>CAWHJQ010000023.1:0-669413 GCA_963829695.1 uncultured delta proteobacterium | reverse complement strand
TACCGATTAACTCGATTAATTAATCGGCAATCGGGTTTTATCAAGACTACTATCACAAACTCACTGACTAATCGTCACATCTTATACCAAGGAAATGAACAGAAAATTATAAAATGAGGTTTCGCACTGCATTGCGGGAGGGGTTATGGCAATATGATCGGTAGATGTGGCGGTCAGGGTTGATTAGTTTGTATTTCATGATATTATGCTAACCGATTTTGTATTGGTCACTTTGGGAGTTAAATTTTCCTATTAGAGGAAGTCATGAATGTAACGGTTTTTGGTGTTGGATATGTCGGTTTAGTGCAGGCTGTGGTGCTTGCCGATGTTGGGCATAACGTGTGTTGCGTGGATGTGGATGAAAAAAAAATCGAAGGGCTGAAAAACGGGGATCTTCCTATTTTTGAGCCGGGGTTATCGGAACTGGTCTTGAGCAATCATGAAAAGAAACGTATTGATTTTACCACAGATGCCGTAAAGGGCATTGAGCATGCTGAACTCCAGTTTGTCGCTGTCGGCACTCCACCCGATGAAGACGGTAGCGCCGATCTACAGTATGTCCTTGCGGTTACCGGGATGATCGCCACAAACATGAATGAGGGCAAAATTATTATTAATAAGTCCACTGTACCTGTAGGTACAGCCGATAAGGTCAGGCTACATATGGCCTCCATTCTGAAACAAAGAAATATTGATCTTCCATTCCATGTGGCATCCAACCCCGAGTTCTTGAAAGAAGGCTCTGCATTAGATGACTGTATGCGACCGGAGCGGATCATTGTCGGGACTGACAGTAATCAGGTGGAAGAGAAAATTCGTGAACTTTATGAGCCGTTTAGTCGTAATCGCGACAAAATAATGATCATGGATGTGCGCAGTGCGGAGTTCACCAAATATGCAGCAAATTGTCTATTGGCAACGAAGATTTCCTTTATGAACGAGATGTCTAACCTGGCAGAACTGCTGGGGGTCGATATTGAGCAGGTCAGGCGGGGGATTGGTTCGGACTCCCGTATCGGTTACCAGTTTATTTATCCTGGTTGCGGTTATGGAGGTTCCTGCTTTCCCAAAGATGTGCGGGCACTTGAGCGGGCGGCAAACGAGATAGGATACGAAGCAAAAATTCTTCAGGCTGTTGAGCGTGTCAACTATAAACAAAAGGAAAAACTTTTTGAGCATGTTTCTTCCTTTTACCATGGAAATATTGCAGGAAAGACATTCGCAGTGTGGGGTCTTTCCTTTAAACCAAACACCGATGATATGCGTGAAGCCTCCAGCCGGGTGATAATTGAAGCCTTGTGGAGGGCGGGCGCCAAGGTGCAGGCATATGATCCGGAAGCAATGGAAGAGGCCCAGCGTCTTTATGGTACCAGAGACGATTTTACACTGATGGGTACTAAAGAAGCGGCACTTCATGGTGCCGACGCCTTGGTTATCGTTACCGAATGGAAGAGCTTTCGAGTACCCGATTTCCAGAAAATGCTCGAAGAACTGGACGACAAGGTGATTTTCGATGGTAGAAACCTTTATGATCCTGCTCGGGTAGAAGCAATGGGACTAGCCTATTATGGGATTGGTCGTGGTCGTTCGATTAAAAAAAATCATATGAACGCTAATTAAAAGAGAGGGTTGGTTTGCAAATAAAGAAAAAAGCGTTAATTACCGGGATAACAGGGCAGGATGGAGCTTATCTGGCAGAATTTCTCCTCAAAAAAGGCTACGAAGTACATGGAATAAAAAGACGGGCATCTCTTTTTAATACGGATCGAATCGATCATCTTTACCAGGATCCGCATGTTGGTGAACGTAATTTCGTTCTCCATCATGGCGATTTAACTGATTCCTCCAGTCTCATTCATATAATCGGCAAGGTGTTGCCCGACGAGATCTATAATCTTGCCGCCCAATCCCATGTCGCTGTATCCTTCGAGGAACCTGAATACACTGCGAACTCTGATGCATTGGGAACACTCAGGGTTCTTGAAGCTATTCGAATTCTGGGTTTGACCCAAACGACCAAGTTCTACCAGGCTTCCACCTCTGAGTTGTTCGGCAAGGTGCAAGAGATTCCGCAAACCGAAACAACGCCTTTTTATCCACGTTCGCCCTATGCAGTCGCCAAGATGTATGCCTACTGGATTGTTGTTAACTATCGGGAGGCGTACAATATGTACGCCTGCAACGGAATTCTCTTTAACCACGAGTCACCGCTCAGAGGGGAGACATTTGTCACTCGGAAGATAACCAGGGCATTGGCCAGAATTTATTTGGGGTTACAGGATTGTCTCCATCTCGGAAATCTAGATGCCAAACGCGATTGGGGCCATGCCCGCGACTATGTGCAAATGCAGTGGTTGATGCTGCAACAAGATAGACCCGAAGACTTCGTTATTGCCACGGGAGAGCAGCACTCTGTTCGAGATTTTGTCAATGCCGCTGCAGCTGAAATCGGGGTTGGTTTACGCTGGGCAAACACGGGTGTTGATGAGATTGGCATTGTAGAGAGTGTTCCCGCCGGAAATGACGTGAATGCTATGAAGATGGGTGATACAATCGTACGGGTTGATCCGAGGTATTTCCGACCTACCGAGGTTGAAACACTGCTAGGTGATCCAAGAAAGGCCAAGGAAAAACTTGGTTGGGTACCGAAAACCACTTTTGCCGAACTGGTAACCGAAATGATGCGCTCCGATTTGGTGGAAGCCAGAAGAGATGAACTTTGTAAGAGCGAAGGGTTTGCGGTTCTGAACCGTCATGAATAGAGAGCTGATAAAAGTTCATCTTAAATGATTTTGCGGCCCTTTCGTCCTTTCGGGGCATGCTCTGGTCTGTTCAGCTCTTGTTCAAAGGCTGAACAGACTTGGCAATGCAAATATTATGGCCCGCTCTTCTGCAGAATTGTACCTGAAGGATCAGCCGCCGCTGCATAAAATTTTCAGAATAACAATATTGACAGGGTGTTTCAGGCTGCCAACTATATGTATACTATTCCTCAATACTTCTCCGAAAACGGTCGATCATGTCATTGCGGATCATCTCATGATCCAGTTTGAAGATATCTCTTGGAAAGAGTAATTCCATGACTCCCGAATCAAAAATCCTTTTAACCTCATACTCGTCGTGCGCCACATCCTTTTTATACATGTAGTTAAGCCATGAGCGGTTGGTGTGAATGATAAATTCAACACGCATTCCTCCTAGCCGGGCAAAAAACTTCATCATTTCCGTTTTCGAACTGGAGCCGGTAGCGGTAGCTCTATAAACAGCGGAGCCGGTCAGCGTGTCGGAGATATCTTCCAATACCATGAAGCTGTCAGCTTTTGATGCAGACCGCGTCAAGTGGTTCTGAAAGGTTTTGATGTCTGCAACGGAATCCAGAACGGCCATGAGACCAAGTTCGTCATCGACGGCAACCGCTGGATTTTTTTCATTTTTACGCAGCAGTTTGAGGACCTTTGCTTCCGGCGGTTTCTTGCGGATAGAAACATAAATGGGGATATCTCGATTTCCGGTTGAAAACCGGCGGCGCTTCAATAAGGTGAGTTTTGATCCTTTGTCAAGCTTGACCTCCAAACCTTGCTTAGCTGTAAGAACCCTGACGTTGGTGCAGCAAAATGTTTCCTCGGCGTGTTGCGAATAGAGGTAGACAATATCATGCTCACCAATTTTGAGGTTTTTGCTCCAAACATAATCATTGAGAAAATGTAAAAAGCTGGAAAACTTTTCTTCTATCCCGGTTTCTCTTTCCCGCTGGTCTATGCTGCCTGCCAGATTCATTAGGACGAGCTTACGCCGCGCTTCAAACCGAGCCTTTTTGTGGTACCTGTCGTTGAACATGATGAGCAGGAGAGTGACGGGATCGTTGGCAACTTCTATTTCGTTGGTGGTGGCGACAAAAGAGGCATAGGGCTTGAGTATCTTTGCCTTTAGTGAGTTGACAACCGCATCGGCGGTTCGGGCATATTCATGCACTCTAGCTTCGACTTCTCTTGGGGTACCGTTCAGACCAAACATATTTCCGAGCAGCAAGCAGGCACGTTGACTACGGTGTACCTGCTTTTCTGGTTGTTTGATGAGTTCGATGATCTGTGCGAAGTTGGTAATCTCTAAAAATTCAAAGACCTGGCTACGAAGAGCCCGGTATTTGGTGATATTGATCCTCTCACGACAGAGATTTTTGACCCATTTCCTGGTATGTGATGAGAACGGTTGACTCACATTTACACTTTCTTCAACTGCCAGCGGTCCATGCTGTTGCAGCGAGGTAAAAACACTGTCTTCAGTGATAACTGACATTTAATATTCCTGTTCCAACCTTGAAACTCAAAAATTTTGACTTATATTATGCGCCTCGTTCGACCTGCCTACTTTTCATTACCGACGCCCATTCTACCGATAATTGAAAATATAAACAGCGGAAAAATTATTGACGGCAAGGAATAAATCGCACAAAGGGATGAATGGAAATCATACTTGAGTTATAATCGAATCTTTGTTACGGGAGGGGGAAATATTTGTAGGCGCAGACTCCGAAATGCCAATTTTCGGACAGCTTCCCAGCGTAACTGTGTTTTTTTGTTTTTTCAACTCAACAATTGGAACTGAGCATGTTCAGAAATTTCAGCATAGTGCCGAACATAATGTTTGGCAGAGGTTCATTCAATCAGCTTAAGGATGTTATTGCCCCTCATCGGTCTAATCCTGATTCCTTTTTTGTTTTTGTTCTGGATGACGTCTTCAAGGGCAAGCCCCTGGAAAGCAGGCTACCAATACAGGGTAACGATTTGATGTTGCCGGTAAATGTCGACGATGAACCCAAGACAAGTTATATTGACGCGCTTGTTCGGCAGATTCGTGACTACAGTGATATCAACCCAGATGGTATTGTGGGCATCGGTGGCGGGGCCACCATGGATATTGCTAAGGCTATTTCGCTGATGCTCAATAATCCAGGATCATCAGCCGATTACCAGGGCTGGGATTTGATCCAAAATCCTTCTGTATACCATGTTGCTGTTCCAACCCTTGCCGGAACTGGCGCAGAGATTTCCCGTACAACCATCCTGACCGGGCCAGTGAAAAAACTGGGGATTAATTCGGACTACACCTTATTTCATCAAATCATACTCGATCCCGAACTGCTGGCAGGAGTTCCGAAGAATCAATGGTTCTATACCGGTATGGATTGTTATATTCACGATGTTGAGTCTCTTAATGGGACCTTTATCAATGAATTCAGCAGAGCTTATGGTGAAAAATCTATCGATCTTTGCCGCCAGGTTTTTCTGGAGAATCATCCTGACAGAGACGACAAGCTGATGATGGCCTCCTATTTTGGTGGGATGAGTATAGCCTATTCTCAAGTTGGGGCCTGTCATGCTCTTTCATATGGACTTTCTTATGTCCTTGGTATTCATCATGGTATTGGCTGTTGTATCGCTTTTGATTATCTGGAGGAGATTTATCCAGAAGGCGTTAAAGAGTTCAGGAAGATGATGGAAAAACATCAGATAACTCTGCCGAGAAACCTGACTGCGAATATGAATCAGGACGCTCTCGAACTGATGGTGACCACCGCCCTGAATCTTGTGCCGCTTTGGGAAAACTGTTTAGGACCGGATTGGCAAAAGCTGATGACCCGTGAGCGGTGTCTCGAACTTTACCGACGAATGTGATTTTGGCTGATTCTGATCAGGATAAAACGGGTAGGTTGTTGACTTCACCCTGCTGGATAGGTGCAAAACGCGCTTTGCCAATCGTTCTAGGTTATGTGCCTATTGGTTTCGCCTACGGAGTACTGGCGGGGAAAAGCGGTTTGTCAGAGGCCAATACCTGGTTGATGTCTCTCATTGTTTTCGCCGGCTCAGCTCAATTTATCGCCGTCGGACTATTTGCCAGTGGAACCGGGCCCGCAGCGGTGATTTTAACTACTTTTGTAGTTAACCTGCGCCATATGCTAATGGCTGCGTCTCTCGCTCCTTATCTTTCCGCGTGGAAAAAGCGATACCTCGCTTTTTTTTCCTATCAATTAACCGATGAAACCTTTGCTCTGCATTCTTCCACGGCCGGTAAATTGAATGAGTGCAGGGTGGAAGCCCTATCGCTCAATATGACCGCGCAGGCTTCCTGGGTGCTTGGGACAGCACTAGGAATAGTTGCCTCCGACCTGATACGTGATATAAAACCTTTGGGTCTGGACTACGCACTGGCAGCTATGTTTATCGGGCTTCTGGTCGGGCAATGTAAATCGCCAGTGCGAATCATTACCGCAATTCTGTCAGGAGCTATTGCCACACTTTTATATCTTGCCGGTTGGCATCAATTTCATATAATTGTCGCAACAATCGCCGGGGCCACGCTCGGGTTGGGGGTTGAGCTGTGGATCAAACGCTGATCTTCTGGACTATTGTGGGGATGGGAATTGTTACCTATTTGCCTCGGTTGCTGCCGACCCTCTTCCTAAGTGGAAGGAGTCTACGGCCGATTATTGCTTCCTGGCTAAGGCTTGTTCCGCCTGCCGTTCTTGCTGCAATGCTTGTTCCTTCACTTCTGGTACGTGACAACGCTGTTGAGTTGAGAGTTGAAAACCTTTTTTTCTGGGCTGCTCTTATTGCTTTTCCTGTGGCATGGAAATGGAACAGTCTTTTTGCAACGGTATTAGTCGGTATGGGGTTGGTTGCTCTTGGTCGTTATCTGGGCGTTGGGATGTAACACCTCATGAACGAGGCTCTGTATAGTTCTGATTGTACAAAAATTGTCAAACCACTGCTGCAGTGGTTTCGGAACACCAATCGTGACCTCCCCTGGCGCCGCACATACAATCCATATCATGTCTGGATTTCTGAGATCATGCTCCAGCAGACCCAGATGGATCGAGGGGTTGCTTATTTCCTGCGCTGGATCAAACGGTTCCCGGATGTCCAGGCAGTAGCAGTAGCAAAGGAACAGGAAATTCTCAAGCATTGGGAAGGGCTTGGTTATTATGCCAGAGCCAGAAATCTGCACAAGGCCGCTAAAGTTATTTCCGACGAATTTGGCGGAGAGGTTCCCTGTGAGTACCAACGGTTGCTGACACTGCCGGGGATCGGACCTTACACGGCGGCAGCCATTGCCAGTGTGGCTGGTAATTATGATGTACCGGTGATTGACGCAAATGTCACCCGTGTGTATGCCCGGCTTTTTAATATTGCTGAACCGGTCAATGAGTGTCAGGTGCAAAAACGCCTTGTTGAAATTGCCCAAAATCTTTTGCCTAAAGGGCAGGCCAGGGCCTATAACCAAGCATTGATGGATCTTGGTGGGTTGGTCTGTACACCTAAAAATCCACGCTGTTCAGAGTGTCCTGTTGCATTTTCATGCAGAGCCTTACAGAAGGGAACAGTAGCAGTGCGTCCGGTGGTTGGACCCAAAAAAAATGTAATTACTGTCCACAGGGTAGCGGGCCTCATCCTGTGGAACGAGAAGATTTTCATTCAGCAGCGCAAGGCTGACGACGTCTGGGGAGGACTTTGGGACTTTCCAGGAGGTCAAGTGGAACTAGGTGAGGCTGCTGAAAAAATTGTTAACAGGATTTTACAAGACACAGGGCTGTCAGTGGCTCTTGGAAAGCATATTACCAAGGTCATTCATCAATACACCCATCATAAAATAATTCTTCACTGCTTTCTCTGCACACTGGTTGGAGAAAAAGTTGAACCTATTCTGGCTTCAGCGTGCAACTATCGGTGGATTTCTTCAGAGGAGCTTGAACAATTCGCCTTTCCGGCAGGTCCTAGAAAAATTCTTGAATATATCAAAACACACCCCGTCTTCTAAAAACTTATTACTTACCTCTAACCCCGGTAAACGGGAAATAAGCCGGGGTAAGTACCTTGAGGAAGAGTATTTTCTTGCAAAAAAACAAGAAAATACTCCGTAAGGTACTATTCCGCAGAATAGAGAAGTTCCACGGGGCAATGATCTGATCCTAAAACCTCTTTCAATATTGCCGCATTCTTAACTTTCGTCTTCGCACCCTCACTGATACAAAAATAGTCAATGCGCCACCCGATATTCTTGGCCCGGGCACTAAAGCGGTAGCTCCACCAGGTATATTGATCTGGTTCTTGGTTGAACATTCGAAAGGTATCGACATAGCCTGCTTCGACAAAGCTGTCCATCCAGGCTCTCTCTTCCGGGGTGAAACCCGCATTTTTAATGTTCGTTTTCGGATTCTTCAGGTCAATTTCCTTATGAGCAACGTTAAAATCACCACAAAGGATTACTGCCTTTTTCGCCTCCATTTCCTTTGCAAAAAGGGCTAGCTTTTCATTGAAACGCAACTTAAAGTCAAGTCGGACTAATTGGTCACCGCTGTTGGGAAAGTAGATGTTTATCAGGTAGAAACTTTGAAACTCCAGTGTCAAAACTCTTCCTTCACTATCAAACTCAGGATCGCCAAGCCCGTAGTGAACGGCTACCGGATCTATACGACTATAGAAAGCAACTCCGGAATAGCCTTTTCGGTCGGCGCTGTGCCAGTAGGATTTATAGCCAGGGATGTTTTTCAACTCTTCGGAAAGTTGGTCCGGTTGAGCTTTGGTCTCCTGCAGGCAGATGACATCTGCATCGAATTCCGGAAGTGTAGAAATAAACCCCTTCTTTTCAATGGCACGGATGCCGTTGACATTCCAGGAAACAAACTTCAGTATACTGTTATTAACCATTTTGGCACTGGGCGTTTTGCGGGGGCGTATCCCATTTTTGGGACATTCGTCATCTAAAGGACAGATGTCACAGTGAGGGCTGACTGGTCTGCAGATCGACTGTCCAAAGGAAACAAGTATGGAATTGACTCCGATCCAATGTTTTTCAGGCAGCTTTGCCCGCAGGGCCATTTCGGTTTTCAGTGGAGTATCTGTTTCAACATATTGCCATATATTCATAATTCTGTGTACATGGGTGTCAACGCAGATAGCTGGTTTTCGGAAAGCGACACTTACCACCAGATTGGCGGTTTTCCTACCGACTCCAGGTAAAGTAATAAGTTCTTCGATGGAGTCCGGTACCTTGCCGCCGAACTGTTTTAATCTTTCCGGTAGCATGGTGAGATGTTTGGCCTTGGTTTTGTAGAAACCGACCGGATAAATAAGGGAAGTGATTTTTTCTTCAGATAATGTGGCGAGCGAATCTGGGTTCGGTGCGTATTTGAACAGTCTTGCCGAGGCCTTGGCCGTTACCTCGTCCTTGGTTCTGGCGGAAAGGATAGTGGCCACCAAAACCTTGAAGGGATCTTTGGTTTGTACCGCAATCAGATCGACAACCGGAACCTGTTTGTCACGAATTGCGGCTGCAACGGTTTTTAGAAACCGGTCTATATCGATGGTCATCAAGACGATCCTTTCAAGGTTGTTTTTTGTGTGAGATACACCAGGTAAACTATGGCTGTATCAAATCCGGCTCGAACTGAAGGGTGGCAAAATAATCCTCTACCTCTTCTGCCCGACGAATAAGTTCGACCTTTCCATCGGAACGCAAAACCAGTTCCTTCGGTCGCAGGTTGCCATTATAGTTAAAGCCCATAGCGCTTCCATGCGCACCAGTGTCTTGGATGACGAGGATATCTCCGTCCTCGATTTTCGGCAGTTCGCGCTGAACGGCGAATTTGTCGTTGTTTTCACAGAGGGAGCCAACCACATCAACGATTTCCTGCTCCGCTTTGTTTTCCTTACCGAGCACATCGATATGATGGTAGGCACCGTACATTCCGGGACGCATCAGACAACTCATCGAAGCATCAACCCCCACATAGGTCCGGTAGATATCCTTTCGGTTGATAGCCTTTGTTACTAAGACCCCGTGCGGGCCGGTTATGAAGCGGCCGCTCTCCATATATAAGGCAGGTTCGTAGCCATGCTGCTGTCGGAAACTCTTAAAGAGTGCGGTAATTTCCCTGCCCATAGCACCAAGATCCAATCCAGCAACTCCAGGCTGGTAAGGGATGCCAAGGCCTCCGCCGATGTTGATGAATTCAAACGTGATATCGAGTTCGGCGGAAATGTCGACGATAAGATCCAGCAGCATTTGACTGGTCTGGACCATGTACTGGTAGTTCAGTTCGTTGGAGGCGAGCATGGTGTGAATGCCGAATCGTTTGACCCCCAGCAGTTTAGCCTGACGGTAGGCCTCGATAATCTGGTCGTCGCTCACCCCGTATTTGGCTTCTATCGGTTTGCCGATGATCTCGTTACCGTTTCTTTTGGCGCCGGGATTATAGCGAAAGCAGATCAGCTCGGGCATTTTGGGAACCTTGACCAGCAGATTGAGGTCATCTAGGTTGAGAATCGAACCACCATCCTTTGCAGCTTCGATAAAATCTTGCTCGCTGGTATTGTTGGACGTGAACATGATATCCTGCCCTCGACCTCCAACCTGACGACTGAGGCGGAGTTCGGCAATGGAGCTGCAGTCAAAGCCAAAGCCAATATCCTTCATGATAGAGAGAATTTTGGGATTAGGCAGAGCTTTTACTGCATAGTATTCGCGAAAACAGTCAATTCCGGCAAAGGCTTCTTTCAGTCGATTGCCCGTTTCCCTGATTCCCGCTTCATCATAAATATGAAAAGGAGTTCCGTAATGATTGGTAATCTTGTCCAATACTGGAAAAAGACGATCTTTGTAGGCTTGTGACATTGGCATAAACTACTTCCTTATATGGGTTGTGAGAGTGGTATTCGACTGGTTTCCTTGACCGTTGATAATACCGTTTCGGTGCTGGTGGAAAGCACGCCTTCAATCGTGGTAATCTTTTCCTGAAGCAGCTGACCAAGTGTTGTCGTGTCGGCACTGCGAACTTTTATCAGATAGCAGTCGCTTCCCGAGACGAAGTGCACCTCCTGGATCTCAGGAATGAGAGAGAGTCGGGTGCCAACATGATCACTCATGGCCGCACTGGTCTTTATATGAACAAAGGCCACCTGTGCCCGATTGAAGCGCTCCGGATTCAATCGCACCTCATAACCGTCGATAATTCCCTGTTTTTCCATTTTACGAATTCGTTCCAGAACAGCTGATGGGGCAAGACCGACCTGCCTGGAAACCTCTATATTTGGGATCCGGGCCTTTTCTTGAAGTATGTTTAAAATTTCGAGACTGATGGTATCCAACATATTTCCTCCTTGGTTAATAATGAATATATTCGTAAATAGGATCAAGTCAAGAATAATATTCTGTCAATCGTGAAAATGCATGAATATATTCATGTATGATGGGGTATTTTGGATGTTGATTCTCTAAAAAACTTCTTTAGCAGTACAAATCGCTTGGCGGTGTTCTCTTGGATGGGTACAAAAGGAGGCTTTGCGAAAAACACCAAAGTGGGTCTGAAAACGGTAAAATTCTTACGGTTTGTTGAGTTCATTCGGGTAGGAAAAATTTTCGGATAGGGTATAATAACCAGTATACAAATTGGGGGAACATATGACGTTTTCCATTACGCCACTCCTTACAGGAGTACGCAATCCCGATCAAGGGATAATGACCTATCAAAAGGGCTATGGTAGAAGAATCTGGTTGCCGATTTGGGCATTCCTGGTTCAGGGTGACAACCACAATATATTGGTTGACACAGGACTTGATGAAAATGAACTTTTTAACCCCGCCGGGTTCACAGAAGAGACCGGTCTGGAACCAGCTTCGATAGTCGATTGTCTGAAAAAGGAAAATTTGACGGTTGAAGATATCGATATCGTTATTAATACTCATTTGCATGACGATCACTGCGGCAATAACGCTCTCTTCAGCAAGGCAATTTTTTATGCACATAAAATTGAAATTGATTTTTGCAATGCACCCCATCCGCTCGATCATCGTTATGACAATTTTTTTATTGAGGGGCTGACTTTTTCTCTGGTTGAGGGGGATCGGGAAATTATCCCCGGAATACAGGTTATGCATTCACCGGGACATACTCTGGGTGGTATCTCTGTAATAATTGAGACAGGAATAGGTATGGCCGTGATCACCGGCTTTTGCTGTAATCGTGAAAATTTCCCGGAGAACGGGCCTGCCGTTTGTCCAGGTGTGCATTTGGATGCGATGGCTGCCTGGGAATCGATTCAGAAAGTAAAAAATCTGGGGATGATAATTCTCCCTATGCATGATCTTGAGCTGAAGAAGATCGAAGGTTGATCACCCTGTTCTTAATATTTTCTTGTTTCTTTCGATACTTGAGTAGTATAATTTCCTAGTTTAAGGGTGTTTCTCAGTTCCAGGCGAATATGAATTTGCTCAATTAATGCGATGAGGATTTTTTTTGTCAACAATTACCATTATCGTGCCGACTCTTAATGAAGCAGGGAATATTGATCAGCTGCTCGAAAGAATTCTTCGTATCAGACGGTCTTGCAATGTCGACTTTGATATATTATTCGTTGACTCTGCCTCCACCGACGGAACTTGTGAGCGTGTGATTGAGTGGCAGAAAAGAGAACCGGTCCGCCTGCTGCAAAATGACAAAAATATGGGCCTTGCCGGAGCCGTCGTGGCTGGTGCCAAATATACGGATTCAAGGTACGTTCTGGTTATGGACGCAGACCTTAGCCACCCTCCCGAGAGTATCCCTCAACTCCTCCAGCCTCTAATAGACGGCACACATGACATGGTAATAGGCAGCAGATATGTGTCGGGAGGATCTGTGCCGGACTGGCCGTTTTCGCGACGGCTTTTTTCTAGGATCGCGACCTTTCCCGCTCTTTATTTTTGTACAGTAAAAGATCCTCTGGCTGGTTACTTTGCTGTGGAGCGGCGGCGGTTGACCGAATTGTCCGATGATGTTCCAGGCTTTAAGATAGGATTGGCAATATTAGCTGAATATGGAACTGATATTCGGGTAACCGAAATTCCTATCGAGTTTAGAGACCGCGACTACGGGGAATCCAAAATGAATTACCGGGTAGCCTTTGATTATTTGAAGCAACTCGTGAACCTGGTATTCAAGCGAGTGTTGAAATTCCATAGGTGAATCTGGTGCGAGAGGTGAGGAGTACCGAGGTTATATCTTAACAGTCCCGAGAGGGAAAGAGAGGGAAGCAATTTCGCCCATATTGCTCAAGCGTCAATATTCCGATTCTTTTATCGTCTTTCACCACCCCCGCCTGCAAGATTTTTCGGATCGAGCAACCTTTGTAACTCCTCCTCAGGGATATCTGTCCGTTCCAAAGCGACATCAAAAACCGGTCTGTTCTCTTGCTGTGCAATCTTACCGATTTCAGCAGCTTTCAGATAACCGATTATAGGATTGAGCGATGTGACTAGAATAGGGTTGAGGGAAAGGGCTCGCTCAAAGACTTGTCGGTTAACTGCCATATCTTTAATGGCCTTTTCACCAAGGACACGGGCACTTCCAGCTAGTAAATCAATAGAATGAAGGGTGTTGGCGGCTGCCAGCGGCAACATGGTGTTGAGTTGAAAACTTCCCCCCATGCCTGCCAAATTGATAGTGGTGTCATTGCCTATCACCTGTGCTGCCGCCATGCAGACTGCCTCCGGAATGACCGGATTGACTTTGGCCGGCATAATGCTTGAACCCGGCTGTAAGGCGGGCAGTTTTATTTCCCCGAGCCCGGTAAGTGGACCGGAGTTCATCCACCTGAGGTCATTGGCAATTTTGCTCAGCGAAATTGCACAGGTCTTCAGATGGCCCGAAAATTCGACCACCGTATCAAGACTACTCAGGCCTTTGTAACACGAGGCCGCCTGGGTGAAAACGAGACCGGTTGTCTCGCTGATTTTTGCTATAGCTTTGCTTGGAAATTGAGGGTGACAGTTGATGCCGCTGCCGACGGCTGTACCTCCGAGCGGAAGACGGCTCATCCTCGGTAGTGCACCCTCGATGCGTTCTACACACTCATCGAGTTGCACAGCCCAAGCTTCCAACTCTGATTGCAATCGAATTGGTAATGCATCCATTAGATGCGTTCTAGCCGTTTTTATTACATCGCTGTTTTCGGCACCAAAGTTGCGGATTATTAGAGCGAGTGCTTTGAGTGCCGGCAGGAGTGATCGTGTAGCGGCACATACTGCAGATATCTGGAGCGCGGTTGGGATAACATCATTGCTGCTCTGACAGAGATTGACATGGTCGTTGGGCGAGAGTTCGACACCTTTTTTACGGACTATGCCGACAATGACTTCGTTGACGTTCATATTTGTGCTGGTACCCGACCCGGTTTGGAAAATCGATACCGGAAACTGATCAATCGGACTGGTTGTGAGCATTACGTCAACCGCATCACAGATGAGCTGTGCCTTGTCTGCTGAAAGCAGACCGAGTTCTCTGTTGGTACCTGCCGCTGCCCCTTTTATTACCAGAATTGCTTCGATAAAATTCCAGGGCAGTGGTTGTGACGAAATGGTAAAATTTAGAACAGCACGCTGCGTCTGTGCCCCAAAGAGTGCTGTCTCGGGAACTTGAACTTCTCCCATACTATCTCTTTCAACTCGATATCCGTTCACGTTCATTTACATCCCCACTGTTGGCTGTTTCTGCAGGTTGTTTAGCCGAGAGCTTGTCAGTAATTTTCCAAGGGTATACTGTCCTGTCTCGGTCAGGATCGATATCCTCAAGGGGTATTATCAAGAATCCCCGGGCCTTGGGAGGGGTAGCTCAATATCAAACTATGCTTGAAGGACGATATTGTCAAGACGGAAGGGAAGTCTTCCGGGTGTAGGTGCAAGTGGAAACAGGCAGGGAATTTTGGAAAAGATTTGATTCGGCCTGTTGACCGGATTGATCTCCGATCAACAGGCATAGAGAACTATTTTTTCCAGAGGCCGTGCAGATTACAGTAAGCACGAGCAGTTACAGTACTGGCTGCTATTGGGAAAAAAGCTGAAGGCTTAGAGGAAGGGTTGAGGAATTGTCGATAAACGGCATCTCCTGCAGTGAGTTCAATCCATTCGATATAGTGGGCCTCTGTCATTGGATGGGCAACTGTGCCGATATTAACCTGCCAGCCACCATCACGTTTTTCGAGAGCGGGTACATGCTTTTCTACTGCTGCATCGGTTGTATTTTCATTCTGCATTACCATCTGCTGTCCGCAGCAGCTCATTTCTGCTCCACCTGCTGTAAGAATTTCAGCAACATTGCCACAAATATCACACTTATAAACTGCCAACTTTTTAGCCATCAGTTTTTCTCCTGTATTGATGATTAGTGCCTTACAGATTATTTTCGTTCATAAAAAACAACAAAAATGATCTGCGAAAGCATGTATACCCGCATGTGGGGTGTTAAGTTCTTCTTTCATACATAGCTCTTGTTGATAGCTCCTGCTGATTGTCACAATGTGACACAAGTAGTTGCTGCAATTTCTGGAGGATCTGTTATCAGACTGAGTGCGTGCGATAAACATCAGTGCTCTAGATTAATCATAGATTGTTTGCTCCGCAATTATTTAAATCATTTTTGCGAAAAAGAATCATTTTCATTTGCTAATGTGTCACAATGTTAAAAGAATCTTTTCTTAAGATGAATGGTATGTTACATATATTCTCATATATTTAAGGTCATTGGATAACTGTTTCGTTATCATGGCAAATAGAATATGGACATGGTAGCACCCGGTTTACTTGGAATCAATCACTTGTTCGATTGGTCTGGAGACTGGAGAAAAATGTTTGATAGAGCAACTTTGTGAATCCAATAAACAGAAACAACAAGGAGAAATTATGAAAGTGGGAAACCTGCAGAAGATGATTGTTGGGCTCAGTGTCATCCTTTGTGCGTCCGTGTCGAATATACAGGCAGCTGAATATGATCATGAAGTTCAGGATAAAAAAATCAATTTTGCCTGGAAAATTGACGGGGATAAACTGGCCGTCAAGCTAGCCGCCGAGACAGAAGGTTGGGTCGGTATTGGGTTTAACCCCACTAAAGCGATGAAGGGGGCTAATTGTATTCTCGGTTATGTTAAAAATGGGGTTGTGAAGTTGGATGATGATTTTGGAGTTGATGAGAATGCACATAAACCTGACACAAAACTTAACGGAACAAGTGATGTAACTCTGGTTGGCGGAACAGAAACCGGCGGGGTAACGACCATAGAATTCATGCTGCCTTTACACTCGGCTGATAAAAATGATACTAAAATCGAGATCGAAGGGGACACCACCGTTCTCTTGGCCTACGGGGCTGGCCGCGACAGTTTTTTGGCAAAGCATGCATATCGAACCGCCCTTAAGGTCAACCTGAGTACAGGTGCTTCGAAGAGCTTGCAGTAACCTGGTGTTAGTAATGAATAGTTGTTGCAAGACCATGACAATAGGTATTTTGTTGTTGTTCGCATCCTGTATGAGCGACATGTCATGGGCGCATAATCATGAAAACAATTCCTCAATGTTGCTTGAGCAAAGCAAGCAGACGATCAAAACAAAGAAGACCGACGATGCTCAATGGATCG
Organism: uncultured delta proteobacterium; assembly: GCA_963829695.1. Taxonomy (GTDB): domain Bacteria; phylum Desulfobacterota; class Desulfobulbia; order Desulfobulbales; family Desulfocapsaceae; genus Desulforhopalus_A. Next base: position 652,971 of record CAWHJQ010000023.1, on the reverse strand, counting down.
AGGAAAAGACCGGCCAATACCTGCCGCTGGACTTGGAGTTTTTGGATGAGGAAGGGAAGGCCATCCGATTAAGGGATATTATTGACCGACCGACAATTCTTTTACCTATTTATTTTTACTGCCCAAATATCTGCAGTAGGAATCTGGCTAATCTGGCAATTGCTCTAACCAATCTCAGTTTTAAGCCGGGAACGGAATATCGGGTAATTGCCTTAAGTTTCAATGAAGCGGAAGGCTATAAGGATGCGGCTCGGGCGAAAGAGAATTACCTGAAAATTGTCGGTGATGGTTTTCCTTCCGATGGATGGCGTTTTCTTACTGGGAGTAAAGAAACCATTAAGGCGGCAACGGATGCTGTGGGATTCCGGTTCAAAAAGGTTGATGATCAAACTTTTATACATCCCGCAGTGCTGATGACCATAGCAAAAGACGGAAAAATTATCCGCTATGTTTACGGATCTTTTCTGGCGGGTGATATAGATATGGGGCTGGCTGATGCGGCAAGCGGTAGCCCATCACTCTCGGTGAAAAGGCTGCTGGCTTTTTGTTTCAATTACGATCCAACTAAAAATAGCTCGTTGTTCCAACGTGTAAAAATCGGTGTCATGCTTTTTTTTGGTATAGTTTTGGCATTTGTTTTCATTTATTTCAGGCGAAAACGGACGTAGAAGCAAGAAGATCTGTAACGATGGTAGCATAAACAGACAGGAAACAAATATGACTGCAACACAATCCTTCTATCATAATTCGGCACCTCCCGGTCTCACGGGAATTAAATCCTGGCTGTTAACCCACGACCATAAGCGACTGGGTCTCATGTATCTGGGCGCAATTTCTTTTTGGTTTGTGATCGCCATTTTTTTAGGTCTTTTGCTGAGGACCGAGTTGATGTCCCGAGGGAGGACCATTATGGGGCCTGAGCTCTATAATGCGACTTTTACCCTGCACGGGGTAATAATGATTTTTCTTTTTGTTATTCCTGGGATCCCAGCTATTTTTGGAAATTTTTTCCTGCCGATACAGCTTGGAACCGATGACGTTTTTTTTCCACGCCTCAATCTTTTCAGTTGGTATCTGTTCATGATTGGCGGTTTGTTTGCCATCATTTCTTTGTTTGTAGGAGACGGCTTTCCGGATACCGGCTGGACCTTCTATGTGCCGTTCAGTATCAAAAACAGTGCAAATGTAGGGTTAACAGTGACGGCGGCGTTTATCCTCGGCATGTCCTCCATGTTGACCGGCTTGAACTTTGTAACCACTTTTCACCGTATGCGTGACAAGAATATGGGGTTGATGCAGATCCCGCTTTTTTCCTGGTCGCTGTATGCTACGGCCTGGGTACAGATTTTGGCAACACCGGTAATTTCCATTACATTTGTGTTGGTCGTCCTTGAGAGATTTTTTCATATAGGACTTTTTGACCCGGATAAAGGCGGAGATCCCTTACTCTATCAGCATCTGTTTTGGATGTATTCTCATCCTGCTGTTTATGTGATGATTATCCCTGGAATGGGGGTGATTTCCGAGATCATTCCGGTTTTTTCACGTAAATCAATTTTCGGCTATAAAGCTATCGTCTGGTCGTCCATGGCCATTGCCATTGCCGGTTCGCTGGTTTGGGCACATCATATGTTCACCAGTGGGATGAGCGACGTGTCAGTCTTTGTCTTCTCCCTATTGACTTATCTTGTTGCCATCCCATCGGCGGTGAAGGTCTTTTCCTGGGTGTCGACTATGTATAAAGGGTCTATTGAAATGACGCCCCCGCTTCTCCTCGCACTCATTTTCATTTATCTCTTTAGTGTTGGTGGTCTGACAGGTTTGGTGCTGGGTGCGGCCGGAACAAATATCCACGTGCATGATACCCAATTCGTTGTGGCACATTTTCATTTTGTTATGTTTGGTGGGACAGGATTCGCATTTTTTGCAGCCCTTCATTACTGGTGGCCGAAAATGTTTGGTATCATGTACCGATTTAAACCGGCCTATATCGGAGCATCGCTGACTGGTGTGGGGTTTCTTTTTCACTATGTACCTATGCTTATCCTGGGATTACAGGGCATGCCACGGAGGTATTACGACTATCTCCCCCAGTATGAGACCGGCAACTTCCTGGCTGGTTTCGGGGGATTTATTCTTGTTATCGGCATTATAATAATGTTCGTGAATCTACTGATGAGTTTCAAGCAACAGGTGTTGGCACCAGCTGATCCCTGGGGCGGAACTACCTTGGAATGGACAGTCCCATCGCCGCCGCCGGTTCATAATTTTATTAAAAAGCCACAGGTGGAAGACTACCCCTATGATTTTACCAAGGTAGCTGAACGATTCCAACAGAATGGCAGGTAAGGATACCTTTTATGAGTTCTCAAATAGACAGGATCGGTATTAAGATAGGAATGTGGCTGTTTCTTTATTCAGAGATAATACTTTTTGGTGGGCTGTTTGTGCTTTATGCTGCATATTTGCATAGATATTCTGTTTTTTTCGCCGAAGGAGGCAAAGAATTGAATCGGGTAATCGGGACGATAAATACTATTGTCCTGTTAATATCCAGTTTTTCTGTGGCTGCTTCCATTACAGCGATTCAGAGAAATCAAAAAAAAATGACTGTTGCTTTTTTAATCTTTTCCATTTTTTGCGGCGTCGTGTTCCTGGTGAATAAATATTTTGAATGGAGTGCCAAGATTCACCATGGTTTTTACCCCAACTCTGAAACCCTTGTTTCCGGAGCACCTGGGGTAAACATCTTTTTTGGCCTTTATTATGTTATCACCGGCCTGCATGCCCTTCATGTCATGATTGGCATGGTGTTGCTCTCTATTAGTCTTGTGTTTGTGCTTAAATGGAAGGGTGAACTCCTCCAGGTTTTCCATGCTCGACAACTCGGGTCTCTACTGGCACCTTGTGGATCTTATCTGGATTTTTGTGTTCCCTCTGTTTTATCTGATATTGTAAACAGAGATTAAATCGCTCCGGAGATTGAATGTGAATAATCAAGAAAAACAACATATACTCAGTTTTACTCAACTCGGGGTGGTTCTGGGAGTATTGCTTGTATTGACTGGAATTACCGTTGGCGTCTCCTATATCCATCTTGGATTCTTCAATATCCCTATTGCTCTTGGTATTGCCTGCACTAAGGTAACCTTCGTCCTGCTTTTTTTCATGCATTTGAAATATGAAGGACGGATTATCAATATATCTTTTATCAGTACGGTAGGTGTGCTCGCCATTTTGATCGGTTTTACCTTCTGGGATGTGGCATACAGATATTAGTTGGAGAATTTTATGACCCCGGTACAAGGCGTTGATCAGGCATTTTGGTACATACTCGGAGTATCGATTGCTCTGCTGTTTGGTATCACAGTGGTGATGGTCTTTTTCGTTGTGAAATACAGACGAAGCAAAAACCCTGTTGCCTCTGATATCCGAGATAACTATCCACTGGAAATTTTCTGGACTATTATCCCGACTCTTATTGCACTTTCCATGTTTTACGTTGGTTGGTCTTCATATCTTGGACTTCGAACGGTACCGGATGACGCCATGGGAATTCAAGTTATTGCCCAACAGTATTCATGGATTTTTGTCTATGACAATGACAAGGAAACCGAAAACGAACTGGTTGTTCCTTTAGGCAGAGCAATCAAGCTGAACATCTCTTCAACTGATGTAATACACAGCTTTTTCCTGCCGGCATTTCGGATTAAAGTGGATGCTGTTAAAGGGATGCCAACCTATGCTTGGTTCTATGCCGATAAAGTGGGGGAATACGATATTGAGTGTACTGAATATTGTGGAATTGGTCATTCCGCAATGCTTGCCAAGCTCAAAATTGTTCCTGAAAAAGAATTCAAAACATGGCTTCTCGAGTAAAGCGACGACTATTTTGGACGACAAACCCTCTGTGCACTTTTCACAAGACTTCCAGGCAGCACTGATGCGCAGATTAGATTTGGCGAAGGTTCCACTCTGCCTGCTTATAGGCTGCTCCACGCTTTTTGGGTATATTTTGGCAGATGCTGTTTTAACGCAACAGATGTTTTTCAGCGGCATTGGAATTTTTATTCTGGCCACCGGCGCCGCCACTTTAAACAGTCTTCAGGAGTATCGCCTTGATGGTGAATTGGAGAGAACGAAAAACAGACCCTTACCAAAAGGCTTGATACGTCCTCACCAGGCAGGAGTGCAGGCGGTGATCCTACTCTTGGCCGGCTTGATTGTACTCTTGGGAGTAAGTGAGACACTGTCACCTGTGTTGGTCGCCATCTTTGCTGTCCTTTTGTACAATGGCGTTTATACACCCCTAAAAAAAAAATCGGTTCTGGCGATCATACCCGGGGCTTTGTGCGGTGCTTTACCTCCCTATGTCGGTTGGCTTAGTGGCGGTGGGGGAGTAATCAGCTACACTGCCGTTTTGCTGATCGTTCTTTTTCTATTATGGCAGATACCGCATTATTTACTCGTGCTGTTAACCTTCAAGGATGATTACAAAAAAAGCAGTCTGCCTAATTTTCTAAAAATGTTTCGGGAAGATAGTCTGAAACGGTTTTTTGTTACCTGGGTCGGAGCACTGGTGTCAGTCATGTTTATGTTCCTCGCCCTTTCTCCTCCCCTAGGAATGGTATTTCGTGGTCTAATTATCGTTAATGGTTGCCTATTGCTCGTAGTTTTTGCTTACAGCCTGGCTATACAACAAAACAGTAATTATCGATTCCTTTTTATTGTTCTGAACTTTGCTCTGTTGCTGCACATGGTGGTCCTTGCTACAGGCCGGATTTTTTTGGCATAAACTATGTAGTTAGATAGAGACTTGAACAACTGGAAAAATAAGCTGCAGCGACAATTCTTGCAAGAGAAAAACGCTGCAGCATTATTTGGAAATTAGTCTGCCTTCCAGAAAGATTCTTTTTCGGCCCCACATAAAGGGCATACCCAATCTTCCGGAACATCTTCCCAAGCTGTTCCTGCGGACACACCATTATCCTCATCACCAACAGCGGGATCATATATGTAGCCGCAAGGACATTCCCATTTTTGCATTGTAACCCCTCCTAATAGATTTTAAAGTAATAGTAATTATTACTACGAGACTCCTACTATAGCAAACGCATTGCAAGAGTCAACAATAAAAATATGGAAATAAATAATCAATATATTCCTCATTGATAAACTCGTAAAAACTTCGATTTTCGATGGATAAGTAAAAAGCTTCATATTGGAGGCGTGCAATTTTCCGATTATTTCGGCGTACATACGGTACGTCGTAATGATAGGAAAATTGTAACAACGAACAAGATGAAGAGTTTTTATGACGCCATCCTCATTTACTGTCCAGAATAATCTTTTTGCACGGTATCAGGGCGGTCGCAGTGGCCGAAACTATATTGCCGGCTACACCTGGGCCGTCACCAGCCACAAAGAGTCCTTTAACTGCTGTCTCTAGGTTGTTATTGGTGCCTATTTGAGTGGCAAAAAATTTAATTTCAGGTGCATAAAGCAGCGTTTCGCCATTAGTTACCCCAGGGATTACTTGATTTAGCTGATCCAGCCCATCTATAAGATTGGTGAGAATCCGTTCAGGCAAGGCCATGGCAATGTCACCGCAGGTGACGCTTTTTAAGGTTGGTTCGATATAGCTGTTTTTAACCCGGTTCCAAGTCGATCTTCGACCACGTTTCAGATCGCCATAGCGTTGCAGTATTGGTTTGCCGCCTCCAATGAGCGTTGCCAATTTGCCGATTGACTCTCCATAGGCTTGATTATCCTCGACCGGGTCAGTCAGAACGACCTTGGACAAAAAAGCGAAATTGGTGTTGTTAGATTTTTTGTCCATAAAAGCGTGCCCGTTTACGCAGACAAAGTCTTGATAATTTTCTAAGGCGACATAACCACCAAAATTGGTACAGAAAGTACGGGTCTGGTCGTCGTATTTAGAAGTTCTCACAAAAAAAGTGGGGTCGTAAATCACCTCACAAAGATCCTGCATTATTTCATTGTGTACTTCAACACGAACACCAACTTCAATACCTCGTTGCGACACTTCAATGCCATGACTCCTCGCCACATTAGCAACCCATTCTGCTCCGACACGGCCGGGAGCAAGGATGACATTTCTAGCTTTGTATGTGCATCGGTTGGTTTTCACTCCCTTAACAATTCCATTCTTAACTATCACCTCTTTGGCCTCTTCAGAATGGTGAAAAGTAACACCTTTTTCCGCCACATAGTCAGCCATTTTAGAAATATGATTTGGAAGGTTGTCGCTCCCAAGGTGTTTTTGTTTGATGATAAGGAGATCAATTCCCTGTTTACGTGCATCTTTTCTGATATCGAGAGCTCTGGTCATATCAGTAGGAAATACTTTTCCATCCATATTGAAGCGGTTGAAAATAGTCTCGGTTTCATCGATCAGGGCTGTGGCTTCAGAAGTATCCATAAACTGGGTAAGATCGGTTTTACCAAGTTTGTGGATAAAATTGAGCTTTCCATCGGAAAAAAGTCCGGCACCACCAATGCCGCAAAGGATATTACAGGGCTTGCATTTTATACATCCCCCATCTTTTATAGGACATTTTCGTTTTAATGATGCTTTGCCCTTTTCAATGACCAGTACTTTGAGTTTGGAATGTTCAGCAAGGTAATAAGAGGCAAAAAGACCGGCAGGACCACCGCCAACAATAATCACATCATAAATTTCTTCAGCAGGGATTGTTTTCTTTGGAGTCAAACGCGGTACCTCTTTTAGACCTGAAAATGCTTTTCCTGCACTTTTTCCAGTACCCCCTCAAGGGGTAAAAACAAAAAATACATTTTGTGAAATATCTTAAGCCACCCTTTTTATGATCCCGGGTCTAAGCTGGACCTTAAAAACCCGGGGTAACAGAAAAAGTTATTCAGCTGTTAATTCGGCAGCATTCGGTGTGGCAGGGGCAAGAGCAGCAGTAGTCTCTGTAGATTTCAAGGTAGCTGGTGCCATGCCGTAGGCCATTCTGACTTTGTTTTCGATATCGAGACACATTTCAGGCTGATCAGTGAGAAAACGCTTGGCGTTTTCGCGGCCTTGACCAATTTTTTCCTCATTGTAGGCGTACCAAGATCCACTCTTTTCGACTATCTCCAGATTGACCGCAAGGTCCAGCATGTCTCCAATCTTGGAGATACCTTCGCCATATACAATGTCAAATTCGGCTTCCTTGAAAGGTGGAGCACATTTGTTTTTGACAACTTTGACTCTGGTTCTATTGCCGATCAGATCCTGACCGTCTTTGAGTTGGCCAATTCTTCTAATATCAAGACGAAGCGAAGAGTAAAATTTTAGGGCATTGCCTCCAGTCGTTGTCTCCGGGCTACCGAACATTACCCCGATCTTCATCCTGATCTGGTTGATGAAAATGAGTATTGTGTTGCTGCGACTGAGAACACCGGTAAATTTCCTCATAGCCTGAGACATAAGTCGAGCTTGAAGACCGACATGGGCGTCTCCGACATTCCCGTCGATTTCCGCCTTGGGCACGAGGGCTGCCACCGAGTCGATGACAATTACATCAATGCCACCCGATCGTATGAGGATTTCTGCAATCTCTAGAGCTTGCTCTCCGAAATCAGGCTGAGAGACAAGCAGGTTGTCGATATCCACGCCCAGACGTGCGGCGTATTTCGTGTCAAGGGCATGTTCCGCATCAATGAATGCGGCGGAACCGCCTAATTTCTGAGCTTCAGCCACAACGTGTAGCGCGAGCGTCGTTTTACCGGAGGACTCCGGTCCATAGATCTCTGTGACTCTTCCCTTTGGGATGCCTCCGATTCCCAGCGCGATATCAAGGCTTAAAGCTCCTGTTGGAATAACTGGGATATTTTCTGTTTCCCGGGATCCAAGACGCATGATGGATCCTTTACCAAATTGTCTTTGAATTTGGCTTATTGCATTGTCGACACTGCTGACTTTAGTTTTTTGAGCGCTTACGGCCATGCGATTCTCCAAAATGAATAGTAAAATTTGTAAAACGAAGATGGATAATATTTACCATACAATGAACAATAAATAAAAATCTTAAAATTTGAGTATTAAAAAACTTCTTACATTTATGAGTCTGTTGATTTAAGAGGATTTTCGTTCGAGATCGAGGCATATGAAAAATTTTACCACAGGCATGTAGTTGATATTCCGATGATATAGTTTTTCGTGTAACAAAGATATCGGGTGAAAAGGCCTTAAATCAACGGGCTCATTTATTACTAGTGAAGTTTCTGCAACAAATATTTCCTTATCAAATCCAATCCGCTTTGAGCGGAAATTTCCCTGATTTGATGGCGGTCTCCGTGAAAGTGGAATTTTGTGACCCAATTCTCCTCAGGCGTTGCGATGGCGATATAGACAGTGCCAATCGGTTTTTCCTCGCTTCCCCCGTCTGGTCCTGCTATGCCGGTTACGGCCAGACCGATATCAGCGCCACTTTTTGACCGCACTCCGACTGCCATTTCTTCAGCGACCTCCCGGCTAACAGCCCCCTTTGTTTCTAATAGTTTCGGAGAAACACCGAGATATATTGTTTTTAGAGAATCGGAATAGGACACAACCCCCCCTAAGAGATAGGCGGAGCTTCCTGGAGAATTGGTTATCTTCCGGCAGATCAACCCACCGGTACAGGACTCCGCCACGGCGAGTTTGAAGTTGTTTTGGATAAGGAGTTTGCCAACGACTCTTTCCATACTGTCTCGGTCACAGCCGTAAATCGAATCCCCCAAGACGGTATTGATAGCTTTGCAGGATGATTTAAAAAGACGTTTCGGATTATTGGTCTTCTTGTCCCGTACAGTAAGACTCAAATGCACTTCGGGGAAAACAGGGTAATAACCAATGTGGACATCGGGGCTGAGATCAAGCGTAGCAATACGACGATTAACTTCTGCTTCCGGAAGATTAAAAATACGAAAAGTCCTCTGATAGGTAGTCAGACGGTGATTTTCATGCCAGGTGGACAGCTTAGGGAGCACCTCTTCAACCAACAGCTGTTGCATTTGGCTGGGTATTCCAGGGAGGAAGAAGATTGGTTTATCGTCATGGATAAGTTGATACCCTGCCATCCTGGATCCGGGGTTCAATGCTTCTGCTCCTGATGGTAGCCAGGCAAGCTTTTCCAGCCGACTCACAGGTGTTGTTGTAATTTCATCAAGGTGAGTACGGATATTGGAAAGGATCTCCAAATTAGGCATGGTGGGGCGATTGAGTGCCTTGGAAACGGCCTCATTGGTTAAATCATCGTCGGTGCTGCCGAGACCACCCGTAACCAGAACGGCATCTGCTCTGCTGAGTGCCTGTTTTAAGGCCTCGCCGATAAGGCTTGGCGTGTCGCCAATGGTGTTCATAGCGTAGATATCGTAGCCGGCTTCATAGAGATTCCTGGCGGCAAAGCTACTGGTGGTATTGAGTATTCTTCCGGAAGTGAGTTCGTCGCCGATGGCAATTATTTCAATTTTCATGGTGCTCCACTCTTTCTCCAATGATACTGTTGTCTTTAAATAACAGGAGCCTGACGGCGGTAACGCTGTTTAACAAGCTATCCGGGCCATCAAAACGCACGGCAATATAATTATCTGTAAAGCCTTTCAACATTCGATCACTGTCGCGTCGGCCTTCAACGAGAACCGGTCGAATTTGATGCAGGTGACTCTGATAAAATGCATTTTTCTTTTCATCGCTTAAAGAGCGTAGTTGAGCAACTCTGGCATCTTTGATCATTTTGGGGATTTGTTCCTTGAAGCCTGCTGCGACAGTCCCAGGACGGATTGAATAAGGAAATACATGCAGATAGCTAAAATAAATAGACTCCAGGAATTTTTTTGCAGCAGCGAAATGTTCTTCGGTTTCACCTGGAAATCCGGCGAGAATATCAATGCCGATAGCAGCGTCTGGTAATTGTTCATGACAGAGGTCTATGACATTTTGAAACTGATCAATGGTATACCTGCGGTTCATTCTGGCCAGAATTTCATCACTTCCGCTCTGCAAAGGGATGTGCAGATGTGGCTGAATATTTTTTCGTTCCTTCATGAGAGCTAGAAGTGCTTCGTTGATCTCTAATGGTTCCAGGGAACTAATCCTGTATGATGTCTCAGGGGTAGCAAGGGTCAGTTTGTCAAGAAGTGTGAGCAGATCGTCTTTTCCAGCCAGGTCCTTCCCATAGTAACCAAGATGAATACCTGTCAGAACAATCTCCCTATGTCCTTCTTCTGTAAAAGTTTTTGCCTGTTCAATGACTTCCCGCACCGGCAAGCTTCTGCTGGGTCCCCTGGTATAGGGGACGATACAATAGGTACAGAAACTTTCACAGCCATCCTGCACACGAAGATAGGCTCTGCTACGTTCGCCAAAACGTCTGACCGGCAGGCGGCAGATCTCCTTCGCTTCACCAATGGTCCCCATGAGTGTTTCATGAGAACCGGACTCTTTGGTCATCGCACCGATCACAAGTCCATCTTTTTTACTGTTGCCGATAAGCGAGTAACTTCTCCCCTGCAGTTCTTTTACACTCGAAAGCTCTTTTGCGGCAATTTCCGCATAGCAGCCGGTGATAATAATTTCTGCAGATGGATTATGGTTAAGAGCCTGACGAATAGTCTGACGTGACTGTGCTCCGGCACCGGCAGTAACCGCACAGGTATTAACGACGATGAGGTCCGCCTCTTCGCTCTTCGAGACAACGGTCATCCCTTTCTTTTCGAATCCGGTTTTAAAGGCGGCGGATTCGAACTGGTTCACCTTACAGCCGAGGGTTGTAATGAATACTTTCTTCATTTCTACGATCTATTTTTATATAATGATGCCGGAGCCAAGCAGTTCCGTGTCATGGTAGATAACGGCAAATTGCCCAGGTGTCACTGCTCGCTGGGGTTCATGAAAGATAATATCCCCGCAACCATTGTTATCCAAGACAAGCCTTGCGTTTGAACCTCTGTGGCTGTACCGGATACGAACCATATAATCAATTGTTATATCAGGCTTCTTGTCGGCAAGCCAGTGAAGTTTTTTTACCTGGATTTGCTTTTTGAACAACTCTTCGTTCCTGCCGACGATTACTCTGTTATCTGTTGCATCCAAGGCAACAACATAGAGGGGAGTTTCGCTTGAGATCCCTAGACCCTTCCGTTGGCCAATGGTATATCGGAACAACCCTTTATGGTGACCGAGTAACTTTCCTTCGGTTGAAACAATGGGCCCTTCGTCGTTATCCAAGGTCGAACGGTTTTCTAAAAAATTTCCAATTTGACTGTTTTCCAGGAAGCATACATCCTGACTTTCCAGACCATGAAAATCATCGAAGCCGTATTGTTCGACAAACCGGTAAGTATCCTTTTTGGTTCTTTCACCAAGGGGGAAAAGCACCTTGGCCAGTTGGTCTTGGGTAAGGCGAGAGAGAAAGTAGGATTGGTCCTTTTGAGGATCATCTCCACTGTACAAGTGATAGATACCACTTGTCCTCTCGATTTTTGCATAATGGCCGGTGGCCATTTTATCCATTCCTGCCGCTAGAATAGCCTCCATAAACAGGCCGAATTTTATTTCTCTGTTACAAATGACACAAGGATTAGGGGTAAGCCCCTGGAAGTAGCTACCGGAAAAATAATCAAGCACCCGTTGCTCAAACTCCTGCTGCAGATTGATAATCTGCAAAGGGATACCAAGTTTCTTAGCGACTGTCTCTACCCGAACCTTTTGAGCCTGAAAATTTGGCTGTGCGAGCTGCATGAAAAAACCCTTCACTTGATAGTGTTCCCGCAGCAGAAGGGCGCAGGCTGTGGAGTCAACACCGCCGCTCAAAGCTATGCCAATTTGTTTTTCTTTCACAGAATATCTTGTAGTTCCAGTCAGGTTACACTTCCACTAACCCCGCTGAATAGAGCGGGACTATTTTCAGTCCCCCTCAAAGCACGGGGATTATAAAGAATACCCCCTTGAGGGGTACTCTTTATAATCCCCGTGCTTTGCGGGGATAAGTTCCTTCACGAAATGATTTTCTTGCAAAAAACAAGAAAAACATTTTTAAGTCTCCAACAGGGAGTTGAAATTGAATCCCTCCCTACATACCCGATTACCACGAACGGAGATCCCGAGTTTTCCATTTAAAGCGAATGCTCATAAAATTATTTTAGCTAATAGTTAAAACAGAGGTATCAGAATACTCCAACATGATTAAAAATGAAAGTCGCAAAGGGTTCACTCCAGTATTGCCGGAGTTGCTGGCACCTGCCGGAAATTACGAAAAACTGGTCACAGCCGTGCATTACGGAGCAAATGCGGTCTATTTGGGCGGCAAAAGGTTCAGCCTCAGAGCAAAGGCAGGTAATTTTAATGACGAAATGATACGGCAAGGGGTCATTTTTGCCCATGAACATGGAGTAAAAGTTTATGTCACAATAAACATTATTGCCCATAATCAAGATCTTAATGGGCTACATACGTATCTTTTAGCACTAAAGAATATGGATGTTGACGGTATTATTATCTCCGATCCCGGTATCCTGAGCTTTGCCCGGAAAATCGTGCCGACCTTACCCATTCACCTTTCAACTCAGGCTAATGTTACTAATTATGCTTCGGCCTCGTTCTGGCTCGCTCAAGGAGCTGTTCGTCTCAATTTGGCACGAGAGCTCTCTCTCTTGGAAATTCAGGAAATTCGTGGCAAAGTGACTGGCGAGTTGGAAATTTTTGTGCATGGTGCACTCTGCATTTCTTATTCTGGACGTTGCATGCTCTCCAATTACATGACCGGCAGAGACGCCAATCAAGGCAGTTGTGCCCATCCCTGTCGATTTAGTTATGCACTGCTTGAAGAAAAACGTCCAGGTGAGTATTTCCCCGTCGAGGAAGATGAACGGGGCACCTATATCTTTAACTCCAAAGACCTCTGTCTGCTTGACATGTTGCCTCAGCTATTGGCAGTCGGAGTTGATTCTCTGAAAATTGAGGGACGTATGAAATCAATTTTTTATGTCGGTGGTGTCGTGCGTGTCTATCGAGCGGCTCTCGATTATCTCGCCCAGCTTCCGAAAGAGGCCTGGGATGATTGTGCGGCCATACGAATGCCGGAGCAGTTTATGCAAGAAATACAGAAAACAGGCACCAGAGGGAATACGGAAAATTTTATCAATGAGAGGCCAGGTAGCGCTGAAATGATCTATAGCTCGTCCCGGACAGAACAGAGCTACGAGCCGGTGGCTGTAATTCGAGAGCCGGGTGATATACCGTTGGTAGAGATTCGCAATCAAGTTGTACCTGGTGAATCGATCGAATATATGAAACAAGGTATCGATTTGATTCCGTTAAAAATAATTTCTATGAAAGATGCAACGGGTACGTTCCTTACTAAGGCAAATCCTGGAAATATAGTTGCAATGTCGACTGAACCACAACTCCCCGAAGGGGTAGTGCATGGTATTTTGAGGAGGAAAAAGAGAATGTCTGTAGAGGCGGGTTAACATTAACGTCATATGAACATTGGGTTTATTTTTTGATTAATATTGAGAGTTGACGAACTCGTAAAAACTTCGATTTTTGATGGATAAGTAAAAAGCTTCATATTGGAGGCGTGCTATTTTCCTATTATTTCGGCGTACATACGGTACGTCGTAATGATAGGAAAATTGTAACAACGAACAAGAGGAAGAGTTTTTACGACGCCATCAGAGTTGATATGCTCCACTCAATGCGAGCCATACCAATATGGTGATGAGATAAATGCGGAAAGAAAAGAAAGAGAAAGCTAATGATTGTGCAAAAATGTTCAAACGATGATCCAAAGTGGCTGTACCCTGTTTAATCCGCAATTGACTATGGGAGAGGTGGCCGGGTGATTTGTTTTTGTAATATCTCTTTGTGCAACTGGCGAGCAGGGCGTTTGCGCAAGCAACAAGCAAAAATGAAGTCAGAAGAATCGTAAACCAGTTTTCGTTTAGCATACTGTAAACCTCATTTCAAAAATGAATGCAAATGACAGTTGTACATGGAGGGTTGCGAAGGAGTACTAACCCTCTACCATGCAGTGGACTAAACCATAGCTATCCTTTTTATTCTATATTTTTTAGGTGACGGTTTCTTTTATGAATGATGGAACAATCATTACCATGGCTATAAAGCAAAAGTCATACAATTATGTCCTGTTCAGCACACTCATCTCATTGAAATTCGGAAGTAATTTATCTTCAAGGAAGGTTAAAAATATCTGTTGGGTGTAGGAACCACGATGCTTTATCCTAAATTCGTTAATAATTAAATACTTCTTGTCCTCATCAGTCGAATCCCATAGGGAATAAACATGCTCCTTTCTTTCCTGTGACATACACATTGGCTGCCCCTATTATTGCAGAACAAATAATTCATTTTAAGAAATACCGGATTTTTTCCAGTACCCGTCTATTTCCAGTTTTTCTCTTAAAAACTGGAGAAAATCGTTCTGAGTGTAATCTTCTTTGTACTGTTTGTGAAATTCTGCCAGGATAGGTTCCTGCTGACTACCACTATAAATATTCCATTCTATAAGGAGATCTTCTTTTTGAGCTCTGGTTAAACGCTGTTTTTTTTTCATAAACTATTTTTAAATTATTCAGAGATTATTGATGTTAACATACTGTAATATATTAGAATATATTTAATACTTGAAACCTTGTTATGGAAAATGAGTTACCTGCTTTCATTTAATCTTGAAAATCTTACAAAAATCTTACGATCAAGATAAGAGTGAAAGGTAAGGGACCAAAAGCAAAAGCTCCGGATCGAGTTTGCCCTGATTTGCCTTCTCGCCTAATTGAAGGCATTGGATATTTTTCTTGTGTTGTGATAGGATTTGTTAATCGATTTGTAATTTTTAATAAAGTTCAATAGTTAAGAATGTCATATTGTGTCAAGAATCTAGTCGAAAGTAAACCCGGCAACGATTCGGATAAACAAATCATCCAAAAGAGTATAGAGCACCCTTCAAGATCAATAGAGAAATGGCTCGCACTCAACTCATAACTCAATGCGCAAAGTATAGTCTTGTCCCGGTAATATTGGCGCTGTTCTTTCTGTTCGTTCATTTTTTCACCCCTTCAGTTGCTTGCTCTGGCCAGCTGGCCGGAAGCTACACACACCTGAGATCGGCCAGCGAACTTGACTATCCACCATTTGCCATAGTTAATTCAGATGGAACCGCCGGCGGTTTCTCCGTTGAACTCCTGCAGGCTGCAGTGGAAGCCGCCGGACTGACGATTTCCTTCAAGGTCGGTCCCTGGCATGAGCTAAAAGAAGAACTTGCTATCGGTAAGCTCGACGTGTTGCCATTAGTTTCTTACTCAAAAGAACGTGACAAAATATATGATTTTACAACGCCGTATCTAAAAATGAATGGTACGGTTTTTGTGCGGAAGGGAACCTCGGATATTGGAGCTCTTGCGGATTTAAAGGACAAAGAAGTGTTGGTTATGCAGGGGGACACTGCTCATGAATATGTCCTGCACGAGAGATTGACCGATAAGATCTTTCCAACAACGACCTATGAAAAGGCATTCCAGCTCCTTGCGGGAGGGCAACATGATGCAGTGGTAGTGCAACAGATTGTCGGATTGCAGATGATTAGGAAGTTGCGCATCAATAATGTCGTTGCCGTACAAAATAAACATATTACCAGCCTTAAGCCGGTGGCTATGAAACTTGAGGGGTTTGAACAGAATTTTTGTTTTGCAGTACGGGATGGCAACCGTCAGTTGCTCGCACTGTTGAATGAAGGATTGACGGTTCTTTACCTCAATGGCACCTATGAGAATCTCTATAAAAAATGGTTTGGGCCAATTTTGCCACCAATTCAACGTTCCTTCGGTCAAGTTATAAGAGAGCTATTTTTCATCGTCGGTCCTCTCGTGCTTATCTTGGCTTTCTGGGCAATGTGGTACCTTAAACGGCTGGTTGCCAAACGAACCCTATTTCTTGAACAGGAAATCCAGCAGCGCCAGGGTATAGAAAAAGCGCTTGAAGATGCCAATGTCAATTACATTAAAGCTCAAGACATCGGCAAGGTTGGCAACTGGACATACGATATTGCGACGAAAGAGTCCTTCGGTTCCACCCAGGCAAGAAGGATTTTCGGCTTCGATAAGGATTCCCCATCATTTACCACAACTGCAGTGGAAGATTGCATTCCCGACAAAGATCGAGTCCATCAAGCCATGATTGACCTTATTGAAAATGACCTACCCTATCAGCTGGAATTTGAAATTATTACCAGGAATACAGGGGAGAGGCGAACTCTAATATCTCGTGCAGAGCTCGAACTGGACGAAGAAGGAAAGCCGATAAAGGTTAATGGGGTCATACAAGATATCACAGTACGCAAACAAACCGAGGAAGCGTTGCGAAACAGCGAACGGTTACTCAACGAGATGGGGACCATAGCGCGAATTGGCGGTTGGGAACATAACCTAGTCACCCGCGAGGCTGTCTGGACACGAGAAACATTCAGAATCGTCGAGATTGAATCTGGACTAGTCCCAAGCCCTGACGAGCATTTGAGCGCCTACCCGCCGAAGGATAGAGCCATTCTCAACAGAGTATATCGACAGGCCATGGCAACCGGAAAACCGTTTGATCTTCAACTACGCTTTACCACAGCCAAAGGAAGGTCTATTTGGATTCGGAACATTGGCCACCCCGAATTCAAGGATGGAAAATGCGTCAAAATGAGGGGAACGTTGCAGGACATTACCGAGCAAAAGAAATTGCAGGAAAATCTCCTGCAGTCCCAGAGACTTGAAGCGCTTGGTGTGCTAGCGGGAGGAATAGCCCATGATTTTAATAATATTTTAAGTGCGATACTTGGTTTTACCGAACTTGCCAGAGATAACAACCCTGCCAATCCACAACTGCAGGAAGATCTTAATGAAATTTATAAAGCAGGTGTGAGAGCTAAAGGTATTGTTCAGCAATTTCAGACTTTTAGCCGAATGGGGAAACATGCACAATTTCCGCTGAGTGTCCCGTTAATTGTAAGAGAAACCTTGCAGCTTCTGCGTTCGAACTTACCATCTTCCATTGAAATAGAATTGGATATCGATGACAACGTTCAACAGGTACTGGCAGATCCGATGCAACTTCATCAGATCATAATGAGTATCTGCACCAACGCTCTCCAGGCTATGGGTGGTCAAGGTGGTCTTCTGACCATAAATGTCTCTGAAACGATTCCTTCGGCTGAACTGATGGGGGAACATCCTTATCTTGTTTCTGGTAAGTATGTTAGGCTGTATATTCAAGATACGGGTACCGGCATTGAGCCGGAATTACTTAGTTCAATTTTTGATCCATACTTCACCACCAAAAATCTCGGTGATGGCACAGGGCTCGGTCTTGCCATGACCTATGGAATCGTTCGGGAAATGTCTGGTGATATCGTTGTTGAATCTGAACTGGAAAAAGGGAGTACCTTTACTGTCCTGCTACCGGTTACGGATCAGACACCGTTAAACCAGGCAGATAAAACCTCGATTCCTTTTTATTCAAACTCTTAGGAAAAACCATGAAAGCGAACATCCTGATTGTTGATGACGAAGCTGCAATACGATTGCTGCTGACCAGATATCTCGAAGAAGCCGGCTACACATGCCGCAGTGCGGAAAATGTAGCATCTGCCAAAAAAATTCTTCCTTCCGAAAGTTTTGATCTTCTCCTCTGTGATTTAAAAATGGAGGGTGATTCTGGATTGGCACTTATAAAATATGTCAAAAAGCATCATCCCCAGATAGGACGGGTCATGATTACAGGTTTTGACTCACCCGAAATTGCCGGCGAAATTTTGTCGGTTGGTGTGTACGGCTATATCGTTAAACCGGCGACAAGAAATGTTGTGCTGATCACAATGGAAAACGCTTTGCGTCATTTGCGATTGGATCTTCATTTAAATGCCTGCAAAATTGAGCTGGAGGAAAAAATATCCCATCGGACTGAAAAACTCAATGCCATAATGGACAGTCTCAACGCCGGTGTAGTTATGCTGGATCCTGGGCTTAAGGTCCTGGAAATGAACAGGCGAATGCAACGTTTTTTCCCCGATCTTACCGTTGGCAGAACGATGTTCTGCTATCAAACATTCAATAGTCCGCAGAGTGAAGAAATTTGTCCGGTTTGTCCAATGGAAAAAACCTTCCAAACAGGCAAATCCCACGAATCAGTCAGAAGAGTTACAACCCCGATGGGCGAAAGAGACTTTAGAATAGTGACCTCTCCCATCCTTAATAAAGAGGGCAAAGTTTATGCGGGTATTGCACTGTATGAAGATATCACTGAGCGATTGGTGTTGGAAAGAGATCTGCTCCAGGCCCAAAAACTGGAATCAGTCGGTCAATTGGCTGCAGGTATCGCCCATGAAATAAATAGCCCAATTCAATATATCGGCGATAATATCCGATTTTTAAAAGATGCTTTCGGGGACTTGGTCAACGTTCTGGACAGCTATGAGTCCTTCTGCAGCCGATTGGAAGATTCAGCAGTTCCCGAACGAACCAACCTGCAATTATCAGAAGCTGTAGAGGACGCAGATCTTGCCTATCTTAAAGAAGAAATCCCCAAAACCATTGAGCAAAGTCTTGAAGGTGTTCAGCGGGTCGATAAAATCGTTCGGGCAATGAAAGAGTTTTCTCATCCAGGTGGTGATGAAAAAACGATGACAGATATTAATAGGATTATAGATTCCACCGTTACGGTTTGCCGAAATGAGTGGAAATATGTTGCGGAAATGTCGTTGGTTTTATCTGAGGATTTACCATTAATACCATGTTTTCCTGGTGAAATCAGCCAAGTCTTGCTTAATATCATTGTCAATGGTGCGCATGCCATAGGTGATTTTACCGAAGGCGGCAACAAAGGCATGGGGAAAATTAAGATTAGCACAAGAAAAATCGACAACGGCGTCCAAATTCAAATTAGCGACAGTGGGGGAGGGATTCCGGAAAAAATCAGGAATCGGGTTTTTGATCCCTTTTTTACCACCAAGGCAAGAGGAAAAGGTACAGGGCAGGGATTGGCCATTGCTCATAGAGTTGTGGTGGACAATCATCAGGGCACACTCAAATTTGAAACCCAACTGGGTCAAGGCACAACATTTTTCATTGAGCTTACTGATCAATGAAACAAAATTTTGCTGTGATATTTCTGTCTGGAGCCTTCGCTGCGTATGTCTAAAGGAAAACATTATATTTCTCAACCTGAATACGACGATTTTTATACCATCACTGATTTTATTGATCTGGCAAAACTGCAGCAAATCCAAGACACCTTTGCCGAGGCAAACTCAGTTGCCTCCTCCTTGACGGACGTTGAAGGTATACCGATAACGCAACCCAGCAATCATTCAAAAGTGTGTGAGCTGATTCGGGCAACGGAGAAGGGGCTGGCAAATTGTATTTTTTCCGGGAAGCAGCTTGGTAGAAAAGCAAGTGAGAAACAAAAATATGTCCACCAAAAATGCTATAGCATTGGTTTTACCGATGCAGCCGCACCGATAATCGTTAATGGCAAACATATCGCCAATTGGCTGATCGGTCAATATTCTGTAGGTAAAGTTGATGAGGTACGCGTAAGGGAATATGCTCTGGAAATTGATGCGAATCCGGAAGAAATGATTCAAGAATTTGCAAAGATGCCGAAAATGAGCATACAGGATTTTGAAAAGAAGCTCGTTTTCCTGGAGGTGATGGCGAGAGAACTCTCATTGATGGGCTACCAGAATCTGACGCAGCGGCAACAGAATACTGAACTCAAAAACATTAAAGAACAACTGGAAAATTATCAAACCAGGCTCGAAAGTCTGGTTGAAGAACGAACAGCAGCCTTGTTGCAAGCCAACCAGCTTCTGACTGCTGAGATCAGTCAGAAGACCAAGATCCAAAAGCGACAGAATCGTCTTGTCACCGCCATTGAGAGTGCTGCAGAAGCCATTATTATCACTTCCCTTGTCGGGAAAATTATCTACGTCAATCCTGCTTTTGAGCGGTTGACAGGTTATAGACCTCGGGAAGTGGTAGGCAAAACGCCCAGAATACTTAAGAGCGGTTTGCATGATGGAAATTTCTATCGGAATCTCTGGCAGACCATTTCAGCAGGGGAAATATGGGTCGGACGTTTCATTAACAAGAAAAAAGACGGTACCTTCTATCAGGACGAATCGACCATTTCACCGGTGAAAGATACTCATGGAAAAGTAGTGAATTTTGTTGCTGTCAAAAGAGACATCACTAAAGAACTTGCACTGGAGGCACAACTGCACCAAGCGCAAAAACTTGAATCGATCGGAACCTTGGCTGCTGGGATGGCCCATGAACTCAATACGCCTATTCAATATATATTGAGCAACACCCAGTTTCTCAAGGAAGCACTTCATGATTTTGTAGAAATGCAGCTAAGCTATGAAACCCTTGTTGATGCTGCTTCAGTATCTGGAGTCTTTAGTGAGCAGATTGCAGCGATCACTCGGCTTGCCGAGAAAATTGACTTGGAATACCTCAAAATTGAGGCTGATAATGCTTTAAAACAATCCTTTGAAGGGATTAGCCAGATTTCTTCCATTGTAACAACAATGAAAGAATTTGCACTCCCAGGTAGTGCAGAGAAACGTCCCGAAGATTTGAACAGAATAATTAAGAGCACAATAGAAACCTCCCGCAGTCAATGGCAGGATTTAGCTGATATCGAACTGGATCTTGATGCTGATCTTCCATTTGTACCGTTGATTGCCGGTCAATTCAAGCAGGTCCTTCTCGGCTTGATTAGTAACGCAACTTACGCATTGGCGGAAAAACATACTTCTGCCCCCCATCAGAAGGGACGTATTATAATCACCACCATCACTGTAGGAGATAGGGTGGAGTTGCGCTTGGCTGATACCGGTATAGGTATTTCAAAAAGTATCGTCGATAGGATCTTTGATCCATTTTTCACCACAAAACCTGTAGGTAAGGGCATGGGGCATGGACTCTCGACAGTTCATGGCATAATTGTCGATCAACATGGTGGAGCGATAAGTGCATCTTCAATACAGGGAAAAGGTACAGAGTTCACCATTACCCTTATGCTTCATTGATGGCGTCGTAAAAACTCTTCATCTTGTTCGTTGTTACACTTTTCCTATCATTACGACGTACCGTATGTACGCCGAAATAATAGGAGAATCGCACGCCTCCAATATGAAGCTTTTTACTTATCCATTGAAGGTCGAAGTTTTTACGAGTTTGTCTTCATTAACAAGAGAATATTTCCTGTGAATTACCTGTTCAGGTCTGATTCCGCCCTAAAAACTCAAGACTTTTGTAGAACTCCAAAAGTGACCGAAAAATTTGACAAATTTTCGATAATCAGATAGTTAAGAAATAGATTGATAGGGTGATTTAATAATTTACCTCCTTCCCTTGAGGGATGTAAATTTTTGAACAACATTCAAGTATCGCAAAAAGCGTGAAATTAATTTTTATGGACTCATTGGATCATGAGAGGCAAGGATGACCGACAAGGTACTTTTTGTAGATGACGAAGAAAATATCTTACATTCGATCAAGCGAGAGCTTCGTAAACGTTTCGAAATACATACGGCGGGCAGCGGGGCAGAAGCTCTTGATGTTCTCAAGAATCAAGGTCCTTTTGCGGTCATTGTGTCGGATATGCGGATGCCTGAGATGGACGGTATCCAGCTTCTTTCCAAGGTAAAGGATCAGTATCCGGAAACTGTGCGCATGATGCTCACGGGAAACGCCGATCAGGAAACGGCGATTGAAGCTGTCAACAAGGGGCAAATCTTCCGGTTCCTGAATAAACCATGTCCGACATCTACCCTGGTGATGGCAATTGCCCTGGCCATTCGTCACTATAATCTCATTACCGCAGAGAAGGAACTTCTCGACAAGACACTAATGGGGAGCATTACCGTGCTATCAGAGGTGCTGAGTCTGGCCAGTCCAATAGCTTTCAGCAGTGGCTTGAGAGTAAAAGCAGTGGTGAGCGAAATCGCCAAGAAACTGCAATTACACAATACTTGGCAGTTTGAGATAGCGGCTCTGATGTCCCAGATAGGGTGTATCACCCTTCCCCCTGATACGCTTAATAAATTATATAGCGGGCAGAAGTTGGATGCAGAGGAAAAGACCATGTACCAAGACCATCCGCAGATCGGTTCCAAACTCCTTGAGAAAATTCCCCGGTTGGAAACCGTTGCAGCGATCATCGCCCATCAACTCCTACCCTTTGAATCTTTTGACAAGTTACAAGACATCAAGGAAGAAGTCTGCGTTGGCGCGCAGATCCTGAAGGTAGCCACAGATTATGACTCACTTGTGCATTGCGGTTGGAAACGTTCAGAGGCTCTTAACCATCTCAACGGTAAACCTGCCGAGTACAACCCTGAGCTTTTGAAAATTCTTTCCGGACTCAAACTGAACATTGAAAATGAAAAAATAGTTTCTATTGAAATTCGGGATATGTCAGTTGGGATGATTGTCGAAAGGGATATAAAAGCTTCTAACGGCGTGTTGATAGCGCCCAAAGGACAGGAAGTAACCTGGTCTCTGATCAAAGGGTTGAAAAATTTTTCTCAACAGGTTGGCGTCCAAGAGCCGATTTTGGTAAGGGTTAAGCAATAAAATGGTGCTCCTTCTTCAGATCTTCCGGATCAAATCTTTAAACTTAGAATCTGAGTCGATAAGGCAACAATGGGAAAGAAAAATGTAATTTTTGTCGATGACGAACAAAATATTCTTGAAGGTCTCCGTCGAATGTTGAGATCGTTACGAAATGAATACAATATGCACTTTGTCACTGGAGGGGCCGAGGCCTTGGAATTGATGGCAGACCAATGCTTTGACGTGGTTGTCTCCGACATGCGAATGCCAGGCATGGATGGCGCTGAGCTATTAGAAATCGTCAAGGAAAGATATCCCCATACGATACGCATTATGCTCACCGGACAGGCTGACGAGGAATCCATTTTGCGGACTGTTGGAGTTGTGCATCAGTTTCTGGCTAAACCATGTGATCCGGAAAGGCTTAAAACGATTCTTATCCAGGTTGGCGCTCTGCAGGATATGTTCACCGATGGTGGTTTAAAAGATCTCATCTCGAAGCTCGGCAAACTGCCCAGCCTGCCATCAACCTATTCTCGCTTGCAGAAGGCGATTGCAACACCCGATGCGGGAATCAACGAAATTGCAGCAATAATCGCCCAGGATATCGCGATGACCGCCAAGGTCCTTCAGCTTGTAAATTCATCATTTTTTGGAATATATTCGCGTGTGGACAGCCCCGATCGGGCGGTCACCTTACTTGGTCTCGATACCATCAAGGTGTTGATTCTCAATCTGGAACTTTTCTCCAAAATTAAGATCTCGGATGAGGTTTTTCAGATTGATCGACTTTGGGATCATAGCCTTATGGTTGGCAGGGTTTCCAGAGCAATCGCAGCCACTCAGACCGATGAAAAAGATTTAATTAGCAACACATTCCTCGCCGGCACTTTGCATGACTTGGGCAAACTGATTTTGCTTTCGTCCATGCCGGATCAATACCGACAGGTGATTGATTTAGCCCAGGAGCGAAATATCATTGTGCCTGAGGCAGAGCAAGTTATTTTTGGTGCAACTCAAAGTGCAGTTGGCTCTTATCTTGTTGGCCTTTGGGGCTTTGCTCCACCCATTATCCAAGCGATCGGGTTTCAAAACAGCATGGAAAAATATCCAGGTACTATTTTCTCCCCTGCGCTTGCCGTACATGTTGCCAATGTTCTGTATTACCGGAATCGGCCGGATGAGATCCTTGGCCGCCCATTGGATTTAAACATGCCGGTTATTGAAAGGTTGGGCCTGAAAGACGAGCTCGTCGAATGGGAAAGAATTTGTGCCGATATGTTGCAACCTGAACAGTAATGCTTCAATAAATTGATAGCGTAGAAAAAGAGAGAGCATAATGCAAACCGTTTTTGCCGGAAAAAAAATTGTTATTGGCGTAACCGGATCCATCGCCGCCTTCAAAGTCGCTGGGTGGGTAAGTGATCTGGCCAAAGAAGAGGCTTTAGTGTCTGTGGTAATGACGACCTCTGCAACGAAATTTATTACTCCCTTAACTCTCGCGGCTTTGTCTGGAAACGATGTTCATACCGAGATGTTTTCAGCAGAAAAAGGGGATACTATGATCCACATCAGTCTTGGCCGGGATGCTGATGTCGTGTTGATTGCACCGGCAACGGCGAATACCATAGCCAAGCTTGCCAATGGGTTTGCCGATGATCTTCTCACAACGACGGTTTTGGCAACCAGAGCGAAGGTGTTGGTTTGTCCTGCCATGAACAGTCGGATGTATTCCCATCCTTCCACGAGACAGAACATTGCCAGGTTAAAGGATCTGGGCTATACCGTTATTGATCCTGACTGCGGGATTATGGCTTGTAAGGAGGAAGGGGAGGGGCGCCTTCCTGAGTGGGAGGAAGTGAAGGAATATCTGGCCAAGAGCCTTAGTCCCCAGGATTTGCAGGGACAACGAATACTGGTAACAGCTGGGCCAACAAGGGAACCTCTTGATCCTGCACGTTTTTTAAGTAATCGTTCTTCCGGTAAGATGGGGTACGCTCTTGCTCGCAGTGCTTTCCGGCGGGGAGCGGAGGTTGTACTTGTCAGCGGTCCCTGCACACTGCCGTGTCCCAGCGGAGTCATTATGGTGAGGGTGCAGACGGCAATAGAAATGTACAATGCAGTACTTGCCCAGGCAAACAATTGTTCGGTAATAATTAAGGCTGCGGCGGTGGCGGACTATCGGCCGCAAAAAGTATTTGAACATAAAGTAAAAAAGGAACAAATCGACACTCAGCTGACTCTTGAGCGAAATCCTGATATTCTCTTCGAATTAGGCAAAAGAAAAAAAGCAGGACAACTGTTGGTCGGATTTGCTGCAGAGAGTCGAAATCTTGAGCAGGAAGGAATGAAAAAGCTTCAAAACAAAAACCTCGATCTAATTGCAGTTAATGATATCAGCGGTGACAGCACAGGGTTTGAAGTTGAGACTAACAAGGTGTTACTGATTGGAACATCGGGTACAAAATCTCTACCATATACCAGCAAACAGCACACGGCCGATCTTATCTTGGACAGAGTCGCCTCTTTGCTCACTGAACAGGCGGGAAAGATTGAACAACTCTGATGCAATCAGAAAGTCTCGGAGAAATTACTTAGACAAACAGCAACGCTTGAACTTTTGTCCGGAACCGCACGGACAGCTTGTGTTTCTGGCAATTTTTTCTTTTATCACCTTACAGTCACCTTTTAAGTAATACCAAAGACAGTCCTCCTGCACAAACTGACTGACCTCCTGAAGTTTGCAGAGTTGGCCGTTTTCCAGATAGGAACAGGTGAAGTCAACGCTTCCAGTGGTGTCGCTGGGCAAACCATCCCGGCAACTGTGAATTTCAAGACCGAGCCATACGACGGGATGGTCGTCGAAGTTGAGTGCCTTGGGACGTGTTGTTGTATGCCAGCTTGATTGGATGTGCTGGGCATGCTGCTGGACAAAAGCAGTATATCGTGACCGCATGAGCATCTCCGCGGTTGCGGCAAGTCGGTGGTCGTTTATAACCGGTAGACAGCAAGCTGAATAGGACAAGCCGCTACCGCATGGACATTGCGAAACTTTGCTCATGAACACCTCGTGAGGAAAATTGAAATTTTAAAGATCGTTTTAAGCCAGGTAGAGATACAATGGATTACACGGCGGTTCAAGGAAAAAAGCGGTGAAAAATAGTCGCGTTAAATGTCTTCAGTTTTTGAGAGAGGTACGTTCTTTTTCCACAGTCGGAGTTTTCAAGTACCTTTCTCTTAAATTGCGGGGAAAATCCATTTTAGTCAGTGGAAGTTGTCGAGGTTGTGGTACTTGTTGCAAAAGCATTTGTCTTGAAGGCAAGTATGGCTGGTTACACTCCACCAGGGCATTTGAAAAAGTGGTTGAAAAATATCCTGAATATACCCGGTTTGAGATTGTTGGCAAAGATCAGCAAGGATTTCTCCTTTTTAGTTGCACTTGGTGTACACCTCTGGGAACCTGTCTCGATTATGAAAATCGGTTGCCGCTTTGTCGTAATTTTCCGGAAAGCTCTCTGGTCTTTGCTGGGGGACAGCTTCCAGCTGATTGTGGTTATAGCTTTGTCGAAGTCGTACCTTTTGAAAAGATCCTTAGACAGGAACTGAAAAGAGAAAGATGAAGCGCATACTCATTCTTGAGCCCTATTACGGTGGCTCTCATAAACATTTCCTGGAAGGCCTGCAAAGGTATGTGACGAAAGACTACACAATCCTTACACTGCCGGCCAGGAATTGGAAGATGAGGATGCAATTGTCCGCGCCTTGGTTTGTTGAACAAATAAAGGCACGGCCTATAGCTGAGAATTATTTCGACAGCGTTCTTTGTTCATCGTTTATTGATGTGGCCGTTCTGCGTTCCTTGCTTTCAAGTGTCGATGGCTGGAACCAGGGCGCGAGGATTCTTACTTATTTTCATGAAAATCAGTTCGTCTACCCACAACAATTTAAACAACCGATTAACCATCATTTTATGAGCATCAATTTTCATTCGGCCCTAACGTCCGATGGAATTGCTTTTAATTCAGTTTATAACCGGGAAAGCTTCTTTTGCGGCTGTCGGAAGAGCCTGAATTCAGCAACAGACATGAAATTTCCAGGAATTATCGAGGAACTATCTGGTAAGAGTCGGATCCTTTCGCCAGGCGTTGAGTTTTCTGGAATTGATAAAGTTCAATGGAAAAAGTCAACAGATATACCTGTGATTGTTTGGAACCATCGATGGGAACATGATAAAAATCCTGAAAGTTTTTTCCTTGCTTTGGAGGAACTTGATCAGCGTGGCGTAGATTTCCGTTTGATTGTACTCGGTCAATCCTTTAATGATAGCCCTGAATGTTTCTCCCGTGCCAAGAAAAAATATAAGGACAAAATTATCCATTATGGTTTTGTTCAATCGTATCAACGATATATTGAACTGCTCAGCAAAGGGGATATTGTCGTCTCAACCTCACACCATGAATTTTATGGCATTTCAATAATAGAAGCGGTGCGGGCCGGGTGCATACCAATTTTACCGGACCGACTTTCTTATCCTGAGCTCTTTGAGGAGAAATTTCT
Organism: uncultured delta proteobacterium; assembly: GCA_963829695.1. Lineage (GTDB taxonomy): Bacteria > Desulfobacterota > Desulfobulbia > Desulfobulbales > Desulfocapsaceae > Desulforhopalus_A. The sequence goes on along the minus strand of CAWHJQ010000023.1, from coordinate 625,779 downwards.
TTATAGTGACAATTCCTTGCCCGAAAGCCTGGAAAAGGCAATAAAACAACAGTCTCGGCTTACCCCGGAGTCAGCCAGAGCGATGACAGATCAGTTCAGTTGGCAGAGCCTGAAAAGGCGCTATTCAGAATGGCTGTAGAATAAAATATCAAGACAGCAAAATCCTACTTTTTCAAACTTTTGGCAAAGTCCAGCATTCTCTGAATGGGTATCCGGGCCTTTGCTGCAAGTTCAGGGGATACATGAATCTCGCCTTTTCCTGTTTCCAGCAGTTCCGCCAGGTTGTGTAATGAGTTCATGCCCATCCATGGACAACTGGCGCAGCTCTGACAAGTTGCCCCTTCTCCAACAGTAGGTGCTTCAATAAAGATTTTCCCAGGAGCTAACTGGCGCATCTTATTAAAAATACCTATGTCAGTCGCGACGATAAATTCTTGATTTGGAAGAGTGGTGACAGCATTGATAAGAGCTGTCGTCGAACCAACGACATCAGCTTGAGTAATGACAGCTTCCGGTGATTCCGGATGAACGAGAATCGCTGCTCCCGGATGAAGTTTGCGCAACCTCTGCAGAGCAACCGATCGGAACTCTTCATGTACGACGCAGGAACCGGGCCAGAAAATCATCTCTGCCCCAGTAAGTTTTTGCACATATCCACCCAGATGTTTGTCTGGTGCCCAGAGAATTTTTTCGCCCTTGTCAGAGAGGTGTTTAATAATGGGCAAGGCTATCCCTGATGTTACTACCCAGTCTGATCTGGCTTTCACCCGGGCGCTGGTATTTGCATAGACAACCACTGTGTGGTCCGGATGCTGATCACAAAACGAGGCAAACATATCATACGGACACCCTTCGTCAAGTGAGCAGGTAGCCCTAAGATCCGGCATAAGTATTTTTTTTTCGTTATTTAGGATCTTGGCAGTTTCGCCCATGAACCTAACACCTGCCACTACCAGGGTTTTTGCTGAATGTTCAGTCCCGAAGCGTGCCATTTCCAGGCTGTCCGCAACACAACCGCCAGTTTCTTCGGCGAGATCCTGCAATGCCCCGTCTGTATAATAGTGAGCTACAAGAACTGCATTCTGTTCGTCTAGAAGTCTCTTAATACGTTCTTTCAAAAGACAGAGTTCCGAATTGGAAAGTGAGGGCCATTCAGGGTGTAAGGGTATATGTACATGCGGAATGACAGGGGGAGAAATTATGTGTTTTGATTCAGTGGTCATGATATTCTTAAGCTCACAAAGTTACTTATTGAAATTTATTGTAGTAAGCGGCACCCTAAAATTCTTAAGATGTTCTTCGTACATAATATAAGTCTATTAGAAAAATAATCCTTTAATAGTCAGCTTTTTACTCATTTTGAATTTTGAATTGTTCATTGTCGTTATTGAAAATAGCAGCCCTGTGTTCCAGTAAGAGATCAACTATCCTCGAAGCACATCTTCTGGTGAGTGTATCCCCTTGGAATGCTCCAATTTGGGGATTCTTCGATATATCATATCTGTTTAATCCCCGTGCTTTGTAAAAATACGTGACTTTAGCAGATTATTCTTGTTGTTTGTGAACGAAAATAATCTGTAAGGCACTTATCAAATAGAAGGCTCTGCAAAGACTTCTTTGTTGCGCGCAACCTGAATGGTAAGATTGATAAAATCTGTGCATGCCAACGTCTCAGGTCGGGCGGTTGGTTGGAGGTTGGCTTGCTCAATAGTCAGCAGGGTCAATTTTTTATTTGTAACTTTGTCCTGTTTTGCAGAGTCACCAAATAAAAACGCACCACTTAAAGTATTGAGGATGGTCTTTCGTCGTTGATTAAATGTTGTTCTGACGAGCTGTCGAAACAGAGCAAAATCATACCCACCAGCTTCAGCCGGTTGCTTCGAGAGTTTTGAAAAATCGATTGTGACGACTACTGAATCGATCTTCGGTCTTGGGTGGAACTCACCGGGCTTGAGAGTCATGAGTTTGTGTACGGTAGCGCAACTGGCAAGAAGCACAGTCGGTACTCCGTACTCCTTTGTGTTCGGAGCAGCCATTAGTCGATCCGCGACCTCCTTTTGCAACATGACGGTTGCTGTACTTATCAGGGGAGCATTGTCAATAAGCTTGAAAATAAACGGATTGGAAATCGAATAGGGCAGGTTGGCCAGTATTTTCAAGGTCCCACCGCATTGTTTAGCTATTTCCTGAAAATCAGCGGTAAGAATATCTTGGTGAACAAGGGTAACGTTGTGGGGTAAATCACCTTCCTCCTCGTGGAAACGGATAATACCGCGGTCTATCTCATATCCGAAAACATGTCGAGCAATTGCCGCGAGAGGGAGGGTTAGAGCCCCGAGTCCTACACCAACTTCTAGGATACTATCTGTACTGCACACTTTGCCGGCGCGGACAATAGCTTCTGCGGTCGCTTTATGGACCAAAAAATTTTGGCCGAGTCGTTTTTTTGGTGCCAGCTGATTACTTTTCAGTGTGTCGTGCGTTTGTCGTTCGTATTGAGTCATTTACTTATATTTCCTGGAATCATGTTTTATAAACGTCTTCAGCTGAGCACCCGCTTTTTCATTCGTTTTTTCTGGATCTGCATGAAAAACTTCAGGGCTAGATAATAACTCACTATCGCAAAAGGCAACGCCAGACAAACCCCTCCAACAGCCATCACCACAAGGGCTTCGTATCCTGAATTGGCTAGAATTGCCAAGGAATTCTTGATGCCATCACCGGCCATAACTTGCTCTAGTGTACTATGAACATTTGCCAGATTAAATTCGTAGGGGGTAAGATGGTTGCCAAGCAGAGCAGACAGATAGTATATGGGAAAATACGTTAATGGATTACAAACTATCCAACTTATAATAATGCCGGCAAGAGTTGACGTTCTTGTTGGTAGCGAGAGACATACGATGAGTATAGTATGAAAAGGGATGGTTGGTGTAAGACCAACAAAAACTCCGATTGCAGTTCCACCGGCAAGTGCATGTGGATTCCCCTGCAATCGTTTGAATTTGAGGAAGTGGTATTTAAAAAAACGCCAAAGGTTCATGAAAAGAGATTCTCAGCTGAGTTGAGACCGGGAGTATACATCAGCATCAAGCGTAATTGGGCCCGAATGGTTGAATGCATGGAGTCCGGCAAATGCGATCATCGCCGCGTTGTCAGTACAGTATATCGTTTGCGGTGCATAGAAAGAGATTCCTTGGGCATCGCATCGCTTGGCAAAAACCTCTCGAAGTCTCGAATTCGCCGAAACGCCACCGCCGATCACCACTGTGTCGATATTGTTTTGTTTTGCAGCAGACAGAGTTTTTTCGACAAGTACATCTACGACCGCTTCCTGAAAGGACGCGCAGATGTCATCAATGCGTAGCTCGTTTTCCTTTTGATACTGTTGGTTCACATAATTGAGTACGGCGGTTTTCACACCACTGAAACTAAAGTCAAGTGAATTTTCATCAAGCCTGGCTCTTGGAAAATGGACATACTGTGGGTCACCGTTTTTTGCATTCTCGGAGATTTGCGGCCCGCCTGGGTACGAGAGGCCGAGAAGTTTGGCCACCTTGTCAAATGCTTCCCCGGCAGCATCATCTCGAGTTCTTCCTAAGAGTTGAAAATCGATAAAGCTTTTAGCAAGGTAAATAGAAGAAGTGCCACCGGAGACGATGAGAGCGATGTAAGGAAAAGGAGGTTTTGCCTGGCCAAGGAAAATTGATAAAATATGACCGGCCATGTGATCAACCCCAATGAGGGGGGTATTACTTACATAGGAAAGGGCTTTAGCATATGAATAGCCTACAAGAAGTGAGCCTATGAGGCCGGGGCCACGAGTCGTGGCAATAAGGTCCATATCCGAGAGTTGCATTCCAGCCTTTTCAAGCGCCGCTTCAACGATGGGGTGGATCGCCTGAAGGTGTTTTCTGGAGGCCAGTTCCGGCACTATACCCCCAAATTTTGCATGAATGCAATCCTGGCTGGTAAGTACATTGGAAAGGATTATATTATCTTTGAGAACCGCGGCAGCAGTATCATCGCAGGAGGTTTCTATACCTAAAATAAGCATGCTGATTGATTCTTTTATGATTGAGTGTAATTGTGATTGTGTTAATATTATCGTTTAGAGTAGGAAACGGCCAGTTAAGAGGAAGTGATTGAAAGACAATGGCTTCTCAAAATCAATAACCATGCACTAGAAAGTATACCGTGACAAAAAAGATACAAACAATTTCTCCTCTTGTCGATCAGTTTTCCCGGACCATCTCGTACCTGAGGTTGTCCTTGACGGACCGTTGCAACCTTCGTTGCTCTTATTGTATGCCTCGCGAGGGTGAAGACAATGACCCTGTAGTAAAGACCGGCAAATTTCTTGACCACTCCGACCTGCTTAGTTATGAAGAATTACTGCGAGTCGTTAAACTCGCAGTTGGTATGGGAATGAACAAGTTACGGCTGACTGGTGGGGAACCTCTGGTCAGAAGAGGGGTCCTGGACTTCATTCGGCAATTGTCATCACTAGAAGGTTTAGAGCAGATCCGATTAACCACTAACGGAGTATTGTTGGCAGAGTATGCAGAAAAACTTTATTCCGGCGGTATACGTCATTTAAACGTGTCACTCGATACATTACATTCGGAAAAATTCAAAAAGATTACCGGATACGATAATTTTGCCAAAGTCTGGGAAGGTCTTCAGGTGGCAAAACAGCTCGGTTTCAGAATAAAATTGAATGTTGTTGCCATGAAAGGCGTCAATGATGATGAATTTCAAGATTTTGGCAGATTAGCTCTCGATCAGCCCTTTCAAGTAAGATTTATCGAATTTATGCCTGTCGGGCAAAAGAACAGCTTACAGAAAGAACAATACATTCGGGCAGAAGAGATTAAAAACCTTATTTCCGAATTGGGAGTTTTAACACCTTTCCATAAAGAGCACGGAGAGGGGCCGGCCCGTATGTTTGATTTGAAGTCCCCCGACAATAGAAAGGGGGCTGTTGGATTCATCAGTCCAATAAGTCACCATTTTTGTGATCAGTGTAACAGGCTCAGACTTACCTCAGAAGGAAAGCTTCGTTCCTGTTTGCTCAACGATAAAGAAACCGATCTGAAATCGTTGCTTCGGAGAGGAGCCTCCGACCAGGAAATCATTGCCAGTATAAGGCAGACGATTCTGGATAAACCGCAAGGTCACACATTAAAAGAGGACCTCACGGCTGAACAACGACCTTCTTGTAGTGGTCAGATGTCAAAAATCGGTGGATGAAGGGTCGCCTTGAGGATAGGAGCCTAGCCATTCAAAATAGGAACACATTGATTTAAGCATTTCACAGCCCCTCTGTATTTTTTCATCTTCAATATGACCAAGCATATCCAAAAAGAAAAGGTACTTCCACTGCTTGCCTTTGATTGGCCGGGATTCTATCTTTGCCAGGTTGATATTCTCTGTCGAGAGTGCGGTCAGGACGTCGTTAAGCGCCCCGGGCTGATCCATGAGACCAATCAGCAATGAAGTCCTATCCTGTCCGCTTCTGGATGGCGCTTTTTGGCCAATCACTAAAAATCTTGTAGTGTTGCCTCTATAGTCCTCAATTCCCTGGACGACGACCTGCAATTCGTATGTTTTTATGGCAAGAGAAGAGGCAATTGCACCGATATTCGGATTATTTGCGGCCATCTGTGCAGCGGCTCCAGTGGAAAAAACGGGAAGAGTAGGTGTTGCGGGGAGGTGTTTTCTTAACCAATCCCGGCATTGAGCCAGAGGCTGGGAATGGGAGGCTACTGTCTGAATATCCTCCATGTTTCCAGATCTGCAGACAAGGTTATGACTGATTTCAAGTTGTAACTCGCCACAAATCTGAACCTTGTATTTCATGAAACAATCGAGGGTCGAAAATACTGCGCCCTCAATGGAATTTTCGACCGGAACTATGCCGTATCTGGTTCTCCCTTTTTCTACCTCGGCAAAAACATCATCAATAGTTTCCATTGCCTTGTAATCAGCGGAGTGACCGAAGTATTTTACGCCGGCAAGGTGGCTGAAAGTAGCCTCAGGCCCAAGAAAAGCGACTTCGGCTTTTTTTTGAGACAGCCTGCATGTAGTTATTATCTCATGGAAAATTGACTTCAGGGCGTCTGCAGGAAAGATGTCATTGTTGTCTTTTAACAGTCTGTCGTAAATCTGTCTTTCGCGGAGAGGATCCCATTTTGCCCGTTTCTCTCCATCCTTAAGACGGCCGATTTCTTTTGCACAGGAAAGTCGTTCCTTGAGCAGTGTGAGTATTTTATCGTCTATTGAATCAATAGTATCACGAACCGACACTATGAGTTTTTTTTGCTCAATTTCCATGCTGCTCCTTACTCTTTCTAATGTGGAAAAAAATCAATACTGACCAAATGGACTCAGCAGAAAGAAATTAGGCCAAAGAAATTGCTATGTCAAGGCGCAAAATCGAGCTATAGTGAACATTTTTAGTCAGGGCCATAAGGTGGATATGATTAGTACCTTACAGATTATTTCCTTGTTTTTTTGCAAGAAAACAATCTGTCTAAAGGTACTTATCCCGGCTTTCTTCTCGTTTACCGGGGTTATTCAATATCTCGATATCCCATTTATAATTAACATAGAAATAGCAGGATTGAAATGATTGGAAAGAAAACACAAAAAACCTACGACGAAATTAATGCCCGAATTAAAGCAGGTGAAGCGGTTGTGGTGACTGCGGAAGAAATGGTTGGTATTGTAAGAGAAAATGGGCCTGAAGAGGCAGCACGTAGAGTCGATGTTGTCACCACGGGAACATTTGCCCCCATGTGCTCTTCTGGTTTATTCTTTAATTTCGGTCAGATGGTACCAACCATTAAAGCCTCAAAAGTTTGGCTAAACAAGGTATCAGCGTATGCCGGGTTGGCAGCTGTCGATGCATATATCGGTGCCACGGAGCCAGCCGAAGATGATCCTTTAAATAAAATCTATCCTGGAGAGTTCAAATATGGTGGAGGTCATGTCATTGAAGATCTCCTTCGCGGGAAAAAATTATTGCTGGAAGCAAAAGCATATGGGACAGATTGTTATGCTGCAAAGAAAATGAAAAAAGAAATTGGATTGGATGATCTTCCGTCAGCGCTGCTTTGTAATCCTCGAAATGGATACCAAAATTATAACTGTGCAGTTAATTTATCCGAAAAGGCGGTTTATACTTATATGGGTATGTTAAAGCCGAATTGTGGGAATGCGAATTTCTGCAGCGCCGGCGAATTGAGCCCTCTTCTGAACGACCCATTTTATAAAACCATTGGGGTTGGGACTCGGATCTTTCTTGGTGGTGGTTATGGATATGTCACCTGGCGAGGTACCCAACATAACCCTAAGGCGCCACGGCACAGCAACGGCGTGCCGGTAAAACCTGCCGGGACAATTATGGTGCAGGGCGATCTGAAACAGATGACTCCTGAATGGCTCCGAGGAGTTTCTATCCTCGGATATGGCAATTCTCTTGCTGTCGGACTCGGCATTCCAATTCCAATTCTGAATAGTGAGATGGCGGCACATACGGGTGTTTCAGATGAAGAACTTTTTACCCAGGTTGTAGATTACGGATATGATTATACTAATGGTATTGCCAGAAGCTATGGTGAGGTAAGTTATGCACAGTTAAAATCCGGAGAAATTGAGGTAAATGGGAAAAAAGTAAAGACCGCTCCTTTGTCGAGTGTTATCAAAGCACGGACAATCGCCGAAATTCTCAAAAAGGATATCTCTGAAGGTCGGTTTCTACTCAATAAACCTGCTGAATTGTTGCCGGATGGTCGAGATTGATGGCGGGTGTAAAACTTATTTGTGATCAAACTGTCTAAGGTGTGACATTAACTTTTCAGCTTGTGGGTTGCTCGGTATTGGACAGTCTTGAAGGCAGGGAAGGGATTGTGGCATAAGTTGAACTTAATCAAAGAAGAGTGATTTATTGCTTGATTCTGATTTCCGATTCAATTATGGTGCCTTGTTATGAGCGTATTACCCTGAATACAAAGGGTTGCGGCATTTCTTGTTTTTGGTTGAAAAAAATAAAAGAGAGTTTTTTTTGACAAATCAAGAGAGTTTGGGTAAAGCATCATTGTTAGGGAAAGAGGGCGGCTGACGTTGTCTTCGTTTGGCTTGCAAAGAAAGATTAAGCAGGGAGGAATTCATGAACAAGAAGGAACTAATTGAGAGCATCGCAGGTGCAGCGGATATCAGTAAAGCAGCCGCTGAAAAAGCACTGAATGGCACCCTCGCAGCGGTTGCTGAAAGTCTTAAAAAAGGTGACAAAGTGACACTTGTTGGCTTTGGCACATTCTCTGTTTCAAAGCGTGACGCTCGGCAGGGTAGAAATCCGCAAACAGGGAAAACCATTGAAATTCCAGAAAAGAAAGTTGTGAAGTTCAAGGCTGGCAGCAAATTGTCTGAGACTATCAATTAATCCTATTTGGTCATGAATCATCGATACGGTAACTGTTAATATGCTTTTAGCAAAAAAAACATACCAAAAAGTTACAGTGTCTGAATGAGTACATTGCAAGGAAGCATAGCATAATACACGTTCTGCACTTTCAGGCAAAGTGACAGTGTTGCTAGGCATTTTGATAGTAAGCGTCCCCCAAAGGCCGTTCCTCCCAAGGAACGGCCTTTTTGTTTTACCGGTCGATAACGGTTGACAGTCAAGTTTAATGACAAGTATCTTAGAAAGTATCTTAAGATCATTGGGATCTTTACCCTTTAATAATCTGACGGATAAATAAAAAATATATAGATTTTTATAAACGAGAGAAATTAATGAAATCTTTTGAAGATCTTTTAGGGGAAGCAACTCGAATTCACGGCCACGTCTGTGCAGGCCAGGTAATTGGGGTTCGTATGTGTATGCTCGCTCTTTCGTACCTTGATATAACGGATCCTAAAGGTGCCGATCGAAAGAAACTGTATGTATTTGTTGAAATTGACAGATGCGCGACAGATGCGATACAAACTGTTACCGGCTGCAGTTTGGGCAAACGATCCATGAATTGGGTTGACCATGGAGTTATGGCAGCAACATTTGTAAATCTTGAATCATCGAAAGCTGTCAGGGTAACTGCACGTGAAGAGGCTCGCGAAATTTCGAAAAACTATTGTAACAATATTGTAGATAAGTATGCCAGGCAACTGGAAGCGTATAAGATTATGCCTGAAGAAGAGCTCTTTCGTGTCGAAGCCGTTGCTGTGGAAATTCCGCCGGAAAATTTACCAGGCAGACCTCTTGCCAGAGTCAGATGTGAAAAATGTTTAGACTGGGTGCAGGACAAACGAGACGTTCAGGTTGACGGTAAGATTCTTTGCCGAGGATGTGCTCATGGGCGCTACTATAGATTGCTCGAAGAATAAGGGTATTTTCGGACAGGCTTCTAGAAGGCATTTTCAGAACAATGAGTAAGCACTTCGATTAGGAGAGGTGAATTGAAATGGTTGTAACTCTTTTGGATTATGGCGCGGGTAATGTCCGTAGCGTAAGAAATGCTCTTTGTAAACTTGGACATATCGTCGAAAATGTAAAAACTGCTGAAGATATATTAACTGCCGACAAGTTGATTTTTCCCGGAGTCGGAAATTTCGGCCTGGTAATGCAGCGTTTACAGGAAGGAGGCTACATCGAGCCTCTGCAAAGAAGGATAAGGGAGAATAAACCTTTCTTGGGAATATGTATCGCTTTGCAAACTCTGTTTGAGGGAAGCGAAGAATCCCCTGGGGTTCCTGGCCTGGGAATTATCCCCGGCCAGGTGATGAGGTTTCCGGAAACAAAATTAGCTGTTCCTCAAATTGGCTGGAACGGCATCCGTCTGCAAAAGAACTCCAGGCTCTTCAATGGATATGAAAATGAGAAATTATATTTCGTACATTCCTACCATGCACCGGTCACTGAGGCGAATCGAGACTGGATTCTAACCCTCACAGATTATGGTTGTGCGTTCGTTTCGGGAGTTGAAAAAGGAAATATCAGTGCATTTCAATTTCATCCCGAAAAAAGTGGCAACGCTGGGCTGAATATCCTGAACAATTTTCTCACCTCCGACTGTGATAAAGGAGCTATCGTCATAAACCGCGACAGGAGCGGTGACAAGGTTACCAACATTGCGAAGAGAATTATAGCCTGTCTTGATGTACGCAGTAATGATGCGGGCGATCTCGTGGTGACAAAGGGTGACCAGTACGATGTTCGTAACGAAGGAGACGTTAGAAACCTCGGCAAACCGGTGGAACTCGCCAAGAGATATTATGAAGAGGGTGCTGATGAGATCACTTTTCTAAATATTACTGGGTTTCGAGACTTTCCGATGCAAGATCAGCCGATGATTGAAGTACTTAAAAAAACATCAGAAAATGTGTTTGTTCCATTGACTATAGGTGGAGGTATTAGAGATTTTACCGACTCTGGTGGCATTTCTTATACCTCTCTGGATGTTGCTTCCGCATATTTTCGTTCCGGAGCCGATAAAGTTTCAATCGGAAGTGAAGCTGTTTATGCTGTTGAAGCATATTTAAAAACAGGAATAAAAACCGGAAAAAGTTCGATTGAGCAGATTTCCATAGTCTATGGAGCCCAGGCAGTCGTTATTTCGGTCGACCCACGACGTGTATACGTGCATGATCCCGGAGAAACCGAACATGCCACTATCAAAACAGCTACCCCCGGTCCCAAAGGACAGCACTACTGCTGGTATCAGTGTACGGTGAAAGGTGGTAGAGAAGGTCGTGACGTCGATGTGGTTCAGTTGGTGAATGTTTGTCAGAAGTTGGGGGCCGGTGAGATTCTCCTCAACTGCATTGACAAAGACGGTACAAACAGTGGGTTTGATATCGAATTGATCTCTCTGGTGAAAAATAGTGTAACCATTCCAGTGATTGCTTCGAGTGGGGCGGGAAAAGCCTCACATTTTGTTGACGTCTTTGAGCAAACGTCAACAGATGCGGCTCTTGCTGCTGGAATTTTTCACCGCAAGGAAGTAACTATCGATGAAGTAAAGGAGGCGGTGAAGGCAGCAGGTATTGAAATAAGGTAGTTTGTTCTCCAACAGAAAATTTATCGTGGAAATCATAAATATATTCGTATGACGATTGAGTTATCCAGGAAAAAGAAACGGCTCATCAGCTTCCTTTTTTTCATAATTATTCTGGTTCAGGTGCTTAACACAGTTTCGGTCTGGACATACAGGCGGGGACTTATTGAACTTGTGAAACAAGGCAATGTTCGTCTGGAACTGTATATCAATTATCTGCAAGGTGTTTTGGGCAAATATGAAAGTCTTCCTGAACTACTGGCAATAGACAACAGTCTGGTTCGGGCACTGTTGAATCCGAAAGAAAAAAAGCGAATTGAGATTCTTAACCGATACCTGGAGACTATTAATAGAGTAAGTGATACCCTGGATACTTACCTCATGAACAAAGATGGGCTAACAATCGCCGCCTCCAACTGGAATGAATCGCGCCCATTCATAGGAAGGAATTTCAGTTATCGTCCCTACTTCAAGCAGGCAATGAAGGGAAACCTTGGACGTTATTTCGCTCTTGGTACTACCTCCTCAAAGAGGGGGTATTATTTTGCTTACCCGGTTCGCAAAGACGATGAAATACTTGGTGCTGTTGCCGTTAAAATCAATATCGATTCAGTTGAGCGGAGTTGGGCTGCCCGTGACGAAAATTTCTTGGTTTCTGACCCTGATGGAGTCATATTTATTACCACGAATCCTGAGTGGAGGTTTAAAAGTCTAAAGCCACTCGAACAGGAAGTACTGCAACGAATCACGGAGAGCAGAAGATACCGGGATGCGACATTTGTTCCCCTGAGTGACAAAGTCACGACTCTTTGGGACAAAGTTCAGATTCTGGATATTGACATCGGAACGGGAAATGACAAACGGAAGGTGCTTAAACAATCCCAGTTTATGCCTCAGGCCGGATGGAATGTTCATATTCTTACTGACACCAGAGTAGTTAGAAAAAAAGTTCTGATGGTTAACATTGTGGTCGGGACAGGTCTAAGCCTTGCTTATATCCTCGGCCTTCTGCTTCTTCAACGAAACCAGCGTCTGGCTGATTTGCATAGAATCGAGGAAAAATCAAAGAGAGCTTTGCAGGAAGCAAACGAACAATTGGAATCACGAGTCTTTGATCGAACCCAGAAACTCACGGAAGCAAACGAGCTGTTAAGGAAAGAGATTATCGACCGAAAGCAGACTGAAGTTAAACTCAAACGAACCCGTAAGGAATTGATCCACGCAGCCAAACTCGCGGTACTCGGACAAATGTCCGCTGGAATAAATCACGAGTTGAACCAACCGCTCGCTGCCATAAGAAGTTACACAGATAACGGCAAACAGTTTCTGCAAAAAGGCAGGCTGGAAGAGGCAATGTGGAATTTGGAGCAGATCGGCGAATTAACAGAACGCATGGCACAAATTGGTGTCCAGCTTAAATTGTTTTCAAGAAAATCAAGTGGAATGATAGTTGTTGTGCCATTACATGGTGTTGTAGACGGTGCTTTAGAAATTCTCAAACCGATTCTCAATAAAGAAACAGTAGAGCTGGTTATAGATATTCAGCCCGACAATCTGGAAGTACGTGCCAACCATGTTCTCTTGCAGCAGGTCTTGGTAAATCTTATTTCAAATGCAATGCAGGCAATAGAAGGACAAGAGGTGAAAAAGATTCTCCTTGAATGTCGCTCAATAGATGTAAGTGTGGTGATTGCAGTGCATGACAATGGACCGGGAGTTTCAACAGAACATCTCAATCAAATATTTGAACCTTTTTTCACGACTAAAAAATCAGGACAAGGATTGGGATTAGGTTTAACTATAAGTGACAGAATTGTTAGAGACTTTGGCGGACAAATAACTTTGATTCCGTCCGACGAAGGGGCTCGATTCGAATTTACCCTGGAAAAAATTGTGTAATGAAAAAATGACAGTATGCGAAAAAGTGCTATTCATCGACGATGAAAAGCACATCCGACAGGCCAACAAACAAACTCTTGAACTGGCTGATCTCGATGTAATTATTGAGGATTGTGCTGAAGAGGGTATTGAAATTGTCACAAGAGAATGGCCCGGGATAGTGGTATGTGATATCCGCTTGCCTAAAATGGATGGGCTGCAGTTTCTCTTGGAAGTTCAAAAAATTGATCGGGATCTTCCGGTAATTCTCATCACTGGACATGGCGATGTTTCGACTGCGGTCAATGCAATGCGAGATGGGGCTTATGATTTTATTGAAAAACCTTATTCTGCGGAAAGATTGGTAAAAACCGTTTTAAGAGGACTGGAAAAGCGTGCTTTAACCCTGGAGAACAGGAATTTGCGGCGTGAGCTGGAATTGCACAGTGCACCTGGTCCAAGGTTAATTGGGCGCACTCCCGCCATGGAACAACTAAGAAGCACTATCGCCCAGGTTGCAGATACCGGAGCTGATGTTCTGGTATTGGGTGAGACTGGTACCGGCAAAGAATTGGTGGCCAGAGCATTACATGAAAATAGCAGCAGAAGGGGCAAAAATTTTGTAGCTATCAACTGTGGTGCTGTTTCGGAATCCATTATGGAAAGTGAGCTTTTTGGCCATGAGGCAGGGGCGTTTACCGACGCAAAATCGACTCGAATTGGTAAATTTGAGCATGCCAATGGCGGAACTCTCTTACTTGATGAGATTGAATCCATGCCCCTCCGGGTTCAGATCAACCTGCTTCGTGTTCTACAGGAACGATGTATAGAAAGACTTGGTTCAAATCGACTTCTGCCCGTTGACCTCAGGGTCGTTGCCGCTTCCAAAGTGGACCTGCGGGAGGCTTCGGAACGAGGAAGCTTTCGAGAAGATTTGTATTACAGGCTCAACGTGGTATGTCTGGAAATTCCACCACTGAGAGAAAGACGTGAGGATATCCCCCTCTTGTTTCACCATTTTCTTTTAGTTGCAGGGCACAGATATCAGCAGGAAGTTCCCACGCCCGGCAACTCACAAATGAATGCTTTATTGTCTTATTCATGGCCTGGCAATGTAAGAGAACTTAGAAACTTTGCTGAACGGTACGTTTTGCTTGGTCGACAGTTTGATTGGTCTTTGGAAAAAATGCTCTCAGGTGAGGATAAGATGCAAACTCAGTCAAGTCAGTCTCTTGCCAAACGGGTAGACTCTTTTGAGAGGGATCTTATTGAGCACGCCTTGGTCTCCTTGAACGGCAGTATCAAGGATGTAATGGCAACCCTGGCGATGCCTAGAAAAACATTATACGATAAGATGCGAAAATATGGTTTGAAAAAAAGTGATTATAAATAATCTCGATCGCTTACAAAAAGTGACCTTACATTGACTCCTGTTTTATTTGAGGTATCTGCTTGTTATAAATATTCAAAATATTCCAATAGAGCAAACAAATCCTGAAAAGGTTCCTTGCTTAGACCTGTTATTGTTCAACATTAAGAAGCGAAATGGGTGGATTCCCGCCTATTTTCCAATATTCCAGTTCTAATCTGTCGTTGTATCATATTGTAATAGTGAATATTATTGTAATTTACCGCTGACATACTGGGAATGGGTGGATTCCCGCCTGTTTTTATCGATATTCGAAAGGTGAATTTCAATAAATTACGAATATTCAGTCAGATAGTATATAGATATATACCTGGTATAAAGTTTGCTTGTTATTATACTATATCAGTGGAAATCTTAGTTTCGCAGATATGGACAGTTTTCTAAACTGTCGGTCAATGTTGCCGGTACTGCCGGTATCTAAACATTCAAATTGGAGGGAAAAATTATGTTCAGGAAGATCACTACCCTTGTTGCAACAGCAGCTCTATCGGCAACGCTCATTGCCGGTTCTGCGTTGGCGAGTGGCCCGATTGTTATTAAATTCGCCCATGTTGTTGCCGAAAACACCCCCAAAGGGAAGATGGCAAACAAATTTAAAGATCTGGTTGCAGAACGCCTTGCTGGCAAAGTTGTTGTTGAAGTTTTCCCTAATTCGCAGCTGTTTGGCGATAACAACGTGCTTGAGGCAATGCTTCTTGGCGATGTACAACTGGCTGCACCCGCTCTCTCTAAATTCGATCGATACACTCCACAGCTGCAGATCTTCGATCTACCGTTTCTTTTCAAAGACATGGCTGCTGTAGAAAAATTCCAGAAAAGCGATAAGGGACAAGCTTTGTTGAAGACCATTGAGCCAAAAGGCTTGATTGGACTGGGTTATCTCCATAACGGGTTAAAGCAGCTTTCCTGCAGCACCCCGTTGCATGTTCCTGCCGATGCAGCAGGTCTCAAATTCCGTATTATGAGCTCCGATGTTCTTGCTGCTCAGTTTCAGGCTTTAAACGCAGTTCCCTTGAAAAAACCTTTCTCTGAAGTTTTCACCCTGCTCCAGACCAAGGCGATTGATGGACAGGAAAACACCTATTCCAATATTTTTTCACAGAAATATTATGAGATTCAGCCTTATATTACCGAAACCAATCATGGACTTCTCGACTATATGCTCGTAACCTCAAAAGAATTCTGGATGGGTCTTCCCGACGATATTCGTCCGAAACTGAGAGCGATTGCCGATGAGTCGATTGTATATGGCAATAAGGTTGCGGCAGAAAAGGATCTGGAAGATCGTCAGGCCATTATCGATTCCAAGAGATCGGAAATAATCATGATTAACGATGCTGAAAGAAGCCAATGGGTAGAGGCTATGAAACCGGTGTGGCAGCAATTTGAGAAAGAAATCGGCAAAGATATGATTGACGCAGCGTATCAATCCAATATGTAAATGGACCGGCGGTCGCCTTTGTTGTAAGGAGACCGCCGCACTCTTCTTGTCCGTAAGGGGAAAAACATGTTTATGCGCTTGATTAATCGGGCCGAAGAGGCTGTTATCTGCATTCTGTTGATAACGACAACCCTTCTGGTTTTTCTAGACGTTGTCATGCGGTTTGGTTTTAACGCTGGATTTTTATGGACCCAGGAGCTTACGCTGCATATGTCTGCATGGATGGTGCTCTTTGGTGCTTCATACGGATTAAAAGTTGGGTCTCACATCGGCATGGATGCCTTTGTCAAACTCTTCCCTGCGCTAGGTCAAAGAATACTTTCCGGTATTGCTGCCATTCTGGCTCTGATCTATTGCGGACTTATTCTTTATGGCAGCTATATCTATCTTGAAAAAGTGAAGATGATAGGAATTGAACTGCAAGACATTCCAATTCCAGCGTGGCAGGCCCATGGAATGTTGCTGGTCGGATATCTGTTCCTGACCGTTCGTTTGCTGATTATCCTTTGGTCTTTGATTACTGGAAAGGCTACTGGTTTTAAACTTGCCGATGAGGCAAAAGACAGCATGGCACTGGCCGAAGGTATCACGAAAGGGGAGGGAAGGCAATGACGACTGCAGCTCTGTTTATACTGCTCTTTGGATGTATGTTAATTGGGATGCCCGTGGCTCTGGCTCTTGGACTCTCAAGTATCGGTACCATCCTGATGTTTTCACACGATTCCCTGTCATCGATATCTTTGAAACTGTTTGCGGCACTCTCTGAACATTACACTCTGCTTGCTATCCCTTTTTTCATTCTCTCGTCGAGCTTCCTGTCGACAGGAGGGGTAGCCAAACGTATTATCAGATTTGCCCTCAGTATGGTCGGCCATATTCACGGTGGTATAGCTATGGCATCAGTCATTGCCTGTATGATTTTTGCCGCTGTATCGGGATCCTCACCTGCAACTGTTGCAGCTATTGGATCCATTGTCATTGTCGGTATGGTAAAGTCCGGATATCCTGAAGCTTTTGCGGCTGGTGTTATCGGCAATGCCGGCACCCTGGGTATTCTCATCCCGCCTTCCATAGTCATGCTTGTTTATGCCGCGGCCACTGAAGTTTCCGCAGCCCGCATGTTTATGGCCGGGATCCTGCCTGGTCTTCTGATGGGCGGAATGCTCATGGTAGTTATCTATTTTGTTGCCCGCGTCAAAAAGATTCCTCGCCAGCCTTGGGTAGGAATGAAGGAAATCTTTTCCTCCGGCTTTAGTGCTGTCGGGGGGCTGATGCTCATAGTTATCGTTTTGGGCGCTATCTACGGCGGTGTCGCCAGTCCCACCGAAGCAGCTGCAGTATCTGCGGTCTATGCATTTGGGGTTGCGATCTGGGGATATAGGGATATGGGACCCCTTAAAAACGTACCTTGGCGGGAGAAAGGGGAAAATGTAGTGGTAATGTTTGGACGTAATATCAAACATATCATCTTTACCCTGCCCAAAATCATTACCGATAAAGAGATAAATAAGGTTGTGCTTGATGCTTCCAAGGTGAGTATCATGCTTCTTTTTATTATCGCCAACGCCATGCTTTTTGCGCACGTGCTGACCACTGAACGTATCCCGCATCATATTGCAGAAATGATAGTGCAATGGGGATTGTCTCCCTGGATGTTTCTTATGGTTGTTAACATTCTGTTACTCATAGCCGGAAACTTCATGGAGCCATCGGCCATTATTCTTATTATGGCACCGATTTTGTTTCCGATTGCCTTGAAACTCGGCATCGACCCAATCCATTTGGGTATCATCATGGTCGTTAATATGGAAATCGGTATGTTAACTCCGCCGGTTGGCCTAAATCTCTTTGTTATCTCAGGCGTAACGGGTCACAGTATGGGTTGGGCGATTAAAGCCTGTGTTCCCTGGTTAATGGTTCTGCTTACATTTCTGGTTATTATCACCTATATTCCCCAAATATCCCTCTTCCTGCCTGAATTGATGGACAAACTGCATGGATATTAAGTAGACAATCAATTTTCGGGTATTATATTAAGCCATCTTTTGATTCCATTAGGAACCGGAAGATGGTTTTTTTGTTTATGTTCGCCACAAAGCGAATAAATTGTTCAAGTCAATTTATATTGGAAAGCTAATTTCAAAAAGTGTTGTATAACAATTTTCACTGAAAATTTTTTTGAAAAACCAACCTGAAATAGAGTGGTGAAAAGGCAAGATGGTGAGTAAAATTGAAGTGTATCTCGCTTCTCCGCGTGGGTTTTGTGCTGGAGTGGAAAGGGCGATCGAAACAGTAAAGCTCAGCCTTAGGCGATACGGAACACCAGTGTATGTGCTGCATGAAATTGTGCATAATAAACATGTCATTTTGGAACTGGAAGAGTCCGGGGCAGTGTTTGTCGAAAATCTGCAGGATATCCCACCAGGAGAAGTTTGTATTTTTAGTGCCCATGGAGTTTCTCGAGATATCGAAATTCGGGCAAAACAACTAGGATTCCGGACAGTTGATGCAACTTGTCCACTCGTGAGTAGTGTCCATAGGATGGTAGAAAAATATCATTCATGGGGGTACGATGTCATCATAATTGGACATCATGGACATCCAGAGGTTGAAGGGACTGCAGGAAGGGTCAGTGGAAGAGTTCATATCGTCGCCAACGAATACGAAGCGATAAATATAACAGTCAGCAATACTGAAAAGGTCGCCTATGTAACCCAGACGACACTCTGCAATAATGATCTTGGCGGTATTCTCGAAATTTTGTCAAAGCGATTTCCTAACATTAAAGGTCCAGAATCCAATATCTGCTTTGCTACCCAAAATCGTCAGGATGCTGTTAAACAACTGGCAGAAAAAACCGATTTGATTTTTGTGGTTGGCTCGAAAAACAGTTCCAATTCAAATAGATTAAAAGAAGTTGGATTACAGTGCGGCGTGGTGGCTCACCTAATTGACGATAATAAAGACCTCGATCCTTCTTGGCTCAAGGGGAAAACGAGAATTGGTATCACCGCTGGCGCTTCGGCTCCTGAAAGGCTGGTTGAAGGTGTAGTGCTCTGGATGAAGAAACATGGTGCAACAAATTGTGTTGAGTTAAAAGGAATTGAGGAGAGTGTGCATTTTAGACCGGCTGTTGTTGCCTCTGAATAGTGAGGAATTTTAAGCTCTTGGAGCTATTGGGTTGAGCTCAATAGATAATCTTATTGAGCTCAAGGCTGATTAATAAAAAAACTATCAAAACTTAACCCCGGTAAACGGGAAATAGGCCGGGATAAGTACCTTGAGACAGATTGTTTTCTTGCAAAAAAACAAGAAAACAATCTGTAAGGTACTAACTGGCGAGTGCGTTTGTCAGTCTCTTCATCGCCTCTCTGACCTTGTCATGACTGTTGAATGCAGATATGCGAATATATCCGTTTCCACATTTGCCAAATCCTGCACCAGGCGTACAGACGACTCCAGCTTTATTGAGCAGCATATCAAAGAATTTCCAAGAGTCCATCTGTCCATCTATCCATATATAGGGTGAATTTTTACCACCTACGTAGTCGTATCCCAGTTTATCCATCGTCTTACATACAACTGCGCTGTTTTCCATATAATAATCAATCAGTGCCTTCGACTGTTTTTTTCCTTCCACACTGTACACCGCTTCTGCTGCTCTCTGGACAGGGTAGGAGACCCCATTGAATTTTGTGCAATGACGTCTGTTCCAGAGCCCGTGGATGAAGTGTTTGGCTCCGGAACTATCGTAGGCTACGCATTCTTTAGGTACGACCGTATAGGCACACCGTGTTCCAGTGAAACCGGCACTTTTTGAAAAGCTGCGGAACTCAATCGCTACCTCTTTGGCACCATCGATCTCATAAATGGATTTTGGCAGGGATTCATCACGAATGAAAGCTTCATAAGCGGCATCAAATAAAATGAGTGCTTTATTTTTACGGGCATAATCAACCCAGGTCTTCAGTTCAACTTTTGATATGGTGGAGCCCGTGGGGTTATTGGGAAAACAAAGATAGATCAAATCGACGTCTTCGGCGGGGAGTGATGGGACAAAATTATTTTCCTTAGTGCTGTCAAGATAAACCAGTCCTTGATACCGGCCTTCTTCAAATGTTCCAGTGCGGCCGGCCATGACATTTGTATCGAGGTACACCGGGTAGACCGGATCAGGTATAGCTATTTTAATATCTTGGCTGAAAAGCTCCTGTATGTTTCCTGTGTCGCACTTTGCGCCATCGCTGACGAAGATTTCATCTGACGCAATATCGGCCCCGCGGCTCCGGAAATCGTTGTTCGCAATTGATTCGCGAAGGAACTCATATCCCTGTTCAGGACCATACCCCTTAAAACTGTTATCATCGGCCATTTCATCCACCGCCTTATGAAAAGCCTTGATTGAAGCGGCCGGTAATCCTTTGGTAACGTCACCGATGCCGAGTTTGATGATATCCTTTCCAGGATTGTTTTTTTGGAAAGCGGCTACCCGCTTTGCGATATCGGAAAAAAGGTACGAAGCCTGCAGCTTTAGATAATGCTCATTGATTGTAATCATTTATAAGTTTCTCGGTTGTTTTATGAATAAAAGGCGTTAAGTTGTTTATCACAATAATTATCAGGATCAAGCTGTAAATATAATTGAATGACAACAGCTGTCAACCTGCAACTCGCATTGTGCTGACCTAATTGAGTGGAAAGGGATACTCGCATGAAAATTGAACAATCGGCAACTATATACAGAAATGATTATGCAATATTTGACTATACCGTTGAACAGCTGGAGTTGAAATTTCAACTGTTTGAACAACGAACCGTTGTAACCGCCAAGGGTAACTATCGGAAAAATCCGGCCTCTAAAAATAGAAAAAATCCTCCATTGGTACTTTGGGGCGAAGAGCTTGAGTTGTTGTCTGTCAGCGTCAACGACATCAAGCTCAAGGAAAATGAATACCATGTCGATGATAAATCTTTACGACTGGACCAGCTACCCGAAGAATTTACGATCGAAATTGTAACAATTATCTATCCGGCTAAAAACACTTCTCTGGAAGGGCTGTATCGTTCAAGTGGAAATTTTTGCACTCAATGTGAACCTGAAGGTTTCAGGAAAATCACTTATTATCCGGACCGACCAGATATCCTGACTAGGTTTACAACCCGTATAGAAGCTGATAGACTCGCCTGTCCGGTTATGCTGTCCAATGGAAACCTGATCGAAAAAGGCACACTGGAAGATAATCGTCATTTTGTTCTCTGGGAGGACCCCTTTCCTAAGCCGTGCTATCTCTTCGCGTTAGTTGCAGGACAACTTGTGAGCATTGAAGATGAGTTCATTACCCAATCGGGTCGTATCATCGATTTGAAAATATTTGTCGAAGAAAGAAACAGAAACAAATGCGACCATGCCATGCACTCATTGAAAAAAGCGATGAAGTGGGACGAAGAAGTGTTCGGCCTTGAATACGATCTCGACAACTTCATGATTGTGGCTGTGGACGATTTTAATATGGGCGCCATGGAAAATAAGGGATTGAATATTTTTAATTCCAAGTATGTGCTCTCAACTCCGGAAACTGCTACCGATCAGGATTATCTTGGCATTGAAGGTGTGATTGGTCATGAATATTTCCATAACTGGACAGGTAACCGAGTCACCTGTCGAGACTGGTTTCAACTCAGTTTAAAGGAAGGGTTAACGGTTTTTCGGGATCAGGAATTTTCTTCGGATATGAATTCACGCAGTGTAAAGAGAATCGAGGATGTCAGAATTCTGAGAAATTTTCAATTCAAAGAAGATGCCGGCCCAATGGCACATCCGGTTCGCCCTGATTCCTATCAGGAAATTAATAATTTTTATACGACTACCGTCTATAATAAAGGAGCGGAGGTCATCCGTATGATGCACACCCTGCTGGGACCGAAGTTGTTTCGGAAGGGATTGGACCTTTATTTTGCCCGGCATGACGGACAAGCCGTCACCTGTGACGATTTTGCTGCTGCTATGAGCGATGCATCCGGAATTGATTTGAAGCAATTTAAAAACTGGTATGGTCAGGCCGGTACACCGGTTTTGCATGTGAAAGGTGAGTGGATCAAAGAGCAAGAGGAATACCGGCTGTTCATCAGGCAAAGTTGCCCGGACACCCCAGGACAAACGACCAAAAAGCCTTTTCACATGCCGATTACGGTGGGACTGCTTGGAGCAGATGGCAGGGATTTGCTGGACAATCCACAAGGATCGGCCGTTTTGCAATTATGTAAGAAGGAGCAGCGTTTTACTTTCCTGGATATAAAAGAAAAACCTGTTATTTCTTTCCTTCGAAATTTTTCTGCACCGGTCAGAGTGGAAAAATTTCAATCACGTGAAGAGCTCTCGCTACTCATCCGTGCGGATTCAAACCTGTTCAATCGCTGGGATGCTGGAATTCGCTTGGCTGGAGAAACGATATTGGAGGTGGCGGAACAACTACAAAATAATCAACCACCAGCAATTGAAGAACTGTATCTTGCAGCTGTCTCCGGTAGCCTGAGCGGAAAGATTGACGATCCTGCTCTTCTTGCACTTTCCTTACAGTTACCGCTGGAAACGACCCTGGCTCAGGAAATGGATATTATTGATCCGGATGCCTTGCATTGCGCAAGACAATTAGTGAAAAGAGCATTAGCAGAAAGAAACAAAGAGCAATTCCTTGCCCTTTATCATAACAACAAGGAAAGCGACACCTACTCCATCACTCCGGAATCCATAGGCAGGAGAAGTTTGAAAAACATTTCTCTTGCTTGCCTCATGTCCCTGGATCCGCTGCCAATAGAAATTCAGAACCTGTGCTCCAGGCAGTACCAACAAGCAACCAATATGACCGATGCGATTGCCGCGCTGTCCAACCTCGTAAATCTTGACAATGAGATTAAAGAACTCGCACTTGGCGATTTTTATAAAAAGTGGGTCAATGAGCCTTTAGTGCTCGATAAATGGTTTACCATCCAAGCTATGTCCTATCTCGAGAGCACCTTAGATAATATCCGTCAATTAACTAATAATCCTTCGTTTGCTATGTCTAATCCCAATAAAGTCAGAGCTCTAATCGGAATGTTTTGTTCCAGCAATCATGTTCGTTTTCATGATAAGAGTGGGGCTGGCTATCGGTTTCTGGCCGATAAAATTGAAGAACTGAATTCAATTAATCCCCAGATTGCGGCTCGTCTGGTGTCGCCCTTCATTAATTGGAGAAAATATGATTCTAAGCGGCAAGAACTGATGCAGCATGAGCTTGACAGGCTTTTGGCGATAAAAGATCTTTCAAGGAATGTCTATGAGATTGTTTCAAAAAGCAGATAATCTAAGATATCCTTGCCATCGACAACATGACAAGCGACTTGAATTATCCCAAAATTAGAGTCGCTTGTGGCAAAATAGACAACGATATTTGGGAGGGTGACCAGCTGGGAGAGGGGCCTCTTTGTTTTTATCATGGCAATCCAGGCAGAATTTTTCAGCATCCTTCTTACCTTCGATCTTATAGAAACGATTGTGGATTTCATCATGGGGAAGGGGGGTGGTCGTTTCTTTGGGAGCATTAAAGAGGAAGATAAGGATAGCAGCGCAGATGATCACAAAGAGGATATTTAAGAGAAACAGCTTAGGATTCTTTTTAAGTTTCATTGGTAATCTGAATTGGTGTCTGACCCGGTTATTTACTAGTGTGCCATTTCAGCAGCACTAAAATTTATTAACTTTTTCTTTAAACAAAAGGTGACTAATTCAGCCAGAATTGCTGAAAAATATTTATTTTTCCCAAGGAACGAAACCATTCTCCTGTGTCTGGTATGATTTATGATCATTTTTTTTAACTCTACAGGATTGAAAAGAGGATTTATGATACATCTTGCCACAGTTTCACCTGAAACTATCGCTGGGTATATACCTTCTCCCGTCAATCCTGAAGCAAGGCCCGCAGCATCTCCAATGAGGAAAATATTATTAAACTGGTAACCCCGATAGTCAAAATTAATATACCCCGCCTCTCCTTTGTAATCAGAAAGCGGGTAGCCTCTCTTTTCTCCCCATTTGAGCAGGTTTTCTTTTAACAATTTTGCCTTCATAACTCTAGCATCAACATATGCTCCCAAGGATACGGTCTCTTTATGAGGGAAAACCCAGGAATAACCGCTGAAAAATAGTGAACTGTCGAGATGCCACTCCATATGCTGACAATGGCCGGGAAGCTGGAAGTTAATACCAATACCAATATCGTGTACAGGAAGGCCAAGATGCCTCCTGACGAGAGAAGAAGATCCGTCAGCGCCGACCAGATAAGTAAATTTTTGCTGCTCCACTGTCTTTTTGGTTTTATCCAAAAAGGTAACCTCATCCTTGCTGATTGACATTACCTGGCAACCAAGTCTGATTTCCGCACCATTTTGGAGCGCATTATGGCCCATCTGTTGTCCGAGTTTTTCCCGGTTTACGGTGGCGATTATCGGTGTCGGGGCAGAAATACTGACATTTTGAAAACGGCTGAAAATATACTGCGTATCAAATTGTCTTTCAAAGATATTGATAGGAACTTTTTTAACCAAACCATTCCAGGTTACTCCACCGGCACAAACTTTTTTGCCAATCACCTGTTTACGTTCCAGAACAAGGGTTTTTAGTCCGTGGGAAGCGGTGATTTCAGCGCATGCTAAGCCTCCTGGGCCAGCACCGACAATAATAACATCAAAAGACATATTGAAAAAGGTACCTAGCTAAAAGAAAAAATCAAAAGGATGGCAGGTTATCGACAATCACTGGTTGATATAACAAAAAAACCTGCCAAGTGCAATGAAAGCACCAGGCAGGTAAGTGGCCAACCCAGGTAAACAGGAATATAGGTGGGATGATTGACTTAAAACAGATTAATTTCTTGCAAAAAACACGAAAATAATCTGTAAGGTACTTCTATAGTGTTTCCGGAATCTTTGGTTTAACCTTCAGAGAGTACTGCTCTGAAATATTCCTTATTGAGTCTGGCGATATTTCTAATGGAGATGCCTTTTGGACAGACCGCTTCACATTCCTTAGCATTGGTACAGTTGCCAAACCCTTCTTCGTCCATCTGTGTCACCATCGCCAGGGCGCGTTCCTTTCTTTCTACTTGTCCTTGAGGAAGAAGACAAAGCTGAGAAATTTTTGCACCGGCAAAGAGCATTGCTGCACCATTAGGGCATTGAGCGACACAGGCCCCACAGCCAATGCACGCAGCAGCATCCATGGCGAGTTCGGCCTGCTGAGATGGGATAGGGATACTGTTCCCGTCTGGAGTCCCACCGGTATTTACTGAGATGTATCCACCCGATTGTATTATGCGATCAAGGGCAGAACGGTCTATAAGTAAATCTTTTTTAATCGGAAAGGCTCTGGATCGAAAAGGTTCTATAACTATGGTGTCCCCACTTTCAAAATGTCGCATGTGCAACTGACAAAGAGTAACTTCCTTCTCGGGCCCATGGGCTACTCCATCGACAATCGCACCACACATTCCGCAAATCCCTTCACGACAATCATGGTCGAAGGCTACCGGATCCTTTCCTTCCTTAGTGAGTTTTTCATTGAGTACATCGAGCATCTCAAGGAAAGACATATCCGTGCTGATGGAGTCGAGAGTATATTTCTCCAAATTGCCCAATGCGTCACTATTCGGTTGTCGCCAGATCTTTAGCGTCAAGTTAATGCTGCTCATGATGTCTGTACCTTAAGAGTTCAGTTTAAAGTCTCCGTTATGAATGGGAGCCTTACTTATAACTTCTCTGACTGGGGGTTACAAATTCGAAGGTAAGTGCTTCTTTGTGCATTACCGGCTTTTGATCTTCGCTAAGATGCTCCCAGACGGAAACGTGCGAGAAGTTAGCATCATCCCTTTTTGCTTCATTCTCTTCGGTCTGGCTCTCTTCTCTTAGATGGCAACCGCAGGATTCCTCCCGGGCAAGCGCATCTCGGATCATGATTTCGGCAAATTCCAGAAAATCAGCAACACGACCAGCGCGTTCCAAAGACTGATTAATTTCTTTCTTTGTTCCAGGAATATAGACGTAATCCCAAAATTTTTGCTTAATGTTTGGCAATTCTGCAAGGGCCTTTTCCAAATCCGCCTTGTTCCTGGCCATTCCACAATTGTCCCACAACAGTCTTCCGAGTTCTTTGTGGATTTCATCAACGGTAAACTTGCCTGTGGGACCTCCACTACTGTTTTTAAGTAGTTTGGAAATTCTATCTTCTACTTCACGTTTTGAAGCAATAAAAGTACCGTCGTGTTCACTGACTTTGTCAAGTTTATTGGTTCCGAGATAATGAGCAACCGATGTAGCGACAACAAAGTATCCATCTGCCAGTCCCTGCATAAGGGCACTTGCGCCCAGTCGGTTGGCTCCGTGGTCGGAGAAATTACATTCACCAATCGCGAACAAACCTGGAATGGTAGTCATCAGGTCATAGTCAACCCAAAGACCGCCCATGGTGTAATGGACAGCAGGGTAGATCATCATCGGTTCGACCATCGGATTGCTATCTGTTATCTTTTCGTACATCTGAAAAAGGTTGCCATATTTTTTGAATATGGTTTCTTTCCCATCGCGTTTAATGGCTTCGGAAAAATCAAGATACACTGCAAGTCCGGTTCCCCCGACACCTTTTCCGAGATCGCATTGTTCCTTAGCATTTCTGGAGGCAACATCACGCGGGACAAGATTGCCAAAACTCGGATATTTATTTTCAAGGTAATAATCTCGTTCAGCTTCCGGGATATCGACAGGCTTACGAGTATCGCCTTTCTTTTTGGGAACCCAAACTCTGCCGTCATTACGAAGACTTTCGCTCATTAAGGTGAGTTTTGACTGGTAATCACCATGGACAGGAATACATGTTGGATGAATCTGCACAAATGAAGGATTGGCAAATCCGGCACCCCGTTTATGGGCTCTCCAGGCGGCGGTAACGTTTGAGGCCATTGCATTGGTTGAGAGGAAATAGACATTTCCGTAGCCACCCGTAGCCAAAATAACAACATCGGCAGCAAAACTTTCAATTTCGCCGGTCATAATATTTCGGGTAGTGATCCCTCTGGCCCTGCCATCCGTAACCACCACATCCATCATTTCACGACGGGTAAACATCTCTACTCTTCCAGCGTGGATCTGTCTGGAAAGAGCCCCATATGCACCCAAAAGCAGCTGTTGCCCAGTTTGACCACGGGCATAAAAGGTTCTTGAAACCTGTGCTCCGCCAAAAGATCTGTTTGCCAGCGTTCCACCATATTCGCGCGCAAAAGGAACACCTTGCGCGACGCACTGATCAATGATTTCAGTGCTAACCTCTGCCAACCTGTGGACATTTGCTTCTCTCGCCCTAAAGTCGCCACCTTTTATAGTGTCGTAAAACAAACGATGAACGGAATCGCCATCATTTTGATAATTTTTGGCAGCGTTGATTCCTCCCTGAGCGGCGATTGAGTGCGCACGCCTCGGGCTGTCCTGAATGCAGAATGTTTTTACTTGATACCCTTGTTCCGCAAGAGTAGCCGATGCAGATGCTCCGGCAAGGCCGGTACCAACAACTATTATGCTATATTTTCTTCTGTTGGCAGGATTTACAAGTTTATTGGAAAAACGGTGATTATTCCATTTTTCTTCAAGAGGGCCGGAAGGTACACGAGAATTGAGTTCCATATTTTCAAAACCTTGGCTAGTTTCTTTTGTGTGAATTTCTCTAAAATCGTTTAGCTACAAGTTTTTTTCATACTCTCGGCAAGGACTTTTGTTAAAATGAAGCCCCGAGTCCAGACATGAAGTAGAAGGCAATGCCGCCGAAAATTAAGAGAAAAAACAGAGGAATGATAAGTGTAAGTCGGGCAATAAGTTCATTATAGCGGGGATGGTTCACGCCAAATGTCTGAAGCATACTCCAAAAACCGTGACTGAGATGGATGGTCAATGCTATGAAAGCCAGGATATAAAAAAGAGCATAAAAGAAATTACTCAACAACTCTTTGACTGTAACTGAAATTGGTATATTTTTAGGAGAAAATGTAAATCCAAAAATATGGACAAAAAGGAATGCCAGGATGAATAATCCTGTATATGGCATTGTTGCAGAAGCAAACGAGTTCTTAACGACTCGAGTGGTCACTTCATATCTGGAATTGCTGACCTGTCGGTTTTCAAAGAAGAGAAACAGTCCGACAAAAATATGTGCCAGGAAGACCAGCAGTAAACAAAAACTAAAGACCAGAACAATTAGAGGATGGCTATGCAATTCATCTGCATAGCTCTGAAAAACGTGACTACTCATGAAAATTGTGGCATTACCTGCGACATGAGTACAAAGAAATAGAAACAAAAGCAACCCAGTGGCTGCCATTAAAAATTTCTTACCAATTGAAGAAGTCAAGAACCTGACAAACCACATAAGCACACCTTCGGTGAAATTTTATGAGTGGATGAAATTTTTTAATAGCGTTGATAATATAGAAATTCTTAAAAAAGAAAAGGAAAAAATCGGTTTTCCCTTGCCCATTCAAGTCAAATTCAACTTTGTTACTGTTCCCTTACCGGCTAACCACGACTAACTCCTTACTATTTCCAAGACACTTTGAAAAAATGGCTTATACATCAGTAATTTTTGATCTAGATGGTACCCTTGTTGATACTCTTGTTGACCTTGCCGACACTTGCAATGAGGTACTCGATTATTATCATTTCCCTACTCACCCAACCACTGCTTTTAAAACGTTTGTAGGCGATGGTCTGCAGATGCTGATAAAGAGAATTTTGCCGGTCGACACCGCGGAAAGGGTTCTTCTACAGTGTTGTGAATCATTTACACTTCTCTACTCACAAAACTGGAAGAGAAATAGTTGTCCTTATGAAGGCATTAGTGATATGTTGTCCGCGCTCAATAAACACAATGTTAAGCTTGCTGTTTTATCCAATAAACCGCATGAGTTCGCAAAACTTTTTGTCGAGGAATTTTTTCCGGCCGGACTGTTCTCCATCGTGTATGGACAGCGGAATGGGTTTCCTAAAAAACCTGACCCGACCGTGGCCCTTGGAATCGCCTCTCAGTTTGGTTCTCGTCCCGAGGATACTCTTTTTGTCGGTGATTCAGGTTTGGATATCCAGACAGGAAAAGCAGCGGGCATGAGTACCGCTGGTGTCTCTTGGGGTTTTCGGGGAGCAAAGGAACTCGCTGATAATGATGCTGACACAATAGTTCACAATCCTTTGGAGTTACAAGAATATGTCTTATCTTCCACCTGAACTGCTTCCCTATATAAAGTATTTGACTCCACCGGTAGTTGGGGCTTTCATTGGCTATGTGACCAATCGAATAGCCATAAAAATGCTGTTTCGTCCCTTGACAGCTTGGAAAGTTGGGCGACTAAGGGTACCAATGACGCCAGGGGTGATTCCTTCCAAAAGGCTTGAGCTTGCTGCGAATATGGGGGAGGTGGTTGGCGATCACTTACTAACCAGTGAGGTAATCGGCAGAGGGCTACAGCAGGAAGTTTTTCAGAATCATTTATACAATCTTATCCAGAATCGGGTGGAGAGCACTTTACAAAAAGATTTGGGTACCCTCGCGTCAACCATCCCTCAGAAATTCAAGGTATATTTTGATATTGCCAGCAAAACGATGCGCTATCAGTTAAAGGAACAAATTCACACATTCATTCATTCCGAAGAGTTTGTCGAGACTGTGGGTATCGCAATAGACAATCGCCTCGATCTATTTCTTGAGCGAGACTTCAAAACAATTATCACGGGCTCAAATCGTGAAAAGAGCTACCGCTTTGTAGAAAAAAATATCTCTAGAATGTTTGAAAGCGAGGCGATGGAACAATGGGTGGAAGATTTTGTCCATCAGAAGGTATATGCCGCTCTGCAACAGGAGAAGTCGCTTTCAGATATTTTGCCGGCCTCCCTGCAAGAGCTATTTATAGCAATGATAGAAAAACAGGTACCCGCATTTCTCGGTAAAATTGCTTTAATTGTCAGTGAGCCCGATGTTCGTGAAAGAATAGTTAAAGGGGCCTGTGGTGGTGTTGACAATTTTATAAATACCCTTGGCTCTATGGCCGACATGGTTCGAGGATTTTTACCGATGGAGATGGTGGCAGGAAAAATCCAAGAATACCTAATCGAAAAAAACGACGATATAGTCGCTTGGCTCCAGTCCGAAAAAGTACAGGCTCGTGTGGCTGCCATATTAAGAGAAAGAAGTCAGGAATTTTCAAAAAAACCAATAGTCAGCTTAATAAAATCGGAAAATGAAAATGCTATCGAAGAATTTTGCTCCCAATGCACAAAGCAGCTCTTGCTGTTGATAAGGGGAGAAGAAATAACCACGACGCTCGTTTCCATGTTCAAAACGAATATAGAAAACCATCTTGATTCCGATGCTATTAGTATGAGACAAGTACTTATTGGCTTACTCGGTGAGCAGTCTATGATTGCAGGTAAGTGTTGGATAAAAAGTGAAATACGAGAACTCCTTCAGGCTCAGAAGACCCTGAAAACCATAGATAGTCTGATTGATTCCCTCTTTGAATCACTGCTGCAAAAAAGAATAGGAAAGCTTGCTAACCTTGTTCCCGCAGGAGTAAGAGAGGGTTTATCGAGGTCCTTGCAAAAAATGGCGTCAACAATGCTGGAAAATGAGGTTCCCGGCTTGGTTCAATCATTAAATATTCGTAAAATTGTAACGGAAAAAGTTAACTCTCTTAATATATTGAAACTTGAAGGACTCTTGCTGTCGATAATGGAAGAACAGTTTAAATATATAAATCTTTTTGGAGCACTATTAGGTTTTCTCATCGGCTGTCTCAATATAGTGTTTATATATGGAATTTAGTTCGAATGTTAGGTTTAGTTGATAACTTCATTTTATGTACATTGTTATCAGTATGTTATAGTTTTCATCAATTTATACTGCAACAAATTCAAAAACAAGGGGCTTTTTCGTAGCCGCAACGGTAAATTGTTAGTCGTACTTCTGTTAAAGGACGTGTTTAGTCGGCAGTGCATTATTGCTGTCAAATCTCATCAACATTTCAGAAGGAGGAACCACTATGAACGACCGACGCAATTTTCTCAAAACAGCCGCAACCGCCTCAGTGTTAGCTTTCACCACTACTCCACTTGCTTTTGCGACAGACACACCTGAATACACCAATATCATCCATACTAAAGATAACCCTGCCTTATGGGCGGGCAAAGAGGGTATTCATGTCCCGCAGTTGACCGTGACAGGCTCTAAGGTTGTGGTGGTTACCAAGCATCCGATGTCTGCAGCCCACTACATTGTCAGACATACACTTATTCTTGGGGATGGAACCTTCGTAGGAGGTATGACTTTTACTTCTGCTGATAAGCCGGAATCCAGTTATGAACTACCTGCAGGCTATAAGGGGAAAATACATGCTACAAGTTTCTGTAATCTGCATGATTTTTGGCTAAACGAAACTACGGTTTAACACTTTTCTAACTTGTTTGGGGGATACTGAACGAGCAAGGGGAGAAGGGTGAAATCTAGATCATCGTTCTCCCGTTGCAAGCTGCCCACAAGCAGCAGAGATATCGGTGCCTCGGCTGTTTCTGATAAAGACTGTGTAATGCGCATCGAGAAGTATTTTCTGAAAAGCCAGGAGTCGATCTTTTTTAGGACTTTCGAAAGGAAGTTGCGAAGACTCATTATATGAAAGTAAATTTATTTTACAGGGAATGCCCCTCAGTTTCCTGCCGAGCTCAATAGCATCTTTGTCGGAGTCATTAATGCCTTTCAAAAGGGTGTATTCAAACATTATTCTTTTTCTTTTCGGCATGGGAAACTCACGACATGCTTCCAGCAACTCCTCCAGACAATATCTGTTATTCACCGGCATCAACCTGCTTCGTACACTATCGCTTGTAGCGTGAAGAGAAATAGCTAAATTAACTGTAGATTTTTCACCAAATATTTTGATTTTCGGTACTATCCCGCAAGTGGAAACTGTGATTTTTCTGCCGGAAATATCCAACCCCTTCTGTTCCATGATGATAGACAGAGAAGCCAGAACATTATCTAGATTATTAAGTGGTTCCCCCATTCCCATATAGACAACATTGGTGACCTTGTCGGGACCAATGAGGCTTTCCGGAGGTTGGGTGAGTAGGTAATCCCGTACTCCACATATCTGGTTAATAATTTCCGCTGGGGTAAGGTTTCTTATAAACCCCATCGTTCCCGTGAGACAGAAAGTGCACCCCATGGCGCAGCCAACCTGGGAGGAAATACATAGAGTATTTCTATCCGGCTCAGGGATAAGAACTGATTCAATGATATGTCCATCATTGAGTTTAAAGCCAAATTTGACACAGCCATCGCTGGCTTTTTCTATAATGGTGTCTGAAAATCTAGAAATGTATGCGTTTTCCTCTAATATTTTGCGAAAGACTTTTGCGAGATCTGTCATCTGGGAAAATTCCGTTATTCCAGTCCGATAAAGCCACCCCATTATCTGTCTACCTCGAAAGGTGGGTTGTCCGAGGCTCTCCGTAAAGTCAATCAGACCTTCCTGAGTTAGGTTTTTCAGATCTATCTTTTGTAAATAGTTCATAGCGCCCTCCTGTCATCCGGGACCAAAGCCGTGGTTCCGTTCAAGGCCATATCTATGGACGCTAAAAAAATGTTTTGATCTCTTGGTAGTCGACCGGCTAGAGGCAAATAGCTCGACGCATGATTGGCATGGAATTGACATTTGATGTTTTTCAAGTGAGATATAAGCAGGTAGAGTTCCTTTAAAATTTCAGAGGGAGTCGGCAAGGTAAATTTATTTTCAGCAACTTCCCTGCCAAGGACAGTATTTTGCAAAGGCATAAGGGTAAGGATTGCAATCTGGTTTGGCTCCATTCGATTTAAAACTTCTGCCGTATCAATGGCGTGTTGAGATGATAATGTGACCCCGCCAAGGCCAAGCAGAGTAGTAACCGAGAGAAAAATTCCGGTTTCCCTTATTTTTCTGCCCGCAGCCGTCATGGTCGTCGATGTTTCCCCTTTTCTGACATATTGCAAAACTTTATTGCAGCCGCTCTCTAACCCCATATACAGACGATCAAGACCCATAGATTTTAGTTCTAATAATTGATTTATACTCTTACCTCGTATCGCTCTCGCATTTCCGTACAGCGAAATTTTATTGATCCAGGGGAGATGTTTATGAATCCGGCTGAAAAGTTGAACGAGTCTTTTTTGTGACAATATCAGCACATCACCGTCGAGCAAGAAAACACGATTTTGATTACGGCAATACCTCTTGGCAAATTCAAGGTCTGCTTCAATGGTATCATGTGCCTTGAGTTGGAAAGTGGTGTCTTTATAGACACCGCAAAAGGTACATTTATTATAAGAACATCCGACCGTCACTTGGATGATGATTGCGTTTGCCTCACTGGGCGGTCGGATGATATTTCCTACATAATTCACAAGAACCCGTTTCAGGATATTGGGTTTTTCACTTCAAAATCTTTCATAAACTCAACCAGCTTGACGACACCTTCAACAGGAAAAGCGTTGTAAATTGAAGCACGACATCCGCCAATTGAGCGATGCCCCTTCAGGCCGTTGAGGCCGATTGCAGTTGCCTCGGCAATAAACTTTGTCTCAAGTTCCGGAGTCGGCAAGTTGAAAGGTATATTCATCAACGAGCGAGACTCTTTTTCAGCGTGACCACGATAATAATCGCTGCTATCTATCGCCTCATAAAGAAGCCCGGCTTTTATCCTGTTTGTTTTTTCCATGGCTTCAACACCTCCCTTCTGTTTCAGCCACTTTAACACCTCTCCGACGACATAAATGGAAAAACAGGGTGGAGTATTGAACATGGATCCTTTATCGGCATGGGTTTTATAGCTCAGCATAGTAGGGGTATTTGCCGGCGTCCTCTCCAGAAGGTCCTCTCGAATGATGACAATGGTGACTCCGGCTGGGCCGAGGTTTTTCTGCGCCCCGGCAAAAATTAAGCCGAATTTTGAGACATCTACCGGCCGTGACAGGATGTCGGAACTCATATCACTTATAAGCATTTTGCCTGTTTTGGGCGGTTCTGGAAATTCAGTGCCGTAAATGGTATTATTTGACACGTAATAAAGATACTCTGCATCTTCAGCGACCTTGTATTCTTCTTGCTTGGGCACCCGTTTAAAACCGGTTTCTTCACTGGAGAAGGGGACTTCAATTTCACCAAAAAGTTTAGCTTCTTTTATGGCTTTTTTTGACCAAGTGCCGGTGTTGAGATAGCTGGCCTTTTTGCCTTTGCCCAAGAAATTCATGGGAATCATGAAAAACTGACTTGAGGCTCCTCCCTGTAGAAACAGGACCTTGTAATTACCAGGAATCTGCATCAACTCGCGAAGGTTGGCTTCAGCTTCATCGGTAACAGCTATAAATTCCTTCGAACGGTGACTGATCTCAATCAGACCGATACCGGTTTCTTTAAAATTAACGACTTCCTGTCCGGCTTTCTGTAGCACCTCGTAAGGCAACATTGCAGGTCCGGGACTAAAATTAAATACACGATCAGCCATTGTTAATTTCTCCTATAGTTGTTTTTAAATTGGACGATATCTGAGGGATCAATTATAACTTATCAAATTTTTCCGTAAATGCCGATTCTTTCCCTGAACATTGCCTGACGGCCTCGTATAAGACTATCCCTGCAGTCATGGCAAGATTCAAACTTCTGATATTGGGATTTTGCATCGGTAGAGTATAGCATCTGTCTTGGTACAAGTGAAGTATGTCCTCGGGTAAGCCTTTTGTCTCTTTACCGAATACTAAAAAGCTCCCTGGCTTAAACTGCGCAGAGCTGTATACTCTAGTAACCTTAGTGGTAAAGAAAAAGAGTTCAAGCTCATTTTGGGCCTGAAGGAATATATCAAAACTATCCCAATGTCGAATGTCAACATGTTGCCAGTAATCGAGGCCCGCGCGTTTCAGATGTTTATCATCGGTTGAGAAACCAAGGGGATGTATGAGGTGCAACACCGAGTTGGTCGCTCCGCAAAGTCTGGCAATTGAACCGGTGTTTGGAGGAATTTCAGGTTCCACCAGAACTATATTAAAAGGATGAAGTGTATTCATGTCAGGAAACTACAGTATGATAATAAATTGTTAAGGGAGTATGGTTTATACCCATTGCGACGGACGAAAACAACGAAAAACCAACAGAGGGCTTCTTGGGTAACCATAAAAAGTGGTATTCTCAAGTTGAACGGATAAATTTTAAGCTAATTGTAAGGCACTTATCCCGGCTTTCTTCCCGTTTACCGGGGTTAGAACGCCTATAGGACAGGTACTCATTGGTTGGTGGGTTGGGAAGGGTGCATGGAAATTGAATGATTCAAATAATGGCGGCGTTTCGGATGACGGGCGTTTAACAGTATTACTGGTCCTTATGTTCTGTCTCCTTATTTTTGATTTTAGCAATTTTAGCTACGGGCACCACTGGTTTTTTGTAAATGGAAATCATAGGCCCAATTTGGGTGAACGGTTGAGTTTTGTTTGCCCGAACAAACTCGTAGTTGAACATTGTTCAAATACGGCCAAAGAGTTGGAACACGAACTTGTTCCTGCGAAATATACCCCATTCTTTTTTGAATTGATTCCGATTAACCGGGCAGACAAGGATATGCTAATGAGCGTTCAAGGCATCGGAGTTTCCATGGCCGACACAATTGTTGCATATCGTCAACATTCGGGACCACTTAAAAGAAGTTCGGATCTTCTGGGCATCAAAGGAATTGGTCCTAAGCGTGCTGCCAAATTTGCGAAGGTATTCACCTTTGACGAGGTACCGTGAAACCTGAAATAATTGAACTCCCATGTTTGGTTCTGGTAGGCCCGACCGCCATCGGTAAAACAGATCTTTCCTTAACCCTTGCCCGTCGATATGGTTGCGAGATAGTGAGTGTCGATTCCATGCAGGTTTATAGATATATGGATATCGGTACGGCAAAGGCATCTTTTAGTGAGCGCTCGGAGATTGAGCACCATCTTATTGATATCGTTGACCCTGATGAAAATTATGATGCTGCACGGTTCGCAATAGATGCGTTGGCTGCCATACGCGATATACATTCCCGTGGTAAAATCCCCTTACTGACCGGAGGTACAGGACTCTATCTGCGAGCTCTATTTGAGGGTATCTTTCCAGGTGTTCCGGTAAATGAAGAAATAAGGCAAAAGCTGAAGGATAGATTGCTTGTCGAAGGATCATCGAAACTACATGAAGAATTGATCATATGCGACAGTATTTCCGCAAAAAGAATTCATCCGAGCGATACTCAACGCTTACTGCGGGCCCTGGAAGTTTTTCATGCGTCCAGAGTACCCTGGTCGGAACATATAGCTGATCATAAGAAGCAGACCAAAGGGGTGCTTTTCACCAATGCACTCCAATTAGGGTTAACAACTGATCGTAAAAGACTTTACCAGAGAATAAACAATCGGTGTGATGCAATGCTTGACAGTGGACTCGAAAATGAAGTTCACAAACTGTTGGCAATGGGATATGACCGGACATTAAAAGCATTCCGCGCAATAGGCTATCGACACATTATCAACTATATAGAAGGATCCTGGACCAAGGATGAGACTGTGCGCCTTCTTGCCAGGGATACCAGAAGGTATGCTAAAAGACAATATACCTGGTTTTCTAAGCTCACGGCCTTGCAATGGTTCGATGTCGACGAAAAAGAAAAAATTCTCCAGACCGTTGAGACCTGGTTTGTAAATCAACCATAGAAATTAAAAATGAACGGCAAGATCAAGAACCACACCTCCAAAAGAATATCACAAATCCCACCTGTATTTATCGAATATCTTAAAACAAGAGGGGTAGTGGGGGATGAGGCAGCATACAATTTTTTGTATCCTGCTCTTGCTGATCTTCCAAAGCCGGAGATGATGAAGAATCTTCCAGAGGCTGCGCAGCTTGTTGTTGATTATATAATTGCCGAGAAACAAATTATCATTTGGGGAGATTACGATGTTGATGGAACTACCGGAACGGCACTTCTGGTAAATTTTTTCAGGGAATTGGGAACGGATGTCAGGTGGCATATACCGGACAGGCTCAAAGAGGGCTATGGTTTAAATTCAAAATGGTTTGTCAATCAGGAGAATACGAGTTTAGCTGCCGATTTTTTACTTATCACGGTGGATTGTGGTATCTCCGATGTTCAGCAAATAGAGGTAATTAAAAATATTGGCGGAAAAGTTATCATCACCGACCATCACAGTCTTCCTGAAAAATCTCTACCGGATTGCCTTGTGCTCAATCCATCACAGCCATCTTGTGGATTTCACGGCCAGCATCTTGCCGGAGTCGGAGTCGCTTTCTATTTGGCTGCCGGTATCCGCGCAGAGCTCTCTCTACATTCTCTTGTAGGTGTTGTCGCTAGCAAGATCAACCTTAAACGATATCTTGCCTTTGTTGCTCTAGGCACAGTAGCCGATGTAGTCGACCTCACATCAACCAACCGAATTTTAGTAAGAGGAGGGCTTGAAACTCTTGCTGAGTCGCACTTTATTGGCCTCGTTGAACTGCTTGTTTCCTGTGAAATCACAGGCGATTATATCACTTCTGAAGACATAGGATACCTTATCGGGCCTAAAATAAATGCTGCCGGCAGATTAGGTGAAAGTAAGATTGTCGTAGAGCTCCTTACCGAGCAGAATCGCAAAAACGCCAGGCGACTGGTACAACAACTCACCGAACTGAATATCGAAAGGCGAAGGATAAGTTCCGATAACCTAGAAACAGCTTTAACTTCAATCAGCGCGACTACGCTTGAGCAAAACAAATGTGCGATCGTGAGAGGCAATCTGCATCAAGGTGTGGCCGGGATCGTCGCATCCAGGCTCGTTGATATGTTTCGAGTTCCAGCCATAGTTTTCGCAAAAAAAGAAGATGCAGGCGGGCAGGTATTTTTTACTGGTTCAGCGAGATCTGTGGAAGGTGTAAATATTATAGCATTATTAACAAAATGTGCGCAGTGGATTGAAAGATTTGGAGGTCATGAAATGGCCGCAGGGTTGACCGTAAGCGATGATAATTTCAATAATTTCGAAACATATTTTACGTCTCTTGTCAAAGAAGCCATGAAAGGACAGCAGGTTAAACCAAAAAAACAATACGATATACGATGTTCCACCGAACTGATCATGAATAAGGAGCACTTGGGTTGCATGCGACTCCTCGAACCATTTGGGCCAGGAAATCCACAACCAATTTTTATGGATCCTGCGGTCACAATAATTGATTCTCGAGCAGTAGGAAGAGATTCCGAACACTTACAGGTAACTATCAGGGGACGATATTCTAATTTTAAGGGTATCGGCTTTAGTCTTGGAAAGCTCCTCAATGATATCCAGAATGAGCCACAAAGGAACATGATTTACACTCCGACCATGAACAGGTTTCGTGGAATGACGAACTGGCAGGTGAGGGTTATTGACCTTTGACATTCTGAAAATCAAATTAAAATCAAAAAACAAATCAACCGCGCCGCTCTGAACGTTTAGCACCTATCAATGCTGAGAGACCTCAGGTTATCCCTTAGGTTTTGTCTAAGTTAGTTCTTGCTGGTTGCCGGCATAATTGTCTGATTGTTTCCTTTAAGTATTTTCTAGATTTTTCGCTGAGAGAAGGCGGCCAAAAAAATCAAGTCACCGGGTTATTGAAAACACAATTGTATTTTCAATAACATCAGTAGCATATAACTGTAATTTAACGATATATAGTTTTATATACATAATATACATTATGCGACATTATGGAATTTGGTTTATTTTCTCCCCGTCGAAATTTGAAAGCAGTTTATCTTTGGTTTTTTTATTGGAGTAAAAATGCTATAGATATTGGTGTTTGAGTCAATTTTTCCGAAATCCTTCCCTGGTGTCTTTAAGTAATTATTTACAAATAGTTATTAGGTCATACATATATTAATGTCATTTGGAGAGTTCAATGTCCCGTGAAATTTATCAGGAACCGCTAGTCAGTCGTTATACCAGCCTCGAAATTCAACAACTTTTTTCTGAAAAGACTAAGTTCACCTACTGGCGTAAATGTTGGCTGGCATTAGCCGAGGCTCAATTTGAGCTCGGCTTAACTGATATAATCAGTGAAGAAATGCTCAACGAGATGCGCACAAACATTTCAAATATCGATTTTGACGTTGCTGCACAAAAAGAAAAAGAAATCCGCCACGACGTCATGGCGCATGTCTATGAATTCGGACTTAAATGCCCAAAATCTGCCGGCATTATTCATCTTGGGGCGACTTCTCAATTTGTCGTTTGCAACACTGATCTGATTATTCAAAGAACTGCCATGGGGTTGATTCGGTCCTCTGTACTCCAGGTTATAAAAAACCTTGCCGAGTTTTGTTTACGATATAAGGGACTGCCGACGCTCGGGTTTACTCATTATCAGCCAGCGCAACCGACGACTGTTGGAAAAAGAAATACTCTGTATATTCAGGATCTTATAATGGATCTTGAATATATTGATAAGTATCTGGAACAAATCAAGGCTCGTGGGGCCAAAGGTACCGTGGGGACCCAGGCTACATTTCTGGAGTTATTTAAGGGGGATCATAAAAAAGTTCGCCAGCTTGATGTGCTTGTTGCAAAAAAGCTCGGTTTTTCAGAGACTTTTGCGGTGACAGGTCAAACATACACCCGCAAACTCGACATGAAACTTGCCGAAACTCTCGCCGGCATCGGGGCTACTTCCCATAAATTCGCAGTTGATCTTCGGTTACTTTCAAATCTCAAGGTGCAGGAGGAACCGTTTGAAAAGAATCAAACAGGATCTTCGGCCATGGCGTATAAAAGGAATCCAATGAGATCTGAAAGACTTACAGGTCTTGCCCGGAAGTTGATGACTTTACCTCAAAACTTTGCCTCAACCTATAGTAATCAGTGGTTTGAAAGAACACTTGATGATTCTGCAATACGAAGAATGGATATTCCACAGTGTTTTTTGCTTACCGATGCTATCTTGAAGCTTTTTATTAACATAAGTTCCGATATGGTTGTATTTCCAGCACAAATAAAGAAACATCTTATTGCCGAATTACCTTTCATGGCAACCGAGAAGATCCTGATGGAGGCTGTAAAAAAAGGCGAAAGCCGTCAGGAGATGCATGAAGTTGTCAAGGAGCATTCCTTGGCCGCCGGCAAGGTTGTTAAAGAGCAAGGAAAGGAAAACGACTTGTTTGTTCGATTGGCTGGTGATGATCGTATCCCCTTCTCTCTTCAGGAGCTTGAAGCCATGGTAAGTGATTATTCTCAATTCACGGGCCGCGCCAAAGAACAGACTGAAGACTTTTTAATGGAAGTAGTCTCCCCTCTTCTAATAAAAAATTCCAGCCAAATGAAAACGATAGACTCGTCACTTTCGGTTTAGTGCCTTACGGAATATTTTCATTGATAAAAAAACAAGCAAAATTATCTGCGAGAGGCACTCTATCCCGCGCTCTCCAGCAGGGTTAGAAAATGATGATGAGAAAATTGTGTGAAGTTTATCTGCGGATATCGCCAGGAAAATTCCATTTTTTGAAATTTATTCTTGAGGGGTATGATAACCTGGCAATATTATCAAGCTATCAGAGTTCAGATGGGGTCGTTGTTATTCGATATCCTCAAGAAATGACGAGAGATCTATTTAGCTTATTAGGCAGTCTGGCCGAGTATTTAACAAAACCGAATTGAGTTTATTGCAGAGGATTAACTGTAGATGGGTATGAAACAGAAAGTATTTTTTATTAAGACATTTGGTTGTCAGATGAACGAGAGAGATTCTGAAATTATGGCACAATCTCTTTCGAACTTTGGTTATGTTGAGGGCATGGATATGTATGAAGCAGATCTGGTGATCCTTAACACCTGTTCGATACGTGCAAAAGCTGAACAAAAAGTAATGAGTCTTTTAGGCTATCTCAGGAAGGCCAAACGAAACAGACCTGGTATGAAAATCTGCGTAGCGGGTTGCGTTGCACAACAGGAAGGTGCTCGCATTATAGAAAGAATGCCACACGTCGATCTTGTGATTGGAACACAGAATATCTACGATATCGGTATGGCTCTCGAAAAGACAACCTTGAAAGGAAGTCAGGTAGTAACTGATCTCAAGAATAACTATGAAATTCCAAAATTTTTGCCTGATTTGCTGCTCCCTGATTCTTTTGTTCCAGGTGGCTCTGCTGTGCAGTCTTTTGCATTCAGGAAATTTGTTACAATTATGCAAGGGTGTAATAATTATTGCACGTACTGTGTAGTCCCATACACGAGAGGAAGAGAAGTATCACGTAAAGTCAGTGACATAACAGACGAAGTTAATGTTTTGGTTCGTGCTGGAATCAGGGAAATCACTCTGCTGGGTCAAAATGTTAATTCATATGGTAAAACTAACCAGGTTGATCTTACCAATGAGAATTATAATTTTGCCAACCTCTTAAAGGAAGTATCGGAAATTGAAGGCTTGGCTCGGCTGAGATTTACAACCTCTAACCCCAAAGACCTCACCGATGATCTCATGAAATGTTTTCAGGATATTGACAATCTTTGCCCTCAGTTTCATCTACCGGTACAATCTGGATCGGACGACACGCTCAGGAGGATGAATCGCAAGTATACCGTTGCGCAATATATAGAAAAAGTTAATAAGCTTCATGAATTCTGCCCAGAGATCGCACTCAGTACAGATGTCATTGTTGGTTTTCCCGGAGAAACCGAGAAAGACTTCGAGGCAACAATGGATTTGCTTGAGACGGTGAGGTTTCACGGTTCATTTTCCTTCAAATATTCAGACAGGCCGGGCACCAAAGCCAGTCAATTTACAGACAAAGTTGACGAGGAAGTAAAATCTGTAAGGCTGGCCATATTTCAAAAAAGACAAGACGAGATCGGCCTGGAGCGAAATGAAGAATATGTTGGCACGGTGAAAAAAGTTATGATAGAGGAAGTTGGTGAGGACGGCTTAAAGGGCAGAACAGATACCAACCACATTGTACATTTCGAACAATGGCTGCCTGTTGCATTGGGTGAAATTGTTAGCGCCAGGATAATCTTCGCTGGTCAACATTCCCTAAAGGGGGTAGTCGAGAATCAACATTAACAAACATATTTATGTAGATGATTCAGTCATCTTTATCAATCTTCACCTTCCCCTTTCTCGTTCAGTATTGCTGTCTCGTCCTCCACCTCTCCGTTTTCAGGCAGACGATCAAGCCCCGGAAGGGGCAAATTCTGTTTTACTTGCTCGGGGGAGAGTCCGTTAGTTCGAGAAACCCTCCTGACGACACGATTAGAAACACGTTTCCCTTTGGCTGAGGCGTTTTTTATCAAATAGTCATCAAAGGCAATTTCCAGGTTATTGGTCTTCGCTCTCGATGATGGCATCAAATTTATTTTGGCAAAACTACTCTCACCAAAAGATAAAAGCAAAATTTTCGATCGCT
Organism: uncultured delta proteobacterium; assembly: GCA_963829695.1. Lineage (GTDB taxonomy): Bacteria > Desulfobacterota > Desulfobulbia > Desulfobulbales > Desulfocapsaceae > Desulforhopalus_A. Next base: position 583,433 of record CAWHJQ010000023.1, on the reverse strand, counting down.
TATGTTCGGTAAAAAGTCGATACTCTTTATCTAAAATAAAGCTCGGTGTCTTAAATCGTTTGACATAGGCGAAATTCTCGGAACCGTCACGGTAAATGATATTAAAGATGTTCTCCTTCTCAACAATGCCAAACCATTCAAGGTCGTGGCCAACGTAAAGCTTGTCGGTAACCGGTATAATTTTATAGAGCCCATTGCTGTAGATCAGGAAAAGCTTGTCGTATTCGGAGCAGGTTACTGTCAAGTTTTCTTTAGGATCCTCATCTTCCTTTATTTGGTGGCCCATGAAGCCGGACTTGCGATTATACAAAACGTTTAGGTTGCAAAGAGCCGCTTTTCTGAAACTTACCTCTGAAAAGCTGGTAATCTCAGTCAGCCGAGGGTACTCGTGACCATATTTCTCGAGAAGTTTATCGAGAAAAGAGATAGTAAAAGCGACCATATCTTTCAGTGAATGACTAATGGCCTTCATGCTTTTTCGTATATCGCTGATCTCTTTCCGTTGCTTATTGATATCAAAACGGGAAATACGTTTAATTCTGATCTCCAGAAGTTTCTCGATATCTTCTTTTGTGACCGGCCTAATAAGTTGCTCCCTGTAAACTATCAGAGAAGTCTCTACGCTTTGCACAACAGCCTTATAGCTGGTCTCCTCTTCTATATTTTTGTAGAGTCTCTCTTCGATAAAAATTTGTTCGAGCACTTTTGCATGTAATCTGTCTTCATACCGGGCCAGCTCAATTTCCAGTTCTCGCTGCAGGTCCTTTTTGAGCTTTTTAGTGTTAGATCTGACAACCTCGCTTACCGTCGATGTCTCCGGCGTCGTACCTCTAATGAGCGTCAGGTTTGGGGTTATGGGAACCTCGCAATCTGTAAAGGCAAAAAGGGCCTTGATAGTATCTTTTGCATATACTCCCCTGGCCAATTTAATTTCGATCTCAACGTTTTCGGCAGTATAATCGTTGATCGAGATAATTTTAATTTTCCCGGCCTTGGCTGCTTTCTCAATGGAATCGGTCAGGGATTGGGTAGTTGTTGTGTAAGGGATGTCCCTTATGATAATGGTCTTGTCGTTGAGTTCTTCTATTTTGGCCCGGCACCTTACTTTCCCATTGCCATCATCATAATTACTTACATCAACAAGCCCCTTTTGCGGGAAGTCGGGATAGAGAGTAAATTCTTCGCCTCGGAGAATCTTTTTCTGAGCATCCAGAAGTTCGCAGAAGTTATGGGGTAAAATTTTTGTTGCCATACCAACCGCGATGCCCTCTGCACCCATGAGAAGCAGTAGCGGAATCTTTGCCGGGAGTGTAACCGGTTCCAGCATTCTTGCGTCGTAGGAATCAACAAACTCCGTAAGATCTTTATTGAAAAGAATTTCTTTGGCTAGAGGAGATAGTCGACACTCGATATATCGAGCGGCCGATGCCCGGTCCCCTGTGTAAATATTTCCAAAATTTCCCTGCCTTTCTATCAGAAAACCTTTGTTGGCAAGATTGACGAGAGCTGCGAATATTGACTGATCACCATGGGGATGCAGCTTCATCGTCTCCCCTACTACATTTGCAACTTTGTGGAATCGACCGTCTTCCATGTTGAAGAGAGTCTGCAAAATTCGCCGCTGAACCGGCTTTAGACCGTCTTCAACGGAAGGAATTGCTCTTTCGCGAATGACATAGGAGGTGTATTCAAGAAAATTCTGGTCGAACAGCTGATGTAGTTTTCCGAGATGCGTGTCCATGTTTATTTGATGGGGAATTTATACCCAACTTTCCGGGTGTATTGAAAAAAGGATGCTGAGATTTTCAAACTAACTCTCGATAACTACCAAGTTTTCCATAATGTACTGACGTCGTGTCGGTGTGTTTTTCCCCATATAGAATGAAAGAACCTTGGCAACCTCGCTTAAGGAGTCCAGGGTCACGCTTTTAAGCCGGATATCTGGGCCAATAAACTGTTTAAATTCCTTTGGTGAAATCTCCCCCAACCCCTTAAATCGCGTTGTTTCAACTACAGACCCTTTGTGGCCCGGCCCACTCAGTTTTTTGGTTGCCGTCTTCTTTTCCTGTTCAGAGTAGCAGTAGATAGTTTCTTTCTTATTTCTGACTCTAAAAATAGGAGTTTCCAGAATATAGATATGACCAAGTTTGACGAGTGGTTCAAAATAGTGGAGGAAAAAAGTAAGCAGCAGGTTTCTGATATGCAAGCCGTCGACGTCTGCATCTGTTGCGAGGATAACCTTGTCGAATCTGACATCGGAAATCGAATCTTCAATATTAAGAGCGCGCATTAAGGCATACATCTCTTCATTTTTGTAAAGCGTCGTCATCTTTTGCCCGAAGACATTCAACGGCTTTCCTTTTAAAGAAAAAACCGCTTGGGTGAACGGGTCCCTGGAAGAAACAATGGAACCGGCCGCCGATTGTCCTTCGGTAATGAAAACCATATTTTCTAATCCCTCTGCAGAGGGTTTAGCTTTTGAGGGATGATGTTTACAATCCTTTAGTTGGTCAATTTTGAAAGCAACTTTTTTTGCATTGGCGCGCGCTTCTGTGCGGACGCTCTGCAATTCCTTTCTCACTTTTTCATTCCTGAGAATTTTATCTATGAGCATTTGTGCCGATTCAGTGTCTTTATATAAAGCACTGGAAACAGCATCCTTGACCCTGTTGACGATCCAGGATCGTATTTCGGTATTGCCCAATTTATTTTTTGTTTGTGACTCAAAAACCGGATCCTTAATTTTAATGGCCAAAGTACCGACAATACCATCCCGGACATCAGTATTAACGAATTTTTTGCCTGAAAACTCATTAATTCCCTTAAGAATTCCCTCTCGAAAAGCTGAGAGATGAGTGCCGCCCTCATTGGTATAGGTTCCGTTGACAAAGGTGTAGTAGCAGTCACTAAAGGAGTCAGTATGCGAAAAGGCAAATTCAAGCGTGGCGTCACTATGATAAATTGGTGTATAAAGTTCGGCCCCATCAAGCTCTTTATCCAACAAATCAAGCAAACCTCTCGATGAGTGGAAAAGCTTTCGATCAAGATAAATTTTCAAACCGGCGTTGAGGTAAGCATATCTCCACAAGCGGCTCTCTACGAAAGACAGGTCAAACTTGAAGTTTGGGAACATTTCACTGGACGGTGAAAAATCAATTTGTGTACCGTTTTTTTCTTCAGTGTCGCCTTCGCTCTTCTCTATTAATTTCCCGCTATTGAATAATGCGGATGCAAATTTCCCGTCACGATAGGAAGTTACAGTGAATACATCAGAAAGCGCATTAACTGCTTTAGTGCCAACTCCATTCAGTCCGACAGAAAACTGAAAAACATCTGTATTGTATTTAGCTCCAGTATTAATAGTAGAAACACAATCGACGATTTTGCCAAGCGGTATCCCTCTACCAAAATCTCTCACCTGTACCGCGCCATTGTCATGAATAGAGATATTGATTTTCTTACCCGCTCCCATAATAAATTCATCGACAGCATTATCCACAACTTCCTTGAGAAGGATATAGATGCCATCGTTGGGGTTCGAACCATCTCCCAGCCGACCAATGTACATTCCAGGACGCTTTCGGATATGTTCGAGGGAACTCAGGGTTTTTATTTTGCTTTCATCGTAAGTATGCGAAGATATGTTCATTATAGTGCGGTCCATCACAGTAAAAAGATTAATAATAACAAGGTATATTATTGTATTTCTGAGGAATACGCAACAGAGATAAACATACGCGATAAAGTGAAGGAATCCGCATGCTCTATAATTTAAGGTGGAATCGATTAGTTTTTTGGTTAAATGACAGGGAGAGTTACCGCAAAAAAAGAAGAAAGACGCGTAAGTGAATTACATCTACATCATACGAATCCTTTCACAGTCTGGACATATCCAGGTTGGACCATTACTAATTCCCCACTTATTCTCTTCAAAGCAATCCTTGCAGATCATGAATCCACAGGGACAACTCCAGCAGAATTCTTGTTTTTGCTTGCAACAATGACAAACATACTCGCCTATTTTTTTTCTTCTGTACCCTCCCTCTCTTTTTTTTACCGTCATTGTTGTACTTCTCCATGAACCCAGTTGGAATATTCATCACTGGAGTTGGGTATTTCTTGGACAATTATTTCCGGCAGGTCGTAGGGGTGTTCCTGGCGTAACAGTGTCTTTACCGACGCCGAACAGAGCAGCGTAGTTTTAAGGCTTAAGGCAAATTCGGTCGCGGATGTTATCTTGCCTTTCCATCTGAAAAGACTTGTGATTGGCCCGGATATCTGGGCACAGGCTATCAACTTACGGTCCAGTAACAATCTGGCAATACGTTCTGCGTCTTCTTTATTTTCAAGAGTAGTGGATATGAGAACAATTGATTTCATGGCTGTAGGAGATGGCTATCGAGTTAGTAACAAGGGTTATTGTAAGAAAACAACATGGTAACGGTTTCGTGCTGTCAACTCTAAATAAAAAAGAAATCACATCATATCTGTGAAGAACTCTTTTATTTTGTTTCTCATTATAATATCTTGTCTGACAAATATAAAACTTTTCTATTAATAAATGGGTGCACTATGTTTTTGGTGGTTGATATTGGAAACTCACACACAGTGACGGGGATGTATGAAAACAATGAACTCATTGCCCAGTGGCGCTTAAACTCAAACGCCAAGAGCACTGCCGACGAACTGGCAATTCGCTATCAGACACTGTTTGCCATGGCCGGAATAAAAAAGGAAAAAATCAAAGGTATTGTTATAGCCAGCGTGGTACCCATTTTGCAAGCCGCTTGGATAGTTTGTTGCAAAAAACATTTCTCCGACTGCCTTGAGCATGATATTTTTGTCGTCAGGGTAGATAGAATCAAGGATTTGATTAGCGTCTTGCTCGATAATCCTGTCGAGGTAGGTGCTGATCGATTGGTGAACAGTATTGCCGCCTGGAATATCAACAAATGCAAACAGGTAGTGATAGATTTTGGTACGGCGATTACCTTTGATTGTCTAACAGAAAAATGTGAATATCTAGGCGGTGCAATCCTGCCTGGAATTGCAATTTCTCTTGAGGCTCTTGCCAACAAAACGGCCAACCTGCCTCATATTGACATTTCTGAGGCGCCCCCTTCCATAATAGGAAAATCGACTGTACAAGCGATGAAAAGCGGCATTCTTTATGGTTATGGGGGGATGATTGACGGTTTGGTGCAGGGCATTAAAGACGAAATGCTTACAACGGCCGGCGAAGAATTCAAAGTTGTCGCCACAGGTGGTATGGCACATTTGATAGCTCCTTATGCGACTTCAATCGATTTAATCGAACCAATGTTGACTCTGCAAGGGTTACAGATAATATATAATCAAATTGTGTGCCGATGATCCCCCCACTTTACCCTACTCCATTGAAAAAAGGTGACACTCTTGGTATCATTGCCCCAGCTGGGCAATTGCATGATAAAACACGATTTATGCGAGGAGTTGGAATTCTCCGTGAGATGGGGTTCCAAGTCAATTTTCCAAAGGACCTCTGGCCCGGAACCACATATTTGGCTGACAGCGATGATAATCGTGGTTCTGAATTTAATCGTCTTTTCAAAGATGACGAAATCAATGGCCTCATCTCCATGCGAGGTGGATTTGGCTGTCTTAGGATGCTTGATAAAATTGATATTTCCTTAGTGGTCAGCAATCCGAAAATTCTGGTGGGCTTTTCCGATATTACAATTCTCCAAAACTATTTACATGAGCAAACAGGCTTAGTCTCCCTGCACGGGCCGGTAGTCACTTCTCTTTGCGAAATGACCGAAGATGCCCTGGCAAGTTTTTATTATTGTCTGACAAATATGAAAGCACACAGTATACTGCCAAACGACATTGAGATTTTGCGTGATGGAGCAGAAGTTACTGCACCGCTCGTTGGTGGAAACCTTGCAAGTTTAGTAACTTTTTTGGGCACACCTTATGATTTTTCATGGGATAAGAAAATTGTTTTTTTGGAAGACACCAACGAACCTCTCTACAAAATCGATCGAATGTTGACTCAACTGAAACTGGCGGGTAAATTGGACAACATTGCCGGCTTGATCCTAGGTGATTTTTCGCTGGCGACAAGTCAGGATAAAATTGAAAAACTGCAGTATAGGGACTCAGTTTGGCAAAGGATCCTGGAACTTTGTCCCAGTCGTTCAATACCTGTCTGGGGAAATTTTCCTTCAGGGCACTGTTCCTGCAACCTGACCTTTCCCCTTGGTGCGGTGGTGGAGATGAAAAGCAGAGAAACCCAATTGCTCCTTCAATAATCTGCCGGATTAGTCTGGATATGTTGTTTGACTTGAGCGGCTATTAATGCTATACAAAAAGGGTCGGTCATTTTTCCGAGTATGTAACGTGCTCATTCACTTACAAAAAATATAAATCACACATTTGTTCTCATGAAAAACCTATTAAGAATATTCTTTGTCCTTGGTTGCACTTGTTTACTCGCCTCCACTTCAGCTTTTGCTTCTGAGTATTTGTCGATTACAACCGATAATGCCAACGTCAGGACCGGTCCGGGAACTAATTATCCTGCATCTATGGAGCTTTTTCAGGGATATCCCCTCAAGGTCGAAAAAAAAGAGGGGGACTGGTACAAGGTTTCTGACTTTGAAAACGACTCTGGTTGGGTGCACAAGAGTATTGTAAAAAAAGCGGATACGGTAATTGTTAACGCTACGAATAGCATTAATATGCGGTCGGGCCCATCTGCCAAAGACTCCATCGTTGCAGATGTTGAGCGTGGTGTGGTGCTGACCCGAATATCCGAAAAAGGCAAATGGACCGAGGTTCGCCACAGCAGTGGAACGACTGGATGGATCTACAGTCCCTTGCTCTGGCCGTAATTATCAGGCCAATTCTTTAATATTTTAGTATCTTACAGATTATTTTCTTGTTTTTTGCAAGAATACAATCTGTCTCAAGGTACTTATACCCGTCAAGCGAGTACTAAACAGAGCTCCCCTCAAGGGGGTATTCCTTAGAGTCCCGGCTTATTTCCCGTTTACCGGGGTTAGAATTTTTGCTATTGCAGTGTCGAGGTCAAGGGGTAGTCTCACTACCTGCTTGGCTTTGTTGGCAAACAGCAAAAATCCTCGCTCTAATGCGTAATAGAGAATATCCCTGGTGATCTCCACATCTTTTTTGCAGTAGTGTTGTATCAAATCTATCCTACCCTCTTTGTACCACGCAAGTGCCTGTAGGCCATCTGCCGTCTTTTTAGTCCCAAGTGTCTGCTCAGCAAGACTGTTGAGGCTTAATCTGTATCCCAGATAGTTGTGAACTTCCTCCAGGAGATCAAGCGTCGGCACCTGAGAGAGATTCATATCGGTATAGGCTGACAACACCCTGTTATCAAATCGTTTATTATTAAACCCGACAACGAGATCAAAACTCATCAGGTGGGAGATCAGTTTATCGATTTCATGCCCAAGGTAGCTCACATAATCGTTTAACTCCGAATCGAAAACTACTGCCACTGACACACCCATTTTATGAGTATTTCCCCAACCACCGACTTCATCCGCAGAACGAATAGTTTCCAGATCAAACACCCCAAACTTTGCAGGCAGTGCATCCATTCCCTTTCGCGGCTTTGCTGCACCTTCCAAGATATGCTCAATTTTTTTTAGCAATGGCTGATTTTTTTGCACAGGATTGATAGTATTGTTATCTCTTGCTCTGCCTCCAAGAATTTCTGCAAGGAGAAAGAGACAGGCTTTTTTATCAATTGGTCGATTCCCGGACCCACATCTCGGTGAGTGAACACATGAAGGACAGCCATTGTTACATCCACACGAGGCTATCGTTTGCTCAGTCTGCGTCAGCAAGCTATCCATTTTTCTAAACGCTTCTCGGGCGAGGCCGACACCACCCGGATAACCATCATATATAAAGATTGAGGCCATTTCCGTTTGGTCATGCAATGGGCAGGAAATCCCGCCAATATCATTACGGTCACAAAGAACCAGTAGAGGAAAAAGTGCAATCATTGCATGCTCCATGGCGTGAATTGCCCCCATGAAATGGTGCTTTTCCTGTTCAAGCAAGCTGACTGTAGTGTGTGGAATGTCTATCCATAACCCTTCGGTTTCTATGATTTGTTCAGGGAGCTCCAATGTAGTGGTCGAAATCATTTTCTGGGTGACACTGTGTCGCTTTTGGTAACCGGTTACTTTTTCGGTAACCCTTACTCTGCCAAGGGATACTCGTACCCCAAAACTGGCCTTTCTTTCGAGAACTTCAAGGATTTCGGTGCGCTTTTCCGTCATCGGCCTGGTAAAATATTTTGGCGTTTCTTTATGCACGATAACTTCATTTGCCAAAAGGTCGAATTTCTCGACCAGCCATGTGGTGGCTCGATGGAGATAGACTGCACCTGGATGACACTCTTTCATTCCTCGTAGCGTGTCGATTTCCCCTACTATTTCGCCCTGTTCCATGTCGATGATAGACATATTTTTCCCGCCGCCCCGAAGGCTAATATGTCTTTGTGGATACTTTCTTGCAGAAATCCACTTACCTCCAGTCGCCGTCTCCAGCAGCGAACCAATTCTAGATAGATCTTTAACACTTGATGCTATCGTGCTGTTTTCCAGTAGTATTTCATCTTTCAACAAGGGGCTTTCTGCAGCACAACAGACGAGGTGTTGCTCCATTATGGTGCTGTTCTCCGGATTCAGTACTGCAGATTCCGGAGATCTGGCAAAGAAGTCTTCCGGTCGCCTCATAAAGTATTGATCCAAGGCGTCCTCCTGGCCGATCAAAATAATCGCCGATTGTCGGAGAGTTCGACCAACCCGCCCTCCTCGTTGCCAGGTAGCCATGATTGAACCTGGGTATCCAACTAAAATACAGAGATCCAGATCTCCGATGTCAATCCCTAGCTCCAAAGCGGAAGTTGAAATGACACCGAGCAATTTACCCGAAAAGAGCTGCTGCTCAATTTCCCGCCGTTCCTCGGGTAGGAAACCAGCACGATAGGCACTCACTCTTGAGGAGAGTTTTCCAAGCCGCGGTGCAGTCCAGAGGTTGATCAGCTCGGTCATTTTTCTGGACTGAGTATAGACAATCGTTCGCAGGCCTCGTTTAACTGCCGCCTCAAGAAGCTGGCTTGCCGTGTAGGCAGCACTGTCCCAGGGATTAATAAACAGCATATTTTTCTTTGCCTGGGGAGCCCCGGATTCGGTTATAACTTCAACCGATTTATTAAGAAGAAGTTCTCCCAGTTTCTTGGGGTTACCGATGGTAGCAGAAAGGAGAATGAAGGTAGGATCGGCACCATAACTGGTCGCAATCCTCTGCAGACGTCGCAGGACCCAGGCCATATGGCTGCCGAGCACACCTCGATAGCTGTGCACTTCGTCAATGACAACATATCGTAGTCTACTGAAAAAATCAGTCCAGTTTTGATGGTAGGGTAATATTGAAAGATGAACCATTTCAGGGTTAGTAAGGAGAACACGGGGCGGGGTGTCACGGATTTTCCTTCGACGATAACTCCCTGTATCTCCATCGAATAGAGCCGAAAAGTGTAGGTGTTTTTCTCGAATACCTGCCGGCAGCTTTTTAAATAAGGTTTCCAGCACGTTATGCTGATCCTGGGCCAGGGCCTTCAAAGGGAAGAGGTAGAGAGAATGTCCGGGATCATCTCCAAACAGATCATTTAATACCGGCAGATTATACACCATACTTTTGCCGGATGCGGTTGGAGTCGCGACAAGGATATCTTTACCTGCAAGGATAGAGCTGATGGCGCGATGCTGGTGGCTATACAGCCTGGTAATTCCGGCCTCCGTTAAGCTCGCCTGAAGAGCCGGATCCAGTGGTGGGAAAACAGGAGCGTATTGGGCGTCTAATGCAGCAAAGTCTCTATGACAAACTACCTGAGGTCCGAATTTTGCGGAATTTTTAAGAGACGATAAATATTCAGTTACATCTGGAATCATAAATGTCACAGGACTGGTGTACCAAGGCGATACGGTGATAAATCTTGCTTAAATAGCTGAGAATGTATATTTTGCTGAGCGCGTCATCTTTATCTGTAGCCTCAGGTGGTCTCATTATTATACAATATGGTATATCACACCATCTAATAACAAAGAATTCCGTTGATCGGGGTTTATCAATCATCAAATACGAATAGTCATGCCTTCCATTGCTACTTTGGGGCCTGTTGGTTCAGACAGCTACCAGGCCTCTTGTCAATATTTACCCAATGCTGAGTTGTTTCTTTATAATCGGATCGCCGATATTTTCGCCGCATTTAGAGAGGGTAAAGTTCAATACGCAGTTATACCAGTGTATAACACGCGTGAGGGTGAGGTGAAAGAATATTTCAGATTGATGGCAAAGATGGAAGAAGGTTACTGGGTAGATAATGTAGTGCTGCCGATACATCTCTCGCTAGGCGCCCTACCCCACCCTGAAAAAGGTAAAAACACGATCACCACAATCGTCGGCAGAGGCTCCGTATTCAGGCAATGTGATGAATTCATTGAAGAAAAATATCCTGACGTTACCCTCATGGCTGTGAATGATATTGAAGGCGCCATGACAGCTATTGATCTCGAGAAGAAGCAGGGATATGCGGTCATTGAATCGGAAATATTGGTCAAGAAACATGGACTTAAACTTTTGACCCGTGAAGTGGTATCCCACAATCGGACTAGGTTTGCTATCATCGGGAGAGAACCGGCTCCCGCCTCAGGCTATGATGCTACTGCTATAATCACCCGTCCATTGAGAGACCGTGTCGGTATGCTTGCAGATATCTTGGGTGAGTTTACCAGGCGGGGTATTAACATTCTTGATCTGCGATCGGAAAATGATGTGCAGACTCAAAAACTGCGCATATATGTTGAGGTTGAGGGCCATATCAACACTCCTCTTTTACGAGACGCCCTCAATATAATCGAATCGACCGTTATTCAGGAGAAGGACGCCCTCAAGGTTTTAGGATCTTTCCCCCGAGTCGATATGCGGGTGAAAAAAATTAAATCGTTTGGATTTATAGGTAGTGGCGACATGAGCAAATGGTTTGCCAATCGCTTGGAAAACGAGGGTTATAAAACAATCATTACCGGTCGCGAGACTCCAGTTACCTCTGAGGCAATGATTGAAAAGGTCGATGTCGTCTTGGTGTGCGTACCTATCTCCGTAACAGCCCCTGTCATCGGAACTTATGGCCCTCTCTTGAAAGACGGTCAAGCGTTGATTATTTTGGCGGGTGAATCCGAGAATACAATTGCGACTGCCCTGAAATCAACTAGTCAGGGCGTCGAGGTGATGTTTGTTCACAACCTTTGGGGACCACAGGCACTTACCATGAAAGACAAAAATGCTACCGTCGTCCGCACCCACAGGAGCGGGAGCTTCTGTAGCGAGTTTGAGGCGTTTTTATACAAACATGGTGCCGATATCAACCACGACACTGCCCAGAAACACGATTTGCTGATGGGGGTGAGCCAGAAGCTCCCAACAACAGTATCGGTTGCCTTGGCGATGACCCTAAGGGATCACCAGATAGATTGCAATGATATCAACAGCCATTCTACTTTAACCTCGCTTTATGGTATTCTGGCAATGGCGCGGATTCACAATCAAAATCCGCGAACTTATGCGGAGATCATGGCAACTGCAGGTGATGGTAGAAAAATTGTACGGAGTTTTGCCGAAAATATTATTAAACTGATTGAGCTTGCTGAACAGGGGAAAATTGCTGAACTTTCGGATATCATGGAAACGAACAAAGCGACAATGCCGCAATCCTTTCTCCAGTTCCGTATGAAACAGGCGAAAGCGGTGGATGATGTGATGAGTCGACCAAATATGAAACGTGCTTAAATTTTTCTTCATCAAGCCACCTAAAACTTTTATTGTCTGGTATCATGTATTGTCTCAATTTCAATCCCGTCTATTGCAGTGTCTACAAAGGATTTGTTAATCGGCGGTTTTAATTTTTTTGAAGGAGCAGTTCTATGTTTCAAGATTTGAGTTTTCTGGACGAGGTGAAAACCTGCCCTCATTGCAAAGAAACCATGTCCTTATGTGAAGCACCGCCTATCCATGTTGGCGATGGACTTGGTTGGGGCTCGGATGTCCTGTTTATCTGCCTAAACGACGGTTGTCCCCTTTTTTTAAAAGGCTGGGATCAGATAGAAAAACAATTCGGGCATCATGCATCCTACAGGTATATGGAGCTTCCAGGCAGCCCCGAGGGTAATTGTATGATGGTCGGCAATGCCGAGGCATTTACGGGCTGCGTAGTGGACAGACAAGAACTAAAAAACCAAAACGCACGATATCGTCAGGAAAAAGAGGCCACATTAAAACTAAAGAGTTGTGTTGCGGACAAGAATCTTGAACCGGTAATAACCCTTTTGCTTGACGAAGGGGCAACAAAAACTGTCCGTGTCAGTGCCGCGGAGCACCTCATACAACTCAACGATCTCGCCTGTGTTGATCCCCTCCGAAACCATACATTCCAGGATCCTGCCATAGAGCATAAAGTGAATCAGGCGATTACGGAGCTGCTAAAAATAAATTTTAAGAAAGAGTGCCCGCATTGTTTGGAAATTGTCAAGGCGCAAGCCAAAAAATGCAGGCACTGTAAAGAAAACCTGTAATGATTTTAGCCTTGCAAAACCAAAGCTGACCGGGTATATAACACAGGTTTTTCAGAAGAACGTATTTTGTGGTGGGCGTGGCTCAGTTGGTTAGAGCACCTGGTTGTGACCCAGGAGGTCGGGGGTTCAAGTCCCCTCGCTCACCCCATTAATATTAAAACGGGTATCAGGCATATTCTGATACCCGTTTTTTTATGCTGTGATCAACGGATACGTTTCTTCAATTTTCTATCATGGCGTGCTTTTTTTCCTTTGTTTTATCCATCCAACGAGTAGCTTTTTCCTACGAAATCCTTTAATATAAGAGTTTTTCTGCCGGATTTGTATAACTCTCTTTTAACACATTCCAGATACTCATGACTCTTTACAGTAAAATTAATGATCCTGAAATAATTGCATTGCTTTTTCCAAGCCAAAGCAAAATTAAATCACCTTGCCCAGTCAACGCAGAAGATGTCAGCCTTGAGATCGATTCCGGGCTTGTTTTAACCTGCAGGTATTATTTGGTGGATCAGAAGGCACCTGTGCTTTTCCTTTATCCTGCAATTGGGGCCTCTGCTTGTTCATTCGATCTGATGGCGGAAAGCTACCTCAAACAGGGTATAAATGTTTTCCTCACATCTTATCGCGGCTGCGGTATAAATAACGGAACCCCTTCTGTTGCTGCGATGTATTCGGATTCTGAAAAATTATTTCATCTTGCTATCGACTGGCTGAGTAACAAAGGTTGCAATGGTCCCGTTTTTGTGATGGGCCAATCCCTCGGTTCCATATGTGCAATCGATACGGTTTTCAAAAATGGTGATTCGATTAAAGGGCTGATCATAGAAAGTGGCATATGCGCTACAGCATCATTTTTGGAGGCGATGGGTGTTAGCCCGAAACAAGCCGACATTGTGGAAGAGGATGGATTTAATAATATAGAGAAGATTGAAAAAATTAAAACTCCCACACTTATTTTTCATGGAGCCCGAGATGTGCTGGTAGCTGCAGCTGATGCAGAAAAGCTTCAGGCCTCAAGCGGAGCAAGATCCAAACAGTTTTTTATTATTCCAGGAGCGGAACACAACACATTGGGTGAAACAGGCGGAGACCTATACTTCCAGACTATTAAGCAGTTTACAGACACTGTGTGCGGCGTGAACACCTGGCGGAAAAAGAGACAAGACCAGAAGCGTAATCAAAAAGGTTAGTAAGTATGAAACGAGAAAATTACCTGTCTTGGGATGAGTATTTCATGGCAGTTGCCCTCCTCTCTGCCCAAAGAAGCAAAGATCCAAATACTCAGGTCGGGGCGTGTGTGGCTAACGCCCAGAATAAAATTGTTGGTGTAGGGTACAACGGTTTTCCTTTGGGATGTTCAGACGATGTACTCCCCTGGGAACGACAAGGACAATACCTCGACACCAAATATCCCTATGTATGTCATGCTGAACTCAATGCCGTTTTAAACTCAATTTCCACTGACCTCAGGAACTGTCGTATCTATGTCGGCCTCTTTCCATGCAACGAATGCACGAAAGTCATAATCCAGGCAGGTATTGGGGAAATTATTTATCTTTCGGATAAATATAAAAATACAGATCAGGTGAAAGCATCAAAGATAATGTTGGATATATCACCGCATATTAGTTACCGGCAATTAGAGACCAAGCTTGACAGTCTTATGGTGAGTTTTGTCCCTCCCGAGTTATAGAATCAATAAGGCTCTTAAAGCCCTCCCTATCACGGGGTTTTTCCGTCTTGTTTTACGGGATACGAAGATCACTTCACTCTTTTTAATGTTGAAACCTTTTTCTTTGACTTTACGAGTGTAGGTTTACCCGCATTGTCCTGCTCTCCGAAGGTTATTGCCTTCACAAAGCGTTCTTCCCCACCCATCGTAAAAATCTCTTTCCCTGTCATCTGCTCCGTGCGTAGCGTCCATGTCATTTTCTGCAAAGGTATCGATAACATGGTGAAATGAACATGCCACCACTCATCCCTACGGCCCGTGTCTCTCTCTATATCATTTACATGCGCATAAACAAGCAGTTGAGGTTCTTTTGCAACGATGAGAATTATATCACCGATATCGGTTGTCTCCTTGAAAGGAATCAATTGCTTGAGTTCCTCGACGATCTTTTGCATTAGTGAATCCCTTTTTTAATCGGTCTGGTAGTTTTATTCGTTATTGTGTCGATGATAACCATTCCAGGCATAAAATAACTACGTGTACAACTTTTGTCATACATTTCCGCGCCGTCCAACAAAGGATTGATTATCTCATCTATAACTGTACGTACTTTAAAGGCCATTTCCCGATCTTCAATCACTAAGGTCATTGCAACAAGATCCAAACCCTTTTGTAGGACCTTAATGAGCTCAACATTATTAAAATAACTAATCGAGTTGTTCTTTTCCTTAAATCCCGGATCTAGTGCCTTAATAGCTGCATTATCAAGTAATGAAAATTTCTCGGTATTCATTTTGACGATCCTACTCAATAAACTGGGACTGTTGCCCACAAAAATGAGATCGCCCCAGAAACCATAGAGAGGTTGTAGACCATCCTGCGGAGAAGGGGTCCAGTATGTATAGCGAATCTGATCATCTGATTTAACACTTACCTGGATATCATACTCATCAATAATTTTTTCCAGAATGGTCCTGAGAGCCGGAACATTTTGGACGTGCACAAAAAACATTCCTAGTGGAACTGGGAAGAACTTATCCTCCGGACCATGTTCAAGAACCAGACTTACCTCTTCTCCCAAAAGTGAAAATATTTCTTTCATGTCCTTTCCGGTGATACTTTCTACCCTTGAACAAAATTTTTCCATTTGCGGCTCTTCTTTTCTGCTCCTCTCAAGATACTGAAATAAATGTTTAATCTTAATAGTATTGGACCAATAAAAAGCCATTGGATTTTCAGTAGTCAGAGACAACATAGTGCATTTAATGGGGGCAACCTCAATCTGATTTTTAACAACAATATTAACTTCATTACTGTTGTACTGGACCAGCACCCTATCATTGACCCTCTTTGTTTTGTTCCAGGAGCCATATCCAACGTGGGCAAATCCAACGGTGGTTGCCAGTTCTTTCAGCAGTAGATCCTTGCCGGAAAAAGCCATATCAGTCACTGTCTCGGAGATGAAGTTTCTCACATTATTCACTGAAATATAAAAATAACGATCCGGCATTTCAAAACTCTTGCTGATAGCTAAAAAATCGCTGTTTTTCGCTAATGCCGGCAATTCCTTATCAAAGGTATCAATACAACGTCGCAATTGTTTTTCATTCAGGCTCAGAAGAAATGATCCCTCGATGTTCACCATTGAAAATGATTCCTTGTTTATCTGAAATCTTTTAATGTGGTGATTGCCATATTGTGCACTTGAAACAAAATATCTTTGTTCAAACGTTGTGAAGTACTCACCCGGAAATTCGAGCCCCCCTGCACTATGTTCAGGCTTGGCAACAACAATGGTATTTTCTTTGATATAGTCTGTGAAATTGTCATATTGTTTTATGTCTTCCGGATAGAGCAAGGCAACGGCAAACCTTTTTCCAAAAACCTCATGAAGCATTTTGTCTTCTTTAGCCAATGCATAAACCGACAACATGTCCTGCAGAGCATGGGTTACGGATTTGGTTAATCCAATTTTATTGCTTGTCTTTAGGAAGGGAATAGCTTCAAATTTTTTTCCCAGAGGTGATTTAGTAAATTCTTTCAGGACTCTTGAGCCATGCCGTTGTTCAAAGTAAACTAGTGCACTCTCTGGAATAAACCTGGCCATATCTTTAAAGCCATCTATTTGAATCCCCATGACCAGTGGGTAAATAACTAGCAGCAACATGGTCAGAAATCCTGCAATTGTGTTGCTTTTCATGATGTTACTTTCACTTTTTATGTACTGTCCTCAACCAGTTGTTTTTTTACAATACCCTTCTCTGGATCTTTAAAAGCCAAGAGAGAACGAATTAAGAGTGCTGTGTTGTTCTACAAAATTGAACGGCTTCAGCCACATGAGCCTGCTGAACAGGTAGCGAATTCCCCATATCGGCAATCGTTCTTGCCATCTTGAGAATTCGATGATATGCCCGTGCCGAAAGTCCCAGTCGGTTCACACTTTTCTCGAGAAGCGCCGACGATTTTTGGTCGAGCGTGCAATATTTTTCAACTAATTTACTGTTCATCTGGCTATTACAATATACCCCAGGTTCATCCGCAAACCTTACTCCCTGAATTGCGCGAGCCCGGTCTACACGCTCTTTTATATTTACCGACCTTTCTCCTTGGGTTCTGTCGCTCATTTCCTTGTAGTCGAGTGCCGCAACTTCAAGGTGCAGATCTATTCTGTCGAGTAGAGGTCCAGAGATCTTCCCGGTATATTGTTTAATCTCCCTCTCTGTGCAATTGCACCGATTACGACTATCACCAAAAAATCCACAAGGACACGGATTCATTGCCGTAATCAAGGTAAAGCGAGCCGGAAATGTCAGTGTCATGTTGGCGCGGGCAATCGTCACCTCACCGTCCTCAAGTGGTTGTCTCAGAACTTCAAGGACATGTTTTTTAAATTCCGGCAACTCATCCAAAAAGAGAACACCATTATGGGCCAAGGAAACCTCACCCGGCTGTGGAATAGTTCCTCCACCAATGAGCCCGGCATCCGAGATTGTGTGATGGGGTGCGCGAAAAGGTCGTGTCGTAAAAAGAAGGTTTTTTTCAGAAACCTTTCCAGCTACACTGTATATTTTGGTCGTTTCCAGGACTTCGTCGAGGGTCATTTCCGGAAGAATAGTAGGAAAACGTCTGGCAAGCATAGTTTTTCCAGAGCCGGGAGGACCAGTCATGAGAATGTTATGCCCCCCTGACGCTGCGATTTCGAGTGCTCTTTTAACATGCTCTTGTCCTTTGATATCGGAAAAATCAACACCGCTTGGTACGCTTTGTACCATTTCGTGTAACTCAGTAACGATCATCGGAGTAGCTACATCCATACCGGCCAGGAACTCAACAGCCTGTTGGAGAGAAGAAACCGGTATAATATCGATTCCGTCAGGAACTATCTGTGCCTCATCACAATTTTCTTTGGGAATGATTATGCCACTGAGAGCATTTTCCTTGGCTGCCAAGATCATCGGCAGAAGACCGTTTACCTTATGTACCCCACCGTCCAGAGAAAGCTCGCCGACAATACAATATTGCCCTTCTCTTTTTCGCCTAAGAATTTCAGTTGCCTCAAGAATTCCAATTGCAATAGGAAGATCAAAACCGGCTCCCTCCTTACGTATGTCAGCCGGGGCCAAATTTACTGTGATCTTCCTGGCGGGAAATTGGTAGCCACAATTTTTTATGGCTGCCTTCACTCGATCCTTGCTCTCTCTTACGGTACTGTCAGGAAGTCCCACTGTTGAAAACATCGGCAAACCATTTGCAACATCGACTTCAACCTGGATTAACCAACCTTCGATGCCGAGGACCGAACAACTTGTTATTTTGGCAAGCATAGAGAATAGAGAATATCAGTAGTCAAATTTTGACGGTTATTCTTGGTTTTTTTTATAGAAACCCTGCATTTCCGAAGAAAACGCGCCACCTTTTTCAGAGTATACGTAAAAAGGCGGTAGGACCTCAGTCCCTGTTCCTCCGTTTTTTATACATTGGAAAAGTACCAGACGGGCTAGTGCAGTTTTATGGGGATAACTGTAAACAAACTGAATTTTTTTAATCTCCAGTCGAAATTCTTTAGCAAAAGTAATAAACTCACTCATTCGTGCAGCTGGGTAAATAAAAGACACAACACCTCCATTTTTTACAGCAAATGCAGAGGCGAAAAGGAAATCCTGTAAGGTTGCCAGGATCTGGTGCCGTGCCATCTGTGCTTCTGGATTCGTGTTCGTCCGTCCCGAGGCGGGTGTATAAAAGGGAGGATTGCAGACAATTTTTTCGTAAGACTCTGGTTTGATCAGTTTATCGATTTCTTTAATATCGCCTTCAAGAATCTTACCAAATCGTTCAAGATTGTTAGATTGAAAATTTTTTTTAGCAAGTCCAGCTAGTCCCTGCTGCACTTCAATCCCGGACACTTCCTTAATCCTGTGCCGCCATCGATACATTAAAATCATACTTATAATACCGGATCCAGTTCCAAGATCCAGTATGCTGTCACCCTGTTTGACATCGAGAAAATGGCCAACAAGAATAGCATCAATGGAGAATCGATACCCATTTTGATGCTGAAAACAGATCAGTTCACCGTCAAAAAGGCTATCACGACTTAGACTATCATACAATTCGGTACAGTGCGGTTCAATCAACTGCTCAATCCAGTTCACTTCGAGTTGGAAAATAAATTAGCAACAATTTTATACCTTAGAAAAGTTTAACGTTTACTTAAAACACAAAAGCCTCGTTTATGGAAAGAGTATTCCAAAAACGGAGGCTCGTTGAATTTTTAGAATATCAAGCCCACTGAACGAAAACAACTAAAAAAAGTACTTAATCTGTAAGGGTTGAATTGAAAAGTAGTCATTTATCGTCCCGCAGCCTGTCCGATAAAAACAGTGCTTTGTTGTTGCCGAGAAAATGAAACGAATGCCGGTAGATCGGTTCAAATGATTTCATCAGGTACCAGTTTCACCTTATGCGATAAAAAAATAATTATCCCCCTCGAATCCATCTGCTTTCTCTAATCCTTTGGCTTAAATAGTAGGTGATAAAAAGCAAGGAAAGTATTAAGTTTGCCGGGATGTTTGATTCATGCCCATATTTTTTGCATATGTATGTGGCCCTATTACAAGGAGAAAAGTATGTTTGATATATTCATCGATACACATTTTGCCGGCGCGCATCACCTTAGAGAGTATCCAGGGGAATGCGAAAAACCCCATGGACATAATTGGAAGGTTAAAGTAACGGTTCGTGCAACAGAGCTTGATCGGTACGGAATGGGAATTGATTTCAAGGTGTTGAAGAAAATAGTAAAAGAAGTAATTGACATGCTTGACCATAATGACCTGAATACGCTCCCCTATTTCCAGGATAAAAACCCTTCATCTGAGCATATAGCCAGGTTTATATTTGACCAAGTCAGTTCACGACTTTCAAACGATAGCTATTCCCTGCACACTGTCACGGTACTTGAAACCGACACACAGGGACTTACCTATTATGGTAATCAAGACGAGAGAGGCTCTTCTTGATAATGAACTCGTTATCGAATGTTAAACTCTGTATCGTCGGGTTGGGATATGTTGGGTTGCCTCTGGCAGTTGAGTTTGCTAAAAAATATCAGACAATCGGCTTTGATCTCAACATCAATCGTGTAAATGAACTCGGTAGTGGCACCGACTCAACCCTTGAGGTCTCCAATGCTGAACTAGGAAAAGCACAACAACTTGAATTTACAACCGATGTAAAGGCAATTGCAGACTGTAATGTTTTCATTGTTGCAGTTCCAACACCGATCGACGCAGCCAAAAGGCCCGACTTCAGACCGCTTGAGGGAGCATCCCGCACCGTTGCTAAAACCTTAAAGCGTGGAGATGTGGTTATCTTTGAATCGACTGTCTATCCTGGCGCAACAGAGGAGGTGTGTGTACCTCTATTAGAAGCAGGTTCGGGGCTAAAGTATAATCAGGATTTCTTCTGCGGCTACAGTCCGGAAAGAATCAACCCCGGGGACAAGCTTCACCGATTACCGTCAATAGTGAAAATAACCTCTGGATCAACTCCTGAAACTGCCCTCTTTGTCGATAGTCTCTATAAATCTATCATTACCGCCGGAACCTTTCCGGCGAGTTCCATTAAGGTAGCAGAGGCGGCTAAAGTTATTGAAAATACCCAAAGGGATGTAAATATAGCCTTGATCAATGAGCTGGCTCTGATTTTCGAGAAACTCGACATTGATACGCGTGAGGTACTTGCCGCCGCAGGAACCAAATGGAATTTTCTGCCTTTTTCCCCAGGACTTGTAGGTGGTCATTGTATTGGTGTCGACCCCTACTATCTCACCCACAAGGCTCAAGAGGTTGGATATCACCCTAATATGATTCTGGCGGGCAGACGGCTAAACGACAATATGGGACACTATATTGCCTCAACCGTTATAAAAAAAATGATCAAAAAAGGGATAGACACGGCCAATAGTCGTATTTTAGTTATGGGGCTTACCTTTAAGGAGAATTGTCCCGACCTACGGAACACCAAGGTGATCGATATCATATCCGAATTTGCTGAATATGGCATTTCAGTAGATGTGTACGACCCTTGGGCAAAGTCAGCTGAAGCCTTTCGAGAATATAAAATCAAACTAGTAGAAAAGCTGCTGAAAGATACCTATAGTGGAGTTGTCATAGCTGTCGCCCACCAACAATTTGCTGAGATGAGCATCAGCCAGGTGCGAAAGCTCTGCAAGGATAACTCTGTTATTTATGATGTTAAAAGTTTGTTTCCCAGAGACCAGGTTGACGGTTGTCTCTAATTTGAAGGTAATTATTAAGGTCATATTGCATGTTAAAATCGGTACCCGTTGAAAAATCTATTGGAATGGTGCTTCCCCACGATATTACAGAGATTGTAAAAGATGTGAAAAAAGGAGTGGCCTTTAAAAAGGGCCATATCATCCGCCCTGAGGACGTTCAGCATCTTAAGCGACTGGGAAAGGATAACATCTACGTCATCTCGCTCACATCATCTGAAATCCATGAGAATGATGCGGCCTCTGCACTAGCACGATGCCTTGCCGGACGTGGTGTGGAATACCAGGATAATCCGGAAGAAGGGAAAATCGTTTTAAAAGCGAGTCATGACGGACTACTGAGGATAAATAAAGAATCTCTTTATCAGTTCAATTTGCTTGGCGAGGTGATGTGTTCCACTCTCCATGACAACACCCCGGTGGAAAAAGGTGAGACTGTGGCGGCAACCCGTCTCATACCTCTTGTTGCTTCGCGGAAATTGATAGAGAAGGCTGAAAAAATAGCTCACTCATCTTCTCCCATTGTAGAGGTGTTAACCTTAAAAAAGGTCAAGATCGGATTGGTGATAACGGGCAATGAGGTCTTTTATGGTCGCATCGAGGATCGGTTTGAAGAGGTGTTGCGGGCAAAAGCCGAAGCTTTGGGCTCAACTATCTTAATGGTAAGGCGAGCTCCGGACGACAAGGCTGTTATTGCCCGGGAGATTGTCGATTGTATTGATCACGGCGCCGAACTCATCGTGACAAGTGGGGGCATGTCAGTCGATCCCGATGATGTCACCCGCGAGGGAATACTGGAAGCGGGAGCGATTGATGCTACTTACGGGACTCCCGTATTGCCGGGGGCAATGTTTCTCAGTGGCATGATTGGCAAAGTTCCTGTTCTCGGTCTCCCTGCCTGTGGAATGTTTCATAAGATCACGGTCTTTGATTTGATATTACCGCGGATATTAACCGGTGAAAAGATAGGCCGAAAGGAATTTGCGGAATTGGGACATGGCGGTTTATGCAGGAATTGTAAAGTGTGCCAATACCCCGTCTGCAATTTTGGCAAGTAGTGCTCCTTTAATGAAAAATTGATGCTTTATCATTTATCGGGGTTTTAAGCTCACTACAGTCGCACCCCAGCTGCCGTCGTGCAGCTCAGCTTGCCTATAGGCAACGACCAAGGGATTTCGATCCAATAGAGCATGCACAGAACGCCGTATGTTACCTATCCCCTTACCGTGGATAATCTTGATTTCAACTATCCCTTTTTTTCGACACTCTTCCAAATAATCCGGAATGAGCGTTTTCAGGTCTTTTGGAGAAAAGGGGTGAAGATCCAAGATGCCATCTATTTCCAGGGCAATGGGATCTGTTTCAGGGCTGTTGTCTTTGGTCATAGATTGTGTTCCAACATCTGCAAGGCAACGGTCGCAGCCTTATCCGATGCGCCACTCTCACCGAGTTTGGCTCTTACCTCCTTGAGCGCTTGTTTCATTTTTTGTTTTCTGGCGGAGGTTGTTGTTATTGCCAATAATTCTCCAGCTATTTTTTCTGCTGTTACTTCATGTTGTAGAAGTTCCGGTACAGCTGCATAGCCGGCAATAAGGTTCACCAGAGAAAAAAATTCAACTTTAACAAGGCGTTTTCCCAACTGGTAGGTGAGCGGTGCCAGCTTGTAGACAACTATCATTGGGACTTCGAGTATGGCTAGCTCCAGCGTGACTGTTCCGGAGGCGGTAACGACCACATCACATGCTGCCATCATGCTGTATCGATCTTCCTCGATAATCCTAATATCGAGATGTTGCTGATACCTGCGTAGTCCGGCTGCAGCAAACTCCTGATTGTCTATTGTCGAGGCCTTGGGAATGAAAAAAACAATTTTTTCAGGTACTTTTTTCTGCAGAGACTCTGCGGCAGACAAAAAGATTGGGAGGAGTGAGGATACTTCGCGTTTCCTGCTTCCCGGAAACAGGCCAATGCATAGAGTGTCACCGGGGATCTCGTGCCGCTCAAAAAACTGTTCTCTGGTTGCACCGACCTTTACAGTATCAAGCAAGGGATGGCCAACGTACTCAGCCTCAACTCCCCTCTTACAAAAGAACTCTTCCTCAAAAGGAAGGATGACGCCGATCTTATCGACTCTGGCCTTCATGGTTTTGACTCGACCTGAACGCCAGGCCCATAGTTGGGGGCTAATATAATAGAAGACAGGGATACCAAGCTTTTTTGCTTTTTTGGCCAGCATCAGGTTGAAATCCGGCAGATCGATCAGGATAAGAAGATCAGGTGGGTCTTGTATTAATCTGCGTCTTAAGACCCGTTGGGCGAGCCAAATATCTTTCAAATGTGAAAAAATTTCAAAAACACCGACAACCGAAACCTTGGCAGCATCATAGAGTATTTCTACCCCAAGAGACGCAAGCTCTTCGCCACCCATACCGCAAAATTGAAGATCGGGATTCTTAGAATGTAACGATCTGACGAGATTTGCACCATGAAGATCGCCGGAAGCTTCTCCGGTGATGATCATAATTTTGCTGCTCATGGTTTCTGGGGGTGCAGGAAGTTCTTGAAGAGGTCGAGCTTTTGATGCTCCTTAATCTGGTCCATAACCTGCAAGGCAACGGCCAGAGCGCGGCGCCCTTCAAATCCGGAAACAGCCGGTTTTGTTCTATCCCGTACATGATCTACAAAAGATGTGATTTCGCTCATCAAGGCATCACTGTCAGCGAAAGTACGCAGTTCGACAATCTGCTTGGGCATCCCGCTATCCCGGAGTTCTTCAGAGAGTTGAATCGTCATCACCTTCTTATTACCAAAATCAACATTGATATAGGATCCTGGCTGGAAAATGCGCATTTTCCTAACATTAGTCCTGGAAATCCTGCTGACAGTAACATTGGCAGTCGCTCCGTTTTCAAAAATCAACCGAGCGTTGGCGATATCTGTGCTTGCTGTTGCAACAGGGGCTCCAACTGTGTGGATTGTTTTGATGGGCGATTTGATGATGTTCAAAATGATATCGATATCATGGATCATCAGGTCCAGCACAACATCCACATCGACACCTCTGCTTTTAAAGGTGGAGATCCTATTGCTCTCTATAAAAACCGGCGTTGTGAGAAACGGTTCCATGGCCTGTACCGCCGGGTTAAACCGTTCCAGATGTCCGATCTGCAGTATGAGTCGTTTGTTCTCGGCCCTGGCAATGAGGTCGTCCGCCTCCTCAAGCGTAACAGTCATTGGTTTTTCAAGCAAAACATCGATGCCGGCATTGAGGCATTCCCCCGCCACCTTGTGATGATAGGAGGTCGGGACGGCAATAGACACCGCATCAACCATAGGCAACAGTTCTTGGTAATCGGTAAAACTGAGACAAGCACACTCGCCTGCAACCCGCTGACCCTGTTGAACGTCAACATCGGCTATTCCAACCAGACTGACATCTTCGAGAGCAGCATATTTCTGAGCATGAAATCGGCCGAGATAGCCGACACCAATAACTCCAACCTTTATCTTTTTCATTTCATTCAATTCGCTATGAATTTGTCCTCCAAATGATGGAGAGACAATAAATAGATTTTAAATACCGAGATATGCCTTCTGAATGTCTGGGTTGGCTAACAATTCTTGCGCCGGTCCAGACAGGGTAATTCTTCCATTTTCCATAACATAGCCCCTGTCGGCAATATGTAGAGCCTGGTTGGCGTTCTGTTCAACCAGAAAAATGGTGGTGTTATTCTCCTGATTAATCTGCTTGATTATCTCGAAGATCTGTTTGATGACGAGCGGGGCAAGTCCCATTGATGGTTCATCAAGCAGCAGAAGCTTTGGCCTGGCCATAAGAGCTCTCGACATGGCCAACATCTGTTGCTCTCCTCCGCTCAGATTACCACCGTCCTGATGCCTTCTCTCCGCCAGAATAGGGAAAAGAGAGTAGACATATTCCATATCCTTTTTAACTTCCTGTTTATCGTTTCTGAGAAAAGCACCCATATCAAGGTTTTCTTTAACACTCAGTTGTGGAAAAATATGTCGACCTTCAGGAACCTGGCAAATTCCCAATTTGACGATTGCCTCGGGTGCCATCTTGTGAATCTCTTTATCCTGAAAGGTAATTTCACCAGCTCTACAGGCGACAACACTGCAGATCGTCATAAGAGTTGTGCTTTTTCCGGCACCATTGGCTCCGATTAGAGAGATGATTTCCCCATCATTGATCTCAAGGGAAACGTCTTTTATCGCCAGCTTATTGCCATACCCGGACTGTACGTTATTTAGCTTAAGCATCTACTTCCTCACCCAGGTATGCCTTGATAACAGCAGGATTTTCCCGAATTTCAGAGGGTGTTCCCTGGGCAATTTTTTTACCATAATCCATAACAAAAATTCGATCGGATAAGCTCATGACCAGCTTCATATCATGTTCGATGAGCAGTATCGCCTGTCCCTCTTCCGAAATTTTTTTAATCAATTGAACAAGTGCCGCGGTTTCCTGAGGATTCATGCCGGCAGCCGGCTCATCGAGCAGGAGGAGCAACGGTTCTGTCGCTAGAGCTCGGGCTATTTCCAGACGCCTCTGTGCACCGTAGGCGAGATTATCGGCAAATTCATTGGCGAATTCAGCAAGGCCAAGTTTTTCCAAGATAGAGTAACTGATATCAATGATATCTTTTTCCTCTTTCAGCGTAGCGGCTGTTCTGAAAATTGCCCCAAAAATGAATGCCTTAGTCCTGCAATGTCGACCAATCATCACATTTTCAAGCACCGTCATTTTAGGAAACAGCCTGATATTTTGAAAAGTTCTCGCCAGTCCCTTTTCGGTCACTTGATTTGGTTTTAGACCTTTTAGAGATACTTTTTTTGAACTGTTTGGCTGGGTAAGATAGATATCTCCCCCAGTTGGCCTGTATATTCCGGTTATACAGTTGAAAAATGTCGTTTTGCCGGCGCCGTTTGGTCCGATGAGTGCGACAATTTCACCACTGTTCACATCGAGATCAACTGAATTCAGAGCTCGAATTCCTCCGAAATCCTTGGTCAGCCCGGTTACATTGAGAATCGGTTGTTTCATCATTTACGCAATTATTCAGTTAGTGACCGAGAAATGATTTTCTTATTTTAAGACCCGTTGAGGGTTTTAAAAAACCGAAGATAATCATTTCGTGAAGAAAATTATACCCATCAAGGATGGTATAATTAAGAATCCCTCAGTTCTTCAGCGGGAATAAGTTTTTTCTCAAATTTATATGTGCGACGGACCGTTGCAAACAATCCCTGTGGTCTGAAAATCATCATACATACGAGAATTGCGCCGAACGCAAGCATTCGGTATTCGGATAAGGCTCGTAAGTATTCGGGCATAAGTATAAGAATGAGCGCGCCAAAAACGACGCCAATAATAGATCCCATTCCGCCAAGAACGACTATGGAAAGAATGATTGCCGATTCGAGAAAGGTAAAACTTGCTGGATTTATGAAGGTTGTCTTTGCTGCAAACATGACGCCGACAATACCAGCCCAGAAGGCGCCCAGTGAGAAAGCAACTAATTTTGTTTTTCGTTTGTCGATGCCCATGGCCTGACAGGCAATTTCATCTTCCCTCAAAGCGATCCAGGCTCTACCGAGCCTGGAATCCTGTAATCTGTTGACAACAAAAATTGTCACAATCACAAAAACGATCATCAGGTAATAAGTATAGAGTATGGATTGCTCTAGGTCGAAATGCATTCCAAAGAAACCGGGACGGGCAATATTGGAAATACCGCTTGGTCCTTTAGAAAACGTTCCCCAATTCTCTAAAATGAGACGAATGATTTCTCCAAAACCCAAGGTTACGATTGCCAGATAATCACCTCGGAGTCGAAGTACGGGAAAACCAAGGAGGAGCCCAAACGTAGCCGCTATCAGGCCGCCTATAGGTAGAACTGTCCAAAATCCCAGACCAAAATGTAGATTTAAAAGAGCGTAAGTATAAGCACCCACAGCATAAAAAGCAACATAACCAAGGTCAAGAAGTCCGGCCAGGCCAACAACAATATTCAACCCAAGTCCCAAGACAACATACATCAAGGCTGTGGTCATTACGTTGGTCTGATAGGTTGAAAAAAAATGCGGAAAGAGAATTGCAAATGTTGCCACAACCCCGAGTAGAACTTTGCGTTGAGCGGGTTTTTGCAGAATTCTGTGTATTAATGAATTGGTCTGCTCTTTGCTCTCATCGGGTCTGGTTCGGTTTTCTTTTCTATGTTGAAAATATTTAACCAGCAAATAGACACAAAAAGTCCCCACTGCCATATACAGCGAATTTTGCCAGCGCCATACAACTGTTCGTTCTATAGGATTAACTTTTATAACGACAATCGGAAATGTTAAAAAAACGAACCAGAGGGACGTTAGAAAAGCTTTTTTAAGTTCTTTTAATAAAACCATAGTTAACAAATTTATACTTTCTGATTGGTTGCCTTGCCAAGAAGACCCGACGGTTTAAAAATGAGGATGAGTACCAGAAGGGAGAAGGCAAAAACATCTTCATAGTCACTTGAAACATATCCTGTTCCAAAACTTTCTGTCAATCCGAGCACAAAACTACCGAGAACGGCACCGGGAATCGAACCGATTCCACCCAGAACCGCCGCGGTAAATGCCTTGATGCCGGCAATGAATCCGATATAAAAATTTATCTGACCGATATGAGAAGCAATAAGTAAACCACCAATAGCGGCAAGCCCTGAGCCAACAATAAAAGTTGCGGAAATAACGTTGTTGACGTTGATACCAACAAGGGTTGCCATTGTCCTGTCCTGGGCCGTCGCCCGCATTGCTTTACCAATTTTGGTGAACTTGATTACAACAGTAAGCAGCACCATGACAACAACCGTGGTTACCAGGATTACCAGATCTGTGGACCCGACGACAGTCGCTATTGGCTCCATAAATTCAAAATCAGGGATCAGCGTAGGGAATCGCAGAAAATCGGACGTTTGCGCAAGTAAAACGTAATTTTGAAGAAAAATCGACATACCGATTGCACTGATAAGTGGCGACAACCGGGGAGCATGTCGGAGTGGCTTATAGGCAATTTTCTCGATCGTATAACCATAGGAGCTCGCCCAAACCACGGCCGCTACACCTGAAATAATAACGATGGAAAGAAGAGGAAAGCCATAGATTGAAAGGACCGTGGCAACGATAAAAGCAGTAAATGCTCCTATCATATAAATTTCACCATGGGCAAAGTTAATAAGGCCAATAATTCCATAAACCATTGTATAGCCCAAAGCAATGAGCGCATAAATGGAACCTCTAGTCAAACCACTAAAGAAGAGTTCAATAAAATAATCCATAACTACATAAAAAAATATCTGAAGCGAACAAAATACCCAATGTTCGCTTCAGATATTAAAAGGTTTTTAAGAGTGTTATTTGACTACTTCAAATTTTCCGTTTTTAACAACATACATAGAAAATCCTACGCCAACAGCATCACCATTTTTATCAAACTTGATGTTTCCAATAGGAGTAGCGACTTTTTCAGTCTCAAGTACTTTCTTCAAATCGTCAAGGTTAGTCGAACCTGCTTTTTCAATTGCATTCAACATAACCAAAGTCGCAGAATAGGCGCCCTCAAAAAATGCGCCAGGATCGCTACCGAAAACCGCTTTGTGTTCTTTTTTGGCTTCGAGTGCCATAGGATTGGTGGAATTGTCCTGAGGACCAGCTGCATAGACGCCCTCTGCCGCAGCTCCGGCTACTTTGATAAAGGTATCATCTTTTACTCCATCATCTGAAACGAATTTTGCCTTCAAACGCTTTTTCTTCATAATGGTAATAATTTTTGAAGCTTCTGGATGGTAGCCTCCGAAGACAACGACATTCGCACCTGAATTTTTGATTTTTTGTACGATAGCTGAGTAATCCATGGCGCCGGGAGTAATACCTTCAAAAAGAACGACCTTACCTTTTCCGGTCTTTTCGACATATGCCTTAGCACCCTCGGCGAGTGGTTTGCCGTAGTCACCTTTATCATGGATAATAGCTATTTTCTTCAACCCGAGTTTATCGACTGCAAAGTCGATCATTGCTGGTGACTGGGCAGCATTAGGAGCAATCGTTCTAAAAAAGTTCGGGTAGTCGCCACTTAAGGTTAATTCATCGCTGGTGGCTGATGGCGACATGACCAAGATCTTGGCATTTCTATAGATTGGTAGAGCCGCTTTTGTTGCCCCAGAGCAGATATGTCCAAGAACAACCTGAACTCCGTCCGAGACAAGCTTTGTCGCCGTATTGGTTGAAATCTCAGGTTTGCAGACATCGTCCTCCACCAGCATTTCTATCTTTTTACCGTTTATTCCGCCGTTGGCATTTTTCTTATCAATAACAAGTTTGGCAGCATTGACAGTAGGTAAACCATAAGAAGCCAAATCCCCACTGTGGGGCCCTGCGACACCAAACTTAATTGTATCGCCTGCAACACCAAGTGCCGGAGCTGACAGTGCTAATAAAACGCAAGCTGCCGTTGAAAGCAATTTACCTCTCAGAATAAACCTCATCTCTTCCTCCTTCAAAGTTAATAATTACAATATCCCTCTCTTTTACAAAAACATCAAAAATCATTAAGAAAAGAGCGAGCATATACCACGAAGTCATGATACTAGTCTTTTACTCAATCTTTTGCAAAATCTAAAGTTAAATTAGTCCTCTTTCATAATCAATTTCATTACAAAAAGTCATGTTAAAAGGTTTGAATCTCCTCTTTTTTCTTGGCCGTCCTTTCGGCCCCCTCTACAGTGCAGCAATGAAAACACGCGAAATATTGTACACATCCGCAGTATTTCGCCAACAATCTTTATCAGTACCAGTTGTCTCTATCGGGAATCTCGTATTAGGTGGAACCGGGAAAACACCGACCGTCCAACACGTTGCCAACCTGTTATTAAAACAGGGGTACCACCCAGCAATCATTAGTCGTGGATACGGCGGCAAGGCCAAAGAAGCAGTAAATATTGTGTCGGATGGTAAAAATATTTTTCTTCCCCCTGCACTCGCAGGCGATGAACCGTATATGCTCGCCAAGTCACTACCAGGTATTCCCGTACTCACTGGTCTTCATCGTATAACTCCTTGTCGCTATTCAATTGATAATTTACAATGCGATGTGATAATTCTTGATGACGGGTTCCAGCATATCGCAGTAAGAAGAGACATAGATATTGTGCTTTTTGATAGCACCACCCTTGCTGGGAACAGTCGAGTTTTTCCCGGTGGACCTTTGCGGGAACCAACTTCAGCCCTTAATCGGTGCCATGCATTTCTTTTGACGGGAGAAAACGTTACCAATCAGGGAAGAGCCCAGAAATTCTCCAATCTTTTACAACAGCGATTTCCCAATCGACCTGTATTTACATCCTCTCTAGAGTCATATAAACTTATCGGACCAAACGGTACCATTGTAGAAAAAAGTGAATCAAAAAGTTTTTTTGCGTTTTGCGGTATTGCCAACCCTTCAAGGTTTGAAAAATCTCTTGTCCAGCTCGGAGTAAAACTCGCTGCTTTTCAAACGTTAAAAGATCACGTAGACTACAGTCAACCTTTGGTCTCACGTCTTTGTCGGAAAGCAGTTGAGTACGGTGCAGAATTTTTGGTAACAACAGAAAAAGACTCTGTCAAACTCCAGAACTTCAATTTGGATCTCCCTCTTTATGTTCTGCAAGTACATTATAAGGTTGAGGAATGCTTCGACCTCTTTCTTTTGGGGGCACTTAAACAAATACAGAACTAAATTCCCATGCGCATCCTTAGTTGTCGATATCAATAGTTGTCGTAGGGGGGGGGTGTGTGTTTAAAAAACTATATTTCCACAAAGTGTGTTATTTTTAACACGAAAGCACCTTATTCCTCTTTACTAAAAGAATTTTAACCTTAAGATATTATAGGTGTTTAGAATAAAGTTAAACCGGCTTTCCCGACGGTACAAATTTTGCAACAATAGGTATAAATTTTTATTAAAAAGGAATAATAATGTCTTTACCTATTGATCCATATCAATATACCTTACGAAACTCGGTGAGTTGTTGCGGCGTCGGATTGCACTCGGGAAGAACCGTCAACCTCTCCATCAAACCTTCAGCAATTAATAGTGGAATTCGTTTTTTTCGTGCTGATATGGCTACTGACAGTCATATCCAAGCACATATGGATAAAGTTGTTGATACTCAGCTGGCAACGACACTTGGCAACGAACATTTCAAGATTTCGACCACAGAGCACCTTTTGGCGGCTCTCCAGGGATTTGGTATCGACAATGCCGATGTCGAGTTGGATTCGGCTGAAATACCAATCATGGATGGCAGTGCCGAGCCGTTTTTCAATCTGCTGAAAGCAACAGGCAAGACGAAACAGAAGGGGTTGAAAAAGGTACTTCGCATCACAAAAGCTGTTACCTATGCTGAAGGTGATAAGGTGTTAAGAATTTCTCCATACAATGGATTCAGAGTAACTGGAGAAATCTGCTTTGATGACACTGTAATTAAGAAACAAAAATATACGTTTGATTTGGTTGCGAATAGATTCGCAGATGAAATAGCCAGAGCCCGAACCTTCGGTTACGTCGAGCAGGTTGAAGAACTATGGGCTAACGGCTTAGCCCTCGGTAGCTCACTAGCAAATGTTATTGCTATCCATTGGAATCGCAAATCAGTGTTGAATGAAGACGGATTGCGATACGACGATGAGTTCATTAGGCACAAAGTTCTAGATCTTGTTGGCGATCTAACTCTCTTAGGATATCCCGTTCTTGGGCATGTTGAGGCTTATAAAGCCGGACACGCCCAACATTTAGGATTAATGCAGGCGATTGCAGCCTCTCCTGAATGTTGGGAGATTGTTGAAATGAAAAAAAATGGTGCACACACCGTCCTCGATCGCATGGCCGAAAGTTCAAGAGCCGCAGGTGAAGTATTAATGCCGCTTTTTAACTACAAGCCCCTCAGTCCTGTCACTGCTGTATAATATTAACTGTTTAATTCACCCTCCAACTGGATCCACTTCTGGAAAATTAGTTGGTGGGTGAACATCAGAATTATTCCCGACAATCTTAATTAGCAACAATCCTTCTTATATACGCTTTCATCTAAATACATTTTTGTTTTGGGGAAGATCTTCTCAGGTGCTCCTTGGTTGAGACAATGGAGTTTTTTGAAATCCGAATTCGCACAAATGCCTATCAAACAAAACTACCACGAAGAGATAATTGAAAGATTTTTTCTGCCTTTCAAATACAATTATTGATTGTTATTCCACCTAAGAAATAATAAGGTGTATATGTATGATATTAAAGAATATAATAGCGAAAGCGCGAAACTAATAAATATTCCCATCAAGACAAAGAAAGAGTTGACGTCAAATATCAATGCTGTATAATTGTGGGTATGGAAAATCATCAGTCTATCGCAATCGCAGTTAGGATTTTTCAAGTAAATGCTCAACATTAGGAATGATATTGCTGGTTTTCATTTGTACTCACCACAACCATAAAATCATGGTTGTGAGCAAGTCTTTAGGGTACATACAGAAAAATACAGGAGAAAGGACTAATGACATTACTTGAAGGCTTGTTATGGTTAACCCTCAATGTCTACCATGAAGCTCGGTCGGAGCCGGAAATCGGTCAGGTAGCGGTGGCTCTTGTCACTTTAAATAGAGCAAATGAAAGACATCTTCCAATCAAAGAAATAGTTCAGGAACCCTACCAATTTAGTTGGACTTCACAGAAAGAGTCATATTTACCAGATGACCCAAAAGCATTCCTGAACTGCTTGAAATCAGTGTACATCGCACTCCAGAGCAAAGATTTTACCCAAGGGGCTACCCATTATCATCTGGACAGCATAACTCCTTATTGGTCGACCCAATACACTTTCCTGGAACAGTATGGTTCACATAAATTTTACAAATAGCTGAACCTACTACAATGTACAAAATTTTAAATAGTATGTTGCTACAGCAACGGTTCCGGTCGTGAACTATTGCTGCATTTCACTTATATGCTTTGGGCGTTTTTCAGCACTTCGCACATACTGGAAAGTTTTTCGGCCGGCATTTTTATTGAAATTGGGTAAACCAGTGTCCGCTCAAGAAGTGCTGACGACTTCGGTAACATGGAAGGATCATAGACGATTCTTCTTTTTCCACCAGGTTCGGCGAATGGATATCCGGATTTTGTTAACGTCTTTCCTTCAATCAAATGCTCCCACTTTGGATAAAAATGCCAAGTGTTTTCAGCGAAATTAATCGCTCCCTGCCCATTCTTTCTAAGCGATTCATTAACCCGTCGACAATGTTCACGATCCTGAAGAGTAAAGGTCAAAAAGGTAGCTGAATCTCCTTGCTCATCGATAAGCTCCCGGAAAACGACCCCTGGAATTCCCGCGGCTGCTTCCTTCAGAACCGATTTGTTCTTTTGTTGTGCGGCTACGATGCTGTCGAGTTTGGCTAGCTGCGCTAAGCCTATCGCACCTTGCAATTCCATCATTCGATAATTAAAACCGATAAAACGTCTACCCTCTCCTCCCCTCGTTCCAGGATTGACTTTATGATCGTGGCCATGATCCTGATATTCCGACATGGCCCGCCATAGCTCGACGTCATCGGTTATTATCATACCACCCTCACCGGTGGTGATAGTCTTGACGGAGTCAAAAGAAAAGGTTCCGCAAGTGCCAAACGTTCCAAGATGTTTGCCTTTTATTCTGGCACCCGCAGCCTGGGCGGTATCCTCAATAACCGGAATGCCCTGTTGCGTTGCAATACGTACTATTTCTTCTATTCTTGCTTGGGCTCCAAGCATATGAACGGGGATAATGCATTTTGTTTTGGAGGTGATTTTCTTTTTTAAATCCTCCGGATCCATATTCAAGGTTTCATCAACTTCGGTAAATACCGGCAAGGCTCCAACTTCAAAAATAGCTTCCCACGTAGCGACAAAGGTAAAACCTTGTGTAATGACCTCGTCTCCAGGACCAACCCCCAATGCGGTAAGGGCAACTTTCAACGCAGCGGTTCCTGATGTTACCGCCTGGGCCTGAGATGATCCGCAATATTTGGCAAATTTTTCCTCAAATTCTCTGACCTTAAAAATACCCTTCCGCTGTTCATTGAATTCATAGCGAAAGAGAACACCAGTATCGAGAACATCCATGATCTCTTTTTTTTCCTCTTCCCCGAATATTTCAAATCCCGGCATTAGTGACTCCTCTCATCTTACTTTTTAAGGTTCAGGTTAACATATTGATGACGAGCAGAACCGCTCGTTCTTATGTAATAGGTAAAAATGATACATTTCGTGAAATGATCAAACAACATTTCATTGTAGCGCCTTCAGGCGGGCAACCTTTGCCTTCATCTCCGTGCGATCCTGTGAAAAAGACGGGTCATCGCCCATAAAGAGGAGAAAATCATTATAAATGGCGATAGCCTTTGCAATGTTGCCTTGAGCTTCCTCAACTCTTCCCATACAGATATAAGCAATGCGCTCATACCCTTTGATATTTTTCAGAAGATCATACTTACCGGAGGCCTCCTTAAAACGTTTTTCGCTTTCCATAGACTGTGCCAGACCGAAAAGGACCAATGGATACAATGGATTAGAGCTCTTCACGTCAGGCAAAAGAGCGGCATACATTTTTGCCGCATCATCAAACGATCCATTTTTCATATCATGATGGGCGAGCTCGACCCTGGCCCAGAGAGCTGATGAGGTGCTGCCGTATTTGTCAACAATGGCCTGGAGCGCTACGGCACGTGTAGCCTGGTCATTTTGCAAAGCCATCGATAACGCAGTGGAAGCTTTCTCACTTATCTGCTCGCGGTACGATCCATAGAGTGACCAGAAAACCACAGCAATAACTACGACAGCGATACCTATCCGAATCATCCGTTGATGAACCCGAATGAAATCTATAGCCTTTGGGGGAAGGTTGAGATGGTCCAAGAGACCTTCAACCTTGTCCATATTCGTTTCGGCAGTCAGTCGTTTATTATACGCACTCTCACTTGCCATGCGGTTTTCCTCCTCGTAATTTTTATGTTATGGTGCAATTTCATAAGATGTAATAAAGCGGACAATATAATATATAGCTGTATGTCTGTCCATGCGTAAACTACCAGTCACCTCTTCTTGTTAATTTAAGCCAAAGAAAATGAACACATTTGAAACCCAGATAATCCTCACTGTTACCCAGCTGACCCGCTCCATAAAGAATATTCTCGAAAGTGAGTTTCGTTTCGTCAGAATAAGTGGTGAAATTTCTAATTTTAAAATGCCCTATTCCGGTCATTCCTATTTTACCCTGAAAGACGGTTCTGCACAGATACGTGCGGTTCTTTTCAAGCAACAGAAAAGATTTGTCGACCTTACCCTTCAGGATGGCCAGGATGTTGTCTGTTTCGGGAGAATTACGGTATATGAACCCCGAGGAGAATACCAGATTATTGTTGATTCAGTGGAACTTTTCGGAACGGGTAGACTCCAAAAGGAATTCGAACAGCTAAAAATTAAATTAGCGGAAAAGGGCTTTTTTGCAGCAGAGATAAAAAAATCTCTACCTCCCTATCCCGGCAGAATAGTAATTATCTCATCGCCGACCGGGGCTGCGATTCAGGATTTTTTGAAAATTGTCAGAATAAGGAAGTCACCGATTCAGATACAGATTCTTCCAGTAAGGGTTCAAGGTAAGGAGGCCGCCGGCGAAATTGCCGGAGCCATCCAGATGGCAAATACTCTCGATGATGTCGATATGATAGTTTTATGCAGGGGTGGCGGGTCACTCGAGGATCTCTGGGCCTTCAATGAGGAAATAGTCGCCGAGGCCATCCATCGATCTGTTGTACCCGTTGTTACCGGAATAGGACATGAAATCGATTTTACTATTGCTGATTTTTGTGCCGACTTTCGGTGCCCCACGCCTACTGGAGCGGCCGAAAAGGTAGTCCCCGACGCCCATACCCTACGTCAACATCTTGCTACCTTACAAAATGGTTTGCTCAATAGAATGCATCGAAAAATGGCATTTCTGGAGCAGCGACTGCGACACAGCATCCGAATGCTCGGGGATATGAAAAATCTATTTCGAGATTCGGAATATCGGCTGCAAATAAGTACATCGTACCTTTTTCAAGCAACCACAAAGAATCTAATTGAGAGAGAAAACAGATTAACTTCCTGTATTCGCAGACTGCAAGCACAAGCACCCTCCAGCCGTATCGAATTACAGGAAAAACACCTTTATTTCCTGACCACTCAATTACAAAATCACATTAAGCGTATACTAGAACGAAAACAAATGGTTCTTGCAGAACAGGCGACCCTCTTGAACAGTGTCAGTCCCCTTGCCACGCTGGGCAGAGGATATTCAATCGTCAGGAAATTCAACACCGAGGATAAATCATACCAGGTAATTACCAGATCTGCCGAGACAAAGGTTGGAGACGAGTTAAATATTCTCCTCCATGAAGGTCAACTGGACTGTATTGTACAACGAAACGAATAGAGTTTTCGAAACTATCTGCGGTCAACAGGTTTTCAGGCCGCCCCTGACTTGGCAGCCTGAACAAAACAATAAACGTCTAGAGTAATTCCAGCCCCGAAAAAAAATAACCCATCTCAAACGCCGCTGTATCCGGCGCATCAGAGCCATGGGTAGCGTTTTCCCCGAGGGAAGCACCAAACTGACGTCTAAGTGTTCCTTCAGCCGCATCAGCCGGATTAGTGGCGCCCATAAGGTCGCGCCACTTTTGAATTGCATTGTCCGCCTCCAGGATCATCACTACACAGGGACCGCTTGACATAAAATCGGTGAGTTCAGCAAAGAAGGGTCTTGCTTTATGGACATAGTAAAATCCTTCCGCTTCAACTTTACTCATATAGAGTTTTTTCAATCCGACTATCTTGAATCCCTCATCGTATATGCGACTTATTATTTTACCGCTATTACCATCGGCGAAGGCATTGGGTTTGATAATTGCAAACGTTCTTTCCATGTTCATATTCTCCGTGAATAAAATTTCAAGATCATGTTTTATGTTCTCCGAGCATTTCAAGCTCAATAACAATTTATCTGCTCAAAATATTTTAAAACCTCGGTACTAAATAAACAACATACGCAGTCCAACCATAAAAACGAAAAAGATCAGCGAACCGACTATCACCAGGCGGTTTGTTTCTTTAATATCTGTAGGAATTGGCTCCGAATCCAAATCCCCCATATACGGTTTTTCAACTATTTTGTTGAAATAAAACGAAGGTCCTCCGAGTCGAACTCCCAGCGCCCCAGCTGTCGCAGCCTCGGTATGACCGGCGTTTGGACTTGAGTGTTCCAACCGGTCTCTCAGGAATACCTTTGCCGCTTTTCTGTAATCCAATTTCAAAAAAAATGCAGCTATTATCAAACAGACTCCGCTCATCCTCGCTGGAAAAAAGTTCACTGCGTCGTCTAGTTTCGCGGCAACTCTGCCGAATTCGAGATATCTTTCATTCTTGTAGGCGATCATCGAATCCATAGTATTCACTGCTTTATACAAAAAAGCACCAATCACTGAGCAGCTGAGCGGTGATACATGTACAACTCCGGCAAAACAGCTTGCAAATATTGCGAAAAAAAGAGGCGCAGTAATGCCATCGACCATATTCTCGGCTACCGTCTCGATAGCGGCCCTGCAGATTCCATCTTCGTCTAATTTACCGGTATCCCGCCCTACTATTTTCCCTATCGCCACACGAGCATTTTCCAGAGATTTGTTGTCCTGTAGCTGAGTATATACTTCCGTACTGTGCCTCAGTAGGTCTCTGGCGGCAATAGTTGTGTATAAAAGAATCACGCCAATAACGACCTCTACGGTCGAAGAAAACGATGCAGCGGTAAAAAGTATCAGGGAAATGATCGCCCCGGTGGCCCCTATAACCGCAACAACAGTTACAAATCCGGCAAGATACAGATTGTTGATCATCGAACGTGTAAGGGATTCACTCCAGGCACACAACCTGCCGATCCCTCTCACCGGATGCGGATACCATAGCGGATCGCCAATAAGGGCATCTAATATAATTGATGCAAGAAGTTGCAGAGAATAAATCATGTTCGGCCGCAGTTTTGTGTATAAGTCTTCATATTTTCAGAAGTCGATAGAAAGCATCCATGTCGACACTTTCCCTGACACATTCAGCCAACCTGTCAAAGGCGATTTCCAGGTTATAAGGTGCCAATATGTCGCCTATCGGTTGCAACCCTGCCCCCTGGCGCAGGCTGTCAATAAACCATCTTCTGAATTCATCACTGTCAAATATTCCGTGCAGATAACAGCCCCAAATTTTTCCCGATCGTTCCATTTGACCACAAAATGATCCATCATCAAAGCGAAGTACCGGCAATTGTGCCATGGAAGAAATTCCATGGTGGATCTCGTAACCAATGACTTTTTTACCTGAGAGTTGATGGACACCGGATTTTCGGGTGAGGTTTTTATCCAGCTCGATCACAGTCTCCATCTCTAAATACCCAAGACCGGATAATTGCCCATCAACGGATTCAATTTTATAGGGATCGCTAATTACCTTACCGAGCATCTGATATCCACCGCAAATTCCTACTATTTCGCAACCGTTTCGAAGACAATGGGTTATTTTTTCAGAAAAGCCACCGTCCTTTAAAAACCGGAGATCATGGATAACATTTTTTGACCCGGGTAAGATAATCGCCTGTGGTGAACCAATATCCGAGGCATTCTCCACAATCCGAAGAGTTACATCAGGCTCTTCTAAAAAGGGTTCTATATCGGTGAAATTAGAAATATGAGGTAGATTGATGACGACAATTTCAATGCCGTCCCCTGCACGTTTTTTATTGAAACTTCCTTTTTTGAAAGAAACAGAATCCTCTTCAGGAAGGCCGAGGTTTTTTATATGTGGGACAACGCCTAGAACATCGCGTCCTGTGTGCATTTTCACATAGCTATGTGCGGAATCAAGAAGGGAGGCCTGGCCGCGAAATTTATTTACCAAGAAACCGGCAACAAGCTTACGTTCCCACTCAGCCAGAACCTCCATAATTCCGACAAATGAGGCGTACACTCCCCCCCTGTCGATATCTCCCACAATGATGACCGGAGCCTCGGCGTATTGCGCCATTTTCATATTGACGATGTCATCGTTTTTTAAATTGACCTCTCCCGGAGAACCGGCTCCTTCAAGGACAACGACATCAAATTCTTCAGCGAGGGCATCGTAACTTTTACATACCGAACTCCACACTTTGGGTTTATAGCTGTTATAATCCAGCACCGACATATTACCGACCGGCTTACCGCAGACAATTATCTGACTCCCCGTGTCGGAATTCGGTTTCAGCAAAATAGGGTTCATTCTGCAATCCGGATCAAGACGAGCCGCCTGTGCCTGCACCACCTGCGCTCTGCCCATCTCATCGCCCTGCAAGGTGACAAAAGAATTCAGGGACATGTTTTGGGCCTTGAACGGGACAACATGCACCCCATCCTGATATAAAATCCGACATAATGCCGCCGTAATTATAGATTTTCCCGCATCGGAGCACGTCCCTTGAAACATAATCGAGCGTGCTTTTTTACGTTCGGTCTTCCGAATCTTGCCTCTGGCGAAATAGCTGTTCAACAATTCAACAAGCCGCAGGTTTTCACGTTTTGTTCGAACGGCTATCCGGAAAAATAAATGAGCGGATACAAGACCTCTATAATTTCCGCACCGGCGAATCATGAGACCATGGCTGAGACAATAGTCGGCCAGCGACTCTGCGTTTTCTCCTCCAAGCACCTTGACGAACAGATAGTTAGCTTCGGAGCTGTAGATTTTGAGCTGGTGGATCTTCTGGAGTTCATTTTCCATTTCGAGGCGTAATTCACTACAGATGTGCCTGGTTTGAACTTGATACGCTCTATCTTTAAGAGCCTCGATTCCCACCGCCTGGGCCAGGCTGTTTACGGTCCAGGGCGGAAGATTGTCCTTTACCTGTAGCACAAGAGATGGCGCCAGCGTGCCATATCCGATTCGTAGGCCGGGAACCCCATAGAACTTGGTCATGGAATTGAGGGTCAGGACATTAGGCGCCTCGGCACCAATTGTTTTGGCTCCTTCTATAAAATCAAGAAATGCTTCATCGATGAGGAAAAAACTCTGAGGTAAATCCTTTATCAGCGAGAGAAGTTCGACTCTGTTGACTGTTTTTCCCGTTGGATTGTTGGGGGTGGCGATGACCACAAGATCTTTCGGTTGAATAATCGCCCGAAGCCTCACCAGATCAAGGACAAAGTCATTTTCTTCCAGCAGGGTGAATGATTCAACCGTCAATCCTGCTATTTCCGCGGCCCTGACATAATCCACATAGGAAGGCACCGGAATGAGAGCACGTTTGCAGGGAAGGGTCCTCATAAAAGCATACAACAGCTCGGTTGTTCCATTACCGACAACAATATGTTCTCCAGTTATTCCGGTATGTTCGGCAATAGCCTTGATGAAATTTGTGTTTTCCGGATCCGGATAGTGAACGAGATATTCCAGTTGGCTGCTAATCAGTGGGCGAAACCACTCCGGGGGTCCAAGCGGATTAATATTAGCACTGAAATCGAGAACCTCCTTGTCCTTTGCAGTTGAGTCTCGAAGTATTTTATGAATATTGCCGCCGTGTTCGAAAGTGTTCATAATATTCCGCTTGTTGCTGTCAAAAAGATGAAAGAAAAGCTGTAAAGGCAATAGCCGTAATCGCCTCGGTTAGTTCGCACACTGCCCCCAGGGTATCACCTGTCGCCCCGCCCAGTCGTGTCCGGCACCACCTGCCAAATATCAGATTCACAGCCAGGATCGCAATGAGCATAACACCTAACTGTGCGGGTGCAAAAAGAGCAAGGAGGATTAAAAGCGACAGAAAGGCTGCCAGTGCGGCTATTTTGCTGCTGTCAGAATAAAATAGGTTGCCAAGCCCACCTTCAGGTCTGGCATACGGCAGACGCGCCATTGAAAAAAGTATGGCGCTTCTTCCGGCGAGCGGCATGAAAAAAATCGCCAGACAGAGTTTTTGCGGGTCCATTGAACTGAGTGCACTATATTTTGCCAACATAACACAGACCACAGCGATAACGCCCATGGCCCCTGCTCGGCTGTCTTTCATAATGGCCAGACAATCCTCTCGTGGACGGGAACTGAGCAAACCGTCGGCACTATCGGAGAGTCCATCAAGGTGGAGGAATCCGGAGATAAACGCGAGATAAATCAGAGCAAAAACGGCAACCACCTGCTGTGGGAAAAAAAACAGTGCAACGTGTGCTCCTATATAACCAACAGCACCGATAAGCGCACCGACAACAGGAAAAAACGGCAAACATTTATTGAACTGGCGCGGATCATCTTCAGCCCGCCAGGAGACCGGAACAATGGTGAGAAACCGCACTGCCGTAAAGAATCGAGCCAATAGAAGGGATAACCGCTTTTCGGAGAGGACCATGATGACTTTTGCCGGCTATTTGTCCGCTTGGGCAACAGCTGCCTCTTCGAAAGTCGCCACCTTTGTCAGGATGGCCACAGCGCCCTCAACGAGGTTCATCGCCACCGCAGCTCCCGTGCCCTCCCCTAAACGAAAATTCAAATCAAGAAGCGCTTTTTTGCACCCGAGGTACTCCTGCATTGCCTTATGACCAGGCTCGACGGATCTATGAGAAAATATCAGATAATCTTTTATGAACGGCTCAATTTTATAGGCAATGAGAGCTGCGGCCGTGGAGATAAAACCATCGATCACCACGGGTTTGTTGTTCGCCGCTGCCCCGAGTATCAAGCCGGCAAGACCGCCAATTTCAAAGCCCCCGACCTTAGCGAGGATATCGAGGCCGTCCTTGCTATCCGGTTTATTGACTTCCAGTGCCCTTTTAATTACCGAGACTTTATGTTTGACTTGCTCGTCATCAAGCCCAGTACCTCTTCCGGTCAATTCCGCTACATCTCGCCCGGTACAGACCGCGGCAATGGCTGTCGACGGCGTCGTGTTACCGATCCCCATATCCCCGGTGCCGAAGACGTCAAAACGGGCCGACAAATCGTTGGCAATATCGATTCCGGATTCTATGGCCCGTTTGGCCATTGCCTTACTCATGGCTGGCCCAACTGCAATATTACCTGTTCCGAGCCCTACCTTTTTATTGATAATTTTGTTACTATCGGCCAGGTCTTTGAGATCGGCGGCTACCCCCATATCGACGACAAAGATCTCAGCTCCAGCTTGCCCAGCCAGGGCGTTTATTCCAGCCCCGCCAGCCACAAAATTATAGACCATCTGCGGGGTCACTTCACTTGGATATTTAGAGATGTTTTCGGCCACAACGCCATGGTCA
The DNA here is from genome assembly GCA_963829695.1 of uncultured delta proteobacterium. GTDB lineage: Bacteria > Desulfobacterota > Desulfobulbia > Desulfobulbales > Desulfocapsaceae > Desulforhopalus_A. The sequence goes on along the minus strand of CAWHJQ010000023.1, from coordinate 540,907 downwards.
CCTGCCATTGTGACAATGGCCTTTCGATGTACTTCCGGGCGAACTGTCTTCATGATACCGGCAAGATCAATAGCCAGATCCATAAGATCGCCAAGGGCCCAATAAGGAATGGCAAGGTTGTCAAGACGATTTTTCGCTGCCTCTCTGCTGGCTGAATCTTGAGGATAAATTTTTTCTATTGTTCTTTCCAAAAGTCCCATAGTATCGTTTCCTCTTTAAATTAATTGTGTTCGCTCTTTTTGAGAAAGAGAGGTATTCCGCAGCTCACCAGAATAACCTCACATGCTTTTCTACCAATCAACTGATTACATGTACCGACGAGGTCACGGTATTTGCGTGCCAAGGCATTATCCGGAACGATACCGAGTCCAACCTCATTTGTGACACAGATAACCGTTCCGGTAAAGTGGTTGGCTGTCTCAAGCCATTCATTGCACAGCGCGCCAATACGATGGTCATCGACCGCAGGACCATGGCCTTCATCGGTAAAGAGAATGTTGTTCACCCACAACGTGACACAATCAATCAGCACAATATCAAAACCCTCGGTCTGCTCCGTAAAAACGGCGGCCAGGTCAGTCTCGCTTTCGATTGTAACCCAACCCCTTCCTTTTCGCTCCTCCTGATGCCTTCTGACCCTCTCCGACATCTCCGAATCGATTTTCGGGCAGGTTGCCACAAAAAGTCGTTTTGTTGATATTGACTCGGCACGTTCCAAGGCATATGAGCTCTTACCACTTCTCGCTCCGCCGGTTATCAGAATGATTTTTGCCATTTGATTACCCTGTAAGGTTAAAACCGGTCAGCACTCCACCCTCGGCAAAGAGACGAATGGAGCAGAAACAGCCGGGTTTAACATCAAATACCAGATATTTGTCCGAATCAAGACCCAGCAAAAGACAGAGAAGATGTCTGATGATCCCGCCATGGGCGATCACCAATATGTTCTCTTCAACCATATTTTCCAACTGGGTTTTAAAAGTAGCGACTCTCTTTTTAAAAGCTTCAAGGGATTCACCACCGGGAAAAGAAAAAGTATCGGGCTCTGTCACCCAGGAATCAACCAGGTCTTTATCGATTTGTACAATCTCAGCAAAGTCTTTTCCTTCCCATCGACCAAAGTCTATCTCTCTTAACAATTCGGTAAATTGGCAGGGACATGGGAGATCAAGCTGTTCCAGGGTTTGCCGACAACGGAGCATAGGGCTGCAGACTATTGTATCAAAACCTTTTCCACGTAACAGATAACCCGTTTTGCGAACCTGCTCTCTTCCCCTATCGGTTAAGGATGCCTCGGTCGAGCCAAGGTAGCGGCCCTGCAACCCTGTATCGCCATGACGTAAAAAATACAGTTCTTTTGCTTCCATTTTATATATCTCGATTAAACCGGAAGAACCTCAATTATATATTCCCCATCGTTTATGATTAGTACCTTCGAAATTCATTTCATGTTTTTTATGAATGAATTTCGTGAAGGTACTTATCCCCTCTTGTGGGGGGGGTAGCAGATTCAATACCCTAAAAGGCGACCATATTCAAAGATTATTATCGGAACTTTTGCAAACTTGCGTCAAATATTTGAGGTAATAAGCACAATTGGGGGATCTCAACGATTCGTGCAAAACCATATAGGATCGATTGCGCTGTGTCAGTAGAGTTGGCTAAAGCCTTGACTCTCAGCTGGATACGCGGCAGCTGACCTGATGCAGCACATACTATTCTGAAAAGATCACTGGATCTCAGCTTATCTCTCTGTTCCGCATGCTCTCCATTTTCAACAAAAAGAAAAGGGATGTTTGAGTTGAGACTTTTCTTTATAAATATCCTTTCTGGGGCGGTTCTTAGACATATATGCAAGTATATAGGCTCAACCATCCCCAACAATTAGAATTTATATATTTTAATGCTAACTTCCCATATTGCCGCACATTAATCGAATTGTGTAGTACCCCATTAATTTTCTTGACAAAAGCCAGTCGCGCACTAATAGATAACTTAGATGAGAACGTTTGAAAGGTCTATACTATCTTGAGGCAATGCTGCGTCATATAATCTTTTATTGTATCCAAAAATCAGGTGCTTGTCGGAGATAGGATTCGGTAACTTTTTACTATTGTTGCATGCCAAATATGTTGGAACCGCTTGGAGGTTGAAAGCATGCCGGAAAAAAGACCGCCGATCGATGCGAAGCATGATTCCCGTAAAATTCTGAACGAACTCCGTGCAACTCTCTACAACATATGTGATGGGGTCATTGTCACGGATACTGCCTCCCGAATCACCCGAATGAACCCGGTCGCCCAAAATCTCACGGGGTGGCGTGAAATTGAAGCCTGTGGCAAGCACCTGGATGAAATATTCCGCCTTGCCAACGGAACATCCAGAGCCGAGATTATAAGACCGTTCGAGCGCGTTCTGCACGAGGGGAAAAAGGTGAGCCTTATCAACGAGACCCTGCTTATAGCCAGAGACGGGGCAGAACACCTCATTACCAACTGTGGCACACCCATCCTCGACGAACAGGATACGATAATCGGCATGGTACTGGTCTTTCATGCCCAGACCGCCGAGCGAACCACACAACGAGCGCTGAGGGAAAGTGAAGAGCTACACCGCATCACCCTGGAAAATATCAATGATCCGGTTTTTATCACTGATGCCAATGGCAGATTCACCTTTATCTGCCCTAATGTTTCTCACATCCTTGGCTATTCCGTAGATGAAATTCAAGCGATGGGCAATATTTCAGCATGTGTAGGAGAGGGCAAGAGTCTGTTCAATCTTGACGATCTGGTCAGGCAGGGGCAAATTTCCAATATCGAAACTGTGATCACCGGCAAAAACGGCCTAAAGAGAGATTATCTGGTCACTGTCAAAATGGTCTCGATTAAAGGCGGTACTCTTCTCTATGTTTGCCGGGACATCACGGAGCATAAGCACACCGAAGAGCAGATAATAAAGCTAGGTCTCCTCAAAGAACGCCTCATCGATGTACGGAGTATTAGCGAAAAACAAAAAATAATCACTGATGAAATCGTGTCGATCTTCGGCGCCGATTTTGCCAGGATTTGGCTGATACGAGAGGCGGATCTCTGTGAGAATGGTTGCATTCATGCTCAGTTCGAGGAGGGTCCGGATGTCTGCCGAAACAGAACTCGTTGCCTACACCTTGTGGCCAGTTCAGGTCGTTACACACGTATAGACGGCACGCATCGCAGAGTCCCTTTTGGCTGCTACCAAATAGGCCGTATCGCCTCCGGAGAGGAGTCCCGGTTTGTTGTCAACGATATCACCCATGATCTCAGGATTCATGACCGTGAGTGGGCGCAGGCCCACGGTTTAGTCTCCTTTGCGGGATTCAGACTTGTCTCTGAAAAGGGTGAACCCATTGGTGTATTGGCCCTATTCAGCAAGCAGGCCATCAGCTCCATCGAAGAAGCATTGCTGGTAGGGTTTGCCGACTATTTATCACAGGTCATCCAAACAGACATGGCTCGTGAGGCAATATTGGAAAGCGAAGAGAAATTTCGCACGGTGGCAAACTTCACCTACGCCATGGAAACCTGGCGGACGCCGGAAGGCCGATATCGATACGTCTCCCCGTCCAGTGCGCGTATTACCGGGCACACGGCAGAAGAGTTCCTGGCTGACCCAAACCTTTTGATACAAATCACCCACCCGGACGACCAGTCCACTGTCATCACGCATTTTCTAGCATGCAATCAATCTGCGGAAGCCCAAAATATGGGAATTGATTTCCGCATCCTCACGCCAAACGGCGATATCCGTTATCTTGCCCATTCGTGTACTGCTGTGCACAGTAGAGACGGGCAGTTTTTGGGCCGCCGCGGAAGCTTTCGGGAAATAACGAAGCTCAAACGAAGTGAGGAGGAGAAGGAGAAGCGGCAGGCAAAAAAACGGCGACTTCAAAAGGAAGAAAGCTTGGGGCGCATGGCCGCCGCCATCGCCCACCACTTTAACAACAAACTCCAGGTAGTGATGGGGTACCTGGAATTAACCCTGGAGAGTCTGCCCCAGGATGATAAAATCATGAACGATCTGACCACCGCCAGGCAGGCTGTCGACGAGGCAGCGGATATGAGCAGATTGATGCTCATCTACCTCGGCCAGGTAACCGGGCCCCGAGTACTGCTTAATCTCTCTGGAATTTGTAAAAAGTACCTGCCCCAGATTCAGTCCACCATGCCAAAAAATGTGGTCCTGCAAACCGATTTGCCCTCCCCCGGCCCGACCATTATGGCAAACTCGAAGCAGATACAACTGATCCTTACCAGTTTGATCGCCAATGCCTGGGAGGCAGTCGGCGATAATCAGGGTACCATTCTGCTTTCCGTGAGAATGATACCCTCCGCTGATATCCCCCCTTTGCACAGGTTCCCTGTCAACTGGCAACCAGAGACCACCTCCTATGCCGACCTGGAAATTCGAGACACCGGCTGCGGGATCACAGCCAAGGACATCGAGAAAGCTTTCGACCCGTTTTTTTCTACTAAATTCATCGGCCGAGGCCTGGGGTTGTCCGTGGTTTTAGGCCTTGTTCAGGCCCACAAGGGCGTTATTACGGTAGAGAGCGTAGCTGGCCAGGGGAGTGTCTTCCGTGTCTTTTTCCCACTGTCTGCTGCAGAAGTTCACCACAAGCCGGACAAAGCGGCCAAGTCCCCGGAAATGCAATGGTCCGGCACGGTCCTGCTGGTTGATGATGACAAGAATATTCTAGACTTAACCAAGGCGATGCTCACAATGTTGGGTTTTGAAGTGCTTAGTGCCGGGGATGGCATCGAAGCTGTAGAGGTTTTTCGGCAGCACAAGAATGAAATCCGTTTCGTACTGACTGATTCCGACATGCCCCACATGAACGGTTTGGAGACCTTGACTGCATTGCGGCGAATCGCTCCTGATATTCCAGTCATTATGGCGAGTGGTTACAGCAAGGAACAGGTGGTGGACGGCACCCACCCCGAGTACCTCCAAGCCTTTCTGGGAAAGCCCTATAGCCTTCAGGCACTCAAAGACGCCATTTGTATCGCTTTAGAGGACAAAAAGAAAATAATTTACAAGCAATGATACATTGCTCTAGTGATCTAACACCCTACAGGGGTTCAATATCTTCATATGATGGCAAATTTTTTTCGGATGAGCATGAACTCTTTCTGTCTGAGAAACAGCGCTTCAGCCACTCTGGGGTCAAATTGAGTTTTGCTGCCTTGCATGATCGCCTCAGTAGCTTTTTCATGACTTTCCAGATCTTGCGGTTCGCAGGTGGTGGTTAACTCCTCATAGGTATCAGCGACGGCCATTATTCTTGCCTCAAGAGGAATTTCATTCATTTTCAAGCCATAGGGATAGCCGTTTCCGTCCCACCGTTCATGGTGGAAGTATGCAATATTTTTAGCCATTGATAAAAAACTAGGGCCTTTGCTCTCCCCCTCCATTTTTTCGATAACGTTTCCTCCGACCAGGGTATGGCTGCGAATTTTTGCCTCCTCCCACTCCGTGAGCGGAGGCTGCTTATTCAAAAGTTCGTCTGGAATCGAAACCTTGCCAATATCATGAAGGATTGCGGCGTGGTAAATATCGTGAATAAAGTCCTGGGAAATTGTTTGCATGAAATCTTTTTGCCGGGAAAGCTGTATCGCCAGAACATTACAGTATTCACGGATTCTTTCGAGGTGATTTCTCGGGGTAACATCCCGGTATTCAGAGAGTTTAGCCAATGACATAATTGCGGCATTTTCAGTCTGCTTTTTTAGCTTCAGAGACGCGAATAGCCGTTTCTCAAGTTGTCTTCTGGTACTGATGTCCCTGATGACCAGTAAGATGCCGAGACTTCCCCCATTCCTTGGAAAAAGGCTGATATTTATCTCCGTTTCACAAGACGTACCGTCCGACTGGACCAAGCTAAGACTGCAGGACCGCACGGGTTTGCTTGAGCCAATGGTGTTGATTAGCAAGTTTTTTATGATTTTTTGGTCATCAAAGGTAACAATTTGAAAGAATGAAGTCACTTTAACGGCGCCGTCACTCAGAAAATGTTTGGTAAATGACTTATTTGACAAAAGAATAAGAGCATCTTGGGTGAGCACAACCACATCGTCGGCTATCTGGTCAAACAACAGGCGATACCGTTCTTCCGTTGCCGCCTGCTGATGCGTCCTTTTCCTCACTTCCTCTTCCAGTATTGTAACGTTCCGAGAAAGCTCTTCGTTAGCCTTCAGCTCCTGTTGCCGTAATTGGAATTCCTTTTGCCGTGCCTTGGTCTCTGCCCAGCATTGTGTTGAAATGACAAAAGCAAAGCAAATCATAAAAAAGAGATTACTGAAAACCTGCAGGGAAAAATCAACCACTATGAAACCATCAACTACTGGAAAACCGGATAGCTTAATGGTCATAGCGTAGCAGAAAACTATAAATAATCCACTGACGAGGGATTGAACCATGGTTACCGGTGCGAGGGTTGAGTAGACGGTCATTGCAACTATCAGCCCCACATAGTACGGAGTATCGACGCCATCCACACGGTATATCAGGAACAGCAGGAAAAACGAGATCAGCAGATACTCCGTCAATCCAATCGTCGCTGCATACAGTTTATTTTTATCAAAATAATTAACAACCAGAAGAGCTACGGTAAAAATTGCAACAGCAATCCTGTAGTCCAGGAATTCATGGAAATATTCTGGAACGATAATATAATCGAGAAGCCCCAACAGCATTATCAGAAAACCACCCACCAGCGTGATATGGTAAGCACGACGATGGTGTAGCTCCTGGAGTTCTTCCTGATAGGTGGTCAAGTTCATGGCAACGTCCTCCATAAATTGAAAAACGCGCATATATCCGACGCTGTCTGTGTTGTTTGCAATCACACAGAAAAAATCATTTCTTACTCATCATTACCCAACAAGGGGGCACTAATGGTGCATCACAGTCCCTCTCGTCTCTTTAAATTCCTTTTCACTCAGAAGAAAGGCATCGACAATGTCCGGATCAAAGTGTCTACCACGTCCCTGGATGATGATCTTTTTTGAGAGCTCATGTCCATATGCCGGCTTATATACCCTGCGTGTAGTCAGAGCGTCATAGACATCCGCGAGAGCAACAATCCGTGCTGCCAAGGGGATTGTATCGCCTGCAAGCCCTGTCGGGTACCCTGAGCCATCCCATTTTTCATGATGGTAATGGGTAATATCCTGGCCCATTTGCAAAAATGAATGATTTTCAGAGCCCCTTGCCGCTTCTTTGAGGGTTGTACTGCCAAAGACACAATGGTTTTTCATTATGTCATATTCATTTCCCGTCAATTTCCCAGGTTTAAGCAGAATACTGTCAGGAATCCCCACCTTGCCAATATCATGGAGACTAGAGGAGAGCAGGATGTCTTCGATAAAACCCTTGGTTACGATGCTGTACAATTCAGGATTTTTTTTCAGTTCTTTCGAGAGAGTATGGGTATATAAACGGATTCGATTGAGGTGGGCACCGGTTTCATCGTCCCTGGCTTCGGCAAGTTTGGCAAGACCGAAAATTACCGCCTGGCGAGAAGTGTCAATCAGCCTTTCCGATTCGAGAATTTGGCGTTCCATACGCTTAGTGATTGAGATATCGCGCAAGATAAGCTGAACGAAGATGGAATTTTCTTCCATAACAACACGGTTGCCGCTAAGCTCAACATCAATGAAGATACCGTCAGCTTTTTTAAGTTGCAGTTGCATGCCTTTGAGGTCTTTACCTGTATAAATTCCGGTAATGATCTCTTTAAAAACATCTGCCTCCACATCCTGTGAGTGCAGATAGTTTCTGATGTTATAACCTCTCAGCTCCTCTGGTGAAAGACCAAGCAGAGTAACGCTGTGCTCGTTTGCCATCCGGATTACGCCAAAGCTGTCAATGAGAATTGCCAGGTCCATAAGATTGTTATAAAGATCGCGGAATTTAAGATCTGATTTCACCTGCTCGGTCATCCTTTTTTCGATCAGGGTTTCCAGGCTGTCCACAAACCTGTCAAGCTCAAGATGAATCTCATGAATATTTTTCTTGGTGTGTAATGACTTAAGCTGCAGCTGCATGTCGTCATAGCTTTGAATTGCGGTTCCGGCGATTATTGCGAGAAAGAAAAAAGTATTGCTCACACCTTGATCCACATTTTGAGGATCGGTCAGGCCGGTGCCCAAGAGTATGGTGAGAACATAAACCACATACATGGAGAGCCCTGTAAAGACAGCTTGGGAAGCCCGTAATGGCAATACCGAGTTGGCGCCCGCAATCATTAAAAGTATGCCGACATAGTAGCCTGAGGTGAAACCACCGAGAGGCATTGTCATCAGGGAGATAGATAAGGTTCCAAGGAGCAGGGCTCCATACATCAACACTGGAGCATGGCGGGCAACCGGTTGAAACCGAAGCAAGTAGAGCGAGATGATCAGGACTGAAATCACAACCAGTCGATAAATGAGAAAGATGTGAAAATAATCTCTGCAGCACAAAAAATCGAGGATGGAAAAGAGAGAAAAGAACACTATCCCAAGCCACAGGCAGATGATGGTTCGTCGATAAAAGAGCGGACGAATTTCATCCGCAAAAGAGTAGAGTGTTTTGTCCTGCTTTGTTTTCATTGGCTAAGCCGTTGTCAAAAGATAACATGGCCGGTGAAATGCCCGGAGCGGTACTCAGTTCGATCCCCCTCCTTGAGAGAGACTCTGTTTAGTACACCCTTGAGGGTATAAGGAGCCCTAACCAAATGGGTGAAAATGGCCTGGTTATTTCGTAACCGCTCCTAATCTTTTATCGCGATTGCAAAGAGATTAACATTTTCTTTTTCAGAAATTATAGAGACATTTTCTTTAAATGGGGTTGGGACAAAGAGTTCTTTTAACTCGCCTACATTGCGGTAAATCAGTTCCCATTTGAGAAGTTTGTCCAGAAATATGGAGTCCGGATAGGCTGCAAAATTCCCCAAAATTACGGTACCTCCAGGGTTCAAATGGTTATAGCACTGGGTAACCAGGGCACGAAATAATTTTGTATCCAGATAATCACACAGACCTGCAGAGTATATGATGTCAAAGGTACCGAACTGCTGCGAGGTCCTACCAAGTGACCATTTGATGACATTCTCACTCAACAGCCGTATGGAGGCACGGTGGGAAAATATATTGATGAATTGGTTGGTATATTGCAAAGCCTCCGAATCAATATCTACGCAGAGCGCTTCGACTTTTTCACTTTGTTCGCATTGTTGGAGAAAATCAAATAGTTCCCTGTTAGGACCACAGGCGAGGTTCAAGATCCTGGTATTTTTTCCTTTTTCCGAAAGCTCAGAAAAGAGACGGGCGATTTCATCTGTAAGAAGTTTTCGCCTCCCCCGTATGGCAAGGGATCCCGGTCTTCCAAGGCAGAAACTGTCGATAATTTCACCCAGTTTTCCGTCTCCTCTTGGTTTATCGGCGTAAATATGCTCCATCATGAGGAAATCGCCGGCATAGCCCTTGGGTTTGAAATAAGCCCGTTCAGCAAAGTAACTACGCATGAAATAGGGAAAGACTTCCTTGAAAACATAGCCCCACATGACCTCTTCATAGCTGGTTCCCGCCATTGTTTGCTTGAAGTCACTCAGTGAGTCGTTTAAATCCGCGAGCACCTCCCGGCAACGTTCCTCAATCTTCACATCTGGGCGGCCAACAGCTTCGTTTCTTTGCAACTGGTGAGAGAGATCGAAGAGCTCGGCTTTGAATTTTTCCATCCGGGTGCTGATAAAATGCCAAGGCAATGAATGTAACAGCGATGTCGGCAGAGGCTTTGATTCTGAATATATGCTTGAGCGCTTTGAGGCAAGCAAATCGGCATATGCTGCCAGGGGCTCTCTTTCTCCAGCCATTCTTCGAAATTTTTGACAGATCCGTCTGGTGAGAAACAAGATAAAATCAATGTAAAGTAGCGGATCAGTCTCTCTGATCCGCTGCATGGTAGAGGTATTGAAAATTCCGACCTCTACGTCACCGACGGCAAGGATATCTCTCACTCTCGTTTCACCATCAAAAAAACCGATCTCACCAAAAAATTCTCCAGCCCCAATCAACACAACGGTTATCCGCGTATCATTTTGACTGGTATAACTCACCTCCACCGTTCCATGCCTCATGTAATAGAAAATATGAGGGTCATTGTCGGGAGATAGAATTATTTCGCCTGATGAAAAAAAATGAATTTCAAGAAATTTCAGAACTCCTTCAAGCAAGGTGCTTGCTTCTTCTCCTTGGGGCTGTGTTAACGTTTTGTGCATAGTGCTCTCCATTTTATTTAGCAAATGGAAAAGGTTTTATGGCGACACATCGATTTAAAAATTATAGATTATACCGACAGTTAGAGCGTGGGCACCGCCCTTTGTAAATTTTCCGTCTACCCCTGGAAATCCTGTCCCCGTCTGGTTAGCTACGGTCCGTGATGTTGTGTGCTGATACATATAGGACAAGCCGATTTGCAGGTTTTGGCTCTGTTGATACTTTATCCCCCCGGAATACATCAAGGAATCAGAATCCGGTAGTTCAAAGCCGAGTGTAGACTCCGGAACCGGGGTTTGATCAAAGGCAAAACCAAGTGTTGTTGTCAGTTTTTCGGTTAAACAAAATGTGGCGCCAAGGCGTATGGCATCGCTGTCATGCCAATTTTTTGCAACTGGCCGATCAAAAGCATCAAATGGGGTTCCTGAGAAAGACTGGTCATATTGAAAATCCAGCTCCCTGAAAGAAGACCAGAATGTACGGTTCCAAGTGATTTCTAAAGTGAGTGCTTCAAAATTGTAGGATGTTGCCAGACTGAAAACTGCCGGCAGACGCACTTCTAAACTCCCTGAACCGCGGTAGCTCATTACTGTCGATTGACCGACGAGGGCCTGCATGGCTGCATCCCCATCGAGATTGAGTTGCACCTGGGATCTGTAGGTAATTGCCAATGCCCATTTCTCGGTGGGACGCAATGTTGCGGCGAGGTTATAGCCAAATCCTATATCATCCCCATCCATATCCCTGGAAAGGGTGGTGAGTGGATAGAGTTGATCAAAAGGAGGTGAAGTTGCACTGTTGCTGACCTTTCCCTTGCCGTAAATGCATCGAATTCCGCCACCGACGCTGAAGTTATCGAAGATGAAAAAGGCAAAGGAGGGATTGGCCTCAACCACCGAAAGAGAGAAATGCCGGCTTGTCGAGGCGGGAAAGGGTTGGTCCCAACTTTTTGCAAGCCCATAAGGAGAGGTCAGGGAAAACCCGAAACGAAAATCACGATAGTACTTTGAACTTATATGGAGTAGTGGCAGAAAAAACAGTTCAGAATCAGACGAGCCGTTGAGGAAGGGAGACCGGCGGTCTGTGTATTTAATGGAAGGGAGATACAGAGACGTCAGACTCCCTTCCATCTGCCAGGAGTCGTTTAAGAAACTCATATTGGCGGGGTTGTAATAGGAAGCATCAGGCCCTGGGGTCCAGGCGATGTGCGCTCCGGCGGTGCCTATTGCAGTCACTGACTGATTGGGTATCTGGAAGCCGGATGCGGAAACCATGACTGGTAAGAAAAATATAAAGAAAACAGCGGAGAGACTGAATCCGTACATATTTTCACCTTCAAGGGTGCATATTTGAGGCTCTGTCGACTTTGTCAGGATATTGCAAACAATATGTAACAGAAGTGTTCATTAATCAAGCGAATATTAGCACCATCACCATCACTATACTACTACTCACTCTTCATCTGCTATGGTGCCTGATAAGTATTTTTTACCAATTCTGCGAGTAGTTCTCGGGCGAAATCGAGGCTCGGATCAAGGGTCAGTGCGAGGGTCAGAAACTCAACTGCCGACTCAGTATTCCCTATTTTATTATAATTCACCCCCAAATTAGCATAGTCAATTCCTGAGGCCGGATTCAAATCAACAGCCCGTTGAAAGTGGAGGATTGCTTTTTCATATTGTTGCGTTTTGAAAAAACAGACCCCAAGTGTGTTGTGCAGATCCGGTCTCTCTTCATCCTCTTTCAACCCATTGTAGAGGATTTCGACAGCCTCATCAAATCGACCAAGTTCTTTCAAACAACTGCCCATATAAGAATAAATGTATGGTAGGTCTTCTGTTTCGGGCTGCATGGTCAGTGCACGATTGAAGTGTTCGAGGGCAGACTCGGGAAATTCCATATCGGCAAAATTGCGTCCTCTATAGAACTCAAGATAGTAAGCTTCCGGTAAAAGTTTTTCCATCTGCAACAATTTCTGCTCCAGGAGTTCCGTATCACTGACCCGTTCAACAAGTAGTTTTGCAGAAAAAAGACCGACATCGTTAATCATTGATCTTTCCCGAAAGTGAGCCCCCGGAACTATTGTATATAACGCAGGGATCTCGAGGCCATCGTGGGTAACATCGATCATCAGGACTTCCATACCAATTTTCTTCAGTGAAGCTATACAATTTTCCACTTCGACCATGATATTGTTATGGGAAAGGTTTGCCATCTCTTGAATGGTTACGATTTCAGGGGAATCGGTTAAATATTCAACCTCTTCCATAGAGAGAGGTTTTGGCAGCCCTGATGCAATATAATTCGAGTCGGTATTGAAATCACCAGCCAGTTGCGCCACCTCGGTAACTGCCCTGATCAGTGCTTTTTCGGGGTCAGGGGTCGTCCCGGCGGTATAGACGATCTCACTTTTTCCGGGAAAAGTTGAACGGTCAATGGCCAGAGCTGCAACTGTGCAAATACCCGTATCCAAGCTAAAATCGTTAAGATACAGTTCGATATCATTATCGCTGAACTTCCTTATGAGCTCCCTTGCCACCGCATCCTTGATGGAATCGGCTGCGATCTTCGGCGTAGAACTCTTCTTATTGTTGACAACAGAACAAACATGCCTTTCGACAATCTCACAGATGCCCTGCAGAGCGGCCTCTTCATAGGTATTGCCTGCCGATGGACCATTAAATTCATTTATGGCAAAAAACCAGGAAAAAGGAATGAGCACATCATTTCCACTGGTTACATTCGTGCCCCAAGCCCATTGCATTGGAATATTATCCAGCAATTGTTCCAGCAGCTGAATAGAAGAATGGGTGTCATGAACCGACTCCAGCAGATATTTCAGGCCAAGCACAGGATACCCTGCTTTTATCATGGTTTTGTAATCACCAGAAAAAAAATTACCGGGATTTTGCTTAAAAGAAAAAAACGAAAACCGTTCTGCGAGCTCCATACAGGCAGAGGCTTCAGCCTGTATGGGTGAGGCACCTTTTCCCATCTGTTTTTTGGTACCTGTCAGTGCATGAGCGTCTTCCCCACATACGCTGAAGAACACAGGAATATCCAGACGCCCGTTGTCGATCCTTCTCACTTCGTTTAAAATATTCAGATCTAGAGACTCTACCTTCGCATAAAAATTCTTCAATGTTTCTTCCGGAGTAATCGCTTTATCCTGGTCAACAGTAAAGGTCTTCAGGCAATCATTGAATTTTATAGATTTTTTTTTCATTTTTCCCTAGAATAGTAGTAAGTTGAAATAGCAATAGAGTCGGTTTAACGAACCATTAATAATGGCAAGAAATAAAATTAGAGGATAATGCTTGGAGGAATTGCCGAGAATCAGGATACTTGAGATAGTGAAATCATCTTGATTGAACTCGGTTAGAGCGGGTTCCTGTACTGTCTCCATTACTTCCTTGCTTCTGCAAGAGGGCTTTTTTGCTCCCCTCTTTGCTGTTACAGTCTATATTAACCTCGTTTTCATCTTTATCAAGAAAACAGGTATTGCCGTGGATAAATCATCTTTATTTTCAATCTCCTCGGTCTTGAAATTCCCGGTTGATACGCTGCAGCGTGTCAGCATATCTTTTTGTGCCCTTAACGGTAACGGTACGAGAGAGATCGGCATTCTGCACAATTTCCAGGGTCATCCTCTCAACAGGGAGTATTTCAACCGCCCTGGTTGACCACTCAATGACTGTTAACCCTGCCAGGTAAAAGTACTCTTCGAGACCAAGATCTTCAACCTCACCGGCATCCTGCAAGCGGTAGAAATCCATGTGGTACATCGGGATTCGACCCTCGTATTCATGCAGAAGAGCGAACGAAGGACTGGTGACATAACAACTATCCGGTACCTCAAGACCATGGGCTATAGCCTGAGAAAGGGCAGTTTTACCTGCACCGAGATCGCCATCGAGGCAAATCACGTCACCCGGCACAGCCGATCTACCGAGAAGTTTTCCCAATTTTTCCGTATCGGCAAGATTAGTTAGATGAATTTGGATCGTATCCACATGAAACTCCAGTCATGATCAAGAAACCGGCAATGTATGACATGTCTTTCTCATAAAAACATTAAAAATTTTGTTTTTTCCTGAAACGACAAACCCCGTTCGAGATTGAACAGTAAACAATCTTGAACGGGGCATACTGTTAGAGATTGAGAAAATATTTGCTTGTTCTTTTTACAAGAATATTCCTTTATGAAGGAACACATCCCCATGCTTTGCGGGAAGAGTCTCTCTATATTTTTTAACTTATCCTCGCGACTTTGTCAGCTTGTAAACCTTTATCGGTTTTTGCAATGGAAAACTCAACCGTTTCCCCCTCCTCAAGACTTCGAAATCCGTCTCCTTGAATAGCACTGTAGTGAACGAACACATCCGGTTCCCCATCGGGCCTTTCAAGAAAGCCATACCCTTTACTCGCATTAAACCACTTTACCTTACCTTGCACACGTTCTAACATACTACGCCCTCCCCAGGAAATAGCGGACAGTACCACAAATGTCTATTAATGTATGGCCTTATCCTAATTAACAGTTCTGTTCCTAACAGTTAGGAACAGAATAATATGTTATCAAAAGTATCGGCTGAAAGTCAAGACAGAACAATACATTTGCACAAAAACAGGGAGATATTCTTCGTTTTCACTGGTTATTCTTTTCCCACCACGTCATAACCAACTGAAACGGATCGTAGTAGAGTGGTAACGTTTTCGGGGTTAAAAATTTATTTTTATAACTTAATCTATGAAAAGGTAGATACCAGTTTGGAATCAGGTAATAGCCGTACCAGAGAACCCTATCCAACGCTCTGCAAGCGGCAATCAGCTCTTCCTTGGTCTGGGCATATATAATTCGATTCACGAGGCCATCGACCGCTGGAGATCGGATTCCAGCATAGTTTTGAGATCCCATTCTGTCCGCAGACGACGACTGCCAATAGTTTCGCTGTTCGTTCCCTGGGGACTGGGACTCACCGTATGTTGTTACGATCATATCGAAATCAAACGTTTTCAGACGTTCTACATAGAGTGTAGGATCAATTGTCCTGTACGTCGCCTGTATGCCAAGTTTCTTCAAGTTCTTCACATAACTAGCCATTACCCGTTCAAATGTCGACTGAACAAGCAGGATATTAAAAACAAATGGTTTACCGTCGCTGTTCGTGAGAATCCCGTCTTTAATTCGCCAGCCCGCTTCTTCCAGTAAACCTTTGGCCTTCAGCAGGTTCTTTCTAACATCTTGTTGTCCACTGGTGACGGGAGTGGAAAGCGGCGTCGTAAAGACTTCTTTTGGAATAAGTTTCCGGTACGATTCCAGGTATTCCAGCTCCAAGCCATTCGGTAGACCCTTGGCAGCCAGATAAGAGTTACTAAAGAATGAATTATTTCTGGTATATTGACCATGAAAGAGAGATTTATTTATCCATTCGAAATCAAGTGCAAGCCCCATGGCCTGCCTCACCTTTCGATCCTGAAAGAGCTCACGCCTTGTGTTCATCACAAAGCCCTGGATACCGGCATTATTCAAATGAGGAAATGTCTTTTTGACAATTGTCCCGTCGGTAAATTTCCTTCCCTCCATATCCCGAGCCCACTGTTTGGCGATGTTGATTGATATAAAATCGAACTCACCGGCTTTAAAAGCCTCAAGCGCCACG
This sequence comes from uncultured delta proteobacterium, assembly GCA_963829695.1. Lineage (GTDB taxonomy): Bacteria > Desulfobacterota > Desulfobulbia > Desulfobulbales > Desulfocapsaceae > Desulforhopalus_A. The sequence goes on along the minus strand of CAWHJQ010000023.1, from coordinate 524,946 downwards.
ACCGGGTCCTTGTAATATTTAACGACTATTTCGTCAAAATTATACATTCCCTTTCTTGTTGGTTGATCCTTCGCCCAATAGTTTGGATTTCGTTTGTAAGTAATAGATTTACCAATATTTATATCCGCTACTACATAGGGACCGGAACCGACCGGGAAAACCAGTTGGTTTTGATCGTTTTGATCCTCAAACCCATTTTGGACATGATATTTTTTTGGCAATATATTTATTTGAGAGGCAATCATATGCAACTCACGGTTTGACTGCTTGAAATTTACGCGAATTTTTCGGTCACCCAACAGGTCGTAACCTGCAATATCTTCATAATAGTAGTTATACTGAGGATGGACCTGATCGCTTTTCATGAGATCGATAGAATACGCAACATCCTCAACTGTTACCGGACTTCCGTCAGAAAATTTTGCCAAAGGATTAAGAGTGAATGTGACAGATTTCTTATCTGCAGCGACTTCTATGTCTTTAGCTAAGAGGCCATATTGAGAAAAGGGTTCATCGAGACCGGCAACAGCCAATGGCTCAAAAACCAAAGCTTCCAAACCATACGGAGATGAACCTTTTAAGGTAAAAGGATTCATTTTGTCAAAGCTACCGATGTCATGCAAAATTAAGGTTCCTCCCTTCGTAGCATCGGGAGAGGTGTAAGCAAATTGAGAAAAATCCTTCTCATATTTTAGTGTGCCGTCTAAAGACACCCCATGGGCGGCAAAGACCTGAGAACTGAAAAAAATGATGCTGAAAAAAACATAAAAAAATGTTTTGTTACAAAACATTGGCTGTAGATCTCCTTCATTATGTCGGACAAGATTGTTCCTGTGAGGTCGACGCAGTCGATAATGATTATAATATTCTGGCAATATTACCATTATTTGTGTAATCTGTCGAACCTTGCTGCAAGCAGCTGCAAACTAGTTCTGCCCAGCCTATGCTGGACAGATGAGGATCTAAAAGAATCATCTCCCTTATTCACACCGGAGTAAACCAATGGGACAAACCATAGCTGAAAAAATATTTGCCACTCATTTGCGTGACAAGCCATCCCCTGACAATATGGTCCTGGACCTCGATGTAGTGATGTGCCATGAAATTACCACCCCCATCGCCATCATGGATCTTATCGAAAAAGGCATGGACAGTGTTTTTGACACAACTAAAATCAAGGCAGTTATAGATCACGTGACCCCCGCCAAGGATTCCAAGACAGCTACTCAAGGGAAAATCATGCGTGACTGGGCAAAACGACATCAAATTAAGGATTTTTTTGATGTCGGGGCTAATGGTGTCTGTCATGCTTTGTTTCCCGAAAAGGGTTTTGTCCGACCTGGTTATACTGTTATCATGGGTGATTCGCACACCTGTACTCACGGTGCTTTCGGTGCTTTTGCCGCAGGTGTTGGAACAACCGATCTTGAAGTGGGTATCTACAAGGGGGTTTGTTCCTTCAGGGCTCCCAAAAGCATGAAAATCAACATCACCGGCACTCTGCAATCCAGAGTAACGGCTAAAGACGTTATTCTCTCAATCATAAAAAAGATCACCGTCAATGGCGCTACCGACAAAGTAATTGAATTTACCGGACCGATTGTCGACTCTTTTTCCATGTCGGCGAGAATGACCTTGTGTAACATGGCTGTCGAGGCCGGTGCTACTTGTGGCATATGTCTGCCGGACAGGGTTACAGCAGAATATCTCTGGCCGTTTATACAAAAAGACTATCCGACCATTGATGCCGCGGTGGAAGATTATCAAAAGTGGCATTCCGATAAAGATGCCGTCTACACTGAAATTATTGAAATCGACATCAGTTCTCTTGTTCCCCAGGTTACTTTCAATTACAAACCGGACCAGGTGAAAGGTATCCCCGAAATGGCTGGTACTCCGGTTGACCAGATCTATATTGGATCGTGCACAAACGGCAGAATTGAAGATTTACGCGATGCCGCCGAAATTTTAAAAGGGAGAAAATTGGCTGCGGGGGTCAGAGGAATTGTTACTCCTGCGACGCCTCATATCTATAACATGGCCCTTGATGAAGGTATCATTAAAATATTCATGGATGCAGGGTTCTGCGTACTCAACCCAACATGTGGCGCCTGTCTTGGCATGAGTGCAGGTGTCCTGGCTGAAGGTGAGGTCTGCGCATCTACCACCAATCGTAACTTTAACGGACGTATGGGAAAAGGCGGCATGGTTCACCTGATGAGCCCGTTTTCTGCTGCAGCCGCTGCAGTAACGGGAGTACTTACTGACCCACGAGAGATCAAGTAAAGTCAAGTAAAGATAAGAAGAGGTGGTGAAAATGAAAGAATTTGGTGGTCCTGCAATTTATCTGGACAGAAATGATATCAATACAGACGAGATCATCCCGGCAAAATATCTGACGGAAATCTCCAAGACTGCGTTACAGCCGCATCTCCTTGAAGATCTGCTCCTTGATGGTAAGCACTTTGACAATCAGAGCGATGCAATGAAGAACGCTAAGGTTGTGGTATCCCGTGCCAATTTTGGTTGTGGCTCCTCAAGGGAACATGCAGTTTGGGTTTTTGAAGTAAACGATATAAATGTTGTTATTGCAGAGAGCTTTGCCAGAATATTTAGGCAGAACATGTTCAACTGCGGCATCCTCGCTATTGAACTTGATCAAACACAGCTCGACACGCTTTTTGAGATGCGGGGAAGTATTACAATCGACGTAGATCTCGAAAAAGGACAATTAGTAGCATCTTCAGACAAACCTGAACAAAAAGAAGCAATCTGTTCCTTTGATCTTAATTCTTTTGACAAACAACTCGTTGCGGCTGGTGGTTGGCTTACTTACGCAGACCGCAATTATTAAATATCAATAAAAAATCGTCTTACCAGCCTACAGTAAGACGATTTTTTATTCTGCCGCCAAAGACAAAAACTTACAATCCTGTCGCCTGAAGTTGCTCGACAACTTTCATCTGGGCATCGGTGAGTTCCTTGGGAACCTTCACCCCGATTTTCACATAAAGATCCCCACGTTCTCCTAAAGGACCCACAGGTAACCCATACCCCCTGATCCTTAACCGAGAATCATGCACCGTTCCTGGGGCAACGTTTACCATGAACTTTTTGCCTTCCAATGTTTCCACTTCCATTTTGGTGCCAAAGCAGGCCTCGCTAAAAGAAATCAGCTTTTGCACGACAAGGTCATCTCCGCTTCTGGAGAACAAATCGTTAGAAGCAATTCCAACTTTTAGATACAGGTCTCCGGGGGAGCCGCCGTTTTTGGAACTGCCCCCCTTGCCCTGAAGTCGTAATTTTTTACCCTCTTCTATCCCCTTGGGAATTTTCACAGATACATTGTGAGAATGACCATTTTTTCGCAGAGTGATGGTCCTTTCAGCACCATTCAACACCTCTTCAAGAGTGACAGTGATCTGGTAGGTCATGTCCTGACCCTTTTCAGGGGCTGCATGACACCCCCCGCCGCCACATCCTCCATTATTGCCTTGGCTGAAAAATGAATTAAAGCCGCCATTTCCACCGGTACTTGATCGAAAATTTGCCGACGATCCTGCACCGCCTACCCCAAATTGCCGCAAAATATCGTTTAGGTCGAAACCCCTAAAGATGTCCTCCTGAGAATATCGCTGATGGAAATCGTTTGAACCATAGAGATCATACTGCTTTCTTTTCTCAGGATCTGACAGCACAGCATAGGCTTCACTGATTTCCTTAAACTTAGCCTCAGCTTCCTTATTACCCTTGTTTCTATCCGGATGATATTTGAGGGCTAGTTTTCGGTATACTTTTTTAATTTCAGTAGGGGTAAAGTCTTTTTGAGCCCCAAGTGTTTTGTAATAATCCATGGCAACAATCTAATCTAGATAAACCTAAATGAAGAATAGCAACTTGATATTGTGATTTTACAATAGGAATTGTTATGCATACAGTCAACCAACATTTCTGAGCTTAGGTATGCTCTTTACAACACAAAAAAGGAGTAAGTTCCCTGGTGGAACATTACTCCTTTTCTCAGTATTGAAACAAAAGAGTCGTTGCAATCGAGTTGCTCAGAACGGGACGTCTTCACCCGTGCCACTTCCTCCCATCGCCCCACCGAAAGGCTCAGGTGACAAAGGTGGCTCTTCAAAACCTCCACCACCGCCCTCACCGCCCCGAGGAGTAAGATTTCGTACTTCATTTGCTATAATTTCAGTAGTATACTTATCGTTACCACTTTGATCCTTCCACTTGTTTGTATGCAGTCTCCCTTCAACATATATTTTTGAGCCCTTCGAGAGGTAATTGCCGCAGAATTCGGCACTTTGCGACCAGACAATGATTCGATGCCATTCCGTCTCTTCCTGTGGATTGCCATCCTTGTCTTTCCATTTTCTGTTCGTTGCCAGTCTAAGTGTGGCAACAGCAGTTCCGCTCGGGGTATATCGCATTTCGGGATCCGCGCCTAAATTACCTATCAGTATTACTTTGTTTACCATGATACAATCCTCTGGGTTTAAGAGAGTTACTAAAAACAGTCAACATGTTCAGATATTGCCAATATACGCTAGAATACATAAAGAACAAGGCCAAATTTGCATAATGTTTGAGGGAATAATTATGCGACACCGGTAAACGGAAAGAGAGCCGGGATAAGTACCTTGCAATTTATTTTCTTGCAAAAAAACAAGAAAATAAATTGCAAGGTACTAAAAAGATCAGCCGCCATGTACCGCATGGTCCAGCATTTTCGATAATCCACCCTTGGATGCCGGCATAAACCCCATAACCTCCTGCCAAATCTCATCGCTTTCCATACAAAAATAGAGACAGGTCGTCGTAGCGGCTCTTTCTTTCAACCGATCGTAGATAAATTTATAAAGTTCAACACGGTTCGGACGAAAGTATCTTGCTTTGCCATCAAGCCCCTGGATAAACTCATTAAAATAGATTCTGGACGCAGGAAACCGTTTAATGCCGATCTCTTTTAAGCTTGGAATAAAACGCAAGGCACCGAGTGAAATCCAGGCTATCGCCTCTGTAGGTACGACATTAAAAAGTTTATCTATTGTTACTGAATACCCCTCCTGCCATCCAGGATGATCAATGATCGGATCGAAATGGAATGCAAGTTTATACCCCCATTCCGCGCATTGCTTCGCCGCATTAAGACGTTCGTCAAGTGTCGCCGAACGAATCTCCTGGTTTTGCATAATTGATGGACTGTTCAAAGACCAGGCAACAAGGGTTTTTCCATGATGTTCAAGGTTGTGAAGATTTTCGATCACTGCGCTTTTAGTCTTTAATTCGAGTATGGCATTTTCCTTTTGTCCTATGAAAGGCACAAGTCGTTGGCTCAAATGCGTCAACCTGTCGATGGCGAGGGAATCTGTGAATTCGCCGGTTCCTATACGAAAAAACTTTTGCGGGTTGGCTGAAAGCGTCTCTGTCAACTCTTTGAAAAGTTGATCGATATTTACATAAAAAGTAAGCCAAGGAGTGTTGAGATATGCCTGTAAGATACAGTAGACGCAGTCAATCGGGCAGTTGGTTCCGGTATTGAGCACTTGATAATCACAACATTGATATTCCCGCGTTCCAGGGCAAGCTTTGAAAAAAACGCCCCTATTATTGCAGAGATACAATTGTCGTTTACCGGCAGAAAGATTGGCCACGTATTCATCCGCCAGGTCGTTTGGTCTTTGCCTTTCCGGCACGACAGACCAAGGAAGCTGTGTACGACGGAGGATCTCCTGAGTAAAATCTAAGTCCAGACAAGACTCCTCAACATAAATCTTGTTAATATAGTATGATGGGTCCTTCCATGTATGCTTATGCATTAAAACAATCCCTGAGTTCTGGAAATTTCCTCACAGCCATCTGTTCGTAGACAGGTATCAGGTTAAGGTAAAAACGGCCAAGCTCGGTTTTCCCGTGCTTCAGGCAGCCGTTGCCAAATATTGTAATCTTTTTTTTGAACTCATTCAGGGTCATGAGATAAAGATTATGGTCAAGTATTTCCCTGTCCAACAGTTTTCTGATACTGATAATCCTCCATTTATCCATGCCGAGGCTGTATTGAGATGATAGCTGATCGTCCCTGCCTCCTTCTTTGACATTAAGCGGTTCGTCGATTAGAAAAAAAGGATACCGACAACTTACTCTCAACCACAAGTCGTAATCCTCGCAACATGGCAGGGACTCATCGAACCCTCCAACATAGTCAAATATTGCTCTTTTCATCATGACCGTTGATGTCCCCACCCCGCAAAGCTGGAGACAATGGTCAAAAATGTTTCCATGACGGGGACTATGTATTTTCTTCTGATTCAAGTGATAACCTCTCCTTAACCATATCTCACGAGTATGGCTGATATGGTATTCAGAATTATCAACTAACGCCTGATATTGTTTCTCAAGTTTTCGTTTTTGCCAGTGATCGTCGGAGTCCAGAAAAGCAATGAAAGGGAATTCTGCCTTGCATATACCAAGATTGCGAGCCGCAGCAGGCCCCTTGTTTTCCTGGTGGTATACCCGGAAAGGAATTCTTGCTAGCGTTGAAAAATGATAGAGTAATTCTTTTGTGTTGTCCGTCGAGCCATCGTCAACAATAATAAGTTCTGAGCATTGAACGGTTTGACGGAACACGGAATTTACTGCGCGCTTCAGCAATACGGCCCTGTTAAATGTGGGAATGATCACTGATACCGGACATCTATTCATCTTTTTTGGACTTTTTGGCAGACTTATAATAAAATTTTTACATATGGCTTTTATCTTTATCTATACTGTATACTACGAAATTTGAAAAAATATACTCCTTCCGTCATGGAAGTTTCAATTTTTGATTTAAATGGCTTCAGAATGACCACTGAAATATTAATTAACGCTACAAGCTACGAAGTTCGTCTTGCGCTTGTAGAAGATGGAAATCTCAGCGAATTCCACATGCAGAGACCTACTGAAAAGGGTCTCATGGGAAATGTATATAAGGGCAAGGTTGTCCGTGTTCTTCCGGGTATGCAGGCTGCTTTCGTCGATATTGGGCTTGAGCGTACCGGCTTTCTCTATGTGGATGACGTGTGTGTGGCTTCATCGGACACCTCATCCTATAATCCATGTATCACGGATTGCGCAAACACCCATATCCGCGGGCAGGGGCTCCACATAGAAGACATTCTCAAAGAGGGACAGGATATCCTTGTCCAGGTAAGCAAAGACCCCATCGGGACAAAAGGAGCAAGGCTAACCTGTCACATAACGCTTCCCTGCCGCAATCTTGTATTTATTCCACAAACCAATCATATTGGTATTTCAAGAAAAATTGAGAATGAAGAGGTTAGGGAAAAACTCAAGACCCTTATCGAAGAAATCAGACCACAAGGAACAGGGTTTATAGTTCGCACGGTTGCCCAACATGCAACCAGGGAAGAACTTGAAGCTGACATGGAATTCCTCATGATCCTTTGGGATGACATTATTGACAAAGCAGAACACATGGAATCTCGAGTGCTGGTTCATAGAGATCTCGATATAACTTTACGTTCTATTAGAGACTTTTTCACCATGGATGTTGATAGTCTTATCATCGATGATCCAACTGCCTATGAAAAAATACTTGGCCATGTGAAAACCTTCGCTCCGCAGCTGCTGGACAAAATATCGCTCTATCAAGACAGTACACCAATCTTTGAGGCGTACAATATCGAGGTGGAAATCTCACGGGCCATCGAGAAGAAAGTGTGGCTTCGGTCAGGGGGATATATCATTATCGAGAGCACCGAAGCCTTGTCAGTAATTGATGTTAATACGGGAAGATATGTCGGGAAAAGTGACCTAAGCGATACTATTTTCAAAACCAATATGGAAGCAGCTATCGAAATTGCTTATCAGCTGCGGTTAAGAAATATTGGCGGAATTATCATTATCGATTTTATCGATATGGAAAACGATATCCACCGGGAACAGTTGTATGCAACATTTAAAGAAGCAGTAAAAAAAGACAAGAGCCGAAATAATATCTTGAAGCTTTCTGAGTTCGGACTCGTACAAATGACCAGAAAACGGAACAGTGAAAATTTGCACCAACTGATGTGTGAACCATGTCACTACTGTGCCGGCGAAGGAATGATAAAATCTCGCCGTACAATTTGTTACGACATATTCAGAAAGATCAATAGAAATTCGAAGAAACACAAGGGTGGTAACATCACTCTCCAAGTACACCCAAGAATTGCTGACTTGCTGAACAATGAGGAAGAACGGACGAAGGCAAAAGTTGAAAAAGAAATTGGAAAAAGAATTATAGTCGCCCCTTCAAAGGATCTTCATATCGAAAAATATGAAATTATATGGCAAAGATAATTATACGCCACTGGTCTTCCTTGAAACAAATTCACAAAAGGACAACGTTGTACAATGGCATTACGTAACAGACAAAAATCAAGCGGATCTCGTCTTTTATTGACGAGTTTTTTCTTTCTCCTGTTGATTGCTGGAGCAGCTATTTATATTCTTTTTTTCGAAGGAGAACCGCCGGTTATTAATCTGCAACAATCGAGTGCGTTTATCGGAAAGAACGGCAATATCAATTATTCTGTCACCGATACCAAAAGTGGTATTCAGACCATTTCAATATGGGGGAGTCAGGGAGAGGAAAAGAAGCTGCTCTACTCTGTCACTTATCCAAGAATCGCTTATACCGGCACCGTCGGCCCTCTGGAAGATAACCGGACTATCACCTTCGATGTACAGAAGGAAGGTTTCACTGATGGTGCCATGACTATTACGGTTGAAGCCACGGATTTCTCCATGCGTGGTTGGTTGAAAGGGAACAAAACAATTGCGACAAAAGAGGTTACCGTGGATACGGTACCTCCAAAAATAGAAATGCTCCACAGTGAGAAATATATCTCACCCGGCGGTACAGGGATTGCGATTTATCGACTTTCGGATAAGGATAGCCGCCATGGAGTAACTATGAACGGTCTGTTTAATCCCGGCTTTTCTCTTGGTAACGGTCGAGAAGATACGTATATCGCTTTTTTTGCCCTTCCCTTTGATACCGGAAAGATCACTACATTGAATGTTTCCGCAACGGACCTGGCCGGAAATACTGCAGTTGTACCATTCAATTCCGTCTATAAGGAATCAATCCAAAAACATGATACCATCACGATAAGTGATGGTTTTTTAAACACTAAGATCCCAGAATTTGAGCAATATTATCCTCAGATGCAAGGGGAATTTATCGATAAATATCTCTTCGCCAATTCTACAATAAGAAAGCAGAACAATAAAAAAATCAATGAGATATGTAAAAGCCCTCAACCCGAACGGTTCTGGAAAGGACATTTTGACCGTATGCCCGGAAGTACTCGGGCCGGCTTTGCAGATCATCGAACCTATTATTACAAAGGGAACGTCATCGATCACCAGGTGCATCTCGGTATGGATATCGCATCGACCAGCAAAGCTGACGTGAGAGCAGCCAATAAAGGAAAAATTGTTTATGCCGACTACCTTGGTATTTATGGCAATACGGTAATGATCGATCACGGCCAGGGAATTTTCAGTCTCTATTCCCACCTCAGTCATATAAATGTTTCCCTTGGTGACACAGTTGACCAAAAAACCGTTATTGGTTTAACCGGCACGACGGGTATGGCAGGAGGTGATCATCTCCATTTTTCCGTTCTGATTAATGGGGTGTTCGTCACTCCTAAAGAGTGGTGGGACCAGCATTGGGTTGACGTCACTATCGACGGACCTATCACGACTTCGAAATTTTAAGGTGCTTTTTCATACCTTAGAAATTCGTTTCTTGTTTTTTGGGAAGAACATTGGAACAATAGTCCTCGCAAGAGAACTCAACAGAATGTCCCTTGCGAGGAATTAAAATGAGTCCCGCTTGTCGGGATTAGGCATGAAAGTGGGGCAAGATGGAGAAGACGGAATTTACTCAGATTTGAAATGGACCCTGTTAATCATCAATCTCACAATCAGGATGTTTACAGAGTGAACAACGAAGAGTCTGGTCGTCTTTATCAAAACACCACTCCCATTTTTTCTCGCTAATCATCGCCTGTTGTTCAACTCCACAGGTAATGCAAACCCACTTATCCCCATCTTCTGTTTCAAATAAATGCATGTTTTACCTTCTTTACGCAGGCAGCGTGGTTTCTTGGAATAAAATTAATAAATATAGTAGGATCGTACCACAACATCCTGACCGATCAAGACCAATTCCTTATACAGCATATACAAGGAAAACACAAAACTCCCTAATATTTTTTCCCTCTGCGGTTGAACCGCCGATGTCACCATGAAATTTTACTCAAAAATGCCGCAACTCCTCTACAGTTATCTGGCAACCGAGATGCTTGGGCCGTTTTTCGCGAGCTTTCTCATAATGAATTGTGTTTTCTTTTTAGTCAAGCTCATCCCTTTTCTCAACTTCGTACTCGAACTCAATATAGGCTTTACTGACTTTATTCGCCTTTTTTCCTATCTTTTTCCGAACATTTTTCTCTATTCGATTCCGATGGCGGCTATGATGGGAGTGACTATCGGCTTTGCCAGACTTTCAAGCGATTCTGAAATTCTCGCTTTAAAAGCAAACGGGATCAGCATGTACCAGATTTTGCCGCCGGTAATAATTGTTGCCACTCTCATTGCCCTTCTCACAAGCTTTGTCTCAATCAAACTGATTCCGATCAGCGCTGTGGCAATGAAACAACTTTCCTACCAGCTGCTAAAGGAGAAAATCAGCAAGGGCATCAAAGAACATGCGTTTACGGAAGCCCTTGGAGATGTCGTTGTGTATGTAGATAAAATTGACAAAAGTTCAGGTGAATGGACAGATGTGTGGGTTTCCGATATGCGGGGAGTTGAGAATCCCACTGTCACTATGGCATCTACCGGAAAGATGAACAGCAGTCTCAAAAACATGATGGTTTCCATTGTTCTTAGAAATGGAAGTTTGCATAAACCAGGTATTGATGCTGCGCAAATCGTCCAATTCGATCAATATCAGATCAATATTCCTCTTCAGATTCCCGAAACCTCAGAAACTCGCCAGAATCGGACTTCCTTGACTATGGAGGAGTTAATCAAGGAAACACAACACGCCGGGGACGATACTATAAACAAGAGAAAAGCACTTATTGAATTTCATAAAAGGCTTGTTTTACCAGTTGGTTGCCTCATAATAAGCCTTATAGGACTGCCGCTTGGACTACAGGCGCGTCCTGGTAAAAAAGCTATCGGTATTCAGGCTGGACTGGCAATTTTTGTCCTTTATTATATCTTTTTTACCTTTGGCAAGACCTTGGCTGAGAACGGAACCCTGCCGGTAGGTTTGGCAATGTGGATTCCAAACTCCATTTTCTTTGTGCTCGCTACCTTCTGGATAATCAGGATTTCCAACGAGCAGCCACTTATTCCCATGGTCGTTACGACTTTCTGCAAAAAAATATTTCATACGATGTTATCCCCATTCAGGGCTATTTACCACCGCGTAATACGCAGGATCAGGGGTGTTTCAGACAAAACTACAGTTCAACAAACTATGGCTACCTTGTCAAAGAAAAGAGCCATTATTAGAGGCAATGTTAAAACCAGGGAATTTCACTTATCGATCTGTGAATATTACAATTGTAAAAATTGCACCCTGGAATTCAAAGATATTCATGTTGCACGTGATGCAGGCTTTAAACCATGTATAATCTGCAAGGAACTCATCGACGATTAAACATTCACCACAGATCAAAGGCATAATATTAGGCCTGGGACCAAAGGAGAACAATATGAAATTGCCTACAGCCCTTGAAATGAAGACTCTCGATCATTCAGCAAGTGAAAATTTCGGCATTCCAAGTATTGTGCTCATGGAAAATGCCGGCCTTGGAACGGTTAAAATGATAGAGAATGAACTCGGGCCCTGTAAAAACACTTTCGCCTTGATATTTGTAGGCCCGGGCAATAATGGCGGGGATGGATTGGTTATTGGCCGCCACCTACATCAACGGGGGTGTCAACCGGTCTTTTTTTTCCTCGTTAATCCCGATACCCTTAAGGGAGACGCCGCTGTTAATCTGCACATAATTAGAAAACTCAAGCTACCATTTCATGTAGTTGATAATGCTGCAAGAGTGGAAACCATACCTGTTCTCCTCAAGCATTTCGAATCCAGAGGATTACCCTGTTATGTTGTGATTGATGCAATCTTTGGCATTGGCCTCTGTCGAGACGTAGCTGACCACTTTGCCGACGTTATAAATCTCATAAATAAGTCGGATTTTGCTCATACCTCCCCAATTGTTTCAGTAGATACTCCATCAGGTATGGATTCCGATACTGGAAAGATACTGGGAACCTGTGTGCGAGCCGACTATACGGCAACATACTGTTGTGCTAAACCCGGTCACTTCATCCATGGTAATTTTTCCTGGACCGGTAAATTGGAAATTATTGACATTGGAATTCCACCGGAAGCCATTCATCAGGCCAACATAACAACAGAACTTGCCACTGCCGACATGTTCACAACCCTTGCTCGTCCGTTGTTGCGCAAAAAGGCCTCCCACAAAGGCAGTCACGGCCATCTCCTTATTCTGGCGGGATCGACTGGAAAGACAGGAGCTGCCGTTCTCGCGGCACGAGGTTCTTTGCGAAGTGGTGCCGGTCTTGTCAGCCTCTGTGTACCACACGATCTCAACAATATTTTCGAAACGACACTTATAGAAGCGATGACGATTCCCCTGCCCAAAAGCTCAAAATTCCTCTCGTTGGCCGATTGGCAATTAATCTCCGACAACATCAAGAATAAACAGGCAGTAGTAATCGGACCCGGTATCGGCCAGGATCCGCACACAGCAGAACTTGTGCTGCAACTCTACCACAGCGTACGGTGCCCTCTAATCCTTGACGCAGATGCCCTCAATATTCTTGCGAGTTACAGAGACAGGCTGAGCTCTCCAGCTGGGCCAAGAATATTCACTCCTCACCCCGGTGAACTTGGCAGATTGCTCGATAAATCAACAGAAGATATTCAAAACAATCGTCTGGATGCAGCCGTATTAGGCTGCGATCTTTTTAAAAATGACCTCCATGAAATCATTCTGATTCTTAAAGGTGCAGGCACTATAATTGCCAGAGGTGATAGCTCAACCATTATCAACACCACAGGTAATCCCGGTATGGCAACCGGTGGAATGGGCGATGTATTATGTGGAGTAATAGGGGCCCTTGTTTGTCAGGGATTAACTCCGTTAGATGCCGCAGTAGCTGGAGTTTACCTGCATGGAGCAGCCGCTGATAGACTTTATGAAAAATATGGCGCCGGTTTTCTAGCTTCCGAGGTGGCCGATATGATTCCTTGTGTCTTGAAGGATCATCTTACGAATAAATAATCTCTCCCCTCACCATTCTATAGGTTGGATGTGGTGTTTTTTAAGGTATTCGTTACACTTGACGAAAACACCTGACCCCAGAAAACCTCTATGGGCAGAAAGAGGCGATGGGTGGCTGGTAGCCAAAACAAGATGTTTGCGCCGGTCGATGAGTTTGTCCTTTTTTTGAGCGAATGCACCCCAAAGCATAAAGACGATATTATTTTTCTTCCTTGAAATGGTTTCAATAATATCGTCAGTAAGTCGATGCCAGCCGAGATTGGCATGAGAATTTGGACGCTTGGCCATAACTGTCAGGCTGGCATTAAGAAGTAGAACCCCCTGATTGGCCCATCTGGTCAGATCACTGTTGACACTCACCTTCCTTCCGTTGTATAGGCTGTTATTTATTTCTTGCAGAATGTTGCGCAGAGATGGTGGAACGGGTAGCCCCTCTTGCACAGAAAAGCACAGCCCGTGGGCCTCTGGACCTTTGCCTGGATGTTCGTTGAAATAGGGGTCTTGGCCGATAATCACAACCTTCGTCGCCTCAAGACTTGTCAGTTGCATCGCTGTAAAAACATTCTCCCGGAAAGGAAAAACGCGGCTACCTTTTCCTGAACCTTCATACGCGAGCTTAACCAAATCCTTGTGTAAACCCTGTTGCATAAGAGGAACATTTTGTTCCCAAAGAGCCGACTGTACCTCTGTTCCCTGCCCCAAATTAGACTCCATCTCCCCTTTCCAAACAGTTCAATTCTCAGAAATGAACTGTATAAGAGGTTCTATTTTAAAAAATAGTTAAAAAGAAGACGCCTCATCAGCAACACTATCGTATCTTTCATGATAATGTATTTTTCTTATCGTTTCCATTAAGTGATCCAGTGTGGAAGTATTCGGAATATTACATTTTTCCACTATTTGACGTCCCATGTTTTTACAGTAGCACTCCTCTTCATTGAGAATGGCCTGCACACCGCCATTCTTCATGAGTATGGACATACCTTTTTCTCCGTCACTTTCATCTCCAGAAAGTATTATCCCAGCAGCCCTTTTTTTAAAAACGGTGCTAACAGATGATAAAAGAATATCCAGAGGTCCACTCTTCAGCGATCCTTTTGGAACTTTTTGCAGGGTGTATTGCGTACTATATGGTTTAATGCTCATGAAATCAGAGCCGGAGGCAATGTAGCATTTACCACCTTCAATATTGATTCCTTCTCTGGCCCTTATCACTCTTATCGCGGAAATTGCATCAAGATACTCAGCAAATGCATTGACATGTTCAATGTTTTGATGGACCAGTGCAATTAAAGCACCACTCATATCGTCGGCTAGCTGGGGAACTATTTGCAATAAATTAAAGAAGCTTCCTTCTCCTCCGCCAAGCACTGAAATACGTGTATTTCGACGATATGGCGAATCAGTTGACAAACCAAGTTCTATTGTATCACCACATTGGGAACAGCATATACTATGAATCGGCTGGAATCTTCTAACGGAAACCACCTCCCGGTTGCCACATTCTTCACAAAAAACCACTCTTTGCTCAACTTCAGCTACACCGTTTCCTGTAGACGATTTTGCAAAGATCGGTTCTCTCGCCTTAAGTTTTACAAGCGCTGCTTTTTTAACTTTGTCAATGAGGAGTTTTTTGTACGTCAACAGGCTGCTCTTTTGGAATATGAAATCTTTACAGACGAAATCCACTGCACCATTTTTCATGGTATCGAAACATCTGGCGGTTCCTCTTTCTGTTAGACTTGAAAACATAATGGTCGGGGTCGGCCTGTGGATCATAAGATGCTGCAGAGCCGTCATACCATCCATCAGTGGCATTTCCATATCCAATAGAATGACATCCGGACTTGTCTTGAGTACCATGTCGAGAGCTTCAATCCCATTCTGTGCTTCTCCAATGACTATTAACTCTGCACAATCGTCGAAGACATCACCTAAAAATTTTCGAAAAACGAGAGAATCGTCTACAATGAGTATTGAAATTCTTAATGAATTATTCAATTTTGTTACTTGTTTCATAAAAGATGTTCCACTCGACGTTTACCCAAGATAACCATTGTGATTACAGGATCCCTCTAATAGTGCGGTTGGTAAAGCTTATTTTTTTGTATGTATTCAATAACGGATTCCGGCAAAAAGCGTTGAACGGACTCTCCTTTTCCAATCGAGGTCCTGATGCCGGAAGAACTATAATCATCAGGCGTTTTTTTCAATATATAAATATCCTTCTTACCATCATCTCCATGCCATGAGCTTTCACTCGGTTTATATCCCAATTTCTTTAACAGCTCAGACAGTTGGACACCTTTGTATCCTCTCCTCTGAGAGAGAATGATATTTACCGAATGTAAAACTTTCTGATGTGATTTCCAGGTTAAAATATCAAGAAAAGCATCTGCTCCAATCATAAAATACAATTGGCAATCGCTTTTGTAATGTTGCAGAAGAACTTGAAGAGTATCAACGGTGTAGGAAGGTTTTGGTAATGTGCCTTCGATATCATTGCATTCAAAACCATTTACGTCTTGTACGGCCAAGGCAAGCATTGCCAACCGGTGTCTAAATGATGTCAGTAATGTTCCATTCTTATGAGGCGGCTGAGCTGAGGGAATGAATACCACCTTATCAAGGCTGCATTCTTCGAGTGCAGCCGCCGCCAGTTGCAAATGTCCATAATGAACGGGATTAAAGGTCCCACCGAGCAGACCGATTTTTTGAGAGCTCACTCTCGAGCTTGTCCTTGGCCGAAAACGACAAATTTACGGGTAGTTAATTCCTCAAGCCCCATGGGGCCATATGCGTGCAATTTGGTGGTGCTTATACCAATTTCCGCGCCAAGTCCAAGTTGTCCACCATCATTAAACCGCGTTGATGCGTTGACCATAACTGCAGACGCATCGATTTCGGCTATAAATCGTTGAGCAGTGCTGTAATTTTCTGTAACAATTGATTCAGTATGCTTAGAGCCATACTTTTGGATATAGTGTTTAGCTTCTTCAAAGTCCTGAACGACCATTACACATAGAATCAAATCAAGGAATTCTGTCCCCCAGTCTTCATCTCCGGCAGGTTTAATCTGCCTTGAAATTCCTACACTCTTTTGACACCCCCGCAGTTCAACTCCAAGCGATGTCAAAGCCTTAACGACTTGCGGCAAAAATATTTCTGCAATATCGTTGTGAACAAGGAGTCCTTCAAGGGCATTACACACTCCGGGCCTGCTGGTTTTGGAATTAATGACCAGGCGTGTTGCCATGGCTAAATCGGCATCTTTATCCACATACAGATGGCAAACACCCTTGTAATGTTTAAGCACAGGAATTCTAGAGGCCTGAGAGACGAAACGGATTAAGCTTTCGCCTCCACGCGGGATTACAAGATCAATATCTTCCTCAAGTGTGAGAAGATGGGTGATCGCCAGTCGATCGGTAACTGAAATAATCTGCACAGCATTTTTGTCGATGTTGTGTGCGATGAGAGCCTGCTGGAGGATACCCACAAGCGCGAGGTTGGAACGAATAGCCTCTGAACCTCCGCGCAGGATTATGGCATTGCCGGTCTTTAGACAAAGAGCGGCAGCATCTACAGTAACATTGGGACGGGACTCATAGATCATGGCGATTACCCCAAGAGGAACCCGCATTCTTCCGACCTGCAAACCATTTGGCCTTTTAACGAAATCCTCTATTTTTCCGATAGGGTCCTGTAATCTACAGAGCTCACGGAGTCCTGTTATCATCGAATCCATAACAGAATCAGACAATTTCAGTCTATCAAGCATGGCGGAAGACAATCCTTTTTCACGTCCAGCCTCAAGATCCTTGTTGTTCTCAGTTTGAAGATACTGTTTTTTTTGAATCAGGAGATCCGCCATGGTCGACAGGACTCTATTCTTAGTCTCAGTTGAAAGCGCAATAAGTGTTGCTGAAGCAACCTTTGCTTTTTGGGCCAATTCGATAATATCCTGTTCGAGTGTCATCTATTTGTCCTTTCCCATCTCATCCAGGCATGTAGCCTACTTACGCGACAATCTGAATTTAAGGCGAAATGCTCTTCACTACCCTTCAAGGGTGCTATTTTGGGTGCTGCTTACGGATATAATTACCTTTTTCCATATTTGGCGAATATCACAACATACTACTCGATTAGTCCGTATCGCTTTTTATTTGTTCAAGAGCTTCTACCACGAGTTCCTTAAGAGAATCAATGCCCTCTCCGGTAACTCCTGATATAGTAATAACATTTTGCCCCAAATGTTGGAAATATTTTTCTAGTTTATTGAGGGAAGACTCGTCTACCAAATCCTTTTTATTTAATACCAAAATCTGTATTCTGTCAGCCAGTTCCGCTTTATATAAAAGCAATTCATTGGAAATGATTCCATAATTGACTTCAACATTTTCGTCAGCAGCATCAATCACGTGCAGAAGCATACTTGTTCGTTCGATGTGGCGAAGAAATTTATGTCCAAGTCCAATCCCATTATGAGCTCCTTCAACAAGACCTGGAATATCGGCAATAATACATGGTCGATAAAATTTATGATGGAGCACCCCCAACTGCGGTTCCAGGGTTGTAAATGGATAAGGAGCTATCTTAGGATTTGCTGATGAGAGTTTCGATAAAAGAGTTGATTTGCCGGCATTGGGTAATCCTACCAAGCCGACATCGGCAATAAGTTTGAGCTCAATCTTCAGCCAGAACTCCTCACCAATTTCACCGTTTGTTGCTATTCTAGGAGTACGATTCGTCCCACTGGCAAAATGGGGATTTCCCATACCGCCATCTCCACCTTTAGCTATAACGATAAACTCTCCATCCACCGCCAAGTCTGCTAGCACTTTCCCGCTTTCCGAATCTTTTATCACCGAACCGATAGGAACATCAATGATACAGTCCTTTCCTGACCTCCCATGCATATCCTTTCCCTTGCCGTGAACACCCCTCTCTGCCTTAAAATGAGATCGATAGCGAAAGTCAATCAGCGAGTTTAAGGAGTTCGTTGCACGTACCAAGACACTGCCGCCCCTTCCTCCGTCTCCACCATTTGGTCCACCTCTTGGAACAAATTTTTCTCTGTGGAAACTTACACAACCGTTTCCGCCATCTCCGGCTTTCACAAAAAATTTTGCTTCGTCAATAAATGCCATAACTCTACCCACAAGACTTCAATTGCCGAAATCTTGAAAAAAAAAACTCGACCATCAATTCACGATTGAGGTCGAGTTCAAATTTCTGTAGTGGATTGTATTGTACAACTCACGACAGAACAATATTCGATAAAACTAACCCCGCCAAGCAGGGTAAATACCTTCATAAAAGCCTTTCTTGCATTTTCAGCACCCACATGAAGAGGGTAAAACAAAAAAGGACAAAGGTACTGATCAGACTACAGGATAAATACTGACTCGTTTTCTGTTTTTACCAAATTCTTCATATGTCACAACACCCTCAATCTTGGCGAAAAGCGTATAATCACGTCCGCATCCGACATTGGTTCCAGGATGAATTACCGTACCCAACTGACGAACCAAAATATTGCCGGCTTTTACCACCTGTCCGCCGAATCGTTTAACGCCTCGTCGTTGACTGGCACTGTCACGACCGTTCCTCGAACTACCACCTGCTTTCTTATGAGCCATCTTCTACTCCTTTTCTCCAACAGAAAATATAGTATTTGTACCGGTAATTATCCTATAGAGTAATATTACGCGGAAATTTCTTCAATTTTTAATGCAGTGTACGATTGTCTATGTCCATTTCTCAATCGATACCCTTTGCGTCGCTTTTTCTTGAAGACAATGATTTTTTTTGCTCTTCCCTGTTCTGCTATCTTGGCAATTACTTTAGCATTTTCAAGAACTGGTTGACCAACTTTCACATCATCACCGGAAACGATCATGAGCACATCATTCAAATCAATATTGTCTCCGACATTACCCTCGAGTTTCTCCACCCGGACTTGATCTCCACACGCAACTTGATATTGTTTTCCACCTGTACGAACTATAGCATACATATATGAACCTCTTTGAGTAAATCTTCTCTATTGTCGAAATAACCATGTAACATTACAAGAACCCTACATTTAACCTGAAGGTTCCATAAATGTCAACACAATTCAAACCTTGTCCAATTTTTGGTTCCAGCACGGTTTCCGGCAGAAAATCAGGAAATGGATATTCAGCAAGCGGGTATTATCATCAGTCAATGCTCCCAATAGTTCCAGGTAGCCTTGACATGTTCAAAATGCTCAACAAACTGGGGACATGAGACTAATACGAACTACATAGAATCAACCGGAGTATTCCAGGCGAGCTTTCTCTTTTTCGGCACGAATAGAACAAGCCCTTGTAAAGGCAGATTTTTTCCCATGTTTCGATATAGAAACAGAGGTTTTCCCCTGCTTCCCAAGATGAGTTACCCAACTTACTTCATACCTATTAAGTTTATCGTTGAGACGGACTCCAACAACACCAGTACCGGAGTTACTGACGGTAACCATATGTTTATTTGTCCTCACCTTTCCAAGTTTCTTCTCTGTCTTGTCACGCCAGGAAATTGCCGACAACAGGCTGGAGTATCTCCCACCACACTTTCTGTCAGAAAAGAATTTTGAATGGGTTCTTCCCAAAAACCTTACCCTGACATACCAACCGTGTGTCCGTTTTGATTCTTGGTCTATCCTTGCAATATCCTTATGCTTTTCAAGCAGCAGTTTTTGTTTCTTGTCATCTTCCATAAACACACCTCAGTAATTTATTGATACAGATTGTTCAGCGAAGGACCCTTGTCCCACATTGAAATGTACACTTTTAAAGAAATGTACATTTTCAAAAAAGATGGTATCGTGAACAGTTGGAAACACTCAAAACCTGACAATACCTTCCAGTAAAGCTAATTAGTTCGTCAGCAGCACAATGTCAACTCTTTTTTTTTGCGTGAATTCAAAAAAAGCTGCTGAGTTTTCGGTTTCTTTATCTTTTTTGTGAAATTTATTGGACCAATCATTTCCTAGCATATTCATACCAAATGACAAACAATAATCTTGGATTACCTGAACTCGTTTCGACCATCAAAGCCCTAAGGGGAATCAATGGTTGCCCTTGGGATAAAAGACAGTCACCTTCTTCCCTGCTCAAGTACCTCAAATCGGAATGCGAAGAACTTGTAATTGCAATACAAAACGATGACCATGTTAATATATGTGAGGAGCTTGGCGATCTTCTCTATTTGATAGTTATGATTTCTGAGATACACACCGATCACGAGATTTTTACTCTTTCAGATGTCATCCATACAATCAATGAAAAACTCATTCGTCGTCATCCTCATGTCTTTGCCGGACAACCCTATGACAACGAAGAGCAACTAGCAATTCAGTGGGCGGCTATCAAGGCTGAGGAAAAGAAGAAAAATACCCTTTGACACAATCGCTCCACTTATGTATTATAGTCAGCTTTTTACTGTGAGGCAAACTGCATTGTTGTTTTTTTGACTAAACCTCCAGTATATGTATAATAACAGCGTGTTATTATACCCTTCTTGCTCTCTGCCGATAGTAAAACAAAGCGCGAGGGCCGAAAATTGCGGTATCAATTCTCCCGCAAAAAAAACATACGTCCACGAGGAGGAACGCATGCGCAGGTATGAAACGATCTTTATACTTCGACCCAATATTGGGGAAGATGAGATCAATAAAGTCGTAGAAAACACTACTAAAATCATTCTCGATGAAAACGGAACCATTATCGAGATGGCTAGGTGGGGCATGAAAAAACTGGCTTATCTTATTAAAAAAGAGAGTCTAGGTTACTATGTCTATTGTGACTATGCCGGAACTCCAGCAGCTGTCGCAGAAATCGAACGAAAATTCAGAATTGATGATAGTGTAATGAAATATCTGACCATCAAGACTGCTATCTCCATCGACGAAGAGGGCATTCAGGAGGCAATCGCAAGAATATCCGAAAAAAATACTGCCTTGCTCGATGGTGATGAAACCGATTCTGATGATTCTGGTGATTCTGGTGATGAGAATACCACTGAAGACACAGAGTAATAGTCACTCAGAAGGTTCTCAAGATATTTTACCCTGGAGGGTATCGTTATGGCACAAAGACCACAAAAAAAACTGTTTACTCGTAGAAAATCTTGTCGTTTCTGCGGCGAAAAAGAACTGCTTATTAACTACAAAGATATAAAAACCCTTAGAAGTTTTGTTTCTGAACGAGGTAAAATCATACCTCGCCGTATTGTCGGCACTTGCGCTACTCATCAGCGTCAGCTGTGTGAAGCTATCAAGCAGGCAAGACAGATTGCCTTTTTACCCTATTCAGGATCAACTCAAGGATAATTGCTGGGAAACTGTAAGGAAAACACAAGGTGGCTAATCAGGGAAATAAACAACTAAAGATAGGTGGAATCATTCGTACGATTCTCCTTGCTTCCCTGGTAATTGTCCTCCCAGGATTGGATTGGTCCCTGTTTGGCTGGTCACATTTATTTTTGCCTTTGGTAGCCTTTTACATGCTGGGCAGCTACGGAGGACATACAGGAAAACGGCTGCTTATTATAGCCGTTGTGATTTCCCTGGCAATGTATCTTCTGCTAAATAATTTTGACCTTTTTGTCTTCTCCTTTATCCTGCTGCTTTCCGGATATGTACTTTTTTTTTCGGCAGAGCAGCACGATTCTCCGCCCTTGAGTGGGTTGAAGGGTTCCCTTACTCTTGCTTTTGGCTGGATAATCATCTTTAGTGTTCTTTCGTTTGGTTCGGAAATGTCGGCATACGGACAGATTGTCAGGTCATTAGACGATGGAATTGGAGAAGCAATAACCTATTACCGACAAAGCAAGGATATTTCGGCAGACACCCTGCTGATGCTTGAAGCCACACTCAGCAGGATGAGGGTAATTGTTCCAATGATATTGCCATCAATTCTTGGTGGTTTTGTTCTGATTATCACTTGGTTTACAATGGTGGTAGGTAATATGCTTCTGCTTAAGACCAGCGGAAATGCACCATGGATAGGTTATAGATATTGGCAATTGCCGGAAAAAATCATTTGGGCTGTAATCGGTGCCGGCATACTTTCTATTTTGCCCATCCAACCTTTTAGAACCATTGGGATCAACAGTCTCGTTTTGTTAAGTATTGTTTACTGTTTTCAGGGTGTGGCAATTGCTGTTTTTTTTATGAACAAATGGAATGTGCCCCTGCTGCTCAGATCATTTTTTTATGTTATGATGATTTTTCAGTCGGTTGGAACATTAATCCTTCTAGTCTTCGGACTAGCTGATATCTGGTTTGATTTTCGAAAATTGAAACTGGATACAGTAAATCAACCTAAGTTATAAATTAACTTGCTCTGTGATACTGGTATCAACGTGCAGGTTTATAAGACCTATATTCATAGGAGTTTAAAAATATGGAACTTATTTTAAAAGAAACAATTGGCTCCCTCGGCCTAGAAGGCGATGTGGTAACCGTTAAACCCGGATACGGTCGTAACTATCTTCTCCCTCAGGGCAAAGCCGTTCTTGCTACATCGGCAAACCTTTCTCTTCTGGAACGGGATAAAGCAGCAATCGAAGCCCGTCGTGCTCAAAATCAAAAACAAGCCGAGGGAATTGCCAAGAAAATCACTGGCCTCACAGTAGTTATCGAACAACTCGCCGGTATCGATGAACGTCTTTTCGGCTCCGTCACGACCGCAGATATTTGCACAAAACTTGCTGAGCTCAATATCACATTGGATAAAAGACAGATTCTCCTCAGTGAGCCTATCAAGACTCTCGGGGAATCGAAGGTCCAGGTGAAGGTTGGTTTCAATGTAATGGCTGAATTCACCTTAAATGTCGTACCTATCAAGACAAACTAAAATTGTTTCAATTATAGGCGATCTCTTAGACGGGCGCGGTTGCAAGATTCTTTTGCAGTTATTTGAAGACAGAAACACACCTAGGGGCTTGACCTTCTAGGTGTGTTTCTGTTTAATGTTGTTTTCTAAGGCTTGTAAGCTACCTGTTGACCTGATCTAGGCAAGACTTTTTCTTTTTGGCCAATAATGAATGACTTTCAACACATTCCAGACCCAGCCCGATCAATAGTTCCCTCCGGAATTCCACCACAAAATATTGAAGCTGAACAAGCGGTTCTTGGGTCGGTACTCCTCAAATCCGACCTACTTGGCACTGTTCTGGAAATTCTTACCCCCAACGATTTTTACAAAAATAATCATCGCCTTATTTATGAGGCGATGATTGACCTTTTTGAAAAAAATGAGCCGCAGGATCTGCTTACCGTCTCAAACTCGCTTAAAAATGCTAACAAACTAGAACTTGCCGGGGGACCGACCTATCTGGCTTCTTTAACCTCAATCGTTCCGGTAACTGCCAATGTAGCAAGTTACGCAAAAATAATTCGTGAAAAGTCGATACTTCGACGGCTCATCTCGGTAAACACCAATATAGCTGCCAGATGCTATGAAGAACAAAATGATATCGATATACTGGTTGATGAGGCAGAGCAGGCGATTTTTGATATTGCAGGGAGTAAGGGAGATAAGTATTTCACCCATATAAAATCTATTGTTCCTAAGGCCTTCGCCACAGTTGAACAGCTTTTCAAAAGAAAGGAATTTATAACCGGGGTTCCAACAGGCTATAACCAAATCGATAAAATGACTGCAGGCCTACAGCCATCCGATCTTATTATAATTGCTGCACGACCATCCATGGGCAAGACCTCCTTTGCTATGAACATCGCTCAACATGCTGCACTTGTTGAAAAAACAGGGGTGGCGGTTTTTAGCCTGGAAATGTCGAAAGAACAGTTAGTTATGCGTTTGCTGAGTTCGGTTGGACGAATAGACTCCCAACGAATTAGAACGGGGAATATGCACAGTGAAGATTGGCCGAAACTCACCAGGGCTGTTGGTATGTTATCGGAAGCGCCAATTTTTATCGACGACACCCCGGCAATCTCGGTACTGGAAATGCGCGCAAAAGTCAGAAGACTTGCATCACAGCACGATATAGGCCTGATTGTTGTCGATTATCTCCAGCTCATGCGTGGTCGAAGCACAGAGAACAGGACTCAGGAGATCAGTGATATTTCCCGTTCTTTGAAGGCACTGGCTAAAGAACACAGTATTCCGGTTATGGCCCTGTCTCAGCTCAACAGGGGCCTGGAAAGCCGTACCGATAAACGTCCCATGATGTCCGATCTTCGCGAATCAGGTGCTATTGAGCAGGATGCTGATGTTATATGCTTCATCTACCGAGATGAAGTGTACAACAAAGAAGATTCTGCCGACCCTGGGGGCGCTGAAATAATTATCGGCAAGCAGAGAAATGGGCCAACAGGCGTTGCGCGATTGACATTTATTAAAGAATTTACCATGTTTGAAAACATGAGCAGGTTAGATGACCAGCAAGGGTTTATCTAACACCCCAAAAGAGGGGCTCTTTTTAGTGCTCATACTTTGTTGGTGACTCTGTTTAATACCCTGAGGGGTATAAGTGCCATTTGCAGATTGGTTTTCTTGTTTTTATGAACGGAAATAATCTTTAAGGCACTGAGGCATCATTTCTCCCCATAGAAAAAAGACTGCAATAACAATAACAACCGCATTATGAGGCAATTCAATGACCGAAAACAGCGCCATTTCAAAGAAATACGATTTTAAAACCATTGAAAAAAAATGGCAATCACTGTGGGAGGAGGGTGAGGTTTATAAAGTCACAGAAGACGATTCCAAAGAGAAATATTATGTACTGGAAATGTTTCCCTATCCTTCCGGTCGGATACATATGGGCCATGTTCGTAACTATTCAATTGGCGATGTAGTTGCGAGATACAAAAGAATGCGCGGGTACAACGTCCTGCATCCAATGGGTTGGGATGCTTTTGGCCTGCCGGCTGAGAACGCTGCACAGAAAAACAACAGTCATCCCGCCACCTGGACATACGCAAATATTGATTATATGCGTAACCAACTGCGTCAGCTCGGCCTTTCGTATGACTGGGCTCGGGAAATTGCTACCTGCAATCCGAAGTACTATCGTTGGGAACAGCTTCTTTTTATTGAGATGTATAAAAAGGGAATTGTTTATCAAAAGGTTACAACCGTGAACTGGTGTGAGTCATGCCAGACGGTTCTTGCCAACGAACAAGTCATTGACGGAGCATGTTGGCGTTGTGACGAGCCTGTTTATCCAAGAAAGATGAACGGCTGGTTCTTTAAAATTACCGATTATGCGGAAGAACTGCTCAGTGATCTCGACCAACTCAAGGGATGGCCTGAAAAAGTACTGACTATGCAGCGCAACTGGATAGGCAAATCCACCGGCCTCACCTGCGACTTTGCAGTCGATGGTCTGGACTGCAAAATTTCAATTTTTACAACCAGACCGGATACCATCTTCGGCGTTACTTTTATGTCACTTGCGGCCGAACATCCTTTGATCGACACCCTTATTGGTGGCACCGATAGAGAAAGCGAGATTCGTGAATTCATTCAGGAAATTCTGACCCAAAAGCAGCGACAATCCGTCCAGGAAGAGTTGGAGAAACGAGGCATCTTTACCGGAAGGTATTGTATAAATCCATTTAACGGGGAAATTATACCCATCTATGTGGCAAACTTTGTCTTGATTGAGTATGGCACCGGAGCCGTAATGGCCGTACCAGCTCACGACGAGAGGGATTTTGAATTTGCCCAAAAGTATGGTCTAAAAATCACTCCGGTTGTCATCCCCGCCAATGTTGAACTTGATCCGGCTACCATGGAACAAGCGTCTACAGTTCCAGGTGTGTTGCATAATTCCGGCCGGTTCAGCGGAATGGATTCTTTCGATGCCCAAGCAGTAATAATCAAATATGCCGAAGAGAAGCGATTCGGCTCAGCTCACATTACCTATAGACTAAGGGATTGGGGGATATCTAGACAGCGTTACTGGGGAGCTCCCATTCCCATGATCCATTGTGACGATTGTGGCGTTCAGCCCGTGCCGGCAAGTGAATTGCCTGTAGTACTGCCTGAAGACACCGAAATGGGCAGCGCGTGCCTTCCTCTGCACCAGCGCCCGTCATTTATCACTACCAATTGCCCGAAGTGCGGTAAAGCCGCGAAAAGAGAAACAGACACCATGGATACATTCATGGAATCGTCCTGGTATTTTGCCAGATACACCTGTCCGCGGTTTACTGAATCGCCTCTCGAAAAGGCCAAGGCAGCATACTGGCTCCCCGTAGACCAGTATATTGGTGGTGTCGAACATGCTATCCTCCACTTGCTCTATTCCCGATTTTTCACCAAAGTTTTGCGGGACCTTGGTCATCTCGAGATAGATGAGCCGTTTACCAACCTGCTTACCCAGGGCATGGTTATTAAAGATGGTAAAAAGATGTCCAAGTCAAAAGGTAATGTTGTCGATCCAAATGACCTCATCTTGGAGTATGGAGCCGACACGGTCAGACTGTTCAGCCTCTTCGCCGCCCCGCCGGAAAGGGATTTGGAGTGGAGTGCCCAGGGCGTTGAAGGATCTTCTCGCTTTTTAAACAGAGTGTACAGATTGATACTTCTAAACGGCGAATCTCTCGATTGTTCAACAGAGATCCCAGCGCAATTGAGTGAACAGGGCAAGATTTTGCATCGAAAAACCCATCAGACGATTAAACGGGTAACTGAAAATATCGAACAGAATTTTCATTTTAATACTGCTATTAGTGCGATGATGGAGCTTTTCAATGTTCTTTCGGCTTCTTCTCCTGGAGAACACAACCAACAGAATGCGGAGCCGCAGGTTATCCGCCAGGCAATTTCCGTTCTTTTGCTCATGCTGTCACCAATGGTTCCTCATTTCTCCGCCGAAATGTGGCAAAAAATCGGTAACAGCGATTCCATAGAAAATGAGTGTTGGCCGGTGTTCGACGCTGAAGCCGCAAAAGAAGAACTGTTCACCATTGTTATACAGGTCAACGGAAAGGTACGTTCGCGCCTTGAAGTTTCGGCCGATATCGCCGATGAAGTTTTGATTCAACAAGCCTTAGCTGATGATAATACCATTAAGTTTATTGATGGAAAAGCAATTAAGAAGACTATTGTCGTGAAAAAGAAGCTTGTGAATATCGTGGTTTGATACTACTGTTTTTAGTCTTGAAGCTACTTGAATAATAGATATATTTGTCTGCGATACAGGAGAATTGAAGTGAAAAAAGCCTGGAGATTTTTCCCCCTATTAATTGTAGTTTTAATAGCCACTGCCTGTGGGTACCATAACCCAAACATTTATACTGGCCCGTCCAAATCCATCTATCTTACTGAATGGAAGAACAGAACCAGTGAGTTGGGACTTGATTCGCAAATATATAGATCCTTGACAAGATGGTTCCAAAACTCGAGCTCCATCTCTACAGTGAGAAAAAAAGAAGGCGCAGATCTTATTCTGGCTGGTGAAATAATATCCTTGGAGCTACCAAGTTTATCTTATGGTGCAAACAGCAGAACCACTGAAGTGCAGGTGCTACTCAGGGTTCGGTATATCCTCAAGGAAATTTCAACTAAAAAGATTGTGCTTGAAATGCCTGATGAAATCTGGACAGAGGAATACCTGGTATCGACAAATGTTTCCTCTAATCTCGACAATGAAAGAAAGGCACTGAAGACCATTATTGAAGACCTCTCTAAAAAAATATACCAACGAACTGTTAGAGAATTACCTAAATTATAGAAATGTTTTTTTAGAAGAAAGGCAGAGCGACATAATTACTCTCCCTTTCTTCTGCTAACTATCCTCAAGATCAATCGAGCAACATCCTGAAATTTTTTTTCAATTCATCGGGGTTAGTGCCTTAGCCATGCTTCATATAGATCATTTATCATTTGCGTCTCCTTTTGTTCTCGCACCACTAGCCGGATATAGCGATCTTCCGTTTCGACTCCTTTGCCGTCAATTTGGAGCCGGATATTGCGTTTCTGAAATGATCAGTTGCCACGGGCTTGTCTACCGGCAGCCAAACACTTTGAAGATGCTCGCTTCTGTTCCGGAAGAAAGACCTGTAGCATACCAGCTATTTGGTTCAGATCCGGAGGTAATGGCGGACGCTGCCGAGATCATGGCCTCTTTAAATCCGGATATGCTCGATATCAATATGGGTTGTCCGGTGAGAAAAGTCACCAAAAGAGGCGCCGGTGCTGCGCTGATGACAGATTCTAATCTGGCGAAATCTATTCTGTCTAAGATCGTATCGAGAGTGTCTATACCGGTTACCGTCAAAATACGATCGGGAAAAGACAGCCACTCAATTAATGCACCTGCATTTGCCAAAATGCTGGAAGATACAGGAGCCGCAGCAATTACAGTTCATGCCAGGACCTGGTCTCAGGGCTTTGCCGGTCTCATTAACAGGGAAATCATCTCTGAAGTAAAAAAAGCAGTCTCCATTCCGGTAATCGGAAATGGTGATGTCTTTTCTTGTTCGGATGGCCGACGAATGATGGACGAAACTGGGTGTGACGGGGTGATGATAGGACGTGCTGCCCTTGGAAACCCATGGGTTTTTCAGGAAACCGGACGACCGGATGAGGTGAACGAGATTATAATTGGTGCCAAATCCCATCTTGCTTTAATAGAAAAATTTCTGCCGGCGGAAAGGGTTCTCGGCTATATTAAAAACCACATGTGTCGTTACTTCAAAGGCTTACATGGAAGTTCAACTCTTCGCCAAAAAATTTTCACCGCTCCTGATTTGGCCACATTAAAACAGCAGCTAGAGCTATATTGTCTTTAGTACCTTACAGATTATTTTCTTGTTTTTTTGCAAGAAAATAATCTGTCTCAAGGTACTTATACCCGTCAAGCAAGTACTAAACAGAGCTCCCCTCAAGGGGGTACTCTTTTTAGTCCCCATGCTGTGAGGGGGATTCTTTATAATCCCCATGCTTTGAGGGGGACTGAACTGAGTCCCGGCTTTCTTCCCGTTTACCGAGGTTAGTTCCATAGAATATTCCAGCTCAACGGAATTAAATCTATCTCGTTTAATCTTCCAATTTTTTAATCTTTTTAAGGAGTTCTTTGCTCTCCTCTTTCATTTTTTCGGGTAAGGTGTCTGAGCGCAACGCATTTCTAAAATTTAGCCCGGCCTCTTTTAAATCCCCTTCATAAAGATTATACTTCCCGAGGTAAAAGTTAGAATTTCCGGCCAGTTTATGGTCAGAGGCAATTTGCCCCAGCTCGAAATATACTTGGGGGTATTCCGGTAATTCATACTTCACTGTCTGAAGATATTTTTCAGCCTCACTGCTGCGACCGGTCCTGTATAGCAACCTGGCCAGGATGAAAGTGGCGTACATATCTGCACCATTAACCTTCAAAGCCTTTCTGAGAGTTCTCTCAGCATCTTCAAATTTCCCTTCTGCAAATTCGATATTTCCCATGTCAACCATGAGAATATTCT
This sequence comes from uncultured delta proteobacterium, assembly GCA_963829695.1. Lineage (GTDB taxonomy): Bacteria > Desulfobacterota > Desulfobulbia > Desulfobulbales > Desulfocapsaceae > Desulforhopalus_A. The sequence goes on along the minus strand of CAWHJQ010000023.1, from coordinate 495,081 downwards.
TGTCGGGGAAATGCGTTATCACTTTTTCCAGGGAGGCCATGCTCTTACTGTAGTCATTCTCGTTTAGCGCTACTTGAGACAGTCCGTAATATGCCATACTCTTCATAAATTCACTGGATCTACTATCTGCTATGACGGTCGCAAGGAAGGCCTTGAGATCCTGGGGCTCTTTTGCTTTGGCAAGAACGCGGTATTTAAAACGGAAAAAATCGAAATTATCAGCGATTTTTGTTGTGGCCTTGAGATCTTTCCTATCATTATCCAGCAATGACTCTATGTAACTCAGACGTTCTTCAGGATTGGGGTGAGTAAGTAAATACTGCGGGGGCTGCTCACTACGATATCGAGCGATCCGTCGCATCGATTCCAGCATTTTCACTTCTCCTTCCGGATTTCGATGGAGCTTTTTCAACCAACCATAGGCTAATAGGTCTGCTTCTTCTTCATCCTGCCGACTGAAATGCAGGTTAAAACTTTGTCCAGTTGCCAGGGCACCTGTTAAAAGAACAGGTGTGGCAGCCCCGCCAAAAGCCAATGCTGCCAGAGCCAGGCCAAACGACGCAACAGTAGTATATTTCCCTTTTTCTACCCTGGATGCGAGATGACGCTTGACGATATGCCCAACTTCATGGGCCAGAACGGAAGTCAGTTCGTCTTCAGAATTCATCATCTCAATCAAACCCGAGTGAACGAAGATCAAACCGGACGGTGCGGCGAATGCATTGAACTCTTTGTTATTTATGACAAAAAAATGGTAATCAAAATATTGAATTCCGGCTACTTCCAGTACACTCTGGCCCAGTTTGGTTATATACTGGGTGATATCGGGGTCATCGATCAGCTTAAAAGAAGATCGCACAGAGTAGAGCAATTTCTCTCCGACCTCTCGTTCGTCACCGATGGAAAAAGCCGAGGCCGGCGCCACTGCACAAAACTGACAAAACACGAAAATTAGAAACCAGACAAACCCTTTCCTATGAATTCTTGTCATTTCGCCTTTAGCCATTGTACTGTCCTCTTTAGTCCTTCTGTTTTAGAAACGACAGGTTCGTACCCCAAATCGTTTTGAGCATTTTTTATTGAAAAATAGTGCGATTTAGCCAATTGTTCAGCTAAAAAACGTGTCATTTTGGGCTCTTTTTCTATTCCTGTAATTTTGTAAAGAGCTTCCAGGATTCCACCAAGCCGATATGCCAGAGGAAATGAGAGCGCTGCCTGAACCTTGTCAATATCCATAGCAACAAATAACTCATTTATCCAATCCCAGAGCTTTACCGGTTCTCCTTGACTGATAAAATATGGTTTGCCTGCAGCTGTTGCTCCCTCGGATAAATTTTTAGCTGCAAGGATATGGGCATGAGCTACATTATCAATATACGAAATATCAACCATATTGGAACCGTCCCCTACCCTTTTGAGTATTTTATTGCGTCCACTCTCAAGGAGTCGCGGTAGAAGATGTGGATCGCCCGGTCCCCAGATAAGGTGCGGACGAATGGCACATGTTGCAAGATTGAGCCCATTTGCACCAAGCACGGTCCGTTCCGCCATAACCTTACTTCTTGCATAATGGCAGAGATACTCGGTGGCATACGGCAGACTTTCGTCCCCTCCTTTGATGTCTGTCCTGTTAAACACCACTGAAGGAGTGGATGTGTGCACCAGCAGGGGCACACTATTTTTTCGGCAGCTTTCGACAACATTTTCAGTACCGAGCACATTTGTTGTATAATATTTTTTCCAGGCTCCCCAAATACCAGCAAGAGCTGCAACATGGAAAACAATATCAACACCTTCGGTGGCGTGATCCATAATCCCCGTATCACAAACATTGCCGACAATACACCTGCCCCCAAGTGACTCGATCTCTGGATAGTGATGTCTACCAAGAACCAACGTTTCCACACCAAGATCGAGAAGTCTTTTGACTACGGCCTTTCCAACAAATCCGCCTCCACCAGTAACCAGTGCCTTTTTTATCGACAGGGAAAAATTTTCTTTTGTGCCCATAATGCCAGTTTTTCTCGAAATATTTTTGCGTTATGCCTGATATCGACAGGGAAATTTTTATGAATCAGGAAATGGTCAATTTCTAAGGTAAGTTCTGACTGTCCAGCTCTCTGTTTAACTTCTTCTATTAACGTCTTCTTGTTGATAATCCTGTTTCTTTTCGGCTCAACAATAATAACCGGAACAGCAGCACTCCCCGCGTCATAATTTTTTACGCCAACCAGAGCGGATCGATACACATCAGGATGCTCATTAATTATCGCCTCACATGGAACGGAAAAAAGCGTTCTGTTTTTTGTTACTACTCGATGGGCCCGCCTGCCGCAAAACCAGAGACGGCCAACGTTATCTAAATAGCCGACATCACCCATCCGATGCCAAAAAGTGTCACCGTCTTTAATCTTTGCCAGTTTGGTTTCCTCTGGATTGTTCAAATACGCTTTGGTTACTACATCACCGCGGACAATTATTTCTCCAATTTGACCGTTTTCTACCAGCATATCCTTCGTCAATCGGGGTAGAGGCTCATCGGATATTGCTATAATTTTAATCTCAATTCCAGGCAACGCCCGACCGACACAGGTTCCCATCCCCAACCGACTCTGTTCCCAGGTTTCGGAGACTATTTCCCCACCTTCAATTGAGACAATAGGCAAACTCTCCGTGGCACCGTATGGGGTAAAGACTGAGGCGCCTGCAGGGAGTATATCGCGCACCCTTTTCATAAGTTCATAGGGTACCGGGGCTCCGGCCATCAAAACCTTTTGGACTGAATCAAGAACTATCCCCTGTTGAAGACAATAGCTGCTCACCACATTCCAGATAGCAGGGGAACCAAAAGAATAGGTCACCTTATATTTTTGTATGGAGTCAATAAATTTTATCGGATCCACCCTTGCCGGTTTAGTCGGATCCATATCCGGTATGACAGAACAGGCCCCAAGTGCTGCAGAGAAGAGGGCAAAAAGTGGAAATGCAGGTTGATCAACATCACCTGGGCCAATGGCATAGTACTCTTTTATTAAGCGCATTTGTGCACTGAAAATCGAATGTTCATACCGCACCCCTTTCGGAGGACCAGTAGAACCTGTGGTAAAAATTATTGCCGCAAGGTCAGTTTTTGTGGGTTGATAAACCGGATATTCTACTCCACCGCTTTGAATGTCTTTTGTTATATCAGGGCCCAACAGCCCAAAAGATTTTCCGCAACAAAATACCTTCTCAACCGTCTTAAAAGGTTTTGGAAAGAGCTTTGAGAATATTATGGCCTTTGGAATACCTATGAGAAATTTTGGTTTAACTCTTTCAATGCACCGCAACAGGTTTTTATAACCCATTCCAGGGTCTATAAGTACAATGGGGGTACCGACCTTGAAGAGTGCCAAGGTAAGGCATATAAAGTCGACAGACGGAGTCACCATCAGGATAGCAATATCTCCTGGACCGAGACCTTCCCGTGCAAAATAATTCGCATAGGTGTCAGCTCTGCCATTTAGCTCTATAAAGGAGACTTTTTCCTCGGTCCGAGCATCTATCACTGCTATTTGCTCACCATGCTCCTTGGTAATACCGACAAAAGTTTCGGCTATATTAATTGTCACCTCTCTTCTCCTGAACACTCAAACCCGAAAAAACGATTTTGCAATGGGAAGGATATCTGTGAGTTTATCTTCAAGGATATAATGCCCGCCATCCTGGAAATAGTGATTTTCAGCGTCAGGAAAGCGTTTTTTCCATTCCAGAAAGAATTGATCATTGAAACAGAAATCCGCGCCGCCCCAGATAATCAGCAGGGGAATAGCCGGATCATTCAGATAGGTGAGCCCTTGCTCAATATTAACCAGCGTTGCATAGCTTTTGTGAGTTGGATGAAGTGGAATATCACGTACAAACCGATAGACAGCCACCCGGTTCTTCCAACTGTTATAGGGTGCGAGATACGCCTTTGCTATATCCGAAGCCATTTTCTTTTTAACCGCCATAAACTGGGCAGGCCAGGCAAAGCCATTAAATAACCGGACAATCACTTCTCCTACAACCGGCAGGCGACAGAACTGTATTCGCAATGGTATCCTGGCAGAACGAAAAGCGGCAGAATTCATCACCATTATTTTCTCGATACTGCCGCAATGGTTAACAGCACATCCCATTCCTATTGCGCCGCCCCAGTCATGGACAACGAGCGAAAAACGGTTAATTTGCAGATGTGTCAGCAAACATTCGAGATTTTCAATGTGCTGAGCAAGACAATATGAATAGTCCTGTGGTTTATCCGAAAGCCCGCAGCCCATATGGTCGATAGCAATAACCCTGTGATTTTCTTTCAACAGGGAAATGAGATGCCTGAAATAATATGACCAGGTCGGATTGCCATGAACCATGACAATAACAGGTCCTGCGCCTTCATCAATATAATGCAGTCGTCCACCCTCGAGTTCCAGGTAGTGGGATGGAAAAGGATAATCAGGATACACCGTTTTTGACACCGTTTAAAAAATATTCAATTATAACAGAAGGGAAACAGGGCCTCACACTCAAACGCTAAACTTATACCCCAGGCAATTCGAGTGTCAACCATTTATCGTGTTTGTCAGCGGCAGCCTATCCTTTATCACTCTATTTTGATGTGGATGTGCAATGTTGAAAAACCAGTGGGAAATAAACAATATAAAAAATCCTATCCTCCTATTATCTCAGATTTTTTGGAAATATTTTATTGCTATTACATGACAAATATGCTAAACGGATTGGTGTGGCAGGATAGTTATGTATTAGCGATTTAATGAATGCACAAGCCAACTTAAGGGCTGAAGGAGTGCTTTCTTTATGTCAACGCAACAAACGATGTCTGACCAGCGAGTGGTCGGAAAATATTAACGGTTCGAAATTGAACCGAGGGTAAAAGGAGTAGTACAATGGCAGAAGGAACAGTGAAGTGGTTTAATGATGCGAAAGGTTTTGGCTTTATCGAACAAGATGGTGGACAAGATGTTTTTGTACATTATTCCGCTATCAAATCTGAAGGATTCAAGTCCCTTGAAGAGGGTTCCCGGGTATCTTTTCAGATAGTTGATGGCCCGAAAGGTCCTGCCGCTGACAATGTTCAGAAGATTTAGTGCCTTACAGAATATTTTCATTCATAAAAAACAAGTAAATATTCTGCGAAAGGCACTTATACCCCTTGTGGGGTGTTAAATAACTTAATAATAGCTATAAAAAGCCCCCTGTACCTTTGATGTACAGGGGGCTTTCCTGTTTACATCGAAACGAGAGGGAGGTATTCAGGATTCCACCTGATCCTGTCAATTATTTTTCTCATTCTCGCTTCATCATTGTTATGCTGGAAATCGGAATACACACAGGGTCTGCTGACTCCGTGTTTTACAGCACACATAGCCACTGCCAGGGCCACATTTTTTCCTACCTTGCGAATATCATTGATGGGAGGCATCAACCTCCCCTGCTCGAGTTGTTCCGGGGTCATCATTTCCGAGATTGCCTTGGCTGCCACGGTAAAAAATTCCGGCAGCACTTCCCGCGCTCCTGAAGCCAGCACTCCCAGCCCAACACCCGGAAAAACAAAAGCGTTATTGCATTGACCAATGTGGTAGTCTTTCTCAAGCACCTCCATGCTATCGCAGGGATTGCCGGTGGCAATAAGAAGTCCTTCTTCACTCCACTTACTGATATTCTGACAAAAAACCTGCGGAGTCGAAATATGTTGAAAGAGGGGCAGGATAAGCGGCCGCTTGGTGTTTTTCTTGATCTCTTTTATGGCCTCTTCGTTAAAAAAGAAATCCTGACCAGTCGTGCCAATAAGGGTGGTGATATTTGCCTTTCTGATAATTCCCGGGATGTCGATTTTATCAATCTCATTGAGCCAAGGATGACTGGCCTTGTCTTTGGCGAATTTCTTTTTATAGAGCTCTCTTTTATTCGAGCTGGTAATAAGCCCTTTTGAATCAATCATGAAGATACGTTTCAATGCCTCTTTCTCCGAGAGACCTTCCTCAATCATTGCATTCATAATCTGCTCTCCGATCCCAACCCCCCCGGCACCACCGCCATGAATGAGAATTCTCTGATCGACGAGGTGTTCTTTTTTGATTTTCATGGCCGATAAAATAGCGGCCAGGGCAACGGCCCCAGTGCCTTGAATATCATCATTAAAAGAGATCAATTCATCAACGAAGGTATCTCGAATACTAAAAGCATTTTGCTGCGAGAAATCTTCCCACTGGCAAAGGGCATTAGGAAAGACATTTCGAAATGCTCTGACAAATCTTCCGACAAACGATAAATATTCTTCACCTTCCAATCGCCTGTGCCGCCAACCCAGGTATTTATTGTCGGCAAGAAGTTTTTCATTATTAGTTCCGACATCAAGGGAGATAGGCAAACAGTGCCAGGGAGCTACGCCTGCACCTTGGGTATAGAGCATCAACTTGCCAAGACAGACGGCAATTCCACCAGCGCCCTGATCTCCAATACCGAGGACTCCTTGGTTATCGGTCACCACAGCCACTCTTATATCCCGGTGAGCGAATCTTCTTAAAATATCTTCAGCTCCATCGATATTGCCTGGATAAAAATGAAGGCCGTTTGCTTGCCTGAACATTGAAGAGTATTTTTGAACGGCCAAACCTATGGTAGGGGTGTAAATGATTTTTATATACTTTTTTATGTCACTTTTTATGAGAGCGTGAGCAAGTGTTGCGTTTCGATCAAACATCGAACGAATAAAAATAAATTTTTCGATGTCATCAATCTTCTCATTCACCTTGGTGCGGGAACTTTCTACCTGTCCCTCAAGGTTTCTGAGGCCTGGGGGAAGCGTTGCCTCCAGGCCAAGAGATTTTCTTTCCTCAAGGCTAAATGCCGTACCTTTGTTTATATAGCTACAGGAGCGAGCGGCGGCCCCGCTGGCATAAACAATAATTTCCCGTGTATTTCCATACTCATCGTATTTAAACCTATACAGATTTGTAGACATCCTCAGTCCCCTTCTTGGTATCAAAAGAAAATGTGCAATTGACAAGTGCTCTTCTCTGCCCCATAATAGCCAGCCATGGAACCTTGGCAAGTAATTTTACAGAACAGCATAACCACTCTAGATGATCTTCAGGAGCATTTGGATTGTGATAGTAACGCATTACTGGATGTAATAGCAAACTTTCCAATGCGGATTAATCCATATTTTTTAAAATTGATCCAACATCCCGGCGATCCGATTTGGAAACAGGCGGTTCCCGACATCGCTGAGATAAGCGATGGTATCTGTGAACAAGATCCCTTGGCTGAAGAAAATCTCAGTCCGGTTCCCAATTTAGTCCATAAGTATCCGGACAGAGTACTGTTTCTGGTCTCGAGTAAATGTGCGATGTATTGCCGGTTCTGCACGAGAAAACGCAAGGTGGGAACTGAGAGAATGAAGATCAGTCCCGAGACACTTACAGCCGGATACGACTACCTGGGACAACATCCGGAAATCAGAGAGGTTCTTATCTCTGGAGGAGACCCACTTCTTTTGCAGGATAAAGAGATCGATACGATTCTAACAAAACTTCGAGCAATCCCCTCTATAGAAATAATTCGTATCGGCACAAGAGTACCGTCTGTTCTGCCTATGAGGATTACCAGGAATCTGGTTGCTCTCCTCAAAACCCATCATCCACTTTATATAAACACTCACTTCAATCATCCCAATGAGATAACCGAAGAATCGAGCCTAGCCTGCACAATGCTAGCTGACGCAGGTATACCTGTCGGCTGTCAGACAGTGCTGTTAAAGGGAATCAATGATGATGCACAAACCTTGAAAAAACTTTTTCTTGCCCTCTTGCGTATCCGGGTAAAACCCTATTATCTTTTTCAGGCTGACCTCACGAAGGGAACCAACCATTTCCGCACACCCACCGAAACCGGGATAGCAATCATGCGACAACTGTATGGACATATTTCAGGCATGGCCATTCCTACCTATGCACTTGACGGTCCAAAGGGAAAAGGCAAAATACCCCTTACTCCGCAGTATATTCTTGAAAAGGGCCATACTCTTGTCTTTGAAAATTATAAAGGCGAAGTGTGTACCTATCCTGAGGCTGGCGAAAGCTGCTGACAAATAGTATTTTTTCGACCTTATCCCGTCATTTTTAAAAGCTACGATGTATGGACCATTCTTTCTTTTCTTAGAAAACTTGATTAGTTTGTGGCAAAAACGATATAATCGTTCTCAAGAAAATAACTGGTCATTCAATAAAATCGATGCAAGTGTGAAACAGCTATGAATAAAGAAGAACTCCTCCAGAGTATCCTTAAATCGGATGAGTTGCCGACGTTACCCACCGTCGCCTCTAAATTGATCACCCTTACCTCCAGGGAAGATGCCACACTCGCTGAGATCGGTGAGTTAGTTGCTCAGGATATTTCAATTTCAGCCAGAATTCTCAAAGTGTCCAATTCTGCTTTTTACAGTTTTCCCCAACAGATAGGCTCGATTCAACAAGCTGTAAGTATCCTTGGCATGAATGCTGTGCGAAGCCTTGTGCTCTCCTTTTCTTTCTTGACAATTAAAGCCGGCGAAGTAAAGGGTCGTTTTAATTTCGAAAAATTTTGGGAAAAGTCACTCGCTTCAGCGGTAACAGCCAGGCTCATTCTCGAAAATGTAAAGGGCGCTGATACAGAAGAGGTTTTTATTTCCGGACTATTGCAAAACCTGGGGGAACTTATCCTGGCTAGATCATTTCCAGCGCAATATGACCAAGTTCTGCAGGCAATCGAGGACAATCAACAGGATACTTTCAGTGCTGAAGAAGCTGTTTTTGGGATTAATCACACAATTGTTGGGACGGAAGTTGCAAAGAGCTGGGGCTTCCCCGAAGTGCTGCTCATTCCCATCCAGTATCATCACCATCCGGAAGAATATACCGGCAACAATGCGAGCATCCGATCAACGGTACGAGCAGTTTATCTATCAGATCTCTTAGTTAATATTCTGTTTTCAGATAAACCGGAGATTTATCACAAGCAGTTTCGCAAGGAAGCGGGAAAACTCCTTGGTCTAACAGCGGAGAGCATTGAGACTATTCTTGATCAGGTACATACAAAGGTTAAGGAGGCAGGGACCTACTTCAATCTCAAAATTAAAACCACTAAATCGGTCCAGGAGATCCTTCAGGAGGCAAATATTCGTTTAAGTTTGATAAACCTTGATTACGACCAAATGAATAAACAGCTTATCCTTGCAAAAATCAATCTTGAAAACCTTACCAAGGAACTGGAGCAAAAGAACAAGACCCTTGACAACCTCGCCAACCTCGATGGCCTAACCGGATTGTATAACCATAGATACTTCCAGAATTTTCTTGACCAGGAAATCAACAGGGCGGAGCGACACAGTTCCACTATTTCAATTCTGATGATCGATATTGATCACTTCAAAAAGGTCAACGATACCTACGGTCATCAGGTGGGTGATTTTGTTTTATCGGCATTTGCCAAGACCATACAGGAGAACATCAGGCAATACGACATTCTCGCCCGATATGGAGGTGAAGAATTTGTCGTCCTTCTTCCGGAGTCGAATGCCGAGGACGCGTTAGTTGTCGCAGAGAAATTACGATCCATTATCGAACAGACACCTTTTCAGGATAGCCGAGAAAAATATCATGTCACGGCAAGCTTCGGACTGGCAAGCTGCACCCCTGCCGCAGAAGACAATTTTAACAAAAACACCTTTATTAATCAAGCCGATCAAGCCCTCTACGAGGCAAAGGAGAAAGGACGTAACCGGGTGGTGAAATATAGCTTTAAAAAGAAATGGTTTGCATTCTGAGTCATCAACAAGAAATTTGTAACCGTTCACCGGTACACGTCAAAAGACTGCATAACCCGGATCCGTAACCGTTCATCCAGTGCTTCAGATTCGTCCGATCAGGCCAGCGAGCTATAGTTGGCTATATGAGGTGGCCTGATCGGACGAAAATGGGGTGCTGATGAACGGTTACAGAAATTTCAAATCTGATAATCCTGAGAAGGCCCCCAGAACTACATCATATTTTCCGGATCAACATCGATTGTCAAGGTGCAGTCCCTTCCCACCAACGCCTGCCGAGTACCTTTTATGGCTGCACAAAGAGCGTGCATCTGATCTGTTTTTCCTCCCTTCAGCAGGATCTGCCACCTATAATTGTCCTTGATCTTGTCAAGAGGTGAAGGTGCCGGTCCAAGCGTTTCAATTCTGAGGTTTTCATTTTTGACGGTTTGTCGACAAAATTTGGCTAGACGCACTGCGGTTCGCTGAACATCGTTTTCTACGCGGCCCTGAAGTCGCAAAGCAGTTAATCGCAGATACGGTGGGAAGGCCGGGTACTGTCGTAACCTCATCTCATGTTCAAACATCTTGCCATACTGATGATCTCTCGAATAGACAATCGCATAGTGTTCCGGACGCATTGTTTGGATGATGACCTCTCCCGGTTCATCGCCCCGTCCAGCCCTGCCTATCACCTGGGTAATGAGTTGAAACGTCCGCTCTGCCGCTCTGAAGTCGGGCATGCTCATTCCACCATCAGCCCAGACAACTCCAACAAGTGTGACGTTAGGGAAGTGATGCCCCTTGGCAATCATCTGGGTTCCTATCAGGATGTCAATTTCTCCTTCATGCATTTTGGAGAGAAGAGTGAGAAATTTTTTCCGATCAGAAGCCGTGTCGGAATCGAGTCTTGTGATTCTCGCTTGAGGGAAAAGTGCCAAAACTTCCTCTTCGACCCGCTCAGTACCAAAGCCGGTCGGAACGAGATCAGTGGATCCGCATTGCAGGCAGGTATTCTTGTTAGCCATAGAAAAACCACAATAATGACAGATGAGTTGGTTTTTACCTTTGTGCAGAGTGAGCGAAACATGGCAATGACTACACTGCACCGGCGTGCCGCAATCCCGACACAGCACTACGGCGGAGAACCCCCTCCTGTTCAGGAGCAGGATGCTTTGTTTTCCTTTGGTGAGGTTGGTAGTTAATTTTTCCAGCAGTTCCTTCTTGATAATGCCTTTTATATCTTTTGCCTGCTTTTTATTGAGGTCTACGATGGAAACAACAGGTAATGAACGATTACCCACCCTTTCTTTCATGGTAAGTAACGTATACTTGCCCGATTGCGCATGCGCATAACTTGTAACCGAAGGCGTTGCCGATCCCAATATCACAACTGCCTCATGATGTTTGGCCCGCAAAACCGCAAGGTCACGGCCATGATAGCGAAAACTATCATCCTGCTTGAAGCCGGCATCATGTTCTTCATCGACGACTATCAATCCCGGATCTCTGAAGGGGGCAAATAGAGCAGACCTTGCGCCGATGACAACTTTCGCCTTGCCCGTCAAAGCCAGATAGAATTGATCAAATCTTTCCGAAGCTGACATTCCTGAGTGGAGCAACACAACCAGATCACCAAATCTTGAGATCAGATGCGCTTCAAGTTGGGTGGCCAGTGCAATTTCGGGAACCAAAATTATCACGTCCCTGCCAAGAGCCAAGGTCTCTTCCGCTGCTCGAAGATACACCTCGGTTTTGCCACAACCTGTCACCCCGTGCAACAGGAAGGGATTAAACTGCTTTGCCCTGATAGCTGGTTGTATGCTGTCTAAAACGGTTTGTTGTTCGATTGTAAGGTTATCCGGACGAGGGTAATGTTTCAGCTGTTCACCGAAGGGGCTCCGGAAAACCCTTTGTCTGGAACTGACAACAATTTTTTTTTCTTCAAGTGCAATCAATGCCTTCGAGGCGCCGGAATAGTCATGTCGTAAATCTTTTAAGGCGATGGTTTGGCGGTTATTTTTTTGAGAGAGGGTTTGAAGACTATAAAGAGCCTTAACCTCCGAGAGTTTTAGAGCAACCCCAGCCTCCAGACTGACTTTTTGCTGATACTCTTTCAAACCCTCCCGGCTTGCATCGATCTCTTTCGGAGTAAACGGATGAGGGGACGTGAGGGCATAACAGAGTTCACTTTTTTCCCGGACACCATCCTTGGCCACAACGTTCACAATACTGACTGCATCTTTTTCGACGAACTGAGCGACCAAACTCTTGCCTTTACGGTCAGTGAGGATAGTTGCAGTCTCGACAGCACCAAGTTCACCCTGCGTGGCCAGATTCCAAGCCCACTGGGGAATTTGTTCCTCAAACAAGGTCAAAAAATGGTCATAACTTGTCTTTAAAAACAGCTTTCTTTGACTTCTGGGAGCAAGACCACCCGGCAAGGCTGTTTTAATAACCAGGCCCAGGGGGTAGTGATAATAATTGGCTACCCACCTGTAGAATGGAACACTATTCTGATGAAAAAGGGGGTATTCATCAAGAAATTTACTTATTTCTCTAATTTTGTAGGGTGTCTTTTCTGCGATTGTTAGTATTTCAAGTACATAACCGGTTACCTTCCTCTTACCAAGCGACACCAACACCCGTCGGCCGATATAGTTTTGTCGATCATTTTCATAAAACTCGAGGTCTGCGGTCTGCGTTAAACAGTAGGTCAAAGTCTGTTCAAGGGGGGCAACTACTGCCACCTCCAGATGGATCATAGGCTCGCTACAACCTCTTTAAGATGTTTCGTCAATTGCTTGCCAAGGGCCGGATGTCTGAGTCCATAGGCTATAATTGCCTTCAGGTAGCCCATTTTATCGCCTGCATCAAATCTCGTTCCCTCAAATTCGCAGGCATACATGCCTCTTCTTTTAGTGAGGGCCAGTAAGGCATCGGTTAATTGAATCTCGCCACCATGCCCTGGCGTAATGGTATCCAAAATATCAAATATTTCAGGCATTAGAATATATCTGCCTATAATTGCCATGTCCGAGTCTGTTGTGCCCGGGGAAGGCTTTTCAACCATACGGGTGACTTTGTAAGTTTTTTCCCGATCAATCTTTTCTCCTTCGACAATGCCGTACTGAGGGGTCTCCTCCATTGGTACCCTCTGAATGGCGACAATAGACTCACCTACTTCATCAAAAAGATTGAGAAGTTGTTTTGCGCAGGGAGTTTTACTTAAGACCATGTCATCACCGAGCAGAACCATAAAGGGCTCGTCGCCAACGACATTACGGGCTGTCCAAATCGCATGCCCCAGTCCTAGTGGTTTTTTTTGCCGAACGGAGACGATATCAATGAGATTTGAGATATTATTCAGTTCTTCTCCGAGAATCGTTTTATTTTTTTCTTTCAAGACGGCATCAAGATGAAAATTAAAATCGAAATGATTTTCAATTGCTGATTTCCCCTCACTTGTAACAAAAATGATTTGATCAATTCCTGAGGCCACGACTTCTTCAACTATGTATTGTATAGTAGGACGATCGACAATAGTGAGCATTTCTTTTGGAATTGCTTTGGTAGCCGGCAGGAATCTGGTTCCAAGACCGGCAACAGGTATGACGGCTTTACGAATTTTCATATAATCCTCAATTTTTAAAGTTACAGAAAACCAGACGCTATGGTATCTATCCGGGCAATCCTCTGACAGAGACTTAACACACTTTAAAGACTACATCTATTTTTTTCATGAAATATTTTTATCCTGACAACCTACCGATAATCAATCACAAAGATATTATTATCGAATCCATTATTCGCCATCAGGTTATTGTTATCGCGGGAGATACCGGCTCAGGCAAAACAACACAACTGCCGAAAATGTGCCTTGAAGCTCTCCCAGAAAACCAGTTGATGATCGGCTGTACCCAACCAAGACGTATTGCAGCTTCCACTGTTGCAACCAGAGTTGCTGAAGAGCTTGGGGAAGCAGGCGACACAGTCGGCTACAAAATTCGTTTTCATGATTACACAACCCCTTTAACCAAGATCAAATTCATGACCGATGGCGTGCTTCTGGCTGAAACACGACAGGATCGACTGTTATCAAGATATGGTATTCTCATTATTGACGAGGCCCACGAGAGAAGCCTCAATATTGATTTTCTGCTCGGTTACATTAAACAATTACTGCTCCGCCGCAATGACTTGAAAGTAATCATTACTTCGGCAACCATCGACACTGAGGCGTTTTCAAAACATTTTAACAACGCTCCGATCATTACCGTTTCCGGGCGCAGCTACCCTGTCACTGTCCGCTACAATCCACAGGAAGAAGATGTCACTGGTGAAAAAGACAGTGAACTAGAGCACTGTGTGCTGACAATTTGTAATTTGTTGAGCAATGAACCTCGTGGCGATATCCTGGTCTTTTTACCAACTGAACGCGATATCCGTGATTGTTGTAATCTGCTCGAAAAAAAAATCCCCCAAGCCGTAATCTTACCGATATTCGGCAGACTCCCTGCTGGAGACCAAAAACGTATTTTTCAGAACTTTAATCAAGTCAAGATCGTTGTTGCCACCAATGTTGCTGAGACATCGGTCACTGTTCCCGGTATCCGATATGTTGTCGATAGCGGGCTAGCCCGGATCTCCTTCTATAATGTCCGCGCCAGAACTACCAGCCTACCGGTAAGCAGAATTTCAAGAGCCAGCTGTGACCAGCGAAAAGGTCGATGTGGCCGGGTTTCTCCCGGTCTCTGCATTCGACTCTACTCGGAGGAAGATTTTAATGATAGGCCCGAATATACCCAACCGGAGCTGAAACGCTCAAACCTTGCCGAAGTCATACTGCAGATGATATCCCTTGATCTGGGAGACCCTGAGGAATTTCCTTTTCTTGATCCACCCTTTAAAAATTCAATCAGGGAAGGGTATCGGATGCTCAGGGAACTGGGCGCAATAGATGATAAAATGCGGTTGACCAAACGGGGACGGATAATGGCGGATCTGCCGATCGACCCTTGTATCGCCAGAATCATCATTGAGGCCAAAGAAAACAATTGTCTTCGGGAAATTAAAATTATTTCGTCGGCCCTCGCTATCCAGGATCCGCGTATCCGCCCTGCCGACCAAGAAAAAGAGGCTGATGCCGCCCACAAGGAATTCGGTCACCCGCACTCTGATTTCATGGTACTACTCAACATTTGGAATCAGTTTCACAACGTAGAAAACAACACCAAGTCATGGTCAAAGCTAAAAAAGTACTGCGCCACCCATTTTCTTTCCTTTCAACGGATGCGTGAATGGTTCGATCTCCATACTCAATTAAGTAGAATCGTCGATACTAGGGAGGGATTTTCCGACAACTCCTCAGACGCATCCTATGAGCAGATCCATAAATCATTTCTTGCAGGTTTCCTGCAGAATCTTGCCATAAAAAAGCAGGGTAACCTCTACCAGGGTACCCACAACAAAGAGCTGATGATTTTTCCAGGTTCACATCAGTACACCAAGGGCGGTCAGTGGCTGGTGGCGGCTTCTTTTATTGAAACCAGCAGACTCTATGCTCTTACCGTTGCCACCATTGAATCCGACTGGATCGAATCGGTGGCTGGTCAACTCTGTAAATATTCCTGGTCAAGTCCTCATTGGCAGAAGAAGACAGGGCAAGTCATCGCCGATGAGAAGGTATCTCTCTTTGGCTTAATTATTGCTACCGGCCGAAAAGTTAATTTTGGTAAAAGGAGCAAAAAAAACATTGGGCCCGCCCGAGACATTTTCATTCAGTCAGGACTCGTTGCAGGTGAGTTGAATGGCTCCTACCCTTTCCTTACCCACAACCAGGCATTGATAAAAAAATGGCAGGACACTGAAGAAAAACTAAGGGTAAGAAATATTGTCGCCGACGAACTGGCTCTCCATGCATTTTATGCACAAAAAATTCCACTAGACGTTTATGACCAAACAACCCTCAATAAGTTCTTGAAGAACAAGAAAAGCAAGACCTTCCTCATGATGCATGACGAAGATGTGTTAATGCGCAAGCCGGAAGAAAAAGAGTTGATCGACTATCCGCCGACTCTTTCTCTTGGCAGCATTCAGCTTCGATTGGAATACCATTTTGAACCCGGTTCAGAGAAAGACGGCGTCACCTTTCGAATCCCTTCTGCTATTGCAGACACTCTCTCACCTGGAGTATTTGAATGGCTTGTCCCCGGCCTTCTCCATGAAAAGTTAACTTTCCTGCTCAAAGCACTCCCCAAAAGCATCAGAAAAAGATTAGTACCTATCAGTAATACTGTGGATAGTTTACTCGATGACATGAATCACGGATCGAGCTCTTTATACTCCGCTCTGGAAACATCCATTTTAAAACGGTTCAAACTGTTAATTCGTCGTTCCGATTGGTCCGACAACCTTCCTCTACATCTTCAACCGCGCTTTCTCTTCTTTGACGACGCCGGCAACGAACTCTGCACCGGACGTAACTTGAGAGAGCTTCTTACAAGACAAACAATTCGCGAGGCACCGGCACATCAACGAACTCTGCGCGACACTGATCAAAAAATTATTGATCGCTGGAGCGACACCACACATACGACCTGGGATTTTTCAGGATTACCCAACACAATCTCTATCTACACACCGCAAGGTGAGATTGCCGGTTTCCTCTATCCGGTACTCATCGCTCAACCGGACGGCAGCTGCGTCAGGATTGCGTTTGAAAAAGACAAGAGCACCGCCGAAAAGCTGAATAGAAAAGGCATACTGTATCTGTACACTCTACAATTCAGCCAACAATACAAAGCGTTGAAAAAGCTGTGCACAACCACACTTTCCGGCCCCTCATCTGTTTGGCTCATGAACTTAGGTAAAACGCGCAGAGAGGTCATTGACAGACTGCTCGACTGTATTCTTTCTTCACTTTTTGGCCCAGTACCTGGAGAAATCGTCTCCGAAAAAACTTTTTACACAACCATTAAAAACCTTGAGAGCCGAGGCCTCTACGCAGCCGGCCAGAAAATCTGCGGGGAACTCATGGCTCTTGTTCGAAAAAGACGAACCGCGCAAGACACTATACGGAAAATATTTGCCCAGGAATCTAAAATTTTTATGTTTCCGGCAGACAAAGAGGCTGAGTTTATCGCCCATTTAGATGATATTTTTCCTGTTAATCTCTTGTCCGACACGACACCAATTGATTTTCAGAACATCGACAGGCAGCTGCAAAGTCTTATTGTACGACTCGAAAGATTTCATGCAAACCCAACTAAAGACAACCAGAAAGCAGCGCAACTCTTACCTTACCTCGAAAACCTGCATCAACTTATGGAAAAAAGAGAAGAATTATCAGGTGAAGCTCTCGAACGAGTATTTCGCTTTCGGGATCTGGTCAATGAATACAGAATATCCCTGTTCTCTCCGGAAATAAAAACTCGTGAACCGATTTCACCCAAAAAGCTTGATCAACAATGGAGATTAACACTGGCTAAGTGTTAAGGGGTTCAATGAATAAGGTCACCCTTGGAGTGTTGCTTTGTCTCTTTTCTCTGATCCTGTTAAACGGCAAGCATATAATCATCGGCATCATTGCCTTTATCGTAGGTATCATTTTCATGTACGGATGGAACCGACCCAAAAAATAGTTGTCAGTTCAATCGTACAAAACTGTATTGGTTATATGTCTGAGACTGTCCATGGAAAATGGTTTAGGCAGGGCATTGATAAAACCATACTTCCGACAGTTCTCCATCACGGGATCAAGGATTGTTCCACTCGTGGCGATGATTTTTAGATCGGGATCTATTTCATGCAATAACCGGCAGGTTTCGACTGCTGATTCACCTCCTGTATCGGAAAGGGCAAGAATTACCAATGGCCGTGACATTTGTGGATCAGCGATACATTGTTTTAGCTCATGTATTGCTCCGGCGCGATCACCTACAACCCTCACAGAGAATCCAAGATAACCAAGCATTATTTTTCCAATTTCACCCATCTTCGCTTCAGGCTCTATCAGGAGGACGATACGATCCTCTACAGGACTCTCCTTCTGGGAAGAAAACGTCGATTTACTGTCATCTCTTCGCGCAGGAAGATATAAAGAAACCGTAGTGCCTTGATTCTGCTTGGAACTGACCACAACGTATCCTCCGTGATTTCGAAGGATCGCATAAACCACAGTGAGACCTAACCCCATTCCTTTCAATGCGCCTCGTTGTTTCGTGGAATAATACGGATCAAAAATTTTAAATATCTGTTCCGGACGAATTCCTCTGCCCAAATCGCATATGTCAATTCTGACATATTTTCCAGCAGGCACATATTGACCAGACATCAACCGAGGCGCGACAAATTCATCTTCGGCTATAATTATTTCAATCCTCTGTCCTGAAGACGCTTCTACTGCGTTCTGCAACACATTGACAAGCGCCTGAGATAATTCCTCGGGATCGGCGTAAACAAGCTCATTTTTACTGGTAACCTTTATATTGTACCGGTCCTTTTCCAACTTAAAAAAATGTTCAACTGTATTCCACACAAGGGGCTCTATCTTGATATTTTCCCTGCTCACTATGCCAAAATTTGAAAAACAGGATATCTGTCGGGTAAGATCTACAGCCACAAGTGCAGCCTTTCTAGCTTGATTTAATAGTTTGTTACGCTCATCACTCCTCTGGTTTTCGCCTTGAAAGGTGATAATATCAAGGTTGCCGCATATTACAGTCAGCAGATTGTTAAAATCGTGGGCAAATCCACCTGCCATACAACTCATGGCATCCATTTTTTTAACGAGTTTTAATGCATTGTCCAATTCATTATGATGTTTTTCCGCTTTGTATTGTCTTGAAATATCACGTAGGATACAAAGCCCGAAAATCGATTCAGCCTTCGAAACCGGGACAAAAGAGACAGTTGCAATCCTGTCGTCCAGGAAAAGTGGATCATCTTCAAGAATATCATATTTCTCCAAGCCAAAGGCTCTGAGCTGTCGTTCGACCCATAGTTGAACAGCATCCTTAAATTTTCCCCAGACTACAGCCTCGGACAGTGCCATCCCAATAAGTTTTTCTTCCCGGCAGGAGAGTATATTGAGTGCAGAACTGTTTGCTGCCACCACCTTACCCTCAGGGTTCAGTTCAATTACGCCTTCTTCAAGATTGGTTAATATATCGCCGAAATGATGTTTTTCCTCGAGAAGCTCACTGGCCATAGCTGAAGGTTTCAGCCCCCTTGGAATATGTGCCGCCTTCAGGTCTTTGCTGCAAGTTTGGGTGTTTCGTTCTTTATAGGTTTCCAGTGCATCCTGGACATGTTGTCGAATGGATTGCAAATCTCCCTTAGCAATGCACACGTCACAACAAACCTCACGAAGTATCCTTTCGCGGTCTTCAATAAAAATGGCCGATAAAACCACTATGAAGATGCCTTCGTGCTTTTTTGTGTTTCGAAGAATTCGGCATAACTGTTCCCCACTGACCATGGGCATGATCAAATCGGTAAAAAGTATGTCAGGACAAAAGTCATCCACGATCTCAAGAGCTTGAAGTCCTGTTTCGGCAGTTTTCACAACACAGCCTTCCTGACTTACAATAGCAGAAATTGCTCTCAACAATACTGGATTGTTATCAACAACAAGGGCCTTTATATCCATTTAACCAACCTTGAACGTAAACGTCCGGTTATCCTTCACCATCATATTGCCCCCATTCCTTAATTGTATCAATGAGCACCGGCATATCTACAGGCTTGGTGAAGACTCGCCATGCACCAAGGTGCTCAGCTACTGCCAGATAAGAATCGGGACCTATTTTTCCACCGCCGGAAATAGCAATTATGCCGACTTCTGGAAAATTATCTCGAAACTGAGTAATTGTCTCAATCCCCTCCTGAACCGGCATGATGAGGTCACAAATCAGTAAATCGACAGGATTGGCCTGCTGCACCTCCATTGCCTTTTTACCGTTCTCTGCTTCATACACTTCAAAACCTGCTCTTTCCAGCCACATACGAAAGAGCTCACGGATTCTGTCGTCATCGTCTACAATGAGTATTTTCATATTTTTAGCCAAATTAATGGCTTTTAATCACCATTATTTTTTTCAACTGAAAACCACATCCTTAAAAAACTCAATCATCTTTTGTCGTCGTTCTACCATTTTCAACTGCTCTAGGATAAGATCCGTCTGGTTAATTTTCATAATCGACATCTTATACTCTATATGGCTGGCAAAACGATTATCTATATACCACGCATACATAAGTCCCATCAACAATCCTGGTGGAGTGAACCCCTCGCCATTATTTATCAGTCTGGTGTAATGATTTTCATCATTGGTGGACCACATCCGAGCGAGAGAGAGAAAGGTACACAATTGTTCATGACTGAAAAAACAGACTCTGTCTTCCTTATCTTTCAGGAAAAGATGATAAACTCTGCCGAGATGAATCTGGTTAATTTCTACTCTTTTCATCACCTTTTCCTGGGCATAGTCCCCAAGGAGGGACTCTCCCAAAGCTATTATCAAGGCAACTTCAAGTTTCTGTCTGACTAAAACCTGATCTCCTCTAATTTTAATACACCTATCATCAGGATCAAAAAAAGAAAAAACATTGTCCCATTGTTGGTCTCTGTTCCATTGTTCCCGGTTGACACAATGTAGTCCTTCAAAATAATCAAGATGGCTGAGTGGAATAACAGGGTGGTCGAGAAGAATATCAGCGATAGTCGTTTTTAATACTTCCTCTTCGATATAATTCTTTTCGCCGATAAAAGAAATTTTGAGGTTTTTCAATCGTTCCATTATACCGATATATCTCTGGAAGGGTTGGATATGCGTACCATCCGGAGATTGATATGTCGTCGGAAATAGTTCTGATTGTCCCTCTGATTCTTCGAAAGGCTCACTGAAACAGCTTCGACCATTGTACAATCCTTTGATGGCCAAAGCGAGGGTATCGGGATCGTGTTGAATCACCCCTCTTTCCGCAAGCGCGTCCAGGGAATAGACGCCGCACTCCACGGGAATATAGTTCTGGACAGCCAGTTGTTCCTTATCTAAGAAAATAGGTATTTTCCCTTCCACTGCATACCTCTGCAGTACAGAGGCCGGAATATCTTTTAAAGATATACAAAGCACTTCGTTAAAAAGTCCTCTGGTCCCACCGGGAATGTTTTTTTCATAGGCGCGAATCATATCGGAGACATGAAATTTCCTCTCCGGGTCGGCGATTGAAATATCGGTTTCTCCAGCTTGTACCCAAAGATTTGAAACGAGCACCTTCAGTGCCTTCCGGTTGTTCCGGACGGCATCTGCCAAACCAGGCACTTTAAACACTGGAATTATGGAAGAATACAGACTTCCCGGGGCAAGAATGACGATATCGGCCTCTCTGATATCGTCAAGAACTTCTTCATAAACGCGCACAGTATCGCAGTAATCCACTTGGACACTTTCAACAGGAAAACCCCTTTTTGCTTGCCCCAGCTTATGTTCTCCTTTAATCTCGACTCCATTGGTGTAAAGCACCCGGAGTTGGGCCGGCGTCGAAGTACATGGAAGCACAGCCCTCTCACCTGCGCCAATGACTTGTGCTACTGCATTCAGGCCACTGTAAAGTGCCTTATGGAGTAGTTTTTGATTGCAGGCTAAATCAACATTTGTTACCCCCTGATCAATCTCCCGGTAAATTACAGCGGCGAGGAGAAGGTTGCCAAAGCAGTGGGAACGTTTCAAGGTGGCGGCGAGTCTCGGATCGCTAAACAGATAGTTACATAGAGATCTTAGAAATTGTTCAAATGGCAGGGGGAGATCACTGAGTTTTGCTTCAAGGGCCAAAAAATCAGGATGATTTCTCTCCAGCGGCCCTATAAAGCGCCAATTAAATATATCCGATAGAATGGAGGCCACCTCTGCTGCTTCCGTTGTATCAATATTGTATCGTTTTTGTAAATTAGCCAGTTGAATTGAAGATAACAAAACATGGCGCATGTCACCGACAGCAACTATTGGCAAATCTTTTAGCAACTCTCCAGTTGATCCACCATTGTCGGTGATGCAGACAATAGATCGTGTATGTGGAAAAATTTCTTTCAGGCCGATAAAAGGCTTTTGGCCCCAACTGGCAAGCCGCGAGTCGCCTCCTATTATATTCGACAAACCCGTACCACCGCCAAAAACAACCACTTTTACGTTTTCGACATTCGCGGCCAACAGCTCCTGGCGGAATGATTGGAGATGGGCTTTAGCGGCTGAATGCGCTCCGGCAGGAACCCCCCGCAAGACAAGATCCAAAATTTTTTCACGAAGGTCATATTGTGGCAGTAGGTCAAGGGGGGACAGCCTAACTTCCAGAATATGCCGAAGTTTCTCTGATATCAAACCAAGCCTCGCAAGAATATATCCAACTATTGACTCCTATATTGTCAGCTATTTATCTCTATTAGTCAATAGTATGACAAACTCGTAAAAACTTCGATTTCCAATGGATAAGTAAAAAGCTTCATATTGGAGGCGTGCAATTTTTTTATTATTTCGGCGTACATACGGTACGTCGTAATGATAGGAAAAGTGTAACAACGAACAAGATGAAGAGTTTTTACGACGCCATCAAAGTATTACGTACCACTCAGCAGATACTTTTCCACACGGATAAGATCCTCAGGTGTATCTACTTCTATTGAATCATGTTCGGTCACGGTAACCTTTATTTTGTAGCCATATTCCAGCGCCCGCAATTGTTCGAGTTTTTCGAATCGCTCCCATTCTCCTTCAGGTAAGGCGACAAAAGAAAGCAGAAAGCCTTTCCTATACGCATAAAACCCCAAGTGTTTATAGTAGGTAGGTTTAACTTTTTCGTCAGGATTACGCTGAAAGGGAATTGGAGATCTTGAAAAATAGAGGGCATAATTGTCTCTGTCAAATACCGTCTTCACGTGATTGGGATCGTTTATCTCTTCCGGCCTAATAATCTTATAGATGAGGGTAGACATGGGCAGCGCCAGGTCGTCGAGCAATGGTTGCGCGACCTGTTCCACCACTTCAGCAGGAAACAGCGGTTGGTCACCTTGAATATTAACCACCACGTCATGTTCGGAAATTTTGAGAATTTCCGCAGCCTCGGCCAATCTGTCCGAGCCGGAGACATGATCCGTTCTGGTCATCACGTATTCCCCTCCAAAATCCTCTACACAACGAGCGATGCGCAGATCATCCGTTGCGACAACTACGCGGGAGAGCATTTTTACTGCGCGCGCTCGTTCCACTACGTGCTGAATCATCGGTTTACCGGCAATCTTGGCAAGTGGTTTACCTGGAAATCGATTTGACTCGTAGCGAGCAGGTATTATAGCTATAACTTCAGGTTTTTGATTAGGCATGGTATACTTGTAGGTTTGTAAGATTGAGTTCGATACTGTCCCGGATTCAATCTATTAATTTTTCAGCTAACGAATGAAAAACTCATGCTGCCACTTAGTGCAATCTCTGTTTCATCTACAATAAATTCGGCGACAATTCTACAAAAAGCTGTTGAACTGGCAGCAAAACTCCATCTGCCCTTCATTTCTTCCATAGAACATCGGACATCCGAAATCGTTCTTGCATATACTTTAGAAGGCCTACAGCTCCTGCACATGCCGCTGGATTCGCAAAAATCCACGTGTCTGCTTTTTGTTGATTTTGTTCATGGAAAGAACGGCTTCAGGTTGGCAAAAAATTGTACTATCAAGCAACCGATCGCCCGTGCAGTAGGGATTAAACCAGGATTTAGACCTACAATTCTCGATGGAACAGCAGGACTTGGCGCTGACGCTTTTGTGCTGGCAAGTCTGGGTTGCGAGGTAACAATGTGCGAACGATCTCCGATCATCGGATTGCTGTTAGAAGACGGTCTTTATAGAGCCGCAATGGAGGCCAAAACTTCAGGGATCGTCGAAGAAAAGATCAACCTGGTCCTTGAAGACACGCTGCAGTATCTTGAAAAAAACCCAATGACCTTTCATACGATTTATCTGGATCCGATGTATCCTCATCAGAATCAGTCGGCTCTCAACAAACAGACATTACGCATAATTCGATCCCTTGTCGGGGGTGATCCGGACGGCGCTGCACTCCTCGAAATCGCCCGGAAAAAAGCCACTAACCGGGTTGTTGTGAAACGACCACGCAGAGCACCTTTACTCTCAGATGTCCAGCCATCCCATGTTATTTTAATGAAGAACAGCCGCTTTGATATATACTTAACGTTCAAAACATCCCACATTGACAAACTCGTATAAACTTCGGCTTCCGATGGATAAGTAAAAAGCTTCATATTGGAGGCGTGCAATTTTTCTATCATTTCGGCGTACATACGGTACGTCGTAATGATAGAAAAATTGTAACAACGAACAAGATGAAGAGTTTTTACGACGCCATCAACATTTACTTATGATATTGCTCTCCAGCTTTAATGGTATACGCTCTGTACAGTTGTTCAACGAGCAACAATCGCGCCATATCGTGGGTAAAGGTCATCTTTGAAAGTGACACTGTCAGATCGGCCGCCTGCATAACTTCAGACGCGTGACCATCAGGGCCGCCAATCAGATAACATACCTGCTTTATTCCCTGCATTTCCCATTGATCGATTTTCTGGGAAAAGGCTTCGGATGAAAACTGTTTCCCGGTCGAATCAAGTACCACGATTGTCGCCCCTGATGGAACAGCCTGCAGCAATAGTTTACCTTGTTCTTCGGCAGACAGTACTTTTCCCCGCCCTCTCCCTTTCTCTTTGAGTATGGTAATTAAAAAGGAGGTATAATGCTGCAGGCGGGAGCCATATTCCCGCACGCCATCTTCTATAAACTTATCCTTTATTTTTCCAAGAAAAAGAAGCTGGTGTTTCATTGTATCTGTAGAAACCACCTACTGAAAATCAGCATTTTATAACGGGCTCGTTCATCAGTTGTCTGAGAACTTGGCAGAATTTCTCATAACCTATGTCTTTTTTTATGCCGGGGCATGAATCAGAAATGGTCTGGAAATTGTTTTCATCAGACAAAATTGATGGATGGAGTGGCCATTGTCCGCAACGCCATGGCCTACCATTATGGACCTTACAACCTTCCTCATAAAAGACGCAATGTCCGTCAAGAGTCTTCATCTGAACAATTTTACCGGTCAGGCGCCAATAATCCTGTTGAACTCTTTCTTTTGGCAAGTTGAGAGCTTCAACCATTCGTTCCTGATCTTTCTGATCCAGCGAAACTGTAGTCTCGCCTTGGCAACAATAACCACATCGTTTACAGGAAAATATCTGAGACACTAAAGTCATTACCAACCTTTTATCATTACCCTTTTTTGAGAGGTAACCATCAATTAAGCACCAACCGGAGATGAACAGGTGCAATCAGGCATAGCCGATAACATCCTTAAAGGTGGCTATATCTATACCATATTGCATGGCTGCAGCCTTCCATTTAAGCTCATCAGGCATATCGAAGATGATACTGTCATTGGCAGGCAAAGACAACCATCCGTTTTCCAATAACTCATTTTCAAGCTGACCTGGTCCCCAGCCGGTATATCCCAAAATAAACAAATAAGTTGACGGCCCCTCTCCTCTGGCAATATCCTCCAGAACCTTTGTCTCTCTGGTGAGGGAAACCGTTTCGCTGATATCCAGCTTGTGTTCGGTAGAATAATCAGAAAGGTAAAGAATGAAAGCCGATTCAAGCTCAACCGGTCCACCAATATAAACGGGGCCCAGTTTTTTATCAGGTACCGGTAAATTTGCTCCTTGGAGTATCTCTGCCAGTGAAAAAATGTGATTGGGCCTATTAATAGAGACTCCCATCGCACCTTCCGAGTTATGGGCACAGATATAAATCACGTGCTCTTCAAAACGAGGATCGGGCATTTGCGGGGTGGACACGAGAAAACTTCCTGCCAAAGAGTTACTTTCAGGGTGCGATTGTTCGTTCATAGCCTTTATTTCCTGAGTGTGAGTAATATTTGGGGAAGAGAGCAAAAGTAAAACGATGCCCTTGACCATTGTTTCTATTCGCGTCTGAGATTTTCATTTTATTTATTAAAGTCTATCAAACTCTGGTTCCCGTCGTCAAGAGTCAAGCTGAAACGTACTATAAGTATTGCCCCAATAAATCCACTGTGAAGGAGAATGATCATGACAAATAACTGTTTATAACATACTATTAACAACGAGAGACACAATATACAATTGCAACCTGACAACCCCTCGACCACATGGCCAAACTTATCATGAAAAGTGATTTAGAGAAAATTTTGAGCTGTAGCCACCATGATCCCTTTCACTATCTGGGAGCACATTTTTCTGGGTCCCAGGAAGGGTTTGTGACACTGCGAACCTTCCAACCCCATGCTTCGAAGGTAAGACTCCAGCTTGACGGGAGCTCCCATGACATGGAGCGCATTCACCAGGATGGTGTTTTCGAAATTACTCTGGATGTAGAGCAGTTGAAAGATCCATTTTTAGAACCATACAGTTATCAATACGAAATACACTTTCAAGACGGAACAGTATGGTCGACAAATGATCCGTACAGGTTTACAGTACAACTTGGTGAACAGGATCGGTTTCTTTTCAACGGTGGAAATAATTACAAATTATACAACCACTTGGGCGCTCAGTTAGTTAACATTCATAATATTGCCGGCATCATTTTCCGAGTATGGGCACCGAACGCTCAAGCCGTTTCAGTCGTCGGCAGCTTCAATAGTTGGGATGGTCGGGTTAATCAAATGCGAAGCCTTGGAGCCTCGGGAATCTGGGAACTTTTCATACCCCATTTGCAAGAAAACGAAATTTATAAATTCGCCATAAAAACTCAACAAGGACACATTCTGGAAAAATGCGATCCTTTCCAATTCTATGGTGAGCTGAGACCGAAAACCGGCTCAGTTGTAAAATCAGTGAACACCTTTAACTGGATGGACCACCAGTGGCAGGAAACAAAACGACAAAATAGGCCTTACGAGGGACCACTTTCGATATACGAAGTGCATCCGGGTTCCTGGCAAAGAGATCCAGGGGATCCAGATCGTTTTCTCACCTATCGGGAACTTGCCGATAAACTGATTCCATACGTCACGAAGCTAGGCTTTACCCATATTGAGCTTATGCCCGTTATGGAACATCCGCTTGACGAATCATGGGGGTATCAGGTTACCGCACCGTTTAGTATTACCAGCCGATATGGTACCCCGGATGAATTTATGTATTTTGTTAATTCATGTCACAAGAGCAATATTGGTGTCATCCTGGACTGGGTACCTGCTCATTTTCCAAAAGATGGGCATAGTCTTGGTCAATTTGACGGAACAGCACTCTATGAGCATGCTGATAGTCGCCAAGGTTCACATCCGGAATGGGGCACGTATATATACAATTACGGCAGAAATGAGGTGAGCAACTACCTCATAGCCAATGCGCTCTTCTGGCTTGACAAATACCACATTGATGGATTGCGAGTCGATGCTGTGGCTTCCATGATCTATCTTGATTATGCCAGAAATGACGGCGAATGGCTACCCAACTGCTTCGGAGGAAAAGAAAATCTTGAAGCGATCGAATTCCTCAGGCATCTGAATTCCATAGTCTACGACATCTTCCCTGATACCCTGCTGATTGCTGAAGAATCAACAAATTTCTACGGGGTCTCCAAGGCTACAGACCAAGGTGGACTTGGTTTTGGTTTTAAATGGAATATGGGATGGATGAACGATATTTTAAATTATTTTTCCAAAGACCCTATCTATCGAAAATTCCACCACAACAGCCTCACCTTCTCTATAATGTACGCCTTTTCAGAGAATTTCATACTGCCTCTCTCCCACGACGAGGTTGTCCATGGAAAGAAATCACTGATCGATAAAATGCCAGGCGATTTGTGGCAAAAATTCGCCAACCTTCGTCTGCTTCTGACGACAATGTGGATGCATCCGGGAAAGAAGCTGCTCTTCATGGGGGCAGAATTTGGTCAATGGTCGGAATGGTACTGCAAACGAAGCCTCGACTGGCACCTTCTTAAAGAGAACAATTTTCATAGCCAAATGCTACAATTCGTTGCTGAACTCAATATGATGTATACAACTCAACCCGCTCTTTGGGAGGTTGATTTTTCCGGGGAAGGTTTTCAGTGGCTTGATCTTGAAGACAGAAATAATTCCATCATTTCCTTTGCCAGATACGGCAAAGACCGTGACAACCATCTTGTGGGTGTTTTTAATTATACGCCGCAAACCTTCTCTGATTACAAGGTAGGCTTACCCGATAATTGCAGGTATCGGAAATTGTTTTGTTCGGATAGCCCCCAGTATGGCGGTTCAGGCGCCGGTGACCAACTGACCTATAGTCCGATTGAGATCCCTTACGCTCAGGCTCCATACCACACAACCATGTTGATTCCACCTCTCTCAGGAGTCATTCTCGAGCCGATCAGAGAGTAAATTTCATTTACAATTTATATGGAGATGCCACTTATGCCCAAAACGACTATCCATCCCCCAGGGGAAAAAATCCAGAAAGCAATAAAGGAATTTTCAGAATTATTAAACGAGAAACCTGAGACAGATCGCCGGAAACTGCTTGAGAAAGTTGTCAAAAAATTCGATTTATCACCTAAAGACTGTGATTTTCTTGAACGTCATTTCAAAAAAGAGTAGCGACCGGTTTAAAACGGCCTAATCGGACCACCCTATCTGTTTGCAATCTGTTGCAATTTTTCACTAAGCAGCACATTGCACCGGAACGCCCATCATCGAGTTTTGGCTAGACTTGGACTATTGAAGGTTTTTGAACCACCATTTTTGTAAAATCCAATCGGCACATCGCTGTGCTTCATTAAGTTCCATTTTTTCGCTCTGGATCATATTCCCTTGTTCCCAGGCAGTAAAGGGTGTTACTAGATTTTTTTCAAACAAAACGTTTTCGTTTTTTTTAAATTTACTGTTTTCCCTGAGCCATCGCATGGGTAAGATTCCGACGGTGCAACCGGCGGTTATAGCTTCATAGATCATAGATACCGAATCGGCAGTAACCCACACCACACTGTTTTTGTCGTACTGTTTTTCTATCCAGCCCGGAGGAGTATTTCTATAATCAAAAAAATCAAGATTGCCGTATACATCCAACAGCTTCTTGATCCTTACAATTGTATCTTGCGGGGTTCTGGGAGATGAAGAAACCGTCCAGAGTATCTGGGAATCTTTTTTGACTATTTTTTCAACCATTTCAACAACCTGACGACCTTCCCAGTAATGGCTTTTCGTATCAACACCGCCCAGCAGGATCAACCCGCACTCTTTTCGGTGTTTTCTTTTATTCTGTGAGCAATTAGGCGATCCGGTGGTGAGCATGATATTTCTCTCCTCGATTCTCCCGTCATGTTCAGGAACAAAACACCGATCGAAATGATTCCTCAAATGTTGAGGGGGTGTCATACAGGTAATCGCTGGAATTGCATACTTTTTCTTATAGAGCAGCATGGGCAGATGAGTACGACTTCCGGTTCCTATCAAAAGATCAGCTTTGCTGATTTGTTTATGAGACAAGCCGGCAAGGGGCAGAAAAAGGCGACAAGTCTGCATAAACGCGTCAATCAAGGAAAAACTTTTGACCTCAACCCGGATGGTCTGAACAGGAACTCTTGTTCGCAAGGCCTGAATGATTCCCATCGTCTGCTTTTCATGGCCTGGTCGCCCATCAAGCAGAGCAATTATGCGTAACTCCTTTATTTTTTCAGTATCCATTGCTATACGAGAGATCGAAAGTTTCTGTTACCTGCTATTGTCCGATAGGTGGTGTAGGAGGGCCTTGCGGTGGTCTCCGACCTCCACCGGCTAGCTTCACAATGATCAGGTTGGATTTTTGCAATCGTCTTGTCATGGTTTTGAAGAGAAACTTGGAGACATCGGGATATTTTTGAATTATTTCCTCTAACTTATCACCAGGAAAACGTTTCACAGTCGATCTTCCCAGAGAGATAATTGAAGCGGTACGCTGCTCTCCGGTTATTGATGCCATTTCCCCGAAATATTCACCGGGTTCGGTAAGCTCAGCAATCTTCTTGCCACCTTTAATGACAGTGAGACCTCCCCTAATAAGTTTGAAAAAATCTATGTCTTTATTGCCCTCTCGAATTATTACGTCTCCATCCTCATACAGTTCCTCATCCGGATTCACCATATAAGCAGGAAGACTTTCCTTGTGCGCCACTGTACGTCGCAAGGCTTCTTCGATACTGGTTATACCCATCCTGACTTTTTGCAAAGCAGCCTCACGCAGGGGAGTCATACCCTCCTGAACAGCTATTTTCCGCAGTTGATCTTCAGGCACTTCGGCGCTTATGGCCTTGCCGACTTCTTCAGTTATCTCCATCAGCTCGAAAAAACCAACCCGGCCTTTATAGCCTAAGTTATTACATTCCACGCAACCATTCGGACCATAGATTTTTAGTTCATCAACCTCATCTTCTCTGAAACCTACTTTAATCAATTCATCAGGTTCATACTCAACAATCTTCTTACACTTTGTACACAATTTCCGGCCCAGACGTTGAGAAAGCACCATTGTTACCGAAGAAGCTAACATATATGGAGGGATGCCGATATCTACCAGACGACCGATAGTCGCAGGACTATCGTTGGTATGGAGTGTTGAAAAGACGAGGTGACCAGTCATCGCTGCCTTAATGGCTATTTCAGCTGTCTCAATATCTCGAATCTCACCAACCATGATAATATCAGGATCCTGTCTGAGAAAGGCCTTGAGTGCGGCAGCAAAGGTCATTCCCACTTCTTGATGGACATTGACCTGGTTAATACCTTTAAAATTGAACTCGACTGGATCTTCAGCAGTCAGAATTTTGATATCTTCACTATTCATTGAATTGAGTGCGGAATAAAGGGTTACAGTCTTTCCGGACCCGGTTGGACCGGTTACAAGAAGCAATCCCTGCGGGTTGCTGAGACATCTTTTCAGCATCTCAAACGTTTCCACCTCAAAACCAAGCTTCGTTAAATCAACATTGAGCGAAGATTTGTCAAGAATTCGTAAAACTACAGATTCGCCGTATAACGTCGGCAATGATGAAACCCGAAAATCCACGGATCGATTTCTGCCCATGCGCATCTTTATTCGTCCATCCTGAGGGACTCTTCTCTCTGTAATATCAAGTCCGGAGAGGATCTTCAACCTGGCCACCAGAGCATTTTTGATCGTCAGGGGAAGATTCATCGTTTTAAAAAGGGCACCATCCTTGCGGTACCTGACTTGCATTGTTTTTTCATAGGGTTCTATATGAATATCAGAAACCCCATCCTGAACCGCCTTGATCAGGATACCATTTACCAGTTTTATAATCGGTGCATCTGAGGCAGCAAACTGCTCACCGATTTCATCAATGTCATCTGCCTCAAGTTCAAAGTCATCGGCTGCCTCGGCAACTATCGAACCAAAATCATCGACCTGAGTAATATCGAGTTCTTCTTCTATTTCTTCTTTTAGGCCAAGAAAGGAATTTGCTTCGTCCTCGTCTATGCCATAATATTTTTTATAAGCCTCAACGATATCGCTTTCAGTGGAAACACAAATCGATAGTTCTTTATTGACAAGATCTTGTAGCTCCTCCACTGCTTTACTGTCGGAGGGCTCCGTCATGGTAATCTGCAGTGTATTACCTGCCATCCGAAGGGGAAAGGCCATGTATTCTTTTGCCTGATTATACGGCAGCAGCTTGAGGACGTCCTTTGAAGGCGGTTCGTTCTTGATAACGACCGCAGGATAATTATGCTGGCGACTCAGAAAAGTAAAAACGGTATTGTCGTCGATGTATTCCAACTGCCGCAAAATGGTGCTGAGTCGCCCTCCATTTTTCTGCAGCATCTTCTTGGCCGTTTCCAACTGGCTGGGGGTTATATACCCAGCCTTACTAAGCAGCTCACCAATCTTAATTTTTCCTGCACCGGATTGATCTTTGACGGTCTGCTTCATTGAAGATCTACGTTGCACTCCAGTACTTCGTATTGCCATAGCAAGTAACCATTAAAAATATAAAATTGTAAACCGCTGCAGATCAACGATTTAAAAGGTCTAACCCCAGCAAAGCACGGGGATAAGAACCTTTAGCCAGATTGTTTTCTTGTTTTCTTGAAAAAACCAAGAAAACAATCTGTAAGGTACTAATCACTCTTAAAATAAACCACACAAACAATCTACTTAAAAGGAATACCTTTAATTGAGGATAAATTACGCAAAAAAAATCTTCTTACCTCAGAGAAGTAAGAAGATTTTATTGAACACCTTGCCTCTAATCGAGGTCCGATTACAATCAGATCTTTAAAAACCGCTTCTTTGTTCTATTGTGCAGACGGATGTGCAGACAGATAATTATCTCCCTCATTGCTGGAAAAGATACCATTGAGGTGCACGGTTCCATGACTATAGCAATTAGTAATTGCTCTTTTTCCAAACATCTTGAATTTCAAAAGAAAATTTGGTGAATTTCGATCGCCTTACACCTTCCAAAATGGTGACATTTTTCTCAGAGACTCAATGATTGCCGGTATTTTTTCCAAGACGAAATCCACCTCAGCTTCCGTATTATACACACTGAGGGAAAACCGAATAGAGCCATGTGCAGCGGTAAATGGTACGCCCATCGCCCTCAACACATGGGATGGTTCGAGTGATCCTGAGGTACAGGCAGAGCCGGATGAAGCACAGATCCGGTGTTGATTCATATGGAGCAGAATGGCTTCACCTTCGACATATTCAAAACTAATATTTGCTGTATTTGGCAGACGGTTTGTCTTATGTCCATTAAGCATTGACTTCGGAACCCTGGAAAGCAATCCTTCCTCCAGCTTATCACGGAGTTGTCTTACCCTGCCATTTTCCTCATCCATTTTTTCACCTGCAAGCTCGCACGCACGACCAAGAGCAACAATTGATGCGACATTTTCGGTGCCTCCTCTACGACCAATTTCCTGGTGACCACCTATGAGGAAAGGAACAAAAAGCGTTCCCCGCTTGACATAGAGAACCCCGACTCCTTTGGGTGCATGGAGTTTATGACCCGAGAGTGAAAGAAAATCAATATCCAGCGCTTTTAAGTCTATGGCAATTTTACCAACTGCCTGCACAGCGTCCGTATGAAAAAGAATTCCTCTCTGCCTGGCCATCTTCGCCATTTCTTCTACCGGGAAAATGACCCCGGTTTCATTATTTGCCCACATCACGCTGACGATGGCGGTATCCTCCGTCAGGGCCGCCTCATATTCGGACATATCGAGCATCCCTTCCGAATCAACCTTCAAACGAGTGACCTTGTATTTATGACCGGTTACCGTTTCGAGATTATCACAAAGACTTTTCACCGCGGGATGTTCAACTCTGGTAGTGACAACATGTCTCTTTTCCGGGTAGGTCCTCAGTGCGGAAAGTATAGCGGAGGAATCACTTTCTGTACCACAACTGGTAAAAGTAATTTCTTCAGGTTCCGCCCCTAACAAGGCAGCGACTTTTTGACGTGCCGTCCTGACAGCTTGCCCTACCTGGCCGCCAAAAGTATGCATGCTTGAAGGATTGCCATATGCATAAGTCAGGTAAGGCATCATTGCCTCAATTACCTCCGGGGCAACCTGGGAAGTAGCATTGTTGTCCATGTAGACGACTTTTTCGTTTGTAGTGGTCATTAACTCTCTTCCTCCACTATCAGGCTCTCCAGCACGAGTTCCCTTAATTTCTTTTCGACATACTCTTTGATGGTAGTTTGAGACTTGTGACAACTCTTGCACGCCCCTCGCAGGGAAACTATCACAAAATCACCATCTACATCGATAAGTTCGATATCACCACCATCTTTTCTCAGGCCCGGTCTGATCTCTCGTTCAAGGACTTCTTCGATTTTCTTTATCTTCTGCAGCGAGGTCATTCGCTTTTGTTTTACCTTTACAACTGGTGCTTCTGATATATTGCTCACTGTGTTTTGCAGGATTTCTCGTAACCTATCTTCACACTTGCCACATCCACCGCCGGCCTTGGTAAAATTGGTGATCTCCTCGACAGAGCGCAGGCTGGATTCCTTTATTGCCCTGATGATCTCTAAATCGGTGACACCGAAACACTCACAAACAACCTCTCCTTCAGCCATAGGTAAGATCAGACCGCGATAATCTGCAATTGCAGCCTCCAAAGCTTCACGACCCATTACCGAACAGTGCATTTTTTCTTTAGGAAGCCCGCCAAGAGCATTGGCAATATCTTGATTGGTTATTTTGGCTGCGTCTTCTACCGACATACCTATAACCATTTCTGTAAGAACGGAAGAGGACGCTATAGCACTGGCACAACCAAATGTTTTAAATTTAGCCTCGGTGATAATGTCTTCACTATTTATCTTAAGTGTGAGTTTCAGAGCATCACCGCAGGCAAGTGAGCCAACATCTCCGGTACCACTTGGTTTATCAATTTCCCCAACATTTTGGGGATGAAGAAAATGTTGCTGCACTTTGTCAGTATATTCCCACATACACAACTCCTGAATTTAATATGATAATAATTATTTTAGTTACAAACTGATAATAATACCTGAAACATAAAATGCAACCAACTTGCCGGCGCGCCTGTCACTTTAATTTTGTACAATAAAACGTAAACATTCACCAGCACCCCATATGCGCACGATCAGACTGCCGGGCATAGGCAACTATAGCCCGTCCGCCTGCTTGTACGCCTCTGGGGGCACTGCTAAACGTTTACAGGTCTCGGGTTATGTGAGCATTTTGCTAATTCCACTGAACGGTTACCAACAAAACAATACACTACCCTAATCACAAAATCCCAACTTCGGTTAACATGGCCTTTGCCGCTAAAACCAGAGCGGCCGTACCAGTCGATGTTCTGGATTCGACATAAAAGCGAACCTTAGGCTCTGTACCGGATGGTCTTATCATTAACCAGGAACCGTCGTCAAAGACCATTTTTCGACCATCGGTGGTAATCACTTTTTTTATTCGCCTGGGAGTACCACCAATCTCCACCATACTCCCTTCGTCATATTTTTTGAGACCTGCCAACAGTAACTGTAATTTTTCACCTTTGACATTCACCACAACGCCATCACGCTCCGGATAATAAGCACCAAAAATATTTTCAATCGACCGCAAATAATCACCGAGATTCAGGTTCGTTAACAACATCATCTCCAGAGCAAGGATCAGACCTATGTAGGCATCTTTTTCAGGAGTGTGGCCTATTATCGATATCCCGTCCGACTCTTCAAAATAGACGATTGCTTTGCCTATCACCGGTTTAAAATTCTTAAACCCGACACTTGGCTCGAACAGTTCTTCGTTGAAGCTCTCTGCAATACTGTTGGCCAGGTTGGAAGTTGCAACAGTTTTGGCAACCATCCCCTTTTTACTTTTGTACTCATGCAAAAAATGATAGGCCATGGCACCAAACTGGTTCATGCCGATTTCGATTTTCCCATCGGTAAACCGAATTCTGTCGCCATCCGGATCAATTATCGCCCCCAGTTTCAAAGGTTCGTCCCGTTCCTTCAGAACCCTCACGACCTCACGCATATTGGCGGTCGAAGGCTCAGGCGCCACCCCGCCAAAAGTTACATCAGCATTGTCCCGCAGCAGAATCAGCCGTGGACTGGAACAATCATTGAAAAGTTCCCGGATGTGTAATCGACTGGCACCATGGACACAATCGACAGCAACAACCATATCTTTACGGTCTATGAATGAGGACACAGTCGTTTCAAGATCCAGCCCATGGGCTTGGTAATTCTTTTTGACAAGTTTTTTCCAGGTACCGAGCGAGTGAAAGGGCTTCACATTACCAAGAGTTTCGATATCGCCTGCTTTGCCACATGGAATTGTTTTATACTTGAAATTCCCCCTAGTAAGCTTGCCTGCATTGACGGTTATCCTCTCGGTAATCTCAGATGCCGCCGGCCCGGCATCAGCCGCGTTGAATTTGTACCCCCCATATTCCAAGGGATTATGAGAAGGGGTAAGATTTATCGAGAAAGCAGCCTGCAATTCAAGAACCGCAGCAGAAAGTACGCCCGTTGTCGACTCTCCAGCGTAATGCACGGTAAAACCATCGCCCGTAAGAACGGCAGCCACCTGGCAGGCTAAAAGTTCTCCGGCAAACCTGTTGTCAAATCCAAGAACGCAACCTCGCTTCCTGGCTTCATCCAGGCTTTTAACACCGAGCAAAGCTCCGAGTTTAACTTCACTGTCAATTGCTTCATACATTTGAACGATTGCTGTAGTGACCAGTGCAACAGAATGGCAAAATATATCTTTACCAAGTTTTCCCCGCCAGCCGGACGTGCCGAATGTTATAATCTCTGTCGGGTTATTGCTGTTTTCCTGAATTTCCTGCAAAACCAGTTGATACGCCGCGTCCAGTGCCTCTTGCCAAGCCTCGCCTTCGCTTTGTTTTTTTGCAACGAGCTCTTTTATCAAGCCAAAGTAATCACTCCGCCCATGGTCTCCATTAACAATGAAACGATCAAACAACTCTGCAGAATTTCCAGTTATAGGCATTTCCTTCCTCCATTTAAGGTTAGTGCCTTAGAAATTCAATTCATGTTTTTTATGAATGAATTTCGTGAAGGTACTTATCCCCGTGCTTTTCGGGGGTTAGCAACCAAGGTAACGGAAGTCGCAAGATAATGTACCGAAACCCTCTGAAAAAATGAAAGTACTTTTTCATTTTATTTTTTTGGCCTGATCGATGAGCATTATAGGAATATCGTCTCTTATCTCATATAAAAGCATGCATTTTTCACAAACAAGTCCATCTTGATTTCCATCTTGATTTTTCAGTTTTACAGGTCCTTTACATTGCGGACAGGCCAAAATCTCTAATAACTCTTTATTTATCATCATTTCCTCTTGATTCTTTTTTGACACTGCAAAATTAAAGGGAAACTCTACGTCATTCCTAGACAAAGCTCCCTACGCCTATATATATCATTGAATAACTGAATCGAATTTGATATTTACCTGAAACCGATTATGATTGCATAGAAATATTTTTTCTCCATCCTTACAGATTAATCATACTACTCAGGAAAATAATGAAACAGCAAATTGGTTTTATTGGCGGCGGACAGATGGCTGAGGCGTTGATCAGGGGGATTCTCGCCTCCGGTCTTTACCAAAAAAATAATATCCTCGTGGCTGAACCCAATGACTTCCGGCGCGAACATCTGGAGCAGACCTACTCGGTAAAGACCTATCAAAGTAATTTGCCTATTTTTGAAAATTGCCGGATTATCATCCTTGCCGTTAAGCCGCAAACCATGAAATCACTCCTTGAAGACTGCAGAGATCGAGTGCAGCCTCAACATATTATGATAAGCATTGCCGCTGGTTTACCGATTTCTTTCTATATGCGGATGATTGGTAAAAGTGAGACAAAAATGATCAGAGTTATGCCGAATACACCGGCACTTGTTCTTGAAGGAGCATCCGCTCTCAGCAGAAACAATAATGTTACCGACCAGGAGCTTCAAATAGCTGAGGAAATCTTTCTTGCAGTAGGTGAAGTTGTCATCCTTGACGAGGTCCACCTTGACGCAGTTACCGGTCTCAGCGGATCCGGTCCGGCATATGTTTTTTCATTCGTAGAGGCACTCATTGATGCCGGGGTTAAATCCGGTCTTACTCGGATAATCTCAGAAAAACTGGCACTTCAAACTGTATCAGGCTCCATAAAACTCCTGAGGGAAAGTGGTGAACATCCTGCCGCACTGAGAGGAAAGGTTACCTCTCCAGGGGGAACGGCCATTACTGCCATGCATGTTCTTGAAAAAGTAGGTTTCCATGGCATTATTATGGACATTGTCGAGTCTGCCGTGATCCGATCGAAACAATTAGGCAAAGTAGAATGACATATAATTCAACTCCTTTCCGAACAGAGATAAGCATAACCATCCGAAAAACAGGTATTATTACCAAAAAGGATGATGAGCGATCCGATCGATATGCGGCGATACTCTCGAGCTGGCTGCAGCAAAGGAATATTTCTATCTCCCTTAACGAGATCAGTCCTGATCTTGACATGATCATTGTTCTCGGCGGTGATGGTACTCTGCTGCATATTGCAGAAAAAGCCGCACGTCACTCAATACCTGTACTTGGTATAAATCTTGGTAACCTTGGTTTTTTGACAGAACTCACCGAGGACGAAACATTCCAGGCCCTCGAGCATATTCTAACTGGTAAGATAACTGTTGAAAACCGGCTTATGCTCAAGGCTCGACTCGTGTCAAATGAACAGGCAACTGACTACCGCTACGCGCTCAATGATGTTGTCATCACTAAAAATGTTCTCGACCGACTACTTCGTCTCTCAACCAGAGCTGACAACGAGCACATCACAACCTACAAGGCGGATGGTCTCATTTTTTCATCCCCCACCGGATCAACCGCCTATAATCTATCGGCCGGCGGACCGCTGGTTTATCCTGGTTTGGCCACCATCACGGTAACCCCCATCTGCCCCTTCATGTTGAGCAGCAGGCCCATCATTCTGCCGGCGGACAAGAAAATCAAGACACGTTTCAATACCACGGATCGTACTAAACAGGCGCAGATCATAATCGATGGACAACCCTTCTGGGAAATGAAGGATTGCGATGAGCTGGAGATCGAAACTGCAGAACAATTTCTCCAGCTTATCGTCTCCTCGACCCGTGATTACTTTACTATCCTCCGCAACAAACTGCACTGGGGTGTTTCTGCTGAAAAGACTGTTACCGGGCTGTCCAAGGAGACGACGTAAACCGACCTCATTTTTTCTTTTTTATCTGATATTTCTTCATCTTGTACTGGAGAAGACTTTTGGTTATTCCCAGATTTTCTGCCGCCCTCGCCTGCACATAATCGGTATCGGACAGAGCCTGCGTGAGCATTTTTTTCTCTACCGCATAAAGCACCTCGTTGAGCCCGGCATCTTCCGGAATTATCTGCCGAAGATCCAGATCCTGCCCCCATACAGACCTCACCTCACTGTATAGGGTATCCGGCTGTACATCTTCGGCTTCAATCACATCGTTACTACAAAGGATTGCCGCCCGCTCTATGGTATTTTCAAGCTCTCTTATATTACCCTCCCAGGGAAGTTTCATAAGCAGCTTCATTGCATCTGTTGAAATTTTCAGTTCGGGTTTTGTCAGTTCCTTTTTGTACTTTTCGACGAAAAACTCAGCCAGCAACCGCATGTCATCCATTCGTTCCCTAAGTGCTGGAAGGTTTACGGGAATGACATTGAGACGGTAAAAGAGATCTTCCCTGAACCGCCCTCCAGCGACTTCCTCCCGCAGATCTTTGTTCGATGCACTGATGATTCGGACATCAACTTCAATGGTTTTGATCCCACCGACACGCTCAAAGGTTTTTTCCTGGAGTACTCTTAATAGTTTTGATTGCAGGGCTAGGGGAATTTCTCCGACTTCATCAAGAAATATTGTTCCCTGATCAGCCAGTTCAAAACGCCCTTTCCGCATGGCTACGGCTCCTGTGAATGACCCTTTCTCATGACCGAAAAGTTCACTTTCCAATAAATTGTCAGAAAGAGCCGCACAATTCACAGCAATGAATGGTTGATGTTGCCTAGGGCTGTTCATATGAATTGCCTTGGCGACCAACTCTTTTCCTGTCCCACTCTCACCGGTTATCAGTACCGATGCATGGGTTGGAGATACCTTTTCAATAAGCTGGTACACCTGCAACATCTTCGGATTTTTGCCGACCATGCCGCTGAACCCGTTTTTTCCTTTAATTTCATTTCTTAGTCGGGTGTTTTCACGGATCAAAGAATAATGCTGGGCACCTTTTTTAAGGGTAATGATCAATTCGTCATTAGAGAATG
This sequence comes from uncultured delta proteobacterium, assembly GCA_963829695.1. Classification (GTDB taxonomy): domain Bacteria; phylum Desulfobacterota; class Desulfobulbia; order Desulfobulbales; family Desulfocapsaceae; genus Desulforhopalus_A. Next base: position 455,333 of record CAWHJQ010000023.1, on the reverse strand, counting down.
GTTTAGCCAGATAATTGTACGCGCCTGCCTGCATCGCCGCCACCGCCTTATCAATTTCCGCAAAGGCGGTAATGACAATTACCGGAAGATCCTGATTCTTTTCCTTGATTTTATTTAAGAACTCCAGGCCATTCATCCCTGGCATCTGCATATCGGTAACGACAATATCTAGGTCTACATCTTCTACAATTTTCAGTCCTTGCATACCGTCGGAGGCAGTGAATACTTCGAAACCTTCATCCTTTAGAAGCTCCGACAATACGATGAGATAATTAGGCTCATCATCCACTACAAGGATCGAATACATCGTCATAATTTTCCTTTTAATAATTTGTTGTATTACAATGAATATTGCGATTGACCTCAACGCGCTCTTTCATTGTGACCAATAGTTGCTCTGAAACGGATACATTTTTTCCTCCGGCGAGGGTTGTTCCGGGTCTGATACTGCCGTGATAATCACTTCCACCTGTCATCAATAAGGAATCTTTTTCGGCGAGTGAAATAAGACGTTTTCTGAATTGTCTTGAGTGAGTTGGATAATATACCTCGATTCCATCCAACCCCATCTCACTCAGTTGATGCAAAGCCTGAGAAAGGTCATCAACCGATTTATCCAGTTGGAGTGGGTGAGCTAAGACTGAAATTCCACCGGCATTTTTAATAAGTGCAATTGCATCTTTTACCCCATAAATAAATCTGGATTCATATGCAAGACCCCCATACCCAAGATATTTATCGAAAGCTTCATCCATTGAATGCACGAAATTTTTCTCCATCATTAGCCTTGCAATATGCGGTCTCCCATTTTGACCTGAACCCGCTGATTTTTTTAGCTCGCTGAATTGAACGGAAAGGCCAAGTCTGTTAAGCTTGGCAATTATCTTCATGTTCCTTTCCAATCTACCGGCCTGCAGTCGCACCAAGGCACCATGTAATTCCTTATGTTGCCAATTAAACAGGTACCCAAGCAAGTGCACATTGTGATCGTCGTATTTGACACTCAACTCAATGCCCGGTACAACCTCGATACCCAAATTGATTCCCGCCGCAATAGCTTCGTCAATTCCATCGATGGTATCGTGATCGGTTATTGCAATAGCTGACAACCCCTTTTTATGGGCATATTTGACCAGATCAGCAGGACTCATGGTCCCGTCAGACGTTGTCGAGTGTGTATGTAAATCAATGGACATTATTTTCCACTCACTATAAATGTGTGGCTTAAAATTTGTGGGATCTCAACTATGACAAACTCGTAAAAACTTCGATTTCCAATGGATAAGTAAAAAGCTTCATATTGGAGGCGTGCAATTTTCTTATTATTTCGGCGTACATACGGTACGTCGTAATGATAGGAAAATTGTAACAACGAACAAGATGAAGAGTTTTTACGACGCCATCAACTATCAATAATATAAGTATCTATTGCTTCCAAGATCAAGACAGCTATGTATAATAGCATATTTTCCTTTACTTTTTCTCCGGACGTCCGATAAAGTCCCTAGTAAATATGCTGTTCAAAACCCCATAAAAGAGATAAGTGCCTTTACAAGATTAACCTACAACGTACTCATTCAATGGAGTATTTTTATGCGATCTTTTTTTGCCTATGTCCTGGTATTCTTGTCTGTTTGCAGTTGCAGCAGTCGAATCCCCGAACCGATCAGTTACCAATACTCCCAGCAGAAAAAAATGCAGGCGTCCTCTCACTGGCAGGTGTTGGCCGCAGATTTGGCCAATCGTATTAACAACCAACTTATTATGACCGATAATATTGCCAAATCGGTTTTTGTCAAGCAGACCTGCGGCGACGAGAGCGGGTCCTGCAAACCCAATGAAACAAGCAGCTTCAATGAAGCTTTTCGCGATTTATTGATTACCAGTCTTTTTGGATTTGGTGTTCCGACCCAAAGTCAACCAGGCAAAAATGCTATAGAGGTGCACTATAAAGTCCAGATTGTTTATCACAACACCGATCGTGTCCGCACCCTGCAACCTGGTCTGCTTACAGGTCTCTCCACGGCTGTGGCGGTGTTGCGCAATGCCCCTACCGAGATTATACTCATCGCAATGGGAGCGGCGGCCGATTTTGCCAATACCAATCTGGTAACCAGTGGTCATTACGAGATAATTATCACAACCTCAATGATATACGATGAGAAATATCTCTTCAGGGCGTCGGATATTTATTATATTAACGAAAAAGATTTCTACCATTACCAGGAAAATATGCCACAAACGAAAACCATCATGCTCTCAAGCAAAACACAACCCAAGCAAGCGGTTACGCCAGCGGTTACGCCAGCGGTTACGCCTAAATTATTGCCAACAACCACCACAACCACTGTTAATAAAACAGCTATGTAGAGGATAATTGATTCGTGAATCGAAACAAAACCCCACTGTCGCTCCCCACTACCTGTCCGGCATTTTGGTTCTGCACCTTAATGGTCCTAGTTTCCATGCTTTTCCTCAATAGTGGTTGCGCGTCTTTCAACGGTACTCGGTTGGAACCCCTCCTTGGGGGCGATACCAATCTAATACATTTCTCCTATGCTGTTGCCGACCATCTGGCGGAAAGAGCCTTGCCCCCACTTATGCCACATCAGCCGGATATGCCTATCTTGGTCACCACCTTTGTTGACAATAACGACCTTCAACAAACATCACGTTTTGGCCGTACTCTCCAGGAGCATATAGCTTCCAGATTTGTTCAGCTGGGCTATACCATCAGAGAACTGAAACTTGCCAACACTCTCCACATAGAACCGAAATCCGGAGAAACAATATTATCAAGGGATTTAACGCAGCTCAACCAGGGGCAACAGGCACAGGCTATACTGGTCGGTACCACCTCCAGATCCGGCCGAGTGCTGTATATTTCGGCGCGGCTCATAAATCCAGTGAACAATAATATCCTGGCAACCGATGATTATCAGCTTTATATGGACGACAATATTCTCGCCATGTTCGGCTTGCAGCGCCAAAATGATTCCGACAAGCCCATAAAAGAACCTCGACAACCATTTCTTAATTCTATCTTGTAAGTGTCCAGATGATGCAACTAGAAGATAAAACTGTTCTTATCCCGGGAGCTTCACGGCCAATAGGCAGAGCGATTGCGCGTAAATTCGCCGGCCACGGTGCGACGCTTGTTCTTCCTGTTTATGACTGGTCCGAGTCAATCGTGGAAATGAAAAAAGAATTTACATCGTCCGGTTTTAACTTTTTTATTGTTCCTGCTGACTTGCGTAAAAGAGATGAAGTAATAAAACTCACAGAATTCATTCAAGATCAAACGAAATATCTCGACTTTCTCATCAATAATATAGAACGAGGTGGAATGCCTGCAGTCCATGGCAGCTATGATCTTCCCCAAAACGAGGACCAGTGGGATCTAGAGTTTGATACAACTGTAAAAGCCAAATGGCTTCTCTTTCATCACCTCTTCCCCCTCATGAACCAAAGAACCGGTGGTGCTGTAGTTAATATTTCATCTGTTGCCGGGATAACCGGTCGAAGCGGAGCGGCGGCTGTCTTTTTTAATGACGGTTATAGCGCCGCCAACAGGGCCATACAATCATTTACCGAAACCTGGGCTCGGGAAGCGGCTCCTACCATTCGGGTTAACGAACTGGTGCTTGGTCTCGTCCAGCATAGGCACGGAGAAGGTACTCGTGGATGGGCGACCCTTTCCGAACAGGAAAAAGCTGTTATCCAAAGAGATATTCTCCTTGGACGTACAGGACTTCCACAAGAAGTGGCCGAGGCCGTTTATTTTTTAGCGGTGCAAGCCACCTATATAACCGGTACAAGTCTGCGAATGGATGGTGGCTTCGCCCTCGGCGCCAATAAAGTACCACCAATGCCAACAGGCATACTTTGAGAGATCGGCATTAACAGCGAACAAGCAAATTCTTATCATTCGTTGTCATGGTGAGAGCTCTCTGGACTAGCTCTGCTACAGATATGTGTTTAATTTGCTTGTTCAGAAAAAGACATAATTCTTCATTACAATGCTGAAAATGCTTAATCTTTTCCAGACCACTCCGGACTCCGAGAAGACCTAGACACCAGATAGCTAAACCAATCACATGCAAATCCGAAGACTCAAGATACGAACTTACATCGGCGACGATCCGTTGTTCGATCATTTCATTGCGATGGTCTTGACATAGTCTACCAATGCCCCACAAGAGTCCTCGCTGGAGCAGAGGCAATTCCAGGAAATTGCCATCTTCAAACAGACCTTCACCATCTTCACGCATGTATGAGATGAGCATATGCAGGTATTCTTTACGAAGGGGGTGACTATTACACATAACTTCAGCCATCGCCTCAGGTACCCCCCATCCTATCCCTCCAGACTCATCATTGAGTGACCAGAGAAAACGTCGCATGACAATCCTCCCCGCCTCGAGATCTTTTTCGGCAATAGACGGCACAATCCACCCGAGGCAACAGACAGCATGCCATCGCACCATCTCGACATTATGACAGAGACCAATAAATAATGGATTGAGCAGAGAATGCTCCTGGTAGCCACTCAGCTTTTGGAATATCTCCTCAAGACTGGGTTTATGCAATATCGCTAAGACATCTTTTTTCAGCTGTCTTCTGCTCATTTCCTCTTCCCCTTTCAAAATCCCTCTCACCAGACTGCCTATAAGCTTTTACGTGATTGCAGGAAGCCGGAGAGTGACACAAGACAAGAGATAAAAAACAAATCATTTCTACTTGGTCAAAATGAAAAACCTATCAACGAGGCATGTCGTCAAGACGCTTCATCCCTTCCATAAGCATACCCATGAACCCACCGATAACATCCAGAGATTTCTCTCTCGCGGTCAAACCTTGACTAAAATTAAATCGTCCAGTGTCAAGCGCTATAATCTGATAGAAAGCTTCTTTGCCATGCAAGCCATCAAGTTCAACATGCACCAGTTCGCCCTCGTTGAACATTACTACGGCTCTTTTCTCGCCGCTTTCAAGATTAAGCTTGCCGGTTTTTTGATTGGAATTAATCATTTGGCAAAGCTCGATAGGAGCGATATCGGAAAGCTGTCCGACCATGCCTGATGAGAGTTCTTCCGCCCTCTTCATGTTCATTTTTGTAATTCTGCTTACCAGAAGCTTATAGAAAAAAATTTGGAGAGCGGGAAAGCGGTTAAGGATATGACGAAAGTTTTTCTGATTCATTATAGCCACTTGACACGTTTCAGCGGTCATAATAGTCGCGGAAACGCGGTCCCCCGAGAGCAGGCTCATTTCACCGAAGACCTCACCTTTTTTCAACTCCGCAAGGGCCACACCATGATCATCGATAACCTCAGCTTTGCCGGACAAGAGGATAAACAGTCTGTCTCCGGGATCACCCTTTTGAGCGATAGGAAACTGCCAGGGAAATTCGCTCAACTCAAGCAAAGTGGCAAGATCAAGCAAATCTTCGGAGGAAAGAGATGAAAAGATCTCCACGGAACGTAAAAGTCCGGCGAAGGAATTTGTCCCTTTAATTTTTTCCCGTCGCTCAGTAGCGGCCAGCAATTTCATCTGCAGCGTTGCAAAGCCTTTATCCTTTTTATACTCAAAACGAATGAGTCCGGTACATCCACCACATTCGAATTTGGCCTTTTTAGTCATTCCCTGGGAAAAATTTTGATAACTGCTGTCCTCGGATGCTATCGCGAGTAGCTCCTTTGCGAGAGTAAGACAAGTGGGTTTGCCGGCCGGCAAGATCAGACTCCCATCACTTAATTTCAATTCCTCGCGAACATTATACAGAGGGCAATGGTCCTCCTCTGTTATGATAAATATACCTTTTCTATAATGCATAAAGTTCCTGATTAATCAGATCTTCCAAACAAGAGGTAGATAACAAACCCTAAAACTGCGGCCCCACCAAAAACCACAGGCAAAATTTTATCAATTGATATTTCACCATTAACGAGGAGAGATTGCATATAGTCAGTTCCAGACACCCACCAGACAGCAACAAATATCGTAAGAATAATAATATCCTTCCACTTTTGCCTAAAAAACATGTAACAAATCAGCAGGGCAAAAGGAATAATAAACCATGGATTGGTAAACAATCCGACGAAATCGACATCCTTGATTTGCTCTTGTACATGTGTCGAAATAAACCAATCCTTTAAATTTGTCAAAAATTGCATCTGTTATATCACCGCGTTAAATAGAAATTTATTGTTAATCGTTTATACTAAAATTTGTTGGTTTCTGAGGAGAGTATAGCATAATTACAATGCAGATACCTTATACTAAAATGCTAGCCCCCGCAAAGCACAGGGATAAGTACCTTCACCAAATTCTTTCTTACTCTTTTCAGTGCCCCCTTGAGGGGTGAAAAACAAGAAAAGAATTTCTAAGGTACTAATGTGTAACGCCATTGATTAAACAATCTATAATGATCGATTTTATAATCGATCATTTTCTGCAGTGGCTTTCCTCCCTGATTAAGAGTAAATTACTCACTTTTCCATCGAAGAGTATGTAATACTTGTAGTAAAAAGCGAATAATATCAATTATTATGCAGATCATGCAAAGATAGCTAGTAAAATTATATCTACAAATATCAAATTGTTGTGCGACAAAGGAACAGATCGTTGGAATCTCATCAAATCCGCTTTTACTATCCGGTCTTCTCCCTGTGTGCATAGAGAGTATTGCGGATAGTACGGTCGGCTTTACTTTATTCCGAGACACAACAAACTGAAGATTCTGCCGGAGTTCAAGATGAAACAAGAGAAGTCTAATATCATTCTAATCGGAATGCCAGGTTCCGGAAAGAGCACAGTTGGGGTGATTCTGGCAAAAATGCTTGCCAAAAGATATCTTGACACCGACATTCTCCTCCAGAATATTGAAAAAAGAAGTTTGCAGGATATTGTCGATAAAGAAGGTCACATGGCTCTTCGCCATGTAGAGCAAAAGGTGCTGCTTTCAATACATTGTCGAAATCATATCGTCGCAACAGGCGGAAGCGCCGCATACAGCGAACCGGCGATGATGCACCTTAAAAGAAATGGGATCGTTGTTTTTTTGCACGCTGACCTTCCGGCTTTGAAGCAACGTATTCATAATTACGAAACCAGAGGTTTAGCAAGACGACCTGATCAGAGTTTTCAGGATCTTTTTGAAGAACGTTTAGCCCTCTATGAAAAATATGCCGACATAACTGTTCTGAGCTCGAATCTGACCCAGGATCAGGTTTGCGATGCAATTATTGACCTTCTGCCTCCTGACTTCAGGGTCTGGGTCTGTTAAATAGTAAAAGATCACCTGAACAACGGCCGGCAACGCAAAGATTATCTTAGAAACCGGGAACACTCCAGATGCCGCTTCCTCCTCGTCTTGCACGCGAATTGATAACTATCAGCGCCATGGTTAAAATCTATTGTCGCAGCCATCACAATTGCCCGAATACAACCATTTGTGAAGATTGTACTGAATTTCTTAGTTATGCCGAAAAAAGGCTGTCACTATGCCCATTCAAAGAGCAGAAACCCACCTGTGGTAAATGTCCAATTCATTGTTACAACAAAGAGATGCAGGCTAAGGCGCGACAAATAATGCGATATTCCGGCCCCAGAATGTTATGGAACCATCCGATAATGGCGTTTTCCCATCTTCTTACCGGCAGAAAAAGGGTACCGGACATCCTATCCTGTCGTCGAGCAGAGAAAAAGCAGCAAACCAAATAATGATGGCGTCGTAAAAACTCTTCATCTTGTTCGTTGTTACAATTTTCCTATCATTACGACGTACCGTATGTACGCCGAAATAATAGGAAAATTGCACGCCTCCAATATGAAGCTTTTTACTTATCCATCGAAAATCGATGTTTTTACGAGTTCGTCAATAATTGCAGGATGCAACAATCATGAAAACACTTATTACCGGAAGTTCTGGGTTAGTTGGCAGTGCATTAGTTGAATATCTGTTTAAAAAGGGACATTCCTTACAATGCCTCAAACGCAATAAAGAGGTAAGTTCAAACCGCTTTTGGGCCACTGACGCGATCCCTGAAGATTCAGGCAGTACATTTCAGAACGTTATTCATCTTGCGGGAGAAAATGTGGCACAAGGTCGCTGGACCCTAAAGAAAAAAGAACAAATTCTGATAAGCAGGCTCCAAGGGACTAAAGAACTTGTCGATTATATTTCAAGGCTTAAAGAAAAACCAAGCGTTTTTTTATGTGCTTCCGCCATTGGCTATTACGGAAACAGGGGAGCAGACATTCTTGATGAAAACAGTCCTCTGGGCAATGGTTTTTTGGCCGATGTCTGTCGTCAATGGGAAAAGGAAACCCAGCGCCTGTCGTCAATGGGCGTACGGACAGTAAATCTTCGTTTCGGGATGATTCTAAGCTCCAAGGGAGGAGCCCTTCGTAAAATGATTCCCCCCTTTCAAGCAGGACTAGGTGGTATAATCGGCAACGGGAGACAGTACATCAGCTGGATAAGCATGAGAGATCTCGTTGCAATCGTGGATTTTATACTTAATAAAGATCATATAAGAGGTCCGGTTAATGTCGTCTCCCCTATCCAGACAACCAACACGGTGCTTACTAAGGCTCTTGGTAAAGCTCTCAACAAGCCAACACTATTAAAAATACCGACGTTCATGGTTCATCTGCTTTTCGGTCAGATGGCCGATGAAATGCTGTTGAGCAGCTCTCGTGTAACGCCGAGAGTGCTTTTGGAATCGGGTTATGAATTTAAAGACCAATCTCTTGATGCCGTTCTACATCACTGTCTCGAAGGTAAATGAAATCTAGCCTCATAAAAGGCACTCATTTTTTCACTGTGTTGTTACTCTATCAACGCAAAACCGAAAGAGGCCGTCTGAGCTCCTGCTGAGAACACGGCCTCTTGATTGGGATAGCTCCTGGTTGACGAAGGTTCTATCCGGACATTTGAATCCGGACACTTGCAACCAAGGATTTTACTATTTGCCTGTGATCCTTTGTACGGCTTCTTTGTACCTCAGTCTCGTCTTCTCTTGAATTTGTTCAGGCAGCGGGGGTGGAGGTGGAGTTTTATCCCAATCTAAAGTAGAAAGATAATCCCTTAGAAACTGCTTATCAAAGCTCGGTTGAGATTTTCCCGGCTCGTACTTGTCCACAGGCCAGAAACGTGACGAGTCAGGAGTCAAGACTTCATCTATCAAAATGAGCCTGCCGTCAAGTTCACCCAACTCAAATTTAGTGTCAGCTATAATAATTCCTCTGGAAAGCGCATAGTCAGCTGCTTTTTTATACAGAGCAAGACAAATATCTGATATCTCTTTAGCTTTTTTTGTTCCAACAATCTCCATCATTTGTTGTAAGGAAATGTTTTCATCGTGATTGCCTAGCTCTGCCTTGGTTGATGGGGTAAACAATGGTTCAGGAAATTTATCGGATTCCTGCATGCCTTGGGGCAAATCAAAGCCGCAGACCAGAGGATTTTTTTTATATTCACTCCAGAACGATCCAGAGATGTACCCCCGGACTATACATTCTATCGACAGCGGTTTTGTTTTCTTTACCAACATCGACCTGCCCTGCAATTGTTTGGCATATGGCTGACATTCCGCCGGATATTGATCAACATCAGCGGTAATCAGATGGTTTTCAACAATATCTCCCAGGAGGTCAAACCAGAAAAGAGAGAGCTCTGTCAGAACTTTTCCTTTACCGGGAATAGCGTCATCCATAATAACATCATAGGCCGAGATACGATCTGTTGCTACCATGAGTAATTTATCGGCATGGCCGGGTATTTCATACATATCACGGACCTTGCCTCTGTGTTTGAGTACCAGTGCTGGAAAATCAGTCATTATTACAGGTGTTGTCATGTCCTACTACTCCTTGAAATCCGTATTATTGTTGTTTGTCATTTTTATTTCATTGCTGTTGGGTACAGTTTACAGGCAGGGTTATCATATGCGGTAAGTTCAGCTGTGAGGGAGCCTATGATGATTTTAGAATTAATACGCACCGGAACCCGGCATTCATCGTCGGTATACCAGATTACCGTATCCCCTTTTTTATCATACAACCCCTTAAAGGTCATAACCGGCATGATCTCTACTGTTGTAACCGAGCCGATGACCGTCTCTATAATTTTCTTTTTGGCTTTTGCATGAACAACAACTTCCACTCTCCTTTTATCCGCAAAGGTCGGTACCACAAATTGTCGACCAAGCTCAAAGGTCATCAATCTACTATTGAAAAAGGCAGAAAATTCATTATTAGTCTCTCCGGCGATGTGATATTCACCTTCAAGTTTATCATTTTTCATATAGCGAATATACCCTGTTTGCTGATCATATTCGATCACACGGTGAGCTCTGTATTTAAACCCTTCTTTTTGCCACACCTCATAATGGTAGGGCAACCTGTTTGGCCCCCGGACCCTGGTTACATGCAAATCTTCGATTGGATAAATAAGGTTAAGTGCACCGTTTTTGGTAGTAACATGAGCCCTAATCTCATATCCCGCTCCAATCTCGGGCAGGGCGTTGATTTCCAGGTGTAATTCACCAATCTTGAGACCACCGGTCCAGGAAACATCGTAGGCAAGTTTTTCTCTCCCGGAATATCCAATAGGAAGCAGGTGAGGATCAATAACCCCTAATGGGATAACAAGGGTATCATTTACCAGCAAATCCTTGTCCTCTGCCCAGGCCATTCCAGAGCACAGCAGACCGACGAGCAAGAGAGCAACTCGTGTTATCCACACATTTCCACATCCTTTATCAGCTAAGGGTCGCAAGAGAAAGCCAGGTGGCAATAAAAAGGGTAATGCTTACAAAACCGTTCATCGAGAAAAATGACGCATGAATACGGGATAAATCTTCCGGCTTAACCAGCATATGTTGATACAGCAACGCACCGGAGGCGAAAACAATACCTATGTAATAAAAGATATTCAACCCGGCTTGATATCCGGTCAAGGTAAAGAAAATAAAGGCTAAGAAGTGAAAGCATCCTGCCACTCGAAAAGCATTTCTTTTGCCCATTCGCGAAGGCAATGACTGGAGCTTAATCTGCCTATCAAAATCAGCGTCCAGACAGGCATAAATCGTATCGAATCCTGCAACCCAGAAAATGACGCCGACAGAAAGCACAAAGGGGTAATCCACCAGACTGCCCTGCACGGCAACCCATCCACCTAAGGGAGAAAAGGCCAGGGCAATTCCAAGAATAAGGTGACAAAAATAAGTAAATCGCTTGGTAATTGAATAGAACAAAGCAAGACTAAGAGCAAATGGAGACAGCAGTAAAGTCAAGTGATTGAGATTGAAACAGGCATAGAAAAAGAGTGTTCCGGAGAGGAGCACCAACGCCCAGGCCTCCCAAAGCCGGACTTCACCTGCTGGGAGAGCTCTTGTCGATGTTCGGGGGTTGGCTTTGTCAAACTTACGGTCAACGATCCTGTTAAATCCCATAGCGCAAGTCCTGGCACCCACCATAGCCAGAATGATCCAGATAAAAATATTGATATCGGGGATACCGCGCGAAGCGAGAAATGCTCCGGTAAACGCAAAAGGCAGCGCAAAAATAGTCAGTTTAAACTGGATCATATCCAGCAAAATCGATATTTTTCTGCCGATAGTCGTTAGCTTTTCCATCTTTTGCGATTAGGTATATTAAGACCAAGCTGATCGGCGACACGCCACGAATAGCTTTCCGCAGCCTGCTCAAGTGTTTTAGGTTGCAGATAATAACTGGGCATGGTTGGGCAAATGACTGCCCCCGCATCATGAGCCATGAGCATATTCTTCAGGTGGGTTCTGTTAAAAGGTGTTTCCCGGACCGCAAGGACCAGATTTTTTCGTTCTTTGAGCATGACATCGGCTGCACGATGTATCAGATTCAGGGACAAACCCCCGGCAATAGCCGCAAGGGTCCCCATGGTACACGGCAATACCACCATTGATGAATAATCACTTGATCCCGACGCCGGTGGAGCAGATAAATCGTCATGGTTAAACCAGGTGGAGACCACCGGCAATTCCTCCGGCAGAAGCCCCTGTTCCATCTGCAACACATCCCTGCCCGATGCGGAACAGATTCCATGCACCGTCACCTCCAATGCTGCAAGCGAATCAAGAAAGGAAGTAAGAAAAAGCATCCCGGTGGCACCGGTAACTCCCAGAAGTATCTTTTGTTTTTGAGGAAATGTAGTCATCTGTTCTGCTCAATGAGCATCTGATTTTTCACTCAATTGAGGTTTGCAAAAATCTTTAGAGGCAAGGCACTCCTATCAAGATCTTCACGATCAACTAAAAACTCAAAGAAGGTTTCAAGGGCCTTGCGCTTCTGGGCGCCAAGATCGTACTCTATTGCAGTAAGATACTGAAGGCATTTTTTTTTCGACATCGGGATACGTGACGCCGAAATTTCACATATCGCCTCCAGATCGACTTTCCCCTCATCCCGACACCTAATAAGCTCACGGTGTATTTCTGCCAGCATCTCTGGATGTTCAGCGCAGAATTCTTCACGAACAACACAAACAGCAAATACAAATGGTAGTCCTGTTTGATGTTTCCAGATATCTGCCAAATCATACTCGTACAGATAAGTAGATTTTTCAGCCAACCTCAGGGCATCGTCGCCAATTGCGAGTACTGCCTTAAAATTCTCATCGCTTACCATTTGTACATTCCCTGTTGAATAGCAAGGCCGTACATTTTGAAATTTTTCCAAGAGAATTTTCATCAGACCGATTGATGTTTCCGACTCGGCGTTGAACAGGACAGGAGCTTTATCGAGCTGGTTCATCGGTACGTGGGAGAAGAGTATAACTGACCCCACCGGTCTATTGGCGCTTATAGAAATTCCTGAGAGGATTCTATATCTCTCCGGATGGAGCCCGTATTCATAACTGGAGATAAAACCCAAGTCAATTTGACCTTCTGCCAATTTTTGGTTCAAGGCGGCGAGATGGTCCTCCACAAGAATCCAGTTTTTAGATCGGACAGAACTCTTCCATTTTTCATGGATAGGTGCAGTATTGAGATAGTTCACCATACCGATCCGGACTATGGTTTTTCCTGACTCTTTCATGCGAAGTACCCCTGTTTTCCCACTAATTCACTCATGAACAGTCGACATCCACTCAATTTCGGTGGGTTTTCCACCTGAAACTAATTCCTCAACAAGCTGTTCTTTATCCCCACACCTCTTAAGAGAGGCTGAAGACACATGGATAAATTGTGCTTTTTTGCCAACAGACAAACTCCCGAAGTCAGCATCGTATCGAAGAGCTTTTGCTCCACCTATGGTGGCCATGGCTAGGACTGTAGAATATTCAAGGGTTGAGTAGTGATTCACCAATAACTGCATTTCTCGCCAAATATCAATCGCATGGTTTGATGCAGGTGAATCTGTTCCAAGCGCGGGAAGCAAACCAAGAGCTATCATCTGCTCCACCGGAGCAAGGCCTACTCCGATAAACTGGTTACTGCCCGGACAAAGACATATCCTAGCCCCACGTTCCTTGATCAGTTGCAATTCATTTTCAGATACATGGACACAATGCACAAGCAGAGTCTTATCATCCAAAAGCCCTAGATGATCAAAATACTCTATGGTACCCGGAAAACCGGATTCAGGAAAATGAAATACTCCATCCCAGCTGTTTTTCTTTTCCAAAAAGTCTCGGAAACAACCGGTACCGGCTTGAAGAAACTCGCGTTCGTCTCCACTCTCAGCAGTATGTATGGAGAAAAGGTGCTGTAACCGGTTACATCTTTTCTTGATTGCCAGGAGAAGTTCCGGCGCTGTTGAATACGGCGCATGCCCTGTTACGGAGATTCGTTCATCAAGCTGAAGCAAGCTCTCCTGAGCTAATCGGCTACCTTCTCTGTTTGGCCCAAGGTACTCTAGCATCCTCAAAACATTTGGTTGGAACTCCCCTCCGGCAAAATGCAACTCATCATAATATTCATTGCCAATATCACCAATCAGCACAACCCCTGAACTATATTGCTCATGCAGGGACATTGTAAAGGTTTCCACAATTTTTTCACGACAGCTCTGGTCTGCAACTCTTTTTGCAATCAGTGCATCAATCCAGTCAGTAAAATTTTGGTCCGGCAATGGTTCGCTATTATGCTGCAGGTGAGAGAGCTCTAAATGCATATGGGCATTGACCAGGCCCGGCATGAGTACACAGGAGTAGGATGTTTCCGGAACTTGCGGATATTTTTGTAGAATAGCAATCCGCCGGCCGATATCAACAATTCTGCCGTCAGCAACAACAATGCTGCCTTCCCGAATAACCGACATATCCACCGGTACAACCCAAGGGGCGGAAAGAATTACCATGGTTTTCTCTAACTATCCCAAAAGGACAAAATTATCAGACTAGGAGGTTGTCCGAGAATAGCAATTTCTTTCAAAATCGAGGATTTCCTGAAAAAATTACCACAGGTATGTAGTTGATATCGGAGTCTACGCTTACCTCCGAGGATAATTTTTTCAGGCATAACGATGAGTTTGGGAGGAAGGGCATTCTCGGACATGCTCCTAGCTCAAACCCATCAACTGTTGTTTGGCCAAACATTCACCTATGAGACGAGAGTATAATCCATCAACCGTTGAACTGGACTAAAGCCCGCGTCGGTGACAAGTCGTCTAATCTCCTGTTCAGAGAGCCTGAAGTTTACACCGGCTGCAGCCACTACATTTTCTTCAATCATCGTACTGCCAAAATCATTGGCCCCGAACGAAAGAGAAAGTTGCGCAACTTTTGGCCCCTGAGTTACCCAGGATGCTTGAATATTATCAAAATTATCGAGATAGATTCTGGAAAGAGCGAGCATCCGTAGATATTCGAAGGCTGTAGTTTTTTCAACTTCAGCCAGCACCGTATTACGAGGTTGAAATGGCCATGGTATAAAAGCAGTAAATCCATGGGTGCGGTCCTGCAATTCTCGAAGTCTCCGAAGGTGTTCGAGACGCTCTACCTTTGTTTCAATATGTCCGAACATCATCGTCGCCGTAGTTCGTAACCCCTGATTATGAGCCTCTTCCATAACCTCAATCCACTGATCCGCAGTACATTTTCTTGGAGCTGAAAGCTGCCGTACGCGATCACTCAGTATTTCAGCACCACCACCTGGGATTGAACCGAGGCCCGCAACTATGAGTCTCTCCAAAACTTTTTTAACCGGCAATCCTGAGATATTAGCAAAATGACAAATTTCCGGGGGAGAAAAACCATGGACATGAATTCCGGTTGCTTTCATGAAAGCGACCATCTCTTCGTAGTATTCCAGAGGTTGTCCTGGATGCAGCCCACCTTGTAAAAGTATTTGAGTACCTCCAAGGGATTGTGTCTCGCTGATTTTATTCGCTAGTTCCTCAAAGGAGATCAAATAACCTTCTTTATCCTCGGGATGCTTGTAAAATGCGCAGAACTTACAGGCAGAGATACAGATATCCGTATAGTTAATATTCCTATCGATGACATAGGTAACATTATTTTCAGGGTGTTTTTGGTTTCTGATAGTGCCGGCAAGAAAGCCGAGCTGATAAAGATCGCCCTCTTTTTCCAACAGCAGATAGTCCTCATCGCTGATACGCCGGCCCGCGGACACTTTATCAATTATCGTTTCCAGCTGCTTCATCTCCTGCGCTCCTCTGTCTCTACTATCTATGTATTTCAATTACATTATACAGGGTATCCCGCTGCACAGGAATGCGACCAGCTTCATTAATGAGACGCACAAGAGTGGCGCTACCAATTGCCTGGTCGGTTTCGGCACCAGCCATATGGGTTATGACTTCCTCTTTTACCGTCCCATCCATGTCGTCTGCCCCAAACGAGAGAGCTATCTGGGCCATTTGTGGGCCTATCATCACCCAATAGGCTTTAATATGCGGAAAATTATCGAGAAAGAGTCGGGCAACCGCAATATTTTTAAGATCATCTATCCCCGTCGTTCTGGAAAGATCGGACATAGCAGTGTTTTTCGGATGGAAAGAAAGAGGAATAAACGCCAGAAATCCGTGTGTTTCGTCCTGCGCTTCACGGAGTGCCTGCAAATGCTCAAGACGTTCCTCGATTGTTTCGATATGTCCGTACAACATGGTGGCGTTGGTGTTCAATCCCTCTTTGTGGGCGATTTTGGAAATTTCGAGCCAATCACTCCCAGATAATTTTTTTTCGCAAGTGAGTGCTCGTATCCTTGGACTGAATACCTCGGCGCCTCCACCTGGCAGCGAACCAAGCCCGGCTGCCATCAGAAGTCTCAGGGTCTCTTCCACCG
Organism: uncultured delta proteobacterium; assembly: GCA_963829695.1. Lineage (GTDB taxonomy): Bacteria > Desulfobacterota > Desulfobulbia > Desulfobulbales > Desulfocapsaceae > Desulforhopalus_A. The sequence goes on along the minus strand of CAWHJQ010000023.1, from coordinate 439,038 downwards.
ACTTACCGGCAAGGCCTGCTAAATGATCAATTTCTACACAGGTAAAGGCCTGAATATGCAACTCAGGTTTCACCTCTTTTATCCCTCGTAACAGTTCAAGATAGTATTCAAAAGGCAGATCCGGATGAATGCCGCCGACCATATGAATCTCGGTTATCGGTTCATTGAGACGGTCCCTCACCTTCTGCTTTACTTCTTCAACACTCATCTCATACGCGAGATCGGAATTTTTTTCTCGACCAAAGGCGCAGAATTTGCATAAGTTAGTGCAAACATTGGAATAATTTATATGCTGATTGTAGATAAAGTAGGTATTATCTCCATTCAATCTATTCCTGACAATATTGGCGAGGTATCCAAGGGCGAGAATATCGTTGCTGTTGTAGAGCTGTCGCCCCTCATCAAAGGTTAATCTTTCCTCTGCCTTGACCTTTTCGAGAATTCGCCCAAACCCTGCGTTATAAAGATAAGTATCCACGATAAAATAAAAAGCCGGGCTTTAACCCGGCTTTTTCAATAGGTAATAGGTGATCAGTCTATAAAAAACTTCAGTTTTTCACGACGACTGGAGTGACGCAACCTGTTTAAAGCCTTCTTTTCAATCTGCCGAATTCGCTCTCTGGAGACATTAAAAAGTTTGCCGATTTCCTCAAGGGTGTATTCCGCCTTCTCACCAATTCCAAACCGCAGACGAATGATCTTTTCCTCTCTTTCGCTCAGGGTCTCAAGGATGTCATTCACCCTGCCGGACAGTTCTCTCGTTTGAACTGCATCGTAGGGTGATTGCGATTCCTGGTTTTCAAGAAAATCACCAAGGGTAGAATCATCATCTCCTACTGGTGTCTCAAGAGAGATAGGTTCCCTTGATGCCTCAAGAATTGAAAGAATTTTATCCATCGGCAGATTGGTTGCCTTGGATATTTCGAGGGGTGTGGGTTCCCGGCCGAGTTCTTTGAACAGTGCATAAAAAGCCTTGAAGAACTGGCTTCTCAACTCAAGAAAATGAACAGGCAATCGGATTGTTCTCGTTTTATCGAGAATGGCCCGGGTAATGGCCTGCCTTATCCACCAACTGGCATAGGTGGAGAACTTGTTTCCTTTGGTATAATCAAAACGAAAGACCGCCCGCATCAGGCCCAGATTACCTTCCTGAATTAAATCTGCGAGGGTAAGACCTTGATGCATATATCGTTTTGCGATTGATACCACCAATCTCAGGTTGGCCCTGATCATGGTGTCTTTCGCTACTTCAATTGACCTGCTGTACGCTTCGAGTTTGGCCTGTAGTTCGAACAGTTCGCGAATATCAGTGTATTTCTTGGCGGCACTGATAACATTGTACCGCATAAAATTGAGTTGCTGCTTTTTCGGTTTGAGGGTTGGATCTCTTCTTTCCCAAAGATCTATCCTCTCGCAGAGCAGTTGGATCTCTTTCACACCGGAGACATCTTCACGAATAGCTGCTATTATCGACTCAAAACCCTGGCGAATAGTCTTGCTGTATTTCGCTTCTTCTTCAGGAGTCAAGAGATCAAACCGGCCCATTTCCCTAAGGTAGGTAGTGGTCGTCTCTTCTGCTTCATGAGTTTCCTCATCGGGGAGACTCATCTCATCCTCCTGATTTGCACTGGAGGCTGAGGGATCATTTCGTTCCCAAATTTCCCCGGATAACGTACGCTTTTCGCCATCCTCTTCAACGGTCACGATCTCAATTGAATGAGCACCGAGAAAGTTAAAGATCGACTCAATTTCGTTTGGGTCTTTTATCTCATCCGGCAGCAATTCGTTTAAATCATCAAAGCTAATACAGCCTTCTTCTTTTCCTGCTTTCAGAAGGTTTTCTTTAAGTTCAGGCAGCACCAGACAACCACTCCATTTCTTGAATTAAAAAGACTATCTATTGTACAGATGCCATAAAGCATTGTTCCAATAGTCTCAAGAGAACCAACCAGGCGATTTTAATGATTTTTTGACAAAAAAAAAGCCGACGAGAAAAACCTCGCTAGCATGTAGTAGTGTTCAAAAAATCATACTATTACAGCATCCGAAGATAAAAAGCAATTTTTAATATCAGCCATACTGGGAACTCTAAAAATATTTTTCATAGCTTATCGCTTAACTGACTTATAGTATAGCATCGAAAAGATGAGATACAAGGAACGAAAATGCTTTTATTTTCTTACCTCCTATGAAATATATCTGCTTGTTGGAACAATTTTTTCCTTTGTGACGAAACAATGCTAAACAAACGATCCAGCGGAATCCTTGCCCACATAACCTCCCTGCCCTCTCCCTACGGAATCGGGGACATTGGAACTTCAAGTTACCAATTTATTGACTTTTTGGTCGATTGCGACCAAAGTTATTGGCAGTTTTTACCAATAGGCCCAACAAATTCCGCTTTCGACTACTCGCCCTACATGAGCAGTTCAGCTTTCGCAGGTTCCTCTTTATTGCTGTCACCTGAGCTGCTTTTAAAAGCAGGGTTTATCTCTCGAGCCAGTCTTCAGAATCACCCCGAATTTTCACCCTACACAACAGACTACACGGTGGTGGAGTTGTACAAAAAAAGCTTACTCGAGGAAGCATTCAACAACTTCCATCCTGAACGCTTTCCTGAATATTCGAAATTCTTAAAAGAAAATTTCTGGCTTGATGACTACGCAATGTTTATGACCGCCAAAGAGATTTATAGTTATTCAGGTTGGTTCTCTTGGCCGCGCGAGCTCTCTACCAGATCAGAGAAAGCTCTTCATAAGTTTTTGGTATCACACCCTGAACGTATCAACTACTACCGTTTCGAACAATTTGAGTTTTTCAGACAATGGCAACTCCTTCATAACTATGCTCAGCACAAAGAGATATCACTTTTTGGGGATCTGCCTATTTATGTCAGTTATGATAGCGTAGAAGTGTGGGCTAATCAGGATATTTTCACCCTAAACCCTAAAACCTTTCGACCAACCCATGTGGCGGGTGTCCCTCCGGACTATTTCAGTAATACTGGTCAACGGTGGGGAAATCCTCTCTATAACTGGCAAAGTGACAATAAAAAGGTTCAAGAAAAACTAATAAAATGGTGGTCCGATAGATTGGCCCATCTGTTTACCCGGGTCGATATGGCCCGTATTGATCACTTCAGGGGCTTTGAATCCTACTGGTCTGTTCCCGAAGCATGCAAAACCGCGATAGACGGCGAATGGCTCAAAGGTCCGGGAAAAGACTTTTTTAGCAAAATAGCCGACAGACTTGGTCCTCTTAATATTGTGGCCGAGGATTTGGGTATAATTACCGCCGAGGTGGCAGTCCTTCGAGACGAACTTGGATTTCCGGGAATGAAAGTCCTCCAGTTTGCCTTTGACGGTAATCCCGATAATATTTTCCTCCCCCATAATTTTGAAACGCCCCACTGTATTGTTTACACGGGGACCCATGATAATGATACAACTATCGGCTGGTTTCTAAGCGACAGACTTGATGACAAACAACGTGAAAATATCAAACTGATTGCTAATAGAGACCCTCATGATCTACGGGGAAGTCACTATGATTTAATCTTTTTAGCCCAGTCCTCTATCAGCATGCTGTGTATATTTCCCCTCCAGGATATTTTCGGTTTTGGAGGCGACTGTAAAATGAACAGCCCCGGAATTGCTTCAGGCAACTGGAGATGGCGCTGTGGTGTTGAATTTCTAACCCCCGAAATAGCTCAACAACTACAAGAATCCACCCAGCGCTTTAATCGGGGTAATCAAGAACGAATGATAGGTAAAAAGCCTTAGTCATGAAAATCCCCACAACCAAACAATAAATATTTTTCACGCCAACAAAGTATTGACAACCTACGCGGGGTCAGTTATAAAACAGCACGATTTGGCCCCATCGTCTAGTGGCCTAGGACACTGGCCTCTCACGCCGGTAACAGGGGTTCGAGTCCCCTTGGGGTCACCAAGTAAATTCAGCCACTTAGATTAATTTCTGAGTGGCTTTTTTTTTATCTACACAAACAAACACATATTCAGACTTTATTTCCCTAGTATCAAGCCAATATCTAATGGATTCTCTCAGCTCCGTTCCCATCGGAAGCCAATCATATTCCCAGTTTTCACCCTCACGTTTCCTGGTCCACAATCGAACCTTATCATTCTCAAAATCCAAGTCCTTAACCTTAAGACGAAAGATCTCACCTCTTCTAGCTGCTAAAACCAAACAGGCAAGAAGCATCACCTTATCTTGTCCTTCGGCAACTTTGTAGACTTTCCAGAAATCCTCCCATGATGGGACATATCGTGGAGATCGAACTTCTGGCATTTTCACAATGTCAAATGGATTATCTTTTGGCAATGTAGGGGGCAACTGGTTCGATACTTGGCAGCCAGCGTATTTGTGAGCAAAAAACGGCGGGATGGTTTGTTAAGTATTAACAAACTCGTAAAAACTTCGATTTTCGATGGATAAGTAAAAAGCTTCATATTGGAGGCGTGCGATTTTCCTATTATTTCGGCGTACATACGGTACGTCGTAATGATAGGAAAATTGTAACAACGAACAAGATGAAGAGTTTTTACGACGCCATTAAGTATTCATATATTTATATATATAGAGCTGCGTTATATATTGGATTTAATGGATATTTTGAGTGTGTTGGAAGACAGTGAGGGAGGTTTAGACCTTGGGATCTATCGGCAAGAGAGCACTAGGAATACTTTGAGATCAAATCCTAATGATCTTTTGACTTAAATTGAATGATTGAGATGTAATTATCTCCGTATGAGGGTGGAGACACTCTAAATGTTGAATATCAGTTATCAGCAATAGGTGTTTATTAATCAAACGGAGGAGAAAAGTGATGAAGAGTACAAAGATGTTGAAGTTTACCGCGTTAACGCTCGGAACTTTGCTGTGTGCTTCTGTTGTGCATGCAGAAGACTGGAAGTTCGGAATAATGAGTGATACTCAATGGAAAGCAAATCTTGATGGAGAAAATCCTGGTACAGTAGCTGTGGGCATCATCAAACAACTCGATAGTCAGTTTATTAATGCTGGGGTTAAATTTGTTATCCAGGTTGGTGACTTGACTGACAAAGGGGCGGGTGTTGTAGGAGCCATGGAAACCAGGGCTGAAGTTGCCAAGGAACTCTGCGATGCCGGTATCGCCTTCTACCCGCTTCGCGGCAATCATGAAGGCTCCCAGGCAGATGCCGTAAAATTTCAAAGTTTATATCCGCAAACTTTGGGAGAAGGAGACTGTGTCCATGGCGGCAGCAATTTCAGCAGCCCTTTTGAAACGTTGAAGGGATTGAGCTACACCTTTGACTACAACAATGCCCGATTTATGCTTTTGGATCAGTTTACCAGAACCGATAATACCAATTACAATGGTACATCCAGTGATAACATCATCGACCAGCTACCCTGGATAGATAAACAACTTTCAGAAAAAGGTGCTAAAAAGCATGGCTTTGTATTCAGCCACAAAGAGCTCATGGGCGCCAACCATGCGGATATTATATCCGGTGCAAATCCAGCTGCAAATCCGGATGCGCAAAATACCTTTTATGGTAGCCTTATGAAAAATGGCGTACGGTATGAAATCGGTGGGCATGATCACAACCACACGCGGTCCTTGGTCGTCAGTCCAGATGGAGAAAACACTCTACAAAATATAATTACCTCCTCCAACAGCTATAAGTTTTACACCCCGCAAATTCCTTCGAACGATGAGAAATATAATCTTCCAGCTTTCGGTTTCCTTCGTGAGACTCCTATCGCTCAGGAACTCTACACTGTGGGCTACTATATCGTAACTGTTGATGGTCCCAAGGTAACAGTGGACCATTTCGCCTCCGACAATGGTTGCGGTGGAACCTTGGGGAATGGTAAAGATTGTGATTTGACTGTAACTCCTGATTTGAGTTTTGCTAAACGGGAATCCTTTGGTTACAGCTTGAATGGCCAGGAATTTATGGTTCCTCAGGGTGAATCTTATGATTTCGTCAAGGATTCCTTCGCCGGAACAACAGCTGAGATTTTAAGCGGTATCAATGAAAGTAAAGTTACTATTTTAGACGGTCGAAAAACCGTGAAAGACGTTAATACTGGATGGACTCCTAAATCTGAAGCAGAACAAGCAACTTCCAAATCCAAGGGACGCCTGGCCAGTGATGTATTAACGCTGTGGGGGATGGCTGACCTCGGTAGCGATCAAACCGACACATATGTTCTTTCAATAAGCTATGACCAAAAGCCAACTCAACTCGGTAACGGTGGATTTGGAATCGCTTCAAAGGACGCAGAAGGTAATTGGGTTAATGCGATTGATAACAATTATGGCGATGAGAACGGAAAACAGTTTGTTGTTGGTAGCTGGAAGAAAGAATACGGTCTTGGAACTTACGGCGTTGATCCGGTGACCAAAACTGCTTGGGCTGTCATCAATTACAACAGTGATTTTGCCGTTGCCAGAGACATTGAACCTGTTCCAGGTCACAAGAAATAATTAGTAACAAAAACCTATAGCTATATAGAAAATAAGAAAGGCAAGAGGGAGCTCTTGCCTTTTTATTTGGTTTTTTAAGAAAGTTTTTGACAGATACGCCTTGTTTGACAAAAGAGTCAAATTATAAGATCTGGCTCTTCTCTCCAGATTATTCAATAATCGTTTATCCTCTCTCGCCTCAGTAATGATCTCATCATGCAGGATGTGACTATCCGAACATCGTGACCAACCGGCTGCCGGTCCAGGTCAATCAATGCCGTCTTGAATCCAGCTGCAGCTGTTCCCTGTATTGGATGGTTACATATGATAAACTCGTAAACACTTCGATTTTTGATGGATAAGTAAAAAGCTTCATATTGGAGGCGTGCAATTTTCCTATTATTTCGGCGTACATACGGTACGTCGTAATGATAAGAAAATTGTAACAACGAACAAAATGAAGAGTTTTTACGACGCCATCACATATAGAATTTTCCTTATCCTCATCGGACAACCTTCGGGATCTCCCCAGTTTTGTTGAAATATGCCCCTTTTTCCACCGCACTACTTTGGTGGCGCTCAGCAATAGACACGACATGTGCAACCTCTTGTACTTCCGTGAATAACTAATTATATTAACAAATAGAAGGTGGTAAAAATATAACCAGAAATAATCACACAAAATACTATTGCCACACCGTAGCAGTTCCACATTAATATCACTGTCGGGTCATCTAGTAATTGGTGGGTGAAAATGGTTCAGATCTATTAAAAATCTCGGACCGAAGAAGGATTTCGACTCTGTCTCTGAAACTGCTAAACAACATAATAAACCTCGGAAACCAAGGAAAGGAGGCTTAAAGATCTTTTGGGCCAGTCGCGGTTATTTTTTATCATTTTGCCATTTTATTGGCAATCAAATCATGGAGGAGGTTAACATGGGATCAATAAAATTTTTACTATACATTTCTCTCACCGTAGCATTCTCAGTCTCATGTCTGATTTTTTCAACCGCATCAATAGCTCAGCAAAAACAGTTTGATAGAATTGTGGTATTCGGCACCAGTTTGAGCGACTCGGGTAATGCTTTCGTTTTGCTTTCAGATCCTACTGCATTTGGTTTTGGAGGTTGTGATATGGGTACCCCAGCAAATGTTCCCCCATATGATGCTCTGGATGAATTGCTCATTCCAGATGGAAGTTACGCCAGAGGTGGTCATCATGTCACCAATGGCGCTACCTGGGTAGAACAGTTGGCGCGGGGCAAAGGTTTATCGGGTAATACACGCCCTGCACTGAGAAATCCAGGATCAGAGGCAAGTAACTACGCAGTTGGTGGAGCTCGAGTTTTCGATTACCCTTGCCGCTTCAATTTGGAAAACCAGCTAGAAGAGTATAAAAAGGATTTCCCTGAAATATCGGCTGATACCTTAATTATATTTGAAATAGGCAGTAATGATGTGAGGGACGCCTTAGCAAGTTATGATCCGAACAATCCGAATGTAAGCTTTGATTTTATTTCTGCGACTATCGAAGGTATTGGAACGGCTATAAATACACTTCACTCGCGAGGAGCCGGAAAGTTTTTGTTGATGAATGTTCCTGATATCGGAGACACACCAGCGGTAAAAACACTAGACGCTCTGTATCCTGGAACTGCGCAGCTAGCTGATACTATGGCAGTATTTTTTAATTCTGGGTTAGCAACGTTACAATCTGCTTTAAATTCGTCGCCCGAAATTGATGTTCGAATTCTTGATATTTACTCGTTACTCAATGAAATTATTGCAGACCCAAGCTCCTATGGAATCGTAAATACTGTGAATGCTTGTGTGACTCCGAATGTACCACCGTTTACATGCAAAAAACCTGATACCTATCTGTTCTGGGATGGAATACACCCGACTAAGGTTGTGCATGACATAGTGGCTCAAAAAGCAGCAGAGGTACTTAATTGATATATTGTTTTTTAACTATCCTTACGTTATTCGGTGGCAATCTCGTCCATTTTGTAACGCCACCGAATAACGACTGGAGCTTCGTTGACCCAGGAAAACAAAAACCTCCGACATGATCCGGAAACTTCTTTAATGGTGACATCCCTCTATCTAAAGAAATAGTTGAAAAATTCCTTGAAGAAAGGAGGTGCCCAGATCCCAACTACCCACTATTCAGGAAGTACTTTAGACAAGCAAACAAGCACCTCCTGTCACTGATATTGCATGGACTCAATCGTGAATCCTGCTCTTATTGAACTCCTCAGTGACCTTACATATTTTCACGAACACCAAAACATTTTGAGAACTGTCATTAATGACAAACTCGTAAAAACTTCGATTTTCGATGGATAAGTAAAAAGCTTCATATTGGAGGCCTGCAATTTTCCTCTTATTTCGGCGTACATACGGTACGTCGTAATGATAGGAAAATTATAACAACGAACAAGATGAAGAGTTTTTACGACGCCATCAAGACAAACTCGTAAAAACTTCGATTTCCGATGGATAAGTAAAAAGCTTCATATTGGAGGCGTGCAATTTTTCTATCATTTCGGCGTACATACAGTACGTCGTAATGATAGAAAAATTGTAACAACGAACAAGATGAAGAGTTTTTACGACGCCATCATTAATCACTACACAATTCTTATCTTATAAGTCGGAATAGACAATCCCCCGCCATGAGTCATATTTCCAACTGCAGGTGCCAATGTGTAGAGAGGATTTTGTCGCTTTCATGAGATTCGTTTTACAATTTCAGATAAAATTCCTGATATTTTCTTACTCATCTTCGAAGCTTGCCACCATAACCTCCTATTCTTCACCTGGAAAGATCAGTGCCAGTCCCTATTATGCTCAAGGTAGAGATAGTTTCGATCTACTTACGCATCTCACTCCTCTTCAATCAGAGCAATTTCCATATCAATCATTTCTCTAGCTCTCTCCACAGCCCGTTGCTCAGTGATACCACCCATTGGTATATGTTGTGAATAACCTGTTGGGCCTATGATATCAAAACTGAAATGAGAACACTGATTATCTGCGGCTGTAACTGAGATAGTCCAACCTTTGTAAATATCAGATATTGTGGTTTTCATGATAAAGTCTCCCTATCTTCTTTGGCCCTGCGTAATTCTTTTTCTATCTCTGGTGAAAAACAGGCAAAATAAACAGTGCTAATTGCATCAGTCTTATCTAAAAAATTACACACTTCATGCATTGCAATGTCACAGGCTTCGGCAATTGGAAAACCATATGCTCCACAACTGATTGCAGGAAAAGCTATGGTCTTACAGTCATTATCAACTCCACATTGTAAACTCTTTCTATAGCATGAGGCCAGTAAAGATCTTTCGTTGTTACTTCCACCTTTCCATATGGGTCCGACAGTATGAATCACAAATTTTGCAGGAAGATTATATCCACGAGTTATTTTTGCATCCCCACTAGCGCAACCATTGAGAGCTCTACACTCGTTTACTAATTCGGGTCCAGCTGCTCTATGTATTGCTCCATCGACTCCACCACCACCTAAAAGGCTGTTATTTGCAGCGTTGACTATTGCATCAACTTCCAACTTGGTGATATCGGTCCTCACTATCTGAATACGTTCCATCGTAAGTCCCTATAGGTATAAATTACTCTTGGTTAGGTATTCTTCAAAAACTCAACAGCCTGGTTTTTTTCATCAACAGAAAACCCCTTCATGTTTATATTCCGAAATATTTTGTCTTCAAGATCGACAATTTTGTGGAGCCATTTCTTATGAGTAACCACTGCTATCCGATCAAAATGTGAGAAACCAAAATCACGAATGAATTTAAATTTCTCAATCATGGCATCGAACTCCGCACCACCAATACTTACAACCTCCTGATACACTATGAGTTTTTCGCCTTTTTCTATCTTCTCTTTGAATAGAGTTAAGATCGAAATCATTTCCTCTTCAGTGATCTTTCCTTCCAAGCGATAGGCAACAGCATTTTCAACACCAATATCAATTATCTCTATCATCAAATTACCTCTTATGATCCCCAGTCGTATGCCTTTTCCGTTCAGCAGTAAATTCCCACCAAGGAACGGGATCTCCACCTTCCATAAAGTCTATAACAGCAAGAAACACATCAATCACACAGGGATCATGTTTCTCTCCTGTTACCCGGCATAATTCATCGTGCAGCTGATAAGCATTTTTACCGATTAGATCTGTAGGGTTTTGAATCCCAACCAGGCGAAGATCACGATCAATAGCTCTACCGACATTAGGCAGATCCGTAAGGTCTGTTACTTTTTGTCTGTCAGGATTTTTCATTGTCAACCACGCTCAAGTTTTTCAAGCATATAATAAACATTCACATAGAGGTTTCTACAGGTTAATCAAGGACCCCGTCGACAGACTATTTTGTTCCATCGTTATCACTACCCATCACATGCCATCCCTGCCACTCCACCCATCAAATGCGAGCAATAGGGGTAATTTCCGCCTGATCCGACCAATAATATTCGACTACCTGAAATCGCTCAAAACGAGCATTTGACAAACTCGTAAAAACCTCGGCCTCCGATGGATAAGTAAAAAGTTTCATATTGGAGGCGTGCAATTTTTCTATCATTTCTGCGTACATACGGTACGTCGTAATGATAGAAAAATTGTAACAACGAACAAGATGAAGAGTTTTTACGACGCCATCAGCATTTCAAGGTCTTTTATATTCTGAATTGTCCCAGTTTATAAAGTTCATATGCAATTAATGCTTCGTGCCGTGCATCGTCTAGTGCACGATGTGCTTCTATATAATCTGATTTTGAAAAGAAGAAATCCCAGGCTTCTTGTACTTTTGGCCACTTCGGATCTCGATATCCTGGGTTAGGGGGTAACCCAACAACAGGTGCTGCCGAGAGCATAATGCATGGAAGTTCTTTGATTCTCAGTCCTCTGGATTTTAAAAACCCAAAGTCGAATTGTTTATTAAATGCTGTGGCACCACATGGGTATTTATCAAAAACAGCTTGAATTTTTGAATGTATCTCCAATAAGTTATTTGCCTTCAATACATCTTCATATTTCAAATCTGAATTTTTGAAGATCCATCCATATGGATCTCTAATATGTTTTTCTCCAAAGCCATTTTCCTTAACGATTTCGCTGAATTCATTAGAAATGAGTCCTGTATTTAAATTTAACGAAACGATACCTATTTCAACAATTAGACCTCCTTGATGTTGAAACCCTGATGTTTCTATATCGACAACTAAAATTTCTTTCATTTGATACCTTCGCGTTGTATGAACAAATAGTTGCCCACTTTGGTTTCCATAAAACAACAGTTTTTATTTTACAAATATGTCTGGTGACAGCAATCGTTATTCCCACTAGGTGTCTCAGATGTTCCTACACTTTATGAACTTACCCTCTTCCCAAGAATTGACAGACTGTATTCAGTGCCATCCATTTCTGCTATATCTGGAAGCTTTCCCCATTCTTCGAAGCCAAAGGATTTCAACAGCTTGATACTCGGTTCATTATGAGAGAACACAAACCCAACAATCGTCTTGATATCTAACCGTTGAGTCATTCCCAATGCCTCCGCCAACAGAGATCGACCAAGTCCCTTTCCTCTACATTCAGGTGAAATATAGATGCTGAGTTCTGCGGTATGATCGTAAGCGGCTCTACCATAGAAGGACTGAAAACTCACCCAGGCGACAACCCTGTTATTCTCCTCGTGGACTAAGAGCGGGCGCTTGTCAGGATTATGCTGCCTGAACCACTCCATCCTTGATTCGACCGTTACTTCAGTAGTGTCGGCAGTAGACTGTCTAGATGAAATGGTGGAATTGTATATCGATACAATTGCTGATAGGTCATTCTCATTTGCAAGTCTCATTTTTTAATTCAATCCATTGAGTTCCGCTGGAGGGTTGGAGGTTGCCGAAACATTTTTGTCGGTAAACTCAGTTCTGACAAACTCGTATAAACTTCGGCTTCCGATGGATAAGTAAAAAGCTTCATATTGGAGGCGTGCAATTTTTCTATCATTTCGGCGTACATACGGTACGTCGTAATGATAGAAAAATTGTAACAACGAACCAGATAAGCGCAGACTTCGGATGAAGAGTTTTTACGACGCCATCAGTTCTCATATCAAAAGACATCTTCTTTCCTTGTTAATCTGCCTGGATGCTTCATAATATGCCAAGTTCCTTTCCTAATTTCACGTGGGCAGCTGGGAATTCAGGTTGAAAATTCTGGTAAGGAGTTACGGGATAACGAACACCAATTGCTTTCCCTGCCTCCTTCAGTCCCTTAACAAGATCTGGGAGGCATTTGATAGGAAGTGCCAGGACCATCTCGTCATCCTGAGTAGCGGCAAAAACACGTTCACCATTTCCGGGAATGACCATCCTTGGGCATTGCATTTTAAAAGGGGCAATGAGATATTCATCACACTCCACCTTACCTCCAAATTCACCAGCGAGTCGTTTTCCGGTTACGTATGACCATGCTTGAGCCAACCGCATCATTTGAGCGGGATTGCCATAGATGATAATGAGATCTGGTTCAAAAGATACTTTTTCCATGGGGGCCAACACAATCCCTTTTATTTCTCCGTTTTCGAATCTGCTCATAGATGATATCTCTTTCCTTGCGAGATCATCATTACCGGAAAAACCTACTTCACGAAAAAGATCGATAAGCGATAAAGAAGGGTCCGTTGCATCACTGAATCCAAAAGCTATTGCAGCCGGCACACAGATTATGTCTTCTCGGGCAAGTCCAATTGTCCATCCATAGTTGCGAGCCATGGTAACACCTTGACAAATAGCGATCCTTTTGCCCATCGCAACTGAGGGTCGGCGAGCCTTCTCAGGGAATGCAGCTTCGTCTTGCAGGAACTTGACAGCTACAGGGAAGGTTTTAAGACGAAGATCTTCACGTATAAAAACGGCAACTTCTTTCAGATTCATCTTTTCCATGCTCATCTCCTTTTTTATCTGTAACCACTCATCTGGCCATCTTCAGTGTTGGAGGATCGTGAGGAGCCAAAATTGCAACAAGTTTAGCACTCGCTTTTTCGCTAAGCAATATCGTTTACTAATACCTGCTAGAGGTAATCAAAACCTGTTAGTGAAAATCTTCAGTATGACATGCAGTCTTATGGTGAGTTGTTTTCTACAGGTTTGAGAAAATGGACAAAGGTGTTAATGCTAAAGTCGGTGATACGAAGGTCAGATCAGATAAGAAAATGATGGATAAGTAAAAAGCTTCATCCTGCAGAACCTGACTCGAGATCATCTGGAATGGGTGGCCGGAATCAATGAAATACACATTTGGCACTATTTCCAAACCATCAAATAAAAAACAACAGCAAAAACACCTATGCCAATAATTATATAAGGGTGCGAAAAGAAAATATCTTTTAGTTCAAACGAGATGTCGGAAAACATCTCGGATGAGTTAGATGCCAACACGCCATATTCGATCATCGTTATTCACCCTCGTTTATGTTAACTAAATCCATAGCGGAAAAGGGACCAGAAATATTTTCCAACCGTAAAGATAAAACAGAATCTGATTACCCTTGAAACTCAGCCATTATCCGGGAGACAGATTGATTTTTCTTGAACAGCCTGAGGGGACTGATTTTTTTTCACGTCGTTTTGTGAAAATCAATCTGTCTCCCGGTTTTGAAAAAGAAAAATAAAATCAGTCCCCTAACGCCTTAATTATGATTGGCACCTTGTATCTGGCTGAGCTTTGTACGTAATCAGAAAACAGAATAGGTTTTATCAATTGTGACAAACTCGTAAAAACATCGATTTCCGATGGATAAGTAAAAAGCTTCATATTGGAGGCGTGCAATTTTCCTATTATTTCGGCGTACATACGGTACCTCGTAATGATAGGAAAATTGTAACAACGAACCAGATAAGCGCAGACTTCGGATGAAGAGTTTTTACGACGCCATCAATTGTTGCATCGTCAATAAACCTCATTTTAGCATCGAGGGTATCTTTACAACACCCTCATTCTGATTGTAAAATCGCCTAATCAGGTAATTTTGAACTATGACAGTTTTATACAGTTGTATTAAAAGCTTATTTGTTGTCTAATATTAAGTACTCATAGTAATAGATGCTACATTTATTAAGACGAAACCTGATTAACCGACAGAGATGCCTTCGAGCTATAGAGTCACCTTCTTGTGGTTCCATAGCTTTCATTGGTGCTCAATGTCGGGCATTCGGTGTGTACTGATTAATATATCTTCAGTTCTTATTTGATTATAATTGTCAAAACCTATTGAACCGCTGCAACGATGAATACACAACATAAAATAGTACTGCTTTTTTTTCAGCAATTTCTTCCACTTTTGGTTATTGGAACCCTGTTTGGCGGCTGTGCCAAAATGCCAGGGACGGATCTGCTGAACCAACAGAACGTTAATGTGGAAAAGCAGCTGGAAAAGCGGCAATACTTGCAACAATTGGAGGAAGAGCCGGAAAAACGCCAGGCAAGGAATCCACAAGAAAATGAGGCGATTGGCGACCGCTATCTGCAGGGCGGCGACATCAACATGGCTTTTCTTTACTATGCTAAAGCCATGCAGATTGAACCGAACAACAGTGGACTTCAATATAAAGTGGGTACACTGCTGCTTAAACGTGATATGTACACCGAAGCGGAGCATTCTTTTCTGAAGATATTGTCCATGGAACCGGAGAATGCGTCTGCCCATGAAGGGTTGGGTAAGGCATATTTCGGCATGAAGGAGCTTGCCCGTGCAGAGGTTGAGTTCAGGAAGGCGGTTACCCTTGACCCTGGCCTGTGGCAGTCATTTAACTACCTGGGGCTCATCTACAGCAAACAGCAGGATATTGATAAGGCTCTGGTTGAATACCAGAAGGCCCTTGACCTCAGTCCCGGCAATACCGAGGTGATCAACAACCTGGCTATCTCATATTATATCCAGAAGGAATACCCCAAAGCCGTGCAGCTGCTGGAAACTGCGGTTCGCAACCGGACAACGGATAAACGCATATTTAATAATCTGGCTGTAGCCTACTGCAAACTGGACAGATATGATGATGCCCTGGAGGCATTCCGCCGTGGTGCTGTCAGTGATGCTGTGGCCTATAACAATATCGGCTGGGAATATATGATGAGCAACAGGTATGAGGAGGCTATCAAGGCCTTTGAAAAGGCCCTCTCCCTCAACCCCAGTTTTTATGAGCGGGCCAATGCCAACCTGGAAAAGACCCGCAAGGCACAAGAGGCATCTCGGCAACAGTAAAAACATTTGTCACCCCAACAGATTGTGGTGAGTGTTTTTCGTGGTCAATAATAATGATACACTCGTAAAAAGTCTTATTTTGAGATGGCTCAGTAAAAAACTTCAGCTGCGAGGCGTAAGGTTTTTCTATCATTTCGGTGTACTAGAGTACATCGTAATGATACGAAAAATCGCAACAACAAAGCAGGTGAAGAGTTTTTACGTACGCCATCAATAATGGAGAGAGCAAGTGGCTATAACATTAGAAGAGCGCCTTGGCAGCATCAGCGAAATTCCTTCCGCCTCTAAAGAGTTTCATCCTGAAGTACCTGTGAATTTACAGGAAGCCGGGATCAATGAAATTTTTCTCACTGACCTTGTCTGCAAATATCTCCTCAGTCCACGGCGTATTGACCGGCAAGGAAATCAGCGACAAAGTCTGTCTGCCGTTTCCCATGGTCGAGGAGCAGCTGCGTGACTTGAAACAGCGACTCATCGTAACCTACCAGTCAACCTCCGGCATTAACGATTTTATCTATGCCCTGACGGAAAAGGGTCGGGAAAAGGCTTTACATGCCCGGGAGGCCTCGGCCTATCTCGGCTCGGCGCCTGTGCCCTATGCCGATTACCTGAAGAGCGTGGCAGCCCAGACTATTCAGAATGAAACGCCAGGTCCCGTTGAATTGCACGAGGCATTCAAAGAGCTCGTGCTTCCCAAGGAGTTTTATACTCTGCTGGGGCCGGCTATTAACTCCGGAAGAGGTGTGTTTCTCTACGGTCCCGCAGGCAACGGCAAGACCTCAATTGCCAGACGAATCCCCCACTGTTTTACCGATACCATTTTTATCCCCAAAACCCTGCTTATCGAAGGACAGGAAGTTAAATTTTATGACCCCCAGTGCCACAAGGCTGTAGATATGGCGCAGAGTGATAAGCCTGCCAACCATGATCGACGCTGGCTGCGGGTTGAGCGACCGGCAGTGATTATCGGCGGCGAGATGGAAATGGCCTCCATGGAGGTCGTTTACAATCCAGTGACCAAGGTCTGTGAAGCCCCCGTGCAGATGAAGGGCAACTGTGGCATCCTGGTTATTGATGACTTCGGCCGCCAGCGCATGACTCCGGAGCAGCTGCTCAACCGCTGGATCCTGCCCCTGGAAAAACGGATCGATTTTTTGACCCTGCCAAACGGCATCAAATTTCAGGTCCCCTTTAACGCGCTGCTGATCTTCTGCACCAATATAGACCCGGAAAAACTGATGGATGAAGCCTTCCTGCGTCGAATTCCCTACAAGATCTACATGGGCGATCCCACAGAGGATGATTTTGTCAAGATCTTGAAAAAGGCGTCCGTTCAATACAACATCCAGTACGACGACAATGCCACCGAATACCTGCTGAACACATATTTTCGCAACAAGCACCACCTGCGGAGCTGCTATCCCCGGGACATCCTGCAGCAGATTGTCAATATTTCCTTGTATGAGCAAAAAAAACCTGAGATGACTAAAGATGTTATTGATTTAGGGGTAAAATTATATTTTACAGCAACCAAGTCAATAGTGCCAACGGATTGAAGTTTGTTACGTAAACTCTAATTTGGTGTTGACTTGTCGAAATTTAGCGCTGCAACGAATCAACAGAAGAAATGGCAACTTTTTCTATTGGTAGTGATAACTGCACAAGCTGTATTGTTCTTGATGCTAGGTCTCTGGCGTCACTGGGGATATTTAACGTCCATAAACGACCTTGGTTGTTTCGACCAGGTAGTGTGGAGAGCTGCTAACGGACTTTCTCTTGTTAATACCTCTGGTTTTTCACAGCCAATTCACTGGCTTGGTATTCATTTTCAACCTATTTTATATTTCTTTGTCCCTTTTTATAAAGTCCTGCCTTCAGTTAATTGGTTTATACTAGCACAGAGCATCGCTCTTCCTTTAGCGGCCTGGCCCATATTTCGAATTGCAGAGCATAGTGACTAAATCTGAAGTAGCTGCGTTCATATGGGCAGTTGCTTTCATGTGCAATCCATTTTTATTAAATGCATCAGCCTGGGATTTTCATCCTGTCAGTATTGCCGTCCCTTTCTTGGCTCTTGCGTTACTGGCTGTGGAACAGAAACGTCCTTTGCTATTACTGGGATCATAGTATTGTCGTTATTAGTTGCAAAGAGCATTTCGGTCTTGCAGTTGCAGGGCTTGGGCTATTGTACTGGATTCGACATAGGAACTGGCTCATAGGTTTAAGCTTTTTTCTAACCAGTGTGATTTGTGTGGCACTTATTGTCGGAGTTATCATGCCGTCACTATCCCCTACCGGAAAACAGATCATGTTGAGTGAGGGCATGGGACAGTTAAGCCGCTATAGCTGGCTTGGTGGTTCTATTCAGGAAATTTTCAAGAATTTTTTTAATGATCCTCTTTTTGTTATGCGGAGAGTTTTTCTGGATATGGGAGGGATGAAATATCTTGGCTTTTACTTCACCCTTTCTATTTTTTCCTGTAGCTGCACCTTTTTGGTTGCTACCTGCGAGCGGTGATATTCTTGCTAATCTCTTGTCAGCCAATCCAATGCCACGGGGAATATTCTCATACCATTCAGTAACCATTATTCCGGTATTGGCAGTTGCAGCTATCCACGGTTGCAGCAAATTGACTTGGTTAAGAAAAAGATTTTCTTTGATGGAACTATCCGGCTTTGTTTTGCTGATTAATTTAGGGCTAGGCTATTGGTTGGCACCATTTCCATTACCGGGATCTGCAAATATGTGGCAAGCAATGTATCCATTCGCCTCTTATGATAAGAGGGAAACTCGGGTTAAGGAAATTGTTGGAGATGGATCCCTTTCGGTGCAGGCTAACATCGGCGCGCACTTCTCGCAACGCACTGCTATTTATCGTTTTCCGGAAAAAATTGGGGAAGTAGACTTTATCGTCCTCAGATTAGAATCTCCCACAAAAAGATTAAAACCATATGAAAAAGGCGCAATTGGCACATTGGCTCATCACCTACAGATGACACCTGAACAATACCTGAATTCTGTGGAAGAACTTCTGCATGACGAACGTTACAGCATTGTTCTTTGGGACTCGCCCTGGCTGGTAATGGGCGCGAAATCAACAGTCTCGAGTAGAAGCAAAGTCAGTACAGCTAAAAATTAATCAGTTACGTGAAGAATGGATAAATACCTAGTTTTTAAAAAACTGATCATTACAGACAACAGGATGGTACACAATAATGGATCTTAAAGAAAGACATATTCTTAGGGAATAAAATTGACGCATCACTGGTATTACAAGAGCAAGGCCTCAGCAATGCTACATCTCGTTGGCGACAATGAATATAAAGTCATACTGGATATCGGTGCCGGATCCGGTTTTTTCACAAAATATCTTCTAAGCAATACATCTGCCGAAAATGGGATATGTGTTGATATCAGCTATCTCAAAGAATGGCATGAACAAGTTGCAGGGAAAAAAATTCAATTCCGAAACAATTGCGGTCCAGTTGACGCAGACCTTGTGCTCCTGATGGATGTATTGGAACACGTAGATAATGATCTTGAATTATTGCGGGAATATGTCGAAAAAGTCCCTAATGGAACACGATTTCTTATTTCTGTTCCCGCATTTAACTTTTTATGGAGCAAACATGATGATTTTCTTGGACATAAAAGACGATACACGCTGAATACTCTTTCCAAAGTTGTAAGTTTAGCTGGGCTTGTTACGTTGTAAGACCACAGTCCCGAAAAACAAGTTCCTGTTGATTCCTCGATGGCAAGAAGAAGGTATAGTTTCTGATCAGTAATTGGTTGATTTTTCCGGCCTGAATGCTAAATCAAACCAGGCATAAAATCGGTATCTCATCTAATCACCAATTCTGAACACATCAGCCTGTCATTTCAGCACACTCCCCGGAACCGGAAACATCTCAAGAGCACGGTGACCAGCAGCGTCGGCGTGTGTACGTGATATCCTCCTATACGATCGATACAGAAGAAGGATCCCCGACTCCGGTCTTACCGACTGTCTGCCCCCTGCATTACTCGGATAATCATGACTGCAGAATAAAAAACAGTCATCGCCGGTTGCGCAAAACAGGTCCGGAATTTTCACTTTTTGTGGTGGTATGCAAAGAGCACAACATCGGGTTCACTCTCTATCCGCCGGGTTATTATCCATATAGCAGACATACATTAGCGCCGGTGTCTATTAATGGGAGCCTGCTGGTGGAACAGTCAAACCAGCACAGGTTCTCGGGCACTCTATTTGATGCCCCTCTGGAAGCGGCGGCCGGAAAAATCTGGTGCCAGGAAAGCACGGAGAATAGCTTAACGCCTCGACTTACTACCCAGAACATCCATTTGAGACGTATCGCCAGGCTGTTTGGCATAGGGGCGGATGGTGAACCACGACAACGGGAGGAAGTATCCCAGATATTGATGCTCCCGGGACAGCTGCTTCATGACTGCTCTGCCGCATTTGCCGATGCTATCGCTATCAAGATCAAAGGCACGATCATCTCCAGAATCCTCGATCAAATTCCCTTTTTTGCAACCATTTTTGAACGGCTCGCCGAACTCGGCGCCGGCGCCGGGCTCTGGCCACCCCCTTTATTTTGTAGTCCACGAGATCATATGCTCCATCCAACCCCGTTCTACCCTGTCAGAACAAGAGCGGCGCCGGATAAAAAATGGGGATGTTTGCTGCCACAACTTCATTCGGTGAAGACTCACAAACCCTCTGCTAAGGTCAGCCCAAATCCAATTAAACCACCTTGCAAAGGAGAAAGAAGAAGTGAAACAAACAAGACACCCCCAAGAACAAGCTCCAGCTGATGCGCTTTTTCGTTACCAAGTAGTCTCTCAGGTACTTTCCAGAGAAATAAAGGGTGAGCCTCGCCCTGAGACCATCGAGGCGGTCGCGGGGATCGTGCATGTCACGGTTGATGGTCGGCAACGGCTCGTGAGCAAGCGCAGTATTTACCGCTGGCTTGCAGCCTACAAGGACCAAGGCTTTAATGGGCTGCTGCCCGCACCCAGGAAGACAAGCGCCTCGTATGTGCTGCCGGACCCTTTACTTACGTTTATCAAAGAACAGAAAAAAGATGATCCTTGCGCATCCATCCCTGAACTCATCAGACGCGCCGGACAGCTTGAAGTTATCCCCGGCAATGCCCACATCGACCGAACAACCGTCTGGAGAAGCCTGCAGCGGCAGGGCCTCAACACCAAGCGGCGCAAGTATCCCAAAAAGTCACGCGACAGTCGCCGTTTTGCCTATCCGCACCGCATGGACATGGTGCTCTGTGACGGCAAACATTTTCGCGCCGGCTCCGGCCGAGCAAAACGGGTAGCTCTCTTCTTTATCGATGACGCCACCCGCATGATGCTTGGCGTGGTCGTGGGCACGGCTGAAAGCGCGGCCTTATTCCTGCACGGCCTTCATCACGTTGTCAAAGCATACGGGCTGATGACCAGTATCTTTCTTGATAACGGTCCCGGTTTCATCGCCCATGATACCATCAATGTACTCAAGAACCTGGATATTTTATGTATCCACGGCACCCGGGCATACCCTGAGGGGCACGGGAAAATTGAGCGATTCAACCAGAGCGTCAAGCAACAGTGTCTTCGCCATTTTGACGGCAACCCGGAAGTTGACTCCGCCTGTTCGGCACTTACCCTGCGCCTGAGCCATTATATTACCCACCAATACAATCAAACGCCACATGAAAGCCTCGCAAAAGAGACGCCCTGGTCAAGATTTCATAACGATTGCAAAAAACTTCGCTTTGTTGAAAACGAGCAAAACCTCGACAACTCGTTTGTCCTGCATGAAAAACGACAGGTCGCTGGCGACAATATCGTCTCCATCGACGCCATCCCCTATGAAATGCCAAGGGGACATGCCGGAACCACGGTTGTTATACAGCGCAATGTCCTGGACAACACCCTCTCTTTTATTGACCAGGGACGTTTGATCAAACTTGCCCCGGTCGATCTCATCAGTAATGCCCGCGACAAGAGAGCCGCAAACCATGGCAACGTCGATGAACCGCCGCAAAAACATACGAAAAGCAGTGCCGATATTGCATTCAAGCAGGACATGTTGCCGATCGTCGATGCCGACGGAGGCTTTACCGGACAAAAAGGAGACAAATAATGCAGGATTTTATCAGTCGTTTCGGCTTCGCCACTACCCCCTTCACCTGTGAAATCCGGGTGGAGGAGTATTTTATCAATGAGATCTACCAGCACCCTTTGGAGCATCTCTGCCGGACAGTGCACAAAAGGATGTCCGCCGCCCTGATCGCTCCCGCGGGGACAGGGAAGACCGCATTGCTGAGGGCATTGAAAGCCAAGTTGCCGGAGGCGCGCTACCGGGTACATTACCTCAAGGTAACCGACCTCTCCAAGCGTGATTTCTGCAGGGAGATTGCCGTCTCGGTCGGCGCTGAACCCGCCGGTAATTATCCTGCCCTGGTCCGCCGATTGCAAGAGCGTTTCTCCTCTTCTTTGGACATAGACGGTATACGTCCCGTGGTCATTCTTGACGAGGCGCATGATATCAGGCCCGAGGTGCTTGGTCTTTTCCGGGTCCTTACCAACTTTGAAATGGATAACCGCCTGGTGGTGAGCCTTATCCTGGCTGGTCAGGCGCCTCTGAAAAAGATGTTGCAACATCCAAAGGTTGAAGATGTCGCCCACCGTATTGCCCACTGCGCCTCCATCAGGTTGCTCTCCCGCAAGGAAATAGGGCAATATATTCAACACCGATGCCGCATCGCCGGTCCTGCTGACTGTCCCTTTGGCAATAGCGCCATGGAAGCCCTTTATGAGATCGGCCGAGGCAACCTCAGGGCAACAGATCAGTTGTCCCTTAAATCTCTTGAAGTCGCCCATGACCATGGCTGTGATAGAGTCGATGCCAATCACGTCACCGAGGCAAGGGGGATGTTATGGGCGTAGCCGATGATACCTTCCGTTTCTGTCCGGCAAAAGAGCTGGAAAGACAAACTGCCGGGCAGGAATGGCTTATTGATTCCTTGTGGGGGCAATCCGCCGTCGGCCTGATAGGAGGACAACCCAAGTGCTGCAAGTCGTGGCTTGGTCTTGACATGGCGATCAGTGTCGCCTCGGCAACGCCGTGTATGGGCAGGTTCCAGGTGAAGAGTCCGGGGCCGGTGCTCGTGTTCCTGGCGGAAGATGGTTGTGCCGCCGTCAGAAACCGCATTGAGGCGATATGCAGCCATCGAGGGCTTGATATCAACCTGCTTGAACTCTATGTCATCACCGAACAGGCCATGCGCCTCGATCTTGCCGCGGATCAGCAGCGTCTTGAGGCAACACTTGCCGCATTACGGCCAAAACTCCTGGTCCTTGATCCGTTAGTCCGGTTGCATTGTGGCGATGAAAACAGTGCCGCGGATGTCTCCCTGCTGCTCGGCTTTTTCCGGCAGTTACAGCGAACGTACAATACCGCTATCGTCCTGGTGCATCATGCCGGAAAAAAGCATAGAGCCCGATCGGGGCAGGCCCTCAGGGGCAGTTCCGACCTCCATGCTTTTGGCGATTCCAATGCATATCTGGCCCGCAAGGATGACCGGATCGTGCTTACCCTGGAGCATCGATCGGCAAGGCCTCTCGATCCTTTTGATGTGCAACTGGTCGCAAAAGATGACGGCTCCGCAGCCCATCTTGAGGTGGTTGCCGCAGACCAGCTAGCGACGCCGTCCTCTTTGCTGCCGGATCGGCTACTGCCCTTATTGATCAATGCGGGAAAACCTTTAACTCGTACCTGTATAAGAGAAAAACTGGGGATCAACAACCAAAAGCTTGGCGACACACTGACAGATCTTGAGAACAAAGGGGCTATCTTACGTTCGCCAAAGGGCTGGAGCGTTGTCGCGCAGTCTTTAACCACCGAAAGCCTGCACCGGTGATGTCCCGGTTGTTACAGTTTGACACCCTCAAGAAAATAGTCCCCATACCGGCAGTCCTTGATGATAAAGGACTGCTGGATACCTTCAAAAAACAGGGAGATCGGCTGGTTGGCCCATGTCCCCTGCACGGCGGTGACAATCCAAACGCTTTTGTGGTCAGTCTCGAAAAGAATCTGTGGTATTGCTTTACCGGCTGTAACGGTGGTGATATTGTCGATTTGGTCCGCAGGCTTGACGGCAAAAACTTCCAGCAAACCCGGCAATACCTGCGAGCACTTGCAGGGAATAGGTCAAGGCTCCCCCTGCCGCCAACTCCCCCACAATCATTTAAGCCGTTTGTCCGAAAACTACCGCTCGATCACTGTACCCCCTGGCTGCAGCAGAAAGGCATCACCCCCATGACAGCTGCTCGCTTTGAAGTCGGCGCCTATTACGGCAAAGGCTTTCTGGCTGACTCCATTGGAATACGACTGCATGATGTACACGGGCATCCCATCGGATACCTGGCCAGACGGTTAAATCCTGCAACAGTAAAGTGCTATGGGAAATATCAGTTTCCTCCCCACTTCCCTAAAACTACCACTCTCTACAATTACCACCGCATAGCAAGACCGCTCCCGGACACAATAGTGGTAACCGAATGCCCATGGGGGGTGATGAGACTCCATCAACTCAATATCCCAGCCGTTGCTCTGCTGGGCATTCAACTCTCCGATAGCCAATACCCCTTGCTTGATCAGCTCAAAGATATTGTTCTTATGCTCGATGGCGATGACGCCGGCATGAAAGCGACCCGCCGGATAGAAATGGAATTGAAAAGCAGAGGAAAAAACAATATCCAGTCAATCTGTTTGCCGGTGGGGATGGATCCAGACGATCTTACCGACGAGGAACTACGGGCAGAAGTGAACCCTTTTTTTTCTGACCAGCCTTTTTCACATCGTTCCGTTCCGTAATGCTATAGGGGGGCGCTCAGAACGGAACGATTTGGTGGATGGCCATGCACCTTCCATGACACGGAATTTGCAACTGGGGGGTTGTGGGGCTTGCAACGTAACAGGGCTGAGAGAAAAATCGATCTGTTACTATTTTGGATTTGTTTTCCCCCTTGTCGCAACTGTTCGTCTTGGCCAGAAACTTTTTATTAGAAGAAATAACAGTTCACCAAAAAGCGATTTGCAAGTGCATGGTTCGGTAACGAATTTCCTGCTAACCGCATTGTGTTCTGCGGAACTCCCTTTTTTCAAGATTAACAAGCTTGCGGGAGTCTCTATTTTCTGTTTGTGTGAAAAATAATTGGAGCTATAAATATTTTTTATGATTCAGTATTCATCTTCAACGATATAAAGTGGACGTGCCTTGGACTCCATATATATCCTGCCGATGTATTCCCCGATGAGACCTAATACCAATAAGCTGAATACCACCAAGAAAAAGGACTGAGGTTAACAGCGAAGCATAGCCCGGAACATCAATCCCAAGGAATAATGTCCTGAATATAATAAAAAAACCATAACTGAGGGAGAAAATGGATATAAAGAACCCGAGATAGAGCCATATTCGTATAGGCAGAGTACTGAAGCTTGTAATGCCATCCAGCGCAAGATTCCATAACTGCCAACCATTAAATTTAGACCCTCCTGCTTTCCTTGCTGCCCTGGTATATTCGATCTCTGCTGTTTTAAAACCCACCCAGGCAAACAACCCTTTCATAAAACGCTGGTTTTCCGGCATCGACCGCAGGGCATTCACAACCTTTCTGGACATCAACCTGTAGTCACCCACATTTTCCGGAATAGTGGTTGCTGAAATTGAATTATGCATCTTATAAAATAAAAATGCAGTGTTACGCTTCAGGAAGCTGTCTGTTGTTCGATCAGTACGTTTAGCATGTACTACATCATATCCTTCCTGCCAGTAAGCAAGCATATCTGCTATAAGCTCGGGAGGATCCTGCAGGTCGGCATCGATAGGTATCACGACCTCACCACAGGAAAAATCGAGGCCGGCTGACAGGGCTGCTTCTTTGCCGAAATTGCGGGACAGGTTAATTATTCTTAACTGAGTGTACTCTTTTTTGGCGGCCAGAAGTGCAGGTAAAGTCTTATCTGTACTGCCATCGTTAACGCATATAATCTCAAAAGATTTTTGAAGACCTTCCAGCACGGCAACAAGTCTTCGCAGGAAAACAGGGACCATCTCCTCTTCATTGTAGAGGGGGCAAATTATGGAAATTGTAATTTTTTTATCCTGCATGATTTTTTTAACGTTTTCAGTTGACTCTGCGTCTAGATATGTGGGGCTGCCACCGATTTTGATTTATCGAATTCTGCTATCAAGTTGGCAAATCTCGGCAAATTTTTGACCAGAACAGAGTTGTACTCATCGTCATAAACAAGGCCAAAGTCACCTCGGGTCAACAGAAGTTGGCGTATGGGAGCTGTCCTCTTGCATACTACATAATCTATATCATACTGGTCAAATTCTTTTTCCCAACCAGGGAGTCCCCTGTCAATTGTCTTATATTTTTCAATAAAGTCATCACCATACATATCTGCCCTGCCATCAATGAAGACTTTTTGTTCCGGATAAAGCCGATAAATCAAATATCCCCCAAAACCATAGGTATTGAAAATTCGACCTTTAATTTTCTTATCGACAACAAAATCAATTGCCGCAACTGGAATATTTTTATTAATTTTTTCTGCAGTCCAGCTTTTATCGAAGGTGCAGCCAACAGGATTGCAAATGACGCCAAGTAAAAGGATAAACCAATTGAGAAGGTACTCTTTACTGCCCAGATCTTTAGCAAGTGCTGATTTGGATGTGTTTAAAAAACGTTTTAATGAATAATTTTCTAAATGGTTACAAAAGGTTATTGGCATACGATTATTCAAGGCAGCGGCAAGAAAAGGAATCGTTGATAACACTGCAAAAGGCATATGTCTGCTGGCAATGAATCCCTCTGTAATGAAAAAAAGTGGGATAAGAAATTCTGTCAGGTCAGGTCTGTCTTTTCTGTAAATATTTGCCGCGAAAAAAGCAAAGACAAAAAGCAAGTATAGTTTGCCGAACAAATCATGAAAATCGGGTGATTGCCATTCACTGATAAAATTTTTTGATGCTTCCATGGACATTACCTGAAACGGATATTTCCAATGGTCAATAAAATCAGGATTCAGGCTTGATGCTGCGAGTGACAAAAAAGCTATGCCAAAGGTAGAAGTAATGCTGTTCGTTTTTTCTGTTTATTCTCTGGTATGAAGAAATTTGATAACAGTTCAGTGAGTGCAAAGAAAAATAACAAGGCAATACCTACTATATAGCCTCCGTGCAGGTTGACCCATAAAATCATGACCAGAGGGAAGGTGTACAGGTATTGAACCTTGTGAAAATATTTAAAAGATAACAGACCATAAAAGTAATATGAAAAAAAGAGATAGGAAAAAAGCTGAGGCCTGGGAGAGAGGAATGGGGCTATCAGCAATGGAACCAGTAAAAGCATTACGACTGTGGTGATCCTGACTGAAGAAAGTTTTTTTGATATCCTATATATTAAATATAAAGATGAAAGAGTCAAGACAACCGTGAATGATTTTATACCAATTGCGCCAAAAGATGAAAAAACCAAAAAAAGAAGCACCTGGAACAACCACTCATGAAGCACCCATGGATGTCCTGGCATGGTAAAAGAAAAAATATCCTGACGAGGCAGAAGGTAATTAAAGATGTATTCACCAGTTTTAATGTGCCAATAATAGTCAGGGTCACCAAGTGTCATACATGCAGTGAGACAATGAAAAAAACACAAAAGACCATTCTGGGTATGGTTAGAAATTCATAACATTTTTTGAGCATTGGCATTAAATGATTGTCACTGAGTTTAAGGGCTTCCAGCATCTGATTGAGAGGCAACCTTGCCTTCCGCTGGTCAGGATGACAAAAAATTTACAAAAAAAAGTTTGCAAAAAAATATCTTCATTTAAAATTTGATTTTTATCGACAAATGGTAACAAATACTAATACCAATTGAGATTGTAAAAGGTCAACTAAATTCGGAATAGTTACAGAGGCCTTATTTTTCCGGAAAAAAGGATATGTTTTCCGGAAAAAAGAACTTTCCTAGCAGCATTTAAACAACGTTTAAATTAAATTTAAACGAATATATAGATTTTTTCATTTAGTTTGGAGGGCTTATAACTTTTGCTACTCTTTTGGCATACGTTTTGATGAATAGTGAGGCAACAATAAATTTTGTCTAATGCGCCAGGAGGCATAGGGCCGAATGGTAGAACAAACACTAAGGGGAGGAAAAAATTATGATTGTAAGCAAAATTAAAGCATTTTTTAAAGGATGAAGAAGGGGCGACTGCAGTAGAGTACGGGATTATGGTTGCTGCTATAGCTGCGGTAATTGTTGCTGTTGTTTTTGCATTGGCACAAAAGTAAAAACGCTTTTAACAAAGTAAATAATGCAATGGCTCCTTTAACTAATATAACATCGATTGGTTCTATATTTATTTGTCAATGTTCATGCAGCAGTGGGCATTGACAAATAATGGACAGTGTAAAAATATTACAACAAACCACTACTCAATGGATGGATATTTGAAGCTAATTGATATTGTAAAAAAATTTCTTTTTGATGAAGAAGGAGCCACTGCGGTTGAGTACGCAATCATGGCTTCGGCTATTGCTGCTGTAATTGTAGCTGTTGTTTTATCCATTGGCATTAAGGTGAACAGTCTATTTGAAGCCGCGAAGGACGCTATGACATCTAATGGAATTTAGTCATACATGTTTATGCTTGCCAATCTTAGCAACAATCTTTTGTCTACAATCCTATTAGTTTTTTTGGCGGTGATCCTCACCATTATTTCTCTCATTGACTATCGCAGTCACCGTATACCTAATATTATAATTTTACCATCTATTAATGTATGGTCTCGTTTATTATACGATAGTCGGGCAATGGGATGGTTTTCTTTTTAGTTTAAAAGGCATGGGGATCGGCTTTCTTGTCCTCTTTATCCCTTATGTTATGGGAGGTATGGGGGCTGGAGATGTTAAGCTTATGAGTGCGCTTGGAGCCCTCCTAGGGCCACAGCAGGTTTTTTCCGTTTTTTTGTTTGCAGCTATTTTAGGAGGCTTTGTGGCTCTGGCTGTTATGATAAAAAAACGTACCGTTTTATCACATTTAAACGATTAGGAATTGCTATTTGGCTTTTTTTTTCCGGGGCAGGATTGTCTGTTTTTAAAGATAATCCCCGCCAGCCAGGGGAAGGCATCCCCTGGTCTAGTTATAGCTGCCGGCGCACTTTCCTCAATTATCTGGCAGTTTGCAGTACAGGGTTTTATCCCGTTTGCTGGCCCATGAACTAAATATTTGTTTTTTTATATCAATTTAAGGGATTAGATAGTAAGATATACATGTCTTTGAAGGAAAATTGTAATAACAGGGTAGAGTGCTTGAGAGAGGCAGCTTCTGTTTGTTATATAAATCATGGCTTTTTAGCACCTTGGAAATTATATTCTGTACTTTTTTACTCCTTAAGTGGGGACAGCAAAAATTACGGAATTTTTTGTTTAATAGTAATTAGTTTTTTTGAGTGTTCTGGTCAACTGATTAAAGGAGATGAAGAATGAGCAGATTCGCACGCCTGGCATTTCTTGCATTTGCCCTCGTCTTAGCAGGGGTCGTTAGTTTTATGAGCTACAGGATGATGTCCGAGAAAGAGCAGGGTGTTGTCACGAAAAAAGCGCCGGAGGTCAAGATGCAACAAATAGCGGTTGCAGCCAGGGATATTCCGCGAGGCCACAAACTGTCCCAGGAAGATATCCGCTTTACTGGTTTTTTGGTGGAAGTTGTCCGGTCGGGACATTTTCTCCTGACAAAACTCCAGTTAATCGTGTAGCAATGACAAACATTCAGGCTACTGTGCCTATTATTGACTCTCAGCTTGCCTCTTTGGATATCAAGAACGGCGGATTGGCTGCAATTGTCAGTGCCGACAAACGTGCTATGTCTGTCAGTGTAGACAAAGTGATAGGCATTGCCGGTTTTGTTCATCCCGGGCATATGGTTGATGTACTTGTTTCTATTGGCGCAAAAGGTGAGAAAGAAGGTTTTATCACCAAAATGGTCCTTGAAAACATCTTAGTGCTGGCAATTGGTACGCAGGATCAGGTAACAACTGATAAGAAGGCTACAAAAGTTAATGTTGTTACCCTTGAGGTAACTCCGGAAGAATCAGAACGTTTGGCACTTGCGCGAGACAAAGGCGCTATCAGTCTTGCGCTGCGTGGTTACTCTGATAAGGAAGTCGTTTTTACCCGCGGAGCCACAGTGCCTGAACTGTTGCAAAACTATCGTACAGAAGAACTTGTTGCCGTAGCTGCTCCCCCGCGTAAATCAAAGCCCAAAGACTGTCAGCTTTGCTCGACCCAAAAAGCAGTTTGTGGTCGAAGTGATGAATGGCAGCAGCCTAAACAGTATAACCATTGAGGGGAGGTAAATCGCAAAATGCAATTTTATTCGAATAGAGAGAAAACCCTATTTGGCTGGCTGCTAAGGCTGCTGATTATTTCTTTTGTAATGCAGGGCCAGGCATTCGCTGCAAAAAAACCGGATCTTACAAATAATCCAGATGTTATAGTGCACAAGGATACCGACCAGACGATCAACCTGGTGGTCGGTAAGCTTGGTAAACTGCAGTCCCGCAGGCCAGTCAAGCGCGCGCATATGGTGAGGCCCGAAATCGCCGAGTTGATTGCTTCCAAGACCCAGTCACCCCACTGGGTCTTTTTTAGCGCTAAAGCTGCAGGGACTACGCAACTGACCCTGTGGGATGCGAACAATCGTATTATTGGCATATTCAACATTGTTGTTTCTCCAGATGTTGCCGAGTTAAAAAAGAAACTGCATGAAATTTTTCCAGGTGAAAACGTGCAGGTCAGGTCCAGTGGCAACTATATTACCCTGAACGGCACAGTGACAGACACATCCAGACTGACCAAGGTTGTTGCCCTGGCGGAAACCTACGCCCCCGAACCAGGCAAGGTACTCAATATGCTGAAAATAGGCGGTATTCAGCAGGTTATGCTTGAGGTCAAGGTGGCTGAGATTTCCCGAAAAGTCGGCAAAGAACTGGGGATTAACTTCACCGCGATATCAAACGATGGTAACAATTTTGCCGTCAGTACGATAGGTAGTTTGGTCTCTACTGAATTGGCGGAGGGGGTACTTACAAGCACACTTGGTAGTGGTGTTAATGGCATTCTTGGTTTTTCGGGCAAGGGTGATTTGTTAGTGTTTATCAAGGCCCTTGAAGAGGAAGGACTTGTAAAGATACTGGCCGAACCGACCCTGATCGCTTTAAGTGGACAAAATGCAAGTTTTCTGGCGGGCGGTGAATTTCCTGTACCGACCGGGGCAGGACTAGGTTCGACCACCATTGAATGGAAAGAATTCGGCGTGTCTCTTAACTTCACTCCTACCGTCCTGGGAGATGGCAGTCTTTCCATGCGGGTTAATCCGGAAATTTCAGAGCTTGACTTTAGTAATGCTACCTTTCAAAATGGTTTTCTGATCCCCGGCCTTGAAACCCGGCGTATGTCAACGGTTGTTGAGATGAAAGACGGTCAGAGTTTTGCCATAGCAGGGCTGCTGAAAAGCACTGTGCGTGAAAGCATTACCAGGTTTCCAGTCCTCGGCAGCATCCCCATTCTTGGAGCGCTGTTCAGAAGTACGCAATATCAGAAGAATGAAACAGAGCTGGTGGTGATTGTTACCCCTCACCTTGTCAAACCCTTGGATATGGCAAATCAACCCCTGCCAACCGATTCTTTTATTGAGCCCAATACCTTTGAATTACTGTTGCTTGGAAGGCTTCGAAGGGACTCCACCGATGCAGCAGGAGACAACGGGGCTTGAAGGTGATTTTGGTTACATAATTCCTGAATAAAGAGAGCAAAAAAGGCATTTTATCCTTATCATTTATAAAGCGGAGTAGATATATGAAGAACATAGCGATCACCCTGGGGACAGTGATAATTATCTGTCTTCTGACCGCAGGCTGTGCAAAAGAGGAAACTCGTGTTCAACAGTTTTGGGGTACGTCGTACAACCTGGCCAAGTATAACCAGATAGCTGACCTTGAAGCCCCCATTGATAATGAGCCGATTTTAGGTACAGAAGGAGCTGTCGGTTCAAAGGTAATGGAAACCTATATCAACAGTTTTAACAAACAGGAACAGAAAGCCAGGTCTTATACCATTGATCTTGGAGTAGGTAAGTAAGAAAATTACCTGCAAACCATGGAGGAATACCCATGAAAATAAAATCTGAAAATGGTGCTTCTGCTGTTGAGTTTGCACTTGTTCTTCCTCTGCTGCTTGTTTTGGTCTTTGGAATTATTGAGTTTAGTATTTTCCTATATGACAAAGCAGTTATCACCAATGCCTCCCGTGAAGGCGCTCAGGCAGGAGATGTAGCAAGATATCTTGATCTTGACGGAGACAAAATGTACGATTATTAGCCATTGACGGAGCCGAAATTAAGCAGTCGTCAAAGATTATGCTAATGGCCTTTTGTTAAATCTAGGCTCCTCAAATAATCAGTTAGCTGATTCAGATATAACTCTGCAGTTTATTGTGGAATTACACTGATTGTGAAGAGGATAATAACGTTTCAGGACCTGTATCCGGTTATTATTTGGTTGCGAGAGTGGATTTCATCTATGATTTTTTGATTTTCCCTAACTTGGATAGCCTGCTAGGCGGCACTTTTGACAAGAGTATAGATGTTCATGGCATTACAACGATGAGAATGGATTAACATGATGATGAAGAGGTTTTATATGAAAAGATTTCATTCGCATAAATATAATTTGGGTAATGACCGTGGTGCCGTTGCCCCGCTAGTAGGAATATTAATCTTTCTTTTCATTGCCTTTGCAGCCTTGGCAATCGACGTAGGTCACCTTTATGGTGTTCGTAATGAACTTCAGAATGCTGCTGATGGGGCAGCTCTTGCCGCTGCTTTAGTGATGCGTGACCCAACGATGGGACCCTGAATCTGGCTGAAGCCATTGCCGAGGGAAACAGGGGCCGCCAAATTGCACAAAAGCCGGAAAAGATAAGATTACTGAGGTTCTGGTCGAAGTTGGTCATTGGTGTTTTCCTGTCCGACGGAAGAAGGAAAGATAGGGAAATTTACAGTGCCTGAAATTATAGATAAGGATGCCCCATACTACTCGGCAAGTCTGATGCTGATTTGGATACAGATGAAGAATTTATTAATGCAGTGAAGGTTACGACCACACGTAGTCAAACACCCTCCTTTTTCGCTAAAATATTTGGAAATTGATGACCTTTTTTTGCAAACGAATGCTGTTGCTTATTTAGGGTTTACAGGTGACCTCCAGCCCGGTGAAGCAGATCAGCCTGTGGCAATTTGCATGCAGGATATTATAGGCTGGGGGACTGAACAAATACATCTGCAATACCGGAAGAATGTTAAATAATACTAATCAAACGGCAGGCTGGGTCGACTTGGATCAGCCTGCTGCCGAGAATGCTCAGGTGCTGCTAATACGCCTGATATTAAAGATGATATCTGTGCAGGCAACAAGCAGACCATTAATTTTGGTAGAGATATTAATGGTACGAATGGAACTAATGATACTGTGCTTTCTGATCTTCAGGAATGTTGGTATGGACAGTCGGATTTGATAAGTGCTTCACCTATAAATAAGGTTAAAAATAAAACTAATGCCATTGTACCTGCTCCTGACCAACCATGGAAATTGGTGTTGCCGGTCATAGATTGTTGCCCTGAAGGTGACCCGAACTGTGCTAGTCCTAAACCTAGTCCTTGCACAAAAGTGGTAGGATCGGTTGAGATCAATGTTCTCTGGATCACGGTAAATAACCCTGAATATTATCCCATAAAAATGGGTGATTGGACTTGTGATTCCACTATTTCCACAACTGGGGATCCGTACACTGATCCTGCTTGCTGGAATGATTTCAAGAATACTTTTAATTTACAGGATGCTGAGGATAGTCCTGCAGGATTCGATCAAAAATCCATGTATTTCAAGCCTGAGTGTAATCCTGCTGCAATGCGCGGAAATACAGGAGGCAGCAATTATGGTATACTAGCTAAAATACCTAAACTTGTAAATCCTCACTATTTTCAATGATTTAGGTTAACATGCAATTGATTCTTATCTTTTGATTATAACCATTATATAAAATAAATGACTACTTATGCCCGCTTTGAGAAAATACAAAAAAAATATCTATCCGACTTGCTATACAGGCACCGGAAGTAGAACAAAAATTTAAGGGAATAATTTCAACCCTGGACGATTTTTTTCTGCAACACGACAAGGATGCCTCTGAAGTGGATATCTTGATCTATGAGATCGGCAAGGATCCCACTTCTGAATTTGAAGTGATGCGGGAACTATTAAAGGATGGCATTGTTAATACTATTTTTCTAACATCTAACAATGCATCTTCTAGTATATTGGTTCCGGCGCTTCGTACCGGGGCAAAGGAATTTTTTGAGCAGCCTATTGTTGAGCAGGATGTTAGAAATGCTTTTCAGAAAGTGCTGGAGCAGCATTTTACCAACAAGGGACAGACAGAGCATATTAATCCTGGAAAAGTCATCGGTATATTTGGTGCCAAAGGAGGCGTTGGCACTACCACCTTTGCAGTAAATATTGCCAACAGCATTCAGCTGAGAAATTCTGAAAAAACAGTTGCTTTGGTTGACATGAACAGAGTGTTGGGTGAGATTCCAATTTTGCTTGACCTGGAAACAGATTTCAACTGGGATGAGCTGGCAACAAACATTAACAGACTCGATACAGCATTTCTGACCCAGGCCCTGGTGAAACATAAGTCTGGAATGTACGTTATGCCGGCACCAAACCGTGTGGACACCACCCTTCATCCACAAACCATGCTGCAGGTCCTTGAGAAGACCAGGGAAGCCTTTGATTTTGTAATCATCGATATCGGCATGCAGATAGACGATATGATGTACAGTGTCCTTGAGATGTCTGATATTATCTATCTGATATCAATACTC
Organism: uncultured delta proteobacterium; assembly: GCA_963829695.1. GTDB lineage: Bacteria > Desulfobacterota > Desulfobulbia > Desulfobulbales > Desulfocapsaceae > Desulforhopalus_A. The sequence continues at coordinate 404,235 of CAWHJQ010000023.1, read as the reverse complement.
AGCCTGCCGTGCATGGTCAATGTGAAGCGACGACAGGAGTCTCTTTTCCTGCGTAACCGTATGCTGGCAGACAAGATTCGTGTCATTCTCAACAGGTTTGAAAAAAATTCCTCCATAACTTTAGCAGAAGCTGAAGAGGTCATTGCAAATACTATTTACGCCAAAATTCCCAATGCGTTCAGGACAACAATGGAGGCGATTAATATCGGCAAACCACTTGCAGATGTTGCCAGGGGATCAAAGGTTGAAAAAGCCTATATGGAATTAGCAAAATCGCTGGTTGATGTTTCGGCTGGTAAGAAGAAGCGAAAAGGCTGGTTGTGGTGATTGTTAATTTGGAATATCAGAAATCCATTTAGTGTTACTTTGAAGGTACCTTAATTCAATTTCCAGGTACTCAGACCAAAAACAATAAATAAAGAACTCACATGTCTGAACTGCAAGCACGATTACAGCGACTCAGCCAGAATAAAACTAATTCTCAGTACCCACAGGAATTGGCTTCTGCAAATAATATGCAGGTTGCAAAAGATTTTTTCGTTTCTGACGAATATTTTAGTTTAAAGACCAGAATTCATGATCAGCTGACGAAAACTATAGATCTTACACTCATGGATTCCATCGACCATGACATATTGCATCGTGAAATCAGAAAAATAACTGAAAATATTTTATTGAACGAGAGTGTAGAGGTGGTTCCTCTCAACCAGCGTGAGAAAGAAAGGCTGCTTGAAGAAATCCAATACGAGGTACTTGGTCTTGGGCCATTGGAATCACTGATGGCCGATCCAACGGTATCAGACATTTTGGTAAATACTTATAAGACTGTTTATGTCGAACGTTATGGTAAAATAGAGCCTACCAGGGTTCGGTTTAAAGATAATGCTCATCTCATGCGTATCATTGAAAAGATCGTCTCCGCCGTAGGGCGAAGAATCGACGAAAGTTCCCCCATGGTCGATGCCAGACTGGCAGACGGTTCCCGGGTTAATGCTATCATTCCGCCTTTGGCCATCGATGGGCCAAGCTTGTCCATAAGACGTTTTTCAGTTGATCCTCTGGAGTTGCATGATCTTATCGTTCTTAAAACACTGAATGATCCTATTGGTTTATTGTTAGAAGGTATTGTCAGAGCAAAGCTTAATGTACTTATTTCCGGCGGCACAGGCAGTGGAAAAACCACAATGCTCAATGTTATGTCCCGGTTTATCGGCGAAAATGAGCGCATTGTAACTATAGAGGATTCAGCCGAGTTGCAGCTGAAGCAGAAACATGTTGTCCGTCTCGAAACACGACCTGCTAATATTGAGGGTAAGGGCGAGGTAACTCAACGTGATCTTGTTAAAAACTGTCTTCGTATGCGGCCGGATAGAATTGTGATTGGCGAGGTGCGTGGCTCTGAAGCTGTTGATATGCTTCAGTCTATGAACACCGGCCATGAGGGTTCACTGACCACAGTACACGCAAATACTCCGGTAGATGCTTTGTTGCGGCTGGAGACTATGGTGAATATGGCAAACTTCAACCTGCCTAGTGAATATATTAAAAAATATATCAGCTCAGCTATTGATGTTGTTATTCAGCTGGGCAGGCTTATGGATGGGTCACGAAAGTTGTTAAGCCTTCAGGAAATCACCGGCATGGAAGGCAATGTCATTAGCATGCAGGAACTTATCTCTTTTAACCAGACCGGCATAGGAGATGATGGGATTGTTCGAGGGGATTTCCAAATGCATGGTGTACGGCCAAGGTTTTTAGACAAGTTTACTGTAATGGGTATAGACCTTCCGGATGAGATTTTTTAGCTTTGCTATCTCTTAACACTCCACTTTTATAATTTATTTGATCAATGGAAATTTTAATAAGTGTAGCCATATTCATTATTATTCTCTTTTTGCTTGGAGGCAATTTATTCTGTCTTTAAAGGAAAAGACAAACGGTCGGTTCAAAGGACAGCCAAGAAGTATACAGCTACCCCAATAACCGAAACGGAAATTGATATTCTCTACAGGAGGAACTTAAGCGACGCTCCTCCTCTGAACTGGCTCTTCAGTCAATTTGAATTCTTTTCCCGCATAGATATATTCCTTCAGCAGAGTGGGACCAAGATGCTTGTTGGCGTGTATTTCTTGTTGTCTTTTGCGCTGGGCGCTTTTGGTTTCCTTATTCCCTTACTTCTTAATAAAAGCCTTACTTCTTCTATCGTCTATTCTGTCCTCGCAACAATTCTGCCTACCCTATACCTTATTATAAAAAGAAAACAAAGGTCTGCTAAATTTGAGAGGCTATTTCCCGAGGCGCTTGATCTGCTCGGCTATTCACTCCGTGCTGGACATTCAATCATGACCGGCATGAAAATGGTTGCTGATGAGATAAGCGACCCTGTCGGGAGGGAGTTTGGCCGTGTAGTTGAAGAGGTGAATTTCGGGCGTGGACTCAATTCAGCTCTGTACGCTTTTGCGGAAAGATTGAATACCCAGGATGTTAAATTTTTTGCCACGTCTGTGAGTATTCAGCGAGAAACCGGCGGAAATCTGGTTGAGCTCCTTGAGAGTGTGTCTGCAACTATCCGAAAACGATTTCGATTTAGAGAAAAAGTTAAAGCCCTTGCAGCAGAGGGCAAACTCTCAGGTATAATCCTTTCCGCATTACCTTTTGCTTTTGCACTCTACTTATATTTTGTGAACAGGAAATATCTTGATGTTTTACTGAACGATCCCAATGGGCCGTATATTATAGGCGCAGCGTGCATACTGATGTCTATCGGTATGTATGTAATGTATAGAATTACAAATATCGAATAGTTACTATAAATGGAAGTTACCCCTCTCCTCATAGCAGGATCAATCTTTCTTGCGGCGTTTTTTTTGATCATCAGTGGTTACAGCTACTCTGCTGCCCGCAGGAAAAGCAAAAAAATTATTAACCGTGCTGAAAAAATGGGCGCCGGCCAAAATAATCACTCGCTCCTCTGCAGAAAGTAACCCAGCAGGGAAAAAAGATGGACGTTCAACTTTTTCCCGCCTGTTTTCCCGCAAAAAAGGCTTTTGATTCTGCCGGCATTTATGCAACTACTCCTTTACCTTTCCAGCAGGCGGGATTGTATGATCCCGGCTCTGTAAGGACATTCAGGCTAATTAAGATTTTTAGCCTGCTGGTAACAATTGCCTCCCTGGGTGCTTATGTCACTGTAACGCATCAAATTTTTTCTCCTTTGTTTTTATTAATCTCATTTTTATTAATCTGTCTCTGTTTACTGCTGCCGACATTTTGGCTGAGTTATAGGGCATCCAAGCGCAAGAAAGGATTTGAGCGCTCTTTTCCTGATGCCCTGGACTTGCTTGTTGTCTGTATTGAGGCAGGCATGGGACTTGATTCTGCTATTGCCAGAGTTGCAAAGGAAATGGAGCTTACCAGCCCTGATCTTTCTCAGGAATTTAAAATACTTTCTTTGGAATTGAAGACTGGAAAAATGCGAAACGCTTGTTTGAAAAATCTTGCTGAACGTATTAATATTGATGAAGTGGAGAATCTTGTAAATGTACTGATACAGGCAGAACGTTTTGGTACCGGCATTGCCAGTACCCTGCGGGTACATGCTGAGGAAATGAGACAAAAGAGATATGCCCGCCTGGAAGAAGAAGCTGCCAAACTTCCTGTCAAACTTGTTTTTCCATTAATTTTCTTTATTTTCCCAGCACTTTTTGTAGTGATAGTTGGTCCTGCCGCAATTTCAATAGTCAACGCATTTGCTGGTAGATTATAAATTGATATCTGAGAGGGGATACAATGCGAAAAACTACATATAAGATTGTTGTTACTCTTCGCTGTTTTTCTCTTGGTGTTCAATTCTGGTTGTGCAAATAAGCAGACAACTGATTATGCCTTCTGGGGAAAGGGTGTAGATACAAGCAATGTGAGTAGGACGGATAAATTTTGGCAAAAAACTCGTCCCCGTTCCAATCTGGTTGATGCCTACAAGAGGCTTGGTGGATTTTATCAGAAGCAGGGAAAGCATAGAGAGGCTATTGGTCAATTTATTAAGGCGATCAAGGCAAAAACAGATGATGCCAGTGTGTATAACAGCCTCGCCATATCTTATGATGCATTGAAAGAGTATACATTTTCAGAGATGGCCTACAAAGACGCCATAGCCCTGGCCCCTGACAAATCGTATTTGTACAATAATTACGGCTTTTCCAGCCTGCTTCGCGGTGACCGGGCAGCGGCTGTTGTCCTGTTTGAGAAGGCTGCCTCCCTTGATTCGGAAAGTCGTCGCATTAAAAATAATCTTACCATGGCTTCCTACAGGCTAGACAAAAAAACAGGCAAAAAAGAAGCGACCATGACGCCTGTTTTGGCTGTCAACAACAGTAAAGACCCGATGCCATCAGCAGCACCAGCCTCTGATGATAAGAGCAACTGGTTTACTGATATCATCGATTCTACGCTTAAATTCTTCGGCTTCGCCGGGGACGACAAAAGTGTCAAGGAAGACATTGTATCCGTGAAAAATAATATCAAGACACAGGAAAAGAGTGTTGAAGAAAGTGGTGCTGGCTACTGGTACAACGAGTCAGATCAACACCCTGCGGCTTGCTGATTCCATGCAAAATGACATTCCTCTCAATTCACCTCAGCAGATAACTGAACCAATAGAACCGTTTCAAGATAAATCTGTCTCCGGGAAAGGAAATTTCGCTGTTAACATTGATAACGCGAAGATCCAAAAGAGTAAGCGGAAGGTTATCTTAGAGGTGTCCAACGGCACCGGCGTAAAAGGCATAGCCGCAAGGTCTGCTGTTTATTTCAGTGAGCAGGGTCGATATATCACCAGTATTACCAATGAACAAAATTTCGATTTTAAGAAAAGTATTGTATTTTACCGGAAAGGATACCTTCAGGATGCCTTCAAAATTGCTCTTATGGTTCCTGGATATCAAGTCATGAAGCAGGTTGAATCTCTGGAGAACCCAGGGGTTTCAGTCAAACTTCTCCTTGGTCAGGACTTGGCCATCCTGCATTTCCCAGAAATTATGGCCGGATTTACCCCACAACAGATGCCAAATTACGACCAAACTGTAACATTGGTAGGTCGGTAAGTACGGTTTTGCATGAAGCATAGAATTGTTATATACGTTATTTCATTTAGTTATAAACATTCATAGCTGTTATAACTTGTTACATCTACGATTCCGAATATATACATATTTTCATCAAACCTAACGTAATCAGACTAATTCAGAACTATCGTAATCAGACTAACTCAGAATTTGAAGAAATGGGGGTTGTTTAATGGGGTTTCTAACAAAAATATTGATAGCGTTTTGTCTGCTTGCGCCGGCATCATTCGCAGAAGCGTCTTCAGGAGCCATGTCAGAGCAAATCTATTACCTTGAAGCAGACGGTCTTAATGCTTTAGTTTATACAACCAGCCGCTCAGACTACGCAAGCTACAACATGTGGTTCAAAAACAAAGTAGGATTCAACCCAGAGGATTACATCAGGAATTTTTTATACATCTATCCCATAGAATATAATTGGGATACCCAATCAAAACAGGGCTTCACCCTTCTGAAATTTCCTGGAAGAAATTTTGCCGGCCTTGAGAGAATCGGGCTGGAACCCAGCCTGCAAGTCACCAAGGATGGTGTCTTCCATTTTAACAACTGGCCACAGAAAGTAAAAACGCCTGCCGGCCATTATGGACTCTGGAATAACCCGGACAACTTTACAAAAATAGCTTACACCTGGGTGTTTCCCGTTACCCTTGAACCGGTTGGCTACAAAGCCAATCGAGTTGGTGAATGGGTTCGCAAGCTCAATACGATCACGTATTACGGCTCCGATGTCAATGATCTTGTGTTTGATATAACCTATCAACCAGCAAATCATTTGACGTATAAAACACTTAAAGAAAAACTTTCAGGCGAGGATGTGAAAATCACCCAGGAACCTCGAGGAATTAAAATTTCGGTAGCGGCAACTGTGCTCTATCCGTCCGGAGTCGCTGTATTATCAGACAGAGGGAAGGTCCTGCTAAATAAGGTTGCAGAGACACTGCGAGACCGAAAAGATATTAATATTATAGTTGCAGGGCATACCGATAATGTGCCTATCAGCGCTCAGCTTGTCTCCAGGTTTCCAACAAACTGGGAGCTGGCTTCCATTCGTTCTATTAATGTTGTTCATTTCCTGGCTGAAAAAGGGATAAGTGAGGCTCAACTTGAGTCAAGATCCTTCTCCTCTTATCGGCCCATTCGTGCTAACGATACCGAGGCGGGCAAGGCGGAAAACCGCCGCATCGAACTGTTGATAGAAGAGAATAACAAGAAATAACAATTCATGTCCCCTTGGGGTCACCAAACCAAAAAAGGCACTTAGCGTTAATACGCTAAGTGCCTTTTTTGTTTTCTCCTCTATGGATTAGTCGATGCAGATCGGATTAGTCGAAGCAGATCGGTATATTCATCAATACACCGAATGGTTATTGTTTAACCGGTGCGCCAAACGTATTTAATTTGTTCATCGCTGCCAGATCAACAGTTACGTAAAAATCTGCTTCAGTTTTACCTAACACCCCTGACAAACCCTCTGATAAAACGACCATACATGTTTTATTGGGCTTAGTGAAGGCAAGCATCATATTTTTATACGATGCCTCACCAACCAGTTTCCATTTGTTATTACGCATTGACGCAATGATATAATCTCTCAGAGAACCGATTTGCACACGACCACTGTACTTATGAATTCCTCCCTGGAAGGAATCTGTCCTCATTGCAATGCTTTTATCGGGTATCAGCGTCATCTCAATAGGCAATTCGATGTCACCGTAGCTTTCTACCATGGTCGCCACTGATTCTAAGCCATCGTTTGCCGGTGGCGTGTTTGATCCTGACCCACCAATAATTCCATTCATGCATCCGGACATAAGCCCCATCAACAAAATTACACCACAAATACCCCCAATTTTCTTGCCAACTGATTTCATTTGCATAGTCTAAACTCCCTGGTAAAATTATAATGCGTGATCTCTTGAGTTCGTACGTGTATATCTCTCTAACGTCCTACTTTTTCTGTTATTGTAGAACCGTTTTGCTAAAAGAATACTCTAATAAATAAGCAACAATTTTAATAAGCTTATACCATAATAATCTAACCCCGGTAAACGGGAAATAAGCCGGGATAAGTACCTTTCGCAGATTGTTTTTCTTGTTTTTATGAATGAAAACAATCTGTAAGGCACTAATTATTCGAATAATTTTAAAATCAGCTTCTCCCGCTGCTCACCTCTGGTACACCTGGAAATCCTCAAAATGCCGACACAAAAAGAAAGAATAATGGTGAAAGAGCTTCCTATCCGGCTCGGTCAATTTTTAAAACTTGCAAACCTTGTTCAAGACGGATTTGAAGCAAAGTTACGAATACAAAATGGAGATGTTCTGGTGAACAATATTATTGAAACCAGACGAGGCAGACAACTCCATCACTTGGACAAGATTACTATCGACGGGGGTACATGGCTTGTAGATATTGAGTTGTAAGTTCGATGGCGTCGTAAAAACTCTTCATCTTGTTCGTTGTTACAATTTTTTCTATCATTACGACGTACTGTATGTACGCCGAAATGATAGAAAAATTGCACGCCTCCAATATGAAGCTTTTTACTTATCCATCGGAAATCGAAGTTTTTACGAGTTTGTCAAGTTTTAGTTGCTCTGATTTAGTAGCTGATCATCGTTACGATTGTTTTAAGTCAGCTGCAGACAAAGAATATACAGTGACCTCTGATTCCATCCCTCTCAGCAACATGTTTTTTTCAGCCCTAACCGAAAATCTATCATTTAATGACCCATAGACCCGGTCGGTAATGAGAATTTGCCCAGAGTCCGTTTCAGAAGCCAACCGTTGCGCTATGTTTACATCGGCTCCAATAACCGTATAATCGAGCCTCCTGGAAGAACCGACGTTACCAAGGAACATCGGCCCTCTGCTAATTCCTATCCCCAATCCAACTTTTTCGAAGATCTTGTTCTTTTTTTGCCAAAGAATACGCAGTTTGTCAAATTCAGACATAATCTGATGTGCAGCACAGACCGCAGCAACATTGGGATTGTCAATTTTCACAGGGGCGCCAAAGATTACCAGCGCTGCGTCTCCCATAAATTTATCCAGCATCCCATGGTGAGAAAAGACAATATCCCCAAACATTTCGAAAAAACGATTGAGGAATACTCGTAATTCTGCCGGTTTCAAATGCTGGACGAGTAAGGTGAAATTTCGAATATCGGCAAAAAGAACAGTTAACTGCTGGACACCCCCTATTTCCAACAGATCCTGTTTGCTTTTCATCAATATGCTGGATACTTCAGGAGAGACATACTGCTCCAGCAGCGCCCTGACCCTGCTGTTCTCTTCTTTTTCTCTGATGGACCTGATGTTTTCCAGAGCCATCATCGCCTGACCGACAATGATGGACAACATCTCGACATCTGCTTGGCTGAATTGGATACCACCCTTTGTTTCGCTGATATTGAGAACCCCGAGTACTCTGCCCTTGCTGGCAATTGGAAATGAAATTGCAGCCGAAAGCTCCTTCCGCTTCATTAAGTTGAGATACGGACTCTGATGTTGGTTCGTTTTATTAAGAATAATTGCCCGCTGTGATTGGAAGACTTTGCCTGCGATCTGTTCGCCCGATTTAATCTGCAAATCTTTGACATAGCTGGAGTTCAGACCTCGATAGGCAACAACTTTCAAAGAATTCGCGCTGTCATCAAACATCATCACAGACACGGAAGGAACTTTCACTTCCTGCGAAACCGCATTCACCAGTTCTTCGTAAATTGCTTGCTCGTTGTCTGCGGCAAGGAATCTTTGGCCCAGTTCATAAAGGGGCAACAATGTTTTCATTCGGGTGATTTCTTCCCGAAGATTGGTAATTTTCAATGTTTCAGTTACCGCTTGGACGAGTTGGTCCACGTCAAGAGGTTGCTTGCAGACCCTGCTGAATCCTCTATTGATTGCGTCAATCACCATATCGGAACCGGCGTGATCTATAATGAGTATCCCCGCAACAGTTGGGTTGGATTCTCTTATCGTTTCAAAGACGTCAACCCCTGTCATCTCTTCAAGGAGTCCATTGACAATAACAAGTCCAAAGCTACTATTCCTTGTTACTTCAATAGCTTGATCTGCACCGGCACAATAAACCTCATGACCCAACCTGCCAAGAGCAATACGGCAAGTATCGCAAATGAGGTTTTTATTGTCTACCACCAAAATCTTATGCACTATTCCTCCAGGCCTCTCTTCTTGAGCTAAAATCTCCTTCCACTGCTCTTGGATCCGGATTTATCGTTATTAAAATGTACTGTTATCCCATCGCCTCAATAATTCGAGCAGCGTCCTCACCCCAACACCGGAAGGGCCTTTAGGGATATATGATTTTTCGGTGAAATCCCATGCCGTTCCTGCAATATCCAGATGTGCCCACGGAACATCACCAACAAATTGATGCAAATACTCTGCTGCAGTAATGCTGCCTGCCGGCCGGCCACCGGTATTTTTTATGTCTGCAACCTTTGATTCTATCTGTTTTACATACATTTTGCCCAGCGGTAAACGCCATAGAGGTTCTCCGCAGATCTTTCCAGCTTCCATAAGTCTTTCAGCCAGCTGGTCATTATTGCTCATCAGGCCGGAATAGTGATGACCCAGAGCAATTATCACCGCTCCGGTAAGGGTGGCAAGATCGATGACACAATCCGGTTGGAATTTTTCTATGCCATAGGCAAGGGCATCGGCTAAAATAAGGCGACCTTCTGCATCAGTATTCTCAATTTCCGAAGTAATACCACCAAAATGGGTTATAATATCACCAGGTTTTACGGCACCTCCTCCAACCATATTTTCCGTTGAAGGAATAATCGCCACTACATTTACTCCAAGTTTTTCACGGGCGATAGCCTCCATTGCTAAAAGAACAGCCGCTCCCCCGCACATATCATACTTCATGTCCATCATTCCCTGAGCCGGCTTAAGACTGATCCCACCCGAATCAAAGGTGAGGCCTTTTCCAACCAGCAACACAGTATTTGCTTTCTTTTCTGGACTGTATTCAAGAATCACCAACTTGGGAGGTGCCTCTGAACCCTTATTGACTGCAAGGATGCCCCCCATTCCAAGTTTCAGCATATGGGATTTTTCAAGAATGGTGCATTTCAAGTTCAGTTGTTTGGCAGCATTTACCGCATATTCGGCAAAATGGTCAGGGGTCCAACAGTTGCCCGGTTCATTGGCCATATCCCTTGCAACACAAACAGACAGTGCACTATTTCTACCCTTATCTACACCTTTACGAATTTTTGACCTTTCGGTAGAGGAGAAAAACTCAATTTTCTTTAGTCCAGGATAAACATCGTCATCCTTTTTCTTATATTTCAAAAATTGATAGGCTCCGAGAAGAATCCCTTCGGTCAAGTATTCCCCGGCCACGGCAGCATCAAGACTTTCTAGTTCCGGAATATAAATACCGACCGTCCCAATCTTAGTTTTTTTGCATTGACCGGCGATTGTTCCTCCAACAGTTCTGAGCAGCTCAAATATTTCACTGGAATCAGACAACTCACTCAACTCCCCAAGTCCAAGAAACAGGAGCCTTTTGCATCGCGAAAATCCGTCAAATTGTCCAAGTGATGGATACATTTGAAATAATTCTTCTTTTTTGCCGGTGAATTCTTTAAACTCCTGCAATGATTTCAAAATCGGTCCGAGCAACTGGTCTCCGATAATTTCACCTTTGGTACCTTGGGCGACAAGGGTTACCAGTAACTCCCCGAAAAAGTCTTCAACATTTTTTTTCGAAACGACTATCTTTGTGGTCTTCATTTTACTCCTGTATCCTGTTCATTATATTTTATTTTCTCGCTCTTTATCATCCGGTAATTTACAGTATAATTCAAATATCGATATATAATAGCTCTATATAATTCCAAATCAATTATTACCCGGATCGCTCCAAATTTTATTGGAGCGATCCGGGTAAATCTTCTGGAGTCACAAACCGGTGCTGCATACATTACTGATTTCAGTCTCCCTCGCCTTAACTATCTCCGCTCTCTGCTCCGTCTGTGAGGCGGTTCTCTATACCGTCACCGCAAGTCAGGTGGAAATGCTCAGAAGAAGTGGCCATTCTGCCGCTGAACATCTTCATGATCTCCGTGCAGATATAGAAAAACCCATTACTGCTCTGCTTACCCTGAACACTATTGCCAACACCATCGGGGCTTCCGTCGCTGGTGCTGCCGCAGCTAAACTCTTCGGCGATGAGAACCTTATCCTTTTCTCCGCCCTCTTCACTATGTCGATTCTGATCTTTTCCGAAATTTTACCCAAAACCATCGGAGTAGCGTATGCCTACAAACTTGCTCCCAGTATAACTTACCCCCTCCGTGCTATGGTTTTTCTGCTCAAACCTATAGTGTGGTTGTCGAGATCTATGACCAGACTGCTCCCCCAAAGAACTGAGGAGACGATATCTTCACAAGAAATACAAACTATTGCGGCACTTTCCAGACAATCAGGTGATATTGAAGAAAATGAAGCAAAGGTCATTAACAATATACTTGATCTAAAAGACAAAATTGTTCGGCAAGTAATGACCCCTCGAACAGTAACCTTTTCAATAAATGAGCATATAACCGTCGGTAATGCCATGGCAACACTGAACGAATTGAGCAGCCATAGCCGTATCCCCATTTATAATCGCGAACCTGACAACGTCACCGGTATAGTTATGCGTAAAGATATCCTTCAGGCCGCCGCTGAACGAAAAGATAAACTCACCCTGTCAAAATTCAAACGCCCTGCACATTTTGTCCCTGAAACGGCTCCACTCAATCGTATCCTCATTGATTTTTTCGACCGGAGACAGCATCTTTTTATCGTAGTTGATGAATACGGCACGATGACAGGGGTTATTTCGATGGAAGATGTATTGGAAGAAATTGTTGGTCGAGAAATTATTGACGAATCCGATAAAACAAAAGACATGCGGGAACTCGCCAGATCCAGGAATATTAAGTCACGCCAAATTTTCAAATAACGCAGATATGGGGCAAAAGAGCATTCTCGGACAGGCTCCTAGTTCATTGCAGCCAGATGAAGAGTAACCTCTTGCGACACCCCGTTTCTTAAGATGGTAAAAGGTACTTCTGCACCAACCTGAAAACGTTCAAGCTCGGTGAGCAACTCGTCGAGAGATCTGACCTGTACTCCTGCAACAGCAGTGATGATATCACCGAGAACAATTTCCCCACGATATTGCATCGTAGGTTGCAGGCCCGCTTCTTCAGCAGGGCCTCCTCGTTCAACATTCAAAATCAATACACCGTCAATACCGAGCCGTTTGGCCAGCCTTTCATCAGCAAGTGTTACGCCGATCCCTGGTCGAATAATTTTGCCATTCTTGATAAGCTGCGGAACAAAATCATTAATGATATCTACTGGAACGGCGAAACCGATCCCGGCATAGGCACCGGATGGGCTATATATTGCCGTATTTACGCCGATAAGCCTTCCTGCACTGTCTAGAAGGGGTCCTCCCGAATTCCCCGGATTAATGGCGGCATCAGTCTGAATCGCCCCATGTATGACCCGGCCGGTAACAGCTTTGATCTCCCTGTTAAGAGCGGAAATTATGCCTGATGTTATGGTTTGATCAAGACCGAATGGATTGCCGATCGCAAACACTTTCTGGCCAACAAGCAAATCCTTTGAACTTCCTATAACAATCGGTTTCAATAAATGATTGGGTGCATCTATCTGCAGGACTGCAATATCTTTATCGGGAGACGCACCAACCAGTGCAGCCTTCCAGGTTGTATTATCGGCCATGGTGACCTGAACCCGACTCGCGTCACTTATAACATGATAGTTGGTAACTATTCGTCCCTGATCATCCCAAATGAACCCAGAACCGGTTCCCTGAGGAATTTCAACAGCATTCAGAGAAAAGAGTCCACGCCTGAGAGCCAGACTGGTTACATAGACGACCGATGGTGAATTGCTACGGAAGATGTCAATCGTATTCAACTCATCAGCAGCCAAATCACCTCGGGCAGTGACGGCTCGAGGCTCTGCATTATAACTAGTTACAAATCTTCTGATGGGTGTGGCAAAAAGCCATAACGCCAGACAGACAACGACGATAACTGCTAGAGGTGAAGTTTTCATGTGATGCAGTGCCCTCAAAATAGCTTGGATTTTGAGCTAATGTTATACCATTTCTGCGGCTTCAGATGAAACAACGGTGAACTAAAACAGGAATATGCTTAGACACTTACAAATATTTTTTCTTTTCACGCTGTTCGACAAAAGACCACTTATTGGAAGAGAGATGATTTTTGAACCACCAAAATAATCAATAGCCCTATGACCATGGCCAGTATTCCCATTGATCGTAATTGGTTGGGACTAATAACACTCAATTTTTTAAGCCAGACTTGCATTGCCTCTGGTGCAGCAACATAGGGCAATCCTTCCAAAACCAAAACAAGACCGATAAGAAGCATAAGTAATTTCATAACCGGGTTATCTAACAAAACGACCAAAATATATCAACATGGACTTAACAAAACTTGTATACCCATCATACATTTGTGATGATTTGATGCAATTGCATTGCAATTTTAGATCTCCCTTAATATTATAGCTCGTTACGTTCTTGCGCGAAGACCAATTTATTTCTTGATCCCAAATATAACAAAAACCACAATCTGCTAATATGAGCCAACCAATAAAAAGTAAATACAGTGAAGCCGGTGTAGATATCGACAAGGGCAATGCATTTATTGAAGAAATCAAAGACATTGTCGCATCAACTCATCAGCGAGGAGTTCTGGGTGGCATCGGCGGATTTTCTTCCCACATTGCAATCGATACCAACAAATACAAAAAGCCTGTTATCGTCAATTCGACTGACGGTGTAGGAACAAAGCTCGTTATCGCGCATCTCTGCAACAAACACGACACTATCGGAATTGATCTTGTTGCCATGTGTGTTAACGACTTGGTGGTAGGTGGAGCTACTCCCCTGTGTTTCCTTGATTATTTTGCCGTCGGGAAACTGGAAATGTCCATCGCCAAGGAGGTCATTTCCGGTATTGCTGAAGGTTGCAGACAAGCAAACTGTTCTCTCGTCGGTGGAGAAACGGCCGAAATGCCGGGTCTGTACAAAGACAAGGACTACGATCTTGCAGGTTTTGTTACTGGGATAGTCGACCGGGATGCGATCATTGATGGATCCGACATCCGTGCCGGCGACAAAATCATCGGCCTTACCTCCAGTGGCCTCCATTCGAATGGTTTTTCTCTGGTGCGAAAAATTTGTTTTGCCGACCATAACCTGGATATCAAGCAACACATAGATGAACTGGGGTGCGAACTGGGCGAAGAGCTGTTGAAACCGACAAAAATCTATGTCCAGGCGGTCCTCAATGTTTTAAAAAACTATCCCCTGAACGGCATGGTTCATAACACCGGGGGAGGTTTTATCGATAACATTCCACGTATACTTCCGAAGGGATATAAAGCAGTTCTTGATTCGACAACCTGGCCCCTGCCTCCGATCTTTCCATTCCTGCAGAAATTAGGCGACATCCCGGAGGACGAGATGTACCGTACGTTCAACATGGGAATTGGGCTACTGGTTATCGTCGATGAAGCAAAAGCAAAAGATATCTGCCATCACTTTGAAGCAGTCGGCGAGGAGGCTTACATCATCGGTGAAATCGCGCCAATGGCGGCTGGGGAGACAGCCACTGTTGAGATACGTTAGTATCTTCATTCAAATTGGAACCAATAAGACAAGGTGATGCGGAGCATTCTGCATCACCTTGTCTTATTGTAGTCATGCAACTCCGCAGTCACTCTCTTCGCCCTCGATTTTTTCCAGAGCGTGTGGAATGACCGGCAGGACAACCTCTAAATTTTCTTTCACTGCCCTCAGACTACCAGGTAAGTTAATAATCAGACTCTGATTTCGTATACCAACTTTGCCCCGGGAAAGCATGGCTCGCGAAGTTTTCAGTAAGCTTGCACTTCGCATGGCCTCTGCCATTCCCGGTATTTCCCTTTCGATGACACAAGCCATTGCCTCAGGGGTAATATCCGATGGAGAAACACCAGTTCCGCCAGTGGTAACAATGAGGGAAATCTTTTGTTCATCAATGAGTGCTATAAGACTATCGATGATAGTCTGTTTGTTATCGGGGATAACTTTATAAGACCGAAAAATATACCCTTCTTCTGCCAACTTCTCTTGAAGAAATCGTCCACTAGTATCTTCCCGCTCACCTCGCGAACCTTTATCACTCATGGTTAGAACGGCAAAAGTATAATTTTTTTGCATAGTAACGCCCACATCCACCGTTAATTGTTTTCTTCGTTTGCCTCTGCAACGATCTTTTCAGCAATTTGAGCAGGTACTTCCTCATAATGTGAAAAAGAAAGAGTAAAACTTCCAAGACCGCCCGTCATAGAGGTAAGGTCAGTTGCATAAGATAGAATCTCAGACTGAGGAACCTGGGCATGAATAACCTCAAGTCCATCTACAGAGTCCATTCCCATAACTTTGCCACGACGAGAATTGAGGTCCCCCATGACATCACCGACGCTTTCCTTGCCAACCTTGATCACCATATTCATATAAGGCTCAAGCAAAACAAGCCCTGCTTCCTGAGCCCCTTTTTTGAAAGCGAGGGATCCGGCAATTTTAAAAGCCATTTCCGAAGAATCCACATTATGGAAAGATCCATCAACCAAAGCAATTTGTATGTCAATTACCGGATAGCCTGCTAAAACACCTTTTTCCATGGCCTCCTGGATACCTTTATCGACCGCCGGCCGGTATTGCTGAGGAATAACACCCCCGACGATTTTATCGATGAATTCGTAGCCGCCTCCAGGCAGTGGCGAAATTTCTATCCAGCAATCACCGAATTGTCCCCGACCGCCACTTTGTTTTTTATGTTTCCCCTGCACTCTGGCTGTCGATCGAATAGTTTCCATATATGGAATCTTCGGGGTACTCAGCTCCATTTGTACTCCGAACTTTTTCTTGATCTTGGAACCCACCACATCAAGATGAACTCTCCCGACACCGGACAAAAGTACCTGTTTCGTTTGTGCCTGCCTGGTGAGATTTAAAGTTAAGTCCTCATCAAGCATTCTGGTAATGGAAGAAAAAACCTTTTCTTCATCACCCTTTTTAGCACTCACTGCAAAGGAAATTACCGGCTTCAGAGGCTCAGGAGCTTGTAATACAACAGGATGAGAAGCGTCGCACAAGGTGTCTCCGGTTGCGGTTTCCTTGAGTTTGGCCAGGGCAATTATCATTCCAGGCCCTGCACTATCGACAGGTTTTTGCTCTTTTCCTTCGAGCACATAAAGCTGTCCAAATCGTTCTGCAACCTTCTTCGTAGCGTTGTAGAAGGTGTCGCCTTTCAGGATGCCACTGAATACTCGTAAAATAGTAAGACGACCGGCGTAAGGATCAGCCATCGTTTTAAATACCAGTGCGGTAAAGGGTTCCTCGGCAGTTGGTTTAATCTTAATAATTTCATCACTACCTACTTTTTGAGCTGTGATAGGTTGACGATCGGAAGGGCAAGGCATCAGATCATTGATGATGTCAAGAAGAGGTCCAGTACCCTTATTTAGTATGGCTGAACAGACACAAACGGGGGCAAGCGCTCCAGTTGCTATTGCGGCTTTTAAACCTGCCAATAATTCTTCTTCGGCCAGCTCGCCTTCTTCTAAAAATTTTTCAATTAACTCATCGTCGGTTTCGGCAACATTTTCCATCAGCGCTTCTCGAAGCAAAGCAACTTCGTCAGCTAACTCAGCTGGAATCTCAGTCGACTTAACCCCACCTTTTTCGCCATCAAAAAGAAAAGCTTTTCCAGAAATTATATCAACAAATCCCTTATAGTTTTCCTCGGCACCGATAGGCAACTGAATGACAACCGGATTAAATGCCAGTGATTCTTTAATTTCGTCAAATGTTTTCTGAAAATCGGCGCGTTCACGATCCATTTTATTGATGACAATTAACGTCGGTAGCTTTCGTTCTTTTATAATATTTGAGAATTTGATGGTCTGCCCTTTCACTCCAAGTACAGCACCGACGGTGAATAGGGCACTATCACATACATACGATGCAAAAACAGTCTCATTAAGAAAATTGTCATCGCCTGGTGTGTCCAGGAGAAACACACTGTGTTTTTTCCAACTGTAATTATGAAAACTTGTGTTGATGGATATTTTTCTGGCAATTTCTTCTTCTTCATAATCCATTGCTGAATTGCCGTCATCAACCTTACCAAGTCTGTTGATTTTCCCGGCCGTGAAAAGCATTGCCTCAGCAAGAGATGTTTTACCACAATTACCATGACCAATTATTGCAATATTCCTGACCATATTTGTTTCCTGCATTTGTATCTCCTCTAAAACGACGATTTATCAATGCCATATCCAAATTACGACAATTCTTGGCCTCCATTCGACATTGAAGACACTACTCATATATTCAATTTCAAAATACAAAGTCAAGAGAGAACAGCGGCAGCAAAGTGATTAAAAAAAAAAATTCCTTTTGCGCCGGTTGATTAGAATCAAAATGATGATTTTGTGGCATATATTTTATAATCGGAGTATTCTGTCAACGCGAATTACCATTTCATATTTTTTTCGGATAAATTTCAGTTGACCGATCAAACAGCCAATAAAAAAACAATAGCCAAATCGGCTGCCATTGTCGGCATTGCCGTGATGTGCAGTCGCGTCCTCGGTCTAGTCAGAGAACAGGTATTTGCCGGACTTTTTGGCGCTGGATACGCGTACGATTCCTTTGTCGTGGCTTTTCGAATACCTAACCTCTTGAGAGATCTTTTTGGGGAAGGTGCACTTTCGTCAGCATTCGTCACTGTTTTCTCCGCGTATGACACTAACCGCAGCCAGGAGGATACCTGGCGGCTCGCGTCCAACGTCCTAACCTTTATTCTAATTCTTCTAAGTCTTATCACTTTACTAGGAATTTTTTTTGCCGGATCACTCGTTTCCCTTTTAGCACCGGATTTCAGTCTGATCGCCGGCAAGAGCGTTCTCACTGCAAAGCTCACTCAGATAATGATGCCTTTTCTCATTTTTATCTCGCTCTCTGCAGTGGTGATGGGGGTTTTAAATACCAAAGGACGCTTTTTTGTTCCGGCAATTGCGTCGAGTTTTTTCAATCTCGGATCCCTGATCGGGGGAACAAGTTTGGCTTTTCTCCTGCCACATTTTGGATACCCGGCAATTTCTGGAATGGCAATCGGCACACTTATAGGAGGACTACTGCAACTTGGTATTCAGATCCCCTCGTTGCTGAAAACCGGTTTCAGATACAAACCAATCTTAGATCTTTCAGATCCTGGACTGATCAGGATTCTCAAGTTGATGATACCGGCAACTGTCGGCCTATCCGCCACCCAAATAAACATCTTTATCAACACCAATTTTGCCTCTTCCTGTGCAGAGGGATCCGTTTCATGGCTCAATTATGCCTTCAGACTTGTACAACTGCCCATTGGCGTTTTCGGTGTTGCCTTGTCAATCGCTATGCTGCCCATACTCGCCAAACAGGCTGCAAAGAAAAACATTATTGAAATGAAGAAAACCATGGTGTCGTCTCTCACCATGGTATTTGCCTTGACTCTCCCCGCGACAGCGGGACTCATTGTCCTTGCGGAGCCAATTATCCGGCTGCTTTTTGAACACGGTGCTTTTACCGCGAAGGACACTCTCGCAACTGCCCAAACCCTTGGTTTGTATTCAATTGGCCTATTCGCTTATAGCGCAAACAAGGTCCTGGTACCTGCTTTTTACGCCCTCGATAAACCCCGGTATCCGGTCATTGCCAGCTTTCTAGCGATTGTCGCCAACATCATAATTATCAACTTAACCATTGACCGCTTTCAACACCTGGCAATTGCTTTCTCTACCTCCTGTACCATGTTGATAAATTTTCTTTTTCTAACGACTGTATTGTACAAAAACATGCATGGTTTTTCTCTTGTTTACCTCGGTAAAAGTCTCGTCAAAATCACACTTGCGACCTTGGCCCTCACCGGTTTACTCTTATCTGCATTGCCATATTTTAATGCTTGGCTGCGCGGTTCCTTCATTCATCAAAGCGGTTCACTATTGGTGCTCATCCTGTCAGCGTCCATATTGTATGGCTCAATCCTCCATCTCCTCAAACTTGACGAGATGAACATCCTTACCGATATGATACGAACGAAATTCTTTGAAAAATAATTCTCAACCCGAAAGGTATCTCAGTCTACTCTGTGCCTTTTCGAAGCGAAGAAACCTCTTCCCTTAACCGCTCAATCTCGCCTTTCAAAAGTTCGATATCCTCAACGCGAGCCAGCTTCATTTTGGCGATGGTATTTTGTACAACGCTCTCGGTCTGACTTTTCACAGTTTCACGTGATTCTTCAGCGCGGTTAAGCATTTCTTGAACTAATTTTTCTCCCTCCTGCTCTGACATTTTCCCTTTATCTATCAGCTCCTTTGCGAGATCTTCAATTTTATCTTTAGTCAGAGAAGCAATCCCGACTCCTGTCAAAACAGCTTTTTTAATAAGATCTAACATGTTTTCTCCTTCGTTCTTTAGAAAGTAATCCATTGATGTTGTTGGATAATAATACTTTCGTGAAGTTACTTATGCCCCCCGAAGGGGCACTGAAAAAGTTCCGTTTGTCGATTACCATGTGGTTTTTCTTAATACTCGACCTGAGCGAAGAAACGGCCTGCTCTCCGACGTGCCTGTTCCATATTGCCGCTATTCTGAATGGAGGCGGCAAAGTGATGACCAAATTGAAAAGAAGCAGCAAAATACCGGGTAAATTGTTTCAGACGGCCTAATCTCCTTTCCGGTGCAAATCTCGTCTCCAGCAGATTTAAAAACTTTGAGTACATCTCTGCTCTTTCTCTTTTCTTGGTTTCAATACCACCACCAATACCGTAGACTTCTCTCGCTATATCATCACATAACCACGGTCGCTCAACAGCTCCCCTACCTATCATCACACCATCAGCGCAGGAGAGCTCGAGACACCTTCTTGCATCGGCTGGAGAAAAAATCCCTCCATTGGCAAGAATCGGTACAGAAACGGAATCTTTTATCTCACCAATGACAGCCCACCGAGGTTTACGACAAAATTTTTCTCCATTCAGTCTCGCATGAATAGTAATCATATCCACCCCTAGTTCCTCCAGAAACAGACAAAACGATCGCAATTCATCAACGGCGTGATGAAGACCCAGGCGAATTTTCACACTTACCGGCAATTCAGTGCTTTTTCTCAAGCGACCGAGCACTTTGCTCAGTTGCTCGTGATTTCCAGCGAGCATCGCCCCCGCCCCTTGCCGTCTTTGCACTGGTGCCGGACATCCCAGGTTGAGGTCAATACCTTGAGCCCCAAGCCTGTGTAGTTTTTCCACCGCAGGGTCGATATCCGCCTCATTTGCGGCAATTATTTGATAGAACAGCGGTTTCTCCGACTCGTCCCTGACCAACAGAGGCGAGCATAGTGGACTGTCGTGAGGCAGTCGTTTTGCGGCCAACATTTCAGTAAACAATAGGCCGACCCCACCCTCACCCTGCACCAGGCTGCGAAATGCCGAATGGGAAATCCCAACCATTGGCGCGAGAACAATGGGAGGTGAAATTTCCAGACCACGGACAACAAGCTTTTTCTTAAATATTTCTTCTGACACTGTGCTCAAATAGTAATTATTGATTTTTTCTTACAACTGATGAAATTTTCTTGAAGGACGTCTCATCAAATTTTCTTGAGAGCTTAACATGTACAGAGAAATCCTGCATGATCGGCTCATGCAGCCTTACGCCGACGATAACGCCATTGAGTTGCGGTAGCTCCTCATCTCCAATAATTACGGTTGTCATGATATGCCTGCCAAGAAGCAGTCTTGCATTGTTCCTGCTTGAAATTTTTATGGTAAACGCTAATCCTTGTTTCGATATGTCGAACAGCTGCCCGTTAAAAACTCGTTTACCCTTGTTGCCGTAGGGGTCCAATAAAATATTTCGGACAGGAAGATTCACAGAATAGCGCGGATATTCCCGACGATCTTCACTTGACATTTTCAGCAATTCCGGCACTTGGGCATACTTCCGGCAATACTTTCGTAATTTCTCCTCGATGCCGGGATAATTTTCTGAAATTTTTGCCAATTCAACATGGTTGAGAACATGCACCTGGGTTTCTCCTAGTGCTTTTAGGGTAACAGTCCATACGGAAGGAGAAAAAAACTGATCGGCACCAAGCACATCGCTGGGCTGCATTCTTTTAAGGAAAATCTCTTTCCCGCCGACAATACAGCTGAGACTTATATAGCCGGAGTTGAGAAAATATAAATGATTGTCGGTCTCACCACATTGAACAATTACATCGTCCTTATGATAATTTTCCTGTCGCAGGGCATAATAAAGTTCATTGAATTCTTCAGAGGTCATTTCCTCATACAACTCCCGCCAGATTTCGAGGTGATGACTGGTGATTGACGTGTTTTTTTGTTCTTCTATGAACTCACCAAGCTTGATGACCTCCTCCAGGGCCATGGGGTTAATTTCCAAGAGTCTGTCTTGCAGTAATTCTGCCACGGAGAAATCTTTTATCTTTGCTGAAGCAATTGCCTGGTCGTAAACCAATTCTCCTGCCTGCTGGATTTCACCGGCACGAACAAGAACTTGAATTTGTTCCTCAGTTTTCCTTACCTTTTCGAAGGCCAGCTGTTGCTGTGCGGGGTCGGTATCAAAAGATACCAGATCTTGGAAATCTCCTACATGCTGAAGTTTATGTCTAATTTTCGGTTCGATAAACTTCAGCGCATCATCAATGTAGAGTAATAGTTGTTCGGTTCCCGGTCCCCTGGAGCATTCACCCCACATTTTTACGAGTTGCTCAACAGTTTCTTTGCAAGGAAATTTTTTGAAAGCCGTAATAAGCGCAAACCTCAAATCATGGTCGGATTGCACAGAAAAAGTTGATGTCTTGCCGGCCAAATCCAAAAGTGCGTTAAAAACATTCTCGTCGTGGTCCTCTTGTTCAGCAAGCAAATGAAGTATTTGAATTTTCAGGCGATCTTTTACATAGCCGAGGCCCTTTATGAGACGGGGTCTCATCATCTTACCGCCTAACTTCAGGACACAACGGATCATTTCATGTTGTAGCCGTTCGTCGGCATGGCCGAAATAATGCTCGATCAGATCATACGTCGCATCATTTCCGATTTCAGAAATTATATAGATAATATCTCCCACGGCTGCCCCTGGAGGATTACTCCTCAGGCAACTTTCCAGGGCGGGAACTGCTACCTTACCAAACGATGAGATCAGGTTAACAAGATCAAGCTTTTCTGTTCGACTGCTGGAAACAATAACCCTGTTGAGCAGATAAATTGCTGCCTTATGACCGATGCAGTGCAGTACATTTTTAAAAAGGTGTTGTTGTTCATTGCCCTGCAAATACTCGTCTGTCAACTTTTCAAGAATAATATTGCTTTCAAGAGTCTGTAACGTTTTGTTTGTCAGACTTTTAATAGCCTGACTCTTTTTTAGGCTACCAGACCTAATCCGGTGCAGGAGAATGACCACCTCTTCAGTTTCCTGCCAATAAGAGTTATTCAATAACCAGACCAAAACCTCTCCAAGTCTCCTGTTCAACACAGCAAAACCGGGTAGCATTTCAGTCTCAAATTCAAGCCAGTTACAAAGGCCACGCACCAATACCAGCGTTATCGCCTTGTCATGTGTATTGAGATAGAATTCGGTAACAGACGAAAGTAACGCAGAAGCCCTCTCTCTTATCTGGATTTCCTCAACTAACACTCCTTCACAGATACGCAGCAAAATCTGTAGTCTTCTGTCTTTATTTTCAGAAGAATTGTTTAAAAGATATGATTCCAGTCCCTGATAAAATTCATCGTTTTTCAGTACCTGAACGTTTCCCTGTTCAAAGTCATTAAGAGTATAGATAAACCGGAGTTCTCGCCGCTCTTCCTCTGCAACAGCTATGTTTTTTTTGATATTTTCCAGGACGTCGCTTTGAGGTCCATTTTTGTTTTCCATCAGAAATGTCTCATAGAGGGGATCGAGAACTCAATCGATTAGCACGGAGATGCTGCCCAAATTACTTGTAAAATATTCTTAAATTTTGATGGCGTCGTAAAAACTCTTCATCTTGTTCGTTGTTACAATTTTTCTATCATTACGACGTACCGTATGTACGCCGAAATGATAGAAAAATTGCACGCCTCCAATATGAAGCTTTTTACTTATCCATCGGAAGCCGAAGTTTATACGAGTTTGTCAATTTTTATAAAGTTATATATAAGTATACTGTAACCAATTACAAAGAATGATGAAAGAAAATTGGTGTACCAGCAGTCTTGACCGTCATCTCCAGTACTTTTGAAAATGACGGTAGACCCCTCTGCATTTGCGTGATCGGTACCTCGGATTCGCCCATCGATTGTCTCATCCACTATTCTTGTTGAATTTTCCAGCCAATTACTCTACTCTCCAGGTCTTTGGTCTTGACGCAAGGTTCAGGAAAACACCTCGTTTTCCGATCGCCATGCATACATCGCTGTTCATTGAAAACAGTTGAAATTCTGCATTAAATAACTCCTCAGTAAAAGACATTATTTACCATGAAAAATCGAAGAATAGTTATCACCGGAATTGGACTCGCGGCACCTAACGGCTCAACTCTCCAGGAATACAGAGATAAATTGGTCAAAGGTATCAGTGAGATCCAAGAAATCGATTTGAGATATTTTGGCAAAGCACCGGCCGGGGTATGCACATTTCCAGAAACACTTTATCGAAAAAAGAAAGAAAACAAGAAAGGTACCCGAGCCGGCTGCCTTGGAGTGTATTGTGCCAATGAAGCACTGAAAAACGGTAATCTGGATATCAAAATGTATGATTCATCCAAAATTGGTGTATACATTGGCCTTACCGAACATGGCACGGTAGAAACAGAAAACGAAGTCTATAATATCAGTAAATACGGCCACAATACCGATTACTGGACCCACCACCATAATCCCCGCACGGTTCTAAACAATCCAGCCGGCGAAATTACCATGAATCTGGGGATCACAGGTCCACATTACGTCATCGGAGCCGCATGCGCGGCCGGTAATGCTTCCCTTATCCAGGCCGTACAGATGCTGAGGCTTGAAGAAGTCGATATGGCTTTTGCCGGCGGTATCTCAGAATCTATTGGATCGTTTGGCATCTTTGCCAGTTTTAAGGCACAGGGAGCACTTGGACAAGCTGACGATCCGAGATTAGCATCCCGGCCATTCGATATGGACAGAAACGGCATTGTCATCTCCGAAGGCGCCTGTGTGTATACCTTAGAATATCTTGAAAAAGCGTTGGAAAGAGGTGCACACATATACGGAGAGATTGTCGGTTATGCAATGAACTCCGATGCTCGGGATTTTGTGCTTCCTTATGGCAAGCGACAAGCAGAGTGCATGCGCCTGGCATTACAGAGAGCTCAACTACGGCCGGATGAAATTAGTATTATCAACACCCATGCTACTGGAACCAAACAAGGTGATATTGAAGAATGCAAAGCGATACGTGAAGTATTTCCCGACTGTCGAACCACCTATATAAACAATACAAAAAGCATCATAGGCCATGCAATGGGAGCTGCCGGCGTATTAGAACTTGCTGGAAACCTGCCGTCATTTGATGACGGAATTGTTCACCCGACCATCAACATAGAAAACCTTGATCCGGAATGTAATCTCAACAATTTAGTGATCAACAAAGCTATTCAGGCAAATTCTATCGATACGATACTGAATAATTCTTTTGGCATGGTCGGTATCAACTCCACGGTGATCGTAAGAAAATATACTGCCTGCTAATTTTTTCCCGAAATTTTTCCCTTTGGTGAAAATAAATATAAACAAGAAAGCACAGGTATGTTATAGGAAGTGTTTTGCCATTAATAAAATACATACTCCCATTATCTTTTAAGGGAATATTAATATTGACAAACTCGTAAAAACTTCGATTTCCGATGGATAAGTAAAAAGCTTCATATTGGAGGCGTGCAATTTTTCTATCATTTCGGCGTACATACGGTACGTCGTAATGATAGAAAAATTGTAACAACGAACCAGATAAGCGCAGACTTCGGATGAAGAGTTTTTACGACGCCATCAATATTCGAAACTTTTTTACCCCCACAAGTCGAAGCCGGAGAATTTCATGACAAGTGAAGAAATTAAAGACCTGATACTGGAAATTATTGAAGATATTGATGACGAAGCTGACTTTGAAAGTCTGGATGCTGACCAACCCTTACGCGACCAACTTGATCTGGACTCCATGGACTTCCTTGATATCGTTATGGAACTCAGAAAACGTCATAAGCTGCAGATTCCTGAGGAAGATTATCCTCGCCTCGCCACTCTCAATAGCTGTGCAACTTACCTAGAACCGCTTTTGAAAGACGCCTGATGTTGTGAGAATTCCCTTTTTGGTCATTGGTGGCGGTCTTTCAGGTTTGGCCGCCGCCATTCGAGTAGCACGTTTCAATCCTCAGGTTCTCCTTTTAGAAAAGCACTCCCGGCTCGGTGGTCTTAACTCTTATTTTTACCGAAATAGCACTCTCTATGAAACTGGTCTGCATGCTATAACCAACTACGCCGGGCCTAAAGAAAAAAAAGCACCCTTAAACAGGCTACTCCGTCAATTAAAGCTAAGAAGAGAAGAGTTTAACTTTTGCCAACAACATCAAAGTGAAGTTGTATTCCGTGGCTGTACATCATTAAAGTTTTCAAACGATTTCGAATTGTTCCAAGAAGAAATCAACACCAAGTTTCCCCAAGTCCGAGAAAAATTTCAACGGTTGCTTTCCTTTCTGCATGAATTCGACCCCTTCCTACCCACCTCTTTCCGCTCAACAAAGCAGTTTCTTATGGAGATGCTGGGAGATCAACTCCTCGTCGACATGATTCTTTGTCCCTTGATGTATTATGGTTCCAGCCACGAAAATGATATTGATCTGTCCCAGTTCGCCATTATGTTTCGGGCGATATATCAAGAAGGGATGTTTCGACCTCAGGGTACTATCAAGGATTTCCTCGATATTCTGGTTGCTCACTTTCTTTCGATGGGCGGAAAAATAAGGAAGAGCTGTGGCGTTGAAAAGATCATCTGTCATAAAAACAAAGCAATTGGTGTGCTCCTTGTATCTGGGGAGTTTATCGAATGTGACTATCTCCTCTCGACAATTGGCCGTGATGAAACGATGACTCTCCTCGGAGATAGCCGGGAATCACCTTCCACCAGTCCCCAACGCCTCGGTTTTGTCGAAACTATCTATCAAGTCCCTGAAAAAGCTGCGACACACCTCCCTCGGAACAAAACAATTATTTTCTATAATGATTCCAGCTCATTTTCCTATAAAAACCCTATTGATTACGTCGATTTTTCGAGTGGGGTCATATGCTTCCCAGGAAATTTCCAGGGAATGCTACCTAAAGACTTGCGTGAAATCCGCTCAACACATCTCGCAAATTATGCCAAGTGGAAGGTTCTCTCGGGAAATGCAGAACAATATAAAACTCAAAAAATGCTGACCTCACACCGATCCGGTCAATGTCTTGAGAATATAATTGGCAGTTTCACTGCAAATATTGTATATGAAAATTCCTTTACTCCTGTTACCATAGAGCGGTACACTTCGAAAATTGATGGGGCTATTTACGGAAACCCGATAAAGACAAAGGATGGAGATATTGGATTCACCAATCTTTTTCTTGCCGGTACCGATCAAGGCTTTCTGGGAATTATTGGTTCCATGCTCAGCGGGGTATCGATCGTCAATCAACACATCCTGCCCAAATTATAAGTTAACTGTTAATTGATCCTCTTTCAGCAAGTTGTTATTTTATGCCTGTGTCATTTTCCCAATTGGACAACAAGTACGATGTCATAGTTATAGGCTCAGGCCTTGGCGGACTTACAACAGCCAATCGCCTGGCATATTGCGGGCATAAAATCCTCCTCTTGGAACACCACCATAGATTAGGCGGCCTTTCTACCTGGTTTAAACGGCGTGGTCATATTTTCGATATTTCCCTGCATGGTTTCCCATACGGCATGGTCAAAACCTGCAAGAAATACTGGAATAAGGCGATAATGCAATCGATCGTACAATTGTCGAATATCGTTTTTGACAATCCACAGTTTTCTTTGCGCACTACCTTTGATAAAAAAGATTTCACCGAACTCCTCAGGTCTCATTTCAAAATCCCTCTGGATACAATTAACAAATTCTTTGCAACCGTTGCCGGTATGAATTTTTATGATGACCAGACAATGACGACCAGAGAGTTGTTCGAGCGATTTTTCCCAGGGAGAAGTGATGTGCACAGATTACTCATGGAGCCTATCACCTATGCCAACGGTTCCACCTTGGATGATCCGGCGATTACTTACGGTATTGTTTTCTCAAATTTTATGAACAAAGGGGTTTTCACTTTTCAGGGCGGTACAGATAAGCTGATAGGGATGATGACCGACGAGCTTGAGAAAAATGGTGTTACCATTTGCACTCGGGCAAAGGTTGACAAAATCATTACTGAAAAAGGCAGAGTTAGAGGTGTCTCAGTTAATGGGACAACCATTTCCTCGAAAGCTGTGGTTTCAAACAGCGGTATTACCAATACCATAAAAAATCTTACTGATCGGGAGGTATATTCTGACGATTTCCTCGAAAAAGCCGATAAGATAAGGGTCAATACTTCAAGTTGCCAGGTGTATCTCGGAATACGGGATGGCGAAAGGATCGATGACGTTGGTGATCTGCTCTTTACTTCCAAGGCGCCGGAATTTGATTCTGAGGAACTCCTCGACATGAACACCAAATCAAAGACGTTTTCCGTTTACTATCCAAAAACCAGGCCGGGTTCCGACCATTACACCATAGTCGCATCGATGAACAGCCGCTATGAAGACTGGATAGATCTCAACGAAGAAACTTACCAGCAGGAAAAACAGTCTCTTATCGCTCGATCCATATCAGATCTGGAAAAGTACCTTCCAGGCGTGAAAGAAAAAATCGACTGGGCAGAAGCCGCTACACCGAAAACCTTCAACAGCTATACCCTGCATACCCGTGGGACTTCCTTTGGTACTAAGTTCGAAGGTTTAGATATTTCTCGGTCAATTTTCAAAGAAGTTGCCGGTCTGTTTCATGTTGGGTCGGTTGGTATAATAATGTCCGGTTGGCTGGGAGCAATAAACTACGGTGTTATTGTGGCAAATGATGTAGACGTTTTCCTCAGGTCATAAGGAACGATATGGAAGATTTTTCAGGTCAGACCGTTATTGTCAGTGGTGCAACAAGGGGCATCGGCAAAGCAATTTCGGCAAAATTTCTCGAAGCTGGTGCAAACGTCATTGGAATTTATGGGGGTAATGCCGAAGCTGCCGCCGCTTTCTCCAAAGAATTCCAGAAATATTCCGCAAGACTTGATCTTCTGAAGTGCAATATTTCTCAAGAGGTCGAGGTCAATTCCCTGTTCGAGATGGTGGAGGCAAAATACCACGCCCTCGACGTACTGGTAAATAACGCAGGGGTCCGTAAAGACGCAGTACTTGCTTTGATGCAAACCGAGCAGTGGCAACAGGTGATCGACATCAATCTAACTGGAACCTTCTTTATGGCCAAACAGGCGGTGCTTCTTATGATGCAAAACAAATACGGCCGAATAATCAATATCACCTCGCCGGTTGCCCACCTCGGGTTTCCAGGTCAAGCGAACTATGCCGCCTCTAAGGCCGGGCAAGTGGCCCTGACGAAGACACTTGCAAAAGAAGTTGCCAAGAAAAAAATTACGGTCAATTGTGTATCTCCCGGTTTTATAGCTACTGATTTTATCAACAACCTGGATAAAGAACAATTGGCAACCTATAAAAGACTGGTGCCGATGCGTAGGTTCGGAGCTCCCGAAGAGGTGGCCGATGCAGTGTTGTTTCTGGCAAGTAACCGAGCGGCCTATATCACGGGTTCGGTATTGGAAATTAGTGGCGGACTGTAGAATATGGACTCTTTTGATGAAATTTCCAACCTAATCCCTCACCGTGCACCTTTTTTATGGGTAGATAAAATCATTTCCTTTGCAGGTAATACTATTGTCACAGAAAAAATGATTCCGGCGGACCTGGATGTTTTCTCGGGCCATTATCCTGGAAACCCGATGATGCCCGGAGTGCTTCTCTGCGAAGCTATCTTTCAGAGTGGTGCCCTGCTCATAGGTAAGATGAAACAATTTCAAGAGTACGATGCACACACCCATCCTGTTTTGACCCGCATTAACAATGCTAAATTCAAAAGAATTGTCATGCCTGGTGATACTGTGCAAATTAGGGTGCAATTTACGGAATCTATTTCTTCCGTCAGCTTTTTCAAGGGTAATATGAAGGTCAGGGGGAAAACGGCTGTTCAGGTGGATTTCGCTTGTGCAGTTGTCGCTTCCAACGTATAATATTTCTCTGCTGATAAAGTGACGACCCTGCTGAATAAACTCCTCCCAATTAATTGACTTGTTGAATTTTTATTAAAAACAAGTAAGATATGCTTCCTCATTTCTTACATTCTATTGGCCATAATTACTATTTTAATACTATCCGGGTTAGCCGGAACACACTGTAATAACAAGTAGTTCATGTTATCTATATATTAAGGAATCACTCGTGCAATTATCAATTACTGATATGGTTTTAAATGCTGGTCCGGTAGGCAAGCTGGTGATGCTAACCCTTTTTATTTTTTCACTTTTATCCTGGACAGTTGTGATAATGAAAGCCCGTTTATTCAAGAAAGTGCGTCTGGATTCGGAGGACTTTGTTGAAACGTTCTGGAATTCCACCAATCTTAGTGAGGCTTACAATACCGCTTCGGAATTCGAATATGCCCCCCAGGCTGAAGTTTTCATTGCCGGTTTTGGTGAACTCGAAAAAATAAATAAAATCCGTAATCGAAAAAATGACGCCAGGGCTCCGGAAACA
The DNA here is from genome assembly GCA_963829695.1 of uncultured delta proteobacterium. GTDB lineage: Bacteria > Desulfobacterota > Desulfobulbia > Desulfobulbales > Desulfocapsaceae > Desulforhopalus_A. The sequence goes on along the minus strand of CAWHJQ010000023.1, from coordinate 374,051 downwards.
CTTGACATGCAGCTTGCCACTATGGACAACCTTAAACGGGCAGTCAGGAAAGCAGCCTCGCAGAAGCTGAATCAACTCGGAAGTAGTCTCCCCTTTCTGGCTACAACCGGAAGTGCGACACCCTTTATTGGATTGTTCGGTACCGTTTGGGGAATCATGGCCTCTTTTCACGATATAGGTCAGAGGGGCTCTGCCTCTCTTGCGGTTGTTGCTCCAGGAATTTCCGAGGCTCTTGTAGCCACCGCCGCCGGTCTTGCCGTTGCTATTCCTGCAGTTATCTTTTACAACTACTTTTCTAATAAGCTGGACGAAATTGACGGTGAGGTTTCCAACTTTTCCACCGACTTTCTAAATCTTGTAGAACGAGATCTATTGAGCAGAGTATAAAAATGGGACCGGTAAGAAATAACGGCAGAAAAAGGTTGGTATCTGAAATCAATGTGACTCCACTGGTCGACGTCATGTTGGTACTCTTGATTATTTTCATGGTTACCGCCCCGATGATGACTCAGGGAGTCAATGTAGATCTCCCGGAAACCACCGCGAAATCATTGCGGCAGGAAGAAAAGCCAATTGTGATTACAGTTACCAAAGAGGGAGATATCAGTATCAATAATATCCCGTTTGCACGAGCTCCTATGATTGAGGAACTACAGAAAAATTACAATTTGAATAAAAACCAGCCTATCTTCCTGAATGCTGACAAAAACGTTCCTTATGGTAATGTTGTCACCGTCATGGCAGATATCAAATCGGTTGGTTTTGATAAAATCGGTATGATCACTAAACCACCCGAGAAAGAGTAGAAGAGTGGAGCAAGTTTATCGAGTTACCGCTATGCTTTCGAATGAATGGAAACTCCCTCTGAATGTGGCCATTGCCTTACATGTGCTGGTCATTTTGGGAGCATTATATTTACCCGGTATCTTTAAAACCAAACCAAGATTCGCTGACATTTACTCGGTGAGCATTATTAATATCGCTGACCCTACCTCTGGTCCAGCGCCTTCTAAGATCCAACCGGTTAAAGCAAAAAAAGCAACTCCACCCCCTGTTATTGCTCACCCAACCCCTAAAAAATCACCAAAAGCTGCTCCGATTGCCAAGGTGGAGAAAAAGGTGGAACCCGTTCCTCAAAAGGTGGTACCGGTACAACAGAAATCGATTTCGCTAACGCCTTTAAAAAAGAAGAAAATTCAGGATATTAAACCACAGGAAAATCAAGACCGTAAACAAGAGGTGCAACGAAAAATCAGGCAAAGGCTTGCAGAAGCAATCAGGGAAGAAGAACTCCTATCGGAAAAGGCTCAGTTGGCTGAGCAAGCGCTGGAAGATGAGCGTAAGTTGCTCCAGTCCCAACAGCCACTCAATAACTTGCCGACAAATTCATCGGCAAGCTCTGAACGTCAGGCGTCAACCTCTTCCGCTGCTGCCGGCGGCAGCTCAAGTCTTATTGAAAGTCAATATCTGGCATCTATCCGCAATAGGTTGGATCAGTTCTGGGCACCTCCTGAATACATACAACAAGACCCAAATTTAACTGCCGTCGTAGTCATTACTATCAACCTGGACGGTAAGGTTGCTAATATGCTTTTTGAAAGTAAATCAGGCAACAGGATTTTTGATCAGTTTGTTATTAAGACCCTAGAGGATGCTGCCCCTATGCCTCCGATTCCACTGGCCATGAAGAAACAACGGTTCGAAATCGGTTTAATTTTCAAGCCGGGCAGTATACAGTAAACGCATGCAACTTAATTTATAAAAATGGAACAACATACAATGAGAATTGTTACAATCAAATACGCCATTATTTTGCTTATATTGGTGTGTTTTGCGCAGACCTCCATCGGTGCAGATCGTGTCTACCTTGATATTACCGCGTCGCAAGCTAGGAAAATCAACATTGCCGTACCATGGTTTCAGAACAAAAATATGGCCCAGCAAAAACAAATCCTGGGAAGGGAGCTTGCGGATATCCTCAGTAAGGCGTTAACTTTTCATGGTATTATATCCATTATTCCCAGCACTGAATATGGCGGGAATCAAGATGCGGATTGGAAAAAACTTGGTGCAGATTATGCCATTTCTGGACAATATGAGCTTACCTCCAACTCGATGACCCTCGAAATGCGACTGTTGGATGTAGCCGCTAATGAGGTTATCATGGGTAAAAGCTTTTCGGGTTCGATGTCGCAAAAAGAACAAATGGTTTTTAAATTTTGTGACAGCGTCATTGAGTCTCTGACTGGAAAACCAGGAATCGCATCGACCAGGATAGCTTTTGTTAACGGAGAAAAGAGGGTGAAAGAAGTGTATCTGACGGATATCCTGGGTACAAGCTTCAGACAAATTACCCGCCATAAACATCTCACAGTCTCCCCACGGTTTGTTCCAGATGGACCTTATTTGACTTACACTTCCTATCATACAGGGAATCAGAATTTATATATTACGGATTTGCGACAGAACAAGACCACCAAGGTGCTCTCAAGACGAAAAGGTTTAAATTTGGCGCCAGCCTGGTCAGCCGATGGCAAACTCATGGTTCTCACTCTTTCAAAAAATGGCAACCCAGACCTTTATCTCTTGGACTCAAAAGGTGAGATCATTGAACAATTGACGGACCGAGCTGGAATTAATGTCTCCCCCACCTGGTCCCCCGATGGCAGCAATCTGGTTTTTGTTTCGGATCGAAGTGGTAAACCGCAACTCTATCTGATGGACATGCGAACACGGAAGGTCAAAAGGCTGACCTTCGAAGGGACTGAAAACGCCGAACCTTGTTGGTCACCGACCGAAGATCTTATTGTATACTCCAGCTTAAGGGATGGCGTTTACCAGTTATTTACTCTCAATCCATATAAAAACGAGCCACCGACTCAAGTGACGGAAGATCTCAGTTACCACGAATCACCCTGCTGGTCACCCGACGGCAACCAGATCATATTTGCAAAACGTGATGGGCAAAAGAACCAGATATACGGTATAATGAAAAACGGTTCGTTTCAAAGAAGACTTTTCACTCTTCCCGGAAGCCAGAGTTATCCTCAATGGTCAAGGTAAGGTATTCAAAGAACAATTATAGAAAATAAAATATATCATGAAAAAAACCATGAAAAAAACGGTATTAAATTTTCTCCTTCTTGCTTCGGTTGCACCGTTTCTGGTTCAATGTGCATCACAGACTGATCTCAATGACTTACGGTATCAATTACGTATCGTCAATAAAAAGATCGAGGATATGAAGTCTACTACAGTTGGTCAACTCCAGAAACGTCAAGCTGCTGCTTCCGGGCAGGTCGACATGGTTGAACAAGATATACGTGAGATGAAAAGCCAGCTGGAGGAAACCTATCAGCTAAACCAAAAGCTTAAAGAACAAAACAAAGAGCTTGAGGCTTCCATTTCCAGTATTTCCCAGACAGAGACTGCCAAACGCGAAGAGGCATTGAAAAATTTCGAGGATTCTCAGCGGGAAAAAGAGGCAAGACTCACAGAAGCACTCAATGAGAAGCTGAGATTGCAACAAGAGAGTGTTAAGGCGATCCAGGAAGCTCGGATTAAGGAGGCGGAACGCAGAGCTAAAGATGCTGCGCTTGCTGCACAACTTGCAAAGACACGTGCCAAATCGGCCAATTCCGACCTGCAGTCATCCGGTTCCCGCAGCCATATTCGAATGGACCAGAAGAAAATCAAACTGAGCGCTGCTGAACAGTCAACAGCAACGCCTGAACCAAAAATTCAATCAGCTGATCAAAAAGTCAAACAGACTGAACCAGTAGCTCAAACTGCAGTCGAAAAGGCTCCTGCTGCTCAGGCCGCAAATACCATTGTTGGAGAAACGTCTTTAGACAATTTTAAAAAAGCGCAGAAGTTGTATGCAAATGACAAGTTTAAAGAAGCGTTACAGCTCTTTGAACAGGAAGCCGGCAATGCATCCTCCGGCAATAGTGTTGATGCCCGCTTTATGATGGGAGAATGCCTTTTTAATCAAAAGGAATATGATAAGGCGATTATGCAATATCAAAATATTATCTCCCAGCATTCAGATCATCCTAAATCCCCTGCAGCAATGCTTAAACAGGGTATGGCATTTGAAAAACTTGCCGATAAGGACACTGCAAAAGTTATCTATAAAAAATTGCTGAAAAAGTATGGTTCGTCTCCTGAAGCCGCTAGCGCTCAGGAAAAACTCAGCAAGCTCTAACATACGGAATGATGTGGTTTTGAAGGATCGCCTTGATCAAATATTAATCAACAGAAAAGTTGCCCTGACAGTCGAGGCTGCAAGAGCAATGATATATGCCGGAGAAATATTTATCAATGAACAGGTTTCTGATAAACCGGGTCGATTATGTTCAACCGAGGTGATAATCCGCGTTAAAGAAAAATGTAGGTATGTTTCACGGGGTGGTTTAAAGCTGGAAAAGGCACTAGCCCATTTTCATATCTCTCCTTCAAAGCTGATCTGTATTGATATTGGTGCCTCCACCGGTGGTTTTACAGATTGTCTGCTCCAGCACAATGCCCAAAAAGTTCATGCAGTGGATGTGGCCTATGGCCAACTCGCTTGGAAAATCAGGCAAGACCCCAGAGTAATAGTCTTGGAGCGATTCAACGCTAGAAACATCACCTCGGAAAATATCAATAATGAACCGATTGATCTCGCGGTTATGGATGTTTCTTTTATTTCCTTGACTACCCTTTTGCCCCCAATATCGAGACTCTTTGCCCGGAAAGTGGCAATTATCGCACTCATAAAACCACAATTTGAGCTTTCTCGTAATGACGTCGGACCAGGAGGCGTTGTAGGGGAGTCGTCCCTCCACAAAAAAGCCATAGAAAAGATTGAATCCTCTGTCCAACAAGCCGGTTTAATCAGCAAGGGGACTGTCGCCTCCCCTATCCTCGGCCCGAAAGGTAATCGTGAGTTTTTGATTTACATTACTTCCCAATAAACGGTGAAGCAGCACCCTGGCATATCTTCCTACCGGAATATGCCAATCCGTAAAAAAACTATTACCCAACAAATAAAATCCGCCATGAACCTACGCCTTGTAGTCCAGTTTTCGCTGTTTATCATTATATTTCTCACCGGTTCCGCATATTGCCAAACAGACAAACAGATTGAACCGCCCTCATTTTCCCTGCTCTACTCCGGCAACGTTTCAGGCGAATATGAACCCTGTGGCTGAAAAGCTCATCAACTGGGCGGGCTGTCCGGAAAAGCACATTTAATAGAAGGAATCAGAGCGGAGAAACAGCAACCTGTGATTGTTGTTGATGCAGGTAATCTTCTTTTTAAGAAGGCGCTTTCAGGTGGTGACATTACGAACAATACGCCTGCTCTCGTCATCGCTCATGGGCTCGTCCGGGCTTATGAATCGATGTCATATGACGCGGTAGCCATGAGCACAAACGATCTATCAGCAGGTCTTGATTTTTTTCATCCCCAAGGAAACGACAGCTTCCCCTGGGTTGCAGCAAATGTTTATGATAAAAATAATAAGCTTAGGTTTTTGCCGCATATCATTAAAAAGGCCGGCAATCTCACTATCGGTATTATTGGCTTAACCGGAGGCACTGGAAAGAGTGTTAAAGATTTCGTTATCGGCGACTGGCGGGAAGCGTTGCGAAGAGAAATATCCTTACTTAAAGCCAGCTGCGATATGCTCGTCGTCCTCTCCAGCCTAAATGTACCTGAAAACAATGAGATACAAAGAGACTTTAACCTAATAGATATCGTTGTTACAACTAATCAGAAAGGGACGAATGTCCAGCCGCAAGTGTTACAAAACAGCCTTCTCGTCCAGAGCGGTCATCAAGGAAAATATTTAGGCAAAGTTGACATCACTCGGCAGGCTGCCGGTAATTGGCTTATTGCTTCATCCCAATCGTTGGCTGATCTGAAAAACAGACTGAGTTCCATCGACTGGCAACTGAGCCAACTTGGAAATCAACAGAAAGGCATTAGCAAGTTTTCCTCCCAAAAAAAAGTGCGCCTGCAGTCGTATCGTCAAACCATTTTAGATCAAATAGCAGTAGAACGGGGAAAAGAACTGGACCCAAAAGCAACACAACTATCCAAGAGTTTCAAATCCTCTTTTCTTCCGGTTAGACCAATGTCCTCCAATAAGGATATCACCACCATCGTGCAGGACATAAAAAACAGTATGAGCGCCTTCAATAGATATCGACGTGCAGGTTTACAACCAGACGATCCTGCATTGCGCCTCGCACTGCAAAAAGACGAGATCAACGGAGGGACTGGTTGCTTTTCCTGTCATAAAAAGCAAACTGAATTTTGGCAGCGTACTAAACACGCCAATGCTTACACCACTCTCTTACGACAAGGCCAGTCTGTTAATCTCCAATGTCTTCCCTGCCATGTAACCGGCGGCAAGGTAAGCGTTGCATCAGATGATTCTCAGAAGCTATTTCTCCTTGCCCTCAGCACAGATCGCCAAACAGTCGGTTGTGAAGTATGCCACGGTCCGGGAAAGGACCACCTCCTGACACCTGACAAAGTTGTTCCGATACTCCGGCCTCCCGCAGAAATCTGTACACAATGCCATACTCCGGATCGGGACAACAATTTTGATTATCAAAAGAAAGTTGCAGCAATTGCCTGTCCGGCCAACTAGCCCATTTTTCTCATTGAGAAACAAGGGCTAACAAACACATCGCAAATAAAAAAGGGCAGTTACATAAAATGTAACTGCCCTTACGACTTTTCCGGACAAACCGGAAAAAGCAAATCTAAAATCAGTGCATTCCGCTTAACAACCGAAAACTTTCTGCAGATTAGGAACAGTCTGCTTCTTACGGCTCATCATTCCTGGAATCCACATAGAATTACCGACGAGTTTGGTATCGAATGCTTTTTCGATCATAGCAGGATCATCAGAAAGAACGACCAGCTCAGTTCCTTCTTTTACAACATCAGTAAGCATAAGCAAAACGGAGTGACGACCGTCTACTTTAACATCTTCCATTGCCTTGACGAGCGCATCGCGAACGTTAGCAACCTGATCAAGTGCTGCAAGTTCAAGTTGACCAATACCAACTTTGTTACCTTTCATATCAAAATCTTTGTAATCACGGAACAACAAGTCTTTAGCAGGAACACCGTCAACAGCCGATTTAGCTTTTAACATTTCCATAAAAAGCTCTTCAGTATCCGTCACACCAGCAATAACTTTCAAATCATTGACGGCAGCCTTGTCATCATCGGTACAGGTAGGTGATTTGAAATTTACCGTATCGCTCAGAATTGCTGCAAGCATTCCACCGGCAACATTTTTAGGTATTGCAACACCAGCGTCTTTAAACATCTTGTTCAATACGGTTCCAGTGCAACCAACAGGCTCTGCCCTGAAAAGAATAGGAGTGTTTGTGGTTACATCACCTATTTTGTGATGATCAACAACAGCAACCAGTTCGGCTGAAGCCAAATTTGCCGGGCCCTGAGCTAAATCACTGAAGTCTACCAGCGCGATCTTCTTTCCGGCTGCATCCATGAGTTGTTCGGGTGCAGTAAGACCAAAACGTTTTAAAACAGTGGTAGATTCAGGATTCAGGTCTGCAGCGGCAATTTGCATACATGCCTTCGCTTCCATGCCTTGAGCGTTAAGCAGAGTTGCATATGCGATCGCAGAAGTAACTGAATCAGTATCAGGGTTTGCATGTCCAACAACAGAAATAGCCATGAGCGTTCCTCCAATTTTAATTAATATTAGTAACCGAAATCTTATCGCCTTAATCTACTATATTATTTGCTTAAATCATGTTGAGTTTAAAATTTAGTGTCCCCAAAATAGTGTTTTCGAGGATATCAGTCAAGCATTAAAAACAAGTTGCACAGATTGACTTGCCATTACTCTGTAACAGCTTCACCCACCGAATCATTTGTTCCGAATTGGGGGCAAAGGTCCCATTCATACGTGACTTTGGAAATGCTATAGAGTATCTTTTTATTGAATACTGTAGCCTAATTCTGATGATTTCCCGATCTTTCTAATAAAGTAAAGAGACAATGGATGAACTAAACGACAGGGAGCAACCTCAGTCCCGAGTTAAAAAAAGCCGGAGCACCTTTCACTATATTGCAATTGCTATTGTTAGCGTATTCGTCATAAGTTTCTACTTTTACGTGCAAAAGCCCCCTTCTTCATCATTTATCGATACTCCTGGAAGTACTGTTGCTCTTCACGAGACAAAGCCTCCTGATCAAGCCGCTTCTGAAGCACAAGGTCTCATTACAACGACGAAAGATAAACAGACAAGTGAAAGGTCGGCACAACCTGAAGAATCTGTACCACATTCGAATATTGACAGTCCTATAGATAACCGTCCTATAGATAATAGTGCAGGGGAACTTGACAACTTTGCCTCATCTGCTTCACAGGACATTTCCAACCAAAGCCGGCAACGGTTGTTTACCGAAAACAATCATCAACTGCTCACAAACGAAATTAATGCATTTTATACTCATCTCGATCAGCAACCTTACATGCAGAGCTTTGGCCTGAAAGAGTCGAGCAAGGTATATTTTTCCAAACTTCTTCAAAAGCTTGTGAACAATCCTCCAGTAGTGATTGGTGAAACTGGTGATTTATTCACCCTTCTTCAAAACACTTCCCACTTTTTCAGAATACTTGGTAAGAAGAACATCAACATGCTCAAAGTGATACTCGATAGAGAAAAAGACTCTTTCGAACAAAATCTCAGAGCTTTCTATAGCCTGTCCTCTCAACCACAGTACCTGAAAAAGGAATATTCACTCTCGATTCCGCCTAAGGTCCTTACCGATTATGCCGCATTTTTTCTCAACACAATGGGGGGTCGACTCTACCTTTTTCGCCGTGATTCCACCTCGAGAATGGTAGTGACCTACTACGCCATCATTACAATAGACCGTGCAAATGCACAAGGAAACGGGAAGTACGGAATCGATCTTAGACCTGCAATTCATTCTCTGGTGGAAGAAATGGAAAATGGTGGAAAACGTTTGCAGTTCAAGGAGCAATATCTTGATGCTCTCTATGATCTTCAGGAAAAATATAATTAACAGCGCTTTTGATTAGGATGTTGTCCGAGAATAGCAATTTCTTTTAAAATCGAGGATTTCCTGAAAAAATTACCACAGGTATATAGCTGATATTCCGAGGATAATTTTTACAGGTATAACGATGAGTTTGGGAGAAAGGGCATTCTCGGACAGCCTCCTAGTTGAACCAACATCGTCAACAACATCAACGCAAACTGAGTAGTTCATCCTGAAGACCCGGCCACCTCCACTTTTATCGATGCAGGAAGGATCACCAGGTCAGCACCATTAAAAAATAGTGCCAGATACGACTGCTTTCCTTTAGTCTTACAATGTTGCTTTGCAGCTGGTTTGCCATCGGCTTAAAAGTAGTATATACTAATGAGGAGGAACGAGCCAGACAAGAACTGCTTCAAAATGAGCAGGAGGTGTTGTTGCGAGGGGAATCCACACCCCCTTCTTCGTCCGTGAATCAGGTTGGTACCAGCTACCAGCGCCCATCAGACTATTATGCTTAATACTTGTCATATGCTATGAACCAATCTCATTATAATAAAACTTTATTCTCTTTTCTCTCTTCTTCCCCAACCCCTTATCATGCCATCGCAGGCATTGAAGATGCCCTGCGCTCGAATGGATTTATCCAATTGCAGGAAAACCTACATTGGCAACTTCAAAAAGGTTTATCCTACTTCGTCACCAGAGAAAATAGTGCGACCATTGCCTTTACTTTAGGCAATCGCGAAGAACGAGAAGATGGGTTTAGAATACTCGCTGCCCATACAGACAGCCCTTGTCTGCAGATCAAGCCAAAGCCTGATATTAAAATAGGGACATATCACCAACTTGGGGTTGAGGTTTATGGCGGTAGTTTACTCGGGTCATGGTTTGACCGGGACCTATCCCTGGCAGGAAGAGCAGTTTGTGAAATGGTTGACGGTAATTTGGCAGTTTTACTGGTTAATTTTAGTCGACCGGTACTCACCATTCCCAGCATAGCTATCCATTTTAACAGGGAAGCAAATACAAAGAGTAGTATCGATCAACAGAAACATCTTCCGCCAATTATCTCCCAAGCAATCAACAAACAATTACCGGAATTTAATTCTCTTCTTCTCGATCAACTTCAGCTTGAGCATCCCAAGGCTATTATTAAGGAAATTCCGGCATTTGATCTCTTTTGCTACGATTTTCACGGCCCCAGCTATGTCGGCATAAATAATGAATTTATCAGCTCAGCCCGACTCGACAATCTTCTCAGCTGTCACGCCGGCATGACAGCGCTTGCTCATACCGATAAGTCAAAAAACAATTTTCTTTTCTGCGCCAACCATGAAGAAAACGGATCGACTTCAGCTACAGGAGCCCATGGTTCGTTTATCGATTCGGTCTTTGAACGAATCGTCCCTGATCCCGAGTCAAAAAGAATAACCCTAAGTAATTCTTTTCTTATCTCCATAGATAACGCCCATGCCGCCCATCCCAATTTCATGGACAAGATGGATCCGACCCACGAAATCCATCTTAACAAGGGTCCTGTCATTAAACTGAATGCCAATCAACGTTATGCCACAAATAGCCTTAGTGCGGCCATCTATAAACATATTTGCAAAGAGGCAAAAATCACCCCTCAGGAATTCGTCATGCGCAGTGACATGCCCTGCGGCAGCACTATCGGCCCCATTACGGCCGCTCGCCTGGGAGTTAAAACCATAGACATTGGTTCGCCAAGTCTGGCAATGCATTCCATTCGTGAACTCACCGGCAGTAGTGATCCTTTTCTGCTTTATCGAACTCTTGGGCAATTTTTAAGCAGTGATACGCACAAAAAATTATCCCCACTGTAAGCCACGGGGATTGCTCATAATACCCCCTTGAGGGGTGCTCTTTTTAGTACCCCCCTGAGGGGTGTATGTTCATTCACGAAATAATTTGATTGTGAAAAAGCAAGAAAATCATTTCTAGGTGACTAAATAGATGCAACAAACACGATACATGGCTCCATATATCCTGCTAGGGATTATTTTCATCCTTACGACTGTTACGGATTCCTATGGTACCCTGCAGAATTCCATTAAAAAATATAAAAACAACAAAGTCAGCCGGGATGAAGTCATAAAACTAACCCGTTACGATCATCTTATTCGCTACTTTTCAGGATTTTCGTATTTCATCCCCAGACATAAGGTCAGTCCTAATTTTATCCGTGCCCTTATCCTCGCCGAGTCGGGGGCAAACCACATGGCAGTTTCCAGCAAAAATGCACTTGGCCTTAGCCAAATTATACTTACCACCGGAAAAGAGGCAGCAAAAATTCTTTCTCAATCAAATACTGTTTTTCGTTATGTTTCCAAAGAGCAACTTGAAAATCTGAGTCAAAACGATCTCTTCGATCCGGCCATCAACATACTTCTCACCTGCTATCTTGTGGCAAAATACAATTACAAATTCGACGGGAAACTTGATCTGGTAGTTTCTGCCTGGAACGCGGGAGAAAATACTGATTCCCTGAATTATGGCCTCCATGCTCCTTACCAGGAAACTGAAGACCTGATCGGCAAAATCAACGCATACTACATCGATCTCTTAAAACACTATACTTTCCCGTAATGCTCTATCAAAAGCACGAGAAATTTCCTCGGCCGATTTTTTTGCTGCAAAATAGTTATTTAGTTTTTAATTTAATTCTTACACTTTTTCTAAATAGATAAATGACTATTTATTTATATTTATTATGATTATTCAGCTCTTTCCAAAAAGCAACAGGAAGATAACAGACACCAAAATGCTACATTGTGGTATTTACAAAATCATAACTGATAAGTAATATAGCAAGCAGTTCACATTGTGGTACAATAGCTAACTAACACCCCCACAAGGGGGAGTACGTGCCTTTCGCAGATTATTATTCTTGTTTTTTATGAACGAAAATAATCTGTCAGTGATATTTTCGTCCAGAGATTTTAACACCTTCTCTGCAATGCTTTTCATTTCATCAATATACTTTCCAATGCAGAAAACTTCACCGACCGATCATATTGCCACACTTTATCGTTTCTGTGCCCAAAGCATGCAGTATCCCGATCCCGATTGGTTTTCCGATAATTACCTGACAAGTCTCTACGGATTACTCGACGCCTTAGGCGGCAAAACAGAAAAAGAAACTCTGCAAGCCGAACTTAGTCGAAGTAAGGATATACTTGAGGATCTCCAGGTTGAATACACCAGGCTCTTTATCAATGGTACACCCCATGTTGCGGCACCTCCATATGGCTCAGTATATTTAGAAAAAACCCTCCGGGGGAAATATTCCGACAAGATCTTAACGTACTACCGTTCTTTAGGCTACAACCTTACTGAAAACGCTGACTTACCCGACAGCTTAATACATCAGCTTGAATTCCTCTCTTTTCTGGCAGAAGATCAAAATAGAGAAGCAGAGGAAGACTTTTTGGCTCACTTTTTTCTGCCATGGTATCCAATTTTTGCATCAAGAGTTAAAGAGGAGGCTCAGCATCCTTTTTACCGAATCATCATAAGCTTTATTGATTTTTTCACACAGGAGGAAAAGGAGAATGGCGTTCAATATAACGAGGCGTAAATTTTTACAGTCTGCCTCATTGGCAGCTGTCGCATTACCCCTTTCTGGAGCAATTGCATCAGAGAGTGGGATAACACGTTCCCCCCTTGAAGCCAAAGGTTCATTAAAAGATGAGGCTGTGGCCGGGGGTGTTTGTGAAATGTGTTTTTGGCGATGTCAGCTCATCGGCAAAAAACGGGGAGATCGACTGGTAAAACTTGAAGGTAACCCAAAGTCGATAGACAATGGTACCTCTATATGCGCACGAGGAAACGCTGGTATTCAGCTCCTCTACGACCCCGATAGACTCAAGTACCCTCTCAAAAACGTTGGCGAACGTGGTAACCCAAAATGGAAAAGAATAAGCTGGAAAGAAGCCCTCGACGAATGTGGGACAAAACTGAAAGCAATACAGGAAAAATATGGCCCGCAGGGTCTTTGCATGTTTCCCCATGGCTCAACGGCCAAATATCCCATGGATTTCATGGAGGACATAGTTGGTACCCACAATATTAGCGAAGCCTCTTTTTTCCAATGCCGGGGGAGTCGTGATATGGCGTATGTTGCGACCATCGGCATGGCACCAAATGAAGATGTCGATATGCCAAATGCCAAAGTCATCTTCCTGCTTGGTGGCCATTTCGGAGAGAATGTTCACGTTAGCCATATTAAAAAATATATAAAGGGTCTGCAGAACGGCGCTAAGCTGATCGTTGTTGACCCTCGCTACTCCGCCTCTGCTGCCAAATCCGACGTTTGGGTCAAGATCAAACCGGGTACTGACACTGCATTTCTGCTCGCCATCATGAACTATCTCGTCACCGAGAATAAATATGATGCAAAGTTTGTCGAGGAACATGGAGAAGGCTTCGACAAATTCAAAGAGAGTATTAAAGAATGGAGCCTTGAAAAGGCTGCCAAAGAATGCGACATTCCTGCCAGTCAAATTAAAGAAGTAGCCGAAATGTTGGCAGCCAACGCACCGAACGTTTCCATTCATCCAGGCCGTCATGTCTCCTGGTACGGCAACGATTTCCAGCGTCAGCGTTCCCTTGCCTGTCTAACCGGTCTGCTCGGCGCTTTTTTTGTTAAAGGTGGTTGGGTCCCTGGAAAAGGACCAAAGGTCGGAAAAACCAGCTGGGCCAAAGAGGAACATGAAGATGTGCCTAATCTCAACCTCAATGCAGACGAAGAAAAGCTTTTTCCATACTCCCCTCCAGGAACGCCGACAGAACTGATCAGAGATACCGCTTTGACGGGCAAACCTTTTCCAATAAAGGGATGCATAATCTGGGGACAGAATCCTATCAAGACCATTCCTGGTCAGGAAAAGATGGAAAATGTTCTGAAACAGATGGACTTTGTCATGTGTGTCGACGTCATGCCAACAGATGCAACCATGTGGGCTGACATCCTCCTGCCGGAATCGAGCTACCTTGAACGGCATGATCTTATCAAGACTGGCACGCAGTGGGATTTCGCTGACAAACAGCAACAATACATCACAGCAAGAATGCCGCTGGTGGCCCCGATGTTTGAACGAAAAGACCATGTCTATATAACCAATGAAATCGCCAAACGGATGGGCTATGAAAAAGATATTCCCGTCCAAACAGTTGAAGAGTTAGTAGATAAAGACCTCGGTGTTGCTAAACTCTCTCTTGCGCAATTAAAAAAAGAAGGTGGTATCCATCTCAGTGAGGGTAAAGATCCTTATGTAATGCCGGAGGATTTTGAGGTTTTGTTTTACAATGAAAACATCGCTGATGCCGGCTTTCCTGGCGTGCCCACCTATATACCGGTTGAGCAGGCACCGGCCGGGTATGCGCGGCTTCTCTATGGGCGTGTTCCCGTCCACACCTTCAACCGATCCCAAAACAATATTTGGTTGCACCATGAAATGCCCACCAATCCAGTATGGCTCAATGACAAGGCTGCCGCTAAAATGGGCCTAAAGGATGGCGATATAGTCGGATTCATCAATCAAGACGGGATAAAATCACGTACTACCACTACGGTTAAAACCACACCGGGCATCCGAAGCGATTCGGTTTTTATGGCCCATGGCTATGGCACCATCAACCCGCTGATGAGCGTGGCTGTTAATGCTGGTGTCGATGATACGAGTCTTATAACTAAAATTACAGTTGACCCTGAGACCGGCACCCATGGAATGCGCACTAACTTTGTCAAATTGACCAAGGATGGCAAGGTCATTGACATTCCGGCCACAGTCTAAATTCGGCTTTAAAGGTATTATTTCAGGAGGAAACAATGCAATACGGAATGATTATCGACCTTGAACGATGTGTGGGCTGCCATGCTTGCGCTATCGCCTGCAAAGCAGAATGGGAGGTCCCTGTAGAATTTTATCGCGACTGGGTATTTCGCATGGGACCCAGTATGGTCGGCGATGAAATGGCGTCAACTTATTACCCTGGCCTTTGCAATCACTGCACCAAGCCAGAATGTGTTCCTGTATGTCCTGCTGATCCGGTAGACATGAAATTCACCAATTTCAAAACAGGTGAAACCAAAACGATGGAGGTTGCTGCCACCTGGAAAGATCCTTTTGACGGTACAGTACAGATAGATAAGTCTCGTTGTATTGGCTGCGGAGCTTGTGTTGATGCCTGCCCCTATAACGCCAGATATGTCAACCCGGCTCTAGTTGATGACGTCTCAGAAGACGGCAAAGCGGATAAATGTACTTACTGCAAACCCAGAGTGGAAGCCGGTTCCGTTCCTGCTTGTGTGCAGACTTGTATTACCGGTGCCAGAATATTCGGTGATCTTGATGATCCAAAGTCCGAGGTCGCCAAATACGTCAAAAATGGTGCCAAAGGAATCGAACCTAAGGGCGGTAACCTTGGTCCAAACAGTAGATATTTTGGCAAGAAGAAGGATATGGAGTTGCTCTTTGCCACTCATACTCCGGAACTCGCCGACTTGGGTCAGGTAAGAAGAAGAGCTATGCTTGCTTCTTTGGTAAAACCAGCCATGAAGGGGATCAGAAATATCGGACTTCTTGGCGTGATTGGAACCCTTGTGGCAAAAGAGCTTACCGATCAAGATGAAAAAAAATAAGTCATTACCATTTAATTAATCTCTCCCTACTTGGGAACAGATGCTGCAAAACGCGATAATCTTCTGTTTGATTATCGCGTTTTTTTTTGTACTATCTATCAACAATGATAAACTCGTAAAAACTTCGATTTTCGATGGATAAGTACCTTTCGCAGATTATTCCTCTTGTTTTTTATCAACGATAATAATCTGTAAAGCACTAATACGGCAAACCTTGATATAAGGATTTTTCTATGAGTACAGACGATAAAAAAATCATCTATTCGATGATAAAAGTAAGCAAATATTACGATAGTAAACCGATCTTAAAAGACATTTCTCTCTCCTATTTCTATGGCGCGAAAATCGGAGTTTTGGGATTGAACGGTTCCGGCAAAAGTACTCTCTTAAAAATTCTTGCAGGAATCGATAAAGATTTTAACGGAGAAACTCATCTGGCTCCAGGGCACCGAGTTGACTACCTTGCGCAAGAGCCTGAACTTGATCCGGACAAAACCGTTAAACAGATAGTCGAAGAAGGTGTTCAGGAAACGGTTGATCTTCTCAATGAATTCAATGAAATTAATGAGAAATTTGCTGAACCCATGTCTGATGATGAGATGCAGGCCCTCATCGACAGACAAGGAAACGTCCAGGAAAAGCTGGACACCCTCTCTGCCTGGGACTTGGATAGCCGCCTGGAAATGGCCATGGATGCTCTTCGCTGCCCTCCATCCGATACTCAATGCGGTATTCTTTCGGGAGGTGAAAAACGAAGAGTGGCATTGTGCAGAATTCTTCTCAAGCAACCAGACATTCTCCTGTTGGACGAACCTACCAACCATCTGGATGCAGAATCCGTCAGTTGGCTTGAGCAGCATTTACAAGCTTACCCCGGAACGGTTATCGCTGTTACCCATGATAGATATTTCCTCGATAATGTTGCCGGCTGGATCCTGGAACTTGACCGAGGCATGGGTATTCCATGGAAGGGTAATTATTCCTCTTGGTTGGAACAGAAAGAGAAGCGATTGGCCATGGAAGAGAAAAAGGAAAGTGACCGCCAACGAACCCTGCGCCGCGAACTGGAATGGATCAAGATGAGTCCGAAAGGAAGGCGAAGCAAGTCAAAAGCACGAATAACTTCCTATGAGCAGTTACTTTCCAAAGAAACAGAAAAATTTGCTCAACAGCTGGAAATTTTTATACCGCCAGGTCCGCGTCTTGGCAAAGTTGTCATTGAAGCGAAAAACCTCACAAAATCTTTTGGTGATCGCCTCCTCGTGGAAAATATGGACTTCAGTCTGCCTCCTGGCGGAATCGTCGGCATCATTGGTCCAAATGGTGCGGGAAAGAGCACACTTTTTAAAATGATTATCGGCCAGGAAGCCCCGGATTCCGGATCGATACGTCTTGGAGAGACTGTAAAATTGGCCTATGTTGACCAAAGCCGCGATCACCTCGATCCAGAGCAGACAATTTGGCAGGCCATCTCTGAAGGACAGGACACCGTCTGGCTGGGCACTAAAGAAGTGAATAGTCGTGCATATGTTGGAAAATTTAATTTTTCCGGATCGGATCAGCAAAAAAAGGTCGGTTTGCTCTCGGGTGGCCAACGAAATCGTGTGCACCTGGCCAAGACTCTCAAAGAAGGCGGCAATGTCTTGCTCCTTGATGAACCAACCAATGATTTGGATATTAACACGCTACGAGCACTGGAAGAAGCTCTTGAAAATTATGGTGGTTGTGCAGTGGTAATAAGCCACGACAGATGGTTTCTGGACAGGATTGCAACGCACATCCTGGCTTTTGAAGGAAATTCGCAGGTCGTTTGGTTTGAAGGAAACTATTCAGATTATGAAAAGGATCGGAAAAGTCGACTCGGTGCAGCAGCAGATCAACCACACCGCATAAAATATAGGAATTTGACCAGAGTATGATGGCGTCGTAAAAACTCTTCATCTTGTTCGTTGTTGCAATTTTTCTATCATTACGACGTACCTTATGTACGCCGAAATGATAGAAAAATTGCACGCCTCCAATATGAAGCTTTTTACTTATCCATCGGACATCGAAGTTTTAACGAGTTTGTCAGAGTATGATAATACCCTAAAAATCGAGTTTTATCAGAGAGTCTGAAGTTCAGCCAGTAACGAACGCATAAGCTCAAATTTTTCTCGTGCAATGTCTAGTCCCCCGGCCTGGCTATCTACCTCAATTTGCGTTGCAATTTCATGAATCCCAAGTATTCCAAGACTAGCAGCGGCACCTTTAATTGAATGTGCCGCACCACTGATCTTAGCTGGAGAGCCTTCAGCTAGCCCCTGTTCAATAAGTTGCAAATCCGACTGCAAGGAAGTCTTGAAAATTTCCAATAATTCCTGCAATAATTCCATGTCATCGGCTGCCTGTTCTAAAGCAAATGCTTTATCCCATTTCAGTCCATTCATATTAAAATCCTATCTAATTTACATAACCCCGCTGAAGAGCGCGGGATAAGTACCTTCACGAAATTCTTTCTTAAAAAACAAGAAAAGAATTTCTAAGGTACTAAACAAGGAACCGGAAGGTTAACCAAGTTATCGTTGCCATCAACAGTTCTGCACTGCTGGTGTTATCATACAATGCTCAACTTGAATTAATCAAGAGTGGGAGATCAATTAGTTGCTTCTCCAACAAGTTCTCTGGATAAATCTATCTGCCCATGGCGAAGAATGAAGAGCTTGCCCTGTCGAATACCGAGAATCGTTGAACACAACCCTGCTTTAGTTTCGCCACCATCAACGATGTAATCAACAGTATCTCCTAACATTTCAACCACCTCTTGCGATGATCGTGCAGGAGAAAGACCAGAGATATTGGCGCTGGTCGCGGTAACAGGCTTTCCCATCAGTCTCACCAGTTCCTGGGCTATTGGATGAGGTGAAATCCGAACGCCAACGGTTCCTGTGTTCCCGGTAATGAGTTGGCTCATAGTCTTTCGGGCTTGAAAAACGAGCGTCAATGGTCCTGGCCAATATTTCTTCATCAAAGGCAAATACACTGGCGGAACCTCCTGAACAATTGTCTCAAGTTGCTCCATTTTCTCAATGAGAACAAGCAATGGTTTGTCCTTCTGCCGTTTCTTCACTCTATACAATTTATTTACAGCAGCAGCGCAATCAGGATCGACTGCCAACCCGTAGTAGGTTTCGGTGGGAAAGGCGACGATCCCCCCCTGTCGTAAAAGAGTTACAGCCAAATCCAAGGAAGTACCTACAATAGCTGGAGAGCTATTCTTACTCATTGATTCTTCTATCTTTTTCTTGAATTTCCAGTATCATATCATGCCGAAATTTGACAAGTTTTTTGCCAAATTCCGGATTGACCAGGGCAAGAATTTTCAGTGCCAATACCGCCGCATTTTTCGCTCCAGCCTTGCCTATTCCCATGGTAGCTACCGGAATACCAGGCGGCATTTGCACAGTCGACAGCAACGCGTCCAAACCACCAAGAGAAGACGAATCCAGTGGTACGCCAATAACAGGAAGGTCTGTATGCGAAGCTAGTACGCCGGCCAAATGTGCAGCCATGCCGGCACCGGCAATAACCACCTTCAATCCTCTCTGTTGCGCTGTTTTGGCATACTCAACCGCCTTATCCGGGGTACGGTGGGCGGAGGCAACGGTCATTTCACAGCAGACATCCATTGATCTGAGAAAATCGGCGGCATCTTTCATAACGGATAAATCGGAATCACTCCCCATGACGATTCCGACCAATGGCTGCTGTGTTGTTATAGAATTGCGCCGCAAGGCCTTCTCGCCTATATCTCTTCGACAATAACAGTTGGTCCATTTAATCTCATCCACAGCTTTATAAGCCCTTGATATCGCGTCCTTTAACGTATTTCCTACTGCAGTCACACCCAGAACTCGACCACCGTTAGTAACAATCCGCCCCTTCTTTCTTACTGTACCGGCGTGAAATACTTCAACTCCCGGGCATTCAGAAGCCTTTGTTAATCCTTTGATAGTCTTACCATTTTCATAGGACCCGGGATATCCACCGGAGGCCATAACAACGCAGACTGTAGGCCGCGGATCAATTTTCATCTCGACGCGATCCAGTTTTCCGTCTATTGCAGCATCAAAGATATCAATGATATCACTTTTTAATCGCATCAACAGCGGTTGAGCTTCAGGATCACCAAAACGACAATTAAATTCCAAGACGTTTATGATATCCCCATCGATCATCAATCCAGCATAGAGCATCCCTTTATAGGGTCTTCCCTCGGCCTCCAATCCTTTTATCGTTGGCAGCATAACTCTGTTCATCACGAAATCAGCAATTTCGTCGGTAACCACTGGAGCTGGAGAATATGCCCCCATTCCTCCTGTATTGGGACCTTCGTCCTTCTCAAATATCGCTTTGTGATCCTGGGATGTTGGGAGAGGGAGAACAGTTTTGCCATCAGTAAAGGCAATGAATGAGGCTTCTTCTCCGGTAAGACAGGATTCAATGATTATTTTATCACCGGCACTGCCAAAAGCCTTGTCAGCCATAATAAGATCCACTGCGCGTTTGGCTTCTTCAACGGTTTTTGCAACTATCACCCCTTTTCCTGCAGCAAGACCATCAGCCTTAACAACGATCGGTGCACCATGGGCATCAATAAATTCCTTTGCCTTTGCACGGTCGTTGAACACCTTGAATGCTGCAGTGGGAATGTTATATTTTTCCAGAAATTCCTTGGAAAACACTTTGCTGCCTTCCAATTCAGCCGCCTTCATCGAAGGACCGAAAATCCTCAAACCGTTCTCTTCGAAAACATCTACAATACCTGCAACCAGTGAAGATTCAGGGCCAACCACTGTTAAATCTATTTTTTCCTTTTTGGCAAATTTGAGTAATTTTTTAATATCTGTTACTGAGATATCCACGCAATCAGCCATTCGACTAATCCCTGCATTGCCAGGAGCACAATAAATTTTTTCTGCCTTTTTACTTTGCTTGATTTTCCACACAAGCGCATGTTCCCGTCCACCCGAACCAATAACAAGAATCTTCATAGGCTACTCCAGTCAATTTTGTATTTTAAGCTCATATTAGAAATCTTTTCACAACGAGAAAATAGGTCAAACCTCCCTGTCTTTTTGATTGATCATTGACAAAAGGGATATGAAATATTACATGAATGAATAGTCATTCATATTTTTTTTACTTTAAATGTTTTACTTTCAATCTTTCTATGTTGGGAATGAAGGCAGAAAATAAACACTCTAAAATTATTTCGGCTGCAACTAAAGTCTTTGCCAAAAAAGGATTTTTCACTGCCAGAATATCCGATATTGCCAAAGAAGCCAAGGTTGCTGATGGAACAATTTATCTCTATTTCAATAACAAATACGATATACTACTCTCCGTATTTGAAGAAGAGGTAGGAAAAATCGTCGAGAAAACCAATAAGCTCCTCAGCAATGAAGAGGATCCGAAGAAAATGTTGGAAATTTATACGATCCAACACCTTATGGCTATGAAAAAAAACAAGAACCTTGCTGAAGTTATTCAGATCGAGCTTCGACAAACAAACAAGGTTATTAAAGAGTACCGAAATAATCAATTTAATGAATATATTGGCATAATTGCAAATATAATTAATTTGGGCCAAAAAAAAGGCCTCTACAAAGCCGATATTAAACCGGATATTGCTAAACGAGCTTATTTTGGCGCGCTGGATGAGGTCTCACGGGTCTGGAATGCCTCTCTGGAAACCCATTACACCGTTGAAGAGATTGCAGACCAAGTCCTTTCAATGTTTCTGGCGGGTATCCTGAATACCTCGCCACATTCTGAATAATCGTTATAAACACAAGTGAAGTCCAACAAGGTAGAACCTCAAACCTTATGAAAACTCGGAAGGGTTAATCGCCATCACCTCGAATGTTCTTGTTCCACCGGGAGTAACAGCCGACACTTCGTCCCCTACCTCTTTGCCAAGCATACTTCTCCCCAATGGAGAGAGAACAGAGATTGAACCTTTTTTTACGTCAGCTTCCTCCGGTCCCAATAACTGATAGGTGATCTCCTCGTCTGTGTCAAGATCAAGCAATTGAACCACAGTGCCAAAAACAATACTGTTCGTCTTTACCCGTAGGCAATCTATTACTTCTGCGCGCGATAATTTGTCCTTTAATTCAATAATGCGTCCTTCGATGTGGCCCTGCCGATCTTTGGCCGCATGATATTCTGCATTTTCCTTCAAGTCACCATGTTCCCGTGCAACCTCTATAGCTTTGACTACTACACTTCGTTCAACTCTCTGAAGATGCTGCAGTTCATCCCGCAATTTCTGATTGCCGGCTTTAGACATCGGTATTCTTTGAATCATTTAAACCTCCATAAAAAAAACCTGTAAGAGACTCAAGCTACTGAGCCCTAAACAGGAAACATAGACAAAATAGAAATATCACCAGCGATAGTGCAGGGACATTGACAGCCCTTTTTCCTCATAATCATCGCTTTTCGATAATGTAAAATTGCCTTTTAATAGAAAATGAGGACTCATTTCAAGGAAAATATCAAATTTGGTGGTAAAAGAAAGAATATCATTATCTTCAAAGCCGATGGTATTGTCGATTGCATAATAACTCATACTCTTCTTTGTGCCTTGCTCATATCCAAGAAAATCATGTTGAAAATGCAAGGTCATGCGATGTTCTGAAAACGATGACGGACTCCAGTAAAGCGGTTCACGAAGGGACTCCCCGTCGGGCAATTCCGATACGGAACTGTTGTCATCATCGTTAGTTAGATACTGATACTCATAGCGCAATGCTGCCTGCAAGGATTCGCCAAAAATACTATACGCCGAATAGCCATGAAACCTGTTCTGAGAATTGCCATCGTTATAATATCGATGATGCAAATCTCCGCCAAAAGAAAACCCCATAGGAGTTTCAAAACTCAACCCAGTTTCAATTGACTGGAAAGTTACTTGCTGTTGTATGGCCTGAATTGTATCGTACACCTGCCTTTTTTCAAGCAGCAGATATCCATTAATATAATCATCAAGCTGTCCTTTAAGCTCAATTTCGTACCGGTATCCGGTATCATTGTCACTAGTGAGTTTCTCCGTTCCTGCACCCAATATCAATTCATACGCTTTAGTGAATTCGTAGGTCCCAACGGCATAGAACAAATTACTCCCTGTGGATTCTTCAGAATCCACAGATTTAAAACGATTATTGGCATAAAGCAACCGGATATCCTTATCGAGATCAGGAGTAAACCAAAAAGACGTACCAAAGGTCGTTCTCGCTATATCAATATGACCATCTCTGCCACTTTTTTCCTCATATGCAGCATTAAAGATATTCTGGGGACTGATCTGTAAATTGTTTCTTTCAATGGATTCAACCAAATCAGGAGAAGTGGCCCCGCTCTGTTGTATCGCCTCGTAAACTTGTGCTTCTTTACGATATTTACCAATTTTTCCGTAGACGGTTGCAAGGTCGCTCATTCCCTCTCTGGAATCATTCTTCAAGAGTCGCTTGTAACTTTGCTCAGCATAATAATAATTTCGATCGAAAATTGCTTTCCGAGCCATATATTCATTACTGATCAACTTCTGCCAACTATATTTTTCAAATAATTCAGAGACGATTTCTCCCGCTTCATTACCTCGATTCTCGATCAGAAATGGTGGTTCCATCAATTCCTGCAGGGCCTCTGGTTCGGACTGCACCATAAGCATCAACGAGTTCCAAAAAGTATTTTCCCGTGTGAGATGATGATAGTTTATTTGCTTTTGTTTAAATTTCT
Organism: uncultured delta proteobacterium; assembly: GCA_963829695.1. Classification (GTDB taxonomy): domain Bacteria; phylum Desulfobacterota; class Desulfobulbia; order Desulfobulbales; family Desulfocapsaceae; genus Desulforhopalus_A. The sequence goes on along the minus strand of CAWHJQ010000023.1, from coordinate 350,550 downwards.
CATTCAACAACTCGAATACAGGCCGCGACAAGAGCTGTTTGTAAATTATTAACGCTTTTTCCTGTTGTTTATCGCCCCACAAAAGTCTGGCCAGTGTGAGCAAATCTTCAATATCGTCATTGGCCGCGAGTTTTGCGGCAAGTTTTTCAACACCTCCGGACTCTTTTTCCTCTATTCTCATGAGAGCCAACCCCTGTTTATACCTTCCTCTCCTGGCTTCGACTTCAATTCGCTTTTTTTGATAAAATGGCTCTTCAGGGAACCGACGGATCAGTTGTGACAAATCTTCAGCGGCCCTATCGCTTTTCCCTTTGGCCATCATTATTTCAGCTCTAAGGGTGTTACCTACAACAGAATCCGGATATTGTTCAAGGGCTGTATTTAGATGTTTTTCAGCCGCATCATATTCCAGATACTCTATTTCTTTGGCCGCTAATAGCAGCAGTCTGGTTAATACCGGATTCCCGGCAATATTGATTTTGCTGTCATGATCTTTTTTCTGATCGCTATTTTTCAATCTTCGATCAAGGATACTCTGTAAGGTCAACAGTTCAGGATCAAATGACTCATTGTCAAGAATCTCTGAGCACTGCTGATATGCCTCCAGTAATTTTCCTTTATAAAAATTTAGTCGGCAACGTTGCTTTTGCAAGCGGACCAGAAAAGGTTGAAACCCTTTCGATATCTTTATTTTTCTCAAGGCTCTGCTGTAGTTATCAAGAAGATCCTGAGCAGTTCCATACTTACCTTCAACTTTCAATATGTTGATTTTAAGCAGCAGCATCTTGCACCCATGAGGGTCAAGCGTGAATTCGGAATCTACTTGATTGGCACTCTTTTGTAATGCCTGGTACCAGGAATTTGCGGCTGCAATATTTTTATCTTTCACAGCATTCTCCGTCAGCTGGAAAAGTATTTCCTCGACTAAGACATCATTGTTCAAAAGCTGACGGAGCATTTGTTCCGCTCGTCTTGTTTTTCCTTCTTTTCTTAAGGATGACGCTTTGTGTATAGCCAATTTAGTCATGATTTCCGGTACACCGGCAAAATTCTCTCTTGCCCGATGATCGGTTTTTTCATATTCATTAAACAGAAAATTATAGGAAAGCAGATCCAGATAAGTGAGCACAAAATCAACCGGCATCCGACCATCTCTCTGCCGTAAACCTTCATCAAAAAGAGATTTTAGTTTTTTCGCATTGCCAATTTTTCCTGCCAATTCAAGACATTTCTTTCTAAGCCCCAAATCGAGAGGATCAAGCGATAGTCCATGCTCAAAAGAAGTGAGAGCTTCCATTTCCAAACCAAGGTGCCGCTCGGAATCTCCTTTTAACAGAAAATATGATTTTGTTTCAATTTTCTTAGTAGAAATCGTCCCCAAATATTCCAGAACCTTGCTGTACTGCCCTATTCGATAATACTGATGAGCAATTCTTAAGGCTATGCTATCTTCATGGAAAGAATGCTTATAAATAAGTATCAGAACGTCGATCAACTCTTCAGTTTGGCCTTTCTTTTCGAGGAGGTCGGCCATTTGAAGATAAATCGCCAGGGGATTGGTCGTAATTTCTGCAAGATCACTCCAAAGTTGCCAAGATCCACCATTTTCACCAATTGACAGGAAGTCATTTGCCAGAATAGTTTGGATATTAGTGATCTTTTGCTTGATTTCCAGGCTTTCTGGATGCTTTTGTAAGTATCTCTCGTAAAATCGCAATGCTTTGTCAGGCCTTTTTAGGTCCCGCTGGCAAACCGTGCCCGCCTCAAGAAGATACTCGTCATTATTTATTTTATTATCAGCAAGATATGCCAACTGCAAGAGTGCTTCATCAAATGCACCGCTCTCTAAATAATATTTAGCTAATCTTTGCCGGAATGGCATATAGTCGGGGTGGCGTTTAAGGTACTCCAACCAAAGTGTGCTTCTTGTTTTCTCAAAGCCTGGTACATCAAAAACCTTAATAGCTTGAAATATTATGCGATCTGCTACATTTGGATTTTCCAATAGCCTTGCATAGAACTTTCTGGCCTTTTCATCTTTTCCCAGCTCCTGAGCGTCCAAGGCCAAGTAATGCAGTATCGTGTTGTTTTCGGGATGTCTTAGGTTGTATTGTTCAAAAAGTGCAAAAGCAAACTGTTTCTTTCCTTGGTTGCGCAGGCTAGTAGCGAGACCTAAAAGAGCAGTATCGGCACTTCCTCCTGTTGGATCCTTTTCAAACACTTTTCCGAAATAACGATTTGCGCTGTCATAGTTCTTCCAATGCATTGCTACATCGCCTGCAGCAAGAAGATAATCGGTATTATTTGGATCATTGTCTAATAGGCTGCCAATGACCTTCGTGGCGGTTGAATAATCTTCAACCTTCAAGAGAACTTTGCAATACTCCCATTTAGCTTCCTCAATATTCGGCTTAATCTTGAACAAAGCAGAATAAGCCTGTATTGCAGGTAAGTATTCTTTATCAAGGACATATTTTCTGGCCCTATCCCAAAGAACTTTCCATTCAGGAGACCCAGGTTCCCCTTGGATCAGAGAAATATTTCTATCAGGAGCGATCCCGTCCCAAGCTAAACAACCGGCGGCCGGCAAGACCAGGAAAAGGATAAGAAAAATGAAAGTTTTGGTGGTAATAGCTGTCTTCAGCAGAGATAGGGTGGTCATTGGCAAATGGGGGTCAATGCATGAGGATGGCTCTTTGCTTATAAAAACCATCCTATATGTCCATAAAGTATTTTTTCCCGTTTCAGAGCATCTCTGATAGTGCTATGCGATGCAGAAAACTGTCATCCAAGCAGTGAAGATAGGAAAAAATAATCGCTGTGGAAGATCCCCCTCATGGTAACCGTTTACCTATAAAACTGCACTATTTTCTCTACAACATATTCCTGCATCGCCTTGGTAAGTTCCGGATAAATAGGCAAGGCTAGAGTTGTAACAGCAGCTTTCTCTGCTTCAGGACAGTGGATATTCGATACCATTGCACCAAGACATTCCTGCTTGTGCAATGGAACTGGATAATAGACCTCACAACCAATATCATTTTTGCCGAGCCAATCTTTCAGTTCATCTCTTCGATCTACACGCAGCACATATTGGTTATAGATGTGCAGATTTGCTGCTCCGTCTCCTCCGCTCGAATTTTGAAGATGAATCACTTTCGGTAAAACAACTTGCTCTGTAGAGGTAAGACCTGTTTCTAAGAAAAGACTGTCATATCGTTTGGCATTCTCACCCCTTTGTTTATGCCATCGCTCAAGATACGGCAATTTCACTCTCAGGGCCACCGCCTGAATCGGATCAAGGCGAAAGTTACCTCCGACTATTTTATGGAAATATTTCGGATAGGCTCCATGGTTTCGCATCAATACCAGTCTTTCAGCAAAATCTCTGTCCTGGGTGACAACCATACCTGCATCTCCTATTCCACCGAGGTTTTTGCTGGGAAAAAAAGAAAAGCAACCTGCAAGGCCCATTGATCCTGCCCTTTTGGACGTAACTGTTCCTGATCCAACCATGGGGTATTCTGCCCCAATAGCCTGGGCTGCATCCTCAATAACAGGAAGCTCATATCGTTTTGCCAACTCCATAATGGCCGACATCTCGGCACACTGGCCATAAAGATGTACAGGAATGATAGCTTTTATTCTCCGTTCGGTATCGGCTACAAGTATCTCTTCCATCCGAACCGGATCAATATTAAAGCTTGCCGGATCAATATCTGCAAAAACGGGTGTAGCACCAACTCGAAGAATAACACCCATAGTGGCAAAAAAGGAATATGGCGTTGTGAGGACCTGGTCACCTGCCCCTATTCCAAGACTCATGAGGGATATCAACAGGGCATCGGTGCCACTAGTAACACCTACTCCATAAGCAGCTCCACAATATTCAGCTATTTCTTTCTCAAACTCCTCTACCTCAGGCCCCTGAATATAACGGGTGGATTTAACGACACGAGTGACTGCGGCCAGAAGATCATCTTCGAGGTACTCCAGTTGCGCCTGGAGATCAAGCAAAGGTACTTTCATAATATCAGGTTGTATTGGATTGTTTTAAATTGAAATGGAAAAATACCCCGAACGGGGGCATGCCGACATATTAATGCCTTACAGATTATTTTCGTTCATGAAAAACAAGAAAAACAATCTGCGAAAGGCACTTATCCCGCGCTCTTCAGCGGGGTTAGGAGGACGAATTGATAACGATCTTTTCGCCGTCAAAATAATCAACAATGTCCGGCATTTCAGCCTCAAGGTATTTTTTCATTTTCTTCAGGAGATTAACTTCAATCTGACGAACACGTTCCCTGGAAATATCAAATCTGTCGGCAATATTCTGTAAAGTCAGCGGCTCATCCGTTAACAACCGCTTCTCAAGGATCATCTTTTCCTTGTCATTAAGCTTTACTTTCAGAGTATCCAGAAGTTCTGCCAGCTTTACCTTCATTTCCTTGCCTGCGACAGTGGATTCTATTCCCGGTCCATTACTTGGAAGAAAATTTTTCTGTTCATCGTCGGAATCAGAACGAACCGGACTCTCCAAAGAAACATCCCAGTTATCCATTCGCTGTCCCATTTCAATGACCTCACGCTCTTTGACATTGAGACGTTCTGCCAGTAATTTAGGTTCAGCCTGAAATCCTTGTCCCTCGAGAAGCTTCCGTTCTTTGTTGAGACTAAAAAACAATTTTCGTTGGGCCTGTGTCGTACCGATTTTGACCAGTCGCCAGTTGTCCATGATAAATTTCAGAACGTATGCCCTGATCCAATAGGCTGCGTAATATGAAAATTTAACCCCGCGATACGGGTCAAACTTTTTGGTAGCCTGTACGAGCCCGACATTGCCTTCCTGAATCAGATCCATAAAATTCTGCATCCAGTACTTCTGGAAATCCATGGCCACTTTAACAACCAGGCGGAGATTGGAACTCACCAGCCGGTATGCCGCATCCTGATCACCATCCTCACGAAACCGTACAGCCAGTTCATCAGTCTCTTCTCTTGTTAACAGCTCATATTGGCTGATTTCCTGCAAATACCGATGGAGAGCGGGATTACTGAGGGCAGGGAGATTTTCCTCTGAAACAGAAACCAAAGGATTTTCATAGGCTTCGTCGATTCCCCTGATTTTTGAATCAAGTTCATCATCAAGATCATTATCATCCACGGATGATGTCTCATTATCTGAGTCAATTATAGTGTTTTTGCTCATTTATTTGTCTCTCCGGTGAAATATACCCAGAAATTTTAGAAAAACTATGATATTACTCTACCAGGAATAAACTGCAATCATATTGTGTTGAGAATGGGGTAAGCCCATTCGACACCTGTCTATCAGTTTACCTCATAACGAATATAACAAGAAGAAAATTCTATTTTCTTAGTTAGCGGGATATGATAAATAGCAAGGCCTCGGGTACAGAGCCCATGTCACTGGTAGTAATCTGTTGTTTCACGGCCCACCTCAAATACAAAAGATATGAATAACATTAGAAATTTCAGTATAATCGCACACATTGATCATGGAAAGTCCACCCTTGCCGACCGTATGATCCAGTTTTGTGGTCTTGTCACCGCCAGGGAATTCAAGGATCAGCTCTTGGATAACATGGAGATAGAAAGGGAAAGGGGGATCACTATTAAAAGCCAGACTATTTGTCTGCCCTATACCGCAAAAGACGGGAACCTCTACCAGCTCAACCTTGTTGATACTCCCGGTCACGTCGATTTCAGCTACGAGGTGTCGCGTGCTCTCAGTTCCTGTGAAGGTGCGCTACTCCTCATTGATGCCGCTCAGGGTGTCGAGGCTCAAACACTGGCCAATCTTTACCTGGCTATGGAAAACGACCTGGAGATCATCCCTGTTATCAATAAAATTGACCTTCCCTCTGCTGAACCCGAGCGTATCGCTCTGCAAATAGAGGAGGACCTCGGCCTCGATAGTGACTTGATTCAATTCTGCTCGGCAAAAAATGGTATAGGGATCGAAGAGATCTTCGAAGCTATCGTAAAGGCAGTTCCGCCGCCAAAAGGTGATCCGAAAGAACCCTTACAGGCCTTAATCTTTGACGCCAATTACGACCCCTTTCGGGGCACCATTATTTCCGTTAGAATAATAAATGGTACAATAAAGTCTGGCGATATCATGCGTTTTATGGCCACAGGTATAGAATATAAGGTTGACGAGGTAGGCCTGTTTAAATTACATCGGGAAGCGCAGAAGCAGCTTTCCGCAGGTCAGGTTGGGTATATTTTAGCAGGCATAAAGACTGTTGAAGATACAAAACCGGGCGATACCATTACCTTGCGTGACCGGCCGGCAATGGCTGCACTTCCTGGATTCAGAGAGGTACAGCAGGTTGTTTTTTCTTCAATTTACCCTATTGACACCGACGAGTACGAAGACCTGGCGGCGGCTCTTGAAAAGCTCAAGCTCAACGATGCTGCGCTCACCTTCGAAAAGGACTCGTCTGCGGCCCTCGGCTTTGGTTTTCGATGTGGTTTCCTCGGACTGCTCCACCTTGAGGTCATCCAGGAGCGCCTGGAACGTGAATTCGACATTTCCCTTATCCTTACAGTTCCTTCGGTACAATATATTTTCCATCTCACTGATGGTACCGCCAAGCATGTTGATAATCCGGCACATTTTCCAAACCCAGCTCATATACAAAAGATTGAAGAACCTTATATCAAAGCGACTATTTTAATGCCTGAAAAATATATGGGCACGGTAATGAACCTTTGCATGGAACGGCGAGGAGAAAAAACCAGCTTCAATTATCCCACCCCGGGCAGGATCGAATTGCAATGTGAACTTCCATTGGCAGAGGTCATTTATAATTTTTATGACCGCCTGAAGTCGGTGACCCAGGGGTACGGTTCATTCGACTATGAAATGCTCGATTATCGGAAAAGTGACCTGGTAAAGCTCGACATCCTTGTCAATGGTGAATTTGTCGATGCCTTATCACAACTTGTCCATAGAAGCAGCTCACGGGCCAGAGGCCTCCACGCCTGTGAAATGCTCAAGCTGGAAATTCCCAGACAAATGTTTAAAATTGCAATACAGGCTGCAATAGGCGGTGCAATTATTGCCAGGACAACCATTTCGGCACTAAGAAAAGATGTAACTGCTAAATGTTACGGTGGTGATATCTCACGAAAACGAAAACTGCTTGAGAAGCAAAAGGCCGGTAAGAAACGAATGAAGACCATCGGTAATGTCGATATCCCGCAGACTGCATTTTTGGCTGTGCTGAAATCCGAACAATAGCCTGGCGTGGTTTTAGCTTTTTTTTCGGGGGTCTTATGAAAACAATATTCAATATGTTCCCCAAATTGATCATGCGTCACAGGTTGTGCTTAATCCTCTTGGGGCTAGTAGTCTTACTCTCGTCCTGCGCAACGGTGCAGGTCGGTCAGGATTATGACACAAACTATACATTTGGCGAAACAAAAACCTTCGGTTGGAATAAAGGGCTGCAACACGAAAAGAGCGACTTACTTCGAGACGATGAGCTTCTCGCGAAAAGATTCAAGGCAGCCATCGAAGAAGTACTCACCAAACGTGGATTTAGACAAGTTGCGCATCCAGCTCTCCTGATCTCTTACTCCTACACGATAAAAAGCATACTTCAAACTGATCCTTTTGGTTCAGGCTTCGGTTTCGGCTATGGTTATGGCCGATACGGCTACCATCAAAATGTAGGAATCGATGCATGGAACACAATACGTCAATACGATCAAGGCAAATTGGTAATCTATATCTATTCAGCCCAAACAGGGCATCTTCTATGGAAAGGAACAGGGACCAAGGAGGTATTTACCCCCTCAGATCCTGACCAAATCACTCGCGATGTCTACGAGATGGTTGAAGCAGTGCTCGCACAATTTCCTCCTTTGAAAAAAGGATAAGTCAAGATTATTAGTAGCTTACAGATTATATTCTTGTTTTTTGTAAGAAAAAAATCTGCGAAAGGCACTTATCACCCCCTTGTGGGGTGTTAATCCGTTACAGATTATTTTTGTGCATTCTCTTTTTCAAAAAGAAGACACCCCGTCCACATCGGTTGGAGGCATTGACTCAGTAGCCTGAATGTTCCACAACTCCAGATAGATTCAGTGGACCGAATTATGATCGCCTGCATAATGATTGAATAACCAGTCCGCTCATAACCAATACCAGTCCCACCAAGGTCGATCCGTAGATTTCCTCTCCCACCAGAAAGTGAATAAATACCAGGGAAGCAAAGGGTGCAATGAAAATTAAATTTGCAATTTTCGCGGTATTATCCGTATATTTTAGCGCCTTTAGCCAAAGGACATAGGCAACGCCCATCTCGAAAAAACCTATGTAAATTGCTCCTAAAAATCCATCGAGAGCAACAGGCCGAAACCCTTCCGTAAAGAAAATGTACAGAACAATAAAGGGCAGCGCACAGATAAAATTCAAAAATAGACCGACTATTGGATCCCGTTTATCTTTAGTATTCAAAATCCAGTAAAATGCCCATAATACCGTTGAGAAAAGTGCCAGGCCAACTCCCAGGGGAGATTCAAAATGCAATTTCAGCAGATCACCTTTAGTCGCTATAACCAGAACTCCGATGTAGCTCACAGCGATAGCCAGCCATTGCTTCGCCGCTATTCTCTGACCAAGCAAAGGGATTGAGAGCAGCGAGAGGGTGATCGCCCAGGTGTAATTGATAATTTGAGCCTGTTGAGCCGGCAGCAGGGAATAGGCTTTAAACAAGACAAGGTAATAAGCAAAGGGATTAAGTACCCCAAATCCTATGGATGTCATCCAATCCAATTTTGACAGGGAAGAGATTTTTTTTAACTTTTTTTGGGCAATGACGATAATAAAGAGAACCACTGTAGAAACAGCAGATGCGTACAAAAGCACTTCGGCGGGTGAAAGACGACCGAGGGTGAGTTTACTGGCACTGGCAATTGTCGACCACAGGCCGACTGTAACCAAAGCGTAGAGATAGGCTTTTGTCTGATTTCTCATCGCCACACACTACGTTCCGGCCAAACAAAAGTCAATAAACTTCAAACGTTAGTTCTCTTGGTTGCCCAATGGATTCCACCTATATCTTTTCATTGATGATTTTTTATAATGGCTGGATTATTCCCATAGAAATTCAAATAAAATTTGTTTTATTCAATAACTGCGATGTGATATCATTAAGATACTAACCCCGGTAAACGGGAAGAAAGCCGGGATAAGTACCTTGCGACAGATTATTTTCTTGCAAAAAAACAAGAAAATAATCTGTAAGGTACTAATCAGATATCACGAATCTTCGTTTTAGAAACAGGAATTCAGTATGGATCAGAAAACTGCAGAGCAGAGCGAGAAAAAAAAAATCTTGGAGCCCACTTTCCATTACGCATCACAACCTCTCAAAATTGGGGAAGATTACACAACCGATAAAATCCTGGTTTCAGAGCTTGTTCAGACGGGACAACTTCTCGCTGATTTCCCCAATTTCCACAGGTTTGCTGCTAAGGGTTTTCAAAAAGCAGCTCTCGAACCAGGTGCCTACGTCCACTATTCGGAAGATGAACAATCAATTTTCGCCTCAGTGCCTGGCTATCCCAAAATTAAGAAAATTCGTCGGCCGGATCATCCTGATTTCATAACAATTCTCTCGATCGAACCACTCTTCGTGATTTCACTTGATAAAATGCAGGTAAGCCTTGTCGTGCATCCGACCCTGGAGGATTGCCACTCAATCCAAAAAGAAGATATCAAAAAAATGCTGGCTGAAGAAGGTATCGTTTTTGGTATAAACAATCAGGCCCTTAAAGATGTGAGAGAGTTCCTTGCACAGGATAATAAAGAATTCAAAAAGTTTGTCATCGCCTGCGGACAATCCGTTGGTGAAAGCAAAGATGCATACCTCAGATATGATATGGAAATAGGTCCCATTGCCGGTACTCTTCTTGAAAACGGCAGTATTGATTTTCGGGACAGACGGATAATGGTTGGTGTTAGTGCTGGTCAACAAATTGCTACGAAAATTCCGGCAATCCAGGGGGAACCAGGAATCAATGTTTTCGGAGAAGAGACTGCCGCACCTGAAGGAAAAGACCTCAAGATAGAAGTTCTCAATGATGCGCGATTCTCACCTGCAACAATGCAGGTTACCGCCACCAAGGACGGTGTACTTTCCATCGTTAATAACAAAATTATTAAAGTCCTCACCCATAAAACAATAACAAGTGATATTGACTTTGAAACAGGCAACGTCGAAAGCATGAACGCAATAAGTATTCTCGGCTCAGTGCAGCCGGGCTTTTGTGTAACTGTCGGTGGTGATCTTAAAATAACAGGGAGCGTCATGTCCGCCTCAGCCAAATGTGACGGCAATTTGGTCGTAAGGGGGGGAACTACTGGGAAAAACAGCACGCTACAGGTAAAAGGTGATGCCGACATCAATTTTATTGAGCAGGGAGTATTGAACTGCGACGGTATTGCCGTCATTCGAAAACAATCCTACTACAGTGATATTCTCAGCGGTTCCGACATTCGATGCCATGACTCGTGCATAGTCATGGGAGGTAAGCTCATCGCCGAGGGCAACATTACCCTCGGCAGTGTTGGTGCGGAAAACAGTACTCCCTCGATAATTGCGGCTGGTACCATCGCCGAACGTTTGGAACATTTACAACAACTCAAGATCAGTGTGGTGGAACAGCAGGATGCAATAATTCGCTGGTTGCAAAAGTACAGGGGAAGTTCCAAATCCAAAAAAGTCCGCCAAATGGAACAGCAACTGGCCGAGACAAAACTCCTGCTTATGCGGGTCAATCTAATTCCGGGAACCGGCATATATTCAAGGGTTGGCGGCCCGGAAGATGCATCCGAAGTAGAGATCAAGATTGATAATGGAGATTATAACAGCGAAGGAGGTATCCCCATAGAAAACATAAAAATAGATGTGGTCGGTACTATCTTTGTTGGTACTTTGGTACGAATTGGAAACCGCTCAATGAAGCTCGACAAAACTGTGTCAAATCGGCAGTTCAAGCTTCACGCCAACGGCAAACGAATTCTCGCCGGGCCTCTAAAACGTCAATAAGCAGCCGTCAATTAATGTAGTTGCCCAACGAGGTGTCGATCAATCACTCCTTTTCGATCAACCCCTGTCTATCGAGTAAACTGATTTTTCTGCCGTTTACCTGAATGAGGCCTTCTTCGCTCATCTTGGCAAAAATCCTAGACAAGGTTTCCGGAATCGTTCCAAGTAGACTTGCCAACTGACCTTTTGAAATATCGAGCTCCACCTCGTCGCTATCACCCTGTTCGTGACTGAGATAAACCAAATAACCGGCAAGCCGTTCCGGAACTTCCTTCAAAGAGAGACTTTCAATCTGATGAGCAAATCTACGTAATCTTTGAGACAAAACTGCAAGCATATTCAAAGCTATTGAAGGATTGGCCTCCAGCAGCATGACAAATTTATCGCGCGGGAAAAAAATAGTTTTTGTTTTCATCAAAGCTTCAGCAGAGGCGGGAAAGGGTTGGCCATGAAAAACCGGTACCTCTCCAAAAGGTTCTCCCTCACCAAAAATATGCAGTATATGCTCTTTTCCTGACAAAGAGACCTTAAATATTTTCACCCGGCCTTCACCAACTACATAAAAGCCGCTTCCTTGGTCCCCTTCAAAAAAGATATTTTCACCCCGTTGGAAACTTTTTTCAATGGCTATACGAGTAACATCCTCAATTTGCTGGGCAGGAAGGCCTTCAAAAAGCAGGCTCGAACCGATAATCTCTTTTTTATTCATAATGTTTTTCAAGTTATATTTTTTGAATTAATTTGGTATGGCGAAGACGATAGAGGCTCATCCTGCTCTCTTGTTTTTTCGAAAGTGACTCTACCAATATTTCTCTGACATGCCACTCTTTTCAACTTTTTAATAAAGAGAACTTGTCAAGTTAATTAGTACCTTAGAAATTCAATTCATGCTTTTTATGAATGAATTTCGTAAAGGTACTTATCCCGCGCTCTTCAGCGGGGTTAGTTACGCACAGCACCTTGTGCCGTTCTCGGCACAATAATTAAGCCCAGGAGGAATATTGTCGCAAAATCTGCCGAAAAAGGCCAATATACTGGCAAGGGAACACACTTTACCTGAGTCCTTCTTCCCTCTTCTAGGAGGTTGTCCGATAATGCTCTTTTCCCCCATATCTGCGTTATTTTAAGAAAATCAATGCTCGCAATATCAACTATATGGCTGTGCTTGATTTCCTGAAAATGCCTTGATCTGAGAGAAAATACCTATTCTCGGACAACCTCCTAGGCCAATTTTATCCGATAATCATATGTACAGTAAAAGGAAAATTATTCATATCGATATGGATGCTTTTTTTGCGTCTATTGAGCAGATGGATACTCCCGCGTTTAAAGGCAGACCATTGATTGTTGGAGGTATGCCGCAAAGCAGAGGGGTCGTAGCAGCCTGCTCCTATGAGGCACGCCGTTTCGGTATCCACTCTGCAATGCCCTGTTCGAAAGCAGTACGGCTTTGTCCCCACGTCATCTTTACCAGACCGCGCATGGACAGATACCGCGAGATCTCAACTCAGCTCATGTCGATTTTCCGACGATATACCGAGCTGGTCGAGCCTTTATCGCTCGACGAAGCTTTTCTTGATGTAACAACCAACAGTCAGAATCATCCATCTGCCACCATACTTGCGGAAAGGATTCGCGCTGAAATATCTCAGGAATTACGGCTGACTGCATCCGCGGGGGTATCTTTCAATAAATTTTTGGCTAAGGTTGCTTCTGATTTCAATAAACCAAATGGACTGACGACAATTCCTCCCGAAAAAGCTCTTGATTTTCTCTCTTCCCTTCCTATTCGAAAATTTTTTGGGGTGGGAAAAGTCACCGAAAAAAAGATGTTGAGTCTGGGGATAAGGACCGGTCATGATCTCCACCAAATAGAAGAAGAAAGACTTGTCTTTCATTTCGGAAAGACTGGATCCTTCCTCTTTAACATCGTTCGCGGAATTGACAACAGGCCAGTTGAATCGGAGCAAATACGCAAATCGATCGGCAGCGAGACGACCCTCTCTTCTGATACAGATGATAAAAGTGAAATAAACGCAATCTTGCTGGATCTCGCGGAACAGCTTGAATATTCACTAAAAAAGAAGCAAACCGGCGGTTATACTCTGACTCTCAAAATAAGGTACCAAAATTTTAATACGATCACACGTTCACAGACTGTTCGGAACCCAATCTATTCCAGCGACGGCATCCTCGCCCTGCTTCCGGGACTGCTTGCCACAGCCGACTTAACTACGCAAAAAATCCGACTGCTTGGTCTCACCATCTCGAAGCTTATTGGAGACAAAAAGGTCCCCTATCAACTGGTATTTCCATTTATGCTTCGAGACAGGCTGTAACCGGTTGTACTTACCAACCATTATGGTTATCCTTAGCAGGATATTCGAGGCCGTACTCTATCAATAACTAGGGGGCTGTCCGAGAATGCCCTTTTTCCCAAACTTTTCGTTATTTTCAAAAAACAATGCTCGCAATATCAACTATATGGCTGTGCTTGTTTTGTGATAATGCCTCGATTTTGGACAAAATGTCAATTCTCGGAAAGCCTCCTAGCCAACAAGAACCCCAAACACTATGAAAGATCTCATCATTTCTGTCTTTAATATATTTAAATATGCTGGTAGATTTTTTACCCTTATCAGGAATTTCTTCCTGAATCTCCTTCTGTTTTTGGTTCTTATAGCCATCATTTTTGCTTTTATTCCACGAGAAGTAGCGCAGCCTCCTCTTGGCACTGTTCTCAGGTTGGATATTTCAGGTGATATCGTTGAGGAGAAAAAGCTCCTTGGCTCCTTAGAAAAACTGTTTAAAGAGTCATTTAGCCTTAATGCTTCCGAGCCCGAAACTGTCCTGCAGGATATCCTCGATGTTGTAAATGCAGGTGCAAAGGATGACAACATCGCCTCATTACTACTTAATCTAAAAGATATGGGCCATGCCGGCATGAATCAGCTGCAAAACATTGGGCAGGCCCTTGATCGTTTCAAAGCAGCAGGTAAGACCGTAGTTGCAGCTGAAGATTATTATACACAATCGCGGTATTTTCTGGCATCTTATGCAAACAAAATCCTTCTAAATCCTATGGGCGGCGTTGATATCCACGGTTTTGGAGTCTACCGTCTCTACTTTAAGGACGCTCTCGATACGCTTGAAGTTGACTACAACGTCTTCAAGGTTGGTGCCTACAAATCCGCCCTTGAGCCGTTTACCAGAAATTCCATGTCACCGGCAGATCAGCAGCAGAGTCAGCTCTGGTTGTCGGCACTCTGGCAGGTATACACGGATGAAATAGCAAAACATCGTAATATTTCTTTAAACACACTCCATCACTATACAGACAATATCGACGAAGCTCTGCATTCTACCCGTGGGAATGCTGCACAATTGGCTCTTGAGACTGGCTTGGTAGACCAGATTGCAACGAGACAGGAGGCCATATCCTATCTCGCCTCACTATCTCCACAACCTTCTAATTCACCACATATACTCTCATCTAGAGACTATCTCGACTCTCTAACACCTTCATACCAAGAAGATTCTTCTCAAAATTCAAAGGTAGGGCTTATCATTGCGGAGGGGACTATTCTCCCGGGAAATCAACCTCAAGGCATGATCGGAGGGGATTCTCTGGCCGATCTCATTAAGAAGGCTCGAGAAAATAAAGAAATAAAAGCATTGGTTTTGCGTATTAATTCAGGAGGCGGATCAGCCTTTGCATCCGAAGTTATACGCCAGGAGCTGCTCGAACTAAAAAAAAGTGGTAAACCTTTTGTCGTATCCATGGGGGCGGTCGCCGCATCGGGAGGTTATTGGATTGCCGCCGATGCAGACGAAATTTGGGCATCACCCACAACGATCACTGGTTCAATTGGTATTTTCGGTGCCATACCCACGTTTAACAAAACTTTAGCCTCACTTGGAATATACAGTGATGGCACCGGGACAACGCCACTTGCAGCGGGCCTGGATCTCACCCAACCACTTCCGGAACAGCTTAAGGCAGCTATTCAACAGACAATTGTCTATAATTACGATCAATTCCTGCAAATCGTTGCTAGCGGGAGAAATCTTGAAAAAACCAAAGTTGCACAACTCGCAGAGGGTCGGGTTTATGATGGTCAGACGGCGAAGACCTTGGGGCTGGTCGACAAAATGGGATCCCTTGAGGATGCTATTCGGGCCGCAGCTACACTTGCCAACCTGAAATCTTATTCAACGGAGTATATTAGGCCACAGGTTTCGGTCAAGGATCATTTTCTGCAATATCTTACGACTGGTCTGGCATTCTTTAATGAAACATCGGTTTTACAAAATCCAGTTGGACTTCGACTTAAAAATACCTTGGTAAACCGTCTGAACCCAATAATGCTCCTTGACGATCCTCGCGGTGTTTATGCTCAGTGTCTAAAAAGTTTGACGTGGTGATTCGGTCTCTTACTGGTCAGGATGTTTAGGTATCCCGTTTATTGTAAACTTCGCCCAAGGGGCTCCTAGTATTTTGAACGAAGTAAATAACTTTGGGAGGTCAGTCATAATTCTCTTAAATCACATTACCACTTAGTTGGTTTCTGAGATTTTGTTACTATTTTTTTTTCCTTTGTCCGGTATCACCTTGGCCGTTGCGGCATTAATGTTATCCAGATACAGTGCAGCCAATTCGTTGACTTCGGACAAACTGATCGACGTAAAGTCGCTGATTAATGTTCTCGGCCATTCCAATTGCTGCGGATGTCTCATTGAGAGCGAAAGCACCGAATTCAACCAATACTGATTTGTCCCGACACTTTCTTTCAGAGACGTCAGAAAAGGATCCTTGGCCCGATCCAATTCGTTGGAGGTTATCCCCCCACTCTTTAACTGGTCGCTTATTTTGAATATCTCCTTGATCAGTGCATCTTCAGTACCCGGTTTGACCAACATTTGGGCAATTATATAGCCGTAGCTTTGGTAGACTCTGCTGCTAAAACTAGAGACGCTCGGAGAGTAACTGGCAGCCAACTTTTCCCTGATGGTCTTGCGTAACCTGTCACCAAAAATGCCGGCCAATATATGTAATCGTCTTGTTCGGTGAATATCCCAAAAATCGTCTGTTGGCCAAGCGATGGCAACCATTGATTTTTGAACCGAAGTGCTGACCTTTACATCAAGTTTTTTACCAACGGGGAAATGCACAGAAGGCGACTCAGTTTTCTGTGCAGATAAAAGCTCTATTCCTGAAAAATATTTTGTCACTGCAGAAACCACCTCGTCCCTGTTAAAATCACCAACCACGGATATCTCCAAATCTTCAGGCCTGATGAGTGAATCTGCCCATTGTTCCACAACATCATAGTCTAATTTGGCCACATCTTCCCAGGGGGGCAGGCCGAAACGTTCGTTGTAGGTGGCTAAAAACGGTTCAATTGCAAGCGGAAAAGCACCCTCTATCTCCTGATTCATTTTCCGGTACATCAACCCGAGATTTTCCTTTACTGTTGTAAAAACATTTTTCCGAAACCCAGGGTCAAGGAGTAAGGTATAGAGAACTTGACTAAAAAGATCAAAATCCTTGGTCAGCGTCGTACCTGTCCATGAAAAGGCGGACTCACCTACTTTGAAAGACAGTTGAATTGAACTACCGGCTAACACCTCATTAATGGCCGATTGAGGGAGTTTTCCGCTCCCCGAGCCATTGATTACCGCCTCAACGAGCATTGCCATTCCCGGAATACGCTCATTCTGCTTGCCGGAACCAAAGTCGGCACTAACCCGTATTCTATTCCGTTCAAATTGTGTCTTTTTCAGGTTCACTATCAAGCCGTTAGAAAATGTCAGTCTTTCAACATCAATATCCTTGAAAGAGCTTATTTGCGGAGCTGGACCAAGAGGAGGGGAAGGCTGCAAATAGGGAAATAGGTGGGTATTGTCGGTGGTCGACGCCGGCACCGATTGCTGTGTTGCTTTTCGGTATATCGAAGCAATTTCCGCAGTGCCGCCTTTTTCGAGACGCACATCGCCCGTCACAGAAATCAACCTATAGTTATGACTCCATTTTTCTCGGAAGACTCCATTTACCTCACCCACGGTTATCTCTTTTGTGAGAGGCCCATAGAGTGCCTTTTCCTGTTCGGCAGACTGATAAACCCGATTATTATTCAGTTGATCGATAATCCTTCCGGCAATAGTACGGGAATCTTCTGAACCGGCTGTCAAAACCCTGGCGTCAAGTTGTGCGAGAATTTCTTTTTTGGCCCGTTCGACTTCGCTTTTTTCAAAACCATTTAATAGAGCCTGTCGAAGAATTCGATCCAGAGAGGTTATGGCTTCCTGCCAGTGTTTTCTATCAGCTTTGGCGGAAAGAGCCCCATACCCAATACGATTAACAATATCTCCAGCATAATAATTTGCCTGGGCAAACGGCATTTCTACAGATTCCTGCAACCGTTGCAGTCTATAGCCCATTATCATTATCCCCATAAAATTGAGGAGTTCTTTTTTTTCTAATAGGAGTGAGTCGTTTTCAGTCGGCAGATCCCAGAAGGTCTGGATTGAGACGTTGGTTTGTCCAAGTTCCGGCTCATAGTGATAGAATGCTTGGATTCCTTGGCGCGTCAGCTTGCCAAAATCAGGGCATCGAGGTTGTGGACCTGCGGCTAAAAGCTTTGCAAAATGTTTTTCGATAAGATCTTTCGTAAGCTTCGGATTCATGTCACCAACCACGACCAAAATCATGTTTTCCGGCCTGTACCATGCATCATAGTAAGATTGGAGCAGGTCGTGGTTAGCGTACTCTAAGGTCTTTTGAACTCCTATCGGCATCCGTTCAGGATATCTTGTTCCATGTAAAGCAAAGTTGTTGACAGCAATATTGGTTCGATATCCAGCAGAATCCCGTGTCCGTTTTTCGGCGAGGATGACCCCTCTTTCTCTATCGATTTCGGTATCAGCCAGCAAAGCGCCCCTGGCATAATCGGCTATAACAAGAAATCCCGAATCGAGATCTTTTTCAGAACTATTCGGTAAAATTATATTGTAGACCGTCTGGTCATGGGTGGTCCGGGCATTGGTATCGCCACCAAAATTCATCCCCAGTGATTGAAAATAGTCAACCAGACTGCCTGGCGGAAAATTTTTCGAACCGTTAAACATCATATGTTCGAGAAAATGGGCGAGCCCTCGCTGACTATCACTTTCTTGCAGAGATCCGGCCTGCACATCAAGATAGAGCGCTACCCGATTTTTCGGCTCGTGATTTGCCTTGATGACATATCGAAAGCCATTTTCCAGCTTACCTCTAAGCAATGATGCATCTGGGACTAACCGGCTTAATTGAGAAGGCCATTGAGTTGACCGACAGTTGGAAGCAGAGTCCTGGGCGAAAGAAAAGCTGATACCTGAAAAACCGGCAAACAACGTTATGACCAAAATAAATAAAAGGAGCCTAAGACAAAATCTACGCTTTATACTTAAGGAAAACACACCTTCACCTTGATATAAATGATTAATCGAACTACCGTATGTACGCCGAAATGATAGGAAAATTGTAACAACGAACAAGATGAAGAGTTTTTACGACGCCATCACTATTGAAAAATTCTTATTCGGATTTTGCTGCCTGCGCCTTGATCCAACCCAATCGAATGTAATATTGTTGTCCGCAGTTTTGCCATCTGGCACAATCGTCGTCTTTTTGTTTTACCGGATAATTTTTGTCCTTATCTTTATCCACGCGACAGATACCCGTCTCCAGACTCTCCAGCCGAAATTTTTTACAACTCAAGCAAATCTTTTTCACACCGTTCATACGCTCTTTCCTTTGTGGTCGTTCCTGTCTCTTCTTTACACTCAAGGTACTTATACCCCTCAAGGGGGTATTCTTTATAATCCCCATGCCTTGAGGGGGACTAAACAGAGTCCCGGCTTATTTCCCGTTTACCGGGGTTAGTTACAAATATCAAAAAAATTGAGCCTTTTTTCACCACTTTTATATTTTTCAAGCGGGAAAAAATCAATAACAGGGCCGCTAAAGCCATTCTTCTTCATATGCTTGGAAAACAATTCTTTTGAATCTTCTTCAATCCTCAGATCTGTCCCTTCAATGCGATTGTAGATTAATGCGACGACCTCGATGTTTCTGGATTGGGCTAATGCCAAAGCACTTAAAGTATGATTAATGGAGCCAAGCCGCGAACTGGTCACCAGAATAAGCGGGTATTGCTCAGCCTCAAAAAAATCGATCAATGTCTCCTCCTCGCTCAACGGCACAAAAAGGCCGCCTACCCCTTCAAGAAAAACCAAGTCGAACTGTTCAAGTAGCGATGCAGTTGCCTTTCGGATCACATTGCAGTCAATACTCTGATTTTCCAATTTGGCAGCCAGATGCGGAGAGCATGGGACAGAAAATACATAAGGACAGGTAAGACCGCTAAAATCTACCGGTTGCAATTCGAGTCCCATTATTTCCCGGTGCCGAATGATATCTTCACTCAGGCCGGTACAACCTGTCTGTACAATTTTCTGGGTAATCGTTCGAATCCCCTGTTGCAAACAAGATCCGGCAAGGACCCCGGTGACAATCGTTTTACCGATATCTGTATCTATGCCGGATATACAATATACTCTCGATTTAGCCATGGTCTTATTGATATTCATTTTTTCTTTGCAACCACAAAATACGAAGCATAGGTAACCGGAAGGCCCTTATCCGAAATAAAACGGGTCCGGTATTTTTTCTCAAATTCCTTAAATTTCCCCGGCATCCATTTGCTGCGTTCGACGCCACCAACCCCTGTCTGCCGGATATGTTGGAGAACCGCCCTTACAGTTGGGAAATATAGCTTTCTTACTTGGCTCTGTAGAGAGTTGATTCGAAAATTATCATGGAGCATTTCCGTGAGATCCTCCCTTGTGTGATATTTTAAACTTCGCCCGGTGAGAGCACTTATTTCTCCCATGGTTCCAGGTCCGAAGATCGAGAAGATCAAATATCCCTCATCACCCAGTGCACTATGAATTTTCCTCAATAAGGCCGGCAGATCAGACATCCACTGGAAGGTAGCAGAAGAAACGACCAGACCCAGATTTCCCGGCAGCGGACACTTTTCTATATCGCCGGGCATTGGTATAACCCTGTCCACCCGCTTTGCAATACGCTCACCGGTTATTGTGCAGAACTCCTGAACAATATCGTTTAGAAAAATTGTATCGATCTCTTTAGTCCCAACCAACAGGTCAGTCAGTATCCCGGTACAACAACCGATCTCAAGTACTCGTGAATAGTCTATGGGATCAAAATGTTGAAGGAATTTGATGAGTTGTTGGCTGATTTCCTTCTGGACAGTAGCGTTCTCTTCGTAGGTGGCTGCGCGTGCCTTAAAAGAGCTGGCGATAAGTTGTTTATCAAGAGTTTGCAAATGCGTTGTTTTCAAAGTGCTGTTCCCAAAAATGGCTCTAATCCTGTGCAGCTGCATCGGAGAAATCGAGCAGATGGTCCCAGCTTTGCCAAAGATTAAAAAGAAAATGAAACCCGGAGACAGACGTCACCGGCTTTCCCTGCCAAAAATCAAACTGATTGGCGGATGGAACAATCCAATCGTATTCAGAGATAATGATCTCTTGGTATATCGACTCATCAGCAGGTATGCAGTCAACCATTTTTTTTAAGGCTGCCAACTCTTCTCCTTGATCTTGAAGAGAACGTTGTGGCTGTTTTGTAAGAAATAATTTAAAATTCGTTTTTTCCCGGCACATCCTTCGGTAGAACTTCAACCGTGCACTCTCACTATAACCAACCATTGTGGCATTAAATACCTTCGTCGGGATACCGAATCTATCATCTATTGGACAGAGAGTTCCATTGATGGCTATGGTTCTATGAAACAGATGGCGTTTATCTGAAAAGAGTTTTTGGCCGACCCAAACCCCCATCGACCAACCGATGAGAACGAGCTGTTCATATTTCTCAGCTAATCCTTCGATATCAG
The DNA here is from genome assembly GCA_963829695.1 of uncultured delta proteobacterium. Lineage (GTDB taxonomy): Bacteria > Desulfobacterota > Desulfobulbia > Desulfobulbales > Desulfocapsaceae > Desulforhopalus_A. Next base: position 329,498 of record CAWHJQ010000023.1, on the reverse strand, counting down.
GACAATTTTCCAATTGGCGATAGTCATGGAGCATGTAAACGTCATATTCAACACTCGCCATAGATCGAAAAGGAAAACCATCCATACCCCAGCCGTTGCAGAAGAGTATGAGATTTTTTCGATCGCTTTTATGTAGCCAGGACGTTTCCATCTTATGTGAAATACTATGCTGATAAACGCTGCATAAGTTCCGCAATATCCCCGGCAACCGTTTTTATGTCGGTCCAGACCATATCTGCTGTGAGCGACAGCCGAAATCTGGCTGTACCTTCAGGGACGGCAGGAGGCCTGACAGGAAAAATGAGATATCCCCGATCTTGCATGCCAATGGCCAGAGTGACTGCCAGGCTGTCATCTCCAAGCATTACCGGAACAATGTTTGTCGACCCATCAGTCCGTAAATTATGGTCGATCAAACTCTTGCGTAACTGTGCCGACATTGTCCTTAGCGCGATTCTTCTGTCGTTACAGGTAAGCATCTCTTTGAAGATGAAATGGTTCCAAGAGAGGACAACAGGCGGGAGTGCGGTGGTAAAAATCAGTGAGCGGCTGTGATTGATCAGATAATCACGCAAAGTCGTAGAACAGAGCACGAAGGCCCCAACCGAGGCAAGTGCCTTGCCGAAGGTGCCAACCAAAAAGTCAATGGATCCAAGCTGTCCCTGTTCCTCGGCCATGCCAAGTCCCAGCGTACCATAAAGACCAATACCATGCGCCTCATCAACGTACAGCATGCAATCATGCTGAGTTTTTAGGCTGACGAGTTTTGCCAGATCGGCGACATCACCGTCCATGCTGAAAACTGATTCACTGACGATGATGACTTTCTGAAAATCTTTTCGATGTTTGGTCAACAACTCGTCAAGATGCGCATAATCGCAGTGGCGATACCGCTTATGCTCAGCCGTGCTTAGACGCATTCCGTCCATAATGGACGCATGGTTGAGTTTATCCGACAGAATAAGATCCTTTTTCCCGAGCAGTGCCGGCAAAATACCTATATTGGCATGGTAGCCGGAATTAAACAGGAGGCAAGCCTCTTTTTTATAAGTGTTTCTCAGGGTCCGTTCAAGAAGGTGAGCGTTTTCACTGTCACCGGTCAAAAGGCGTGAAGATGTAGATCCAAGACCAAAGTCGTCCAGTAAATTTCCATCCGCCATGGAGCTGTAAAATTTCCGGTGCAGACTTCTATCACCTGCAAAACCCAGATAATCGTTCGAGGTAAGGTTAAGCATTTCTCTGTCACGATAGACAATCCGGCAGCCATTACGGCCTGTTAACGATTTAAACTCTCTTAATCGCCCTTCTGCCCGCAATTTTTCCAAATTATTTTGATAGGAGCTACTCATTGTGACAACTCCGCCTCCACTACCCGGCAAATAGTTTTGGTCAGGATGTGAAGATCCCGGCTACCGATAACGTAGGGAGGCATTACATAGACCAATCGGCCAAATGGCCGGACCCAAACCCCGTTATCCACAAATCTTTTTTGAATTCTGGTCATATTCACCGGCTGGTCGAGCTCCACTACACCAATTGCTCCAAGAACACGTACATCTTTTACCCCGGTAAGCTTCCTGCACGGCGCAAGGCCGGTGTTCAGCTCGGTCTCAATCCGGCGAATGTTGCCCTGCCAGTCGGACTCAAGCAGCAGTTCAATAGATCGAACAGCCACACTGCAGGCGAGTGGATTGCCCATGAAAGTAGGCCCATGCATAAATATTCCCGGCTCACTCTGCGAAATCACATGACCGACCTCTGCTGTTGCCAAAACTGCAGCAAGGGTCATATATCCACCGGTCAGGGCTTTTCCGAGACAAAGAATATCTGGTGAAATTCCTGCATGATTGCAGGCGAAAAGCTCGCCGCTCCTGCCAAAACCAGTGGCTATTTCATCGGCAATAAGCAATACTTGATATTCATCACATAACTCTCGAACCCGTCGCAGATACTGGGGATGATAAAAATGCATCCCTCCCGCTCCCTGCACAATGGGTTCTAAAATTACTGCACATATAGATTGATGATTTTCGGACAGCAGCTTTTTAAAAGAGAGGATATCCGATTCGTCCCACTCCTCGCCAAACCGACAACTCGGCATATCGGCAAAAAAGTATTCCGGAAGGAGTCCCTGGTAGATCTGGTGCATGCCGGTAACCGGGTCGCAAACCGACATGGCATGAAAGGTGTCTCCATGGTAGCCTGATCGTATGGTTAAAAACTTATTTTTACCTGGAATTCCCTTGGCATAGCTGTACTGAATTGCCATTTTCATGGCAACTTCCACCGCCACCGATCCTGAATCACAGAAAAAAACGCGACTCAAGCCCTTAGGTGTAATGTCGATCAACAGTCGGCCAAGCTTAATTGCGGGTTGGTGAGTCAAGCCGCCAAACATGACATGCGCAAGTCTTGCGGCCTGATCCTGAACTACTTTGGTGAGATGAGGGTTATTGTACCCATGAATAACCGACCACCAGGAGGCCATGCCGTCTATCAGGTCTCTGCCGTCCTGTAGACGTATCCTGACCCCCTCGGCCGATTCAACCAAAAAGACCTCAAGTGGATCATCGATAGAAGTATAGGGATGCCAGATATGCTTTCGATCAAACTGCAACTGCTCGGTAGTTTCCTTTTCCACGTAGTGCCCGGCTCCTACCTATTTCTACTTTTGGTCATCTGCCACATCAAAGCCGAGGGCTCGGAACATTTCAATATCCTCCCTCAGACTATTACCCACGGTTGTCAGATAATTACCGACTATCGCGCCATTTGCTCCGGCGGTAAAACACCTTCTCTGTTGTTCGCCCAACAGGTTTCTACCACCGGCAAGTCGAATAACAGCCACTGGATTAATAAACCTGAACATGGCGACACAGGTAAGGACCTCAGCAACACTAAGCGGTTTGATATCGGCAAACGGAGTTTCTTTGATGGGGGTAAGAATATTTAATGGAATAGAAAGTATTGCCAATTCCCGAAGTTCGAAAGCGAGTTCCAGGCGTTGTTCAAGGCTTTCTCCCATACCGATGATGCCACCGGAACATACCTCCAACCCTGCCTCGCGAGCAATTTTTATGGTTGCCACCTTCTCATCCCAAGTATGACTGGTGCAGACTTTAGGAAAAAAGCTCCGACTTGTTTCGAGATTGCAATGGTAACGGGTGACGCCCATTTCTTTTAACTTCAACGCCTTTTCCGGGGTCAGAAAACCCATTGAAGCACAAAGCGAAAGCTGAGTTTCTTCCTGAAGACGACGATATATCAGCCTGAATTCCTCGAGATGTTTTTCAGAGACCGTTCTGCCGGCAGTCACCAGGGAAAATCGTTGTACGCCAAGCTGTTCATTCTCTTTGGCAAGAGCGACGGCTTTGGCGACGTCGACCACATCATAGGTAGCTACCTCGACATTATAGTGCGAAGATTGTGCACAAAACTTACAATTTTCCGAACACTTCCCCGATTTGGCATTAACGATGGAACACAGATCCAGACTGTTCTTATGCAGCTTCTGTCTCAACTCATCTGCCGCCTGATAAAGTTCTGCCGGATCGGCTTCCATCGCCAGTTCCAGTGCATCACCAAACTCAAGATCGTGACCAGCCAACACCTGGTCCACATATTTTTCAATCACTTAAAACTCCATGCAACTTTGATCCTTTTTTTAATACAGCCGGATTCGCAACAAGTCACTCCTTGCAAATCCCTTACCTCACAGTTTTATGCTTTTCTGATCATCTCTACGCATTGAGTCAGAGAGGTCGGTGTATCAAACTGCAGGGAGGTCACCTTGGTCCCCTTTGGAACAATTTTCTTGATCATCCCTTTAAGCACTGTTTTGGGCCCAACCTCTACGAAGGTATCAACCCCCTCGGCCAGCATAGCTTCGATGATCTCACACCACCGAACTCGCGATGCAATCTGGTTGGCCATCATCTCTTTGATATTCCCGGTGTCGGTCTCTTTTGCTGCAGAAACATTGAAATAAACAGGGAGCTGGGGCTGTTTGAACTCAATCCCGGTCATGAACTCAGCAAAATCCGGGACGGCATCAGCCACCAGCGGGCTATGATTGGCAACACTTACATTAAGTGGAATGACCTTCCCCCCTCGTGCTTCGACGACCTTGACAATTTCGTCCAATGCGTTCATGGACCCGGATATGACGATCTGCTCCGGAGTATTATGGTTGGCAGCGGTTACATCTCCCGGCCCCTGATAGCTCTCAATAATTTCTTCTATTGTTTTGATATCCAGACCCAAGACCGCGCGCATTCCGCCTGGATTTGCAGTCCCCTCCCGTTCCATCAGCGCGCCCCTCTTGCTGACCAGCCGGATGGTATCTTCTGCAGTAATAACCCCTGTAGCACAAAGAGCTGAGTATTCACCCAAACTGTGTCCGGCAAAACAGCTCACCTCTATTTCATTGCCCAGTGCATTTTTAAAAGCCTGCCAGCAGATGAGATTAGTAATAGTGATTGCCGGTTGAAGATTGGTTGCCCTGGTCAACTCTTCCATGGGCCCATCGGCACATAAGGAGCCGAGACCCAGCTCACACGTTGCTTCGGCCATGGCTAACAGGGATGCACATTCGGTATCGGTGTTGACAAATTCTTGCCCCATGCCCAGATATTGTGACCCCTGGCCGGGGAACAAAACTGCAATTTTCATTGATTTTTCCTCAATTCCTGAATTCTTGTATCAAAGATATTAATGAGTAAAAAGAGGCCGGCACCAACACATATTGCCGAATCGGCGATATTAAAGGCCGGCCAGTGATAGTTGCCCACATAAAAATCGAGAAAGTCGATAACCGAGCCAAATCGTACCCGATCAATCAAGTTTCCCGCAGCGCCTCCGGCAATCAAAGCCAGCGGCCAGCTATAGAGGCGATTTACATTCCTCAATCTCCAATAAACGACTGTTAACCCGATGAGAGCCGCTGCTCCTATACAAAGGAAAAAATAGTGTCGCCATGGCGAATTGATGCCTGCGAGCATACTAAAGGCAGCACCACTGTTGGTAACATAGACCAAGTTAAAGAACCCCGGAATAATTTCCCGGGATTCATACAAGACCAATGACTTGACAATCAGCGTTTTGGTCAGCTGATCGGCAGCTATAGCTGCTATTATAACTACAAAATAAACCACGTTCTCTTCTTTAGTAAACTGACACCCCACAAGGGGTATAAGTACCTTCACGAAATTCATTCTTAAAAAACAAAAAATGAATTTCTAAGGTACTAAAAATATCGCCGCTTTTTTTCCTGCGGAGTTATATCTCTGCGTCCATAGCTATCAGGACATCAGAGCACCTATTGCAAATTTCCGGGTGAGCCTCATTGGCCCCTACCGTGGTCGATCTTATCCAGCACCTCAAGCATTTTTCACCGGGTGCCGGTTGCACCTGAATGATAAACCCAGGGACATCCTCACTGGCATAGCGCACCCCAACTTGAGGAGTATCGTCTCGCAAAGTCGATAGCTCGGATATAATCGAAATTTCCTTTACCGTTTCCCATTCGCTCTTCAGAAAATCTGCAAGCTCACCATCAGCCTTTAAGAGCACCTCTGCTTCCAGTGGATGGCCTATGACCTTTTCCCGACGGGCTATTTCCAGAGCTTGAGTGATCTCAGAGCGTACCTTGATGAGTTTTGCCCACTTGCCCATCATCAGTTCATCGCATTCTATATGGTCTTCGGGCGGAAATTCTGCAAAATAGATGCTCTCCTTTCCAAGCGGACCATTTTCTGCGATTCCATGGAGAGAGTCCCAGGCCTCCGCTGCGGTGAAACAGAGTATTGGACTCATTAATCGGAGCATACCTTCAAGAATCGTATAGAGCACAGTTTGGGCCGAACGTCTCAAGTGGGAGTTGGTACCCGAGGTGTATAGACGATCCTTCAGGATATCTAGATAGAAAGCACTCATGGTGGTACCACAGAAATAGTTCAACCCCTGATAGATGCTATGAAATTCATACTTTTCATAGCCCTTTGTCACCTTGAGTTTCAGTTCTTCGAATTTAGCCAGGGCCCAGCGATCAAGTTCCGGCAGGTCATTTAGCGGAACACTATTCTTCTGCGGATCGAAATCGTCCAGGTTGCCAAGGAAATAGCGTATGGTGTTGCGGATTTTACGATAGGAATCGGAAATCTGCTTGAGAATCTCATCAGAGACTTTAATGTCATCCTGATAGTCCTCACTGGCTACCCAGAGCCTGAGAATTTCCGCTCCGTATTTTTCAATGACCTCGGATGGGACAACAACATTGCCAACGGATTTGGACATTTTTTTGCCCTGCCCATCGACAACATAACCATGGGTCAACACACCTTTAAAAGGCGCTCGTCCCCTGGTCCCGACCGACGTGAGAAGGGAACTGTTAAACCATCCCCGATGCTGGTCGCTTCCTTCAAGATAAAGGTCTGCAGGTGCCCTCAGTTCTCCTCGTTTTTCACAGACAGCCGCATGGCTTACCCCTGAGTCAAACCAGACGTCCAGAATATCTTCCTCTTTCTTAAATTCTGTAGAACCGCATTGAATACAGCTACTATCTTTGGCAAGAAAATCATTTACCCCATGGCTGAACCAGGCGTCGGCACCCTCTTTTAGAAAAAGTTCGTCAATCCTCTCGACCAATTCTTTATTTTTTACAATCTCACCACAGGATTTGCAACTTATGACCGTCAGCGGAACCCCCCAGCTGCGTTGTCGGGATAAACACCAGTCAGGCCGCCCCTCCACCATTGAATAAATTCGCTGCATCCCCCATGCGGGTGTCCATTGCACGGTTTTAATAGCGGCCAGCGCCTTTTCGCGGAGCTGATTGTGTTCCATGGAGATGAACCACTGGGGTGTGGCTCGGTACATGACAGGTTTTTTGCATCTCCAGCAGTGCGGATAACTGTGATTGATGGCGGCTTCGTAAACAAGCGTTCCGGATTCAGCCATATCCTGATTAATAACCTTGTTAACAGCCGGTACTTTTTGCCCTGCATACTTACCAGCCTCAGCAGTATATATCCCATCTTCATCAACGGGAGAAAGAATATCCAGACCGTATCTCAAGCCGGTCTGATAATCATCTGCTCCATGACCGGGAGCAGTGTGGACGCATCCGGTACCAGCATCGATGGTCACATAATCGGCAAGAACCAGAAGAGAATCTCGCTCCATAAAAGGATGTCTGCACTTTTTGTTTTCGAATTGCTTGGCACCAAAGGTTCCCTTGATCGTAAAGTCGTCTTTACCAATCGTGGCCATTACTTTTTCGACAAGATCGCGTGCAAGAATCCAAGTCTCATCTCCTACCTCAACAGCAGCATAGATAAAGTCAGGATGCAGGGCTACAGCCAGATTAGCGGGAAGTGTCCAAGGGGTAGTCGTCCAGATAACAAAAAAGACTTTTTCGCCGTTGAGGGCCGGATCAATATGCCCAAGATCACTTCCTGCCTTAAATTTCACATAAATTGAGGGAGAAGTGTGATCATGGTACTCCACTTCCGCCTCGGCAAGCGCTGTGGTACAGGTTGAGCACCAATAAACCGGTTTTCGATTTTTGATGACCGCATCTGAGAGCAAAAATGTGTTAAATTCTCTTGCGATGGTTGCCTCATAATTAAAATCAATGGTAAGGTATGGATTATCCCAGTCACCCAAAACGCCCAACCGCTTAAATTGCTCTTTCTGAATTTTAATCCATTTCTTGGCATAAGTTCGGCAGGCAGCTCTTTTTGAGAGTATGGGTATGGTTTTTTTCTTTTCACCGAGTTCTTTATCGACATTATGTTCAATAGGCAGACCATGACAATCCCAACCGGGAACATAGGGCGCATTAAAACCCGCCATCCTCTTGGAACGGAGGATTATATCTTTGAGAATTTTATTAAAGGCTGTGCCTAAATGGATATTTCCGTTGGCATATGGAGGGCCGTCATGGAGAACAAAAAGCGGCTTGTCTTTAGCATTTTCCTGAACCCTGAAGTACAGCTGTTCTTTTTCCCATTGTTTGAGAATAAGCGGTTCCTTCTGGGTGAGATTTGCCTTCATCTTGAACCCTGTTTTGGGTAGATTAAGGGTATCCCTATAATCCATGTTCGTCTCCTTCATACATTTCAACTTGCGTTATCAATCTGAAAATGGTTGCTAAAACAACCAATAATTTAACAGTAGCTCCAATAAAAAATCCAAACAGTGAAACGCACAACAATAACAACTGCGGGTGAAGTTGCAAGATTAAATTGTTTATCAACTCTGACTAACCGGATAGTCGCCTTCGACAGAAGGTTTTTTTTAAAGAACAAATCGATCAACAGGGCAAAAAGCCATTCTCTGATGAGATGCATTGCGTTTATTTATGGAATACTTTATATTTTTATTGGATTTAATTCAACTTGACAGATATTGGTTTTTTTTGACAATTCTTTTGATTTTTCACACTATGACACACTTTTCTTGTCTAATCATTTCCCAGCCCGAGACAAAGACATCAAGTAAATGAACAAACCTTTGAACCAAAAAACAGAAACGATGATCGAAATGATCAAAGTTTCAAAAATTTATCCTCCTGATGTTGTGGCCTTAAAGGATATTTCCGTTTCCATAGGCATCGGCGAGATGTTCTTTATTATCGGCATGAGCGGGGCAGGTAAAACGACCTTACTTAAATTACTCTGCTGCATGGAATCACCCAGCAACGGTTTGATCGAGATAGGTGGACAGCCCATTCATCATCTGAAAGGTTTCAAGCTGGCCAGGCTTCGCCAAAAAATTGGGGTTGCTTATCAGGATTTCAAACTGCTCACCGATAGGACGACAGCCGAAAATATTGCAATTTCGATGGAGGTCTCGTACAAAAAACCCCAAATGATTAGAAATAGGGTTCGAAATCTGCTTGATCAACTCGACCTTGCCGATAAACATGATACAATAACCGGGGAACTCTCCCGCGGTGAACAACAAAGGGTAACATTGGCACGAGCTATCGCCAATTCTCCAACAATGATTCTCGTTGACGAACCTACGGGAAATCTTGATGCAACCACTACAGAAAGGGTTATGCAATTATTGACCAATTGTAATAAGAGCGGTGCAACCATTATCATTGCTACACATGACCAATCGATTTACTGCCGAACCTCCCACCGAGTAATGGAACTCAGGAGAGGACAGCTGCACACTTTGGCAGGAGGAACTGTTTCATGAGTTTCTGGCTCACCGTGATCCGGCAGGTTGGTCGAAATTTGCACATGACTTGGGGATCCCAGCTCATGACGCTGCTGACAGTCAGTCTTTCTGTTCTCATTTTCGCGTTTTTTTACCTTATTTACGCCAATATGCTCAACTTCGGCGATAAGCTTGACGATGACCTGAGTTTGATTGTTTACCTGGAAGATGAGCCAGGACCGGAACTTCGGCAGCAATTGATTAATAAAATAACCACTTTTGATGAAGTTGAAAAAATACGGTTTATATCTCGTGCCGAGGCTTATGAACGATTTGCCAAACAGTTGGGGAAAAACCAGGATGTTCTCAATGACATGCCAAAAGATTTTCTTCCGCCATCCATTGAGGTGGTTCCTATGAAAAATCTGCGCAGTCTCAACCAAGTGAAGCTTTTTTCGGCATATCTGGCACGTCTTCCCGGCACTCTCAAAGTGCAATATGGCCAAGACTGGGTCGAGCGGTTTTATTACTTCACTAAACTTCTATCGATCATAGTACTGCTCAGTGGAACACTTCTCATTTTGACGACCATTTTTATGGTTGCCTATACGATTCGTCTTACTATTCTGGGCAGGCAGGCTGAATTAGAATTGCTCAAACTGGTTGGGGCGACAAATAATTACATTAGAACTCCATTTTTACTGGAAGGTCTGCTCCAGGGCCTCCTCGGATCTTTTTTGGGAATTGCATCGCTCTACATACTTTTCGAGTGGATTAAACTGCGGTTTTCCGGTCCAGGATTTCTCAACCTGTTTCAATTTTCATTCTTTTCTCCAGAGGTCTGCCTTACCATAATTTGTGTTTCTATACTCCTTTGTACAATTGGGAGTTATTCGACAATGCAGAAATTTTTACGCATTTGAACCTCTTGTATCCATCACAAACAAAACGAGCTATAAGACTCAGCTCAATCATCTCAAAATCAGGGAATAGCCGCAAGCTTTCCGGGACTGGACCATTATCGTCTTTCGTCCCATTTGTTGTTGCCGTTGTCATTGCTCTGTTGGTAACATTTTCGTCACCACTGCTGGGCCAGGTGCAGAAGGATAAGCACATTACAGACAAAGATATATCTGCCGTCAGGGGGTCAATTCATCAACTCCAACAAGGGATTACCCAACAGGAAAATAAGATTTCCGAGACCCAGAATACGGAACGTAATATATTAGCCGAACTTGAAGTTCTCGACAAAAAGCTTGTTGCCCAGCAGAACAAGCTCGAAGAGTTGAAAAGGAAAATGCAGCAGCAGGAAACAACGATCGACAGAGAGGAAAGCGCTCTGAAAAAAATTCGTTCAGAAAAAAATATTGTGGAAAATCACCTGCAAAAAAGAATCACTGCATATTATACAATGGGTGACATTGGTCTTATGAATGTGACTTTTTCCACCAAAACACTTCCAGAACTCCTTACTTTTCATGACGCTTTTGATGTACTGATAAAGTACGACCAAAATGTTATCAAGGTCTTCAAAGACACCATCGAGACACTTGTGAGAGTAACAACAGCCCTTGATTTGGAAAAATCTGTTTTAGAAGATTTTCTCAATCAAACAGTCCATGAAAAAGATGTGTTGCAGAAGACAATGTCCGAAAAAAAAGCCCTCCTTACTCAGGTACGCACCCAAGAAAATCTGCATAAACAGGCAATTTCTGAAATGCAGCAGGCATCCGACGGCCTAGCTGAATCAATTGCATCAATGAAGAATAAAGTTCAAATTTACGAGCAAAAATTTCTTGCAGATAAAGGGAGCCTTCCTCCACCGGTTGACGGTAATCTTATCACCCTTTTTCATCAGGAAAAAACCAACAAACTTGGTATTGCGCGCAATTCCGGGGGCATTGAATTTCAGGCATTTGACGGAACAAAGATAGTCGCAGTAAGCGATGGGGATGTAATCTTTTCTGGGTATTTACGCGGGTATGGGAATACAGTTATAATAGATCATGGTTTTCAGTACTACACCGTAACTTCCAGGATTGAAAAGATATTGGTCAAGAAAGGACAAAAAGTCAAAAAACAGGAGACCATCGGCGTTATGGGTGACACTGCTACCCTTTTTGGCGAAGGGCTCTATTTTGAAATTCGGCATGACCGCGAACCCCTTGATCCCTTATTATGGCTGAACCCCAACAGGCTTTCGAACTTACATGAGCGGCCAACCGACAATGTCGACACGGAACGTTCAGTTCACTAACGCATTCTTCAGAATAGAGGAACTACATGTTTTCTTATTACCAATCCATGCGCAGGGTAATTTGTCTCCTGCTTTTCTTCTCCTTTTTCCTCGGTTCTCCAATTTTTGCTGAAACCTCCCAGGAAGAAAAAACAACTACATATAAACAATTGGAGCTCTTCTCTAATGTACTCAGTATCCTCCAAGAAAACTACGTTGAAGAAATTGACACCAAGGAGGTGCTGAACGGAGCAATCCGTGGACTCCTCTTCTCGCTTGACCCCCACTCGTCCTATATGCCGCCTGATAGTTTCAAAGATCTCCAGGAGGAAACTCAAGGATCATTTTCCGGTATTGGTATCGAGGTTACGATTAAAAACGACCTACTCACTGTTGTCAGCCCCATTGCAGATACCCCGGCGGATCAAGCAGGCTTGAAGGCGAATGATATTATCGTCGAAATTAACGGGGTAAGTACAAAAAATTTGGGCTCATATGAGGCAATCAAGCAACTTCGGGGGCCAGCCGGGACGGAAGTCACCATTTCCATCCACAGAGAAGGTTGGGACAATCTCAAGGTAATAACACTGAAAAGGGCAATCATCCCGATCCAATCCGTTAAGGCAGAATTTCTCTCGCCAGGGTTTGCCTACACCAGAATTACCAACTTCCAGAGCCATACAACCAACGATTTCAAAGCTAAATTACAAGAATTAAAGAGCAAACATCATATTAACGGACTTATCCTCGATCTCAGAAATAATCCAGGTGGCCTCCTCAATCAGGCTATAAGTATTGCTGATATTTTCCTCAATAAAGGGACAATCGTCTATACTAAAGGACGAAGAGAAGACCAGAATAATGTGTATGTCGCCCACGACAATGGCGAAAAAAAAATGTATCCTCTGGTGATACTGGTAAACGAAGGCTCAGCCAGTGCTTCCGAAATTGTTGCTGGGGCGATCCAGGCCAACAAGAGAGGCATTATTGTCGGAACTCAAACCTTCGGTAAAGGTTCTGTGCAGACCATTATCCCCCTACCGGACGGTGCCGGACTGAGAATAACAACAGCGAAATACTATACCCCCGACAATAGGTCTATTCAGGCCATGGGCATTACTCCAGACGTAGAAATTCCATTTATTGCCTGCGCATCACCAATGAAGTCCGATTCACAGACAAAACTGATAAAAGAGGCGGATCTTGCTCACCACCTGCCCGGTCTGCAGGCAAAAAAATCAAGTAACGATGGCGTAGAAGCGGAATTACTGGAAGAACGATTGCAGGCAGATAACCAGTTGCGCACTGCCTACAATATTCTAAAAAGTCTGAATCTTTTTTCCGAGTTCAATCAAGCTGCAAATAATGTGAAGAGGTAGTTACTATTTAAGGACATGGTACTAACCCCGGTAAACGGGAAATAAGGCGGGACTCTGTTTAGTCCCCCTCAAAGCATGGGGATTATAAAGAATACCCCCTTGAGGGGTATAAGTACCTTTCGACAGAATATTTTCTTTCAAAAAACAAGAGAAAAGCGCAGACTTCGAAATAATCTGTAAGGTGCTAACCCCGCCCAACAGCATTGCGGGATAAGTTCCTTCACGAAATTCTTTCTTACTCTTTTCAGTGCCCCCTTGAGGGGTGAAAAGCAAGAAAGAATTTCTAAGTCACTAATAGCCAAGTTCCCTGAGGAATCGTTCATCCTGGGACCAGTTTTTTTTCACCTTTACCCACAATTTCAGGAGGACCTTCTCGCCGATCAGAGCCTCAATGTCCTTTCTTGCCGCAATCCCGATACTTTTTAGTTTTTTGCCACCCTTACCGATAACGATGCCTTTCTGGGATTGTTTTTCCAGTACAATTGCAGCATGAATTGTGACCAGTTTTTTCACTTCATCTTCTTTGTAGGATTCTATCAGCACGGCGGTAGAATAGGGAATTTCCTGACCTGTGAGCAGAAATACCTTTTCTCTAACGATCTCGGCGCACAAAAACCTCTCTGAAGCATCGGTAGGAATATCCTCGGGGAAATACCTCGGTCCCATTGGTAGAAGGGCCAGCACTTCCGAAAACAGCCCGTCCACTCCGTCACCTCCCCGGGCAGAGATTGGAATCACTGCTTGAAACGGATAGAGTTTTGAATATGAATCTATGAACGGCAAAACCGTTTTTCGGTCGATCAGGTCAATCTTATTCAACACCATGATAGCGGGACTTTTAATCCTTTGCATATACTCAGCAAGTTCCGCAGTCTTTTGCGCCTGAACCTTTTCAGGAAGTGGCAGAGACACGTCGACTAAAAACAACACGACATCTACATCGGTAAGACTTTCCATCGCCACTTTGACCATCTCGGCATTCAGTGGGTCCCGTGACTTGTGTAGTCCTGGTGTATCAAGGAAAACAACCTGGTGTTCCGCATCATTGACTATTCCGACAATCCGATTACGAGTGGTTTGGGGTTTGGAGGTGACAATTGAAATCTTCTGGCCGAGAAGATGGTTCATCAATGTTGATTTTCCGGCATTTGGAGGCCCGACTATTGCCACCATGCCGGACTTAACCGGCTTCTCAATAAGATCCATAGCGTATCAATAATAATAATAAATTCATGTGGACAATAATAAGTGTAGGCAAAATAGCATTCCACACTATACTGTGAAGTGTTTGTCCATTAAGAATGGACAAACTTATAAGTTTAAAATTATAATACGCCCTGAATATATTGCTTACACTATTTTGCTGTAATTCAGAAAAGAACTGCAATTCATAGGCAAAACAGATATTGAACATTTAGTGACTAGATGATTGTTACAGGAAAACTGGTAGAATACCTAGATAATGGAAAATTCATTTGTGCACTGGTTATAGAGAGCCAGCCAAAACGACTGCGCCTGATCAACCAGAACGGTCGGGAACTCAACCTGCCGATATCCCGTGTTGTCCATTGCTCAACGAAAACCCATCCGACTGAACTAAGCAGGGAATCTATCACCAGGCACCTTCTGGAAACCACCGAAAAACGCAACTCTCTCATGGCCCAAATCAATCTCAAGGAAATTTGGGAACTTACCGCTGAAGACGGTTCAAATTCATTCAGTCCAATTTTTCTCGCAGAACTGATCTTTGGCTCGGAAGCGACTGACGATACTGTTGCTGCGTTTCTTCGTTGTGTTTTTGAAGACAGGTTGTTTTTTAAATATAAAGAAGGTCGAATCCTGGCTAATAGCCCCGAAAAAGTCGAACAGCTGGAGGTCCAGCAACAAAAGGAAGCAAAACGTGCCGAGCTCGTTCACGAAGGTGCCAAAGCTGTCTCACTTATCATGGAATCGAACCCATCTCCAGGGAAACTCGATACCATTCAGCTGGAGGTTCTAGGCATCATCCGGGATTTTTATCTTTTTGGAACCGATGCGCCTGAAGCCGAAATTGCTCAGCAAGTTCTCAAATCAGCCGGACTCCATAAACCCCACGACGCTTTTCACCTGCTCGTAAAAGCAGGGCTCTGGAGTGCCAGCGAGAACATTCCATTACTCCGTAACGATCTACCTGTAAATTTTTCTCTAGCAGCCAGACAACAGGCGGAGCTTATACTTCAGCGTGGGCAAAACGAGCTGTTCGAAGATTCCGGAAGGACAGATCTTACCCATCTCTCGCCAATCACCATAGATGGCCCTACAACCCTCGATTTTGACGACGCACTGAGCATAGAAGAGCAGGACGGCAACTACCTTGTCGGAATTCATATTTCGGATGTAGCCCATTATGTTCGTCCCGGAGATCAGCTGTTTGCAGAAGCTATGCGGCGCTGCACGTCTATTTATTTCCCGGAGGGCCAGGTGCCGATGCTCCCCCGTCATCTCTCTCAAGGGATCTGTAGCCTCATTCAGGACGAGACCAGAGCCGCCTTAAGTTTTATGATTCTGCTCTCGGCTGAAGCGGAAATCCTCAGAGTCAGAATCACCCCTTCAATTATTCGGGTAAAAAGACGACTCACCTACGAAGAAGTCGATAGAATGCTGTCGACTGATCGTGAGATTCAACTCCTCGATATGCTCCGAAAAAAGCTTCGGACACAACGTCTGGAAAGTGGAGCACTTCTTCTGCCTTTTCCGGATGTGAATATATTCATCGATCATCATGGTAAGGTTCATGTCAGTCTGGCCAAAAGCGATACCCCGGCCAGGACTATTGTGTCGGAAATGATGATTCTCGCCAACAGCGAAGCTGCAAAATATGTTGCGGACCGAATGGTGCCTGGCGTTTTTAGATCACAACCGCCGTTACAGAAAAGGATTGTGCACGGAGAGGACGATGACCTTTTTCAAAACACCCTGCAGAGAAAAAATATGTCAAGGGGTGAACTGTCAACTACCGCCAAGCCCCATAGCGGACTGGGTGTATCGCATTACTCAACGGTCACCTCGCCAATAAGACGTTTGCTTGATCTCGTCATGCAACATCAGTTGAACAGTATAGTCAGAAGACAGGAGCCCTGCTTCACCGAGGAGATGTGTAAGGATTTCACTTCGGTCCTCAGCCGCACATTGGCCACCGCCAACAATGTTCGTAATCAAAGACAAAGGTTCTGGCTGCTCAAATACCTTGCTGATCGGCAGGGGCAGTATATTGATGCGCTGGTCATTCAGGCAGGTCCTAAACGGGTTAATTTGATACTCTTAGATATCCTTATGGATATTGATCTCCCCACCCCCGGAACCAAAGGCATCAAACCTAATACGATGGTCAAGGTACGGGTTGTCAAGTCCGATCCACTCGATAATATTGTCCGTTTCGACTGGTAATTATTTCTTGCGAACAGTATTTTGCTTGTCCGACTTTATCTTTATTTGATTGCCCTTGGAAAAGCCTCGGGTATCCTTATTACATTCAATGACCATTTGTGCTCCATCGACCTTTACAACTGTGCATTTTCCAATTGCTGCCTGCACTCCTTTCACACTCAAGCCGATGACTGTCAACGCACAGAACAACAATATCATTTTTCTCATAGTACCTCCTCGACCTTAGATTTTTTATGATTTCTGCCTTCATACTACAACGTTTATAATCTAAGGACCAGCCGACATAGGGGCAAATCGAGCGATGTCTATCGACACACTGGTGTCCGGAGCACCAGACTCGAATACAGACTCGAATAATTTGTTCTTTGATGGTGCTCTGGAAATTGGTATAAACAAGTTAATAGAATCCGTAACCCTCAACAACCATAGAGAAACAGATGACGGACAATTCATTTGCCGGCCCGATGAGCATGGTTAAGATTGATGGAGCTAAGATTAAACTACTCCGTGAACAGCAGGGCCTCACGCAACTGTACCTGGCGACTGCCGTCGAAGTAACCACCGATACGATCTCAAGATGGGAGAATCGTAGGTATCCCAGTATAAAAAGAGACAACGGTCTTAAGCTTGCGGAAGCACTCAACGTTCAGCTCGAAGACCTTCTTGAAGGAATCCCCGAAGAGCTTTCCAGGGAGGAGGATTTTCCTGGAACTCTTCCGTCGGGAATCCCAAATACAGCTGATCGTCCGGATACTCTCAAATCCCGACTCACCAACAATTGGCTAGTGCTCATACTCTCCGGATCATTCTTTTCTGCTGTCGTAATAGCTTTCATCTGGTATTTTTTACACACCCCACCCTACAGCCCTTTGACCGCTGAGCGTATCATTCCGACTCACTGTATCGCCGGCCAACCCTTTCCTGTACTCATTAACGTTACGGGAACCCCCGACACAGCCACTGCCCTGATAATAAAAGAAACCCTTCCCGACACCGGAACCATAGCTGCTACGTCGCCAAAGGTAACTGCCGGTGGCCTGAAAAACAACCAAATCAAATGGCTCAAAAAGATTAAAGGCTCGGCACTCTTTGCTTATGTGGTCAGTGTAACCGGCAAGGAGGGAGAGAGTGTACCTTTCAGCGGCACCGCCGCGATCAGCAACGATTCGGAATCACCCATAAATGGCAGTAATACAGTCGTTATCAGTCACTACCATTGGGCGGATGCTGACGAAGATAACATCATCAGTGACGATGAGATTCTCACTGTTTATGATCTCTATAGTGAGATTACCGATATAAACCTCGACATTGACCTTATCGAAGAAATATGGTTGGGATCGGGATACCGCTGGGATGCTGCCACTGCCACCTTTAAAATAATTGATTAGTGATGATGTCGTAAAAACTCTTCATCTTGTTCGTTGTTACAATTTTCCAGAACGAGGGGACTGATTTTTTTTCACGTTGTTTTGTGAAAAAAAATCTGTCTCCCGGATGAGTAAAAGAAAAACAAAATCAGTCCTCTAGCTACCAACATACTCATCGATCATGCGACTTGGCTGAGCTTCGTACGTAATCAGATTTTTATTTATTTGGAGAATTTGCCGATGTCTAAACTGTTATCAGGACCTCACCATCATCCGGCTATTACACTTTTTTTTATGTTTTCTGTCATCCTCATTTTGGGTCTTGATACCGCCGGTGCTGCAAATCTTGTTTCAGGCAGGTATCTTTCCGCATCCGGCACTACGCTGGTACTCAGTTTAACCATCCAATCCCCATCGCCTGCGAACCTGATTGTTGAACAATATCTTTCACCAGGTAACAGTATAGTTGCAACATCTCCAAGGGCAATCAAGATAGACGCAGCCCAGAGTACGCTAAAATGGCTGTTCAGAAATACCCAAAGTGGCAACTTAACCCTTACGATTCAACTCAGTGCACCTCTGCAAGGGAATGCAAGCGCCAAGGTCCGCTACCGTGACCCTAATGGTGGTGCGTTTATCGAATTACGAATTCAGCCTTAATTTTTTAGCGGGGCAGGTTGAATTGCCTCCGACCCACGAGCATCAATCCCAATTTCCACAGTAACTCGACCAGATGTCGGGTAGCTACGACCCGATATCTCCTGATGTCCTCTTTGAAAAAGAATCGATTGAATATACAAGTGAGGTAACAGAAAACGAAAGTACCAATTCAATCAAAGGAGGATTCTTATGAAACTTGTAAACACGACAATAACAGCTCTTGCTCTTTTTGCATTATCTCTGACCAATGTTCATGCCGGCGACAGACGAGTTGACGGTCTCATCATCGGCGGTGGTACCGGAGCAGTTGTCGGTCAGGCCATTGGACGGAATGTCGAATCAACAATAGTTGGTGCTACAGTTGGGGGTGTTGTGGGTCTTACTATCGGTAATGTACTGGACAGACACCACCGATTCAACAATCAACATCCACCGATTGTTGTCCACTCCCCAAGATACCACAGACAACCGCAGCCGGTATTCAGAACTCATGACCGTGATTACCGTCGTTATTTACACAACAGCAGAAATTGCAGAAAAATTGTCACGATAGAAAGGAGACGACATAAAACCACAAGAGTGATATCGACCGTCTGTGGATATAATCCCCACGATAGGTACAAAAATCACTATTCGTACAGATAATAATCTCGTAAAAACATCGATTTTCGATGGATAAGTAAAAAGCTTCATATTGGAGGCGTGCAATTTTTCTATTATTTCGGCGTACATACGGTACGTCGTAATAATACGAAAAATTGCAACAACAAACAAGATGAAGAGTTTTTACTTATCCATCGAAAATCGAGGTTTTTATGGAGTCATCATGCCAAGACATGCCCATGCCGTCATCACCTTACACCTGTTGCCAAAAATTATGAAAAATTAGTACCTTACAGATTAATTTCTTGTTTTTTTGCAAGAAAACAATCTGTCTCAAGGTACTTATCCCGGCTTATTTCCCATTTACCGGGGTTAGATAATTATGCTAGAATATAGGCATAAGCTGACAATGCAGGTCACTAACCGTAGGTTTTTTATGATTATATAGGTGATAATTTGCAATCGAATTATTTCGTTAACCGATGCATAAGTGAAACACTCAGCGGCTTACAAGACGGTTTAACCAAGTTTTCCGGAGCCAGTCGTTCAGCCGTTATCTTTGCTTTAAAACAGACGGATGAACTACATATTTGCGATCCGCAGAGTTTGCTTCGCGGGTATGAGCCCATACTGAAAGCTCTTTATATCGAGAAAGATGATTGGTGCAGACCAATCGACAAGAAGAGTCCATATTGTTCATACAATCATATTGAACCACAGCCCAACCTACAGCTGGACGGACTTATTTCCAACGGGGGAAGCTCCAGTTCGGTGTTTTATCAAATGTGGTTTACCGAGCATCATCCGAATATCTGTTCACTCTGTCCGACCGAATGTTGGCTGGAGCACACTGTGCTCAGATTGTCTCACGATATGGCCAATGACAGTAAACTGTATACGGGTATCTCAGGAAGTTTTCTCCGTGAATACGCTTCCCATGCCGTCCATGATTGCATAGTCGATAAGGCTGGGCTCATCCTTGGTCTTGACGTTCAAATACATATTTACCCAATGCTCGATGCGATTCTTGGCATTTCAAAAACCAATGAAGAGGGTGCCCGTCCTCACGGTTCACTCACATTTATAGAGCCGAGATTCCTCAAGGACATCCGGTTCCTGGCACGATTTCAGAGCTCGGAGCAACCTCCGCTCAACAATTTCAAACATGTGCGTAAACTCTTGCAGGCAGTGGAACATTCTCATCGAACGCTTATCTCAGATGGTGCATATATTCTTGGAATTGCAGAAAGAAACATAAGATCATTCCATATCACAGCAGATTTTCAGGGCAAACTTGGATTTCTCTTTGCAGAAGATGAGGTTGTCTGCAGTTTCCAAGATGGTAGCTACAGTTCGGATACACACAGGGCCAAACTTTTTGAGGTTGAGGAGGCCCTGCTGGATTACACCATTGATCCGGCCATCAGAAACGATATGTTCAAAATTATTGCAGCACTTGTGCATAATGCAGAAGACAACATGTTCGGCTGTACATTTGTGATCGACCTGGCACCGGAGCCAACTGCTATTTCAGGACAGGAGATCACTCCTCCTGCTAATTTGTTGGAACCAAACAAACTTATGCTTGCGGCAGGACTCTCCAAAGTTGATGGTGCATTGCACATCCGATCAGACCTGCGGCTATATGGTTTTGCCTGTCTTCTTGACGGCCATAGAGTAGATAATGAAAATAGGGCACGTGGGGCGCGTTATAATTCTGCTCTCCGTTTTACGGCTCAACACCCTGACACGATCGTTGTCGTTGTCTCTTCCGACCGACCAGTATCAATATTTCAGCAAGGCAAGGAGATCGTCAACAAATACTACAACCCACTTTCGTCAAGATGTGCTCTCTTTCCCGTATCTTTAAAAAAATGGTTGGATGAGCCGGAGGAGGATAAAACCCTACAGGCTCCCGGATAACCCCGCTTAAGAGTGCGGGATAAGTGCCTTTCGCAGATTGTCTTTCTTGTTTTTTACGAACGAAAACAATCTGTAAGGCACTAATATGTTCCAAAAAGAAATTCTGTAAGGTGCTTATACCCCTCAAGGGGGTATTCTTTATAATCCCCATGCTTTGAGGGGGACTAAACAGAGTCCCGGCTTTCTTCCCGTTTACCGGGGTTAGAGATCGGTGACCCAATCGGGAATATGGCTAAGGATATAATTATGGACAGCTGCTTTTTTTTCACCGGCTTCAACATTACCGACAGCAGCCTTGACCTCTTCAAAATCAAACCAGCAGAGTTCCTTATCGTCTTTGCTATATACAGTCAGGATTCTCCTGTTGGTCTGCTCAATATCTTCTTCTTCCTGAATAGCACCAACTAATTTTGCAGCTTCTGCAACACTGAGAAATTTGACTTCTTCATCACTCATAATGTATCCCCAAACACGAAAAGGCGAGCAGGATGAAATCCTCTCGCCTTACACATTAATAATGTCAGTTCTCAAGCAGCTTTTACAACTGCTCCAGACCGAATGCAACGGGTACATACTTTGGTTTTTTTCTTGTTGCCGCCATTTGTAACCATGCGCACCATCTTCAAGTTCGGCAACCAGCGCCTTCTCGTTTTGTTATGAGCGTGAGAAACATTATTCCCAACCATCGGTCCTTTTCCACATATTTCACATACTTTTGCCATTGTATTCTCCTTATATCCCATTTCCCCGCCATCCGACAGGTCAAATGGAGAAATGCATGAATTGTGTATTCGTAAGTGGTCATTCAGAATTTGACTTTCTACCCTCTTTTAAAATTTATGGCAAGGTATTTCCCGCTTCTAGAGTACCTAATCGGCATTTTTTCTTAAACGCCATTACAATTGATCCATGTGTTCGCCCGCTCTCAATCGTGAAACTCTATCAGTGAACTCTTTGCCAATGGCAACCAATGACAACTCCTTTTGTCAAAACAGAGAAAAAGAGTTAGTGTTCTTGTGTTGAAAATCATTTAAGGTAGCGTCTCGTTTATTGAAGTCAGTTAGTGATCGTCTGGTAACTTTGCGAGGGTTAGACTGATATATTTCTCTCCTATTGCAATCTTGTAAAAGCTGTTGTAGAAAAACTCTTATCAATAATAATTCTTATTATAAATTTATTCCAATGACACTGTTTACTCAATTCTGGAATTTTTTCTCTTCTGTAAGACTGGCGATATTCACGCTCTGCTCCCTTGCCGCCACTTCGATTATCGGTACGGTCATACCACAAGGTGAATCTGCTTCCTTTTACGTGGAAAATTTTGGTGCTAAAACCGCCCATTTTTTCCAAATTCTCGATATACCCGATATGTACTATTCCTGGTGGTTTCTCGGATTATTAGGAATACTCAGTACGAACCTCATAATCTGCAGCCTCGATCGTTTTCCATCTGTTTGGAAAATAATTACCGATGACAACCTTGCAGTTTCCACTGAACGTGTCGAAAAAATGTCGAATTGTCGCAAGTGGGAATTTGGAACCGATAAACTCGACCAAATTGATCTGAACTCACTGCTCAAACAAAACGGCTGGAATGCAACCTCAAAAAAGCATAATAATAATGAACTCTTCTTTAGCCAGAAAGGTCGATGGAGTCGGACCGGGGTCTATATAGTTCACATTTCTATTCTATTAATTTTTTTTGGTGCCGTTATTGGTCATTTTTTCGGATTCAAGGGGAGCATAATGATCCCGGAAATGCGCTCCACTCAAAAGGTTTTTGCCTACCAGAACACCCGTTCGCTGGACCTAGGATTTGAGGTGCGATGCAACTCTTTTACCATTGAATTTTATGACAACGGCATGCCAAAGGCCTATAAAAGCAATCTTTCTGTTCTTGAAAACGGAAAAGAAGTGCTCACTAAGGAAATTGAGGTAAATAACCCTCTGACTTACAAGGGAATAACCTTTTATCAATCAAGCTATCAAGGCTATCAAGATTTTATTGTGAATATCACGGAAAACAACTCCGGTGATTCGAAGCAGTTCATCCTTCCTTTTCAAAAGCAGATGTCATGGGAGGAAAAAGATCTCCATTTCGGAATTATTAATGCTGAAGCCATTGGTCAAAGGGTCGTGCGCTCAAAAGTTTGGTTCCAATCGGATAATCATCCAGCCTCTATTGAATGGCTGAATGACAATGAGACAAAAGTTTTCGCCAGCGGAACAAAGGAATATACCATCTTTGCCAAACAGATGTACGCTACCGGATTGCAGGTTGCAAAAGACCCTGGTGTTTGGGTTGTCTACATTGGCTGTTGCACCATGTTGGTTGGTCTCTTTATGGCATTTTTCTTGTCGCATCAAAGGATATGGCTATATAAAATCAATGACTTGCCTACCCCTCAACTCTTGCTGTCGGGCTCTGCCAATAAAAACAAAATGGCCTTCGCTAAGGTTTTCAACGATCTGAAAAATCATATTGAAAACGCAGTACAAAGGTAATGCCGACTTATGGAACGCATTGAGGTCGGAATTTTTCGTCACTGTCATTTACAAGCCTCTGATCACGGAATAACACGGAGTATTTAGCATGGATAGCTCTCAACTCATCGGTATTACAACCTTCACCTATATGTTCTCTACAGTGTTGTATATTGCAATACTGGTATTTAAAACCCCAAAACTTGGTGTAGTGGCCACTGGTATCACCTTCCTGGCCTGGTTAATTCAAACCGCTGGGTTAGGATTACGCTGGATAGAATCCTACCAACTGGGTATAGGTCATGCACCTCTTACCAATATGTATGAATCCGTGGTCTTTTTTGCCTGGACCATAATACTTCTCTATCTCATAATAGAGTGGAAATTCAAAACTCAAATAATCGGCGCCTTTGCTGTACCTTTTGCTTTTCTAGCTATGGCATATGCGTCCTTTTCAACTGATTTAAGCAAAACCATTAGCCCTCTAATACCGGCATTGCAGTCCAACTGGCTTATTGCCCATGTGGTTACCTGTTTTGTTGGATATGCGGCTTTCGCGGTAGCAGCCGCTTTGGGCATCATGTATCTGCTGAAAAGCAAATCACCTCAATCCGATGAAATTTCTACGAAATTATCCAGTCGGCTCCCTTCTCCAACTGTTATTGATGATCTCATCCATAAAACCATGGTCTTCGGCTTTATCTGGCTGACCGGTGGCATTATTACCGGCGCTATCTGGGCCAACTCTGCCTGGGGAACTTATTGGAGTTGGGATCCAAAAGAAACGTGGTCACTTATCACCTGGTTTTTTTACGCGATCATTCTACACGCCCGCTATACCCGAGGTTGGTCTGGTTCAAAGATTGCGCTTTTAGCCATATTTGGCTTCTTCTCCGTACTTTTTACCTATTACGGCGTTAATTTCCTTCTTTCAGGTCTGCACAGTTACGGTTCAGGCTAACCATCAGTAGCACCACACTGTGGTATTATCTTTGTCATTACTGTTATTTATCAGGTTTGACAAATTTAAGTAAAAACTGTATAAAGAGTCTTTAAACTGTATCAGGAATGTACGATAACTTATTAAATTTTGATAAAAGGAGACCAATTATGCTGAAAAAAATTATTGTCTGTAGCGTTGTCTCAATGTTTGTACTGGGAGGTGCGGTTATTTCATCATTGGCAAGCGATGAGAAGGGACCGGCCGAAATTACAATTGTTGACAGCAAAAGTGCCAAACCAAAACCAGCCGTATTCCCACATAAACTCCATCAGGAAAAATTTAAATGCGTAGAATGCCATCACACTATGGCAGATGGCAAACAGGTTCCCTATACTGAAGGCATGAAAATCCAAGAATGCGAAACATGCCATACCGGTGACACTCTTGCAGGTAAGACGAAAGGCAATCTCAAACTCGACACCCTCAAAGGTGCTGGACATGGCTTGTGCCTGGACTGCCATAAAGAAATGGTAAAAAAAGATCCAGAGTTAAAAGCCAAAAAACTTGATAAATGTAATACTTGCCATTCGAAAAAGTAACTGGTAGCAATGCTTCATAATATAAAAAGGGCTGTTCGTAACCACGAACAGCCCTTTTTATATTTCTGTTATTATGTTTGCTTATTCTTCAGCTTTCCTGCAATTTTGAGATATCTCCTATCTGAAGAATCAGATCCCCCAGAGCAGTGAGAAGATTAAGCCGGTTTTGTCTGACAGCCTGATCCTCTGCCATAACCATCACTTGTTCAAAAAAAGTATCCACAGGTTCCTTCATCTTCAACATTGCTTCAAGAGCCTTTGAATATTCTTTGATCGCAATAAGTTGTCCCATCTCAGTGCTCACTTCCTGGAATAGCTCATACAGCTTTTCTTCGGCCTTATGCTCGAACAAATCCGAGGCAACCTCTGTTTGCCGATTATCCTTGATAATATTTCTGACTCGTTTATAGGATGCGGCAAGAACTTTAAAAGCAGGCTCCAGACTGATTTTTACTATTGCTTCAATCCGCTGCAAGCAATCATTAACATCGTCAAAGTTCACAGAAACGGCGGCATCGACCGCTTCGGCGCCAAAACCTCGACTGATGCAATCATTAGAAAACCGTCCTTTAATAAAATCGAGTATGGTCTCTACTGTTTCACCGCTACCATCAACTTTATCACCATAAAGAGCGAGTGCTTTATGCGCTATCTCGCGCAGAGAGATCGTGTAGCTTTTACCCTCAATGATATGGAGTATTCCTAGCGAAATCCGCCGCAACCCAAAAGGATCCGCTGTGCCGGTCGGAACTTGACCGATTCCAAAACATCCTGCAAGAGTGTCAAATCTATCGGCAAGTCCCAACAAAGCCCCGATATCTGTCGTCGGAATTTCGGCTCCCGCGCGTTTCGGCATGTAATGCTCTTTGATGGCGGTAGCAACACTTGGATTTTCACCATCCTGCAAGGCGTAGGCACTTCCCATAATCCCCTGCAGGGAAGGAAATTCACCAACCATCTCAGAGAGAAGATCTGTTTTACAAAGAAGTGCCGCTCGACACCCATCCTCTATCAGTCCGGAATCAACCTTTTCAGCTAAAATTCTTACCAACTTGACCAACCGCTCATTTTTCTCAAGCATCGTTCCCAGTTTGGCTTGGAAAATGATACCCTGCAATTTCTCTATCCGATTTTCCAGCCGGGTTTCTTTGTCACTATTGTAGAAAAACAAGGCATCTTCCAGTCTCGCCCTTAAAACACGCTGGTGCCCCTTCCGGGTAACAGCTATATCGTTTACCCTGGTATTGTTTACTGCGACGAAACCTGGGAGCAGTTCACCTTCCACGTCCACCACGGGAAAGTACTTCTGATGCTCACGCATTGAGGTAATGAGAACCTCAGGGGGAAGTTGCAGAAATTTTTTATCGAACACCCCACAAACACCAAAAGGGATCTCAATAAGATTTGTCACTGTATCGACAAGGTTTTCATCGATTGCCACCGTACCACCAGCCAAATCCGCTGAATCGGCGACGGCATGCTTAATCGCTGCGACGACCTCTGCTCTTCTTTTGGATGGATCGACCAGCACAAATTTTTCAGCAAGTTGCTCCTCATAGGTTTCGGCACTGAGTATCGCAAAAGACTCATTAGCAAGAAATCTGTGTCCCCATGTCAGGTTTCCAGATACAATCCCCTCATGAGATAAAGGCAATGTTTCCTGGCCGAAAAGGGCAAGAATCCACTGGATTGGTCTGGCGAAAGTGTGTTGATTACTTCCCCATCTCATTGACTTCGGAAAAGAAAGCTCAAGAATGAGAGACTGTAAGGCCTCTGGAAGCAGGCGCATCGTATCATCGCCTTTCACTTCGCGCATCAGCATCAAATATTCGCCCTTCGGCGTCTCAATTACCTTTAAATCTTTGACGTCGGCGCCTTTTGATCTCGCAAAACCTACAGCAGCCTTAGTCATCTTGCCATCTGCATCGAACGCGGCTTTTTTTGAGGGACCAAGCAATTCTTCACTAATGTCCTTTTGTTTTTCAGCAACCTCACGCACAAGTAGCGTAAGTCTTCTGGGTGTGCCCATCACCCTGATAGTGCCGTGACTTATTTTCAACTCTAAGGCCTTTCGGGCGAACCGCGCCTCTAGTTGTGTAAGCGCCGGTTCCAGGAAGCCGGCTGGAATCTCTTCTGTTCCGATTTCAAAAAGTAAATCACGCATGAGGATAGAATATAATTAATGAGTTAATAAAATATACACATGACATCTCGGCTCACCCCGAGCATATCGGTAAATAAGATTTTCTAGCTAACCCGCCAACAGCCTTGCGGGATAAGTACCTTCACGAAAATCTTTTAAAAAAAAAATATTTTCTAAGGTACTAACCCCGCCCAACAGCCTTGCGGGATAAGTACCTTCACGAAAATCTTTCTTAAAAAACAAAAAAGATTTTCTAAGGTACTAACCCCGCCCAACAGCCTTGCGGGATAAGTACCTTCACGAAAATCTTTCTTAAAAAACAAAAAAAGATTTTCTAAGGTACTAACCCCGCCCAACAGCCTTGCGGGATAAGTACCTTCACGAAAATCTTTCTTAAAAAACAAAAAAAGATTTTCTAAGGTACTAACAGGATTCCAAGGTAGCGAAAGTCGAACATTCGTCACCGAAATTATGAACGGTCACTGAATACCATTTAATCGCATCAATCCGTTCAAGACTTGCACCAACACGCCTGGCAAGCGATTCGACAGAAAGAACTTCCCGCTCTTTTCCTAATAAATCATTTAACTCTTCCTCAACCGTTTCCTCGATAAGGAGAATTAAATCTTCAATCCAGAAAAACTGACGAAACTGAACTCTCACATCAGCTTTTCCCCATCTCCCCATCGAACCAGGTAATCGGTGGGATATTTTTTCAGCAATCGGCAGGCTTATAGGCACCTCGACACTGAGAGTAAGTTCATCATCTTTTTCCAGAGAACCGTGCATGGAACATATATAATGTCCAAGATTTCTCGAGTCTCCGTTTCTGACTTTTTTGAGAAAATAGGGAAATTCTATTTCCAGATGGGAAGCTTCCGCTTCCAGTCGGTCTTTCATTTTCTCAAGAATAACATGGAAACTCTTGATATCAATCTCACCATGAAATTGATTGAGAATCTCAACGAACCTGCTCATATGAGTGCCTTTAAATTTATGAGGCAGATTCACATACATATTAGCAGTAGCAATAGTCTGCTGTCGTTTTTTGGCCTTGTCACGTACCGTAATAGGATAAGAGACGGTTTTAATGCCGACCTTTTTAATATTAATTCTTCGACTGTCGAGTTGACTCTGGATATCTTTCATAGGATGAAAATATAAAATACAGCGCTATCCTGCATACCTGCCGCAGGCGACAAAAGAGACACCATTTTTCTAACACCCCACAAGGGGTACTCTTTTTTGGTGTTCTATTCTTCCCCCAACAGTCTTCGAACTGTTGCTTTTAGTTCGTCCAGATTCCCTGATTTCACGACATAATCGTCAGATGCCCAGGTTCCCAGATCGCGTTTAAACTCCTGATATGCACTGCTCAGAATAACAGGAATCGACGCCTTAAGCATCTTCATCTGGCGCAAGACCTCGACACCGTTCATACCAGGCATCTGAATATCAAGGATAACCAGGTCAGGTTCTTCTTCTTTGAATTTTTCTAGCCCAGATGTTCCATCGAGAGCCGAAATAACCTGATAGCCCTCATCTTCAAATTCTTCCCGATAGACAATCTGAATGGATTCTTCATCATCAACCAACAATATCTTTTTCATGGATTATACCTTCTGATGGTTTCTCCAGCGATTCTCGCAAATATCCGGCGGCCTCTTCGGGAGGCAAGGGATTTATATAAAATCCGGAGCCCCACTCAAAACCCGCAATGGAGGTCAACTTAGGGACGATTTCAAAATGCCAGTGGAAATATTCAAGTCCTCCTGACCGTAAGGGATCGGTATGTAGAACAAAATTATACGGTATATTGGCGATACATCCGCATAATCTTTGCAGTGACTCAGAAAATATTTCCGCTAGAGCCAAAATATCAGCTTCACTCTGTAAAAAATATGATGAAGAGTGACGCTTGGGCAGAATCCACATCTCAAAAGGAGTACGTGGCGCGAACGGGGTTATAGTGATGAACCTCTCATTTTGGCAGACAACGCGCTCTTTTTGTTGTATTTCCTGCCGAATAATATCACAAAAAATACACCGTTCTTTGTATTTATAATGGGACTGGGCGCCGGCGAGTTCCGAAACAATCATTCTCGGCAGAATTGGTAAAGCAATCAATTGAGAATGTGAATGCTCCAGTGAAGCACCTGCGGCAAGGCCATGATTTTTAAAGACCATAACATACTTAAATCTCGGATCTTTAGCGAGATCAATAATTCGTTCCTGATATGCTTTAAAAACGAGTGCCATTTTCTCAGGTGAGAAATCGGCAAAATTTGCATCATGTTTGGGACTTTCGATAATGACTTCATGAGCCCCAATACCATTCATGCGATCATACAGGCCGTCTCCTTCTTTTTCCAGATCACCCTCAATGACCAGAGCAGGATATTTATTCGGTACAACCCTGACCTGCCATTCCGGTCCATTTTTCACCAACAGATTATCCCGGATGGCATAAACCTCAGGCGGAGTGAAAGCTTCATTACCGGGGCACAGAGGACAGAATCCACCGGTTCCCTGGACAGGTTCAACCAGAAAATCGGTGGGTCGTTTCCGTCTCTCTTTGGAAATAATTATCCATCTCCCCAGAATAGGGTCTCTTCGCAGTTCCGGCATACTCCCTTATAGTCCTTTTGATTTTTCTTTTGTTTCCTGAACAGTTTTACAATCGATACAGAGCATAGTAACCGGACGTGCCTCCAGTCTTTTAAGTCCAATTTCTTCACCACAATCTTCGCAGATACCGTAACTCCCATCATCGATTCGTGCAATTGCCTCATCAATTTTCGATAGAAGTTTTCGCTCACGATCACGAATTCTCAGCTCAAAACTTCTCCCGGATTCTATGGTCGCTCTATCGTTAGGATCAGGTACATTCGATGTCTGATCAGTCATTTCAGACAATGTTTTACCCGCTTCGTTAGCAATTTCTTCCTTTTTAGCCAGAAGCTGTTGACGAAACAGTTCGAGTTTCTCCTTGTCCATTCAGTCTCTCCTCAATACCCTTCAAAATCAATCAAAAAGTCTCCGGATTCTATTTCTTCCGGAGATAGGTGCCACTTTTACCACCAGTCTTCTTCAACAAACGTACCTCACCGATAACCATCGACTTATCTACGGCTTTGCACATGTCGTATATGGTCAATGCAGCAATCGAAACGGCAGTTAATGCTTCCATCTCGACACCGGTTTTCCCACTGATACCAACTGTTGCGAAGATATCTATAGAACTATCCTCATCACGATAAGCAAAATCCACAGCAACTTTAGTTATCATGAGCGGATGAGCTAAGGGAATAAGTTCATCAACCTTTTTCGCGGCCATGACTCCTGCAATCCTGGCAATTCCCAGGACATCCCCTTTGACCATCGTGCCGCTTTTCACAAGCTCGTAAGCCTTGGATGACATCTTGATATTGCCGGCAGCCTCTGCAACGCGAACGGTTTCCTGTTTTTCACTCACATCCACCATTCTGGCATGACCCTGTTCATCAAAATGGCTAAAAGCAGCCTTGTTTTCTGTTGCCATTGGTCAAATACCTATAACTTAGTTTTTAGTTTTTGCCTAAAACTTCATTAAACAACCTTTTAAAAAATCCTTCCTCTTCCTGATGCTGACCATGCTGCTCACAAAGAGCGTCAAACTCTTGCAGTAGTTGCTTTTGTTCTTCGCGCAAATTTGTTGGTGTCATCACTTGCAATTCCACGATCATATCTCCCTTGCCATGCCCACGAAGACTTGGTGCGCCTTCCTTGCGAAGAGTGAAAAGCTCTCCCGACTGACTTCCAGCGGGAATATCCAATGTTTTCTTTCCATGTACGGTAGGAATCTCTACCGTAACACCAAGGGCTGCCTTAGCCATAGCTATCGGAAAGCGGCAGTAGATGGTATCACCTTCACGTTTAAAGAATTCGTGCTCCTGGACATGTACAACAACATACAAGTCGCCGGAAGCACCTCCACGACGTCCACCTTCCCCTTCACCACGAAGACGCATACGCGCCCCAGTATCAACGCCTGCTGGAATCTTTAATGCCACTTTTTTGGTTTTTTCAACAAGTCCGGTTCCGTGGCAGTCATTACAAGGGTTGGTGACAATAGCGCCCTCTCCATGACACTGAGGACAGGTCGAACTCATTTGAAAAAATCCCTGAGAACGGATTACCTGGCCCTGCCCATTACAAGTCGGGCATGTTTGCTTTTTGTGTCCAGGTCTGCTCCCCGTTCCTTCACAAGTCCAACAGGTATCCTTTCTTGTCAATTGTACTTCTTTAGCAACACCATGTACTGCTTCCATAAAGGAAATTTCCACATCATAGCGCAGATCATTACCTGGAATCGGACCATCCCTTCTTGCCCTTGCACGGTTACCGCCCCCAAATCCAAAAAGGTCACCGAAGATATCACCGAAACTGGAAAAGATATCTTCTGCGTTGCCCGGACCGCTGTAACCACTGTTCTTCAGTCCATCATAACCGTACGTATCGTAGATTTTCCTCTTTTTCTCATCGCTTAAGACCTCGTAGGCTTCAGTACAGGATTTAAATTTTTCCTCAGCCTCTTTATTGTCAGGATTTCGGTCGGGATGATATTTCATCGCCAATTTTCGATAGGCTTTTTTTATTTCGCCGGCGCTGGAATCCCTGCTGACGGATAAAGTTTTGTAATAATCAGTACTCATAATCTCTTATTCAGGCTGTTCAGTTTCAGGAAATTAGCTTGGAAATATCGGCGGCACTCCCATACTCGCTCCCCGCCACATCCAAATTGTCCGGTAAATTCTTAATATTGTCAAAGGTGACCCTGCCAGCTGCTATCTCTCTTAAAGTCATTACAATCTCTTGATTTTTTCCTTCAACGAGAAACGGTTCTCCCTGTCTGTGCTGTTTAACACGATTTACAGCAAGATGAATCAGGTTGAACCGATTGTGGTCCCCAACTTTTTCCAAACAATCTTCACAGGTAATTCTAGCCATATTTTGCTACCCTCTCTTAGTATCCAGAAAACGGTCGACAGAGTCTATACTTTGCCTGACCGACAACTGGTGATCATTTATGAGCCTGTTTATTTAGTGTCTTTTTGCCCGATATCTTCGTGACATGGAAAAAACAATCCTCGTAATATCAAATATATGACTCCGGTTATTTTTCACACGCGCCTCGATCTCAAACAAAAATACTACTCAATCAACAGACTCATTTATCAAACGGATTCTTCAGCAACAGGGTTTCAGCCCTATCTGGGCCAACAGAAACGATATTGGCCGGTATACCGGTAAAATCTTCAACACGCC
This sequence comes from uncultured delta proteobacterium, assembly GCA_963829695.1. Classification (GTDB taxonomy): domain Bacteria; phylum Desulfobacterota; class Desulfobulbia; order Desulfobulbales; family Desulfocapsaceae; genus Desulforhopalus_A. The sequence goes on along the minus strand of CAWHJQ010000023.1, from coordinate 297,254 downwards.
GAATGTAATCCTTTGCCTGAGTAGGAAGGTCTTCATACTCCCGCACATTTTCAATCTCTTTCTTCCAACCAGCAAGACTTTCATAAACGGGAATAACGGCACTCGCCTGCGTAATATTTGATGGCATTACCGAAATCGATTTCCCATTCAGCTCATAAGAGGTTGCAATTTTAATGTTTGCCTGCCCACTCAAAACATCCAATTTGGTAATGGCAAGCCCCGTGAGACCATTCAGTCTGGCAGCATCGTTTGCCACAACACCGTCCAACCAACCGCACCTTCTGCGTCTTCCTGTCGTGGCACCAAACTCGCAACCCTTTTCCTGCAGTTGATTGCCGGTTTCATCGAATAACTCAGTAGGAAACGGGCCGGAACCAACACGAGTCGTATACGCCTTCATGATGCCGACGACAGCATCGATATGTGCAGGACCAAAGCCGGACCCATTGCAAGCATTCCCGGCAATTGTATTTGAAGACGTCACAAAAGGATAGGTACCATGGTCTATATCCAGCTGCGTTCCCTGTGCACCTTCGAAGAGTATATTTTGGTTACTCTTTCTAGCCTTGTCCAGTTCAACGGAAACATTCCCATAGAATGGTGTTATTTTTTCAGCATAGTCCTGATATAAGCGGTATATTTCATCGTAATCGACAGGGGCCACATGATATTTTGTGGTCAACAGGAAATTTTTTTCCTCCACAGCCTCTCTCAATTTTTCACGAAACAGTGCGTCATCGAGAAGATCTCCTGCCTTTATACCTATTCTTCCGACTTTATCCATGTAACAGGGGCCAATACCCCGTCCGGTAGTTCCAATTTTATTACTCTCGGAAAGAGCTGCTTCCTTGGCCTGATCCAGGCGGGAGTGGTACGGCATGATGAGATGAGCTCTTTCACTTATCATCAATCGATCCGGGCTGACTCGTAGTCCCTGTTTCTGTAATTGGTCAATTTCGTGGAGGAGGACGCCAGGGTCAATGATAACCCCGTTGCCGATCATGCACATTTTGTCCTCGTAGAGGATTCCGGAAGGAATTATATGAAAAATAAATTTCTTTCCCTCAACCACAAGGGTGTGTCCGGCATTGTTTCCACCTTGAAAACGAACGACAAAGTCAGCGTACCTAGTGAGCAGATCAACGATCTTCCCCTTACCCTCATCTCCCCATTGAGTTCCAACAACCACAACACTGGACATTAACCATCTCCTTTCAGAGGTTTGTTTCCTAAAATTCATGCATCGAGAACGTTTTCTACATCACGCGCAAATCACGACACATCCACACAAGACAAACAGGTAAATATAGTCAAGTGACAGATTAATGTCAATCAATCAAATGTAACATAAGTTACCATCTTCACCAGGAGACAATTCATTGAATAATCAAGATGTTATTGAGCGACTCAAGTAAATAGTATATGATATCGGAACTCTTCAGATATTGACACCGCCAAGCAAATACCTTACATTGGCACACTGTCGGACGTCGCAGAAGCACTCCCCTGACCTCGAGAGAAACATCATTTATGATTTTTTCCCCTTCTCCTCAAGACGTAGAATTTCGACACGCTGGATTTATTTTTACAAGGAGGTTGTCCGAGAATAGGTATTTTCTCTCAGGTCAAGGCATTATCAGGAAATCAAGCACAGCCATATAGTTGATATTGCGAGCATTGATTTTCTGAAAATAACGCAGATATGGGGGAAAAGAGCATTCTCAGACAACCTCCTTGTTAGCTCTTGTCACCAACCCGATTGTCACTACTGTTAATGGATGATAAACTCGTAAAAACTTCGATTTTTGATGGATAAGTAAAAAGCTTCATATTGGAGGCGTGCAATTTTCCTATTATTTCGGCGTACATACGGTACGTCGTAATGATAAGAAAATTGTAACAACGAACAAGATGAAGATTTTTTACGACGCCATCAATGGATGACAATTGGTAATTTATAGAGGTTACAGTTATGTTTGGCATTGGCTTGCCTGAAATGATCCTTATCCTGGCCCTGGCTCTCATAGTAGTTGGCCCGGACAAGCTTCCCGAATTGGCCCGTTCCCTCGCAAAGGGCCTCATGGAACTTAAAAAAACCGCAGAAGGCCTCAAGGAATCTTTTAGAGAGGAAGGAAACCCTCTGGACGAGATCAAACCAGACCTTGAAGAGGCTGCAAGATCGTTGAAGCGGAATCTGCTCGACACTCCGCCATATAAAAGAGATGAATCCATGGGAACTACCAGTGGGCAACCACCAGCTGAAAACGCAGCGAAGGCATATCAAGAGCTGGTAGGAATGACCGGCGGCGCACCTGAGTCCAGACCAGACAACGCAGCAAGCCCGGATGTTTCTCCGGAGAAAAGTGCCGAAGAGACTGTGATCAAACCGGCGGAAGACGTGACTGAAACTGAACAACAGAAACCACAGGGCGATAACTAGGAGGCAGTCCGAGAATGCCCTTTTGCCCAAACTTTTCGTTATTTTCAAAAAACAATGCTCGCAATATCAACTATATGACTGTGCTTGTTTTGTAAAAATGCCTCGATTTTGGACAAAATGTCTATTCTCGGACAGCCTCCTGGTCAACATCTACGACAATGTCAAAATACAACCTTCAAACCACGCTCCCCGTAATAGAGAGGAGCCTCGCATTCTTCAGGCCCCATCACCTGGAGCTTCGCAGACGACTTATCATCGTCTTCCTCACCATTATAGTAAGTACTGCCGTCGCTTATATTTTTGCCGAACGTATCGCCGGCCTCTTTATCTCTCCCCTCTTTGCGGCAAGTCCATTGGCTTTCAAACTTGTCTACACCAACCTGCCTGAGGCCTTTCTTGCATACATTAAGCTGGCGTTCTTGGTGGGGCTCATCTTCAGCATGCCGGTTGCCCTGTACCAGCTCTGGATCTTTATTGCACCCGGTCTCAGAAAAAATGAAAAAAAGCTGGCAGTTACTATTGTCTTTTGGGCCACTTTTTTGTTTAGCGGAGGAGCATGCTTCGCCTTTTTCGTGGTCTTACCGAGGATGCTCCACTTTTTCATGAGTTACGCGACTGAAGGACTGGAACCCCTGCCCAAGCTCGGACTCTATCTCACCTTTGTGGCCAGGACAATTTTGGCTTTCGGACTCTCTTTCCAGATACCCTTTTTGATGGTTATGGCCGGCAAAGCCAATTTCGTACAAGCTGCCTATTTTAGAAAAAATCGCATATATTTTTATATGGCGATCGTCGTTCTTTCTTTCCTGCTCACCGCCGGAGACTTCATGGCAACGGCCTTGATGGCTTTTCCGCTTTTCCTCCTTTATGAGGCAGGAATCTTCCTCAGTGCTCTCTTTAACCGAAAAAGCAGCAGCACTTCCGTATAAATTTCTGATTACGTACAAAGCTCAGCCAGATACAAGGTGCCAATCAAAATTAAGGCTTTAGGGGACTGATTTTATTTTTCTTTTTTAAAACCGGGAGACAGATTGATTTTCACAAAACGACGTGAAAAAAAATCAGTCCCCTCAGGCTGTTCAAGAAAAATCAATCTTTCTCCCGATAATGGCTGAGTTTCATGGGTAATCAGATATAACTTTAAGCAATACTATTAGGAGCCTAGGAGGTTGTCCGAGAATAGGTATTTTCTCTCAGATCAAGGCATTTTCAGGAAATCAAGCACAGCCATATAGTTGATATTGCGAGCATTGATTTCCTGCAAATAACGAAGAAATGGGGGAAAAGAGCATTCTCGGACAGCCTCCTAGCCGATTTCCTGCTTTAAAAGACAGCAGGATATTCGATATAACGGCACCCCCTTCTCATCGTACTCTATGGTATCCGGCTGTAGCAGTTTGTTCATGACACAACCCTCCTCGATATTCAGCCTGAAAAAACTATCCTCACGCAAACCTTCATTTTTAACAAGACGGTTGTTTACAATAGAATATGCATTGATAGGATGATCTTCGCAGAGGGGGCATTGATAAACTCGTCCGTTGGGAAAAATAAAAAAGTTCTCGGCAACCACGCCGGCACACTCAAACTTTTCTCCAGCCGACAAAAAGACCTTGGGATAGGTCACATGAATACCCTTTTCCGCGGCCAACCGTGCGACTCCAGGAACGATATCAAGCCATTGTTGCCGACTTACCTGGTTAATCTCTTCGCTCTCCGCCTTAGCGGATTTGCCTCGCAGCCCTATTACCTGGATAAAAAATTTTCGTACTTTCAACTTCACCAGAAGAGCTACCATCCGAGGAAGAGAGCCCAGGTTTTTTTGGCTCACCGTATAAATAACACTCACATTAAACCCTGCACCGACAGCTCGTTTAATATTCGCCACACAGGTATCAAAGACCCCTTCGCCCCGAATGGGGTCGTTGGTCTCTGCATCCGGTCCGTCAAGACTGAAGCTTAAGAAATCGAGGAGTTCCGGGGTAGTTTTCTCCAGCAGATCGTTGAATAAATATCCATTGGAATCAACTGTTACGAAATAGCCAAGCTCTTTGGCCTTTTGTATCGCAAAGGGGAGATCGGGATGCAGCGTCGGCTCTCCACCTAGAAAAATCATATTTGACTTCTTGTTCGGATCGGCAAAAAGAGACATCCAGGTTACCATCTGTTCTTTAGATAATTGCTGGGTCCCGTGCTGATCTTTATTTATATAACAATGACGGCAAGAAAGATTACATGCCGTCAATATGTGAAAAAATATATTCCGTTCACCCGGCTTAAAGCCAACTGTTCTTGCTCTACTCTCCATCTTTATCCCTGGTCGCCATACGTTTTAGATTTTTTTCTGAATTGAGCTCTACTGATTCAGTGTATACGTTGCCAACAGACTATTTTTGAGATATTCGTTGTCTGGGTTGGAAAAAAAATCTTTGAATAAACCAAGACCTTTCTCCCTTAGGATACCTCTGGTGATTTCCACCTCAAGCTTGCAATAAAGGGGCGACAATAGTTTAAGTGGTAAATTTGTGCCACCTCCCATTGCATCTTCATAACTATAAGCAATTTTCCGCACGCCGTTGACTATTAGAGTTGAAAAACACATCAGACAGGGCTCCATGGTCGAATAAAGGGTCACCTCGTTTATATCTATCTGCCGTTCACTCTCAAGCAAGCTTCGCAATGCCATGATTTCCGCATGATCCATCTCATTGACCTGCCCTAAACTGTTATGCCGTCTGCCGGTTGCGATAATTTCATCTCGGTACTCGAGGACACATCCCACCGGAAAATCTCCGACGGAGAGCGCCTCTCGTGCCTGCTGCAAAGCAACTTCCATGCATTCTTCGTGTTTACTCATATAAAACTACCCGTATTCAATTTAAAAGTACTCGCTATAAATCTCTGCCGTAACGGATTGCAGCGGTTTGGATAGCGCTGAAGGTATGTTCCTGCACCAAATCATGGGTTTGAGATACAAATGGCAGATAAGTGAGTTCGCAGCGGGACTCATTTACACAAATCTCCGGCAACAACGGGAATCTCTTTTCTCTGCAGAGAGTTGTGTTGGCCAGAACACTTTTTACAGCCTGGAGGGCCTCATTAGAATCAAGTGTCACAGGATATCCATTTGCTACCCGTCTCCTTTCGCCCTGTGGAATTCGTCCCTGGGCTACAGTGAGCTGCGAAGCAATCTGCAGAAAGGCTTTGGGATTAATTTTAAATGCAGGAATCCAAAAGACAAGTGGTTGCAGATCATATTTCTTCATCGCGACCAGCGGCTGGTTGGTAAATCGGAGAAAATCGCCGAAACTCTTTAAGTTATGGCCGGTGGTCGAAAACGTAATCCGCCAAAAAGGCAAAAAACGAGCGCTACTGTCATTAGACCCTACCACCTTCCAGTCTACAGGAACAAATTTGCCTTTATGTTCCTGCCACAACGATTCACAATTCCGACATTGCAAAACCATACTATCCTTTTCTCCTGCAAGAAGACCACCGCACCCTGGACAAATTGTGGTGATAAACTGAGGTTCCCAGGAAAGCTTGCTGGTGCAGGTTGTATTGATGTTTTTCAGAAGCGAAATGCTGCTCCCGACAACACGGTTAGTAACCGCATCGTACAGGAGATCATCCTTAAGATAGCAGGGTTGATATATGCGACTGAGGGTTTCCCCGATGAATGCTCGATGGTAGGTGTCTTCTTTGCCTCGTTCATTAAACAGGTCGAAGACCATTGCTGCAGAGGTAAAAACGGTTTTAGTGGGAATCGATTGTAACATAAATTCGCCAAGGGTGGCAGATACGACAGGCTTAATCTTCATCGCCTGGGGTCTGAGCCCCAGTGAGACAGGCAACACCTCGTTATCCAGACCAAGCCGGGTCGTATCGACTATTTTATGTTTTACCTCTTGATCCCTTACATAAAAAATCGATCCTTTAAACCGAAGATATGGAGCAAAGATGAGCTCTTTTTCTTCGAGGTGATCATGGCAGTACGGAGGGGAGCATATAGCGGTCGCCAACATTTCCAAGCTTGTAATTGTTAACATTACAGAAAGCACACTGTACCAGCCTGTCATCTTCCTGCAGAACTATTGAGGCACCGCAGGAAGGACAGCTCTGTTCTATTGTCACATCCATGAAATTCAATCCTGACTAACTTAAAGGCTCACCGCATTGATTGCAAAACATGGCCCCAGGCAGATTCTCCGCACTACAACCGGAACATATCCTTGGCTGCTGCTTACGGTCGGTTTCCTGACCGCACTGAGAACAGAATTTGGCTTTTGGAGTAAGATTTTTGCCGCAGTTACTGCACCGCATCAGCAACACTTGTTGATGGCCGCATACCGGACAGAAACGGGCATTGACCGGGATATCATTTGAGCAGTCGGGGCATTTAACCAGGTCAGCTGCAACCGCCTGATTCCCTGGAGCAGTTGAGCGCATCGTATTTCCAGCAAAGACACCAGGCAGCATCATGCCCATTCCCATTCCCAAACCAGCCCCGGCTTCGCCCTGAGATTCAGCCGCTTTTTCCATAGCCATTGCTGTTTTGAGTTGGAGAAATTTGTCCATATCTTGGATCAGCCCCATGCGACTCTTATCGTCAATCGCACTTTGCACCTCATCCGGTGGGGTGATGGAAGTTATAAACAGATGAGTGAGCCGAAGACCGAAATCGGCAAAATCCGAGGCGAGACGTTTGTGCAACTCTTCAGAGAGTTGATCAAATTTACCGGGAAGGTTGAAAATGGTATCCAAGGTTTGTCCCAGATAGTCATTAAAGCGGGAGACAATCACCATCTTCAGGTAATCGGCAATCCCATCGGTGTCCATTTTCCCCATTGTTCCAACCAGTGAATTTATAAATAAAACGGGTTGAACCACCTGTACATTATACATCCCATGGGCACGTAGACGAATAAGCCCCAATTCATTATCCCTGAAGGCCACAGGATTTTGAGTCCCCCATTTAAGATTGGGAAAGTATTTAAGGTTCACCATGTACACTTCGGCACGTAACGGACTGTCGCCTCGCCAGGGCACCGAAAGCAGTTTAGTGAGTAACGGAAAGTTCCCTGTACGCAAGGTATACCGGCCTGGTCCAAAACAATCGCAGGCTTTTCCTTTATAAAAAAAGACGGCCGCCTGACTCTCCCGAATTGTCAGCTGTGCGCCGAATTTGATTTCACCGGAACCCTGTTCAGGCAGACGGTGAACCATCTCCTTGCCGGATTCATCAAACCATTCAATATTCTCAAGGAACACTCCGCCATCGAAGCGGTTCATGGGTATCTCCTTAAATTGTGCCTTCGTATTTGAAAGCGTTCTTGTAGACAACAGTATAATCGTTATGGTAGGCTTATCATATCATAACTACATATAATAATTGCAGGAGAAAATATAAAAATGAATTCAAAAGACCTTTGGGATCTGGAAAGTGCCATGAAGGTACTGACCCATGACAGTGTAGACAGTAAATTATGGGCGGAGGCTGTCGAATGGCTGATCTTCTACGGTCCCTCCGAAATCCGCCAACTGCTTATCGACGCCTCAACCACGGCGATGATTGGATCTTTCCCAGATCTCAGGCCGACGCATTATACCTCGGATGGACAAGCTTTTTACAACATCGGAGAATTGGCGAAATCCCTAGGTATTGATGAAGAGGAAGCCAAAAAAATTCTTCAGAAGAAGGATGAGGAACATCAATTCCTAAAACTTTTTGATGAGGATGGAACCGACACTGTACATTAGTGCCTTAGAAATTCTTTTCTTGCTTTTCACCCCTCAAGGGGGCACTGAAAAGAGTAAGAAAGAATTTCGTGAAGGCACTTATCCCGCAATGCTGTTGGGCGGGGTTAGTACCTTAGAAAATCATTTCTTATTTTTTCAAGAAAGATTTTCGTGAAGGTTCTTATCCCGCAATGCTGTTGGGCGGGGTTAGTACCTTAGAAAATCATTTCTTGTTTTTCACCCCTCAAGGGGGCACTGAAAAGAGTAAGAAAGATTTTCGTGAAGGTTCTTATCCCGCAATGCTGTTGGGCGGGGTTAAGAGGCTCTCTGTGGTCTTTGAACCTCAATTTGACGAAAAAGTACTCTAAGGCTACCGACGTTCACGTGTGTGCCACAATCTCAGCACATAGATAGTGGATTTCTGGATCTCATAACGCACTTCATAGTTTCCAACTAGAATTCGCCGTATCTCGCGTGGTTCGAACTCAAACAGTTGCTCACCAATTCGCGGATTAGTCAACAAAGTAGTCGGCGCATTAGTCAACGACTGCACTGCACGCGCCGCAACAGGCTGATTTACTGGTGCCAGAAACTCATACAGTCGTACTAGATCGGATAGTGCCTTACTGGTCCACTTCAGTTCTATCAACGCGGTACCGGCAACGGATCGTCAGTGCTGAGACTGCTGGCCCATGCCTGTACAGCCTGATGATCAATGACAAGGCCTGCGTCTACATCAGTAAGCGCCTCACGTGTAAGCTGATTACGTTCTTCTTGTTGATCAATCCAGGCTGACAGTGCCTGCTTCATTATCCAACTGCGAGACCGTTCAAGTCGAGCTGCCATTTGGTCGACCTTTTCCGCAAGCCGTAGGGGCACATGCGTGGTTAATACCTTAGTTTCTGTTTGAGCCATAGTTATCACTCCTTTGTGTACTTGTGAATCATAGTTAATCATATTGATTAATTATGATTATGTCAATCCGTATGATGTTTAATGTGGTGTGGGCTTAGAGTACTTTTTCGTCCAATTGAGGTTCAAAAACCATCTAAAGTTCATAAAGTTTTTCATCATGTACAGGAGGATGGTTGTTTGCCCGCGACAACGTCTTCAGCGATTCCAGACTGAAGTCATCTTCATTCAGCAGCTCTCCCATTTCTTTTTCAACCTGCTCAGGATCTTCACCCGCCTCCATCCTTGAGAGTGCCTCTTCCATCGATTCGCCGAGACGAACCCCGGTCTCCGAGGTGAATTTTCTCATAAGCGAGGCCATTTGTTTTGGATCATTTTCATTAATATGTTCAGCCTCACGCATCAACGACTCGAAAGCATGCTCCATTTTTGATTCATCAAGGCCGGAAAATTGATCGTCACTCTCTCCTTTGCCTTTACTGATAGTGGCAAATGTCGATATCTGTTTGGCAAGCTCCTTTTTGCCGCACTTGGGACAATCTGGAATCTTTGTGGTGTTTACTCTGGACGAGTAAAAGTTAAAAATCACATTACATTGATCGCAATAATATTCGTAGATTGGCATAGTTCTACCCCAAAACCTCATTAAGCTGTTTTTCAGTAACCTGATCGGTAATCACTGTCTTGCCTATCTCTGTGGGAAGGACATAAAACACCTTCCCGCCAACGGTTTTTTTATCCGTCAAAAGAAATTTTTTGATTCTTGGTCTAGCAAGTGTTTTTGGCACCTCAACCGGCATGGTATACAACTTCAAAATTTCGATAATTTTGTTGCACTCATCTTTTGCTAGAAGACCATTCAGTACGGCGAGCCTGGCTGCTGCTACCATGCCGATGGAGACAGCAAAACCGTGGATAAGTGTATATTCCGAGGCACCTTCCACAGCATGGCCGATGGTATGACCGTAGTTGAGAATTCTTCTGATACCGCCCTCTCGCTCATCTTCAGAAACCACTTCCGCTTTAATCCTGCAACAAGTATACACCGTCTTCTTAATCAACTCCGGTTCAAGATTGAGGATTCCCTGGCTATTATCTCGCAGGAAATGAAAGAAATGTTTATCCCGAATAACACCATACTTAATCACCTCTCCCAAGCCTCCGAGCAACTCTTGCCGAGGAAGGGTATCCAACACCGAAATGTCAATATAGACGACCTTAGGCTGGTAGAATGCACCGACAAGGTTTTTGCCTTCAGGAATATCCACCCCAGTCTTCCCACCAACGGAACTGTCCACCTGGGCGAGAAGAGTTGTTGGAATCTGGACAAAAGGGATACCTCGCATATAAGAAGAGGCCAGAAAGCCTGTTATATCCCCGGTTACGCCACCACCAAGACCAATAAGAGCGTCTTTTCTATCAAATCCGAGCTGGGCAAGTCTGCCGGCAAGATCACCGATGGTCTGTAAGGTTTTGTGCGCTTCGCCATGGGGGAAAGTGAGAAGTTCGGCATTGATACCGGCGGCTTTGAGGTTTTCCATCACTACCTTACCGTAGAGCTCGGCAACCAGGTCATCAGCCACGACTCCGTAGCGTTTGGCTATTTTTTTTGTTCGCAGATCCTCACCCACTGTTTGAAGACATCCGTCCGCTATAATAATTGGATAACTTCGATCACCCAGCCCAACCTGTAATTCCTGCATAAAACCCTCTGATTTTGTTCCGGTAAGTCGATTATTAAAATTAAAAGTACTCACTTAGAAAACTTACCCGAACCGTCTACAAAAAAAAGGAGATACCGCGTTACCGCGATATCTCCTCATCTCACTACAGACTAAGATAAACTTGAAATTACATTGCGTCGCCGGAAGCGGCACCCTGCATTTTAACTTCAACTTTTTCTTTCAGGCTACCATAGTAAATTTTGAGGTGATCAAGAACTTCATCACGACCAAAATGAGGCACGATCTCGGTATTGTCAGAAAGGGCCTTACGCAGTTTGGTTCCAGACAGGATAACGCGATCTTCTTTGCCATGGTTACAAGTACGCAGAGAAGCCATACCGTCACACTTGTAGCAATAGAAAGTCCAGTCAATCTTCATTGGTTTACACTGCAGATCTTTTCCTGCATCACCGGTTGTGGGGATACGATCAAAAATTTCCTGAGCCTCGAAGAGACCGTAGAAGTCACCAACACCGGCATGATCACGACCAATCAGCATGTTGTTAACGCCGTAGTTCTGACGGAAAGTAGCATGGAGGAGACCCTCGCGTGGTCCGGCATAACGCATATCGAGAGGATAACCAGCATTAATTACATGAGTTTTGACGAAATAGTTCTCGATCAAAATATCGATAGCCTGGATGCGGGTCTCTGCAGGGATATCACCTGGCTTGAGATTACCGATGAGTGAATGAATCAAAACACCGTCACAAACTTCAACGGCGATCTTGGCAAGATACTCATGGGAGCGATGCATTGGGTTACGAAGCTGCAGTGCGGCAACGTTTGCCCATCCACGCTCGTCAAACATTGCACGGGTCTCAGCAGGTTTGAGGTAAACACCTGGGTATTCTTTAGGATATTCACCCTCGGAGAGAACCTTGACGGGACCTGCAAGGTTAACATCTTTTTGAGCCAAAACCATGATAACACCAGGATGATCTTTAGGAGCGATTTCCCAGAATTTACCATCTACAGACTCTTCACCTTCGCCCAGGAAAACTTTCTCACATTCCCACTTCTTGTCTTCAGTGGTCATGGCATATTTCTCGGTAACTTTCATGGTTGCGAAGGTTTCACCTTTGCGTACCAGAGCGATCTCTTGACCTTCTTTGATCTCAGCGGCTTCAGCGGTAGTAACGTCGAGAGTGATCGGTACCGGCCAGAAGGTGCCATCAGCCATCTGGAAGTTCTCGCAAACGCCTTTCCAGTCTGCTTTGCCCATGAAACCGGACAGAGGAGAAAAACCACCGATTCCCAGCATGATAAGATCGCCTTTGGTACGAGCAGAAATCTCAATCTGCTTCAGACCAGCTGCTTTTTTGAGCTCTGCTTCACGTGCTTTGCCTTCGAGCAACGCACAAACCAAACCTTTTCCACCATGAGGTGCAACTAATTTCGACATAGAGATCCTCTTTTTTAAAAGTTTATATTAATAAAGCTTACGCCACTACAAACCTATGTATGGCATACTGAACGGTTATTCATTTACAGGCCATATATATAAAAAAAATGACGAAAAAGTCAAGGGAAAAGCTTTCAGCTCGATATATGGAAATTAACACCCTCTTTCGGAGCGACTGAGAAAGACACGTAAATCTTAACCTATTAGATTTGGATGATTGCAAGGCAGTTGATAAAAGAGGTTTTCTATATCTACTAATGGTGGAGTTGGAGAATCCGATCTGCATGCTGCAGGGCAAGTATTTGCAGCAAACCTTTGGTAATCAGCACAATGTTCACAAATCCCTCATATTGCATTTATAGCACCGGAGATGGGTTGGTTCATAACCATTAGATCTGTAGAAATTTTCATCTTGAACATATCATAGAACAGCTAGTTTTCTGGGCCACCGAATAGGCGGATAGGGCAAGAGCGAAAATGGAATGAATCATCTCCACACTGCGTTTCCACAGCCTTATCCCTAACTATTTAATAGTTCGTATAATTCTCCGTAGATGCACAAACATGAAATACCGTGCTGGGAAAGTTGTTCAGGGAGTTTATTCATTGATAAACTCGTAAAAACTTCGATTTTCGATGGATAAGTAAAAAACTTCATATTGGAGGCGTGCAATTTTCCTATTATTTCGGCGTACATACGGTACGTCGTAATAATAGGAAAATTGTAACAACGAACAAGATGAAGAGTTTTTACGACGCCATCATTCATTGACAAAAAGCCTTTTAATGGATGACCCCAGTTTTCTGGATTCGACTTCTCTGCACATATTCTGTGATAATATTTTACACTTTACCTAAGAACTATTAAAATAGTTTACAATATCGGCTATCATCGTTCGATCAAAAGAGGTATATCGGTCCAGACCATCCCAATCCAACCATATAATATCATTTCTAAATAAGAATTTTCACAGAGAATTTTTTTACTTCTGGTGTTAAATTTGCATAATGAAAATATCAATTCATATCAAAGGAAGAGTGACACATGTTCTGTAAATTTCTCCATACTCATCGATTCAAAAGCGGCAGGACGTTTGGCAGCAGAGGTTTCAGCTTAATTGAACTGATGGTCGCCATCGCTATTATCGGAACTATCACCGCTATCGGCTATCCCCCATTAATGAAATCGCGAGCCAACGCCAGAACAAGGGGAGTGGCCAGTGATATTTTTTCATCATTCAGGATGGCCAAGTCAGAGGCGGTAAAACGAAATGTCAACGTTTGCCTGGAACTTAAGGCCGTCGGTACCTACAAGGCCTTTCTCGATAACGGTGCAAGTCCAAATAACTGTCTTCAAGAAGCCGATGAGACGACGACCCTTTTCACGAAAACGATCGAGCCCGGGACCTCTATAGTTGCAGACTTCACCGCGGGATATTCTCCCAGAGGAAGACCTTATACAGCGAATGGCAACGTTGTGGTGCAAAATAACAGCAACCCCAAACTACAGTACAAAAACACCCTCTCAATAGCTGGCAGGGTTAATATTGAGGTCAGTCAAGACGGCGGCACATCATGGAAGTAAATTCAACCATCTGACAGGAACAACTCATGGTAAATGATAACATTCAGTCCGGCTTCACCCTTATGGAGCTGATGATCGCCATGGCCATATCAGGTGTCCTGCTGGCAGGTATGGTCATGGCTTTTACCGGCCAAAGCCGCAGTTACAACACCCAACAGGAAATCACCGAACTGCAGGAGGATATCCGAGCCAGCCTGGGCCTGATGACCAGCGAAATCCGCTTGGCCGGTTACGATCCAACGACCACAGCGGATGCGAAAATTCTCTTGGCTAATGCAACGGAGTTCCAATTTTCCCAGGACATTACCGATAATGCAGGCACCGGCCCGAGCGATGGCGACACGGATGATGCAAATGAAATTATTCACTACAAGATCAATACTGCAGGTTCCCTGGGACGGGCAACCGGCGTAGGGAACCTGCAGCCGATAGCCGAAAACACAGAAAATCTAGCCTTTGAATATCTTGTAAATCTGACCCCAGAGACCTGGACCCAGACCCCGGGAACGACTGCAGCAGACCTGAAAAAAATCCGCGCCGTTAAGATCTCTGTTCTGGCCCGCACCAAACGTCAGACCTCTTCAGCAACAGACACCAGCGCCTTTATACCGCCGATTGCCGGCGCGGGCACATGGACCCCAGCCACACCGGGAAAATACCAACGACGAATGATGTCCGTCGTGGTGCAATGCAGAAATATTAAGGGGTAGGAAACACTATGCTCTCACTTGTTCGTCACAAAAACCATGTTCCGCACAATGATGAAAATGGTTTCACAATCATTGAAGTTATGGTGGCCCTCGCTATTTTCGTCATTGGGATCATCGGCTGCTACCAGCTCCAGTTGAAATCAACTGGTACCAACTCTCTGGCCAACAGCGTGGGCACTGCCGCCACCTGGGCAACCTATGCCGTAGAGCAGCTCCTGGCCAAGGACTATGATGACCTGAAGGATGACGGTACCGGCGGCGCCGGCTTTGCAGGACTAGATGATACTGAAGGTACAGCCGATGGCGTGTTGTATATCAGGCCGAACGGTTCGACAGGCACAGCAACTGCGGCCGGTGACCTCTATACCGTTTCCTGGAATATAGCTGAGGGTACTGCCGCCGCGGCCGCAACAGGCCAGCCCGTCCTGGCCGGAACAAAGCAGATTCGGGTCATTGTGATCAAGAAAGGAGGTATCGGTAAGGGAACACTGTACACTCATGATTATTTCAAGACATCGGCTATATTATAAAGGTGAATGCCATGAAAAAGAAAACAGGACAGGGAGAAGAGGGGTTTGTACTCGTTTGGTCATTGCTGATCATCGTGGTCCTCATGCTCCTCGGCACTTTCGGCATCAGCACTTCGATCTTTGAATCAAAGATGGCCGTCAATGATGCCCTCCACAAGCAGGCATTTTATCAGGCCGACGGCGGCACCGAGGTCGGCCTTGACCTGCTGCGGCAGAATATCAACTGCATCAGTGGATTTCAAACGACATCGTTTTCCACGACAGGCGGCGACGGCGGCATCACCATGCGTGCCGGCAGAGAAAATTTCTGGATCACTAACTACTCAAGTGGCACCACGGCGGCCTCCGACGCCAACCGGGATTTTTATTATCCTCAAGACGCACCTGCCCCCCATACCAATATCCGAATCAACAAGCTGCCTTTGGCGGGTGGCCAGGCCGGTTCAACTATAGGGATGTCCGGGTATGGAGCCTTGGGAACAAGCAATGCGCAGAACACTGGCAACTTTCCAGTCTACAACATTAACGCGCAGCACGCAGGAGCACGCAACACTGAATCGGCCATCTGCACCAACTATCGAGTAGACCCCCAGTTTGCCAAAAGTCCGGCTGGCGATTGTCTGTATTAAAGATTGATTGTTGCATAACGAAACATTCCATCCGTCATCCCCGCTTCCCGCTGGGATTCAGGACTCCTTGCAATTTCAAATTTTACCGCGGAAGCAAGTGACAAGGATGTACCCAAACTATGAAGAGGCAAGAAATGCTTTTTAAAACAGGAAGATTTGCGTTGTGGAATACACCACGCGGTGCTATGAGTCAACAATCCCGTCTGCGGGTCAAGGAGGACATGATGGACATTTCAAAAAAAACAACGCCCGTTTTGACCTGGATGGGGCTTATAGCAGCCGCTTGCTTTTGCCTGCAACCTATAACGGCCTTCAGCGCAACCGTTGACGGTGCCTGCTCCCAGGGGACCGGCATCCCTCCCTTCCTGAGCTCCGGGGCCGACCCCAACCTCCTGCTGCTCTTAGACAACTCCGGCTCGATGCTGGACATGGCCTATGTTGAAACAATTGGTGCATGTACCGATAACGCCTTTGACACGACCGCAACATATACAGGCCTCTATGATCCGGATAAATGGTATAAATGGACCGATGGGATTCCTCAATGGCAGAGCGGAGTCCTCTACTCTGCCAATAGCTATGTCTATAGCGAAGGGGTTTTTTACCGGGCAGGAGGGACAGGAGGCACTTCCGTAGGGGTTGAGATTGGCACAGATTCCGGTGTTTCATGGACAGAGGTATATGCAATTGCCCCCTGGCGTCAAGGCTCAGTATATCCTGCCAAGAGTTTCGTCCAATACGACCAGCAACTTTACTATACCACGAACGGGGGAACTGCTAACGATCCTGACCTTACCGATGGTCTTTCCATTGGTGACGACACCGGAGTGTCCGATTGGAAGGCTGTCGAATCCACCTGGCTCAATGGTGAAGCATATGCGGCTGGTAAGATTGTCAGTGAGAATGGAATGCTTTTTCAGGCCAGCAACACCGGAAACGGCTGACGGCACCGGAGTGTGGGATGACAGAGGGGTGAGTTGGTCCCGCCTTGATGAAGGATATTTTGAAGAGGTTGCCTATGCAAGCAGCTCCGAGGCTGCCGCAGCCTTTGTTGGCAAAGCCGGTGACGCATACAGTCAGGATAATCTCTATATCAAGGTTGTCAGTGTGGGGGGGTCCAGTCGGGCGTAACCGCCTTTGCGGCCTCGGGGAAACTGCTCAACTGGGCCTCTGCTTCGAAATTTGACATAGAAAAAAAGATCCTCACCGGCGGTAAATACAATGCTGATGCCCAGCGTCTTGTCAGCCAGAGTCGAGGTTGTTCTGCCCATGGATTCGTTAAAGAAGTTCCGGTAGTCGATAATGGAGGCAACAGCAAAGTTATTACCTTTTCAATTCAGGGACCGACCGAGGATAGCTGGATCGACACCACAGATAACACTGCCAGAATCTCCATCATGGGAATTTCCACCGGTTTTATTGACTCCGATCGTCAAAAGGCATGTCAGGCTGCCATCGACTCTATCGCTGCCGGATATGACGATGGACAAGGAACGACGAAGAAGAATATTGAAGATTGCCTTGCATATACCGGCTAAAACAATATTCTTGCAGAGTCCAATGCTGCCTATAACCACTCTATTCACTCCTGTTGGGAAAAGGTTACCAAAAACTATACCACCCCCAGTCAATTTGGGAATGTGAGCGACATAACCAATGCATGTAAAAACATTTATGATAATGGGGTGCCTCCATCCACTATCAGCCCGGCTAATAGCGGATATATGTGCATGGGCGTCTATAACCATGCCTTAACGGATGCCCGGACTCCCACCGGCACCGGCAGTGACCGGGAAGGTTATATCGGCCGATGCTGGGAAACAGGAGCTATGCCGGCAGGCTGCCAACCTCGCAGCTGCCCAGTCGGAATGTCCTATACAGATGGTAGTCCAAGATGTTTCCCGGATGATTATGAATATGAGTGCACCGGTTCTTTAACAGGGTCTTCTCATAATGTATGTAATAAGCCCTGGCGTATTTTACTCAAGGATGCTGATCCTGGGGACGGGATTACCTGTGATACAACGGCAACGGCAGCACCAGGTGCATGGACGGACGATAGCAACCCAAATAGCGCCGATGCGTGCATTCAGGAAGGCCTGTGGGATTACTGCCAGGGACTTACCATACCCGAGGTTATTGATCCATCCGATCAGACCTTCAATACCGGCGACACCTGGGGCATGCCGGGAGCGATGACTGATTCGGGGGTAGTCAGTATGTTTGGAAGCGAGCATGCCCTGATTGTCATGAAGGGATACATTAAGCAGACAACCGCTCCGGCCGGTATTCTCCATCAGGTGGCCCCTAATTTGCGGCTCGGCGCCATGTCCTTTAATGCAAATGGCGCTGCCACGGAATGCTCAAGCGTTAATGTGAGTGATACCATTGTCGAATATTGCCCTGATCAGAATAAAGACGGGGCTCAAGTGATCTCCCCGATCATGGGGGGGATGGAGGTAACAGGTAACAATGGAATTGATGATATTCATCATGTCGATGATCTGGCGGCGGCCATCAACAATGTCAGGGCCACAGCCTGGACACCTCTGGCCGAGGCAATGTACAATGCCCTTGGTTATTACGGCCAGAATTCATCCAGGCGCCTCAATCCTACTGATTTCTCATTAGCGGCCGAATATACAGCCTATAATCCGAGCCTTATTTATTCCACGGGACAGGTCGTTTCATATAGTGGCAAATATTATGTACGAAATACTGTTGCCCCCGGCCAAACGACCTATGCACCCGATATAAGTATGAGATGGGACGAAACAGTTATTACCGACCCGGTCCAGTACTGGTGCCAGGACAATAATATTCTCGTGATCACCGAAGGGGCGTCTACCGCTGATGTCAATCAGCAAGTTATAGATTTTGTTAACGCCGCTCCTCCAGATAACGCGACGGCTGAAAAGCAATGCCCAGACCTCTATGGTTCGACTTATCTGGACGACTTGACCTATTATGCCCAAAATGCGGACGTCTCTGCTCTCTACGCAACGCCTACAGCCTCCCCTGGGTATCTGCAAAGCAGCGACGGAACATCCCATCCCAAGCAAAACATCCGCACCTATGTCGTTACTACCGGTATCCTGAGGGATAACGGCACCACGGATGAGTGTAATCCTGCAACAATTATGACCAATGCCGCCGAAAACGGAGGGACCTCACTTTTAACCGGTGAAGATCCAGCGAAGTTGGAGGAAAATCTCAGGGCTGCTCTCGGCGATATCATGAACAGGGCCTCAGCCGGATCGGCGGCCTCGGTCATCTCCAGTTCCAGGACCGGCGAGGGCGCCGCCTATCAGGCCATCTTTTGGCCCAATGTACCCCGTGGCCTGGGCGAAGACGCTTTGTCCTGGGTCGGGGACGTTCACTCCCTGTTTATCGATTCGGCAAGCCGGATGTGGGATGATTACAGCGGCAACACCGGGACAGCTGACCCGCGAAATAATACCGGCCAGTTGTGGAGCGAAGACACCAACGGCGACGGCCACTTCGATGCCGGCGAGGATAACAACGGCAACGGCTGTCTTGATGGTGACCGCAGAGTGTTTTTCTACTACGACCAGACCGACCAGGTAACAAAAATCTGTTTCAACGACTCGGTCCGCACCTCCGATCCTCCGGTTTGCAATACCAGCCAGACCGGCTACTGCGGCAGTTCAAGTCACCCACCACTGTCGCCGGCAACGGCCTTTACCGAACCGGTCGCCATCAAGGACTTTCACGATTATCTCTGGTCAGCCAATCAACATTTAGAGGATGTCGTTGTGATCGATGAAAACCGCCCTGTTGACCCAATAAGCGGCAGGTGGGACTGGACCTCAGCCACAGGTAAAAAAAGGTATATCTTCACCTGGAACGACCTGAACAATGACGGTCTTGTCGATTCGAGAGAGGTCCTCGGTCTGGATAACAAAACATTAACCTATTCCGGCACGGACTGGTCTGTCCTTAATCATACTTCAGATTCGACAATTCAACATAATATCCTTGATGATTTCAATATAGACTCAACCCTAACACCAGTTGAACGCGTAGATAAAATGGACGAACTCGTCAACTGGCTCCGAGGGGCCGATGAAGTTTACGAATCGACTACCGGCACGGACAGCAATGGCAATCCGACTTTTACGGATAGCAACGGCAACGGCAAACAGGACTATGTCTACCGCTGCCGGAGATACCCGAACTGTGATCCAACCGATACCGCAAACAATCCCGTCTGGCGGCTTGGCGATATTATTCATTCCACACCTACCCTGGTAGCCCAGCCGGCCGAGGCCTACCATACTCTGTACAGCGACACCTCCTATGCCTGGTTTGTGAAAAAATATCGGTATCGCCGCCAGGTCGTCTATTTTGGCGCCAATGACGGCATGATGCACGCTTTTAACGCTGGATTTTTTCATGAGGGCACGAAGTCCTTCTGCCGGGAGATCAACCCCAACTATAATCCCACCGACACCGACACCACCAATGACAATCTCTGTCTTGCCACCGGGCCTGAAATAGGGGATGAACTCTGGGCATATATACCATACAACCTGCAGCCTCATCTGAAATGTCTGAGCGACCCTGGATACAATCACAAGTATTTTGTTGACCAGAAACCCAGGATCATGGATGTTCAGATCTTCGAGGAAGAAGGCGTCTGTTCATCTTCGACTCTCAAGACACAGGATCCCGGCTGTATCCATCCCTACGGATGGGGCACCATCATGATCGGGGCCATGAGCTTCGGTGGCGCGCCGGTGGATGTGAACGATGCCACCCCAATCATTGGTACCCCCGCTGTTAACCGTAGATTTATCTCCTCCTATTTTGTTCTCGACGTAACCGACCCAGAACGACCTCCTGAACTGTTAGGCGAGATGACCATGACCACTACCTCTACACTCAACGCCGATAACTCGGTAACAGTAGAACCGAATTATGCCGAACTCGGCTACACGGTACCCTTACCTACCGGGGCCGTTATGCGTGCTGATGACGGCACGACCAACTGGTACCTCGTTTTCGGCAACGGCCCAACCACATTGAAGGGTGAAAATACTCAGCAGGGCAAGGTGGCCGTACTGCCGCTCAACTGGCTCAAGGGTGCGCTCGGCTGGAGTGGCACACCTCCGAAACCGACGAGCCAAGACGCAGCCACCAGAAAACCCTTCCGGATTCCCAACGCCCATCCGGTGGCCGGTAATGAGGGAGGAATTTTTCTCATTCCCGACCTTGCCGGCACCACGGATACCGCCCACAGTTTTACCGGCGATCTGGTGAATGTGGACTATAACATAAGTAGTCGGATGACCTCCGACCTCGGCGCCATATACCGGTCGGATGCCATTTATTTCGGCACGGTGGACGGTACGGGATTTGTCCCGTACACGGCTTCTGACGGCTCGCTTTATGACCCGCTTTTCCCTGCTGCGAAGCACTGGAACGGCGGGGGGCGGCTGTATCGACTGGTTACCCAAATGTCGCCTTATTCAGATCAACCTCTGACCAAACCCCACGGCTGGGAACTGAGACTCTTGCTGGATGCCAAAGCACCGATCACGGCGGCCCCGCAAATCAGCTGGGATGGTTACAGCAACTGGATCTATTTCGGCACCGGACGCTTTTTTGACAAGGACGACAAGACAGACAAAGACCAAAATTATTTCTTTGGCATAAAAGAGCCGATGTCGAACCGCAATGACTGTAGCCCTAGTGCTGACCACTATTTAACCTGGGATAAAATTAATTATGATGTCAGCACTTCTTCACCATGGGCAACCCCAAGCTTCACTCCAGGATCCCGCGGGCTCTTCCGGGCAGATCAAGTCTTGGTGGTGGAAAAATCAGCCGTCGGCATGATTAATGACAAACCCTATGCCTTCTGCAAAACTCCCGGGTGCCAACTTTCTGGCCTTGGCCTTACTGATTTAGATGGGGCTGGCAATTATGCCTTTCAGGACATGCTCGATTATATAGCGGGAAGCTGCGACGCAACGACCGACCAGACTAAGGGAATCGACGGCTGGTACAGACAGTTCGAAGATCCACGCGAGCGCAATATCGGTCAATCGACCCTGTTGGGTGGACTTGTAACCCTTACGACCTATCAGCCATCTTCGGATATCTGTACGGCCGAGGGGCAAAGCTTCCTGTACGGTGTACATTACCAGACCGGCACCGCCTGGTATGAGAATATCTTTGGAACGTATACACATCCCAACGGTAAACAAATTGTCAAGGATAAGCTCAGCTTAGGCCTGGGGCTGGCAACGACCCCAAGCATCCATGTGGGAACAGGAGGAACAAATGAGGCCACAGCCCTTATCGAGAGCAGTACCGGCGAGATCATCGAGATCGGTCAAGAACATCTACCAATTCAGCCATTAACACCAGGGAAAACAGGCTGGACAGATCAATGTAAATAACTATGAAATCCTTGAATTCCCCGTGCAAAACGGGGATTCAAGGTTTTAGTCATCAGTTGGCAGTTCAGTCATTCCCCCCCACTTTTTGGTCGATTCCCGCGAAAGTGGGAATCAAGTACCCTTGAGACAATCAAAGAGCAACAAGGCACATGGAGTTGGGTCAAAACAAGCGAACAAGGGCTCAGGAATGACTTTCCGACTTATTCCGTTACAACGATACCACCCATGGCTCGTAAATCTCACATTCATTTTTCAGAGGCCCTTTATCATGTCATGCTTCGCGACAATCCCATTCAGGATATTTTTCTCTCCAGTACAGATAGCAGTCGCCTTTTCATAATTTAAGCCATAAAATATTAACCCCGGTAAACGGGAAGAAAGCCGGGATAAGTACCTTCACGAAATTCTTTCCTAAAAAACAAGAGATAAGCGCAGACTTCGAAAGAATTTCTAAGGTACTAATAGTTTTTCCAATGAAAACGACAGAGCAACCTTACTACCCATTGCCTAAATGCAAGAACTCGACAATGCTTACGCTCAATCAATGCCATACTCTTTCAACTTACTCAGCATAGAAGGATAGCTGATCTGCAAAGCCCTGGCCGCCTGGCTTTTGTTACCCTGGAACCGGCGCATCGCCTGGGCTATCAATTTTGCCTCCATGGTCTTTTGCGCCACTTTCAGGGACAGCTCGTTCGTGACCTGTACGTTGTCATCAAATCGCCGGCTCATGGTACCCAAATGTGCGGGAAGATGCTCACGTTCGATCATATCACTACTCGTTAAAACCACGCCTCGCTGCATAACATTCTCGAGTTCGCGCACATTACCGGGCCAGGAATAATTTAATATCAGCTCCATCGCCCCGGGCGCTACCGCCTTTATGCTGGTGGCAAACCGGCTATTATATTTTTTTATGAAATGATGGCACAAAAGCGGGATATCTTCTTTTCTCTCCCGGAGCGGTGGAATCGAAATATGCATGACATTAAGCCGGTAATACAGATCCTCCCTGAAATTGCCGCTCTTTACCTCCGCCTGCAGGTCCCTGGCTGTCGCGGCAATCACCCGGACATCGACCTTTTTCGTCAGCGATGCACCAACTGCGCGAATCTCCCGCTCCTGCAGGACACGCAGCAGTTTGACCTGCATGGCTACCGGCAGCTCGCCAATCTCATCAAGAAAAAGTGTTGAACCATCCGCCTCGTCAAACAAGCCCTTCCTGGTCTTGTCCGCCCCGGTAAAGGCCCCTTTGACATAGCCGAACAGCTCGCTCTCCAACAGATTCTCCGGGATGCTGCCACAATTGACTGCAACAAACGGTTTCTCACTGCGCTCTGAATAGCTGTGCACGCCCCGCGCCACCAGCTCTTTGCCCGTGCCGGACTCCCCGGTGACCAGCACAGTTGTCGTATAACCGGCAACTTTTCCGGCAAGAGTATAGACACTCCTCATGCCGGCGCTCTCGCCTATCATCCTGGGGAAGGAACCGACACAGTGAATTTCCTTGATCTCATTTTTCAGACGACGATTTTCCCGCCTGAGCGCCTCACGCTCTTCGGCCTTTTTCAGGGTGAGCAGCACCTCGTCCGCCTTGAAGGGTTTGGAGATAAAGTCATAGGCCCCGGCCTGCATGGCCGCTATGGCCAGATCAACGTTGCCATAGGCGGACATCATGATCACGGTTGATTCGGCAAGATCTGCCGCACCTTTTTCCAGAAAGGTCATGCCGTCCATCTGCGGCATCTTCACATCACAGAGGATAAAGTCAAAATGCGCATTGCGGATGATCTCAAGAGCGGTCGGCCCATCAAATGCGGTTGTAACCTGGTAGCCGTGTCGCTCAGTCAAAGCCTGCAGCATATGGCACATATTTTCTTCGTCATCAATGATCAGCAGTTTCATCTCACTTTCCTTGATCTGCTGCCCCAAAAATCGGCAGCTGTATATGCACGGTTGATCCTTGGCCAAAAATACTTTCGAGCCATATTTTCCCGCCATGGGCATCAATTATTGAGTGCGACACAAACAGCCCCAGCCCGGTGCCCTTGCCATGCGCTTTGGTGGTGAAAAATGGGTCGAATATGGCATCGAGATCTTTCTCTTTTATGCCTAGGCCGTTATCTGTCATTTTGATATGAATAGTAGCCTGCCCGCCCTCGGCCTCGACCACTTTTTCTGCCGTTATGATGATCTGTCGGTCATAATCACCTGTTTTCGCCTCAATCGCGTCCAGGGCATTAAAGAGGCAGTTCAGGAACACCTGGCGGAGACTTTCGCCATCGCATTCGATACAGATATCGGCCGGAATATCTCTCAGCACGGAAATTGGCGGACTATATTTTTTTAAGGGTACGATCTGACAGATCCCGGCAAACAATTGATCTAACTGAACTCGAGACCTTTCGTGCGCAGAGGAGCCGGCGTAGTCAAGCAGTTGTCTGATCAGCTTATTGACTCGCTCCAGTTCACTAAGCGCCCTCTGGGCAAACTGCTGTTTGTCCGCCTGGTCAAGATCCGGTTGCTGCAGCAATTCAATATAGCCCTGGACAATACCTATCGGGTTACCGATTTCATGGGCAAGCCCGGCTGATAACCTGCCGACTGAAACCATTTTCTCTGTACGGACCATTTCTTTTTGGGTCTGCAGCAATTCGGCATGGGCAGTTTCAAGAGAGCTGACCGTCCGGCGCAATTTCACCCGATCCGCCTCAATGCGGTAGAACATACCATTTAACGCCATCGACAGTTGACCAAATTCACTCCGATGCTGTTCTCCGCTAAAAAACAACACATCGGGGTCTTGATAGGAGGTGGACATGCCGACCATTCTCTCAATCGGTTTAACGGTAAGAGTGATCAAGCGAAAAAATCCGACTACCGTCAACAATATCACGTTGACCAGCAAATAGACAAACAGTGCATGACGATTTTCGAAGATAGCAGCATAGATTGAATCCAGGGCAATAATGACCACTGCCGCCCTCGGCTCCTCGCCAACACCGGAAGGTAAAGGTTCGGCAATAAGCAGATACTTTTTCTTCAGCGAGAGAATTCCCCAGGGATTCCCTTCAATCCGTATAATTTCTCTTTGCGACGCCCCTGCTTCTTTGGCTAACAGCAAGCTTTTTGCCCGTAAGTCGGGTATATCCGTCTGCAGCCAATGCTCACCTCCGGAGAGCACCACCCCCGCACAACGGTTGCCGGTAGCGCTACAGAGAAGTTTAAGTTCGTCCGAAGTTTCGAACCGGCTTGGAGGTTGCCCAGAACTTTTTGCTGAGAGAGCAGCTGTCCAGACCGCTCTTGCATGCTCCAGCTCGGTTCGAAGCGCAGCTTTCTGCCAAAAGGCCATGATAACGACACAGCTGAGCAGGACGGCAACAGTGAGCAGGACGAGGAGCGTCCCGGCAATCTGCAATTTTAATCGACTAAAAAGCATTTGTGCGCTCTTGTGTCATGGCTCAGTGATAAATGCAAATTTTAAATTCATATTGGTTAGTTACCTCATGCTTTCTTTTTTATCCTAGAGCCAGTCCCCGAGGAAAAGTGACATTTTTTGTCACTCAGCGACTCATTCTTGTCACTTTATGCAGAGGAAAATCTAGCGTCGTATGTCGTTTTCCCACGCCCGTCCACCAGATCATATCATATAACCGTCTGCAATATAATAACAAAAAATATCTAATTGTCCCATTTGACTTCTGGCATCGATTTTGATAGAACAATCCCAGGTCTGAAGTAGAAGTCCCAAAAGAGGCGTACAACCAACAAATTTTGAGGAGAAAAAATGAAAAACTTGAGAATTAATCACGACGAAAAAGGCTTCACCTTGATCGAGCTTATGATCGTTATCGCGATCATTGGTATTTTGGCTGCTATTGCTATTCCTAACTATATTTCTTATCGAGACAAGGCATTCTGTTCGGCAGCTGAATCAGATGCCAATTCAATCCTTTCAAGTCTTGCTGACTATTTTGCTATTCCGGCACATACAGCACTCATACAAGGAGCTATCAATGCAGATGGTACTGGTAGCGCAGCAGATGAGGGCATTACATTTAAAGGGCTGTCTAATGGTAATACCGCAAGTTTAACATCAAACGCTGCCGGAAATACAATTGTTGTTGTTACCGATGATAGTACGCGTTGCCCTTTAACTTACAGAACCGCACAAACAGCTGCTGGTTGGTCTATTACTGCGGGAGGCGGTACCTTCCGCAAGTCAATGTAATTGTCTAACTTAGCTTTTTTAAAAATTCAAAGCCAAAAACTGCAGAAGCTGATATGAACTGCTGCTTTTGGTTTTTTCATTTTTTCGATCTAACTCGCTATTACTTGATATAATGATCCTCAAAGACATCATGCGTAACTACACTTCACGCATTTCTCTTTTAATAATTGTTTCCTCTATACTTCTTTCATACGCAAATACGTTTCACGCTTCCTGGCATTTTGATGATATTGACAACATCCTAACTAATAGAACTTTACAAATTACAGATTTAAAACCGAAGACGTTGGTCAATACTTTTTTCGCCCCCCCCATGTCTCCTAACAAGAGATATTTATTACCGTCCCGATCTCCAATTTTACCTTTGCCCTCAATTGGTACTTCAGTGGCGATAATGTTTATGGATATCACTGTATCAATATTTTGATACACGCGATTACGGCAATATTCTTATTTTTTACCCTGCTCGAACTTTACAATACACCCGCCTTGGCCAATACGCTTAACAAACCGATTCTGCCGTTTATTGCACTTTTCGCGACTCTTTTGTGGGCACTCAACCCTATCCAGACACAGGCAGTAACGTATATCGTTCAACGTATGACGTCACTGGCTGCGATGTTTTACATTCTGGCAATCTATTTTTATTTAAAACTGAGAAAATCGACCTCGTTCAGGAAAAGACTGTTTTCTTTTATTTGTGTGATAGCAAGCATGTTTTTTGCGATTGGTTCAAAAGAAAACGCAGCAACTATTCCGTTCTCCCTTATTTTAATTGAAATAATATTTTTCCGGAAAGATATCTCTCTAACCAAGGGCCAGAAATATTTTATAGCATTTGTTAATCTCGCCATCATCTTTTTCCTCTGTTCGTATGTCCTTCAAAGTGATCTGGTATCATTACTGAAAGGGTATCAAGCACGTCCCTTCACGCTTTCAGAGCGACTTCTTACAGAACCGAGAATTTTGGTTACATACCTTTCTCAGTTCTTCTACCCTGCGTCTTTTCGGCTTTCCTTAGAACATGACATCATTCTCTCAAAATCTTTATTAACCCCATGGACTACGCTTCCAGCCATCATCTTTATTATTAGCTTAATTTCCTGTGGAATATTTTATTACAAACGTAAGCCTCTTATTGCTTTCGCAATTCTTTTTTATTTTCTTAATCATCTGATAGAATCAACTCTCATCCCCCTCGAACTTTTTTTTGAACACCGCAACTATCTTCCTACAATGTTTCTTTTTGTGCCAGTGTCTGATTACCTGATCAAACAGACTGTATACCATAACGGGACGAAGCCTTTCCTTTCTCGTCTCCTTGCAGCCTTCTGCATCACATTACTTTTGACCTTTAGTACCGGGACATATATACGGAACATGGCATGGCTATCCGAGGAGACATTGTGGCAGGACGCTATTGAAAAAGCACCTAATAATGCGAGGGCAATGTACAACCTTGGAAACGTATATTTGAAGGCCGGGTTATTCAACAAAGCTCTCTCTTTATACGTTAGATCAGAGCAACTTTCAGATACAGCACCCCTGCCACGAATTGCACAAAGTGCTGCGATAAACGGTGTAGGATCTGTTTATTTGCTCACAGACCGCCCAGAACAAGCCATACCGTTCTTCAAGAAAACCTTAAACCTAGACCCTTCCTACAACCTGGCTCGATTTAACATGACCCTCGCACTTCTTTCATTACAGAAATGGCAGGAAGCTCAGGATAACGTAGAATTACTTTTAAAGTCAGACAAAAACAATGCTGACTATCACTATTTATATAACATTATCATACTCAACAAAGAAATTGATGTCACCGCTCCGATGCAGTTACTAGGAGATTTAACTGATCTGAGCCCTACCAACGCCAACCTTCGTTTACTTATGGCAATAACGTACAAAAATTCCGGCAACTACAAAGAAGCATTGAAATATCTCAATGCTTACGACTCGATTATGTCAAGGAACATGAGCTCTAAGCTCGCCTTCCTTGACATTTATACTCGACAGAATAATATTCCAGCCAAAAACAGACTAGTCTCTGAGATTGTAACAAATTTTTCTGTTCAAGAGATCGAAACGGGTCTAAGCAGCCCGATAATAATGGGTATGGAAATTTTTTCAGCAGACAAATTACGAAAAATTATCAATGGATATGCGGAATCAACCACTTCTATGCACCAGTAAGATGAAAAAAGCACTTCATTATAATTATTATTTTATCCCTGCAATCTTACTAGCCACTCTCGGAGTAGTAGACACTTCCTATCTAGCATTCACTCATTATAAAAATTATACAGATATCACTTACGCGAGTTTCTGTGCAATCTCTCCTTCATTTAATTGTGATACCGTTGCGCAAAGCTCATGGTCGATTATGTTCGGCATTCCGGTTGCGCTTTGGGGTCTCTTTGGCTACCTGCTTTATGTTTCTCTCCTTATAATTGTTCGAAAACATACAGATGACACATTGCCAATATGGAGTATTCTTCAACTACTCGGTTTTATTTATTCTATAATTGCAATAACCTTGGGAGTTATTTCTGCCAAAAAGATACATTCTTATTGTCTGATGTGTATACTGAGTTACACCATAAGCTTCCTGCTTTTTTTTTACCCATGTATTATAAGAAATCGATTTTATAAAAAGAGTTTAGCGAGAGGCCTTAAGGAAACAATTCCGTTTATCAAAACGAACTGGTTTCTCAAAATATCAATCCTATTTCTTCTTATATTGATCACCGTAACACACGTCCTCCTGCCCCGTTACTGGATCCATGAATACCCTTCAAATTTTTCCACAGTCGCAACCGGACTAACCGAGGACGGGCATCCCTGGATAGGTGCGGAAAAGCCAAAACTCACTATCGAAGAGTTTACTGATTACCAATGCTTTCAGTGCGGCAAATCACATTACTTCCTTCGTAAACTGGTGGAAAAATATCCGGGACAAATCAGACTTATTCATCGCAATTTCCCTCTTGACCACAGATACAATCCTATTTTAGCAGGCAAACCATTTCATGTCGGTTCAGGCGAAATGGCACTTCTGGCAATCTATGCAATCAGTCGAGAAAAATTTTGGCAAATGAATGACGAACTCTATAGATACGTCCAAACCAGCCACGCAAGCTCTCTTGATCTAAATATATTGGGGAAAAAGCTTAGTCTCCCGGTAGAAGAAATGGCAGCCGCCTTGCACTCGCCTATATTATACAATAAGCTGATAACGGATATTCAAAAAGGGCTGCAATCAGGCATTACTGCGACTCCTGCTTATATTGTTAACGGTCAGGTCTATATTGGCTCCATTCCGTCATCTGCTCTTCAGGATCTCAATCAATAACATCCAAGGTAATAATCTAAACAACATGATTGATGGTAAAAAAATAGTTGTTCTCCCGCCCCCCAATAATGCAGAGAAAACCATTACAAAAACCTACAACGACATACCTGTATCTATTGTTGACGATGCTCTACTGGTCGAAGACACAAGCAACAGCAACACCGCAGAAATATCTCATCCTCTTGGTAATAAACTTATTTTCAATATAAATAATTTTTGGAATAAATATAAAGCAAGAAAATATTTTTGTTACTTACTTGGACTATCATGCGTCCTTATGATTTGCATCATATGCATCTCAGTGCTCGCCAGTGTCCCCCCAACTAGCAGAGATGCCTTGACCCATCATCTCTTTGTACCAAAACTCTATATTGAACATGGCGGAATTTACGAAATACCGAATATACCTTTCTCCTACTACCCAATGAACCTGGATCTGCTCTACATGATCCCTCTGTATTTCGGCAATGACATTATACCTAAGTATCTCCATTTTCTTTTTGCCCTGCTGACAGCATTGCTGATTTTCAACTATCTGAAAAATCGAACAAATTCACTCTATGCTCTACTCGGCAGCCTTTTTTTTCTTTCAATTCCGATAATCGTCAAGCTCTCCATCACTGTCTATGTTGATCTTGGGCTGATGTTTTTCACAACCGCCTCACTTATTGCTTATTTTTCGATGGCTGAATTCCGGTTACAAACTACGCTATCTGTTTTTAGCCGGTATCTGTTGCGGACTTGCCGCCGGGACCAAATATAATGGTCTGATTAATATATTCCTGTTACCTCTGTTTATCCCTGTTCTCTATATTCGCTCCTGTGATAATGCAAAGGGAAGTAGCAGTAAAAGTATAGGATTCAGCCTCCTCTTTGTTCTGGCCACTCTTGCTTGCATTCTCACCCTGGCTTATCAGGAACTATGCCTGGACCGGCAACCCAATCTATCCTCTTCATAATTCTCTTTTTCAAAAGACTCCCACAAAAGTCATCAACCAAGAAGAACCCGAACAAAATAACTCGATTGAAATATTCAAACAAATTAGCAAGCCGAGGAAGTGGTGTTTTTGCCTCTCGAAAAATTTTATATCACGAAACATGGTGGCAGGCCCTCCTGCTCCCAGTACGTTTTTTCTTTGAAGGTCAAGATGACAACCCCCGCTATTTTGATGGAAGGCTTAATCCGTTTCTGTTGATCCTGCCTTTTTTTGCTTTTTTAAAAAAATCCCCCACTCGCTCCTTGCAGCTTGAAAAATACACCCTGCTGGCTTTTTCACTTTGCTTCTTTTTCTTTACATTTTTTCAGGAATCGATGCGAATCCGATATATAGTGTGCATTGTTCCGCCGTTGGTTTTGCTTTCAATTTTTGGCTTACAAAATATTTTTTCTACCATTTCCAAAATCCAATCAGTTTGGTTCCATCGAAGTGCCATGTTGCTTGGCCTTGTGGTTCTTACTGCTATGTTCTCCTACAATGCCCATTATATTGCACAACAGTTCCAGACGATCCAACCACTTTCTTATATTCGTGGAACCACCACAAGAGAACAATATATCACTCGATTCCGCCCTGAATATCCGGTTATTAAATATGCAAATGAACATTTGGAACGTGACAGCACCGTTCTTTGTGTTTTCCTTGGAAATCGTGGCTATTACATGAACTTCAAGCCAATATTCGACAGGCCGTTCAAAGAAGGAATACTTGCAGATATTCTCGCTTCTCCATCACCAAACAATTCTCTTAAAAAAGGACTTACTGGATCAAGGAATTAGCCATATATTACTGCGAGATGACCTTACTCAAAACGGCTATCAACAACTCAGTGACTCGGATAAATCAGTAGTTTCTTCTTTTTTTCAAAATGATACTGAGAAACTTTTGAGTGCTGGTGGATACTCATTTTTTCAGCATTGTTGACAGAACTAATTTACTAGGAAGTATTCCAATAGCTGTTGTATTTAATCTGAACAACCCTTCATCCAATTTTTTCTTGACATTTATTTACATTGATCTACCAACTTCCGTATAATGTTCTTAAAAGTAGAACAATATCACTATGCACAACAATTTTTTCAGGCCTTATAACCTCCAAGATGCGGATCCGCATCTTGATGCGACTCTTTCTAAACCCAGAAAGGAAATGCGTACTTGCGAGAACTCGCTGACGAATTCAAGCATCACCCAGTCATATTAAAGAAGAACTCAGCAATCTTGCCGAAACAGGCATTCTAATAAGAAAAAAAGAAGGTAGGCAGGTTCTATTCGCGGCCAACCGCAACCACCCTGTTTTCAATGAATTGCATTCAATGGTGAAAAAAGCCTTGGGTATGGACAGATACTTGATTCAATCATCATACGGCTCGGAAATCTCGAAAAAGCTTTTCTGGTTGATGATTATGCTGAAGGAAAAGATACCGGAATCATAGATCTTGTATTGATTGGCGACATTGACAAGAACAACCTTCGGGACCTGACCCAAAAAACAGAAAAGTACATAAAAAGAAAAATACGCACCCTGACTTTAACAATCGATGAATACGTAGCACTTGCCCCAAACTTAAACAATCGCCCCAATTTTGTACTATGGCTAAGGCAGGACAATAAGAGTAATTAAAGCTATTTAAACGACACTTGTTGAAAATCAGCAAATTGAGGAAGTAACTCCCATGTTAATCGCGAATGAAAAGAACAAACCTGTTCGTTCTCATGACAATTTTCTGGTCTTTGGTGCACCTTCCATTGAGGATGAGGAAATCCAGGAAGTTATTGCAAGCATGAAAAGCGGCTGGCTGGGCACTGGCCCTAAAGTGGCTAAATTTGAGACTGACTTCGCGGCATATAAGGGTATACGGCGTGCAATTGCCGTTAATTCCTGCACTGCTGCTTTGCACCTTAGCATGATTGCGGCCGATCTCAAACCTGGAGATGAGGTAATCACCACCCCCCTTACCTTCTGTTCTACAGTCAATGCTATCATTCATTCGGGAGCCACTCCGGTGCTTGCAGATATTGATCCTGTAAGTATGAATATTGATCCAGAACAGGTTGAAAAACAGATTACGTCTAGGACCAAAGCAATCCTCCCCGTACACTTTGCCGGTCGTTCCTGCGATATGGACGCACTAGGTAATATTGCAGGACGATACAATTTAAAAATGATAGAAGATTGCGCACATGCCATAGAAACGGAATACAAAGGGCATAAAGCGGGGACTTTTGGTGACTTTGGCTGTTTTAGTTTTTATGTCACTAAAAACGTTATCACCGGTGAAGGCGGTATGGTTCTAACAAAGAATGAGAAGGATGCCGAACGTATCAAGATACTTGCCCTTCACGGTATGAGCAAGGATGCCTGGAAACGCTTCAGTGACGAAGGGTACAAACACTATTATGTGGTTGAATGCGGATTCAAGTATAATATGATGGATCTGCAAGCTGCTATCGGCATCCATCAGCTCAAGCGAGTTGAAGCAAACTGGCTACGCAGACAACAGATATGGAACATGTACAATGAGGCTCTAGATTATTTACCGATAACCCTTCCTTCACCAGTAGAATCCGACACAAGACATGCCCATCATCTTTATACGGTTCTGATAGATAAGGAAAAAACCGGCATCAACGGGATGATTTCTTAAATGCTATGACCTTCAATAACATCGGCGTAGGTGTGCATTACCTGAGCATTCCAGAGCATCCTTACTACAAAAAGAAATTTGGCTGGAAACCTGAAGACTATCCTAATGCCATGTACATTGGAAGGCAGACCATGAGTTTGCCCATTTCAGCAAAATTGACGAATAAGATGTTGAAGATGTTATTAAGGCGATTAAGAGTGTTTTGGAATGAATATCGTCAGAAAATTTAAACTATTTGTCTTGAAACGATTTACCATTTATGCCCGAGGTCAAGTTATACTCTTCCATCAGAAAATTAAAGGCTCCATGTATGATATGGGGATATCGTGATTCTACCGGAGTTTGGAGGTCAAGAACTCGCATCAGTGATACTGTATTTATGAATTATCCCAAAAAGATAAAAATCAGCAAAATGTGTTTATTGGCATTATTCAGTACTTGATGGAACAGGTTGTTTGGAAATAGGCGAGGGCACACAATTAGCTTGGATGGAATGGTGTATACACACATAGCTCACATATTGCAATCCGCTTATATGGTCAGCATTACCAAGAGATCGCAGAGCAAGATAAAGAAGGTTATCATATTGATGCGTAATAAATAGGTAAATATGTCTTTGTAGGAGCTGGCGCCATAATACTTTCCTGGTGTCACTATTGGCAAAGGGGCCTTGATTGCTGCTGGATCCATTATTAATAGGGATGTTGATGAATTTGAAATTGTATCTGGAAATCCGGCCATAACTACTGGAGACACAAGAAATATCGACAAAAAATATCTAAAAGATCCTAAAATAGCGGAATGGTATTACGAGTGGCAAAAAAATTAAATAACATTCTGGTTAATTATATTCATGATCGACAACTCAAGAAACTTGCATCGATCTATTTTTCTGGTTACTGCATTGATATCGGTTGTGGCGAAAAACCATACAAGAAATTACTTGCTCCTTATGTTTCCAAACATATTGGAATCGACCATCAAAAAACCCAACATAATAAATCCAACATCGATCGTTTCGGGACAGCATATGCGATACCTGCCGAAGATGGAAAATTCGATTGTGCTCTTTGCACTGCAGTTTTGAACACCTGGAAGAACCAGAAAAAGCATTGCGAGAATGTTACCGGGTTTTGCGCACTGGAGCGATAGCAATTTATAGCGTCCCTTTCATCTGGCATGTTCATGAAGAACCTCGATATTTTTATCGCTTCACAAAATATGGATTGATTTATTTATTCGAAAAATCAGGATTTAAAGTATTGGAAATAAAATCACTTTCAGGTTTTTGGGTTACATTTGGGCAATTGCTGGTCTATAACCTTTGTCGTCTCAATTGGGGGCCATTGCGCTGGCTATATATTGTTGATGCGCTATGCCTGGTACTTCAAGGTACAGCATTTTTATTGGATAAAATTGATAAAACAGAAAAATGGACATGGATGTATATGATTGTAGTGAGGAAAGCCTGAGACGTTTTCCACAGTGAGGTGTCCTCGAAACAGAACCCTGTTGATAACCTATTTTGGGATAATACTGCATGTCTCTAAAAAGGTGTAAAATTATACTGTTGTGCGAGTAAAATTAAGTGAATCTAAAACGACAAGCTGTCTCTGGAATAAAATGGAGCGGTGTATCAATTTTAATTGTAACAGCGCTTCAGTTTGTCACTCTGACTATTTTATCAAGACTTCTCGCACCTTCGGATTTTGGCTTACTAGGGATGGTCATGGTAGTGATAGGATTCGCCCAAATATTTGCTGATATGGGTGTATCAAATGCCATTATCCACCGCCAGGACGCTACAAAAGAGGCCCTTTCAGGACTCTACTGGCTTAATATTTTGGCGGGCATTATAGTTTTTATTCTTATTGTAATCTTCACACCTCTTGTCGTAGCATTTTATAACGAGCCTCGCTTAAATAATTTATTGTATCTTAGCGCGTTAGTCTTTTTAATAACCCCTTTAGGCCAGCAGTTTCAAGTTCTCCTTCAGAAAGATCTACAATTTAAGAAATTGGCAAACATTGAAATAGCCTGTTCTTTGTCCTCTGCTGGATTTGCTATTTTTTTAGCAATATCTGGTTTTGGTATCTTCTCGTTGATATGGGGATACTTAGTCGGGGCGCTGCTAAAAGTGATACTGCTCTGCTGGGGAGGGTGGTGCCAATGGAAACCCGATTTTCAGTTTTCAAAAAAAGACTTACATGGATACATCAGTTTTGGCTTGTACCAGATGGGCGAAAAAACAGCAAATTATATTAATTCCAACCTTGATTATCTACTTATAGGTTCTTTGCTAGGAGTAAAGGCTCTAGGATATTATACCCTAGCTTATAATTTGATAATTAGACCATCATCTTCAATAAATCCAATAATCACCAAAGTAGCTTTTCCTGTTTTTTCAATAATTCAGAACGATCCAGATAACCTTAAAAATGGATACCTGAAAGTTTTACAGCTATTGTCTATGGTCAATTTCCATTGATGGGAGGACTTGCCGTAATAGCGCCTCTTGCTATCCCATTAATCTTTGGTGAGCAATGGCTTCCGAGCATAATATTGGTTCAGATTTTATCTATTGTGGGCCTGCTTCGTTCCACGGGTAATCCGGTCGGCGCGTTGCTTCTATCAAAAGGTAGAGTAGATTTGGGTTTTAAATGGAATGTGATATTAATGTTTACACAGATTCCTGGTTTGTATCTTGGCGCAAAACTAGGCGGCACGATAGGGGTTGCGATAGCTTTTGCTATCTTGATGTGCTTTTATTCCATATTCAATTATCTGATTTTGATACGTACAACACTTGGTCCCTGCTTACGTGAATATATTGCTAGCATGTGGCCATCATTCTGGATGAGCATTGTGATGGCCTTCGCAGTATTTCTATCAAGTGAACTAATAAAAAACATGTCGGCATGGATATTATTAGTTATTCAAGTGCTGACTGGTATGATTGTATATTTTAGTTTAATTATGTTCTGCCAAAAAAATCTCATTTATGAAATAAAAAACATGCTTTTGAAGAAAGAGGTCTGCGTTGTCCATAAATGATTCATTATCAAACCCATTAATAGTTATACATAGCATGCCAACGTGGTTGCCTCAGACGCAGACTTGGCTGTATAATCAAGTTAAACATCTTCCTTCAGTTGCAATTAATTCCCATATCGTCTGTGAGCGAAAAAATAACCTAAAACAGTTTTTGGTTCCAAACATTCATTGTTCAAAAGATAATTCGAAATTACGATACTTATGGGATAAGGGATTACGATACCTTCGAATAAGGCGACACCTAGGCTTTCTTGAAAAGATTACCAAAGAGACAAATGCTCAGGTATTGCATTCCCATTTTGGTAATATTGGTTGGGCTAACATCAGCGTTGCTAAAAAAACCGGCATGAAACATGTTGTCACATTTTATGGATATGATGTTAACATGTTACCAACTGAAAATCCTGGTTGGAAAAAAAGATATGCCTATTTATTTTCCAATGCGGATCTGTTTTTATGTGAAGGTCCATTTATGGCGCAATCTCTTGTCTCACTTGGATGCCCTGCAGAAAAAGTGCAGATACATCATTTAGGTGTTGAAACGGACAAAATTCTCTTTAAACCCAGGAAGTGGCATCCTGACAAACCTTTTCGTGTTCTTATAGCAGCCAGTTGTGGAAAAAAAAGGAATACCATATGCTTTACATGCTCTGGGAAAAATAAAGGATCAAGTCAACTTGGAGAAATGTCATTTATCATTAAGGTGATGCAGGCCAAGGCCCCCGGAGTCAGAAAAGAGAAAACTTCTATTCTAAAAGCAATCAAACAGAATAATTTGAAACAACCTTTACCATGCTTGGTTACCAACCCTACTCCCGTTTATTGGAAGAATCCTACAAACATCATCTTTTTCTATCACCTAGTGTGATGTATTCCGATGGTGACAGTGAGGGAGGAGCCCCAGTAATTACTTATAGAAATGATGCAACTGGTATACCCGTTATAAGTCCAAACCATTGTGATATCCCGATGATCATGCTAATTTATGGCATGAACAACTGGCTTGTGGGTGAACGTAATATAAACGCACTTGTAATGAAAATAAAAATGGCTAATTCAACATGTCGACGAATGGCAAACCATGCTGAATATTGGTAGACAACACATTGAGGCTAATTTTAATGCGAAAGTTCAAGGTGCCAAGCTTGCCGGAATTATGAAGGGCAAAACATATAAATATCTTATACAACCCAATCATCTGCTAAAAATTTAGGATAATGTATGGCGTTTGGTGGAGAAATTCACTTTGAATAGTCTCAATTTTAAGCAAGCTTATCGGTTATAATTCCCGTTTCCCTAATGATCAGAATGGTATCTAGCTTGCCTAGCCGCACTTGCTGCCCAAACCTATCCACAGAATCGTTACGAAGTTATAGTCGTTGATAATGCTTCCAATCCGAACATTAGTGTAACTCCAGAATTTTCAATTTTACACGTCTTGTAGTTTTGTCCATACTCCTGGTTCTTATGCAGCATTCATAATGCCGGTATTTCTATATAGCTCATGGCGAAGATACTTGCATTCACTGATGCCGATTGTATACCAGATCGCTTCCTGCTGACTCTGTCAAGGTATGTCACCAGCCTTAACAGCCAATAAGAGAACCATATTGTTAGTGGTGAAGTAAAATTATTTTTTCGGAAAATCCATCGGCAGTTGAGCGCTACCAGTACTTAGTTGGATTTCTGCAACCAGGGAAAATGCCAAGATGGAGCTTTACGGCAACTGCAAATCTTTTCACATCTAAAACACAAATAGCAAATATTGGTATATTCAACGAGAAATTATTTTCCGGAGGGGACAGAGAAGGTCCTGGCGTAGCAGCTCAAGCAGGATTTGAGATCAAATATTCTCCCGATGCAATTGTTTACACCACACCCAGGGCTTCGTTAATCTCGGCGGTTCGCCAGAGCACGGCGGGTTGCAGGAGGACGATTCTATCTTGAAACGATATAAGGGAAAAACAGTTACTTCTTGCAAGGAATAAAACGTCATCGTAATCATGGTCTTCTGCCAAATGGCTATTAACACATCCGGGTTTAACCGGCATGAATTGTCTTAAAAGTTTTTATGGTGGCTTTGGTAATAAATCTTCACATTCACTGAAACAATACGTATTTATTTATTGGGGAGCCTGAAAGGAGATAGGTGAATGTTCCAAACACTTTCAGCACCCTAATTCTCCTGCTTAAAAAGGTGAATTCATAGCGGTTCGTAAGGATGCAAAAAGGTTCCATCCAATACTACGCCAACTCAAATGGCTCGAAAAGACTACTATCTCTGGATTTTCAAACTGCTTTCGAATGGCCTCGGCCAAAGAGTGGATTCGGTTCACAAAAGAGAATTAGGTGCTTTCTCGAAGATTTGTTCGTGGTCGGAGACACGCGTCGCAACGACCGGTTTTCCACAGGCTAGGTATTCAGCTATCTTGCAAGCACCTGACATGTTGTTAAACTCATTTTTTTCATATGGGACAGTCACAACATCGCAGGCATTGATCATCCTCGGCAAATCAGTCTGGGGCAGCTCCCCAAAATAAGTTATCCAGGGTTCCGCAAAATCAACTTTGTTTACATGACCCGCTAAAAGCAGATGCAATGAAGGTATCTCCTTTCTAAGTATACGACAAGCCTCGATCAACAGTGGACCACGGGCCCAATCAATTGAACCAAAATAACCAATCAGCAGATTTTTCGACGTATATCCAAGCTCATTTCGGGCCTGCAACATATCCGAAGGACAAAACAATTCCGGATCGACACCATTTTCAACCAACAGTCTCGTCGCATTCAAGGGTGCCAATTTCTCTAGTATCGATTCACTTGCACATAAAACTAACTTCGCCCCTTCCACTGAACGGCGAAACATCGTTTTCATTCCAGGGATCTTGTTTCCTGAAAAGACAGGGTAATAATCATAGACATCAAAAACGAAGCGGACACCCATCTTTTTGGCGATCAGCATGGCCATAAAACCAATATGACTATCGCCACTGGCTATGATGATGTCAGGCTTTACCGCCAAAGCGTTGTGGTAGAGAGTACAATGGAATGGAAAACAGTTTGGTGGAAGCAGCAGGAATGGATCGAAACAAGACATTACCCATTTCGACCTCTTCACCGTATGCATTTCTATAGTCTATCGCATCGACGCTTACCTGAATGCCCTGGCGCGATAACTCCATAGGCAAGTGATACAAGCGACCAAAACAATCTTGGAGCAAATCTTTATTTGTGTAATAACGCTTACAAATCAAATGAATGCGTAATGACATATTTTCCGGGGATGAATTTTCAAACAAATTCTTCAACAGATTTTGTTTTTCCCTCTTCCTCATCTCTTGAGAATCTTATAGAGTATAGTTAGAAGAGTTGTGGGTATTTTTGTTCGCATTTTTCTTGCTGTTAATCTGTATGCTGGTATGCAGTCATAAAATTGTATAGAATCAATTATGAGGCTGTATTTAGATGTTTCTCAAATGCGTCAATGTCCGACAAGCAACAAGCAGATTAATAAACATAACTTAGAATTGACTGCACAATTTTATTTGATGGGCTTATTTCTATTTTCTTACCTAATCGTTGGTGTTTTTTGTAATTATGTATAAAATTTTCTATCACATCTTCTTTATACTCAGACAAGATTACATTCTCACCTACCCCATCCAATCTCTCCGTAGTCTTTCGCAGAAGCAAACACGGCTTCCCAAGGTAGCTGGTTTCTTCCTGCAAACTCCCCCCATCCGTTACAACAAACTCCGCTGATTGTAACAATGTTAGAAAATCTGAATGATGCAATCGTGGAATACACTCAATATTGTTATGCGACTGCAACCTTTTCAGCAAATGGAATTTTTCGAGTTGTTTAATAGTAGGCGGATGAAGAACAAAGAGCAGACGATGCTTCTCAGCAATTTTCTCAATCAATTTAACAATAAGCAAAAGTTGCTCTTTTTTGAAAATATTCTCATATCTGATGCAAACTCACAATACCAAAAGAATACTGAGGTATATGATCAGTTCTGTTTTTTTGAGACTGACTTAAGTGAATAGTATCAACCAAAGTATTGAGCTTGGTGTTCACTATCTTTTTCTTCATCTTGGACACATTATCTACTGCCCATTGCCCCGGGCAAAAAGGATGTGGCTAAGTCGAAAGACAAGAATTCGAGTTATCTCTTCAGGAAATGGGTGAAAGTAATTAAAGGACCTGAGACCGGATTCGACATGGCCAACCTTAAAGCCGGCAAACACGCCCCAGGATTGCACCAAGCAAAGTTGACAAGAGTATCTCCATGCACAAGTACAATTCCATTTTTGGAGTTACCAAATATTTTCTTTCGCTGTACCAGAACCTTTACTAGAATGCGGATGAACCAAGCAACGATCTGCTGACAGAGACAATATCGGGACCACTGTAGAGGGTTATATCCGGACTTTTTATGCCAAAATCCCGATACATCTCGTCCATGGTTTCCAAGTGCTGACCTGTATGGACAAAGCGATATGGTATTCCCCGATCATGCATACATTTCATTACCGGGGCCATTTTAATAAGCTGCGCTTTTGTGCCGAGTATGACGGTAATCATCGTTTGCAAAAAAAAATATCTGTTGTTTACCATACATGTTCTCAGCCCTAACTACCTTTATCTAATTGCTAGAAATGACAGTTTTTTTATTTCTCGTCGGTGTTTTGAAATTGCACTGAGAATGATACCGGTAAAACCTCCAAGAAACCCGAGCACACATAAGCCTGACGCTAAAATAGCCGAAGGAAACCGAGGCACTAAGCCTGTTTTTAAAAATTCGAATATAACAGGTACACCTATAATTAAACCCGACAGAAAAAAAAGGGTGGCAAAAAGGCCATAAACTATTTTTGGTTTCTGATCTTTATAGAGAGTCAAAATCTCCAATAAGATACGAAAGCCATCTCGTAGAGTATTCAATTTGCTATGGCTAGCCTCATCTCGTGCCAAATAATCAATAGCAACTTCAAGAACTTTTGCATCAACTTCTATCGCATGCAACGCAATACAAGTTTCAACTTCAAACCCAGAAGAAAAAAGCGGCAAAGATTTAACAAAACGTCTGGACATTACACGATAGCCTGACAGGAGATCCTGAATATCCGATTCAAACAAATAGTTAACCGTCTGGGTAAGCCATTTGTTGCCCCAGTGATGTCCCAAGCGGACTAACTGTTTGCATAGGCAGTCAAACGTTTACCCACAATCATATCAGCCTTTGTTTTCAGGGCCATGGTAAGCATTTCCGGTGCCCTGTTTGCAGGATAGGTACCATCACCATCTGCCATAACGTAATAGTCAGCATCCACATCTCGAAAAATCGCCTTAACCACATTCCCTTTCCCACGACGATTGACGGTGTAAACTGAGCCCCAGCAATGGTTGCTTCGAGGACAGTATCATCGTTGGAGCCATTATCGAACACAAAAATCTCTGCATCAGGTAGCGCTTGTTTGAACTCGCTAACCACAAAGGCAATGGTCAAACCTTCATTAAAACAGGGCAAGACTACTGCAACTTTGATTTTTTGGAGTTGTTTAACCATATGCAAAACTCTTTCAAACCAAACGACATTAACAATATTAATGGTAGCTTGAATGGGATACCATAACGTGGGAACGGTGCAACTATAGTATGAAGCAAAATTGAATAAATAACAATCAGTCCCAAAAGCAACCAGACAGGATTATATTTTCCAGAAGATTTCAAACCCTGCGCTGCAATATAAAGCGCTGTGCAAAAACCGACAATCAACCAATAAACATGAATCATTTTATTCGCCGCATTTGATATTTGCATATCGGGCAAATATAAATACGGTGATTGAAGCACTGGGTATACAAATATATCCCCTTGCCCAGCAAGAATATCCCAACGCCATAGGAAAAACTGTTTACCAAGCAAATACCATTGCACATATTCCAAGGGTGACGTCCAAAATCGCTGTCCGATAAGTGCAAGTGTTGCGCCTAATCCAGCTTTAACTTCATCTGCTCGTGGATCAAAACGATATGGAAAACCGAGTGATTCGAGCTTCCCGTCAAACATAAATCCAGGGAAACTGCCGTGATACAAACCATTGATCATCAGTGTCGGATCAGACAACGCGCCAATAGCCGTCAGGTTGCGTATTTTCCAAGCAATGACAGGCAGCAACGCTGCCAAAAGAAACAAAACGACAGGCCTCCAATTTTTATTTCGCTGACATAGCACCCCAATGGCAACAAACCATGCCAGGTATTCTACTGCTGGCCTGATCAACGCCATAAGCCCGAGAACTAATCCACAAATGATCGCACCGGGAATAGTCAAAAACTGTTTGCTGGAAAAAAGCCAGTAACAGAATACAAATATTGCCAGTACGCTGATGAACAATGACTCCGACAAGTAGTAGGTATTCATCGAAATAAAGTGCGGGAATGTCCACAAAATGACTACCCCGGGCAGACTCCAGCCCACCCCTAAAAATTTTATCAACATTATTGTTAATGCTGAAAAACTTATGAATTGCACTACACTCTGGACCAACAAGGTCAACCTCACCGGATCTCTAATTGGTGTATTAGGAGTGGTCGCCATTGTATAGGAGGGCATAAACAAGCTGGCAAAAGCTGGAAAACCTGGACTTCTCAATGCATCACTTTTAGGTGTGATTTGACCTTCAAGAAGTCTACTCTGGCGCGAATATACACCATACCATGACACATTCTTAGCATATTGAAAATAATCAAAAGCATCGGCACGAATTGGTTTATATATCTTGGTCTGACAATACGCAACATTACGCAAATGCACCCCATATATCACGAGTATCACGAGGAAACACCATCCAACCAAAATGAGCAAACGACAGGAGGGGGCATTACCATCCGTTGGTGCAAAAACAGCCATAGGATTATCCTTCTTATACAACTTGCTTTTTTCCTTAGACAGGGACATCATTGCCAAAAGATTCTTTCTTCCGGCTATACTTCCGATATTCAGGAATTTAACTCAAATGATCGAAAAACCCAATTCCCTATTGA
This sequence comes from uncultured delta proteobacterium, assembly GCA_963829695.1. Classification (GTDB taxonomy): domain Bacteria; phylum Desulfobacterota; class Desulfobulbia; order Desulfobulbales; family Desulfocapsaceae; genus Desulforhopalus_A. The sequence goes on along the minus strand of CAWHJQ010000023.1, from coordinate 253,816 downwards.
ACCAACAAATAGTATAGATTAGCCTATTTAACCCGATCATATCGCAGCTGAGATATCTGCTCTGAAACCAAGCCTATCATAAAGACGATAATCGACGTTGTAAAAAGCAGGGCCGACATATTGGTAAACCGCCCTTGCGTAACAAAGGTAAAACAGTAATATCCCAATCCAACCCAGAAAAGCAGAACACTTATAGGCAAAAAAATACGAAACGGTGAATAGAGCGTGGCAATTTTAGAAATTATCAGAAAAAAACGAATCCCATCTTCAACAAGCCGTATCTTGCTTTTACCCACTCTTTTTTTAACTTCAATGGGCAAATATTTGACACTTCTGCCACTGCGCAGATAGGACATGGTCAGGGTGGTTGGATACGAAAAGGTGTTTGGTAAAAGATAGATGTACTGTGCGGCAGTACTCTTTCTAACCAGTCTGAAGCCTGAGGTCAGATCGTCTATTTTAAACTTCGTCACATAGGTAGCGAATTTATTATAAAAATAATTTGCCATATCACGATGCAGGGCAGTTTCGGACGTTTTTGTTCTGGCGCCGATGACCATATCATATTGGTCTTTATACTCCAGCAACCGGGCAATATCTTCAGGATTGTGCTGGCTGTCCGCGTCCATCATGACAACCCATTCGCCTCTGGCCACCCGTAAACCTGATTTTATTGCCGCGCCATTGCCGATATTATACGGATGCGGCCAGACATTAGCCCCGGCATCCATGGCCATCTGCATTGTTTTATCCGTTGAGCCGTCATCTACGACCAGCACCTCGAAATCCGGGTGCAATTCCTTGACGCGGCGCACGGTATTGCCGATGCTTTTTTCTTCGTTATAGGCAGGTATCAACACGGTGACAGCTGGATTTTTATTATCACTCACGATACACTCCCTCTAAAATTGCCTCAATCACCACAGCTGAAAATTGAAAATATTAAAAACCATTGTCATCAATTTACATCGGCCTTACGAATCAACCCACACAATTCATCAGTCATGGCATTAATCTCACCGTGCTCAAGGCCTTCCACCATTATCCGGATCACCGGTTCGGTACCGGAAGCACGTAGCAGGATGCGGCCGGAATTGCCCAACTTTCCCCCAAGTTTTTTTACAGTCTCGGTGAAATCGGGGATGATGTCAACCGGAATTCGAGATAGCCGTACTACTCGCCTCCACTGGAATACCATTTCTTTCGCCTGCATTCCACGAGATAACCTTCACCTGACGCCGTCCGAAGCATCTTGCCACCGGATCTTTTCCAGGGCAACTTCCAGGCCCATATTCCTTGAGCAGATCAAGTCTTTTTTTTATAGGCTCTTCCTATGGAGTTCCGCTCTCGGCTCTCCATCCCATTTCATATCTTTTCAAGCATAGCTTTTCTCTTTCTTAGAATCAAGGTTTCCTTGATATTTCCATAAAATATCACCTACAAATGAACCTTTTGCTATAGCCAAAACTGGAGCTTGATCTCAACAGCTTTGACAGAAAGCAGAATGAGTGCATATGATAAAATCATGATGCAGGCAAATAACAGGGTCAAGGAGATACCATGGGATCAATATCAATGCGCGGCAGATAGACGATGATCTCTGGAAATGAATACAATTCTCATCGATACCAATATTTATTCTAGCCTGTCCGAGAATACCCTTTCATAGTCTTGTATCTCGCTTACCTGCCCAAACTTTTCGTCATTTTCAAAAAACAATTCTTTATACCGGATACTCGCTGCATCTCTCTTGATTTGCCGCACCATTTGTCGTACAGTATTCCTGTACATAATATTTCAAAAGGAGGATATCAATGTCAATTCAAACCACCTATACAGATGCACGCGCTCGATTTTCCGGCCTTTGCGATGCCGCAACAGTAGACCGGGAGGTCATTATTATTCGTCGGAGAGGAGCAGAAGATGTTGCGCTTATTGCCGCCGATGAGCTTGAAAATCTTCAGGAAACTGCTCATCTCTTGCGCTCCCCCAAAAACGCCAGAAGGCTTTTTGACGCCCTTGAACGTGCAATACAACGCTCAGAAAAACCAGAATCTCTAAAAAATCTCCAGAATGAACTGGGGTTAAGGTGAAAAAATCCGTTCCTTTGCCAATAAAAAACTCCAGGGACGCTGTATTTCACCCTGAGTTTCGGGAGGATCTTCGTCACTGCGTGGATACAGACCGGAAGACTGCATTGCGTGCACTTACCCTTATCGAAGCTATTCTGCGTGATCCATTTCAAGGTATTGGCAAGCCGGAACCTCTGAAATATATTGCCCCCGGCACATGGTCACGACGATTGACAAGGGAACACAGAGTAGTCTATCTGGTCACAGATGACCGGATTGATTTCCTCCAGGCACGCTATCATTATTGATAAATTAACCATCAAACGGCGTTGCAGAAAAAGGGTGACGAGAGGTCTGAGAATGATACCGGGTCAAACCTGCTGGTGGCTTTTCAAGGCTATTATCCCTGGCTTCCGTGCGTTGCATGGTAACCCTCCTGCGACTGCTCCGCAGTCCAGCTATGATTCTTCATTAACAAGAGCGGCTCACTTTTTATCGGGATGCGACGCATCCATGGGAAAGGTTCCATGCGGCGCATGGGAACCAGGCTTCCTCGATATCCTATCCTCATCTCTCCAACACTCATGTCACCAGAAAAACCGGATGCGGGAATGGCAAGGATGTTCACCGAACAGGGGGGTATGACTTTACATAATTCGGAACTTCACATAACATTATCAGCTGCTGGTTCATACTCCTGTCGGCAATTTATCCCGCTGCATGCGACAAAGACGGCCAGCTCTTTCGGGGCAGATACAAAGCCGTACTTATTGACGCGGACAGCCACCTTCTCGAAGTATTACGCTATATCCACAGAAACCCTCTACGGGCAGGCCTTAGCAAGGATTTACAGGACTATTTCTATAGCAGTCACCATGGGTATATCTCCACTGCAGAGAAATGGGATTGGTTGGAAAAGGATATACTGTTGTCCATGCTTTGTGAAAAAAAGAGACTCTTGCTGTCTCGAAACGCGGCATAGAAAATTTACCGAGAGATGTGGCCATATACCTTGTTCGCTTACGGTCCCGTCAAACGCTTGCTGTTGTCGGGCAACATTTTTCGATATGTAAGTACAGCACAGTCAGCAGTGCGGTTGAGAGAATTAAAGCCCGGAAAGACAAGGACAGAACGTTGCAAAAACATCTGGAACAAATCACAACGATACTAAACAAAAGCCAAGAGCAAACTTGACCCCTCTTAACCCTCTTTTTTTACCATTACTGCAAACATTGTAATGACAATGTCATTGCGTCTGATTAAAGTGTCTCAAATAACAACGAAGGAGTTCATCTCATGAATACACACACTGAAGTCAGTAATAAACGCGAGACATTGAATATTCGCATTAAACCGGAGGAGCGCAATCTGATTGACCGTGCTGCCGAAGTCCGGGGAAAAAATCGTACAGATTTCATTTTAGATGCCGTTCGTTCGGCCGCGGAAGAGGCACTTTATAATCAGACGATCATCCTCGCCAATCCAGAGGTATATGCAAAGTTTCTTACGCAGTTAGATATGCAGCCATGTCCTAATGCACGTTTGCGAAAAACGATGCAAACTCCTGCTCCGTGGGAAAAAGGGTGACAATTTCCGCGCCGGAGCCACTGACTGATTATTACGATGTTGAGGCCTTTAACTCCGGTGCGGAAAGCCTTGACACATGGCTCAAACAACGGGCTGGAAAGAACCAGAAAACGGGGGCGTCCCGAACTTTTGTTGCAGGGGATGGTCGACGCGTTGTTGCTTATTATACCTTGGCATCAAGTGCCGTTACAGTTATTGAGGCCACTGGTCGATTTCGTCGTAATATGCCAGACCCGATTCCTGTTGTTTTACTCGGACGACTGGCTGTCGACCTATCTTTTCAGGGAAAGGGAGTGGGACGAGCGCTGGTTCGAGATGCAGGTTACCGAGTTATTCAAGCTGCAGATATTATCGGTATTCGTGGTTTGCTCGTCCAAGCTCTCACAGCTGAAGCCAAGGCATTCTACGAACATATTGGTTTTAATGCCTCTGCGCTTGATGCTATGACATTGATGATTACGTTGGCCGATCTAAAAGCCAGTTTGAAATAATCCGGATAATTGGGGTCTAAAATAAAAAAAGGGGTCTGCTTTTGGCTTTTTTGTTGTTTGGTATAGGTTCCAATTATGTTCAGGGCAAAAATATGTGACTGGCTCCACATTTCACTGTGATGCGACGCATCCGGAAGGAAGTTTCCATGCAACGCATGGGAACCATGCCAAAGGTTGAATCATGGAACTGATGTAAATATATTGTGCTTGTGTATGCGACAAACGATGCGGTTTCCGTACTATTTTTGGTTATAATCCTCACCCTTTTCACTACTTTGATTCGGCTGTAAAACCCCGGCCTCTTGTTTAGCATTGGTAATGATTTGTTGACATTGATTTTCCGCATCCATGCTACTCTTAGCCGTAATCGTGTGAACCGACAAAGTATCTTTCTGGGTCAATTGATAATTGTCATTACCGACATGTTCCAGAAGCCAATTCCTCCATTCATGAATAATTCTTCTGTTTATTTTTTCCATTTTTCTTCACCAACAATTTGAAGTTACATTTAACTTTTTAGGATCATCCGACTAAAGCGTACTTTTTATTCAGGCCAACTCGAGTCTTGATTGCTGCATTCCGGGCTAGGGTCATTCCAGGCTTGATCCGAAATCTAGAATTTGTAAAAAAAACAACTTCGTTCAGTTCAAAATCAATTCCGGTCCGCCATCTGTACCAAATTACACAATTCATCAGCCATCTCGTTGATGATCACTTCATCCTGACCTTCAACCATAACCCTAATGACAGGTTCGGTACCGGAAGGTCGTACCAGAATTCGTCCGGTTCGGCCGAGTTGTTTTTCGAGCTTTACTACAGTCTCCGGGAAATTTTGAATAGACGCCACATCGATTTTTGTTGAAGTACGCACATTTTTTAAAACCTGCGGAAAACTTTCCATAATTGTGGCAAGTTCCGAAAGCGGCTGCTTCCGTTTTTTCATGATGGCAAGGAGTTGCAGTCCAGCAAGAATCCCATCACCGGTGGTAATTTGGTCCAGAAAAATCAGATGCCCCGACTGCTCGCCACCAAACGATTCCTTGGCACAAATTGCCATAACATGGTCGCCGTCAACAATTTCTCCATGTTCGTCACAGACGATCAAGCGATCCCCATCTCCATCAAGAGCCAGGCCGATATCGGCTCCAAGTTCTTTAACTTTTACAGCCATCTTTTTGGGATGGAGAGCACCACATTCATGGTTGATATTTTTACCATCCGGCGTCGCCGATAGAGTGGTAACCTTCGCACCCAATTCAGTGAACACATGGGGAGCAACGCCATAGGTGGCTCCGTTGGCGCAATCAAGAACTATGTGAAATTCCTCAAGCGTATAATTTTTCGGGAAGGTGTTTGGACTCCACGCGGCGTAGCCCAATGCATTATTTCGATGAGATATGCCAATGACCGCGGAACAATCCTGGGGTCAGGCTTCGAAGTTGACAAGTTAACCAACTCAGCTATATTGCCAACATGGCACGTAAACCTCGCATTCATCTCACCGGTGGCCTCTACCACGCTATTCTCCTTGGTAACGGAGGCAAGCCGGACTTTCTTACCGACGAGGAAATTAGGGACACTCCAGAATGCGGTTAGTTTAGGATGTTTATATTCAATCTCTTTGAGGCACAAACAGCGTCTTAGTCTACAATATTTTTTGAGCGACATTTGGGACACTCCCCAATTTTAACTACAGAGAATCGGTCGTGGCTAGACCCGCTATCTGTATTAGCCGTTTAGCAGGACGCTCATCGTATGATGATCAAACTTGACGGTTATCCATCGCATGGCTAATATGTATCTATTATGGTCATAATGGTCATAATGGTCATTGCGGTCAGTTATTGTTCTCTTTTGAGGAGGTTCGTCATGCAATCCATATCTGTTGCCAATGTTAAAAGTCATCTTTCTGAGATCATCGCTAAAAGTGCCCATGGGCATGAGCGATTTATCATTACCCGGCGCGATAAACCGGTGGCGGCCATCGTTAGCCTTGATGATCTGAAGATCCTTGAGCAGTATCAAGAACGCCAGGGGCTTGCGGCTGTAGCCTCTTCATGGCCGGATTTTGAGGAAGTGGCTTCGGCGGTTATTGATCTTCGTGAACATCGGCGAATAGGGGGAGAAGGGCGCGATGTATCTCTTTGATACGGATATCATCACCAATATTTTCAAAAAGCAGCCATCTTCTGGTTTGCTGACCAGATTAGCGGATACTCCCCGTAAACAGCAGCACATCTCCACTGTTACTATTTCAGAGATCGTGTATGGAGCCTATAAAAGCGACAGGCCGGAGTATCATCTGTCCAACCTCCAGAATATTCTCTTGCCGGCAGTTAATATCCTTGGTTTTGACAGCAAGGCAGCCTATGCGTGTGGCCGCATCCGTGCCGAGCTGGAAAAGTCGGGAACGCCTCTGGCCCTTGCTGATCTTGAAATTGCAGCCATTAGCCTTGCCAACCAGTTAATTCTTGTTACCGGCAATACCCACCATTTTACCCGAATCTCTGGATTGATCGTGGAAAACTGGTTGGTTTGATAATTCGGGACCTCTTTCTTTCCCTCACAAAAAAAGCGTGGGGTCGTTTGGGGTCATCCATTAAAAGGCCCCTTGTCAATGAAGATGGCGTCGTAAAAACTCTTCATCTTGTTCGTTGTTACAATTTTTCTATCATTACGACGTACCTTATGTACGCAGAAATGATAGAAAAATTGCACGCCTCCAATATGAAGCTTTTTACTTATCCATCGGAAGCCGAAGTTTTTACGAATTCATCAATGAATAAACTCCCTCATTCAAGAAAAAAACACAATTTTCCCTTGCAAGGGCTTATGTGTGAATGGTCCTCTGTTGGTGGTTTTCAGCACCTTGCCGCACCCGGTATTTCGTTTTTTCGAGTCGGCGGATTCTCCGCCGCACCAGTCACCTATCAGGATCAAGGCTTTCGAAACGAAGCTTGTAGATGATTTATTCCATTATTCGATCTTGCCCCTTCCGCCATTTGGCGGCCCAGAAAATCAGCGGTTCCATGCCGTGTCCAAGTTATAAAAACCTCACAGATCAAATGGTTTAAAACCAACCCTATGATGGTTTACGACATGGGCGGTAAAGTAACCCGAAAACCCATGGACGGGGCGGTTGCCAATCAGGCTTGATGTTTTTTCGCCAACCCCAAGACAGGTTCGCCGTCCCGTCCAGATATCATGTAAAATGCTTTTTCTGATCGAATGCTACATTATCCCTCATTATCTAGTAAGCCGCTCTTGCCAATTTGTGGGCCAGAGCGGCATGGGCAATCATTCGATTGGTTTTTCTTCACCCTACCGGCCTTCTATCGCTGTCCAATCAGACTGAACCAGTCTATTGCTTTTCCTCCCTGGTACCATGCGTTGCATGGTAATTCTCCTGTGACTGCGCCGCAGTCCAGCTATGGTTTTTGATTTACAATAACGATTTACTTTTTATCGGGATGCGACGCATCCATGAGGTAGGTTCCATGCGACGCATTGGAACCAGTCTTATCCCACCCCACTAACAGTGTATTTCCGTGCGGTACATGAAAACCAGTTACGCAGAACTTGATATATAAGGCGATCCGAGCTATTACAGCGGTACCCAGGGGATTGGTATGATGGCATGCCTCGTGGCAGCAGAAAGCAAAATTTTTTCTTGGATCCCAAAGATTATGGAACAAGCTTGAGGTCAGGCTTCGAAGATACCAAGTTGAACTAGGCTCCACGCGGCGCAGACCGACGCCTTATTTCATTGAGGTATGCCAATGACCGCGGAAAAACGTTGATCATCAAGTGAAAAATGGATCATGTCTGCTCTTCGCTTATATTCTTCATGTGTTACAAGATCTGACTATATCCAGACCGTTACTCGTAGGGTACCCAGGAGCTTGGTATCATGTCATGAAAATGGGTCATAAAAGAAGTCTGCTTTTGGCTTTTCCCTGGTTACCATGCGTTGCATGGTAATTCTCCTGTGACTGCGCCGCAGTCCAGCTATGGTTCTTGATTAACAATAACGGCTTACTTTTTATCGGGATGCGACGCATCCATGGGGTAGGTTCCATGCGGCGCATGGGAACCAGGATGCCATATCGGCTGAGCTGAGAATCAAATCGATACGTGCAACAAATCGTTTCCGGTCAGCCATCTGAATCAGACTACACATCTCAATTAGTCATCTCATTAATCACTGCTTATCCTGTTCCTCGACCATGGTGCTCGAAGAAATTCTTGCATTATTTCGTCAAACTCACCATAATGTAATTACAGTACATACATTTTAATACAATCTTAATTTCCGAGGGTACGGTATGGAAAAACAATTACGCGCTCGAGATATAAAAATAATCCCCATAGGTAACTCATTAGGTGTCCGCCTACCTAAAAAGCTATTAAATAAATATGGGTTAACCGGCTCGTTAGTCCTCGTAGAAACCGACCAAGGTCTTCTCCTTCGAAAAAAACATGACGACAAGCTTTCCTGGGACGATACCTACAAAGCCATGGCTAAAGAGGATGAAGACTGGAGCGATTATGATGCTACTCTTCTAGATGGCCTGGAGGATGAAGACATTGACGAGTCCTAAACGATACCAGATTTATTTTGCAGATTTGAATCCAACCATCGGTTGTGAGATCAATAAAATCCGTCCAGTTGTTGTCATTAGCGAAGATGAAATGAACACGAATTTGGAAACTGTCGTTATTTGTCCTTTGACTTCAAAACTTCACCCGAAATGGAGAACACGGCTACAGATTAATTGTGCCAATAAACAAGCTGAAATCGCTGTTGATCAGATACGAACAATCAGCAAAAAACGTTTGAGGCAGAAAATTGATCAGTTATCTGTTTCAGAAGCATCACAGTTAAGAAAAATAATCACCGAAATGTATGGTGAATAAAGAGTAGAATATCTCTGGTTAACGCTGGTTTCTATGCGGCACATTGCAACCTTTTGTTGTTGGTGCTGGACCCTCTTTTTCTTTTTCCTCTTGTTGACAAACTGGGTCCTGTTAGTAACAGTATTTTGGATAAGAGGAAAGGCAAGACAATAATCGGACAAAACTCAAGATTTTGGGAATGAATGACAAAAAAATGAACTTATAACGTATTGGGTAGAATCATCGGAGTCAAACTATGCATCCATGCAGAATATATTCGTCAACAAGGAATATGTGTGGTCATTGTTCGTAGGGCATCTCTGCATAGAAAAACTTCTGAAGGCCTTGTATGTTAAAGAGATTGACATCATCACTCCCAGGGTCCACGATCTATACAAGTTGGCCATAAAGTGTCATCTTGAAATGACTGAAGAACAAAGAGGGTCCTACTGAGGCACTAATCTACTAACGAAGCTTAGGGTCAGGTTTCGAAGTAATCAAGTTGGTCCTGACTCCACGCGGCCCAGCCCAACGCATTATTTCGATGAGGTATGCCAATGACCTCGGAAAAGAGAAAATCATCAAGTACCTGGATTGATGCCGACGACGCTCCGGAATTGACCGACAGCCGCGGAAAGCATATAAAAAATCGACAACGGTCCGCTTCGACATCGACGTGCCGGACGCCTTTAAATCGGCTGGCAATGGCTGGCAATGGCTGGCAAAGCCTCATGAATGCCACTATCCGCCAGTGGCTGAAGGAACACCAGTCGGGGAGATAGCCAAAACCACAATACGCCTCTTCACCCTACCGGCCTTCTATCGCTGTCCAATCAGACTGACCAGTCTATTGCTTTTCAGTCTTCCCGTTAGGATTTCCCACCCATTGGGCGGTATTTTCCGAATTTATTTCATCGCAAGGTCGCAGATTGCGCTGTCTGCGGGATATCCAGGTAATCATCCGGCGACGCTTTCACCACCCGTACCAAACTCGGCATAGAACAACGCAGGTCATTACCGGATTCTCTCGAACGAAAAAATGTAACGACATCGTCATTCCATTTGGTTAAAATGTAGCCAAATCGAAAAAGGAGAGCATCTATGGACACTAGCCCGAAACCAACAAATAAACGCGAGACGCTGAATATTCGCATTAAACCAGAAGAACGGAATCTGATCGACCGTGCAGCCAAGGTGCGCGGAAAAAATCGTACGGATTTCATTCTGGATGTCGTTCGTTTAGCCGCAGAAGAGGCGCTCTACAATCAGACGATCATCCACGCAAACTATGATGCCTACGCAAAATTTCTCGCGCAATTAGAGAGGCAACCATCTCCTAATGCACGTTTACGCAAGACGATGCAAACGCCTGCACCATGGGAAAAGCCATAACTATTTCTGCCCCCGAGTTACTGACTGCTGAAGCCAAAGCGTTTTACCAACATATTGGATTTGATGCTTCTTCGCTTGATCCTATGATACTGATGATTACCTTGGCTGATCTAAAAGCCAGTTTGAAATAATCCGGATAATTGGGGTCTAAAATAAAAAAAGGGGTCTGCTTTTGGCTTTTTTGTTGTTTGGTATAGGTTCCAATTATGTTCAGGGCAAAAATATGTGACTGGCTCCACATTTCACTGTGATGCGACGCATCCGGAAGGAAGTTTCCATGCAACGCATGGGAACCATGCCAAAGGTTGAATCATGGAACTGATGTAAATATATTGTGCTTGTGTATGCGACAAACGATGCGGTTTCCGTACTATTTTTGGTTATAATCCTCACCCTTCTCGCTACTTTGATTCGGCTGTAAAACCCCGGCCTCTTGTTTAGCATTGGTAATGATTTGTTGACATTGATTTTCCGCATCCATGCTACTCTTAGCCGTAATCGTGTGAACCGACAAAGTATCTTTCTGGGTCAATTGATAATTGTCATTACCGACATGTTCCAGAAGCCAATTCCTCCATTCATGAATAATTCTTCTGTTTATTTTTTCCATTTTTCTTCACCAACAATTTGAAGTTACATTTAACTTTTTAGGATCATCCGACTAAAGCGTACTTTTTATTCAGGCCAACTCGAGTCTTGATTGCTGCATTCCGGGCTAGGGTCATTCCGGGCTTGACCCGGAATCTAGAATTTGTAAAAAAAACAACTTCGGTTAGTTTAAAATCAATTCCGGTCTGCCATCTGTACCAAATTACACAATTCATCGGCCATTTCGTTGATGATCACTTCATCCTGACCTTCAACCATAACCCTAATGACAGGTTCGGTACCGGAAGGTCGTACCAGAATTCGTCCGCTTCGGCCGAGTTTTTCTTCGAGCTTTACTATAGTCTCCGGGAAATTTTGAATAGACGCCACATCGATTTTTGTTGAAGTACGCACATTTTTTAAAACCTGCGGAAAACTTTCCATAATTGTGGCAAGTTCCGAAAGCGGCTGCTTTCGTTTTTTCATGATGGCAAGGAGTTGCAGTCCAGCAAGAATCCCATCACCGGTGGTAATTTGGTCCAGAAAAATCAGATGCCCCGACTGCTCGCCACCAAACGAATATCCTTTTTTGCGCATACACTCCACTACGTATCGATCACCGACTGCAGTTCGAACCATCTTCCCGCCCATTTTCTCCATGGCAACTTCCAGGCCCATATTTGACATGACGGTTGCAACCAAGGTCTTTTTCTTGAGTTGACGTTGTTGAAGCAGTTCCTTGGCACAAATTGCCATAACATGGTCGCCGTCAACAATTTCTCCATGTTCGTCACAGACGATCAAGCGATCCCCATCTCCATCAAGGGCCAGGCCGATATCGGCGCCAAGTTCTTTAACTTTTGCAGCCATCTTTTCGGGATGGAGAGCACCACATTCATGGTTGATATTTTTACCATCCGGCGTCGCCGATAGAGTGGTAACCTTCGCACCCAATTCAGTGAACACATGGGGAGCAACGCCATAGGTGGCTCCGTTGGCGCAATCAAGAACTATGTGAAATTCCTCAAGCGTATAATTTTTCGGGAAGGTGTTTTTCAAAAAGACGATATATCTCCCCCTTGCGTCATCGATCCTGGCGGCCTTGCCGACTTCATCGGCTACGGGCCTGAGTGCAGCCATCTTCTGCGAGAAGATTAGATCTTCAATTTCCGCCTCCACTTCGTCAGGAAGTTTAAAGCCATCGCTGGAGAATATCTTAATCCCGTTATCCTGAAAAGGATTGTGGGAGGCTGAAATCACCACCCCGGCATCGGCGCGCATGGAGGTGGTAATAAAGGCGATCCCCGGGGTGGGCAGCGGTCCAACCAAGAGTACGTCGACCCCCATCGAGCAAATCCCTGCAGCGAGTGCGTTTTCCAGCATATAGCAGGACTGCCTGGTGTCTTTGCCTATGACTATTCGATGTCCTTTCGCCTTGTCCTTAACTATAAACGCTATTGCCCGACCTACCTGCATAGCTATTTCCGTAGTCATGGGATAGATATTTGCTACCCCACGTATTCCGTCAGTTCCAAATAATTTTCGCATTATTTAATCAATTTTTGTTTTGTTTTTTTAGTCTTGAGCACTTTTTGTGCCGGAGTTTTATCATCACCACTCCCTACTTCTTCAACCCCACTTGTTACCGGTTCAGTATCCTTGGCATTGTCCAGCGTCATTGTTCCAATAACGTTCGTCTCACTCTGCCCTGAAACCGGAGATGTTTTATTGCCCTGCTTGGTTTTATCCTCTACCAACGAAACCTTGTCCGGGATAATGGAGAGAATTTCAATCGGCAATTCTATATCGGCTCTCGGGATGGCTTGGACTTTCAGCTGTTCACTTCCTTCCTGTTTAGTCGCTGTCACCACGATAAGGTTCTTCGGATCAACGTCCTTGGTAAGAAGCTTTATGGGAATTTTGGCGGTCACTTTCACTGTATCCGGTTTTACTTGCCGCTCCTCACCGTCTACGACGACATGCTCAAGCTTTTCTTCCAGGGTCCTCGTGGACGTCACAAGCCCAATCGATATATCGGCAGTCACCGAGGTTTCACCGATAAGTTCGACAATCGCCGGATCAAGTTGTAACGGCACCTGAAGGTGGGACGATCGTTTCATTCCAGCTAGATTTATCGTCTTGGTAAAAAGCTCATCAAACGGGGAAAGGATAGTGAATGGCCCGGTAATGGTTATGACATCCGGATCCATCTTTATTTTTTGGACATAATAGCCATCGGCTACTTTTCCGACCGTCCTTGCCGAAACAGGAAACTGTTTTTGAATAAGTTTATCAAGAGACAGGATGATGGATGATGGCTGCACCCGCTGAACGGTGATGCCTCTCGGAACCGGAATATGATTATTGTCATTTTCAATAACCATTGTCCCCGGAGTGGCTGACGAGAGATCGACCTGCCTTGTTATGGCCCTGCTGTTCATATCCAGAATCATTGACCGTGGACCACTCACAGTCACCTCTATTTCCTTCTTAAACTGATTTGAAATAACCAGATCACGCGGAAGGTTAATAATTTCGATGGGAATCATCACGATCTTATCAATCCGATCCTCCCCTCCGACGTAATACCAAAGACCAATAGCCAAAACGAGTGAGATAAACTTCAGCAGCCAATCTTTAGAGATGAGATCGGCCAGATCGATTTTGGTTATTTTACTTAAGAGCCATGAAAGAAATTTTTTCATCTTTTCATCCAATTTTTCCAGGAGGATGACGGACCATTCTTAGTGATAAAAATGGCCCTCAGGTTGTTGGTGAGGCTGATCTCATCTTCAACCTTTGTCAATGCACCGTGTCGTACTATGGAAATCTCCTGAGTCTCTTCGGAGACTACCAGAACCACAGCATCGGTTTCCTCGGTTAAACCAATCGCCGCTCTGTGTCTGGTCCCGTAACGCTTATTGATATATGGATTTTGGGTGAGAGGCAAAATACACCCTGCATGCAGGATCCTGCCGGCACTGATAAGAACGGCACCGTCATGAAGAGGAGAGACCGGCATAAAGACTGAGATAAGCAATTCCTTGGTCAATCTGGCATCAAGTTCAAAGCCGGACTCGATAAAATCGCCAAGATTGGTTTCCCTTTCAATGACGATCAGGGCTCCGATACGTCTTTTCGCCAAATAAAAGAGGGTCCTCACGATCTCTTCCAGTTCTTTGTCGGCGACATCTGTCTGCTTATGAAATGGTGATTTCCCGACCCTGGTAAGCGCCCGCCTGATATCCTGCTGAAAAACAATGATAACAATCAGCAGGATAGAACTCAAAAACGTCTGCATGATCCATTTAAACGTAGACAGATCCAAAACACTGGCGAGAAAATAGACAATGGTCAGAATAATAATCCCCATAACCATCTGCACGGAACGCGTGCCCCTGATGATAGTTATGAGCTGGTGAATGACAAATGCCACCACAAGAATATCAACAAAATCCTGCCAGCGAAAATATCTGAAGATCTCAAGCATTGGCGTCTTGTACTTTAAAGATTCTGGTGTCGTGCGATATGGTCATGTAATCCGGAAAGTGTAATGAGTCCAACCTCCCCTCGACAAACGATGTTTTTTCAGCATCTGCTTTGCGGGCTACTCTGCTCATTGTCGTTTTTATCTCTTTTCAATTCTCTTCTCTATATGTACGAATAATAGCCAGATATTAAAAGGTTTTTTTTCATTTTCCTTAAATATCACGCAAGATATTTGGAAACCATGGCAACAATCTCTCCGGCTTCAGGACTCTTCACAACGACTTTGTCCACTCCGGCTGCGAGAGCCATTTTTCTGACGTCTTCCTGTTCATCCGCGGTAAACAGAAAAAGCTTTATGTTCTCATGTCCCGGTAGTGCTTTTACCTTTTCACATATTGACAGGCCTGTTGTATCCGGGAGATGAAAATCAATCACCACACCATCGGGCATCTCTTTCACTATCAGATCGTACCCTTCCTGGCCAGTTGAGGCACACATTATATTAAAACCCGCTTTCTGAAAAAGACGAGTATAAAGTCTCAAAATTACTTGATTATCATCAATGAAAACAATTTTCTTTGGTTGAATGGTGGCAACGCCCGAATGTGCATCAACCGGGTAGTGCATGACAAGCAGGTCATCACCGAGCTCAACAATCCGATCGTCTTCAGGAAGAATGGTGTCTTCAGATTTTCTGCGAATACCGATAATAGCCGCGTTCAGAATTCTGCAGATATCCGCAACATTCTTGCCGATCATCACTGATTGTTCACCAACCTGCAACCATTCCGGTTTCATCAGGCCTTGATGGACATTCTCCAGATCTCCGCTCACCAGCGTGTCTTTTGACAGCAGACTCTCGGCAACCCTTTGCCCAGCTGCGACAAACGGCGATATGACGGAATCTGCCCCAGCCCGTAACATCCTCGACTCCGAAGAGACATGCTCGGTTCTGGAAATTATACGTAGCACCGGATTAAGTTCACGTGCGGTAAGTACGGCAAAGAGGTTGTCTGGGTCAGAATTTAAGACAGCGATGAGTGAAGAGGCACGTTTGATTCCAGCCCTCAGCAGCACTTCCTCTCTTGTTCCATCACCCTCAATACAATAGTAGCCCAATTCCTGTAGTTCTTTCAGGCACTCAGGCGAGTTTTCTATGACGACGAACGGAGCATGGTTCTTTTTAAAATGTTCCGCCGCCGCCGCCCCAACTCTGCCGTGACCGCAAATGATGGTATGCCCTTTCAGCTTGCTGATTTTCTTTTCCATCGGTTTTTTCCATCGGTCTGGGTTGGCGGATCGCTCAATAATCAGTTCTGTAAAGGCTCCAGCAGCAAAAGCTATGCTTCCGACCCCGAAGAGAATGAGAAAAATAGTGAACACTCTCCCTGCTTCAGACAGTTGTTGGATTTCACCATAGCCAACAGTAGTAATAGTAATAACCGTCATATAAAAAGCATCAAGAGGGGAATACCCATCAATAAAGGTATACCCCACCGTTCCTGTTCCGAGAATAAAAAGAACAATACAAATCGCAAGCTTGATTCGTTTTTCTGGAACCATATCAGGGTTTACTATCGAGTAGCTTAGAAATTATTTCGGAGTCTGCGTCTGCGCTTATCTCTTGTCTATTTTAAAGTAAAATCATTTCGTGAAGGAAGATATACCCATCAGCGCGCACTTTAAAGAGTGCAGCTTATAGAACTATAGCACAGTGGAATTCAATATTAACAGTATTTTCCCTCAAATTTCTCACATTCTATCATATCGAACACCTTTGTCTTGAGTAGGTTCCGAGTTGAGTTGTTAAAAATATCCGCATCACGGCACATCTTCAATTTACATATTTGAATCAATGCGATAAGTATAATCATCAACTATAGTCATCAATTGGTTTCGACTTATGTTCCAAGTCGACCACCACTCCCGCTATTCGATGAATAAAAACACTCCTCTATCTGGATTAAACTGCTATGTCCGATCATTTTGGCAATATCCCCATACAACCGCCAGAATCTACACCACCTGGCAAAAAGCCCACTAAGCCAACTCCCAGAACGCCAACCGTTAGTACTTCGAAAAGAAAGGGACGTTCCCCGAGCAAGGGCTTGGGCTGGGTCGCCGCAGTGGTGATAATTGCCGTGTGTTATTGTGTCTTAGGTTTTTTTGGTGTCCCCTATTACGTTTCCACTATTTTTCCGAACCATTTCCAAAACAAGACAGGGTTGGTACTTGTTCCATCTACCGTTGCATTCAATCCATTTACTTTTCGATTTGAAACCGGAGAGTTGAGAGTTCTTTCGGAATCAGGCGCAACTATTTTGTCTCTTCAATCGCTACTGGCAAACGTTGCACCTGTCTCTCTTTTGCGTCTTAACCTGGTTTGCAACACAGTCACTGTCAATAAACTTGATCTCAACCTCACCAGAGAGTTGGACGGATCGTATAATTTCCAACAAATATTCGGCGCAAAAAAAGACAGTAAGCCATCGGATTTATTTAATTTCAACAACCTACCATTTTTTTTATCTCTGAATAATATTTCGATTACCAACAGCAGAATTACTTTCAATGATGCCCCAGCTGGAAAAGTCCATACAGTTGAAAACATCCAACTCGACCTCCCGACTTTTTCCAACATCCCCTTTCAAACAGACCAGTATCTTCGCCCTCATTTTTCCGCAATTATTAACGGAAGCCCTGTGGAACTTACCGGCCAAGCCCGCCTGGGTGAGTCTGATGGTAAAGAGCAGGCAACAAAACTCTCACTCGATATTCATGACCTAGATCTGACCATCTATTCCGGCTACCTACCATTCAGCCTTCCCATGGAATTTAAAAAAGGACGGGCCAACGGAAAACTTGATCTCCTTTTCGATCCACAAAACAAAAGTGGCGATAAGCTTTCGATTGGTTTTCAACTACTGATTTCAGCGGCCGAACTTACCCGGGAAAACGAAACAATCGTCATCGTTGTGCCGACAGCCCAACTCAACGGTAACCTGCAGCCGGTATCCAAAACTCTTCACTTCACTGAAATAGCTGTCAAAGAACCAACAGTCAGTTCCTTCGGGAAATCCTTCTTGGAAAATCTCAAACAGCCCGAAAAACAGAAAGAAAAAGCCACAGCTCCTCATTTGACTTCGGTTGCCGTTGCCCCCTATTCTATGGCAATTGACCTGTTCCTCGTAGATAAAGGAAGCGTGCAATTTTTTCCGGAGCAGAAAGATGAGAAGCCGGCTTCAACGTGGAATTCCATTCAATTGAGTGTAAAAAATTATCGCTCTGCACCTGAAAATCTCAACAATCAGAGCGGTGGTTCCTTCAGTCTCGCTGGAGAAAAAGATGGTTCATCCTCTTCCTTTTCCTGGCAGGGGACATTTACCTCGACGGGTGATTTAACAGGTAGCCTCACTCTTTTGAAGATGGACGGCGAGGATCTTTTTAAAAGTATCGATTCCGATCTGCCCGTTAAGGTGAAAGGTATTGCCGACCTGAAAGGACAGCTATCGCTCTATTCGAAAAAGGATCTTCAATCACACCTCGGCTTTAAACTCGCCGATACCGATATCTCTATTGAAAATTTTGTCCTCACGGATAATGAAAAAAATTTACTCAGTGCCCCACTAGCAAAATTCACATCATTAAGCCTTCAGGATAAGTTTATTAACTTTGGTAATGTGCATCTCCCCGAAGGCATAGCTCAATTTAATTACGGCCGTATCCCAAAGTTTTTTACAACTTTTAATTCGAAAAAATACCAGTTGCAGGGGATTGATTTTGAAGGGAAAGTAACCTTTAATCCAACAGACAAAACCGGCCAAACGTTCAAGCTTACCGATGTTGCATTAAAGGCCAATCAGCTCGACAATGCCCAAAAAGCCTCAAACAACCTTTCTGTTTCAGGAAAAACTGAGGTCGGCGGCGTTTTTCAGGCTCAGGGAGAGGTTATCCTAAAACCGTTTTCCGCGGCTCTCAAGACAGGATTTCGTGGACTCCCTGCCAAAAATATTTTCCCGTTTTTTTCCACATCTCCATTGCTGGAGGACATTAAAGCAAACCTCAGCGGCAAGGGACTTTTCAGGCTGCCTACCAAGAGTTTTGTCGGCGAGCTGCAATTAACTGATGTTTCCGGCAGAGGTCCAAAAACCAAACCGTTCTCCTGGCAAAAATCTGTTTTCCGGAACTTAAATTATACCGCCGAACCGTTTCACATCGGGATTTCTTCGGCGAACATAGAACAAGCACGATTTACCTGGGAAATTACCAAGGATGACAATGGTCCGATGCAATACCTTGCAAACTTTTGTCAAACATATTTGCCGACCGTCGACAGGCGATCTTCCGGCAAACCAAGCACGACCATGTCTCCGGTCGATATACAGGAAATTTCTTTTACCGACGCACAAATAGACATTCATGATCGCCGACTAACACCAAACTGGGACGCAACGGCTTTTAATTTCGCCGGAAAAATCAAAGATATTCACTCCGGTTCTACCCCCGGTAAGAGTGTTTTTTCCTTTACGGGAAAATTAGATGACACCCCTTTTGACATCAATGGTGAAATAGATCCTTTTGCACTGGAAAATAATGGTGCATTTCATTTTTCCCTCGAAAACTACCCGCTCGCATCTTTTCAAAGTCAACTTTCACCAATGATCAATGTAAACCCGAGCAATGGGAAATTGAATCTGACACTTGATTGTACCTGGCAGGATCGGCATTACCTTAGCTCCGGCAATCTTGTTCTTGCTGACGTTAAACCGGTTGATGTAACTTCCGAATCTGCTCTTCCGCTTGCTTTGCTGACTGGTGACGACAATACTTTTCAACTCCCGTTTACGTTTTCCAGGACTGAACCAGTCGCAAAAACCACTCTCTTTGACGAACTCCTCACATCGTTTCAGAGGCTGGTTGTAAAAGGAGCGGTTTCTCCCTTACTGCTGGCAACTGGGGACTTTACCGACCTTATAGGCAATGAATACGTCGAATTCAGTCCTGGTGAGTTCATGCTCTCTGAATCAGGACAAAAAGTGCTTATTCGTTATAGTGCTTTGCTCAAAGCCCATCCGCACGTAGGTCTCATCTTGTCAGGCGGTATCGACAAAGAAATCGACAGGCGGGCCATGAAAGAACGTCTGGAAGCCACTGAGCAGAAGCGTGTTGACAAGAAAAATGAACAGCTCTTTAAAAAATGGCAGGAAGATAAGGCTCTCTATGAAAAAAATCTTGCAGAACAACAGAAGATAATTGGTCCGGACGGTAAAATAGTGGAACAAAACATTCCCTCAGCTCTACTGACCCAATTTACACCTCTCCGACCTGTGCCTGTGGTCGTTGACGAAACAATGCTCCTTGAACTCGCACAAAAAAGAATCAACATCCTTATCCAATATTTTACCAGCCAACTTGCTCTGGAACCAGGACGGATCGAGGTCCTCCCGCCTGAAGAAAATACTGCTGATTCGGAGAGCCAAACGACAGGTGTCACCATCACTTTGAAAGCAATCAGCCAATGAACAAAGTTTTCTCGGCACATGGAACATTTATTGGAAACTTCATACAGGTTCAGGTTCGCGTTCTATGAGATCGCCCCAAGAATTACTCGTTGGCTTCGAATTCTGGCAGCATCTACTCGGCTGGCTCGCTGTTGTTTCTCTTTTTACCTTTATTCTCAGCCTGGTTCTTATCCCATGGATCGTTGGCAGACTGCCACAGGATTGTTTTCTTAAATTAGCCCAGAACGATTGCCCTAACTCTGCCCCTTCTATCAGATCTGTAATTATGATAACATTTCGTAACGCACTAGGCCTGATCCTGCTTTCGGCAGGAATAGCCATGCTCTTTCTGCCGGGCCAGGGAGTGCTCACTATCCTGCTTGGTGTGCTCCTGATCTCCTTTCCAGGCAAACACAAGCTTGTTCATCTCCTTGTGAACCAGCAGAAGATCCAGCATAGCCTGGATTGGTTGAGAAAAAAAAGGAACAAGCCGCCGTTTCTCTGGCCAAAACCCAAAATGCATCCACGATGAGAATTGACCGGCCCTATGGTTACAGGGATACCTTTTTCCCAGACAAAGCTGTCGACATATCTTGCAAGACAGTTTGCGTGGCTCTATTTTTTTTCAACGGCTTAGGGATCAATCTGTGATCCATATAATAGTGTGCAATATCAACACGTCCCTCCATTTTTGAGTTAGCCACTACCAGCGGTTCGTCCGGTTCCAGGCAAAACCCAAGTTTTGTATACAAACCCATAATAAATGCCACCAAAGCGGCAAATAAGTTTAACACATTATCATTATTGATTTTTTTTTAATTGCAATACAAAATATTCGATTAGCCGAATTTTTTCGTTAATATGGAATTTACTTTGTTTAAATTTTATTCATTATATAATATATAGCATATACAAATACGATATACGACACAACAGTGTCATCAATCCCATAAAAATCCATCTACTCCAACTCTTTTACAAAATTGTATTGCTATGGAACTTTCAACCCAAGACCTGACTAGGAGCATCTCCAACCAAAAGAATCTCCTTGAAACAATACCGGCGATGGTCCTGTTAGTCAAAGATAGTGAATCGATAGAATACATGAATCCCAGTGCCAAGAAGTTTTTGGGTGATCTTTGTAAACATCCGAAGAAAATCACTCCGGAGGAACAGGCTACAAAACTAAGATTTCTCAAATTAGTTTCTCAAACCATTCAGGATAACCGAATAGGCGATAGCCAGGAAACCACCTTTTGGGAATCTCACCTTGAATACACTCTTGCACCGTTCAAAGGGTACAAAGGAGATTCGCTTTTCTGGTTATTCCTCCGTGACGTTACTGAAAACAAGAATCAATTTGAAGAGATATCTAATTTTCACAGCAGCATCGAAAGAATCTTGTCGCATAAGATACGTGACTTGAAAGAAAGCGAGAAGATGCGACAACAGCTGGCAAATGACTTCAACTCCCTAAAAGAGCACCTCAAGGATCAACAGGCAGAAGGGAGGATGGTTGGTTCCAGCCGTGCACTCAGTGAACTCCGCGACATGGTCTTCCAAGTAGCCAAGTCTGACGCAACTATCCTCATTACAGGCGAGTCAGGAACAGGCAAAGAGCTCGTTGCCAACCTACTCAGGGAAAGCAGCAACAGAAATAACAAGCCATTTCTGAAAATCAACTGCAACACTATCTCTGATTCTCTTTTAGAGAGTGACCTTTTTGGCCACGAAAAAGGATCCTTTACCAGTGCCGACAGCAAAAGAATTGGTAAATTTGAAGTGGTTGACGGTGGAACTATTTTTCTTGATGAAATAGGCGACATTAGCCCACGAATGCAGGCGGCCCTGTTAAGAGTTCTACAAGACGGAGAGATAATTCGGGTTGGCGGAAATCAGCCCATCAAAATCGACGTCAGGATCATTGCTGCAACCAATCGAGATCTGGCCTCAATGGTCCAGGAAGGCAGTTTCCGGCTTGATCTATTTTATCGTTTAAATATCATAAATATTTCGATACCTCCATTGCGGGAGCGAAAGGAGGATTTAATCGATCTCACCACTCATTTTATCAGAAAATATCGTAAAGCTTTCAAAAAGGATATCAGTTTCTTACCCCAGTCAATCTTGGAACGTCTGATTGAACATAACTGGCCAGGTAATGTCCGCGAACTCGAAAATGTCATTCAACGCGCTGTGCTCATGGCTAAAAACAATCTTATCACAGAAAATGAGCTCTTTTTTGATATGCTACCTGGACATAAAGGTCTGACACCGCGGGAAAGCTATCTGGAAAGGCTTAATGGTAGCACTCTGAAGGATATGGTTGCCAGTATTGAAAAGGATATCATCATTTTTGCACTGGAAAAAAACAGTGGCAATGTCGCGCAAACAGTTCAGCAACTGGATATAGGGAAGACCGCCTTTTACGACAAGATGAAGCGATATCAAATTTCGCCTAAAGATCATAAATAGGCCCCTGCAACCATACAGGCATCAATCTTGCAGTCGATTTGGTGTGTATTCAAAGATATTTGAATATATATTTTTTAATGCACACCATTCTCATCGAAAGCGAGATCGCAAATGAGTTCACAAAATCCCAAATGCCACATAAAATGCCCGTTCTGGTCAGCGGAATCAAGGAAATGCACCGTAGGCAACTCTGGTTTATTCATTCCACTGGACGATCATGTGGAAGCCTTTTGTAAAACATTGCACTTCACTGCCTGTACTCAATACGCACTTCATTCGGAAAACCAAATTTGTTTACTGGAAAAAGTTCGGAAAACCGAAGCGAATCGCCGGAAATACATGCGGATTCCCACCACTCATGACATTACCTTGGTTAAAATTTTTAAATCAAAACAGCTTGAGTCGCAATTTTCATACACCGCCAAAACAATCGATGTGAGCCAAAGTGGTTTGCGCGTTACGATTAACAATCCGCTGATCCAAGCTACCACGGTATATTGTTCTTTCGACGACTCATTTCCGCAAGCACTCCACGAGGTAACCGGTCGGGTAGAATGGTGCAACAAGCAGGTAGACGAACCTGGGTATCAGGCGGGATTATCCTTCAAGGGAGACTGTGTCGTTGAGGCAATGGAAGACTTTCTTGGGCAGCAGCATAATCAGAGATAACGGCTTTTTCTCTACTGTAGTTCGAGGAGCTTTCTGCAAAAAGAGCTTATCTGGAATGTTTGCCTTTAGGGCCTGTCCACAAATCATTCCCTACAGACTGCCTTCCTTACTGCCACAACCAAAAAAAGTACAGGAATGCCCATAAGTGCTGTCACCATGAAGAATCTTTCATAACCGAACGTAGACACCATTGTACCGGAGTAGCCGCCAATCAACTTAGGGCTAAGTGACATCATCGAACTAAAAATAGCATACTGCACTGCAGTAAAGGAAATATTGGTCAGACTCGAGAGAAAGGCGATAAATGCAGTAGTGGCAATCCCGGCACTGAGATTATCGGCCCCGATTACCATGGTCAGCATTGTCACATCCCCTCCGGTTCGGGCCAGCAGCATAAAGAGTAAATTCGTTGCCGCTGAAAGAAATGCTCCTAGAAACAAGATCTTGTTAACCCCATATCTAACCGTCAGGACACCACCGAAAAACCCTCCAACTAAGGTCATGGCCAAACCAAAGGTTTTTGTAACACCGGCAATAACATTCTTACTAAATCCCATATCCAAGTAAAAAACATTTGAAACGACCCCTAAAACAATATCGGACAAGCGATAAAAACCAATAAGGACCAGAAGGAGACATGCCGTTTTGCCACCATACCGGAAAAAAAAATCATTTATCGGTTCGAGATAGGTCTGCTTTACCATTTCTTTATTTACTAAGCCCAAAAAAAGCAAAGTCCTGACGACGATCGCTGCGACACCCACTGACAAAGCGAATCGTGATAATTCGACCAGAAAAGGTCCAATCCCACCCCCGTCCATGAAAAATTGAGGTAAAACCCCCTCCATTTCCACAAACACAAAACCGGAAAAAAAGAATGTCAGGGCAAAGGCCAGTGCGCTGAACACAAAAAGAGACAGAAATCGTCCATAATCCGCAACCGAATACTCGTAATGACAAACACGGCAATCGACTTTCGGTTCAACGATAAGCAGTGTCGTTGCCACCCCACAACCCATCGCAATGGCCATACCTAAGTAGGTTATTTTCCAGGCCGTGTAATTGTACGCTGCGCTGGTTGTACCCAAATAACCGGCGAGAAAAAGAGAACCGGCACCAGCCACCAACATGCCGACTCGGTATCCAGCAATGTACATAGCCGCAAGAAGCGCCTGCAAAGAGATTTCTGCAGATTCTATGCGGTAGGCATCAATAACAATATCCTGAGTAGCCGAAGAGAAACCGAGCATAACTGCAGCAAAGACCATGACGGTGAGGTTCTTTTCGCTGCCTGCTGGATCAATAAGCGCCATCCATATGATCGCAGAAATGATAAGCAACTGAGAAATCAACAACCATGCCCTTCTCCGCCCCAATAAACGAGTCAGTCCAGGCAGAGGAAGCAGATCGACTAAGGGTGCCCAGAGGAATTTGAAAGAGTAGCCAAGGGCCGCCCAACTGAAAAACGTTACAGCAGATCGGGAGACGCCGGCTTCCCGGAGCCAAACAGACAGGGTTGAAAAAATCAGCAGAATGGGTAAACCGGCGGAGAATCCGAGGAAGAGCATGGCAATCGCCTTTGGGTTCAACCAGGCCCGGCAGGTTTCCCTCCAGGACCGTTTTGTTATTACTTCTCGGGTCATTATTGTCTTTTCCTCATAATAAGATTATGGTATTTGACCTGAAAGGCCACAGTATCCTGTGATACCATTATCACCAGCGATGTACATAATACAAGATACTCGAACTGTCCATAACCAGCTCTCGTCAAGATGACTATACAAATTTACAATACCCTATCAGGAAAAAAAGAAGCCCTAAAGACCCTGGAACCCGGCCATGTCAAACTTTATGTCTGTGGCATCACTTCTTATGATTATTGTCATATAGGTCATGCCCGGTCGGTTCTCGCCTTTGATATGATTGTCCGCTACCTGAAATACCGTGGCTACAAGGTGACATTCGTTCGTAATTTTACAGATATCGACGACAAAATCATAGCCCGTGCAAAGGAACAGGAAACAACCTCCGAAGAACTTGCCGATCGTTTTATCAATGAGTTTTATATCGACATGGATAAGCTCGGGGTTGACCGTCCGGATATTGAACCGAGGGCAACTGATCATATCAAAGAGATGACCGATATTATTAGTGAACTTATTGAAAAAGGCATGGCATACCAGGCGGGCAACGATGTCTATTACATAGTCGATAGTTTTCCTGAATACGGTAAACTTTCCAAAAGAAACCTCGACGACATGAAGGCGGGTGCCCGGATCTCTGTGAACGAACAGAAAAATAATCCTATGGACTTCGTTCTCTGGAAAGGTTCAAAACCCGGAGAACCGACTTGGGAAAGCCCCTGGGGACCTGGCCGCCCTGGCTGGCACATTGAATGTTCAGCAATGAGCAGGAAATATTTAGGCGAAACTTTCGACATCCACGGTGGTGGCCAGGATCTCATTTTCCCTCATCATGAGAATGAAATCGCCCAGAGTGAAGGGGCCAACGGCAAACCTTTTGTCAATAGTTGGATCCATCATGGATTTGTCACTATTCATGATGAAAAGATGTCCAAGTCGCTGGGTAATTTCCTCACGATCAGGGACATTCTCGATCATTATCACCCTGAAATATTAAGATTTTTTATATTCTCGACCCATTATCGCAATCCTCTTGATTTTTCTGAATCAGCAATGCGGGATGCAACCACGGGCCTTGAACGGCTTTACGAATGCGTGGCGGCAGTCGATTCCTTGGATCTCAAAAATCGAGATAAGAGAGCGGCAAGTATACTTTCTGCCAAGGATATCAAGAAAATTACCGAGCTGGAAAAGCGATTCCAGGAGGCGATGGATAATGATTTCAACACTGCCCAGGCCCAGGGTGTTTTCTTTGATACAGTAAAAGCCATCAATCGTATTAAGGCGAAAATCACCCTTGCATCAAATACAGATGATATTCAATTTCTTAAAAACGCAGTGGCCATCCTTAAAAAACTTGCGGCAATAATGGGCTTACTAAAGGAAGATGCTCAAAATTTTCTTACCACCAGAAGGGAAAAACTCATTGCGGATTGTAATATTGACGCAACTGCAATCGATCTTCTCGTAGCCGAACGCTATCAATGTCGGCTTGACAAAAATTGGTCGAGAAGTGATGAGATCAGGGACAAACTCCTCGCCAAAAATATCGAACTAAACGATGGCCCCGACGGCACAACCTGGTCAATAAAAAATAGTTAATGGCTTAAAAATGATTCTTGATTGCTCCATTCCGGGCTGGGGTCAAGCCCGGAATGGCTATTAGAGGAGTTAATCAGAGAGTACTTCAAAAGAGGGAGACGACCATGAGACAACCTGCTGTTGCCGACCGCTTCTATCCCGGATCACCCAAGGCACTATCTCTAGCTTTAACCGAGCTGTTTCCCGTGACACAGCCGACTATAAAAAGCAAAGCATTAGCTATAGTATCCCCCCATGCGGGGTATGTCTATTCAGGTGCGCTTGCAGCAAAAACATTCTGTACGGTCGAGATCCCCGAAACCGTAATCATTCTCGGTCCTAACCATCATGGACAAGGCGCTCCGATCTCTCTTTCAACAATGACTTGGGACATGCCGTTCGGCAGTGTCCCGGTTGACATGGAAATTGCCGACCACCTCCTCAGAATTTCTCAGCATATACAAGTCGACGAAACAGCGCATCGATTCGAGCATTCTCTGGAAGTTCAGATACCGTTTCTTCAGATGCTACAAAAGAATTTGCGTATCGTTCCTTTAGTACTTTCCCTGATCTCCTATTCACTTTGCGAAGAGGTGGCGGAAGCACTGGCCACGGCGATCAATGAAAGCAACAAGGACCTTCTTATGGTAGCCTCCAGCGATATGACCCATTATGAGTCCAGACGTTCTGCAGAACAAAAGGATCGGTCGGCGTTAAAATGCATAGAACGGCTGGACCCATACGATCTGTATCACACTGTTCTCGACAACCATATATCCATGTGTGGTGTTATCCCCGTGGTAATTGCCCTGCTTGCCGCAAAATCCTGCGGCGCAAAAAAAGCCAGTCTGATCGGCTATACGGATTCCGGTTATATCTCCGGAGATGCAAATCAGGTCGTCGGCTACGCCGGGATCGTCATCGGATGAAATTTTCTTGACAGGCCCGATAAAATCTTTTATAAACTCGCCACACTGCATCAAATACTGGGGGATGGTCTAATGGTAAGGCAGCGGACTCTGACTCCGCTTATCAAGGTTCGAGCCCTTGTCCCCCAGCCATTGATATTACAGCACTTAGAGCTTTCAAGCTTTGGGTGCTTTTTTATTTTTAGGGGATTTGGTCCAGCCAACCAAGGCTGAATTTCCTTGCTGTCTGTTCAATGAGCCCGCGCTCTTTTTGTCGCCAGGTTTACACATCGCTGTTGAGATTCTGCGCGGCATATGCAATCAGATCTCTTGCCGCGGTCTGCCATTCGCCCGGTTGCTCTTTCTTCGGCACTCGATCCACCCATATTATTTCCTGATCGATTCATATGTGATAGCACTCTCTTGTTTTAATTATCACAGCCGCAGAGTTTGTGGCTTTTGGGGAGCTAAGCCGTTGTCAAAAAATAACATGGCCAAGGGAATGCTCGGAACGGTCTAAGGAGCCGAAACGAAATAAATACAAGTAGCCGGAATATTTCGTAACGCCTCCGAACCTACCCCGGCGCGAAGATGGTACAATTACAGGAATGTTCGGTAATCCACTCCAAGCACTTCAGCAAACCGCTTTGCCATCTCTTTGCCGATAGGCCGCTTGCCGCTCTCCATCTCGGAGATATGCCGCTGAGGAATACCGACCTTGGCAGCAAGTTCTCTTTGTGTCAGGTCTTCCCGAGTTCGATAGGCCCGGAGGGCAACAATCCTTTCCTTGCCGACAAGATCCGGGAAAACTTCCGCGACGGTATAGGTGCGTTCCTTGCCCTCTTCTATCACCCGAACAAATTCCTTGACCTTCGCCGCGTTGTTCCGGTGAACCTTCAAGCGTAGGGTTATCATGTCGTTCTCAATATGGTGCTTTTTCGTGGGTTCCTGCATATATCACCTCAATCAACCTAAGCTTGCCTTTATTCTCTCGCCAGATTGCCACATAGCAGGGTTTCCCCTTCTTCAGGTGGCAATGGTGCCGATCATTGGGCAGCTTTGAATAGTTGGGCCAATTGCCCCTGACCGGAATGAAGCAATCAGGAATTGAGTTTTGAGTTGGATTGAATAAAAAATAGCTACACTCTCCCTGGCCGGTTTTGCAATCTCTCCAAACCGTAAATCAGCATTTCAACCAAACAGACTGGTAGGTACCAGATTGACAGCTGCGGACTTTACCCCGGGGAGCCGCAACGCCTTTTCCTTTACCGTTTCAGCAACCGTGTTATCTGAATGCAAAGAGGTTCTAAGAGATATCTCCACGGCGGTTCCTTCTGCCACTACTTCACAACTGGGATAGTCATCGATGAGAGCGGCGCGGGTTCTGGCAGCTAACGCGAGGTTTTGGATGGCCTCCCGTGATTCTGGAGTGGTATTGAACTGTGGTTGTTGTACTGCGGCACATATTAAATCGACAGCATTATCGATTGTCAGTTTATCAATATGAACGACCAGATCGTACAGACGAATATCAGTGGTATCCAATCCATAGAGCTGGAAGCTCCACGCTTTGCGATCCTCGTCATCTTTTTGCAGAAATTTTATAGCCTGGTTGCGACGAAGATTATTTCTTTGCATAAGAGCCTTGATACGGTCCTCGATATTGGCAATTATTCGCACCTTCAGCAAATGTGATATATTGGGCGCAAAAAATTGCCCGGCCAGACCATGATAAACAATATTGTCTTTTTCAAAACGGGTCAGTATTTCAGAAGCCACGTAGCTGATATATTTCTGTTTGTCATAGGTAAAGCGTTCGAACATAGACGGGGCATCGTGGATCGCTTTATCAAGCATCTTCTGGGGGATTTGGTAATCATTGGACGCCTCAAGAATGACTTCCCTGGATACACTCTGATAATTGAGTCGCTTGGCTACTTTTTCGGCAACTTCCTTGCCCATGCTGAATGAGCCCCTTGATATTGTAATAATAGCCATATGTATCTCCTGTTTTATTAAAATTTATTCGTTCAATTGGATCCGAAGATCGATGTCAGCTACACCCGACAAGTGTGACAATTTTCAGTTCCACCTGGAAGGAGTTATCAGTACCCCCTCATCTCGTCCATGGTAAACGGCTTCGACGGCACTTTTTTTAATATCCCGGTCATGATCGTATTCAATGTATAAACATCATTGTCGAATCCCCCATGCGATGTGCTTCTGGTAACGCCTTTTTTGCCGTCCGAATATTGCATCGACAGGCCTGGATGTTTGGTCAATTTCTTTGAATATTTTTGCATTCCCAAGAGAGGTTTGTCAATTTTTCGCTCAAGGGCCCGCGACACCAGATAGAGTAGTGATTTTCGGTAAACAAGAGCAACGTTGTCATCCAACTCAAGCTGTTCCGACAAGTTAAAAATTGAGAGAGTGGGTAGCTTGACCTTTGTCTTGCTCTTCTCCTGTCCCTTCAGTCTGGGTACATAGTGTTCCTGATAGAAGTCAATTGAGCAGGCAGGAGCCATCAAACTGCAACTCTCGATAAGATCAGGGAGATCGAGGACATCGAGGGCATTAAGCAGATGGCCAAGCAGAACAGCACCTGTGCTGTGTCCGGCCAGATGAATTTGCAGATGGCTGCCCTGCAGTGCCTCGACAAAAGCTTTAATAACTTTGGTACCCCATTTGGGGCCCCAGGAGTTCTGAACAATGAACCCCTGGCTATTGTAGCCGACGATGGCAAAGGCATGACCACCTTCTGCAGTACTTGAAGGCGTGATAACAGCCAGCTTATTTTTGCCGGCTGCCTTGGGATTGAACCAACCGGAGTGAACATCAGCTGAAACGTAGATCGCACCGACTTCGTTCATCGCCACATGGTAATCGTTGATCTCCGGTCTCAGGCGATAGTAAGCACCAACGGTGCATGACCGGGCAGCCTTGGCCCGAGCAATGGTCAATTCCCCCGGATCATCCTCCGAATAGCGCCAATCTGCTTCGCTGCAGACCCCCATGTTTTTCCAACCTTGTATCGCGCCACGACAGCTGGAACCGGCGTAATCCTCGCCAGGCCATTCATCATGTTTCTTGGCCATTTCATAAAGCATCCGCGGACTGACTTTGAGCTGCAGATCTCTTTTCTTGATATTTAACAGATTAATGACGGCTGCCAGGCCGAAACCCGTACAGGCTCCTTCCCTGCCCTGGTCGAGTATATCGGTCCCACCGCGATTATCGATTTTAGGCTGCAGTTGTATGAGGGCGGGCTCATACATTCGATCTCGAATGTCAGGTGTGTCTTTTCTTGCGTTGAGAATACGTTTAGCACCTGCAATCTTTACACTTGGAAATGTATGTTTTGCCACACTCTCCTCCTTTTTCGGGTCTTCCAAATTAAGCGTAGGCGCAGTGAAAAATAACTTGAGTTGGATTGAAAAAAAGTATCCTTGAACTGAAAAATCCTCCTTTGTTGGGTTATCAATAGAATTGACAATTACCATTTGTAGCACAAAAATCAAGATACTATTCTTGCCAAATCGAGGTGTTAATAGTACCTTAGAAATTAATTTCTTGTTGTTTAAGAATGAATTTCGTGAAGATACTTATCCCGGCTTTCTTCCCGTTTACCGGGGATAGACCTTAAGCTGTCTCAAAAAACGAACACGAATCCCATGAGCTTGTCCGAGAGCAGGCAAACTATGTTTTTCAACCGCGGTTGGTTATTATTTCCAGTGAAGACCCTGACCCTCAGCTACAATCAACCAACGATCAACGGCTTCGCAAACACCACCATTATCGTTTGAGGCGACACTCTGAAAGAGGGCCTTTAAGGATGGTGGACCGTTGGCAACAATAAAGCCCTGGCCCGCCCAGTGGAGAAGGTCTTCATCATTATAGTCATTCCCAACGGCACAGATCTTGTTCTTTGGCAGGCCGACAGTATCTGCAAGCCATTTGACAGCCCGACTCTTGGAAACTGTTGGGGCAAATATTTCGATCCAAATGGATTTACCGTCAAGGGGCGAGGTGGCTTTTATAACGCTGCACTGCGTCAGGGTATCGGCAATTTCAACTGCAACCTCGTGTCCCCGTTCAACCGAAACGATACAGAGCACTTCTGTAGCTCCACCAAAATTATCGAGTGCTTCCGGGGACAAAGGAGTCGCATAATCTTTGTATATTTCCAGCCGCCTGTGAAAATCAAGGTTATTGCTTCCATTATGACTATAGAGAAAATGTCGGGTGTCGGGAACCGGCTTGTGGATCATGTAATCGAGTCCGGACATTTCCAGATAGTCGACAGTACAACGAACATCTTTGTGACTAAGGGAAAAACTTTTCAGGAGTTTGTTGCCTGGAAATTTCATTATTCCGGCCCCGGTTGAAAAAATCACATAATCAACAGGAAGCAGGTTTTCGTCATCGGATAGACCAAGTTTGGCTATCAATTGGTTAAAGGAGTAGTTGGATCTTCCTGTGGCAATGGCTATCAAATAACCCATTGCCCGTAACCGGAAAAGTGCGGTCAGGTCTTGCGGTGCAATATGCCGCGTTGAGGTCAACAGCGTCCCGTCCAAGTCCACGACGAACAATCCTTTGTATTTCTGTATGTTACAATTTTCTACCAATTTCAAGAAGACGCCTCTCCGGATATTTAGTGACTTAGAAAAAATACTCTTGTTCTTTTCACAAGAATATTTTTTTGTGAAGGAACTTACCCCCGTGCTTTGCGGGGGTTAGTGAATGTTCTGCCAATTGATCGGCCAGGCCGCTGAAACGCTCAATACTTCTGGATAGAGCCTGTTTAAACACCTGCTTTTCGGCAACGAGCTTCACCGATTTTTTGGCACGTGTTACGGCAGTATAAATTAGTTCCCGACTAAGGATTCTGTTGTCATCCTCGGGCAGGACGACGACAACCTCATTAAATTCTGAACCCTGACTTTTATGGATTGTCATGGCAAAGACCGTTTCGCAAGGGGGCAGACGAGAAGGAGAATAGCTTCTCAGGTGACCACCCGACCGCTCGAACCAGACTTTCACGGATCCGTCAACAGGATCCGGCAGACAGATACCGATGTCTCCATTAAAGAGATCAAGGCTGTAATCATTTCTGGTTATGAGTATTGGCCTTCCGGGATACCAACTGTTCGACCGGCTGTCGAATCCACGCCGGGCAAGTGACGACTCTACTCTCCGGTTAATCCCTTCAACACCCCGATTGCCATAATGTACTCCACAGAGAATCTGAAAACTGTTAAATTTTGCGAAAATCTTCCTGATATCGGGCTCTGGGCTCCGATACACTTCTTCCATGAACCTCTGGTATTGTTTGCCGATAGAACCGAGTAGATCGGGCTGCAGGATTGTGACATTTATGGCATTTGGATCAGTCAAAAGCGTCCATGCTCTTTCACTGTCGCCGGCATTGATGCTCTCAGCCAACTGTTTAATATTATCATCGAAACGATAGGTTTTCTTCAATTCAACCGTGTTGCCGGGCAAGCTTTTTATAAAATCCCCAAGTACTGCTCCGGACTCCACTGAGGCGAGCTGATCTTTATCACCAAGCAGCAGTAGTCTTGCTCCCGGCTTTAACGCATCGACCAGCTTGCTCATCATGGCCAGATCCACCATCGAGGCCTCATCAACTACCACCACATCCCAGCTCATCGGGTTATTCCGGTTATATCTAAATTGTGGTGAATGGCGTTTAAAACCAAGTAATCGGTGCAGAGTTTTTGCCTCAGTGGGGATTGCCGATTTAATTTGTTCCGGAAGTTGGAGCCTACCCAAACTGCTGCCGATAGATTCACTGAGTCGCATTGCTGCTTTACCGGTAGGGGCTGCGAGCGCCACCTCAAGATCATGGTCCGCAGTCATCAGTAAAAGTGCGAGTATTTTTACCACCGTGGTCGTCTTTCCAGTACCCGGCCCGCCACAAATTATAGTCAATGCTTTTTGCAGGGCCACTTTTGCCGCCTCTTTCTGCCAGTCTGTGCCGAACTCGACATCCTCGAAATAACTTTCGAGCAATTCTACCTTTTCATCCAGCGGAAAAGCTATCGCAGCCATTGCCCTGATCTGTCCGGCCAGCCGGGTTTCATACTGAAAATACCTGTGCAGATACAACCTGCCGTTGTGAAGTACCAGCGGGGTCTGGCCGCCATCCGACACCAGATGAACAGTATGAAGCAAACGTGTTTCGGCACCTGTAACCGACAGGCAACTATGGCCTGCCTCATACGATGATGTCAGTGTTCTGACCAGCTGCTGAAATCTATCTTTATCCGCCCCGGACAAACGAGACCGCTCAGCCAGGAATCTTGAAAAATGGATATCAAGAAAGCTATAGCCTTGCTCACTCATTACCTGTCCCTCCTAGAGCAAGGTCAAGTTCAAGCAGTTTTCCGTAATCCGGATACGTTGAGTAAACGCCGCTGCCGGGAACGTCAGGGGACATACCACGCACAAAGAGATACCTCACCCCGCCAAAATGGTTTTCATAGAGATAATCAGGCAACAGATTTTGCAGATGACGATGAAGAATGAGAGTATATATCCAATACTGGAGCCCATAATTGTGGGACTGCATGGCTGCAACCAGCTTCTCAGATCCGTAATCACTCATCGACTCACCAAGAAAATTGGTTTTATAGTCGAGGATAAAATATTTTCCACCGTACTCACAGATCAGGTCGACAAAGCCGGTCAGATATCCACGCATCACCTTGTGGCCAAGGGGGGCGACCGTCGGCTCGTCTGCCAGAATAGTATTAATCCGATCGGTTGCCAAACGACTGAGATGGAAATAAAAGCCCATTTCCTTGAGGCAGGCGGTGTCGGCAAGCATGGCAAGGCAATAACTGCTCTCCGCAAGCGGGGTTGTCACTACCATCTCAAGCAACTTTTTCATATCACCAGGTACAGCTTCAACCCCATAGCGACTGCATTTCTGTCTGAGTAGTGTTTCCAGCGTCTCCGGTTGCTCGTGCCGGGCAATCGCCGAGAAAGACAAACTTTCAAGCAGATCGTGTATCACGTTGCCGAAATTTGGTCCTGCGGGCAGGCCGGTAACAGGAACAGTGCGTTTGTCGCAAATTCCTCCAGCATGCGGCGGTACGGCGTCATGTTCATGATCGTATTCACTGAGCGACGACATGGCCGAAAAGCTCGACATCTGCCAGTCGGTATGTAACAAGCGGTTGGAATATTGCAATGGATGCAGGTCACATTCCTGAACAATTCTGCGATAATGTCCAGGCGACTGATCAAGAGAAACAGTCAAATGCTGCACCGATTTTTCTTCTGCCAACGCTGAAAACTTTTCATGCTGCGCCTGATAATCAAGATTCCCCTCAGGAAAAAGCAGATACCCGAGTGCCGACTGAAAGGAATCAGCCACGCTACCAAATTGCTTTACATCGGCCCAACCGATATAACAGCGGATTTTAGCCCGGGTCAGAGCAACATAGAGCAGGCGCAACTCTTCGGCCATTTCTTCCTTTGCCGCCTGTTCCCTGCGAGCTTCGAACTGTCCGGAACCCAGATCGATCACCACCTGATGTTCATCGTCATGGCAAACAATCTGATGCTTTTCTGTTTTTATCCGGTTGCTGCCGTACCAGAGGTATGGACAGAAAACCACCGGGTATTCCAACCCTTTGGCACTGTGCATGGTCACAATACGCACTGCCTCTTCGTCGCTTTCCAGAAGCAGCTCGACGTTTTCAGCGCGTGGATCGCCTTGCATCATCTTCTGTAACCATTGGAGAGTCTGGCCTATGCCAAGATTCTCCACGTTCTCTTGTTCCTGAACCAGCTCCAGTAAATGCTGAATGTTGGCAATGGCCCGCTCAGCCATCTGCCCGAAGGCTAAGGTTGGCAGGACCTCTTCCTCGATCAGAAGTCTGCTCATCATGGCGAGAAATCCCTGTTCCTGCCAACGCTGATTGTATTGGAGAAAACGACTATGATAATGGCTCAATCGCTCTTCGTCCTGCCACAGTTCGTGGAGACGGTTACCCGTTAAACCAAACCAGGAAATAGTCATCGCCGTTTTTAATTTTCCCGTCTCGCCAGGCGTTGCAATGGCCTGAAGGAGAAGCAACAGCTCCCGGCACTCGTTGGTCTGATAAACGGATTGCCTGCTGCCAACCACTGCGGGAATCTCCGCCTTGGCCAGTGCCTGGAGGTATTCCTCCGCCTGCCTGTTACTGCGAACAAGGATGGCTATGTCGTGCGGAGCAAATTGTCGTTGACCAGGAGCTTGCAAGATCCCGGGGTCAAGCGGATCGAGAAGGCGTCCAAGCTCGGCAACGACGAACCGGCGAAACTCGGTGGCAGCTTTACCAGAGGTCCATCGGCCTTTTTTATCTTCGGGTTCGGGAACCAGAGAACAGTAAACCATTCCGGCCAACGATTCACCACCCTTGATCAAATCGACATCGCCCTCACTTTTGGCAGCTAGTACAGGTCGATAATCAAGGGTCTCTTCATCAAAAAAGAAGGGATTGGTTCTTGAAAGAAAAAGACGGTTTACCTCTGCTACTAAAAAAGGATGGGAGCGATAGTTCTTTTCAAGGGTCAGCAATTGGCTCGCAGTTTTTCTGGCCAGAAAATAGGAGTGGATATCGGCCCCGCGAAATTTATAAATTGCCTGTTTTGGATCACCGATCAGGTAGAGGTAATGTCCTTTTTCGCCGGCTTCTCCGGTTCCACCGAAAATGGTGGAAAAGATATGCCACTGATCATTGTCGGTATCCTGAAACTCATCAATTAAAGCCACCGAAAACCGATCGCCTAGAATTCGTTTCAGAGCGTCCCCCCGTTCGCCATGCAAAGCTGTCGACAAGCTGATAATCAGGTCATTAAAGCCCATGGTTCCCTGCTGTGCAAGACGATGGCTTACTTCAGTCCGCAACTCCTCGGCAAGCTTCACTCGAAAGGTGAGGATCAGAGTATTAACCGCTGCGAGCAACGCTTCAATCTCACTGTCCGGAAGGGGCCAATCAGCAAGATAAGCTTGTCTTTTTGCAGCACCGCGGATCTTATTACCATTCAACTCTTCGGTAAGTTGATCCCGGCTCAGCAGGTGGATATTGTCTGGAACCGCAAAACTTTTACCATTTAAAAAAGAAGTGATTGATTGAAACCACTGCTCAAAATTTTCACTGAATGGTTTCTTGAAATTTCCTTCAAGCAAACCGGTTGAAAAATCTTGGTACAGAGGAGTGCTGTGTGCCGACCACCAGGAGCCCATGCCCTCCATTGCGGTTTTCAAGGAATTCAGGACATCCTTAACCCTGCCGACCTGGGGCTCAATCCGGCCATTTTCGCCGAAGACTCCTGCGACACTTGCCAAAAGTTTTTCAGGAGACGCAAAGCATCCGGTAATGAGAGAACAGGGCAACGGACTCAGTGAATATATCCGGCTGCGCCAGAAGTCATCGGCCACCTCATTGCGGACATGATTGATATCGGCGAGCAACTCGATATCAAAGAGTTGTCCGCTCTCAAGGGCTTGCTCCATCAACATACGCTGACAAAATCCATGGATGGTAAAAATTCCGGCCCGGTCAATATCATAGAGGGCAAGCTGTAAAAGATTAAACGCAGCCTGATGATCATTGATGGTCGATATCCAGTCGAGTAGAGTTTTATCGACCTTGCCTGCCTCCAATTCCACTTCATCTTTGAGCAGCTCTCTGGCCTCAACCAGTCTCGCCCGAATGCGTGCCTTCAGCTCCTCGGTAGCGGCTTTGGTGAAAGTGACGATCAGGATCTTTTCGATGGGCACATGCAGTTCGACCAGGGCCCGCAACACCAGCATGCCGATAGCATAGGTCTTGCCGGTACCGGCGCTTGCCTCAACGAGATTGACTCCCTTTTTTAATTCAAGATGGGCAGCGTCAAATATTTCGTACCTGCTACTCATCATCGACCGCACTCCATATCGGACACATTATTTCAGAGCAAAGCCGCTCAAATTCGGGCCCAAGCCCAACCTCTTCCCCACTCCCGCTGAGCAACAATTGCCATTCCGGTTCATAGCCATTTTGCAGTCGTACGTTCAGTGTCTGCATGGCCTTATCTATAGGCAAAGTTCGAGATCGGGCGTTTGACATTTGTCCGGCATAGTCAAAGGCGGGCTCGACAAAAAAGGCAGATGGCGCTCTACAGCCTTCAGAAAAGTGACTCAGCAAGGTCTCAAGATCCGGCCCGTCCGCAGCATCGCTAAAGCCTATCACCCTGTCCGGGGTCACAATTCTGGTTTTTGCGAATCCCGGGAGACGGCGCAGCACCAGGTGGTGTATCCACCCCGACAGAAGATCACGTCCCCGCAGTTTGCCATACCGCACCAGCATGACCCCGTTTTCATAAAGGTTGGACATCGTCCCAAGAAGCTGATAGCTGCCCGCAACGAGCGCCAGCGGCACGTCGGCTAGCCTTGCCCCCATCTGCTGTTCGTGCACCTTGCCGATAAACGCATCGACGCCGATCCTTTTTTCTTCGAAGGCAAGCTGACCCGAAGTACCGAGAGGCCATTGCCCTTCGGTCTGGAATTTTTTAAATAAGTCGCCCATTTTCCCGGCCAACCCCGAGCGAACCATTTCCTCTTCGACATAATATTTATCGAGGCCGGATACCTCAAACATCTCCCGATCATCCGGGAGCTCATCAGCCGAGTCCAGGCGGATGCCCAGACAGTCTTTAACAAAATATTTCTGGGGATTGGTGTAAAACCGGAGCAGATCAGCGAAGAGCACCTTTTCTATTTTCCCGTCAAGCTCCCCCTGCCACCAGTCGACTGGCGATTGCGGTCCCCTCTGCAATGCTTCTGCGGTTCTGCAGTAATAGTTGTCATAACTGAACAACCTTCTGTTGCTCGCATCAACAAAATATTTTCTACTGAAAGGATGGAGGGGATGAAAGACGACAAGGTCTTTGGCACCATATCCACTTTCAAGCACTTCCAGGAATTCGGTCACCACCACCGAGGGAGGAATGACTTCATTGGTTCGAATCGATTGGCCGATATAGCTCAGATAGAGATGAGATCTGGCCGCCAGCATTGCCTCCATAAACTGGTATCGATCATCGGTACGGGGCGAACGATCGCCTGGCCGAAAATCAGTCCCCATCAGGTCAAAGGTATCGTGGATATCGTTTTTCGGAAATGTTCCATCATTTAAGCCAATGAGACAAACCACTTTAAAAGGTATTGAACGCATCGGCAGCATAGAACAAAAAGTCAACTGGCCGCGCAAAAACCCGGTGCTCGACCGACTCTCTTTCGCCGATTGGTTGAACCATTCACGAATAACCTCAAAACCAACCTCCCCGGAATGAAACGGACTGATGGATTCAGAGAGCTCTGCGACAATGGTCCGCAGTTCCACCAACTCCTGTTCATATTCGTCGCCAAAGAGCTGTTGAACGATGATCTGGAGCGTCTCCGACCATTCACCAATCGCACGGCTTTGCTGAAAATCCTGACGCGCACCCTCAACCACCTCGATAAACCGGCAGAGACCGCCAAGAGCGTACGCTCCTCTCCCCTCGATATCGGCAAAAGGAAGCACGCCATCTATAAATTCGTCGGTGTCAATTGCATAGCCCATGAGCAACCGGTCAAGCCCCGCCTGCCAGCTGGTCTCATCAAAGCCGGGGAGGCCCGCTTCACTCCGCTGTTTTCCAGACAAGCCCCAACGGATTCCGACCTTAATCACCCATTGCTGCAGGGTGTCGAGATCAGATGACGAGAGCTGGAACTGGGGGAAGACCACAGGCTGTCGCAACAGATCCAGCAGTTCACTCCAGCCGAACCTGCCGGTAAAAAGATCAAGGAAACTTAAAAATGCGGCAATGACGGAATTGCGCCTGCGGATACTGCGATCAGCAATGGAGTGCTGGATATCTTCAAAAACTGCCGGGATGAGCGACGCGTATTCCTGTATATCCGGGGCCATGACGATTATTTCCCGCAACTCCAGGTCTGCATCCTCATGTAAAAGACGCAGCAGGTGATCTTTCAGTACGGTTATTTCCCGAAGTTTTGAATGGCAGGAAACCACCTGGATAGAGTCGTCCTCGTTAGCGGGAGAGGACTGCCGTCCAACCGGTAAACTACCATCCAGCAGATCTGCCTGTACTTGTTGCAGAAGTGTACCATTACCATACTCTCTTCCTTTAAGGGGATCTTCGTAGCTGGCAAACTCCAGAGCAAAATCGGCGTCCTCCAGCATCATATTCTGTAAATCACGACCCTGTCTGCCAAGGACTGCCAGGAGCGGATGGTGCTCCTCCTCAGGTTGGGTATGGTCGGAGGGGTTCCGTACCATCCGTTTAAACACCGTTTTCCGGTTCTCAACATTTCCCCAGTAGTTGCGACAAGGAGAAAGCAGGAAGAGCTGAACGTCCATGTGAACGGACAAGCAGTTGAGATAATTTAAATAAATAGACGGAAGAGTGTGTAAACCTATAACGGAGATACGCTTAGGTAAAAGTCCAGCCAGGCTTTTTTCGGTCTTTAGTCGCTCGATCACCTGGCTAAACAGCATGCCGCGATGCACCTCTCCGCCGGGTTGAGCAAGCAGTCTTTGCCACAGATCCATCTGCCAGCTTTCCGCAGGATGGCTGGTGACAAGCGTGCCACGCTCCCATTTTGAGAGCATGTCCGGACGCATTACCTGATACTGATCAAAGATATGTGCCAGACGACGAGCAAGCTGAAATCGTTTCAACGCACGATTTTCCCCGGCAAGATAGGTGATGACCGGGAGATAGACCTCTCCGGAAAGATCCCTGAGCAGTCCGTCAAATCGCCAGGTCAGGATCTGCCGCTGGAAACCATCGGGGGTTATCCCCATCCCCAGGCTGTTTGCCACAAATCCCAGAAAATCGAGGGGTTGAAAAAACTTAAAATTGCAGAAGCAGCGAAACTCGTCAGCCAGGGTCTGCGCTATCATTCGCTCCATCCCCTGACTCTGAATGAGAAACAGCTCCTTGGCAAAAAGATCTGGTTGCTGGTCTGCCCGCATGACCTCGGCCATGTGACGCAACAGATTTTCTGTACGGTTAGAGACATGGAGGTAGAACATAACAAACCAGCTATTTGCAAAGGGGTATGAAACTCGGCCAGCCTCCCGGGAGGCTGGCCGAGAATGCCCTTTTGCCCAAACTTTTCGTTATTTTCAAAAAACAATGCTCGCAATATCTTCTATATGGCTGTGCTTGTTTTGTGAAAATGCCTCGATTTTGGACAAAATGTCTATTCTCGGCCAGCCTCCCGGGCTTACATTAAAATGGCCGTTTCTTTCATTTACAGAGTGCCCGAGTACAGGTATTATTTGTTGCCTATGTCCACTGCGGCGTATTCATAAATACCGTAAAAAAGTCCGGCCATGATCCCGAGTGCAAAAAACAACCGTAACCGCCTGTCCCATGGAAGTTTTTCGCCATCTGCCATATATTGCAGGAGGGCGATAATTACATAGGTGATACCGGCAACATACGGCGCAGTTTGGGCGATCTGCCAAAAAGTCGCTTTCAGGGTAGCAATACTATCAGCTCCCAAACGTAGATTAAACAGCAGATAGAGTACGGCTGAAAGATAAAACGAAACTTTTCCTTTAATACTTTGCATATGAACTCACTCAATACCCTCTATTTTCCAGGAACGGATATCTATTCGATACGTCAGTATCCGATTTTTCTGCTATTTCAGCAGATTCACCTCATCAAGCCGGTCGAAGCAGCTCCAGCGGACTCAGGCGAAGAATCCTCAGATAGTTTCATTAAATCGGGATTCTGTCAAGTACATACTCCCTGTCCCTTGGGTGAGAGCCGGGATCGTTTCCTGCATTTGGTTGAAGATATCAGAAATCGCAAAGATGATTATGCCGCCCAGCTGAGCTCTCTTATTCTAGCCGGCAAAGCTGGTCCATCTGCGATAGATGAGGATTCCGAGCGGTCCATTATGAACTCTCTGCTCACCCCCAATGCTCAGCAGGCAAAATTGGTGCAGGCGGATAGAGATGAGAAACTTTGGCAGGCAAGACTGGTTTTGGCTATCGGTGAGATTCTTGACCGGGAAGAAGAAGAAATTGCCCGCAGTCTGGCAACGCTTGAAGACGATCAGACTCATCTGTTTAGTCAGCTCAACGGTGATGATGACGAAAATGAGGATGACAACCCGTTTGCCGAACTGAGTCAGTTAGAGCATAATTTAAACGCGGCCAATTCGGGAAATATCAAAAAACGATTCAATGGCTGGAAGACGCTCTTTCTTGAAAGTGACCTGCAGGAATGCGAGATTTTCCTAACCACCGGTCAGGACTGTGGAGACCTTCTTTTGGAATCATACGAGAAAAAAACAAACCGGTCTGCCCCGCTTATAGCCGGCCTGGAGCTTCCCGGCCTTATCGGCTGGAACAGCGCTGAAGCCTCTCAATCGGCTGTCATATTCAGTGAAAAGAACAAAAATCTTTTGTCTGGGATTCATGAAATTCTTGCAGATTTTTCCCGTAAAAAAGAAATCTCAGAACAAGAAACAAAAAATGATAATGCCTTTGCGGCAATAACCGAGCGTTGGACTGCACAACTTGAATCCGATTTTCCGGTAAAAATGTTCGGGAGAATTCCGGTTAGGTTTTATATTTTCCCAGGCCTTGCCTGTTCTGCACTCATCGGCGAGACTCAGTCAATAAACGGCGAACCGAAAAATGGATTGCTGGTCGTGATTGACTGAACTTAGAGATTGTATTTTTTCGGAATGCTAGGAGCTTGTCCGAGAATAGACATTTTGTTCAAAATCGAGGCATTCTCATAAAACAAGCACAGCCATATAATTGATATTGCGAGCATTGTTTTATGAGAATAACGAAAAATTTGGACAAAAGGGCATTCTCGGACAGGCTCCTAGGAAACAATCTCTAAGTCAAGCATATAAATACATCTATCTAACGCAGGTATAAGGATTAATAGTCGTGACCGGACAGGCGGCGGAACGCACAACCTTGTCTGCAACGGAACCGAACATAATCTTCTCAAGACCTTTATAGCCATGGGTTCCCATGACGATCAGATCAGCTTCGATCTCGTTGGCGTATTCGACAATTTTTTCACCAACATCGCCCATAAAGACCTTGTAGTTCAGCTCTTTAACCCCAGCTGTTTCACAGAATTTGACCATTTCGTCACAAAATGATGCCATTTTCACTTCGGCGCTCTCCGCGAGTTCGCCTTCCAGTGTAGGCAGGGTCATCTGGGGTACAAAAAATCCGGAATAATCCTCAAAGTTCTGTACGATAAAGACCAGATGCATCGATGCACCAAACTTTCCTGCGAGATAGGCAGCAGACTCAGCAATTAATTTTGAATTATCAGAAAAATCAACCGGGACGACAACTTTCTTAATTTCATTCATAAAGCTCATACTCCCTCCCCTTTTCGAAATTGATAAAATGATCTTCTTCTTTACTTAAATTCTCTCATAACACCCTGGCCAATGCAAGGGCGCTTTTAACCCCCCACAAGGGTGAACTCTGCTCAGTACTCGCTTGACGGGGACTCAGTTTAGTACCCCCTTGAGGGGTATAAGTACCTTCACGAAATTCATTCATAAAAAACATGAAATGAATTTCTAAGGTACTAACCCCGGTAAACGGGAAGAAAGACGGGATAAGTACCTTGAGACAGATTATTTTCTTGCAAAAAAACAAGAAATAATCTGTAAGGTACTAATAATCCGACTACCCGATCTAGCTGAATTTATTTATCGTTCGATGCTGTCTTCAAGAGACAACGAGTATTTATGATAATCATTTTTTCTAAATCATGACATCTAATTGTCCGTGCAATCCTTTCCTTCAGCTATTATTCTGGAAAAAATATTCAACCATTCCGGTACAACGTGATAAGTACATGGCAACTCAAACAAATTGTATAAATCGGCGGTGTCAGGATCAAGTTGTTTGCCAAAAAAATCTTTGCTTACCCTGGCGAGTGGTGTAGTTTACCGGTCTTTCTGTAAAATTTTTCATGACCTTTAAATCAATGAAATCCTCAACCTCGATATGAAACTCAAACACAAGTTAGAATATGCTTTACTGCGAAGCATCATATTTTTCATCAATCTTTTGCCTGTTCCAACAATTCTCTCTCTTTGCACCACCATAGGATATTCTGCCTGGTTCGTTTTTCCTTTTCGTATCAAAGTTGCCTACAAAAATCTCTCAACCGTCTTTCCTGAGCTGGATCATCCTTCTAAAATCCGCTTACTAAGACGCGTCTACCTTCAGTTTACCCGCACATTCGGACTGGTATTTATCCTCCATCGCAAAAGCCTCACAAAGTTAATTGAAAACGCCAAGATCTCCGGGCTGGATAAACTGGAAAATGCGCTCAGCCAGGGAAAAGGAGTGATTCTCACCACTATCCATGCCAGTTGGTTTGAGGCCTACTTTGCCTGGTTCAATATGTCTGGTTTACCGACAAGTCTTATCTACAAGAAACAGAGCAATCCCCTTTCCGACAGTTTTTTTGTTCGCCAGCGACGACACTATGGAACAAGTCTGCAACAACTGAGCAGCTATGATGGCATGAAAATCTACCAACAGGCACTGACAGACAACAGGCTACTCATCGTCAGTCTTGACCAGAGGTATTCCGGCACCGGAACCAGCGTCAATTTTTTCAACCAACCAGTGGCCTGCGCCAAAGGATCGGCAATACTGCACCTGCGATCGGGGGCACCGGTTATGACCAGCGTCTACTATATGAAGGACGGAGAATTACATATTGACTTCGACACCGTCGATCTCCCCAAATATCAAGAAATAAACGACGAGAACATTAAGGATATTTGCACAAGATGCATCCAATTGTATGAACCTTTCATCAGACAATATCCGGAACAGTGGTTTAGCCTCTTTCATCGTCTCTGGAGTAAAAAAGGTTATTCTAAGGTCAAGAGATCTTTTCGACAGATATTTTTTTAGTGACTTAGAAATTCTTTTCATGCTGTTTGAAAAGAATTTCGTGAAGGAACTTATCCCCGTGCTGTGCGGGGATGAGACGACTCTCAATGCTTTGCGGCGATCAAAAGAGCAACCGTGCTGTGCGGCAATGAAAAGAGCGTCCTCAAGGGAGTACTAAACAGAGTCCCCGTGCTTTGCGGGGATGAAAAGAGTCTCAATGCTTTGCAGCGATCAAAAGAGCCTCCGTGCTTTGCGGCAATAAACAGAGCACCCCTCTGGAGTACTGATCAAACCAACCCCGGTAAACAGGAAATAAGCCGGGATAAGTACCTTCACGAAATTCATTCTTAAAAAACAAGAAATGAATTTCTAAGGTACTAACCGCCCCTCTTTTCAGCGAAGATAAATACTTCTTCAGTATTTTTACACACTGGTGTAATACTAGGAGGTTTAGCAACAGACGAAGATATAACCTCCGCAGTTGATTAACTCTTCAGTTTCTCTCTGCTTTTTTCCTTTTTGCAACATATCGTTTCTCATGACAAATAAACAAATTCTCAGTCGATTATACGAAGTTATAAAGCCGTATCAGGCAAAGCTGTTGACCGCTATGCTTGCCATGATCTGTGTTTCAGCCGGAACAGGTGCCCAGACTTGGTT
This sequence comes from uncultured delta proteobacterium, assembly GCA_963829695.1. Classification (GTDB taxonomy): domain Bacteria; phylum Desulfobacterota; class Desulfobulbia; order Desulfobulbales; family Desulfocapsaceae; genus Desulforhopalus_A. The sequence goes on along the minus strand of CAWHJQ010000023.1, from coordinate 208,882 downwards.
GGTGAAGGACGTTCTTGATAAAATATTTATTGAGCAAAACACCCTGTACCTGACATTCCTGCCCCTGGTCCTCCTTCTTATCTTTTTCCTGAAAGGTGTCGTCTATTACCTTTATTCAATTCTGCTGGAACAGGTTGGTCAATCAATTATTCGCGACTTTCGTCTGCATATTTTCAATCACATCCATAAACAATCGCTCTCTTTTTTCAATAAGATGCCTACCGGGACTCTGATGTCCCGGATAATTTCGGATGTCGCTCTTTTGCAGCAGGCGGTGTCAAATGCCCTTATCGGAGCAGTTCGCGATTTTTTTCAAGTCTTGATCCTTCTCGGTGTAGTCTTTTATATGAACTGGAGACTGGCGATGATCACCTTTATCGTGATGCCTATTGCGGCCTATCCTATAGTGAAATTTGGTCGGTTGTTTCGAAAACTCAGCACCTCCACCCAGGAAGAAGTAGCGCATGTCTCCAATATCCTCCATGAGACGATTACCGGGAACCGCATCGTTAAAGCTTTTACCAAGGAAAAATATGAAAGCAAACGATTTTTAGGTCAGGTAACCCGCCTATTTCTGCTCACGATGAAGGATGCAAAATACCGATGTCTGCAGCATCCAATGATGGAATTCATCGGGGGCGGCGCCATTGCCTTGATTATCTGGTTTGGCGGGAAAGAAGTTATTGGTGGAAATATGACACCAGGAACATTTTTTGCCTTTCTGACTGCTCTTATTGCAGCCTATGAACCTATCAAAGGGGTAACAAAAATCAACTCGACGATCCAGCAGGGATTGGCTGCAGCTACCCGTGTTTTTGCCATCCTAGATGTTGAACCTGAAATCCAGGATAAAAAAGATGCGATCGTTTTACCGCCCTTTTCCTCCCAGATTGAATTCAATAATATCACCTTTCGTTATAATGACGAGACAGCGATTCTGTCGGATATTAATCTCACGGTTCCCGCTGGACAAGCTCTTGCCATCGTTGGACCCAGCGGTGGCGGCAAGACCACACTTACCAACCTTATTCCTCGTTTTCTCGACCTCAAAGAAGGGAGCATTCAGATTGATGGAGTAGACATTAGGGATGTGACGGTGGCTTCGCTCAGAAATCAAATCGCCATGGTCACCCAGCAGACCATCCTCTTCAATGATACCGTACGAAATAATATAGCCTACGGAGACCAGGATGCGCCGGAACAAAAGGTCCACGATGCTGCAAGAGCGGCGCATGCCTATGACTTTATTCAGGCACTGCCCAACGGATTTGACACAATAATCGGCGAGAGTGGCGCTCGTTTGTCAGGTGGTCAACGCCAACGCATATCAATTGCCAGAGCTATTCTTAAAAACGCACCAATTTTAATACTCGATGAAGCCACCTCAGCCCTTGATACCGAATCCGAACGTGAAGTACAAAGGGCCTTGGAAAACCTGATGAAGGATCGCACAACTCTGGTTATTGCTCATCGTCTCTCGACAATCAAAAATGCTGACAGGATAGTCGTCATCAAAGATGGCGTTATTATTGAACAGGGAACCCACGATTCTCTGATTGCTCAAAAGGGTGAATATGAAATGCTCTACAATATGCAATACAAGTAGAGAGATTTAATTAAAATATCGACTCCCGGATCAGAGGGCATGTACATGTCCGACAGTATCCATGGCCAAAGGCAAAACTACTCGCACCTCGGTATATTTACCGGCAACACTGCTGATCTCTATCCGTCCACCATGTTCCTCAATGATCTTGGACGACATGGCAAGGCCTAGTCCGGTACCATCATTTTTTGTTGTATAATATGGATCAAATACCCGGCCAAGGTTTTCCGCCTCGATTCCGATACCATTGTCCCTGACCGTGACTTTAATGGTCCGTTCTTCAATTTCCGTTCGCACAACCAACTCACCACCATGCTCCATTGCCTGTATCGCATTCAGGAACAGGTTTAAAAAAACCTGATTCATTTTATCTTTATCAATCAAAACCAGAGGAGGATCATCCTCTGACTCGAGTCTAATAGCAATACCATAGGACTCTGCATCGACCTGCACGAGTGAGACGGTTTTAGCGATGATTTCCTGTATCGATGCGGCCTCCCTCCGCAGTTGCCCTGGTTTGGCATAATCCAACAGTTCACCAATACTGCGATTGAGCCTTTCAACCTCCTTGACAAGAATATCCGCCGTCTCCGCCTCATTGCTTGGAACGGAGAAATTTGACTTCAATAATACAGCGAGCCCTTTGATAGAACTCAAGGGATTACGCAGTTCGTGGGCAACCCCTGCAGCCATTTTTCCAAGCGCAGCTAGCCGTTCGTTGCGTCGTAATTCTTTTTCAAGATGTTTTACTGTCGTCAGATCTCTGATAAGTAAGACTTCCCCTGCAAAACCCGCGCTATCGTCAAGGACCACCATGGAAGCGAGTTGTAAGATTCTGCCTTTTTCCGGGATAAAATTCAGATGGATCTCCGTCTGACGTTCCGTGTTACCATCCATTTTGTTACCGGAAAACATTTTCGCAAGTTGCTGCGGGAGACAGATCTCCGGCATTTTTCCGACTACCTTGTGTTCGTCAAAGCCAATGAGTTCTCTTGCAGAACCATTATATACCTGAATTGCCCCACTGCTATCTGTAGCAATTAGGCCGATCGGCAGAGATGAAATCAGGATGTCGGTAAATGCCCTCATTTTACCGAGACGCAACTGAGATCCTTTCAATCCTTTCAAGGTTGCAAAGGAAAGCATTCCACCGATGCCAACAAGAAGAATGACTGCCAGCAAGATAATGATTTGCAGGAACTGACGATTAAGCGGAGAATTGAACTGCTCGAAATCCAGCTGAACGATATAGATTGGTCTTAGTTCAAGTAACTGTTCCATCTCCTCCTGAACCATGGCAAACTGGGGATGCTGACTGAAACGGCGCATCATCTGGCCTCTCCCCAGGCCCCTATTGGGTGGTCCGTGCATCCCTCCCCCCATGGTCGGTGGCAGATACCAGGCAGCTATCTGAAATTTCCTCTGATCGCCCTGGGCATCCTTTATTATTCGCGTTACAAAGCGACCTGAATCATTAGCACCAAGCGCACCCACAAAAGTCCTGCTCTCAGAATCGATCATACTCTTTGGCAAATTTTTTCCGGCACTCGACAAGACGGTGCCTGCAGAATCTACGAGCAGAACAAATTCTACACCCGGTTGTTCAACCGCTTGCTGCATTGCCGCCTGCATGTGATCTTCCCAATGGTTCCATGTCCGGTCCGATCGTAGATTATCCCGTATCGATTCCCGCACGGAACTGTTAATAAATCGCATGAGGGTAAGGCCTTTCTGCGAGAGAGCCTCGACTACCAATTCCTTCTCCCGCTGATAGTTACTCATGGCAAATATTGTAAGAAGAACCAACAATAAGGTGCAGGCGGTTACCAGAATCCAAGGAGAAAAGTTGAGTAGCAGATTCCTTTTTAGATTTCCTTTTCTTTCAGCCCTTTGCAATGTCGTCATTATGAGTGATTTTTTCCAAGATTACCTTGGATATCAAATAGGTTGGGACAATACCCTCATCGCCCATCGGCCCGGAAGCCAGTGTTTGTCCGGAGATCATCGGGTTATCCGATGCATAATATGCATATCGTATTTTCATGTCGGCCGGAATGTGTCCTTGTATTATCGCTCCGCTAATCGCCCGCTGATAATGCCCCCCTTCCATCTCCAGCCCAACAGCTCGCCAATTCGATGAATAAAAACGTTCCAATACATCACGATTTTGCAAGGATGTCCCAAGGACAGTCACCATTGGTCCGGTGTAGACATCCACGGATTTATCAAAATCGGTGGCAACAAGATCGTTGTCAACAATATAATTATCCGCTGTTCCCTCCATAACATGAGCTGAAGCAAGCATGATGTCTCCTTTCTTACCAGGCAACACCCCTGCTTTCCCCATCATGGAAATCGATTTGATATTTAAGACAATTTCTTTATCTTCAAAATAAAAGGGGGTAAGCAATTTATCCATAATATCGAAAGCCTGTGTGCCAAAAGCGTAATCAACGACCAGCAACACCGGCTTCGTCTTCTTTATGAACGGGAAATCGATTTTCAATAAAGGGTGAGTATGTTTCTTGTCGACAAGGGAAAGATCTATAATATTGACATCAATATTTGAGCCCGATACGTCCTGCTGATAGATAAAGCCGTGGTCCTTGGCGAAAGCACTCATGGTCACTTCCTTGTCCCGAACTGCTCTCACCATTTCATATATATCATCAGGCACCTCTTCTCCAACTTCGACCAAGACCTTCGGTCCATACAGTAAATTCCGCATCGAATGCATGTTGGCGATGACCACATGAATAGGCCTGCACTGAAATTGCAATCGACATAGTGACTCTTTGAGTTTTTCAGCCCAAAGAGAAGCATACTTCTGATTATCTATCATCTCATGCAATGAGGGGGTAAAATAGACCGTAAGTTCATTTTTAGCATCGGCCTGCTCATCCATAACTCTTTTGCCGATGCCGTAAACTATTTTAAAGAGTCCGTGGTTGGTATCGTTTTCCCGTCTGTTCTTTTCCAGATAATCGTATGTTTCTCGTGTCTCTTTATATGTCCGCCCCAATATAATCGAGAGATTCCAGATAGCATGCTCCAACCCCTCTCCAGCTAAACTCTTATCAATTTCGATAATCCGTTCCAATTCCGCCCATTCCGAGCTCATGCCATCGGCTCTAATTCTGGCCTGCTGACAGATCTTTTGAGCCTCAATATTCAGAAAAGTTATGTGCGTCAGAATGTCATAGATTTCACTCTTTCCTGTAGTGATAACAAAACATATTTCGTTCTTCGAAACGGCATAGGAGACCCTCCGCCTCTTGAGCGGAACTATTTTGGCAAAAGATGTCTCCTGAAAATCTTCCTGAGCCGTAAGAATAATTCTGGTGCAGTTCTCAATCCCTTTGGGCATCCTGTCGATTACATATTCCAATCCTTTGAGTTCAACAATTCTGCTGTCTGTCATAGAACCATAGATTTCCGGACTGAGCTGTTTCAAAGCTTCTGCCAATTTTTCCCCAACCTTCCCGGATGGGCGATACGATCCCTGAAGAGACAAGCTATCAGCTAGAATTTTAAAGGTTTGTATGGCGTTTCGCGCCTTCTGGGATTTGGACAGTTCCTGCATTTTTTCTCCTTATCACTTACAGCACCACAGTCCATGATGTACCGTTATGCTGTCCGAGCAGTATACAAACGAATAAACCCCGCCCAGGAAAACCGGGGCGCTGTTAACTCAATATTTTATACTACCATTATATCTGCCGGGGAAAAAAAGAGTACCCACTTTTGCAAGTGAGCAGAATAAAAAGCTAAAACCTTTCTGAGCAGAACGGTTTAGTACCTTAGAAATTCTGTTCTTGTTTTTTAAGAAAGAATTTCGTGAAGGTACTTATCCCGCGCTCTTCAGCGGGATAAGCAACGTTTGAAAAAACAGTGGTCTATGCTCTTTAGGGAAATAGAGCGGTCGTATACTTGTCTATGCAGTGAGGAACTCAGTCAAAGCAGCAATCAGCTGTTCTCGCCCCTGCCCTGTTTTTGCGGAAAACAACACTCTATCCTGAGCACGGAAAGTGTGACCGGCATCAAGAAGGTTAGCGTTTTTCTCCCTGATACTTCCGGAGACTTTGTCGATTTTTGTATAAACAGGGAGAACCGGAATCGAATTTTGCCTTAACCACTGAATCAGTTGAGTATCCTGGCTTTTCGGTTCATGTCGAATATCCATAATGACCACAACACACCGGAGAGTTTTGCGCTGCTCCAGGTAAGACGAGATCAAAGATTGCCAACCATCCTGCATCGCCTTCGGGACTTTGGCATAGCCATAACCGGGTAAATCAACCATAAAAAATTGATCTCCTACCCGGAAAAAGTTTAACCCTTGAGTTTTACCTGGGCGTGCACTAATTTTTACCAATTTTTTTCTGCCAATCAGTTTATTGATAAGACTGGACTTACCAACGTTGGATCGACCGGCAAAAGCAATTTCCGGGAGTTCAAGTGGGGGGAGTTGATTGAGATGATGAACACTCAGGAGGAACTCTACGTTGGAAAAATCCATATTGTTTTCCTTTTAGTGACTTAGAAATGATTTCGACGTCTACCTCAAAAGGGAATACTAAAGAACCCCTTTTGCAGAGGTTCATATTTTTATCTGATTACGTACAAAGCTCAGCCAGATACAAGGTGCCAATCAAAATTAAGGCTTTAGGGGACTGATTTTATTTTTCTTTTTTAAAACCGGGAGACAGATTGATTTTCACAAAACGACGTGAAAAAAAATCAGTCCCCTCAGGCTGTTCAAGAAAAATCAATCTGTCTCCCGGATAATGGCTGAGTTTCATGGGTAATCAGATATTTTTATGAAATTATTTTATTCAGGGCATATTCAATGATACCTTCCGCCCCCATTTTCTTTAATTTGGGAATAAGATCCCTGACAATATCTTCTGACACAACTGTTTCAACCGAGTACCAGTCCTGATTGTAGAGGCTCGCCACAGTCGGTGCATTGAGGGATGGAAGAATAGCGACAATACTATCGAGATTATCGCCGGCAACGTTCATTTTCAGGCCAACAATCCGGTCTGCATTTAATGCACCCTGGAGCATCAAAGCGATGTTTTCTATTTTTTCCCGTTTCCAAGGATTATTCCAGGCATCCTTATTGGCAATAAGTTGGGTATTGGATTGCATCAATTCATGGATAATTCGTAATCCATGTGCCCGAATTGTACTTTCTGTTTCAGTTACTTCGACAATGGCATCGGCGAGACCGGCGACAACCTTTGCTTCGGTTGCTCCCCACGAAAACTCAATTTTAACATTAATGTTTCTGTCTGCAAAAAAGCGCTTGGTGACATTGACAAGTTCGGTGGAAATTTTTTTCCCTTCAAGATCCTCGATGGTTTTAATTGCAGAATCACCAGCCACGGCGACAACCCACCTGGTCGGTCTCCTGCTCACCTTGGAATAAACCAAATCACAGACCACGATGGTATCCGACATGTTTTCCATGGTCCAGTCTTTTCCTGTTATTCCTGCATCAAGCATCCCATCTTCCACGTAACGGGACATCTCCTGTGGTCGACAAATTGAGCAATCCAGATCAGGATCATCAATTTCAGGAAAATAGTTCCTGGCAGCAGGCTTAATAAGCCATCCGGCTTTTTCAAAAAGTTCAATCGTAGCTTTTTCCAGACTGCCTTTCGGCAATCCCAATTTCAACTGATCCATCGTAATATCTCCCACAACCTCAAATCATTTTAAATATTTTCAAATGTTATTTTTTCCCATAGACTATAGCTGGGTCAAATATTTTTTCTTCTTTAGTAATTAGAGTGTCGCCACTTAGCTGCCGGAAAAAACAGGACCTATGTCCGGTATGGCACGCAGCTCCGCCATGTTGTTCAACCTTGTAGATCACCGTATCATCGTCACAATCGACCAAAATCTCATGAATGTTTTGCACATGACCAGAGGTTTCACCTTTCAACCACAATTTATTTCTTGAGCGACTCCAGTAATGCGCCTTTCCGGTTTCCAGAGTTTTTTCCCATGCCTGTTTATTGATATAGGCCAACATAAGTACTTCATTGGTTTGATAATCCTGTACGATTGCAGGCAAAAGTCCATCGGGGGTTTTGGCAAAATTTAATGTTATCATGGTGTTTGGTAGATGTTGTAGAAACAATGAGTGGTTACAGATGTTCTAAGAAAATAACACCTCATAGTGAAAATGACACAATATTCTTAGAATTAATGCCAAAAGAGGCTTAAATTAGACAGCTCTTCCTGCTTTGTCAAGGCGCACTGACTGTTTTATCAGTTTTTATGGTATGTGCTTGCATAAAGTTGATCATCTCCTATATTATGCAACGCTAATTTTCGATCTTTACTTTTTTTTTAAAATTTTCCATAGCTGTTTTTAGAACAAGGAGATCCTTTATGATTCACCCCACAAAAAATTCCACGGTAACACTCGCCTTCGTAGGAAAACTTGATAATGGAGAAATTTTTATTGCTGTAGAAGAGCAAGAACCTCTCTCTGTACAAATCGGACAAAGCGACCTCCCACCAAGTGTCGAAGCAGCCCTCCTTCAAATGAAAGTTGGCGAACGCCGCAAGGTCCGGGTACCTCCGGAAGAAGGTTTTGGTCCAAGACAGAAAAGCCTGTTGCAAACTCTTGACAATCAAAGCATGGTTGATGCCTTGCAGCCGAAACCAGGTATGGTCCTCTCCCTGAAAATTGATAAGGACGGCGTCGAGCAGAAAGTTCCTGCAACAGTTATTTCCGTCGAAGGCTCACAGGTCACTGTCGATTACAATCACCCTCTCGCCGGACACCATCTGACCTATGAACTGACCCTACTCAACATTCAGCAAAGTACCGAGTGAGCATCCCTTAACTCGTTTGCTTTAAGAGGCATCCTCTTTATCCTCTCCCCCAAAAGATGGTCCCCTTTTAGTTCCTGCTTGGGGAATAATTTCTTTTACCAGGCTGATTTCTTGGAAAAATAAGAGAGTACATTTCAATGCACAAATCGGTTCGAAAACAATATTTTTACTACAGTTTTTTCGGACCGATTTTTTTTTTAACTCTACTCTGGTTGAGCTATAGAGCTTCTTTCCACAGTACATTTTTGTTCTTTGCCGATCACCTTTCAATATTTTTTCAAAAAACACCTGTACATAGAAGTTCGTCTATGTATAACCTTTAATAATAAGTCGGATTATAACTCAAATGCAGGGAGTGTTTTATGGAAATTGAAGACGACGAAATCTTGCAGGGATTCATTGAGGAATCACTGGAACACCTCGCAGATATTGAAAACGACCTTTTAGCGATTGAAGAAGGTGGAGCAAACATCGATGAAGACCTGGTGAACAAGGTTTTTCGTGCTGCGCACTCTATAAAAGGTGGCGCGGGATTCATGGGTCTTACTACAATTCAGGATCTCTCCCATGCGGCGGAAAATGTCCTTGGTATGATTCGTAGTAAGAAACTTATTCCCACGCCTGAAATAATCAATGTTCTGCTTATAGCCGCGGACCAACTGCAAAGTTTGATAGAAGATGTCCAGAACAGTAATGAAGTGGACATTTCATCACACCTTACCCCACTTAACGCCATAGCTGACGGAACCTTTTCCCAGCCGCCTATGGAACCGATCGGGGTCTCGAAACCGGAACCAAAAACAATCAAACCACCTGAGCCGGTACTCACCCTTGACACCGACGATGAGCCTCCTGTCGAACAACCAGCTCTACAGGAAAGTTTGGAGTCCGAGGAAGAAATCGATGAGGACCTCGAAGAGGAAATCGAGGAAAATGCAGAACAATCCCAAATTCAAGAGCAGGCCCTTTCTTCTATCGAACCTCCAACCAGTACCGGTGCGATAGCGTCAAAATCACAGCAGGCCCCCTCTAAAGCAGAGGCGTCACTCAGAGTCCATGTCAGTCTCCTTGATTCGTTAATGAACCTGGCAGGAGAACTTGTACTCAGCAGAAACCAGTTACTGCAGACCATAGGATCAGACGATTTACGAAATGCAGAGGCAGTCGGTCAGCGTATCGATCTTATCACCTCAGAGCTGCAGGAAGCAATAATGCTCACCCGGATGCAGCCGATAGGGAATGTCTTTAGTAAGTTTCCCCGAGTCGTAAGAGACCTCTCTAAAAAACTTAATAAAACAATTGATCTCAATATCGTCGGTAAAGATGTTGAACTCGATAAAACTATTATTGAGGCTATTAACGATCCGCTGACTCATCTCGTGCGAAATTCAGTTGACCATGGCATCGAGATGCCGAGCGTTAGAGAAAAAGCCGGCAAAACGAAAACCGGTCTCATAGTCCTGAAAGCCTATCATGAAGCAGGTCAGGTTGTAATAGAGATCAGCGATGACGGCAAAGGCCTTGACGGTGAAGCACTCGCCGCGAGTGCTGTCAGCAAAGGGCTTATCACCAGCGAACAGGCCCTGGTCATGTCGGATAAGGAAAAAGTCAATCTTATTTTCCTGCCGGGTTTTTCAACCGCCTTAAAAGTAACTGATGTGTCAGGCCGCGGTGTCGGCATGGATGTGGTCAAGACGAACCTTGACCAGCTCGGTGGTAACGTTGATATCATATCTGAAAAAGGTACCGGTACCACGATTCTGATAAAACTGCCACTGACACTGGCTATTATCCCGTGCCAGATCATCGAAACTGCCGGCGAACGCTACGCTATCCCTCAAGTAAACCTGGAGGAGTTGCTGCGCATCCCTGCTGGTCAAGTTAAGGAAAGAGTTGAAAAGGTGGGAGACGCTGAAGTCGTCCGGTTGCGTGGAGTTCTGTTACCCCTTATCCGACTGGCCGATATAATAGGCATCGAAAGAACATATTTCGACCCGGATTCCAATGAAATGAAGCCCGACAGGAGAGAAAAGATATTCGATCGACGGGGAAAAAACTCTCCTCTTTTCAATAGCGGTAAAGGATCTGAGAATGAAGCGGCATATGATCGAAATGAACGTCCCCGTTCAATAATAGACCGCAGATCTGCCACGACCAGTGCGCTCAATATTGTCGTGGTTTCCACGGGGTCCATGAAATATGGCTTAATCGTCGATCGGTTGCAGGATTCTGAAGAGATCGTTATCAAGCCACTCGGCAGACATCTGCAGCAATGCAAAGGATACGCCGGCGCGACAATAATGGGAGATGGCCGCATTGCGCTTATCCTGGATGTCAGCAACCTTGCCAGAATGGCTCGCCTTACCTCCATTGATGGTTCAGACCGTGCAACTGAAGTTGCCAAGGCCGCCGAGGCTGAAATGAGAGCCATAAAGGACAAACAGTCACTTCTTATTTTCAAGAGTTCCGAAATAGAACACTTCGCTGTTCCTCTCAACCAAGTTGAGCGGATTGAAAAGATTAAAAGATCGGACATCGAAGTTCTTGGCGGTAAACGAGTTATGAAATACCGTGGAGGAAGTCTCAGCCTTATCAGTGTTGACGATTTAGCTATGGTGCAGCCCATGGCCGATCATGACAGTCTTCTGGTTATCGTTTTTAATCTGGCTAAACGATCTGTAGGACTATTGGCCATAGGGCCAATCGACGCCCTGGAAGTGAGCGCCGATATTGATGACACCACACTGAGCCAGCCTGGAATAATGGGATCGATCATCATCGATAACCAAACGACAATGTTGGTCAACGTCTTTGAGATGGTTCAGACTCTCTTCCCTCAATGGTTTGAGGAACTGGAGAAATTCGAGGTTAAAAATATAGATACCGAAGAGGCTCCTACAATCCTCATTGCCGAAGACTCCAAATTCTTTCGAAACCAGGTTAAAAACTATATGACTGAAGTTGGATACAATGTCATAGAGGCTGAAGATGGAGTAGAGGGTTGGCACAAGTTGATGGAACATGGAGATGAAATTTCCATGCTGGTTACCGATATAGAGATGCCTAACATGGATGGCTTCGAGCTTACCCGGAAAATCCGTGGCGACAGCAAGTATTCTAAACTTCCCATCATCGCTCTGACAACACTGGCTTCGGCGGAAGATGTCGCCAAAGGAAAAGCAGTCGGCGTAAATGAATACCACATTAAACTTGACAAAGAACGCCTCATGGTTTCGGTCCACGACTATATCAAGAGAACGCACTAAAACAAAGGCAGGAATCACAAACGGAGGCCGTCCCACCCCTCCTATGAAACAAGAAACAACCCAACGGAATAGATATGAATGAGACTAAATCAACAACAAATAGCAGCAAAATTGTTGAACTCGCGACCTTTTATATCGGTGACGCTCTTTGCGGCATGGATATATTAAAGATCCAGGAAATCAATAAACTTATGCAAATGACCAAGGTCCCCCAGGCCCCGGATTATGTACTCGGCATACTCAATCTCCGGGGACAGATTGTCACTATTATTGATCTTGGCCTAAAACTTGGACTTGGGAAAACCGACATTTCCCAAGACCCGCGTAATATTATCGTTAATTCGTCAGGCGGACATGTCGGACTGCTGGTGAGAAAAATCAGTGATGTCGTTTCGGCTGACATGGCCAAAAGGGAATCAGCACCGGCTAATATGCGAGGTATACAGGGAGAATACTTCAATGGGGTCTATAAAACAGAGACCACGCTGATTGGCATCTTAAATGTAGATAAAGTATTAAGCATTGAGGATTGAGTGAGATAATGATTGGCAGAAAAAACCTCCGTGTTCTGGTTGTTGATGATACTATTGTATATCGCAAGGCGATTTCTGATATTATTGGGGAAATTCCTGGCGTCGAGCTTGCAGGCGTTGCCCATAACGGAGAGATAGCACTGTCGAAGATCAAGACCCTCAAGCCGGATATCCTGACCTTGGATATTGAAATGCCGCAAATGAACGGCATTGAGTTATTGGTCGAAATACAGAAAAATCATCTTGATGTCGGCGCGATAATGCTGTCGACATTAACTGCTGAAGGCAGTGATATGACCATGCGAGCTCTTGAGTTGGGAGCCTTTGATTTTATTCTCAAACCCCAGAGCAAAAATCTCACTGAAGGGAAGCAGGAATTAAGAACAGCTCTCGAACCAATACTCAAAGCCTTTGCACGTTCTAAATTTAGCTCGTCTCTCATAAATCGAGTCGGTCGATTTGGAGCAGCTAGCGGAACGCTCGGAAAAACGACTCGCGAACAATCGCCCAATGCAACCAGAGTGCTCCGACCGGTTCCTGCCGGAAGGACAACAATTCGGCGAGGAAAATCGGAAATTATTGCGATAGGTATTTCAACAGGTGGGCCGAACGCATTAAATCAGATGTTGCCAAGACTGCCCGGCGATTTGGGAGTCCCCGTCTTGATAGTGCAACATATGCCTCCGGTGTTTACCAAATCACTTGCGGCAAGTCTTGACAAAAAGTGTCAGCTTACGGTTAAAGAGGCAGAAAATGGTGAAAATATTTTACCGAATGTCGTATATATTGCCCCGGGAGGCAAGCAGATGAAACTGGTTGCCGGTACCGATGGACAGAACAGAAGAATTAAAATTACTGATGATCCTCCTGAAAATTCCTGTAAGCCATCCGTTGACTATCTGTTCAGGTCCGTAGGTGATTACTATGTCGGTAGGACAACTGCAGTGATTATGACCGGCATGGGCTCTGACGGCACCAAGGGTCTTGCTGTACTCAAAGATAAGTCGGCATATATTATTGGCCAGGACGAGTCTTCCTGCATTGTCTACGGAATGCCCAAGGCACCAGCGGAACTTGGTTACCTCGATGTCGTTACTCCGCTCGCCGGAATTGCCGATGAAATAGTCAAAAGTGTGAAATAAGATGACGTATTCCTTGTTTGTTAAAAATCGACCTGCAAACTACGATGCTTAAGATTGCTCCTGCAGAGTTAAAACTGATTTCACAATATATTCAGACTATCACTGGGATATATCTTGATGAGAGCAAATCGTATCTGTTTGAAACCCGCCTCAGCTCAATTGCGGAGGCACAAGGATGTAAATCCTATCAGGAACTACACAATAAAGCCCGGCAAGACTCCAGTAAAAAGATCGAGAAAGAAATTATAGATGCCATTACCACGAACGAGACCCTCTTCTTTAGAGATAAAGGACCGTTTGAGCTGTTACAACACAAGATCCTGCCAGAGATTATTGACGCCCGTTCGACAAATTCCTCATTGAAACCTCGAATCAAAATATGGAGCGCAGCCTCATCAACTGGCCAGGAGCTCTATTCGATTGCGATAATTATCAAAGAATTGCTCAAGGATTCAACCGAATATTTGTTTACACTCTCCGGAACGGATATCTCCGACGCAGCAGTTGCTCAGGCGAGCTATGGGAAATACAACCGGTTTGAGATCGAGCGGGGGTTGGATAAGAAATACCTGCAAAAATATTTCACACTTTTTGGGGACTCATGGAAAATCAAGGATGAAATCAGGGCAATGGTGAATTTCAAAAAAATCAATCTCATGCAACCTTTCACAGCTCTCGGTAAATTTGATATAATTTTCTGTAGAAACGTGGCTATCTATTTTACATTAGAGGATCGTAAAAAGCTTTTCAACAAGCTGGCCGATAGTCTTGCCGACGATGGATATCTGGTCATAGGATCGACAGAATCACTTACAGGGGTATGCTCCAGGTTTGTGCCCAAACGACATCTGAGATGTATCTTTTATCAAAAGAAATAATAGAGGCCCTCTCATGAAAAACCTTTCCATTCTCGTTGTCGACGATGACCCCGTCATCAGACATCTATTAGAACAGCGTCTAAAAAAGGAAAATTATAGTGTGCAGGTTGCCGAAGATGGGTACGTCGCCGAAAAGATGCTCAAAGCACACACATTCGACGTCGTACTGACCGATCTGATGATGCCTGGCGATATCGGTGGCATAGAGGTTCTGGAAATTGCCAAGGAGCTAAACAGCCGGATTGAGGTAGTGCTTATCACCGCTCATTCTTCAGTGGATACCGCTGTTGCTGCGATGAAAAAAGGGGCAAGTGATTATCTGGAAAAACCAATCAATTTTGATGAACTCTTTCTGCGAATAGATAAGATTGCCAACATGCAAACTATTCTCAGAAGCGCCCAAGACCTGCAAGTAGCGATGGATACCACTGAAAACGTCGCCTCCTCCACAATACAAAACTTGGAGATGCGGGTGGCAAAATTGCAGGATTCACTGGACAGGATCGAAAACATTCTCCGTGACGATGGGCTTTCCGATGACAACAAGATAGAAAATTCTCTCAATATTATTACAGAAATTTGATTTTTCCTTAGGCGTGGTCAAACGACGTTAGATCTTTAGTAGGCTGGCTTGATTCTCCTCCATTTCCAAGGAGGAATGGCTTGTGTCGTACTCCACATCCCTGTTTTTTTATTTTTTGCTGAATTTTCCATTTTTGCCCAGAATTTACAGATTTCCTTCCGGCAATAATATGGATAAACCCAGGCAAGACCAGCTCCTACCAATTCACTGTTCAATGTGTGGTCTCCGTATTCAACAATAGCGACCAGCCTCTTGTAAGAGTCATAGTACACCGGTTGAACAAGGACTTTCTTGCCATAAACTCTTTTTCTCACCAAAGCCTTTGCTTCATTTGAGTAGGGTTGGTTATATTCCGGACAATCTACTCCATAGAGACGAACTTCAATCGTTTTCTTCCTGGAAACGACGAGAAGAGAATCGCCATCAATTATTTTTTTTACTACACCGAAAAAAGGTTCCTTGGCCAGAGCAGGAGAGGCACACACAGCTACAAGGACTGCTAAGAAGACAAACACATTTGCAATCATAAACATCTCCCGTGATAATTTCATAAAAGGAACTTACCAAAAATAGTTAGCGAAATCGACACCAAAGAAAATACAGTATTGACCTTTTCTGTCGATTAGGAGAGAGTCAGTGGCTCAGAACAGATGATCAATACCTTCTGAGAAGTGCTTTGCTTTCCGCGATCAGGATAGAATACCAGCTAGAAAACATTATTGTTTTTTTTTCTTTTGATATGATATGCTTGTTATGGAAGATGGATGTTATCTGTAACGAGTCTCAACCAAATGATATTCCTACGCAAAGTTAATAGAATTTAATGAATAAGTAAGGCTATGCCACCTCAAGAGATAAGTGACAGTGAAGAAGAGACCAGATCTTTTCTGATTAACCTACCGATTTTTTCAAGCTTCAATGTGGACGAACTTTCGGTTTTTTCCAAACATATGAGCTTCATACACTTGCAGCGTGGAGAATACCTTTTCGTTGAGGGTGATCAGGGAACATTTATGGGTTTTGTTGTAACCGGTATTCTGGAAGTCCAAAAGAAAGTTGATACTGGTGAAAATATTATCCTGGCCCGTTTGACAAAAGGAAGCTCCATCGGTGAAATGGCACTTATTGATAAATCTCCGAGGTCGGCTACTGTCATAGCCAAACAGGCCACCACCATGGTAACGCTCACAGATAAAGGGTTTGAGATATTGGCAGACAAATACCCGTCTTTGGGCATCAAGGTCATTCAAAAGATAGCTCGATTACTCAGCCTTAATATGAGAAGGACCTCCAGTAAACTTGCGGATCTGATGCAGTCTTCTCTCTAACTACAACAAACTGGATTTGTTTATTACACCCTCTTGGGTGGCATAAGCGCCTTTCAGATTGATTTCTTTTAAAAAACAAGAAATTCATTGCAAAAGCACTAAAAGATATCTTTAAATAAATCAATAACTAGTCGGTTTCCTAAATAATTACATGGTATCTACACCCACAATACTTTTTGCAGATAGGGAACCGGACGGACTCTCAGCCGTTTCAAACATACTCGATTTGCAGTTCAACTGTTCCATTGAACAAGTCTTTACTGAGCTGGAACTTGACGCGTCATTACAAAACAATTCGATTGAAATTCTGGTAATAGATCTATATTTTTCTCAGAATGACAACGAGTTAACTTTTATCTCTTCACTAAAAGAAAGATATCCCGATACTCTTATACTGCCGATTATCCCAGCCAGTTGCCCTCACCTCATCAAACAGGTACTGAACCTGGATCTATTCTATTTTATTCACAGGCCAATCGACCCGGTTGAAACTGCTTTGGCGTTAAAACGCGCCTATGAGACACTTCCTTTAGCGAAGAAGGTGAAAAAACAACCAGGCAAACCCAAACATCTTCCATTTCACAGAATGATTGGTTCCAGCTTAGCAATTCGAAAGCTCTTTGATCTCATAACCCGAGTGGCCGAAGATGACATTTCGACCGTCCTTATAAGAGGTGAATCCGGGACAGGCAAAGAGATGGTTGCAAAAGCCATACATGCTCAGAGTAAGAGATGTGGTAATAATTTTGTACCTGTGAATTGTGCGGCGATACCTGATGACCTCCTTGAGAGCGAACTCTTCGGTTACACGAAAGGTGCCTTTACTGGTGCGACAGCGAATAAGCCCGGCAGAATTCAATACGCAGACCAGGGAACCCTCTTTCTTGATGAAATCGGAGACATGAAATCAGCTCTTCAGGCCAAGCTGTTACGGGTTATTCAGGAAAAAGAATTTGAACCGGTTGGTGCTTTTAAAGCTATCCCCGTCAATACACGCATCCTGGCGGCAACGCATTGTGACCTTGAGCAAATGGTCAGTGAAGGACGATTCAGGGAAGATCTTTACTATCGTCTCAGCGTCGTCCCTCTTCACATTCCTGCACTCAGAGAAAGATCTGAAGATATACCCTTATTGATCGACGCATTTTTTGAAAAATATGCTGATAACCGCAATAGAAAGCGATTCACTTTTTCACCACAGGCATTCGCTGCGATTTCCTATTACGAATGGCGTGGCAATGTGCGGGAGCTTGAAAATCTCATTCAGCATATGACGATTCTTTACAGCGGCAAGCAGGTAGAGCTCAATGATCTCCCTGAAAAATTCCATAATATTATCATTCCACCTGAAATAGAAAATCCGGCCACCCATGAGGTACTTTCTGATCAATCAACGGCCCAACCAATTCAACAATCATCAGTTCAGCATGTCGATTGGGATAACGGCAGAGTAGATTTCAATGAACTGATCAATGATTTTGAAATTCAACTCATTGTTCAGGCATTAAAACTCACCGAAGGCAACAAGAAAGAAGCAGCACGTCTGCTCAACTTGAAGCGAACTACCTTGCTTGAAA
Organism: uncultured delta proteobacterium; assembly: GCA_963829695.1. Taxonomy (GTDB): domain Bacteria; phylum Desulfobacterota; class Desulfobulbia; order Desulfobulbales; family Desulfocapsaceae; genus Desulforhopalus_A. Next base: position 191,114 of record CAWHJQ010000023.1, on the reverse strand, counting down.
AAATAAAGAAAAAAGATATTGAGGGAGACTGGGAGAGATAAACTTCAACTGGTGACTTAGAAGCTACATGCAAAAAACCTACAACAATCTTGACCTGTAACTATTCATCAGTGCACCAGATGTTCACAATCAGGCTGCAAGTTCGAGCAAATTGTTGTGTGCATTTTCTTCAATATCCTCCTCTGTCGCGGGAGTGAGCAATATATCCCGGATACCATACTTTACAGCTTTGATCACCTTCGTTCTTGTCCAGCCCGGTCCTGCAGCAATCAGCGGCACGGAACATGCGGAGCTGACCTTAATAGCAACACCAAATGCCTGCTCATTGACATCCTGCATTACCATATAGATTGCCTTCAAGTTACCGGGAATATAATTATGCAAATTGTCCTTAAAAGTGAGCTTTTTAACCGAATATCCAGAATGCTCAAGCACACCTGCAATCTTTTCAGCTTCCGCTTCATCGTCGCCGACAACTAGAATATCAAGTGATTTTAGAACATTCCCTTCAATCTTCTGGGCATGTTCCCTGCTTGTTTTTTGGTGATGAGTGTAAGTTTGTTCAATTAAAGGTGTTTTTTCTTCTTCACTGACTACACCGGCAGGTCTCAGACCACCGAGTTCCAGGAGGTCTGCCGGGAAAAGCATATTCACTTTACCGAGTTCAATACCCCCCAGTATCAAGTCCATCCTGCTCAGGTAATAATCCTGATCCGGAATTGGCTGTTCTGCACCAATATCAACCTTCATTGGAGCGACCTGTTGCAGATCGATTTTTGCAAAACGAATCCGTTTGGTGTACTGCTCTTCAAAAACCGACGTATACACACCAGCTATGATGTTGGCTATTTCGCCATAGGCGTCCTCGGTATCTGCTGCAAATTTTTCCTCGGCAACAACCGATTCGAGTTCGGAGGCTGGAAGCATGATCAATGCTCCACCAATTCTAATGGCATCCCGTATACCGACTGATAAACAACTTTTCCCTTCAAGTTCACCAACCACATTCAGATTGACAATTACCTGTTTCCCCGACACCTCCTCAAAAAAGAAGTCCTCTTTACTGACTATGAAGTTTTCGAGATTACTTAACTTGACGGTTGTACCCAGCAGAGCACTCACCTCATCCGCCATTTTATCTCTGCACGAGGCAAGAACCTTATCTACCCGCTTTTGATGTTTTTTTGTATCTGATTGAGAAACTTCGACCGAACCACTTTCCCGTGACTTACCTGCCGCAGTGGGACCTGAGCTTTGTTCTTTTTCGGATGATGAGCTATCGTTTGCAGAAGGTGTACCCTGATCTGTTTCGGATATCGTATCCTGTTCAAGCTCTTCTTTAGGAGTATCAAGGCGCAGCATCTCTGCAGGGAAAAGCATATGCATCTTGCCAAGAGGTTTCCCATCAACTGCCATGGATACGCTGTTTGTATAATAGGTTTGGTCTGGTAGAGGTTGTTCGGATTGAGTATCGACCTTGGCGGGAACTATATCCTGCAGTTCCTTCCGGATGAATCTGAGTTTTTGGTTATACTGTTCGTCAAAGACTGCTGTATAGACACCGGATATAATATTGGCGATTTCCGCATAGGCGTCTCGGGAATCTTCACTGAAATCTTCTGCCTTGACGACATTTTCAAGCTCGGCAGGCGGGAGCATAATAAGTATACCGCCGAGCTGAATCGCATCCTTGACACTGACTGCAAGATAGCTTTTCCCCTGTATCTCACCAGCCACTTCCATATCTACCAACACCTGCCGTCCAACGACATGATTAAGAAAAAAATCTTCTTTACTCAAAAATTGATTTTCCGGATCACTCAGAGTGATGTCGGTTCCGAGAAGCATTGACACTTCTCCTTCCATCCTCTTCAGACATTCAGCCAAGAGTCGATCTACCTTTGTTTTATGTTTTACAGCATCAAACTTTGAACCGACATCCGGTTTTTTGGGTTGGTTGGCAGCTTGCTCATGAGCAACCGGTTGCTTTGCCTTCTGCTGAATGTCTTCCTTCTTTTCCTGGACCCCTTTTTGGGCTACGGTCTCAGGTTCATTAGCTGTGACATTTGACGCACTAGCCTCTGCCTGTTCCTGCAGACCAAAGGGGACGGCAGGCAATAACATCACGATGTCCCCCATCTGCCTACCATCTAGAGCCATAGTAGAAGAAAACAGGTAATATGTCTGGTTTTCTATGGGGCTATCAGAGTCAATCTCAGCCTTTGCCGGAATAAGAACCTCTTGTTCCTTACGCACAAAACGGCAGGATTTTGGATACATCTCCTCAAAAACTTTGGTAAATGAACCTGCGATAATATTTGCTATCTCACCATAAGAATCCTCAAGTTCCTCACTGTATTCCTCTCTTCCAATGACCTCTTCCAATTCGCCGGCAGGCAACATTATAAGCGTGCCTCCTAAGCGAATAGCATCTTTGATCCCTATCAGCAGACAGCCTTTGCCGGTGATGTCACCGATGATATCCATTTGAGCACAAATCTGTTTGCCCAGCAAATTAGCAAAAGCGACTTCTTTGCTTACTGAGGTTCTTTCTCCACCGATGAGAGTGAAATCAGCACCAAGAAGAGCACCGACTTCGTTTTGTACGCTTGCCTCAACAGCCTCGAGTATCTTGTTTATTCGTTTTTGCTGATTCATGAAGAAAGAAGGAAGAGTAAAAGATCGTTTAGTAACTTAGAAATTCTTTTCACGCTTTTTGGAAAAGAATTTCGTTAAGGAACTTATACCCCTCAAGGGGGTCCTAAAAAGAGTTCCCGTGCTTTGCGGGGGTTAGTTACATCTACCAATCAATGATGGTTAGTATTTCTTATCGGCTGGAAAGCACAATGTATTTACCAAAAGAAGCTTTTTACAAACAATACCCATCAAAGGAAAATTAGAGAAAGACTCCCGTTTATCGAGGTTATGTGTTTACAACGTACATAAGTTCCACCCAAAATGTATCACCGCCCATTTTAAAGGGAACAATTATTCTGTTTGCACCTACTACTCCGCTGACATAGAAGGATTCTCCAACGATCGATGTCGGTATAGCCAATTCAACGTCGATATCTGCTTTTGCATAGGACACCTTAAGGTTCCCTGCGATCATGTTGGCGATTTCCCCAATGGCATCTTTGACATCATCGTTTAATTCATCTATATCCATTCCTAGAAATGCACCGGTGATGGCTTGAGCAACCGAAGCAGGACAGTGAACAGCCAACAAACCCCGAAGGTCACCACCCAATCCGATCATACTGGTCAGATTTGATTGAATATTGCACTTCTCATTCTCAATTACCACATCACTTTCAAGATCAACCATCAACATGGTTGAAAATACATCCTGAGTACCCGTGATAATTTCATTGCCTACATTAACCACATATCCCATAATTCTATTCCTTGTCTTTACAAAAAAAAGGCAGCATCGGAACGTTCGATGCCGCCTTTTTTGCCTTTCGATACTTGTTATTTTTCTAACTGGAAATCGATCGTAAATCCTCCCGCATCGCAGCGAAAAGGTATAATAATTCTTTCAGTCTCCTTAGTCGGCTGAAAGTCATATTGCTGCCCGGTAATCGTTGAAGGAAGAGAAAGTGCTATATCTCGCCCGCTTTCCGAAAGAATCGACTTAACATTACCACCAAGCATATTGGCCAGTTCCCCTACCGCATCCTTGACGTCCTCGTTGATTTCGTCGACATCCATCCCTAGAAAGCTGCTGGTGATAGCCATTGCCACCTTATAGGGAATGTGTATAGCCAAAACTCCTTTGTGCGTCCCAGCCAAACCAATGACACCGGAAATGCTCTCATTCAAGAGAACATTTTTTGTCATAGTATCGCCATGTACTGAAATTTCCATCATCAGCATTGTAGAAAATATTTCTTTTGCAGATTCGATGATTTTTTCGCTAATCTCCACAACTTACTCCTTTGTATCTCTCTGATTCACGGTGATCTCCAGTAATTTTACAGTAGAGGACCAAGTACCTCATTTACCTTGTCAGGAGTAAAAGGTTTTTTAATTGCACCGACCGCACCAAGTGATTTTGCCTCGCCAATAATATCATCACCGGTTTCGGTGGAAATCATCAAGACCGGTATATCCTTTATAGCTGCACGGGTCGATTTTTCTCTCAGGAAGGCAATACCATCCATATTAGGCATATTTATATCGCTCAGCACAATATCAACATGCTCACTTTCCAAAACGGCCAAGGCCTCAAGCCCATCGCATGCTTCAAAGATATTATCAAAGTCAATACCTGCCTGTCGAAGTGAACGGCCGATAATTTTTCTCATTGTGCTTGAATCGTCAACTAACAGTACATTCTTTCCCATTCTTTTCTCCTGTATTTAGTGCCATAGAAATTAATTTATTAAAGTCCCTTATTGCCCTCGAGAGGATATAATAACAGGGTATAATAAAAAATCCGTTGATCTGATTTGGATATCGGCTTCGTGTTTGTTGAGAAACATCCTTAATACACAAAACAACCTATTTCATAACCTAATTCATAACATACGTTGCATAGCTCATTCCAAATAAACATTCCAATTATAATATCAAGAAGTCATGAAGAAAATCAAATAACTAAGAGGAAAAAGATTGATTTTCCTCCTTTTTTGTTTTCAGCCTCTTGGATTTACCATCATTATCATGTCATATTTTTGGCACTCACTTTTTTGTTCATTTTTCATCAAGATGTACAGCATCGCGGCAACCGAATCAGACTAACTATTGGTATCAAAAGAACAAAAACTATGGAATGTTTTTTGCAATACAAACAACATGAAACGAATACTTCTCTACATATTTCTGTTGATCGGCGTTCTGCACTGTGCGGCTCACGCATCAGAACTCACCAAGATATCCAGACGGGATGCTAAGGATATTGTTCAGTTTTATTTCAGCTTTGACGAGACTCCCAGGTTCAGCAGCATAAGAAATAATAAACGTATTGATCTTGAATTTTCCAGGACCACAAGAGCGTCTTCAGTTTCTCTGGGCAAACCCGACAATGACATTGTCAAAATTTTGCCACGCACAGTCAATGACAAATATGTTTTGTCATTTTTTTTCCGTTATCGTCCGCAACACTACAAATTGACGAGCAGCGCCGACGGGAAATTGGTGTTTGAGGTTTTACTGGGCAATGAGTACAGCAAATCATACCAAAACCTGGCAGACAGCCTTAAAGGACTGACGGTTCTGGATAGGAATTCCACTGATTCAACCAACCCTTATTTGATTTCCCCTTACGCAAAGAACTGGATGTCATTTTTCTCTCTGTATGAATCGCCTTTGAAGATCGATGTGCCCGTCAAATTCACTTTGCCACCTTTTCCTATTATCGGCTTGCTCCCTCCTGGAGGTAAAGAAAATCTTCAGATAATTACTTCTGAGATGTTTGATTTTGCCAAACAAAATCTTTGGGATCAACTGGCCCCAAAATTACTGGCGGCAATGCAAAACACTCGAAGATGAAGAAACAAAGAAACTTCTCGCCCTTACCTATGGTGAAGTACTAAGCAGGGGCGGTAAATTTGAGGAAGCATTCAGACAACTCTACCTGTTGAAAGAACAATATAGCGACGAGTTACTGGGTACCTATGCCAAATATCTTTTAATCCACCTGCGTTCTGTTTATCAAGACCCCTATATCGCAGATAACGCTTATCGTTCTCTGGAATCAGCAATCGGCAACACTCTTCCCTTGGCTCCGTATTTCCTGCTTTCTCAGATAGAAACAGCTCTGTCCACTGAAAATTATAAAAGGCTTAACCACCTGCTCTTACGGCATGATGTTGCCCTTCCAAAACAGATCGAGGAGATGGTTCAAATCCGTCAGGCTGACTATTGGTACGCCATTGATCAACCAATCAAAGCAAGAGCTGCATATCAACTCTTCTCTGATTCTCGCGTATTACCAACACTTCCCTTTTCGTTGTGCGGTTATTGTAATGTTACTTATGATCAAAAGAAGTTCAGAGACGCCGCAACCTGCTACAATACTCTCTCGACCTTGATTTCGGACAAATCCCTTCTGGGTCTTATCTATTACAGAGAAAATATGTCAAAGCTTAAAATGATGGATCACACGTCACTCATTGACAAGTTTACCCACATTGAAAACAACTTTCCCCGTACGAAAGCAGCTTTTCGGGCTGCAATAAAAAGAAATGACCTGCTGTTTCTTCAGAGTAAGAACTGGGGACGGCAGGCGATAGAAAATTATGGTGCAATTGCCAAAGCGGCTGACTCCCGTGCTATAAGAGAAGAAGCGCTTTTCAAACAGGCCCTTGTTCCCGCCATACTCGGGGACACAAACATGTCGATTCAGTCTTCTCCAGCAATATCTCAGAGAATTTCTGACAGGAGATGTCAGAATATCGGCACAAGCGCTGCTTATTGACCTCCTGCCAGGTGAAATGAAACGACTTGTAGACAACAAGGAATACGTGCAAGCACTCGTTTTAGCCAAACAAAATAAGATTCTTTTCCAAAACAACTGGATTGATGGCAAGTTTCTCGTCGATGTCGCAAAAGCCTACAATCGAATAGGCATTTATGATGAAGCCCAAAAGCTCTACCTGTATCTCATTGGCACAATGCCCATGGACAAGAAAGAAGGTCTCTTTCCCCCTATGATTCAAGCCACTTACGACCACGGTGATTTCCCTCTGGTGGAGGATTATGCTGCCCAGTACACCTATACTTACCCAAACGGCCATTACACCTCAGAGGTACTTCTTCTCCGATTGCAGGCATTAGCGGCTGACGAAAGGCTCAGTGATGCTCTACGGCTTTTGCCTAATCCCCTGCCTGAAAAGATTGCATATTATGAGCTTGCAACATCTCTTTATTTTAGAACGGATAACTATAAAATGTGTGTAGATGTATCAAGAAAACTCGCTCTCATGAAGACGCCCCTGTCTGCCCAGGAACAATACATGTACGCTGAAAGTCTTTACAGGACTGGGTTATTTACAGAAGCAGAACAAACATTTATGGTCGTCACAAAGGGAAGTGAATTTTACCAGCAAAGTCTCTACCGGTTGTCGGAGCTGGCGCGACAAAACGGAAATGAGAAAAAAGCGCTAAGTTTCTTTAAGAAAATTGTCGAAACAGAAAAAAACAGTCTTTGGAAACAATATGCGGAACGGGAATTGCAATTCGCAAAAGCAGCAGCCCGCATGTAGCATGATTTTTCGAATTTCCCAGGTACTATAGCAAACAAGGAGGAAAAATGGATTCCTTAAGACCTTTTGATAGCAATATGCAGCTCCTGAGCAAGGTATTGGATCTACGCGCGCAAAAAGCCGAGATAATTTCTTCCAACATTGCCAACGCTGAAACCCCCGGCTATTCTTCCTCACGATTTGATTTTGAAGAAGATTTGGCCAATGCTCTAGGCAAGCACAATAATCTCAAGCTCTCTACGTCGGATAAAGCGCATATATCTCTTGGTCCGACCAATTTTAACTCTGTCAGTGGCAAAATAATTACAGAAAAAGACCACACCGGCATAGGGGATGAAAATGGAGTGAAGGTGGACCAGGAAATGCTCAATCTTTCCGAAAATGAACTCCTTTACGAAACAACCGCTCAACTCTTGAAAAAGAAAATGACCCTGCTCAAATATGTCATATCCGGTGGACAATAATGCAGGGTGCTCCGCTAAAAAAGCGCGAGTAAAATTTCTTCACAAAATGACAATCATCCTTAAGAGGAATTTTCGTGGATATTTTTAACACCTTTAGGATCAGCGGATCCGCCCTCCAGGCGCAGACCATACGTCTGAACACCATCAGCTCAAACCTCGCCAACGTTGAGACTACTTCAACGCCGGAAGGTGGCCCGTATAAAAAGAAATCCGTATATTTCCAATCGACCCCGTTAACTTTTCAGGAGCAACTCGAAGGAAATATGAAAGCTGGGATCCAGGGAGTGGCAGTGACAAAGATCACTGAAGATCAGACACCACCAAGGAAGGTATACAATCCTTCCCATCCTGATGCAGATAAGGACGGTTATGTCGAAATGCCTAATATCAGCGTCTTGGAAGAAATGGTCGATATGATGTCTGCCACTCGATCCTATCAGGCTAATGTGACAAGTATAAAAATGGCTAAGCGAATGGCTATGAAGGCACTCGAAATTGGGAGATAATAAAATATGAACACCATTGACAGTCCAAGCAGTATTTTGCTCCAACCTCCCAAGAGCTCAGATACCAGTGAGGTCAGTAAAAGCACAACAGGTTTCAGCGATATGCTGACATCTATGATAGACAAGGTCAATGAGACACAAGTATCCGGTGATCAAGCTGTTGAAAAACTGCAAAGTGGCGATGCAAAGCACCTCCACCAGGTTATGATTGCCGTAGAAGAAGCAGATATTTCTCTACGAATGCTCGTTCAAATGCGCAACAAAGCTCTTACCGCTTATGAAGAAATAATGCGGATGCAGATTTGATGGCGTCGTAAAAAATCTTCACCTGCTTCGTTGTTGCACTTTTTCTATCATTACGACGTACTACAGTACGCCGAAATGATAGAAAAAGCTTACGCCTCGCATCTGAAGTTTTTTACTTAGCCATCTCGAAATTGGACTCCTTATGAGTTATCAGATTTAAGATATTGTTTTTTAGTTCCTTACAGATTGTTTTCTTGTTTTTTTGCAAGAAAATAACCTGTTTCTAGGTACTTATACCCGTCAAGCGAGTACTGAACAGAGTACCCCATTATGGGGCGTTAGGATAATAAGAATTCACAAAGGACCAGGTACTAATGGAAGTAAAAGAGAAAGGAATAGCGACCACAACACGACCAGATCTCCCTGAAGTTATACAGCCTCAACGAAAAAATGTAATCGGCCTCATTCAGGAATGGCCGTTATCAAAAAAATTTTCGACAGGACTGGTTCTTCTTATCTCAATAATTCTCTTTGCTTTTTTGATTATTCAGGCGCGGACCGCTGACCAACAGCTTCTCTATGCCAATTTAGCGATGAATGATGCCGCCGCGGTTACGGACTGGTTGAAAAATCAAAAAATTGAATACACCCTGAAAAACGGTGGGAAAGATATCTGGATTCCTGCTGACCAAATCTATCAGACTCGTCTTGATCTTGCCGCCAATGGATTGCCAAATGGAGGCGATGTCGGTTTCGAAATTTTTGATAAACAGAATTTTGCCCTTACCGACTATGTGCAAAAGGTAAACTACACCAGGGCATTACAAGGAGAATTGGCGAGGACAATTACCTCCCTCGCTCCAGTGGAGTCTACCCGAGTGCATCTCGCATTGCCGGAAAAGCGACTTTTTAAAGATCAACAGAAAAGCGGAACGGCCTCAGTGATCGTGACGCTTGTCCCCGGCAAAACTCTCGATCAGAAACAGGTTGAAGGGATTATACACCTGGTGGCCGGATCCGTTACCAACCTGGATCCTGAAAACGTTACAATAATTGATGCCAATGGTGTAGTTCTTGAGACTCAGAAAAAATCAACCGAAGACAATCTTCTTTCGGTTGATATGCTGGCCTACAAACAAGAAGTTGAGCACAGGTTGGAAATACAGGCCCAGGATTTACTGGATAAAACCATGGGAAAAGATAATTCCATGGTGCGGGTCTCTGCTACGGTTGATTTTTCAAAAGTGGAAAAAACCCAAGAATTCTATGACGGCGATGACCCCGTTATCAGAAGTGAACAAGTCAATCAGGAAAGCAGCAGTTCAGTAGTGATGGGCGGCACCCCCGGGGTCCAATCCAATTTACAAGGCAATGCATCGGGTCAGAGCAATGCGGCCTCGCCTTCAACCAAAACTTCCCGAACGACCAATTATGAAATCAGCAAAACCATCAGCAAGACTGTCAACCCGGTTGGAAACATAACCGCGCTTTCGGTATCTGTGCTTGTATCAGATAAAATTAAACTCGATGCAAACGGTAAGTTTGAATCGGCTGCTCCACGCTCCGCCGAAGAGCTCAAATCAATAGAAGACATGGTCGCCTCGTCAATCGGCCTGGTGGCTAAGCGAGGAGATGTTATTAACGTATTGTCGATGCCTTTTGTTGATCCGGCAAAATCTTTGGTTGAAGGAGAACGAGTCACATCAAATCTGCTCTACCAATATATGCCCCTGATAAAATATGCCCTGATCGGTCTCGGCATGCTTTTCATCTATTTCCTACTGGTTCGACCTATTATAAAAAGTATGAGAAGTGAAGTACAACAACACTACAAAACAGTCGAACAGCTTCAACTTGAACAACGTCAATTGCTAAATGAAGAACCGATTGAACCCCCTCTGCCAATAGATGATACAATCACAGCCCTGCGCAGAGAAGTTAATCATAATCAGATACCTACGGCCTTTATACTTAAAAATTGGATCCAGGAAGGTTGATAAGCAATGGCTATCGAAACACTTACCGGAATTAACAGAGTTGCTGTATTGCTCATTTGCCTTGGGGAGGATGCCACTGCCAAAATTTTCGAGGAATTGTCCGACGATGAAGTACGACAAGTCACCAGGGCGATGGCTACCATCGACCATATTCCCATGGTAATCAAGGAAAAGGTTTTCGCCAATTTTCGCGAATCCCAGAACCTCTTTGCCGGACTTTTTGTAAAAGGAAACGATTTTGCCCAGAATGCAATTGCTGCGACCTCCAACGATGTAAGATCGAAATTTCTCATGGATCAATTCCTGTCCGGGACCGAGACGAAGTCTCTGGAAACAATTGCTTTAATGGCTCCCCGCATGGTTGCCGGTCTTCTGGAACATGAACACCCCCAGACCGTCGCTCTTATTCTGTCTACACAACATATGGAGCATGCTGCAGAAATTTTAACCAATCTACCTGAGGAAATCCGTGCCGATGTTGCTTATCGTATCTCAAAAATTGAAAAGGTTTCTCCAGTTGTCCTGAGCAGAATCGAGGACGCTTTGCATCGCGAGATAGGTCTGGTATCAGGGAAAACACATAAAAAGGTAGGTGGTATTGATGCGGTAGTTGGTATCCTCAACCATATGAAGAATAATCTCGATGCTGATATTCTCGAAGACATGGAGCAAACCGACCCTGATATGGCAGAAGAAATCCGCAAGAAGATGTTCACTTTCGAGAACCTTGTTGCCCTTGACGGCAGGTCATTGCAGATGATCCTGAGGGAAGTCAACAATGACTCTTTAACCCTGGCACTGAAAACCGCATCTGAGCAAATGAAGGAGAAAATATTTGCCAACATGTCTAGCCGTGCCGCGGACATGATTCGGGACGACCTTGAGGCCATGGGGCCGGTACGTCTTTCCGAGGTCGAGCTCATGCAGCAATCTATAGTCAAAATCGCCATGAAACTTGAGGAGGAAGGCAAACTGGTACTTGGTTCCGGAGGTGGCGATGAGCTTGTCTAAATACTATAAAAATTCTAATTCATTCCAACCGGTAGAACTCATCAAGCGAGAGGGAACAACGTCCGCAGGGTGGCAGTCATCGCAGCAAAATGGGCTCCAGCCTTTTCAGAGCGAGCAGCTCCCTACTGCCTCCGACCCCAAAAAAAATATTCAGACATCGTCGGCACCACCAGATTGCAGCAATACCGCTAATAATGCAGCCGGCAGTCCGCAACCGCAACAGACCATACCGAATGAAAATCCGCTTGCCGTACCCCCTTTGGAGCAGCAAGTTGATTTAAGTAACTATCTTGAACTCGCCGTCGCCAATGAAAAAATCGAAGCGGCATTCGAAAAGGGACTCCACTCCGGATCAGATAAAGCCAAGCAAGACTTTCTCGACGCAACAAAAGCCCTACTCAGAACGTGTCAACAACTTGACACCGTTCGTGAGATAATCATTGGCAACAGTAGAGAAGAATTGCAGGAATTTGCCCTGTCGATAGCTGAAAGAATACTTCGCATCTCGGTTCGTGAACAAGACAGCACAATTATCGCAACAATTGAGGAAGCATTGCAGCGGGCAGTAAAATCTGATGAATTTACACTCTATATTAACCCGGAGGATTATGAAACTGTCGCGGCAAACTCCGCTGAAATTATTGCCGGTTTGACCGGTCTGAACAAAATCGTTATAAAAAAAGACAGTAAAATTGAACGAGGCGGGACAAAGATTGAATCTGACAACTGTACCATTGATGCCACTATTGCCAGTCAGTTCGACGTTATCCGAGAAGAAATAAAAAAGAATTTATGAAATTTTTCATCTGATTGGAATCGCCCATAAATGTTATTTGATCATACACAATTACGCAATCTCAATGTTATCAAAATATGGGGTAAAGTCACTAGGATTGTCGGCCTGGTCATTGAAGGCCACTGCCCCAATGCCAGCATAGGTTCACTCTGCGAGTTGACCACGATCAATGGTGATCAGAAAATATATGCTGAAATTGTAGGTTTTAAAGACGGCAAGGCTCTCCTCATGCCTCTGGGAGATTTGCGGGGACTCGGACCAGGAAGTCTTATCAGGGTAATCCGAAACAGTGCCACTGTAAAAGTCGGGAATAGTCTTCTCGGGCGAGTAATAGATGCCATGGAAATCCCTCAAGACGGCCATCCCTCCCCTATCCTGACTGAAGAAAAGGACCTCTACTCTCTCCCTCCAGGCCCTATGGAACGGCAAAACATCAACGAAACGCTTGATCTCGGAATAAGGGCAATCAATGGCCTTATAACCTGCGGGATCGGACAGAGAATGGGGATCATGGCGGGTTCGGGAATAGGAAAAAGCGTCCTTCTCGGTATGATGTCCAAATACGCTAAAGCCGATATCAACGTCATCGCGTTGATTGGTGAACGAGGTCGCGAGGTACGTGAGTTTATAGAACGTGATCTCGGCAAGGAAGGGCTGGCAAGATCGGTTATTGTCGTTGTTACTTCCGATCAGCCCCCTCTTCTCCGTATGCGAGGTGCCTTTGTCGCAACTGCCATTGCGGAATATTTTTGCAATCTGGGGAAAAATGTCCTGCTCATGATGGATTCCGTCACCCGTTTTGCCATGGCTATGCGGGAAATTGGTCTCGCCATTGGCGAACCACCTACAACCAAAGGGTATACCCCTTCTGTTTTTGCCACACTGCCAAAACTCCTTGAAAGGGCTGGAAGATTTCAGGGGAAGGGCTCGATAACAGGTTTGTATACAGTACTCGTCGATGGGGATGATATGACTGATCCTGTCGCTGATTCAGTCAGATCAATTCTCGATGGCCACATAGTTCTTTCCAGGGCCATGGCAGCAAGAAATCATTTTCCTGCAATCGATGTTTTGAATTCCACAAGTCGGGTGATGCGCGATATTACCTTTCCAAGACACTTGGAGCTGGCCGGGAAGGCCAGAGGAGTGCTTGCCAGCTATGCTGAAGCGGAAGATCTTATAAATATAGGGGCTTATGCACAAGGTTCTAATCCGAAAATCGATTACGCTATCAGCAAGATTGACGCAATAAATGATTTTTTGAGACAAAATTATACTGAAACGACGACTCTAAAAGAATCCATCGAGCGCCTGGGCAGCGTACTCAGTGATCGTAGGGATGAAGAACCTCCCAAAAAAAATCGACGGCAAACCGATAGAATCAAATAATCTTTACGCCGATAGAAAAAATTTCTTTTAAAAACTTTTTCTCCTCTCTTTTTTGCTCATGATTCCGTCCAATATGAAACCATTTACTTTACAAACAGTGCTGGATCACCGTAAACGATTGGAGGATATCGCCCAGCAACGTTTAAGTGAGGCAAAAAAAATTCAGCTAACCATTAAGAAAAAGCTAAGTGACGAGATGTACACGTTAACACTGTCTATCTGTGAATCCGAAAAATTACAGAGCGAAGGAATAGCAATAACCGATCTGATCAGATACGAAGAAAGAATTACTGCCCAAAAACATAACATTCAGGGAATTGAAAAAAACCTGGCTGAGAAATCTGAACTCGTTTTAAAAGAACAACAAAACTTAGTTCACCGCATCAAGGAGCGACAAATAATGGAGCGGCTGAAAGAAACACAGAATAAAGCTTGGATAGGTTATTTAAATAAAAAGGAAGCGGCAATGCTCGACGAGATAGCCACTACCCGACATGGATCGGAAAAATACTAAAAACTTTACTCTCCATCAAACCATGAAACTTAAGCACAAGTACTTGATATTAATTCTATTATGCATTGCACCCCCCCAGAATGTTCATGCTGTTGATGCGGTATCTCCGAAGAAATATACTTCTGTTGAGGAAAGAAGACTCGATGACTCCATTCTGCAGGAACGAGTTAGTATCCGAAGAGAACGAGAAGATATCTCCATGCGTAAAAAGGAGCTAAAGACCCTTGAGGATGCGGTCGATAAGAAACTTACCGACATAGACAGGAAATTAGAAGAGCTTAGAAAATTGCAGGATAAGATCAAGCTACTCCTGGTGAGCAAATCTGAAGAAGAACAAAAAAAGCGCCAGGAACTGGCAAACATTTACCAAAAAATGTTGCCCGAAAAAGCAGCGCTTGCCATCACTGGTTTAGATAAGCAACTGGCCGCGGATTTATTGGCAAATATGAAAGTTAAGGCTGCAGCGAAAATTTTGGATCAGATATCGAAACAAAAAGCAACTGAACTCAGTACTACCTTTTCAACCTTGAAACTAGAGTGACACACTATGCCACAAATGCTCGCTATCCAACCTGCCGCACCCAAAGCACCTCCTCAAGCTCCGGCAGCAGGCTCACCAGGTAACAAAGAGCAAAGCAAATTCTCCCCCCATCTCGAAAAGGCAATCTCAAATAAAAAACTGCAGCAGCAGGCAACGCAAGATAAAAGCCACAAAGATACCCCTTCGTCAGCCGACAAAAACAGCTTGGCTGATGGTACCTCTTCACCAACCGACAAAAACAACTTGACTGATGATAACAGTCAATCGCTGGAACCCAAAAAAGCTAAGACGATTAAAACAACAGATTCTCCTGCTAATGCTCAGGCAAAAGGTACCCCCGAGCAAACGCATGTTGTCGCATCTGCTGAAACGGAAATACCACTACCGATAGCTACAAATGCCACATTACCCGGAAGTGAACAATTAGAATCTCCAGCTACTTTTTTCCAAAATACCTCAGCTGTACCTGGCAATGAGACAAATAAATCCGGAAAAGCAATCCCGCCTTTTACAATTACCCCGGATCCATCTTCGACGGTTGCTGAACCTGTGGTCCTGGTTAGAATGAAACCGCTGACAGCGACTGGACAAGACACTCTCATTAGCCAATTACAATCAATCATTGATAATTCAGACGAAACCGGAACGGTATCAATCACTAAGGTGGGGAACAGTGCCATACCAAATTCCATCAATAGCAACATTCACGGTCTGACGGCAGCAACCTTAGCTAATACTACACAACCTGTCATTATCCCAACAACTCCTGAAAATTCTGAGCTTAATCTCAATGGAATATTACTCGTTGCGGAGGTGGATGGCGCGGAGAAAACTGCGTCTAAACCGATGCAGCAATTGCACGGGATCAGAAACGATACTCAGCAGCAATACTTCAACACCAAAATCAATACCCAAAACCTTGCGGAAAACAATCCAAATTCTCAGGAAAATAAAAAAGGCAATGATCTGTCCAAACAAACCGCTCATTCCATTCCTCAAAGTGGACAACTGAGCGCTGCACAGTCAATGAACACTTTTTCCCAGATTTTAGTAGGGCCGGAACAGACGACTCCCCAGCCAACAAACGTGCCGACACAACCAATTTTACTGCCTTCAGGGACGATAGTTCATGAGGAAGATGTCATCCGACAGCTGACTGAACGGTTTCAGGTATCAAGCAAGCATATGGATTCGCGGATTAATTTAAAACTTCATCCTGCAGAACTTGGAGAACTAAAAATCGACCTGACCGTTAAAGATGGGTCCATTAAAGCCAATATTGTCGCCCAAAGTCAGCATACTCTCGATATTTTACATAAAAATATTCCAAAGCTGAGAACTTTGCTAGAAAATCAAGGATTTACAATCGATCAAATATCGGTCACCGCCGAATCGGACTCGGTTGGTGGTTTTGACCTTTTTGATCGACAACTGTTCAACCACGATGACTACACACCAACAGCGCAAAAAGGGCACAGCGAAGCCGAGGTCGGCTTCATATTGGCCAATAACGAATATTCTGCCCCGGCAACGCGCTCTGGGGTAAATGTAAAAATTTAGGGGTTACGATGACAAGTTATATCGATTCTATAAACCAGGCGACTACCGCTGCCACAGGGAAAAGCAGTGCAGCAGGTACCAAAGATTCGGTTATGGGCAAGGAAGATTTTTTAAAACTGCTTGTCGCGCAGCTACAGAATCAGGATCCGCTCAGTCCGGATGACCCAACTGCATTTACGGCGCAGCTCGCTCAGTTCAGTTCCTTGGAACAGCTCTTTTCTTTAAATAAGAGTATGGATAATCTCGCGACATCTACTTCTAATTCCGACCAATTTTCGACTCTTAACACAATAGGAAAAGAGGTAACCTATAACGGGAGTAGTTTTAATTTCACAGGTGAACCTGTCGAAATTGGCTACCAACTGGATGGTAAGGCTTCGGAAGTGACCATGTCCTTACAGCAAAACGGCGTGACCGTAGCGACACTGAATGGAAAAGAACTTGAAACCGGCAGTCATTTTATTACCTGGGACGGAGTATTGGCAAATAACCAAAAAGCCCCTGCCGGTGCCTATAAAATAATCCTTCAAGCAAAGGCAGCAACCGATGAAAGTGTAGGTGCGGCGCCTCTTATCAAATCGGAGGTGACAGGAGTGGATCTTGAAGGAGAAAATGGGGCGGTCCTCATAACCAAAGCTGGTGAAATAAGCTTCTCCTCTATTCATGGTGTGTATAACCCCAGCGCTAAGACAGTTGCAACAACAGGAGATGAATAAGCACACTAATAAGTATACATTATCAAGGACGAATCGTGACGCAGATGCTGAAGTAATAAACAGCGTAATCAAACAAATGCGATTCCATAGATTTTTATCAGAATTGAACGAGTGGTTTTTTTATCGAACTGACTCTATAAAAAAAGGAGACAAATATGGGTATTTCGAGTGCATTATACAGTGGAGTCAGTGGCTTGAACACCAACGGCCAAGCCATGAGTGTTATCGGAAATAATCTTGCGAACACCAACACCCTTGGTTTTAAGGGTTCCCGGACGATCTTTGCTGATCTCCTCTCGGGGTCTATAAATGGCTCGGGCGGTTTGTCCCAGGTTGGCCGCGGGGTTGGAATGTCTAAAGTTGACCAGATTTTCAGTCAGGGCACCTTTGAATCTACTGAGTCAAACCTTGATGTCGCCATTGAGGGTAATGGCTTTTTTATCCTAAAACAACCCGGCGATGAAAGCGCTTATTATTCAAGGGCAGGATCTTTCAGGTTTGATGAGAATGGGTATCTTGTCAACCCCGAAGGATTAAGAGTGCAAGGTAAAACCTTTGATCAAAACGGAGTGCTGCAGGCAGGAGATGCAACCAATATCCAGGTTGACAGCGGTGGCCTGGTAGCAGGCAATGTTACCTCAACTCTCCAACTCACTACAAACCTTGATTCCTCCGAACTTGCAATTGCAGGTGGCTTTGATATTACCAAACCCGACTCTTATAATTATTCTTCCTCAGTCCAGGTTTTTGATACTTTGGGCAACCCGCACTTGCTTTCTACATATTTCACAAAACTCACCGCCGATCCCGTCGGCCCCCCTATTGTCACCGATAATACCTGGGAAGCAAATTGGAGTGCAGAAAAAGACGATGGTTCCGGCGATATTATGAGCGGTTCCCTGGGATTTCTAAAGTTTACTCCAGACGGCGTCCTAGCAGCAGCTACAACCAATACTATACCCTCCGTAGGTGTTCCCCCCGCTCTCGACTACTTGGACTGGAACAATGGCACGACACCCACACCAATTGACGTTACCTTTAACACCACACAATTCAACAGTGAATCGGTAGTCATCTCCCAAAATCAGAATGGTTCAGGAGCAGGAAACCTCACCGGAGTTGCATTAAATCCTGATGGAATTGTTATTGCTTCCTATTCCAACGGCCAACAAGCTAAAATTGCCCAGTTGGTGTTAGGAAAATTCGTAAATCCAGGTGGTTTGTCACTTGCCGGCAGTAACCTGTATACCGCCACAACAAACTCCGGCGCAGCCCGAACCGGCCTGCCTGGGCCTGAACTCGGCAAAATTTTCACCAACTCTCTCGAGCAGTCAAATGTCGATATGGGTGCTGAGTTTGTAAGAATGATCACGGTCCAACGTGGCTTCCAGGCCAATTCAAAAATAATTACGACAGTTGATGATTTGCTCGGGGAGCTTATCAACCTAAAAAGGTAATAGTCATATCTTTGACACACATCCCCAGCAAACCAGGATCAGCTCTCTGCTCATCCTGGTTTTCTTTTTTTGCTGCTTTACGGCTCCTTCCCAGGTTCTGATTTTACTCACTAACCGTAACAATATTTATATGTGGAATATTATTTGCAAACTTGAGTTTTAAAAATCCTGCGTCTATGATACATAGAACAGTTTCCGAGTGATAAGATGCTCTTCGTAATACCACTCAGATTTTTACTACTGGAAAACAACAGGGCTCCCTCCTGTAATTTTTTTTAATACTCAGAACCCGTCATGGAGGATTTTTTTTGGATCTTTCAACCGTACTCGGCATAGGTGCCGCTTTTGGCCTTATGCTTTTGGCTATTCTCCAGGGTGGATCCCTGGCACTTTTCATAAATATTCCATCCGTTCTCATTGTAGTTGGAGGGACTTTCGGCAACACTCTGGTTCATTATTCCTTTGGCGATGTCTTTGATGCCCTGAATGTGGCAAAAAAAACATTTCTTCACAAGGAAATGTCCATAAACAACCTCATCACTCAACTTATGGAATTTGCTAACAAAGCAAGGAAAGAGGGCATCCTCGCCCTGCAGGGAGCCATGGAAAAGGTCGAAGACGATTTTCTCAAAAAAGCAATGCAGATGGCTGTTGACGGTCAAGAGCCGGAAACCCTGCGCAGCATGCTTAATACAGAAATAGAGTATATCCAGGTGCGACACGAAAAAGGTGCGGAGATCTTCAACTCTATCGCCGCGTATGCTCCAGCCATGGGAATGATCGGCACCCTGATCGGTCTTGTTCAGATGCTGCAGACCATGAGTGACCCGGCTTCCATCGGTCCGGCAATGGCGGTCGCGCTGCTTACCACCTTTTACGGTGCGGTAATCGCCAATGTCGTCTGTGCACCAATGGCCGGTAAACTTAAAAACAGGTCGGCCTCGGAAGTACTTATCAAAACCCTTATTATCGAAGGGATGCAGTCAATTCTCTCTGGAGAAAATCCGAGAATTATGGAACAAAAACTGCATGCTTTTATTGCACCAAAACTTCGTGAGTCCACCTTCAATAAATAAAGATACGACGGCTATGGCAGAACAAAAAAAACAAGATCCTCCCAAAAAAGAGAGAAAAGTGGCCCAGCCTGCCGGCGCACCAGCCTGGATGGTTACCTATTCCGATTTGGTCACCTTGCTTTTGACTTTTTTTGTCTTGCTCCTTTCAATGGCCAATATGGACCCGACTAAGTTCACTGCAGCCTCCAGCTCACTACAAAATGCCTTCGGTATCTACCCAAATTCAGCCAATGTTGAGTTCGCTATTCCCATCCTTCCTTCTCAGCCTATATCCAAATATTCCCCAATTCAGACGCGATCCACCGAAAAAATTTATGAAAAAGTAAAATCGCAAATCGATAGTCTGCGATTGAACAATGATATCGGTCTCATAAAAAAAGATGATGACTCCATTATCCTTCGCATTAATGACTCTGTGCTTTTCAATCCGGGTCAAGCGGAAATCGATCCTAAAGCATTTCCAATTTTGAGAAATATCGCCGATATTATTCGTCCTCTTCCTATGGATCTCAGGATTGAAGGACATACGGATGACACTCCGATGCAAGGCTCTCAATTCGCTAACTGGGATCTTTCTGTTTACAGGTCCGTATCGGTTCTGAGATATTTTTCCCAGAGTGATCTGCTTTCCCTCGACCGTATGGCAGCAGTTGGCTACGGCAAAGATCGGCCAATAGTTGCCAACGTGGATAAAGCATCCAGAGCAAAGAATAGACGCGTAGATTTTGTTCTCAAACTTAAAAGCAATGTATCTCAAGGCAACTCAACAACCACAAATGGCAACATGCCTCTTTAGTGACTTAGCAAAGATTTTCTTGTTTTTTTGTAACAAAATCTTTTTGTAAAAGAACTTATACCCCTCAAGGGGGGACTAAATTGAGTACCCCCGTTAGTATCAAGGTAGAAATAAATGGCTGAAAAAAAAGAAACCGTCGTCGAAAAAGGTGGGAGCAAAAAGAAACTCTTTATCATAATAGGGGCGGTGGTTCTTGTTCTCTTAATAGGTGGAAGTATTGGAGCCTGGTTCATCCTGAAAGAAAAACCTGCTCCCGAGGCTGCAAAAGATTCCAGCCGGCAAGTACCGGTACCGGGACTCACACAGCAACCAGAGATCGGTCCCATGGTAAATATTGATGAATTTATCGTCAATATCATCAGTGGTGATGCGGCTCATTATGTCAAAGCTTCACTTACCTTTGAACTCACAAACGATGCAGTAAAAAGTGAAGCCGAGCAGAGGATGCCGCAAATGCGCGATGCCATCCTTCTGTTAATCAGCAACAAGACATACGAAGAATTACAGGATCTACAGGGCAAAAAACAGCTCAAGGCCGAACTCATGAGTAAGATCAATTCCTTTCTTCAGACCGGCCAGGTGGTATCCATCTATTTCACTAACTTCGTGGTCCAATAATTATTCACGAGACACATGGAATCAATTCTTAAAAAATCAGAGATTGTCGATCTTCTAAGTGCAATCAGGGAAGGGAAAGTCTCTCTCGACCTGGAGGAGAGGGCCCAAAGTGCATTTTTGGCTTGCAGTCCCATCAATCTGTTCCAACTTGCCCGACCGGACAGAGAGCAGTTCAGAATTCCGAACTTTGATATTATTATGGATATCTTCTGTAGACTATACGCTACATCTTTAACAAACCAGCTACAGCGTACCTTTTCTATTACCAGAGTCGCCCTGGAAACCTTTGAATTTCAAAAGTTTATGGCCGACAAGAATCAACCGGGCGGTATCGGCATTCTTGATATGCCCCCCCTGAAACACGGTGCCCTCATCATTATCGATCCAAAGCTGTCTTTTTCAATGATAGAGATCATGCTGGGTGCCTCGAGTGATTTGGAGTCACCTCAGCTGGATCGTCGACTCACCACGATTGAGCTTACTATATTAAAAACTATACTTACAGATGCCTGCAGAGACCTGAACAAAGCCTTTTCTCAACTGCTCGATTTACGCACTTCCCTGATTAAACTTGAAAATAATGCCCGTTTAGTCTCGATCGTCGACCCGGAGGCAGAAGTCATAGTAGCAACGCTTCTCGTGAAGGTAGGCGAATATTCTGGGGAAATCGATCTTGTGTTCCCTTACGCAACACTTGAACCGCTCCGCGATCTCTTGAGAGAACTTCTGAACATCTCGACTACGACCAGAGGCACATGGCAAGATGTATTGGAAGAAGAGGTTCAAGACATCCCGGCTATTATCACTGCCCAATCAGGTACCATAACTCTCTCGGTGAAACAGTTATTGAATACTGAAATCGGGGACATTCTCTATCTTAACTATGATCCGAATGCTCCTCTTAAGGTTCTGGTTGAAGAAAAAATGAAATTTTCTGCCACACCCGGCACACACAATGGCCAAAAGGCCATCAGTCTCACAGGCGTTATTAATTAAGGAAGAAACATGGATACCAGTACACCTAAAAACAGTCGTCCCGACCCGGACGAAATCAAAGAACTCCTCCAGGAAAACCCCAAATCAGCGGCAAAGTCAGCCAATCTTTCTTCAGACAAAAAAGAAGGCAGAGGACTCAATTTCCTCTATGACATTCCCTTACAGATTTCTGTGGAGGTGGGGAGAAGCAAAATCCTTCTTCGTGACTTGTTAAAAATGGGTGAAGGGTATGTGATAGAGTTGGACAAACTTGCAGGAGAACCTCTTGACCTCTATGTGAATTCAAAGTTGATAGCAAAAGGCGAGGCCGTAATGGTAGGAGATAAATTTGGCATTCGCCTTACCGATGTGGTGAGTACCTCAGACCGAATTGAGAACCTTGGGTAAAAGATAAACCATGCTGCCGATTAAAAAATACACACCAGGAGCCTGTCCGAGAATAGGCATTTTGTCCAAAATCGAGGCATTTTTACAAAACAAGCACAGCCAGATAATTGATATTGCGGGCATTGTTTTTCTGAAAATAACGAAAAGTTTGGGCAAAAGGGCATTCTCGGACAGGCTCCTAGGCTTGGTACTGTTTCTTATTTCAATTCAATTCCTTACTCCAGCAAATTCATTTGCCGACACTCTCCTATCAGGGAGTGATACAGCAAATTATTTTCGAGTCATTTGGGGTTTGCTGATCGTGCTGGGCATCATTTTAATTCTGTATGGTTTTTTAAAAAAACGTTTTCCCTCCTTTCGGCAGGTGGGAGTCAGAATATCAAGATTGTGGAAATAAAACCCCTGATGGGCAAAAAAGCTCTTTATCTCATTAACGTTAGAGGTCAGGAACACCTGCTTGCAATCAGTGGCGATCGGATCACCCACATCGCCGCTCTCAGCCCACAACCGGAATCGTCCTTTGCTGAAGTATTGCAAGCGACAGGAGTTACACCTCAGTTATGATTCACAGGCTACAACCTGCTCTACCGATAGTATTGCTTCTCTCTCTACTTACCGGCTTCTTTTTTTTCCCGATAAATACTGCCAACGCGATCGGCCTGCCAACCATTACTTTTGGTGTTGCGGATGCTAACACTCCGGGACAGGTTTCGAATGCCCTGCAGGTTTTGTTTGTTCTGACCATTCTCTCCGTAGCACCGGCGATCTTGCTGATGACCACCTGTTTTACCAGGATAGTCATTGTCCTCGGCTTTGTCCGGCAAGCGATGGGAACCCAAAACATGCCGCCGACACAGGTCATCCTCGGCCTCTCCTTGTTTCTTTCTTTCTTTATCATGTCGCCGACCTTCAACAAAATTAACGAAACTGCTCTCCAACCGTATATGCAGGAAAAGATAGACCAAACTGCAGCGTTGCAAAAGGCAGTGACCCCTATGCGGGATTTTATGTTCAGCCAGGTTCGCGAGGATGAACTGACCCTGCTCACGGAAATCACCATGAAAACGGAACCAGTGGATAAAAATGATATTCCTACCATGACTCTCATTCCGGCCTTTATGCTGTCGGAGCTAAAGAGAGCTTTCCAGATGGGATTCATGATTTATATCCCCTTTCTGGTAATAGACATGATTGTTGCCTCGATTCTTATGTCCATGGGAATGATGATGCTTCCTCCGGTCATAATCTCCATGCCGTTCAAGCTATTGCTCTTTGTGCTGGTCGATGGTTGGAGCCTCGTTGTCGGCTCTTTAATTAAGAGTTTCGGGGTATAAGAAAAATATGCTCATATTCTATCGAGGATAAAATAATGACTCCGGAACTAGCTGTTGATATATGTCGCAAGGCTATTCAAACAATCCTGATGTGTTCGGCACCTATGCTCATTGTAGCTCTGCTCGTCGGCCTGCTGGTTTCTATCTTTCAAGCAGCAACTCAGATAAACGAACAAACGCTCACTTTTGTTCCTAAAATTGTGGCCGTCTTCTTAACTATGCTGATCTTTGGATCGTGGGTGATCAAAATTGTCACCGTATTTACCGTAGGCTTATTCGGTCTCATGGCCACACTCTGAGACTGAACATGGATATCCAGCTTATACCCGTTGAACAATTTCAAACTTTTCTCGTGGTCACCAGTAGGGTTGCGGGTTTTATAGGTGCCATTCCGGTTATTTCATCCGTCCAGACTCCTGGAAGAATTAAGGTTGCAATGGTTGTTGCAATCTCACTCGCACTTTTCCCCCTGATGGCCGATGCCGTACCACATGTCAGCTTTTCACCAATTCCTTTCCTCTTGCTACTGATATCCGAAGTCCTTTTAGGGCTTCTGTTGGGCCTTGTCGCCAGGCTAATTTTTACCGCGGTTGAGTTTGGCGCAACCGTTATCGGTTACCAGATGGGCTTTGCCGCTGCAAACGTATTTGATCCCCAGAATCAAAGGCAAGTCGCACTCATTTCCCAATTTCAAAATATCTTTGCTATTCTCATCTTCCTGGCCGTTAACGGCCATTTCCTGTTCCTACAAACCGCAGTGCTCTCCTACAAACTTCTTCCTCCCGGACAGCTCAATCTTTCCGGGGAAGCTGTTCCGTATCTCATGAAACTCTCATCACATATGTTTACCCTCGGCGTACAGTTCTGTGCCCCTGTTCTTGCAGTCCTTCTCCTCTCGGGTCTGATTCTTGGCATCCTTGCCCGGGTATTTCCCCAGCTCAATGTTTTTCTCATCTCGTTTCCAATTAATATCGGCACTGCTTTTATTGTCATTGCTTTGACACTCAGCATGCTCCAAGTCTTAATAAGACGGGAATTTGACACTCTTGGGGAGCGGTTTCTTATTCTTCTCAATTATCTTAATCCATAACGTGGCTAAAAATTTCAGGCGGTAGTTAATGGCAGAAGAAAGCCCCACAGGAGGAGAGAAGACTGAAGCTCCGTCAAGTAAGCGACGGGAAGATTTTCGTAAAAAGGGACAGATTGCCCAAAGCAAGGAGGTACAGACCGCTTCTCTCTTTACAATTATTCTTCTCTTCTGGATTTTTTATCTCCCCACATTCTGGAATGGGCTGACGGAAATCATCTTTTTCGTCTGGCAATCAAGCGGTAGTTTTGAAGTAACACCTTCCTCAATCATCACCCTGTCTGCGTTTCTTTTACAAAAACTCGGCCTGCTTCTCGCGCCCCTCTTTCTGCTTGTTTTAATTATCGGCTTTTTCTCGAGTTTCTTCCAATTCGGTTGGTTATTGACCGCAAAACCGTTGATGCCTGATTTCTCAAAACTCAATCCGATTACCGGGATGTCCCGTTTTATCTCCAAAAAGTCTTTTATAGAGGTTATCAAGTCTCTTTTGAAAGTATTGCTGGTCGGTTGGATAGCCTACTCTACAGTCCTTGATAATTTCAAAGAAGCTCTCATCCTGGTCGATACAAATGTTGGTTCGACTCTCAGCTATCTTGGCAGAGTGTCGACCCTCATCCTGGCAAAAATCTGTGCAGTTCTCATCCTCATTGCTTTTCTCGACTTCCTGTTTGTCAAATGGGAAATGGAGGAGAAAATGAAAATGACCAAACAGGAATTAAA
The DNA here is from genome assembly GCA_963829695.1 of uncultured delta proteobacterium. Classification (GTDB taxonomy): domain Bacteria; phylum Desulfobacterota; class Desulfobulbia; order Desulfobulbales; family Desulfocapsaceae; genus Desulforhopalus_A. Next base: position 165,692 of record CAWHJQ010000023.1, on the reverse strand, counting down.
AGAAGAATTTAAAGAGAGTGAAGGCGATCCCCACATCAAGGCCCAGATACGCTCAATTCAGCAGCAAATGGCTCGAAAGCGAATGATGGCGGAAGTGCCGAAGGCGGATGTGATCGTCACCAACCCTACCCACCTTTCTATTGCCATTCGATATGATTCCAAAGAAATGGCGGCCCCGGTTATTATCGCTAAAGGAGCCGATCTGGTAGCCATGAAAATAAGAGAAATTGCCAGAGAGCATGGAATCGCCATTATTGAGAACCCACCCGTGGCTCGTTTATTGCATAAATTAGACATAGGAGAACATATACCAGAGGATCTTTTTAAAGTTGTCGCGGAAATTCTCGCCCATGTTTATTCACTGAAAGGCAAGACGAACTAATGGAACTAACGAACATACAAACCACTCTGGCCAATCTGAGTTTCAGGCAGATTTTGGGCCGTAGTGACGTCGTCGCCGCTCTGGGCCTTGTGTCTATCCTGATGATCATGATCATTCCGCTGCCGTCGATCGTTTTGGATCTGTTCCTTTCAATGAATATCACCATCGCCCTGCTCATTCTTATCATGAGCTTATACACGGTGAAGGCCACTGATTTTTCTATTTTTCCGTCCATTCTGCTGACCAGCACACTTTTCAGACTTTCACTGAACGTTGCTTCCACCCGTCTTATCCTTATCCACGGGGATGAAGGCCCAGGTGCTGCCGGGACGGTTATTCAGGCCTTTGGCCAATTCGTCGTCGGTGGCAATTATGTGGTGGGTATTGTTATTTTTGCCATTCTTGTGCTCATCAACTTTATGGTTATTACCAAAGGTGCCGGTCGAGTTGCCGAGGTTGCTGCCCGTTTTACCCTTGACGCTATGCCGGGAAAACAGATGGCCATCGATGCGGATCTCAACGCCGGATTGATCAATGAAGACGAGGCGAGGAGCCGTCGGGAAAATATTTCCAAGGAATCCAGTTTTCACGGGGCTATGGACGGTGCCTCCAAATTCGTCAAAGGTGATGCCATTGCCGGTATTATAATTACTTTCATCAATATTGGTGCAGGGTTTGTCATCGGGGTTGTCCAGAAAGGGATGCCGATGACCGAAGCTGCTGCCAACTACACTATATTGACCGTCGGTGATGGACTCGTCGGCCAGATACCGGCCTTGATCATCTCCACTGCCGCAGGTCTTCTGGTAACCAGGACCGCCGGCGATTTGGATTTCGGCAGTGGCCTGAAAGAGCAGTTCTCCCTCAACACCGTTGCGCTCTGGGTAGTTTCCGGAATCCTCGTTCTTTTTGCCCTTATTCCCGGTCTCCCTTTCTGGCCGTTTATCATACTCTCCTGCGCTCTGGCAACACTCGCCTTCCGCCTTGACCAATCAAGAAAATTGACTACCGAAGAAGCTGCTGAACAACCTGAACAGATACCGGTTAAACGCGAAGAAAATTATGAGGAGATGCTCAATGTCGATCTGTTACAGCTCGAAGTTGGCTACGGCCTCATTCCTTTTGTCGATTCAGCGCAGGACGGTGAACTGCTCAACAGAATACAATCGATTCGTAAACAGTTTGCCTTAAATAACGGTTTCATTGTTCCGCCGGTTCACATTAAGGATAACCTGCAACTGTCACCGAATCAGTATACTTTTTCACTAAAAGGAGTGAAAGTGGCCGGATCGGACATCCTGCCGGGACACTTCATGGCAATGGATCCGGGAATGGTAACAGAAACGATGAAGGGTGTCGCTACCACTGAACCGGCGTTTGGACTCCCGGCCTTGTGGATCACCTCTGACAAAAAAGACAGAGCCCAAATTGCAGGATACACCGTTGTTGATTGCACAACCGTGATGGCCACCCATATCAGTGAGATAATCAAACAATACTCCCACGAATTAATCGGTCGCCAGGAAGTTCAGGGGCTGCTTGATAACCTTGCCAACAGTTATCCAAAACTCGTCGAGGAGCTGGTGCCGGGCGTCCTTTCTCTCGGAACCATCATGCGGGTTCTACAGAATCTCCTCAAGGAAGGGGTCTCCATCCGCGATCTTCGGACGATTTTGGAAACAATGGCCGACTGGGCATCAAAAACCCAGGATACTGACATCTTAACCGAATACGTTCGCCATGCTCTAGCCAGAACAATCAGCAGTGACTTGGCTGTTGACGGGGTCATTCCCGTAATTACCCTGGCAAAACCGGCTGAGGACGCCATCAAAAACGGTGTGCAGCATAAAGAAACCGGAGGTTATCTTTCTCTTGACCCAATAATTGCCCAGAGAATTCTGGATGGTATCGGCAAGATGATTCCACATTTTGACGGCGGTAGCCGTCCTACCCTGTTGGCAGCTCCGCAGATAAGGCCTTACGTTCGCAGTTTAACAGAAAGATATTACCCGGCACTGACCATTCTTTCTCACAATGAAGTTACTCCCAACCTCAAGATCAGATCTCTCGGAACGGTGAACCTGGATGCAAGTTAGAGTCTTTGAATCGGCAGACATGGCTTCGGGGTTAAAAAAAATCAAGGAAGAACTTGGTCCGAATGCTCTTATTCTCTCCACCAGAACCATCAGAGGGGGCAAACTTGGGATACTTGGAAAACCGATATTGGAAATTACAGCGGCCATTGATACCGACTTTCCTCAATCAAAAAGAGAGGCAAAGAATTTTGTCCGGCAAGACAGGGAGCGTGCACCTTTCTCGGGTAAACAGACCTCAGGATTTAGCCATGTCGTTGATGAGCCCGTCGAACGCTATTTAACCGACCAGAGTCCTTCCCGTTCCGCCCGTTCAAGTTCAGATTCAGATTCAGATGCAGAGAAACTGAACAGCAAAGGCGCAGCTCGAGTTAACAATGATGATCATACCTTGCACAGTGAGGTCAGCGAGCTAAAAGACCTGGTGAAAAATCTTGCCAATCAGATAACTCAGCTTTCAGAAAATGGCATTGCGGCCAAGCAAAACAAACAAAATGCCCTCCAAGTCAAAGATGTAGAGTTTGCCAATCGCCTCACCAGCGGTCAAATCCATGGTGATCATATCCTCTCCATGTTGACCGGCAGAGGCATTAACGTTGAAACTTCCCGTACAATAGCGGGCTTTCTCAGGCAGAGTCTCACCGAGGAAGAATTAAGCGATCCCGGCAACGTGACCGGAACAATAGTCACAATGATTCAGGATCTCATCGAGGTAAGCCCCCCGGTTTTTGAACCCGGACAGATGCAGCACCGCATTGCCCTTGTAGGTCCGACAGGAGTTGGAAAAACCACGACACTTGCCAAAATTGCTGCATCTTACCTGAGCAAATATTCAAATTCCATCGCTCTGATCACCATCGACACCTATCGGATTGCGGCCGTCGAGCAGCTCAAGGTTTATGGTGAAATAATGCGATTACCTGTAGACGTTGTTATTACGCCTGAACAACTGGAGCAGGCAATATTAAAACACAGCGACAAGGAACTGATCCTCATTGACACGGCAGGAAGGAGTCCAAGAGACAGTTACTGCATTGATGAGCTTGGTACGTTTTTGAACCCGGAACTGCATATCGACAAACATCTGGTGCTTTCCGCAGGAACCCGTGAGAATGAACTTCTGGATACAATTGAGCGCTTCAACTCACTCGATATCAGCAACACGATTTTTACCAAAATCGATGAGTGCTCCAACCTTGGAATACTCCTCAACATACAAATTCAGAACGCTAACCCGCTGTCTTACGTGACCAACGGACAGAGAGTTCCCGAAGACTTATTAGAAATTTCACCGAAAATTGTTGCAGAATTAATCATGTCTCAACATGAAGGATCCATGCATGGCTAATACATCCAACTCGGCAGGAGATCAGGCCAGTACACTACGGGATTTAAACCCCGTCCAACCGGGCAATATCCAGACCGAGGTCGATCAGGGAACAATCGTCTATTCAATAACCAGCGGCAAAGGCGGAGTTGGCAAAACAGCTGTTTGTGCCAATTTAGCCTATAATCTTGCCTTAATTGGCAAACGTGTCCTCATCCTGGACGCTGACCTTGGACTGGCGAATATCGATGTTGTTTTCGGTCTTTCTCCTTCCTACAATCTGAATCATTTTTTTTCCGGGGAGTACGAGCTCCAGGATATTATGATCGACGGCCCTCTCAACATTAAAATACTGCCTGCAGGTTCGGGTATTCAGAATTTCACACGATTAAATTCGACTCAGAAAATGCGACTGCTTGACGGCCTCGATTCCATGCAGAATCATTTCGATTTCGTTCTGATCGATACCGAAGCTGGGATATCTGAAAATGTGACCTATTTCAACACGGCTGCGCAGGAAATTGTGATTGTTACTACACCGGAACCAACCGCGATCACCGATGCCTATGCGCTGATGAAACTTCTGTCCACCCATTATCATGAAAAAAAATTCAATCTGGTTGTCAATCAGATCCGAACAGAAGACGATGCTCTTGATGTCTATCGTAAATTAACGATGGTCGCCAACAGGTATCTCGATATATCCATTGATTACCTCGGTTCGATACCTGAAGATCGGCAAATGATTGATTCAATCAGAAAACAGAAGGTCATCAGCGAGCTCGTCCCGGGATCAAAAGTGACCGCTGCCTTCCGTCAGCTGGCTAACAGAATCTGTTCAGAACCCTCGCAGGCTACTCCAAAAGGCAACCTGCAATTTTTTTGGAAAAAATTACTCAACCTGGGCGGCTAAGAAGAAATGCTTTACACTCAAACCCCTCACCCCGAGGACAAATCCCAAATAATCCGGAATCATCTCTACCTTGTCGATATCCTGGTTGGCCGAATGGTGACCCAGGTTCCTTCATTCATGAATAAAGATGATATGAAGAGCGCCGGACTGCTCGGTCTTCTCGATGCTGCCAATAAATACGACCCAGCCAAAAACATCCTGTTCAAGACTTTTGCAGAATATAGAATTCGTGGTGCAATTCTCGATGAGATGAGAAAACTCGACTGGTTTTCAAGATCGCTCCGAGAAAAGCAAACCCGCATAGGCAAGACTATTTTTGACCTTGAACTCAAACTCGGTAGAGATCCTGAAGAACATGAGGTGGCTCAAGCCATGAACATCTCGCTTGAAGATTATCAGTCAATGCTGGGCGAGGTCTGCCATCTTGGCTGTGTCAGCCTCAATGAGACGCTTGACAACTCACAGGAGGGGAGTTCGTTTCTTGACTCCCTCATGGACGAACGACCGGATATTTTTCCAGGGGCGAGAATTGAAGGGCAGCAACTTGCCGAAAAGGTCGCAGAAATACTCGCTCAACTCTCTGAAAAAGAACGTCTGGTAATCTCGCTCTACTATTACGAAGAATTAACCCAAAAAGAGATTGCTGAAGTATTAGACCTCTCGGAGGGCCGGGTCTCTCAGCTGCATAGTCAGGCCCTGATCAAGCTAAAGACCAAACTGGAAGCTAGACTGTACTGAAAGGCATTGCGACCTCCCTGCTTTTATAAACGGCACAGTCAGGAGTAGTTATGGATCAAGTTAATTTTTCACTTATTTTCCTGGTAATTCTGTCGGTGCTCTGCGCTCTGTCAATTATCTTGATTGTTTTGGTAAAAAAGGAGAACAAACTCCTCTCTCGGCAGTTGACTGAAACAACAATCTCACTGGAACTGTCTAGAAAAGAAATGGTTGATCTCCAGGAAAGAAATTCACAAATCAACGAGTTCCAAAGCAGTCTCCAGGTAGCGGAACTGACCACAAGGCTTCAGAAGCCACGACTCGACGCCCAGAGTATTGATAGTGGCAATTCTGCTCCCGGGAAATACAGCAGCATTCAATCTCTTGCCCAAAATGGTATGTCGGCTGAAGAAATAGCATCGCTCCATGCGATATCCACCCAGGAAGCCCAGCAATTGATAAACTTAGCAAAACTGGCACAGTGAGCATTGGCTAATAATGTTTCGGACTAAGAGTTAAGAATACGAACCAACAACCGATAAGAAGAGTAATAAAAGTTGGGCTAACGGGAATCTTTTGGGTACCACCTTGAGGAAACAGACATGGTTTCAGGAAAATATAGCGCTCTTGCCGGGGCAATTTCAAGAGAACAGGCGATAGCTAATCTCAGTAACAATCTGGCCAACATAAGCACAACCGGCTATAAAAAATCAGATATCAGCTTCGAAGCACTTCTCAAGGGAAGCATACAAACTACTACGGCAAAGGGTATTAACTATGACCGCGTTGGAAAAAATTACACCGACTTTTCCCCTGGAGCTATCCGTATGACGGAAAATCCACTCGATCTGGCAATTCAGGGGGAAGGCTTCTTTAAGGTTAAGGGGCCGGAAGGCATCCTCTACACCAAACGCGGTGATCTGGCAATTAACTCGGAAGGCCATCTCACCACAAGTAACGGACTACCGGTGCTCGATAACGGCAACAGCGAGATCACAATCCCCGACACTGACACCAGCAAGGTGGCTTTCGGGGATAGCGGAACCATCTATGTTCTTGGACCAAATGGTGCCAGGTCGGAAGTTTCGCAGCTCGCACTTGTCGATATTGCCGATAAACTTAAGCTCAAACGTGAATCCGATACAACGTTTTCCCTTGAAACGGGCGCACTTGAAACCCCCAGTGAAAATTCTCGTGTCATACAAGGGGGACTTGAGCTCTCCAACGTCAATATGGCCGAGGGCATGACACAGTTGATTGACAACTACCGAACATTTGAGACCTATCAGAAGGTGCTGAAAAGCTATCAAACTATCGGTGAGCAACAGGAAGAACTGGGTACTTTAGGCTAACCTCCTCCTAGGAGGTTGTCCGAGAATAGGTATTTTCTCTCAGACCAAGGCATTTTCAGGAAATCAAGCACAGCCATATAGTTGATATTGCGAGCATTGATTTTCTGAAAATAACGCAGATATGGGGAAAAAGAGCATTCTCGGACAGCCTCCTAAGAGATGCATTGAAGATACTACGACATATCGGGTTGGCAACAACTCATACGAGAACAAAGGAACAATTATGATCAGATCACTTTGGACCGGTACAACGGGCATGCACAGTCAGCAGCTGAACATTGATGTTATTGCCAATAATCTGGCAAACGTCAGTACAACCGGCTTCAAAAAAAGCAAAGCCGATTTCCAGGATCTGCTCTATCAGACTATGACGGTGCCAGGCAGTCAAACATCGGCAGACACGGAATCCCCCACCGGAATACTCATCGGTTTGGGGGTGAAACCCGCGGCCGTCACTAAGGTCTTCTCCCAGGGTGATCTGATCCTCACCGAAAATGAACTTGATGTAGCGATCGAAGGAGATGGTTTCCTGCAGGTTCAAACGCCAAATGGCAACACCAGCTACACCAGGGCCGGTGCCTTGAAACGCGACAGCAACGGTCGCATAACCACCTCCGAGGGCTACCCTATTATCCCTGCAATTACCATCCCTGACGGGGCAAAGCAAATTTCCATCAGTGAAACCGGCATTGTCAGCGCCGTCATCGGCACTGATACGGCAAGTACCGAACTCGGTACCATCGAATTGGCATCCTTTACCAATAACGCGGGTCTCTCCGCTATCGGCAAAAACCTTTTCGAAGAGACCTCCGCCTCCGGCACGCCCCAGACCGGCCCCCCAGGTGGAGATGGCTTGGGCACCCTGCTGCAGACTTACCTCGAAGGATCCAATGTCAACATCGTCGAAGAGATGGCCAATATGATCACCACCCAACGGGCCTATGAAATTAACTCCAAGACCATTCAGACATCGGATGAAATGATGCAAACCACTAACAACCTCGTTTAATCATGGGCAAGGTATTCCTCATTTGCTGTCTTATCCTTGGTCTGGTGCAAACAGCTGACGCTTTGGAGATCACATTTAATCCGAGTGGTTCGGTGGATGATTCCGTCATCAGGCTTGGCGACATTGTCAGTTTTGATGAAAAAACGGAAATGACCGGAGCACTTGCCACAGTCATTGTTGGGCAGGCTCCAGCTCCCGGAGAAAAGATCTCTTTGAGCTCCCTGAGTGTAAAAGAGCACTTGCTTGCCAATCAACCCCTGCCGCAGGAGACCCGCTGGATCGGCTCGCCGACCGTTTCTATCCTTAGGCTGGGTGTTACCATAGGGCCTGAAAGATTACAGGCAATCATCGCCGAGTACATCGAGAACAACAAAAATAACCTGCCTGAGGCAGAAATCAGGTTTATTCCAAATTCCTTGCCCCTGCCTTTTGTTCTGCCAACCGGTGATCTGACTCAAGAGGTTATCCCATCGAATCCCGGGATCTTAAGCAGTTCTCGTTTTTCGATAATTTTCAGAGTTGACAATAAGGTAGTGAAAAATATGTCGGTACTAGGCAAAATCGAAGCCTTGGCTCCGGTTGTTGTCTCCACTGGATCTTTGAAAAGAGGAACTATCCTCCGGCCGGAAAATCTTACCAAAACCGCCATGGATATTGGCACAATGAACAGTCCAGGATTTGACATGGATAACTTCATCGGCAAAAAGCTCAATAGAAGTCTGCGGGCCGGAACTCCTGTCCTTCTTTCCATGGTTGAAGCCCTGCCGATAATACAGCGCGGCGAGCGAGTGAAAATCGTCATCAATTCCGGTGCCCTCCATCTAACCGCAACAGGACTTGCTCATAGCAATGGAATTCTTAACCAAATGATTCGAGTACAAAATATCAACTCGAATAAAATTATCTATTGCCGGGTGGCTGCTCCTGGCCTGGTGGAGGTAATACTTTGAAATGAAAAAATTAATTATAGCTCTACTCTGCAGCATCTTGCTCGCATCCTGTGCTCCCACCCAACAGCCGGTAATCGCCATTCAGGAACCTCTTGAAGAGATTCATAATGCCGAACCGGTTATTAAGGAAGACGGCTCACTCTGGCAAAATGGTAACCGCTCCATGTTTTCCGACCAAAAAGCACGAAATGTCGGAGATATCGTTACAGTGATCATTTCTGAAACGGCCAGTGCATCTAAACAGGCATCTACATCAACTGACCGTAAAACCAGTATGTCTGCAGGAATACCCAACCTCTTCGGGTTGGAAAACAGCTCAATCTTTACCGGTGCGAACCCCTCGATGGATATTAACAACCTGGTAAGTGCAGATTTTTCTAATGGCTTTGACGGTGCCGGCTCCACCTCCAGAAAAGAAGATTTGAGCGCTTATCTCACAACTCAGGTTGTTGGGCGCTACCCAAACGGACAGCTGAAAATTCGTGGTGGCAAGGAGGTTATGGTCAATAACGAGGTACAGATTATTTATCTGACCGGAATTATCAGGCCTGTGGATATCACTGCGGCAAATACCGTCAGTTCTTCAAAAATTCTCAACGCCAGAATCAGCTACACCGGCAAAGGTGCAATCAGCGATAAACAGAAACCAGGCTGGGCTATGCGCGTTCTAGATAATGTCTGGCCTTTTTAAATGATGGCGTCGTAAAAACTCTTCATCTTGTTCGTTGTTACAATTTGCCTATCATTACGACGTACCGTATGTACGCCGAAATAATAGGAAAATTGCACGCCTCCAATATGAAGCTTTTTACTTATCCATCGATTATCGAAGTTTTTACGAGTTTGTCTTAAATGGGTTCTCAAAAAAATCATTATGATAGCCAGGTGTTCAGAATGAAATTTCTTCTCAAGCTCATCATCGTGGTCAGCCTTTCTTTGGTGCTGTCCGGCCATGATGCAGATGCGGCCAGGATAAAGGATATTGCCCAGCTTCACGGGGTCCGCAACAACCAGCTATTAGGTTATGGATTAGTCTCCGGCCTCAACGGCACCGGCGATGATATGAAAAAATCGGTTTTTACCCTGCAGGCCGTTTATAACATGATGACCAGACACGGGATAACGATCAATCCGAACAATATCAATGATATTAAAGTCAAAAACGTTGCTGCCGTTATGGTCACCACCTCTCTCCCCCCATTTGCTAAATCCGGATCGACAATAGACGTTCAGGTCAGTTCGATGGGTGATTCAAAGAGTCTTGCCGGAGGCACCCTGCTTATGACGCCTTTGGTCGGCGCGGATGGTCAGGTGTACGCTGTTGCCCAGGGGGCCCTCACCCTCGGTGCTTTTTCCTTTGGTGGAAAAGCCGCCCAGGTGCAAAAAAATCACCCAACCGTTGGCCGCATTGCCGGCGGAGCAACCGTTGAAAAGTCCATTCAGGTTGCCTTGGGAGCTGATGGTCATCTGCAGTATCAACTGAGGGATGAGGATTTTTCCACCGCTTCGAATATGGCCGAATCGATTAACAGAACTTTCGGACAAGGAACCGCTTTCCCTGACAGTCCGGGAACCGTGCAAATAACTATCCCCGAAGCCTTCAAGAAGAAGCTGGTCGATTTCGTCGCCGCAGTTGAAGTGCTCAATGTTGAAGCAGATACTACGGCCAAGGTAGTCGTCAATGAACGTACCGGAACCATTGTCATGGGCAAGGATATCCGACTGTCGACGGTTGCTGTTTCGCACGGAAATCTGAGTCTTATTATCCGTGACGATTCCACTGTTTCACAGCCTAATCCATTAAGTGGAGGACAAACCGTCGTCACTCCGCAAACAAATATTTCGGTGGTCGAAGAAGACGGTCAGCTGGTCCTGCTGGATATGAAAAAGGGTGTGTCGGTTGGCGAGATTGCCAATGCACTCAATGCCATTGGAGCCACACCACGAGATCTGATAGCCATTTTCCAGGCAATCAAAGCATCCGGTTCTCTCTATGGTGAGTTGATTATTTTATGATATGTTCATCATAACTCTTCGCCCAATTTGTTGCTGCCGGATGATAAACCTCAAAAGGACAAACCGCTTATGGACTTCAAGATAGATCCTCGAACTGTGCTCAGCAGAGGCACCCAATCGAACATTAACAAAAAAACCAAAGACCTCGATTCGTTAAGGCAGTCGACCCGGGATTTTGAGACACTCTTTGTCACGGAAATGTTCAAGGCTATGCGGAAGACCGTACCGGACGGTGGTCTATTTGGAAAAGACACATCGACAGAAATGTACACTGAGATGCTTGACATGGAAACTGCCAAAACAGTCACCAAGGGCAAAGGCTTGGGGATAGCCGAAGCAATGTATAACCAGATGGCTGATTTGATTGAAAAGAAGAAATGAGATAAGTTTAAAACCTCTGCCTTTTCTTCTCTACCCCCTCTCCTCAGCTTTTCAGGCTGTGATTCTGTCTTCCCTTGACTAATTGTAATCGAACGACTACATATTAATCTATGTATATTGTTAAAAGTCTCCCAGAATTTGACAAATGGCTCTCCAGATTGAAAGACCGCGTCACCAAGCAGCGGCTAAATAGCCGGTTGCGTAAGGTGATGCTAGGTAATTTGGGTGACGTTAAATCCGTTGCTGATGGGGTGTTTGAGATGCGTGAACATTTTGGTCCGGGCTGGCGCATGTACTACATACAACGAGGCTCGGTGTTGCTCATAATGCTTGGCGGTGGCGACAAATCAAGCCAAACTGCCGATATTGCCAAGGCTGTGAAACTCGCAGCCTTGGTGGAGGACTGATTCATGACTAAAAAAATACGTATCGCTGATCTACCTGTATTCGATCCAGCCGAACATCTCAAAGATGAAGCGGACATAGCTGCCTACCTTACCGTAATAATTGAAGATAATGATTCAGCTCTACTAGCCGCAGCCCTTGGTGATATTGCCCGCGCCAGAGGCATGACAGAGATTGCCAAGGCATCTGGGATAACCCGCGAGGCCCTGTATAAGGCACTACGGCCCAATAGCCACCCTCGTTTCGATACAATCAACAAAGTATGTGCCGCCCTTGGTGTGCGCCTTGAGGCGAAGCCGCTCCATGGATGAGTAACCTCCTTTAGCCTCGATTTATGAAAAAGAGATCGGTGTAGGTTCGTTTTCGAAATTCTTTTTTAAATATTGAGAAAGAGCATTGCTGGGTCGGCCTTCTCATCCCCGCACTGCACGGGGACTCTGTTCAGTACCCCCTTGCGGGGTGTAAGTTCCTTCACGAAATTCTTTTTTAAATGGTGAGAAAGAGCATTGCTGGGTCGGCCTTTTCATCCCCGCACTGCACGGGGACTCTGTTCAGTACCCCCTTGCGGGGTGTAAGTTCGTTTACAAAATTCTTTTTTAAATGGTGAGAAAGAGCATTGCTGGGTCGGCCTTTTCATCCCCGCACTGCACGGGGATAAGTTCCTTCACGAAATTCTTTCTCAAAAAGCGAGAAAGAATTTCTAAGTCACTAAACTTTCGCATCAATCCCACCGATAATAATAATAAGAAAGAAATAGTTGGCATCACACAGTGCAAGGAAGCACGGCAACAAGACAGCAGGGAGGCAGAAAATGATCGAGAATACGACAAACAACTCACTTTCTTCGACAAATTATTCAAATAAAAATCAAGTAATTAATTCATTAACTTATCAAGAAAGCGGTCTTACCATTCAACAGGAAAAATTACAATTTACTACTGATCAAGTAAGCTTAACATATAGTTCAGAATCAGTTACCACCTACAATCAGTCCTTGTCTCTCGATAAAACTGTCGGAGATGGATTTGACCTCCTCAGAGGACTGGTGCTGAATATGTTCAAGGAACAGGGGATAGATTACAAGATCGCCACTGACACTTCAGAAGTTGATATCAGTGCCTTAACTCCCGAAAAGGCCCAGGAACTCATTGCAGATGACGGGTATTTTGGAGTAGAAAAGACATCGGAACGTATTTTTAAGTTTGCAGTAGGCGTGGCAGGAGGTGATCCTGCCAGGATTGATGCCATTCGGGAGGGAGTTCAAAATGGATTCCAGGCGGCATTAGACGCATTTGGCGGAAATCTTCCGGATATATCCTATGATACCTATGATACTGTAATGAAAAAACTTGATGATTGGGCAAATGTCAATAACAGCCAACAATCACTAACCTAGGTGAAGTCATGAGCGTAGAATTTTTTGGAGTCGGCGGACCGGGACAAATCGGAAACCTCAATAAGCCGAAGAAGGTCCAAAACGACAAAAATGCCGAAGTAACAGGCCAGGATAAGGTACAGTTTTCATCAATCCTGCAAGACGTCAACAAGGCGAAAGCAACAACACAGAGCAGTGATGCGGAACGCACCGAACGTATCCAACAGATCAAGGCCCAGATCAAAGAAGGTTCTTATGAGCCGGATCTTAAAAAAGTTTCTGCTTCGCTTTTACAATTTTTAGTCGAAGGGAATTAACATGGAAACCGGGACCACACACGATTACCTCGTTCGTCTGCGAGACATCATTTTCGAAGAAAGAGATTGCGCAAAAGCACTCGACATGAAAGGGATGATCTCTGCAATGAATGCGAAAGAAGAAATTGTGCAGGTGCTGGCCCACGTCAAGGTTATCGACGAGCAGGACAAACCCATCGCCATCCAGATCCGTGAGGAAAATCGCCGCAACGCCTTTCTTTTCAAGTCAACCCTTGGCTGGATCAGACAGACCATGGAATTCTTTGGCCAAAAAACTGTCACCTCAACCTATTCAGCATCGGCCTATAGGGTTGTTTCTCAGGTAAACGGTCGACTCCTTTCAGGGAAAATTTGATATGGCCGGTCTCCTCAATGCACTCAATTCTGCCAGAACATCTCTTGAGGTTAACCAAAAATCAATCGAGATTGCCGGCAATAATATATCCAATGTAAACACTGAGGGATATTCCAGGCAACAAGCGGTGCTGGAGACCTACCCCGCCATGAATTTCGGCGATTTTTTCATCGGTCAGGGCGTTAAAATCGTCGATGTAAGTCGCCAGCACGATGTCTTTATCGATCAACAGATTAAACAAAAAGCTGTTGACTTTGGTCTGCAGGACGCTTCAACTGGACCTCTCTCCGAACTGGAACGGGTTTTTAATATTACAGACGATAATATTTCCACCAATATCGACAATTTTTTTGACTCCCTCCAAGAACTTTCAGCCAACCCGAGCGATCTCGTCCAGCGAAACAACGTGATACTTCAAGGAAATGTGTTAGCAACCAGTTTCAACAACACTGTCAACGAGTTGAACTCAATCAAGGGAAACATCAATGATACCATCCTTTCCAAACTTGATGCAGTAAATTCAAAAATCAGTCAAATCGCAGATCTCAACGACCGGATATACAGCATCGAAATCCATGGGCAGACAGCAAACAGTGCAAGAGACCAACGGGATATGTTGGCAAAAGACCTGGCCCAGACCCTCGGTGCTCAATCCTATGAGAACGAAAACGGTATGCTATCCGTCGCCCTGCCTGGTGGAATGCCGCTTGTTCAGGGTAATATGGCAATGACCATTACCGCTGATGTTTCAGGAGAAGATCTAACACTGAAACTCAACGCAGGTGGAATTACAAGGGATTTGCAGCTGAAGAATTTGGGAGGTGAGTTCCAGGGACTGATGGATATTCGCGACAATTTCATCCCTGGCCTGAATGCCGATCTGGATAAACTCGCCTATGAGCTGAGTACCCAGGTTAATCTCCAACACCAGGCAGGTGGAACTCTCGATTCCAGTCCAGGTGACCTTTTTTTCAGCGACCCGCCCAATTATGTTCCCTCCCCTCCCGGACCGCTTCCGACTGCAACTGAATATGCAGGTGCTGCGAGAGTGATGAGTGTTATTATAACCGACCCGGCAAAAATCGCGGCAGGGGCTGCACCATCCCTTGGATCACCTCCCGGCACAGTAGCACCCGGTGACAACAGGAATGCACTCACTCTCTCAAATATTGCAGACAATTATTTAATAAACGGTTCCGATAATTTTAATTCACTTTACGGTAAAATGGCAGCCAAGGTAGGTGTCGAGAGTAACCAAAACCAACTCTCTTTAAAAGGTGCGCAGGATGCCCTCGACCAACTGGAAAATTTTCGTGACGGTCTGGTGGGAGTTTCTCTGGAAGAAGAGATGATCAGCCTGATCCAGTACCAACGTGGTTTTGAATCTTCGGCTAAATTTCTCTCTACCGTCGATGACATGATGACCACGGTATTAAATATTAAAAGATAATATTGTATAAGCAGGTGGACTATGAAAGTTACAGACAACTCGACCTACCGGTTAATGCAGACAAATCTCAGCAGAATTACCAATGACTTGCTTACGCTTCGTAACCAAGGTGCCACCGGACTAAAACTGAATAAACCATCGGATGATCCTGGCGCAATCCGCCCTGTTCTTACGACCAGAACCCAGTTGCAGCAAAATGACCGGTATCTCGAAACCATGGGCCAAGCCGGAGACAAAATGGCTGCAGCCGATAGCTACCTGGCGGGTGTAGAAAATATAATGGTTCGGGCAAAGGAAATTGCCATTAATTCGATTAACAGTGCCTTAAGTAAATCCGATCTCGCTACCCTGGCCGATGAAGTCGGCCAACTGAAAAACGAACTGCTTGATGCGGCCAACGCCGTTGTTGATGGCAAATATATATTTGCCGGCTACCAAGATAAAACTGTACCTTTCACCCAAAACGAAAAATACGATCCTGCCAACTATGATGTAAACATTGTAAGCACCTGGCCGTACCACTACAATGGTGACAACAACCCGACGAAGCTCGAAATAACACCCGGAGAGTTTTTAGAGACCAACCTGACGGGAAATGAACTCTTCCAGGGGATCACCAATAAAATAGCTGTAAACCCAGACGCACCACCCTACCAGGGGGAAACCATGACTTCAAAGCTAATTGGGCTTGGAATCCCTGGCAATGACATTACCATTACTCCCGAGAACGGTGTTCCCTTTCCAATATCCGGTACCGAACTTACGGACACAAACGACAACTATGCCCTCAAGGTCGCTAAGCTTTTCAGCCAGCCTGGAACCGGACTTGTTGCCACCACCAATGCAGCCACAGCCAATATTGGTCCGCTTGCTCTTACCGATTTTGTTGATACTGAGGACACCTACAGTCTCGACATATCATCCGGCGGCAAGAATATCTCAGTTACTCTCAATGGACCTTCCGGCAGCTACGACTACACACTGGAAGGAATGGCTTCCGCTCTGGCAAACACTGCCAAAGCCTCCAATCTCACGCAGACAAGCGGTACTCTTGAAAACGGAGTCAGCTATGATATATCCAGCGGCTCTCTCGTTCTGACTGGTCCTTCCGACGGATCAGATATAGACCTGACCGAAACAATTTTCGATAAATTCAATACCGGGACACTCCCCAGTGGCGTCTTAGCCTCCAGTGGCACCTTGACCGGATCCCTGACCGCTTACGGAACAATTAATATTGCCCCCAACTCCGCAACAAATGTGGACATCTCCGGTACAGGATTAGCCAGTGTCGGTCTTACAGCAGATACTACGTTGAACGGAGCATCTGGAAGAATCGATCTGTTCTCCGTCCTCCAGCGCTTGGAAGAGGCTATTCGGGCCGGCAATGTGAGTAATGTAGACGACGCCGGAGGATCTATTCAGAGCCAACTAGAGAACATTGACATTGCCGCCGACCAAAATCGAAGTCAGCGCAGCCAGCTCGGAGCCAAGGCAAAACACATCGACAATGCCATCCTTCACCAAGAAGATGCTCAGGTTGATCTCAAACAGATCCTTTCACGGTATCAAGACGTTGATATAATAGAAATTTACAATGCAATAACACAAAAAGAAAGTGCCTTTGAAGCTGCTCTCAATATAACCGGGAGAGTTTCAAAAATTTCGATTCTTGATTATTTTTAGTCACCGGTTACAATCGTTTGGAGTATTCAATGGACAAATGTCTATCCTCTCCAAACTTCCAGGCGAAAGACGCCCTTATTACGGAGCCAAACATGCTGGTCCTTACCAGAAAACTCGGTGAAGGTATTGTCATCGGTGACGATGTTACAATCACAATTGTTGAAATGAAGGGCGGCAATGTCCGAATCGGCATTGACGCGCCTCGAAATAAAAAAATCTATCGGCAAGAAGTTTTTGACCGCATCGCTCTGGAGAACCGTGGTGCGGCCAACTGGGACATGACGGATCTTGATAAGATTAGCGATAACCTAACCGTAAAAAAAGAGAAAAAATGAAAAAAATCAACACTCGATTCGGTGAAGTAGAATACAACCCGGACAACCTCCTCCACTTCCCTGCCGGATTGATTGGCTTACCCAATCTGCGTCATTTTATTGTTATGCCGAATAAAAAACAAGGCCCACTCTTTTGGATTCAGAGCGTTGACGATCCTGACATAGCCTTTGTCCTGACCGACCCAACTAATTTTTTTCTTGATTATCAGTTAATGCCGGAGGAGTCAGAACGGCAGAGCCTGCATCTGGAAGAAAATGATGATTGTTTCATCCTCAGTGTCGTCACTGTCCCTGCCGATCAGAACATCACCTTAAATCTGGCCGCCCCCATTCTTTTTGCACCGAAAACAAACAGGGCGATTCAGGTCATTGTCGAAAACAGCAGCTACTCTTCGAAGACCCCCCTGCCCCAATAGTCGTGACAACGAGGAACCAAAGATTGAGATGCGCCGCATCAGAAGGAGGGTACCCATGTGACACATGGGTACCAGAACAACCTGAACATCCCCTTGGACACCCCTGGTCCACCTTGTCCCATGTGTCACATGGGTACTAAAACCTACTGCGCCGCAGTACAATAAAAAGAAAACATAATGGGCCGCAGCCGCTACATAATAACCGATAACAGCGCTCCCCATTTTCTCACCTTCACCGTCCTCAACTGGCTGGCCATTTTCACCCGGCCCGGCACCGTACAAATTCTCCTCGATGCCCTGCTCTGGCGGCAAACCCATAAAGAAGATCAAAGTCTATGGTTACGTCATCTTAGAAAATCATATGCACTGTATCCTGCAAGCCCCCGATCTGCGTCAACAGGTGCACGATTTCAAGGCCTTTACCGCCAAGGAAATTTTGCACTATCTGGAACAAAACAACGCACACAAGATGCTGGAACTCCTGGCGTTTTTCAAGAAATCTCACAAAACGGATTCGCACTACCAGTTATGGGAAGAAGGCAGCCATCCACAACTTATCCAAAATGAAGAGATGCTGCGGCAAAAACTCGACTATATCCATCTCAATCCGGTCAAGCGAGGCTACGTGGAAGATGCTGTTCATTGGCGCTATTCCAGTGCTCGGAATTACCATGGCCATGATGGGTTAATTCCAGTCCATACTGAATGGTGAAGCTGACGGGGATAATGGATGCAACGCATCCGACATTAAGTACCCATGCGGCGCATGGGTACCAGAGCAATCGGCGATAGGCACCAAGCGCCACTCCGCACCCCCTGGATCCCATGTGCCACATGGGATCAAAACCACACTGCGTCGCAGTACAATATGATCTTCCCAGACAAAGGAGCAAACATCAAAAGCCCAATAACCGATATTGTAAATTTTTTCTCCGACACCACAAAAGCATACAACCAGTTTCCGCAAAGCATTCTCGACCTGATTGACACCATCCCTGACTTCTCACCGCAGACAACTCGCCGAACGAATGCCAAAAACTTCGTCACCAGAGAGCCAATCTGGAAATTCTCGACCAGCAGATGTTTGATATCCTCGAGCTGACCGGTGGGTCAATTTACCAGAATACAATGATTGAAAGCCACAGTATCGCCCTTGCAAAAGCGAATATAGCCTCCGAGCACACTCTACCAAAAATTACGTGAGTTAAAAGTGTCTCTTCAGGAAAACGAGGGAATCTTCTGAGACGTAGATTATTGGATGCGACGCATCAGGCGAGTGCCCATGCGCGCTGGGCCACCACCTAGCTCCCTGCGTCCCGGCCCATGCGCCGCATGGGTACGTAACATCACTGCGCCGCAGTGCAGACGGGTTACCATGCGGCGCATGGGAACCAGAGCAAAAGAATAATATTGCACGGCGGTCTGATCGTGTGCAGATAAGGTGCGGGGAACGCTTACCAATTTTCAACCTTAAGTTTTGGGACTCTCTTGAAATGCTTGTCATTATTTGTGGCAAGGATCATTTTTTGACTTCTGGCATGCGCAGCAATCATCATATCCATCGACCCTATAATATTGCCTTCTGCACGAAGAAGGGCCCTGATATTTCCATAATGTTCAGCCGCTTCTTTGTCCCAATCCATAATACTCAAATGTCGAACAAAATCATCGATTATTGGTCTGTTTATTTTTTTTGACGATGAGTGTTCAACACCATATATCAATTCAGCATAAGTAATTACCGATATACAAAGTTGACCCATTTCTAATGCTTCAAAACGCTCAAAAATCCTTAATGGTTTTTCTCGGATAACATAACTGCAAATATCCGTATGAGATACAGCAAATCATTTAATATATCACTTTCTTCCAAGTCCAACTGCGATCTGTTCAGGCTGGAATTGACGGAGTAGTTAAAAAAAGAGGCAACTGCTGTGCTTGCAGCAGTGGCACAGGAAAAGACATTACCCTTTGAGCTGCTGATTGCGGATATCAAGCCTGCCGTTAACGCGATGAAAGAAGCTAAAAAAAGGTCGCACTGCCTCAATTTGAGAGTATTGAAATACCTTATGGACGATCTTCATGCGGTACGATTGAGCGCACCAATCAAACTCTCACCATCACTCCGCCTTATCAGAATCGGCTCATACTCTAATCTTGGACTATAAGTCAAGCACGGTTACTTTCGAATGGGAAATGTCCCCATGTTAATGCAGGGGCAAGGTGAATGCCGACGCTTGAAAATCAGCTCCCGACATCGACACCACCTCTGGCCTCTGGTGCCCATGCGCCGCATGGGTACCTCTCTTGTTCCAGCATGAAATCAGCCGTGCACAACAGCGAGCTTGCAGCCAAGGGCTTTGGTTATCTTGACTATAGTATCGAAGCGGGGCTTGCCGCCATCGGCCAAAGATTTATACAGGCTCGCCCTGGTTAGCCCGGCTTTTTTGGCTATTTCCGTCATACCTTTGGCCCTGGCGACTGTGTTGAGCGCGTGGATAAACTCTTCCGGGCTTCCATCGGCGGCGTCCTCGAGAAAGAAAGCTATCGTTTCGTCATTGTCGAGATGTGCGGCAACATCAAAAGGTTTGGTTTTAAGTTTCATGAATCATTCCTCCGATCTTTGCAATAGTTCAAGGGCTCTTTCGATATCCTTGGTTTGTGTGGATTTGTCCCCACCGGCCAAAAGGATAACTATCTCTCTTCCCTTGATCGTGTAATACACCCTGTAGCCTGGGCCAAAAAACATACGCAGCTCAAAAAGGTCGGTAGCAATGGTTTTGCAGTCGCCAAAGGCTCCGATAACCAACTTGTCAACCCGGCGAAGTATTCGGGTATGCGTCTGCCGATCCTTGATCTTGGCCAACTATTTGTCAAAACATTCTGTGCTTCGCAGTTCATATCTCATGAATATGTGTATCCATGCAGAAACGTCCTGTCAATTAAATCAGGTGCAACATTGCAATAAGGCTTAACAACATCATCACGCCCTCGTTACCCACGCTTCATTAGAGTAAAATACAACCCGGAAAACCTCCTCCACTTCCTTGCCGGATTAATTGGCCTACCCAATCTGCGTCATTTTATTGTTATGCCTAATAAAAACTAAGGCCCCCCTTTTGGATTCAGAGCGTTGATGATCCCGACATAGCTTTTGTCCTGACCGACCCGACCAATTTTTTTCTTGATTATCAACTGACGCCGGAAGATTCTGAACGACAGAGCCTGCATCTGGCAGAAAATGATGATTGTTTTATCCTCAGTGTCGTCACTGTCCCTGCCGACCAGAAAATCACCTTAAATCTGGCCGCCCCCATTCTTTTTGCACCGAAAACAAACTGGGCGATTCAGGTCATTGTCGAAAACAGCAGCTACTCTTCGAAGACCCCCTGCCCCAATAGTCGTGATAACGAGGAACCAAAGACTGAGATGCGCCGCATCAGAAGCAGGGTACCCATGTGACACATGGGTACCAGAACAACCAGAGCATCCCCCTGGACACCCCCTGGTACCCATGCGCCGCATGGGTACTAAAACCTACTGCGTCGCAGTACAATAAGGAAAAAACACAATGGGCCGCAGCCGCTACACAATAACCGATAACAGCGCTCCCCATTTTCTCACCTTCACCGTCCTCAACCGGCTGGCCATTTTCACCCGGCCCGGCACCGTACAAATCCTCCTCGATGCCCTGGTCTGGCGGCAAACCCAGAAGAACATCAAAGTCTATGGGTACGTCATCTTAGTTTTTTGGCGGCTTCCGTTGGGGCTAAAATCATATGCACTGTATCCTGCAAGCCCCCGATCTGCGTCAACAGGTGCACGACTTCAAGGCCTTTACCGCCAAGGAAATCTTGCACTATCTGGAACAAAACAACGCGCATAAGATTCTGGAACTCCTGGCGTTTTTCAAGAAATCTCACAAAACCGATTCGCACTACCAGTTATGGGAAGAAGGCAGCCATCCACAACTTATCCAAAATGAAGAGATGCTGCGGCAAAAACTCGACTATATCCATCTCAATCCGGTCAAGCGTGGCTACGTGGAAGATGCTATTCTTTGGCGCTATTCCAGTGCTCGGAATTACCATGGCCATGTTGGGTTAATTCCAGTCCATACTGAATGGTGAAGCTGACGGGGATAATGGATGCAACGCATCCGGCATTAAGTTCCCATGCGGCGCATGGGTACCAGAGAATTTTTTTTTTTTTTTTTTTTTTTTTTTTTTAAGTGCATATACGCCTCATGGGACGCAACATCAATGCGACACAGTACAGACGGGTACAGAGCAATAGAAAAATACTTGCACGGCGGTCTGATCGTGTGCAAATAAGGTGCGGGGAATGCTTACCAATTTTCAACCTTAAGGTTTGGGACTCTTTTGAAATGCTTGTCATTATTTGTGACAAGGATCATTTTTTGACTTCTAGCATGAGCAGCAATCATCATATCCATCGACCCTATAATATTGCCTTCCGCACGAAGAAAAGCCCTGATATTTCCATAATGTTCAGCCGCTTCTTTGTCCCAATCCATAATACTTAAATGTCGAACAAAATCATCGATTATTGGTCTGTTTATTTTTTTTGATGATGAATGTTCAACACCATATATCAATTCAGCATAAGTAATTACTGATATACAAAGTTGACCCATTTCTAATGCTTCAAAACGCTCAAAAACCCTTAATGGTTTTTCTCGGATAACATAACTGCAAATGTCCGTATCAAGCATATAGCAAATCATTTAAAGATATCCCTTTCTTCCAAGTCCAACTGCTCTCTTTCTTTCATGAAATCAGCTGTCGGCTTGTTTTCTGAAAAAAAGAAGTCTCTCCAAGAGTCTGGTTTTTCGGATAAAATTATATTTTCGCCCTCTTTGCGGATATAAACCTCTTTGCTTTTAAACCTAAATTCTTTAGGTAAGCGCACTGCCTGACTGCGCCCATTTTGAAATATTTTTGCTTTTTCCATTTCCGGTCACCTTTTAATGATACATGGTCTGGTACACGACTTGGTATATATCAAAAATAGTATATACCTTGGAATATATCAAGTAATTTTTAACTTTCACAAGCATCAATTACCATCTGTCTTTTTTCTTCCCCACGACTGAAGATGAGGTGCTGTTGCTCTGGATACTCCATGCGTCGCATGGGTACGCAACTTCACTGCGTCGCAGTGCAAACGGTTACCATGCGGCGCATGGGAACCAGAAACCAGAAAAATGTTTTTTTTCAAATCATAGCTAAACCTTTTTCATCCAGACACCGATATATCTTTTAAGGAAAAAATCATATTTTCCCTTAAAGCTTTTTCTCGGCACTACCGATAACAAATATAAAACGACAACAATTTCAACAAAAGGAGGTGAAAGAAAAGAAGAGCAACACAAGCTGTTTATTTTTTTTTCTAAGATGCTGTACCCGGGCAAGGATGCCCAGCTGTACCCCATACAACATATTCAAGGAGGAATATAATGGGACTATCAATTAACACAAACGTAATGTCTCTCAACGCCCAACGTAACTTGGGTAAATCCCAGAACGCGCTGGCCAAATCAATGCAGCGTCTTTCTTCCGGTCTTCGTATCAACTCAGCAAAAGACGATGCAGCCGGACTGGGTATTTCAGATCGTATGACCTCGCAGATCCGCGGTCTGAATCAAGCAGTACGTAACTCCAATGATGGTATCTCTTGGCGCAGACCGCAGAGGGAGCGCTCCAGGAAAGTACCAATATCCTTCAGCGTATGCGTGAGCTGGCTGTCCAGTCAGCAAACGATACCAACAGTTCATCCGATCGTATCTCTTCAAGCTGAGGTCAACCAGCTCAACAGGAAATGACCCGTATCGCCGAAACCACCTCTTTCAACGGTAAAAACCTGCTCGATGGAACCATGAACAATGCTCAGTTCCAGGTAGGTGCCAATGCCGGCACCCAGCAGACCATCAGTTTTAGTGTCGACAATGCTACAACGTCAGCTCTCAGTGTCGTTGGTACCACGATTGCTGCCGGAACCACAGCAGCCGGTGTTGATGTGAGTGATGATGGCCTGGCAGGGTGCTTCGATTTTTGTCAACGGCACCGAGATTGATCACCCGGGCATCCACCAGTAATGTGGCTATCGCGGCCGCCATCAATGACGCCGCAACCACGGCAAATGATGATGTTCCCACGACCATTGCCAAGGCGGTCAACGTGCAGACCCTCGATTTTACAAAACCCGTCAACCCTGAACACTGTTCGTTCGGTGACGGCGGACAGTGGCGGCACCACCTGGTGATGTCGGCACAAAGGCTACATTTACCACTCAATTTGGCGCAACGATCGGTGCTGAATCAATTGGATTTGAGGGTATCACCTTAGCTGGTACTGTGACGTGCGAATGGAACTTTGACTGCAGCAGATTTTGTAACTGAATATAACGATATCTCGCACGCAGGAACTGCGACGTATATAAGCTACGGTGGATGCGAACGATGCTACCAAAGTTAACTTTGAGGCAAAGACTTCCAGAACTTGTAGGCTCAGCGGTTACGACCAGTAACTACCCTCGGTGGTGGTGGTACTACTGGTGTTTCTGCCGTGACAGAAGTTGGGTCAGAGACGGTCAGGATCCCGTACCCCCGCGGGAACAAGTACCTGGATCTGACAGAGATTACGCTTGAAGAGTGGAGCTTCGTTGGAATTCGCTATCGGTGATGACGACAGTAACCTCCGCCAACGGTGCCGTGGGTGATACTGCCTTGTCCGGTGCGCGATCTTGTTGCAGCCATAGCATTCAGACTTTACCAGCAACTAAAACTGTTGGTACTGCAACGTATTCTTTTGTACAGGACGCGTCTACTGCAAAACTTAGAAATTAGTCAGGTATTCTGATGCTAGTGAAGCTCCTATTGACCCCTATTACTGCTACCCCTTCTACTGCCTCGATTGTCGGTACCTACGAGATCCCAACTGGATAATAATTACGGCCATTAATTTGACCGATACTGCCGGGGCTGTTGTGACGGCCAAAGAGATGGCTACCGCAATCAATGGCGCCAAGTGGTTTCCACAGCTAAGCTCAATGACGCAGGTAAAGTTGAGGTTACCAAGACCGATGGCACCGGTTTTTCCATGACTGAAAATATCGATGTCGACGGAGACGTGTTAATCACGGACGCAACTGCTTCAGGGCTTGCTGGTATCAGTGATGCGGCGACCAACTTCAATGGTCAGATTTCCCTGAATAGCACCAAGGAAATCGTCTTGACTGGCGACGGGCTTGCCGCTGCCGGCCTTGGTTGTGCTGGCAACGCTACGACCACCATTGATAAAGTAGACATCTCCACCCGTGAAGGTGCAACCAAGGCTATTTCCAGTGTGGATGCAGCTCTGGCCCAGATCGACACCATGCGTGGTGATCTTGGTGCGGTTCAAAACCGTTTTGAATCAACCATTGCCAACCTGGCTAACGTCTCTGAGAATCTTTCTGCTGCCCGCAGCCGGATCATGGATGCAGACATTGCCCAGGAAACCTCAGCAATGACCAAGAACAACATCCTGCAGCAGGCCGGTGTCTCTATTCTGGCCCAGGCAAACCAGGCTCCCCAGCTGGCGTTGTCCCTGTTGAAGTAAGAAAGGATGAAGGGTAACAAGGCCACAGTCTGAAGGTTCAAGGCTGAAGGCTGCAAAACAAAGAGGGGCCGGCTGTACGGCCGGTCCCTTCCCTTTGCACAAAGGGAGGAACGTTCATGAATATAGATATTACCGCCAATACTGGTGGAGGCGTCCAACAGAAGCTCCAGGCCCCGGAACAGATAGACGCGCAACGGAAAAACAAGGAAAAGGTTGCGGATACCCCGCAGGCGACCTCCGCGGAAAAGGGAATACAGTCGGAAGAACTGCTCAGCCAGATCAAGGCAGTTACCGAAGATGGTCTCTATAGCGTCCGTTTTGAGCAGAATGACAACAAGGAATTCGTCGTCAAGATCTATGACCAGAAGACCAACGAGGTTGTGCGCCAGATTCCGGCGGAAGAGATGTTGAAACTGAGGGAAGCGCTGAAAGATCTGGCTGGGAATATTGTGAATACAAAAGCGTAAAAACTGATCACCAGGCAGGATGTCTACTTGATCACGGCAGATGAAAAGACTATTTTCACTGCAAGCAGGAAAGGTGTTTTTTCTCGGAGGTAAACAAATATGTCAACCATATCATCCACATCAGCCACATCAACCCCACCAGCAACATTCAGTGGGCTTGCCACCGGTATAGACACCGATACCATCGTCACCAAGCTGATGACCCTTGAACGGGCTCCCATTACCCGGCTGGAAACAAAAAAAACGGCCGAGGCCGATCGCCTTGCCGCCTACGCCCAATTTAAGACCACCATTGATGACCTGAAAAGTGCGGTCAGCGCCATGACCCTCACCAGCCAGGTCAAATCCACCAGTGTCTCGTTGAGTGCCAGCGCCCCCTTTACCGCCACCAGCGCCAATGCCGGCACCGGCAGCTACAACATCAGTGTAAAACAACTGGCCCAGGTTCAAAAAAACATCAGCGCTGGCTGGTCATCCCCGACAGACGCACTGCTCGGCTCGGGCACCTTTACCCTGACCAATGGCAGCGTCAACACAGTTATATCCGTTGATTCAACCAACAACACCCTGACTGGTCTAGCCGCTGCCATCAATGAACAATCCACCACCACCGGAATCAAGGCTACCATCATCAATGATGGCACGAAGAGCGCGACCGCCTATCACATGGTCTTCACCGGCACCGATGCCAGTACCAGCTTCAGCGTGACCAGCGACCTGAAAACCGCAGACGCCATCCCTGTCGCCATTCCCTTTACCACCAGTGTGGCACAAACAGCCCAGCAGGCCGAAGCCTATATAGATGGCATTAAAGTGGTCAGCGACAGCAACACTCTCAGCGGAACGATCAACGGCGTCACCATTAATCTCAATGCGGTGAGCGAAGTGGATCCCTCTGGTACCCCAATAGCCCCAGATACGCAGGCATACAAAACTTCCCTGCTGGAGATTAAACCAGACACCAGTGCCCTGAAAGAAAAATTGACCACCTTTGTGACCAGCTACAACAAGGTCATGGAATGGATCCTGTCCGGCTATGCCGAATTTACAGGGAGTGCCGCCACCACAACGGACCCGGCGACCCCAGATCTCCTCGGCTCTGTCCTGCGGGGTGACTCCTCGATCAATAGCGTAAAACGCGGTTTACAGTCTCTCCTGAGCTCGGTTACCAAGACCAGCGGTTCCCTTAGTATCTTGTCCCAACTCGGCATAACCACAAAACTGGACGGGACCCTGAACCAGGACAATACCAAGATGGATGCGGCCCTTCAGGATAATTTTGATGGGGTCTCCACCCTGCTGGCCGGTGAAGGCAGCGTTGATGGGGTCATGAAAAAAATGAACTATTTCCTGCTGGATGTCACCAATGGCTCAACAGGACTCTATGCCGGAAAAAAGAAAAGCTACGATCAGACGGCTAAGAGAATCGATGACCAGATTCGGAATATGGAACCACGGATGGCCAAAAAAGAGGCCACACTCCGGGCCCAATATTCAGCGATGGAACAACTCGTCAGCGGTTTGAACGCCCAGGGATCTTTCCTTACTCAACAAATGGACTTGCTCAGTAACATGCTCAAAGGGAAATAACATGAATGCCTACATGAATCAATACCAGCAAAACCAGATAATGACCGCATCCAAGGAGCAGATACTCCTGATGCTCTACGATGGAGCAATTAAGTTTTGCAGACAGGCCTTAGCGGCTAATGAGAATGGGAACGTTATAGAAAAACTGGGGAAAATTTCCAAAGCTTTTGCTATCATCACCGAATTTTCCAACTCACTGAACCATGAAATTGGTGGCGATATTGCCGCGGATCTTGACGGACTCTATCAATTCATGCTTCGGGAACTCGGTAAAGCCAGGACGGACACAAGCGCAGAGCATTTACGAAATGTCGAAAAGCTTCTTGTGGACCTGCGCCTGACATGGGGGGAGGCGGTAGAAATCAATAGCAAGGAGCTCGGCATGTTGGTCCAGCAACACCAGGAAAAAGAACGGGAAGGCCAGGCTCCGGTAAGAAGTATTTCGGCGGCGGGTTAATAAGAGCTCGGTAACAATTGAAACGGTGATAAATGATGGTCCATTTTGCAGATAATGAGACTTTGGTAACGAGCTGTAATGCATTGCTGGTAAAATCTATCCTAATGTATCAAGAGATTGGCGAGTGCTATCAATCCATGCAACATGAGATATCAAATACCACGCTGGTTAAAGCGGACGCAATCGTAGATACTGTTGACACCATGTTGCGGGAAAGCAAAACAAATGACATTCTCATCGCAGAGAGCTTAAAAAAACTAGCAGTTTTTCCTGACTCAACAGAGGATTTGCTGGGCAAAAGAGCTACATTGCTTCACAATCTCAGTAACGCGAATAAATGTATTGTAGACAGAGCAGAAAACGCTAAATTTCTGCTGCGACATGAAATCACCAACATGTCGACGAATCGCAATGCAATGAAAGGATATAAGCCGGTCGAGACAGATAGAAAAAATATCATCAGAAACTTCTTCTAACTCCCGAGAATATCTCGCAAGGTCAGCAAATGAAACCAGCAGAACATTCTATATCGACCAACATTCAAGAACCCCTCTGCCAGATAACTGATGTTACGCAATTTTTTCTTACCATAACTGAAGCATACATACATTTTCAAGAGAGTATCCTTACTCTTGAAAATCAAATTCCTACCTCATCCCCCCACCAGATCCTTGAAGGATGCGAAAAGATCAGACACCAAAGAAACAATCTAGCCTTCTTGGACCAGCAGATGATTGATGTTATCGCCCTGGCAGGAAAAGAAATTATCCATGAACCAATTATCCATGATTATCGAATAGCTTTTGCTCGTGCCAGTATGGCCTGCAATAACCTCTATCAAAATTTAAAAGCATTCAGATGCTCTCTTGACGAAAAAGCATCTCCTCTCTTTTCCTTTTCCAATAGTAAATAGAGTTCAATTCCTTATATGTCTTCTGCCTGACAAGACAATCTGTCCTCTTTTTTGTTCGTTATCTCCAGCTTTTACTTCTTCATCACTTTTAATCACAATTTTACCTTTGCTCGACAGTTGCCTAGGATAGTTTTTGATGCTACAGTAAAGTATCGATAGACATTGTACCTTAACGACTTTTGGCTGTTATCCACCCGCTATAAAAACCAATTATAAAAAACATGACCCTAAACACCGACATCCTGCAGAACATACCAAAGGGCAAACCCGTAAGAATTTTCCTGCCGCTTCTAAATAGACCGGACCGAATCAGAGCCCAGTGCCTTTACCAGGAACTGGATGCACCAAAATTCGCCCTGATTTTCAAACCGGGTACACTTCCTATCGACCAAATAGATATCGAGCAGCCATGTATTATCAGTATTGACATGGGCGGTCCGACAATTTCTCTTGAGGCAATGATTTATAAAGTCGCCAACCCGCAAACCTTGCAGATGATTGTTCGAAAATCTATCAGCCATGAGCAGATGCGGGAATTTTTCAGGGTAGACACCGTGACCAGAGTTATTTCAAAATCTTTTCATACTGAGCTGTTCGATACCAAGAATGAGCCGTGGTCAACCGGGGGACAAACGATTGATATAAGCGGCAGCGGTATTCTGGCAATATTCGACGAAAAGCCACAAGCAGACCGGCAGGTAAGGCTGGAGATAACTGTCCCTTCTATTGAGCCCGATACCATCAAGATTCTTGCCCATCAGGTACGTGTTCAGCAATTACATGATGGCCGCTTTGAGGTGGCGTATCATTTTGACGATATCACCACCGAAGATAGGGATAAAATTATTGGCTGTTGTCTTGTGATTCAAAGGAAAATGCTGCGCCTGAAAGTAAACGTGCCAACCAACTGATCCGAAGAGGACCGGTTAATTTTGTACTGTAATTACAACCACAAAGGTGCCATGTCCACCGATATTCTGTCCATCGTCAATACGATCCCCGACAGTCAGCCTGCGGCTGTAACCTTAACGGACTCGACCGGCAAAAGCGTGCACTTGTCTTGTGTCTTTAAAGAGTCCGAGGCCCCTTCTTTCTTCCTGCTCTTTCCCCCCGGCACCATTCCGGAAAATATAGAAAAAATGAGACCATGTATGCTGGCCAGCCATGACGCATACGGTGAATCGGTTACGTTTGCTGCGAAAATTGTTCAGATTCTTAATAATCGTGTTGTTGAGCTGGTGGCCCAAAAGGCCATCAAACCGGAAGATCTGCGCGAATACTTCCGGGTCAATATTAAAGTGCAGATCGCTGTTTTTTACGATCCAGGAAAAATGACGGAGATGAACAACCACTGAAACTCGACGGTGAGACAGTCGACATCTCCCAGACTGGTGTTTTGACCATTCTCTCCGATGAATGCAATATTAAAAAACCGGTGATGATTGAAATCGACCTGCCAAATCCTGCCGAGACCATTATCTGTTCAGGTTCTGTCATCCGATCTAAACGCATTCGGAAAAATCGCTGGTTGACTGCTTTTCATTTCGACAATATTTCATCCAGATCAAGGGAAATCATTGCCAAAAATTGTTTTGCCGAACAACGGCGTCAGTTGAGGGAAAATATTCAGACTGCAGTTTAAACGAGCATCCAAGTCAATCATCAGCACTAATTTATTTACGGACTTCGACCGATATGTACTTATGGACAATATTACCCCGCTTACATCCATACCTCCTCTCGGCTCTGCAACATCCCAGGGACGAGGACGCAGCAGTCAGGGACAGCAGCCGCCTACTCAAGGAGAGTTTTTAAAGGCCCTGGTCATTGAGGCTAAAGGTGACAATCGCTTTGTGCTCGAGATTGGCGGCACCCGTCAATCCGTCAGATCCGAGGCGGCTCTCTCACCTGGCCAATCACTGCGGCTGCAGGTAGTCAAGACCGAACCTCAGATCGAACTGAAAATTGTTTCAACCCCTCTGACCCAGTTGCAGGGTCGCTCTCTGACACTCCTCGGCAAGAACATCGACCTGGCAAGCCTTTTTAAAGAATTTCAATTGCAAACCCCTGCGCCTCTTGAAACTGTCTCTCCGACAAGTCGATCAACTCTGGAAAGCTTCTTTTCATTGCAGCAAAACGGGGTAGACGGCAAAGACGGGGGAGCGATTCTTAAGCAACTCATTGAAAATCTCGGCCTGAATATGGAACAGTTGCTGGCGAGAGGCGACAAAAACAGTGCTGTTCATACCTTGAAAGCTGCTTTGCTGGACATTGCCCACAGTTTCAGCACCGCAAGCAGCATTGCAGAAACAACCAATAAAATTCTCACTACCCTGGAACTTTTTCAGCTTACCCAGCTTCAGGTCGCCGGTAACACTCAGCTTATCTACCCACTGCCACTCCCTTTTATAGAGCAGGGATATTTGATAATAGAGCAAGGCGACCAGGACTCTCGAATTCGAGCAATTCTGCAACGTCCGAAAGTCGTTTTTCCCTTCATCTGACTGTATCCGATCTTGGTAATCTACAAATCGATTTCTTGCAAAATTTAGAAGGATTATTTATCAGATTTCGGGCAGGCGATCAGGAGAAAGCTGATTTCATAGAACAATTCAGCGCGGATTTGAAAAAGGCCATTACCGATATTCCCCTGATCAGCCTCTCATTTTCCGGCGATGCCCCGGATCCGATCCAGGATCTGGTTCGACAACTTGTACCCGAAGGCAACTCGATGCTGGACACCACGGTGTAATATGACGAAGCAAAAGTCTGCAGATAGGGCGATCGCCATCCTCTATAATGAAAACGAATCGGCTGCACCAAAAGTGGTTGCCAGTGGGAAGGGTATAATTGCAGAAAAAATCATCGCCACCGCAAGAGAAGCAGGAATTCACATTCAGGAGGATGCCAATCTGGTCGAACTCCTGTCAAAAGTACCGATAGGTGAGGAAATTCCAACGGAGCTTTATCAAACCGTTGCCGAAGTACTCGCTTTTGTGTATCAGATTAATGAAAAATTCAAACAGAAAATGAGCTAATATAAAAAAAGAGGGTCGCAGACACGTGATGTCTGCGACCCTCTTTTTTATACTGGCGGAGCGGACGGGACTCGAACCCGCGACCTCCGGCGTGACAGGCCGGCATTCTAACCAACTGAACTACCACTCCAAAATTATGCGTTTTTGATATTCTGTTTTCAAAACTGATTTGTTCTTAATTAGACCGTTCTCTGCTTGAGTTGTGGTGGGCGACACAGGGCTTGAACCTGTGACCCTCGGCTTGTAAGGCCGATGCTCTCCCAGCTGAGCTAGTCGCCCTTAAGCAAAATACGTGACATTTTCTATCAAGAACAACGAGATATGTCAAGCACTACGGAAGAAGAGGAGCGTTTAAAAATTGCTTCACTCCTTTTTATCGTTTGGCGGAGCGGACGGGACTCGAACCCGCGACCTCCGGCGTGACAGGCCGGCATTCTAACCAGCTGAACTACCGCTCCAAACAAATACTAAGTTGTGGTTACATCAATAATTGATCTTGGTGGGCGACACAGGGCTTGAACCTGTGACCCTCGGCTTGTAAGGCCGATGCTCTCCCAGCTGAGCTAGTCGCCCCCGTCTCAATCAATCGTGAAGGACTATTTACCAACTTCACCCTACTACGTCAAGGAAAAACATCAGGGCAGTTGATTATCCTGCCAGATGATATTTTTACCTTTTATTTCAAAAAGATACTAATAAAAACAACGGGTACAGCTGCCTATATTCAACGCTTTCCGGTGCAAGCCAAAACACCCTAGGTCTCTAGTTTTTAAAGAGATTTTTCCCTTCCTTTAATACCAATGCGTGACCAAGCACCTCATCCATATGATTAACCACATCAATTTTCAGTGATTTCCGTATCTTAATGGGAACATCGTTGAGATCGCGTTCGTTTGGTTTGGGGATAAGCACATGGGTGATATTGCCCCGCTTGGCGGCAAGCAACTTCTCTGTCAAGCCACCAATAGGCAGCACTCTTCCCCTGAGAGTAATCTCACCGGTCATTGCCATGTGGTGTTTTACCGGAACCTTAAGCAGCGCCGAAACCAAGGTGGTAGCTATCGTGATACCAGCCGATGGTCCATCTTTTGGAATTGCACCTTCAGGTACATGGATATGGATATCAAGTTTCTGGTAAAAATCCTCTTCCAGACCGAGTATCGCTGCCCGGGATCGTACATAACTCAGAGCAGCTTGAGCGGATTCCTGCATTACGTCACCGAGCTTGCCGGTGATGGTTAATTTGCCGGCACCAGTCATCAAGGTCGCTTCAATCTGCAGGAGCTCGCCACCTACCTCTGTCCAGGCGAGGCCTGTCGTCAAACCAATCTCGTCATTTTCCTCGGCCAGGCCGTATCGGTATCTAGGTGTCCCTAAATACTTGCCAATCGATTGAACACTGAGACGGTATTTCTTTTTCTTATCATTTTTCTTTAACCGTTCCCGGGCAATTTTTCGACAGAGAGAGGCAATGATTCTCTCAAGATTCCTTACTCCCGCCTCCCTGGTATAACGACGAATAATCTCCATAACAGCACCATCGGTCAGCTGTATATCATTAGGACCGAAGCCATTTTGCTCAAGCTGCTTTGGAATGAGGAATCCCACCGCTATTTTTAATTTATCTTCTTCAGTATAGCCACTGATCTGGATGATCTCCATCCTGTCCTGGAGAGGAACCGGAATACCGTGCAGGTTGTTCGCAGTGGTAATAAAAAAGACCTCGGACAAATCATAATCAATATCAAGGTAATGATCATTGAAGGCAACGTTCTGTTCAGGATCGAGGACCTCAAGCAGTGCCGAAGAAGGATCACCCCGAAAGTCCATCGACATTTTATCCACTTCATCAAGACAAAATACCGGATTAGACACTCCAACTTTTTGCATGGATTGGATGATCTTTCCGGGCATGGCACCTATGTAGGTTCTTCTGTGCCCACGAATCTCCGCTTCATCCCGCACACCACCAAGAGAAAGCCGGGCAAATTTCCTGCCCATCGCCCGGGCGATAGATTTACAGATAGAGGTTTTTCCGACGCCGGGAGGGCCAACCAGGCAGAGAATCGGGCCCTTAATCTTTTTTACCTGGGACTGAACGGCAAGATATTCAAGGATCCGTTCTTTTGGTTTTGGAAGGCCGTAATGGTCTTCATCGAGGATACTCTCAGCCTTATTAATATCGATTTTTGACTTATCTTTCTTTTCCCAAGGCAGACTGACAATACAATCAATATAGTTGCGAACCACCGTCGTTTCTGCCGACATGGGAGGCATACTTCTCAGCTTTTTAAACTCTTTGAGAACCTTGTCTTTTGCCAGAGCAGGCATTTTTTTATTTTTGATCGACTCTTCGAGCTCTCCCATCTCATCGAGTCCATCTTCGTTCTGGCCTATTTCACTCTGGATTTCCCGAACTTTCTCGCCAAGGTAATAATCCCTCTGGGTTTTCCCCATCCGCATTTTAACCTTGGCGTTGATCTTCATTTCCAGTTCCGCCAATTCGATTTCACGGTCCAGAATCTCGAGTACTTTGGCCATCCTGGCTGTAAGTGGCTCCAGTTCAAGAATTTCCTGTTTTTCCTCGCTCTTAAGTGGCAGATGTGCGCAGATAACATTCAACAGTTTTAAAGGGTTATCAATCACCTTGACCGAATTCAGAATTTCTTTGGCAATTTTTTTATTATTTGTGGCATATTGCTCAAAGAATTTTCTCAATTCTCTCTCAAAGGCGGTTAACTCAGCTGTCGGTTCGGTAAGATCAATCCGTTCTTCCACTTCAGCCTGGAGAAAATTATCGTTTGGCACGTAAGAAATAATTTTTGCCCGAGTTTTTCCCTCTACCAAAGCTTTTATTGTTCCATCGGGAAGGCGGAGTAACTGCATCACGGTCGCCAGAGTGCCCCAAGAATAGAGATCACCAGTGGCCGGATCGTCAACGTTAGATTTCTGTTGAGTTACCAGAAGAATATCCGTCTTTTTTTCCATGGCATCTTCAAGGGCCTGAATGGATTTCTTCCTGCCGACAACTAATGGGGCAACCATATGCGGAAAGATCACAATATCCCGAAGTGGCATCAAGGGGTAAAGTTTCGTCACAAAATCTCCTTTCGAATGTACGCTACTATTGGAACGAGCCCCGATAAGGATTCGTTGGATTTCTCAATCAAGCTATCTTCAGGTTCTCGTCGGCGCTACTATTATGGTACAAAATAATCGGATAATCTCCCTGGGTGATTACCTGTTCATTTATCACACATTCCTGCACGCCTTTTATCGAGGGCAGATCGTACATCACATCAAGCATGGCCTCTTCCATAACAGAACGAAGACCGCGGGCACCGGATTTTCTCTTCAACGCTTTAGCGGCAATGGCTGTTAATGCCCCTTCAGTAAAACTGAGCGTAATGCCGTCAAACTCGAACAGTTTCTGATACTGCTTGGTCAAGGCATTTTTAGGTTCCTTCAAGATGCGAATAAGATCTTCCTCCACCAACTCTTCCATGGTGGCTATAACCGGCAATCGCCCAACCATTTCAGGAATAAGTCCAAATTTCAGGAGATCTTCCGGTTGGACCATTTTGAGCAGATCCCCTATTTTTTTCTTCTCATCCCCAGTGACCTTTGCTCCAAAACCTATAGATTTTGCACACTGACGTCTGCTCACCACTGTATCCAAGCCGACAAAGGCACCCCCACAAATAAACAGAATATTCGTGGTATCGATTTGAACCAGTTCCTGCTGCGGATGCTTCCTGCCACCCTTCGGCGGAATCGACGCATTGGTTCCTTCGATAATTTTCAAAAGAGCCTGCTGCACCCCTTCACCCGAAACATCTCTGGTGAGCGATGGGCTATCCGATTTTCGGGCAATTTTATCAATCTCGTCTATGTAAATAATTCCGCGCTGAGCCTTCTCCACATCATACTCTGCAGCCTGAAGCAGGCTTACCAGTATATTTTCAACATCTTCACCGACATACCCAGCCTCGGTAAGTGTTGTCGCATCGGCCATACAAAACGGAACATTCAAAATTCTGGCAAGAGTCTGGGCGACCAGGGTTTTGCCGGAGCCTGTAGGACCAACCAGAATGATATTGGATTTCTGCAGTTCCACGGAATCATCCTCTATAGGCGCATCGATGCGTTTATAGTGGTTATGGACAGCAACAGAGAGAACTTTTTTGGCATACTCCTGACCAATCACATACTCGTCGAGGTAAGCATTAATCTCTTTTGGCTTCAAAGAGACTTTAGTATCCTGCCCGAGTTCGTCCGACTCGGTACCGTCCTTATCGTGGACGATCTCGTTGCAAAGCTCAATACATTCGTCACAGATGAAGACATCCGGACCGGCAATAAGCTTTCCTACCTCTTCCTGGTCCTTGCCGCAAAAAGAACATACGCAATGAGGTCCATTGTTATTCACATCATCCATACTTTTAATCCTCAACTAATTCTTCCCGTTTAGTCAGTACCTTATCAATGATACCATATTCCTGGGCTTCACTCGCACTCATAAAATAATCACGTTCTGTGTCGGCTGCGATTTTTTCGAGCGGACGTTTAGTATGATGGGCGAGAAGACGATTCAGTTCATCCTTCATACGTAATATTTCCCTGGCTTGAATATCAATATCCGTTGCCTGTCCCTGAAATCCTCCCATCGGTTGATGGATCATGATTCTCGAATTCGGCAGGGAGTATCTTTTGCCATCGGTGCCTGCCGCAAGAAGAAATGAACCCATGGATGCGGCCTGTCCCATACAAAGAGTGGCGATATCGCACTTCACATATTGCATAGTATCATAAATGGACATACCGGCAGTTACCGAACCACCAGGAGAATTGATATAAAAGGTAATATCTTTTTCAGGATTCTCCGCCTCAAGAAAAAGCAACTGGGCAACAATGACATTTGCAACATCATCACTGACTCCGGAACCAAGAAAAATGATACGTTCTTTTAATAAACGTGAGTAAATGTCATAAGCCCGTTCCCCTCGAGGACTCTGCTCTACCACCATAGGCACAAGATTCATGTGTCACACTCCTTAAAACGGTTCGACTGCATGAGGCCCTGAGCCCTATGCAGTCGTTATTTATTGAAAGCTGTCAAGACATATCCAGCAGGGCTCCCCACCGGATATGCTCATTATAATCCCTTTCCAGGCGTATGCAACCCGCCCTATCAGCTTTTTGAAGCAGTGCTTTCTTCGGTCTCTTGTTCTTTTTTGACCGCTTCGACAAACACTGTATGCTCTCGTAGGAAAGTGAGAATTTTCTCGTTCAACAATTCATTCATTAAGGGTAGAAGATCGTCTCGATTTTGAAAATATTCTTTCACTTTGGCAATCGACATATTGTACATATCGCCAATACGTTTGAGACCTCTTTCAACATCTTCTTCTTCAACTTTGATCTCTTCAACCTCGGCAATTTTCTTTAAGATAAAATCACCACGGACCCTTTTAGCAGCCATTTCTGCGTTCTGTTCAGCGAGTTTCTCCCTGCTGAGTCCAGCTGCCTCAAGACTCATTCCGCTCTGCTCGAACTGCTTCTCGGTTTGCTTAATCATCTGTTCGATTTCAAAAGCGACCAGCCGTTTGGGAACCTCGAACTGATGGGCATTAAGCAGTTTCTGCATAATCTTATCGGTGATAGCTCCCTCGAGACGTTCTTCTCGCTGCTTGGTAATACGCTCTTTGATCGATGTTTTCAAGTCATCCAGAGTCTTGAATTCTTCCCCGGCCTCTTGAGCAAATTCGTCGTTCAGCTCTGCGAGTACCCGCTCCTTGATATCTTTGACCGTAATGTGAAATTCTACTTTTTTACCTTTCAGAATTGGATTGGGATGATTTTCCGGAAAATCGACCTCTTGGGTCCCTTCCTCATCCTTGTTCATACCGACTAATTTGTCTTCAAACTCAACTCCCATGGTTCCGGAACCTACTTCAACAGAGTAGTTTTCGTTTTTAACCTGGGGCATTGCCGCGCCTTCGTGGAATCCCTGGAAATCCACTATGACGATATCGTCCTTTTGAATCGGCCTGTCTGTCACCGAACGAAGGACTGCCATAGTTTTCTGCATTTCCGCAAGTTCGAGCTGGATCTCCTCATCAGTTACCAGGATCTCCTCTTTTTCCACTTCCAGACCTTTATATTGAGCCAGTTCAAACTCTGGTCGCACATCAACTTCAGCGATAAAAGTGAACGATCCATCCTCGTTATATTTCACACTCTGAATTTCAGGATGAACAATGGGCTCTACCCCCTGTTTCTCAATGGCATCAAAATAATTGTCCTGTACCAGCTTCTCCCCGGTTTCTGACTCAACCTGAGCTTTATAATGTTTTACAATAACCAAACGAGGTACTTTCCCACGACGAAAGCCCTTCATTTTTATTTCCTTCTTCAGCTTATCATATGCCTCGTTCAGCTTTGACTGAACAATGTCTTCAGGTAGCGTAACCGTTATTTTTCTTGTGAGAGTACTGATCTCTTCAACATTTACATCCATCGAGTCCCATCCTTTCATTTTGAAATTATTATAAACACCCGAAACCACACTTTTCCCTGTCAAACATCGCCACCAAGAAGAGCTTGGAGAAAGCCGACACATCGGCACCGGGTTTCAGTGGATTATCACTACCACAGGTGAGGTGTACAACCTATCTGAACAATAAATTTGGTGCGAGAGGGGGGACTCGAACCCCCACACCGTAAGGCGCCAGATCCTAAGTCTGGTGCGTCTACCAATTCCGCCACCCTCGCAACATGTTTTACCGTTGTTCTGAATTTAACCAACTGCAACATCATTAAAATCACACTCACCAAACCGCTATTAATTAATTCACATAACCATTGCAGTCAAGACTGTACTTGATATTGAGTCGTTTAGAACAAAAAAAGTTGTTATAAATACCATCTTGCACGTATCGTTACCAGCTATTTTTGTGGTTTAATACCTTTTTTCACTAACCCCTCATAAAAGAGTGAAAATCTTTATACCAGCTCTTTGAATGTAGGGCTGTCGAGTCGATATGAAAAATATAAAATCATTTTCGAGTCCTTAAATTACTCATAACGATGACTGATGATTCGATAATCTTGCGCAAAAGCCTCAAAGTGGCTATTGTTGTCGACGTATGTGCACTTTTATTTGCTACGAAAAATATAACTCACTAATCTTTTATGGGGCCACTATGAAATATCCCAAATTGTACGCCGGTGTATTACTTTCACTGATTTTGTCTTCCGGCGCTAATGCCTTGGCTGTTCCGGATTCAGGTCAGGACAAAAGCATAGAATGGAACGTGCTGCAGAGCTGGCCAACAGCCGGAAAAACCTTGGATATGGTTCACTCACTGGATGGAAAATTCGTCTTTATCCTGAATGATAAACAGCTGGTCCAGGTTTTCAATAACCAGGGGCAGCTTCAGGGATCCATTCCGGTGGAGGAAGGGGTTTCTGCCATTGATATCGCTCCCCAGGGTGAAACCCTCTACCTCATAAATAATAAAACCCAAACCTTCAGCGCTATCGGGGTTTCCTTTATCACTAATGTCGATATTTCCGGGTCACCTTTTCGAGGACCTGCCGACGCTCCGGTAACCATTGTCCTTTTCACGGATTTTGAGTGTCCTTATTGCAGCAAAATAGAGCCGCTACTCACGCAGGTACTCGAAAAAAATCCTCAAACCGTAAAATTAGTCTTTAAGAACATGCCTCTCCAGTTTCATAAAATGGCCATGCCTGCAGCCAGAGCCGCATTGGCCGCACAGAAACAGGGAAAGTTCTGGGAATTTCATGACCGACTTTTTGCAGCACAGAGAGAATTGAATCCGAAAACTATCATGAAGATCGCTCAGGACCTCAAGCTGGACATCCCGCGCTTTGAGAAAGATATGTCATCCCCGGAAATCCAGACAAGTATCAATAAAGATCTTATGGAAGCCCAGCAAGCCGGGGTTACCGGAACACCAACCGTCTATATAAACGGCCGCACTCCTAAACAGCGCAGTCTTGACGCGTTTCAGGCAGTTATTGACGATGAACTCCATAAGCTTGATAAAAAATAACTTCCTCTATGAATTCAAACTCAATCCATCAGGAAATTAACTTTGCCGATAACAACTATGCTTGTGCACTCTACGGTGAACTCAATAAAAATCTGCAGATTCTCGAAAAAAGCACAGGTGTTACCATTAATACCAGGGGCACGAACCTGCACATCACAGGTGCACCCCATGATGTAGAGCTGATTACGGCACTGCTCAATCAACTCTACGAACTCATCGGTAAAGGATATCCGGTGTACAGCTCGGACTTCGCCTTCGGGCTTCGAATTCTGGAATCGACGCCAAAGGCAAGACTCGATAGAATATTTTTGGATAAGGTCTATGTCACCACCCAAAACCGGGTGGTATCTCCCAAAACCAAAAATCAAAAGACGTATATAGACGCTATTCGCAACAATGATATAGTTTTTGGCATCGGGCCCGCCGGAACGGGGAAAACATATCTTGCTGTCGCTATGGCCGTATCTGCACTCACCAGCGGCATGGTCCGTTCTATCATTTTGGCCAGACCTGCTGTGGAAGCCGGCGAAAAGCTTGGCTTTCTTCCGGGTGACCTGGCTCAAAAGGTAAATCCCTACCTGAGACCCCTGCACGATGCCTTAAACGATTTACTCGGTCCGGATAAATCAATAGACTTGATCGAACAGGATGTTATTGAAATTGCGCCCTTAGCGTTCATGAGGGGGCGTACGTTGAGCAATGCTTTCATCATTCTTGACGAAGCACAAAACACCACGCGGGAACAGATGAAAATGTTTCTGACCAGGATCGGATTTGATTCCCGGGCGGTGATCACCGGAGACACTACCCAAGTGGATCTGCCGGTGAAAACCCATTCAGGCTTAGTACAGGCCAGAAAGATACTGTCGGATATCGAGGGGATCAAGTTCTGTTCGTTTACCAAGGAAGACGTGGTTCGTCACCCCCTGGTACAACAGATTATCAACGCCTACGAAAAACAGTAAAGGGGCCTCGCTTGTCGACCGATCTTACAATTCAACACCAGCCGGGTGGATGCCTTATCAACGGCAAACGAATCAAGCGGCTCTCGAATTGGCTGCTCGAGCAATGTGGGGTTAAAGACTATAATGTCAGCCTTCTCCTGACCAGCGACCAGGAAATTACTCGACTTAACAGCCAGTACCGAGACAAAAACCAACCAACCAACGTGCTCTCTTTTCCTTTCGCCGAGGGAGCCGATCCATCCTTTGCCACCCTGCCCTTCAAAGAACTTGGCGATATTATCATCTCGGTTGATACTGCCCTTCGGGAGTCGATTGAATATAATCAAACCTTCCATGAACGAATGAGCTGGCTGGTCATCCATGGCATGCTCCACTTGTTGGGCTATGATCATGAACGTTCGGAGAACGATGAGAAGGAAATGTCCGACAAGGAAAACGAATTACTGGATAAGCTTCAAAAACAGAGGAGAACAGGAATGACCAAACTTGCTATCAATGTCGATCATATAGCAACAATAAGGCAGGCAAGAGGAATTAGTGAACCCGATCCCGTATATGCGGCCGCGATTTGTGAGCTGGCCGGAGCTTCGGGAATTGTGATCCATCTACGCGAAGACCGCCGCCATATCCAGGACAGGGATGTCTATCTGTTGCGGCAGACAATAAAAACCAAGCTCAACCTTGAGATGGGCGCAAATAAGGACATTGTCAAAATCGCCCTTGAGATCAAACCGGATCTGATTACCCTGGTACCCGAAAAACGCCAGGAGCTTACCACCGAGGGTGGTCTTGATGTCGTTTCCGAGATGAAAAAAATTGGTAAAGTGATCGAAAAAATGTCCGCGGCATCAATTCCGGTTTCCATCTTTGCCGACCCAGATCCAAAACAACTCGCCGCAGCACAAAAGGTGGGTGCTACCTTTGTAGAGCTCCACACGGGGAAATACTGTGACGTCGTTGGTGAAAGTAATCGGGATCATGAATTCCAACTCCTTCTGGAAGCTGCCGAAGCCGCTTCCCAAATGGGGTTAAGAGTCTGTGCCGGACATGGATTAAACTACCGGAACACTGCGCCGATTGCGGCTCTCGATACGATCGAGGAACTCTCCATAGGCCATGCGGTCATCGCCAGAGCAGTCTTTGTTGGTCTGGAACAGGCCGTGAGAGAAATGATGGCCATTATCAGGCAAGCAGACTGCACAATATGAGCTGGAACCAACCTTGACAGGCCGGAGCTCCTACGATTACTTTTCTTATTATATTTCAACCAGAATCAGTATGCTGTTCTGGATTGACAAGGTTTATGGTGTTGTGGTAAAAGCATGCAAATTGCCTGGATGGTGGAATTGGTAGACACCCGAGACTTAAAATCTCGTGGGCCTTGCGCCCGTGCGAGTTCGATTCTCGCTCTAGGCACCAGACGAAAAAGGGTTTGCGAGGCTTATCGCAAACCCTTTTTTCCTTTACGCAGAAATCTTTGCTGTCTTTATACGACTATGGAACAATACCAGGGAGTGAAATTTCAGCATCAACAGATAAAAACCACTTTCTCCTATGACCACCGATTAACGCTGCTCAATCACTGGGCGTATCTATTCTCTGAACTTGGCCTGGCGCCCATTCACTCTAATGGTGCCTATGGTAACCATTCCTACAGAACCGGAGCGACATCCTTTATCATAACTAAATCGGCCATGATCCCTGCAAAGACACTGCGGCCGCAAGATTTCTGTCACGTTATCGGCTTTGAAGAACACACGACTACTTTTATAACAGAAGGTACGTCTCCCCCTTCATCGGAAAGTTTCCTCCACAATGCATTATATGAGACACTGCCACATATCAATTCCATTCTGCACGGCCATTGTTCCCTGCTCAACATCTATGCTGATGCTCTC
Source organism: uncultured delta proteobacterium (assembly GCA_963829695.1). Classification (GTDB taxonomy): domain Bacteria; phylum Desulfobacterota; class Desulfobulbia; order Desulfobulbales; family Desulfocapsaceae; genus Desulforhopalus_A. Next base: position 123,182 of record CAWHJQ010000023.1, on the reverse strand, counting down.
AATATTCCAGTAACTAAACAATTCCATGACTATGGGACACAGGAGCTAGCTGAATCTGCACTTGAACTGGTGAACCAACCTATTCTTTTTTTTATATTAAGAGATCACGGCTTTGTCAGCTTAGGAGAAGATATTGACAGTGCTGGGAAATTAACCCTTAAATACTTTGCCAAACTCATTACCTTGCTGCAAGATTAGTTGAATGAGCACTCTCTCTCGTCGCCATTGCGTATGGAATTTGCTTCAAATTTGACATTGTTCGTGCATTTTCTTCCGTAAAGACAAGTTATTGTTTTCATTTCAATTTTTTATCAACATACGTATAAATACCTATATGTTTCTGGTAATCTCACCCATTTACTCTTTTCAAATTTCCTCTATAATAGATCTTACCATTCGTTTGCGATAAACGAGGCCCTTTTTAGTACAGACACAATTAAGGTGTATTGCGTTTAACCCCGGAGAAAGGCACGGGATTCCGGTTGCCCATTTCGGGATAAGTTTCTTCATGAAATTCTTTCTTAAAAAGCAAGAAAACAATTTCTAAGTCACTCAGATATTTCTTTCTTGAAGTGAGGAGAGTAGAGCATGGCAGACGACTTCAGCAACTTGAGAAATCTTAAAAAACCACTTATTCAAATTACCGAAAACGTTATTGACCTAAAAAAAACCATTCGCCCGAAACCAAGTAACAGAATACGTTTTATCATTACAAAAAATAAAAATAATTCTTGGGTGGAAGATCTTCATGCTCAAGCACAACTTAACCAGATGGAACGCGTATATCACTGAAAGTTGCTTTACCTTCAAGGCGTCCTTTGATTGGTCACCACTTGGCGGTAATGGAATTGTTGACATAGCCCGAGCAGGCATACATAGCTTGAGGACATTGGAACGACACAAAATTTATCTTTCGCAGGAACTAGAATGCCTCAATCCGAACACTTTTTCCTTCAAAAGCAACGAGGGAAAAGACATCCATGTAGCTTATAATAAATTCGAAGATGGTGCCCCGGCCTGAAATGGATAAACGTTGTTGCTATGCCCAGTAAAGATGAAAACTGCAATCAAACGACATTAAGGGCTGGGTTCGATAACCCCTTTTGCCATTCTTTTCATTGATCTCAATGAGTTCAAATTGATTAATGACCGTTTTGGTCACGATGCCGGAGATCAGGCATTAATTGAGTTTGCGTTGGGATTGCGCACGCATTTTCGACAGAATGATTTTGTTGCCTGATATGCTGGAGACGAGTTTATCAAAGTCAAAGACTACTGACAATTTTGCTCATTTTCCTCTTCCTGTAGCACTCTAGCCAACTCCATGCCTGCCTCAAACGATTCTTTAAGGTAATCATCTCGGCTTTCAATCTCGCCCTTGCGATCTACCCCTCTGCAGAGAACAGTTTTCCATAGTCCGGCATTCAGCACATCAAAAAAATATTTGACTGTGAGTATCGCGCCATCAAAAAGTTTTTTACCGCCTGTTGCCCCAACCGAAATAAATAATCCCTTACGCGTTTGTGGCGCTTCTCCAAGAACCTGATTTTCAATCCAATATTTTCGAACCCAAAGGGACTGACACCGGTCTATAAAGATTTTTGTGTGTGCACTTACTGCATAAAAAAAGATGGGAGATGCAAGCATGATACCGACACTTGATTCGAGTTTGGCCAAAATTCCCGGAAAATCATCGCGAATGGCACATTCACCGTTTTTGATACAGGCGTATATTTCCAGACACGGTGAAATTTTATAATCTCGAAGAAACACTTCTTCCACCTGAGCCCCTTGCTCTCGAGCTCCGGCAACTGCTTGCCTCAGCAGGACAGCGCTATTTCCATCACGCCTGGGACTGCCATAAATTGCGATAATTTTAACCATGCAACCTCCTCATTGCTAACAATGTGCTTCCAAATATATGCCAAACCCCCTTGGCTTAACGTATCGTATTATTTATCCAACTCTTAAAAACTCGTCTCCGGTTTATAAATCGGATTCACTTATTTCGTGAAAAAACTTATCCCGCTCTTCTCAGCTGAATTATATAAAATATTGTCGAAAAGCGAAATACGCCAGAGGAAGGAAAATTGCGGGAATCAGGTTGCCGACACGGATTGTCGTTATTTTAAGCATATTGAAGCCAATGGCCATTATTAGCAAGCCACCAACGGACGTCATCTGTTCAATTGTTTCAGGTACCAGGTAACTTTTCATGTACACCGCGGTTATGGTGATCAAACCCTGGTAGACGAACACCGCAAGACCCGAGAACATCACCCCCAAGCCCATCGCCGAGGCAAAGATTATGGAAGTCACCCCGTCGAGTACCGATTTGGCAAAGAGGGTCTGGTGGTTTCCTGTTAAACCACTCTCCAAGGAGCCGATAATTGCCATGGAGCCAACGCAAAATACCAGACTCGCAGTTACAAATCCCCTGGCAAACGACTTTGAGTCGTCTGATTTAGCAGCAACCTTTCTTTCGAAGAATAGACCGAGAGTCTCCAATTTCTTTTCGATTTTCAAACTCTCGCCGAGCAATGCTCCCAAAATTACAGAGAAAATAATTACCATCAAATTGTTCGAGACAAGGGCGCTTTTTACACCAATCAAAATTACCGAAAGACCGACACCACTTAGAATGATTTCTTTGTAATTTTCCGGAATTCCCTTACTAAAGAGAAGCCCCAGCAGACTACCTCCAAAAATTGCTAAAGCGTTTACAATTGTTCCCAGCATATTCGTTTCCAATAAGTCTATTAAAACCCGAGCAGATATTTTTGCGCACAACCGATGAACACAACCTCCTCGGTGAATTGGCTGTTATACCACCAACATTAGATTTTGAAACATCTCTTTTTTATGGTTGGGGTCAATCTGTAGGAAATTGTTCTGATTTGCAGCCATTTCCTACATGTTGACAGTAAACGCTGAATCATTGATTCAGCGCTTATTACTGTCTTCTCTCCATAATATTGTGATTATAGTAGGTGCAAATGCTGGTGATCTGCAAGTGGATAAAACTACTTGAAACGAAAACGCGGTATTTGTGGAGGGAACCACAAATCGCAAAAATCAAAAATCCAACTATTGAGGTGTCATATGTCTCCCATTGAATGGCAAACTACTTTGGGTTATGCGGAAGATTCGGCAATTTCATCCAGAAAACCTATTTTGTTCTACTATTTCGATCCTGACTGTATCAGTTGCCAACAGATGGATGCGGTCACGTATTCGACTAACGATGTTATCAATTTTGTGAAAGAAAACCTGATCCCCTTGCGAGTCGATATAAGCAACAAAGGACTTTATGACAAATACAATGCAATCTGGACTCCAACATTTCTTGTTTTGGATTATCAGGGCCATGTCGTCCAGCAGACTATCGGCTTCCTTGAGCCGGATATGTTTAAAGCGCATATGCATCTTGGTATCGCAAAGGTTCACTTTGCTGTCGGAGAATTCGACGCAGCTCATGTGCATTTGAAGAGATTAATTGATCGATATCCGGAAAGCAAGGCCATCCCTGAAGCAATATATTTCAGTGGCGTAACACTGTATAAACAGAAGAATGACCCCACTCATCTGAAAAAAGCATACGGAAAATTGCTCAATCACTATCCTGACGACAGTTGGACCAAACGAGCAACTCCATATCGACTTCTTTAGATGTGCGTTATTTGAAACACAAACTTAAGATTATTTGATTACCACCCATTCTCAACCAGCTTCAACAATGGTCTAGGAGGCTGTCCGAGAATAGACATTTCGGAGTCTACGCTTACCTGCGCGCATTGTTTTTTGAAAATAACGAAAAGTTTGGGCAGGTAAGCGAGGTACGATACTCCGCAGGGGCATGCTCGGACAGCCTTCTAGAACAGGTGGTAATCAAATTGTAGTCTATCCCCACAAGGGGATAGGCACCTTCACGACCCTTTCAAGGCAGTGGATATTATACACTTCGCGCAGAGGCTATAAGCTTGACCAGTTCAAGACTGGAAACAATGCCGAGCGGATTATTTTTCTCGCCGGTAACGAGCAAATGATTTATTCCGCCCTCGTACATGACCTTGATTGCCGACATCACATCCTGGTCTTCATCGAGCTGAATACATGATTTTGAGGTCGTATCCCTGCTATCGATTCTACATTCAGTCATAAAGGTCGAGATTTTCGTTTTCTCCAGATCATAGTCATTAGCGAGGCCTTGCATCACATCCGAAATGGTGATCATTCCTATGAGTTCACCCTGGATCTTCACAACAAGGACCGAAACATTGGCTTGTGCCATGAGATCTATTGCAGCCCCCAAACTTTCATCACTTTCTATTTCCGGGAATTTCTGCTTTATCGCCTCTTTGACCTTTAAATATTTCTTCATGGAACCCTCCTGTCTTTTGAAGGTGACTGGCTGATACACTCAGGAAATAACAAGGTGTTCATTTAATGCTATCGTTTTTATGATGCTTTATCAAATTTATTTCATCGAAGATCTGAACCTACTATAAGACAGGTGACTTGAATACGATACGCCTTTCGTCGATAGACAGGAGAACGGATTCTCTGTTGCGGTTTTTTGCCGTCAAAACGTGATTTGCTACACCCATTTTTCGGGAATCACAGTTATTTTTCAAGATCCTTGTTGATGTTTTCATTGATTTAAATCTTGCAGTGGAACGGCACCGCCTCAGTGCCCTGTGGCTGTACAAAAAAATTGCTTTATCCTGCCTAAAAGAGTAGCCTGAAGAGTAGCCTGACTATTTCCAGACAAATGACATCGATTCAGAATCGCCACTATTAATCATTCTAGGAGGCTGTCCGAGAATGCTCTTTTCCCCCATATCTGCGTTATTTTAAGAAAATCAATGCTCGCAATATCAACTATATGGCTGTGCTTGATTTCCTGAAAATGCCTTGATCTGAGAGAAAATACCTATTCTCCGACAACCTCCTAGGTTTGCCCATATCCAAGGTTTTTTTTTATGGACACATCACAGAGAGACCTTCAGGAAATTCCTCCCCATCTCGAACAGAAAAAACTGATTGAATTTCTAGAATCTCTGCATCGTATTTTTAAAATTGGTATTTACTATCCGGCTGGGCACAAAGTGCTTGACCAGGCTGCTGAACAATTTCAACGAAATATCTCGGGAATCGCCGACACCAATAGATCAGTTCTCATTGAATTACAAAACGAGACACTCTTGGTAGAAGGCTACAAGATTTCGACTCTGACCAATGCTTTGCGTGAAATCAAAAAACTCATTTCAGACCTTGGGATAGGAAATATCGCAATTGACCGGTCGATTCCACTTCCAGAACTACTGCAGTTTGTTAAGAGTCTGTTGCTTGGTCGCTCACACCTTCAAGGAGTCAAAGAGTTCACCCAGGCAGGCATCGATAACCTACCAGCATCCATACGGATTTCTCAAAAAGTGTTTTTTGTTGACGAGGGCGCGATACTTCTCGATGCAAACGACGAAGATGCCGGGCATGGTCTGAATACAGTCTTTCAATTCCTGGCTGAACAGGGGCTTGATAGGGACAAGATAGAGCAATGCAAGAAATTCCTTAATAAACTGACCGAAAAATTTTCCGGCAAACCACTTAATATTAAAGGACTGCCGACTGTGAGCTGGAATGATGTTCGGAGCCTTTTAATCAAAATGGTCTCAAATGCCTATCATCTTACCGAAGGTTCCGGTGGGGCATATGCGCAGAGCGAGCTGAATAACATTTCCTCTATTTTCCAAGGATTGCAGAAGGAATTAATGGACACGGAATCCCAGGAGACAATCAACCTTCTGGTTTCAGCTTTCGGTGGCGTTTCTTTTAACAAGCAAAATCTCGACGTTGGACCAGACAAAAAAAAGGAGATCCGACCCGCGGACAATATTTCCGTCCGATCGATCCAAGAGCTACAATCATTTACAAATGATAATTTGGTACCCCTCATAAGCTTTGAAAAAATCAATCGGATTGATCACCGCGAAGAACTGGCGATTCTCCTGCAGTTGCTCCAGTGGAAGCAGGAACCGGCGGTAGAGGAGAAAATCAGGAAAAACTTGCGCGACATACTGACCACATTGCTGACCGTCGTGGAGACTGAGACCCTGATCAGGGGGATAATACATCTGTCGACCAGGGTTGACAGCAGTCGTTTTTACGATATTATGCACTTCCTTGTGATTGTTTTTCGTAATACCAAGAACTTCTCCTCACAGAAGTTTCTGGTGATGATCTGCAAAAAAATTAATCCGGAAGTGAAGACTGTCCTTTGGCCGATAATAGTCAACGAGATTTTGTCCTCCGGCCGGGCCGACCAGAAGGTGTTTACCGAACTCATTCCCATAGCAACCGTACTGTCTGTGAGCGACATGAAGATCAGATGGTCGGAACTAGAGGTCATGGATTGTTTTCAGGAAAAAAAGATCGCTACGGATATTTTTGATCCGAAACTTAAAAGTACCTTTCCGCTCTTCTCCTTCCTTCTGGAGACCACGCTGAAAAGACAAATCGGTGCGAGAATTCTGAGTGGTTTTGTGGCAAAACCGCAAGATTGGCTCATCGAGGCGGTGGCACCGCTTCTCCAGCTTTCAATCCCCCAGCACATGAAATTTTTACAGATTTATCTACTTATAGCCCAACAGGAACATTTCACAACCAATATCCTGATTGCAGCCGGAACTTTGATTGTCCACCAGCTGCCTGAAATCTCCGAGCAACAGATGAGTGAACCATGGGTAATAAAAACAATCCAGGCGACCCCGGAAATACAGGTCGAAGAGACACGGTCGCTCCTTCAACACATCATTGAAGAAAAACGCATGTATATCGTTCCCAAATGGCCAAGTGCCTGTCGTCGGGCGGCGGCCATAGCTTTGGAACAACTTAGGCGCAAACCTCTCTAGGAGGCTGTCCGAGAATGCCCGTTTGTCCAAACTTTTCGTTATTTTCAAAAAACAATGCTCGCAATATCAACTATATGGCTGTGCTTGTTTTGAGAAAATGCCTCGATTTTGGACAAAATGACTATTCTCGGACAGGCTGCTAGGCATTCAGGCAAACAGGATTACGAAGAAATGGATAAAAAGATTAATGATATTATCATCCTGCTCTGCAAGGGCATTTCCAACAGGAGATTGTATTTTTCCGGCCATCCAAAAGTGAAATCCTATGCTGAAACCTTTCTCAAAGAGTTGACCGCCTTTTTCGAGATGACCGAGAAGGAAGAATTTTTTGTAGGGGTTATTGATGGTCATTTTGTTTTCAACGGCAAGAGGCTCTTTGGGCCGACCATCGTCGGTCGACAGCTCATCCAGTTTATGGAAATGCTCCGGTGTGGCGGTGTTTCGTTTCACAAGAATTTAATAGTCGCAGATATCACTGGATTCATGGATCTGACTGACGGTCTGAAATCTCCCCTGAACAGTCTCCAGGAAGCCAGAGACCTGTTCAAACAGCAGGGTATTCAGTCTATTACCTTAGCCGGTCACTATAACGATCAACTCGGGATAAGCACACCAGATAATAAACGTCCATGGGAGGGGCAGGAGATGTCAGGATTTCTGCAGTCACCAGCCCTGATCTACCAAGCCCTCTTTGACGTGGTCACCCGTGCCCATGGCGACGCAGCCTTCAACCGCGAACTCGATTTCGACAGCGCCAGGTCGGTCAGCGAATTTCTGCTACGTTTCACCCAGTCAAATTTCGCCGATGTCATGCAGTATATCCATTATCCCGATTTTGATAGTTATACCATTGGTCATTCGGTCCGGGTGTCATCTATAGCTGTTTATCTTGGCATGAAGATGAATTGGCCGGAAGAAAATATCCTCGCCTTGGGCACCGCCGCTATTTTGCATGATATCGGTAAGAGTAAAATTCCCTCGGAAATCCTCTATAAAAAAGGAACCCTCACCAATGAGGAGTTTCGCCTCATCCAGGATCACCCCCGAGTCGGATCGGAGCTACTCCTAGCCCAGAAGGATTCATCACCTCTTGACATTGCTGCGGCCTGGGGCCATCATCTCCGTTACGACGGTAAAGGTTATCCAGCAAAACCTGTCTGGGCCGTACGCAGTCCGGCAATCGCCCTGCTGCAGATCTGTGATATCTTCGAGGCCCTCACTGCGATCCGTCCATACAAACAAGCCATGGACCCACAACATGCCTTTTCGATTATGACCACGGATTCAGGCGCTTTTAATCAAAGTTTACTCAGTGTTTTTATCTACTGTATCGGTATCTATCCCCCAGGCACCTACGTGGAACTTTCAGATGGCCGGATTGGAATGGTGACTGGTGCCGGTGAAATGATCGACAGACCACAATTAAAAATTACAGAGACTCATGAAAGCATGCGTCTGCAAAAAGAAGACCAGTATCCGGTCGACCTTGGAGCCCTGGAGCAAGCAGGCCTCAAAGTCAAACGACTACTCCTAAATTATCTGGACACCGAGGCGTAGCTTATCCTGATCGGCTAACTACTTTCAGCAAACCGAACTGTAAAGGAGCTGTAATCCTTTTGTTTAACAGATATTTTCGTAATTATAACTTATAGACACTGATAAATCTCTTGCAATCTGAATAGATAGAGTACTAATTAGTACCTTAGAACTTCATTTCTTGTTTTTTAAGAATGAATTTCGTGAAGGTACTTATACCCCCTTGTGGGGTGTTAGTATTTTATAAATACCTTTTCTGTTTTTTCCTCCTCAAGGGACACAGAAAAATGTTCCACTCTTTTAAACCGGGTTAAAAAGTTTGCCTCCAAGTAACACGTGATCAATCCTATGGATATCGACAAAGATAAACAATTCAAAATAATCGAAGAAACTAACCAACTCCTGTACAGCACTGAAAACAAGCGCATGTTGCTTCGTTTCCAGCGCGGCGTTGTTGACTTGGAGAATAATCGTTTTGAGATCTTGCAGAATAGCGAATTTATCGACAAGTTGGGAGAATACCTCTACACACTCTATCAGAAAGACCCTGAAGAAAATATTTTTAAAATCCTTAAAAAGATTGGTTTCTGCGCCTGCAGTGGTGATAAGAAGCTCCGGGAACGGGCCGTATTCGTCCTCTCCATTTTTATAGAAAAGATTTCGCAGGAAGAAAACAATCCCGAATTTCTGGAGGTGGTTTCCCGCCTTTTGGTTAACTGGTTGCAGATCGAGACCGAATACTTCTCGGGTTTTCCATTTATCTGCCTTCAGCTACAGACAATGCTCCAGAAGATGCTGCAAATCGGTCTTTGGTACCAGACTGAAAACCTTATTATCATCCTCTCTCAGATCCAGAAAGGGATTATCCAGAAAAACAATCTGATTCGGCAAACTATAAGCAAGGTTCACTCGTGCTTAGCCGAGGAAGCCTTCCTTAAAAATCTGGTTGATGTATATCTTGACAAAAAGGAGGACAGGCGGGACATAGCGCAATGCCTCCTCCTTCATTTTGGTAGTAAGGCTGCTGCTGTTCTCGTCCAGTATTTGATAGACTGCAAGGACAGAGAGAAACGGTTTTCTCTTATCGAGTTCATTCCAACGATCGGTAATGTTGTTTTGCCGGTCTGTGATTTTTGCCTTAAGCAAAATCCTCCTTGGTACGTTATCAGAAATCTCATCATCATTATCTCACGCATGGAGGATTCAAGGCTTTATGAGATGGTACGCCCCTATCTAACTCATAAAGACATTAGGGTACAGCTGCAGATATTACATTGCATCACCAAATTGCGTGGACCTCAGCTGCGTGACCGACTGTTAGAGGCACTCATCTACATTAACGACGAATTGAAACAGCAGGTTGTTGTTCAATTGGGAAATATGGGTGGAAAAGACGTTGGAAAGGCTCTATGTACCCTTTTGGAAAACCGTGGCAATTTTGCCCTTCACGTTCAAGACGAACTGATTTTAACAATCTGCGCGAAGATAAAATTCGAACCCTCAGAACGGGCGATCAAGGTTGTTAAAGAGCTTCTCGCCGAACGTATGGAGCGTTTTAATGAAGGAGACCTGATTTTACAGGCAGCCCGGGACGCTCTGGTAAGCATGGAGTTAAAAAATACCGGCAAATTAGCAACCGGATCTCGCCCATCTTTGTCACCAGCAGCTCCTTTTGATTCCGAGGCGTTCAGGGTACCCATTGCAACAGAAGAGGAGTTTGATAGCCTAATAAAGGGTGAAGTGCCTGCCACACAAGAAGCTCTGGAGACACCCCAAACACCGTTGACTATTTCTACATTAGAAAAAAGTCTCACGGATGCTGATAGATCCAAGCCTCCCAGCAAGGAAGATTTAATCCAAGAAGCGAAAAAAAATCTGACTGACCCCAATTCCGCTCTTCACTTCAGCCTCTGGGCGAAACTCTATGAAGTGATGACCACGGATGAATTCACTATCTTCTTTACCACTTTAAAGCTTAAAACATATCAGCCGAACGAGCTGCTTATCGCCCGTGGTGATCTACAGGCTCCTCTCTTTTTACTTAATAGTGGTACTGTTAATCTGGTCAGAAATCTGAGAGGCGAAGAAGTTAATCTGAGCCCAATCGGCCCAGGCGACCTCATAGGTAGCGATATATTTCTTACCGGTGAGACCTGGAACCTCTCCCTCTATGCCAAAAACATTGTCAGTGCACATGTCTTTAATTTAGAACATCTCCTGAAAATACAGGTCAATTTCCCAAATCTTGCCGAAAAGATATTCACTTTTTGCTCGCGCTATGACGTCCTGCAAAACATGCTCAGGGTACTTGACACCACTACTACTGCTGGGACTGATATCACGCATATCAAAAGGAAGAATGAATCTAAGAAATCAACGAATGATAACACTCAGCAGGGAACAATATTAAGAAAAGTAAAAGGTGGGCTATGTTTTTCACTACCCGTGAGAAAACATGAGAAAATCAAAATTTCCCTGGAAACCAAACTTAATTTGAGTGTCCGATTGTCGTCAGGAGTTGTTGATTCTCTACCCGCGACGGTTGTAGGGACCAGCCGATCTGTAGCCATGCCTCTAGAATCCGTTGTCTTTGTCCGATTCATCTCCCCCTTAACCGACTCCAGATATGCATGTGAGACCATAGAATTCCTGTCATAGGCACAACTTCTTATCTCATCCTTGCCATGAGACCGTTTTTCCGGATTTTTACCTCAACGCAGAAAGACACATTTCACCGCCAGGCACACCAGCACATGTCTTTGATATTAAGCCTGATTTTACATTTTAAACCCGGCTGACATCAATGCTATACCGAGACAGAACATTAAGCGGTGTTCAACAGGATTTGGACCTTCTTCTACAAAATGGACAACAGGTTCATTGATCAAATTCTCTATGTTCTCCGGCTTTAACTGAACCGCCCACATGTTTGGTGCATTAAATATCTCATAGGCAGACGAATATTGGGCTAATAAACGCTCCATAACCTTATTGTCAACATCCTTAAAAGAAGAAACCAATAGTTTAATATCCCCATTCTCCGTAACAGCCCATTTCTGAAAATGCCCATTCTTTAAGGCAGGCGAGATCTTATATTCAGCCTTCCAGGGCGTCACTGCGGCGATTGAGTATTTCTTCATTGCTGTCTCTGTTAATACAGATGGCATCATTGAACAAATCCAAGCATTTTTGTATAAACACGACAGCAAGTTTATTCCTAGTTTTTCGAGTTCTTTTATTTTACTTCTTTTGAGGACTTGTTCGAATTGCACAATTGCATACTGATGTTCGTCAGTAACAATTTCCATTTTCCTCATGAGACTAGTGTCAACGTCTCGTTTTTCTAAAGTAATTGTACCGGATTTTAATGGAATTTTAAAAGATGAACTTGTTTGGCAGATTGCGTTGGTCAATAAAACGAAAAAAAACAGAATACTCATTAATACAGCTAGTAATGTATTCATTTCTCCTCCAATTTTATCGTAAAATAGAAGACGTTGAGCAAACCGCAAAACAAACTGGTGAGGACGGGAGACCGGATTGATGCACCGGATCAGGAATTGCGATTCATGTCCTTATACCAATCCAACGATTCAGAATTCTTTTGGACCCCCTTCTATCGAGCCGTATTTTCTCATTGTTGCCTGTGCCACAAGCCTATCCATATCTAAGGCTAAATCTAGAGATGTATCTTATATCTTTCACCAGACATCTATTTTCGACTGGCTGACAAGCCCCCTTCTACTGGTCAAAATAAAAAAGCCGAACTACCCCTTCCCAAGGCAGCTCGGCTATCATCTAAGATCCGTGGCTTTCCGTCCCTACTTTTCGGTAGGTTTGGCTTTGTCTGGTATCAAATTGATTGAAATATATTCCTTTTTTATTTTATGCTATTTGGTCAGACGATGTCAAGAAAACAATGTGACAACTACACATAAACAAGCATCCCGCCGACATTATGATGATAGTGTAGTGCAATGTAACCTTTCTTAAGGGATAAGGTGCCATTTCCTTGCCAGGATTTGGTCAGTGATTGCCCATACGGCCTGGTGAAGAGATTTCAGGACGGCAGGATCACAGAGGAGCGCCTTCTTCTCTTCTCTGCAAAGCATCTCCGGCCCCAAAGTGAGAGCCTTTTCACTTAGTTCCCGTCGCCAGCCGGCAATTTCCTCTGAGTAACGGCGCTCTTTGCGTAGCAGGGTAAGATGTAGGGCATGCACACACGGATCAGTGACCGCCCTGACGAATCCTTGATCTTTAGTCACCGACAGAGGGGATGTAGACGAGTTATAATCTTGCTGATAACTCTGGACAGCTCTCAATTCTGGGGGAGGATCGGTTTCCACTGGGGTAAGCAAAAACCCCATCTGCCGAAACCTGTGGCCAACATTGGTACGGCTTGACCATACAGAGAGGGGCACCGATAAAATCAGTGCGAGCAAAATAGGTGTCAGCCACCAAAAAAAATCAGGGGCAATGAGCCAAACAGCTGTGCTCCAGAAAACACCGAGAACCATCCCAAAACCATGGAAATGTATAGCATCCAACCAGGAGGTAGAAAGATCTTCCCTTTGCTGGGTCTTCCAGCCGACCTGTCGACCCGCCAAAATGCTGAAAACAAACTTGCTGTGAAAGATCATCCGGATTGGAGCAAGCAATGTCGAAAAAACGATCTCGATCGTCATGCTCAACAGGAGCTTTCCAAACCCGCCAAATTCTTTGGCTCGTCTCTGTTTTACGGAGATTATCATCAGACTCAGGATCTTAGGTAAAAAGAGCAAAATAAGGGTGGAAACCAAGATAATAATGCCCCAACCCGGGTTCCAAACCGGCCATTCGGGAAACAGGGTTCGCCCGGCGGGGAAATAGGTGGGCGGCACAATCGCCTCGAAAACGGCCTCTGCGGTGCTCACTAGCAGAAAAAGAAACCACAGCAGTCCGGACACATAGGCCATAGCTCCAGTCAAAAACAGCGTGCGATGCGCGGGGAAGATCCCCTTATTGAACAGAAGACGAAGATGTTGCAAATTGCCCTGGCACCAGCGTCGGTCTCGCTTCAGTTCATCCACAAGAGTAGGTGGACCCTCTTCGTAACTACCGTCCAGATCGTACGCCAGCCAGACACCCCAGCCTGCCCGGCGCATCAAGGACGCTTCCACGAAGTCGTGACTGAGGATAGTCCCTCCTAACGGCGGTCGCCCCGGAAGTACGGGTAAGGCACAGTGTTGTCTGAACGGTTCGATGCGAATGATGGCGTTATGCCCCCAGTATTGAGCGTCGCCGAGTTGCCAGAAATGCAATCCTGCCGAGAACATCGGGCTGTACAGGTGGTTGGCAAACTGCTGGAGGCGGGCAAACAGGGTTTTGGCGAAGATAGCCTTTGGAGAAGTCTGAAGAATTCCCACGGTCGAATGGGTTTCCATGGCTGCGACCATCCGGATCAAGGTGGTACCGGACATGACACTGTCCGCGTCAAAAACAATCATATACCGATACTTATACCCCCATCTTCGGCAAAAATCGGCGATATTGCCACTCTTGCGGTTGATATTCGCCCTGCGGTTGCGATAAAAGATACGCTCTTGCCCGCCTGTTGCTCGACAAAGTTCCTGCCAGGCCGCCTCTTCCTCGACCCATTTATCGGGATCTGTTGAATCGCTCAGGATAAAAAAATCGAATTTTTCAAGGTTTCCCGTCTGCTCCAGCGAGCGATAGACCGCATACAGACCGGCAGTCACTCTGTCCACCGTTTCATTGTATACCGGGATCAGGATTGCAGTATGAGCATCACAGGCAAGCTTCTTCGAAGCCTGCTCGTCATGTCTGGTGACGATGAATTGATCATAACGACGTAACAGCAAGATAAAGCCTGCTACGCTTGACCAGAACCCTACTGAAATCCAGGCATTGAGAATCACAAAGAAAAGCACCAGTACAGGTTCCAACACTGCCGCCCCTCTATGTGGCAAGGCCTGTGCCATGAAGCCACCGGCTACAACGGCAGGGATGACAACCAGACAGAATAACTGCTTGTGGCGCCGTTTTGCTACTTTCTGCCAACTCTTATCGAAATTCTCCGGTTCCATAATCATACTCCGGTATCAGATACAGATGATGGATTAACAGATCCGTATTTGTTTTAATTGAATTAAAATATCGGTATGTTATGTTTGTCGCCGAACCTACTTGCCGAAGCGAAATATTTTTGCCGGCAGCGAAGGTCGACGAAAGGAGATCACCCCTTTGGTTATCATGGGCAAACGACGATGAGGGGGTGACGGATGAGGAGAACATTGGCACCATGCATCCAAAAGTGAGCGATTCCGATCGGAGATCTGAGGTCTTTTTTGGTCAAGCCGGCGATACAAAGCCTGCATCGATTCGACCAACAGATTACTTTCTGAATCCTTGGCGAGATTTTGTTCTGCCTCCTTCAGTGCCTGGAGGGTGAACTCAAGAGCCAGTGAGGTGGGACAGTTCAGACAGCGGAGATAGAGCAGCATCCTGTCTGAGGCTGTCTGCCATTGCCGTTCTTCTTCTCCAGTTCCAAACATTTCCAGGCGTACACCGCTTTTTGCCGGAGGGGACTCACCAGGACGCATCACATCCTCTACTTCAGAACGGATCAACATAGCTCCAGGTCTCCGTTAACACCTCATTTCCCTGGCGGAGGAAGGCGCGCAACTCGAGGGCTTGTTCATTGCCGGGTGTTATACGATCCAATGCTCCTTCCTCCTTTTCAACCTTGAAGACCAGACGCCAACCGTGGGTATTGCCTATTCTCTGCAGATGCTGCTCGATGATCTTCCCGCCACCCACGCTGACATCTGCTTCTACTTTGGCCTTTTCGGCAAGGGAGTCGAGCTTTCCACCCTCAAAATCGATTAAATAAACTCGCCCTTCCTTTTCATCACTTGCAGTTCGCGTAGCAACGACCCGAGCCAAAGGCGAGTCGGCAACCTCCGCAGTCCCCCATTCGATTTTGTAGGAATAATGAATAGGAGAGCCTGGTTTGGCGGGATTTGCGGAGACCCAGTAGCAAACGATGTTGTCATTTTTTTCGCTCTCTGTCGGAATTTCGACCAGCTCAACCCTGCCTTTTCCCCATCCCTTTTCGGGTACAACCCATACGCTGGGCCGCTTCTGGTAACTTGCCTCGAGGTCTTGATAATGATCGAAACTATCATCTCGCTGTAACAGGCCGAATCCTTTGGGGTTGTTCAACTCGAACGATGTGACCAGGAGCCTTTTGGGGTCAATTAACGGCCGCCATATCCACTCCCCTGTATTGGTATCGATCAGGAGGCCGTCAGAATCGTGGATCTCGGGGCGGAAATCGTCCACCGGTCGGATATTAGTATTTTCGCCGTAAAAGAACATGCTGGTTAATGGAACAATCCCCAGCTTTTTAACCTCCTTACGGAGAAACAACGTGACGGTCGTATCCATCAGCGTCATCTTTCCCGGTTTGATAACGAACCTGTAGGCACCGGTAAGGGAAGGGCCGTCCAACAGGGCGAACACTGTCATTGACTTGGATTTTTTCCCAGGTCGTATCAGCCAGAATTTCTTAAAACGTGGAAATTCCTCACCGGAATCCAGGGCTGTATCGATTGCTACGCCTCTGACTGACAAACCGAAATTCTGGTTCCGGCCCACCGCCCGGAAATAGCTTGCGCCCAGGAATACAGCAACCTCATCAAGATACTTTTTGGTATTTATCGGATATTGCAGGCGAAATCCGGCAAATCCGAGACCTTTCGGTATCTTGTCCTGGAATTCATTCATTCCGTAATGAAAAAGGTCGGGGGAAAAGGAAAAGGGTTTTACCTTGCCGAAGGCAACAATATCAATATCCACAGGGCTATTATAAAGCCAGCCCGGATGAAAGAATTGAACTT
The DNA here is from genome assembly GCA_963829695.1 of uncultured delta proteobacterium. Taxonomy (GTDB): domain Bacteria; phylum Desulfobacterota; class Desulfobulbia; order Desulfobulbales; family Desulfocapsaceae; genus Desulforhopalus_A. The sequence continues at coordinate 106,834 of CAWHJQ010000023.1, read as the reverse complement.
CAAACGGAAGGTTGGCACCATGCCAGAGTGCGGCTTCCGGCTTGAAACGAATATTTCGCCACTGATCGTAGGTCATTGTAGAGAGAAGGTCAGGAAGTTTTTTCGGTTCCTCAAAAGGTTTCTGCGCTGCTGCCTCAGCGAGTTTTACAATGTTTTGGTATTCAAACGGTGCACTAGCAAGGGATTTGGCAGCCTGAGCCAACGACGCTGTCGAGATGGCCAGCACACTCAATAGCAAAACTTGGAAACTTTTTTTCCAGCTATGCTGTGAAAATCGAATTGATGTAGCCGACCGTGCGAATATAAGTCTTCTACGAACTCCATTTTCTTCTCTACGCAGGGTCATTTCACTCCTTCCTTCGAGGATTGCCTGTACCGTTGCCATCTTTTTCCCGAGCAATTCCATCTGTGGAGTTATTTTGGCAGATGATTACGAACTATTGCTTTGGTTATTTCGTGTAGAGTGGCAGATAGTTGCCGGTTTCAATTTCCTCCGGTACAGGGTTGCAAAGTAAAAAAGCTTTTCTATATAGAGCATGAAATAAGGTACGCATCCTTAGCCTGCCAGTAAATAGAGGCAGGATAAAAAATTGTACGTCATGACTACCAGAGCCGGAGTAAAAGCATCCGGGACTTGGTTTCTCTTATCGACGATGTCCCTTAACTGTCGGTCGTTGCTGACAAATACGAAGGATGCTTTCCGGGTGCAGGAAAACCCCTTCAGGAAATTACCGCTGCATCCCGGGATCAGGGAGGGGTTTTGGCGAACAGATCCGACCATACCTTGAAAACTGAAGGGTTTTCCCTCCAGGCAAGCGGACGAGCACCTTTAACAACTTCAGAGCAAGATACAATTATTATTGTATGTTCCAAAGAATCGCAATATTGGCCTGATTCTTGCTAAGTTTAGATACTAGAGGCCGGATACCGGTCCTCATGCCTCTTGACCATTCCCACAGGCAATTGAAAGATTGCAGATAAGGGGATGTGTCAGATCACGAGGTAGATCGGAGTATCCAGTGCAGCCCAATAATTCAGGAGGATAGATACGATGAAGAAGCTTATAATGTTTGCTACAGCGTTTATGTTCGCAGTGACTTTAGCCCTGGCTGGAACCAGCAATGCCGGTTGGTTCGGATTCGGAGATAAAGACAAATCAAAGTCCAAGTCTGATTCAACGGCGACAGAACAAATATTGCCTGCAGGTGAGAAGCTCACTTTGTCCGGTACGATCAGCGAGAACAACCGATTCGTCGATGACAATGGGCTGGTCTATAATCTGGCCAATAACGACAAAAGTGAGGAAGTAAAGGCACTGAGCGGTCAAAGGGTGGAGATCAAAGGAACCGTCATGGAACAAGCTGGTAAGAAAACCGTAGAGGTAAATGACTACAAAATTATCCACTAATCAAGCTCCTGGAATAATTCCTGGTTGAGAAGGGGCGCATTTCATGTGCCCCTTTTGCCGTTTCTCATGTTCGGTTTGTGTCTATTTCCAGTAGATCATCGAACAAAATTCATAAAGATTTTATCTTCCTTTTCCGGCGGTGCGATTGTCCCTTTGCCATGCTCAACCAGTTTCATCAACCAAGCCATATTCTTGCCGAGCGTCCGCATGATCTGTTTCCCTTCTTCATCTTGCGTAGCTTCTCCCGGCCGAGTTCCATGAATCACGTTCCAGTAATTGGATGTCGGCAACAGCATTTCGGAATAACATAAAAAATTGTTCAATTGATTAAAAGTCGGCAAGCCACCTGAACGTCGAACCGCTACCACAGCGGCCCCCACCTTGTGCCGCAACATGCTGTTGTTAACGCCGGTCACGTAAAAGACCCGATCAAGAAAAGATTTCATCGTTCCCCCAACAGCCGAAAAGTGAACAGGAGAACCTAAAATGATGCCATCGGCAAGCTTCATTTTTTGGATCCATTCATTGACTTCATCATCGGTCTGAATGCATTGTTCATTTTTCATTTTGACGCACTGTCCGCAAGCGAGACAGCCTCTGATCGCCTTGTTTCCGACATGGAGAATTTCTGTCTCGATACCTTCTTTTACAAGCTCTTCCGCAACCATTTGTAGTGCATGAAAAGTATTGCCTTTTTTATTTGGACTGCCATTGAATGCCACTGATTTCATGTTTTTTTCTCCCTTCCTTGAGTTCTTTTGCATGTATGCTTTTCAGATTAATGTACTACAATCCACCAAAGGAAATAAAATTGTATCCCTTAAATTGTATCCCTTAGTGGCGGTGTCTGTGGTGAGAATCCGGAAAATGAGGGTGCGTGTGTTTGTATTCATGGTGTTGATGATGACTGCCATCATTTAAATTTGAGAGGTGTTGGTGATGATCATCAGGCAAAAACTCGTGTTCATGTTCCAACGCTTCATGTACATGTTCGTGTTCATGCCTCTCTGTCAAGTGCAACCATATACCCAACATCATTACCCCTCCTGCAATCAGCAGGGGCACTGTCACAGGTTCACCTATTGCGACAGCCAGTACTGCACCAAAAAATGGTGATATCGAGAAGTATGCACCCGTTCGCCCCGTGCCAAGATGACGTAAGCTAATAACGAATAGGGTCAGACTAACGCCGTAGGCAAGAAAACCAACAACCATAGTAATAGCTATGTTTGGCAATGGCGGCCAGACAGCTCCCCAAATAAAGGCCAAAACAAGGTTGACTGATCCGGCCACCAGCCCTTTAATTGACGCTATCCATGTTGCGTCTGACAACGACACGTGTCGCGTTAGATTGTTATCCATGCCCCATGCAAAACAAGCTCCCAGCACCACCAATGCCGGCCACAAGCTCTCAAGGACGACTTCGTCGGGCCAACTTAAAATGACGGCTCCAACTACGATTGCTGCCATTCCCAATGCTATACGATAACTAAAATTCTCTTTAAAAAGGAACCACGCCAACAGCGCTGTGAATACGCCTTCGGCATTCAGCAATAATGATGCGCTTGAAGCAGGCATTTTGGACAATCCCAGCATCAACAATACAGGCCCAATAATACCGCCTGTCAAAATCGCCCCCAAAAACCAAGGCAAATCAGCTCGCGATAACTTGCCGGCCGGAGCATGGATTACCCTGCGATATAGAGTGAGACCAACTCCGGAACCAAGGTAAAGTAGGCCGGCTAGTAACCAAGGACTCACACTGTTTAACAGTAGTTTTGCAATTGGTGTTCCCGCACCAAACAGCAAAGCGGCTCCCAGCGCAGTTTGCACACCAGGTTGGCGCACATTTTGTTTCCAACTCATGCTCACTCTCGTCTACCTTTGATTGGTTGAGTATCGGCTTAGTGGCAGGCACCCCCTACCATATGTCTCTCAAAGAAGATAATTCATTTTATTTCACCCCGCTAAAGAGCGCGGGATAAGTACCTTCACGAAATTCTTTCTTAAAAAACAAGAAAAGAATTTCTAAGGTACTAATGATTGACAACCAATACTGAATCGAAAAAATATTTCCGGGCTTAAGATTAGAGATATTTTCAAGAGTATAGCGGATTGTTGAATCTCTGGAATGATTTTTTCTCTTGAGAGTTATCTTTAAAATTTTGAGAAAGATGATTTTCTTCAGAAAACTATTGAGAAACACGATATAGTAAAAGACACACCGGAAGAAGCAGATAAAAGGATAACAGGGTGAAATAAGCTACAGTCCCCTGTTTACCCCATTTCCGATCAGGGCGTGACCATAACAATTAAGAAGCTGTCCGAGAGAGCTTCGATCCCCGGAAGAATATATGATTATTCAGATAGACACCGGCATAGGCATTGATACAGACCGGGATCTCAACTCAGCGGAACGACACATTCTGCAGAAATTATTTGGTTGGAAAACCATGGTGCATTCGAAAGAAGAGTTTCGCGAGAAAAAAGAATCGGCATTGCATGTTGGCTGGAATAATTCCGGTCCCGTTCGTGAAAGCAGAGCCCTGGCATTGGTAATTGAACAGTTGGAGAAAGAACTTCTCCTTCGTCTTAAAAATGAAAACGGCCGATGATATGTATTGGAAGGAATATCCTCAAAATTCTTCCGATTGTCGTTGGGTTTGGGAACTAGTGGAGGGTAACTTTTGAAAAAGCCGGCAGATAAATACCGTGATGCAGTTTTTTTCATCACAGAAGAGCAGTCCTGTCCCATTTACAATTTAGGTGAAGAGCTGAAAGTGCAAAACTTCAACCTGCTGACATCATCCTATAAACCCAGTTGTCTGCATCTGGCCAAGAAAATCGCCGATATTCTCACTGTAAAAGATACGATCAGTGGGCTTCCCCAAATTGGTGGGCAAAAGTCTCAATTTGATTGTGGTGGGTGTGAAGGCATGATTCACTTTGAGTACAAAAAGGGAAAAGAGTTTGCAACGCTGCAGATGAAAATGCTCCAAGATACCAAGGATCGGCGGGGGAGGAAACTTATTGAACAACATTTCGATGAACTTCGAAAGCTTGATATCTTTCAACCCCTTAATGATCACTCTTTAATTGACCTGACATTACTGCTTGAGTTTAAAACGATTCCTAAGGATAAGAGAGTTGTGAAAAAAGGAGCGCCAGGCAATCATCTCTATATCATCTTGACGGGAATGGCAGCGGTCATAAATGACGATGGTTCAAAGGTAGCGGAGATTAAGGCAGGAGAGATATTCGGCGAAATGAGTCTTCTCTCCGGCGAACCGGTGTCCAATTCTATACATACGACTGAAGACATCCAGGTGGCTATGCTTAGTGTTAAAAATTTCCGGGATGTCCTGAGAAGGTATCAGATATTGCAGCTTTTTCTCTTAAAGATGTTGGTCGACAGGGCACAAACAGTTGCCTTGCGGTCAGGAAATATTACCTCCGGCATGACTGGGAAATTAGCCGACATAAATGCTGCAGATCTTTTTCATATGATCAATTCCGCCCGAAAAACCGGTACGGTTCATCTGTCACTTAAAGAAGGAAGAGGCGTAGTCTTATTTAGGGAGGGTGAAATTGTCTATGCCCATGTCCAGAAGCATCGTCAAAAGGATGCAGTGTATGCACTGCTGCGTGCAAAAAATGGCAACTTCAGTTACACAAGAGGGATTCCAAAAGAAATGGAAAAGTCGCCACCGATTGAGGAGTTTATGGTATTGATGATGGCTAAATAAATATTTATAGATATTTACAGAGCGAAGGAAAAAAGAGTCAGAGCAAAATTAAAGAACTAACCTTTGGCTTTGGACCCGCAACCGGCCAGATTCATTAGCTGAGAACACTACTTCCATAAACGTCAAAGTCCATATCCCACCTTGTATCCGGACTCTTTAAAAGAGTGTTCATAAAATTTCTCAACCAGATCCAGCTTTCATTTGGAAAACGGTGCCATCTTCAAGGTAAATTTGACAGCTGAGGCAACAGTAACTTGTCTTAACCGGGACTCCGCTTTACTATTGCCGGACGAGATTTTTAACAACATTATTGAATATGGAATAAATATAATCGTGACTCATGCTCTCATGAGCCACGGTATATTTTTTAACTGTCAAGAACCACCAACTGAGAGACATGGCAAAATCCTACGCCCCGCGCATGCATTCGGCAGAACATATACTCAATCAGGTAATGGTCAGAGAATTCGACTGTGGACGTTGCTTCAGCGCTCACGTGAATAAGAAGAAATCCAAGTGTGACTATAAGTTCGATAGAGTACTGACTAATCACGAAATGAAGAAAGTGGAAGCAGCGGTCAATGAGGCTATTTCAGCGAACCAGGAAGTAACTGAAGAGATTGTTTCCCTGGAGGAAGCTGATCGGAATTTCAACCTCATTCGTCTTCCGGACGAAGTCGAAACCGTTCGCATAGTGCACATCGGTGACTTTGATTCCTGCCCATGCATTGGGGAACATGTAGATAATACATCAGAAATAGGCAAGTTCCAGATTATTTCCCAAAATTTCGACGACGGAGTTCTTCGCATACGCTACAAACTCGTCGATCCGGAATATCGGTGAGGAAGAACGACAGTATTCAAGACTCCTTTTATCTATTGTTTGGCTTGACCGTCGGACAAGAAATATCATGAGGTACTCTTAGGCGTGAATTGAAACTGAGCAAAGCCTTTACTCTGATGGAGTCTGGACCTGTATCTCCAAAAAAAGCTGAGAGTATTTTTGAATGTATAAACAAATATCCCGACAATACTCTTTGTGTAGCTGATTTAGATGGTGTAATTGTTGGGACATTCTCGTCACTTATCATGGATAACCTTGGCCATCTGGCAGCACCTTCGGCAATCATCGAAGATGTAGCGGTGGCCCCTACTCATCAGGGACAGGGTGTTGGAAAATTTATGATGACGCATGCCATTGAAATAGCCGCACAAAAAGGTGCTACAAAGCGATGCTTTCATCAAATGTGAAAAGAGAGAGAGCTCATCATTTCTATGAATCTTTAGGGTTCGAAAAGCATGGGTATAGCTTCCTTGCCGATATCCGATACCGTTGGCAGAATGAAGATTCAGCAAACAGTTAATGGTTTATGCCATAAGGAAAAAATTTGAATCCCGAAGATATAACGAAATTTGTCGGCGAAAAAGTTTCACAATTCTATTGGATACACGACAGAAACTGTGCAACCACAGCCTTATGTCTGTTATCTGAAATCTTTAATATCGAATTATTCGATCAAACAGTTGATGCTGCGTTGGCTATGCATGGAGCAGGCAAGTATGGTGCGCAATGCGGTTTGGTTGAAGGGACAATTATGTTTATGGGAATCTTCGGCAGGCAAAGCCGGATACAGGATCATATTACAATAGATGCTTGCGCGGAATTCGCTGGGAACTTTGAAAGCAGGTTTGGCAGTTTGCTTTGCAAAGGACTAAGGACGGAAGGATTTACCCCCGACAATCCACCTCATATTTGTGAACAGATTACCTGTGAAGCAATTGAATTTGCTGTCCTTCATATCTCGAATTTTCTACTCTCCCACAAGGACTGACAGGAGAGAAATTAATGCCATAACCGCTAGCTCCACGTAGGCCCTGCAAACTTCGTGGTCGCGATGCGACGGACCCTTGGCTATCAAACAAAACGATCATCGGAAAAGCAAAAAAGAGCTTCGCATGAAAATAACTGAAATCCCTTTCAATAAATTTATCGAGATCAAGTCAAATGAAGAAGATGATGATGATGCAGGCCTGTATCTTGAATTCAAAGACGACTTGAAAAATCATTTAGGAACTTTTCACGCGAGCGCACAGTTTGCTCTTGCTGAAGCATGCAGTGGCCTTAGTCTGCTGAAGAATTTTCCTCATCTGGAAAATTGTGTTGTACCGGTTCTTAGAAAATCAGAAGTTAAATTTAAGAAACCAGCCTCATCTGACATCACGGCAATAGCGGAAATCACACCAGAACAAAAAGACCAGTTTGAACGACAACTTGATAAAAAAGGCCGGGCCTCTCTTGCTGTGATCGTTGACGTTACTACTCAAGACGGAACGGTTACAATGACTGGAACCTACGAGTGGTTCGTCCAAAAACTATAACGTTCGCTTCGAAAAAAACAACGCGACCTACGACACAATCCAGAAGGCGTTTGGCTTCATTCAACGGGGAATTCCAATGGTTTCAGCTTCGGGATCGAAGTACTATTTAAAAAATGGAATTCGACACGTCGACACTGGTGCCTTTGTCAGTCTATTTGACGCCCTTTCGGATATACCGACATTGGTACTCGGTAAGCCTTCACCTGGATATTTTGAAATCGCACGGTCAAAGCTTTCTTGTGCCGCAGATGACTTGATTGTTGTAGGCGATGACTGGTCAACTGACATTGCAGGAGCACTAAATTTCGGTGCCAATGGAATATTAATTCGTTCAGGAAAGTGCGTCGACGGAGATGAAAAGAAATTGGCGGGCACCGTGTGTGTTGGCAATTTCTCGGAGATCACTATTTCTTGAGTAACATTGGAAGGATGGATGCGTAAAACAAAAGTATCAAGCATTACTCCATTCAACAGGGACAGGGGAACCTATGACAAGCGCTGCCATGATTACGGATATCCAGGGATATGACAAGAACGACGATAATTGATTTACCTCATCATGTTATCCAGCGTGGATTACATGGCCGAAAAACTTTTTTGAATGAGAACGATTATGCAGTTTATCTCGAGATAATGTCTGAATGCACCCGTCGGCATGGTGTGGAGATTTGGTCCTACTGCCTGATGCCTGACCATGTGCATCTCATTGCCATTCCGTTTGGAAGGAACTCTTTATCCAACTGCTTAAGAGCTACGCACGGCCGATACACAAAATACATAAACCACCGAACCGGCAACAGAGGACAGTTTTGGCAGGGACGGTTCTCTTCACATCTGCTGGACGAACAATATCTGATTGCCTGTGCCCGCTATATTGAGATTAACCCGGTCAAAAGAGGCTATGTTAACCAACCGGAAGATTGGCAGTGGAGCAGCGCACGGGCACATATCATGAAAAATGACGATTCCCTAGTACAGGCAAAACCGCTGCTTGAACTCGTTGAAAAGCAGTGGGGAGACTTTCTTGCCGAAACCAGGCCTGAGAATGAGGCGGATTTATTTTATCTGCATGAGAAAAATGGCCGTCCCCTTGGCAGTGATGCTTTTCTTGCCATGGTCGAGAATAGACAAAAACAAGAAAGAAGCTGTTTATGCACTGCTGCGTGAAAAAACGACCGAAGCTACCCCCTCTTTTTGAATCCAGCGAAAATCTGCATCCTGTGCAAACGGGGTTTTCTAAAATGGAGGATCAAGTAATCGTAACCATTCAAGCATCAACCTTCTCGCACTTCCATAGATATTGCCTCGGCAGGACAAGTCGTTACACAAAGTCCACAGCCAAGGCACGCCGAAGTACTATATTTCATTTTTCCATCATGAAGGACGCGGGCTCCAAAGACACATCTATCAACGCAGACACCACAATGAATACAATCATCAGAAAGCGTGACTGCTCTATATTCCGAATGGATCATTAAATCCTTTCGGTCAAATTGTTGAACAATCTGCAAATCGTGACAGCAGCAGGAGCAGCAACTACATAATGCAAAGAGTTCATGCTCAGGCATATAGAGACCGAGATGGACAAGGCCGCTTTCATTTGCCTTTTTTAATATTTCAGCGGACTCTGTTAAATTAACGTGACGAGCCTTTCCTTTTCTCACAAAAGTATCGCCGACACCATTGAACAAAAAACAAACCTCTAACGGGTTATCACACCTTTTGTAATGAGTCCGACACTGACAATTCTGAACCGCTACCGATTTCGCTTCGTGAAGTATCCCCATCACCTGCTCTGTCGGGAGAACCCATTGTTTTGTGCTAAAAGATTCTGAAACGGGCAGTACCTTTGAAGAATATGAAATTTGTCCGTTATCTAACCATTCATCGTACTTGATGAGTCTTTTTACAAGAAACGGATCGCTACATTTTTCGTTATTCATTAGATATCCCCTCAAAATAAGTAAAAAAGTTACCCAACCATTGAACCATGCAGGAAAAGAATTTCACCTTCAACATTAGCTTCAGGCCTGTTCTTTTCTTTGATCTTTCACTTCTTCTGGAGGCGATAGGCCAGGGACGAGCCAATCATGGCCAGACATTCCATATCCAGGTAAGAAGCCGCGCTTTTCTGAAAAAGAAGTGTCGCCTGAGCCGGGAAATCCTCATCGGCATCGTTGAACAACAGAAAAACAGGTACCTGAGGGAGGGCCTGGAATTTAAAAGCCAGCTCACAGGAAACCTCGGTAGCAAAAGGATGACCTCCTAAATCCAGGCATCTTTTTTCCAACTTAGGCAAACAGTTCTCAAAATAGCCTTCAATCGGTCGTTCTACCGTATTTCGAAACCCGCCTACATAAGGATTTGCATCCTTGAAATCTTTGTAGGTTACCAGGCTGAAATCATTTGATGGCAGATTGGGGCAGAGCAATAGGTATTTACATAAGATGACCGCTATGGCGTGGCCGGCGGTTTCCCCGTCTGCATCGATAATCCTGTCAGTTGTGATTGTGTACGTGTTCTTAAAAAAAGGAATTGTATATCCATCATTAATCACGGAAACCCCCAATGATGCAGCCATTTCTTCTTTTGCTTCAATGAGTGCAACCTGGCGAAGATAATCCTTTATGATTTTATCAAAAACAGGTGCTTTTTCGGTCATTTGCAATCCTCCTCTCCATTTTTTCCTTCAGTTAAGGGGGCTTCCATGCCTGAGGGCCAGTTTTTCAAACATCCGTGTAATACCGGTGGTAAGGGAATAAATGCCATCGATACCCAAATTATCTTCGGCAGATTCATCGAAATAGAGGTTTAAGTCCGATGCCAGTCCCTCGTCCGGGTGCCAGTAACAGATCAGGATCGGCACCAGTGGCAGTGGATGAATGACCAGGGCCACATCCGATTGATAGTGATCCTTTACCGGTTGACCATTGAATATTTCTACCAGATCGGCAAATAGATCCGGATAAGTATCGGCCACCTTTTTCATCGGCTTTTCGCATGTCTGTCCAAACAACCGATACCAGTCTCTTCCACTCGGCAGCTCCCGTAGTGGTACCCATCGGCTTTTGATTGGTATGCCCTTGCAGTTAAGAATATAGTTAAAAAGCGGGACCATCACCCAAGGTGTCGTATGAATATCCGTGGCCACCGCGCCATAGGAATCTATCTCAACCTTCTTACCCATGATTCTAACGATCAATTTTTTCCCGTCATACACTGCGCCGATACGTGCAGCAGTCTCTTTCAGGTCAATTTTCATTACCTTTGTCTTCAGCTCGACCAGTTGATTTTCCCTATCCTGATCGATCGCCTCCTGTTTTTTCGGCTGGGCAGTATATTCACGGGCAATCTCTGCCGGCACCTGTGGACATTCGGCCAACGTCCGATTACCATTGAAGACTGCTGCCGCAAAAACCATGCAGGTTTTTTCGCCGCATTTTCTGCAATTGCTTTTTTCAAGCAACTTTAAAACATCCATAAGCGTTTTGAACTGTGCCATCGTGCTCCTCTTTAGTTATGCTTATTTCTTTACAGACATCCCAACTTTGGCGTCTCAAATTCTAAGGAAAAATTCATCCATTGTTATCGTACAGTATCCACAACATCTGCATTGTTAATTGAATATTGCGGTTGAACTCAACCGTATTATGGGGAATTATAATGAAGTTGCAAGGTATTGAAATCGCCCAAATGGGGGATGCCCCCATTTTTTTCCTGCAAAGGCCGCATTCAAGGATATTTAAAAATGAACGGAGTTAATTGTTTGGAGAAAATGGATTTTTCAAGGTCCCGCGATACCCTGATGCTTTTCTCATCCGGTCCCTTAACAGGGAACGATACAGAAATTACCTGTGAGGCCTATGGCGCCAGGTTTCAAATGAGCAATGACCTATCACCGCTTTTTCCCTATATAAATGCAGTGGCAGATCGAAGCCGATTATACGAAAAACCTGTTTACATAAATTTTGTCTTCGAAAAACGACTTTGCGCTTTTTATGCCATGGAAGGTGTTTTTGCACCAATTGGCGATATGGCTCAAGCGTTGGTGTTTTTAGAGAAACTCTTTTATTTCATAGAAGATATTTCTAAAAGAAGCGGGAGTATAACTCCCAGTCACAAAAAATTCAAACCCTCCTCGGCTCTGGACATTTATCGACTGCTACCCGGCTCGAATTGCCGGGTTTGCGGCTATACCACCTGCATGGCCTTTGCCGCAGCCCTCTCACGCCAATACACATCGATTGTCAACTGCCCCCATTTGGGCAGACCGATGGAGGAACGGGCAACTTATCCAGTGTACGACCGGCAGGGAAATGTCGTCAAAATGGTTTCCTTCGATATTGATTCCGATTGCCTGCATCAAAAGGTAAACTTAAGCGAGGCTCGAATTCAGGACCTGCAATCGCGTTTGGTTTCTTATGAAAAAGACAACAATGCAAATTTCGATACCGCAAATTCGGCGCTCCCCGCACCTCTATCCAAACGGGAAATCGAAGTACTTCGCCTGATCGCTCACGGCGCCACCAACAAAGAAATCTCCGCAGAGCTTCAGATCTCTCAACATACCGTCAAAAGTCATGTTATTCACATTTTTAACAAAATTGGAGTCAATGATCGTGTCCAGGCCTCTACATGGGGAGCCATGAATGGAGTGCTTTCGTAACAATAACGATCACATTGAAGGGAGTGAAATGAGGTAGCGACCAGGTAGAGCCTAAAGTAGACCTTAAAGGGGACGGATTTATTTGTTGGTGTCACATAAGACTTGGTGAAACCGACGGGGGACGGCGGCAAAGGAAATAAAAATATCCCCTCTTTCTGTTGCGAGATTATTGAAAGTCAACAATCCAGATAATCAAAAAAGAGATTCAAAGAGTCTGGAATCAACTCATTGAGAAACTATGATCAAGGCTGTTCAAGCTGAGGTGCAGATTGCCAATATACTTTTGCACGTCCGGAGAGACCTGAGCCTTACCGGCAAACTCCGGCCATCTGGTTACTACACCTACTATCTCTTCGACAATTTTTTCAGCTTTGTTGATCTCCATGTTGTAAGCAACCTCAGTGAAATCATCAAAGACAAAATTATCCTGTCGGTTGTTGATGGTCATCTTATGGAGTTCGCCAAGACCGTCATCCGGATTATAAGAAAAAGTCATATCGTAAGCAGGGGAAAGTTGCCATTGGCCGGATCTGTCCATTAGGTAACTAATGTTTTTCACGTGATCGTCCACGTTTCTGGCAATAGCATTGAAGACCATTCTACGGAATTGTTGTTCCTGTTGGATGTAAGGGAGTCTTAATGTTCTCATCACCTGAAAAGCGCTTTCGTAACCAACGGCACCCGGGGGATTCCAACCCAAGTGACCGATACCGGCAAGAGTGAGAGCATGAATCTTTTCGTTATGATGTCGGTCAAATCTCTTTGTCAAAAAATGGGCTCTGCCATTTTCTTCCAGAAGCCGACATTCCGTCATGTTGATACCGGCTTCTTGAGCCATTAGATAATAAGCATATTCAACCCTGCATCCGTCTGTTGATTTGCCAAAACCTTCCCGGACATCAGGTGATATACCGTCAAATTTTATTATCCAATGCTCATATCCTTCCGGCGCCTCTGTTTGGCCCGATACTATGTGACCTTCATCGTTGATTGCTATTACCGCTTTTGGCACAGCTCCACCGGCTGAGATACCAACTCGAAGTATATCGAGCATTGCTTCTGCTTTATCCTGATCTGCACCATCTAATCGAACATCAAGACGAGTACGTTCAGCCAGGACATCCTGGGCGAGATCCAATAGTTTTTTCACTTCAACAGAGACAGAGCTATTCAAACTTTTTGGAGCGATGCTGGGGATAAACTCTAAAGCGCCCATCCCTCTGCCGCCGATGTAACAGAGCCTGTCCACTGGATTAAACGATCCTTTTTGACGACCCTGTTTTGCAAGCCACGAGTCGATAACCTTGTTGCCGAAATCATCGGGGAGTGAATTGGCTAATAGCCCGGGCAGTCCTTTGAACGTCTCCCGGTCAAGATTCGGGAAAGAGAAAATACGGCCTGCCTTCCCGTCCGCAAGACTTAAATGTAGAGGAGAAAGCTCTATGCCTTTTACTAAAAAAGATGGCTCATACTCAAAAGCTGCATAACCTCTTTCTTTTAACCAGGTAACGGCTCCGACCTTTTTTCCCCACAATTTGATAGATGCGGTGCTCATAAGCATTCCTTGTTACTTTCTTTTACCAGATGCTTTTTTTCGTTTTTTCCCATCTAATTTAGCCAATGCAATTGGGCTCACCATTATTTCGGGCAAAAAACTCTCCAAGGAATCAAGAGCTCCCAACACCCTTAACACTTTGATAAGCGTCAATATTGTGCTTTCGCCTTTCTCGACACCCTGAACGGCTGTGATGGAGATCCCCGCAGACTCGGCAACATTTCTCTGGCTTAAATCTTTGTTTAATCTGTGTTGCTTTATACGGTTGGCAAGTTCTTTTGCTATAGCACGATCCGTCATTGCAAAATTAATCACTCGATCACCTTAATTTTAATATATAATAGGCATAAACAAGATTATTAAACTTATTATTAATATAATCAGATATAAGACCAAGTGCAAACCAATAAAGAAATCCCTGTCCGAGCGAAACAGAGGTAAGGTGGAATTGCTGCAGGACTTTTTCACTACCCGTAGTTTTCTATGGAGAACTTGTGATCGGAGTTGCTTTATAGTTTCGGTTTACTGGTTTAATATCGGCAGTGCAACTTCCGGCTATCAGCTATGTATCTGCTCATTGGGTCATCTTCCCAAACGTCTTTATCGGGTGATCCAGGCCTGAACAAGTTGGGGAGAAACAGAAAGCAGACGGGCCAGTTCGACGGCATCACCCCGCTGGAGAACTAGGTCCAACACTTCATAGTCGCGTGGGAGTTTGGTTTCTCGGGGTATCACAACTTCTCCTTTTGATGAAAATGAGGTCGATAAACATACGGTGTAGAGCACCAACTTGAATTTCATTGCCAAAACGCCCGTCCCCCGTTAGTTTGTTATGCGCCGCCAAGCATTTAACGCCCTAACTGCGTCGGGGAACGGGACATTTTTCTTTCAAGTTGTCCTTTCTTTCTGGCCGGTTCTGGCCTGTTTCACTTTTATCCGGCATGACGCCGTAAATTCCGCAAGCAAGATGGTTGGCGATTTGTTGCAGAATCTTTTGGTTTTTGCGGTGACCGTGGATGTGTTGCGAAATATTCGGTCTGGTAAAGCCGCTGCTGTCAGCGAATTTCGACAGAGCGTTGCGGCTATCCTTGATCAGGAAAGCATGGAATATTTCGTTAGCTGTTGTGAGGTTTTGGATGGTCTCTGACAGCATGGCTCCTGCTTTGTAATCATTGATTTGTTAATCACTGTTGCGAGTAGAATAGAGCAAAGCGAAAGTATACGAAGAGGCAGTAAGTTATGAAAACATTTACTGAACGATTACAGAGTATTGTCGATGATAAAAAAATAGCCAAAGAGATTTGACTGATAGTCTTTAAATCAATGAGGCAAGAATAAGTGAATGGCTGTCTGGAAAAATTGGAAATCCAAGAAGAACAACTCTCCTGAAGATTGGTGATTTTTTTGGTTTTAACGTCAATTGGCTGGCTGATGGCACTGGCGAACCATTTTCTAAAGGACAAAAGACAAAATCAGGAAATCAACCAGTTAATATCTCCCAACAGGATGAATCACTCACCATCAAAGAAATAGTCTTCATGGACCTGGAAATATTCGAATCTGACACTGAATATAAACCTATCCTGGTGGCGAGCATTAAGGCATTTCACTCTGCTGTGAAAATGGAAAATGAAATGAATGACGTGCAGCAAAATATGGGAGCGATGAACAAA
Source organism: uncultured delta proteobacterium (assembly GCA_963829695.1). GTDB lineage: Bacteria > Desulfobacterota > Desulfobulbia > Desulfobulbales > Desulfocapsaceae > Desulforhopalus_A. Next base: position 91,407 of record CAWHJQ010000023.1, on the reverse strand, counting down.
CGAATGGAACGAGTTGAGCAACTGTTAGAGAATCTCGCAGAAACCTCGACAGAAAAATGAGACAAAGCAGCCAATTCTTAGGGTAGTACCCCCGAAGGAAGATCGGCAGAAGGAAAACCAAAATTAAATGTTTTTCCAAAATAAACGATGACATACTATAAATACTAACGATCCATAGAGGGACCAAGTAAGCAGTCGATAATCAGATTTGACAGTATGATTGTCTGACATTTCGAGGCCTGTTCATGATTTTTGCATGTGCTCCAAGATCGATATTGTTTTGTTATGATCTGTCTAAATTGAAAATATCTTCACCAACCCATTGGGAAGAAATAATTCAGTAAAGTGTTCCCGGAATTCGGCCTCGCGTTATCAAAGTCAAAATGCCTCCTGTGAACCGGGAAAGACTGATTGGAAATATGTAAATTTTTTAGCCTAAAATGCCAGAAAAATACAATAATATCGACACCAAATGTAAAGAAAGCAAATGTCTCTTGATAATATATACTTGATAAATCCCACAAGAATAGTGCAAAAAAACGAGCAGTTATCAGACGATGGCTTGAAGAACCAGGAGGTTTTTTTTAATTTTGGACTATTTTCCATTCATCAGTATCTCTATTCAAAAAAAATTGTAACTGAGATTGTTGATTGCCAGGAAACGAATTTTGCTCATGCTTTTCCTGGTAACCTCGCCATTAAATCAGAAAATCTGTGCTGCATCTCTGTGATCTCCGCATTTAATGGACCCTCTGTAAATGGGATTATCCCAGAAATAAAATCTAAAAATGCGAACAATTTAGTCGTTCTAGGTGGTCAGCACTATATAGGTCATTTGAAGGAGGGAGCATTTGAAATTTTTGCTGGATCAGATGTCGTAATAAGTGGAGAAGGAGAGGAAGCTCTTTGGTTAGTAATTAGACAATGGAAAGAGTATGGTAGTGATTTGTGTAGTTGGAATCTTCAGAAGTTACCAAAAAATTGTTTACTCAAAACTGAGAACGGAATTTCTAGAGGCGTGATGAAGTACCAAGTGTTAGATATGGGGAATATCGATCTCTATGATTACAAACTCTATCCAAATTTCAAATCAATTTTTCCATCCATAGAATATTCAAGAGGATGTCCTTATAGATGCACTTTTTGTGCTAATACTAAATTCAATAGGATGTATTATCGAGCACGTAAAATTTCATCTATATGTAAATCAATTAAGGCAATGTTGAGTCAATATGATCATCAGCCCTTGAAATTTTACATGCAGGCGTCGAATTTCTCCATTAATCTCAAAGATGCTGAAATACTTTATAAAACATTAGGAAATGCAGTTGATTCAATCGAATGGCGAACAGAAATGCGAGTTGTAAGCGCCAAGACAACCACATCTTTTTTCACCTGCGGGACTATGTCACAATGAGGCAACCTAAAATTATCAAGGAGGATGCCCATGACATTGTCACCACCCAAGCAACAAAATCGATCCAACAATACTCCGCGGCATTGGAAAGTGCATGTCGGGGCGCTAAAGCAAAGCGGTCTCACCCGGGCAGAATACTGCAGACAGCATAAGCTTTCCTACCACACGCTGACATATTGGCAGCGAAAACTATCCACCACAAAAGCAGCGAGCAAAGAGACCACCCTCGTACCAGTACCTTTGAAAGCTCTTATTAACCAGGGTAGTATCGAGCCGGCACGAACTGCTTTAAAAATTATCCTGCCGGATAAAATCGCGGTGGAAATCGGAGAAAATTTTTCTCCGAAAACTCTGATGAGGCTTCTTACCGTTCTGGAGCGGCGATAATGTTTGCACCTGCCCATCCTACTCAAGTTTACATTGCCACCGGCATTACCGATATGCGTAAATCAATCAACGGTCTGTCGATTCTGGTGAGCGACCAACTGGAACTTGATCCTTTATCCGGCCACCTCTTTGCTTTTTGCAATCGTAAACGCGACATCATTAAGATTCTATATTGGGATATCAGTGGATTCTGCCTGTGGCAAAAAAGATTGGAAAAAAATCGGTTTCGATGGCCTGAGACGAAGGAAAGTGTGCTTGGTATTTGCGGTCGCGAGTTGTCCTGGTTACTGGATGGATTAACCATCAATCAACGTGATGCGCATCAAAAATTATCGTATAAATCCATGACATAAAATCATTTATATGTTGCAAAAACAATATGTTAATGTATAATTCCAAGCATGAAAGTTGATGCCTCCACATTGCCTGATAACCCGGTCCAGCTGAAACAAATGCTGGTTGATTTTCAGGATCATTACGACAAGGAAACCGGTATTCTGCTGGAGCAGATCAGTCTCCTGCGCGCCCAACTGTTTGGTCGAAAAAGCGAAAAGATAAAAGACCAAGACGGCCCTCAACCGTTGCCGCTGTTTGACATGCCGGAACCTGTCGATATAGAAAAGAATGAAGAGGAACAAAGAATTCCTGTTCCCGCGCATATTCGCAAAAAAAGCGGCCGCAAGGCTTTGCCTGAAGATCTTCCCAGAGTTGAGCATATCCACGACATTGCCGACGCGGACAAGATCTGTAGCTGCGGTTGTGAACTGACCAGGATCGGCGAGGAAGTTTCCGAAAAGCTTGATATTATTCCTGCACAGATTCGGGTAATCCGTAATATCCGTCCCAAGTATGCCTGCAAAAACTGTGAAGGTGTTGGAGATGACGGCCCTTCAGTCAAAATTGCTCCAGTCCACCCACAGATTATCCCGAAATCCATAGTCACTCCGGGCTTGCTGGCCTATATTCTGACCGCCAAGTTTGTCGATCACACTCCTTTTTACCGGCAGGAAAAACAGTTTATCCGGCTGGGCGTGAAAATATCGAGAACTTCCATGTGCAACTGGGCCATGCAGGTTGCAGATGTCTGTCAACCGTTACTTAACCTGCTCCAAGATGAAGTTCTTTCCGCTTTTTATCTCAACATTGACGAAACTCCCCTGCAAGTCTTGAAGGAACCCGGCCGAGATCCGACTACCAAGTCTTATATGTGGATTTTCAGGCGAGGTGATCCTGAAAAACCCGTTCTTATTTATCAGTATCATCCGACCAGAAGCGGTGATGTCGTCAAGGAATTCCTGCGTGGTTTTCAAGGGTACGTGCAGACGGACGGATATAGCGGCTATGATTTTCTTGATCATAAGAAAGGCATCCGCCATATTGGTTGCCTGGCTCATTGTCGCCGTAAATTTATGGACGTGATCAAAGCTCAAGGCAAGAACCGGAAAGCCGGCAGCGCCGACAAGGCGATCAGCTATATCAAGAGCCTGTATAAGCTGGAAAAAGAGGCTCGCGAACAGAAGCTGTCACCGAAAGAGATTTATCAAATCCGACAGGAGAAAGCCAAGCCTATTCTTGATGATTTTGAAAAATGGTTGTCCAAGCGAAAGCTGGAAACACCGCCTAAGGGTTTGCTTGGCAAAGCGATTTCTTATACTCTCAACCAGTGGAAGCGGGTTGTGGGGTATATAGAGGACGGGAATCTTTCGCCGGACAACAACATGGCTGAAAATAGCATTCGACCATTCGTAATCGGCCGGAGGAATTGGTTATTCAGCGGCACCCCCGAAGGTGCTGAAGCCAGTGCGTTACTCTACAGCCTGATCGAAACAGCCAAGGTTAACAATCTGGAGCCATATGCATATTTGCGTTATATCTTTGAAATGCTGCCAATGGCTTCTTCGCTTGAGGACTATGAGGCTCTGCTACCCTGGAATGTTACACCTCAGCAGATGGGCTTACCCGCGCTTCTTGAGTGTAGTTGATTAGGCGCTTACGATTTATTTATCTATACAGGAAATTAGACAATTTCAAAATAATATCAATAGATATCACAACAAGTATTGCAAAAAAAAGAGAATTCGTCCGCGGCTAGGTTTTAATTAAAATGTATTTTTTTCATAGTTTTTTTTGTTAGCATCAGGATATTAAATACAAAATTCTTCTTCTTAAGTCTGTCGTTCATTGTCTTTACATTCTCTATATTTAACGTGGTGACTGTTGTCGTAAACTTGCGTACTCTTATGACTGCATTTTTCTTGAAATAAAGAAAGATGGAGCTGGATTCAACTCACTGATATTTGGGAAATTTGAGTTCCCGCTCTGTGAGATAAATCATATCTCTGATTGCACAGAGCATCTCTGAGATTTTGGAACAATCTTCTATTTGAAGCTCTTCAAGATTTAACCTCAAGGTTCTGCTCTTCTGCTGGTGGCATCTTTCTCAGATATTTCTCGAAATTTATGTTAAAAATATATCAACTGTGATCGAATGCAGAATGATGCGTTTGTGGGGAAGAAATTCAAGCTGTCATCACCTGTTTGATCAAGGGTAATTTATAACTCTAACCTACTGGATAATTCGTACAGGCAATGAAAAATTCTATCCTCATTATTGATGATGAACCCCGGTTTTGCCAAAGCTTGAAAATTCTGCTGGAGACTGATGGTTTTTCTCAAGTCGATGCTGTTCATTCTGGTGGAGACGGTCTATCGGCTCTGCATGTTGGAAATTATCACGGTGTCGTTCTTGATATCGATTTGCCTGACATAAATGGTCATGTTATTGCCCAAAATATTATTGAACAGCATCCTGAGGTAGCCGTCATAATCCTTTCTGGGGAGAACGATGCAAAAAAGGGAATGGCTGATTTACGACGAGGGGTATTTGACTATCTTACTAAACCCTGCAATCCGAACCACCTCGTCGGAGTTTTGCGCAGATCTCTGCAGCAGAAGAAGTCGGAACAAAATCTTCACGATGCTTACCAAATTATCAATCGCAGTCCTGTTATAGCTTTTCTTTGGCGTAATGAAAAAGGTTGGCCTGTAGATTTTGTTTCGGAAAATGTACGCTCCCTTTGTGGATACTCTGCTAAAGAATTCATCCATGGACAAATTCCATATAGTGACATTATACATCCAGAAGATTTGGACCGGGTTAAGAAAGAAGTCCAACAAGCTGGTCAGGATATTCAAAAGGAGTCTTTTCAACATGCGCCTTACCGGATAAAAACTCGGAAAGGTCAGGTCAAATGGATAGATGATAATACTTACATAAAGAGAGATATTCGTGGCAGGATAACTCATTATCAGGGAGTTGTTCTGGATATTACCGAGCGCCAAAAAAATATTGAACTTTTAAGGTTAAGTAAACAACAGCTTGAAAAAATGCAAGCCAAGCTGCTGCAGCAGAAGAAAATATTAGAAATAATGTCCATAACAGACGAACTGACGGGACTCTATAATCGCAGACATTTAACAACTGTTCTGGAACAAGAGTTTCAACGTAGCAAACGTCACAATACAGATCTTTCTTGCTTGTTGCTGGACTTAGACCATTTTAAGCAAGTAAATGATATATATGGACATGAATACGGGGATACCGTACTCCGTAATTTCGCAAATATACTCAGCGAATCTATACGCCTCTCCGATTTTGTATTTCGCTATGGAGGTGAGGAATTTCTCATTATACTACCACAAACCAATATAGAAGGGGCAATACAGACTGGAGAAAAAATCAGGTTGTATTGTGTCAATGAAAAATTAAAAGAGAACAATGCCTTTGTAACCGTGACTATTGGGGCAGTCTCGTTGAAAAAGCATCAACCGGAAAAACCTTATGATCTTATCACCCTTGCTGACAAAGCACTCTATGTGGGCAAAGAAAATGGTCGAAATCAAGTTGTTGTTTTATGACTTAATAAGATGTAATGGCTCACATTATAGCGGATAGCCTGGCAACATTTTTTGCCATGAAATTTATGTTGCCATTACGAAGCAAAACAATCTTCAAACTCATAGCATAAATGTCTGCTGTGCGTCGCCCTCTTTCACCTCCCCTTAAGTCCAAGATGTTTCCAGGGAACTAAACCAACCACTGGACTATAATGTACTTTTATTGGTTCTTTCTGCACTGGCCTCTCTAAAGTAATTTGTACCTTATATCCCTCAAGGGGGTATTGATCAGAATCCTGATTTCCTTCCCTTTTAACTGTGTTATAAAGATGACAGGCCATGGAGGAATAGCACTTATCAAAAATTCTTTGACAACCTGAATTTATTCGTTATGTTTCATCAATTAAGATAATAATAAATATTTTTAAACAACCCTCATAAGGTAAAAAGATGGTCTCAGACATTTCGATCTCGGAAATTGAACTGCTGATAAGTGATCAAATCAACCTACCTTCTCCACCTATTATCGCCGCGCAGATCCTCAAGACGATCCAAAATAATGAGAGTTCTTTAAACGACCTGGAAAGAATAATTTCCGCAGACCCGGCACTTACAGGTAAATTACTGCGGACTGCCAACTCGGCGTTTTACTCGTTGCCCTATGATATTGGAAATGTCCACAGAGCTTTGTCCATACTCGGTACCAATGTTATTAAAAACATTGCCCTCTCTTTTGTCATCGCCGGTAATTTGCGTGGTGAGAAAGAATCTCCTTTTGATTTTGATTATTTCTGGCGCCGATCAGTTACAGCAGCAGTTGCAGCTGAACTTGTTATGGGCATCCTGCACGAAAAAGATGAAAATATTTTCGTTACTGCCCTATTGAAAGACATTGGGATTTTAATAATGTATCTCAGCAAAGGGCAAGAATATGTTGTCATATTAGAGGAGTGCAACCTAGATGGTGGAAGCAACCTGATTCAAGCCGAACAAAAGATGTATCAGTTTGATCACCAACAACTCGGCAGCACATTACTTGAGAGCTGGGGAATTCCCCAATCTATTGTAATACCGGTTCGGTACCACCATGAACCAGATCTTGCCCCTGAAGGAATTGGTCAGACATGTTCTGTGCTCTATGTGGCAGGCCTGCTTTCTGCAATTTACAGCGGGACAGAAACTGCAGAAAATGTCATAGAATTACAAAAAAAGATGAAGACTTTCTGCAACATCAGCGATGAGCAAATCAGAATGTTAATGGACGATGTCGCCGAAAAGAGTCTCGACCTGTTCAAAATTTTTGAAATTGATCCAGGCCAAATGAAGTCTTATTCTCAGATGCTCGAGGAAGCCAATGACGAGCTTGGCAAATTAAACCTGTCCTACGAGCAAATGGTGTTGGAGCTCAAGCATTCAAAAGAAAAATCAGAGAAGTTTGCTAACGAACTTAGAAAAGTCAATGTCAAGCTGGAAGAACTGGCGTATCGTGACGGTCTGACTAATCTGTACAACCATCGTTATTTTCATAAAATTCTCGGCAAAGAGATGCTCCGGGCAAAACGCTATGGACACTCTCTTTCATTGATCATGTTTGACATCGATTTTTTTAAAGTTGTCAACGATTCATATGGTCATCCGGCAGGCGACAATGTCTTGATCAATCTTGCACATGCCATCACCGCAGCCATACGACCAAGTGACATAGTCGCTAGATACGGCGGCGAGGAGTTCGCTGTCATACTGCCAGAAACGAGCGAATCAGGACTGAAAGTTTTTGCCGAACGGTTGAGGCGCTGCGCCGCTTCAGTGACGACAACTGTTCAGAAAGATCCGATCAACATAACCATCAGCTGTGGAGGCGCCCATTTATCTCCAAATGATAGCGCAACTCAGCAGGAACTTATTGACACAGCTGATCGCGGACTCTTTCTGTCCAAAACAAACGGTCGTAATTGTGTAACTATCCTGCCAATAGAACCAACCGCACAATAAATATTTACGAGGAGAATTGGGATGAATCAAAAAGATAGACACATAAGGGCATATCGTATGCCATTAAATACGGAGGTGATTTATCATGTTAATGAAAATCAGTTTAGGGGAAAAATCCGTGATCTGGGTGTCTCCGGGTTCTTTATGGAAACAACTGAATATCTCCCTATAGCATCAAAATGTGAGATAGAAATTGTTCTAAACGGTGCTCATAGTCGCCTTACGATTGATAAACTAAGTGGTATCGTTAAACGTTGTGACGAACATGGAGCTGGGCTTGAATTCTATGATAAACTCGAGTGGTTTGCCTTGATTCCTTTTTGTTCTAGTAAAATTCAAGGAGAGTAGTGGAGTTAGAAAAGATGGATTGGCATAATTTCACACAAAAATATGAAATCAAAACGGCGTGCTTTGAGATTCCCTTGCGGTCATCAACCAGTAAGCTATAAAACTGCCTATGATGCTGGTGAGGCGGTGCTGCTTAATGTCTCTACTGCAGGCTGTGCATTTGAACAACCGAGTCTGCCATTGTCGATGCAGGAAAAGGTCCTCGTCTCCATTACGTTGCTTGGCGAAGATTCAGTTTTCCAGGCACAGGGAGTGGTTGTGAGGGTCAAGAATGGATTTACGGCCATCCGCTTTACTCTTTTGGAGTCTGAGGATCAAGAGCAGGTAATAAAATATTTTTCAAAAATGATGCGGAAAAAATGACAGCGAAGCAATCTAACGCTTCACCTGCACACCAGCTATTACCCTTATTATATAGAGTATAGGGAGTTCAGGCCACAGGCCAGAGCATGGAACAGTTTATTGCCCGACAGCCAATACTGGATATCAATAAAAGACTCTATGGCTATGAGTTGCTCTACCGCGGAGATTCCGGCAATCTGCTGGGGCAGGTGAGCGGTGAGCAGGCAACTGCGAGTCTTCTTTCCAGCGCTTTTCTTACCGGCGATATAGAAATTATCTCAAATAATCGTCTTTGTTTTATCAACTTCACCAAGGATCTGCTGGAAAACAACCTACCTCTAAACTTTCCACAAACAAAGATCGTTGTGGAAATCCTCGAAAATGTCGAGCCGACACCCGAGATGATCTCTGTGTGTCGAAAACTGAAGGAAAGTGGCTACACCCTCGCTCTTGATGACTTTGTTTATGCCAAAAAATTTGAGCCCCTGCTCGAGTTGGTAAAGATTGTCAAGATTGATGTCCGTCTCACTCCCCTCAACACCCTGGTCCGAACCCTTAACCATCTCAAATATCATCAGGTCAAGTTGTTGGCCGAAAAGGTTGAAACGGAGAGTGAATTTGTGCTCGCCAATCGTATGGGATTTTCTTACTTTCAGGGTTATTTTTTTTGTAGACCTGAAAAGATCAAGATCAGGGAAATATCATCGATTAAGGCAAACTTGCTGAGGCTCCTAGCCGAAATAACAAGAAAGGAATGCGATATCGAGCGATTGCGAGATATAATATCGACGGATGTCGCGGTTACTTACAAACTGATGCGCTTTTTGAATTCAGCCTATTTCTACCGTCTCCAGGAGGTCAAGTCGGTTGCGCATGGGGTGGCCTATCTTGGTGAAAAGGAACTGCGGCGGTTTATCATGCTCATTGTTATTTCGGAGCTGGCCACCGATAAACCGGAAGAACTGGTGCGACTAGTCTTGGTTCGCGCCAAATTTTGTGAGCTGCTTGGGCATTCAGTACCACTTTCAGGACGTGAATGTAGTGACCTCTTCATCATAGGACTCTTCTCCCTGCTCAATGCGATGTTGGACATGCCAATGTCGGAGATCCTGGTTAAGTTGCCTATCAGGGAAGTGGTAAAGGACACTCTGCTGGGGAAAGGGAATACCTATACAGGTTTTCTCCGTTTGTCCGAAGCCTTTGAAAAAAATCAGCAAACTGAGTGTAAGAGACTTCAGAACGACCTATTGCTCACAGACAATAAATTGCGAGAAAGTTACCTCGAAGCTGTAAAATACGCCAATAACCTCGCCTAAGAGGTTTTGACTTCTACACCAGATTTTCATTCTTCGGTAATCTTCGACCCGGGAAGAAATTTTATCGTATTGCCAGAGTTTATTCCTGGTAATCGTTATTCCCACTTGGTATCTCAAATGTTCCTGCACTTTATGGATTTACCCTCTTTCCTAGAATTGACAGGCTGAATTCCTTGCCGTCCATTTCTGCTATGTCGGGAAGCTTTCCCCATTCTTCGAAGCCAAAGGATTTCAACATATTAATACTCGGATTATTATGAGAGAACACAAACCCAACAATCGTCTTGATATCTAATCGTTGAGTCATTCCCAACGCCTCCGCCAACAGAGATCGACCAAGTCCCTTTCCTCTACACTCCGGTGAAACATAGATGCTGAGTTCGGCGGTATGATCGTAAGCGGCTCTGCCATAGAAGGATTGAAAACTCACCCAGGCGACAACCCTGTTCTCCTCCTCGTGGACTAAGAGTGGACAATTGTCAGGACTATGTTGTCTGAACCACTTCAGTTTTGATTCTACTGTTACTTTGGTAGTGTCGGCAGTAGACCGTCTGGATGGAATTGTGGAGTTGTATATTGAGACAATTGTCGGCAGATCGTTTTCATTTGCAATTCTCATTTTGTTTCACCCGCTCAGTAAGTCATTCCCCAAATTTTATCCCAAAAAAAAGATACCTGAAAGCGCAAGTCGATAACAGCGGTTCATCTCCAGAGCTGTCAGCAGTTTTTTCAGTGTCGCAGGCGAAAAATCATCGCCAACCTCGATCACAATTTTATTGGGCAGGATGACTTTCAAACCTGAACGAGCAGTTTGACCAGGATTGATAGCAATATTCGAGGAAAATCTCACCGGCACCAGGTTAGTCTGCTCCTGCTCAGGTATTGATAGTTTTCTGTTCCAATACGTTGCGGCATGATATGAAAGGTTATGTTCTTTGCAGTATGCAGCACGGCTTAAACCGCTTTTCCTTTGCGCAGATATATGTGCTTGCCAGTGTTTTCTGCTGCGCTGCCGGTCTTTCTGAATATTTTGCCTGGTCATGGACATCCTCCTTGAGTGTTTTTGGATGGTCCATCATGACACAGCTCCGCGCGCGAAAAAAGATGCGGTTCTGTTGGCGCTTACTGCGAGTTGACACTTATCAACCAGGTCTTCTCAGAAAATTGTTTAAAAGTGGACTCAGACTAGTCGATTTGGGTATTGATTCTGCATCTCCCGACATGTTGAAATTAATGAATAAAAGTTCTTGTCCCAGAGAGTATCTCGAAATGGCTATCTTATTAATGAGTGAAGCCCATGAGCTGGGAATATTTTGTAAAGTCAATATGTTGGTGCATCCAGGGGATACAAGGGAATCACTTAATAGGAGTGAGAAATGGTTGTGCGAAAATCAAAGTTTAATTTCTGCAATTTCAGTTTCACCAGCGCTAGTGTTTCCAGGTACTGATCTAGATTCAAATTTCAATGATTATCAGAAATCATTCGGCACAAAAAAATTAAATAATTGTGAATTGTCAAGTTATGGAGTTTATGAAATAGATCCATCTGTAGAAATTAATAATAATCTAGCAAAGGAATATTCGCTAAGGCTATCTAGATTAATAAATCGGAAAGAAAAATATGCTTATGCAAAATCTTTTGGTTATCACAAAGTGATAGAAACAGCAGAAGAGTTGATCCTTAAATTACCAAACTCCCAAAAAAATAACAACACACCTTACTCAAATTAATTGATATGTATAACCTTTCGAAAGAAGTTGAAGTATATCAAGCGAGTCTGCCTTATATGTCAGCAGCAAAGGAGCTTGCGAACTCTTTACAAATGAATGACCATGGACCCTTGCATGCTCAACGAGTTCATTCAATAACGAAACAATTAAGTAGCCTATTTGCCCTTACAGATCACGAAAGATCTTTATTGATGGCATCCGCTCTTCTGCATGACATTGGAATGGCTAAGAATCGAGAAGAGCACCACCTAGTCTCATATGAGCTAGTAAAAGAATTGTCAGATAGTAACAAATTGCCTTTTGATCAAAATGAAACTGAAATTGTTGCAACGTTATGCAAATGGCATCGTAAAAATTATGATCCTGCAAATGTTTGTCAAATGACGGGCATGCGTGTCGGCCTCCTGGCATCTATATTACGCTTAGCTGATGGCATGGATCTAGATTATAGACGAAGTGATAAATTTGAAACCAGAGAGGATATTGTACACAAATTTTACGAGCCACAAGAAAGGCACCATTTAAGTGTCCTGAATATTCTCGCTTTGCGATTTAATATTAGCAATATTGATACGAGAATAGAGTTATTTATGAACTTGTACGACCATGCTAGTTTGCAACTAGGCAGACTGATCGATGAAATGATAAATACTCCTATATCATGGCCAATTCAAATAATTCCTGTTCATGAAAGAAGTTATTACCATCTGGTAGAAAAAGAAAGAAATAAAAATGCTATTATATTTTCGTATTGCAATCCACATGGGGCCGTGTCCGCAGCAATATCAAAACGTCAACTAGAAAACCTGGGATTCAATTGCACAGTTGTTTTTGGAAATGAGCAAACAGGATATGCCCCTATATTTTGGAGTAAGTATTTTCTTAATTGGGACTTCAGAAATACAGATCTTGTTGCACTGTTAGACCTACACATTCCAAAAGACCAAGAGCAGGATGTCTTGCAAAAAGTCAGTGAGAATCGTCATTGTCATTGGATATGCGCATCAGTACTTGCTACGACCAACGCAGAAATTGAAAAGTTTTCCTCTGTAGGACTAAATATTCTCATAGGAGATGAGCGAGCTCTTTTTGCTGGTAACTCAATAGATAGAATTATAGTTGACTGGATGAAAGTGGCTGGCTTATGTAATTTTGACGATCATTTACTTTCGGCCACATCCTTCGGTGAAGAAGAATATAAAATTAGCAGAGGAATTCGTCATTCGTTGTGGGAATTGATGGAGAATAAATCAAATAACAATGACTACTTATACCTCATTGACAGAATTGTTAATGACGATAAAAAATACTTTATTGATAGAGAACCGCTGTGGAAAAAGCTAATAGAAAATAGACTGCCTGATTACAAAATATACGGCCGGGTTTTAGTATTAAAACGCACAGAAATAGCTGGCCGTTTTATTTATGACATTGCAGGAAGATTGATTGAAAAACAGGGACTTGTACCTTACGATAATAATGAATTTAGCACACCTTTTGCAATATATTGGCGTCAATCCGGTAGAGGTATTGTTGTTTTGTATTTTAGTCGCTTCGTAAATACAGGTAAGGCTTACCCTGTAAAATATTTTGTACCACACTGTGACAAGCAGGTGGGCAATAATAGCACAATTTGGCAAACTTACCCAGATAAAGAAAAAGCCATTGAGAAGATTAACGAGACAATAAACAGAATTAACTCTCACTTTAACACTAAATCTGAAGAGGTTTTACTGGAATTGTAAGCTTGTTAGCACTTTTGGGTGTTACGAAAAAGAAAAGGGAACACGTCTTTGCTTGATTCATTTCATATGAAAAATGTCTCTGGATGTCAACTTTGCTCGAGTGAAGATATCTCCTAGTAATCTTGACCGAAGGTGTATAGGCGATTCTTTTGATTATCTTCAGGGTTTAATAAATGCGTCTCCTTTTCCTCGTCCCCTATTCCTACGCGCCGACTTCGAAAGGGTGGATGAGGGGGATTTTTTGGTGAGAATTATCAGGTATTAACTGAAAAAAATTAAACATTCTTGGTTACCCTGGTTTTCTGAGTCTTTTTCTGCAGGCTGTTAAGTATTAATGGAGTTCAAAGGAACTATGCCAATATCATTACAAAATTTCAAAATTGCTATAAACGATGCAGAAGAACTTATGCGTTGTTTCGATTCAATAAACAAATCAGGTACTGATTCAGCGCCGGAAGTACTAAAAAGAGCAACTCTGATTATGACTTTAACAGCATGGGAAACTTATGTTGAAGACAAGGCAACAGAATTATTCAACAGTAAATTTGGTGTCTTGAAAGGGAGCCACCTAGGCGATTTTATGTTCGAACAGTTCTCTTTTCGTTTGAAAACCTTCCATAATCCAGATTCTCTGAAAACGAAAAAAATATTTGAGGAGTTTTTTGGGATTGATGTTACAGAGAGATGGATATGGAACAATTATAATGATCCGGATCAGGTGAGAAGTACCTTGAATAAATGGATTAAGAAAAGAGGCGAAGCTGTTCACAGAGCTCAGACTGATTTAACAAAGCCACATATCATAAAAAGAGATGAGCTGGATAAATGCTTGCGGTTTTTTTCTGAGTTAGCTGTTGCAACTGATAAGGCTTTGGCTGATGCATGACCGTGCTGAAACACCCTCCAACAAGTCAATGAAAGAACTAAATGCAGAAGTTGCTAGTAAACAGCAAGAAATTGATGGTAAAAAGAATCAATTACACTTGAGAGAAGAACTACTTTTGGTTAAAAAGAAATCAATATTAAAATTTTTACATCTTTCAACTACAGTTTTTCACTCGAATATCAACTTTTCAACATGCCCTCCCAACCCAACCGAAAAAACCCAGCTGTTAAGAGAATTTATGTGCAACTCTAAAGAATTGACTGGCAGCTACAACGAACTATTCCTTCTTGGGCTAACACCAGATGTCAACAGCAGCCTTAAAGATATGATAAACCACTTATCCAGCTGTGATAACCCAAACCCAAGTCCAGAGTTCCTCAAACAAATGGGCGTTGAGTATGCTACCTTAAAGGATAGAATCCTAATTGATTGCAGAAAATATACCCAGCAAGAGCGGCAAAACATTATCGACATCTGTGCAACACAGACAGAAACGAGCGAACAGTAATGCCATTCAAGCGAAAGTCGGATAAAAGCTGGACGACATGTGTCTATGAGAATAATGGAACGGTTATAGGCGCAATTGCGTGGATGGTAGGCGTGTCAAGGGGAACGGTCTATAGGGAGAATCACTGAGACTCAAGAAAGAATTGCATAAAACAATTAGTTAGGTTACCCTGGCGTCGACAAACTTAACTGCAGGCAATCTCATTAATTTCTCATACTGCTGCCCGATACAAAATGACTGACTCGCCCAAAACTGAAATAACAGATGAAGAGTTAGCCTTATCCCAAGAGGAACTTAGGGAATACCGGAAAGGAATTATTGATATCAAACACAAGCTCAGTGAGAGTTATGATAAATTGATCGTAACCTTGTCTGGTGGAGCACTTGCACTTTCGATAACCTTTTTGAAAGATATTGTCGGGGCAGGAAAGATTGTAAACCCTATGCTACTTTTATCAGCATGGGGTGCATTCGTATTAAGCCTTGCCACTGTGTTGGGTGCCATACTTTTTGGAATCCAAGCACATAAGAGAACCATCAAGCAAATTGACGATGGCACAATATACGATGATGAAGTCGTCATAGGCGGTATATGTTCGAGGTTCTCAACTTGGCTACATTGTGCATCAGCAATAAGCCTTTTAGCTGGTCTCATTTTTATTTCACTTTTTGCTTTCAAGAATATGGGAGAAGAGAATGGCGAACAACAACCCAAGACCAACACCACCAAGACCAACACCACCAAGACCAACACCACCTCGACCGAGACCGGATGCGGAGGAAATAGAGAAACGGGATTGGTCACCAACACCACCACCTCGACCGAGGCCACCAAGGGAAAGATAGCTCCACACCAGGGCCTGTGACGGTCATACCGAGCGATACAGGCCCCGGCCCATACGAGACCCGCCTACAACTTGACTAATTTTAGAGTCAGAGTATCACCAATCTTACTCAAGGTCGAAGCGAACTACCTTGGCAATTTCATCAAATTTCGGCTTTAAAGGATAAGGTGACCCATAAGTGGGGGCAATTGGCAATTGGGGATGGCAATTGGGGTCGGACCAGGTTAGATGTCTGATTTCATGAAGTAATATCGCTAAAGAATGGTCTTTTCAGCTCTTAGAAAGTCCCTTTAGGTGGTAAAAAGGTACCTTTAAGAAAAGTGTTTGCATCACCCTTTAGGCTGAGAAACTCATTTCTATGGCACGAGCGAATAGGCATTATATTCCTGACTGTGTTTGGCATATCACCCATAAAGAGCGAGTAAGAGGGTCGGGTCTTTGCTTGGCTCAACTTATATGCACAAAGCCCCTGGATGTCGAATTTACCAAAGTCACGATACCTATTTATTGAGAGAATTTGTCCGGCACCAACATTGAAAACGATATAGATCGCACACTCCATAAAAAATCTCAATATTACTTGCAGGTATAACCTATTCGATTGCACAAAATTTTCGACAAAACACAAAAAATTAGTCTCATTATATTTGCACAAAAATCTCGGATTACACGCAAGCTTGCATCAACATACAATCACTAAAATCACCGTCCCATTGGGGTCCCAAAAGCAAAACGGCCACTTAGAGTGTTTCTCTAAGTGGCCGTTTTAAATTTGGAGCCAGCAAGCGGAATCGAACCGCTGGCCTGCGCTTTACGAGAGCGCCGCTCTACCAACTGAGCTATGCTGGCAATCATTTCGTGAAGAAACCTCTATTCCTCTGTTCAACAGGAATATGACAAAACGCAGCGAAGGACCGACATCCCTAGCCTCCTGCCCATTTCAGTACGCCTATATATCAGGTAATCATTGAAAGTTCAACTATTATGAAATATAAGAAATTCATTATGTTGAAGAAAATGTCATAATTGACGATTCATTCCGGGCTGTGATACACTGCACAAAGAAGACAACACCTTAGACAACAACGGTAACCGATTCTGGAAATATGAATAATATTTTATACCTTTTGACCTTTCTTATTCTCCTCTCGGGTTGCAGCAGTGATGAGCAGAAAACCATTGTACTTCAGCAATGTATCGACTGCCATTCCATTCACACAGACACCGATCATCAACAAGCCTGCACCTCCTGCCACAAGGGCAACAGTCCGGCAATTGATAAAGACAGTGCTCATAAGGGGTATATACGCTACCCCGCTCACCCGGATCATCTCGTTGAATCATGCGGACCCTGTCATGCTGAAATTGCCGGCCGGATAACCAGTTCTCCGCATTTTACTCTTAAGAACAGTACCAATCTTTTCAGAAAAGCATTCGGTGCCAAAAACGACTTGGCCAATTTCCTTGAAACGCCGAAAAAGAGTGATCCGAAAACCCCGCTGGAACTGGCTGATGATCTGCTGCGACGCAGATGTTTTCGGTGTCATCCCTACAATTCAGGCGATAACTACCCTTCTGTCATCCACGGAACCGGCTGTGCCTCCTGTCATATGGTGTTCGTTGAAGGGAAACCCGCATCACACAGCTTTCAAAGGCCGGGCGATGCGCAGTGCCTGTCATGCCATTACGGCAATTATGTAGGATTTGATTACTATGGTCGTTTTGAGCACGATTTCAGCGCCGAATACAGAACTCCTTTCACAACAAAGAACAAACATTTCCGGCCTTATGGCGTCGAGTATCACCAATTAAAGCCGGATGTTCATCAACTGGGTGGCCTACTCTGCATTGACTGCCATAGTGGCCGGGAACTGATGCAAAAGGATGGAGAGAAACCTTCCTGCAAAGGATGCCACGACCTCAAAGAGCTGCAGCGCAAATTGCCTGCTCAGATTGAAGCTCGTCAGGGTCTTTTCGTACTCCATGGCCGTGATGGGAAAGATCATACCGTTCCTCTCATGCAAAATCCTGCGCACGAGGGACAAACGGAAAAGATCAATTGCCAGGTATGTCACGCTCAATGGGCTTTCAATGATTTCGGTAAACATTTCCTCAGATCGGATACCGACAATTTCGATATGTGGTCAAATCTATCCACCCAGGGAAGTTTTGAAATTGAGACCATAGTAAATAACAATACTTCTTATGATAAAACGGAACTTCCAGCGCAAATGACCGATAAAATAACCGGTGAACCGGAACCTGGTCTCTGGTATAAGGGATTTACCATGCGGCGCTGGGAAACGATAATACTTGGCCGCGACGACAAAGGAAACATCGCAACCATGCGACCAATGCTTGACTATTATCTTTCATGGGTGGATCAAGAAGAAATAGTTCGGTTCGATTCCGTACCCTCTGAAGCTCCTGACATGGGGTTGCGACCTTATGTTCCCCACACTACCGGATCTGCAGGGTTATTCTACAAAGAGCGCATTGAACAGTTTCTGGCAAAGGAACGTTCTGCCGCCGCCGTTTCAAACTAATTGATGACTGACAGGTTTATGACAAATTTCGCACCAGGCATATACATAGGAAAAATGATCAAATTTTTGCGATGTGGTATTTCCTTCCTGACTCTATTTTACCTGTTTTTCGTTATCTCCTGTTCAGTAACGAGCCATAGGGTCCCCCGGACCCAAGAGTCATATGTCATTAACCATAAAAGGTATTATCCAATACCTTCCGCCGAAGGCTATAATGAAGTCGGAATTGCTTCCTGGTATGGCGGTAAATTTCAGGGTAGACTTACCTCCAATGGTGAAGTTTACGATATGTATTCAATGACTGCGGCTCACAAAACCCTGCCAATGAATACCATGCTGTTGATTAAAAACCTCGACAACGGCAGACAAACCGTTGTCCGAATCAATGATCGAGGACCTTTCGTACAAGGAAGAATTGTTGACTTGAGCTTAAAGGCAGCCGAAGCAATCGGAATAGCCGACAAGGGAATTGCCAGGGTTCAAGCCATTGCCCTGGGCGAAGAGGCCACCAATATAGCGACCAACACGAGGACTAATACAGCGACCAATACGCGGATCAATAGGCAGATCAATACGACGACCGATATAAAAACCAATACTCCGGAAGAATCCCCAGCCTTGACCTACAAGGAACTTTCCACTGGGGAATTTTATGTTCAAATTGGAGCTTTTTCCGAAAGACCCAGTGCCGCAAAATTACAAAAACGCTTTGCGGAGGCCGGTCATATGACGATCATCCAGAGGAATTTCGAATCGGAACCAATGCGCTACATGGTGCAGGTTTATGTGGGGAAAACGATGCAGAATGCCAAACGGGCTGAAAAAGCACTGCTGGCAAGTGGCTACTCCGGCGCATTTATCATCGCCAGATGATACGTTTGATAGACCAACCGCAGAAGCTCCTTGATGCGCGCGTGCTCCTTTACCCCCGGTTTCGACTCCACCCCTGAGTTGATGTCCACAGCGAACGGTTGAACCTCAGCGATGGCATTTACTATATTTTCAGGCGACAATCCACCGGCGAGCAGTATCGGCCGCTGCAGTTTTAATCGCTCTATTATTGTCCAGTCAAAGGCTTTACCGGTCCCGCCTTCGGCACCTTGCATGTACGTGTCCAGCAGAAATGCATCGACGCACTCATTGTAAGGAAGAAAGTTCTCTGCCTGACTCTCTTCGCCCACCCTGAACGCCTTAATAATGCCGCAAGAAGGGAGTTGCTGCCGTATTTGCCGGCAGTAATCCACTGATTCATTGCCATGCAGTTGCAGATAGGAGAGCCCCACCCCGGCTGCGGCGACCACCTCTTTGACCGACGCATTAACAAAGACGCCGACTCTGTCGACAAAAGGGGGGAGTTTTTTTATTATCCGTGCCGCTTGTTCAGCCTCGATATATCGAGGACTCTTGGCATAAAAAATAAAACCCAGAGCATCAACACCATAGCGGACAGCGGCCAGAGCATCTTCGGGGCGGGTGGTGCCGCACATCTTTACCCGTGTTCTTTGCGGTGTCGCACTTTCCATAGAACAGAGCCTTATTTGCTACGCAACGACTGAAGCAAAGCGCTGTCGGCTCCGGCCCGCATCAGGGTCTCGCCAACAAGAGCCGCAGTTATCCCTTCATCCCGCAGGCGCCTGAAATCTTCAACGGTTTTCAGGCCGGATTCACTGACCACCGGAATCTCTTCAGGGATATGCTTTTTCAATCTGAAGGTCGTTTCGAGATCCATCGAAAAATCCTTCAGGTTACGATTGTTAATCCCGATAAGTTGACTGCCTCCTTCAAGGGCAAGTTCCGTTTCCCATTCATCGTGGACTTCGACCAGGACATCCATGCCGTATTCCGCAGCATAGGCGTGATAATCCCGCAACTGAGGGAGGTCAAGAAGAGCGGCTATCAGCAGGATAGCGTCCGCCCCATGTACGCGGGCCTCTTCAATCTGCAATTCATCAATGATAAAATCTTTTCTCAGAACAGGCAGGGAAACCGCTTCCCGCACCTGCATCATATAGAGAAGTGCTCCTTGAAAAAAATCAACGTCGGTAAGAACGGAAATAGCCTGTGCACCATTTTGTTGATAGTTGACTGCGATATCCACCGGTCGAAAATCAGCACAGATAACACCCTTTGATGGAGACGCTTTTTTGACTTCGGCTATTATCGAAAGATTAGGATCCTTGACGAGTGCGCTGCGAAAACCGCGTGGGGGAGCAATTGCCTTGTCCCTGAATTCGGCCGGAAGCTGAATCCCTTTTTTGCGAAGCGCAGCAACCTCAATCCTCTTTTTTGCAACTATGGTATCTAAAATCATTGCCATAAATCACCAAGCCATCCTTTACGCTTTTGCAGCCAAGCTGGAAAAGGTAACCAACTGTTCAAGTTTATTAAATGCTGCGCCGGTGTTTATAATTTCTCGCGCCTGGTTAACGCCTTCCATGTAACTATCGGCCTTTCCTGCAATAAGAAGAGACGCACCGGCGTTCAAGAGAACCATATCCAGTTTAGCACCCGGTTCGCCCTTAAGTACCGACCGAACTTGTTCCGCCGCTTCAAGGGCAGTCGTGCCACCTCTTATTTCCTCAATCGATGCACGTGCCAGACCAACATCTTCAGGCTCAATTGTATAGTTGGTTACCTTCCCGTCGAAACCATCGGCTACATAGGAGGTGCCGGTGACAGTCAGTTCGTCCATATTGCCTTCACCCCAAACCACAAGCGTTCTTTTGATACCCAAGCGAACCAACACTTCGGCAAGAATGGTGGTCAACTCCTTGGCGAACACTCCGGTGAGCTGCACGTTTGCCCCAGCGGGGTTGGTCATTGGTCCGAGAATATTAAAAATCGATCGAATACCAATTTCGCGACGCGGTCCGATAGCGTATTTCATCGCCCCATGAAGCATGGGTGCAAAAAGAAAACCAATTCCGATAGATCGGACACAATTGGCTACCACCTCAGCAGAAAGTGTTAAATCGACCCCGAGAGCCTCAAGGACATCAGCACTGCCGCATTTAGATGAAACTGCCCTATTGCCGTGCTTTGCCACAGGAACACCGGCGGCGGCCACAACAAACGCTGTTGTCGTCGACACATTAAAGGTTCCGGAACCATCTCCGCCTGTGCCGACAATATCCATCAAAACCTCACCGCCAGTCGTATCGATGCCTGAATCGACGAAGGTTGCTTTCTCACGCATTACCCGGACGGCACCAACAATTTCATCAATGGTTTCACCCTTCATTCTAAGGGCTGTTATAAAAGAACCTATCTGGGCATCGGTAGCATTGCCGCCCATGATATCGTTCATCACCGAAACCATTTCGGTTTCGGTCAGGTTATAACCAGTAACAACTTTGCCGATTGCTTGTTTAATATTCATGATGTTTCCTGTATTGATTTGTCGGGCACCTTTTATGGTCGTAACAGGTTGAGGTAATCTGCAGCCAAAAAATTTTTCAGAAGATCGATTCCCGCGGGGGTCATGATCGACTCGGGGTGAAACTGCACGCCCTCGATAGGAAGTGTTTTATGGCGCAAACCCATCAATTCCTTTTGGTCGGACCTGCAAGTTACTTCAAGACAATCGGGAAAGTCACTGTCCCGGACGACCAGCGAATGGTAGCGCATCCCGTCAAAAGGATTCGGCAGCCCGGTGAAAACGCCCTTGCCATCATGCTCCATCGGGCTGGTCTTACCGTGCATTATCCGACCGGCACGAACTACTGTGCCGCCAAAGGCCTCACCTATTGCCTGATGCCCCAGGCATACCCCAAGAATCGGCAATTTTCCCGCGAAATATTTAATCGCCTCAATGGAGATGCCTGCCTCTTTCGGGGTGCAGGGGCCAGGAGAGATCAATAACCGATCCGGCTGCATTTCTGCTATTTCCCGGACGGTGATCTTATTGTTTCGAAAAACCCTGATATCTTCGGTTCGTCCTTCTTTCAACCCATTAGCCGCCACAGTTTGGACGATATTATAGGTGAATGAATCGTAATTATCTATTATAACGAGCATTTTCTAAAAACCTTTCTCTGCAAGTTCAACAGCACGTCGCAAGCCCAGTGATTTATTCACTGTTTCCTCAAACTCTTTCTCTGGATCAGAATCGGCAACGATTCCTGCCCCGGCCTGAATCCATAAATCTTTTCCCTTCATGACAAAGGTCCTGATGGTAATGCAGAAATCCATATTACCGGAGAAGCCAAAATACCCAACAGCACCTGCATAGGGCCCACGCTTCTCTTCTTCCAGTTCATCGATTATCTGCATGGCCCTTATCTTCGGTGCTCCACTGACAGTGCCCGCCGGAAAACATGCAGCCATCACATCGAATTGATCCTTGCCTTCAGCAAGCTCACCATGGACACCGGAGACAATATGCATAACATGACTGTACCGCTCAATGACCAAAAGATCCTGCACCTGGACCTGACCACCCTTGGCAACCCGACCTACATCATTGCGCCCAAGATCAACGAGCATCAGATGTTCTGCGGTCTCTTTCGGATCGGCAAGAAGCTCAAGTTCGAGGGCAAGATCCTCTTCCGGAGTCACTCCCCGCCTTCTGGTACCGGCTATAGGCCGCAACTCAATATTCGAGCCTTCTTTTCGTACCAGGATCTCGGGAGAAGATCCGATTTGAATAATATCTCCTAACTGGAGGAAAAACAGATACGGACTCGGATTAATATGCCGCAGTGCCCTATACAACACCATTGGGTTCAAATCAGTTTTTGTATGAAACCGCTGGGACAACACAACTTGAATGATATCTCCAGCCCGAATATACTCTTTGGCTTTTTCCACCATGGATTCAAACTGATCCTTGGCCATATTTGAGGAAAAAACGTGCGCAGCTGAACCATCGCTCCGACTCGCTTCAAAAAAATCTGCAGAGACAGGACACTTAATTTTTGCTATCACTCCATCAATCAGCGCCATCGCGTCATCATACAGAACATCCCCGTCATCGTCATCCACCTGCACCCAGCATACGATGGTCACAGTTTGTTTAAAACTGTCATGCACCAGTACGATTTTCGGCACCATAAAGGAGGAATCAGGAAAATCCGTCGCGGGGCGGCTGTCGGGAAGATCTTCCATGAACCTGACCATATCATAACCAAGAAAACCGACAGCACCTCCGCAGAACCTGGGAAGATGGTCATATTCAGCCGCATCAAGCTGTTCGATCAGGGATTTCAGGGCATGCAGGGGATCTGAAACAAAATTTCTGCTCTCTCTGATACCCTTTTGCACTTCAGCCAGATTTATGGAATCAGCTGTGGAAGTGAACGTTACCAGAGGATCGTAACCAATAAAAGAGAATCGCCCCCATTTTTCGCCGCCCTCCATGCTCTCAAAAAGAAAAACATGGCTATTCCCTTCAGCAACTTTAGAAAAAAGGGTTAACGGATTATCAAGATCCGCAACAATCTCCCTGCACACCGGGATCAATCGGGCGTGGGCCATATCACTTTTGAATCTCTGCCGGTCCGGTAAAAACATTCTCATCGCAAAAGTTAAATTTAACTGAAAAACTCCAGCTCCTTGTATGGAATGCAACATACCAGTTGCCTGCTGGTCTTGTCCAGCCTCTTGCTGGTAAAAACAATAAAAAAAAGAGCCATGAAATCTTACGATTTCATGGCTCTTTTCAACCTTCAATTAACCGTTTGTCAGCAAACGGTCACAGGAAAATCACGCAGCACTGTTCATTTTATTTACGCGCTTAGCCAGACGAGAAATCTTACGGGAAGCATTACGCTTATGTATGGTTCCCTTGCTTGCTGTCTTGGCAATGACTGAAGTCGCTTCTCTCAGAGCGTCTTTTACAGCATCTGCTGCTCCGGCAATGACAGCTTCATCGAGTGCTTTGATAGAAGATTTCATTTTTGTTTTGTTGATTTTGTTCCGTAACCGGGCAGCCTGAGCTTGACGGTTTCTTTTTTCAGCGGATTTATGATTTGCCACGTAGGTATTCCTCCTGTAATTATCGTATCTCTTCGAGTAGATGAGTTGATTATATTTTCAATACATCAGAGGCCGTAATTGCTAAGAGGCGCACTGATCCCGAATAATCCATATAGTGAAGGGGGTAATTTATAATGCAAAGAAACCACAAAGTCAACAGATATCATCAGTTAATCCTCGTCAATTTATAGTCGGTTCTTTTAGGGCTCTGTTTGACACACGCCCTAAAAATGGGATATGCTTGAGTCTAAAAAAAGGGCGAAGTTGAGAGAATTAATTGTCTGGCTTGACCAGAAAAATACGCACGATTTAAGGCCGGTCCCATGGGTTTCCCAAAAATATTATTCAGAATTGTAGAAAATCGCAGTTGTCCGCTGTATGAATACAATGATGGCTTTGCCCTCTCGGGAATAGCCATTCCGTTAACAAATGACAATGAGAACAGTTTTATCACTACCTCGATTATCACCTATCCTCCCGGCAAAAAAATTTGCAAAATACTGAATGGTGACCTTTCCAAGCTTGTTATCCAGTATGAAAGAGGCGACAAAATTCCAATTTGCATGATCAGTTGCAGTGGCTGCACGGGCTCCATACGGATTGAACATAGCAGGGATTGCAACCTCCCTAAACTTGGCCTGGACACCCTCTCCGATGAACTTGGCTCAATTATCCACCTGTTGAGCAGCTTTCCTTTTTTCAAAAATATCGACCAAAAGAACCTTGACGCGGTTGTCAGCTTTTTCAAGCTCAATAAATATAAAGTTGGTGACATTGTCATCAAGAAAGGCGACCCCGGCGGCAGGTTCTATATAATTGTCTCAGGAAGCATCAATGTGTTGAATAATGCAGGTATTATCATCTCAACTCTGGAAAAGGGAGAAGTGTTTGGTGAGATGAGTCTCATTTGTAACGATATCGTCAATGCAACAATCCAGGTAAGAGAACCGAGTTCAATCATTTATGTGGACCAACCTAATTTCCATAAAATCTTAGACAGTTACCCGGCAATCCAACTCTATTTTTCACGGCTTATGGCCGAGAGACTCAATAAATCCAATAAAATCCGAGCTGAAGATCTCACCTCGGGAATTATCGGTAATCTCTCGGAAATCCCGGCAGAGGCTCTATTCCAGACCCTTAATATGAACAGCAAGACCGGCATCCTGACAATATCCGACCTCAGCAAAGGCACCGCCCGGTTTTCCTTTCGGCAGGGCGCCCTAATTAAGGCAAAATACGATGAGTATGTTGGCGATATGGCCTTTTATCAAATATTGAAGGAGAATTCCGGTCGATTCCGCTTTACACCAGGCATCGCTCCGGAAGATTTCAGCACTCCGGAAATCGGCTTTTTCATGAAATTACTTATGGAAGGAATGCGACGACTGGATGAGGGAAGAGACCAGAAGATCAACTGATTTAATTTTTCTTTGCTCGCCTACAAATCGGGAAACAATTCCTATCGGACGAAACTGTTTCCCGTGACAATTAAAAGAAGTCCAACTACTCCAGCTTACCTAGATAGTTGAAGGTGGAGAGCTTGCCGTATCGACCGGTGTTGTGCAATCGGTCATCTAGTTCCTGGAGTTCCCGTTTGGAATTGGTACCGCCTGAAATATCGACGACAACGTACTTTACCCCCATCAATTTCAATTCATCCAGATAGGGCAGAAGCGAGAAGGGTTTCTCCGGAAAGGTTTGGGTATATCCTTCCTTTTTTCTAATGACATAGGGCTCGTTTCTGGGGCTGAGAATTTGCCTCTCAAATTGAAAATGATCCGGCGCAAGTCTCGAAGTATAAAGGGCCGGAGCGCCGTACACCATCACACCAAGCGGCATATTCCTCGCCCCTTGGTCGGACCGGGTTCCCACTCCCGCTCTGCAACCGCTGAATAGCTCCTGAAGTGACGCACGATCCATTTCAATGCTCGCTTGTGCGCCCCCAATCCCAATTTCACTCACCAAAGCCACAGCCTGATTGTTAAGCAGATTAGCGGTGTAATCTGCAAAAAGGTAAGCTTTCTCACCTTTGAACAATAATCTTTGACTGAGATGGCCAAGTTGAAAACTTCGGAAACCGGTACGAAGCAAAAGCTGAATCTGCTTGTGAACTTTGGGCAGATCATTTTCCATTATCAATGGAGGAAGAGCCCAGGTGACAATCTTCGCCTTTTTGCCGAGTACCCCTTTCATCTTTCCGGCCTGAATCACCGTTTGTTTGTTAAAACTGAGCAGATAACGGTCTGGTGAAAACGACTTGTCGTCCATCACAACTTTAAGCGAATCGGTTTTCAGCCACCAATCCAGTGGTATTTTTTTCTTTGCCGGTCGCTGACGATATGGCTGTTTGATCTCACCATTTCTGTTTAATTCCGGCTGCACTATAGTTCCACTGGTATTGCACACCTGGCTCACAATCTGATTGATGGTTGTTGCCAGTTTATTTTTTTTAGCGGCAAGCTCCCTGCCAATCTTTTCTGATTGCAGAGCGCCACCACGCAAAACCCCCGCTCGAAAGCCACCGTCAACTTTATATATTTCTACATGCCCTGCTGTACCGGACTGAAAGCCATCAGGCAGTTCAATTGAAACCTTGCTGCCGATGGCGGCACTCTCTTCCTGCACCCCGAGAACAAACATTGATTTCAGTCGAAAGGCAGTCCTTTCCCCGGAAGGCTCAACATGCAGACGAAGTCTGTCTCCCACTGCCAGGCTGGCCTTGGTTACAAATTTACAGGTAACCTGATCCCCAGCCTTGCGGGTCACCGTGAAACGACCCAGGTGGATGCCCATATTCCCCGAATGATGTGGAGTTATCGCTTCGGTCGGCTGAGGAGAGAAAAAATAACCACTGGAAGTCTTTCGACTCATCGCCTGTTCAGCGAGAGCCTTGGCCTCAGCCAGTGCGCTCTCCTGGTTTTCGGGGCCGGCATCGAGTACCTTGCGGTAGGCCTCTACAATGGAATGCACATAGTGAGCCGAGCGCAACCGACCCTCAATCTTCAGTGAAGAAATTCCGGCTTCCTTTAAGAGAGGCACGGCATCGAGACCGGTTAAATCATTCATGGAAAATAGATAGCGGCCCGAATCACTCCTTTTGCCTGCGACATTAACACCCTTCCCGCCAGACCCCTTGCCACCGGAGCTATAGGCGCGACGACACGGTTGAACACATCGACCACGCAAACCGCTTTTCCCTCCAAGATAGGAGGAAAACAGACAGAGCCCGGAATAGGAAAAACACATGGCACCGTGAACAAAAACCTCAAGCTCAGTATCCCCTCTTCGGGCAGCTATGGCACCGATCTCCTTGAGTGTGAGTTCCCTGGCAAGTACCACTCTTTCGCAACCAAGGTCCGCCTGAAAATGGACCCCGTCTGAGTTATGGGCAGTCATCAGGGTCGAGCCATGCAATTTTAACCTCGGAAAATGTTCTCTTACCAAACGGATCAAACCCAGATCCTGAACGATAAGTGCATCAGGTCCAAGCTCCTGCAAGAGAGCCAAATTTTCGATAACCAGCGGCAGTTCTTTTTCAAGAATCAGGCTGTTGGCTGCAATATAGAGTTTTTTATTCAGACTGTGGCAATGACTAATCATTGCCCCAATTTCTTCAAGACGTAAATCTCTGGCTAAATTTCGCGCGTTGAATCCAGGTGCGCCAACATAGACGGCATCGGCACCGCCGTCTAACGCGGCGCTGAAGGTTTCAACGGTTCCAACAGGTGCAAGCAGTTCCATGTTTACCATCAGCTTTCTATCACCACTTCGCAACTTGAACCGTCTGCATCCATAAGAACGGTAATACGCTCATCCTGAAGGATTGCAGTTTGCATACCGGTAAAGTCCGGCTGGATGGGTAATTCCCGACCACCCCTGTCCACCAGGGTGGCCAGTTGAATGGAGGTTGGACGGCCATAGTCCATAATAGCATCCATGGCAGCCCGTATGGTCCGCCCGGTAAATATCACATCATCCACGAGAACCAGATTGGTATTATCGACGTCGAAGGAAATATCGGTGGTTTTGACTATCGGATTCTGACTTATCAGGCTCCAGTCATCACGATATAAATTGATATCAAGAGACCCAAAGGGAATCGACTGCCCAATCTGTTGCTCAATGTAGGCATGAATTCTCTTGGCCACATAGACACCACAGGTGTAAATGCCGACTATAGCAAGGGCGTCACCTTCATGATTTTTTTCAATAATCTGTAAGGATAATCGCTGAATGGCCAGATCAATATCCAGAGATGACATTATTACTCGTTTTTTCGCAGTCACAGCCCCACCCTTTTCCAAAAAAATTCTATTCCCCGTTCGTCGACCCTGTTGATTGCCTCGGGAAAAGCTTCACATTCTATAGCAAACACCTTAGCTGCGATAGTATCACCATCATCCTCATAGGAAAGCTCGACGCATTTTTGCAGGATAATAGGACCCTCGTCATAATTTTCATTGGCGAAATGCACCGTGCAGCCACTAACGGTGCAGCCCCTTTTCTTTACCGCGTCATGCACATGGTGACCATAAAATCCATCGCCACAAAAACTGGGAATGAGCGAGGGATGAATATTAATGACGGCCCGGGCAAGTTCAGGAGTCGGCGTATAGAGTTTCAGGTAGCCGGCGAGACAGACGATATCGACATCATACTCTTTCAGGATTGTATTGATCTGATCATTGCCGGCAGCATGAAATGCGGGATAGCCGTATTTCTCGGCTTTACTCAAGCCAAGAACATCCGGCACATTGGAGATAACCACCTGTATTTCACCGGCGAGACTTCCCTTTTGAATGCGCTCATGAAAATTATCGAGAGTGCGCCCGCTTCCTGATAACAAAACAGCCATCTTCAGCATCGTCTATTCTCCGGTGAAATAGCTATTGGTATCCATATCAACCTGTTCCAGCCACTTGGAAATTGCCGTATCGTACACCGAAGTGAGGGCAAACACCTTTTTCATCAAGTTTAAATCGTGTTTTGAGCGTTGTATTGCCAAACTCTGTTATCTCCGCGATGACCTGGGGATAATCGGCAGGATCGACGATGACCGTCACATCATGAAAATTCTTGGCCGCCGCCCGCAACATGGTAGGGCCGCCGATATCGATATTTTCAATCGCATCGGCAAGGCTGCAGTTTGGATCGGCAATGGTCTTTTCAAAGGCATAAAGATTGACGGCAATGAGATCAATGTTTTTCAAGCCATGGGCCGCGCATTGCTGCTGGTGATCACTATTTGCCCGCTGGTTTAAAATACCGCCATGTACCTTGGGATGCAGGGTTTTAACCCGGCCGTCAAGCATCTCCGGAAATCCGGTGAACTCCGAAACATCCATGACGGCCAAACCGGCATCACGAAGTTTTTTTGCTGTTCCGCCGGTGGAAAGCAGCTCTATGCCCAAGGTTGCCAATTCTGTGCAAATCCCTCAATACCCGCCTTGTCGGTCAGGCTGATCAAAGCTCTTTCAATTTTATTCATAGTTTACTCCTCTTCATCTTTTCTGGTAAAAGATTTGATTTTTCGTCGATCGCGTTTGCTCGGTTTTTGTGACGGGACCCGCATAGCCGGCATTGGCCATCCGCCGCAGTTCCCGCTGCTCTTCCCGAGCTTTAATGCTCTCTTCCGATTCGACATATAAAAGGCTGGCTTCTTTCGCCGGCCGCCTGAATTTTGCCAGAGCCAATACCGTAATGTTGAAACTCCATAAAACCAATGGTAATGCGTAACTGGTCACCCACCGAAACATTTCGTGCGGCTTTTACCCGGTTGCCGTTTAGATGCACCTTCCCGCCGTTTATCGCCTGGGCGGCCATGGATCGTGTCTTAAAAAAACGGGCAGCCCACAACCATTTATCCAGTCTGATCGCTTCGGTATTGCTTCCATCGATACTAGCCCTCTTCACTGAAGTTTCAATCACTACAGATGAGAAAACCCGTAGAATACACCGATTTTTGCAGAAACGCATGAAAAATCAGGAATCGGCAGAAGCCGCAATAAAAAGAGTATTGTCGAAGAGGGCCAAAAAGAGTAAGTAACAATCGTCTTTATATAATCAAAGATTGTAGGCAAAAAACAATATTTTCTAACGTTTGATAACGTTTTATTTTTCTTCAGTTTCATCGAACAAGATTATTTGAGCAAGCCTATGCATATCCAGACGGTTGGTCTGAGAGGCCTGAAAACTCCGGTCCGGGTAAAGGAAAAAACAGGCAATCTGCAAAATACCATTGCCACTATTTCCATGCGGGCACGTCTTTCCGAAAGTAACAAAGACAATTGTGTCGAAACATTTACCTCAGTCCTCAATGAATATCTTGGGGAGCTATCCGTCACCAGCTTTTCATCGATTCTGACAAGACTACAGGAAGATCTGCAGGCCAAAAGTGTTCGGCTTGAAATGACCTTCCCTTAC
Source organism: uncultured delta proteobacterium (assembly GCA_963829695.1). Lineage (GTDB taxonomy): Bacteria > Desulfobacterota > Desulfobulbia > Desulfobulbales > Desulfocapsaceae > Desulforhopalus_A. The sequence goes on along the minus strand of CAWHJQ010000023.1, from coordinate 61,045 downwards.
TTTATCGACAAAAAAGCCCCGGTAAGCGACACCCACAGCCTGATGGAATACGCCTGTGGCTTTTCCGGCGGCATCGGTGATGACGAAGGCTTTATTCTCTCCGTTTCCGTTCCGGTTACCACTCTCTGCCCATGCTCCAAAGAAATCAGCTCGGGAGGTGCCCATAACCAGCGAGCGGAAGTGACTCTCAATGTCAAGTTCAACAACTTTATCTGGGTGGAAGATTTAATTACCATGGTGGAACGATCTGCATCCTGCGAACTGTACGCACTGCTCAAACGGCCTGATGAAAAATATGTGACCGAAAAAGCCTTTAACAATCCGATGTTCGTTGAGGATGTGGTCAGAAAAGTTGCGGTTTTCGGTCCTGGCCGATCCGAACATCACCTGGTTTTCCGCCGGGGTGGAAAGCTTTGAGTCGATCCATAAACACAGTGCCTATGCCTATGTGGACAGTGACGAGATAAGGTGAAACCTTCAGATTGTTTTTGTACAAACATACCAGGAAGCAATCTGTATAGGCTATCGACCAAAATCCGATGAGTTTACAAATTTTCTGAATCTTTCCAGAGCCCGCGCCATTCTCTTCACACCTTCTTCCATGGTTTCCGGATCAACGCAGGAAAAATTAAGCCTGAAAGCAGAAGTTTTTTTACTCCTGGTATAAAACGGATCCCCGGGAACAAAGACCACTTTTTCCTTCACCGCCTCCTTGAAAAGTTCCATGGAGTTCATGTCTTCCGGCAATCGCCCCCATAAAAACATGCCGCCTTCAGGATGGGTAAAACTGATGCTTGCCGGAAAATGTCGCGCAAGGGCCTCCTGCATGGCCCGGCACTGTGTGCCGTAGGCATCGGTAATTCTTTCGATATGCTCGTCGAGATCATTCTCCTGCAAAAATTCGTATAATATCTTCTGGGAAAAACTTGAAGTATGCAGATCTGCCGCCTGCTTGGCGATAATAAGCTTTTCACATATCCAGGCAGGAGCGGCAATCCAGCCAAGCCGAAACCCCGGCGCCACAACCTTGGAAAACGAACCGAGAAGAACGGTCTGATCCGGCGGATAATGAAAAAATGATTTGGCCGGTTGCCCGGAAAATCGCAGTTCTCCGTAGGGATTATCCTCTACCAGTATAAATTTATCCCGTTTGGCAATCGCGGCGACCTGTTCCCTGTTGTCATTGCTGTAGGTTATTCCTGAAGGATTTTGAAAGGTCGGCACGGTATAAAGCATTTTAGCGCCGCAACCCTTGCTCACCCTCCAAAGCCTGATATCCATGCCGTCATCACCTCACCGGAACCGGCACAAATTGCACATTAAAAAGAGACAGTGACTGGATTGTCCCAAGATAACCGGGCTCTTCAATAAGCACTTTGTCCCCATCGTTTAAAAAGACTTTGCCAAGCAGATCGATCCCCTGTTGCGAGCCATTGGTGACAATGATATTTTCGGCAGGAATTGATATCCCCTGCTTGGCCAGATACCTGGCACTAATCTGTTCACGCAGTTTTATATCGCCTTCGGAGTTGCTGTACTGCAGTACATCCGCACCATATTTTGCGAAAACCTTTTCCGTGGCGGGCTGATCTCCTCAACCGGAAAAAAGCGGGATTTGGCAAACCTCCGGCAAAAGAAATGACGGAAGGGTCCAGGGTCACGTTCAAAATTTCCCGGATAAAAGATCGAGGCACCCCTTGTATCCGCTTGGCAAAAATATCTTTCATTTAAATTATTCCTTATCTGCCATGGTACAGCTGTCTCGGATTCCTGGCGTTGTCATTTTTTTTTTTGAATTGCCAAATCCGCTAAAACGTTGGCGGAAGTCACCCGATTCTTTTTCGCCATCAAGCATTCTGCGCAGCATCTGCAGTTCTTTCCGGGCAAAATTCAACTCCTGGAGCATAGCTGTTTTACCTTCCGACTGCTCACTGTCGTATTTTTTCTGCAATGATCCACTTTTTGCTGGGCCCGGTACAGCTCCAGGGCCAATGATCGTATTGACATCATCTACTCCATATTTTCAAGGTCTCAACACGACTCAATTCCTGTGACAAGAGCTAACTCAGCCAATCTTACTCCATTTACGCAGCATCTCTTCTTTTTCAACAGCTGCTTTAATAATACGAAAAACTTCCCGATTGTGGTTATGAATCCTGGTTTTGACATATTGAAAGACTGTCCTGCGCAAATCGCCTTCATCCACAGGATAGCTGCCGAACAAAGGAATCGATTTTCTCTCCCTGCCAATTCGGTTCCCAGACCTCTCCCGCCTGCAGACATGACTGCTGATCTTCAATGGCCTCATTGATAATGACATCGCGCAACCGTCTCAGCTTCCCGATACAACTTATTTTCTTTTAGCTTGGAACCTTTTCGGGCAGCAAGAAAATCCAAAATTTCTTCCACCGAATCTTCCCGCATGACCTTCGCCAGATATTTGATCTGTCGTTTCAAGGCTCCGCCTTTCTGGCCTCTGCAGCGGATAATCTCATCCTTTACAGCCTGACCGATTGTCAATTTTTTCAGGTCCTTATCCGAAAGCATCGCCAATTCCGCAGCAGCACTTTCCTCATCCTTAAAACGTCTTTTTTGTGCAGATTTACTTATTTGTTCTGTCATATCCAGCTGTTAACTACTAGTTAACCAACCAATTTCAAAAGAGAAGCATCATATTCTTCCGGTGGAACCAAACCCAGAAGGGTGCAAAGAGTTGCCGCAACATTGGACAAGTCCGGGATTGTCCACCCCGGTCAGCTCAAATCTGTTGGCTCCGCTGTAATCCTTCACTATAAAAGGAACGGGATTAAGGGTGTGGGCAACCATCGGGGTAATCTTGCCGTTTTTCTCCGTCCACATGCAGTCGGCATTGCCATGGTCAGCTGTGATAACACAATACCAGCTGCCTTTTCCACCGCTCTTAATATTCTTTTCAGGCAGAGATCGACGGTTTCCACGGCGATTCGAATGGCCGGCACCATACCGGTATGTCCGACCATATCACCATTTGGATAATTAAGGCGGATGAATTTATAGTCGCCCCTCTCTATCGCTCAACCACCTTGTCGGTAATATCGCCCGCCTTCATCCACGGCTTCAGATCAAAGGCTATCTTGTCGGAAGCGATCTCTTCATATTTTTCCAGACCTTCATCGATATAGCCGGACCGATTGCCGTTCCAGAAATAGGTGACGTGGCCGAATTTCTGGGTCTCGGAAATGGAATAGGAGGTGATTTTCGTGCTGCACAGATATTCTCCCAGAGTGTTATCGATGGCGGGAGGTTCAACCAGATATTTTTTTGGGATCAGTGCATCACCGTCATACTGCATCATACCGGCATAAAATATCTGTGGCACACGAACCCTGTCAAACTCTTTAAAATCCGGCTCTTCAAAGGCCCTGGAAATTTCGATTGCCCGATCGCCGCGAAAATTAAAAAAACAACACCATCACCGTCTTCTATGGTGCCGACGGGACCCTTATCATCGACGACCACAAAACTTGCCATATATTGATCGGTCATTTCCGGATCTTCTTCATAAGAGGTGCGGACCGCTTCGGATGCACCGGCAAAGGGTCGTCCGATACCGAGGACATGGGCCTTCCAGCCGTTTTCAACGACCTGCCAGTCGGCACCATATCTGTCCATGGTCGTCACCATCCGTCCGCCTCCGGAAGCTATCCGATAGTCGCGACCCTTTCCGGAAAGAGCAGCCAGTTTTTCCTCAAGCGGCTCAAGATAGCTCAAAGCGCTTTTCTGGTCGACATCACGGCCGTCAAGCAGAGTATGAACCCTGACCCTGGCGAAACCTTCCGCCGCACATCGGTCAAGCAAGGCATACAGTTGATTGATATGGCTATGCACATTGCCGTCGGAGACCAGGCCGATAAAATGGATTGTTCCTCCGGACAAGCCCCTTTTTTTTAATTCCTGCCAGGCCTCTCCACTAAAAACCAAACCCGACTCGATGGCTTCGTTAACCAGTTTTGCACCCTGGGAAAATACTCTTCCAGCACCAAGGGCATTGTGGCCAACCTCGGAATTGCCCATGTCTCCATCGGATGGCAAACCTACTGCCTTTCCGTGGGCTTTCAGTTTCATCATCAAGCGGTTCCTGAAAAAGTTCATCAAGAACAGGGGTTATAGCGACAAAGACTCCATCCCTTTCGTCTCTTGAACCTATTCCTACACCATCCATTATAATAGTTACCACCGGACCGTCAAAACTCTTGTATCCGGCCAGAGGCGATAACGCTCTTGTTGTCATTTTTTATCCTTTTAGGGAAGTATAAGTTTCAGAATTGACTTTTTTTATCTCAAGGACGTGAAAATTTGTTATAGTCAACCATAAGTAGAAGTCATTTTCGTCTCTTACAGTTGAAAAGGCAAGAGCTCAATGAGTCGCAGTTCACTTCAGAAACAACTACAATGTAACCTCATTACATGGAAGATCAACTCTCTTTACCCATTCTTCGACTGACAGTTATGGCCGATGCCTTGGCCTTATTTACCACTGTTTTACAGTCAGGCATAGAGCTAAAGACAAGACGAGGTGTGTCGCTGGCCAAATTTTTAAATACTTTTCCAGGCTTTACCGCCGAATATCTGGCGGATACCGTTCAGACTATTTTCCTTAACGGAACCGCCGTTGACGATCTTTCCCTGCAGCTTACCGGAAACAATCCGGTTCTTGCCCTTTCCGCTGCCATGCCGGGACTTGCGGGAGCAATTTTCCGCAGAAACAGTTTCCATTCCGCATTGCGAACCGAGACGAAATCCTTAGAGTCAAGAAACGGACAACAGATTCCATTGCAGTTACTCTTAAATTGTTCAACAGCATCGCACAAGAACGCGGAGAGGAGTTGCTGAAATCCGGTATATGTATGAAAGCCGACCTTTTAGCGAATTTTCTCACGAAAAGACCACACCTGATCCAGCATATATCAATACAGCTGGAGAAAATGACATGGGTTCACGAGAACTTATTCGTCTTCTCCCCGAATTGTCAAAGATCAATCTCTACATTGTCGGCACAGATGGTTGAAAAAAAGCATACCAAGGACATGCTCGGCAGGAGTGGTTTAATGTCCGTAAACCAGGCCTTGCAGATTCTCCTGCGCATCTGAGGAATCAGGACAGTACCGAAGCGTGCCGCTGACCGAGGCTTTTGAGCGAATACTGGCCGAACCGATGCTCTCCCCGGAAGATCTTCCCGCCCAGGCGAGATCAACCATGGATGGCTACGCCGTCCGTGCCGCAGACACCTTTGGAGCCAGTGAATCGATGCCCTGCTACCTCAATATCACAGGAGAAGTTCAGATGGGTGCACCGCCGTCAGGTCAAAAAAGGCTGCTGTTATAAAATCCCCACCGGCGGGCTTCTGCCGGCTGGTGCCGACAGTGTGGTGATGCTTGAGCACAGTGTCCCCGTTGACGAGACCATGATCGAGGTCATCAAGGGCGTAGGCTCCGGCACCAATCTTATCCAGAGAGGCGAAGATATCGCACAAGGAGAGCAGGCGCTGCCCGAGGGACATCTGCTCCGCCCCCAGGACATCGGGCTGTTGGCCGGACTGGGTATTGCCGAGTGAAGGTGAGAAAAAAGTCAAGGTCGGTATCCTCTCCACCGGCGACGAGATCATCAGCCACACCGAACGCCCAAAACCCGGACAGATTCGCAATATCAACACTCTTGCCCTGGCCGGGATCGTTCTGCGTGCAGGAGGAATCTACACCGATTACGGCATCGTTTCGGACCAAAAAGAGATCTTTCTGCCGGCAATCGAAAAAGCCATCAGGGAAAATGATATTGTCCTTTTTTCAGGGGGCAGTTCCGTCGGGGTAAGAGACCTTGGGGAACAAGTTATCGAAGCACTCGGCCCGCCGGGTATTCTGGTCCACGGCGTTACCCTGAAACCCGGCAAACCTGTTTTGATTGGGCAGAGCGGCAACACACCGATTTTCGGTCTGCCCGGCCATCCGGTCTCCGCCCTGGTCTGTTTTGATTTTTTTGTAAAACCGGCAATTCGGCAAATCTCAGGCCGGATAGAGAAACCGGACCTGCCTGCGCCATATATAATGGCCAGCTTATCCCGCAATATTAATTCCGCTCCAGGCAGACGGGATGTGGTGCGAGTAAAACTCTAATAAAAAATGAAGATACTGGCTTGCTGCACCTGTTCTCGGCAAATCAGGCTCGATTTCAACTCTTTCCCGCTCCGACGGCTATTTTCTAATCGATGAAGACAACCAGGGGGTCACGGAAAATTCAGTTATAAAGGTATATCTTTTCCAATGAGCAAACGAAACATTTACTTAAGCAACAAACCACTCTGAGAAGCAAAAGAGTTATGGCAGGCGGCCCTTAAGCAGCATGGATTTTATTCCAGAGATCCGCTGGAAACGATTGAGGTCGATGACAGCCTTGGCAGAATTACCGCCGAACCGGTTTTTGCCCTACGCTCATCCCCTTCCTACAATGCCGCGGCCATGGACGGTATTGCCGTCCATTTTAACGATCTGACCGGGGCCAGTGAGGCAAAGCCGATTCGTCTCGGCGAAGGTAAATTTATCCCGGTCAATACCGGTAATGCCATCCCGGAAGGTTTCAATGCGGTGGTGATGATTGAAGACGTTCACTATGTCAGCGAAAACGAAGTCGAGCTGCATATGCCCGCAACTCCCTGGCAACATGTGCGGACCATCGGCGAAGATATTGTGGCAACCGAGCTCATCCTGCCTGAAGGACACAAGATCAGAGCCATTGATCAGGGTGCCATGCTTGCAACCGGGGTAACGGAAATCAAGGTGCAACGGCCGCCAAAGGCCCATGTCATCCCTACCGGCAGCGAGCTGATTCAGCCACACCAGAAGCCAAAAGCCGGGCAAATTATCGAATTCAACTCCCGCATCCTGGCCGGATATCTCAAGGAATGGGGGGCAGATGCCAGCCGCGGCTTACCGGTTATCGACAATCCCGAACTATTGAAAAGGGCACTTCTTGCCGCCGCCGCTGAAAACGACCTGGTTATCCTCAATGCCGGAGCCTCTGCCGGTACCAGGGATTACAGCGCCAAAGTGCTGGCCGAAATCGGCGAAGTTATAGTTCACGGCGTTGCCATCAAACCCGGCAAACCGGTGATCCTTGCCATGATAGGTGATACGCCGGTCATTGGCCTGCCTGGCTATCCGGTATCGGCCCTTCTGACCATGCGCATATTTGTCCGGGAAATGATCTCCCTGTTTCTTGGCCAGGGTCAACCGGAATCCCAGTATGTCGAAGCCACACTTTCCAGACCTCTACACTCGGCCATGGGTGTGGACCAATTTGTTCGAATCACCCTTGGTCGGGTCGGCGACAAACTGATGGCCACCCCTTCCGGCAAAGGTGCCGGGGCAGTGATGTCTCTGGTTCGTGCCGACGGTCTGCTCACCGTCCCCTCCGGAAGCGAAGGCATCGGGGCCGGAGAAAAAGTGCAGATAGAACTACTGAGACCACAGACCGAAGTTGACGCCACCCTCGTCTTCATCGGCAGTCATGATAATATCCTCGACCTGCTCGCCAACCACCTGCATAAACAACGACCTATTGTCCGCATCTCCTCGGCCCATGTCGGCTCGATGGGCGGCATCATGGCCATAAAGCGGGGTGAGGCCCATATTGCCGGCAGCCATCTCCTTGACGAAAAGACCGGCGAGTACAATATCAGCTTTATTCAGAGATTTTTGAAAAACATTCCCCTGCAATTAATTAACCTCTGCTATCGCGAGCAAGGACTGATCGTGGCCAAAGGCAACCCTAAAAACATCCGGGGCTTCAAAGATATTGCCAAAGAAAAACATACCTTTATCAATAGACAAAACGGCGCCGGTACCCGGTTGCTGACAGACAAAATTTTACAGGACGAAGGGATAGACAGCTCGGAGATCGTCGGATACGACCATGAGGAATATACCCATATGAGTGTTGCAGCATCTGTTGCCAATGGCAGTGTTGATACAGGACTTGGTATCCGGGCCGCGGCCAATGCCCTGGACCTTGATTTTGTACCTGTCGCTGAGGAACGATATGACCTGATCGTACCGAGTCAACATCTCGCCGACAGCAAGGTTGCCACCGTCCTGGAACTGATCCGGACCAACAAAGTCTTTCCATGACGCGATCCTCGCTCTTGGCGGATACAACCTCCGGGATTGCGGCAAAGTTATGTATGAGCAGTAACAAACAACTGTACTTGAAATTACGTAAACCTCAAAATCACAACATAAGGAGAATACAATGGCTGATAAAATTTTTCGTGTGAACATGACCGATCTCACCACCTCCATAGAAGATGTACCTGCAGATTGGGCCGGTTATGGCGGACGTGGACTTACCTCGACAATTGTGGCAGCAGAAGTTATTCCTACCTGCCACCCACTGGGAGCCGGCAACAAGCTTGTTTTCGCACCTGGGCTCCTTTCCGGCACAATAGCTGCCAACTCCGGACGTCTTTCCATTGGCGCCAAAAGCCCGCTTACCGGCACCATAAAAGAGTCCAATGCCGGCGGAACCTCAGCCCAGCTTCTTGCCCGGGCCGGTTGCAAGGCATTGATTATCGAAGGCCTGCCCAAAGAGGATAAATGGTACAGCCTGGCCCTGACCCCGGAGGGTGTCACCATCAACGAAGAAACCGAACTCATCGGCAAAGGCAATTTCGAGGTTCTGGAAACTCTGTCCAAAAGATTGAAGGGAAACCAGGAATAATTACCATCGGCCAGGCCGGAGAGATGAAAATGTCCTCTGCCAACGTCTCTATCAAAGACCCGGACGGCGGCTTACGTTCCAATGGCCGAGGCGGCCTTGGGGCAGTAATGGGATCGAAAAAAATCAAATTCATCACCATTGACCCCAAAGACGGCAAAGTCGCCATCGCCAATCCGGACAAATTTAAAGAAGCAAACAGAGCCTTTGCCAAAGCACTGGTCGACCATCCGGTCAGCCAGGCGCTTGGCCAGTACGGCACCAATGTTCTGGTGAATATCATCAACGAATCCGGTGGACTACCGACCAGAAACTTTACCCAGGGACAGTTCGAAGGCCATGAGGCTATTTCCGGCGAAACCATGCACGACACCATTGAGCAGCGTGGCGGCAAGGTGAAACATAACTGCCATGCCGGCTGTGTTATTCAATGTTCCCAGATCTACAATGACGCCAGTGGCAAAAAACTGACCTCCGGTTTTGAATATGAATCAATCTGGGCCATGGGTGCCGACTGCTGTGTCGACGACCTCGATCGTATCGCCGAAGCCGACCGAATCATGGACGATATCGGTATCGATACCATTGAGACATCTGTCGCCATGGGCGTTGCCATGGAGGCTGGAGTTCTGCCTTTTGGCGATGGCGCAGGCATCTGCCGTATTTTAAAAGAAGAGGTCGCCAAAGGAACCGGACTTGGCCGCATTATCGGCAACGGTGCCGGATCTGTTGGCCGTGCCTTTGGTGTTACCCGGGTTCCGGTTGTTAAAAACCAGGCAATCCCAGCCTATGACCCCAGAGCCATCAAAGGAATGGGCATCACCTATGCCACCTCCACTCAAGGGGCAGACCATACCATGGGCTATACCATCGCCACCAACATCCTCAACGTCGGCGGTAAAGTTGATCCGCTGACCAAAGACGGCCAGGTGGAATTGTCCAGGAATCTGCAGATCGCAACCGCCGCAATCGACTCAACAGGCATGTGTCTGTTTATTGCTTTTGCCGCTCTTGATAACGAGAAATGTCTGCCGGCACTGATCGACCTGATCAATGCCAGGTTTGACCTTTCGCTTACCGGAGATGATGTGGTTAATCTTGGCAAGTATATCCTCAAAACCGAAAAAGCCTTTAATACTGCGGCAGGTTTCACTTCGGTTGATGACAGGTTGCCTGAGTTTTTCTACAATGAAAAGCTTCCACCGCATAATGTGGTTTTTGATTTCACCGGTGAAGAAATTGATACTTTCTGGAATTTTTAGTGCCTTAGAAAATTCTTTCTCCGTTGTTTGGAGAAAGAATTTCGTGAAGGAACTTATCCCGCGTTTTTCAGCGGGGTGAAAATTACGAATAATTTTCTAAACTCTTTCCGAAAATAAGAATTTCGTGAAGGAACTTATCCCGCGCTTTTTAGCGGGGTGAGAATTACGAATGATTTTCTCAACTTTTTTCCAAAAATAAGAATTTCTGTAAAGGAACTCACACCGCGCCTTTCAACGGTGTGAGTTCTATAAATAAAAAACTTAACCCCGCGAGCAAAATCTTACCAAAAACCCCGCTAACCCAGCGGCGCCAGGAAAAGACGTAATGAATATAACAGTTAAACTTTTCGCCTATTTTCGTGACAATCGTTTCAAGATTGAGCAAAGGGAAATAATCTAAGGTACCACAGTTGGTGATATTGTCGACTCGCTAGGAATTGATCGTGAAGAAGTAGGTGTATTGATGATGAATTCCCGTCATACTGAATTCGAAGTTCAGCCTATTGAAAATGATGTACTCGCCATTTTTCCAGTCATCGGAGGTGGATGATTTATTAACCCGGTTTAAAGATTCCCAGCATACCCATAAAGGTCCGAATATTTTTTATATTCGGACCTTTTCCACGTTCTGCAGATGATAAAACGATTACAGGGTGATCAAAGGAGATCAGCCTTTGTGGAGTAATTATTTGACCTCAGCGATCCAGTAAATATATTATCAAACACTCAACAAGCCAAAAACCACCTTAGTGGCAGAGAATTATTTTCTGCTGAATGCCTGTATCGTCTCACAAAGAAAGAAAAAGAATATATCAACTCCTTTTCCTCTGCGACTGTCATTTGAGGGATACTCCCAAAGTGAGGAGATTCTTTTAAACGGAGACATACCGAAATGGAGCAGCTGAATGGACTTGACCTGTTGGCCCAAGAAGCAGGAATCCAACCAGGTTTTCATGACAACAGAGGCGTCTTTCATCAAGTCTCCGATGAGACCCAAAAAAAGCCCTATTGCAAGAATGGCCATGATGAAGAGGCTGTTAGCCCGGAGTCAGTTCTTACCGATCTAAGAGATAAAGAATCGACGGAATCTTCTCCCGCGGGTGCTGGTTCTTTCTGAAGAGAATCCTGTCCACACTGTTCCTCTGATGCTTAATCAGGAAGAAATCGGTAAAGAACTCACCTACTATCTGGCTGCAGATCAAGGCGAAAGCTTCTCCGGACGAATATCAAATAGGACGATCTATATCCCGGTGAACAACTAAAAACAGGCGACCAAAGCGGAACAACGTTTCCTCTTTCAGCTTAAGAGAAAACTCCTCCCCGGTTACCATCGTCTCATCCTGCATACGACTAAACGCGAGGCGACCCTCCAGCTCATCATTGTTCCCTCATCATGTTATACTCCAGAGCGGCTTCGCAAAAAAGATCGTCTCTGGGGACCTAAGCTGAACCTTTTCTCGTCAATTCAGAGACAAACTGGGGAATCGGGGACTTCAGCGACCTTGAAAAATTTATAGATTCTGGCTGCCGAAATCGGTGCCGATACCGTCGGACTCTCACCCCTGCATGTACCTTTCCGAGCATCTCCTTTTTCTCCTTTCCGACCAGATATTTCGTTGATCCGGTATTTATCGATTTCTCACGGATTACCGACTACAACGCCGACCACCTTCATGATTCCAATTTTTCCTCTCTCATATCTGCTTGTCGACAAACCGAAGGGGTCGATTATGAAACGACTTTGAAGTTAAAACACCAGGGTCTCCAAATCCTCTTTCGTGATTTCCGGAAATACCATCTTTAAACCGGTTCCGCTCGAGCCAACGAGTTCAAAATATTCAAGGCTGCCGGAGGAAAACGATTATTTAATCACGCCTTATTCTTTGCTCTTAAAGAATACTTAGCCGACCGGGATCCGACCTTTCGAAACTGGCGCAATTGGCCCCTTGAGTTTCAAGATCCCTCCACGAAAGAGGTCCTTCGTTTTACACGCAGGAAACGGTCTTTAATCGATTTCTACAACTATATCCTCTGGCAGTCCGAGATCCAGCTGGCGGGTTGCGGCGAGCGATGTCTGGCCAGGCATCTTGGCATCGGCCTCAGCCTGGACATAGCCGCCGGGGCCGATCCGGATGGTGCCGAAACCTGGGCCCAACAGTCACTCTACGCCCAGACGTCGACCATCGGCACACCTCCGGGCGAACAATATCCCGAAGGTCTCGACTGGGGCCTGACACCGCAGATCCCGAGACAGCTGACACAATCCCTCTATGAACCTTTTATCGCGCTGTTACGGAATGCTATGCGCTATGCAGGAGCAGTCCAGATCGACCATGCAATGCAGATGATGCGGCTTTTCTGGATCCCGAAGGGCGAGAATGCCGGGGCCGGAGCCTATGTCCGATATCCGTTTCAAGACCTCCTGGGAATCGTCACTTTGGAAAGCCGGCGCAATAAATGCATGGTTATTGCCCGGGATCGTATTTCAAACAACGATTATTTCGAACAAATATTACGGGAGAAAAATATTTTTCCGTGCAGTTTCTCTTTTGCCGACGCAAACGGCGGGTTTCGCTCTCCCGTTAGTTATCCCGAGAAAACAATAGTCATGGCATTGCCTGCAGACCGACCCGCCCTGGCCAATTACTGGGAAGGCCGTGACCTGGAAAAACAGCGGCGAGAATTTGACCTCCTCTCTGAAAAGAGATTCGAACAATGCCATGGCACAGAAAGAGCAGAAATACAGCGTGCCCTTGTTGCCCTTGAAGAAGAAGAGTTGCTGCCTCCTGGTGTGACGGTCGAAATTGACAAGACTCCAGAGATTACCGATGCCCTTATCCGAGCTATCCATCGTTATCTAGCTCGCACCGAGGCACTGCTCCTCATGGTACGGTTAGATGATATTTTTCGACTGCAGCCAGGAGAATCAGACCTCTGCTCTTCGGAAGGGAGAAGAAACGTCCTCTGCCAAGATTTTCTTTAACACTGGAAGAGATGGCTACGTCTTCAGGTTTTGCCGACTTAGCTGCAGCTGTTCTCAGTGAACGTGCCAGTCGTCCCGTCTCGCATGATCACCGTGGGCATCAGCCTCTTCACGCTACAATACCGCGAGCGACTTACCGACTACAACTGAACCGCGATTTCACCTTCGCCCAGGCGACGACCATCGTCTCCTATCTGGCCGAACTCGGCATCAGCCATTGTTATACTTCACCCTGCTTTGCGGCCATTTCCGGGAGTACCCACGGTTATGATGTGGTCGATCCGAACGATTTTAACCAGGAAATCGGTGGCATGGATGAATACAAAAAGTTCAATCAGACACTGAGGGAAAACCGCGATGGAGAAGATCATCGATATTGTCCCCAACCACATGGGAGTCATGGGCAGCGACAACCTCTGGTGGCTCAGCATCCTGGAAAACGGTCGGTCTTTCCGCATACGCCGATTTTTTTGACATCGACTGGCGACCGGTAAAAAGTGAACTGTGCGGAAAACTGCTGGTGCCTGTGCTGGGTGAGCCGTACGGTAAGGCTCTCGAACAGGGTAACCTTACCCTCAACACCGAGACAAGCAGCGGGCGCCTTTCAGCGTTCGGTACTATGGACACCATTTCCCTCTTGACCCTCGCACCTATCCGCTCATTCTCAACCGGCGCCTCGATATCCTTGAGATTAGAATGGGCCAGGATAATCCTTTTCTGATCGAGCTGTTGAGCCTGATCACCGCCTTCGGCCAGTTGTCGGCACCCGCCGAGACCGATACGAAAAAAATCCGCATCCGGCGGCGGGACAAAGAAATCCTCAAAGAACGACTGGCGAGTCTGGCAAAGAAAAGCCCGGAGATCCGGATATATCTGCAGGAAACAGCGGATGAGTATAATAATAGAACAGCGGATACAACAAACCTGAGAGCCTTTCATGCTCTGCTGAAGAACAGACCTTCCGGCTTGCCAATTGGCGGGTCGCAGCCGACGAAATCAATTACCGACGGTTTTTCGACATCAATGATCTGGCGGCCCTTTCAGTCGAAAAAAAACAGTTTTCGACGCTACCCATAGGCTGATTTTCAATCTGGTTCGGCAGGGCATGGTCGACGGCCTGCGGGTTGATCATCCGGACGGGCTCTTTGCGCCTGCGGAATATTATCGTCGATTGTTCACTGAATTGCAGCCGGAAAACGCCGAAACAGCGGAAATCCCCGTTTACCTGGTAGTGGAAAAAATCCTTGCCCATCACGAACATCTACCACCGGAATGGCCGGTTCACGGCACCACCGGCTATGATTTTGCCAACCTGGTAAACGGCCTCTTGGTCGACAATCGAGCGGAAAAGCGCATGACCCAAATCTACCGCCGTTTTACTTCGATTACCGAGGACTTTGACACTATTCTTTATAACAGCAAGAAACAGATCATGCGCCATGTGTTGGCAAGCGAATTGAACGTTTTGGCCAATCGCCTTGACAGGCTCTCCGAACGTAACTGGCAAACCCGGGATTTTACTCTTAACAGCCTGCGCGAGGCACTTTCCGAGGTGGCCGCCTGCTTCCCGGTATATCGCACCTATTTCACGGAAAAAGACGCCACCCCTCAGGATCGTAATTATATCAACTGGGCCATCGCAGAGGCCAAAAAAAGAAGTCCGGTATCTGACCATACCATTTACGATTTTCTCCAGGGTATTTTGCTCCTTGAGGCAGAATCCGCCACAAACCATGATTACCGACAGGCTACTGTCGATTTCGCCATGCGGTTTCAACAATTTACCGCCCCGGTAATGGCCAAAGGTATGGAGGATACCGCTTTTTACATCTTTAATCGTCTGGTTTCGCAAAACGAGGTGGGAGGAAACCCACGTCGCTTCGGGACCAGTGTTGCCGCTTTCCATCGATTGTGTCGCGAAAGGGCGGAGCGATGGCCCCACACCATGCTCGCCACATCAACCCACGACAGCAAACGCAGTGAGGATACTCGTTGCCGAATCAATGTCCTGTCGGAAGTTCCGGACGAATGGCAGAAGCAGCTCATGTCCTGGGACAACTTGAACCGGCATCATGCACAGATAATCGATGAGGTGAGAGCACCGAGCAGTAACGATGAGTACCTGATCTATCAGACCTTGCTGGCCATCTGGCCGAATCGGGAAACAGACGACCAGCTATTGGAGTCACTGCGCCGAAGGATTCGTGCCTATATGGAAAAGGCCTGCCGGGAAGCTAAGATTCATAGTTCCTGGGCAGAGCCTAATCTTCGTTATGAAGAGGCGGTATTCACTTTCATCGATAATCTTCTGGCTGATGGTATCAATCCGTTTCTGGAGATTTTTCTTCCCTTTCAGCGTGTTATCGCCTGCCTTGGTCTCTATAATAGTCTCAGTCAATGTCTGCTCAAACTAAGTGCCCCAGGTGTCCCGGATATCTATCAAGGATGCGAACTCTGGAATTTCTGCCTGGTTGATCCGGATAACAGGCAACCCGTTGACTATACCCTTGGTCGTAACATACTCGCCGACCTAAAGGAGCAAATAACCAAGGCAGGCGACCAATACCGTGAACTGGCGGCCCAATTGCTGGATACGATGGCAGACGGCAGAATCAAGTTGTTTGTCACCTGGCGACTACTTTCTTATCGCCGGCAACATGAAAATATCTTCCGCCAGAGCAATTATATTCCATTAATGGCCGAAGGACCTGAGGCAGATCATGTCTGTGGCTTCGCTCGTCGATTCGGCAAAGAACTTATCGTCTCTGTCTGTGCGAGATATTTTGCCTCTTTGAGCCACGAGGGGTGTCAAGTTCCCTGTGGTTCCGTCTGGTCGAAGACCTTCCTTGAGGCGCCTGAAGATGGGTCAGGCAGCTGGTTCAATATCCTGACAGGTGAATTCTTCCAGACGAAAAAAATTAACGAGAAAGAAGTTTTTGCAATGGAACAGCTTTTTGCGACTTTGCCGGTGGCTTTTCTGGAATATCGGGAAGAGGAGTAAGATTAACCTCTTTTCTTGAAGAGGTTGATTCCTGAAAGTACACAGAAGGATAACTATTATAACGACAATACAATTCGTTACATCACCAACACATCGGGCAATGATGGCTGACCCGGCAAGGAGGTATGTATGACACCGGCAACTACCTGCAATCACTCCTCTGAACCATTTCATCTACAAGACTGTGCACTTGTTTCCCTGTCTACAGGACTGAAGGCCCAGACCCTGGAAGAATTTCAAAACAGTCTCATTCGCGTCGATGCAGCGAGCATCTACCATCATTTCTGGGGCCGTTTTCTTGCGTCCAGATTCAGCGAACCGGAATACAACAATGATTTTGCCTCCTGGGTTTATCGAGCCCTGCATGAAAAGGCTCTTGCCGAAAAACTCAGTATGATCAACCCGGTGTCCTTTGGCACCATTGATAATATTCGTGAAGAGGTGGTTGACCTGATAGCTGAGCATATTGATCTCACTGATTATGTGGCTTGGGCCAAAGCGGATCAGCGGTTCCATTTTCTCAGATCACAGATCGTGGTTTTTGATACTAACCGCTATTTGTATCAGCCGGAAGATCTGCTGGCTGCCCTGCCCACCATGTCGCTGGGATCGGTTTTTTATCATTTCATTGACGCCAGACGAAGGACCGAGGCGGGATACGATGATTTCAGCGCTTGGCTGATGAGTTACGGGGAAGAGTATGCGGGTCTCTGCCTTCAGTTGACGTCGCTTGATCCTTTTTTCTCCTCACTCAATGAACTTCGTTGGCGAGTGGAACAGTTGTTGAAAGTCAGATTGGAAGGAGATACAAAATGAGTGATTTTCTGGAACTCTATTCCCAGGCGGCAGGCTATGAGGTAGTCGATCATCTGCGCCAGCTTGCCGCGCCTCTCGCCGGTATGAAGGTAGTTCATGTCAATTCCACCCGTGAGGGTGGTGGAGTAGCGGAAATTCTCGTCAAAATGGTACCATTTATGGAAGCGCTCGGTCTACAGACACACTGGGAGATCATCGAAGGGGAAACCGAGTTTTATGAATGTACCAAGGCTTTTCACAACGGTCTCCAGGGTGCCACGGTGGGAATTTCCGACACTATGCTCGCCGCCTACGAACGAGTTAACCGGGATAACTGCGAACGATTACAGCCACTGCTCGATGAGGCCGACTTCGTCTTTATCCACGATCCGCAACCTGCCCTCTTTCTCGACCTCTGTCCAAACCGTAAGGGCAAATGGATTTGGCGGTGTCATATCGATTGCAGCAAACCCTATCGTCCGGTCTGGAAATATCTAAAAAAACATGTCGCCGGCTATGATGCCAGCATCTTTTCCCTCCCTGATTTTGCTCAACCGCTTCCCCATCCTCAATATCTCATTACACCTTCCATCGATCCCTTAAGCGATAAAAACAGGGAGCTTAACGAAAGTGAAATCCGTCATAACATAGCAGGGTTTAACATCGATCCCAATCTGCCGATGATATTGCAGGTCTCGCGCTTCGATAGATTTAAAGACCCAATCGGAGTGATCCAAGCCTACAAGAAAGCCTGCAAGATCACTCCGATGCAGGTGGTGCTGGCCGGTGGCGGTGCTACAGATGACCCGGAAGGGGAAATAGTTCTGAACGAGGTAAAAAAAGCAGCCGGTGATGATCCGAATATCCGGATCCTTCTGCTGCCTGCCGATGCCCATAGTCAGATAAACGCCCTGCAACGATCTGCCGATATCGTCCTACAAAAGTCGATAAAGGAAGGGTTCGGACTGACGGTTTCGGAGGCGATGTGGAAGAGCAAGCCGGTAATCGGCGGCGACACGGGCGGTATTCGCCTGCAGGTCATCAACCATTATACCGGCTTTCTGGTTCAGAGTCCTGAAGGAGCCGCCCTGCGTATCAGATATCTCCTGCATGATCGCGAAAAAAGCCAGGAAATGGGAATGAGGGCTCGACGCTTCGTTCACCAGAATTTTCTCTTGACCAGGCACTTAAGAGAGCACCTTGCCATGATGATAGGCATTCACCATGGGTTGAAAGATCGAATCAACGTCGCACATATGTCCGATTTTCGCGGTATATGAAAGAGGGTTTGGGGCGCAATTTTTTTTTTTTTTTTTTTTTTTTTTTTTTTTTTTTTTTTTTTTTTTTTTTTTTTTTTTTTTTTTTTTTTTTTTTAAAAAAAAAAAAAAAAAAAAAAAAAAAAAAAAAAAAAAAAAAAAAAAAAAAAAAAAAAAAAAAAAAAAAAAAAAAAAAAAAAAAAAAAAAAAAAAAAAAAAAAAAAAAAAAAAAAAAAAAAAAAAAAAAAAAAAAAAAAAAAAAAAAAAAAAAAAAAAAAAAAAAAAAAAAAAAAAAAAAAAAAAAAAAAAAAAAAAAAAAAAAAAAAAAAAAAAAAAAAAAAAAAAAAAAAAAAAAAAAAAAAAAAAAAAAAAAAAAAAAAAAAAAAAAAAAAAAAAAAAAAAAAAAAAAAAAAAAAAAAAAAAAAAAAAAAAAAAAAAAAAAAAAAAAAAAAAAAAAAAAAAAAAAAAAAAAAAAAAAAAAAAAAAAAAAAAAAAAAAAAAAAAAAAAAAAAAAAAAAAAAAAAAAAAAAAAAAAAAAAAAAAAAAAAAAAAAAAAAAAAAAAAAAAAAAAAAAAAAAAAAAAAAAAAAAAAAAAAAAAAAAAAAAAAAAAAAAAAAAAAAAAAAAAAAAAAAAAAAAAAAAAAAAAAAAAAAAAAAAAAAAAAAAAAAAAAAAAAAAAAAAAAAAAAAAAAAAAAAAAAAAAAAAAAAAAAAAAAAAAAAAAAAAAAAAAAAAAAAAAAAAAAAAAAAAAAAAAAAAAAAAAAAAAAAAAAAAAAAAAAAAAAAAAAAAAAAAAAAAAAAAAAAAAAAAAAAAAAAAAAAAAAAAAAAAAAAAAAAAAAAAAAAAAAAAAAAAAAAAAAAAAAAAAAAAAAAAAAAAAAAAAAAAAAAAAAAAAAAAAAAAAAAAAAAAAAAAAAAAAAAAAAAAAAAAAAAAAAAAAAAAAAAAAAAAAAAAAAAAAAAAAAAAAAAAAAAAAAAAAAAAAAAAAAAAAAAAAAAAAAAAAAAAAAAAAAAAAAAAAAAAAAAAAAAAAAAAAAAAAAAAAAAAAAAAAAAAAAAAAAAAAAAAAAAAAAAAAAAAAAAAAAAAAAAAAAAAAAAAAAAAAAAAAAAAAAAAAAAAAAAAAAAAAAAAAAAAAAAAAAAAAAAAAAAAAAAAAAAAAAAAAAAAAAAAAAAAAAAAAAAAAAAAAAAAAAAAAAAAAAAAAAAAAAAAAAAAAAAAAAAAAAAAAAAAAAAAAAAAAAAAAAAAAAAAAAAAAAAAAAAAAAAAAAAAAAAAAAAAAAAAAAAAAAAAAAAAAAAAAAAAAAAAAAAAAAAAAAAAAAAAAAAAAAAAAAAAAAAAAAAAAAAAAAAAAAAAAAAAAAAAAAAAAAAAAAAAAAAAAAAAAAAAAAAAAAAAAAAAAAAAAAAAAAAAAAAAAAAAAAAAAAAAAAAAAAAAAAAAAAAAAAAAAAAAAAAAAAAAAAAAAAAAAAAAAAAAAAAAAAAAAAAAAAAAAAAAAAAAAAAAAAAAAAAAAAAAAAAAAAAAAAAAAAAAAAAAAAAAAAAAAAAAAAAAAAAAAAAAAAAAAAAAAAAAAAAAAAAAAAAAAAAAAAAAAAAAAAAAAAAAAAAAAAAAAAAAAAAAAAAAAAAAAAAAAAAAAAAAAAAAAAAAAAAAAAAAAAAAAAAAAAAAAAAAAAAAAAAAAAAAAAAAAAAAAAAAAAAAAAAAAAAAAAAAAAAAAAAAAAAAAAAAAAAAAAAAAAAAAAAAAAAAAAAAAAAAAAAAAAAAAAAAAAAAAAAAAAAAAAAAAAAAAAAAAAAAAAAAAAAAAAAAAAAAAAAAAAAAAAAAAAAAAAAAAAAAAAAAAAAAAAAAAAAAAAAAAAAAAAAAAAAAAAAAAAAAAAAAAAAAAAAAAAAAAAAAAAAAAAAAAAAAAAAAAAAAAAAAAAAAAAAAAAAAAAAAAAAAAAAAAAAAAAAAAAAAAAAAAAAAAAAAAAAAAAAAAAAAAAAAAAAAAAAAAAAAAAAAAAAAAAAAAAAAAAAAAAAAAAAAAAAAAAAAAAAAAAAAAAAAAAAAAAAAAAAAAAAAAAAAAAAAAAAAAAAAAAAAAAAAAAAAAAAAAAAAAAAAAAAAAAAAAAAAAAAAAAAAAAAAAAAAAAAAAAAAAAAAAAAAAAAAAAAAAAAAAAAAAAAAAAAAAAAAAAAAAAAAAAAAAAAAAAAAAAAAAAAAAAAAAAAAAAAAAAAAAAAAAAAAAAAAAAAAAAAAAAAAAAAAAAAAAAAAAAAAAAAAAAAAAAAAAAAAAAAAAAAAAAAAAAAAAAAAAAAAAAAAAAAAAAAAAAAAAAAAAAAAAAAAAAAAAAAAAAAAAAAAAAAAAAAAAAAAAAAAAAAAAAAAAAAAAAAAAAAAAAAAAAAAAAAAAAAAAAAAAAAAAAAAAAAAAAAAAAAAAAAAAAAAAAAAAAAAAAAAAAAAAAAAAAAAAAAAAAAAAAAAAAAAAAAAAAAAAAAAAAAAAAAAAAAAAAAAAAAAAAAAAAAAAAAAAAAAAAAAAAAAAAAAAAAAAATTTTTTTTTTTTTTTTTTTTTTTTTTTTTTTTTTTTTTTTTTTTTTTTTTTTTTTTTTTTTTTTTTTTTTTTTTTTTTTTTTTTTTTTTTTTTTTTTTTTTTTTTTTTTTTTTTTTTTTTTTTTTTTTTTTTTTTTTTTTTTTTTTTTTTTTTTTTTTTTTTTTTTTTTTTTTTTTTTTTTTTTTTTTTTTTTTTTTTTTTTTTTTTTTTTTTTTTTTTTTTTTTTTTTTTTTTTTTTTTTTTTTTTTTTTTTTTTTTTTTTTTTTTTTTTTTTTTTTTTTTTTTTTTTTTTTTTTTTTTTTTTTTTTTTTTTTTTTTTTTTTTTTTTTTTTTTTTTTTTTTTTTTTTTTTTTTTTTTTTTTTTTTTTTTTTTTTTTTTTTTTTTTTTTTTTTTTTTTTTTTTTTTTTTTTTTTTTTTTTTTTTTTTTTTTTTTTTTTTTTTTTTTTTTTTTTTTTTTTTTTTTTTTTTTTTTTTTTTTTTTTTTTTTTTTTTTTTTTTTTTTTTTTTTTTTTTTTTTTTTTTTTTTTTTTTTTTTTTTTTTTTTTTTTTTTTTTTTTTTTTTTTTTTTTTTTTTTTTTTTTTTTTTTTTTTTTTTTTTTTTTTTTTTTTTTTTTTTTTTTTTTTTTTTTTTTTTTTTTTTTTTTTTTTTTTTTTTTTTTTTTTTTTTTTTTTTTTTTTTTTTTTTTTTTTTTTTTTTTTTTTTTTTTTTTTTTTTTTTTTTTTTTTTTTTTTTTTTTTTTTTTTTTTTTTTTTTTTTTTTTTTTTTTTTTTTTTTTTTTTTTTTTTTTTTTTTTTTTTAAAAAAAAAAAAAAAAAAAAAAAAAAAAAAAAAAAAAAAAAAAAAAAAAAAAAAAAAAAAAAAAAAAAAAAAAAAAAAAAAAAAAAAAAAAAAAAAAAAAAAAAAAAAAAAAAAAAAAAAAAAAAAAAAAAAAAAAAAAAAAAAAAAAAAAAAAAAAAAAAAAAAAAAAAAAAAAAAAAAAAAAAAAAAAAAAAAAAAAAAAAAAAAAAAAAAAAAAAAAAAAAAAAAAAAATAATCATGTCTACTGGAGCTATGTTACGTGCGATGTAATATCGTCAAGTATGAGGTGACACCTTCCCTTAAATCCCCACAGTGTTTTTTCAAATTGCAATTCTCATTGTGCACTGCTTATGTTACCTATTTTACCAGAGAGTCCTTTGATCAGGCAATGCGCGCATATAGATCACTCCCCGCCGATACTTAATAAGGAGACACAATGATTACCCTGCAATAATCTTAGAGCTTTTCATTCTGCTGATGATAATTGGTGTGCCGTTAGCCATGGCCTTCGGGGCCATGGCCATTTACCTGTCCACATCTTTTGACGTCAGTTCACTACTGCTGGTACCCACTGCATTTTATCAGATCAAATCGGTGGTGCTGCTCACCATCCCGTTTTTCATCCTGGTCTGTTCGCTGATGAGCAGCGGCGGTCTGGCCGAGCGTCTAATCAATTTCGTCAATTCCTTCGCCTGCAGGTTTCGGGGGGGGATGTGCGCCGTCACTATTATCGCCTGTGCCATGTTCTGTTCTATCTGCTGTTCCTGTTCCTCTGCGTTGCAGCCATCTGCACTATCATGATCCCCAAAATGGAAGAAAGCGGCTATACCCTGTGGCTATACCACTGCCCTGGTCGCATGCTCCTCCATCCTTGGTCAAACTATTCCCCCCAGTGTGCCGATGATCCTTTTCGCTCTGGCGACGTATCAATCCATTCCCTGGTGTTAGCTCGCTACCATCGTACCGGGAATTTTGGTTATCCTGATTTTCTGTATTTTTAACTACTTTATGTTCGCAAGATGCCTATCGAGATCATGCCAAAGCTTGATTTCTGCGAGCAGATGAAAGAAGTCTGTCGTTCCACCGCCCGAGCAAGTCTTGCACTGCTGTTGCCCGTCATCATTCTCTGCGCTATTTACGGTGGTATTGCTACCCCAACCGAGGCCGCCTGTGTTGCGATCTTTTATGTTATCCCGGTGAGTATGTTCATCTATAAAACCCTCGGTCCAAAACAGCTAGCTGACGCCTTCGTCAAGGGAGCCACCACTACCGTTGTTTTAATCATCATGTTCTTTTTTGTCATGATCAATACCAGGATCATGACCATGGAACAGCTGCCTCAGGAAATGGCCAACTGTATTATTACCATCTCTCCTAATAAATATGTGATCCTGTTGATAGTGAATCTCTTCCTGCTGGGGATAGGAATGGTCATGGATGACATCAGGGAACGGTCATCGCCGCCTCGCTACTCTTCCCGATAATGGAGAAAATCGGTGTGCATCCTCTTCATTTTGCGGCCATCATGGGTGTCAATCTCGGACTGTGCAACGTTACACCGCCCACCGCACCTATCTTTTATCTCGCAGGCCTGATCCGCTGTTGCAAAATTGAACATGCTATCAAGCCGTCGCTGATTCTTATGTACGGCGGTATGTTACCTGTTGTACTGATAAATGTTACCGGCCTGATTTATCCCTCTTTCTTCCTACACTGTTTGGCTTTTTTAAATAGCCTACGTACACCTGCTGATACCGAATGTAGCTTGAGAAGGCGCCTGTGAGCGGATGACTTGTTCCTGTCACCCGCCACAGGTTGCTCCTGCGATACCATTCCTCATCCTCAATTGTCAGTACCTTAAAAATCTTTTCTTGTTTTTTAGGAAAATTTTTCATGAAGGTTCTTATCCCCGTGCTTTGCGGTGGTTCGAGGTTCGTTCTTGCGTGACTATTTTTCAAATAATGTAACTGACGTATGACCGTCCTATCGTTGTTTTGATACGCTTACAACGATGGAAACTACTTAGGATAAAATACATTATCTGCTTGTAGAAGAATGAGATTCAAGTGTTTTGCAAGAATCTTTTTTCTAAAATATTTACCTTTTCCTTTCTTTCTGCAGTAAGAAAAAAGCCAAATAGAGGATCACTTAACAGGTCTTTGGTTTTGAGGACTTTATCTTCGAAGATGGCAAGCACTTGTATTTACTTGTCACAGGAAGTGTACAGTTTATCATCAAGTGAAATAGTATCATTTTCTTCAATCCTAATGATATTGTTGATATCAACAAGCTTAATCTGACCTTTTTCTGTATTCAATAATGTTTCCATTACCTGCAAGATCAGAGATATAGCCCGCATTAAAAATCATGCCTCGAACTTTTTGTACAAAGTCTTCTACCGATTTAAAGCCAGTTGCCCGGCTTTTTTGATTGATATTCTCTTGTCGAAATTTTGTTGAAAAATAGCTGTTGAACTAATTCTGATCCCATAAACTCCAGTGGTCAAGAATGCCCCCCTCTACATATTCCTGCAGGCCGCATAAAATAATACAGTTCTCCTGCGCTGCTCCCTTATATTCAACGATAAACTCTTGGGATTGTGCTATAAACTCAGGACCAAGATATTTGAGTAGAATCCTGTATTTCTCCATCTCGCCAAGAACTGTGTCGAGGCCCTTAAAACACGTTCTCATTATTCTGAGCATGTGTTTTGGCACAGCTCTTGGGTACATCATAATCCCATCAATGAGAACACCATTCGATTCCCTCTCAACATCATCCTTGCACAGAATTTCAAAGATGTGAGAACGTAACCCCTGCCGAAAGTGCCTGCGAAAGTAACAGGGAGATAACTCATTGATGAAATTTAATTGTCTTAATTCAGTTCCACTAAGCGATATTTTATCAAGTGCATCTGTAGCATCAACCATTTACGTTTTTATATAAAGGAAATGATGTGCACATTTTTGCGACAGTCTCTCTGGACCTGCTTTTCAATTTCTCATTTTCCGGATCTTTCAATAGATCAGCAATGAGATTGGCAATAATTTTAGCTTGGTCTGCTTTTATTCCTCTTGAGGTAATTGCAGGCGTACCTATTCGAATTCCACTTGTAACAAAGGGACTTTGTGTTTCAAATGGTACAGAGTTTTTATTAACGGTAATATCGACTTCGCCAAGAAGTTCTTCTGCGGCTTTACCTGTAATACCAACACTGGTAAGATCAATTAATATCAGATGGTTGTCTGTTCCTCCCGATACCATGTTTATTCCCCGTTCCAGGAAAACCTCCGCCATGGCAGCTGCGTTGGTCACCACATCCTTTTGATACAATCGAAAGTCATCTGACAACGCTTCCTTGAAAGCCACGGCTTTCGCTGCGATAACATGCATGAGAGGGCCACCTTGAATCCCGGGAAAAATAGTGCTGTTTAATCTTTTGCCGAACTCAGCTTTGGCCAAAATCAAGCCCCCCCTGGGCCCTCGTAAGGTTTTGTGGGTTGTGCTTGTAACAATATCCGCAACAGGGACGGGTGAAGGATGAAGACCTGCTGCCACAAGACCTGCAATGTGTGCCATATCTACCATCAGATGAGCTTTACAGTCCTTTGCTATTTCTGCAAAACGTACAAAATCGATGATTCTTGGGTAGGCGCTTGCACCAGCAATGATCACCTTTGGTGAATTCTCCTTTGCCATCCTGCATACCTGGTCAAAATCTATTGTACCGGTTTTTTTCGAAACACCGTAATGGACGAAATTATAGAGTTTGCCGGAGAAATTGACTGGGCTACCATGTGTAAGATGCCCACCATGTGAAAGATCCATTCCCAGAACAGTATCACCAGGTTCAATCATAGCCATGAGCGCTGCCATATTTGCCTGAGATCCCGAATGGGGCTGGACATTGACATAGCTTGCATTAAAAAGAGTCCTGGCACGTTCAATGGCTAGATTCTCAGCGGCATCTGCAAACTGACAACCGCCGTAATATCGTTTAGCCGGGTAGCCTTCCGCATATTTGTTAGTCAGAACACTTCCCTGGGCTGCCATCACAGCGGGGCTGACACAATTTTCCGATGCAATTAATTCCAGACCGTTCTCCTGCCTCTCAGCTTCTTTTTCAATAATGGCGGCAATTTCAGGATCATTGTTTCTTAGTATGGCGTTTGGCATGATATTCTTATTCCTTTGTCTCAAATATGACTTGTCACCTCAAACGATACCTATCATTATGTAGCCTTGACAATGGTAATCGATCATCTTAAACGATATGTATCTTTAATTCACTATCGGCATGATGTATCGATATAAATCCAACAAATACCATACGGGAAATTTGTTCATCTTGTCAATATTCATTTTTTCATTTGCGTTTTTCATAAAACACAGCCAAATATTTTACGCATTTCGTATTTTCTATCTTTTAAACGAATTTGAGTTGTGGAAAGGAAAAATGGTGATTTTGAAGATATCGAAAAGTTTGGCCCAAAAAGCATTCTCGAACAGGCTGTGGTGTTCTTACACCAAAGTGTTCGTCCTCACGGTTTTCATCCCATATTTTCGCATTTTTTTAAGTAACGCCGGGTGGGAGATCGCCAGGGCAATGGCGGTCTGTCGGACCGATTTTCTGATGGCAAAGGTCTGTTGGATAATTTTTTTCTCAAATTCGATAACCTGTTTTTTGAGCTCGATCGTTTTTCCTGTCGACTGAGTGTCTGTCGAATTGGGGTAGTGGTTCAATTCGTGACTGAAATGAATACGATTCGCGTCAATACTCTCCTCTTCACAGAGGATAGCAGCGCGCTCGATAACATTTTTCAGTTCTCGCACATTCCCCGGCCAATCGTGTGTATACAGCCTTTCCATGGCAGCTTTACTGAGTCTGGGCACAGACTTGCCCAGATGATTGGCGAGAAGAAAAAGAAAATGATCGACCAACTCATCGATATCATCTCTCCGCTGGTTGAGAGGAGGGATATGGATTGGAAGGACGGAGATGCGATAGTAAAGGTCCTGGCGAAATTGTTTTTTCCGAACCAGAAGTTCAAGGTTTTTGTTCGTGGCGGTGATAATACGGGCTGAAATAGCTATTTCCTTTGATCCACCTATCCTACGAACCGCTTTCTCCTGGATCAACCGAAGCATCTTCGCCTGTGAAACCAAAGGCATCTCGGCGATTTCATCGAGAAAAACCGTGCCATTGCCGGCAATTTCAAACAATCCCGGTTTCCCTTCTTTCTTGCCGTCGGTGAATGCCCCCCCTTCATAACCGAAAAGCTCACTTTCCAGAAGGTTTTCCGGTAGTGCTGCGCAGTTGATCGGCACAAACGGCCCTTTCCGGCCACTGGCGGTATGGATTGCTTTAGCAAACAACTCCTTGCCGGTTCCACTACCGCCATAGATGGAGATGGATATATCGGTGGTCGCTATCTTTTCGGCAAAGGCAATGGCCTCTTTGATCGTTTGATTCTTACCGATAATATCGCTGAAGTTGATCTTGCCCTTCTCAGACAAGGATTGCGCAAGCTTTTTGATTTCCCGCATATCTTTAGCTATTTCAACGGCACCGATAATTCTACCAAGATTGTCATGAATAGGTTTGCAGGTTGAGAAATATTGGTATCGACCGTTTTCCGTAATCAGGTTCTGTTTCACATTTTTCAGTTTGTCCCCCTTCAGGCATCGCAACAGCGGATATTCCGAGTGGGTAACCAGAGCGAGAGGCTCGTTGATAATTTCTGTTGGTTCTCTGTTAAATGCCCTGCCGGCTACTTTGTTGACCGTGGTAATCCGGCCTTCCTTGTCAATGGAGAGGACACCATCACTAATATTGTCGAGCACCACGGTGAATCGGTTGGTTTTTTCTTCATGGGGTAAGGCCACAATCCGTTCTACCCGTCGAAAGTCCTTGATAGTTCGAAATCGCTCAACGAAAAAATCTTTATCGTGGACGGAACCGACGTTTTCGATTTCAATATACACATCGGTGAGCTCATCACTTTTTATCACCTCCATATGAATGATATTCAGACCCAATCGGGTGATAACCGTGGAGACGTCTGCAACAATACCGACTCGGTCTGTAAAGGTAGATTTAATTTTAACCGTATTCGAAGTAGTTTGCCGATCAGTTTCCGATGAGTATTGATACATTCTCTTTATTCTCCTTGCGCCTGGAAGGGCGTAAATAATGATCATGACCCCGAATTGCTTGGATACAAAGTGTATTGGCTATGAGCACAATGGGCCGAAGAGCTAATTTTTCATCTCCAGCCTCTCATATCGTTTAGGTTAGTAAATGGTATGCAAATATACCACCATTTAGACAGGAAAAAAATCAGTCCTGCTCCTTTTTAATGCTATACGGAAAAGGTTCGGATTAGAGAATTATTTCGTTGTATTTCAGATACTTGTGGCCGTTGAAGAGCAATTTTAGGCTTCTGCCGAAAATCGACCATAAAAAAAAGGACTCCCCATATTTCATCAATGATGGTAACTTTTATTACCATGCAAATCGATTTTTTTAGACTGTATGATACTGGATATACATTACAAAACACTACCAATGGAATTAAATAATTCCATTGGCATGAATTGGTTCCACAATCGATATATACTCCTCACTCAGTTGGTGGTGTCCTGCGGAAACATCTGAAATACCCGCGATGTGTACACCATCGGAGGGTGGGGTGGGTGATAAGTAGGAGCTTTCCAAGACTGGTTGCCGTTATTGCGGTATTTTTTATATTTGTTCCAGGCACGGAAAATTTCTAAAAAAACCGCAGGGCGGAATAAGAAAATATTCTCTGCAAGTTCCTTATGTTCCACCCTGAATACTGTATTGTGATACTGAGTTCTCCTATCTATTACAGTATTGCCTTTCTCCCTCGTTTTGTCCAATCTTCATAACAGAAAACCCTTTCTATCTGTGCTCTAACCATCATTGTATCTCTTAATTGAGATGGCCCAAGGAGCTTTTGTGGATTCGATGACCCCACAATCCTTCACCCAACTTGGGTTTGTTGCTTGCTGCTATCCCAGTCACGAAAAATTTCGAAAAATCCGCAGGGTGGAACAAGAAAATATTTTCTGCAAGTTCCTTATGTTCCGCCCCGAATACTGTATTGTGATACTGGATTCTCCATTCTATTGCAGTATTGCCTTTCTCCCCCATTTTGTCCAATCTTCATAACAGAAAACCCTTACTGTCTGTGGGCTAACCATCATTGTATCTCTTGATTGAGATGCCCAACTTCTCACTCATTGCTTTTGCTCAATTACGAAATACACGGCTGCAATATTCAGTGATTACCTTTAGGTATCGCCGTTTTTGTCAAAAATCACTACCCGGAGGGAGTTAAACTATGTGGCGAGATGATCTGGAATCGGCAAATATCTTTCTATTTCCAGGAATTATCAAAAATCTTAACTTGTACACCCAGGCAGATTTAGCCCTTATCTCTGAGGCACTGTTCCTCTTTCACTCAAAATATAACAAGAATCCTTTACCAACAATTAAGGTCGCAGAGCTCCTTGTTTATCAGGAAGTTGAAGCTGTTATTGTAATATCCTTTCTGCTGGCTCCGCTATTATGGGAGAAAGCCATATCACCTGCAGAAATCAAAAAAAAATTCGGCAGAGACATCTCCGATATCTTAGCACCTTTTTGTCTGCCGCCGTTCGGCAGACAAGAACTATATCAACAGCTTCAGGAAGATAGTCAGATCCCGCCATCGCCTGTCTCCACTCCCAGTCATGGAACGCTTCTCTCTCTTGCTTTCTGGTTGGTAGATCTCGAGAATACCCTAGAAGGTGAAAAAGTACTGAATACCAGGAAAGCCGAAGCTGTACTGAATTTCTTTGTACCGATAGCCAGAAGGTTCAATCTCCGTAAGTTGCTGATAAGGTTAGAAGATGCTGCTTTTTGTCTACTGAAACCCGGTATATATGAAGACATTAAAAGTCAGGTCAACCCAATCCTGGCAGAAGACAACCACTATCTTGAAATTCTCCAAAATGCCACAGACCATCCTTCTGAAAAAAAACGATATAAATGGAGAAGTCCATGGGAGGATAAAAAGCCTTTATAGTATCTATTGCAAGATATGCCGTACCGGAAATGACCTAAAAACAATTCTTGATCGTATCGGGCTGAGG
This sequence comes from uncultured delta proteobacterium, assembly GCA_963829695.1. Classification (GTDB taxonomy): domain Bacteria; phylum Desulfobacterota; class Desulfobulbia; order Desulfobulbales; family Desulfocapsaceae; genus Desulforhopalus_A. The sequence continues at coordinate 31,516 of CAWHJQ010000023.1, read as the reverse complement.
ATTATTGTTCGTACGGTACCGGACTGCTACAAACTACTAGGTATCCTTCATTCCCATTTTCAACCAATTCCAGGTCGTTTTGACGATTACATAGGACTTCCCAAGGTGAATGGATATCAATCGATCCATACCTGCGTTTATCCGGTCAGAAATATTGCTTACAAACCAATCGAATTTCAAATCCGTACGGAATCTATGCACAAAGAAGCGGTATATGGTGGTGCTGCACACTGGAAATATAAATTGAAAACGCTTTCATCAGCCGGATTTGATTGGCAGAAAAGTCAATGTCGAAACAATACGCCGAAAAAACAATACAATAGACATATTCCGAATACGTTTTTCCGAATTCTCCATCAGCAGATTCATCACAATAACATAGTTATTTTTGGCGGCACCGGCCGAATCACACGACTCCCTGAAAAAGCAACCGTCAGCCAATATTTGCAGAAATTGGGCACGACCATTTCTCCAAATGCCACCGTCAAGGTAAACGGAACCGCAGTGGATATTTACCACGTTCTTCGAGATGGTGATTCCATCGAGATAACCCCTGCTCAGACATTCTCGACAACACTCTTTGAACAGACAAATGTCTATCGCAAGAGTTGGGATTTAATCCCTTTCAATACAATTCCAAGCAACACCCTTACAGCCTGATGAAAATGAAAAATCCTAGCTTCACATCTGATGCATGTATCTTGGTAAGAAGCAAATAACATGCTGTTTGCAGAAAAATACTCCGTGCCGCTGGATGGTGAGTTGTACTCCAGCGTGATGAGATACAATGTCTTCAAAGAGCATTTTTTCATTCGTGCCGGCAGGATTCGTTTCCAGGTATGGGGGGCCAATACATTCAGCAACCTGAAGGTGATTATTAAAGTTTATCGAAATGACGGGGTTTGCGAAAGTTTTATCGTTGATACCGATTTTTATGACGTTCAGCCATTTCAACATACACGAGTGACCAGGGACTTTTTTATTCATCCGTTTCCGATGAAGCTCGGTCGGATAAACTGTGTCAAGTTTTCATATGTCTTTCACCTGGGAGAGCGCTCCATTTTTTCACAGTATGAATACATCTTCATGGAGCGGCATCATTTCGTGGACACACGAAACCAGCGGCGGGAAATTACCCGCCAATGGGCTACTCCAAATACCTATAGGACGATGGAGGTCGATCCTCATATCCTGCAAAGAGATGTTGACTGGTACAACCATCACTTTGAGGCACTCAATGTAATCCCGAAGTTCACCAAGGGGCTGTGCCATCATCCTTATCATCCCAAGCGCTTCATCCATGATCAGATCAATCGATTAATATGGGAAAAACAGCAAAAACCGGAACAGGACAAAACTATAAAAGTATGCGTCGATTGCATTGACGATACCGATTTTATAAACCACCTGCTCCATGCCCATTATAATGGTGTAAAGGTCCAGTGTATTGTCGATTGGCGGAAGATGACTTTAACCAACAGTGAAAACTACGTGCGTCTCAAGCGATCCGAAATCGAATTGCTGGGTGTGTTTTGCTCATCCATTAATAGTCTTGTTGAAGTTGCTCCCGATATGCATAATAAGTTCATCATCTTCGGGACTGAAGATTGTATTCTTGGATCTTTCAACATAACGTTTGATGTCTGGGGATCGAACTGGGAATCTGGTCTAACCTTCCATTCATCCGGGATCTGCCGACACCTTGACAACATCTTTCAAAGCATTCGCGGAGGGGTGCTGCAACAGTATGGGGTTGACCCATTGAGCCATTTCAATCTGCTTTATACTTTTGGTCGTCACAAGATGATGAACGGAAACAATTTCCGTCCACATCAAGCTATAATTTCCAGAATTCATGGAGCTCGTCGTTCTATCAAAGCCTGTCTGTTTCTGTTGGGCGAATTGCAGGGGGATTATGGCGACAGTGTGGTTGATGCCCTGATACATGCGAAGAATCGAGGCGTTGAGCTGTTATTCATCTTCAATGGGCATATGGCAAGAATTGGAGATGCAGCACAGGAATGCCCCATGAGTGAGGAGCTGAAAAAGCCATTGCTGCCGGCAATTGCCAGGCTAAAGAGGGCTGGAGTCCCCATTACCTTGGCTTACGGGATCAATGACCACGCCATCCCCTATTCTCCCCTGCACTCGAAGTACTGTATCATTGACGATCATGTCGTTTTAGATGGTAGTTTTAACTGGTATAATACCTCTGTTTTTTCTCACGACCATTTAGCGGTATTAGCTAACCACCGGACTGCCGGATTTTATGTGCAGGAATTCTGCGAAACCTTGAATACTATGCGATTGTTTTGGGGTTAAAAAATTTTATTCCTTTTGCTCTTTTGGTTTATAAACCTTTTAAGGATGACGAACTCGTAAAACCTTCGATTTCCGATGGATAAGTAAAAAGCTTCATATTGGAGGCGTGCAATTTTTCTATTATTTCGGCGTACATACGGTACGTCGTAATGATAGGAAAATTGTAACAACGAACAAGATGAAGAGTTTTTACGACACCATCAAGGATCATTTATTGAAATGGACGCAATACAACTTGCATATGCCCTAAATAGAACCTCAAGGGATGAAGACGATATTATACAGAAGATGGAGTTTGTTATTGTCGTCAAAAACCTTGCGTTCGAGAAAAATATTGCAGTTCATTGGGTTTCAGAAGACAATGTATGGCACGTATTACCCGCTTGTTTTACTCTTCAATTCGATCGAGATCTCGAACAGTGGCACTGCAAGAAAGTTTTCCGCAGCGATACTGAAGAACGTCTACCCGGCAATATCCGTTTTGCCCTGCAATACACTGTCTCAGGTCAGGATCATTGGGATAACAATAACAATGCCAACTATTTTCTGGCAACCGATTCGGGCGTGTTGCTCGGGCCTGGAATCCTGCTTAAACTCATTAACTTTAATCCCTTGCTCCCCCAAGATGGAACCATGCATCTGGTGGCGGCAGTCGATTGCTCCCTCCGAGCTCGACGGGTCTTTGCGCGCTGGACTACCGACAGCTGGAGTACCTATCGTCAGACTCCTTTCGTTTTACAGCGACACTGCAGTGTTCCGGAAACCACAAACTCAAAATCTTCTCTTAAGCAAACCGAAACCTCGCTTTGGGCTGGACGGATAAAAGCACACAATGCAGGCAGTGTAGTATATGCCATCGGCTGCGAGGGAAAAAAAAGGGTAGTCTGGGACAATAATTTCGGCAATAATTACGTTGCTCGCCATACCGGTTTCAAGGTCTTAACCCTCAACTTGCATTGTTACCAGGAACCTGATCAAGATCAAAAATTCAACGAAATTGTCAGAGCTATCCGCGAGATTGATGTCGACGTCGTCTGTTTGCAGGAAGTCGGGGAAGAGTGGAACAAAGGGAAGGGGAACTGGCGTACCAATGCAGCAAAGATCATTCGAAATCGTTTGCGGGAACACGGTCGTTATTATCATCTGTACAAAGACTGGTCACATATCGGATTCGATCACTACCGCGAAGGCAGTGCAATCCTGAGTAAATACGGTTTCTTGAAACGGAAAGCCTCTTACGTGTCGGCAAGCACCGAGACAGACAGCATTCACTCCAGAAAAGTGGTCATGGTTCAAATCCGCGCCCCATATATAGGACCGATCAATATATTTTCTGTTCATCTAAGTTGGTGGGAGGGCGGATTTTGGCAACAGTTTGAGAAGTTGCGACAATGGGCCGAGGACGAGGGATCCGACAAAGAAATAACAACCTTGTTGTGTGGGGATTTCAATATCAAGGCCGGCTCTCCTGCTTACATGCTCATCGCGGACGGCAAAGAATATGGAGATCAGTTTTTACGAGCATCCTCTCCTGCCCTTTTTACAAAAATATTTATGGGAACTTCAGCAAAGAGTGAAGATTACCTCGCAGACGATCAGCGTATTGATTTTATTCTCTCAAAAATGAACAACCGCTTACTACCGAGATCGTCAAAAATTCTCTTTTCGGGCAAAGAGTACCAAAGAGTTTCTGATCACCATGGATACCTTGTGGAGTTCGAAAGTGATAACAAGCCCCTCACCTTGGCTAAGTGACCTCCTCCGGTTGTTATCGTTTTACTTTTTAGCGAATTTTAAAAATAGCCGTAAGATTGGTTCTTTTTCCATGATATGACCCAAAAGAAAACTGCAAAGCATGATTTTCCTCTATGCCGGCAGGGAAACTAAATGATACTGTTTCTTCTGCCGATACTAAACCGGCACCATGACAACGCCGGCAATGGTACCCCAAATTGCCATACCGGGAACAGGCAGGACAAGGTATTTGGATAGGCACTTTTAAGCGAACATTGCCTCCACTCTGTGCCAACTTGCTTGACAAGGGAATCTCTACTGTTACATTTTCAGACTGCCTGTTTACTGGTTGCCGAGGTCCTCTAAAATTTCCATAAAAATGGTCGTACATACTTTCAAAGCCGGACCGGAAGTCATAAAAGGATTGCCCAGGCGAGCCTCGGCTCAAAGAACCTCGACCTCTATCTGGAACGAGAGGCTCAATTATATCCTCCGAATACCGACGTGCTGGTGATGAAGGTTGACGCTGCCGATTCCCGACCGTATTCGGCAAAGAGTCGTCATATGATTTCCGACTTACCGGGTTGCTGAGCACGGAATACGCCTCCTGAAGATCTTGAAAAGGTGCATGTTCCTCTCCATAATGGTCGGGATGTAATTCTTTGGCGAGTCTCCTATAGGCTGATTTAATATCGGTCTGTGTGGCGTTGAAAGAAACTCTCAATATGGTGTAGTAATTGGGGGACATCTCAGATCCTCCTGAAAAAATTCTGCGTCTCAAAGAATGTTCAGAACAATCTGTAAGGTACTAATAGTTCCATAAGCATTGAGTTCGACAAACATTTCTACCAATTTTCCATTGGCCTTCCTTTTTCAATAATAGCATCAACCTCTTGAATGTTTTTTTGAGCCAGATGTACCTGCTTAGCAATCATGTCAACGAGCGTATCATCTCTTCCCAGAAGTTTTTCAGTTTTTTCACGTAGACTCTCTCCAAGTCTCAGATAATTTTGCATCTCTTTGAGAATAATTTTCCTGTTAATATGTTTTTCAAGCTCAGTCTCGATAATTGGCAAGAGTCTTCTAATAGAAAATTCCACAAGAACATCTCTGGAAATTTTTTGTTTTTTGGCTGCTTCGTTGATCGATCGCAATGAACTTCTGCTTATGACATAGGTCTTTTGGCGCCTTGCAGTTTTGTTATCAGAAGCTTGATCGGCTTCATGGACCAGCTTAGCGAAAAGTGAAGCATCTTCGATAAGCTTATCGAGTAACGACTTTTGCTTAATCCCCAGCTGACCCGCAATAACCCCCAATAGATCAATGATCTCTTGAGGGAGTTTGAACGTAGCTCGAACCGATTGCTTTTTCCTTAGCTCTGCAAAAGATATTTTCGAGTTATTCAGAACTGTTTCATCTATTTTAATGCTCATTTTAAATTCTCCTTACCAAAAAATTATATCATTTATATTATTTTGTCAATTTATGTTCAAATAGTAATGTGAAGACAAAAAACAATTTTATTTTGGATATGATATTGACATAAAAAATGCTGTATTTATCTTTTCTCACAGGAAAGCAATGAATTCAAAACGAGGAAATCTAATTCCTTGTAATGTTTCAAATTCAATTGAAGAAAGAGGTTAAAATCAGCCAAATGATGAATTCTCTTACGGGAATCGTCGAACAAACATCAAATGGGAAGGAGGGATGGCTATGTGGACAAGACTAAGTGATATTGACAGGATGTTTAATGCCATGGATCTGTTTCGTTCTAATTTTGACAGAATGTTCACGGATTACGATCGATCTTTTGGCGAAGATTTTGGCTGGAGAGTTCTTGACGGCGCCCCACGAACAAATCTTTATGACAGTGGGGATAAAATTCAGGTAATCGCGGAAGTTCCTGGAATGTCAAAGGAAGACCTAAAAGTCAGAATTCAAGGTAACTATTTGGAATTGAGCGGCACTCGTAAGTTGGACGCTCCGAAAGGATACAAAATTCATCGTTCTGAGCGAGATATGACTGAATTCACACGGAGCTTCACTCTGCCTGCTGAAGTGAATGCCGATAAGATCGAAGCATTATTGCAAGATGGTTTATTAACCCTTGCGTTACCCAAAGCAGAAGCTGCCAGACCAAAACAAATCAACATTAAATAAAATTCCTTTTAAACTTTGAATAAGATTTTTGGAGGTTGAGCCATGGCTGAAAATACCGATCTTACGACAAGAAAAGAAAATATGCTGGAAAAGCGTCAGGAGATCAGAAGGGCGGTTCCTTTGGTGGATATTTATGAAAACGACGATGAGATATTACTGTATGCTGACATGCCGGGTGTTGCCAAGGAGAGTGTCACAGTAAACGTCGATAATGGAAAGTTGGAAATTTCCGGGATTCGCAACCTGAAAATGACTGGTTCCAGCAGCTGGCAAGAATTCGGCGATATTGAGTATAGAAGAGTTTTTTCAGTGCCTCAGTCCATAGATGTGAACAAGGTCAATGCAGAACTGAAAGAAGGAGTTCTTCAGCTTCATTTGCCAAAAACAGAAGCTGCTAAACCAAGAACTATCCAGATCAGTGCATTATAGCAACTGATGGTGTTGTCCCATATTCATAACAAATAGAGATTGTTAATGGGACCAACCCCTCACTAAGACATTGTAGATAGAAAGCGGGTAATCGTCTCAAGACGGTTACCCGCTTTCTTTTTTAAAGGAGCCTTCTCACCTGCTCATGGCGAAAACAGTCAACGGTATGGTCATTTACCATTCCTACTGACTGCATGAAAGCATAACAGATTGTCGGTCCAACAAAGTTACATCCACGACGTTTCAAATCCTTACTCATCCTCTCTGATGTTTTTGTCCGTGCCGGTAGATCTGCTATCGATTTCCAGGCGTTTTGCTGAGGTGTTCCATCAACATAACGCCAAAGAAACGAATCCAATGTGCCGAATTGTTCAATTATTGCCAGAACTCCCTGCGCATTTTTAATGGCTGATTCAACCTTGAGACGATTTCGGACAATACCTGGATTAGCCAGCAAACGATCCAGATCGATTTGGGAATAGTGAGCCACTTTTTCGGGATCAAAATCATCGAAAGCCTCTCGATAACTCTGCCTTTTTTTCAGGATGGTGAGCCAACTCAACCCCGCTTGTGCCCCTTCCAGAATAAGCATTTCAAAAAGCATTCGATCATCGTGGACAGGAACACCCCAATCTTTATCGTGGTAGGTTATATAAAGTGGATCTGAGCCACACCATTCGCATCTCTTCTTCATTGCAGTATCCATATTTCTATAAGTGGTTGAGGAATATTTGTCGATATCTCTGCAACAAGAGTATTGATAAAAAATCAGGCAGTCCCACTAAAATGGGGGCTGCCTGTGGAATGTCATTTATGGTCTGCTGCGATCTCTACATCAAGCCGCTGAAAAAATCATTACCTTTGTCATCGACTAAGATGAAAGCCGGGAAATCAACCACCTCGATCTGCCATACCGCTTCCATTCCGAGTTCAGGATAGTCAATACATTCGACCTTCTTGATATTTTCTTCGGCAAGAATCGCGGCGGGTCCACCAATGGATCCGAGATAAAATCCACCATGTTTCTTGCAGGCATCGGTGACCTGCTGCGAACGGTTGCCTTTGGCAATCATCACCATTGAACCGCCTTGTGACTGGAGCAAATCGACGTAGCTATCCATCCGACCGGCAGTGGTTGGGCCAAAAGATCCGGAGGGTTTGCCGGGAGGTGTTTTAGCGGGTCCTGCATAGTATATCGGATGCTTCTTCAAGTACTCCGGCAGAGGTGCTCCGCTATCGAGGATTTCCTTGAATTTGGCGTGGGCAATATCACGGCCGACGACGATGGTTCCCGTCAACTGCAATGAGGTCCCAACCGGATGTTTGGTCAATTCCGCCAGCACCTCTTGCATAGGTCGGTTGAGATCAATTTTTACACCATGATCATGTTTAGCTCGATATTTTTCCGGTATTAAACGACCGGGATCTGCATCAAGCTCTTCAAGCCAGATGCCGTCCTTAGTGATTTTCGCTTTCACATTTCGATCAGCCGAACAGGAAACCCCCATACCGACAGGACAGGAAGCACCATGGCGGGGCAAACGGACGATACGAATATCATGGGTGAAATACTTGCCGCCAAACTGCGCACCAATACCTAGATTCTGTGCCGCCTTCTGCAGTTTCTCTTCTAACTCGACATCCCGAAAGGCTCGTCCATGGTCATTTCCGGAGGTGGGCAGTTCGTCATAATATTTGGCGGAAGCCAGTTTAACGGTTTTCAGATTGGCCTCAGCACTGGTTCCACCGATGGCAAAGGCCAAATGATATGGAGGACAGGCAGCGGTGCCGAGAGTTTTCATCTTCTGGATTAAAAAAGCTTCGAGTGTTTTGGGATTGAGAAGGGCTTTGGTTTCCTGGAAAAGATAGGTTTTATTGGCACTTCCCCCGCCTTTGGCGATGAAGAGAAATTTATATTCCGAACCGGGAGTGGCATACAGATCGATCTGTGCAGGCAGGTTGGTGCCGGTATTTTTTTCCTTATACATATCGAGGGCAACCGTCTGGGAATACCTCAGGTTTTCTTCGGTATATGCTTTGAAGACTCCCTTGGACAGCGCTTCAGAGTCGTTGGCTCCGGTCCAGACGTTTTCACCTTTCTTGCCCATAATGATCGCCGTACCTGTGTCCTGGCATAATGGCAGTTCAAATTTAGAGGCTACTTCCGCATTTTTCAAAAAAGCCAGTGCGACACCTTTTTCGTTTGCGGAAGATTCGGGGTCATCAAGAATCTTGGCCACTTGCGCGTTATGAGCCGGCCGCAACATGAAAGAGACATTTTTCATTGCCGCCTGGGCAAGTGTCGTCAGCCCTTCCGGGTCAATTTTCAGGATTTCCCGATCATTAAATTGATCGGTACTCACAAAGGTCTCAGAACCTTCGATTTTCCTGTATTTCGTTTCATCCTTTGCCAAAGGAAAAGGTTCCTGATAGGTAAAATCAGTCATGTCGATAACTCCTTACTTCATTTTTAAAGGTAGAAAATGATCATTAAGAAACGGTCATTCCGGTCAATATCAACGCAGACATCATGCACCATAAACCACCAGCAGGGAAGTCTTGGAGCACGGAGGTACACATTGTGACAAATGGTAAACCTGAGCCTTCATCTATATAGTTAGACAAGGCAGCCTTAATCATACTGGGGTATCATCAAAAACCGGAGACAGTTTACCGCATCCTGTTTTAAAGGCAATCGATTTCACCAAGACAGCTAAGATGATCCGCTCTGTCGGATTTGAAGGATTGGAAACGAGGCAGCACTCAGGAAAAAAATTTACAAATCGTCTAACTTGCTCATTATTTGCATTGTAACATGCCCCAACTATGCGTTATTCTGCGACCCGTCATATATTATACATACTTTTCATTGGGCTTTAGGTGAGGAACATGGATCAGACTCTCAAGAATACGATTCTACATTATATTCTGGAAACAAACAGCGATGAATCATTCATGAATAAGGTGAATGAACTCCGTTCGTCAAAAGGTCCCGAGGTATATCCTGCTCTATTTAGACTTCTCGCCGGCATCGATATATCTCTGGAAAAAAGCGAAAAACACTGGAAAAAAGCAATGGGGCATCGCCTTGAAATGATGCAATTGCTGGGCAGAAACATTGACATTACTACAGCCCTCAGCGACTATTTACAAACGTCTACCAAGCTTCTTGATCATCCACGTTTAATAGAGGCCGGTTTCTTTGAAAATGTCGTTCGTGAAGCCATCCATGATAAACTAACCGGACTTTTTAATCGTCCATATTTTGATCAAGCATATCGTCAGCAAGTTGCTCTGGCTAAAAGATACAAAGATGACTTTAGTATTCTTTTTCTGGATATTGACAACTTCAAAGATATTAATGACACCTATGGTCACTCTGCGGGAGATGAAGCCTTAAGACAGGTTGGCAAGATCATCAACCTCCAAAAGCGTGACAGCGACGTGGCCGCTCGTTATGGTGGCGAGGAGTTCGTCCTGCTCCTGACCCACACGGACAATGTCAGTGGTTTTATTTTTGCAGAAAGACTACGCCAGGCAGTCGAAAACTTGAAAATATCTTATCATGATCAGTGCATTCAATTAACGATCAGTGGTGGGATCGCTTCTTTTCCCTTCAACTCGGAAAACCCTAAACAATTGCTGCAAATGGCTGATAGTGCAGTTTATTTGTCCAAAGGTGCAGGCAAAAACAGAATTTCCCATTTCAAGGAAGAAAAAAGACGCTATCTCAGGGTAAAAATTAATCAACCGATTTTAGCCAAAGAACTTGATTTTAGCAACTCGCAAGCCTTCGGTGGAATGAGCAAAGATATCTGTGTCGGCGGGATACTTTTTGAAAATGACAATCTTTTGCCTCTTGGTGCCTTAATCAAGGTAAAGGTTCCGGTCAGCGACGGTCCGCCTGTAATGCTGATCGGCACAGTGGTCCGTGTAGAATCACACGAAAACGGCCGTTACGATATAGGTATGACCACCTCATTTAAAGAAATGGATAAAATTGCCAACAACGAAATTGGCAGTATTCTTCGCAGCAAAAGCATGTCATAGTTATCGCTATCACTGTCACTATTTTTCCTGAATATTTTGTTAACCCTGTTAAAAAATCTGTGCTTCTTTATGATGGCCATCTGGGGAAGACGTTCCTTCAAGAAATCTTAATACGACAGGAGCAATACCATGAAAACGATTCATGTAATAGTGGAAGGACGGGTTCAAGGTGTGTGTTTCAGAGATTATACCTATCGACAGGCATTGCAGCTTAACTTGTCCGGCTGGGTGCGGAACAAGGCCGACGGTACGGTTGAAGCGATGTTCAGTGGAGCTGAGAATGATGTGCACTCTATGCTTGATTGGCTCTGGCAGGGATCACCGAGATCTAGGGTGGATAATGTCCGTACCAGGGAACTACCATCAGAGGAAAACCTTACCACCTTTGAAATACGATATTAACCGCTTATGTTCCTTGAGATAGACCGACTCAACCTCTGGTTCAACAACTACAACGAAGAGAACCGGGCAGTTCGGAATCAGGTTCTCTTCGATGTGTCCCTGACCCTTTCAAAAGGGCAAACCGTAGCGCTTGTCGGGGAGTCAGGTTCCGGTAAATCGATAACCGCCCTTTCCATACTTCGCCTTCTGGAAGACAGTTGTAATATCTCACAGCAAGGCGAAATCCGCTTGCAGGGCCGCAATGTTTTCGCCCTCTCCCCCGAAGAGCTCCGCAGAATTCGAGGCAACAGAATCGCCATGATTTTCCAGGAGCCGATGACCTCACTCAACCCGGTCTATACAATCGGTAACCAGTTGTTGGAACCCCTCAAGCTGCATCGAAATATGGGGATAAGAGAAGCGGAACTAGAGGCTATCCGACTCCTTACCAGGACCGGCATTGACGACCCAGCGGGACGCCTTCGTGCGTTTCCCCATCAGCTGTCAGGTGGTCAGCGACAGAGAGTAATGATTGCCATGGCCCTTGCCTGTAAACCCTCATTGCTGATAGCCGATGAACCGACCACTGCTCTGGATGTCACCATCCAAGCCCAGATACTCGAACTGATTGAAGATATCCAAAAAGAATACGAAATGGGTTTACTGCTCATCACTCACGACCTGGATATGGTTCGCAAACATGCCTCCGAAATTTACATCATGCAGAATGGCAGGATAGTTGAAAGCGGAACGACAGAAAAGATATTCACCTCCCCATCCAACGACTATACCCGGCGTCTGATGTCGGCTATCCCAAAAACGATAAAAGAGTTCAAGGCTCCAGGCCCGGTTCTCCTCAGAACGGAGAACCTCAGTTGCCGGTTCGAATCCTATAGTGGCTGGGTACATCCTTTCAAGCGAAAGAAAAAGATTCTCAAAGCCGTTGATCAGGTCACCTTAAACCTATACAAAGGAACAACCTGCGGCATTGTCGGTGAATCCGGATCAGGAAAAACCACTCTTGGCATGGCCATTTTAAAGCTGGTTCACAGCAGCGGCGATATCTTCTTTGAAGGACAAAATATTCAGCACTGGACGAATCGTCGGCTACGGCCTATACGAAGTGATATGCAGGTCATTTTTCAGGATCCGTTTTCGTCACTTTCTCCCAGATTCACTGTTCATGAAATTATTGAAGAGGGCTTGAAAATCCACACCCCAAACGCCACCAGGGAGCAGCGATATGAACGTGTCCTGGATACTCTTCTTGAAGTGGGGCTTGAAGAAGAGATGGCCTTTCGGTTTCCCCATGAATTTTCAGGAGGCCAGCGCCAACGGATCGCCATTGCCAGGGCCATCGTCTTAAAACCCAAATTTCTTATCCTCGACGAACCAACTTCCGCACTCGATGTGACCATTCAAGGGCAGATTATCGAACTGCTGCTGGAACTGCAGAGAAAATACCTGATGACCTATATGTTTATATCCCATGACCTGCGGGTGGTCCGGGCACTCGCCGACTATGTTGCCGTCATGCAGAATGGAAAGATAGTCGAAGTAGGACCTGCACGGGAAATTTTCACATCTCCCGTGCAGGAATATACTAAAAGGCTGTTTACCGCTGCGCTGGAATATTAGTACCTTAGAAAATCTTTTCTTGTTTTTTAGAAAAGATTTTCGTGAAGGTTCTTATCCCGCAATGCTGTTGGGCGGGGGGCAACCCTTTATTCAGCCAGCACCGGTTGCTTAGGAAGACGGCATTTATCGCCGGCGATATCATCTTTGAACAGTGAATGTCCGCGCTCCATTGCACAAAAATCCCCACACATGGTGCAGGTCGCTTCGTTATCGGGTTTTCTGCTGTTGCGCACTTCGCGCATTTTCTCTGGAAACATGGACAGATTGAAATATTCTTCAAAATCACTGTCCCGTCTGGCAAGGGCTACCCGTTTTTCCAGATCCCGTCTCTCAGGATACTTAGCTATATCGCCGATCCGTGCTGCAAGTCTCGTTGCTCTGACTCCTTCCCGCACGTCATCTTCATTAGGAAGTGCCAAATGTTCCGCCGGGGTGATGTAGCAAATGAGATCCGCCCCGTGCCAGGCCGACTGGGCCGCACCGATAGCTGCCGTAATATGGTCATAGCCTGCTCCGGAATCTGCAGGAAGCGGTCCCAACACATAGTAAGGCGCCTCACCGCTCATTCGTTTTTCCAGCATGATGTTGCCGGCGATTTCATCAAGAGGTACATGACCAGGCCCTTCCACCATCATCTGGCAGCCCATCTCACGGCCGAGTTCTGCCAACTCACAGTTAATGATCATCTCTGCCATTTGCGCCCTGTCATGGCTGTCATGGATAGCACCGGCCCGAATGCCATTACCAAGAGAAAGCACCGCATCGTATTTTTTCATCAAGGTACAGACTCGGTCAAATTGTTCATACAGAGGATTTTCACGCTTGTGGTATTCCATCCAGGAGACCATAAAGGTCCCACCTTTTGATACCAGTCCACCATAACGAAAGCCCTGTTTACGCAATCTCTCCACGGAAAATTGGTTGATGCCGCAGTGGATAGCCATAAAAGACAGTCCATCGGCCAGTTGCCGCTCGATCAGTTCGAACAGGTATTCCGGATCAAGTTTATTAGGATTATGATATTTTCTGCTCGCCTCAGCGAATGCCTGATAAAGCGGCACGTTACCAACGGGGAGACTACAACCATCAAGCACAGCCCGACGAATAGCGTCAAGATCACCGCCTGTCGAGAGTTCCATCAAGGTATCGGCATGTTCCTGTTCGGCAATCTTTGCCTTGCGTAATTCCAAGGCAACATCCGAGATATCGGAAGATGTACCGATTGAGGCATTTACTTTGGTCCGTAGGCCTTTGCCAATACCGCATATTTTCTGGTTTGGTCTGTTTGGATTACAAGGAATGACGATATGACCCGCGGCCACACCTTTTCTGATCACCTCTGCTGCAATGTTTTCTTCCTTTGCCACCTGTTCCATTTGGCTGGTAGTGACCCCTTCCCTTGCCAATTCAATCTGTGTTTTCATCGCTTAAATTTCTCCATTTTTTAATCCCTGTCGTGCGGGCAAAAAAAAGCCCGTGCCACGGATTACACCGCTGCACGGACTTATTACGGACAAGAAAGTCTTTTTCTCCCAGGCAGGTCTTCTGACTTGCGGATCTCCCTCTGACTGCACCTTCCCGCCCTTCAAGCTGAGCAGTGGTTAAAAGCAGTCGTCGTCCCCGCTTACAGCGCTGGCCCAACGTCACGGAATTTCACCGTATTCCCTTTTCACCCCGGATCAAAATCCGATGGCACCTGGTAGATATTTTTGAACTGCGGAAACATAGTACCGAAGAAAGGAAAGAAAGTAAATTGTAGAATTAATTTTTATAATCGACTGATGACGACAGGTTTAAGATGATATATGATAATTACGATACATTTTTTCCTTAACACTTAGTTTTGATTTAATTTCCCCTATGTTTCCAGCAACAGCTCTTTCTTCAGCACCCCATGCACCCGGCGTTTACATGATGCTCGACGCCAAATCGTCTGTGGTATACGTGGGCAAGGCCAAGGATCTGTTCAAACGTCTTTCTTCCTATGCCCATTTTTCAGGTGCCGAGCATAATAAAACCTCCGTAATGCTGGAGAAGGTCCGGAAAGTCGACACCATCATCACCAATACCGAGAAAGAGGCTCTTATTCTTGAAGCCTCCCTGATCAAGAAACATAAGCCAAAATATAATATCATTCTCCGGGATGATAAAAATTACCCCTACATTAAAGTAACCGTGCAGGAAGAATGGCCACGGGTTTTCATGGCCAGGAGGAAAAGTCGTGACAAGGCTCGCTATTTTGGTCCATACTCGTCTGCGGGTGCCATGTGGTCAACGTTGCGGCTCATCTCGTCATTATTCCCATTGCGCAACTGCAAAAGCAGTAAACTCAAGAAAAGGGCCAGGCCATGCCTCAACAGACAGATAGGTAAATGTCTCGCCCCCTGTGCCGGCAATGCCGACCGAGACCTGTACCTGGAACACGTGGGCAAAATTATTATGCTGTTGGAAGGCCGCAATCGAGACCTCGTCGGCACCCTTACAGATCAGATGCTGACGGCGTCTGAAGTCATGGATTTCGAAAAAGCGGCGGCAATACGAGATCAGCTTTCGGCCCTGTCCAGAACACTCGAGAAACAGGTGATTTCTGCAAGCCACAGTAAAGATCAGGACGTATTCGGTTTCGCCAGAAAAGATGCTGCCGTAACTCTTGCCATTCTATTTATCAGAAACGGCCTGATAAATGGAAGTCGAACCTTTTTTTTAGCTGATCCCTACGGAGATGATGGGACGATTCTCTCCCAGGTATTGAGCCAATTCTACGATGCTGATAGTCTTATCCCCAAGGAAATCATTCTGCCCTTTGAACCATCTGATCTGGCTTTGCATGAGGAGTATCTATGTGACAGCGCCGGAATGCGGATACACATAAAAATACCCCAACGAGGCGACAATCAGCAGCTCATATCCATGGCAAACGCTAATGCTCTGCAATTATTTGAAGAAAAAGAGAAAAAGAGACAATCATGGCAAAACCTCTGTGTCGCGATGGAGAAAACGCTCAAATTGAATCGTCAGCCAAACCGGATTGAATGCCTTGACATCTCCAATATCGGTGGCAAACAGGCGGTAGGCTCCCTAGTCTGTTTTACCAGGGGTGAACCTGACAAAAACAATTTCCGCCATTACAAGATCAAAACAGTCGACGGCCCAAACGACTATGCGATGATGAAAGAAGTACTCGAAAGAAGGTTGCATCGCGGAATGGAAGAAGACACTTTGCCAGACCTCTTCGTCGTTGACGGTGGCAAAGGACAGCTGGGCATAGCCCTTGCCGTTGCCGGAGAATTGGGAATAACCGATAAAATTGACTGGATCGGTATAGCTAAAGAACGACAAAATGAGGGTGAAAAAATCTATAAACCGCACAGAAAAAATCCGGTCGTTCTCCCCTCCCACAACCCAATTTTACTCTATCTTATGCGTATACGCGATGAGTCCCACCGATATGGTGTTACTTTTCACCGTAAACTGAGAAATAAAGCCACCCTCACCTCTGACCTGGACAAGATCTCCGGTATCGGTTCTGAAAAAAAGAAACAGTTATTACGACACATGGGGAGCCTGAAACGGGTCAAAACTGCTACGCTCTCTGAACTCATGGAAGTTAATGGCATTGGCGAAGAACTGGCCAAGGAGATCATCAGTTTTTTTCATCCGGCATAATCAGCCTCACATCCGCCTCCAGGCTGTATCATCATCTGGTACAGAAACCTCTTCACATTTCACCCGCCAACTGCTCACGTAACACTCTTGACACATGTCGACGTGCGATATACGTGTGTTAATATCAAATATGTACAGCTCCGAGCAGGAGGAGAAAATGGCAAAAAGACTACTATCCTCAGCGACTTTTTTTGCCACATCAACGACTCAAGCCAGTCTTCTTAATTCGAACACATGCGATAATTCAAAGTACTTCCTCAACTACCCCCAAGGGTGGGAAGAGGCCATTGAACTATTTTGGGAAAAGGTCCGGGAAAAGCTATAATTTCCAACGGAAACAATCTTAAAAATCACAATGCGTAAAAGAGGTACTACATATGAACTTACAAGATTCTGTTCTTGGTATCGACGTCGGCTCGGTATCTGCCGGAATTGTTGTGATAAACAGAGACAGGCAGATTTTACACAATGGGTATTCATTTCACCACGGTGATATTCAGAAAACCCTGAGCGAGCTCCTTGATGGGCTGGATCTGACCCAAATTACCTACATCGTTGCTACCTCTTCGACACCGCTTACCATCCAGGCGCAGCAACGATACAATAATGTGATATCGTTCATTACGGCCGCTAAACATTATCATCCGAAAATGAGAACACTCCTCATTGTTGGTGGAGAGAAATTTCTCCTGGCCACTTTCGATGAGCAAGGGCATTATCTCGGGAGTACGGCTAATTCTTCCTGCGCCGCAGGTACAGGGAGCTTTTTGGATCAGCAGGTCGGCAGGTTAAATCTCCGTGGTATTGAGCATTTGACAGAAATTGCCTGTAACTGCAACGGTGCCTGCCCACAAATAGCCTCAAGATGCGCTGTCTTTGCCAAAACCGATTTAATCCATGCACAACAGGAAGGATATCAGCTTGATGAGATCAGCAACGGTCTTTGCCATGGCTTGGCAAAAAATATTGTCGATACCCTTTTCTCTTCTGGTAACCCCTCCGGAGAGGAAATCATTTTTTGTGGAGGAGTTGCCAAAAACAAGGCTGTCGTTGATCATATTGAAAAACTGACCGGACTAAAACTGACCACTCCACTGACTGGTCATCTGTATGGCGCCATTGGAGCATGTCTCAGTTTCCTGCAGGAGAAAATAGACGAAAAAGAACTCAACAACAACACGTTATCAGAAATTATTCACAAATCGGATGATCTTTTTAATAAAAGTGCCGAGCAGGTCAAACAATATTATTATTCGCCACTTCAACTGACGCTTTCACAGTACCCTGATTTTACCAGCGAGGAACAGTTCAAAACCAAACGATCCGAAAACAGTTGCCACGTTGAGGTTGATTTATACCACATCCTCACCATAGGACAACAAATCGACGTATATCTCGGTATCGATATCGGCTCAACCAGCACGAAAGCAGTACTCATGGATGAACAATGCCAGGTCGTTTGTGGTTTGTACACCAGAACAGCCGGTAGGCCACTCGTCGCCGTCCAGAATATTTTCTTTGCCATTGATGAAATACAAAAAAAGAAAAATGTCACCTTCTCGATCATCCAGAACGGAACTACCGGTTCCGGGAGGAAATTTATAGGAAAACTGGTAGGTGCCGACAATATCATCGATGAAATAACCGCTCACGCCCGCGCTGCGTACCAGTTGAATCCGGCAGTTGATACCATCATCGAAATAGGCGGCCAGGATGCAAAATTCACCACCTTAAAAGAAGGTCTGGTTACCTTTTCGACCATGAACAACATCTGTGCTGCAGGTACCGGATCATTTATAGAGGAACAGGCCGCCAAACTCGGGTGTCCGGTTGAAGAGTATTCGGCAAGAGCTGAAAATCATCGGGCACCCTTGACCAGTGACAGATGCACAGTATTTATGGAGAGAGATATAAATCACCTACTAAATGAAGGATACAGTGTCAACGAGATGCTGGCCTCGGCCCTCCACTCGGTAAGAGATAACTATCTCCTGAAAGTGGCAACAGAAAAGAACATCGGCAAGACCATTTTCTTTCAGGGAGCGACGGCTAAAAATAAAGCCTTGGTGGCTGCCTTCGAGCAGCGTTTGCAAAAGCCAATCCTTGTCTCAAAATTTTGTCATCTCACAGGGGCACTTGGAACCGCATTGATACTTCGTGATGAAAAACAGTCAGCTACATCTTTTGTAGGGATTGATATCTACAAAAAATCTATCCCTATCACCAGCGAGGTCTGTGAGTTCTGCACAAACCACTGCAAAATCAGTATCGCAGACATTGACAGCCAGCGGGTTGCCTATGGTTTTCTCTGCGGACGCGATTATGACAGCCAGAATTATGTGCAAAGGAATTCAGAGGCCTTTGACTTATTGCAAGAGAGAAAAAGACTGAGCCGATTCCAATGCGAAACAAAAAAAAGTGACTTGGTCATTGGATTGCCTGCCGCCGTCTACCTGGTCGATGACCTCCATCTCTGGAAAAAATTCTTTGATCTTCTCGGGATAGCAACACTTTCCAGCGAAAATTACCATCAAGCTGTAAAAACCGGTAAAAAACTCAGCCAGGCAGAATTTTGCGCGCCCATCAGTTCCATGCACGGCCATGCCAAGTGGCTGCTCGATCAAACTGACTACGTCTTCATGCCACTTTATCTGGAGAACAAAACTAAAGATGCACGACGGCAATATTGTTATTACACACAGTTTTTACCGGCTCTGGCCACCGGGATTACAGAAGGAAATAGTGATCGCTTCCTAAGACCGGTGATAAGATATCTCTACACGTTTTTTCATACAAAAATTCAGCTTTACCGGATGCTGCAAAAGATCGATCCAGGCAAATGGAATTTTTTTGAAGTTTCCTCGGCGTACGAACAGGCCGTGCTTTTTGATAAGAGCTACCGTAGCAAACTCAAAAACCTGTACGCTGAACGTATAACAAAAAAGGATGGGAAAGACATCAGCGTGGTCTTTGTTGGTCGTCCTTATACTCTGCTCTCTCCAACGTTAAACGGCAACATACCAACGCTCTTTAAAAATCTTGGCGTGGACACCTATTACCAAGATATGTTGAGCTATAATTCCAGGGACGTTGCCGCCATTTCGCCCTTACTGGGAGAAATCCATTGGCAGTACGCGGCGAAAATCCTTGAGGCAACTGAGGTAATAGCTACAACCAAAAACGTCTATCCAGTGTTCATTACCTCTTTTAAATGCTCTCCCGACTCCTTCGCAATCGAATACTTTAAATCGATTATGGACCGTCACAACAAACCTTATCTTGTTCTCCAACTTGATGAACATGATTCGAGCGTCGGCTATGAAACGAGGATTGAAGCCGCGATTCGAGCCTTCAGGAACCACAGGGAGCAGCAAGCCCGGTTCTTGCCGGTTGATTATCATACCCTAAATCCCAGCCACGCTCCGACTCTCGAAAAGAGATATGTCTTTTTCCCAAACTGGGATCGAATTACCTGCAGGTTGCTTACCGCCACCTTGCAACGCG
Organism: uncultured delta proteobacterium; assembly: GCA_963829695.1. Classification (GTDB taxonomy): domain Bacteria; phylum Desulfobacterota; class Desulfobulbia; order Desulfobulbales; family Desulfocapsaceae; genus Desulforhopalus_A. Next base: position 11,629 of record CAWHJQ010000023.1, on the reverse strand, counting down.
AGGGTTACAACGTTTACCTGCTCGAAGAGACAGACCAGACAATCCGTGAAAGCCTCAAACACAATTCCGGACAGTGCATCCCGTTGAACGCTATTGCGCAAGGCTTTATAAATCAGATCAAGAAAAACCAAGTTAACCCCGCCGACTGTGTTCTCTGGCTGAACAAGTCAACAATTGCCTGTAATATCAGACTTTATCCTCACCATATCAGACAAATCCTCAGAGAACAGGGTGGTGGACTCGAAAATGCTTCTGTCTTCCCGGGAGAATTATCTCTGTCTGATATTTCTCTCCGTGCTGCCAAAAACGGCTATTTTGCCTATATGCTAGGTGGCATGCTGCGAAAGGTCGCCTGTAAAATCCGTCCCTACGAAATTGAAAATGGTAAAACCGACAGCGTTTTGGACAAAAGTATTGAAATACTCTCCGACGCTTTTTTGGACAAACGACCAGTCGAAAAATCTCTGGATGAAATAATCTCTCGGTTTGAAGAGATTGAAACCAATGGTACGGCTAGGCCGAAAGTGGCAATTTTCGGCGATTTTTATTGCCGTGACAACAGGGTGATGAACCAGAATCTTATACGATTCATGGAGGCAAACGGCAGCGAAGTCATAACTACCACATATATTGAATACGCTAAAATGATCGCCGGAAGCTATTTCCGAAAATGGTTCAACGAAGGCCATTACTTCGATCTACTCACCTACAAGGCCCTAATGGTCACCATGAGCGCCATGGAAAAGAACTATGCAAAAATATTTAACAGGATACTCAACGAACCGGAATACTCATACGAAGACGACCCAGCAGAAATCCTTTCCAAATACAATATTGCCCCGGAAAACACTGGAGAATCGATGGATAATATTCTGAAGATCCATTACCTCATTAAACATCATCCGGATGTAACATTGCTGGTACAGGCAAGCCCGGCTCTCTGTTGCGCCTCACTCATCACCGAGGCCATGAAGGCTAAAATCGAGAAACAATCAGGTGTCCCCGTCGTCTCAGTTACCTATGACGGTACAGGTGGATTCAAAAACGATATAATAGTGCCCTACCTGAAATATCCACGATCCTCGGCAGCCCGTGCCGACAATAAGTCGGTGACACATTTACCGATTTTGAAAATTCGCTGAACTAAATTTCAGGTCAGCAAGAATTATATTCCGAGCAGACAGGATCGTGAGGGAATGCCCAATCATGCGCCAAGCGCTTCCCGCAGGGCGGAAATTCCGGCATGCAGGGCAACGACCGCGGTATCGACTTTGAGAATCCTCTTTCCTATGGAACAACAGCAAAAGCCCTGCCCTTGAAATTTTTTCACCTCATGATCCACCCATCCACCCTCCGGCCCCACAGCCAGAGCTACACGTCCATTTGGGCTGTCGATGACATCCCCCAGCCGTAATCCACCTGTTGGATGGGCAAGGAGAAGTTGGCGATATTCTTTTGCGAGGGACGGAAAATAATCTTCAATAAACGGTTTGAATTGAGGATGAATCTGAACGGTCGGCAAACGGGTATCCACCGCCTGCTCTAGCCCATGAAGGAGATGGGGATGATATTCTTCCAGCTGCAGGATTCCCGCCTCCCAGAAACTTTTTTCGACACGAGTGGCATTGATCAGATGGATTGTCCCCACCCCAAGAGCGGTAACCTGGCTGAAGATACGCTTCAACATGATAGGTCGTGGCAGGGCGAGGATGAGGTCGAGAGCAGGCTGGGCTCGCGGCGGATCGCTCAACTTGAGATCCATTTCAACAGAAAAAGGGTATTTTGCCTTGAGTGCCGAAATGGTTCCTGATCCCATTTCGCCGTTGATCAGGCCAACACGGACAGTATCTCCGACCTCAGCGCCAAGAACTTTGATTATATGCTTCGCGCGATAGTCTGTAACCGTTAGTCGGCCGGCGTCAACTTCGCCGGCTTCTGCCAGAATAATATTCATATTACAATCCAATTTCGGCTATTTTAGTATAATTCCAGCAATTAGAATTCGAATTTCTTGCATTTACTTCAAGAAGTCCTTTAAGGTAGGTAGCCAATCAACCATAAGGATTATACAATAATATGTTCGTACTCTATAATATTCTGCAGTTGGTCTTGCTACCTGTTTTTTTGCCGTTCATCACCATCTATGTTCTGTTCAGCCCTAAGTACCGCGATCGGATTCCCGCCCGTCTTGGCATTGGACTCGGTCGGAAAATTCAGGCACAAGAATCTTCCGCGAAAACCATATGGCTGCATGCCCTTTCAGTTGGGGAAGTTACCTCGGCCGTTCCATTGATTAAAGGTTTACGCAAAACGTATCCCGACTGCAAGCTTGTTGTCTCGGTTACAACCCGCACCGGTAAAGGAGTGGCAGACAATCTGCTCAGATCATTAGCCGATCATATTATCGATGGCCCATTGGATTTATTGCCGGTGGTCGCCCGCTTTGTGAAGTATATCCAACCTGATCTTTTTATCCTGGTTGAAACCGACATGTGGCCCAACACCCTTCTTTATCTGAAAAATCGAAATATCCCGACAATCCTGGTAAACGGGCGTGTTTCGCAAAAGTCCATGGAAGGCTATAGAAGGTTACGTTTCTTCTTCAACCCCATGTTTCAAAGTTTCTCTTTTCTTTGTATGCAAACTCAGAGAGATAGAGACAAGATGGAAGAAATGGGACTTGCCTCAAAAAGACTCCGAACACTTGGAAATCTGAAATTCGATACAGCTCCTGGAAAAGAAAATCCTTTTCTCCAGGCACCCGCAGATTTACTCCCGAAGAATCGTATTCTCTTTATCTGTGGCTCGACACATCCCGGGGAAGAAAAAATCCTCATCACATGTTACAGTCAGGTGAGGAAAACGCATCCGGAACTTTTCCTGATTATCGCCCCCAGAGACACCAACCGGTCAGCCGAAATCCGATCGCTGGCCGCGGGTCACGGTCTGACTGTTTCATTACGCTCAGACAAGAGTTCCGCACCTGCAGATATGCTCATACTCGATACAATCGGCGAGTTGGTTCATTTTTATGCACTTTCCGATATTGGTTTTGTTGGCGGGAGCCTTGTTAAAAAAGGTGGCCATAATCCCATAGAACCTGCCACCATGGGTATCCCAATTATTTTCGGCCCAAACATGCAGGATTTTAGCGAAATTGCCGATGCCCTCATCAACGTTGGGGGCGCTACGGCGATATCCGGGCATCAGCAGTTATCGGAGCTTCTCTCCAACCTGCTCACTTCGCCGGAATTGAGAAGCCGACAGGGCCAGGCTGCACAAAAGTGCGTAGAAAGCCAGCGTGGCGTAATAGACAAGCATCTTGACCTCATTAGCCGACTATTGTGAAACATCCGGCATCGTATATTTCAGAGCATCTCCTGCTTTCCATTACTTTGGCCTTTATTGGGGGTATAGCATTCTCTCCTTTTATCGGTCCGTCGGAGACAAATTACCTACTATTTGCTGTTCTTCTCTTCTTTTCTCTGACTCTACTTACTGTTCTCCATCTTCAAAAAAAAGCCAATGCACTCTTTTGCCTGCTCATTCCGATAGCCTTTGCAATCGGCGGGTACCATGGACATTTGCATTCTCTATTGCCGGGTAATAAAAATCATATATACAACAGGATCGAGGCCAAGACGGATGTGGTTCTGATCGGAACCATGTCTACCATGGCAGGCTTTGACGGCAAAACAAGTCAGGCCATAATTGAGGCAAAGAGCATTCGAACTAAAGAAAACACCAAACTGTTCCCCACAAAAGGAAAAATACTTCTGCGCCTGCAGGGACCCTGGCCTGCTGAGCTTATCCCTGGAGATTCACTGGCCATTCGAACAGAACTACAACGGCCAGACAGCTTTAGAACTCCTGGTGTTTTTGATTATGCGCAATATCTGGCAAGAAAAGATATCTGGATTACAGGTTTTATCCGTTCGCCAGTTTTTTTACATAAAATCGAGGTGAATGAGTCCTTTCTCCACAGCCTCCGGTATCTACCGGAAAGACTCCGGACGAAAATAGGCCAACAGATTGACACTGCCGTTCCCGCCGAGACAAGCGGCGTTTACAGGGCTATTTTGATAGGCGATCGCAGCCATGTCGACAGGGACACGCTTGAAACCTTCAAGGGCAGTGGGATCATGCACATCCTTGCTATTTCCGGTTTACACATGGCCGTCATCAGCACCCTGTTATACGCTGGCTTTTTTTGGCTTCTCAGTCGATCGGAAAAACTACTGCTGCGCTTCACCTTGAAGAAATGGGCTGCTTTTTTGAGTTTGCCGGTAATTCTCGGCTATGGCTTACTGGCTGGGATGAATACCCCTGTTTTTCGTGCAGTAATCATGAGTTCGGTCGTTATAGTTTCCATCTGCACCAATCGACAAAAGTCTCCGGGAGCTCTTCTGGCTTTTGCGGCAATGCTGATCCTCATAATCGATCCTTTACAATTGTTTACTGTATCCTTCCAACTATCCTTTTCAGCAATTATAGGCATTCTGTTTTTACTGCCGATCTTAAAGAAACTGCTTTATAACTCGATTGATCAATTATCGCCCACATCGACTAAACAGAGAATCCTCAGATGGATCCTGGCCGGCCTTTTAGTCTCTCTCGTGGCCAATCTGGCTACAGCCCCTCTCGCTCTCTACTCTTTCAACCGGTTTTCCTTGGTAGGCCCCTTAGCTAACCTGCTCATAGAACCTTTGATCTGTCTCTGGAGTCTCACTTCAGGTTTTCTCTCAATCCCCTTCATTATCATCAAACCTGAAATAGGCTGTTTTTTACTTCAGATTGGTGCGCTGGGTCTTGACGCAGCAATGCATGCCGCAGCATTTTTTTCCTCTTTTTCTTTCTCCACCATCTGGCTACCGACACCACCCCTGTGGCTGATATTGATTTATTTCGTCATTCTTATTATTTTTGCTTATTCCGGCCGGAAAAATCGATGGCTTTCTTTATTGTCTCTATTCGCTCTATCTGTATGTATCCTGCACTTTTTCTATCCACCCTCGCAATATCTGAAAAAAAACAGAGCTCCTTTTCAAATCTCTTTTCTTGATGTCGGCCAGGGCACCGCCACGCTCTTAGAATACCCATCAGGTTTTCGTGTCCTTATTGATGGCGGAGGCTCTTCATTTGCAACAACAAACGTCGGAGAACTGGTCATTGCACCCTTCCTATGGAACAAGGGAATACGAAAAATTGACGCTATCGTCGTTACACATCCCGACGCAGATCACTACAATGGTCTTGGATTTATTGTCGAGCATTTCTCTCCAAAGACATTATGGGTCAGGGATGAAGAAGGCCACGATAACAATTTCAAAAATTTTATCCGACGGGCAAAAAAAGATCGAGTATCTGTTTCGAGTCCAGAGAAAGGTCAATACTTGATGGAGGGGTCTGAATCCCTGGAATGCATTGCAAACATTTCAGAAGCGGAGGTCACCGATTCCCGTAACATGGCAAATAGCGGGCTCGTACTCAAAGCTTGTAATCACCGGAATTGTGCCCTTTTTCCTGGAGATATCGGCAGGAACAGAGAAAGATCGCTTGTCTCTCAAGGTTATGATTTGAATTCCGATATTCTGCTTGCTCCACATCATGGATCGATCACTTCAAATTCGAGCCAATTCCTAACGGCTGTTTCCCCTAAATATCTCCTGGTGTCCGCAGGCCGATCCTCAAAAGGATATTTCCCCCATAAAGGTCTGGCCAAAGAATGTACAGACAGGCAGATCGATCTATTTACTACTTCTGCCCAGGGGACGTTGGAGATCACCTCACAACCGGATGGCTACCAACTCTACGGTTACCAGAGAGAAAACGACAATCCACTTTCTTCCTACCATCCAGTACTGCTCGACAAAAAGATGATCACACCTCTGTGAAATCCGACGGTGCTTTCTTTAAGTATTTGAGAAATCTTGCTTTTTCTACCGAATTGGAATAGGCATCGTCCGCACTGATCATTTTCTTTTCAAGCAAAATCATAATCGCATCATCAAGGGTCTGCATCCCATATTTTTTCCCGGTTTGCATGGATGAAAGGATTTGAAAGGTCTTGGCATCCCTGATAAGATTTCGTATGGCTGGAGTGGCGATGAGAATCTCCAGAGCCGCACATCGGCCTTTAATGTCTATCCGCTTGAACAGGGTTTGAGAAACAACAGCTTTCAGTGCATCGGCGAGGGTTGATCGAACCTGTCCCTGTTGGTTGGCGGGAAATATTTCAATTATACGATCAACTGTTTTCATAGCATTTATAGTATGCAGCGTCCCAAACACCAAATGGCCTGTCATTGCAGCTTCCATGGCCAGGGCAATCGTTTCGAGATCACGCATCTCACCTACCATAATTATATCAGGATCTTCACGTAAAGCACCTCGAAGAGCGGTGGCAAAACTGTTGGTATGTGTTCCCACCTCCCGGTGGTTAACAATGCATTTCTGGCTTTTATGCACAAATTCAATGGGATCTTCAATGGTGAGGATATGATCTTTTCGAGCCTTATTACACTCATCAACTATAGCGGCAAGGGTGGTGGATTTTCCAGAACCGGTTGGTCCGGTCACCAGAACCAGCCCTTTGGGAAGATATGCCAGGCGGGAGATGACCGATGGCAAACCAAGCTGTTCTACCGTCATTATCTCGCTGGGAATTTCCCTGAAAACTGATCCGATGCCATATTTCTGTTGGAAATAGTTGCAACGATATCGGGCAAGCCCTGGTATCTCATAACCAAAATCAATATCGCCAGTCTCCTCAAAAACTTTAATCTTCTCTTCAGGGCATATCTCATAGAGCATGGCTCGGAGCTCATCATTTCCCAACTTTTTAAACTTTACTCGCTCCATATCTCCGCGGATTCGAAGCAATGGCTGCTGACCCGATACCATATGAAGGTCGGATGCACCTTCATCATTCATCAATTTAAAAAAGCCATCTATTTGAGCCATTTATCACCCCGATTTTCGGTTAAAGACAAATAAAAAAATTTGATTGTACCCCGGTTACGCCTGTATTGTTGCTTTCAGATAATTTACAACATCATCGGCATCGTCGAGCACCCTGAACAGCGAAATATCATCAGAACTGATATTTCCACTCCCAAGAAGTTTATCTTTTATCCAGTCAACAAGTCCAGTCCAAAACTCACTACCGACCAAAACTATCGGAAAAGGTTTGATCCTTTCGGTCTGAATAAGCGTCAATGCTTCAAAAAGCTCATCAAGCGAACCAAAACCACCAGGCATACAGACAAACCCCATGGAATACTTCATAAACATTACCTTTCTCACAAAAAAGTATTTAAAATTCAAGGGGAAATTCGTAAACGGGTTAGGATCTTGCTCATGGGGCAGATCGATATTCAATCCGACCGACACCCCACCCGCTTCAGAAGCCCCTTTGTTTGCGGCTTCCATAAGACCGGGGCCTCCTCCGGTAATTATGCAAAAACCGGCCTGAGCAAGTCCGGCCGCTATTTTTTCTGCAAGGAAATAATATTTGTGTCCCACTGGGGTTCGAGCCGATCCATAGATTGTCACAGCCGGAACGTCAATTGCCGACATTACATCAAAACCGTCAACGAACTCAGACATTATCCTGAACATTCGCCATGAATCTCCAACGACTGTATTGTCGAGAACATATTTGGGCTCTTTAATTATTCTTCCATTATCGATATTGCTCACGCATTTCTTATTTACCATATTTTTCTACTTAATATTTCCTTCAAACCTTTATCGGCCTTGTCCTTTAGGTCCTGTCGATGATTTTCCTGCGCCAGGACTTTTCCAAACCAGTTTTTAGCACTTTGATACTGTCCTTCCTGTGCGTAACTCTCCCCAATTAGAAGCTGTGCTTCCATCTTACAGTAACGATTTTTAAGACAACGATAAAGATTTTCTCGGGCCTCATGGAGCAATCCGCATTGTAACAATACTTCAGCAAGATACAACAGATAGCGGAGGTTAGTTGGTTCCAGCTCAACACTCTTTCGACACAGCGACAGAGCAATTTCTTTTCCCTCGCCCTCCTCAAGGTAAACCCGTCCGAGCAGATTCATGGCCCTGTCGTCCAATCCATCAAATCGAAGTGCCCGTTGCAATGCTTCCATTGCTTTTCGGTTGTTATTTAGACCATGGTAAGCTTCACCGAGATAATAATGAACACGACCCGCACTTTGAGCATTTTTGTTCGCCGACTGCCAGGGGACAAGATAAGCAAGCGCGGCCTCATACCTGCCGAGTTCACAAGAAAGTATCCCTAATTGCAGCTTAAGGTCACTGACAAATTCAGCCCCACCCACTTCCTGACTGTAATGTTTCAGCGCTTTTTCCAGATACACCAAAGCTTCAGCTTTATGATTTTGCGCCTGTTCAACCAAACCAAGATTATATAACGCCATGAAATTGTCGCCGTCCAGCGCCAACCCCATTTTAAAACTCTGTAGAGCAAGTGACATCCTATTCATCATAGCCAGTGCAACACCAAGACTGTTATGCAGGTTGACATCCCGGCTATCACATCTCAAGCCACTCTTGTATTCCTTTACCGCTTTTGCCAGGTCACCGTCACCGAAGTAAATATCACCGCTGATGTTTAAACTCACCGCATCGAAAATCGCGGCACTTGATTTACCATAAAACGCAGCATGAAGGAGAGCCTTCCGGCAATTAAATACCAGCTCTGATTTTTTTAAATCACAGTAGGGATAGCTGCTTACTCCTGCAGATACATGGATATTTTTTCCAGGATTACTGGTCTGACTAATAACTTTTTCAGACCATTTCAGCGCATCTCCAGCATTAGCTCCATCCAGATAGACAAAGATATCATCGCCGTCCGGCACAACAATTCCTTGATTAATATATGGCGGAACCAGACTGCAGGCCGAAAATGACTTGGAATCACTACAAAATTGGACCAGGCAAAAAATATCCGACTTGGCCCACAGCCTGCTCAATCTGCGCAAAAGATTTCGATCAGGTGGTACTAATGGATGGTTTTCCGGGTGGGCAAGCCGATCATAATCACAAAAGCTGAAAGGACCTCGTCTTGCAGCGTGGTGAAGAGCAGTCCATGCCTCATCCAGCAACCGCCTCCCATGCCCCCATTGATTTTCACGTTCACTTGGAACCTTGGAAAAACTTGAGCCGACGTGGACTCTGTGGCACCCTTCTCTTTTCAGATAAGTAACTAGAGCGCTTTCGATTTCAGGCCTTTCACCCTCATAATTCTGTTGCAACACCAGGGCAAAGGTAGATTGGCCGAGATAGTGCAATACTGAACCTGAATGTATAAAATTAATGAGAAGAGTTGCACACTTATGCGAATACCGCAAAAGATGCTGAAAAGAAGTTCTTTTCGGAGTCAGTTCCAACAAAATGAGATGCAAACCATCAACTGAACCATAAGAATCCAGCAGGTAATACAAATTAGATATATTCAGCAAGCCTGTTTGACTATCCACACGAGCCTGCTTCAACAGCAGGAATTCCCGCTCAACCTTTCCCTTTATCTCCAACAACCAATCTTCACTCACTTTTTGCAAAAAAAGTTGATCGGCTCCGGAAACGGCAGCAACGACTTTCTCCTCACCCTTTATATTAAAAGGAAGCATCAGGTAGTCCGCGTAAACACCAAAGGTCACCAGACCTTCTTTTAACTGCGTGAATAGAGATAGAATCTCTGTAGAGAGTTTTTTTGCTCCCAAATACATTTCCACTTGTTCAGCAGAATAAGCAAAAATAACTCGATTGGCGGCTGGAAGATATTTCTTCATGATCTCAGCGTAGCTATCCGAGAATCTGGAAAAATCTTCAACCGTCAGTTTGCTGTTATCGGACAAGATTGGAAATGATTCACGCACAACCTTCACCGTCGTCTTCAGCAAACAAACCAAAAAAATCTGTTAGCAAAGAGACCAGATCGGTAATTTCACGATCCTGCACCGTTCGGATGTCAAGAAGAAACCGGTCATTTTCAATTCGTCCAATCAGAGGAATAGGGAGTTTTCTCAATCTTTTTTCAAAAACACTCAGTTTCATATGCAACGGTTCAAGGTCAACGGCCCAACTGTCGATTCCGAACTCCGGAAGAGCACCTCCGCCGACCCGTGAACTAGTAGGAACAATTTTAATTGCGCATTGAGCCTCAATCCTTCTTTTCAATAGACGCTGAATTCTTTGGGCTCGTTTTTTAAGCTCTGTTGATGCAATGGTCAACATTGATAGTGTGGGTATATTTTTTATGGCCAGCGAAAGATCAAAATATTCCCGAAGAACACTTTCCAGGGATGAAAGAGTGAACTTATCAATTCGAAGTGCTCTGTTTAAGGGGTTACGTTTAATTTCTGAGATTACGTCTTTCTTCCCTACAATTATTCCAGCTTGCGGTCCACCAAGCAACTTATCACCACTGAAAGTGACCACATCGATTCCGGCTCCCACGATTTGTTGGACCGTCGGTTCTTTAGGAAAACCAAACTGAGATAAATCAATCAAACTGCCACTCCCAAGATCCTCCATGGTTGCCAGATTGTTTTTCTTGGCAAGCAAAACCATTTCCTCGGCAGACACTTCCGAGGTAAAGCCAATGATCCGAAAGTTGGAAGTATGTACCCGTAAAAGTAATGCCGTATTTTCGTTAATTGCTCTTTCATAATCGTAGAGATGTGTTCTGTTTGTGGCCCCTACTTCTTTAAGAATGGCACCACTTTTTTCCATAACATCGGGTATACGAAAGGATCCACCGATTTCAACCAATTGACCGCGAGAGACTACAACTTCCTTATTCTTTGCAAGTGTATCAAGAGCAATTAAAACTGCAGCAGCATTATTATTGACAACCAATGCCGCTTCAGCACCTGTTAACTCACAGATAACGTCTTCGACCAGGCTGTACCGACTTCCTCTCTTGCCGGATTCGAGATTATATTCAAGATTTGAATAGTACCCTCCCGCCTGTGCCAAACTGTCTGTCGTCTTTTGCGATAATACAGAACGACCGAGATTGGTGTGAATGACAACGCCGGTTCCGTTGATCACCCTTCTAAAGTGAGGCGATAGTTTTATTGCAACATTCCTTTGAAAGACTTTCATCCACTCTTGAAGTGTTAACACCTTACAATCAGGATCATCGCGAAGTATTCTTTCACGTTCCAACTCAATTGAATTCTGTACAACAGTTGTAATTATCCTTAACGGTGTATCGGCTAAAGAATCATTTCTAAGCATTCCGACACACTCATCGACTTTAGGTAGAGATTTAAGCAGCTTGGTTTTATTATCCATTTTTTTTAAAAAGACAGAATGAAGAAGATACTATTTTAACCTTGCAGATCGTCATCTAGGAGGCTGTCCGAGAATAGACATTTTGTCCAGAATCGAGGCATTTTCACAAAACAAGCACAGCCATATAGTTGATATCGGAGTCTGCGCTTACCTGCGAGCATTGTTTTTTAAAAATAACGAAAAGTTTGGGCAAAAGGGCATTCTCGGACAGCCTCCTAGTGCAGGATTCCAATCCTGCGTCGTTACGTTTATCATACATTTACAACAATTTTCATCACATAATAGCTTATTATACAAGAACACCACACTATTTTTTATGATTTGA
>CAWHJQ010000022.1:0-682092 GCA_963829695.1 uncultured delta proteobacterium | reverse complement strand
CGTCAACATCATGAGTTTGATACCATCCGACTGACCATGTAATTGGGTAATTTCTACCTAGTTTAGACACACTAATTAGGTAAAAATTACCCGCTTGCCGTGTCGGTTTCATTTGGTTAAATTCGCCAATAACCAACAAAGCAACGTTCTAAGGGGAAAAATTAGATTTATAAAAACCTGGCGTTTTTTTTGCTAGACCAGTCGCGGGTATACATACATCAATTCAGTTAAACCAAACGATTACTTATTGGAATGTATAATGGTTAGAAGGTTCTGTGACTTAACAAGATTTTTCATCACAACGGTGATCGTTACTATGCTTTTGTCGGGTTGTGTCTTCATGCACCCAACTGATCCATACCTCCCAGTTTTGCCAACCTTACTTCCTGACAATCCACCCGCGGCTTCCATGAGGTATCCGTCCGAAAAGACTTCGATTGAAGGTCCCCTGACCTTAGAGCAATCTATTCAGATCGCGCTGGCCAACAACCCCGAGATTGCCGCAACAAAATGGGATGTGTCTTTGGCCGGTGCAAAACTCGCGACTCAACAAGCGAACAGATGGCCTACTCTCAGTTTCGAAGGTGGTTATCAACATAATCTAGATGCCCAACGGTTGATTCCAGCACGTTACAACGGAGAACCAGGAATTTTCGATGAAGATGTGTCTCGGGGCGATTTGGTCATCGATTTACCTTTATTTACCGGAGGGCGAATTACTAATACAATCTCTGCTTCAGAATTCATCAAAAGGGCTCAAGAGAAAACGTTAGCGTACACCCGTGAGCAGCTGGTTTTTAATGTGTCCAACATGTTTTATTTGATGCTTAGTCAGCTGGAGGTAATTCGATCTCTGGAATTTTCAACTAACACCATGAAAGAGCACCGGAAACAGGTTTTAGCTCTGTTGGAGGTCCAAAAGGCAGCTAAAGTAGATATACTGCGTACTGAAGTCAGGCTCTCTGACCTCCAGCAAAACCTGGTGAAAGAACGTAATCTATTCGCCATACAGAAACGTTTTTTGGCAAATCTGCTGGGAATGGATGGTCCTTCTGATTCTTTGTCCATTGAAGGAATGTTACAAGTTACCCCTCCTCCTATCAAGCCGGTAAGAGATCTCATTTCAGTTGCAAAAAATAAACGTAACGATTTTCTCGCAGCCAAAGCTCGTTTGGAAGCTCAGGCTAAGATGGTCGATGTAGCTTCGGCTGGCTATTGGCCAACAATTTCCTTGCATGGAGGTTATGGTGCTCGTCTCGCTGGATCTGGTGAGAGTGATGACACAGGTCTCATTGGCCTTACCATGTCTGTACCACTTTTTGAAGGAGGGAGAACCAAGGGTCAAGTCAACCAGGAACTCGCTGCCCTTGGAGCTGCACAAGAAAGGTTTCGCAAACTCGATCTGCAAATCCGCCAGGAAGTGGAAACCGCCGTGCTCGATATCCAGTCCAGCAGTGAACGTATTGCTGCAACCCGGCAAGCCGTTGATCAAGCCAGGGAAAGTTTACGTATTGAACGAATGAAATATGATTTGGCCAGCGGTTCTATGACAGATGTCTTGGATGCACAGTCTGCGTTGCTGCAATCAGAAACTAATTATGCTCGTGCCTTGGCCGACTTGCACATTGCAATGGAACGCCTCAGGTTGGCTTCTGGAGAGAATTCGTAATGAAAAAATTTACATGGATCACATCGTCCTGTTTGTTGTTGACTCTTATCGTTTTCTATACTGTGCAGTTGTACGGATCAGATGAAGTAGCTAAGGAAACTAAAAGTAGTCAAGAGGGCAGAACCAGCGACAAAGAAAAAAATAAAAAACAGTTACCTTCGGTTGGAATTGAAACTATTCAAGTGGCGTCTCTCTCTAAAACCATTGATCTGACCGGCTCGGTAGTACCGTCGCGTACGGCCAAGATAGCCTCGCCAGGTGAGGGTCCGGTGAAAGCGTGCGTAACACTCAAATGCATGGTTCGCGAAGGAGACTTGGTAAAAAAAGGACAAATCCTGCTGGAAATCGGTAGAAACAAAACTGCGCAGTCTCAGCTTTCAGCTTCCAGGCAAGCACTTAAGGAACAAGAATTAGAGCTACAACGAGTGGAAAAACTTGTGCAGGCCGGTGCCATTCCAGGATCTGAACTCGACACTGCCCGCTCAAAATGTGAAAATGCCCGGGCGCAGCTCGCTAAAGCCACGGAAAGTAGTGACGATTATTCTGTCTCTGCGCCATGGCAAGGTATCGTGGCCAAGGTCCATGTTACTGAAGGTGATTATGTGGCTCCGCGTACCCCCCTCATTGAAATATTCGATCCCAATAGCCTGGTGATCCAGTTTGCCGTTCCTGAAGCCAGGTCAACCAATGTGCGTAATGACATGCCGATCAGAGTGCATCTCGATGCCCATCCCGGTATGACATTTCAGGGAAAGATCAACCGGATTTACCCTCAACTCGATCTCCGCACGCGCACTCGTCTTGTAGAAGCAACCCTTAGCGATAAAATAGATCTGCTCCCTGGTATGTTTGCCCGTATTGAAGTGCTTTTGGAGCAAGTCCCAGAAGCGTTGACAGTGGCCACCGAAGCAGTACTGGTTAATCCCAAAGGGGAACAGGTGGCCTTTGTGCTTCAGGGCGAAAAAGTTGTGCGACGCAAGATTCAAACCGGAATCGAAGAGGCCGGTCGTGTGCAGATCATCGCCGGCATCCACCCTGGGGAGCAGGTGGTCATAGCAGGTAATGAAAAAATTAAAGATGGTGACCAGGTCCGGCTGCGCAAAGGTGCCCAGTTATGAAAGTCACTGCCAGTGCGGTCAAACGCCGTATAGCGACCAGTGTCATTGTTATCGCCCTGACCGTCATCGGGGTTTACGGGTTGTTAAACCTGCCGGTAAATTTCCTGCCCGATATGACCTATCCCATGATCAAGGTCCATGTCTGGTGGCGCGGAGCAACGCCAGTTGAGATTGAAACCAACCTGGCCGACCCGATTGAACGACAAATGGCCACGGTGGACGGACTTGACTACCTTGAATCTTCGTCTATCGAAGGCATGTATACGCTCATGGTCAACTTTAAATATGGCGTAAATATCGACGTTGCTTATCAGGATGCACTCGCCGCAATGGCCCGTGTTGCCAGGCAACTACCTAAAGATATCGAGCCACCGATCGTGATAAAATCTGATCCATCGCAACTTCCCGTAGTCCAGCTTACGGTTCGCTCAGACCAGTGGGACCTGGTCCAGCTTCGCACTTGGTCTGACAATTGGTTGCAGGATCAATTGCTGGCAATTCCAGGAGTGGCTGGGACAGAGGTCGTCGGCGGATTGAAAAGGGAAATTCGCGTGCACCTGGATCCACTGGCTATGGAAAAATATGCCCTTTCGCTGCCAGCGGTGATAAAACGATTGCAAGAGGAAAATTTGGAGCAATTCGGGGGCCGAGTGACTGCCGGCCCACGGGAAATCATCGCCCGTACCATGGGTGAGTTCCACTCACTGGCTGAGATCCGTTCCATTGTTCTGGCCAGAAAAGATGAGGCCAAAATAACCTTAGCCGATATTGCCGAAGTGAAAGACGCTCATGAGGAGGCACGGGTTATCACCCGTCTGGACGGCCAACCGGCAGTCAAGCTGAGTGTCCTCAAACAGGCGGACGCCAACACCGTGGAGGTAGCCCAAGCAGTCAATAAAAAGATAGGTGAGCTGCAGTCGGCGCTTCCGGGCGGTATCACACTGGGCATGGTTGAAAACCAGGCGGATTATATTTTGCCTGCCTTGAAAGGCGTACGCAACGCGGCATTTGAAGCCGCCATTCTTGTCTTCATTGTCATCTACCTCTTTTTAGGCAGCTGGCGTCAGGTAGTGGTTATGTTACTGGCCTTACCAATTACCTTGTTGCTCAATTTTTCCCTGATGAAACTGGCCGGATTTTCGCTGAACATCTTTTCTCTGGGGGGACTGGTCATCGCCATCGGATCTGGTGCTCGACAATTCCATCGTGGTCATTGAAAATATCACGCGTTTACGCAATGAAACCCCTGATGCTTGTTCAGATGATTTGGTAGTCAAAGGTACCTCGCAGGTCGGGTCTGCAATTTTTGCAGCGACGCTCGCTTTTATCTCCATCTTCCTGCCTTTCCTATTGGT
The DNA here is from genome assembly GCA_963829695.1 of uncultured delta proteobacterium. GTDB lineage: Bacteria > Desulfobacterota > Desulfobulbia > Desulfobulbales > Desulfocapsaceae > Desulforhopalus_A. Next base: position 677,950 of record CAWHJQ010000022.1, on the reverse strand, counting down.
CCCTGGCTTGACTAGTCTCTTATTTAAGGAGTTGGTTCTTGTTATCACCGGTATTGTCTGCATCAGCTTAGCAGTTGCCGTTACCTTCACTCCAATGCTAATGGCTTTTCTGTTCTCAGGCCACAACGGGTTGCCTGCACGTAAAAGCCGTTTTGAGGTGTTTTTTGAGTGGATCACCAGCAGATACGGCAATCTGCTTTCTTTCACTCTGCGAGCTCGCTGGGGGATTATCTCTGTCTTTTTAACAATTCTGATTGGTGCAGTAGTTCTTGTCCCCAAATTGGGAAGCGAATTTTTACCAATGATGGATGATGGGCGTATCATGATAAAGGTAAAACTGCCTACCGGAGCCGCGGTAAGTGAAACAGACCGAGTGTTACGCCAGATTGAAGCAAAGTTGACGGGTGATCCACTTATCGAAAGTGCCTTCACCCTGGCTGGAGGCATGGTGTGGGGACTTTACACCTTTGAAATCGCCAATGAAGGGGAAATAACAATTCAACTCGTGCCTCGCCAGGCTCGCAAGCTGAGCACCAAAGCGTATATCCAACATTTGCGGCCGGTGGTGGCTAAAATTGCGGTTCCCGGCGGCAAGGTCATGGTAATGCAGGCCAAAGTCAAGGGGCTGAAAAAGCTAGGGACCGCAGATATCGAGGTGAAAATCAAGGGCCAGGAGATGGGCAAGCTCTTTGCGCTCGCCAAGACAACAGCCGAAACCATGAAGGAGCTTAAACAGTTTACCAATGTCTATGTGTCCATGGATATGACCAAACCGGAATACCAGATCCGAATAGATAGGACACGGGCAGCCGAACTAGGGGTCTCCGTCGCAGACGTGGCCGTCACTGTTCGGTCTCTGCTCAGCGGTGCTGTGGTTACCCGTTATAGGGAAGGTGACGAATTTTACAATATCCGGGTGATGATCCCGGAAGAACGGATCACCTCTCGCAGGGACATCGAGAATCTGGTTCTCAATAGCGTTCAGGGAGGATCTTTACGACTAAGCGATGTAGCCGAAGTGACCCAGGCCGTAGGACCAGTCGAAATAGTCCGGGAAGATCAGATTAAAGAGGTGATCGTTCGGGGTGACGCAGTCGGAGTCAGCGTGGGCGAAGCCATGACAACACTCAAAGCGGCGATGAATCAGTTATCTGTACCGACAGGCTATCAGATCTCATACGGTGGACAGGCCCAGATGATGGCAGAAATGAAACACTCTATCCTGATGATTCTTGGCTTTGCCCTGTTTTTTGCTTTTGTTGTTCTTGCCGTACAGTTTAACAGCCTCAAACTTCCGATCATGATTCTGGGCAGTGTTCCCTTTTGCATCGCGGGTATGGTTTATGCTCTTTATGTCGCTCATATCCCCATGGGGGCAACAGTTCTTATTGGACTGTTGGTGGTGGTGGCATCCACGGTCAACGAAGGAGTGCTGCTGGTCACCGTTGTTGAAGAGTTACGTAATCGAAAACAATACTCAGTCTTCGACGCCTTGGTTCAGGGAGCCAAGATTCGTCTACGGCCAAGGGTAATGATCGCCGCAGCCGTCGTCGCTGGTTTTATTCCCCTTGCTTTGAACCTGGAGGAGGGCGGCGATATGCTTCAGCCCATGGCTGTCGGAGCTATCGGTGGCTTGTCACTTGGGCTGTTCGTAGCACTTTTTTTACTGCCGTGTATTTACCTTGTTTTTTCAACAGAACCCAAAGGATTGGCACAGAAAAACAAAAGCGTCTTGGGAAACAATGATGAATATAAAAACTGACGAAAAGGCCCATTTGCCCGATGAAGTATGTATGCGGATGGCAGCTCAGATTGAGCAACAATTGCTGCCGCAGGGTTCACCACACCTGGAAGGGGCAGAAATTTCTGGGTGGACACTGTACTCACATTCGCTGGGTGGCGACTTCTTTGATTATCACGATTTCCAAGGTGTTTGTTGCAAGTCGACATCGAGAATGAATGTTGTTGTCGGAGATGCCTGTGGACATGGGCTCTGTTCGGCTCTGCTGATGACCTCTACGCGTTCCTTGCTGCGAGCAAGGGCCATGCATGCGGGTCAAATATCTCAGGTGGTCACTGACGTCAATGTTCTGCTGCACATGGACATCAAGGAGAGTGGCCATTTTATAACTCTTTTTTATATGTCAATTTACGGCCCTGAAAAGAGAATCGAGTGGGTTCGAGCCGGTCATCCACCGGCTTTACTCTATGACCCTGTCAAAGACGAATTTTTTTCTTTATATGGTGAAGGCGTGACACTGGGCGTAGATCCCGAATATGTGTACCAAAGCAACAGCCGAACAAATCTTCCGGATGGAGCTATTGTCCTCATCGGTTCTGATGGCCTGTGGGAAATGGAATCTGGCGCTGATGAAAGTTCCTGCAAAAAAGTGCTCACCGATTTGGTAAGGAAACATAGAACAGGTACAGCTGAAGTAATTAGCCAGGTAATAAAAAAACAGGTTGAATTATGGTGTTGCAATCAAGCGGCACAGGACGATGTTAGCTTAGTGGTGGTAAAATTCGAAAACGAGTAAATGCACGATAGTGAAAAGATGCCCACTAGTTAGCACTCACTGAGTAAAACGCTAAGATTCATTTTGATGTAAAGAAGAATTACCTTGATCTTTTTATTTGGCGGTTTTACCATATGTCCAACCTTGGATTGGACTATGAAAGGAAAACAAAAAGCAATAATAGAAGCCAAAGCGAATGTTTTAAAAGCACTGGGTCACCCCACCCGGCTCTGGATGGCCGAACAGCTTGAGCATGGAGAAAAGTGTGTTTGCGAACTGGCAGAGTTCATTGATGCCGATATCTCCACTATATCAAAGCATCTTACTGTCCTTAAGCAGGCCGGGGTTGTTGCCGATGAAAAGCGCGGCAAGCAGGTCTATTACAAACTGAAGGTTCCATGTATTCTGAAATACATGTCTTGTGTTGAAGCCGAAAACCCACATCTATTACAAACTGAAGGTTCCATGTATTCTGAAATACATGTCTTGTGTTGAAGCCGTAATAAAAGCCCAGGCAGAAGAACAAGCAGCATTGCTATAATTTTTTTTGCATTCACATTTGGTTAAATTGCCAAATGACAAACGATGCGAGGTGAAGCATGAACTGGAAAACTGAGTGGAAATACCTTGTCTTGATCGTTGCAATATTTATAGGCTGTTTTTATCTGCCTGTTGGCACTGAGCGCTTCGATCTTGCCGTATTAGAAGCCTTTTATCTGGTCAAGTGGTATGCCCGCGAGCATGTCCTGCTCTGTCTGGTACCAGCCTTTTTTATTGCCGGTGCGGTCGGTGTTTTTGTCAGCCAGAACGCAGTGATGAAATATCTTGGCGCAGGAGCCAATAAGTTCCTTGCCTATGGGGTGGCGTCTGTCTCCGGTACAATTCTCGCTGTCTGTTCTTGTACCATCCTGCCTCTCTTTTCCGGAATTTACAAGATGGGTGCAGGCCTCGGCCCGGCCACCGCCTTTCTCTATTCCGGACCGGCAATCAATGTTCTGGCAATAATTCTAACCGCTCGAATTCTCGGGCCGCAACTAGGTATAGCCAGAGCCGTCGGCGCAGTACTTTTCAGTGTGGTGATCGGTGTATTAATGGGGTTCTTTTTTCGTAAAGAAGAAAAGGCAAAACTTGCCATACAAATGGTAATGCCGGAAGAGCAGGTTTCCCGCCCCCTCTGGCAAACCAGCCTCTATTTTGCTGGAATGGTCGGTATCCTGGTTTTTGCCAACTGGGGCAAACCAGCTGACGCCACTGGTGCCTGGGCAATGATCTACAACTCAAAATGGCTTATAACTGCTGCTCTTTCTGCGGCCTTTGGCCTGATGCTCGTATTTTGGTTCAACATGCGTATATGGAAGGTTGCGCTGGTCGCCCTTCCGGTGACGCTTCTGGCTTTGACCTTTTCTGATCAACCGCTCATCGCCTTCACTGTAGGTTTTGTCGGCCTGTCCATTATTACCAGTACAGACCAGGGTGAAAACAGAGAATGGTTTTCATCATCCTGGACTTTTGCCAAGCAGATTTTACCGCTATTGCTGTTCGGGGTATTAATTGCCGGTGTATTGCTCGGTCGGGTGGGGCATGAAGGTTTAATTCCATCTGAATGGGTCGTCCTGGCTGTTGGTGGAAATTCTATTTTTTCCAACTTTTTTGCATCCTTTGCCGGAGCCTTCATGTATTTTGCCACCTTGACAGAGGTACCAATACTGCAAGGTCTTATCGCAAGCGGTATGGGGAAAGGGCCGGCGCTGGCCTTACTACTGGCGGGTCCAGCTCTTAGCCTGCCCAACATGCTGGTCATTAATTCCGTACTGGGGGTGAAAAAGACGGTTGTTTTTGTCAGTCTGGTTATCGTCATGGCGACGATAAGCGGAATTCTTTTTGGCATATTTGTCAGATAATTTTATTTTTGGAGAAAATTATGAAAATTCAAGTTCTTGGGCCTGGATGTTCAAAATGTAAACAACTTGCCGAAACAGCTACACAAGCGGCTGATGAACTCGGTATTGAGTACGAACTGGAAAAGATATCCGATCTCGATAAAATAATGTCATTTGGCGTTATGATGACTCCGGGATTGGTTATCAATGGTGAAGTTAAAAGTGTCGGAAAGGTGCCTTCCTTGGCTGACCTTAAGAGTATGTTGAAATAATTATAAGAAAGGAGAATGTAGATGAGTTCAACACCAACAAGCTGTGGATGTTCCTGTAGTACTGGACCCAATTTGATTTTTTCCTGTTCAGGAGCCGCTGATGTGGGTGAGCTTGCTGACCGGGCCGCGCGAAAAATGACCAAAAATGGAATCGGCAAAATGTTTTGCCTTGCCGGCATCGGTGGGCAGGTCAGTGGTATAGTCAAGACCACGGAGGCGGCTTCATCTATCCTCGCAATCGATGGATGTGCACTGGAATGTGCGAAAAAATCACTGGAGATAGCCGGGTTTACCAAAATAAACCACATCATACTCAGTGATCATGGCTTTGAGAAAGGAAGCACGGAAGTTACACCGGAATCTATCGAGAACGTGATTGATCAGGCTAAGAAATATTTATAAAAAGGTGCTTAACGTGAATAGCTTTCTAAAGAAAAATCAGATTAAGGCGTTCGTTATATTCGTATCAATTGTGTTCTTGGCCACAATCTCATCTGCTGCGACAGAACAAGGGGCCCAGATACCTGTTCCAGGGATGGTGACCATGGTAGATTTGGGAGCCAAGAAATGCGTCCCCTGCAAAATGATGGCACCGATCATGGAAGAGCTGGAAAAAGAATACCAAGATCGAGCAGCGATCGTCTTCATCGATGTCTGGGTGAATCCTGATGCCGGCAAGAAGTTTGGCATAAGAGCTATACCCACACAGATTTTTTACGATGCCAAGGGTAAAGAGGTACTCAGACATGAAGGTTTTTTCGATAAAGCAGGCATTGTTGCTGAATTGCAGAAACTTGGAGTTAAATAGTCTATGGATCAGTTCTTTCTAACAATAAATTCCTGGATGGGCCAAGGTCTCCTGTTGGGGGGCCTTGGCTGTTTCTTATGGGGCATGGTGAGTGTTCTATTCAGTCCATGTCACCTCGCTTCGATACCTCTTCTCGTCAGTTATGTTGCTGGCCAGAATCAGATAGTGGAAGGCCGTAAAGCTGTACTTTATGCCGTCCTTTTTACGCTTGGTCTATTTATCACGATAGCCACAATAGGAATTGTGTGTACCTTGCTTGGCAGAATGCTTGGTGATGTAGGACCATATATGAGCATTGCCGTAGGGGCAATTCTCGTTTGGGTGTCACTCGATTTTTTAGGTGTAGCCAAGTGTTCAATGTCTAATGGTCTTATGGCTAAAATACAGGTAAAAGGGGTGTTAGGAGCATTCGTTCTTGGATTGGCCTATGGGGTTCTTTCCGGTTCGTGCACTTTTGGCTTTATCGCTCCTATTCTTGCCATCATTACAGTCCAAAATAAAATAATTACAGGGATTGCATTTATTGTCTTGTTCGGAATAGGTCACTGCATTCCCATAGCCTTGGCCGGAAGCTCAACGGCCCTAGTGAAAAGATTTTTAGCAAACAGTACATGGAACAGAGGCAGTACTATTTTCCGTAAACTCGCGGGTGTTTGCATTGGAGCGCTAGGTCTTTACTTTGTTAGCCTGCCTATAATGAACAATATTTAACAAAAACGACATCGATCGGTAGGAGGGCATGATTATGACGTTAACTTTCTCAGATGCAGAGATAATGAAAATGAAGGGAATAATTCTTGATGTTGACCATGATGAAGCGATCAAGTTTATCAAAGAAATAGTTAAGCGTCTAGAACAACAGAAAAACGCGGGAATGAAATCGCATTTGGATACTTAGAGCTCTATGAAAGATACAAGCCAGCCGATAAAACAGGCGTTATGGCAAATTCCCTTGCTTATATGTCTGTCTATTTTGACTTCCCTGGCCTCCAACTACTGGCGTAGCGATGCCCTTCCCTTGAGTGGAAATTGGTCTATGGAGACACGCTTTAGTGTTCCCGCTGAAGAGAATCTGGTGATCCCACTTGATAAGGCAGAACAGCTGTTTCACAGAAAGACAGTCAAGTTTATCGATGCGCGATCAAAAACAGAATATGCAAACGGCCATATACTTGGCGCCCTGAGTCTTTCTTGGCAGGATGTTGATCGAGATTACACTGAAATCGCCGGTCTTCTTGACGCCTCGGAAAACATTGTCACCTATTGCGATGGAGAAGCTTGTGATCTGAGTCATGACCTCGCACTGTTTCTCAAAGAAATGGGTTACCAAAACGTTCAGGTTCTGGTTAACGGATGGACTGAATGGAATAATGCCGGGTTGCCGACGGAGAGAGAAAATTGAACAAATGGAAGATAAAGATATCATAAGTGGTTCGGTTAAAAAACTGTGGCAATACGGCAATTATGAGTGGTTGTTGCTTCTCTTGCGCATGGCGTTAGGCTTGATGTTTGTCTACGCCAGCTATGATAAAATCCTTCACCCGCAGGCCTTTTCACTGGCTGTATATAATTATCAGATTCTGCCGGATATGCTCATTAACCTGACGGCCTTGGTCCTGCCATGGCTGGAGTTGATTCTTGGTCTATGTCTGATGAGTGGTGCATGGTTACCGGGCGCAACAGCTTTAAGCTCAGGCCTGCTGAGTCTTTTTCTTGGCGTGTTGGTGTTCAATCTGTTGCGTGGTCTTGATATCCACTGCGGCTGTTTTTCTACTGAGGCTGTTGGCAAGCCTGCAGGGGGGTGGACTATCTTGCGCGATATCGGGTTTCTTGCCGTTTCATTTAGCCTCACAGTGTTGGTATTATTTCCTGAGCGGTGGAGAAAAACCATCCCTCGACCAGAATAATGATCACGGAATTATCCATTACCTAAAAACATTAAAGATCAATATGTTACGAATATTACTTTTAATGACTTACCTTTGCATGTTGCCTGTTTTCGTTTTTGCTGACACCGCCGGTAGTAAAATTGGACCCAAAGGATATCTCCCTCAAGACGTTTTTGAATTTGAGCCGGTGCTTGAAGGCACTCGAGTGGTTCACGACTTCATCCTTTACAACAAAGGGGATGAACCATTGCGAATTCTCAAGGTTAAATCCGGCTGAGGTTGCACGGCTGCGACAAGCACGCAGCTCATCCCTCCCGGGGAGGAGGGGAAAATAACGGTCAGGTTTAATACGAACAGATATGGTGGACGAAAAAAAACGGAGTCTGTGAGTATATATACCAACGATTCTGGGCACCCACAGTACAGAGTGGTTCTAACTGGTAGCATTGAAAAATTTGTAGAAATCGAACCCAAACAGGTCCGCTTAGAAGGTTCAGCAGGAACACCGCTGCACGTTGAAGTTACAATCTACCCAAACAAGAAACACCCTTTCAATATACTGCGAGTAAAGGTTCAACAAAACAACTTGATCCGTAGCGAACTCATCGAACCCTGTGACACTGCAACTGGTCGCTGCGTTCTTCTCGTTGAAAACTTGCGGACCACAAGCGGTCGATACACTGATATAATAACCGTCCAAACTGACAGTAAAGTAGCACCCAGCTTTCCCATACGCGTAGTTGGAAATATCCTCGAGTAGCATAATTTTTTTGGGGGGGTGCTTGGTGATTTCCAAAAATATTTTTGGCCGTTTGAACAACTGAAACATACAAAATCACATTGAAGAGATTTCCTTCTTGAGGGGAGAGTCAAAATGGCACAATGCCATGAACATAATCACGACCACCATAATCACGTGAGTGATAACGGACATAGCCATAACCACACGCATCAACATGGAAGCCTAAAGGGAGGAAAACTCGGTATTGCCATTGCAGTAAACCTCCTGATAACGATAGCCCAGCTGATCGGTGGTTTTATCTCCGGCAGTCTGGCACTCTATTCTGATGCTCTGCATAATTTCAGTGATGTTATCGCCCTGATCATTAGTTATATAGCAGACAAGCTTGCCGGACGTTCATATTCGGACCGGAAAACCTTCGGTTTCAAGCGGGCTGAAATCCTAGCTGCTATGATCAATGCGGGGACACTGGTTTTTGTTGGTGGCTTTCTCATTTATGAGGGCGTGAGCCGCTTCTTTCACCCGGAGCCTATTGGTTCTACCTGGGTAATCAGCCTGGCTGTATTTAGTATAATAGGGAACACCCTATGCGTTGTCTTGCTGAAAAACGATGCCGAGGACAATCTCAATATCAAGTCGGCCTACCTGCACCTGCTCACCGATGTTATGACCTCGTTTGCGGTACTCCTCGGAGGAGTGTTGATGTCTTTGTACCAGATATACTGGATAGACAGCGTACTCACGATATTGATTGCCTTATACCTGATTCGAGCCTCATGGGGAATATTGTTGGAAACTTTGCGCGTGGTTATGCAATTTGCTCCTGCACATCTTGATATTCGAAAAATAGAAAAAACAATCCTCACCTGCCCTGAGATAAAAGGAATACACCATATTCATCTCTGGCAAATAGACGATAAAACCGTCAATATGGAGGCACACCTCCAGTTCAAAGAGGATATCAATCTTTCGGAGAGCAGCCGGGTGGTAAACATCGTCAACACATTGCTACAAAAGGCATTCGGTATCAATCATACCATATTCCAAGCCGAATTTGAGACTGACCATGCACCCGATTTGCTCTACAATCCTAATGCTAAGGAGTGATTAAAGGATTGCCCTTACACCGTAGAGTTTTCTATTTTCATCTCTGCCGATCATTCTACGGTTGCAAAAATGGGATGGCGACATTTCTTGACATTCCTTCCTTTTTCATGACAGTATCCACAGTCCTGCGGACATCAGCCAAAGCATCATCTACCTTTTGGATTCTTTGTTTCACACTGGCAACCACCTACAAACACCGGATACCTCCAAGATTCCACTGGCAATGACCACAAGGAACCAAGCTGCCGAAGCAATCATTAGCATAGGCGGCAGTATCATTGATCAGATTAGAGCAGGGGCCCTGAGAACAACTCCAGCAGGAAGAATATTCGCCTTGCTCGGCTTCTCTCCTGAACTCTTCATACTCCCTGCTCTGCCAGATTGTTTTCAGTGAATTCTCAAGGATATTACCAAAAACTCGTTTTTGCACCTGGACTTCTTCCTTTAAGACCTGACACGAGTAAGTATGCCATAAAAAATGGCAAGGCATAACATCTCCATTTGAAGTGATAAATGTCGCCTGATCCGCGAGAAATGGGCAAATTCGCTGATCAAGTGCCTGGAGTGGTGGAGTAAAAAGAGCAACACCTCGACTGTTAGCAATACTTTGGGCGTGCAGCAAGATGGCCTCAGTATTGTCAGAGTTGTTATCATGCTCGATCAGACTCTGAAGATTGAGTCGAATGTCTTTAGTCTTACTTACCTTCTGTATACCTGAAAAAAGATCAAGTGCTTCACTTTCCGACCGGGTTCCAGCATATTTTAAGTATGATTTGAAACATTCATCGAGATTTAATCCCTGTGAAATTGCCTGTCGATTATAAGCTTGAAAGAGCTGCACAGCCTCTAATGAGTTGGGATTAAAAAGACTGAGTTCTTCGGTCGCTTTTGAATAGAGAATAAGATGTGTCGTGATAATATAATCAACGCCTTCATCAGCAGCCCATGCAACGAGACCAGGCAGCTCATGGACGTTTTTTCTTGTTAAAACCATTTCCAGGCCAATCTTGAATTTGCGGCCAAGATTTCGTCTAGCCCGGGAGAGGCTGGAAACTGCTTTTGCCACAGTGGAAAAGGAATGTTCCCCATGCGAACCAAAACCTTCCACTGAGCTTTGCAAGCCATCCACTGACAGGCAAAGAGTATCGAGTCCTGCCTCAATAAGATCTAATGCGTTACCGTTATCTACCAAAATACCGTTGCTCTGAAAGCCGATGTTTGTATTCTTTGCCATGCGTGAACGAGCTAATCTGATGAATTCAAATAGATGAGGATGCAATAGCGGTTCGCCAATACCGTTAAGAATCAGGTGTTCCGTTTTTACAAAGGACGCAAGGAGTTGATTGAAGACATCTACAGGCATATCGGTATCGGGGATACAACTCCCAGCTGCATATTTCACACACATGCTGCAGCGAAGATTACAGCGAGTTGTGATCTCCACATATATTTTTTTTGGGTGGTTGCTTTTCATGATATGGTTTCGTTCAATATGTTTCGTTAGTCGCGGCAAGTCCATATCCAACGTGACACACTCGATTTTTTCCTGCCGGATATTGGCTTGTTTTATGCAACGTCAACAGAGGATAATCATTTGGTAAATGTATTATATTGACCATGAATTGCAAGCAAGAGTGGAAGGAAAACAATTCCACGTTTTTCTTATTTGGAGGCTTGATGTGAAAATTCAAATTATTGGCCCATCTTGCAATAGGCTCACTGAGCTTGTCAAGGCTACACACGCCGCAGTGCAACAGCTTGGTTTTCATTATGAATTTGAAGAAATATCTGATACTGCAGAAGTAGACAAATATGGGGTTCCACTTACTCCTGTATTAATTGTGGATGGAAAGGTGAGGAGCATGGGGAGAGTACAGTCGCAGGAAGCTCTGGAATCCTTGCTAAAATTTATTGCAACTCATCGCTCAAAATCGTAAATTCCTTATCTTCAAATTATTTCCCATTCTAGATCTAGCCAGAAGACAGAGTAATAATTACCCATTGTTTTCTATTTATTTGGGTAACAATTACCCAACTTGCTGCTCCTAAGAGGTAAAACAGCATTTAATTCAAAAATGTTGCCGTAAAATTCTGCAAGAATCAAGCTGATATTTTTTATTTTGTCCGGCGATTTTCCTTCACTTTCTTAGAGAGTCCGGCAAGGCTAACCGTTTTTAGCGAGGTGAAATTGCCGGATTGACCTATTTTGCAAAATCTGCAGAGCACAAATAAAATACTACAGTATAAATTGGCGAAGGCTATAAAGAATTTTCACTGGTAAAAATGACAGCCAATGGCAGAAAAGAACACCCCCGAACAAAATATCTCTGTCCGAGGGTGGGAGTAGGAGGTTGCTGGGCTAGTATATATGGGCTAAATGACTATAGAGAAAAAGTCATTGTTCTCCATCGTCTGGCTGAGCTGTCCCATCTTTTAGGTCATGCCAAAACCCTAGTTGTTCCATCGACGACTTTTTTGTGCAGCCATCAACTCATCGGGTGTTATTTTGCTGTCATTGTTCTTGTCTATCTGGGCAAAAGATGGTGCTGTCGCCATGTTTTGCCGTCTGTATCCACCAGACTTGGCCATTTTCTGCTGTTGGTCACGAATGGTGTTGAATTCGGCCTCGTCTATTGTTCCGTTACCATCTATATCCCAGGTGGCAAAGGGAATAGGCCCCCGTTGGGGTAAATCTTGTGCGGCTACCAGACCTAAACTCAAAGTCAATGTTCCAAAAAACATTGCTGTGGCTAATATTTTTTTCATCATATTCATGATTATTTCTCCATAATTCGTTTCTTGAAATTACAAAATAACTGCCAGATATTGTGGAAAGATCACAAATCCTTCTCGGCGGCCTTCCTTAAAGCGGTAAATATCTCGGCAGTAGTAAGGTTATTTTTTTCAGCTATTTGTTTAATGTTGGCATCAGGTGTTGCCTCTATATTGGCCTTGGTCAATTTTCCCAGGATTGCTGAAAGGTTCAGCCCGTATTCCTGACAAATGTCGGCAAGAAGCAGCTCAATGTTGAATTCATGGGTGAATATTCTGAGCTTCCTGGCTCTATTTTTTAAATAGGCGACGATGAGGGTCCAATTGTAAAAAGTATGGATGAAGATCGCTAAGAGAAACAATATACCGATGATGACATGCTGATTGGTCCATTCTGTTTTTGTCAATCCCCATAACCGCCAATCTGCCCAATAAGCGATGCGGCCGTGAGGTACTATGTAGAGAACAATGCTATTCAGCAACAGCAGCAAAAATGAAACTAAGGCTGTTAATGAGGTGATTTTTCGCATTGATTACATCCTATATGGTTACCATTCTTAACATATCGATAATCAAGGGCATCCCAGTATCCTAATCGGAGCTGGGATGTTTTTCCCCGTTCCTGGTCTCTTTAAAGACAAATCGTCAACATCTTATATTGATGCTGGACATTCCGGCTTTATATCTTCCAAATTACCAGTTCGCTCTGCGTCCGTAACCGCCCCCTCTGCCATAACCGCATCCCATTTGACCGATTCCCATTCCGTTGCGGCCCATGTACTGAGCGACTCCCGCAGCTTCAGCGTTTTCTATTAATGTGGTTCGAAGATCGAAAAGTTCGCCGGCAATTTTGGCAACTGCGGCCGGATCGGCATTGGTAGAATTCAGCAGGGCTTGTCTTTCCGCGTTTTTCATCATCATTTCTTTTTGCAAGCTCTGGTTACTATCCCAGAAGGTTTTGATTTTATCCTGTGTTGCCTGATCTAATTGCTGATACATTGGACCACCCTGCATCCGACTATGATGATAAGGACCTCCTCCACCATTATACGCAGAGGCTGTGCCAACTATCATTAGACCAGTTACCATTGCTATCGCTAACATTCCAAAATTTGTTTTCATTTGATCGCTCCTTGTAGATGTTAATTAGCTGAATGTACGATTATATTCATCGCACAAATTAAATAACAAAGTCTTAGTGGTGATTGCGGCCAACCCTAACCATCTGATGTTAAAGTACCAGCAATCAATATGCCAGCATGGATGAAAAATTATATATATTTAATATTATAGGACTTAATAGACAATCTCGGGGGTTTCCAAGGGATGAGAACTGAGGGTGCTGGGTAGAAAATACTCACATCTTTGATGATAGGGAGTAGAAATTCCCCAAAAGGGATACTTGGCACTTAGTAAGAAAAAGGTTGAATGATCTTTGATCAATGTGTGATCAAAATCCATAAATGACATGATGACTTGTCAGAGCTGTTCCATAGCCTCAGCCTGTTGAATATTTCCAGCGATAGGCCAATAGAAACTCAAACACATTACTGTGACCACGACCTGGCGGAACTGGAGAAAACGATGAAAGACGCAGGGGAGTTCACATCCATCTGCATGAAGTCCATTTTTATTGTTCAAAGAGACCCAGGCAGAGTTTCGACAAAGTCCCGAATTTCATCTCTTACTCTCCGATAGTGGGCCAACTTTTCTTCTTCATCTTTTGCTTCTAGTGCAAGTTGCGGCGGATCATCAAAACCATGATGAATTTGTTTCCCAGGAAAAAAAGGACATGTTTCGTTTGCGTGACCACAGAGGGTAATGACCCAATCGAAATTTACGCACTGGCAGATCGTCTATAATCTTTGATTGCTGCGATGAAATATCCACCCCTGCTTCTGCCATTACTTTGACTGCCAGTGGATTCAGTCCATGTTTTTCTATACCGGCGGAATAGGCTTCAATCTGATCTTCTTTCAGTTTTTTCGCCCAACCTTCGGCTATCTGGCTACGGCAGGAGTTTCCAGTGCATAGAAACAATATTTTATTCTGATTTTATCTGAATTGATTTCACTCATGTGGCAAAACTCCATTTCTGTTAGAAGAAGTTACAACTACTATCGACAACAACATCCTCCCATGATCATGGGTGGCCGCTCTGCCAGTCTAGTGCATTCAGCGACAATTGCATCTTTCACGAGCTGTAATTCCTCGTATACAATTTCAGATAATTCTGTTTTTTCTATGCCTAAATCCGCAAGCGATAGGTGGAACTCAAGGTCGTGATTGATTGCTTCAAAGCGTTTTTTGGCGCAATGTTGTTCACACCCATCCACCACAATAAAAGGTGGGGAACCCGCTGTCCTGTGACTCAAAATCTGTAAATCAGTATTTTTTAGACATACAACCCGCTCACCCTTACCCTCAAGTACTAATTCCTGGACCGCATGACTGGTTAGTTGGCCAACATTGGATATACCCGCGCAGGGAAACATAATTATTTTTGCTTTTACAGCAATGCTCTTATTCATCACCGGAACTCACAGTGAAAACTGTTTAACGGGTGTGCCATGATCATGGTTAATCAAAGCGAAATTGAGACAGGTATTTCTGTAGTGCTGCCTTATTTTTAGTATCTATAGGCGGACAGTCGTTTTGATCCCTGCTTCCCTCTATTACCCGGACAGCAAAGACCATACAGGTTGGTTCGTTACATTGTTTGCAATTAGTTTTAGGGAGTAATTTCAGCACTTCCATCATGACCGGTTGGCGCATGCTTTCTGTGCTGGGCTCTATCTCGGCACGCCTCTCCCAGGTTTCATTTATTTCCCGCTGCAGCCAGGCGACTATTTTTTCTGCTTCATCTCCATCGCTTAGAGCATTAACGGCAATTTTCTGAGGATGAATGGTTATCAGTTTTCCGTAATTTTTTAACATGAGAGATGGTGGTTCTTTGGTGTAAACAAAACCCCCAAGGACAGTATTCAGGAATGGCAGGACCTCACGAACATCATCGTTGAGATGGGCAAAGCAATGCACGCCCTTGGCTTCCGAATAACATTTCGATTTAAAGATTTCGAGAGAATAACCTGTCAGGAGCATTTGTAGTTCCTCATTTCTGGACAAATATTAATTATTCGTAACATCCTTTACGTGTACATGGCAAACACCGGCAAGAGTCTTCTTTTCATAAGGAAAATATTTTTGTTTAAAGCGTAGAGCGACACTCACCAGGGCAATTAAAACAGGAACTTCAACCAGAGGACCAATAACTGCTGCAAATGCTTCGCCGGAGTTGATGCCAAATACCGCAATTGCCACAGCGATAGCCAACTCAAAGTTGTTTGAAGCAGCCGTGAAACTAAGTGTCGTGGTTTGCTCGTAGGTGGCCCCAACTTTCATGGACAAGAAAAATGACACGAGGAACATGACAAGAAAGTAAATGGTCAAAGGTATGGCTATGCGTATGACATCGAATGGCAGTTGAACAATGTATTCGCCTTTTAAAGCAAACATCACCAAAATAGTAAAAAGAAGAAAGATCAGAGTAAATGGACTGATCTTTGGAATAAAGACAGTCTCATACCATTGCTTTCCCTTCATTTTAATACCGATAAACCTGGTAATCATCCCACCGAGGAACGGGATCCCCAGATAGATAAAGACAGATTTTGCTATTTGGCTGATAGAGACATCAACGACAGCACCTTCAAGACCAAACCATTTCGGCACGATCGTGATGAAAATCCAAGCATAGAAAGAGAAGAAAAACACCTGGAATATGGAGTTGAAGGCGACCAGACCGGCGCAATATTCCGTATCTCCATCAGCGAGTTCATTCCAGACAATGACCATGGCAATACAGCGGGCAAGACCGATAAGAATGAGACCGACCATATATTCATGGTGCCCGGACAGGAAGGTGATGGCCAGCAAAAACATCAGGATCGGACCGATTATCCAGTTTTGTACAAGTGATAATGCCAGTACCCTGGTGTTTTTGAATACCTGACCAAGTTCCTCGTATTTTACTTTGGCCAGTGGCGGATACATCATCATAATCAAGCCGATGGCAATAGGGATGTTGGTTGTACCGACCTGAAACGAATTGATAATATCCTTCACCGGCGGATAAAAATAGCCCGTCATTACACCGACGAACATCGCCAGGAAAATCCAAAGGGTCAGAAAACGATCAAGAAAAGAGAGTCTCCTGGGTGCAGCTTTCATCTTTTGCTCCTTGTTATATTGATGGGTTAGCTTTGATTATTTACAGGATTGCTTATCTTTTTTCTCTAAATGGCAAACAAGTTTCTGAAGGTCAACCTGGATCTCTACGAGACCTGCGAGGTATTGAATAATCTGGTGATGAACTGAGTCATTAGTGATGCCGGCATCAAGCTGGTAATACATCCATTTTCCACGCCTCGTACCGCATACCAAATTCGAATTCTTTAAGTAGGCAAGGTGTCTTGATGCGGTAGATTGAGGTAATTTCAGAACATCCATTATGTCGCAAACGCACAGTTCACCTTGACTTAACAGCCCTAATATCCGCAACCGAGTTTCATCACCAAGAGCCTTGAACATCTGCACGTTTTCCAGCAAGCTGGTCTCTTGACTGGATGAACGTTCCAGTATCTTGTTATCCATATTAATCATTCCCTTTCATACTGATTCGGTACAGTGGAAGTGATAAACTGTTTGCCCTTATCTCTAATCCGCATATGCGGATGTGTCAATCTTTTTTTGATTTGGCTATGACAAACCAGCCCCCCACAAGGGGGATAATTGCCTTGTGGGGGGCTGACATTCTGATTTTAAGAGTACCTCAGGATTTCTTGGTTTTAATTGTGGTTTTCATGGAGTAACGCTCTAAAATCGCTTGGATAAACTGCTGCTTTTCCAGATTGGTTGGAGGCTCAAATCTTAACCAGTTTTTTATCAGTCGTAAGGTTGAGATGTCATCCAAACCCAGTAATTGACCAGACTATGTCTCAAGTTCAGCTTCTCACAGGATAGAAGTATTGTTAGGCATTACGACAGATAGCACGACACTATCGTGCAGGTTTTGAGGTTTTGTTCAGCCGTTTTTTCACCAAGGTCTGCGAAAGAAATAATTCCAGAGTCTCGGGAGAAGTACTATGGCAGTTGCCTGTCAAGGTTAGTTGAAACTTTTCTCTAACACCCCACAGGGGGGTATAAGTACCTTCACGAAATTCATTACTGAAAAAAAAATGAATTTCTAAGGTACTAATGGTGCCGGATTTAATGCAGGTTTCGATAATTCATGAGTTGTCATTTGTTTTATAATATTGCGTTAGATTTCAATCTTGTCCGGCCGACAGGGAGTGTTTAAGAATAAGCATCCCAAAGACACCGGCGAGCAGAGAACCGATGATGATGCCCAGCCTCTGGTCAAAAACCATGTCGGTGGATGTCTGATCAAAGGCCAATGATCCTATAAAAAGGCTCATGGTGAATCCGATACCACATAAAGTTGACATCCCGTACATTGTGGCCCATGAAATTCCTTTCGGGAGTGATGAAAATTTGAGCTGGATCCCAAGCCAGATAAAGCTGAAAATACCAATCTGTTTTCCAAAAAAAAGGCCCAAAGCGATACCGACGGGAACGCCATGGATGAAAAAATCAATTGTTGCATTGGAAATGCTGATTCCGCTGTTACAGAAGGCAAAGATCGGCAGAACAAAAAAGGTCACCGCAGAGGAGAGATCCTGTTCAATCTCCCTGAGAGGCGAGCGATTCGGGTCCTTCCGGGAATGCATAGGAATAAATATGGAGAGGAGAACCCCGGCCAAGGTAGCATGGACTCCAGATTTAAGGAGTGCAACCCACAAAATAGAGCCGATGAAAACATACATGCTAAAGGTTTCCAACCCATTCCTGTTCATGAAAAGTAGCATGCAGACGCAAAAAACCGCCACAGCAAGAGATATCAGTGAGATGTTTTCAGTGTAGAAAACAGCGATAATCAAAATTGCGCCGATATCATCGAAAATGGCCAGGGAGGTCAGCAATATTTTTAGACTGGTTGGCACTCGAGAGCCAAGTAAGGAGAGAATTCCGAGGGCGAAAGCAATGTCGGTTGCCACTGGAATTGCCCAGCCTCGTAACGCCAAGGGATCTTTAAAGTTCACGGCGATATAGATGAGTGCAGGAACCAACATACCACCAAGAGCCCCGAGAGCCGGCAGGATGATCTTTCTTTTGTCCGACAACTCACCTATGAGGAATTCTCTCTTTAATTCCAGTCCTACCAAGAAGAAAAAGCTGGTCATCAATCCATCATTTACCCACAATAAAAAAGGCTTGGCTATTTCTAAGGGACCGACTCGGATAGCCACTGGGGTGGTTATGATCAAATCGTAATATGGGCTGAGAGGTGTGTTAGCGAGGAGCAGTGCCAAGGCGGCACTCACCACCAGCAAGATGCCTCCTGCAGATTCGGACTCGATAACTCTCCAGAATCGTGTAAAAAATTCCTTTCTCATGGTGTTGCCACCTCGCTTGAAAGTGTATAATAATTGCGATTTTGTATATACGTCATGAGAAGGTATTTCAGAGTTTAAGGGGTGTCAATACAACCGAAAGTTTATCTGAAACATTGGTCAATTTAAAGAGAGGGACAGGGCGAACAAAGATTGCTTGCCTTGTGTGGCGAGCAGTCCTACATTGACGGCAAATACTGTCAATTGCGATTTTTTTTCACTAAACACCGGATACCCGGTCAGTATCAAAGATGGCAATATCGGGAGAAATTTTTATGAACATGGTTTTGCTCTGTATTCTCTGGATTTGTTGGTGTGCTCTGCATTCCATTTTGATAGATAGTTCTGTTATCGGTCGCATTAAAAAATATGTGCCCGGTCTGATTCGTTACTATCGGCTTTTCTATAATGGCTTATCCTTGGTTACCTTCGTGCCACTGGCTATAATTACTGAAATAGCAGGAGGGCAGGTGATCTTCAGCTGGGAAGGCTATGCCGTTTTTGTACGTATTCTTCTCATTACCGTTGCTTTTTTGCTGTTCAAAGGAGGAGCCCAACAATATGATTTAGTTTATTTTTTTGGTTTAAAACAGCTGCAAACAGGTGAAGAACACCTATTGCTCAGCGACACAGATCAGTTTACCGAAACCGGTGTCTTTGGTATTACCCGTCATCCTTGGTACTTAGGCTCACTTTTAGTTATCTGGTCGATCCTGCCCAGGTATCCACTGCCTGTCTTTCTTGCGGTTTGCATTCTGAGTGTATATCTCGTGGTAGGGACCATGCTTGAGGAAAGGAAAATTGTCGCACAATTTGGTGACGGTTATCGTCGTTATCGGAAGCGGGTGTCCATGCTGTTTCCCTGGAAATGGCTGATGCGGTTATTGCGATAAACTCATTGATTATTTAAAAACATACCACAATGTAAGATACCGTAACCATAGCAACTTCTCGGCGCGTCATTTATTATCAAAATACAGGAATAAATACACGCAAATATTATTTTATCAAAATTCAACTTTCGCATGTAAATCTATGTACTTTCTCGACCAATAATGTATACTGTATTTGTTGATGAGAATAATTCTCGACATATAATGGCAAGATAACGAGCAGTGTGACGGGTGATGTGGGTTGATCTGGAGGATAGGAAAAATGACAATATGTCAGGCATAGGTTTTCCGTTGATGTTTGCCGTTAAGGCTTGTCGGGTAAAATTTTCAGCTCTGTTTATAGAGTTCACATAGGAGATGGTTCTGTGGTTCGTAATTTTAATGATGATATTTCAACTCCGGAAAAATTTGTCGTAACTCTCGAACTGGTTCCAGGACGTGAATCGAGTGGGAGGACAATCGACACAATTACCGGAATTGCCAAAGATGCTTGCGCGGATGGAAGAATCACTGCGGTTTCGATAACGGATAACCCGGGCGGCAATCCAGCCCTGAGTCCAGATGCACTTGGTCATGAGATTCTGGGTGAGGGAATGGATGTTATTGTTCATTTCACCTGTCGGGACACCAATCGGGTTGGGATGGAAAGCCGTGCGTCTGCAGCTTGCCCATATGGGCATGAAAAACATCCTGGCCCTGACCGGCGACTATTCGGGCAAGGGTTTTGGCGGGGCCGGTTCACCGGTTTTTGACTTCGATTCGGTCATTCTTACCTCGATGCTGAACGACCTTAATAGACGACTTATACGGGCAGGGCATGCAAATATTTTTGTTACCGGGTGTGCCGTTTCGCCATTCAAATATACCGAAGCCGAGGCATGGATCCAATACAAAAAACTGGAACGAAAAATTGACGCAGGCGCTTCGTTTGCTATCACCCAGCTCGGGTATGATATTGATAAATATGAAGAGCTGTTGAGGTATAATAAGGACAAAAAGATTGAGACTCCGGTTCTTGCCTCTCTTTACCTGCTGGATAAACGATCTGCTCGTCCGATGCACGCCGGCAGAATTCCCGGAGTTCACGTCACCGAAAAACTTTTCAATAAGGTTATGCAGGAGTGGGAAGTAGCCGGTGAGGGGATGAAGCATGCCATTGAGCGGACAGCGCGCCTGGGCGTGGTCTTGAAAGGGATTGGTTATAGAGGAATCCATCTTGGCGGAATCCATGATAGTTTTGAGACGGTCGGTAAGATTCTTGACAGGATGGCCGCGATTGAACACAACTGGCTGGACTATATTGAAGAATTTCGCGAGGACGAACCCAATCGTTTTTATCTCTATAAACAACCGTTAAATGCAACGGCAGTTATTCCTGGGAAGGAAAGAATAAAAGTAAAGATTACGGAAAACTTTCACTATCTCTTCCTCCGTGCCGCCCATGACCTCTTCTTTGACAAACGTGCAGCCCTGGCCCCGATGTACAAAAAAATTTCCAGTTCTCTGGATAAAAGTAATAGCTCTTGGCTTTTAAAGACGTTTCTGGAAGACCCATTTAAAAAGTTGATGCTTTCCTGTCAGGGTTGCGGAGATTGCGGTATCCAGCATGTGGGGTTTCTCTGTCCCGAGTCAGGTTGCCCGAAGCATACGCGAAACGGGGCCTGTGGTGGCAGCAATAATGGTTTTTGTGAGGTAAATACGGACAAACTCTGTGTTTGGGTGCGGGCCTATCGACGGATGAAGAAGCACGGTGAGGCTGAAAAACTTACTTGTGAATTCGTGCCGCCACGGCTCTGGGAACTAAAAGATACCTCTTCATGGATTAATTTCCACCTGGATCGCGATCACCAGAAATCACCGAAGCCAACTACTGCCCAGAGGGTCTAGCCATTGGCTCCTAGACATTCTCGAACGTCATTCTAACTGATAGTTATAACCTTATCAGCGAGTTGGCTGGCTGTCACTATATCCAGCATATTGGTTGCGCCGCCAACTTTTTTCTGAGCTGTGAGACCAAAATGCTCAAGGCAGGTGCCGCAGGCAAAAATGATTACTCCGGAACGTTCATACTCCTGCAACTCAGCCAGAACGGGTGATGATTCTATGGTTAGTTTTACCCCGCTGTTGACGAAAATAAGCTGCCACAGATCTGGTCCCATCTCCTTTACTGTTTTTAGATAATTGACCATCAATTTTCTACCAAGAACGTCATCACCTGAACCGAGACAGTCACTGGTAACCAGGACAAGAACCTTCTGTTCGGCGGATGGTCGGGTGTTTGTTGCCGATTGTACTTCAGCGGCTGTTGAAACTTCCCGGTCACACCGTGCCTCAAGTCTGAAAATGCCTCCTTCCTGCGAGTCAGTCACCGAATATCCCTTTGAACCAAGAAAACGAGTGACGTTTTCCATGGATGCCGCATTATCCAACAGTACCGTTATCTCCTGCTCATTTGTCTGCTCAACTGCATCCTTTACCAGCAAAACCGGTGCGGGACATGTCAGTCCGCATGCATCAATTGTTTTTCCCATGCTCTTTGTTTACCCTATATAAGTTGTATTGTGTTTTCCGGACCTTCGGTCACAAAACCAATGTTTGCAGCTTCTATGATACCTGCATCATGCAGTCGAGCCAAAAGGATCAGGACATCTTTTTCCTTGCAACCAATCAGCAACCCACCCGAAGTTTGCGGATCAAAGAGGATGTCTCGAACGACAGGGTCAAAACCTGCAGGAGCCAAAACCATATTCTTCCTGAACTCCCTGTTCTTGTGGGCGCCGACCGGT
Organism: uncultured delta proteobacterium; assembly: GCA_963829695.1. Lineage (GTDB taxonomy): Bacteria > Desulfobacterota > Desulfobulbia > Desulfobulbales > Desulfocapsaceae > Desulforhopalus_A. The sequence goes on along the minus strand of CAWHJQ010000022.1, from coordinate 655,773 downwards.
ACAAAACCCATTGAACCAAATTCATACGCTTCTGCCAGCACTGGTACTTTGTCCGACTCAATTGTCACACCTTTGCCGGTACCGCAGATCATTTCGGCAAGGTGGCCGAGCAGCCCGAATCCTGTTATGTCGGTGCAGCCTGAAATCGTAAACTCGGCCATAACCTCTGCTGCCTTCCGGTTCAAGGTGGCCATCAGTTCAGTCACAAGGTCAATGGTCTTCCGGGAGGCCAGACCACCTTTTATAGCAGTGTTAATTATCCCTGTTCCGAGTGGTTTGGTCAGCACCAGGCAATCCCCTGCACGGAGTCCCTGGTTTGTGAGGATTTTCTTGGGATGAACAAATCCTGTAACCGACAGACCGTACTTCAATTCATCATCCTCGATACTGTGTCCCCCGAGCAGCACCGTGTCTGCTTGCCTGAGAGTGGCGGCGCCTCCAGCCAAAATGTCCCGCAAAGGTTTCCGGCCCATACTTCCCATCGGATACGCCACAATATTCATGGCAGTCTTCGGAGTTCCACCCATTGCATAGACATCGGATAGAGCGTTTGCTGCTGCGATCCGCCCAAAATCGTAAGGATTATCAACGATTGGCGTAAAGAAATCCAGGGTCTGGATAAGGGCAAGATCCTCCGACACACGATAGACACCCGCATCATCCGAGGTTGCCATACCGACCAGAACGTTTTCATTTGTAGGAAATTCAATTCCGCAGAGTGCCTGCTCCAGGTCCCCTGGAGAAAGTTTTGAGGCTCAGCCTCCACCTTTTACGCGGGTTGTCAGACGGACGGTCGAACTATCGCTCATTCTCACCTCTACTTAAGGGACATATGATATCTTTCACCTGGTACTCATGTTTCTGTCCGCATAACGGACATGCTGAAAGCAGACTGACTGTGCCTTGAAGTTCTTTCCTGCCTGGGCCATCCTCGACTATACGATGCCCTTCATGAAGGGAATACTTATCAGAACCGAAAATTTCGTTGTTTACCGGACACTTGAAAAAAAGTTTCATGACATAAAATGACAATATTTCTTGTTGCCTCGGGGTGATATCTCATTGGACGCATGATCATGCGTCTACTTAGTTGAGAAACTTGTAACCTTTGGCACCTTAAAAAACAAATAGGTAATATATATGCTATGGAGACAAGAGATAGGAGGTTCCAATACCAGATTACTTCCCTTCCCGCTCCTGAAGCTGTTGACTGATCAATTTGAGATCTTCCGGTCGATCAACCCCAAAACCTTGGTAGTCGGTCAATACCACATAAATACCTATACCTGCTTCAAGAAGTCGTAATTGTTCTAGTTTTTCAATTTGTTCCAGGGGGCTGGGGGGGAGGGAGGTGAAGGATTTGAGTGCGGAAACCCGGTAGGCGTATAAACCGATATGCAGCAGATAATCGGTGTCGGTCTGATCGATATCGCGAATGTGGGGGATTTTTGCCCTGGAAAAATAGAGAGCAAATCCTTTTTCTGAACGGACAACTTTCACGCGGTCGGTATTTTCCGCCTGTTTGGCATCAATGAGCCGGGCCAGGGTGGTGACCTGGATGTTAGGGTCAGCAAAGGGCTCGACAAGTTTTCGGAGCATTTCCGGGTCAAGAGCCGGTTCGTCCCCCTGGATGTTAACGACCACCGCCTCGTCTTCTAAACCGAGTATTTCCGCTGCTTCCATGATCCTGTCCGAACCGCTGGGATGATTCGGGTCTGTCATGACCACCGGAACCCCATGCTTTTCTGCCGAATCATAGATGCGTTGATCGTCTGTGGCAAGACAGACTTTTTTCAGCAACGGACAACTTACAGCTCGTTCATAAACCCAGAGAAACATGGGTTTGCCAAGGATATCGGCCAAGGGTTTTCCGGGGAATCGGTGCGATTGGTATCTGGCCGGAATAATGCCGTAACAAGGTGGTAATATGCTCATTCTATTTTTTTTCCAGAACAGCCAAGGTATTGATAATCTGCTGACACACCTGCAGTGTGCCTCCTTTTCGTGGCAGGAAGAAATCCTGAACTTCCTTGATCACCCGATCCTTTGAAACATTAGCATCCAGTGCCGTAAGTAAGCAGGTGACCAGCTCGTTTTCGTTTGCGACCTCTTGCACCAGGCCGGATGCAAGGATTTCCCGACCAACCCAGGCAAAATTTTTCCAGTAGGGACCGATGATCGGTTTGAGTCCGAATACTAACGGTTCGAGAAAATTCTGGCCACCCAAATTTTCAAGGGAGCCACCGACAAAAGCTGCTCCGGCGAGTGCATACGCTCCGGCGAGCTCGCCGAAGACATCCCAGACAATAGCTGTCCCGGGATCTTGGCGAACGTGGGTTTCCGAGCGTTTGACAGCGGTAATATTTCTCTTTGTCAGTAACTGGATCCAATGATCTGCCCGCTCGATATGCTTGGGAAAGAGGCCGATGGTGATTTTCGGTCGTGCGGCAAGGATTTTTACGACAGTTTTGAGGATCTTTTCCTCTTCTTCCCTGCGGATGGAGCCAAGCAGCACGAAAGGGCTGCCTTCCGGCAAGATATCGGTTATTGGATTGTTTTCCGGCACGTCGCGCTGGGGTTCTATTCGGTCAAATTTGATATTGTTTATGAGGCGCACTCTGTCCGGCCCGACGATCCGGGAGAACCGCTCGCCGTCTGTGGGGGAAATGGCCAGGACCTTTTCCGGACCGTATTTTTTAAAGAATTTTGAGAAATATTTATAGGATCCGAAACTTTTTACAGACATCCTGCCGTTAATGAGAAGGACCGGGATATTACGCATTTTGGCATTGATCAGGAATCCAGGCCACAGCTCGGTTTCCACGATAATCGCAAGTTTTGGGGCGAAGCAGGTAAATGCCTTGTGCATGAGGTACGGCGCGTCAAAGGGGAAGTAAACTACAGCGATGTCTAAAACACCGTCGGACTGCCGGCTTTTGCACGCCTTGGCTAAACTGTCGATTCCTTGTTTGGTGCCGGAACTAACAAGAATGCGCAGTTTTTTGTTTTTCGGCAGAAGAGTATCAAGCTTTTCCAGAACCATGTTGGTCAGCATTGACTCGCCGCCGGACGCCGCCTGTATCCAAAGATCAAATGGTCCCTCTGCAATATCCTGCAAGGTTCGCTGGCGCCAGCCCAGTTCCACCCGTGGCGAACGTTTCAGGAAGGGGAGGGCCAGCCGCCAGGCACAATTATAAAGAGCAAGGAATATATTAATCAATGGGAAATCGCCAAAAAAAATTCAGGGGCCAACGGAAAAAGCAACGCAGTCATTTAATTCAATAGTCCGGCGATCCTAGCGTGATTAGGGTATCATTTCAACTATATTTTCAGGTCCCCTCCATTCAAACAGCAGAACGTTGTCACTGCCGGATCGCCACCTTTCAATCACGGACATCGGGTTCAAAGAACGACCAGATTACCTGGGGAAATGACTTCTTTAAACGTTGTTCGCAGCGATTGATAGCTTCCATCATCTCTCTTGGGCTCTGGTAATCCAACATTTCGGCTTTAACAGCCACCATAACATCACTGCCGAGTTGGAGGGTGATCAAATTATAAACGCTCTTTATCTCCTCCTGCTCCAGAAGAAAGTTGGTGATCGCCTGCTTGGTGGCTGGATCGACACCCTGTCCGATCAATAGCCGTTTAACCTGTATGCCGACCATCAGCGCAACAGTTATCAGCAGTACGCCAATTACGACGCTGCCTAATGCATCAAAAAATGGGTTTCCGGTCACGATGGTAAGTCCCACCGCCAGCAGTGCAAAAGCCAAGCCGAGCAGGGCAGCAGCATCTTCACCGAAAACTACCAAAAGTTCACTCTGTCTGCTTTCCCGGAACCAGGTGAAGAGACTGTGATTCCCACGGATCTTGTTCACTTCCCTGAGACAACCCCAAAGGGAAATACTCTCTGCAATGAAGGAAAATAAAAGTACCGCGATGGCAAGCCAAGGAGCCGTCAGTGGTTCCGGATGTTCCAGTTTATGAATACCCTCATACACCGAAAACATCCCGCCCATGCTAAAGAGGATCAACGCAACGATAAATGACCAGAAATAGATGGTTTTGCCATAACCCAAAGGGTGTTCGTCGCTGGGTGGCCGCTTTGCTCCCCGCAAGCCGACGATCAGTAAAAGTTGATTGCCACTGTCGGCCAGGGAATGAATCGCCTCGGCGAGCATGGCGCCTGAGCCGGTAAATAAAGCCGCCCCGAGTTTAGCCATAAAAATGGCCAGATTGGCGGCCAGTGCAAAAAAAATCGAAGTCAGTGAGTTGGCTTGTTCGGCCATGGTTAATGGTTCTCCTTAAAGAACGTATTCTCGGCAAAATGCGAGCTAAACAAATTACTTCGATTTAAGAGGGATTAGTCGGATCAGATACGGATGTATGAGTATTCTGGAAAGAGCTGTCGATAGCAATTTTGGCTTACCCGTTGAGTGCCTGCTTAATCGCGTGACTAAGTTGGTCGATTGAATAAGGTTTTTGAATAAATGAAGATGCTCCCAGATGCAGGGCAGCCTTGACGTCATCGCTTTCGGAAAAACCGCTGACAATAATTGCTTTTTGCCCTGGGTTTATCTCAAGCATCCGTTCATACGTCTGACGACCGTTTATTCCTGGATCCATCAGCATGTCAAGCAGTACCAGATCGACATGGTGATCTTGCAGATAGGAAAGTGCCTTTTCTCCTGAATCTTGACAGACTACCCGATAGCCTAAAAGTGGCAGTAAGTTCATGGCTAGCTCTCGCTGGGATGGCTCATCATCCACTACGAGAATTTCTTCACCACTTCCAGGCAGATCTCTCTCGCGAGTATGCTGGTCGGGGATGAGTATCGTTTTGTCGGTAGAGGGAAAATAGAGATCAAAAGTAGTGATGTCCTCACTTCTGCTGACGACAACTGCGCCCTTATGATCCTGCATAGTAGTCCAAACTACCGAAAGACCAAGACCTGTACCGCTAAGATTGCCCATCACCTTTTTCGTGTAGAACGGCTCAAAGATATGATCGAGATCCTTTTCAGGAATACCACCGCCGGTGTCTAAAACACTCAAGACAACATATTCCCCGAGCTCCAGGCCATGTTCGTCTGCCCACTTTTGCTCCAGGGTAAGGCTTCTGGTTGAAAGAGTCACGGTTCCCGCAAGTTCTATAGCCTCTGCCCCGTTTGTTACCAGATTCATGATACTTTTCTTAACGTGCACCGGAGAACACAAAATGGCAGGCAAAACGGCGGCTAATTGTCGTTTGAACCGGACATGTGGATGGCGCGACTGAAGTTTGAGAAATTCCGGTGATTCCCAATATTCCAGGACCAAAACGTTCAGGTCTTTTGGCTCTTTCACACTGGCCACACCGCGGGCCACGGTAAGGAGGTCTGCAACTACTGCCGTTGCTCGTTCCCCTGCCTCTTTGATTGCAGTCAATGGTTGTCGGAGCTTGCTCTCCTTAGGCAAATCGAGAAGAAGAAGCTCCGGGTAACCGACCACCGCCGAGAGAATGTTGTTCAGGTCATGAGCGACACCACCCGCCATAAGGCCGATGGCCTCCATTTTCTGGGAGCGCTGGAGCCGGTACTCCATGGCTTTCTTTTCTCTTTCAGCCTGTTTCTGACCGCTAATGTCATCAAAAACCGACACTATCTCGCCGGATGGCAATCTGTACACTCTGTTCACGCGCCAGCCTTCAACCCGGTCATCTTTATAAAAGAAAACAGGAAGGTATTCAGATTCCCCGGTCTGCCAAACCTTACGAAACACCTGCAAAAGACCGAGCTCCTGAAAACCCGGAAATAATTCAGTCACCCTGCGTCCGATAACCTCGTCACGGCTGATCCGGTCAAACTTTTCTCCGGCCTGGTTTAAATCCTTATAAATGAAGTCCCTGCCCTCTTCAATTGCCTCATAGACAGCAACTCCACTAGTGGAATGGGTAAAGAGTTGGCGATAAATAAATTCGCTTTTCCTGCCTTCTTCCTGTGCCAGTTTCAGTTCAGCTAAGTCAATGTCGACACGGTATATTGTTTTTTCTCCTTCATGGTCGGTCAGCATGACATAGGAGGAGTACACCGGCACCTTTCCGCCATCTTTGTTGCGCATGATAATTTCGGAGGCGGGAATGGCAATATTATTTTCTATCCAGTTCCGGAGTGCATAAATAATCTTGTTTTTAGTCTGGGCAGGGAGGATCAACTGTTCAAGCTTTCTTCCGGCAGCTTCCTCTTTACTGTAGCCGTAGAGCATTTCACTGGCATGGTTCCAATAGACGACCTTTCGTTCAGTGTCATATCCCTGCACAGCAATTTTGGGCAGATCATTGAGGAGATGTCGGAATCGTTGTTCGCTTGCAGAGAGTTCGGCAGTGCGCAGAGCCACCTTTTTTTCCAGATTTTCAACCAAATCTTTAAGCCGTGCAGCCATTGTATTGAAATTCATCCCCAGGCGGCCCAGCTCATCCTTGCCCTTTTCCTGGATACGGATATCCAGATTACCCTTGCTGAATTCTTCTGCAACAGTGGTTAATCTGAGGACATTTCTGGTGACGCTGTTATGCATCAATCTGGCAATAAGGAGAACAGCAAAAACTGCAACCAGGCTGATGGTCAGCATAATACAAACTGCCACCCTGTGGACATGTTCAATCAGCTGTTCGGCCAGTCCTACCTCTTGCTGAGTCAGTTGTATAAGTTTATTTGAAAGAGGGGTCACCGTCTGGTCCTGTAGACTGAAGTCCCGTAGCTTTCCGCTGATCGCCCGGTCAACATCAAGTAAATCAGCCGCGAGCTTTTGATATGTGTCAATGAGAGTGAGGAGGAAAGTTTTGTTTTCGCGCGTTATAGCAGTTTTCGAGTTAATGGCTAAACGGAACTCATTCAAAACATTCAGAGCCGATTGCATAAGAAAACGCTGACGACTGATCAGGTAATCTTTGTAATTCAAGCGGGTCTGGGTAAGGAGTAACAATAAATCCGGAGAGGATTTGATATCATTTTCAAGTTTCAGAGAAATAGCCTGCAGCTTTGCTTCCACCCCCTCAGGTCCTGCCCGCTTTGAAATCAGCGCCACAGCTTCGAGCGAGGTTTCGGCAAAACGCTCCGCCGAGGAGAGATAGAGATTGACATCTGTTTGGTCTATTTCTACCAAATCGCTGGTATCTGATTGAAACAGTAGCTCTTTCAGTTTATTGCTCAACATGATAACTCTGGTGATCTCGCTCTCGGAGGGTTGCGCGTATGCCTCTTTGGCAGCCTGCAGGCCGATATGCTCGTATTGAAGCAAGAAATTTCCGTGCAGTCGGCGAGCCTTTTCCAGGCCCCGATCCATTTCCAGAACAAGCTGATCTATTGCCGTGCTTTTCCTGATCTTCTCTTCGGCTTTGCCAATATAAAACAAAGAAAAATAACCAGTTACGGCGATAAGCATTAAAAAAGTCAACATCAGGCTGAAGGCAAGGGTGAATTTGCCGGTAATTCCTAACCTGTTCCACCTTTGTTCGCCAATCTTCATAGTAACGGCCTCTTTGCTGCAGGATGGGGTTATTGTCTTCCGGTATAGGAATATACTATATTGGCTTGCAATCCTTCGAGTCCTTTGGAGGGGTCGTCGAGACGAAATACGTCAAAGGGACGCTGGGCACAGTCACCAAACTTATTGCAACTGAGAGTTCCGGTAACTCCCTTAAAACCTGTCGTTCTATAGAGTGTATCTCGTAGAGCTTTACGACCGATATGCAGAGTGCCATCCTTATCCTGGATTGCCACCCTCTCTATTGCGTAGAAAAGGAGAGCCGCCGCATCAAAGCCACTGAGATAGTAAATTACGGTAGGTTTCTCCTTGAATTTTACTTCGTAGGCAGCCGCCAATCGGTTGACGTTCCCGCCCTTCGGACAGCTTGGGCCGACAAAATACATGCCTTTGCCCAACACCCCGACTTCATCAAGAAAACTTTTCTCTATTAAAGGCCCGGCAGCTATCAACAGCGTATCGCTTAGGGCCTGCAACGCACGGGCTGAGCGGAGAATATGGTTGCCCTCAGGTTGAAATAGCGGGAAAAAAAGCACTTGGGCTCCAGAGCTTATAACAGCAGTTAACACCGGGATCATTTCCGTTTCCCCTTTGTTGATCGCGGTTTCCAGTACAACCTCTCCGCCTAGATCGACAAAGGCGTTTTTAAAGCTTTGGGTCAAGCCTCTGCTAAAAATATCATTGTCATGTATGGTGGCGGCTTTTCGCAACCCAAGTCGTTGAAAAACATAATTCGCTGTGGCCTTGCCGGCATTTTCGTCATTTGGGACAGTACGAAAAAAGCCGGCTTGCCAAGCAGGTGCTGCCTGGCCTGCGATGGAGGTGAGATATGGTGCGGAAGTGTTGCCGGATATCATTGTAAGACCAGCCCCTGACATCGCTCTGGAGGCGGTGGCAGCAGCACCGGAACAGGTCGAGCCGAAGATGGCAACAGTCTGTGGATCTGCAATAACTTTTAGAGCTGCGTTGGCACCGCCTTCTTGTGTGCATCCGGTATCCTCAATTTGGAGGTGAACAGGATGACCGAGAATCGTATTTTTTCTCTTGTCGAGGGCGAGTTCAAGCCCTCTGATCTGTGCTTCACCGAGCGGCGCCACCTCGCCGCTCAATGCCTGCAACACCCCAATTTTAATCGGTTCTCCGGGAGCCACAGCAACACAACCTATGCTGTCAGTGCATGTAAATGGAGGTTCTGATTCTGTACAGGAGCTGAGCAAAAGGGCAAAAAGGAGAGTGAGCTGGAATACCATTATGCTGACTTTTTTTGTTGGGACCATAACCAGCTCCTTGGTTGTTTTGCTGCTGATATTTGATAAGCTTAAAGCTTACAGGATAGTCGTTTTAAGGTCAAACGACAATGGTTGTAGAGCAATAAACAAGTCAATTCTCTCTACGTGGCAAAAAAACTTTCCGGATCTGTTGGTTAACGGTATGTTTTTTATTCTAACTAAGAAATACTGTAGATTGTATTCTTAACCCCGGTAAACGGGAAGAAAGCCGGGATAAGTACCTTGAGACAGATTGTTTTCTTGCAAAAAAACAAGAAAACAATCTGTAACGTACTAATGCAACTGGAAAAAATTTGCTGGAGACCAAACTACATGTCGTCGCGAAAAACAGTCGGGTTGGTATTAGGCAGTGGAGCCTCTCGCGGTTGGGCGCATATCGGTATCATCGAGGCGTTGGTAGAGGAAAATATTCATATTGATTTTATTGCCGGTTGCAGTGTTGGTGCCTACGTCGGGGCACTTTATGCAAGTGGCAGCATCGGTAGCCTGAAAAAATTTCTGCTGCGGATGGACGGGAAGAAGATCTTTTCCTATTTCGACGTCGTTTTTCCAAGATCGGGTCTCTTGAACGGTTCAAGACGGGTCCAGGAGCTCTTTTCAATGCACACGGATGTGCAGACCTTCGCAGAACTCGCTATCCCGTTGGTGATGGTTGCAACGGATCTTGATCGGGGGGAAAAAGTCGTCATAAATTCCGGCAGCCTCATCGAGGGACTCAGAGCCACAATGTCCTATCCTGGCCTCTTTGCTCCGGTGCAGGTTAAAGGCCGCTGGCTGGTGGATGGTGGACTGGTTGATCCCGTTCCGGTGGGGGTGGCACGCGCCATGGGCGCGGGTCTCGTTATTGCGGTGGATCTCAACAACAGGATTGTCTCGCGTGGGAAGCAGCTTCATGTATCAACTGATGTAGGTAAACTTACAAAACTACCGGCCGAGGGAGCTGATAATGCGCCAGACAACCGTAATGAACTCATAAAAAAAATGGCAGACTTTTATGAGAACGCGGAAAACAGATTCAAGCAGAGAAAGAAGGAGCGTCTACACCGTGATTCGGGGACTCCGGATATCGTCGAGACTGTAATGACGTCCATCGGTATTATGCAGGAACGTATAACCCGCATCAACCTGGCTGTTGATCGGCCGGACATCCTGATTCAACCTCGGTTAGGGGGAATGAAGATGATGAACTTCGATCAAGTGGCACACGCTATTGAAGAAGGGTATATCGGAGTCCAGGAAAAGCTTGAAGATATCCACAATCTGCTGACTTCCGCCTGAATGGCCGGCGGGAAAATAACCTGTAAGGTACTAAAAGTCATTTGAACCCTCTTGTAATGGAATGGGTTTATTTTTTGTTTTTCGAGAGATACAGGTCAGTCGTACGGTCCTGCAGGAAAATTTCAGAAAACTGGTCACTTCTGGCGCTGTCAAACCACCGGTGACCCTGCTTTTGGCAGGCTGCGCAGGCATTTATCGGAATATGGACCGCCAGGATTGGTTTCTTCCTGTCGGCGGATGATTCAATCCTCAAGGCACCTCCGCAGTCATCACAGATGCGGATGGTCTCGTCCTGATGTTCCTGGATATTATCAGTGTCATAGTAAATGCTGCGGGCTCGCTTGTCCGGGAGTGTTTTACCACGGGCAATTTCAGTCAGGGCGTCACGCTGGTGCCAGTTCTCCAATACCTTTTGACCCAATTTTTTAATATAGTTTGTTATGTCACTGCTCTGTCTGTAGGTGGCAACATCATAGTCCGGCTCTCTGAGGTGGTCGTAGTCCAAACCGGCCATGGCCAGGATAATGCCGGTGTTGATGTAGGGCAGTGCACCCTCGATAGAGTACCCTCCCTCCAGGACAGCGATATCGGCCTTCAGCAGAGAGGTTAACTCCGCATAGCCCTGGGCGGAGAAATTCATATTGGTGATCGGGTCGGAGTAGTGATTGTCCTGTCCTGCCGAATTGATAATCAACTGGGGTTTGAAGTCGTCCAGGATCGGCAGCACCATTTCCTTGATAGTATAGAGAATCCCTTCATCGGAGGTAAAGGGCGGCAGGGGGATGTTGATGGTGGTACCCACGGCGTTGGGTCCCCCCATTTCGCTCAGAAAGCCTGTACCGGGATAGAGGGTGCGGCCGTCCTGATGGATGGAAATAAACAAGGTATTGGGGTCGTGCCAGTAGATGTCCTGGGTGCCATCGCCGTGGTGACAATCGGTGTCGACGATCGCGATCCGCTCTACCCCGTAGGCTCTGCGCAGATACTCGATCATGATGGCTTCGACGTTGATATTGCAGAATCCGCGGGCGCCATGGACGACACGGCAGGCATGATGCCCGGGAGGACGGACTATGGCAAAACCCCGTTCGATGGTGCCGTCCATCACCGCCATACCAATGGTTTTGGCTCCGCCTGCGCTGATGAAATGGGATTCGGTCATCACAGCCCAGGGGTCGGGAACACAAAAATGCACCCGTTGTACATCTTTTATGGTCACCAGGTCAGGCTTAAACTCGACAATACCTTCGATATCCAGCAGGCCCTCCTCAAACACCTGATCCTGGGTATAGAGCAGTCGTTCTTCTCTTTCCGGGTGGGTGGGTGAGATGGACCAATCGAAGGCCGGGAAGAAGACCAGGCCTGTTTTATTTTTGGCGTGTAACATAGTACCGGTTCCTGGTTATTGATTGTTTTTTTGGGCCCCAGCGCTCATGGACTTATCGCCCTGTGTCGTTACGAAGCCCAGTGTTAGCTCGAAGCAATTGATTTCCTTTCCCTGATCAGCCCGGGTTTAAGCTGCATTCGGACCCGGATATTCTTGCCAATGGTCTGAAAGCCGCGGATCATGTTGAACTGACTTTCCTCAAGGATCTCGGTTTCGAGGTCTTCGGGGTTTGCTCCTCTTTTGACGGCCTTTTTGCGCAGCAGTTCGTCGGTCATGTTGCGCGCATCGGCCAGGCTGAAGTTGGAGGAGATCTTTCCATTGAAACCCTCGGCGGGAGCGGTGACCTTCCCCTGGGCGGTATCGGCGAACAGGATCACTTCGCATGTGGTTCGGGCGAGGGCGCAGCCTATGGCATTGGCGACCTGATGATGGGGGACGACCTGCACCTTGCCTTCGAACATAGTCTGGAGTTGACTTGCAAACTGCGGGGCCGGACCGCCGAGAATCAGCAGATGGCTGGGGCGTATCCGGCTGCCTTCCCAGAGTTCGTGCACTGTATAGACGGGCTTGCTGTTGATAGCATTGATCATCTCCGTAGCGGCATCCAGTATGGTGCGGCAGGCAGTTTCAAATATAAATTGTGCTGCCTGTTCAACGTGTAGACCCAAGGCTCGGGCTACCGGCTCTAAACCGGTTCTTGATTTTATCGCATCGCCACTGCCGCCTTTGCCCAGTACATAGAAGGCATCTGTGGGGGTTGGTTCCGGACCGCCGTACGCCATGGCTTTGCCGGTCCGGTCGGGACCTATGGTCAGTTTGCCCTTGCTCACGCGGACTGTGCTGTCTCCGCCGATGCCGATGGACTGGGTCTGCAGGGCCCGGATCAGAGTCTTGTAGGGCGATATTTCGATACCGAGAGGAGCGAGTAAAGGAACCTTGTCGATTAAAACCGCCATGTCGGTGGTCGTGCCGCCGATATCCAGCACCAGGCAGGTACCCTGGGAGGGGGCGGAGGAGATGGCACCCATGACACTGGCTGACGGTCCCGACAAAATGGTTTGCGCCGGATGGTCAACCGATGATTCGATATTCATGTTGCCGCCGTCTGGTCTCAGAATGCGGATGGGCATAGTCAGGCCTTTTTCGGCCAGAGCCTCTTGAACTGCCTTGAAAAATTTCTTATGAATGGGATAAACAGCACAGTTTAAATAGGTGGTAGCGATACGCCTGGGAAAATTGAGGTTGCCGGAAAACTGGTGGCCCATGAAGATTTTCTCTACATAGGGCTGCAGCAGTTCAGCCATCTTTTCTTCCTGTTCCGGATTGCGTACCGAGAACTTTGAGACCACTCCTGCATATTGGAGCCCCTGACGCCTGAGCTCCTCGCCGATTGACTGCACCTGTTTATCATCAAGCGGCTGTATTTCGCGGCCACGATGATCCTGGGCGCCATCCACCGTATAATAGAATTCGTTGGTGCGATAGTGTCGGGGGTCAATGCCCGGACCGCCAGCCACCACCATACCGACCTTGGGGAGTTTTTTCTGGGCTACAAGGTTGGTTGCCAGGGTGGTGCTGAGGACCGCACGTCGTATGGATGTGGGGTCGATGCCCTCGATAACAGCACTGAGGCCGGCGAGCAGAGTCTGAAAAAGATTGTTCGGATCGGTTGCAATCTTGACCTCGCGAACAAGTTGCCTGCCGTCCAGAAGAATGACGTCGGTATGGGTGCCGCCTACATCAAGTCCAATGATCATTCCGTTCATCCGAGGTAAAAGTATGGGTAACCGGAATCAAAAAATAATAGGTGCTATGTCGGCAATCATTCCGTTACCAGATACGGCTCTTGAAGTCACATCCAGATAATATGATTACAGAACGGCTGGTTGGCGGTCAAGTACTATTTACTCGAAATACGAAATCTTGTTTGTTTAAGTTGTTAACATTGCGAAGTATTTAGGAGGTCTTTAAATAATACTGAGTAGATTAGAATTCAATCAGATAGGGATGTGATTTGTAAAAAGAATATTTTATCATGCAATGACAATTGGCACCTTATGGTGTCAGTCAATTAGCGCCAAAAGATCCGGGCCTAGATAGGTTCGTTCATTTTCGCCAAGAATTCCAAGTGAGAGGCAGATCAAGGTCCAGAAATGCACGACACCGTAGTGGCCGCCGTAATGGTGGCCGATGTCTTCCATCTGCGAATGGCAGTTATGGCAGGGGGTGAGGACATAGGCGGCACCGGTTGCGGCGATCTGGTCAAATTTTCGTTTGCCGTAGGTTCTGCGGTGCTCTGTCATTCCCGCCTGAAGGAAACCGCCACCTCCCCCGCAACAGTAATTGGCACTGCGATTTGGTTGCATATCGATGAAATTTTCTTCTCCCACCAAGCTCTTCACCACAAAACGCATATCCTCGGCAATGGATTCCCCGTAGGCTTTTCTGACAATCATGCAGGGATCCTGGACGGTGAATTTGACGCTTTTGAGTATTCCACTTTGAATTGACCGGGAGTTTTCCTTCCCGGATCCAACGGGCATAGTAGGTAATCAGGCTTTCAAGCTTGAAGTCGGCTTCCATACCGAAACGGGTCAAGGCATTCCACATGGTGTAGTAACTATGGCCACATTCGGTGTTCAGCCATACCTTGCAGCCCAACTCGTTTACGGCATCGACCCTGGTCTTGATGACTTCGTACCAGGCCTCTTCATCGCCTGTAAACATGCAGAAGTTTTCTGCAGCCCAGCCCTTTGAGGAGTAAGTCCAGTCGGCACCGACCAGGTCGAAAATCTTCCAGAGAGGAACCATCTCGTCCGGCTCGTTCATTGGTTCGCGGGAATTTTGATTTACAAAGAAATGCGCACCTTTTTTATCCATCGGGGCCTGCAGGTTTTTAAAGGCCGGTTGGGTTTCCCGAACCTCTTCAAGCACGTCCTGGACGACGAAAACAAAGTCCTCAGGTGGCAGCCCCATGGCACTGGTCGAAGCTGTTGAGCGGATAAGCTGGCAGGAACGGACGATTCCCGAAGGTTTTTCCTCCTGCGGCCAATTACCGCGGGCCAGGAACACCAGTTGGGAAATGTCGATATTCATCGGACAGACGTGTTGGCATCGTTTACATAAGGTGCAGCACCAGACCCATGGAGTGGTGGACAACTCTTCATCCATGCCGAGCATAGCCATGCGGATGAACTTTCTCGGATCCATGTTTTCGATTCCCGAGGCGGGGCAACCGGACGAACAGAGACCACAGGTTAAACAGGCCTCAAAACTTGCACCTGGGGGGAGCAGTTCTATGGCCTTTTCCCTAAAATTGATGGTGGGTATTTTTTTATTCGACATGACTTTTCCTTCTTCCTGTCGCCTAGGACTCTGTCAGGCGCGTAAAGCGTGTAAGAATTTTTCGGCGGCTTCCACCGCTTTATAGGCCGTGGCGATGGCTATACCGGCTCCGCTACGGCCACGAATCCAATCCTGGTGAGCGATGATAATCCCTGCGGCAAAAAGACGTTCATTGTAGGGTTTGCCGTTTTGGGCAAGCGGCCTGAATGAACTGTCGATCTCGATCCCGGCTTTATGTATCGCATGACCTCGGCGGTCCGTGTACCCGTCACAATACCAGTCTGTACGGGATGCGGGCTGACTCACCGGCAAATCAAGCAAGGATTCGGTTACGCCGGTGATGTGGGCTTCCAGGCCACCACTTAAAAAGCGTCCGGTGGCGAGGATGACTGCTTTCGAATGAAGAGCGATGGGGCCATAATTATCGCTGAGACCAAGAAGCGCGCCGTCAGCGTCGAAGGTCAGGGAAGCAACCTTTTGCTGGGGGATAAGGGTTATGCCCTTTTGTGGAAAAACCTGCTCAAACATTTCCCGAAGGCGAATTCCCGGAACCGATGGCGGCATAGTCGGGATTTCAAAGATCTCCAGGCTGGCGAGTTGTTCAAGTTCCGCCCGGACCAGATCAGGTCGATGCATCCCGAGGATGGCAGGCAGGCCGATAACCTTTTTCTCGCCGGCTGCTTTTTTCAGGAGTTCGGCAAGTCTTATCCGAGTTGCCGGAACCTCAAGGGCACGGGCCATGACTTCCGGATAGATTTCGCCGCTTTCCATATCAGGGAAGGTTATTCGTTTTGCGGACAGGCCTGGCCATTTATCCTGGAGATTGGCCACCACCTGACGCGCACTGAATCCTTTCAGGCCTTTGAAGTCGATTATGACGCAAGGGGTTTTGCGGCAAAGGCCTTTGGACCCGCGGCCATGGTGGCTGGGACGCAGAGTGTTTTCTTCAGGGTACCGGCAGGTGTAAGCGCGGTAATATTAGTTTTTTGAGGTGTGGTATAGGCGATACCGCACTCCCCAAGAAAAGCAGTGAACTGTTCAAAGCCTTCCCTGATATCTTCTTCGGGAATTCGGCTGAGGGGATGATCGGGGGCTGAATGCTTAAGTTGTCGAATTCCATCCCAGGGGTTGTCGACTGCGACCGATGAGAGTTCGCTTGATCCAAGCAGGTCGAGGTAGCCGGTAGTGTAGGCTACAGCTCCGGTATTGCCGACCTGGGCTGTAGCGATCTTGCGATTAAGGGCAAAGATCGATGCTGCAAATCCGGCAATACCTGAGCCGATAACTGCCAGTTCGGTCTCAAAGTGACGGGCTTCTTCTCTCATGAACTTCTCCACAGACTCTATCATTATTGACTATGATATCTTTGATAAACTCGTAAAAACCTCGATTTTCGATGGATAAGTAAAAAGCTTCATATTGGAGGCGTGCAATTTTCCTATTATTTCGGCGTACATACGGTACGTCGTAATGATAGGAAAATTGTAACAACGAACAAGATGAAGAGTTTTTACGACGCCATCATTCTTTGTCGTCATCCAGATTATCAAGGCCAAGCAGTCCGCAATGGAGCGCTTCCGCCAATTCCATTTGCGCCGCCTGCCGGCCCCAGATGACCGTACGCATGCCTTTGAACCGTTCGTTAAAAAAGTCACGCATATGGATAAGGCCGGTTTTATCGTGGTAGTAGCCACGGTCATAAAGATATGACGCAATTCGGATGCCACAAAACGATCCCTGGCAAGGACCCTTGCCGGCACGGGATCTGAGGGCAATGGCTTCAAGGGTCATCTCTTCTTCTGCACCAGGAGCGCATTTGACTATCTGGTCAATGGCCGATTGAGGAACCATTTCGCATTCGCAGAGAATCATATCGTCGGGGTTATTGGCCTGATACCAGATGCGGGGAGCGGCTCCCGGTTCTGTCCACCTGCAGGCATCGCCGTCAGGCAGGGGAACACTGTTGGTTTTGCAACCCTCAACATTACCGAGCCGCCTGGCGACCAGATCTGAGGTTTTTTCGGCCATCAGACGAAAGGTGGTCAGCTTTCCTCCGGTTATGGTGCAGAAATTAGTGAGTCCTTGGGAAGTATGGTCAAAAAGCCCAAATCCGCGGGTCGCATCCCGGCCATCTTCGCCGTCTAAAGATTGCAGCAGTGGACGAACTCTTGAAAACGCCCTGATATAACGAGCTTTGGCCAGGGCAGGGATCATTGCTGCGCCTTCAATAACATTCAGGTCGATCTCATCCACCGTCGGGCGGACGGTCTCCAGGTTATCGGTGCGGACGGAGGTGGTTCCCAGCACTGATACCGTTCCCCCCGGAACGAGGATGTCACCATCGGCTGGTGGTCGCAGCCGGTTGATGACAAGGCCTGTCATTCGGTCGTGGCTGATTAGGAGCGTGCCTTTGGAATAGAGCAGGTTGACATCGGTGCAGCCGGCTTTCTTCGCTATGTTCATGGCCCATGCTCCCCCGGCGTTGACATATTGTTTTGCTCGGATAGTCAAGTGTTGCCTTGGTCCGGTTATCCCGACAAATCGCTGTGCGAATCTCCCCATTCTCGATTATGAAGTCGATGATTTCTGTATGGGGTCGATAGATGCTGTCCGTTAACATCCGGGCATGATCCACGTTTTCCAGGGCCAGTCGGAAAGGATCAACGGTTGCGTCTGGTACTAAATAGGCCTTGAACAGCTTCTCGGAAAGCAGAGGCTCCATCTTCCGCGCCTCGGTTGGAGTAATTTCTTTGCAAGGAATACCTGCTGCTGCACAAAAATCAGGAAATCTTTCGGCAAACTCAGGATCGTCACCTTCCACGGCAACGAACAAGCCGCCTGGTTTCTTCAACACACTGAGGAGCTAGTCGTTTGACAATTTCGTTTTCTTTCCGGCATTCAATTGCCGAGTGAAGATCATTGGAGACATAACGGGCCCCCGAGTGCAGGAGTCCATGATTACCGCCGGAGGCCCCGGCGCAGAGATCGCGTTTGTCAATCAGGATGGTATGCAGTCCGCGCAGGGCAAGATCTCGCATGATGCCTGCGCCGGTGACGCCGCCGCCGATGATCAAGACATCGGTTTCGATGGTCTTATCACATGTTCCTGAAAGGTTGTCGATGATGGATGAAGTCATGGTTCTGGTTTCCTTGCCATGGGAGAGTGTTACCGGTTTGCAGAGGCTCTTCCGGTAAATACCTGGGAAGCTGTAACCGGAAGAATCACTTTTATGTTGTAAACCTGTTTGGAATATAGTTCAAGTGAAATATAAAAACTTTCAAACGAAACTTGTATGGCAAATATATGAAAGGTGGTCCTCGCGCGATTAGTGATAGAGGACAAGAGAGGAAAATTAATCTCCGAGTTAAGTCTGGCTGCTAAAAGAAAGTGGAGGATCTATTGTAATGGGAAAGACCAGGGTATCAATAAAGACTAAGAGATCCCCTGGTTGTTGAAAGAATCATTTCGTCAGGGTGCGTCGTACCGCGTCCTTCCAGCCATTGTACTTCCTGACGCGCACCTCTTCATCAAGGGCTGGAGTGAAACGTTTATCGCGTTTCCATGAACTGCTGAACTGTTCCGGAGGTGGGAAAAGTCCAATATGCAGGCCAGCCAGATAAGCGGCGCCCAGGGCGGTTGTTTCCAAGACCACTGGCCGATCAACAGGTGCATTTAAGATATCGGCAAGAAACTGCATGGTATAGTTTGAGGCGACCATGCCGCCGTCGACTCGTAGAACCGTTTCGCCCATGCTCTGCCAGTCGCCACGCATAGCGTCAAGCAGGTCGCGGGTTTGATAACAGACTGATTCCAGTGCGGCTTTAGAAAGTTCGGCGGGGCCTGTGGCCCTGGTGATCCCGAAAATTGCGCCTCGGGCCTCGCCGTCCCAGTGGGGGGCGCCAAGGCCTGTAAAGGCCGGGACCAGGTAGACATCCTGGTTGATGTCTGCCTGCCGGGCAAGTTTTCCGGTGTCTGAAGCTGATTCAATGAGACCCATGGCATCGCGCATCCACTGCACTGCAGCACCTGCTACAAAGATCGAGCCTTCCAGGGCGTAGGTGGTTTTGCCGTTTAAGCGATAGCCGATGGTGGTCAATAATCTGTTGTTGGAACGGACGGCCTGGTCGCCGGTATTAAGGACTACGAAACAACCGGTGCCGTAGGTGGATTTGATCATGCCCGGCTGAAAACATGCCTGGCCCACAAGAGCAGCTTGCTGGTCTCCGGCGATGCCGCCAATTGGGATTGCCGTACCAAAGAGCGCGGGACTGGTCAAACCAAAATCGGCGGAGCTATCTTTAACTTCAGGCAGAAGTGATATAGGAATGTCGAGCAATTCCAGGATCTCCTTGTCCCAGCAGTTCTCATGAATATTGTACAGCATCGTGCGCGAGGCATTGGTGGCGTCGGTACTATGCTCTTTGCCGCCAGTCAGACGCCAGAGCAGGAAGGTATCAACGGTGCCGAAGCGGAGCTTGCCGTCCGCCGCTTTTTCTTTTGCACCTGCCACATTATCAAGGAGCCATTTGATTTTCGTGCCTGAAAAATAGGAGTCGAGCAGCAGGCCTGTTTTGGCGGTGATCATTGGGTTATAACCACGTTCCTGCAGTTCGGTGCAGTACTCAGACGTTCTCCTGTCCTGCCAGACAATGGCCTTGTGAATCGGTTCACCGGTGTCCTTATCCCAGATGATGGTGGTTTCGCGCTGGTTGGTGATGCCGATTGCTGCGATGTCGGTGGCAGAGAGATTGGATTTTTCCAGGGCCTCTTTGCAGGTGGCAAGCGTTGAACTCCAGATCTCCTCGGGATCGTGCTCTACCCAGCCCGATTGGGGGAAAAACTGCTCGAATTCCTGCTGGGCAGCTGCAACTATTTCGAGTTTATCGTCAAAGATAATTGCTCTGCTTGAAGTGGTCCCTTGATCGATTGCTAGGATGTTTGTGGCCATTGCTAATCTCTTAGTGAATTAGAAAAAAGTTTCTTGTGCTGTTTACAAGAAACTTTTTTCGTAAATGAACTTATCCCGCAAAGCTTTTGGGCGGGATGAGAGCTCTGATAATGTTAATGAACTCATCCCCCCCAAGCGAGTACTGAAAAGAGCACCCCTCAAGAAGCCGTGAACCACGTACACCTCGAGGAGTGCCAGTACATTACAAATCCTGCTCTTGTCAGCTCTTCTTAGCAGTTGCAGCCCAGCTCTTAACCAATTCATCGTAATCAACGGTCATACCTTTCGGTTTTTCATTGGCAACTTTTGGCTTGGGAGCTCCCGGCAGGTTCAACCAGTAGGACGGATCTTGTTTTTTATTCAGTTTCGGTCCACATTCACCTTGGATTCCGGATCGTTCAATACGTTCCATTACTTTGTCCTGCTGCTCGGCCAGTGAATCCAATGCCTGCTGGGGAGTTTTGTCGCCAGTCACTGCATCAGCTACGTTCTGCCACCAGAGTTGGGCAAGTTTTGGATAATCCGGAACGTTGGTACCAGTTGGTGTCCACTGAACCCGGGCAGGGCTGCGGTAGAATTCTACCAGGCCACCAAGTTTGGGCGCGCGCTCGGTGAAGGACTTATCCCAAATATCGCTCTCGCGGATAGGGGTGAGGCCAACATGGGTTTTTTTCAGGCTGACAGTTTTAGAAATGACAAATTGGGCATACAGCCAGGCTGCCTTGCGTCGGTCAACCGGGGTGGACTTCATCAGGGTCCAGGAACCGCAATCCTGATAACCGAGTTTCATCCCTTCTTCCCAGTAGGGGCCATGTGGGGAAGGAGCCATACGCCATTTCGGGTTGTCGTTCTCGTCAACTACCGGAGTCCCAGGCTTAGCCATATCGGCGGTGAAAGCAGTATACCAGAAAATCTGCTGGGCAATGGCTCCCTGGGCGGGAACTGGTCCAGCCTCAGAAAAAGTCATACCTGCAGCCTCGGGTGGAGCATATTTTTTCAACCAATCAATGTACTTGGTGAGAGCATATACCGCGGCAGGGGCGTTGGTTGCGCCACCACGGGAGACGGAAGATCCAACAGGCTGGCAACCTTCAACCCTAATTCCCCATTCGTCAACCGGTAAACCGTTCGGGATTCCTTTATCACCGCCACCGGCCATAGAAAACCATGCATCGGTAAAACGCCAGCCAAGTGAAGGGTCTTTCTTACCGTAATCCATATGGCCGTAGACCCGCTTTCCATCGATTTCCTTGACTTTATCGGTGAAAAATTCGGCTATGTCTTCATAGGCGGACCAGTTGACCGGTACACCCAATTCATAGCCATAGAGCTCTTTAAATTTTGATTTCAGGTCCGGACGCTTGAACCAGTCATAACGGAACCAATAGAGGTTGGCGAATTGTTGGTCGGGAATCTGGTAGAGTTTGCCGTCGGGCCCGGTGGTAAATGATTTACCGATAAAGTCATTAACATCAAGCATTGGGTCTGTGACGTCTTTTCCTTCACCGCTCATCCAGTCTGTCAGCGGAACAGCCTGCTGATAACGGAAATGGGTTCCGATCAGGTCGGAGTCATTGATGTAGGCGTCGTAGATATTTTTGTTGGACTGCATCTGCGTTTGCAGTTTCTCGATAACATCGCCTTCACCGATCAGATCATGGGTGACGTTGATGCCGGTGATTTCCGTGAAGGCCTTGGCCAGGGTCTTGGATTCATACTCATGGGTGGTAATTGTTTCCGATACCACTTTGATGTTCATTCCTTTGAACGGTTCAGCAGCTTTGATGAACCACTCCATCTCCTTCATCTGGTCGGCCTGGGAGAGAGTCGAGGGCTGAAATTCACTGTCTACCCACTTTTTTGCCTCATCGACCCCTGCCTGTACGCCGGCAGCTCCCACCAAGAAGGCGGCCATAGCTGTTGCTGTTACGAACTTTTTAATCATCGATTTTCTCCTCTATTGTTTTGCGATTTTCCTGCCACCCCGATGTACAGTGACAGAACGAAACAACGGTACAAACAACTCACTACACCCATTTGAATACGCAGAGCGCGTAAATACAGGAAATGACAAGTGCCCACCATAAAGCCAGATCGGGAAACAGAGCCAGCCAGATAATATGAATGTAGGCCGATCCTAACAAAGAGATAAAAAGACGGTCTCCCCTGGTGGTCTCAAAACGAAGAATTCCAAGACGCGGGGCACCACCGGGGCTTTTTATTTCCCATATGGTCATGGTGACAAGCAGACAGAAAATTATGATAAAGAATGCTGCGGTTGGTGTGGTCCAGGCCATCCATTTGAGATTCATGGTTTTTCTCCTTTTACGGTCCCCTTGAGGGGTGTTCTTTGCGGGACTCTTTTTAGTACCCCCTTGAGGGGTGTAAGTTCCGTTGCTATGGGATAAGTTGCGTCGCTACAGGATAAGTTCCGTTGCTAACAACTTTTGTTTGTATGAAGATTTCATCCCGCCCAAAAGCTTTGCGGGATAAGTTCCGTCACGAAATTCTTTCGAAACTGCCCGAAAGAATTTCTACGTCACTAAACTCTCCCAAGGGCAAATCCCTTAGCGATATGGTTACGAACAAACCAGATGACCAGTGCTCCCGGTAAAATGGTCAGGACACCGGCTGCGGCAAGTACCCCCCAATCCAGCCCTGAGGCGGAGACGGTACGGGTCATGATGGCCGAAATCGGTTTGGCGTTTACCGCGGTAAGGGTTCGGGCCAGGAGCAGCTCCACCCAGGAAAACATGAAACAGAAAAAAGCCGTGACGCCAATACCCGAGGCAATATTGGGGATGAAAATTTTCACAAAGAACCTGGGCCAGGAATAGCCATCGACAAAGGCGGTTTCGTCAATCTCCTTGGGAATGCCGGACATGAAGCCCTCAAGGATCCAGACGGCGAGCGGCAGGTTAAAGAGACAGTGGGCTAAGGCAACTGCTATATGGGTGTCAAAGAGACCAATCGACGAATAGAGCTGAAAAAATGGCAGGGCAAAGACCGCTGGGGGTGCCATACGGTTGGTCAGGAGCCAGAAAAAAAGGTGTTTGTCGCCGACAAAGGAAT
Source organism: uncultured delta proteobacterium (assembly GCA_963829695.1). Classification (GTDB taxonomy): domain Bacteria; phylum Desulfobacterota; class Desulfobulbia; order Desulfobulbales; family Desulfocapsaceae; genus Desulforhopalus_A. Next base: position 632,926 of record CAWHJQ010000022.1, on the reverse strand, counting down.
ACCTGGAAAAGGCATAGGCGGCAGGCAGATGCGAAAGTGACGGAAATAACCACGTTCATGGACACGTAGATCATCGAATTGATATATCCTGAATACCAGGAGGCATCGGTGAAGATGACCATGTAGTTGTCAAATGTCAGGTCTTTCGGCCAAAGGCTGAACATCGACAGAATCTCGTCATTAGTCTTCAGGCTCATATTGACGAGCCAGTAGATCGGCAACAGCAGGAAAAATATATAGATGGTTGGGATAAGCCATTTCCAGCGCATATCAGGCACCTCCGTTTGAACTTTCTTCGCCTATATTGCTCATCACCGTGTAGAAGACGTAGCTGAGCAGGAGAATGACAAGAAAATAGATAAGGGACATCGCAGCAGCAGGACCGAGATCGAACTGACCGATGGCCATTTTTACCAGGTCGATGGACATGAACGTCGTCGAATTGCCGGGACCTCCACCGGTGATGACAAAGGGCTCGGTATAGATCATGAAACTGTCCATAAAGCGGAGCAGGATGGCAATCAATAGCACCCGCTGCATCTTCGGCAGTTGAATATATCTGAAAACCGAAATTCGTGAGGCGCCGTCGATCTTTGCCGCCTGATAATAGGCGTCCGGGATGGAGCAGAGGCCGGCGTAGGAGAGCAGGACAACCAGGCTGGTCCAATGCCAGACATCCATGACGATAATGGTGATCCAGGCAGCAAGTGGATCCTGGGTATAGTTATAATCAAAACCAAGAGATGCCAGAGTATGGCCAAGCAAGCCGATATCCACCCGGCCAAAGATCTGCCAGATGGTACCGACCACGTTCCAGGGGATGAGCAGAGGCAGCGCCATGGAAATCAGACAGACGGGTACTCCCCAACCCTTTTTCGGCATGGCCAGGGCAATGGCGATTCCCAGGGGAATTTCGATTGCCAGGATGATTCCCGAAAACATCAACTGTCGGAGAAATGCCTCATGGAAGCGTGGTGAATGAATCAGGTCTTTGAACCAGCCAATACCCACCCAGAAAAATTGGTTATTGCCGAAAGTATCCTGGAATGAGTAATTGACCACGGTCATAAGCGGAATGATGGCACTAAAGGCCACCAGCAGAAAAACCGGCAGGACCATGAACCATGCTTTTTGGTTTACTTGTTTAACGATCATGGTTGTTCTCCTGCAATGAGATGGTCGTTGACATAGATATTGGTATGGGCGGTATCAAACACAAGGGACGCTTTGTCTCCTGTCATACCGGAGAGTTCCGGCATGACGACATGAAATGTTTGGTCGTTTACTGCAACCCTGGCGATCTTGTGGCGACCGATATCGTCGACCTTAATGATTTTTACCGGCAGCCCCTTCTCCTGTGGTTGGGCGAGGCTCAGGTACTCCGGGCGGATACCGACTTCGATCTTGGCCGAAGCGGACTGTTGCTGGTAATGACAGTCGAGGATGACCTCATGGCCTTCGATAAGTACCCTGTCTCCATGCAATTCACAGGGGGCGATATTCATGCCCGGCGAACCGATAAAATAGCCCACGAAAGTATGTTCCGGCCTTTCAAACAAGGCCTCGGGGGTACCGACCTGGACAATTTGGCCCTCATACATAACAATCACCTCGTCGGCAAAGGTCAAAGCCTCGGTCTGGTCATGGGTGACATAGATCATGGTGAAGCCGAACTGCTTATGCAGATATTTGAGCTGGGAGCGGAGTTCCCATTTCAGTTGTGGGTCGATGACGGTAAGCGGTTCGTCAAATAAAATAGCATTGACACTTTGCCGGATAAGGCCCCGGCCAAGTGAGATTTTCTGTTTGGCATCGGCAGTCAGGTGCTGGGCCTTGGTATAAAGGTCTTTTTCAAGACCAAGCATTTTGGCGAGCTCGATGACCCTCGGCTCAATCTCTGTTTTGCTGCGCCCCCTGTTCTTTAAGGGGAAAGCCAGGTTTTGGAACACCGTCATGGTGTCATAGATTACCGGAAACTGGAAGATCTGAGCAATATTACGCCGTTCGGTGGGCAGTCCGGTTATGTCTTCGTCGTTGAAAAGCACCTGTCCTCTAGTGGGAGTCAGCAACCCGGAGATGATATTCAACAGGGTCGTTTTACCGCAGCCGGAAGGGCCGAGCAGGGCATATGCCCCGCCGTCGCGCCAGGTGAGATTGAGCTTTTTCAGGGCATAATCATCCGGGTTATCCGATGCCCCTGTATAGGAATGTGCGATATCTTTTAAGGTAATGTGGGCCATCTAATTCTCCTTCTCTTTACTCATAAATCGGCAACTGCTTCCGGCGTCACGACCAGGGAGTCGTTTTTGTCGAACACGTAAAATTTACTGGGGTCCATGAATATTTCGATTGTTTGGTGTACATCGAAGTTATGGATGCCGGGAGCGAGAAGCACCCAGCGGATTCCCGCCAAATCGATATGGACATAACTCTCTGAGCCGGTTATCTCCGTCACCGCAACTTTGGCTTTGACAGCAATGGCCATGTCGGATGTGCGGTGCAGGTAGAGATGGTGCGGTCTGAAAGCGATGGTGTAGTCGTCATCCGGCAATTGGGGTAACTGTCCCAAAACCGGTATTTCCACATGGCTCTTGAAGAGCATTTTGTTGTTCAGTTTGGTCACCGGCAAGGTGTTTAAAGGCGGATCGGAAAGGGTCTTGGCTGTGATGAGGTTTTGCGGTCGGGAAAAGACCTCGATAGTCGGTCCAAATTGGGTGATTCGTCCTTCGTGCAGGCATGCCGTGTTGCCGCCAAGAAGCAAGGCCTCGGATGGTTCTGTGGTAGCGTAAACGAAAATCGAGCCGGTTTCTGAAAATATTCTGGGCAGTTCTTCGCGCAGTTCCTCGCGGAGCTTGTAGTCAAGGTTGGCCAGCGGTTCATCGAGGAGCACGAGATTTGCTTCTTTGACCAGGGCCCGGGCCAGAGCAGTGCGTTGCTGCTGTCCACCGGAGAGTTCCTGAGGGGAACGGGTGAGCATCCTTTCAAGTTTTAAGAGCGATGCGACTTTCGAAACCCTCTTTTTTATTTCAGGAGTGGAAACCTTGGCGATACGCAATGGAGATGCAATATTTTCGAAAACCGTTAGGTTCGGGTAGTTAATGAACTGCTGATAGACCATTGCGGCATTGCGTTTTTGAACCGGAACTCCGGTGACATCCCGGCCGGCAAAATGGACGGTGCCGGAGGTTGGTCGATCCAGTCCCGCCATAAGCCGCATAAGCGAGGTCTTGCCGGAAAGGGTTGGGCCGAGGAGGATGTTTAGAGTCCCCGCTTGGAAGGTAAGTGATACGTCGGAGATATGGAATTCCCTGCCGACTTTTTTGCATACGTTGCGTAACTCAAGCTGCATTACTTCTCCTCATCTTTTATCGGCGAAGAATTATTTTCCACCAAAACTTTCATTTTTATATACCCATCCAGCCTTTCAGCTTCCTCCGCAGATAGGAACAACCCCAATTTTGTGCGCCGCCAAAGCACATCTTCCGCGCATTTAGCCCATTCGCGAGCAATAAGATAATCGACCTCGAAACCGTAAAGATTATGGCCAAACAAGATGCCCAGATCGCTGTTATCTTTGATCGAGGAGGCCATTTCATAAGCACAGCTGCCGTAGGTTCTGAAAAGATGTGTGGCCAGTTCTTTGTTCAGAACCGGACAACGGTTCAACAACTCTTGAACCTCAAGGTCGAAGTCGTTTGGACGAAAATCTCCGCCGGGAAGAACGCTCTTTTCGGTCCACTCGTTCCCCATACCGGGCAGAAAAGGGGAAAGCCTGGCTAGTACCGATTCGGCGAGTTTGCGATAGGTGGTAATCTTTCCGCCGTAGATGGAGAGGAGGGGAGCTTCATTTTTACCGGTGTCCAGTTTCAGGACATAGTCTCTGGTAGCGGCTTTTGCCTCGCTCTTGCCGTCATCAAACAGAGGGCGGATACCGGAAAAACTGCTGACCACATCTTCTTTTGCTATTTCCTGGAGAAAATATTCGGATGCTGCCTTGCACAGATAGTCGGTTTCTTCTGGGGAAATGCGCACTTTGTCGGGATTTCCATGAAAATCCCCATCGGTGGTACCTATCAGGGTGAATTTGTTTTCGTATGGGATTGCGAAGATGATTCTGCCATCCGCATTCTGGAAAATATAGGCACGCTCGTGGTCAAACAATTTGTTGACAATTATATGGCTGCCTTTCACCATGCGAATGTGTTCTTTGGTCTCTGAGTGGGAAATATGGTTCAGCAGTTGGTCAAGCCAGGGGCCGGAAGCGTTAACAAGAACTTTTGCCTCTACCTGGAATTCCTTGTTACTGGATTTGTCGAGTAATTTCAGTTGCCAGGTTTTGCCTGATCGTGTTGCTGAGAGCAGGGGAGATCTGGTCCTGATTTCAGCCCCTTTAGCCGCAGCGTCCATGGCGTTGAGTACGACCAGACGGCTGTCCATCACCCAACAGTCAGAGTATTCAAATCCTTTACTGTAGTTTTTTTTGAGTACCTGGCCGGCAACATCGGTGAGAAGGTTGACGCTGGTAGTGCCGGGAAGGATTTTCCTCCCGCCGATATGATCGTAAAGAAAAAGACCGAGGCGAATAAGCCATGCAGGCCGCAATCCTTGATGGTGTGGAAGGATAAAACGCAGAGGCCAAATTATATGTGGTGCAGCATTTAATAGAACTTCACGTTCGCGGAGGGCTTCCCGCACCAGACGAAATTCGTAATATTCAAGATACCTGAGGCCGCCGTGGATCAGTTTTGTCGACGCTGAAGAGGTCCCTTGGGCAAGATCTTCCTGCTCGCAAAGGAAAACGGAAAGCCCCCGACCGGCGGCGTCACGGGCAATACCGCAGCCATTAATACCGCCACCAATAATCGCTACATCAAAAACGGGACTTTTCATAACCGTTACCCTGTTGAAGATTGACTTTTATCTTGGGGTTGGTTTCATGTTTAGTGATAATTACTTTCGAACGCAAGCTTAACCGATACTTAACCGAAAACAAATATCGAGGCAAGCGAAAATTTTCGTTGAAACGGACATTTTTTTGTAACGAACGCCAAACGGTGCAACGTTGCGATACTCAAGGTTTGGCGATGACGATTTCAACACCGTTTGCCAAGCAGATATCCTGGAGATTTTTAGGCAATTCCGCGTCTATAACGATAGTGTTGATTCGGGAAATATGGTCAATTCGGATGGGGGCGCTCCTCTCGAGCTTCATCTTGTCCGCGACCAAAATAACGTGCCTGGCGTTTTTGATTATTGCCTGAGCGACACGGACCTCGCGGAAATCATAATCGAGAAGGGAGCCGTCTTCATCTATGGCCGAGACGCCGATAACCGCATAGTCAACCTTGAACTGATTGATAAAATCAACTGTCGCATCCCCAATGATACCCCCGTCGGAGCGACGGACCTGACCTCCGGCGATGATCAGTTCAATGCCAAGGAAATTTTTCATGATTTCAACGGCATTGATATTGTTGGTGATTACCAGCAAGCCCCGGTGCTCGCGCAGGGCGTGGGCAACCTGTTCTGTCGTCGTGCCGATATTGAGGAGCAAGGAACTGTTGTCCGGGATCAATGCCGCAGCAGCTTGCCCTATGGCTTTTTTCGGGCCGGGAGCAAGCAGTCTTCTTGCTTCATAACTGACATTTTCAATGCCTGAGCCGACAATCGCGCCGCCATGGATTCTTTGCAGTAACTGCTTGTCGCAAAGTTCATTGAGATCTTTTCGGATGGTTTGGGCAGATACCTGGAAGGTATTGGACAGCTTTTCAACGTCAACCCTGCCGTCTTCTCTTGCCAGGGCAAGGATCCGGTTCTGTCTTTCAGATAGAATTTCCATAACATGGTTTCCGCAATGTTCAGGTTAATCGGCGTGGAACTGTCGGGTGTTATTATTCATTGAAGGTTCGAAAAAGTCAATTTGTATTTCATATGAAAGACAAAAGTCCGGTTCAAAAGAGCGAAATGAACCAAATGAACATTAGGATAATTTGTCTGTATATCGATTAAAAAGGCAAGAAATTCTGAATGTGCCAGCCAGGGCTGCTCAGGCGATATGTGCACCTTAACCTGCAGTAATAGAAAATATAAAAGCATTGTTTTTATGTTTTGGATATATTTACGGCTTGACATTTTCCTTTTGATTATATTAAAACTTAAAAAGTTTCTTTTTATGAAAATAGCAGTGGAGAAATATTTAATGAGTAAAACAATTCTTGACGCCTTGGATTATGAGATCATTCATCTGCTTACAGAGGATGGACGCATGTCGATTGGTGAAATGGCCAAAAAGCTTGATGTTACAGCGCCGACAATCCGGAGCAGGATTAAAATTCTTGAGGAAAAAGGTTTATTCAAAGTTTCAGGCCTTGTTGATCCGAGCCGACACCATGACATGATAACTGCTTTAGTCGCCATGAACATCCAGTCAAATGGACAGATGGATACGATCATGACCAAGATATCTCAACTTCCAAATGTCGCATGGGCAGGGGTGATCGCTGGGCGTTACGACATCATTGCAGAAGTTATTTGTTTAGGAGGACAGGATGAATTATATCAATTTACCACTAAAACGATTCTAAATATTGGTAATATTGTCAGAAGTGAAACATTTATCATCATGAAATCCAGCCAAAATTGGCTGTTCCCCCGAAGGAGAGGGAAAAGGTAGAATTAAACCTGAAAAATAAATGGAGGGAAAATGAAAAAAGCATTAGGAGTTTCAGTGATTGCCTCGTTGGCTATTCTTTTTGTTCTTGGCGGAATTGCCGCAGCAGGGACCTTGGAAGAAATCGCCCAGAGGGGAGAACTTCGTGTTGCATGTCAAACCCAGGGCGCACCTTTCAGTTTTGTAGATAAAAATAATGAACGGACGGGCAGTTCCATTGAGTTTTGCAAGCTGATCGCCAAGGAAATGGGTGTCAAGATTAAGTTTCTCGACTATGACTGGGATGGCCTTATTCCCGCCCTCCTTTCCGGTAAGGCTGACATGTTAGCCGCCGATATGACTCCGACTTTAAAAAGGGCTATGAAAATTTCTTTTGTTGACCCTTATATGTACACCGGAAGCGTGGTATTCGTGAAGCAGGACAGCCCGATCAAGTCCATAGAAGATGTTAAAAAGCCAGGAATTAAGCTTGCTGTTTTGCTCGGTTCTACAGGAGAAAACGATGCGAAAAATGCATTTCCCGAGGCTGAAATAAAGACTTATAAAGGTGGAGGACCAATTGTGCTTAATGCAGTAATTGCAGGTCACACCGATGCCGGCGTAAATGATGGGTCGGCTGTCCGTGGCCAATCTGCCAGTTACCCGCCGAATACCATCCGGATTCTGGACGGAAAGTTGTCCAAATCCCCACTTGCCTTTGCTGTACGTTATGATTCTCCGGACTTACGAGAATGGCTGAATCTGTTCTTTCTACATATCGAACTGGACGGCCGGCTTGATAAAAACTTAAATTACTGGGTCAATTCTCTGGATTGGAAGAAAGATCACTAAGGAATTTATGTTTTTTATACCGATGACGTTTAATCTTGTGCGAGCCGGCAATTGCGGCTCGCATATCCGTCGATATCAAATGCGTGGCAAAGATTATTTCAGGTTAAAAATATGCTAGTCGACTTCAATTTCAGAGTCATCTTGGAATACATGCCGCTTTATCTGCAGTGCTTTTGGGCCACTCTTTGGCTGTCTGCCCTGTCACTGGTCGGAGCTATTCTGGTAGGAACGATTGCCTGCTCCATGCGTTTGAGTCAGTCCAGGGTAATCTCCAAAATGGCCGGTATTTATATCGAAAGCATCCGCGCCACACCATTATTGGTGCAGCTTTATTTTTTCTATTTCGGTCTCCCATCCATCGGTATTATGGTTCCGGAATGGGTCACCGGAGTGTTTGCCCTTACCTTGAACAGTGGGGCCTATTATGCCGAGATAATCAGAGCGGGTATACAGGGCATCGACTACGGCCAGATTGAAGCTGGAATTGCTTCCGGTTTGAACTATTTCCAGCGCATGCGCTATATCATCCTGCCTCAGGCTCTTGGTATGACGATCCGACCCATGCTGGGACAAGCCATTGTTTTGGTGAAGGATTCTTCGCTTCTCTCGTTGATTTCGATAATGGAGTTGACACGGGCCGGCCAGATGTTGACATCAGATCGATTTATGCCCGCAGAAGGGTTCCTGACCACCGCGGCTTTTTATCTACTTATTTACTACCTGTTGAAAACCTTCTCAAATTGGTCTGAAAAACGGCTGATTTTCCGGGAAGCTCATTGAGGACCAAGGGATAAGATATGTGGAGTTTCTATTTTCATGAATTGATGAACAGTCTGCCTTTCTTCCTCAAAGGGCTTTGGATGACCATCGCTGTTTCCGGGCTGGCTCTGATCATAGCGACCATCATCGGTTTCTTTTTAGGAATAATGAGGGCCGGTCGGAATAAGATTCTGCGATTCTTTATCGGCGTATGGGTGGATCTCACTCGCGGAACACCTTTTCTGGTACAGGTATTCATTATTTTTTTCATCCTGCCGGGAATCGGCATAGAACTGGAAGCATTTCCGGCAGCGGTAATCGCGCTGAGCAATATGGGCGCCAGCTTTATTTGCGAGATTGTAGCCGGCGGCATCCTGGCTGTACCGCACGGCCAAAGAGAGGCTGCGACCGCATCCGGGTTATCCGCTTATCAGCAAATGAGGCATATAGTTATGCCCCAGGCCATGCCATCCATCATCCCTCCACTGGTAGGACAATATGTCCTTATCATAAAAGATTCATCTGTCGTTTCTGCGATCGGAGTGGTTGATGTTACCAGAATCGGCTGGCTGACTGTGCAGCGCATTCCGGAAGGTTTGATGGTCTTCGGTCTTGTGGGCATTTTATATTTTGCAATCTGTTATCCGTTGATCAATTTGTCAAATTACATGGAACGGCGGATGACCGTTCCAAATACAAGGCTTTAAAAAAACAAAAGCCATCTTAATTAAGATATTTCTTAAAGAAGAGGAAGGAGTTCATGATCGCTTTCAAAAAGGTAAACAAATGGTTTGATAAGCTTCATGTCCTGAATGACATCAATTTAGAAGTTACCAAAGGGGAAGTGGTTGTAGTTTGCGGCCGAGCGGATCAGGAAAAAGTACACTGATCCGTTGTATAAATCGGCTGGAGCCTATCCAACAAGGAGATCTTATTGTTGACAGCATGAATGTCCATGATAAAAACATCAATATGACCATTCTACGGGCGGAGATTGGATTTATCTTCCAATCCTTCAATTTATATCCCCACATGACAGCCTTGGAAAATGCAACAATTGCACCCATGAAGGTAAGAAAAATGCCGAAAAAAGAAGCAGAAAAACTCGGCAGGGAAACATTAACACGCGTGGGATTGGGGGATAAGGTTAACAATTATCCTGCACAATTATCCGGTGGCCAACAGCAACGAGTTGCCATTGCCAGAGGTCTCTGCATGCGCCCCAAGATTATGCTATTTGATGAACCGACTTCGGCTCTTGATCCTGAGATGATCAATGAAGTTCTTGATGTTATGCGAGATTTAGCCAACGAGGGCATGACGATGATGGTAGTCACCCACGAAATGGGATTTGCCCGGGAGGTAGCTAACCGGGTCGTCTTTATGGATGATGGGCAAATTATAGAAGTTGCGCCACCTGAAGATTTTTTCAATAATCCGCAAACAGCCCGGGGCAAACTCTTTTTAAGCTCAATTTTAAAACATTGATCAAGGTACACCTTAATTTTAAGGAGCATTTGCTCAAATCTTTCGTGGAATTCGTGTAGCTGATCTGCCTGCCGCTATCCACGCGTAGATCCTGATATTCATCTATCATTTAAATGACATTTAACCCTAAAGGAGTTTTGAGCGATGGAACGGAAAATTGTTCTGATGGGCTATGGAATGCAGGGGAAAGCCTGCGTTTATGACCTTATTAAGCATGGAGATTTTGATGAACTGGTTATAGTTGACTGCTACGAAGATTTTCTTGCTGACATTGAATTGTTAGAAGACCCGAGGGTAAAGGGCTGCCATATTGACGGCACGGACCTGGTCGCGATCCGCGAGCTTCTCCAGCCCACCTCGCTTGTTATTGAGTTTTTTCCTCCCCATCTCACCCTTCCGACAGTTGAACTGGCCATTGATTGTAACTGTCATGTCATCACCTCCAGTTATATCAATAACCCAGCCTATGCAGCGCAACCGGGATTTGCCGAGAGACTCGAATTGCTTGATCAACAAGCCCGGGAAAAGGGCCTTATTATTTTGGAGGAGTTCGGCATGGACCCTGGTATCGACTTAGCCATGGGCCAAACGGTGGTAGATTCCTTCGATGAGGTTCATGCGCTTCATTCCTATGGTGCAGGTTTTCCGGAGTTGGAATCGGCAAATAATCCTCTGAAGTATAAATTCAGCTGGTCGATCATAGGAGTCATCCGCTCTCATCTGCGACCAGCCAAGTACCTTGACAATGGTGAGGTTCGGGCAATTAAGGCTGACTCCATATTTTCTTCGGAGAATTCTCACCAACTGGATATTCAGGGTTTAGGAGAGCTTGAGTGCTTTTTCAACGGCAACGCAACTCAGTACGTTGATCATTTCGGGATAGGAAAAACTATCAAGAATATGGGGCGCTACATCTGTCGTTGGCCAGGGCACGGTGCATTTTGGGAAAAAATGGCCCGATGCGGTTTTTTGAGCGACCAGCCCATTAAGGTAGGCGGGCAAATGGTCAAGCCAGAGGAGTTTTGCGCCTCACTTTTGGGAAATCAAAAGCAGTTTCATTACCAGGATGGCGAAAGAGATGTTGCGCTCCTTAGAGTCGATGGCAGAGGATTGATTGATGGACAGCGTAAACAGGTGTTGATGCAATGCATTGTTTACCATGATCAAACCTCTGGTTTTACTGCCATGCAGCAGTCAGTCGGGTTTCCCATGGCCATTGGCAGCATGATGATTCTTGACGGAAAGATTAAAAATCCGGGAAGAACAATGCCCATGGCAGTACCACTCGATTTTTATTTCAGTGAGCTTGAAAAACGCGGGATCACTTTTCAGCGGGAAGAAAACGATTGGGACGGTTGCCTTAACCCCTGATTTTAAATGGTGTGCAGTGCGAAGATGGCTTGATGTTAAAACGATCCGCTCAAAGTGCTATTTGAGCAAATAAGAGGAGAGCCGGGAATGCAGTCTCAAATACCGTTTCTCGGCGTATTGTGCTGGGAAGAAGGCGGTAGCCCTAAAGGTCTTGAACAGTTAGAGAGCCTGGTCGGCAACAGCACAAACCCAGCAAGCTATTCCTTTCCTGTAGTGTTCAGAAAGGTAAAGGGAGCCAATTACCAGTCTGTTGTAGAAGCCCCACTGATAGGCCTCATTGATGCCATGGTCAGCGAAGGGGAAAAAATGGTGGAGCTGGGGGTAAAAGCGATCATCACAAGTTGCGGATTCAATGCCATATTTCAAAGAGAACTGGCAAGGGCGCTGCCGGTTCCGGTTTTTACCTCGGCCTTAATGCAGATTCCTTTTATTCTGGCCTCGATTGGACGGAAAAAACTGGCCGTTATCACTGCATCCAAGTCAACTCTCAGACTGGAACACTTCAAAGCGGTGGGAGTGTATGATATGCATGGAATCGTAATATACGGGATGGAAGTGATGCCGGAATGGAGCAAAATCAGTCGTTTTCCCAACCAGTCTCTGGCGATGGAAAAAGTGGAAAATGAAGTAGTTTCCTTGGCTGCACTTGCAAAACAAGAGCACCCTGATCTGGGAGCGATCCTGCTTGAGTGTACTGATTTGCCTCCTTTTGCAGATGCTGTCCGAAAATCCGTTAATCTGCAGGTTTATGACTTGTTGTCGATGGTTGCATTGATTCGCAAATCATTTTCAACGTAATCTTGATGGCGTTGTAAAAACTCCAAAAGGCCAGGTTGAGCATATTTTTTGCTAAAAGAATTCCTCAAATTTATCAGCGACAGGAAAGAGTCCAAAGAGTCCGCCGGTATGGACAAAGACAATACGTGTGCCGAAAGCCGAGCGGTTTTTCCTGAGTTCGCTTACCATGCCATAAAATGCCTTGCCGGTGTAGACGGGATCCAGCACCACACCTTCGAGCCGTGCAAAATCGTATATCGCCTTCAACTCTTCCCGTCTGGAAAGTGCGTAACCTCTTCCAACATAGCCGTCGACAATATCGATGTCAGTGCTGTTTATGGCAATATCCACGGAGTAATCCTTTATAAAGGCGTTGCAAATACGGCCAATCTCCGTCACAAAATAGTCCGCGTCGTCACACACATTGACCCCAGTCACCTTCAGATCTAGCTCGAGCAACCGGGCGCCGAGAAGCAGTCCGGCGGTTGTTCCCCCGGAGCCGGTAGCAGAGAGGACCGTCGTTTCACTAAAACTCCCTGTTCCCAATGCGGTCAGGTCGTTTGCAATCTCCTCCATCCCCTTGACATAACCCCAGGAACCCAGCTGATTGGACCCTCCTTCAGGAATTATATACGCCACCTGACCTAGTCCGCGCAGCCTCTCCTTTTCCAGCTCAAACCTGTTATGCCGCTCTTTATATTCGGCAGGAGTGATCCAGACCAGCTCTGCCCCAGCCATCCTGTTAAGCAGGATATTTCCATGGCTGGGTGGAGGATTTGTCGGAACTTCGGTTCTTAACAGGAGAGTGCTCTTCAATCCGGCTCTCGCTGCTGCCAAGGCTGTCGCTCGACAATGGTTAGACTGAGCTCCACCGCAGGTAATTACCGTGTCCGCACCCTTGGCTATGGCATCCGCCAGCAGAAACTCGAGCTTTCTGATTTTGTTGCCGGAGAGTTCACAACCGGTCAAGTCATCTCTTTTAAAGAAAATTTCTACCCCGAGCTCTTCGCTCAATCGGTCCATTTTTTGAAGTGGGGTTCCCTTGTGGGCAATTTCGAGATGTGCCGGATAGTTCAATTGAGCGGCCATGATTCATATCTCCTTTTCTCACTGTTAAGCGATCTTCCCCCTGACCATAATTGAATAAATGCTCAGAGACTCCAATAAGTCTTAAACCGGAAAATAAAAATCTGCAAGCCATGATATTTATAGAGGACAAGAACTGTAAATAAATTAATTTATCTGGTAATATTACTCTTTATCTCTGCGTTGCCGACACATAGCAATTGTATTTTTCTGAATAAATGTTAGATGCATTTGTTGATCGCATATCAATCTGAAATGTCGTTATTTGGTTTGATACACTGTGAGTAATTCTTTTTTGATTTTTGGTGAATGATGAATCGTTTGCAGGCAAATCTATTGCTGACTCTGGCCGCAATAATCTGGGGCAGCAGTTTTGTAGTGCAACAGATTGGCACTGGAGAGCTGGGAGCCATAACCTTTACCGGTGCCCGTTTTCTCGTTGGCGCTTTGGTAGTGGCGCCTTTTGGCATCAAACAGTTTTTCCGGGTGGATCAAAAAGAGCGTAAGTTTCAATCTTCCGATTGGCGGGGACTGATAGTTACAGGCTGCGTCCTCGTTACTGCGGCTTGTCTGCAGCAATATGGAATTCTTCGCACGACAGTAACCAATTCCGGCTTTTTGACCGCTTTATATGTCCCTCTTGTGCCGGTACTTGGATTCATTGTGCTGAAAAGGAAAGTCCATTTTTCCATCTGGCCTGCCTCTCTCTGTTGTTTTGTCGGCACCTATATATTGAGTGGTGCTCATGAGGTTGACTTGGTGGCGGGGGATTTGTGGATAATCTCAAGCACAATTTTTTGGGCTACCCATGTCATGCTGGTTGGGATTCTGGCCTCCAGAACCCGGGCACCGCTGGTAGTGGCCGCTGTGCAGTTTCTGGTGAGTGGCTGTGTCGGTTTGCTGCTCGGTTTTTTTGTTGAATCACCAAGCCTCTCCCAGATAGTTGGAGCCGGTTGGGGTATCTGTTATGTCGGGATTTTTTCCGTGGGCATGGCATTTACTCTTCAGGTGGTGGGGCAGCGTTTCACCCCGGCTGCCGATGCCGCTATCATCCTCAGTTCCGAAACCGTTTTTGCGGCTCTCTGTGGAATGTTTTTTTTAGGTGAGCGTTTGTCACCGCTGCAACTCTCGGGAGGGGTGCTGATTTTAACCAGCATTCTAGCTGTCGAACTGTTGCCAAAGACCCGCCTGGGTAAACCCCGTCCTCTCAGTTAGTCATCATTTTTTATCCGGCTGTATTTTGGATATGCCTTTGTATAGACAATTAATTGTATTCGGCTGTTGTTCCAGATATACTGTTTTTTGCGAGATACTGAATAAAGAGCCGTTTACGAGGGTGAGATGTTTTAAAGTATCTGTATTATAACCCCGGTGAACGGGAAATAAGCCGGGACTCAGTTCAGTCCCCCTCAAAGCATGGGGATTATAAAGAATACCCCCTTGAGGGGTGTAAGTACATTGGGACAGATTATTTCTTGCAAAAAAACAAGAAAATAATCTGTAAGGTTCTAAATAATAAACAGTGGGATAAACTATGCAAACAGCGGTCTGTTATTCCCAAATTACCGAATCCTTTGTAGCCGGAGAGACTGCGGCCAGAACAGTAACCGAACGGCTGGACGGCAGAAAGCCGGACTTTTTCTTTCTTTTTACCTCCGTTGGACATGATATCCCTGAGGTAATACGAGGTATTCAGTCCCATTGCCCGGATGTGCCTCTCTGTGGTTGTTCCGGTTCAGGCATCATCACCAACCAAGGCTGTGATGAATTGACACAATCGATCGCTCTGATGGCGATCGGCTCAAGGCGTCTTAAATTTCATCCCTTCATTTTTCCCTCTCTTCAGAAAGAGCCTGAACAAGTAGGCGCAGCTATTGCGAACCTTCTCAAACCCGCACTTACCTCGAAAACAGAGAAACAATTGCTTTTTCTCTTTGCCGATGGTCTCACCGTCAATGTCAATGCCATGAACAGGGGCCTTGAATCTGGTCTGGACCATCATTTGGATATCGTCGGTGGTACGGCTGGGAACGATTTCCAAGGCCAGGATACCTATCAGTTCTGCAACGATGTAGTTATGACGGATAGTGCCGCGGGAGTGCTTGTCACTGGGGATTTCAACTACCAAATCGGCATAACTCATGGTTCAAGACCATTAGGTCTTTTCCGGACCATCACTAAAGCAGATAAGAATGTCATCCTGGAAATAGATGCTATGCCGGCCTTAGATTTGCTGACAAAATTCATAGGCGATGAACGGGTAAAGGATTTCGGCCACATTCTGAACCTTTTTGAGCTTGGCGAACATTTTGAGGGACAGGGGTATGATCAAGATATCCTGAACAGAGCAATCATCGGCGTGGACAGGGTACGCGGTGGGATTCGACTGGCAGTTGAAATCAATGAGGGTACAAAGATAAGGATTACCCGCAGGGACATGAACCTGGTTCTGGAACGAACGGCACAAATGACACGGAAACTTCTTGATGCAATGGAAGAACCAGAAAAGGCAACATATTTTTATTTCAATTGTTCAGGCCGCGGATCGTATCTTTTTGGGGAGCCGGAACCCGATGTCGATGTGCTGCGCAAAGAGCTTGATCGTGAACAGCCGATGATAGGCTTTTTCACCTTTGGAGAATACGCACCCGTTCAAAGCAAAAACTGTTTTCATAATTATACCGGTATCCTTGTCGGACTGGAATAAGGTGGATCAGCACTATGCTCAGTGAACATATGGGGAAAGGTCCTGTCCTGATGCTGAAGGAGGAAATAGCATCCCTGAAAAAAGAGATGAATACTATTACCGCTGAATTTATCAGGCAGGAAGCAGATTTAATTGAAAGCAGAGTCGCTCTGGTTAAAAGAACCCGCAGTCTCCAGATTTTTCAGGAGCTGTATGAACGAATTCTGTCGGCTAAAGATAGGGCGGAGATATACCAAGTCACTGCCCTTCTACTTCTTGATATCGGATACGATCGCGTTGCCATCTTTAGGAAGGAGGGGCATTGTTACAAGCCCATAGCGAGTAGTGGTTATACCTCAAGAGAGAAGTCGGAAAACCTGCCCTCACCTTCTTTTGCAGCTCTGGTCGAGCGCCGGAAAGGGGTGCTGGTGAACGGGGAGAATTGTGATTCCTTTGAGTATGACTACCAGGATGACTTGGATGTGAAGTTTTTCATTGCGGTCCATTTTTACCTGGATCCAGCCAGCCGTATCCCCCATATTCTCCTTGCCGGCAATAAAACTGAGGTTACCGTGCGCAGACCACGATTGACGGAAACTGATCTGCAGATTCTGAAAACCCTTACCAGTCAGATATCGGTAGCAGTTGAGAAGATTGGTTTTTTTGAGCGGTTGCAGGAGTCGGAACAACAATATAGATTGCTGTATGAAAATTCAGTCGAAGGTATCTTTCAGATAACACCCTCAGGGCGTTTCCTCAAAGTTAATCCGGCCATGGCCAGGTTGCTGGGGTATGAAGAAGTGGGTGTCCTCGTTGCTGAAAATCGCGATGTCGGCCAGGAGTTTTTTGTTGTCCCTGAGGAATTTAAGGCAATCTGCCAAGCTGCCGAAGTGTTTGGTTCCGTCCTTGGGGTGGAAACGAGGATAAAAACCAAGTATGGACTGGTACGGTGGGTTTCGATCTCCGCCCGTTGCGTCAGAAACGAGCGGAGAGAGGTTGAGTATTTGGAAGGCTCCGCCGTTGACATTACAGAAAAAGTCGTGGCAAAGGAAATGGTCATGGCCAAGAAAGCAGCAGAAGCTGCTAATCGGGCAAAAAGCCAATTCCTAGCCAATATGAGCCATGAGATCAGGACCCCGATGAACGGTGTTATCGGCATGGCTGAACTGCTTCTGGATACAGGGTTGAACGATACGCAGCGTTTTTACGCGGATACCGTCCAGACCTGTGGCAGATCCTTGTTGAAAATCATCAATAATATTCTCGATTTTTCCAAAATTGAGGCCGGTAAGCTGGAGCTTGAGCAAATCGGTTTTGATCTCAGGGAGTTGGTTGCTGAGCTCATCCACATGATGAACTCCAATGCCGCTGAAAAAGGTATTGAGCTGCGCTGCATTATCGCCCCTGAGGTCAATTCGGCGGTCATTGGAGACCCAGGACGATTGCGCCAGATTCTGCTTAACCTGGTCAGCAATGCCCTCAAGTTTACCGATACAGGGAAAATCACTGTCTCGGTAATGAATACCTCGCAAAGCGAACAACATGTGGGGCTGCGTTTTGTGGTAAGGGATACAGGTATGGGTATTCCTCTGAATAAACAGGAAATGCTCTTTGACTGTTTTACTCAAGTGGATTCTTCCAATACCCGCATGTTTGGCGGCACCGGACTTGGGCTGGCGATTTGTCGTCAATTAGTCAAGCTCATGGGCGGAGAGATCGGAGTGAGGAGTGAGCGGAGAGAAGGCAGTGAGTTCTGGTTTACGGTCAAATTGGGCAAGCAGCAAACAGTCGATGTCACAGCCTCTAATCGTCTCGGATCTTACGGGGGAAGAGCAGCCTTCGCTGACCGAAAACACAGCAAACAGGCTATCAGTGGTTTGCAGAAAAGTCGTGAAGCTGCCCAGCTTCTGCTGGTTGAGGACAACCTGATCAACCAACAAGTGGTGTGTGGTATCCTCACAAAACTAGGGATTAAAAATATAGATGTAGCAGAGCATGGGGTTGAGGCTCTGGAGATGATGGGCAAACATTATGATCTTATCTTGATGGACATTCAGATGCCTGTTATGGACGGTATTGAAGCGACCAGACGTATCAGAACTAAAATAAATGGCCGCGATTCGTCCAAATTACCGATTATCGCACTCACCGCTCATGCATTGAAGAGTGATCTGGAGCGCTGCATTGAGGCGGGGATGAATGATTTTATAACCAAGCCGGTCCTACCCGAAACATTGGAGCAAGTACTGCGGAAATGGCTTTTTGCGCCTTCCACCGAATCGGATACCAACGTTGCCAACACCCATTCGGTGCCAAAAAAAGAGCAGCAAACCGAGGTGCAGACCAAATCTGCATCAGCTCCGGATTTTAATCAGAGCGAAGAGGGCTGGAAGAGTCTGCCGGTCTTTGATTACTCTGCGTTAAAGCAGAGAATGCTGGGAGACGACCAGATGAGCAAAGAGCTTATTGCGGTCTACTGGTCAAGATTGCCGGCTCAGCTTGAGGAGCTGAAAAACCTGAGTGCTGCCGGCCGTCAAAGCCCGATTCTAAGACTGGCACACACCCTGAAAGGGAGTTCCGGCAGTGTTGGGGCCATGCAACTTTTCTGGTTATTTACAGCGCTGGAAGGTGCAGCGAAGAGGAATGAGTCTTTACAAAGATTGTTGGCAATCATTGAAAATCAAGCTGTCGAGTTTGGGACCGTTCTTCGCCGGTATAATATTACTGAACGATGAACAGCTCCCTGTGCCCTCGAATTAAGATTAAGGCACCGGGGAGCTCTCTCTACCGGAAAAGTTTTTCGAATTCCGGATATCCTTCTTCTGCAAGTTTATCTGCCGGAATAAATTTTAACGCTGCCGAATTGAGACAGTATCTGAGGCCGGTCGGTGGTGGACCATCATTAAAGACATGGCCCAGATGCGAGTTGGCTTTTTTGGAGCGGACTTCTGTTCGGACCACGAACCAGCTCCTGTCTGCGTGTTCGACAACATTTTCTTTAACCAGCGGCCGCGTAAAACTAGGCCAGCCGGTTCCCGAATCAAATTTATCAAGGGAGCTGAAGAGCGGTTCACCCGAGACGATGTCGACATAGATACCTGGCTTCTTGTTATCCCAGTACTTGTTATCAAAGGGAGGTTCGGTTCCATCCTCCTGGGTCACTTGGTACTGGAGCGGGGTTAATTTGCTCCGCAAATCTTTCATATCACTGGTCTGCATAGAGGGATATTCCTTTCCCTGCCAATGTTTGTTCAGGAAGGTATCCCGACCTGAACCGCTGCGGTAGAAATGATAACGGAGCGGATTCTTTTTATAGTAATCCTGATGATACTCCTCGGCCGGCCAGAATTCGGGAGCGGCAGCGATCGGAGTCACAATCGGTTTTTCGAAGATCCCGCTCTGCGCGATCCTCTGTTTCGACGCCTCGGCCAATTCTTTCTGGTCGTTATTATAATAGAAAATACCGGAGGTGTAGGCATGGCCCCGGTCGACAAACTGACCTCCGTCGTCGGTTGGGTCAATCTGTTGCCAGAAGGTCTGGAGCAGTTTTTCATAAGAGATTTTTTTCGGATCATAGACAATCTGCACTACTTCGATATGATGGCCGGCAACGTAATTCCGGTATGTCGGCATTTTCGTTATGCCGCCGGCATAACCGGCAGTGACTGAGATCACCCCGTCAAGTTCTTCAAAGGGTTTTTCCATGCACCAGAAACAGCCTCCGGCAAAAAGGGCTTTTTCTGAACCTTGTGGCTGCTGCTTAACCGGCATTTTTGCATCTTCGGTGCTGTTTCCTGCCAGTACACAGGCTGCTAGTAGTGCGACGACTAGACTGATAGTTATATAGAAAATATTCCTCATTGTCTTTCCTCCTGAATTGCAGTTACGGGAAGCTGAAATAGATTCCGTTTACTCTACAATAAAACATCGATGTAAGATCGGCTTAAAGACAAGGTAAAGATCCTGTAAGGATGGGTCGTATGAGAAATGAGGGTTAGTGCTTGACAGAGTATTTTATTCGGTAGGCAGAGTGAGCCAGATGGAGGTAATTCCTGCGGAACTCTCTGCCCCCACTTTACCGCCGTGGGCTTCAATGAGTTCTTTGGTAATAGACAGCCCGATCCCTGCGCCTCCAGCGTCCCGAGACCTTGATCGCTCGGCTCGAAAGAAACGTTCGAAAATAAAGGGCAGGTCCGTTTGATCAATGCCGGACCCGCTGTTCGAGAAGCGAATCTCCACATCTTTATTTCGCCCGGAAACGGTAATTTCGACAAAACCATTCTTCGGCGTATACTTATGGCTGTTTTCAAGAAGGTTACGGAGGGCTTGTAAAAGTTTATCCCGATCGGCAGCCACGGTAAGCCCCTCCTTAAATCGGGTTCTAACGGTGATATTTTTTTCGAGAAACCCTGCACTGTAGAGACCGAGCATCTGCTGAAGCTCTGCTGCCGGATCGAGTTTTTCCCGTTTCAAATACGCCCTGGCCGCATCGGCCCGCGCGAGTTGCTGCAGACTATCCACCAAGTGAACCAAACGCAGATTTTCCTCCTGCAGCATTTTCAGGGTTTCCGGAGATGGTTCAATGACCTTGTCGTTCAGTGCTTCCAGATAGCCCCGAAGGTTGGTCAGTGGCGTTCTCAGTTCATGGGCTACGTCGGCCACCATATTTTTCCTGAGTTGTTCAATACGTTCAAGGGAATCGGCCATGCGGTTGAAGGCAAGCCCCAGCTGACCCACTTCATCGCGGGTGACCACATCGACCCGGGCTTGAAAATTGCCCGCGGCAATGTCCCTGGTGATGCTGTTCATCTGGGACAAGGGCCTGAGGACCCTGCGGGTAAGCAGGAAGCTGAGCAGAAAAGCCACGCCCAATGCGGCGAGACTGGCCCAGATCAGGTAGTAGTGAATGGAGGTGAGAAACATTTGGTGGATATCGGTTGGGGAGATATCGTATTTTTTCATCAGGGCCATAAAATATTTGGCGGCGAGCTGATTTATCGCCAGCCAGATAATCAAGGTGATAACCCCAATTACCGGAACTACGGTAACAAGCAGGAGTTTCCAGAGCAGTCGGTTTCGGATCCGGTTCATGACTCTTCGCATTCTGTGAATTTATAGCCAAATCCACGCACTGTCAGAATAAATTGTGGTTTTGTCGGATCTTTTTCTATTTTTTGTCTGAGGTTGCCTATATGGACATCAATAACCCGGTCAACCACCGTTTCTCCATCCTGGTAAAAATGGCTGAGCAGCTCCGATCTGGAAAAAACCCTGCCGGGAGCACGCATCAAAGCGCAAAGGAGTTTATATTCCGAACCGGTCAGATTTACGAGACAATCACCTAAGCGAACCCTGTGTTTTTCCGGCTCAACCCTCAGATCGTGACAAACGAGAGGTTGGTTGTACGAGGGTTGCATGGGTCGCACCCTTCTCAGAATAGCTTTTACTCTTGCCACCAGTTCACGCGGGCTGAACGGTTTAACCACATAATCGTCGGCGCCAAGAGAGAGACCGGTAACTCGATCGATCTCTTCTTCCCGGGCAGTCAACATCAGGATGGGGACGTCAGAGAAGGTCCTCAGCTGTCTGCAGACTTCCCAACCGTCAAGGAGTGGCAGCATGACATCCAGTACGATAAATCCCGGTTGATGTTGTTTGGCGAGCCGCAGGGCGGTTTCACCGTCAGCCGCTTTTATGGTTTGGAAGCCGTCCCGTTCGAGGTATGTCTGAACCAGAGTGGCGGTGTTGGGATCATCCTCAACAATCAGTACCGGGCCATTACAGTTATGATGTGTCATCGGAAGTCCTTGGTTTTGATGGTCGGGAGCATGCAAAAAGTGACGGTCAAGATGGTGCTGGGCTTTTTATACAATATCAATGAGAGAGAATATGGCAAGAAATGATAGAGGGAGGCAGAAAATGGTGGCTGGACCGTCTGATCTAAAAGGAATCAACCACCCCGAATGAGATGAGTCGATTCCTTGCAGTTAAGTGACAACTAATTCGATCATGGCGTTATAAACGTCACGTAAATAGACAACTCCGACAACTTTGCCATCGCTTCTCGTGACGGGCAAACGTCTGATCTGTTCGGTAAGGAGAATATCGGCACACCGCAAAAGTGTTGCCTCGGCGGAGATAACCCTGACGTCCTCTGTCATGATTTTGCTGACGTTGGTCGATTGAATGGCAGCTGTTTTTTCCTTCCTGATGGACTCCCATGAGATATGATCATGGCGATCATCAAAGTAAATGTGTGAAGGAATAAGGATACGCAGGATATCTTTGATCGAGACAATTCCTACGAGGTTCATTGCCCCATCAAGGACGACAATGCCGTTTACGGATAAGCCATGACGGCGTTTGGATGACTTCATAATCCGGATCGCTTCACGTAAGGACATATCAGGGGTCAGCCAGCTTGAAATTGGTTCCATTAGGTCTTTGACTCTCATCATCCCTCCTCTTGTTGCAATGATCGGCTGATGCTATTCAATTGTTTTATTACTCCTCTTCCTTATACCATATAAGAGTGCCAGTGATCAATAAAACTTGCACAATAAATAAACAAAACTAATAATTGGCAGCGATTGTCAATTCCATGTGAGCGGCGAGAAATGCATACAGGATGTATCATAAAGAGTGAAAAAAGAGACACAAAAAGGCAATAAGCACTCAACAAGCACATTCGACATATAATTTTTTGGCTTCATCCGGTTTGAGCGTACTTTTTATTCAATCCAACTCAAATCTTGATTGCTTCGTTCCGGACTTGGGTCATTCCGGAATGACGGCAGAGGAAAACATTGGCGCCAGGGGAGTCTATTATCACTTGAGTAAAAAACAATTTTTTCAAGAGCACGCTTAATCCAGAAAAACCATTTTTGTATAAAAGTATCAGTTTTGAAACTTAAATCCAATAAAATGCAGGCAGATATCATAATATGGGGTGGTTCATCCGTGTTATTCTGCTTGGTACCGAAAGGTAAAATTGCTTGCTTTTTCTCCAAATTTTCTTAAAACAGTGGGGCATGTCGGTTTAATGGAAAATTAGCAGATTTATTAGCACCTGAGTAGCAAATCCGCTCTTCGAATGTGGTAACTTCCTGAATGGACAATAGGGTTAAGCTGGTTCGACCAAAGCTGAACCCATGGTGTACTTACTTGAGCCGTTGTTAAAAACAACATGGCCAAAGCAATCCTCGAAACGGCAGAAGGATCCGTAACGAAATGGATAAAAATTGCCAGGTTATTTCGTAACGGCTCCTAACCCCGCTGAAGAGCGCGGGATAAGTATCTTCACGAAATTCTTTCCTAAAAAGCAAGAAAAGAATTTCTAAGGCAACTAATAATCCCAAGGAGAAAATTATGCCCGTACATGTCGCGGATCATCCACTCATCAAGCATAAACTTGGTCTTATGCGTCAACATGACATTTCTACAAAGGATTTCCGAGATCTCTCGTCGGAAGTTGCTCGCCTTTTAACCTATGAGGCGACAAAAGATCTGCAAACCCAGAGAAAAACTATTCAGGGTTGGGCCGGACCGGTGGAGGTTGATACACTCAAGGGCAAGAAGATCACCATTGTGCCAATTTTACGTGCCGGTCTTGGTATGATGGCCGGCGTTATCGATCTCATCCCATCTGCCAAGGTCAGTGTGGTTGGGTATTACCGCAACGAAGAAACTTTGCAGCCTGTTGAATATTATGTCAAGACGGCAAACGATATAGTGGAACGGGTGGCTTTAATCCTTGATCCCATGCTGGCCACAGGAGGCACCCTCATGGCCACCATTGAAACCCTGAAAAAAGCTGGTTGTCAAACAATTAAAGGTCTTTTCCTTGTTGCAGCGCCTGAAGGGTTAAAGAGAATAACCGAGGCCCATCCCGATGTGGAAATTTATGTAGCAGCAGTCGATGAACGACTCAACGAGGTTGGCTATATTCTTCCGGGCTTGGGAGATGCCGGGGATAAGATCTTCGGCACCAAATAGAGTTGAAAGTCATTACTGGGTAGGTAATGACTTTTTTTTGGTTCGGTTGTAACAACAGCAATATTCTTCGAAAGAATTTGTCTATACAGAGTAACATACATACTGAAATTCGTTGGTTGAGGAGGTCGTTTTAATGTCGGAAGTTCCACTAAATTCAGACTATCATTTCCGGTTAGGTGATTGTCTACTGGGTGCCCAGATGCTGTTTGTCGCCTTCGGAGCTTTGGTTTTAGTCCCTATCTTAACGGGGTTGGATCCAAACGTTGCTCTTTTTACTGCCGGTATCGGAACTCTGGTCTTCCAAGTGATCACCAAGGGCAAGGTGCCTGTTTTTCTCGCTTCATCCTTTGCCTTTATCGCGCCTATAATTTACGGGGTGCAGACCTGGGGAATTCCCGCTACCCTTTGTGGGTTGACAGCAGCTGGTTTGCTTTATGTGGTAATGAGTTTTGCAATCCGTTATTTTGGCGCCGGAATTTTGCACAAATATCTCCCGGCAGTTGTTACCGGACCAGTTATCATGGTCATCGGCCTGGTACTGGCGCCCGTCGCTGTGCATATGGCTATGGGGCGTACGGGCGATGGCTCTGCGTGGCTTGTTCCCAGTGACACCGCGGTGATTATCTCGGGAGTTTCGTTGGTGACTACTGTTCTTGTCGCTCTTCTCGGCAAGGGATGGTTTAGGCTTCTGCCAATTTTAAGCGGAATCTTCGCAGGATACTCAATATCATATGTTCTTGATATTATAGGATATTCTTCAAATATTCAGGCTTCATTTGACCCCGGCAGCCTGCACAACTGGACTGCACCGGCCCTTATCTCCTTTGGCACGATCGCCGAGAAAGCCTGGTTGGCGATACCCGCCTTTGTCTTGCCTGAATGGAAGTGGGAAGCCGTTCTGTTTATTGTGCCGGTAGCTATTGCACCGGCGATAGAACATTTTGGTGATATTTTAGCCATCGGTTCCATAACCGGCAAGGATTACGTCAAGAATCCCGGCATTCAAAACACCTTGCTCGGTGACGGGATTGCCACCGCCATAGCCTCAATGCTTGGTGGACCGCCGAACACGACCTATTCGGAGGTAAGCGGAGCTGTGGCTCTCACTAAGGCCTATAACCCGGCGATAATGACCTGGGCTGCTCTTGTAGCAATTTTTCTTTCTTTTGTCGGCAAGATCGGTGCCCTACTGGCCACCATTCCCACTCCGGTTATGGGTGGAATTATGATCCTGCTTTTTGGCATGATTACCGTTGTCGGCATTAATACCTTGGCGAAATCCGGTCAGGATTTGACAACACCCAGGAATTTAATCATAGTCGCAGTGATTCTGGTATGTGGTATCGGCGGAATGAAATTCACAGCGGGTTCTTTTGCCATCGAAAAAATTGGTCTGGCCGGAATATTGGGTCTAGTGCTCAACATAATTTTGCCAAAAGAGCGGAAACAATCATCCTGATGGCATCCGTATAGCGGATAGCTCATCGGTCCAACAGAAAAAATTTACTAGCTTGCTCTGTGACATTTTCAAAAAAAATGAATCTCAAGCAAAAGTATGATTTTAATTAGAAATAAGCGGTATTTTACCGGAGGAAGTTATGGGTTTTCCAATAGATTTAAGTGAATATGTCCCGCAGAAGTATGATCTAAACCAGAATCAGCTTACCGATGAACAGCGTCGGGCGCTGGTTAACAATATTCGGATTGTGCGTGACAGTCTCGTGTTCTTTACCGCTCTTGCCAATGTAAAGGGCCTGGGTGGACATACCGGCGGTGCCTTTGATATTGTGCCGGAACTTTTGATCGTTGATGGCTTTATGAAAGGTTCCGATTCCATCCATCCCGTCTATTTCGATGAGGCCGGACACCGAGTGGCCATTCAGTATATGATGGCCGTACTTAATGGCTATCAAAAGCCTGAATCCCTGCTGCATTATCGGGAATACGATAAAGGGTATTATGGTCATCCTGAGCGCGATGAAAAAAATGGTGTTTTTTTCTCGTCAGGAAGACTTGGCCATTTATGGAGTTATGTGAATGGGGTTGCCGAAGCCGACACCGGCAAAACCGTGGTCATGTTCGGCAGTGACGGTTCGCAGATGGAGGGCGATAATGCAGAGGCGGCCCGCTATGCTGTCGCCAGAAACCTTAAGGTCAAAGTTTTTATCGACGATAACGATGTAACGATTGCCGGTCATCCAAGTCAATATCTGCCAGGCTATGATGTGGCAAAAACGCTGGAAGGACATGGGCTTAAGGCAAACGTTGGCGACGGTGAAGACCTTGACGCGCTTTTTATGCGCATTCAGAAAGCACTGGCTGCTGACGGTCCGGTCGCTCTTATCAACAAACGACTCATGGCTGTGGGTGTTGCCGGTATTGAAGGATCTCCCAAGGGCCATGATGTCATCGCGGTAAAGCTCGCTGTTGACTATCTCACGGAGAAGGGATTGACTGCTGCCGCCCTGATGCTCCAGAATTTTACGGTTGTAAAAGAAAAAATCACCTATCTGGGCAGTACCCCGGAAATGGGTAAGGTTCGAGATGATTTTGGTAAGGTAGTGTCTGAAATCCTCGATACCATAGACAACGCTGCTACCAAAGTGCTGGTGGTTGACTCCGACCTCGAAGGCTCCTGTGGCCTGCACCATATCCGCAAGAACCATCCCGAGGTCTATGTCCACGGCGGCATCATGGAGCGGAATAATTATTCGGTTGCCGCAGGTTTTGGTTCCGAAGCCGGGCGCCAGGGAATTTTTGGCACTTTTGCCGCCTTTCTTGAAATGGTCGTTTCAGAAATTACCATGGCCCGTCTCAATGGTGCCAATGTTCTCGCCCATTTTTCCCATTCCGGCATTGATGATATGGCAGATAACACCTGTCATTTCGGAATTAATAATTTTTTTGCCGATAATGCAGTCGCCGAGGGTGATTCCACCCGTCTTTATTTTCCCGCAGATGTTTTGCAGTTACGGGCTATGTTGAAGAAAATATTTAATGATAAAGGCTTGCGCTTTGTTTTTTCAACCCGTTCAGCAACACCCTCTCTTCTTGATGATCAGGGGCAGAAGATCTTTGGTGAAGGCTATGTCTTTCAGCCCGGGAAAGATGAGGTCATTCGTGAAGGAAAGGACGGCTATATCGTCAGTTATGGAGAGATGACCTATAGGTGTCTGGATGCTGTTCTGCAGCTGAAGGCACAGGGAATGGAGGTTGGCTTGATCAACAAGTCGACCTTGAATGTGATTGATGAAGGTATGATAGCCAAAGTGGGCAGTAGTCCTTTTGTCCTGGTGGTGGAGAGTCAGAACACCAAGACCGGTCTTGGTGTTCGCTACGGTACCTGGCTCCTGGAAAGAGGGCTGACTCCAAAATATGCGTTGCTGGGGACAAGCAAAATAGGTCATGGCGGAATAGTTGAACAGCTGCCGCACCAGGGACTTGGGGTCGAAGATATCAAGAAGAAAATTGTTTCAATGCGGGATTGATGACCAGCAACGCGAGATTACCAACAAGGTCAATTGATCCTGGTTGTTCGGGGGTCACTTTCCAAACGCGGGAAGTGACCCCCCGATGATTTTATGGAGGATTTCAGAAAATCGTTTCTTGCTTTTAAGAAAGAATTTGCAATGACTGTCTGATTTAAGATAGCCTGTAATAAATTTTTGATAATTCATAGAGGTAGATGGTGTGGTTTGGCAAGAACCGAACCGGCGATACGAGTTGTGAGTTGGAGAGGAAATGTCCACCGAGGACAGTAACAGAAATTATGGAGACGTGATGGACGGAAAAAACACAAAGCCTGGAGTACAAGACCGCAAGGTCCTGAAAACGCTTGGACGCCGGAAGATTCGTAGCAAGCTGTTATGGTCATTTATGACACTGATCGCCCTTACCCTTGTGGTAATCGCCATCACACTCATTTCACAGACGTATTCCCAAAGGACAATCAACGAGTTGGTCCGGGTTCAAGGCAAAATTGCCCGTCTGAGTCTGGAAACGGAAACAACCCTCCGGGTAATGCAGGTGGATGAAAAAAACCTTCTCCTCAATCATGAAAAAATTGGAATTCGGAAGGCCAAGGAATTGTATCTTAATCCCTTTGTTGAAAAAGGGGGCGAGGCATACCGAACCTTGTATCAAATCCAGCAATTGTCAACCTCTCCACAGGATATTGATGCCGCACAATTGGCTATGGATTCTATTAACGAATATCTCAGTGCTTTTGTCGGTACGGTTAATATCATTGAACTCCGAGTAGATAAGGAATTCGGTGAGCTGATCAAATTGCGACAGAGCCTGGATGCCCTTGGTGCTAGCGCACTTACTGTCGATTCGCCTGCTATTAAAAACACATTTTACCAGCTCAATGCCGGCCTTCAGGACTATCTGCTCGCGCCTGACGTGGAAAACACGACCAAAGTCAATGAGGAGAAGGCAACTTTTCTGAATCTTATGAATGGTCTGTCAATCAGCCCTGAAAAAATGGCTCAAATAAAAGGGTTGTTGGCTGAGTTTGATAAATGGTTTGTCGAGGTAATAAACACCGATAGCATCATTGCTGCCAGGATAAGTGGCTATCAGGAAGCCGCCAGGCGCGCGGAACCGGTCATCAAATCGTTTCTTGATTACGCCGTGGAAAATGAAGCTACAGCAACTGCGGAAATGGAAAACACCGCATCTCTGGTTATGAAGGTTGTTTTGGCTGTTGGTATTGTTTCCATTCTGCTGGGTGTATTTATTGCCATCAAGCTTTCCAGGGGATTGACCAATCAGGTTAATCATATAATGGGCCTTTTGGATGAAATCGGTATGGGCAATTTTCAGGCTCGTACCGAGGTGGTTAGTAATGATGAGCTTGGTGTCATGGCAACAACGCTGAATGCAATGCTCGATAATATTACTGTCCTGATTCAGAGTCAGGAGGAGCGGGATACCATCCAAGAGTCCATTATGAAGCTTCTAGAGGATATCAGTGCGCTGTCTGATGGTGATTTCACCGCTCGGGCTGAAGTTACCGAAGATATGACGGGTGCAATTGCCGACTCCTTCAATGCCATGGCTGATCAGTTCTCCGATATTATCAGCAAGGTAAAAGTAGCGACAGAATCGGTCGATATTACTTCCGAGGAAGTTTCTCGCCAAACTATGGGACTCGCTCAGAAAAACATTGAGCAGGTGAAGGGAGTGGCTGTGGCAGTCGAAGCTATCAAGGAGATGGTGGACTCGATCCGAGTGGTTGCCCAGAACGCTTCGCAGTCGGCCTCGGTGTCTCAAAAATCCAGGCTCAATGCTCAAGAGGGTGCTCTTGCGGTTCACGAGACCAGTGCAGCGATGGTGGAAATTCGTGAACAGATCAACGAAACGGCGCGCTCGATTAAGCGACTCGGAGAAAGTTCCTTGGAAATTGGCAACATCGTCCAGATTATTGATGATATCGCTGATCGCACCTCGATTCTCGCTTTGAATGCTTCAATTCAGGCGGCTATGGCCGGTGACGCCGGTCACGGCTTCGCGGTGGTTGCTGATGAGGTACAGCGCCTTGCTGATAGTTCGAGTAACTCGACAAAACAGATTGAGCTTCTGGTAAAAAGCATCCAGACTGAAATTAAAGATGTAACTAATCGAATTGATGAGAGTATTGGAAAGGTTGTGCAAGGTACGAAACTTGCCGATGGAGCTCATGAAAAGTTGCAGGAAATTGAAGATGTTTCCAACCGGCTTGCAGAACTCATCGAAGCGATTACCTCGGCTACAAATAATCAGGTTAAGATGTCCGAAACAATTTCCAGAACAATGGAGAATGTCGGTGAGGTCAGTAGGGAATCCTCTCTCTCTTCCCAGGATACTGCAACATCCATGAACGATCTGAGCAGAACAGCTCGGGATCTACGTTCGGCGGTTGACGTCTTCAAAATCGGTGAAATTCAAGAGGCTTAAAGGTGGCAGTAGCTTACCAGCACTTGATATTAGGTGAGAATGTATGAGAAAAGTAAACAGGATTGTGTTGTTGGGCCTTGTCCTGGCGATTGCCGGCTATCAGAATCTATGGGCTGATGATGGTGTTATCCGCATTGGTTTTAACATTGCCATGACGGGAGACTTTGAACTTGTCGGGAGTCATGCAAAAAATGCTGCGGAGTTGGTCAAAAAAGAAATAGACGCGGCCGGAGGTCTTCAGGTCGGCGGAAAGAAGTACAAGGTTGAGTTCGTCTATGGTAATAACGAAACCAACCCGACAGTCGCCGCAAATCTGGCGATAAATCAGATCACCACTGGAAAAGTGCTTGGGATAGTTGGACCGCACAGCAGCGCCCAGGCGATTCCGGTCGGGCAAATTGCCCAGGCCTTTGCCACACCTATGATTTCACCTTGGTCCACCTCTCCGATAACCACCAGGGACAGACCCTATGTTTTTCGCAGTTGTTTTGTTTTTACCATTCAGGGTCCTGCTCTCACCAAATTTGCAACCAGTGAATTCAAAACCACCAAGGCTGCAGTACTCTTTGATGTTGTAAGCGCCTATCCTCGGGGTATGGCCAAAAATTTTAAGGAGGCCTTTGAAGCCCAGAATGGCGCCGGCTCGGTGGTTGCTTTTGAAGAGTTTCGAACCGGCGATCAGGATTTTAGTAAACAGTTGACCCGCATTAAAGAGTCCGGGGCTGGTTTCATCTTTGCTCCTCAGCATTATAACGAGGTTCCATTGATAGTTCGCCAGGCGAAGAGCATGGGGTTGACCATTCCGATTATGGGGAGCAATTCTTGGGCAGGCGGAGACCTCATAGGTGAATGCGGTACTGATTGTAATGGCCTGTTTTTTGGAGGTAATTATGCTCCAGGAAAAGCAACGGGACTGAATAAGGAATTCGTCGACGCATATGTGAAAGCCTACAAGCAAAATCCGGACGAACCTGCAGCGTTAACTTGGGATGCCGTTCGGGTAATGATCGAAGCAGTCAAAAGGACCGGAGGTCTTTCGGGAAATCTGGTGCAAGACCGAACGCTGGTAAAGGATACCTTGACGAAAATTCAGGATTTTGACGGAGCCGCCGGCAAATTGAGCTTTAATGAATCGGGCGATCCCAACAAGTGTGTGGTCATCGTAAAAATTGATGATAAAGGTATTTTTACCTTTCATGATTCGGTATGTCCATAATTATCGAATAAGCCGGTAGAAAACGCCAGGGTACTCCAGGCAGAGAATTTGCTGATTTTGGGTTACGACCAGCCGGGGAATATCAGCATAAGCAGCATAGTTGTCGCATTTTTATTTTAACAGCTAGAGGCTCGCAATGACCGAATTTTGTAGTGGTTCCACTGAAAAGCAGAGCAACATTCTCGAATATTTGAAATCTCTGCGCATGCTTCCAGGCGGTTTGGATGTTGAGGTGAAAAGTACTACTCGGAACGGCATTCTGCACGTGAGGCAAGGTCAGGTCATTGCCGCGGAATGTGGCAATTTACAAGGTAATGGGGCTTATCTCAGTCTTGTCTCAATCGGTGTAGCGGATGTTCATGGTGTGAAACCTTTGGCACCAGTTGAGAAAAATGTGTCCTTTACCCTAAGCCAGATCGAACGTTTTTTTGCAAAACAACCCGGCTTCTCACAGGGCGACAGTCATTGTGATGAGGAGTGGACTCTGCAGGAAGCTATTCGACTCTTTTTTCAGTTCCGGCGGAAGGAAGCGGGGGCAAAAATCCTTGAAGTGTTGCGGAGTAACCGTTTCTATTATCCAGCGTGGCTCTGGCATTCCCGGCTGATGACCCGAGAGGGTTATATCAAAAAGGCGCTTGATGAGGCCAGAAAATGGGGAAACGTTGATCCGGCAATAAAAAGCGAAGGGATAAAAATCGAGCCCCAGTTAACAGGCTCACCTGATACAGTGAAACGATGCATTTTCTGCTGGTCTCTGGTTAGGCCAGGCGAGGATCGTTGCGATAACTGTAAGGGATTGCTGCGGATTTCCAAAACCGTATATGGTGGGGAATCTGCGACTGAAGAACTGCAACAGACCTTATCACTCTATGAAGAGGAAATGCTCAAAAGTCCTGAAAACCTGCGTATCGCCTATTGCCTCTGTCTGGGTTTTTATTCTCTTGGCAGAATTGATCGGGCACGGGAGTTTATAGACAGAGCTCTGAAAATCTCACCTCGGGAGCCTCTGTTTGTCAGGGCCTCTGCTTTACTTCAGCCTGTGCACATTCCGGTTCGGCAGGAGCCGGTTCAAAAGGTGGCACTGCAACAGGAAAGTGTGTCAAAAGGGGTGTCGGTTGTTCATGCGACATCACCTGGGGATAAGAGGATACGTGCAGATAAAACCATCTTGGTGGTTGAAGACAGTAAAACCGCTAGGAAGGTGGTCTCTTTGGTGCTAGGTCGCAAAGGATATACTATCATTGAGGCTTCAAGCGGTACTGAGGCGCTTCTGGCCATAGAAGGTGTGGCCCCGGATCTCGTCCTCCTCGACGTGATGCTGCCTGATATGACGGGCTACGCGGTCCTATCCGCGATACGAAAAAACAGCGAATTATCCGAAATTCCCGTGGTTATGCTGACAGGTAAAAGTGGAGCCGCCGACCGACAACGAGGAATGTTCAGTGGTTCAAATGAGTACCTGACCAAACCTTTTGACCCTGTCAAGCTTCTGGCTGTATTGGGCAAATACCTTGAACCTTCGGCGACAACGGCAAAAGCCCCGGAGCCGGCTAACGGCAAAAAAATGGAACCACCACCATCTCCCAAGAAGCCGGAAACAGTCGAAAAACCGGCAGTCGCTAAACCTGCAGTAGCTAAATCGGCAGTGGTTAAACCGACCGTGGCGATAGCGAAGGCAAAAGGAACAGAGAAATCGGTTCTGGTTGTTGAGGACAGTCCGACTTCCAGAAAAGTTATTACCCTGGTGCTGTCAAGAAACGGTTACGTGGTCAGTGAAGCGGCTACCGGAGGGCAGGCCCTCAGGATGGTGGGGGCTGAAACGCCTCACCTGATTTTGCTTGATGCCATGCTGCCCGATATGACCGGTTATGATATCCTTGCGCAATTGAAACAAGACCCGCGGCTAAAGGAAATTCCTGTTGTCATGCTTACGGCAAAAGACAGTCCGGTAGACAGGGAGAAAGGGATGCGGGCCGGGTCGGTGGCCTATCTGACTAAACCTTTTAACCCGGATAAACTGCTCTCCGTTATCGGCGGCTATATATAAAACTTTGTAACCGTCCATAAGGAACAGCAAAATGCTCTCATAACTCTAGACCTGTAAACGTTTAGCAGTGCTCCAGAGGCGCACAAGCAGGCGGACGGGCTATAGTTGGTCTATGTACGGAGGTCTGATCGTGCGCATATGGGGTGCTGGTGAACTTTTACTAAAACTTTAACAATTTTCAGAG
This sequence comes from uncultured delta proteobacterium, assembly GCA_963829695.1. Taxonomy (GTDB): domain Bacteria; phylum Desulfobacterota; class Desulfobulbia; order Desulfobulbales; family Desulfocapsaceae; genus Desulforhopalus_A. The sequence goes on along the minus strand of CAWHJQ010000022.1, from coordinate 599,876 downwards.
TGAATCCATGGCAAGTGTGGTTGATCTACAAAATCTCATCCTGAATATCGATGAGCAGTTGGCCGAGGTGACGGACAGGGCTGCGATAGTTGAACGACAAGTCGCTGCGGCCAGGGAGGAGACGCACCGATACATATTGGTGGGAATCGGGGCTTTGCAATTGGCCATAGCCATTGATAACCTGTCCGAGGTCGGACCATTGCCGATCATCACTTTATTGCCTAATCTCCCTTTCTGGATTCAGGGAATAGTCAATATTCGGAGTGAAATTGTCTCCGTTATTGATTTTGGCGGTTTTCTCAATCTGGCGGGCAGGGGCTTGTGTGACGGGAACCGTCTCGCAGTGCTCAGGCATAAAAAACGAAAAATCGGTATTCGCCTGGATCGAATTATCGGTACTGTGCAAAAAGGGGCCTCGGAGATAAAGCCCGTTGATTTATTTGATAAGAATCCTATTGACACATCCTTGGTTATGTCTGGACTCTTTGTCGAAAAGAACCTCTATTATCTCCTCAATGTCCCGAGCCTACTAACGTCCAGCCGACTTCTTGACTACAACAGCAAGAGTTGAGGAGAGGGTGAGAGATGGGAGCTGTCGATGAAATATATTGCAGGAGCGGTGGAAGTATGAACAGCCAAAGAAAGGACCGACGATAATGGCAAAGTTTCCAAAAGCCGAGCTCCTTGAGCTCTTTTTTCAAGAAGTTGAATCCTATATTCCGGAGATACGACAATGTCTCCAAGTACTTTCATCTGACAGAACAACGTTGAGCGCCATTCAGGAGCTTCATAGGCTCTTTCATAATATTAAAGGTGCGGCATCCCAGGTGCAGTTGTCCGATTTGAGCAAAGGGGCAAAGGTTGTCGAAACCGCTCTTGATGTATTGCTCGAGGAGGAACAACCAAGTTCGGATCAACTTCTGACAGTTCTTAACCGGACTGTCGATATGCTCATAGAATACTGCAATAATAAAAATTATCCTCTCGACGAGGGAAATGATTTTCATAAGCATATCGTTATGTTATTTAGAGAAAGTAAAGCGGATGAGGAGGTAGGCATCGAACCGACAGGCAGAGATGTGGATGAGTTGCAGGAGTATTTACGTGATGTTCGTGCGATTTTCCCACTGTTGCAGCAACTCGCGGGTTATTTGACAGAGGATGGCAGCAACAAAGAGCATGATATGTTGGTTTACGGGAAACTCTCCAGTGCGGTAGCGATGCTCTCGGCAACAGTTCGGGCAGCTGGAATGAAACAACAAAGCCAGTTGATGCAGGATTTTCATCTTCTTTTGGATAAGTTGCGCTGGACAACGATCCCTCATTTCTCCGGGATGTCGGGACTGATGCAGGATTTTCTTGGGTATCTCGAAATGGCCTTCGCTCATGAGGACCCGGAAAACAGCACGACCACAAAAAGGGTGAAAGAACAACTACAGAAATTCGAAGAGGTTCTGAGATTACTTGGTCTAAAGGAAGAAGGATTCGCCCGTGCCGATAGAGATAGTGACTTCGATGCATTGGATATTTTCGATAGTTCGGCCACAGATGATGAATCGATAGATCTTTTGGAAGAGTTCGCTGATTATGGGTTCATTGAAGAAGAAAGGGAAGAAGAACCCGAAGAAGTTGAACAGTTTTCCTTCGTCCTGGATACACCAGGAGCTGACGATGAATCTGAGAGTGAATCGGAGGATAAATCGGTTGATGAATCGGTTGATGAGGATCAGCTGGTCCTTATGGAGATCTTTCAGGAAGAATGTGATGAGCACTTAATAGTCATCAACCAGTCTCTCAACATCCTGGAAAACCTAGTTAAGGAACCGAGCTCCCTGACGCCTGAATTACGGTCTTCGGTCAGCGATATGAGGCGAGCAGTGCATACCCTAAAAGGTGCTGCCGCGATGACCGGGGTAAACCTGCTTGCCAAGGGAGCGCATTCACTGGAAGATTTGCTCGACTGGCTGCATGATGAGGCAGGGAAAATAAGCCCTCAGGAGGTGGGGGTAATAGCCACCGGCATCGATGTCATTGAACTTTTATCGCAAACGCCCAAGGCCACGGAATCGGGGAGTCTTGACAAGTTAGTCGAGAAAATTAACAGGTATCTTGCCGGTCGGTTCGAGATGGAAAGTGCCGAAGATCTATCAGCCGAAGCACTTTTCCAGGAGCCGGTCGATGATGTGCCGGATGCTGAGACGATATCTGCAGTGGTGGACGCTCTGCCGGAATCGGGTTTCGCAGAACATACACCAGTCGCATTGCCCGGAGATCTGGGTACCCTGCGTGTAAGACTTGAAGATCTTGATGAGCTGGTGAGTATTGAAGGGGAGTTGGTTGTGGCCCGTGGAGCTATGGAGAAGATGGTAGAGGAATTTAACCAGACTCTTCTGGAGCTTGATAATGTCAAAGATAACCTGCGCAGAAAATCCCAGGAATTGGAGTCGGGCTTTGAGGTGCAGTCACTCTACGGTTTTAATCCAGTTACCGCCAAAGGTGGGGTTGACGAGCCAACAGACAGTGATCTGGCGGATTTTGATCCCATTGAACTGGATCGTTATTCTCAATTGAACCTGATCATCAGATCGCTCAACGAGATTTCTGTCGATGTAAACTCTATTCACAATACTCTGACCTCTCTGGCTGACGACATTAGTGGGCAGGTCGGCAAGCAGCAGTTAACCATGCGGCTGATGCAGGATAAACTCATGCGTATCCGCATGACTCCTTTGTCATCGATTTCGAGGGTTCTGTTTAGGACTGTCCGGGATACTGCCACTAAACTAGGCAAAAAGGTGGCTCTCAAAGTAACCGGGGAAGATGTGTATATGGACCGGTTCGTGTGGGCCAGGATAACCGATCCGCTCATGCATATCCTGAGAAATGGGGTTGACCATGGCATTGAATCTGCCGAGCTTCGAGCGGCTTTGGGTAAGCCGGAGAGCGGCACGATAAATTTGCAGGCCGAACAGCGGAGCAGGTATGTTGTATTACGCATATCCGACGATGGTGGCGGAATCAATTTTCCTCTTATAAAAGAGAAAATCAAACGTGAAGGATTGGCTGAGAAACCGGAGACCCTTGGTGAAAAAGAACTGTTGGAATACCTCTTTCATCCGAGTTTTACCACCAGACAGGATATCACTACGATTTCCGGGCGTGGGGTGGGGCTTGATGTTGTCAGGCGAAATATCCAGGATTTACGAGGGTCAATCCAGATACATAATACACCGGGACAAGGGGTGGTCTTCGAAATTCATATCCCATTTACCCTTTCCGTGAACCGTGCTGCTCTGGTTTCCGTAGCCGGGAGAGAGTTCGCCGTACCTCTGCAGGATATCCTGCAGGTAAAGCATTTCTCCGCCAAGGAGCTCGAAGAAGCGGATGAATTGTCACTTAAGTTTGGTGACAGCTTGGTGCCGGTTATCAATCTCGGTTTCCACCTGCAGTTAGAAAAGAGAATAGAGACATTTACCACAGGATCCGAGGGGATACTGGCTATCTTGTTTGCAAGGGGAGAAGAGCGGTATGCGGTTGGTATCGACTCGGTTACCGAACAGCGGGAAATCATAGTTAAAAATCTTGGTAGTCATTTAACCCATGTTCGAGGAATAAGCGGTGTGACCCTGACCGGCTCCGGTGGCTTGATTCCTATTCTGAACCTGAGAGAGCTGGTGGAAACTCAGGTGGCGGAACCGGCGATTGACAGGAAGCCTCTGTTGGAAATGGAGTTGCAAGAGCCGCTCAAGGTTCTGATCGTCGATGATTCCATCAGTGTTCGACATAGTGTGGCACGACTGGTGGAGAGCCAATCCTGGAAACAGCAACAGGCGGTGGATGGTCTGGATGCACTGGCCAAACTTGAAAATTTCTTGCCGGATGTCATTATACTTGATATCGAAATGCCCAGAATGAATGGCTATGAGTTTAAATCAAGTATTAATAATCAACAGATGTATAAGGATATCCCTGTCGTTATGCTGACCTCGCGGGCTTCGGAAAAGCACCAGCAGAAGGCCAGAGATCTTGGGATTGAACATTATCTCACCAAACCATACCAGGATGACACATTTGTGCGGTTGTTGGAAAGCATTCGAAACGATCCTTAATCCGATTTTTTTCTCCGATGATATAAAATGAAAAAACAGCTCGAAATTGCAACTATCAAAGCGAACAGCCCCAACCTTCAGGGGTGTGAACTTTATTGGCTTTTAAGCAGGAACCAACTCGAATTTATTTTCAAGGAGATTGAAATATTTTCTTCACCGCCCTTTGTTGCCACAGCTAAATATCAGGAAGCCATGCTCCCAGTGATTAATCTGGAGAAATATTATGGCTTGGAGGAAAATGATCCAAGCGGATCGCGTAAATATCTCGTTATCAGGTCCATTAACGAAGAAAAGAAACTGGTCAAGCTTATTGTCCAGACGTCACAAACATTAAAGATACATAAGCTGGAGTCGGAATTTGAATCGTTACAATTCCCGGCACTGCCACAACACAGCAAAGTGGTTCTTGGGATGTATTCCATTGCCACCGGTCAAGTCGGTATTGTGCCGAATTTTGTCGAAATGAGCCGATCACTTCAATTGCGAGGCAACCGGGACCTGTAGGCAGAAACAAGCGAAATAATAACAGCAGGTATTTACCATGGCTATCAGTGAAGCGATTAAGAAGAACTGGATTGCTATTCAGAAGAAACATTCGGTCCCTGTCAATGCGATTGGCGTTAAGATCAGAAAAGATGATGAAAAAACTTTAAAGATATGGAAAGAGGAAGGAATCAACCAATTCCTCAAATCGTAAGGAAAAAAACATGGCCTCAAAATTAGTAATGATAGTAGAAGACAGTCAGACAGATATGCGTATTGCAGAATCTGTATGTTCGGAAAACGGCTACAAAACTGTAACCGTTACAGAAGGTGATAAAGTATTATCCACGGCAATCGAAAAGAAACCGGATCTGATTCTGCTCGATGTTATTTTACCCAATAAAAATGGTTTCCAGGTATGCAGACAGTTAAAAACGAATGTGGAAACCAAGGATATCAAGATTATCATTGTCAGCAGCAAAGATCAGGCCAGCGATAAGTTCTGGGGTATGAAACAGGGTGCTGACGACTATATCACCAAACCCTACGAGGAGGAGGATCTTCTCGCAGCTATAGAAAAGAATATCTGACGAACAATGCTCGCAATATCAACTATATTGCTGTGCTTGGTTTGTGCAAACACCTCGATTTTGGACAAAATGTCTATTCTCGGACAGCCTTCTAGAGCGTTATGCCGCAACAAAATCGTATAGTAAGGCCTGGCAGGACGGCAAAGACTGTCTTGACTGATGATGGGGAACAGCTCGTCATTCCTGATGGTTGGGCTCTGCTCCCGCCTGGAGATGGTCCTCTTACCAAAATAGTCAAAGCAAAAGGGCCTACGTGGCTGGTCCAGGTGAAGTTTAAGAAAAGGTTTATCTCCAAGGGTATTTGGGCCAGGAATGAACATATCACGGCTGCAAAAAACGAACTGGAGACAAAGCGTTCAGCACCTGGTTATGCTAAAAAACGCGAGCAGGAGCTGGTAAGAAGAGAGAAAAAAAACCGGGACTATGCCCAGGATTTTTATAGCGAAGTTCTCGAATTTCTCAATTTTCACCCAAGGTACGCAAACCTTGCAGAGCGACTGGCAAGGTCGATAACCGAGCTGGCGACCCCTGTCGGTAGCGGAACCGTGGCACGGACTGAACGAATCCCTCTGGAAGATCGTGCAAGCAGTGCTGTTATTGCCTGGATGCGCCACCAAACAACCGGCTATGATCATATGGCTATTGCCCGGGTGAAAGGGAGAAGACGGCAGGTCCGGAGAGAACTGGCTTCAGGATCCAACGAGCTTTTGCAACTCTATCGCGATGGGATGGATATCCCTTGGTCCTGCCTTCTGCAACGGGCGTTGGCAGATGAAGAGTAACCGCAGGCTGTTCGTCCGCGCCTATAACAGGAGAGCAAGAGGTGCTGTTTTGGTACCTCTTGCATCTGTTTGGTGAGAGTACATCACTAACCCCGCTGAAAAGCGCGGGACTCCTTTCAGTACCCCCTTGAGGGGTGTAAGTTCCATGAAACAGATTTTTGCTTGCCAAAAAACAAAGGAACAATCAGTAAGTCACTAACCCCGCTGAAAAGAGCGGGATAAGTTCCATAACGAAAAAATATACTTGAAAAAGAACAAGTATATTTTTTCTATGTCACTAATTAGCCCTCAAGCGGTTAGCAAATTCCTCAACAGTAAATGAGTAAACCTGAGTTCCTTTACATTCAACGGCAAAGGAAGCACATACGCTGCCTTGGATAGCACTTGTTTCCAGGGTGTTGCCGTTGATCAACCCGCAGAGCAGGCCGCCTCTGTACGCATCTCCCGCACCGGTTGGGTCCACTACCCGGGCCGCCTTGAAGGAGGGGATTGTCAATTTTCCGTTCTGGCTGTAGAGCTCTGAACCAGCCTCGCCAAGAGTAATAATAGTTGCTTCAGGAAGCGCGAGAAGCTCTTCTTTTGTTAACCCGGTCTTATCCAGGATCAGGTTGAATTCGTAATCATTGACGATGAGAAGCTTGCAGCCGGTTATAACATTTATTAGATCCTGTGCCTGGAGGACGGGAAGAGCCTGGCCGGGATCGAAAATATAGCCAATGCCTTTTTGCTTGCAAAGTTTTGGGTAGTTGATCATATCCTCAAGATTTCCGGGTGAGACAAGGACAAGGGTTTCTTTGGGATCAAGACCATTGATGTCCAGTTTGGAGGAATATTTCATTGCACCAGGGTTGAATCCGGTAATCTGGTTGTTGCTTTTATCGGTTGTGATATACGCTCCAGCTGTCAGTTCTTCGGGGATCACTTTGATGTCTTTTCTTGATATCGAATGTTTATCAAGCCATTCGAAATATTTATGATGGTCGCTGCCGATGGTGGCGGTGATTGTCGAATTTTTTCCCATCAGCTTCAGAGCGTAGGCAATATTACCTGCAGTACCGCCATAATTCTCAGTCACCCCGTCCACTTGGAAGCATACGTTGAGACTATGGATTTTATCCGGCAGGATATGGTCGGAAAAACTCTCGGGAAAATTCATGATACGATCATAAGCGAGTGAGCCGGAAATAAATATGTTTTTCATTCTGCAAACCTTGGGTTGGGGTTGGGTTGTCAATTGTGTTGATTGTTTATGGTGCGGTTCTCATACATCTCTACGTCACTAGCGAGCCATTTCAGGGACAACTAAAATTCTGGGTGTATGGTTGGCCAGTAGGACAGCAACAAGGACGAGCGCTCCTCCTGACAGTTGCATCGATGTCAGCGTTTCTCCGAGTAAAAGCCAGGCTCCGCAGGCTGTAACCAGTGGAATGCCATTGATGCAGACAGCGGCCTGTGCTGCGGGAATTCTGGTTAGGGCATAATTATAGCAAAGAAATCCGCCGATGGTTGCAAAAATAGTTAAGACGATCAAGGCGAGCATTGAATCATAGGATACAGTGTGCCAGTTGAGTTTTGGGAGGTCCCAGAGAAAAGCCGGAAAGAAAAGCAGGGCGCCGAAAATTATCTGCATGCCGGTAATCTGGAGAGAGGTAAGTGATTCGCCTAATCTTCGAGTCATGATCATATACGCAGATGCCGCAAACACAGCTCCAAAGATTAAGATATCGCCAATGAATATGCCACTAAGTTCTGTCTGAATTTGACCGCCAAAAACAAGCATAGCCACACCAATCAGAGAGAAAACAATGCCGAGCATATTAAGCGGGCGTAATCTTTCTTTCAAGAAGATAGCGGAAAAAACCAGGACGACAACGGGAATGGTGGCGATAATCAATGAGGTTTTAGTTGCCGATGTATGCTGAAGGCCAAAGGTTTCGAAGAAAAAATAGAGACCTGGTTGCATAAGAGCAAGAAATAAAAGGGACTTAAGAGTTTTTCCGGTAAGAGATGGGAAGCCTGTTCGCCAAAGAATGATTGTGAAAAAGATCGAAGCGGAAAAAAAACGAAAAAATATAAGGCAGAAAGGGGTGAAACTTTGGAGAGCGATCTTGGTTGCGACAAAAGAAAGGCCCCAGAAAAGAACGGCTGCTGCCAAGGCGAGGTAGGTGAAGACAGGATTTTCGGTTTTCATTGGCTGATCATTTATTTATGTATGGCAAAGTGTATATTTTGGATAAAAAAACGATGATGTTGCTGTTTGAACTTAAACGATCTGACCTGAAAAATCTCGCAAGGAATGAGGCGACAGGAAAAAAGGCTACGCACCTTATGAAATCGTCCAGCAGCGGTTTCTGCGGTCTTTCGTCCATCGAGGTTGGAAGTCAAGGCATTTAGACCATTACGTACGAATCTCCTTGAGTTTTCTAGAGTATTTTGTTACGCAAAGGAGACTTTGAAATTGGCTTTCCGGATAAAACATTTTTGTAAATCCAAGGAGCCGTTCCAGCTCCGAACCATGGGAAATGATTAGCGGGAAATAAAGTGGAACTCTTTTCAAGAAGACCTTAAGGGGTAAAACAAGAAAACGAATTTTAAGGTACGAAAATTATATTTACATGGTAGTACTATAGACATTCATTTAAGAAACAATTTTGGTATACATTATTTAACAGGAAAATACTTTTCAAGAAGCTTGTTGACCTGTTGGAGAGTACCGGAACAAGAATCCGGACATGCTGTCGGAAGAGAAAGAGAACACAAGAGTTCAAGGAGGGTGTTACCCTTTTAATTAACCTACCCCGCAGACAAGAGCGGGATAAGTTTCTTCAGGATATGATATTCTTGCGAAAACCTCAAGGGGATCATTTCTTAGTCACTAAAAAAAGGAGATGAAGATGAAAAAACTGTCATCGTTTGCAGCAGTCGCATTAGTTTTGCTGACTTTTTCTGCAGCTACTGTGGTTGTTGCGGATACTCTATCGGAAATTCAGAAACGCGGATCGCTCAGGATAGGGACGGAACCGGGATATATGCCTTTTGAGTTGACCAATCAGAAGGGCGAAATCATCGGTTTTGACATTGATATGGCCAAGAGAATGGCAAAAGCAATGAACGTAAAATTGGAATTGGTTTCTACTGCCTGGGATGGAATTATTCCGGCTCTGCTCACAAACAAATTTGATATCCTCATGTCTGGTATGACACTCACCCAGGAAAGAAACATGACGGTCAATTTTGCCACCCCATATATTCTTATAGGTCAGTCCGTTCTGTTGAAAAAACAACTTGCCGGAGAAGTTAAATCCTATAAAGACCTGAACAATCCTAAATACACTGTAGCTTCCAAACTTGGAACTACAGGTGAACAAGCCACCAAGCGTCTGATTCCTAATGCCAAGTACATCTCCTATGAGACGGAGCAGGAAGGTGTGATGGAGCTGATAAATGGCAAGATTGATGCCTTCATTTATGACCTCCCGTTTAATACCATCGCTATGGGCCAGAAGGGTGCGGGTAAATTTGTCCATCTGTCAGAGACTTTTACTAAAGAACCTCTCGCCTGGGCTATTCGTAAAGATGATCCTAATTTGCTGAACTGGTTGAACAACTTCATGAATCAGATCAAATACGACGGTACCTATGATAAGATTTATTCCAAGTGGTTTAAGGATGATGCCTGGTTAAAAGAAATTAGTAATTAAGAGGAATCCAAATTTTGAGAGCCAGAGATAAGACTTGGCCCTGGAGACTTTTACTGGTGGTCATCCTGTTGGGGGTGGCCGCCGGTACTTGGGGAGCAGTCAGAAAAATTGACTATAAATGGCGATGGTACCGGGTGCCTCAGTACTTTATGTACCAGGCGGAAGATGCACATAAGGCCCCTTTTGATGGTCGGGTTAGTTCCATTGTAAAAGATGGTCAGAATGTTAAGGTTACTCTACTCTCCGACACGTCCAAACCAGCAGTTTTGAAGGTGACATCTGACAGTTTGAAGGTGTCTGAGGGTGAAGATTTGTTCGAGGGTGATATCGTCGGTTTTACTAAAACCTGGCGACTTGGTCCGTTGATGCTTGGGCTGTGGACCACACTCTGGCTTTCTGCTATTTCCAGTGTTTTTGCCCTCTTTTTGGGGCTGTTGACCGGAATAGCCAGGGTGTCTAAAAATATTACCCTCAGAGGGCTGGCGATGATCTACGTGGAATGTATCCGTGGAACTCCGCTACTCGTACAGATTTTTATTGCCTATTTTTTTCTTGGTACCGTTTTTAATCTCAGTCGTAATGTGTGTGGTATTGGTGCATTAGCTTTGTTTGCCGGGGCCTACGTAGCGGAGATTGTTCGCGCGGGTGTGCAGGGTATCCCTAAAGGGCAGATGGAGGCCTCCAGATCACTTGGAATGACTGGATTTCAGACCATGATGGATATCATTCTGCCTCAGGCCTTTAAAAAAATCCTTCCACCGTTGTCCGGACAGTTTATTAGCCTGATTAAGGATTCATCATTGGTTTCGGTAATTGCTATTACCGATCTGACAAAATCGGGACGGGAAATTATCACCTCAACCTTTGCCACATTCGAGGTTTGGATTGTTGTGGCAGCGATGTATCTCTTAGTGACTTCTGTTTTGTCACAACTTGTTTATTATATGGAACGGAGGCTTGCCGTCAGTGATTAAAGCCGTGAACGTTGTGAAAGTATTTAATAGTCGTTCCGGCGAGGTACGAGCCGTGGACGGTGTTTCAACAGAGGTGGCAAGAGGGGAAGTAGTCGTCGTCATTGGACCCTCCGGTTCAGGTAAATCTACCTTTCTGCGCTGCATTAACGGGCTGGAGACCTTTTCAGAGGGCCACATCATCATAGATGGTGTGGACCTTGCCGATAAAAAGACCAACATCAATAAAATTCGGGCCGAGGTTGGGATGGTGTTCCAGCAATTCAACCTTTTTCCTCATAAAACGATTCTGGAAAATCTCACACTGGCCCAGTGTCGGGTTCGAAAACGCAGCAAGAAAGTTGCAAATGAAAAGGCCCAGGCACTGCTGAAAAAAGTTGGTATCCCGGAAAAAGCCGAGGAGTATCCATCAAGGCTTTCCGGGGGACAGCAACAGCGTGTGGCGATTGCCAGGGCGCTGGCCATGGATCCGAAGGTTATGCTCTTTGATGAGCCAACCTCCGCCCTTGATCCGGAAATGGTAGGTGAGGTTCTCGATGTCATGAAGCAACTTGCTCGAGAGGGGATGACCATGATCGTGGTTACTCATGAAATGGGCTTTGCCCGGGAAGTGGCTGATCGGGTCATCTTTATGGATGAAGGCAAAGTTGTTGAAGTGGGTACTCCAGATCATTTCTTTACCAATCCCCAGGAAGAAAGGGCGAAGCTCTTTTTAAAGCAGGTTTTATGAGGACGTGTAAGGTTTGATGATAGAAAATACTATGTCGGCAAATTCGAAATATAAAAAGACACATCCGATTTCATGGGATCAGTTGCATCGGGACTCAAAAGCACTCGCATGGCAACTTTTGAATATGAATAGATTTAAAGGGTTGATCGCCATAACCCGAGGTGGGATGGTCCCGGCAGCCATCATCGCCCGCGAGCTGGATATCCATCTGGTCGATACTATTTGTCTTTCCAGTTATAATTGGAAAGACAAAAAGGGTGAAGTGGATATTTTGAAAACATTTGAGGGTGAAGGGGAAGGTTGGCTGCTCATTGACGACCTTGTCGATACCGGGCGTACTGCCCAGGTAGTTCGAGAAATTGTGCCAAAGGCCTATTTTGCCACAGTTTACGCAAAACCTGCCGGGCGGCCTCTGGTCGATACTTTTATCACTGAGGTGAGCCAGGATACCTGGATCCTTTTCCCGTGGGATACTGAGGCCCAGTTTGTTATTCCGCTTGCAGGCATGGATAAATCCTGACGAGAATCAGCCACGAATTACACAATCTTATACGAATGTTTTTGTTTAGTGACTTACAGGTTGTTTTCGTTCATAAAAAACAAGAAAAATAATCTACGAAAGGCACTTATCCCGCGCTCTTCAGGGGGGGTAGTTATCAGTGCTCATTCGTGTAATTCGTGGCTAACTGGCTTTTGCAGCTAATGTATCTCACCGGAATCGGTTGGTTTCCATTCTAGTATTTGGCCCTGATCGTAAGAATTATTGATGATATACTCGGCAAAGTGGTAATCGAGATCTCCATCTATTGGTCCAGTATAGGTGGCAAGGAACATGTCGACCATTTCCATGATGATTGCCTTGAAAGGACCGCTGACCACCATATTGTCTATGGTGTGCTCCCCCAAATTGTGCACCGTAAATCTGACCATCCCAGTTACTCCCCAATGATAATTAGTGCCGCCGCGGTCAATCTGGTTATGCTATAAGTTTGATGCCGCTGGCATCTGATTTTTCGGTTAGATCCTTGAGGTGAGCGCGTTGTACCGAGGCAACAGTGCTTTCGACCACTGCGGCCAGGGTGGGCGTCACCAGATCGAATTCGACCCCGCAGACGTATTCTATACCACCTTTTTTTCGCACTTTGGACAGGTGTTTGACGGTTCCTTTGAGCCCTACCACAAGTTCATCGGCGAGATAGAGTTTAATTGAATACGTTGAACCCTGAAGAAACAGTTTTTGTTCATCCTGGCTCACCGAGATGGAAATGCCCTTAAGGCTGATATCAAGGGGAGTCGCGGTCAGAGTGGGGAGCTTTCCCTCCATGTCAATGGTTACGGTGAAAGCCATTATGTCCGGGACTTTTGCCCGAAACTCCCGAGCATTCCGGACAATTCTCGCCAGTGTGGGGAAGGAGAGTCTGAGAACAGGAAGATTTTCAACCTTGGCCAGTGCTTCAAACGTAGTGCAAAACTCCACTGCGTAGGTATTGGTGAACATTCTCATAACGATGAAACGGGAGTAGCGAAGGTTCAGGTTGCCGAGACCAGGTTCTAGTGGCAGGGTGATAATGTGGCTCATCGTTTTCAAATAATCGCCCTTGCTGTATTCAGGTACATCAGCTATGTCATTGTCAGCTGATTCGTCCTCAATTTCGTCTGGTGGGTCATCTTTTAGTCTCGAGAAGTAGATTCGGGGCTTGCCGTCGAGCTCAAATTCCAACACCTTGTCATCGAACAGAGCAGTTTGAAAAAAAGGAAGGATCCTCCCCTGTTCGGTGATGATTTCCCCCCTCTCCAGGCCCTCTTCGACTTCCTCGTCCGGGAAGTTTTCGCCTGGGAAAAAAAGATGAAGTTGCTGCTGAGTGTCGTTGCTCATTGTTATCCAAAAAAAATTGCCGACATCCTCGGCAAGGGAGGGTTTATTCAAAAATTACTGGAATGTCACTTAAATCGTATAACAACAATCGTCAAAATGGAAGTGGTCTTTTCAGATTCTGATTACCCATGAAACTCAGCCATTATCCGGGAGACAGATTGATTTTTCTTGAACAGTCTGAGGGGACTGATTTTTTTTCACGTCGTTTTGTGAAAATCAATCTGTCTCCCGGTTTTAAAAAAGAAAAATAAAATCAGTCCTCTAAAGCCTTAATTTTGATTGGCACCTTGTATCTGGCTGAGCTTTGTACGTAATCAGATTTCAGATTGCGTGGCTAGGAGCCATCTCTCTCCAAAGAGAGGCGTTGAGTAACTCTTCGAAAAAAGATGAGATCATCCTTCTTGATAAGGGAGTTTTTCTTTGTTTCGATTGTAGTGTATAATATTGCCTTGCTCTTTACAAAAAATACAATGTATCAGAAAACGGAAAATCGATAATGAAACAGCTCACCACTCCTCGAATGGATCAGTGCATCGGGTGCCAATCATGTTCATTGGCCTGTGCTCGTCTTGTCCACAAAAGGATATCCTGGAATACAGCGGGAATCCGCATTCATTCCTCGGGAGGACTCTCCACCGGCTTTATCGCGAACAGGTGTCTTGCTTGCGATCCTCCTCCCTGCGCTTTGGTCTGTCCCACCGGTGCCTATACAGAACGGCCTGGAGGTGGGGTTATCGTAAAGAAAAGTCTATGCATTCAGTGTGGAAAATGTGTTTCTGCCTGTCCGGTTGACGCCATTTACCAGGATCGAAGAGGTGATGTCTATGTCTGTATTCATTGTGGTCAGTGTGTACAGTTCTGTCCTCAGAATTGTTTGGAAATGGTAGAAAGCAGCAGTATCGAAGAGGTGGTTGTATGATAAGGGAACAATTTCGTGTCCTTCTGGTAGATGCCACATGCGGCAAAGGGAAGATCGTCCTTCTCGATGGCCGAAATGAGGTGGCTGGAGGCAGCGGTCTTGCAGCTCTGCTTTATTCGAAATATGGTCAGCCCGAGCTTTCCTGGCAGGATGAGTCACAGCCGCTGATCTTTGCCATCGGCCCATTGACCGGCTATTTCCCGTTGATGAGCAAGATGGTATGCTCCTTCAAATCAAATTATCATGGCGAATATACAGAAAGTCATGCGGGTGGAAGGGCTGCGCTCTCCCTGCAGTTTTCCGATCTTGACGCGCTGGTTATTGTGGGTAGGGCAAAACAACTCAGTTGCCTGAGTATTGGCGCGAACCATCTCGAATTAAAAGACGCCACCTTCCTTCGTGGGACGGACGCTGAAAGTTCTGGAAAGTTGATCCGGAGGATGTTCAAGTCCGGCAGTGGCCATCGGTCGATCATGCGTATCGGCCCATCCGGAGAGGTTGGTTCGGCCATGGCCTGTATCAATGTCGATACCTATCGTCATTTCGGTCGGATGGGTGGCGGTGCGGCAATGGGCGCGAAAAACCTTAAAGCTATCGTCATTCACGGAGACAGTGATTTCAGCATTCCACCCGGAAAAGAATATTCCAGGTTGTACAAGGATGTGTATCAGAAAGTGACTTCTACCGAAATGATGCGCAAATACCATAATCTCGGGACTCCCGCCAACCTGCAGGGGCTCAATGACATCTCATCGCTGCCCTGGAGGAATCTACAGCAAACCAACGATCCTGGTATCGCGACGATTACCGGCAAGAGCTTCGCCGACCAAACGCTTCTTCGTAACGGGGCCTGTTCCGGATGTCCTGTCGGTTGTATTCACATCGGTTTTATCCGGGAAAAGATGGAGGTCGATAACCGCTATCATTTTCACCAGGTGGCCTATGATTATGAGCCTATCTTTGCTGCCGGAACCATGCTGGGGGTGACCAACAGTTTCGATGTCCTGCGAATACTTGATGTCATGGAAAAGGTGGGACTTGATGCGATGTCCGGCGGGGTGGCACTTGGCTGGGCGACCGAGGCAACGGAGCAGGGTTTGATCTCTGAAAAAGAAACTCTTATTCCCCTGTCCTTTGGAGATGCAAAGGGATATCAGCAGGCCGCCCGGCATCTTGGCCGCGGCAGCAACGACTTTTACCGCCTTCTTGGGCAGGGAACACTGAAGGCGGCAGCGGTGTATGGAGGCGGGGATTTTGGCTGTGTGCTCGGCCAGGAAATGGCCGGTTATGCAACAGGAGAGCTGTTCTTTGCCGCACAGACACTAGGATTTCGGCACTCCCACCTGGACACCGGAGCCTACAGTTACGATCAGAAGAATGCAGAGCAAGATGTAGAACGCGCAGTCGATTTCCTGATCGCCGACGAGCCCGGTCGGGCTTTTCTCACCTCGATGGTTGGCTGTCTCTTTGCCAGATCCGTCTATACCGAGGAGCAATTGGCTGAGTGTCTGCAGGTAGTTGGTTTTGAGACACTTTCCAAAACGATTCCAAAAGTCGCGGAACACATTCGTACACTGCGCTGGAAGGTGCGGGCACAGACCGGCTTTAACCCCGATAACTTTACCATTCCAAAGCGATTTTATCAGGTCAAGACCTGGAAAGGGCAGATTGACAAAAATTATCTCGACAACCTTAAAAAGGAATACGGCAAAAGAATTCAGGCGCTCATAGCGGGGAGTTGATGAGAGGCGAAGCTTTTCCTCAATTTTTGTAAAAGAAAAAAGGCAGATCCTTGACAAGCGGGAATCTGCCTTTCCTTTATCCTATTCGAACTGATGCGCCGTTGGTATCTTACAGCAGATCGTTGATGGCCTCTTTCTCGGAGAGCAACTCAGCTTCGGTAGCACTCATCATTTTACGGCCAAAGTCACTGATTTTGAGACCTTTAACCTCTTTCCATTCGCCATTCTCACAGGTGATGGGCAGAGCGTACATGATATCTTCATTGATGCCGTAGCTGTTGCCGCCGCTGAAGACACCCATGCTGACCCATCCTCCGTTGGTGCCGAGAGCCCAGTCGCGCATATGGTCAACGGCTGCCGAAGCTGCTGAAGCAGCACTGGAAGCTCCTCGGGCCTTGATGATTGCTGCGCCGCGCTGCTGTACAGTAGGGATGAACTCTTTTACATAATAATCGTTGTCCATCTTTTCTTTCACCGGAACGCCATCCACGGTAGCGAAGCTGATGTCAGGAAATTGAGTGGCGGAGTGATTGCCCCATACCACCATTTTTTCAACCTTGGTGGAATGGCTCCCTGTCTTGGCAGCGATCTGAGACAGCGAACGGTTGTGGTCAAGGCGCATCATCGCGGTGAAGTTGCGTGGATTGAGGTCCGGCGCATTTTTCATGGCGATAAGAGCGTTGGTGTTGGCAGGGTTGCCGACAACCAGTACTTTAACGTTTCGGCTGGCATGATCGTTGAGAGCTTTTCCCTGAACGGTAAAGATGGCGCCGTTGGCCTTCAGCAGATCTGAGCGCTCCATGCCGGGGCCACGTGGTCTCGAACCGACCAGAAGTGCGTAATCAACGTCTTTAAAAGCAACATTTGGATCGTCGGTGGTAACGATACCGGCAACCAGAGGGAAGGCACAGTCGTTGATTTCCATAACCACTCCTGCCAGGGCACCCATCGCGGGTGGGATTTCCAGGAGTTGAAGAATAACTGGTTGGTCTTTTCCCAGCATATCACCCGCTGCGACGCGGAAGATAAGGGAATAGCTGATTTGTCCGGCTGCACCGGTGATTGCGACACGTACTGGGGTTTTCATTTGGTTCTCCTTTGAAAAGGGATCGGATTGTATCACAAAAACATCTTGTTAAGTACAAGAAGAGGCAAAGATACCATAATGTTTATGAGGAATCCAGCTCAAGGCGCAATAGATGAGTTAATTTCTCATCAGTAGTAATGATGTTAAGCATCAATGATCGTAACATTCTGGTTTCGTTTGCTTTCCGTAACCGCCTCCTCCGGGGGTTTTTATGATGAAAATGTCGCCGGGCGAAAGAAAAACCTCATCGTTGCCGGCTAAAAGTGTGCTTGTGCCATCCAGGTGCAGAACACTGTTCTCGCCTTTTTCCCCGGCTTCGCCACCTGCGAGACCATAAGGTTCGGTCTCTCGGTGGGAGGAGAGGATTGTTGCCGTCATCGGTTCAAGAAAGCGAATTTTTCGAATGACGCCGTCACCTCCCGGGAATTTCCCTTTCCCGCCGGAACCGTGTCGAATGGAGAAAGATTCAACCTGCACTGGAAAACGCCATTCCACGACCTCTGGATCGGTCATTCTGGTATTGGTCATGTGGCTGTGTACAGCGCTGGTGCCTGGATGGTCGGGACCTGCCCCTGTGCCGCCGCAGATCGTTTCGTAGTTCTGATGGGTGGCATTGCCGTAGACAAAATTGTTCATTGTCCCCTGTGATGAGGCAAGGAGTCCAAGCGCGCCGAACAGGGCATCGGTGATTGCCTGGGAGACCTCGGTATTGCCGGAGATGACCGCCGCGGGATATTCCGGACTTATCATGGAATTTGGGGGAATGACCAGCCTGAGAGGTTTCATGCATCCTTCGTTCAGTGGGATGTTGTCTGCAACCAGGGTCCGAAAGACATAGAGCACTGCGGCTTTACAAACAGCGGTCGGGGCATTGTAGTTGCCTTCGCTCTGGGGAGAAGTGCCGGTGAAATCGAGAGTGGCTTCACGCTGTAGTTGATTCACGGAGATACTCACCCGGATCTGCCGGCCACCGTCCATAGGGTAGACGAAACTGCAATCCTGCAGGACATCGAGCACCCGGCGCACTGATTCCTCAGCGTTATCCTGGACGTGTTGCATGTAGGCATGGACCACTTTGAGTCCAAAATTCTCCACCATTTTCCGGAGCTCTCTGACCCCGGTTTCATTGGCGGCGATCTGGGCGGAAAGATCGGCCATGTTTTGGTCGATGTTACGACAGGGATATCTTGCCGGAGCCAAGCAGCTTTCGGGTTTGTTGCTCTTGGAGAACTCCTTGCTTGACGAGAAGAAAGTTGTCAATGAGCACGCCTTCTTCCTCGATATGACGGCTATCGGGAGGTGATGAGCCCGGAGTACGACCTCCGATATCTGCGTGATGTCCTCTTGAGGCGACATAGAAGAGTATTTCTGGTCTATCTATGGCAAAAACAGGTGTGATTACCGTTACATCGGGAAGGTGAGTGCCGCCGTTATAGGGGGCGTTCAGCATGTAAACGTCGCCGGGCCGCATGCTGTTGAGGTTCTCCCTGATGATGGTTTTGATCGATTCCCCCATCGAGCCCAGATGGACAGGGACGTGGGGAGCATTGGCGACCAATTGGCCGTCTGGGTCGAACAACGCGCAGGAAAAATCGAGCCGCTCCTTAATGTTGACTGAGTAGGCAGTATTGGCAAGAGTCGCACCCATCTGCTCGGCAATGGACATAAAGAGATTATTGAAGACCTCGAGCATAACGGGATCGGCGGTAGTCCCCATGGCCTGCCGGTTTGGCCTCTCTCGGTATCGCTCAAGAATGAGATGACCGAAGTGGTTCGTTTCAGCAGACCAACCGTCTTCCACGACAACCGTGCCGGTCAGTTCCGCTATGATTGCAGGACCGATGATCTTCTGCCCGGGAAGTAAATAATCACGAAGATAGAGCAGGGTGTCATGATGATGACCGCTACTGAACATCTGCACCGTATCATGGGCAATTGGTGGCTCGGGATGGACAGCTGCAGGTTTCATCACGTCGATAATTGATTCGGTTACACCTACTGCCTCAACTGAAAGTGCTTCGACAACCAGTCCTCTCTCTGGTGCGATGAAGCCGAAACGCTGTTTGTGTGCCTGTTCAAAGGCCGTGGACATCTCTTTTAGACTGCCGACATCAACTAGGAGAGCGGTGTCCGTTCCTTCGTAGCGGAGGTGGGCCTTGCGGAGTATTTGGATAAGATTTTTGTCGATATCCTGAGCGATGACCTCAGCGTTAACTTCGGCAATCAGCGGATGGCAGGCAGTATCGATATGTTGCAGTGCTCCTTGAGTAAGGGGGAATTCAAGGTGAACTTCGCGAAGTGCCCTGATGTCGGCCAATCCCATTCCGTAGGCCGACAAAACTCCTGCGAAGGGATGAAGGAAGACTCTTTTCATCCCAAGAGCATCGGCAACCAGACAGGCATGCTGCCCGCCGGCACCGCCAAAGCAGTTAAGGGTGTATTCGGTCACATCATAGCCTCGCTGGACAGATATCTTTTTGATGGCATTGGCCATGTTTTCTACAGCAATACGCAAAAAACCCTCTGCGACTTGCTCGGGGGACTGAGCCGGAATACCTGTAGCCTTGGCAATCGTTTCGGTCAGGGAAAGAAAGCCACTTCGTACCGATTCGGTATCAAGCGGCTGGTTCCCCTTTTCACCAAAGACGTGAGGAAAATATTTTGGTTGGATTTTACCAAGTATAACATTGCAGTCTGTAACCGTAAGCGGGCCGCCTCGGCGATAACAGGCCGGGCCGGGGGTTGCGCCTGCCGATTCAGGGCCAACCCGGTACCTGGCACCATCGAAATTGAGGATTGATCCGCCGCCGGCAGCCACCGTGTGGATATTCATCATCGGTGCACGCATGCGCACTCCGGCTACCATAGTTTCAAAGCTTCTTTCGAATTCACCGTTGTAATGGGCGACGTCGGTGGAGGTGCCGCCCATATCAAAACCAATGAGCTTGGTAAAACCCCCCATGGCTGCAGTCTTGACCATGCCGACCACTCCACCGGCAGGACCGGAAAGGATAGCATCCTTTCCCTGGAACAGCTGGGCATCGGTCAGACCACCGTTGGACTGCATGAACATGAGTTTTGGACCAGAATTATCGGAGCTTCCGAGTTGTTCGGCGATTTGATCGACATACCGCCTGAGAATGGGTGAGAGGTAGGCATCGACCACTGTAGTGTCGCCCCGGGAGACCAGTTTCATCAAGGGGCTTACCCGGTGGCTCACGGAAATCTGGACAAAACCTATTTGTTTGGCGATTTCGGCCACTTGCTCTTCATGATCAGAATAGCGATAGCCGTGCATGAAAACGATGGCCACCGCTCGGATACCAAGATCGTAAGCTCTTTTTAACCCAATTTTGGCGATTTCCCGGTCAAGAGAGGTGAGTATCTCCCCCCGTGCTGAAACCCGTTCTGGAATTTCAAGCACTTCACTGTAGAGCATTTCCGGCAGAACGATGTGGCGGGCAAAAAGATCAGGACGAGTTTGGTAGCCGATTCGCAGTGCGTCGCCGAAGCCTCGGGTTGTCACCAGAAGGGTGCGGTCGCCTTTGCGCTCGAGTAGAGCGTTGGTGGCGACGGTGGTGCCCATTTTGACAGCACCGATTACCTGCTCGGGGATCGGGGCCGAGGGGGCGATGCCAAGGAGTTGGCGGATTCCGTGGACTGCGGCATCCTGATATTTTTCCGGATTTTCCGAAAGAAGTTTATGGGTGACTAGGGTTCCGTCCGGTTTCCTTGCGACAATGTCGGTAAAGGTTCCCCCGCGATCAATCCATATCTGCCATTGTTTCATTATCTGCTCCCTGATCTAGGACAGGCTCCTAATTGTCAACATCCTGATATTATGGACATATCATAAATGGTCGAACAAAAGAACGAGGCTTAATGATTTTTTGTCGACAAATTGTCATTATTCTGTGATAATTGCAAGAATAGTTTAGAAAGTCAATACCATTATTTGTCGTGGTACTTTTCTCTGTAAGGGGTACGTTTAATATGCATGTTGTGGGGGCGAAGTCGAAGTAAATACAACTAACGAACATCATCAGGAGGAATTGAGTATGAATGTACGCAAGAATGCTTTAGCCGCGTTAACAGGAATGGTTGGCTTGGGGATGACAGTGGGGGCGATGGCTGCCACCAGCTGGGATATGCCGACGCCATATCCGGATAAGACCTTTCATACCCAAAACATTGCCATTTTTGCTGAAGATGTGGCAAAGGCGACTGATGGCAAGCTTACCATTAAGATTCATTCCGCCGGCTCTCTTTTTAAACATCCTGAAATTAAAAATGCTGTACGCGGAGGTCAAGTTCCTATTGGCGAGTTTTTTCTTTCCCTGCTCTCAAATGAACAAGCGGTATTTGGCGCCGACTCCCAGCCATTTCTGGCCACCAACTATGACGACGCCAAAAAACTCTGGGATGCCCAGCGTCCGATTATCACCACGCTCCTGGACAAGCAGGGGCTGATGCCACTTTTTTCAGTACCCTGGCCGCCCCAAGGTCTGTACACCAAGAAAGAAATCAAAACCGTAGCTGACCTGAAAGGCATTAAATTCAGGACCTATAACGCAACGCTGGAGCTTTTTGCCAACAAAATCGGGGCTGCCCCGACCCAGGTAGAGGTTCCCGATCTTCCACAGGCTTTTTCAACCAGTCGGGTGGAGGCGATGATCACCTCACCGTCTACCGGAGCAAATTCCAAGGCATGGGATTACGTCACCCACTACACCGATATTCAGGCCTGGCTGCCGAAAAATATTGTCGTGGTCAACAAAAAAGCCTTTAGAAAGCTTGACCAGAAAACCCAGCAAGCTGTTCTGACTGCTGCAAAGGCGGCCGAGGTGAGAGGGTGGGAGATGAGCAAAAAAGAAACTGCCGAGAAGACAGCCATCCTCAAAGAAAATGGCATCGTAGTTGTTACTCCCAGTGCCGAACTTATGGATGGGCTGAAGCAGATCGGCGTGTCTATGCTTGAAGGCTGGAAAAAGGATGCCGGCCCCGAAGGTGCAGCACTCCTTAAAGTCTACGAGGGAAAATAAGATCCTCGATTGATTCCGACTCGGTGGCAGAACTCCGGCCGTTGCCTCTTCTGGTGGTAACGGCCGGTACCAAAGGGGACATAATGCGCAGGTTGTTGGACATTCTTTATAAGGGAAGTTTCTGGCTTGGTGCAAGCTCAATAGCACTGATCTGTGTGTTGGTGGTCTGCCAGGTTTTGCTTAATCTGCTTGATCGGATCAGCACCCTTCTGACCGGCAGCGCCATTGGTCTGACCATTCCCTCCTACGCGGATTTTACCGGTTTTCTGCTGGCTGCCGCCTCGTTTTTGTCCTTGGCGTATACCTTTCGGGAAGGTGCGCATATCAGGGTTGTCTTGCTTGTCAGTCGATTGCCGGAGAAATTGCATAGACTGGTTGAACTCTGGTGCATCGGTTTTGCAATGGCGGTAACCCTCTATTTCACCTGGTATACTGCTCTGCTGACCTATGAATCCTATACCTATCATGACCTTTCGTCGGGGATGATTGCGGTGCCCATCTGGATACCCCAGTCAGCCATGCTTTTTGGCCTTGTCATTCTTTCAGTGGCCCTTTTTGATGAACTGGTGGCTGTGGGTCGTGGGAACATACCTTGCTACGCAGGAAAGGGAGAAAAACTCCTGACAGCGGAGAATCGGGTAGAATCGATAACATCTTCAGTCGGTTAGGGGGAAGGAAGCTATGTCGGAAATAATGTTGACCGTAGTCTTGCTTCTTCTGCTGTTTTTTCTGCTGGGCAGTGGGATCTGGGTGGCTTTTTCGCTGCTGGCTGTGGGAATGGCGGGGATGGCTCTCTTTACCGATGCGCCTGTCGGGGAAGTAATGGCCACCACAATTTGGGGTGCCGGCAACGGCTGGGCGCTGGCAGCTTTACCACTTTTTATCTGGATGGGAGAGATCCTTTTCCGATCCCGTCTGTCGGAAGATATGTTTACCGGGCTGTCCCCGTGGCTTACCTATCTTCCGGGAAGGCTTCTCCATGTGAATATTATTGGCTGCGGTATTTTTGCCGCTGTGTCCGGTTCTTCTGCGGCCACTGCGGCAACCATCGGAAAAATGTCCATTCCCGAGTTGTCCAGACGCAACTATCCAGTAAATATGATGGTGGGCACCCTGGCCGGGTCGGCCACCTTAGGCTTGCTGATTCCGCCGTCGATCATTCTGATAGTTTATGGTGTGGCGACGGAACAGTCGATTGCCAGACTTTTTGTCGCCGGAGTGTTGCCGGGCTGCCTCCTGGTTACTCTTTTTGTTGGGTATGTGGTGGTCTGGTCCTTGTTGCATCCAAAGGAAATCCCGTCGGGGGAACCGTTCCTGCCGCTAAAAGAGAAGTTGCATCGTTCCCGCAGGCTTATTCCGGTCTGTCTGCTGATTTTCGGGGTGATCGGCTCAATCTATTCCGGCATTGCCTCGCCTACCGATGCGGCAGCAGTTGGCGTGCTGCTGGCTTTGGTGCTTTCCTGGTATACCGGGTCTCTTTCACAACAGGCCTTTCTCGACGGCCTCATGGGGGCGACAAAAACCTCCTGTATGATCGCCTTTATCCTGGCCGGTGCGGCATTTCTCACAGTTGCCATGGGCTTTACCGGCATCCCCAAAATGCTGGCGATCTGGATCGGCGACCTGAGTTTGTCGCCTCATGCGCTTCTTGGGGCACTGACCCTGTTCTTTATCATCATGGGTTGTTTTCTCGATGGTATTTCCGTGGTGGTGCTGACGACTTCGGTGGTCATGCCGATGATCGAGCAGGCAGGGATAGATCCACTCTGGTTCGGGATTTTTGTGGTCATCGTTGTCGAAATGGCCCAGATAACGCCGCCGGTGGGATTCAACCTTTTTGTCATCCAGGGGTTGACCGGGATGGATATTTTAAAAGTGGCCTATGCCGCCTTGCCCTTCTTTTTACTGTTGTTGGTTGGCCTGGCGTTGATTGTTATGTTTCCAGAGATTGTAACCGTATTGCCCAATATGATGGGGGGATGACTTTTTTTCCGCCCGAAAGCATTGCGGGATTCTTGTTAGGTTCATACGGTTTAAGCTTACTTTTTATTCAATCCAACTCACGTCTTGATTGCTACGTTCCGGAATGACGGCAGAAGAGAATAATGGCGGCAGGGGAGTCTATTGTCACTTGAGTACAAAGCACAAGAATAGAATGTGGAAGTTACCAATCCCGCCCAAAAGCGTTGCGGGATAAGTTCATTCACTAAAAAAGTTTCTTGTAAAAAGCACAAGAGACTTTTTTCTAATTCACTAAAGAGAAGATGCGGCCCGTGATGCCTGGTCGTATAACCCGGACATCAGCCTGAATAGAGCCGCCGCCTGGCTTATCTCCGATCCCTCTTTATCGAGATTTCGATAGGCTGAGGTTAAGCACCGCTCGCGTATCTCCCGGTAACGCTCACATGCCTCTTTGCCTTGCGCCGTGGCAAAATAAAAAATCTCCTTTCCTCGTTTTTCACGCTCAACCAGTTCCCCCTTGACCAGTTTTTTCAATGAATAATTGACGGTATGCTGATCTTCAACGTGCAGGACAAAACAGATATCGATCAATCGTTTCGGACGATTTCGGTGATTGAGATTGTGCAGGACCAAAACATCCAGAGGGCTGAAATCAGCATAGCCTGCAGCATTCATACAGCGTATCATCCATCTGGAGAAGGCGTTATGGGCGATGATCATTCCGTATTCGAATTCACTGAGAGGCCAAGAGTCGGGCGAGGTGAGGTGCTCCGAGGAAACAATTGGTGCAAGTGGATTGATTTTTGGAAATTGTTTGTCGTCTTTCATAGCTCTTTCCGTCTTGTCTTCGGGTTGGATTCTCCGGCACAACTTTTGCGGAGCTCTTTTGTCAGCCGAGCTTCTTTTTATCCTCTTTCATCAGTTTGTAGGTAATACTGTCGACAAGCGCTTGCCAGCTTGCTTCAATAATATTTACTGAAACCCCGACTGTGCCCCAGTTACATACCGGGTCTTTACTATCAACCAGGACCCTGACCCGTGCCTGGGTGCCATGTTCGCCTGACAAGACCCTGACCTTGTAATCGGTCAGCTCCATCTCTTCGAGGCATGGGTAAAATCGCAGGAGGGCTTTTCGAATAGCACAGTCAAGGGCATTGACCGGACCATCACCCATCGCTGCGGTATGTACCTCGCTGCCGCCAATGAAGAGACGGATTGTTGCTTCAGTGAGCGGAGGTTTGTCCATCCGGTATTTATGGTTCATAACCCGGAAACTCTCAAATTTGAAGTAGTTCCGCTGCAGCCCCAAAGCCCTTCGCATAAGTAACTCGAAACTCGCCTCGGCACCTTCGTATTGGAAGCCCTGGTTTTCAAGTTCTTTCAATTCGCTGATGATGGTTGCCAGTACAGGATCGTCAGCTTCGAGCTTTAAACCCCACTTCTTTGCCTTGTGGAGGATATTGGATCGTCCGGATTGATCGGAGATGAGGATTCGGCGAATGTTGCCGACCAGGTCCGGGGCAATATGCTCGTAGGTCAAGGGATTATTTTTCACGGCACTGACGTGGATCCCACCTTTGTGGGCAAAAGCTGATGCCCCAACGTAGGGTTGGTATCGGTTGTGGGGTAGATTGGCAAGTTCATTGACAAGACGCGAGGCAGTGTAGAGATTTTCGATATTTTTCCGTACCTCGCATTCCACTCCCATCTTGAAGACCAGAGCGGGGATAATGGAGGTTAAATTGGCATTACCGCATCTTTCACCAAAACCGTTTATTGTCCCCTGTACCTGTCTGATCCTGGAGTCGGAGACAGCGATAAGGGTATTGGCGACCGCTGTCTCTGAGTCGTTGTGGGCATGAATCCCGAGATGTACGGTTCTATTTTTCTCTGCCAGATACTGTTTGACCCTGTTGATTATCTCCGGTATTTCGTGGGGGAGTGTGCCGCCGTTGGTGTCGCATAATATGATTGTTTCGGCTCCTCCGTCCGCAGCACTGAGCAAGGTTTCAAGAGCATATGCTTCGTTGTTTTTGAAACCATCGAAAAAGTGTTCGGCATCATAGAAGAGGTGTTCAACAAAAGGACGCAGAAAGGTAAGTGTGTCCTGGATGATCAAAAGGTTTTCGTCCAGTTCAATGTGCAGAGCATCTCTTACGTGAATATCCCAGCTCTTGCCAAAGATGGTAATCGCGGCGGTCTTAGCTTTGAGAAGGGCAAGAAGGTTAGGGTCTTTTTCAGGTCTATTGCGAAAGTGACGTGTCGAACCAAAGGCTGCCAGTTTGGCATGTTTCATCTCGACGGTTTGCATTCTTTCAAAATATTCGACAGAGACAGGATTCGATCCCGGCCATCCTCCTTCGATAAAATCGATGCCGAGTTCATCGAGAGCAAGAGTGATGCGGATCTTGTCTTCAACGGAAAGGTTGAAATTTTCTGCCTGGGTTCCGTCGCGGAGGGTGGTGTCGTAGAGCTCTATGAAATGGGCCATTTGTTTCCTTCTTTACTCAAAGCGAAATGATTTTGCGGGGTAATCTACAAGGCTGTCGGACAGCGTTGTAGATAGCGCAAAATGGAACCTCGCATATTAATGGAATTTAAAATAAAATGCAAAACCTTAAAAAGAGGGAGTGCCATGCTCAGAGCAGATGAAGGAATATTACGACGCCATCAAGTATGACAAACTCGTAAAAACTTCGATTTCTAATGGATAAGTAAAAAGCTTCATATTGGAGGCGTGCAATTTTCTTATTATTTCGGCGTACATACGGTACGTCGTAATGATAGGAAAATTGTAACAACGAACAAGATGAAGAGTTTTTACGACGCCATCAAGTATGAAATGGGCAGGGAGCACAGAGAGAACCTTCCGAATTTGATTTTTGACCGCAATTACCGCAGATGAATTTGGGGTTGCGTTGGAGTGCGTCAATTTCTGTTGTTTTCCCAGCTTTGGTCAGTTCGCAGATATGTAATTTATGGTTGTCCGGGTTGGTGCAAAGGTTATCAACATTAGGAAGTCTGTCGCTCATAAGAGGATCCTCAAGTAGACCTACTGCGCCCTACTGAGGCGGACGCAGTAGATCGGATATGTTTTATTGTACCACGGTCTCGGCCTTAGTCGGAAATATTTTCCAATACCATTGCCATGCCCTGACCACCACCAATACAGAGAGAGGCGAGGCCGAGAGCCTGATTTTCCCGTTTCATCTGGTTCATCAGGGTGACCAGGATCCGGGCACCCGTACAGCCGATGGGGTGGCCGAGAGAAATGCCGCTGCCGAGGACATTGGTCTTCTCAATATTGCAACCCAGTTCACGTATGCAGGCAATGGCCTGTACCGCAAAAGCCTCGTTCAACTCGATGCTGCCAAAATCGTTAATGGAGAGGTTATGCTTGTGGAGAATTTTACGTACCGCAGGAATTGGTCCAAGGCCCATATAAGCAGGATCAAGACCGGCAGAGGCATGCGCCTTTATTTTAACCAGCGCTTTCAGACCGAGCTCTTTGGCCTTGTCTGCAGACATAATTAACAATGCTGCGGCTGCATCATTTAGGCCGGAGGCGTTGCCTGCCGTGACTGTCCCATCCTTTTTGAAGGCAGGACGCAGCTTGCCCATTTTTTCAGCACTGGTTTCCATAGGCCGCTCATCGATTGCAAAACTGAGTGGCTCGCCTTTGCGCTGGGGGATCAATACCGGGGAAATCTCATCTTTGAACAGTCCCTTGGATATTGCAGCAACGGCGCGTTGGTGGCTGAGGGCACCGATTTCATCCTGCTCCCGGCGGGAGATGCCATATTTCTCCCCGATGTTTTCCGCTGTCATCCCCATGTGGTAGCCATAGAAAATTTCGTACAATCCATCATAGACCATCAGGTCGACCATCTGGCCGTCGCCCATGCGCTGGCCCCATCGGGCAGCCGGGAGGGCATAGGGCACGAGGCTCATATTTTCCATT
The DNA here is from genome assembly GCA_963829695.1 of uncultured delta proteobacterium. Lineage (GTDB taxonomy): Bacteria > Desulfobacterota > Desulfobulbia > Desulfobulbales > Desulfocapsaceae > Desulforhopalus_A. The sequence continues at coordinate 571,921 of CAWHJQ010000022.1, read as the reverse complement.
CCTCCGGCAAGGATTAGCATCGGCGTCGCCACAACGGATAGCCTGGACCGCCAGGGCTACTGCCTCCATACCCGAGGCACAAAGTTTATTGACGGCAGTGGCGCTGGATTCCTTGGGGATTCCTGCCTTGATCATCGCCTGGCGTGCAACATTCTGGCCCTGCCCCGCACCGAGGACATTGCCCATGATAACCTGGTCAATTTCCACAGGTTGTAAGCTGCTGTCGTAGTCATAATATCTGCGCTCAAGTTCCACCTGTCCATCATCTCGGATTCTGTCTGCAGCAAATTTGATACACTGCTCGCCGGCAACCGGTCGCAGCCCGGCAGACTTCAGGGTTCCTTTCAAGACGACGGCACCCAAGTCGACCACCGGAGTGGATTTCAGGGATCCGCCATAGGCACCGATTGCCGTCCGGCTACCGTTTACAATTACTACATCTTTCATGTGTTATTCCTCCGTGTTCGGAAATATTCTCAAATAAGAGTTTTTACGACGCCATCAACCTTTGGAGCCAAGACGTAGGCCACCGTGGATGAATACTGTTTCTCCGGCCATTGCTTCGTTCCGGTACAGTTCGACGACTAAAGAAATTACCTCTTCAGGCTCGATCAGTCTACCAATAGGTACCTGATCGATTATTTTTCCGAGCACTTTCTCGTCGAGATTTTTGACCATCGGCGTGCCGACATAGCCTGGAGCTACCGCCATGCAACGGATTTTATCCGCGATATTGCGTCGAAAGAATTCGGCTGTCAGTACTTTAGGCATCACCGACATTGCGGCTTTAGACGATGAGTAGTTTATCTGGCCTGCCGTTCCCAGTGATCCCGTGGAGGAGACCAGACAGATTAAGCCCCTGCAGTTGTTGTTGATCATTTGTTCAACACACTCCCGCACTGTCAGAAACACTCCGGTCAGGTTGATATCTATAACCCGCTGAAACAACTTCGAGGGACATCTTGCCGGTTACTTTGCCGGTCTCTCGATCCGTTTTGATCATCAAACCATCCCCGGTTATACCGGCAAACGGTGCGACCATGTTGATGGCCCCGAATTTCTCGATAGCATACTGCGCCAGTTTCGAACAGTCTTGTTCTTTTGTGACATTACAGACGACAGAGGCCACATCAACGCCAATTTTCCTGAGCTCTGCCTCGGTCGTACGTAACGCTTCTTCCTGGACGTCGGCAATGACAACCTTGCCGCCCTCCTTAAGCCAGAATTCGGCCAGCGCTTTACCGATACCGCCACTGCCTCCGGTAATGACGGCAACGGAATTTTCCACAGTCAACATTTTATTAATCTCCCTCTATCTTGTTGTAAATATTTAAAAGACTTTCCAGGTTTCCTGGCCGAAACATCATGTGTACCCATTTGGTATAAATAGTGGACATTGCAAGTCTTACGCCATCTCAGCTGTTACCCGGTGCGCATATCGATTCAATTTATAGGCAATTTTCCTTTCCTCTCCTACTTTCGGCACATTTATTGCTATTGCCACTAATATAATACTGTCATTGAGCAACACCAAGTCATGTGTAGCAAAGACGTAACCGAATTATCAGAGGTGGAATAATGAAGAACAAGCCGGTCCGGGAACTTCCCAGAAAACTCAACAGAGATAAAGTTGTCTCTGCAGCAGTGGCAGTCGCTGCAATAAAAAGTGGTGCGACTATAGGCACCGGAGGTTTTGTGGGAATCGGTTTTGCTGAACAGTTGGCAATTGCCCTGGAAGAACAATTTCTGGAGACAGGCGAGCCGCGCAATTTAAGTCTGATCTATGCTGCCGGGCAGGGTGACGGCAAAAACAGAGGCTTGAATCACCTAGGCCATGAGGGCTTGGTGGGTCGGGTGATCGGTGGTCACTGGGGACTTGTGCCAAAGCTGCAAAAACTTGCTGTTGAAAATAAAATCATCGCCTACAATCTTCCCCAGGGCATTATTTCGACTATGTTCAGGGATATTGCCGCGAAAAAACCTCGGACCATCAGTTCCGTAGGCCTGGGAACCTTTGTCGACCCCCGCAATGGCGGTGGTAAAATCAACGAAGCCACAACCGAAGATTTGGTCGAACTGATATCCTTTGATGGACAGGAGTATCTTGCCTACAAAACATTGCCGATTGATGTCGCACTCCTTCGCGGTACTACTGCCGACCCTGCCGGAAATATCACCATGGAGAAAGAGGCACTGACCCTGGAGGTGTTGGCCATCGCTATTGCAGCCCGTAATTCCGGAGGGAAAATCATTGTGCAGGTTGAACGAATTGCCGACCATGGAACACTCAACGCCCGGCAGGTCAAGATACCAGGTATATTTGTCGATTATGTCGTCGTCTCGGAACCGGAAAATCATTGGCAGACTTTTGGCGAACGCTACAATCCTGCCTACAGCTGTGAGATCAAAGTCCCGGTGAAATCAATACCGCCCATGGCTATGGGACCACGCAAGCTGATTGCCAGACGGGCAGCGTTTGAACTTACTCCCGGTGATATCGTCAATCTTGGTATCGGTATGCCCGAAGGGGTCTCCGAGGTTGTCAATGAGGAAGGCATGCTCGACCAGATCGTCATGACCGCAGAACCCGGTGTTATTGGCGGAATCCCAGCCGGTGGCTTCAGTTTTGGGGCCGCCACCAATACCGATGCGGTTATTGACCAGCCCTATCAATTCGATTTTTATGATGGTGGTGGTTTGGACATTACATTTCTCGGTATGGCTCAAGCAGATAGATCGGGAAATGTCAATGTCAGTAAGTTCGGGAGCAACCTGTCAGGGGCCGGCGGTTTTATCAATATCAGTCAGAACGCTCATAAGGTTATCTTTCTCGGCACTTTTACAGCGGGTGGACTGAAAGTGACCATAGAAGAAGGTCAGCTGCACATCGTTAAGGAAGGTAAGATCAGAAAATTTGTCCTGGGCACCGTTGAACATGTCACTTTCAGTGGTGAGTATGCAGTGAAAAGAGGACAGCAGGTGGTCTACATAACCGAACGATGCGTTTTCTCACTTACCGCGGATGGTCTTGAGCTCATCGAAATTGCACCTGGAATAGATCTTCAGAAAGATGTTCTCGATCAGATGGATTTTGCACCGATTATCAAAGGCGCTCCCCGGCTTATGGATAGGAGGATATTTGTTCCCGCCACTATGGATATGACAATTTTAAACCTGCCTAATTAGGAGCCGGCTCAACACACTTCTCATTCCTGCCTGCCGATGTTTAGTAACTTACAGATAATTTTCTTATTTTTTTAAAAGAAAATTATCTGTCTCAAGGCACTTATACCCCTCAAGGGGGTACTAAACGGAGTCCCCGTGCTTTGCGGGGGTCAGTCAGGGATGAGAGAGATGTTGTATTTACCTATCTTTTTATACAGTAAGGTGCGGTGAATCCCCAGTAACTCTGCAGCTTTGACCTTATTGTACTCCGTCATCTTCAAAGCATCCTGGATTGCAGTCTTTTCTGCCTTGGCCACCACGTCTTTCAGCAGTGAACTCTGGACGTGACCGCGCGTTTCCTTGCCTCGGTGCAGATAAAAAGGCAGATCGGCAGGAGTAATCCGGTCGCCGGCCATGGTGGCCATCGTCCGTTCTATAACATTATTTAATTCCCGTACATTTCCAGGCCAGCCATGTTGCTTCAGCAAGGTTTCGGCTGCAGCAGTGAAGTTAACCAACGGTTGCCTTGAATCTGCGCAAATCTGCTGCAACAGGTGCCTTGCGAGCAAAACAACATCTTCCGCACGTTCCCTGAGGGGTGGAATGTGTAGAGGCACTACGTTTAATCGATAATAGAGATCTGCCCTGAATTCACCCCGGTCGACCATTCCTTCAAGGTCCTGGTTGCTGGCGGCGATGAGTCGGAAATCGGAGTGGATAATGGTATTTCCCCCTACTCGTTCAAATTCTTTTTCCTCCAGCGCTCGAAGCAGCTTAGGCTGCATCTGCAGAGGCAAATCCCCTATTTCATCAAGAAAAAGGGAGCCGGTGTCGGCCAGCTCAAACTTGCCGGGTTTGCCGGTGGATTTGGCCCCGGTAAAGGCCCCTTTGTCGTAACCAAAAAGTTCTGCCTCCAGTAAATCCTTCGGGATAGCTGCACAGTTCAGCCGGATAAAGGGTTGGATCCTGCGTGAACTGGCATTATGAATCGACTGGGCAAAAAGTTCCTTGCCGGTACCGGATTCTCCGGATATCAGTACCGAGAGGTTGGTTGCCGCCGCCTGCAGGGCTTCTTTTTTAAGGCGAAGCAGAGGTATGCTCTCACCGATAATACTCTCGAAGCAGTACCGGGTTGTGCGCAGTGAGTTGAGCTCTTTTTGATAGCGCCTGACCTGAGACTCCAGCTCTGAGAGTTTTGTCGCCAGTCGGCCTACTTCTCTGATATTTTTAAAGGTTACCTGACCGAAAACGGCTATGACCTTGCCATTTTCCTTAATCGGAATGCGCTGGACCAACATATTCTCGTTCAGAATCGACTGGCTGGCATTGGTCTCCGTCTTACCGGTCTGTGCGACGATATGCATCCGGGTATTTTCCACCACATCGGTGATATGTTTGCCGATTTGCTCTTCAGGGTCAACTCCGAGGAACCGCCCATAAGGCTCGTTGAAGTGAGTGACAATACCATCGGCATCGGTCACGCAGGCCCCGTTGTAAATATGCTGAAAGATCAATTGCAGTGCCTGCAGCTGCTGGCTCTCGGTCAGCAGATTCTGTTGACGAAACAACATACTTCCTGGTGTGCTCGGTAATTGTGCGGACATGGCTCCCCCGTATCATTTTCACTACATGTATAATTTATGATACAGGAATATGTTTTCTTTGTCTATGGTTGCGCAATCATTGATATGCAATTTCGGACTGAATACATACGGAGGGAATTGTGGACTTTCGCAATTGAGGCAGGGAATTTTCAAATACGGCTACGGGAGTCGGTGCTTCTGGGAAATGGACCTTTTCTCAGTCCAGGATATGAGGAAAAAATGAGAGCACTGCAGGAGGTTGGAAGGTATTTGTTCGTTTAAGTACAAATAAATACCTTCCGCTCTACTCTTCTCTCCATTGATCGTGATTATCTCCCGAAGAAAACATCCGGCAGGTAGGTGATAATTTGCGGGAAGATCACGAGAATGGCTAATCCGAAGACCTGGATGGCGACGAAAGGTATGATCCCTTTATAGACATCACTCATGCTATATTCCGGTGGCGCGACTCCCTTGAAGTAAAAGAGGGAATATCCGAAAGGTGGGGTCAAAAAGGACGTCTGCAGGTTGATACAAACCATCATGGCAAACCAGAGCGGATTGAAGTTCAGATCCATGGCAATCGGGGTAAATATAGGCACCACAACCAGCAGGATTGCTGCCCAGTCGATAAACATCCCCATGAAGAAAACGACAGCCATCATGATTGTAAATACAACGTAGGGGCTGACATCCATTCCCAGCAGGACATCTGCCACGACATCACCACCACCCATGCTCAGAAAGACGACGGAGAAGAATTTTCCTCCGATGAACAGGGCCATAATCATGGCAGTAGTCCGTGCGGTCGAGACACAGGCTTCAGTAATAACGTGCCAGTTCAGTTTACCAGTGACAAGAGCAAGAATTAAAGCGCCCACGCAGCCCAGAGCCGCAGCTTCCGTTGGAGTGGCCACTCCGGCCAAAATCGTTCCCATGACGGTCAGGATTAAACCGAACGGAGGAACAAAGTTCTTCATGGTCATGGTAAATTTTTGCATGCCGGTTGCGGTCCGATCTGCCGCAGGGATCGGCGGACCGTCCTGGGGTCTGAGATAGCAGCGCACGCCAACATAAATCAGGTATAAGCCCGATAACAGCAGACCAGGCAAGATGGCTGCGGCAAATAGATTGCCGACAGATGTCTCTTTTTGACCAGTCAGGCCACCATAGACAACGAGCATGATGGATGGAGGAATCAGAATACCGAGCGTTCCTGAAGAACAGATGATACCTGCGGAGAGAGATCTGTCGTAGCCTCGTTTAAGCAAAGCCGGTCCAGCCATCAAACCCATAGCGACAACCGAAGCACCAACGATGCCGGTCGTTGCGGCAAATACTGTTGAAACAACAATGACCGCCATTCCTAAACCACCTCGTAGTCCACCGAGAGTAATATACAAGGCTTCAAAAAGCCCTTCGGATACCTTGGACCGATCAAGGATCTGGGCCATGAAGATAAACAGCGGGATGGCAACCAGGGTATAGTTGAGAAAAATTCCCCAGGCATTGTTGGCAAAAAGACCTATTAAGCTGGTGACATCGAAACCGTTAGTGAGCAGGCCGAAGAAAGTAGCAACTGCGGCAAGCGTTATCGCTAAAGGGTGTCCCATGGCTATGGAACCCATTAGGGTCAGAAACATAAGTATGGTGATGACTTCTACGCTCATTGGTATCTTTTCTCCAGGATCAAACGGATTTTAGTTTATTTATTTCTTTAAGCGAATGGATATCTTGGATCAGTTTGGAAATCCCTTGCAATAATAATAAGATAAAGCCAATCGCCATGATTGTTTTATAGGGATAAAGAGCAGGTGCCCAGGAGCTGGAAGCATGTTCCCATTGCCGCCACGAGAAAAAAGCCAGTTGACTCGTGTAAAAAGCCAGTAGACCAATCGTTGGCATAAACAGAACTATGTTGGTGAAAATCCGTAAAATCGTGCGCGATTTTTTTGAAAGGCGAGATTCAAAGACATCGATAGAAACGTGAGTATCATTTTTGTGAGCATACGCCAAAGCCAAACTGTAATGAACACCGTAAATAAAAACGGTCATCTCGAAAGCCCAGGAAGTCGGTGCGTTGAATCCATAGCGCATCAAGACCTCATAACCCACTACAGCGATCAGTGGCAATACCAGATATGATCCATAAAAGCCGATTTTTTCATTAAGGGCGTCAATTGCCCGGGAAACTTTCTGCATGACTTGTCCTCTTCATAACTACAAGGGTAATTCGGGGAATTAAAAGTGGCGGGGGCCTGTAATCAAACCCTCGCCACTGGAGGAACTCTTTACTGCATACGCTTACCATTAATGTAATCATCAATTGGCCATGGAGTCAGGCCACTTCTGATTTCACGCCACTGAGAAAAGTCTTTCTTGAACTGTTCCTGAGAATCAAGAGTAGTCTTTACTTCTGGATACTTAGCCTTGACTTCATCAAGGTATTCCTTGGTGCGTTTTGCAAAGGCGGTAATAGCCTCGTCATCCATCTTAATGAATTCCACTTTCTTTTTGAAAAGCTTGATAGCTTCGATGTTCAACTGTTCCTGCCATGCGGTAGACCAGAGCTGGGTTTCCTTGGCGGCGATGTCGACGATATATTTCAGGTCGGCAGGCAATTTGTTGTAGGCATCTTTGTTGAAGAAGACAGCACACTGAACAGAAGGCTGATGGACACCAGGCTCGATTACATACTTGGTGATCTCGTCAAAACCCATCGGGTAGTTTATTGCAGGCGTACTGAATTCGGCTGCGTCGATAACGCCACGCTCAAGAGCCAGATATACCTCACCACCTGGCAGTGGGGTGACGGATGCGCCAAGGCTGTTCATAATATCCATGTACCAACCTGGGGTACGAACACGCATTCCTTTGAAGTCAGACATCTTGGTTGCTTTTTTGTTGGAGAAAAAGCCCATTTCCTGGCCGCCATTACCGCAAGGCAGTGCGAAGAGGTTGAATTTGCCGTAAAGATCCTGCATTTGCTTAAGGCCACCACGCTCATAGAGCCAAATATTATAACCCTCAGTGTCGAGGCCGAAAGGAACGGAGGCAAAAGAAACAAAGTTTTCATCTTTGCCTTTCCAGTAACCGGGCCAGTCATGACCCACTTCGGCCTGACCTTTGCTTACTGCATCAAAGCTTTCCATGGCGCCGACCAATTCACCGGCTGAGAAAAGCTTGATTTCAAGACGTCCACCCGAAGCAAGAGCTACAGAGTCAGCGAAATGTTGGGCCATATCAAAAAACAACAGTCCTTTGGACCATGGCATAACCATTTTCCACTTAAATTCCGCCGTGGAGGGTTTGATAGTACGCAGTTCTTTTTTCACTTCATCATGGCGTTTATCGGCACCAAATTTTTCTCGAGCTGAAAAGGCGTTAGGCGCCATGGTCAGGGTTGAGATCAACGCAAGACCGACTAACATTCTAAACTTTTTCATTCTGTCCTCCCTCTACTTGGATTAAGTGGTTTAACCAGGGGGGTAACCCCCCCACATTGTTGCTACCAACTGCAAGGTAGCGTTTGCAAGGTAACATTTTGCTTTGTACTTCAAGCTTGGTCAATTCTTCATTTCGACTTGTCGAAAGCAGAAGATAGCTGCTTCCGGCATAGAAACAGTTTGCATTTAGTGTGCCACAATCAGCTTGGATCGCTTTATTAGTACCTTGCAAATTATTTTCTTGATTTTTGCAAGATACTAATTTGTCTCAAGGTACTTATTCCTGCTTTCTTCACGTTTACCGGGGTTCAAATTCTTGTTGTGGATTGTGCTGTAAATGCAAACAATAATAACTCATCGCAGCATCGCCAACGTCACGATAATTTTACATTCTACCACAGAGTCAAACAAGGGTTGGCAAATTGGTAGTACCAATTATTTATCATATAAAAAAAACTAGTCAAGAAAAAACTTGATACGTATCTTTATCTTTGATAGATAATGTATATGGGAATTGTTGCTTAAGATACCTGACCTTTTAAAGTATCTTGAGATGTCTCTTGATCGTCAATGGTAGTACCAATATTGGACAGACATGTACGGTACGGCAGCTGATTTTAGTACCTTGAGAAAAAGCGAAGTGGATTAAAATCAGGGTGGTCCCGGGGCAAGGTCGCAGGAGAGTTGTTTTTCGTTCATCTCTTGGCAAAGAGCCGGAAAACGATTCGATATCACAAACTAATTTTATAAGAAAGCAATGAATCTCAAACCTATTAAACCAAAACGTATTTCAGATCAGGTCTTTGAACAAATCCGTGAACTGATTTACAAAGGCTCCTTCAAGTCCGGTCAACAGATTCTTCCGGAAAGGGACTTGGCTCTGTCGATGGCAGTGAGCCGAACCTCAGTGAGAAACGCCATCAATAAGCTTGTCACTATGGGGCTCCTTGAACATCGTCAGGGGCAGGGGACTTTCGTCAGTTCCCCCGGCAATCGGACGGGTAATCCTCTGGCGGCAGCCATGGCAACTGATGAAGCAACGTTTGATGACCTGCTGGAAGTGCGAATGGGATTGGAGTGCAACGCCGCAATGCTGGCTGCACAACGAGCAACCGATACCGATCTCAAGGCAATAGAGAAGAGTCTGGAGGAAATGGAGCATGATTTGGAGACCACCGATAAAATCGGCACTGAACCGGATGCAGCTTTTCATATGGCGATAACATTTTCGACAAAAAATCCAGTCTTCATTCACCTGATGCGCAATTTCTATGATTTTCTTTTTGTCGGGATTAAGAAAAATCTGACCCATATGTATATGGACCGGACAGCTCTGGAGCATGTCATAGTTCACCACAGAGCCATCTTCGATGCCATTCGACGTCGATCGTCGCAGGATGCCTTTAATGCCATGCGTACACACATTGAATATGTACAAGAGTATTTTAAAACTCGCTGAAATTATTGACGTAGAAATGTTTCAACTTCTGGAAACCCAAGGTGATTGAGATCCAGCTTCACCTTGGGTTCTTGGCTGTTTTTCAATTGTCGTTGCCTGTTGGTTTAACCAAAGCCATAAAATCCCGGGAAAACAACGATAGAAGCCAGAACCAGTATCTGGATGCAAATAAAAGGTATCACTCCCCGATATATGTCGGTGGTTCGCACCTCAGGTGGACAGACGCCTTTAAGGTAAAAGAGTGAAAAACCAAACGGAGGGGTCAGGAATGAAGTCTGCAAGTTCATGGCGATCAAGATGGCAAACCACAACGGATCAAGACCAATCTTTTGTGCTATGGGCAGCAGGATAGGGACGACGATATAGGATATCTCAATAAAATCGATAAAAAAGCCAAGCAACATGATCGTTAGCATGGAGAGCAGCAGGAAGGTCCATTTCTGACCTGGTAAATTGGTCAGCATCTCCTCGACTATATAGTCGGCGCCGCTGTAAATAAAAACCATGGAAAAGGCGGTTGCCCCTATCAGAATCGCGAAGACCATGGCGGTGATTTTTACTGTCTCAAGTGCTGACTCCTCAACGATCTGCCAGCTGAGTTTCCGGTACATCGCGGCCAGGACAATCGCTCCGATACTGCCGACGGAGGCAGATTCCGTGGGTGTGGCTATGCCGGCAAAGATTGATCCTAAAACTAAAATTATTAGAGTTAGTGGTGGGAAGATCGCGAGAACAGCCCGTTTAATGTTGCCTGCACGGCTCCCCTCCTGAGCAGGCAGAGGCGGCGCGACCTCTTTGTTAATAAACGCCAAGACCAGGATGTAGACGATATATAACACGACCAGCATCATCCCAGGACCAACCGCTGCCTGGAAAAGATCACCAACCGGCTGTTGGAAGACATCGCCGAGAATGATTAAGACGATGGATGGTGGAATGATCTGGCCAAGCGTCCCCGCGGCACAGATGGTTCCAGTTGCTAGTTTTTTGGAGTAGCCGTATTTCAACATAACCGGCAAAGCGATAACACCCATCGCCACCACCGAAGCACCGACTACTCCTGTCGATGCTGCCAATAAAGTACCTACCAATACGGTGCTTACTGCAACACCACCCCGGATTTTGCCAAAAAGAATACCCATTGCTTCCAGTAATCGTTCGGCAAGTTGTGATTTTTGGAGGATGATGCCCATCAGAATAAACAGAGGAATCGCCATCAAAATAGTGTTGTTCATGATGGCGTAGATCCGGAACGGCATCATTGAAAACATCTGGAAAAATTCTTCCGAGATGAGAACAATGTTGAAATGCGGCATCAATTCGATAATAGCGGCGGCAATACCGAAAAAAATCGAGACGGAGCCAAAGGTAAATGCCACAGGATAGCCTATAGTCAGCATCATCAGGGCGGCAATGAACATTATTATACCGATCATTTGCTTTCCTCCGTTGCCGAATACCGCTGTTTTTCTATGTTTCTCGGTGCATGACTGCGATAGATATTAATGTTTTTCACGATATAACCGACAGCTGTAAAGATCAGAAAAAGAAAAGCCAGAGGGATCATTCCCTTAATAATCCAGCGATAGTACAAACCTCCGGGGTCTTCGGATATTTCGTTCATGTCCCAGGCGTCTTTCACGAAGTCGAATGAACCAAACAGGATCAGCAGGGCAAGAGGCAGCAGGAAAAAAATAGTACCAATGATGTTAATCACTGCTTTTTTTCTGGCTGAAAATCGATCGTAGAGAAAGTCGACCCGTACGTGGGCCTCATCAAGCAGGGATACTGATACCCCAAAAAGGATGACGATAGAAAACAGATGCCATTCCATTTCTTGCATCCCAACCGAGCTGTTATGAAAAGAGTACCGCATAATGACATCTAAAAAGACGTTGAGCGTCATCAACAGGAGGATAATCGATAGTATCTTTCCTGTTATACGATTTACCCGCTGAAAAAACTCTTCCACCCTTATTAACATTCTCTTACTCCTGCATCGGCCATATTGGCCGGAAAATTCCGATACTTGCGCCCCGCGGATGTCTTTAGTACCTTAGAAATTCAATTCTTGTTTTTCACCCCTCAAGGGGGCACTGAAAAGAGTAAGAATGAATTTCGTGAAGGTACTTATACCCCCTTGTGGGGTGTTGGTATTTCATGACCTGGTAGGCGATGCATATCTCATAACTAAAAAAAAGCCGTCCATCCTCCTACTGCGGGGATGGACGGCAGAATGGCTGGGAGGTCGTCCGGGAATAGCAATTTTTTCCGTCTAACAATGAGCTGGAAAAAGGCATTCTCGGACAGCTTGCCAAATTATTCGCCTACCATTGCAGAGGTCTGGAGATAGTATAGTGTAGACATCTTGGTCCATGGTCGAACCTTGGCCATATAGGATTTCTGAGAGTCATACACTTCTTTGAAAGATGCATCTTTAGCAGCATAGCCTTCCATAACTTCGTCGGTGGCCTTTTTCATCGCTTTCAGGACAGGCTCCGGAAAGATCATAACCTTGATGTTTGGATATTCTTGCTTCATCTTTTCCCAAGCCCGGGCACTGGCATCATAGTTCTCGCCGAACATATCTGCGGATACTGCGCGCATAGCGGTATTCAATATAACCTGATATTCCGGTGGCAATTTGGCAAATGCCTTCTTGTTGATTAAAAATTGCATGTCGGAGGCAGGCTCGTGCCAGCCGGCATAATAGTAGGGAGCTATTTTATGAAAGCCCATTTTTATGTCCATTCCGGGGCCTACCCATTCCAGGGCATCAATGGTGCCACGGTCAAGTGAAGTATAAAGCTCTCCAGGGGCAATATTGGTTACGTTGACGCCGAGTTTGGCGAATACCTCTCCGGCAAGTCCGGGAATACGCATTTTTAGACCCTTCAAGTCGTCAAGAGACTTGATCTCTTTTCGAAACCAGCCACCCATCTGAACGCCGGTGTTCCCACCAGGAAAAGAGAGGACGTCAAATTTGTCGTAAAGCTTCTGCTGTAATTTCATGCCATCATCATAATACAGCCAGGAAAGTTGCTCATCTGAAGTCATGCCGAACGGTACGGTAGTAAAAAATACAGAGGTGATATCTTTGCCTTTCCAGTAATAGGAAGCGGAGTGGCCCATTTCAAATTGACCACCTTTTACCATGTCGAGAATGCCAAGAGGTGCTTTGTGTTTTTCGGCGCCTTCCACCCTGATTTCGAAGTTTCCACCGGTCATTTCACTGACAAGTTTTGCAAGTTTTGGAGCGGGTGAGGCTAGTGGGGTCAAAGTGCTTGACCAGGTCATTGCCAGTTTCCAGTGTACTTTTTTCGCTGCTAAGGCGGGTGACGCTACCAGCATGCAGGTTGCGAGCACCAGGGCGATTTTCCCAACACGTTTCATATTCTCCTCCAGGCTAAATTGAATGTTTTTCACCCGAATAATAAGAGGGTGGTTTGTATACTGTCTGGGCAGTACTTTACCAAGTCATATTTAATACGAAGAGCGCAATAAGGCAACATCCGATAACAATCAATCTGATTTGATAAAGAAAAAGAAATGATAGCAGATCGCCGTTTTCTTTTGTCGAGTGGTCCTATTTGAGAATATCTGTCTTAATTAGATGATTTTCTTGCCAAAAAGTGAAGAAACAAGATTAACAGCCATCTGTGCAGTGCGGTTCTGGATATCGAGGATAGGGTTGATCTCCATGATATCAATTGAGTGGAGTTTATTGGTGTCGGCCAGGATTTCCATGATGAGTTGACCTTCCCGGTAGGTCAGTCCTCCCTGGGAAGGGGTGCCGACTCCAGGGGCATCTAAAGGGTCCATAACGTCGAGATCAAGACTGATGTGGATTTTATCCAAGTGGCTGAATTTTTTTATGGTTCTCGACAGTATTGCGCGGATGCCAATTTCATCCACCTCTCGCATGGTGAAAACTGTGCAGCCGGAATTTCGGATTAAAACCTTTTCTTCGTCGTCGAGATCCCTGATACCAATCATCACCACATTTTCCGCTTTCACCTTGGGGCCGGGTCTGCCGAGATCGACCAGCTCTTGTGGCCCGAGGCCGAGGAGTACCGCAAGAGCCATGCCATGAACGTTCTGGCTGTCGGAGGTTTCCGGAGTGTTGAAATCTCCGTGAGCATCAATCCAGATCAAGCCGAGCTCAGTATCGTGGGTGACTCCGCCCACCGTGCCGATTGAGGCGGAATGATCGCCGCCAAGAAAGATCGGAATTTCCCCTGCTAGAACAGCCGTTCGACCGAGTTCATAGGCACCGAGGCAACCTTTGCAAATGAGCGGCAGCCGTTCCTGCAGGCTGGTGTTAGCCAGGGCATAGTGACCAGGGATGGTGATGTCGCCACTATCAAATGTCTCATAACCAAGCGTCCTGAGGTTTCCGGCGAGATTTGCGTAGCGGACGGCACTGGGACCCATGTCGACACCTCGGTGGTTCTGGCCAAGATCCATGGGTACCCCTATGATGCGGACTGACTTCTTCATACCTTTAGCCTTTTTTCAGATTGTTCCACAAGTTGACAATGAAATCCTGGACGTTGGTGAGGATGGCCTGTGCCTGGGCGGAACCTCTGTTGGCCAGCTTATCCGCACTGAATTCCGACATATCAACCACGTAAAAGTACACCGGTCGGACCGAACCGTCGTCCTGCACCTTGTAGCCCGGGGTCATGTTGCCAAAAGCGATGGAATGGAGTTGGGTGGCCATGGTGATCACCGTAGTCGCTTTGCGGGCATGAACACGCATCCGGTCCTGCGATTCGTAAACATTCCCGATGGTTTCCGGCAGGGGGCCATCATCTCTTATGGAACCGGCAAGTACATAGGGGACGTTGTTCTTCTCGCAGGCGTACATGATGCCGTTGTTAATATCGAGGGTCTCGATGGCCTTGGCGATGGATCCTGCTTTGCGCACTTCATTGAGAATGTCGAGATGGTTGTAGTGGCCCATGGGTTGGAGCACCTGGGTGTAGATGTTTTGCCCTAACCCGGTGTTGTAGATCGCGGCTTCAATGTCATGCGTCGCCAGGGCGTTACCGGCCATCAGGCCATGGCAGTAACCATTTTCGATCAGCCCCTGCATGGAAGCTCTGGAATCCTTGTCAAAGGCCACGGCAGGACCGAGTACCCAGACGATATGTCCGTGTTCTCTGTCGTGTTTCAGTATTTCGTAGAGCGCATCATAGGAATGGGAAAAGGGCGTTTCTCTGGTGCCCCGTGAGCGAAAGCTGAATTTATCCGCATTGGCAGTGCTTTGTTGAAACCCTTTCTCATGGACCAGAATCCCTTGCTCGCCATTTTCCGTTCTTCCGGTGACGACCATATCTCCCTTTTTCAAATTCCTTGCTTCAACCACCTGGATTTGGTCGTCTTTGACCACAAACACCGCGTCCATACGGCTTTCCCGGGCGAGAATCCATCTGTCTCCGGCAATTTTGATATACTCCGGGTGGTTGGATGTGGCGTGATAGTTCGCAGGGGAAATTCCGTCCGCCGGAGCGGGCTCAAGGGTGGCCAAACTGCTATCTTTGAGATGGGGTTGTTCGAAATCCGGCGGGGTATAGGTGAAATCCAGGTTCATAACTGGCCTCAAGGTGATGGTTTTTCTGATTGTATACAATTGAAGTCATTATAGGCAAGATACCCTGGAAATGCAACTGCAGTTAGTTTTAAGCCTGAAACGGCTGTTTCAGAGTGAAAAATGCTAGAGGGGAGGATCGGTTGTTTACTTGACCCTGTTAGAAAATACTTTTACAATAAGACATCTCGATTTTTCAGTTGTTTTTTCATTAATACCGGAACAGGTTATGAATCGATCCGCATATTTCACAACCGGTCTGGTAGTGAAACTCCTCTCCCGCCTCAGTAAGGCCGCCATTGTCGTTCATGACAAGCATAATATTTCAACGGGACCGACAATCTTTGTGATGAATCATTTCACCCGGATTGAGACCATGCTGCTTCCTGCCTATATCTACCGGCTCACAGGTAAGCCGGTTTGGTCGCTTGCCGCATCCTCTCTCTTTAAAGGTGGCCTTGGGAAATTCCTGGATATGGTTGGCGCGGTGTCTACCTCGGATCCGAGGCGTGATGAGCTCATCGTCAAGAGCTTACTCACCGGCGAGGCCAATTGGATCATCTTCCCGGAAGGGAGTATGGTCAAGACCAAAAAAATAATGGACGGCGGCAAATTCATGATTGCCGGTCCCAAAGGAATGCATGAGCCCCACACCGGGGCAGCTGCACTTGGCCTGAGAGCCGACCTCTATCGCCTGCATCTTCTGCAGACAGCAAAGACCTCTCCCGACAAGTTGCAGAAGATGCTCAATGCTCTGGAACTTGAAAGCATCGACGAAATCCAGCCTGAACCGATCACCATCCAGCCGGTAAACCTCACTTATTACCCAATGCGGGCGGCTGAGAATATCGCCTCGGCCATTGCCTTAAAGCTGGTAAAAGACCTTCCGGACCGGATGGTAGAAGAGATTATGGCTGAAGGAACCATGCTCTTGTCCGGGGTAGATCTCGACATTCGATGCGGCAAACCCATTCCGATGCTCGACTATATCGACAAGAGTTGGCTCACAGAGGATATGGAACGGGAGGGCATTTCCGGATTTTCAGTTTCGGACGGGTTGAAAGAGAAAATGCGAAAAACGGCCTATGATCTGATGCAGCAATATATGCAGGATATCTATGCCATGACTACCGTCAACCATGATCATTTGTTTGCTACTTTCTTACAGATGTATCCATTCAAGCGAATCGATGAACTCGATTTTAGGCGGAGGGTCTTTTATGGTGCATCTTTAATTCACAGCCAATATGAGGGAACAAATCCTATTTTGCTGCATAAGTCTCTTGATGACAATCAGGCCCATCTGCTTACCGATGATCGGTACGGCAAATATGAAAATTTTTTAAAACTTGCCTTGGATAAAGGTGTAGTCATAAAAGAAGGGAATTATCTTATCCGTGATCGTTCCAAACTTTCTGCACCGCTGAGTTTTCATAAGGGACGAATCAACAATCCGATCGAAATCATGGCTAATGAGGTGGAACCGTTACGAAACTTTCGAGCTACTGTTAAAGCGCTTTCCTGGCAGCCGAAATCTCTGTTGAGGATATCTCTGGTTAGGCATATTCTCCGACAGGAAAAAGTTCGGTACGAGGAAGATTGTAGAAAGAACGGCCAGGCGGGTGATAATGAAAAAATGTACGGAGGGAAACCTTTTCTTCTCCCGACGTTCAGGCGTAAGATAGGAGTGGTGCTTATTCATAGTTATCTCGCGGTCCCGGAAGAGGTGAGAGCGCTAGCCATGTATCTTCGCAGGCGGGGAATATGGGTCTATGCCCCACGATTGCCGGGACATGGCAGTTCCGCCGAGGATCTTGCCGGAAAAAAATATAGCGAGTGGGTGGAGGTTGTTGAGAACAGCTATATAATAATGAGCACCATCTGTGACCGAGTTGTTGTCGGTGGCCTGGAAATCGGTGGAAATCTGGCTCTGGATCTGGCTGCCAGGGTTGGCGAAGTGGCTGGAGTTTTCGCACTCTGTCCTCCTATGGCCCTTCGGCACTTTACGACCAATTTTATGCCCGGAATAGATGTATGGAACCGTATTATCAACAAGATGAAGCGAGGTGAGCACGATAGGCTAAGCGATCCCGGGAGCCCAGTGGTCGGATTAAAGGAAGTTGGCGAGTATCTCGAATCGATTGAAAAAGCGTATGCGGTGATCAGCCAACCTGCCCTGGTAATCCAAGCGGAAAATAACCCGGTCGTCGATCCGAAGGGTTCTATGCAGTTGTACAACAGTATCGGTTCGGCTGACAAGGAGTTCTGTCTGCTCAGTTGTGACCGGCACACGCTGATAAAAGGTGAGGGAACGAAGAAGGTGTTCAGGAAAATAGGTGCGTTTGTCAAAAATCTCTAACCCCGGTAAACGGGAAGAAAGCCGGGACTCAGTTCAGTCCCCCTCAAGGCATGGGGATTATAAAGAATACCCCCTTGAGGGGTGTAAGTACCTTCACGAAATTCATTCTTACTCTTTTCAGTGCCCCTTGAGGGGTGAAAAACAAGAAATGAATTTCTAAGGTACTAACAGGATAATCCTGCTACATAAAGAGTTTGGGAGAGATTGCCTTGTCCACCGATGAAGATAAATGTTGCTTATGGTCTGAATATTACGAAGAGTTTCCTTATTTTTCAGAGCAAACAGTGCGCCCGAGGTGTCACCCCCGGAAACTTCTGCACACTAAAAAAACCGAAAAAGCCATAGTCCTGGTGCACGGGTTGACCGATTCGCCCTTTTATATGACGGCAATAGCCGAATTTTTTCATGAATCCCTTGGTTACAATGTTTATCTGCCGCTGCTTCAGGGCCATGGCTTGAAAGATCCTGCGGGTATGGCAGGGGTTTCACTTGCACAATGGGAAAAAAACGTGCAGTTTGCCATACGGACTGCCGCCGAAGAGGGGGCTCGGGTCTCCGTCGGCGGGCTATCCATGGGGGGAGCCTTGAGTTTTTATTTGGCATGTACCGTTTCGGAGGTGACCGGCGATCTCTACCTCTTCTCAGCTGCTTTCGGGCTGTATGCAGGGCCTTTTGGGATTTTCGGCGGCATCAGTGAATTCTTGCTTCGAATCCCCTTCATCCGATTCTTTGACACCGGGAACCCCCTGGCAGGGAAGAACCCCTACAGGTATGACCGGGTTCCTCTTAACAGCGCCGCGGAGTTGGCTCGATTGATCAAGGAAATTGATGAGCTGTTGAAAAACCCTGGTGACACCATACAAGCTAGAAACATCTTTTCTGCCTGGTCGGAATTTGACAAGGTGATTAATGTCAGAAAATTAAGCGACTTGAAGTATTTAACCAAGGCAAACCGGTTTGTTCCATTCATCATCCCCAAAGCCACTCGGGTCGATCACGCCCGTGTGGTGTTGAAGGAACCGGTCTACGCAAGAGAGAGCAAGTCGGGTGAAGCTCCCCTGGAAGAGGCTAATCCGTGTTTCATGGAGATGATGGCCGTCATACGCAGGTTCTGTTCGGCCGATTGAAAGCTCCGTTAGTAGACCGTTACTGGTCGTATATCCTATTGATTTCATGATGCATTTGCTTTTCTATTTCGGTCCGCTTGAGTTTCAGTGTAGGGGTCAAAAGTCCGCTTTCCACTGTCCATGGGGCCAGGCTGAGCGAAACCTCTTTTATAAAGACAAAACCTGGAAACCGGGAGAGGAGCTTCTCCGTCCTGGCCAGGACTGCGCTATGCACTTCCGGTAAATCAAGTGATTCCGGATCAGGCGAGACACCCAGTTGTTTGGCCAGTTCTTCCCAGAGTGGCCGGTTGAGTACGCCAAGCATGGAAAGAAACGGTCGTCCCTCTCCGATGACGACATTGTATTCGAACAGAGGATCCATGCCGATGGCCATTTCGATATCCGCCAAGGCAATTTTTTCACCGGTGCTGAGGACGATAATATCTTTGAGTCGTCCGGTAATCCGGATATGACCATCTTCAATCTTGGCTTTATCCCCGGTGTGCAGCCAGCCATCGGCATCGATGGCTTTTGCGGTTGCCTGTTCATTTCTCCAGTAGCCCTGCATCACACAGCTGCCACGGACAAGCAGTTCATCTTCATCGTCAATCTTTACTTCAATTC
Source organism: uncultured delta proteobacterium (assembly GCA_963829695.1). Taxonomy (GTDB): domain Bacteria; phylum Desulfobacterota; class Desulfobulbia; order Desulfobulbales; family Desulfocapsaceae; genus Desulforhopalus_A. The sequence continues at coordinate 552,586 of CAWHJQ010000022.1, read as the reverse complement.
CCGGCAAGGGTGGGCCAACACCTTCCGGCCGATTGTCTTCCCGGCGGTTGACACTGATTATCGGGCTGGTCTCAGTGAGTCCATACCCCTGGCAAATCGGCAGCCCGAGGCCTATGAAAAACTGGGAGATTTCCGCGGATAAGGGCGCGCCTCCGGTTGTGATGACCCGCAATTTACCCCCGAGTTTCTCCCGTATCTTTTTTGCCACAAGCCCGTCGAGAAGAGGGTGGAAAAGCAGTGAAACGGACCAAGCGCCCCGCCCCTGTTGGTAGAGAAACTTCTTCCAGCCGGTTGCTACAGCTTTCTGGAACAGCGCGACCAACAATTTCGGCTTGGCCGCGAGTTTGCTGATTATGCCACTGTATATTCGTTCAAAGATTCGCGGGACCGCGATCAGCACAGTCGGCTTCACAGTTAATAAGTCTTCGGCGAGATCGGGGATCGACCTGGCAAAAGCCACTGTTGCTCCGGCCATAATCGGAAGATAATAGCCAACTGTTCGTTCAAGCATATGGGAAAGGGGCAAAAAGGATAAAAAAGTATCATCTGGGTAGATATCCATGCAAAGGAGCCCGGCGTAGCAATTTTCAAGGATATTCCAATGACTGAGAATCACACCTTTGGGGAGGCCGGTGGTGCCGGAGGTGTAGACAATAGTTGCGGTCTCCTTGATCACCGGCGAGTATGGCGATGTGCTCTCCGGCGAATTGGGCAGCCAGTTGGCCATGCAGGTAAGCCTGCTGTCATCTGCCTGGTGTTGACAGGAAGCAACAGTGATTATTCTTTGCAGACTGGTAAGTCGATCGAGAAATGGAAAAAGTTGTTGCCAATTGTCAATAGTCGGACAGAGGAATATTTTGGTCTCGGTATCTTCAAGGATGTAGGCGATATTTCCCGGTCTGTCGTTGACAAAAAGGGGGACCACGATTAGGCCGAGGGAAAGTGCCGCCTGGTCAAAAGCAATCCATTCGGGACAATTGGGCAGCATGACTGCCACCCTGTCCCCGGCGTTTAAGCCTTCCTTTTGCAGCGCATTTCGCCATTTGGCAACGATCTGAGCCGTTTCCTGCCAGGTGATTGTGCACCACTTGACGGATACCTTGTCGAAATAACGATAAGCGGCATCATTGGGGGTTTTTGACACTCTCGCAAGAAAGAGTCCCGGGAGAGAGCTGCAGGATTCGGGAGAAATGTAATCGGTAATGTTTTTCATTACTGCACCTCCTCGTATGATTCATCGACCATTGCGACCACCGGAAATGTTTATTGCGAACCAAAAAAGCAGTGACCTCTCTCTAATGATAGATCTTCGCGGTAGTGGATTGCAAATTTTATGTTCTTTCCAGACCTTAATGGGATCGATTGATTTTGAGAATTTTGAAGAGTGCAGTATTGTGCTGTTATGATTATCTGATTACTTATAGCGAAAAATAGGGGGAATAACATGACAAAAACAATTTTGATTACCGGAGCAACTTCAGGATTTGGTAAGGCAAGTGCGGAGCTTTTCAGGAGCAATGGCTGGAAGCTGATTCTTACCGGAAGACGCAAAGATCGTCTTCAGGAGCTACAGGAAAGATTCGGCAAAACGAATGTCCATATTGCTGCCTTCGACGTGCGGGACAGGCAGCAGGTTGAGGAAATGGTGCAAAACATCCCGCAGGATTTCCAGAATATCGACATCCTCCTCAACAATGCCGGCCTGGCTCTAGGGCTGGGGCCCGCCCAGGATGCGGATCTTGACCAATGGGAAAACATGGTGGATACCAATATCAAGGGATTGCTGTACATGACGAGGCGGATTCTTCCAGGGATGGTTGCGCGGGGCGAAGGGCATGTTATCAACATCGGTTCTATTGCCGGATCATGGCCTTACCCCGGAGGTAACACTTACGGGGCGACTAAGGCCTTTGTGCAGCAGTTTTCCAGGAATCTGCGAGCTGATCTGCAAGGAACCGGGGTTAGGGTGACCAATATCGAACCAGGGCTTGCCGAAAGTGAATTTTCCATAGTCCGTTTCGATGGCGATGCTGACAAGGCCGCAAAGGTATATGAAGGGACCGAGCCGCTAACTCCTGTGGATATTGCCGAGATTATTTATTGGACTGCCAGTCGGCCGGCCCATGTAAATATTAATTCTGTCGAAGTGATGCCGGCTTGTCAAAGTTGGGGAAATCTTGCCGTTACTCGGAAATGATGAAGTGCTGTCTGACGGTTCTTATCCCTGTGCTTTGTGGGGGTTAGGACTCGATGGGATGCAAAGGGACGAGAAAAGATAGAGGTGGCAAGAGAAAAATCTGTTGACACCTCTTCTACTGCAGTATATATTGCCCGCCTACGTTGATTCGGCGAGAAGAAACAGCGGCAATGTTGTTTCAATGAAATTCGCAGAAGATACGTTTGATCCTCGGTAGCTCAGTCGGTAGAGCAGGTGGCTGTTAACCACCTTGTCGGCGGTTCGAATCCGTCCCGGGGAGCCATAATTATTCAGGCTCGATTTTTTGAATCGAGCCTTTTTCAATATAGTCGGGGCGTAGCGCAGCCTGGTTAGCGCGCCTGCCTTGGGAGCAGGAGGCCGTAGGTTCGAATCCTACCGCCCCGACCATGATAGCAGTAAAGAAGCCGGACACTTACATGGTGTCCGGCTTTTCATTTTATCTCGACCCCCTTTCCTGTCATTTCACCATCTCAAAATCCAAAAAACCCTTCATATTCGAGAAATGCTTGTCCAGAGAGTAAACCTTGGAAATGTTCTGCATCGCATTTTGAACAATGATCAAGTCGGGAATGCTTACACCATTTAATCCATTCTGAAGGCAAAGATACTGTAACTCAATTATCTCAACCCAATTTATATCGATCGCTAATCTGTCAATATTGTGCAATAATTCTATAAGATTGTTTTGTTGCCTTATCTTTAAGAATGGGGTCAATTCAGCAAGAACTAGGTCGTTTGTTACCACCAAATTTTCATCAATAAGGAAATCGACCCTCTTATAATTATTTCCATTGCGGAAATATTCTATCCACACCGAAGAATCGATTAGGACCGACATTTACGACCCCGGAGTTCGTTAAGGTCAATATCAAGGTCAACTTGCCCTTTGTAGTCTTTAATTCCAGCTATTTTGGACTTTCTGATCAACTGTTCAAGTGCTGCAACGATCACTTTTGTTTTTGTTTTGATATTGGTAGCTTTCATCGCCTCTTCAATCAAATCTTCCGGTAAATCGAGTGTAGTTCTCATGACATCCTCCCTTGTGTTTGTGCATATAATTTTATCAAACTATGCATAAAAAAGTCAAGATAGTTCGATGTTGCCATGGTGATGGCCCGGAATGACCCCAGCTCGGAATGCAGCAATCAAGACTTGACAAACTCGTAAAAACTTCGGCTTCCGATGGATAAGTAAAAAGCTTCATATTGGAGGCGTGCAATATTTCTATCATTTCGGCGCACATACGGTACGTCGTAATGATAGAAATATTGTAACAACGAACCAGATAAGCGCAGACTTCGGATGAAGAGTTTTTACGACGCCATCAAGACTTGAGTTGGATTAAATATCAAGCATCCTTAATTCGGAAGAACCGAAAAGGTTTGGCGAGAATTGAAAAGGGGACTGTTGTTTAAGCATTGTCGACACCTATTTCGAACAGTGCTATTCTAAGTTTATATATTGCTTGTACATCAGAGGGAAGGTAATAATGCAAATGACGATCAAAAAATGGGACAACCTCCTAGCTCCTCCCTCCTATAGTCTGCATTTCTCAACGAATCCTTAAGGTAAACACCATATGACAATGATGCATGACAGCACGATGTTTGTGTATATAATCCTCCCGGCGCTGGTCTTTCTGGCCCGTATTCTTGATGTATCAATTGGTACACTGCGGATCATTTTTGTGGCCAAGGGGTTGAAATATTTCGCGGCCTTTCTCGGCTTTTTTGAATCCCTTATCTGGTTAATAGCAGTGACCCAGGTCATGCAGAACCTTCATTCATGGCAGACCTATGCCGCTTTTGCCTGCGGATTTGCTGCAGGAAACTTTGTCGGTGTGGTCCTTGAGGAAAGAATTGCTCTTGGCAACCTTTTGATCAGAATCATTACCCTAAAGGAAGCGGACGAACTGGTTGACGTTCTCTGGAAAGCAGGCTATGGCGTGACCAGTGTCGATGCACAAGGGGAATCGGGACCAGTGAAACTGATTTTCAGTATCACCAAACGGAGGAATCTTGCCAAAATCATTGCCATTATCAAACAATATAATCCTAATGCCTTTTATACGATCGAGGACATGCGATACGTTAATCAAACCTATCCACTACCATTGACGAAACGCTCATTGTTTGCCTATCTGCATTTGGGAAAACGTAAGTAGGGTTGGGGGAATATACATTTCACTCTGACTGGAATAGACTGGCAGGAAGCAATCCAACTTAGGGGTAAGGTTCGCCGGGAGATATTGCAGCGTTTGGGTGAGCCCGATCTTGCTGGAAAAAACACCTCTATTCTGCAGATGGAGATCAAGCCTCCTGAAAGGTGATACGGCATCGCCTGCCGTTATTTCCAGTCACTGAGACCATATGTGGCTAGAATCCTCTTCAATTCCCCGCTTTTTCGCAGGCGAATGATCCCTTCGGATAATATCTCTGCATACTTGATTGAATGCGGATTATTTGGCGAAAATGCGATATAGATGTAAGAAGATTCTTCGCCACGCCCTGCACATTCTATTTCTGCTGAAAGGCCTAATTCCTTGGCCACATATTCTATCACCGTGCCATTATCAACAACCGCATCAATCCATCCGTTCATCATCTTTGTCAGATTTCGTTTGAGCGGCTCGTTTCCGGTCATGATCTGAACCTTCTTGGAATCATTTATGTTGGCGGCTATATATTTGTTTAACCAGCCCCTGTAGTCGTAACCGGCTATTGTGCCGAGTGATATTGCTTCGACCGATCCATGCTCTTTGAATCGCCAGGGATTTCCTTTCTTCACATAAAATGCCATCTGAGAGCGTCCAAGTTCTTCTGTAGGAAAGACAAAGCCCGCCGCGTCGGTTTTTGATGCACCTACTGCACCATCATATTGTCCGGCATGAGTCATTTTGAGAGCCCTGTTCCACGGCATATTCATATAAACAACAGTATAATTGTTTGCCTCAAATATATTTCTTGCTATATCAACTAAATAACCTTCGTGCTCACTGCCCTGTTTGGTGTTGAACGGAGGCCATTCATCCGCAACGAGTGCAATAGTTTGCTTTGAAGAAGCCAGAGAGGATGAAAAAACAACGAGAAAAGCAGCAAAAACCAAAAGCACCTTCTTCATAGTGTTTCCTTTTACAAACGAGGGGACGTCTGTTTATGGGGATAAGAATTGAGGTGTGTAAGAATCTTTAGGCACATTATTTTCTTGCAAAAAAACCAGAAAATAATGTGTAAACTACTAACACATATGATGCAGCCCTACAAGATTTGCAATATCCTTCCCAAGGAATTTTTGTGTTTTTGATGCCGGTTCAGGAAAATACACAAGAGGAGGTCTATAGCTATTTACTCCAGTTGCTGGATGAGGTTTAATAGTTACTAATACCCCTTGCTTATTCCTCGCGGGGTGCGACTATCAAATAATCCCTGAAAACAATAAAAATAACAATGCCAAAAGCATACGAACAGCAAAAAACTCAACTCCAGTCCTCCCCCCGTACCTGGCTTGTCACCGGAGTCGCCGGGTTTATCGGTTCAAACCTGCTTGAAACCCTTCTCAAGCTCAATCAGAAGGTTGTAGGTCTCGACAATTTTTCAACCGGATATCAACACAACTTTGACGAAGTCGAGTCCCTCGTCAGTGCAGAGCAATGGCAGCGATTTACTTTTATCCAGGGTGATATTCGTCAGCTGGAAACATGCAGGCAGGCTTGTGCTGGTGTTGATTATGTTCTGCATGAGGCTGCTCTGGGCTCGGTGCCCCGTTCAATTGAAGATCCGCTTACCACAAATGAAAATAACATCGATGGCTTTCTGAATATGCTGGTTGCAGCCAGGGATGCCAAGGTGCGGCGATTTGTCTATGCGGCGTCCAGCTCCACTTACGGTGATCATCCTGATCTGCCGAAGCTGGAGGATAAAACCGGTAACCCCTTGTCTCCCTATGCCGTTACCAAACTTGTCAATGAATTGTATGCGGATGTCTTTGCCAGAACGTATAATTTTAAAACAATCGGCCTCAGGTATTTCAATATCTTCGGCCAACGCCAAGATCCGGATGGTGCCTATGCAGCGGTTATCCCCAAATGGTTTGCCGGATTGGTCAAGAATGAACTCGTTTATATCAATGGTGACGGAGAGACGAGCAGGGATTTTTGTTTCATTGAAAATTGCGTTCAGGCAAATATCCTGGCTGCAACAATTGACAACGAAGCAGCAACGAATCAGGTCTATAATGTGGCCTTTGGCGAACGGACAAGCCTCAATGAGCTGTATAACCTGATCAAAGAGCGCGTTGTTACTGCCAATCCCGCCGCAGAACCTGCAAAACCGGAATACCGTGATTTTAGAGCAGGGGATGTACGCCATTCTTTGGCCGATATCTCAAAGGCAAAGAGCTTGATCGGCTATGAGCCTCAATTCTCGGTTAAAAAAGGGTTGGATAAGGCCGCAGAGTGGTATATAAAAAGTCTCGCGTAATTAGGGGTCAGGTCTCAACTCTTTACATGCTGCACCTTGCATGTCAAGAGTTGAGACCTGACCCCTCCCTATAACCAGGAGTATCCATGACAGTTTTAGTAACCGGCGGCGCCGGTTTTATCGGCAGCAATTTTGTTCTCGATTGGCTTGCCCAAAACGAAGAATCGATCGTTAACCTTGATAACCTCACCTATGCCGGAAACCTGCAAAATCTGGCAAGCATCGCCGGTGATAAAAGGCACGCCTTTGTTAAAGGTGATATTGCTGATTATGACCTGGTGTTGGATCTGCTGACCAGGCACAAGGTGCGGGCAATTGTAAATTTTGCCGCCGAGAGCCATGTCGATCGGTCAATTCATGGCCCGGAGGATTTCATCCAGACGAATATTCTTGGTACCTTCCGTTTACTGGAAGCCGCGCTCAGGTATTGGCAGACCTTGACTAAAGGGGCCAAAGACGACTTCCGTTTTCTGCATATCTCCACAGATGAAGTCTATGGTTCGCTTGATCCGGCAAGCCCACCTTTTACCGAAACCAACCGTTATGAGCCCAATAGTCCGTATTCGGCAAGCAAGGCGGCATCGGATCATCTGGTCCGCGCCTATCACCACACCTACGGTTTGCCTGTACTGACCACCAACTGCTCCAACAATTACGGTCCGTATCAGTTCCCCGAGAAGCTGATCCCCCTCTGTATCCATAACGCCCTGGCGGGCAAACCCTTGCCGGTATATGGGGATGGTCAACAGATTCGGGATTGGCTGTATGTGGCTGATCACTGCAGCTCCATCCGTCGTGTGCTGGCTGATGGCCGAGCCGGTGAGGTCTATAATGTGGGTGGCTGGAACGAACGAACAAACCTTGAGGTAGTACACACTATTTGTGACATCCTCGATGAAATGATTCCACCTGGAACCCGTTTTCCTTTTACTACCTACCGGTCCCTGATCACCTACGTCACAGACCGGCCCGGACACGACCGCCGCTATGCGATCGATGCCGCTAAAATCGAGAGCGAGCTTGCCTGGAAGCCGGCCGAAACATTTGAGTCAGGTATTCGGAAAACCGTACGCTGGTATCTTGATCACCAGGATTGGGTGGCAAATATCACCAGCGGTACCTATCGCGAATGGGTGGAGAAACAATATCAATCATGAAAATTTTACTGCTGGGAAAAAATGGCCAGCTCGGCTGGGAGCTGCAACGTTCATTGGCTGTGCTAGGTGAGGTTGTGGCCTGTGGACGTGCCGAGGCTGATCTGGAGGATCGCAAAGCTTTGCAGGCATTGGTCCGTAAGGTAGCTCCGCAGGTTATTGTCAACGCGGCCGCTTACACCGCAGTGGACAAGGCCGAGTCTGAACCGTACCGCGCTTTTCTAATCAACAGTGAAGCTGTTGACCTGCTGGCGAAAGAGGCCTGTCTGCTGGATGCCTGGTTCATCCATTACTCCACTGATTATGTCTTTGATGGATCCAAGGAAGGCGCCTATGTGGAAGCCGACCTCACATCTCCTCTTGGTATCTATGGTCATTCGAAGCTTGCGGGCGAATTGGGTATCCTTGCGTCCGGTTGCAGGCATCTTATCTTCAGGACGAGTTGGGTCTATGCTGCCAGGGGTAATAACTTCATCAAAACCATGCTTCGGTTGGCTAAAGAGCGTGATGGGCTAAAAGTTGTGTATGATCAGGTTGGTGCTCCAACAAGTGCTGAGCTTCTTGCCGACGTCACTGCATGCTGCCTTTATCGATTAAAAACCGATGCGGCCTTTGCCTCTCAATGGGGTGGAATATATCATCTTGCAGCAAGTGGAACCACCAGCTGGCATGGCTTTGCCCAGTTTATTCTTGATGAAGCCCTTGGTCATGGAGTCCAGCTGCGTGCAACCTCGGAAAATGTACTTGCTATCCCCACCTCAGAGTACCCACTTCCCGCAAAGCGTCCCTCTAATTCGCAGCTTACAACCAAAAAAATATGCGAAACCTTTGATCTGGTATTACCGTCCTGGCAGCTGCACGCCAAGCGTGTTGTAGCTGAAATAATCAACAAAAACGAGCTAATCAATAAAAAATAATCATGGCAAATCCCTATACTCCCAACATCGTCGCTAAACCAATTGTCACTCCACACCGCAAGGGTATAATCCTTGCCGGCGGAGCAGGAACTCGTCTGCACCCTGCTACCTTGGCAGTCTCCAAGCAACTGTTGCCGGTGTATGACAAGCCCATGATATATTACCCGCTGAGCACACTCATGTTGGCAGGGATACGAGACATTCTGGTTATCTCCACCCCTCAGGATACACCACGTTTCGAACAACTTCTTGGTACCGGCGACCAGTGGGGGTTGAACGTGCAATACGCCGTGCAGCCATCACCTGAAGGCCTGGCGCAAGCCTATATTATTGGTGAATCGTTTATCGGCAATGACCCCTCGGTCCTGATATTGGGCGATAACATCTTTTATGGTCACGATATTCATCATCTGCTTGGCAGTGCCCTGGCCCGCACCCAGGGGGCGAGTGTGTTTGCCTACCGTGTGCAGGATCCGGAGCGTTACGGTGTGGTTGAATTCGACGCCGAAGGAAAGGTTTTGTCATTGGAGGAAAAGCCCAAAAAACCGAAGTCCAATTACGTCGTCACCGGTATGTATTTCTATGACCATCAGGTTGTAGAACTGGCTAAGTCCCTTAAACCCTCTGGTCGTGGCGAGCTGGAAATCACCGATCTCAACCGCTTGTATCTGGAAGAAGGCCGGCTCAATGTCGAAATCATGGGCCGAGGCTACGCTTGGCTCGATACCGGCACCCATGATTCGCTGTTGGATGCTGGTAAGTTCATTTCCGTTCTTGAAAAAAGGCAGGGTTTTAAGGTCGCCTGCCCTGAAGAAATAGCCTATCGGCAGGGCTGGATAGACGGCGCCCAAGTGGAACGACTCGCTGATCCCATGGTAAAAAACGGTTACGGTCAATACTTGTTACAGCTGCTTCGGGAGGGAATTGGTAGATGAAGGTTACCCCTCTTGATATTCCCGGGCTGTGCCTCATTGAGCCACGGGTTTTTGGTGATGCGCGAGGCTTTTTCTTCGAAAGTTTCAATCAACAGCAGTTCAACGACCTGGTTGGCGGAAATGTAGTTTTTGTTCAGGATAACCACTCCCGCTCTGTGAAAAATGTATTGCGCGGCCTGCATTATCAGGTTGTGCGACCGCAAGGTAAATTAGTCCGTGTGGTGCAGGGCGAGGTGTTTGATGTGGCTGTGGATATTCGTAGAAGTTCGCCTACGTTCGGACGCTGGACGGCTGAAACACTCTCAGCTGAAAACAAAAAGCAACTCTGGATACCTGAGGGTTTTGCTCATGGTTTTATGGTCTTGAGTGAAACTGCAGAGTTTCTCTACAAAACCACTGATTACTATGCTCCAGAGCATGAGCGCAGTTTGCTCTGGTCTGATCCTGCGCTGAACATAGACTGGCCTCTCAAAGGAGAACCCACCTTGGCAGCAAAAGACGCGGCGGCTCCGTTGTTGGCTGATGCGGAGCTTTTTGCCTGAATCAAGTAGTACCTTAGAAATTCGTTTCTTGTTTTTTAAGAATGAATTTCGTGAAGATACTTAAACCCCCTTGTGGGGTGTCAAAGTGATAAACCATGAATAAAAAATTAGGGAACAGAGTGGATCATAATTATTCAGATAGCTTACTTGTTCATTTCAGGAGGGTCGAAGCGCTACGGGCTGAAGCTCTGGAATGTAAGGTGATAGATTTGTCGTCGCGGCAGTTATGTGACTTGGAGCTGTTGTTGAATCGAGGTCTCTATCCGCTGAATGGATATCTCGGTCGAGAGGATTATGATTCGGTTGTTGAGAAGATGCGTCTGGCAGATGGTACTGTCTGGCCGATGCCTATCTGTCTTGATGTGAATGAGCAGAAGGCTACGGAACTGAGCGCGGGAGATAGAGTCGCTCTCAATGATGAGGAAGGGTTTCTGCTGGCACTTTTGACAGTGGAAGATATCTGGCAGCCAGACAAGAAAAGGGAAGCCTTGTCAGTTTATGGTACGGAAGATCCGGCAGCACATCCAGGTGTGAGGCAGCTTTATGACCGGGTTGGCGACTGGTATGTTTCCGGTATCCTGGAAGGGGTCAGCCTGCCTATCCATTATGATTTTCAGCACTTGCGTCTGAGCCCTTCCGAGACGGTGCGCACCTTCACCATGAACGGCTGGCGAAAGGTGCTTGGTTTCCATACCGATGAGTATCTGCATTGTGCCCACCGGGAGATGGTATTTGCTGCGGCAAGAGAGGCGAGCGCGGCAATTTTTCTCCAGCCGGTGGCCGATCTCAGCCACCCCGGAAATCTCGATTATTACACACAAATTCGCTGCTACCAGGCCTTCACGGAAAAGTTTCCACCAAACATGATCAAGCTTGGGCTGACACCCTTTGCCAGCCGGAAGGCCGGGCCAAAAGAGGCGTTGTGGCAGGCTATCATCCGCAGAAACTTTGGCTGCAGCCATTTTATGGTGGCTGACGACCATGCCGATCCCTTGGCTGGAAGTGATGGAGGAGAGCGCTTCTATCAGCGGGGTGCCGCGCAGAAGATGGTGGCCGACTACGCGGAGGAAACCGGTATTGCCATGGTGCCCCAACGGGAAATGGGCTACCACCAGGAGCTGAAAAAATACGTGGTGCTCGATCAAGTGGACAGCGAGATGGTGGCAACCATTTCATCGCGTGAATTGCGACGCAGGATGATATTCGGCGAGGATATCCCCACCTGGTTCTCCTATCCGGAGGTGGTCGATCAGCTGCAGTGTTCATTCCCTCCGCGCTCAAAGCAGGGATTTACCATCTTTATGACCGGCTATTCCGGTTCCGGCAAGTCGACCATTGCCAAGGTATTGCTGGTGAAATTCCTGGAGATGTGTGACCGGCCGGTGACCCTGCTGGATGGTGATATCGTCAGGAAAAACCTCTCCTCTGAACTGACCTTTTCACAGCAACACCGTAACCTCAATATTACCCGCATTGGTTTTGTAGCCAGTGAGATCACCAAAAATGGCGGGATTGCACTCTGTGCGCCTATTGCCCCCTATGAGGAATCGCGGCAGGCCAACCGGGAGTTGATTTCCCGCTATGGTGGCTATATCGAGGTGCATGTGTCAACGCCTCTTGCGGTCTGCGAACAGCGGGATCGCAAAGGATTATATGCCAAGGCACGGGCGGGCAAGGTCAAAGGAGTTACCGGAATCACTGATCCTTACATTCCACCCTCAAACCCCGAATTGACAATCGATACAACCAATATGACGCCTATGGAGGCAGTGCAGGAAATACTGTTATATCTGGAAGATCAGGGATATATCGTTTAGAGGGGTCAGGTCTCAACTCTTGACAAAACCCAGAGTGTTTTCCAGTCGTTTTATGAGTTTCTTTAATCGCGGATCTGTCTCTGCTTTTAACACCAGCCTCCTACTTGCCTGGGATACCGCAGCGCCACTTATCCCGAAATGGTCTCCGATTTCCTTCAATTTTGCTCCGCTGTATCTATGACAACAATAAATGCCGATATTTTTCAAGAGCTTTACTCCAGAGAGTTCCGCCTGTACCTTTTGGAGAATTTCATCAATTGAAGGCCGCTGCAGCAATCCTCTCGCAGCCGGGACGTTACGGTTATCTTGTTTTTCGCCTAGATATCTCACGGCTACATCCCTGACAAAATCCGGGCTTCCCAAGAGGGTAGAGGCTACAGTTGCCAGTAATGGATTGTCGTATTCACTCTTGAGTCTCTCTTTGACAAATTCCCTATATTCGTTTTTCGCGCCCGCCTGTCTTGCCATCGAAATAGCCGAGGATGAATTCTGTTTTTAGCCAGGCTGGCGTAGTATTTTGGCCTATGTAACTCCGATAGCTGGACCAGAGATACCCTTCCGGCGTATCGACAATTCCCGCTCTTACCGGATTGAGATGAATGTACCGGGAAAGCTCGGTGGCATATTGATCGGCTTCGACGAGGATGGCCTTGTACCTTCCTTGAAACAGGTGCCCCGTCCTTTTCCATTTGATATTGAAATAGGTCGTATAAGCTCCATTAATGTGTCTCATAATCTGCGAGAGGTTGCCGGCCGGGGTTTCCAGAAAGAGGTGGTAATGGTTGCCCATAAGGCACCATACATGAATGATCGCACCATAACGAACTACTGCCGATTCCAGATAGGCAAGAAATTTCTCTCGATCCTTTTGGTTCCTGAAAATGGGCTTCTTTTCATTCCCCCGTGAGGTGACATGGTAACATGCACCGGGATATTGCAACCTTAAAGGTCGAGCCATGTCAGTCCTCCTTGTGGCACTGGTTTTCTTGACCTTTAAGATATACCAAAGTTTATCGATGTGTCAAGAGTTGAGACCTGACCCCTATTTTTCATTCAGAAATAAACCTCATCATGAGTACCGATATGTATCGGAATGATTTCTTTATTCTCAATAAGGAACTCAATGGTAAGGCGATAGCTCAGAGTTATTGATACAGAATATAAACCGCTAAACTTACCTCGCAGAGGATGAAGCCGAAGTGACGGATGAAATGGATTTATCTCCATAAGCTGCAAACATTTTCCATACTGAGAGAGAAGCTCGGGATGTTTTTTGAAATATTTTTTCGATCTTCGTACATAACTTTCGGTAAAAATGATCTTGAAGTTATCCATTCTTAAGGCCAGCTATATGCTCATCAATTGATTTGTCGGCTATTCTGCCTGCCTTGCGATCTTCCCTTGCCTCTAACAATGCGGCTTCCAGTTCGCATTCACGCATATGTTGGTATTGTTGAATGCTCATAACCACATATTTACTTTTGCCACGAACAGAAATAGTAGCTTCCTGGGAATTTTCCAGTATCTCGGCTATAGAAGCTACACCACGTCGTTTGATGTCGTTTGCAGTAATTGTTGCCATAATATTCTCCCTAAAATAACAGTATCTCACCTAGCTGTATTAGTGCTATTATAGGTGCTATAAAGAGTGCTGTCAATAAAAGAAGAGGGGGTCAGGTCTCAACGCTTGACATGCCGTATGATTCTAGAATGTCAAGCGTTGAGACCTGACCCCTATTTTTCATTTTTCCACAATTACCGGATTGATTCCATAGAAACGATTTTACGCGCAATAGCCCATGGTTTTTAACGCCGTGAACTTAAGGAGGTCTGCCGAATAGAAGAAGAGGGTCAGGTTTCAACGCTTGACATGCCGTATGATTTTAGGATGTCAAGAGTTGAGACTTGACCCCCTTCTTTCACATATATGAATTCTTTTCTGAAAAAGTGCATAGACAATGAGGTGCACTATATGTGATAATGAATTTCTTTGTGAAAAAGTTGATTCAGATATCAGAAGCTTTGGATAGAGTGGCCAGACGTTGCGAAGGTATACATTAAGCCGACGATTTTCTTGGTAGTGCAGATGGTATGGATATACTGGATGGTATTTATATAATGCTTATTACTGTCGGTGAGAATTTCAAATCAATTGACAGAATGACTAATAGCCAACTCCTAGAGCAATACCCAGAAGCAAAGTGAATTGGAAAGGTATCATGGATGTCCCCAGATTTAAGGTGGTGGTGTATGTCATTTATGGAAATATTTAATTTAGAAAACAAAGAACTCGATGATCTTATCCTTAGCAGGGGAGAAGATAAGATCTCCACCGAGCTTGAAGGAGAGACGGTGATCCTGAATCTGACATCAGGGAACTACAGTGGCCTTGATGAGGTGGGTTCATTGATCTGGAAGTTACTGGAGCAGCCCAGAAGTTTTCAGGATATTTGCCGGAAGATTTTGGCTGAATTCGAGGTGGAAGAGGATGTGTGCCGCAAGGATCTTCTTGCCTTTTTCAAGGATCTTGCCGACAACAAATTGATTATCGTGAAAAATGGAAAAACTAGCTAAATTTATCCGTTTGCCGAGCAGGGAAAAACTTCTTTTTTTTCATGCCTTGTATTTGCTGGCATCATATCGGATCCGTCTGCAGACAAGTTCCATACAAAAACTTTTTGACTACGTTCAGTGCTTGACCAGTCTTCCGCATAGTACCTTCCCAAGCCCTGTTCCTCCCGAACATATTGCTCGGCTGCTGAATGTAGCCGCCGGATTTGTCCCCTTTTCCACCTGCCTGTCCAAGGCTCTGGCCGGGCAGATCCTCCTGGCAAAGTACGGCCACAAAAGCAGGCTACATATCGGTGTGTCCCGTGACAACCAACAGATATTTGCAGCCCATGCCTGGTTGAGTCTGGATGGCACTATACTGATAGGAGAACGCCCTGACCTGAAACAATACCGGGAGCTACCGCTTTACTGCTAAGACGGACAAAATACTCACAGAAATGACAACCACCCCTTACACATATCAGATATTTGATTGCATATTGGAAAGTTCCATAGAACTTCCGGAGCTAATACCCTTTGAAGGCACTATTGGTTCTGACACTCTCACACTCACCTTTCGCTGCAGCCCTGCCCCTCGAAATTCTGCACCAGAACCCCAGTGGTTCCATCATTGGTATTTGCCAAATGGGGCGGTGAACCTGTCTTGCGGTAAAAAAAGCGGCTTATACTATTTGCGCTTTCCTGGTATCGCAGAATTTGAAATATCCATTGAAGAGAAGATAATTACAGGATTTCTCGAGAATTCCGCCAGCACGTTTATCCTACGCCATCTCCTTCTGGATCAGGTAGTACCGAGACTACTCAGTCATCAGGGAGCAATGATTTTACATGCAAGCGCAGTTTGTTTCCATGAAAATACATGGCTCTTTCTTGGTGAATCCGGGCAAGGAAAATCGACACTGGCCATGGTGCTCCAACAATATGGTTGTTCACTTCTTACCGACGATTGCGTCAAATTGGGAATAACAGACAGCCGGATCACCTGCATTCCTAACTATATCGGGGCGCGCCTGTGGCCCGATTCCATCACCGGACTTGATCTGCCAAGGGATCAGTTCACCATTAATGATGGGTGGAAAACCCGGTTATATTTCCACTCTGACAACCACAGCCAATGTCCGGTGAACCCAGTTAAGGCTATTTTTTTTCTTAGGGGATCCAAATCAATGAATACAGTAGATCATTGTTTATGTACTCCGGTAAAAGGTTTAGACAAGTTCATGGAGGTGAATAAACACTGTTTCCCCCTGGATATTACTGATCAAACATTTATACGCAGACAATTTGCAAACATTGACCGTATCTGGAAAACCGGGAATATTCCTTTTTTCAATCTTTATTATCCCAAAGATTACAAAAGCCTGCCAGCGGTATGTGAAACAATTCATTCTGCGTGTGCAAAGCATTAACCACTGGTGATAAATTAGCATGAGTGGAATATTCGGGACATATCAACGAAATGGCCAACCTGTTGATTGCCAGTTATGGCATCGACTGGGAAACTTGACTGCACACAGAGGACCTGATGGGACGAATATCTGGCCAAAAGACCATGTTCTTCTCGGTCACAACGCTCTCCATACAACAACAGAATCTTTGCAGGAAAAGTTGCCATACCACGATCACGCAGCCAGTCTTACCATCACTGCTGATGCTCGTATCGATAATCGGGACGAACTGCTCAATGCCCTTGGCCTGGACAAACAAAGCCAAATCTCCGATAGCCGCATTATCCTAGCCACCTATGATAAATGGGGTGAAGAATGCGTAGATCGATTTCTAGGTGATTTTTCCTTTGTCATCTGGGATCGAGGCAAGAATAAGCTCTTCTGTGTTCGTGATCATCTTGGCGTCAAGCCCTTTCATTACTGCTTGTCTGAGCGGCTATTTGCTTTCAGTAGCGAGATTAGAACCCTTGCCATGCATCCCAGTATTTCCAGGGAGCCCAACGAAGGGGTCATCGGAGAATACCTGGCAGCCAGATTTATCAGTAAAACCGAAACGTTATTTCGTGACATCCAACGGCTGGCGCCTGCTCACAGCATGACCATTACTCCTGAAACGGTTCGTATTCGGCGATATTGGCAGCCCGATTTTCAGCAGCGATTGCGCTACCGGAATGAAAACGATTATGTGGAACATTTTCAGGAGATCTTTGCCACAGCCATCACCTGCCGCCTTCGTTCCCACCGACCTGTTTCCTTTGAATTAAGTGGTGGCCTGGACTCATCATCCATCGTCGGCATGGCCCATACGATCGCGTCTGCAGAACAGAAAAACACATTCCTGGTCCACTCGCTCGTTTATCCCGGACTTGCCTGTAACGAACGTAACTATATCGAAAGCGTCGAAAAACACCTCGGCATCCAGGTGCACTATATAGATGCCTCCCAGCCTCGGTTACCAGATTGGCAGCAACAGATACAGGAAACATTTACCTTGCCTGACCCCCCCAATCTCTCGAACAGCGAACCGTTGCTGGAAAATGTCCAACAGAATTACAGTAGGGTGCTACTGTCCGGTATTGGCGGTGACGAATGGTTTACCGGCAGCGACCATATCTATCTGGACTTGCTTCTTGAAAAAGACTTTGTAGGATTTATACATAATTTCGCAAGTAATTTTCGAGAAGACCGTATAAAAACTTGTAAAAGCATGTCCGCCTCTTTGGTATGGCCTATCCTTCCACTTTGTGTTCGGAAAAGAATCATGCAAAGGAGGAGAAGAACACCACTATACCCCTCCTGGATATCAAATGATTTTTCCAAAAAAATTAATTTAACTGCACGACTTTTTGCAGGTACCTCTGAAACTTATGTGTCCAATCTTGCCCATGCTCACTGTTTTGGTCTCTTCCATACAGGTTATGAATCAATGGCACTCGAAAAAAATGAATCGCAAAAGGCGCGCTATCAGATAGAAGTAAGGCATCCTTTTCTCGATCTGCATGTTATTGATTTTGCCCTGTCACTTCCTAACTCACTTCATCTCCACAATGGTGTCTGGAAGCATCTCCTTCGCCTCAGTGGCAAAAACTACCTACCGTCTCTCGTCCGCAACAGATACTCCAAAGCCGAATTCTCACAACTTTATGGCTTGGCCTTCAATACGCAATCTTTTGCTCGAACCTTCCAATACCCTGAAACTTATTCAAATAGCTGGATGGATCAACAATCGTTCCATGAAGCGTATAAAACAAACCTGAACTGTTTTCAGAAAAATCCGGCTGGACCAGTTTTTGACACACAACATATTTGGTTTGCTTTTGCCATTTCCGCTTGGTATAAAAAAAATAGGATTATTATTTAAGGCAATAAATTACATATAAGATATTGCACTTAATTCAATAAGACCTTTTTAGGTAGTTGTTATTGAAAATAAGTATAAATATGCAGGAGGCACTATGAGTAAATTAAAGCTTACAAATCCTAGTATTTCTATCGAGAGCGAAAGTAGCAAGAAAAAACAATATTCGAAACCATTCTTATCACAGCTTGGTTCGATTACAACTCTTACTTTAGGAGGAGGGAGCCCATGTTTAGACGGTGAGTCTACTAATGCTGCTCATAAAGAAGCAGGTAATTCTTGTAAGAATATCACCAGGCGAAACATCCTTATATTAACCCGTAAGGTGATTGCCGCATATCAAACAGGCGCTCCATGCAACATATTATGTCGCAAATGCAAGCAGATAAGACCTTCTAAAAATGTACGTTTATCAGACATACGGATTAATGAAAGTCGGCGGGTTAAAAGTGCGGCCTGAAAGTTCAGCGATACTGGCTCTGCAAAGGCCCAAGACTTGCCCTAAATTTCAGATATGAGAGTTGGAGATACACGCCACAAGGAAGTGGATTCCATGAACAAAACAATTCAAAGTAAATAAGGGAAGACCAGAAACTTAAGCTGCCAATTAGCTTTCCTCAATAGAATCCTTTGCTTGGCTTTCTTATATGTCATCTGGGTCTCCTTATGCCTATCAAAGTATGGGGACCAGATAATTCACTTCATTACCAAACAAATGAGCCCCTATAAAAAGAAGAGGGGTCAGGTCTCAACTCTTGACATGCCGCGTAATTCTAGGATGTCAAGAGTTGAGACCTGACCCCTCCTATACTGTAGCCACCTGATATTGTATTAAAAATAACTGTTTCCTCATTAAGTTCAGTAGAAATTCTATCGGGTGATCTCCAGAATACCAACTTGTCAATTTCAAGGGCATCCAAAGTTAATAAAGCAATTTCAAGCAGTTAATATACTTGTTGAAAAAGTTAAAAAAAATCTAAAATTGCTGGCGCAATCTGTCTGTATCGTTTCTATCCATTATATGGATTAAGGTGGACCCCTGAGTCAAGACAATAATCCAAATAAATCGGATTCTTTTTAATATCCCCTTGAGGGTGCTATTTTCAGTACCTCTTGTGGAAGTTAAGTGCATTATTAATGATTTTCAATCATTGCCGGAATAGCAACCTCTTTGTAGATACTCAGAAAAATATTGTTACCAGGCCATGAACGGGATAAGTTGGGTCGCGATGGGGCTTGTTCAGGGTTGAGAGCGCACTTTTTCAGCGATACTCGAAAAAAAGGTCATTGCCTATCACCATATCCAATATTGAGAATCAAATGATCTCAATAAAACATCTCACGAAAATGAGAAAAAACTCATGAAGCGTTAACCAGACCCATGCGCCCCCCTCCATCACATCAATAAAAACCAAAATCAGAAACGCCCTGCGAATCGACCGTGCCTTCCTCCTGGTCTGGAAGGCCAGCCGCAAATGGACAATCCTGTCGATTTGGCTGACAGTAGTCCAGGGCGTTATCCCACTCCTGACTCTCTATATAATGAAGCTCATTATCGATACCATTGCCGGCGCAATAAAGACAGGTGATGCGTCTGGCAGTTTCAGGCATGTTGTCTACCTCATCATCGCCGCAACAATTATCGCTGTGTTTCAGTCAGCTCTTCGTCTTGTCAGTGGCTATGTGTCGGAAGCGCAGAGTGCTATTGTAACCGATTATGTAACCAGAATGGTTCATGAAAAATCCCTCTCTCTTGATCTGGCCTATTATGAGAACCCTGCATATTATGACACACTGCACCGTGCCCAGCGGGAGGGAGCATATCGCCCCACGCGCATTGTTAACGGTCTAACCAATTCTCTGCAAAATGCTGTTTCTCTTGCTGCCATGGTCGGCCTGTTGTTTATATTCCACTGGAGTGTCGGTGTCTTACTCTTTGTCTCTGTCCTTCCTGGCATTTTTGTACAGATCCTTCATGCCCGCAAAAGATTTGCCTGGCAGAATAAGCGTACTGCAGATGAGCGTCGGGCGATGTATTTCAGTAACGTCCTTACTCTGGACTCTTTTGCCAAGGAAATCAGGTTATTTGATCTGGGCAGTTATTTCAGCAACCTCTTTGATGGGATACGCGACCTGTTGCGGGGAGAAAAACTGGCTCTGGCCAAGAGCAGAAACACCGCTGATTTTTGCACCCAGACCTTTGCCGCCATTGTCTTGATGGGCAGTTTATTGCTTATTGCCTATCGTACTTTGAGTGGAGCCATCACCATTGGTGACATGGTGATGTTTTTCCAGGCATTCCAGAGAGGTGTGGGCTATTTGAAAGATTTACTCTTTCAAGTCGCGGGTCTTTATGAAGATAATATGTTCGTCGCCAATTTTTTCGAGTTTCTGGATATTAAAAGTAGGGTAAACGATCCTGCATTTCCGCTACCGATCCCTGAAAAAATCAAGCAGGGAATCACCCTGGAAAATGTCTATTTCAAATATCCTGGTGAACGTGAAGCGGTGCTTAAAAATGTGTCTCTCACCATTGAACCGAGTGAAGTGGTGGCGATAATAGGCGCAAACGGTGCCGGCAAAAGTACTTTGGTAAAACTTCTCTGTCGCCTCTACGACCCACAACAGGGGAGTATCAAGCTTGATGGTGTTGAACTCTCCTGCTTTACCCAGAAAGATCTACGCAAACAAATGAGCGTCGTCTTTCAGGATTTCGCTAAGTATTTTCTCACGGTGCGAGAAAATATCTGGCTGGGAGATACCGGTTTGCCAACTGATTCAACCGAAATCCAAAAGGCTGCCGAAAAAGCCGGTGCCGGTACTTTCATCGAAAAACTGCCTAAAGGGTATGAAACGGCTCTTGGTCGATGGTTCATCCAGGGAGAAGAGTTGAGCCTGGGGGAATGGCAGAAGATCGTTCTCGCCAGGGCTTTCTTGCGGGATGCCCCGTTCATCATCCTCGATGAGCCAACCAGTTCACTGGATGTGCATACAGAATATTACCTCTATCAAAAATTCAGAGAACTGATTGCCGGGCGTTCCGCCCTCATCATCAGTCATCGCTTTTCTACAGTGAGAATGGCTGACAAAATCTATGTCCTGGCGGATGGAAAAATCTCTGAAGCGGGTACTCATCAGGAGCTTATGGAGCATGAAGGTATGTATGCTGAAATGTATGGGAAGCAAGCTGCCTGGATGGCATAAGGTAAATTATCTGGATTACCATTAAGAGGAAAAGATATGGGTGCAATGTATAATCCTCCCCATCTTTAGACAACTCAAAAGGAACCTTATTTATTGTTCGTATCCATTCGTGCAATTCGTGGCTAAAAAATAAAAATGCTATATAAACGCCTCGTTCAATGCGCCTTAATCCTCGCCTGTCTACTCTGTCTGGTCGCGCTAATACAGACAGGCACCGCCATCTATTTCTCCAAAAATACCGCAAAGCTTGAACCGGCAGATCTGGTTGTTGTCTTTCCCGGTGAGAGCCAACGTATTGAAACAGGCATTGAGGTGGTAAAGAAAGGCCTTGCTGCTAACTTCATGGTGATAAGCACATCGCACGGAGGCCTCCAAAAATTATTAACAAAGAATGGTGTGCCTGAAGCAGTAATTGCACTCTCCGGTGGCAGAAGCAGATCAACATTTGAGGATGTTTACCAAACGGTCAAAACGATAAAGGAAAACCGCTTCCGCTCTGTCATCGTGGTAACTTCAAGCTATCATCTTCCACGGGCCTTGTTCCTTTTGGGCGTATATCTCAAAACCTCAGGACTCAGCGTCCGTATTCAAGGTATTCCTGTAAAACTGGTACAAAAACCCAATATAAAACTCCAGCAATACCTTAATGAGGTGATCAAGTTTTGGGGTAGTCTTATTGAAATGACTGGATACTATTTCACTGGTCATTCCATGCTTGACGCCCCAAATTCAAAAAAGATACAAATGGTCTTAAAGAAAAATCTGCTTTTGTAGATTCGTCATGAATTTTCATATAACAAAAGCGTCCCATGATCGACCCCACAAAATAAAATCGATGTTCAAATCCAAACTTGTGGATATTCTTTGCCATGCCAGGCGGTATGCTTTCCGGTTCCGATTCCGTTCCGGCAACCATCGTACTGCGAGGATCCTTGCCGGACGATGCGGTTTCTTTGGTAACATGTTCATAACTATGAACGGAATCCGACTTTGTGAGGCTGCAGGAGTACTCCCTCAACCGTTCTGGGACCGGGAGTCACTCTTTTTTGAAGAGCTTCATGGTGGCAATGTATGGGAGTATTACTTTGAGCAGATAATTTTGCCAGGAGTGGACAGCTCGCCTGAGGCTCCCGCTAAGATAGCTTTTAAACCCGATGCTGCGCCTATCGGACCACGCTACAATGGATTTAGTGTACGGGAAACATATCATCAATGTATTGAAAGGTACGTTAAATTAAAAGAGCCGATTCGCAAGGAAATCGACCTTGCCAAAACAAAACTCTTTAGCGGTCTCAATGTTGTTGGGGTACATGCCCGTTTTACCGATACGCAGGTTGGGTTTGAAAATAGAAGTTCTCCGCCGATAGCTGAATATTTTCAGAAGATCGACGAATACCGTGCTTCAAACCCAGTGGATCGAATCTTCGTAGCGACAGATTACCTGCCGGCATTGCAACAGTTTCAACGGCGATATGGGGATAAGGTTGTTGCCTTAGAATGCATTCGATCGGTTGACAATACCTCTATCCATGGTCACTACGATTCTGGGTTGCCTGGAAGTCCCTATCTCAAGGGATTGGAGGTAATACGAGATGCATACTTGCTTGCATCTGTGGCACACATTGTTCGTGTATCTTCGAGGGTTACAGCTTATTCCCTGTGTCTGAATCCCAATCTCACCTTTACTGATGTCGGCAAAGCTGTAAGCAGTCGCCATAAGTCGTGGCTGGACGAGTGGTGAGTTGGTAAGGATCTGATGGGCACTTTTTAAAGAGTGAATTTCCTCCTCGTATGTTTTTTCCGCATATTGTTGTTCATCTAACTTTGCTCTTTCAACTCCTGAAATCCGGTCTGTTCTTCAAGAGAATGGACGGAAAACAGGAAAAATTAGTAAAATCATCTAATATAAATATCTACCGAAGGTGTTGTCATGTTGTGTAACATGATGATATAGCAACGTTTACCTCGGAACAATCGCTGGGAATTTTAAGGCAACCCTTCTTGGAATAAAATTTGCTTGATCTATTAATATGCTATCTAACTATGTAAAAGCAGGAATACGTAATTGCTACTAGAAAAAAGGGAGATAGAGATGAGAAAAGTGCTTGCAGGAATGGTAACAGGTATTTTTTTGATTGGTGGGGTTGTGGCCACGCAGGCGAATCTCTTGCAGAATGGGGGGTTTGATGATGAATCCGTCGGTCTGAGTTCTGGTGCGTGGGGTGTATATGATTCTCTGGCAGGGGGG
Source organism: uncultured delta proteobacterium (assembly GCA_963829695.1). Lineage (GTDB taxonomy): Bacteria > Desulfobacterota > Desulfobulbia > Desulfobulbales > Desulfocapsaceae > Desulforhopalus_A. The sequence goes on along the minus strand of CAWHJQ010000022.1, from coordinate 529,196 downwards.
TGGGATAAAGGTGCCGGTACCGCAGGCATTGAGATTCAATATGACACTATTATTACAGCAGATTCTTCAAATTATTACGTTGAACTGGACAGTCATGGAGGTATTGACACCAACAGTTCCATGTTCCAGGATGTTTACCTGAGCGAAGGGCAATATGATTTGTCGTTCATGTATCACGCTAGAACAAATGGCGGGGATGATGATAATGGTATACAGGGACTGTTAGGGGCAATAGAAATTGGTACGGTCAGCAAAACATTAAGTCAGATGTCATCTGACTGGGAGCTGATTACTTGGACTTTCAGTATTACAACAGCTGATACATACGCGCTTGGTTTTGCTGCATATGGGAATGATAACAGTTTCGGAGGGTTTATAGATAGTGTTGCACTTGACGCTTCGCCAGTTCCTGAGCCAGCCACCATGCTACTTTTCGGGACAGGCCTTGTCGGCCTGGCAGGTGCAAGATCAAGAAGGAAGAAGAAATAATTTTCAGCATCCAAAGAAATCCACTAAGAGGCAGGGGTGTCACCACTCCTGCCTTTCTTGTTTTCTGGGAAATGACTTGCGGTTCCAATTCTAATTTTCAGGTTTTCCTCGTCGCCCTCAATCTTTGGTTCCACTTGCAAAATCCTGTTCGTTTTCTTCCCCACAATAACTACACGGTTGTCAACCTCCTGGAGAATAACAACCCACCAAAGCTGGCCGACCCGTAATATACGGTCCCTACCGTCAAATTTCCTAGCTATCCAGCCGGAAGTTTGTTACCACCTTGAAAACTTGTGGATTTATCAACGATGTGAAGTTGATACAGGTGTTGAGGCGATAAATCTGGGAGCCAACCCTCATATTATTTCGGGCAAATCCGGCACATTACATATCCGTGCTACAAATAGGAGTTCCTTTTTAAATTTTTTCGTGACATGATAAGATGGTTGAAGTGGTTGTTTGAGGCAAAAAAGCGTTATGGATCTGCAATCCTAACCACATTGTCACTTCAAACCATTCCCACCTGTTGGTTATAGGCAGAAATGCGGAGGTGTTACCCCAGAGTCTTCTACTTGTCGCAGGTAAGATGGTTCAAGAGTTCAATAGAAGAAAAAATCGAAAAGGTGCTTGCTTGGATGATCGATATCATGCAACGGCGGTAGAGCCAGGAGTGCATTTTTTCAGATGCCTTACGTATAACGATAAACATGGTAAGAAACGGAGTCGTTCACCATCCTTCTGCATGGGTTCACAGGGGAGACAGCGAAAGTCAAAACCCACCGCGAAGAAATACACTTATTGACAGAGGACAATTAATCGCCTGTTGTGGTCTGGGGTCAGATGAACAGCTTCGGAAAGAACATCGTAGAACCTTACAGATTGTTTCCTTGTTATTTTATAAAAAGAAAATAATCTGTCAAGGTGCTTATCCCGGCTTTCTTTCGGTTTACCGGGGTTAGCTAGAATATGTGGGGACAATAGAATTTCTATTATACAGCCAACCATTGACCTGATTTTCTGTCTCACCAAGGACGTGGCCCGGCCGAATGTCCTTATATGGTATCTTTTGCAGGTGAAAAAGGCTTTTTAAGCCGTTAAATTGTTAGATTATTTGAGTAATAGTAATTGAAAAACAGCTAGTTAATTTGGTTCGACTCCATATTGCACATATTTCATATTTGATCTCCCGCGCGTATAATTGGCTCAAGGTTAGATCAGAAAAGTGTGTTGTGAAATCTGCGATTATTTTCTTTGATTCGATTTCCGTGAGTTTTTTGCCGAGCCGGGAATACGTTTCTAACCAACATGTTGAGAATGGCTCTTGATTGCAGAACTATCCTATAAACGGTCTAATCCTCCTTCATCCCGAGACTACTTTGGTACTTTTGTTACCAGCCTCTTCATCCAGGGTTGTACGGTGTTGCAAGGGGTGTTGCTGGCACGTTTGCTCGGGCCAGCTGGGCGGGGAGAGTTTGCTACAGTTATTCTGTGGCCTAATGTATTTGCCGGCATTGGTATCTTTGGTGTAAATATGGCCATTGCACGCTTTGCCGGGCAGGGTCAGGCTGATGGGCGCTTGGTCAAGACGGCTATCAAGGCGGCCCTGGTCACGGGGGTGTTGTCGTCGCTTGCCTGTGGATTGTTATTGCCCGTTTTGCTCCCAGAAGGGAAACACAATCTGTTGCCTGCAGCATATCTATTTTTATTGTTTATACCGCTCAATCATCTTGCTTTAAACTTGCAAGGAATTGATCATGGCGGAGGTAATTTCCGCTGGTTGAACGCCACCCGCGCACTTCTTTATCCGGTCTTCTTTGTTGGCATCATATTTTGCTGGTGGTTTGCGACCGATAAGGTTTTTTGGGTTGGGGTCGTACTACTGGTGGCAAATGGTAGTGTTGTGTTGCTTCGACTGCTGAACAAAATAAAGAGTTTGTGGTGTGCCGAACAAGCTGTTCTTTCCAAGGATCTTCTCAAAGAGAGTTACCCTTTTGTAGTTGCCAGCATTATTGCTATTCTTTATATGCAAATGGACAAGGCATTGTTGATTTGGCTATTGTCTCCAGAGGAGATTGGCTGGTATGTGGCAGCCTTCGCAGCTGCCGGGAGTGTCAATGTGCTCAATAGTGCAGTTGGGATTGTTCAATTTTCAGCTGCTGCACAAGCTGAATCCCGACAACATGGTTTTGATGCTCTTGCCGGTGTGTTGCGTCGCAGCGTCATAGTTTCATTGGTGGGTGGTGTGGTGCTGGCGATGTTGCTTCCTTGGTTGCTGCCGTTGGTTTACGGTGCTCATTTTTATCCTGCTACTTTCATAGGGCTGCTGCTTCTGCCTGGAGCAATTTTGGCTGGACTTGGCGGGATCGTTAACCAAGCACTTTGTGGACAAGGGCGTCCAGTGGCCGGGGTGATTTCAAAGGTACTTGGTTTAGCAATTATGGGCTTATTAGGTGCTAAACTTGCTGGTGTCTGGGGTGGCAGGGGGATAGCCTGTGGATACGTTGTCGGTGAACTGGTAGCATTTGGTGGGGTATTATTTGTTTCTATGCGCTATTATCAAGAGGCCACTTGGAAGACACTTATTCCTCGCAAAAGCGATGTTAAGGTTTTGCTCAACAATGCTAAAGCTAAGATGAAGTAGTTTGTGAAAATCTATGTTAGGAGTTTGAATGTCAAAAGCTACTATAATAATCTCAACCAAAAATAGAATAAATGACTTGAGGCGAGCGATAATATCTTGTTTAAAGCAAGAATGTGATCTTGATGTGCTGGTATTAGATGATTGTTCATCAGATCAAACATTTGAAGTTATTAAAGACGAATTTCCGTCGGTTAATATTTATCAAGGTAAAAGCTGCCGGCGGCAGATGTATAGGCGTAATCAAGGTGCGAGCCTCTCAACGAGTGGATTTTTAATTTTCATAGATGATGATTGTGAATTTTCGTCAAATGATATTATTTCGAAAAACCTAGAACTATTCGATGATGAGAAGGTGGGGGCAGTAGCTATTCCGATCCAAAATATAACGCACGAAAAATTCATAAGACAAATTTCACCAGATGAAAAAGTTACCTATTTAATTTCTGACCCTATTGAAGGTGCATTTGCAATAAGAAGGAAAGTATATGTTGAATTGGGAGGTTATAATACTTCTTTTGTAAGAGAGGGAGAAGGTAGTGATTTGAGCATCAGGATGTTGGATGCCGGATATTTTATTCGTGCCGGTTTTTCTGCCCCAATATTTCATTATCATTCACCCGTTCGCGATAGCAAGTTGTCTCATGTATTTGGACCTAGGAATTTAATATTATTTGCATATTTGAACGTACCGTTAAGGTATTTTTTTATTCAGTTAGCTGGTAGTACATTGATGGCTATTTGTCATGGTTTCAGTGTAGGGCATCCAATCTTGAAAATATATGGTTTGATGAGAGGATATTGTGCGTGTCTTTTTGTCTTGTCAAAACGTCAACCAGTATCTGTTAAAACCTATAAAGCCTACCGTAAAATAAAAGCAGATGGGATGTTATCTCTAGATAGATTTTTACAACTTTGAACAAAACTGTAGCTAACTAGTAAACATTGATGAAACATCAATTTTTAGTCGCCCAGCTTGGTGCCAGAATGCATTACGCCATTCCGCGCATGTTGCATGAAGGGGGTTTGCTCAAGCGATTTTATACAGGCATCTGCGCAGTGAAGGGCTGGCCACGATTATTGCGTGTGCTACCCGTTGGTTTGCAGCCACGTGGTTTGCGCCGATTGTTGGGACGGGGTGCCGCATGGGGTGCCAAGCGGAAAAATATCGGTATTTACTTCCCTCGGGTGGGCCTACAGCAGGGCACGGACGCTGGGGGGCGATTCTGAGCAGGCTGCAGCGGTGCATATCGCTTTTGGTAAAAATTTTTGCGAAACCATTCTGCAAAAAGGGCTAGGTGAGGCAACGGCAACCTATACCTTCAACAGTGCTGGTCTTGAACTGATGCGGGCAGCAAAAAAAATTGGTCTGAAAACGGTTATGGAACAGACAATTGCGCCAAGAGCAGTGGAGCTGGAAATCCTGGCGGAAGCAGTGCAGCGTTATCCCGGATGGGCTAAAGCTATACCCTCTGGTCCCAACATTGATGCGTTTATTGCTCGCGAAGAAGAAGAATGGCAGCATGCCGATCTCATCCTCTGCGGTTCAGAGTTTGTGTGCAACGCTGTTGTCAGCAGGGGCGGTCCGGTGGACAAATGTCGGGTGGTCCCTGATGGGGTCGACAATTTTTTCCAGCTCGATCGCGGCCCTCGTCGACCAGGGCCTTTGCGGGTGTTGACAGTTGGGGAAGTGGGCGTGGCAAAGGAAGCCCGGTTGTCTGGGAGGCTGCCGAAATAGTAGGTGAACAGGCCAGGTTTCGGATGGTGGGGGGGCTGGCGGTTTCTTCTGAAATTCTCAAAAAAAAGCCAGTAAATGTTAATCTTGTCGGTGTTGTTCCTCGAAGTGAAATTCTAGAACAATATCGATGGGCGGATGTCTTTCTTCTTCCTTCTTTGTGCGAAGGATCCGCCACGGTTACGTACGAAGCCCTAATGTCTGGGTTGCCGGTAATTTGTAGTAAGAATACCGGCTCGATTCTTAAGGATGGCGTCTCCGGCTTTATTGTCCCGATTCTCGACCCAATGCAGGTTGCAGAGTGTATATTGACCCTTGTTCGACAACCGGAGAGGCTGCTGGAACTGTCAACTGCTGCTCGGACCTGTGCGGAGTCGGTTGGTATTGCGGCTTATCGACAACGACTGTTATCTACTTTGGAGAAGCTCCCTCAATGACGTTTTTTTTATTGGACTTATTTTTGCGTGGAATGTGATGAGTACTTTGGAAGCGACGTATTGCTTTAGACAACTAGTCAAGAGGATGATGAGAAAATGAAAATTGCAGTGCTTTTCCATCGCTTGGGCCCATATCATCTCGCCCGGTTGAAGGCTGCGAGTGCTCTTTGCGAATTACATGCAATTGAATTTTCTTCGGTGGATGACACCTATGCTTGGGATGCTGTTGAAGAGAAAATAATCTTTTCCAGGACTACTTTGTTCGCTGACCACGATGTGGAGAAAAAGACGACTTTTGAGATCATGCAGGCATTGAAAAATGCTTTTTCATTAATAAAGCCTGATGTTGCTGCCATCCCTGGCTGGTCAGGTCGACCTGCCTTTCAGGCACTGGCTCTTTGTCGGAAAACTGGTATTACTGCTATGGCGATGTCTGCTTCCACTGAACATGACCAGGTTAGGCATTGGTGGAAAGAGTGGATTAAAAAATGTGTTACAGGAAATTTTGCTGCTGCATTGGTTGGCGGAAGACCTCACGCGGAGTATATGCACAAGCTCGGCGTGCCATCCGAGAGAATTTTCACTGGCTATGACGTCGTCGATAATAATTACTTCGCTCTAGAAGCATCGAACGCCAGAAAGAATGCAGAAGAATTGAGAGCCAATTATGCTCTGCCTGAAAATTATTTTTTGGCTTCAAACCGTTTTATAACTAAGAAAAATATTGACGGCCTCATCCGGGCGTATGGTGCATACCGGGCGCGGGTAGGTCAGCATGGATGGAAGCTTGTTCTTCTCGGTGACGGAGAATTGCGGCCTCAGATCGAGGGTCTTATTTCCAAATTAGATCTTGGTGCAGATGTGTTGCTCCCAGGCTTTAAACAATACCCGGACCTACCTGTTTATTATGGACTGGCCAATGTCTATGTACAGGCCAGTACCACCGAGCAATGGGGACTTGTCGTAAACGAAGCGATGGCTTCCGGACTTCCGGTCCTTGTCTCAAACCGCTGTGGTTGCGCACCAGATCTGGTGAAGGACGGTGAAAATGGCTTTACGTTTAATCCCTATGATGTTAACCAGCTAACTGAGCTGTTGATTAAAATTAGTTCAAAAACAGTTGATTGTGATGTAATGGGGCAGGCGAGTCAAAAAATAATTTCTGATTGGACACCTGAGGTATTTGCTAATAACCTTGTTCTTGCAGCCAAGACGGCTTTATCGACAAAACGGCAGCCATTACCTTTTTTTGATAATTTAATATTAAGTGTTTTGGGACAGCTATAAACAGCTGTCATAACTCTTCCAGCAGTGCTGTCAGTCAATAAATTGACCGTCTAATTGCTCGAATAATCTAAAATTACATTTACTCTAAATATTCCATGTGGCCGACAGCAAATACTCCTGTTTTTCTTATCCTTGGGCTTGTTCCATTAATTATTCTGATAGTTCAAGCTACACGGCATGATTTTATGGAATTTCTGAGCCTGAAGTTTGCTGGTATATTATTCCTTTGGATTGGTTACCATTTTTCACCCTGGTATAGCTACTTGAGTGGAGTAAAATGGGATTCTTTTCTCCTCGTTGGAAAATATATAGACAAAGGGCTTTTGTTTTCGTCATTGTGTATGTTTGCTTATCTGGCAGGTTTCAGTATCGTGTCCGGAAAACTTTCCAAGAATTACCACTCTATTAATGACAGGCCAAGATTGATTTTTCCTAAAATTAAAGACGAATTGTTGATTGTTCTCGCCGTGCTCAGTTTTTTGATGTTCTTGATCAATGCTGGTGGTTTTGAGGAAATGTGGCGGGCGACCTCCTCTCGAGGTGAGGGACAATTTTTGCAGAGAGATTTCTGGGGAAAGATTGTTCAAATTATTGCAGTATTGTCAAATCCCGTACAGGTGGCTTTGGCATGTGTGGCCTCAATTTATATCATGCAGTCCAAAGGTCGTATCTTTCGCCAGTCCATGGGGTGGTTCGGTCTTCTGGTAGCCTCTCTCAAATCTATTAGTTTTTTTAGTCGTGGAGCTGGCTTTAGTTTTATCCTTTTTTCTTTTCTGTCATTAAGATTGAAGGGGAAAAAAGCTATTCCTCTTGCTATCGTTTCAGTTTCGATAGCTATTTATTTTGGAGCTGTTGGTCTTAATGAACGTGGTTCTTATTACCCAGGTCTTGGTAATTTTCTTGATGCAGCTTTAAGTACAAGTGAAACAAGTACAAATAAGAACAAGTCTGTTTTACCTGTTGAGGTAAAAAATCCCTTGGATGCCATGGCGCCATGGACAAGAAAAGCACTGGCATCTGAACAAGAAAAATCGTCTTTTGTTGTAATGGGACCTCGCTTTCTTTGGAATCTCAATCCACTGCCTTCTGAATTTGTACCTATAATACCACTTGGTCGAGGATTATCAGAGATAATGGGAACTTATGGCAGTACGGGTATTACCACACCAGCTCTGGCTGAAGTCTATTATGCATTCGGTATTTTTGGTTTTTTGATTATGATTCCTCTTGGCGCTATTTATGGCTGGTTCGAAAGGTTAACCGATTTGAGACCTAGCGTCCTTGCAACAAGCTGTCTTATCATTTGTTTTGTTTCCTTTCCAATCGGGCTGCATAGTTCAATGCGAGCTATGACAAGGCCTTTGGTTTATGCCTTTGTTATAATAATTATTGGTAAGCTTATAACTCGTTTAAAACGGCGAAAGCGACGTAAAGCCAGTAAAATGTTCTATAATATTAATAAAATAAACAACTGTACCGATTTGAATAGAGTACCCTTTTGTTCAGGGGGCGAAATTGGAAATAAAAAATAAGTTTTAACCGATGAAATTTTCGATCCTAACTGGCTCGGTAAGCCGACAAGCAGGTGGCACATTCGATGCGATTCGTCGGCCTGTTTCGACCATGGCACGCCAATACGGTGTTTCCGTCCAGGTCCTTGGCACACTTGACGCTGATACTGAAGCTGATCGTTTCGGCTGGCACCCACTTTCTCCTGAAACGTTTAAGGTGACAGGCCCCCGTAACTTTGGGTTCGCCAGAGGAATGGGCGCGGCCCTTGGACGGTTTCAGCCCGATCTGCAGCATGTGCATGGCCTCTGGATGTATTGCTCATTGGTTAATTATCGGTATTGCCGGCAAAGACAGACACCTTATGTTATTTCACCGCACGGCATGCTTGATCTCTGGGCGGTCAGGAACTCTGCTTGGAAAAAGCGCCTTGCCGGTCGGGTATTTGAGAAAAAACATCTGGTCCAGGCAAATTGCCTGCATGCTCTGTGTGCACCAGAACTGGGATCCTTCCGGGATTTTGGGTTGAAGAACCCAGTTTGCGTCATCCCTAATGGTATCGATTTGCCGCTGCGGCAAGGTTTCGACGCTCCTTGGGTGGAAAAGGTAGAAGCCGGGAAAAAGGTCCTGCTGTATCTTGGTCGACTGCATCCCAAAAAAGGATTAATCAACCTGTTGCGTGCCTGGCGGCAGGCCTCGGTTGGCAACAATCGCAATCCTGATTGGGTTCTGGCCCTTGCCGGCTGGGATCAGGGGGGGCATAAGGCTGAATTGCAAAAGCTGGCAGCGGAGTTGGGTCTGGAGAAGAGTGTTCTGTTTCTTGGCCCCCAATTTGGCATAGCCAAACAAGCATGCTATGAAAACGCCGATGCTTTCGTTCTGCCTTCGTTCAGTGAAGGTTTGCCAATGACGGTACTTGAAGCCTGGGCTTATGGTTTGCCGGTGATGATGACCCCGCAATGCAATATCCCTGAAGGTTTTGCAAGCAATGCAGCTATTAAGGTGGACCCGACCCATGAAAAAATTACCAAGGGATTGATGCATCTCTTTTCCTTAACAGAAGCAGAACGCAAAGAGATGGGTTGCCATGGGTTGTCGCTGGTGCAACGGAAATTCACTTGGGAAAAGATAGCTGGAGAAATGTATATGGTTTACCAATGGATTTTGGCCGGTGGTACATCCCCCAGAATGCATCAGGTTTATCTGATGGCTAGCGAAGACCTCGACATCGCCGCCAACCGAAAGGCGACTAAATACAAAAACTTTGATTTGCTCCGCCGCGTTATCTGGTCAGTAGCCACCCCGCTGTTTCGTTTTAGTCCCCGCATCTGTTTCGGCTGGCGTTGTTTTCTTCTCAGATTATTCGGGGCGAGTGTCGGAAATCATGTTCATATATACAGTACTGCTATAATTTACATGCCCTGGAATTTACAAATAGGCGACTGGTCGACTATAGGGGAATATGCATTCATCTATAATTTGGGTAAAATCACAATAGGAAAGAAAACTACGATCTCCCATCGTGCCCATCTCTGCGCCGGAACCCATGCTTTCACCGATCCGGCTCTGCCACTCCTCAAACCCCCTATCGTGATCAATGACCAGGCCTGGATCTGTGCCGACGCCTTTGTCGGCCCAGGGGTAGTTGTCGGAGAGGGCGCGGTTGTTGGGGCCAGGGCCGTAGTCACGAAAGATGTTCCGGAATGGACAGTGGTAGCCGGGAACCCTGCACAGGTTGTTAAAAAAAGGATAATTGTCAATAATGAAGGATAACATTACCGGCTATCGCTATTCCGGTGGCCGATTGAATCACTCCCACAAATATCTGCTTCCCTCTATAATGAGTATATTGGATGGCATGCAGCTGTCCAAGGAACAACGACGTCTGTTCGAGCTTGGTTGTGGCAATGGCTCGGTTGCAAATTACTTGGCAGAAAATGCATGGGAAGTGGCTGGTGTCGATCCGTCGATGGAGGGAATCGCCCATGCCAATCGCAATTATCCCCATCTCAAGCTGTTGCAAGGTTCGGCTTCCGATGATCTGGCCGCGCAATTTGGCCACTTCCCGGTAGTGCTCAGTATGGAGGTGGTTGAACATGTCTATGCCCCAAGAGAATACGCAAAAACGCTGTTCAGGTTGTGCGAAAGAGGGGGGACTGCTATCGTTTCGACACCGTTCCATGGTTATTGGAAAAATCTGGCCATGGCCTTGACCGGTAAAATGGACAAGCATTTTACCGTACTGTGGGATAACGGCCATATCAAATTCTGGTCGATGAAAACACTCTTCGCGCTGCTTGGAGAAGCTGGGTTTAGTGATATCCGGTTCAGGCGCACGGGGCGGATACCCCCACTCGCCAAGAGTATGATCGCAATAGCCAAAAGACCATGAATCTAGCTGTCATTGTTCTCACCTTGAATGAAGCGAGGCATTTATCGCGGTGTCTGGAAAGTGTGCAGTGTGTGGGGGCCTCCGTCCTGGTTGTAGATAGTTTTTCAACTGACGATACCCTGCGGATTGCCGAAGCGCATGGCGCAAAGGTCTTGTCGCACCCTTTTATTAATCATGCCTCACAGTTCAACTGGGCCTTGTCGCAGCTCGATGAAACCGTTGAGTGGGTCCTGCGTCTCGATGCCGATGAATACCTGACCCCCTTGTTGGTTGATGAGATAGATACCAGGTTGCCATTTTTCGGGCCTCATGTCGATGGGGTCTATTGTGGCCGGAGGATGACTTTTCAAGGCAAACTTATTCGTTTTGGGGGAGTATTTCCTGATTCAGGTTCTGCGACTGTTTCGAAAAAGCCGGGGCCAATGCGAAAACCGCTGGATGGACGAGCATATCAAGGTGACCGGGGCAACAGAGGAATTCAGAGGGGAAATAATTGACGATAATCTGCAGTCTCTAACCTGGTGGACTGCCAAGCATAATGGCTATGCCAGTCGTGAAGCGGTGGATTTGTTGAACCTTAAATACCGGTTCATGCCTCATGACAGTGTGGCGAGTCTCAAAAACGCTTCCCAGGCTGGTATCAAGAGATGGATCAAGGAGTCGATTTATCTGCGGCTCCCCGGAGGTCTTCGTGCCTTTAGTTATTTCTTTTATCGGTATATAGTGCGTTTAGGATTCCTGGATGGCTCTTCCGGCACCGCATTTCACTTGCTGCAGGGGTTTTGGTACCGTTATCTGGTTGATGCCAAGATTGCAGAGGTTGAGCGTTATATAGCCACGCACCGGTGCGACCCGATGGAAGCAATCGAACAGGTCCTGGAAATAAAACTGCGATCGGTATTTCAGGACCTCGATTCATGAGCAATGGAGACTCTCGACCCCTCTTTTCAATAATCACCGCCTGTTACAACAGTGTCAGGACCTTATCCCAGGCTCTTGCATCCGTGCGAGGGCAAGTTCATACGAATCTGGAGCATCTGATTATCGACGGAGGTTCAACGGATGGTAGTCTGGACGTTGTGAAGGCCGTCTTACCTCTTTCTCAAATCGTTTCGGAACCTGATAGCGGTATCTATGATGCCATGAACAAGGGGATCCTGCTTACGAAAGGTGAGATTGTTGGTATCCTCAACGCGGATGACTTCTATGCCTCTCCGTTCGTTCTTGAAAAAATAGCAAAAGTTTTTCAAGATAATTCAATTGATGCCTGCTATGGCGATTTGTGTTATGTGGATTACCATGACACAGATAAAATAGTTAGGTATTGGCGGTCCGACGACTACAACTATCGGAAATTTTACCGTGGTTGGATGCCGCCTCATCCGACGTTTTTCGTCAGAAAATCTGTTTATGACCGATTCGGGCTTTTTAATCTCGATTTAGGTTCTTCAGCAGATTATGAATTGATGCTCAGGTTTCTTGTCCACCATCGGCTGAAAACTGTATACCTTCCCGATATTTTAGTTAAAATGCGTACCGGTGGAGTAAGTAATTCCACCGTCGCTAATCGTCTTCGCGCCAACAAAATGGATCGGATGGCCTGGTCAGTCAATGGCTTGCACCCTTATCCGTGGACACTAACTTTGAAGCCGCTTCGTAAACTAGGGCAGTGGATATTTAAAAAACCGAGGATTAAAACGTGAGCGTTGAGTGGGATATCCTTGTGCTAGGCTCCCGTGTTTCATTGAACGAGCTTGAGCAGGAGCGGTTACAGGAACTCAGCCACAGAGATGTGGATTGGAAGCAATTCTTCAATCTGGCCGATTTTCACCGCACTTTTGCGCTTGTCTACCGGCAGTTGAGAAAGCATTGTTCTGATTTTCTTCCCGAGCAGATCATGGAATCTGCACAAAGCCGCATGCGCCGTCAAGGGATGGAAAATCTGGTGATGGTCGGTGTTTTGGTGAAGGTTTTTGCCGCTCTGGAGGCACACGGTATACAAGCTGTTCCGTTCAAGGGGCCTGTGTTTGCCGAGGCTGTCTTTGGCGATCTGGCCTTAAGGAACTACTGCGACCTGGATATTCTAATTCCAGAGGCAGATCTCCCCAGAGCTGTGGAAGCAATACGAAAGGAGGGATTCACGCCGCTCTTCCCTTTGGAAAACAGTCAATTGAAGGTGTTGGCGAAGACCGACAATGAATACCCGCTTCGCCACCGGCTGAACGGCATTGTTATTGATCTGCAGTGGGAACTTACCGGAGGGTATTCCTCCCACCCTCTGCACCTGGACACCTTAATGCCGAATTTAACATCTTTTGATTTCCTGGGGAGATCAGTGTCTGTGTTTGGCCAGGAAGATTTGCTCGTCTACCTCTGCATTCATGGCAACCAACATGTATGGGAGCAGTTAGATCAGGTCTGTTGTGTTGCCGAGACTATCAGGACCAGTAAGAATCTGGACTGGAATATGGTGTGGGTGCGGGCTGGGGAACTCAGGGTCGGCAGGATGGTTCGTATAGGCTTGTTTCTGGCGGCTTCTCTGTTGGGCGCGGAACCTCCGGCGGATGTGATGTCAGCAATTAAAAGGGATCGGCAGGCGATTATCCTGGCAGAAGAACGAGCGCGAAACCTGGCGCAACCCCTTTCTGGAAAGGGAAAGGGGCAGGTGAGCCGCAGGTTTATTCTTTATCATTGGAAAAGTCTGGATTCCCCTTGGCAGGTAATTCGTTATGGCTGTCATATTTTGTTTGTTCCAACTCGCTATGATTGGGAGAGACTTCCTTTGCCGGCATGGATGAGTCCTCTCCATTACATTTACCGTCCGTTACGATTGATTTCGGCTGGTATTAAGACATTTCTGCCGAAACGTGAACAACAGAAGAAATAAGCTTGTAATTAAGTGGAATATGTCGCTTGCCGACAAAATCTATCATGTCGACTTGCCGGAGATGGTTCGGTCTTTAGTGGTTGAAGACAGGACGGCGGTGTGCTGGTGTGCTAAAATATCTGATGAGATCCAGGGTGCAGGCAGCAGGCCAGGGCGTAATGATTGGATCGAGCAGGATTTTGGTTTTTTTGGCTCTTCAGGTTGCAGGTTCGGGATTCGAGGATGGATCCAGCACGACATTTGTTGCGGATGATATTTTGTCCGTCCAAGTCGGAATGGAAGGCCTTTCGGTTGCCTTCGTGGCTTGTTTTTGGTATTGGATTGCTCGTCCTTTCCGAGTCCTTTGGTCTGGTGTCGTTGTGACAATTGCTGAGAAATGGCATAATTCTCGGTAGGGTTTTGCAGGAATTACAGGGATTTTATTTGATAGGGGTGGCTTCCGGCTGACTACATGCCGGAATGACGGCAGAGGAAGCCGGAATGACGAGGGAAGTCAATAAATAGGGACATCTCCATATTTTAATCAAAAAAGGGACGAATTTTCCATAACCTTGGAGGACAAGGGAGTTAATGGGGCGGCGGCAGGAGCGATGTTGCAAACTCATGCAGCCTTTTATCAAAGGTCCATAGAGGGATTCCGGTAAGCAGGGCGGACATGAGCAAATGGATCTCAATGAACCCCAGCCCTTTGCCCATGAGTTGGTGGCATTCGATGAATTTCAGCGCTTCATCGTCATTTGCAACGGCTGCCACGGGAAGATTTTTCAGCAGGGTGAGTATTTCCGTCCTGTTCTTGAGGTTGCCGCAAGCAAGTTCGCTAATGATAAACGGATGACAGGCGATGTTGCCCTCATCCAATACTGTTTCAAGCCCAACGGTCCCGGATCGTAAATGCTCTATCCAAACCGAGGTGTCAACCAGGATCATGTTACATTTCCTCTGGTCTTCGGCGAGGGATTGTCTTCAAATCCTTTTCAGTTCCTGCCAATCTGGCAAGCCGTTTCGCGCTCTCTTTGGCAATAAGCGCCTGAAGGCCGAGTCTCACCAGGGATGTTTTCTCGGTAATCCCGGTCAATTTTGCCGCTGTCTCAAGCAGACTGTCTTCAATATTTAATGTGGTTCTCATGTGCACACTCCTTGTATGCATGAAAGATATGCTTAAGTATGTATTGTTTGTATTCCTTTGTCAAGGGATCGCACAAAACCATGTGGGGTCACCCATTAAAAGGGCCTTGTCAGAGAGGAATGGGGACAGATCCCAATTATTGACATTGTACGCCAATAAAAATCCGATATCAGAATATGCTTTTATCCCTTCGTTCATTTCGTTGACACTGGAGGAATCAGATCGTGCCAAAGAAAGTCGCCGCCGATCAGATGTTCGAATTCTCGAAGAAATCGGTCATCATGCTCATGGCATGGGGATCTGAAGCGTTCCATGGCCATCTTGTGGACGCTATCTAAGGGTACATCCATGCATACAAGCTTTCAATTGGTACAATCTGTCCCCAGAGTAATACCGTTAATTTTCGGTAGGGCAGTATTTTAGCCCAGAATGACGAAGCCTATTATATTTCTAGAACCCATGCTGTGCATGGGTTCTCCTCTACGACTGCTCCGCAGTCCATTATTGCGACAGAACGAAGAGTCGTAACACAAGGTAGTCATTCCTCACCTCTGTCGTCATTCCGGGCTTGACCCGAAATCTATACCTATATACCTATTTACTTAGCGATACAAATAAGGTCTATTCAACCTTACAGCGAGTTTGCAAATAATCCCATAAATCAAGTGTATTAACGGAAACCTGTCCAGCAATTCAAAGCCACGCACCAAATACTATGAAAATTTCCCATTTAGGCGCAAAAGACTGTGTAACCGGTTCCTGTCATCTCATAGAAACCAATCCCGGTTCAGCCGACAACATAAATATCCTGGTCGACTGCGGCAGCGCCTATGGCGATGACCCGGTGCTTCCTTTTGACCAATTTCCTGTCCCGCCCGATAAGATAAACTACCTGTTTTTAACCCACGCCCATATCGATCACATTGGCCGGGTGCCGGACCTGATCGATGCCGGGTTCCAGGGCGAAATCATCTGCACCCATGCCACCAAGGCTCTGCTCCTGCCCATGCTCCGGGATGCAATGTCCTTTTCCAATAGGACGGACAAGGATGTCCAACGCCTGGAGGCTCTTATTGATGAGCTGGCGTGGGGCTTTGAATTATACGAAACATTTACCCTGAAAAAGAAGATCACCTTCAAGTTAAGCAATGCCGGACATATCCTCGGGTCATGCTTTATCCTGTTCAATTTTCCTGATCATCAAGGCAATGTTTACCGAGTGATCTTCTCCGGAGACCTCGGCTGCACCGACACCCCCATCCTGCCCGACCCCGACCTCCCAGAGAGTTGTGACCTGCTGATACTGGAATCGACCTATGGCGATCGAATCCATCCGAGCAGAAAAGGTCGAATTGAGGCACTGCAGAAACTGCTGCAGAGGGCCCTTACCGACAAAGGTATTGTCTATATCCCGGCCTTTTCCCTGGGAAGAACTCAGGAGCTGCTGTACGAACTGGACAGGATAGAACTGAAGATTCCGGTGTTTGTCGACTCTCCACTGGGGCTGCATATCACCAAAATTTATTCAGACATGAAAGCCTATTGGGATCAAGAGGCCAGGGATCTCATAGCCAAAGGAGACCACCCCTTTGATTTCAAGGGCCTGTATGCCGTGGAAAAATACCAGGACCATCAAAAGCTATTGAATATCAAAGGCCCTGCCATCATCATCGCCGGCAGCGGCATGTGCACCGGCGGACGGATTGTCGACCACCTCAGGCAGGGCCTTAAAGACCCGGCAAACGACATATTTTTTGTCGGCTACCAGGCTAAAGGCACACCCGGCAGAAAGATGATCGAGAAAAGGATTCCCGTCAAAGCAGGTATCCATACCCTTACTGCCTATTCAGCCCATGCCGATCAGCAAATGCTTATCGACTGGGTGCGTGCTATGCCGGAGCCGCCGAAGGAAATCCGGCTGGTGCATGGGGAGGACGAGGCGAGGCGGACCCTTGCGCTGGCACTGGGTATTTAACCCCCATCCCACCGTCATTCCGGATCAAGCCCGGAATGACGGCGGTGGTGGTTTCTATGTATTCCAGATTAAGCCCAGGATGACATGGATGACGACAGTTCAGACTATTTCGAGGTCAATCCCAAAAGATTCTTGGGTGAGTAGGTTTCGGAATTCTTTGATATCTTGTTAATTAACCTGTTTGCTTTCTAATAAAACAGACAACATCTGTTCGGACAGGCTCCTAGTCAACCCTGACCCTTTGTCTCTTTACTTTGTCTCTGATAAAAAACCACCCCAACTCTCTCAATGTGTTCAATCAGATCCGGGTTCGATATTTGGTGATATATCGAGATATCAAAGGTGTAGGGTAAGAGAAGGTCGTCGAGGTCCAGGCCGATCTTGTTGAGGACGTGTAAGTTGAGATTTTCGCCTTTTAGTGCCAGGTCTATGTCGCTGCCTGGTTTAAAGACACCTTTTGAGCGCGAACCATAGAGAAGAGCTTCCTCGACTTCTTGGTTTTTGGAAAATACTTCAATAATTTTATGCACTGTTTCTTTGTTTAAGCCGTATTGCATACTATCCTATTGTTTTTTCAACATAGAGTGCCCGGAATCGGCACATAATTGTTCCAGTTTTTCTTTAAGTTGTATAAAAAGTGGGAAATAGTCAGCCGTTACAGCTTGGCATATTTCTTCGGCTACTTCAATATTGTAGGTGTGGGAAGTAGCGCTTCTGCTTTTAAGCATATCCAGCCAACTTTCTCCATTTTCTATAATGCCCAACTGAAAGGCTGTCCGGGTCGCATCTCTTGAACCGTAAATGTCTGTTTGGCCTTGGAATTCAAGGAAGTCTTTCAGGGTGTTCCAGGCAAGTTCATAGGTGTATTCAAATGCTTTTATAAGTCCTTGTTTTTCAAGTTCCGACAAATCACCTTTGTCGATAAATTTTTGCAATTGGTCAGTGCCTTTTGGAAGTTTGAAAAACGTTGTTCCCAGCGAATATCTGCTTTTTCCATTGAAATTGCGTTCTCCTAAGGTTACCGGTATATGAAATAAATAACAGTGAATCCGGACATTTCCATCTTCAAATGGATGGATAAACACAAAGCCAAAGGCAAGGATTGTTGCTTATAAAACAGCAGCAAAATCATCCTTGCAAAGAAGTTCATAGGTTTCTATGAGGCCTGACAGCAGGGTAATTAAATCTTCGGCGCGGGCGGAAATATGATCGGGCATGGGCATGCCGGATGAACCCGTACTCTTGATGAGAGGAACAAAATTTCCTTTTGTTGCATCTTCAATATCAAGTTGTTCCACACAGAGCCATTCCCATAAAAACCACAACCTGCGGCTGTAACTTCCTGTCGGTTCCGAACGGATGATCTCCTGAATTTCTTTGGCTTTAATCTTCTGAAACAGTGCATTGAAAACAGCAAGATCAATCCCTTCTTACTTCAGTGCAAAGATCAAATGTCCATAAAGTGTGTCTTCAGGTTTATGGCGTGGGGTGAAAACATGCCAGCGTGCATGATTGTATTTCTTATGCTTCGTACCTATTGCAAAGAGATAGTCTGGAACAGACACTTTCAGATTGTGTGCTGGAATCAGGGCAGAATAGCCGGCGAGAAGAGCTCCCTCCTCTAACGCCGGAAAGCCATAAAAAGAGTTACACACTGTGAATTTTCGATTTCAAATTGTGGTTTTCATGAAAAACGAGTTGGAAGGGGGCCACCGCCCTGATTATCAAGGTGAAAAGGTATGAATAAGCTTTGGGTGGGCGGATAGCAACAATGAATGAAGCGTCGGCAAAATGCTCGAAAAATACCATTTAAAATTTAAAATCGCCCTTCATGGGCCTGGGCTCTCTTGTGGGATGGTTGGCCATTTTGTCAAGGAACTGAATAAAGTCGGTAAATTGATTTGTTGTCTGCATAGCTTCGGGATTCTCTACGAAAATCTTTTATATTTAGTTTTTCGTTAGGTTAGGCCTTTTTATCAAAAATGGGTATTTCCACCTATATCGTTTTCCAGGCGAGTGCGTTAATAATTTTTTTTCTTTTTCCAGGCAATTGTGTTAATATTATATTCACTTTCAGTAAATTTTGCCTTGGTCTCGATTCTTTTATGGTTACCTTTGAACTGCGCATCATTCTCGTATTTCTTGTCTCATTTTTTTCAGTAATATTCGTTTTACCAAAAATTGCCAGTATCGCAAAACGCATCGGTTTACTGGATAAGCCTAGCGGCCGAAAAGTGCATACGCATCCGCGACCTTTGGTGGGCGGCATTGTCATGGTGATGTCTGTCACCTTTACCAGTCTTATATTTATCCCGACAAACGGTTTGCGTGGTTATTTCCTCGGGTTGGCCATTCTTTTGCTTGTTGGTTTCCTGGATGATTATAAAGAGATTGGGCACAGACAGAAGTTTGTTGCTCAGATAGTTGCTACTGGAGCGATGATTTGTTTCAGTAAGATTGCTCTTGTCAGCTTTGGCGATTTGCTTGGAATCGGAGTACTGGAGGTACCCGGTGGCAATGCTGCTGCTTGGTTGGTTACTATATTCTGCGTTGTGGGTGTTACCAATGCGGTCAATCTTATTGATGGGCTTGATGGGCTGGCCGGCGGATTATCTTTTATCGCTTTTGTCTTTTTTGCCGTCCATTCATCTTTTGCCGGAAATCATGTCTTGATGCTGTTAAATCTCGCTCTTGCCGGCGCGGTTCTTGGTTTTCTCAAGTTCAACTGGTATCCATCCGTTCTGTTTATGGGCGATGCAGGGAGTCTTGCTCTTGGTTTTTCCCTTTCTTTCATGGCCTTGGCACTGACACAGGGCAACGGCGCTACGATGAGTCCCGTGGCCGCACTGCTTATACTCGCGGTGCCGATCACCGATACGCTCATTGTGATGTTTAAGCGGATTTTGCATGGGCAGAGCCCCTTTAAGCCTGATAAGTATCACCTACACCATATCTTTCTCAGGTATGGCATGAGCAGGGCCCGTGCTGTACGCGTAATTCTGGCAATTAGTGTGCTGCTTGGGAGTTTGAGCCTGCTGGGGCCTGTCTATAGGGTTTCAGAGCCGTGCTTGTTTGTGCTTTTTTTAGTGTATTTTATGGTTTATCTCCTTGCGTCCTTCTGTATCGTCGGATTTTTTCGATACAGCCTGAAGCTTAGAAAAAAACGTCAACACCTGGTCGGCGCCGATTTATTGTTGCGATTTATCTTTGGCAGTTTTGATATCTTCAAGATATTTAGGAAGAGCAGAAGATATAATGTAAACCTGGTGATGAGTTGTTCGGCTGGTGATTCCGGATCGATCCATCGTGGCCAGGTCTTGAATATTTCACTCACCGGCTGTATGGCAAAAATGAATGCAATTGAGACAGGAGATGACACTATGAAACTCCGTCTTGATTTGCTGGATCACCTTGATGTGGTGTTGAAGTTTGAGGTGCAGGCTGAACATCTTTGGCTATCACAGCATGAGGGGGCTTGCTATCACGGGTTCAGGTTTAAAGAACTGACACCTGAAAAAATCGAGGTCCTTTCCAGGTATCTTGAGCAGCGGACACAGCAACAGCAGGCTCAAGTGAAGCCTGTTACTGTGTAGTAATAATTCGTTATGTGAATTGGTATAATTTTTTGTATTGTTAGGTGCAGTCGAATATGGTATGAGTCAGCGCTGTATTAGTATTGATTGAGTCAGGAATTTATACGACAGGAGAAAGAGAATGAAACGAATTGTAGCAGCATTTCTTATTGTTGGGTTTGCAGCATCATTTGCATGCGCTGACTGGTTAAGTGATTTTCAAGACAACTACAAAAACAAGAGCATAGATTTAGCCGTCGAGAATGCGATGAAAGAGGGTATCAAACCCAAAATCATTGCCGGACAATGTTTTGCTTTTGATGAAAAGCTGAATCCGGAGAATCTCATAAAAGCCTTGTACTGCGCTGGAGTCAAAGGGCAGGAGGTTTATAGTATTGCCCAAGAATATAAAATATCAGAATTAGTGGTCACGGCGGGTTTTAAAAAGAGTGTTGCAGAATGTGGGGATCGCGTTGCCGACACTCAGGCATACACTCCCGGAGCTCCGGCAGGTGGAAATAATTTCCATCCTGCACCAACTCCACGTCCACGTTCAGTCAGTCCATCGACTTTTTGACAGTTCAGTATCAAAGAATGGTAGTTTGTTTGCTACAGGTTTGATTTTTAAACGTCAAGGTTGACCTGATAACTCGGTGTCAGCCTTTTTTTGTGCGCGAGATGTGTGAAGAGTTGTGGAAACGGGTTTTGGAACGTACAGGATCAAAATATCTTATAATTTAAGTAAGAAGGGGAGTGGGGATGAACCGTATATCGCTGTTCATTGCATTGTGTCTGTTGACTTTTCCTGTTGGTGAGGCATGTGCCGCTGCTCAACATGAAATAGCTGTAGATAAGTTAATTGTCATTGCTGCAAACAATCCTGAAGATGCGTCCGGTGCTGCCAAGGATATGCCGATGGGGCAGAGTGCTGAGGGGAATGTGCCCTTATTGCCCGAGGAAAGTGGTGCGACTGGAGGTGATCTTTATGGTCCCGAAGGCGGTTACTTTCATCCGTATCTGAGCGTGGAAGGTTCATACACGGATAACGTGTTCAATGTTGATTCAGATAAAACCAGTAGCTTTATGACCAGGGTCTCTCCTGGGATCTGGCTCACTTCGCCTCGTAAGAAAATCGTTCCCGTTTCCATCACTCCAACCAATACTTCTCCCGGTGGTCTGCAGCAACAACTTAAAGACCCCGAAGGAACGGACAGATATCAGGTTTACGCTTTGGCTGGCGCCGACTTATTTTTCTACTCCGAAAATTCTGATCTGAATACCACGGATGTAACCATAGAAGGTTTGGGACGATATAACATGCCCAGCGGACTTTCACTTCAGTTACTAGACAGGTATTCACTTGGGCACGACGCGTTTGGGGTCGGCATCTCCACATCTGACCAAAACCTCCGTGAGTATGACAATAACCTGGTGATGACAACCGCTGACTGGGACCTAACCGAGAAGGTACGATTCAAGATTGATTATTCCAACTTCATCTTGATGTATAAGGACAGTACAAACGATTTTCTTGAGCGGCAGGATAATGCGGTTGATGTGTACGCCTATTATAAATACAGCGTAAAGACCTCGTTCTTTGCACAATATCGATATACGGATGTCGGTTATGATAGCGCTATAGAGAAAGATAACACTCAGAACTATTTTTATGGTGGTGTGAGGTGGGATACAACGGAAAAATTAGCGCTGATGCTCAAGGCAGGTCTTCAGAAAAAAGAGTATGATAATGAGGCTCCTGGTTTTTCTAAATCCAATAACTTTGTACTAGATCTGCAGACTCTCTATCGGTTTACGGAGAAAACACAGGCAACGATGGATGTATATAGGCAAAATGAGGAATCCGATAGCGCAGATGCTTCCCAAATAGTTGCCTTTGGCACAAGGTTGGGCTATGCCCAGAAAATCACCGAGAAGATAACAGGCAAATTTAATTTCAATTATGAAAAGGACGAATACACCCAGCTGGCTGCAACGAGCAGGGACGATGATAGCTTCACCTTCAGACCATCCGTGCAGTACCAATTCAAGGATTGGCTGATGAGTGAATTAGCTTATAGCTACGAGGTGACTGATTCATCCAATAACGTGTATGATTATGCCACCAATACAGTGTTCTTGAGTATAAATCTGGCCCTCTAATTCGTTTTACAGAAAGAAAGAGTTGTCCCGACGGTATATTCGGAGAGGTTTTTTACTTAGCCATCTTGAAATAGGATTTTTAGAGAGTCTATTACTCACTAACGAATTATTGGGGTTTTAGGGTTGTGAAATATTTTTTAGTTGGCAGTATGTTTTTGGTTTTATGTCTCAGCTTTACAGCACTTTGGGCCGAGGACTATCTTGTCGGGCCCGGTGACGTTCTCGGTATCAGCGTCTATGATAATGAGGATCTGACTACAAAAGTCAGGGTTTCAACCGCCGGCACGATCGTGATGCCATTGCTCGGGCAGGTTGAAGTAAAGGGCATGACGGTCAATGCCATTACCGATAAGATAACTCATCTGCTGGCAGACGGGTATCTCGTTAACCCACAGGTCAACATCTTTGTCGAAGAATACCGCAGTAAGAAAGTGGTGATCCTAGGTAATGTGCGTACACCAGGACTTATCGAACTGAGCGGAGCGACAAATTTTTTGGAGTTAGTGTCCAAAGCGGGAGGACTCGATAAAGAAGCCGGTGACACTGCGACTATCCAACGAAAAAAAATAGATGGCAAGGCTGCGACTATTATCGTGGTAGACCTTCTTGCTCTTATCAAACACGGGGACCTTTCCCAGAATATTCAAATAAGTGATGGCGATACTGTATTTATCTCAAAGTCCGGAATGTGTTTTATTACGGGAGAGGTAGAGAAAGCTGGAACGTATACCTGCGGCGATGGAACCACAGTCCTTCGACTTGTTGCACTGGCTGGCGGTTTTACGGGGAAGGCCTCGAAGTCGAGTATCAGCGTTGTGCGGATTGTTAATAAGGAAAAGAAAGTGTTTAAGGATGTTGATCTTTACACTCCGCTGCAGGATAATGATGTAGTTGTAGTCCCGGAAAGCTTCTTCTAATGATGGCGTCGTAAAAAGCCTGATCTTCTTCGTTGCAGGCTTTTGGCAGGATCCCGACATACTACACATATAGTCGTGATCTTGCCAAAAACACTGCGCCTCGAAGATCAAACTTTTTATCTAGCCATTTGAAAGGTTTACTGTATATTTGCGAATTTGCCAGCAAGCAAAAATATTTCAATAAAAGTAATGCAAACGATTTATAAAGATCACGGTCCCGAGCAGTTTGAGGAATTTGAAGAGCAGGAAATTCATCTGCGTGATTACTTTCGTATTCTTAGTAAGCGGAAATATATAATTCTCACTGTCTTTGCCATTGTATTTTTGGTAACAGCGGTCAAGACATTCACAACCACTCCGATATATACAGCTGCATCGGAGGTACTTCTTGAAAGAAATTACGGTAACAAAGGGCTTGATTTTCAATTCCAGAGATATGAACCGGAATTTGTTGCTACACAATCGGAGATCATAAAGAGCGCCAATGTCGCCAGGAAGGTCGTTAATAACCTGAAACTGGCAAGCAAGTACCGCCATTATTTTTTTAAAGAGAATCATGATGTTTCTGGAATAACAGTCGCTCGAAATTTTTTCAGCTCGCTGTTAAGGCCAGTCATCACTCTTTTGAAAAACAGCCCTGAAGCAACCACTGCCACGACCGAATCCACAGTAATTCCTGCAGTTGCACCAATGACTGATGAAGATATCATTGCAGCAATTATTCGTGGCGGTCTGGAAGTGACCCCTTTAAACGACACAAAGATTGTCAGCATTTCCTACAGCGATAAAGATCCGGCGATGGCGAGACTGGTGGCTGACGCAGTCGTCAAGGCGTATATGGATGAGATGCTCGAGATTAAGCTGAGTACCTCCAATTACTCCATAAAATGGATGACGGATAAGGCCCAGGAAGAACGTGATAAACTCGAGTTCTCAGAACGCGAACTTCAGCGGTACATGCGGGATAATGATCTGGTTACCGTTGAGGATAAACTCACCATTCTTCCCCAAAAGCTGAGTGAGTTTGGCCGTCAGATCTCTCAGGCCGAGGCTGAAAAAAAGGAGCTACAGGATCAACTGAGCCAAATTCGGACTGCCGGCAAGGATGTTGATAAACTCGAAAGTATTCCGATGTTAGCCTCAAGTGAAGTACTGAAATCAATCAGGGAGCGTATCTACACAGCGAATCAGACCATTCAGGAATTATCCAAGAAATATGGCACTAAACATCCAAAAATGGTCAAGGTCACCGGTGAATTGCGTATCCTCAATGATGAAAAACGTCGTGAAATCAATCGCATCCTATCCTCAATAACCAATTCCTATGATCTCGCGGCATCGAAAGAAACAAGCATGAAGGAGCTTCTGGCCGAAACCAAAGGCCAGATGCTGGGGTCGAATGAAAAGTTCATGCAATACCAGATCATGAAACGGGAGGTTGACAGCAACCGGGTGATGTATGAAACCCTTCAGGCCGGTATCAAACAAGAGGGTGTCACCGAACAGTCCCAAAGCGTCAATATCTGGGTTATGAAAAAGGCTGATCTGCCTTTTGCTCCATCCAGTCCAAATACGAGGCGGAACCTGTTACTTGGTATGATTCTTGGGCTTTTTGGCGGAGTAGGTCTGGCATTTTTCATTGAATATCTTGACAATACGGTCAAGGGTGCCCAACAGCTCGAAGAGAAGTTTGGCTTGACAGTCCTTGGCTCTATTGAAGAAATGCGAGAAAAAGACAAGGCTATCGAATCATTTATTACCAAAAATCCGCTCTCCCCGGTCGCAGAGAGTTATCGTCTTATTCGTTCCGGTCTGCTGTTGTCTTCTGCCGAGCATCCACCGAAAATTATGCTGGTTACCAGCATGAATGCCAAAGAAGGAAAAACCTCAACTACGGCAAATATTGCCCGTATTCTTGCGCAGAGTGGCAGCAGTGTGCTGATTATTGATTGTGATCTGCGCAGGCCGCGTATGCATAAAGTATTTGGTGTAGAGAGCGAAATCGGTCTGAGCTCTTTCCTGACGGGTACCACTGAGGAAAATGTTGTGCAGAAAGTTGTGGGTGAAGATATCTTTCTGATCCCGTCTGGTCCGATTCCACCAGCACCCGCAGAATTGCTGGGGTCAGCAAAAATGAAACAGTTGCTCAAAATCCTGTCTGGAAAATTCGATTTCATTTTACTTGACTCTCCACCTGTGCAGAGCGTTACTGACAGTTTGGCGCTTAGCCAGTATGTCGACGGCACAATTGTTGTTGTCCGCGCGGGTAAAACAACCACTGAGGATCTGGAAAGTGGCATGAAAAAGCTACATGATGTTCAGACACGCTTTCTGGGCTTTGTCCTGAATGGCATGAAAAGCCAGGATGTGGGGAAATATTATTATGGCTACAGCACCTATTATTCCAAGGATGAGGCATAAGGACAGGAGAGAAAAGACGAGGGAATAGAATTCTTTATTCACGCAGTATTATGAAAATTAATTTGTCTCCCGGGTCCAAGTTTTCATGAAAGTTTCCTACAAACTCTATCTGTTCATCCTTATCTTTGCTCCTCTGGCCTTTGGCACGGTGGAGTTATGGTCCCTGGGCACGGTAGAGGTGCTGACAGGGCTTTCGGCCGTCCTCCTCTTTTGGTCAATCTGTTTCTATCGCAAAAAAAGTTATTCTATTCCCGGCATTGTTCCGCTTTTGCTGCTGCTTTTATTTATGTTGGTGCAGCTTGTTCCCTTTCCTGTAACTTTTGTCCGGTTTATCTCACCATCCAGCTACGATGCCTATGCTCCTGTCCTTGCAATAGGCGGAGAACAATGGATTCCACTCACGATTAATCAAAAGGCTACTCTGCAGGAGTTTTTTCGCATCTCCTGCTACAGCCTCTTCTACATCCTTACCATACAGCTGCTGAGCATCAACGGTCGCTTGAAAAAGACGGTGTACACTGCCATTGGCCTGGCCGCCGGGATAGCCCTGCTGGCGATCGTCCAGGAGGTTGGTTCACCGGATAAGATTTACTGGTTACGTGCAGTCCCTGACAATGCCTCACCCTTTGGACCCTGGATCAACCCGAACCAGTTTGCCGGTTTCATGGAGATGATGAGCCCTCTCGCGCTTGGCCTCTTTCTTTTTTACAAGCCCAGGGTGCATTCGGATGAGACACTCAGAGAGAAAATTGTCAGTTTTTTTACCCTGCCTGGGAGCAACCTGTATCTGTTTCTGGGATTTGCCGCCGGTCTCATGGCCTTGTCTGTGTTTGTCAGTCTTTGCCGAGGTGGCATCCTGACCATTACCCTCTCGGCTTTTGTGTTTATGTTGATGCACAATATGAAAAAACCGAAGCAGGGCCGAGCGGCGGTTTTGGTCATAGTCGGTTGTGTGGTTATGGCTGTCTGCTGGTTTGGCTGGGACAGAGTTATTGCCGAGTTTAACCATGGCTTCTCTTCCTCAGGTGAACTAGAGGATGGGCGATTTGATTTATGGTCGGATTCGCTGCGAATCATCCACTCTTTTTTCTTCTTCGGCAGTGGTTTTGGTACCTTTATCGACATCTTTCCATCTTTCAGGAGTTTTCCCGGGAACGGTATCTTCGAACATGCGCATAATGACTATATTGAATTACTGACTGATGGAGGTATTGTTGGTTTCCTCCTCGCGGGTTGGTTTGTGCTTGCGGTTTTGAGCCATGGCTGGAAAATGATCCGGGCAAGGAGGGATCAATATGCCGTTCTGCTGGGTATCGGGGCATTTACCGGGATTATTGCCATGCTGATGCATAGCGTTACAGATTTTAATATGCATAATGGTGCAGATGGTTTGTACTTTTTCTTTTTCTGTGGCCTGCTGGTGGCTGTCGTTAACATCCGGTTTGAGTATTGCGAATCGACAACGCTCTTGAAAAGGCAAAGCAGTAAGCGAAACGTTGGGTATCTGGCAGGTGCCGTGTTTTTGACGGTTTCCGTTCTTGTAGTACAGTATGGAACTTTGCGTGCACGGACAGAGTATGGCCAGGTTAAAGACATTTATGTCAACCGATACCTCCGTGCAAGCCTTATGCAAAAGTTGATAGATAAGGTGACCATAGCTAAACATTTTGACCCCTTGGAACCTTTGTATAACTATAAGTTGGGGTCTATCGAGTTGTTTTTGAAACATCGAGATCGGAGTTTAGAACATCTTCTGCAGGCTGCTCGCCGGAACCCTATGGATGGTGACACCTTGCAACGCATTGGTCTGATATTGGCGGATGAAAAGAAGGCGAAAATGTTTCTTGAAAAGGGATATCAACGAAGCCTCGACAAGGATGAACTTGTTGTGACCTTTGCTGAATATCTTTTGTGGAAGGGTGAGCGAGGGAAGGCTGTTGAGGTCATCGCTAAGAGACTGAAGAAAAACCCTGCTCTTCTTAAAAGCTGGGAACCGTTGCTTGAGGATTTTTCTTTCAGTCGCGAGGAAGTTGCCGCGGCTCTGCCTCATACTGTCGATGCCTGGATTACCTATGGTGCTCTTCTGGCGAAGATGAACAATCTCCAGGAAGCTGAGTATTATTTTACTACCGCGCTGTCGCTTATGGCAGACGAGAAGGATGCTAAACCACAATGGTTTCAGAATCTTATTAGTTTTTACCTGAAGAATGGACAACCTGGACAAGCCTTGCTGATTTTGCGTCAGGCTGTTGAGGCGCTGCCTGATTATCCGGCTTTTCATGTCCAGCTGGGAGACTATTATAAAAAAGAAGGTATTACCTTTCGGGCAAAAGAGGAATATCAGCGTGCCCTGATGCTTGATCCTGGTGATCGCGGTGCTCAGAAGCGGTTGCGGCAGATGGGGGTTGGTGACTCGTACTAGAGCTAGAGGGGTCAGGTCTCAACTCTTGACATGCGAGGCGCAGCATGTCAAGAGTTGAGACCTGACCCCTTCTTTAGTCAACAATATGCTTCTCAACAAACTGAGCCATAAGCTCATGAATATTATAAGGAGGGCGGACCTTGAAATAATGGTCGACGATAGCGTGGCCGATTTCATGAGCAATGACCCGAAGGCTGGTGTCATTCACTGATATATAGATCGTATCTTCCTTGAGCGAATAGTAGGCAATGTTTTCGGACTGTTTGCCGTATTTTTGCAGGTACATTAAGCCAACGTCCCTGCTTTTCGGGAGGAGTACCACGGTAATCTGCAGGTTGGATGGGAACATATCGAGCACGACTTCCGCTTTTTCAACAATGACGTCGAGCTTGGCGTAGACCTCGTCATCCACCGTGACGATTTCCTTATTCCTCATGTAATAGCTCAGCTTACGGCCAAGAATGAGCTCGTCGTTAAAATCACGCAAGAGTTGCTGGTTGCTGTAGCTAAGGCTGATGTACCTGCTTTTTCCTTCAGCCTGAACCCCAGTCGGAACCAGAAACACCAGCAGAAAAAATAATACTATGCCAAAGAGATTTTTATTCATCCTTCGGACAGTAAAAATTGCAGTTGTTGATTATTTTGCGGTTATGTTCCTGCATCGACCAGCAGAGGCCGGCAAGCTGCTCCTTCTCCACCTCGGGCAAATCGAGTGCCGAAGCTTGGTCAATCAAGATTTGGAGTGCATCGGCGTTTTGGCTGATAGCACTAAATGAATCTGATAGTTGGCTGCTGAAATCATTGATCTTTTGTGCCAGTTCTTTCCCTTGATCTTTGTCGCGCAGGTGGATGGTATTGCCCAGATAGCCTTTTTTCATATTGTCGAGAGTCGATTCAAACCGAAACAGTGGTCCAGCAATCCTGTGGGAAAGCAGCAAGGATGCCAACATCACAAAGCCGCCGCCGATAAAGATCAGAAGCCAGTTTGCTGTCAGTACCTGTTTCAGCAGCATAAAAGGTGTCTGCCCCAACTGGAGATCCTGATTGTTATATGAGATGGTAAGGGAGTCTGCCGAGAGCAACCCGAGCAGTACATTAAACAACAAACCACCTCCGGTAACAAACAGGAAACAACTGAGGATTAATTTGCCCTGAAAGTCCTTTTTAATAAAAAACTTTCTGCGCTTATATTTTTTTTCCATGGCATTTGTTATCCGTTGTGAATGGTGATCGAAGCTTTGTTACGCAACTCCTTAAGCCAGTTGCCGATTTGCTGCTGTCGTTTATGGTTTTCAAGCATTTTCCTTACCTGGTCACGATCCGGTTTTGCTGTCGGCATGTCAACCGCCGGTGTAACTTTATCCAGCCTGATGATATACTGTTCATTGCCGGTGTCGAACTTGGTCGCATACTCTCCAGGGTTGAGGCAGGAGAGACAAATTTTCAGTGGTTCCGCCAGATCGTCAAACAAGACCTCATTCTGCGGCCCTTGTTCCGAAGCAGGAACTTTAGGACGAGATGTCGTGACCAGTAGCCGCGTGAAGGTTACCATTTTACCGAATAGAGCGAGATAATGATCAATTTCCACATCATCAACCGCAGCTTTTGGCATGTCGTACTGTCGGTCCATGAGGGTTTTGATCAGGGACTCTTCGTAAAATCCTTTGAGAGACACTCGAAACTTTTCTTCCTTGTCAATTTCCTGCCGTTGGGCTTCCTGAATAAGTAATTCACGGGTAATGGCAGAGTCCAGCAGTTCCGCGTAATCTTCACTGTGATAGCCGGCCTTGGCCCCTGCCGCTGTAACGGTGGCTTTTGCCAGATCGTGTCCGTTTACGGTGACCGCAACATTTCTGGTCTCCATTGGTTTCTCCGGCCAGACGAAATAGAGGGTGAGCAGAGTCGCGGCGCAGATAATGACAATTATTGTAATGAGATACTTCATAGCGGATCGGTATTTTGGCTGTTAAGATTGAGGCTTCCGGAGACAATTAATGACAACCTCCTAGTGAAACTGCCTTTATGTGTGGTTCTTGTGGCTAATTGTTCATACACTGCCATTTATAACAAAATTGATCATTTATGGACAGACACAAGTTAAGAATAGCTGCAAAAATGGTAGAATTGCAAGTGCGGAAGGTATATTGGAAAAGAAATATAAAATCAGTCCTCTATCCTTGACAGTTGAAAATTAATTCCCTTGCACAAACAATTAATGTACTATGTGATCAGATTTAAATAGCAGATCCCGCTCTTTTCTGCGGGGTTGAATTGTCGTTCGTACCATTACCTTCTCCCCCATATCATCTGCATTTTGCCTTCCTCAATAAAATTGTATTAGGAATTTCATGACAAGAGTTAATATTCTCATCAGCATTGCAATTGCTGTGATCTCTATCACCTTCTGGGGCCTCATGAACAGGCCAGAGATAGAACCGCCCTGGCCCAGCCGTATTCAGGGTTTTTCCTTTTCACCCATGCAGGCCTGGAATGATCCAACAAAAGAAAAACAGCCTACCGAAAAGGAGATCGAAGAGGATCTGCAACTTCTGGCGAACACCACCAATGCAATACGCACCTATACGGTAGAAGGTGTTCAGGCTAAAATACCGGCTTTAGCCCGGAAATATGGCTTAAATGTAACCCTGGGTGCCTGGCTCAGTAAAGATCTGGAGCAGAATGAGCAGCAAATTACAACGGTCATCCGTTTGGCTCGGGAAAACTATCGTAATGTTATCAGGGTAATTGTCGGCAACGAAGTCATACTTCGAAATGATCTCACAGTTAAACAGGTCTCGGACTATCTTGACCGGATGAGAGCTGCAGTGGATGTGCCGGTCAGTACTGCGGAACCTTGGCACATCTGGATTAAAAATCCGGATCTGGCAAATCATGTCGATTTTATCGGGACCCATATGTTGCCATATTGGGAGGGGATTGATGTGGATAAAGCAGTCGATTTTGTCATTGAACATATGGACATGCTTAAAAGTGCCTTTCCGGACAAACCGGTCGTCATTGCCGAGGTCGGTTGGCCAAGTAATGGCAGGATCCGCGGCCAGGCTGTTGCATCTCTTGCAAATGAAGCGACGTTTCTCCGGCGATTTATCGAGCGGGCCGAGGAGCTGGATTATGTTTACTATGTTATGGAGGCTTTTGATCAACCCTGGAAAAGAGTTACCGAAGGAGCCGTCGGAGCCTATTGGGGTGTGTACGACGCAAAACGTCAGCCCAAATTTCCATTTACATCCCCTATTGTCGAGGTTCCGCAATGGCGCATCCTTGCCGGTACCAGTATAGTTGTTGCTCTTATCGCCTTTGCACTTTTGCTCATCGACAGCACAACGCTCAGGAAACGAGGGCGCAGTTTCCTGGCCTGCATCGCCTTTGTCTCGGCAACCGGTGCTGTCTGGATTGTTTATAGTTACTCACAGCAATACCTGACTATTTCTACAGTCCTTATCGGCTTTTTGATGCTCATCGGGCTGATTGGGGTGGCTATCGTGCTCTTGACGGAAGCACACGAATGGGCAGAAGCCATCTGGTCTAAAGGGACCAGACGTGACTTCACTCCGGTCCAGGTACCTGACGAGATGCTGCCTCTGGTGTCGGTGCATGTTCCGGCATATAACGAGCCGCCGCAAATGCTGATTGAAACTCTGAATGCTCTGGCCGCTTTGGATTACCCTCGTTTTGAAGTTATCGTAATGGATAATAACACCAAGGACCCAGAGGTCTGGCAGCCGGTGGAAGCTCACTGCAAAACTCTTGGCGTCCGGTTTCGTTTCTTCCATGAAGGTCAGTTGACAGGATTTAAGGCTGGAGCCCTCAACTACGCGCTTAACAAGACATCTCCGGAGGCCGAGGTGGTGGCTGTCATAGACAGTGATTACGCGGTTACTTCAAACTGGTTACGGGACCTGATTCCAAAGTTTACCAAACCTTCGGTGGCAATTGTCCAGGCACCGCAGGACTATCGTGACGACAGTGACAATCTGTTTAAGGCCATGTGTTATGCGGAATATCGCGGATTCTTTTATATCGGTATGGTTACCCGGAACGAGCGCAACGCCATTATTCAGCACGGCACCATGACGATGGTGCGAAAATCCGTTCTGGAAGAGGTGGGCGGATGGGCGGAATGGTGTATCACCGAAGACGCAGAGTTGGGTCTGAAAATATTCGAAAAGGGATATGAAGCGCTCTATATCGCCGAAAGTTATGGCAAAGGGGTTATGCCGGACACCTTTATCGATTTCAAAAAACAACGATATCGCTGGGCCTATGGGGCGATTCAGATTATGCGCCATCACGCCGGGACTTTGAAGCAAAAGGGCCAGAGTCAGTTGACACGTGGTCAGCGGTATCATTTCGTTGCGGGCTGGCTGCCGTGGATGGCCGACAGCATCAATTTATTTTTCACTTTTGCTGCGTTATTTTGGTCCATGGCAATGATCCATTTCCCCGCCAAGTACGATCCGCCGCTCATTATTTTGTCTTCGGTACCTTTAGCGTTCTTTATCTTCAAGATCGCCAAGATGTTCTACCTCTATCGCAGTCGGGTGAAGGCGACAATCGGCCAGACGGCGGCGTCGGCCCTGGCCGGTCTTTCTTTGTCCCATACCATTGCCAAGGCGATAATGTTCGGTTTTGCGACGACAAGCCTGCCCTTTTTCAGGACTCCTAAAATAGTCAAAGGCAAGGCGTTTTGGCATGTTTATCATGCACTGCAGTCCGCCCGTGAAGAGGGGTTAATCGCGGTGGCCCTTCTATTGGCTGTACATGGTATTATCATGCAAGAGGGTTCAGAGACGCCGGATATCCTAGTGTGGGTTATTGTCCTTATGGTACAGGCGATTCCCTATCTGGCTTCGGTAATGATGTCGATAATCAGTGCCTTTGCGCCACTGCCTGCCAAGTTGATTAACACTATTACAGCACCACTCGAGTCAACTCCTCCAGTCGATACGGCATTAATAACTCATGAGGACAATTCGTCTCAAATATCATCGCGCTGAGGTATGTCGAATGTTTTACGAGATCAAATGATGGCGTTTCAGCGACACAGAATTAACAGGCGGGTAATTAATGATCTGAAAAAGAGATCCACTTCAGGCGTGTTTTTTTACATGCTGGTTCCTTACACAATCTTTTTTACGGATAACTATATTGATCGTCATTTGGGTATTGCCTCCCTTTTTCTTTGCATTTTCACCACCATATGTCTGTTGCGGCTTCTTCACCTCAGTATTTCTGCAAGAGCTCCGAAAGAAAGGGAGGCTCTGCATAACCAAATATTCATTGGTAGTGTGCTTTTGACTGCCTTGGCTTGGGGAATCGGCGCAGCCTATTTCCTGATTCAGGAAGGCGAACCGAAAGCTCAGCTGATTATGACGATCTGTACCGCAGGATTCAGCGCGGGAGGGGTGGTCTCTTTTATGCCCGCCAGACGGCTGGCGATTCTGTACAATCTTCTTATGTTGCTGCCTGCGGCCATGGGTCTTCTCTTAAAAGGGGGAAATGTTGCGCTGGGGATCGCCGTGCTCTTGTTTTCAGTTTACCTGATTCTGATCACCTTACGGGGCAGTGAAGAATATTGGACCGCCTTGGAGAATGAATTCCTGCTGGAAGAAAAGTCCCGGGAACTCGAGCTGACTAGTCGTATCGATGTATTGACAGGACTTTATAATCGACGTCATTTTGATGAACTTTTTCAGCTGGCCTGGGGGATTTGCTCCCGGGCCGAGTCACCCATCAGCCTCATGATTTGCGATATCGACCATTTTAAAAAAATCAATGACACCTTTGGACACCTTGCCGGTGATGAATATCTCAAGCTGATCAGTCGTTGTCTCGAGAACGTTTTCAAGCGGGAAACGGATGTGGTAGCAAGGTATGGGGGTGAGGAGTTTGTGATTTTGTTTCCTGATAAAGATATGAACTGCATCCAGGATCTGGCTGAGCGTTTCAGAAAACAAGTCGCCGAGGCCATACTGGATTACAACGGGGTAAAGATACAAGCCACCATCAGCCTGGGCATGACCTGCTGCATTCCTCGGGTAGGTCAACGCTCTGACATTCTTATTTCACATGCCGATACCGCCCTTTACAAAGCCAAGAATGGCGGTCGGAATCGAGTGGTTGTTGGTGGGATGGATAAGGAGTCCTCCCACATACCGGTAGATCTTTTATAACGGAATCATAAGAGATCCGCTTCTTCCGGGTCAAGCCCGGAATGACCCCAGCCCGCCGGGTGAGTAGCCCATCAATGCAGTACCAGAAAAAAGCTAGGAAAATCCAACGGAAAAATATAAATACCCAACCTTACGTAAAAGGTCATGCATTGTTCTGTTGTTATCGGGACACCTCGGGGAAATAAACAGGCAGTGAGTATAAAAGACTGCAGTGTGCTGTTCTTTTGAGTAAGACGCTGTTATAGTGTTGTAAAGAATCAGTGACAAGGTGAGTACAGTACTGACTTCTCCTCTGCTTTCAGCAGGATGTCTGATACAAAAAATTAGCCCATTTGATATTGACTTAAACGTTAAGGTAATGTATAAAGCATGTATTAGTGTTATTTAACGTAAACGTTATGTGAAATGTGTCGGTATGAACAGTTCCAAGGGAGAAAGGAAAGTATGAACATAATGTCATATCAGTCGATCCCGGCAGTACTCAAAGATAACGCACGCAAGTTCAGTAAGAGGACTGCGGTCAGTTACAAGAAAAGGGGTGTTTACCTCTCCCTTACCTATGAGGAGTTTTATGAGCGGGTCCTGATGCTGGCGCGGGGATTGCGAAAGTATGGAGTGATGCCTGGAGACAAGGTAGCCATTTTTTCGGAGAATCGCCTTGGTTGGGCAATCTCCGATTTTGGTATCCAGTGTGTCGGTGGTATTACTGTGCCGATATATGCCACCAATACCGGCAAGCAGGCGGCTTATATCCTGAACCATTGTGAGGCGAAAGTCGTTTTCTGCTCAACCAAGTCCCAGTATGAAAAGCTCTACTCGGTAAAGGATCAGCTTCCTCATGTGGACCTTGTCGTTTCCTATGAGCGATTCATGGGACATCGTTCATTTCCGGTCTACTGCCAGTATCAGTTGTCTGAAGTGGGTACTCCCCTGTCTGAAGAGGATAAGAAGGAGATCGAGGAGCAGATTGATCAGATCACTCAAAACGATATTATCACGGTCATTTACACCTCCGGGACCACCGGGCCGCCAAAGGGTGTTCTCTTAACCCAGCGCAATATTATGATCAATGCCGAGTATGGTGCCAAGCAGCTCGGAATGCCGCAAAGAGACGAGACAACTCTCAGTTTTCTGCCGCTCAGCCATGTACTTGAGAGAACCGGTGGGTATTATGTGACACTGATGCATGGTAATCATATCGCCTTTGCCGAAAATCCAGCAGCAGTCCTGGAGAACATGTTGGAGGTTCGGCCAACGTCCATGGTCAGTGTTCCCCGGTTGTTTGAGAAGATCTATTCCCGAGTGTACGAAAGTGTTCATCAGATGACACCATTTCGCAGGAAAATATTTCATAAGGCGATTGCGGTGGGCCGGGACTATGTTAATAAAAAATATATTACTAACGAGCCCCTCGGCCTGCTCGGTCTGAAGTACAAGTTGTACGACCGTTTGGTCTTTAGTAAAATTCGTGCCCGATTCGGCGGCAGGCTGACTTATTTCCTTTGTGGAGGGGCCCCGCTGGACAAAACCATTAATGAATTCATGTGGATCATCGGATTGCCGGTCTTCAACGGCTACGGCCTGACCGAGA
Source organism: uncultured delta proteobacterium (assembly GCA_963829695.1). GTDB lineage: Bacteria > Desulfobacterota > Desulfobulbia > Desulfobulbales > Desulfocapsaceae > Desulforhopalus_A. The sequence goes on along the minus strand of CAWHJQ010000022.1, from coordinate 493,444 downwards.
CCAGCCCCGGTGTCGCAATCAGTGGCGTTGGTATGGTGCGGTTTGATTCCGTCGGCAAGGCTCTGCGTGAAACCGAACTGAAGCTGGCGGAAGACGGGGAGCTGTTGGTCAAGGGACCTCAGGTTATGCTGGGCTATTACAAAAATGATGAAGCAACCCTGGAGACCTTTGAGGATGGCTGGTTCAAAACCGGGGATATCGCCAAGATTGACGAACAGGGCTTTGTTTATATCGTTGATCGCAAGAAGGAGCTGATCGTCACCGCCGGTGGCAAGAACATCGCTCCCCAGCCGATCGAAAATGAACTCAAGCTCGACAAGTACATCTCCCAGGCAATTGTCTTTGGGGATCGCAAACCTTATCTGGTCGCAATCGTCACGCCGAACATCGAAAGGCTTATCGATTTTGCCCGGGAGGAAAACATCAGCTATATCGACATCGATGAGTTGGTACTCAACACCAAGGTTAAGGAGCTTTACGCTACTCGCATCAAGGAGTTGAACAAGAATTATCCACCGTATAAGACGATAAAATACTTTGCTGTAGTGGCCAATGACTTCTCGATCGAAGGTGGAGAACTTACTCCAACCCTGAAATTGAAAAGAAAGGTTATCCTCGAAAAATATCAAGATGTTATCGAGGACCTCTATGCAACCAAGAGCAATGGGGTTATCGCCCCGCAAATAAAAAATTAATGGAGAGCCAACATGAGGCAAATTAATCGAGTAGCCGTACTTGGTGCCGGAGTTATGGGAGCGACCATTGCCGCCCATCTAGCCAATGCGGGATTGGAAATTCTTTTGCTTGATATCGTTCCAAAGGAATTGAACAAGCAGGAAGAAGCTAAGGGCTTGACTCTTGACAGCCCCGCCGTGCGAAATCGTATAGCCCAGAATGGTCTGCAGGGTTTGTTGAAAATGAAGCCCGCCCCTTTTTACCTGAATGAATATGCAGCTCAGATTCAGGTCGGTAACCTGGTGGATGACCTGGAAAAGTTAAAAACTTGTGATTGGGTTATCGAGGTTGTCATTGAGTATATGCCGATCAAACTTGATCTGCTGAAAAAAATTGTACCGAACCTTGCCCCAGGGGCCATCCTGACTACCAATACTAGTGGGCTTTCGGTCAATGAAATGGCTGCTGTATTGCCCGCCGAGGTCCGCAAGAATTTTCTCGCGACCCACTTCTTCAATCCACCACGCTATATGCGTCTGATGGAAATCGTGCCCTGCAAGGAGACCGACCCGGTCGTCATGAAGGGTCTCGCTGATTTTATCAGTAACAGGCTTGGCAAAGGGATTGTCTACGGTAAAGATACCACCAATTTCATCGCCAATAGAATCGGTACCTATGCTATCTATAAAGGGATTCAGCATATGGTCGAGATGGGCATGACCGTGGAAGAAGTCGATTCAGTTGCCGGTCCCGCCACCGCCAGACCAAAGAGTGCGGCGTTCAGGACGGCCGATCTGGTCGGCCTTGATACGTTGGCTCACGTGGGCACCAACTCCCACGATCTGCTGCCGGATGATGAAGAGCGCGGGGTGTTCAAACTGCCCGAGTTCATGAAAAATATGATTGCAGCCGGACAGCTCGGCAATAAAACCAAGCAGGGTTTCTATAAAAAAGAGGTAGTCGACGGCAAGAAACAAATCTTCTACTACGATTATACCACCGGCGATTACAAACCTCTTGCCAAGCCGAAGTTCGCCTCCGTGCAGATGGTCAAGCAGGTGGATAATCCAGGCCAAAAAGTGAAAATGGTTGTCAGTGCAAATGACAAAGGTGCTGAATTTGCATGGAAGAGTATCCGAGACACCTTGATCTATACCGTCAACCGTATCCCCGAGATCGCAGACGACGTGGTCAACGTCGACAATGCCATGCGCTGGGGCTTTAACTGGGAAATCGGCCCCTTTGAGATGTTCGATGCAATAGGCGTACAGGCCTTTGTCAAACGGGCAGAAAAGGATGGCGTCAAGGTGCCGGAAAGCCTGAAAGGGGTGGAGAGTTTCTATCGCTTTAACGAAAGTGGACAAAAAGAATACCTGGATTTGGCTACAAAGCAATATCTCCCTGTTCCGGTCAAAGAGGGTCAGATTCAACTGCAGATCCTGAAAAAAGCGGGCAAGGTCGTTGAGAAGAACGCAAACTGCTCGGTGATTGACTTAGGCGATGGCGTGTTCGGCTTCGAGTTCCACTCAAAGATGAACTCCATCAGCGGCGACATTCTGGCCATGACCCACAAGGCTATCAAACGCGCGGAAGAGGAAGGTGTCGGTCTGGTTATTGGTAACCATGGGGCCAATTTCTCTGTCGGTGCCAACCTGATGATGGTCGCAGTGGCTCTCGCCGAGGGCGCATACGACGATATCAGCATGGCCATTCGGGGTTTCCAGAGGGCCACCATGGCTGTGAAATATGCCAAGGTGCCTGTCGTTGCCGCACCTTTTGGTATGACGCTTGGCGGTGGGGCGGAGTTCTGTCTCCATTCCGATGCCATCAATGCCTATGCCGAGACCTATATGGGGCTGGTCGAGATTGGGGTTGGTCTGCTGCCTGGCGGTGGTGGCACCAAGGAAATGGCTCTGAGAGCAATCGAGTTGGCCCAGAAAAATAATGCCGATGTGCAGCCGTTTATCATCAAAAACTTCGAGCAGATCGCCATGGCCAAGGTTTCCATGGGCGCGGCTGAATTGTACAAAATGGACTATCTGCGCAACGGTGATTCAATCAGCATGGATATTGACAAGCAGATTGGTGATGCCAAGCAGAAAGTTCTGGCACTGGCTGTCAACTATCGGCCAAAGCGTCCGGTTATAAATATTCCTGCTCCAGGTCGTGGCATTGCTTCCGCCATCAAAAGCCAGCTTTGGAATATGCAGATGGGCAATTTCATTACCAAATATGAAGCAGAAATGGGTACGATCATTGCCCAGGTAATGTGCGGTGGTGATGTGAACCCCGGGACCCTTATCACAGAGGAATATCTGTTGCAGCTTGAAAGGGAGAATTTCCTGAAACTCTGTGGCAATAAGAAGACTGCCGAGCGCATCCAGCATATGCTGAAGACCGGTAAACCGCTGCGGAACTAACCTCGATATTTTTTCTATGTCACTCATCGCTGGAAAGCACGGGGACTCTGTTTTGGTCATCTCATCCCCGCACAGCACGGGGATAAGTTCCTTCACGAAAAAATGTTCTTGTAAAAAGAACAAGAATTTTTTTCTAAGTCACTAAGGAGAATTAATATGAAAAAAGCATATATACTGGCAAGTTACAGAACTCCTGGCTGCCGGGCAAATAAAGGTAAATTTAAAGATATGCGGCCGGATGATCTGGCGGCTCTGGCGATAAGAGGACTGGTTGAGCGCACGGAAATAGATCCGGCGACGATCGGCGATGTCTATCTTGGCTGCGCCTTTCCGGAAGCGGAACAGGGGATGAACATCGGGCGGATTGCTGCCATGAAAGCCGGATTGCCGGTAGAGGTTCCAGGCCAGACCATCAACCGTTTCTGCTCTTCCGGGCTGCAGTCAATTGCCATGGCTGCCGAGCGTATCATGTGCGGTTTTGCTGATTGTATTGTGGCAGGCGGTGTTGAGTCGATGTCCTGCGTGCCCCTCGGTGGGCTGAAATACAGTGCCAATCCGGGCATGATGGTTGATTGGCCGGAAGCCTATTCCTCCATGGGTGTTACCGCCGAATTGGTAGCCGAGCGGTATGGAATTGACCGGTTGGCAATGGATACCTTTGCCGTCGCCAGTAACGCAAAAGCTGCTGCAGCCATCGAAGCCGGAAGATTCACCGATGAGATTATCCCGGTAGAAATTGAAAAGGATATGTTGGTGGATGGCAAGATCAAGAGAGTAAAGGAAATGGTTACCGTCGATGACGGCGTCAGGCATGGTACAACCCTTGAGAGTCTGGCCAAGGTACGACCAGCTTTTAAAATTGGTGGGCCGGTAACAGCCGGAAACTCCTCTCAGATGACCGATGGTGCAGCAGTTGCCCTGGTGGTCTCTGAAGAGTATCTCGAAAAAATCGGCAAGAGCCCCTTTGCACGTTTTCTGGCCTTCGCCGCCACCGGCTGCGCCCCTGAAGTTATGGGTATCGGTCCGATTACCGCCATCCCGGCTGCTCTTAAACTGGCAGGATTGAAACAGGAAGATCTCGACCTGATCGAATTGAACGAGGCGTTTGCCGCCCAGTCCCTAGCCGTTATTAAAACACTCGGCCTGAATAAAGACATCATCAACGTCAACGGTGGCGCCATTGCCCTTGGTCATCCGCTGGGATGTACGGGTGCGAAACTGACCGCTACTCTGTTGCATGAGATGGGCCGAAGAAAAGCGCATTACGGGTTGGTATCCATGTGTATCGGTGGTGGGATGGGTGCTGCCGGTGTCTTTGAGAAATTGTAAATAATTATTCAAAGACACCATCGAAATATGACTGATTTTTTTCTTCTCTTTCATCTGCGATTCGATTGATTTTCACGATATGCGTGAAAAAAAATCAGTCCCCTCTGGCACAGTTGCGAAAAATTTAATCTGATCTCGCGGATAATTCATGGGAAATACTTTTTAAAAATATAAGGTGACAACAATGGCTGAAAAAATATTAAATGGCGGCGAATACCTGATTGCGGAAACATCTTGTCAGGATGTCTTTACCCCGGAAGATTTTACCGATGAACAACGACAGATAGGCGAGACCACCGAGCAGTTTATCGCCAATGAGATTGTTCCTCATATCGAAGAGATCGACAAGCAGAACTTTGACCTCGTTGTCGAAGGTATGAGGAAAGCCGGGGAGCTGGGGCTTTTGATGATGGACGTCCCTGAAGAATACGGCGGACTGGAGTTGGATAAGGCGTCCACCATGCTGGTGAGTGAGAAGGCGTCCTTTGGTGGATCTTTTTCAGTGGCCTTCTCTGCCCATACGGGAATAGGAACCCTGCCTCTAGTCTATTATGGCACAGCTGCCCAAAAAGAAAAATATCTGGAAAAAATTACTTCCGGTGAGTGGTGTGCAGCCTACTGTCTGACTGAGCCGGGTTCGGGAAGTGACGCCCTTGGCGCCCAGGCATCGGCGGTCCTCTCCGAAGACGGCAAACACTATATCCTTAACGGTACCAAGCAGTTTATCACCAACGGTGGTTTTGCTCAGTTGTTTACCATTTTTGCCAAGATCGATAAGGTACATTTTACTGCTTTTTTGGTAGAAAAAAGTTTTGAAGGACTGATCGTTGGAGTCGAAGAGAAAAAACTTGGAATCAAAGGATCGTCTACTACCCAGATCATCCTCGATAATTGCAAGGTGCCCGTGGAAAACCTGCTGGGCGAGAAGGGCAAAGGCCATAAGATTGCTTTTAACGTCCTCAATGTCGGACGCTTTAAGCTGGGAGCCGGGGTCTGCGGGGCCTCGAAAATGGCTCTGGGTGTGGGTATTAAATATGCCAACGAGCGGAAGCAGTTCAACACCCCGATCAGCCAATTCGGAGCAATTTCTCAGAAAATTGCCGATTTGACCACCTATATCTACGCCTCTGAGTCTTTAGTATACCGCTTGGCTGGACTGCTGGACGATAAAATCGCTACCATCGAAAAGGGCATCGATAATTATTATGATGAGTACCTGAAAGGTATCGAGGAATATGCCTCGGAGTGTGGTATCGCCAAGGTATTCTGCAGTGAAGTTCTGGCCAAGACCGTTGATGAGGTATTGCAGATCCACGGTGGGTATGGTTTTGTCGCTGACTATCCAGCAGAGCGCTTCTACCGTGACGAACGGATCAATCGTATCTTCGAAGGAACCAATGAGATCAACCGTCTGCTCATTCCCGGCATGATTCTCCGTAAGGCAATGAAAGGTGAGTTGCCCCTGCAGGCCAAGGCAATGAAGGCTTTCGAGTCGCTGATGACCCCAAGCTTCGAGGAATTGGACGAGTCGATAGTTTATGCCAAAGAAAAAGCACTCATTACTAATTTGAAGACCTTGTTCCTGATTTTGTCTGGAGCCGGTGTGCAGAAGTTCATGGATAAACTGGCTAACGAGCAGGAAATTCTGATGGCGGCAGCCGATATTGCAATCCAGATCTTTGCGCTTGAAAGTGTGGTGCTGCGGGCAGAGAAAAGTCATGGCAAAGTAAGTGAAGCCAAGCAGGCGCAGCTCGACGCAACGGTCAAGATCTTTGCCTTCGAGGCCTCCGAGAACGCCGGTAGTGCGGCAAGAAAAGGTGCCTTCTTTATTGAGGAAGGGGATACCTTGACCATGATTCTCTCTGGTATCAGACGTTTTGCCAAGTATGATGCCACTGGTCTTTTGATTGCTAAACGGACGCTGGCAAAGGCGGCCTGTGAAGCGGAGAAGTATATCTTTTAAATTCTGACTCTGACCAGGGAGAACCTGACCCGGGGGACAGATTAATTTTTACGAAAAGATGTAAAAAAAAATCAGTCCCCTAATCATTGACGCAGATATGACGAAGCTTACCCAACATACTATTCCAACCCCCTATATGGTAGGGCCTGTACATTGTTATTCCGGGATGTTAGCGGATGAACTGGTGCTTTTTGATACAGGTCCACCAACGCCGGAGGCGAGGCAATATCTTCAGGATCACCTGGATCTGGATAAGCTCAAACACATCGTCATTACCCATTGCCATATCGACCACTATGGTCAGGCACATTGGCTGCAGCAGAACACTGATGCAGCGCTTTATCTGCCGTATCGTGATTGCCTGAAGATTACCGGGCACGACAAGCGGATGGAAGAAATGTATCATTTACTGTCTGGTCTGGGATTTAATGAAGCCTACCTTGCCGGCTTGCGGCAGATCTTTGACAGTGGTGTCCTGTTTCCTCCTTTTCCCAGGCAGTTCTTGGTCGCGGAAAACGACCTTCCCGAGCGTCTTGGAATTGAAGTACTTAACTGCCCAGGGCATTCCCAGAGTGATCTGGTCTACGTCGGGGACGATTGGGCCGTTACGGGTGATACCCTGTTGAGAGGGGTTTTTCAGTCCCCCCTTCTTGATGTGGATCTGGAGACAGGTGGCCGGTTTAAAAATTATCAAGCCTACTGTTCATCGATTGTCAAGCTTGCCGGTTTACATGATAAAAAGGTGCTGGTGCTGCCCTCACATCGGAAGACCGTCAAGACGATTGATACGGTCCTGCTGTTCTATATCTCAAAAATGCTCATAAGGGCTGAGCAGCTCTATCCTTACAGGGCTGAACAGGATTTAATGGTATTGATAGATACACTCCTGAACGGACGGATGCTTGATATCTTTGGAATCTATCTCAAGGCTTCAGAAATTGTTTTCATGAAGGATTTCCTCAACCAGCCGGAATTGCTTCGCAGCTCACTTGAGAAAATCGATCTTTTTGATGATGTGGCGAGCTTGTTTAATGCCGCTGTACCATGTTAGGAGACTTTCACATTATGTCCGATCCACTCTTTCGATCAATTTACCTCGGTTCAGTTGAACTGAAAAATCGCATTTTTATGCCTGCGATGCACCTGAATATGTGCAAAAACTTCATGGTAACCAAGCAAATAATCGAGTTTTATCGCGAACGGGCAAAGGGTGGAGTTGGCTTGATCAGTGTCGGCTATGCAACCGTCGACGAGCTCTCCGGCAGCCCAGGCAATATCGGTGCGCATCTGGACGAACATCTGCCGGGGCTTACGGCACTTGCGAATGCGATTCACGACGGTGGAGCCAAGGCTACAGTGCAGCTGAATCATGCAGGCCGCTATAATTCGTCTTTTTTTCTTGGTGGGAGAAAACCCGTTGCACCATCACCTGTGGCATCTCGTCTGACCAGGGAAACACCTGAGGAGCTGGGCGGGCAGGAGATTGAGGAGACCATTCGTCGCTTTGGTGAAGCTGCTGGGCGCGTGCAGAAGGCTGGGTTTGATCTGGTGGAGATTTTGGCCGGGACAGGCTATCTGATCAGTGAGTTCCTTTCGCCGCTCACCAACAAACGGACCGATAAGTACGGCGGCATCCTGGAAAATCGGATGCGCTTCGGCTTGGAGGTTATCGGCGAGGTGAAGAGCCGTCTCGGTAATGATTATCCAATCATGGTTCGATTGAACGGTAATGATTTTATGGAAGGTGGTATCGGGCCCGATGATTTACTGGAATTTGCTGTTGCCCTTGAACAGGCTGGAGTCGATGCCTTGTGTGTCAACGTCGGCTGGCATGAGGCGCAGGTGCCGCAGATTGTCACGAAAGTGCCCAGAGGTGCCTTTGCTTATCTAGCCCGCGACATGAAAAAAAGGGTCTCCGTTCCTGTTATTGCCAGCCACCGGATCAACGATCCAAAAATCGCCCGATTGCTGATCGCAGAGAATTTTTGTGACATGGTGGCTATCGGTCGGGCCTTGATTACCGATCCGTGGTTTCCGGAAAAAGCCCGCACCGGCCGGGAAAATGAGATTATCCACTGTGTAGCCTGCGGTCAGGGTTGCTTTGACAATCTCTTCAAGATGAAGTCGGTGGAATGTCTCTGCAATCCACGAGCAGGGCATGAGCATGAGCCGCAACCGGCAAAGACTAAAACTCCCAAGAAAGTGCTGGTTGTAGGCGGCGGGGTGGCCGGAATGTCCGCTGCCATTGCTGCGGCGGAACTGGGCCACAAGGTGAGTCTGTACGAAAAAGGTCTGCATCTTGGCGGGCAGTTACAGCTGGCCGGTGCATCTCCCGGACGCGGGGAATTTTTGGTTTTCAGCGAGGACCTTGCCCGTCAGCTGGCGCTTCATGATATCAGGGTGTTGTTGAACAGCCCGGTGGACAGAAAAACTCTTTTAGATGAAAGTCCTGATTGTTTGATCCTGGCGACAGGCGGAGAGCCCATTACTCCACCTATTCCGGGTGTTGGCGGGAATAACGTTGTTCAGGCCTGGGATGTCCTGGCCGATAAGGTCGCAACAGGCAGAAAGGTGGTGATCATCGGCGGTGGTGCTGTCGGCATCGAGACCGCCTTGCTGCTGGCTGAACAGGGAACGCTCTCCGGCGAAGAATTGAAATTTCTGTTGGTCAACGGTGCTGTTTCCCCTGATAAACTGTACCAGTTGGCGACTGAGGGCACAAAGGAAGTGGTTGTGGTCGAGATGGCCGATAATATTGGTGCCAATTTCGGCAAGTCAACCCGCTGGGGAATGCTGCAGGATGTAAGTCGGCTTGGGGTTAAAACCCTGGTGCAGGCTAAGGTGTTGGAAATAACCGATGCTGGTGTACGGCTTGAACATGAGGGGCAGGAACAAATGCTGCCGGCTGATAGTGTGGTGCTCGCGGTGGGAACCAGGGCGGCCAATCCGCTGGAAAAAGTGGCAAAAGAGTTGGGTATTGCCTGTAAAGTAGTCGGCGATGCCAAGGCTCCGGCAACGGTGTTTGAGGCAAATCATCAGGGCTATAATGCCGGAAAAGAAATCGACTGAAGTGCTCTAAGCTAAAATCAGACAGGATGTGTGTGCTCTGGAAAATATAAGGGAGGAGACAAGGTGTTGCTACTCAATCCAAAAAAATATGAGCGGTTCCATGCTGATAGTACATCGCGGGAACTTGTTCTGAAAACCATCGACTTTTTTGAAAAGAAGGGTCTGAAAAAGATAAAAGAAGATGACCAGTCGATGGTCTGGTACCAGGATTTTCTCGACTTCATAAAACAAGAGAAGATTTTCGCCAACTTCCTCACGCCGGAGAAATACAGCAAAGAAGAGAATGGGCGCTGGGATATGTATCGAATCAGCGAATTCAATGAGATCCTCGGATTCTACGGACTTTGCTATTGGTACGCCTGGCAGGTGACGATTCTCGGCCTTGGCCCGATCTGGATGGGTACCAATGAAAAGGTGAAGGAAAAGACGGCGAAGCTGCTGGCTGAAGGTGGAATTTTCGCCTTCGGACTTTCTGAAAGGACCCATGGGGCCGACCTCTATTCCAGTGAAATGCTGCTCATCCCTCAAGACAACGGCAGCTACCTGGCCAGGGGCTCAAAATACTATATCGGTAACGGCAACTGTGCTGCTTTAGTTTCTACCTTCGCCAAGATTGAAGGAACGGGCGAGTATGTTTTCTTTGTGGTGGATCCGAACCATGAGAAGTATGAGTGTGTCAAGAAGATCGACACCTCGGGGGTTCGGCAGGCTTATGTGGCAGAATACGCCCTGCACGACTATCCGATCACCGAAGACGACATTATCTCTCGGGGAGAGCATGCCTGGAATTCATCTCTTAATACCATTAATATCGGCAAGTTTGAGCTGGGTTGTGCCTCGATTGGCATCGGCACCCATTGTTTTTACGAAGCGCTGAACCATGCGGCGAGTCGTAACCTCTATGGTCGCTTTGTGACCGATTTTCCCCATGTGCGAAAATTCTTTACCGAGAGTTACGCCCGACTGATCGGCATGAAACTTTTTGCCTTCCGGGCCGCAGATTATATGCGGAGCGCTTCTGACGATGACCGACGTTATCTGCTCTTTAATCCTGTGGTTAAGATGAAGGTGACCGGACAGGGCGAAAGGGTGGTGGCGCTCCTCCATGAGGTCATTGCCGCCAAGGGATATGAGCAGGATACCTATTTTGAGATGGGTCTAAGAGATATCGGCATGCTGCCCAAGCTTGAAGGAACCGAGCATGTCAACATGGCGCTGATTATCAAGTTTGTCAAAAACTACTTTTTTGAGCCGGTCGATTATCCGGAGATTCCGCAAAGAAAAGAGGCTGGAGACGATGCATATCTCTTCAGACAAAAGACCGGTAGCCTCGCCTCCATCCGCTTCCCCGATTATCGGTCAGCCTATAAGGGTATCGATTCAGCAAATGTACAGGTGTTTAAGGAGCAGATGGAATTGTTTCGCAAACTGCTTATCGTGGCGCCGCCCACCAAGGAACAGGCCCAAAATATCGATTATATGTTGGCGGCAGGTGAGCTTTTTACCCTTATTGTCTATGCCCAGCTGATCCTTGAAAACAGTAAAATTTACGGCACGAACAAAGATGTGCTGGAACAGATATTCACTTTTCTGGTAAAAGATTATTCAGCCTTTGCCCTGCAGATCATCCTCGGTCAGGAAAACTCTGCGGAGCAGGAAGAAATCTTTACCGAAATGATCAAAAAACCAGTGAAAAATGGGCAAGAATTTCAGCGGGTATGGGACAGCGTGTATGCGCTGACGGATCAATATAGTATGAACGAATAAGGGGTCAGGTCTCAACTCTTGACATGCTGTACTGCGCATGTCAAGAGTTGAGACCTGACCCCAAAGCTTTAAAGGAGTAAATATGGGGCATCATCTCGACGGAAAAAGCAATATTGTACCACTGATCGACAGGTTGAATAAATATCCAATCGGTCTGCCCGATAATGATAAGCTGCGTCAGATCTTGGCAATTCTTTTTTCCGAAGAAGATGCCTATGTTGCATCCCGCTTTCCGCTTACCGAGGCAACACTTCCGGAACTTGTCAGGAGTACCGGCTGGGAAAGCGAAAAATTAAGACAGCAGCTTGATGCGATGGCTGAAAAGGGATTGGTGATGGACACCACCTACGGTGGTAAGACTTACTATCTCCTGATGCCGGGGCTCATAGGTTTTTTTGAGTTCAGCTTTATGAAGCAGCGAAACGATCTGCCGGTGGCCGAACTTGCTCAGCTGATGACCGAGTATCTTTTTGGAGATCCCAAGCAGGAAATGGGGCGGGAATTCTTTGGCAGCAAGACGCCTCTGACCCGGACTCTGCCTTATGAAGAACATATTCCAGTCAGTTCGCAGGTAGCAACCTACGAAAGTGCCAGGGAGATAGTCAAAAGTTCGAGCTATGGCGCCATAGGTATGTGCTACTGCCGCCATAAGAAAGAACATTTAAACGAGAGCTGCGAGAAGAATGCTCCGACCAAAGAGATCTGTATATCCCTCGGCACTGCTGCAAAATTCATGGTACGTCGGGGCTTTGCCGAACAGCGTTCCAAGGAACAGTTGCTTAAAATACTTGAGCAGGCCAGAGAGCTGCATCTGACTCATATCACCGATAATATCCGCCATAAGCCCTCGTTTATCTGCAACTGCTGCTCCTGTTGCTGCGAAATGCTGGGTGGGGTTAACCAGGGATTTCCCATGGGTATAGCCAAGACCAACTATACTCTGCAGATCGATAGCGAAACCTGTGTGGGCTGTGGTCTATGCAAAAAAGCATGTAACGTTACCGCACTTCTTTTGCTGGATGCAGAAAATGGTCGAAAAAAGCAACGAATGCAGGTATTGTCTGAAAACTGTCTGGGTTGCGGGGCCTGTATCAGCTCCTGCCCGACTCATTCGTTGTCCCTGATTCCGGCTAAGCGTCCTGAAATTCCGGAGAGAAAAAAGGATCTTTTTAAACTGATCTTGAAAGAAAAGAAAAGATTGACACCTTTTGTGATAAACGGCATAAAGAAAAAGATACGTAGTGCACTAAGAATGGAGTAGGTAACAACTGGGGTTTACCTGCTCTTAATAGCGCCTCGGACTTCGCGACAGTCCGAGGCGCTATGTTCTCCTCAGGGTTAGGGGTCAGGTCTCAACTCTTGACGAAGCTAACTTGCTGGTTCCAAAACCATTCCAGGCTCCTAAGCCCACCAAGCTCAACTTCTTTTTTCCATTCGGAGTATACCAACTTGAAGTCCAGATTATTTTCGGTTTTTCTTGCTGTAACATGTTTTTTCCCTGCCATTTGGCGACTAGCTCATCACACCATTACTCAACCAGCCGGACTTCTGTCGGACATTGGCGTTGGTTTGGTCCTTTTTGGTATAGCATGGCAGAGTCCTCGGTGGTTAAGGGCGATATTGCTCGTATTTTGGGCTCTGACCCAGATTATGTCTCAGGAACTGTTATCAGCCATGCAGCGTTTGCCATCCTGGCATGATCTTCAGTATCTCTTCGATCCAACCTTTGTCAAAAATACCACAGCAGGTTTCCATCTTGCAAATCCCGCTTTCGTCTGGATATTCCTGCTGCTGACAGTTATAGCAATACTGCTCCCACATCATCGTCCAGGCTGGGGGAAGGCGGTAGTCTGCCTGCTCTTAGCATCCCTGCTTCTGGGGTTGCAGCATCCTGTCAGTGGTGCATTCAGCGACCAGAGTGTTGCCGATCGTTATAATCCCGTGCATTGGTTCATTATCGATGCCTTTTCCAAACCGTTTTCTCCCGACGTCGCAGGTCTCACTGTTGCTGCCCTGCCGCAAAGTCTGAGGACTCTTGATCTGAACGGCAAAAAACTCATAACAAAGGGCAAGGCAAAAAATGTCCTCATTGTCATCCTTGAGGGTATCCCTGGTATCTATATGCCCGAAATAAGGGAAGAGATGCATGTCCCGGATGGGTTCTATCAGATGCAGAGTCTTTCTCAAAGCACCAAAGATGGTATGCTGGTTCCGGATTTTGTCGACCACAGTCATCAGACCATTCGTGGTTTGTATGCCCTGCATTGTGGGGATTTCAGTAAGTTTTCCTACGAGATGCCCAAGGCTATGGAGCTGCAGACCAACCCGGAAAGAGCCGCTGAATGCTTGCCGGCCCAAATGAGTAAACAGGGATGGCAAAGCCATTATCTGCAGGGGGCTAATCTCCAGTTCATGAATAAAGAACGGGCTATGCCGGCCATGGGCTTTCAGCATGTGCATGGAGTTGAGTGGTTTACGGAAAGAACCCAGAACGATTTTATCTGGGGAACAACAGATGAGGATTTCTTTAAAGGGGCAAAAAAATACGTTGGTGAACTGCAGGCTGCCAAGAAACCATGGCTGCTGTCTCTATTAACTGTTGCCACCCACCAGCCTTTTTCTGCCACCGATAAACAGGCTGAGAAGTATGGATCACGTAAAATTGCCACGGTTGCACTTCTGGATGAGGCGGTCTCAACTTTTATAGAGGGCCTGCGGCAGGATGGCGTTCTTGATGACACCCTGGTAATTATTACCTCCGATGAATCCCATGGTGCGGAAGGTGCGGACTGGTACAGTAGCTGGGGGCTTGCCATCATTTTGGCACCTGAGCATAATGAGTTGCCGCGAATTAAGAAAGGAACCTATGGCATGGTCGATATTGAGGGTACTATTCTTGATTATTTTGACCTGCCGGAGCCTCCATCGATTATCGGCAGAAGCATGTTTCGCGACTACGACACTCCACGGGATATGGTCTCCTATACCAGCAGCAAATTACGTTGGCACACGGCGGATGATTTTCTTTATGAGTGTGGCAGAGACGGCAGTTGCAGGAAAATGAAGGCTCGAAGCATTATCGGACCTCGACCTGAAACCGTTGAACCGGATACTGAAAACAGTGCCGGACACCTTTTTGGCCTCGCTGCCATCCTGGATCATAAAGTCTCCAGTCAAAAACAAAAGCAAGTACTCGAGTTTGCAGCGGGAGAGATTAGAAAACTGCCGGAAAAAATCAAAAATGAATGGGTGGATAACCTGATCGGTGCGCAGTATCTTGCTTTTCCCGAAAAATCAAAAGTCCATGTCGATATCCTGATCAAAGCGGTAACGGCGCAAAAAGAAGGGATTCAGATGAAACTGACTCTCCGCCAGTTTGAACATGAGGTGATGAACATTGAACATCCCACTTTTGCACTGCTGCATGCCGGTGAAGAGTCTCATGTTCAGTTTGATTTTGAAAACCCGCAAGCCAGACAAGCCTTCTCGTTTCATCTGGTTGGAGAGGGGCACGATAGTTCAATTCAGTTCAAAAAATTTGAGGTTACTATTGAGCGGCAAAAAAGCTCATTATCCAAGGGTACTGTGGGGCACAAAGGATGATACATGTAATAGCATCAATACATATCAAAGAAGGTCGGGTGTCAGAGTTTGTTGAGATTTTCAAGGCCAATATCGTTCATGTTCTCAAAGAGAAAGGATGTCTTGAATATGTACCAACCATTGACGTTCCTACAGGCTTGCCGCCTCAGGAGATGAATGGAAATATTGTTACAATAATTGAGAAATGGGAGAGTCTGGAGGATTTACGGGCGCATCTTTCGGCACCACATATGCTTGCATATCATGAAAATGTTAAGGATATTGTGGAAAAGGTAGCCTTGAAAGTTTTGAAAAAGGCTTAATACTGAAGACCATGAAAATATGGGTAGACGCCGATGCTTGTCCTGTCGTGATTAAGGAAATTTTATTTAAAGCGGCAGAGCGGACAGGGGTGCAGTTGACGCTTGTCGCTAATCGACCTGTGCGTATCCCGCCTTTAGGCTGTATTAATTTTGTTCAGGTCGCATCGGGTCTGGATGTCGCCGACAATGAGATTGTTAAAAGGCTTGGTGTTGGTGATCTTGTTATTACCGCGGATATTCCTCTTGCGGCGAATGTGATCGAAAAGGGAGGTTCTGCCCTCAATCCCCGTGGAGAGATGTATTCTCCCGACAGTATCAAATCTCGTTTAAGCATGAGGGATTTTATGGATACTCTGCGGGCTAGCGGAATTGATACTGGGGGGCCACCGGTTTTAAATAAAGGCGACAGGCAAAATTTTGCCAATCAGCTGGATAAATATTTGACCCGTTATTTTAAAACCAATTCCTGAGGTGTAAATAATTTCTCATCAACAGTTAACTAAGATCCGATTGGATTAGGTTGGGCGTGGGCCGCCATTACTTTAAATAGCGATAGGTTGTTCACGAGGAAGGACGCGCTTCGCTCTGCCTCCCTTGCCATCTTGTCTGAGAAAGCATATGATATAGTAACGATTTTTTGATGTGGTGATGGCCGATTGAATTTCCGGAAGTAATTCTATTTTAGGAGGACAACAGGTATGGCCGGACAGATATTTTATCGTGAACGATTGAACGTGAAAGAAGGATCACAGACCCCACGTTTCCGAGTTGTTGCCGTCAATGGCGTTGACCTGAAAGTTTACGGCACCCATTTTAGAAAAAAAGAGCTGGAGCAGATAGCCAAGGCAACAAAAGCCGATCTGGTTGCTCTCGAACGCGATAAAGATTCCAAAAAAATAAAATAACAGGAATTCTTGCTCGTTTCACTTTAAAGGGGAAAAGAATATGGCATTGGTCCGTGAGAAAGACGGGAAGCGGTTGCACGTTAAGAGTGCTCTTATGGGTGAGAGCCTAGTCAGTAAGGATTTTATTGAAAACCTCGATATTGCGCCTCAGGAAAGGCTCTACCCGGATGTTAAAATCTTGAAAATCGGTGGTCAATCGATTTGTGATCGCGGAGCCAAGGCCTTACCCGGCGTCTTAAAGGAAATCGTTGCTAACAGACCTGCACATAAAATGTTGTTAACTACTGGAGGTGGCACCCGGAGTCGACACATTTATAGCATTGGTCTGGAAATGGGCATGCCGACAGGAGTAATTGCAAAATTCGGCAGCATGGTTTCTGAACAGAACGCCCTGATGATTGCCACTTTACTTTCTCCTTGGGGCGGTGTGAAAATTTCCCATGCTGATATCGTTAAGCTGCCCACCTATTTTGCCGAGAAGATCATTCCGGTCATGCATGGAATGCCGCCCTACGACTATTTTGCCATCAAGCCTAAGGTGGGTCGGATTCCGATTCACCGTACCGATGTTGGTCTTGTCATCCTTGCCGATCTTATCGGTTCCCGGACGGTAGTATTTGTGAAAGATGAAAATGGTCTGTATACGGAGGACCCGAAGAAAAATCCGGATGCTCGATTCATCTCCGAGATCGGTGCCAAGGATTTGCTTGAGAGTGAGCAGGATGACCTGGTGATCGAACGACCCTGTCTGGAAATAATCCAGAACAGTGAGGTGTTGGAAAAGGTCCAGGTAATCAACGGCTTGATCCCGGGTAATATTACCAAGGCCCTGAACGGTGAACATGTAGGAACTTTTATTTATAAGCAGTGAGGCAACTATTCAGCAGCACCCTATCTGCCCACGATCAGGCCGTCCAGCATACCGAATATATAGCTGAACAGCCTGCTTGTGAACATCCGGTACTGCTGAATAGTTACAGGTCAAGACGGCTGTAGGTTTTTCACATGTAGCTGAATAATCACGCAATGAGATGTGCAGAGTCGAGAAGTAACAGAAATTACGGGGAAAAATTGGGTAAGGGCAAGGCGGGCGATCAGAGCTGCCGTACCCTTTTTGGCTATTCTTCCTTGCCGTTGTTGGTAAGGAAATCGGTCATGCGTATCCGGTAATTCACAATATCTTTCCGGAGTGAAGAGAGATTTGCCATTTTCTCGTCCACCCTGGCGATGTGGTTGTCCAAAATTTCAATCAGTTTTGGGGTTATTTTGTTGAAATCCCTTGAGTGAATATCAAAAATATCCGAGAGTTGCTCGATCTCTTTTAGGGATATTCCCATCGTTTTCAATTTCAGGATGAATTTCAGGCGGAGTATATCGTCTTTGTTATATGTGCGTGTGCTCCCGCCGAGCCGTTCATTTTTACCCATCAGGCCTATCTCTTCATAGTAGCGAATCGTCCGTGTGGTGATACCAAGGCTCTTGGCTAATTCGCCAATTTGTACCAATTTGGACTCTTGAATACTCATGTTGTCGTCCTTTGTTAAAAAGAACCGCGGATGCGGTTGTTGCTGCTCATGGATGACCGCATTCGCAGTCAAAATTGCTTCCCCTCGTCTAGAAATTACTTTCTTCCGCAAGAGAGAAATTGACATTTACCTTTACGTAATATGTTTCCCCTAATCTATCATGCTGCCCCTTGCCATGTCAAATGAAAAAAGTAGAATATAACGCTGTTTCCGCAGGGTTTGCGAACGATTGAAAAAAGAGGCTGAAAGATCTTGACCTTTACGTTAACTTTATTTATAAAGGGGGATAGAAAATTATTTTGTGAAGGAACTTATAGCCCTCTAGGGGGTACTGAAAATAACCCCGCGCCTTTTAGCGGGGCTGGACGTATAATATGAGAACCTCGACCTCGCTTAGGAGGATGTTTTATGAATTTTGAACATACTGAAGAACAGAGTCTGCTTCGTGACATGGTCCGGGAGTTTGCTGAAAAAGAAATCGCACCGTCTGCTAAAGAGCGTGATGAGGAAGAGCGGTTTGATCGCGCATTGATGTTCGATAAGCTCGGGGAACTTGGGCTGACAGGAATCGTTTTCCCCGAGGAATATGGCGGGGCGGGTGCCGACTATATCAGCTACGCCATTGCTGTGGAAGAATTGTCAAGGGTTTGCGCATCAACCGGAGTGACTCTGTCTGCCCATTTGTCACTCGGTTCTAATCCAATCTATCTTTTTGGTACTCAGACGCAGAAAGAACAGTTTCTTACCCCCTTGGCTGAAGGGCGGAAAATGGGGGCCTTCGGGCTTACCGAACCCTCCGCCGGATCGGATGCCGGGGGCACCAAAACCACAGCGGTAAAAGATGGGGACTCCTGGATCCTCAACGGAACGAAGATATTTATCACCAATGCCGGAGAAGCCGAAGTCTATATTGTCTTTGCAAGAACGGACAAAGATGCAAAAAAACATTACGGTATCAGCGCTTTTATTGTCGAAAAAGGGACCGAAGGATTCTCCTTTGGTAAAAAAGAACAGAAAATGGGCATCCGTTCTTCTCCGACTATGGAATTGATTTTTCAGGATTGCCGGATCCCTGCGGAAAATTTGCTGGGCAAGGAAGCTGAGGGGTTTAAGGTCGCCATGAAGACACTCGATGGGGGTCGCATCGGTATAGCCTCCCAGGCTCTTGGCATTGCCCAGGGTGCGCTTGATACTGCCGTCAAGTACGCGAAAGAACGTAAGCAGTTTGACACCCCGATCGGGCGGTTTCAAGGGGTGCAGTTTCAGCTGGCCGATATGGCCACCCAGGTTGAGGCTTCCAGGTTGCTTGTCTACAATGCAGCCTACAGAGCAAGTAGCGGACTTTCTTATTCCCAACAGTCGGCAATGGCCAAACTTATGGCCAGTGAAACGGCAATGCGGGTTACCACCCAGGCCGTACAGATTCTCGGCGGGTATGGTTACACCCGGGATTTTCCTGTTGAGCGGATGATGCGGGATGCCAAAATAACTGAAATCTATGAAGGGACGAGTGAAGTCCAGCGCCTGGTTATTGGTAGCGCTCTAACACGATAAAGAAGTAAAAGTAACTGGAGAAGACAATGGAATATACCCGGGAAATTTACTGGAATGTCGGTCATAACGCAGGAACCTTGGTTCCTATGTATTTGTTCGCGTTTGCAGCAATAGCAATATTGGTGAAGGGATTCCTGCAAAGGATGGAGATATATAAGCAGGGGTTGCCCCTGAACAGAACGGATCAGCTGGGCAAACGGATCAGGCATATGGTCGAAAATGTCCTGCTGCAAAAAAAGGTGGCGAGGGTTCGATGGCCGGGCCTTCTGCATGGATTTTTTTTCTGGGGATTTGTGCTGCTCGTTATCGGCACTACCCTGATTTTCATCCAGGCCGATTTCACCGATGTGCTCTTTGATCTTAAGTTTTTGAAAGGGACTTTTTACCTTTTATTCTCCATCACCCTTGATGTTGCCGGTCTGGTCTGCATTTTTATGCTGGGTGGCCTGTTGGTGCGCCGCTATTTTTTTGCCCCGGAAGGACTGGAGACCAAAACAGACGATGCAATCATGCATGGACTGCTTTTAACGATACTCCTCACAGGTTTTCTCATCGAGGGGGCGCGAATCGCGGTAACCGAACTGGGTACTCCTCTGTCGTTCTGGTCCCCGGTTGGTCTGTTGGTGGCGCATGGTATTTCCGGCATGGGCGAGGGTGGGCTGAGGGCTTTGCACAAGGTTACCTGGTGGTTCCATCTTCTTTTGGTGATGGGCTTTTTTGTCTTGATTCCACGAACCAAATTTAAACATATCTTCACCACCAGCGTAAATTATCTGTTTGATGATTTTGGACCAAAAGGAAAGCTGATCAACCTGGATCTGGAAAATGAGGACGCCGAAACCTTCGGGGCGACAAGCCTGAAGGAGATGACCTGGAAAGATATTTTTGATGCCGATGCCTGTACCCTCTGTATGCGCTGTCAGGATCGATGCCCGGCTTTTAACACCGGTAAACCGCTCTCTCCCATGAAAGTTGTTAATCAACTTGGAGAGATCGCCTTTAATAATCCTGAAGCAAACCTGATCGATACCTTCCAGAAAGATGTCCTCTGGTCTTGTACCACCTGTCGTGCCTGCCAGGAAATTTGTCCTGCTGCCATTGAACATGTTAGAAAAATAATTGACTGTCGCCGTGCCCTGGTGCTCATGGAAGGAGAATTCCCCGGCGAAGAGGTAATGACGGCCATGGAAGCAACCGAGGTTAACGGCAATCCTCTCGGGATCGGTTATGCAGAGCGTGGAGACTGGGCTGAGGGATTGGGAATCAAACCACTGGCCCAGGATGCCGAGGTCGATATCCTCTATTTTGTCGGGTGTTACGCTTCCTTTGATAAACGAAATATTGCTGTTGCCAAGAGTTTTGTAAAACTCTGTCAGGCTGCAGGGGTGAAAGTCGGTATCCTCGGCAAGGAAGAAAAATGTTGTGGTGAGCCGATGCGCAAGATGGGCAATGAATATCTTTACCAGAGTTTGGCCGTAGAGAACATCGAGATGATAAAATCTTATGGTGTGAAAAAGATTGTCACCGCCTGTCCTCACTGTTTTAACACCCTGGAAAAAGATTACCGTGATTTAGGTCTTGAAGTAGAGGTGGAAAGCTACCTTGTATTTTTGGAAAAACTCATTGCTTCCGGCAAGCTGCGGATAGACGCCAGGGAACTTTCCTGCACCTATCATGATTCCTGTTATCTTGGACGTCACAATGATATCTATGACGCGCCGAGAGAACTCATTAAGACCGCAGGCGGTAAGCTGGTTGAGATGGAGAAAAATCGGGCTGAGGCATTTTGTTGCAGTGCCGGCGGTGGCAGGATTCTTGCCGAAGAAAAAATCGGCGAACGGATGAATATCAAACGGGTTAAAATGGCTGTTGAGACCGGTGCCGAAACCCTGGTCTCCAACTGTCCATTTTGTCTGACTATGTTTGAAGATGGAGTGAAAGGCGCCGAGGTGGAAGAATCACTTCGGCCAAAAGATATTGCAGAGATACTCGCGGAAAGAATTATTTGATAAACGATAAACTAAACAAGAACTACTCATGACAGCAGGAGGGAAAAATATGAAAATTCTGGTTTGCATAAAACAGGTTCCGGATATGGAATCTAAATTCAAGGTCGATGCCGGTGGTACCTGGTACGCGAAAACCGATCTGGCCTGGCGAATGAATGAATATGATGAATATGCTGTTGAACAGGCAGTTCAGCTGAAAGATCAGGTTAAAGACTCAGATCTGACTGTTCTATGTATTGGTTCCGATCAGGTGAAGGAAACCATGAAGAAGGCACTCGCCATGGGATGTGACCGGGGTGCTCATATTGCAGATGACGAGGGCAGTAAGAAGGAACCCTATCAGATCGCAGGAATCATCGCCGAGTATGCAAAAGATAAGAATTTTGATCTGATCTTTACCGGAATGCAGTCCCAGGATCGAGGCAGTGCCCAGGTAGGAATTTTAGTGGCTGAAATGCTGGGTATTCCTGGTGTTACCACCGTTGTTCATTTTGCCTATAATGATGGAGTCATTGAAGCCAAGCGCGAACTCGAAGGCGGTGTTAAGGCTTGCGTTAAAGTCGTAGCGCCTGCGGTCATTACCTGTCAGCTCGGACTCAATACCCCGCGCTACCCCACCCTGCCAAATATCATGAAGGCAAAGAAAAAAGAGATGCTTTCCACTCCTGTGGCGGATTTACTCAAGGTCCAGGCCCGCCAGGAAACTGCCAAAATGTACTTTCCTGAAAAGAAAGGAGGCGGCCTGGTTCTCGAGGGAGATGTTGCAGCTCTGGTTGATCAGCTGATCAAGATATTGAAAGAGAAAACCGCAGTTCTGGGATAGGGGAGGAGATCACTATGAAAGTATTACTTATTGCTGAAAGTAGAGAAGGAAAACTGCTCGGTAGTTGCTATGAGCTGATGGCGTTTGCCGAAAAAATTGGTGCCGAGAGTGCTATGTTTCTGATCGGCAGTGACAGCACATTACCGAAATATGCAGGCAAGCTCTATCTGGCCGATGCGGCAGCTGCAGGCGAATATAATCCGGATGTGCATAAACAGTTGATCCTTGATGTGTTTGCCAAAGAACAACCGGACATGGTTGTATTCTCCCATAGCTCATATGGCTGGGATCTCGCACCGCGTATTGCTTTTGCACTGAAGGCAGCGCAGATCTCGGAGGTGGTGGATGTGGTTGACAAAACGATGGTCGTGCCTGTCTGTAACGCCAAACTGCGACGTGATGTCACAGTGAAAACGGAGAAAACGGTAGTCACCCTGCAAGCCGGTGCTTTCGGTCTGGCCGAGGAACCAAGCGGTACTCCAATAGTAGAAAAGGTAACCTGCGAAAGTGGCGGTAAGATACAATTTACCGGATATGAGCAGGCGGAGAGTGGTGGCGTCGATTTAGGCAAAGCCAAGATCATTGTCAGTGCAGGTCGCGGAATTGGCAAGCCGGAAAATGTTGCGATGGTTGCCGCTCTTGCCAAGGCACTGGGTGGTGAATATGGCGCCAGTCGGCCGGTGGTCGATTCCGAATGGGTTGAACATAATCGACAGGTGGGGACGACTGGACAGACCGTTGCACCAAAATTGTATGTTGCCTGCGGCATCTCCGGGGCAATCCAGCATCTTGCCGGTATGAAGAAGTCGGAATTCATCGTGGCGGTCAATACCGATAAGGACGCACCAATCGGCGATGTCGCCGATGTGTTGGTGGTTGCCGATCTGAAGCAGTTTGTGCCTGCTCTTACTGCAAAAATTCAGGCGTTATAGGCGAGGGTCGGGCTATGTTGAATACCATATTTGCTGGGCTCCCGGAATCCTTTGTTGCTGGAACTTTTTCAAAACCAACCAGTTTTTATTTCTCCTTGGGAGATATTAAAAAATCCGTTCAATGTACAGCAGACTGCTGCACGGTAAGCGATGGACGGGCAGTTGAAGATGCCGACTGCGTGTGCAAAACCAGCCAGGAATTTTTTCTCAAAATTTGGGAGGAAAATTACCGTCCGGGGATGAAGGATTTTTTGACGGGAACCATTAAGTCAAATAATCCCGGTGCTCTTCAGGAGTTTTTACGCAGCTTTGGAAAAGATGGTTGACGTTCGTACTCACCGTTCCGATACGGTTTGCCTGTGACCGAGGGCGACCGTATCGGCTATCTTTTTTCGGACAAAACGCCAAGAGGCGTGAATCTTTTGAACATGTTGCACAATGGTGAACACTATGAAATATTTGACGGAAATAGAGGTGAGAGGTTACCATGCCGACTTCTACGGTCATGTGAATAATGCCAGATATCTGGAGTTTTTTGAAGAAGATAGGTGGGCACATCTGGAATCCAAAATTGACCTTAAAAAATGGGCGGCACAGGGGATCATCTTTCTTGTGGTGAATATCAATGTCAATTATCGTCGGGCTGTACCGGTCGGAGAGACCCTGGTCGTGACGACCAATCTTGAGAAAATTGGTAACAGAAGCGTTGTTCTGCAGCAAAAGATTCTCCTGAAAGGTTCAGAGGAAGTTGCGGCCGACGCTCTAATAACTTTTGTGATTGCAGACAAGACAGGCAGGGCGGTATCAATGGATGGGGAAATGTTGCAGGAGATAGAAAAGCTGCGCCAAACAGAGCCAGTATAATTTATGGTTGACATTCATTGTGGTTATATATTACAAGCGATTGTGTGTGTAAAATGTTATGCTTCGGTTAATGTATTAACGTGAACGTAAAAGGTAAATTATTGAGAGGGAGGCTTTCTTTCACAGAGTAATCCTGCGGAGAGAAGGTAAAGAAGCGTCTGTCGATAGGGTGGCAGATTCGAGTAATTTCAAGAACGAGGGGAGAGAAGTATGAAGAAGAAGATTTCCGTATTGGCCCTGGCATCTATTTTTGTTGCGGGCTCTGCAATGGCTTCCGGGTGGCGTATCCCGGAGCAGTCAGTTGATTCAACCGCAAAGGCTGGTGCTAACATCGCCTCATCCACCCATGCCGACACCGCATATTTTAACCCTGCCAATATGGCCTGGATGGCAGATACCTGGAACGTGGAGCTTGACGCCACCTGGATTCATCTTTATCCAATTGATTATGAAGACAATCGAGGTGCGGCGTATGACGGCTCCTCCGAGGCAGAAGATTTTTTTGTACCCACCGGTTTTCTTGTTTCTCCCTCCTATGGCGGTGCGCGCTTTGGTTTAGCCATAACTGCGCCAGCCGGTTTGTCCAAGCAGTGGAAGGATCCATGGCCGAAAACGTTTGCCGAAGAGTTCACACTAAAGGTAATTGAAGTGAACCCCACCATCTCCTACAGCTTTGGCAATATGGTATCTATTGCAGCTGGTCCCCGGATGTTGTATGCCAATGCTACGGTAACAAGCGATGGATATCTTCCCAACCCATACCCTTACGGCTATAGATTCTCACGGGATATGGATGGTGACACGACAGAATGGGGCTGGAATGTCGCTCTTGCCGTCAAACCAATTGATGCATTGAACATTTCTGCCACCTATCGCTCTCATGTTGATCTTGATTTTAAAGACACTGCTGATCTGAGGTTGGTATCAGGGGCCTTAAGAACCTATGATGCCGAGGTTTCCGTTCCTGTTCCGGCAGTCTTTGCTCTTTCTGTTGCCTACGATGTGTTGGAGAATTTCAACGTGGAGCTTACCTGGGACAGAACCTTCTGGTCGAAGTATGAGGAGCTTGATTTCAATTTCTCTCCCGCCAATCCATATAATGCATTCGAAGCTCCTAAAGCCAAAGACTGGGAAGATGCCAATTGCTTTCGTATTGGTTTGACCTATGGTGTGACCGATTCCCTGACCCTCATGGGCGGCTTTGCCTATGATGAAACTCCGGTTCGGACCGAAACTATTGGTTTTGAGTTGCCTGATTCCGATGCATGGATCTATTCCCTTGGTGCACAGTATAAAGTAAACGAGAAGATGGATATCGGTATCGCGGCTCTCTATGACTACAAAGAGTCCCGCAAGGCAGTGAGTGATGATGGCTATGTCAATGGTGAATTTACCAATGCTGCTGCGCTACTCATAACTGTAGGTATGAATTACAGGTTCTAACTTGATTTGCTGAGAACTTAAATAAAAAACCCCTTGTTGTGTTATCGGCAGCAAGGGGTTTTGTTGGTTCTGGGCTGGTTATCCCCGCTGAACAGAGCGGGGTAAGTTCCTTCACCAAATTCTATCCACTATAGACCTCTCAAATATTCAGGCTTAAGACCAACTTTTCCCCGCAGGGCTCTTTCAATAAGCTGGAGGGTTGCCGCTTTGTCTTTTGGCAATTTGGCCTTGATCGGCAGGTAGTTTGAAGCATGGTTAGCATGGAAATAGCCATTTGACAGCTCGGTCGTGGTGAACATGATGGCGAGTTCCTCAAGCATTTCTTGTGCCGATGGCAGAATGAACTCGCCCTTTTTTTCGGCTTCAAAGAGTGGGGTGCCTGGAGTGAGCATGAGACTTAAAGCGCCGATATATTCCGGATCTATTGCGGTCAGTACACGGCCGGTCTCCTCAGCATGGATACGAGAACGTTGTTTGCCACCAATACCGAGCAGGACGGTGATGGAAAGTTTGATCCCCGAAGTGCGCAGCTTTTTACCCATCTCGATCATCCGTGCTGCATCGGCACCCTTATTGATCTTTTTCAGGGTGACCTCGTCGCCTGATTCCAGACCCATGTAGGCGATTTGTAGGCCATTTTTGTGAAGTTCCTGTAGCTGTTCCGGGCTCTTGCGTTTGATACTCTTGGTGTTGGCGTAGGTGCCGATTCTTGTTACCCATGGGAGTTTTGTGCGGATAGCTGACAGGATAGTCAGAAGACGTTCCTGGGATATAATCAGGGCATCCCCGTCACAGAGAAAAAGGCGGTCCTGTTGCCGGCAGTGGGCTGCGGCAAAATCAATATCCGCCATGATGGTACGATCATCCTTTATTGAAAATCGGCTTCTTTTGTACATCCCGCAAAAGGTGCATTTGTTGTGGGAACAACCAGTGGTTATCTGTAATAAAATGGAGTACGCTTCACTCGGAGGACGGAATATATTGCCTTGGTAATGCATTGTCTTTTTAAGGTTTTGGTTGAGAGCTAAAATTGAAGCCTATCTCTTCTTCATGCAAGAGATAAGCGATACTATAATAAAAATTCATTCATTGAGAATACTCACCAAAGGGATCATTTGCCAATGAAAGATTTACATCCACTTTATCCTCGTCTGCTGCAGCCTCTAAATTTGGGTTTCATGACCCTGAAAAATCGGGTCCTTATGGGATCCATGCACACCGGACTCGAAGAAGAAAAAGAAGGTTTCCACCGTATGGCCGCCTACTATGCAGCCCGGGCAGCCGGAGGAGTCGGGTTGATTGTCACCGGCGGAGTTGCGCCAAACAGGGCAGGTTGGGTTGCACCCTTTTCTCTTCGACTGGCAAGTCCTTCGCAGGTTAAAGGCCATAAGATCATAACAGATGCGGTACATGCGGCTGACGGCAGGATCTGCATGCAGATCCTCCATGCCGGACGATATGGGTATCATCCGCTTTGTGTTGCTCCCAGCTCGATCAAAGCGCCGATAAACAGGTTCAAACCGAAGGCGCTCAGCAATCGTGGCATTCTATCGACCATCCGTGATTTCGTCAAATGTGCAGATCTGGCCCGACAGGCAGGCTATGACGGGGTGGAGATAATGGGCTCGGAAGGGTATCTTATCAACCAATTTATTGCCAGAAAGACCAACCACAGAGAAGACCAATGGGGTGGTTCCTTTGACAATAGAATCAGGTTCCCGTTGGAAATAGTCAGTCAGATTAGGAAAGCTGTGGGTGAGGATTTTATCATCATCTTCAGGCTTTCGATGCTTGATCTGGTAAAGGGTGGTTCGACCTGGGATGAGATTGTGAAACTCGCCAAGGAGATTGAACGGGCAGGGGCTACCATTATTAATACTGGTGTTGGCTGGCATGAGGCCAGGGTGCCGACCATTGCCACCATGGTACCGCGGGCAGGATTCGCCTGGGTTACCAAACGGTTGATGGGAGAAGTCGAAATTCCCCTGATAGCCACCAATCGTATCAATATGCCCCAGGTGGCGGAATCGATACTGGCTGAAGGATGCTGCGATATGATCAGTATGGCCAGACCTTTTCTTGCCGACCCTGAGTGGGTGCAGAAGGCCGACCAGGGTCGTGTTGAAGAAATCAACACCTGCATCGGCTGTAATCAGGCCTGCCTTGACCAGATTTTTGCCCGGAAAACAGCGACCTGCCTGGTTAACCCGCGGGCCTGTCGGGAGACAATTAAACCCTTTGTCAAAGCTGTGCATCAAAAGAGAGTTGCCGTGATAGGTGGTGGTCCGGCAGGGCTTGCCTGTGCCACAACGGCTGCGGCAAGAGGTCATGCCGTTACGCTTTACGAAGCAAACAATGATGTCGGAGGCCAGTTTCGCCTGGCCAGGCAGATTCCGGGCAAGGATGAATTCGAAGAGACCCTCAGGTATTACCATAACCAACTGAAGCTGCATGGAGTTGATGTCCGGCTGAGAACCAAACCCAAGCCGTCTGACTTAAAAGACTTTGACGAAATTGTGCTCAGTACCGGAGTGGTGCCAAGAAAAATCCGGATTGAGGGCAGTGAGGGAGACAACGTCTCCTTATATAATGAAGTTTTGCTTGGTAAAAAAAAGATTGGAGCAAGAGTCGCCATAATCGGGGCAGGAGGCATCGGGTTTGATTTGGCAACCTATCTGTTGCACGATCAATCCAGTCCCGACAGTATCGAGAAATTTATGGCGGAATGGGGCGTCGACATGGACTACGCAGCTGAAGGTGGGCTTGGCGAGGTTAAGCAGCCGAAACCGGCCAGGCAGATATATCTTCTCCAGCGAAAAAAATCAAAGCCGGGTGGAGGTCTGGGCAAAACGACCGGTTGGATTCATCGATCGGTCTTAAAGAAGAACAATGTGAAAATGCTGAATGGGGTCGAGTATCTTGCCATAAGCGAGCAGGGGCTGCTTATCCGTCATGAAGGCCGGGAGCAATTGCTGGAGGTGGATGATGTGGTCATCTGCGCCGGTCAACTCTCAGAGTTGGAATTGGCTGGTGAGCTTGACGCATTGGGTATCCGTTATCACCTCATCGGTGGGGCACTAAAGGCAGCTGAGCTTGACGCCAAACGGGCGATTGAGCAGGGAACGGATGTGGCCGACAAATTTTAATGGCTAAGTAAAAATTCTTCATCTGCTTCGGTGTTTCAACTTTTCTATCATTACGACGTACTCTAGTACGCCGAAATGATAGAAAAGTTTTACGCCTCGCATATGAAGTTTTTTACTTAGCCATCCAAAATTTAGTGGTAAATTCTCTACGCTTTTGCGAGGTCTGAATTAATTGAGCGGATAAGAGCTTTGGATAGTATGCAGAGCACCTTTTTTGGTTAACCAGCTTGAATAGAGGTGGAAGTATTCCACCTGAAATTCCGGGGTCTGTAAAAAGGCGTTACCTGCCAGAAACTGCTGCAGGGAAGGGATTGGGCAGTTTCTCAGTCGGGCAAGAGTAAGATGGGGAATGAACTTTCGTTTATCTCTTGGGATATCGATCGCGGCAAGTGTTCTTTCAATGGAGTTGCGGAGCGCAATTGCCCTGGCCATGGGTTCAACTCCCGCCCAGAGGATGCGAGGAGCACCACGGGGCGGGAACGTGCCGACACCTTTGAGGCTGAGAGGAAATTCCGGCTGAATAATTTCCTTAAGCGCGTCATCAATATCAAGAATTCTGCTTTCCTCCACCTCTCCGATAAATTTCAGGGTGAGATGGAGCTGATCCACTGGTACAGGTCGTGCATTGGGGATTGATCTACCCAACCCCTCCAACTCCATCCGGATAGTTTCGGGAATGTCTATGGCGATGAACAATCTAATCATTGACGCACTACCTCGATTAGAGGGGAGCCACGAATGACCGGAATGTACACAAATATAAAAACCAAAAGAACAGGAAAAGGAAAAAAACATTGGTGCTATTTGTGCCATTCGTGGCTAACAATTCATATTATAATGAAAAGTAATTATCAGTCATCAGTTTGCCAACAGAAGATTTTAGCAGAGATTTTAGCCACGAATGACAAGAAGTTACACAAATATAACGGAAAAAAGAAAATAGAAAACGAAAAAGCATACGTACCATTCGTGTAATTAATGGCTAAAAATTCTTTTCATTTACCAATGAGGAAGAGACCATGGAACTAAAAAATAGCCGTACGATAATTCTGAATGATGGTAATGAAGAAGATAAACGGCAAGAGATATTGGATTATTTTCATAAGACTTTCGACCTTGATGAACAATTGTATGACCACCTGGCCCGCGACGAAGCCTTCTATCTTCGGGCTGAACCACTCAGACATCCACTGATTTTTTATTTTGGTCATACTGCTTCCTTTTATATCAACAAACTGAATATCGCCCGGATCATTGATAGCCGGATCAACCCAACCTATGAATCGATGTTTGCAATCGGTGTTGATGAGATGTCCTGGGATGATCTTAATGAGCAAAACTACGACTGGCCAACGGTCGATGATGTCCGTGCCTACAGGAAAGAGGTGCGCAAGCTTGTTACTAATGTTATCCGCGAGTTGCCTCTTTCCCTGCCGATAATCTGGGACAGTCCGTTCTGGGTTATTATGATGGGTATTGAGCATCAGCGGATTCACCTGGAAACCTCCTCGGTCATTATTCGCCGTCTGCCGATTGAGGAAGTGCGTCCCCTTGCTGGGTGGGAGATCTGCCCTCTGCAGAGGAAAGCGCCGGAAAATAGTCTGCTGCCTGTAATGGGAGGCAAGGTTGTCCTCGGTAAGACCAAAGAGCATCCACTGTATGGTTGGGATAACGAGTTTGGCAGCCATCAATTTGAGGTCTGGGATTTTAAGGCCGCCAAGTACCTGGTATCAAACGCAGAGTTTCTTCCTTTTGTCGAAGACAATGGGTATGAAAAGGAAAAATATTGGACAGAAGAAGGGCGGAAATGGGTCGAGTTCAGCAAGGCGCATCATCCGTTGTTCTGGATAGGAGAGTCCGGGGAATACCGGCTGAGGACCCTTTCCGCTGTTATCGACATGGCCTGGAACTGGCCGGTTGAGGTCAATTATCTTGAGGCTAAGGCGTTCTGCAATTGGCTGGCGGAGAAAAAAGGTGCAGCGATAAGGCTGCCGACCGAAGATGAATGGTATCGTCTGCACGATGTACATGATATCCCGGACCAGCCCTTCTGGCAAAAGGCTCCTGGGAATATCAACCTGGAACACTGGGCTTCATCGTGCCCGGTCGATCATTTTCAGTTTGGGGAATTCTTCGATCTTATCGGCAATGTCTGGCAGTGGACAGAGACACCTATCAGTGGTTTTAATGGTTTTGAGGTCCATCCTTTTTACGATGATTTTTCTACTCCCACCTTCGATACCCAGCATAATCTGATCAAAGGCGGCTCCTGGATTTCAACAGGAAACGAGGCTACCCGAGATTCCCGATACGCTTTTCGGCGTCATTTTTTCCAGCATGCGGGCTTTCGCTATGTTGAGGCAGAGCAGCCACTGGAAGTACCGCAGGCGATGTATGAAACCGATGGTGCCGTTTCGCAATACTGTGAGGCGCATTACGGTGAGAAGTTTTTTGCTGTGGCCAATTTTCCGGCTATGTGCGCGACAATATGCCTTGAACATATGAAGGATAAACCGAAAAACAGGGCTCTCGATCTGGGGTGTTCCGTGGGACGGGCAAGCTTTGAGCTGGCCAGGGAATTCCGCTTTGTTAATGGTCTTGATTTTTCTGCACGATTTATCCGGATTGCCTATCAGATGCAGGAAAAGGGAGTGTTGCGCTACGAACTCCCGGAAGAAGGGGAAATCGTTTCTTACCACGAAAGGAAGCTTGACGATCTGGGTCTTACAGAAGCCGCAGGCCGGATAGAGTTTTATCAGGCTGATGCCTTGAATCTGAAACCGCAGTTCAGTGACTATGATCTGATACTGGCAGCGAATCTATTGGACAGGTTGTCAAATCCGGCGAAATTTTTGGACACGATCCACGAGCGTCTTAATGAGGGCGGGATTTTAGTCATTGCCTCCCCATATACCTGGCTGGAAGAGTTTACCCGCCGGGAGAACTGGATCGGTGGCTATAGGAAAGACGGGGAACCCTATTTGACTCTGGATGGCTTGCGCGATCATCTGAAGACGCATTTCATCGAGATCGCTGAACCGCGTGACGTAGAATTCGTCATCAGGGAGACGCATCGAAAATTCCAGCATTCGATCAGCCAGGTTACAGTCTGGCGAAAAAAATAAATTGAATAAATTTAAAGTCAACAATCCCCGCAAAGCACGGGGATAAGTTCCTTAACGAAATTCTTTTCCCAAAAGCAGGGAAAGAATTTCTAAGTCACTAATAGGAAATCACCATTATGATTTGGAAAACTCTTCGCCGTTACAAGCTCACCCTCGAGTACGATGGCACTAATTTCAGCGGTTGGCAAAAGCAAAACGATGCCCGAACAGTTCAGGGGGATCTGCTGAAAGGCGCTGAACGGGTTTTTGGCGAAGGTAAAATGGATGTTCAGGGCTGTGGCCGTACCGATGGCGGAGTCCATGCTCTGGGATATGTGGCTCATCTTGAGGTGGTAAGCAATCGGGAACCGGAAACAGTGGCAGAGCTGTTAAACGACACTCTGCCAAAAGATCTGGCAGTTTTGAAGGCGGAAGCTGTCGATCTGCGCTTTCACGCCCGGCACAACTGTGTTGCCAGGAGCTACATCTATCAGCTGCGACAGCGGAAATCGGCCTTTGCCAAACGCTACAACTGGTGGATACGCGAGAAGCTCGATGTTGCCGCAATGCAGCGTGCAGCTGAAGTGATGGTCGGCATGCATGATTTCTCAAACTTTGCCGAAAAGCAGGAACTGAAAAAATCAACCAAGGTGCAGGTCCATATGGTGCAAATTGTTGTCGAGGACAACGATTTGATCACCGTCAGAGTGGTTGGCTCGCATTTCCTCTGGCGAATGGTACGCCGGATGGTCGGCGTGCTGGTCGAGGTCGGCTGTCATCGGCTGACGGAAGAAGATATTTACAGCTTTCTCCATACTCCTTCAACGGTGCCGTTTAATAATACGGCACCGGCGGCGGGATTGTTTTTTGAGAGGGCTTTCTATGATGAGGAGGAGTTGGGTAATTTTCTTGGACGTTGATGCATTATTTTCGAGAGGAAACCTTTAGCAGAGGACTTGTCAGTCAAAAAATGCCTGTTGCCCAGGGAGGAAATAAATGATGATTTCTGAAAAAAAAGCGGATCATGTGACTCTTGTTCGTTTTCTTGCACAGCAACAACGGAAGCACCCGGAAGCCAGTGGTGAACTGACCGAGGTTCTTGTACAGCTCAGTACCGTGGCCAAAATCATTGCCAGCTATGCACGCCGCGCTGCGCTGCTCGGTATTAAAGGGCATGTGGGTGAAACCAATGTGCAGGGCGAGGAGGTCGAAAAACTTGATCAATTGAGTAACAATGCCTTCATGGAGGCTTTCGAGTATGTCGACATCGTTGGTGCTATTGTTTCGGAAGAAATGAAGGAACCGATGCTCTTACATTCAGGCCACGACCGTTCAAAATATGTGGTGCTGGTCGACCCCCTCGACGGCTCCTCCAATCTGGAGGTGGATTGCATCACCGGTTCGATCTTTTCAATCAGGAATTTCGGAGGTTCACAGCGGGGAGATATCCTACATGATGGGTCGAAACAGGTTGGGGCCGGTTATATCATGTACGGTGCATCGATCCTGTTTGTCTACACCTTCGGCGATGGAGTCCACAGTTTTGTGCTGGATGAGGCCATCGGCGAATTTGTTCTCGATCATGAGGACATCCGCATGCCTGCACATGGCAAGATTATCAGTTCCAATTTCGGCAATCGCAACCGCTGGCTAGAGCCCGCCCGTGCCTTCGCCGATTCATTGCTTCTTGGTGGCGATCGATCCTACTCCTTGCGCTATTCCGGGGCACTTGTGGCTGATTTACATCAGATTCTTCACCGTGGCGGCATCTATTTCTATCCGGAGGACGACAAGCGCCTGTCTGGGAAACTACGTCTGCTGTATGAGTGTGCGCCGCTGGCTATGCTCGCGGAGCAGGCGGGAGGCGGTGCCACAACCGGGAGAAGACGCGTTCTGGATATCCATCCGGAAAATATTCATCAGCGCATTCCATTCGCCATAGGCAGCATGCAAGAGATTGAAGAATATGAGAAGGCCTATGCAAACTATCCGATCAGTTGAAAGGAGGACGACATGAACCGAGAAAAAATCATAGCCCAGGCACTGGAATCCGCCGATCGCAGCCTGGTGCTCATTGCTACGTCCAATGAAAAAGGGGTACCCCATGTGGCGGCCGCAAATTCGATAAAACAACTTGAAATCGGACGGATAGCGGTAACGGAATGGTTCTGTCCTGAAACGGTTGCCAATATCGAAATCGGCTGCTCAGTTTCTATTGTCATCTGGGATCCTGTTCATGATAAAGGTCATCAGTTCATCGGCTGCGTTGCCCGAATGGACGAAATTGCCATCCTGAACGGATACCAGGCGGGTGAAGAATTACAGGCACCTCTTCCTCAACAGGAGTACCGTCTGATTATCGATGTCGGGAAGGTCATGGATTTCAGGCGCGGGTTCCATAGTGATGTGGAAGAATAAGTGTCTGTGGGTGAATTGTCCTTTTTGATCGGAAATTTGTTCCGCATAAGCGGAAAGAAAAATCATCTAAGTTACCTAAGTTGTTTGTAAGATCCCATAAGCTTGTTGGTAGGCGGAATTGCGACCGCCAGTTTGATGATTGTGTCGGCATGTCTTTTGCTAGGCACTGTGTATCGAGCGTCACTTCATGGCAGTTCTGATAACCTCTGTAATAAACGATATTTTACCATCTTTATGGGGGGGGATATGAGAATGAACACGATGGCGGATTGGGCAAGATGGGTTGAGCTTGCCCGTGAAGATCCGGAAAAATTTGAGAGGGAGAGGGCCGCAACCATCGAGAAATTGATTATGAGCCAGCCGGCTCGGAGCCGGCTCCGCTGCCGCCGGCTGCAGTGGAAGATTGATGCCATTCGACAGACCTCTCCGAACAGCCTGTACGCCTGTGTTCGGATACATGACATGCTTATGGATTCAGTATACGGACCCAATGGTCTGGTGGAGAGCATCGGTTTGCTGAGCGATAGAAAAAGTGCAGCTACTCAAACGAAAGTACCTTTTAAGAAAGTGGTGTTTCGTTTGGATGATAAAAGGAAAAAGCAGCTAGATTGAACATCCATGAACAACGGTCAAAGCTATTCATAATTATGGCTAGGTAACTGTTGGCTGACAGAAGAGGATCATGGGAGTTTTTGAACATTCGATCATTTACTGAGCTTTGATAGTAGCATGATGGCCTGGTTGGCTATAGTCAGACCAAAGATGCCGGTAATGGTCGGCAGGCTGCCCAATACGTTTCGTTGCCGACCTCTGTCGGCGTAGGGCGTATCTCCAACGTGTATTTCATCTTCCGGCAGTTGGTAATCAAAATCAATTTTTTCAATCGAATACACACAGGAAATACCCCTTTCCACGCCCCTTTTCCTCAGGCGTTTGCGCAGATGTTTGGCAAGCGGGCAGTTGGAGCTGGAAAAAAGGTCGCCGGAACGTATGAATGTTGGGTCGGTGCGTAGAGCGGCACCCATCGAACTGATGGTGGGAATCTTGCGCAGATACGCTTTGTGCAACAGTTGTGTCTTGGGATTGAGGGAATCGATGGCGTCAATCAGCAGGTCCGGTTGAGGATCAAGAATCTGATCCAGCGTGTCGTCACCGGCAAAGAGTTGCAGGGCCTCGACTTGGCATTCCGAGTTGATGGCCAGAACCCTCTCCCTGGCAACCTCGGCTTTAGGTCTGCCAAGGGTTGTTTCAAGAGCGATTATTTGGCGATTCAGGTTACTGGGCTGGATGATGTCGTGGTCGACGAGACGCAAGTGGCTGACTCCGGCGCGCACCAGACCTTCCACCACATACCCACCCACCGCGCCAAGACCCACCACCGTCACCATTTTCGATTGAAGGAGCTGAAAGCGTTGTTCGCCGATCAGGCGTTGTGTTCGTATAAATCGTTCCATTGTCATTAGAGGGTCTGGATTTTTGGCCTGATATAGAAACGGAAATAACCGACCAGATTACTGCTGATAAAGATAGCCTCCATCAGTACCGCCGCAGGCGATCCGGCAAGAAAGTTGTGGACGATCCACAGGCAGGTGCCGACCAGCATCAATTGCCTGAGAGGTTTGTCTTCTTCGCAGAAGGAGGCAATGGTCCCGAAAATACCTCCCGTGCAACCGAGGATGGACAGCAATCCCTCATAGGTGAATATCGAGATAACAATAGTGGTAAAAATAAAGAACCACATCAGTTTCTTCGAGGTGGAAAACATACTTGTCGTGAAGCGTGCTGCTGCAACCAAGCCGAGGCAGGCAGCTGTCCAGTGGCCAAGCAGCATGAAATGGGCGGAGATCAAGGTGCAGGAAACCAGTAGGCAGGCCACTATTTTTTTACGCTCCTTGAACTGAAAGGACAACGTATCGGTACAGATGGCGATCCCTATCAGGATCTGCGACAAGAGAAAATCAGACATCGGAAGTTAGCCCCGGATGGAAGTTTGAACAGTATGTTTTGCTTACGACTATACACCGTTCATATGTATGCGTCCATCTGCATCGGTAATGTCCAGGATTCCCGGACAGCCTCCTGAGGCTATTATTTTTCCGCCATGTTGAGATCAGCTGCTCTGTATCGCTTAGTTGTCACATCGTTTGGAAAAATATTGATCTCGCCATGGCTATACAGACATTGACAGGTCTTCGAAATATTGGTCACAAAATCGGTAAGTTCGTCGAGGTGTACGTTGGGGAGAGCATGCTCGGGTCCCTCGAAGAGAAATATCGGCTCGGTTTTGCAGGCAACCTGGCTATAGGCGACCGCCAAGCAAGCTTCAATCCGCATCAGTCCGAGGGAGGACTGTGGGTTATCTGTTGCTATCTGGAAAGGTTTACCATCGATTTTCAGCAACACTCCTGTCGGAGACGTTTCGAGCTGGAGTCTCCTGTCGGAAAATTCCAATGTTGCCAGCAGTTCATTTAATTCATCGAGGAATGCGTGTCGAACGCTGCTTGAATGTTTGCCAAGGAATTCGGCTCTCTCGGAGATCAAATGCAAAAGGTCGTAAACTGAGGTTGAGCCGAGGTTTGAGGCGGAGTTCGTCCGCTGCCCGAGAGTACTGGTCGGAGGGGCAGAACCGCCAAGGACAACAAAGAGTGGCAGCCGGGTACGGACGATCTTACGTGCGGCTTGAAAATGCTCTGCTCGCATGACGGCGTGTAATCGTCGCTTCGATAAGTTGTCGGGAACTCTCCCAGAGTTCGGACGGAAGGCTTTGTAGCCAATGTGCCAGTTGATCCTGCAGCTCGTTCTTGATCCGGTCTGTTGGTTTTAGGGTTTGGATGATGTCGGCCGGCGGAGTGGCAAGATTCGGTGTGAGCCGTTGTGCCTGACCCAGCAACTTCAGCATATCGGCAGAAATTTCGCTCCAGCGAGTGGATGAGGCGAGTTCGACAAAATTGATCCACCTGGAGTAGTCGAGGCGTCTGCCAACCTCGATCCGATCTGTTTCATAGAGCCACTCACTTACGGCCGCGAGTTCCTTTACCAGCTTGGGTGTGGCACTAAAAACAGCAAGGGCGACTGTCCGTTTGGTTGGAATGACGCGTCTGGTGTATCCGTCCTGTCTGGTGAATTTCGGAAAGTCGGCAAACGGTTTGACGGTTTGAAGTTCATAGGTCGGATTGATCGTTTGCAGGATCCGAAGAAAATTCTTTCCCAAAAAAGGAACGTCTTTGCGGTTTTGATCAGTAAATTGAAACAGATTCAGGTGAGGGCCCAGGTCAAACCACCGGCTTTCCTCTAGTGTGCCGAAGCCTCGTATCCTTGCCTGAATAAGTTTCATTGCCATTCCCCCCCCGGCTCTTGTCTTACTGGAAGAATCAATGGTAATGCATACTCGTCCAAAGACCGAGGAAAAAATTGCGGGCATTGGCGCCGAGTGTCCGGGAGCGATACCCTCCTTCCTGCACGACCAAGGTCGGCAGCTGCAGAGCACCAATCAGCTGGCCGTTCAGCTTAAGGTCGGCTGCTGACAGGGACCAGGTCCCGGTCGGGTCGTTGCGCACAGTATCCAGACCAAGAGCCAGCACGAGGAACTGAGGATTGAACTTTCGTATTCGTTTCAGTGCCCGTTCGAGAACCCGGCGGTAGCCTTCTCCGTCGAGAGCCTCCGGCATTGGATAATTCCGGTTAAACCCCAAGCCTTTACCTTCCCCGGTTTCGTCTGAAAACCCGCTGAAGTATGGGTAAGCAAAACTCGGATGACCATGAATTGAAATCGTCTGGACATCGTCGCGCCGATAAAAGATATTCTGAGTACCGTTGCCATGGTGATAATCCACATCAAGAACCGTGACCCTGCCCTGCTTACTCAGGTAATTGGCCGCCACGGCGCTGGAGTTCAAATAGCAGAATCCACCAAAAACCTTGCGTTCCGCATGGTGTCCGGGAGGCCTGACCAGGGCATAGCTGATACGATACCCCTCCAAAATCTGGTTGGCCGCAGTCAAGGCACAATCAACGGCTCCTTTAGCGGCTGGGTAAGCATTTCGGTTGAGCGGGGTGAAGGTGTCGATACAGTAATAACCGGCGCGGACCGGCATTTCTTTTGGTGGTTTCCTGTCGTTTCTAATTGGGAAGACGTAAGGATAGACCGATTTTCCAGGTTCGAGCTTTTGGCACATCCGTTTGAGGTACTCGACAAATTCCGACTTGTGAACTGCCTTGATATGTTTCTCCGGAAAATGGCGAGCCCGAATGGTGTCGAAGAGACCGGTCGGGATGATACCTTTCAGGATCGACGAAATCCGCACCGGAGCCTCTACGTAGCCACGTTCATGGATATGATGGATGTCATGTCCCTCGTTGACGATCAGGGCAATTCGTTTATCAACAGAGACTGAAGGCGGAATTTCAATAATTTTGGTGTTGTTGTAGCGGGGGGCCCTGAAGGTAACGGGATCATCTCGGAAGGACTCTATTACCATGGTAGTGTATTCCGGCGTACAGAGCTTGCCGTATTTTCTGGTGAGTATTGCATGCACCACTTGCTTTGCGTAGTCGCGCGCCAATGTCTTGTTCTGACCCAGGCCGTCGAAAAGAAGATATGGCGGGTTTTCGCCACCCTCTTTTAAGGGTGTTTCATAAGCCGTATTGATGATAGGCAGGGCGCCAAAACGTTCATAAAAACGGAGGCGGGCCTTGTTTTGTTTGAGTAAAGACTTGTCACTACACAGGGCTGGATCATCCGGCAGACATTCAAGGAATATGCCGACAGCTTGGAGTCGTTTTGCTTCATCCCGCACACGAGTATATAAAGCACTGCCGATGCCGCCCGAAGTTACCAGGTCAACCGAGATAAAATCCAGGTAGCAGAAATGCAGATCCGGGGCATGGTTGAGTATTGCGAACCCCTTGACGCGGCCTCTGTTGTCATTGGCCACAAAAAGGATGGTTCTGAGCCTGTATTTGAGCGGATCTGCAAGTTTTCGGGCCAGGCTGGAGGCAGCTTCTTCCGGTAATTCTGCAAATTGCAGATGCAGGATTCGCTGCACCTCGCTGATCGCCTCCCTGTCAATGGCCAGGGCGTTGTCATATATGCGTCTGATTCGAAACATGTCAGTAAATTTTCCGGTAGATCATTCTATCGTCACCGTCCCGATAAAAATCCTTGAGATGACTTACCAACTGGTACTCATTTTTTTCGTAGAATAACCTGGCCGGGAGATATCCCTCAGTTGATGACGTCTCAATATAGATATGGCCGGAACCTGTTTGCTTCAGTCTCTTCTCCATTTCCTGGAGAAGCGCGGTGCCGGTTCCGTGTCGACCGTTTTCCGGATCGACGGCAATCCAGTAGATATCAAAACGGTTGACGGTGAGAGGAATCGGACCGAAACTGATAAAACCAAGTACCTGCTCTTGCTGATTAAATGCAGCAAGGGTCTGATAATCCTCCACCGGGTTAAAGGTGGCATCAATCACTTCAATGGCCACATCAATTTCGCATTGCAGAAAATTATTCTGCTTCTTGATAACTCGGACAAGGTGCTCACGGTCTTCCGGGATAATGGGACGAACTAATATACTCATATGATCCTGGCGCTCACAAACGCAACAAATTTTTCAACCATAGCCGTGTAATCAAGCCCACTTTTCAGTACTGCCGCAGGAAAACCGGCATCCGGGCTGAGACAGGGGTTGGCATTGATCTCAAGGACATATACTTTGCCATTAGTATCAAGTCGGAGATCAACCCGGCCGTAATCACGCAGGCCGAACATTTGATAACATTGAGTTGAAACCACAGACATGTCTTCTACGACATTATCCGGTAGCGTTGGGAACGCTCTCCTTGTTTCCCTATATTCAATTGAATCAGGTTCCCATTTTGCCCGATAGCCGACAATTTTGAATAAGTTATCAGGGAAACCGGAAAAATCAATTTCCGCAACAGGCAGTACTTCGGGATGGTTTGAACCTGTCAAGGATA
This sequence comes from uncultured delta proteobacterium, assembly GCA_963829695.1. Classification (GTDB taxonomy): domain Bacteria; phylum Desulfobacterota; class Desulfobulbia; order Desulfobulbales; family Desulfocapsaceae; genus Desulforhopalus_A. Next base: position 453,609 of record CAWHJQ010000022.1, on the reverse strand, counting down.
TATTGAATTCCCGTCCGTCAATATACTCTTCTACCACAATCGGTCCGTAAATACCATGGAACCTCCGCAAGGTATCAGGCAAATGGTCGGGAACAGATATCACCGATTCCTGGTCTATACCGATGCTTGCGTCCTGAAATTGTGGTTTTAAAATTACCGGGAAATTCAGATGGCTGAACTTGACCATCTCTTCTCCCGAAAAGAGAAAGGCTCTCGGCGTATTCAGGCCGGCAGCCTGAAGGGCCAGCTTTACGAGATGTTTGTCTGTGGTGGACATCAATGCAGAGGCAGGGGAACCGGTAAAAGGAATGTTCAGCAGTTCCATTACCGCTGCGGGATGGGCGACAAATTGCGGATTGTCATCGACCGATTCGCAGAGGTTGAAAGCCATGGAAATTTTAGCTTCTTCTGTCTGCCGGATAAAGCGGCCCAGATCCCTGGTAAAAGGGATGCGGACCGCCCGATAGCCAAGATCGGTAAGAGACCTCTCAATTGCCTCGACCTGCTCCATGACGTCAAGCGAAGACTCCCAATTGACTTGACCCTTGGGGATTGGCTGGTTGTGAACAAGACCTATGGTGTTTTTCACTCTAACCCCAGTCTTTTCATGGCAGCGCCGATGATCCGGTTGATCAGCTGTTGATAGCCGATATCGTACTTGCCGGCCAGAATGGCGAGATCGGAAATTTCAGGATTTAGACCGGCCAGGGAATTGATCTCTATAAAATTTGGTTGGCCGTTTGCATCCGAGCGTAAATCAACCCGGCCTGCATCATTGCAGCCTAGCGCCACATAACAGGCGAGGGCAACCTCGATCGCCTTTCTTGCCTCGGGGTCGTCTACCTTTCGGTATTCTACCAATTCCTCGAAGTATGCCTTGTTATGATAAGAGTAGACATCTGATTCAGAGTTATCCAGCAGAATGACCTCCATAACGCCGATTGATCCGGCATCTGCGCCATTGCCGATGATTCCTACAGTAAACTCCCTGCCAGGCAAAAAGGTTTCGACCAGTACCGGTTGTTTAAAGGTTGCGAGCAACTCCTTGCAGGTGGCCAGCAGCATCTCCCGGTTAGTGATTTTAGAAGCGGCTGTCACACCTTTGCCTGTACCTTCGGCCACTGGTTTTGCAAAAAGCGGATAGGGCAGGTCGAGGCCTGCGAGCTCGCTTTCACAGGTAATCACTGCAAACGATGGGGTGGGCAATCCGCTGTCTCTCACCACGTGCTTGGAGATGCCCTTATGCAGGGTTACCGCCTGCACAAGTGGCCCGGAAAAGACATAGGGAATTTGATAGGCGTCAAGCAGGGCAGGAACTTGTGCTTCCCGACCAAATCCATATACTCCCTCTGCAATATTAAAGACCAGGTCCCAGCGTTCGTTGTTGGCAAGACGCTGAACCAGGCTCGTCACTCTGCCGATTCGTACAGGTTCATGGCCGGCATTTTGGATGGCATTTGCAATGGCATCTATCGTGCTGATTTTGTCAAATTCCGCGGTTTCTTCTTCACTCATGCCTGCGGCGAGATAATCGTCGCGCAGATCGTAGGTGATACCTATTCGCATCGAGACTCCTCACACTTCTCCGATCCTGAGCCACAAGTCGGCATATCGGGATAACGGTACACATTGCCTTCATAGTTTCTGATCAGCAGGTCATCGCCGTCGCGTCCAACCACCGTCTCCGGGAGGAGCGGAATCTTCCCTCCCCCTCCAGGGGCATCGATGACATAGGTCGGTACGGCGTAACCGGTTGTATGGCCACGCAGGCCTTGATATATCTCAAGACCTTTTGAAACCGGAGTTCTAAAATGCGACGAACCCATGATCGGATCGCACTGATAGAGGTAATACGGCTTGACTCGAATTTTCATGAGACCATGCATCAGGCTGCGCATGGTTTCTACGGAGTCGTTGATTCCAGCCAGCAGGACCGTTTGGCTGCCCAGTGGAATCCCGGCATCTGCCAGCATGGTACAGGCCTGGCGTGCTTCTGTTGTCAGCTCATCGGGGTGCATGCAGTGGATACTCATCCAGAGAGGATGATATTTTTTCAGGATAGCCACCAGCTCAGCAGTAATCCGTTGGGGAAGCACAAAGGGAACCTTAGTGCCGATACGAATTACTTCAACATGAGGAATTTCCCGTACCTTACCAAGCAGCCAGTCCAGTTGTCCGTCGGCAAGAGTGAGGGGGTCGCCGCCGGAGATAAGGACATCCCTGATTTCACTATGGTTGGATATATAGTTGATAGCCTGCAACCATTGTTTGATGCCGCCTTTTTTTCTTTGACCGACCATCCGTGAGCGTGTGCAGTAACGACAGTAGCTTGAACAATAGTCAGTCACCAGGAATAGTACCCGGTCGGGGTATCGGTGGATAATTCCTTTAACCGGACTATGGCCATCCTCGCCCAGTGGATCCCGCGCCTCTCCGGGCGAAACCAGAAACTCACCGGCAACTGGGATCATTGCACGTCTGATTGCTTGGTCAGGATTATTTGGGTCAATCAGGCTGGCATAATAAGGAGTTATGGCGAGCGGTAAGGCTGTATTTTGAAACTGAAATCCATTTCGTTCATTGTCAGACAGCAGGAATAACTTTTCCAACTGTTTGAGACTGGTAATGCGATGCCGGAGTTGCCAGCGCCAGTCGTTCCAGTTTTCTTCTGTAGCGTTAGGAAAATAGTGTTGACGGAAAGAGTAAATTTCTTGTTGGGCAGGAAAGAGGGCGGGAGATTTTTTTCTTCTGCTTGGAGGCTCTTCTTGCTCCTCGACCAAAAACTTTTGAACGCTCATACTCATCACCTTTTAATTACAATTGAGATTGATATGTTACAACTTGACAAAGGCTCTATAACACGAAACTATATCAATAATATTCTGCTCTTATGTGAGTTGGAATTTCTTGTCTTAATGTGACAATAAATGAATTGTGGGGATGCTACTCAGAGGTGAGTCCTCATGCGCCGTATGGCAGTGCAGGTAAGTTATGTTCATTTTGCGTACATACATTATTTAGGTAGCTTGAGCAATACTTTTTTTCGTTTGAATGCCTGAAAAAAAACTTAAAAAATTTCACTCTGCGTGGAGCGTGAAGCTAGACCAGCCAATCAGCTATTTTCTGAATGTTCACATCACTCCAGTGCAGCTATATTGTCTGGTTCTTTGTGCTCAATGTCAATGACCTCTCTGCGTTTTTTCTTCTCAATCAAACTCAGCCAAAGATGTTTATCTTTGGCTGGCAAGATTTCAAAAATATGCAGAAATAGAGTAACTTCGTCATTTCGAGCTTGATCTGGAATGGCCCCAGACCGGAACGAAGCGATCAAGATTTATATGTCAGATATGATTACCTGGCTCGATCTTAACAGACTGCTGTGCTGACCCCAAAGCGTTCTTCAGCAAGGGTATTGGCCACGACATTAGTAGGCAGCTTCTGCTCGTGGGCTAATCGATAAATTTCTAACAGGGTCTTTTCGATGTTGGCGGTTAGCCGCATGGCTTTTTTCGCATCATACTGTTGGCTGATCTCGCAACTGATGTTAATAACGCCCCCGGCGTTTGCAGCATAATCCGGGGCATAGAGGATGCCTCGTCTGTGGAGTCGCTCCCCATCTTCTTCGGTGAGTAACTGATTGTTAGCGCTGCCGGCGACAATTTGACAGAGGAGAAGGGGAATCGTTCGATCGTTGAGAATACCACCGAGAGCGCACGGTGCGAAGATATCGCAACAAGCACTAAATATTTCCTCAGGTTTCACGAATTCAAAATCGATTTTATTCCTGAGACTGCTAATATGTCCTTCATTAATATCGGTGGCTATTATCCGGCAGTTGTCTCGTTTTAACAGTTCCGCCAGTCTGCCGCCGGTCTCACCGACACCCTGGATGGCGACGGTAAGGCCGTCCAACTGCTCTCTTTTTAGTTTATGCCGAACGCTGGCCCGGATGGCGCAGTAAACACCGTAGGCGGTAAAAGGGCTAGGATTGCCGCTGGCGCCGACAGTGGCAACATGAGCTGTCTTTCGCTGCAAAACCGCCATGTCTTCAACAGTCGAGTTGACATCTTCAGCGGTGATATATCGTCCGTCGAGGGATTCAACAAAATTGCCGATTTCTTCGAACAGGGCGGCCCGATCCACTTTGCTCAAGTCGGTGTGTACGACGCTCTTGCCACCGCCTAAAGGCAGTCCGGCGAGCGCGTTTTTGTAAGTCATTCCTTTGCTTAGCCTGAGCGCATCTGTCAGAGCTGCCTGTTCATTTTCGTAATGCCAAACCCTGCAGCCCCCGAGCGCAGGTCCGCAGTTGGAATTGTGGATAGCAATCCAGGCAGTAAACCCGATGTTCTGATTATCACACCTGACAACCTCTTCGTAACCATCGATGTCTAAAGTGGTATATTGATTCATCTCGGACTCCTTAGTGACTTAGAAAAAATAATTTTGTTCTTTCCACAAAATTATTTTTTCGTGAAGGAACTTATACCCCTCAAGGGGCTACTGAACTGAGCCCCCGTGCTGTGCGGGGGTGAGATAGTGTGGCATTTAAATATATTATATTGAACACTCAAGCTGCCTCAAGGGCATGCACACCGCCGGAAACAGCCTCAGCGCCTCTGCGCATTGCCTCGATATTAAGATCAAGAAAGGAAAGGCCTTTTTTACCAAAAACCTTCTTAAAAGCCTTGACGACACTTGCAACCTGCACCGGTCCGGCGAGAGCGATATAACCACCGAGCATCACCATGTTGGCGGCTTTTGCATTGCCGCATTCGCCGGCCAGTTGGCCCGCTGGAATATAGTAGGCATGAACATCCCTGCGGTTGACCTTCTGGTCGATCAGGGCGCTGTTGACCAGGATCATCCCGCCCGGTACAACGCTCTTTTCAAATTTAAGGAGTGATGGCCTGTTCATGACAATGGCGCAAGTCGCATTGCCCGTCACAATAGGACAGCCGACAGGGGTGTCTGAAATAACCACATTACAATATGCAGTTCCGCCACGCATTTCCGGTCCATAAGAAGGGAGCCAGGTGACATGTTTGTTTTCGATCATCCCGGCATAGGCCAACAATTGTCCCAGAGACATGACGCCCTGGCCGCCAAATCCTGCACAGAGTATTCGTTCGTTACACATTTAGACCTCCTCCGGTGATCGATAGACACCGAGTGGATAATAGGGAATCATGTTATCTTCCAGCCATTGCAGCGCATCAACCGGCGATAGCCCCCAACCCGTGGGGCAGGTGGAGAGCACTTCAATCAGGGAAAATCCAAAGCCTGCCATCTGGTATTCAAAACCTTTTTTAATGGCTTGTTTAGCCTTTCGAACAGCTTTTGGACTATGCACCGAAACTCGTTCCACATAGGCTGCTCCCGGAATTTGGGCCAGCATCTCGGAAACCTTCAGTGGCATGCCGCAATGTTTGGCATCCCGGCCTTTAGGGGCGGTGGTTACCTTCTGGCCCTGCAGGGTTGTCGGGGCCATTTGGCCGCCGGTCATGCCGTAAATGGCGTTATTGACAAAAATAGTGGTGATCTTTTCTCCATGCTGCACATCGCGGAGAGGAAGAGCTGGTCATCGCTCGAGCACCTGTCGCGGCGGCGCCGTAGACCATGTTGATTGCAGCGAGTTCACTTTCGGCCTGGAGAAACAATCCTCCAGCCTTGGGCAGTTCCCGGGCGAGAAATTCAGGAATTTCGTTCTGCGGCGTAATAGGGTAGCCGAAAAAATGAGTACAGCCGCCTTTGATTGCCGCCAGGGCTAAAGCCTCATTGCCTCTCATAAGGGTCTTAGGCATGTGCCGCCCTCCTTTTTGGGATGGTGCGTTTGACGGTGATAACTGAATCCGGACACATCAGGGTACAACTGCCGCATCCTGTACAGTTGGTAGGATCTTCGATCATCGCTGGTTGGTATCCCTTGGTATTTACACAATGAGTGTTCAGGACGATGATCTTGACTGGGCAGGCAACAATACAAAGCCCACAGCCTTTGCAGCGGTCCTTCTCAATGTTGACTGTTCCTCTCTGCTCTGCCATGTTGAGCCTCCGCATCAAGAGTGATTAGTAGCTTAGAAATTCATTCGAAGTCTACGCTTATCTCTTGTTTTTCACCCCTCAAGGGGGCACTGAAAAGAGCACCCCTCAAGGGGGTATTGAAAAGAATAAGAATGAATTTCGTGAAGGTACTTATCCCGGCTTATTTCCAGTTTACCGGGGTTGGATACTTAGAATATGTTTCATTATACGAAATAATATTTACTTATGTCAAACTGTAAAGTAACCGATTTGAGAAAATGGTCAATAGGTTTTGTGGAATAAGCATAGGAAATATGCGCGATGCCAAAAGGAAACCTGAAAAGGAAATTGATTGAAATAACGAAAATAAATTTTATTATATAAAACATAGGGTGGCGCGATTATGTTAGGTGCTTTGTAAGATTGGTACGCTAAGATTGTGCCAATTTGCTGCAAACTTATTGGACCGGAGTTTATAGTTGTCATAGAGGTTGACTTGTCTGATATTGCTACAATATTAAACAAGAAAAGCGGTATCTTCAAAAAAAATACTATTTTTAGGACCATCTCTTTTGGCATCAATCAGTTACTCCCCGCAGAGCAAGGCTGCATCAACAAATGTTGTACTCTCCACCTCAGGGGCACTGCCATGATTGAAAAAAAAATAAGAGCGCTGTCCAACAAAACCTCACGCCGCATAGTTTTGCCGGCCTTCTGCACTATTCTTCTTTTTGTCACCGCTATTTTTTTCGTTCTCATGCCGCAGCTTGAGGAAAGTTTCATTAACAGAAAGAAGGAAATGATCCGGGAGTTGACGGAAACGTCCTGGAGTTTACTTGGGACATACCATGAACGAGAACTATCAGGAGAATTATCCAGGGCCGAAGCCCAAAAGCGGGCCATCCTGCGAATCCGTGAGCTTCGCTACGGTCCGGAGAAAAAAGATTACTTCTGGATCAATGATATGGTGCCACGGGTCATCATGCATCCCTACCGTACCGATCTGGAGGGCAAGGATGTTTCTGATTTCGAGGATTCACACGGCAAATACCTCTTCGATGAATTTGTCAAGGTAGTGAAGCAACGGGGGGCGGGGTATGTTGATTACATGTGGCAGTGGAAGGATGATCCCGCCAAAATAGTTCCGAAAATGTCCTACGTCAAAGGCTTTAAGCCATGGGGGTGGGTCATCGGCACCGGCATGTATATAGATGATGTCCATGCCGAGATCGCCAGAATTCGAAATAAACTCACCGCTATATCCTTGGGCATTTTACTGATCGTCACGCTGCTGGCTGTCTACTCAATCCACATGACCATCATAGCTGACCAAGAGAGATTAGGCATCTTTTTAGAGCGGGAACGTCTGTTGAAGTCTCTGGAGGAGAGCAAAGAGCGGTACCGCAACCTGATCGAGACTACCAGTGACTGGATATGGGAATGTAACGGAGAGGGCAAATATATCTACTCAAGCCCCAGAGTGTTTGATCTACTCGGCTATCAGCCGCAAGAAATAGTCAACAAAACCCTGATGGATATCGTTTCACCCCAGCAGATAAAAACATTTAACAGGACATATGAAAAATTGTTTGCCGCCCAAAAACCTATTTACGGGCTTGAAAACACCTGTCTGGGAAAGACTGGCCAGATAGTGGTACTTGAAAACAACGCGGTGCCGATTTTCGACGATCAGGATAATTTTCTGGGATATCGTGGTATCGCGAGAGATATTACCGAACGCAAAGTAGCCATGGAGGCACTGAAGAAAAGCCGGGATGACCTGCACACAAGTTTGGAGGAAACGGTAACATCGCTGGCTTCCACAGCCGAAAAACGTGATCCCTACACTGCTGGTCACCAAATGCGGGTTGATCTCCTGGCGTGCGCAATTGGCAAGCAATTGGGCATCTCGGACCAGCAGCTTGAAGGGCTTCATATTGCCGCCCTGCTCCACGATATCGGTAAGATTACCCTGCCGTCTGAATATCTTGCAAAGCCTGCGCGACTGACCAAAGAGGAAACGGCCATCATGAAATGCCACGCCGAGGTTGGCTACGAAATATTGAAAAATATTCACTTCCCGTGGCCAGTAGCAGAGATTGTCTACCAGCATCATGAACATCTGGATGGCTCCGGCTATCCACGGGCTTTGACAGACCGAGAAATCCATCTGGAAGCAAAGATTCTGACAGTAGCCGACGTAGTGGAAGCCATGTCATCCCACCGCCCTTATCGACCATCACTGGGGATAGACAAGGCCCTTGCTGAAATCCGCTCCGGCAGAGGCAGCCGCTATCACGCCCCGAGTGTCGATGCCTGCCTGTACCTTATTACTGAGAAAAAAATTGATATTTGTTCCGAGGAGATCTGCCCTGTTTTCCTCTAGCCCGCATCTCTCACCAGCCGATCTTACAGCGACTGTCTTTTTGATTGAGGTGATTCCGGTTCAAGCAGTTCTTTATGAGTTGTTTTTGTACAGTGTACTTCTTATCGTCTACCTAAGAGAGCTGTCCGGGAAAAACTGTTTCTTGATCAACCGCTCTTTCATCGGAGATGCTGTCTTTATTTCGTTGGCGCTGATGCTTTTCAACTCCTTCAAAACTACTCATAGTGGAGGCGCGATGCAATCACCGGTTCAAATTCAGTTTAAAAATATGGGGTCGTCTGAGGCATTGGAGGCGGCGATCAACAAATGGGTGGCTAAGCTGGAACGGGCATATCCTACCATCATGAGCTGCCGTGTCAGCATTGAGGCTCCCTCGAACAAGAAACTGCATGGTGGGCTCTATCACACCAAGATCGACATCACGCTTCCGGGAAAAGAGGTGGTGGCGAATAATAATTCCGACCTGCATCATTCCTGCACCGATGCCTATGTTTCCATTCGTGATGCGTTTAAGAGTGCTCAGCGTCAGCTGGAGAATCTGGTAAAACGGAGCCAGGAAAAAGTCAAAAGCCACGAGGTTCCCACCCATGGTTTTATTATTTCGCTGTTCCCGGAAAATGACAGTGGTTCGATCGCAAGCTCTGACGACAGAGAGATCTCTTTCCACCGCAACAGTCTGCTCAGCGGTGATTTTGACGATCTAACGGTCGGCATGGAAGTCCGGTTTGTTGAACATGAAGACAGTGAAACACCCAGGGCGAGCAGTGTCCGTGTAATCGGCAAGCACCATATCGTTTAGGAGTCGTTACGAAATAACCTGGCGATTTTCACTCATTTCGTTACGACTCCTTAGATCGTTCAGAGCATTCCCGGACAGGCTCCTAGTGACCTTGTGGCAGGTCTTTCTTGTTGTGGGAGGAAGAGCATGATGCTGCGCAGATGGTTTCCCTGGAAACAGATAGTTAGCTCGTTTGCCCGTTCCCGTGGATTTGTTGACCCAATTTCCCTGCTTTCCCGTCTTGAGGGGTTCGGACAGCCCTCGGAAGTTCGAGCTCCATTGGAGTTGCTGCGGGCCGGCGTGGTTTTTCATGCCCGTGGCCTGTTAAACACCGGTGCCATCCAACACAATCTTGACTGGGTCTGGCCATATTGGGTCGAACGTCAGTATAATCCCCATGATGATGCGTTTATTCCCCGGGCATTTTCCATAACCCATGTAAACCTCACCAACCGGAATTGGACCGTGGTGGGAATTCCCGGAATCGATGCACTGCCAATCGTCGACCCCAGGGGCCTTGTCACCCCCTTCTGGGACAGTTGGTCCATCGATGCCTGGATGGTGACGGACCAGGGAGATAACATCTACCCGTCCAGACTCGGTTCAGTTAGCCAATATTTGGACATGGCAGGGCATGTTGCCGTGGTGACGGTGGCAAACCACAAAAGTCTGCAGTTGAAGTCCCGCGTGACGGCCCAACTGCAGGATGATGGCGCACCCGCTTGTGTCATCGACCTGTCAGTGAGCAGTCCCGATTCCGGCTGGTTAGTCGTCGCTTTGCGACCATATAATCCGGAAGGAGTGAGCTTTATAAATGATATCAGTCTGCTGCCGGATAACGATGGCTGGTTGGTGGGGAAAGAGCGGGAGGTTAAATTTTCCCGAAATCCTGATCGGACCAGTTTTTCCTATTACCGCCGGGGGGATGTTAAAAACCGCCTGTTCACCGCTCCTCATCAGCAGGACATCCATTGTCGTGTAGGCATGGCAACTGCCGCAGCCCTGTTCAGGGTTTCCGGAAGAGATGTTACCGTACAGGCCGTAATTCCTCTAGTGCCCGACCACAAACCATCCCCGGCAGGGTCGACTGAATCGAAGGCTGGATGGACTGAGGTACTTGCCGAGGCGGCCAAGCTGGAAGTCCCGGAGCCGTTGTTCCAATATCTCTATGATGCAGCTCTGCGGTCCCTTGTACTGCATTCTCCCGCGGATATTTATCCAGGTCCATTCACCTATAAACGATTCTGGTTCAGGGATGCGGTCTTTGCCCTCTACGCCATGTTGGTGGCTGGACTGCTCTCTCGAGTCGAGAGGCTTCTGGACAGTTTTCCGGGCCGCCAGGCGGTAACTGGATATTTCCACTCTCAGGAGGGGGAATGGGATTCCAATGGGGAGGTGCTGTGGGTTTTTCAGAAATTTTGCGAATTGTCAGGTAAATCCCCAAGGCTGCAGTGGAGTAACGCCGTCCGCCGTGGAGCTGAATGGATTATCCGTAAACGGTTGCCGGCAGATACTGATGCTCCGTTTTCCGGCTTGTTGCCGGCAGGGTTTTCAGCTGAACATTTAGGTCCGAACGACTACTATTATTGGGATGATTTTTGGGGCGTGGCTGGTTTACGGGCGGCGGCCGAATGGTTTGATCGGACTGGGAACGCAAAGCGTGCAGAGCACTACCGCAAGGAGGCCGACCAGTTCCTTCTCTGTGTGCAAAAAAGTCTTGTCGGTGCAGCCCAAATGTTGAATCAGCAAGGTATGCCCGCCTCTCCTTTCCGGAGGATGGATCCGGGTGCCATTGGTTCGCTGGTGGCCGGGTATCCGCTTCAGTTATTTGCAGCCGATGATCGGAGGCTGCTATCCACTGTTGATTTTCTCATGGAAAACTGCATCGTTAAAGGGGGCTTTTTCCAGGATGTCATCCACTCCGGGATCAACCCTTACCTGACACTGCACATAGCCCAGATACTGCTCCGGACAGGCGATACCAGGGGGCTCGCGCTCTTTCGTACCGTGGCTGAACTTGCCTCACCAACCGGACAGTGGCCTGAGGCAATTCATCCCCGTACATTTGGTGGATGCATGGGGGACGGTCATCATGTCTGGGCCTCGGCGGAGTGGGTAGTGATGCAGCGAAATTGCTTTGTCCGCGAGGAAGGAGAGGGGCTGGTGTTGGGGGCAGGTCTTTTCCCGGAATGGCTGGCCCAGCCCAAGCCTTTATTCTTTGGCCCGACACCCACCCCGTTTGGCCAGGTAACAGTGAGGGTTCTACCGGAAGGTGAGCACATTACCGTTGCCTGGCATGGTGAATGGCGTTCTACAGTGCCCAAAATTTCTATTTGTCTGCCTCATTTTCCAGCGAATATTCCTCAGGCCGGAGCCTCTAAGGTGATACTACGCAGGAGTGATCGAATATGAATATTGCAATGTTCACCAATACCTTTACGCCCCATGTCGGCGGGGTTGCCCGCAGTGTCCAGGGGCTTACCGATGAACTGCGACGTCTTGGCCACCGTGTTCTGGTAGTTGCGCCACGATTTGAAGATCTGGATGAAAACGAAACTGATGTACTGCGAATACCTGCGGTACAGCACTTCAACGGGAGTGACTTCTCCCTGCCGGTGCCGGTGCCGCTGACAGTGGCCCGAATCCTCAAGGATTTCCGGCCGGATATTGTCCACAGCCATCATCCTTTTCTCCTTGGAGATACTGCCCTGCGGATTGCGGTCTCTTGTGATGTGCCTGTCGTCTTTACCCATCATACCCGTTATGAACAATACACCCATTACCTGCCTGGTGATTCCGAGCCACTTAAACACTTTGTCATTGACTTGGTAAACGGCTACTGCAATCTCTGTAATGCGGTGGTCGCACCCAGCAGCTCGATTGCGGATCTGCTGCTGGAACAAGGAGTGGAATCGCCCATTGAAGTGATCCCAACCGGAGTTGATCCGCTGTATTTTTCAGGTCCGGAAGATGGCTTATGGCGACATCGACTGGGCATTCCGGAGGAGGCCTTTGTTGTTGGTCATGTCGGCCGCCTGGCTCCGGAAAAAAATCTTGCCTTTCTTACAGATTCCGTCTGTCGGTTTTTGCTGCAAAACCCTGATGCCCATTTTCTTCTCATTGGTGAAGGTCCGGCCAAAGAGGAAATGGTTGGGGTGTTTTATCGGAATGGCCTTAAGTCAAGGGTTTTCCTGGAGGGAGTTATGGATCGGTGGAGTCTTATCAACGCCTACCATTGCATGGATGTTTTTGCCTTCAGTTCGCGGTCGGAGACTCAGGGGCTGGTGCTCGCCGAGGCAATGGCGGCTGGGACACCGGTGGTGGCTATCGATGCACCGGGGGTCCGGGATATTGTAGTCGATACCGAAAATGGTCGTCTTCTAAAAGGTGAAGAGACCAGCAGTTTTGTACTGGCTCTGGAGTGGGTGGCGAAGCTCCCGGCCAAAGCGTGTGCGCAGCTGCGGCAGAATGCATATAACACGGCCGAGCAGTTGTCACTTGGGAACAGTGTCCGGAAAATGCTCGATCTGTATGGTAAACGTATCAGTGCCGAATCTTCAGTTCCTCGAATCATTGAGAGTCGGTGGGAGAAAGCGAGAAAACGAATTATTAAAGAGTTTGAAATTCTAAGTATTTATGGTCACGCTGTAGAAGATACCATTCAGTGGGTGCCTCTGATAAAGGGCCTTAAAAAAAACGGCGATAAAAGTTATTAGCTCTGGTTCTCTGAGTATGATTCCCGCCACTTGGACCGCATATCTTTGCAATCGAACTATTCTGGTGTATGCTGAAATAAGGCTGATTGTTTCCGATAATAATTCTGATGAAAAACACAGTTCCGGGAAGAAACTATGGAGAACACATTTCTTTTTAACCTCAGGAAATTTATTGCGCCGGAAATTGTTTATGGGCCAGGCGCTATCCAACTCGCCGGCAGGCATGCGCGTAATTTTGGGGCCACAAAGGTGCTGGTGGTAAGTGATCCTGGAGTACAGCAATGCGGCTGGACCGATAAGGTGGAACAAAGTCTTTCTGAAGCTCATATTGATTTTAAGACCTTTACAGATGTCAGCCCGAATCCTAAAGACCATGAGGTTATGGCAGGCGCTGAATTCTACCGTGATCAAGCTTGCGATCTTATTATCGCAGTTGGAGGCGGTAGCCCGATGGACTGTGGCAAGGGTATCGGGGTGGTTGTAACCAATGGAGGTTTTATCAACAAGTTCGAAGGGGTTGATGAAATACCCATACCTGCTCCTCCAATTATCTGTATTCCCACCACGGCCGGAAGCTCGGCTGATGTTTCTCAATTTGCCATTATCACGGATACCAGTCGTGGGCTCAAATTTGCTATCATCAGCAAAATGGTCATGCCGGATATTGCCCTGATTGATCCGCAAACAACAGTAACAATGCCACCGGATATCACTGCCGCAACCGGGATGGATGCACTCTGTCACTCGTTTGAAGCGTTTGTGTCGACGGCTTCTTCACGGCTGACGGACATGGCGGCACTCGCGTCAGTGCGCCTCATTGTCAACAATCTTTTAGGAGCTTATCGTGAACCTGAAAATATTGGTTTCCGAGACAATATGATGATGGCGAGCCTGATGGCAGGACTTGCTTTCTCGAATGCCAGCCTTGGAGTGGTTCACGCCATGGCGCATAGTCTGGGTGGAGCGCTGGGCCTCCCTCATGGGGTGTGTAACGCGATCCTTCTTGAGAAAGTGGTGATGTATAATTATCACGATGCGGCTGCAAAATATGATCAGCTGGCCGAAGCGATGGGGCAGGACATGGGCAAGATTGCTGATCAGGAAAAAGCAGAATCGGTTGCCTTTTGTGTGGAGTCTCTGAGAAAACAACTTAATATAAGCCAGCGGCTGCATGAGATGGGTGTATCTCTTGACGATTTGTCGGCTCTTTCGCAGTCAGCATCACAGGATCCTTGCACCGCAACGAATCCGAGAGAGACAAATGCAAATGATATCGAAGAGATATATAAACAGATTTATTGATAATCAACAATATATGTCGTTAACGGCTAAGCCAAATGCCTATTAATAACAAAGGGAAATTTGAGTCACCACGGGAAAAATTTCTCGGTTTGAGCCTGGAGTCCTCCCGGAAAAGTTATTATCCCCAGTTGCTCAATCAACTCCAGACAGAAAAAGAGAACGCACACCGTTTGCAGTTGCTGCTTGATAACCTGCCCGCCCGCATTGCTTTCGTAGATAAACAAGGAAGCTATGTTCTCGTCAACCGGGAATACGAAGAGATCTTCGGTATAAAGCGGGAAGAGCTGATTGGTGCACAGGTGATAGATGTTGTCGGTGAGGACAATTACTCGCTAATTTCAGCGTACATATCGGAAGCATTGGCCGGCAGACAGGTTCATTTCGAGACGCTCGTTTAAAACTCCCAAAGGTGAAACACAATGGTTTGACTCTAATTATATACCCACACTGAATGCTTTAGGAGAAGTGGACGGTTATTACGAACTGACACGGAATCTTACGGAGAAAAAACAGGCAGAAGAAGAAAAAAAGAAGCTTGAAATGAGTCTGCATAAGGCACAGAAATTCCAAGCGATTGGTACATTAGCTGGAGGAATAGCCCATGATTTTAATAACTTGCTGATGGGCATCCAGGGGCGAGCTTCTTTGATGTCGATGAACCTTGATCCTGCTTACCCAATGATGGAACATGTCAGGGCAATTGAGGAATATGTTCGCAGTGCTGCAAATCTGACTCGTCAGCTGCTTGGACTTGCCAGGGGAGGGAAATACGAGGTTAAGGCAATCGACCTCAACAACCTCTTGCTGGACAGTGCAGTAATGTTTGGCAGAACAAAAAAAGAAATCACTATCCATAAAGAAATAGCTCCGGAAGTTTTAGTGGCTGAGGTTGATAAACGTCAGATTGAGCAGGTTATGTTAAACCTGTTTGTCAATGCCTGGCAGGCGATGCCTCATGGAGGAACTCTCTATTTAAAAACGAAAAGCATTACTCTGGATGAGGTTGGCTGTCAGGTGTATTGTTTAGAGCCAGGGGAGTATGCCTGTATTTCAGTCACTGATACCGGCATTGGTATGACCCAGGAGACCCAGCAACGGGTTTTCGATCCATTTTTTACGACCAAGGAAAAACTTCGGGGGACCGGACTGGGACTGGCCTCTGCCTACGGGATTATCAAAAATCATGGTGGAGCTATAACAGTTTACAGTGAAATAGGCCAAGGATCGACGTTTAACATATACTTGCCGCTTTCTCGAAAACAGGCACAACCTGAAACACCTTTAGATAAACAATGGGTAAAGGGAACAGAGACGATACTTCTGGTGGATGATGAACAGATGATTCTGGATGTTGGAAAAGCCATGCTGGAAGCACTCGGATATCGTGTGTTCACCGTAGATAGCGGTGAACATGCCCTTGAAAAAATCCTGGAGCCTGGGAGTGATATAGATCTGGTGTTTCTTGATATGATCATGCCGGGAATGGGCGGTGGTGAAACCTTTGATCGTATACGCGAGATTAAACCAGAGATGCCTTTGATTCTCTCAAGCGGATACAGTATTAATGGCCAGGCTGAGAAAATTATACGGAGAGGGTGTGATGGATTCATTCAAAAACCATTCAATATTGCAGAGATCTCGATCATTATACGTAAAGTTCTCGCTCTCCGATCAAAAGGTACTTCAAGTAGAACCACGTTAGATTCAAAGTCCACGTCATCTGAAGCGTAGCGATAGAGGTCGTCTTTTATTAAAAATCGAGATTATGCGCTTGATATCATTCCGGTTTTGAAGCAAGATAGCCATCTTGTTAAAAATCAACCGCAAATCGAACATAATAGCCTAATGGAGATGACTAGATGATAAAGCATATTGTGATTTGGCAGCTTAAAAACAAAACCACGCCGATCGAAGATTGTGAAGATGCACTGGCAATAAAAGATGCTCTTCTGAGCCTGGTGGGGAAAATCCCCGGACTTTTGAAAGTGGAGATTGGCTTTGATTTTCGCGGAAAAGAGACGTCAGGTGATATCGTTTTGTATGCAGAATTTGATTCCAAAGAGGCTCTTGAAACCTACCAGAATCATCCGGAACATGTGAGGGTTGGAAAAGAGGTCGTACGTCCCAGAACCTTTGATAGAAAAATGATTGATTATCAGGTCTGACGGCGTCGTAAAAACTCTTCATCCGCGTCGTTGTTTCAATTTTTCGTATCATTAAGACGTGCTCTAGTACGCCGAAATAATAGAAAAATCTTACGCCTCGCATATGAACCTTTTTACTTAGCCATCTAGAATTTTAACTTTTTACGAGTTTGTCAGTTCTTATACCCCTTATATGGTGTTTTTATAAAGAATACCCGTCAAGCGAGTATTCTTTTTAATCCCCGTGCTTTGTGGGGGTCAGCCTGCTTTGTAGATAACCACCAGGGTTTTAGCTGGTCCTCCCACACCACGATAACCGTGGGGAACTACCGAGTCGAAATAAAGGCTGTCGCCTTCCAGAAGAGTCAAAATGCTGTCGCCGCAGCGAAATTCAAGTGTGCCTTCGAGGACATAGAGGAATTCTTCGCCACGGTGATTGTTATAGACAATATCTTCAGGTTCACGTGCTTCCATGTGAACAATGAAAGGTTCCATGTTTTTGTCCACCTTCGGATAGGCGAGGGGCTCGTACTGGTAACCGATGTGGGAGATATGTTGTCCTTTCGCGACACCGTAGCGGTCTTCCTTCCTAACCACAACAATGCTGCTAGCCTGGCCGGTCTCCTGGAAAAAGTGGCCGATTGATACCCCGAGGGCCGTGGATATTTTGAGCAAGGTGGCAATAGGTGGGGTGACCAGGTTATTTTCGATCTGTGACAGATTCGGTTTTGAAAGTCCAGACAGACCAGCCAGATCTTGCAGAGTAAGCTCCCTACTATTGCGCAATTTTCGAATCTGGCTGCCGATATTCAGAGAGGCCAATTGATCTTTCATATCAAAACCATAGGGACAGTGTTTAGAATATTTTTAAAAGAGGAATGCAGAGAACAACTCATTCCCATGATGAGAAAATTTCCAGCACTATACAACTGTTAGCTGGAAGATTCACCTTCTTCGTCGATAGCCTCCTAGGTAAAAAATCTTTAGATGCGTGGCGTAAGTTTTTTTCGCATCAGGATTGCATGGCCGCCGTCCTGGTAATAGCTCAATCGGAAGCCATACTGATTGAAACCACATTTATTGTAAAAGATGATCGCAGCTTTGTTCGTGTCGCTTACCTCCAAGGTGAGCATCGTACCGTTTGTCGTGTTGGCAATTGTTTCCAGGCTGCCAACCAATTTTGATCCGACACCTCTGCTTCTGTGGGATGCGTCGACACCAAAGGAGTGAATCCTCTTTTTTAGGCTATTTTTTCTGTTCAGCAAAATTGCGTATCCTGTTATTTTACCAACTTTTTCGGTTCTTGCCACGATTACAGTCACATGCCGGATGAGATATCTTAAATTCTTTCGGGAACAATCGTCGGTCATAAAAAGATTTTGTTCAAGGGCAACCAGCTGTTCCAGATCGGTAAGTGTCGCCGGTTCAACAATATATTCGGGTAGCTTCATCTGTGCTGCAAGGTGCTCAACATGTTGGTTGAAGGTTGCTCAGGAAATGGTTCATACGCACTTGACAGAGTATAGCCATGAACTATTTGGATCTCTAGAAAAAAATCGATACAATTGCGTTGGTAGAGGAAAATCAGGTGGAATGATGCAGGCACATCGATGATCTGTGGTGGATTAAACCACTGCAGCGCTTCAAAACGGAAGCTAAAGGGGAGGTTGCAACAAGATGTTTATCCATGGCGACAGAAGAAGCCCTGGATAAAACTTTTCCGTTCGGTGCTTTCGGTTTGACAACACCTGGAATTGTTTATTACTATCGTTTCCCTAATCGTTATGCTGGGCGGCCTGATTGTGGACAGATGGGGTGCTGGTGAATAGCTACCTCGGAACAATCTATCGGGCCTATTTAATTTGAACCATCTTCAACCAACTATCGAGGCAGTGACAAACAGAGCTTTTTGCAATTATTGCCCAGGGTTTTGCTGTTATCGGCTGCCGGGCTCGATCCTCTTTGTTACAGCTATCGATATCAACAGGATCGCCCGTCACTTCCAACTCAGTGACGGAGAAGTACGGAAGAGGTTTATTGAGAAAAGGAATACCTGCAAGGTTAAAGAGGATGGTTCCTGTATTTTTCTGCTCGATGGGAAACTGTCCAAGCGCTGTTCTATCCATACGGCACAACCACAGCAGTGCCGGGAATTTCCTTATGATAGTCCTTGTCCCTATCTCGGACGTGAGGATTTGTTGGCAGCTATTTCTCCCAAAGTGGAAGAGAGTTTCAGCCGTAAAGCCCCTTAATGCCCGCCAGATTTATCCAGGAAATTCAGCTCCCTGCCAACCATGAAACTTTTTTTAAAGATATATATATACCTGCTTCTGGGCATAGTCAGTTTGTTGATTATCGATGGTAATTTAAATTATGAGGCCGAATTAGCACAGTTCGATCTTGATATGGCTGATAAGGCCAAACAGATAGGCTGGGTTGTTTCCGGGATGATCTCCCAAACCTGGAATGAGAGTGGTCCCGAAAAAGCGATCCAGCTGGTTGAAGATGCCAACCGCGCCAACCGGTTAATGACCATCCGCTGGGTTTGGCTGGATGAATTGCAGAACTTACCTGGGAATCTGATTCCCGACCTGAACAATCTTAAAACGATTGAGCCATTACAGCAGGTTTCGTTTATTACCCTGGATGAACACCGAAAGAAACAGCGTTACACAGTAATGGGTGTGGCCATTCCGGGGAATCGGTCCGGGGCAATTCAACTTACCCAGTCGCTGCAGTTGAGGGCGGAATTTATCCAGAGATTGCTTATCCGCTCTCTGTTCATTACCACGCTTCTTACTCTTATCAGCGGGATCATCATTTATTTTTTTATCCATATAAAAATCAGGGGACCACTCGAACAACTTTCCAGAAAAGCGATTGAGATAGGCAAGGGTAACCTGATGCCTGATTTGGAAATAAAAGGAGAAGACGAGTTGGTCGGCCTGGCAAGAATCATGAACGATATGTGTACCAGGTTGCTGATAGCCAAGGAAAAAATTCGCTTTGAGCATCTTGCCCGATTGAAAACGTTGGAACAGCTGCGCCATACTGAGAAATTATCAACGGTCGGTCAGATAGCAGCAGGAATTGCCCATGAAGTCGGTACGCCGCTGAATGTTGTCGATGGAAGGGCTAAAATGATAATTTTCGAGCCATTGGAACACGATGAAATAGTCAACTGTGCCAGGATCATCAAAAATCAGGCCGAACGAATAACCGGCATCATTCGGCAGTTACTTGATTATTCCAGAAAGAAAAAATCTCAACCAAAAACCCTGGAGAGTGTAGAAAATATAGTTAAACAGGTTTTTCACCTTCTTTCACCCATTGCAGGCAAGCAGGGAATTTCTCTTGGTCTAAGCATTGCGTCCCAAGCAAGGATGGAGTGCCGCATGGATGTACAACAGATCCAACAGGTATTCATGAATGTGATCATGAACTCAATTCAGGCAACACCGGAGGGCAAGACTGTGCAGGTTGACATCTCAAACACCAGACTCAAATCGATGATTCATACCGACGATCAGATGGGGAAATTTATTCAAATCGACGTGAGCGACGAGGGGGAAGGGATTCCAGACGATATGCTGCAGGAAATTTTCACCCCATTTTTCACCACAAAGCAGATTGGTTTGGGAACGGGGCTCGGTCTTTCCATCGCCCGTGAACTTCTCGATGAACATGGCGGATGGATTGAAGTTGACAACCGTCGGCCCAGAGGCGCCCGTTTTTCGATCTTTCTGAGACTTGAGGAGACAGAATTATGATTGGACACATTCTCATTGTTGAAGATGATCGGGATATGTGCGAGATGCTGGATGTCGGTCTGTCCAGACGGGGATTTACCACCCGCTCCTGTGTCAGCGGACAGGAAGGGGTCGCCGCGATAGACCTTGAGCAACCGGATGTTATCCTGACCGATATTAATCTGCCGGATTTCAACGGAGTGCAGCTATGCCGTGAGGTAGTGGCAAAATGGCAGGAAATCCCCGTAATAATGATGACGGCTTTTGGGTCGATGGAGACGGCTATCGAGGCGATGAGAGTCGGTGCCTATGACTTTATTACCAAACCGCTTGATCTGGATATCCTGGCAGTCGCCCTTCAGAGGGCGGTGGATCACCGCAGACTCAAACAACAGGTGCAGGTGCTGAGTGAAGCCTTTGAACGAATTCATACCTTCTCCGGGCTGCTCGGTGAGAGCAAAGTCATGAAAGATCTGTTTTCCCGCCTGGAACGAATCGCCGATACCGAGACTTCCGTGCTCATTACCGGAGAAAGTGGATCGGGCAAGGAGCTCACCGCCAGGGCCTTGCACGAGTACAGTCGGAGAAAAGACAAGCCGTTTGTGGCGATAAACTGCTCAGCGCTTCCAGACAACCTATTGGAAAGTGAGCTTTTTGGTCATGTCAAAGGGGCTTTTACCGATGCCTGGCAGGACCGCAAAGGTTTATTGCAGGAAGCGGATGGTGGAACCCTGTTTCTCGACGAGATAGGAGACATCCCTTTAACCCTGCAACCGAAATTACTGCGGGTGCTTGAAGAGCGAACAGTAAGACCTGTGGGTGGCAACAGAGAAGTGAGTGTCGATGTGCGGGTGATAGCTGCCACCAATATTGACATTGATCAGGCGGTTGCCGACGGCGCGTTTCGTGAAGATTTATATTATCGGCTTAATGTGATTACCCTGGATATTCCCCCATTGCGTACGCGTGGTGCGGATATCCTGCTGCTGGCAGGAAAATTTGTCAGGGATTTTGCCGCGAAACAGGGAAGAAAAGTGACGGGGCTTGCGGAGTCCACCGCTAAAAGATTACGCAGCTATGAGTGGCCGGGAAACGTCAGGGAACTCCGGAACGCAATGGAGCATGGAGTGGCCATGACCTTGTTTGATAAAATTGTTCCGGAAGATCTGCCGCCGAAAATAAGGAGTCATACAGGAAGCGCCCTTTTCCTTGAAACGGATAATCCTGTAGAGTTGATACCTCTTGAGGAAATGAACAGGCGTTATATTGCCCATGTCCTGAAAACTGCAAAGGGCAACCAGTCTGTTGCGGCACAGATTCTGCAAATCGATCGTAAAACACTGTATCGGAAATTGCAGAAACTGACTGATTGAAACGGCGTATCATTGCCTCAAGAGTTCTGATAGATCCCCTCTTTGCTCATGTGGGGCAATTTGCCCACATGGGACATTGTGCCCCACGTTGGAATTTGCGCACAGTTCCACTCCTTTTGTGAATTATCAACGATATTAGTGACTAAGTAAAATGGCACACGATATGCTTACCAGAATCAAATGATAAAAGCCTGGGAAGAACAGGATTAAAGAGCAAGCCATTTTCCGGGATATCCACAGTGAAAATAATAATAGGAATTTTCCAGAACAAGCAAGACTTGACCAGATTTCACAGATATCGGATGCTTGATATTGCCTCGCTTACGGAGGTTGGCCCGTTTTTTTCAAAGAATCAAGCTCTTTCCTGGATGAAGGAATTGCACGGTCAAATTGAGAACAGTGAAGTTGCCCATCTTCCTGAGAGTACCGATGATAAGCTGAAATGGTATGGATTTACCTTTGAAGAGTGAGAAATATTTTCACATCTGTTATGGGAGTTGATTAAAAATGTCGTCATCTTTTTCAGTAAATGACTCGATTTCCTCCTCTCGTTATGGAACCCCACCATCTTTTAACATCAGGGGACGAATAATCCCCTACGGGGAGTTCCTCCCCCGTCTGAAAAATTATTGTCTTTCCCTTGGCTTTAAAAAACCGACTGTCATGATCCCTGAATCATCAGCGGCTCTGGATACAATGTCTGTCGACAATCCTGACGCGTTTTTTGTTGGCGGGAAAAACACTTCTCCCGGACACGATCTGGTCATTATCCTTTCAACTAAGGTTCCTTATGAGCCAAGTTGGGGGGGGTACAGCGGTTTACCCCGTCCACTCATTCATGAAAGGGCCGACCACCGGACCAAAGGCACAGTATCAAACTTTATTGCACCGTATCTCGTGCAGTTTCAATTCGCTCAGAATCATATTTATCTCGCCGGCAATGATTTAGGCCAGCATCTTATTACCCTGCCACCGGATTATATAAAGGGTGGAACAGAGAGTGGGGGTAAGAATCTGAAGATCCTCCTGGATAAAATCGTTGAGCCTGACGAGGAAGGTACCTTCCACCCGCATGTCGTTTCCGACTCTTTCGTTTCTTTTCTGGTCTCTGAACAATTTTCACAGGTTCTTGGCGAAAGAAATTTCTCCTGGAAAGCGGGTAAAGTTCAGAGAATCGGTACATACCTCTCAGCCGAACTGTTTGTTTTTGAAGATGCACAGCAATCAAACGGTAGCAATGGCAGCAAAAACACCTTTGCTGAAACACTTCTGCCGGCTATGAATAGCATAGTAACAAATATCAATCCTCAGTTGCGGGCTGCACTTATTCACCTGCAAAGTGAATTTTCCCAGGTTGTGGACGATGTGCTGTGCACCCACGGAGAAGATGATTCAGAGAGCCTGCTTTGCATCGCCGGATTAGACATAGATGTCGCAGCCTTCAGAGGGAGGGGGAAGCGTTATTTTGTGCCGTGGACTGCATATTGGCGGCAGGGTGGGATACAAAAAGATACGACGGATAATCGGCTGAAACAGGATGATTTGTTTGTCGCTCTGATGGCGCAGGAGAAAGAGCTTGTCCCACTGTTTTCAGCAGGATAGGTAACTTGGAAATGGCTTCGATGTCTGCGCTTGTCTCTTGTTTTTTGCTGCAAACAGGCGGCTGTAAAATAATATGTTGAGATGTTTTGGGCATCTCGCCCGGTGTGAAAAGCCCGCCTGAGAACAGAAATTTCGGTGTAAACCGGTATGCCTGGAACGGCGGACAACAAGAAAAACTACAATCAAGAACCGATGAATCCTTTTCTGCTCTCCCTTGCAATTATCATCGCGGGAGGAATCGTCCCCCTGCTGACATATCGTCAGTTTGTGCTGACCAAGTGCATCTATCTCGGTGTGACCACTATCGGTTGCATCTCGGGAATGTATTCAATCATCTCTGCCGCTTCCCACCCGAAGAGTCTTGATTGGTCCTGGTCGTGGCTGCATTCGTTTTCTCTGTCTTTTTCTTTTGACTCGCTCACCTTCTTTTTCCTGTTGCCGATTTTTCTGATCTGTCCTTTGGCGGCAATTTACAGTTTCTGGTATTTTGAGCGCGCCGAAAATTCTTTGAGGACGGCGATCAGTTATCTCTTCACCAATCTTCTTATCGTTTCGATGGCCTTGGTCACGGCCGCTGCCAATATCCTGGCTTTTGCCCTGGTCTGGGAGATTATGTCGATCTCTTCCTATTGCCTTGTCATGTATGACTATGAGAAAGCGTCGACAAGACTTGCAGGATATCTGTATTTGCTGTTTGCCCAGGCAGGAGCCCTGCTCATATTTGCTGCCTTCGGAGTTATTTTCAGCTATACAGGCAGCTTGGATTTTAGCCGGATTGCGACCATTCCGGAATCCGCCAAACTGGTGGTATTTTCGCTGGCGTTTCTAGGTTTTGGCTCAAAAGCCGGTATTTTCCCTCTTCATATCTGGCTGCCTCATGCCCATCCTGCTGCACCGAGTCATATATCCGCAATTATGTCGGGAGTTATGATTAAGATGGGTGTTTATGGGATACTCAGAATCTATTTTAATCTTGCCTCAACCGACATTCGAGTCGGCCAGGCTGTGCTTATCTTCGGCATGATTTCCGGTCTGCTCGGTGTGCTGTATGCTATTGGGAAAAATAATTTTAAAAAAATACTGGCCTATTCCAGCGTGGAAAATATCGGCATCATTCTTATGGGCGCCGGCCTCGGCATGATAGGTGTGGCCCAGGAAAACACGGTCATGGCCGGTTTCGGTTTCGCTGGTTGTCTCCTGCATGTGCTGAATCACTCCTTCTTTAAATCACTGCTGTTTCTTGGTGCGGGGGCGGTTATTAGAAAAGCCGGCAC
This sequence comes from uncultured delta proteobacterium, assembly GCA_963829695.1. Classification (GTDB taxonomy): domain Bacteria; phylum Desulfobacterota; class Desulfobulbia; order Desulfobulbales; family Desulfocapsaceae; genus Desulforhopalus_A. The sequence continues at coordinate 429,264 of CAWHJQ010000022.1, read as the reverse complement.
CAGCCATGTTAATCAGTTGGGTGGCCTGATGAAAAGAATGCCGGTTACCGGGAAAACTTTTCTGGTTGGTAGTGTATCAATCTCCGGCCTTCCGCCTTTGAATGGATTTATCAGTGAGTTTTTAGTGTATTTTGCCGCATTTCAGGGTTTGCAATATACCCACTCCACCTTGTTGTTGGCAATGTTGGCTATTATCTCCCTGGCAGTAATCGGGGGGCTGGCCACTTTTTGTTTCACTAAGGTCGTGGGGATAGTGTTCCTTGGAGAGCCTCGCACCGAAATGGTGCAAAAGGCAACCGAGGGAGGTTTGGCCATGATGGTGCCGATGGCTCTCCTCGCAGGTGCGTGTCTTTTTATGGGTATCTTTCCTGCAAGTTTTATCGAGCTCGCCTTTAAAGGATTAGCGGACATCACTCTTGTAGGTCAGGTCGATACTGCGTTGATTGAGACCATAGGTTCAAATCTCGCCTTGGGCGCCCGTCTTTTTCTGCTGATTTTCTTTTTTGTCGCTCTCTGTAGAAAACTCCTGTATTGGCGCAAGGAAATCACTGTAGGACCTACCTGGGGCTGTGGCTTTACTCAAGCCACCACGAGAATTCAGTATACCGGTACCTCTTATGCCCGCAGTGTGATTGATTTCTTTCATCCGTTTGCCAGGAGAGGGGAGACCGACGTTCGGTTGAAAAAGATTTTTCCTGAGCGGACCAGATATGAGAGCCGAGTGGTCGATATAGCCGAGGTTGGCCTGAACCATGGAATTGCCCTTCCTCTTCTGGCTCTCCTGGGGAAACTTCGGTGGATACAGCATGGCAATGTCCAGCTCTACATTGGCTATATCATTGTGGCGATTTTAATCCTGCTGCTGATCTTATTTTTATAATTCTGAAATCTGTCGTCGATGTTCAAAGGAACGAGTATGGAATCTCTCTTATCAATTGGAATAGCTCTGTTATCAGCACCTTTTTTCCTGGGAATTATACTCAAGGTGAAGGCGTTGTTTGCAGGGAAAAAAGGTCCGCCGCTGTTGATTAAATACTACACTTTAATGAAACTTTGCCGTAAAGGATCCGTGTACAGTACTACCACCGGTTTTGTTTTTAAATTGGGACCTCTTGTCTCCTGTACCGGGGGGATCATGATTCTGCTGTTTTTCCCGTTAGCTGCCATAGCCCCGGTTGTATCCTTTCATGGGGACGTGCTGGTGCTGTTTTATATTCTGGCCACGGGAAGATTCTTTACGATCGTCGCAGCTCTTGACACCGGATCGCCTTTTGAGGGTATGGGGGCGGCTCGTGAAGCCTTTTTCGGTACTCTTGCCGAAGCCTCTGTTTTCGCAATCCTGATCCTCTTTTATCGAATGACAGGCGCGCTCAGCTTTGGTGAATATTTTACCGGTGCAACTCCGATTAGTCTCACTGGTCCGGCGGGAGCGCTATTGTTACTGGTAATTGTTGCCCTGTTTATGATTCTGCTCGTTGAAAACTCAAGAGTCCCTGTCGATGATCCGGCTACCCACCTGGAGTTGACCATGATTCATGAGGTGATGATCCTTGACCACAGCGGTCCCGATCTCGCGCTCATTGAACTTGGCTCATTTTATAAGCTGTTTTTTTATTCGGCTTTTCTTACCTCGATTGTCTGTCCGCTTAATCCCTCCGGTGGTTTGTGGAATCTGCCTATTTTCTACGGAGTAATGGCGATGGTTTACATGTCCATTGGGCTGGTGGAGTCGATAATGGCACGATTCAAAATGAACCTGGTACCGAAGTTTGTATTGACCTCCAGTGTCCTGGTTATCTTCGCGGCAATTCTTACTATGGGATTTATCTAATGAAGAATATGATCGACATAATCATGGTCGTTATCCTGCTCTCTGTGCTCTTCTCACTGGCGTCAACCCGACTGATTTCGTTGATCAAGATCATGGCTGTGCAGGGAATCATGGTTTCTCTGCTTCCTCTCCTACTTGAGCATCACAGCAGTATGGGCAGTGGCGGCCTGATTTTTTTTCAGGTCATGATACTGATTAAAGGCGCTCTTATCCCGGGGCTCCTTTATGTTGCCCTCAGGCGCATTTCAATCAAGCGTGAGATTGAGCCGATCGTTGGCTACCACGCTTCACTCTTTGCCGGATTGATAATTATTTTGCTGTCGGTATTTATTACCGACAGGCTCCATCTGACCATGCCCAGCGGACATGAACTGCTGCTGACCACGGCCATTACGACCATGTCTGGCGGCTTCTTTCTGATGATGAGTCGAAGAAAGGCCATAACCCAGGTTATCGGCTACCTGATGCTGGAAAATGGCATATATCTGATAGGTACAGCTCTTACCAAGCATTCTCATACCATTTATGTTGTCGAATTCGGGGTGTTGCTGGACCTGCTCGTCGGGGTCATGGTCATGGGGATTATTCTGCACAATATCAATGATGCTTTCGATGATATAGACACCGATCTCCTCAATCGATTAAAGGACTGAAGAAATGTTGGAACTCATTTTTTTACTACCGATGCTGACAGGTCTTGTGACATTGGTTGTTCCCCCGTATCTTGGCAGGGGAGTGCTGGTTGTCACGGCTTTACTTCACCTTCAGCTCACTATCATGGCCTGGCTCGGCAAGCTGCCGGTGTATGCCGACAGGTTCTTTGCCCAGAGTCCTGAAGGGATGTTGGTACTCCTGGTGACATCCTTTATCTTTCTTTTTATCTCACTCTACGCGGTAAGTTACATGCAGGAAACAGAGATGAGCAATGAACAGGTGTTTCCTGCCTGTATGCTGCTTTTTCTGGGTACCATGAGTATGGTCACTCTCGCAGATCATCCGATTGTGCTGTGGATAGCCATCGAGGCAACCACTCTGGTAAGTGCGCCGCTGATCTTCATACACCGCTCAAAGGAGGCACTGGAAGCCACCTGGAAATATGTCCTGATATGCTCTGTGGGAATCGCCCTGGCATTGCTCGGTTGCTTTTTTATCACCCTGTCAATCGACATTGCCGAAGTAGATATTTCTCTGAGCTTTGCGTCTCTCAATCAAGTGGCCACGCAGCTGGACCCCATATGGCTGAAGGTGGGGTTTATTTTTGTGGTGATTGGTTTTGGCACCAAAATGGGCCTTGCTCCCATGCATACCTGGCTCCCCGATGCCCACAGTCAGGCCCCGAGTCCGGCATCAGCCCTGTTGTCAGGGGCGCTGCTTAACTGCGCTTTTCTTGGGATCTATAAAGTACACACCCTGATGTATTTGGCTGGTCTTGGAGAGTTTTCCGGCAATATTCTGATTGGCTTTGGTCTGCTCTCCATGTTTGTTGCTGGGATTTTTATCCTGAGGCAACCCGATTATAAAAGAATGTTGGCCTATTCGAGTATTGAAAATATGGGCATTATTGCCTTTGGGGTAGGTATTGGCGGGTTTGCATTGTATGGGGCGATGTTACATATGATCCATCATTCCCTTATTAAATCGTCACTCTTCCTGTCCGCCGGGAATATCCTGATTGGTTTCAATACCAAGATTGTCGAGAGGATCGGGGGGTTGATCAAATACTTTCCGAGGACGTTTCTGTCATTTTTTGCCGGTTTTGTCGGTATCTCCGGCTTGCCACCGTTTGGTATCTTTATCAGCGAGCTGTTTATCCTGATCGGTGCCTTTCAGACGGGGCATCCAATCAGCGCGGTTCTCTTTATGTTCAGTCTGTTGCTGGTTTTGGCCGGCGCTGCTCAGATTGTCACCGATATGTCATTTGGCGGCAGTAAAGAGCAGGAAACCCTTGGCAAGGAGAAGTGGCTTCGCGTTGTCCCGCCCTATGTTTTATTACTTGCATCTATTACACTCTGTATCTGGATGCCCAGCCCGATATACAACACCATAATGAACACAATCAAAATACTTGGAGGCACTATTCATGGATAACCTCCTGCAAATACAAAACGGAGAATCTGTTAAAAGGTCTGCCATCCCCTGTGTTCCTTTTGAGCGTTTTGCCAGGACACTGGCCGAGTTTGTCAGTAAAAAAGGGTATATCGTCCAGTTTTTTGCCTTTGTACAAGGTGACAGGAACCGGCTCCTTGCTGTGGTACGTAATACACACCTCTTTGTTTTGAGTACCGAAGTAGGGGAGGAGTTTCCGTCATTTACCGCGTCCTGCAGTGAAAAATTTCATATGTTCGAGCGGGAAATTGCTGAACAGTACGGTATTACCCCGTTGAATCATCCCTGGCTGAAAATGGTCAGGTACCATAGCAATTATCGCAATGTCCCCGATGTCTTCGGTAATAATTATCAGGAAGATATTCCCGGTAATTACCACTACTTTCAGGTTGAGGGGGAAGCGATCCATGAAGTGGCTGTTGGGCCGGTCCATGCCGGTATTATCGAGCCCGGACACTTCCGTTTCCAATGCGCCGGAGAAGAGGTTTTATCCCTTGAGATCCAGCTGGGCTATCAGCATCGTGGCCTCGAAAAACTGTTGACCGAGGTTCCATTGAAACGATTGCCGGTAATTTGTGAGGGAATCGCCGGAGACACCAGTATCGGCCACAATCTCTGCTGCTGTCAGGCCCTGGAATCCCTGGCCGGTCTTTCGGTTAATCCCGGTGCTGAAGTTGTGCGTTCGATCGCTCTGGAGTTGGAACGCATCGCCAACCATATCGGTGACCTGGGAGCCTTAAGCGGTGATGTTGCGTTTAATCCACCGGCGGCCTATTTTGGCAGAATTCGCGGAGAGTTCCTGAACCTTTTACAGGTCCTCTGTGGTAACCGGTTTGGTAAAAGCCTGGTGCTGCCGGGTGGCGTGTCGAAGATAATGAACCCGGAACAGGTAAAAATAATCGATGATAAGTTGAAAGAGTTGGAGCCGGAGATACGGCATGTCAGTGATTTGCTTTTCACGGCCCATACGGTTCAGGTTCGGTTTGAACATACCGGCATGGTCTCAAAACAGATGGCGGAGGACCTTGGATTGGTCGGTTACTGTGGTCGGGCTTCCGGACTTGATTATGATGCAAGGGTTTCTTTTCCTACCGAAGCCCATGAACCACTGCCTGCCAACCGAAACGAGATGGTGAATGGCGATGTATACAGCCGGGCCATGGTGCGCCAGGAGGAGATCATGCATTCAATGCATCTCATCAGAACACTCCTCAACAGATCGGGAGAACCCAGTTCAAAAACTACCATGCAGGAACTGTCCCTTGAACCTGATACTTTCGTGGTGACTATCAATGAGGGGTGGCGGGGAGAATTGTCCCATTGCCTCTTGACTGATAGCAACGGGAAAATTGAGCGGTACAAAATTAAGGATCCATCGTTTCACAATTGGATGGGGCTGGCTATGTCGCTCAGAAATCAGGAAATATCCGACTTTCCTCTGTGTAATAAGAGCTTTAATCTCTCCTATTGCGGCTTTGATCTCTGATGGCGTCGTAAAAATTCTTCATCTGCTTCGTTGTTTCAATTTTTCTATCATTACGACGTACTCTAGTACGCCGAAATGAAAGAAAAATCTCACGCCTCGCATATGAAGTTTTTTACTTAGCCATCTTGGAACTGGACTTTTTTCGAGAATGAGTGAACAGTCTTTACTTGAAATAACAAAGGTATAACCACATGCTGAAAGTGATTAAAAACAGAATCGAACAGGGGTGCAAAACATCCAGTTACCCGAAGGAACCGATACATCTTTATAAAAGATACAGGGGACTTCCGAAGATCAACAGCGATTGTGATCCATCAATTATCAGTCTCTGTGAATCCATCTGCCCTCAAGATGCAATTCTTGGTAAGGAACGGAAGATTGATCTGGGAAAATGCACCTTCTGCGGTCGTTGTGAAAATGTCTCTGAGGGAGCCTTCGTCACTTTCAGCCAGGATTTCGGGATGGGGACAGCAACACGGGAGGCGCTTCTGTGCGATGGGTCTTTGCCGATACTTGCAGAACATTCGAAAAAGCACTTTCGTAAGCTTTTCGGCAGATCCCTCCAGTTACGCCAGGTGTCCGCCGCCGGTTGCAATGCCTGTGAAGCGGACACCAATGTCCTTGGCACCCCCTTTTTCGATCTGGCCCGATTCGGCATTGATTTTGTCGCTTCCCCGCGACACGCAGATGGAATACATGTTACCGGTCCCATTTCAAGAAATATGCGCTCGGCCCTCATCTCGACCTATGAGGCAATCCCTTCCCCCAAGGTGGTTATCGCCAGCGGAAGTTGCTCCATTTCCGGCGGACCATTTTTCGGTAGCAGTGAAATACTTGGTGACCTGAACAGCATCATTCCGGTGGATCTTTACATTCCGGGATGTCCACCCCATCCATTGACAACCCTGCATGCCTTGTTGAATTATTTTAAATAAACTTTCAATGGTTGTATTTACTTCCATAATAAAAGTGTACAAAGTAAAGATTAATTAAAGCATTTGAAGGAGAATGCCCCTTGAAGGTACTTCAAAGGATTTTCCTCTGACTGTGTGTCGTTTCCAAACTTTCAAATTTCAGGGAGTTCATTGTGGCAATTATTACTATATCGAGAGGATCCTATAGCCGGGGCAAGGAAGTAGCGGAATCCTTGGCCCAACGCCTTGGATATGCATGCGTTTCCCGGGATATTCTGCTGGAAACATGCGACGAATTTTCTATTCCCGAAATAAAGCTGGTAAAGGCACTCCACGATGCGCCGTCTATCCTCGAACGGTTCAGTCATGGTAAGGAACGGTATATGAGTTATTTTCATGCCGCCTTTCTCAATCATATGGCTAAAGATAATGTCGTCTACCATGGACTGGCCGGCCATTTTTTCCTGCAGGATATCTCTCATGCCCTCAAGGTGAGGATAATCGCCAATATGGAGGATCGGGTGAAGGAAGAGATGAAACGGGAAAACTGTTCGGCGGAAGAAGCCCGGTACATGCTGAAAAAAGATGATGCGGAACGGCAAAAGTGGAGTTTGGCTCTCTATGGAAAAGACACTTCAAATTGCAGTCTTTACGATATGGTTCTGCATATCGATACCATAACGGTTGCTGATGTCGTCGATGTCCTGTCTGGTATGGTCGAAAAGGGCAAATTTAATGCGACACCGGAGTCACTTCAACTGCTTCAGACAAAGACAATGCTGGCAAATATCCATGCCAGGATCGTTAACATTTCTCCACGGGCAACTGTCGAGGTCGACGACGGCGTAGTCACCCTCAGAAACCTCTCTGGAGGTTTGAAAAACGACGAAGATCTGCGGCGGAAAACGGCAAAAAACCTCATCCAGACATACGGATTAAAAGATGTCGTCTTTGCCAAGCCTGTTGAAGCCAAAAAAGATCATATCCACCCCTTTTATAATCTGGACATTAAGTAAGGGCCTGTCCGCAGGCTCTTAAGTCAGCCCAGGCAAGCTGAAGAGTTCTGTGGTGTGATCGCTCACCTCGGCCAACAGCAGCTTGTTTCGCAATTCCGAGGGCCTGCCGAGTAATATGGTCGTTGCCTCTGCACATTCAACGGCTGCCATATACATAGCCCCAAAAGGCAAGGTACCTATGGATGCTTCGATTCCCTTTTGGGGCGCATGTCCCGGGGGGCCATAGATGTCTTTTAATCCTCGGTCCTCCGGGAAAATTACCGTTGCCTGACCGCTGGTACCTCCAATAGCCGCCGAAATAAGTGGAATGCCAACTTTTCTGCAATTTTCTTCAAGTAAGAAGCGGTCTGCGATGGTGTCAAGGCAGTCGATTGCCAGCTGGGCACCGTGCAGAAGAGCCTGTCCGTTGTCTTTTTCAAAATATTCCGATACCGAGCGGACCTCAACCGCAGGATTGATTTCCTGTACCCGGAGTTTTGCTGTTTCAGCCTTCGATCTACCAATCTTGGCAGGACTGCTTAAAAGCTGTCTATTGAGATTGCTTTCATCGAAACAGTCACCATCCACAAGAGTCAGTCCACCGATACCGATTCGTGCGAGGATTTCAGTCACTGTTCCCCCTAAACCGCCCAGCCCGATGATCGCTACATGTGAGCGTAACAATCGAAGTTGGTCGGCATTGGAGAGGGATTTCTGATTCCGGCTGTATCGCTCGGGAACAATTCCCGCTTCCAGTGCTGCGCATTCGACTGCGCGTAATGACAGTCCGGTTTTTTTCGCGATTTCGATGACATCGCTTAAGAGGATTGCCTTATACAATGATTTATCGGGGCGAGTACGTTGTTGAGTGTATGCGTGTAATAACTCGAGAGATATTTTAGTTTCCATGACGGTTCTTCCCAGGTTAAAATGAAGTGAGTTGTCGGTGGTTATGGACAGACACTGACTGAAAGCATGTTGACCTGAGGTTCGTCCTTTGTCAAGGTTCAATAAAAGACCTCAAACACCATCACTGTCAGAAAAACAGTGGTTTGCATCTCACCTCCGATTGTAGTATACAGAGATTGATTGTGGGCTGTTTCGGAGGGAAGATTTTCTCCCACCGGATCGGGTAGATTGTGGGTGAGGTAACAAGCTCAAGTGGAATGATGATATGAATACGGATAAACCAAGTGGTGGGATTTTTCAAAGGTTAAGGGCCAGGATGGCCGGTTCGCAGGTTGAGAGTGAAACTGGACAGGAATTGACCCCAGACGATAATGTGCACAATATGATGGAAGAGTTCGAAGCCGTGAAAAAGAATCCTGGCCACTTGACGGGCTGGGACTTTGACCGGGCATTTGACTTCATAGAGCGATATCCCGAGACGCCCCAATCGGAAATACTCATTGGGCAGATGTATGCCACCAACGGTCAGGCGCTCAAGGGATTGAGTTATGCCAGTGCTGTGAAGGTGCTTGACCGTATGCCCGGTCATGCCGGCACGAAGTCTATCATCAAGGGCATGTACTTGATTGAAAAAGATTATATCCAGGAGTTGAAGTCGGATGTTATCGCTCATATGCTTAAAATCATCCCGGATCATCCGCTGGCAGAGGAGTTGACAACCGCGCTTGCAGTAAAAAACCTTACCAATGCTTATGATTTTGTCACCGCAAACGCTGACAACGTTTATTCAAAAAGGATCATCAAGGCAATGTTTGACAGAGATCCGAATATTGCAGTGCTGCTTCTTCAGGAGAAAATGGATCACCCTCAGGTAAGCAGTATTTTTGATGGGATCTATAACATCACGAAAAGTTCTGAAATTAAAAAACTGACTCCCAACGCCATAATCTTTATCATTGATGTTGCACCGGATCATCCTAAAGCGATTAAAATGATAGAAGTTTTAGTAGAAAGCAATTACGTGAAGGCCTATGAGTTCATAAAAATGTATCCCGATCATGCTCTGGCTGCTGACATGAAGAGGCTGGTGCTTGAACGTAAGCCTGAATTAAAAACATTGTTTGATAACCATTGATTTTTAGCATACCACTTTAAGTGGTGCACTCTTCGATTCCTTTTCGCGGGGTGCAAGAGCTCGAAAAATAAAAAAACCCCGAATTAAATCTTGACAAACTCGTAAAAACCTCGGCCTCCGATGGATAAGTAAAAAGTTTCATATTGAAGGCGTGCAATTTTTCTATCATTTCGGCGTACATACGGTACGTCGTAATGATAGAAAAATTGTAACAACGAACAAGATGAAGAATTTTTACGACGCCATCAATCTTTAATTCGGGGTTTTTTATTGCCGAGTCAGCAGGAAGGTTGTTCTCCTGTTGATGCTATTCTTTCATCATTTGGCGCAGGACATAGGGAAGGATGCCGCCATGCCGGAAATAGATGACATCAACCTCGGTATCGAGGCGGGTGATAACCTCGAAGTTGAAGGTATTACCATCCTGTTTTTCCGCCGTAACCTTCAAGATTTTGCCGGGAGAGATATCTGCCAAGCCTTCTATTGAATAGATTTCGGTACCATCCAGTCCCAGAGAATTGATATTTTCTCCCTTCTTGAAAACGAGAGGCAACGCACCCATTCCGACCAGATTATTGCGATGAATCCGTTCAAAGGATTCGGCTATGACGGCTTTAATACCGAGAAGGCTGGTTCCTTTTGCCGCCCAGTCGCGTGAAGAGCCCGTCCCATATTCCTTGCCGCCCAGTACGATGAGAGGGGTACCCTCTTCAAGATACTTCATGGCAGCATCATAGTTAAACATTTCGGTCTGCTCCGGCAATTTGATGGCATAGCCACCTTCCTTAGGTGCCACCATTTTGTTCTTAATACGAATATTACCAAAGGTGCCCCGCATCATTACCTCATGGTTACCTCTTCTGGAGCCATAGGAATTGAAATGGGTTGGATCTATACCCTGCTCGATAAGATAGCGACCGGCAGGATAGTGTTCCGGGATAGCCCCGGCTGGAGATATGTGGTCGGTGGTAACGGAGTCACCCAGGAGGAGGAAAGTTCTTGCTCTGATAATGTCCTTAGGCGGTGTTGGAATATCTGTGAAGTTGTCAAAATAAGGTGGGTTTTTAATATATGTCGATTTTTCATCCCAGTCATAGGTGGAACTTTCCGAGACCTCAAGACCTTTCCAGAAGACATCGCCCTCAAAAATTTGGGCATATTCCTGGGTGAAGGCTTCCTGGGTGACATGTTGTTTGATCAAAAGATCGATGGCTTCATCGGTTGGCCATAGATCTTTCAGATACACAGGTTGGCCATTTGGATCAATGGACAGAGGATCAGAAGTCAAATCTATATCAACCCTGCCGGCCAGAGCAAAGGCCAGGACCAGCATAGGAGAGGCGAGAAAGTTGGATTTGATCTGCTGGTGGATCCGCGCCTCAAAGTTTCTATTGCCGGAAAGGACGGCGGCAACATTCAGGTTGTTTTCTTTTATGACGTTCTCAAGTGCTTGATTTAAAGGACCGCTATTGCCAATGCAGGTGGTGCAGCCAAAAGCGGCTATATGGAAACCAAGTGCCTCAAAGTAAGGCATAAGTCCGGTTTTTGCAAGATAGTTGCTGACCACTTTGGAGCCGGGAGCAAAGGACGTTTTGACAAAGCCGGGTACTTTCAGACCACGTTTGACCGCTTCCTTTGCCATCAAACCAGCGCCGATGAGGACATGGGGGTTTGAGGTATTGGTACATGAGGTAATGGCGGCAATAACTACGGTCCCGTCACTGATTTTGACCGGTTGACCATTGAAAATAATCTCTATGGCTCTTTTCGGTAGCGCGTGGCAAGAATTTTCTCGGGAGGTTTTGCTGCCGGATTCGTCTATGAATGTAGAAACCTCAACCGGCTTGGTGTCGCGCTCATAATTGCAGCCGAGGATGTCTCCGAACGCGGATCGCATGCCGGCCAGTGGAATCCTGTCCTGAGGCCTTGCCGGTCCGGCGAGAGAAGGTTCAACGCTGCCCAGATCAAAATCGATAACCGTGGTGTATTCAATGGTTTCAGCATCGCTGTAAAAGAGGCTGCTTGCCTTGGCAACGGCTTCGGTGATGGCGGCCTGTTTCTCGCGGCCGGTTAATTTTAGATAGTTGATAGTTTTCTCGTCGATCGGAAAAAAACCTAGAGTCGCACCATATTCAGGGGTCATGTTGGAGATAGTGGCACGATCAGGAATGGAGAGACTCTGCATGCCGGGTCCGAAGTATTCCACAAATTTTTCCACAACCTTTTGTTTTCTCAGCAGTTCTGTCAGGGTGAGAACGAGATCGGTAGCTGTGATGCCTGGAGGTAACTTACCGGTAAGTCGCACTCCTATAACTTCTGGAATAGACATATAATAGGGCTGTCCGAGCATGACAGCTTCGGCTTCAATTCCACCCACACCCCAGCCCATGACACCGATGCCGTTAATCATAGGAGTGTGTGAATCGAGGCCAACCAGGGTGTCCGGGTATGCGTAGGTTATTTTATCGATGCTTTCGGTGATGATCACCCGCCCGAGATGCTCCAGGTTTACCTGATGACAGATCCCGGAGTTGGGTGGGACTACCCTGAAGTTATCAAAACTTTTTTGAGCCCATTTGAGCAGGGAGTAACGTTCACTGTTCCGTTCATATTCCTTGGCGACATTGCCGGTCAGGCTAAGACTGGTGCCGGAGTAGTCAACCTGTACCGAGTGGTCGGCAACCAGTTCAACAGGGACTTTAGGGTTGACCTTGGCTGGGTCTCCGCCGAGGCTTTTCACTGCATCCCGCATGGCGGCTAGATCGACAACAGACGGAACCCCAGTGAAATCCTGCATCAGAACGCGGGCTGGATGATACGGTATCTCAAGCGGCGCATCGTAGCTTTTTTTCCATGCGGCTATGGCTTGGAGATCCTTTTCCTTAACGATTTTGCCATCAAGCTTTCTGAGTAGATTTTCCACCAGAATGCGGATGGAGTAAGGAAGTCGGTCAATCTCGCCGAATCCTTGTTTGGACAGCTCTCTTATGTCAAAATAGCTGTAGGTCACGCCATCAACTTTCAACTGTTTAACAAAGTCCTGACTAATCATAATTTCCTCATAGTATAGTTGGCTGTAGTGGATAGATAGGACGATAAAAAATACAGATGAAATGTACAATAGGCACTAACCATCGTCTGTCCAGAGATGAGCAGTGTAACCAGCAAGCTGCAAGCGATAACCCTATTTTCGGATGGCCTGCCCCCTTGAGGTAAATGAGATACCCAGCTGTGATTGAGTGCCGATCATAACCGTTTCGATTATAGGAGGATTTATCGGTTCATTTGAATGCCATTCGACGATGAAATTCGCCCCCGATCCTCCGGAGGTGTCTTTTTGTGGAACGATGAAACGATCCGAACCCAGAGGGCCGAGGACAATCGGGTCTTTTAGGTATTCTTTTACAAGTGGTCCCTGGGTTTCGTGGTAGTTAACGGCGGTAATGGTAAGTGACTTATTTGGGTCAATATTTCGGATACTGAGGGTAACCGATAATAACAGCGGCCTCTCGTCATTGCCATGGTAAATATGTGAATACGCAGGAACATAAACCGTCTGTCCTTTTGTCAGTGGCAGAGGTTCTGTTGCCCATAGCAACGGTACCTGAACAAGCAACAAAATGAGAAGTATACCGAAAAGAAGTTGTGAATAATTTGGTTTTCGCATGGTCAGGTCGTTGTTAAATTTTTGTGACGATGCCTTCACCGTCCATAGAGAGATTCACAGGAATCGCAATTCTTCGGATCTTCAATACGCTCAAGCTGCATGATATGGTTGCGTTCTTCTTCGATAATTCTTCTCAACTGGTCAATCGCATCCTGGTCATCAAGAAAACCTGTGAGAAATTCATAGAATAAAATTGTATCCAACTCGAATGTTTTCGACCTGGCCAAGACCTCCTCGACATTTTTGGCATTTTGCAACTCGTTTCCGTCAAGGAGGAAGTTGTTGCCTCTGACCATATCCTGAAGCAGGTTGCGGCCCACTGCCTCCATCTCCTTTTGTTCAGGAGTTAATGGTTTGTTTGACCGGAGAGTGGTAAACCATTTGGCATGGCGTTTTTCCTCGTCTGCCATCCAGGCCAGCACTTCAGCCACTTGGGGGTTTTTGGCGGCTTTACTAGCCTTGCGGTATGTCTCCTCTCCGTTTTTTTCTATTTGTATAGCTATGTTGCGAATATCACCGATGGTAAACATTGATTTCTCCTGTGTCCTATGTATAACCTTTGCATTAAGCAACAGAACCTACTGCATTGTACAGGGTTCTGAGCGGTTTAGTAATTGTTTTTTTTGTTTGTTTGCCTGGAAAGAATCGGATGGGTGCATTGAATAGAATCCAATTTATCTCCAGGAACCTGCCCGATACTTGGCTCCTGGTAAGGTCGGCAAAGCCGTTTATTCAAAGAATTTGGTGAAAGTTTCCACTTCCTCCCTGGGCGTCCGATAGTTATTGACCGGGGCATTTTTATCCTCATAGCCAATTGCCATGCCGCAGAGAAGAATAGTATCACGGCTGTAACCTAAAGCATCTTTAATTAATTCCGGATATTGACCGAGGGCAGCCTGCGCACAGGTGGCCAGTCCTTCTTCTAGAGCGGCAAGCATCACTGATTGGATGAACATTCCATAGTCTAAAAAGGAACCCTGTTTCATTACCGAATCAAGAAAGTAGAAAAGAATAGCGGGCGCATCGAAAGCCCGATAATTGGCAACCCATTGCTCCTTTCTGCGCTCCCTGTCCCGTCTTTGAATATTGAGTGCGGAATAGAGTTGGGCTCCACAGGTGACTCGCCGCTTGTTGTAAGGCTCAATCCATTCCAGCGGATAATATGCGTAGTCCATGCTGCCAATACCATCTTTGCGAAAAGCCGCCTCCATCGCCGCGGTTAGTTCTGCTTTTTTTTCGCCGGTAACGACTGCAACTTGCCAGGGTTGGGCATTCGTTCCCGATGGTGCATGGCGTGCAGCCCGCAGAATGTTGACTATTTTCTCCCTGCTGACTGGTTTATCCAGAAAGGCGCGGACGGATTTACGCTCGCAAAGTGCTTCAAAAATATTCATGATTTATTGAGATGTAGTTTCCATAAAATGGGATTTCACTGCTAGTGAAAAAGCTTATTTTGCCGAGGGAGTCCCACCGCTTTTAGCGGAGTTTGAACATAATGGGTCATTTGAGTTTTCGGCCGACATCAAATACTTCATGGCAGGCGGGGCAAATAAACAGCCACCTGAGCTCTTTTCCGTCCCGTTTCAGCATCGAATGAAAGCCGTCCTTGTAGTTGCAAAGAGGGCAGTTTTTAAACTCTTCAACCAAGTCTACATTGTGAATTATATAGGCCATGCTCTACCCCTTTGACACCTTAAAAAAATTTTGCTTTTTCGTACCGTACTCCCTCAACGAGGCAATAAAATCCCTTTATCGGAGTTGCAATTGGTACATAATAAGGAAAAAAATTATCCTTCAAAATATAATACCTGTTCGTAAGAGATCAATAACCCTGGGAGTCGATTGAATGCTGGAGGAATCTTCCATGGTGATTATTCTCTGACTGTTGAGATAATAGTTTGCTTTTAGTTGCAAATGATTATTTGTATCAGTGAAGGATTGAAGCCAGGTAGGACTTCCGACCTTGACAGGTATTTGTCCATGGCAGGTAAACTGAGATCTAAAAGCATTAGAAGAGAAAGAATTTTTTGTACTCCAGAATAATGACGAGAGGAGAGAAAGAATGGCGGAAGAAACGACTTTTTTAACACCTGATGGAATAGAATCTCCCGGGGATGAGAAGAAAGGAAAAGAATCTGAAAAGGCACTTGTGGTGAACAAGGATCTACTGCCTGATAGATTAATGGTGGTACCTTTGCACGATCGCCCTATGTTTCCAAAGATGATGGGGCCGATCATTATTGACGACATGGTCTTGCAGCAGGCAGTCATGAAACATGTCAATCAGAATGCACCGCTCTATTTTGGTCTTCTCCTGCAAACACCCAAAGAAGACGGGCTTGCCCACCAGGCACAGAGTGCTGAAGATTTTTTTAAGGTGGGTTCGGTTGCCCGGGTTATTCAGGTGTCGCCGTTTAAGCCTGGTGAGCCCTTGCAGGTATTGGTTCAGGCCTTAGAAAGGTTTGATGTGATCTCCCTAATGAAAAAAGATTCCATTTTTATCGCCGAGGTAAAATACTGGTTTGAAAGCATCCAGGAAAACACTGAAGAACTGAAAGCCTATTCGGTGGCGATAATTGATTGCATAAAAGATCTGGTGAATATGAATCCCTTGTTTAAAGAGGGGTTGAGCCTGCTCATTGAGAGAATCAATCTTAGTGATCCAGGTTCCCTGGCTGATTTTGCCGCCTCCATGACTACCTCTTCCGGCACTGAAATCCAAAGGATTCTGGAAACCTTCGATGTGCGTAAACGGCTTGAGATGGTATTGATTCTTTTGAAGAACGAGGTCGAGATCTCCAAACTCAAGGCAAAAATCTCCAAGCGGATCGAAGAGCAGCTCTCCAAACAACAACGAGAATTTTTCCTGAAACAGCAGCTACAGGAAATTAAGAAAGAGCTGGGGCTGGCGAAAGATGATACCCAGGCAGAGTTGGAAAAATATCAAAACCGCCTCAAGAAACTGGTGCTCTCCGATGAAGCGCGGGAAAAGGTAAAAGAAGAGCTGGAAAAACTCAAGCTTCTTGGTACTTCTTCCCCTGAATTCAATGTAACCCGGACCTACCTCGATTGGTTGACCATTCTTCCCTGGGGTGTCTACTCAAAAGACAGTTATAACCGAAATAAGGCATCCAAGATTCTCGACAGGGATCATTACGGTCTTGAAGACGTTAAAAACCGGATTCTTGAATTGATATCCGTTGGGATAATTAAGGGTGATCTATCCGGAACAATTCTCCTTTTACAAGGTCCCCCGGGTGTCGGTAAAACCTCAATAGGAAGGTCGATAGCGCAAAGCCTGGGTCGGGAATTTTTTCGTTTTTCCCTTGGCGGCATGCGCGATGAGGCGGAAATAAAAGGGCATCGACGTACTTATATTGGAGCGATGCCCGGAAAATTTATCCAGGCGATCAAAACGTGCAAGACAGCTAATCCGGTCATTATGCTGGATGAAATCGATAAGATCGGAGCCAGTTTTCAAGGTGATCCGGCTTCTGCCCTTCTTGAGGTACTTGATCCGGAGCAGAATCGGGATTTTCTCGATCATTATCTGGATGTGCGTTTCGATCTGTCAAAAATCTTCTTTATCTGTACGGCCAACCAGCTGGACACCATCCCTGCTCCGCTTATAGACAGAATGGAAGCCATTGAGCTGCCGGGCTATATTCTGGAAGAGAAAGTGGAAATTGCCAGGCGACATTTAATCCCCAAACAGCTCGAGGCACATGGACTGACTTCGAAACAGATAACCCTTTCAAAAGGGTTGATAGGGGCAATTGTCGATGGCTATGCCCGCGAGGCAGGCGTGCGTGGATTGGAAAACAGCATCAAGAAAATCCTCAGGAAATCAGTGAATAAAATCATTGAAAATCCTGAGCAGAATATCCGCATCCACAAAGACGAGCTGAAAGATCTGCTCGGTAAACGCCATTTTTCAGAAGAACAGGCTTTCAGGAAGCCACGGATTGGGGTCATTACCGGACTTGCTTATACCAGTATGGGTGGGACAACTCTTCATATTGAATCCATCCCCATTCCCACAGGTCAAGCCGGCTTCAAGCAGACCGGACAGCTGGGCAAAGTTATGGTAGAATCATCTGAAATTGCTTATAGTTATGTTCGTTCTTTAATGAAAGAAAATACTAAGGGAATAGAGTTCTTCAACAATAATACAATTCATCTGCATGTACCGGCCGGGGCAACGCCTAAAGATGGGCCGTCGGCTGGGATTACCATGGCCTGCTCAATCTATTCGATAGCCATGAATCAGGCGATACGTCCCAACCTTGCCATGACAGGAGAATTAACACTGAGCGGTCTGGTTATGCCGATTGGCGGAGTGAAGGAAAAAATGATCGCCTCAAAACGAGCAAAAGTGCAGGAAGTGATTTTGCCAAAGGATAACCAGGAAGACTTCGAGATGCTTCCGGATCATATTAAAGCAGGCATTACTCCTTACTTTGTTTCGACCTTCGATGAAGTAAAACGAATCTGTTTTAAGCAGGTGAGCTGATACTTAAATGGAGCGGGAAACGAGATTCGAACTCGCGACGTCAACCTTGGCAAGGTTGCACTCTACCACTGAGTTATTCCCGCTCATTTATTCCTCATTGAGAAGTGCTTTTTTATCAGAAGGTCCGTCTGAAGTCAATGTTTTTTTGACCTCTTTTCTCGCAATTCGATAGGGCTTGGCAAGATCAAGATGCTTTGCCAATATTGTGATACCGACTTCGATCTCCTCGGTTGAAAGGTTCCCATAGCCGATCATTATTTTATCCCGGTGTTTTTCCGGTCGGAGTGCATGCAACCCGACCGGATAGAAACGAGCTCCCATGGCCTCCACCTCATTAAAAAATAAATCGTTGAATTGATAATCCCTAAACCGGGCGACCAGGTGGAGACCCGCGGCACAGCCAAGAATTTCTACCCGATCTTTAAAGAGATCTTCCAACATATCGACTACATCCTTTCTCCTTTTTACATAATGTTTCCTCATTTTTGCCACGTGTCGGAGGTAATGGCCTTCTCTTATAAATTCCGCCAGTGCCAGTTGGCTGGTTACTTCATTATGCAAATCACTCTGCCATTTACAGTTTCTGCCCAGGCTTATCAGCTCAGAAGGGAGGACCATATATCCTATTCGGATGGCGGGGCAGAGAGTTTTACTGAAGGTGCCGATATATACCACCCGCTCCGGACAGAGCCCATGCAGGGAACTGAGTGGTGGACCGTCAAAACGAAATTCGCTGTCGTAATCATCTTCTATGATGTAGCATCCTGTCCTTTCGGCATAGTTCAGGAGATCGATGCGTCTTTGAATGGGCAGGGTTCCGCCAATCGGGAACTGATGTGAAGGGGTCACATAGATAAAGGCAGGAACCGGCGATTTGGGAAGTTCGCTGGTGTTCATTCCGTGGTTGTCCACTGCGATTGGATGTAACACTCCACCGTGACCTCCGATGATCAATTGAATATCTTTGGTAATGGGATCCTCCAAAAAGACATCCTTCCTTTTTCTGAGCAGGAGATGGCAGGCAATGCCAATAGCCTGGGTCGTGCCTGCGGTGATGACGATCTGGTCGGGGTGACACATTACCTCTCGTCGGGTGACCACGTACTCGCAGATGGCTTGCCGAAGCTCCACGCGGCCTTCCGGATGTCCGTAGGCAAGTGTTTCTTCCAGAGGCTTGGCAAAGACCTTTTTGATCATTTTTTGCCAAAGGTTCTGGGGGAATAACTTGAGGTTGGGAGTACCGGCACGAAAATTGATTACTCCCTTCGGACAATCATAACCCATAGTTACCTTTTCCACCTCTGGTGCTTCCACATCATTCACTCTTTTGCTGAAGATTGCACCGTTTGCAACAAAAGTTCCTGCGCCACGCCTTGCTTGCAAAAAACCCTCAGCGTGCAGGAGATCAAAAGCTTCCAGCACCACATTTCTTGAGATTTGCAACTGATTGGCCAAGTCTCGGCTTGAAGGCAACCTGGTTTCAGGCTGGAGCCTGCCGGAGAGAATTGCTGTTCGCACCTGGTTGTAGAGCTGGCGTATCATTGGCACTCGGCACTTTTTATCGACACTGATCCATATCATCGGCAATCTCACTTTCCTGGGTTTCCGGGTTTAAATACATTGGTACCATGTAAACTAGCAAGAAGTGGATCTACTGCAAACCAATTTATGAAGGTAGGATAGCAAAAAATAACGAGAGGGCAGGTGAAGACAAGCCAGTGGTTTACGTAGCAAGGGAGTGAAAGGATTATGGCGGTATTTATGTTGATTGGGGCGATGTGCCTTGCAGGCAGTTCAGTGGTGGTCGGTAAATTCCTCGTCGTCTCATCCGTGCCGGTATTTTTGGGAGCTTTTGGCTCTCTGCTGGTGGCCTTTGTCTGCATGGTGCCTCTTATGTACGGGAGGATCGCCGAACTCCGATGTCTCACCCTTACTCATTGGAAGAATCTATTTTTTCAAGGACTATGCGGCATTGTTCTGTTCAGGGTATTTATACTCTACGGCCTGCACTCAACCGGAGCCGTACAGGCGGGAATTATCACGGGAACCACTCCGGCGGTACTTGCTGTTCTTTCCCTGTTTCTGCTGGGAGAAAGCATTTCCGTACGGACGATTGCCGGAATATGCTTTGCCGTCGCCGGCTGTATAGTTATCAATATTTTTGGTAGGGGAAGTGGGGAAGAAACCAGTATCATTGGCTGTCTGCTGACCGGTGCCGCGGTTGTCTGTGAAGCTCTTTTTACCATTTTTCGAAAAAGAATTGCTGATTCTGTTTCTGCGATCACCAATACGACCGTCTTAATCTTTTGCAGTCTTCTGCTGCTCGTGGTACCTGCTGCCTTCGATCTCCGGACAATACATTCGATACCTTCAGCTGACGCCCTGTTGGCCATTGTCTACTACGGAGTGTTTGCCACAGTCCTGGCATATCTTCTTTGGACCGCTGGTGTCGGGAAGGTGAGTGGAGCCACCGCCGGTGCTGCCACTGCGGCAATGCCTGCCAGTTCCGTATTGCTGGCAGGTATGCTATTGGGTGAACAAATACATTGGCATCATGTGCTGGGTTGCATAATGATTGTTGCAGGCATTCTGGTCACTACGCTGTTTCCCGGCAGGCAGATAAAAATTATTCGGGCTATTCCGGCAGGAGATCGTAATAGTAGGTGAGGATGTCTGTGCGGGTGACAATGCCTATCACTTTGTCGTTTTCAACTACAGGGAGATAGCCAACATCGTTCTCAATCATTATCCCGGCAGCAATCGATGGGGAAACGCCCGGATCAATGGTAATGATGTCTCTGGCCATGAAAGCCTTGACCGGACTGTCCCAATGTTGTTCTTTTTTTACCCGTTTGAGATCCCAG
Organism: uncultured delta proteobacterium; assembly: GCA_963829695.1. Taxonomy (GTDB): domain Bacteria; phylum Desulfobacterota; class Desulfobulbia; order Desulfobulbales; family Desulfocapsaceae; genus Desulforhopalus_A. The sequence goes on along the minus strand of CAWHJQ010000022.1, from coordinate 408,844 downwards.
AGGACAATAATGCCATGGATTTTGTCATCCTCCATTACCATGATGCCTCTGATTTTTTCTTTGGCCATCAAGGTCTGAACGTCGCGCATGGGTGTTGCAGGTGTTACGGAGATGACAGGGAAAGACATGATGTCCGAGATACGGACACTCTCCGTTCTATTTGCAGTCAATTCGGCAACGATCTGTTCCTTAATCTGCTGAGGGGTCATCTCGCTGCTTTTTACTGTCGCCGATCCTGCCCCGGCGTGTCCTCCACCGCCGATGCCGACCAGCGCCCGGCCGATATGGATGTTTTCGGCACCGCTACGGCCAATGACGGTATTCCTGCCATCGCTGGTAAAAATAACAAAAAGAGCGTCAACATTGACTATCTTCCTGTACATATTGACGATTGCGGCCAGATTGGGAACCTTCTTGTTCAGGCTTATCGTGTTGAAGCCGATAGTTCTTCCGTTGATGGTGAATTTTTCAGTTTCCTTCATCATCTCAAAGAGAATCTCTTTCTGGTTCTCTTCATAGGGCGGGTTAAGAAAAAATGCGGCCACATTGAGATCCGCCCGATTGTCGAGCAGATACGCTGCAGCCCGGGCGTCTTCGGCGGTGGTCGAAGGGTAGGAAAGATGGCCGGTATCCTCATAGAGTCCTATCAGCATAACTGTTGAGTCGAGAGGTGTCAGCTCCATCCGTCTCTTTTGCATCTCGCGTACCAGAAGTGTCACCGTCGAACCGATCTGCTCTTTACAGGACCAGGTCGGCAAGATATCGCCGGTTCCAATCATATGGTGATCCCAGAGGTCAATTTCAAGGTCCTGTCGTGTGGCAAGTTTTTCCATACGGTCCAGTCGTTGCCACTGATCGGTATCAACGACGATCAGTTTTTTTACCTCGTCATGCGGTACCTCGTGGGGCAGGATGAGATTGAATGCTGTCTTATGGGTTGAGAGAAACTGTTCGACATTTTTGTTGGTCATCTTTGGGACGACGCCGATGCAGCCGGGATAGAGGAGGGTCGTCGCAATAACCGAGGCCAGTCCGTCAAAGTCAGTATTTTTATGGGTCGTTGCTATAAGCATGAGGCAGTTAATCGAAAGGTAAAAGAAGTCTGAAGTTGCTGCTATTGCAGTTGATAGACCGGACGTTTCGATGTATCAAGGTAATAGCCCATCATCTGTTCGGCGAGAATGGTCAGCCTTTCCTGGCGATTCGCCGGAGAGGGATGGGTGCTGAGAAATTGCGGCGGGCCTTTGCCGCCCACCTTGGCCATCTTCTGCCAAAGTGTTACTGCCGCACGGGGATCATAGCCAGCCCGAGCGGCCAGTTCAATGCCCATCTGATCTGCTTCGGATTCAGAGGTTCTGCTGTTTGGCAGGGTTATGGCTGTTGCCGCGGCAAGTGAGCTACCGCTCAGAATGGCCCCTTTATACAGGCTGTCACCAGCGGCAATGGCTACACCGGACAAACCGAGTTGAGTGGCAAGTGCCATGGACATCCGCTCAGCGGTATGATTGGCCAGGGCGTGGGAAATTTCGTGTCCCATGACCTGGGCTATCTCGTCATCGGTGGCATGAAGCTTGTTGATAAGCCCTGTATAGATGGCCATCTTTCCTCCTGCCATACACCAGGCGTTGACCATCTCCGGATCATCAATGACCTTGACACTCCATTCCCAGTTTCTGGTATGCGGATAGAGGATCATTGCCTGGGCAATAATCCGGCCTGTGATGAGTTTGATCCGATTGGAGGTTATCGGGTTGGAGTCGACTTTGCCTTCTTTTTGCAGGGGCAGAAGAGTTTGGACATATGCCTCACGGGAAGAGCTGATAGCCTGTTCAGGGGAAACGAGCATAAATTGCGAGCGTCCCGTGGGGCTGGTGGCGCAAGACGAGAGGAATAAAAGGAACAAGAGTATGAACAGTCTTTTCATTGTCGAACCTCTAGTGGCTGAGTAGAAGTGATTTTCTCGTTTATTTTGCTGGTCTTTTACGAACCACAATAATCTGTAAGGCACTAATATACAAGCGACAATGGTGATAGCAAGGCAGTATCCGGCTAACGGTAAGGCCGGACTTGTCATTGGCTGCAATCAACGCTATGATTGATTTTCCAAATAGATAGGTCACGTTGCAGAGGATTTGTACAACAAGGAGAGGACATCAATGACCGGGAATCCCAACACGGATAAATTACAGCATCTCTGGTTGCTGCAGTTGCAGCTCGAGTTTGAGGAAATCTGCATGATGTACGGCTTGGAATTGAGGCTGCCGGTCTTTGAGATCTCCCGTTCCAAAAGAGAGCTTGGCGCTTGGCATCCGGATACGAGAATAATGCGTCTTAGCCACCATTTGATCGTTAATTATTCATGGTCGGTTACCTTGCAGGTGCTTAAACATGAAATGGCCCACCAGGTCTGTACCGAACATTTTCGAGCAGTCGGCGCTCCCCACGGTGAAGCTTTTCAGCAGGCTTGTGTGCTCCTGGGGGTGCTGCCGGAATATCGTCGTCCCGGGACCGTGGTGGTCGAGATGGTCGAGCAGGCAATCGGTGGATCAAAAATCTCCGAAAGAGGCCGGGAATGCCTGGCCAAGGTGCAAAAGCTTCTGGCGCTTTCACAGTCGTCCAATGAGCATGAGGCTGCGTTGGCCATACAAAAGGCCAACCAACTGATTGAAAAATACCATATCCGGGAGCTCGGCAATGATCAGGAGTATCGGTATGGCTTTGGGATCATTGATCGAAAAAGAAAACGAATAGAGACCTATCAGCGGCGGATCTGTACGATTCTGCATGATTATTTCTTTGTCAGGGTCGTTCTGTCCAACCTTTATGATCCATTGTACAACGATACCTTTAAAACTATTGAACTCCTGGGTACAAAAGCGAATGTGACCATTGCCGAATATTGCTACCATTTCCTTGAAAACCGGCTGGCCTCGCTCTGGTCCTTGAACAGGCATCGGTTTAAAGGGGCAACCAGAACAGAAAAAAACAGCTACTATCTCGGGCTGCTGCGTGGCTTTTACCAGAAACTGCAGGAGCAAAAGAGAGGGACTGAGGATATCCGCATGGAACCTCAGGTGGGCGCTCTGGTCGTCGCGGAGGAACAGCGGCTTGAAACCTTTGTCGGGATGCGCTTTCCCCGATTAAGAAAGGTCTCGAGAAGTGGTGTCAAGGTGTACGGCGGCACCTATAATGAAGGGGTGGAAACAGGGAAAACCATCACCTTTGCAGAAGGGCTCGCCGATAAGAGTCAAATGTTTGGTGGATTGTTGTCAAGATAAATCTCTGAGGTGGCCTTGAGGGAAAATGATCGCTGCATTTATTCGTCGTCGAAGATTTGATCCAATGGATCACCCCCGTATTTTTCGTTTTATTACCAACAGCTGGCCACCGTACCTGGGAGCCGGTATCGCGGTTGAAGATATCAGTCGGGACTGGCGCACTATCCGCGTGGCAATGAAATTGCGCTGGTACAACCGCAACTATGTGAACAGTCATTTTGGAGGCAACCTGTTTTCGATGACCGATCCATTTTATATGCTGATGCTTATCCGTAACCTTGGCAGAGAGTATATCGTCTGGGATACGGCAGCGAAAATCAATTACCTTCAGCCGGGGCGTGGAAAAGTGTCGGCCATTTTCACACTGGAGGCAAAACGTCTGGCTGAAATTCGTTCCAAAGCGGCCTCAGGAGAAAAACTGCTGGAGAGATTTCGCGTGGATGTGCTGGACGAACAGGGGGCAAGGGTTGCCGCTGTTACCAAGACTCTTTATATTAGGAAAAAGAGAACTCCAGAGCATAAGCTCACTGATAGCGATGGCGCATTGCAGAGGGAGGCTGAAATGGATAATTCGATTGCCGCTTCCCCCCGGATTCTTTCTTCCGGCTGGGGGAAAATGGAAATAGAAAGGATTGGCAGTGGTAAAGATTTTAAATTATGGCCCGGCGGCGGCAGAACCTGGGATTGGTCGGAACATGGAACTGGGCATAATAGCGGTATTCAGCAGGGTGATGTACAGGAATTAATAACCAAAGGCTGCCGGGTAGTGATTCTGACCACCGGCAGATTAAAGCGACTCAGGGTGCCGCAACAGACTGTCGACAGCCTGAAAGCACAATCCATCGAAGTAGTCGTTGCCGATACCAAAAAGGCAATACAGCTCTATAACGAATATGTGGAAAAAGGAATGGCGGTTGGTGGCCTTTTTCATTCAACTTGCTAAAAGCTTCTGTCTGTTATCCGTGCTTTAGGTTACGGTATAGTGGAAATATCCTGACTTTGTAAAGGTAAGTTACAACAGTTCAGTGTCTCAATAACTCCTGTGACATGAACGTTGGTCCTGGGTCTATCTATATACAAAATATATTGTAAACACAATTAGTTGGTATAACATTCGAAAAACATTATAAAAAATATTGCAATTAGGAGCGATCTGGAGTTAATCCTTTATGCTAGAAAATTTAATCTACTCATTTTGAGTGGTTATGAATGACCCCAGCTTTTAGTTTTGTGTAATAAAGATAAAATGGGGTATAATTATTTCAAACTCTCTTTACGTGCTTACGAAGTATCTTTTTAAGATGCTTTAGTCGGGTGTATAGCCAGACTCTTGTTTATTGCGTGACATTATTGGCGCTGAAGTCTTTTTCGGACTTCACGTCAACGATTGCGAATCATCGCCGTGAAGTCCGAAAAAGACTTCAGCGCGATCCAAAGGTAAAGAGATGTAGTTTTAAAAGGAAGAATGGCTTTGGGAGATTCTGACCCTCGGGAACGTTATGTATCTTTAATATCCTTAGAAAAAAGTCATGTAATTCTAACCCCACCCATAATTTTTCTTTTTGGTGGTAGTATAATAGATTCCCCCCCAAAGAGCGTAAGGGGAGTCTTATATAACCATATCCTAGTTAAACACCGGGACCTCTCTCGGAGTCTTGTTATACCAGAAGATTTTAAAGACTGGTTACATGATTCCGTGTACCCCGATTTGCTGTCCTTTGAGTCTGATCTGGCTCAAACTTCTTCTCTAGTAATTATTGCCCTAGAAAGCGCTGGCGCAATTGCAGAATTGGGATCATTTTCAGTAAATGACCAGTTGAGAAATAAGCTTATTATTTTAATAAGCAATTACCATCATAATCAGGAGTCATTTATCAAGCTTGGCCCTTTGAGACAGCTTCCAGAAGACAACGTATTTTCTTACCCTTATGATGATGGGAACGTTGGTAGTTCATTAGATGAATTTTTGGATGATATCATCACCAACATAAAGGTCTATCTTAACAAGATTAATAAATCGGAACTTTTCAATACTAGGAGTAATGGGCACGTAGCAATGCTTGTTTACGATTTAATATTAATCTTCAAAGCACTAAAATTAAAAGAATTACAGAGTTACTTGAAATTGCTTTCAGTTGAGAGAGACACGGTAGAAATAAAGCGATTAATTTTTCTTCTCACTAAATTAGATTTGATAGAAAAAAAGAGGTTTGGCAACGTTGACTTTTTTCTGCCCAGAGAAAAGGCACCAAGAATCAAATTTTCTAGCGTTGATAAAAACAATTTGTTCGACAGGAGCGCGGCAATTATAGGTACAGCAGCGTATTACGCATACTCAGACAAAGAAATGATGAGGAAAAGAGCTATTGGCCATAAATAGGGGAGTACCACATTGATGACTATTGTAGACGAGTTATCAAACTCACTTTCTGTGGAACCAGAAAGATTAAAAAACTACATATCAACTTGTCCCTATCGTTATAAGGTCTATAAAATACCCAAACGAAATGGCAAAGGTTTTCGAATCATCGCTCAGCCAGCTAAAGAACTTAAATTTATACAAAAAGCCATTTTGGCTCAAAAATTAAGTAAATTACCGGTTCATGATAGTTGTATGGCGTATAAAAAAAATACCAACATCAGAGAAAATGCGTTACGACATATAAATAAAAAGTATTTGTTAAAAATGGATTTCAAAGATTTTTTTCCGTCCATCAGACCTTCAGATCTCATTCAACATGTAAAAAAATATCTTGATTGGGATGTTAGCGATGCTGATAAGACCACTCTTAAGAAGGTGTTTTTTTATTTATCCGAAAGAGGTGGTCCTCTGAGACTAAGTGTTGGCGCCCCAACTTCTCCTTTTCTATCGAACACTCTACTGTACGAATTTGACTCAAAAGTAAGTGAGCTCTGCGAGGAGAAAGGGATTTGCTATACAAGGTATGCTGACGACATTTCCTTTTCGACCAATAAAAAGGGGTTATTGTTCGATTTCGCAAAGTCTATAGAAACCATATTAAACCAATGCCAATATCCTAAATTGAAATTAAACAGGGAAAAAACGGCTTTTCTCTCAAGAAAAGGGAATATGCATATAACGGGTTTGGTTTTGACCAATGAAGGAGCAATATCAATTGGCAGAAGCAAAAAAAGACAAATAAAGACACTTGTTTACAAGCACACGCAAGGCCTTCTAAACGATGACGAAAAAAGTTATTTATCTGGGTATTTATCTTTCTGTTGGTCTGTTGAGCCTGATTTCATACACAGGTTAGAAAAGAAATATGGAAATCAAGTAATATCTGAACTGAGAGGGAAACAATCGCAGTAAACCTATTCCTGCCCCAACCACATCCATCGTGCTAGCTAATTATGACTTTGTGCGATCCCAGGTCAGGTCTTGAGGCATCATTTGTCTTTTGTGTTCCAAAAGTCCACATATCTCCTATGTACTTGGAGAAACAGATTGGAAATATAATGAACTCAATTACCATTGCAATAGACGATTTGTCGAAGCCTGAGGTGATCACATTCTTAAATGATCACCTCCAGCATATGATAAGAATCACACCCCCTGGATGTGTTCATGCCTTAGATGTTGAGGCTCTCAAAAAACCAGAGGTCACTTTTTGGAGTGTATGGGAAGAATCAGAATTGATTTGTTGTGGCGCACTGAAAGAACTTAACTCCAGAGAAGCTGAAATCAAATCTATGAGAACGGCTCCCTCTCACTTAGGTAAAGGTATGGCATCACGCTTACTTAAACATATTCTTGCTGAGGCAAATAGAAGGGGATATCAGCGTGTCAGTTTAGAAACTGGTTCATATGATGCTTTCAGGCCGGCTCGAAATCTCTATAAAAAATATGGTTTTAAGTATTGTGAACCATTTTCAGACCATATCGATAATCCGAGTAGTGTGTTTATGACTATTGATCTAGACCAATCTATTTTGAGTCTAACAAATGTTTACACCGGACAGCTATCGGCCGTGTGATAGGGCTTTTCCCAAAGCTCCAAATTAAGATCATCTTTAATCAAATATCACCTAAGCTGCCGGAAAAAACTGGTGCCAAAAGTCCATAGCTCTCCTATCGACCTTGAAATGCTGATTGGAAATATATTTACCCTGTTGGCAATCATTGAATTTTTCTTTCGTATAATCACTGCTTCCCACTGAATGGTAAGACAAAAGATATGAAAAAAAGCAAAATTATACGCCTCCGGCAGACAAACCTCTTTAGTTTGGATTCTCTAATAAGATGGAATAAGATCCCCGAATCCATACAAACAAATATCTTAGATAATGTTTGGTGTAGTAAATGTTCTGGCTCAACTACAATAATTTTGGAATCTGCCAAAATGGAACGAGACGACTTAATCCTTCGTGGAAAATGTAGAGCTTGTGGGCAAGAAATTTGTCGCCTTGTTGAACCAGAAAACTGATAAATCAGATGACCACCGGTTTCACGAAGTCCTCTCCAGCAGCGAAGGTCCGGGCCACCGAACCGTTGCCAACGGTTCAAATATCACCTAACAATGTTGACCGATACCTTTCGGAGATAGGCAGGAAGGGGGTCAATCCCAGCTATCGATACTGCTTTTAGTATTGCCATCTTATCTATAAAGTGAGATTGATGGACGAAATGAAAGAGTAGGAAAGAGTAGGAGACTGTATCCGTTAAGAACACTGCAGGGATATGTTCAAATAAAGCTTAGAGCAAATGTAAATTTTGCTTCGATTCTGTTTCGCAACCTCGGCAAAATCAGGTAATCTGCCGGGTATTAACGCGGTATCAGCTATCCTGCCCTTTTTCGGTACATCCTTGCTATGGAGAAGAACAATGACGATTCGACTGACTATTCTTTGTGAAAATACGGCTGGTGTTCCTTTCAGGGTGATCGGTGAACACGGTTTTTCCTGCTTTATCGAGACCCCGGACGGCAATTATCTTTTCGATACCGGTCAGGGCTTCGGGATCGTGCAGAATGCCCTGGCACTCAACAAAGATCTGCGTAGCATTAAGGCGGTAATGATCAGCCATGGTCATTACGACCATACCGGCGGGTTGCCGGCAGTTCTGCAGCTGCGTGGTGAGGTTAACGTTTACGGTCATCCGGATATCTTTGCCGAGCGGGTCTGGTCATCGGGGGATCAAAGCAGATTTGTCGGCATTCCGTATCGCCGCGTTTATCTCGAATCGCTGGGGGCGAACTTCCACCTGGGAATTGAGATGGTTACAGTTGGCCCCGGCGTGATGTTGACCGGGGAAATCCCCCGACGCAACACTTTCGAGAAAGGTGATGCCACGATGACGGCATTCCTTCCCAACGGTGGCACGATCCAACCCGATCCTCTCAAAGACGATTTATCGCTTATAGTTGATTCGCCGGCAGGCTTGGTTCTGGTTCTCGGCTGTGCCCACGCAGGTATGATTAACATTATCGAGTATGCTCTGGAACAGACAGGGCGTGATCGCATTCACGCAATTATAGGGGGAACCCACCTTGGTTTTTCAAGTGACGAACAGTTTGCCGAAACCCTGAAGGTGATCGACCGCTATCGAATCGAGCGCATTGGTGTCTCCCATTGCACCGGGCTACCGCGTGCGGCTATGTTGCACGCCAAACTGGGGGAGCGATTCTTCTTCGGCAGTGTCGGTACTACCTTAGAGGTATAGGACATGTTACACTGAAGTTATATTTGATGGCGTCGTAAAAACTCTTCATCTGCGTCGTTGCTGCAAAATTTCAATCATTGCGACGTACTCTAGTACGCCGAAATGATTGAAATTTTTCGCGCCTCGCATATGAAGCTTTTTACTTAGCCATCCGAAATATTAAGTTTTTGTGAGTTTGTTATATTTAATTTTGATTATTCGAGGTTGAGATGGAACCGGTGACTGTCTGATCAAAATCGCTCGTTTTTGGTCACGTCTATCTCCCGTTTTCGAATGATGCGATAGGCATATTCGATCGCAACCGAGAGAACAACCATGCCCGCCAGGAAAAGGATATGCGCGGGATTATCGCGCATGGTGAGCCAGATCAGGCTCGCTAAAGCGGCAAGGCAAAGAAATGCCCCGATCATCGAAATCCCCTTGTTGCTTCCTATTTTTCCCGATAGCCGATAAGCGGCGCCATTAATTGCTGCGAAGATCAACAAAAATCCGGCACTTCCCATCATGGAAATACTATCCAGATTAAAAAGGTTGGCCACGACCAGGGTGGCCGCCGCGGTGATCAATAGGCCCTCGATAGGCTTATCCCATATCTTGTTCTCCAGAAAAGCAGGAAGTTCGCCATCTTTAGCGATTATAAAAGACAGGCGTGCAGCGCCGTACAGTGTAGCATTAATAGCCGACGCTGTGGATAGCAAAGCGGCTATTGTGATGATATCATATCCCTTTTGACCCAAAAACGGGCGGGCGGCTTCGGCCAGTGCGTAATCTTTGGCCTGGACGATATCGGCAATCGGCAGATTTCCCACCGTAACCAAGGCAACCAAGACGTACAGGACGACGACAAATATCGTCGAAATGAAAAAGGCTCGCGGCAGATTTATTGAGGGTTTATTGATATCCCTTGCTGTATTAGCGATGAGCTCGAAGCCCTCATAGGCCAGAAAAATCACCATTCCGCCTGCAACCAGGGGAATGGGCGCAGCCCAGTGAGAAACTGACAACCGCGATGGGTCAATTTCGAAAATTCCGATACCGACAAACACCAGCAGGATGATCACCTTGATGGTGACAATCCACTCCTCTGCTTCTCCGATCAGCTTGGCGCTCAATATATTCAGCCCTGTTATCAGGAGAACAATACCGCTGATAAGGATGTGTTTTGCGGCAGCGTGCCAGGATGATGGAAAAAGTTCAGCACCGTAACTACCGAAGGCATAGGCGTAGAGTGAGAGCATGACAATATAACTGATCCAGAGCAGAATGTTCAGCGAACCTGTCCAGATACCTGAACCATATGCCTTATCCAGATAGGCGACGGTACCGCCCTGGCTGGGCAGGGCAACCGACAATTTCGTGTATGAATACGAGGTGACAAGTGCAATAAATCCGGCCAATAAAAAAGAGAGAGGTGCCCCCGCTTTGGTGATCTGTACGGAAAGACCAAGCACGGCAAAAATACCGCCGCCGACCATTCCGCCCACACCTATGGATACGGCGCCCCACAAACTAATGGAACCTGTGTCCGAAGATTTAGAATCAGCCATTGCACTCATTTCCTGTCAACGATTTAGGTACTTTACAACTGTTTTTGTTCATTAAAAACAAGAATAATAATTTGCTAAAGGCACTTGTACCCCCTCAAGGGCACTGAAGAGAGTCTTTGAGTGTTTTACTGTTTATTGAAAGCGTTGCCCTGCTTTTAGCGGTCGAACCGTCACCTGCCTCGGCAGAATGCCTTGTCAGGAATAACCTTACTGTTCACATCTAAAAAAACGCTTAATATTGCCGGGAGGTTTCCTGATTTATAAAGAGCAGGACATACAGTTAGAATCCGGGTGATTTGGAAGCATTGTTCCGTATAATTAACCTCATTTTTGAATAATATCAGGGAAACAGATAATAATTTTTTGCCAAAATAGCAAACCGTTTACAGGAGAATCAGGTCATGATATTGAAAATAATTGGAACCGGCATGGGTAGAATCGGTACCGTCTCATTGAAGATCGCTCTTGAAGCACTGGATATTGGACGTTGCTATCACATGAGCGAAGTTCTAACCCCGGTAAGTTGAAAGAATTTGCTATTTCTTCAGCATGAATCCAACCTCGGCTATACGATTACCAAGTTGTTTGGCGGTATCAATACCAGTAACATCCTCTTGGTAGCCATCGGGATGGTTACCCCAGGCCATTCCACCAAAATGGCTGCCATTGCCGACAATAATCATGTCATGGATCAACATCGCAGCATGCACAGCCTGGATGGTTAGTTCCTGACCACCATTGCGGGAGCCACCGACAGTTATCACGCCACCGAGTTTATTTTTAAAGAGAAAACCATTACGCCTGAAAAGGACGGACCTGTCGAGAAATGCCTTGGCCTGACTCGTCATGGAGCCCATGTAAACGGGGGTCGCTAGTATGATCCCTGTAACCTCTGGGGCGGCAAACTTTGGGATCAGTTGCTGGAAATCATCCTGCTGACTGCACAGAAGTCCTTTTTTACACTTATCACAAGAAATGCAACCATTGAACTTCAGAGGGGCAAGATCGATCAGTTCAACCTCGAGAGATTTTCCCATGGCCTCAGCTGTCTGCTTCGCCTCTTCAAGACACTTCTCGAGGAGAAAATGCGTGGATTTATTTCTTCTGGGACTTGCCGAAACACCTAATATCTTCATTGTTGATAAGTCTCCTTCGTTTTTAAACAATTTTCGGTTCTTAGCCTATGTAAGAACAACAGTAGTCAGTCAGGCTTTTGACGTTTAGGCTGAATTTGGATTTTTCGGGCACTTCAAATACCTCGCCACCTTTAATCGTCTGCCATCCTACTGTGTCTGTTATCAACACCTCAAGATTTCCCGAGAGTATTTCCATAATTTCTTTCTCATCGGTGTTGAACTCATATTTTCCTGGAAACATGAGGCCGAGGGTTTTCCGGGAACCATCCGGGAAAAGGACCGAGCGGCTGGTAACTTTGCCGTCAAAGTAGATATTTGCTTTTTTAATGATTGTAACGTTTTTGAATTCAGACATAACTCTATCCTTATTTTGATTGATGAAATTTCCTGGTCACGGTAATGACGGGATGAACGTTGGGCACGTAAGCGTCACGTCTTTATAATGGGTTAGGTCTCTTATTACAAATCGTTATCTTCACGGATACGTAAAAATGCTGAAAATTTGGGGATTCCAGACTGATATTTCCCATAGAATTTAAAGGTGATAACTGATCCGACCGGCGGTGGTACTTCTCTTTCGGCATCACTAAAGCCGCTGCCAATTTTGAATTGTATCCCGTTATCAAGCTCAACCAACAAGGCGCCGAGTCGTCCCTTATTCCTATTTTTTCCGGGCAGGAGGGCAACGACCCGAGCTTCGGCGTCTTGGTAGTTCTTCACCTTGAGAATTTCGGCACAACGTCCAGCCGTGTAGGGGGCATCTGCTTTACGGACGATCAATCCTTCGCCGCCGAGTTTTTCGATCCGTGTCAATTGCCGTTGCAGTTCTGCTGCATTGCGTACCTCGGTTTGTGGGATGATGAAGGCGTATGCGGAGGGGTGTGCGGCAAACCATTCGGTGGCTTTGGCCATACGTTCGGTAAAACCACCTGGTGCTTTGGGTACATCGAAGATGGCCAGTTTGAGTTGTAGCCAGCCGTTATGGGGGTGTTGTTTCTTGACGATTGCTATGGTTTGTTCAAAAGTCCTACGTCCAGCCCAGAGTTCCCCTTCCAGCGGAAACGGCGGCAGACCGTGAATAAAAGCCGCCGGTGGGGAAAAGGCGTTGCCCTTTTTCGACAGCAGCTGTTTGCCGTCCCAGTAGCCGCGTACCCCGTCGAGCTTTTCGCTCATCAGCCAGCCGGAAACATCCACCTGGTTCTCATAGACCTCCGGCAGCATCAGGTCAGCGGCGTTGGACGGTACTGTTATCAATAGTCCGCAGCACAACAGCAACCGGATAATTCTGTGTAGTTTTGCGGGTGGCGATCTCAGCCACTGAAAATATCCTGAAAACATCTGCTCCCTCCATAAGGTTCCCTTGTTTCAGCGGCTCTGTTCACATCTGGATGATGGTTGAGCAATTCGTCCAAGAGTAACAGTCGAATCTGGATAATTTCTTACTTTTGCTCCTTATGGTGCAATGGAGGGCTTATTTATTCCTGTAATATTTTCTTGATCGCCTTCCCGAAGGCCTCTATCGTATAGGGTTTCTTTATATATCCGTCGACCCCCAGTTCCCGCACCTCCCGCAGCAGTTCGGTCTCGGAATATCCGCTGGCGATGATGGCCCGTTGGTTCGGCCGGAAGGTCTTGATTCGACGAAAGGTTTCACACCCATCTATTCCGGGCTCCATAATCATATCCAGGACGACCAGATCGACTGGATGTTCTTGGATATATTCAATCGCTTCCTCGCCACTGGCAACAGCTTTCCCGGTATATCCCAGTCGATTGAGAATGCCTGTCGCAATCTCTCGTTGCGCTGGGATATCATCGACAACCAGAATGACCTGACCATTACCGGTAAAATCGGACAGTTCTTTCTCTTTGCTACCCTTCCGTAATCGCTCGCGGGTAGCGGGGAAAAACAATTCGAAACGCGAGCCCTGTCCTTTTTCGCTGTGCAGGTTGATATAGCCGTTGTGATCCTTGACCGTGCCCCAAACCAGCGACAGACCAAGTCCTGAGCCATTGCGCCCCATGACTCTTCGGGCATAAAATGGTTCAAAAATTCTGGACCGGTCTTTCTCCGGAATCTCCATCCCCGTATCGGCGACGGCAAGGACCACGTACTCACCTTCCACAACAGCATCGAAGAAAGAAATGAATCTATCGGAATAACAATTTTCCGTGGTAATTTCGAGCCGACCGCCGTTGGGCATGGTATCAACAGCATTGGCTATTAGATTCGATAAGGCTTTCGTGAGAAGACGCGATGAGCCATAAATATTCAGCAGGTCGGTTTGTAGAGAGGTCGTTAGCTGAATATTCGAATGGGACCCGAGCATGGCTTGGGTCTCCGGCAGCTCGAGACATTTCTTAACGATGAGATTGACATTCAACGATTCACTCATCGGCATCCCGTCGCGGGTGAGGCTCATTAGGTCCTGGACGACGGTTGCGGCATTTTTCCCTGACTGGTTGATAGTTTGTAGCGGCTGCCTGAGCGGACTATCCTCAGGCAGGTCCAATAGAAGTAACTCAGGGTAACTGACTAAACCACTGAGGATGTTGTTCAGGTCATGGGCTACCCCTCCTGCCAGTATGCCTAAGGCCTCCATTTTCTGGGCACGCTGTACATGCTCCGCCAGGGTCTTCGACAGGCTGATGTCGACCAATACCCCCTGGATTCCTGTCCTTTCCCGACCTTGAAAAATAGGGCTCGAACTTGTCCTGCACCATTTTATTTTCCCGGTTTTAGCACAGAACCGATATTCATGTCGGCCGTCGATCACCTCAGACGTTCCTGCAAAATCGTCTTGCAGGCGCAACCGATCATCCTGATAGACATAATCGAAGAGACATTTACCCATCATCTCCTGAACATTGTAGTTCAGAACCGATTCGATCACCGGACTGATATAGGTAATCGTCCCTTGCCGATCAACGGCAAAAATGACGTCGCTGATGTTTTCCACCAGAATCCGATATTTTTCCTCGCTCCTGAGAAGCTCAGCCGTGCGCTGCGTTACAGTTTTTTCCACCTCCTCCTTCTGCCTGTTCAGCTCTTCCTGCGCGGCTTTTCGCTGGTCTATTTCCTGCTGCAAATCGGCGATAAGTGCAGTTCTTTCATACTTTAAGGTCAGCAGGTACAGGATATCTTTATGCATCCGGGCGGCGGTCAAAATCATAATCACCAGAAAAAGAAGCGTCATTGCCCCCATTGCTGCGTGAAGTTCTCCCTCAAGCAGGAAAAACCTGATACAAATCGGCAGGAGTGCCGGAAGACTGAAAGCCAGAAATGCAGTCATAACTGCGGTGAAAGATCCTACCGCACCTGCTACCATGCCTCCGGTGACAAAGGCGAGAAAGGCCTGGTGACCAATTGAATCGGATGGGAAAAGCAGAATTGCGGCTAATCCCCAGACTACACCGGCGAAAAAAAGAGTGGCAATAAACAGGAAGTTCCATTTTTCCGGTTCGGTATAGCGGCTCTTGGATCGTCGATAGACCCAAAGCAGCCCCAGGCGGATACCACTTGAAATGACTGCACAGCTCAACCATATAAAGGTGTATTCAATCGGCACATGGTCTCTGACGACGAAAACCAGGATGACACCATTGATGAGGGTAGCCGCAGTACCGATACCCATCTGTTGATATTGTTTTTGGACTTGATCGGCAAAGAGCCTGTGTTTGGGCGATAGAGGTAGGATGTCGGGATCGTGTAACATAATGCATTTCCTGTGGTGCCCTGACAAGGTCCGATCGGGAAAACGACAACTCTTGCTTGACAGAGTTCGAAGCAGTGATGGACAATTGAAAAACAGCCTCCTAGATGAAACGGCGGTTTGGTAGTTACAGGTTGTTGTTCTGCCTTCATGGGATTACGACTAACGATTCCACCGGCCTCTACCTGATGGAATAACAATAAGACCGGTGGCGGGTGATGACCAGCGCCAATATTCTCCATGGCTATGGAATCGGGAAGTGACGCCTTTTTGCAGGTTTTTTTATGACCAATCGACGCGGGCCAGGAGTTCACGGACGGCAGCAGCCGCAGGCTCAACCGCGGCTGCCACTTCAGCGCTCAACCCCTCCCCGAGCCTGTCAAAACATTGGCCTTCGACGCCAACGAGATGCACTCTTGTGGGAGTGACTTCAGGATAGAGTCTTTGTGATACTTCAATTGCTTCACGAATACCGATGCCATGACAGGAAACATGAGACCGGCTTGAGGGGAGCATGGACCAGTCCATGACATGAATGGTGCCGGGAGGGGCGCCGAGTTGAACGGCATCCACCACAACAAGATGCGTCTTCACCCTGGAATTCCTCAAGCAGGGACATCCCACCCAGGCCGAGGAGTTTCAAACGGGTATCGTCTGGTAACTGTGCAGCAAGAAGCTTGTACACAGCGTGGCCGACTCCATCGTCGGCCACCAGGTCATTGCCGATACAGACAACCAGGGCAGTTGCCATCTATCTCGGTGCACCGGCAAAAGCGAGGGTGAAGGTACAGCGCTTTCCCCGGCTGTAATGGTCTTTGGCCGGGCGGCTCTCCCTGTGAATTCAGCCATAATTCCTGCAATGTAATAGTGAAACATCTGACAGATAGAGCCGTCGATGGCAATATTTCGTTGTTTGCAGACACTGCCGATGGGGCAATGGGCGATAGTGATAGCCGCTTTTTTTTCCTGTATTTCGCCGGCAATTTCCATCTGCTGAATGGTAAAGACCCGGACCAGCTCGGCCAGAGCATTTTCCAGAGTCGGCTCAGCTAAAAATATCGGCATATTGCCCGCCATCTTCCGACCGGCGGCGACAGCAAGTGCCGGAGTCCCCTTGCCGACGAACTGCTGAAGGGTATCAACAAAAATATCCAGCAGGAAACAGACCTCATTGAAAGCCTTATCGTGATCCTCTGCGGTAAGCTGTAGTTCCGATGTCGTTATCATAGAAACTTCTCCATTCGCCGGCTGAATTGAATATTACGGTAAAAATTAGCAACCACGTGATGGTTGCTATGGGTAATGGCACCAGACGGACAGATATAATCACAACTGAGGCAGGCAATACAGTTTTCCGATTCGGCAACAACAGCCTTCTGACTCTCTTCATTGAAACTAAAGCATTCCGTGGGACAGACATCAAGGCAGAGTCTGCATCCGCGACAGGCCTTTTCTTTAATAGTCATTACAAGCATCTTTTTATCTCCTTACTCTGCGGATGGTTTCACCCATATGGGTTATTTCAACATCAAGGGCCATCTTGCCAATGGCATGGGTGGAGCAGGCCAGGCATGGGTCGTAACAACGAACAACAAATTCGAGACTGTTGAGCATAGCCTCGTCATTGGTTTCTTTCAGAAGATTATTAGCTCCTTCCTTGAGCGAGTTGTTAATTGCTGCCGTGTTCTGCTGGGTGGCGATGATCATGTTGGCAGCCGTAACAATGCCACGTTCATCTATCTCATAATCATGAATGAGTGTACCCCGGGGAGCCTCGATATGAGCAATACCGTGTCCTCCTCTGAAATCTGCCGGAACGCGGGTTTCTCCATGAAGCGCTGGATCGTTAATGATTTGCTGGGCCTTCTCGCAGGAGTAGACAAGCTCTATTAATTTCGCATAGAGCTGGAGAACCGCATTGTGACAGGGACGTGCAAAGTTCTTCCTGAATTCTTCAAACTCTTTATGAGCAAGCGGCGTCTCCATGCCACCAGCAACATTAAGACGGGCGAGTGGGCCTACCCGATACATCTGCTCAGCCCCATCCATGTTGAGATAGACCTCTTTGGCGTAGGAATTATGGACGGCGCGCTCCGTCATTATCTCACGATAGGAGGACGCAAGAAATTCAGGTTTTATCTCCCCTTTAGTGTCCATGGCCCGCAGCTGACCATCATAGACATTGACCTTGCCACCTTTGACAGTTCCAAGGTACCAGCTCTCTGCATTTAATTTTTCCAGAAGAACGGGGTTCTTGTCCAGCAGGCCAAAGAGTAGTTCCTTTGTTTTTCCGGCAAGCTCGCCTACAAGCTGAACAGCCTCTGCCGTCAGCTCCTGCAGACGAGTGAACTGGGCATCGTTCAGTTTAAATGAGATCCCACCGGCAATGGCTGTAACGGGATGAATACCTCTGCCGCCAATGGTCTCATTGATCTTTTGTCCGAGGCTTCTGAGTCTCAGCGCTTTTTTGGTGAGCTCAGGGGCGGCATTGACCATGCCGACAATGTTCTGAGTGGCTGCGGTGCCATTCAGTCCGAAAATCAGATCCGGGCCGGCAAGCACGAAAAGAGAAAGACTGTGCGAATGAATCATGTGGCCCATATACATGAACTCACGTAATAATTTTGCCGCAATGGGTGGCTCGACATCGGCGGCATTATCGAGTGCCTTGGCCGCCACGAGATGATGCGCAGTGGGGCAGACTCCGCAGATCCGGGCCGTAATCTGTGGCATGGTGGATGCCTCCATACCAACCAGGATTCTTTCGAATCCGCGTAATTCATTGACAATGAAAGAGGCGTTACTCACAGATCCTGAATCGTCGCATTCCAGAAGAATACGGGCATGCCCCTCAATGCGGGTAACCGGATCTATTTTTATCGTTTTACTCATACTCCTGCCTCCACGTCTGCTATCCATTTCTGGATTAAAAAAGTCGGTTTATTGCCAATCATCTTGGTGGCCATGGCATACGCATAGTGGGTCTTGGCCGATTTTTCAATATGATGGATGATATCGTCCTTGTTGATCTTGGTCAGTCTCGACATCCTGTCACTTACCTCTGTCCTGATGTCATGGTTGGGTTCAGAGAGTATCTGCATGGTCGGTCCCGCGCAGCCGGTACACATTATGCCATGGTTAGGGCAGGGCGAGAGGCATCGATCCAAGGTTACTGAACCGAGGCAGATATAGCCCTGGCTGAGAAAACAGACGTCCTCTTCCGGAACGGCATCATGATTGTTTTTGATTTCAGCAACATCGGTTTTCTTCATTACTCGTGAACAGCCGCCGCAGACTGTTTCCTGTCCGGTTTTCGGTTCACGCTTTTCTACGAGAGTTGAGAGACTTTCAAAGATAAAATGTGGATGAGGCGGACAGCCCGGCAGATAAAGGTCGACATCAATGACCTCATCGATCGGAACTACCATCTGTTCCAGTTCAGTGATGTTGACATTTGGTATAAAGTCTGTCTTCGTGGTTGGCGTGCACTTATAGACATAGTCCAGGATCTGCTCCCTGGTATGTGCAAGACCGGCGCCATGAAGTCCGCCGTACACCGCACAGGTGCCAAAGGCGATAATTGTTTTGCAACTTTTGCGCATCTCGATTGCGGCATGGCGATCATGCTCTGTTCGTATGGACCCGGTAAGAATGCCTATATCTGCTTCGGGGTAGCCTTTAACGTCGGTGAGTACCGGGCATTTTTGAATTTCGATACCTTCAAGCACCGTCAGGATCTTTTCATGCAGATCAACCAGGGCGACATGGCAGCCACCGCAGTCGCAGAGCCATTCGGTATTAAGGCGTACTTTTTCACTACTCATATTTGTTCCTCAAAAGAGATATTGTCGGGATTAGGCTTCAACGGTCAAGACTTTCAAACAGGCATTTTCACCGGCATGCTTGATTTCAAGAGTAGTTTTTTTCCCCATAATACATTCCAGGGCTCCGGCGAAAAAACCGTACATCATATTACATAAGGAACCCTGCTGAGGATGACCGAAGCGAAAGAGTGCCTGGCGAATCATGCAATCACGAAATACGAGCTGCATCTGCGACTGGCCTTTGTCATTTTTGGTTATCATATCAGTCTGTCCGACCGGCTTGAATGGTTCAAAGTTCCACAGACAATCATTTTTCACCAATATGTGCCGAACTTCATTTACTGCCTCCAGGAGATCATTGGTCTGTTTTGCTCCTGCAGAAAATTTCCTGCCCAGGTTGCGACCGGCGGCCATGGTCATGCTGTTGGCACCCCGTCCGAGAATTGGCTCAATTCCTGCAGAAAGAGCAGCCATAAAATTCATCGTTTCCTGCAATGTTCGTCTTTTTTTTAAAATTTCCTCCACCTTCCAGCTCCTCCCAGTGGCAAATGCGAGATCGTCTCACCTTAATACTGTTCTCCGGTGTTCCCGGAGTCTATCATTGATATCAAGCAGCTCAAAAGCTGCCATTATTAGAAATTTTTTCAACCTAACCTTCTCTTTATGAGAGTACAATCAAGTCAGTATCTTTTTCAGACAGTCTATCAGAATAATCGTGAAAATGAGAAAAAATAATCTGCAAGGTAATAAATAACAGGCGTTGACAAATTCAGTTGAGTCGAATAAGAAAGTTTGTATCGCTAGGGGTGCTGTGAGCGCTGAGAGGATTATATCCAACCCTATGAACCTGATCCGGGTAATGCCGGCGAAGGGAAGCGGCCTGCCTGAAACCGAAGTTTCAGCGCACCAAGATTGGCCGGATGCCGCTTTCCCGAAGTATGGGGAGGTGGCTTTTTTTTTGCTTTTTATCTTTTGATTTGAGGAAGTGCCATGGAAATCGAGGTACGTGTCAATGGTACGGACGAGCGGCTGAAAGAGTGCACGATTGAAGTCCTGGTTGCCGGAAAGGGGCTGGACGCCGCTTCGTTGGTGGTGGAACATAACGGCCGGATCGTTAAACAGGTCGATTGGAGCAAGGTGGTGCTCAAACAGCAGGATGTTCTTGAGTTATTGAATTTCGTCGGAGGAGGTTGAACCTATGCAGGATGAACAATTGATAATCGGTGGACACGGCTTTACCAGCCGTCTCCTGACCGGTACAGGGAAATTTGCTGCAAAAAACTGGATTCCCAAAATGCTTGCGGCAAGTGGATCCGAGATGATCACTGTGGCGCTACGTCGCATCGACAGTGGGGGGATTAATGAAAACATCCTCGATTTCATTCCAAAAGAGGTGGTGCTGCTGCCTAATACCTCTGGGGCCCGTACCGCCGAAGAGGCTGTGCGTATTGCCCGTATTGCCAGGGAGGCGGGTTGTGGTAACTTCATCAAGATCGAGGTGATCACCGATATGAGGTATCTTATGCCGGACAATTATGAAACGTTGCTGGCTACAGAGATTCTGGCTCGTGAGGGGTTCATCGTGTTGCCTTATGTGCTACCCGATCTGATTCTGGCCAAAAAACTGGAAGATGCGGGAGCTGCCGCCATCATGCCGCTAGGGGCTCCAATTGGCACCAATCGTGGGCTTGAAACCAAGACGCTGATTGCCCTGCTGATAGAAAATTGTAAGGTTCCGGTGATAGTTGATGCCGGTATCGGAAGACCATCCCATGCAGCTGAAGCTATGGAAATGGGTGCCGATGCGGTCCTTGTCAACACCGCTATTGCCACCGCAGAAGATCCGGCAATGATGGGTCGTGCCTTTTCCCTTGCGGTCGAGGCCGGACGACTCGCCTATCTCGCTGGAATGGGTACAAAGAGTGCTCAGGCTCAGGCTTCATCACCGTTAACCGGTTTTCTCAATTAACAGGGGACATGAAAAATTATGTCATTTTATAGTGAGATTGAGCGATATAAGGGGTTTGATTTCCAGTCATTTTTTGACCGGGTAACTCCAAGCCAGGTGGAAGTGGCGATCACCAAAGAGAAACTCTCGGAAAAAGATTTTCTGACACTTTTAAGTCCTGTGGCATCTGGTTATCTCGAACAGATGGCCAGGAAGTCTCATGATCTGACCGTGCAGTTTTTTGGTCACACAATCCAACTGTTTATCCCGCTCTATGTTTCCAACTTTTGCTCCAACGAATGTGTGTACTGCGGTTTTCACCGGGGAAATGATATTATACGCAAAAAGCTCAGTCTCGCAGAAATTGAGGTCGAGGCAAAAGCCATCGCCGCTACGGGCATGAGCCATATCCTGCTGCTGACAGGTGAGGCACCGGGCGTAACTCCCATGGACTATCTTGAAGATGCGGTTCGGCTACTGAAAAGGTATTTTGCCTCGGTGGCAATTGAAATTTTCCCGTTAAATGAGGAGGATTATCACCGACTGCGGGTGGCAGGAGTTGATGGTTTGACGTTATTTCAAGAGGTTTATGATGAAGATCGTTATGCTCTCGTCCACAAAGCCGGTAGAAAAACCGACTATCGATATCGCCTCGATGCACCTGAGCGTGGAGCCCGAGCCGGTCTTCGCATGGTGAATATCGGACCTCTATTCGGACTGGGAGAGGTGCGCAGTGAGGCTTTTTTTTGTGGGCTTCATGCTCAATACCTTGATGATAATTTTCTGCAGACGGAAATCAGTCTTTCCCTGCCGCGAATGAATCCGGCAGAAGGAAATTATCAACCTGAGTTTGAGGTCGATGATCGGACCTTTGTGCAGTTCATGACGGCTCTGCGTTGCTTTCTCCCACGTGCCGGAATAACGGTTTCAACCAGGGAAAACGCAGCTTTTCGCGACAACCTTATCCGGCTTGGGACGACCCGTTTTTCCGCAGGTTCTTGTACGGGGGTGGGTGGCTACGGCGAACGACAGGAAACCGGCACGCCGCAATTTGAAATTACCGATGAGCGAAGTGTGGATGAGGTCGTAGTGGCCATAAACGATGCCGGTTATCAACCGATATATAAAGACTGGGATATGATCTAATGAAGGTAGGGATTGCCGGGGTCGGTGGCATCGGCTCGAATGTGGCAGTGCATCTTGTTCGTGCAGGATGTACCTCACTAAAGCTTGTGGATTTTGACCGGGTGGAGCTCTCCAACCTGAACAGACAGTTTTATTTCGTTGATCAAATCGGTGGCTTTAAGGTAGATATGCTCCAGAAAAATCTTATGAAAATAGTCCCGGATGCCGATATTGAGACTGCCAGGTTGCGATTGACCTCTGAAAATATGTTGGACACGTTCAGTGACTGCCATCTTCTGGTTGAAGGATTTGACGAGCAGGAATCCAAGAAATTGCTGGTGGAAACCTTTGCTAACTTTGATATGCCGATCATTTGCGCTTCTGGAATCGCGGGGAGAGACATGGAGGCAATTAGGGTACATCGGCTTGGCAACTGTACTATTGTCGGCGATTTTCAAACTGATTTTCGCTCAAATGGGTTGTATGGTCCGAAGATAGCTGTAATTGCTGCCATGATGGCGGATATTGTTTTAAAAAACGGATGAAAATCATGACTGATTATGAAGGGAAGAGGGCAAAACTGCCGACTGGATTGTACGGTATTACAGCTGAAAAGTTCTCGGCTGGGCGTACCAATATCCAGGTAGTGGAACAGATGATTCAAGGTGGCATTAAAGTCATTCAATACCGGGAAAAGAGACCCGCTAAAAGTTACAATACAATACTTGAAGAATGCCGACAAATTCGGGCGTTGACCCGTGCTGCCGGTGTCACCTTCATCGTCAATGACTACGTGGATGTGGCATTATTGGTAGATGCAGACGGTATTCACGTTGGCCAGGATGATTTGCCGGTGGGTGAGGTGAAGAAGCTGCTCGGCAGGGACAAAATAGTTGGACTTTCCACCCATTCCCCAGAGGAAGCTGAGGAAGCGGTAAGGGCAGGTGCCGACTATATCGGCGTAGGCCCTATCTTTGCCACGAAGACAAAAGAGGATGTCTGTGATCCCGTTGGATTTACCTATCTCGATTGGGTTGTCGAGAATATTTCACTGCCTTTTGTGGCCATCGGCGGCATCAAGCTGCACAATATCGATCAACTCGTTCAGCGGGGTGTGAAAAACATCTGCCTGGTAACCGAGATTGTCGGTGCAACGGACATTGTTGCCAGGGTTCATGAACTGCATACTGCTCTAAGAGTATGAAAAATTAGTAAATTTAAGATTTGATTAATTCCTCCGTCACCATCCGATCAATAAAATCGAGGACGAACTGGCGTTGGACGGGGGTGGCATGAGCGATGCAATCGCAATGCAGGTTGACCTGGCTCCGAACCAGCAGCTCGAAAGTTACCGAGGTGTTGGTCAGTTCCACGGCCAGGTGGAAAGGGGCATGCTCCTTATGTTCGCGCTGGGTTTCTGAAAGGAGGTCGTCTGGAAGTCGAATCCAATAAAGCCCGATCATGGGGCCCCGCTTGAGTGATCTTTTCAGGTAGGAGTCGATATTGTCTCGTTCCATTGGCGAAAGTTCATCAATGACAAATTGGCGCATAATTCTTGTATTTTCCTGTAAATAAAATCAGCAGTTATGCTGAAAGTGCTTTGGTGATTTCATATGTCGAGCCAGGTGCTGTCACTATTAAGGTTTTCACAGCCATCTTCACCTACGACGAACATATTTTCAAGTCTGATCCCGCCCCAGCCCGGGATGTATATTCCCGGTTCAACAGTGACAATCATGCCGGCTTTTAATTTTTTATGGCAGCGGGATGAAAGCCGTGGTTCTTCGTGGACGGCAAGACCGACCCCATGCCCCAGGGAATGGCCGAAATAAGGGCCGTAACCCGCATCGACAATGACATCACGGGCAGCTTTGTCAGCATCACAACATCTGACTCCAGCCCGTACTGCAGCTATGCCCGCCAGTTGGGCTTTTCGTACCAGCCTGTGCAACTCCAGATATCGCTTGCTTGGTGTGCCGACCACCAGATTACGGGTCATGTCCGAGCAATAACCATCAAGAAGGAGGCCCATGTCTATGGTCAGGGAACCATCTTTTTCCACCGGGCTGAGGCCTGGGACCGCGTGGGGCAGGGCACCGTTTGCACCACTGGCAACGATTGTGTCAAAACTTGGTCTTTCGGCCCCTTTGCGGCGCATGGCTGTTTCTATGGCAAGGGAGATTTCGATTTCAGTGGGGTAACTCTCGATAGTGCGGTAAATTTCGGTAAAAACTTCTTCGTTCAGCCGAACGGCACTACGGATGATGCTTATCTCCTCTTCATCTTTGATTTCCCGCATCGTTTCCACCAGACCATCGGTCGGCACGATCTTTATTCCTTTTTTGGCAAGCGTAGTCGCCATCTTATCTGCAAAGGAATGAAGGGTATAGTCGCTTTCGAAGGCAAGAGAGCTTACCGCCAGATCGGGCAGCAATTGGCCGAGCAGTCTCAAAACTCCCTTCTTATAGATGACTACCTCTGCCCAAGGTGCCTCGTGTTCAGCCTGGAGCTTGAACCGAAAATCGGTGAGTAGATAGACCTTGCCGCTGGCCGGAACCAGCAGCAGGCCTGAGGTTTCAGCAATGCCATGGTCGCCGCCCCGATAGCCGCACAAGTACCTTCGGTTTTCAGGTTTGGAGACCAGTAAGGCCGCAACTTTTTTCCTTCTGAGTTTTTCCTGAAGTTTTTTTATCCGCAGTTGGTGATCCATACGCTCTCTTAATTCCGGGTCATATACCAGAGGGGGAGAAGCGCTCGAGAATCATTTCCTTGCGTTGTTTCATGGCATCATTGTATTGATTGTTGAGGCTGGTCAACATTCTCGCCAGCTCCTCTCGGTATTGCGGATGCATCGCCGGGTTGACAGGTGAGTGCGATTTCTGGCCTTTGGCCGTCTGCTGTTGTTCCAATTGAGCCTTGATGGCATCTTCGAGCTGCTGGGTCATCTGCTCTTTATGGGTGCCATACTGTTGAAGAATCTGTTCCAATTCCTGACAGATCGATTTGATATCGCCACTTGCTCCAAGGGAGAGAACGCCTTGCAGGGCGATTTTGCCTGATGCCTGCAGTTGTTCATCTCTGGGCAGGACGATGTTGCGCAGCAGGGTCTGAGCCATCCCCTTTCTTATTGCCACTTGGTCTTTGGGTGGTTGCGCACCAAGGAGTTGAGCGAGGTCCGTCTCCTTCCGGTTGAGAAAATCGGCGGCGAGACGCATTCCGGTCTTGATCAGATCCTCGTTGTCGACGTCCGGTTTAGCTGTTGCGGCCATCTTTGCAGCGCGCTCCAGCACCATATCCATTGTACTTTTAATTTCTGCCATGATATGCGCCCTTGGTTGAGGAAACCTGCGTCAGTTGCAGGTAATTTGTATATTATTTGCTAGGAGCCTATTCTCGGAGAGCCTCCTAGGGTAGAGTACAGTTGAGTTCTCTGTAATGAATGGAGAGAATGTACAACAGACCTTGGCCGATGGCAAAGGAAAACCTCTCAAAATCACTCTATACGCTGCATTCGCGCGGCAAAGAAACCATCTATTGCTTCGGAGGGATGGGGGGCAAATACCTTATTTTCTACAAACTGACGAGCGGGTTCCGGTAGGTACGGGGAGCAGTCGGTGAGCGTGAACTCCTGGTGCGTGCGTAAAAACTCATGGACCACTTCCTGATTCTCTTCCGGTTCAAGGGAGCAGGTGGCATATACCAGCAGACCATTGATTTTGACGAGCCGGGCTGCGAGCGAAAGAAGATCCAGTTGCTCCTGATGATAGCGCAGCAACTCTTCGGGTCGTCTGTTCCAGCGGATATCCGGGTGTCGCCCGGTGACGCCGGTGCCTGAACAGGGTGCGTCGATGAGGATTCCATCAAAAAGCAGCTCGCCGTGGAGGGAAGAAAACTGCTGCAGGTTTCCTTCATGGATGACGGGATTGTCTCCGGGAAAGAGGCGAGCGATATTTTCTCTCAGTTTTTTCAGTCGGTGGAGTTCCGGCTCAACCGCATGGATCTGCAGATCATGTTGTTTTGCCAACTGGAGGAGGTGCGAAGTCTTTCCGCCAAGACCGGCACAACCGTCAAGGTATTTCGCTCCCGAACGAAAAGGGCCAAGCAGACAGGTGGCGAGCTGGGCTGCCTCGTCCTGCACTTGAAAAAAACCTTCTGCATAGCCTGGTATCGTAGTAATTGATCCATGAAAGTCGGGAAGGAATACCGCATCTATGGAATATTTACCCAGCTTGTAGGATATACCGGTTTGTTCAAGAGTTCTGCAGAAATCGTCTCGCCCTATGACCGGGCTGTTAACCCGTAGCACCAGCGCTGGTTCACAGTTGTTGGCCCGGCAGATTCTCTTTGTTTCCTCGGAACCAAAGTGTTGCTGCCATCGTTTAATGAGCCACTTCGGATGATTGAGAACAGGATCACCAGCGTTGTCGGTAAGGGCGTTGGTTGAAAGACTTTTCTTTTGTCGGATGGCCTGTCTGAGGATGCCGTTGACGAATCCATGAAGCCTTTGAGCGATTTTAGCTGTCTTGCAGCTTTCAACCGCCTCGTTGACGGCGGCTGATTCCGGAATTCGTTCCAGGAAAAAAAGCTGGTATAACCCGACCGCCAGCGCCTGGTGCACGAAGGGGTCCAGCTTGCGCAGCGGTGTCCGGGAAAGGATTTCCAGGATTCTGTCCAAATACTGCCGATGACGAAGGACACCGTAGACCAGTTGCATGGCCAGACTTCGTTCGTTAGTCGGCAGGGTATATTTTTGCACCACCCGGTCAAAAACCGGTTTAACCGGTGACCGGCTCTGATACAGATGGCAGAGTGTTTCAACGGCTGCAAATCGAGCGGTTCTGGATTGTTTTTTTTGCAAAGTCTTTCAATCGGAATTAGGGTACACAAAAATCACATAAAGAGGAATATTGTGTTAGAGAAACATAGTGTAAGAAGATTAAAAATAATGTAGCAGCTAACTCCCATAAGGGGAATGGAAAAATATCCTTCAGAGGGGTATAATCAGGAAGGCTGAGTTATTCTTATTTTCGGCTTTTTTCCAGTTTACCGGGCTAGGCCACCTTGAATTTGTTTTAAAAAAACAAAAGAGAATAATAACATATAGTTATGAAAATACATTGTTGGCTTGTGGTATTGCTTGCAACCGTCCTTTTTGCCGGCGTGGCGCAGGCCTACACCAGGGAAGAGGTCGTAAAACGCGGCTTTCTGCAGTGCGGCGTTTCGACCGGATCACCTGGTTTTTCCAGTGTGGATGTAAATGGTAAATGGTCCGGCCTTGATGTGGATATATGTCGGGCTGTGGCGGCAGCGACGCTGGGGGATGCAGACAAAGTAGAATTCCTGCCTCTTGCGGAGAACGAGTCTTTCACCGCGCTTCTTTCCGGGGAGGTGGATATCCTCTCTCGCCATTCGACCTGGACGTTTACCCGTGAATCGGCACTTGCCGTCCATTTTGCCGGTGTCAGTTACTATGACGGTCAGGGCTTGCTGGTTTCTAAAAAATTGAAAGTCAGTCATTTGCCTGAGCTAAGAAAAGTGAAGGTATGTAGTGCTGTTGGGTCCGGTCTTATTCCCAATCTGACTGATTATTTTGAAAGGAACAAGATTCAGTACAGAATTATCCCCTATGATAGCCTCGATCTTGCAATAAAGGGATTTAGCAACGAGGCTTGTGATGGGATTACCATGCCGCAGTCGCAGCTGTATGGTATCAAGTTGGCGCTTATCGATCCGGACAGTGCTGTGGTTCTTCCTGAGGTTATTGCCAAGGAACCACTTGGTGCATTTGTCCGGCAGGATGATGATGTCTGGTCGAATATTGTCACCTGGTCGCTGTATGCCATGATTAATGGTGAAGAGTTGGGGATCACCTCCGCAAATATCAAAAATATGAAAGTCAGCAATATACTCGCGATTAAAAAATTGTTAGGACAGGAGGGAGCGGGAGGAGAAGGTCTTGGTTTGAAAGATGACTGGGCCGCTCAGATAATACGACAGGTGGGAAATTACGGGGAGGTTTTTGAACGAAATCTCGGCTCCGGGTCTGCTCTGAAATTAGAGCGGGGCTTGAATAATCTCTGGAATCGTGGCGGCCTGCAATATGCGCCGCCGCTGTAGTCAGGTGTTGAGTTCTTTAGGAATGGAGGAAATCATATGAAGAGTAACAGAAGTGTTCTTTTGAAAATAATTGTACCCTTAGTTTGTTTGACATTTTTTTCTTGCCAGGTTGTGGCCGAAGAAAAACCGGGCAAGTGGGACACCGCCGGCAAGGAGGTCAGTGAGGCCGCCAAAGCTGTAGGAGATGCATCTTCCGAGAGTTGGCGGAAAACCAAGGAAAAAACCGCCGAGACCGTGCAGGATGCCAAGGGAAAAGGTGCTGAAGTCTGGGATAAAACAAAAGAAAAAAGCTCTGAAATTGCTGGGAAGACGGTAGAAACCTCCAAAGATGTAGCCGAGGAGACTGCAGAAAAGAGTAAAGGATTTTGGCAGACAACCAAGGAAAAAACCAAAGAATGGCTGGAGAAGGCCAAGGCTAAGATTCATGAAATGACTGCACCTGATCCGAAAAAATAAACTCTGATCTTGGGAAAAAGATACCCCCACCCGGGAGGGCGGAGGTATCTTTATTCGACCAAATGATAAATTGATGGTGTTGGTTTTAGTCTGCTACCTGGCTACCTGGTAGCTTGTTCAAGCGCTACGGCGACAGACACGGAAGCCCCAACCATCGGATTATTGCCCATACCGATAAGACCCATCATTTCCACATGGGCCGGAACGGAGGACGATCCGGCGAACTGGGCGTCCGAGTGCATGCGACCCATGGTGTCGGTCATTCCATAGGAAGCAGGTCCTGCACCCATGTTGTCCGGATGGAGGGTCCGACCGGTACCGCCACCTGATGCCACAGAGAAGTATTTTTTCCCCTGCTGGATACATTCTTTTTTATAAGTCCCTGCTACCGGGTGCTGAAAACGGGTCGGGTTTGTGGAGTTGCCGGTGATTGAAACATCGACACCTTCCAGATGGTTGATGGCTACTCCCTCGCGGACGTCATCGGAGCCAAAACAGCGGACCTTGCTGCGTTCCCCCTCAGAATATATTGTCTCGCTGACAACGTTCAGTTCACCTGTTGCATAGTCGAATTGGGTTCGCACATAGGTGAAGCCGTTGATCCGTGAGATGATTTTTGCGGCGTCCTTGCCAAGGCCATTGAGAATGACTTTTAGCGGGGATTTACGTACCCGGTTGGCCGATCCGGCAATACCAATGGCGCCTTCTGCTGCAGCAAACGATTCATGACCTGCCAGAAAGGCAAAGCATTTTGTCTCTTCTCTTAGCAGCATAGCTGCGAGGTTGCCGTGTCCTATGCCGACCTTGCGGTCATCGGCGACGGATCCGGGGATACAGAAAGCCTGCAGACCTTCGCCGAGAGTTGAGGCGATCTCCGATGCTTTAATCTGGCCCTTTTTAATAGCAATGGCAGCACCGAGGGTATACGCCCAGACCGCATTTTCAAAACAGATCGGCTGGATACCTTTCACGATCTTTGCTACGTCCACGCCATAATTCCGGCAGATTTCACCAGCGTCATCCAGGGATTTTATACCGTATTTTTCCAGGACAGGAATAATTTGCTTGATCCGCCTGTCGTAACTTTCAAACAGTGCCATGGTTATTCTCCTTATTCCTTTCTTGGATCAATTGTTTTGACAGCATCGTCAAATCTGCCGTAGGTCCCGCTTGCATCCTTTAATGCCTGGTCGGCATTCACGCCTTTTTTGATAGCGTCCATCATTTTACCTAGACTAACGAAGGCATAACCGATGATCTCATCGTTCTTGTCGAGAGCGATTTTTGTCACATAGCCTTCGGCCATTTCCAGATATCTGGGACCTTTGACGTTGGTGCCGTACATGGTGCCGCAAACTGATCGCAATCCTTTGCCGAGATCTTCCAGACCCGCCCCAATTGGCAGACCACCTTCAGAGAAAGCGGACTGGCTGCGGCCATATACTATCTGCAGGAAGATCTCGCGCATGGCGACATTGATGGCGTCACAAACGAGATCGGTGTTCAGGGCTTCAAGGATGGTTTTGCCCGGCATTATCTCCGATGCCATTGCGGCCGAATGTGTCATGCCGGTACAGCCGATAGTTTCAATCAGGGCTTCCTCGATGATGCCGTTTTTGACATTGAGGGTGAGTTTACAAGCTCCTTGTTGTGGGGCGCACCAGCCTACACCATGGGTGAGTCCGCTGATATCCCGGACCTCTCTGGCCTGAGTCCATGCACCTTCTTGTGGAATAGGGGCAGGACCGTGATTTGTCCCCTGAGCCACGCGGCACATTTCCTTAACTTCAGAAGAGTAAAGCATTTTTTTTCTCCTTGGGAAAATGTTGTTGTTGATGTTTTTTCTTAGTCCTTTCTAGACAGACACTACCTTGACGTTACAGCTCGGTAAGGCTATCAAAGAGTGATCTATCGGCTTCGATCTTATTGCGGTTGCCGATTATCGACCTGTGACTCCTGGGGATCATGTCGGCAAAGGCCGGAGCGAAACTGCGCAGGTCGGCGGGAGTGGTGGAGGTGATCTCCGTTAGCCGCTGTTGTTTGTATTCCACATCGATACCGTTCAAATAATCGTTTCTGGCAGTTGCTCCTTTGGCAGCAGCACTTTTGAGTGGATCGAAGTTGCCATAAGTGCCTATTATAAGCTGCTCCATGACCTTATCCGGGAGGTCAAGGCCGGCAACAATAGCAGGCACGCCATTATAGGCGTCATAGGTTTTCTTTACCTGAGGATCGCGATAACTGACAAAAGCCAGATTGCCGCTGATTTGACCAAACTGGATGAAACAGCCATATGCTCCACCGAGCTGTCGTACTGTATTCCAGAGATAGTCCCGCGAGAGATAGGTTTTCAAAACTTCGAAGTGGCCATTATATCCCATGCCGCCTGGTAACAGGTTACCGCCCTGGACGGCAAAGACCACTTCTGCCGCAGTTATGAAGGCTTCATGATCTGCTAGCTGTATTTCCGGCAGGGAATGATTGATGACCGGGGTGTCGGCCAGGGCATCGATCAGACAGCTGCCTGATTTTGCAAGGTGTCCAAGTTCCTGGCCATCTGCTGTCACGGCGAGCAGCAGGTTGTTTCTGTTAAACAGCAGGGAAGATATGTGGTTCAGAGCTGTTAGAAACTGTTCTTCTTTGCTGTCATAGTTGAGGGCAAGATTCTTCGTTGCCAGATACGAAGTGACCCCGTTGAACAATTCATTATATCTGCCGCCCAAACTTAAATGGGCAAAAACTCGAGTGGCCGGGAGACTATATCCTTCACTCTGGACGGCATGTTCAGCCCAGGCAAACTCCCGGCCGACAATTTCACGAATCCTTGATCGCTCACTAAACGAGACGGAGGAGAAAATCTCCGCCAGTAATTGCAGGGCTTGTTCGAGGTAGTCGGGCAGGCATTTCAGGTGGAGCCAGAAAAGAGGTCGGGTGACAGCTGGATCCTGTCTATTGGTATAGCTGGTGAGGGAATGGGAAAAAGAGCCGGTGCAGGTCGCAATTTCCTTGGCGAACTGTTGGTAGTTGAGCCTCTTTGTGCCAATTTCCGTGATAATGGTGCCGAACAGGTCGAGCCAAGGAAGAAGGTCGGGTGGCAAACAGGATATATCGAAACCGACATCAATATAGGAGATGTGGTTGGTGCTCAGTTCACTGACCAGCACCTGTTGGCCAAACATATCGGTTGGTTGAACAGTGTGGAAATCAACCTTGGTCGATAAGTCGGACAGGCTCAATTGCGGCAGCAATGAAAGGGTTTCGATATTGTTTGGTTGCTGTTGTTCCTGCATCAGCTCTCTTGTTCGTTCGATCCGTTTTTCTTTTTCCTGTTCAGACACGGTTGCGTCGTATGCTGCCAATCTTTGCAGCTCTTCAGCCTGACTTTTCTGTTGTTTTTCAGGGTCGGGTACTAAGGTCACGGTGACGGTTGACGGATTATCCAGCAGAAATTTCCTAATTAATTCTTCAAAATAGCCATTGTTGAGTGCCTTGTGGCGGAGAGTTTGGATAAGTTCTTCGTTCATCAAGTTGGCAATTGGATCTGTGTTATATTTGAGTCCGGTCATCGCCTTACCGATAAGATCAAGTCCACGTTGGGGCTTGCTTGCCTCCTCCCTGAAGCTGAATTCAAATTTGTTCAATTCGGACAAAACCAGGTCCCGGTCAAGACCATCTGTAACCATTTTGAGCAAAGAACTCCGGTAAAGCTCGAGAAAGCTATCTCGATGTTCGGCTTCACTCCCGACAAGATAGGTGATCATCAGGGTTCTGTAAGATGAATTAGCCATATAAAAACCCCCGAAATCCTTGCACAGGCCACTTGAAACGATAGCGTTTTTCAAGGGTGAACCGTCGGAGTTGAAGAGGATGTTGGCAATGATCTGGAAGGCGCTGTTTTCCTCACGTTGGTCAACCGTGGAGACATTGGTGCCAACGGCCAAAAAGGTCTTGTTCTTAATATCGGTGGAATCGACTGCATAGCTATCAGTGATGAACACCGGTTCCGTGGGAAAATCGCCTTTTTCTATGACTGCCTGGGCGACAGCTTTGTCAAAGGTTGCAAAAAATCTTTGCTGGAGAAACCCGAGTTCATCTTCTAACGGGG
Organism: uncultured delta proteobacterium; assembly: GCA_963829695.1. Classification (GTDB taxonomy): domain Bacteria; phylum Desulfobacterota; class Desulfobulbia; order Desulfobulbales; family Desulfocapsaceae; genus Desulforhopalus_A. The sequence goes on along the minus strand of CAWHJQ010000022.1, from coordinate 375,912 downwards.
CGTCACCATAGACGAAAAAGAACCCGTTGGAGGGGTGATAATGTCGCTTGTGAAAGTCGCAGAACTGTTCATAGCTCAGATCCGGAATATTTTTCGGATCGCCACCCGATTCGTGGGCATAGGTGGAGCCGGGCATCAGACCTCCGAAGATGTTATGAAAGAGAAAACGAATCGGATCGGAGAAGGCACCTTTCATCTCGTTGTATACAACACCCTGAAACTTCAGCGGGTCCTCCGCGCTCTCCTGGTGGTAATGCCAACCTTCCTGCTCAAAAGTGGAACGAGCCAGCAGCGGATTAAAAACCACGTCGCAGTAAACATCCATAATGTTGAAATATTCTTTCAGGTTCCTAGTGGCAAAGGGGTAATAGGTAATATCAGCCCCGGTCATGGCGTTCAAAAAGGTGGTGAGTCCGCCTTTGTTGATCTCGCCGAAGACATCCTTGACCGGATATTTCTTTGACCCCATAAGTACCGAATGTTCCAGGATGTGGGCAACTCCCGTTGAGTCGGTGGGAATGGTGTTGAAAGCTGCGGAAAAGGTCTTGTTGGTATCGCTGTTTTTGATCGCCAGGAGTGGGCATTTCAGTAATGCGTGTTCAAATAGATAGACGTCCGATTCAATTTCCTGGATAACCTTGTGGGTTTTGAGGGTAAAACCGGAATATGTGGAGCCTGGTGTAAATATCATTGATAATCCTTAAGCTGAGTGAATAACCATCAAAATTGTTTTTCGGAGTCGAGGAGCAGGGTGACCGGACCGTCATTGACCAGCTCGACTTCCATGGTGGCCTGAAAGATGCCGGTCGCAACTTTGACCTGCCTGTTCCTGACCTCTTCAATAAATTGCTGATAGAGTGGCTCGGCAATTTCCGGAGGGGCCGCCGATGAGAATCCTGGTCTCCTGCCTTTTCGACAATCACCGTACAGCGTGAATTGTGAAATGATAAGCATTTCGCCATCAAAGTCTGTAAGCGACCTGTTCATTTTTCCCTCTTGGTCCTCAAATATTCGGAGATTAATGACTTTTTCCGCCAACCATTGCAGATCGGTTGTCGTATCACCTGCCCGGATTCCAAGCAGGACAAGCATTCCATGTTGAATGAAACCTTGGGTTCTGCCGTCTATTTTGACCGATGCCCGGCTAACTCTTTGTATTACAGCCCGCATTTATTCTCCGATTAACGTACGATTCCAAGCCCACTGATCGTATCATCTAATGTAATAGTAAGAAATTATTTCATATTAGGGTAGTCCAATGGTATACTCCTTTTCAACGGGTATTTGAAGCTGGTTCTTTGCTAATTTTTTACTTAGCTATCTCGAAATAGGACTTATTACGAGTTTATCAATGATAAAATTGCTTCAGAATTTAATCGATCAGATGTCGAGGGAGCTTCCAGGAATTTTGGCGGCGGCTGTTGTGACCGTGGAAGACGGGATGTCAATTGCCGAGGTTAGCCGGAGAGAGGATGTTGAACCTGCTGTTGCTGCTGCCTATTTGGCGACGATTGTGAAAGCCAACGCTAAGGCCATAAACTTGCTGGCTGATGATGAGATTGTGGAGGATATCCTTATCACCACCAGTCAATATCACTTTATAATCCGACACGATGACAACCAGCCGTTTTTTATCTTCTTAATGACCACGAAAGATGAATGGCTTGGCAAGGCGCGGCTGTTGATTAGAAAATATGAAACACAGTTTGCCGGGTTCGCCAGCTATTTTGAGAAGAACTACAAGTAAATAGATCCCAAAAACAATAAAAATTCGCAGACAAAACAGACCGGATAACTTTCCGGCCTGTTTTTGTTACAGTGACGCCACTTCTCTGATTTTCTTTGAGTTTTTCTTGATACTGATCCTGATCCAACCGAGGTTGGTCTCCTTATCAGCGACAATCACCAGGAGTGCTTCCTCGCCAACAGGAGCGAACATAACCGGGCCGTTTTCGAATTCGAACATGGTCATCCGGAGATCCCCTTGACCAAGTTGATTTCCCATAGATTCAGCAGATCCGAAACCTGAAGAGGCAATAGCAGCAATCATTTCCGCGTCAATGCCCGCACGTGCGAGACTGTCCAGTAAAAAACCGTCCCGGCCAACCAGACATGCAGTATGCACACCTTCTATGTTGGTAAATTCTGCTAAAATCTTTTGAATCTCGGTCATTTCAAAAACCTCGGTTAAGATTGTTGATTGGTCTTCTGTTATATTGGTAGATTTTTGATCTTGTTTTTTTAGATCCTGTGCTGTTTCGGGAAGCAATTCCTCTACTTCCGTCGTACGCAGCTGCTGGTAATCTGAACGATTGACGATTGAATCGGCCGAAGGTGGAGCGTTGTCGGGAGGGGCATCTTTGGCTGCCAATTTTTCATCGTTTTTGACCGCAGCTTCAAAAAGCAGACTTTCGATGCTTTTGTGGATACTGACGATGGGTGGTTGAACTCCCCGGATATTTTGCAGGGAACCGCCGTCAAAACTGAGGATAGTGAAAAAGGCCTTTTCTCCGACCTGTTGATCGCACATGGCATGGACAACGGCTCCGTCCTTGAAGAAAATCATCCCTTCCTGATCGCTCGTTGTTACCTTTAATGCGGCAGTTGCTCGGGAAAGTGCATTGAACTGGACTATATCAATCAGATCGATACCGTCCACAGTTCCCTGAAAACCTTCGTTTACAACGAGTGCCTCTTTGACAATGGTCCGTACCTCATTGATATCAAAAGGTTTCTCTATAAAACGCAGGCTGCCGCTCATCATTGCCTTATTTTCATAGGTATTTGAGGGGTAGGCAGTCATGATGATGACACCTGTCTTTGGAAATCGATTGTTAATTTCGATCAGAAGATCGAGTCCGCTCATCCCGGGCATGTTAATATCGGTTATCACAAGATTTGCGGGTATGTCGCTGAGGATTGCCAAAGCCTCTTCGCCGGATTTCGCGGCAAGAATCTCGACATCCTGCATGCCCTTGTTGAGATTTCTCTGCAGCATCCAGAGCATATCTTCTTCATCATCGACAACCAGCACTCTTTTCATAGTCGCACCATTTTTTCTTCTCCTTGCCGAACTCGAAAGCAGGTGGTCGGGTTGGGGATCGTAAAAAACTTCTGATATCCAGATGGAAAACTCTGGGGCCATAGTTTTCTTAGCAAAGGAGGAGCCATACTGGCCAACAGAATTTTCATTTAGGCTAACATGACGATAATTGGGTGAAATATGATAAATGCGTTGAGAAGAAGATCCAACCGAATGGAGTAGTGTTGTGGTAAAAAACTGGTCAGTTGGTCAGTTTCTGACCAGTTAGAGACTTAGAAAAAATATTGAAGTCTTCGCATATTTCTTGTTCTTTTCACAAGAATATTTTTTCGTGAAGGAACTTATACCCCCCTTGTGGGGTGCTAGAGATTTTCTCGCAAGGTTGTTCTTGATATACCCAGGATTCGTGCCGCCTGCGATTTATTGTTGTTGACACTATTCAATACTTTTTTAATGTATTGCTGCTCCATATCCTTGAGGCTGAGCGGAACCTTACTGTTTGACGCGGCTGATTTTTGGTTGTTTGCGGTGAGAGAAGCCAGGGTGATCCAGCCACTTTGGGTGAAAATAACCTCTCTTTCTATATAGTTTCGTAACTCCCTGATGTTGCCTTGCCAGTCGTGGTGCACCATTTTTGTGCAGGCTTCAGGGGTAAAGCCATGAAAACTCTTTTTTAATTCCTTTTGCAGGTCATGGAGGAAAAAATCAGCGAGAAGCAGGATATCGTCTCCACGGTCCCTCAGCGGTGGAAGGGGGATGGGAATGACATTAAGCCGATAGTAGAGATCCTCTCGAAACCTCCCCTTGTCAAGCTGTTCTTCCATATGTACATTGGTTGCAGCAATAATTCGGATTTTCACCCGGATATCCTTTAGCCCACCGACCCGTCTAAAGGTTGATTCCTCGACGAGCCTGAGCAGCTTAGGCTGCAACTCTATGGGCAGATTGCCAATTTCATCCAGAAAGAGGGTGCCGCCGCTCGCAACCTCGACGAGTCCCTTCTTGTCGCTTCCGGCATCGGTGAAAGCACCTTTCTCGTGGCCGAAAAGCTCTGATTCAATCAGGTTCGAAGACAGGGTTCCGCAATCGACTTTAACAAAAACACCTTTTTGGTCTGGGCGGCTTTCGTGGATCGCCCTTGCCGTCAGTTCCTTGCCGGTGCCGGTTTCACCGGTTATGAGTATAGGGGAGTCTACTTCTGAACTTTTCATGATGGTCTTTTTTATCCGCATCATTGGAGGACTGGAGCCGATGATGGAATTGATGCCCCTGTCCCGATGCTCTAAAGTCGCCCTCTTGCCCATCAGTCGAGCTTGGAGAATGCGATTGAGGATCGCTTTAAACTCTATGATCTCAAAAGGTTTCACAATATAATCGACAGCTCCTGCCCGCAGGGACTCCACCGCGGTTTTGGCTTCATTGATTCCGGTCAGCATGACGATATCGATGTCGTCCCCTATCTCTTTTATGGTGTGGATGAGATCGATGCCGCTGCCATCTGGAAGGCCAATGTCAAGGAAGACCAGATCAATTACAGCCGAGCGCAATATATCCAGGGCGTCCGAACCGTTAGCCGCGGTCGCGGCGCTATATCCCTGTTTTTCAACGATTCTGGACAGTGAGAATCGTAAGTCTTCTTGATCATCGACGATGAGTACCGCACCCATTTACAAATCCGCCTTAAAAAACATAGTAAAAGTCGTTCCTTTCCCTACCTTGCTGTCGAGCACAATTGCCGCGTCATTTTCTTTGAGGGTCCGATACACTATGGAAAGACCCAGACCGGCCCCCGAGGTTTTTGTGGTAAAAAAAGGTTCGAATACCTGTTCAGCGGTTGCTGGTGACATTCCTGCTCCGTTGTCGGTAAAAAGGACTACAACGTAGGGCGAATTTTGTAACAGAGCTGGATATTTTTTTCTATATTGCTGAAGTCGGTGCTTGGTGGGTAAGCCGGCACTGATGTTAATGCAGCCCTGTTCCTTTATCGCGTCGATCCCATTCAGAAAGAGATTGAGGAAGACCTGTTGGAGCTGATGTGGGTCGACAATGATTCTGGGCAATTCGCTGTTGATATCCACATGGAGCTGGATATTATTTTTGGTCAGTCGGTTGTTGATGAGTGGTTGGGTCTCAACAATGATGGCTTCCAGTGAGGTCGGTCGTTTCTTTGGTTCTGCCGGTCTTGCGTAGGAGAAAAAATCGCTGAGCAGGACGTTCAGTCGATCAACTTGTCGGGAAATCCGTTGGGCGCATTCCTGTTGTTCACTGTTGTCTTTCGCTTCTTCTTCGATCGACTGGGCCATTATTTTTATGCCGGCCAGGGGATTCCTGACTTCGTGGGCCACGGCTGAGGCAATTTCGGCAATAGTCGAAAGTCTGTTCATTTTTTCCATTTCCTTACGGACATATTTCAGCTCGGAAATATCCGCCAGGGAGATAATAACTCCAATCTTCCTGCCCATGGCATCTTCTCTTAGGACATTGGAAAAACCAATGATTTTCTTTTCCCCATTGGGGATGTCAAAAGACAATTCCCGATCAAATTGATTCGATTCGATCGGGATGGTGGTCAGGAGCTGATCGGCCGCATCCACACCGAGAATATCAACGAGACTTTGCCCTTCGATCAGTTCGGTAAGAGGTTTAAATATAGACTGGGCTACAGAATTACTCTTTTGGACTCTCCCGTTAAGATCTGCAACGAGAAGTCCGTGGTGCAAGCCCTGGACAATAGATTCGGAAAATTTTTTTTCTTCCCGCAGACTGATGATTGATCCTCGGAGATCATTTACCAGTTGAATGAGCTGCTGGTCCATCTGCTGGCTTTCGATCATAACCGCAAAGATATTTGCTACTGCTCCAAGGAGTCGTTCAATCTCTGGGGATGGGTGGTGGCTAATATTCACATAGAAAGTGAATATTCCAAGGGATTGACCATCCTTGATTATGGGAACGCAGTAATTTCCTGCAAATGGCCGTGTGACTCCAGCGATATCGAACAGGGGAGGGGGAGTGCTGAAAAATGTAGTCTTGCTACTTACAGCAACCTGTCCGCAGTGGCAGAGCCCGAACTGGGTTTCACTGCACGCTACGGATTCCGGCTGGGGAAAGCCTTTGGATACAAAAAGTGCGAGGGTTTCCGTATCCTGTTCCACAAAAAACAGTGCCGCTTTCGAGGAAAATTGCAGATGAGGGAGTGAAAGAAGGTACTCCAGAATAAGGCCAATTTTTTTCTTGAGTGGATTAGGTTCAAGGGCAACTTTCAGAACCTCAATAAGAATCGACTGGTGACTGCGTTCCTGAGCGAGAGACACGAACAATGGTGTTTCCTCCGGTTGTATTGTCTGCTCTGTACTTGGCTGCCTGTTCATTGATACATGCGAGTTGTTGTTCTAGGAGGCTGTCCGAGAATGCCCTTTCGGAGTCTCATTCCTCGCTTATCTGCCAAAACTTTTCGTTAATTTCAAAAAACAATGCTCGCAGGTAAGCGTAGGCTCCGATATCGACTATATGGCTGTGCTTGTTTGTGAAAATGCCTCGATTTTGGACAAAATGTCTATTCTCGGACAGCCTCCTAGGTACATTCTTCAGTTGTCTATTGCGGTTTCTTAATGCGAAAACGTATTCCGTATAATACCTTGATCTCTATAGAAAAGACAAGAAAATCGCACTACTCTTTGATATTATGGATTATTCTAGCAAAAATAGTCGTTCGAAAGAGTCCGAAAAGGAAACAGAGAAAAACGAGAAGCCGGTGTTTGTTTTGGTTTGTATTGGTTATTATAGCGGACGAAGAAGGCTAGCGATGGAAAAAAACAGTAATTATGAGTATTCCCTTCCTGATGACAATATCTGTCTCCAGTGAGAAAAAAGGGCACTATGAACGGGATCCAAAACGAAAAATTTCTCTCTACAAAAGATGTCGCAAAGCTTCTTCATGTCAATGATAAAATGGTCTATACCCTGGTCAATGACAAAGGGCTTCCGGCAACCAAGGTTACCGGCAAGTGGCTTTTTCCGAGAAGGCTTGTCGAGGATTGGCTGGAAACGCATATCCTCAATTATCGAAAGCCGGGGTTCGGCAATTCTCTGGATGAGGGGATCTTGTTGCTGGCAGGCAGTGATGACCTTCTTTTTCAAAAGACGCTCTCGCTTTTCAATGCAAAAGACCCCAGCACGGTTGGCTTTTTTGCAAATCTGGGGAGTATGGGTGGCTTGAAAAGCCTCAGGCGTGGAGTTTGCCATATCGGGGTATGTCATCTGCTCCAGGATGACAATGAAGAATATAATTTTGATTTTGCCGATCAAGAGCTTGACAAAGCGCCGGTTTTCGTCAATTTCAGCCGTCGACAGCAGGGCCTTCTGGTACAGAAGGGTAATCCGAAAGGAATCTCCGGAGTAGCTGATCTGGCAAGAAAAGATGTGACTATTGTCAACCGTCCCCTGGGCACGGGTACCAGGTTGTTGCTCGACTATGAAATTGCTAAATCCGAAATTTCCTCCGGACAGATTTCCGGCTACCACAATGACGTTTCGCGTCATCTCGATGCCGGTTTGGAGGTTTTTGCCGGTAAAGCCGATGCCGCTCCAGCTATTCAGGCCGTAGCCGGCCTTTTAGGACTTGGATTTGTCCCACTTCGTTGGGAAAGATTTGATCTGCTTATTTTAAGAGAACGTTTTTTCGAGCAGACAATTCAGAGTTTCATCGGCATGCTCCATGAAGAATCTTTCAGGGAGTTGGCCGGCACTTTTGAAGGGTACGATGTCTCGTTGTGTGGAAAAATGCTCTTTCCCGATAATTTTAAAAAAGAGGAGTGACGTATGAAAAAAGCGATAGTTTATTTGAGTGTATTTTGTCTTATTGGGATTTTAGGAGGCAACGTCTGGGCGTCGGATAAGGTTTTGAAGATGTCCACGACAACCAGTACCCTCGCTTCCGGATTGCTTGATAAACTCCTTCCGGAGTTTGAAAAGGATACCGGAATAAAGATAAAAGTAATCGCCAAAGGAACAGGAGCGGCGATACGTGATGGTCAGGATGGTAATGTCGATGTGATTTTTGTCCACGCTAAGGGCCGAGAAGAAAAGTTTGTTGCCGACGGTTTTGGCACCAAGAGATATCCTGTTATGCATAATGACTTTATCATTATCGGTCCTGCAACCGATCCCGCCGGCATTAAGGGGATGTCGGATGCCGGTAAGGCTCTTGCCAAGATTGCAGCGGCAAAGGCAACCTTTATCTCCCGTGGAGACGATAGCGGCACACACACCAAGGAGCAGGCTCTTTGGGCTGGGTCAGGAGTTGCTCTTGTCGATAAGACTCGGAAAATAATCACTAAGGGTAAAGAGAAGGAAATTGGCTATAAGATGCCCGCCGATTCCAGCGACTGGTATATGTCAATTGGCCAGGGAATGGGGAAAACTATCACTTTTGCTGAAGAAAAACAGGCTTATACGATGACAGATCGTGGTACCTATATCAAGTATAAATACGGTAAAACCCCTGCGGTCGATCTTGATATTCTCTGTGAGGGGGGCGCTGCCCTGGCCAACCCGTATGGCATTATTCCTGTAAGTCCAAAGAAATATCCCAACACTCAGTATGACCTGGCTATGCAGTTTGTCAATTGGATTATCTCCGAGAGGGGACAAAAGATGATCGGTGATTACCGTCTTGAAGGAAAGCAGCTTTTCTTTCCTGACGCTTTATAAGTTTCCGTTAAAATTCCTAAAAAATTTAACGGCTGGGGGGCTATGTTCGCATATGCCTCCCTTCTTCATTTAACCCCGCTGAAGAGCGCGGGATAAGTGTGTTTCACAGATTATTTTTCTTGTTTTTATGAATGAAGATAAACTCGTAAAAACTTCGATTTTCGATGGATAAGTAAAAAGTTTCATATTGGAGGCGTGCAATTTTTCGATCATTACTGCGTACATACGGTATGTCGTAATGATAGAAAAATTGTAACAACGAACAAGATGAAGAGTTTTTACGACGCCATCAATGAAAATATTCTGTAAGACACTAAGCAGTCTTGATTAATTTAGCGGGTTCCGGAGTGTAACGAGCTGATGGATTTGTTATTTGACAGTTTTCGGTCTGCGCTGTTGTTGTTCGCATCTTTTGATGCGGAACTGGTTGAGATTGTCCTGGTGTCGCTCAAGGTGAGTTTTTCAGCCACTCTGATTGCTTCAGTATTCGGTATTCCGGGTGGTTTTATCATCGCCTCTTCAAGTTTTCCTGGAAAACGACTGGTGTTGACAAGTTTAAACACTTTGCTGGCGCTGCCTACCGTGGTCATTGGTCTGCTGGTTTATTCCTTTATTTCCAGGCGTGGCATTCTTGGCTCTCTCGATCTTCTCTATACTCAAACAGCAATTGTTGTAGGTCAGGTAATCCTCATTGTGCCGGTGATTATGACTCTGACTATTGCCGCCATCAGTCGGATAGACAAACGATATCGCATGACCGCCCTCACTCTGGGGGCAAGTCGTAATCAAATGGCGCTGGTGGTTCTCAAAGAAGCGCGTTACGGAATCTTTGCTGCAGTGATCGCCGCATTTGGCAGGGTGATAGCCGAGGTGGGGATCAGTATGATGTTGGGTGGCAACGCCAAAGGGTTCACCAGAACTATGACGACGGCAATGGCACTGGAATATGATAAAGGAGAATTTGTTTTGGCGGTGGCCCTGGGTATAACCCTCATGACTTTTGCTTTTTTGATCAATATGCTGTTCCACCTCTTGCAGGGCAGGACCGGAAATGATGCTGTATAGACTGGATAATCTTAAGAGAAGCCACGGCAGCCGTACTGTCTTAAATATCGACAAGCTTGAGATTGTGCCCAATCGGATCTACACCTTGATCGGACCGAACGGTTCGGGCAAGACGAGTTTATTGAAAATCCTCGCTTTTCTGGATAAGCCGAGCTGCGGGAATATGCAATTTTTAGACACTCAGGTCCTGTTTGAGGAAAAACAACTGTATGCCTTGCGCCGGCAGGTAGTGCTGCTTGACCAGAATCCCATTATGTTCACTGGTTCGGTTTGGAAAAATGTCGAATTCGGGCTGAAGGTTCGCAAGGTGGCTCCGAAGGAGCGGAGGCCGCGGATAAAAGAGGCACTGGAATTGGTTGGGATGGAGAGCTTTGCCGACTACGATGCCCAGCGGCTATCGGGAGGAGAAACTCAACGTGTTGCCCTGGCAAGAGCATTGGTTTTACAACCGGAAGTGTTGCTTTGTGACGAGCCAACTGCCAACGTGGATAATGAGAACCAGGAGATTATTCTGAGGATTATCGAGAGAATTAACCAAGAACGAAATGCCTCAATCATATTTTCAACTCATTATCTTTCTCAGGGACAACGATTTGCCGACCATACCCTGCTTTTGCAAAACGGTGCTTTATCCGACATCGCCAGCGAAAACATTTATCGTGTAACTGTCATAGATCGCCTGGAAGAAGGTTTCCTCTGTCAGCTTACCGGACAGCTTTTTCTAAAACTTCCAATGCATATCTTGCCCGATAACATACATGTCGCTAAGCTCCATATCGATCCGAACAAGATCCTTTTCAATCCCAAAGCGACAAATCCTGCCGAAGGCAATCTCTTGAGCGGACATATCACCAATCTCTCTCAGGATAGTGGCAGGATCCGAGTTGTCCTTGACGTGGGAGTAAAACTGGCTCTGGTGCTTTCTACCGAGCAGTATCGCTTGGAAAAACCGGGTATCGGCGATAAAGCCTTGGTCTTCATTCCTTACAGCGGTACGTATTGTTCGCGTATCGAACTGTTACCGTAACTGAGAGACCTCCGTCTGCTGTAACCTGTCTTTAATTATCTGCGAGATCTCACGCACAAAGGCAAATTCGCAATGTTTCGGACATCGATCAAGCTGATTACGGTCAAGACAAAGCCCTAGGCATTGTTCGGACAATTTTTTATTATTCTGGTATTTGGTTCCGGTATAGAGAGAAATAAACATCTCTGCCTTCAAAATCATAGTCGATCCACAGTCCTTATTTTCATGGGTAAAGTAGAATAGACCCTGTTCCATAAGAGCAAAATTTGCCTGATATCCATTGAAATTCAACTCCGGATCATCCAGAAAGCTATCCCGGCTCATCCACTTTTTTGCACACATGGGGCAAGTTTTGAAAATTTGTTCTTTTTGAAAGCTCATATCCTTATCTCAGTATAGACTAACTACCCCCCTTGAGGGGGACGAAGTGCTTGTACGAAGGTGTTTCTTTTACACGAAAAAACAAAGCCAAGTATACTACATGTGGCTAAACGATACCCGACCTCTCTGGAAATGGTATAAAAATTTTGACCAAGCAACTTTTTTTTTCGTTAAGAAATTGATGCTAAGCGATAGAGTTAGTGTTAATATTTCAATAAACAGCAACTCTGATTATTTATGTTGAAATTGCTTTGAATTATTAGTTAAATGAAATTGATATAAAAGGTCGATTCCCATTGCTTGGTCCGGTCGATCCTTAATTTCATGCACAAAATCTCCACTCTCCCTAAGAAATAGTAACTCATTCTCATCTTACAGGAGGTTCAATGGACGCCGCTCAAGAAACCAGCTCTCCCACCAACGACAGGTACACACTTATTGCAGAGATTGATCCGCCAAAAGGGGTGAATCTGGACACTTTTCTCAATACAGCTTTGCAGATACGGGGGCGCGTGGACGGTGCACGGGTGACCGACAGCGAACACGCGATCATGCGCATGTCGCCTATAGCTCCTTGCCTGGCTCTAAAAGAAAAAGGCTTTGAGCCGGAAATGATCATTACCGGCAGAGACAGAAACCGAATTTCCTTTCAAGCGGACCTCCTGTCCGCTGCTGCTCTTGGAATTAAAAGTATTGTCATCAAAGAAGGTCATGATCCGGCCGAAGGGGATCAGCCGGTTGTGAGGACGAGTGGTGATCTTGATCTGGTGTCCATGCTGAAATGTGTCTTTGCCCTCAATAACGGCAAGGACCTGGCCGGCGAATCCCTTGATGGTGCCACTGATTTTAATATCGGGGTGGCAATCGATCTTTCCGATGATGTAAATTTTAACAGGGAGCGAGCTGAATTTTTCAAGCAGCTCGAACAATATGGGGTGCAGGCAGTGACCCTTGGACCGACCTATGATTTGAATATTATCGAACAGTTTATTCCATTTGCCGAGCAAACAGGCATCAAGCTCTTTACTTCGTTGATGTTTTTAAAATCCGTAACGATGGTGCGCTACCTTAATAATTTGCCGGGAGTGCCGTCAATTCCACAGGAATTTTTGAAAAAGATGATGGAAGCCCCGGTTAAACAGGATGCCGGGATGCAGGTTGCGGCGGAGCTTGTAAGAGATCTGGCCCGACTTGGAGAAGGAGTTGTATTACATGCTATGGGTTGGAGGGACAGGTTACCTGAATTTTTGGACTCAATTGGTCGCTAGGGCGCAGTGAATACCATAGCCGTTCTCTCGACAGCAAACCGGGATACAGATTCATTGATCCAAGATCTGGGTCCTTACCATTATCTTCACACTATCCTCGAAGAAACGCCCAATGGCGTCGTGGTAGTGGGGCCGGACCATGGGGTGATCCATGCCAATCCTGCAGCCAGCAGGTTTTTGGGGGTTTCTTATGGGAAATTGGATGGAGGCAGTTTCAGAGAGCTTCTGGGAGAACATAATAGTGAACTGTTCCTCCTCATAAGAGACCACTTTGAGCAGCGAGGCAGGGAAAATGGCAGGAAGATACGTCATGAAATAGAATTCACCAGGAACGATGAACGGTGCATCTTGAGTGCTGTGGTTGTTTTCCCACCCATAGGTACTGATTATTACCTTGTGTATCTTATAGATATTACACAACAAAAAGATCTTGAGGGTAGGCTTAGACGCCGCAACGCCTTTTTCCATAACCTTATAGACAGTTCTGTTGATGGAATTATTGCCTCCGATATGAAAGGCAACATAATGATTTTTAATCAAGGGGCACAATCTCTGCTTGGTTACAATGAAGTAGATACCCGGTCTCTCCACGTCACCCGGCTCTATAATGAGGGTGTCGCCTACGAACTGATCAAAAGGATGCGGAGCAGCAATTTTGGTGGCAAAGGCAAGCTGCTACGTCATGAACTGATTGTTAAGCATAAGAAGGGGCACGATATTCCAGTTAGTTTTTCGGGAGGGATCATTTACGACCATGATCAGGAGATTGCTACTTTTGGCCTGTTCACGGATCTGAGGGCTATGCAACAGATTGAAGAAGACCTTGAGCAAACCCACAGGATGTTGATGCAGTCGGAAAAGATGGCTGGTCTTGGGCGTCTTGCGGCCGGAGTCGCCCATGAAATAAACAATCCGATGTCAGGGATTATGCTGTATGCCAATCTGGTTCAGGAGGATCTGGGTGCGGAGCATCCGTTATCGAGTGACCTCGAGACAATTATCCATGAGGCGGAGAGATGTAAGGTCATAGTTGCCGATCTGCTGGAATTCTCCCATCAAACCACCTATGAGATGGAGCTGGTCAACTTAAACGATGTCATCTTGAAAACACTCACCATACTTCAGCATCAGCCGCTTTTTCAGAATATTATTATCAACCGGGAGCTGAGTCCTGAACTGCCGCCCATCTTCGGCAATGCAATCAGACTGAATCAGGTAATCATGAATATCGTGGTTAATGCTGTTCAGGCCATGGACGGCAATGGTCGATTGTGCATCACCAGCAGAGTCAGAGCCAACAATGATATCAACGAAATCACCATAGAAGACACAGGACCTGGCATTGAAGAGGAGCTTTTGGAGAAAATCTTCGAGCCATTTTTTACAACAAAGGCAGCGGGTGAAGGAACCGGGCTTGGCCTGTCAGTCTCCTATGCGATAGTCAAAGAACATAAAGGCTCAATCAGGGTTACTTCCTCGCCTGAGACAGGAACCACCTTCACCCTTAGGTTTCCGGTTGTCATGGAAAATTTGACTGGAGAGAACCATGGATAAAAACTGTATTTCCCCAGATGAACGGAGTGAAAAATTCCTCAGGAAACTAAAAACAAGAAATATCGACGTGCAGGCCTGTTATCAGTGCGGGCGCTGCTCAGCCGGTTGTCCCATTGGTGATTTTTTTGATTTGAATGTTATGGAAGTAGTCCGGCTTGCAGCATATGGTCAGGAGGAATTGCTGCTGCAAAGCCATGCTATCTGGTTATGCGCTGCCTGTGAAACCTGTGCCACGAGATGCCCGAACGAGATTGAAATTGCCGGACTGATGGATGTTCTGAGGGAACTTGCCTTAAGAAAAGGAATAGTGCCTGCCGAGCCGCGCATTCCACTCTTTCATCAATCCTTCCTTGGTTCCGTCAGCAGGTGGGGCAAGGCCTACGAGATTGGCATGATCGCGAATTACAAGATCAAATCCGGTGATCTGATGGGTGATATGAAGCTTGGTCTGAACATGTTCTTAAAAGGCAAGCTCAAGCTGGTTCCCCATTCGGTTGACAATAAATCCGAGATCAAAGAAATATTCTCCGGCAAGGGAAAGGAGTATGACAGATGAGACTCTCTTACTATCCCGGTTGCTCCCTCAAAGGAACAGCGCTTGATTATGATCAGTCGGTACGGGAAATCTGTGGCAAACTGGATATTGAGCTGGTCGAGATCCCGGACTGGAACTGTTGTGGGGCCTCGTCTGCCCACATGACCGACCATGAGGTAGGGATGCGTCTGCCCATGCGTAACCTGCTGCTCGCAGCCGATGCTAAACACGATATCCTTGTTCCCTGTGCCGCCTGTTTTCAGAGGTTGAAGGCGGCGGACAAGGCGCTCCGGGAGACTCCGACTCTTTGGGATGTGGATCCAAAAAATTATGCACCGGCCTTTGAGATCATTCATATCAGCACCTTTCTGGCCAGACCGGAAATACTTGCCGCCATCAAAGAAAAGGTGGTCATCGACCTGGGAGAACTGGCCATAGCCTGTTACTACGGCTGCCTCTCCCTGCGCAATCCACGGGTAACTGATGCTCCCAACTGGGAGATGCCTGAAAACCTGGAAAAGATCGTTTCCGCTATTGGTGCCAAAGCTGTTGCCTGGTCTCACCGAACTGAATGTTGTTCGGGAAGCCTGACGATGGCCCGGCCCGATATCGCGGAGAAACTGGTGGGAGATATCGTCACCGCTGCCAAAAGGGCAGGGGCTACCGCGATGGTGACTGATTGTCCAATGTGTCAGGCCAATGTTGAGAGTCGCCAGTCGGCAGCAGGAGGACCTGGCCCGGGATTACCTGTGTTCTTTGCAACTGAGTTGATCGCTGCGGCTCTCAGCGGTACCTATCCCACCAAGCAGCAGAAGGTTCATCTGGTTTCCCCGGATGTGCTCAAAAGAGTCCTGAGTGATGCATCAATCAGCAAGGAGGGTTCGGCATGACAGGAAACCTCAATACTTTTTCAAGCAGCGCCAAAAAACTTACCGGGTCCGTCATGGTTATCGGAGGCGGTATCAGTGGAATGCAGTCGGCACTTGATCTTGCCAATGCGGGAATCAAGGTCTATCTGGTGGAAAGTTCCCCCGCCATCGGCGGCAAGATGGCCCAATTGGATAAGACCTTTCCGACCAACGATTGTTCCATGTGTATCGTCTCGCCAAAACTCGTGGAGGTGGGACGCCATAAAAATATCGAACTCTTCACCCATAGCGAGGTTAAGGCTCTCTCGGGGGATGCCGGTAATTTTACTGCCACCATAGTCCGACATGCCCGCTATGTCGATGTCGGCGCCTGTACCGGATGCGGGCTCTGTGAGATTGTCTGCCCTGTCACCCAGCTCTCCCACTTCCCGGAACTGCCGAAGGAAGGGGAGAAAAAGATCCGAGCGAAGGGTAAGGAGAAACGGCTCGTTAGAGGACCGGGCCTGCCTCAACCAACCTCGGCGCATAAGTGGACTTTTACAGTTGATGAAGATGCTTGTGCCATGTGCGGATTATGTCATCGTGCCTGTCTGCACGGCGCGGTCAGCTGGGAGAAAAAACAGAAGGCGGTCATCGATCAGGCAAAATGTACCGGTTGCGGCGCCTGCCTGGTGGCCTGCCCGGAAAAATTCCTGGCGATCAGGGTCGACGACGCACCCGATCTGGAAAAAAGTGTCGGTGCCGCCGTCTATGCCAGGTCGGAAGCTCTGACCAAACAGTTCAGTGGGCCGGAACCTAAGGATTGCATACGTTGTGGTCTCTGCGCCATCACCTGCGAAAAGGTGATGAACATTGGCGCCCTGAAAATGGTGGAAGAGGGGATTGAAGCCAGTGTCGACATCTGCCAGGTCTGTGGGGCCTGTGTGTCAGTCTGTCCGGTCAACTATCTCTCTATCGACCAGGTTACCAACCGAACGCCGCGACCGCTGCTCAATCGTTTTAATGAAGGGTTGAACGGGCGAAAACCGGTCAATATCCATTATCCCCAGGCTGTGCCGAGGGTTCCGGTCATCGATGAAGCGAGTTGTGTTCAACTCAATAGTGGTGCATGCGGTACCTGTGCCACCATTTGCGGCGTCGGAGCCATCCATTATGACCACCTTGAGACCGAAGAGGAGATCAATGTCGGCTCGGTTATCTTCTCCCCTGGATTCGAGGTATTTGACGCCAGGCTGCGGGGCGAGTTCGGCTATGGCCTGTATAAAAATGTGGTGACCAGTATTGAATTTGAACGGTTTCTTTCCGCCTCGGGTCCAACCTCCGGCACGGTCGCCCGGCCAGGCGATAATAAACATCCAAAGAAAATTGCCTGGATTCAGTGCGTCGGATCCCGGGATCACTCCTGTAACCGTGATTACTGCTCTTCGGTCTGCTGCATGTATGCTACCAAAGAGGCTTATATCGCCAGAGAACATGATTCGTCAATCGAACCGACCATCTTCTTTATAGATATGCGCTCCTTCGGCAAGAATTTTGATGCTTATGTGGCCAGGGCCAAGGAACACAATGTTCGGTATGTGCGGGCCATGGTCAGCAGGATCTTTGAGGATCCGGTTACCGGCGACCTCGAACTGCGCTATGTAGACGAGTCCGGTAAAAGGCAGACGGAACAGTTCGATATGGTGGTGCTCTCGGTCGGTATCCAGGTACCGCAAAAGACCAAGGATCTTGCCGGGAAATTTGACATAGAGCTCGACCGGTACGGATTTGTTGTGACCGACTGCTACCAGCCGCTGGCCACCTCACGGCCGGGGATCTATGTCAGCGGGGCGGCGAGCGGACCAAAAGATATTCCGGAGACGGTCTGTGAAGCATCGGCTGCCGCGGAAGCCGCCTCGGCAAGTCTTGCCGAGGCGCGTGGCAGTTTGATCACCAAGGAAGTGCTTCCTCCGGAGAGGGCCCCAGGGCCGGATGACGAACTGCGGATAGGTGTGTTTATCTGCCACTGCGGCACCAATATTGCCTCGGTGGTCGATGTCGATGCGGTATGTGAATACGCCAAGACGCTGCCCGGGGTGGTTTATGCCGAACATCCGCTCTATACCTGTTCCCAGGATTCACAGGAACGAATGCGGGGAATCATCGAGAAAGCACCGGTTGAACAGGGTGGTCACCTCCGCCTGCTCGCCAACCACCCACGAACCGCTCTTTCAGTCGACGCTGCAGCAGGCAGGGCTCAACAAATACTTCTTTGATATGGCCAATATCCGCGACCAGTGCAGCTGGGTCCATCCCAACGATCCGGAGCTGGCTACGGAAAAAGCCAAGAGGTTGACCCGCATGGCGGTCGCCAATGCCACGGTCGGCAAGGCTCTCGAGGAGCTTGAGTTTGAGGTCGACTCCCGGTTGCTCATTGTTGGTGGTGGTGTTGCCGGAATGACCGCTGCCGTGGAATCGGCGCGGCAGGGGTTCGGCGTCTATCTCATCGAGCGGGAACCGCAACTGGGGGGCCAGCTACGGAACCTTAGGCGAAGCGCCGATGGCCGCAAATTTGCTGATTTCCTTGCAACATTAACCGAAAAAATTACGGCCGATGACAGGATCAGGGTCTTTACCAGCAGCGAGGTAGTGGACCAGTCCGGCTTTGTCGGCTCCTTTGAGACAGAGATTGCGATGCCTTCAGGGGCGACACGGACACTCAAGCATGGAGCGATTCTGGTTGCCACCGGAGCCGAGGAATATCGGCCGGAAATCCATGGCCTGGGAACACATCGATTCGGTTATGACCCAGACCGATTTTGAGGCGGCTCTTGAAAACGGTAAGGGAGCCGACTGGCAGCATTCCCGCGTGGTCATGCTGCAGTGTGCAGGATCACGGGATGACGACTATCTGCCCTATTGTTCCCGGGTGTGCTGCAATCATGCGATCAAAAACAGCCTGCGTTTCAAGGCAATGTTTCCCGAGGCGAGAGTCGATGTGCTCTACCGCGACATGCGCACGTATGGTCTGGGCGAGCTCGACTACCGGGCGGCCCGTCAGGCCGGTATCAATTTTATCCGCTTTGATCCTAAGGAGAATCCTGCCGAGATCAACCTCGCAGAGACGGGGATTGAGATCACCGTAACCGATCCGTCAGTTCGTCTTCCAGTCAAACTGCACCCCGATCTCCTGGTACTTTCCACCGGCATGAAACCGAGGGATACCGAGGAACTTGCTTCTATGTTGCGGGTACCGAGAAATGGTGCCGGCTTTTTCATTGAGGCACATGCTAAGCTGCGGCCGGTCGATCTGCCGAGTGAAGGGCTGTTTATGGCGGGAACCGCCCATGGACCGAAAAGCAGCAGCGAGACCATTGTCCAGGCCCAGGCAGCTGTGGCCAGGGTAGCTACGTTACTTTCCAAAAAGAGCAAAAAAATGTCGGGAATGGTCTCCAAAGTTGATCCGACCAACTGCGCGGTCTGTCTGACTTGTGTCCGGGCCTGTCCGTATGGGGTGCCGTTTATCAATGACCAGCATTCGGCGGAGATCAACCCGGCCCTCTGTCAGGGCTGCGGTATCTGTGTGGCGGAGTGCCCGGCCAAGGCCATTACCCTCGGCCGTTATGATGACGAGAATATAAAAGCCAAAATTGAAGCGTACACCGCGTCTTAGTACCATACAGAGTCCCCCTCAAGGGGCTGGGAATGAAGGTAATTTTCGGGAGGAATAAAACCTATGCATGACTTTTCACCCAGTGTCATTGTTTTTGCCTGCCGTCACTGAGCGTACTCTGCCGCGGACCTGGCAGGTTCGGAGAGAAGAACGTATCCCCCGGCTATCAGTATCGTCATGCTGCCCTGTACCGGAAGGATTGATGAATCGCTGTTGCTGAAAGCCTTTGAAAACGGTGCGGATGGAGTGATGGTGGTCGGCTGCCTTGAGGGAGACTGTCATTATGTATCCGGAAATATTCGTGCCCGGGCACGGGTTGAGAGGGTGTATGCAATTCTTGAGCGAATCAAGATTGGACCTAACCGCATCAGAATGTACAATTTGAGTGCGGGAGAAGGGTCAAAATTCGCCGCGTTTGCCAATGAGTTTGTAGCTCAAATTCGAGAAATCGGACCGAGTCCCATCAATATGGTGCGTGCCGGCAATCAGGTAGTAACAGAGAAGGAGGCAACATGATAACAGGAACACCGAAACCCATCGAGGAGATCTTGGAGATGCTTGAGCCATATGACAACATTGTCCTGGCTGGTTGCCATGGTTGTGTGACTGTTTGTCGTGTCGGCGGGGAAAAAGAGGTGCAGGTACTGGCTTCGACTTTGCGGTTGGCCAGAGAAGCAGCCGGCAGGAAAATCAATATCCGGGAGGTCAGCCTCGAGCGGCAGTGTGACCCTGAATATGTCGAGCAGATGCGTCCTTACATAGCAGATTACCAGGCGGTCTTATCCATCGCCTGCGGGGCCGGGATTCAGTTTTTGGCAGAAAAATTCACCACTACACCTTCTCTGCCGGGCATCAATACCGGCTTTTTGGGGGTAACCGTGCGGCAGGGTGAGTGGTCGGAAAGATGTCAGGGTTGTGGGGATTGTGTTCTGCATTTGACAGGTGGCATCTGTCCCGTCACCCGTTGCGCTAAATCGCTTTTTCACGGCCCCTGCGGCGGTTCTGTGCAAGGGATCTGCGAAGTGGATAAAGAGGTTAAATGCGGCTGGCAGCTCATTATCGATCGGCTGGTTGCTCTCGGACAAATGGAAAACTATGGCAAGCTGAAACCATATAAGGGTTGGAATTCCTCAAGAGATGGCGGTCCACGCCGAATTATCAGGGAGGACATGATCTAATGAAATCGGGAAGCAATCTGGAAAAGGTACTGGCGGCGGGACACTTTTCAGTCACAGCGGAATGCGGTCCTCCCCGTGGTGCCGACCCGGACATCGTCCGGAAGAAGGCGGCCTTTGTAAAAGGGAACGTAGATGCCTGTAATGTTACCGATAATCAGACATCCGTAGTCCGGATGAGTTCTCTTGCGGGCTGCCTGTTGATTAAAGAGGAGGGGATAGAGCCGTTGATACAGATGGTCGTTCGGGACCGCAATCGGATTGCGCTGCAATCGGACCTGCTCGGGGCCTCGGCCATGGGAGTGCGCAACCTGCTCTGCCTGTCCGGCGATCACCAGAAATTCGGTGATGATCCCCAGTCAAAAAATGTCTTTGATATCGACTCAATGCAGCTGATCCATTTAGCGAAAACCATGCGGGACGAAGGGATCTTCCCCTCTGGGGATAAACTCCAGGGAGCTCCGATGTTTTATATCGGCTGCGCTGTCAATCCCTTTGCCGATCCCTTTGAGATCCGGGTGCCGCGCCTGAAGTTGAAGATGGAGGCCGGAGCCGATTTCGTCCAGACCCAGTGTATTTATAACATGGAAAAATTTAAAAAATATCTGGAGCTGGCCAAAAAAGAGGGCTTGCACGAAAAAATCAAAATCCTGGCCGGAGTCACACCATTGAAATCTGCCGGTATGGCTAAATTTATGCGCAAGATGGTTGCCGGAATGGATATTCCTGATGAGGTGGTCAACCGTATCGCTGCCGAGCCAAAGGACAAACAGGCTGAGAAAGGCATTGAGATGTGTATTGAGCAGATTCAGGAATTAAAGGAGATGGAGGGCATTGCCGGTGTCCATGTGATGGCCATTGAATGGGAGGAAAAGCTGGAACAAATCATTGGTGGTGCCGGACTGCTGCCCCGACCTGTAGTCGAATGAGAAAGAGAGAAAATCCATTTAGTGACTTAGAAATGATGTTCTTGGTTTTTTTCAAGGAAATCATTTCGTGAAAGAACTTATACCCCTCAAGGGGGTACTAAAAGGAGTCCCGCGATTTTCAGCGGGGTTAGCAATCATAACGGAGGAAAGAAATGGCTGAGAAAAAAAAGATCCTGCTTGTAGACGACGATCCTGATTTTGTTGAAGCTGTCAAAGTAATCGTTGAAAGCGGCGGTTATGAAGTGAGGGTCGCCTATGATGGTAAGGAAGGGCTGGAAGCAGTTGAAGAGGAAAAACCGGACCTCATTGTTTTGGATGTGATGATGCCTGTCATGAACGGCCATGAAGCATGTGCCAGGCTAAAAGGTAACAAGGAAACAGCCAAAATTCCTATTATTCTGCTCACCGCCGTTGCGGACCGGGTAACAACCAGTACCTATACCCATCGCGATATGCTGGAAAGTGAAGCGGAAGATTATATGCCCAAACCGGTAGAACCTGCCGAATTGCTTGAACTTATTAAAAGCTGGTTGAAGTAGACAGAATTCCTCCAACTGCTTCTTCTTCGGCTGCAAAGAGGAGAAGTATTTGGAGGATTGTTCCTTAACTTGTTTCGCCCTCAGCAACCGGGAAAACGATATGGATAATGTGCGCATTTTAATCATTGATGACGAAAAGGTTATCCGGGAAGGTGTCGAACGAGCCTTGTCCAAGAGAGGCTACCATATCGCTAAAGCAGAAGATGGAGACCGGGGTTTGGCGCTGCTCAAGGAAAAGGAATTTGATATTGTCCTGACCGATCTGATGATGCCTGGTCTGGACGGTTTTGCGGTCCTGGATTGGATACGGGCAAACCAACCCCATGTGCAGGTCATTGTTATAACCGGTTTTGCTACGGTCACCAAGGCGGTCTCCGCCATGAAGCAGGGTGCCTTTGATTTTGTCGGCAAGCCTTTTACGCCCGACTATATCCGGGTGGTCGTTGATCGGGCCATTGACAGGCTGTCCATGCGCGCGGAAACAGAACAGCTGCGGGAAGAAAAGAACCGAGGGCTTGTGGCCATCGATAAATCCCACAGCCGTCTGAAATCGGTATTCAGTTGCATGGCCGAGGCTGTCATCATAACCGATGCAGACGGCGTTGTGGTGCTCCATAATCCTGCGGCCATCAAGATCCTTGAGATACAGACCGATCCGGTGATCGGCAAGCAACTTTCGGCTTCTATCCGGGACCAGGCTGCGGCAGATATGGTGACCGAGGCGGTGAGTAAATCCGTGGTAGTGACTCGGGAGTTTGCGCCGGGGGCTATTTCCAGAAAATACCTCCGCGCCTACTGTGCTCCTGTGACAACCGAACGGGGGGAAGTAATTGGTTCGGTCACCACCTTTGAGGATGTCAGTGCCCATAAGCAAATCGACCAGATGAAATCCGATTTCGTGGCCATGGTAGCCCATGAACTAAAATCGCCTTTGGCATCTGTTGAGCAGATGATCTACGCCTTGCAGGTTGGTTGTAAATATGAGTCTGCAAGCTCTTGTCACGCACTGCATACCCGGATGACCACCCGGACCAAAGATCTCCTGCGACTCATTGATAACTTGCTGAACCTTTCAAAACTGGAAAGCGGTAACGTGGTTTTTAACCTTGAGCCGGTGAAGGGCGAGGATATAATTCGCGATGTGATCGAAATCACCACCCCGCAGGCAGAAGGAAAAAACATAAGCCTCAGCTATGAGCCGTGTGGAGAGGAATGGTGGTTTAATGTAGACTATGACCATATGCGTACGGCGATAATGAATATTGTCTCAAACAGCGTAAAGTATACCCCGGAAGGAGGGCGGGTCGTGCTTTCGACCTCGGTCTCCGGAGGCTTTGCCAATTTTTCGGTGAAGGATTCAGGAATCGGTATCAGCAAGGAGGATGTGGCTCATATCTTTGACCGGTTTTTCAGGGTAAAAGGTAAAGCCACCCGCCATATAACCGGCTCCGGACTCGGTCTGGCCCTTGTAAAAGAAGTGGTCGAGGCTCATCAGGGCTATATTGATGTACAGTCAACTCCTGAAGTCGGTACAACCTTTACCCTCAGCTTTCCACTTGCCCAAAAGAATGGCACTCCGCTGCAGGAACTTCAGGTGGCTCATGAAAACTAGGCGGTAGAAAAAACGGCCCCCAAGGTGAAGACATGTTGGGGGCCGATTGGGATTCCCTTAGTACCTTACAGATTATTTTGCAAGAAAATAATCTGTAAGGTACTTATCCCGTCTTTCTTACAGGTTACCGGGGTTAGAAGATTACTGCCTCTCACCTCACTTGCCCTATTTCTTTATTTGTCCCGATGGTCTTTGCCTGCATCTTGGCTTTCAAGGCAGCTCGTGCGGCAGCGAGGCGTGCGACCGGCACTCGAAACGGTGAGCATGAGACATAATTCAAGCCAAGGTTATGGCAAATTTCTATGGATCGAGGTTCACCGCCATGTTCGCCGCATATGCCAAGTTTCAACTCGGGTTTCGTTTGTCGACCCTTCTGCACGGCGATTCGCATCAATTCACCGACGCCGTCTTTATCAATCGTATCAAATGGATTGGCCGGAAGAATACCATGCATGATGTATTCAATAAGAAATCCCGATTCAGCATCGTCCCGTGAAATCCCGAAGGTCGTTTGGGTAAGATCGTTAGTACCAAAAGAAAAGAAATCTGCCTGTTCAGCTATTTGATCGGCAGTGAGTGCCGCACGAGGTATTTCAATCATCGTGCCGAACTTGTAATTAATCTCCATCCCCTGCTCTTCCATGATGACTCGTGCTTCGTTCTCCAGCAGTTCCCGCTGGAATTTTAATTCATTGACATGGCTCGTAAGCGGGATCATAACTTCCGGTCTTACATCCACACCTTCCCTGGATACGATGCATGCCGCTTCAAAAATGGCCCTGACCTGCATTTTCGTCAGTTCCGGGAGATGGTTGCCCAACCGTACGCCTCGCATACCGAGCATTGGGTTCGCCTCGCGCAGGCTTTCTACTCTTTGTAGAATCTGTTCTTTTTCCCTGACTTGTTGCAGCAGCGTGTCGATGTCCTCAAGTCTTTGCGCGTGCTGAAGTTGTATCTTCAGGTCCGCGAGGTCCCGCATCAGTGACATATGGTCCGGCAGAAACTCGTGCAAAGGGGGATCGATAAGGCGAATTACCACCGGCAGGCCATCCATCACCCGGAACAACCCCGAGAAATCTTCGCGTTGAAAGGGGAGAAGCGCCTGTATCGCCTCGTTTCTATGGATCTCCATATCCGCCATAATCATTTTTTGCACCAACGGCAGTCTTTCGCTTTCCATAAACATGTGCTCCGTCCGGCACAACCCGATTCCCTCAGCCCCGTATTCCCTGGCGCGTTTGGCGTCAACCGGATAATCGGAATTGGCCCAGACCCCGAGTGTCCGGAAATCATCCGCCCAGGAAAGAATTTTCAGAAGAGAGGTGTCTTTCATGTCAGGCTCTTTTGTCGCCATCTTACCGAGATAGACTTCGCCTGCAGTGCCATCAACTGAGATGTACTCGCCTTCCCTGATGGTGATATCACCCACTTTTACTTGGCGTCTGGTGAAGTCTATTTCAAGCTCGGATACGCCGACCACAGCAGGTTTGCCGAATTGCCGGGCAACCAGGGCCGCGTGACTCGTTCGTCCACCGCGACTTGTCAGTATCCCTTGCGCCGCCAGCATACCATGGACATCGTCCGGTTTTGTTTCCGGTCTGACCATGATAACCGGCTTACCTTCCCTTTTTCCCCAACGTTCAGCCAGATCGGCGTCAAGTGCAACGACCCCGACCGCGGCTCCTGGGGAGACATTCAGCCCCTTGGCCAAAAGTTTACCATTGGCTTTGGCCACTTTTAAAGCTTCGCTGTCGAACTGCGGATGAAGGAAGAAATCGATCTGTTCAGGGGTGATCCGCATGACCGCTTCTTCACGGGTTATAAGCCCTTCTTCAGCCATATCCACAGCAATCCTGACCGCTGCCTGAGAAGTTCGTTTCCCATCCCGGGTCTGCAACATCCATAATTTACCTTTTTCGATGGTGAATTCGACATCCTGCATCTCCCGATAGTGCTGCTCAAGTAAAACCGCTACTTTTTCGAACTCACCATGCACCCTTGGCATCTCTGTTTTTAGTTCTGCGATATCCTTTGTCTGACGGATACCCGCAACCACATCTTCACCCTGAGCATTGGTCAGGTAATCGCCTTCGATTCTTTTTTCACCGGTAGTCCCACTCCGGGTCAAGGCAACTCCGGTGGCACTGTCATCTCCCTGATTCCCATAGACCATGGCGACTATGGTTACCGCGGTGCCGAGGTCATGAGGAATGCCTGCGGCATTTCGATAGGCTATGGCCCGTTTGCCGTTCCAGCTCATGAACACCGCCTCCGTTGCCATTTGCAGTTGGGCATAGGGTTCCGTCGGGAATTGATGATGGGTATGAAACCGGAAAATATTCTTGAATTCCTCGGTCACTGCCATCCAGTGCTTTGCAGTAAGCTCCGCTTCCGTTTTGACCCCGGCAGTTGCTCTCGTTTTGGTTAAAACCGCCTCGAATTTTTCATCCGGGATATGCATTACCACACTGCCGAACATCTGGATCAGACGGCGATAGAGGTCGTACACAAATCGTGCATCGCCGGTTGATGAAATCATTCCATGAACCGTCTCATCGTTCATGCCGATATTGAGGACGGTGTCCATCATGCCCGGCATGGAAAACCGGGCTCCGGAACGGCATGAAAGTAGAAGCGGGTTCTGTGGATCTCCAAACCTTTTCCCGCTATTTTTTTCAATGGATTTCAAGGCATCACTAACCTGACTCCATAAACCATCCGGAAGTCTTTCCCCCAGTGACAGATATTTATTGCATGCCTCAGTCGTGATAATAAAACCAGCTGGAACCGGAACACCGATCCGGGCCATTTCCGCAAGATTGGCACCTTTACCACCCAACAAATCTTTTACTCCGTCCCAAGAACCGCCGACATAGGCTTCCACCTCGTCAAGCTCGTCAAAGCGATATACCCATTTTTTTATCATAGCTGGAACCCCCCGGTTTCCTTCCATAATGGTTAATAAGTACAGATGATTTCCCGTATAAAGAATCCCCGTGCCTTGCGGGGGTTAGATGTTGCCGTCTCCGGTCGTCGGACCGCTACGGCTTTTTGATAGTATTCCTGAGAACGACCAAAACGAGAACCGGCGCGTTAGGATTGACGAACTCAGGAGCTTAAATGAGTCCCTCAGATTCAAGATCCCTGGGCACGATGCAATTATCGTTGTCGAACAGGAATTCCGTTTGCCTTTTGGTGAGGTGATACGATTATCTAGCGGCACCTGAATTTGCCAAGTAACTCTGACCAATAACCGTATCTAAATCATATCCGGTTTTTGATGCTCTGTCAATTTTGCCCAGCTAATTTTGCCCGAGTAGCCTGCGGTCGCAAGAGATGTACAGCAGCTCTGGTAAAACGATAGGTGTTATCTCTGTCGTCGGCAGTGTAGGAAATCTATTACGGGCAAATATAAACAGTATTTTTAGCGATTCCATGTTATTTGTAGGTGGTTATCATTTTGTAAAAATCTCATTTTGCCGGCTTGATAGGCACAAAGCTGTTTCGAATCTTCGGTAAAAAGGTAAGTATGTTTACGATCCTACCCTGGCACTGGCTGGCTTTTGGCATGATACTTATCATGTTCGAACTGGTTGTTCCAAGTTTCACTATTGTTTGGTTTGGCTGTGGGGCGATCTTAGTCGCGGGACTTGCCTGGTTCATCCCCGATTTGGCAATGAGTCTGCAAATCTTTTTATGGGCCATTGCTTCAATCCTTTTTACAGTCTTGTGGTTTTTTGTTTTTAAACCGAAGATGATCGATAGAACCAAGGCGGGTATTTCCTTAGAAGCGGTTCTCGGGCAATCCGGGCTGGTAATAAGAATTCCGCATGAGAACACCCGTGGCGTGATCAAGTTCACAACACCACTCTTGGGAGCCGAAGAATGGCAGTTTATCTGTCAGGAACCGGTGGCGCTGGGTGACCGGGTGACGGTCATCAATGTTTCCGGCAATACCCTTATCGTCCAAAAAAAATAGGGAGGCGAAGATATGAATGCAGGCCTGATTGTAACCGTGATATTTCTGGTCTTGGTTGTTTTTACTATTAGCCTTGGAGTGCGGATTGTGCCGCAGGGCTCCAAATTTGTCGTTCAACGTCTCGGCAAGTACCATGCAACGCTGGGACCGGGCCTGAACCTGCTCGTCCCGTACATGGACACCGTTGCCCATAAGGTCACAACAAAGGATATTGTCATGGATATACCCAGTCAGGAGGTTATAACCAAGGATAATGCGGTTATCATCACCAATGCTGTTGCCTATATCAATATTCTCTTCCCTGAAAAGGCTGTCTACGGAGTCGACGACTATGAGGCAGCCATAAAGACGTTGGTTCAGACCTCTCTCAGGTCAATAGTCGGTGAAATGGATTTGGACGAAGCCCTTTCTAATAGAAATGTGATTCGGGCCAGACTTAAAGAGGCTATTTCGGATGACATCGCTGACTGGGGCATTGCCATGAAGACTGTGGAAATTCAGGATATTAATCCGTCTAAAACGATGCAGACCGCCATGGAGGAACAGGCTGCGGCGGAACGTAAACGACGGGCGACAGTAACTACCGCAGAGGGTGATAAATCAGCGGCGATTCTCCAAGCCGAAGGGCGGCTTGAGGCATCGAGAAGAGATGCCGCTGCAAAAATCGTTTTGGCAGAGGCCAGTCAGGCGGCCATTGAAAAAGTGACTGATGCCATTCGTGATAACGATCTGCCGATTGTCTATCTGCTGGGGGAGAAATATATCGAGGCCTTGCGAGGGATATCTTCTTCTCCAAATTCCAAGGTTGTCCTGCTACCGGGAGATCTGCCTGCCGCTATTAGAGGAATTCTCGGCACCATTAAATAATAAGAACAGGTTGGCCGAGCATACTGCAAACTACTCGGTTACGACCACTTTGTTTGGCTTGGTATAAGTTCTGGTCAGCCGTCTCTAAAAAGGTCTGCGATAATATCTTGTCGTCCATATACATGGAGACCATTCCAATACTTACAGTAACCATGTTGGCCGCATGCGAGAAGTGATGAGGAATGTTGAGTTCAACAATATTCTGAAGGGAGCGATCGGCAACGAGCTTTGCGGCGACCGCATCCGTTTCCGGCAGGAGCATAACAAATTCCTCTCCTCCGTAACGGGCAAGAAGATCTGCTGGTCTCCTGAGAACTTTGTCTAAAGTATTGGCTATGTTCCGAAGAGTCAGGTCGCCCATTGCATGACCATAATGGTCATTATATTGTTTGAAGAAATCCACATCGATCATTGCCAGTGAAAATGGACTCCTGTTGCGGTCTGACCGTGCCCATTCCTTCTTGAAGACTTCCTCGAAACGTCGGCGGTTGGATATTTCCGTGAGACCATCCAGATAGGCTAATTGATCCAGAAGTTTGTACTGATGAACTATTCGCAGGTGATTGCGGACCCGCATTTTGACAATAGGTGGTGAGAAGGGCTTGGTAATATAATCCACCGCTCCAAGTTTGAAGCCATGCTCTTCTTCCTCAATGGAGTTTAGGGCAGTAACAAAAATAACCGGAATATTATTAGTTTTGTCGTTATTTTTCAGGTTCTTAATAACCTCATATCCCCCCATTTGCGGCATTATCACATCAAGTAAGATGAGATCCGGCGGGAAGTCACTACACGCATGCTTGAGCGCCTGTTCACCAGTTCTGGCGAGTACTGGTGTATACTCATCTTTCAAAAGATCGGCGAGCACTCTCAAATTCATTTTTTCATCATCAACAATCAGAATACGTGGTTTTTCTTCCTGATGCATAATCAATTCTCACGTTGCTGCTGGATGCTTTTCAGCAGGATTTCTGTCATATCTGCTGCACGTTCATATTCTATATCATCAATTAATTCCGCAATCGTTTTTAATTGTTTATTAAATCCAGCACCTGAAAGCAGTTTCTCTATATTGACGAACTGCTTTTCTGCTGTGACCTCTCCCTTTTTCAATTTTCCTATGAGCACTCGTACCAGAATTTCAACCTCTTTTTCCCAGCCGACTTCCCTCAGCTTGTGGTTTGGCTGAATGAGAAGTTCTTCTTGCAAAGCAGGGAGTACTGAGAGGGTGGAGAGAATTTCATCGAGTGCGTTGATAAAGGAAACGAGATAGGAAGCCGCATCCTCCCGTTGATCATTTTTCAGGGCATCTTCCAAATTTTGCGCTGCTCTCATGAGGAAAGACGAACCGATATACCCTGAAACACCCTTTATTGTATGTGCGTTATCTTGAATTTCCTGCCAATTTCCTATCTCTGAAAGTTCCCGCAGGATGGCCGGTAAGTCGCTATATCGTTTTTTGAAATCATAGAGTATCTTCACAAAAAGCTCTTCATTCTGATCCAAAGCTTTAAAAGCTTCCACCTGGTTAATACCTGGCAGAAAAGGCAAAGAATTAATGTCTGCTCTCGAAACACTGTTTTTCCTGCCAAGAGCAGACGGGAGTGTCCCAGGCTGTTTTTCCGGTATCCAATCTTTTAAGGTTTGGTAAAGTACTGTCTGATCGATAGGTTTTGTGATATGTCCATTCATGCCTGCGGCCAGACTCTTGTCTCTGTCCCCGGCCATGGCGTGGGCTGTCATGGCGATAATCGGCATATCTTGAAATCTGATTGTTCCGGCGGATCTGTCTGGTTACTTCCAGACCGTCCATCACCGGCATCTGAATATCCATCAGCACAAGATCATAGGGTCTATGCTGCAAAGCGTCCAAACACTCCTGTCCGTTCGAGGCAACCGTTACCACCATACCAACATCTTCAAGGAACTCGGTTGCCACCTCCTGATTGATGCTGTTATCGTCCACAACCAGAATATGGGCTCCTTGGATATTTTTCAGATCCGCTGTCTGTATCTTCTTTTGAACAGTCGGGAACCTTGAAGTCGTCTGGATACCAAGAATATCCAACAAGGTATTGTACATAACCGAGGCATATACCGGTTTTAACAGGAATGCATTCAAACCTATCTTGCCTGCCTCTAGATACGCTTCTTCCCGGCCATTGGCAGTTACCATCAACATAGCTGGAACTTTGGCAAGAGACGCATTGGCTCTGATCCTCTTGGCAGTCTCGATACCGTCAATCCCGGGCATTATCCAATCCAGCAAAACAACATCATAGGGATGGCCTTGTTGCATGGCCTGTTCGAGAAGGGTGATAGCCGATATTCCATCAACCGCCGTATTCACTTCAATTTTCAATGATGTCAACATGGAAGAGAGTACGTCCCGGGCTGCCTCATTATCATCGACGATGAGGGCACGAAGGCCTCGTAAAAGGCCAGGAGTGTCCACGCTTGGTTCATGAGTCTCATCCGAAGTTTTTAATTTCGCTGTAAAAATGAATTCGGTACCAATGCCTGGCTTGCTCAGAGCCCATATTTTACCGTCCATTAGCTCTGTCAGCTGTTTGCAAATAGCCAGCCCGAGACCTGTTCCACCATATTTACGGGTAATCGAATCGTCGGCCTGGCTGAATGCAGAGAACAGGTTTTCAATCTGTTCCTGTCGCAAGCCAATACCGCTGTCTCGTACGGAGAATCGAAGTGTTATTTCATCCTTGGACCGGTTTTCCAACTTAACTGAGATAACAATTTCTCCCTTCTCTGTGAATTTTATGGCATTGCCTGCCAGATTCATCAACACCTGTCCCAGCCGCAGGGGGTCACCGACCAGGTGAGGGGAAATCTGTGGATCTATCTGAAAGACAAACTCCAAACCTTTCTTTTCAGCCTGCATGCCAACAACATTGACAATATTGCCCAGGATATCTTCAAGACAGAAGGGAACTTCTTCCAGTTGCAACTTTCCGGCATCAATCTTGGAAAAATCGAGGATATCGTTAATGAGACGCAGCAGGGTATTGGCAGAACTCAGAACCTTTTCCGTATAATTATGCTGTCTTGGTTCAAGTGGTGTCTTCTGCAGTAAAGAGGCCATGCCTATAATGCCATTCATGGGCGTACGTATTTCATGACTCATTCGGGCCAGAAAATCACCTTTAGAGGCATTGGCGGATTCCGCAAGTTCTTTGGCGTGGATCAACTCCCGTTCCATCTGTTTCTGGAGCGTCATATCCATGGCGGTGAAAAGATAGCCGACAATGCGCCCATCTGGATTGTACAGGCTGGTGATAGACAGACTTACAGGCAGGTGCGTGCCATCTTTACATACGTAGAACCATTCCTGAGCGCGGCTGTGTTTCTGTTTAACAAATTGGTCGAAAACCTTCATGTCGTGAAGGCCGGATCCGGCGGTGCCGCTTACGTTACTAACCTTTTTCCCATAATGATCCAGTTCCTCAGCCAGATGAAGGGACAGGATGCTGCACTTGTCTATCATTTCTGCAGGGTTGTAACCGAGCAGTGTCGAAGCCCCTTTGCTAAAGAGTTGGATCGTTCCATCTAGATCGGTAGCGATGATTGAGAGTTGAGTCGCTGCGTCTAAAACCGCCTGTCTTTCAGAATCAGCGGTCTGGAATCGATGCAGCATTCTTTCGGTTTGTTCAAACTGCTTAACCACAAAATCAGCGGTAATCTCAGCTGCCTCTCTGGCAACTTTGATCTCGCCACGCAGCATGTCGATTTCCCGCTGCATCTCTGCTCTCGTTTTTTCCATCACCTGATGACCGTTAAACCATGAGCCGCTATGCGAAGACTCAGTTCTGCAGCTTGTTGGATCGTATGTACGGTGCATTCACCTTCAAGTCCGACAAGCACAATTTCCGACGGCATTTCTCCGTCACACACCTTGGGAAGGACTGCAAGTAAATAGGCCAAACCTGCTCCATGATCAAAATGAAGTTGCTCGCAGGTGCTTATTATTTCCTGGCTATCCAGCAGAACAATTTCACCAGGTTGAGTAAAACCGGTAACCGCATCGACAAATACCACCCTGCCTCCCCTTTCTAACAACGGCAGGAGGTTCAATCCGGCCAAGCCACCTTCGATGAGCTCAATCTCGGCAGGCAGCGGCTGCATTTCCGTTAATCTGGCCAGCACCTCAAGCCCTGCTGTATCTTCTCTGATAAAGCGATTGCCAATGCAGATTATGGCAGCTTTCACCGTTTAAAACCTATGGATAACAGTCCCTTTTTCTTTCCCTTTTGCAGAGAGTGTACCGCACACACCAGGCATGGGTCAAAGGACCGGACAACATGTCCTGCTTCCACTGGATTGGTAATATCTTTAATCGGGGTGCCGATCAAGGCTTCTTCCCATGCTCCGCGAACACCACGTTCATCACGCGGGCTACCGTTCCATGATGTTGGGGTAATTATCTGATAGTGAGCAATTTTTCCATCCTGGACCTTAACCCAATGGCCCAAGGCTCCCCGGGCTGCCTCGATCATACCCGCACCTTCGCCGTTGGGAATACCATGTACGGCTCGGTAAAAAGAGTCTTCCCGATTCTCCAGAAGTTCCGATATCATTGTTGTCATAGGATCAAGGAGATGAGCGGGGCGTATCAGGCGGGCCAGTTCCCGGGCCATGACATTGGGGCCATCTTTACCTATCATATCCAGAAAAAGTGGGTTGCGGCCAACAATCATTTCAGCTAGAGGTCCTGTTTCAACGGCTTCACCGTTGTATCGCGGGGCTTTAATCCATGAGTAGGACTTGCTGCTTTGTCCTGAGGCATAGGGGATTGTCGCGCCGGCAAATGGGTGCATCGGAGGGGCTCCCTGCTCATACCAACTATGAGAGATATCTTCGGAAATTTCCGCAGCTGTAAAGGGGAAAACCTCGGTACCGACAGCATAACCTGCTGCCATTAATCTCCCACCAGTACCCGCTAAGGTGGTTTCTGCGGGCAGGTTATAGTTGCCATAGGAGAGAAAACGATTGGAGCCCTTGCCAAGCAAATCAAGTCCTGCCAGGCGAGCGAAGCGGATAAAAAAACCCACCTCACTCTCACGGTGTAACGGGTTTTCGTCAAGCCAACTGTTAAGGTCGCGAATACTTCGTATCTCCAGCCACCTTTCAACGGAACACCCAAGAACGCTTTGTTCATACCAGGAGCGAAATCGTTCAAGAATGATTCTGCACTGGAGGATTTTGGAAATTTCAGGAATCGAGGTGACTCCTCCAGGGACCATAAAGGAGGTGTGGGGCCATTGTCCGCCAATTATGGCCACGATCTGCAAGAGTCGTTTACTTTCCAGAATGACTTCGATTGCGGCTTTTCCTTCCAGAGGGCTGTAGCGCTCAGCTGCCTCTACTCCCAGGGGATGGTCTTGATATGCCTCTCGGTTGGCGAAGTCTGCCATAAACATCAACAATGCCTGGCGGACATCACTCTGTATTGTCTCGACCATCAATGCTAGATTGCGTAGACGACGAGCGTTATCGGGAGGAGTAATGCCGGCGATTTGATCCAAGGCTTCAACCGCTGCTGTGAGGTGGGTAAGACTGCAAATCCCGCAGACACGCGGGGTCACCACCAGACCATCGAGTGCTCCACGTCCGCGCATCATGTTCTCGAAACCACGAAAGAGAGTTCCGGCGCTCCATGCCTCGGTGATGATACCATCTTCGATTTCAACCTTGATTTCAAGATCACCTTCAACTCTATTCAGGGGGATGTTGATTCCCTTTAACGTCTTAACCATGCTGATTCTGTCCTTTTCTGAAAAGCGTAGTACCCTTTTAAGGCAATACCGATTAAACCGATTATCGGTTTTCGGGTTCAGACTTTGTTTTGCGGTTTTTAAGATGTTCAGGTGCCGCGGCAGCCGCCATGCCTTTATAAACCATATAATGAGCGCGGTTAACGCCCATAGGGAGAGAGAGCGGTATTCCCTCGATATTGGGGGTTTGAAAAAATGCAGTGGCCCTTGGAAATTCGGGATCTGTGCAGCCAAAACATGGTACTCCCACCCTTGGTTTTGAAGAATGTTGATTCCAGAGCAACTTATTGCAGGGTCCCGGCACCAATGGTCCGGCACAGCCCATATGGAAAAAGAGGCAGCCCATCTCACCAAAGTCAGATTCTTCAACCCGGTATTCGTGGTATTCATTTCGGGTACAGCCTTGATGCACCGTAGTGCCGTACCACTCAAGAGGACGCTGGAATTTATCCAGCTTGAGAATTACGCCATTGGCAAGGGAAATTATGGCACCTGCAATGACATCATGATGGCAAGGACAGCCCGCAAGATTAATTACAGGCTGTCCGGATTTGGCGATGAAATCCTCTCCGAGAAAACCACCCCGTTCATTTTTAATAAACTGAAGTCCTGTGGCCTCTATGGCATCATCAGAACCAAAGCCGCCAAACGAGGCACAGGTTCCTACCGCCATGACCACCTCAGCCTGCGATGAGAGGCTATAGATAAATTCTTTTTTGGGCTTCCCGGCTTTTGTATGGAACATCCCTGTGCCTGCCGGTCCGCAAATAACTGAGCCTTCGACTATGAGTATGTCCAGAGGTTGCTCTCCTGCAACAATTTTATCAATGAGCAGTGCGTGATTTTCGGGGGAAATGTTAGAAAGTGAAGGGTGCCAGAGCAGTTGAATGTTCAGGGTGCGAAATAGTTCAACGACATTTGGATATTCACTGCTTAAAAAAGAAAATGTATCTCCTCCACATCCACCACCCTGCAACCAATAGGCTGTTTTCACAATTTATTCCTCTTCATGATTTTTGGGAAAAAACTCATTTTTTCATATCAATTAGTATCGGAAATATATTGGATAATGTCAACATCGGGTTCCCTTTGTTACATTAATTTCCGCCGTCCGCCTTCTTTATTCAGATGTAGTAATGTAAATATGTGCTGAATAATTACCTTAACGCCTGAAATAGTGTTTATTTTAAAGAGAATGCCCAAAGTCCTAAGAGGACATCGAGACGAGAAAGGTTTCTTATAGCATATTAAAGGAAACTGGTGTAAAATCATAACCTTGTGTAGTTGATAATGTTGATACGAGAATTAATAGAAACTTTTTCTAATCTTGCCCAAAAGACCAGAACCCCTTGTAGTCCCCCCTTGAGGCGGATATGTTTCTTCACGAAATGGTTTTCTGCATTTTTTTTGGTACCCTCTTTAGGGGTAAAAAACTGGGAAATCATTTCTAAGTGACGAAGAACCAGCACATGAAGAACACAAGAGCTGAACTCATCAAACAACATATTGACTCGTTTCCGGTACTACCTGCAACGGTAACGAGACTCATAAAGATTACCAACGACCCGGAATGCTCTGTGAAGGATGTCGTGGATACTATTCATACTGATCAATCCTTGTGCCTGACGGTTCTAAAGATTGCTAATTCGGTCCTGTTTGGGCGTCCCCAGAAGGTTGACTCCATAAAGATGGCTGTGGTGATCCTGGGCTTCAACGAAGTGCAGAGGATTGCCTTGGCCAAAGCTCTCATCAACTCGTTTAGCAAATTAGCCAAAAACCATAGACCCTATGTCGACAGATTTTGGCAGCATTCTTTTGTTTGTGGTATGGCCGCCAGGATTATTGCACAAGATCAGCATATTACCCCCGATATTGCCTTTATTGGAGGGCTCATCCACGACATAGGCAAGCTGATCATGTTTGAAACATTCGCCGATGATTATGCTCTTGAACGTTGGATGGCCACACTAAGCAATGAAGAGACGCTGCATGAAGAGCTCCAGATGTTTTCCTTCACCCATGATATGTTAGGTGGACAGTTGTTGAGAAAGTGGTTTTTTCCGGAAAATTTAATCACAGCAGTTGCCTACCATCATCGTCCCGATGAGGCAACCAAGGAGAAAGCTTTCGCTCATGTCATCCAACTTGCAGATATTTTGTCGTTTTATTGCTGCAATCAGGAGTCGCTTGGCGATGATAATATTTTGACTGTCATTCAATCCTCTTTGCCTGACATCCAATCCCAATGGCATGGTTTTGGGCTGTCACTCGATAATGATGCAGTGGCTGGGTGGTTTCATTGGTTATTGAACAACCATGAGCAGGGCAGGAGTCTTAAGGAAGCCTTCTTCGCCTAAGATGATAATGCACAGTTTTTGCATCTTTTGTTTGTGGGTTAGTAGTAAAAGTCTTTGAAAAGACATGGGAAAAAAGGTGGGGAAAAAGATATATCGATTTTTGTGGAAATTTACCGTTGGTTTTTTCGGATTGTCCTTGTTTTTTGTCCTGCTCTTCCGCTTCGTTCCGGTTTACATCACTCCACTCATGTTGATCCGCTCTGTAGAACAGCTGTCTGAAGGAAAAAAACTTCAACTGCAGCACAATTGGGTATCAATTGATCGAATTTCTAAAAATTTGGCTTTGGCGGTAGTTTGCAGCGAAGATCAAAATTTTATGGATCATTTCGGGTTTGATCTTAAAGCCATCGAACATTCGGTTGAAGCTTCATGGAAAGGAACAAAAAGAATTCGGGGTGCCAGCACGATTTCTCAACAAACCGCTAAAAATGTTTTTTTATGGCCGGACAGAAGCTGGGTTCGCAAAGGCCTGGAAGTGTATTTTACCGTTCTCATCGAAATTTTCTGGAGCAAGGAAAGGATTCTGGAGGTTTATCTGAACAGCATTGAAATGGGAAACGGGATTTATGGAGCTGAAGCTGCTTCTCGTTATTATTTCCAAAAGAGTGCTAAAAATCTATCAAAAAGGCAGGCTGCAGCGATTGCCGCGGTTTTACCCAATCCACGCGAGTACCGTGCCAATCCTCCAAGTTCATATATTCAGAGCAGGATTGACTGGATTGTCAGGCAAATGGGCCAGTGGGGACCACTAACGTTCAATTGAAAATTAACGTTCGGAGGACATATCAGTATAAAGGTTCTTATCCCAGCTGTGCGAGGGTTAGGAATATCTGCTACTCGATTATACGATTATACGAAAGAGGAGATGAAATCGCAGTGTTAGTTCTCTCCAGCCACCAGCCCGCTGTAGAGTCTCTGGAAGGTCTCCTGAAGTGTGTCTTCACTCTCATCGGCGGCTGCATTGAGTTGTTCCTGTCGGACATCCACGTCGGCGAGCAGTTCTGCGCAGTTGGCTGCTGAGATGATTCCTGCGGCCATTGCATGGTTCAATGCTTCTCTTTCGACCATCGCCAGAGATTTCGCAGCCTCCAGCAATCGTTCCGGCCTGGCCTGTGTTGTTGCGTGTTTGACAACATCGGCTTGAGCTTTCTCTGTTGCGTCGCGATAGAAAGCAATGACTCTCCGGTAACTGGTCTCGTCAGGGACACCTATTTCGAGCTGATGTTCTGCTACTTGCAGGACTCGACGATACGACAATACGCGTCCTCTGGCGATCTCGTATTCGCGGTTCCGGCCGGCATCTCCGGAAGTCAACCCCAAGCGTTGCATCAGTGGAGCCATTGTCAATCCTTGCAGAAACAGGGAAACAGAAACCACTCCAAAAACTAGATTGATCAGAAATGATCGACCAACAAAATCGGGGGGGAGTCCAAGAATCAAAACCATTGACAGCGACCCACGTAGCCCACCCCAGACCAGCACATGTCTCCAGCGGCTCGGCAGCGGTTGGGAGAATAGATCAATGATGGGGATGCCCGCGTAAATCAAAATCGCTCGCGCCGACAGGACGGCGACGAAGGCCAGCAGGACCGCAGGTAGGTTCCTGGAGAGGGCACCTGGATCGAGTTCCAGCCCGATCAACAAAAAAATGAAGGAGTTAGAGAGAAATCCCATATATTGCCAGAAGTCTTGTACTGCGAGACGAGTGGAAGCGCTCATGCCAAACTGTTTACCGAAAGACCCCATCAGCACGCCGGCAGAAACTGTGGAGAGTACGCCGGAAACCTGCAGCTCTTCTGCCAATAGAAATGACCCCCAGGCTACGAGCGTCGTCAACGTTACCTCTATCAGATGGTCGTCAATCTGGCGCGTCATGACACTTGCCAGCCCGCCAATGGCGGCTCCCATCAGGATGCCCCCGATGGCGGTTTTGACGAAGGTGACGCCCGCAAATGTTAATATCTCCTGCGCACCATGTAAAAGAGCGGTATTGCCGGTGCTGGAAGGAAAGCCGATAACCGCAGCGACAATGGCGAAGATAACGACGGCTACGCCATCATTGATAAGAGATTCTCCTTCAACGATCTGATACAGTCGTTTCGGTGCCCCCATCTCCTTGAAAAGCGCCAGCACGCTGATCGGATCCGTAGCGGAAATCACAGCAGCAAACAGGAATGCATGAGCCCAGCCAAAGTCCTGAGCGAGACCAAAGCTGTTGAAAGCCGCAAAAGTGCCTAATGCGGTAAGGCTGACACTCACCAATACTCCCACCAGTGCAAGGAAGGCGATGTGTGGGCCGTTCTTGCGCAGGTCGTCAAAGGGCAGGTGGTATGCCGCCTCAAACAGCAATGGAGGTAAGAACAAGAGCATCAAAAGCTCAGAAGTCAGGTTCAGATCTCTCAGCGCTTCCAGCTGGACAAAGCTCAGTGTCAAGCCCGCCAGGACGAGAGCCAGCGTGTAGGGGAGGCGAACTCGCCTCGCAAACATCCCGACCAGTGAGGCGATGAGCAGTAGAATGAGGACTTGGACTTCGACGTGCTGGATCACTGGAAAACTCCCTTGTAAAAAGGTGATATTGAGCTGTCAGGTAGCGGATTTCTAACAATACCTGCTTAAACCCGCTTGGTTTAGCAAGTTCAGGTCAGATGAGTGGCATCGTACCCAGATTTTATAGCTCAGTCAAGTTATCCGAAGTGGTGTTTGTTCGACACCTTTGAGGCCATGTCAATGAACAAAAAGATAGTGTATAGGAGCGCTTTTGCCTGAAATAATATGAGGAAAAAAGAGGTCGTCGTATTGTTTTCTAACCCCTGCAAAGTCGGGGAGGGTACGTGCTCTAAGATTGACGTAGGCACTATAATGAAATTCTGACCCCGCTAAAAAGCGCGGGATAAGTACCTTCACGAAATTCTTTCTTACTCTTTTCAGCACCCCCTTGAGGGGTGAAAAACAAGAAAAGAATTTCTAAGGTACCAATACAATCTGGATCAATTTAGTGTTATTGATCCATTGATAGGAGTCATATGTTGACGTAAGGTAGCTTTGCATATAAACAATATAGAGTTTTGCCTGGTGCATAACAGGGAAAAATAATTTTAACAGAGAGATCATATAATGAAATTCAAATTGTTGGGTGTTCTTCTTTTAGCTGGTGTTGCCATACAGTTCGTCCCCTATGGTAAGGATCATACAAATCCGCCGGTTGTAGCTGAGCCAACTTGGGATAGTCCGGCCACAAAAGAGATTTTTTACCATGTTTGTGGTAATTGTCACAGCAACAAAACCACCTGGCCCTGGTATAGTTCCATAGCCCCGGTATCCTGGTTAGTGGTTCGCGATGTGGAAGAGGGACGTGCACATTTCAATGCCTCAATGTGGGGTTCCCAAACTGTCAATAAGGGTCGCGATGCCGCAGACGAACTTAGGGACGGGGAAATGCCCCCCTGGTTCTACGTCATTGGTCATCCGGAAGCGAAATTGTCGGACAGTGAAAAAATGCAATTTATTCAGGGGTTGTCCTCGACCTTTGGTGGTGAAAAATAAAAAAAGCAAGTACTGAGAGCAGACTTTGAAATAGTCTGCAACTCATTAGCATATTAGTTTATTTCACTACAAGGACCGAGCAGGGAGTTGTATGCAATACCCTTGTTGTCACACTGCCAATAACAAGCCCCTCAAGATTGGTCAAACCACGGGAGCCCATAATTATCAAGGA
The DNA here is from genome assembly GCA_963829695.1 of uncultured delta proteobacterium. Taxonomy (GTDB): domain Bacteria; phylum Desulfobacterota; class Desulfobulbia; order Desulfobulbales; family Desulfocapsaceae; genus Desulforhopalus_A. Next base: position 335,844 of record CAWHJQ010000022.1, on the reverse strand, counting down.
ACAGTTCTCGATTTTTGCTACATCTGGAATAACTGCTTTGGCTGGTTTTTCCATTAACCGTTCTTCGAAGTCTATCTCTGCTTCCCGTAAGCGTTGAGTGTAGGGCTCAATGAGTTTTTCTGCGTTATGCAGAATGTCATAAATGGTATCATTTCTCATAGGTTCCCCAAGTAAAACAGGAAATTTTTTATGGCAATGAACCAGTAATACCTTCGCGTTTAAAAGTTTTGCGTATTCTATTGCAGTTTCAAGTACTTTGTCGGAATAAACGGAGCCATCAACTGCAACCAGAATTTTTTTCTGAGTCATAACATATCTCCAATTTGGACAACGGGTTAAGTCTCTGAGAAAAACGCCATCTAGAGGAATGTCTGCTGAAATCTCTCTCCTCTCTACTTAGTATATATGATCGTCCGGACAGGGGTCAAGGAGCAGATTTTTTGTTTGATAGGTCTGATTTCCAGAAGTGTACGTCACATTCCTCCAAGCATCAAACCAAGCACAATAAGTCCCCCTTTTGTACGTGTGCCTGCAAAATAATCATCCGCGATCTGGATGAGTGTAACCGAAGAAGAATAAAGCAAAGTGCCGGCAAAGCTTATTTGCGGCCAAGCTTGCCGTCAATTGATTGTTATTGTTGGTCAATAAACAGGTTGAAAAGAACAATATTACCTTGGCTATCGGTGAAACTTTTTGTTATGTGGGTTGCAGTTATTGAATAAATGCAACCGCACGCACTGGTGAGCCATCGGCATCTTCAAGGCTCAACGGAAAACATGAAAAGTCAAATTGACTGTTGGGTAGACCTGACAAGTTTGTCAAATTCTCTATGATAAGGGTATTCTTTTGCAGCAGAGTTTTGTGTATAGGATAATCTTCTGTGTCCGCTGTATCTGCAGAAATGGTATCCAGTCCAAATCCCTTTAAGCCAAAGCTGTTTAACCAGTTTGCTGCTTCTAAAGACAAAACAGGATATTTGCTAAAGTAGTACTCGGAACCCCAATATTGGCTCCAACCCGTATGGAGCAACAGGAAGTCGACAGTCTTGATTTTGTCCTGATAAGGCTCTAATTGTTTAACTCCAATAGTTTCGGCGGTGGAATTATCAAAATTCAACATTAAGGCTGGTCCATAAAAATGGTCTATCGTCAGCATGTCCAGGGTATTGTGGCCTTTAATCAGATGGGCGGGAGCATCAATATGTGTTCCCGTGTGTGAGTATAAGGTAATTTTCTTTTCAAGAAAGCCTGCCTCGTCAATAGAACATCCAGTGGTAAAAACAGGTGGCTCCGTACCTGGATAGACAGGCATGTTCGGTTCCATAAGGTGTGTTAAATCCATTAGTTTCATGTGCTTAACCGTGATTATTGTTTTTTATACGCCTAAAAAACTCTTCACATAACATTTGACTCTTTCGATTGATCGTTATGGAAAATTATTTGGAACGAATAAAGGTATTGTTAATAAAGCAACAAATTATTGTTTGCCCTCAAAAGGATGCAGGCTTTAAGTGACCGACATTTAATCATATTATAATCACTGAGGATAAATCGTGGAATTACAGATATTTATAAACTGCTATTTAAAGATTCTTTTCATTCTGACTCCTTTCTTTGTGCTTTCAGCATTTCTCACTCTCACTCGGGATTTTCAGGACGTTGAAAAGAAGCGGATTGCTCTTAAAGTGACCATTGCGGTGATGATCAGTTCGTTTGTGATATATCTTTTCGGGAGATATATTTTTGAATTGTTCGGAATCACCCTGGACGCCTTCAGAATCGGAGCCGGCACTATACTCTTTCTTTCTTCCCTCTCCATGATATCCGACAAAAACGATACAGCAAGTAAGAGTGACAACCATGATATTGCCGTAGTTCCTCTGGCGATGCCCATGACTGTAGGCCCCGGTGTCATCGGCGTTCTTCTGGTCATCGGAGCGGAGGCCAGTTCTTACATGGATAAAATTATCATTGGAGCTGCTCTGTTTTGTGCCGTGGTGACCGTGGGAATAATCCTCTACCTTTCAACGATTATGCAGCGCCTTATCGGCGAACAGGGCTTGGTTATCTTACCAAAGATTACAGGGCTCTTTGTTTCGGCCATTGCTGCCCAGATTATTTTTACCGGGATTCACAACTTCCTAAAATTAGGCTGAGTTAATACCGGCAGAGGACTGTGCCCCGGTTTTTCTCACTGGAAAACTCACTGCATTGTTGGGCTATTTTTGTTTTCCCGTAATTTTACTATTATAGAAATCGGGATAAAGTTTTCTGGTGCAATCAGGACAAATTCCATGTGAAAATCGGGCAAGAGAATGTTCAGTTATGTATTTTTCTATTTGCTCCCATTGATCTTCTTGATTCCTGATTTTTTTACAGCTGGCACATATTGGTATGAATCCCTCCAATAACCGGATTCGCTTATAAAGTTTTCTAAACACCACCAATTGGACTATTGTTACTATAAAAAAGATGAAGAGTTCAATGCATATTTCACCCATTCTTTGTGCATACAAGGTGGGGGCATCATTAAACATGTAATGAGGAATGTCTAAAAATTCGTTTCCCAATGTTAAAAACAGCAAGGCCATTACAATAGCAATTTGAGTAAGAATTAACATGCGTAATGTTTTGTTTTTCATCAAGAAGTCCATCCAAATGATTAATTATATAGCCCAACACTACGGTTCCAGCAGGCCCATGATCCCTGCAAGCTTCTGATATTGTTTGGTTGTGGGGTTCATATTGATTAAAAAAAATATTTATGGCCTCTGGTACGAGGATTCGTTCACGGGGCCAATTAATAATGTTGAGAATTATGATGTGACGAGCGGTGATCTGTTCTGTCGCAAGGAACAAGATATTATATAAGTCAGGATAGCTCCAAGCACCAGCTCAATGGTTGAAAATCTGTTTGAAGGTGTCAATGACCACTGCTCATCAATTGATACGCCATCATTGAAATCCTGATAAGACTAACTCTTGGCTAACCTGCCATTCTTGACAGGGGATGTAATTTCAGTCATTATACCTCTCTCGAGCGCTCTTTCTCGATCGCAAACTGTTTGTACAGTTCGTGGTTAATCCCTTAGAGATTGAGGTAGTTATGTGGTTTTTTCAACGTCCCCTTAAAAATGCTTTCTCAGCTTCTTTTGGGTTGGTGTTCTTTGCTACAGCAAACAATCTGCAGGCAGCAAACGATGTGCCCTCAAGTGCAGCAAACAAAACCATAATTGCTTCTCTGCAGCCTGTAATTAAACTTTTTTCAGGTAACGCCTGGTTGCAAGGCATTGCGGCCATTCTGGTCACCTTCACGGTTGCCTCGCTGATTACCTGGGTATTGTTCAAACTTATGCGAAGAGCTACTGCTCGAACAAAGCTTGCGCTAGATGATCAGGTCGTCGTCCTCCTGAGACCACCTGTTTATTATACTTTGTTGGTAAGTGGAATTTCGTACGGTCTTTCCGTTATGCCTCTTGCCGACTCGGTTGAAGCTATGTCTGCTCGATGCATTCAAAGTCTTGGTGTTCTGGTCTGGATCATTTTCTGCAGTCGTCTGGCGTCGCTGTTTCTTATCCGGCTTGCGTCTTTGAGCAATAAATTTACCTTTATCCAGCTTCGAACCCTCACTCTTTTTGATAATCTGGCAAAAATCCTCATCTTTTCTGTCGGCATCTATACCATTTTTGTTATCTGGAAAATTGACATGACCGCCTGGCTGGCTTCTGCCGGGATTGCTGGTATTGCTGTCGGTTTCGCGGCAAAAGATACGCTTTCAAATCTTTTTTCCGGGGTATTTATACTGGCAGATTCTCCGTATAAAGTCGGGGACTATATTGTGCTGGACCAAAAAGAAAGAGGAAAGGTGACCCATATCGGTCTACGGAGTTCGCGGATCCTCACCCGTCACGATGTTGAGATCACCATCCCCAATTCAATTATTGGTAACAGTACTATTATCAATCAGTCCGGTGGTCCATCTGAGAAAATGCGGATAAAGTTGAAAGTCGGTGTCGCCTATGGTTCTGATGTTGATCAGGTTCGGACTATCATGCTGGATATTGCCCAAAAAGAACCGCAGGTATGTACAAACCCTGAACCTTCGGTGCGATTCAGGGCTTTCGGGGCTTCAAGTCTTGATTTTGAGTTGCGCTGCTGGGTGCCTCATCCCGAGCTGTGTGGCAGAATAATAGATGCCTTAAATACAGCTGTCTACAAAGAATTTACTCGACTGGGGATTGAAATTCCTTACGCTAAGCAGGACCTGTATATAAAAAGCTTGCCTGATTCTTTCGGGCCATTAGCTGGTTTCAAGCAGTCAAACCCATCAAATTAGCGAGTTCCTCGATTGAGTGCCTAACAGATTATTTTCTTGTTTTTTATGAACGAAAATAATCTGTAAGACACTAAAAATATGAGTCGAACTGAATGGTCAACGCAGTCATACCGGCTGTGTCGGCCAGCATCTGGTTAATACGGTCATAAATAACCGGTTGTTGGCTTTCAGGGACCTTCAGTGTAATTGCCACCTTACCGTTTTTTGCCGCCACAGCCGCATGGGGAAAATCAAAGAGTTTCCCGCTGATGAGAGCATGCAGAGCCAAATCGGCCAGAGCTGCTTTCGATTCGTCCGTTTCGTGAAAGGCCCGCAGACTAACCGCGTTGGTAATGATATCAACGGCGTCGTCTTCGGACAAATGGCCAATTCGTATGATAAGGTTATATGTTTCGGGGTCCATTATATCAATACCATAGAGAAACATGCCCCACTTGCGTCTTTCCTCATCGTCCGTTTTGAGAATGTATCGTGCCTTTTCCTCGGTAATGTTTTCTCGTTCCATCTCATCGGTAACTCGTCTTTCGATGTCGGCAATTATTCTAACCTTGAGCACATGAGAGATGTTCTTAACAAAGTGGTGACCAACAAGACCGTGGTAGACCACGTTACCAGTCAAGAAGTGTTGAAGGATTGCTGATCGAATGGCTGCCTTAAAACGTTTATTTCCATGGGGGAAACGATCAAGTACGGAAAAGGCATCATTGAGTCCTCGTATCAGCTTAATTTCCGGTAGATGGAAATTGTCGAGATTTTCAACGACCTGGTCTCGGGATAAGCAGGAATACTCTAATCTTTTTGCGAGTTTTTCGGCTATTGATTTTCCGTGATAGTAACTCCCCCGGGAAATGGTGATGATCGGCATCAGAACCTCCTCATGATCTAAGATTTGGAGAGAAAAGCGTTAGGAGATTGCCTCCCGACATAGCCTGACGAGATAATAGTTGCACACTATTTTAGTACCTTAGAAATTCTATTCTTGTTATTCACCCCTCAAGGGGGCACTGAAAAGAGTAGGAAAGAATTTCGTGAAGGTACTTATCCCGGCCTTCTTCTCGTTTACCGGGGTTAGATATATACACAGTGTAGACAATTTTTTATTATATATCAATGTGCATTGTAAATGGAGGTCGCTTCGGAGAGCGCTCTGTATCGAGTATTTTGTACCGGAGAGCTTTCGAGAATCATATCATTTGCATAATCCCGCTGAGTTGTGCTGCAATAGCGAGATGCTTTTATTGACAAGGAGGCATTTGATGCTGATAAAATGGACAAGACTATCAGCGAGATAAAAAACGAGCACGCCAATAAGGGAAGGTCGTTTACTCATTTTCAGTAAAGGAGAAGCTGGATGGCAGAAAAGAAAGAAAAGAAAGAAAAGAAAGAGAAAAAAGGTAAAAAGGATAAAAAAAAGGGAAATAAAAAAGATTCCAAGAACTGTTGTTGCGGGGGTTCTGTTTGTAAATCAAAAGGCGCCAAAAAGGACAAGAAAGATAAAAAAGAAAAAACAGCCAAAATACACAAAAAAGATAATTAGTACCTTAGTACCTTGCAGATTGTTTTCTTGTTTTTTGCAAGAAAATAATCTGTCTCAAGGTACTTATCTCGTCTTTCTTCCCGTTTACCGGGGTTAGAAATTCTTTCTTACTCTTTTCAGTCCCCCCTTAAGGGGTGAAAAATAAGAAAAGTATCTCTAAGGTACTAACCCCGCTGAAAGGTGCGGGATAAGTTCCTTCACGAAATAATTTTCTTGTAAAAAGCCAAGAAAATTATTTCTAAGTCACTAAGCGGCCTTTTGGTCCTGATACGTATTGCCTTCTACCAGACTTGCTTCTTTCATTGTCAGGTACTGATCAAAGTCCATCATCATGTCAATTATTCCATCCGGAGTGATCTCGACAATTCTGTTTGCTACGGTGGACATAAATTGATGGTCATGGGAGGCAAAAAGTACAACCTCCGAAAAAGACATCAGACCATTATTGAGCGAGGTGATTGACTCAAGATCGAGGTGGTTGGTGGGTTCATCAAGAATGAGAACGTTGCTGTCGGAGAGCATTACCTTGGAGAGCATACAGCGTACACGTTCGCCACCGGAGAGGACGGAAGTTTTTTTCGTTGCCTCTTCCCCGGAAAAAAGCATCTTTCCTAAAAATCCGCGGATAAAACTCTCGTCGGTCTTCGGTGGAGCAAATTGGCGTAACCAACCGACCAAATCAAGCTGATCATTCTCAAAATACGAATTATTTTCTTTTGGGAAATAGGCGGTTTTGATAGTCACACCCCAGCGGAAGCTGCCTTGGTCCGGCTCAAGTTCTCCTGCGAGAATCTGGAAGAGAGTAGTCTTGGCCAAGCTGTTCGGGCCTATAAAAGCAATTTTGTCACCCTTATTGACAGTCAGGGTGAGATCTTTAAACATGGAAATCCCTTCGATCTCTTTTGAGAGACCTTCTATCTCTAAAATGATATCACCGCAGGGCCGTTCGGGTTTGAAGACGATATAGGGATATTTGCGGGAGGAGTTAGGCATGTTGTCGATGGTGAGCTTATCCAGCAATTTTTTACGTGAGGTCGCCTGTTTTGCCTTGGATGCATTAGAGCTGAAACGTCGGATAAATTCCTTGAGTTCCTCTGCTTTAGCTTTGACTTTCTTGCTTTCGGTCTCTTTCTGGCGGAAATGGAGTTGGCTGGCTTCATACCAGAAGTCGTAGTTGCCTACATAAGTCTCGATCTTACCAAAATCGATGTCAGCCATATGGGTGCAGACTTGATTGAGGAAATGCCGGTCATGGGAGACAATGATCACTGTGTTGTTGAAACGGGAAAGAAAGTCTTCAAGCCAGTTGATGGTCTTCAGATCGAGCTGGTTGGTAGGTTCGTCCAGGAGCAGGATATCAGGGGTGCCGAACAGGGCCTGGGCGAGTAATACCCGTACTTTGTCGCTGCCGTCGAGCTCCTTCATTTTTTTCTGACGCATCTCTTCGGGAATACCAAGGCCCTTTAAGAGCACCGAGGCTTCTGCCTCAGCCTCGTAACCATTCATTTCACCGAATTTAACTTCAAGTTCACCGGAGAGGATGCCGTCTTCCTCGCTGAAATCAGGTTTGGCATAGAGTGCCTCCCGGGCGGACATTATCTTATAGAGTTTTTTGTGACCCATGATCACGGTATTGAAAACGGTATGTTCATCAAAGGCGAACTGGTCCTGGGCCAGCATCGCGATTCGCTCTCCGGGGCCTTTGAAAATTTCACCACGATCAGCGTCAAGCTTACCTGCCAGGATCTTTAGAAAGGTGGATTTGCCGGCGCCGTTTGCGCCGATCAGTCCGTAGCAGTTGCCGGGGGTAAATTTAATATTGACGTCTTGGAAAATGATTCTCTTGCCATAAGAGAGAGCGATATTGGATGCGGTAATCATGGTCGTGTCCTCAAGAAAGCCAAAAGGAAACTTCCTATGGCGTAAAGTAGTGTTCTAGGAAAAGGAATGCAGGGCGTTAAAACCGTTAATCTTCTACGGGAACAGGCGTTTCTTTTTCCTCTGCAGGATCGGCAACTTTCTCCTGCTTGCGCTGCTGCTTTTCATCTTTTTTCTTTTTCTTTGCGATTTCTTTTTGTCGTTTTTCGTATGAATAGTTAGTTCTGGCCAAGAATCTCTCCTTCGTGAGTTAGTATTGGTTCCTGTTTGGCGTAAAATTCATTGGGTAAAAAAAAGCCCCCGCAACAAGTGCGGAGGCTTTTTTGTGGTCGAACTCAGATCTTACTGCTGTACAACATTAGCAGCAGCGGGACCTTTGGGGCCATCGACAACCTCGAAGGTCACTCGCGCGCCTTCTTCAAGAGATTTGAAGCCCTGAGCTTGAATTGCGGAATGATGAACAAACACATCGTTGCCGCCATCTTGCTCAATAAAACCAAAACCTTTTGAATCGTTAAACCACTTTACTGTTCCTTCAGCCATCTTGTACTACTCCTTTTTGCTGGGTTCCATTGGAACCCTTTTTTATGTAGCCGAACCATCACTTTGATACTTCGACTGGAAGTCTGGTAATCCAGACAAATCAGATTATCTTTGTACAGGTTTGCTTGTTCCGAAATCAAAAGAACAAGCTTTACTGCGTCGGCTTTTGCCCTTGGTGGCTGCAGCCGGTTTTTTGCCTCTCGGCACCTGGCGGGAAAAATTCTCTCTGGTACGATCACTTGTGACCTCTTCTTTGCCGGAATAAGCAAAATCGGCAGGGGTCGCTTTACTGTTCATTTTCTTGCCCAGATTACGTTCGATGAGCGATATCATCTTACTGTCATCCCGATCAGCAAAGGTTATAGCCTGACCGCTCCTCGTGGCTCGGCCCGTACGTCCGGTCCTGTGAGTGTAGGTTTCGGCAGTATCCGGGACATCATAGTTGATGACGTGGGAAATACCAAGAACATCGATACCACGAGCTGCAATGTCGGTCGCAACCAAAATTTTATACGTGCCGTCCCGAAAACCATCCATAGCTTGCTGGCGTTTCTGTTGGGACAAGTTGCCTTGTAATGAAGTCGCATTGTAGCCGGCATGCTCCAGCACCAGGGCCAGGCTTCTCGCCTTGTATTTGGTACGGGTGAAAATGAGCGTACAGGTCATTTCGCCTTTATCTATGATACTTTTCAGCAAAGATGTCTTTCTTGCCTTGGCAACTTGATAGAGCTCATGGGAAATTCGTGGTGCCGGCAGATTATGGTTGATCTGCACCGTCGCAGGGTTGTACAGAATTTCCTCTGCCAAGTGGCGAATTTCCGATGGCATAGTCGCGGAAAAAACCAGGGTCTGGCGTTTTGTGGGCAGCTGTTTGATTATTCGCCGGATGTCCGGGAGAAAACCCTTATCGAACATATGGTCTGCCTCATCCAAAACCAGGACCTCAACTGCTCTCAGGTTAAAAGCTTTATCATTCAGGAGATCCAGTAAGCGCCCAGGGCAGGCGACGACAATTTCAACACCGGAGCGGATTTTGCTAATCTGGGGTTGTTTGCCTACGCCACCGTAAACGACAACACTCCGCAGTCCTGTCTGTTTCGCCATCTTACCGATGTTGTCATGGATCTGCTCCGCTAATTCTCTGGTAGGCGCCACAATCAAAGCTCGTACTATTTTACGGGGGCCTTCCTGTAGCCGCTGCAAGATAGGGAGCACAAAGGCTGCTGTTTTTCCGGTACCGGTCTGAGCCAGACCCAGCATGTCACGGCCTGTAAGGATTGATGGGATGGCTTCTTTCTGGATTGGGGTAGGGGTGGTGTAACCACAGGCAGCGATGCCGGCGTTTATCTTGGGGTGGAACTGAAAATCATTAAAACTCATTAATACTCCATTGTATTTCGTAGTGAGATGCCCAGGTTATGCCCTGACTCCTCGATCGGCGAATCCTGTAAGATCCGCCGGTAATTCTTATATTTCTTTATATGTTTGAGCTGGTGATGGATTGGTCATTACATCCAACATCTGCACATAGCTGAATCTTTCTGGTTACCTTGAAGCGTGAGTTCGGATGAGATTATTTATCTCAGAGCTGAACCATGTTCCTTAAAGTGTGTCTAAATCTGTTGTGTGTGTGTGTTCTTGCTGTTAGAGATATTTCCGACAAAAAGTACCATACTGTTTTAAGTAATCAGCATGTGCTTCGACGGCAACGAACGACGCTTTGAAAACAACGAGGTTAACGAGGACTACCTGAAGGGGATGTGCTCCTACTTAATTTAATTCAATGAGCAGTATTATACTCTCTTCTGGGGATTGTGCAAGGAAATAAATAGAAATTAACTGCAGCAGGTCCGATCTTTTTCTTTTTTTAGATTTTGCGGTGTAACTGTCAGCTTAGGTTGCCATTGAAAATATCTGATAACACTCGTTTTATTTTAAGATTAGGGATGGAATAACTTGTGACGTCGACGGATCACTCCCACTTGAACTCTGTTTTTGCTTGAAGGTCTATGCGATATTTGAGCTGTAAACCTTGTAAAAAATTACGCAGGATCTGATCTTTGCAGCTGCGATAATTTTTATGATCCGGCTTGCGGAAAAACGCACTTAATTCGTGCTTGCTCATTGGTAAATCGACCAGGTTCAGGATATCGAGGATATCTTCGTCTTTGAGGTTTAAGGCGATTTTTAATTTTCTGAAAATGATATTGTTATTTAAACGCTTTTCCGGCTTGGGTTGCGGCCCTTCTCGTTGCCCACGTTTATCGTTAATTAATCCATTGAGGAAAGCAGCCAGCTGAATGTCACTACAGTTCTGATATGCGGGGTCGTCATCTTTTTTCAACCAATCGCTGATCTGTTCCCGAGTGATTCGATAGCCGGCAAGGCCCATTAATGCAATCATTTTCGAGTCGGTAAAGTTGAAAGTGTAGCGGATTCGGCGCAATATATCGTTATTCTTCACAAGAAAATCCTTTTTGGTATACAGCTCATTTTACAATTTAAATCAGACAGAAGAGTTTTACCTTCAAATTTCTTCAATTAAGCATTACAATATCATAACGGTCTGTTGTATCAAGCTCATCTCCAAATGAACACCTCCAGACCAAAATCATATCCCTGCACCAACCAGACCAGATTGCTTTTAGAATGTAGTACGTTCGTCGACAATGGAATGGAATTACTTGAGAGCATGCGATGTAGCGCAGGAACAACAGCAATACATCGATAATCAGTAGGTCCTCTTTAAAACCTTAACCAAGGAGAATACCCATGTCTGAGAGTGTTTACAAAATAATTGAAATGGTCGGATCAAGCCCGAAATCCTGGGAAGAAGCTACCAATAATGCTGTCAAATCGGCCGGCATGAGCCTGCGCGATCTGCGTATCGCCGAAGTTGTAACTCTGGATATGAAAATTGACGAAGGAAAGCCGGCTGCTTATCGGGCACGTGTAAAGCTTTCCTTTAAATTACTTTCCGACTAACCCGCATTTCTTATAAAGGTCCTCCTGCGAAGTACGGAAATGCAGGGAGGCCGCAATTGGGGTCGGATTGCCATGGGGTTCAGAATAAAATGAATGTCCCCTCCGTCAATCACGGCCCCTCTCTTTATTTGAAATTTTGCGAATCGAATTACTTCCGACCAGCCGCTCTTTTCAGGGACTCCTTGATTATCCATTGATTTTTTTGAACAATCGTCCTGTTTGCTCCTGCCAGAGAGTTGGACTTCGCGGCGAGCGATCGGGCCTGCAGATAAAGCCCCTGTTGCAGTTTAACCTCGGCCAGTTGTGACCAGAGCATGGCATCTTTTGGTACCGCCCGCAGACCTCTTTCCAGGGTGGCTGTGGCAAGGTCAAGTCTGCCCTGACGAGTATCTTCCGCTGCTTGCCTGCTGAAATTGGCGGCAATGGCGTTGCTCTTGTTGCTCTGCTCCCGGGGTTGCCTGAGTGGTTCCGCCTGTGGCATTGTATGTTTCTTAATAATCGGTGGCGGTGGTGGCGGCGGTGGATAATGGACTGGCTGCCGGGTTGGATAGACGGCACAGCCCTGGAGGAGTTGAGCGCTTAATATCCCTATGGTTAGTAGCTTGCAAGTCGTTCTCGTTATATTGTGCATAGATGATTTTGAGTTAAATTTTAGGTCGCTTATCGTTGACTGAGCAGTCATCGATTACCGATTACCGGAGAAAATCAAAAATATTATTCAACCCCTTATGTAAGACACGTTCAAGATTATTCTTCTCAAGTTTTCCACAGCTAACCACCTCGGGCAGCAAGCCGTTGTTAATAAAGGGCAACAGCGTTTCTTGGGCCGTGTCACATTTTTGGTTGAAAATCTGACCTGTAGAAATATCTGCATAATACCAGTTGATAGTATCGGGTGGTTGCGGTTGCAGGGGACTGGTATTGATTCCCGCCATGGTGGCTGCCCATACCCCGAGGGCCCCGGTTGCTCCGGTAAGACCGGTGGGCTTATTGTCATCGCGGCCAACCCAGGCCACGGCAACGTGCATGCCGCTGAAACCTGCAAACCAGGAGTCACGCAAGTCATTGGTGGTCCCGGTTTTTCCTGCCACAGTGAGTCCTTCCGGGAGAAGCCGTTGCAAACCACTCGCTGTACCCATGGTCGTCACCGCCTGAAGGGCGTTTGACAGACAGAATACGGCACCTGGATCTACTGCCTGCTCCACCGTGAGTGGATAGCGCTGCAAGGTAGTATTCTCCTGATCGGTCACGGCAATGATGGCTCGCAGGGGAGTTTTGTAGCCACCGGCCGCAATGGTCTGGTACATCTGCAAAACCTCAATGGGAGGCAACTCGACTGCTCCCAGCAGTAGGGACGGATAGGCATCAATTTTTTCCTGGATGCCGAGTTTTCCGAGCGTATCAATAACCGAGTCCAATCCCAATTCCATTCCCAGCTGTACAGTGGCAACATTATACGAATGTATCAATGCCTGCATCAGGGGGATTGGACCATGAAAGAGGTGTTCGTAGTTTTCAGGCTGCCAGTCCTTTCCCGCCATCGGGACTTTAATCGGCGTATCATAGACAGTTGTCAGCAAATTGTATGAATCGGGCCGGGCCAATGCTGTCAAAAAAACTGCTGGTTTGATCACTGAACCGACCGGTCGTTTCATGTCCAGTGCCCGGTTAAAGCCTGCCTGGCGGGGTGCACGATTGCCGACAACGGCCACCACCTCTCCCTGGTCAACAGAGGCTATGACCAGGGCACCCTGGAGTGTTGGCGTATTTTTCTCGCCCCTTCGTTTTTCGATGGCGCTCAGCTCACTGGTAAGACTGTCTTCCGCCTTTTGCTGGATGATTGGGTCAAGTGTTGTGAAAATCGATAATCCTTCGCTGCGTAAATCCTCGTCTTTGTAGTCCCTCGCCAGCTGTTTGCGGACCAGCTCTAGAAATGCCGGGTAGAGGGTTATGCCCGATGGGGTTTCCTTGGTTATCTCGAGAGGCTTTTTTTTCAGTTGATCGGTTGTCTCTTGGCTGATGAGTTGGGCTGTTGCCAGGCTGTCCAACACCTGATTTCGCCTCGATGTTGCCCGCTCAGGGTGGTGTCTCGGGTTATAGTAGGATGCTCCTTTGACCATTCCGACCAGCAAAGCAAGCTGTTCAGGATCCAATTCATTAAGATCACGACCGAAATAGAAGCGGCTTGCCATGGCAAAGCCGTGAATGGCACGTTGTCCGTCCTGGCCGAGATACACTTCGTTGAGGTAAGTTTCCAGAATTTCGTCTTTGCCGTAGTGGTATTCAAGAAGCAGAGACATTAAAGCCTCGTTTACCTTACGGATAAGGGTTTGTTCGCTGCTGAGAAAGATGTTTTTCACCAGCTGTTGGGTCAGTGTGCTGCCGCCTTGGACGGTTTTTCCTGCTCTCAGGTTAGCAAGAGCGGCCCTGATAATCGAAGTAGGTCGGATCCCCCAGTGAGAATAGAAAGTGTTGTCTTCAGTCAGGAGTAGAGCTTTGATCAGCAGTTCCGGGGCATCCGTCAGTTTTATCAGGACTCGGTCTTCGTTTTGAGTTGGGTAGATGGATGCGTACTGGACCGGGTCCAACCTGAACACGCTTGCCTCTTCTTTGCTGCCGGGCTCTGAAAGGCTGGTGATGGTCTTGTCATGTAGCGTAAGTTTGATAAGGGTTGCAGGTTGTTGAACGTCCGGAAAATTAAAAGCACGGCTGTAAAGCGTAACTTCGCTGCCTCGAATGTTGTATTCACCGGATTTTTCAGGAATATCACGCTGGCTGTAATGCAACTGGATCAGTTCTTTTTTCAGAGCGCCGATAGATAGTGTCTTGCCGACATACAATTCTAAGGGCCGGGCGTAAATCCGGGCCGGCAGTTCCCATCGCCTGCCTTCAAACCACGTGGTGATCTGTGTATCGAGCCTGAGGATATAAGGCACTGCGAGCAAAAGACAGCAGGCAGAAACAACGAGGAGGATTGATATGAAGAAAGATGGTCTTTTCATAAATTATAGAAAATAGAGTTGTTCAGAATTGATATGGAGAGAGTGATTCTGGATTTTCCTTGGCAGTCTTACTGCAAAAAATAAGGGCCCGGTCGTTCAATTGAGCCGTTTTTTTGCCCTTATTTTGGCATCGATCAGGTCTGTGTGGCTGAGGCGCAGAAGATTAGCCAGTTTATGGGCAAAGTGATCTTCATGGGCTTCCAGATGGGCATCGAGTTGAATGACTCTCCAAACAGCTTCCATGGCCGCTATCTTCTCGTCTTTTGTGAAATGAGTATTCATGTAACGGGTAAATTGGAAGAGATCAATGGACTCATTTCGTTCGCGGTCGCCGGAAGCGACCAGTTTATCAATATCCTGCCGGGGGACACCAAATTCTGAGGTAAGCGTTGAAATGACATGTTCCATCTCCTCATCGGAGCACTCCCCATCCACATGAGCTGCCTCGAGCAGGAGTACACACAAAGCCATATGGGCATCCTGGGTATTGTTGATTGGTTTTTGTTCGGTTGTATTACTCAGAATTTTCTTCATCAGATCAAACATGCTACATCCTCAATATTCAATGTTTGTGAATTAATAGTCAAAAAAGAGTACAGGAAATCACCCTGGTTGCCTTGCACTTCTCCTATTAACCACAATAAGCCCTGTCACTACAAGGATAATGGAGCAAATGAGATTAGCGGTAATGGGTTCGTCCAACAGAGTAACGCCCAGAAAAACACCGGAAATAGGCATGATGAAAACAAAAGAGTGCAAAACAGTGGGGCCGAATTTTTGAATCATGGTATTCCAGGCAACAAAGCCAAACGAAGCGGTAACCAATGTCTGGTATAACATTGCTTTAATAATTGAAGCATCAATAAAGCGAACCATTCCCTCATCCCAGAGAAATCCGCTCAATAAAAAAAATGGTGCAGCCATGGCTATCGGGAAGAGGGTTATCTGGAAAGGTTGAAACCCTTCAATAATTCTTTTAATATAGACAACATGGCAACCCCAGACAAGGACCGCAGCAAGAATCAGCACATCTCCCAGTAACGCATCACCAGTTAAAGCCACATTGTCAAAAAACAGCACCAGTACGCCGGAAAAACCGAGGAGGAGTCCTATAATTTTTTTCAGATTGATGGCGTCTCCGGGGATAAAGTGGTGTGCCAGGATCATCACGACAAAAGGGAGAACATTGGCGATCAGGGTGCTGTGGGATGCTGATGTCTTGCTCTGTCCGAAATAAAAGAGCGAGAGCTGGACAAAGAAGAAAACTGCAAGAGTTACCAGTTGACGGAATTGGGGTCTTGTCACCGCCAGCGGTCTGCCGGTGCATAGCGCCCATAAAAAAATAACCATAGCGGCAACGCTGAAACGCACTCCCGCAGTGGTAAATATCCCCAGTCCAGTCAGGCTGATCTTTATAGCTACCGCATTCGCACCAAACAGCATGCACAGGAACATGGTGAAGAGAGATGCGCCAAGTGGTAATCCAGGTAATCCAGGTAACCCAGGCAACCCGGATAGTCCGTGGTTGGTGTTTATCGGGGGTAGTGCATTGTTTGTAATTTCCAACGGGCTGCCTTTTTTGTAGCGCTTGGAGCCTCACACGATACAGAATTACTGCAAAGAACGGGAGTTGTTTCCTCTTCAATTTGCAGTTAGCTGAGGTTCTATAGCTCGATTTCCTGACCATACTTCATCACAATACCCCTCTTGTCAATCGCCTCCAGCTGTTTTTTGAATTCGTTTGGATCTGTTTCGATGACAGGAAAGGTATTGTAGTGCATGGGAATTGCCACCCGAGGGTTTGCTAATTCCACAGCTTTCACTGCATCTGTTATGCCCATTGTGAAATTATCCCCTATCGGCAGGAGCATATAATCGAGTGGGGTCATCTCACCGATGAGCTTCATATCGTAGAAGAGACCCGTATCTCCGGTATGATACAGTGACTTGCCATCGATAGTCAATACCACGCCGGCTGGTTCTCCACCATATGTGTTGTCCGGTGTCATCGAACCGTGGTGGGCGATGGTAAACTTCAACTTGCCGAAAGGGAAGATGCGCGAGCCGCCAATATGCATGTTGTGGGCTCGGAACCCTTTGCTGATGCAATAGTTGGCAAGCTCATTAACGCAGATGAAGAGTGGATCTGTCCGCTTGGCTATTTTGAATGCATCACCGACGTGATCCCCATGTGCATGGGTCAGGATAATAAAATCTGCGGAAACATCGGCCGATTTGACCGGTGAAGTTGGGTTGTCGTCTAGAAATGGATCGATCAGAAGAACATGGCCGCTATCGGTTGTGATCTGAAATGAAGAATGTGAAAAGTATCTGAGTTTCATTTCTGCCTCCAGGTTTGGTTGAAAAAACGTGTTGCATTACGTCCTCTGTCAAATGTGATAAACTCGTAAAAACCTCGATTTTCGATGGATAAGTAAAAAGTTTCATATTGGAGGCGTGCAATTTTCCTATTATTTCGGCGTGCATACGGTACGTCGTAATGACAGGAAAATTGTAACAACGAACAAGATGAAGAGTTTTTACGACGCCATCAAATGTCACTATCAACAAGTCGTCTGAGAGTAGCAGCAACGATCATCGTTTTCAATTGGTTTGTCCCGTCGCTAGTCCGCGTCCATCGAAGGAGTATTGGTCAGCAGACCGGTAGATCACCAGTTTTTGAAGCATTGCCACACAATTGAAAAATAGTAAGTATGATCCTGCCCGAAAGCAAAGTCGCGATTCTTGTTTAGCTTTCAGGCAGAAGATGACCAAAAGATTTACTGTAACAGTAAAAATTCTTTAAGGTGACCTCGCATGCAGTGATTTGAGGCCATTGAAGAAGAATAGGCTCCGGCGTTTATCAGAGCGATGTGTTTTTCCTTCGTCATATCGGGGAGGAGGAGGTTTTCGTACCAGACATCGAGTGCTTCGTTGATGTGGCCTATTACATGAAATGGACTGCGGTTAGCCGATTCGCTGGAAAACAACGGTACCGGCTGGAATGGTAGTTTGTAATAGGCCGGCTCGGGCGCTAAATTGAAACCACCGTTCACTCCCAGAAAATGTGTGTCCTGTTTCTTTTCCAAATAGGTAATACCCAGAAGGAGGAGCCCGGCGTCTTTGGCCACATAATCTCCGGGTTCCATGTCGACTGCAAGACCACGATCCGTGAGACATTTTTTGATTATCTTTGCCCACTTGTCAAGATCGAGTGGCTGGTCCGAGGCGACATGGGGAACACCGAGACCACCACCGATATTGACCCGCTGTACAGTTGGCACCTGATCGACAAACCACAGACATTTTTCTACCACAGTCTGCCACTGTATCAGCTGATCTGTGAGATAGCCGCATCCGGTATGGAAATGGATCCTTTTGACCGTAAGTCCCATTGATGCGGCAATTGCCAAAGCCTCCGGAAACTGTTCCTTGAAAATCCCGAATTTGGTGGTGACGGAACCCGCATACTGCAGTAATTGGTTACTGGCCCGACTGACTCCCGCCGCTGGATTGATACGAATACCTATCTCCGATCCTGGCTTTCTTCTGCCCCATTCACGGATAGCATGCAGTGAATCTGCGTTAAAAAGCAACCCATCATAGCGTGCCAGTGTGTCAAAATCTTCCTGTGAGAGACTCGTTGCCGTCAAGGAAATGTCATGAGGTGTAAAGCCGCAACCTAAAGCATGCTCAACCTCAGCCGGTGAACAGGCATCGATGCCGCACAACCCGATCTGTTTGAGAAAGGTCAGCAGGGGGGCAAAACGATTGGCTTTCATGGCATAGTACAATCGAGGCTGCTTTTGACCACCTATCGTCACCAGGGCGCTTGTAACCCGCTCGATATTTTCTCTGATCCGTTTTGCAGAGTAGACAAACGCAGGGGTACCGAACTGTCTGGCAAGATCGGCAACCCTGTGTCCAGCAAAGTAAAGGTGCTTCTGCCGGTAACAAAGATCCGGTCTTTGCCACCAGTCAGCGGTTTGTTCTGGTTTCATTAGATAACAACCGACACGCCGATTTGTTCCGGCAGGACGATAGTAGATTTGCGTGATCCTGGTTTTTGATAGGGTAATTCCAGTCTGCCTGTGATCCAGCCACGGCAATTTTCAGACCCGCAGGAGCAGGGAAATTGCTTAAAGAGATAGTCCTCAGTCTCGGCATAATCCATATAGAGGTAACTATTCGCTTCTATGTCCCTCAACGCCGTCACTGTCATGTTTTTCATGTTGACCGAAACGTTCGGAGAGCAGGAGTGCAGAAGGTATCCCGAGAAATAGGGGTCGAAATTATGGCTTGTTTTTGACAACTGGAGAGTATGCTGTCTTATATCGGGTACAGATTGTTTGGCTATCTTGGCCATAATCGCACCCTTTTTAAAAGATCGGTAGGTAATTACGCCCATACCGGTCTTTTTGTCTTTGAAAACAATGGAAAAATCCTCAGCACGAGGGAACAGTGGATCATTGCCTAGTTCAGGGGGATATAACATTGGTGGAACTCCAGATAAAAAGAGGTTGAGAAGTAGCCTGCAGTCCTAAGGGCAGGATTGCAGGAAGGCTAAAATCGACTATATAAACGAAAATTTCAGAAACACAATTGATTTTTTATGAGGAGGTGAAAGTAATTGTATTCTCGGTTTTGGGAGGGGTCCCGACAAAGGTCTTCATCGGTAAAGTTGCGGTTGGACAACGGGTCAAACTAGCTGAATTGACAGAATATAAATTTTGTTCGATCATGGATGGGATGTGAGGAATCTCAGGATCTGGACATTTGGCAGCAGTACTGTTTTTTGAGCTCTCTGATATGTGCAGGACCGATACCGCAACATCCTCCGATTATTCTGGCCCCCGCAGTTATCCAGCCGCCTGCTTCCACCGCATATTCCTGAGGGGAAATAATGTCATTGAACTGCCAAGTTGGCATAACAAAGCGCCCGGAATGGGCATACACGCCCAGTGTCCCCTGCCGGCATGTCTTCAATATGGCAAAAGCCTTGGTAGCGTCGGAGACTTCAGTATGCATGATAAATGCGGCAGAACCTCCGATCCGCGAAATGGCCTCGACGCCCTCTACAAGGGTTTGTTTACGTTCCCATAACATAATTTCGCCTGCGTCACTACGCTTGCAGCTAAAACCGAGCCAAACAGGAAGCCCGATACTGCACGCGGCCTGCACGGCAAGTGATCCCTGTTCAATATCTTCGATCATTTCTATGAGGAGTATGTCCACTCCGGATTCAGCAAGGAGTTCAGCCTGTTCAACATACCAGGACAAGGCCTCAGACAGTGGCGGATAACATTTCGTCGAATCGGAGCAGAAAGTGGTTGGAGCTATTGAACCGGCAATTGCCACAGGGGCAGTTGCAGAATTTTGACGAGCATGGATTGCCAATTTGACAGCTTCTCTATTGAGATGCTGGAATTGGCCCGTTAATCCGGCAGGGAGAAGCATGTGTCTGGCGGTTGAGAAGGTGTTTGCTGTTATGATATCAACTCCGGCCCTTATGTAGTCTTCATGAACAGCCTGAACTATTTCCGGATGGGTGAGAATCGCCTCAGCAGACCACGCCTTGCTGTTCATCGGAACCCCCCTTTTCTCGAGTTCAGTTCCGGTGGCGCCATCAAGTAAGAGTACCTGCCCCTGTTGTAGTTTATCTTCAAAAAATGTGAGATCTGTCATTATTTTCCTCTCCCTTAAGTGTCAGGTGAGCTATTTGAGTTAGTATTTTACAGGTTGTTCATCCTCATACGATTATAGTCGGAGAGCAACAGAGATCGCGGCCGACAACTCCTTCAACACATATGGTTTGGTGACAGCAGCCCTGAAACCATATTCTTTAAAAGAACCCATGACCGGATCATTGGAGTAACCACTGGAGACGATGGCCCTGATCTTCGGATCAATTTTCTGTAATTCCACCATCGTCTCTTTACCGCCAAGTCCACCCGGGATGGTCAGATCGACCATGACCAGATCAATGGGTTCAGCGGAATCGAGTTGATCCACATAGATGTTTATCGCCTCCCCGCCCTCACTTGCGAGGATGACACTATGGCCGAGCTTTTTGAGCATTGCTCCGAGTACCGTCTGTACCGCCTCATTGTCATCCATCACCAGCACCCTCAGAGGCTTGGTTGTTGCGGAGACATCCTGTCTGATGGCCTGCTCAATTGCCGGTCGTGCTGTCGCAGGCAGGTAAATAATAAATTCAGTGCCTTTCCCCTGCTCAGAATTCACCAGAATGTGGCCATGATGTTTGTTGATAATGGAGTGGGTAATGGCGAGGCCTAGGCCGCTCCCCTCCTGTTTGGTGGAAAAATAAGGGTCAAAAATTTTCTCGAGCAGATCGGCATGGATACCGATGCCATTGTCTTTTATACTGATTTTCACATAATTACTCTTGGGGTCGAGGAGGCTGAATGGATCTTCTGCAGGGAGGGCATTCTCGCAAACTATCGCAATATTACCGCCATTTGGCATGGCATGTCGGGAATTGAGAACGATATTTTGAATAACCTGGCTGATCTGACCTCTATCTACTATCGCATACCAGAGATTTTCCGGAATGCGATAGGTGCAGGAGACATTGCAGCCGTGCAGGACAAAGGTAGCAGAATCTCTAATGATCTCAGAAAGGGAGGTCGATTCCCTGATTGGCTCACCTCCCTTGGCAAAAGTCAGGAGTTGTTGGGTGAGGTTTTTTGCTCTGATAGATGCTTTTTCAGCCGATACCAGCATGTTACGTGTTTTTGGAGACAAGCTGGTGTCGAAAAGGCAGAGGTTGATATTGCCTAAAACCGCGGTGAGAATATTGTTGAAATCATGGGCTATCCCCCCGGCTAGAACTCCTGTTGATTCGAGTTTTTTAATTTTAAGCAGTTCCTTTTCCGTACGCATACGCTCGGTAACGTTTTCAACAAGGGAGAGCGCTCCAAGCACGGTTCCGGACGAGTCGCAAATGGGAGTGTTGAACCAGTCGCATTGAATAGTTTTTCCCTCTTTAGTAATGTTTTCATTATGGCTTCGTACACCATCTTTGCTGGAGATGAGTTTTCGCCAGATCTTGTCCATGTGCGGGTGTAGCGATGCTGCAAGTAAACGTTTTGCCGGCAGGCCGATGGCTTCTTCAACAGAGTAGCCAAATATTTTTTCGGCCGCCTGGTTCCATTGGCTGACTTGAAAATCGGTATTCCAGAGGATAATTCCCATGGGAGACTGATCTACTATCGTCCTCAATTGTTTTTCGCTGGCCCGAAGAGCCTGTTCCGCATTATCTCGCACGGTCATCTCTTTGTGAAGGTCGAGGGTACGTTCTTCGACGAGCTCTTCAAGATGATTGCGGTATGATCCAATATCATCGAAACTTTGACGTAATTTTAAAGTCATTTGGTTGAAAATGTCAGCGAGTTGGCCAATCTCATCTTTGGAATGGATAAACACCGTTGTGTCCAGCTTGCCGTTCAGAATATCCCGGGCCGAGTTTTTCAGTTGCTCAAGTGGACGGGTTATACGGTCCGCGAGAAGTACGGTGATCAGAACAGCAAGGGCCACTGCGATAAGAGATACAATCCAGGTAAACACTTGGATTCTGTTCACCTGGACTTGGGAAAAGGTAAGTTCTTTGTCAACGAAGGCTCGCAATTCCGTAGCCAGTTTTTGCCGGGACTGGTGCATAAACAGGCTCATATGCTGCAGGCTCTCTTGTTCTTTCAGATAGCGACTAAAAATATCACCATAAACCGACGTTACTTTGGAAACTCTATAGGCTTTGAGACGCCGACTGCTCTCAGCGGCTCGGTTAAGGATCTGTTTGGCCAGGTTTTGGATGTCAGCAACGGTTTGGCTTACGGTTCTGGCTGACTCCGGGGCTCCTGAGAGCATATACGTTTTTTCCGCCTGAAGCATCCGGCTTACCTGTAGTAAAATATTTGCTGAAACGTCACTCTCCTCGTCGATCAAGGTTCTGGTGTTTGACAGCAGCCGGTCGGATTCCTGAATCATACGACTTTGCATGGTTTCCATTTTAACGACCTGTTCCTTGAAAGAGGAGAAATTCTTCTGGTACCTTTTCAGTTCTGCCAGAACATTCTCTACCAATAGCTGTTGACTTTTGTTGAACTTTTTAGCCATATCACTAATGGTGAAATTAAGTGATTCTAAATTCTTATCTGCCGCAAGAGCGTCGCCTATTTCCAAAGTGGAACTAAAGGAATATTCTTTCTCGGACATGGAATTAAATAGCCTGTCGATCTCAAGGCCGAAGGCAAAAAGAGTATTTTGACGTTGCAGGGCAGTGTTCATGCCCCACCAGCTTGCGATTGCTACGGTGATAGTCAGGAATAGGATTAAACAAAAGGCTAGGCCTATTTTCAGGCGAAAAGACATATTTTCTCCAGAGGTGTCATTTGCTACCAGGCAATTTTTCTATTTCCGCCTGCAGGTGTTCAAAAATCTCTCTGATCCTTGGTCAACGAGTGACTGGGTTTTAGCGCCTGCCCAGTAAGTGAAGAGTTCAGGTGGGTTATACTTGGCAAGGGTTGAATGGATCATACTTTTGAAGGCTTCATGATCGAGTGCATTGGCAAGTACCTGGCGGTTGGCGTCCCTGCTGTTGACAGAGGCGACCATCTCTGCCATTCCACCACTGAGTGGACCGGAAAAATAGTGGTAGAGGCTGATCTGTTTAATCTGCTCGGTGAGAGGGGCAGTCCTTTGCCTGACTTCTTGTCCGAATTGTGGGGGGAGCAAGACACCGGCAATGGCTGCACCAAGCAGAATGAGGAGAGTTGACAGGACAGTTTTTTTCATGTGTCTCCTGGGGTTGGGATCGATACTTTACCCCCTGGGGGTACTGTAATTATTACATTGTATCAATAAAATTAACAGCAGAGTAGTAAGATTGGTATAAAATTCTTATCCGGTCGGACAGAGCAAGAACCTGGTTGAGAAAAGTGGCAGACAGGGGGGGGGCAGTATGGATACTTGTTGATTTTTATCAGCCAAGTAACATCTCTATGTTAGACTTCTCAATATCCTTGCACTGAGCCTCGAAATTATAGTGTGAAAACGTGATCCTCAACAAACGGAGAAAGAAATGGAAAAACTTACCATAGCCGGTATTGGCGAACTCCTCTGGGATGTGTTGCCGGAGACCGAAGTAATTGGTGGTGCACCGGTAAACTTTGCCTATCATGTGACAGCTCTTGGGGCAAAGGGCGTTCCCATCTCGACAATTGGCCGGGACTCTCGAGGGGAAAAGGCGCTCGAACAATTACAAAAGCACGATGTCGATATCGCGGCGATTTCAATTACGGAGGACTTTGCCACAGGATATGTAACCGCGACAGTAGATGGAAATGGAAAAGCCACGTACAGTTTTCCAGATGATGTCGCCTGGGACCACTTACTGATCAATGACTACGCCGAGAATTTGCGAAGTACGCTTGATGCCGTTTGTTTCGGATCTCTAGCCCAGCGAGCGGAACACTCGCGTCGGGCAATTCATGGTTTTCTTGACAGTCTCAGGCGGGAGACGGTGAGGGTCTTTGACATCAATCTCCGGCAGGATTTCTATTCCAGGCAGATAGTTGAATCCTCTCTTGAGCGGACTGATATATTAAAATTAAACGAAGAGGAATTGCCGATTCTTGTCGACATATTGGAACTGAAAGGGGCGAGCGACCATTGGCTTCCTGCTCTTGTCGAGCGATACGGTCTTCAAATGGCCATCCTTTCCAGGGGCGACAAAGGCAGCCTTCTGCAGACTCCAGTGAGTTACTCGGAACATTCAGGCATTATCACTCATATCGAGGATACCATCGGTGCTGGAGATGCATTCACGGCAGCAGCAACTATCGGTTATTTGCGGGGGTGGGGTTTGGACGACATCAACGAACAAGCCAATAGAATAGCTGCCTATGTCTGCTCACAGCGGGGTGGTATGCCTCCTATGCCTGATTTCGAAACTATCTAGCCCGCATTTCTTAGCCTGGAAGGATGGGCCAAAAAGAAACTATTGTTTCCATGGGTTGTTTCCTGATTTTCGCTTTAGTCCCGGTGTTTGGTAAATCGCCACGGCCAAAGGGTGGGTGGTTTATGTCCGACACAAATCAGTACGCTTCTAAATCCACCTCGAGGAAATCGAACCATACCCCGTTGTGTTGGGCGTGATCCAACTCGATCTGCACAACATCGACATGGCGTTCTTCGATCTCAAGTAATTTTTCAAAAATGGTTTTGATTTCTCCCTCTGTTTTGCTACAAGCATCCCGGTAAAAAGCCGAGGTTTCTTTTTCGAGTTTGAGAGCACTGCCCAGCACGGATTTGATATCTCCCAACATCTGATTAGGGATATTCTTCTTAAGTTTCTCTATTCCTGATTCCATTTGTTTTACGGTCGGAACCGAGGTCACCAGCCGGTTAATATCAATGACTCCGTTTGCCTTTAATTGCTCAAGGCTGTAAAACAAAAAATCTACATGGGATTGTTCATCATCAGCCAGGGCTCGAAAGATCCTCTTGCCCCGTCCGTCATCGATGATGTCCTCAGCTGAGCGATAAAAGTCCCTGATTTTTTCTTCATACTTTACTGCCATCGCGAAAATCTCATATGAATCCATATAATTTCCCTTTTTTGTAACCTGCGAATGAGTAAAAACATTTCTAAGTTTTTAACAATAGTCATGGGAATGCGCTTTGTCGACAATTGGCTCAGCCATAACCTGTTTTGATTGCCACTGTCGGATTTTTCTAAAGATCTGAGGTGGTATCAGTCTTTAGGGTTTCTGCCAGTGCTGAGGTGGAGAGGCCGATCATTATACCTAAATCTTGCGATTGTCTGTTACATCGGTATCTTGCCAAGATATGGTGTGCTGTTCTCTCTTTGTGTCGGGAAAAAACTTGTGAAGGTAGGATTTGAAAGATTGCCTGGGAGTGCTTATTGAGAAATTTGCCGGATGAGGTATGAAATGATAAAATGGAACATAAGAAATAGATGGATTTCGGCTGGGAGGCTAGCCAGATCATGAGCGATTTTTCGAGTCAGGAAATTGATCAGGTATTTATGGTCCTGGAGACCAGCTCAAAGGGCTTGGACTCCAACGAAGCCATGCAACGTCAAGCCCGCTACGGTCGCAATGAAATTGACAGCAGTGACGGTCCCCATCCCTGGTGCATCTTTTTTGACCAGTTCAAAAGTTTTATCATCTACATCCTTCTCTTTGCAGTGGTCTTTGCCTTGGCCATTGGCGAATACGTCGATTCCCTAATCATTGTTTTTATCGTTGCGGTCAATGCCGCCATCGGATTTTTTCAAGAGTTGAGCGCCGCCAAATCCTTGGCTGCCTTGAAGAGGATGACCATCGTGCAGGCCACGGTCCTTCGTGACGGCAGGTGGCATAAGGTTGATGCCGCTGAGTTGGTTCCAGGTGACATCGTTCGCCTGAGTGCCGGTAACAAGGTGCCCGCTGATTGCCGCCTGTTTGCCGATACGGTTTTTGCTGTAGATGAAGCATTGCTCACCGGCGAAAGCCTGCCGGTGGAAAAGACCAGTGCCGCCATGCCGACGCAGGCTGTCTTGGCCGATCAGCGCAATATGGTTTTTTCATCAACGGATGTGGTCTCCGGTAATGCAAGGGCAGTGGTGGTAAAAATTGGGATGGAGACCGAGATTGGCATCATTAGCCGCCTGATTAAGGAAGCGGAAGAGGAAATGACTCCGCTGCAAAAGCGGCTTGATTCCTTTGGCCGCTACCTGGGATGGGTTATCATCGCTATCTGTCTTACAGTTTTTTTAGCCTCGTCTGCCAAGGAGTTTCTGGGGGGCCAGGGCTTAACCAAAGAACTCTTTGTCAGCCTGGCATTTATTGCCATCAGTCTGGCCGTGGCCGCGGTTCCTACGGCCCTTCCGGCCGTGGTGACCATTGCTCTCAGTATCGGAGTAAAAAGGCTGCTGGCCAGGAAGGCCCTGGTCCGAAAATTATCCGCAGTGGAGACTCTCGGCAGCTGTGATGTGATTTGCACCGATAAAACAGGGACTATTACCCAGAACCAAATGACGGTGCGCAAGGTCTGGACCTTTGACCGTGAGTATGAGCTGGAAGGGGGTGGGTATAATCCGGAGATTGGTTCTATCCAGCTTGACCAGATACCACTTGCTGTTCAGTGTGGTTTTTTTTGTAATGATGCCGGTCTGTTTGAAGAAGGGGGGCAGTGGCGTATTACCGGAAATCCAACGGAGGCGGCGCTGTTGGTTGCTGCAGCTAAATGCGGTTTTGACGAGGAGGGCAAACGTTTAGCCGAGCTGCCCTTTGACTCCAGCCGTAAGCAGATGAGTGTCTTGGTCGCCAGAGATGGCAGGGAGGAGATGTTCAGCAAGGGCTGGGCAGAGGGACTTCTTGCTTCCTGCAATCAGGCCCTGATAGGGGGTGAGATTGTTGCCCTTGATCAGATGCTACGTGACCAGATCGGTGCCCGTATCGATCATTATGCCGCCCAGGCCATGCGCGTTTTGGCCTTTGCCTGGAAAAAGCTACCCGAGCGTCACGATTTTATCGAGGAGAACCTGGTGTTCGTCGGTCTGCAGGCCCTGATAGACCCGCCTCGTCGAGAGGTCCTTGAGGCCCTGGCCTTGTGCCGAAAGGCCGGCGTCAGGGTGATCATGATCACCGGCGATTATCCGGCAACTGCCCAAGCCATAGGCCAAGAGATCGGAATCAGCGGCGGGGTACTGACCGGTGTCGAGATGGATAGCATCAGCGACAGCCAATTGGCGGCCGCTTTGGACGGCGGGGTGAATATCTTCGCCCGGGTGGTGCCGGAGCATAAGCAGCGTATCGTTGCCTTGCTGCAACAGCAGAAACATACAGTTGCGATGACCGGGGATGGGGTCAATGATGCCCCAGCCCTTAAAAAGGCCAATATCGGCATCGCCGTGGGCAGCGGCACGGATGTGGCCAAGGAGGCCGCTGATTTTGTCCTCACCGACGACAGCTTTGCGCATATTGTTGGGGCTATTGAGGAGGGGCGCGGTATTTATGATAATATCCAGAAATCCATCATACTCCTGCTCTCCGGCAATCTCGGCGAGGTTCTCATTGTCTTTCTGGCTGTTATTCTGGGAATGAATCTGCCGCTGACCGCGGTCATGCTGCTTTGGATAAATATGGTGACTGATGGGGCGCCCGCCCTAGCCTATTGCGTGGACAGCTATAGTAACGAGATTATGCAACGTCCGCCCAAGTCTAAGGATGAAGGCATTCTGCCCAGGGATAAGCTTCTTCTTCTCTTGGTATTTGGAGGGGTGGGAACCGCTATTGCTCTGACTCTTTTCATGCTGAGTGGCGGCGGTGGCGAAGAGGGCGATTTGGTTTTGGCGCGGACCATGGTTTTTAATTTTGTGGTCTGCTATGAGATGATTTTGGTCTTTGTTATTCGCCAGAGCTATGGGGTGCCGTTCTTTTCCAACCATCTTATCTGGCTGTCGGTACTTGTTTCTTTTACCTTACAGGCCCTGATTCTCTATACCCCTCTGGCACATTATTTTGATGTGGTCCCCCTTGCTCGTCAAGACCTGCTTTCCCTCGGTACTGCCAGTCTGCTTTTTTATCTTCTCGCCGTTCTTTATCAAGTCGGTTGTCGCCTGTGGCAGGCGAGACGGTTGGAGTGTCCGTAATGCAAGCCGACTCGGTGTACTATGCGTTCGAGCTGGACAATATCCTCGTCGCGGTCTTCGATCTCAAGTAATTCTGCAAAGGCTTTTAATTCCTCTCGCTGTATTTTTGCTAATTTCCTCCTAAAAGCTTTATTGACATTAAAAAATATTTATGAATTAATTGTGGAATACTGATTGTAATTGAGCTGTTAATTTTTTTACGGAGGGTTCACTATGAGATTAAAGAGTTTTCATGGCAGTCTTCATCGTATTTTTGTCTTCGAGTGTTTTGTCGGCAGCAAATTTTCCTCAATTACTCATTACGATAGAACATTATACACCCTGTAATTTTAAAGAGGACGGTCTGGTGCAGGGAATCGCAGTTGACATGATGATAAAAATGCAGAAAAAATTATGGTGTAACTCTCCATTATTTAAGGGACATGACTTGTATAGGTTCTATTTGAAAAGGATAAAGAGAGTCGGTAAAAAAAATTTCTAGATTCAGCATGAAAGAGTAAACATGACATAATTAGATTAGTTTTCGATTGGAGAGTTATCCTCTTTGAGGATTCCTTTGGAAATGATTACTTGTCCCCCACCTATTACCTCATAGAGGAACATGGATGAAAGCGAGAGATATTTTGCCCCTCAGCATTTTGTTTTCTTTTCTGTTTTCCAGCCTTTCCTTGCTGGTTATCAATCTTGCCTCAGCAGCATCTGAACTTAATGATGTCGAAAAACAAGTTTTAGCCACTACAAATCAATGCAGAGATGAGGTTAAAAGTGAACTTGAAAACCTTCTTGCGACAAATGTTATTTCCCTAAACCAACTATTTGATACTTTTTATATCCCCATCCCAAACACAAGTCCTCAAAAATACAATACACAATACGACAAGATATTCGATGATCGGTTGCAGCATCTTTTTGATAAGTTTCTCGAATCTGACAAGCGCCTGTTGTTTGTCGTTGCAACTGATCGGAATGGATATGTCCCAACGCATAATTCGAAGTATTCAAAACCGTTGACTAAAGACAGCGATTTTAATACTAAAAACAATCGAACGAAGCGACTTTTTAATGACAGAACAGGTTTAGCTGCTGCCAGAAATACAGATCCATATTTATTGCAGAAATACGAAAGGGATACAGGGAAGAGTTTTTATGATATGTCGGTCCCGATATTTATCGACAAAAAGCATTGGGGTGCAATTAGAGTCGGGTTTGATCAATAATACTATTCATAGGAAAACAGTATCATGATGAATTTTTTTACTAGAAAGTTAGGTATTATGGTTTCGATTAAAGTGAATGCAATAATTTTAATCGTTATGGTTGCAGGAACATATGTGTTGCTCGCCAAACAGAACAGTAATCTAGAAACAGAATTATTGAATAGTGGAAAAATCCAGTCTGATTTAGGTGCTAAAACAATTGGGACTATTCTCAACGAAGCCATCGACAACGGTGTGTTAACTGTTAATGATATGTATGATACGAAGTATGAAGAAATTGGTAATTTTAACCCACCTAAATATCATACCAAATACGACGCCTACTTAGACAAGGCCATCTTGGGAATTCAAGATGAATTTTTGCTCGATACAAGTGTTGTCTTTGCGGTAGCCGTTGATAAAAATGGCTATCTGCCAACACACAACACCCGCTATCAGCATCCGATTACAGGTGATCAAAAGAAAGATATGGTTGGAAACCGCACAAAACGCATTTTCAATGATTCTGTTGGAATTCGAGCTGCTATCAATAAAAAGAACGGTTTCTTGCAAACATATAAAAGAGATACCGGTGAAACAATGTGGGATATTTCTTCACCAATCTTCGTGAAGGGAAAACAGTGGGGTGCGTTTCGAGTAGGCGTATCACTTGAGTCAATCAGCAATGCTCAAAAACAACTTATGACCACTCTCATTGGTATAATGGGAAGTATCCTTCTTCTCTCAATAGTAATGGTTTTCTGGGTGGTGAATCGCGCTTTAGTGCCTGTAAGTAATCTCGCAACACGCGCAAATGATTTAGCGAATGGGAAATATCTTGACAATGAGATTGCGATTACAGGCAAAGATGAAACAGGAGAACTGCAAGCTTCTCTGGATAAACTGCGGATCAGTATACTTATTGCTTTAAAAAGGAAGAAATAGATTCTAGACTGGTGTTTTATGCTGGAATACACGATAGATACCCATATACCCGACGAGATTGCCTCTGTTGTCGGGTATATGCCATGTTGTAGTTGGCCTCCACTCTAACAGGTTTCGCGCTTGGAAGAAAATGCTGCACCCTGAAGAGGCTTTCTTACCTTTTTAAATAGACTTTCACTGTTATGGATGGGGTCAGTCACTTTGTTCCCAGTGAATAATCATGAGCTTCAAAGCTTGCCACGTACTTCTTAACTATTGTTTCGTCTTCCATAGCCAAATCCAGAAGCCGGGTCACGCCAAACAGGCGACCGATCGTATTAAGTTTTTTCCCCAACTCTTGGGCCGATTCGTTTTTCAAGCGTGCTTTGAGAAAATCAGCCGAGGTAATGACGTTAAAATCCAGATGTTTTAGTATCTCGGCTATAAACGCTACGCGCAGGCTCCTTTTTTTGCTTTCCGCAGCCCCTCCTTTGAAAGACAGGGAAATATAGTTGTTAAAAGCATCATCGGACAAGTAACAGTCCAAAACAATATAATGATAGCCCATACTTAGGCTCATATTAAGATACTCCGGAGCAACAACAGCGTAACTCTTGGTATCAACAGGTTGCGTCGTAGTGTACATCGGTGTCCTTAACATAGCAGAAAAAAGGTCTTTGGTCGCCATCTGGTGATCCGGGCCGCGCCAATTGACCTCAGGGGCGGTCATGCCCTCCCAGAGTTTCTGGAAAGGCAGGTTCTGTACGTTTTCTGCTGTGATAACATCATGGTGACTCCCCTGAATCGCGTTGCCGAGGATGTCCAGAACGAACAAAGTAAACGGAAGATCGCTTGCTACCCTGAAGATGTTTTTTACGGAACGTAAGTGACTTTTTTCCTTTAGGAGGAACATTTCGTTGAGTGCTGTTTCATGACAAAAGCGGAGGATATCATGCCAGGTTCGGCAGGATTCAGGGGTAAATTTATCTCGCCGTGGATCGGTTAGATGCAACGGGAATATATATTTAGCGATGTTCTCGAGGAGCCGGTGCGATTCCGTCATTGGTACGATTACACAATTTTTCTGAAAAGACGTCGTCGTTTTCTGCAATACCTTAACAATACCTGCATAGATAACGCCCCTGTCAGCGTCGACGGTGATCTCTTGGCCATTCTGCAAACTGTCAAAAATTCCGTCCACCCGAACCAGGCAAGGCACCCCGAATTCTCGAATAACGGAGGCCATGTGATCCGTCCAATTCCCTTTTTCGACGACTACGGCTACCGCTTTACGTAACGCCCCGATAAAGCGTGGCGAAGAGTGCTTCAAAACAAGGACGGCCCCCTGAGCGAGGTCCGTGAGATCATGGACGTCCGTTGCCTTAAATACTCTTCCCCAACCAACGCCCGGACTGATAGGTTGTGTATTGCTCGCTATAACCGTGGCATCAATCAGAGTGGGTGGGCCAAGAGATTCAACCTCTTTACAAATTCGCAAGGGTCGGGCTTGCAACATATATAAGTTGTCCTGTTGATCAAAACACCATTCGATATCTTGGGGCCCCTGAAGATGCTCTTCGATTCGTACCGCCATTTCAGCAAGTTTTCTGAGTTGATCTTTGTTCAGGCATCGCCGACTGGATTTTTCTTTCGACAGAATTGATTGCTGCAGCCCACCACCTTGAACTTGGGTGAGACAAATTTTTTTCTCTGCAGTTTCCTCCCGAACCAGGGGAAATCCCGGATCCCGCTTGAGTATATACACATCCGCAGAGATAACCCCTTCAACCAACAGCTCACCAATGCCCCATACCGCATTAATTACCATTTCACGACTATCGGGTTTGACAGGGTTGAGGGAATACATTACTCCCGAGCAGACTGGATCGATCATTTCCATGAAGCCTACACTCATCGCAACATCGTCATCGCGAATATTTTTCATGCGTTGATAGACAATCACACTTGCATTGTATTTACTCGATGCTACTTCTTTGTAGGCTTGTAGCAGCTGGTCGGTGGGAACATTGAGAATGGTCGCAAATTGTCCGGCAAATGAGCTTTCGGCCAGATCTTCCCCAATTGCGCTGCTGCGGACAGCCCAATGGATTGGCCGGCCTCTTTCCTTCTCAAGTTTTGCGCTTTCATTGAGAATTGAATATTCAACCTCCGGAGGTATCTGGGCTCCAAGAAACAGGTTTTTAATTTCTTTTTCGGCATCAAGAAGTTGATGGCTGTCGTTTGGTTCGAGTTTGCACAACACATCATTTATTTTTGCCGATAGGCTGTTATATTCCAGGAAATGGGTGTAAGCGCAGGCTGTGGCGGCGAAACCGACCGGAATCAGCTGGTCGCAATGGTTCAGCATTTCGCCTAGGTTAGCCATTTTATTCCCGACTTTATCGGCCAGTTCTTTTTTGACCGCTGCCAGAGGAATGATGATTGGCGTATAGATTGGTTCTTGCCGGCCGGTGAGTTCGCGTCTAATGTCTCTGTCCAGTCGTCCATATACTTCCCGCAAGGCGACATACTCCCCTCCCGAGAGCTGAATGAGACTCTCAACGATATTGGCAATACGCTTTGACAGATTGCCTACCATCCCTTTGAGATAAGGAAGACTGATCAGTTGATTGTTATAGAGTTTTTCTTCGAGGCGTGTCATTAAATCCAGGCTGTTCTCGTTCTCAAAGAGCACGGACAAAAACTCATGGTATTTCTTCCTCAGGTCTGTTTCCGCCTTGGTTTCCAACATCTTTTGTTTATGCAGATGCTTCCACAAACGAATCATGTGTTTCTCCTAGCCTTGATAATCGGTTTCATTTTTACAGGCCGTCAGGGGGCCGTCCCTTAACTAAAATTCTTTGTAAATACCGGATAATAATTTTTTCTAAGGGATTAAATCAACATTCTCTCTTCGAGTGCGCGTTTAACACTCGCTTTAAGGTCCTTGACGTTTAATGGCTTGGGAAAGTAGTCGAAGAGTTCATTTTTAACGCTTGTTACAAATTCATCCAGCATCTCCATGCGACTTATCAGGATAACCTGGGTGCCGGGAGATAAGCGCTGGATGTGGTGCATAAATTCGATTCCAGTCATTTCCGCCATCATAAAATCAGTAATAACGACATCGAAACTTGAGGCTTCCAGGCGATGACGGGCAACATACGGGCTGGTGAATGCCTCGACCACCCATTCACCTTTACCAAGATAAATTTTAAGACTGTTACAGACTGAGATGTCATCATCTACCACCATGATTCGAGGTTTTCGCTTCATCAGCTCTTCTTCATTTTGCCGTATAATGTCTAAGAGGCGACCTTCATTCTTGCGCGTTGGAAGGTAGTAGTAGATACCGATGGTTACCATTGCCACTCCGAGAAACATAATGGAACCATCAGCAACTGTCCACCAACCAATCCCAAAATACCGCATAAGCCCGCTTGACAGGGCCACCAAGGCTACACCGGTACGCATGAAAGCCAGCTCGGTACGAGCCTTGGCTAAAAAAGTCCGCTGCTGTGCCATAAGGGTTCTTTTTTCGGCTAGGAATACACGCCGTTTAGACAATTGAGTACGAAGCCGGGAGAGTCCGGTCCGATTTTCAGCCATTTCAGTACGTTCCACGGAATCTTGCGTTCGTTTTTCTCCCAACAACGAATTCTCTTCCGCCATCAGGTTACGTTCAAGGGCAAGAATATTTCGTTCAATGGCATACTTGGTGGTCAACATCGACAGGATATCTTTCAAAGACTCTGTTTGAATGATTTCTTCAGTGATTTCTGCCAGGTCTCGTTTCAGTTCATCAAGGTAAACTTCACGTAATGGAGTGCTTTTCTCAACCAGTAATGAACGCTTCCTGATGCCGTATCTTTGATTCAGGGCAATATCCAGAGGTTTATAGACGGCATCCCGTTTTTCGGATAACCCAATTACACGACTGTCCTGCTTCTCTTTGTTTTCTCGATCCTCTTCCATGTAAACGCCTGATGCTTTTTTTTAGGAAATCTGCTCTGTTCTGACAAAAATTACGGTTTTCTCCTCTTTGACGGTGGGATTTACTCAAATACCTGTGATTTTCATCTGCAGAAAAAACACCGCTAAGATAAGTATAACACCCTAAATCTCTTTTAAGGGGACTTTTTTTACCTCCCCCTTTAGGAAAAAATCTTCGTAAAAGCAATGAGATTTTTGAGAGGTTGCTTGAAGGTTAATCAATTTTACCGATGTGCCGACTAGCTATGTAATAAAAGACTTAAATATAGCTGCGGCTACAGTAAATGCAAGGTGATTTTTGGTATTATTTAAAATGATTTTAGAGAGATGTCTGTAATCACACACATTGATACATTAATTTCGATTAGTTAAAAATTTGTCAATAAGCATCGAGCTGATAGGAGTACGAGGGGACAATTTGGGGTGCTGGCTCAGCAACACAGAGCTCAGCCATAGACCTGTTTAATTCCCGCTGCCAGCTCATCGTGAAACTCGCTAACGGTGTCATACATTACGTTTGTGCCGGTGCTGAAATGGAGGAGAATGTCGTTGAAACATTTTGGCAAGCGGGGATAGAGTTTTTTCAGATTGAAAATCCTATCCTGGGAAAGCAGAGAGAGGTCATTCATATGCAGGGTTTTTAAAATTCTCTCACCCATTTCAGGATTGTGCAGAACATCGACCGGTCGGAAATTTTTCCGCCCGAGGATAAAGAGCAGGATATTGCCAAGGCCAATCAGGTCAAGGGCATAGGGACGTTCCGGGAGATAGAAATCGTAGTCAAAATCGATCCAGCGGTAATGTCCGTCTTCCTGGTCGACATAGATATGGTCCCTTCTGATATCCCCGTGCTTAAATCCGTGGTCGTGGAGCAGAATAATCGCCTCGACAGACCTGATGAACCGCCGGAGGAAATCTTCCACATGGGTTGCCAGATAATCATCATGGTTGCTTACTATTCGGCCGATAGCTGTGTCGAGCCGTGTTCCCCGGATGATATCCAATACCCTCACCAAGTTGCCGGCCTCATCGAGAACCGAATAACCCTGCATAAACATCATATTGCCGTGCACCAGATCCAGCACCTGGCCTTCCTTTTCGGGTCTGCGATAGCAGGTTACTTGAAGTTCCCCAAGGGCCATGGTGAACGTTTCATGGAAGACCAGCTTGAGGATCTTTCTTTCCCCCGATTCCAGGTCGTATACTTTCGGGACCCACTGTTTTGGCTGTTCCTCGATGCCGAACCTGCCTTCTTTGGTATAGCCAACCACCAGGAAATATCTGTTGTCGACATTGATGATATCTCCATAATCAATTCGGGTAAAGTCACTGGTATCCCTGAAGATCCTCGGCTGCCTGCGCGGGTGCTTCATGGCATTATGGCTTTTAAGGAGAGGGAGGATGTGAGGGGGGAATTGGCTCCAATCCACCATAATTCACCCCACAATCCAGGAGGTGAAATGGTTGCAGTGTCTGGCGAGGGCATTTGAGATCGAGCCGAACAGAAATTCTTCAGCCTTGGAAACTCCCCTTTTGCCGGTGACCACCGTGCCGAAATCCCCCTCCTTTCTTACTTCCAACAGGGTATCGCTAATGGTTTTGCCCTTAGCCATATGGGTGGTACAGGAGATGACTTCCCGTTTGATGCCTGCCTCTTCCAGAATTTCCAAACATCTGTCAAAAAGACGTTCGGCCCTGGCGATACGCTGGGCCTGGTATTCTTCCAGTATACCACCTTTCAGTTGAAAATCCGGTGGAGGTTCGGGATAAATATGTAAGAGACAGATCGCGACTGTCTGTACATTCCTGGCAACCTGTCCGACATACTTGACTGCCCGGAGTGATGATTCCATCTCGTCCACCGCAATGAGAATATTGTTCCAATCGGCCATAGCATTCCCCATTTTGAAGTTACCTGGCACCTTCCTTTTTGTCTGTAATTACGGTTGCTCAACTCCTGGTTTCCAACACTCAAGCAGCTTGATCAATTCCACCATGGTCTGGTGGGTGGGCACTTTCACTCCGTGTTCTTCGGCGTAGCGGCAGATTGCTCCGTTTTGGGCATCGATCTCGGTGGGCAGCTCATTGAGAATATCCTGCAACATGGACGAGAGATTGTTAGAGCTTTTTTCGCAGGCGTCAAAGAGCAATTCATACAAATCGGGATAGACAAGTTCGACTGAGCAAGCTTCGGCCACGGCCCTGCCTTCGTCAAGGAGACGCTTCATCAAGGTGATGGATTCCATTTTGGAGGTGAGGGAACCATTCGGGACTTGAAGAATGGCCGATACCGGATTGATGGCGGAGTAGGTAATCACCTTGCACCAAAGCCTGCCAATTATCTTCTTGACCATCTGCGTTTCAATTCCGCATTGATTGAAAACATGATTGATATTCTCCAAGCGTTGGGAAAATATTCCACTCAGTTCTCCGATGTAGGTCTTGGCCAACCCGCCCTTTCGAACCCGGGCCTCACTGAGTGCGGTTCCGGACATGAAAGTAATGCCTAAAAGGATATTTTCTATCGGGATGATTTTCGAGGCGGTTTCCAGGTTGCCGAGTCCGGTCTGCATACAGAGCAGAGGACAGGAGTTGCTGATAAGATGAGCGACGTCTTTTACCCCGGCCATGGTGTCCTGGGATTTAACCAAGAGAAGGACCAAATCCGCTTCGGAAAGAGAGTCGGCCGAGGACAGAGCACGAACCGGAAAAGATTTTGCTTCCTCGGGATGTTCGTCGTCATCAATAAGGCCGATCCCTTTTTCTTGTAGA
The DNA here is from genome assembly GCA_963829695.1 of uncultured delta proteobacterium. Classification (GTDB taxonomy): domain Bacteria; phylum Desulfobacterota; class Desulfobulbia; order Desulfobulbales; family Desulfocapsaceae; genus Desulforhopalus_A. Next base: position 299,001 of record CAWHJQ010000022.1, on the reverse strand, counting down.
GCACCTAAGGTTTTTCGGTCAATATCGATCAGGATTATTTCATTGTCACCCTTGACCAGAAAATAACCAAATAGCCTGCCGATTGCTCCACCACCGACAATCACAATTTTCATAGACCGCCTCCGCATTTCTTGAGGTTGGAAAAGGCTCCCTTTCTTTATTGTATAATGAGGAAGATTCTAATGCAAATTTAGTGGTAGGTTGGGTCTCCTGTCAACTGGATTATTTTGTGGACGGCATCGTATGGGTCGGGCTGCCCTGCAATATTTCCGCTGCATCCGCTTCGGTTTCCGACAGGGTGGGGTGCGGATGGATGGTCAAGGCAAGATCTTCCGCTAATGCCCCCATTTCGATGGCAAGGGCCGCTTCACCGATCAACGTTTCGGCATGGCGGCCGGTGATACCGACGCCGAGGATTCTCCCGGTTCCCGGATCGGTCAGTAACTTGGTGAAACCATCGGTCATGCCCATGGTCTGTGCCCTGCCGGAGTACTTCCAGGGGAATTTCCGAACCACGTACGGGATGTTTTCCACACTTGCCTGCTGTTCGGTGAGGCCGCACCAACTGATTTGTGGATCGGTATAAACAACTGCCGGAATAGCACGGGCATCAAAGCCGGATTTAATGCCACCGATAACTTCAGCCGCAACCCGTCCTTCCCGTGTAGCCTTATGGGCAAGCATCACCCCGCCTGCCACATCACCGACAGCAAAAAGGTGGTCGTCCGAAGTCTGTTGACGGTCATTGATCAGGATAAACCCCCGGCTGTCGAGGTTGACTTGCGTGTGTTCCAGGCCAAGGTCGTCGCTGTTGGGGACTCGGCCAACGGCGACGAGGACCCGGTCAAAACGGCCTTGTTCCTGTTTATGCCCGTACAGGAAGTCGACATCAACGCCCGTATTATCCTCTTTCATACTGTTGATCTGTACTCCGAACAAGATATTGGCAAATAGCCTGGACAGCCGTTTCTGCAGGGGTTGGACCAGGTCGGCATCAACCTGTGCAAGCAAACGGTCCGCACGTTCCACCAGAGTCACCCGGCTACCCAAAGCGGCATATATCGAGCCAAGCTCCAGGCCGACATAGCCGCCACCCACCACCAGCAAATTTTTAGGGATGTCCGGAAGTGTTAATGCGGCTGGCGAAATCCATGATCCGGCTTCCGGCAGTAAATGAAACCCCAGGCAGTTCAAGTGGTCTTGAGCCGGTGGCGATAATGCCATGTTTAAAGCGTATGCGGCTGATTTCCGCTCCCGTGAGCCGAACGCTATTTGAGCTTTCAAAATGGGCAATGCCGTGGACGAGCAGGGTTCCCCGACGCTCAGCGAGGGTGACAAGGCCAGCTGTCATAGAGTCAACTACCTGTTCTTTCCAGGCCCGCATCGCAGCAAGGTCGAGTTTCGGTTCTCCGAAGCTAATGCCCATTCTTTTTGCATGCTTGGCATCGAGAAGCAACCCCGCCAGATGCAGAAAGGTCTTGGAAGGGATGCAGCCTTTATGCAGGCAAAATCCGCCGGGACGCGGGATCGAATCGACCATGATGACGTCGAGCCCAAGGTCGGCGGCTCGGAAAGCGGCGCCGTAGCCTCCGGGGCCACTGCCGATTACCAGCAGATCGGTGTTCATTTCCATGTCGCCCATTACCATAGTGGTCTCCTATGTCATGGTAATCAGCAGTTCATCTGGATCTTCCAGGGCGTCAATCACCACACGGAGAAACCGTATAGCATCGGCACCATCGACAACCCGGTGGTCAAAGCAGAGGACAATCGGCATGATCAGCCGAGGGACGATCTGATGGTTGCCCTCCTCGTCGGTGATCACAGCGGGCTGCATCCGGCCCTGGCCCAGACCAAGGATAGCAACTTCCGGATGGTTGATGATGGCAGAAAAGTGACTGCCGCCAAGAGCTCCGGCGTTGGTGATGGTAAAGGTGCCGCCCTGCATCTCCTCGCGACTGTGAGTCCCCGCGCGTACTCTGGTAATGGCGCCGTCCACCTCAATGGCAAGTTCCTTGATGCTCTTGCGGTCGACGTCTTGGATCACCGGGACCATCAGGCCGTTGTCGGTGTCCACCGCGATACCGATATTGAAAAAACGCTTGATGATGATTTCCTGGGCCTGCAGATCAAGACTGGCATTGAAATAAGGGTAATTCTTCAGAGCTGTGGCGACCGCCTTCAAAGCAAAAAGTGTCATGGTCAGCCTGCCGCCTGCTGCCTTAATCTCCGTCTTATGCTTTTGCCGAAAGGCTTCGAGCTTGGTGATATCGACATTGTCCTGGCAATGAACATGGGGGATCTGGGTCCAGGAACTGGTCATCTGTTTTGCTGTTGCACGTCTGATGGAACGAAACGGCAATCGTTCGATAACTCCCCATTTGGCAAAATCGGGAAGGGATGCCTGGCGGGCAGTGGGCGCAGGAGCTGTGGCTGTTGAGGGAATTGGAGCTTGAGGCGCGGTAGCGGCCGATTCGGGAACCGCTTTTTGCCCGGCATGAGCTTCGACATCCTCTTTCGTTACGATGCCACCCGAGCCGGTTGGAGTAACTTCCTGCAGATCCACTCCCAACTCCCTTGCCAATCGTCTGGTGGAAGGCGAGGCGGGGACAGGGCTTCGTTTCTTTTCGGAAACTGTTGCACCAGCGTCCGGCTGAACGGTCTGAGCGACCTGAGTGGACTGAGCCGGCAGTGAGACTGCATCTTGAGGCGAATCAGCGGTAAAGGTAATCAGTACATCACCAACAACCGCCATATCACCGACCTGCACCAGGATTTCGCTCACCGTTCCGGTATAGGGGGAGGGGATCTCCACGGCGGCTTTATCGGTCTCGATTTCCATGATAACGTCACCCTCCCGGACTGCTTGACCCAAGGCCACTGGGAGGGCGAGGATTTCCGCTTCATGAACACCTTCTCCAAGATCCGGCAACCGAAAAGACAAGGTCATAATTGCTCCATGTTGAGTTGTCTGGTTAATTAACTAGTGTCTTGCGCGCGGCAGTGGCTATTCTCTCAGCACTTGGGATATAGCTCTTTTCCCTGCTGAAATAGGGAATGATCAGATCAAAGCCGGTGACTCGTTCTATCGGTGCCTCCAGATAGTAGAAAGCTCCCTCCATGAGCCTCGAGACGATTTCAGCCCCGGGCCCGAAACTTCGGGGTGCCTCATGGACCACTACGGCCCGGCCGGTTTTCTTCACCGATGCAATCATCAGGCTTTCATCTAATGGAGAAATCGTGAGAAGGTCAATGATTTCTGTCTTGACACCGTCGCTTTTTTGTAATATTTCAGCGGCTTCAATGGTTGGACGCAGCATGGCGCCATAGGCGATAATGGTCAGGTCGTCGCCTGCCCGGGCAATATTGGCCTTGCCGATAGGCAGGGTTTCCTCCGCCTCCGGGACTTCCTCGCGAAAGGCGCGATATAAAGCCTTTGCTTCGTAAAAGATCACCGGGTCGGGATCGCGGATGGCACTGACCATCAGTGCTCTGGCGTTGCGTGGCCCGGAAGGGATGACCAGCTTCAGCCCCGGGGTGTGTGCCCAGTAAGCCTCGCGGCTTTCCGAATGGTGTTCCAGTGCCCGGACACCGCCGCCGTATGGGGTGCGCATAACCATCGGGACGGTGAGCCTTCCTCTCGTCCGCCAGCGCATACGGGCTGCGTGGTTCTCAAGTTGATGGAAATTATGGTAGGAAAAACCGGAGAATTGAATTTCACAGACCGGTTTCAGACCGTAGACGGCCATGCCTATAGACATGCCGATAATGGCGGATTCAGCCAGGGGGGTATCGATCACCCGGTCACTGCCGAACTGGTCTACCAGATGGTCGGTCACTCTGAATACACCTCCATCAGGGCCGATATCCTGGCCGAGCAGGACAACCGAATCGTCTTTCTCCATTTCCTGTCGTAGTGCGAGATTGAGGGCTTCAACCATTGTCATTTTAGGCATGGTGATCCTCCCCGCCGCGGTTTTTAAGTTCGCGGGTCAACTCTTGTTTCTGGGCCTGGAGATGGGGCGGCAGTTCAGCGTAGAGATAATCGAACATCTCAAGTGGTTCGCCGAGTTCCTTCATCTGCAGTTCCGCCCGGTCGATAGCGGTTTGGATTTCCAGTTTAATTTCCTCTTCAAGAGCGGTCAGGTCACTTTCCGAGAAAATATTTTTTTTCTGCAGGTAATTCCGATAGCGAAAGAGCGGATCTTTACCTTGCCAAAGTTCGACCTCCTCCTCTGATCGATATTTTTTGGGATCGTCGGCGGTGGTGTGCATCATGATACGGTAGGTTACGCATTCGATAAAAGTAGGGCCACCACCGTTGCGGGCCCGGTCGACTGCTTCTGCGGTTGCGGTATAGACTGCCAGGATATCGTTGCCATCAACCTGGATGCCCGGCATCCCGTAGGCCAGGGCTTTTTGGGCCAGTGTTTTTGAATGGGTTTGTTGGGCAAGTGGCAGGGAGATTGCCCATTGGTTGTTCTGGCAGACAAAGACTACCGGACTTTGGTAGACTGCGGCGCAGTTCAATCCCTCGTGGAAGTCACCCTCCGAGGTAGCACCGTCGCCAAAGAAGGTCATCACAACTTCGTCGGTCTTCCGGTATTTCGCAGCCCAGCTAAGGCCGACCGCATGAAGGATTTGGGAGGCCACCGGCACCGAGAGCGGTAAATCCCGCTGATTATCGGGAATGATGGCGCCTTCGTTGTAGCCGTTATAGTAAAGCAGGACACTTTCCATCGATCTGCCCCGCATTATTTCTGCGGCTGTTTCCCGAAAGGAAGGTACCAGCCAGTCGCTGTCACGGAGCAGCGCCACGGCGCCTATCTGTGATGCCTCCTGCCCTTTGATGGGGGGGAAGGTGCCGATTCGGCCCTGGCGCTGCAAATCGAGCATTCGCTCATCAAATCTTCGTCCGAGTAGCATGGCCCGAAATATTCTAAGGTGTACTTCGTTGGAAATATCAGGTTCCAGCTCAATATCGAGCTTACCGTTTTCGTCTAGAATGGAGAGGTAATCAATATCGTTTGTGAGGGCGAGACGTTTTCGAACCATAAAAAGATTCCTTTAAAACTCCATAGATAAAAAATTATACAACTCTAAGTCATTTAAAGAACACCTTCTTTTAGTATATCCATGAAGTCGGGAATATCAATTGGATCAGTGTGATTAACTGCTGAAAATCATATCGACTTTAGCAAAGCATCCTTTCTAACCCCGACAAGCGGGATGAGTATTTTTGTCCATTAAAATTCTGAGCCAGAGGAAGGGGCCGTTTAATGTGTGGCCCCTTGTGTCCGTCATTTTATTACATGCCGGCAGAGCGGATGTGCAGTTATTTAGGCATTCTTATTTTTGCCTCGGTTTTTTCTGTATGTTTTTCAAGACGAAGAAAACGGTTGATAGCGGTATCGGTGAAACGAGCCAAGACATTGGGGAGATCAGAATTGTTCCAAATGTCGGTAAAGGCCGGAGAGGCAAGGAGGCGATCGCTCAAGACAAACTTGTCGTCATGGTCTGGTTGAAGAGCGATATCCTCAAATTCCAGAGACAGTTCACCCTCAAGGGCTTTATCCAGAAACTCAAGGCAGGTACGGGCATATAATGCTTTTACGTCTCCAGCAGTCTCTGCCAGGTTGATTTTTTGGCGAAAGTCGGGTAGCAACTCCTTCTCAAACTTTGTAAACGATACTTGTCTACTCATGATGATTCTCCTCTTTTGAGATCGAAAAATACTGCAGGTTGTCTTTTTTGAGGTAAGAGAGTGACTGCTTCGGTAATGAGCTCCGTATCAACCCCAACAGGTCCCCTTGGGGAAAGGACCGAAGCGGTCCGTAGTCTCTCAAGATTTTATCTTGTTTGTCAATAACGCCTTCAGCTGATATTGGGCATCAGTGCCCATTTAATAAACCAGTAGGGAGATCCGTCTTCCCGATCCAGGCAGACGATACCACTGTTTTGAAATTTAAAGATCAGGTGCTCCGGAGTGCCGGTAACAAGCAAAGAGCAAAGCCGCTCCATGAAAGGCAAGTGACCAACCAGCATCAGTTGGTCATGATTTGCAAGGTTTCCTGCCGGGAGTGCGACATCATCCAACGGGAGGAGACCTGATTTTTCCTGAATGCCGGCTTGAGGTAACAAAACGGCAGACATGAGCTCGGCGGTTTGCCTGGCTCTTTTTTTGGGACTGTGGTGGATGCTCAGTACCTCCACCTTATAACTCTTGGCTACTTGGGCGATCATTTTAGTTGTGCTGATTCCCTCTTCGGAAAGGCCCTTTTCGGGATCTTTGTCTTTACCAAGGTTTAATCCATGTTGCACAAGATAGAGTGACATATGATCCTCCTTGTTTTTTTGTTTGGGATACTTAGGTTTTCGCATCAATCGCAGACAAAATATTGGTCTATATGTATGAAAAAAGATGACAGTAATCAAACTTCATTGTGACTCTGCATCATTGTCAGCAGTGACAGCATCTTATTCACATGACTACCGGGCCAGTAAAGATTAGCACATTTCGGGCACTGACTGAAGTCGTTGTAATATCTCATGGTTAACGGTTCAAGAAGATGGTTGATGTGTTCCTTGGCTACCGGTTTCAACAGGCAGTTACAGAGCAGACAACGACTAAGGGGATGCATCTGATCCTGGAGGGCCAGCAGATCAATGACTTCTTTCAGCTGATCAATAGGCTCTGTAGCCCTGATAATCCGGCCAAAACTTACATTTTTGCGCCTGAGCAATCCTCGATCCTTAGTGAGCAGGATGCGTCTCTCTTGCTCCGCGTAACTGGCTAGTCGCTCATCTTTCAAGTTGGGATGTGTCGTCGCATCAAAACCGGCCATGCGCAACAGGCGCGCCAGCTTACTGACATTTTCGTCGACCAGGAAAAGGATCTGCGAGAGGGGCTCAGGACGAATAAGTGATGGATCAAAGACGTTCCAAGGTGTGGTGACACCCCAGATGTCAATGCGACAAGGGATGGCGATGAGATGGTTAAAGCCCACCTCAATGCCATCTACCTGTAGGCGTCCTACTTCCGTATGGGGCAGGCCAAAGGATTCCACCATATCCTTGATAGAAGCAGATCGTTCAGACGGGATAGCAATTTTTTTGTTATCACGCCATTGTCGACGCAATAAGCTGGAGAGATCGCCATGAAAAAAAAGGATTATAGTCATATCATGCATGACCTTTTTCCACTCTTAAACAAGAAGTCAGTCGTTGAATCTTCTTGTTAAATAAAGACCACCACCGGATTCGGTCCTTTTTCCTTCATCTAGGAGCCTGTCCGAGAATAGGTATTTTGTCCAAAATAGAGGCATTTTCACAAAACAAGCACAGCCATATAGATGATATTGCGAGCATTGTTTTTTGGAAATAACGAACATTTTGGGCAAAAGGGCATTCTCGGACAGCCTCCTAGCCAAATTGAGACTTAAAAGCAGCAAACTCTGCCTGTAGGTCTCGCATGTCCCGGCGTAATTCCTCAATATGTTCCTGCAATTCGCTTAGACGATCGTTCCTGGTGGCCGTTTCAGGCCGAAGAACGGTTTCAACAGATATCTCTTGCGGTTGACCGCTCAGAAGATGTGCATAACGGGACTCTTTTCGACCTGGTTGCCGGGGCATCTTGACGACAAGTTCCATATCTTCAAGATTGGTTATGGCTTTTTGGACCTCGTCAAGGTCGGGAAAAGCGTACAGGCGTTCAGTGCGGCTGCGGATTTCGCCGGCGGTTTGCGGTCCTCGCACCAAGAGAATGCAGATTATTGCCTGTTCGCTGGTCACCAGTTTCAAATCTTGTGAGAAAATCTGTTCATATTTCGCGACACGACCGATGTTGCTTTGCCTGACCAGTTTCCTTTCCCGCAGGCCGTTTAAGGCATAGATAACCGTTTCTTCACTGTAGGAGACAACTGGATTACGGTTGGATTTCTGGTTGCAGGCATTGGTTAAGGCGTTGAGCGTAAGAGGGTAGTACTCAGGTGTTGCCATTTCCTTTTCCATCAAACAGCCAAGCACCCGGACCTCGTCGTCAGTGAGCAAAATATCCATAAAATTTACCTGCATCTAACCTGGGGGCACATAGAGGGAGAAATGGTTCTCATTCAGAGGTCGCAAAACATGACTTTACGTCATCTTGTCTCTTGTCTATAAAGTATGACATGGTAAGACTTTTGTCCCATCTCCCGGTGATTAATTATTGCAGGGATCTTTCAAAATCCATGACAATTATTGTCTGCTGGAGGCTACGATCTGAAATATCGGCCAATGTGATCCAAAATCTTTGAGGGCATCTCGAAAATATTTGTTAGTATTCCTTGCTGTAAATTTCCCTTACTCGTCCTTATTTTAAAGTCAGAATAAAACTTTTTACCACAGGAAGGGCAGGCCATAAGCATCCCACCTATGTTTTTAGGAAATCGTAATTGTTGACCACATTTTGGGCAGGTCTTTTCAGTCTGATTCGTCATAGTTTAAGCAACCGTATTGAAGAATGTCTTTCAATAACATTACAATATTTAGGCAGATTACTCCAGTGCTAACCCAAGCTGCTTGACAACCTCATTAGTACCTTAGAAATTCAATTCTTGTTTTTTAAGAATGACAACCTCGTAAAAACTTAGATTTCCGATGGATAAGTAAAAAGCTTCATATTGGAGGAGTGCAATTTTCCTATCATTTCGGCGTACATGCGGTACGTCGTAATGATAGGAAAATTGTAACAACGAACAAGATGAAGAGTTTTTACGACGCCATCAAGAATGAATTTCGTGAAGACACTAATACCGCGTTCTTCAGCGGGGTTAAATCTTAAAAGTTCCTACTATCGCATTCAATTCGGTAGAGCGGGCTTGAAGATCCTCAGCACTGTTTTGAATTTCAGTGCTACTTTTCGATATTCTCCGTGCTGCGTCTGATACCGCAGTAATGTCATGGGTAATGTCTGCTGCAACGGTAGAACTTTGGCTCACGTTTTCATTAACTTCCTGGATTCCTTCACTTGTCTGGGAAATATTGGTTGCGATTTCCCGGGTGGCAGCAGTTTGTTCTTCTATTGTTGTGGCAATGGTCCCAATAATTTCATTGATGCCGCCGATAACTGAAGAAATTTGGCTTATCTCCTCTCTAGTTGTTTTACTAGTACTTTGAACATCGTCAATCAGGGCTTTGATGTTCAGTGTAGCAGCCGCGGTCTGTTTTGCCAGTTCCTTTATTTCATTGGCAACGACTGCAAACCCTTTGCCTGCCTCACCTGCCCGAGCGGCCTCTATCGTTGCATTCAGCGCCAGTAGATTAGTTTGCTCCGAAATCTCGGTAATTGTTTCTGTTACCTTGCCTATTTTGTCTGCGGCGTGGCCCAGTTCAGTCATTTTTCCCGAAGCGCTCTGGGCCTGAGTGACTGCATTAGCAGAAACACTTCTGGCTCTTTCGGTATTTTCAGCAATTTCATTTATGGTAACACTCATTTCCTCTGCTGCAGAGGCAACCATATTCGCATTGGTGGATGATTGTTCCATTGCAGCGGCAACGCTATTCAGGTTTACGCTCATTTCTTCAGACGAAGCGGCAACATTACTTGCCCGCTGTAAGGTGTCTTCTGAACTAGAGAGCAAGTCTTTGGAAATAGTAGCAAGCGCAGATGAACTTGTGCCAACACTTGAGGAGCTTTCAGCAATTTTCCTGATGATTCCCTGTAGCCTTTCCAGGAAAATATTAAACAATTTTGCTAATTCACCAAGTTCGTCACTGGAACGAATATTGATGCGCTTGGTCAGGTCACCTTCACCTTCGGCCACGTCCCTGAAGTTAGTGATCAGTTGTTTGAGGCTTGAGGTAATGCCGTATATGATGACGATGTTGAGGGCAATTATGGCCAGAAAGATTAGTCCGGAAATCAACAGCATATTGTTCGCTGTGCTGCGAGTCAGTTCTCTCATGTTGGCGTTTAGTGTCGCCATGGTGTGATCGATATTATCGAGATACACGCCGGTACCGACCCACATATCAAGCCCGGGAATCATTTCTGCGTAACTCAGTTTTGGTGTATCTCCGCTACCCGGCTTAGGCCATATATAATGAACAAAACCACCCCCAGCCTTGGCTTTCTTATCTAGTTCCCGGATAACATATACACCATTTTTGTCTTTGAGATCACCGAGGTCTTTCCCCTGATTTACCAGGTTCACAGGAAAAGCCACATTGGTGGTATTCTGGTAGACAAAGAAATATCCCGAGTTATCATCTTCGAAACGGATCGGGCCTACCATGGAGCGGATAAGTTCTACTTTATCCTTCAGTTCTGTATATCCTGCTTTTTCTATGGCCTGATTGATGGCAATCGCCATGGCATGGCTTGCCACCTTAACCTTTGATTTCTGGTCATCCATCATTACTATACCGGTTTCTTTAAGTCCAAGATCTCTTACCTTTCCGGAAATCTTGAAAGCAAAAAACGACATGACCCCGAACAGGATGACTATTCCGCCTAGTATCAGAAGCATCCGCAATGTAATACTTATCTTTTTCAGCATAAATCCCCCTTTGTAATAACGCCCTATCCGGATGGCATGACTAACACAGCTAAACAGTAAACAAAATGGGTTTCAGGTTGTGCGAGATCATGTTCGATAGATCACACTTGTGATTTAAGTTTAATTAAAGCACAAAATAAATTTATTAGCAAAAACCATACAAGTAAACCATGCTGCCTTAGCAATTTCTATCCAGCCATCAAGGTTGTCGCGGATTTCCAACTGTTTCGTTCGTTCTTGAAATTAGGCTCCAAATCAACTTTCGCTTCTTTAGGTTTTTGATTTGCCAGGTGAAGAAGTTTCAAATAAGTTTGTAGAGCTATTGGCTGAATGGTTAGGGAGACAGATAAATGAGCAATTTCGAATAAAAAAATTTCCAAATCATCTCATTACGATTTATACTATTGGAGTAGGATTCGGAATTTTTACGGGGCGGGTGATTTTAGAATGGATCAGAAAAGGAGGAATTTTATGCCATCATTGACCTACAAAGATATTATTGATGACAAGATCGCAGAATGGCAGAACAGCCTTAAAAAACTCGGGGAACAGGCAGAGAGTGCTACTTCCGATAACAAAGAATTACTGAGTACAAAAAAGAAGCACTTAAGGTCGGCAATAGATGCGGCCATAGTTCAACTTCGTCATCTTGACGAACAGGAAACCGTAGCCAATACCATGGAGACCAAAGACAAGATTTTGCAGATTTTCAGCTCTATTGACAAGGATTTTTTGGGGGTTGAGGACAAGACACCGTTTATGCTCTGAAATATTGTCAGCGTCTGCCTGCACTTGTGTGGTGCCTATTCCTGCAGGACAGACGCTCGTACAATAACCGCAAAGATAGCCACCGCCCTATGAGGTGTTGGGGACGAGGGTCATGCTACGGTGCTTAAAGTGGTTGGAACTACCCGAAAGTTAAAATATCTTTTTCCCCCACCACCAAAAAATGTTTCTGCATTTCATTATAAATAGCTACTTGTTTAAATCCGGCATTTACCAACTGTTCCTTTATTTGTTCAGGTAAACACCGTATTTGAATAGGAGGTCCTTCAGCCATATCTTCTTTTTTCCAATCAACAATAAAAATTTTCCCATTGGGTTTCAAGATTCTGTTTGCTTCTATAAGCGTTAGAGGCGGGCTGTCCAATTCATGATGCAAGCTAATCATAAATACCAAGTCGGCGATCCCATCATCCAGGGGCACAGTATGTTCTTCCGTTTTTACAGGAATAATATTGGGAAATTGTGGAGAAACATTTTCGTCCATCCACTCGATCATTACTTCGGATAAGTCACAGGCATAGAGAGTCGAAGTTTTGCACTTTTGAAGAAAAGCAATACTGAAAAATGCCGTTCCAGCGCCTATTTCAACTAATACGCCTGGTTTTTCGATATTCAGTTTTTCCCAAACAAAATCGGGAGGAATATCAATCAATCTTTGAGGATTATTTAATTTTTGCAATTTCTTGGGATCAAATTTTTTGTCATTCATAATAAAACCTTTGTTAAATTCTATTAATAACAATATGTTATGCGATTTTCGTCTATACAACCAATCAGAATGATTTACCAAAGACAACTACCATTTTGTGGATTTTCTCCAGGTGCAACCAGCACCTCATTATTGTAACCAGAAGCGGAAATGTCAAATAAGAGGTAATCTGGATTGTCCATCACTGCAAAATTCAAGAGTCATAGGAGATCTGGATTAAGCACATTTGGAAAGGTAAATAAGTTCTTTTTTATACCAACTCTGTACTGTTGGGTCCCGGCGTCGGCCGGGGCCTAGTACCTGCCGCCGTAAACAAAGGGATTATAGCCATCTGCCACCATAATAATCCAGGCTGTTGCGCAGGTGCTGGGAATCGGATTAGCATACCAGCCAAATGGAATCAAGTACCCTTTGCTCGCGTAGACATAGGGCCGGGTATGCCCAAGGGGCAGTAATTGGCGGTAATGTTGCGGTTGACCGGGGAAATCGACGGTTGCATAGGTATTGAACCGCATTTAAACAATCAGTTTGAGATTTCAATGGAACAAGTCTGTAGCCTTCATCGAATCGCCGGTAAAGAAGAGGCGTTAGAATGGGGAAAATTTAGAACAGGTGGAGTTACGATCGCCGGCACAGGTTATATGCCTCCATCGGCGGATCTGTTGCCGGAATTGTTCTCAAAAATGGTCGATGAGGCTTTAAAAATAATTGATATTTATCGGGCTATCTATTTCTTTCTGACAATGGCCAGATGCCAATTTTTTTATGACGTCAATAAACGTATGGAGCGGTTTATTATGAATGGGGTATTACTAGGTCACGGATTTCCAGCCATTAATCTGCCTGCAAAGAGACAGTTAGAATTTAACCAATTGATGCTCACTTTTTATGAAACAGGTATTCAACAACCAATGAATACTTTTTTACGTTCATGCCTTGATGAACGAATTATTGAAATCATGAAGGAAGAATAACTTTCATAAAAAATGTAAAAAATGGGTCATTCTTTGCTTGGTTCTTGTTAACATGACAGAGCAAAGTCCTTCTTATGACGTTCAAATTCAAGACGCGATTATCGGGCTAAAAAGGGAATTGCTGCTTTTCCTACGATGATTCCCCTCCTCGTGAGTGGAATTATGCCTTTTCTCGATGTTCTTCTTTGCTTGGTACATCGGGTAATCACGAATTCTTCTTGCCTATCTTTTCAATAACGCACTAATTCGGCTACGAGTCTCATCGGTTTGCAATAATTTTCCGAACGCCTTGAGTTCTTCGTCGATCACTTTTGCAATATCCGGCTGTGAGGCGCGCATGAGTTCCTTGGTCGCCAAAAGAGAAGCCAATGGCTGCTGCAGTATTGGGATAATGTATTCTTCTGCCACTTCTACTGCCCTGCCTGGATCTGTCACTCTATTAATTAAGCCCCAGGAAAGTGCCTCGTCAGCAGAAAAGAATCTGCCTGTCAGCAACACTTCCCGTGCCATTTTCTGGCCAATTGCGCGGGGTAGAAGGACACTGGAACAGCCCTCCGGGCCGACACCCAGATTGACAAATGGCACCCTGAATTTTGTTTTGCTGGAGGCGATGACGATATCGCAATGGAGTAAAATGGTTGTACCAATGCCAACAGCAACACCTTCGACAATCGCAACAATGACTTTTTTCAGTTGTGCTACAGTAGTAAAGATCTCCTTAACACAATCCATGAGCTGCACCTGCTCACCACCAACCAGATCTGAAAGATCGTTTCCTGCAGTAAATTGACCACCTTTCCCTTCTAATACGATGACATGACAGTCAGGTGATGCATCTGCAGATTGTAACGCCGATATGAGCTCCCTGTAGGTTTTGATTCGGATTGCATTGAGCTTATCAGGTCTGTTAATCGAAATCCTGGCGACCCTGTTTTCATAATGCAGGCTAATATCTGTAAATTTTCCAGACTCCATCTTCTTCCTCCGTAGTTTGTTGGAAAGCAGGACAGTTGCTAAAAAGAGGGTTTCGCTTAAGTATCAGGAGAAATCTCTTTAAATAATTTTCTCAGTATTCCTATGTATCAGACTTTAACGTTAGCGTCAATGTAATGGTACCGGATCAAGCGTATTCAGAGAAAATGTGTTAGTGGAAATTAACAGAAGTGGTCCGGTTTTTTGAACAACCTTACTGCGTTCTTGTGATCAATTTTCCACTCATTACGGCGTTATTTTGTACTCAGTGAAGAGGTCAACCGACTCCTCCAGTACCTCAGCGATATGTTCCCAGGTAATGATGCCCACTACGGCATCTACAGAGGCAGCCCTTCCTTCACGACTGAGGATTACTCCAACAGCAGCATGGGGGCGATGCATCCGCGCCACGATGTCAGCCAATTTATCATTCTCAGAAGCAAAAATAAAATCATGGCGCATTAAGCTCATAACGGAGGGCAAATCATCGAGATTGGTTTCCTGAGCCGATAGCGCATAATCGTGGGGTATGACGCCTACAACTTGTCCGTTATCGATCACAAGGAACCATCGCATGGATAAATTTTGGCACGCCAGGTGGTTCAGGGTTTCCATACTGTCCGAGACCTTCACCGAGGCAACGCTCGCCTGCATTACGTCCCGGGCACATCGAATGTGCAGCAGGTTTACCTGAAGTGCGGTCGGCATATAATGGCCACGGCGCACGAGCTTAAGGGTGTAAATGCTCTCCTTCAATAACATGGTTCGCAAGCTGTAGCTGAGCGCCACCGTAATGGTCATAGGAAGGATGACATTATAATCCAATGTCATTTCAAAAATCATAACGATGGCCGTCATCGCAGCCCCTGTCACTCCTCCCACCATCCCAGCCATGCCGGCCACAGCGAAGGCGGGAGGACTGATGGAAATCCAAGGAAACAAGTGTTGCAGCAGAATACCAAAAGCCCCACCAGCGGTCGCGCCGAGGAAAAGGGCGGGGGAAAAGATCCCTCCAGAGCCTCCTGATCCTAAAGTGAGGGAGGTGGCCAGGAGTTTTAGCCCAAAGAGCAGCATGAATAGATAAATCGATGTCATATGCCCTGTCAGTATGTCCTGGATAACGCCATAGCCGACACCATCTATATAATAGTAACCTGTAGCCAGTAATGTTCCATACATTATTAAGCCGAAGGCCAGCATGCCTCCTGCGTGACGAAAGTAGGAATTAATCCCTCTATATTTATTGAAAAAATCTTCGAAGAAGTAAAGGGCTCGGATATACAGTGTGGATGCCAAGCCCATGAATACACCAAGTGCAGCGTATGGAATTAATAGCCACGGGCTAAGGGGGATAAAATAGGCTTGTTCGAACTCAGGAATTACGAAAGCAGGATGAACTCCGAAAAACAACTGACCAATGTACGTGGCGGTAACTGTGGCTACCGCGACCGGCACAAGAGTAGTTACACTCACCTCATGTAAAAGCAACTCGATAGCGAAAAGCAGTCCGCCGATAGGTGTGTTGAAGGTGGCGGCAATGCCGGCACCGGCTCCGGCAGCGATTAGCGTGATCCGTTGTTTCGGCGTCATCGGGATAATCTGGCTAATCGTTGATCCGAAGGCGGAGCCGATTTGGGCAATCGGACCCTCGCGGCCCACGGAACCGCCGGTCCCTATGCAAAGTGCAGAAGCCAGGGCCTTGAAAACGGCTACAACGGGCCGTATCATACCCTTGCCGTAATATATAGCCTCCATGACTTCCGGTACGCCATGTCCCTTGGCCTCAGGCGCGAACTTAGTGACCAGAAAGGTAACCAAAATGGAGCCGATAACAGGTATGAGGATGACGCCGATACCCCATGGACTTTCAGGGGTGTTCTTATTTGCGTCATATATAAAAGAAAACTTGCCGAAGAATGAAAGATTGTGCACGAAAGCAATCAACCCACGAAAAAAGAGCGCACCTAACCCGGCAACTGCGCCGGTCAGGATCGCGAGAAACAGAAATACCACACGCCGTAGTGGCTGCATTAGGATGTCGAGCGATGAGTTGATAATGACTCCCTCCATTTTGACATCGATTGTGGAATTTCCCCCACAAATTTCTACCTGACGGCAATGGCGGTGAACATCCTTTCGTAGAACCTGATAATAGCAACCCCGTGAAACCGGAATGACTTACCTGGGATTCGAGAGCCGGCACAATTTCGACTTACTCGGGTTTTAAAATAAGCATTTCGTCAGATGTATCAAAGTGAATATCACAGAAATTGTCTGAAAAGTTATCAAGTGTCTTAAGTGAAAAGATGGAGTTTACCAAAGAAAAAATATCATTTTCCATGAGCAATCCTTTAGATTTACTTTCTGTTTGTTACAATCATTGTATTATTTCAACATTGATAAATTTATCATCTTGGTAGCAAAAAGGTAACAATTACGGGCAAAATACAGGACATTTAGTAAGTTAGGTGTTGACTCGATAAATGTGTAACAGTCTATAATTGGGAGCTTGTATGGAATTCGACTAACTTAGATGAAATGGAAAGAAAATTAATTTTTGCTGTAACCTTGAAAAATTGATCGGACATTATTATTATTCCACTTGAAAATATAAATATTCATTTATAGAAAAGTATATTTTAATTAAAGAGGATTAGAAATGAATGATTTCCTGAGAATTATTACCCACGCCCGCCGCTTTAAAAGTGCAATAAAAGAATTAGGCGTTGAACAATTAGAAGAAGTTAAAAGCAAGCTTCAAAAAATAATTGATGATCGAATTGCCGAGGAAGAGGCTGCAAAGATCGAGAATGCAGAAAGGATTGAGAAAATTCGCAAATATCGTGAAGCGCTTGCCGCAGATGGTATTGATCCCGATGAATTACAAGATGTCTCTTCCGAAAAATATGGCAAACGAGCACCTCGCCAGCCGAAATATGAGATTTGGAATGAAGCGGGAGAACATGTTACCTGGACCGGTCAAGGGCGTATGCCTAATGTATTTAAGGTTCGTATTGAAGCCGGGGAATCACTCGAAACATTTTTGATCGATCAGTAGGTCTGAAACATAAAAATAAGGTCTTCCTACATCGGATAAGAAGACCTTGTCGCTCCCTTCCATATCGAAAACTACTCTGTAGTTCCGGTATTCTTCAATAATCCGGTATCCCTTAATATATTTGGTGACAATTTTCAACCCTTTTGAAATGAGTGGGACTACTCTTTAGTACCTTGTGGGGTGTTAGTACCCTCTTGAGGGGTAGAAAACAAAAAAGTTACTGCCTAGTCACCAAGGTATTCTCTCTCGGACTGATTTTTCCTGATAAATAGTAAGTGTTGCTTGGGGAAATCTGCTTGGTCTGTGTCCTGTCGTTATATACATAGTCAGTAATCACCATAAAAATTCTATGAAAAATACCAAACGGATGAATTGTTTGTGGTTTTTTTTATGTTAGGTTTGAATGAAAAAATGAAGCCGCTCATCAGTTCAGGCGTTGAAATCGTGGAATAGTTTAATGCTATACGGGGGAACTGAACCAGGTTTAGCTGATCCGAGAGAAAGCTGCTCGGATGGCTCGAATTTTTCTTTGAAGTGGTTATCATAAGCAGGAAGCAACCAATCCCTTGCGTAAGGCGCGATAACTTCAGGAAAATTATGTCGAATACTATTCTCACAGCCGAAAAGCTCTCCAAACACTATTTTCTAGGTGGAAAGAAAATTGCTGTACTCAAAGATATCTCCCTTGCCATTGATAAGGGAGAGTTTGTTGTTATAGCCGGCAGCAGCGGCAGCGGCAAAACGACCCTGTTGAGTCTGTTGTCAGGGCTTGACAGGCCGAGCAGTGGGAAAATTATTATGGCCGGAAGCGATATCACAGATTTGACCGAAGATCAACTGGCTCCGATCCGCAACAATTTGACGGGTTTTGTTTTTCAGGCCTTTCATCTAATTCCCTCTCTCAATGGCTTAGAAAATGTGATGTTTCCAGCCGAACTGAAAAAAGATACCAATGCACTGAACAAGGCACAGGCACTTCTTGACCGGGTTGGGCTTGGACAGCGAGGTAAAAACTTCCCCGAGCAGCTTTCAGGCGGAGAGCAGCAGCGAGTTGCGATTTGCCGCGCCTTGGTCAATGATCCGGAAATTATTTTTGCCGATGAGCCGACAGGTAATCTTGATTCCGAGAACAGTGAAGGTATAATCCAATTGCTCCTTGACCTCCACAAGGACCGACAGATGACTCTGCTTATCGCAACTCATAGCAGGTCACTGGCGAGTCGTGCAGATAGAGTAGTCCTTCTTCATGACGGCAGTATTAAAGAAGGGGGTTGATTATTGCAATGAATGTTCGGTTTTTGATGAGGGAGATGCTCCACAGCAAAAGTCAGGCCGCAATCTTTGTCCTTTGTGTCGCCCTTTCTCTCGTAAGCATCGTTGCCATAAACAGCTTCCGACGCGATGTGCAACGGTCCATCGTCAGTGACGCAAGGGGGCTGCATGGCGGGGATGTTATTGTCCATTCGCATTATGAATTCTCGCAGGCCCTCCAACAGGAACTCGCCACCCTTGGCCGGGAAAAGGGGATCCAGGTTGTTCATACCTGGGAGTTTTACTCGGTTGCCAGGCGTGAGGATGGTCGGGATTCTCTGTTTAGTAATATTAAAGCGGTAGAAAAGGGCTATCCCCTTTATGGTGAAGTCGAACTGCTGTCCGGTCGAGATTTTGCTTCAGTTCTGCGGTCGGGTAAGGCGATTGTGGCACCAGAGCTCCTTCAGCGGCTGGGGCTTGCCGTAGGCGACAAGCTGCTTGTGGGTGATAGTTCTTTTGAGATCGTCGATGTGGTCAGCCGAGAATCGCTCCGGCCCGTCGATTTTTTTAATTTTGGACCACGAATTTTCGTACCCGCCGGCGATCTGGAGCAGATGGATCTGGTTAAAAAGGGAAGCAGGGTACAATATGAAGCGCTTCTAAAAATTGCTGACCGCACCCGGATTGACAAGATCGCTGCCGACTTACAAAACAAAATAATTGCCGGGCAGGAGCGCGTTGACACCTCTGCCACGGCTGGTTCGAGAGTCAAACGGTTTTTCGATAATCTGTTGTTCTTTTTATCCCTTATCTCTGTTTTTACCCTGTTGCTTGCCGGTATCGGCATGCAGAGTTCACTTGCCGCCTTGCTCCGGCAGAAGGAAAAAAGTTTTGCAATTCTTCGCTCACTTGGGGCAACCGGTTCGTTTTTGCTTCGTCATTACCTGGTAATAGTGTTTATCCTGAGTGGGTTCGGTTGCCTTCTTGGTATCTTGACCGGGCTGTTGCTTGAAAAAAGTTTTACCAGCCTCTTTGCAGGGCTTCTACCGGATAAGATTCTTCTTGGTGGCTCTTTTTTCGATGTCCTGGAAGGAATGGGTTTGGGGGTGATGGTGGTGAGTTTTTTCACCTTTT
Organism: uncultured delta proteobacterium; assembly: GCA_963829695.1. Lineage (GTDB taxonomy): Bacteria > Desulfobacterota > Desulfobulbia > Desulfobulbales > Desulfocapsaceae > Desulforhopalus_A. The sequence continues at coordinate 279,579 of CAWHJQ010000022.1, read as the reverse complement.
TGCCGCTCAGCATGATAAAAAACGTCAAACCGGCTGCCGTCTTTAGAAAGGAAAACGATTCTCGACTCAACCGCAAAACGTCCTCTGTGCTGATAGGCTGCGCGATCATCCTGCTTACCGGACTTGTTGTTCGTCAGTTGGATGATGTGCAGATCGGCATATACTTTATCGGGGGTGTTCTCGGGTTGATCGCGGTAATTTCGGTGTTGGTTGGAGCACTGTTGTTTCTTCTCGCACGCATCACGATAAGGTCGTTGGCAATGCGGCAGGCCGTAAGAAGTTTGCTGAGACCGGGGAATGCTACCAGAACGATTGTGGTAACTCTGGCCTCGGCCCTCTCGGTGCTTTTGACTATCTACCTGGTCGAGCACAATCTCCATGCTACCTATATCGCATCCTATCCGTCTGATGCCCCAAATCTCTTTTGTCTCGATATCCAAAAAAGCCAGAAACAGCAGTTTTTGAATCTTGTCGGGCCGGAGGTGGAACTGTTCCCAATTATTCGTGCGCGGCTCACTTCGATTAACGGCAATAAGGTCAAACGGAAAGCTGAATTGAAAAAGCGAGGCGACAGTCTTGCCCGGGAATTTAACCTGACCTATCGCGACAAACTTCTTGATAATGAAATTTTTATCAAAGGAGATTCCCTCTTTGGCAAAGGAGGTGAGCGACAAGGGATGGTTCCGGTTTCAATTCTCGATACCGTGGCGGAGATGGGCGATATGCAGATCGGTGATGTATTGCAATTCAACATTCAGGGTGTGCCGATGAAGGCCGAGGTGAGTTCTATTCGTAGTCGAACTCAATCGATGCTGTATCCTTTCTTCTATTTTGTTTTTCGAGAGAAAGACCTTCAGGCTGCCCCGCAAACATTTTTTGCCGCTCTGAGGGTTCAAAAGGAGATAATACCGGAAGTGGAGAATGCCATTGTCAATCATTTTTCGAATATCAGCACTATCAATGTCAGCGAGACAGCCGCGGAACTTGGCAAAATTATGGAAAAACTCTCCAGAATCATTAATTTTTTCGCTTCCTTTTCTATCTTGGCCGGTGCTTTTATTTTGGTCAGCTCGGTTTTGGCAACAAGGATGGCCAGAATAAAAGAGGCAGTTTATTATAAGGTTCTTGGTGCCGGCGCGCGCTTTGTGCTGCAGGTGTTTTTTCTTGAGAATCTTCTGCTGGCATTGCTTAGCGGCGGCTGTGCAATTTTTGTCGCAGAGGTTGGCAGCTGGGGACTCTGTCATTTTCTCTTTAAAATTTCTTACGATCCGAGTTGGTTTATAGGTCTTGTTATGCTGGGATTGACGGCTTGCCTGGTGGTGTCGTTGGGACTTTTAAGCTCCGTGTCGATTCTACGGCAGAAACCCATACGTTTTCTGAGGGAACAGGGGTAATGGAATTATGACTGATTATTGGTATTGGGATGGAGGAAAGTATGGTAAAGAGTTTTTATGTGCTTATGCTCATAATATGGGTGTTCTGCAGTGGTTGCAATCGAGAACAGGGTGACAAGGAAGAGTCGACGAGTGAGAACGAAACAATGAGAACAATTGTGGCGGTGGGGGACAGTCTTACAGCGGGATACAAACTCGATGAGAGTGAGAGTTATCCGGTAGTACTTGAAAAAAAATTACAGGCTGCGGGATATAATTTTAAGGTGGTGAACGCCGGAGTCAGTGGTGAAACCAGCAGTGGAACGCTCTCCCGCATACAGTGGATTTTAACCTTGAAACCGGATATCGTCATTCTGGAAACGGGAGCAAACGATGGACTTCGCGGTATCGATCCCAAGCTGATCGAGAAGAATCTCCGGGAAATATTGCAAATCCTGAAAGAAAGGAAGGTCGTCGTTCTACTCGCCGGAATGAAAATGGTCTGGAATCTGGGGCCGATCTATGTTGCGAGCTTCAATAGGATATACCCCCAATTGGCCAAGGAATATGGCACGATTTTTATGCCGTTTTTCCTGGACGGAGTCGCGATGAAAAGAGATTTGACGGTTGGAGACGGAATCCATCCAAATGCGCAAGGTTATAAAAAGGTAACGGAAAATATCTATCCCTATGTTGTACAAGCGATCGAAAAAATAGGAAAATAATGAAAGAGAAAGAATCGTCCTTGATTGCAAAAGCCGCCAATGAAATAATTCTCGAATCCATTTCCGATGGTGTTTTCACCGTTGATCATAACTGGCGGATAATGAGCTTTAACAGGGCCGCTGAAGAAATCACCGGTACCAGCCGAAGTGAGGCCATTGGCCGCTACTGCTGGGAAGTTTTCCGCTCTAATATGTGCGAGGGAGATTGTGCTTTAAAACGTACAATGAAGGAAGGGAAATCCTTTGTCTCCAGCTCAACCTATATCATCAATAATCGTCAAAAGCGCATTCCCATTGGTGTGTCGACATCGCCTTTGAAAAATAAGAAAGGGGAGATTCTGGGCGGTGTCGAAACCTTCCGCGATCACAGTCTGGTGGAGGAGTTACGACGTGAGCTGATCGGAAATTTCGAAGTCGGTGATATGGTGAGTCGCAGCAAGGGGATGAAAAAGATCTTCAACATTCTCCAGCAGGTGGCAGAGAGCGACAGCACCGTACTTATCGAGGGAGAAACCGGTACAGGGAAGGAGTTGATGGCCTCTGCCTTGCACAATCTGTCACTTCGTAAAGATCAACCTTTTGTCGCCATCAATTGCGGCGCGTTGCCTGACGCCCTCTTGGAATCTGAGCTCTTTGGCTATAAAGCGGGGGCCTTTACCAACGCCGAGAAGGATAAACCGGGTTTGTTCCAGGCTGCGGGCAAAGGGACGATCCTGCTCGATGAAATAGGTGACACCAGTGCTGCCTTTCAGGTCAGACTCCTTCGGGTACTTGAGGAAAAGGAATTTCATCCACTGGGCAGTGTGGAAAAGGTCAAAACCGATGTAAGAATAGTTGCCGCGACCAATCGTGACCTTGGTCAGATGGTTGAAAACGGAGAATTTCGCCGGGACCTTTTTTATCGGATTAATATCATCCGATTCCAGCTACCGCCTCTCCGTGAGCGAATGGAGGACCTTCCCTTGCTTGTTGAGCGGTTTATCAACAAAATGAATCATATTAAAGGTCGTTCTGTGTCGAAGGTCAGCAAAGAGGCAATGTCATTGCTGCTTGCCCATGATTATCCCGGTAATATCCGTGAACTGGAAAATATCATTGAACATGGTTTTGTCCTCTGCTCTGAAGGAGAGATAGAAATGTCTCATTTGCCTGCATACCTGTCTCAGCCTGCAAGTGGTCAATCTGAAGTCCGATTATCCATGGAGCAGAGCGTTGGGTTAAGTGAAAAAGAAACTATCCTCGAGGCGTTAAAGCGGAACAACTACAATAGACTCGCGGCGGCCAAAGATCTCGGAGTCCACAAAAGCACCCTTTTCCGCAAGTTAAACAAATATCAAATTACCCTCCCGGAAATTGATGGCCGCTCGGGGCGTAAAGAATAACATTAGGGGCTCGCTGACCGGGGTCGAACGTTTGACCGAACTTTTTCTGATTAGTCATGAAATTGTCCACCTCGATTGCCCGATTAAATATGAGAGTCGAGTGATGTGGTTATATGGGTTTTCCGCTTATCAACATATTGATAAAAGAGTGGAAACGCCACAAAAAACGCGACGCAGATAATATATTCAATACCTTTTATATGAGTATAAAAATCCACCAGCGTATGTATTGGTTGAATCATGCCACTGGCTACAAGATATTGCCTTGCCAGTTCCGTCACCTGCCAGTCAACCCGGTACAACCCCCCCATAAGTGAAGCGAGAGCCCATAGTCCGAAGAGAAATCCAGTGCCTATCAGTACTGTTCCTACAGGTTTCGTATTTTTTGTTGCCATATTTTCCTCCTTTTTTAGTGTCTCTGCATTTCCCCTCCTTGTAGCGGGATATTAGAAACCTGTGATCGCGGTGATATACCCTCTCACCAACTGAAGAGGTCCAACACTTAGTAATCCGGCAACCAAACACGATACCGCCCAGACTCCAATAATTGCGCTGAGTGCAGTGCCAAGTTTGAATGCAAATCCCATGACTTCATCGGTGACATCGACCTGAATTTTTTCTCTGGTAATAATTGGGCTTTTCATGGCGTCCTCCGTTCGTATCTATTTATTGAGATGATCTGTTGACCACCTCTTGACTATTGAATTGCATCAGGCGTGCCATAAGAGTCTTTTATATGGAGAAGTATCCGATTGATAGGTAAAACCGTAACATGCTGTATGTAAACGTTAAAGGCTTGTGGTAAAGAATTGGATATCGTCTTATCTGTGACGAGTGATGAGTTGTTGATCATAACTGCCGCAACCTAAAGGAAGATGCTGCAACACAGCTACATTTGTGTTGTATATCTTCCTAGAGAGGGTTGGTTTCAGTCGTTAGAGGATTCCTCCCACTCGAAGACAATCGGCAGGCGATATACGATGAAGCGATAGATAACAAAGTAGAGAGCGTAAAGGGTCACCGTCAGCCAAACCTCTTTCCAGTGTGGAACCTCCTGATACATCTGGTAATTATAGCAATAAATGGAAGTGTTGAGTCGATTCCAGATTATGCCGATAACAGTGATGAAGGCCGCAATCCGAACCGGCTTTACCGCACTGTCACGGACTCCTTTGGCAAAGAGTATCATTGGCAGCACTACCCCCAAACCCACCTCGAGGATGTAGTAAAGCCCCCAGCCGGTGAGAAGATATTCCCACTCGTTATCATGGGCAATGGCTACCAGTTTGATTACCAGGTAGGTGATCATCGCATAAGCAGCACCTTTGGCCAGTCCAAGAGTCAAGCTGTCAAGGCTCTTTCTGAAAGCTTGTCCGCAACGCCAGTGCATATACCGATTGATCAGTGTTGAACTGACAATGACCATCGCCAGTCCACCGAACACGGCGGAGCAGAGAAAGTGGATCCACTGAAATTCGGCGGAAAACCAGAGAGGATGCAGTTTGGTTGGTGCATAGTTAAAAAGTGCTCCGAGAGCACCCTGGTGTAAAGTGGAAAGAATGATTCCTGCAATAGTAAGTCCCAGGGCCATTCGTTTGATATGGAATTTCCAGGCAGGCCTGCCCAACCACTCGAACAGGGCAGGCAACACCTCAGCTATCTGCACGGAAAGGTAGGTTGCGACATGCCAGGCCACGAGGAAGAGCACCGCAGCCGGGCCTAAAGACACAATCATGGGATAGGCGAGCCGCCATGGCATACCGAGATCTACTTCCAGATAAACCACGGCAAAAAAATAGCCGAGCAGGCCATTAAGGAGAGCCAGGCGCTCTATGGGAAGGAAATCTTTCCTGCCAAAAAGCATTACCGTGGTACTGAGGAGAAAGCCCGATGCTGACAGGGGTACCATGCCAAACAGGCCGAATCCGAGAAAAAGGCCCCATGGATAATCATTGGAGGCGTGGGTAACCGCGCCAAGACCAAAAATGTAGCGCTGTAGGAGAAGTGGCAGGCCAATTGAAAAAATCAGCAAAAGCAGCCAGTTCACCGGGTTGCGCCGCAATTGTTCCAGGTATTGGTTCGTTGTCAGGCCGAGGAACAGCCGCTCTCTCAAGGTCCATAATGTTCCATCTGTTTTACTTGATCCCGCTACCGGCATATTGGCGTTTACAGAAGTAAATGTCTTCATCATCTCTCCTCCCCGCCATTTTCATCCTGAGTTTTTCGATGGTCGTCCTTGCGGGTTGCCAACAGGTGAAACCCAGCAAAAAGAGCCGGCCAGATGGTCAGGACCATCGGCACAATGGCCAAAAAATTCTTAACCGAATCGATGATCGGCTCATCGGAAATTGCAGTATTAAAACCGACCTGTTCAAACGGCACATTTGAAAGGTACAACCATGAGGTACCTCCAGCTTCGTATTCACCGTAGATATGGTCGACATACTGACCCTTGTTTTCTTCTATCCTTCTTCTGGCTATTTTTATCAGGTCATCGCGTTTGCCGAATGTCAGCGCCTCTTGTGGGCAGGCTTCGACACAGGCGGGCTGTTTTCCGTATTTCAATCTAGTGTCGTAGCAGAAAACACATTTAAGAATACGGGGATTAAAGGCGCTTGAATACTTGAAAGTCGGTATATAGAAGGGACAGGCTATCATACAAGTTCTGCAGCCGACACAGACATCCGGGTTATAGATTACGGCTCCCTCGGGGGTCTTGGTATAGGCATTGACAAAGCATGAGGTGAGACATGCGGGTTCCTGGCAATGATTACACTGTACTTTCCTGAACAATGGGTGTTCCAGCCCAGGGGGGTCATAGCGATTGACCACAGTATAACGCGTTTCGTCTGTACGCCTGCGCTGGCCATCCTCCCTTTCTTCAAAGACACTTTGGTCTGTGAACGGTTTATCAGGGGCCGGCAGCTTCTGTTCAGCATTGCATGCTGCCTCGCAACTCCTGCAACCGATACAACGGGTCATATCTACCAACACCCCCAAGCTGTTCGGATATTCTTTTATTTCATGGGTGGCAGCGGATTTTGGGCGCAGCACCAGGGCTGCGATTGTCCCAGCCAGACCGCTCTTCAACACTGTTCTTCGGTTTGTTTTCTCAACCATTATCGTATCCTTGTTAGTTTTCATAGCTCATTTTGCTGTGGCCTCAGTTCTTTACGGCAAAACGCTCTCGGCCTGCCGGGGTTAAAGCATGACATTCCTGACAGCCTGTGGGACCATTCTCGGATCGGTGGCATCCGAGACACTGCAGATGTAACGCGCCTATAAGGTTAGGTTTATCAATATGGTAAATGTCGGTGTCCAGCATGGCATTGTTGACAGGGGGGGAAATGGTTTTGTTAACTTTATGGCAGCCGGAGCAGGAGACATCGTCTGAGGCTCCCGATGCAGCATGGCATTTTATGCAGGTTTTACTTTGTGTGCCGGTACCTGTGGTATGGTGATGACATGAACTGCAATCGTACATGTCGGAATGCGTTTTGTGGTCAAAAGTGACCGCTTCATAGAGTTGTTGTAGACTATCAATCGTTACACTCGCCGGGGCATCATCTGCATCCATGCCCACCGCAGGGAGACAACACAGAATGACCCACGCCACCTGAATAATTAATATTGCGGCTTTCTGAAACGTGCTCATACCTTCTTCTCCTCTTTATCACAGCTGTCTTTTTGCTTGTTTTTGGTGTTGGTATAACACTGCACCACAATCTCCATCTCTTCTGCATCAATGGTTTCGTTTACCAGGAGAATTTCCGCAAGATCATGGATGAGGCGGTTGTGACTGCGCAACAGTTTCTCTGTTTCGTCGTAGCAGTCATTAATGATCCTGCGGACCTCAAGATCTATTTCGCGGGCGGTCGTTTCACTGAACTGGCCTTTGATATCAATATTTCCGAGAAATTGATGCTGGGTCCGACGATAGACCATCGAACCGAGGACTCCGCTCATACCCCATTCACAGACCAGTCGGTGAGCAATATCCGTTGCGGCGGCTATATCGTTTGCTGCTCCGGTGGACAGGCGGTTGAAGACGATTTTCTCGGCGATGCGTCCACCGAGGAGGACCTTTATCCGGTTCAATAAATAAACCAGAGAGTAGGTATACCGCTCTTCGACAGGAACCTGCTGGGTCAAGCCAAGGGCAATTCCCCGTGGTATGATAGTGATTTTATGCAGGCCGTCGGTTTCCGGCAGGAACCGCGCGACAATCGCGTGACCTGCCTCGTGGTAAGCAATGACCCTTCGCTCCTGTTCATTGATTGCTGCGTTCTTTCGTTCGAGGCCCATCAGAATTTTGTCCTTTGCCTCTTCAAAGTCGCTCATTTCCACTGATTGCTTTTTGTGCCTTGCCGCTGTCAGGGCCGCTTCATTGACCAGATTGGCAATATCCGCTCCGCTGAATCCTGGAATTCCTTGGGCGATAACAGTCAGGTTGAGGGCTTGCGAAACGGTTATTATTCGGGTGTGGACTTCAAGAATCTTGACCCTGCCAAGCAGGTTAGGAAGGGATACCGTTAACTGTCGGTCAAATCTGCCGGGTCGCAAAAGTGCCGGGTCGAGAATGTCGGGCCGGTTTGTCGCCGCTATAACTATTACCGTCTCGTTACTTGAAAAACCATCCATCTCGACCAATAAGGCATTGAGGGTCTGTTCTCGTTCTTCGTGGGAACCATTATTGCCTCCACCTCTTCTGCCCCCGATGGCATCTATTTCATCGATAAAAACGATACAGGGTGCACTCTTTTTGGCCTGGCCAAAGAGCTCTCTTACTCTTGATGCTCCAACTCCTGCAAACATCTCGACGAAATCGGATCCACCGATCAGATAAAATGGTACGGAAGCCTCTCCTGCAATAGCCTGGGCCAGGAGAGTCTTGCCTGTACCGGGAGGACCCTGCAGCAATACTCCCTTGGGTATGCGGCCACCAAGTAGGTTGTATTTTTCATGATTTTTCAAAAAATCCACGATTTCCTTAAGTTCTTCCCGAACCTCGTCGATCCCGGCAACGTCGGCAAAGGTTTTCATGTCACCTGGGCCGGCCCTGATCTGAAAGCGACTTTCTTGCCATATATTGCTTCTACGCAACGAACTCCCGGCAAAAATAAACCACAAAGAGATCATGGTCATGATCAGAAAAAATATGGTCATGAACTGCCCAAAAAGAGTTGGCGATTCTTCGACACTGACCGTGACTTTACTTGCAAGTAACATCGGCACAAGAGCCGGGAGATCTGGCGAAAATGTTCTGAATTTTCTACCCGTCCTGTCTTCACCGCGGATTTCAGAGCCCTTGATGTGGACTGAGGCCACTTGTCCATTCTTCAGATCGGAGAGGAATTCTGTATAGGTGCGCTCTGGAGGTGTCGTTTCCAATAGCCACGCGTTATAGCCAAGCACACCAAGAAAGGTCAGAAAAATCATAAGTAAGCCGGCCTGCACCCTGTTTTTCACGATTCACCTCCTGTGATGGCTAACTGCTCTGCGCTAGTTGCTTTTTCAACGGGAGCGAGAAGGCCGGTCAGCAGGTGATCCAGGATAGTCAGACGGTCAGGCCAGGATGCTGTGTTATGACGAAAACAGAATTCATCCAAATATCCCTGAAGGTGACAGTGGGCAACAGCTCTTCGATATACTGTGTTTAACCAGGACGCTGTCTTTTGCTGCAGAAGGCTGCCCCGTTCAAGCTGTTCCCCGGTAGGTTGTCCAAGATGATCGGAAGCCATCCGACAGTTATTGGTCAGCCACCCATGGTTTTTGATCAAGAGCGTCGCATCTTGTTCAACAAGGTTGTTGACCGCGGTCGTAATCGACCTGGATGAGCTTGAATCGAGTACCTCAAATCGAACGCGTGCATTACCTGAGAGGCTCAGTTCCAGCGCCATGCCGATATATGGTGTTGTGCTCTCTGAAGGAGCCGCGAGAGGCAGGGGGACTAGGTCAAAAAGGACAATATCACGGCATAACGCCGATTCCGCCAGAGCTGCACCACGTCTCATCTTTTGCAACCAGACCCAGGCTGTCTGGTAGCAGGAGAGTTCCATGAGCCGCTGAAGCTCTCGTGCACTTATCCCCTCGAATTGAAAACAGAATTGCCAGGCAACCCGCATCCAGGCGACCAGACTCTTCTTGCTGCCATGCATCAAGGTATGAGCAGTTATGGAGGTTTGCTTGCGACAATATCGACATACCACCGTATAGGCGGGAGCCATTTCTTGCTGCACGGATCCGCAGAAGGGACACTTGAAACCCCATGGCCAGCGTTTTCGAAAAAGATAGATAACACATGCTTGTTCGCTGGAAAATGGTGTACCCAAAAGCTGTTCTTCTGTAAAAGTCATATTGTTTAACCCCCGCAAAGCACGGGGATAAGTACCTTCACGAAATTCTTTCTTAAAAAACAAGAAAAGAATGTCTAAGGTACTAAACTCCCGGCAGAGCTGTATTTCATTGATCTTCCTATCCTGATCAATATTCTAATAGCATATGCAGTGCCAGGGGCTCGTCGTATTTTGGTAATTCCTGTGATATGGGAAAGGCCTTTGAGAAACACACGGTTTCAGGAAGATTGGCAAGGTGCGTTGGATGAGGCGAGAGTGGAAAAATTAAAAGAAGATACGACACAACCATGGCATGCACTACAGAAGTGTGGCAACACTTCTGTAGTACTGTTTAACTCTCCTGAAAAGAGCAGGATTTTTAATAATCTGCCACGTGGGGTGCTTTCACTGCTCCATTTCTATCGTGATATTTGGTCATGAGCAGGGTCAAAATGTTCAGGAATAGTATTATCTCAGCGACACGGACTACCCTTTAACGGACTACCCTTTAACATTGGGAACGTGAATCTTCAAACTCCGGATGCACGATAATGTTGTGGTATTTGGCAATTGGCTGTTTCCAATGGCCACTTGATTTATTCTTATAAAGTCGTATATCATTAACGTATAAATACCATTAAATGGCCTACCAAGGCCTTGAAACAACTGCGCAAGATCGAACGGCAGAACAACGCCGCGATCTGTTCCGCCGTCAATGTCTTGGCTGGTATGCCCGATTGTCAGAGAGTAAAGTCCCTGACCAATCACCGGTACGGCTACCGGCTACGGGTCGGTCGTTACCGGGTACTGTTCGACTATGACGGCGAGGTGCGCATCGCCGAAATCCAGGGGGTTAAGAAATGTGATGAACGTACATACTGATATCCAGATCATCCACGACCGCAACGGCGCCCCCGCCTTCGTGGTGCTGCCTTATGCCGACTGGCTGGCCAGTCGCGACCGCCAGGAAAACCTTGTCCCCAACGAAGTCGTCAATCTCAGCTTCGATCATGACTGGTCACCGATGCGCGCCTGGCGTGAACACCTTGGACTCACTCAGGCCGAGGTTGCTGTAAGGGCGAACATGACCCAGGGAGCCTACGCCCAGATGGAGAACAGCACCAAACCGCGCCGCGTCAGCCTGAACAAGATAGCCAAAGCTATGGGGCTGACTGTCGAACAGCTCGATTTCTAAACTGTGGCCAATATCTCCTGCCGACTTCCGGAGGAAATCTTTCCCTGTTCCATGCCCACGGCACCGTTTGCCTGGTACCAATTTCTTATCACGCATTCAGGTTGGCAGGGTCCATCACCGACTTGGCATCATCGAGTCGGCGAGCCTGTTTCCCGCTTTAGCCGGCCCAAAGAGCATCAGGCAACACCATATTTTGCTTGTTTGTCGATTAAACCGAGGTTGGCAGACCTAATGTTTATTTTTCGATCTCCAACTTCCCCCGCAAGATTCCAAACGAGATCGCTCTTGCTTTCGGTTATTAATTCTGGTCCTATTTCACGATAGAAACGCGGCTTACGTACAGGGAACATGTACTCCATTTGATCGCACCTATGCCGGGTGTACACCAATCAGTGAATGGGATGAGGTTCATTTGGCCATCGTTAGTGCGGCCTCGAAGGATGGCTCTCCAAAAGCGCCCGGCCCCTTACCTTTCAGTTCTGCTCAACGAATTGATGTTATAAGTACAAATGAAACCAAAACGTAAAATTTAAAAGGGCACACCCTCATAAAGATGCTGCTTTGTATGAACATGCGCTTGATCTGTATTTAAATGAAAATAAGCTAGATGAAGCACTTCGAATTTTCTTCAACCTTGCAAACGCTGATTATACTAAGGCTTTCGGTGAGATTGGCGTTATTTTATACAAGGAAAAGCTGGTTTGGTCCGAAATTATCTGGAAGAATCCAGAATTTTAAGATGCTCCATTTGCCACAATTTTTTTGAAAATAATCTTTAATTTTAATAAGTGCCGGACTGCTCTTTTTCGAGCATTTTTTTTGGGCAGGATCAAATTATTCCCTCAACCGATAACGCACTATTGAAAGATAGTGGTAGCGAGTTTTTCCTGTTAAGTCTTATCCTATTTTTCTAAGCTACTTCTGACTCAAGTCTATCAATGATTTCAAACAAAAGAGTTTTTGTCGATGGGCAGTTTCTAATAAAAAAACAGGTAAACCACCGGCTTTACCGGTGGTACATGACTGGAACCTGTCGTCGTTGGCATATTTTTTCCTGATTTCAATCTAATGCATAGAGGAAAATAAAATGTTTATGAAAGATCCGGGTCAAGCTCTTTCCCTGTTGTTCAAGCCTCGAATCAGCAGGAACGTGGTCAAGGAGACCGCGATCATTACGGCAGCCACCGGAGCGGAATAGGAAAGGCCGTAACTGTTGAAACGGTCGTATATGAGCACCGGCGCTATCATTGGGTGATAGGCAATGATTACCACGGCACCGAACTCCCCCAGCCCTCGACTCCACATCATCAGCATACCGTTGATTATATCTTTTTTCGCATTCGGCAGTACAACACGGAAAAAAACTGAAAAACGTCCTGCTCCTAGAGTGCGTGCCACATTTTCCAGCTTAGGATCGACATTTTTAAACCCCTCTTTGGCACCATTGATGAGGAATGGCGAGGAGAGGAATATCATGGCAATCATGGTACCAGCCTCGGTGTCGATAAATTGAATCCCCACACAATCGAAAAGACTCTTCATGACTCCCCGGTTAAAAGCCATCAGCAGTGCAATACCCGCTGCAGTGTGGGAGATCATAACCGGTATATCAATGATGCTTTCTATGATAGATTTGCCCCTGAAATTATTACGGGCAATCAGGTAGGCAAGGGGCAAGCCAGTAAGAAGGATAAGGCAAGTGCCGAGAAAAGAGATTTTCATGGTCAACAGGACAGAGCGCATGATCTCGGCATCTAAAAATGAACTTATCAGACCGTTCCAACCAACACCGCTGAAAAGACCAACCAGGGGAATGATGATAAACAGCAGAACTAATGTCGAGAGAATGAAAAAGACAATATTAAACAGATGCTTCATCAAAACTCTCCGACGCTTGGAAGTGGGTCACGGCAGAATGGGAAAAACTCAGATTAAGTGAAACACCAATCTGGATAATAGCGGGATCATAGATCTGCTTGGCTATTTTCACAAAGACAGGACAACCGTCTACATCGAAAATCAGCTAAAAATGATCAGTATCTTCTCTTTTCTCAAGACAGTTGCCGCTGATGTTGTGATCCCTTTCCAGGGCATGGCTACTTACTTCGATGATTGCTGGGTTCAAGGAAAAATAGCGCCCTTCAGGATTAGATTTGATCAATCTGTCAGGGAGAATATTTTTAAAACCAAGAAATTTAGCAATGGGAATCGTGTCCGGATGCTGGAGAACCTTTTGAACCGGTCCCTGTTGAACCAGTTTTCCATCCATCATGATACCTATTTTATCCGCCAGACAAGCAGCTTCGCGAAAATTATGAGTAACATGAACAACAGTGATGTGAAAACGGTGATTGAGACCTTTAAGATTCCCCATAATGGTATTTCTAAAGCTGGGATCAATGGCGCTGAGAGGCTCGTCCAGAAGCAGGATGTCGGGACGGGAATGAATTGCCCTGGCCAGTGCTACCTGCTGTTTTTCCCCCACCACTCAGGTAGCGAATATCACGATAAAGAAGGTCTTCTAGATCAAGAAAATCGATCAGTTCATTTCATTGGGAATCTGTCGATTGTTTTTGATAATGGTCGGAAAAACGAATGTTTTTAATGACCGACAAGTGAGGAAAAAGGGCAAAGTCCTGATAAACAAAGCCAATTTTTCGTTTTTCCGGTGGGATATAAGTGATATCCCGCCCGTGATAAGAAACCGTACCTGCATGCTTGTGGAGACCGGCAATGGTTTCCAGTAATAAGGTTTTACCACTGCCGGTTCTTCCGAGAATAATAAAATAATCGAAGTCCTTCACATCGAAGGGTACCTTCTTTAAGGTGAAGGATCCTTTTTGCAGATGTATATTGCGTAGCGACAGCATCAGTTAAGGATAGATGAATCTCCGGTAATAACAGCCGGAGCAATAACACCCTGACCGTTCTTTTCCATTATCTTTTGTCCTTGCTCAGACAGGACAAATTTAACAAACAGAACAGCGCCCTTTTTATTAGCAGGAGAATTGTTGTTCTCAGCTACGGTGATACCGTAAACCATGGGGGCGCCTTTTTGAGTGATCCACTCACCCGGTTTTTTACCATTGATCTGGAAGGTTGCCTTTTTGTACTGATCAGCAAATTTGGCACTTTTCAGCGATACCTCTTCCGGCAATTCCAAATACCTCAAATGGTGCTGTTCCGCGACTGACTTGTAGATGTATAGGTAATCGTACATACCGGCTTCAATCAGTCCGAGAAGATCAGTTTCCTTCGGTCGTACAATAATCTTGTTTCTGTCCTCTTCGCCATTCTGGTAGGAATCACCGTAGCCGAACAGTTTGTCAAACAGACCGGGTGAATTGTAATAACTCTCGGCTAGTTTGGTGACCAGCATTGAACGGTATCCACAGGGATCCATGTTGGGATCGGAATGGCCGACCTTTACTCCCTCTTTCAGAAAAATCTGCGGCCAGTTCTCAGCTGTAATTTGATCAGCATATTTTGCTTTGTCGGTAAAGGCTATGACCATTTCATTGGTGGCAAACTGAGCGTTGAATTTAGCATGGTTGGGGATCATCAAATTGTCGATCACCTTGTAGTCAGCACTAGCCATGACATCCGCAGGCTTGTTAATCTCGGTAATTTTTCTGGCGGCGGCACGGCTGCCGGAGGCTTCTAGCTGAACATCGTACTGCGGATATTTGGCTTCAAAAGCTTTCTCAATTTCGGCAAAGGGAACAGACAGGCTGCCGGCATGGAAAATGACAATCTTCTCCGTGGCAAAGGCAGTCGTTGCCAATGCTAACATCGTCAATACAATTACTATTTTTTTCATCTCTTCTCCTCGTGACATGCTTTGTTCTGTTATATTAGAAAGATACCCCTAGACAACAGAATATTACGGTTGCCCAGAATTCTTTCAGGAATTGCCCAAACGGATCCAGTTATTGTGCAGGCCTATGTCCATCAGGAAAATTGTTTTTCAATATAGCACTCCGTCTTATAGGCACCTCTTATTTCCGACAAAATGACCATAAACGACTTGAAATAACTTCCTTTTCTTTAAAAGATCTACATAAGGTAAATTGACTCTAATTGATATTGCGACGTAAAAGTTTAGAACAACCTGCCAACGCTTCAAATTGACACCACTATTGTAAATGAAATCAAGAAGGTGTCCAAAATCCCTATCAACATAAAAGACGTTTATGACCTTTAGGCGATCAAGAATATCATGACAAGATAAAATGTTTCAAAAACCACAGATGCTTCCAAGATTTCTTCTATTTATAGATTCTCTGGAACAATCTAGGACTTCGGAATGATTTTTCCTTGTCAGGATATCGTTGGCTTCCTGAAGGTCAAAAACACCTTTTCATGTTGATAGGTTTTTAGGGAGATGTCTTCTTGACCTGCACAGGAACAGTATTAACTTAGGCGGTGTCTTACCGATCTAAGATTGCCAATGCTAAACTTAATCTTGCGATTACTGATACTGCCGCTCAATTGCGAGAGGGACGATCTCCAATACTTGACAAATCGTCCGCGAAAGCGTACGTGTCCCTCATGGAGGTACATTTATGAATATTCTTAATGTGACAGAAGC
The DNA here is from genome assembly GCA_963829695.1 of uncultured delta proteobacterium. Classification (GTDB taxonomy): domain Bacteria; phylum Desulfobacterota; class Desulfobulbia; order Desulfobulbales; family Desulfocapsaceae; genus Desulforhopalus_A. The sequence goes on along the minus strand of CAWHJQ010000022.1, from coordinate 263,978 downwards.
CAAAGCAAAACTATATACCCTTATAGATGAAACGGCAGCTTCTCATCAGCCCGTCATAATCACCGGCAAAAGAGGGAATGCTGTACTCGTGTCTGAAGAAGACTGGAATGCGATATCCGAAACACTCTACCTGCTTTCAATACCGGGAATTCGGGAATCCATCAAAGAGGGAATGAAACAGGATTTATCGGAATGCTCACAGGAGCTTGATTGGTGACTTGGGACATCGTTTTCACAAAACAAGCTCAGGAAGATGCAAAAAAACTGGCAAGTGCCGGATTAAAACCCAAAGCACAAAAGCTTCTTGAAATAATCCGAGAAAACCCTTTCCAAAAGCCACCACCTTACGAAAAGCTGATTGGTGATCTTGTCGGGGCTTATTCCCGCAGAATAAATATTCAACACCGGCTCGTTTACCAGGTTTATCAACAAGAATGTATCATTAAAATACTTCGATTATGGACGTACTACGAATAACCGATATTGCATCCACGACAAGAGCAAAATCATGAACGAACTGATCCAGGAGGGGCATATGATTACCAAGGAACAGGCCGCCTGCATGGCTCCATACCGCAAGTCCAATATCAACCGTTGAGGAGCCTACTTACTGGATGAGCTCAGGGATGCAAAAAACATTGAATATCGTTTGCCGGTGGTGTCACTATCTAATTGAATATTCAGGCAATAAGAGTTGTTTTGAATTTCAAAGTTGCATGATATTGTAGGAATCGGTTCCGCACCTCAAACCGCTTTTCTGGATCGAGGGCAATGAAAAACTCAAGGCAGCTGTTTAGCCTCCCCCGGTTTTGCATGCTTTCCAAAAATATGACTTCTGCAATGACTGGCGGCATGTTGTTCGTGTTGAACGACGGCTGCCGCTCGATCTCAAGCGAATTTCGGGCTTAGGGATCAACGGAATGTAAAACTCGGTTAAGGTCTCGACCTTATTGTTTCAAAAATTGGGATACAGTGGCTGGATATGATACTATCTACCCGTATGCAACAAATTTATAAATATTGGTCAATATTATTTTTCGGTGCCAGAAATGGTAAAGTCCGAGCAAGCAACGACGATTATTTAACCCGGATGCTTAGCTTGGCTGTTTAACCGGGTTTTACGTTCCGTTGATCCCTAAACCCCAACTTTCATCGGAAGTCAGCGGAGGTGACGCTAATCATCCACTCCAAAGCTTGTCCAGCCGCAGGGTGAATGCTCTTTCTGGTGGTTATCACCAAAAGAGGAAAGCAGACTCAGACTCGCTGTATCGATGATGAGGAATACAGCGGTCGATGATGCATCGAAGAGGAGGGGACCTCAACCGCGGCACGCCGCCTCGATTGCAGCGATGTCGATCTTTATCATCTGCATCATCGCATCGAACGCACGCTTGGCGACAGCGGGATCGGGATTGGTGACCGCTTTCGTTAGGGCAATCGGCGTAATTTGCCAACACAATCCCCATTTGTCCTTGCACCAGCCGCATACACTTTCCTGGCCGCCGTTGCCGACGATTGCGTTCCAATAACGATCCGTTTCGGCTTGGTCAACGGTTGCGACCTGAAACGAGAACGCTTCGTTGTGCTTGACCTCAGGTCCACCGTTAAGCCCGAGGCACGGAATGCCCATCACCGTAAACTCGACGGTCAACACGTCCCCTTTCTTTCCCGCCGGATAGTCATCAGGTGCGTGGTGCACCGCGTCGACGGACGAATCGGGAAAGGTCTCGGCGTAAAACCGCGCCGCGTCCTCGGCGTCGCCATCGTACCAAAGGCAAATTGTATTCTTTACTTGCTTAACCATGCCATTTCTCCTTCGTTATGACCCCGACGCTGCAAGCATCTGTTCCCATGCACTGAGCTCTTGACATCACCACGTCCCATTTGCCATCTTGTTGCGTCGAGCCAATTCCTTGTCACTCGGCTCGGCACTTGCAAAAGAACCGGGCCGGATATCGCCATCTTGCTCATAGGTGCTCATCACAACGCCAGTGTTCGAAACCTGAGAGCGAACGAGCCGTAGCGCGGATGGTTTGGCGGTCTCACCAAAAAGGCGCTTGCCTCGTCCAAGCACTACTGGAAAAGTCCACACGTTGTACTCGTCAATAAGAGATGCGGTATGCAGTGTTTGGATCAGATTGCCACTGCCGATAACCTGCAGGTCAGGGCCTGGCTGGGTCTTGAGAGCGATGATTGCCGAGACGACATCGCCGTGGAGCAGTGTCGAGTTGTTCCAGTGGAGCATCGTCAATGTGCGCGAAGCAACATACTTTTTCGTTGCATTCAGCGTTCTTGCAATCGGATCTTCATAGGGCTGGTATGGCCAGTACGCTTCGAATATCTCATAGGTCCTGCGACCGAGCACCAGTTCTCGATCCTTGCCGTCGAAACCTGATTTCGAGATGTCCATGCCTTCGTCCCAGTAGTTGAACGTCCAACCGCCAAGCGTAAAACCGCCAGTCGGGTCTTCGTCCGGACCGCCGGGTGCCTGCATAATGCCGTCAAGCGACGTAAATGTAGATACGATGAGCCTTCTCATGGAAACACTCCTGTGGTGAAGCTTGTCTTGGTCTGGCGCCAACATCGCGTTTTCCCCCAATCAACAGAAACCAAAATTATAAAATATGGTTTGCAAGCTTATCTGGCAATGGTTTTTTTCCGGTAAAAAACCTGACCTTACAGCGAATTGAGTGATTGTCCTGGCGATGATATTTGATTTGCAAATACGTTCCCGTGTGCGGTATATTTCGATCGCCGAGATGCATGATGACAGTACAGTTACCTCCCACGTTACCTCCAACTCGGGCATCAATTTCTACCTCACTCGTTGACATTTCCGGCATGCTCCTCATGAATCGGGACATTAGTTTCGAGTTGAGCCACGCATCGAATACCTTTTCGATGGAAGCATTGATGATTTTGTCTATATTCATCGTAAGCTCAGTCATGTTGCGTTCCTGAGGTTCTAAGCCCAAAACCGCGGAATTTCCGTGAGGGATTATAAATCCCAAATTGCACAGGTTCAGGAGTAGAGCCCCCACCTTGAAAACAGCTGGTAATAACATATAGTATAACGAATTATCAATTTTTGATCTGCCCGGCAAAAAAGGCGGGCACCGTCTTCTTGTCCGATCCATACCAGTATTACCACCGATAATAATAGACTCGATATCCGGGCTAACCGATGTGATCATCAAGGAGGGCTTTTCCATGGACGAAAGATCTACGCAGGCAGGTTTTCATGAAATAAAACTCCAAGTCAACAGTAAGGAATACAAGGTTGCCGTGCAGGAAGAAGATACACCACTGTTGTGGGTCGTCAGGGAGCAGCTCCATCTTACAGGCACAAAGTATGGATGCGGCATCGGACGTTGCGGTGCCTGTACGGTGCTTGTCGATGGCAAAGCCGTTCGATCCTGCATCACGCCTGTTTCCAAGATGAAGGAAAAGGAGATCACCACAATCGAAGGGCTTTCACCAGACGGGAATCATCCCATCCAGCAAGCCTGGATCGAAGCGGAAGTTCCCCAGTGCGGTTACTGTCACTCAGGTCAGATCATGAGTTCGGCAGCTCTTTTGGCAAAGCATCCGAATCCAACGGACGCAGATATAGACAGTGCCATGTCCGGCAATATCTGCCGGTGCGGTACTTATCAACGAATCCGAAATGCCCTGCATCGGGTGCCTGGGCTCAAGAAGCGGGAAGATCAATCTATGCCGACAGTCTTGACTGGCATTGATACGGATGGCGGATCGTCCATTAGCCTGAATCCATTCATTCGCATCGGCCCTGATGAAACGGTAATTCTGACCGTCAATCATTCCGAGATGGGACAAGGAGTGTACACAGCTTTGCCCATGCTCGTGGCGGAAGAACTCGAATGCGATTGGAACAGGGTCAAGGTCGAGGCGGCACCCGTAGATTCCGTCTACAATCACACCCAATTTGGGATGCAGCTTACAGGCGGGAGTTCCAGCATAGCCAGCGAATGGGAGCAGTTGCGCAGGGCTGGAGCCGGCGCGAGAGAGATGCTCCTGGCAGCCGCGGCCGACAAATGGGCGGTGGACAAAAAAAGTTGTCGCGCTGAAAATGGCGTGGTGATCCATTCCGGCGGTAAAAAGCTCACCTATGGTGAACTCGCAGCGGCGGCTGCCTTATTGCCGGAACCTGACGATATCAAACTGAAGGAACCCTCCAAATTCAAAATAATCGGACGTCCCACAAGACGGCTCGACACGCCGGAAAAGATTGACGGGAAAGCCATATTCGGCATCGACGCCGAGGTCCCCGGCATGCTCACTGTGGTGGTTTCCCGGCCGCCAGTATTTGGGGCGAAAATAGTGAGCTTCAATTCCGCAGAGGCCTTGGCCCTTCCTGGAGTCAGTAAAGTGGTGCAAGTACCCACCGGCATAGCAGTGGCGGCAGATGGTTTCTGGTCGGCGAGCCAGGCCCGGCAAGCACTCGATATTGTCTGGGACGAAGGGCTTGCTGCGTCGATGTCTACGGAGACAATGCGAAAGCAGTATTCGGAGCTGGCTAAACAAAAAGGAGCGGTGGCGAGGAAGGAAGGGGATGCTGAACAGGCTTTGCAGCAGGCTTTTAAGCGTATCAGCGCCGAGTATGAAGTCCCGTACCAGGCCCATGCGACCATGGAACCGTTGAACTGTCTCGTTGATCTGCGAACCGACGGCTGCGAGATTTGGACCGGCACTCAGGCTCAGACCTGGGATCGGGATGCCGCAGCCCGTGCTGCAGGTCTGCATCCTGACAAAGTGAAGATCCACACAACCCTATTGGGCGGAGGTTTCGGACGCCGCGGGAATCCTCAATCGGACTTCGTGGTAGAGGCTGTACAGATCGCGAAAGCGGTCGGACGGCCGGTCAAGGTGATCTGGACCCGGGAAGACGACATGCAGGGAGGCTGGTACCGCCCCATGTGGTATGACCGGATTGCCGGAGGGCTCGATAACGATGGAAAGATCACTGGTTGGCATCATACCATAGTGGGGCAGTCCATCATGGCAGGGACGCCATTCGAGGGGATGATAGATGCTGGCGTAGATGCAACTTCTGTTGAAGGGGCGGCGGATATTCCCTATGCGATTCCCAACCTCCTTGTGGATTTGCACAGCCCGGTAATTAGTGTCCCGGTGCAGTGGTGGCGGTCAGTGGGCCATTCCCACACGGCATTCGTGGTCGAGAGCTTCATTGATGAGTTGGCGCATGCGGCAGGCAAGGATCCTTACGAGTTCCGTCACCGGATGTTGGGTGATTATCCGCGGCATAGGGCTGTTCTGGAACATGTTGCCGAGAAGGCCGGCTGGACCGCTTTACTGCCGGAAGGTCGTGGACGAGGTTTGGCCGTGCACAGCTCCTTTGGCAGCTTTGTCGCCCAGGTGGCGGAGGTTTCTGTCAACAGCGAAGGGAAGGTGCACGTCCACAGAGTTGTCTGTGTTGTCGATTGCGGCAGAGTGACGAACCCGGACACGGTTAAGGCGCAGATGGAAGGAGGAATCGTTTTCGGACTTACCGCCACCCTGCACAGTGCTATTACCTTGAAAAACGGCCGGGTGGAACAGCACAATTTCAACGATTATCCAATGTTGACTTTAAAGGAAATGCCGAAAGTGGAGGTTTTTATCGTGCCAAGCGACGAACTGCCGACCGGAGTTGGGGAGCCGGGCGTACCGCCGATCGCCCCGGCCGTAGCCAACGCCATCTTTGCCCTGACAGGTAAACGCATCCGGTGTTTGCCCGTTCGCTCGGAGGCATTGAAAAAAGTGTGATCCTATTACACTTTTAGATAAGATCGGTCTGTCGATTGTCGGCCTGGCAGAAAATAAGACTTATTGGCTCTATGAACATTGGTGAGTGGAACAAAAGACGCCAATGAAAAAATATCAAGAGCATCTTGGAGAATAAAAGCAAAGGACCAGTTATGAGAATTTTGGCTTGATTTTGGCTTGAAAGTAGAGCGGTGGTTACAACTATGGATTGTTATTCTAGATAAATTACCCTACATATTCTCGTTTTGTTATTTCAAAACGCCGCTCTTCAAGCAAAAAAGCATCGGTTATGACTGGATCGAAATGACTCCCTCTATTTTTTCTGATCATTTGCACTGCTTCTTCGTGTGACCATGCTTTTTTATATACTCTGTCCGAGGTTACAGCATCATAAACATCACATAGTGCAACAATCCTTGCTGCCAAGGGAATATTCTCTCCAGCCAAACCATCTGGGTAACCACTTCCATCCCATTTTTCATGATGTGCCCTCGCAACGGACAGGGCCAATGTTAAATAACTCCGTGTCCCTATTCGTTTTTGGAATTGCAGATCTGCTGAGGTTAAAATGTCTGATCCAATGGTAGTATGTGTCTTGATTACATCAAATTCCTCATCAGTCAGGGCCCCAGGTTTCAATAAAATACCATCAGGCACTGCGATTTTCCCGATATCATGCAAAACCGAAGCATGAACCAAATCCTCAATATAGCTGAATTGAGATTTCATGTAGCCACTGTAAGGTGAATCATTTTTCAGCTTATCTCCCAATATTTTCACAAATATACCGATTCGTTGCAGATGCTGTGAGGTTTCAGCGTCTCTATATTCGGCTAAAGACGCCAAAGTTTCTATCGCTACCGCTTGTGTAACTCTGAGTTCTCTAAATTTGTCCCTCGTGAAACGGAGATCGAGGGAAATGAGCACGCCCGCAAGTCCACCCATTATGACTATTTCCAAAAAAGTATGCAGAATGTCTTCGATGGTTGCAAACGGTTGGTGGTGATGTGACACCATTCCGAAAAAAACCTCTCGAAATAATGGGGCTAAACAGAGGATGATGAAAAAAAGCAGATATTTTTTAGAACGATTACTCATTATAATTAACTAATTAGAGGTTTTTTTTCTTGAAAAGAAATTGTTCATATTCACAAACTTGAAGGATGTTCCACAACATCTAAGCAGGTTGAGATACATAATCTTCGTTTTAAAAGTTCCTAAAATCAAGGGAAAAGACTTTAGATTTCATTTAAAAGATGGTTCACGGAAAATTTTTAACAGGCTCTCTCTGTGTGGTTCTATGAACAGACTGAATGCTCTCCATATAGCTGATGATCAAACGGAAGGAACAATTGTATTTGCAAGTCTTTCATTAGGGAAATTGCCGATAGTAACGGCTTGTTGCCAATCACCAATTTATGGGCAAGCCATGTAGCGTTTTATGTATTCTCCAACGAGATTAATCAGATTACAAAAAACAAATTTTAAGCTTCTTTCTGAGCATTTTGACCTGGATCATGACCCAAGCACGATCAAAATGAAACATCTGGTCACTTTTGCGATAAATCAAGGATATTTTCCAAAAAAGGCGCAGAAAGGAGCGGTTTTGATTAATGATTTTTCCAGAAAATCTCCGTCTGTACGATCCCATCCTCCTATGACCGAAAATGACGGTTGGATTTTTTAAAGTGATTTTTTAAAGTTATTGTTTCAAGCAATTACACATGCTCGATGAAACGAATTTTACGCTAAATATGTATAAATCGATAAAAAACGGCACTGTTTCGGGTGTTTTTTGCAAGTTTCATGGAAAATATATCAAATATACAGAAAACATATTAAATACTTACGCAATCCAACCGTCATTTGCGGTCATAGCCATCCTCTCAGGAAAAGAAGACAGGTTTTGATCAAATAGGAGATATGTGGTCTCTTGCAAAATCGACATCTCGGGCATTTCACATATGAGATGAGTCTAGCAAAGAACGACTCCTTGAATTCTTGTCTTGTTTTGCACCAATGGTGTCACCGGCAACATCTGTAGCAGGACAACGATAACAGTCCGGATCCTTTTGAGGTGGTCTTTAAATATCAGCAGATGGCGAAAAGTTAAGGCGCAATATTCACGGATATAACAAGGTGGGGGGGATTCTGGTTCGCATTTTCCTGTTGAGGGAGACAGGTGTGTCTTTGGTGAGGTTCACAGAAGGATTTTTGATTCAGGATAATCGTAATAGGTTGGGTTTTATAAATTTTTCAAAAATTATCTCCCAGGTACTTAATAGGCTTCCTCGTCCTGCAGTACGTTCCTGATTTTAGTGGCAAGGTCCTGCATGGTGAATGGCTTCTGGATGAAGTGCACCCCCTCATCCAGCACTCCGTGATGAGCAATTACGTTGGCTGTGTAGCCGGACATAAACAAGCGATTGAGATGAGGATACAGAGACAATAAATTCCTGGCCAGGTCGCGACCATTCATCTCAGGCATGACCACATCGGTCATGAGAAGATGGATTTCACCGGCATGCTCCCGAGCCAGGCGAATTGCTTCACCCGGTGAAACTGCAGGGAGGATAGTGTACCCCTGCTGTTCAAGCATCACTGTAGTCATCTCAAGGATCATCGGTTCATCTTCCACCAATAGGATAGTCTCGTGACCTGTTGCGACAGGTTTCACCGCCTCCGGTTCAGGTGATCGCGCCTCCTCGCCCAGGTACCAGGGCAGGTACAGCTTAAAGGTCGTACCCAGACTTGGCTCACTATAGACATTGATAAAACCGTTGTTCTGTTTGACAATGCCGTAGACTGTTGCCAGTCCCAGGCCGGTTCCCTTGCCCATCTCCTTAGTGGTGAAAAACGGTTCGAACAAATGCGAGAGAGCCTCGCGGTCCATGCCACGACCGTTGTCGCTTAACGCCAGCAACACATACTTACCCGGGACAAAACCAGCGTGTGCGCTGCAGTAAGCTTCATCAAAAAACACCTTGCTCGTTTCGATGGTAATTTTACCTGTGTGTCCGATGGCATCACAGGCGTTGACACACAGGTTGGCAAGAATTTGGTCGATCTGGGTGGGATCCATTTTAATTGGCTCGATGTTCTCTCCCGGCAGCCAGTCGAGATCGATGTTCTCACCGATGAGCCGTCGCAGCATGTTGAGCATGCTTGCCACGGTTTCGTTGATATCGAGCACCTTGGGTGCTACTGTTTGTTTGCGAGCAAAAGCCAGCAGTTGTCGAGTCAACTCGGCTGAGCGTTGCGCAGCCTGTTGGATCCCCTGCAGGGCTGAATAGATCGGATGGCCTGCCTCTACTTGCTTAAGGACCAATTCCGAGTAGCCCAGAATAACCCCCAGCATATTATTGAAGTCATGAGCAACACCACCGGCCAGTCGACCGACTGATTCCATCTTCTGGACCTGAGTCAACTGGACTTGCAATTTCTCGGCTTCGGCCTCGGCCCGTTTGCGCTCCCTGATGTCGGTCCCAATCCCCATCAAATAGAGTTGCCCCTGAGCCTCAAATTTAATGCCGGTGAGGATGAAAGGCACAGATTGCCCGTCTTTCGTCAAAAGAGAGGCTTCAATCGAGGCACTGCCCTTGGTCATCACATCTTCAATTATGTTCAGTACAGCCTCTTTGGCTTCCGGTACATGCCAATCCGTAATATGACACCCCTCGATTTCACCAATTCCGTAACCGAGGAGCGATTCGTGCTCTTTGTTCCAAAGAATTAATTTTAATTCGGGATAAGTATAGAGATAGAAGATGCCGGGTAGACTCTCGATAACTGATTTCGAAAAGAGTTGTTCCCGTCGCAACGCTTCCTCGGTTAACTTGTGTTTTTTGATCTCACGTGCAAGTTTTTCAATTGTCTGTTGTAGGATATCGTTTGCTTCGGAAAGCTGAGTCGTCCGTTCGGCAACCAGCTTTTCCAGGAACTGATTCCGGTCCACCAGTTCCTTCATTGGATAGATTTCACCCTCACGAACCAGGTGATAGGGAATCGATATACTACTGTGTGAGATTTTCCAGCCTGCAGATTCCAAACGGAAAATCAAGACTAGGCGTGCTGTCTCCTTTGACAGGATATGGTCTTTGATCGGCAGGTGTATGGTAAAAAAGCCGGTCGCAACAGCAATCGTGTCAGCAAGTGATTGTATGGCTAAATCCTTAAGTTCGATACGGATGGAATCCTTAATCTGAGCGAAGTCCTGGCGGGTAATTGCAACCCATTCTTCCCTGTTTTTTACCAGAAAGTTACCGCCTCCGGTAAAGCCGGAAAAGTCTTCGCTGAAATGCGCGGTGAGCCGGTCATCGCGAGATGAATACATTTGCAGGTAGTCGTCAAAGAGTTGCCTGATTATTTGGTGGTCTTTTGGGTCCATTGCCTGAATCTTGTTTGTTTGTAACCCCGGAAAAACAGCGGGATAAGTGCCTTTCGCAGGTTATTTTTCTGGATTATTACACCCCTCAAGGGGGTACTAAAGAGAGTGAACGAAAATACTCTGTAGTGCACTCATCGGAATGAGGGGGTTATGTAAGCGAAAGCGTCAGTTGCCGTTTTACAATAGAGGTTTCAAAGGTACGTGGAAAGAGGATAGATAAAAACATGAGACCCTGAAATCAAGATATTTCCAATCGTTTTTTCGCGGTTCATAGGAGAGTTCTAGATTTCTATCCGTTGATGTGAATCGGATATTATGCTTTTATATGGTTTAAGTGTTTGTCCACACGCAGAATATCTAGAATGGATAAATGATTTGTTTGCAGCGCTGGATGAATACAGATCTTTAGTAGGCTTCAATAATTCTGGCTTTTCCGTATCAACCAGAATCGATTTAACTTCTTTCCAAGTAGGTTTCTTACAGGACAATATAATTCCAACATAGCTTGACTGGAAAATCAAGTAAATATGTAAAAAACGGTTCCTGATAATGCGTAGTTTTATGGTTAGCTAAACGACGACGGAATAATAAGAAGAGGAATTGTAGCTTGAAAAATGATCTTCAGTATGGTCAATTTTTTCCCCGGAACCTTCGCTATTCAGGTTTTGAACTGTAAACCAGCTTTCTCAAATCACCTCATATAACTCAGAAAGGATTAATCATGATTACTCTGCAAATCGATGCTATCCGCCGGTTCGCCGATTCACCGATAATTTTTAAACGCGGTGAGTTGCTACAGAAAAACGGAGCGTTTAACCGTATTCACGAGCAGAGTGGCAATGGCCGATATGCCTATGAGGTCGATGGTAATTACGGCAATTATAGGACAGAGGTCACCTTGAACAGCACTATCGCCGGTCAGTGTGATTGTCCGTATCCGGGGCCGGGTTGCAAGCATATTGTGGCAATATTGCTTGAGTTGTTTGATCAACAGGGAGAGAAGAAAGGTCTGCAGATGGACGATGACAACCTGGAAAGGCAATACCTGTCCTACGAAGAAATTAAGCAACAGGCGCTTGAGGATCGTCAAAAACGGGCAAAACTTGAAGAGTTTAAGGTAATTCAAGGAGATATGTTGAAGGGAGATCACCTGGTAACGACCGTGAAGGGTCGGCAATACCAGGTCACTCTTCATAATCCGGCGGAGGCTGTCGGTCATTGTTCCTGTCCTGATTTTTATTCCAATAAACTTTCAACGTGCAAGCATTTAATTTTTCTAGGCACCTTTCTTCAGCAACAAAAGGGCTTTGCTGGTCATCTCGCACAGGAAACATTCCCTTATATAGATATCTTTTGGGATAGTGCTGCTGGAAAACCACGGCTTTTTCACGAGCGGACAAAGAAAGAAAATGGTGCAGAACTAACCGGTCTGTTGATGGAAATCTTTGATGAGCACAATCTCTTTCGTAAAGAAGATGTTGCCGATTTTATTCCATATCTTAAAAAACTGGAGTGTTATAAACAGATTCGTGTTCAGGAACCTGTTCTGCATAAGCTGACAAATGCAGCGACTGACAACGAACTGGCCCATGCCGCAACCAGGCCACTATCGGATATTTCCAGATATCTCAAAGTGGTTCCCTATGCCTATCAGGAAGAGGGCATTAAATTCGGACTCTACAAAAAAGCCGTCTTGATTGGTGATGAGATGGGCCTGGGTAAAACCCTGCAGGCTATTGGGCTGAGCATCTTTAAAAAAGATATCTTTGGTTTCCGCAAGGTATTGGTTGTTACCATGAGTTCACTAAAGCAGCAGTGGCAGCGGGAAATTGAACGGTTTAGCGATGAAAAGGCCTGCATAATCGCCGGTAACGCCCGAAGGCGAAAAGAGCAATATCGCACGGATAGCAGCCTGTTTAAGATTACCAATTATGAAGCGGTCCTTCGTGATGTGACGATAATTTCCCGTCTGAAACCAGATATAATCATCCTCGATGAGGCGCAGCGGATTAAAAATTTCGAGACCAAAACCGCAGAGGCCGTAAAGAGTCTGCCGCGGCAGCATGCTATTGTGCTGACGGGTACACCTTTAGAGAACAAGCTGGAAGATGTCTATTCCCTGGTGCAGTTTCTCGAGCCGGAACGGCTCAGCCCTCTCTGGCAGTTTGCGGCTGACCATTTTCTCCTCAGTCGCCGAAAAAAAGGAGATATTCTGGGATATGTCAATCTGAATAAATTACATGAAAAACTCAAACCTCTGGTCATTCGTCGTCGAAAAGAAGAGGTGTTGGATGAACTGCCTGAACTGATCGTAAACGATTATTATATTGATTTGCATATAGAACAGGCGGAAATCCATGCCGGATATTCCCAGTCTCTTCTGCCATTGTTGAACAAAAAATTTCTTACCCCCATGGATTTATTGCGTATTCAGGCGTTGCTCCTCAAAATGCGGCAGACCTGTGATTCCACTTATTTGATAGATCGGCAAACAAATATTTCGCCCAAACTGGACGAGCTGGCCAACATCCTGAATGAGTTGGTTATACAGAATGGGCGAAAGGTAGTTATCTTCAGCGAATGGACAACCATGACCATGCTTATCGGTAAACACCTTTCCCGGGCTGCAATCCCTTTTGTAGAGCTTTCCGGCAAGGTCCAGGTAGCAAAACGTCAGGCCCTGATCGATGAATTTGATACTAATCCTGACTGCAAGGTGTTTTTGTCGACGGATGCTGGGGGGACGGGACTGAACCTTCAGGCTGCGGATTGTGTGGTGAATTTTGAGTTGCCATGGAATCCTGCAAAGCTAAATCAGCGGGTCGGCAGGATCAATCGAATCGGCCAGAAAAGTAAATGTATCAATGTTATCAATTTGATAGCGAAGTATAGCATTGAAGAACGTATCATGGCCGGGATTAAATTGAAGGGGGAGCTATTTGACGGTGTTTTTGACGGAGGTAAGGACGAGGTGATGCTCTCCCGGGAAAAGCGCCAGGAAATGGTCAACCAGCTGCGCGAAATGATGGGGGAAGAAGCTGAGTTGGTACGGCCGGAAGCTATGCCTTCTGAGGAGCTTGCTGAAGATACACCTCATTTCCTTAATCCTGAGGTATTAAAGAAAGATGTTGATTTTGTCGCTGAAGAGCAGGTCGAAACCCAGGAGGAGTCGTTACCGGAAGAGCAGGATACAACCGTCAGTCAGTCCGGTGAGCAGATGGAGGCGGTTTTGAATCAGGGGATGGGTTTTATCAGTGGGCTGTTGGAGATGGCGACCGGAAAGAAGCTGGGGCTTGGCCAGGGCGGCGAAAAGATGGTGACCCTCGATAAAGAAACCGGAGAGGTGACACTCAAATTTACCCTGCCGGGGTTTTCTCCAGTTAAAAAACCCTGAATCTTCCCAGTTGCCTGGGACAGACGTGAAAGGGCGGGGGAGATTTTTACCGGTTACACCGCCGAAGTGGCTTGCCCGCTTTAAAGGCCCGGATGTTTTCCACCGTCTGGTCAATAATCGTCTGTCGTGCTTCCCTGCTGGCCCAGGCGATATGGGGCGTGATGATCAGGTTGGGGAGTTTTGCCTTGAGAAGTGGATTGGAATCTCGAGGAGGCTCGACGCTCAGGACATCGACTGCGGCACCGGCAATTTTTTTCGTTTGCAGGGCTTCCAGCAGTGCTTCCTCGTCTACAATGCCACCTCTCGCACAGTTAATCAGAAAAGACGTCGGTTTCATTTTCGAGAAGGTTTGGGCATTTATCAGGTTTCTGGTCTGGTCGGTAAGTGGACAATGCAGGGTCAAGACGTCGATATCGGCAAGCATTTCGTTAAGTGGAGGTCGGTCATCGGGTGGATTCCCAGGTCTACGGGCAATCACGACCTTCATGCCGAAGGCCCTGGCGATTTCGGCGATCCCCTGGCCGAGGGTGCCGTAACCAACTATGCCCAGGGTCTTACCTTTCAGCTCAACTATGGGGTAATCGAGAAAACAAAACTGACTAGCAGTCTGCCAACGACCGGCCTGCACTGCTGCATGGTAGGAGAGCAGATTGGTATGGAGGGCGAGCATTATTGAGAAGACATGCTGCACCACCGAAGCTGTGCCGTAGGCCTGGCAGTTGCACACGGTCACCCCTAACTCGGAAGCTCCCCGCAGATCAACAACATCAGTGCCGGTGGCCACTACACAGATCAATCGGACGGAAGGGGTCGCTTCAAGATGTTGGCGTGATATCTTAACCTTATTGAGGATAATAAGATCCACTCCGGCAATCCTTTTTGCTACCTCTTCCGGGGTCGTGGTGTGGAACATCTGCAAAACACTGCATTCTTTTTTGAGGTCGGTAAGAACCAAGGTATCAAGGCTTTCGGCATCCAGAAAAACGGCTTTCATAGTGTCCTCTCCGGTATTTGTTTGTCTCTTTATACCACATCATCGTCCTGCAACATCTTAACATTACGGGGCAAAAATAGGTAGTGTAACGATATTTGGCATCTTTTTCAGGTAAAATGTACTGTGTCCTTGAATTTATAACACTTTTTTTATATCATTGTTAAAGTAACCATCGGGGACGAGTACAAAAGACATTTTGAGCGCATTGCTGCGTCAGATGTCCAACCAGGGAGAAAGATTGCGTGAGCGACATAACGGTGAAAATGAGGCTCCCGAGCACGATTCATGCAATCTTGTCATTGATAGTACTTTCTTTTTTTATTTGCTTAAACGGATGCGCGAGTAAGACCACGGTTATCTATGTCCCCAATGAAGATTGCAGTAAGCCGATGCCGCAATTATCGCAATTGGATAAGAATCAAGAAATCGCCGAGGCTTTGAGAGAATATTTCGTAAACTGGGAGGGAACCCGTTATATATTTGGCGGACTCTCCCATAATGGAGTGGATTGCTCTGGCTTTACCTTGCTTACCTATAGGGAACTGTTCAGAAAAGATCTGCCCAGGACCGTACAGGAGCAGGTGGCAGAGGGTACAAAGATCTCAAAGGCAGCTTTACAAGCCGGGGATTTGGTTTTCTTCAAGACGGGACTTTACCAAGAACATGTTGGTATTTATTTGGAGAACGATCTCTTTATCCATGCCTCCCGCTCAAAGGGAGTTACGATTTCAAACCTCAACAACCTCTATTGGCAGAAGAGGTATTTGCAAGCTCAACGCATATAACCTGAAGCAGATTACCGACAAATTTCTTTAGAGATAATACAGCAGATTGTAACGGTGAGGAGTGGTGTTCGCGTTACGGTTTAGCTTGAAAGATACTGAAGGTGTCTCGTGCCGGTGTTCTTCATGGTGTGTCTGCTTTTCGTTCTTCCTCCTGAAGCCCCTCCCAAATTATCTTCTTCGAATCGTTCGAAAATAGACTTTTTATTGGTAAAATGCTAAATAGGCGTGAGCTGGGTAGGTTTTTTCTTTGCGCAGGAGCATCGATTCCCAAAACATACGCCTTTTTCCGAGAGAAAAAATGGAAAGATTACTTATAATTTCTTTTGCAGCTTTGGCTGGAACCTGTTTTTATTACTGGTTTTCCTGGGTAATTAACAAAAAGTCCGTTCAAGAGTTTATCCTGTCTCATCTGTGGTTGCTGCATCCCAATGCAATCTGCTATTGGCGTGTGGGACTGGCGCTAATCGCCTATGTCCTCTATTTCTTTTCCCGGTATCAGGAAATTGCCATAATTATTTTTACTTTTGCAGCGATTCTGGATGGAATTGATGGCGTAGTGGCGAGAAAGTGCAATATGGTCACGGAGTGGGGTGAGTGGTTGGATCCATTGTGTGATAAGTTGACCTATCTGCCTCCGCTGGTTGGTTTTGCCTATGCAGGGATTATCTCGACGAAACTGGTCTGGATTATGGTCGCTGTTGAACTGTTCGGACAATTTTTTGCCAGAAAAATTCTCTCTCTCCTGAGTTACTCAGTTGCCGCAAACAATTTCGGCAAAATTAAGGCAATTATCTGCTTCGCCCTGGTCATCTTTTGTGCATTGTTAGAGAAGAACCCCCGCATAATCCATATGGGTGACGAAGTTTTGCTGGCCTGCATCACCCTCTCGTCAGCCTCGGTAATCTTTAAGTTCATCCCCAATCGATTATATGCGGATATCCTTTCAACGCTCAACTTTTTTTGTGGTGTTACAAGTCTTTATATGACATATGAACGACATTTTGCCTGGGCGGTGTTCGTTATAATACTTGGGCAATTGTTCGATTTGTTTGATGGCAGGATGGCGGAAAAACATGGCGGTACAATCTATGGTCCGTATTTAGATGACATCGCTGATTTTGTCAGTTTCGGACTTTCTCCTGCCTATATCATTGTCAAATCAGGAGGAGGTTCGGTTGCCTGGCTGTTCGGCTTGATTTTTTTTAGCGGTGTTGCCTATCGACTCATCCGATTTGTTACGGTCGATAAAAAACGAACAGATTTGCCCGAGGGGATTTTCAATGGTCTCCCCAGCCCGGCTGGTGCGTTGATTGTACTTGGTGCTGCCTTAATTTTTCCTCCGAATGTATTGTGGGGGGTCGCAGCACTGTCTGTTGGTTTGATGGTGAGTCATATCCGCTTTGCTCATTTCGGACGCATTATTCTCAAGCAGATACCTCGACCACTGTTTATCCTGGCGAGCGCTGCAGTTATCGTTACTATCGCCTTCATTCTGAAGACGAAGAGTGTACAGATGTTTGGCTACCTCATTTTTTTCTCTGTTCTCATCTACTTGATCGCGGGAAGAAAATGTCTGCATCCGGACCTGCTGCTAAAAGAATAATGGACACTGGATTACAGATTCATGATTAACGACACAGTTCATTTTTCACCAGCCGATCTCACCGCGTCTTGCCGGAGAGTGGAATGGGTGATTTGCATACTTGCATTATGCGGTATCAGACATTGACTTTTTCACGAAAATTTGTAGAAATATAGCCCGATGTTAACGGGTGTCATGCCTGAAGAAATTCAATCTCGAGATACTCGTAAAAACTTAATATTTCGGATGGCTAAGTAAAAAGCTTCATATGCGATGCGCGCAAGATTTCAATTATTTTCGGCGTACTAGAGTACGTCGAAATGATAGGAATTTTGCAGCAACGACGCAGATGAAGAGTTTTTACGACGCAATCAATCTTGCTTGTGGAGGATTGCCTATGATTTGATGATGAAAAATGTTTTTTAAAGGGATCCCGGTTATTGGGGTTCGAAAGAATACTCGCAGCGTTTGCTGGTGCTATTTCGGATAATATTTACAATATTCGGTGTGCTCTCAGGCAAATGCATACATTATTCTCAGGGCGGGGTGAAAGTCCCCACCGGCGGTGATTCCAATTTATGGAGAGCCCGCGAGCGCTTGCTGCATTACAGCAGGGACCAGCAGATCTGGTGAGAATCCAGAGCCGACGGTTATAGTCCGGAAGGGAGAGAATGACATGGGGTGGCGCCTCGACGTTAAGGTCTTGGATTTTTTGCCGGCCCAGTTGCCTGCTGTGTGCCTAATGCACAGTTGGTTTGTACTCCTTTTTGCCCTGATTCTGGTAGAACAAGGAGTGAATTACCATGAATCAGTCTCTTATTGCACAATTTGGCGACTCGCAGCAGCGGGTCGAAACAGCTCTCACCGCAATTCGCGCCGGTCTTGGCGTTCTCCTGGTTGATGATGAAGATCGGGAAAACGAAGGTGATCTGGTCTTTTCAGCAGAATATTTAAACAACGAACAGATGGCGTTGATGATCCGTGAATGCAGTGGCATCGTCTGTCTCTGCCTGACAGGAGAAAAAATCGATAGCCTCGGTTTACCACCAATGGTAACAGACAACAGCAGCTGTCATGGCACAGCGTTTACTATCTCTATCGAGGCGAAACACGGTGTGACGACCGGGGTGTCGGCGGCTGATCGTGTCCGGACCATTAAAGCTGCCATTGCCGCTGACAGCAAACCCGAAGATCTTTGTCACCCAGGCCATGTTTTTCCTCTTCGCGCTCAGCCGGGCGGAGTACTTGCCCGACCTGGACACACCGAAGGCACAGTTGATCTGATGAAGCTGGCAGAGCTTCAGCCGGCAGGAATCCTCTGTGAGTTGACCAATATTGACGGTACAATGTCACGGATGCCGGAAATTGTAAGTTTTGCCAACGCCCATCGGATGCCTGTCCTGACTATTCAGGATATTATCCAATATCGGCAAAAAAGAGTGGCGGCTACAGTCGTGTAGCAATCTGCATCCTTGTTCGGCGTCAGCGCTCAGCGAATAAAGCAGAGCAACTGAGAGTTGCCGCCGACAGGATTCGAGCAGCTCAAGTTCCACGCATTCCGCTAAATATCAAGTTTAAGGTCCCTTGCCGTAAAGATGACAAGAGTAAAACAAGCATCACAGTTGCGATGTTAACCGGAGAAGATAAACCACTTGCGAAGAACGTAATTGATCATCACCGCGGTAAAAATATTCGCGCCAAAGGCATAGGTGGTGAGAATACCAAAGCGTTTGATGAGAAGGACCATCAGCACAGTACCGAGAAAGGTACTGATGCCGGAGACGGTGTAAAAGAGAAGAATTTCGATAATAAAGTGATATTTGCCTCCCTGAAAAACCCAGAGAACGTTGGTGATGTAAGCCACCATATTGGAAAAAAGAAAAGCAATGCAGTTACAGATCATTGAGTTTCGTGCTCGGGCAGTGTGACTGACACCTTTGGTGGAGAGTTTTAAAAGGCGAACCGCAAGATCTCTTTCCTGGAGTACCGGGAATATTTTCCAACCGACTAGATGAAAGATGGTTATGTGGGTGAGGGTGGCAAGTCCGCCCGCCAGAGCATACTTGAAGAATTGAACGAGAGTCGTGTTGTCTATGGTCATTAAGGTTGCACGGGGTATTCTTTGTGGTATCAGTTGGGTACAGGTGAAGTTGTACCAGAAAGCAGTGAGAAATACCAGGCACCACTTGTGCGGTTGGTGAGCGAAAGAAACCTTCCTCTGGATCGCTAACAATCAAAAACGGCCCACTCCCTGCGGTTCACATGTTGCCATGTGACGGGAGTGGGCCGCCGGGGAGGCTATTTGTTTTCTACTGCTTCGCTACTTTTTTCTGGTACCTTTGCAACTTCTACGAGTTTATCACGTGTCACTTTTTGTAGAGCATCCACCGGCAGGCTATGTACCTTCAGGTAAAGGTTTCGATCCGATATCTTCAGCACATAGAAATCATCTTTTCCTTTGGCAAAAAGATACTCCACTGCCTTGCCATCCTTTCTGACTGTATTGAAACGAAATGCTGGTTGAGCAAAGAGAGCAGACACCTGCGCCGG
Source organism: uncultured delta proteobacterium (assembly GCA_963829695.1). Classification (GTDB taxonomy): domain Bacteria; phylum Desulfobacterota; class Desulfobulbia; order Desulfobulbales; family Desulfocapsaceae; genus Desulforhopalus_A. The sequence goes on along the minus strand of CAWHJQ010000022.1, from coordinate 244,499 downwards.
ATCGAGCACATCCTGGACGGACAGGCCGCGAGCTTTGGTCACCAAGGCATCGACCTCCTCCTTGTTTAATTTTTCACCTTCTTTAAGCCCTTCAAGCTGCCAGCCATCTTTCGTCTTGTTCAATTTAATGTCACCAATGGTCAAACCGGTAAGATCTGCATCTTTGATGGTCGCAAGAGAAGTGTCCAACCATTTGTCGGTCGAACTTTCCAGTTCGAAGCTGGAGAGCGGGATGGTAACAATTTGATCATTTTCTCCTCGACGGGCATGAACCTGGCGAAAGGCTGGTGAGGTGCCGACATAAAAATCCGCCAATGTTTTTTGGGCTCCCTTCAGGACCACATGGTTTTCAAAGCTCTCCTTGTCGACCTTGAACCGCTTGGCGGCTTCCGCCGAAGTGGCTACGACAAAGCCCTGTTTCATCTCAGCCAGCTTATCGAGAAGCGCCTTCACCTTGTTCTGGTCGACTGGAGCAGAAAAATGCGCGGGTACCGTCCACCCATCTTTGTTCTTGTCAAGGACTACACTCTTGCCCTCGCCATCGGTCAGTTGCAGGGACTGTACTGCATCCGGTGAGAAGGTGAGAAAAAGAGCGTCGGGAGCTGCTTCCCCTACACCCTTATTGCCCATATAGAAGGCCATCGTGAGTCCTAATTGGACGACAAGCAACACCGCGGCCGCAATAATCATTTTTTTCATCTGTTATCCTCCCAAGACCTATTGCAGTAGTGCCAGGTAGTGTTGTTTCGTTCTTTTTCTCATTGATCGCCTTACCAGCCAGACCAGGACCAGACCGAGGAGGGCCAGGCCGTAATTGAGATATTCCCAGAAAAACTGAATATCTCTGGTCATGGGCAGGAGGGTGCGCGAGAAATGGCCCCGACCTCGTATGGAAAGCAGGCCCCGGTCTTCCAAAGACCAGTCCACACTGTTGGCGATTAACTGAACCGGTCCAAGATAAGTGCTGCGCAAGACACTGGAACCGATGCCAAGAATAGTGTCGTTTAAGAAACTATTGGAGCTGAAGAGAATAATACGCGCTGACTCCGGCGACTTATCGATCTGGCGACTGATAATCTGCGGTTTTGGTTTCTGCTCCTGTCCTTTGGTCGAATCGTCATTTTTCTCACCTGGATTGTCCTTATCCGCGAGAAGAGGAGATGGTTTTCCAGCAAAATAAGAAGTGAAACGCCCCTCGACCGACACCCCCAGGAGTTGTTTGCCCCGTTCGCTGCCTTGGGCAAAACCGAGCTCTCCATAAGTAGAAAAATTCGGTTGGATGTTTGTTGAGTCGGAGAGCCAGCTGTCGGCAGAACTTTCGAGGAGTTTGGTCACTTTTCGTTCCTTGTTCTTGTCCATGTCGACGTCGATAGGAGAGGACCAATTCATGGTCAGTTGATTCAGTCCGGAGAGCATACCGTTTTCCGAGTTCATGCCGTCAGGCCGGATATCGACAAAGTATGGATAGTTGACCAGTTTGGTTTCCTGGACGGTGTAGCCTCCCACATTCCTTTGTACAGGTACCGGAAAAGCGCTGTTTTTTGGGTCGAGCACCATCTGTTCTCCGATGGAGATACCATGGAATTTCAACCAGTCCTCCAGGCCCGACTTTTCTTTTGTAACGCTTAATTTTTGTTCTAATCCAACAGTAAAAGGGGAGGTAGCCAGAACAATGGTGCCGCCCTCCATCAGAAACTGATCCATGGCAAAGAGCTGTTTTTGGTCAACGGACTCAGGCGCCACGACCATTAAGAGGTCGGTATTATCGGGTACTTGACCTTTTGTCAGATCGGCATTTACGACGCCATGATCTTTGGCAAGCGATTGCTGCAAAAATTCGAACTGTGGACCTCTGCCCGGCATGCCATACTGAGGCATGGGCGGCATTGTCTTTGGGGTGTCCAGAGCCACTGTCTTGGTGAAGCCGGTGGCAAACCGTTTCAATCCAGTGGCCAGGGAGCGCATAAGGCTTTCCTTGGTGAGATCTTCAGGTAATGGAACTTCTACTATCTGTTCACCACACTTTAAGGTCATATAGAACCAGAAATTCTGGTTATCGAAAATGCCGGCAGCCATGGGTTGAAAACCGTATTTTTCAGCTATCGTTTTGGCAACAGCACCACCGTTACTATCGGGATCGACGATTTCACTTGTAAAAAGATTTTTGCCCTTCTTGCCCATTTCGCTAAGAATTGTCTGCAATTCGCCCTTTAACTTGACGAGTTCTTTTGGCAACCGGTTGTCTGGCGACATGTAGCCGGTAAACTGCACCGGCTTGCCGATATCCGAAAAGAGATCCCCTCCACCCTGATAGCTGTAGAGCACCTTTTTGATTGCCCGGGTAATATCATATTCGGGGTTGCGGAGTTCCACATCGAGATCTCGTTCGCCACTGGATTTGACCTCGATCAGATCGCGGAAACCCAGGGTTTCGAACTGGTCGCCATACTGGATAAGGATATCGAAATAGGAGTTGGTGACCGAGGCCTGGTATTTGCTCGCCGTCTGGAAAGGTACCGGGCGGATACCATATTTTTGCCCGGCCTCCTGTTCCAGGTCAGGATGCAGCTGTGGATCAATGAATTCGACATGGACCTTATCGCCACCGGCCACCGCATATTCCCTGAGAAGATCACGGATGCGCGGCACCAATGGCGCAAGCAGAGGATGGGTCTGGGCTGAAAAATAACCACGGATAAGCAATGGTTCCTTCAACTGGGCGAGATAGTTTCTGGTGGTTTTTGAAATAGAATAGATGTTGCCGCTGGTCAAATCGGCCCGGAGGACATTTACCGGTGCCAACCAGAAATTGGCGACGAGGAAGTTGACAACGACTAAACCGCAGAGCAAGCGCCAGCGATTATGGCGAACATTGGCGGGATTGTCAACCCAGCGGACTTTCTCCAAACCATAGACATTAAGGGTAAGAAATATCCCCATCAGAGAGAGATAGTAGTACAGGTCTCGCAGATCAATCACCCCCCGGGTGATTGAGGCAAAGCGAGAACCGGAGCCGAGCATCTGCAGAATCTCCGCTCCACGGTTACCAAAAAAAGACACCAGGGTATCCGAACCGATCAAATAGAAAAGAGAGCAGACCAGGACACTGACGATCAGACTGACAATCTGGTTGTCCGATTTAACACTCACATAAAGGCCAATTGAGATATAGGCCGCAGCAAGGAAAAGGGTCGCCAGGTATCCGCCAAAAACCGGACCCCAGTCTAACGGCCCCATGAAACTAACAGTTAGAGGAATAGGTAGGGTGAGCATCAGGGATAAAGCGACGAGGCCCAGGCAGGCAAAAAATTTGCCTAAGACCAGTGCAGCAGGCGACACAGGAGAGGTGAGCAGCAGTTCCAGGGTGCCCGACCTCCTCTCCTCCGCCCAGGACCTCATGGTTACCGCCGCAGATAAAAAGATCAACAGGATCGGCATCCAGGTGAAAAGAGGTCGAATTTCCGAGAGATTACGGGAGAAAAAGGTTTCCACCCAGAAAAATATAAACAGATTCCCCGCCAGGAAGACCCCAATAAAAATATAGGCGATCGGCGAGCTGAAGAAGGAACCGAACTCCTTGTAGGTTATGCGAAAGACATTTCTCATTGTTCTAAACTCCATATTACGCACTTATTTCAAGCACTTATTTCAGCGAAGACGGTTTCAAGATTTCTCGATTCAAACTGCATACCGTAGAGGCGGTATCCATTTTCGTACAGGGCCTGGGCTGTGCGGGCCGCCGTCTCCTGCTTGTCCTCTCCTCCAGCGATTGTCACCGCGAAAGTCTTACTACCCGATTTGAACGACTGGGAATTGCTGACCGGAAGAGTGGAGGCGACTCCTTGACACTTCTCGATAATTGGCAGCGGGTCATCGGCCTTGCCGCCGATCTGCAACAACAACCTGCCCTCCGTCTGAATTTCATCGATCTTGGCGTCGAGTGCCTTCTTACCATTTTTGAGGATAATAACCCGGTCACAGATGGCCTGAACTTCCTGAAGAACATGGGTTGAGATAATGACTGTTGAGGACTTGGCCAGCTCGGTGATAAGCGCCCGCATATGCAGAATCTGGGTAGGATCAAGACCGTTGGTCGGCTCGTCGAGGATGAGGATATCGGGTTCATGCAGGATTGCCTGGGCAACGCCGGTTCGTTGTCTGTAGCCCCTGGAGAGTGTAGAGATTGGCTGAAAGGCTTTTTCCTTCAGGCCGGTTCGGCCAATGGCGGCGATGACCAGCGGTGCTCGTTTTCCTTCGGAAAGGCCATGCAGAGAGGCCATGTAGTCGAGGTAATCGATCACCGTCATGTCAGGGTAAACCGGGCAGTTTTCCGGCAGGTACCCAATGTCCTGCTGAACTGACCGGCGATTTGTGCCGATCTCTTTACCGTTGACGATGATGGTCCCTTCGGTTGGTTCGAGGAAGCCGGTGATCATTTTCATGATCGTCGTCTTGCCGGCCCCGTTATGGCCGAGGAGCCCGACTATTTCCCCAGAATTAATTGTGATCGAGACGTCGTCAACCGCCTTGAAAAATCCATATTCCCTGGTAATACCGTCAATCCTGATCATTTGTTTGACTCCAATTGTAATTCGTCAATTGTGCAACCGTCTTAAAGATATATTTATTACCTGTATCCCGTTTTCCTTTGGCTAAGCACTCGGTTTCCAGGCAGAGAGATGTGCGATAACGGTCCGGTCTCAGTTTGCAACTCACAAGAGCACTCCACAATAGCGCTACACAATAGCGCTCTACTGTTCACCGAACCATGAGAGCATAATCCTCAATGGCGCAAAGTATACTCTCCGAACATTACCTTAGGCTTTCAGTAACATTACAAAGCTGTAATGCTGGTAACAACCAGAGGACACGAAAAAATCCATTAACTGGAAATCGGGAATCCAAAACCCACTTGCTCCCGCCTGGTAATGGTCTTATCTGGCGCGGAAGGGAATCTGGCAGTAGGAGATACCTTTGTCAGGTCGAATTCCGTTTTGTGATAAAAACATGGACAAGGAGTTCATCGAGATAGTGATGTTGGGAGTGGGTCCTAAAAAAAGATGTTCGAGGGAGATAGGGGCGTTGTCCTTGGCAATAAGGTCAAATTCAATATAGGGCACCAGCATGGATGCACCCTCCCGGAACAGGACAGGTGCCTTGATGTAGTCGGTAATTACCGGAGAGACGATCCGCCATTCTTCTTCTTCCCGAAATGACGGATGCTTCAGAATCGCAGCGATACGCAACAGGTCACTTTCTATCAAATGAAAAATGGAATGATATGAGCTGTCAACAGCTTTGCCTTCTTTATCGCAGTCGGGTGCATGTCCCTCGGCGAGAACCTCGACGGCATCAATGACCTGGCTGATCAGACGTTCCTGACTCTTACAACTATAGATGCATTTGCCAATCTGGAAAGCCTGTCGTTTCGCACATCGCAGTATATAGTTGGGATCAAAGCCGAGACTCACTCCCTTTCCAAGCCGACTGTATCCACGCCACTGGCTAAGGAGGTTGCCGTTTGACCGGAAAGAAGAGGCAAAAAGCATATGACCGTTAGTGATACGATGGGTAACCCAGTGCAGAAATTGATTAAGGAGATCAGGCTTTGGATGGCCGAATCCTATACGGCGGGTGATTTCGGCACTGATAAGATCGGCTGTATGCTTGAGCTCGGCTGAATCGTTCATGTATCTGATATCACTTGCCCAGAGCGCACCACTCTGGACGATACCCAGAAGGCCGGTGAAGCTGGTATAATGATACAGTGGTTCCTGGGGAATATCTGAATAGAGTTTGGAGGTTATGTCTTGTATCATCAGAATGTTAATTAGAGATGATTAATCTTCCAATATATCGGTGAAGGGACCTATGCCTTTGGCATGTGTGTCGTCGAGCAATTTTTGGGGATTTTGCATAAAATTGTATTCTACAGGCTTTTCCATTCCGAGAAATTCATTATACGTGGAAATCAGATTTTCGTGGCTCCAGCGAGTGAGGTAATAGACAACCAGTTCGGGGAGCCGGGAGAAAATGCTTTCCTCGGGCATGGGGTCCACAAACGACGAAGAATTCAATCGTTCTGTAGAGAGGGTCTGTGGCCTGTAAAAACTCTCCAGAAACATCAGCTCGGGTGGTAGGTTTGCTTTCAAACCGATTCTTCTCAGTATTCGCAACAGGATTGTGAGCCCATTTCTACCTAAATTAGCCATCCAGTAGGGAACATAGATCTCCTTGGGCTGGTTCAGTTGAAGATAGGATTTAATGGTGAGGATGAGTGCGGCCAGGTCCACCGGATTCTTATCCACGAAATGGTAGGTCCTGTTGCTGTATTCGGGACGATTTTCGAGTATATGGTTGATGAAATAAGGCAACTTGCGGGCGTTGCTATATGAATGCAGGGTGTTCCTTTTGGTGAAGAGCACCGGCATCGATTCGTCGGCGATAGAAAAAAGCAGCCGGTGAAAACCCTGAATCTTATGATCATGGGCTCCGTAAACTATTCCGAGGCGAACACAGGAGTAATCGAGCCCCTCCTTTTCCGCCATGAGCCTTAAAGTTGTTTCCGCCATGAGTTTGGATTTGGCGTAATTGCTCAAGTTGGGGGAGATGGGCAGGGTGTCTTCTTCCCTCAGGTTTTCGCCGGGGGGCAGTGTTGCCGCAGAACTGATATGAATATACGGGATTTTCAGGGAGGTTGCGGCTCTTGCCAGATTAACCGGTCCCAGATAGTTCACTTCGAAGGCAAGCTGACCATCTGAACCGAGATTGGCCATGGAGGCGTTGATGACGAAATCAGGTTTGACATCGATCAGGTAGCGGCGGATGTCATTTTCTTCCCGGATAGAAAATTTTTTGCTGCTTGGTGCACGGATGTCAACGGTTTCGGGGTGTCGGGTCTTGTAATAGTTGACAATCGTGCCACCAATAAGCCCGGAACCGCCGATCAGGACACCAATTTTTTTTGAACCCATCTGAGCTCCCTGTTGTGCAGTGTTTCTTTGGGGCAAAAATCATGCTTTACTTGGCAGGAGAATCATATCAAGTTGGTTATTTTTTGTATAAAACAATGTGAGGTAGTGCATTGAAATAACGGCAGATCGGCCATACTTTACTCGTCTTTTTTTATCTCTCGAACTGTCACATTTGATCCATGTGGCAGCTGGACGCATCTCGATTTGTAAATCATCTCCATTTGTACGAATCCTCTTTCAATAGCCTCACCTTCATCTAACTTTTCGTCCTGTTCGTCCTTTAAGTTCTCTCTTGCTGTGTCCATACAAAAACCTCTCTAATGATTTGTTCTATAAGAGAATATCACACAAATCACTCAGAATGATCCTGTCGTCTTCTCAATGTTGCCTATAAAAGAGATTACGAATTTGCAAATCAGTTATCAACCCTTATTTTGAGATGAAGCTAAATCTTTAGTGACTTAGAAAAAATATCCTTGTCTTTTCACAAGAATATTTTTTCATGAAGGAACTTATACCCCGCAAGGGGGTATTAAAAAGAACCCCCGTGCTTTTCGGGGATTAGTAGTTTATTCGGGTTTGCACAGTTTTGATCTGCATCGGTTTCAGCAGCAAATTGAGAAAGGAAAGTTGAGATGGATTTTAAGCGTATTGGCAAAACTGGGCTACGGATCTTTCCATTGTCCCGGCAACTCCGGCAGTAGTGAATCAAGAAAATATCGTATTAATTCACCTGTAGAATATTCGAAATTGACTGAATTAATCAATAAGTCAAAAAAGAAATATTAAGCCAACGAATAAGGATAGATTGTGATCGCGCAGCGATCCACGATCTTATCCGTGGTTGGACAAGCCCGGGATCAATATAAGGAAATATCTTTTTTCGAAGAAATACTTGGGAGTGCAATCGAACGATATGCACTTTTGTCATGGAACAGTTGTCCCTTTACCTATTACAGGCTGAAGAAAAAACATCTATCTCATATGATCTACTGTCCTCCTGTTGAGATGATCAGTGAAGCGACGCCTGATGGAACTGTTATCCGGGGCTGATATTTCTGCCAAAGCGGACGATCATCATCGGCGATTGACAACAGGGGCACTTGTAAACCGGTCTTGGTCGAGGTACGAGCAGCACTGTTATGACGTGCAAAATCAGTTGAACCAGAGAACGCATCTTTTTTGCATTGCCGTGGAGAAAACCATAGTCTCTGGCCCTTCTGAACCCTTTCGGCAGCACATGTTGCAAGATGAGATGTAAGAAATCCTCTCCCTTTAGCGTTCTGTATTTTGTTTTTCCGCTGCCACTTTCAATGTATTTGAATGTGACATCTCCATCTCGGTTGGAGACGATATTTTTCTCACTTATCACCCCTCGATAGAGATAGCGGGACAAATATTTCAAAGCTGGTATTCCTTTGCCGACACAGACACAATCGACCACCCACTTTTGGGTCACGCCTTTTGGGATGCTGAAACCAGCCACATTCAATTCCTGGAGAAAACGTGCACGAAAAACTTTCGCCAAGGCAAACTCGTTAAACAAGAATTTCTCTTTTACCGTTTTCCACTGATGGCAGCGCTTGTCTATTCCACCGCCGGGAATTACTGCATGAATATGAGGGTGAAAGTCGAGCTTTCTGGTGTTTGTGTGCAGTACCATGGTCATGCCAAGCTCAGCGCCGAGGTTTTTCGGGTTCAATCCGAAGTCCTTTAAGGTACTTGCAACGCATTTGAACAAGAGAGAATACACGGTTTTTTGATTCGACCACGCCAATGGTCGCAGTTCAAACGGCAGGGTAAAGGTGGCCATGAAATACGGTACCGGGAGCAATTTCTCCATCTGTTTATCAAGCCAGATACTGGCTTGATGGTTCTGACATTTTGGGCAATGCCGATTGCCACACGAGAGTGGACGCCATTCGGCATGATCACAATCCGGACACTGAACATACAGTTCACCGGCTTGAGGGGTGCGGCAGGCAAGAATTGATTGAAGGGCTTTCAGGTGTCCGGGAAGCGCTGTGTCACCATATTTTTTGTCATATTCGTGATAATATTGATGGACAAGAGAGGCAAGTTCCATAATCAGCCCCTCTCAATGTTGAATTGCAGCGAGTTGACCAGCTTATTGATGGTATCCAGACTGTCTTTTTCTATAGCCTTTGTGAGATGTGTATATCGTGCGGTTGTGGTCGGACTGGAATGACCAAGCAGCGCCTGGATGTGACGCAGACTTAAGCCACGTTCAAGGAGGTGGGTTGCAAAGGCGTGGCGAAGGGAGTGGGTCGAGACTTTTTTTTAATGTTGCACGTGGCAATAACAGCTTTCACAGCGCTTTGCGTACCCCCGGTATTCATATGGGTGGTAGCCCGCCGGATAGTACCAAATGAGCCCCTGTAATTAGGAAAGAGCAAGGTTGGGTGTCGATGCTCTTTCCAGAGCGTGCGTAGTGCCAACAAAGTGCGATCCGGCAAGGGAACCAATCGGTCTTTATGTCCCTTGCCCCGGCGTATGTGAACATGATTTTGACCGGCATCGATATCGCCGACTTCCAGCGACAATGTTTCTTCCAGGCGAAGCCCCATAGAGTAAGTTGCCAGAATGAAAACGCGATAACGTAATTTTTCGGCTTTACTGATGAGTTTCTCTACTTCTGCAGGAGTGAAGATGTCGGGAATTGTTTGGACCTTTGGTGCTTTGACGATATTTAACCACTGCCAATCAAGCTGGAGCACATACTTCCAATAGAACATCAGGCCCAGCCTGTCCAGCTTAACTGTGCTCCATGAATATCTGTCTACCAGTTCTGCAAAATAGTTCTCCAACTGTTCCTGGCTCAATGTATCCGGGCAGCAATCAAAACGCTCGCCGATGCGACGGACAGCGCGAGAATACGCGTCAATAGTTTTAACGCTCTTGCCTTTGAGCTTGAGCAACTTCAGGTGACGCTGATAGAGACCGTCAAATCGTTTTACTTCTGCATTTTTCATGGTATACTCCTTTTTGTTGTAAGTGCCCGAAATTGGACAACTCTAGGAGTTATACTCGATCTGTATACTATTTGTGGGGCCTTTTCCGCCGCGGAGCGGCTTCGTCCAACAACCGTCTTCACACGGACTCCAGGGTAAAATTGTGCTAAATGAATTTCCCTGTAAAAACATAAGGTTAATGGGCAACTTGAATAGCAATTGAATTCCGTCAAGTTGATTCTGCAAATTGTAGGTTAGAATAAATTTACCCTGACGCGGACCCCGCAAACAGCGCGGGTCCGGTGAGCCGGAATAATAAATAACATGTCAGCAATTACCCAAAGAGATAAAGCTTTATCAATTCTTGATTCAAACTTGGCGCAGCTCTCATCGCTATATAAAGAGTGTTTTCTTGCAATGGGCAGAGGTGCTATGCTAACTTACGCAATTGATATCATTGAAGGAAAACTTCCGAACAAACATAATTACCGAAAGAAAGAAGAAATACTTGATGTGTTTAATGCCTCAACTTCGCATGATGAATTAGAAAGAATTATAAATAAGTATGACCATAAGCATGAAGGTATCATGACTCTGATTACGAGCTATTCTAATGCTACGTTTTTCGTTATAGTAAAATTAAAATGAACGCTGCGCATAACAAGACTAATTCAGGCGACGCAAAAAGCCGCGCGGCTGATTAGCAGCGTTATGTATTAAAAAAATATCAAAAGAAATAATGAAGAATAAGAAGCCTTTCATTCCAAGAGATAAGCCTAAGTCTTGGGTCATATTTATTCTCAGTGGGTTATCTGGCTTACTTGTCGCTGGACCAATGGCCTTTTTAGGTAAATATTTTCACATTTTGATACTTACAAAAATAGGGTAACCGTTCACCGGGGACAGTTGCATTAAGGTCCACGGACCCGATAAAAGTGCGGGAGGTAAGAGAATTAGTTCGGCAAGGAAATTGGCCAGGACTGGAAATACTTTTTTTCAGTGAAAGAGGCATTGACAAGCTTGGTCAGGAACAGGAAAGGATTAATACCATGGATTTGGCATGTTCGGACGACACTCAGTAAACGTCCGGTAAAATGCTCGCCAATTTGAGACTGCGAGCCAAAGCAGATTTTCCGCCATTGCACGGCAGGCCTGATTGCACGTTCAGCGCTATTGTTGGTAGGCTCGACACCGTCGTGTTTAAGGAAGGTGAAAAGATGTTGCCAGTTGTCAAGCAGTCGTTTTGTGCGAGTCTGTACTCTTTGATCGGAACTGTAGCGGAAAATCACACAGAAATCGTTTATCCGGTCCCGCATGGGTTGAGTATCAGCCCACAACTGTTTCCTGGATCCGGGTGAATTTTGGAAAGCATGCCAGCAGGAAAAAATTGCTCCGATATCCCTGAGGATATTTCCGGCAAAGCAATATGCGTGTGGACTTGAGCGGTCCTCCTCAAGAGCTTTTAGCTTACGGATGATATGTGCCCAGCAAAGTTGGCGAAGGCCATTTTTGTGGTAGCTGGCATAGGCCGAATGATCGTCGCTTGTGATGACGCCGTCGAAAGATTGGCCAAGCACTTCACGCAGCACTTTGGCACCACGACTAGGCGAAACATGAAAGAGGACGGCCCCAGGAGCGACAAAGGTCCAGAGGTAACGTCTTTCATCTTTGTATCTCCAGCCGGTTTCATCAATATTGAGGGTCAGGGACGAAGCGACATATTGCTTGATGGCACCGACCGCAGGCAAAGAGGCATCGGATACTCGTCTGGCAGCATTACAGATTGCTCCGGTGGAGATGGTGATGCCAAAGAGGGATTGCATAATCTCAGCAATGCCCTCTACGGGTGACGCGATGAACCGAGATCAGATAGGCAATGGCGGAGTGGATCCGAGGGCCGAAACTGGACTGGGCCACATGCTTAGGTAAGGTGGCGACTGTGCTGTGACCGCACTGACAGAGCAACGAGTGACAGCGATATTCCTCTTTGATCGGGATTATCACCGGGAGATCGAAGACCTGGTGGCGTACCGGCTGAGAAAAAGGAGTAACAAGGGGTTGAGAAAAACTGTTCTGACAGTTTTCGCAATGTTCCGGGAAGATATCATGAATTTGATCCATTTCTTCGGCAGGAAAGAGTTTTCGTTTTTTGCCTTTATGACCGGGTTGGCCACCCTGTTTACGTTTGCTCTTTGGCTTGTTTGTGACCTTTTTGACACCGGGTGGATCGGAAGAGGGAGGGCGAGAAGAGTTTGACGAATTTCTGGTCAGGTTGGCGATGCTCTGTTCGAGTTGACGGATATGGGCAGCAAAGGACAGGAGTTTATCGATGACCGCTTCCTTGCCGGAGTCGTAGATATGTTGAGCTTCCTGTCTATCCATTACAAAGCTTATTGAGGTAATCGCGGGTCAAGGGATAGCCGTACATGGCCTTGATGGAGGTCAGTTGTTTTTGGGTTTTATTGTATTTGCCGCGGCCGGATGTCAAACCGAGCAAGGCCCAATTGGCTGCCCGATAACAGGTCCCGGCAAATCTTTCGGTGTCGACGAAGGTTTCAAGCCAAAAGATCGGATGATTGTACACTTTTTGCCAATCTGAAGAGATGGATCTTGCAATACGGCCAAGCAGATGAGATGCAAGATGCGGGATTCTTACCCAGGGTAAAATGAGGAATCTGCTGTTGTAGGCCAACAGATGGCGGTTGCGCTCCCTGGCTTCAGGCGACCAGCCGAGGAAGATGTCGCGGCAATCTATGGCGTATGGTGCCGAGGAAAAGGCGAAGCAGGCCAATAATCTCTCACCGGCATAGACCAGATATTTGAGATGTTCGCCGACCGGGTTAGTATAACCGAGATAATGGTACTGCCGAATAAGGCCATTAAAGAGCTTCTCTTCAGGAGTCCTTCGGACTTGGCGTAGTTCGATTGGTGCAAGGTCACCCAAGGTGACAGTGATTGGAGTTGGCTGGAAATCGAAAGTTGCCGGAGTTTTTCTTCGTCTCGTGGCATTATTATTGTTGTCAATAATTCTGGGTGGAAGGTTTAGCAGCTGATTTCTTTCGAGGTGGAGTAAAAGCCCACGACAGACGCCATCTTTGAGTTGGCCGTTGGCCTGACGCCAGTCCCAGGCCTCACAAAGTCTTCGGGAAATGGCGCTACGACCTTCGCTTCGATAATCATCGATGACCTTCTTAATGAAGGAAAGATCGTCTTGGGTAATAACTCTTTTGCGGTAGGTGAGAGGAACGTTCATGCAAATGAACGTAACAGAGTCTTTTAATGAACGCTCGGATTTTTTTCAATGATGGGAAAAATCCCGGTGAACGGTTACAAAAATAGGCACAGCTTTATTTTTTCTTTTCTGGCTAACAGGTTTTATCATGGGATTCATTTGCTTTGTGAATAACATGTATGGCAGTTATAAAAATATTGAGGAAAAAGACTGGAAAGACCAAGTATGGTAGGGCCAAGATTTTGTTAAAATATAATGCCTCCATATCTGACAAAAATATTTACATAACCAACTGTTTGTAGAATCGCGTAAAAAACACGCACCCCACAACAGTACGTTGGGCATGAAGAAGTGCACGGAAAGGTAGAGATAATGAGCAACCCGAAGGAAGAAAACTCTTTTATTGAGGAATTCAAAAAGTTCCTTCAATTCCTCCAGAATCTCTGGTCGATTCTGGCAGGTATCTCAGTTTTTTTTCCTCTTTCTAATAGTTTTGCCAAGATTGCTCTGGCTCAATGGCCTGAGGGCGGATTGGTATTTTTTCCTGCGGAACTCTTTTCGACCATTTCATCTTTAGCCTGCCTTTTCATCATCCTCTATACCTTTGGGCATCGCCATCAGATTGGAAGAAATCGCCGTACGATACAGAAGAAAGCTATGTTTTCCTTTTTGGCTGGTGTTATCGCACTGATCTTTTACTTAATCGTGTACTTTGCTGTGAAGGAAGATTTCTGGTATAACTATTGCGGGGTGCAAGGCGGCGATTTCATACGGGTATTTGGTGATATTGTCTTGTTAATCGCTTATAGTATATTCTTTGTGCTTATGACTCGGGCATTTATGCTCTTGGGGATGTTGGAGTATTTTAGAGGCGAGAGTCACACTGCCCAACCACGGCATTAAGAACGACGGCAAAAAGCCGCCGCTCCTTATGCCGAGCGTTGTGCAATTAAAAAAAGATGATGGAATTTCAAGCCTCCGTGTATGAATTAAATCAAATATTACTTGGTATAAGTGGTACCGTTATTGGCGGGATTTTAGGGAAAATAGGGGAATATAGGGCCACCATACCAATTAATAACTGAAATCCGAGGATGTCCCCCTATTTCTTCTCGGGGAAGGTAGTGCAGGTGGCTGTGATCCTAAGCATGCGCCGCAACACAACAGCAGTGATTACCAAACGTTTTCCCAACTATCCCAGCGTGCAAGGTGTCAGGGACTTGCTTTCAAATTTTATTGCTCATCCGGATTTATGAATTCTTTTTGGTCGGACTATTATATCAAGACGTACGGCTGGCTTTTCAGCATGATAATTCATCAAATGGAGGTGCATAGTATGGTACGGAAAAGCTTTATGAAAGTGTTTGTAACAATCTTAGGAATCGTAATATTTGCAGGTGGAACGGCTCTCTCAAACCCTGCCGCCGAGAAAAGCGTTCCACCAGACGAGGCCTTGCAAAAACTGATGGATGGTAACAAGCATTTTGTGAAAAACACGCTAACAAATGCCACGATGAGCGACGCCGCAACACGAGCATCGCTTGCCAACTCCCAGAGGCCATATGCCATCATCCTCAGCTGTTCCGATTCCCGAGTTCCACCAGAAATTATTTTTGACAAAGGTCTTGGAGAAATTTTTGTTATTCGTGTTGCCGGGAATATTCCTGATCCAATCGTTCTCGGGAGTATCGAATATGCCGCCGAACATCTGGGATCAACGTTGATTATGGTGTTGGGGCATGAACGGTGTGGTGCGGTCACCGCCACTGTGGATGCAAAAGGGCAAAGCACCGGCAGCAGAAACATTGATGCCATTGTCAAAGAAATTGAACCGAACATTGATCTAGCGGCCAACGATTGCGAAGCTTGCAAGGATGAGACAGATTGTGCGGCTACTAAAAAAAGTGAGCTTGTAAATTGTGTAGTCGATACCAATGCAAAAAAAGTGGCTGCCAACCTAATGAAGAATTCCGAGATTCTAAAGCATCTAGCCGAAGAGGAAAAGATCAAGATCGTTGCTGCTAAGTATGATTTGGATGACGGAACAGTGACACTTTTCGAATAGGGTAGAATTGCGCATTTTGGTGGAATCTGTTACATTGTTCTTTGTAACATGCAGATATGTTACACATAATCTGTTTTTGTTGAGCTTCCCCAAAATGTGGCTAATTCATGAATGACAAACTCGTAAAAACTTCGATTTTCGATGGATAAGTAAAAAACTTCATATTAGAGGTGTACGATTTTCTTATTATTTCGGCGTACATACGGTACGTCGTAATGATAGGAAAATTGTAACAACGAACAAGATGAAGAGTTTTTACGACGCTATCATGAATGTTTCCTCGTACAATCCAGCGACTCCCTTTTACGATACAGGTTATACGACTCGCTTCACCTTAATGCGATCGGGTTTGGACCTCCCCGCAAGGTTTGTTCTAAAGCGTTTTTATGATTCGAGAACACTGTCTACCCCTAACCTAAATCTAAATCTGGAAGTAGCGGTGGCATGTCATGGCATAGGTGGAATCAAAACGAAATTGCCGACATGTTTCTTTTCGAGAAACTCCCGTTGAGCTTTCGCAATATGTTCGAGGGGAAATATCTTCGCTACAAGCGGCCGAAACTCGTCGCGCTCGATGTAAGAAATAAGGTTTGAGAAAATAGGTTCGTCCCAAGCAGTGCAGCCAATCAATGTCAAATCCTTCAGATAGAAGGTGCGCATGTCGAGTGTCACCAATGGACCTCCGATCGCCCCAGAAGACACGTATCTTCCTCCTCGCTTCAGTGTCTTCAGCATGCCTTCGAAAGCCGGCCCCGCAACGTTGTCAATAACGACATCCACAGAGTTCTCACCAAGACTGTCAACGACATCTTCGTTACGGTCGATAACACGATCCGCACCTATGGCAAGAACCTGTTCCATCTTCGCCTTCGCTGCAATCGCCGTCACAGTGGCACCCCGTCGTTTTACCAGTTGCACGACGGCTGAGCCGACACCGCCCGACGCTCCTGCGACCAGAACATGCTCCCCCTTACGCACCTTGGCACGATGAACCATGTTTTCAGCGGTTCCGTAGGCACAAGGGATAGTTCCGAGCTCGGCATCACTCCAATCGCAGTTCACGGCGAACACCTCTGCCGCGGGGACTTTAACAAATTGAGCGAAGGCGCCGTCGAAATCAGAACCCATCCAGACGTTGTCCATCGATCCAAAACCTGACTTCCGCATGCATGCTCGTACAAGTACGCGTGAACCGATGGTACTTTTATCCCCGCCAGAGGCTACGGCAACAATACGACCACAACAATCCGTACCCTGGATAAAGGGGAAAGGTGTTGCCTCGTTCCAACCCCCGTCAGCTTTTTCCGTTGCCTGCTGTCCCTCGGCAGCTGCCGCATCCTCTGTAGCTGTTGTTACCGAGGAAGAGTACCAGCCAATACGAGTATTTATTTCAGTGTTGTTTACCCCGGCGGCGAGCACCTGCAGTAAAACCTCGCCAGGCCCAAGTGTCGGAAGATTTACCACACGGCACTGGAGTTTGTCGTATCCGCCATTGCCGGCGGTGACAACAGCTTTCATGACTTTGCTAAAGTCTTTTGGATCAAATCGATCTTGTTTTGGATCGGTATCCCAGTTAAATTTCATGCTGAATCTTTCTTTCAATTCTGAGAAGTCCTCGATAAATATGAGAACGATAAGCTGATTTTGGAGTCCCACGGGAAGGGGGGGAGGCATCTCCTCCCCCCCCCCCCGAAAATCTATTGGGCAATCCTATTTGATCAGATTTTTACTCTTGAGCCAATCCATAGCCACATCATGAACTGCTTTGTGTTCGACGTCCACGGCCATATTGAGTTGCTGCATCTCTTTTGTGGTCAGGTTATCCGCAAGCGGCTTCAATATGGTTTTAATCTCCGGATATTTGTCAAGGATTTCTTTTCTGACGACTGGTGCGGGATTGTACACAGGAAAGAAAGACTTGTCGTCTTCAAGGTTGACAAAGCCGAAGGCAGCGATTCTACCATCCGTGGCAAAACCCATTGCAGAATTGACCAGCCCTTCTTTCAATGCCTGGTAGGTTAGTCCCACAGACATTTTTTTAACCTGCTTGGGAGGAAGTTTGAAATTATACAACTTCATGATGCCTTTAAATCCGTCAGGGCGTTCCCAGAATTCAGAATCGAGAGCGAATATCAGTTTGTTCGGATTTTTAGTGACGTAGGCTCCCAGGTCGGAAATACTCTTGATTCCGAGTTTCTCCGCCTCTGCCTTATTCATCATGAGCGTATAGGTATTGTTGAACTTGACAGGATCAAGCCAGACAAGACCCTTCTCGGAATCTGCCTTTTTGACCCAATCGTAAACCTTCCCGGGATCGGTCATTATTTCTGTATCTTTCTGCTTGTAATACAGAGTGTATGCCGTGCCTGTATACTCGTAATAGAGGTCGAACTGGGCATTCTCCAGTGATTTTCTGGCGATTACCGACCCAACCCCTGTCTTCAGCGTAACATCGAACCCTGCCTGTTCGAGAAGGATGCCGGCCAATTCCGGAAGGAGAAGTTGCTCCGTATAATTTTTACCGCCCACTATCAGGCTTTTGGCCTTGGCAAGGACACTGCCTGGCAAAAGTAACGCCAAAACAAGTATTGCCGGAAGAATTCGTTTAACTATCGTTTTCATGTCATACCTCCTCTTAGTCTCTCGACTGAATGCCGGAGAGTTCTATCATTTTAGGATTTGAAAAACAATTTACATCGTCTTGCCTAAATCCCTCGTTAAGCGTTTATTGTTGTGAAAGAAACAGAATTTTACATCTTCCCTACTCGGAAAGTCGCAGACCTTTTGAGATCAGAAATAATCCTAGTAGCTCAGACAGAAAATCCGCAAAAAGAGCCAGTAGCGTTACCGGAATAGCACCGGCCAACAACTTATCCGTCTGCATAAGGCTAATTCCAGTGAATATGAGGTCACCCAGGCCCCCTGCCCCGATGACATAGGCGAGCGCGGCTGTGCCGATATTGATAATCAGGGCTACCCTGAACCCCGTGAGAATCACCTGCATGGCATTTGGTATCTCTACCTCCATGAGAATCCTCAATGGGGGCATTCCCATGCCTTTCCCGGCGTCTATGAGTTCCGGGGGTACAGCGGTAATTCCGGCAAGAGTATTTCTCGCGATGGGAAGTATGGAATAAATGGTAAGCGCGAATACCGCCGGCTTCATGCCGATACCAAGGAAACTCATGGCCAGCGCCAGAACGGCAAGGGAGGGGATGGTTTGTCCCAGTCCGATAATATACATGCAGATCCCGGCATACCTGCGAAACCGTGGCCTGGTAAGCACGATGCCCGCTGTTACTCCTATGATCGTGGCAAAGAGCATACTTAAGGTCACCATGTACAGATGCTGGATGAACAATTCCATGATAACGGGATATTCATATGGATCAGAGAGTAACTCTACAAGACCCGTTCGTTCAAACACCACACCCGCAGTCAGTATGACAACCGCGATGATAATCCTGTATAATTTCGCAAATAATCTATTCATCTCGTGAGTTTCCTTTGTACCCGGATGCCCTCCGGCGTCGTAACCCTTTCCAGCAGGGCCATCCCACCGTCTACGATTATGGCCAGAAGAGAAACAAGTATGGCGCCGCTCATTATCATCTCCGGATATACGCGGGCAATGCCCTGCTGGATGTACACCCCCAGCCCTCCTGCTCCGATGTAGGTGGCAATAGCCGCAACTCCAATATTCATAACGGCAGCCGTCCTCAATCCGGCAATAATGAGTGGTATGGCCAGTGGAAATTCCACCTCTCGCAAAAGTTTCCAATTACTCATGCCCATCCCCCTGCCTGCATCTACCAGGGAAGGAGGAACATTCTTTATAGCGGTATAAGTATTTCTGATGATAGGGAGCTGACTGTATAGAACCAGGGCTATAACAGCAGGAACTTTTCCCAGTCCCATATTAACGATCGCAAGGATGGGGAGCATCAATCCAAACAGGGCAAGGGAGGGGATGGTCATAAGTATGTTGGCACCGTTTAAGACCCTGGAAGCAAATTGCTCATGCTTGGTAATGACGATACCCAGAACCACGCCGATTGGTGTGGCTATAAGAAGTGCTGTCCCCACAATCCATATATGCTCCCAGGTGAGATACATAACCTGGTTGAAGTTATCCACTATGAATCGAAGTGTGCTCATGACGATACCTCGGTTTCAACATTTTCTGCTTCATCGGCGTAACTTGCTTTTACTGCTTTCTGTATGTCATTGTAGGTTACCGTTCCGACAAAGTTCTTATCTCCGTCCACAACGCAGAAGGTCGCGACATCATACATGAGCATAGAGGAGAGAACGTCCCGGAGTGGGGTTTTTCCCCTCAGAAAAAGGGGATATGGTTCCACCACGTCCCGAACCGGCCCGTCTTCATACTTGAGAGATTTCTGCGTAACGAAGCCTATCGGCCTGTTTCCTTCGATCACTATGCCATAGCGAATTTCCTTTGTGTTCATAAAATGCAATGCTTCCTGGGAACGGTCGGCTCCCTGGATGATGTTCTTCGGCTTTCGGTTGATAATGTCACTTACCCGCATGAGTCCAAGGACTTTCAATGCCCTGTCGGCACCCACGAAGTCGGAGACAAATTTGTTTTTGGGCTGGGTCAGAATGATCTCGGGCGTGTCGTATTGTACCAGGCGTCCCTTTTCGAAGATGGCAATGCGATCGCCCATCTTTATCGCTTCGTGTATGTCATGAGAGACAAAAGCCACGGTCTTCTTCAGCTTTGCCTGAAGCTTAAGGAACTCATCCTGAATCTCTTCTCTGTTTATGGGGTCTATTGCGCCGAAGGGCTCATCCATGAGAAGTATGGCGGGATCCGCTGCAAGTCCCCGAGCGACTCCCACGCGTTGTTGCTGACCTCCGGAGAGTTCTGCGGGATAACGGTCCCTGTAGAGTTCAGGATCCAGGTTAGTCATTTGAAGCAGCTCATCAACGCGCTTACCGATACGTTCTTTGTCCCACTGTAAAAGTTTGGGCACAACGGCGATGTTTTCGGCTATGGTTTTATTTGGGAAGAGTCCGATGGCCTGAATGACGTATCCCAGGCGCTGCCTGAGCTGAACGACATCGATATCCATGATATTCTGATCTTCTATGGTTATGATCCCTCTTGTGAGTGTCTCCAGTCTGTTGGTAAGACGTAGGGTCGTCGTTTTGCCGCATCCCGAGGGGCCGAGAAACACCACTACCTCGCCCTTCGGAATGGTGAAGCTTATATTGTCAAGGGCGGTAACGGTATTGATTCCCTTACCGAATATTTTTGTTACAGATTCATACGTTATCATTGGAGACCTCTTTGTTCTCTAGACTACTCATCTTTGTTTCAGGGAATTGGCGGAACCTTTATCGCGATCCTGCAGTTTCACATCATTGATCGGCGAAAGAGCCTTCCCGAAGTTATTCAGGTAGAGGGGGCTGGTTAGTTGCGTATCCAGGATCTTGGCATGCCATTTTTTTCATTATTAAAGCTCCCTTTGTTTGTTTTCGACTATACTTTCAGGAATAACATTCTGAATTGACATAGAAGTAATATTCTTTTCGGGGTGCTTATTGGGTGGTCTAAGATGCACTACATTGCATAACATTTAAAATTACTTAATTAATGTTTTTGCAAAGCCACAAAGCAGTGTGAAAAACACACGAATTCCAGAGTATTCCGGCGGGGGCAACAAACAACAAGTCCAGGGAAAATCAACCCACATAAAAAATACTGAATCTATATAAGAACATACATAAGATTTCAATACAAGGTATCGACTAGATAAAAAGTGATGCTGGAGCAACGGCATGACGGCCGAACAAAGTTTTCGCGCTAGGATTATAAGATGAGTCGGGGGTTTCAGTTATCCTGAAAAAAGCCGCATAAATTTGATAAAATTTTAATATTACATAAAATATACCAGAGACATAAGTGTCGGTATTCGTATTGCCGGTAAGAATTCCATCACTTTGAACCAGGAGGAGATATATGCTTCGTGTATTCAATGATCAATTGATGAATCCGGAAAATTTTGTTGTCACCATTGAACTGGTGCCGGGACGGGAATCCTTTGGCGCAAATACCGATACGCTGGTGAGCATCGCGAAAGACGCTTTTGCCGATGGCAGGGTTTCTGCCGTATCCATTACCGACAACCCCGGCGGCAACCCTTCGCTGTCTCCGGATGTTCTGGGGTCTGAAATCTTCAAGCACGGATTGGATGTGATTGTTCATTTTACCTGCCGGGACATGAACCGGGTCGGTATGGAAAGCCGTGCCCTGCAGCTGGCCCGTATGGGCATGAAGAACATTTTATGTCTGACCGGGGACTACAGCGGAAAGGGCTTTGGCGGGCGAGGCACTCCGGTTTTTGACCTGGACTCTGTCCTTTTGATCCGCATGATGCAGGGATTGAGCGAGCGCATGAAGGCAGCGGGCGATCCAGAACCATTTTTTTGCGGATGTGGGGTTTCCCCCTTTAAAACTTTGCAATCGGAATGTCTGGCACAATATAAAAAACTGGACAAGAAAATTGATGCGGGCGCTGCTTTTGTCATTACCCAGCTTGGCTATGACATCAACAAGTTTAATGAACTGATCCGGTATCATACTGAAAAAAATGCATCGATACCGGTGTTAGCTTCGGTATACCTACTCAGCCCAAAAGCGGCCCGAGTCATGAACCGGGGCAGGGTACCCGGCGCTTATGTGTCCGATAGCCTGTACGAAACAGTAGTTAGGGAGTGGATAAATCCAAAGGAAGGCCTAAGTGCAGCCATTGAACGGGCGGCCCGTCTGGGTGTTGTTCTGAAGGCTTTCGGATACCGGGGGATTCACATTGGCGGCATACATCGAAATTTCAAGACCATTGCCCGTATACTGGATCGCATGAAGGAAATTGAAACTAACTGGCCCAGCTATCTAAATGAGTTCTCCAGCAAGGAACAAAGCGCCTATTATGTTTACGATAAGGTCATTGAGAACAAAGCTGTTGCTGCCTCAAATCCTGGTCTGAAGGAGAGGGTGCTGGAGCACTGGCCCTATAGAATGCTTCGATTCGCGCATAGTCTTTTTTTTGACAAAACAGCTCGCATGGCACCGGTTTATCGAAAGTTGGCAGCTTTTTTGGATTCCCACAATAAATCATGGATTTTGAAACGCGGTTTGGAAGACCCCATAAAAATACCACTGCTCTCCTGCCGGAGCTGCGGAGACTGCGGCATCCAGCATCTTGCCTTTCTGTGTCCGGAATCCGGGTGCCCCAAACATACGCGCAATGGCCCCTGCGGCGGCAGCCGGAACGGTGCCTGTGAGGTTTATCCGGACAAAAACTGTGTATGGATCCGGGCATACAACCGCCTGGATCATGCCGGCAAACTGCCTACTTTTCTAGAAGACGACGTGCCCCCTAGAAACTGGGAGTTAAACAAGACCTCGTCCTGGATCAATTTTCATCTGAACCGTGACCATCAAAAATAGGGGTTCTGCGGTTGTCGATCCTGTTTTTCATGAAGTTAGAGACTCTTTGCAAATTACAAAATCTTGACCGCGACCAAACTGGACCTGCTGCTATTTTGTTCCCAGCAATTCGTTATAAATCTCTGTCAGTTTGATGAAAAGGTCATGGTCTCCGCCCCGGTCGGGGTGAAGTTGCATGGCCTTTTGTCGATACAGGCGGTTGAGTTGTTCACGGGTCATTTTTTTTAATTGATCATAGGTGGTTGCAAATATTTCATTGATTTCCTCAGGGGATCTGCTCGGTTGTCTTTCCGGCCAGCGGAAGGTTCGATGACCAGCCATAAATGTCTTGACGTAATCCGTAAAAAAAGATCGGTGTGCCGGAGTGTAGTCGTAGAACATGATCAGGTATCGGGTCAGGTGGTGGTGTAAAGATTTGCTTGTTGCTTCTTCCTGCCAGAATCGTCGATCCTCGGTTTAACCGACAGAGCTCTTCCTGGAAATGTTCGGCCATTTCATCAAAGGCCAGTGATTCCGGTAGCCATGGAGCATAGGATTGATAAAAGTGTTTTTGGAGATTGAAGATCGCATAGACATACTGAAGGTACTTGCCGGGTTGAAGCGCTGTTTCCTCTGCGGTAAAATAATATTCCCTTTCATCGCGACTCTGTCCAAGAAGTGGTCGACAGCATTTTTCATGTAACCGTGAAAGGCGGCTTTGATCAACAGCCCCGTATCGGAGATAATAAAGTCGTCGCCGATCAAACAGATGGATTTGCTGGGCGATTTCCTCACGATCAGTCATGGATAAAGGGCCGGTTCGATGGTTTTTCCGGATCTGGAACATGGCGAGGCGTCGTTTTGTTGCCGTTGGTAGAAAATCCCACAGCAGGTGTTCGAGTATCGCTTCGCCATTGTTTCGGGTATCAGCGGAAACGGCCTCAACCAAGTCACTGTTAAATAGGGCAATATGGTCCTCAAAAGATGTAATAAATTGTCGAGGGTCGTTGCCGAGATTATAAACTATCCGGTAAAGAAAGGAATTTTCCTCTGTCCGGTATGACTCTCGAATCTGGTAACTGGTTTCAAAACCATTTTGGAGTTTTGCCAAATACATATCTGTTTTCAGGAAGATGGACTGCGGTCAGTTTAGCCGGTTCGGCTGTACCTGCCTTCAGTCATCATTTTTGAGAATATTGTGAAGTAATTGATCTCCCTTTCATGGAACATATCGCAACGATGGGAGCAATTGACCTCTGTTGATACTAACATATTCATTCTCTCAGGTTTTTCACGCTCGACTTGAAATTCCACTCGGTATCCTCAAGTTGTCCGGTCTCGGTCCTCCGTTTCGGCCGTCAAATTGGTACGGCCCAGATACAAAAAAGGCCTTTTTTTAGGGCAAGTTTCTAGAGGTACTCAGGTGACGTCTGGGAAATAATGCATATATTGATGCAAATGTGGAATGTATTTGATATGTAAATACGAATATCGTAAAATAATATAGTTGAAAATATTATATTCGTAATATAATGTGGTAGAAAATGATCGTATCGTGTTGCGTCTGAATTGTCATGGTAAGACAGAAAGAATGGAAAGGTGGTGGGTGACGTGGAGATCGATGAAATAAATCTGGCAATCATCAATCATCTGAGAGATGGCCGGATGCCGTTCAAGAAGATTGCCGATTTACTTGCGCTTTCTGAGGGCACAGTTCGGGGCAGGGTGAAGAAACTCAAGGAAGAGGGAATCCTTGATATTACTGCTCTGGTTGACCCTGATGCCCTGCCTGATCAGAGTATTGTGATCGTCGGAGTGCGGTTGAAAGATATGGATCTTGTTAAAAAAGGTGAAGAATTCAGTAAATTGCGTGGTGTAACCTCCGTCTGTGTGGTGACGGGCCGTTTTGACTTGATCCTTACTGTGCTGCTTACAAAGGACTTTCCGATGGTGAAGTTTTATACGGAAGAGGTATCAAAACTGGAAAATGTCAGGGCTGTGGAAACCTTCGTCGTCTATAAGAGTTTTAATCTGAAGGTGCCTCTTACCTTACCGTAACAATGAAACCGTCACAGGCGCTGAAAAAGCTGACCCCGATAAAGGGATATAAGTATCTTTCGCAGATTATTTTTTTGTTTCTTATACCCCTCAAGGGGGTACTAAAGAGAGTGAACGTAAACAATTTGTAAGGTGCTCATCCCGCCCAACAGCATTGCGGGATAAGTACCTTCACGAAATTCATTCTTAAAAAGCAAGAGATAAGCGTAGACTTCGAATGAATTTCTAAGGTACTAAAAGGGAGAGTATATGGATAATTCGAAAAAGACAGTACTTCACGGTTGGCATGTGGAAAATGGGGCCAACATGGCCCTGTTTGGCAACTATGATATGCCTCTCTGGTATAAAACCGGGGCAAAGGCCGAACATCTGGCAGTGATTCAGGCCGCTGGGATTTTCGACACCAGCCACATGGCCGCGGTATCGGTCAAGGGCAAAGATGCAAGAGCACTTCTCCAGCATTGTCTGAGTAAGGATCTCGATTCCTGTCTTGGCAAGGGAAAATCAGAACTGGTAGACGGGAGATGCGTGTATGGCGTGTTTCTCAATGCTGACGGTACTGTCATCGATGATGCCATTATCTATCAATTGCAGGCCCAGGCATTCATGGTCGTAGTGAATGCGGGAATGGGTGGCGTAATAGCGGCACACCTGATGAAAAACGCCGGGGAACGTCAGGTGGTCGTTGATGATCTAACCGATCGTGTCGGCAAAATGGACATTCAGGGACCGGACTCGGCACGTATCCTGAAAAAAATTGTTAAAGATCCTGACCCTGTTTTTGACAAACTGATCTATTTTTCCTTCAAAGGCGGTTTTGACGATTTCCATGCCTCAACTCCGGTGGAACTCATGGATGGAACTCCCGTGTTAATCTCAAGGACCGGCTATACCGGAGAGTTCGGGTTCGAGCTTTTTGTTCCGATTGCGAGTTTGGTTTCCCTCTGGTCAATGATACTTGAAGCGGGAAGCGATAGAGGTATTTTGGCTTGCGGGCTTGCCGCCAGGGATTCGCTCAGGGCGGGAGCTGTCTTGCCGCTTTCTCACCAGGATATTGGACCGTGGCCCTTTCTGAACAACCCCTGGCCGTTCGCCTTGCCCTGGAACGATGACAACATGACCTTCAGCAAAGATTTTATTGGTGGCGAAGCGCTGTTGCAGAGTCATTGGGACAAGCACACCCTGGCCTTTGCAGGTTATGATCCCCGAAAGATTACAGCCGGCGACGACAGTTTTGTTACCTTGGGAACCGGAGAGAGGATCGGTACGATTCTTACCTGCACGACGGACATGGCCATTGGCAGGATGGCTGAGGGAGAAATCGTCAGTGTAGCTGGAAATAAGGAATTTCAAGCCAAAGGACTTTGCTGCGGTTTTGTGCTGCTTGATCAGAAATGCAATCCTGGCGATCAGGTAATATTGACCGATGGCAAAAGGAAAATAAAGGTTGAAATACGGACGGATGTCCGTCCGGACAGGACAGCCAGAAGCCCGATTGGCAAGATGCTGGCTTGATTTGGTTAAAAATTTATGAGGAGGCAAGGCCGTGAAAGAATTGAGTGAACTGGTTTTTAAAGAAGGGTTGCGTTACACGGAAGACCATGAATGGGTGACCGGTAGCGGAAAGACCTTGAAGGTTGGAGTGAGTGATTACGCCCAGGATCAGATGGGTGATATCGTTTATGTAGAGTTGCCCGAGGTTGGCGCAACTTTCGAGAAAGGCGAAGAATTCGGCACGCTTGAATCAGTAAAAGCTGTCTCGGAACTGTATATGCCGGTGAGCGGAGAGGTCGTTGCAGTGAATGAAGATCTTGGTGATGCTCCGGAGCTGGTCAATCAGGACTCTTATGCCAATTGGATTATCGAGATTAAACCTTCCGACCAGAGCGAACTCAAAGATCTTCTCACCGTTGACGCCTATCGGGAGTTACTACAAGGATAAAACCATGCGTTATTTGCCACATACTGACGAAGAAATTCGTGAAATGCTGGAAGTCGTGGGCAGAAAAAGCCTGGATGAGCTTTTCTGCTCGGTTCCCGATGGAACCAGGTACGAAGGGACAATGGATTTGCCTGAACCACTGAACGAGTGGTCGTTGACCGATCATATCAGTGATCTTGTCGAGGCGATGCAGGTTAATCATAAATACCAGGTTCTCATTGGTGCCGGCAGCTATCATCACAATATTCCGGAGACGATCGGTTCTCTTATGGGACGATCGGAGTTTCTAACCGCCTACACGCCCTATCAGCCGGAAATGGCCCAGGGCACCCTGCAGGGTATTTATGAATATCAAACCCTCACCGCAAGATTGCTCGGAATGGATGTGGCCAACGCCTCCATTTACGATGGCGCCTCTGCACTTGCAGAAGCTCTTTTGATGGGATTGAGGATAGGCAAGAAAAAGACGAAGGTCGCGGTTTCCACCGCTATCCATCCCCATTACCGTGAGGTGGCCAGGACCTATCTTAACCCCACCGACTACGAACTGATTGAACTGCCGGTGGGAAAAGATGGACGCACTGACCTCTCCGGCCTCGGAGACATCGATGGGTTGGCGGCTGTAGCAATCCAGTCGCCGAACTTTTTCGGTGTTATCGAGGATCTTCAAGCTTTGGGTCGGACTATCCATGATAGTGGGGCACTTTTTATCTCCTGTTTCACCGAACCTCTGGCCTTTGGCCTGATCAAAAATCCCGGGGAATGCGGAGCTGATATTGTCTGTGGCGAGGGACAGAGTTTCGGCCTGCCGCGATCTTTTGGTGGCGCGGCTCTCGGGATGTTTGCCTGCCTTGACAAGTTTACCCGAAACATGCCCGGTCGGCTGGTTGGGGAAACCACCGATCTGGAAGGCAAACGGGGTTTTGTGCTGACCCTTTCTACCAGGGAACAGCATATCAGGCGGGAAAAAGCAACGTCCAACATCTGTTCAAATCAGGGGATTTGTACCCTGATTGCGGCTATGTATATGTCTTCTCTTGGTGGTTCCGGACTGCGCGAACTTGCTCGGCTCAACTACGATAAGAGTGAATATTTCAAGGCCCAGCTCCAAAAGAATGGGGTACGGATCGTTTTTGATTCCCCGACGTTTAATGAATTTGTCGTTGAATTCGAAGAAGATTTTAAGCCGACCTATTCAAGGTTATTGGAAAAGAAAATAGTCGCCGGTCTGGAGCTTGGCGGATTTTATCCTGAACTAAAGGGTAAGTATTTGTTTTGCGTAACGGAAACGGTTGCCAAGGAAGTAATTGATGCAGTGGTAGGCGAGGTGAAATCATGAAAAAGACTCCGGGCATACACGGATTGATTTTTGAAGAACCGTTACTCTGGGAAAAAGGCAAGGCTGGAAGACGGGGAATGAGTATTCCTGCAAGCGATGTTCCGGTTGCTGCATTACCAATGGCGTTGCAGGGGGCAGGTCCGGATTTTCCCGATCTGAGTGAGGTCGATGTGGTGCGTCACTATACGCGCCTGTCACAATGGAATTACGGGGTAGATAGTGGCATGTATCCGCTCGGATCATGCACTATGAAATACAATCCTAAGATTAATGAAAAGATTGCCGCGACCCCTGAGCTTGCGGCGGCTCATCCCATGCTGGCCGATGAACAGGTGCAGGGAAACCTGCAGATCATCTACGAGTTACAGGAGTATCTTGCAGCAATCACCGGGCTCCCCTGTGTTTCCTTGCAACCGGCGGCGGGTGCCCACGGTGAGCTGACCGGAATGTTGGTGTTTGCTGCCTATCATCGAAGTCGTAATTCCAAGAGAACCAAAATTCTCATTCCCGATACCGCCCATGGTACCAATCCTGCCAGTGCCTCCCTGTGTGGTTACAAGCCGGTGCCGATCAAATCCGGCGCGAACGGTATTCTCAAGGTGCAGTCAGTCATCGATGCGATGGACGAAGAGACCGCGGGGATCATGATCACTAACCCTAATACTCTCGGGCTGTTTGAAACCAATATCCGGGAGATTGCCGAAGTTGTCCACGCCAAAGGCGGTTTAGTTTACGGCGACGGAGCCAATATGAATGCCGTGATGGGGGTTGTCAACCCCGCCAGATGCGGAGTTGATGTAATGCATCTGAATTTGCACAAGACCTTCTCAACGCCGCATGGTGGTGGTGGCCCAGGGGCCGGTCCGGTCTGTGTGACCAGAGAGCTGGAGAAATATCTGCCTGTGCCAAGGGCTATAAAAGATGGAGGCACCTATCGCCTCGATTTTGACCGTCCCGATTCCGTTGGCAGGGTGCATTGCTTTCACGGCAATTTTTCGGTTCTGCTTCGGGCATATTGCTATATTCGGACCATGGGGGCCGAAAATCTAAAAAAAGCCAGTCAGTTGGCGGTGCTTAATGCGGCGTATATAAAGGAGAAACTGAAAGGGACTCTGCAACTGGCCTACAATAGACCCTGTATGCACGAGTGTGTCTTTTCCGATGCCTTGCAGGAAGAGGATAAAATCACCACCCTCGATATGGCCAAGCGACTGATCGATCACGGCTACCATCCGCCGACCATCTATTTTCCGCTCGTGGTTCACGGAGCTATCATGATCGAGCCCACCGAGACTGAGTGTAAAGATGATATCGACCAGTTCATCGAGACGGTTAAATTGGTCGTACGGGAGGCCAAGGAAAATCCGGAACTGCTCAGGCAGGCACCGGTGATGGCTAAGATGCGGCGACTGGATGAAACTAAAGCCGCTAGAAATCCCTGTCTCCGTGGGTAATGGTGGTTCAAGTGAAAACGGCCGCACGCTTTGTCGAGCTTGGATTGACCGACTATGCGGCGGCCTACGCACTGCAGCTGGAGCTGGTTGAGAAGCGCCGAAGCGGGACGATCTCAGATGACATTTTTTTGGTGACCGAGCATCCCGGTACGTTTACACTTGGCAGGCGGGGTGGACAGCAAAATCTGATGGTGTCCGAGCAGTTCCTTCGGGATAAAAATATCCCGCTGATCCATATTGAACGCGGCGGCGATATAACCTATCACGGTTGGGGACAGCTGGTTATTTATCCCATCCTGCATCTGCGCCAGGCTGGGTTGACGGTTTCCGAGTATGTTTATCTTCTCGAAGAAATCATGATCTGCCTGGCAGCAGCCTGCGGAGTGGTGGCTGTAAGGGATTCAAGGAACCACGGAGTCTGGGTGGGTGACAGAAAGCTTGGCAGCGTCGGGATTGCTATCCGGCATGGTGTCGCCTTTCACGGGCTGGCTCTTAATGTAAATACCAGCCTTGAACCTTTTTCCTGGGTCAATCCCTGTGGCCTTACCGGAGTGAAAATGACGACCCTCAGTCGCGAGAGCGGCAGGGAGGTCGTGCTGGGCGAGATGAACAACAACCTGCCAGCTCAGCTCAGTAAGGTGTTTTCGCGTCAATTCGTCGTCATTGAAAAGGATCATCCCGATGTCACAATGTGCAAACAAGATAAAGACTGGCAAACCGAAGTGGCTTAGGCGAAGTTTGCCGACCGGGCCGGAATATGAAAAAATCCGTCAACTGCTGAAGAGCCACGACTTAACCACTGTCTGTCGGGAAGCCAAATGCCCTAACCAGTTTGAATGTTATGGCAAAGGCACGGCTACCTTTATGATCCTGGGTGAACGATGTACCCGCAATTGCCGTTTTTGCGCGGTGGGGCACCAGCCTGAAAGCCTGCCCGATCCCGAGGAAGCGGGGAGGGTCGCCGAAGCTGTAGTTATTATGGGGCTCCGCTACGCGGTGGTGACTTCCGTGACCCGGGACGATCTTGCCGATGGAGGCGCTTCATTTTTTGCCGACACCATTCGGACAGTTCGTAAACGCAGTCCGAAAACCTTGGTGGAGGTGCTGATCCCCGATCTACAGGGTGATTGGCAGGCACTGAAGACCATTCTCGATGCAGGTCCCGACGTCCTCAATCATAACATCGAAACGGTGGCCGGCCTCTACCCGGAAGTACGACCGCAGGCCGAGTATACAAGATCGCTTGATTTGCTGCGTCAGGCGAAGGTAATAAACCCGCTCATTCCGACCAAGTCGGGAATAATGCTCGGTTTTGGCGAAACCCATGAAGAGCTCATCCAGACCTGGCGTGATTTGCTGGCGTCTGGTTGCGATATTCTCACCATGGGCCAATATCTGCAGCCAAGTGCCGACCATCTATCGGTTAATCGCTTCGTGCCGCCGGAGGAATTTGCCGATCTGGAACAAGAGGCCCTCGCCCTGGGTTTTTCCGGTGTGGCTTCCGGCCCCTTTGTCCGGAGCAGCTATCAGGCGGAAACACTCTATCGACAGGCACTCAGGCGTATTCGGCGCTCGACGGAAGCCAGCCTCTAACTTCGACAAGGGGTAAGAATATCGTACCCCTTCGTTCCATCTATTTTAAGAGTCTGCGCGTTACCGTTTGTTGATGGATGCCCGTACTTCTTGATCCTGCAGAATCTGAGTGACTATCTCGGTCAGCTGATCGTTCAACATCTTCTCCAGATCTTGAACAGGAGGGCGTCTAACCGAGTCCCGGTTGGCCTCCCGGTCATATTTTTTGGTGAGGGTAGTGTCCCCGTTTTTGACAGTCAGAGTCAGGTGACTTCTGGCTTTGGCGCTATAGAGGAGTTTCGGGCGGGTTACCGTCACGAGCAGTTCGTCCAGATTGAGTTGTATGCGGACAGGGGATGCACTCTCAAACTCTAAACCCTGTTCCCGAAGTCCGATTGCCAGTCGTTCGGTGACCAGAAGATGTGGCTCAATCAGGTTTGGTATCTGTATCTCCGGTTCGCCTTTCAGATGGTATACTATAACTGCGCTATCCTTTCTGACATCACGTCCTTTGAGGGCAGCAGAAGTACCATTACTGTAAATTCCGGACGTCTGATTGCCGACCTGAAGATTGAGGTTAGTGGTGAGCGGATATTTTGCGCCGCATCCTGTCAGAAGGAAGGCAAAGGTGAGAAGAACGATTTTGTTCACGGTATACTCCTCTATTGTTGAAAGGTGGATGTGAGAGATCGGTTTATAGCGATAAAAGTGGTTAAGGGAAGTTTTAAAATCGGCCCTCAAGGAGAGGAGAAAGAAGATTTTCGACCCGGACGAAAATAGAGTGAGATCCCTCAAGGGGGGACTGAACAGAGTATGGGAGCCAAGGGTTAGTTTTGTAACTCCCACTGGCCGGCATTGTTTCGACAGGCGGTAGTATAGGTTCTTTCAGTTTTACCGTCAATGGTCGCAAGGATTTCTGCTCGGCGGCAAGGTCGTTGAGGTTGCAACGGTTGGGTGTATGCGGGCTGAGGGATAACCTGGTAGCTGTTGCCGTTATCAGGGTTTTGCCATGAGGTGCTCTCCCCGGATGGTCCGGTTTCATAGGCATAGTTCAGTTGCTGCCTGTCAAATTTGTCCATCTCATTGCCGACAATATAACCAAGCAGGGTGCCGACCGCAGCCCCGATCAGGGTTGCTTCAGTATTTCGACCTATAGCCTGGCCAATGAGCGCACCACTTGCTCCGCCGATACCAGCGCCTTGTTGACCCTTCGTGTAATTGGCACACGAATTCAGGCTGAGAGCTATTATCGGAAGCAGGAACAAAATAAATTTTTTCATTTTCCGTTCTCCCTCTGGTAAGTGTCATTCTGGAAATGAGCTAGTAATATCCTTTTAGGGCCTCATCAGTCCCGCAGTCATAAATAAAAATACTCATCTTCCGGATGCATTGCAATTTGAAAAAAAATCAGGATCAAAATTGTCCATTCAAAGGCCTTGAGCTTGCTTGGTATCAGTAAGACATTGTCCGGAATACCTATCAGCCTTGCCCGGTTTCGCTGGAGCCTTTTCGGCAGTCTTTCTTATTTGGTAATCTGATCGTAAAAGTCGTGCCGAAACCCTCTTCTGACGATACCTGGAAAGTACCATGATGTTTTTTGGTGATGACATCGTGGCAGATTGCCAGCCCCTGTCCTGTACCTTTGCCGACCTCCTTAGTCGTGAAAAATGGATCAAACACCTTCTTTATGATCGGTGCAGCAATACCGATGCCGTTATCCTGAAAAACCAGTTCAACCTGTTCACTCACTAAGTGTGTTGATATTGTTATTACTCCCATCTCTTCCACAGCACTTTTTGTTCGTTTTTCTTGAATGGCCTGAGAGGCGTTGACAACCATGTTAAGGATAACCTGGCCCATCTGGTCGACTAGAAGCGGTATCTTTGGTACCTCCGGATCATATTTAGTTATCACCTCGGCCACATATTTCCATTCGTTTCTCGAGACGGTAAGGGCAGTATCTATAATTTCGTGCAAGTCGGTTGCGATCATCTCTGTCGATCCAGGATGAGAAAAACGCTTCATTGCAGCAAGCAGGGAGCTGATCCGGTCGACTCCATCTTTTGATTGCACCAGAGCAGTTGGAATCTCTGTTTCCAGGTATTCCCAGTCAAGTTCCTCCAGCGCTTCCGTTATCAGCTTTCTGGGTTCTTCCGGCCATCCCAATGACGCAGCCTTCAAGACGGCGACAAACTGATTGAGATCTGCATATGAATCAGAGAGAAATTGGATATTGGATCCAATGAACTGGGCGGGAGTGTTTATCTCATGGGCGAGACCGGCTGCCAACTGACCGACGGACTCAAGTTTATGCTTCTGCAGGAGTTCCGCCTGAATTGTTTCCTTCTCTTTTCTTTGTCGAATTCGTTCCGAGATGTCCCGTACAATGGCCACAAAACGGGGATCGTTTCCAGGAGGAACCGCATATTTCAATAAGATCTCAACCGGAATCTCATCTCCTCCCTTAGCGCGGTGCAGGGTCGTGAAAGAGATCGATTCCTTTTGATTGTTTGCCAGGGCGCTGATTTTTAGACGGAAGGAATCCTCAGTGAATTCCGGTTTTATATCCAGCGGAGTCATGGTGTAGAGCTCCTCGCGATTGTATCCGAGATGATCAAGAGCGCCCTGATTGACATAGATAAATCGAAGAGATACCGGATCGAACATAAAGACACAGTCAATAACCTGATCGAGGGTTTGGTTAAAGCTGTTGATCGTTGCTTCCTGCAGCTTCACCAGCTCGTCGGCCATCATGTTGAGGGCTTTACTCATTTCTCCCATTTCATCAGAACCCTCCGGTAATCTCTCGGAAAGATCGCCATTGGATAATTTGTCGGCAAAAGAAAGAACACGGGAAATCGGCTTGGTAAGGGATCTGATCATCATAAAGCTCAGAATAACACCAAGGATGACACAAACTACAGCTATCAGAAAACTCAGCTTTGCCGTCTTATGTTGTGATGACTGCAGGGATTCTTCGATGACGACCTGTGACTCGTCAATTGCCGATTCAAAAACAGCCAATGCCTTTCGGGTATTTTCATCTATTCTCTTCCCGACAAGGGCTTGGGTGGCGGCAGTGTCCTTTCGGGTCTCATTGATCTGTTTGTTGATGATTCTGTTGGTTTTTTCTCCTTTTAGTTGCAATTGTATCGGTAGATTACTCTTCAGCTCATCAATTGTGCTTTGGACCGCTTCTGCCGAGGTATTAATCCTGGTTTGTATTTTTGTCTGGCTACTAATGAGATTTTCTATAACACTTTCAATCTGTTGGGCCTGTATCCTTGAACTGTTTTCCCGCTCACTTTTGATTGCCCATTTAACATTACTTGCCGCGAGTTGCATTTCTTCTGCAAGAATGCGACTCTGCTGATCGACCGTCTGAAAAAGGTTTTGAACAAATAAACGCTGTCTTTCTGTGATTAAGGACTTCAGGCGGTCAAACCTGTTGATGTTGTAATCACTCAGGAAGAAAAGCCCAGCCTCATTCCGCTCACCTTTGGTGAGAATATCGACCAGCAGTTGATCAATGTCAAAATTGTTCTCATCACCTTGTCCCTGGAGTAATGAAATATATTTTTCCTGATCCGCCTTAAAGCGGTTGAGTCCTTCAAGACTTGCTGATTGCAGGTATCCGACGTTTGAAAGGGCTGCATTGGAAATAACTGAAAAGGAATCGCTGTCGCGCTGCATTATTCGGTTCGCCGAATCAGTCGCTTCAGCAAGAAGCTGGTCCAGACTTTCCTCTATCGCCAGGTTTTGTTGTTGGAGGGTTTTTGATATCTTACTGCCGGCATGGTCGATCTCCTGATTAACCATGTGGTAAAATTCCTGTTGATTTGCGAGCGTTATTGAGGTGACCTTGTCTATTGCCACCAGCCCGCTGGCATCGACAACACCTTTATCTGCAATCTGTTTGGCTGTCTTTAGTTCGGTAGAGGAAATTTTCTGTAATTCTTTTAGCTTATCGTATACTCCATCTGAAACGTCCCTTTTCCCTTCCTCAGCTAACCTCGCAGTAGTCACAATAATAGCGCTGCTGACCAGAACAATGAGAAAGAGAAATTGAAGAAGAATCTTATGCTTAAGTTTCATCTGTCCTCTTTTGTTGAGTCATAATCGCGGCAGACATTGATCGAGCAAGATATCGTTTGCATTGATTGATTTTTGCAAGAGTTTGAGAGAAATCATCTTCTCGAGAATTTGCTCAAGAGCAGGAACAGGAACCTTTTCAGATGAAAATTTGAGTGTCAACTGGAGATTATTGAAAGCTTGCTGGATCAGGGCCGGCTCAAATCCAAAATAATGTTGTTGGGTAAGGACGGTCTGCGCTCCACCATAGTCATGGATATCCTGCTCAAGAAAGCGGCAGGTACGCTCTATGCTGCCAAGCCACTCAAGAAGGCCTTTGCTGTCGCTGCCGGCAACAACATTGCGGTTGAAGACAAGGGCGGCCTGCGGTGCCTTGACATCTTCAGCATCAAGTTGAATAAACCGTATTTTTTTTGGCAATCTCCATGACGCCATCGTCGGATAAGGCTCTGGAAGGTAGAAACCGTCAACCTCCCCCTGGTCAAGTTCATCAATGGCGCGATCAAGTTGCACTGCGACTACTTTAAAATCGTTTCCGTAGCTCAAGCCCGCGCGGGTGAGAAAATTATGGAGTATCAACAGTTCGCTACTCGCCGGGCCGGGAATGCCATACACTGTGCCAGTGGTTTTTCTCTTATTTACCTCCGAATCCACAACCAGAGAAGAGCCACCCCTATGCAGAGAATTTCCCATGAGGACATCAATCCCATCGGCCTTCATGGCAAAGATGGTCGGTATGGGCAGGTAAGCTATATCAATGGCCTTTACCCTGAAGGCGGCTTCAAGGGCAATAGAGGATTTAAAACCTGTCAGCTCAACCCGGACGTTTTGGTAGGCAAGTCTTTCCAGGTCATAGGAGACAACGAGCGGTAACTGTGCAAGGACAGGCAGGTAGCCGATGCGCAGCAGAAGCGGTACCTGCGCAGGTTTCTTTTCAACAGCTGAAACCAGACCGACATGCAAAAAAATGACAAGAACAACAATGAATGCTATCCAGTGCCAGGTCCATAGGACACAATGTGTTTTCATAACAGACATTTTTATTCAAGTGGTTCTAATTTTACAGGGTTTTGCTGCCTGGTGCGTGCAAGAGAATCACCATCGCGTTCACCGATTATTGTGAACAGATCCCACTCATTTTTGCTCTCTGCCGGACTTTTGCCGACGGCAATGTAGGTCGGATGAATACCCTGATGATCCCAGCCACGCCAGTATTCGTCAGCCCCGAGTAAGGTAAAGTGGTGATCCTCCAGGGCTTTGACCACAGAGGCTCCGGCAAAACTGCCTGCCCGCTCAACTGCATCAGCATACTGGAACATGTCGACCCAGGCTGTTGCAGCTGAATTGCCGGGCTTTTTATGGTAACGGTTTTCAAACTGAGTGACAAAATTGCGTGAACCCTCGAATCGATCGGCGAGACTATGATACCAGCACATGGAGGTGATAACCCCCTGCATGATTTCCGGTCCCAGCGGCTGAGCCATATGCAATTCCATCAGCGGCACAACCATGGCCATCTTGTCGCGTAACTTGAGCATAGTCGCTTGTTTCAGAGAGTTGATCATGTCATCGCCGAAATGGATCATGACCAGGACATCGGGGTGAGCCTTTTTCACCTTGAGAAGTGCCGAGATGTAACTCTTTTCACCAAGTTTGGTCGGCAAGTTTAATACAATCCGGCCTCCGTTATTTTCAATAACCGCTGCAAAAGACTGCTGGACTGTGCGTCCCCAGGTGTAGTCTGCATAGAGAAAGGCATAGGTTGCTTTTTTGCCATATTTTTCGACCAGCACAGACGCCATGGCCCTGGCGGTCTGGTGACCGTTGTTGTACCACCTGAAACTATATCTATGGCCATGGCTTCCTGTTGTCTCGTTGGAATGGGAGAGTCCGGCGAGAAAGAGCACTTTTTTCTCCTGACACACTTCGGCCTGGGCAATAGCCACTGCTGAACTTGAGCCTCCTGTAATCAACTGTGCTCCCTGATCAATCAATTCATAGGCATTGGCCTTGGCGATAACTGGGTCCGTTCGGGTATCTCGCACAGCATAGACAATCCTTCTGCCAAGAATTCCTCCCCTGTCGTTGAGTAAATCGATTGCCAGGGTATATGCCTTGAGCTGATCCTCTCCCTGCTTTGAGTAGGAGCCGGACAGGGGCACATTCAGGCCGACCATGATGGTTTCGGCGGCCGGCAATGGCAAGGCAAAGGCGAACATCAGTGAGAGCTGGAACAGTATTCGACTGAGAGTAAGTATCGCTTTAGACATCGCAGCTCCGTTGCTTGAACAACTAGGAGTCTTCTCAATCGCCTGACCGACTCCAGTGATTGATTAAGACCATTTTCATATCGTACTTAATTAAGCATCTGTTTTTTTGATGAGATAGTCAAAGGAAAAGCTCATTCCACCCAAAAACAATGTGTTTGATGATGCATAATATACAATCAATAAGCAAGATATTGAGATCTCGCTAAAAGATCAGTTCTTTAAAGTTTATTATAGACTGATAGTCTGCGGAAAATTGAACAGGAAGCCTGGAACTGGGTTTGGCGATATGAATGAGGTGTTGTATGCCGAATTCTTCTGCGGAATGGAGAACCTTTTCGGTATCGTCGGCAAAAAGTGTCCGTTCTTTATCATAGGGTAAAATATGCTGCAGTTTGTGCCAGAACTCCGGCTGTTCTTTGGCCGCCCCAACCTCCTGGGAGCAGATCAGTCGTTGAAACCATTTGCCGATGTTCACCTGCTCCATTTTTACCTCAAGCGCCTCGGGGTGGGCGTTGGTGACCAGATACAGTTTTTTGCCAATCTTCTGCATGTATTCAAAATAATCGATAATGTGGGGATGAGCGTTAACAAGATGGCTGATCTCTCTCTTTAATGCCACTATGTCAAGGCCCAGGCGGTCCGACCAGTAATGCAGATCCGTCCACTGCAGGGTATTTTCCACACTCCGGTAGGTGTCGAGCAGCAGTTTTCGGGCTTCGACGATATCGACCAGATTCTTGGCAGCATACACCTCGGGGACAAAATGCTCCCAAAAATAATCATCATAGTATTTATCAAGGAGCGTGCCGTCCATATCGAGAAAGACACTATCGATACGATCCCAGGAAAATTGGGGTGGAAT
The DNA here is from genome assembly GCA_963829695.1 of uncultured delta proteobacterium. Classification (GTDB taxonomy): domain Bacteria; phylum Desulfobacterota; class Desulfobulbia; order Desulfobulbales; family Desulfocapsaceae; genus Desulforhopalus_A. Next base: position 206,211 of record CAWHJQ010000022.1, on the reverse strand, counting down.
CTGCTTCTGTTCTTTAGGCTGCTGTCTGAACCAGTTTGGTGAATTCATTAAGAGTCGCTGCAATAGTGTCGAAGATGTGTTCAATTGAAGACAGCTGGCCGCTGACCACCAATCGACTGTCCGGCGTTAATTTTGGGGCAATTTTGTTTTTTTTGCCACTGTTATTTTGCAGGTAGCGCAACAACATCCCGGGAGTAAGAGGTGTGTCTCCCTGGAATGTAAAGACCAAAGTATCTCTGCCCTGTTCCAGTTTGCTGATCCGTAGTGCTGCAAGCTGCTGCTTGAGAGAAATGATCCGAAACAGGGTGACGGTTTCAATCGGCAGCGGTCCGTAACGGTCAACGAGTTCCTCCTGCAGGTCGGTTTGCGTCTCCGGCAAAGAGGTGGCAAGGGCCGCCATTCTTCTGTAGGTTATGTAACGCTGGCTTATGTCGGGGATATACCTTTCCGGGATGTAGGCGGAAAGTTGCAGGTTCACCTCTGGGTCGATATCATCGGCGATGCCGGCCTGATCCGCCTTAGTAGCCTGTGCCTTCAGATCGGCTACTGTCTTCTGCAAGAGATCAAGATACAGGTCGTACCCTATGGCCGCGATATTACCGCTCTGGGAAACTCCCAGAAGGTTGCCTCCTCCACGGATCTGCAGGTCATTCATGGCCAGTTTGAAACCGCCGCCCAGTTCGTTGCAGTCAATCAGTGCCCGGAGTCTTTCCCGGGAGTCTTTGCTGAGGCTGTCCAGGGATGGGACCAGTAGGTAGGCAAAAGATTGGGTGCTGGAACGGCCGACCCGGCCTCGCAGCTGATAGATTTCCGCTAAGCCGAGCATATCGGCTCGGTTAATGACAATGGTGTTGGCGGAAGGAATGTCCAGACCTGATTCAATGATTGTTGTGCTGACCAGAACATTGATCTTTTTATTGACGAAGGAAACCATGATCTCTTCGAGTTCCTTGCCGGCCATTTGGCCATGGGCCACGGCTATCTTCGCATCCGGCACAAGCTTTTGAATGAGGGAAGCCATCTTGTAGATTGATTTGACGCGGTTATGCACAAAGAAGACCTGTCCGCCCCGTCGCAATTCTTTGTTAATCGCTTCCTTAATCACCAAATCGTCGTATCGGGCAATAAAGGTTTTCACCGGTTGTCGATGTTCCGGAGGAGTTGAAATGACTGATAGGTCACGAATAGACAGCAGTGACATCTCCAGGGTCCGCGGGATGGGTGTTGCCGTAAGGGTAAGTATATCCACTTCAGCCCGCATTTTTTTCAGCTTCTCTTTGTGGGCAACTCCGAAGCGGTGTTCTTCATCGATCACCAACAGCCCCAGATTTTTAAAGGCGACATCTTTTGAAAGCAAGCGATGTGTACCGATAACTATATCCACTGCGCCGCTTTTCAGATTTTTAATAATAGCACGCTGCTCCGCCCCGGTACGAAAACGATTAAGGCAACCAATGGTTACCGGAAAACCTTGGAACCGCTCGGTGAAGGTCTTGGAATGTTGTTCGGCAAGAACGGTTGTCGGCACCAGAATAGCGACTTGATAGCCGTCTTCGACAACTTTAAACGCCGCCCGAACTGCAACTTCGGTCTTGCCGTATCCGACATCCCCACAGACCAGCCGATCCATGGGTCTGTCACTGGTGAGGTCATGAATCACATCATTGATGGATTTTTCCTGTCCAGGTGTCTCATCGAAAGCAAAGGATTCTTCCAATTCATGAAAAAGTTGCCCGGGTGGTGAGAAGCGCCTCCCTTCCCTGATTTCTCTTTTTGCATAAATATCTAGTAGTTCCTGGGCTACCTTCCAGACCTCTTCCTTGACCTTGGCTTTTGTCGTTTTCCAGTTCTGGGTCCCGAGTTTGTCAAGTCTAGGTTCTCGGTCGGAGAGCCCCTGGTACTTGCTAATCAGGTTCAGCCGGTCAACCGGCAGGTAGAGCTTATCTCCATCACGATATTCGATAAGCATGAAGTCGTTGATCACCGACTGCAATTCAATGGTGCTGAGACCTCGGTACACACCAAGTCCATGGTCGCGATGGACAACAATATCTCCGTCATTCAACTCGGTAAAACGGAGCGGATCACCTTTTTGCTTCTTCTTTGATTTTCCGCCAAGCCGCATCTCTCCAAACAGTTCGCTGTCGGAGAGGATATGAATATTGCAGTCCGGTAGCGAAAAGCCTTGAGATAACGGGTGGTCGCAGAGATAGAGTATCCGGTCGTCCAGTTCCGCCGAGAGTTTTTCGAGCTGTAAAGGCGATGACAGGTTTTCGATCTGATGGGTATGTTTGCTAAGAAGTTCGGCCAGATTTTTAGTATGACGAGAAGATCGGCAGCAGACAACCACGAATTCGCCCGCCTTCTGCCACTTATAAATCTGGTCGGAGAGAGGAGCAAGGAGTCCGATTTTGGCCCTTTGCAGGGAAATATCCTGTTTCAGGAGCTGATGGTTGCTGGAAGAGACGGCCAGAATCCGAGCCTCCTGGTGGGGGAAGTCGGACACCAGGAGTTGCCTGAAACCGTCGAGCTGCTTTTCTATTTCATCTTTGCCCAAAAACAGCATTTCCGGGGGCAGGGCAGGCGTCGCGTTATCCAGAGCGGTCTGGTAATTGGTAAAAATGCGCTCGTGGGTGAGGTCCATGCTTTGCCGGATGCTTTCCGGGTCGACGAGAAGAACGACTGTTGCCTTAGGCAGGAAATCCAGAACGGAACAACTGGGCGGACTGTGTTGATGGAAAAAAAGTGGCAGAAAAAATTCCATCCCGGCAAACCGTCGACCACTGTTCACCTGCTCCATGAGACGCGCGGTTTCCTCGCTGTTCCAATGGTATTCCTCTCCGCGCTGTTCAAAAAGCTTCGCCAATCTTGCCCGGGTCTCCGGCAACCTGTAGTCAAACAGCAGATCAGTGACCGGCAGAAGCGTCGCCTCACTTATTTCACCTGTTGAACGTTGGGTGAACGGATCAAAGGATCGCAGGGATTCGATGGTATCGCCGAAGAAATCGAGTCGGATGGGACCGTCATGGAGTGAGTCGCCCTCAATTGCAAAAGGCGGTGGGTAAATATCAATGATACCGCCCCGAACGGAAAAATCGCCGACCGATTGGACAAGGGCTACTTTGTCATAGCCGAGATAGGTAAGTTTCTTCAGGAGATCGTCCTGATCACAGTCCTCTCCGGCCATCAGGTATTCAGCGACGCTTGTAAGCAGGTCTTGCGGCATGATCCGGCGGAGCAGTGCTTCAATCGAGGTGACCATGATGCCACCCGTACCATCTTTTAGTCGATAGAGTGTTGAGAGCCGGGCTGCAGTCGTCCGCTGGTCTGGTGACAGCGGTGTATAGGGGGGGATTTCGTAGCCAGGGTATTGAACAACCTGCTTGTCTGTAAAGAGGAGCAGGTCCTGCTCGAAAAGTGACAGGTAATGCTCGTCCGGGACAATGCAGCAACAGGTATGGTGTTCGGCAACAGTTGCCGCAAGCCATGCCGGGCTTGCCCCCCGGAGTCCTGAAACCGTGATGCTCTTCGAGTCTTTGAAAAGAGATGTGAGTTTATCGTATATCATGAACAAAAGTGCCGGTTATGTAAAACATAACCGGCAGAAAGAGTAAATATTTTAGAAACGGGAAGTAGTACCTTGTCTCAAGGTACTACTTCCCGGCTTATTTCCCGTTTACCGGGGTCAGAAGGTGCCGCCGACGCTGAAATCCCAAACCGAGTCTTTTTCGTCCTCTTGAGGATCAAGGTTGAATCCCCAGACAACACTGAGAGGTCCCATTGGTGAGAGCCATCGTATGCCAAGGCCGGTCGCCATTTTTATGTTCTGATTGGTATCTCCCCAGCTGTCTGTATCATTCAGCACCTGCCCGGAATCGAAAAATACCAGACCTCTCAGGCCCTGGGTTTCCAGCAGAGGAAAGATAACCTCTGTGTTCGTGTACCACATCTTGTCGCCACCAATGCGGTCACCGGTCACCTCATCAATCGGACTCACCTTGCCGAACTCGAAACCACGAATAGAGCTGAGCCCGCCGAGATAAAAACGTTCATAAACCGGAAGCTTGCCGGGTTGGTTCTCAAAGACCTGACCGATCGATCCTTTTACATGAAAGACGGTTTTAAGGGGCATAGGGAAATACCAACCGGAAGATCCTTCAACCTTGGTGAACTGTGCATCGCCTCCCAGTGGGCCTCCGGCATACTCGACACTGATCACGTTCCTGGAGCCTTCGGAGGCACCGTAGAGTCTGTTCCGGGTATCCCTAACGAGAGACGTCTTAATGGCACTAGTTACATGGAGGTCAATGGAATCCCTGATAATTCTGGAAGCTGTCGGCAAGACATCGGTCAGGTCTGTGTTGGTGAAACTGTAGTTGCCGTAAACTTTCCATTTACCAAAAATCGGATAACCGATACGAATTCCCCCACCCTTTGAATCCTTGGTGTAATCATCGTATTCACGTGAGGTACTGAACAGATCGAATCCCCAGGAAAGGGCTGAATCATTGAGGTGGGGATCGGTGTATCCCAGGTTGTATCGGGAACTGTTACCGCTGAGGTTGGCACTGAGTGACAGGGTGTCACCCCGGCCGAGAAAGTTGTTCTCAGAGATCTGGCCCATGATGATGACACTGTCCGCCGAACTGTAGCCTGCACCGATACTGAAATTTCCAGTACTCTTCTCCTTAACCTCAACGATGACGTTCATGCGGTCTGGATTGAGAGAAGGCTCGGGGGTGATGTTCACCTCTTCAAAATATGTAAGTCTTTGCAGGGCCTGGGTACTCTCTCGTATAGCCTTCGAATCGAAGACACCACCCTCGGCAATGAGTAACTCCCTGCGGATGACGTTGTCTCTGGTTCGGGTATTTCCCTTGATGGTTATCCTGTCGATATAGACTAAATTGCCTTTCTTTATGTCGAACGTCACATTCATGACGTTTGCGGTCGGAGCTTTGGTGACAATCGGCTTGATGTCGGCAAAGGCATAACCGGCTTCGGAATAGTAGTCGGTCAGTTTGAGAATATCGTTTCGAATGGCTTGTCTACTGAGGTATTCTTCATCTGGGATGGTCAGCAGTTTGAGCAACTTGTCTTTGCTTTCCAGTAAATCGCCGGTAATATCGACTTTTCCCACGCGAAAACGAGGCCCTTCCTCGATAATGAATTTAATAAAGAGAGATTCCTTCTCCTGGGTGATTACAGGTTCTGCAATTTTCGCTTCGAGAAAACCATGATCATTATAGTAGCTGACAATTCGCGCGGCGTCCTGATGAACCAGGTTCATATCCAGCAAGCCACCTTCAGTCAGCCAGGACATAAACCACTTTTTACTGGTTTGAATTTGATCAAGGAGTTCGTCGTCATCAAAGGTTTTATTCCCTTCAAAGCTTATCCCCTTAATGTACATTTTTTTCCCTTCATCAATGTTGAACTGAACAACGGCACCTTGATCATTGGGATACGTTATTTTTGAGGTAACCTTGCTGTTATAAAACCCTTTGCTTTTGTACAATTGACGGATGGCTTCCTCAGCGAGAGTTATCTTGGCAGGATTGAGAATAAAATGTTCTTTAATATTTGCCGCCTCCTTGACATCCTTTTCCTTCAGCTCATCTATCCCTTCAAAGAGAAGGGATTTGATTACCGGCTTTTCAACTACCCGAAAGATTACTCTTTTCCCTTTCTGGGTATCACTGACATCGATCTGTACATCATTGAAATAGCCCATTGCATAAATCGCTTTCAGATCCTTCCTGAGTTTTGCAGGGTTATAGGCGTCACCAGGTTTTGTCGTTATCTTCCTCAGAATTGCTCCCGAGTCGATGCGCTTGTTACCCTCTGGAGCAATTGATGCGATCAGGAAATCCCGTTCATTGTATTTTTCTATTTCGGAGACAATTTTAGCGAAAGCGTCTTTCAAGCCATCAAGGGAGTCGGTTGTTTGATAATAGTAGGTTGGATTGCCGGGTGAGAGGAGGTCAAAAAGTTTTACGTCGACGCTGATCTGGTTGCCGATGCGGGTAAGGTTTCCAGTAGCCAGATTATCGGAATCGGTCTTTGCCGCAATATCCTGCATCACCTGTATCGGAGGGGGCCAGGACCCTTGGTAATTGGCAAGTTTCTCTGCCTCGCTCCGGGGAATGAAAGTGATGTTTGATTGCGCGAGGGTTGCCTGAAGGTCGCTGTCTGCTTTTTCGAGAAGGCTCTTCGTATCACCTGAACTGTTAATGTTAAGAGGCAGGAAACTGGTCTTCGCGTTGCCTGCCCAAACAGGAGAAGCAATGAGAAGTGTGAAGAATAATAAGGCTAGAGAGGATATAAGTGTGAGCCTTGCTGGAGCCTGAAAGAAAATCTTCCTGAATAAAGTCATAGAAACCTTCCTGTTAATGAAATCGCAGGCAGCCGGAGTCGACAGTTGTCGCCTCCTTTCTAGCAATTACCCTTGATTATGTAGAGATGATAAAAAATATTTGGCAAAAAACGAGCACATTATGCCATGTTTCATCTCAATTGAAAAGGATCCAAACTCGTATAGAGGAAAAATATGGGAAATAACAGGTATAGTTCACTGAAGATGCCGCAGGAACCCTTTTTTGACCTTAGGCAAAACGACTGCCTGAAAAGCAGAGGCGAAAGAAATTTCAGCAAAGAATAAGGAGGCAATATGTTGCTATCCAGAATAGTAAACAGCTGCATGGACATCGTGTTTCCGCCCAGTTGTGCCGTTTGCGGCGTCAGATTGCCTTTTGAGGGAGATGGGCGTTTTTGTGATCGGTGTGGTTGCGGGTTTAGGTATCTGGTACAACCATTCTGCAGGATTTGCGGCTGTGAAATATTTGGGGGAGATGGTTATGCACCCCTCTGTGGAGAGTGTTTGAGGAATCCTCCACCATACTCGATCGCCAGATCGGTTGTGAAGTATGAATATCAGGTTCAGCGGCTCATCCATAAATTGAAATATGGTGTAAATTTGTCCATCATTCCAGCAATATCGGAGTTAATCGGGCGGTATGATATGAGAGAGTTTGCCGGTGTTGACTGTATTGTTGTGGTTCCGCTCCACATCCGACGACTCCGCGGGAGGGGCTTGAATCAGGCAGCTGTTCTGGCCAGACTTTTTTTCCCGGACAGGCTGCCTCTCATTCATTTGGATTGGTTGCTGAGAACCAGAAATACTGTACCGCAGACAGAACTTGGACGGAGAGCACGCAGGGGAAATCTGAGAGGTGCATTTGGAGTACAGCCGGCAAACAAGTTTCAAGGCGCGACAGTTTGTCTGATTGATGATGTGTTTACCACAGGCACAACCGTGAAGGAGTGCAGCAGGGTGATAATAAAATGTGGTGCCGGTGAGGTGAAGGTGCTTACTCTTGCAAGGGTCAATGTCCCACTCCGTGGGAGAGTTTTGTGATATTAGTGCCTTACAGATTATTTTCGTTCATGAAAAGCAAGAAAAATAATCTGCAAAAGGCACTTATCCCGCTCTCTTCAGTGGGGTTAAAAAATAATTTAAATATTATTAAGTTATCATTTTGGCTGAAACCCGCGATATGACTAAGCTGCAAAACTGTTGTTGCAGTAAAATCAAGAAATATTGAATAATATGCCGGAAAATAGATAAATATCGAGTTTATAATTCATGTGTAACTGTTGATAACTTTGTGGATAAGAGTCTAAGAGTGCTAGATGTCGCAAAAAAAGTGCGCTTGAATATAACGCCTGGAAACCAAGGGTCCAGAGCGAGCCAAACCCACATATTCCACTAAATCAATGGGTTCGGGCATGTGTGGATAACTGGCCGCTGTTCTCTGAAAATATCTGAAAATCGTCTTTGACGGATAAAAATAATTAGAGTTTATTTCAACGCATAAAATCCACATCGGGTGATTCATACCCGTTGATTTTGCTCTAAAGGTAGTCATAGGCGAAGATTAGTCATCTTTTGGTGTAAAGATAGCGCACATTAATGGTGCGGCATATTGCAATTGGATAAGTGAGTTATTTTTCGTAATTAATCTATTTTGAAATTAAGCGTGAAGGATTTTTTTATGGTCTGGGCGAAAATTAAAGAGAGTTTAAAAGAGACTCTCGCGGATAACATTTTTCATCTTTGGATAGAGCCACTTGAGTTTGAACAGTTTCAGGGAGACCGGTTCTACCTTTCGGGTCCAGATAGATATTTTAGTGCATATGTAAAACAGAATTTTTCTTCGATTATAGAAGAAAAATTGCAAGAAAATGGTTTGCAAGCAGCCCAGATAGTTTTTTGTGAAAAAAAACCGAAAGATATGCTTATTTCGTCGAGCCGAACGGGTGCACCCAGAAGCCAGATGCGCCTGCCTAATGTTCCTGAAAACAATTCAAAATTTCGGGCACTCCACCCTCGCTACACTTTTGATGAATTCATGGTTGGTGATTGCAATATTCTAGCTGAGTCGGCTTGTCGATCGGTGGTTGCCGAGGATGGATTGGTTGGACCTTGTCTCTATATTAATAGTGGAACTGGTCTTGGTAAAAGCCATCTGACCCATGCTGTCGCGCATCAGGTGTTTAGCCAATCACCGATGACCAGGCTGCACTACCTGACAGCTAAACAGTTCGCAGCGGAGATGATACGTGGAATTCAGACCAAGACCATGGATGATTTCAAGCGCAAATACCAGGAAAACTGCGATATTTTATTGGTGGAGGATGTTCATTCCCTGACCGGGAAGAAAAAAACCCAGGAAGAGTTGAATGATATTCTCGATACCTTGATTAAATCAGGAAAGAGAGTGATTCTTACCTCTAATAGTGCTCCGCGGGATCTGATAGGAATTGATAATGAGTTTCGTTCCAGAATGACCTCAGGGTTGGTCACCTCCATGAAAGCTCCAGATGTGATGACTCGCTTTCGGATCGTAGAGAAGAAAGCTGTTCAGCATCAGCTTCTGCTCGATGAAGATTTGGTCGGTTATGTGGCCAATCATATCCGTGGAGATGTCCGCAAAATTGAATCAGCACTTGTTGCGATTCGAGCCAGGGCCAGACTGGCGGGAGGTCATGTCGATATGGATCTGGTCCGGCAAGTGGTGAGCTCTGTTGTTGGGGTGAGTCAGATACTGACGGCGGCGATGATATGTGAACTGGTGAGTGGGCAGTTTAATGTAAGCGTCAAAGATATGCAGTCGAAATCGAGGAAAAAAGCCATTACTACTCCTCGACAGATCGCCATGTATCTGTCCCGTAAATATACGGAGGAATCTCTGGTAGATATAGGGAAAACTTTCAACCGTGATCATTCGACGGTTCTACATTCAATCAAAGTGGTCTCAAATAAGCTGGTCCGTGACACCTCAGTTAATGCCCAGCTGGAAATACTGAGCAACAAGGTGAAGCAGCTGTAGCGGCTGTACGGTAAAAGATTTATTTGCTTAAAAAGCAACCGATTTTAAAGAGCCTGGTCGTTACTGCTACCAGGCTCTTTTTTATTTTTTTCAAGCCCATATTCCTCTCAATCGGTAAGAAATACAAGTGATAAGCGCAGCCTCCTAAGTCGTTAATCCCCGCACAGCACGGGGACTCTGTTTAGTACCCCCTTGAGGGGGTGAAAAGTGGGGAGAGTTTTTCTAAAGCATTCATCCCCGCACAGCACGGGGATAAGTTCCTTCACGAAATTCTTTCCCCAAAAAACGGGGAAAGAATTTCTAAGTCACTAAAAATAGATCCCTTTTATGTCTGTACCATGTTGGCTGGCGGCTGATGATGAAAGAACTGTTTCGGCCGCACGGCTTGCACATCTCATCATATCGTTAAGTCCTATCCCTTCCCAACCAAATCCCACAATCTGAAGCCCGGGATGGGCAGAAAGAAAATTTTGCCGCCAGGCAAGGAGTTGAGGATAGTTTTTTTCCAGTTGCGGGATGCCGCCACCGGAGCGTAAAACGGTGGTATAAACCGGCTCTCTGGTAAGCTGAAGGATTTCCCGAACGTCGTCAAGGGCTTGCCGGGTTAGGGTGTCATCGTTTAGTTCAAGCCTTTCGGGATGTCTTCTGCCACCAACAAGTGTTTCAAAAACGATATGTCCTTTAGGCGCACGTCCGGGAAACATGTTCGAGGAAAAGAGCGAACCAAGGGCGAATCGCTGCTCTTGTTCCGGAGTCAAATAACCAAAGCCCGGAGGCAGTTTGACGCCATCCTCAAAGCCGAAAACAACAGTAGAAATCCAGGCTTCAGGGACAGATTTTTCCGGCAGGGTAGGGTCGATTTGACCAAGGATTTTCAAAGCTGCATTGATCGGAAGAGCGAGAACCACATTTTTGGCATAAAATATTCCCTTCGAAGTAATTATCTTCCAGCCGCCCTCATCGGTCTGTATGGCAGTAACGTCGGTGTCCAACTGGAGATCCCGGCCGATAATAAGATTTTCTGACAGCCTTTCAGGCAAGCGCTGCATTCCTGTTGGGAAACTGGTCATGGCCGGCATGGTCAATTTTGCCTGAGTGTCGCCACCTCCCCGTCGTTTTTTTTGAAGCATTTTGGTAACAAGTCCGCGTAAGACCGAGCCGTATTCTTTTTCCAGGGCACGAACGCCCGGCATAACACTGTCGATGGTCAGTCTGTTAAAGTCCCCGGCATAGGTTCCGGTATAGACGGCATCCAGAAAGGGCAGCAAGGCAGGGCCAAAGCGGTGGTAAATCCATTTGGCCACAGTTGGTTCTCCTTCAAGGGCCGGCTGCCACAATTCAGCCAATACCCGCAGCTTTGCCTGCCAGGAGATGAGAGGGGCGCGAAGAATTTTAATCGGAGTCTGGGGGATGAGGTTCAGTTTGCCGTTTAAGTAGACATATCTGACGAAATCAATTAAAGGCGCTTTAACACACTCTCTGTCAAGGCCTGTTTCTGCAAGTATCTGTTGACTCTCCCGGCAGTTGTCTAAAAAACCATGGGGGCCTATTTCAGTGACATAGCCCTGGTCATGATTTGTTTGTATGACCCCGCCTGTATGACCACTTTTTTCCAGGATACAAAAACGATGGCCGGGATTGTGCAGTCGTAACTTATGAGCAACGGTAAGTCCGGAAAGACCTCCGCCTAAGATAATGGTCTGATAGTGTTTGTTCATTGAAGAGTTATTGTAAGATGAGATTTTGTGATATCAATAGCTACCCAACCGCCCTGCCTGAGCATACCGTGATTGTAAATTGGGGTTTGAAGAATCATGTCTTGCCCCTTCGCTTCGTGGATATGGCCGGTAATGCAGAGATCCGGCCGGTATTGTTCGATGATGGTGCGAATTGTTTTTGAGCCCACATGTCGGCCGTTATGTAACATGTCGACCTTTGTATTAAAAGGGGGCGCATGGGAAACAAGAATCAGCGGAATTTTTCTGTTGTGCAGGGGCTGAGCCAGCGAGATGAATTCCTGTCCCTGCCGAAATGCCCGGTCCGCAAGATGGAAAATCTCCTTTTCAGAAAATTCGGATGGGGTGTGAAAGGGGGTGAAATGGGAACCTCCGATACCGATCAAACAGACCTCATCCTGCACCAGTCGGGCCTGTCCATGTAAATTAATTCCAAGTTTTTCCAAGTATTCGTTGACTTCGCAGCGATCGATGTTGCCGAACTGGGCGAGCACTTTCAAGTTGAGTCGCAGTATATCGTCAAGAACATTTTTGGCCTCCTTCGTGCCACCATAGTTTGTCAGGTCTCCTGTCAGGATAACCAGATCGGCCTCTTTAATGCCGGAAATTTTTTCCGCCTGGTCAGTCATCATATGTATATCGCCAAATGCTATTATTTTCATGGGCTTTTTTTCAGAACAAAGGGGGAAAAACGACCGTTTTGGTGCTCTTGACAGTTGTGCATCGATGCTTAACATTTTGGCCGACTTTCTTGAAAAAATCAATGGAAAGGGAATATGATATTTCTTTCTCTAACGCACTACATTAATTGAGGTAAAACATGACAGGCGAAAAAGCAACCTATGAATTCAAGGCGGAAACAAAGAAACTTCTCGATATCGTAATCAATTCTCTCTATACCGAACGTGACGTCTTCGTCCGGGAGTTGATTTCGAATTCGGCCGATGCCCTTGAAAAATTTCGACATGAGAGTATTACCCAGACCGAGGTGTTTGACGACCATGTGCCTCTCGAAATTACCATCGAGTTGAATGAAGAAAAGAATACTCTGACTATTACCGACACCGGATTAGGGATGAATAAAAGTGAACTGGAGCATAATTTGGGAACGATTGCTCATTCCGGTTCTAATACCTACCTTGCCGGACTTGTCGAGGCAGCCAAAAAAGATGTCAGTCTTATTGGTCAATTCGGAGTCGGATTCTATTCGGCATTTATGGCGGGTAAGACGGTCAGGGTGCAGACCAGGTCTTGGGATAAGAGCGAGGGGCATGAATGGGTCTCCGATGGTACCGGTTCGTTTACCATAACTGAGATGAAAGGGCTCCATCGAGGAACGAAGGTAATTGTCGAACTGAAAGACGATGCCAAGGACTATGCCCAGAAATGGAAAATCGACTCGATTGTCAAACGGTATTCAGCCTTTGTCTCCTTTCCCATCAAACTGGACGGAGAAACCATCAACACGGTCCAGGCGCTCTGGACGAAAAATAAAAATGATGTCAAGGATGAAGAGTATAATGACTTTTATAAGTTTGTCGGCAATGCCGCAACCGATCCGATGTATCGGCTGCATTTTTCGGCGGACGCTCCTTTGGCTATCAATGCACTGCTCTTTGTTCCTGCGGAAAACTTTGAAGTCTTTGGTTTTGGTAAGGTCGATCCAGGGGTCAATCTGTATTGTCAGCGTATACTTATCGACCAGCATTCCAAGAATATTCTGCCCGAATGGCTGCGATTTCTCAAAGGAGTGGTAGACAGTGAAGATCTCCCGTTGAACATTTCCAGGCAGGCGTTACAGGATAACGCTCTGGTTGCTAAATTACGTCGGGTGATTACCAAGCGGTTTCTGAAACATCTTGACGAAGAGGCAACCAGAGAGCCTGAAAAATATTTGAAATTCTGGTCGACCTTCGGGATCTATCTGAAAGAAGGGGTGACCTCCGACTATGAATATCAAAAAGAGATAGGGAAATTACTCCGTTTTGAGTCGTCCAAATCCGCTGAAGGTACACCCATTTCTCTCGCCGACTATATCCTCAGAATGAATCCGGAGCAGGAGGAGATTTATTATATTAATGGTCCGAACAGGGCAGCCATTGAGGCCGGACCATACGTGGAGATGTTCACCAAAAAGGATATTGAAATTCTTTACACGATGGAGCCGATTGACGATTTTGTCCTCAGCCATCTGGTCGAATTTGAAGGAAAAAAATTAGTATCCGCGGATCGGGCCGATCTTTCTATTGCCAAGGATGAAGAGGAAACAAAGGAGGGAAGTGGTGCAGAAGAGAGTGCGAAACTGGATAAAGACGCCTTGGGTGAGTTAACGAAATGGATGCAGGAGGTACTCGAAAAGAGTATCTCGGAAGTGGTGGTTTCCAAACGACTTGTTGATGCACCGGCAATGATTGTTAACCCGGACGGACATATGTCGTCATCAATGGAACGTATCCTTTCTGCGAGCAGAAAAGAACATGGGATTCCCGGAATGGAGAGTTCGAAGAAGAAGCTGGAGATCAATCCAAAAAATCCGCTGATTGTTAAACTGGCAGAACTTCACCAAAATGATGCGACATTCGCGGCAGAGGTGGCGAAGCAGATTCATGATAATGCCATGATTCAGGCGGGTCTTGTCGTCGATCCACTTGAAATGGTAGAGAGAAATTACAGAATACTGAACCGTGTTGTGCAGAATTAACTTTATCTACGCTTCGCCATGCCCCATGCCTGTTTTGGGTAGGCATGGGGCGTTATTGCCTTCCAAGCAAAGCCCTCCCTGAGTTAGTCGTTGAAAAATAAATACCCACAGGCTATAGAGTTGTTGATGATTTAACAACAATCTGCTCTTTGGAGAATCGTATGGTTTTAAGAATGAAATTTTTTCTATTGGCTTTGGCCACTCTTGTTGCCCTTTCCGGTTGTTATTCAACACCAGTCCGTCATCTTACTTCTGATGTAGCCTTACTGAAGGTTGGTGAGTCTACCGCGGAGGATGTCTTGATCTTTATGGGAGCACCGGATGAACGTCAGGAACTAGGCTCCGGCGTAGAAAAGTGGGTGTATAAGGACAAGGAAATGTCCTTTTTAGAAAAGGCCCCCCTTATAGGAAAACATTTGGGCTCCCCTGAATATAAGCAGGTCGTGGTGACGATTACCAAGAATATTGTATCGGAGGCTGTTTATACTTCCTCTGATGCAGACGACCTGGACTGGGCAAATGACTATTCCTGGCAAGAGAAAAAAAAGTGATGGATCAGTACGGAACGGGGCGGGAAAGGATGGTTTCGGAGCAGCTCCGGAGCCGTGATATTACTGACGAACGTGTCCTTGCGGTAATGTCCGAAGTACCCCGACACTGTTTCGTCGATGATGCCATGCGGGGCCGGGCTTATGGAGATCATCCCTTGCCGATAGGCGCGGGGCAGACCATTTCTCAGCCTTATATTGTTGCCTATATGACCCAGGCTCTTGGTTTGAAGGGCGATGAAAAGGTTTTGGAAATAGGTACCGGCAGTGGCTACCAGGCTGCGATCCTTTCCCGTTTGTGCAGCCAGGTTTATACGGTAGAGCGAATCAACTCGCTGTTGGCCGGAGCCAGAAAGATATTTGATAAGCTGCACTATTACAATATTAGATCAAAACTTGACGATGGTACAATTGGTTGGCCGGAAAATGGTCCCTATGACGCCATCATTGTCACCGCCGGTGGCCCTGTTATCCCGGAACCGTTGATAGCGCAACTTGCCGATCCGGGTCGATTGATAATACCGGTCGGTAATCAGCATGTACAGGATTTGCAGTTACTGGAAAAAAAGGACGGGCAACTTGAGGTGACGAATCTTGCCAGTGTTCGGTTTGTAGATTTGGTGGGAGAACATGGCTGGAGTAAATGAAACGATGGATTCGCCTGGATTACTGCGCAGACTCTACGATCAGTGCATGGACTGGATCGCAGGGCGACATGGCGAATGGATGCTGTTTCTTATTGCCTTTGTCGAATCTTCTTTTTTCCCCCTTCCTCCCGATATCTTTCTTATCGCCATGTGTGTGGCGATTCCCACTAAGTCCTTTCGGTATGCGGCTATCTGTTCCTTGGGCTCGGTTCTTGGTGGCGCGCTGGGGTATGGGCTTGGTTTCTGGTTTATGGACGGGGTCGGCATGTCCATTATCGACTGGTATGGGCTGACTGGAAAATACGATCTGGTTCAGCAATATTTCAAGGCATATGATGTGTGGATAGTCGGGACAGCCGGCTTTACTCCCATTCCCTATAAGCTCTTTACCATCACCGCCGGGTTTGTTCATTCCAATTTTTTAACTTTTATGGTGGTCTCTCTGCTGTCTCGTTCAGCCCGATTTTTTCTGGTTGCAGGGCTGATCTGGAAATTCGGGCCCCAGATCACAAAATTTATTGATCGCTATTTTAACATCCTGTCCATCGCCTTTGTTATCTTGCTGGTCGGTGGATTCTTCCTCATCAAAACGATCTTCTAACACCGTAGCCAACCTGCCGGAAGGGGGATCGAAATTACGGAAAAACGTTTGCCTTTGCGGCAACTTATACTATTTATATGGAAATGACAAATGGTCGATGAAGGTGGATTGATATTCAGTTTTATCCTGAAAAAATGGAGGTGAGAAATGGCTGCTGAGATGACCGCGACACAGGAGATCGATTCTTTTCTTTTGAGCTGGAAGGGTGACATACAACCAATGCGCGATTGGTTCCAGCGATTTTACCGCGAATTGTCGGCGATGGAGGGCGTGACTTTGACTTTTGTCGGGCGGCCCGGCGTTAGCTATTCGATACGACCGATGCATGTAAACCAGACAAAAAGGGATAAATTCGCCATAGTTGACGTGATCGACGATGATCCGAATGAGCGGTGGTTGTCCGTTTGCTTTTACGAAGACATGATAACCGACCCTAAAGAAAAGGGTGAGCTTATTCCTGGAGGACTTGCGGGCAGTGATGGGTATTGTTTTGACTTATATGAAAATGACCAAGAGTTGGCCCTGTATCTGCTCGATCGGTTAAGAGAGGCCGCAGTGGCAGCCGCCACCAATTAGAACAAAAGCAAACAGACCCGATCGCTTTTGTTTTTTGCATGATCGGGTTGTTGTGCCGGGAATCTTCCTAATTTTTCCGCCCTTTTTCTCATCCCAGTCCGTCCTCCCTGATTGCAGGCGATCTACGCCCCGATACTTGAGTAACTACCTTTGACTCGAGTATCCGCCTTTGTGGATTAATTTATTTCACAATAACAATAAATTGATTCGATCAAGGCGTTCAGTATCCCATCGTTGTAGTTTCAGAACAAAACCGATTCATACTCAATTGTTTCAGTCCGAACCGGCTCATTTCCCGGAAATCAAAAAAATACCCGCCATAAAAGTTATTAATGCATCTCCTTACGGCTTTTTTTTTTATATGCATTATGGTACTACAGAGTATTATACTACATTGTAAGATATGTTTTGATGGTGCAAATAAATTTATTGCTTGAAAGTGGCGGATCTGATTTCTGATGAAGTTTTCGAAGGACCGATCTTTTGAAAGACCATCGTTTTATCTGTCCGGCAACGAACAATATGTGAAGTGGATCGAATCCAAGTAATACACATGTTGCATCCACATGTTGCTTGGAAACTGAGAGCACGGCAGTGTGGCCTGTGTGAACCTAACGAGTGAGAGAAAAAAATGAATGAAGCGTTGATTCTGGAGAAGCTGGACAAGCTTTCGGATGAGGTCAGATCTTTGAGGTCGGATGTCCTTCAGGAACTGAAACAGGATCTTGAACCAATTCTGAAGCAGGTTCAGCCAGAGAACACTGGATTTTCCAACAAGAATGAGAGCAGTAATTCCAACGAGAAAGTGCTCCAGGTGACCCAAAACCTGTTAGCGAGTCTTGAGCAACTGAACAAGGTCCTCGTCGGGGTGAAAGACGGCCTTGAGCTGAAAGATGGAAAGGGGGCTTTATTGACCGAGAGCTATCCCAAGTCGATTGAGTTCTTCGCAAATCTTGAAGGAGAATTTCATATTGATGAACTCGTCGTCCTTTTAAGAAAGACTCTTACCAATCTTGATACCATGGGAGAGGGCCTCGATATGTTGAAGGCTGGAGTGGAGCTGAGAGACGACATGGTTCCCATCCTGAAACTTATGTACCCTCGTCTTCTCCGATTCCTGAATTCCTTGCATGAAGGTGAGTTTCAGGCGGAAAAACTTGGCGACCTTTTGCATACCGTTCTCCTCAATATCCATACCCTGAGTGATCTTCTTAATATGCTCCAGCCAATGACCGAGCTTGTCAAAGAGATCGGCGTGTTGATGAAGGAGACTGATGTTATCAACGGCGTAAACATCTGGTTGGATGGGTTACAGCAGGGAAATGGTTTTGTCAAACTGGCCGGTACCATCTTCACCTCATTAAAGCATATGGAGTACGATGAAAGCCAGATCGAAGAAATTTGCCAGGTTATCAAGGGACTTGACTTTAAAAATATTAAACCGGTTGGTCTTTTGGGGATTGTTAAACAGGTGAACGACCCGAAAGTAAAGGAGGCGTTTGGCTTCCTGTTCATGATGCTGCAGGCTGTCGGCAGCTGTCTGCAGGCATATCAAAAAGACGATAAACAACAAAAAGCACTGCTTGCTTAATGAGCGTATTAACGGCTGAGGCGCTGCTTGTTAAGGAGCCCGGGAAGCCAAGAAAGAAAAAAGGAGAACACAGGTATTATGAAAAAGCTAGTCATACTCGGAGCTGGAAGCGGCGGCACCATGATGGCGAACAAAATGAGAAAAGACCTGGACGATGACTGGTCGATTACCTTGATTGACAAGGATAATGTCCACTATTATCAGCCTGGTTTTCTTTTTGTACCGTTTGACATCAATAAACCACAGGAAATCCGAAGAAGCAGAAGAGAGTTTATTAAGCCGGGAATAGACTTCATCATTTCTGAGCTGACCAATGTTGACTGGGATAAGCAGGAGGTCACGACCGCAACGGAAGGGATCTACAAGTATGATATCCTGATCATGGCAACCGGTTGCGATGTCCGGCCTGAAGAAATTGAAGGGCTGCAGGAAGGCTGGGGCAATGATATCTACGGCTATTACCGTTTTGACGATTGTCAGGTGCTGGGCAAGGCGTTGAAGAAATTCACCGGCGGAAAACTGGTGGTCAATATCGCAGAAATGCCTATTAAATGTCCGGTTGCACCGCTTGAGTTCGCCTTTCTGGCTGATTGGTATTTTCATAAGCGCGGCATTCGCGACAAGGTTGAAATCGAATTCGTCACCCCTCTTTCCGGGGCTTTTACCAAACCGGTGGCAACCAGGGTACTGACCGAGGCATGCGGCGATAAAAATATTAAGATTACCCCCAATTTTGCACTTGGTTCTGTTGATCACACCAGAAAGGTGATAGCCGCTTACGATGGTACGGAAGTCGACTATGATATGCTCGTTTCGATTCCACCAAACTTCGGTTCACAGGTGATGATTGATTCAGGTGTCGCAGATCCCATGGGGTATATCCCGGTGGATAAACATACTTTGCAACCCGATGGACGTGATAACGTCTGGGTGCTTGGTGACGGCACCGATGTTCCTACTTCCAAGGCAGGGGCCGTTGCCCATTTCCAGGGTGACGTCCTGCATGAAAACATCATGGCCTATATTACAGGGGGTGAACAGCATGCCCGGTCGGATGGGCACGCGGTTTGATTCATAGAATCAGGCTTCGGGAAAGCCTACATTATTGATTTTAACTACGACACTGAGCCTCTGACCGGAAAATATCCGTTCCCTGCCGTTGGACCAATGAGTCTTTTAAAAGAAACTGAAGTGAACCATATGGCTAAACTGATGTTTAAGTGGGCCTACTTCAATCTCCTGTTGAAAGGCGTTTGGCTGGGACCTCCCAATCTGATGATGGAAGGAAAGCACAGGGTAAGGTAATATCTTCCGAACGGTTCGTTTGTCACTTTGATAGCCGGGGTTGCTTGCAACTCCGGCTATTTTTGTTATTATTTACGGTTAACTATTAGTGTCTTACAGATTATTTTCGTTCATGAAAAACAAGAAAAATAATCTGCGAAAGGCACTTATCCCGGCTCTCTTCCCGTTTACCGGGGTTAGATAATAAACGAAAAATAGTTCTTCCTCTAATTATTTTTCCACCGTCACCTGACATTCTTGCCTTGAACTGATACAATCCATTTACTTGGGTTATACGGATGTTCAGCTCACCTTAACCCACCATATAATGACGTAGAATTGATTCTCTTGTTTTCTTGCTCCTCGTGGGGGTAAAAAACAGAGTCCCTCTCTGTTAATCAGGGTTTGATGTATTCAATAAGACGAGGATTTAAAGAAAATAAGATGAGATTTGCGGATATTCCTATCAGGATCAAACTGATCACTATATGTATTGTGATCGGCCTAGTACCACTGGTCACCTCTGCCTTTTATGGTGATTGGTTGGTAACCAACACCTTAATTAATAAGTCTTTTGACGATTTGCTGACAATCCAGTCTTTGCGAAAAAAACAGGTGGAGTCTTCTTTTAAAAGATTTTTCGATGATCTGCAAACGCTCTCTTCCAGTCAACGACTGAGCAGTCTGATTGACGATCTTGAGGCCTATAGGCATCAGGCAAAAATACCCTCCTCCTCTCCCTTTCCGGTTCAAACCGCAGAGTACAAAATGATTGCCGATAGATACCGAGGCTCGTATCTCGAATATATCGAGACCTATGGTTACCACGACATGAAAGTTATTTCGTCTCTGTCAGGTCATGTGATGTTCACGGTTGCAAATGAGCAGGATCTTGGCGCCAATTTAGTGTATGGCCGATATCAAGACAGCGGTCTTACCGCTGTGTGGCGGGAGGTGGTAAATACCGGCAAGGTGGCCGTAATTGATTTTGCTGCTTATGAACCGAGCGGCGGCTTGGAGTCATTGTTTATTGGAGCACCGATATTTAATAAAACCGGTACGATGGAAAGCGTTGTGGTTTTGCAGCTTGGCCCCTCCTTTATCAATGCCATTATGGATAGCCGTGAGGGGATGGGGACTACTGGAGAGTCTTATTTGATTCGCTGGTTTGACACAACCGAAAAATTTGAATTCAGATCCAATGTGCAAACCATGGGAGACGGTAAATTTATCATCGGCTATAAAATGGTAAATCCACCGGAATATTGGAAAGAAGCTGTAAGTGCCAATTTTGAGAGAGGGCATGGGCTCTATCTCGACAGCGCGGAAAAAAAGGTTCTTGTCGCCTATGACAGTCTCGATATTCCTGGCACTGAATGGTACCAGATCTCCAAGATTGACCAACTGGAGGTAACCGCACCTCTCCGAAAGCTCTTGTCCAAGGGGGTGCCCGTGACCCTTTTGCTTTGCCTGTTCATCGTTGGCTGTGCCTGGATTTTTTCTAGGAGAATAGTTCGGCCCATCGTAGCCGATGTCGAATTCGCCAAAGCAATTTCAGAGGGAAACCTCGATGCCTCAATCGATTTACAGCAAAAAGATGAGTTGGGTGTTTTGGCTGCGACTTTGAACGAAATGGCGGTAAATTTGCGTGAACTCGACTGGCTGAAGCGTGGTAAAGAGGGACTCGAGGCACAGTTGCACGGAGAAGCTGATCTCAAGACATTGGGGATGAAATTCATTTCATTTATGGTCGTTCATATGGAAGGTCAACTTGGTACGTTTTACCTTTATAAGGACAACCTGCTTGAGTTGGTGGCCAGCCATGCCTTTACCGATCGCAGTGGTAATTTTAACCGCATCAAGCTGGGTGAAGGACTGGTTGGCCAGGCAACGCTTGAGCGACGGATGATCGTGTTCTCGAATGTCAAAGACGGTACACCGGACTATAACTACGGAGTGGATCAACAGCCGCCGAATCATTTTCTGGTTGCCCCTCTATTGTTCGAAGGGACGATACTCGGTGCCTTTCTGATCGGATCATTTCTACCGTTTAGCAGTCTACACCGGAAATTTGTCGAACTGACCCTTGAGAGCGTAGCCATCTTTATCAATATGGCCAGATCGCGTCAAACCATTGAGGAGTTGTATGAAAAGGCCCAGATTCAACAGGATGAGTTGCTGCTTGTCAATGAAGGCCTCAAGGCCCAGACCAATGCATTAAAGGTGTCGGAGGCTGAGCTTCAGGCCCAGCAGGAAGAATTGCGGGTGACTAATGAGGAACTTGAGGAGCGAACCGAGGCCCTCCAGGAATCCCAGGGGGAGTTGCAGGCTCAACAGGAAGAACTGCGGGTGACCAACGAAGATTTACAGGAGCGTACGGAAACCCTGGAAAAACAGAAATCTGCCCTCCGGCAAAAAACTTCGGAGCTTATCAAGGCTCGAAAAGACATTGAAAAGAAGGCAGAGGAGCTGGAACGCGGCAGTAAATATAAATCGGAATTCCTGGCGAACATGTCCCATGAACTGCGGACCCCGTTGAACTCCATCCTCATCCTGTCCCAAATTTTGGCAGCCAATAAACAAAACAACCTGGATGAAAAACAGATGGAATCCGCCAGGGCCATCAATTCTTCAGGTTCCGAACTCCTCACTCTCATTAACGAGATTCTCGATCTTTCCAAGGTAGAGGCCGGTAAGATCGAATTGTATTTTGAAGAAGTAGAGGTCAGCCGATTGGTTACTGACGTGCAACGCTTGTTCAAGCACATTGCCGAAGAAAAGGGACTTGCCTTTGATATTCTCCTCAGCGACGATATTCCGAAAACAATTTATACAGATGGACAACGGGTCCAGCAGATTCTGAGAAATCTACTGACCAATGCCTTTAAGTTTACCCACACCGGCAAAGTCAGCCTGGTTGTTTCCCGTCCGCCGTCTTCTCTGGTCCTCAACCGAAGTGAGACGGATACGCTGGTCGCTTTTGCGGTAAAAGATGAAGGAATCGGTATCCCGCTCAAGCAACAGGATGAAATCTTTAAGGCTTTTCAGCAGGCGGATGGCAGTACCAGCAGAACCTATGGAGGTACCGGGCTCGGGTTGTCAATTTCCAAGGAGCTCACCAGACTGCTTGGTGGTACCATTCACCTGGAAAGTCGTGAAAGAGAGGGGAGCACCTTTACCTTTGTCATTCCGCAGAAAACAACCGGGGGAATGACTGAGGAAAAAGGTGAACAAAAACAATCAGACAGAGACCAACAGGAACCTCCATCCCCAGAGACCCCGGCAGATGAAGTGGCGGTGGCGCAGATTGCTGAGAATCAGTCAAATGATGATCGTAATCGGCTGGAAGCTGACGATAAGGTCCTGTTGATAATAGAAGACGACAGAATGGCTGCGCGGATGATGTTCGATTTAGCAAGAGAACATAACTTTAAGTGCATTTTGGCCGAATCAGGCGAAAAGGGGCTGCAGTATGCCGACTACTATCGACCAAGTGCGATCATTCTCGATATAGGACTGCCCGGGATCGATGGGTGGGAGGTTATGGCCCGCTTGAAGGAAAATCCAGGACTGAGGCATATACCTGTTCATTTTATTTCGGCCGTTAACGGTGCGCATGAGGCCATGAGGCGTGGTGCGATAGGATTTCTATCTAAACCGGTAACTATCAAGAAAATTGAGGAAGCAATTAAAAAAATTGATAGCATTATAGCTAAGAAAGTCAGCCGATTGCTGGTGGTTGAAGATGATAAGATCCAGGCGGAATCCATTAAAAAGCTGGTGGGCAATGGAGATGTGCTGACCACTATTGTTACGACTGGCCAGAAGGCGTTAACGGAGCTGAAAACAGGAGAATATGACTGTATGATCCTAGATCTCGGCTTGGAGGATATGACAGGCTTTGAGCTCCTTGATAAAATTCAAACATGCAAGGTCAGCGTCACCGTTCCTGTCATTGTCTATACCGGTCGGGACCTCATCCGTGAGGAAGAGGAGAAGTTGCGGAAATATACGGAGAGTATCATTATAAAAGGTGTGAAATCTCCAGAGCGTCTACTTGAGGAGTCCTCACTTTTTCTGCACAGGGTTGAGGTGAATCTTCCTGAGTATCAGGTTGAGAAACTGCATAAACTTCATTCGAAAGATGGTATCTTTGAAGATAAAATAATTCTGGTTGTGGATGATGATATGCGCAATGTTTTTGCCCTGACAAGCCTGCTCGAGGATAAGGGAGTGCGAGTCATTGTCGCCAGAGATGGTTCGGAGTCTCTTGACAAACTTGCTGTTCACCAAGAAATTGATCTGGTGCTCATGGATATCATGATGCCCAAAATGGATGGTTTTGAGGCCATCTCCCGGATCCGGGAACAACCGGAATATAAAGATCTGCCGATCATTGCCCTGACCGCAAAAGCGATGAAGGGGGATCGAACAAAATGTATTGAAGCAGGTGCGAATGATTATTTGGCCAAACCGGTTAATACCGATAAATTGATATCGATTCTTAAAGTATGGCTGTACTGATGTCCACTGTTGCTGCTACACTCGAAAATGAACGTATTGAAATTAAGTTGCTTTTAGAAGGACTCTATTTGAAATACGGTTATGACTTTCGGAATTATGCCGGGGCACACCTCAAGAGGAGGCTGCAGTATCGTCTTCAGGTAAGCGGCTTTACCAGTTACTCGGAGATGCTCCATAGGCTGATCTACGAGGAAGATCTTTTCTATGAGCTGCTGCTTGACCTTTCCATTAACGTAACGGAAATGTTTCGTGATCCATGGGTGTATCGAAAAATCAGAGAACTGGTGGTGCCCCATTTGAAGACATATCCCTTTATCCGATCATGGCATGCGGGATGTTCTGCAGGGCAGGAAGTGTATTCGATGTGTATAGTCCTCCATGAGGAGGGAGTGAGCCAAAAGAGGATTCAAGTATATGCCACAGATTTCAATGAGTTGATTCTTGATCGAGCCAAGAAGGGAGTTTATCCTATCGATTCTGTTAGGAATGATACGGTAAATTATCAAAAAGCAGGTGGTTTGAATTCCTTTTCCGATTATTACACGGCTGGTTACGAGACTGTCAAAATCATTACACCGCTTCAAGATAGAATACTCTTTTCTGCTCATAATTTGGCGACCGATATGGTGTTTGCCGAAATGAACATCATAATTTGCAGGAATGTACTGATCTATTTCAATAAAGTGTTGCAGAACAGGGTGGTTGGGATGTTTTACGAGAGTTTGTGCTCGGGCGGTTTTCTCTGTCTTGGTTCAAAAGAGAGCCTTAAATTTACCGAATATGCTGATAAATTTGAGATAGTTGCCGAAAAGGAAAAAATCTATCGTAAAAAACGGCTTGAATGACAGATGAAAAATGAAGACGCTTACGGAAAAATTCAAGCCCATTACAAAGCACTGGTGATTGGGGTATCGGCCGGAGGCTTTCGGGCCTTGTCCTCCGTTCTGCCTTGTCTTGACCGAACACTGCCTCTTCCTGTTTTTATTGTTCAGCATTTGAGCCCCTTAGCTGATCCCTATTTGGTTGAACATCTGCAGAATATCTGTCAGGTTGAGGTGAAGCTTGCCGAGGATAAAGAAACACCAAGACCAGCAGTTATATACTTGGCCCCTCCCGATTACCATCTGCTTGTTGAAGAGGATTATTCTCTTGCCTTATCGCTTGAAAATCGGGTTAATTGTTCGCGACCTTCTATTGACCTGTTGTTTGAAAGTGCGGCGGAGGTCTATTTTGATAGTCTGATCGGAGTAATCATGACAGGAGCCAATACCGACGGGACCAAAGGACTGTTGAGGGTGAAGGCATGCGGTGGCTTGACCGTAGTGCAGGCACCGGAGACAGCAGAGGCGGTTACTATGCCCGAGTCCGCGATCAAATCCGTCGAAGTGGATTATATTGTGCCACTCGACAAACTTGGAAACTTTCTCAATATCATGATAATGGGACAATAAATGCGGAAAACACCGATTCTGATCGTAGATGATCGGAAAGAGAATTTATTGACCCTCGAATCACTGTTGGACAGCCCTGATCTGCAACTGGTACGCGCCGAGTCGGGTAATGAAGCGCTGGCTAAAATTCTTGACTTCGAGTTTGCCCTCATCCTGATGGATGTTCGAATGCCTGGAATGGACGGCTATGAGGCCGCAGAGTTGATGCGAGGCAGTGCCCGGTCGAGGTCGATACCTATAATATTTGTCACTGCCGCCCGGATGGATCGGGAGCATATGTTTAAAGGATATGATTCGGGCGCAGTGGATTATCTTTTCAAACCCCTTGAGCCTCAAATCCTGAAAAGAAAAGTCGGAATATTCCTGGAACTGCATCGCCAGCGACAGCAGCTTGAGGAAAAAACCCGGGAGTTGGATGCCAAGATCCTTGAACTGGAAGTATTGCATAAGGAACTTGAGGAAAAAAATGCTAAATTAGAGCTGCTTTCTTCTTTGGATGGTCTCACAGGACTGTTCAATAGACGATATTTTGATCATAATCTCATAAAGGAGTGGAAACAGGCAAGTCGGGATAAGACTCCGCTGTCTCTACTCATTGTGGATATAGATTATTTCAAGAATTATAATGACTATTACGGTCACCTCGAAGGCGATGATTGTTTGCGTAAGGTAGCCCAATCGCTCTATGAAGCGTTGATGAGACCTACCGACATTATTGCCCGGTATGGTGGGGAAGAATTCACAGCGATCTTGCCGAATACCGGGAGCGATGGAATGGAAAGAGTTGCGCGGCGAATGATGGATTCTGTGGCTCGGTTGGGTATGACTCACAAAGGATCCTCTGTGGCCGAAACGGTGACGGTCAGTATCGGCGCATCTTCTATTTATCCTACCAGTAAAATTGCCGTTACCTCTTTGTTAGACAGCGCGGATAAAGCCCTCTACGAGGCAAAGGATGGGGGAAGAAATACCTTCCGGCATAGAGCATGTGTTGAGTGAGATGTCGGAGACGGCTGCGTGGAAGCAATAAACCAATAAACAAGGGACAAGCCGGGCTTGTCCCTTGTTTATTGGTAGTTAAACCAGGAAAGTCAGTTTTTAAAACTATGGATTGGTGCCGGCATTCTGCCACCCCAGGCAATAAATCTGCTGGACTTACCAATGTTTCTGACAGGCATGATCGGACTGGCACCAAAAAGGCCCCCGAAACTCACGGAGTCGCCCACTTCTTTGCCGGGCACTGGGATGAGACGAGCAGCGGTGGTTTTTGAGTTGATTAAGCCAATTGCCATTTCATCGGCAATAATGGCTGAGATGGTATCGGCATCGACCGATCCGGGAATTGCCACCATATCAAGCCCCACCGAACAGACACAGGTCATCGCCTCAAGTTTTTCAAGACAGAGAGCGCCGTCGCCCACCGCTTCAGCAAGCATGGCGTCTTCCATTACCGGGATAAAGGCACCACTGAGTCCACCCACTGTTTTACTGGCAAAGATACCCCCCTTCTTAACGGCATCGTTTAACATGGCGAGAATGGCAGTCGTTCCTGGGGCACCGATGGCATCGACCCCGAGAATTTTGAAAATTTCGCCGACACTGTCGCCGACGGTAGGGGTTGGGGCGAGAGAAAGATCGACCACACCGAATTCAATTCCCAACGATTTGGAGACAGCGCGACCGATGAGTTCCCCACAACGGGTGACCCGGAAGGTGGTCTGTTTAATCTCCTCCGCAAGTTCATCCAGTTGCAGGCTGCCCGGTTCCGGATGTTTCTGGATAAGTCGCTCGAGGGCCCGGGCAATAACGCCCGGTCCGCTGACTCCCACATTAAGGACAGCATCCGCCTCCCCAAGGCCATGAATGGCGCCTGCCATGAACGGGTTGTCGCCCGGCTGGTTACAGAAAACAACGAATTTTGCAGCCCCAAAACCATCCCGATCTGCAGTCTTTTCCGCCAGCTCTTTGATGGTTGTGCCCATCATTGCCAGCGCGTCCATATTGATGCCTTTCTGGGTGGTACCGATATTTATCGATGCACAGACTCTTTCGGTCTGGGCAAGGGCTTCCGGGATGGAGGCAATAAATTCCAGGTCGGTGTTGGTCATTCCTTTCTCTACCTGAGCGGAAAAACCTCCGAGAATATCAACCCCTACCGCCATTGCCGCCTGATCGAGAGTTTTTGCGATTTTAACAAAATCTTCCCGAAAAAAACCGGCCCCGACAAAGGCTATTGGGGTGACGGCAATGCGCTTATTGACTACCGGGATGCCGTATTTTTTGCTAATCGTATCGCAGGTGGCAACGAACTGTCCGGCATACTCGAGTATTCTACTATGTATTTTTTTGCAGGTTTCTTCAACATCACCACCTCGGCAATCGAGAAGACTGATACCCATTGTCACCGTACGGACATCAAGATTTTCCTTTTGAATCATCTCGACGGTGGCGAGGATCTGGTCAGAACGTAGCATGGTCGCGGTCTCTCCTGTCCCGTAACAATGAAATGATACGGGTATAAAAAATGATGGTCTTTTTCAGTGCAGAGCTACTTCGTTGGTTACCTGAAAAATGTCGTTATGTTGCATCATGATAGTCAAACCACTTTGCTGTGAGTATTCTTCAAGCTCTTGCTGGAGAGTGTCCAGCGACGATTTGCAGTGTTTCAGGTCAAGCTGCAGGGCCATGGTATATTGGTTGTTTTGCAGGGTGGTTGCCAGGTCGAAGATATTAATGTTGTGGTTGAAACAGAACAGGCTAATGCCGTGGACGATTCCTGTCTTGTTGGGTCCCTGCACGGTCAGGATATAGGTCTCTTCCGGCGGCCCCATAGCTTCATCTTCCTGATCGGGATCGAGTTCCTTGATTGACACCTCAAATTTGCATCTGGTCTTGATATGGGAAATAGAGGCAAGGAGATCTTCTTTGGTAACTTCCGGATCAAATGAAGCACTCAGAATCATGGTCAGATAGCCGCAGAGAACAGTCTGATTTAAATCGGCGACATCTCCTCCGAGTTGGTAGATGGCCCCGGTAATATCGGCAATTATTCCCGGTCTGTCTTTGGACATTACCGAAATGATCATCTGTTTCCTCATTCTCTTTACTCCTGGTTGCAGCTGGGTTTGATATTATGGGTGTAGTAGGTGATAGCAGACACTCCGTATAAACAGCGAAATCTGCCATTATTGCACTGATTGTGAAAATCGGCAAGCATGAAAATTGCTCTTTTCTCGGTAGCCATAGTGTTTTTTAGTGCCTTACAGATTATTTTCTGGTTTTTGCAAGAAAATAATATGTCTAAAGGTTCTTATCCCCGTCTTTGCGGGGGTTAGAACACCTACAATGAATTTATGAGTGTTTTTGGGCCATTCCTTGTATACTTTAGCCCTTTTTAGGATTTTACAGCTGTACAGAGAAACCCGAAAGGCTGGTGGTCTGTACCACGTATGGGAAGAGACGATGGAGAAAAAAATATTTGTAGAAGGGCTGAAAGAAGGTGATCGTTTCGAAGACCTCTTTCTCATTAAAAACGTAAAGGCGGGGGAGACCCGGGCGGGTAAGCCATATCTGGTGTTGACCGTCATGGATAAGAGCGGGGAAGTATCCGGTCCGATCTGGGATAATGTCGCGGCACTGCAGAAGCTTTGTGCAGCAGGAGTCGTGGTGCAACTAACAGGCATGGTGCAGTCCTATCGCGATACATTACAACTTCGAATTGATGGCATCAATCAGGTTCCGCAGACCCAAATAGATCTGGTCCATTTTTATCCCGCCTCACCCAAAAATATGCAAAAAATGGCCGAGGAGGTTCAGGCTCTTGTCCAGAGCGTCAGTAATCCCTTTTTAAAAAAACTGCTCACCCACTTTTTTAAAAAGAGCGACCGGTGGCCAAGCTTTCAGGAGGCTCCAGCCGCCAAAGGGATTCATCACGCCTATATCGGTGGCCTGCTTGAGCATTCCCTCTCAGTGGCTAAGGTCGCAGATTTCCTAGCCAAACACTATGAAGGTGTTGATCGTTCGCTTCTCCTTGCCGGTGCATTACTGCATGATATAGGCAAATTGGAAGAGTTGAAGATGGAGAGTGGGATTGTCGATTATACAGTTCGAGGCAGGTTGAAAGGGCATCTTGTTATCGGCAGTGAAATGGTGGCTGCGGTGGCAGGAAAAATTCATGATTTTCCCGAAGAACTTTTGGAACAGCTCCAGCATCTCATTCTCAGTCATCATGGACGTCATGAATTTGGTTCACCCACGCTTCCGATGACTGTGGAGGCGTTCCTTCTCAGTTTTCTGGATGACCTCGATGCCAAGATGAACATCACTGAACA
This sequence comes from uncultured delta proteobacterium, assembly GCA_963829695.1. Taxonomy (GTDB): domain Bacteria; phylum Desulfobacterota; class Desulfobulbia; order Desulfobulbales; family Desulfocapsaceae; genus Desulforhopalus_A. The sequence goes on along the minus strand of CAWHJQ010000022.1, from coordinate 176,829 downwards.
ACTGCGGCGAAAGATGGACAATGAAAAAATGAGTTGGACTGATTACCAACGCAGCCTTGAACGGTATCTTTATCTTGGCGGTTTTGGTGAAAAAGAGCCGGAAGCTGAAGCACCTCCGCCAAACACCGGCCGACAACAATCTCTATTTTAACCGACGGATATCATTTTGAGATGACGGGTACCGCAGACAATTCTTTTTTTTGCTTCACGCAACTCTTCGGTCAGGAGAAAGCAAAGCGGATGCTCAGCCGTTCTCTGACTGCTGGCCGTGTTCCTCATGCCTATATATTTAAGGGTCCTGAAGGGGTCGGGAAGAGGCTGTTTGCCAGGGGGGTGGCCGCTGCTGTAAACTGCCGCGACAACACACGGCTCGGGGCATGCGGTGTATGTTCTTCCTGTAAAAAATTTCGTTCGAACAATCACCCCGATTTTCTGGTGATCAGTCCGGAGAAAGGGGTGATAAAAATTGATCAGATAAGGCAGTTAACAAAAGAGCTTACCTACCCACCCTACGAATCGGTTATGCGGGTTGTCGTGCTGGAAGATGTTCACACCATGCGCCGAGAGGCAGCCAACAGCTTGCTGAAGACCCTGGAAGAACCTCCCGAGAACAACCTGCTTATCCTGACAGCAGAGGCTTCGCAGGAGATTCTTGCCACACTGACATCGAGATGCCAAGTCGTGCCTTTTTCACCATTGAGCATTGACGACACCGTTGCGATTCTGGTGCAGCAGGGGATTGATCATGAAACCGCGCGACTCCTGGCGCGACTTTCCGAGGGAAGTCCGGGCAAGGCACTTCTTTTTCAGAAAACGGAAATGATTAGTTTATGGCAGAAATTAGTCTCGTTTTTATCTGATTCGGCGGTGGATCCCAATCGAGATGTGGGAGAGTTGTTGCAGTTTGCAGAAAAGATGGCGGCTTTGAAAGAAGAACTTCCATCTCTCTTTGGACTGCTTAAAATTTGGTTAAGGGATCTTCTGCTGGGCGAGGTTCATGGAAGTGTAAAAATACAGGATAGTAGTATCCCTGGAAAAATCTGGAATTCGAGTGAACTGTTTGCTAAATTACAGGCTATAGATCGGGCGGAGAGGGAACTCTTTCGCAACTGTACACGAAACCTCGTCTGTGAGGTTCTGTTGTTTAAGTTGCAGTGATTCCGTATCATAATGGATTATTGCCCAATCGGATAAAAGTCTCTTTCCTATAGACCCTTGAAAGGGTTTACGCAGTTGCGGAAAAAAAATTTGAGACACAAAAGGAATATATTATATGTCAGTGAGTGAAAACAATATTTCCGGCCGTGAGGCTCCTTCGATAGAACCAGTTTTTTATCGGCTGCAGTTTCGAAAAAGTGGCCAGCATTTTACCGGTGCCGGCCCTTTCCCCGGCCTTATTGCGGGTACCGTCGTGATGGTGCGGACAGATCATGGTCTTGAGCCTGCTCGTATAGCAGGCTATTCACCGATGTGTGGATGCCACGGGACGAAGGTTATGGTAAATTATGAGATCGAGCGGCTGGCGCAGGGTATTGAGTTGGAAAAGTTCGTCAATCTAGCGGAAAGTGAAGATGTTGCGTTTAAGGTCTGTACTTCCTTGATTGAAAAACATAAATTAGATATGCATCTTGTCAGGGTCGAACGTTTTTTTAACGGCAGTAAAATGATTTTTTATTTTACTGCCGACAGCCGGATCGATTTTAGGGCGCTCGTGAAAGATCTCGTCCAGGAGTTTCGAGCCAGAGTTGAAATGCGTCAGGTCGGAGTTCGGCATGAAACGAAAATGATTGGTGGCATCGGTACCTGTGGACGTGAGCTGTGTTGCTCCTCTTTTATTAAAAATTTTGATTCGGTATCAATCAAAATGGCCAAAGAACAGGATCTTCCACTCAATCCAACAAAAATTTCCGGGGTCTGCAATCGCCTGCTCTGCTGTTTGACGTATGAGTATGAGACCTATAAAAAACAGCGGAAGAACATGCCGAAGGCGGGTAAACGAATTAGGGTGGATGGTGAGCAGTTTCTTGTTAAACGGCAGATGCCGCTTCAAGATACTATTATTGCAGAGAACAGTGAAGGCGAGGATGTCTTGCTGAAAAAAGAACAGTGGACGATAGCTCAGCCCTCTAAAAAAGACAGCCCTGAGAAAAAAAGAGAAAAGAAAAAAGGTGTGTAAACCGAATTTCTGCTAACTAGTGTCTGTCCATTAATGAGAAATTTTGTTCTAAATTGAGGCGCTCGATGAATTTAACCACAGGCATATAAGCGATATTCCGAGGATTAAATTTTGAGAGCAACGAAGAGTTAGGGAAAAATTACCATTTATGGACAGACACTAACTAACATACAAAGAAAATTCCCGCCGGCATTTTTCATAAGTGAATATTTAAACTATGACAATTTATATAACAACACCCATATATTATGTGAATGCGCAGCCTCATCTGGGCCATGCATATACGACCATTGTTGCAGATACATACTGTCGCTTCAGGCGACTGTGTGGCGAAAATGTGCGGTTTCAGACCGGCACCGATGAACACGGTGACAAAATCGTTAAGGCGGCGGAAAAGCAGAATGTTCAGCCGAAGGAATATGTTGATAAGATAAGTGCTCTGTTTAGAAATACCTGGCCGCTTCTGCAGGTGGAGCCCGACTATTTCATCAGAACAACGGATGTTGATCATGTGGAAGTTGTGCAGAAGATTCTCCAAAAGGTTTACGACAGCGGCGATATCTATTTCGATGAGTATACCGGCCTATATTGCCAGGGTTGCGAGCGATACCTTACTGAAAAAGAGTTGGTCGACGGCAACTGTCCGGACCACCAGAAACCGCCCGAGGAGATCGCCGAGCAAAACTATTTTTTCCGAATGTCCCGCTATCAACAGCGACTCATCGATCATATTCATAACAACCCTGATTTTATAACTCCGGAACGATACCGTAATGAAGTCTTGTCGTTTTTGAGTGAGCCCCTGGAAGATCTTTGTATCTCCAGGCCGAAATTCCGACTTACCTGGGGGATTGAACTCCCCTTCGATGATAAGTTCGTCACCTATGTGTGGTTCGATGCACTGATCAACTATCTTACCGGGATAGGATATCCTGACGGCCCAGAATTTTTGGACTATTGGTCAGTGGCTGAACATGTAATTGCGAAAGATATTCTGAAACCCCATGCCATATATTGGCCGACCATGTTGATGGCCATGGGGATGCCATTGTTCCAGAAACTTCATGTTCACGGGTACTGGAATATCGACAATACCAAAATGTCCAAGAGTATTGGCAATGTTGTACGGCCAAAAGAGCTGGTTGAGGTGTATGGTACTGATACGATACGGTATTTTATTCTACGGGAGATGTCTTTTGGTCTTGACTCTTCGTTTAGTTCCGAGGCGATTGTCGCCCGGCAGAATGCTGATCTGGCCAATGATCTGGGCAACCTTTTCAGTCGGGCAACCGCCATGGTTCAAAAGTATCGGAACGGAAAAATACCGACACCGGCAGAATTCACCGAAGAAGACAAGGTACTTCAGGCTGCGGCACAGAGTATGATTTCCGACTATCGACAACTGATGGGAGAGTTCCTGTTTCATCGTGGTTTGCAGACTGTCTGGGAATTTGTCGGTATGGCCAACAGATATATCGTCAGCAATGAACCGTGGGCGCTGGCCAAGGATCCGGCCCAAGCCGAAAGGTTGGATACTGTGCTCTACAGCACTCTGGAATGTTTGCGCTTGCTGACCCTGGTTTTGCAGCCGATTATGCCCGGCGCCGCCAAAAAAATGGCCACGGGATTGGGTCTTACCGCCGGTGATGAACGGGTATGCTCGCTTTTAAAGGGAGGTGCATGGAATTTACTTACTCCCGGTACTGAACTGGAGATTATAGACTCCCTGTTTCCGCGTCTGGATGATGGGAAAAAAGAGGCAAAGAATACCGATAGTAATGAAAAATCGAATAAGGAAAAAAAGGATCTGCCTGCGAAGCTTGGTAAAGACCTGCTCGATTTTGACCATTTCCAAAAGCTTGACCTTCGGGTGGCGGAAATCGTTGCTGCCGAGCCGATCAAAAAATCAAAGAAGCTGCTCAAGCTGACGGTTAAAGCACCTGAAGAGAGAACGATTGTTGCCGGGATAGCCGAACATTATCAAGCCGATGAATTGATTGGCAAACAGGTACTCATTGTCGCCAATCTTAAGCCCGTAAAGATGATGGGCGTGCTCTCGGAGGGAATGGTTTTGGCTGCCGGAACGCAAGATGACGGAAAGGAGCGGTTAGTCCTTTCTACAGTGAGTGACAGGGTTGTTCCAGGCAGCAAGGTTGCCTGACAGGACTTGAGAAAAGGAGAGAAATATGTTTGTGGTAAATAATTTTATGATGGCGATTGCTCAGTTGATAGATTTTGTTCTGACTGCCTATATGTGGATCATCATCGGTCGGGCAGTTATTTCTTGGGTAAATGCCGATCCACATAACCCCATAGTAAGATTTTTATACGAGGCGACTGAACCGGTACTCAGCCGTATTCGCCGATTTCTGCCGATAAGTTTTGGGGGAATAGATTTTTCACCTATGATCCTCATCATTGTTATTATGTTTCTGCAAAGTTTTGTGGTCCAGACCCTGAAACAAATTGCTATGGGAATGGGATAACTCCGCTAAACTGAACTTTCCCAAAGTCTCGCTGACGTTGCTACTATTACAACCCCCCACAAGGGGGGGATAAGTAGCTTCACGAAATTCTTTTTAAAAAACAAGAGATGAGCGTAGACTTCGAAAGAATTTCTAAGGTACTAATTAACAAGGGAGCCGGATATGCTGACACCACAGTCAATTAAAGATCAAGAATTTCAGACTAAATTCAGAGGGTATGAGCCGATCGAGGTGAAAGCCTACCTGGAGTTGCTTGCCGAAGATTTCTTTGAATTGACCGAGCAGAACCGTATGCAAGCCGAAGAAATTGAGTCTCTTCTTGCGGAGCAGGAAGCTTTGCAGAGAGCAAAAGAAACCCTTGCCACCGAGGTGAAGATAAGTCAAGAGAATGCAGAGGGGATTCAAGCAGAGATTCAGGATGGCTATAAACAGAAAGATCAGGAAATAGCCGACCTTAGAATGCAACTTGAAACCGTGTTGACAGCGACTGCCGCTTTAGAGGAGCAAAACTCGGCGTATCGGGAAAAACTTACTCAATTGGAAGCGTCTCTTGCCGGTGGGAAGGGCACCAGTCTGCAGGAAAGGGCCGAGATTCAAAAACTTCGCGGGAGAATTGAGCTGCTGGAGGAACAGAACAGAGAGTTAAAACAGGAAGGGATGGATTTTAAAACCACTATCCTCGCTGCCCAGAAATTTGCCGATAACCTGCGTCAAACCAGTCAGGAAGAGGCTGAAAAATTACGTCAGGCAAGTCAACAGGATGCTCGGAAATTAATAGAGGATGCTCGCGCAGAAATTGAAAAAATCCGAACAGATGCCGAAGCGGAACTCAGTCGATTACCAAAAGAAATAGAAGAATTAAACCAGAGAAAGATTAAGGTACGCAAGGAGCTGGAAACAACTCTGTATACCTATCTCGAGGCTCTCGAAGCTCCCATGGAGGATTCAGAACCTGGTGAAAAGGAAGATGATCTTTCCGATCTTTTTCAAAGTATTCAGATTCCGGATGGTGAGAGTTTTGATCCAGACGATATGGATAAAATCAATATGGATCTTACCTGAAAAACGTTCTGATGATGAGCATTGTTGGAAGTTGAGTCTGCTATGTCTTACCTCTCCATACTAACAGATGGAACAGTGTTGCTGCGTCTCCATGTGCAGCCCAAGGCGTCAAAAAGTAGAATCATGGGCTTCCATGACGGTTGTTTGAAACTCGCGGTGGCCGCTCCGCCGGTAGAAGGCAAAGCCAACAAAGCAGTGGTGAAGTTTTTGGCGCAGATCTTTGGTGTTCCTACTCGGGATGTGGTTGTGAAAGCAGGAGTTCAGTCCAGAAGAAAACAGGTTGTTATAAAAACTCTGAGCGCCACTGAAATACGTACGGTGATTGAAACGACATTGAGTAGCGGTTGATGATAGGTTTGCCAAACTGTACAGACCTCACCGTGAGGTGCAGGTCATTGTGACGCCTTCTATGGTTAGTCTTGAGAGCATTGCGTTCCATCTGAAAGAATTGAATCTTGAAAATGTATCTTTTCCTGTGCCGGGTTTTGCCGCGCAGTCCTGTTTTATCCTGCTCTGGCCGTCAGCTTTTTTGTTTTCTTGGCAGTAAGTAGGAAATGATAAAGCCGGCAGTATTGATTCCCGCAAGGATCAGGCCAATGATGCCGAGAGTGCCGACAAAACCCGGTGCTCTTGACATGCGGTCTGCCAGGATCAGAATGGATGAACCGACAATAAGAGCTGCAATAATCATGGCGATTCCCATAATTCGACTTGAGGTGTCGATTCGTTCTGAGAGATGCTCTATACGCTTCAGCTCAAGATTGAGGGTGAATCGACTGTGTCTGGCATGATCGAGAAACCGTTGAAGATCTTGGGGCAGATCCTCGATCAGTTCAAGCGAACTGGTTAGGGTTTTATACATACGATCCTTTATTGCCCGCATGCTGTGTCTGTCTTGGACGATTTCCTGGATCTGAGGTTCAACATGGGAAAGGACATCAAACGTTGGGTCGAAATGCTCAGCGACTCCTTCAATGGTTGTCAATGCCTTGGTGAGTAACATCAGATCTCCGGGGCATTGGATATGGAACCGTTGCAGCATATTGAAGAAATCCGAGAGCAGGCCGGTAATGTTCAGATGTCGCAAATCAGTGTTTTGAAAGTGGTCGGTGAGGTGTCGAAGTTCAAGGTGAAAATCACGGTTGTCGGTTACGGCCGGATTGACGTCGGTAAGCTCTATAACTACCCGACAGAGTCGGTCAACATCCCCCTTTACTATCCCGGCCACGAGGTTAATCAGCTGATCAGTGGTCTTTCGGTCCAGCTGCCCGGTCATTCCACAGTCGATAAAACAGAGCTTCCCACCAGATAAAAGAAAGATATTCCCCGGGTGGGGATCTGCATGAAAAAATCCAAAGCGGAGACATTGCTTGAACACCGCATCGGTTCCGTTGGCTACAATAGTTCTACGCTCACTTTGGCTCAGTTCTTCCGGAAGGACTGTTGACAGGAGTCTACCCTTTACCTCCTGCATAGTCAGCACATTTCGGGTGGTAGCTGACCAGTAGACCTTTGGAAAACTGATGTTGGCATCATCTTCAAAATAACGCCGAAGCCGTTCTGTGGATTGCCCTTCAACCACAAGATTGATTTCTTTCTGAAGCTCCCTCGAAAATTCTTTGGCAACGGCTGTCGGACTGTAACCAAGATCGGAGAAATATTGGTCGAGCAGTTGTGCCAGGCTCTCCAATAATTCCATGTCCTCTTCAATGAGTTGCCTGGCGCCGGGACGAAGAACCTTGATGACGACTTGAGTTCCGTCCTTCATGGTCGCCCGGTGAACCTGAGCTATGGAAGCAGCTGCCAGCGGAGTTTCTTCAATTGAGGCAAAAAGTAGGTCGAGACGTCCCGGAAACTCCATAATAAGAACTTTGTAAATTTCCGTAAAGGAAACATGTTGACAGCGATCCTGTAATTTTTTGAATTCATTTGCCCATTCCGGTGGAATGAGATCAGGACGGGTAGATAGAATTTGGCCCAGTTTGATGAAGGTCGGTCCAAGCTTTTCGAGTACCAGGCGGACCCGGACAGGGCGGGGAAGCTTCTCCGAGTCGTTGCCGGAAGACGTATTGATCTCTTCTTTTGCGTTACCGAGTAAACGGTGCAGGCCAGTGTCGAGGACCAGTTGACGAAAGCCGAACGCCGATAATACCTTGACAATTTCAGCAAATCGTCTGGTATTCCTGATGGTTCGCTTGATTGATGTGATCTTCATTATGAAGAAAAAGCGCTGAGGATTTCCTGATCATTTTCACGTTGTTGCTGGAGAAGATCATACCAGAGACCAAAATTTTCCGTTTTCCAACTGAGGTCGTTCTCTTGCCACATCGTTGAAGTTTCCGGGAGGAAATCGACAAATATTTTTTCCACATCTTCCCTTTTCATATTTTTTGAATGACAGTACATGAGTGAAAGGATATCTGCTACCTGCACGATTAATGGATACTTTTTGAAGCTGGGTGCCTTCTGAGGAGAATGATGAAAACCGATAGCCATGCATAATTGTTCAGGGAGGAGCCATCTCTCGGCGAGCTGCAAGCCAACCTTATCATGGCTGATAGAAAACTTGGACTGTTCTTCTGTGGAATTATCAAGATTACAGGGGTTGGCAAGTTCCTGCAGGATTGGATAGTCTGTGGGGAAGGCCATAAACATGACAAGTTTACCGATGTCGTGAATAAGTCCAGCGACGAAAAGCTCGCTGGGGGGGAGGTGAAGGTGGTCTCCTATAATTTTCGCGGCGAGGCCGCAGGTAAAGGCATGTTCCCAGAAAAGACTGATGGTATTTTTGTTTTCTTGGCTGAGTTTGGGAAAGCAAGAGAATACAGCCTTGCCGATCACAATATTCCTGATTTCTGCATAGCCAAGTACAACCACTGCCCGCTCAACGGTGCTTACTCCCCGGGGAATCCCAAAGAAAGCAGAGTTGGCAACTTTTAGTATTGTACTGCACATCGTTTGATCCGGCAGAATGGCCTGCATCAAGTCGTTGGCACTACTTTCCGGATTTGCAGTAACGGCCATTACTTTTGTAACAATCGCGGGCAATGCCGGTAACGAATTAATTTGGCTATTTATTGCGGTGAGATTTGGATGATTCATGATTTAAGTTCCGGAAATGTAATGAGAAGGTCTTCTCGGGCACGATCAAAAAAATCGCCATCAAGATCGAATAGGTTGTTTTTTTCGATTGCTGCAAGGATTTGGAGAACCAGAAACGGATCAAATTGTTTGCCGGCCTCTCTTGTTAGTTCTGCTATAATCTCTGGTGGAGAAAGTTTTTTCCGATAGGGGCGTTCCGAGCTCATTGCCGCGAGTGAGTCGACAATATTAAAAATTCGTGCCCCAAGTGAAATTTCATCCCCCTTGAGTCCTAAGGGATATCCTGTACCGTCATATCGCTCACCATGAGCAAGCAAAACATTTCGCTCTTCCGAGAAATAGTCAAAAATATCATTGAGCTCGTTTAATTTATATGGCAAATCCTCAATAGTTTTCCGCTCCTCGCTGGTGAGCTTTCCGGGTTTTGACAGAAGGTCATTGTGGAGAATAAACCGAAAACTATTGTACAGGGTGATGGAATTTTGAAAGGTTCGGGTGTGCTGTTCCGGCAATCCGAGTTGCTCTCCGAGCATGGACACAAAGTGAGAAACCTTGTCAATATGGATCTGGTGTTCGGAACCCGCAATATTTCTAGCAAGAAGCTGCAAGGAGGCAATGGCTGAAGCCCTCGTTTTTTCAAGAATGCGATTCAGTTTTTCTTTTAGAAAAACGATTGATTTTTGTGGAGAGAGCTCTTTGAGGTCATTGTGTGGTATGTAGACCTGAAGCCTGTTCCTTCCTTCTGCTTTGGCCATAAAGAGTGCCGTTTCGACCATGCAGAGAAATTCGTCGTGATTCTCCGGCTTATGGTCTCTCAAGGAAGCCAGACCGATTGAGATCGTTATGGATATTGTATCTTTTCTATCTGTAAATGGTTTGCTTGAACAGACTTTGCGGATTTTTTCTGCAATTGTACAGGCGTGTTGAAGGTTTGTCTCCGGTAGCAAAACGACAAAATCCTCGCCGGAGAATCGGTAACAGGTGGCGGTGGTGTTCATTGCCTCGGTCAGTCGTGCTGCCATTTCGTTGAGAATGGAATCCCCAAACTTCAAGCCAAACTTCTTGTTAATAGAGTTGAAATAGTCAATATTGAATATCAACAGTGAGAGTTCTCTGTCTTCTTGTCGGGCAATTTGGAGAACTTGTGTGAAGATTTTGGTAAGGTGACGCCTGTTGAAAAGTCCCGTCAGGCCATCGCGGGTAGAGAGAAAATCGAGCTGTTGACTAAGGATTGTCCGGTTTGAATGGTGTTCCGCACTCATCTTCTGTACCTGGATGAGAAGGGAAATTCTATGTAGGAAAATTTGACTTTCTACAGGTACGGCAAGATAGTCTATGAACCTGTTCGCGCCATACTGCTGAATTGAGTCCGGCATTGAATCGCCCACGCCGAGATAAAGAATAGGGGTGTATGTCGGAAGATGGCTTTTCTCAATAAGAAAAGCGATTTGCTCCGCTCCACCACCGGTAACAATGAGTACCGATCTTTGAATTTCCTCTTCACTGGGGGAGGTACCAGGAAAAAAACAGAAGACAGATGGCCATTTTTGACGGATCAGTCGTACGATTGTTTCACCGGGTCTAAGATCTGAAGCAGTTAAGTATGTTTTGTCTGTCATAATGAAAAAGACCGGGGCTACCAAAGGTTTAGCTGGCGAGATTGGTAAATGTGGAACTTAAACAATTAATCATAATTAAAAACTATATAAGTGTAGGGTACTGAATTGCAATACCAATTACAAAATATTCAAGTAACGAGTTAATAAGCAATGTGAAACATAGAGTTCTATAGTGTGTCATGTACTAAAGATGAAAAATAAAAGTCCCGGATTCGACTCACCGTGAGATATATCATAATGCTCTCGCAGAGTACAGAGCGTGGAGAAGGTGGTGGAGACTAAAAGGGGAGTTTTTTTATGTGGAAATGGTCGAACAACGGATAAGCCTGTTTCAATAGGCCGATTAATATAGGTTTTGCCTCTTTCAACGATGGCAATCCATCTAGAGACTGCATATTGGTGGTTACAGCGGGTGGTGGAATAATGCGTAATTCCTCCTCCATAGACTGACTGGTAAAGATAGGTCTATCGGTCTGGAGCAGTCCCGATCGGAAGCCATCCGGGTTATCTATTTCGCGGAGAAAATTCAATATGCCTGGAAGATCATTCTTTCGGTAGAATAGATCTATTTCTCTGCAGATGTCTTCATGGTCCTCTTCAAGTCGAATGAAAATCTCCTGATACGCAGTGATGTCGCTGGTCAGCAAACGGTAAACTTGGTAAACGAGATTTCGGTATCGCCTCCTGCGGGTCAATCCTTCTCCCTTCAAGTCGGAGAACAACAGCTGCCACTGTGATGGGGATTGTGGATCGATTGGGCAATTCCAGATTTCACTGGGCAACTTTGTGAAGGTAACGAAAGAGTGGTAAAGGAGATCGCTTTGCAAAAGGCAGTACATCCGTTGCATGTCCGTTTTTATTTCGGCCGCGTATTTTTGGTTGGCACTTTGCAGGTTCAGAAGATACCGGCTAGACTCGGTCTCTATACTCTTTCGAAATCCGAAGTACCGATTGGCGATATCCTGCTTGAGCTGATAGGTAATTGCTTTAGTGAAATCATCCATGATGGCTCAACCTTGTAAATTGAACGACAGTCTGATGGGGTTAAGGGCATACCGATGGCATCTCATGAGAATCGGTAGTATAGTATGAAAAATAACAACAATCAGCTCTCTTTTTTAGTACCTTAGAAATTCTTTTTTTGTTTTTCAGGAAAGAATTTCGTGAAGGTACTTATCCCGGCTTTCTTCCCGTTTACCGGGGTTAGTACCTTAGAAATTGTTTTTTTCTCAGCATCTCGAGAAGATGCTGAGAAGAGTCTCTTTTAAGTGAAATTAGGATGGAATATGGTTTCTGGTGAGTCACGAGATGACATAACAGCGCGGATCAAAGAAGAGGCTGATATTGTCCAGGTTATCGGTGAGTGTGTCGAATTAAAGCGAAGTGGAACAAGATACCTTGGCTTGTGTCCTTTTCACGGTGAGCGGACTCCATCCTTTTCGGTGCATAGCGGGCAGCAGTTCTTCCACTGTTTTGGCTGTGGAGAATCGGGCGATGTGTTCAGTTTTATGATGAAATACCACAGCCTTGATTTTCCTGAGGCTGTAAAGACACTGGCAAATAGGTATCATATTGAGATACCGGAACGCCGTCGTACAAAAGAAGAGGAGTTGTTGGCGAAAAAAAGGGAACTGTTGTTTGCTATCAACGAAAAAGCAGCAACAATCTTTAGTCAGTATCTGAGTGAATCCGACGGAGCGAAGGCTGCGACTGCTTATTTGCGTAAGAGAGGCGTGACTGAGGATATCCTGTCCAGGTTTCGTATCGGTTACGCTCCAGCAGTGGAAGTTGAAGGATGGAATTATCTTGGAGGGAAGTTTTCCGGAATTGAGTTAAAAGCTGCGATTGAGGCCGGACTCCTTGTGAAGAAGGAACAAGGTGGAACCTATGATCGTTTTCGGGATCGAATTGTTTTTCCTATTTCTGATATAACCGGTCGGATTTGTGGCTTCGGTGGCAGGATTGTAGGTGAAGGACAACCTAAGTATCTCAATTCGCCTGAGAGTCCGGTCTTCAACAAGAGTAAACTGCTGCTTGGACTGTATCAACAAAAAGAAGATATTCGTCGGAACAATGGAGCTGTCTTGGTTGAGGGAAACTTTGATCTCATTTCTCTTGTCGCCGGCGGTTGTACCAATGTGGTGGCCCCATTGGGTACGGCCTTGACTCGGGAACAACTCAGATTAATTAAACGTTTTGCAGAGCGGGTAACCCTCCTTTTTGATGGAGACGTAGCGGGTGTAAAGGCGGCCGTAAGAGGGGTTCCGTTTTTTCTTGCCGAGCAGGTTGCCGGTCGGGTGGCGCTTCTTCCTGATGGACATGATCCGGATACCTTTATCCGGGAGAAGGGTTTGGCTGCATTAAATCACCTTCTTGAGCAAGCAGAATCGTTACCTGAATTCGTTCTTGGCCGATTGATTCAGGAATATGGCCTGACCCTGGACGGAAAGCGCAGGATTGTTGAAGAGCTCCAGCCACTGGTCAAAGCGGCTGTCTCTCCATTGCAACGTTCGGTATTTGTCTCACATTTTGCCGAAAAACTCGGTATACCCATGGAGCAACTCGATGGACACCTCGAGGCGCCTTTGAATAATCGTACTAATCCTCCAGCGCCTTCTGTTAAACGAGACCGCAAGGAGCAAATCATACCGCTCTCAATGCCGCAAAGACAATTGGTGGAATTCATGATTCTCCAGCCGAAATTTTTTTCCGGACTGGAGAATGGAGGAATACGGGAATGTCTCGCCGGGGGAGTGGGGGAAGTCTTGTTTCTACAGCTCAAAAGTTTGTTGGTGCTCAATCCGGACGCAGAGCCTGAAGAATTGTTGACTGTCCTCTCGGAAGGTGTTGAACGGAGCTTGGTAGCTGATCTGCTTCTGAGGGCGCCGAATCATTCGCATGGAAGAAATGATGATCATTCCCGGGAGGAATTATCTGAGCTACTCGATTATCTTAGAAAGTACCATCTCAAAAAGAATTCCGATGAGTTGATGGAACGTATGCAGCGTGCTCAGCAAGAAGGCGATTCAGGACTGTTGCAGGAGCTTATGATGAAGAAAATAGAAATCACCAGGAAACTACATGGTGAGCAGACGTGAATAGTTTACTAACGCTTGAGTATTGTGGAGAATCTAGGTTTTTATGTCGTGTTGGATGAATTTTCTTGACATTTGCTTCAGTTTCGTTTGATTGGAGAAGTGAATCTGGATTGTTAGTGTTTGTAATGTCAGAATAATTGATAGTTGTGGGGCGACGCTGACGTTAACAAGTTACTGGATTCGCTGGTTTTGAAAAGATGAGTTTTGCGCGACGGTGGTTGGCAGTGAAGATGAAAATGGCAGGGAGGTTGATGAGGCAATGGTAGACTATGATATGGGAAAAGAAACACCGCCTTACGGTCTGACTGAAGATTCTTCTGATGAGGTGGTCTCCCCTGTAGATTTTTCCGATTCGAATTTTGACAGACGGAATGGTCGGCAAGAGCGTCGGAATAGTCCGTTTGGTGACAGAAGAAAAGAAGATAGGCGAAGGGCATCCCGACACACGGAAGAATCAGGCAAGCTTTCAAAATCTAGTTCGTTCATCGATCCGATGAACATCTATCTTCGAGAGATGGGAACTCTTACCCTTCTCAGTCACGAGGAAGAGTTGAAGCTGGCAAAATTGATGGAAACAGGTAAGAGGAGGGTGCAGGATGTTGTTCTGAAAACCCCTCTGGCCATTCCGGCAATCCTGGAAATGGTGAAAGGATTGGACAGCAACAATGATAAAATTTGTCAGATTATTTCCGGAATAAGTGAAAATACTCCAAGTGTCGTGAACAAGGAAAGCAAGGATTTTCTGCTTCGTGTTGAAAAGGCAGTCGAGCTGGATAAAGAAAGAGAAGGGCTGTTGACTCAGTATCTTCAATTAGACGCTAAAACCCCTGCGGCCGAAGATAAACTTGCGGAAATTGGAAAGATTGGTGCAACAATTGCTGAACTCTTTGCTGATAAAAACATCTGTTCTGAATGTATTAAGGCGATAGCTGTTGGGCTGGAAGAGCTCTCCAAGAGGTTCCGGAAAATTTTTGTCGAAGTCATGGGCGAGCATGTTAGTAAGGCAGCGGATTCCTCGATTGAGGTTGTCCCGGAAGTAATAGAGGCACAGGTCAATCGGCAGATACTCGAGGAATCAGGTGTCGATGAGAGACAGTTGCGGCAGATTCTTCAAGAAGTTGATGCCGGATGGGAACTCTATAAGCAAGGAAAAGAGGGACTGGTGCGGGCGAATCTTCGCCTGGTCATCTCTGTATCGAAAAAATTTGTTAATCGCGGGCTGCAGTTTTCCGACCTCATCCAGGAAGGAAATATCGGGTTGATGAAGGCGGTTGAAAAGTTTGATTATCATCGAGGATACAAGTTTAGCACTTATGCCACATGGTGGATAAGGCAGGCTATCACCAGGGGGATCGCAGATCAAGGAAGAACCATCCGTTTGCCTGTGCATATGATTGAGACAATCAATCGTCTGCTCAGGGTGTCAAAAGATTTCATGTTGGAGGAACATCGTGAACCAACCCCTGAAGAGATGGCGGAGCAATTGGGGACAGATGTCATTAAAGTGAAATCCGCACTCAAGATTGCCAAAGATGCGATTTCCCTCGATACACCGGTTGGTGATGACGGCGAGACCTTTTTGGGTGATTTTATTGAGGATAAAGAAAAGCTTGGACCGGATGAAATATCGATGGTCGCAAGTCTCAGGGAGTGCCTCAACCAGGTAATGTCATCGCTTTCCCCGCGTGAAGCCAAGGTTTTGAAGATGCGCTATGGTATAGACGTGGACTGTGATCATACCTTGGAAGAGGTGGGAAAATGTTTCGCGGTAACCAGGGAACGTATCCGCCAGATTGAAGCTCAGGCCATAATGAAACTGAAACATCCTTCACGCGTCGAAGAGTTGAGGGTGTTTATGATTGACAGATGATCGTGATCTCAAATTTAAGAATGACGATTTGCAATATCTGATGAGCAAGTGAGCCACTGGCTCTGTTTGATTAGTTTTGTCGGTCTTCTTTCCCGTTTCTTCAATATTTAGTTTGTGTATCTGCAGTGTAATCAATGTCAGTTCCCTGCAGTATCAGCAGGATACTTTATAGTAAATGGAGGAGTTGATGGCTTCAACCCTCGACTGGATAAATCTCAGTCTCGTGCCTGGTCTGGGACTTGGCGGTTATTGGCGGCTCATCGAGCATTTTCGTTCTCCAGCAGAAGTTCTTCGCGCTTCCCAAAAAGAATTGTTGAACGTCAACGGAATTAAAGAACGGCAGATAGCTGGTCTTTTTTCTT
This sequence comes from uncultured delta proteobacterium, assembly GCA_963829695.1. Taxonomy (GTDB): domain Bacteria; phylum Desulfobacterota; class Desulfobulbia; order Desulfobulbales; family Desulfocapsaceae; genus Desulforhopalus_A. The sequence goes on along the minus strand of CAWHJQ010000022.1, from coordinate 161,054 downwards.
CAACGGACAATAAAATTCGAGGTGAGAAAGAGCTGGAGCGCTTGGCTTCTCTTGGAGGGGTTGCACTTTCTTTTGAAGATGCCGGCTATCCGCCCTTGCTTCATCAACTGGTGGATCCTCCTCCCGTTCTCTATCTCCTTGGAAAGAGTGAACTCCTGTGTAATCCCGCTGTTGCCATAGTCGGTTCCCGTGCTGCCACCAGCTATGGTCGAAGGACTGCATTTAATCTGGGCAAAAGCTTGGCCGATTTATCTGTGACAGTTGTTTCCGGACTTGCTTTAGGAATAGATACGGAATCCCATTTAGGTGCCTTAGCTGGGCAGGGAAACACCGTGGCTGTACTTGGTTGTGGTTTGGACGTGGTGTATCCTCGGCAGAACCGGTCTTTGTATAAAGATATTGCCGAACGTGGGGCTCTGGTAAGTGAATACCCACTTGGAACCAGGCCCGAAGGCTTTCGATTTCCTGCCAGAAACCGTATAATAGCCGGTCTTAGTCAAGGTGTTATTGTTGTTGAGGCGGCAAAGAGATCGGGATCCCTTATTACTGCGCAAATGGCCCTCGATTGTGGACGGGAAGTATTTGCAGTTCCCGGACAGGTCGATTCCTGCAAGAGTGAAGGTACTCACTGGCTCTTGCAGCAAGGGGCGAAATTAGTCCAAAAAGTGGACGATATTGTTGTCGAACTGGATTTACGTTGCAGTAATAACTGCAATGAAAAAAATGATACGAAACAAGAAAACCCTTTCGACATCGAACCCGATGCATTAGCGTTGCTGGCACATATTGAACCTTATCCGCTCATGCGGGAAGCACTTTTAACTAAATCCGGTCTTTCGCCGGCTCGGGTGAGTGAGTTGCTTCTGCTACTTGAGTTGGATGGGTTTATTGAAATGTTGCCTGGAGATCAGCTGAGAAAAATTTCGAGGAAGATCTTTTAACTATCGATAGATGGAAATAAACCGAGATTCTTTACAATTCCTTCTTGAGAGATCCTCTGTTTAGCTTTCGGCAAAGCCGGTTGCTGTAAAGGAGAGTTATGAGCAAGCACATTCAGATAGCGCCTTCGATTTTGTCCGCTGACTTTAGTCGCCTGGGAGAAGAAATAGGAGCAGTTGACAGAGCGGGTTGTGATGTCATTCATATAGATGTAATGGATGGACATTTTGTCCCGAATATTACAATCGGTCCGTTAGTCGTCCAGGCAGCCAGGGCTGTTACCCGTAAGGACCTGGATGTGCACCTGATGATAACAGATGCGGACTCTTATGTTGATGCCTTTGCATCTGCGGGTGCCGACTGGATTACCGTGCATGTTGAAGCGTGTACTCATCTCCATAGAACGGTGTCCAGAATAAAGGAGCTTGGAAAAAAAGCTGGGGTGGTTCTTAATCCGGCGACATCTCTTGCGACCCTTGATTATGTCCTGGAGGAGGTTGATCTGGTCATGCTGATGTCGGTCAATCCGGGGTTCGGTGGTCAATCGTTTATTACATCAACCCTAGCCAAGATCCGGCAGCTCAGGCAACGGATTGATGCAATGAAACTTTCTGTTGATATTGAAGTGGATGGCGGAGTGAGTGAGAAGAATATCAGCGAAGTTGCCGAAGCCGGAGCCAATATATTCGTCGCAGGTTCGGCGATATATGGCAGCAACGATTACGAACAGACCATAGCTTCTCTGAAAAGGCTTGCCGAGGCCGGTGCGGCCCGGTATCGATAATCTCTTTAATCGTCTAGAAAATTCCCGTTTATCGGGATCAAAGGGGGGGACCAATGGGGGCTACGTATAAGTCTTTTACAGAAACCCAGGCGTATCGGAAACTATCTGCCTTGGCTGGACAACCATTCGACTTAACCCAAGAGAACGCCTTGCAGACTGAGAATCGGCTGGGACGGTATGTGTGTAGGACCGAACTTCTGGATCTGCATTATGCCACAGAAAGAGTGGATGACCATGTGTTGGATCTGTTCCAGGAATTATCCGATGAACTGCAACTCGTCGAACAGTTTCAGCTGATGCGACGAGGGGCCGTTCTGAACCGGATAGAGGGGTTCGATAGTGAGGATCGCCAGGTATTGCACACAGCTTGCAGGGATCTGTTTTGTCCTAATCCTGTTGAACCTAAAGCCACAGGTGAAGCAAAGAGTGAATTGAACAAGCTCAAAACGTTCCTGGAAAAAATCGATTCTGGACGACTGTGTAATCATGTAGGTGATCGTTTTGATACTCTGATTCATGTCGGTATCGGAGGCTCAGACCTGGGACCACGGGCCATATTTGAAGCGCTTCGGGTCTACGGTCTTCCCGGGAGACAGGTACATTTTATTGCCAATGTCGATCCTGATGATGCCGCTCAGGTTTTGTCCGGAGTAAATCTGGAAACAACCTTAGTCTGTATAGTCTCCAAGAGTGGCAGTACCCTCGAAACCTTGACTAATGAAAACCTGGTCCGTCGAGCCTTGAGAGAAGCGGGGCTTGATCCTGCCAAGCACTGCCTTGCAGTGACTGGGGAAAAGAGCCCTCTGGATGATCCGAACAACTACCTGCAATCTTTTTATATGCATGATTACATTGGTGGCCGATATAGTTCAACCTCGATGGTCGGTGCAGTAACACTCGGTTTTTATCTTGGCATAGAACAGGTCATGGCCTTTTTACAAGGGGCTTCGGAAATTGACTATCATGCGGAAGAAAAAAATATCCGTAAAAATATACCCCTGTTGCTGGCCCTGATCGGCATATGGAATCATAATTTTCTAAGGCTTCCCACCCTCACTATTTTACCATACAGTCAGGCTCTCCACAGATTTCCTGCGCATCTACAGCAGTGCGATATGGAAAGCAACGGCAAGTCCATTGACAGGAAAGGGCGAAAACTGACTGAAAGTAGCGGGCCGATAATCTGGGGCGAACCGGGAACCAATGGGCAGCATGCTTTTTATCAACTGCTGCATCAGGGAACTGAGATCGTACCGGCTGAATTCATAGGTTTTATGCATTCTCAGTTAGAAGCGGATCTGGTGGTTCGGGGATCAACCTCACAACAGAAACTATTGGCCAATCTGCTGGCTCAGATGGTCGCCATGGCAGTAGGACAGTCCTCAGATAACCCTAATAAAAATTTTCCAGGTAATCGGCCATCCTGCCTTCTGTTGGCACATAAACTGACACCACGGATAATGGGAGCACTCCTTGCTGTGTATGAGGCAAAGATTGTTTTTCAGGGATTTGCCTGGAATATTAATTCATTTGACCAGGAAGGTGTGCAATTGGGGAAGGTCCTTGCCGGCAAGTTCCTGCAGGCCATAAAAGAAGGTTCCGAGATTAGCGAAAATCTTGAGGATGCATTTCTGAGCCAGTTGCAAGAAAAGGCGTAGTGGAGGGATCCCGCGGCTGAATGACTGTTCAGTTGATGACTCAAAATCTATTGGATTTTTGTTGACAAAATCGTATAGCAAAGATATTCTCACACCCTGAATAACAATTCATAATCACAATCTGTTAATATGCGTTACATGGCGAATCTGCCGGAAGCGGTCAGATGGTTTCGTTGATAATATAAGCCGAAAGTCGGTTTTAGATTTTCTGTTTAGAGTAAGAGTATTGGTTAAGGTTGTAGTATAAACAGTAATTCAAAGGAGGAAATCATGGCAAAGCATGAGACGCCCTTGTTGGACCAATTGGAGAGTGGCCCGTGGCCAAGCTTCGTGACCGACTTGAAGCGCCAGGCCGAAAAAAAGCCTGAGTGTTGGGATATTCTTGGTGTCCTGGAGTTATCCTATAAAGAAAGGATCACTCACTGGAAGCACGGCGGTATCGTAGGTGTTTTTGGTTATGGTGGTGGTATCGTTGGGCGATACGTTGATCTACCGAAGATGTTCCCTGGCGTTGAGCATTTTCACACTGTTCGTGTTGCTCAGCCATCATCTAAGTATTATTCCAGTGCAAATCTTCGTCAGATGATGGACCTGTGGGAAAAACATGGTTCTGGAATGACCAACTTTCACGGTTCCACCGGTGATATTATTCTTCTTGGTACCCGTACCGAGAACCTTGAGCCGTTTTTTTGGGATCTGACACACGATATGAAACAGGATCTCGGTGGTTCCGGTTCAAACCTGCGTACTCCTGCCAACTGTGTCGGCCAGTCACGTTGTGAATGGTCCTGCTATGATACAGAGGAAGTCTGTTATCACCTGACTATGCATTATCAGGATGAGATTCATCGCCCGGCTTTCCCTTACAAATTCAAGTTTAAGTTTTCCGGTTGTCCAAACGACTGTGTTGCTGCAATTGCTCGTTCCGACGTCGCCGTTATCGGCACCTGGAGAGATCAGATTCGTATCGACCAGGCTGCCGTGAAAGAGTATGTAGCTGGCAATTATCCTTCCAATGGTGGAGCTCATGCCGGCAAAGACTGGGGTCCCTTTGACATCCAGAAAGAAGTAATCGATATCTGCCCTACCGAGTGTATGTGGATGGAAGGTGCTGAGCTGAAAATCGATGATACGGAATGTACCCGTTGTATGCATTGCATCAATGTTATGCCACGTGCCTTGCGTCCAGGCCTTGACCAAGGTGCCACGGTCTGTGTTGGTGCAAAAGCACCAATCCTTGACGGTGCACAGTTTGCTACCCTCATTGTACCATTCATGAAAGTTTCCAAAGATAACGATTTTGAGGAACTCATTGAGTTCATCGAGACTATCTGGGACTGGTGGATGGAGGTTGGCAAAAACCGTGAGCGTGTTGGTGAGACCATGCAGCGTGTAGGTTTACCGACATTCCTGCAGGTTATGGGTATCGACCCAATTCCACAGCATGTGAAAGAGCCTCGTTCAAATCCATACGTATTCTGGAAAGATGAAGAGGTCCCCGGTGGTTTTGAGCGTGATATCATCGAATTCCGCGCGAAACACGCAGCCTAATTAATGCTGTTTTAATTTGAGCTAACAATTCATATTAAATATAAGGAGATTTACCATGGGTTATGATCCCACTAAACCAATGGAAGGACGTATTTCAGATCTTGGTCCACCACATTATGAACAATTTTTTCCGCCGGTAATCAAGGCAAACAAGGGCAAGTGGCTGTGGCATGAAATTTTAAAGCCTGGCGTACTGATGCACAAATCCGAAACCGGTGATGAAGTATACACCGTTCGTTGCGGTACCTGCCGTCTTGTTTCTGTTGAGTTTATTCGTGAAGTATGTGACATCGCTGACAAGCATTGTGACGGGTTCATGCGATGGACCACCCGTAACAACGTTGAGTTCATGGTTGATTCCAAAGAAAAGGTCCAGCCTCTTCTTGACACTCTTGCCAGCATGGGGAACAGATTCCCCGTTGGTGGAACTGGTGCTGGTGTGACCAATATCGTTCACACTCAGGGTTGGGTCCATTGTCATACCCCTGCAACCGATGCATCCGGTGTTGTTAAAGCTGTAATGGATGAACTGTTTGACTATTTCACATCTATGAAATTGCCTGCACAGGTTCGTATCGCTTTGGCATGCTGTTTGAATATGTGCGGTGCTGTTCATGCCTCGGATATCGCAATCCTTGGTATACACCGTAAGCCACCGATGATTGATCATTCTCGCATCAGTGGTGTTTGTGAGTTGCCATTGGCGGTTGCTTCTTGTCCTCTTGGAGCCGTTAAGCCTGCCAAAGCAATGGTAGATGGCAAAGAGATCAAGACAGTTAAGGTAAACAACGAGCGCTGTATGTTCTGTGGTAACTGTTATACCATGTGTCCTGCGATGCCGTTGGCAGATCCTGAAGGCGACGGTATTGCGATTCTGGTTGGTGGTAAGGTTTCCAACAGAGTCAGCGCACCGAAATTCTCCAAGCTGGTTATTCCGTTTTTGCCGAATACCACTCCTCGCTGGCCGGAAACTGTTCAGGCTGTAAAGAAAATTCTCGAAGCTTATGCAGCTGACGCAAGGAAGTACGAGCGTGTTGGTGAGTGGGCTGAGAGAATTGGCTGGGAGAAATTCTTTGATAAATGTGATATACCCTTCACTATGAAAAGCATCGACGACTATCGTCTTGCATATGACACCTGGCGCACTACAACACAGTTTAAGTACACCAGCCATATTAAATAGTAAGGCTAGAGTGGTGTTTGATGATCAGGCGGTGCTGAACCGCCTGATCATTTAATGCTTTCCTCTTCAAACACTATACTAGGAGTATAATTATGGCAATGACTGTAGAAGAACTAAAAATCGCCATTGTGGAGAAAGCAACTAAATCTCCCAAACCACAGCTTTATATTAAGGATTTCTATGCCTGTGATCCTGATTCTAAGCCGAGGGTAATTAAAAATGTAGCGAACGAGATGGTACGTGAGGGCAAGCTTATGTTCTGGTCTTCCGGATCAACTACCATGTATGCTCTTCCTTCTCGCATTAAGAACGAGGAAGGCTCAGAAGGAATTTGAAAATCTGACTTACCTAATCTGTTTACGTAATACTTAAGAAGGCACTGAGATTTATATCTCCGTGCCTTTATTATTTTGAACTCATGTATCCGACCAAATATTTTAAATCAATTGATTCCACCAACGTCAAAGCGAAAGAACTTGCAGAACTGGGTGCAATTTCAGGTTCTGCCGTTGTCGCCGAATATCAAACAAAAGGACGGGGCAGGCTTGGCAAAGAATGGCATTCCACTCAAGACAAAGGATTGTATTGTTCAATTATCGTCCGTCCAGATGTAGCCTTGGCAGATTATCCAAAAATCACCCTTGTTGCCGGTTTATCCGTGGCCCTTGTTCTAGATCGAACTATCGGCAAATGCTCACAGTTAAAATGGCCAAATGATATTTATTTTTCAGGGAAAAAGATTGCCGGCATATTAACTGAATCCTCTCCACTGACAGGTTCGTTGCAAGCAAGATATGCTGTGGTAGGCATTGGAATAAACGTCAATCAAGTTTTAGAAGATTTCCCCTTGGAATTGAGAGGCCAAGTGACCTCATTATTTGTTGAAACCGGTAGTGAATTTGAGCTGGAGAAACTTTTTCAAGCCGTTCGCCTGCAATTACTCCATCAACTTCAGAAATTCAGTAAAGATGGTTTTCAGGCGCTCTTGGGCCAATGGCGAAAGAAGGATTTTCTGCTGGGAAAAGAGATGGAATGTGTCAGTACGGAAGGCCACAAAATACGAGGTGTTGCTCTGGGAGCAAATGATGAGGGGCAATTACACGTACGGGATAGCCATGGCCGAATACATGAAGTACTTTCGGGTGACGTGAGCTTGGCAAAATCCTAACACCCCACCAAGGGGTGCTCTGTTCAGTTTCCCCTTGAAGGGAGTAAGTACCTTATAGATTATCTTCTTTCTAAAAAAACAAGAGCATAATCTGTGAAGGTACTAATCCCGCCCTAAAGCATTGCGGGATAAGTACCTTCACGAAATCCTTTCTCAAAGAGCAGAGAAAGGATTTCTAAGGTACTAATACCGGTAATACTCAGGTTTGTATGGGCCACTAACTTCAACGCCGATATAGTCGGCCTGCTCTTTTGTCAGTTCAGTGAGATTTACTCCGATCTTTTTCAAATGCAGGCGAGCAACCATCTCATCGAGAGATTTTGGCAGGAAGTAGACTTTGTTCTCATATTTCTCAGAATTCTTCCAAAGTTCCATTTGGGCCAGCACCTGATTTGTGAAAGAATTACTCATGACAAAGCTGGGATGACCGGTAGCACAGCCAAGATTGACCAATCGGCCTTCCGCGAGAATGATAATTTTCTTTCCGTCCGGAAAAATAACATGGTCGACCTGAGGTTTGATATTGTCCCATTCAAGCTCTCGAATTCCCGCGATATCTATCTCTGAATCAAAATGGCCGATATTGCAGACAATTGATTCATTCGGCATTTGTTCCATATGTTTCCGGGTAATGACTCTAAGATTGCCTGTGCATGTGACAAAGATATTACCAATGCCGGCAATCTCATCCATGGTCACAACACGGTATCCTTCCATCGCTGCCTGAAGAGCGCAGATTGGATCGATCTCGGTAATATAAACAGTAGCTCCCATGCCTCTCAGAGCTTGAGCACAACCTTTACCCACATCCCCGTAACCGACAACCACCGCATTCTTGCCGGCAATCATGACATCGGTTGCACGCTTTATCCCGTCAATCAATGATTCCCGGCAGCCGTACAGGTTGTCGAATTTTGATTTAGTTACAGAATCGTTGACGTTAAAAGCAGGACAAGCGAGTTTTCCTTGCTTCGCCATCTCATTCAGCCTGTGTACCCCTGTTGTAGTTTCTTCACTAATGCCGCGAATATTGGCCAGTTCCTTGGTGTATTTTTGATGAAGGACAAGGGTAATATCTCCACCGTCGTCAAGGATCATATTAGGGCACCAGTTATCAGGTCCGAAAATCGTCTGGTCTATGCACCACCAGAAATCCTCTTCCGACTCTCCTTTCCAGGCGAAGGTAGGGATACCAGCCGCAGCCATAGCAGCAGCGGCATGGTCCTGGGTAGAGAAGATATTGCAACTGGACCAGCGTATTTCTGCGCCAAGGGCGACCAGGGTCTCCATCAGGACTGCAGTTTGTATAGTCATATGCAGACAGCCAGCAATACGGGCTCCTTTCAGGGGAGCTTTGCTCTGGTGTTCCTCTCGAAGTGCCATGAGGCCAGGCATCTCGGTCTCGGCAATAGCAATTTCTTTGCGCCCCCAGTCAGCAAGGCTTATATCGGCTACTTTATAATCTTTAAATTTTTCAGTCATGTCTCTTTTCCATTTATCATTGGAGTACATTTTTTACGCTAGACAGGGATTCTGCAAGCAAGATTCAGCGAAGATTGGCTGCGTCACGAAGAATATCAGCCTTATCGGTTTTTTCCCAGGTGAAGGTGTCAAGTTCACGGCCGAAATGACCATAAGAGGCGGTCTGGAGGTAAATAGGTCGTAGCAGATTGAGTTGTTGAACAATGGCTTTTGGTCGTAGATCAAAATGCTCAGCGATAAGCTTTTTGATAGCCGTGTCGGAAATTTTACCGGTTCCGAAACTGTTGACATTGATTGATACAGGCTGGGAAATGCCGATTGCATAGGCCACCTGAACCTCCAGTTCACTAGCAATGCCTGCTGCAACTAGATTTTTCGCAACGTAACGACCGTAATAAGAGCTTGATCTATCAACCTTTGACGGATCTTTTCCGGAAAATGCACCCCCGCCGTGTGATCCCTTACCGCCATAGGTGTCAACGATGATTTTACGCCCGGTAACTCCACAGTCACCAACGGGGCCGCCAATGACAAAACGACCGGTGGGGTTAATGAAAAATTTGGTATTTGCATCGATCATGTGAGCAGGAAGTGTGGGTTTGATGATCTCTTCCATGACGCCCTCTTTTAGATCTTCGTAACTGACAGTCGTATCATGTTGAGTGGAAAGTACTACGGCTTCAATCCTGTTGGGCACGTTATCGACGTACTGAATGGTAACCTGGCTTTTCGCATCCGGTCTAAGCCAAGGCAGAATGTTGGCCTTACGTACGTCAGATTGGCGTTTGGTGAGTAAATGAGCATAGGTGATGGGCATAGGCATGAGAACATTTGTCTCACTGCAGGCATACCCAAACATGAGACCCTGGTCACCAGCTCCCTGGTCGAGGTCAAGGCCGGATCCTTCGTCTACACCTTGTGCAATATCCGGTGATTGCTTGCCAATGGAAGTTATAACTGCACAGGATTGCCAGTCGAAGCCCATTTCCGAAGAATTATAGCCAATATCTTTAATGGTCTGGCGGACCACCTCCGGCATATCCACCCAGGCTGTAGTAGTTATTTCTCCGGCAATAAGTGCCATCCCGGTGGTGACAAGAGTTTCACAGGCGACTCGTGCCAGGGGATCTTGGGCGAGAATTGAATCGAGAATGGCATCTGAAATTTGGTCGGCAACCTTATCAGGATGGCCTTCGGACACTGATTCAGAAGTAAATACATAAGTTGACATAGAAACTCCAAAATAAATAATTGTAACAACGTCTCAAAAACGTCACCGTACAAAAGGTAGCTATTATACACAATATTGAAAAAAATAGTGGTAAAAAGCGGAGGTAGCTTTAAAAAAAATAGTTTAAATATCTTTTTTTCAAGCGGTGAAAGCCGTGCTGTACTCTCTAACTTTACAGACGGAGAATCCATCTGGTCGAACCAATGGTTCTTGCCTGCTTGAGAAATAATGATTACCGTGGGCAATCGATTATGTGCTGTATAACGTCGGGGTGTACATTAAGAATGTAAACTGGGTACCATATAGTAGCCAAAATAGATAACGAATAATTCCGGACCTCGGGTTTAACGATTTATTATAAGGGGATTTAGACGAATGTCTATCGAAGTGGCAAAAGAAGTTTTGAGAATTGAAGAACAGGGATTGGCAGCAGTTCGAGAGCGAATTGGTGATGAGTTTGTGCGTGCGATTGAAGTAGTATTGTCGAGTCCTGGCCGGTTGGTGATAACAGGCATTGGTAAATCCGGCATTATAGGACAAAAGATATCCGCTACTTTGAATAGCACCGGAACTCCGTCGTTTTTTCTGCATCCGGTCGAAGCGATGCATGGCGATCTTGGGATGGTAATGCCTGGAGATGTTATTTTAGCCATTTCTTATTCGGGGGAGACCGTGGAGTTAAATGCGTTGCTTATCAGCTTGAAAGAGAGAGGCAACAAAATCATTGCTATGACCGGTGGAAAAACTTCGTCACTGGCTACAGCAGCCGATATTGTACTGGATATCAGGGTGCCAAAAGAAGCATGTCCCCTAGGGCTTGCACCAACAGCAAGTACTACGGCCACTCTTGCTATGGGGGACGCACTTTCCGTAGTTTTGCTTAATCGCAAGAAATTTCAGGCCGCGGATTTCAGGCTAAATCATCCGGGTGGCAGCCTTGGACAACGTTTAAAGGTAAGGGTAACGGAAGTCATGCTTGCCGGCCCGGACATCCCAGCCGTCTCGCCTGGAGATTCCGCATCTGATGCTCTTCGAGTTCTCAATGAGAAAAACAATGGTGCAGTTCTGGTTATTGGGCAGGACAACAACGTCCTTGGAATAATCACCGATGGCGATGTTCGTCGGGCTGTTGTTAATTTGAAAGGATTTTCTGTTTTGACCGCAGAACAGATGATGACCAAAAATCCAATTTGTATCGACGGTGATTCTCTCGCGGCTGATGCTTTAAGTATCATGCAAAAACACGAGATAACGGCTTTGCCGATCGTCGATTGTGCCAATAAACTGCTTGGATTACTCCATCTCCATAATTTGCTGGGAAAGGGTGAATTCCGCTTCCTGGTATGAGGTTGTCGTTGAGTAAGTAATTAAACAGATCTCAAGCAGGATGGCGTCGTAAAAACTCTTCACCTGCATCGTTGTTGCGATTTTTCTATCATTACGATGTACTCTAGTACGCCGAAATGATAGAAAAACTTTACGCCTCGCATCTGAGGTTTTTACTTGGCCATCTCGAAATGAGACTTTTTACGAGCTTATCAAGCAGGGATAGCTCTAATTTTCGGAAAAAAGGCCCCATCGTCCCGTTTTTTTATCGTAGGCATACAGCATGACCAAGGTAAGCGGACGGCCTCCATCGCTTTCGGTACATTGCATCCTAAATACCAATTTTGATGCAGTTTCTTTGGTACTGCTGATGACCGGGTTGGTAAGATTTTCGGGAATGGACGCTGGATAGTTGACAATAAAAAGTGATTGGTAATTGGCTTTCAGGTAGTCGATTTTTTTCATCAGAGATATCTTTTCGTCGAGTGATTTTATGGCAGCGCCGATCTCTGCTGTTGTGCCGGCAAATTCTTTTTCTGTTCGGAAAGAACTATCCGCAATGCTGGTTAAAATTTGTTGATAAGTACGCCTCGTCTTCATTAAATCATTTTTTTCAAGCAAAGTTTTAACGGTTTGACGATCTCGAATTATTGACGCCTGAAGAATGATTCTGGCCAATTTTTGAATATTGATGTTCGACTTTTCACTGGGGATCCCCTTGTTACCACTCAGTAAACCACTGGCTTTGCTGTATGCTTTAATAGCATCATCCCAAGATCCCGAGGCAAAAGCTTTGTTGCCTTTATTGATCATGGTGTACAGTTCTGCCCTTTTTATGTTATTCAGGATGGCGTCAATTGATTCGGGTGGCAGGGCGGTTTTCTGGCCACTGGCCAGTGCAAGATTATAGGTTGCTATCGCGCTCAGCCAGTCTGAACCGGTAAAAGACAGATCACCCTGCTCTTTGAGATTTGCAAATTGGCTCTTTTTCAACGATTGTTGGAGCTTTTCCGAGTATTTTTCACGATCCGATTCGGGAAGAGACACCAGGATTTTTTGAGCTTCTAACAGTTTGTCAATGGCGTCTTCCCACTGGTTCTTCTGCATTAAAACTTGTGCAGGATCGTAGGATATTCTAAACTCGCATAGTAATCGATTATGCCTTAAGCCTTCGATAACCTTGGGGGATAAATACACGTTGTTCTTGGTCTGGGTGAAAAGAGTATCATATAGCTGGAGGGCCGGTTGCCATTTCTCCTCAATGAAAAGCTCTTCAGCCTTACTAAGTTTTTGTTTTATTGACAGGAGTTTTTTCGCCTCACCTCTTGGCATGTATTTGTCTTCAATAAGTATGTTACCGGCCAACCCTTGTTTGAGTTTCTCTGATTGCAGAATCTCTAAAATAAACTTTTCAAGTTGTTGTGCAAAATCCTGGTGAAAGAATTTCACCTTATGAACTAATTGTAAAGCTTCATTGCATGAACGTTTGGCGGCATCGAATTGATTATTTGCATGGGATGTGGAGCATTGGGCATAGGCATCTTCTGCCTTTTTGAGCTTATCTGCAAATGAATACCAAAAATAACCGGCGCAGCCAATACAGATCCCAAGTATTCCTATTAGAGAAAACAGGACCACCTTGTTTTTTCCTCGCTTTTTCGGTAAAAACTGATCAGCCGGAGGCTGAGATTTGGCGGTTTTCGCCGTCCTGGTAATTTCCGAGATCGGCTTATTAATGGGTTTGGTCGGTCTTTTGTCAGAAATTGCAGCGTCGGCAGAATGCTCGGATTTAAAGGAGGTAGTGTTCGAGCTAATATCATCTAAAAGATTTAGAGTCTGTTGTACTCTCTGAATATCGGAATCAATATTGGGAAAATCGGTTACAATAACATTAAGTTGTTGGTATTTCTCAAGAGCAATTTGGGCGTCACCCTTATTTTCAAATTTTTTGCCATCGCTGTAAAGCTTTTCGACTTTTTGAATCTCATCCCTGGCATGTTGGCATAACCTGGAGAGTTCATCGGAGGATTGGGTGCTGCTTCCAGCCGTTTTAAGAAGTGTATAATATTTTCTCCTATTCGTTAATACGTTGAAGGGCTCAAGGTCGATAGGAACTGTAGGGGCGGTAGAATGAGGTTCCGGGAAGGAGGTATTCAGGATAATGTCTTCCTCCTGTCCCCCTTCTTCCAGGGAAAGGAAATCGAACTCGGTCGTTAAGTCAGTGTCATCGAGGGTGTCTATTTCGTGGACCTGATCGTGGGAAGGAGACTTGGTGTCGTTAGCGGTTCGCCAATTGATATTTGTAAGCGGGAATCTATCAGAATTATCCAGATACCACTCCGCTGCGTCTTCATTAAAGGCGTTAGTGGTTGAATATATTTCCCCATTGATCATTTGTCCGATATGGACGATAAGATCTGACAGGTGTCGCTCCTGTTCCCAAAAATCACCCAGGCATATCGCGGCTGGATCAAAGTCTGGGTGGAAAGTATCACTTTTCGGTTTGCAACTCGGTGGAAAATGTGGGAAACCAAATGGAATGGCGAGTTCTACTGTATGTTCGGCCGATTCGACGACTTCTCCCTCGCCATTTTTGCACATCCCGGTGATTCTGTAGGTGATCTTGTACTGATCGGGGGGGGCTCCCTTTATTGGACGAACGGAAATGACAGGATGAGAATCGAATAATTCTCTTACCTGCCTATATATTTCATCTAACTGGTTGGAAGATGCAGACATGATTATTTATTGGAATAGTTATTAAATTGATTACCATTTTTGTCACTATAGCAGCTTATATGAGCAACACCAAAAGAAAGTTCGACAGTGACAAGATTTACAATCAGCAATAGTGTGGATGGATATGAGAAGGTATTTGACAAGCATTCTGCATTTTACCTGTGTAAATGAAAAATCTTAGCGTAGTTTTTACAATCGTTAAAGAAAAAAATTGTCCCTTGTACAAAGAGTACGAACAATTGCATCTTTCAGATAAGACTCTCTCCTGCCCGAAGGGCAAAGAGATGTGTCTTATTCTCGTCCGTGATTTGACGGAGCTGTTGTTTAAATTTCTAAAAGAGCACCAGCTTGACTTGCATGACTATGCAGACACAGTCTTTAATTGCAGCGGGTGCACCGGGTTGATTAAATTCTCTTTGATACGACCTAATGAACCAAAAAATGATATCTTCTTGGACAGTAACGGGGGCAACGACGGTGGAATTGCCGTGGCCCAAATAGATTCGGCTGTCTTAAAAATCTATGGGAAAATTGTTAACAGCTCCTTTCTGCAAGCACTCCCCTCTAACCAGATAGAGAGTATTCTAGGGCATTTTCGAGAAATTATACTTGAAGTGGGAGCTGTTCTTATCCCCGAAGGGGAAAAAAATCTTAATTTGTACATTGTGTTCGACGGTGAACTCAGTGTTGAGAGTGGCGGGGTTTATTTAGCTACCCTTTCAGAGGGAGAAATCTGTGGTGAAATGAGTTACTTGGGGGCGGATGTGGCTGTTTCAACGGTGAAGGCAACGAAAAACACCAAAGTGTTGGCAATAGCCGGGGATGTTTTTGGGTGTTTGTTTGGAAACAACCGAGAGGTTCAGTCATATATGGCGCAACTGCTGGCCGGAAGACTGAGGAAGACCAATGCGGCACGGGCACGTGATTTTGAGTCTTGCATGAGTGGCCGGATTGATGGGATCGTTCCTGCCGAACTCTTTCAGATTTTTCATATGCACCAGAAAACCGGGGTATTATCTCTGGACCTGTCAGGCGGGCAAGCCAAGGTCTCTTTTCGGGAAGGTTGCATTATTAATGCCGGCTATAGTGAGCTGAAAAATGAAGAGGCGATATTCAAAATCCTGGCTGAGAAAAAAGGGTTCTACAGATTCACCTCGGGTCTCTCGCCAACCGAGATGAGAGCTGCAGAGATAGGAGATTTCATGATGTTGCTTATGGAAGGTGTTAAGCGGGTTGACGAGGAGAAGGATCGTTAATTGTTTGATGTCTGAAAGGGTGGCAGGCTGAGAATTTCTGAGAAGCTATTGACGTGATAGTCTGCCTGAAGGCTTTGGTTTTTGAAGGCGATTAACGGCACCCTGCAGCTTTTGGCATGTTCCTCATCAATGACCGAGTCCCCCACGAAAATTGTTTCCTCGGGAGTGCAGTTATAATAGCTGAGGATTTCAAGCAGTCCATCCGGCGCGGGTTTGGGTCGTTTGGCCGTTGTAGCTGTTACCACCTTGCCGAAATAATCCTCCAAGCTATAGCTTTTCAAGAGAGGAATCATGGTATTCGTTCGGTTAGTTGAAATGGCCAGGTGGTATTTCTTGCTGGTAATATCAAGAAATTCGACCAGATCTGCTTCGATATCCATATATTGCAAAAATGCAGTATAATCGAACGATTGCCTGAAGGCATCCACTTCCTCAAGCGTTGGCGAGGTATAATGACGGAAGATGTGTTGCACGGAATCGGTTACGTTGCTCATATGAACATAATCTTCTTCACTCTTACTCATCGGCGCCAATCCAAAATGAGCCAGCAGATGGTTGTAATACATGCAATTGGCTTTTTTGGAGTTAAACATGACGCCGTCGCAATCTAATACAATAAGTTTTAGCATGAGATGAATTTTCAAGAGATGTTGAAATAAAAAAAGATCGTTAAAATGCTGTAAAAAGTTGTTGACGTAGCCAATCAATGCCAAAAAGCAGCAGCTTTTCATCGTCATCCAGAACAATTTTTTCAATCGACGTAAGAGAGATTGCATCCAGCTGGTCGTTCAGCAACATTTCTCTGAAAGCATCAATATCATAGAGTGCCAGAATGAAGAGATCGATCTGCTTGGCTGAAGGGATAAAGCCCTTGCGTATAGAGTTGTGCTGAAGAATTTCCGCCACAGTGTCGTTGAATTTGTTGTAAACCAGTAACTCCTGTTCCACGCTGTAATGCCTGGCATTCTGTGAAACTTGTTCTTGAAAGCCCAGGCAGTGATCTTCCTTTATAAGGATGAAGTGTTCTTCCATGGTACCGTGTTCGCCAAGCATGACAGCACGGCCGAGAGGGTAAGCACGGCAGGCACCTGGTCGGTGCTTGTAAACGGTGCAGCCTTGGTCTGAAACGAAAACACAACTGGCCCTGCCATCGTCGACCATTGTCAGATAAAATCGCGGGAATGCTTCCCCGGGTTCCTGTTCCGTGATGATATAGCCATCAAGCAGCTGTCGGGAGGTGAGGCCAGTGGCTCTTCTTAGGCGCAGAACATCATACGGGGTCAGGGTGAGTTCCAGCATACGGCAGCAGTCGGTGAAACACTTGATTTCCTTATGACAGGAAAAAGTGAAATTCTCCGATCGAGCAAGCCATGTTACATTTTGTGGTAATGAGGTTGGTTCCTTCATTTTCAATCCTGCGTCCTAAGCCGCCTTTTTTCCCCATAAGGTAAGGATCGGGCTTGCGATAAAGATGGAGGAATATGTACCAACAATTATACCGGTCAATAGTGCAAAAGAAAAATCATGGATAACGGTGCCGCCAAACAAATAGAGGGAAAACAAAACAATGGTAGTTGTCCCGGATGTGACGATAGTTCTACTGAGAGTCTGATTGACACTGTCGTTGATAACAGCCGCAACTGAGCTTTCCCCTGATTTCTGCATATTCTCTCTGATTCTATCGAAAACAATCACCGAGTCATTGAGAGAATAACCGGCTAACGTAAGCAGTGCTGTGACTATCAACAGTGTGATCTCAACGTTCATCAGCCAACAAAGCCCAAGAATGACCATGACATCATGAAACGTGGCTATAGCTGCCGCGAGACCGAAGCGTATATCGAAGCGGAAAGCTAGGTAAATAATTACGCCGGCAAGGGATATGATGATGGCTTGGATGGCCTTATTGCGAAGGACCGAACTGACGGATGATCCGATTTCAGACTGACTCTCTAGAGTGAAGTGTTTTTCTGGAAGTTCAGTAGAGAGGATAGCTCCGACCGATTCATCAAGGTTGCCTACGACCGCATTGGACTTTTTAATCTTGATTATAAGTCGATGTTCGTTTTCGACCTCCTGCAGGTTGACATCCTTCATGTCGTGTTTGCTGAATGCGTTCCTTACTTCCGCCATGGTAAAATTCTGGCTTGCTTTATACTGAAGCAGTGAGCCACCGGAAAAATCAACGCCCATATTGGCATGACCTCGGGCGATCTGGATAAAGGCTACAAGACCAATGATTACCATCAATCCAGAAATAGCGAAGGTAATGCTCTTAATTTTCATGTAGTCAAGATTCGGCTTTTTGGTAAAACGCATAAAACTGAGCCGCTTTATAGGCTTCACAGCATTGATTGTGTCAAACATCAGCCGTGAAAAGAAGAGGGCGGCAAAAAGGTTGAAGAGAATACCTAGTGAAAGGGTGACGGCAAATCCCTTGATAGGTCCGGTTCCAAACATGAAAAGCGCCACAGCTGTGATTAGGGTTGTCACCTGGGAGTCGACGATGGTCAGAAAGGCTTTGCTATAGCCGCCATCAATACTCGATCTGACTGATTTTCCAAGAGCATATTCTTCGCGCATCCTCTCAAAAATAAGAACATTGGCATCAACGGCCATGCCGATGGTCAGGATGATACCGGCAATGCCCGGAAGGGTCAGGGTGGCGTTAAGAATCGCCAATCCGGCGAACAGGAGCAGGATATTGAGAAACAGGGCCGAGTTAGCTACAACGCCGGAGAGTCGGTAATAGATCAGCATAAAGCCTAGGACCATGATGGCTCCAAAGACGCCTGAATAAATTCCCTTGTTGATAGAATCCTGTCCAAGAGATGAGCCAACTGTCATGTTCTGAATTATATCTACCGGTGCAGGCAGGGCACCTACCCTGAGGACGATGGCCAGATCAGCGGCCTCCTCGTGGGTAAAGCTGCCGCTGATCTGGGCGGAACCGCCAAGGATTCGTTCCCGGATAACAGGTGCAGAGCGAACAACGCCGTCGAGAACAATTGCCATCCTTCTGCCAACATTATTTTCGGTTATGTGAGCAAAAACCTTTGCACCCCGACCGGTCATATCAATGCTTACATACGGTTCATTAAAATTACCGCCGATTCGTACCTTAGCATCCTTAATCATGTCTCCTGTCATAAGAACTTTGTTCTCAAGGAGAAGGGGAACTAAGGTTTCTTTTTTAGTTTGATTGTCTATATTCTTTTCAAAGTAAATTGATGTGTTGTCCGGTAACTTGCCCTGAAGGGCACGGTTAAGCTTACTCATGCTTTCACCGTTATTCCACTCTTTCGAAGCCCGAGCCTCGGCAACGAGTTTCTGGAGATTTAGACCAGGTGTGTCCGCAACGATTTTAAAAACCAGTTGGGCTGTATCACCGAGTAGTTTCAGCGCTCGTTTAGGGTCTTTAATGCCGGGAAGCTGGATGACAATTTCATCCTCACCCTGACGGATAATGACAGGTTCTGCTACGCCGAACTGGTCGATACGGTTACGGAGAATTTCCAACGATTGATCTACGGCGTGGGTCTTGATGAATTGTTTCTTTTCCTCTTTTAATGTCAGGAAAACACGCGGAAAACTCCCTTCTTTTGCTTCGATTTTTGCATCTATGTCAGGGAAATCATCACTAATAAGACTTTTCACTTTGTCAACAGCGCTTGTGTTGGGCAGTGTGAAGATAATAGTGTCCGGAGACGGGGATGGACTTCTGACAGCGCTTATGGACTCTTCAGTGAGGGTGTCCTTTAGATCATTGGCTGCCAACTCCAATGAATTTTCTTCAGCTTTTACCAGGTTGACTTTTAAAACCAGGTGCATGCCGCCCTGAAGGTCGAGACCAAGACGAAGTCCTTCCGGTGCCATGTAAGTTTTCCACCACTTAGGAGTGTCCTTGTAAAAGGAAGGCACAACGGTAACAAAAGAAAAGAGGACGACCGATACAAGAAAGGCGAGTTTTAATTTTAGTGCTGTATTCATGGATATCCTTGAAGTTTTCTGTAAAGTGAAGCTCGTTCATCTGCTGCATTTATTATTGATGTCAAACTTTGCGATTATACCCCAATGCCACAATCTTGCAAGGTTGAGTACGTGATAATTAGTACCTCACCGATTGTTTCCTTGTTTTTTATGAACGAAAATAATCTGTAAGGCACTAATACCCGTCAATCGAGTACAGTACAGAGTACTTCGTTGTGGGGTATGAGATCGTAATTTACACCGGTGGAAAGATAACGTTGGACAATTGAGTACGAATAAAAATATCCTTGCGATAAATAAGGCCAGAAAGTAAATTTCCGGTATCTTTCATCGTAGATCGTTTGATGGAAGACTCATTCGATAGCTAATCCAGACACGCGGGACCAATTTTAATGCCCCTGGGCGGGGTACTCAGTTCAGTCTTCGCTTGACGGGGATAAGTATCTTGTCGAAAATCTTTCTGAAAATAAGAGGTAAGAATTTCTAAGGTACTAACCCCGCTGAAGAGCGTGGGATAAGTGCCTTTCGCAGATTATTTATCTTGTTTTTTATGAACAAAAAATCTGTAAGGCACTAAAATTACACATAATGAATTCTTACCGGAGAGGGAATAAGATGTACACTCAGATTTATATATTGCGATTTCCAAAGGAGACTAGTGATCAGCCATTTATTTACCGACTGGTTAAAGAATATGATATAGAATTTAATATCCTCAAGGCAGATATTCTTTTGCAGCGCGAAGGGCTGATGATCATTGAACTAAAAGGGAGCAGCAAAACCAATGTGAAAGCCGGTCTCGACTATTTAAGAAACCTGGGAGTGAAGATTGAGCGAATGGCGGCAAGAATTCGCAGAGATGAAGAAAACTGTTTTCAGTGTGGGGCTTGTACAGGTGTATGTCCATCGGGAGCGCTTTTTGTGCAGCGTCCGGAAATGGCGATTGTTTTTGATGCAGAAAAATGTACAGGGTGCAGTCTTTGTGTTCCTATTTGTCCTGTGCGGGCAATGGAGGTATCACTCGACGATAACTGGATTTATTCCGAAAAATATATGGTTTAGTCAAAGCAGGTACCGCAGTTCAACACTACCTGACTGTTGACAGTGAACTGCGGTAAAAAATGCGTACCTTTAAGGGTAACATAAAAACTCCGACTTATTTTTCAGGTGTCGGTATTAATATTGCTCGGGATCTACAGTACTATCTGCCGCGTCATTCTGACCAAAAATCGACCAGTCGGGAAGACTGAGCTTGGGAAACCATGCAGTCAGCCGCGATCTTGGGGGATCCCCAGCTTCAATACGAGCCAGTAATTCCTTAGCTTTTGCGGCTATATTACTCTCCGGATACATTGCCAGCAAATATTTCAGTCGTACCGTCGCCTGCTCATATTTTGCCGCTCTAACATAGTATTCCACGACAAAATATTCATGATTAGCCAGAAATTCGGTTGCGGCTGCAACCCGTGCTTTTGCTTCACTTGTGTAGGGTGAATCCGGATACGCTTTTAATAACTGCCTGAATAATTCGATTGATTTGATTGCTCCGGCCGTATCCCTATCAATCCGGTCAATCTGTTTATAGTTGCACATTGCCTTCTGGAACATTACGTAAGGGATACTCTCATTGGTCGGATGACGATTTTCAAACTCCTCATACAATGGTAAGGCTTCCGAATAGCGTTCTAGATAAAAGCTGCAATCCGCCGCTTTGAGTTCTGCAAGAATCGCTTCAGGGCTGAAAGGGTAACTCTTTAGTATATCATTAAAAAATTCTACGGCGGTAAAATATTTACCTACACTGTAGTCGTCCATGCCTTTTAATAAGAGGCTCTTAGCCGGTAAATTCAAGTCATTGCCGGCGATCTCGTTACCTTCTTCATCTATTGAGGTAAAATTAAATGTGTCGTGCAAACCACCGCATCCGCTCAAGCTTAGGAGCAAAAAAATGGCCAGCAGACCTGATAAAAAAGCACAATTGGAGTATATTTTAGACAGCTTCATCGTTGATTTCAATGGTTGGAATTTTTAAGGTTTATTAAGAATCTTTCAGCGGCCAGTACTGCCACAGCGCCTTCACCGGCTGCATTAATTATTTGCCGGACCTCTTTGCTGCAAATATCGCCGGCAGCCATGATCCCCGGTATCACTGTTTGGGATTCTGTATTGATAGGGATAAAACCCCATTTATCTGCCTTGAGAAGTTTTAGCGGCAGCCCTTCGTTGTTAGGGGTGACGCCGATGAGGATGAAAACACCCTGAACATCAAGGGTCGAGGTCGTACCATTGTTGGCTAGAATCCGGAGGTGTTCTACTTGATCCTCGCCTTCAATGGAGGTAACCCTGGAGTTCCAGATGAACTCAATTTTTTTATTGGCAAAAGCTATTTCCTGGATGATCTTCGTCGCTCTGAGTTCATCCCGGCGATGAACCACCGTAACCTTGCTGGCGAATTTAGTCAGGTACTCGGCCTCTTGAATGGCTGTGTTTCCGCCGCCGATGACGGCCACATGCATGTTTCGGTAGAAGGGGGCGTCACAGGTTCCACAGTAGGAAACTCCCTTACCCCGCAACTCCAACTCTCCCGGTATGTTGAGAGTATTGGCTCGGGCGCCGTTACAAATTATCAGCGTATCGCAACTGACCTGCCCCCCGCCTTCAAGATGAAGGATTTTGTGTTTTCCTTCGTTTGGGTCAACTTTGGTTACACAGGCCAATTCGATATTAAGATCAAATCTCTTGGCATGTTGAGTCATTTTTTCCACAAGATCAAAACCTGTCAAACCCTCTGGAAAACCGGGATAATTATCGACCCAGTCGGTGATCAAAACTTGCCCGCCCGGTGCCCCTTTTTCGATCAGCACATGGTCAAGTCGGGCTCGGGCAGCATAGAGTCCAGCTGACAATCCAGCAGGACCTCCGCCTAAAATCACAAGTTCGTAGTGATCTTTCATTTTCTTAAGTAATCACCGAAAGTCATAAAAAAGCTGTCATCCTTGTGAGTTTAAAAGCATCAAACAAGTAAGACAGCCTAAAAAACTTTGTCTATTTGGCCTTCTCAATGAGAGCTATAAGTTGTGCTTTGCCCACTGAGCCGGTAATCTGGTCGACAACTTGACCACTTTTGAACAGGATAAGTGTTGGTATTGCACGAATACCGAACTTGCCGGGAGTGGCAGGGTTGTCATCAACGTTCATCTTGGCAATGGTCACTTTGCCCTCATATTCAACTGCAAGATCTTCAATCACCGGCCCAATTGCTTTACAAGGTCCACACCAAGGAGCCCAAAAATCGACAAGGGTGGGCTGCTCTGATTTAACAACGGTGTCAAACCCCGCATCGGTTAGTTGCTGGACTTTATCACTTGCCATTATTTTCTCCTTTACTAATGAGATTAATTTAAGTCTGAATGCATAGATGAGAAGAATCCTTGGAACAGGACCACACCTTTTCCCACTTTACCTTTTGCACCATAGGCTGACAAGTAGAAAAAGACCACCAGGCTTACGGCAACAAGGCGGATAACATGCGGTTTTTTACATTGCGCATCAAAATATAAAAATCAAGGGGGGAAAATTGACAGTAAAACATCGACCGTGTTATACTGTCGCCCAATAAAACCTGGACACTAAAGTTCATTGATATCTTTACCTTAACGTATCCCTACAAAAGCATAAACGGTTTGAACCATAAAAAGGAATGATTCATGAAATATACAGCCTCAGCAAAACTTTTTGAGCAAGCGAAAAAATTTATTCCAGGTGGGGTTAACAGTCCTGTCAGAGCATGTCGATCTGTGGGATGTGAACCGGTTTTCATAACCAAAGCGTCTGGTGCAACTCTCACCGATGCAGACGGTAATGAGTATGTCGATTTTGTTTGTTCCTGGGGACCAATGATTGTTGGCCATGCCCATCCTGACATTATTGACGCTGTACAGAAAACTGCAGCTTCCGGCACCAGTTTCGGTGCACCGACTCCCGTGGAAATTGACCTGGCTAAAATGGTGGTCGAGGCATTGCCTTCTGTAGAGAAAATCAGATTTGTAAATTCCGGAACTGAAGCTACCATGAGTGCTGTGCGACTTGCCAGGGGGTATACAGGCAAAAAAATTATTGTTAAATTTGACGGGTGTTATCACGGCCATGCCGATTCTTTTTTGGTGAAAGCCGGTTCGGGACTGATAACCCTTGGTATTCCAGGTAGCCCGGGGGTTCCTGATGAAGTGGTCAAAAACACTCTCTCGATTCCATACAATGATGTGGTTGCGCTTGAGAATACGTTGCGGGATGACAGTTTGGAGATCGCTTGTGTTATTGTGGAACCAGTTGTGGGAAATATGGGCTGCGTACCCCCTAATCCTGGCTTTCTCAATAAATTAAGAGAGCTTACCAGCGAGTTGGGGATTGTACTTATTTTCGATGAGGTGATCACCGGATTTAGGCTCGGTTATGGTGGTGCACAACAATATTATAATATATCTCCTGACCTGACATGTCTTGGAAAGATTATTGGTGGTGGGTTGCCGGTTGGCGCCTACGGAGGCAAGGCAGAGATTATGAATTGTGTCGCCCCGGATGGTCCTGTATATCAGGCGGGGACACTTTCAGGAAATCCTTTGGCCATGGCTGCGGGATTAGCGACGCTGAAGCTGTTGCAGAAACCTGGTTTTTATGAGCAGCTCGAAGAAAAAGCGGCAGGATATGCTGGAAGGCTTGAAAGTACTGCGGTCTCTGTGGGAATTGCCGTACAGCTCAACCGTGTCGGCAGCATGATGACAGGTTTTTTTACTACAGAGCCAGTCACTGATTTTGAAACAGCTATGAAAGCCGACACCAAAAGGTATGCACAACATTACCGTCAAATGCTGGCTGGGGGAATATACCTCGCACCCTCACAGTTCGAAACCGCCTTTATCTCGGCAGCTCAGACTGAAGAGGACCTCGAAAAGGCAATAAAAATGACTGAATGGTCATTCAAAAAAATGCTTGAAAAGTGAAAATTTATTGACTTTGGCATGGAGTCATGATACCAAACTCGTTGATACTGTAATCGCGAGTAGAGCACCAGAAAATGTGGGTGAACAAAATGTCGGATGTAAAGAAGGAATTTGTTCAACTGTTGGCGAATTACGGACATATTGGATTTACCTTTGTTGCTGCTATAGTGGTCGGTATGGGTGGTGGCATTTATCTTGATCAAAAAGTTTTCGATGGGCGCACCACACCGTGGTTTACTTTTATAGGGTTGGCTTTTGGTATTGCAGCCGGCTATAAAACTTTGTTTGAGGTCATCTGGCGGGATAAAAAAGCTGCGGAAAAGAAAGACCACGAAAAAGACCACGAAGACTAGAGGGTTGTGTGACGGAGAATTTGTTATCCCTGCAGAAAATGCAGGTAATTAGTTGGATTTTGCTGGCCGTAATGACTTTGGGGTCAGCTGTGTTGGTTTCTCTGTGGTTTGCCTGGTCCGTATTTGCTGGAGGCGTTATTTCGATTTGCAGCTTCTGGATATCGAGTAAGGATGTGATGAAGTTGATTAATTCAGTAACTTCGTTAGCTTCTCCTGAAGATCGGAAGGCTCAAGCCCAACAGGGTCCAAAGGGATATTTGCTGAAATTCTGGATGCGCATTGTACTTATTGGTATTGTCTTGCTCTTGCTGATCAAAGGCAAAGTGGTCAATATCTTCGGATTGATTTTAGGGTTGTCAACGGTAGTGGTTGCGATCACGTTCATTTCTTTGGATGTGGCCAGGCACTATTTCTTCAGAGGCAGGAGGTAAAAGGAGTTATGGAACATCCAATACTATTTATTTCAATTATCCTTGAAAAACTGGGACTCCCCGTCCCGCATGGTCCTGTTGGGCATACGTTTTTGCAACAGCTGTGTGAGCCATACATGACCTACACCTGGCTGGTTATGGCGTTTCTTTTTCTGGTATCAAAACTGACTCTTGGAAATTTGGAAATGATCCCTGGGAAGGGACAAAATTTTTGGGAACTGGTAATCGGCGGGATGGATAACTTCTTTGCCGAGAATATGGGAAGAGAAATGGCCGATAAGTTCTTTCCCATGATCGCGACATTTGCCTTGTATATTGCCGTTGCCAATCTCATTGGGCTTATCCCAGGTTTTATGTCTCCGACCTCAAGTCTTAACACTACCCTGGCGTTGACAATTATTGTTTGGTTTAGTCATCACGTTATAGGTTTTCGTGAGCATGGTTTGAGCTATTATAAACATTTCATGGGACCGGTTTGGTGGCTTGTACCCCTTCTGTTGCCCATCGAAATTATCAGTAACTTCGCACGTCTCATTTCCCTCTCTATCCGTCTTTTTGGAAATATTATGGCGAAGGAAACTTTGCTGGCGATTCTGTTCATGCTTGCAGGTGGATTTTTTGCTCCATTGCCGATCATGATTCTAGGTGTTCTCGTTTCGATTGTGCAGGCAATGGTATTTGTACTCCTGACCGTTGTCTATTTTTCGCAGGCTCAAGAACACGCGCATTAGTGACCTAGAAAATCTTTTCTTGTTTTTTAAGAAAGAATTTCGTGAGGGAACTTATCCCGCAATGCTTTTGGGCGGGGTTAGTGACCTAGAAAATCTTTTCTTGTTTTTCACCCCTCAAGGGAGCACTGAAAAGAGTAAGAAAGATTTTAGTGAAGGAACTTATCCCGCGCTGTTTAGCGGGGTTAGTGGCTTACGGATATTTTATTGTTTTTTGAAAGAAAACAATCTGTCTAAAAATCTTACCTCCAACAAGGGGTGACCACACAGAGTTCACTCTTTGTGCAGTATGCGTAAAAAAATGTAATGTAGCAAAAAAATAAAAGAAGAAGGCCAAAAAACTAAACTATTTAAGGAGAAAACAATGGAAGGAAATCTTCAATTAGCTCTGATTTGTGTAGGTGCTGCACTTTCTATCGGTCTCGCTGGACTGGGTGCCGGTATTGGTATCGGTTCTGTTGGTAATGGTGCATGTCAGGGGCTCGCAAGAAACCCTGAAGTACAGCCAAAGCTGATGGTTTTCATGATTCTCGGTATGGCACTTGCTGAGTCTGTTGCTATTTACGGACTGGTTATTTCTCTGATTCTTCTTTATGCTAACCCATTGTTAGGATAAGAAAAGATAGAACATAACGATCGAACCATGATCGTAGAAACGGGCTGCAGAGAAATCTGCGGCCCGTTTCTATTTCATATTTGTGTAGAGCTGAATAAAAGCTGGGAGAGTGTCCGTGACAGTTGATTCCGAAGAACATATTATCATTCATCCGCGAAGGTATAAAAAAGAGAAGCCGCTCCCGGAAAACGGTCTCCTATTGGTCAATCCTTCGGAGGCTTCGGAGTGTCTTGGTCAATTAAAGAAATGCGGCGGGACACGACATTATCTCTTTAACTCAGGTATGGTTGTCGCTGGTGATCCAATATATTTTGCGGCAGGACCAGCTATCGGGGCTCCTATGGCGGCTCTCACCTTGGAAAAATTGATTGCTCTGGGGGCAAAAAGAGTTATTCTCTTCGGCTGGTGCGGGGCAATTTCCAAAACTTTGAAGGTAGGTGATATCCTGGTGCCTGATGCTGCTCTTTCCGGAGAGGGAACTTCAAGGTATTATCATTCAGATGGTGCTGCAGGGCCTGATTCAAATCTAAGTGCCCAGGTGGTACAAATCTTTGGTGACAATAGCCTATCCGTTCATCGTGGTTGTGTCTGGTCAACTGATGCGGTGTACCGGGAAGACAGGCGTATGCTGAAAGAACTCTGTCTGGCTAAAGGGATAGTCGCGGTTGATATGGAATTTTCCGCTCTTTGTGCCGTCGCAAGATTTCGAAAAATTGAATTTACTGCAGTACTGATTGTTTCGGATGAACTTTGGGGTGATTCCTGGCGGCCCGGTTTTTCTAAGCAGTTTTTTATGGAACAAAAGCAAGCCGTATTAAAGTTGCTACTTGAACGTCTCGGACATTTTGGAGAGTAATAATGACTCGTTTTCATCTCATCAGTCTTGGTTGTGCCAAAAATTTAGTTGATTCAGAGGTCATGCTTGGTTCTATGGCCTCAGCAGGCTGGGATTTAGTTGATGATCCTGATGATGCCGACCTCCTCATCCTTAATACCTGCGGCTTTATCCAACCGGCAGTGGAAGAGGCTATCTCGGAAATTTTTGAGTTGGTCAGGATCAAAGAACGTTCGCCTGGAAAAAAAATTGTTGTCGTCGGTTGTCTTGTCCAGCGTTACCAGGAAAAATTACTGGAAGATCTTCCTGAAATAGATCTTTTTTTAGGTACAGAGGGAGCCGCAGATATTGCGGTGTATGTTGCTCAGATGGAAAATGGAGATTTGCAGAGCAAGGTACTCCTGCCGGGTCGAATGCTCATGTCAAGCGTTACTCCCCGTGTGATATCTACGCCTGCATTCCGGGCATGGTTGAAGATAACGGAAGGCTGTGACAATAGTTGCTCATATTGCATGATTCCTTCTATCCGAGGTCGATTGCGTAGCAGGACCATTGATGATCTTACCGATGAAGCGCTGAATTTACAGGAACACGGAGTAAAAGAGCTCTCGATTATCGCTCAGGATAGTACAGCGTATGGCAATGATTTGGGCAATGGACAAAATATTGTCCAACTGATGGAACAGTTGCTGAGTCGAACATCTATCCCGTGGTTTCGTCTGCTCTACCTCTATCCTACTGGAATTAGTGATGAATTGTTGGAATTAATGGCGGGAAATCCTAGGTTAGTGCCGTATCTCGATATTCCGATGCAACATGTCAGTGATAAAATACTTCGATCAATGAATCGTCGCTATAATTCAGAACAATTATTTGCGACTATCAATCGAATCAGGTCCATTCTTCCTGATATAGCTCTCAGGACGACGTTTCTTGTTGGATTTCCTGGAGAAACAGAAAATGATTTCCTGGAGCTCGAAACATTCTTACAGCATTTTAAGATCGATCATGTTGGCGTATTTCCATATGCCAATGAAGAGGGCTGTCCATCGGAGACTTTTCCCAACCAGGTATCGGAGGAGGAAAAACTCAAGCGACGGGACTATCTTCTTGATGTACAATCGAAGTCGTCCTCGGTAATCCAGAAAAAATATATTGGTAGAGTCGAACCGGTTTTGGTTGAAGGAGTGAGCAGGGAAACGGATCTGTTGCTGGAGGGGAGAACGCGATACCAAGCTCCGGAAGTAGATGGCTGTGTATATATAAATGATGGTGTTGCCAATCCTGGAGATATAGTTCAAGTACGCATCGCCGAAACCCAGGTATATGACCTGATAGGCGGGATTGTAGAAGGGTAAAAGTGAGATGATCCCATGTTAAACGACAACAGTGAACCCGAACAACGCCTGGTTTGTTTCGTCAAGTAACCAGACCCAGACGTTGTTAAATTGATCGGGTGCCGATGCGCAATCTATTTACCGTTGTTCACTTTTTCTCGCAATTCCTTGCCTACTTTGAAAAAAGGAAGCCGTTTTGGTTTAACCTGAATCTTCTTCCCAGTTTTAGGATTCCTGCCCTCGTATGAATCATATTTTTTAATAACAAAGCTGCCAAAGCCGCGAATCTCAATGCTCTCCCCTTTGGCCAGTGCCTCAGTCATCGTCTCAATAACGGTATTGGTTATTGCAGCGGCTTCGCGATGAGGTACATTAATATCCTGTGCCAATGCCTCAATGAGTTCTGATTTATTCATACGTAACTCCTATCTCCGGAAATCAAATTTAGGTCCTTCATCCACCTGCATTCGCAAGATACTATCTGTAAACAATAGATCAGGTTTAAGTCTTTAGTTGGAAGCTAAAAAGCAAAAAAACAACGAAAAATCAAGATGTTATGCGTAAAAAAACTCGTTTTATAACAAAAGCCACCCACCTAACTGTTTAGATTTAATCAGCTATTTGGTGATTTGTAAAGAAAATTCTATAAAAAGATCTTTTTTAATTCTGAAGGGTTAAGTTGTCTGTAGTCACCGAGGGCCATCCGACCCAAAGAGAGTTTGCCATAGGCTGTTCGCTTAAGGTGTAGGACAGGGTTACCTATGAAACCGAACATTTTCCTGACCTGTCTCTTTCTGCCTTCGTGAATAGTAATTTGCATAAGACAATTTGTACCCACTTTTGCCACCACAGAGACTCTGGCAGGTGATGTCATCTTTCCCTCAAGAAAAATGCCGTGTTTGAGGAGTTCGATTGTGTCTTTTTTGGGGCATCCTTTGACCAATGCCTCATAGGTTTTATCAATTCCATGGCTCGGATGCTGAATTTTCTGGGCCAATTCACCGTCATTAGTGAGAATTAAAGCACCTTCCGTATCAAGATCCAATCTGCCGACCGGAAAGAGGCGGGCATCGATATCTTTGATAAGTGAGGTGACAATAGGCCGTCCTTGAGGGTCGGAAAGAGTTGTAACATAGCCTTTGGGTTTGTTGAGCAGGTAATAGACCAGTTGCTCCTTGGCTTCAACCGGTTTTCCATCGAAAGTTATCCTGTTTTCACCAGGAATAATGCAGACACCCATTTCTTTAACTATTTCACCGTCTATGGCAACCCTGCCGGCATTAATGAACTCCTCGGCCTTCCGTCTGGAGGCTATGCCACATTGAGCAATATATTTTTGTATTCGTATAGGAGTGCTCATCGCCATTCAGCAGGAATGATTTTTGAATATCTCATGTCTACCAGCTCTTTGGTCGCTGTATCGACTTCCAGGATATCGGTGTACCAAGGTTTCATTCGACAATCAATAGCAACGGGAGGCTGAAGGCCGACGTGGAAACGGTTGACCGACAACGTTTTGGCATGAATGTCGGCGGCGGGTTCGAAGCGGGTGAAAATCGACCAAAGGAATTCCTTCATGGAAGAGGTCGCTTCGTCACAGTTATCTACCAAAACAATGACCGGCCAGTCTTGGAGTTCATCGCTTTCGGCAAGCTGTTTTGCCAGGCCGGGATTTTCGTTGTAGCTGCATCCTTGGACAACCAGAGTTCCTGGCAGAAATACTTTTGGTTTTATGCAACCATGAGGGAGCTTAGAAGAAAACGTTTTAGGCAACTCACGTTTCTTCTCTTTGCCAAGTCCCATGAGCATAGCTTTAGAGCCTTTATTGACGGAAGGCCCGGTGTAATCCAGCGTATCCTGCGAGACGTTGGCAAAAACGAAAAGGTCCTGTTGCCATTGTACCCTTTCGAGTACATGGATCCACATCCGTCCGAAATCATTGATATCAATATCTCCATCTGTGACGATGAGAAATTTTGTAAGAGAAAGCTGTCCTTCGCCGAGAATACGCAAACCGCAGGCAAATGCCTCTCTTGGGTACCTGTCGGACACTTTTGCAGCTGCCAAACAGTGAAAACCGGCTTCTCCAAAGGTTTTCAGCTCCTTTACGCCTTTCATAACCAAAGGAAAGAGGGGAGAGAGCAGGTCCTGGAGAAAATCACCTATAAAAAAATCCTCCTGCCTGGGACGGCCGACTACGGTTGCAGGATAGATAGCATCATTGCGGTGATAGAGATGACTTACCTGGAAAACAGGGTAATCATGTTTCAGTGAATCATAACCGTAATGATCACCAAATGGCCCCTCGGGGTGGCGCAGGTGGGGTGGAACCATACCTTTGATGGCAAACTCGGCATTGGCAACAAGTCTGTGTCCTCCTAAGGGATCATCAGTCATCATGAGTTTGTCACCGATGAGCAGGGAGGTAAGCATGAGTTCCGGAATGTCCTCAGGAAGTGGTGCAATGGCTGAAAGCATTAGGGCAGGAGGACCGCCTATGAAAAGAGTCAGAGGGAGAGGGCGGTTCTGTTTTTCCGACTCGAAATAATGATACCCTCCACCTTTATGGATCTGCCAGTGTATGCCGGTTGTCACATCGTCATGTCTCTGGATTCGGTACATTCCAAGGTTATGACCTTTACCGTCGGGATGCTCGGTATAGACGAGAGGCAAGGTGACGAATGGCCCACCGTCGCTATGCCAGGATGTCAACATGGGTAAAGAGCTAAGTTTTGCCGGAGTCTGGCGGTTTTCAAGGATGGGGCCGTTTTTTTTGGACTTTAAGCCTATTTTCAGTCCATCGAAAAAGAGGCGACGATTATCCCAGATTTTACCAACCGAGAGTGGCATGACAGACTCAGCGAGCCGAACGATGTCGCGGACAAATTGTTGTGGCTTGTTGCCAAAGGCAAGTTCGAGCCTCTTGTTGGTGCCAAAGAGATTGGTGGTGACAGGAAAGTCGGAGCCTTTAACTTTGGTGAACAGCAGGGCAGGCCCTCCTCTGGCGATGATGCGCCGATGGATTTCAGCAATTTCAAGATAAGGATCGACTTCCTGGTCGATAATGAGCAGTTGGTTCTCTTTTTTGAGAACTTCCAGGTAGCTACGAAGATCGTAGAGTTTTGTAAAACCCACAGCTTACTCCTTGTGATCGTGGTGATGGTGTGAATCGCCAAGAAATATACGGTGGTATTCGTTTTCACTCAGATGTTTTCTTAACAGGTCCATGAAATGATCGACAAATTGGATAATCTCTTCGCTGGACAGTCGCTCGGAAAAGAGCTTCGAAAAATCCTCCTGTCCGCCAAGTTTGAGAAATGTGGCGAGTGATTGTCGATCAATTTCTTCGGTCAGTCCAAAGCATATTTTCGATGGGTCTGGTTTTAGCATTAGTGTTCAAATGGGGTAAGGAAGCAGATTATGCAAGGTCGGAAATTATTTTCCAATGAATTGTACGACTCCGGGGGCCGTCAAATTCGCAGAAAAAAATCTTTTGCCAGGTGCCAAGCTGAAGACTGCCGTTGTTTATATGGATGGTCAGCGAACTGCCGGTCAGCAGGGCCATAACATGAGACGGCGAATTCCCTTCCGCATGACGATAGTTCAGGTTGCGAGGGACGATATGTTCAAGACAGCTAATAATATCAAGACAAACATCGGGATCTGCACCTTCATTGATAGTGAGCCCCGCGGTGGTATGCGGATTGAAAAGAAAGATCATCCCGGAAGAAATTTCCCGACTCTTGATGACTTTGTCAAGTTCTGCTGTGATGTTGACAAGTTCCATCTTCGCTGTGGTACTGATTTTCAATTTGCCGCTGAGCATAGGTTCTCCTGTATAAATGCCAAAGTAACGATAGCTCTGCTTCTCACTATAAACCAAGTAGATGCAGAAGTAGATGCAGAATAAGTCATTACTTTCTGAAAACTCAAGATAATATTTACCTTGTAATGAGAATAAAGTTGAAAACAACAAATATAGGTTCTTTTTACCCGGCGGTCAATCTTTGCCAAAATAAGAACCCAGACGACTCCCATGGACAAGATGTCATGGCTCGCCAAGTTTATTGGAGAGTGTCCATCGCTTTCTGCGATGCTGCCGGATACTTGACATCGGTTCTTTTGCGAATATTATAATACCTTGTATGTACTGAAAGTGACATCTCAAAAAGCTTGAAAAACTAAGATTCAGAGGGAATGGAACAAGAGTGGCAAGACAGGAAGAGCAGATAAAAAACATTTGGATGCTGAGCAGGGAGTACGGAAATCTTGCCGGTGCCGGCGGTGTGAAGGATGTTAGCTGTCAGTTGGCTGAGACTCTTGCTCGTTGGACGGGACGCTCACTTCATGTAGTGCTCCCCTTGTACGGTTTCATAAAGGTTGATGACCTCGGTTTTCAGCAGGTACAGGATTCTTTATGCCCGGACCGGAGACTACAACTACGGATCGATATGCATCTACCAGATAGCCTTGTCTCTGAAGAGGTGTGTTATTTCTATCAAAAGATAAACAGAGTACATATATATCTTGTTGATGCCAAGCGATTTAGCGAAAAATCCGACGTCTATACCTACACCGAGGTTGATGAAAACAGGTTGTCCTGGCAGAAAAAATCCATGGGACACCACGACTATTTTGCCATGAATCTTCTCCACCAAAAAGCGGCACTTGAGCTGATGGTCAGTCTCGGTGAAAAACCCGATGTGATCCATTGCCATGATGGACACACGGCAATACTGCCTGCACTCATACGTGAAACCCCGGGGTATCGCAATTATTTCAGGGGAACGGGGTGCCTGGTCACTATCCACAATGCGGGCCTTGGCTATCATCAGGAAGTAGCTGATATCCCCTACGCACGGTCAATTACCGGATTACCGGACCATGTGATCGACACCAATTTGTTGGATTTCAATTTCGACCCTTTTCTCGTTGCCGGTCGCTATGCAGTCCTCAATACAGTGAGCGAAAATTATGCCAGGGAACTGCAGGAAACGGAGAGTGATCTGTTGACAGGGGGGCTTGGCCATGAGCTGAAAAAGCGCAACATCGTTTTGCAAGGGGTGACCAATGGTATTGACCCTGTTTGCTTTTCATCCGCGGTCATTGCCGGTGACGATCCGGAAATGTTATTTGACCCCGGAAAAAGCCAGGATACTCTTTCCGGCAAGATGCGTTGTAAAGCGGCCCTCCTCTCCACGCTTGCGGATGGTGGGGAAATCGAGGGTGCCGAACGCTTCGGTACCTTGAACAACAGGGTGGATTATCCTCTCTTTACCTTTATAGGACGTCTCAGTGAGCAGAAAGGAGTAGATCTCCTGATTGAAGTGCTGGGGGTTGTACTGGAGCAAAATGAGAACATGCAGATGCTCATTCTCGGTAACGGTGCCAATGACCTCGAATCACGATTGATTACTCTTACTGAAAATGAACGGTTACGCGGCAGAATGTGCTTTTTGAGGGGCTTTAGTCCGTTGCTGGCTAACAGAATTTATGCTGCCGGCGATTTTTTTATTATTCCATCAAGATATGAACCGTGTGGTTTGACAGATTTTATTGCACAACTTTTTGGAAATATCCCTATCGTTCACCATGTAGGTGGTTTAGTGAAGGTGAGAGATAATGTTACAGGAATAGCCTATCAGGGTGAATCACCTGATGATCTGCTTGAGGCTCTTCGGAGAGCGTTGGCTTTATACGTCGATGAGCAGGTAAAACGAAAAATTCAGATCAAGGCGGTAGAAGAGATAGCACGGAAATATACCTGGACAAAAGTTATGCAGAGATATCTGGATCTGTATCGTGAAGCCAGAAAGACGCAGATCTGCCAATGAAAGAGCGATTTTATTGCACAAAAAAATCAATGAGATAATTCGGTCAGCAAATGCAGAACATTCTGGCCGGGTATACCGAACCATCCGCATGGGCGGAGAGATAGGATAGACTACAGGAGAAGAACTATGACAGTAAAGATAGGTATTAACGGCTTTGGCCGGATCGGCAGAAACATTTTCAGAGCGATCAGTAAGGACGCAGCTTTTTCTGATGTTCAAGTCGTGGCTATCAATGATTTGACCGATAATGCAACCCTGGGTCACCTCTTGAAATACGATTCGGTGATGGGAATCTATGAAAAGGATGTTCAGAGTAATGAAAAAGGCATTGTTGTCGATGGCCGGGAAATTGCAGTCTCCAGTCATAGGAACCCTGCCGATATCCCCTGGGGAGCGCTGGGGGTTGATTATGTTGCGGAATGTACCGGTATTTTTCGAGATGCTGAATCTGCCCAGGGTCATCTTGATGGCGGTGCCGGCAAGGTGATTATCTCTGCACCTGCGAAAGGAAATGTAAAAACCATCGTCATGGGCGTGAATGAGGATGAATACGACGCGACAATTCATCATGTGGTCTCAAATGCATCGTGCACCACCAACTGCCTGGCACCGTTTGCTAAGGTCATCCTTGATAAGTTTGGTATAAAACGCGGCCTGATGACCACTATCCATGCCTATACCGGTGACCAACGCCTGTTGGATTTCCCTCATTCCGATCTACGGCGTGCAAGGGCCGCAGCACTGTCGATGATTCCAACCAAAACCGGAGCCGCAGCAGCCGTTTCCCTCGTTATTCCAGAGTTGAAGGGGAAATTTGACGGTCTTGCCGTTCGGGTGCCGACTCCCACGGTTTCTCTTGTTGATGCGGTAATGGAAGTGGAAAAAGAAACTACCGTGGACGAGGTGAACCGAGCCCTTAAAGAGGCGGCAAACAGATATCTCGGTTATTCCGATTTGCCACTAGTCTCCATAGATTTTCAGGGCGATCCCCATTCCTCAGTAATTGATGCACAGTCAACCAAGGTTATTGGAACAACGGTAAAAGTGATGAGCTGGTACGATAATGAATGGGGGTATTCAAACAGAATGCTCGACCTTATTCTGCACATGGAGGAGAATAAGGCCATATGACGTAGCGCTTCAATGGGTTATAAAAAAAAGCGCCTTTGGAGTTCTCTTCAAAGGCGCTTTTTTTATCCCTTGCTATGGCAAGCAGGTTTTCATTATACTTCGACATCGGTTTATCGAGAAAAAATAATCACTGCCAATATCAAGAAGGGCACAAGGCGGATATGGAAACAAGAAAAAGCAGTACAACAATTGAGTCTGACGCGCTTAAAGCAAATTTACTTGAGACGGCAGGACAGGTTGTCATCGATCCGGAGCTCCTGGTTTTGCTTGAGGTTGTCGAGCAATTCAAGGGATTGCACTCGACACTTGAGAAATTGCTCTATGAGGTCTGTCATCCATTTCGAAACTGGAAAATCGTTTTGCCTCAGTTGCGTAGTTTCGTTCTGAAAAACTTCAATCACTACCGAATTCATGAGAAGGGACCCTATGCTTTTCGCCTTTTTTCCCATCTTTTTATGGAGGCTCTTCAAGATACCAAGCGTGATCCCGTGCTTCTTTCCCAGGTTGTCGGGGCTAAGATGGTATGGCTCGATACGTTGGTCAATAAATTCACCGTCGAAGATCTACAACGGTTCGGTCCGGAATTAAATGTTGTATTTGAGCAACTTGCGGATCTGGATAAGACTGATCGACCAATCATGGTCCAGATTGTTCACGGACAACATCCATTAAATAAAATTGCCAAACGGTTGCTGGAGATGACCGCTGACAATCAGAATCAGTTTGACTTATTCCCCCTGGCAAGACTTGTACAGACTATTCTTAACCGCTGCTATGGGTACTGGTTGCAGGAGGACGATCCCCTTGCCTGGTTCCTTGATCGTTGTTCCATTCCGGTGACCGATTTCCACTCTTCCCAGCTGTTTCGATCCATTTCCCATGAAGTAATGAAAGAACACCTCATGGTCTTGCAGGCGCAGCCTCTGGAAAAAGATCCCAGAAGCGGATTGCAGAGAATGCTCGAACTTCCCGACCATATCGATATCGTTAAGTATTACAGGGAGATGCCCAATAAACTCGTGGAGGCCGAAGAAGTCTTTAGACAATTAGAGCAGAAGGGCAGGGCCTTTCTGCATTATTTCAACGAGAACAGAAAACTGCTTTTCCTCTTCAAGATCATGGATACCAAAGGATTGTACCTTATCCATGAGGAAACTTTGCGGGAGATCAATCGTAGTCTGGTCCAGTTGATCAGGGAACAGACCTTTGAAGAGATTGAAGAGTTCCTGTTGACCGCCTTTGAGCTGCTTAAGGCTAATGTCCGCAAATATCCACATACCTCCTTGCAGTGTATACAGGTGCTTGGAGCTGAAGTTTTCGATCGCGGTAATAGCCGTATGGTGGAGGCGTTTCTCTGGGGGGTTGTGCGTTTTGGCTTTCAGCATGCGAGTGTCGTTGGGGTAGATGAAAACTGGCAACCCCTTGCCAATCCTGCCCACCTGGCTAATATTCGAGTGTGGTTGCACTTGATTATGCGTGAACCTAAGTGGTGCTCGACACTTTTTTCCGCTCTCATAATCCACCTCAAACTCTCTGGAACATGCATAAAAGATACCGATCTGTTCCAGCGGGACATTACCCAGCTGTTGAATCATCCCATTGAACCGATCTACAACCTGTCCAAGCAGTTTGCTAAGCTGATGCCGGTTTTCTTTAATGAAATCGGGTCTGAGGGAGAATTGCGTGATGTTTCGACAGAACTTGACGAGATCCATAAACGAAAAGATGTCCTGATTCATTTTCTGAGGAAGCAGGGGCATGTGGAAAGCTCGAATCTGATTGTCGATTTCATCCAGGCAATAATTCTCTTCTGGAAAACCAGGGATAAGCTGCGTCTCATTCCGTATATTCCGGACGAAGTGTACAGCCAGGTGAAGACGAAGGGCGAATATATCGATGATCAGTTTGTCCTGCTTGAGAGATTCTGGAATGAGATGGGGATCAATCGGGTGGAGGGTATTCTTTCGCTGGACAGCGATCGCATTACTGCATTTCTCCAGCGTCAGACGGACCTGCATCCCCACGAAGTCAGGCGATTTGAACTGTTGATTCGAATGTACAAACTGCTCCATAAAAAATATAAACTGGGTTTTTTGCAATTACATTCGGAAATTACCAGGGCGGTAAATGATGGCTTTCCGGAGATGGAGCAACTCCTTTCCGGTCTTGATCATTCTGATACCGAGCATTGTCTCGAGGCGTTGCTGACAGCCCTTGAAGGCTTACAAAGTATTATTCTGTCCGAAAAAACCTTCGAAGCACAGGAGGACATTTATTATAAACGGCATATTGCCGTTGATATTCCGTCTGTGTACGGCAGATACAAAGAACGTAAATTTGATGCACTCAGCCTGACCTTTCGTCTGGAGAATCTGGCGAACATCTATCTGGAGAAGTTGCCGGAAACAGTCAATCTCTCTATTATCACCCAGGCCACCTTCTATAATATTGTTCGTTGCATCAAGCTGTTCCTGAGGGCGCTGGTCGTAGATGGTATCACTTCCCGCAAGCTTTTCACCTATCTCGCGCTTCTCGAAAATTCCCTCAAGGTGAGACGCTTTTCCTACACCCAGTATCTTGATATTTTCCGCGGGATGTCTGAGGGAGTAAAAGATATAATTTACGCATTTTATACGAACATTCACCAGAATAATCTATCGATTATCATTCCCCAGATCGGTCGTGAAAATATCCTTGATAAGTTCAGGAATTTTTATGATGAATCAGACATCGGGACGACGGTACAGAGGTTGTCCGAAATCTTTTTACGTGAACTGATCTCCTCAACCTTCGGCCTGCAGCATCTGGATAATTTTATCCTTCGAATCCTCCAGACCCTCGAAAACCAGAAGGATCTACTTGATCAGGAAAAGCTCGATTTATTGATGACTTATAACCCGGAGAGAGCATTGTCCATGCTGCATAAGCCGAATCCTTTTACAGATAATCTTATTCATCTGGGCAATAAGGGATATAATCTTGCAACGCTGACTAGGGATGGGAAAAGGGTACCCCCTGCTTTTGTTATCACCACTGAGGTCTTTCGTTGCCGGGACATAGTGTTCGGCTACGCCAAGACACGCGATGAATTCATGCAGGGGGTCCGGGGTGCGCTCACGGAAATTGAGCAGCTGACCGGCAAGACCTTCGGTTCTTCGGAATCACCTTTGTTATTGTCGGTACGAAGTGGTGGAGCGATCTCCATGCCGGGGATGATGGCTACCGTCCATAATGTCGGTTTTAACGAAGAAACGATTGCTGAATTTATTGCCAATCAGGGGAACGCCTATTTTGCCTGGGATAATTATCGGCGGTTTTTGCAATCATGGGCTATGATTTCCGGCGTCGGCAGGGAAGATTTTCAGACCCTGATGAACAATGCCAAGGCCAAATATAATGTGAGTCTGAAACGACATTTTTCATCAGAACAGATGCGGGAGCTCGCTCTCTCCTATCAGCAGTTGATCAGGCAAAAGGGACTCATTCTTCCCGATGATCCATGGCTGCAGCTGGTGAATGCCATCCAATTGGTACTTGACTCCTGGGAAACCCAGAAGGCCGTTGAATATCGAAAGATTATGGATGTGTCGGATTCCTGGGGCACTGCAGTAATTGTGCAGGCCATGGTGTTTGGTAATAAGAATGATAAATCAGGAGCGGGGGTCGTTTTTACGGCTCATCCCTACCGCAAGGTTCAGCGGGTAGCACTCTGGGGTGATTACGCCTATGGGGATCAAGGGGAAGACATTGTATCCGGTTTGGTTTCCAGTTTCGCAGTCTCTGTCGAACAGGCAAAACTTGATGGTCGATCGGTAGATCAGACAATGGAGGTTCGGTTTCCGAACATTTACAAGAAATTATTGGAGATCTCCCGGGAGTTAGTCTATGAAAAACGGTGGAACCCTCAGGAAATCGAGTTTACCTTCGAAGGACCTGAACCGGATGAACTTTTTATTTTGCAAACAAGGGATATGATTACCATCAAGAAAAAGGAGCATCTTAATGTCTTCGTAGAGAGTGAAGCTCTGGCAGCCGCCCACCTGGGCAAAGGGGTCGGAGTGTCAGGGTCGGCGCTTTCCGGCAGGGCGGTTTTTACGGAAGAGAATATCCGCTTGTTACGAAAATCAGATCCCGGTACTCCGCTGATTCTTATCAGACAGGATACCGTGCCGGAGGATATCAAGGTGGTCAGTGAAGCGGACGGACTTCTTACCTCCCGGGGGGGACAAACTTCCCATGCATCCGTTGTTGCTGTTCGGCTTGAGAAGACCTGTGTCGTCGGTTGCAGCAGTTTGAAAGTATTCGAAGCCGATCAGTATTGTGAAATAGCCGGAGTGCGAATTAGTTTCGGAGATCCGGTATCGATAGATGGTAGAAATGGTCAGTTCTTGAATGGCATGCACCCTATTGTCGAAGAATACCATATTTTACCTATTTAGGCTGAGTTTACTTGGGGATTATTTTTTGTGTGCGTTTCTGTCTGATGGCGGTACAATATATTGGAGTTTGCAAAATAACCAACCAATGGTCGGTGAGGATGCCGAATAATGTAAAAAAATGCTTTTCAAAGAACAGATCTAAAGGGACTAAGTGGGGGATTATATGTTGGATAAAAAATACAAAAAAGGACCAAAATTATTTTCTCTGGCCAGGAAAAGAGCTCTTGTGCTCGATATTCCACAGGAAAAAGGAGTTAAGCTTGCAGAGCTTATTTGCAGGATTCAGGAGAAAGAAGGTAATACATCCTGCTTTCGGCGAAGAGAATGCTGCTCGGAGATCGCCTGCTGTTGGCGTGCGTCCTGTAGTGCTCTAATGGAAGAAAAGTAGAGATTGATGCTTTTGCTTACGGTCGATTTTCAGGAATTCCGAACTTTTTTAAGATATACCCCAGTGGACAGAACTTGGAAATCCCGAATTGAAAGAGGTTGAGGCCGACGAATGCGGTAAATAAGAGCCAGTATTTGCTGTGAAACACAGGGCTCACCTCAACCCCTAAAGAGAGGCTGAGAATAATAAAAGATCCGGCAATAACATGTATCCAGTCTGAAACGATCATTGTATTGTATCCTGTGTGTTGTCAGAAACAGAATGATACATCCCATTCCTGTGCTAAAAATCCGGGCAAAAAAGGAGTCGCATCTTCTGGATCAGTTCCAAAATGCGTTTATCAGTAATTTTATTGAAAATAAAATTAGCATCCTTGCGGTAATCGATGATCCCCTGGCCTCTCAGAATGTTTAGGTGCTGGGAAACATTCGCATTGGTTGTTTTTACCTGTTCTCTGATCTCACCAACTGAAAGTTCTTTGTCCTGAAGTAAACAGAGAATTTTTAATCGTATGGGATGGGACATCGATTTGAGCAGTTTTGACATCATAAATATTTGTTCGTCTTGCATTGCATCTCCCTACGGAAGTATTTCATTCTTTAGTTTAATAGCTGCGCTTACTTTGTAAAGGCTTTTTTTACATCGAACAGTTATTTTAAAGCAGACTCAGTGCTAAGCCATTCAGAGTTAACAGTGCCACAACAATACTGTCCATAGCTGTTGTCATGCAATATTTATTTTCGTTTCTATCGAGCCTCTTGTAAAGGAATCGTATAGGGATCGTATTCTACGATATCAATATACTCCCGTCCTGGCGAGTGGTTGTCCATGCGTCTTCTAACTGCAAACGTTAGGTACGCTATTACGGTGTCTTTGCCCTCACCATAATAATGCGATCACCAAATTTCCCCCTCCTTCCTGTCGACATTGTCCGTTTCAGAAATTTGTGTGGCATGCCTATCTCGAATTTATATTAGGTGTTCGTGCTCGATTGGTAAAGATACCATCTTTTTTTTGTCGAAGTAAGGATAAGCTTGAATCTCAAAGGAGAAACGAGTTTATTGGAAAAGATACTTAAATGGTTGATTCTTTTATGGAGGGTAAACTATGCAAAAGAGGCTTCTGACTTCAGAAAATGTCTGTCTGCAGATCATAGATGTGCAGCAGAAACTCATGTCAAAGATTAAAGATGCAGAAAAAGTAGCAGCAACCGTTCAACTTATGATTCGTTGTGCCAAGATCCTTGGAATCCCGATCTTAGCCAACACCCAGTATAAAAAGGGATTGGGGCCTTACGTGTCAATCGTTGAATCTCTGATGGGTGATATTCCACAAATTGACAAGGTGGAGTTCAATGCTGTTGCCAACCAAGAAACCGCGTTGTTTATCGATGGACTACCGAAAAAGGTGGATACCATTGTGCTTGTTGGTGTCGAGACGCATATCTGCATATACCAGACGGCCATGGGGCTTTTGGCGAAAGGACTGGACGTTTGGGTTGTCACTGATGGTGTGTCGTCAAGAAGCATAGACGATCATCGAGATGGGATGCTGAGGTTACAGAGTCTGGGAGTCTCTCTGGGATCATCTGAAATGTTGATTTACGAACTTCTTGGTAAGGCAGGCAGCCCCGAGTTTAAACAAATTCTCCCATTTATTATTGCACGGCAAGAATAACCGTCTTCAACTCAAGTAAACCCGTCACATCGAACTGATGTGAACCATAAAATATTCAATTTAATACATGCCGACGGAAAATTATGAAAGGAAACGAAATTCGAAGCAGGTTTCTAAAATACTTTAAAGATCACGACCACACGGTTGTCGATAGTTCTTCTCTTGTGCCCAAGGACGATCCCACCCTCCTCTTTGTCAATGCGGGAATGGTTCAGTTCAAGACTGTATTTATGGGGGAGGAAAAAAAGGAATATATAAGGGCAGTTACCAGCCAACGTTGTGTCAGGGCGGGTGGAAAACATAATGATCTGGAAAACGTAGGGTATACTGCCCGGCACCATACCTTTTTTGAGATGTTAGGAAATTTTTCCTTTGGGGATTACTTCAAAGAAGATGCTATTCGTTTTGCCTGGGATTTCCTCACGGTAGAACTTGGTCTAAATCCGCAAGAACTCTGGGTCTCAATCTTCGAGGATGACGATGAGGCACAGAGACTTTGGGAAAAGATCGAAGATCTGCCAAAAGGGCGGATAGTCAGAATGGGTGAGAAGGACAATTTTTGGGCCATGGGTGATACCGGTCCGTGTGGGCCATGTTCGGAGATTCATATTGATCAGGGTCCGGCAGCGGGGTGTGGTCGAAGTGACTGTGCCTTGGGATGTGACTGTGATCGCTTTCTTGAGCTTTGGAATCTGGTGTTCATGCAGTTCAATCGTTCTGAGGACGGAAAACTGACCCCACTGCCCAAACCGAGTATTGATACCGGCATGGGCTTGGAGCGGGTTGCTGCAGTTCTGCAGGGCAAGTTCAATAATTATGACTCAGATCTCTTTTATCCGATTATCGCAACACTAGAGCAGCTATCTGGAAAAAAATACAGTGATAATCATCAGGATGACACGGCAATGCGAGTCATCGCCGATCACGCCAGGGCTA
The DNA here is from genome assembly GCA_963829695.1 of uncultured delta proteobacterium. Lineage (GTDB taxonomy): Bacteria > Desulfobacterota > Desulfobulbia > Desulfobulbales > Desulfocapsaceae > Desulforhopalus_A. Next base: position 118,042 of record CAWHJQ010000022.1, on the reverse strand, counting down.
CCACTTTTCTTGTCGCAGACGGTGTACTGCCCTCCAACGAGGGCCGCGGTTATGTGTTGCGCAGAATCATGCGCAGAGCTATTCGTTACGGGAAGTATCTTGGTTTGGAAAAATCCTTTATGGAAAAAGTTACAACTGCAGTGGTCGGTGAGATGTTGGATGCATATCCGCATCTGGGTGGTGCAATCTCCTTGCTTGCCAAAGTTGTGAATAATGAAGAGGATCGTTTTAGGGAGACTCTGGAGAATGGTCTTGCTCTTCTTGATGAGGAGGTCAACCGACTAGCCGGAGAAAAATCGCCTGTTATTCCAGGTGGATTTATTTTTAAACTTTATGACACCTTTGGTTTTCCTTTTGATATTGTGCGAGATGTCGCTCTGGAGAGAGGTCTTGGATTCGATGAAGCCGGTTTTGTAAGCGAGATGGAGAACCAGCGGCAAAAATCAAGACACTCCCGAAAGGGTGAAGGAGTAAGGCTTCTTGGTGAGGGTGTCAAAAGTCTCGCAAAAGACGGCAAAAAAACAGAATTCGTTGGTTATAGTGAGTCGTCGGTGCGCACTAAGGTCGAGGGCTTGCTAAATATGGCAGGAGAGAGAGTCGGAGTACTTACCTCCGGCCAGCGTGGTCGACTTTGTGTCGGCAGGACTCCTTTTTATGCCGAGTCGGGTGGACAGATTGGTGATTGCGGAGAAGTAGTATGGGCTGGTGGCAGAGCGATAGTGACTGCTACTTCGGTTGAGGGGGAGAAGATCCTCCTGCATGCAATCGAAATAACCGAAGGGGAGCTGGCAGATTCGACGGAAGTTACTTTGGTCGTTGAAGGTGAAAGGCGTCGGGCGATTGAGGCTCATCATTCGGCAACGCACCTTTTGCAGGCAGCACTCAGAAAGGTTCTTGGAGATCATGTTAAACAGGCGGGTTCCTTAGTGGGGCCGGATCGCCTGCGTTTCGATTTCACGCATTTTTCTCCGCTTTCGCCTGATGAGATAGAAGCAATCGAGCATTCGATAAACCAAAAGATCATGGAAAATACGCCAGTTACAACGCAGATCTTGACTAAAGAAGAAGCGATAAAAGGAGGGGCAACCGCCCTTTTTGGTGAGAAATATGAAGAGAACGTTCGCGTTGTGTCCATGGCGGATTTTAGTAAAGAGCTGTGTGGTGGGACTCATGTGCGGGCGACAGGTGAGATCGGTATTTTCAAAATTCAATCTGAAAGTGGTATCGCATCAGGAGTGAGACGAATCGAAGCCCTGGCCGGAAGAGCAGCCTTTGACGAGGTTCAAGCTATGCGTCGGCGCGAGCTGCAGCTCGGCGCGATGCTTAATGCCGGTAGTTCAGAAGAAATTGTTTGGAAAGTCGATACGCTAATTAAAAATCTAAAATCTTTAGAAAAGCATGTTGCGGAATTGTCACAGCAATTGGCAAGCTCCGACCTTAATACTGTTTTCGATAATGCAGTAATTATAGATGGCATAAAGGTCATTGGTGCTGAGATTCCACTCGATAGTCCGAAGACACTTCGAGAGGTTGGAGATAAAGTGCGGGATCTCCTTGGAACCGGAATCGCAGTACTGGGTGGAACTATTAATGGTAAAGCAGCTCTTTTGGCAATTGTGAGCAGTGATTTAATCTCTAGAATAAAGGCAGGAGAGCTTGTTAGCAGCATTGCAAAAATAGTTGGTGGAAAAGGAGGCGGGCGACCGGATATGGCGCAGGCAGGGGGCCCCATGGCCGATAAAATTGGTGAAGCAATTAGGTCCGTTCCTAACGTAGTGAAAAAATTGTTACAGCAGGCGGATCATAGTTGATTAAAATCAAACTTCAGGCTGTGTGCAATTCGTGCGTATTCTTTTTTTGTGTAACTGAGCCTTTCAACTTCTCGGAGGAAGGAATACATAAAATAGTTGACAGCGTAGCATATTTACAGTAAGAATTTTTTGCTGTGTGAATGGTCGTTCATTTTTTTTCTGGGTAGTTTCAGGCCATTATTTTGTAGATATACCTTATTCGTATTGCGGTCATCATTCATTGTGTAAATGAATGTTATTTTTTTCGTTATCTTAGTTAAGCAGGAGCTACTAACATGATTACGACAGATATCACTTTGTTTATTCAGGTTATTAACATGATTGTACTCATGTTTCTCCTCAATGGAGTTCTTTACAAGCCTGTAAGGAAGATTCTAAAGGAGAGATCTGGAAAACTACTGGGAATGCAAGAGGAGATCTCGAAGTTTGAGAAAAACGCAAAACTTCGGCAGGAAGAAGTTGATGCAAAGATGGCACAGGCCTCTGGTAAGGCAAAGGCAGCTCTGGATTCGGCTAGGGCAGGGGCACAAACGGCCGGTGATGAGAAGCTAGCGGCAATTAAAGCAGAGGCTGAAGCAGTAAAGGATTCGAAACTTGCCGAGCTTAAGTCTGAAATCGCTAACGCGCGAGCCAGTTTGCAGTCTGATTTGACTGGGTTTGCAACCGACATGGCCAGCAAAATTCTGGGGAGGAGTCTCTGATAATGAATAGAGTGAAACATTTTGCAAGGCTTTCGAGCCTGCTGACATTGGCACTTTGGTTCGGTCTATCCTTCGGAACGGTTTTTGCGGCTGAGCGAGCAGCACATGCACCGGCCGCCGACCATGCGATTGCTGCAGAGAGTGGCCATGGCGCAGAGGCTACTGCCGGTAACGCACACGGTGAAGTTAACGCGAAGAGTGAAGGAGCCCATGAAGTTCGCAACAGTCTGTCGGCAGCTAAACTCAAGGATCTCGGCTGGCGGGTTGTCAACTTTATCGCCTTGATGATCATTCTGGTCAAATTTGGAGCCAAACCAATTGGATCCGGTCTCTCAGAACGCCGCAAGAAAATCAAGGATGAGATTGAGACTCTTAAACAGAATCGTGCAGATGCGGAAAAATCCTACAATGAATTTCAGACCAAACTTGCGACGGTAGAGTCCGAAATTGATAAGGTTGTTGAGCGGGCAATCGCCCAAGCGGAAGTGGAGAAAACCAAGATTCTTGAAAAGGCCGAGCAGGGAGCTGCTGATTTAATGCGCTCGGCAGAGATGGCCGTTCAAAATCAGGTCACTGAAGCACGCCGGACCCTTAAAAACGAGGTTGCCGAGCAGGCAGCGATACTGGCGGAAGAAATCATTGTGAAGAGTCTCACTGCGGACGACCAGGTGAAGATTATTGAAACTTATTTAGATAAAGTGGGGGCCGTACAGTGAAACAGACAATCCTCGCAAAAAGATATGCCAAGGCAATATTTTCCGTAGGCCAGGAGCAGGGAAAATACGAAGAGTTCAATGAGGTTCTTCAGGGGTTGTCAAATTTGTATACTACGCATCCTGAAGTCATTGATGCTCTGACTAATCCCCTCTATCCCATGGATGTCAAAGAAAAGGTGATGAAAGGCATAGTCGGTTCCATGAAGGTTGATACAATCATGGGCAACTTCCTGAATCTTTTAGTTCAAAAAAAACGTGCTGAAATATTGCCGGAAATAGCTGTAGCTTATCAGACCATGGTTGATGAAGCAAAAAACATCAGTCATGGCAATGTTATTTCGGCAATTATGCTCAGTGATGAGTTAAAAGAAAAAGTTCAAATAATTTTAGAAAAGTTAACAGGCAAGAAAGTCGAACTCACAACCAGTGTCGATCCAACTATCATGGGCGGTATCATTGCCCAGGTTGGTGACCTGGTTTTGGACGGGAGTATAAAAACCCAGCTTGCAGGTTTAAAAGATTCCATTAAGGGGAGAGAATAGATGCAGATTAAAGCCGCAGAAATTAGTCAGATTATCAAGGACCAGATTGGGGCCTACGAGACCAGTGTAGACCTGAACGAGACTGGTACCGTTATCTCCGTAGGCGACGGTATTGCACGTGTCTATGGCGTACAGAACTGTATGGCCATGGAGCTGTTGGAATTTCCTGGTGGAATCATGGGCCTTGCCCTGAACCTTGAGGCCGACAACGTAGGTTGCGCCGTACTTGGTAACGTGTCCAATATCAAGGAAGGCGATATCGTTAAGAGAACCGGAAAAATTGCTGAAGTTCCGGTGGGACCTGCCATGTCAGGCCGTGTTGTTGATGGTCTCGGCTTTCCTATTGATGGGTTGGGACCTATTAACTCTGAATTTACATCTAAGATTGAAGTGCTTGCACCAGGCGTTATTGCCAGAAAGGGTGTACACGAGCCTTGCTATACCGGTGCGAAGGCTGTTGATGCCATGACTCCCGTTGGTAGAGGACAGCGTGAGCTCATCATTGGCGATCGTCAGATCGGTAAAACATCTCTTTGCGTAGATGCAATTATCGCCCAGAAAAATACCGATGTGCATTGTATCTACGTGGCTGTTGGTCAAAAAAAATCGACTGTTGCCCTGGTTGTTGAGGCACTTAGAAAACACGGGGCGATGGAATACACCACCGTTGTTTCAGCCTGCGCCTCTGATCCTGCCCCAATGCAGTACATTGCCCCGTTCTCCGGATGTTCGATGGGCGAATACTACCGTGACAACGGAATGCACGCCCTCATCATCTACGATGATCTTTCCAAGCAGGCTGTTGCTTACCGCGAATTGTCACTGCTTCTCAGACGACCACCTGGCCGTGAAGCATATCCTGGTGATATTTTCTTTAACCACTCTCGTCTTCTTGAGCGTTCTTCAAAGGTAAATGATGAACTCGGTGCAGGATCCCTGACCGCGTTGCCAATCATTGAGACTCAGGCTGGTGACGTTTCTGCCTTTATCCCAACAAACGTTATTTCCATTACCGACGGCCAGGTTTATCTTGAACCCAACCTCTTCTTCTCCGGTGTTCGACCAGCTATTAACGTTGGTCTTTCAGTCTCCCGTGTTGGTGGTTCTGCACAGGTGAAGGCGATGAAACAGGTTGCAGGTACACTTCGTCTCGATCTGGCCCAGTATCGTGAATTGGCAGCTTTTGCTGCGTTTGGTTCTGATCTCGATGCGGGAACCCAGGCCAAACTGACCCGCGGTGAAAGACTCGTTGAAATCCTCAAGCAGCCACAGTATCAGCCACTGCCGATGGAAAAGCAGGTAACGATTCTGTATTCAGGTTCCAATGGCTATCTTGATAAACTCCCTGTTGATACCCTGGCTGATTACGAAAAAGAATTGTACAGTTATATTGAATCCAATGAGCCGAGCATCTTTACCGATTTGGTCGCGGAAAAGCAATTTACCGACGCAATCAAAGAGAAACTCAACAAGGTACTGACCAGCTTTGGTGATACTTTCAAGGCAACCAAAGGTCTTAATTAATCACACAAAGGTCAAAATATGGCGACTCTAAAGGAAGTAAAAACCAAGATCTCAGGCGTCAAAAAAACCGCCCAGATCACCAAAGCCATGAATATGGTTGCCGCGGCTAAACTCCGTGGTGCCCAGGAAAAGATGGAGGCCTTCAGGCCGTATACTACGAAATTTAATGATGCCATGTCCAATTTGTCTGGAGGTGCCAACACCAATGCCTTTCCTTTGATGGAAAACCGTGAAGTAAAAACGGTGGAAATGGTTATTGTTACCTCTGATCGCGGACTATGCGGCTCTTTTAATGCAAATATCATCAAGCTTGCATTAAAAAAGATGAACGAATATGAAGCATCGGGCAAAAAAGTTTCCCTCGTCTGTGTCGGTAAAAAAGGGCATCAGCTTTTAAGAAAAACCGGCAAGGTCAGAAAGAGTTATAAAGAAACAATGGCCAATTTTCAGATGTTCAATGCTAGGGAAATTGCCACTGATCTTGCAGATCAATTTCTGGCCGGTACAACTGATAAAGTCGAGATACTTTTTGCCGAATTTTTATCGGTGGCTCGCCAGGTTCCTTCGGTCGTACCGTTTCTGCCCGTTCAACCCGTTGAAGCTGAAGAGGGTGCTGAGAAAAAAGCTTCCGGCGACTACATTTATGAACCTTCCAGTGAAGAAATAATGGATGTCCTCCAGCCACTGTATCTCAATGTGCAGATCTATCATTCCATGCTTGAGGTGGGAGCAGGTGAACATGCTGCTCGAATGACGGCAATGGATAATGCTACCAACGCATGTAAGGATATCGTGAAGAACCTGACCGTCGTTTATAACAAGGCTCGACAGGCTGCGGTAACAAGTGAGCTTATGGACATCGTCGGCGGTGCAGAAGCCCTGAAATAATAATTTATCATCTTGATAATCTAAGACTTTTGAGGAGGGGTAAAGCCCAATGAGTGAGCAAAAAATAGGAAAAATAACCCAGGTCATCGGACCTGTTGTAGACGTGGAATTTGAGCCTGGTAAACTGCCTGCCATCATGAATGCCTGTTTCGTAACCAACCCCGGCATAAACGATGTAGCGGATAATCTGGTTATCGAGGTAGCTCAGCATCTTGGCGACAATGCTTGTCGATGTATCGCCATGGACCAGACGGATGGTCTCGTGAGAGGCATGCAGGTAAGAGATACCGGATTACCAATTACCATTCCGGTTGGACCTGCCTCTCTAGGCCGTATCATGAACGTAGTCGGAAGACCTGTTGATGGGTTAGGACCGATAACATCAGATAAGATGTTGCCGATCCATCGTGATGCTCCTGCCTTTACTGAGTTAGACACTGAGGTACGGGTTCTTGCAACCGGAATCAAGGTTATCGATCTTTTGGTTCCCTTCCCACTTGGTGGAAAGATGGGGCTCTTTGGTGGCGCCGGTTGCGGTAAGACCGTTATTATGATGGAGATGGTAAACAATATCGCCCAGCATCATGGTGGTATTTCTGTATTCTGCGGGGTTGGAGAGCGTACTCGAGAGGGTAACGATCTCTACCATGAGATGAAGGACTCTGGTGTTTTACCAAAAGCAGCCCTCGTTTACGGCCAGATGACTGAGCCTCCGGGAGCCCGAGCCCGTGTTGCTTTGACCGGTTTGACTGCAGCAGAATATTTCCGTGATGAAGAGGGACAGGACGTACTTCTTTTCGTCGATAACATCTTCCGTTTCACCCAGGCTGGTTCCGAAGTGTCGGCGCTTCTTGGTCGTATTCCTTCTGCCGTTGGTTACCAACCGACATTGGCGACTGATCTCGGTGCCCTGCAGGAACGCATTACTTCTACCACCAAAGGTTCAATTACTGCGGTGCAGTGTGTTTACGTACCTGCGGATGACTTGACGGATCCTGCGCCTGCGACTACCTTCGCTCACCTTGACGGTACCGTCGTTCTTTCCCGTCAGATTTCAGAGCTTGGTATCTATCCTGCTGTTGATCCACTTGACTCTACATCCAGAATTCTTGATCCAAACGTTATCGGTGAAGAGCATTATTCAGTTGCCCGTGGTGTCCAGGTATCTCTTCAGAAATACAAAGATCTACAAGATATTATTGCAATCCTTGGCATGGATGAGCTTTCTGAGGAAGATCAGCAGCTGGTTTCCCGAGCCAGAAAAATCCAGAGATACCTCTCTCAGCCATTCACCGTTGCTGAGGTGTTCACCGGTATGCCGGGAAAATTTGTAAAGGTTGCGGATACGGTTCAAGGTTTTAAAGAGATTCTTGAAGGAAAGCATGATGATCTCAACGAGAACTCTTTCTATATGGTTGGTTCCATAGATGAAGCCGTGGCCAAAGACGCTAAGTCAAAGGCATAAATAATTTGCTCAAGAGGACAATTCGATGGGACAACAGATAAGACTTGAAGTTGTTACTCCAAGTGGTGCGAAGGTTAACGAAGATGTAGATATCGTTAACGCTCCCGGCTACGGTGGTGACTTCGGTGTACTTGCTAACCATGCACCTTTTCTGTCGACAATCAAAATTGGTACTCTTACATATGAGAATGGCAAGAAACGTGAATCCCTCATGATAAGTGGGGGATTCTGTGAGGTCTCAAACAATAAGATCACCTTTCTCGTTGAGAGTGCTGAAGTTGGCAGTGAAATTGATGTTGAAAGGGCAATGCGAGCAAAAGAAAGAGCTGAAAAGCGACTTGCTCAGGCTGCTCAGCAAACAGAAAACTTCAACCGTAGAAGAGCGGAAATTGCTCTGCAGCGCGCAGTTGCCCGTTTAAAAGTGGCAAAGCGTTAGCCGGTACTGATGACAGTAAAAAGGGCCACTTTCTGAGGAGAGTGGCCCTTTTTTTGTTTGTTTAATAAAAAAATACAAATGCATCACAAAAGTGAGTAATCAGGAGAATGAAGGGTGCCTGCGTATTTCTAAAGTTGTGCCGTAGTATCACTCACATATGTTCTTATACCATCGGCGATTTCTTGGGTGACCATTGCAATAAAGCTGGGATCCTTTAGATTGCCGGCATCTTGTTCGTTACTGATGAAAGCTATTTCTATCAGAATCGCGGGCATTTGAGCACCGATCAAGACATAAAAAGGTGCCTGTTTGACACCAAGGTTTTTAATATTTTTGTATCCTTTGCTGGTGGCCTGGGACATGATGGAATTGTGTACCTGCTGTGCAAGGCGGGATGATTCATTGATCTTCGAGTTTTTCATTATATCGGACAGAATATCCTGAAGATCACTCATCTGGTGAGTAGAAATTGCATTCTCTCTTGCAGCAACCCGCATTGCTTCGGCATTGGTGCTGAGGTTAAGGTAATAGGTTTGAAGACCGTGAACCTTTGCTGACGGATGAGCGTTAATGTGCAGTGATACAAAGAGATCTGCATTCTGGGTATTGGCTATGGCTGTACGTTCTTCGAGAGGAATAAAAACATCCTTATCCCTGGTGAGCACTACTTGGCAATTAAGTTCTTTTTCAAGTACAGGTGCAAGCTTTTTGGCGATATCCAGTACAATGTCTTTTTCCTTCATCCCAAAGGCCATGGCTCCCGGGTCCTTGCCACCGTGACCTGGATCAATGATAATTTTTTTAACCCCTAATCCTAACTGCTGGGCGAGGGAAAGAGGCATGGTTCCAGGTACGACATCGACACTTGAGTTCTTTTCAAACGAAGACGATGAAAAGGCAACCTTTTTTGAGTCCCTTAAGATGATGATGTCTGGGCGGTTTCCGATTAGCGTTTTTTTGCGATTTTTTTCTTGTGTAATTACGATAGGTTTTGGACCCACGACTGTCGTAATTGGTGGGGCAGTTACTATGTGTTGAGTCTTTCCTCGTACGTCTATTACAACTCTGAATGGATCCGGTAGGCTAAAAATATTATAGGTACTTATGGATTCGATATCCAAAACAACCCGGACTGTGTCTGGACTAAACTGTCCGGTTCGAATACTTCTCAAGAGTCCATCTTCAATCGGAACAGGGGAACGATACTGAGGTTCAATATAACTCTTCTGGAAATCTATATAAAGTCTTCTTGGTGTGTCTTCAGTTTCTTCCAGCAAAACATCTTTGTAGTTCACGGGACCTGAAGCCATAATTACAACGCGAGAATAGTTGTCAGAGGACCAGTATTTTACTGGAAGAACGTAGTTGAGATTGTTATCACCTGAAGAGGAAAGCATTACTTTTGGCAGTGGAATATCATGTTCTTTCGACAGAATTTTCAGGAGTTCTTCTGCCATAGGACGCATGTCCCCATTGGGATAGTCCGAGACAATCTTAACGAGAAATTCCGCTGCTTTTTTGGGATTATTGAGTTTATCAAGATAGATTTGAGCAAGTGAAAAGTAAGAATCGTCGGCAAGCCGATGCTGAGGAAAAAACCTTGCTGTGTCTTTCAGATAGGATATAGCCTCGTCGAGATCGACACTCTTCTTAAAGTGATCATGCATATCACCATAAACACGTCCCAACATAAACAGACAGGCAGGGGCTATATCTGATTTTGGACTGGAAAGGTATATCCGTCGAAAATTACTCGCCCCTTTTAACCAGTTATCTCGGGAGGCAGAAAGGCTCAACTCCGTTTGGAGCTGATTAAAATAAAATTTTGCTTCGTCATATTGTTTGGAAATTGTCGGCGATTGCTTGATATCAACGCCGGCGGAAAAAACGTGGAGCGGATAGAGTAGTACCTGCAGCACTATTACGAAGTAGATACAAAAGGTTCTGCTGCTCATGGTAAATAAAAAATCCTATCCCTCTTATGAAAACGTAATGAAAGATTTGGGCACAAAAATGCCACAATTGATCGGAGTCAAAATTACTATACTCAAAAGCACCAACCATGGCAAAGCAAATAGTGGTAAAGATTTTAAGGCTACGGATGGTCATCATAGATATGTCCCAAAGCCTATCTTCCCCCTATAGGTGGGAAATAAGTCGGGATAAGTACTTTCACGAAACTCTTTCTAAAAAGCAAGAAAGAGATTTCTAAGCTCCTAAGGTCCATACCATGAAAAATAATGAGTGATAGGCTGCATTGCAGGGGTATGAAAAATCTGCAACATGTGTTTAAGGCTAGATTATGGCTATCAGTTCTTGAGCATCTCCTTTAACGCATATAAAGTGTTTAAGGCATCTAGAGGAGCACATTGATCAAGGTTGATCTCCTGGAGATAGTCCCTGATAGGATCCGAAGGTGGAGAGAAAAGTGTCAGCTGATCAGGATGCTTCTTTATTCTTGAAGGTTTTTTATGTTTCAACAGAGGAGCTGCGGTCAAGCCGAAGTTGCCACGTTCGATCTCTCTTAGTATTTCTTCTGCCCTGAGCACAACATTAACAGGAACACCGGCTAAACCGGCAACCTGTATACCATAACTTCTGCTCGTCCCTCCCTTCACCAGTTTATGGAGGAATATGATAGTACCCTGCCATTCACGTACGGCGATTGAGTAGTTTTGTGCTCGTTGATTGGTCTTTGAAAGCTCGGTTAGCTCATGGTAGTGAGTGGCAAAAAGTGTTTTCACACCTCTGCCATTTTTTTGCACCAGCTCTTCAGCAACTGCCCATGCTATGGATAAGCCATCGTAGGTCGAGGTACCCCTGCCAATTTCATCCAGAATAACTAAACTTTTTTCAGTAGCATTGTTGAGGATATTCGCGGTCTCGCTCATTTCCACCATAAAGGTCGACTGCCCACGTCGCAAATCATCCATGGCTCCGACCCTGGTGAAAATTCGATCGACTATACCGATAACTGCTTTCTGCGCAGGGACATAGCAACCCATCTGTGCCATAAGAACAATGAGTGCTGTCTGTCGTAACACAGTGGATTTCCCAGCCATATTGGGGCCGGTGATTATGAGTACTTCGTTGGTTGCTTGATCGAGATGCACATCATTGGGAACAAATTTACCTGAAGGTAGAGTTCTTTCTATGACCGGATGCCGACCCTCAGTAATGATAATTTCATCGCCGTCATGTATCTCCGGCCGACGATAATTAAATTTATGAGCCATCTCACCATTGGCCGAAAGAAAATCTATCTGGGCGAGCAGTTGGGCGGTTTTCAATAATCGACTGCTGTTTTCAGCCAGCCTTGATCGAATTGACAGGAAGAGTTGATATTCGAGGTCTACTCGTCTCTCCTCTGCACCAAGAACTTTATTCTCAAACTCCTTAAGTTCGGGAGTAATAAAACGTTCAGCATTCACAAGGGTCTGCTTTCTGATATAGTAGTCGGGGACCTTGTCGGCCTGAATTTTGCTCACCTCAATGAAATATCCGAAAACCTTGTTGAAACCTATTTTCAGTTTGGCAATTCCAGTCGTTGCACGTTCCTTGGATTCAAGCTCAAGTATGAGTTGTTTGCCATCTCGAAGCAAAAACACCAGTTGGTCAAGTTCTTCATTGTATCCGCTTTTGATAAGATGCCCGTCACGGAGTGTGACGGGGGCTTCGTCATGCACTGATTTTTCAAGTAATTCGTGGAGATCAGAAAGAGTGTCAAATTGCTCGCGAATGTCGATGAGTTTTCGGGTGTTACACTGATTAAGCAAGGTGTGAATGGCAGGAAGAGAGGCGAAGGAGTTTTTCAAGGCAAGCATATCCCGGCCATTGCCCGAACCGAGTATCATGCGGCTATTGAGTCGTTCGAGGTCGTACACGTGCTCAAGCAGATTTCGTAGTTCTTTACGAACTGTGCTGTTATTAAAAAAGAATGTAACGGCGTCCAAGCGATTTATAATTCTGCTTTTATCCTGAAGAGGGAAAAGAAGGTTATGTTTAAGAAGCCTGGCCCCCATGGGTGTACAAGTGTGATCGAGTACAGAGAGGAGGGAGCCCTGTCGCTGTCCACCTACAAGCGTTTGGGTGAGTTCCAAGTTTCGTCTGGATGAATCGTCGATATGCAGGATGGAATTGGTATCAAGTGGGGAAAGTTTTTCGATATGGTCTATTGCAGTTTTCTGGGTCTCTTGGATGTAGTCCAGCAAGGTGCCTGCCGCGATGATACCTGAAGAAAATCTGCCACAACCAAAACCGTCCAAGGTGACGACGCCAAAATGATCTTGCAGTAGCTCTTGTGCAGCCACAACATGGTAAGCTGAGCTGTCACGTTCTGTGATGCAGACTCCGGGGATTGATACGCATATCTGCTGAATTAAGGGATCGAGAGCATCTCGCTCCTTGGCCGAAACGAGCAGTTCCGAAGGCATAAGGCGGGTCAGTTGGTCAAGAATGACCTCATCTCCCCGGTTTTTATCGTCGTATTCACCGACCAGAAATTCTCCGGTACTGACGTCGAGAAAACTTGCGCCATACATTCTTTGCCCACCGGTTTCTTTAACAACCAGAGAGCATATGTAATTATTACTTTTATAGTCGAGGAGCAGGTCGTCGGTAATGACTCCCGGAGAGATTACGCGGACGACCTCTCTTTTGACAATTCCTTTTGCTTCCGATGGGGTTTCGGTCTGCTCGCATATGGCCACGCGGCGTCCGGCCCTAATCAGTTTTCCCAGATAGGTTTGGGCAGCATGGTATGGTATGCCGCACATAGGTACCTGAACAGCATCACTCTTTTTGTTTCTTGAGGTGAGGGTGATGCCGAGTATTTTGGAAGCGACGATTGCATCGTCAAAAAACATCTCGTAAAAATCTCCCATGCGATAAAAGAGTATCGTGTCTTCATGCTGTCCCTTTATCTCAAGGTATTGTTGCAGCATAGGGGTAAGTTGAGTCATGGTTGTCATGCGGTTTTTTTATGAAGGTCAAGAAAATCAGGTAAGAGTTTGTCAAAGGTGACGCTGATGTGTTCCGGGATGGTTCTGATCTCTGCGATGACACTGATGAAGTTATGGTCGCCATCCCAGCGAGGTACGATATGAAAGTGAAGATGATCGGCAATACCGGCTCCAGCCGTTGCCCCAATATTGCATCCAATATTGAAGCCATCCGGTTGGAGTTGACTTTTTAAAATGGCAGTTGCTTTCTTTACCATTTCCATAAGGGCAGAATTTTCAGCAATTGTCAGTTCGGTGATGCAATTAATATGACGAACGGGTGCTATCAACAGGTGACCGTTGGTATATGGAAATCGGTTGAGCATCACGATCGTATGGTGATCCCGATAGAGGAGCAAAACCTTTTTACTGAAAATATAGTCGCCATCGGGTTCAAAGAGACACCCTTCCGGCTTTGTAGTATTCCCTCGAACATGTTCAATACGCCACGGGGACCATAGTGTTTTCATAATTGATGTTCCAGCGTATGAATTGAAGCCTTTAGGCCGTTTTTTTCTATAGTTAAAAGAGCATATGTGCCGGCAGTACCATACTGCCCAGTGCTTACAAAACTGCCGGGGTTGATCAGAAGCGTCCTACCAAAAGTCCGGCATGCAGCTTTATGAGTGTGGCCAAATATTATACAGTCGGCAGCTGGGAATTGTTCGAATACCCTTTCTTCAATATTATGGCGTGGTCCGGCTCCATGGGTTATAGCGATGGCGTATCCTGCGAGAACTATTTGTTTTGACTCTTGAAGTGTCTGTCTTGTATTGCTGTTACACATATTACCACAAACTGCGTGAACCTCCTTTCCCTTGAAAGCACTCAGAATGGATACATCAATGAGATCTCCAGCATGAATGATCAAGTCGCATCCAGAAAAGGCGTGAGTACAATGCCTCATGAAAGTCTCATTTGCCGCATGGATATGGGTATCAGAAAGAATTCCGATAATAATCATCGTTTTGTCCCCTTCAAGTTTATCCGGGTATTATACCCGGACCTCCAATGTACGCATTGAAAAAAATACTTATTCATTGGTGCTTGGACAGACAGGACATAAATCTTGAGGATGTTGAAAGTATTAATACTGAACAAACATCTCATTTTTAACAGTTGCGGAATAAAACGAAAGATAGGTATACTAGTAGGCTATAGACAGCCCGAAATGAGTATTTTGGCTTGTCCCGCAAAGCAAATTATTCACAGGTAATTCCATTAACATTAAGAAGATATGGAGAAGTACGATGCTAAGTGCGTCTGATTTAAGAAAAGGTCTGAAAGTCCAGATAGATGGAAATCCCTATATTGTAACTGATTTTGAGTTTTCAAAACCGGGGAAGGGGCAGGCGCTTTATCGAACTAAAATGAGAAATATGATCTCCGGCAATCAACTTGTCAAAACATATCGTTCCAACGATAAATTTGAGAAAGCCGAACTTGAAGAGAGGAAAATGCAATTCCTCTATAGCCAGGGAGAAGAATTGCATTTCATGGATACGGAAAACTACGAACAGCTTTTCCTGACCAAGGAGCAACTAGGCGACAATACAAACTATCTTATCGATAATATGGAAGTGGAAGTGGTCTTTTACGACAATCAACCTATTGACGTCACCTTGCCGATTTTTGTGAATCTAGAGGTAACAAAGGCCGATCCATGGGCCAAAGGTGATACTTCCGGTAATGATACGAAACCGGTTACAGTTCAGACCGGCTATGAGTTACAGGTGCCACCTTTCGTTGAAGAAGGTGACAAAATACAGATTGATACACGAACCGGAGAATATGTTACCCGGGTAAAAGAGTAACTTCCGGTGCTTAGTAAAAAGGGGTTGCTTGTGCGTGCAGCCCTTTTCCGTTTGATAAGGTCATTCTTTTATCAACAAGGTTTTCTCGAAGTCGATACTCCCATTCGTCAACCGATGTATATTCCGGAAAGCAATATTGCACCAATCGCATCGGAGAAGGAGTACCTACAGGCTTCACCGGAACTTTGTATGAAAAGATTGTTGGCTGCAGGGAACAACAAGATATTCCAGATCTGTCACTGCTTTCGCAAAGAAGAAAAGGGACGACTGCACCTGGAAGAATTCCAGATGCTGGAGTGGTACAGAGCTGGTGCTGATTACCACCAGCTGATGTCCGATTGTGAAATCTTGTTGCGATTTCTCTTGGAGAGCCTGAATGAATCGCAACTATCGAACAACACTCCAGGTTGTCCATTTTTTTCAGGTATCAATTTAGGTGACAGATGGGAACGGTTGACGGTTGCAGATGCATTTTTAAGATACAGCCCGATTACGTTGGAACGGGCACTGCAGAATGGCAGGTTCGACGAGACTCTTGTTGAGTGTATTGAGCCCCATCTGGGCATTGCAATTCCTGTTTTCCTCTATGACTACCCGATTGAGCTTGGATCACTTGCGAGAAGAAGGGCGGACAACCCCTCAGTCGCCGAAAGATTTGAGTTATATATAAATGGGGTGGAACTTGCCAATGGTTTTTCGGAACTTACCGATGCCGATGAGCAACGGATAAGATTTACTCATGAAATACAGACAATTAAAGGGAGCACCGGTCGTGTTGCGGTCATGCCTGAGCGATTTCTTAAAGAGCTAAAACTATTGGGAAGTGCCGCTGGAATAGCTCTGGGTATTGATCGGCTCTTTATGGTTGTCACAAGTTCCCAACGAATCACAGATGCTGTTACATTTTCTCCCGAGGATTTTCTATAAAAGATTGTCAGGAGGAGTTTCATGGTTAAGATTTGCAAACGATCAATGAAAGCCATTATGAGAAGTTCCGTCTTGATGTTAAAAAAAGCTAGCTGTTCTATTCTCGAAAATGCTACACTACTTGTCATTTCCTCATTTAATTAAATTTATTTAATTCAGAGAACATCTTGCTATGGATATACAACAACGCCAAGTGGTAAACAAATATCTTGATCTGTTCTTTAGACGAAAGATATTCATCATTATAGTACTCCTCTTGAGTTTTCCTATAGGCTTGGGGATTTACCTAACTACTCCAAAAGAATATCAATCTTCGTGTCTTCTTAGTTATCAACAGCAAAAGATAAATCCAAACGAGCTTTCACCTGATGTGCAATCGACTGTTGTTGATATTGTCAACACTCTCAGCCAAGTTGTTATAAGCAGGACGAATCTGGAAAAAATAATTCTGGAATTCGACCTCTATCCTGAGCAAAGGAAACAGCTCCCAATCGAGGATGTCGTTGAAATATTAAGAAGAAAAATTGAAATAGATTCCTCTCGGCGTGGAAACGTTTTTACTATTTCCTATACCGGTAGCGATCCGGATAAAGTTGTCAGGGTGGCAAATGCAATTGCCGCAATGTTTATTGAGGAGAACCTGAAATATCGTCAGGAAAGAGCAACGGATACTTCCTCATACACCAGTCAAGAATTGCAAATGGCTAAAAAGGGCATGGACGAAAAAGAAAACGCCATGCGCGACTATAAACTGAAAAATTATAATGAGATGCCTGAGCACCGGCAGGCTAATGTAGACACTCTTACTGCTCTACAGGGGCAATATCAAGGGAAGCAGGAGAGTATTCAAGATTTAGAGAGAACTCTTATACTTATTCAGGATCAAGTGAATAATAGAAAAATGCTGTTGCAGCGCTCAACAGGAAATGTGGTAGATGGAGGTGAGTTGGACCCTGTCCAGCAATTGTCAAATCTACATACGACGTTGGATTCATTGTTATTAAAGTACACAGAAAAACATCCAGAAATTAAAAGAATCAGAAAACTTATCCAAAAATTGGAGTTAGAGGTTAAAAGCGGAGGCGGTGCTAAAAATAGAGCAACTACAGTGTCTCGACTGGCTGCAACCCGTACTTTGCAGGAGCAGTCTGGAGAAAATCAGGACGAATCCTACGATAAAACTTTGATGCAGTTGGATGTTCAGCGTAAGGGCATTAGACTGGATATTGCAACGTTACAAAAAGAGAAAGACCAACTGAAAAAACAAATAGAGCAATATGAAAAATGGATTGCGGCCGCTCCAATAAGAGAAGCGGAGTGGTCTTCATTGACTCGGGAATATGACCAGTTTAAAAAGCATTACGACTACCTTGTTGCTCAGAATCTTCAGGCGGAATCAATGCTTAATCTTGAGCAACGACAGAAAGGGAGTCAGTTTAAAATCGAGGATCCCGCAAGATCTTCAGGAAAACCCATTACACCGAATTTTTTGAAAATTATGGGAATAAGTATCGGGGCTGGACTTGGTCTCGGAGTATTTGTGACTTTTGTGTTGGACTTCTTTGATGGTTCCTTTCGAGATCCAGAGACAATTGAGTCACTTCTCGGGGTACCACTATTAATCACGATTCCGCATATTGAAACCAAGGTCGAGCTGAAAAAAAAGGCATGGTTGTTGGTGCTCAAAACGAGCATGCTTTTGCTAGGAACTGGACTTGTCGTGGCTCTGTTCGTTGTAGTTTGGACAAGAGGGTATATCATCCTTTAGTATAGATGCATATGCTTTTCGGAGAGGTCAATGGAAGTTCATCAACAGATAAAGCGATTATTCAATCTAGGTTGAGAAGAGACTATGGGAAAGACCTCCAAAGTGCTGGGGAAATCGGGATACAGCCTGGATGTACAGGGAAAATCTGATTCAGGTACAATATCAGGCGGTTTGTCGAGGGTAGTTAAGGACGTAGAAAAGGAACACACTGGCGGTGAGTCCGTTTCGGTTGGAGAACTCAATCAGTCTTTGCCATTTTCATCTGAGTGGGATGAACGGCTGACTAAAGTGGCCAGTTTTTCAAGCCAAATAGCCGAGTCTTTTCGTGTTTTACGGTCTAAAATATTACTCCCGCAGGATGGCAGGCCTGCACCTAAGACCATCATGGTAACGTCTGCTCTACCCCGGGAAGGGAAAAGTTTTGTTACGGCAAATCTCGGTATTGCGCTTGCTCAGGGAGTGGATCAACATTCACTAATGGTTGATTGCGATCTCCGGGCGCCTTCTCTTGCGCAGCTCTTTGGGGTACCTTCTGAGCGGGGACTTGTAAACTACCTTCAGGAAAGGGCTGACCTCTCCTCCCTCCTCCAAAAAACTTCGTTGAAAAAACTGTTGATTCTGGCCAGCGGTTTACCGCCTGGAAATCCTGCAGAGCTAATTGGATCGGCACGTATGAAGCATCTCGTGGATGAGCTGGCAAGCCGATACCCTGACAGGTTTGTGGTTTTTGACACTCCTCCTCTGCAGGTCGCCTCTGAGACCAAAGTTCTTTCTCGGGCAGTTGATGGGGTAGTGCTGGTGGTAAGACAAGGGATTTCCAGCCGTGCTTTGATTGACAAATTCATCTCAGATATCGGCAAAGATAAGATCATAGGTGTGATCTTCAATGGACATAAGAGTAACTTCATATCAACCAGGCTGGTAGATAAAAGCCAGTATTATTACGGGAATTATTATAGTGATCAAAGAAATTAGTGCCTTACAGATGATTTTCGTTCATAAAAAACAAGAAAAATAATCTGCGAAAGGCACTTATCCCGCGCTCTTCAGCGGGGTTAGACTGAGGGATGGCTACATTTTCTTTCTAATTTTCGATTTTTTCATGCTGATCTCTTTCAGGTGGAAAGCTTTTTCCACAACACGTCGCTGCTGCTGTCTGTCCGATTGATTTCGCGGGACGCTGAGCGGTTGTTTTGATCCAAGCCTAAGGCCAGTTACATACATGGCCGTGGAGAGCGTCCCAGGGGTAGGAGTAAAATCCTGAAATTTACGTATCTTCAGCCCAAGCTTTTGCATATCTTGTACAAGCTGTTCCGCATGCTGCATTGTTGATCCAGGGTGAGCGGTGATGACATACGGTGTGAGTTCGATATTCTGTTTCCCGATCTCTTTGCCTATTTCACGGCATTCTCCAACGAACCTTTTAAGAAGGGTATGTGACTCCTTGTGCATAAGACTGAGCAAATCGTCATTCGTATGCTCAGGGGCGATTTTTAACGATCCCGGTGTATGTGCCTGAAGAATCCTTTTTAACAGTTTGGGAGTGCGAAGGAGGATTTCCATTCTCAGACCGGAAGAAATGAACAATTTTTTTACGCCTTTTATGGCGGTAATATCGTCAAGAAGGTTAAGAAAAACCTCCTCGTCTATCTTAAGATTTGGGCAGAGTTTTGGATAAAGGCAATCATGTTTTTTGCAAGATCCTATACCACAGTGTGTGCCATAGAGGTTGGCAGTCGGTCCGCCAAGGTCGCTGATGGTGCCGCTGAAGTTGTCCATTTGCGAGATGCGTTTGCATTCATTGACGATGGATTCCTTGCTGCGCGAGATTATGGCGGGACCTTGATGCCTGGTGATGGCGCAGAAGGAGCAATTTCCTGAACAACCCCGAACGATGGTCACTGAATCTTTGATCATTCGGAAGGCTGGGATTTGCTGATCTGCCGGATGTGGACTTCTTGTATAGGGCAAACTATATAATGAATCAAGCTCAACAGGAGAGAGTGGTCCCGGTGCAGGATGCTGTACTACCCAGTGCGTATGTTGTCGCTGTAGGATAATTCGGGGAGAGTAGGCTCTAGAGTGGTTGTCTATTTCCGTTTCCGCTTCTAGAAAATGATATTGCTGTGCTTGGATCTTTTCCCAGGAGGGGAGAACGAGGAACTTTTGTGAGCAATTTGTTTCCAGATTATGAATCTGCTCAGAAAAGAGTTCCTGTAATTCCTTGTCGGTGAATCTTTGACAGGTTCCGGCAATGGAGGAAAGAGCCCCTTTCACATCGCACCGTTTGGCTATCTCAAGGATAGCTTTTTCGCCCATACCATAAACGAGAAGATCCGCCTTTGCATCGGTCAGGAAGGAAGATCGAAGTTTCTCCTGTTTAAAGTCATAGTGTACAAAACGTCTGAGCGAAGCCTCAATGCCACCAAGGACGATAGGGATATCCCGAAACGCTGAACGGGCAAGGCTGGTATAGATCAGACTGGCTCGATCCGGTCGTCTTCGCTCCGTTTTGATCCGCTCATTGGCCCGCCAGGGATTACCGTCTGGTGAATAGGCGTCAGTGTCGCGCACTTTGCCGTTGCCGGTGTAATTTGCGACTATGGAATCAAGGTTTCCTGCGGTAATACCGCAAAACAGTCTAGGGGACGGAAAAGATTTAAAATCTTCAGCGGAATCGTATCGCGGTTGGGAGAGGATCGCTACCCTATACCCATGGCTTTCCAGTAGTCTGCCGATAAGAGCGACGCCGAAAGAAGGATGGTCGATGTATGCATCGCCTGTCACGAGCAGAATATCGAGGTGGGACCATCCCCGCAGCCTGCACTCTTCCCAGGAGATCGGTAAAGGGCGAGCGAGGCTGGTGGATTTATCCATGAAGAGTTCCTTTAGGTATCATTTACATCAATTTGGCATTGATAAAAAGATGGCAGAGAATTGATGCGGCATAGCCGAGGGCGATAACCGGAGTCCATTTTAGATGGGCATTGAAAGTATAGACACCTCTTGCTGCACCCATGAGTGCTACTCCCGCGGCGGAACCGATTGACAGTAGACTCCCACCGACCCCGGCCGTCAAGGTGACCAGCAGCCACTGTCCATGGGACATATCGGGATGCATGGTCAGTACGGCAAACATAACCGGAATATTATCGACGACAGCTGAGAGGATCCCAACAATGACATTGGCAGTGGTTGGTCCTAGGCCCAGATAGAGCAATTTGGAAACAGAAGCGAGATAGCCGAACTGTGAAAGCCCGCCCACGCAGAGGATAACCCCGTAAAAAAAGAGAAGTGTGTCCCATTCCGCTCTGGCAACCTTTTTGAAAATATCGAATGGATCGGGTTTAGCACGATAGGTTTGCTGAGCCAGCGGGTTATCGTCAACATCATAATTGCGGTGTTCTCTTTTCTTCAAGTAATAAGAGAAGAAACCGAGGTAACCAAGACCGAGCATCATACCTGCTGCTGGTGGAAGATGGAGATAATTATGAAATGAAACAGCGGTGATAATGGTAACAAGAAAAAGGAACATAACCCTCCTGGCACCAAGTTTCATAACATACTGATCCTTGCTGGGCTGGGGAGTTTTCCTGCTGATGGCAAAATTCATAAAAATTGCAGGAACAAGCCAGTTAACCAAAGAGGGGAGGAAGATGTGAAAAAACTCACCGAACTGGACAAGTCCTTTTTGCCAAACCATAAGCGTGGTGATATCCCCAAACGGGGAAAAAGCTCCTCCGGCATTTGCGCCGATAACGATATTGATGCAGGCTAAGGCAACAAATTTTTTGTCACTGCCGCCGACAGCCATGGCAACCGCCCCCATTAATAATGCCGTGGTCAAGTTATCAGCTACCGGCGAAATAATAAAAGCCAGAAAGCCGGTAATCCAAAAAACGGTGCGTAGGGAAAAACCTCTGGTGACAAGCCAGGAACGCAATGCCTGGAATACATTTCGTTCGTCCATGGAATTGATGTAGGTCATGGCGACGAGGAGAAAAAGAAACAATTCGGCATATTCAAGAAGGTTGTGGCGGATCGCCTCCTCTGCTGCATGATTGTCACCCATACTGCTGAATGTAATAGCGACAAGAATCCAGATAATTCCGGCAGCAAGGAGCACAGGTTTTGATTTCCTTAAATGAAGCTGCTCTTCAAGGATCACCAGAGTGTAAGCGGCAACAAAAAGAAGAACCGAGAGTATACCGAAAAAAGAGCCGGTGAGTCCTGCGCTATCTCCATTTGTACCTGCACCACCACTGGCAAATGCGAGAGTGCCGCAAGCAAGAGTTATACAGAACAATAAAAGCAATTTTTTCATTTATGGTTTCCTGGTTAAAATTGACAATAATGACGGAAAAACAGCAAAGATTATACCAGCAGTGCCAGACCATCGCAAGCAGAGTCCTATGGTCTCGAAAAATACCAATATTAAGGGTTTTCCTGCAGAGAGCGCCCCCTCAAGTCGGGTTGTTTGTAAAACCTACCTGACTTGAGGGGGCAAAGGATGTGTTCCTTGAGCAAAGACGTCAACACTGTTCAAGGTGCTCTCAAGATAGTTCCATTAAGCGGAGTTAGTAGCTGTTTGACGGAATATATTGTGTCAGGGGACAATTGTCGCATCCGGCTTTCGGCAGATCGGTTCCATTGTGGATCTTATTTATCAAAGCGGCAACAGCAGCTTTACTGTCGGCATACATGTGTTCCTTGCCGATCTCCTCAAGCAGACCTGTACGTTCCATGACCTTAAGTACCTGCCCCTTAACGCCGCACATTGCAAAGCCGATTTTTGCACTTCTCAGCCGTTTGCAAAGCATCTCCAGAGCTTCTTCTCCGGACGCATCCATGTCGTTTATTCCTCGGGCATCGAGGAGAATATAGAGCAGGTCTGGTTGCTCGGTTCTGAATTTGGCAACTTGTTCATCAAGATAACTGGCGTTCGCAAAAAAGAGGGCACCGTCAAAACGAACAACAGAGATATGACGACAGCCTTTCAAACGGTAATGCTCAGCACTTTTTAGGACGTTTTCTTCGTTCATTGACAGCCTTGCGACGACGGGCCGCATTGACTTGTAGAGAAAGACAATCATTGAAAGCGCAACACCAACCATGATCCCCTTGTCAAGATGAGGGGCAAAATAAAGGGTTACCATAAAACAGAATATGGAAATGGCCCCATCGTACCACTGTGCCTTCCAGGAATGTATAAAACCTTTGATGTTGACCAGGCCGATAACAGCCATCATGATTACAGCGGCCAATACTGCTTGGGGGAGATGATAGAGCAATGGTGTAAAAAACAGCAGGGTAATGACAACCATTATCGATGTTACCACAGATGAGATACCGGATACCGCACCAGCCTGGAGGTTAACGGCGGATCGGGAGAACGAACCGGAAACTGCGTAGCTGGATCCGATAGAGCCCAGAATGTTGGCCAGTCCCTGTCCGATAAGTTCCTGGTTAGGATCGAGTTTTTGACCGGTCTTTGCCGCCATAGCTTTGGCAATGGCAATAGCCTCCATGAAACCTAGCAGGGAGATGATAATTGCAGTGGGCAGAAGTTTTAAGAACGATTTCATGCCGAGTTCGGGAATGGTAAATTGGGGCAGGCCTTTTGGGATCGTACCCACAACTTCGCCACCGCCCATAACGAGGAGTGAATTTGGTTCGAGCGAAGAATTACCAACTTTTAACCTCCAGGTATTTTTGTCAGTCACAACATCGTCTGGAACCGCATCATGTGGGTAAAGTGTCAGGGAGTCCTTATCCTTTACACCTTCGAACTTCATGGTTCGCAGCTCTGTCCGGAGTAGATGGATATGTTTCTTGGCATCGTTGATTTTAAGAGTGAGGAGTTCTGTCTGGCCCTGCAGTTGGATCAAATCCACACTCTTGCCATGCCCATCAGGCAACTTTTTGATTTCTTCATCGACCTGCAGACCTATAGCCGTTCGTTCAGCAGAGAGGCTGCTCAGTTCATCGGTCAAGTTATTGAATGCTGAGATTTTTTCTGCAACAGTAGGGGCATGTATCGCAGAAACATCAATTTTTGCATTATTATTGTATCCGGTAAAAAAGGAAATCAAGGTTGTAATGGTCACCGCAACGAGGACATTTGGGATACGGGGGTTGATTTTCTTAAGGACCACCATGATGATTACTGCACAGACACCGTATAGTAAGGTTGGCAAGTGGGTATAGTCCATTGCTGCCTGGGCAACCCGAACCATCGTTTCGTAATGATGCTCGGCTGAGTCAACGTTTACTCCGAAAAATTTAGAGAGCTGAGACGAAGCAATTATTATGGCGGCAGCGTTGGTAAAACCGTTAACCACGGGGTGCGACAGGAAGTTGACAACAAGTCCTAGTCGCAGAACCCCAAGGGAAAATTGGAAAATTCCGACTGTTAGAGCAAGAGTGATCGAATAGGCGATGAATTGGGTCGAACCTGCAGTTGCAAGTGGTGCCAGAGATGCGGCGGACATGAGAGAGACCACCGCCACAGGGCCGGTTGCCAGCTGGCGACTGGAACCAAAAAGTGCCGCCACCATGGGCGGTAGAAAAGCAGCGTATAACCCGTAGTATGCTGGTAATCCGGCAAGCTGGGCGTAGGCCATTGATTGAGGGATGAGAACGAGAGCTACAGTGAGACCGGAAAGGAAATCAATTTTGAACTTGCCGGAATCATAGTCTTTAAACCAGGCAAGAAATGGAAAAATCTTCTGAATCATTGTGTCACCTTTTATCGTCTTCGCTTATTTGGCAGGAAAATCTGCATCAAGCCTGACTTGATTCTATGTTTTATTAAAATGCATTATCCTTTAAACGTTGCTGTGGCAGTTTCCCTGCGAGCAAAACAGTGGTTCTGTTGTCCGGAGAGCAGGATAAAAGTGTCGGTAGTAAATCGATATGGGAGGAGCTCCCAGGCCTGAGATCTCTGTGAAAAATATTTTGTCAAATGCAGGTGCAAACTTGCCACCCTTTTTCTTCCAACCGTGGCCAATTGCATCAGGATTGACGATCGTTGACTTCTGGAAAACAGATGACCGGGCGACCCTGGACGGGGGGGGCGAAAACTTGGGCGTACCATAAAAACCGCAGCTATGTATTATCTGATTGAATGCTGCACGGCAGTTAGGTGATCTCATGGGTTCTTCCATTTTTCTAGCTCCTTAAAAAAAATAAAAATAATATAATCTGATATACTAAAAAGGATTTACACCTTCTTTTTTTTAAAAAAAATGCGGACTGAGAATGTTTGAAATGACAGTCTTTTCAGATGGGATAATCAAAGCGCTCTTGCAAAGAAAGTCAAGAAGAATTGGAAATTTCAAACGAAGTTATGCACAAAATCGGCATGAAATTGCATTTTTTAAAAAAGTATGGTTATCAAGGAGTAACGGTTCCTGGTTTTTCAGTAGAGACGGGGAAAAATATTGGTACTGATCCAGAATATGGAGCTACTAGTGAAAGAAGAAAAAGAAAAGAAACATGGCAATGAGTGCTTTCATATACTGCTCGCTGATGATCATGTTCTCATTCGTCATGGAATAAAAAACATCATTAAGAAGGACGACAAGTTCTGTGTTGTGGGTGAGGTTAGTAATGGCGAGCAACTTATGATTTTTCTTGAAGATTCGGTAGTTGATATGATAATTCTGGACATTTCCATGCCTGGTATCGGAGGCATGGAGGCTGTCGGACTTGTGAAGCACAAGTATCCCTGGATCAAGATACTGATGCTGACTATGCATAAAAACAAGCAGTATTTCTATAATGCAATGGCAGCAGGAGCCGATGGATATCTGATGAAGGATGATTCGGATCAGGAGCTTCTGGTTGCAATAAAAAAGGTTTTATCTGGTAAAAGCTATATTTCACCATATATGGCTGATGATTTCGCTGATGACGTGATCAGTATGTATCGTAATGAAAAGAGAAGTCCTTTGCAGGAGTTAACTAAAAGGGAAAAAGAAATACTGCAATTGGTAGTAAAGGGCTATACAAGTAGGAGAATGGCCGAACAATTACACCTAAGCCAGCGAACTGTCGATCATCACCGCTCCAACCTTCTTCGAAAATTCAACAGGAAAAACAGTATCGATTTGGTAAATTATGCCGTTCGTAATGGCTTTGCCACTGCCGATTAGTACCTTAGAAATTTTTTGCTTGTTTTTTAGGAAGGAATTTCGTGAAGGTTCATATCCCGCGTTTTTAGGCGGGGTTATTGCCTTACAGATTATTTTTAAAATTTTCCTGACCTTATACCACACAGCCGAGGGAGAGCTGGTTCTGTTTATGTCACGCAATTAATTGGTATCTCAAAGTAATTGTTCGTTTTTGTGGGCGCCTAGGTATAAGTACCTAGTGAAAAACAGGTATATCTGACAATTGTTTTTTCTGCCGTAACGACTACAACTACAATCGTCTTTGTTATTACTTTTTAAACCCGGATGCTCCGGGAATAAGTCGGGACTCATCAGCGGAAAAGAGGTCGGAAAAAAATGAATAAAGGTGAACTTGTTGCAACAATAGCAGAAGCTGGAAGCATGACCAAGGTTCGGGCTGAAATGGCCCTCAATAACATGCTTTCTAATTTGGCAGCGGCCATGGAAAAAGGTGAGCGGGTGACCTTGTCTGGTTTTGGCTCCTTCAAGGTTGTTGAGAGGGCTGAGCAAGCGGGAAGGAATCCGCAGACCGGTCAAGCGATAGTTATTCCGGCCCACAATGTTGTCAAGTTTAAACCTGGGAAGCATTTGTGTAGTAGGGTAGAATGATCACCCACTCAAGAAAGTATTGTAAATATTGCCGGCTAATTCCCCATTTATTGCGGTTGTCTTATGGTGTGGTTTAATCGGATTATCCAGATGAGCAGGCCACATCCCACCATAAAGCCACTGAGCAGTTGTCCCATAGTGAAAAAACTAAATAAATATCCTACCTGTTGATCTGGTTCGCGGAAGTTTTCCACAATAATTCTTAGACAACCATAGCCAACGAGAAAGAGTGCAATAATACTGCCATGGGGCCAGTATCGGTTTATTTGCCATGGCTTTTTGTGTACCGACCAGAGAATCACAAAAAGGAGGAAACCCTCAAGGAATGATTCGTAGAGCTGTGATGGGTGTCGAGGGAAGGGGCCGCCACCAGGGAACACAATTCCCCAGGGAAGATCAGTAACTCGTCCGTACAATTCGCCATTGATGAAATTGCCGATCCTTCCGAGACCGAGCCCGATAGGGAGAGTGGCAGTGTAGATATCGGCGGTTTTCCAGAAATCAAGCTTGTTCTTCCAACAAAATATCCAGCCTCCGACTACCAGAGCCAGACAAGCGCCGTGAAAAGACATTCCACCGTTCCAAGTGGCGGGAATTTCAAGAGGGTGAGCAAAATAGTAAGAGAAATTGTAGAACAAAACGTACCCTAATCGTCCCCCAATCACTACACCCAGAATGAGAACCAGATTGAGGTTTTCAAAATGGTCGCCAAGTTGATGATATTTAAATTCACGTATCTGCCGACGGACCAGAAGGTAGCTCGCGAAAAATCCGAGGACGTACATGAGGCCGTACCATCGCACATGCAATGGGCCGAGACTGAAGATAATCGGATCGATGTCAGGAAAGGTGAGAGGCATCATAAAGGTGATGGAGAGGCGTCTATTTTTGTTTTTGAATTTTTTTCAGATGCACTTGCAGCACGGAGATAGCTGCCGGAGTTACACCTGAAATCCGCGATGCCTGACCAAGAGAGAGAGGTTGAATCTTCGTCAATTTTTCTACCACCTCATTGGAAAGACCAGAAAAGGAACGGTAATCAAGATTTGGAGGCAGAACAACCGACTCCATTCTCTTAAACCGAACTACTTGTTCGTTCTGTCGATCTATATACCCTTTAAACTTAACCTGCAGTTCAATTTCCTCTTTCACCTGACTGGTCTTAAGGCTATCAACTATTTCAAGTTCCTTACCGGAGATCGGTAGAGAGGAGAAGGAGTCGATGGATAGCTCTGGACGACGCAACAGCTCGGAGAGTGTGCATTTTTGTTTGAGGTTACTGCTGCTCAGTGAAGAAAGCATCTCGTTGATTGCCGGGCTCGGTTTGATTGTGATTTTTTCCAGAGATACAATGCCATCGCTGATTAATTGTTGTTTTAGAAGGAAGGCTTGATGAGTTTCCTCCGGTACAAGACCTAAATCGTAACCCATTTGAGCTAGGCGAGTATCTGCGTTGTCTTCTCGCAGCAACAGTCTGTATTCCGCCCTGGAGGTAAAAAGCCTGTATGGTTCTTTGGTTCCGCAGGTAACTAAATCGTCAATCAATACGCCTATATATGCTTGGGATCGGTCGAGAATTAATGGCGCCTCGTTCCGGCAGTAGCGGACCGCGTTTATGCCGGCGATAAGACCTTGGGCAGCAGCCTCTTCGTACCCCGAGGTACCGTTGATCTGGCCAGCCAAAAACAAACCTTTCACCTGTTTGGTCTCGAGAGACGGATGCAAGCCAAGTGGATCTATATAATCATATTCAATGGCGTACCCCGGTCTGATTATTTGAGCCTTTTCAAGTCCTTTGATTGAATGGATCATGGCTGTTTGGGTTGCCAGGGGTAGGCTGGTCGGTACTCCGTTTGGATAGACTTCGATGGTATCAAGTCCTTCTGGTTCGAGAAAGATCTGGTGACGGTCTTTCTCCGGAAACCGCATGACCTTATCCTCAATGGAGGGGCAATATCTGGCTCCTATGCCTTTAATGATCCCGGCATACATGGGTGATTGATCTATTCCCTGACGAATTATCTCATGAGTTTTTTCGTTGGTATATGTGATATAGCAGGGCAGTTGGGGAAGTGTATAGCCACCACCCCTTGAGGAGTAGGAAAAATGGGCTGGAGGATAATCGCTGTGTTGAATCTCAAGTTCTGAGTAGTTAATTGTATTCGAAGCGAGACGGGGAACCGTTCCGGTCTTCATGCGACCGACTTCGAACCCTTGTTCTTTGAACCAGGCAGCAAGTCCCTTGGATGGGGCGTCACCAAGTCTTCCGGCTGGAAAATTTTTCATGCCAATGTGGACGAGACCGTTGAGGAAGGTGCCGGTTGCCACAACCACTGCCTTGGTCTGAATGTGCTCGTCAAGGGAAGTGCACACACCATAAATTTGGTCATTTGCAACAAGGAGACCTGCAACCACCGTTTGTTTTACAGTCAAATTTGGTTGGTTTTCAACTATCGATTTCATGCGAAGCCGGTAGAGCAGCCTATCAGCCTGTGCGCGGGACGAACGCACTGCAGGGCCTTTGCTGGTGTTGAGCTTGCGGAACTGGATAGAGGTGGCGTCGATGTTTTTGGCCATTTCACCACCGAGTGCATCTATCTCCCGGACCAGGTGTCCCTTAGCCAGCCCCCCAATGGCGGGATTGCAGGACATTGCGCCGATCGTATCGGCATTGATTACCGTGAGCAGAGTTTTGCAGCCCATTCTGGCGGCGGCTAGAGCGGCTTCACAACCGGCATGGCCAGCTCCGATAATCACTATATCATATTCATTATTGGTCATAGATATGTTTTCACTAAAAATTGTTCTCTGTTGCGTTTTCCCACCAGATAAGAGCCCATCGGGGAGGCGAATCCCGGCGAATTGTCACCCGGCCACTTGCTGAATGAATAATTTTCCCAGTCAAGTATTTCTCTAATGCAAGGTTCTCGTCTGGGGTGATATCATGGAACATCCAGCTATAGGATTTTACCGCCTCATCCATGGAAGTATATTCAACATCTCGTTCAAGATTGAGAATGGTAACGTTTGGGTAGATTCCCAATGTATAAAGTATATTAAGGGTGTAGATGTAATCAGGTCCAGGAGAGAAAGGTCGATCCAGTGCTTCAAAGGCACCCTTTTCAAAAGGCGTGGAGCCAATCCTGTCAGTGAGAAAGACATACCTGGTGCCATATCTGTTAATTTTACCAAGAGCAGTTGCAAGATCCTTTACCCCCATTGCTCGGGAAGCGATTGCAATATCATGGGGTTGCAAGCCCTTTTTTTGCCAGTCATCTTCCCAGGCGCATTGTACTGTACGGATATTATCTATATTTTTCTCCCGGGCAATTTTCTCGAGGGTGTCGAGCATCCCGCGGGAGAAATCGATAGCAGTAACAGATTTTACCTTTTGGGCCAGCGGGATTGCCAGGGTGCCGGGGCCTGATCCAATATCGAGAACTGTGAGGGAGGTGTCCAAGGCTAAATGGGAGAGAACCAGATCAACATACACTGTGTTCTTGTTGCGACCGGCGAAAGATCGGGCTTTTTTATCCCATTCAGCAGGGCCTTTTTCACGCCATCCTTTTTGAGCCAGGGCATTGGCCCGTAGGGTACTCCAGTCGATATCGGCGTACGTTTGTGGTGTAGTATCAGTCATACCTCTGTCTCATAATATTTGAGTGAAAATTATCAGTTAGCTTGGTACGAAAAAACGCAGATTGCAGACAACCAAGAAAAATAGATGTGATTCATCATAGTAAAGGTTTTTGCATGTGTGAGGATAGCACAGCAGATCGTCTTCTGCAATATATGGGTGGTCTGCACTAACAAAAATGTTTGACACTGGCTGCCAAATGTGGTTAATATTTCTGTTTTGTTATTTGTTGCCTCGCAGATGGTTCTGTTACTGTTAACAGGATTAAATCGATTTGAGGAACATCGGGAATTACTCGATAAAGAGAAAAGATCCCGACTCCCTGGAGCCCAAAAAAGTTCCATGGTTTCACCATGGAATTTACAGATGAGGAAGTAAAGAATGAGCAAGCGAACTTTTCAACCAAGCAATTTAAAACGTAAACGTACCCACGGATTTCGTGAGAGAATGAGCACCCGTGCCGGCAGAGCAGTAATAAGAGCACGAAGAGCAAAAGGTCGCAGAAGGCTTTCGGCATAACCTTGGCTGAGCACCGACTTTCGAAAAGCTCCCTGTTGCGGAAAGGCTGGGAGTTTGAGGAAGTTTACATCAAGGGAAGGCGTTTGCATGGTAAAGGGTTTACGCTGATTTGTCGACCGAATCCAACAGGTGCAAGCAGGCTTGGGATTAGTGTCCACAGGAAGATTCGGGGTGCGGTGAAGAGAAATCGCATCAAACGAATTATTCGGGAGTCGTTTAGGCTTTGGCAAAAACATTACCCGGCAGGAGCAGATATCGTTTTTGCTGTTCGTCCTGATTTTCCTTGTTTGCATCCCGTAGATATTTGCGCGGCTGTGACGCCTCTTAAGGCAAGTCTTTCGTGTTCTAATGGGGTTTGAGATGAAGACAGGAGAAATCCCCAAGATAGTTTTTGTCGGAATTGTGAGGGGATACCAGTATCTTATATCGCCGCTCCTGCCACCTACCTGTCGTTTTTTTCCTACATGTTCTGCTTATACCATTCAGGCAATTGAAAAATACGGAGTCGTCCGGGGATCCTTTCTGGGAGTACGTCGGATACTTCGTTGTCACCCCTTCTCCCGAGGCGGGCATGATCCGGTACAATAAACAGGCCGCCCTCCGGTCACTTTTGATAACTGACATAACCTTCCGGTTTTGACATAATTTTACGGACAGTCCATGGACACATATAGAGCCTTTTTGGCGATCATCATCTCTTTTGTAATTCTTCTTGGTTACCAATATTTCTTTGTCGGATTTAACAAACCGGTGCCAGTTAATGAGACAACGGAACAGTCGGTTGGGACAACCGACCAACCTGCGCAGAGTCAGGAGTCTGCCGTATCGACTGTAGCCCAAAGGACAGCAGAGGTCGCTGCGCTTCCAGCAATATCTTATGACCGAAAACCGAAAGATATCACCATCGACACAGATCTGTATACGGCAACCCTGTCTGAAGACGGTGGAACGATCACCAGTTTTGTCCTGAAAAAACAAAGGGAAACCAACGATAAGAATTCACCTGGAATGCAGCTGGTTACAACCACAACAGCCGAAGGTTTTCCTCTCCAATTCTCCTGGGGGAGTGCGGTTGCCCCTAGGGTTTTGTATAACAGTAACGTGCAAAGCCTCACATTATCTGCAGATAAGGCCGAAGCCGAGCTGCGGATGACGGCAGAAGCCGGCAATGGGCTGCAGGTCGAACGAGTGTATACCTTTAATAATAGCAACTATTTGATAGATCTTTCTGTGAAGGTAAAAAATCGCTCCAACCAATTGGTGCAGGGTATTCCACAGCTGGATTTAGTGAATGCCCCATTTGAACATTCCAGTTCAACAAATCGATTCCAATTTAGTGGACCGGCGATTTTCATGAATGGTGGATTGCAGGAAGTTAAAGCAAAAGAGTTTGCCGATGGCCCGAAAACTCTACAGGGGGCGATAGAGTGGGCGGGGTATGAAGGAACATATTTTCTTTGTGCCTTAGTCCCCAAAGACGGAGCTGGTGGATCTTTCACCATGCAGGGCACAGATATGTTGGCCAGGACCCAACTCTCCGGCACACTTGATACTCTTCAGCCTGGCGCCGAAAAGAGCTATGACTACCACGTCTATTATGGACCGAAAAAATTGGAAATGCTGCAAAGCATCGGCTATAATCTTGATCGTTCAGTGAATTTCGGTTGGTTTGATGTCATTGCCAAACCGACTCTCTGGCTGTTGAACATGTTTTATTCCATCTGTCATAATTACGGTGTCTCCATTATTTTGGTCACTGTCCTCTTCAAAGCAGTTTTCTGGCCGATTTCCCAGAAGGGCATGAAGTCGATGAAAAATATGCAGAAACTGCAGCCGAAGATGGCGAAGATAAAAGAAAAATATAAAAGCGATCCAACAAAGATGAATCAGGAGGTGATGAGTCTTTACAAGACCTACAAGGTGAATCCTTTGGGTGGTTGCCTGCCGATGGTGTTGCAGATCCCGGTATTTTTTGCTTTATATAAGGTTCTTTTGCAGTGTATTGAACTGAGACATGCACCGTTCATGCTGTGGATTACCGATCTGTCAGCTCCGGATCGATTGTGGATCGGTTTTGCTATTCCATACTTGGGTGGTTTGCCGGTGTTGACATTGCTCATGGGTGCATCAATGTTTCTCCAGCAAAAGCTTTCTCCAAGTACAGCTGATCCAACCCAGGCAAAAATCATGATGTTTCTTCCTCTGGTTTTCACGTTCATGTTTCTGAATTTTGCTTCGGGGCTTGTGCTTTATTGGTTTATAAATAACTTGCTTTCCATTCTTCAGCAGGTGCTCATTAATCGCGATATCAAGAAATCGGCAACCACCTGAGGAAATGAACATAAATGATGTAGTGGAATACACTGCTTGGTGCGGTTGAGATATATTTGAAGAAGGTAATTAAATGTCGTTAGACAAGAAAGATTTTTACGGAAAAGAAGTTGCTGGAGCAATCAAAAATGCATGTGATGTCCTTGGGGTTCCCCAGGAAAAACTTGATATTGAGGTCATTGAAACCGGAACTACCGGAATATTTGGACTAATACGCAAGAAAGCTCATATCAGGGTGCTCATAAAACCTGATATAGAAGAGGGCTGCGCTGAGCTTTTTGAAGCAGCAACCTTTCTTAATTCCCAGTCAGAAGATGATGAGATCGAGCTCCAAGCCATCGTTGCCTCCAAAGACAAGGAGGATGACCTTGATCAGGTCGCAGACGACGACGATGAAGATGATCATGATCTACCGACGGACAAAGAGGCTGGCGGTGAGGTGAGTCCTGAGAGTCTGGCAATTGTTAGGGCTGAACTTCTACAACTTGTTGAGTTGATGGGATTTCCGTCTACTCTTGAAATTGAGACTGTTGGACTGTCCTTGGCGTGCACGCTTCATGGTGAATTCGAGGAGAATCTAATCGGAGCGGATGGAAAGGTCCTTGACAGCTTGCAATATATCCTGCGCAAAATTATTAGCAGAAAAGTGTCTGAACGTATGAGGATTTCTGTTAATGTTGGTGATTTTCGCGAAAAACGGCTCGAAGAATTAAAAGTCAGGGCCGTTGAAATGGCTGCGCAGGTAAAAGAAGATGGTAAGACCCAGGTTCTGCCGGCCCTCAATCCTTCCGAGAGAAGAGTCATTCATATGATTCTTCAAGAGGATAAAGACATCCGCAGTCGCTCAGTCGGTGATGGACTGTTCAAGAAAATTCTTATATATAAACCCGGAAAAGGGAATCGCCCTGGTGGCCGCAAGCGATCTCAAGCAAAAGGGCGACCAACTAAAGCCGATCCCAAAAAGGGGAACGGCTCCTAATCTGTGAGGTACTACTCTTCCTTGAACACTTTTATGCCTTTGGAGGTGTCTTGGTGAATACTTCATACCAGGAAGAAACTATTGCCGCCATTTCCACCCCGCCGGGTGCCGGCGGCATTGGCATCATCCGTATTAGCGGTGAACAGGCGCTTCCTCTTCTGAAAACAGTCTTCAAACCTAAGAACTTACCATGTCCTTACCGAAGCCACATGCTCTACTATGGGCATATACGGCCACCTGGTCATGGAAAAATACTCGATGAAGTCTTGGCTGTCTACATGGCCGCTCCTCACACCTATACCCGTGAGGACGTGGTGGAAATTCACTGCCATGGCAGTTTCCTTGTACTGCAGAATGTCCTTGAACTCATTTTGGCGAATGGGGCTACCCTTGCCTTGCCAGGTGAATTTACCAAGAGGGCCTTTCTCAACGGCCGGATTGATCTGACCCAGGCCGAGGCCGTAATTGACATCCTTTCCGCAAAAACAAGAAAGGGTATCGACCTGGCACAGGAGCAGCTCGCCGGTGCCTTATATAGAAAAATTGATCCTATTCGACAGAGTCTTGTGCAAATTAGGGCGGTAGTTGAAGTTGCCATCGACTTTCCCGACGAGGACGTTGAGATCTTAGACCATAGCGCATTGATTGTTCAGCTGGAACAAGAAGTTGCAGCACCGCTTAAAAAACTTCTACAGAGTGCCGATAGAGGAAGATTGTTTAGAGAGGGAATCTCTCTTGTCATCGCAGGTCTCCCAAATGTCGGAAAGTCAAGTCTGCTCAATGCCATTCTCCAGGAGGAGAGGGCGTTGGTTACCTCCATTCCCGGAACGACCCGAGATTCAATTGAAGAGATCGTTGACATCAAAGGGATGCCGGTCCGCATTATTGATACGGCAGGGATTCGCGAAGATGCCGGGGAAGTTGAAGAACTTGGTATCCAGCGTGCCAGAAATCTTATCAATTCGGCCGATTTAATCATTTTTTTGATTGATGGTTCTCGGGACCTTATTGATGGCGATCGCATATTGTACAATCAACTGCATCACAAACGATTATTGCCGGTAATCAACAAGATCGATCTATGCGTCGGTTCGGTTCCGGATCTCTCATCTCTGCCAGGTATCAGTGAATGTATTACAGTTTCCGCCAGAGAACAGACCGGCCTCGAACGGCTGAAGCAGGCAGTATTTAATGCTTGCGCTTCTGGAAATGACCAGTGGGAAGAAGGTGGGTGTGCCCCTAATGTGCGGCACAAACAGGCTCTTATTAGGGCGGTCGAGGCGTGTGATAGGGTTATGCGCTCTCTTAAAAGGGGGCTTACCAACGATCTGATTGCCGTCGACCTGCAGGGATGTCTGGATAATCTTGCGGAGATTGTCGGTGAAACCACTACCGAAGATATACTAGACGTAATTTTTGAGCAGTTCTGCTTAGGCAAATAACAGCAGCTGCTCAACATTATGCCATTTAGGTACCTTAGAAATTCCTTTCTCGTCTTTTGAGAAAGAACTACGTGAAGTCACTTATCCCCCCCTTGTGGGGTGTTAGATGTATTGGGAAGTGATTATGTTCAGTCACTTCTTACTGTTTCAAGCCCGCTGTCACATCATTCTTCCACCTTTTCAACGATGTCTCTGCCTCCTTGCGGTTTTCAAATTGGCTATCAGTCGCCAAGGCTTTTTCAAGGGATTCAATAGCCTCCTGCTTTTCATTATTTGCGTAAAGGGCTAGGGACAAGTGATAACGGATCAGCGGCTCATCCTGATGACTGTTATCCAGCGCCTGCCT
Organism: uncultured delta proteobacterium; assembly: GCA_963829695.1. Taxonomy (GTDB): domain Bacteria; phylum Desulfobacterota; class Desulfobulbia; order Desulfobulbales; family Desulfocapsaceae; genus Desulforhopalus_A. The sequence goes on along the minus strand of CAWHJQ010000022.1, from coordinate 82,413 downwards.
GAATTGGGCGATAGCCAGAGAGTATGATTTGCGCTTATAATGCACCCAGCCGAGGGTGTCAGCGACATGAGGTTGGTCAGGCATGGCTTGTTTTGCCTGCATCGCCAGTCGGAGGGCTTCTCCAAGGTCTGATCCTTCCTCTGCAAGGCGCCATGCAAGGTTGTTAGCTGCCGCTGGAAGGTCGGGTTGGAGTTCCAGGGCTCGAGTATATTTTTCCTTTGCTTTGTCCAGTTTGCCCTGAACTTCATAAGCGGTTGCCAGTCCCATGATTCCGACTATGGAATCAGGTTTGGTTTTCAGCAATTCTTCGTATTTCGCTATCGTCTCGTCGATTTTACCGAGATGGCTTAACAGGGAGGCGCTCATTACATATCCCTGTGGATTGTCAGGAGTGAGAGCCTGAACTTTTTGGTAGGCCTGAAGGGCTTCTTCGAATTGTTTGTTTTTAGTTAAAAGATCGCCAAGTAGGAGGTAGTGTCCTGCTGCTGCACTTATGTTAATCTGTTTTTTAACGAAGTTAATAGCCGCAGGGATATCTTTGCCAACAGTCAGTGCGGTGAGAAAGGCCAGAGCCTTAGAGTTATCGGGAGCAAGTTTCATAATCTTGGCAAAGGTTTGCTTGGCTTTTTCTTTATTGTCCTGCCCCAGATAGGCAATGCCGAGACTACCAAGGAGTTCAACATCGCCTTCAACTGCTTTTTGATTTAACTTTTCTATGAACTCTATAGCCTTATCATATTCTTTCGCCTGAACAAGTGAGTTGGCGAGAATTTTCACCGCGATGGAATTTCGATGATTGATACGAAGAGCGAGACTTGCCTCTTTCCGTGCCTGGATGCTGTCGCCACGGATCAGATAGATTTGCGCAGCAAGTGCGTGGTATAGATCATTCGTGGTATCCTTTTGTAAGGCGAGCTCTATGGCGTTCTGAGCAAGATCTGCCTTGCCGAGTCTCAACTGAGTGAGTGCAGAATAATAGAATGGTTCAGCCCATTTCGGGTAATCAGTTGTAAGCGGAGTAAGGAGTTCAATTGCTTTGTCGTTTTTCCCTTCTTTGATGAGAAAGCGGGCTTTGATCAGATTTGCTCCTCCGTTGGCAGGGTTAGATGCCAGGACTTTTTCGGCCATCGAACGCGCTTGTTCAAATTTTTGCAGATCAAAACTCAACTCAGCAAGGGCGACCTGCAGTTGTATTTCATCTGGGAAATCCGCCAGTGACGATTTTAGAGTTTCTTCTGCCTTTGCGGGTTGTTGTTGTCTTTTGTAAAAGTCCGCGAGCATGAGTTCGGATGGAACCGATTTTTTCTGGATTTCGACAATCTTAAGCATTTCCCTCTCAGCTTTGTCAATCTCATCTTTTTGTTGGTAAAGATTGGCGAGCATCAGGTGAAGCTGAGGGTTGTTTGGAAACTTGGGTACCATTGTATCAAGAAGCTTTTGTATTGCGGGTTCGTCCTTTTTCTGCTCGTAAAACATCAGCAGGGTACTGTAATTGGCAAAATTATCAGGATTGAGTTCAATTGCTTTCTTAAATAATGCCTCACTTTCCTCCCATTTATTCTGCGCAATCAGAATGCGTCCTTTGATATTGTAGAATTTGTCATTTTGGGGCGCATGGGAAAGTGCCTTGTCGATGGCGTCTGCCCCTTGTTTAAAATTACCTTCGATCAGCTCAAGGTTGGCAAGAAGCGCCAAGGCATCCTGGTAATTCGGATCAATACTCAGAATACGCTCTACACATCTACGACTTTCTTCTTTCTCGTGGGAGAGAAGATGAAATTCTGCAACTTTCACTCCGGCGTCAAGGTTTTTCGGGTCAAGAGAGGAGGCCCGCTGTAGTTCGCCGAAAGCGGCTTTGACATTGCCTGCTTTGAGATAAAGCAGGCCAAGTTGATATCGGGCATCAGCAAACTTAGCATCCAGCTGTATGGCATTTCTTAGCTCGAGAATTGCTGCTTTATCATTGTCAATCTTTACGTACTCAAGGGCTTTTTGGTAATATTTTACTTTTTCTTTGTCGGGGTCAGAACAACCAGACAGATTGAAAAGGTAGATGACTATGCAAGCAGTAGCCAAAAAGCGAGTGAAAATCATAGCTTGGACCTTATGAAATGGTTGGAATAAAGAGCAGAATAAAAAAAGTCGCAAATTATTAATCAGTTTGAGTGATGAAAGAAAGTAATGAAAATAGCTTATCTAAAATGAGAGACTTTTCCTATCGAAAAAGCACATTATTGACGCGAGTTCTCTTTATTTTTCGCGAAAAATGTTCTTAAGCCTAGCCTAATGAGTGACAAACAAATGGAGATATGATTAACTGTTTTCGTAATAAGTCATGAAAAACGCTAAAATTACCACAATCGGGGAGGGGGGCATGTCAAAAAAAACAATGTTTTTGCTATGTATGGTTGGCGTGATGTTATTTTGCACGAGTGCAATGGCGGCACAATCAACGGCCGATGTTCCAGCTACAAAGGAGCTAAAGGCAAAGGCCCGTCAGAAGATATTGGCGCAAGCGAAAGCCGGCGTTAAAGGTGCTGATGAGTATGTGATTGGCTATGGTGACGTTCTCGGTGTACAGGTCTATGGCGAGGGGGATATGTCTGTAGAAGCACCAGCTATGACAAGGGGGGCTGAATCCGGGGATGGTCCTCGTTCGGGTGCTGGGGGAGTAATTGTTCGCGATGACGGGGAAATATCGCTTAAACACATTGGAGATGTTGATGCAGTAGGTTTTACTCTCACTCAACTCGCTGATTATTTGAAAATAATTTATGCAACTGTCTATGATGATCCGGTTGTAACTGTGGTCCTTGGGCAAAGCAACAGCCAGCGTTATACCGTTATGGGCAAGGTGGCCAAACCAGGGATTTTTTATCTTGACTATCCGATCAATCTTGTTCAGGTCGTCGCGCGGTGTGGCGGCTTTACCGAATGGGCTAATTCTGAAATTACAGTAGTCAGAAAAAATGCCGGTGATAATAAACTCTTCAAAAATAATACTCTGCAATTTGACTACGATGATTTTCTAGCAGGGAAAGAATTAGATAAGAACATTTCTCTCAAATCAGGTGACATAGTTATCGTACACTAACTGAATGGAGGCGACGCTACACTTATGTCTGGAATAAAACACACGAAACTAATATCTGTTTTAGCTGTCCTGGTTCCGATGCTGGCTCCTTCGTTTTCTTTTTCCCGTGTCGGCAGCTTAATTGGGGGACTTAGCGTTGGCCTGGATTCCGACAACCGATACTACGATAGCAGTACCGTTGAGGATTATCGTTATCGGCGTATCCTGCTCTCTCCAATGGTGCAATTCACAAGTCTTAGCGAGAAGGATAGCTTTGAGCTGCGTGCCGCTCCCGGGATAAAATATGATCTTCTTAATTCAGGAACGGATTGGGACAGCACCTTTGATATCAGCGCAAACCGGTTCATGACCAAATCCTTGCAGGTGGGACTTTTTAATACTTTCATCAGAAGTGACTATAACGGTACGGATTACGCTATTTCAAACAATTCAACAGTAACACCCACGGAACCAACCACGACGCTTATCTCGCCAACCGAAACACAGCAACCGCAGCTATCCAGTGACCGTGGAAGGCAGCGCTACTGGAAGAACTCCTCGGGTCTGTTTACGAATTATTTCTATCGTCAGGACAGTTTGATCCGGCTGGACTTTAATTATGATGCCTTGAGAAATGATAATAATAATGGTGTGAGCGGCAATGAGGACTACGATCGATATGTGACCGGTCTGAGGGATGAGCATCGTTTCAATGTTAAATGGAAATCCACAGTGGATATCCAGTTCGTCCGGGGTATATTTTCATCATCGGATCCAGTTAACCTCTCAAAAGATCTCAAGGAATATCATATGGGGCTCGCGATTGCTAACGAATCGATTGCTCACAACCCGCTGTCGCTGAGTTATAATTATGTCGGTACCAAGTATGATGAAACCCTGCTCAATGATGACGATATTCACCAGATGCGATTGACCTGGAAACGAGTTTTTTCTCCCCGGATGTATACAAACCTCGGCATAGGCCCTTCCTATGCTAAATCTGAGGAACAGAATGGTACCTGGGGTGGGAATGGTATTGCCGAGATCAACTATGCGGTGGAGCATGGCTATTATAACTTTAAGGTAGAAAAAAATTATGATGTTGATAATTTCTCCGGTACCACACGATCGCGCTCTAAGAGATTCATGGGAAGCTCAATTTTCTGCTATGCACCAATTGCTCAAAGAATTAACCTTGAATGGTCGCCTTGCCTATATCTATGAGGATCGAACTGAATCCCTGGCAATTTCAGGCAGTGGAAATGTTCTCAAATCGATGAGTTTCATAGAGATATTTACATCGCAGGAGCAGACCTGAAGTATAACTTCTGGCAATTTTACAATGCCGGTCTAGAGTATACCTACACAAATCAAGATTCAGACAGAGTTGATGAGAGTTACGACGATCATCGCATTTTACTTACACTCTCTTGGGAGAAAGAACTGTTCCACTGGTAGAGGTTGCCAGTTAACGTAAGCAACCTTGAAGGGGTCACGTCAACTACGACGTAACCCCTTTTTATCGCATTTAACGATAAAATTGCTTTTAGGCTCTATGCCGGGATCCAGAAAGGACCTCCTTTGCCCATTTTCTGCAGCGTCTTGATAAACTCCCCGGAATATTCCTGAAGTCGACTGAGATAGTTCGGTGCCAGGCGATTTTTAAACAGAGGCCCGCTGAAGGCCTGTGCATAGCCGACAACCGGAATGATGGACTCGGCGGAAATAGGGGCATATGATGTCCAATCTTTAACGTGTTCTTCCGACCGGAAGAGATTCATGTGGCTTCAGGCCATTCCCCAGGGGACTTCTCCGCTCAAGGCCTTGGCGAAAGGAATATTGATATGTCCGACGGTTGTCTCGGGATTTACCTCGAGGACATCCTCATTGCGCATGCGTATCAGAATAGATTCTCCGCAATCCAGGCAGCGGGAGTCGATGCGGACCTCCTTATCGGGAAAGAGCCAGCGCACGGCCAGCGCTTCGATTCCTCATTGGCCGTACCATTTTTGTTCTCCTTCTACACTTACCAGATATGGTGTTGGCACATTGGAAAACGGTGCCCAGGATTCCACATAATCTGTGTCTTTGACGAACCAACAGGCCAGAGACGCTTCAGCCGCTTGGTGTTGCGCCAGTCGCCCCTCGTCGGGCAGAACGCCGAGAATTGCGGCAAGTTCTGTGTAATGCGGCGCCCGTCCAGTCTTTATGAAGTGCTCGATGACTGCGGTATACGATCGTTGTATTAACAAGTTCTCATCCATATCATCTCTCCTTTTGGGTGCTGTTGATAAGTTACAGGTAAGCCACCTCCCGTAGTGGTAATACCCTACCGTATCTGTTTCTATGTTCTCATCAGAAGTGCCTATCCTCCGAGGCAACCACATGGTAGGTATGGAATTGTCTTCTTAATGCTTTTGTAGGATAGGACTACGAATCCTCCCGTCAACACTCAATGGTGGTTTTCTCTGGTGGCCCATGCTAAGGCTTCACATTCTCATGGCCTATGCCACGGTACTAGAAAATACATTTACCCGGGGGGGGGAGCCGCACACAACAGCCGCTTTTCAGAAAGGCTCAATATTCAGAGTCAAACTATGATGACTGCCATACGGCTGGTGTTTTTCTCTGAATTGTTTTTAATGTTAGCATTGCCCTGCCAATGTCAAACTGTTCTTGTCGACGCTCAACCCATATTCGGGTTAGAATAAAGCTTGATGTTGATTCCTGGTCTCGGATAGGCTGGGTGCACAGTGGCTTATTTTGACATGCCTCTTGTATCTTGCACAAGTTGAGATGTTAGTCTGTCCAACAGATCAATCGAAAGAAGGAGATTCTCATGCCGCTGTTTGACGCGAGTTCCTCGACACGAAGTGAGCTGGTGAAATTACCTTTCAGCCAGTCGATTGCTCGGGCGATCTGCCGGCTATGGCTACCGGCAGCGACGACCTCGCCCAACCTCGGTCCCTGTTCGCTTTGGAGCAGGCGAAAGAAAATCTCTCGTTGGACAAGTGGTGAGAGGACGGGGATTTTTCCCGGTTCGTCGAGCAGATCGGGCAATCGCTGGAAAGCATTCAGCAATGGCAGGGATAATCCCAACCGAGGCATCGCCTGTGGTCACGGTGCCGACCCTGGCTGCTACCGGCTCAGAAATGAAATACGGTGCGGTTATCACCAATGAGGAAACGTCAGTCAAGTCGTTTTGCAAAAACGAATGTCTCATCCCACCAGGAAGGCATTTGAGAAATCACTGGCTTGGCTGCAACTGGTCTACCTGGACCTCTATCTGATTCACCAGCAATTCGGTGATATCCATATCGCCTGGCGGGCTATAAAAGAACTGTATCGGGAGGGCAGGGTCAGGGCGCGATCGGGGTGAGGAAATTCCAGCCGGACCGGCTCATGGATCTCATGGTTCACCATGAGGTTGTCCGGGTAGTCAACCAAATTGAGACCCGTCCCTTCTGCCGGCAAGTTGAAGCCCAGAAGTTCCTACCGGAATACAGGGTTCTGATTGAGTCCTGGGGGCCGTTTGCGGAGGGGAAAAACAATCTTTTTGCAAACGAGCTGCTGGCCTCCATCGGCAACAAATACGACAAGACCATCGCTCACGTCGTCCTCCGCCGGTTGATTCAGAGAGGGGTCGTCGCAATTCCAAAATCAGTGAGCAAAGAAAGGATGGCCGAGAATTTTACTATCTTCGATTTTTAACTTTCACCTGAAGACATGGGGGTCAATGCCAGCCTGGATCAAGGGGGCCAGCAGTCTCTTAGATCACCGCGATCCTGAGATCGTTAAATGGCTGGGCACTCGAAAGCTCGATATCTGAGGCAACTCCATTGAAATCGGTATTGGTCCCGTATAGAAGGTTGGCTGAAGTGATTGAAGAATCAGGTTTGAATTACACCATCTTAAGACCAGATTGGTTTACCAATGGTGACGAAATAGATTATACCAATACTTTCAGAAACATTATTGATGGATAAGTAAAAAGTTTCATCTTGGAGGTGTGCAATTTTTCTATCATTTCGGCGTATATACGGTACGTCGTAATGATAGAAAAATTGTAACAACGAACAAGATGAAGAGTTTTTACGACACCATCAGATATATCATATGGTGAAAATTGATTTCTGTTAGGTTTAGCCTGGCAATTTCAATCTGTTAATTTTTTGGAAAGATTTCCGATATTGAGGGTGGGAAAAGAAGGTGGTTCAATTTTGTCGTTTTTGAATCAAATGAGGCGAGTGCCATTCAGCTGGAGTGGTATTGTCGTCAGATTGGAGATCAGATAATCTTTAACATTGCGGATAAAAAGAATAACCTCTAATGTGAATTTGCCAAAGAGTATCTAATCGTTTTTTCGTGCATTCTTTGGGAGTGGGAAACCGCATTGGTCCCATCATCGTCCATTAACTTTCGAGTAATCATAACCGCCAAGACTGAATGGAGTTGACGGGGATTGGAAACAGGGGTTGTTTCTGTTTCATTACCGGAAAGGAGTAGGCCATGAGTACGAACAACTTGCATCAGCGGCTAAGCGAGCGCTGGTATAATGTACTGTGGATGGTACTGGGGTTACTCCTGTCAGGTGCTTTGCTGTTTATCGCCAAAGTTGGGGCAGACCGCCATAATCAGCTGGGAATGGATTATTTTAGCGCTCAAGTCACTGACCTGGCGCGGATTTCCGAAACCATCATCAATGGAAAATTAACCGAGTTCGATAACGCCCTGCTCGTTCTTCGCGATGCCTATGTCGCCGCTCCGAAGAGTTTCGCTGATATCATCCAGCTGATGCGCAGCGGACCTATAGCCGACCGCGAGCTTCTGGTAGTGCTGGTGGATCGTGAAGGTTACCTTATCTATACTGACGCCCCGGATGTGGAACCCCATCTTTACCTCGGCGAGCGAAAGAATTTCCGCTTCTTTGCCGATGGCGGTAAAGATAGGCTCTATATCGATGAACCGGTTTTTGGTCGTGTCACCAAGCGCTACAGCCTGACACTGGCGCGGCCGATTTATGACAAGCAGGGAGGCTTCCTCGGTGTAATCGCTTTTTCCGTCAAACAGCAGTCTCTAGCCGATTTTGGCTCCAACATGCAACTTTTGGGAGAGACCACGATCACCGTCGTCAATCCTGGAGGTGCTGTGGTCAGCCGTTCCAGAGATCTTGCCAAGATGCAGGGAACTAAACTCCTCCCGGAACTACTGGAACCGATGTTCAGAGGAGTGAAGGGAGTTTTTTGGAACCGCACGAATGCCGATGGCATTGAACGGCTTATTGCCTACCAGCGTATTCGAGAGGGTGAAACGCCGCTCATTGTTTATGTGGAAACTTCGGCCGTTGATGTGCTGCATGAAACCTGGATCCACCGCACTTACCTCATGTGGAGTGCCGGATTTATCTCGCTCAGCATTATGGCCCTGATTGCGATGCATCTGAAAGGCCGGAAGACCACAATACAGTTGATTGACACTTTGCGCAGAAGCAAGAAACAAGAGTATGAAATCCTTACAGGTACATCGCTTGATGGCTTTTGGATTGCTGACAGCTCAGGTGGGATTTTAGACGCCAATGTTACCTTTTGCAAGATGCTGGGGTACACCCAGGAGCAGGTTCTTAAGCTGAACATGAACGAAATCGATGCAAGCAATTCACCGGGACAAAGCACTGCTCATGTTCACACAATAATGGAAGGCGGAAGTGAACGCTTTGAATCCAGATGCCGGTGTAAGGATGGCTCGATCATTGACGTTGAGATTAGTGCCCAATATGTCAATGAATTAGGAGGACGTTTGTTTTGCTTCATCCGCGATATCACCGAGCACAAGCGGGTGGAAGAAGCCTTGCGGGAGAGCAAGGAAAAATATCGCACGGTGGCGGACTTTACCTATAATATGGAGACATGGAGAATGCCGGATGGCACCTTTCGATACGTCTCTCCTTCCTGTGAACGTATTACCGGGCACACAGTAGCAGAATTCCTGGCTGACCCGAACCTTTTGATAAAAATCACCCACCCGGACGACCAGTCAAAGGTCCTCGAGCATTATCTGTTGGCCCATCAAGGTGCCGGAACCGAAAATAGGGGTATTGATTTCCGCATCCTCACTCCAGGCAGCGATATCCGTTGGCTTGGCCATTCATGTACTGCTGTGCACGGTAGAGACGGGCATCCTTTGGGTCGTCGCGAGAGTAATCGCGATATAACCAAACGCAAACAGGCTGAGGAAGAGAAGGAGAAGCTGGGGCTCCAGAACCGGCAACTCCATAAGACAGCAAGCCTGGGTCGCATGGCCGGCGCCATTGCCCACCACTTTAACAACAAACTATTTGTGGTGATGGGGTACCTGGAATTGGCCATGAAAAGTCTGCCCCAAGACAATACAACCATTAATGATCTGTCCGCCGCATTGCAGGCAGCCGACAAGGCAGTGGAGGTGAGCAGATTGATGCTCACCTACCTTGGCCAGGTAACCGGTAACCGAGAGCCACTGGATCTTTCCGAGATCTGCAGAAGGAGTCTGCCTCTGATTCAGACCACCATGTCAACAAACGTGGTTTTGGAAACCGATTTACTCTCCCCCGGCCCGACTATCACCGCGAACTCGAACCACATACAAGTGATCCTCACCAATTTGATCAGCAACTCCCGTGAGGCCATAGGTGATTGTCAAGGTAGTGTCCAGTTGAGCGTAAATTTGGTTTCCTCAGCCGATATCTCCTCTTTACACAGGTTCCCAGTTAACTGGCAACCAGAAGATACGTTCTATGCCTGCATGGAAGTCCGGGATACTGGCTGCGGGATTGCGACCAAGGACATCGAGGAAGTTTTCGACCCATTTTTTTCCAAGAAATTCACCGGTCGAGGCTTGGGATTGCCTGTGGTGCTGGGACTTGCCCAAGCGCATAATGGTGTCGTCACTGTAGAGAGCGCACTGGGGCAAGGGAGTGTCTTTCGTGTCTTTTTCCCGATGTCTGCAGTAGAAGTCCCCATCCAGCCGTACAAGGCGGCTAACACCCCGGAAAATCAAGGATTCGGCACGGTACTGCTGGTTGATGATGACGAAACAGTTCTGGACATAACCCGTGCGATGCTGACGTGTTTGGGCTTTGAGGTGCTCAGTGCAAGTGATGGTATGGAAGCTGTGGAGATTTTTCAGCAGCACAAGAATGTAATACGTTTCGTAGTGACTGATTTCGCTATGCCCCACCTGAACGGTTTGGAAACTTTGACCGCTTTGCGGCAAATCACTCCCAATATTCCTGTGATCCTGGCCAGTGGTTATAGTGAAGATCAGGTGATGGACGATACCCATTTTGAGCGACCCCAGGCATTCCTGGCAAAGCCCTATGGTCTTCAGGCACTAAAAGACGCCGTTTACCGCACTTTGGCTAACAAGCTGTGTAATGCATGACGAACGAGGATATCTTCGAACAATCTGACCAGTCGCGGTTTTAGTGAAAAATACCCACTATTCGAGTTGAATGATCGTCATCCGTCCCCGGTGGACTATGGAGTTGGGTTTGAAACATAGGCTTGATATGGGTTCCAGGGCGATCTTACGCATTTACGAAGCAATCCTTACGCCTACCCATATCTACATGTCCACTCTTTTTTCTACCCTTTGATCTTCATACGCTCCATCCTGAAGAACCGTATTTCTACGTTTTTTCTCTCGACGGCATATCCAACCAACTATACTGATATACGTGTATCCCTCATTGTACTTTTGCCGACGATCCTTTACTTTGCGGTTTTTGTCCTCAGCTTGTTCATCCGGTAATGACTTACCTTCCCTGGGAGTAGCAGACGTTGTCATAACAGCCTCCTGCCGCCTATCAGCGGCAATGATATTAGTATGTTTCTATCATTCGAATCTTATATAACCAGCGATGCATAAGCACCCGGTCCCCACTATGTTTGTTGTTTCGATCACTGAAAAAAGTACTTTACCCCTCCTGTGTTTCAATGTCTTTCAGGCTCGATTAACCAGATAATCTAACCGGCGGTTTAGCTCTTTTAAAAAAAGGCAAATGGTAAGCATCAAAAAACCTCGCATCTATACCCAAGGGAAGGTCCAAGCGGTCATTTTTGCGTCAATAACTCAGCACTGTTGCCCTCACTTTGATGAGTGTCCTAAAAAGCGATCTGTGTCAAAAAATTTTAATCAGCCACCCCGGTCGTCATCCCCAGGAGTCATAAACCACCATTCATTTCACGAACAATTTTCTCCGGATATTTCATAGATCGTTCGTTCGTTATCCTCAAAGTCCACCAGGTAGAGCAGGGTGGCTTTTTTTCTTATCGCTTCGGTCAGGAGCGAGAGCTTCCCCTTTTCTATCTCATATACGCGGAAATAAACGTTGAGATAACCGGAGGGCGCAGCTTCATCGGTACTCAAGGTACTGACGGTATGTCCTCCATATTCATTGATGAGCCTTTTGATCTCCATCTCAGCACCAGACTGATCTTTCAAGCACAGGCCAATCTGTACGCCTTTGTTGATCAATCCGGTACACTTTATAAGCATTTTAAAGATGTCAGTGCGGGTGATGATCCCGACCAGCTGATTTTCTTTATCCATCACTGGAAGACCGGAAATTCTTTCGGTCACAAGAATTGCCGCCGCTTCCTCGATAGTATGGTCTGGTGAGGTGACATACGGATTCTTGGTCATGATATCTCTTACCCGTATCTTGGCTATGAGATCCATGAACTCATCCATGTCACGAATGATTTCTTTGGATGGCGATGCCTGTTTCAGGTCTCGATCGCTGATAATACCGGTCAGTTGCCCATCTTCAATGACCGGCAACAATTTAATTCGATTTTCCTCCAGGGTATAAATAGCATCGTGCATCGATTCGTCCGCACCCACTGTTATCACATCCCTGGTCATCCATTGTTTCACCAGCATTTGCCTCCCTCCTTTGAAATTTATTCATGTTCCTCACGCCTTCTGCAGAAAAGAACAACCGCTGATACCTTTTACAACATTGTCAACGGGCAAATCAGCGGCTACTTTTTCATAGTTTTTTTACATTGTCTGCAGCCGGACCCTTCTGCCCGACCACAATATCAAAACTAACCCGCTCCCCCTCCGAGAGAGATTTAAACCCAACTGCCTGAATTGCAGAATGATGCACAAAAACATCATTCCCCCCATCCTGCTCAATAAAACCGTAACCTTTTGCATCATTAAACCACTTAACTTTTCCTTCTGGCATTATTCATACTCCTGTTAAATTAATAAGGACCGTTTACTCTTCTTCTCAGATGGATGCTGTATTTTAGAGCCGTTTATCAAACTTCATCCTACTTTGTCCAAACCCTCCTGGTATGGTCTGTTCGGACAAGTCTCCAGCTAAATAGCGTCAGCATGTATATTTTGCGTTAGATTTGCAACGGGAATAAACAGGGGAAGCCTAGCAAGCTCTCCCTGGAAATCTGTCTTTCTTACTCTCGTCGTGCTTCTATTTTATTTCAATCTGGGCAACTTTTTCTTTGGCTGCCTTGGATTTGGGCAGTTTGAGGGTTAAAACTCCATCCTTGAAGGCTGCCTCAATTTTTTCTTTCTCAACTTCTACCGGCAATCTTATCGCACGATAAAAGGAACCGCTGCGTCGCTCGATGGTATGATATTGCTTGTCTTTGATCTCTTGTTTCTCTTTCTTTTCACCTTTAATGGTCAGCAGATCACCGTCAATGGAAACATGAATATCCTTTTTTTCCATGCCCGGAAGATCGGCGACAACTTCCATGGCATTTTCTGTTTCGCTCACATCAAGACGCGGACTCCAGCCAATATCCATATCTTCCTGCAGGTCATGAAAGGGAAAACCGAACCACATTTTTTTGACCATATCATCCATATCCGAGAAAACATTTGGGACTGAACTGCGCTTTTTAAATGGCAATAAATCAAACATGTTGTGTCCTCCTCGTTAGATTTTGTTCTGCTTGTCTGAAAAACACCTCGCCAAATAGGTCTTGGGCATCCGAAGTTGAAGAATCTTATGACTCCGTGAGATAACTATCATAAAAAACCTGATCAGTTACTGGTAGCACCAGGTTGAATAGAATTTTTATCATGGTGGAGTCTAATTCTGTCATATTGAGCTTCCTGTTTTTTGTTAATGGCTGATCATATGTGGTGGCGATAAAGTTTCGCGGAAATTTCGGCGGTAAGGAGAGTGGAACAAACCGGGGATGGAATGCATACATCTCCTAAACGACGACCAACGGGAACATTCTGGCGACCTTTTAGGCATAAACAGAGAGGAATGAAGGCCACTAAAGGATGTGACAAAAAAATCTAGCCCCCGGTTTGTTCCAATTTCGGGGATCGACACCCTTGGAAAGTGTAAAATCGTTTTACACTTTGTAAATTATCCCGACACGTTTGCTGTGCGTTGTTCGCCCTCTAAGGTAAATGAAGACGTAACAATTTGTTTATATTTCTGAAATTGTATACTTATAAGCAAATCAGTCGGGGAAAATGGTTTGAGTAAATAATCATCGGCGCCGTGGTGAAAAGCTTCGATTTTATCAGCCGAGTCGCAACTACCCGTTATCATAATAACTGTCGTATTCGGATTGATATCTTTTGTTCTCCGGATTACGTCGAACCCGCTTGTTGGGCCCATTTGAAGATCGGTAATGACCAGATCAAAATCTTCAGCATTCAATTTTCCGATAGCCTGATCTCCATCATGTGGCCTTGGTGATGTCGTAGCCTTTTGATTCTAGGACATATTCCAATATCTTGAGTATCATTTGATCGTCATCTACCACCAGGGCCTTGTGTGCCATTTCTTCGTCTCCCCCTTTATTTTTGGCAACTGAATATTGCTCGCCATTTGATCTGTAGGTGTCAAACTAACTGCATAAAGTGTTCCAACAGGATTCTGTCTTCTCATAAATAAACGACTGTCCTTTGATTAAGTTTCACGCAGAGGATAATTCTTTTTAATTGGTAGGATATTGAATCAGTTTTTCAAACCGATCCTCGACCTTCAGCGATACCAAGGAGAGAGTTTATTAGTGGAGCACACCGCAGATTGAATAACCAAATTATTTATTCTAGTTGAATTGTAGTATGTGAAGAGATTAACCCCAGTCAATGCAACAGAGCAGTACTGGCTGAAAATTAATGGCAGTGCGATTAAAGTCATTATGGCGCAATGCAGTTAAAGAGAAAAACCTAAGGAAGAATAGGATGTGAACAAAAGATCACGTGCAGAGGAGTTGAGATTGAAGCACAGTCACGGTTGCCCTATAGTTATTTTTATGCCGATCTTGTTATCTACCACCTGCGCTCGGTCAAGACCTCCGGCTTTGACAATAACTACATCTTCCTCGCCAACAAATTCTGAAGCAGCACCTATCCCTGCTGCTGTACCAGGTGTTCTATTGCATTGTACGTTGCCGTCGGTCTCAGTTTCAAACGCAGCTGCTATCCCCGGTTCTGCAGAATTGGATCCATCAATCCGACTGCACTATACCGGGAATGGTAAGGTCATAATTATAGGCCTGAAAACTTACCGGTTAGAAATCAACGGAATGGTCGACTATCCGCTCAATTTGAGCTACGATAACTTGCGCTGCCAGTCGAAAATTGAAGTACAGACTACTATTGCCTGTAAACGCAATTTTGATGATACGGCTGTTTGGGCAGGGGGTTCACTAAAATAGGTGCTTGAACTGGTTGGTATCCAAGCTCATGCCAAAAAACGTCCGTTTGATCAGCGCTGATTGTTACAAAGCTTCTGTATCGAAAGAAGATGCCATGTCTGGAAAAGCTTTTCTGGCTTATGAGTGGGAAAAACAGCCGGTCCCCATCTTCCATGGTTTTCCGGTACGGGCGGCGTTTCCCCGTCTGGCGGGTGCAAATTGGGCTAAGTGGCTGATGAGAATAGAAGCTTATTAGTATCTTACAGATTATTTTCTTGTTTTTTTGCAAGAAAACAATCTGTCTCAAGTTACTTATCCCGGCTTATTTCCCGTTTACCGGGGTTAGGCAATATTGCCTCTCTTTTCACTAAGCATTGAACAAATGGCTTTTTTTACTCAACCACCGCAACATAAAAAGTATGATGAATAAGATCATCCACCTCCTGATGGCCCTATCTGTTCTGGTGAACTGTATGTTTGATGTAAATGTATGGGCGGCACCGCCGAAAGACCGTTTCTTTCTCATGGGCAGCGGCGTGCTGCACTTGGAAAATCTGCGTAATAATAGAGAAGCGAGAGTCGAACTGCTAAACGGAAGCGGCCAGATCAACGAAAGCGCCCTGGACAAGGTTGACCAGGTGTTCGGTTTTCCTACAGTTGCCAAGGGCGAACACATTTCTCCTCGGCTGCTGTTTATGCTCAGCTATTTTGCCGACCTCGTCGCTCCGGGGAAGAAGATTTACATCGAGTCCGCCTACCGCAGTCCCGAATACAACGAGCAGATCCGTATACAGGGAGCCAACGCGGCCAGAACCAGCACCCATATGGATGGCATGGCGCTCGATTTCTGGATCGAGGGGGTGAACGGCAAAAATCTATGGAAAACCATCCGGGCGATGAACTGCTGCGGGGTCGGGCATTACGGCGACAGGACCATTCATCTTGATGACGGTCGACCGCGTTTTTGGGAAGCAGCCACTTCCGGAACCAGGACACCCGAGCCGGATTACAATCGACATATCTACCTCAGTACCCTTTATGATCGCTACGCCCTAAAAGAGAATCTCAGACTGTCGCTGTCAGGCGTCAGTACTTTTGGCTTTGGCGTGCGCAGCACAGCTGAGCTATTTAGCGTAGACAATCCCGCCGCAACCGCGGTCCGGATCCCCCTGCAAGCCGACATAGGGGCGGCGCCATGTATGCTGCTTGACAACCGTAAGAGCACCCGTTTTCTCTCCACCTCGCTCCCGGCGACCCTACCGGTTGGCCGTTACCAGGTACAATTGGAGTTCTGCCAAAAGCCCTTCCCGCAGATGCCTGACCGGGTGATCTCTCGGGAAATCGAGGTAATCCATTGAAATGAAGGATCTCTACTTTTTCTGTAAGTTTTAATCCCCACCTATTGAGCGATCAGTCTGCCCACCAGAAATGAGACCATATCAGGAAGGAGGCCAGGTTCTGCTATTGCAGAATACCATTAATATTGCCAATGTTATCCAAAAGCAGACTTTTGAAAAAACACACTTCAGGGTAGAAACGATGCTGCTTTCTTGCATGTAAATCTGTCATTCCGATCAACTTGAGCCTGAGATTCTTTACTTTCCTATACCAATCACGGGAGAGTGTTCCTCAGCATGTCCGTCTACCTGCTGCTTAGGCAGATTGTCAACTCCTGAAGAGAATCAATCGACCAGGTGGGGGATACCGGAAGGGTGGAGAGCTCAGCATGGCTCCAATTGACAAAGATGGTGTCGATCCCAGCGCTGGCTCCGCTGCAGATATCGTAGAAGGCATCACCGGTAAAAACGGTACTGATTTTATCTGCACCAAGCAGTGACATGGCCTTTAGGGCTGGTTCGGCGTCAGGCTTATGTTTGGTTGTGTCTTCAGGAGTTACCAGAACGTCAAAAAACCTGGCGGTGTCTGTGGATTGCAGGATTTTCTCCAGGCTGAATCGTCTTCGTGAGGTGACAACGGCCAGTTTTTTCCCAGCATTCTTCAGTATTTCCAAAGTTTCGGTGACGTGGGGAAATGGGCTGATGCAGTCTTCCATTTTGCTGAGCTGATACTGAAGATAATCATCCATAATCTGCTCATGGTCAAGTTTGGGGCCCAGATGGGTGATGAGCTGACTCTTCAGCGGCAGTCCGATGCTATTGATGATGGTACTCCTGTCCATGGTCTTGCCTGTATATTTCTCCGCAACATATTGAAAACATGTACAGATCAGGTCAACTGTGTCAAAGAGGGTGCCGTCGGCATCGAAAAGGTAGCTGTCGTACGATTTCATGGTTCGTCTCCAGTTGGTAAAAAGTGATCCATAAGGATACACCATTGGCTGTTGTCGGGCAAATACCTTCTGGCAAAAGGTGATTGTCCAGAGTGTTGTTTCTGGAGAAGTCGGTGGAGTGGCTCTTGACGAGGCCGATAATATTCAACCTATTCGGGGGAAAAAGATGTAGGGTATCGGAAATTTCTGGGACGGATGATTTTAATGAATCCAGTCTTATGAACTGCGAAAATTTTTCAGCAACAGGACCGGTAAATAAATGTCCATCTCCCCAACGAGTTATTCTAACGAAGAGCTGAACAGTCTCTTCATCCAGGCATGCAACGCCCAAACAGAAGGGCGTTTCGCTGAGGCCATGGAGAAATACCTGCTGTTGCTTGAGTATTTTCCGGAAGCGGCCATGCTTCGCTATAACCTCGGCCTAGTATACTATAGTCTTGAAAATTTCACGGATGCCCTGCGTGAATTTTCCCTGGCCCTGACTTCCCAGCCTGAAGATAATGATACACTTTTTAATCTGGCTCTCAGTCAGAAGAAAACCGGTGACACTCAGGCGGCAATTGCCACATACTGTCAGCTTCTTGAGGCTATGCCGGACAATACCGACTGTTGGTACAATCTTGCCGGCTGTTATCGTGACACCTATGCCGATGAGCAGGCAATTTCCTGTTACCAAAGGGTGCTGGCACTCGATTCCGAATATCTGCCGGCGCTCAACAATCTGGCCTATCTCTATCATCGCAGTGGTGCTATTCTACAGGCGGAAATCTGCTATCGACAGGTACTGACCTTGCGGCCGGAAGATGATTCTGCCCACTATATGCTCGCATCTCTTCTCGGTACACCGCTCGACCACGCTCCCGATTCCTATGTCCGGCATTTTTTCGATGCATATGCTGAGGGCTTTGAGAAAAGTCTGGTAGATGGACTGGGATACGACAATCCCCGGCAATTATGTTCGTGTTTTAAGAAATGTGCTAACCAAAAGGGTGTTAAGGATGAATACGACCATGGCCTCGATCTCGGCTGTGGGACGGGGCTCAGCGGTATTGCCTTTAAGGAAGTTGTGACAGTTCTTGATGGAGTTGACCTTTCCGCGAACATGCTTTTGCAGGCAGCGGGGAAGGACTGTTACAATGGCCTATACCAGGACAGCATCAGCCATTATTTACAGACAACCATTGAAACCTATGATTTTGTTGTCGCCACCGATGTGTTTATCTATGTCGGTGAGCTGGGCAATATTTTCACGGCCCTGCGCGCTGTTGCCCGGCCAGGGGCGATTTTCTGCTTTTCTACGGAAACTCTGGAATCGACCGGATATCAGCTACAAAAGACCGGCAGATTTGCGCATTCCCGTGACTATATACACAGCATTGCGGTTGCTGCCGGCTGGCTGGTGTTAACAGAGGGAAAGACCAGACTGCGTAAAGAGAGAGCGCGATGGGTTGCAGGCGACCTTTGGGTTCTTCAGATGAAAGCCCAGAAATTCTACCAGTATCCGGCAACTTAGCCATACGCTTTCGCTCCCAAACACAAAATATAACGGAAATACATTTACTTAATCGGTTTACCATGTTAGCCTAGTCCTTCCGATTCGTGAAATGACCCTTCAATTCTCTGATAATTGAACGCCTTTTATCACTCACCTTTGGTGCTGGTACTACCTTTCAGTTTTTTGTGCCCTTCAGCTATATCGCCTCAGCCAAGCGGCAGAAATCAAAGCATTACTCTCTCAAACTGGGCCACCAAACATGGCACCATACAGTGTTGTATTGTATGGTCACGTCGACAGGTCTACGTACGGCCCAGATACAATTCAGGAGGACTCAAGACATGAAGAAGAGGACTATGTATACCGACCTCGCTATTGAGCCAGTCAGCACAGCTCTGCTGTTGGCTGCTGGTACCGGGAGTCGGCTCGCACCTTTAACCGACATAACACCCAAATGCCTTGTTCCGGTTAATGAAATATCGATTTTAGAGAGACTGATTTGCTCTCTACAGGAACACAATTTTAACCGGCTTGTAGTCGTTATCGGACATCAAGCCGATTGTATTCGTGATTATCTCGGGACCAGAAAAGGGGGCATGGATATTACCTATATAACAAGCCCCTTATACAAAACGACAAACAACATTTACTCTCTATGGCTTGCAAGAGATGTAATTAAAGAACCTTTTCTGTTGATTGAGAGTGATCTTGTTTTCGATACAGATATGCTCACGGATATGCTCTTTCCTGACCGGGTCGCAGTTGCGAAAATTGAGCCCTGGATGAATGGCACTACTGTAACGCTTAATAACCAAATGGAGATTGACGCCTTTCATTGCGGAGCTGAGACAGCGAAGAGGCAGGAATACAAAACAGTCAATATTTATAGCCTATCTGCCGCAACATGGCAATTAGTCAGAGAACGGTTGGAGGACCATATCTCAAACAATAAGGTAAACGGCTATTACGAGACGGTCTTTGCCGACATGGTCGAAGAGGATTGTTTGTCGTTTACACCTGTTTTCTTTGACACCAATAGCTGGTATGAAATTGATACGATAACCGATCTGCGGGCAGCAGAACTGGTGTGCGACAGCTATGACCAACCACCTGCGTTTACCATTGACCCGTTCTTGAATTCTGCCAAAGTTGTGAGCTACTCACCAGATATTAAGGTATCGATGGCTATGGCCCCGACTTCGAAATTGATCCAGTAAATACATATGACAAAAATACACCCTACGCCTCAGGAACGTTACGAATATATAGCTCATCAACACGGCGGCTACTGGCGGCATGATTTTACAGATCACAACTACCTTTATAACCTCTATTTTCCACCTGAGGATTTTTTCAGCCACATCACGGAACATATCCATCAACTGGTGTTAAATTATCCCATTGCCCAGAAGGACTTGGCAGACCTTGTGGGCGAATTGATAAACCAGCCACCTGAGCGAATAGCAGTTGGCAATGGGGCAGCAGAGCTTATTAAGATTATTGCCGGGCTTAAGCGTAAAATGATAGTGCCGGTTCCGTCATTTAATGAGTACGTCAATGCAGCCCCTGCAGACAATGTAACCCAGTTTTATATTGAGCAGCCTTCCTTTCAACTGGATGTGAAAAAGTTTGCCGAAGAGGCTATCTGCCGGCAGGCACGGCTCGCTATAGTGGTCACGCCAAACAACCCAACGTCTCTCTTGGTCCCGAAAGATCAACTTATTTATCTGATTAAAAAACTGGCGGTGCATGACTGTATGCTCATCGTCGACGAATCATTTATCGATTTTGCCGGAAACGGCGACCAGGAAACTCTTGAAAATGAAATTGAAGAGTATCCAAATCTGGTAATTTTTAAGAGCATGAGTAAGGCATATGGTATCTGCGGCATTCGAATCGGATATATGCTCACGAAAAACGTCGAGTTTTTAGATCAAGTCCGCCAGGGGCTGCATATCTGGAACCTAAATGGTTTTGCAGAAGAATTTCTACGCCTTGCGCCTCAGTATAAACAAAAATTCAAGCAAAGCTGCAGCAAGGTGATGGAGGATCGGGATCAGTTTTACCAGGAACTACAAACAATTCCGGGAATGGTCGTCTACCAGCCTGATGCCAATTATATTTTCTGCAGGTTACCTGATCACAGTTTGTCGGCACCGGAAGTAACTAAAAAATTATTTATCGATCATAATATCTACATAAAGCATTGTGCAGGCAAGACAATGACGGAATCTGACCGTTATGTCCGTATCGCCAGCCGCACCCAACCTGAGAATATGCGTTTGGTTGAAGTTTTACGCAATATCCTTGCATCGGAGTAATTGTTCATGAAAACAGCATCGCCAAATTCGCCCAGCAATCAGGCTGTGCTAGTGGGTTCCTCGCAAAACACCATCCTTTCATATGCCGGGGACTTGCCAAATATCTGTTCTCTGATCGGTCTTCTTTGTTCAGTGTTGGCCATATATTTCGCTCTTGTCGGTCAGTTCCAAGCCGCGATGATCGGCATAATCTGGGCTGTCTTTTTTGACTGGAGCGACGGCATACTAGCAAGGCGTATGAAAGGACGGACGGAAGTACAAGGACTTTATGGAGCCCAACTAGACTCTCTGATTGACATTGTAAGTTTTAGTATCTGTCCAGCCATTGTTCTTTTAAGTTACGGCCACTTCAGCCCCTGGTTCCTTCCCGGCGCTTTTATCATCGTTGCTACAGGTGCCATTCGGCTAAGTTATTTTAATGTTTTCGGCCTGGTGGACAAATCGACCTATATGGGTTTTCCCCTGGACAATAACGTTATTATCCTGGTCTTTACTTTTCTCTTTAGTGGGTTGTTCAGTCGCACTACGTTTTCTATCGTTATTTATATACTGCTGATTTTGCTGGCAGTATTGAACGTGGCACCCATAAAGACACCCAAATTTGCAGGTCGCTGGTATTACGCACTTATTGCATATACTGTGACCATATCTGTCATCTTTGCTTGGCAATGGTCGCTCACCTAACATGAAAATATTACATATTTCAGATTTGCATTTTGGGCCACGCCATTGGGAGGGAGACGACCAGGTGTTGCTTGCGAAGATTAACTCTTATGATGCCGATATTGTGATCAACACCGGCGACAATACAACAGACGGGCTGGAAACCGAATACGTTAAAGCCGGACGTTTTTTAAAGGCTATAAAGTGCAAGAATGTCATATCTACTATCGGCAATCACGATAAAAGGAATATGCGATCCCATGAGCTGTTTCGGAAATATATCAATAATTCCGAAATCATCACGATTCCTGAATCGACGAAGACCAGAAAGAACCACCTCTTCCTCAATCGGGAAATAACCAGGGTCCGTGACAATTTCACCGATATAAATTCCATCAAACAGATTGAAGTCAATGGAAAAAAAATTTTGGTCGTCAGTATTGATTCCAATGAACTCTACAGCGATGATGGATTTGTGGAAAAAGAGATTTTGAAAGCTGTTTCAAAAGAGATCAGTCAGATAGAGTATGACGTAATACTGTTGATGACCCACTATTCCATCCTTGGTACAGACGAATGCCCACTAAAAAATTCTGCAGTGCTGATTGATTTTGTCCATAAGCACAAAATAGAATACGTTTTCTGTGGACACACGCATGATCTTGAATTGATGCGAACCACGGATTTATATAAACAACATAGTTTTAATCATTTCAGGTGCGGTTCTCTCTCATCCTGCAATATCGAAAATGATGACAATATGTTCGTGTATTACGAGAATTTGGCAAGCGACGATTTTCACTTGCAGGTCGTACGCATTTTTGAGCAACAAGGAAAGATACGCTTTAAAGAAGAAATTGTTTTTTAAATAATTAGCTTCACTTAACAGGCTTTCCGCTGGACCAACAAAGACTCTTTGGGTAGAATATGTGCAATATTGTTCGACAAGCTGCAGTGGTAAGATTGGAAGATCTAACCTCAACCGACGTGAGCACAAGCGTGCCTTTAATTCTGATTGACAAGTGAGGCATATTCCACAGAATTGCAGATTCGCGGGGTGGGGTGAATGCTGATCGGTTACTCGGTATCTACAGCAGTTTTATACCTTTCACGGATATTAAATTGAACACGACGCTGTACCCATGCGTTGCTATTGTCCCTCCAATATGCCGCTCTCAGCAGAGAATTATTGGATCAGTCGCACAAACAGATCATCCTGATCGAGGGAACATCTTTCGGAACCGTTCCTGTCGGCTGTTTCCAGATAGGCCTTCCACGGTACGAAATACTTTTCTTTATGGCCCAGTGACGAAGCCATATCAATATCCAGTCCGGCCAGGCAGAGCAATTTGGGTAATGTTGCTTGTCTTTCGGCAGTGAGTAGAGCGATCACCCGACTGAATTCTTGTCGCAGGTGGATTTCCGCCGCCCGAAGGTGTGGTGTCCGGTGGGTTACAAGCTGGCGAAGATATGGAAAAAGTGTTGAGTAGAAAGGGCTGTTTTGATCAATCTCCTGTTCAACACAGGAAAAGGAAAACATATCAGCGGTGAGATGTCGGTCGATTGGTATGCTTCTTCCTGGGTTCCAGGCATAGTTTTGGGCATCGAGCGCCTGTCGAAGTTTCTCAGAGAGAGTATAGGAGAATCTTGAACCGGAAATTGAGACGGGTACGATGGCACCATTTTCATTCGGTTCGGCAACCTTGTCGAGGGCAATCAGCAACTTAATTCCCTGCTTTTCTTCGTCGCTTTTTAGGAACTTTTGCGGCAAAGAGATGAGATACTGCCCCTGCCTTGTCTCGGTAAGATAGATCTGCTCTTGTGCAAATTTGTACAGCTGCAAAAAGGGTGCAAGGAATCCGGCTGGACATACCTCGTCATTGGCCGCCTTCATATTATTAATCAAATGTGGATGGCCGTTGAATCCTCCCCAGTTCGGATTGTAATATACCTTGCATGACAGCACGATCACTGCATCCTGCTCAGAGCAGTTCTGCACGGAATCCGAAATACTGTCTAAGGTACCGAAGTTGCCGAATGCGGGAATCTGCACATTTTCGAAGCCAAGGGTATTGCACATAATCTGCAATCGGGAGGAAAATTCCTCATGGAGCATTATTCTCCCCTTGATGTTGAAGGGTGATCCTATCGATTCTGTTTCTGCAGGCGAAGCAATTGTCATGAGAGTAGGAATGTTGATTTTTTAACAGCACGTTTTATCTTGGGGAAACGCTTGTTCTTCTTCAATCAACTAAAAATCGCAGTGCGAAGGACCAATGACCTTGGGGGAGCCACAGATTTTCCAAGTCCCGTTGCTCTCTCAATTCATGGTTGCTTGTTCGGTCACTTGTTTGCAAATTGGATGCCAGGTATATTTTCTTGATATGTCATTGTTTTAAAAGATATTTTCAAAACATGAAAATAGGGATGTTGCGAAATGCAACAATTATTTTACAAAAGGGAAGAAACACTGCAATTAAGCGTTTCATAATGCAACAACGCCTGTTCAGAATGCAACAGCCAATACAAACGAAGCCTGGATAGACACTCTGAGTGTGATTATTTACTGAAGATTTCCCTGAAAAGTTGCCACCGTTCCAGTCTGGGAAGTGAAGATTTCCTGGGCGATAATGGTCGGGCTGCCATTTTTAGCATACCGCCTCAAATATGTGCCATCCGACTGCATTTCCCAGGAATTGGTATTGTCGGCTTCATAGATGGTGAGAATATTTTCCAGCTCTTCTTTGATGGTGTCATCAAGCACAGGCATAATGGTTTCTATTCTCCGGTTGAGATTGCGTTCCATCCAGTCGGCGGAACCGATGAAAAAAAGAGGACTGCCACCATTTTCAAAGCGATAGATGCGGCTGTGTTCTAAGAATCGGCCGAGTATGCTGAAGACCCGGATGGTCTCTGAAAGCCCCTGCACTCCGGCCCGCAGGACGCAGAGGCCCCGTACATTGAGGGTGATCGGCACCCCAGCCTGCCCGGCGAGGTAGAGTTCGCGGATAATTTGTCTGTCCTGTAATTGGTTCAATTTTGCCCGTATACCGGCTGGCTTGCCTTCCCGTTTGTTAGCTGCTTCCTGCTGGATGAGGGCGGTAAACCGTTCACGCATATTGTGTGGAGCGACCAGCAGCAGATTGTAATCAAGAGGAGGACTGACCCCGGTCAATTCATTGAAGAGCCTGCCGACGTTTTCGCCAAGCTCTTCATTACAGCTGAGGATGCCCAGGTCTTCGTAGAGTCTGGCTGTGCCGGTATGGTAATTCCCAGTACCGACATGGAGATACCGTTTAATGCCGTCTTTTTCCTCCCGGACTACCATGGCCAACTTGACATGGGTCTTCATCCGTTCCATACCGTAGACCACGTGCGCGCCGGCCCGTTCGAGCATCTTACCCCAGGCGATATTAGGTTCCTCATCGAAACGTGCTGTTATTTCAACCAGCACAGCCACCTGTTTGCCCCGGGCAACTGCATCCATCAGGGCCTGGATGATGGGTGATTTGGTGGCGGTGCGATAGATTGTCAGTTTGATGGCCAAAACCTTTGGATCAGAGGCGGCATGTTGCAGGAGACGCAGGACTGAACTGTCGAAGCTGTGGTAGGGAAGGTGAATGAGAATGTCTTTCTTCTTTATTTCCTGGAAAAATTCTTCAAAGTCGTCTTTCTGGATTTTGCTGAGGCGCGGGTGATCGATTGGCAAATGGGGAGGGTCGCGCAGTTCATCTCTTCCGTCAATCTTCAAATTAAGCAGCTCGCCGCAACCAAGAAAACTGTCGAGTGAAATGAGCACGTCGGTGGAAATAGCCATTTGTTCCATCAACCAGTCACGGAGATGGAGGGGCATATTTCGGCTCACCTCCAGCCTGACGATTCCGGCAAATTTTCGATAGGTCAGTTCGCGTGTCACCATGCCGATCAGGCTACCCGGTTCGTGGCTGGCCAGTTCGTTTTCACGGCGTTTTCTCTCCCAAGGGTTGTCCTTTGCTGCTCGAGATACCCGAAACAATGAGGTCTGAAATGATCTGGCCAACGGGAAAAGAGAGGTGAGATTTTCCGCAATTACCTGTTCAAGGGGGACGAAGCCGCGGTTTTCCGGCAGGGGCACCCAACGCCTTCGATTAGCAGGCACCTTAAGGCGCACAAAGCGGCTGCGGCCACTTGCTTCGGTTATGACAATGGCGATATTTAGACTGAGATTACTGATAAAGGGGAAGGGATGGCCGATATCGACCGCCAGAGGAGTCAAAATCGGCAGGACGAAGTCCTTGAAATATTTTTCCAGAAAAAGAATATCGTCCTTGTTGAGGTTGTGATAATCGAAAATTGGAATTCCCGCTTCCTGCAGAGCCGGTCTCAGGTCTTTTTCGATCAACTGATCGAGGATCTCCGTCTGTCGTTGCAACTCCTGCAGACAAAACGCTCGTTCCTCTTCCGGGGTATGACCATCCAAACTGATATGGTTAGCGTCCCTTTTGATTTTTTGCTGGAGCCCACCCATCCGCTTCATGACGAACTCGTCAAAGATCATGCCCAAAATGCCGACGAATTTGACTCTTTCCAGAAGTGGTAATGTCTGTTGTTGTGACAGCTCAAGTACCCTTCGGGCAAAGGCAAGCCAGCTCAGCTCCCGGTTGATATAAGCCTCAAAGGAGTCAACATCGATGGGTTTTTCGTTCGCCATGCCTTTTCTCTTTACAGTAAAAGTTCTTCGCTTAGCCGGTACTTTCTTTATCCTTAAAAGAATTCATCGTACTTTCAGGAATAGCATTCTTTAATAATAATTTTAACGGGATCAAAATCAAGAAGCTCAACGTAGAGGGCAGAGACAGATACGTTCGTTTTTAACACGTTCGATTTTAACCAAGTAAGCAATCCAAATAAGTAATCATGGGTATCGATGCATGGTTCCACCGTATTGCTGAAACTCATTCTTGATATGGTGAGGATGAGTGATGATCTGTCTTGCCTCACCAAAATAGTATGCTTAATTTGTTTTTTGATTACCCATGAGATAATTTATTTTTACCTAAGCATTCCTCGTTTTCCGAACATTTTGGTCTCATCAGTTCAATACTGAAGCGTAACAGGGACATCCGGATGCAATATACTTCAACCAAGAGGGAGGTTTATCAGATATGAATATCCAATCGCTTGAATCAACAGCAAGAGCTATGGTAGCCAAGGGCAAGGGGATTTTAGCAGCAGATGAAAGCTTTCCAACCATTGAGAAAAGATTTAGTTCCATCAATGTGGAGTCAACAGAAAAAACCAGAAGGAACTATCGTGACCTTCTTTTTACAGCTCCGGGGATTGATGAATATATCAGCGGTGTTATTCTCTTTGACGAAACCATTCGCCAACAAAGCCTGGAGGGAAAGCCGTTCCCCGAGCTTTTGGCCGATCGAGGTATCATTCCAGGAATTAAAGTTGATTTGGGACTTACCACTATTCCGGGGACGAAGGAAGAAAAAGCAACCAAAGGGTTAGACGGACTTGAAACACGGCTTGAGGATTATCGACGGCTTGGGGCTCGATTTGCGAAGTGGCGCTCTGTCATCAGTATTGCCAGCCATAAGCCGACACCACTCTGTTTGACAATCAACGCCCACAGTCTCGCGCGATATGCTGCCATCTGCCAGGAACATGACCTGGTCCCCATTGTCGAACCGGAAGTATTGATTAACGGTGGTCATGACCTTGGTCACTGTGAAAGGGTCATGGAAAAGACCTTGAACCAGGTATTTTCTGAACTCATACGTCACGGAGTGTTGCTTGAAGGTATGATTTTGAAACCGAGCATGGTTACCTCAGGAATTGACTGTCCGGATCAGGCGGATATCGAAACCGTCGCCAAGGCAACAATCCGCTGCTTTAAGCGAACTGTGCCGGCAGCCGTACCTGGTATTACTTTTCTATCCGGAGGGCAGAGTTCAGAGTTGGCCACTGCACACCTGAACGCCATGAATCATCTTGGGGGTGTGCCCTGGCAACTGAGTTTTTCCTACGGCAGAGCGCTTCAGGAAAAAACACTCTTGACCTGGCAGGGCAAAGACACCAATCGAGGACTTGCCCAGAAAACTCTCCTGCATAGAGCCAAATGCAATGGAGCTGCCCGTTTTGGCACTTATTCCGAAGGGATGGAAAGTGAATAGTTTACACCGATAGGAGAGGGGACAGGAAGCGTCCCCTCGTCCGGTAGTGAGCGTTTGCTGACCGACATCAATGGCTTATGTCGGCGGATTTCATCGCATCAGTCTTTATCCTTCCGGCCTTCATCTCTATCTCTCCGGCCATCGTCCCTATCGCGGGGCCAGCGGTCGTAATCGTAATAATAAGAATCCCAAAACGGATCGTATCCCCAATAAGGCCTCCCATAGGAATCCCAATAAGGGGGCATGGTCGGCTCGGGCTTCTTCCAGAGGTAGAACTGATCGGCCTGAACCAGGGGATAGGTGTAACCGGTTCCCGTTTTCTTGTTGTTCACGGTTTCTTTGCCGGCCACGGTGCCCGCCACTGTGACCTTACGACCCTTTGCATACACCAGGGGGTCGAGTTGGAGATTAGTGACGGCAATAAAGCGCCCAGCAGAGGTATCGATATCCTCCGGGTTGTCCTGTCCTCCGAGATCGGTCTGTAGGACATACACGTACGAACCTGTCTTCGTCCGCTCCGTTTTGATAATAGAGCCCCCCCAGATAACCACATCATTCAGGTAGGCGTCCGGGTTGGCAAAGACCATGGAAAACGTCACCCCAGGCGTGACTGCATCTCTCAGGCTTTTATCTATGGGGGAAGCGCAGCCGGCAATGGTCGCCAGAAGTAAAATGGAAAGAAGGGAATTGTTAACCTTTGTCATTTTCATTTCTAAACATCCTCCTTGATTATTGGTTAGGGTAAAAGAGAGAAAAATGGGATAATGGAGACTTTTTATCCCCGATGCCTTAAGGGGACGATGCTTCGCCACATCATTGAGGATTAGGTCCTATAGTTACCTGCACCAAATCTTTAGGACGAAGCCATTTTGCATAAGCATCTCGGACTTGCTCCGCCGTAAGCTCCACATATCGCCGAGCTGCGAGAATCGGTTCGTCAAGAGGCAAGCCGAGTTCGACTCGATCGATGAACCCATGAGCAATGCTTTGAGCACTCGACTCGGACAGAGGAATCTCTCTCAACAACATAGCCTTTGCCTGCCTCAGTTCTTCAGCACCGACAATGTGCGTCTGCATCTCCATCAGATTGCGCTGCACTATGGCTTGCGCCTCGGAAACGCTGGTTGGATCGCAGGCATACTCTACTGTGTAAAGCGTTCGGGTGCGATCTGCCTCGAAAGAGGAAGAAACGTTGTACACCAATCCTGTCTTCTCTCTGAGATCCCGATAAAGGCGGGTAGCGTAAAAGCCTCCGCCCAACACACGATTGCCGAGTTCCAGGGCGTAGTAGTCCGGACTTGATCTGGTTATTCCGACGGTTTCGCCCAGCGTTACCTTGTCTTGAACGAGGCTTGTGTCGGGTGTCACGGTGGTCGAAGGATTGTTGGGGGGAACTGGAGGTAAAAAGACCTTGGGCTTAGGCCCTGAAGCTTTCCATGAACCGAAGTGCTTCTCGATCACTCTTTTAGCATCTTCGGGCGTTACGTTGCCGATTACGACAATTGTGGTCATGTCGGGCCTGAAAACGCTTTCATAATAACCTTGCACATCCTGGAGACTCAGGGAAGAAACGCTTTTGGGAGTAGCATGGCGCAGGCTGGGATCGTCTTTGGGATACAGTGCACTCTTGATGGCTTGGAAATTCAGGAAATCCGGGCTTTCAATGAGCCCTGCCACAGTTCCGGCCACCTGGCTCCTGACAATTTTGAAAGCGGCCTCGGGCAAAGCGGGATGGAGCTCGTTGTCTGCCAAAAGTTGCAGCCCGTGATCAAGGTAATTGGTCAACACTTGCAAGGAAAAATCCGTCCCTGCTGATGCATCGGCTCCGATATCGTCCAAAGCCTTTTGCATAGCCGTCCGCCCCATGGACGTAGTCCCGAAGGAAAACAATTGATCCAGCACTTCGCCCACGCCTTCTTTGCCTTGAAGTGTCTGCAGATCGGGGTTGTTCAGTATGTGACCAAATATGCTCACCGTATCGCTAACGGACTGGGGTTGCACGATGAGCTTCAGGCCGTTCGGCAGAGTGAACGCCACGGGATTCAAGGTGGACTCGGGGATGGAAAGCCGATGGAGTCCCTCGGTTGCCCACTGAGGCAATTTGACTTTTTCGGTTGGCTTGAGCGCAAAAGACTCCTTGCCTCCAAAGCCCTTGGAAAGAATCGGTTTGCCCGAAGCCTTGGGAGTAAGGATGGCTGTTACGGCATGGTCCATAGCCAGATATTTGCGGGCTACCCGATTTACATCCTCGACGGAAACCTTATCCACCGCCTCGACATTGGCTTGTGGAGTATTGCGGCCTTCGACGGCCAAGGACTGGGACCAAGCCATGGCCAATTCGAAAATGGAATTCTTCTGCAGTTCGGCGTTGGTCTTCTCTCGCCGCTTTTTTGCCTCGACAAGATCTAATGGAATTCCTTCTTTCAGGGTGTCCGAAAGAACTTTGCGCACTTCATCGAGAGCCGCCTGTGCATCGCCTCCTTTGGGAAAAGCGGCCAAGGCGTAGGAGATGCCGGCCTGAGGGAAAGCATTCATATTGAATTGAACGTTCAGAACCTTTCCTTCGGCGGCTAACGCATACAATTTACTCCGCTCGCTGTCGAGAACGTCGGCAAGAACCTCGGCGGCGGCGTAATCAGGATTATCATACCCCGGCATGCGAAACGCAGTCATCGCCAATCCATAAGGAAGATCCGTATCCAATTTGAGCGTCTCGGAAGTTACCGGCTCTAATGCAATTTTTGGACGCTGGGGAATTTTTCTGGAGGGAATGCTTCCAAACAAAGTTTTAATCTTGGCAAGCGTCTTCTGGGGATCGATATTGCCAACGATCACTATGATCGCATTGTTGGGAGCATACCAATCATCATAAAACTGTTTGAGCATTTTTCCCGTGGTTCTATCGAAAGACGCTCGGGTTCCCAAGGCGTCATGAGCGTAGACCGTTCCTTTAAACATTGCAGCCAGAAGTTTGGTGTAAAACACATACTCGGGACTTGAATAGTCTCGGGCCACCTCCTGTTCGATGGCGCCTCGTTCCTGTTCCCATAGTTTTTCATTGTCAAGGACACCGCGCATGCGAATGGCTTCGATGTGCAGTGCCACATCGAGATCTTCCGCAGGTGTGAGGAAGAAATACTGCGTCACTGTTTGCTGAGTATCAGCGTCGAACATTCCTCCCATGGCGGCTGTGATACTCGCCAGTTGATCGGCTGAGAGATCCGGATTGCCTCGAAACATCATGTGTTCCTGAGCATGAGCCATTCCAGGAAAATCTTTCGGAGCCTCGTTGGATCCCACCAGATAGTTCACCACCGAAGCCGCTACGGGAGCTGTTTTGTTCAAAACGATAACGACTCGAAGCCCATTATCCAGAGTCGCACGCAGCACTTCCTGCTCCAGGCCTTCTCCGTTATCGCCTGCCGAAGCTCTTGCTCCCCAAACCAGCAAAACGACTAAGAGCATTGCAAATACTTGGAAGGCCGGATTCCTCCTACCCTTCCATCGTCGACAGGCGATGATGGCTTTCATAAGTGAAACTCCTTGTCTTCAGGTCATGGTCTTGACGATTGGTTTCTTTATTATTCAGGGTGCAGCGGAGAACGAATTGCATGGTGCGTTTTCAATCGACAGTAAAATTTCCCGTCAATTACTTCACTCGGGAACAGTCGAATCACAACTACGGTCGACGTAAAACAGGAAGTGGTTTTTGGTTTCTGCAGAAGATAGGAATCTTGGAAAGCTCTGTCAACAAAAGGAGCAAGGATGGTCGATGATGGCTAATGATGTTTCTGCTCCAATGTTTGGTTCTCTTTCAAAAAGAAGTTCCTTTTGAGCATCAATGCTTATTCTTTTAACCTGTTCTAAAAGCTTCTAAGAGCAATGCATCAAAGATTCCTCTGTT
Organism: uncultured delta proteobacterium; assembly: GCA_963829695.1. Classification (GTDB taxonomy): domain Bacteria; phylum Desulfobacterota; class Desulfobulbia; order Desulfobulbales; family Desulfocapsaceae; genus Desulforhopalus_A. The sequence continues at coordinate 50,828 of CAWHJQ010000022.1, read as the reverse complement.
TATGGCTTCACATTTTGTTCGTATATTTCGGAGGCTTTTCGAAATAGACCTACTCTATCAGAGCGATTGAAGAGCGCTGGAACAGAATAGTTTATTGTTAGAAACAAGCTGAACTTGTTTTACAAGGGAGAGCAACACTATGCCACATTATGATCTATTTGTAATTGGAGGTGGCTCCGGTGGAGTTGCCTGTGCGAGAACTTCGGCAGCACTGGGGGCTAAGGTTGGTCTGGCAGAAGTCGATAGACTGGGCGGTACATGCGTTAATCGCGGCTGTGTGCCGAAAAAACTACTGGTGTATGCATCGCACGCTGCAGAAGACCTGTGCAACGCCAAAAGCCTGGGTTGGACTTGCAATGGCGCAACATTTGACTGGGCTGCATTGCGCAATGGGATCCAGGCAGAGCTTCGTCGGTTAAATGGCATTTACGATGGCCTTCTTGAAAAATTCAACGTGCATGTTTACAAAAGTTCTGCTTGTTTTGTCGATGCAACAACCGTGCGGGTTGATGGTCAGGATATCACTGCGGACCGGTTTGTGATTGCTACCGGCGGCACTCCATTTGTACCCGAATTTCCCGGACGAGAACATGTCATCGTCTCCGATGACGCCTTTCTGCTTGATACGTTACCAAAAAAGATGGCCATTATTGGCGGCGGCTATATCGCCCAGGAGTTTGCCGGAATCTTCCACGGATTTGGGGTAGAGATTACCATGGTGGCACGCTGTGCTCGTCTTCTTCGTGGTTTTGATTCGGATCTTGCTGAACATTTGCGGGCCGAACAGGTCAAAAAGGGTATCATGATTCAATGCGCTTTCAATGTCAGCAGGGTTGAGAAAACTGCTGAGGGTCTGCGGGTGATATGCGAAGAATGCGATAGCAGAACTTTTGATCAGGTCCTCTTCGCCACTGGACGCAGACCGAATTCTGCCGGTCTCGGCCTCAGTGCAATTGGTGTGGCGGTAAACGATACAGGTGCCATCGAGGTTAATGAGCGGATGCAGACTTCAGTTAAAAATATTTACGCCATAGGTGATGTAACCAACAGACTCAATCTGACTCCGGTTGCAATTCATGAAGGCCGTCTCTTTGCTGCCAACCATTTCGGCGGAGAGGATCGCACGATGGATTACTCCAACATCCCCACGACGATCTTCAGTCAACCGCCTCTTGGCACAGTTGGCCTGACAGAGGCAGAAGCCCGGGAACGATATGATCATGTCGTCATTTATAAGTCGGTTTTTCGCCCGCTGAAATATTCTCTTGGCAGAATCGAAGAGCAGACACTGATGAAACTCGTGGTAGATGGCACTTCCGACAGGGTCTTGGGTGTGCATATGGTAGGGTTGGATGCCGGAGAAATTATACAGGGATTTGCCGTGGCCATAAAAGCCGGTGCTACTAAAACAGACTTCGACCGAACTGTCGGCATTCACCCCAGTAGTGCAGAGGAATTTGTTACGATGCGAGAACCGTTTCTCCAATAAGAACCCGTGTCATGTTGTTAAAGTAAGTTTCATTCTCATTCTAATCCCGCTGAACAAAGCGGGATAAGTTCCTTCACGAAATACTTTTCTTAAAAAACAAGAAAAGTATTTCTAAGTCACTAAAAGAAGAGTTAATCATGTTAGATGTACTCATAGTATCTGAATACGACTTCGGCAAAAACCTGATAGCCAGTGCATATCTGAAGGCTCTTGGGGGGAAATATTTTACTGTTGAATGCGCGGGCTTTGAGCCCAGTCCTCTGAATCCGTTGGTCGCAATAATAATGAAATTGGATGGATTCGATTTATCAAGTTGTGATTGTCCTCACTCTGTTTTCGACTTATTCGAAATGGGACGGCGCTATGACATTGTGATCACAGTGGGTCCAAAACGATTAGATGAACAATGCCCTCATTTTCCTGGTCAATTAATGCGGTTAAACTGGCGGCATTCGGATCCGGATAAAATTACTGAAAGTAGAGTTGACAGACTTCAACAAACAAGAGTCATGAGAGATAGCATAAAAGCCGAGGTTATCAATTTCATAAATGAATATGAAAGTGGGGCGTTGCAGGAGTTGAAGTAGTATGCCGGTTATTTCTTTTCAATCAAGGATAATGGCGTCGTAAAAACTCTTCATCTTGTTCGTTGTTACAATTTTTCGTATCATTACGACGTACCGTATGTACGCCGAAATGATAGAGAAATTGCACGCCTCCAATATGAAGCTTTTTACTTATCCATCGGAAATCGAAGTTTTTACGTATTTGTCAAGGATGAGTGGGAAGAGGTAATATCCCCCTTCTGGGGTGTCAGGACTAAGCTCATGAATACACCTTGTTTCAAAATTTAAATGTCCAAGGTAACTGAGGGCTTAAGTTGGGCGAACATCGCCCGTTCGCTGAAGTCCCGTAATTATCGTCTGTTCTTTATGGGGCAGGGCATCTCACTGATCGGCACCTGGATGCAGCGGACAGCACTACTTTGGCTGGTGAGCACGCAATTCCCCGATGTGCGAAGTGCCGCTTTTTGGCTGGGAGTGGTCGGATTCTCCAGCCAGATTCCGGCGATTGTTCTGACACCGCTGGCCGGCGTCCTGGCGGATCGCTGGGACCGCCGTCGGATGGTCATTTGCACCCAGGTTTTAGCCATGTTGCAGGCGCTGGTGCTGGCGGGACTTACCCTCGCTGGGGTAATTGAGATCTGGCATATCATTGTTCTGTCGTTGTGGCAGGGGGCGGTGAACGCGGTGGATGTGCCGACGCGGCAGTCGTTTGTCGTAGAGATGGTTGATCGGCCGGAGGATCTCAACAATGCGATAGCCCTGAACAGCTCAATCGTCAACGGTGGTCGGATGATTGGCCCGGCATTGGGCGGAATCATGACCGCGCTGTTCGGCGCTGGGTATTGCTTTTTGCTGAATGGCGTGAGTTTTCTGGCTGTGATCGTTTCTCTGCTGGCAATGCACATTAAGCCGCGGACGATTACGATAGGACGCAAGCGAATATTCAGTCAAATGGCTGAGGGATTCCGCTATGCAATGGGATTTCCGCCGATTCGTGGATTGCTCTTGATCCGGGCTTTGGTGAGTCTGGTTGGCATTCCTTATGCCGCATTACTGCCTGTGTTTGCAGGTCATCTACTCGGTGGGGGGCCGAAATTATATGGAATGTTGGTCACCGGAGTTGGTTTGGGGGCATTATCGGCAGGGATTTACCTGGCCAGCCGATCAAGCGTGCTGGGACTCGGCAAGATTATCGCCATCGCCTCCGCGGTACTGGGGGTCGGGCTGATCGTCTTCTCATTCAGCCGATCTTTGATGTTGTCGCTTATGCTCATGCCGCTGTTGGGGATGGGCCAGATGCTGGTGATGGCCTCCACCAATACGGTACTGCAGACAATTGTCGATGACGACAAGCGAGGGAGGGTGATGAGTCTCAATGCACTGGCTTTCATGGGGATGGTACCTATAGGCAATCTGCTGGCAGGTGCACTCGCCGGCCACATTGGCCCGTCACCGACCATCGCCATCGGCGGGAGCATATGTATTCTCGGGGCGATCGTGTTCAGTAAAAGCCTTCCCGCCTTACGCAAGCAGGTCCTGCCGATTTATGTCAGCAAAGGCATTAGTAACGATTGATGCAGTGGCTTTGCGCTGATAGGGTCATTCCGGGCTTGATCCGGATTCTAGAATCAAAGATTGGTTGAGAGGGCAAGCGTATACCTCAAGCGTTGACAACCTGAGAGGTACAACTTATTTTTCTCAATAGGCAGCCGGAAATAATCCTTTTTTTTAGTAGAAACCATGGGATAGGTTGCCAACTATACTGTTTATCGTTATGGAATTTAGCCGATTATATAAATCCGGCAGAAGGAGAATTGCTATGGCTTATACATGTCAAAATTGTGGCGTGACCACCGATAATTCCAGTGACCTCTGCAACCCGACGAGTGAGGAGCTGGACAGTAATTTTTGTGGTATTCCGGCAACCCATGTGTGCGATGGGCAGCTTTCATCCATGAAGTATACCTGCGACTCGTGCGGCAGCGTCTCTGCAGACGCGGAACATCTCTGCAATCCGAGTGAGATCAAATAAAATCAGACAAGAAGAGTTCCACCACCCCTGAGCCTCTGTAACGAGCCAAAGGGGTTGGTGGCAGTATGCCGCTCAATAAGGATGCTTTATTTGACAATATCGTAAAAACCTGAAAATGAGGATGGCTAAGTAAAAAACTTCATATTCGAGGCGCAAGGTTTTTCTATTATTTCGGCGTACTAAAGTACGTCGTAATGATAGAAAAATTGAAGCAACGAAGAAAATGAAGAGTTTTTACGACGCCGTCTTATTTGGAATATTCAATCAGTATGTCACAGTAATCTTCCAAGGCTTTCCTCATCGTTTCCTGGTCTTTATCTGTGGGAGCGCCCTGCCATTCATGATGACCTATAATATCCCAACCGGATTTTTCGGTTTTTGTCTCAAAATCTCTTTGTGCGCCCCCGCTCCAGCCAAAGGAACCAAAACGGAATACCTTTTTGTTGGTAACTTTTTTAACCATTAATTCATCAATAGTATGGGCCATTGGAGGAAACATTTTATATTCATAGGTGGGCATACCGAAAATCAAACCGGACGATTTCCAAGCACTGGCGAGGATGTAACCGATCTCGTCACCGGGGACTTGAAATACATGCACCGCGATATCTCTTTTTCGCAGTACCTCGATCACCAGGTTCAACACCTGTTTGGTGTTGCCATACATGCTGCTCCAGACAATGGTCACTTCTTTTTCCGCAGGACCTTTGCTGTATTTCGCATAGCGATGGTAATGATCTATGATAACAGCAGGATTATCCCGCCAAATTATCCCATGGGAAGGACAGATCATCTTAATATCGAGCCCCTTTAACTTCTCTAACCCCTTTAAGACAAAAGCTGAAAAAGTGGCCACGATATTAGCGTAATAACGAAGAGCTTCGTTTTCATAAAATTGATGTTTTTCCTGCGAGATCTGATCGTCGAAAATTGCATCCTCATCAATACTGCCATAGGATCCGAAGGCATCGCAGGAGAATAAAATTCCACGTTTCCGCTCAAAGGTCATCATAGTTTCAGGCCAATGGATATTAGGGGTATCGAAGAATTGAAGTTCATAATCCCCGGTTTCAAGGATCATACCATCGGTGATGGCAATTGCCCGCTCAGCCGGAACTCCGGCAAAGGCCTGCAACAGGGGAATAGCCTTTTTCGTGCAATAGATAACAGCTTTGCTGTTTTCCTTACAAAACTCTCGGAGCCAACCCGAATGATCGGGTTCCATGTGATTGATAACAATGATATCGATATCTTTAATACCCAAGGTAACCCCTTCAATCTGCTGGGTTATTTCCCGGGGAAAATTAAAAATATTCTGAGTCAGATCAATGAGGACATTTTTTTCCCCTTTGATCAGATAGCCGTTAATTGAAATACCATGTGGGATAGGCCAAATTCCTTCAAATAGATAGTTCTTATCGTCAATGTTTACAGAAAATCGGTAAATGTCATCAATAACTCTTTGAATCTTCATCTCTTTATTGCTCCGTTTAGTTACTTTGATAAAGTGTATTATTCCAGGATGGAAACTATTTAATGCGCATATCGCCATTTTCGAGAAATCGCTGATGCATGAAAAATGCTTTCTCCAGGATATGCGGCTCATGTCCACCACGCTCCCGGATCGCACGTTGATAATAATCCCACAACTGATCCCGGAAATCCGGATGGGCACATCTTTTAATGATCTGTTCGGCTACCTGACGCGGAGTCAACTGACGGGTATCTACCAGACCGCATTCGGTTACCACAATATCCACTGAGTGCTCGGAGTGGTCGACATGCGAGACCATGGGAACGATGGCGGAAATTAATCCACCCTTGGCCGTCGAGGGCGTTACAATCATCGATAATGCGCCATTGCGCAGAAAATCTCCTGAGCCTCCTATGCCGTTCATCAGTTGGGTGCCCATGACGTGGGTGGAGTTAACCTGACCGTAAATGTCAACTTCGATAGCCGTATTGATGGCGATGACTCCCAGGCGACGAATCACCTCCGGTGAATTGGAAATCTCCACCGGTCGCAACACGATTTTATCCCGATAACGTACAATATCCTTTAGGAATCTTTCTCGTGCCTTTTCAGATAAGGTCATGGCCGAGCCGGAAGCCGCCCGAACCTTACCGAGGTCGATAAGGTCCAAAACGCTGTCCTGCAGGACCTCCGAGTAAATATCGATGGAGTGGAAGTTGTTGTCCCCAATGAACCCGGACAATACGGCATTGGCCACATCGCCTACTCCTGCCTGCCAGGGGAGACATGACGGCATTCGGTCTTTTTTTATCTCATGCTGGACAAAGTCGAGGATGTATTCTGCGATTCTGCTGGAGGCCGCATTCGGCGGCGTGAATATTGGGCAGTGATCTTGCTCGGTGCTGAACAAGATGGCCACGACCCGGTCTGGATCCATCTCGATAAAAGGTTTGCCTATCCGATCAGAAGAGCGGTAAATGGGGATCGGCATACGATACGGCGGATCCTCAGGGATGAAAATGTCGTGAATCCCTTCCAGCTTGGGTGAATTAGCTGAAATCTCAATGATGATCTTGTCCGCCTTCTGAACATAGGTCGGCGTGTTACCGACAGACATGGTGGGAATTATATGGCCTCGTTCGGTAATAGCAGCCGCCTCTACCACAGCTACATCACAACGTCCCCATTGTCCTGCCCGAACTTTGGCCGATAATTGGGAAAGATGATCGTCCTTAAAAGCGATCTTGCCTAGATTGATTTTTTCTCGCATGAACTTATCGCTCATGTAAGGCCTGCGCCAGGCAATAAGATCGGCTTTGGCCAATATACCATCAACCATATCACCAGTAGATGCCCCGGCAAACAAGTTGATTTTAAACTTTTCGCCGTTCTCGGATCGCCTCACCAACTCCAGGGGAATCAGTTTGGGATATCCGGCGGTAAATCCAGAAATAAACAGGTTGGTGCCATCCTGAATATGTTCGGCTGCGGTGGCCGGATCGGTGATTTTATCCTGCAACGGTTTGTACCGCACACGATCAGCTAACATCTCATGCTCTCCTTCTCATTTTCTCTCATTCCTTATTGAAGATATATCGAAAGCGCCGGCACCCCGGTCCCTTGATAGCAAGACGCTGTCTCTTAACCGGCACCGCATCAGGGCTGTAGCGTGGCCTTAACGTAGGTTCAACCACCAGGCGGCCACGGTCGATAGTAAGGCCGACGGTTGCGCCGACGTGCAAGTGCAGGAGCAATGTTAGGTATAAGTAATTTATATAGATCCGGCTAATACGTCTTTCATGGCCTGCGCTAAATCTAGTATGGCGGCCTGACCATCACCAACATAGGTTGAACCATGCATTGGTGCAATCGTTTTTGGTTTTAGCTTGGCAAGACGGCCAAGAATTTTCTCTGTCTTGGTTGTATATGGCAGGTAATGGGCAAAAGGTCCCTCCTGATATTCGACCAACATTTCTTTGAAACGGCTAACAATATCAGAATTTGTTACTGCTTCCACTTCACCGTTTTGATGGAAAAGGTCAGAGCAAAAAAGTGTACCGCTATTCTCCTCAAACAAATGTCCTGCATCCCATGCGTGGGGCACATGTGGCGTCTGAATAAACTTGAAACGAAATTTACCCGTTACAAATACTTCTCCGTCTCCCAAAGCCCTGGCCGGCCGTTCCGCTACGACATCATCCACACTTACCACCTTTGATACAAAGCTGCATATTGCCGTCGCATTCGGCGCAAGTCTCTGCCACTCCCTAAGCGCCCCGCATTCATCCGCCTCAAAATGACTAAAACCAATCCATCGTAAGGTGGTCGGATCAATTATCTCGGCAACAGCTTTATTGACTGTCGGGAAAAGCCCTCTCATCCCGGTGTGGTAAAGAAGCGGCTCTTCATCCTTTAAAAGAAATTGATTGAACTGAATATTCACTTTGGCAATAAAGGTGGAAATTCTAAAAATGTCAGGGGCAATCTCGGTTATCTGGCTCATTTTTCCCTCCTATGTTTTTGTCGATCGGCCTAATCGTGGTGCTGACCTGCGCCGTGGACCTTGCAAGAAAACTCAGCTTAGCCTCGTCATTCCGGACTTGATCACGGAATCCATTATTCTTTGCTATCTCTGGATACCGGATCAAGTCCGGAATGACGGCAAAAAAATGCTTTTGCTGGATCTTAAGGTTCCGTCGACATGAATCCAGCTGAGTTACATTGGTGATCAGATTTTTTTTAACCTCAACCAATTTCAACTTTCAGAGTTCTGTCGCAGGTTAAAGAATCAGTTCCACTGATCATAAATTAGTTCATCGTTTGTAAATGGCACGAAAATTATTTCATCAGTTATGTCACAGTCAACGAACTGCGCAATTTAGTGGTGTATCTCGCAAGAATAAGATGCGGTCCACCTTTGGAGGAGATAGGAGAAGAGGAAGCGCGAGAGTTCATGCGAAACCGATAAAATTGAGAAACATAGTCAACGCAGGGAGAGACATTGTTGAGTCGGGTATGGTCGTTGATTAATTTTTTGGTACTGCAGACAGAAAATGATGGCATACGATTCTTTCAAGGTGTACATCGAAACTGTTATCTGTTTCACAAGCATGCGGAAGGTTGAAGCAATTTTCCAGGTTTAGAGGAGTTACATGAAAAACATTCGAAGAAAAGACCGACAGATTAAAAACCAAGAAACGATCGAGTTGCTCGACTCGGCCGAATACGGCGTGTTGTCAACAGTAGGCGAAGATAACCAACCCTATGGTGTGCCTTTGAATTATGTGCATAAAAACAACTGTATTTATTTTCATTGCGCCCTCAGTGGACATAAGATCGACAATATCGAAAAAAATGCAAAGGTATCTTTTTGTGTTGTCGGCAATACAAAGGTTTTGCCGGTTCAATTTGCCACCGAATACGAAAGTGCCGTGGCATTTGGCGTTGCATCGGAAGTCGAAGGAGTAGAACGATATAATGCTTTTTTGTGGATTTTAGAAAAATACAGCCCAGCATTTATCGAAGAGGGCAAACTCTATATTGCCCAAAAAGACAAAGTCGCAAAGGTCTATAAAATTGAGATCAAAAGTATCAGCGGGAAAGCCCGACGGTAGCTCAAATAATAATATGCCTCATGCCGGAGCCTTTAACTGGCCTTAAGGCGAACTTTTTAAGACCCGTTCTTTCAAGCAAAAAGTAATCCCGGCTTTCTTCCCGTTTGCCGGGGTTAGTACCTTACGGGGTGCAGCATTTACATGAAAAGAAAATGACCCAAAAAATCTTCTGGGAAAATCCCTATCAAACTTCTCACAATACCATTGTCGCATCTGTTGATGGCAATAACCTTACTCTTCAATCAACTATTTTTTTTGCTTTCTCCGGTGGTCAGGAAAGTGACCATGGGACCATTGCCGGTAATCAGGTTGTCTCTGCTCGAAAAGAAGGTCTGGAGATTGTTTATATCCTTGCTGATAACCACGGGTTGACAGTTGGGCAAGTCGTAGAAATGAAGATTGATTGGGCCAGGAGATACCGACTCATGCGTCTGCACTTTGCTGCTGAGTTAGTTCTCGAAATTTTCTACAAATCCCTGGAAGGGGTGGGCAAAGTTGGGGCTCACATCGCTGAAGAAAAGGCGCGAATCGATTTTCAATGGCCTGCGAGTATCGCGCCACTGCTCCCCGAGTTCACTTTAAAAGCAAATGAAATTATCGAAGCAGACTTGGAGATCAAATGTGCTTTTGATGATGTGGCGAGTGAGCGTCGGTATTGGGAGATTGACGGGTTCTCACGGGTTCTCTGTGGCGGAACGCACGTTAAACGAACAGGCGAGTTAGGTCACATCAGGCTCAAGCGAAATAACATCGGCAGAGGGAAAGAGCGAGTTGAAATTTATCTTACCTCTTAATATATAGTGGACCCCAAATTTAAGACAGCAGTTTAAGTTGTACGCAACCAAAAGACATAAGCATAAGAAACATAAAGGCTAAATCTGCTTTTCGCATCAATCAAGGCTGTCGTAAGCAAAAATCGTCATACTTGTTAATACAAGCTGAGCCGCATCTCTTTGATACTACGTTGTAGTTCTTGATTATTCGTTCTCTTCTCATATAATCTTAGATATCGATTATAACATTATAACATTAGGCTCGTCTTGTGTGGGAAACCCAACCCCAATTTTTTGCGAATCGCCACCAAACCCCTACGACCTGACCAATACCTATTTTGAGGGACAGAGCAGGGCCAATGGTGTGTGACCGGCATGGTCACGAACTAGCTGGTGCAAGTCCAGCCATAGCCCTGAAAGGAGGGAATATGTAGACAATGGCAAGGGTGCCCGAAGAAACTCTCAGGATCTGCCCGAGGAGGGATACACCGGTGAAAGAGAGCCAATTAGGGATCTGAAGGAAGCCGGCGTCAAACCTGCCACCCAAGCTCGGTGCGAACCTCCGGTAGGCTCTACGAAAAGGGCGAGGTACCATCGATTACCGAAGCCCGATATCCTTTCCGTATTTCGCTATGAGCGGAAGTTTAGAGTTCAGCCATTGGAGTTCCCTTTGCAAGGGAGACGTATACACCCAGAAGGTCAAGGAGCTGATCCCTCGGGGTACCCATCTGACGCTGGAAAAGACGATGAAGCGAATAAATGAATGGTATATGGGATGGTCTGGCTACTACCTGTACCTGATGACCCAGTATCCATCGCAGCTCGCGAATGTTGAGGCGCATGTCAGAAGAAGACTGCGTTCTCGAATTGTCGACCAGCAAAGGAAACGTCGTCATCTGTAGCAAAAACTTATCAAGCGCAGGGTTTCCCAGAAGCAATCCGCCCAGACAGTATACTCGAATAATGGACGATGGGTCTTATCGCGGACATGGGCACTACATAAGGCCTATCCCAACCGATGGTTTATCGATGTGTTGGGACAGAAGTTGAGGTCGAATGCTTTGCTCAAGCACTGGTTTGATGTGCACCAATGAATAAAAATTACATGAGGAGCCGTGTACGGACCCGTACGCACGGTTCTGTGGGCAGACGGGAGCCCTTTCGGCTCCCTCTGACCCGATGGCCGGGAGGTTCATCTGGTGGACCGAATGGTCTATTGGCCAACGATTCTGCTGCTGCTTTGGCTGGCCCGGAAGGTGGGGAAATTCCATGGGGCAAAATCAACATGTACGCCGCCTATGTTCTGCTCACGCTCTTATTTTTTCTGTTGGCCGACCGATTGTTGTGAGAAAAGTTGAACCGTCTCATTTAAGAGGAGAACGAACAATGTTGAAGTATAAAATCATCGAAATCTTTACCAGCGAACAAGCGCGTTGGAAGGGTCATGCGGTTTATAAAGCTGTGGTCAACTATGTCAATGGCCTGAAAATTGCGGCTCGCACCATTGTAACAAAAGGCGTAGAAGGTTCCTATGAGAGTGGGGATATTGCCACTGAATGGATTGAGGTCCTCTCTTTCAACATGCCCATGCGTATTACCATTATCCTCCCGGCCTCCGAATTCGAATATGTTTACTCTGGAATACAGGAGATGGTTACAGACGGCATCATCGCACTTCGGGATCTGGATGTCATCTTCCACAAGATCAATGGGCTTCTGATGCCAAGAAACATCCGAGTCCGAGAAATCATGACGGCCTCCCCTGAAAAAGTGTATGCAGACACTCCTCTCAATGAAGTCACTAAGGTACTGCTTTCATCGATATTCACCGGGGTACCGGTGGTCGATGAGGAGAACCGCCCCGTCGGGGTGATAGCCCAGGGAGACTTGATCTATAAAGCACATCTGCCTTTGCGACTAGGGATCTTGAATGATTCGGGCTGCTCGAAGACGACCGAAATCCTTGACGCCCTCGGGGATAGAAAGGCGAGTGAAATTATGTCCCAGCCCGCCATCATCATCGAGCAGAACCAACCGGCGACGGTGGCGGTTGACCTCATGCTGGAAAAAAATGTCAAGCGTCTGCCGGTTGTGGATACGGCAGGAAAACTAGTGGGGATCGTCTCCCGCCTGGATATGTTTCAAACTATCATCCGGGAATGTCCGGACTGGCGAGCTTTTCAAAACAAGAACATCCAGGTGGAAAATCTCAGGTCCGTCTCCGATATCGTCCGGCATGATACCCTCACCGTGCTTCCTGACACTCCGGTTGATGAGGTTATCCGATTGATCGATTGCAATGACATCGAACGAGTTTGCGTGGTGGATAAGGAAGGGGTTTTTTTGGGAATGATCTCGGACCGGGATCTGCTTGTCGCCTTTATCGATCGCCACCCCGGAATCTGGGATTATTTAACGAGCAAGATACCTTTCACGGAGAAAGGGCGACGCTACAAAGAACTTCATGAGCATCTGCAGGCAAAGACGGCAGCGGAGGTGATGAAACCCCAGGTCCTGACGATCCGGGAGGACGCCCCATTGGAAGAGGCCATTCGGCTGATGTTGGAACAGGTTATCAAGAGATTGCCGGTGGTGGATGGAGAGGGCCGGTTTAAAGGGATTGTCAGCCGTGATTCCCTTTTGCGCGCAGGTTTTGCCTCATTGTAAAATCAGAAACGCCACGGTGTAAAATATCAGGAGGTTTTCTATGTTTGAAATAGACATCCCCGGCTTTGGCCCGGTGCAGCTTGAACATCTCGTTTCGGATTTCACCGGGACCCTGTCGATGGATGGTCGACTTCTTCCCGGAGTACGGGATCGGCTGAACTCCATCGCCGGATTCATGAAAATCCACATCCTGACGGCCGACACCTTCGGCATGGCCAAGGCGGAATTACATGGCATTTCCTGTGATATTCATATCCTGACCGGAGAAAATCATGACGCCCAGAAAGAGGAGTATGTGCAAAAACTTGATGCTAAACGAGTGATTGCCTTCGGCAACGGCAACAACGACCGCGGGATGCTCAAAGCAGCCCGGGTGGGCATGGCGGTATCGCAGGGTGAGGGTTGCGCTGTCGATGCGCTTTTGGCCGCCGATGTGCAGGTCACGGGTGCCGATATCGGGCTTGATTTGTTGCTCCATCCCAAGCGATTGAAGGCAACTCTGCGATTTTGACCAAGCTTTGGCAGAGATTGCCTGCTCGATGATAAAAGAAGAAATGTTGACGGTCTGCTCGCTGAATATTTGTGAGAAGCAAGCTAAGAGAAATTTTACGATATAATTACCGGCAAAGAGGATTTTGTTGCAGTCACCTCATCCGGAGCCAACGAAATAAAAGGAGCGGACAATGGACAGGCGTCTTGTGTTTCCAATTGAGCCCATCACGGCACGATTCATTGCCCCAGATGGTTCTGAGGTGGAGCGGATTATCGAAATCCGGACCAATCCCATCACCTTTCGTACCAGCCGGATCGCTTTGAGCCGCATCGGTGAAAAGGATACGGGAGATACTTTGCCGGAGCCCCCTCCAGACGCCGACCGGAAGGGAGAGTGCCCGTTTTGCCGGCCTCAAATCACAGCCAGAACACCGCAGTGCATAGAAAGGCTGGCCCCGACCGGCAGGCTTGTCCGCGGCGAGTCCCTTCTTTTCCCAAACCTTTTTCCGTACGGTTCCTATTCCGGCGTCAGCCTGTTCGATGATACCCATTTCGTCGAGATCGGCACGGCATCCATTCGATCGTATCGGGACAGTTTCCTGAACTGCGCCGAATACCTTCGCAGAATCAGGACAACCGATCCGCAGGCTCATTATATGGCCATCACCCAGAACCATCTGCCTTCGGCCGGAGGCTCTCTTCTTCATCCTCACCTGCAGATCAATGCGGACAGGGTTGCCTCGAATCATCACCGGTTTTTGCGCTTGCGGGCAATGGAATATTTCAGGTCCCGGAATTCCCGCCTCTTTACCGATTATCTTCGACATGAGCAGGAGGACGGCGAACGTTCTATCGGCAATACGGGGAAATGGCAATGGGTGGCCGCCTTTGCCCCGGAAGGGTTTTATGAGATTTGGGGGATCCTGCCCGGCTGCACATCCTTTCAGGACCTTGACGACGATGATTGGGAAAACCTGGCTAAAGGGGTTGTCAACACCCAGAAATTCTACCGGAGCCTGTGTCGGAACGGTTATAATTTCGGCCTGTTGCTGATTGAAGACGATAACGATTGTCTTGAGATGCGGGCCATTATCCTGGCTCGATCCAATCACGCTCCCTGGGTGCGCAACGACCATACCGGCTTTGAGGTCATGCTCGGGGATATGGCGACCTTCAGCCGGCCGGAAGAAACGGCTTGCATGGCAAGGGCATTCTGGTCGTCAATCTGACGGCGGCCTTCGCCTCGTCGGCCTCGGTGCCGTTGAAAACAAAAAAGCGGTTAAGCCATAAATGACTTAACCGCTTGAATCGTTTTGGTAGCGGGGACAGGATTTGAACCTATGACCTTCGGGTTATGAGCCCGACGAGCTACCAGACTGCTCCACCCCGCGTTGAGTTTGATTAATATACACCCGTTGAAATTATTGTCAACGGTTATTTGGGTTCAATATCTATCTTTATGGTATCACAGGAGAATTGCGTGATTTTCTGAATGATTTCCTTGGGTAGTCGGGTGAGCTTTCCTGCTCTCGTAACGGCTGCGTGCACTGTATAGCCCTTAACCAGCAATTTGGGTCGCTCTACCCCTGCCTCTTTTCTGGTGATCCGGTAGCTGAACTTGCATTTCACTTTGCTTATTTCCGCGATTACTGTCTCGATGGTCAGCAAATCATCGTAGAATGCGGGGGCCTTGTAGCGAGCCCAGCACTCCGTTACAGGCAGAACGAAACCGAGCTTTTCGATGTCACTATAGGAGCAGACCCACTCGCGCATAAGTTCGGTTCGACCGATCTCAAAATAGCGGAGGTAATTGGCGTTATAGACTACGCCTCCTGCGTCGGTGTCTCCATAAAGAACCCTTACCGTCGTTTGGAAAATATGTTCTGTCACGATTCCTTTGACCCGAATTTTCGTTACTTATGGACCAGGAGCTTTTCGATCATTTCATGACCGGCGCTGATGCTGTTGTTTGCCACTGCGTCGTACTCTGTGCAGCTCTTTTCATGAAATGGTTGGCCGGATCCTTTGCTCTCTTCGCGGGAATCGTAGAGCAGGGTCGGGACTGGGTCGGATACATGGGTCCTGAGCGCAAGAGGAGTGAAATGATCCATGGTGACAACCACCCGAAACTCTTCCTTACGATGCCAAAGATCCTCTACAATCGGTTTGACGATCCGAGCATCAAAATCTTCAATAGCCGTGATCTTGTCTTTCAGGGAACCCTGGTGGCCTGCCTCGTCCGGCGCTTCCAGATGGACAAAGACAAAGTCCTGCTCTTTCAGGGCGTCTATTGCAGCCTGCGCCTTGCCTTGATAGTTAGTGTCGATATACCCAGTCGCTCCTGGAACGTTGACAATTGACAGTCCGCCTAGAACTCCCAACCCTTTTAGGAGATCGACGGCGCTGATCATAGTGCCGGTGATATTGAATCGCTTGGTAAGTGTCGGCACACTGGGCATTTTTCCTTCACCCCAGAGCCAGACCAGAGTGGCTGGATTTTTACCCTCTGCGATTCGCTTCTGGTTGACTGGATGGTTTGCCAGCAGATTTTTTGCTTTCAGAAGAAGCGTTTTCCATTCCGGTAGAGCAAGGTATTTCTGGAAGTGTTCGGTTATGTCCTGTTCGATGTAATCATGCGGAGGCACGGTGATGAAACCTGGATGTTCTCCCTTGAAAATCATCAGATGGCGGTAACTCACTCCGGCTTTGAAGTGGAATTGCTCGGTGGCGCATTCTGCTTCCAGTGCGGCGATAAGTTGATGTGATTCTTCGTTGGTAATATGACCGGCGCAAAAATCCCGCATGGAGACCCGGTTGCCTGCACCATGATCAAGGGTGACCATGTTACATCGGAAGGCGATCTCGTCGGAAGCAAGGTGGATGCCCATCGCAGCAGCCTCCAGCGGTGCACGACCGGTATAATATGCGGCCGGGTCGTAGCCCATAAGCGACATGTTAGCCACATCGCTGCCCGGTGGGTAACCATCAGGTACGGTATGGTTCAGAAAGAATTCACCTTTCCTGCATAACTCATCCATCATTGGAATATTGGCCGCCTCAAGCGGTGTCTTGCCATCCAGCTCTGCGACCGGATAATCACCCATGCCGTCGCCGACAAGTATCAGGTATTTCATTATATCATGCCTGTTTTCGTCTATTCCGGGATCAGAAGTCGGATTTTTACAGTTGGGGTAGTGCAGACATCAAGGGCATCTATCTCATCAATGGCCTGTTCAACTGCACCTTCGGTTGCCCGATGGGTTCGGAAAACGATAAAGACGGGCTCATTCGCATCGCGTTCCTGTTGTATCATAGATCGGATGGATATTCCGTGTTTGCCGAAGATTCCGGTTATACTGGAAAGGACACCCGGTTTATCGAGAGCGGTAATCCGGAAATAGTAGGGACAGACCAGTTCTCGCATCGGAGTAATGGTCGGTTTGCGGATATGTTCCGGAAGGTAGGAGAGCGCCGGAACCCGGTTGATACAGTCGAAGGCGATATTCCTGCCGATGTCGACAACGTCAGCCGCAACTGCACTTCCGGTCGGCATCATACCCGCGCCCTTGCCGTAGAGGAGTACATCTCCGACGGTTTCTCCGTTAAACAGGATGCCGTTAAATGCGCCGTTGATGTTTGCCAGCAGGTGATTTTCCGAAACCATTGTCGGATGCACCCGTGCCTCGACATGGTCGCCATGGTTACGGCTGATCGCCAGCAGTTTTATTCGATAACCGAATCTTTTGGCAAACTGGATATCGATCGGCTCTATCTTGGAGATACCTTCAACCGTAATATCATCCAGGTGCACGCTCATTCCATAGGCTATAGTCATCAGGATCGCCAGCTTGTGGGCGGTATCGATACCTTCCACATCGTAGGTCGGATCCGCTTCAGCAAAACCAAGCGCTTGTGCTTCTTTCAGGACCTCTTGAAACGGGGTGCCGTGGTCCGTCATCTGGGAGAGGATGTAGTTGGCGGTACCGTTCATGATCCCTTTAATAGAGTTGATCCTGTTAGCGACCAGTCCCTCTTTGAGTGCCTTGATGACAGGAATTCCGCCACCGACACTGGCTTCAAAGCCGACCTCTACCTTGTTTTTGGCGGCAGCTTGAAAAATCTCCGATCCATGGACGGAAAGCAGGGCTTTGTTGGCGGTTACTACATGTTTGCCGCTTTCGATCGCTTTCAGGATAAAGGTTCTTGCAGGCTCCATGCCGCCGATCAGTTCGACGACAATGTCGATTTTCGGATCGGAAAAAATATCGTTTGCATCCTTGGTAAGCTTTACGTCGCTGAATTCTTCCGGCAAGGTCTCCAGGGCGATATCGGCAATCGTGGAGAGCACAAATACTGTCCCGGTCTTTTGTAAAAGAAGCTCTCTTTGGGAAAGCAAGGCCTTCGCCAGCCCTTTTCCTACCGTACCAAAACCTATGAGACCGATATGTATTTTTTTCATAATTTTCGATTGCTGCTCTTGGTTAATATTACCCCGGATGCGGGGATAAAACGGAGATTGCGTGTGCCGTCAGGTTACGAGCGGCATGTGGAAAAAGCTTTATCAGACAACGCTCCAGAAAATAACCGCTTTCAAGATGAAAGTCAAAATCTATGCGGAGATATTTTTATGGCTCGAATAACTATTTTGGTCTATAGTATTCAGCTTGTTACGATTCGGAAGGCAACTTTACCGCCCCATGGTGTGTGTGATCCGAGAGAAGGGGCCGCCTCCGTTAAACTGCTTAGTCAAACAGGGCTTTTCCAGATAACGTTGTACTAAATGTAAAGTTTAAAAGGAGATGAAGTTATGGGCAAGAACATTTTGGTTTTCGGACCAAACGGCAGTGGTAAAGGGACTCAGGGCGCTATCATACAGAAAAAATATAATATTCCCCATATCGAATCCGGTGCCATTTTTAGAGAACACATCGTTGGCGGTACCGAGTTGGGAAAGAAAGCAAAAGCGTTCATTGATAAAGGTGATCTGGTTCCTGATGACATCACTATCCCGATGATGGTTGCGCGTCTAATGAAAGATGACTGCAAAGATGGTTGGATCCTCGACGGTTTCCCGCGTTCCAAAGACCAGGCCATTACTCTCGCCGAGACCCTGACCAAGGAAGGTCTGGCTCTGGACTATGTTATTGAGATTATGCTGGACCGTCAGATCGCCAAAGAGCGAATCATGGGTCGTCGCCTTTGTGTGAATGACAATAACCATCCGAACCACATCGCTTTTGAGGCAATCAAGCCGGTAGAAAAAGATGGCAAACTGGTTTGTCGTGTCTGTGGCGGCGAGTTGAAGACCCGTGCTGACGATCAGGACGAAGAGGCCATCAGCAAGCGTCATGGCATTTACTATGACGAAACCACCGGTACTATGGCAGCAGTAAATTACTTTAAAAATACCGATGGCCCGAAAGTTATCTCCGTTGACGGTTCCGTTTCGATTGGTGATGTTACCAATGCTATTATGAGCGAGCTGTAGTCGTTGTCATGAGGTCGGAACTTTTCTGATATCCTCATATTTCAATGCTAAAGGGCCTTCCCATACTCCGGGAAAGCCCTTTTTGTCTTTAACGTTATTTAAGGTTCTTACACAGTTGACCTGCTATTATCCAGTGGATTTCGTTCAGATGGATCTATAGTGGATTTCTGTCAGTCTTGACTATGGAAGAAAAAACAAAAATGAAAAAACCCGGAAAAGTGTATCTGGTTGGTGCCGGCCCAGGGGACCCAAGTCTCATTACCGTGCGTGGAAAGCGCTTGATTGAGAGGGCTGAGGTCGTTGTCTATGACTACCTTGCCAGTAAGAAACTGCTCAGGCATGCACCTGCAACTGCTGAGTTGATCTATGTCGGTAAAAAGGGTGGAGTGAAGCATACCTTCACTCAGGAACAAATCAGCAAGATGCTGGTTGAATATGCCTTGGCTGGAAAAATGGTTGTGCGATTGAAGGGTGGCGATCCCTTTATTTTCGGACGCGGTGGGGAAGAGGTTGAGACACTTCATGCCGCCGGAGTACAGTTTGAGGTGGTGCCCGGGGTCACTTCTGCGACTGCGGCTGCAACGTATGCGGGCATTCCCATAACCCATAGGGATTACACTGCCTCTGTTGCTTTTCTGACAGGCCACGAGGATCCGACCAAGGAAAATTCCAATATTGACTGGTCTAAACTGTCGACTGGTGCAGGAACCCTGGTCATCTACATGGGCATTAAAAATTTGCCGATAATCGTTGCCAACCTCATTAAATATGGTCGAGATCCCAAGACCCCGGTGGCTGTCGTTCGCTGGGCGTCCACCCCGCAACAACGTTCGGTGGTTGGTACCCTGGAGACAATTACCCAGGTCGTCGTCGATTCCGGAATCAAACCGCCGGCGCTGATAATTGTCGGGGAGGTGGTGAAGCTGCGCGATACCATCGATTGGTATGAGAAACGACCACTGTTCGGCAAGAAAATAATCGTGACTCGGACCCGCGAGCAGGCCAGCGATCTGGTGGCCGGACTCGAAGAGTTTGGGGCCGACTGTCTTGAATATTCGACTATCCATATAAAGCCGGTAGATTCCTATGAGGTGCTGGATAGCGAATTGGAGCGGCTCAATGAATATCACTGGATTTTATTCACCTCGCTGAACGGTGTGAAATATTTCTTTGACCGTCTGTACTATAAGGGTATGGATGCCCGAGACCTGAAAGGGCCCGATCTTGCCGTCGTCGGCAAGAGTACTGCCGATCTTCTCCTGCATTACGGGCTGAATGCCGATTTAATTCCCAGTACCTTTACCGGTGAAGGGTTGGCGGAAAGCCTTCTCGATCAGGGCGTTGAAGGGCGCAATATTCTTATTCCACGAGCTGTTCACGGCCGGGAAATCCTGCCCGAGACACTGAGGGGGGCCGGCGCCCAGGTAACAGTCGCGCCAGTATATGAAAATTGCCCTGCTGAAGGCGATAAAGAGAGCCTCAGAGAAGAGCTTAAGTACGGTAAGGTGGCAATGATCACCTTTACAAGTTCCTCTACTGTGCGTAATTTTCTGAAAATGGTAGATGCGGAAAATCAGAAAGAACTGCAAAAGATCCTGGCAGGCATTAAAATTGCCGCAATCGGACCAATAACTGCCAAAACGGTGACAGACAACGGTTTGCAGGTAGACATTCAACCAAGTGAACATACCATTCCAGGATTGATTCAGTCTATTGTGGACTATTACAGTGGAGAGAGTAAAAAAGAGGCTAAGTAAAAACGCCCTCTTTTTCAATTTACCGCTATTTCAGGCCTCGTGAAAGGTCTTTATGCTATAGATTGCATGGCCTCTATTTGAGAAAAAATGTCTATTCTCCGACAACTTCCTGACAAGACCTATTGTTATCGGGCTGACGATCGGCGAGAGAGTGATCGGCCCGATCGGTCCGATCCGTTTAGCCGGCCTGGAGGGATGGAAGAGGAAGAAGAAAGCCTCAGCCCGATTGAAGCCATTTATTGCAGGGAATGCGGCAGGACGGTGACCGGCAGGGATCAAAAAATCGCAGTACAGGGTTCCCACGCCCATACCTTTTTTAACCCAGCAGGAATAGTTTTTGAGCTGGGCTGCTTCAGCGCCGCACCCGGCTGTCACAGAGTCGGTGAGGCTTCTTCCGACTTCACCTGGTTTGCAGGATTTTTTTGGAGTTGCGCTCTGTGCAGCGGATGTAATAGCCACTTGGGCTGGTTTTTCGAGATGGGCGATCGCTCATTTTACGGACTCATTCTTGCTAAAATCAGAGAGTAGCGATTTCTTCCCCTTAACCCGCGTTTGTATTAATATTTATGAAAATGCCGGTTAAAGGGCTATTGAAAAGAATTTTCTTTGGATGGGTCGAGCTCATTCCATACAGCAACACTGAGTTGCTGCAAGGTATAGGGTTTTCTGATACAGCTCCCGGCACCGAGCCTCTGGGTTTCCTTTACCTGATCAGTCTCTGAAAAACCACTGGCAATAATTGCTTTTTGCCCGGGATGCAGCTCAATGATTCGTTTGTAGGTATCGAGTCCATCCATCCCACCATCCAGTATCATATCCAGGATGATCAGATCGACCGTCTCCTTATCGAGGAAGACGATTGCCTCTTCACCACTGGCTACCGCATGCACTTGGTAATGCAGCCGTTTTAGTATTGCACAGGCAATCTCACGCTGGTGGTCTACGTCGTCGACCACCAGAATTTTTTGTTGGTTACCAAACTGTTCGGCTGGAGTTGTTTTTTCTCCAAATGCCATGGCTATATCTCTACTCACCGGAATGTAGATTTCGATTGTTGTGCCGACACCGGGAGTACTGTCGACATTGATAGCTCCATCGTGGTCCTCTATGGTCCCCCAGACCACGGTTAACCCAAGCCCCGTGCCGCTTCTTCCCATCACTTTTCTGGTATAGAAAGGTTCAAAGATCCTTTGCAGATCTTCCTGGCTAATACCTTCTCCCTCATCTCTTACCGTTAGAACAACATAATCTCCAGCGGCAATCGATTGAAAGCCGTTTAAAGTTGTGTCAAGATGCTGATTCCTGGAGGTAATGAAAATAGATCCTCCTTTGGGCTGGGCCTCTGCTCCGTTGGAAACCAGGTTCATTATTACTTTTTTCAAGGCAGTCGGCGAGCCCATTATTGGGGCGAGTGATTCCTCGGAATTGAAAATCACTGCCATATTGGGATAATACTCCAGCAATTTCTCATATTCAGGTGAAGCATTATATTCCCTGACCAGCTCGTTCAGATCAAGGAGTTGCTTCGTCACTACTCCTCGACGAGCCAGAGTAAGGAGATCCTGAATGATATCGGCTGCCCGCAGTCCGGAGTTCCGGATGGTTTCGATGGTTTTGCGTTGGGGACTATCGCTTGGTATATCAAGGAGGAGAAGATCAGGATAGCTAACTATACCGGAAAGAACGTTATTCAAATCATGGGCTACCCCGCCGGCCAGTAAGCCGAGAGATTCCATTTTTCTTGATTGCTCGAGCTGTTTCTGGATTATCTCCCGCTCTTTTTCCGCTTGGAATCGTTCTTGATATTGCCGCTGCAGGATTGTATTGGATTCTGCCAGTTCATTGGTTCTTTCAGCTACACGCTGTTCGAGCAGCAGTTTTTCTTCCGAGATTTTACAATAGAGCACAATCGTGAGGTGCACCATGAAGAGAAAGGCAAGGACACAGACCTGGACAAAGAGAGTATGGGGAATCCAGATGGCTTCAATCCAGCCAATGATATTAGTTTTCGATTTGACAGGTGTGACAAGCACAACCCGTGGAATGAGATGGAGACGGATCAGGAACTTTTCCAATTTATTTGGAAAAGAGGTGGTAACGGACTGAAAAATATCACTGTTGTTGTTTATGACTTCCAGCGTCTCATAATGGTCCTTTTCCGCGGCTAGTTTCAGGTACTCGACGGCACCCTCCGAATTAAAATTCCAGAGGTCGTCTGCAACGATCATTGCGTGTTTTACCAGTCGGGTTTGAGCTTGCTCTGCGGTATATTTTTCAAAGCCAAGAGAGAAAGAACAGAAAATCAAGGTGAGGATAACGAGAGAATTCATCGGAATCCGACTAGGTAACTTTCTACGAATCATTCGTTGCTGTCCTTTTGCTGGACGACATGTCGTATTGCCTGGTTCAGGCGCTTCATTGTATCTTTCTCCACCATTTTGGTGCAAATGAGATAGCGCTTATTGCCCTTGGGCATATCGGAAAAATAAATCAGTTTGAAATCCGCTCTATCCAAGCCGGAAAAAAGAAGCATGTCCTGTGCTTCTTCTTCGGTCATGAAACAATAGTCGGCCCGGTAAGCCTGAATCATCTTCATCAGGCTCATGTTATCGGCAGTTGTGAATACCTGTCGTGGATTAAGCCGGTGGATTTGGTTGTCGATGTAGGGGCCATACGAATAACCGGATTTAACGAG
The DNA here is from genome assembly GCA_963829695.1 of uncultured delta proteobacterium. Taxonomy (GTDB): domain Bacteria; phylum Desulfobacterota; class Desulfobulbia; order Desulfobulbales; family Desulfocapsaceae; genus Desulforhopalus_A. The sequence continues at coordinate 27,781 of CAWHJQ010000022.1, read as the reverse complement.
GACCTGAAGCCTTCTCTCTTTGAAAACCCGATCAAGGGTTTCAGCTTTACCGAGAAGCACGTTGTTCGACCTGGTAATTGCGACAAAAGGTTGATCCTGGTACACAGCGTAACTGTACTGGCCGAATATTTCTCGTTCAGGTGTCTTGAACCATCCGGCAGCACAACTTCTGCTTTCGTTATGTTTGATGATATCCAGCTGGCGTTTCGGTGGTGTCTGCTGCCAATGGATGGGAATATCTGCATAAGCAAAGGCCTGGGCAATAGGCGTTGCCACAACTCCTCGCGCTACGTTCTGGTATGGAATATAGAATGGACGACGGTCGTGGAAATGGACAGTAATTTCGTTAAGTTCAGGATGTTCCGAAGTAGCGGGAGAAGAGGTTTGGGGCCAGGCAGGAAGGGTTGTTTTGTATATGAAAGACTTTAGCAACAGGGTGAGCGAAATTAAGCCAATGCAGCAGGCAATAATGATCTTTTCTTTAGAAATTCTGGGCATCGAAATTCCGTCACTTGAACTGATAACAAAGGTGGTCCACACCCCATTATCACTCAGGAAAATTACGATGTCTATTTTTTATCTTTGAAATTGCAAATAAACAGAGAGAACGCTCCTCTTCGTATCTTCAGCCTGTTTGTGCTATGGGAATGGAGAGACGTCAATCTGTCACTTGGTTCTAATCAAGTCGAGAAGGTCTTCCGATGTCATTTTCGCACTGATATCGCTGCCTTCAAGAAGGCTTCCGGCAAGGTCACGTTTTTCCTGATGCAGTTTGACTATTTTTTCCTCAATGGTGTTTTTACAGACCAGTCGGTAGATGGTGACTGGTCGGGTCTGGCCGATTCTGTGGGCTCGGTCGGAAGCCTGATCTTCAATGGCAGGATTCCACCACGGGTCCATATGGATGACATAATCTGCAGCAGTGAGATTGAGCCCGAGGCCGCCCGCCTTCAAACTTATCAGGAACAGATCGCCCTGCCCGGCCTGGAAGGCATCGACACGTATCTTTCTCTGTTTGGTACTCGTGCTCCCGTCAAGATACTGGTAGCTGATGCCCTGTTTGTCGAGGTGTTCACGGATGATACTGAGGTGCCCGATGAACTGGCTGAAGACCAGAGCCTTATGCCGACTGGCCAGCAGCTCTTCGATCACGGCAGCGAACACTCTGAGCTTTGAACTTTCTACGGTGGTGTTCGCGTCCAGCAGACGAGGGTTGCAGCAGGCCTGGCGCAGTTTCATGATTTCTGTCAGGATTTGCAGGTGCCGCCCTTTCTTTTCCCTGGCACCCTCAAGAATATCAATGGCATTTTGGCGTAGGGCCTCATAGAAGTGGGCTTCTTCAGAGCTCAATTCGACATCCAGTGTGACCTCGGTTCGCGACGGTAATTCTTCCAAAACCTGAGATTTAATTCTTCTGAGGATGAACGGCCGGATAAGTTTTCTAAGTTTTAGTTTGGCCTCTCTGTCCTGATAGCGCTCGATGGGTACGGCGAAACGTTCATTGAAAGTATTAAGGCTGCCGAGCAGTCCTGGGTTGATGAAATGGAAAAGGTTCCAGAGTTCTCCAAGGTGATTCTCAATCGGGGTGCCGGTGGTGATGAGTTTAAACTCTGCCTGAAGGGACATCGCTGCTCGAGATCGTTTGGTGGCGGAGTTTTTAATGGCTTGGGCTTCGTCCAGGATGATGGCTTGCCATTTTACCGTAGAAAGCAGCTCACTTTCCTGTTGGAGGAGGGTGTAGGTAGTTATCAGCAGGTCGAATTTTCCAAGTTCCCCGATGTCTTTTACCCGGTCTTTATTGGAGAGGAATTTGATGTTGATGGTGGGGGTAAACCTGGTAACCTCAGACTGCCAGTTTGTCGATACCGATGTTGGAGCGACAACCAGAGACGGTCCATACTCGGCCATTTTAAGGATAATTGCCAGGGATTGTATCGTCTTACCAAGACCCATATCATCCGCTAGACAACCACCGACGCCCCAGTGGGCGAGCCGGGCCAACCATTCAAATCCTTCCCGCTGGTACACCCGAAGGTCCGCCTGGAGGGTTGAGGGCAATTGTGGTTTGAAATCCTGGGCGTCGCGTATTTTTTGAATCTGTAACTGCCATCCCGCATCAGCATTTGTTTTGGCCAGGTTGGCAACTTTTTCCAACTGCAAAGCAGCCAAAGGGTGAACGAGGACTTCGTTACTGCTATCATCCACCAGACCTTCGGAAAAAAGATTGATATCATCAAGACGCTTTTTGAACTCCTGGGTCAGGGCGATGAATTGTCCGTCACCGATTTCCACAAAGCGGCCCGATGAAGTCTTAACTTTTGACAGTAATTCTTTGAGTTCGACCACCTGCCCCTGATCAAGGGTTAACTGTCCACTCATGGCGAACCAGTTCTGACGATTTGTCCGAATCTTGAGGTTCAGGTTATCCAATGACACTTTGTGAGTTATGGAAAGTTTTTCACCTTCGGGCCACTCAATAACCACTTTGTCCCGAATAGCCTGCAATTCCATAAGGGCCTGGAGGCAATCGTCGGGATCGTAGAGGTGCCATTCCCGGTCGTTTTCCTGCTCCATGTCGATCGCCAGATCCAATATCGGGCAGAGCTCTTCAATGTCTCTGGCCTTTTCTTCCTCGAGGGCAAGGTTGCGCCTTGTCTGTAGCCGTTTACCGTTGACTTCAGCCATGATGTTTTCAACGCCCTGGCCGGGTTTGAGGTAATGACCGCCTTCCAGAAAAGGTTTGACAAACATCTCTAACCGGAATCCCGTGCCATAGGGGATCAAATGCATGTAAATGGTTGAATCGGCTTCTACAAAGGTAATATTGCCGCTTTTTCTGCCGGTACTGTCCACGGCAATGGCCGAATGGACTGTCATGAACGAGGAAATGTTACCGATCGCCGTCAGCACCTGCTCGCTTGCCGCCTTCGGCACGGTTATACCGTCCTTGCCGGTAATCTGGGCGATACGACGATGGTTGTCGTTGATGTTGATAATTTTAACCCGGGTGGGTGTTTCACTGTAATAATTAATATTATCAGAGGTGATTGGGTGGGCAAAACAAATATGCAGGTTGTCGCCCCGTTCTTCAACAAAAAGCTCCGGCTCTCCTGAAACAAATTCAACAGGGGTGAGTGGCGATTCAGCCAGGTAAATGTTTGGATGACCTATCATCGCCAGCAGCGCTTTATCCATGTCGAAGAAAAAATTCACTGCGTGCGTCTCCGGATTATTTGATTTTCTGATTGCAGCGCAGATCCGGCGATCCTGGGAGGTAAGATAGTTCAACCTGTTGGTCTTATACAGTCGGGATAAGGAGATCGGCCTTCCCTTGCTCCACTCTCCATCAGGAGTCAGCTTTTGTTCTTTCGGCGAGATGGTGATGATTTTCTCTTCAAAGGACACCATCCAGATCATGCGAGTTGTCTGTTGAGGAACATCCGCCTCCTGACTGGTGGCATAAATAAGAGCCTGCAGGCTGCGCTTCCACGGTTCTTCGGGCTCGAGGATGGGCAGGAAAGGTATGATGGACGTTTTTTCACGTAACTCGCTGGTGACCGCTAGGTAGTCACTGTCATCATGATTGATGGTGGCAAGAATCTCACCGAGTACGACAGTGAAGAAAGAATATCCCTGGCCACAGGCACGTTCGTAATAAGAGAGAATTTCGGATTCCAGGCCGGGTTCGACTGCGCTGTTTAGCCAATACTGACAGATGCCGGCAATTGCCACATTTAAAACGTTTTGTTTTGTCCCCTCCGGAAGGAGAATTTCTTCACCCTGCAATCCTTTGTTGATATGGGAGTTAATGACAGTAGCCAGATAGTTGTAGGCGACGTTTTCTCGAGCCCCGTGAAACAGGGAAAGGGCGATGCTAATACTGTCGGCAATTTTATAGTATTCATCGCTCTTACATACATTCAATTGTGTGAGGATATAAAATATTCCAGCCGGTCCGAAAAGAGCGACCTTCTCATCATTACTGAATTTCTGGAGAAATTGGAGGTCGTCATAAAAAGCGGTCAAGGCCTTTTTGCTGTTTCCACGAAGAAATAAAAGAGTACCACGAGCGCCGGTACCATAAAAAGAATCACTGTGGCTGTCTATCAGATCTTGTGCTTCCTGTAATCTTCCCCGTAATACCAATTCATTGAAAAGGAGGCGCTTGAAGGGCAATTGTTCATCTACGGACAAGTGTGTAAATTCATTGTTATCGCAAAGAAAATCGATTAACTCAGGAAAATCGTAAAGTGTTGCCTGTCCATACTGCAGAACGTTGTTGAGCAGATAAAATTGAAAAGAGGTGGGAAGTGTCCTGAACCATTCTGCGTCAAAAGGCTGGGTCATGATCCGAACATTGGGCGGCGGGTCTGTTATCAGCTCGCTGCATTGACTTTCAATAAAATCGGAGGCGTCATCGATAAGATCAAACTGTTGGGTGTAGACTCCGATCCTCATCTCCCTCATTCCCCGCCAGCATCTAATCGTCCATTTGCCGTAATAATAAGAGACAGGGGCCTCGTCTTGAATGGTTTTGGCGAAAAGGTTAAAAGTCTGCTCTTTTACTGCAATTTTACTGAGAACTTCGACTATCTCGTCAACACATTGACGATCTTTGGTCAGGAGCCCAAGCTGTTCAAATTTGGCAAAATAATGGCCGAGATTAGCAGCAGTCGGTTTATTTCCCCTGGGATTTTTAAGATCTAGCTTGCGCAGGCAGTTAACGATGAGTGTCGAGTGAGCCGGCTCATAGACAATCGAGATCAATTGCAGTAAAACCTGTTCAAAAGGCGAAAGCTTTTGGTACTGTTCTAAAAGGGTTACATGATTTTGCATAAACGCCTGGTTAGTCTTGGCGGAAGAGTCTGCCTGAATATAACAACGATAATTTTCGCGCGGGGCGAAAAGAGAAGCAGTTAGTATAGCATTGTATGACCCCAATGAGAACCAAAAACTGCATATTTTTTGCCTTGCAGCGGGTTGGAATAGGCGGAAGGCCGCTTTTTAAGGTGGATATTCCACTCTGTTGAGATATTGTCCAACCAGGTGTGGTCATGACTTCTTTTACCAACCGGCCTGAGGCTGGTAGAAGGAGGAAAAGGTGTGACTTAGAATGGGATTGTTCGCAGTCAGTCTGCTATACTATGGAAAAACCTTATTATATTTTATTTGGTTCGTCATGAAACAAACAGCCGGTTTGTTTAATCGGGGAGACAGGTGTTCCTGCATGGTAACCATATTCAAGCGTGGAATTGGACGATGAGTGTTTTTGGTTATATATTTATTGCCTTGGAAAAAGAACATTTTGTTGCTGCCGAAGAGCAGCAGGCAGCTCTTAGGGACTATGCGCAGTCAGCCGGGTTGGAACTGGAAGAAGTCTTTGTCGAAAAAGCCGCAACCTTGAAGAAACCATTCAAGGAGAGAGTCGAAGGATGCAAACTCGTTGAGAGATGTGTCGCCGGGGATGTAATCATAACCTTGAAAGCGGCGTGGATCCTTAGCTCAGCTGTAGTGGGATCCAATTTACTGCGGACTTTTAGAAAAAACGACATCGCTCTGTACTGCATGGATCTCGGCGCCAATATCACTGTGGATGAAAAGAGAAAACTCATAGTATATGAAGGGTGTGCGGGGATTGTACAAAAACTGTTAGCCGCATTGGCTGTATGTGAGAGCAGCAAACACGGTGAAGCAATCAGGGCAACGAAAAAGATTCTGAGAAAACAGGGGAAATATATCGGTGGGCCGGTGCCTTTCGGCTGGGAAGTCAACAACGAGAGGTTTCTTGTTCAGAATAAAGCTCAGCAGGAAATCATCAAAGCCATAACTGCTATGCGCGAGGATCGTTGGTCCTATCGAGATATTTCTACTAAGTTAAAAAACGAATTCGACATCGAACTCTCTCATGCAGGTATCCGGAGAATCTTGGACAGCGATAGAAAGAAAAAGGAGGCGGCTTCCAACAAGGAAGAATGAAGAATGGCAAGTGAGGCACGGGGATTTGTTTGGCGGATCCCAGGACCTCACTCCTTACCACTTCTACAAACGTGGATTTTGGGTTATTTCTGCATTGATTTCCATATGGTGCAACCAGGCAGAGAGAAGCTGTTGCTGTTTGAACCGCACCAAATTCTCCCGATACTTTGCCACTTCCTCGCTGTTGTCAGGCATGGTGGGGATTTGTCTGTCGAGAAAAGTATAGACAAAGAAAATATCGCCAACCTTGCCTGGCTCCTCGGGTAGCGGAGAAGATTTAGAGAGCAGAAAGGCCGATTCCAGTAGGGCGGAAGGGAATCCCGATTCGTCGTTTTTCTCGTTTTTGCTCATGAATCCGGAATCTAGTACGGCGTATCCCAATTCCTGTGCAAGAGCATCAAATTGTTTGCCGCCGCGCAGCTTACTCAACATCTCCTTGGCAGCTGTTTCGGCCAACTCTTTAGATTTAACCTTTTGGTAATCCTTTGCAAGAATGTCCTTTTTCGATTCAAAAGTAGGGATTTCCGGTGGTTTGACATCCTCCGCATAGAGGATTGAATAGCCCGTCTTTCCTTTAATGAGTGAACTCAGTTCCCCTTTGTTCAGTTCAAAGGCCTTGTCTAAAAACTGTGGATCCATTTTCAAGTCAGCAGGAGCATTGCTCTTTGGAAAGAAATCAGTCTGTTCAAGGTGGATATCCGGATGAGATTCGGCATATTTTGTGAGACTGCCGGCAGCAATAATACCTTCGTAGGCATCATTGGCCACTTGGAATGTTAAGCTTTCGGCTTCTTTTCGTTGGAGTGTGGCAGTTATTTCATCAGCAACTTTTGCAAGAGGAGTGGTCTCTGCCGGTTTGATATCTTCCAGCGAAATGATGTGATAGCCGAACTGTGTTTTTACCACATCGCTGATGTCTCCAGGTTTCATAGAAAAAACAGCTTTATCAAAAGCCGGAACCATTTGACCTTTGGAAAAAAATCCAAGATCACCGCCCGATTCTTTTGATGGTCCCTCGGAATACTCTCGGGCAAGCGCACTGAAATCCCCTCCGGCTTTCGCAAGTTGCCTGATTTTTTCAGCTTTCTTGGCTTGTTCCTGGTGTCTTTCTGCGGAGTCTTCTTTACCGGCTTTCAAGAGAATATGTCGAGCGTGCCGCTGTTCTGGGATCTGGTACTTTTCTATATTGTCTTTGTAGTATTCTTCAATTTTACTCTTATCGATTACTATCTTATGACCAACACTTTCATAGGTGAAATCAAGATACTTAAGCTTTATCTGCGGATCAGATTTGTAGTTTTCTTTTACTGTTTCAAACCAAGACCTTAGAATTTTGTCGTCAACCTTTACCTTATCAACAAACTGATCCGGTGAAATCTTCACATATTTGACATCAATTTTTTCATTTTGTTGGCTATAGACTTCTTTAACTTCAAAATCCGTGGCTACACTGGCAAAATTGCCTATCTCCCGGGCGGCAACTTCCGACAGTTGATCAATTCGCATAGAGTCTTCAAATTTCGTTGGATCCATCCTGTTTGCGGCCAGTACAGCTCTGTATCGCTCTATGTTGAATACGCCATTTTCCTGGAATTGCACCATTTTTTCAATTATCCGTTGGATCTCCTGGGGACTGACCGTGAGGCCCATCTCTTTTGCACCCTGCCTCAAAAGTGTCGTTTGAACCAACTGTTTTATGACTTGTTGTTTGACGCCTAAGGTTTCAGCAAGTCCTTTTGGGACGTTTCCCCCGAACTGATCGCTGAGTCGTTGGTAGGCTCTGTCGTAGACCCGCTGGTATTGCGGGAAGGTGATTACCTCACCGTTTACAACCAGCGCATCTTCTCGATTTCCCGTCAGCTTGCCCCCTACGCCCCAGAATATGAAAACCAAGGCAATGATTACTACGATTATTTGAATAAAAGTCGATTGAGCTTTTTTGCGAAGTAGCTGCAGCATGAATTTATTTTAAGAGATTTTGGTTAATCTTGAGTTAACTGACATTACAACCCGTTTAATAATCTGTTCGATTTACTCTTTCTTTTTCTCCTGTGCAAGTAAAAATCCATTTCTCCGACCCTCTTATCTATCTGGAAGGGTGTGTGGTGTGGAAAGTGCTATGCGTTTGGAATAAAAGTAAAATGAGATAATCATGGCCATCAGAAATAAAAAGCTATTTTGATTGCCATGCTAATCTAGACTTATTTTTTGTCGCCAACTTATGCACTAAAAGGCCTATAGAACTCAGTGGTAGCTCTGCGAGTGAAAGCTGGGGCAAGCTACATTGGTTTATTTGTCGAATTTGTCTTATGTTGATAGAATTATAGGATTATTATCAACTGTGTCTGGTTTCCGGGTTGGCTATACAAATGATTCTTCATTCACTTGACAAATTGTTTTGGCTATAGTAAAAAGCCGTAGTTAGTTCTAAATTATAACACGGCGAAAGCTATTAAAATAATATTCTAAGGAGGTTCATAATGCCAACTCTCGAACACAACGGAAGTAAATTTGAAGTAGATGAAGACGGATTTCTGCTCAAAGGTGATGATTTCAACGCAGACTGGGTTGATTACGTAAAAGGTGTTGAAGGAATCAGTGAAATGACCGATGAGCATCAGAAAGTTATCGATGCCCTTCAAGAGTACTACAAAAAGAACGGAATCGCTCCTATGGTTCGTATTCTGTCCAAAACCACTGGCTTCCCGCTGAAAAGAATCTACGAGCTGTTCCCATCAGGACCTGGCAAAGGAGCCTGTAAGATGGCTGGTTTGCCTAAACCTACAGGTTGTGTATAATTAATACACACTGAAGGATTGAGTTTTAAAGGGAGGGTACTTATCGGGTACTTTCCCTTTTTTGGTTTCATCCCAAACTGCTGAGTTGGTTAAGCAGTTTCTCCTGGATCATATCGAGCTTTTCCTGGTACTCTTTTCCTGATATTTGCGCTCCTTTCAGCCCGCCCCGAAGATTGATTTCCATTAGCCGACAGTCGCAGTCGGGGGTGAGAATGAGGTCAAGGTGGGCATAGGGAAAATCGCCCCGTTGTATGACCTTTTTGCAGAATTCCAGCTGCTGGTCTGAAAGAGCATAGGGCTTTGATTCTCCTCCGCAGTGTAAATTATTCCTGAAATTATAGGGATTGATACGTTCGTATGCCTCCAGATAGTCGCCGAGAACGATCACCCGGATATCTCTGCTTTTGCTTTGGTAGGGTTGGATGACAAAAGGAAAAGAAACAGAGCCGAAGCTTGCTAGGTTGTACAACTCTTCAATGTCGTTGAAAGTGTGTACTCCAAGGCCGGCATTTTTTCGGTCGCATTTGAGAATGACCTTCGTGTACTGCTGTTGCCGGTAATATGAAGATGCACTGAGCAGGTCGTTGGTATCGTAGATCACCAAGGTCCCCGGCAACATGAAGTTGCTGAAGAGCCTGGTCTGAAAGGTTTTTGATCTGCTTGCCAGCTGTGACGTTGCCGATGGAATGAGGCGTATTCCACGTTCGAGCAAGTCAATCAGCAAGTGCTCCTCGCCCGGTTTCAGGCGGATTCTCCCGCAGATTATGTCGTCTTTTTTTAGCTGTTGATAGCAGGTGTAGAGTGTCTGGTTGTCACGGATTATAGTGGGGCGATCTTTCAAAAGATCATCTCCGAAAACCGTTGATGGAATGAGGTGAGGTCCTCCTCGCAATTGCCGCAATAGAGTTTTACGTCACCAAGAGATTGGGAACTTTTGTTCTCAATAGTAAAACTACCGTCTTTGTTTTGGATATAATGTGTTGTGGTGATAACGTCATCAGTGATCTCAAAAAATTCCGATTCGTTACCGCAGTATGGACACTTAAGCAGGTTTCCGACTTTAGGTTGATCAAATGACATAAACGATGCTCGCTTTTGCATCTTCTTTTAGTGACTTAGAAAAAATATTCTTTTATCCTTTACAAGGATATCTTTCCGTGAAAGAACTTATACCCCTCAAGGGGGTATTGTAAATAATATCCGGGCTTTCCGGGGGGTAGATTGAAATTCTATTTTGAAGCGGATTTCACGACGGAGTCGGTTGCAGGAGTTTTCTTTTCCTCTTGCTTCAATTCTTTTGCTGCTGCCTTGATTTCCCCCTCTATCGATGCGCCTGGTTCGACTGTCAGGTTACCAGCTTCTATTTTGCCATGAAGAGAGCAGTTCTTTCTCGCGGTCAGCATAGTGGCTTTGACATTACCCTCAAGTGATCCATAGCAGTTGAATGAAGCTACAGTGATATCCCCAATGACCTTGCCGGTTTCACTGAGAATTAAATGCTCTCCGTCAATGTTGCCGTTAATAGTACCATCAATTCTCGCTTTTCCTTTGAAAAGAATCTCTCCCGTAATTGTCATACTCTTATCTATAATTGAAGAAATTGCTTCGCTTTCAACTTTTTTCATTTCCTGTTCAACGTTTACTGATTTCCCAAACATTCCCATCGTTATTTTTTCTCCGGTGAAGAGGTCGTGATCTTTGCTAAGCTGGCTACTTTTAAGAATTTAGTGGGGTTGATTGGTTTGTCATTCAGTAAAATCTCATAGTGGAGGTGGGCGCCGGTTGATCTGCCAGTATTACCAATCAACCCAATGACTTGCCCTCTTTTTACTTTGTCCCCTTTGTGAACGAAATATTTTTTCATATGGGCAAAGGAGCTTGTGTATCCGTTGTGGTGGTCAATCAGGACATAGTTGCCAAACCCGCCGTTGCGAAAGGCTTTTTTTACCACTCCGTCTGCTGTGGCATGTATCCTATCACCTTTTTCACCACGAAAGTCAATACCTGCATGGAAGGCCCATCTGTGGTTTATCGGATCTTTGCGTTTGCCGAATCCGGAGGAAATGGCATTTTCGACTGGTTTACCTAAGGGCAGGTGCTGAATAGCTTTCAAGTAGCTATCTGCCTTAAGCAGGAGATCCTCTTTTTCTGAACCTGGTAATTGAATAAAGGGACCACCGCTGTGTTTGGAATTATCATTTTTGGGTTTGGGTATCTTGACCCCGATATTGCCAAAAATTCGTTCAATGAGTTCACTGCGCTCTTTGAGCTCGTCGATAGCACTAGAGAGAAGGGATTCTTTCTCCTCTTTGAAGGCAGTAGCCTGCTTGATGTTGTTTTCTTGAAGATTGGCAACTTTTTGGCTGAGTTTCTGCTTGCTTTCTTCGGTCATCCTGTTGTGTTCCGCTATCAGCTCAGTACTGGTTTTTAGCTTTTCCTGCATGCCCGCGAGTTGGTTTGAGATCGTGCAGTTTCTGGTGTAGAGACTAAAAGAACAAATGCTGGCTACAGTGAGAACGAGGAGAGCCACCGCCGTTGTTGTTATGATGATACAGAGTTTTTTTATTGAAAATGGTAACTTGAAGACTTTACCTCTGTCGCCGGCGATAATAATGTGAAGTTGTTCATCCATTCAATAAATCCAAAAGAGTTGTTAATCCAGAAAACAAAAAGTATGATGTAACCAGTCAATTGAAAGAGTTCATTGTCGGCAATGAACAAAAGATCTGTTTTGTATACAAGGATGCAATCAATTAATCAACCATAAAAGTTCTGTTTTGAAGTCGTTCATCATCTGAACCTGTTGTATCTGCTAGGTTTATTATACCTTCTATATGGGATATCACAGTTAGTGAAGGTCCCGTTTTCGTGTCTGATTCCCCGTTTCTCGGTCAACTATGTCTAATCTTATTACCTGTAAATCAATATCAAAATCGTTTGGAGCGCAGTCTCTTTTTCAAAATATCAGCCTGATGGTCGAAAATGGAGATAAAATCGGTGTCATTGGACCGAATGGCTCCGGTAAATCAACCTTATTGAAAATCATTTGCGGCTTGGAGGAACCTGATGAAGGGTTGCTCGTCTGCCGGAAGTTTGTGCGTATCAGTTACCTGGCTCAGGATGACATTTTTGATGATGCAGAAAGTATCAGGGATAATCTGATGGCAGTGCTGGCCAAAGAAGATATCGAAGAAACTGAAAAGTATTACAGGATGGATACTCTGCTCAGCAGGGCTGAATTCCCAGACAGTGATCTCCCGGTAGGAAACCTGTCGGGAGGGTGGCGCAAAAGGTTGTCGATTTGCCGGGCAATGTTGCTGGCCCCCGAGGTACTAATAATGGATGAGCCCACCAATCATCTCGATATCGAAGGGATTCTCTGGCTGGAAAAAATGCTTACCGGAAATGCAGGCCCATCCGCCTTCTTATTGGTCAGCCATGATCGGCATTTCCTCGAAAACTGCAGCAATAGAATAATCGAACTATCTGCAGTATATCCTGAAGGAACACTTCAGGTGCAGGGTTCATATTCACAATTCCTGGAAAAGCGAGAAGAATTTCTTGCGGGGCAGTTGGAGGAGGAAGAGCGTCTTGCCAATAAGGCTCGCCGGGAGGTTGAATGGTTGCGGCGTGGGCCTAAGGCGAGATCCACTAAAGCCAAATATCGCATTGACGAGGCCTATAAACTGACGGGTGATCTGGCCGATGTGAAAGCTCGGAATCGCTCTTTATCCAATGTGCAGATTGACTTCGAGGCTACCGGAAGAAAAACCAAAAAGTTGCTTGAAGTTCTTGGTATTTCAAAAACATACGGAGATAGAACGCTGTTTAATAATCTGGATATACTCCTCTCTCCAGGCAGCAGGCTGGGGTTGCTCGGTCGAAACGGCTGCGGTAAGTCGACCTTGATGAAAATCCTGGCCGGGGCAACAGATAAGTCGGGTGTCGTCCCAGACTCCGGAACTGTGAAGGCCGCTGAAAATGTTCAGGTAGTCACCTTTGACCAGAAGAGGGAAGCTATCGATCCGACCGTAACCCTTCGCCGGGCATTGGCCCCGGATGGGGATTCCATCATGTATAACGGCAGGTCGTTGCATGTGGTGTCCTGGGGCAAGAAGTTCCTTTTTAGACCTGATCAGATGGAAACGCCGGTTGGCCAACTTTCCGGTGGAGAGCAGGCACGGATTCTGATTGCCGCGCTTATGCGGCAGCCTGCTGATATCCTGCTCCTTGATGAGCCGACCAACGATCTCGATATTGCCTCATTAGATGTACTTGAGTCAAGTCTGCTCGACTTCCCGGGGGCACTTGTCCTGGTCACCCATGATCGCTACCTCCTTGACAGGGTTTGTCACCGTATTCTTGGCTTTGGGGGCAAGAGCGGCATAACCTATTATGCAGATTATGAACAATGGTTGAACGATCTGCCCGAGACTGCAAAATCAGTAGAAAATAAGGGGAAAAAAAACGGCAAGGCTGAAAAGATTCCCGATCAAAAGAATAACAAAAGCCGGCTATCTTATCTGGATCAACGGGAGTACGATCAGATCGAGGAGAAAATCGCAACAGCCGACAACCTCGTTGAGCAACTGCAGATAAAAATGGAGCTGCCGGAAATAGTCTCTAATCCGGAAGAACTTGCTCAGTGCTGGCAACAACTGGAAGTCGCTCAGGCAGAAGCCGAGCGGTTGTACAGTCGCTGGGATGAGCTGGAAGGGAAAAAAAGCGAATGAGCAGACGGTGAAAATAGCAGTTCTGTCAGATATCCACGGAAATCTGGAGGCGTTTGAGGCGGTGTGTGCTGATCTTATGCGGCAGGGTGCGAATCGGGTGATTTGCCTTGGCGATAATATTGGTTATGGACCAAATCCAGAGGAGGTGATTTGCCGGGTGCGGCAAAGGGGCTTTGTTTCCGTGCTTGGCAATCATGAATTTGCCCTCAAAGACGCGCGGGGGAGAAGGTGGTTCAATTTTCAGGCAGCAGAAAACAATATCGAGACTGAAAAACTTTTATCAGACGAAAGCAAAGAATTTTGCTGTAGCCTGCCTCCCTTTATTGAGGTAGAAAATGCTCATTTTGTCCATGGCTATCCACCGGCTTCGGTGTTTCGGTATCTGAACAGGCAGTCGGATGAAAAAATATCCACTCTTTTTGACCAAACTTTGACCTCTCTATTTTTTCTTGGACACACCCACAGGCTCGAGCTTGTTACCGGGCGAAATGGCGCGATTACCCGTCAGGTCCTGAAACAGGAAAGAGTCGCGTTTGCACCGGACGAAAAGTATATCGTTAATTGCGGCAGTGTCGGACAACCAAGAGATGGAGATAATCGTGCCAAATATGTTTTATGGGACTGCAGCAAGCACCAACTGGAGGTGCGGTTCGTCGAATACGACTATATGACGACCATGAAAAAAATCAGAGACCGGGGGTTTTCCGAAATCTATGCCATACGGTTACGCTAGGAGGTTGTCCGAGAATGCCCTTTTCGCCCATTCCTTCGTTATTTTTAAAAAAACAATGCTCGTAATATCAGACATATGACTGCGCTTGTCTTTCCAAAACGCCTCGATTTGAGAAAAAATGACTATTCTCGGACGACCTCCTAGGCCATGAATCAAATCGGCAGATATGAGGTGGTTGGCCGTTTGGGGCGTGGCAGCATGAGCACGGTGTATAAGGCTAAAGCTCCGATCACCGGGCGTCTGGTGGCACTGAAAATTCTCCAGCCGAGGAACGAAATTTTTGTCGATCTCGTCGGTGAGGTACGGCTGAGGGAAATGTTCATAGAAGAGGCAAAGATTATGGGGACTCTTTCCCATGATCATGTTGCTAAAATTATCGATTGTGACGAGCATGAAGGGCAGCCGTTCATTGTGCTCGAATATTTTGCCCATTCCATTGGGGCTTTTATTGGTGAATCGTATCGGGTCGAGGCGCTGTCGCGTATCATCTCCGCTGCCAAAACAAGATCCTATCTGGTGCAGGCTCTGAAAGGGCTCGAACGATTGCATTTTGCCGGAATCATCCACCGGGACATAAAACCCTTCAATCTGATGATAACCAGTGACGATAGGATCAAGATAATCGATTTTGGCCTGTCCCGGGTTCGGGGGGAGGAGAAAGTGGTTATTCCAGGTATGCAGGTTGGTTCGCCCTACTACGCCGCACCTGAACAGGCAAGAGAACCTCAACATACAGACGGCCGGGCCGATCTGTTCAGTGTTGGAATAATGGCGTACAGGATGTTAACCGGACGCCTTGTGGACTATCGGCAGAGTGAAATATTGCCTCCCAGTATGCTGAATCCTGAACTTGGGCTGGACTGGGATGAGTGCATACTGAAAAGCATCGCAGTACACCCTGATGGTCGCTATGCAGATGCACAGGATATGCGCCTGGCTGTAGAGGCTCTGCCGCTCGCCCCTCATCGTAGGTGTGCCGAAATTGCTGCGTCCTTTTTACCCGATTCGAAGGCAGTTCGAGGGGAGAGGAGAAGGGAGCCGGTCAGGATCATGTATAAAGATATCCGGAAAATACTCGGCCTGGATGAGCTGCTTCGGCCCCTTCAGTATACACCGCAGGATTTCGAGGTGGTTGGACCGCTGGTTGCCTTTGAGAAAAACAATGGTCTTTACTGGCAGCG
Source organism: uncultured delta proteobacterium (assembly GCA_963829695.1). Taxonomy (GTDB): domain Bacteria; phylum Desulfobacterota; class Desulfobulbia; order Desulfobulbales; family Desulfocapsaceae; genus Desulforhopalus_A. The sequence continues at coordinate 12,360 of CAWHJQ010000022.1, read as the reverse complement.
ACGCGGATCGGGGTTCACGCTTGACTGGCAGCAGGCAAAAGACTATGTGGCGTATCTCAACGGCATCAACTGGCAGGGCCGAAACAGCTGGCGTCTGCCTACCCTTGAAGAAGTGTTTACCATTCTCAACCCACCACTGCACGGGGTGTCCTGTTCCAGTTGGCCACTTTTAGATAATACCATTCACTGGCTGTGGACAAGTGATCACTGCACCAAAAAACAGGCCTGGATGGTTGATGTGGTGGAGAGCTTCTTTGACCGACTTGACCGAGATGGTGTTGCCTCGGTCTGTGCGGTCAGTTCAAGGTCAACTACTTATTGAGAAACTCGCCTATCTTGTCCAGGGTGTAGGTGATATCTTCACGGCTGATGTCAAGGTGGGTGACCAGTCTTGTGGTCCGGCCGGGGCTCACGAGGATATTGTTTTTCTTGAGAAAATCAGCCAACTTTATGGCTTTTTCCGTCTCCGTTGTAAAAAAGACCATATTGGTCTGGGCCGGATTCCTTTCCACCTGCAGTTGTTCAAACTGGGCCAGTCCCTCCGTAAGAAGCTCTGCATGTTCATGATCGACTGCCAGGCGTGTAACATTATTTTCCAGGGCGTACAGACCAGCTGCGGCGAGTATGCCGGCCTGGCGCATGCCGCCTCCGACCATTTTGCGCCATTTCCTCGCTTCCTCGATAAAGCTGCCTGAGCCGCAGAGCAGTGAGCCGACGGGTGCGCCCAGGCCTTTTGAGAGGCAGAGAGAGACTGAGTCAAAATGCCGGGTGATATCCAGGACCGGGACTTCCTGTTTGACAACTGCATTAAATAATCTGGCTCCGTCGAGGTGCAGCTTAAGATTCCTGCTTTTGGCAAAAACTCCAGCCTGGGCCAGGTATTGAAGTGGAAGGGTCTTGCCGTTCTGGGTGTTTTCCAGGCAAAGCAGACGGGTCCTTGCGAAATGGATGTCGTTTGGTTTGATTTTTTCTTCGACCTTGGCAAGAGACAGCGTAGAATCCGGTTCAAAATCAATAGGCTGGGGCTGAATCGAGCCGAGAACCGCGGCTCCTCCAGCTTCATACCTATATGTATGAGCCAGTTGGCCGACGATGTATTCGTCACCGCGCCCGCAGTGGGACATTATGCCGATGAGGTTGGCCTGGGTGCCGCTTGCGGTGAAAATCGCCGCCTCAAAACCGAGCATTTCTGCGGCAGAATTTTCCAGCCTGATTACTGTTGGATCATCGCGGTAAACATCATCGCCCACCTCTGCGTGGGCCATAACCTGGCGCATTGCTTCTGAAGGCTGCGTAACTGTATCACTTCGTAAATCGATTTTTTTCATGATATAGGTTCCCGGTTGTGCGTTATGTAAAAAAGGGTTAGTACCTTAGAAATTCTTTCTCGTTTTTTGAGAAAGAATTTAGTGAAGGTACTTATCCCGACTCATATTCCATCTCTCGGGGTTAGTACCTTAGAAATTCTTTCTCGTTTTTTGAGAAAGAATTTAGTGAAGGTACTTACCCCGACTCATGTTCCATCTCTCGGGGTTAGTAGGATGGTAAGAGATATGGTGTGTTTGACAGCAAAGGTACAAGAGACGAGGTGAAAAAGCGATGGGAAAAAATAAGGGTCTGAGCGACTCACAAAAAGAAATTCTGAGTGAGTCGGAATTTGTCCTCAAACACCTTTCTGAGAAGGAAATATCGGCATTTGCCGATCCGGAAATTGATTTGTCAGATGTTGAAGATGACAAGTTGCTTGAGTTTCTGGAGCTGGCCAATCTTGTATATCGGGCGGGCGACCAACTGATTTCGGATGACCAGTATGACTTTATATTTCTTCAGGAATTGAGGAACAGAAATCCCGATCATCCGTATCTGCAGACAGTCGAACCGGAACCATTTTTGGAGGCTAAAACAGTTGAATTGCCGTTTCGTATGCTGTCAACGGAAAAAGCCTATGAGTTTGACGCGATTGAACGTTGGGTTAAACGGATAGAAAAAGCGGCGGAGGAGTGCGGGGTTGATTTTGCCGGCCTGGTTTTTCGGGCAACGCCAAAACTCGACGGCTTTGCCGCCTATGACGATGGGCAGACCTTATATACCCGAGGGGATGGACGACGAGGCACGGATATTACCCGTGTTTTTGACCGTGGGTTGCAGGTGGCGGATGGCGGTGAGCGTGGGCTTGGAGCGGGAGAGATTGTGGTCAGCCGAAGCTATTTTCAGCAACATCTCGCCGACCTGTTCGAAAATTCCAGAAATTTCCAGGCCAGTTTAATCAAGGAAAAAGAATTGGCGCCTCCGGCAGCCGAGGCGATAAGCTCGAAAAAAGCGGTCTTTTATCCCTTTAGCCTGTTGCCTGGTCGGGAGCAGTCTTGGTTTAACCTCGCCGCTGCCTTTGATAACATTGTCGACGAGCTTTGGCAGGAAATCGATTATGATGTAGATGGGATCGTTATTGAAGTTACCGATGAAAAGATAAAAAAATACCTGGGAGCCACCCGTCATCATCACCGCTGGCAGATTGCATTTAAGAGAAATACCGAAACTGCGGAAGTGGAAGTGCTCCGGGTAATTGCCCAGACCTCCCGGTCAGGCAGGGTGAATCCGGTAGCCGAAGTGGAGCCGACCAGGCTGAGTGGTGCGTTGATTAAAAGGGCAACGGCCCACCATTACAATATGGTACGGCAAAATGGTATTGGTCCCGGTGCTATTATCAGATTATCGCGTAGCGGTGAAGTTATCCCCAAAATTGAAGAGGTACTTGTTCCGGTCACTCCGCAACTTCCAGAGAGCTGTCCCAGCTGCGGTTCTCGTCTTATCTGGGAAAACGACTATCTGCTCTGTGTCAACAACATGAATTGTCCGGCCCAGATCACCCATTCCACAGAACATTTTTTCAAGGTCCTTGGCAATAATGATGGGTTCGGACCTTCTTCGATCAGAAAGCTCTATGAAAAAGGAATTACCACAATTCCTCAGATTTACAGCTTAGGTGAGGAAGACTTTGTGGCTTTCGGTTTCGGCCCCAAACAGGCGGAAAATATGGTCGGTCAGTTGCAAAGGAGTCTCGTCGAACCGATTGAAGACTGGCGCTTCCTGGCGGCCTTTGGTATCTACAGGATGGGCATGGGCAACTGTGAGAAACTGCTGACCACTTTCCCACTGGAAAAAGTCTTTGCACTGAGCAGAGAGGAAATTATCGGGATTAAAGGCTTCAGCGAAAAGATTGCAGACGCGATGCTTTCCGGGCTGGCGGCATCGGCAGAACTCTTCGATGTGCTGTTCGGAATGGGTTTTAACCTGGTCAGGACTCCACTTGCTACAATTGAACCACCACCCGGCGACGGTCCATTGGTCGGCAAGTTGATAGTCTTTACCGGTTCCATGCAGCAGGGCAGCAGGGAGGAGATGAAGAAACAGGCCAAAAGTCTTGGGGCAAGGGTGGGGGATTCAATTACCGGAAAAACCGATATGCTGGTCTGCGGGGAGAAAGTCGGGGCGGCAAAGCTCAAAAAAGCTGAGACACTGGGGGTACGGATAGTCTCGGAGGCAGAGTATCTGGCGCTTATAAAATAAGATGGCGTTGGAAAAACTCTTCATCCGAAGTCTGCGCTTCTCTGGTTCGTTGTCACAATTTTCCTATCATTACGACGCACCGTATGTACGCCGAAATAATAGAAAAATTGCACGACTTGAATATGAAGCTTTTTACTTACCCATCGAAAACCGAAGTTTTTACGACGCCATCAAATAAGGGCAGCACGGAATAATCGTGCCGCCGGAGGATGATCATGCACTATTTTGGAGGTTCGAGAAGTTTGCCTGCCTTGGCAATATTTTCATGGGGAACCTCATCGATAAATATGAGTATAGCCTCTGGTGGCTTGTTGGCTACCCTGCTGATCACCTCGGTTACGCCTTGGCTGATCTTTTGTTTCTGTTCTTTGCTGAGGGTTCCTGCAACTCTGATACTTACATATGGCATGATGGCTCCTTAAAGTATGTTCCGTGGGATCTTGATTTTAGTTAAAATAGAGGTTGTGTGTATAACTCATTCCCAATGTACTCATTTTTAAGCTTGGAAAAAAGAACTTAATTATTTCAAAAGATCGGATAGCCAAAAAAAAGCGGACCTCTTTCTCCTTGTTTTCGCGCCTGTCTTGTGCTATCTCGAAAGAAATTAATCTAACCAATGTAATTTTTTTATAAGGTCTATATGCATATTTTAGTGACTGGAGGAGCAGGGTATATCGGTAGTCATACCTGCCTCGAACTGCTGAACAGTGGCTATCAGGTGACTGTAGTTGATAACCTTTCTAATTCCAGCCGGGAGTCGTTGCGCCGTGTTGAGGAACTGACCGCAAAAGCGATAACTTTTATTGAGGTCGATCTGCTTGATCGGGCCGGTTTGGAAGGGGTTTTTGCCAATTGTCAGGAAAAAATTGATGCGGTTATCCATTTTGCAGGCAAGAAAGCAGTCGGGGAGTCGGTGGAACAACCGCTGCTCTACTACCATAATAATATTACGGGAACCCTCGTCCTTTGCGAAGTAATGGCTGCCTATGGAGTGAAAAATATAATATTCAGTTCTTCGGCAACGGTATACGGTGACCCGGCGACGGTACCGATTACCGAGGATTTCCCGCTGTCCTGCACCAACCCCTATGGCCGGACCAAACTGATGGTGGAAGAAATTTTGCGGGATGTTCATACCGCGGATAACGGTTGGAACGTCTGCCTGCTCCGTTATTTTAATCCGGTCGGCGCTCATGAGAGTGGACGGATTGGAGAGGATCCCAGTGGGATACCCAATAATCTGGTGCCGTATATCACCCAGGTAGCCGTAGGTAAACTTGCACAACTCTCAGTCTACGGCAACGACTATCCGACCCCGGACGGAACAGGGGTGAGGGATTATATCCATGTAGTCGATCTGGCCTTGGGGCATGTGAAGGCCCTTGATAAACTGTTTCAGGAGCCGGGGATTGTCGTCTATAATCTTGGTACCGGCAAGGGGTATAGTGTCTTGGAAATGGTCAGGACTTTTGTCGAAGCCAGTGGCAAGGCGATTCCTTATCTGATTGTCGGTCGCAGGCCGGGTGATATTGCCGCCTGCTATGCAGATCCCGGCAAAGCGTTTCGCGAACTTGGCTGGCAGGCCAAAAACGGATTGCGCGAAATGTGCGAAGACTCTTGGCGTTGGCAGAAAAATAATCCCAAGGGTTATTGATCATTGCTCAACTCATACAATCATGCAGTCGGATACGATGGTTACGGATGCATGATTTTAGTACCTTACAGATTATTTTCTTGTTTTTTGCAAAAAACTAATCTGTCTCAAGGTACTTATCCCGGCTTATTTCCTGTTTGCCCGGGTTAGTTTTTCATATAACCACCAGCTTGACTCAGAGGCTGGTTTTGTAATTTCCATCAGGCAACCTCTCTCCTTTGTTCCGCTCTTGATTCTCTTATGTCTCCGATATGTACGACAATGTCGTGTTTATCAATGCTTCTGCTATAACACTTCAAGAAAAATGTGCATATTATGCTAATAGTTTCGACAATATGTCATATCTACTGTATTTCCCGACAAAAACAGGCTTGCACTTCCCAATAGGCAATGGTATTTTCCCTGAAACCTAAAAAGCGAGGCACTGTTTGCACAATGCGACTAATTGAATATTCAACAATGATTTTTGGCTGCGGAAACGTCATTATGGGTGACGACGGGTATGGACCAGCGGTCGTAGACCAACTGAATACCCGATATGACCTCCCAGAGGATCTGCAGGCAGTGGATGTAGGCACTTGTGTGCGTGAATATCTGTTCGATTATCTCCTTACAGAGGAAGGGCGTCCGAAAAAGATTATTATTTTGGACGCAGTCGATTTTCCGGATCGTTCTCCAGGAGAAGTCTTTCAAATCCTACCGATCGAGATTCCGGCTAAAAAAATTCATGATTTTTCTCTCCATCAATTTCCGACAGTAAATTTATTGCAGGAACTTGAGCAGAATACCGGCATAGAAGTTTTGATCCTTGCTGCTCAAATTGAATATATCCCTGAAGAGATTGCCCCAGGCCTTTCGCCTGCCATGTCAAAAGCTGTTAGTAAAGCGTGTGAAAAAATATCACAAATTCTTTCTCTTAATGTCAAATGAGGTGACCTTTTATGATGTATGAATTTAAAGTCAGCGAGATTGCAGAAGAATTTGGGGTTCATCGAAACACCATAAGGAACTGGATTAACGCTGGCACCCTTTCCGCCAAGGAAGGTCCGGGCAGAAAGTATCTTATGAAATTTCATGATTACCAGAAACTCTGCGAAAAATTTGGGCGCGAACCGCATGTCCATCCAGCCAATAATGTCAGTCCAAAGGCCCTCGGAGCCCTGGAGGAAACTGATAGAGAGCCGCTGCTCATCGATGGCCGGAAAAGTGAGATTGCCATTGACCCGTCCTGGGGCGATTCCTGCCTTACCTGCGGGACCTGTGCAAGCGCCTGTCCTATCTCTGGCGTTGATGGCCTCGATCCGCGGAAAATCGTCCGGATGGCTGTCTTAGGCATGGATAAAGAGCTGGTTGACTCGAGTTGGCCGTGGAAATGTACCATGTGCGGCAAGTGTGAGGAAGCCTGTCCTGCTAATATTCAGATCACTGCCCTGATGCGCAAGATCAGGGGTTCCAGAAAACGATCGGAAGTTCCCGGCCCTATTCATAAAGGCGTTACCATGTGCCTTGAACGCGGCAACAACCTGGGTATTCCGAAAGACGATTTCCTCTTTCTTTGTGAAGACCTGGGGGAAGAACTGGCGGCAGATTGCTGTCCGGGCTTCAAGACGCCAATCGATGTCCACGGGGCACGGGTACTTGTTACGGTAAACTCTAAAGAGCCTTTTGCCGAGCCGGACGATATGAAGTGGTGGTGGAAAATCTTTTATGCCGCCGGTGAATCCTGGACCATCTCGTCTGAAAACTGGGAGGGCGTAAACTGGGGACTTTTCTCAGGAGATGATGAGGCGATGAAAACGGTTGTCGGCCGCATCGTCGACAACATGCGGAGGCTGAACTGTCAGGTTCTTCTCCTCCCCGAGTGAGGCCATGCCTATTTTGCAACCCGGTCAGGGTTGAACAGATGGTACCCGGAAGCACTGAAAGAATTCAAAATCATAACCGTCTTCGATCTGCTGCTTGAATATATCGAACAAGGGAAGATTCAGCTTGATAAGTCGGTACATAAGATGCCTGTTACTTATCATGATCCTTGCAACTACGGCCGCAAATCCCTGAAAGCCTTCGGCCAAGCATATTTTGAAGAAGGCCGCGCGGTGACCAGGGCCTGTTGTGACGATCTGCGCGAGCTCCACCCAAACCGTAACGGGGCATACTGTTGTGGTGCCGGAGGAGGTGCTTGGGCAATGCCGTATTCCGCAGAGCGTGTCTTTTACGGACGTATCAAGGCCCGGCAGATTTCCGAATCCGGAGCAAAACTTGTGGTTGCCCCATGCCACAATTGTCGGGATCAGATCATGAAATCCCTTAACAAGGAATATGATCTGGGAGTCGAGGTAAAGTACATTTGGGAACTTGTTGCCGACGCCTTGATTATGCCTAATAAGCATTAGAGATTTACAGACTGAGCGGCCTCTGCCGGCTATCACGGTGAAGGCGTATAAAAAATGATGGCGTCGTAAAAACTCTTCATCTTGTTCGTTGTTACAATTTTCCTATCATTACGACGTACCGTATGTCCGCCGAAATAATAGGAAAATCGCACACCTCCAATATGAAGCTTTTTACTTATCCATCGAAAATCGAAGTTTTTACGAGTTTGGCAAAAATGACATATTCTTATATTTGCACTTTATGAGGATATTGCTACTGATATGAAAAATTGAGAGGAGACACCTGTCATGCTGGACACAAAAAAAGTTGGGTCGGTAATGATTGTGGGAGGTGGAGTTACGGGGATGCAGGCTGCCCTGGACCTCGCTGATTCCGGATATTACGTATACCTGGTTGAGAAGTCCGGCGCCATCGGCGGTGCCATGGCCCAGCTGGACAAGACCTTCCCGACCAATGACTGCTCGATGTGAATCATCGCGCCAAAATTGGTAGAGTGCGGTCGGCACTTAAATATTAAATTGATGACCCTCAGTGAGGTTACCAAGATCGATGGTATCGCTGGGAATTTTAACATAACCGTCAGAGAGGCTCCTCGTTATGTAGACGTGGAAAAGTGTATTGCCTGCGGGGCATGCACGGAGAAATGCCCGAAAAAAGTAGACAATGAATACGATGCCGCAACCGGAAAGCGTAAGGCAATTTATGTAAAATATGCCCAGGCGGTACCGCTGAAATATCAGATCGATCCCAATGCCTGTATTCGTCTGCAAAAACCAGGTGCCTGCGGTTTCTGCGAAAAGGTTTGTGACGCCGGAGCAATTAATTTTGCCGACACCGAGAAAATCCATCAGCTCAACGTTGGGGCTGTGGTATTGGCCCCGGGCTTTGAGGCCTATGATCCGACAGCTGCCGGGGTCTGGGGATATGGTGTATATCCCAACGTCATCACTTCGTTACAGTTGGAGAGATATCTTTCCGCCTCCGGACCGACCGAGGGTCACCTTGTTCGGCCTTCGGACAAAAAGCCGGTAAATAAGGTCGCTTTCCTGCAATGTGTGGGATCTAGAGACGAGAACCTCTGTGGCAATGGCTACTGTTCCTCAGTTTGTTGTATGTACGCGATAAAAGAAGCAGTCATAGCCAAAGATCATATGCCGGGACTGCAGACGACCATTTTTTACATGGATATGCGGACCCATGGCAAGGAATTTGACTTGTACATGGAACGGGCAAAAGACGATTCCGGAGTGCGGTTCGTCCGTTGTCGCGTCAACGGGGTGGAGCCTGATGGCTCGGGCGGGGATTTGCGCCTCAGCTATGTCAATGAAGAAGGCCGTCAGTTGGAAGAGTTCTATGATATGGTCGTGTTGTCCGTAGGTTTGCAGACGCCCAAGCACGTGCTCGAATTAGCCAGGATAGCAGACATCAAACTGACTGCCGATAATTTTGCGGCTACCTCGGATTTTGCGCCGGTTAAAACTTCAAGAGAAGGTATTTTCACCTGTGGTGCCATTTCAGGGCCAAAAGATATTCCGCAATCTGTCGTTGAAGGATCGGCTGCCGCTGCCGCTGTTGCAGATCTGCTGGCTCCTGCCAGGTTTGAATTGACCACCGAACCAACTTTTCCGGCTGAAAAGGATGTTTCCCTGGAAGAACCACGAATCGGTATCTTTATCTGTCACTGTGGCTCGAACATTGCCGGTATTGTTGATGTCAAGGCGGTTGAGGACTACGCAGCCACTCTGCCGGATGTGGTTTTTGTAGAACGTAATCTTTTCTCTTGTTCACAGGATACCCAGGAGATGATCACCAAACGTATCCGGGAACAAAATTTGAACCGGATTGTCATCGCCGCCTGTACGCCTCGGACCCATGAACCATTATTCCGTGAGACTTTGAAAGCCGCAGGCCTGAATGAATACCTCGTCGAAATGGCCAACATAAGAAATCACAATTCCTGGGTGCATTCCGATAATCCAAAAGCCGCAACAGCCAAAGCTAAGGATCTTGTACGGATGGCCGCTGCCAAGGTGACCTTTGGCGATGCCCTAAAACCCATCTCTGTACCGATCACCCAAAAAGGTCTGGTCATTGGTGGCGGTGTCGCGGGCATGACTGCCGCCCTCAATCTTGCCGAGCAGGGTTTTGAGGTGCATCTGATTGAAAAAACCGACACCTTGGGAGGCAACGCGCTCAATATCAAACACACCTGGGCAGGTGAGCATGTTCCGACACAGGTGGCTAAGCTCATTGATAAGTTGATCTGGAATGACAAAATCATTATCCACAAGGAATATTCAGTGACCGGGGTGGATGGGTTTGTTGGTAATTTCCGTTCGACAATCACCGGCAAGGACGGGATGGCCAAAGTGATTGAGCATGGCGTAGGCATTGTTGCCACTGGTGGAGATGCGTATATCCCCTCGGAATACAATTACAATTCTATAGCGGGAGTTGTCACTTCGGTTCAGTTCGACAAACTTTTCGAACTCAAAGAAAAGCATGTAAAGAGAGCCAAGAGGTTTGTTTTTATTCAGTGTGTGGGATCCCGGGAAGCCGGCAACATGTATTGCTCCAAGGTGTGTTGCACCCATTCGGTACAATCGGCCATCGCCTTGAAAAAAGAAAATCCTGAACGTAATGTCTATATCCTGTATCGGGATATGCGGACCTATGCGCAACGGGAGGCGCTCTATAAACAGGCGAGAAAGCTCGGGGTAATCTTTATCAACTACGAATTGCACGGCAAACCGAAGGTCACCCAAAATGGTTCGGCAATTGATGTCGAGGTTTGGGATCATGTGCTGCATCGGCCACTTAAAATTGAAGTAGACATGGTTATCCTTGCCATAGCAATCCGTCCTAAGGCCGATGCCGCAGAACTTGGCAAACTCTATAAGATACCTGTCGATAAGCAGGGTTTTTTTCAGGAAGCCCACGCAAAACTCAGGCCTGTCGATTTCTCCACTGACGGGATGTTTGTGGCTGGACTGGCCCATTACCCTAAACCGGTTGAAGAGTCTGTTGCGCAGGCATTGGCTGCTTCGGCCAGGGCGGCAACGCTGCTGTCAAAAAGTCATATTTCGCTTGATGCCGTGAAAGCGACGGTCGATGAAAACTACTGCGACGGCTGTGCACTGTGTGTTGATGTCTGTCCGTATCACGCCATAACTCTGGTTGCAAAACCCGCCCAAGGTGGGGGCGAGGCCGGGAAGATAATTATGGTGAATAAGGCTCAGTGCAAAGGTTGCGGCTTATGCCAGGGAACTTGTCCCAAGCGGGGCGTGTATGTCTCCGGATTTACCATGAAGCAGATCAGTGCCCAGATTCAGGCGGCTCTCGCAGTTTGAATCCAGCCTACTAATAAATAAGCGAATACTCTTCCGACCACACGAAACCGTTCTCCTTGTGTGATTGGAGGGGTTATCCGACATGAATTTTAAAGTGAGAAGGAGTTGATCACATGAGTTTTGAGCCTAAAATTATTGCATTCTGCTGCAACTGGTGCTCCTATGCCGCGGCTGATCTTGCAGGTACTGCCAGGATGCAGTATCCCCATAACGTGCGGATAATTCGAGTAATGTGTTCAGGGATGGTCCATCCGGAATTTGTCATGGACGCCTTGTCTCAAGGGGCGGATGGGGTCATGGTACTTGGCTGACACCTCGGTGAATGTCATTACCTGGATGGTAATTATAAAGCAATGACCCGTTCCGACATGATTGTTGAGTTGTTGGAAGATTTTGGATACCAGGCCGGACGGTTCAACTTGACCTGGGTTTCGTCGGCGGAACCTGATAAATTTGTTGCAGCTGTAACAGAGATGACTGCGCGCATCAAAAAATTAGGACCAGTAAATGGTCAGGACGCCTCGGTGGCATAAAGGGAGAGAGATATGGGTATAACTACCGCTATGGAGTGGTTGGGATCCTGCTCGGGGTGCGAGATTGCTATCCTGAACATCGGTGAAGATCTCATTCCGATAATAACTGAAGCCCTGGACATAGTCCACGCACCGGTACTGATGGATCACAAATATTTTGGTCAGTGCGGGGAAGGGGTGACCCTGACGATTCCGGAGGCTGTCGTCGGTATTGTGACCGGCGGAGTGAGCAATCATGAGCATCTGGAAATACTGGAAGAGATGCGTGAGAAATGTACGGTATTGATTGCTCTTGGTACCTGTGCTACCCACGGTGGAATTCCCGCCCTGATGAACGGGCAGGACCGTCAGGAGAGCTGGGAGGGTATTTTCAGTACGGAGACAACTGATCCGGGGGCAAAGATTCCAACCATTGAAGTGCCGGCCCCGCTTGATCGCGTCTATGCCTGTGACGAGAAGGTGAAAATCGATATGCAGCTACCCGGCTGTCCGCCGAATCCAGCGCTGATTGCCGAAGTGATACTGTCACTGGTTGAAGGTCGAGATCCCGTTCTTCCCGGCAAAAGCGTCTGCGATACCTGCCCGACCAAGCGTGAAGGGAAGGGTGCTGTCGCTAAGGTGAAACGTTTTATCACCAATGTTGATTTCAAAGCTGGTGCACCAATTGATGAGATGCGTTGCCTGCTGGAGCAGGGCTATTTATGCCTGGGGCCGGTAACCGCTGCTGGTTGTGCCAAACGTGGCGCGCCGGCTTGTATTAGTGCCAGGGTCCCGTGCAGGGGGTGTTTCGGACCTGTTCGGAAAGATGGCAATCAACTGCTTGATATGATGAATGCTCTTGCAAGTAACGGGATTGACTATA
>CAWHJQ010000021.1:0-27061 GCA_963829695.1 uncultured delta proteobacterium | reverse complement strand
CCCCCGATGTCAATGCTCTCAGCCAGCGCAGGGAACAGGCCAGGTTACTTAAAGACTGGAAGGCGGCAGATGAAGCCAGGGAAGAACTTGCCGGAAAGGGCATTGTGGTCATCGATACAGAAAATGGCCCCGTCTGGAAAAGAACAAGAGACCTAGAGCAATGATAAGAATGAAGTTGCTTTTTGATAAACTTTGAGTATTTTGTCGTCGCTGATTGTGCTAAGGTTACGGAAGCAATCAATGATTGTATCAAATAATAAGCGCCAGTAGCTCAGCTGGATAGAGCAACGGACTTCTAATCAGTGACACGTTTGTGGGTGTTCTGGTTGGCGTGTCGATATAAGAAAAGGACTTATGGCTGTTTTGCTGTAGGTCCTTTTTTCGTTTCCGGTCGAGATCTGGTCTTTTTGGGACGTTATAGGAGTTTCGCTATAGGGGTCAGATGCATAGGAGAAATGTTGACTATTGAAAATCAGAGATTCAGTAGTAATAGCAGTCAGTACCGCCATTCAAAATGGAGTAATTATCTCTATTGATTTTCTGGAATAATCAATGATTCTACATGCTCCATTTGCTGTCGGATTCCCGGAAAGAAATTTGAATATTAAAAAGAGCTAGAATGCTCCATTTCGCTCATGATATTTGGTCATGATCAAGGTCAAAATGCTCAGGAAAAGGTCAAGTCATTACACATATTATCAAGAAAATCGGATAGATGTTATGGGTAATGAATGAGATGACATGTCTATAACCGTCTGCAGCCATGGCTTTGAGTAGTATCTCTGCTGCTTTTTCTGTCTCTTCATCTTTTCTGAAACTGCCAATAGCGTCTCAACAGAACATGTCAGGCGTTGATTGCTCTTGTGTTTTCGCTGGTTACCTCTTGAATAGTTTTTTCTCAGTACTACATTACTCATCGCAACGTTGATTTCTAAATTTGTTTAAAACATCCTTGTTATGAAAGGAGAACCAAAATGGAAGAAATGAAAGTTAGGGAGTTGATGCGGCCACTTGACGAATTCCCCAGCATTTCCAGCACAGCTACTTTCATGGAAGCGGTGGAGGCACTCGAAAAAGCCGACCTGGAATTCAAATCCGGTAAGGCTCCGCAAAGGATACTGTTGGTCTATGATACGACGGGGAAAGTCGTTGGGAAAATGTCTCCCATGGACGTCGTTCAGGGCTTGGAGCCTGACTATTTCAACATCGATATCCCGAAATCCACTTCTTATTATCAACTGATACAAACGGTGCACGAGTCGACAAAGAAAGAGCTTCGATTGTGGAAAAATCCCCTTAAAGAGCTCTGCAACAAGGCCTATATTGTTAAAATTCAGCAGTTTATCAAGATGCCGACTCCTGACCATATGGTCAGAATTGACGATAAAATGGAGGAAGTTCTTCATCTTTTTGTCGTCGAACGCCATGATTCTCTTTTTATCCAGGATGGGCAGGACATTGTCGGCCTGATTTTGTTTTCAGATATGTACAAGAAAATCAGTGAAACCATGAAGTCATGCCCTCTTCCGACTTAGGAGGTTCGTTTTCGGATTTACCGCAGGTAACATAGCGGAGATCGATGTGGAGCGTAAGGTGGTCGCCTAGATAAGGCACCACCTGGTGACTTGAGAAAAAAGGATTGTTACATGTAGCGGGCCGCAATGATAAACACCCGGACCCACATTAAGTGAGAATAAGGCTCAGAGCTTCAGCGTGAATGAAAAAAGTTCCACGGTAGTAGCGTAAACATCACCTAAAGATCAACACGAAGAGGCTCATTGCTGCCGATCTCAACGCTTGATATAACGTATCAGTCATCCGATGCTGGAAGAATGGAGCAATTATCTCGGTTGATAATCTGGAATTATCAACGACATGAGACTCTCTTTTAATGTCAGGAAAATCTTGCTTTTCAAAGGGGCAAAATGACCTTCTGATGTTGCTAGGTATTAAGGCAACTGCTTGTTTCCGGTTAACAATAATTGTCTCAAATTGAAGCATTGGTAAAATAATGAGACCTTCGAAATGGCAATATTACGGTTAAATTTATTGAAATGCTATTCAAACAAACTGAGCCACATCTGAAAACGTTCGCTGATAATTATGTGAAAATACTGTCGGGGAAAATATCTGTCCTCAGGCAGGCCGGACAGTTTTATTCGGAAATTTCTTGCTTACCGCAGTCGCTTGATCCTGGCCGGGAAGAACATAGACGTTCTCTTTCCTTTCCTGAAGCGGTTTGACAACACTTAGTAAATATTCCTTTCGATTATCGAGATAGGGACCGATCAGGTCCAGGCCTGCCGGGCAGACGCTCATGCAATAACCGCATCGATATCCGCCGCCATAGGTGAGACTTTGCCAGACAGCCATTGTTTCACCGTCAGTTCGTTTTTCCCGATACTCCGCCATATTTTGGCTGGTGACAAGGGATTCGACCCAATTTAAAAAACCTCCCAGCCGATCCCGGTAAGCATGAACCAGACATTTGACAAAAGCGAAAGACCCGTCTGGGGCTATGGCTCCGGTAGGACAGGTGGCAACGCAAAGTTGGCAACCGATGCATGGATTGTAGTCAACGGGTTGATCATAGACATCCATGGCTGTATCTATGATTATCGTTCCCAAACAAAGATGGCTCCCAAACATTGGGTGGATCAGAAGTCGATGGTGGCCAATCAGACCGAGGCCTGCCGCTTCCGCTACCGGTTTATGTGAGACCGTCAACATCCTGCCTTGCCATTTACTCATATCTTGGGGAAAGGATTCGGAAGGAGTGACTGCGGCGATCCCTTCATCCCTCAACGCTTTAACGACTGTGCGGGAAATATGTAGCATTTCCGCGTCGTAGGCTATGAATTCTCCATCTGTCAAAGATCTGTCGTTTGAGCGGATCTGTGCTTCATTCATCCGACAAATAAAACTGACAAGGGCTTTTGCGCGTGGGAAAGCGTGGAGGATCGCCACCTTTTGGTCTTGAAGAGACGGGCGGTCAATTTCTACAACACCGACATCATCAGCCCCGGCTTCCAGGACGATTGCCTTCAGTCGTTGCGAGGTCATTACTTCGAGTTGGTTATTCTGCTGCCTCTGTCGAAAAGCTATTACACTTGGATGGTCGTTCAAATTCATGTTTTTCTCCTTGTATCGTTATGTTCAGGAATTAGCCCGTTCACTTTGCCGGCACATGGTTCGTGGTCACATCGGCAATCAACCGGTCTTTCTTGCCGTAGACGATCGTTCGCACGACATTGACCTTTTTTCCCTTCTTTACGAAGGAAGCGACTGCCCTGAACGTACCGTCCTTCTGGTTGCTGATAAAGTTCGCGTTCAGCGTTATGGCAAGTGGAAAGCCAGCCATGCCTTCTGTGGGAAGGGATGATGAGCCCAGTGCCAATATGGTGGCGGTGACATCCGCCAACCATAGGATTGCGCCCGCATGGACCACGCCATATGGATTTAGTACGCCGGGCTGAATCGGCATTTCGGAAACCACCTGCTCAGGCGCTTGTTCCATTACTTCGAATTCGATTTTTCCTTCAATTTTCATCTGATTTTCTCCCTACTGCTTAGAGTTAGTAGCCTAGTTTTCTAAGACAGCACCATTATTTTTTGCATCATCAATTAACCTTCGGGCAAGCCGTGGATGGGTAGCTGGATCAAGTGTTGTAATCGATTTCCGACAAGATCATATCGCAGGTTACGATTCGTGCGACATCAAATTGCTCGTTGCAGTTGCTATCAGTTGATACCCATGGGCGTTGCTAAAGGCTTTAAGGCTCAGTCGGGCAACCGACCTGAGCCAACTCACAAACAAATTGTTCCCTGTTCTTCATTTCACTTTTCCATTCTGTGATCCTCGGTTCAAAGCTTTTTACTTCAGTAGGGCAACCGACCTGGGCCAACTGACAGGCCAGTTCCTGATTGGTTAAGGCATAAACCGGAACCGTTGCAGACAGAAGAAACGCCGACATGACGATTAATATGCTTGTTTTCATGATGTTCTCCTTTTGATGGTGGTTGTTCAGGGGGGTAATCCGCTGAATTTTTAATTATTCCTTTTATTCACTCCCGCCACCCAGAACCTTGTAGAGTGTGACCAGATTGCTGAGCCGCATGAGGTTGACGCTTATCAGCCCCTGTTGTGCACTGTAAAACGAGCGCTGGGAATCCAATACATTGAGATAATTGTCGACACCTCTCTCGTAGCGGGCCTGGGAGAGTCGGTAGCTTTCGGCGGTCGCCTCGGTCAGGGATTGTTGTGCCTGCAACTGTTTCCCCACTGTGCCGTTCTGGGCCAGGGCGTCAGCCACTTCCCGAAAAGCGATCTGAATCGCTTTTTCATACCGGGCCAGGAAGATGTCCCGATCGCGCTCGGCGACGGTCAGACCGGCCTGATTTCGGCCGTAATCGAAAATCGGCAGGCTGAGCTGCGGCACTAATCCCCAGGCCAGGGAGCCTGACGAAAACAGTCCGCTCAGTTGATCACTGGCCGTGCCAATGCTGGTATTCAAGGTAATCCGGGGAAAGAAAGCGGCCCGTGCTGCGCCGATGTTGGCATTGGCCGCCATGAGCTGCAGTTCGGCCTGTCGTACGTCCGGTCGGCGCAGGAGCACCTCGGAGGGTACTCCGGGCGGCAGTTCGCGCAGGGTTCCCACTGCACTGAACCCGCTGGGCAAAAGCTCAGTCGGTAACTGAGCGCCGACAACCAGGGCCAGCAGGTTTTCATCCTGAGCCACCAGGCTGGTGTAGCGGGCTACATCCACCCGTGCCGAATCGACTCTGGTCTGGGCCTGGCGCAGGTCCAGTTCTGAAGAGGCGCCGGCGGAAAAGCGCCTCTGGATGAGTTGATAGGAAGATTGTTGGCTTTCAAGGGTGTCAAGGGCCAGTTTCTGCCGTTCCCGATCTGCGGCCAGGGTCAGATAGTTGTTGACCACCTCGGCGACCAGACTGATCTGAACGCTATGGCGCGCCTGTTCGGTTGCAAGATACTGTTCTAGGGCCTGATCCTTCAAGCTCTGGACGCGGCCGAAAAGATCAATCTCATACCTGCTCAAGCCCAGGCCCAGATTGTAATTACGGGCAATCATGGCTTGTCCACTGGGGGAAACATCCGCCGGCAGGCGCTGGACGGACCCACTCCCCGCGGCCGTAAGCGTCGGCAGCAGATCGGCTCGCTGGATCCGGAACTGGGCGCGTGATTTTTCGATGTTCAGTGCCGCCACCCGCAAATCGCGGTTATTGGCCAAAGCCAGACCGATCAGCTTCTGCAGTTGCGGGTTCACAAAAAACTCCTGCCAAGGTATGTCAGTCGCCTGCTTGTCGGTAGGTGCCCCCGAAACATCCTTGTAGGCCGGGCCGGTGGGCCAAGCTGTGGAAATAGGCGCTTCAGGCTGACTATAACGCGGCGCCATGCTGCAGCCGGCCAAACAAGCGATGGCGAGGCTCAGGATTGCAATTCTGCGGAACATGTCCAGGCTCCTTCTTCATTGGCGGTAACGGGATGCTTCACTTTGAACCAGATTGCATAGAGGGCCGGCAAAAAGAGCAGGGTCAGAATCGTTCCGACCCCAACTCCGCCGATCAGAACGTAGGCCAGCTGTCCCCAAAAACTGGAAAAAGTCAGTGGGATAAAGGCAAGCATCGCGGCCACAGCAGTCAGGATTACCGGGCGCGCACGACGTACGGTGGATTCTACCACTGCATCGTAATCACTGAATCCCGCTGCCTTATCGTGGCGAATCTGGTCGACCAGGATCAGCGTATTGCGCATGATGATTCCAGCCAGTCCTATCAGTCCCAGAATGGCGTTGAAGCCGAACGGCTGGTGGAATATGAGTAGAGTCGGAACAGCTCCGACCAAGCCGAGAGGGGCCGTGGCAAACACCATGAACATGGTGGCGAATGACCGGACCTGAAGCATGATGAAGATCAGCATCAGAAGTATCATCGGCGGGAAGAGCAGCCCCAGCGCCGTATCGGCCTTTTTGCTCTCTTCCACGGAGCCACCCGTTTCAATGCGGTATCCGGAGGGAAGGGCAGCTTTTAATTTTTCCAGGTTGGGGAGAATTTGCGCCGTTACATCCGGAGGTTGGACCCCATCGACGACATCCCCCTGTACGGCGATATACGGCTCTCGGTTGTAGCGTTTGAGCAGCGGATCTTCCATCCTGGATTCGAAATGGGCAATCTGTGACAGCGGGATTGCGCGCCCGTCTCTGGTGGTCAAGGAAATATTAGCGATGTTTTCCAGACTATGGCGCTCGGCAACAGGACTGCGAACCACCACGTCGACCGAACGAATACCGTCGCGCATTTGCGTGGTGGAAGCACCATTCAGAATTGCCTGCAATTGCAAGCTGCATTCTTGCGGGGTGAGGCCGAGCAGGCGCAGACGATCCTGATCAAGGACCAGATGCTGGCTTGGAGTCCGTTCACCCCAATCCAGATGCACATCACGCAGGTTTGAGTTTTTAGCCATGATAGTTCTGGTATCATCCGCAATCCGGCGCAGCTCGTTTACGTCCGGTCCCATGACGCGAAAGAGTACCGGAAAGGTGACGGGCGGACCGAAAACGAATTGGGTCACCCGCACACGTGCTTCTGGGAAAGCACCCTGGGCAATAAGGCTGCGGAGCTTTATTTTGAGCGCGTCGCGTGCCGCATGGCCTTCGGTAACGACCACGATCTGGGCATAAGCCGGATTGGGTAATTCGGGGTTGGTCGACAGTATGAAACGTGGCATGCCCTGGCCGATATAGCTGGTGACCATTCGTGCCTCCGGTTCAGCCATAATCGTTTTTTCGATTGTTTCGACCGACTTTTCGGTTGCGGCAAAAGCACTGCCGGGGGGGAGATTGACCTCAACTGTTAACTCGGGTCGATCCGAGTTGGGGAAAAACTGTTTCTCCACAGACCCCATTCCGACCACAGACAACATAAAAAGAACAATTGTGATGGCGGCTGCAATCCATTTATGATCGACGACCCTCCGCACGATACGGCGAAACCGCTGATAGTTGGGAGTTGCATAAATAGCATCATGTCCTCCGGCGACCGGTTTGATGTCAGGCAGGAGCCCCACGCCCAGATAGGGGGTAAAAAAGACGGCGACAAGCCACGAGGTGATGAGTGAGAAGGCCACCACCCAGAAGATGTTTCCCGCATATTCACCAGCCGTTGATTTGGCAAAACCAACCGGCAGAAAGCCGACGATGGTAACCAGCGTGCCGAAAAGCATGGGATTGGCCGTGGATGTCCAGGCAAAAGTAGCTGCCTCGATCCGATCCAATCCCTCTTCCATTTTGACCACCATCATCTCGATAGCAATGATCGCATCATCCACCAGCAGCCCCAATGAAAGAATCAGCGCTCCCAATGTAATTCGGTCGAAATCCCTTCCCGTAAGCAGCATGATGACGAACACGGCGGCAAGCGTCAGAGGCACGGCTGCGGCCACGACGATCCCGACCCGAAACCCCAGCGTAACAAGGCTCACCACTATGACAACCGCAAGCGCGGTGACGAATTTGATCATGAATTCGTGGATAGCCTCGGAAATGACGTGGGACTGATCCGATACCTTGGACAACACAAGTCCGACAGGTAATTCCTGGTGAATCACCGTCTCTTCGGCATTCAGCAACTTGCCTAGCGTCAGGCCGTTAAAACCTTTTTTCATGACGAGGGCGAGGAGTATCGAAGGCTCTCCCTGGTGACGAATTTTTTTTGTGGCGGGATCTTCGTAGCCACGGGTGACCTCGGCCACATCGCCTATTTTCAGTAATTTCCCTCCACTTGCCACGGGAATCGCCTTGACGGCATCGACTCCGTTAATGGTTCCGTCGAGCCGCAGATAGACGCGCGGTCCGGCCGTATCCACAAACCCCGAAGGGGTCATATCGTTTTGGGTCTCCAGTGCATGGAACAGATCGGTCGCTTTAACGCCAAGAGTTGCCAACCGTTTGTAGGAAATCTCGACATAGATCTTGGGGTCCTGCTCCCCGAGAATGGTGACTTTTTCTACGCCACTAATCCGGGAAAATCGCTGACGAAGCGCTTCCGCCTCCAGCACGAGCCGGCGCTGAGGGAGACCTCTTGCCGCTAGTGAATACATGGCAAAATAGACATCGGAATACTCATCATTGACAATGGGACCGATCACCCCCTGCGGCATATGTATCTTTTCATCCCCCATCTTTTTTCGTGCCTGGTAGAATTCATCCGGCACGTCTTTGGGAGGTGTGGAGTCTTTCAGGTAAAGCTTCATGAGGAGCATTCCGGGGTATGCGGCGGTTTGTACCCGGTCATAAAACTCAAGTTCCTGGAGACGTTTTTCCAGTTGGTCGCCCACCTGCTCCTGCATTTCCTTTGCGGTCGCACCCGGCCAAATGGCCGATACGGTCAAGACCTTGACGGTGAATTGAGGATCTTCCGCCCGACCCAAATGCAGGAAGGCATATCCCCCGGCCACCATAATCGCAATAATCATAAACAGGGTGATAGCACGTTCGCGAACCGCAAAAGCGGACAGATTGAAGCGGCTCATAATTTTTGCTCCTGTGTTGGATCGGCAAGGATCTTTACTTGTTCCCCTTCCGTGACGAGGTGAGCCCCTAGGGCGAGAATCTGTTCCCCCAGCTTGAGACCCTTGCTGATCAGGGCGGTCTCGCTGCCAAGCTTCGCGATTTCGACTGATTGGCGCGACAAGGTTGACGTATCAGAATTTATCACCCACACGCTGGTGCCTGCACCACCGTCATACAGTGCCCCGATGGGAATTTCGTACTGCTGCTCCGCGCCATCGGTCTCCTCTTGATCCAGATGAACCGTCACTGTTGCACCAAGAGGAGCGTTTTTCCCTGCACCACTGAGTGTGTAACGTGCCTGATAGGTCCGGGTAAGTGGGTCGGCCATTGCCGATAATTCTCGAAGCGTCGCTGGGAAGGTTTGACCCGGATCAGCATAAAGGTTGGCAACCGCCATGGATTTTGCAATCTTTGCCTCTCCCTCGGGAAGATTCACAACCGCTTCGCGTGGACCGTCATGGGCGAGGCGAACCACCACGGTACCCGCTCCTACAACCTGGCCGACGTCTGCCGGTGTTCCCATAATGACGCCGTCAGCTTCAGCCCTGAGAACGGCATAGCCCACCTGGTTTTCCAGTTGCGCTGAGTAGGCAGCGGCACCATTCAGCTGTGCGCTCGTGGCATCTGCCGACGATTTTGCCTGGTCATATTCCTGTACGGATACGGCTTTCATGGCAACCAGTTCGCGCAGGCGTCGTTCATCCGCCAGGGCGCGTTTGTTCTGGGCGCGGGCTGCTTCTACTGCTGCCCGGGCGGAAGTGGCGGCGAGTTGCAGGTCTGTCGGATCAAGCCGCATCAGCGCCTGGCCGCGCTTGACGTGGTCTCCGGCTTTGACAAGTTTCTCGATTATTTTGCCGGGCACACGAAAACCAAGATCGCTTTCCGTGCGAGCGTGAATCACCCCGGTATATTCCGCACCACTGCCTTGTATGGTCATAACCGTAAAAGATCGGACCAGGCGGGGAGATGCTGCCTCAACAGGCATCTTATTATCTCTTTCAATTGCAAAAACAGCTCCGCAGACGGTAACTATAAATGCTCCTATGAGGAGTGCTATGCGATACCTTGGCGACAAGGCGCTAAACTTCTTAAAAGCATTTGTTTTCATATACAATCCTCATTCGTA
Organism: uncultured delta proteobacterium; assembly: GCA_963829695.1. Taxonomy (GTDB): domain Bacteria; phylum Desulfobacterota; class Desulfobulbia; order Desulfobulbales; family Desulfocapsaceae; genus Desulforhopalus_A. Next base: position 17,347 of record CAWHJQ010000021.1, on the reverse strand, counting down.
TAGGTTAGTGTACCGCTCATACATTCATGATATGCGAGAAATAGCCTTGTTTCGCATATTGGCGGGCGAACTCCTCACCGAAGCCACTCGATGCGCCGGTGATGAGAACCCATGAATTGTCTATTGTCGTCATTATGTTACCATCTGGTTGTTCGTTGGCAGACTATGCCTAGACCGGTCTACGTAATAACACACCTTAAAAAGGAGAAATCATCAGATGTTTTACTTCTCTTTTTTCTGAGCAAGAAATATATCGAAATATAAATGAATAAAATTCCTCAACGGCTCCGGAGACTTTTTAACCTTGGAGCGAAGAAGTGCACCCTGGAATGATGAGATCAGATTTTCCGCCAGCATATCTGCGTTTGCGTCTGCCGGGATTGCATTTTCTTTTTGCGCTTGAAGAAGTAACTTGGACAACCCCTTTGTCCAGCTTTGCAAGGCTTGCTCAAGGCGTTGCCGGACGTTCTCGAATTGATCGGCCATCTCCTGCCCCAGGTTACCGATCAAGCACCCCATGGAGCAGTCATTCCCTTCAAATGTCGCAATTAAGGTTTCGAAGCTTTTTTTGACGCGTTCTATCGGTGGTAAGGATTCATCACTGAAAATGGGGGAGAAAACTTCAACCCTGTCTGCGACAAATTTGTCGATTATCGCAAGGCCAAATTCTTCTTTGCTGGAGAAGAAGTTGTAAAATGAGCCCTTTGGCACCTTTGCCTGCTTTAGAATCGCCTCAACACCTGTAGCATTGAACCCTCTGCTTAATACGAGGTCGAGCCCAACTTGGACGATATCTTCTTTGTTGTGAATTCGTTTCATGAATATAAAGTAGACCAGTCGTTCCAATATGTCAACATCTTTTTTTCGCTCGGATTCTCACCAGCCGAGGGGGCGCGGCCGGGGAGGGTGTGCACGGTGAATTGCATAATCGCAGAACCAGCCGCACGAAAAGCGCAGCCGTTTGTGACGGTTGCAGCGAATCGTTAGTCGGCACTTGATCATCGCGGAATGGTTCCTTTTCGGTTCGTAGCGATAACATCCTCATGAGTGAGTGGTGCAGAACTATTGAGGAATAAATTAATCAACGAGTCCCGATTCTCCGGTGCACGAGCTTTACTGGCAGACAGAAGCGAGGAACGCAATTGCAGGGCGGTCAGCTCGGTACAATATGCAGGTGTCCCAGGTTGTTGCTGCCATGAATCGGCCAGGACACCCGCATCTACCGCGTCAAAACCTGCGTCTTCAACCAACTCAAGAACGACGCATTTGGAGCGTTCATCGTCGCCTGCGATTGGGAGAGCAATGCGCCCCGGCACCCCTTTAGGCTGCCCTCTGTCAGCGAGCGTTTGCGCCAATGCTGCATTGAACGCCTTGATCACTGGTCGGCCTATTTGTTCGCTTACCCAAATGGTTTCGGACTTTCCAGCGTCTACCTCAGCAATCGCTCCATCGCGATACGGGTAATAGTTGGATGTATCAATTATCGTTACGTCGCGCGGTACAGCGGCGAACAATCCCCTGATATCGGGAATGCGACCAAAGAGAATCGATATAACGATTACCTCGACATCTTTTACTGCATCTTCCGCGCTGACGGGTGTCGCACTGATTTCTTCCGCCAGCGCGCGAATTGTGTCGGGCCCTCTGGAGTTGCCGAGCTTAATTTGGTGGCCAGATGCGGCAAGCTTGCGTGCCAATGCGGCCCCGACGTTACCCGCGCCAATAAATTACAAAGAGCGCGTTCGCCGGCGCGATTCTGTTTCTGGTCAGTTGATACTTGATCATGCCCAGAAACCTTGCCACAAAAGGAGCATCTTGGGATCAAAGATAATTTCATGCCTTCTTTCCAAGTTACCAACCTTGAAGTGTGCTACAATGTGTTATATTGTTGTTCCAGACAGTATGTTACTGTTTAAATATTTAGATCCAACCTTCCAAATATACAGGGAAAATTTGCAGCACCTCTATTTATTATACTGCAATACATCTTTTTCAAAATTATGTTTCAAGGCTAAGTAGCCAAGACCAAGGTTTAAAAGTCCCTGGTCTTTTTAAGGAACAGGTTCCGGAGGACAAAATGATTATTCATCAAAGAGAAGTCAGATACGGCGAAGATTACTCTGCATTTTTCGAGGCGCTTGCGAAGGTCAAAGCCTACCTTGAGAAAAAACATCCTGAGGTCTCGGTCGACCTCATGTACAACTTGGCAGGAGAGAGAGGTTGGGCAACGATTCAGACACGCTACCCGTCACTTGCTGACTACGAGAGAATCGATGCCGAAATGGATAACGATGTGAACTATTCTAAACTGTTCGAGTCTATCATAGAAGCTTCAGGAGATCTGCCAGTAGATCAATTTTATCGTGTAATTCAATAACAATAGCCTCATTGAGTGTTGCAACAAATAGCCTAAAGGATTAATCAGACAATAAATCTTTATCTTTTTTGCTAATCCCGGTAAGCGGAGAATAAACCCGGATATTTTACAATGCCCCCTGAGGGGTGTAAGTATCTTGAGACAGGTAACTTTCTTGAAAAAATAAGAAATAAATCTGTAATGTACTAAAGAAGGTCATTATGCCAGACCGCAAACATATCTACAATATTGCCCATCGAGGGGCTCGCAGTCTTGCTCCAGAAAACACCATGCCAGCTTTTATTAAGGCTTGGCAAACGGGCGCTCATGGAGTCGAAACGGATGTTTCCGTAACATCGGATGGTCAGCTCATTCTCTTTCATGATGAAACTTTCATGCGAACTACTAATATCGCAGAGATTTTTCCAAAGAGAAAAAAAGACCCGCTCCATAGCTTCACCTGGGAGGAAGTCCAAACATTAGACGCCGGCTCCTGGTTCATCGAGGACGATCCTTTTGCATCAATCAAAAGCGGTAAAGTGACTCTTGAAGAACAGCAGGCCATGATAAATGCCTCCGTACCTCTACTTGAAGAACTGCTGTTATTTGTTAAAGAAAAATCGTTATTTATCAATATAGAGTTAAAGCATTTGCCCGAAGCAATCTCTACCTTCCCTATTGTGGAAAAAGTTCTCTCTTTGGTCGATAGTGTGCAATTGCCCCCTGGCATGTTCTCTATTTCTTCATTCAATCACCTTTATCTTAAAAAAGTAGCGGAGCTTTGTCCCGACATAGAAGTAAATGCGCTCATCGGCGGATACCCTTTTCTAATACATAACTGGGGAGAATTTGAATTTGAGGTCTATAACGCTAATGCAAATATAATTGATTCAAAACAGATCGAGGTAGCGCTGCAGCATGATTGCCAGGTAAACTTATTTACAGTCAATGATCCAAAAGACATGGTCCGATTTCTAAAAGAAGGCGTGGGAAAAATCATTACTGACTTTCCCCAACTGCTGGCACAGTTAACTGATTGTGCTAGGTGAGGCGAGAATTGAGTAGAGGCAAACAGGAATCGAATAGCGTCGATTTAGGCGAGACAAAGATAAAAACGGCTCAAATATGGCCCGATTGGTATCATACGCTAAGAATCTTTCGGGCCTCCAATAGTCTGAAGGCCACCTGGCAACTGATAAACACTATAATCCCCTATTTCTGCTTATGGTATCTGACGATCCGATCGGTACAACTCGGCTATCCGTATAAATTGACGCTGCTTCTTACCCTGACTGCCGCTGCCTTTCTGGTCCGGATATTCATTTTGTTTCATGACTGTGTGCATTATTCGCTTTTTAAATCAAAGAACACCAATAAATTTTTCGGCTCCTTCCTCGGTGTGCTTTTGTTTATTTCATTTAAAGATTGGCGTTTCACGCACCTAAAGCACCATGGGACATACGCCAATCTCGATTCGCGAGGTTATGGTGATATCTGGACCATGACAAAAAAGGAATACGATGACGCATCAAAGATGCAACGCTTACGTTATAAACTCTACCGTAACCCTCTGGTTCTGTTCGGGTTAGGAATGTTTTTGCTGAGCAAGCGCCCCACATATTTTATGGTGAAACCTCAAGAACGTATTGACATTCTTTTTACTTATCTGCTCATCTTTTTAGTAGCGTTAGCTGCCTCACGGTTTATAGGATGGTCACTCTATTTTCTCATTCAGTTGTCGATTGTGTGGTTTGCTGGTGGTGTTGGAGCCTGGTTGTTTTATGTGCACCATCAGTTCGAGGGAGGATATTGGGCACGTCAAAGGGACTGGAATCCTTTGTCTGCCGCCAGGGAGGGGAGCTCTTTTTTAAAATTGCCGGCTGTGTTGAACTGGTTTACCAGCAACATCGGTTACCACCACGTTCATCATATAGATCCCAGTATTCCCAATTACCATCTTAGAAAGTGTTACAACACCGTACCGGCATTGCAAGATAAGGCACCAATAATTAACTCAAAAATCTTGGATTGCTTCCGTTTGAAATTGTGGGATGAAGATTTGCAAAAGATGGTGGCATTCCCTTGAGAAGGAAAGTTCACATTGAGACATCGGCGTTCTGGCGAGCAAAATGCTACAAGAAAAAGCTAAACAGACGGAGTTACTGTTTACCAGTTTCTTTTGAGATGAAGTATTTTGCAGATAAGAAAAAGGTAGAGAGGTTTGGTATCCACCGTTGACGACTGACCTCATACATTTTGTTTCCGCAAGGTATTTTTTTCAAATCCAATTATGTTGCTATTTCAGCTACTGCAGTAACGTAAGTGATACAGAATAGCACCTTTTAGCTCCATATTTCTAAATCCTAATAACCAAGGGTGTGAGGGTAACAATGGGAGACTGTTACAATAAAATAGAAATTGATTCACCTATCTCAGATGTTTGGAACACCATAAGCAATTTCCATGACATGACATGGGCAACAGGTGTCCCTATTAACGTCAGCAAGGTCGGTGACAAAAATGGAACTGAAACCGGTGCGAAGAGAGTTCTTAATGGTGTGATTCATGAGACATTAATTAATTTTGACGCCAAGAATTTCACATTTTCATACAGAATTGATCACGAACCAGGCCCAGCTGCTAATTTTGTGAGTAATTATATTGTGGTAGTCAAGCTTACTTCTATTGGGGATGGTACTCTCGTAGAATGGCGTTCAAGTTTTGAGTCTGAGAATGATAATGATATTGCAGGCTTTTTTAATCCCGTATATTCTACACTGCTGTCAGCTCTCAAAAAGACACTTTCATAGAGTCCGTATGCTCCCTCCCGTCTTAACAAGGGTTGCAAATCAAGAAGAGATCCTTTGCCAACCTTAACAATTTGAACAAATCGATAACTTGACCTTCTTCCTGACCAGATGTTGTGGAAGGCCATTTGGAAATCCGAAAACCGAACGATTTACCTACGGTTTTCAGCGAACAGTAGGAAGGTAACCTAAGAACAGTTGAATAAAATCAGATATTCGATATGGAAATATTAACGCCTGCAGTCTGGAGCAGCCAGGGCTTCCGCTGAACTTTTTTTAAATGGGTACCTTGAAAAATTAGGATTTTTATTCAAGACAAAGGTGCCTGTGAAAAAATATCAGGAAAAATTACAGGCAACGAATACGAAAAAAGTCTCCATAAAACAATTTATTATATCAATAATGCAGAGACGATACTCTGCCCACCCCCTAATGCGTATTGCATTCCATTACAATTTCTCATACACTTAAAATAAGTAGAATTTGGCAATAAGAAATCTCCAATCTTGGTTCCATGTCCAAGAATGCCTATCCCAGGATTTCTTTCATGTTCATGAGTGACGGCACATTTTTAAACAATGTTATTCCCACGTAGGCAGAAATCCTGCATCAAAAGGGCATCAAATACAAAAAGTAACCTATAGTTGAGAGATGTCGAGAACTACCTAAAATTATTTCGGTACAGTGAAAGTTTTTTTTTCTTATCAGAAGATGTGGTTCCTTGAACGTTTACGTCATATCGCACACCGTGTAATGTCATTTTAGCCTAATGGGGGGCTGGCAATGACGACAGCGTAATCTTAAAGGGAGGAAAAAAAATGAAGAAGAAACTTTTGACAGGATTGGCGCTTGGTATGCTCATTGCGGCTTCCACCATGGCTGCAGCTGGGCAGGATGATGGCGGCTGCAAACCACAAGGGAGTTGGATGAGTATTTACGAAGAGGGTATTCCATCATGGGTGGGCAGCATAAATGGTCAATCTTCCTCATCGGGGACAGATGAGCTTGAGGCCCCTTCATTTATATTTTATCCGGGGCTCTTGCCTGCAGTGGGGATGACTCACATGAGGGGCCCGTGGAACAGAACGGGCGGAAATACGTTTGACTACACTATGATTGGATACGCCTATGGTGCGGGTGGAATTCCCATCTATGTTACTAGAATGAATGGGACTAAGACACTGAGCGAAGACTGCAACACTATGGAAGTCACAGTCGCCATAAATCTTTTTCCCTGCCCAGGTGGGATTTGTCCCGATTCGTTCGAAACTGAGGACACCCCGGATCTATATTTTGTAACTCATGGATTCCGCATAAGGCAAGTAGAAGAAGCAGAGTAATCCTTCTCCTGGGCTCCAGCGGCAATTTTGATTTGACAACTACAGGATGCGTCAAAGGGGGAATTGAGCTATTGATCAGTGTTATCAGTCTGAAGTAAGGCTGGGTCAGAAATGGCTCAGCCTTTTTAGTTTAACCTAAATTTTGCAATCGATCCGCACGCGGAAAAACCTAACAATCAAGAGCGTTAATTGCAGTCAACCACACCTCAGCCTAACCATCAAACAACCTGCAAGTGTTCCAGGTTGATGCTCCACGTCAGTTGAGAAATATCGATCAACCATCTTTTTTAGAAAAAAGGACGCAACTGTCCCCGGGAATCACTGTCATTATTCTGCAATTTAGAAGCTGACGCTTTAGCTTAAGCCAACCGCAACCCAGGCATCCCACTGTTTCGGATGGAGGTGACTTTCAGGAGTATTCAATCCAAGTTGGTTTGAACCTGTCCGTAACCTACCTGCTACTCTGATCAGGAACGTACGTATTGTTGATGGCTCCCAGCGATATAATTGTTTATCCCCGCTGCAAAGTGCCATCCAACGAACAGTGTTATAAGCCAGGTTAGCACACTGGAATATTGCACTGCTTCCCCAAAAGTCATCCATCTTTATCTGGCCAAGTGCCATCTGGTTTTTGGATTCTTCTATCCACGTTTCACAGGTAGCTCGTGCACTATATGATTTATGAGTTTGCCAGCAGGTCAACTCTTCGGTGGTCACATAACAGAAGAAATCGTATTCTTTCACCTCGAACAATTGGCCATTACCGGATTTCTTTTCACTTTTCCGCTCCTGACGTACGGCGACAAAACGGCGAGCCACCGTCCAATTACCGCATTGATGCCAAAATACGCATTGCTCCCAGCCAGGTTTACCAGGGACCAGCTCCCATGTTTGCGCGAAAAGCAACTCCTTCAATCCCTTGAGCTTTACTTTGACCAAATATCCGTGACCAAACCGGTCGAGCAGGTCAAAGAGGTTGCCGTTGAAAAATCCACTGTCACCACGAAACAAAATCTTTTGACGCTTCGGTAAATGAGCCAGCAATTGCTTGGTAAATTCGACTATTCCGTTACTGGTATAAGCATCACCACTTCTCAGCCAACCCTGCAAAATCTCTTTGGTCTCGGCGCAAAAAGCCAGGATCGGGTGATAAGATGCCTTGCCTTTACGAAAAGGATTGTAGCCTTTTTTGACACCCTGTTGTTTGCCATAGGCGGTTTTCTCGGTCGAATCAACATCTATTACACGACAAGATCGCATGGCAATAGTGGATACACCACTTCTCAAAGCCTTTCGCCAAACCTTTCCACGCAACCGATGATTCAATGTCTCAAGTTGAGATATTTGCCGCTCTCTGAATGTCCGAAATATACGTCCAAGGGTGCTATTGTCAGGAATTGCAACCCAAACCGGCCAACCTCCTTAATACACCATCTGCCCAGACCGTAGCCACACCACTCAAAGCACGTACTCCACCTATGGTGGCCACTATGGTGAGAAATAACGCGTCAACGGAATCATATAGAGCATTGGCGCCTCGTTCATGCTCTACTGTCTCGTTTATCAAGCCTATCATTCCACAGTTACGCAAAAATTTTACCACAGGCACAAGACCGGCCTGACTGGTTAACCCCTTGGCGTTATTGCTGATGGTAACTTTTTTTGATGACACTCGGGCGCTTCGCTTGTTATTCTTGGTGTTCATGAAAAAGGTGACTCCTCAAAGTTGTTTTCTTGGTAGTTAACGTTTTGAGGATATTACCTTTTTTATGTTTTTTTGTCATCTATTTGCAATATTTAGGTTTCATAAAAAGAGGTTTTCAGCTTTCATAAAATCAGTGGATTACACATGAGGGCGCACTTCTTTATTTTGTAATATTGGATGGAAAAGTCGGTCACTCCCCATTTCAAGGCCAAACAGCCTGTTCTTATCACTTTTCCCCTAGACTTCAGGTTGTGGATGTAATACATTATTGCATATTTACATATCAAATTTATGCCAGAGAAAATAGAGGGTGGAGGTGATACCGACCATCCGACGTTTACGGCCATGCGGCGTCCGTGAAGGTGTACTGCAGCGCTGCAGCGATCTCACCGGTCTTGCGTATGGCCCGGGTTACTGCGTGGGAGCGGTCCGCTCATCCGGCGTTGCAGGCACATCCCATTGTCCCCTTGTGACAGAGCAGGGGCGCCTGGTGAGCTGTTCCGATCGCACCACCAAATACGCAGTCAAATTTCTCGACAGATCAGTTCCGAAATCAGAAAATCAGACGTCGTCTGACACAGCTATTAGCACGAGTTCAGCCTGCAAAACTCAGCGAGCCGAATCTTGACCCCGGAGTTTTTTCTCAGCCAGGGTCCTGAATATTCATCATATCGGCTTCGAAAGAATGCCGATTGCATACCCGAAACCGTCGGATACACCAACCAAGGAAAGGAGGAGTGCGATGGATCAGAATGAAAAAAAAGTAGCGCTCGATAGACGCCAGTTTCTACAGGCCATGGGAGGAACCATCGGAGGAATTGCCCTTGGCACAATCGGCAGCGGTCTTGGCGTGGCCGAAGCGGCCCCGGAGAAAGCCTACAGTCGAAGCCGCAAGTTCCTAAAAAAACCTAATTTTCTTATTCTCATGTGCGATGAGAACCGATTCCCCCCGGTGTACGAGGACGAACAGATCGCGCAATGGCGAAAGACAAACCTGGTGACCCAGGAACTGTTGCGGGCAAACGGCATGGAGTTTAACAACCACTACACGGGGGCTACGGCCTGCGCCCCGGCAAGGGCTACGATCTTCACCGGCCAGTATCCGTCACTCCATGGCGTCACCCAGACCACCGGGGTGGCGAAGGGTCCGTATGATGCGGATACCTTCTGGCTCGATCCGAGCAACGTGCCCACGATGGGGGATTACTTCCGGGCAGCCGGCTACCACACCTACTATAAGGGCAAGTGGCATGTTTCCGAGGCCGACCTTCCCATTTCCGGGAGCCACCAGCCCGTTCTCTCCTATGACAAAAATACGGGCCTTCCGCTTACCCGGAATGAACAGCTGTACCTCAAGTCGGACCGGCTCGACGGATTCGGTTTTACCGGATGGATCGGCCCGGAACCGCATGGAAAGGCGCCTCGCGATTCCGGATCATCTGCAGCCACCGGAGTTTCCGGCCGCGATATTGGATTCGCGGATCAGGTGATTACCCTGCTCGACGGGCTTCACCGCGGAGGCCGTAGCGAACCCTGGCTCCTCGTGGCCTCGTTTGTTAATCCGCACGATATCGCGCTGTATGGTTTTGCCACCGCCCACGATGTTCAGGATTTCAAGTTCAGCGTGGATGACACGGTTCCTGACATCCCGCCGTCCCCCACCGCTCAGGAAAATCTGCTGTTGAACAACAAGCCCAGGTGCCAGGAAAGCTATCGTATCACCTATGTGGAAGCCCTGCAGCCGGTGTTCAACCATCCCTATTACCGCCGGCTCTACTATCAGCTTCAGAAGAACGTCGACCAGCAAATGCTGCGGGTGCTGACCAAACTGCAGAACTCGCGTTTCTACGACGACACCATAGTGATCTTCCTCTCGGATCACGGGGAGCTCCTGGGAACCCATGGGGGCCTGCATCAGAAATGGTTCTGCGCCTACGAGGAGGCGATCCATGTTCCTCTGATCATCCACAACAAAACACTGTTCAGCGGCTCCCAGTCGGTGGAGATGCTGACCAGTCACGTCGACCTCCTTCCCACCATGCTCGGCCTGGCCGGGGCCGACATGGACAAGGTTCAGGAGATCGTCCGCCGCGATCATGCCGAGGTACAGCCCCTGGTTGGCCGGGATCTGTCGCCGATTATCTTCGGTGAAGGTGAGCCGCAACGGGCAGGGGAGCCGCTCTACTTCATGACCGATGACGATGTGACCCGAGGACTGGGTCAGGTGAACTGGCTTGGCTGGCAGTACAATTCAGTCATCCAACCCAACCACCTGGAAACGGTTGTCACCACCTTTGAAGGCCCTGGAGGAGAGCCGGAGATCTGGAAATATACCCGCTACTTCGAAAACCCGCAGTTCTGGACGGATCCCGGGACCAAGGACGATGTGATGGTAGAATTCGGTCCACAGGACCCGGTATGGGGAGGCATCAAAGCCAATGTCTGCGACACCATTGAGAAGACCACTCCTGATGCCGACGAACTCGAGATGTACAATGTGACCTCGGACCCCTACGAGGAGCACAACCTTGCGGGTAACCCCGATTTCTCGCAGAGGCAGCAGCAGCTCGCCGCTCTCCTGGATGAACAGCGGTGCAAGAAGCGGCTCTCGCCCAGTGACGGATGCGTTGCCGGAATGCCCGCCCCCTGTGGCGTCCCCTGTGAGGATTCCTGAGACCTTCATCAGGACGGAATTCATACGGAGTGAAAAATTCCGAATGCCAGCCTGGAGGAGGGGAAGAACCACCGCCGACAATGAGGACTTCCGACCATTGCCGGGTCACCTGCTCCTCCTCCTGGAAATCAACCGAAGGTGATCAACATGAAATACTCAAAAATGAGATATTACCGGCTGAAGCTCGTTCTGGTCATCACCGTAATCGCTCTTGCAGGCGGGATAAGCCTTCATACGTCGATGGCCGACACCTGCGACAACACCACCAACCCGGCCTCGGATCCGACCGCGCCGTGCTTTTCCGCCAACAACGACATTCTGGCGGGGCAGCGAAACCTGCTGCCCAACGATGATCTGAACCTGAATCTCTGGGTGCAGTCCTCGAGTTCCGACTCCGTCGTTGATTACAAACTCTTAACCTCGAAACTTGATATCGGCAGTTCAAGCCCGGCTAATCAATCCCTGGGCGCCTGCGATCCGGGCGGAATTTCCGCCGCGCAAACCTTGGTCGGCAGAGTGTTTTCCCTGGCCAACGATGTGATGGTGAACCTCCGACCGACCGACGACTGCTCGGATGTGAGGCTCAACATCACCGACCCACTAAACAAGGACAATAATTCCAATTGGTCTCTGGGCGCGATAGGCAACCTCGCCCCAGTTGCAATGGCCATGGCCGATTTCAACGGCGATGGCTATCAGGACATTTTCGTCATTGGCAAGGGTTTCGCCCAGGTTCTTTCGGCCAAATGCCCCAATGATCCTTTCGCCTCCTGCACGGGAACGGCCGGCTACGCCATATCGGACGGACTGCAGGCCGGGCCCAAAACGGACGTCACCGACTTTTCATGGTACGCAAGCCCCCCGGTGACAGGCGACTTCAACGGCGATGGGATCATGGATGTTGCCTGGCCCGGTTACGACTCGAAGGATAACATCCAGGTCAGGCTCATGTCGGTCTGCCCTTCCGCCGGAGCCACTGTGCTCGGGAAGACCTGTACGGAGCCTTTCGAGATCATCTACTGGCTTGCACATGTCTACAACGGGGGCAAGGTTAATCCTACTTCGTCAGGCACACCGCGCCCCTTCATTGCCCTTACCGCAAACAACTTCGACGCCAGCGTGGATATGACGACGGGCATCGGCGACGCCGAACTTCTGATAGCACTGGGCAGCAGCGACAACACCAGTGCAACGCTGGACCTCTATGATTTCGATGCAAATTTCGGGGTGAGCTTAAAGTCGACGACCACTGTGAGTGACCTCTATGAGGACGAGAGCCATACCCTGCCGATGTTTCTCGTGAGCGGACAACTGGACCCGACGAATCCGCGGCCCCAGGCGGTCTTCGGCTCCACAAAGAAGGGGGGCAGCGTGGAGCACCGTGGCCTTCTCACCGTGCTCAGCTTTGACGGGGACCTGAATATGACCGCGGACCAGATGGCGCTGAACACCGGCTCGAATGCGAACAATAAGACGCGGGTCTTCGGGTTGGCAATGGGGAGGTTCGATCCGCCCGACGACAGCTCATCGAATACCGATTTCTATCAGCAGGTCGCCGTCCTGGTAGACCATAACGCCTCGAACACCCATGTGCAGATCCTCACGATACCCGGCGATCCGGCCAACACCGACTGCGACCCGTCGTCCGACATCCTGTGTCTGTTCACAGACGACGAAGTGTCTTCAACCAGGTACTACGATAAAAATGTGCCGCAGCTCGTGCCGCTGCAGGCGGGGGATCTCCAGGGACGTTCTCTGCTGCTTGGCGCGCCGGAGAAAATCACGGTGGCGCAGACACAACCCGATCTCATCCTCGGGGTGCCCCCCATGCATGTGGACTTCATCGCCCCCCCCGGGGGAGGGGATCCTCAGATCATCAATGTCAGCGTCTTTCCCCAGACCTTTAACATAGCCTATGATTTCGGGACCTCAACCGAGACGCAGGCCTCGCACCAGAGTTCGACCAGTTATACCGCTTCGACCAAGGAAACGGTGGAGAGCAAGGTTACCTTCGGTGTCCCCGATGTGGATTCGGTGTCCGTGAAAACAAAGGACTCGGCCACCCAGATGCACCAGAATACTGTTTCCAACGCCTACAACACCTATTCCAAACTGTACTACGGCCTGATGACGACAACCGAGTTCAACGACAAGGTGGCGGGCGCATCGCTACGGATGAATATCTATTCCTATCCTGTGATCGGCCAGTCCGTCTGTCCCTCGGGATCGCCAAACTGCACGGACGATCAGAAGGTGCCTCTGCAGGTTCAATATTCGGCGCCGGATAATATCGTCCATATCAAACCAACGGAGGCCAAGGCGCTCCCGTGGTATCAACCGGTCACCGAGCCCGGGGAAATCTTCTCCTATCCGGGGAGCCTGGGACTTCTGGAGGCTGGCGGTCCGAAAAAGCAGGGCACGACGGACTCCGCCCTCGATCTGCTGACCCCTGCGGATAACCTCTGGGATTCCCAATCGAGCGAAAGCGTAGAGGTATCGTGGAGCGCGGGAGGAGGACAGAGTGCCAGCAGCGGCTCGACCAACACGGACTCCTTTGAAACCGACGTGAGCGTATCGGGCAAGGCTTCGTTTGAAGGCGGCAGCGCCTCGGCGGGGGCGAGTGTCGACACCAATACAAGTACGTCGATCAGCACGCTGAACACCTCGAGCCAAACCTTCGACTCATCGATGGGCGTGATTCTCGATCGGGGGGTCAACAACAATGACTCTAATTACTTGTATACGGGGCAAAGCTTCATCTATGGCCTCAAGCCGCCCGCAGGGACGATCCAAACCGACCTGACGCCGTCGACCCAGGTGACGACGCACGGCCGCATAGAAGTGGGACACGTTGCGGACATACTCAGCGACACCCCCATCGAGTCGGGTAACTGGTGGGGGCAAGCATATGGCGTGGCACCGGACGTGGCACTGAATCATCCCGAACGGTGGGCAGAGCAGGAGCCGAATTCCCAGCACGGACAGGAAGTGATGTTCAACTGCCCCATCGGGTTCGCTTCGAGCTTCGGATTACCCACAGATGACCCGGGCGTCTGCACCAAAACACAGCCGACCACACAACCGTCTCCGGTGAATGTGACCGATGCCGCATTTTATTGGATGAAAGGCCTGTTCATCACTCCCGGGACTTCGACGACGGGGCCGGCGACCACCCTGGCTGCGCTCGGAGACACGGTGACCTTGCAGGCCAGAGTCTACAATTACAGTCTGAAGAACATGGCTGAGGGAACAGCGGTGCATATCCAGTTCTACGCCCAGCCCTGGGATGGAGGACAGACAGGCCAGTTCAGTGCCGGCGGAGGAACCTACGGCTTTGCAAAAGCGGTGTTTATCGGCGAGGATATAGTGGGTCCCATCCCGGCGTTCTGCGGCGGAGCGCAAGGTTCGTTCGACGCGTGCACGGCCTCTGATGCACCATTGAACTGGGTCCTGGCAAAGGCAACATGGAACACCGGCACGCTCAGTCCGCTGCCCACCACGGATACCAATTGGATCTTCTGGGTCGTGGCATGGATGGAGGACGGCTCGGGAAATCTGGTGCCCGAGATCGCCCAGCATGGTCTGACTCAAATTCCCACTCAGGCTGTGGATTCGCTCGCGCAGGTGCCGGTCGAGACCTACAGCAACAACCTTGGATTTTATGAGCAGGTTTTCACTCTCGAGATCCCGACGAGCAGTGCCGTACAGGCGCCGGCTCCTGCTTCCACCGAGCGGCATCTTGCCATCGAGCCCCTTGAGGGGCTTTCGTCCGTATTCCTTCGGGACGAGATCAGCACCCTGAGGATTCGACTCAGTGCCGGCGGAGGGAGGTTCGATTACGTGCGGGCCTTCCTCTATGAAGGTGACCCCCGGTCCGACGGCAAGCTCATGGATATGGCAATCATCCCGAAGATCACCGAAGATTCTCCCTTCGTCGTGCCGTTTCGCTACCGTGCCTGGACCTGCGGGCCGCAGAGACTGTTTCTGGAAGCGAGTTCCTCGGACGGAGGCCTGTCTGTGGAAGGGACCTTGGATGTGACCGTGACCCTCGATCCGCAGGCGCGCACCAGGTATCTCATCGCGCGCATCGAGAATCTCGCCCTGGCGCCAGGTATGAAGCGCAGCCTGCTGGCGAAGCTTCAGGCGGCAGAGCAGTCCTTCGGGCGCGGCAGGGAGTCAACGGGGTTCAACCAGCTCCACGCCTTTGTTCAAGAACTTGCGGCGGTAAGCGGTAGAAAGCTCCCCTCGGCGGACGTGGAGCCTCTCAGCGCCGCGGTCGCTGATCTGGAGCAGTGCCGGTCAGGCGGAGGTCGTTGACAAGCCGGTCGGCATGGGCCGAGAAGAGGGGAGACGGGACCGCCTTGCTCCCCTCTTTTCCCAGGCCTACAGCTTTTAGCCTCAGGCCGTGGTGATGTCCCTTCGCGCCTTGAGCGGCGGGTGCGGCGGAACAATGGAGAGGCCCTTAACTTATTAACTTGACGAGAGGACCCTTTGATAGCAATTCCCTCATGCCCAGACAATCAAGGATTGATACAACGGGAGCACTGCACCACATTATTGCCCGAGGCATCGAACGTCGTACGATATTTGACGATGATCAAGATTGTTATGACTTCGTAAAGAGCCTTGGTCTCATTCTGGAACAAACGAAAACGGCGTGCTATGCGTGGTCGTTGATTCCAAATCATTTATATACCTGGGAAGCGGATGGAATTCTCTTAGCATCAGGCTTGTGACAACAGGGTTTTCAATCGAAATACCGTCCTTGTCTTTCAAGTAGTTGTAAAACAAACGAATACTCGATATATGACAGTTGATGGTACGAGGCGCCATTCTTTTCTCCAGTAAATAATCGATGTATATCCTTATATCCTTCACTGTTGCCGATTCAACTGGAGTAGCCACCCAGCTGAAAAGTTGTTTCAGCCGATGGAGATCATTCTTAGCCCAACTTTTTGCGAATGATTACCAAACTCCTCTGTGGTGCCCATTTTTCAATTTTTATAAAATACAAAACACCGTATTAGGAGAGTGGAACAAACCGAGGGCTGGGTTTCTATGCCGTAGCTTTAATTGACGATCGCACCTCTGTTCATGCTGGAAAATCATTGGCAGAAGGCTTCTCGCAGGTCGTCGTTCAGGACTGGTAACTCACCTCTACCGGTCCAGCCCCCGGTTTGTTCCACTCTCCTTCATGGTGCTTAAACACAGTACCGCACCCAATAACAAAGACGGCGACCTGGTGGCTGTAGAACATCGAGACCGCCAATAATAGCTAACGCTTGAGGTTGATTGCATCCGCAATCCGATGTTGCGCCGCTACGGAAATCTGATTTGCAGTGTTTGCATTTGATTGCCTCCGAATGTATTTGCTCCTTGCAATAAGGACAAGTTCCTTCATGCGAGGGCCTTTCAGGGGCTACCGAAGAACCACAATGTTTGCACTTGGTGGCATCATCTCTTATCTCCTCTTTACAATATGGACAATCGCGAGTTTTAGATGCTTTAGCCATAATTAATTACTCCTTCCATTTTTTGACTTCGACCTTACGGAACCAAAACCGTAATCGGCTTATCGTCCGGATAGACACCAGTCTATGTGGCACACACTTGATTGATGTCAATTCTAAGTACTCACCTCATCCAATGAATTACTCAGAGATTAACAACAGGAGCCAGTGCCTTTTTAACAAATTTATATTAATTTTTTGACCTTGAAAACTTTTTCCAACAAGCCATCTGGAATATCAGTTTCAAAGTCTCTACCGATCACCAAAACTTCACATTTTTTCTTCTGTGGAAAGTACTGATGAAGCAAGCGTCAGCTCAAAATATGAATACCTGGTATTGTTTTGTCACCGGACAAAGGAGTATGCAATTTAGACGCTTTTCTAGGTCGGCAATGTCCTTACACGCCTTCAGACACTTATAATCATCATCACCCATTTGTTTTTGACGACTTATCGCTGTTTTAGGAACCGCGACTATTGTTGATTTTCCATCTGAAGCTATTGTCACCTCTACGTTGTCACTGCCATTGAAATACGTCTTGGCCTTGAATCCTTGAATCTCCTTTTCATCAACTCCGACCTTACTGCCATCGTTCTGACAGCCAAGCAAAAAACTAGCCGGCAAAAGGCCAATTGCGACCGATTTTGAATGTTTCTTCATCATTTTAGATACCTCCACATCTGAGTTTTTGTTCCCACAGCGATAATGTTGGCAGGATCTGTCATTGTGATGCATCATAAGATTGTTATTGGCAATTTTAGATGAATGACTGACAAGTCAAGTTGAGATGTTTCCTGATTATTTTCGCCTTGATCATGATCAAATATCACGATCGAAATGGAGCATTACGGTACTTACGTGAAATCAAGAATATTTCCAGAGAAATCGTCTCAAATGGATCGGTTTCAATTATTGATTGTTCCAGAGAATCCATAAACTGTTGTTGCTCCATTT
>CAWHJQ010000020.1:0-74184 GCA_963829695.1 uncultured delta proteobacterium | reverse complement strand
AGAGAATCCATAAACTGTTGTTGCTCCATTTTGATTGTACCAGATGAATGATTACTTTCGTATTGTGCAGAGAAATTTGATTTTAGGTTGCCATGACAAGCCAACGGTGAAAGTATCTCGCGCCCAACTCTTCTCCACAATGAACACATAGTTTTTGTGAGTTTTATTATAGAAGGTGTGGGAACGATCAACGTTTTTGAAGACTTACGCTCATCTCGTGGCTATCTGGACTGACCTGTACCGACCAGAACTTTGTCATCAATGCCGGAGCCAAGCGGCTTGCAAGTCAGCTGGGACTCGCGTAGTATGTCCCGATTCCTTTCCCCACGGGGAGGAGGGATAAGATCACAGTTATTTTTCCATCGTTAGCTACCTCGAAGATCATTTTCTATTTCATAACCATTTTGTACGATGATTCGTGAGTAACAGCCGATAAAACCGTTCAAGAGTAGAGGAAGATAAGGGGGTCGCATGATTGCAGAGACTTCATACCGCGTCGCGGCGGTACAGATGATATCGGTTTCAGATGTATCCGAAAATCTTGAGCAGGCAGAACGCCTTGTAGCAGAGGCTGTAGCCCGGGGTGCGCGTCTGATCGTATTGCCCGAGAATTTTGCCGTAATGAGCAAAAACGAGCATGACAAATTACAAGTCGCGGAGGACGATGGGCTTGGTTTGATCCAGGATTTTCTCGTGGCTTCTGCGAAACAGCATGGGATCTGGCTCGTCGGAGGTACGGTACCACTCATCTCAGGCTGCCCTGGCAAAATACGCAATGTTTGTCTGGTCTATTCCCCATTGGGAGATCGTATCGCCCGCTACGACAAAATCCATTTATTCGGGTTTGATAACGGACTGGAGCGGTATGACGAATCTGCAACCGTCGAGGCCGGTGATAAGGTGGTCACCTTTGTAGCAGAGGGTAGACGGGTTGGTCTGTCTGTCTGCTATGACCTGCGTTTCCCTGAACTTTTCCGGGCGATGGGAGAGGTGGACCTGATAGTGCTGCCGGCTGCATTCACATACCCCACCGGCTTTGCACATTGGGAGGTTCTGCTCAGAGCCCGGGCTATCGAAAACCAGTGTTACCTAATTGCAGCTGCCCAGGGAGGCTATCACCCATCGGGACGCCGCACCTATGGGGACAGCATGATCGTTGATCCGTGGGGTGAGGTTTTAGCGCGCCGCTCAGAGGGTCCAGGGGTGGTTATCGCAGAAATATCATCTTATCACCTGCAACTGATACGCCTGCGACTGCCAGCCTTAAAAGATCGTCGCCTCATCTGATGCTTTCAGCTCCTATTTGTATTGGCGATCGGAATTGAGGACGGTTGAAAAAGGTGGATACCAAACCTCTCTGATTCTTGATTTGATCGGGAAGAAGGTTCATCTCACAAGAAATGTTCTCTGGAAGAATCTGGGATTTCGAAATGCTGTTTTCTTGTTAGGTCATTTCGAATAATATTGATTTCCAGAAGGGAAAAAACTCCCTTTTAATATTGATGGGCGAAAAATAACCCCCGAAGTCATTTATTTTACTGAAATTGCATGGTTTTTTTCGATGAACTCCTAGCTTAATATTCGTAAAATTTACGAAAAGGAATTTTGTACTTAACGCAAAGTCAAATTATTACCTTCATATAGAGTTTTGCTGTTGGCATCTTTTGTTTGTTGAATGCCACAATGTATCATGACAATATTCTACCAATTATTACATACTGGTTGCTAAGAATTAAAGAGAATACCTTGACAGTATCTAAGGCGTTGTGAGAGACTCTTGTTTGTAGGTGTCAACAATAACCCTCAGGTATATATCAACAATTATCCTTAATATGGAGACAGTAATGAGAAACAAGTTTTTTGCGATTGCAGTTGCCACATTTTTATTATTCAGCTTTGTTAGTCTGGCAGGAGCAAATGTAAAAATTGGTGTCCTTGCTAAAGATGGACCAGCCGCAGCTTTAAAAGCATGGGCAGCTACCGGTGAATACCTCACCGAAAAGATAGGTCAACCTGTGGAAATAGTTCCTTTGGCATTTGAAAAAGTTTTCCCCGCCGTGGAAGCGGGAGAGGTACAGTTTTTCTTAGTGAATTCCTCAATGTTTATCACCGCCAAGACAAAATATGGTGCGATTCCCGTAGCCACCATGATCAATTCCCGCCAGGGGAAAGCCCTCAACTCCTTTGGTGGTGTCGTCTTTACCACTGCGTATAACGACAAAATCAACTCCTTCGCTGATCTAAAAGGCAAAAAAATTGCGGCCGTTTCGAAATCCTCATTCGGCGGCTGGCAGATGGCCTACAAAGAATTTGTCGATGCCGGTATCGACCCCTTCAAGGATTTTGCGTCCATGGAGTTTCTTAATAAACATGACAACGTGGTCTTTGCCGTTCAAAACGAACAGGTCGATGCCGGCACAGTGCGTACCGACACCCTGGAGCGAATGGCTGCTGCAGGTGCCATTTCCATGGAAGATTTCAAGATCATCGGCAAAAAAGAAATCGCAGATTTCCCCTTCGTCTGTTCGACTCAAGTATATCCCGAATGGCCTCTCGGCAAAGTTGCTGCAACCGATGACGCGCTGGCGTCCAAAGTATTAGCGGCACTCAAGGAACTCAAACCCGAAGATAAGGCGGCGAAAGCAGCAAAGGTTGTCGGCTGGAGCGATCCACTCGATTATTCTGGTGTTGAAACGCTACAAAAGTCGCTTAAAGTAGGGGCCTCCGCCAACTGATACTCACCCTGCCACCATGAGTTACCTCAAAAGGAGCTGGATACCTCTCCTTTTGAGGTAACTGAAACATAAATATGCAGCCTGCTGTCCAATAATTCTATTTACGGGGAATATCGTGCTACAATCAACACTGCGAAATAATTTTCGGGCACAAATCATTGTTCCAGTAGCCATTGCGCTTCTGGTCATGATCGTCAGTGCTATCTTCTTTACTGTATTTACGCAAAAAAACAGCAGTAAAGCACTTAACGATCAGGTCAAGACCTCCTTTTCTGACATTGAAACCTTGATTGGTAAGGACCTCGGAAAGTTATCTCAGCAATTTGATACTGACCTTCAACAAATGCAGGCAAAAGTTTCACATCTGCTTGCAGCGTCATCGACTGATGCCTTACAGAAAACAGCTGGATCGGTGCAGAAGAATATACAGGCCTTGCGTCGGCAAAATGGAGATAACATAGCCCAACTTATGGCAATAACCGCTGTAAACTCTTTGATCGCCAAAGATTTTGCTTCGCTGAACAGTCTCGTTCGCAGTGCCCATCAGAATCAGGATATTGTTTTTCTTTTCTATCTGGATAAGGATAAAAGCCCGATTACCCGTTTTCTCAATCGAAAAAACGAAAAACTTAAATCCTACCTGCCAAAAGGTAAACCGGATATTGCTACAATTATCCAGGCTGGAGTGAACGATCCTGACGTAATGGTCCTTTCCCATGATATCGCATCCGACGGAGAAATTATCGGCAGTGTCACCCTTGCAATGGACATGACCCAGGCCAGGCAGCAAGCCAAAGAGATGAACGATCAGTTCGATAATCTGGTTAACAGTAACAACGAACTTATAACCTCCGTTCTCGGAACGGAATCGAAGACCTTAAACGGTAACCTGAAGACTGTCGTAAACACTATTCAACAGGGTATCTTTGACAATTCCACCAGAACAGTAGGCGACATCACTGTAACGAGTAACACCTTAAGTAGCTATACACGTAACATGTTTATCGTTGGGGCAATCCTCGGCTTTGCCATGGTTTTAGGAATTCTGCTTCTCAACGCCCGTTCCATACTTAAACTCCTAGGTGGTGAGCCGACAGCTATGGTCGAACTCGCCAAACGCATTGCCGGCGGAGATCTAACAATAAAAAGCAGTGCTGGGAATGTTTCCGGCAGTCTCCAGGCAACCCTGCAAGAGATGAGTGAAAAATTGCGACAAATGATTGGCAATGTTGTCGAAGAAGTTCGCACTCTCCAATCAACTTCAACGGAACTTGCTCTGGCAGCTGAGGATATGATAGGTGGAACTGAACAATCCGCTTCCAAGGCTAATACAGTTGCAGCCGCAACCGAGGAAATGAGCGCAAATATGGGATCAGTGACAATGGCGAGTAAACAAGCTGCCCAGAATATTAATGTGGTGGCTATTGCCATGGAGGAAATGACGGCGGCTGTGCAGGAAATTGCCCAAAATACATCCAAGGCCAGCGTCATGACCAAAAACGCAGTAAACTCTGCTAAAAGTTCCTCTGACAAAGTCCATCAGCTTGGCATAGCTGCAAAGGAGATCAACAAAGTTACCGAAGTGATTACCGAGATTTCCGAACAGACCAACCTTCTGGCTCTCAACGCCACCATTGAGGCAGCTCGAGCTGGTGAGGCGGGCAAGGGCTTTGCCGTGGTAGCCAACGAAATAAAAGAACTTGCCAAACAGACGGCAAAGGCCACCAGAGAGATTAAGTCGAAGATCGAATCTATTCAGTCATCTACCGATGAAACCGTTCTTGAAATTTCAGAAATCAGCGTGGTTATCAATAGCGTGAATGAGCTGGTAACCACCATCGCCGCGGCAGCTGAAGAACAATCTGTTACTGCCGGTGATATATCCAAAAACATCAACCAAGCCGCAAGCGGTATCAGTGAGGTTAACGATAATGTGGCACAAGCCTCGACTGTTGCCAATGAAATCGCCGGAGACATAGCCGAAATCAGCCAAGCAGCTGGAGAGGTCAATAAAGGTTGTCTTCGATTACAAGAAAATTCCCGGGAACTTAAAAATGTCGCGACGAGCATCAGTCGGGAGACTGGGCGCTTTGACCTTGGCAAACTGGAACTAAAGAAAACAGGTTCACGATCTATCTCAATATCTCGACCATTACTTCGATGGTCTGACTCACTCTCCGTCGGGATCGACTCCATTGATAGTCAACATAAAAACCTTATTGGTTTGATCAACGAACTTAACGTGCAAATTAATTCCGGGTCGGCAAAAGAGGCTGTAGGGAGGACACTCGGCAAACTGATTGATTACACTGGAAGCCACTTTCAAAACGAAGAAAGACTCTTTGCCGGACACGACTATCCGGAGCAAACAAGCCACAAAGAGCTGCACAGCAAGCTTGTGACTCAAGTGTTACATTTTCAAGATCAGTTTGAAAAGGGCGAGAAAGACATCTCGCTCGAGTTGATGGAATTTCTCAAGGATTGGCTTGTCAACCATATAAAAAAAACAGATAAGCAATATAGTTCATTTTTAATTAGCAAAGGAGTTGTTTAACAAAAAACCTTAATCTCCCTTGAAACAATAATATGCTCGATGGTAATCAGGATATTGTATGAAATTTGATGCAAGACTGGCACAATTGCTGCGTCCAATAGGAGAAGATATCCTCTTGCGAGTCTTGGTGGGAAAACCTAATCCGGAGATGAAGATTATTCCTTATCAATTTGAACTTGATTATGACCCCCAAAATACCCTGAAAGGAGCATTTTGACAGTTAGTAAATTAAAGAGTATTTTCGAAAAACATAGCGAAAAATGGAGCATATTGAGACTCTAGATTTTTCCAGAAAATACGTAGGGTGAGAATCGCAGAATCATATTGAACACAAGTGCTATAAAGGTCATACAAGCATTATTGGCATCTAGCGAGTACAGTGTAAAAACTGAAACCATTTGAATGCCCGCAACCGGTGCAACTTTGAACATTTATCCCCGAACTCATGGTAATGTTCATTCACACAGTACACAATCGCGCACACTTGATTGTCTTATCCTGCAGGCGAGATAATTAAGTACGCCCAATGAGGCTTGAACTATGATGAAACGTATAACGAACAATAAGCTTTCTCCTGGTAACGCAGTCGTCATTCTCAACATCCCGCCTTATGGCCGTGTTAAAATAGGTAATGATAAACAAACAGCGTTCCCTGCATTGAATAAAATCATAAGTGACCTTTACAAACGAGTAGGTTCTGCACTGGAAGACGGTTTCCCATCTATCAATGTAGCAAATCTTTTGGTTGAAAAGTTTGACGGTGAGATCACCTTGATTGAATATCCATATACAACCGAAATTATCTATTGAGGCGTATTTCTGACTGATTGCAAAATGATTATCCCATGAAAAAGATAATTTGTGCCGGGCTGGTGTATTTTGCATTAGTGCTTGGCGCGGGCTTTGCTCTTGGCGTCTTCCGGGTGCCGTTCCTCGTTCCTCGTATTGGCGAACGCTGGGCGGAGCTTGCGGAAATGCCAATCATGGCAGCTGTCATCTTCTACTCCGCCGGCTACATTTTACGGAGTTTCCCGGAAATCAATCTGCCTCGTGAGTCCTTGTTAGTCGGATTCCTCGCATTGGGCCTTTCGGTCTGCGCGGAATTGGGGCTTGCTACAGTCCTCCAAGATCAAACCTTGGTTGAGTATATTGGTAGCCGAGACAAGGTATCTGGTTCGGTCTATCTTGTTGTGCTTGTGGTATTCACTCTCATGCCAAGGCTTCGCCTGCGAAATAATGAATAAGTCAAAGTCAAAAATACGGCGAGGCCAAACTCACAGTTCCAGCTGGCTGCCTTCGGTCACCGTGAATTCAAATGTTAATTATGCACGCTAACGCTCCCCGAGCCATTAAAAGATAATTCACAATCTCTTCGGGAGAGGGTAGAATCATTTGACCCGGAAAATGCTTCCAACTCAGATCTCAAAAGTCAAGATAGCTATATTTGAGTTTGACCAGGGCGGTAGTCAACATTCCTCCTATCAGTGTTGACCGATACATTCCAGAGATGCTCAGAAAAAATGATAACTTATGACGTGTGCTCTTAAAACGAATCTTGCCATGACAGATGTATTGTTACTATGCTTGCGGAGGAAACCTAAATTCTGAAAACATGACTCAACATAATAGAATGATTGTAATCTTGCTCCCTGCTTAACTTTCCTCGTATTTATAACCGGCGCTGTAAACCGAATAGATGAGCTCTCGATCATGTATTTCGCCTATTTTCTTCCTAAGCTTTTTTATATGGCTGTCGATGGTTCTGTCACTGACCACCCGCTCATCCCGATAGATAAGATCTATTAACTGGTTGCGGGAAAAAACTCTTCCCGGCTCCCCGGCCAGAATCGCCAGGAGATGAAATTCAACAACTGTGAGGGAAAGTACCTTGTCGTTTATTTTTGCCTGGTACTTATCGGGTTCCAACAGCAGAATGCCTTCGACCGGCACCGATTCCTTCACCCGCCGCAGTACCGCCTTCACCCGTGCCACGACTTCCCGTGGACTGAAGGGCTTACAGATGTAATCATCCGCCCCAAGGTCGAGTCCGGCCAGTCTGGCCTGTTCCTCAATCCTGGCCGTAACTATTATGATGGGCACTCGGGAAAATTTTCTGATCTCACGGCAGATTTCCATGCCATCCTTACCGGGTAGCATGAGATCGAGGAGAATAAGATCCGGCTGATGTATCATCACCCAATCCACAACTGCACTCCCCTCGTAGAGACAATGCGGCTGGAAACCCGCCAACATTATATAATCATAGAGCAGTTGGGCAAGATCCGGAGTATCTTCAACTATAAGAATTGTCTGTGTCATGGCTTATTCCGATAGAGGGAGACAGACCCGGACCCAGAGCCCACCTAAAGGGGAGTGCTTTGCCTCGATGCTGCCCTTATGCCCTTTAACGATGTTAGAGCAGATGGACAAGCCCAATCCGGCACCGCCAAGATCGCGGCTGCGCGAGGAATCGACCCTGTAGAGCCGATCAAACAGGCGGGGGATATGCTCAGCTGCTACTCCCGGTGCAGTGTCTTGGATATTGTATATCAGGTTTTTTCCTTCCTGTTTCACATTTATCTCTATCTTTCCCTTCTCGTTGGTGTAACGGATGCTGTTTGCCAAGAGATTAGTGAAAAGTTGTTTAAGCCTCTCATTATCGGCAAATAAAAAGGTCTCCTCGTCGACATCGATTGTCGTTTCGAGCAACTGTTTTTTTTCTTCCAGTTCAGGGCGCAACATTTCTATTGCCTGTTGCAGCGCCTGGTATGGTTGAACTTTTGCTCTTCGATAAGACATCGCCCCCACGTCTGATAGGGAAAGTTGATAGAGATCATCCACCAGCATTCCGAGATGGAGAATCTCCCGATGCAGTGAATTGAACATTTCTGTCGACGGAGGATATATCCCATCCTGCAGGGCTTCCATTTTACCTCGAAGAATTGACAATGGTGTCCGTAATTCGTGTGAGATGTCAGCCACCCACTGGCTCCTGGCCTGCTGATTTTTCTCCAGGATTTCAGCCAGTCCATTGAAGTCCTGTGACAACTGTCCTAACTCGTCAGTAGATTTCACTTCTATCCTGGTGTGATATCTGCCGGAAGACAATTCCCTGGTCGCCAGGGCCAGGCGCCTGATCGGCCGCGTCAGTCTGTAGGCCATAGGCAGTGAAATTCCCACTGCGATGAGAAGGCCGGCCCCCGCAACCAAAAGGAGCGCCATCTTCAGCTGCTTGACAAAAACCAGCTGATGAATGTCGGAAAGATTCTTGGCCGGATGGACGCCGAGATAACCAACCACCCGGTTCCGATACATCAGCTCAAGCGTATCGGCATGCTGGGCTCCTGATTCGTAACCAAAGATGGTCTTTTTATTCTCATCAAGAAGAAACACTCTGCGTAAAAAATGTGCCGGTATATCTGCAGGCAACTGCCCGGAATGAGAAAATTTCGATTCCTTTTTCTCATGGCGTATTCTTTCAAGAAAATGTTCTTTCTGTTTTCCTTCCGGATAATTTTCGACGATCAGCAGGGCCATCTTCTCGGGGGTGGTGACAAATTCCGCCCAGCTCTTTTGTTTCTTATAGTGAGACTCCAGGTCTATTGCGATTCTCTTCAGTTGTTCCTGTTCGACTATATTGACATAATCGAGAAAGCCGCGGTCGAAACTCCACTGCATGACCAGGTACATGTAGATTACCACGACCAAAATAGCGGCCAGGATGGCACCAAACAATTTGTAATGGAGAGTGATCTTCATAGTGATGAGTTTATTTAATGGATTTAAGATTCTCTATGAGATCTTAACTTTTTTCCTACAAAAAAACAGGATCTTATTGACGTGCACATTCTTTTCACATTCTTGACATAATTGGTTCTCAGTTATGGTGTACGATTGCCTTATCTATAATTTGCCCTCACTGTCCTGCATATTGAAAGCAGAAAGCAACTATGAAACACCGAGTATTGTCGGTTTCCGACTCACTGAGCGTTAAAAGCATGGTTAACTCTATACTATCTCTTGCTATCTCCGGCATACTGTTTCTCCTGGCAATCTCTGCCTGCACCCCTGCAAGCC
Source organism: uncultured delta proteobacterium (assembly GCA_963829695.1). Classification (GTDB taxonomy): domain Bacteria; phylum Desulfobacterota; class Desulfobulbia; order Desulfobulbales; family Desulfocapsaceae; genus Desulforhopalus_A. The sequence continues at coordinate 64,818 of CAWHJQ010000020.1, read as the reverse complement.
GATTTCCACTGAATACTATACAGGTTGCGCTGCCGAAAAGCTTTTCTCAGCCGGGCCGGCTCCAGTTGAATGAACAATGGTGGCAGACTATTGATGATCCTAACCTACAGCTGCTGATCGACCTGGCTCTAACCGACAATCGGAACTTGCGGGCTACGGGTGAGCGGTTGTTGCAGGCCGAGGCCCTTGCCCGCCGGGCAGGTGCCGATCTTGCGCCGCATCTTGAGGCGAATGGAGCAATCGGCACGACCAGAACGCGAAACGACGGGGTAACCGGTTCTAAAGCTAATTTTCTCTTAGGTCTGGCAGCGACATACGAGATAGACCTTTGGGGCAGACTGGCAGCAACAGAAGATGCGGCACTTTTTGATGCGCGCGCCGGCAGTGAAGATCTTCAGACTGCGGCTCTCTCCCTTGCCGCCCAGCTTGCCAATATTTGGTATCGGCTGGCAGAAAGTCACAGCCAGCTGCTGTTGCTTGAGCAGCAACAGGAGGTTAACCGGATTGGCTTGGAACTCATCGGTCTTCGCTTCAAAGCAGGTCAAATAGGTATTGCCGATGTACTCCAGCAAAAACAGCTGATCGAATCGAAAACCGGGGAACAGGCGCAGCAACGAGCGACGACGAAAGTACTGGAGCATCAGCTGGCAATACTCACGGGAGTCGCACCCGGAATGTTGGAAATACCCGGTATCCCAGCTCTCATCGAACTGCCGCCGCTACCGTCAACCGGTGTCCCGCTGGATCTGCTCAACAACCGGCCGGACATTCGCAGCCGCTACGCCGTACTCCTGGCTGCCGACAGAAGGCTTGCCGCCGCCGTAGCCGACCAATATCCACGACTGAGTATCTCCGCCGATCTCAATACTTCGGGCTCAAGCGCTCGCGACCTGTTTGACAACTGGCTTGCATCAGTTGCCGCCAACCTTGCCGGGCCGATCCTGGATGGCGGATCGCGGCAGGCTGAGATAGATCGAACCTTGGCCTCGGCAAGGGAAAAGCTGCACTCTTATGCCGAGATATTACTCATAGCGGTGGGTGAAGTAGAGGATGCATTGATCCAGGAAAAAGAACAGAGAGCGCTTATCAGCAGCCTGGAGGTTCAGCTCGATCTTGCAACCAAGACGGTACAAAGCGTGAGGGACCGTTACAAACAGGGAGCCGAAGACTATCAGCGGGTTCTCTCGGCACTCCTTTCCCAGCAGGGACTGCAGCGCAGCCTGGTCAGTGGCCGTCAGCAGCTTATCGGTTACAGAATCGACTTGTACAGGGCTCTCGGCGGACGGATTCCGGTCGAAGGTTTTGGAATCCGTCAAATGCAAAAACTTTAACTCTCGTAGGCAAACCGATGGTGTAACGTATGAACATGATATCAAAAGATCATCTTGAAAAAAGTGAAATACAGCGCCCGCAACGCCCATCGTCAGGCTCCCTACTGCATATCTGGTTGCCCATCCTGGCCCTGGTATGCGGCATAGCCATAACCATTTATCTGCTCAATACCCGCCCACAAGCTGCTCCGGCAAAACCTGCACCAACCGCCATCCTGGTAGAGATAGAGCAGGTCAGTCAGGCCCCGCAACCTACTCGAGTCAGCGCCATGGGTAAGATCATACCCGCCCGGGAAGTAGATATTAAAGCTCGGGTAAACGGTGAAATTGCCTTTATAAACAATGAATTTATGCCTGGAGGTTACTTTCTCGCCGGTCAGACAATGCTGGCCATTGACCGCACCGATTATGAACTTGTTGCCAGGCAGCTTGATAGTGAGGTGGCCAAAGCGGAGAGCGATCTAGCCTTGGAGATGGGGAACCAGCGCATCGCCGCAAAGGAATATAAACTTCTTGATGAATCCGTCAGCGGTACAGAGGAAAATCTCATCCTGCGAATTCCTCATCTGGAAAAACTCAAAGCAGTACGTGATTCTGCACAGGCAAAGCGTGCCCAAGCTCAGCTGAACTTGGAGCGTACTGAAATAAATGCGCCCTTCAACGGGGCCATTGGCTCTCGGATGGTTGATACGGGTGCAAAAATTGACGAATCGACGGTGCTGGCAAAATTCGTCGGCACCGATACCTTCTGGCTCCTGGCCGCTCTGCCGGTTGAACAGTTGCGCTGGCTGATAATACCGGTCAGTAGCAAAGAACAAGGCTCAACAGTACGTATTTTCAGCCAGGGGAACAACTCGCCATCGTCGTATCGAACTGGCCGTATAATCAGGCTTATTGCCTCTCTTGAGCAAGAGGGACGGATGGCCCAACTCCTGGTCGCAATCGATGACCCGCTCTCTCGCAAAGAAGAAAATCGTGAAAAGCCGAGACTTTTACTCGGTTCCTATGTCCGGGCCGAGATAGAAGGTATCTCAATCGCCTCCGGAATTCGAGTTGAACGCAGCCATATCCATGAAGGCAATACCGTCTGGTTGATGGATGACAACGGCATACTCGATATTCGCCAGGTGGGGATCGCCTTTCGAGGTCGGGATCATGTCATTGTCGAGAGTGGACTTCGAAATGGTGAGTATCTTGTCACCTCATCGCTTTCTTCACCGATAGCGGGTATGCTCCTTTATCTGAAAGACGGTGGCGACGGGTCGAGACAGGAACAACCGGTCGGTAAGGCAGAAAAAAGAGTCGAGGTCAAGGGGAGAGATAACCGTGCCTCATAAGACTTCAGCAAATAACACTGCTGCAAATGGCCGGGGCCTCGTTGCGTGGATGATCCACAACCGAGTCACGCCAAATCTGCTGATGCTGTTTCTTATTCTGGGCGGGCTCTTCATGTCGACCAGAATTAAGCAGGAAGTCTTTCCCGAATTTGCTCTGGACCGAATTTCGGTACAGGTATCCTACCCCGGTTCAAGCCCCGAGGATGTTGAGCAGGGTATTGTCCTCGCCATTGAAGATGCCATTGAAGGGCTTGAAGGGATCAAGGAGATTACCTCAACCGCCTCTGAAGGGAGTGCTCGAGTAAGCGCTGAACTTATTGAAGGTGCCGATACCCAGAAACTCCTCCAGGATATCAAGCAGGAGGTCGACCGCATCGATACCTTTCCGGATGACGCCGAGGATCCTGTTATTTCCTTAGACTCCCATATTCATCAGGTGCTGCGCTTGAATCTCTATGGCGATGCCACTGAGGGGGCATTGAGAGAAGTGGTGGAACAGGTCAAGGACAGGTTGCTGCAGTCCACGGGAATCAGCCAGGTGGAAGTCAGCGGTGGCCGCGAGTTTGAGATTAAGGTTCAAGTTCCCCAGGAGAAGCTGCGCATGTACGGCCTGACCCTTTCCCAGGTTGCAACTCTTATCCGTCAGTCGGCAGTAGAAATACCCGGAGGAAAACTTGACACCGCTTCCGGCGAAATTCTCCTGCGAATCGATAACAGCCGGGATTGGGCCCATGAATTCAGCCGCATTCCGATCATTACCACTACCAGCGGTACCACGGTTTTTCTCGAAGATCTGGCCGTTGTCAGTGAAGGCTTTGCTGATTCCAACACCCTGACAACCTATGAACAGCAACGATCCATGGCCCTCCTGGTGTATCGCGTCGGTAAACAGACACCCATTGGCGTGTCGGAATCAACCAAAGAGGCGATGGCGAACATCGCCACAAGCCTGCCTCCGGGAATTAGCTGGAAAATCACCAGCGACAGCTCGGATGTTTACAAGCAGCGCCTTCAATTGCTCCTTAAAAACGCTTTCATCGGCCTGGCACTGGTACTCCTTCTCTTAGGTTTGTTTCTCGAAATGAAACTTGCCTTCTGGGTTACCATGGGTATCCCGATCTCCTTTCTTGGCGGCCTGCTGTTTCTGCCCATGTTCAATGTCTCCATCAATATGATATCCCTGTTCGCCTTTATCATTGCGCTCGGTATCGTGGTCGATGACGCCATTATAGCTGGAGAGAATATTTACGAATACAGGCAGCGGGGCCTTGGTTTCACGGAAGCCGCCATCGAAGGGGCGAAGGACGTGGCAGTCCCCATTGCCTTTAGCATCCTCACCAATATTGTCGCCTTTATGCCCCTGATGTTTGTACCGGGTGTCATGGGCAAGGTGTGGAAAGTGGTTCCTCTGGTGGTAATCACCGTTTTTCTCATCTCCTGGGTGGAATCGCTGCTCATCCTGCCAACCCATCTGGCGCACAGCAACCAGCGCTCCGGCAATCCGCTGAGCCGTTGGCTAAGTCGCCGCCAACAAACATTCGGCAGGAAATTCAACTGGTTTATAAAACATATCTATGGCTCCCTGCTGAGCCGTGTTCTCCATGTCAAGTTCCTCACCGTAGCGCTTCTTGCAGCCGGACTTTGTATAACCTTTGGTTATGTCTTCAGTGGCAGGATCGGCATTATTCTCATGCCGCGAATTGAATCCGATCGGGCCGTGGTGACGGCAACCTTACCCTACGGCAGCCCACAGTCCCAGGCAATCAGAGTCCGGGACCAAATTGTCGCCGCCATTGAACGGGTACGCAAAGCAGCATGGCGGCGAGCAATTGATCGACGGTATTTCGGCGGAGATCGAGGAAAATGTCGTTGAGGTGGATGCTTATCTTACCTCCCCGGAGATCCGACCGCTCAGCACCAGAGAGGTGACCAATCTATGGCGTGATGAGGTCGGTCCCATCGTCGGCCTTCAATCCTCTCTCTTTGAGTCCGATCATGGGGGACCGGGAGGTGGGGCAGGGCTCTCGGTGGAACTGAGCCACCGGGATATCGCTATCCTCGATCAAGCTAGTAATATGCTGGCGGAAAAGCTTGGCCAGTTCCCCAGTATCAAGGATATTGACGACGGATATACTCCGGGAAAACCACAATATAGTTTTTCCATTAACGAACGCGGCCATAGTCTCGGACTTACCGCAACGCAGGTGGGCCAGCAGGTGCGGGATGCCTTTCAGGGGGTAATCGCCCTCAAACAGCAGCGTGGGGCAAACGAGGTGACGGTGCGGGTGAGACTGCCGGAAGAGCAGCGGTTCAGCGAGTTCGACATCGAAAACATGTTGATCAGAGCGCCATCCGGCACCTTTATCCCGCTCTCAGATATTGCAAGTGTAGATCGAGGTCGGGCATATACCAGCATCACCCGCAGAGATGGCCGCAGGACGGTGACGGTAAACGCCGATATTGAACCCATTGGGGAATCGACAAAGGTGATGGCAGCACTGAATGCCACCGTTTTGCCAGGACTTGCCGGAACTTTTCCAGGTCTTACCTATGGCTATGAGGGAAGGGAATCGGAAAGAAAGGAGAGCATGAAAAGTCTGATGCAGGGCTTCATCTTCTCGCTCATGGCCATTTACTTTTTGCTGGCCATTCCCTTCCGCAGCTATATCCAGCCGGCCATAGTCATGGTGGCTATTCCGTTCGGTGTTGTTGGCGCGGTACTTGGTCACCTGCTGATGGGGTATAATCTCAGCCTTATGAGTATGATGGGGATCATCGCCCTCTCGGGTATTGTGGTCAACGATTCTCTGGTCCTGATTGATTATGCCAATAAGCAGCGTCTGAAAGGCTTTACACCCAACGCCGCCATCAGGGCCGCGGCAATACGACGATTTCGCCCGGTAATACTGACCACCCTGACTACTTTCTTTGGGCTGGCACCGATGATCTTTGAAACTTCCAGACAGGCCCGGTTTATGATCCCAATGGCATTGTCCTTAGGCTTTGGAATTGTTTTCGCCACAGTTGTCACCCTGGTGCTGGTCCCCTGTCTGTATTTGATAATTGAAAACAATAGAGTGTTATACCAGCAGGATGAAATATCGGATCGCCTGGAAGAACTTGGAAGAAATAGTATATAAAGGAGAGAGAAAAATGAACGGAACAAGACAGGTAGTTGTCTGGGACCGGTTTGTGCGGTTTTTCCATTGGGCATTGGTACTGCTCATTTTTTTGGCTTATGTCACCGGAGAAAGCAAAGGACCTTTACATAAGAATATTGGTTTAGTGCTTCTAGGCCTTGTGGTAGTCCGTATATTTTGGGGCTTCATGGGGACCGAATATGCTCTTTTTAGCAACTTTGTCTGTTCCCCGGTCAAGGCTCTGACCTATCTTAAAGAACTTGCAACAGGGAAACCGGCACACTATACGGGCCATAATCCCGCAGCTGCCTGGATGATCCTCTTGTTGCTGGCAAGCAGCGTAATCATCTGTGTGACCGGCTATGCGGCGCACGCAACAAAAGGGAGGACTCATTTTTTAGGCTCTGCTGCTGCCGTTTTAATTATCAGCACGGCCTACGCGGACCAAGAAGAAAAAGAAAGGCATGACGGGAAACACAATGGACGTGGGAGGCATAACAACAGGGATAAGGAAAATTCCGAGAGTGACAGCGTCTGGGGTGATATACATGAAGCGTCGGTGCAATTTCTGTTGTTCCTGATTTGTTTACATATCGTTGGGGTTGCCGTATCGAGTAGAGCGCACAACGAAAATCTGGTTAAATCAATGATTACAGGGAAAAAGAAGGTGTGATTCAAATGATTGGCCTCCTAGAAAAATTTACCTGTCAACATAAAATTACGATTAAAAATAAGGGGAATAAGTGAATCAATCAGAGTTACAACAAGCATTCAATCAGTTTAAAGACAATGATCAGTTGAAAAGAAAGTTTAAAATTTTTCTCGGCATTGGTTGCCTCGGCATTTTGCTGGTGGGTGGCCTCATCCTTTGGGCAAGTGTTGCCACCGTCCAGCATGTTGCCGGTCTTGGAAGCAAGGTGAATGTTCAGGAGCAGGTGCAGAATCTCAAAGGAAAAATTCCAGGAATTCCAGCCATTGCGAAGGCCGGTTGCTGGGAAAAAGTGCAAAGTCTAATGAGCATACAGATTTGGTTGGAAACGCCTGTTGCTGAAAATATCAACAGTTTAAAGGATGCATGCTTTGGATCGGATATCAGGTAAATACCACATGAATAGCACTCCCAAACCGGACATGTTCCAGGGCCTGAGCGAAACTAAGGCCCAAGAAAAAATAGCCAAGGATGGTTTCAACGAGCTCCCCTCTTCCAAGCCCAGAAACCTCCTGGTAATCGCCTTGGGCGTGGTTCGGGAACCCATGTTCCTTCTGCTTGTGGCCTGTGGGACACTCTATCTGATTCTGGGGGACGTGCAGGAAGGGCTGATGCTCTTGGGGTTTGTCTTTGTGATAATGGGGATTGAACTCTATCAGGAAAAGAAGACGGAGAAAGCCCTGGATGCCTTGAAGGACCTGGCCAGTCCCAGGGCCCTGGTCATTCGCGATGGTGTTGAGAAGAGGATTGCCGGCAGGGAAGTGGTGATCGACGATATCATTATCCTCCAGGAAGGAGACAGGGTGCCGGCAGACGCCACTGTTCTGACATCAATTAATCTTCTGGCCGATGAATCGTTGCTTACCGGCGAATCGGTGCCGGTACGAAAAAATGAGTGGGATCTGCATTTAGAAAAAGTGCATCCAGGTGGGGATGATCTGCCTTTTGTCTTTTCCGGTTCCTTGATTGTACAGGGCAACGGGATGGCCAAGGTGACCGCTACCGGCATGAATACAGAAATTGGCAACATCGGCAAAGCCCTGGAATCGGTGACGGCGGAAGACACCAAACTAAAGCGTGAAATGGGCTCACTGATCAAAAAACTGGCGATTATCGGGATTTCCCTTTGTCTGCTGGTGGTCGTGGTCTACACCATTTCCCGGGGCGATTTATTAAAAGGCTTTCTCGCGGGACTGACTCTGGCGATGGCTATGTTGCCGGAGGAATTTCCCGTTGTTCTCGCGGTGTTTCTGGCCCTTGGTGCCTGGCGTATGTCGAAAAAGAGTGTTTTGACCAGAAAACCAGCGGCTATTGAGACTCTTGGCTCAGCAACGGTTTTATGTTCCGACAAAACAGGGACCCTCACCCAGAATAAAATGACCGTAGCCTGGCTTTATAACGGCTCGGAATTCTTCTCCCTGGCTGCCGATAAGAGCTTCCCGGGACAGTTTCACGAAATTATCGAATATGGAATGCTGTCCAGCCAGACGAATCCCTTTGACCCAATGGAAAAGGCCATTTTGCGGATGAGTGAATTGCACCTTGAGGGAACCGAGCATATCCACACCGATTGGCAGATGTTGAAAGAATATCCTCTTTCAAAGGAGTTACTGGCCATGTCCAGGGTGTTCAAACAGACAGGGACAGAGGAAAAAACCATTGCGGTAAAAGGTGCTCCCGAGGCAATTTTTGATCTCTGCCACCTGGATGAACAACGGCAGCAAGAACTGGCATCCGCTGTCGAGCATCTCGCCGAGAAGGGCTTGCGAGTCCTTGGTGTTGGCAAGGCACGAGTCGCATCATCGGATTTACCTGATTTGCAGCATGATTTTGAATTTGAATTTGTCGGCCTTATCGGGCTGTCCGATCCTATCAGGCCAAACGTGCCGGGAGCAGTAGCCGAATGTTATGGGGCAGGCATCAGGGTAATCATGATTACCGGAGATTATCCTGTGACGGCTATGAATATTGCAAGAGAAATAGGCCTACAAAACCATGACACCTGCATTACCGGTCAAGAGTTGCGGGAAATGTCCGAGTCTCGGCTGTGTGAAAGAATTAGAGATATCAATGTGTTTGCCAGGGTCGTACCGGAACAGAAATTGAAAATTGTTAACGCACTCAAGAAAAACAAGGAAATTGTTGCCATGACAGGTGACGGGGTGAACGATGCTCCTGCGCTAAAGGCTGCCAATATAGGCATTGCCATGGGAGAAAAAGGCACCGATGTCGCGCGGGAGGCCTCTTCCTTGGTGTTGATGGATGATAATTTTGCTTCCATTGTTGGTGCCGTAAGGATGGGACGTCGGATTTTCGACAATCTCCAGAAAGCCCTGGGGTATATTTTTGCAATACATGTACCTATTGCCGGATTGTCCCTCATCCCTATATTCTTTGCCGATTTACCACTGATCCTCTGGCCCGTTCATATTGTGTTCATGGAACTGATAATAGACCCTGCATGTTCCATCATCTTTGAGGCGGAAAAGGAAGAGGCTAACGTCATGTCCAGGCCACCGGCAAAATTTGGTGAACCCTTTTTCGGAGGACGGAAGATTCTGCTCAGCTGTCTGCAGGGGGTAGGCATATTAATAATTGTCATGGCTATTTATGGACTTGGTTTGTATCGGGGATATTCAGAAGCAGAGGTCAGAACCTTCTGTTTCATCACCCTTATATCCTCGAACATTGCCGTGATATTGTCCAACCGGTCCTGGACGAGTAATATTTTCCAGATCCTGATTACTCCTAACCCAACCGTGAAATGGGTAGTTGGCGGCGCAATATTTTTCCTTGCCTTGGTGTTGAATATTCCATTTCTGACGAAAATATTTCTTTTTCAAAAGGTTGATTTGCTGGAGATCAGTATTTGTGTTGCAGCAGGATTGCTGAGTATAACTGGATTTGAGATATATAAGCTGACCGCCCACAAGGAGATATAAGTATCTTACAACCAACCTCAGAGAGGCAGCTTTAGAAAGCACCGCATGACGACCACTTGGAATTCCAGATTGACCAATAAATAGTAGAGTATCCGAGGGCCATCGAAACAAAAGGCCCTCATCAAGATTTACTTTTTTCAACAGGAGACAACTACGATGATTGACATGAATAAACTTCTTGGTCAGCTGCTTGGTAGCGGTGCGGCTACCGGCTTTGCAGGGGGATTGGCTGGAGGACTGGCCAGTAGTATGCTGACCAGTAAAAAAGGACGTAAGCTGGGTGGAAAAGCACTCAAGCTGGGCGGAGTTGCTGCGGTGGGTGCTCTGGCTTATACCGCTTTCCAACGTTACAACAAAGGAACCACGTCGGCTCTGCCGACCAAGGCAGCAGACCTCATTCCAGCTCCACCAGGCACTGCTTTTATGCCTGCCGAAAATGATACTGCAGCAAATGAATCACTGGGACTTACACTGGTGCGAGCGATGATTGCTGTTGCACGGGCTGACGGGCGACTCGATGCTCAGGAAAGTCAGGCCGTCTTCCAGAAAATTCAATCCCTTGGACTGGACAGCGAAAGTCAGGCTTTATTAGTGGAAGAAATGGGTCACCCAGTCGATATGGACGCTATCGTCAATAGCGCCACTAGCCCGGAGATCGCTGCAGAAATCTATACTGCATCACTGCTGGCCGTTGATGTCGACACCGCCGCTGAAAAAGGCTATCTCGCCATGTTGGCCGCGCGCCTGCGATTGCCTTCTGAACTGGTCAAGGAACTTGAGCGGCAGGTAGAAGCCCAGAAAACAATTGCTCCGTAGAAAGCTCATCTGTAGGACAATGTGGAATCGGTTTGGAGGCTCGTCTATGGAGTGACTTGTAAGAAGATTATTCGGAATCAGGCTTAAAAAAATAGCTTTTTACGTGCTGCCTCCGAAATAGCCGCTACCGCAGGATGTCTAATTATTCGTTCGACCGAAATGGCATAAAATTTTTCCCTGATTTTATTGGTACGGCCGATAATCTCGACCTGATATTGGAGTTGAACCTCTTTTTCGATAACTGTTGGTGCCGTGAAGATACCTTCACCTGCTTGACCAAAGACTGTCAGCAGTGCGTTGTCGGCAAACTCGCCAATTATTATCGGATGCACGTCAATTCTGTCAAACCACTGGTCGAGCATCCCCCGCAATGAGGACATGGCCATTGGCAGCAGCATGGGCGATTGATCGAGGGAATAAGGGAAATTGCTCTGTAGTGGTTTGGCCAATTTCTCTACGCCAAAAAAAGTAACACCACTCTCACCTAAAAGGTGATTGTATGCTTTTATGCTTAAACTTGAGCGCAGCGGGGTATCCGTTAGAACTACATCGAGTTTATGCAAAGCCAAATCCGCAAGCAACTGTTCGTCTTTCCCCTCATGACAAATAAGTCGAATCCTATCGGGCAGTTTTCCTGCCGGTTCAAGAAGCTTGCGTGCTATGAGTTTTGGAACCACATCGACAAGGCCCACTTTCAGGGAGATAGGGCCGGCCACCGGTCGCCCCTTCAGGGAATCCATCATTTCCCGCCCCAGGGAAAAGATCTCTTCGGCATATCGATAAACAAGATGTCCCATTTCTGTAGGTTCAAGATTTCGTCCAACGCGCTTGAAAAGTTTTGTCCCTAAAATTTCCTCGAACCGGGACAATTGAGCGCTCACCGTTGACTGGGCCAGGCTGAGTTTGCTGCCGGCGGCTGTGATGCTGCCTTCCTGCATTACCGTCCAGAAATAAAACAGATGATGATAGTTAAGCCATTCCATAATTTTCAGAGTCCCTGGAGTTTGATTTTACATTGCTCCTGCGGAGAGAAATTTCACTTCGTATTATTCGAACTGTTACAGCATATTTATCTAATTGACCTAATCGTATTTTAGCTTTACCCTTTGATCTAGCATTAATTTAAGATGGACCATAAAAATTTGAAATTTCATTCAATCGTTCAATATCAAATGAGTGCACTTGTTTTGCACGGGAGTTTTTCATGAAGATAGACATCACCTTGCAGCAGAGTTGTTCGGATCATAAAATTTCCGACAAGATCGATGAACAGGCACGATCGGCCCTGAGTCGGTTTGCTACAACCATCCAGACTGTTACCATCCGCATAACCGACGCAAACGGTCCTAAGGGAGGGATAGATATACGTTGTGTTGTGTCAATGAAATTAACATCCACCGGTGAGGTCATTTTGCACGGGGAGGGCGAGAATGTTTTCTCAGCCCTGAATCAATGCCTGTCCAGGGCAGACAGGGCGATCAGTCGCAATCTGGACCGACGCCGCAACACTCCGATCCGGATGCATAGACGCAGGATGATAGGTGAAGACGAATCTGTCCTCACCAAGTTTGAGCATTAAGGACTCTGCACATCAAGCTTGAATACCAGCTTACCTCTCATAGTCAGGACGACTGTTCATAGGTTGGCTGTTGTGCAATTATTATCCATCGAAAAGATTGGCCTTGTTTGCTGTCGCAGTTATTCGGCTGGGTCGGACTTTTCTGAAAGATCAATTAACTCACTCAATAAGTAAAAGGTAATATTATGGATATTTCACTGATTTTGGGCATAACAACCTTGACCTACCTCTTGTACGTAACCAAACAAGAATATCAACGGCGACTGTCGAATAACCAACAGTTTTCAGAGGGACTTGTCATGGCAAAACATAAGCCTCCCCAAACTCCATCTCGTCCATCGAACAGATTTCAGAATTAAAATTCTTCATCTCTTCATCTGAAAATTTTTCATGCCGATGATTTGGAATAACAAGCTCAAAAGCATTCAGGAATCCTGCTATGAGTAGATTGACTATTTTTTGCCTTGCTACAGCCCTTGCCGTCTCACTGGGGTTCTGCGGGGCAGTTTATGCAGCTGGAACGGGGGCGACCCAGGAAACCTTGAATCTTACCAGGCACTGGGGAGGCTATGTTTCTTTAATCGTTTTTGTGGTTGCATATGTATTTGTCATGCTTGAAGAGACAACACATATGCGCAAATCCAAACCGGTTATGCTGGCTGCAGGTATTATCTGGGGTGTTATCGGCTTGATATATGCGATGAATGGCATCGACCATGTCGCAGCGACAGCCGTTCGTCATAATATTCTTGAATATGCTGAACTGTTTCTCTTTCTGCTTGTTGCCATGACGTTCATTAACGCCATGGAAGAGCGCCAGGTGTTTGAGGTTCTCCGGGGCAAACTGGTCAATGCCGGCTATTCTTTCCGGAAATTGTTTTGGATCACCGGTCTTTTGGCCTTTGTCATCTCTCCAATTGCAGATAATCTCACTACCGCTCTTCTTATGTGTGCCGTGGTCATGGCTATCGGCAAGGAGGATAAGAAATTTATCTGTCTGGCCTGTGTCAATATTGTTGTGGCCGCCAACGCCGGTGGTGCTTTCAGTCCTTTTGGCGATATCACTACCTTAATGGTATGGCAGAAAGGTGTCTTACAATTTCAGGATTTTTTGGTATTGTTTTTGCCTTCTGTGGTCAACTGGTTGGTGCCGGCTGCCATTATGAGCTTTGCCGTAGCAAACAAGCAGCCGGAAACAGGTGCGGAAGATTTAAAGCTGAAGCGTGGAGCCTTGGTGATTATCGGTCTTTTTCTCTGGACCATCGTCACTGCTGTATGTTTTCATAATTTTTTAAAACTTCCCCCTGTGGTCGGCATGATGGCCGGCTTGTCGCTCTTAAAAATATTCGGTTACTATCTGAACAAAACACATATCAAGAACCGCCTGACCGATGATCCGAAAAAAGCGGAGGAGCGAATCGGGCAAATCATTCCATTTGATGTTTTCGCCAAAGTTGCACGGGCTGAATGGGATACCTTGCTGTTTTTCTATGGTGTTATTCTCTGCGTCGGTGGTCTCGGCTTCATGGGTTACCTGGGACTCGTATCACAGCTGATGTATCTTGACTGGGGCCCCACAACAGCCAATATCACAGTTGGATTGCTTTCGGCAATCGTCGATAACATCCCGGTCATGTTTGCAGTTTTGACCATGATGCCCGATATGTCACAAGGGCAGTGGTTGCTTGTGACCTTGACAGCTGGAATAGGCGGAAGCCTGCTGTCTATAGGCTCTGCAGCAGGAGTGGCACTCATGGGTCAGGCCCGAGGAAAGTATACCTTTTTCGGCCACCTCAAGTGGTCTCCGGTAATTGCCCTCGGGTATGTAGCGAGTATCTACACTCATTTTTTAATCAACAGCTCGTTGATGTAGTTTGACATTTTCACGTTTTGAATCAAAAATTAGAAATGGAGATAAAAAAAAAGAATATGAAAACCTTATGGAAGGGATTTGCAGGTACTTTTTTGATGCTTATTGCATTCACCCTCATTGAAGGTGGGCTGACGGCGGAGTATGCCGATGCCCGTTCCAGAATGGGTGGAAAATCATTTAGTTCAAGCCCCCGGAAAGCGCCGGCCAGCTCTCCGGCAGCTGCGCCTGCAACGGGAAGCGGATTAGGTCGTGGACTAATGGGGGGGCTTCTCGGGGGAGCTATCGGTGGAATGCTGTTTGGCTCAATGTTTGGTGGCGGAGGCTCAGGCATGGGAATTCTACCCCTGTTGATTCTTGGCGGAGCAGCTTTCTTTCTCTATAGAAGATTCGCTAAAGCCAGGCAGTACACCGGGCAAAAATCACCAATTCAAGCCTCACAAGGAGGGCAATTATCCAGTTCCTTTGCAGGAAGCTCTGTTGACACCACTCAACCACCACCGGGTATCGATGAGAATTTACTGGATCAGGGCATAAGCCGGATAACCAAGACTGATAAGGATTTCGATCCGAGCTATTTTACCGAAGTGGCTTCCGACGTCTTTTTTAAGGTGCAGGCCGGCTGGATGCGCCGAGACCTCGATTCTTATCGCCATCTCCTGGGCGAGCAACTTGCAATGGAGTATGAGGAACATTTTGCGACAATGCGCAGCAAGGGGCATATCAATAAATTGGAGTCTATTGCCGTTCGAGGAGTGGAAATCGTTCGAGCCGGTAATGATGGTCCTGAGGACTTCGTCACTGTGCTCTTTACTGCCAATCTCCTTGATTACACTGTTGACGATAAGAGCGGCGAACTGGTTTCCGGCAGTATGGCTACCCCCGTCAAGTTCAAAGAGGAATGGACCTGGGCCAGAGCTACCGGCTCCCAGAACTGGAAACTCGAAAGTATACGATAATTGTAGAGCATCACACCGCTTGCATAAAGCATATTTTGCTCTTGTGCAGAGCGGTGGTAGTCCTTTTTACGTCAGCACGGCAGGTGTTTTTTTATTTTGAACTATTTAAAGCTCGCCTGTTTCAACTATTCCGGACTTGATTCGGAATCCAGAGGTACCACCTGCAGCAAAGTCCCTGTGCCTTACGGATCTGGTCACATGTAACCTTTGGTTATATGTGACCCCTCTTTTTATAATCGGCAGCGCCGGCTCCATCGACACAATATTTGATAATTATACTAAAAAATTAGGATGATAGGTCCTGCTGGATAATGAGATTGCTTCCTGGCATAACAATTGAAATAAAAAGTATATAACGAGGAAAGCCTTGTTCTTCTTTTAAGAATATTCTGCCTTGAGGGATCAGTGATCCTATAAGTAATTAACAATAAAATGGAGTATAAAAATGAAAAAAGTATCGGTATTAATAATTTCTGCCTTAATTTTCGGGATATCGACCTTTGCTGCTGCAGCCGAGGATTATTCGAGCACCATAAATATGTTTCGGGATTCACCCATCCCTGCAAAATACTTCAACACCGCATATGGTTATGCGGTGTTTCCAACTATTGGCAAGGCTGGATTTGTTGTTGGTGGCTCCTACGGGGTTGGACAGGTTTATCGCGGTGGAAAGGTAACTGGGAAAGCATCGGTTGTTGAGGGTTCAATAGGCTTCCAGGCGGGCGGTAAGGCGTTCAGTGAGGTAATCTTTTTTCAGGACAAAGAGGCGTACAATGAATTCATCAGCGGTAATTTTGAATTCGACGCTACTGCTCAGGCAATCGCTGTAACAGTGGGAGCCGAAGCCCAGGGCGGAACAACAGGTGTCACAGCCGGTGCAAGTGCCGGGCCAAAGTCCGATGTCCAGGCCAACCCCAAATATTACCAAGGAACGATTACTTTCGTGCATTCTTTGGGCGGCCTCATGTATGAGATTTCCATCGGAGGACAGAAGTTCACCTTTGAAGCTATATAATGCATGACAGAGATTGAGTGCCTTACAGATTAATTTCTTCCTTTTTTATAACGCGTGTTTGCTGGATGCTCTTTCCGTGGCACGAGAGTCAGTAGGACGCGTCACACAAAACTACAATTTTAACCATACAACTTGAACTACAATGAGGGCACTCCTATGGCACTATTCATTCTCCAGTTCCTGGAAATTAACACAAAATTTAAGGTGAAACGGCGGGTTCTAAACTGGCGTACACCATTTGTCCCTTTTTTTACAGGAATGCTGCTCTGTTCGCTCTTTCTCCCCGGATCTGCTGCCGCAACAGGTCCGACGAGCGATCAATTCATCACCGGCTATGCGACGGCGGTTCTCAAACGGGATTTTCAAATTTCCGCCGAATTACTGAGAGTACAGTATGGTGTCATCTATATCCAGGGCTTGGAGGCTTCCGACACAGTGAGCGACACGATTAAAACTTCGCTGTCTGCCATTGAAGGTGTCAGAAAGGTGGTAATTAACAAGGAAGGTGAGGTGGTCGCGCATGAAGAAAAACCGGAAATTACCACCGAGGTGAACGTTTTTCTGCCGCGTGACCTGCTTTTTAATTCACTGATGGCTGACCCTCGTTGGCCGCACTTTTCTGTGTCCTATCAGCAACATTCAACCAACGGACTGGAGAATATAGGTTCAGCTACATTTGGTGAGACCTTCAGCATCTACCGTTTTGCCGGCCCCTGGAACTCCCAGATGGAAATAGGTCTGCAGGCAGGTGTTTTTTCCATTTTTGATTTAGCTGCCGCTTCAAAAGATCTTGTCAATGCCGATTATTTGGTAACCATTCCCTTATCGTTCAAAAAGAATAACTTTTCAGCAATGGCAAGAATCTTTCACCAAAGTTCCCACTTAGGGGATGAATATCTGCTCAGGGGAGATACAGGCGAGCGAATTAATTTCACTTATGAAGGTGTTGACACCATCCTATCGTATGATTTTCCGTTAGGCTTTCGTCTCTATGGCGGTGGCGGCTATTTGTTTGATCGGGTTCCCACCGATTTGAAACCTTGGATTACCCAGGGAGGGATAGAGTTTAATAGTCCCGTAGCCTGGCTAAATGGATCAATCAGACCAGTTGCCGCTGTAGACATCCAAAGCCGGGAAGCAAGCGATTGGAATATGGATGTGTCGCTTCGAGCGGGAATACAGTTGGAAAACCCAGATTTTCTGAGTCGTAAGCTGAAAATCATGTTTGAATATTATAAAGGCAGCTCTCCAAATGGTCAATTTTACATTCGGGATGAAGAGGAATATTTCGGAATCGGTCTGCATTTTTTCATGTAATTTGCCAGTAGCCATCATTGTGGCGGATTAAGTGTGACAACAAGGAATGAACCATGAATATAATTTCAGGGTGAATACTTGAGATACTAAAGAGTTGGTTTCGAGATTGACGATGTTAGGTTTATCTTTTGAATTCAGAATCGTTGTTAGTTTTCATTAAAATTTTATCTAGGAAATGATTATGCAGAAAAAAACATTTATTGCTCTGCTGGCTATGTTAGCTATCACTACACCTGCACTCTCTATTGAGTTGCCTAAAGATGCTGCTCCGACCTTTGAAAATTCGTCTACAGCATATGCGTCATCTTACCAATACAACGAAATTATGGCAGCTTATGGCTTGACACTTGCTCCAGAAGCCGTATCCCAAGTTCCTTCATCCTATGCTAAAGTTGTAGGGGATAAAGTTAAGGTAAATAATGATTCTATTGCTTATACTCCTGCCCAATATCACACAATCCTGACTGCTTATGGTCTTGAGCTTACACCGGAAGCAGTGAGCCAAAAGTTAGGTGGTATTTCATCTTATGCAAAGGTTGAAAATGATAAAATTGTTTTTGGAAAAGATACGATAGCTTATGGCAGCGGGGAATGGGCAACTATTATGAGCGCCTACTCCCGGCCGATGGTTGCTGCTCCTGCTCCAGTCAAGCCAATGCCTATGGCTATGGCTATGCCTGGCGACGCCGATGGCGACGGTGTCACCGATGGCAAGGATGCCTGTCCCGGCACCCCAATGGGTGTGGCTGTAGATGAGAGAGGTTGCTGGGCAATGTCGGATGACGTGTTGTTTGATATAGACAAATCGGTAATTAAGAGTGAATTCGCGCCTGAATTGGACCAAACCAAGAAGATCTTCGATAACTATCCAACCATGAAGGTTCAGATTGAGGGACATGCCGACAACACCGGCACTGACGCGTACAATCAGACTCTATCCGAGAAACGTGCCAAAGCAGTTAAGGCATATCTGGTTGACAAGGTAGAAATTGATCCGAGCAGACTAACTACTGTAGGGTATGGTGAGTCGAAACCAGCTGTTGCAAATGACACGAAAGCGAATAGAACAAAAAACAGAAGAGTTGAATTTACACCTGCAATGTAAATCGAAGATTTGATCACGGTTTTTTCGATCAAAGATTTAAAACCAGTGGAGCCCCTGGAGTGTCGTTTTGACGCTCCAGGGGCTTTTTTTTAAGCAAGCATGGTTACATCAGCCTGACGTCAGGCTGGTAAACGAGCGGGCTGTGGATGCTGTCAGCCCCGCCCGTGGTGCAGTATCTTTTTAGTACCTTACTTCAGTTTCCTGTCATTCTTTTCAGTATCCCCTTGCGGGTTGTAAAAAGCTGGAAAACCTATAAATCCTCATTTTCTTCCTCTGCATCAGCATGAGCTTTTGCATCAAAAATCATACCTTCCGCTAACTCTCCAAACCAAAGATCCGAACTTGTGATTTCATACTGACGCTCAATTTCTGTTATGGAGATCTCTTTTAGTATCCAAAGAATGTTATTTGCATCCGGAAAGTTTTTGCCACTTATTTGCTCTTCATACAGACGATTTAAGATTGCAGTCTCAGCTAAACCATTTGAGAGCAACCTCACAATCACAGCATGAAGTGATGGATCAAAAATCTCAAACGAGTCATTTTTATCCGCGGTGATTTTTATAGTAAATTTCACTCCGGTTGGCTCTTTAAATATGCCATTGTACGCTTTTCTCAGAAGTCCATAAGCATTAAACAGGCTCCTGTGACAGGCTGCGTCAGAATGTTCTTCCCAAAGTTTATTCTCAACCATTTGATGACTCAGTTGATCTATCTTGCCTTCAGTAATTTCATCTTTAAAAATATGTGTTAAAAGATATTTTGCGGATTCATGGTGTTCAGCATCGTTTAGTGACATCAAACACATCTCTTCCAGATCAGATTCACTCATCCCGCCAAGTTCATCTTCACCAATATCCATCATCGATAACAACGCCTTATAATCATCTGCCATCCAAGCATTTTCAATCTCAGAAATTTTCTGAAAAGATAGAATCTCTACCTTAAACTCTTTGCTCATTGCGATCTCCTTATTGTCTAGGCATATTTCCATTTACGGTTTTTGAATAATAGAAACCGGCTCATCATAGCACAGCCGGTCGTTATCGTAGGGTTAACTCTTCTTCGAATTTTGAGGTCCAGATGCAAAAAAAACGCACGATAAGCTCAACAAATGGCTTATTGTAACGAATAAAAAGAACCCGGATTTTTGAGATACAACCGGGACTTTCCGAGAAGGATAGCCCCAATTGTATTTATCTGGTGTTATGTAATTTTCGTACCCAAAAAAGCAAAGACTTCAGCAGCCAACCCACAATTTAATTGCGCTGCTTTTTGGGTAGAAATGGAATCTACTCGATAGATTGAATTACGATTTCTACACGCCTGTTCTGCTGACGACCGGCTGACGTGTCATTGCTCGCCACTGGATAAAGTTCACCGAACCCCTTGGTGGTAATTCGATCTGAATTTATGCCGCGGGCCATAATGGCCGAGCGGACTGATAGAGCTCGATTTTGCGAAAGCATTATGTTGTACTCTTCGCTTCCCATGCTGTCTGTATGGCCTTCCACGCTAACCGTCCTTGTTGGGTATTTAGTAAGGAAGGCTGCCAATTGGTCATTGGCTCTCTGTGCACCTGGCATGAGATCTGCCTTGCCGGTGGCAAAGAGAACATCCCCAAGAGTCAGTACAAATCCCCGGTCTGTTTTTTTGGCCTTGAGAGCAGAGAGCTCCTGTTCCAACGTACTAGCCTGAGCCATGGCAGCTTCCGCTTCAAGTCTTCTTGCTTCTGCAAGTTGTTGAGCATTTTTAGACTCTCCCTGCGCTTGCCTCGCTTGCTGTTTGCTCTGTTCCAGAAGAATCTTGTCAGTATCTTTGGCAAGTTTTTGACGTTCGGCTTCTGCAAGCTTTTGTTCCGCTATTGCCACGGCAACCGCTGTCTGTTTCTCAGCCATGTAGGCCAGATGGCTGGTTTGGGTTTCGCTCGTGGCTATTTCCGCATTCTTTAAGATCTTGCCTGCTTCGTAGAGAGGCACGGCGGCGTTTGCCTCCACATTCGGGTCTGCTTTCGCTCTTTGGTAGGCTTCCCTGGCGTCTTTGAGTGCGATGTTTTCCACGGGAGCCTTCGCACAACCGAAGACAAACAGGGCCAATGTCGCGCTTAGTATGATCATTTTAAATTGCATCAACCGGGGTCTCTTATTCGCTTGTATCATTATTCACCTTTCATGTAGTGTCGTTAGACGATATTGTTTTATTGAGGGTTTTTAACAGCCTGATGTAGTCCTTCGATGGTGTCACGTGTTTCCTGAGCGGCGTGTTTAGCTCTTTCGGCATCTGACTTCTTCTCAGCCAACTGGGCATTGACTACGGCCTCGTCGGCCAGCATTCCGGCCCTGTCATAATCTTCACTTTTTACTGCAGCCTGGGCTTCGACAAGCTTGTCTTCGGCAACTCTTAGATCAAGTGGAGCGTACATATTGGCCTCCGAGGTTTGGGCGGATTGGATTGCGGTATCCGCCCTCCTGAGGCCTTCCGATGGTATCTCACCCTTAGTCGCGCAGCCAAAGGTGAATCCAGCCACAATTGCTATCATCAAATATAATGCTATCCTCATTCTTCCTCCCATACTCTTAAGCTCCTTCTTGTTAATTGTTATCACTAGAATCGAGTGATATGCCTATCAGACTGATTTGGTTAACGTTTGTAACAACCCTATGGCTATTGGGTGTTTCGTCTTTAAACGGAAAATCAATATTGCCGTTATCCACCTCATACTTTCAATTCTTATGCCAGATGGGAATTTCCCGACCATGTACAATTTATCACTCCGTTATATATGGCTAATTCGGTAAATAACTCTCTGGAGGAAGATCATGACCAGCCATGAGGTAATCGGTCATATATAACCTATGGCCACATGTGACCATTCTTTACGTGCTTCCCTGCACTTGTTATATCAGCGTTTCTGGTAATATATTTTTCAATAAATCAATAAGATGCATAAAAAAAGTGAAAACTCTATCTTTGGCATGAAGTTTGAAAACATTAAGAGTAGAGAACTAACCCCGGTAAACAGGAAGAGAGCAGGGATAAGTACCTTGACGAAGTTCTTTCCTAAAAAAACAAGAGATAGGCGTAGACTTCGAAAGAATTTCAAAGGTACTAAAATGTTGCTGTAGAATTAATTCGAATGGAGTCCTTGATGCTGAAAAACATTCCCCATCCACCAATCGAGTTGCTCATCACAACCGATGAAGAGACCGGTATGTATGGAGCAGCTTCACTTAAAACCGATCATCTCACTGGTAAAACGCTTCTGAATATCGATGCGGAGGAAGAGGGTGTTTCTCCAAGGAATTGAAAAAGGAATTTGCATCTGCGGACCCTGACCTGCTGGTAGCTGTCGCTGCCGTCGATAAAGTCGCCACAAGCCTTGGCAGTAGTTCTACAGACAAGCTTATTGACTTTATCTTGATTGCTCCTACTGGCGTTCAGTCCATGCGCAAGGATCTGGAAAATCTTGTTGAAAGCAGCCTGAATTTTGGTGTGATCGAGCAATCGGGCAAATCCATCAAGATCACTATTTTCATAAGGAGTACAGTCAATTCCATCAGGGGAGATATCACCCGTGGGCTTGAATCCTTGGCGAAGATGGTAGGCGCCAAAACTTCACGAACAGGTGAGTATCCCGCCTGGCATTACCGGGCGGATTCAAAGATAAGGGATTTGTGCGTCAATGTTTATAAAGACGTTTCCGGCAGTGATGCGTCTATACAGGCCATTCACGCAGGACTTGAATGCGGCCTGCTTAAAGAAAAACTACCAAAGACAGACATGATTAGCTTCGGGCCTAACCTTTATAATGTCCACACGCCGGATGAGCATCTCAGTATACAATCGGTAGCCAATATGTGGGTATTTGACATCTGGTCCAGCTACATTCGATATATCGGCGCCGGTGGTTTCAAGTCTTAAGACGACCATTATCATAGGCGGCACTCCCAGAAAAGTTCAGCTCGGCATGTTTGCAGCTCTTTCAGTTGCCTCTGTTGCTGCAGCAGGTACCTTGATTTTATTGAACTCAGCGTATGGTATCGGTGACGTTGCCGTTCCTGCACCACAGGCGACGCTCATGAAAATGATCGTCGAAGGAATCATGACGGCTCAACTACCGTGGACACTGGTATTTATCGGTGTGGCTCTGGCGGTATTCTGTTTCATGGCGAAAATACCAATCCTCGCTGTTGCCTTGGTATTTACCTTCCCATAGGTCTCACTGCGGCAATATTTGCCGGTAGCATCGTCAGGATTTGGTGGAGAGAAAAACGAAACCCGCTGCCAAGGAAAAGGACGTCGAAGATGAAGAGTATGCAATACCCAATGCAATGTGATTCTGTGCCAATTACTTCCAGTCATTCAGTGACCAATCCGTTGTATGACTCAACCATATTGCAGATTGTCCATCTTGACTTTAACTTGGATTTTTTTGAGTCTCGTTCAACCAGTCGATAAATCTTTCCCTGGTTTTCTTAAACAAAATCCGTCCGAAAACTTCCTGGTCATAGAGGTAGAGACAGTGTCTGATAGAGGTGAAGGGATTGAAGAATTTATCCGGGTTCTCCGCGAGAAAATAGTCGCGAAACTCTTTGACGATATTGAGATTTTCGTTCAGGCATTGATGGAAATCCGACTTTTCAAACCCACTGTGCAGTTTTAGGATATCGTTGACAAAATTGTCGACCTTGAAGTCATCGAATTCAAAATCTCTGAAAAAATGGCCGGCGATTCGCAAGAAATTAAAAGCATTTAAGGTTTTTCCTCTGGTGGAAGTCTCACCGAGAATTGCATTTTTAGGGGTATCATCGAGTTGATCGATTATGGGAGCCCCCGTTTCCTGTTGCATCAATTCGATGGTGGAATTGCGGATTTCCTGGAATTCACGATCGGCAAGCTCAAAAAGAGCGGAGAGAATATTGATCCTGCGCTTCAGGTAGATGGGGATAGATTTTTTGTATTTGATTTTGTGGTCCAGCACACTCCAGGCATCCTGAATCAGGGATCTGATCTGCACCTCGAAGGAATTATTCGCATACGGCAGGTACTTTGGTAACGAGGCCATTTCATCGTTGAGGGCCAAATCCATGTGCAGACCTTTGTAACCGAAGAACTCTTCGGTACTTTCCACAGAGGAAATCTTGTCGGTAATGTCGAGAATCTTGAAATGTTGTTGCAAAATCTCCGACAGTAAGGCGATCTGGTCTTGATAGAGGCATACGATCCGGATGCCGATCAGGTCTGAGATAAAAAAACTTATCTCGTATGGCTGTTCATCGGTTTCGAGTCGGTTCTGGTATTTGCGGTGAAACTTCTTGATGCACTCCTCTTTATCTTTGACTCGGCCTTCTATTTTCGTCACTTCATCGATACCTAGGCGTTTGATGAGTGAGTTGATCAGGCGGATATAGATGTCCTTGGCGGCGAAAAGATGCTTTCGGTTGCAATCGTAGAAATTTCTAAAAGCCTGCTTTTCCTGTTCGAAATCCAAAGAGGCCATGGTTGGCTCCTTATATCATTGATATTCCACGGCTGAATTGCGTTGCCATTGTAGTCGCGATTCCAGGTAATGCTCCTTATCTGAATCGAATTAACCAGAGACAATAAACGGTTACAATCTTATTGTCTCTGGTTTTTTTTATGGAATACATTGCCTTTCGATAAAAAAACAGCCAACTCTCCACGGTGTTCGGACAGGCTCCTAGATGGTGAGGATGGTCATCTCCTGACTAACTGTCGGCACCGATTTTTTCCCTCAGATCATGAAATATTTCAATTCGTTCCGAATCCAAGCAGTTCAGGGTTTGAATCCTCAATGGTTCAGATAAAAGACTTTTGGTGCCGAGCAAAATACGGAAGCGGTTGGACCTCATATGTCGGTCGAGGTACCGGCGAGTTTCCCACTCTGAAATCAAACTAAAGGAATTCTCATTTTCGATGTCGGAGAAAATACCATAACTCAGACACCCTGTCTCCTTTTCAGGCTGCTGAAGTAAAGCGAGGAGTGTAAGGAGGACCTCTTTATGCTTTTCAGGAAGTACCTTTATGCATGTTCTGAGTGTGATCATTATTCTCCTCGCATGTTGTCCCATAAATTTTTATAGCTATTCGACCCTTACAACTTTGGTGTCACCGGGTTCAGCTTTAGTGATTGCCATGTTTGTCGTACTTGTCGTTCCGGTCGTTCCGGTCGTTTCTGTTGTTTCTGATCGTTCCTGTCGTTCCTGCTGTTTCGATCATTCCGATTGTATTTGCTTCTAACCTCCTTGTTGGGAATGTCGCCCATTGTCCTGCTTATATTGTGCTTTCTGAACGCCCCAGTTATTGGTTTTCTCCCAATGTTTATTTTTTTCCCAGTGGTTCCAGTTTTTCTGCACTTCACGGTGATCTCTTCGCTCAGGGTTCCACTGATGTCCTTTCCATTGATGTCTTTTGTAATCATCTCTCCAGCGTCTGTTTACCTTATTATAAAAAGAGGGTGGTTGTCGATGGTGACTCCAGCCCGAGTTATAGTCATGCGATCGATACCATTGCCCTTTATACGGACGCCACCACCAACCATCGCTGAAAAAGATGTCCACATCCACGTCGGGGACAACGTAGATATTTGTGTCAGGCAGCACCACCATTCTCGGTGCTTCATGAAATCGGATTGATGGGGGTAGCGGCAAAGAAAACCCAAAGTTTACACTTACCTCTGCTTTCGTTAGCAGGGGAAATGAAAACATCAATGCCAGCAATAATGTTCCAAAAAAAAGTTTTTTCATTCTACAATCTCCTCTTCATTTTCATATCCTCATCGGTATGATGAAAGATTTGCCCTCTCGTTTTATCGCCCTCACTGGGACTGGAAAGGATTTGTGGTAAATAAGTAATTTGATTTACCAGTTCTGCTTGTCGGGAATAGATGTCATGCATTCTTATTCCTACAATAAGCAATTTCCGCGCCAGGCATCGAACCTTGTCATTGTGTTATATAACATACAGATATTAATAACAATTAGCCATGTTTTCCTCGCATTGGCAGTCGCTGTACTGTCGTCTGGCATAGGTCATATCTGACCATAGGTTATATTTGGCCATTTTCCAATCAGAAACCTAGAGAAACACCAATGACAACGCAATAAAAAGCATCCTTAAACCGGAAGATCCGTAATAAGGGTGATCGCAAACAGGTAGGTTGGTCTCATTTAATTCTTCTTAAGGCAACCGCTCAAACCGAAATCGCTTCTTTCATGATTTTGACAATGGTGTCCTCGACTTCCTGTGCTGTTTCGGCCAGTTGAGGCGAGTTGAACATCGCCAGGAGGGTGGTCGGCTTCAAGGTAGCCAGAACGGTTTTGCCATCCTCCCGATAGAGGGAAATCCGACAGGGGAGGGCGGTGGAGATGCTCATATTCTGTTCAAGAACCTTTTTCGCCTGTTGCGGCTGACAGACCTCGAAGATCTGACATTCCCGGGCAAATTCCACACCTTTTTTTCTCATGGTCTCTTGGAGATTGTGGACTTGCATGATCCCGAAACGGTTGGCAGGAACGGCAATCTGTAAAGCAGCCGCGACTTCAGTCACTGTTTTGTCGGTAGATAATTTGATCAGCATAGTTTTTCTTTCCCTATTTGAATTAGCTCTTTGTAGGATGGCGGATTACCGGGGGCAGGCTATTTCCCCTTATTCCTACGCTCTGGTTGTCGATTTTACAGTTTTTTGCCTTGCCGGCGAGGTTATTATAGCGTCTGTTGCCAACGGGGATGTATTTAAGGCATGTTTTTCGTGTAAAGCAATTCCTGCCAGGTGGTCCAGTTCGGCGTTTGTTGTCGTGGGTAGAAAACGTTTCCGATAAAGTTCTTCGTGCAGGATAGTCACGACAGCAACCATGGGTGCTGCAATTAAAACCCCCAATACGCCGAAAGCGGCGATACTGAGGAGCATGGAAAAAATTACCGCCAACGGATGCAAATTCATGCGCCGCGCCATAATGTAAGGGATGATCACATTGTTCTCGAAGCCTTGAATAGCCATATAAACAAGCACGACCCACACAGGAGTGAGTCCGCCTTGGCCGACCGCCAGTAAAAGGGCCGGTACGGCACTGAGTATTGGACCCAGAAAGGGAATCGCTTCAAGAACACAGGCCACCAGCCCAAGAACCAGCGCGTCCATGAAACCAAAAATCGGCCACATCAACATAAAAACCAACAGCCCTATGGTAACCATCCCCAGCAGTGTCGCACTAGCCCAAATTGGGACAAATTTTCCAATACGCTGCAGGATAGTCACCACCTGATCGTGGTGGCGTTCAGGGAAAAGCGCAATTATTGTGCCAAAGATCGGGCGGGGATTCATAAGCATAAAGACCACCCCAAAAAAGACCGTGACCAGAACGACCAGTATCTGCGCACCGTTGAATGCAACCGACGTGAAGCTGCCGAGTGCATCTCTAATCATCTTGCTCAAGCTTGCGCGAAGCGTATCCACCGCTTTGGGACTAGCCGGTGGCGCTGGTTTTTTCTTTGATGACAAGACCTTGGGATTTCCCGGTACGGAACTGTTCTCAGCAATTTCAGTGCTGACTTCCGCCTGGAGTTTATTCTCGAAAATTACCGATTGCTGCTCAATTTTAATCAGGGGTTTCTGGAGACGCTCCCAATATCCCGGCAAGGTCCGGGAGATGGTAACCACCGATGATTTCATTGGCCCGAAGAGTGCCCAGCCTATCAACCCGATCATAATGATCGATCCCATTGTGACCAGTCCAGTCGGTATTTTTCTTCCACCTTTTCGGGCTCTCATCCAGGTTATCACCGGATTGATCGCAAGAGAAATCAACAGAACAAGCAGAAGAGACAACAAAATGGGAGAGAGGAGTGAGAATGTTCGGATGAAGGCCAAAAGTGCCGCACCCAAGATTACATAGAAAGAAATTGAATATGGTTTTGATTCTGCTGTGGGTTTGTTTGGCATGAAGCTTTCCATTGAAGTTCTTTTAAAGTTTGCTCTTGATAAACGGGAAACCTTTCGACACCTCCCTGGTCGTCAATTGTTCCCTAAATCTCACCGGCTATTGGCCGGTGAGAGACTAACTATGATTTTAACCATGATTTCCTTTGCGCTCGCGGAGAAACCCTAGAATCCGTTCGACGACGACGAGTCCCAAAGTGAGATTTGAAGTCGTATCGAACATGCCGCTCCAGAAGCCATGGATCTCAATATGGACCAGTTTACGACGGAGATCACTACATATGGCCAGGCCGTTCTTGGCCTCCTGGATCTTTTTCAGTTTTTGATTGAAAAACATGTCATGTCCTTTTTCAGTTCTGCAAGGCTCTGGTCAAAGGCCAGCGGCCGTTGTCCCAGGTGTCGGCTGAGGGTAATGAAGAGGAACACTCCTGTCAGCAGGCCGGCAGTCGCCGCGGCGACAATTCCGTAAATTCTCCATTCGGGAGGTAAAATGTACACTCCGGCCAGCACCAGCAATAGGAGGCCAACCATAGAAAAAACCACCCCCATACTGGCCAGAAGCCATGCCTGAACCAGACGTATCTTTGCTTCGCGCAGCTCCAAAGAAAGCAGTTCTAGTCGATCCTCGAGGATTTGGCCGGTTAAACCACTGAATCGGCCGGCTGCTCCGGTAAACCTGGAAATGATCAGAGGAAGTCTGCTCATGTTATTTCCTCGACATAAACCAGCCCAGCAGCAGACCGCCGACGAATGTCCCACCTATGGCATAATATGGTTTTACATGAATGAACTCATCTGCGTCCATAACCTTGCCGAGGAGCTGTTTTTCTAGATCGCAGTATCCGCTCTTACTGGAATCCAGGCGTTCTTTCAAAGCCTCTCTGGCTGATTTGATCCGATCGTCCAGTTCTCCAGATGTGGCATCCACCAGTGCTCGGGCGTGGTCAATCAGGTACTGCATTTCTTCACTCATTTTCTGGGTATTATTTTGTGGGTTTGTCATGCTGGATTCTCTCCTTGAGGTTAATTTTTTTTAGTTGGTCAGATTCTGCCCATTAGTAGCAGAATCACCAGGATAAGCACTATCAGGCCGAGTCCGCCGCTGGGTCTATATCCCCATGATCGGCTATGAGGCCAAATTGGGATTATTCCCAAAAGTGCCAGTATCAGAACTATGAGTAAAATAGTACTTATTGACATTTTTCATTCTCCTTACAGTGTGACGGCCGATTCCAAACGGCCGGTTTTGTCAAGCAAGAGCTCAAAATCTTCACTTCTTATATTTTCTCTTGATAGGCTTCTTTAGTGTTCATATAAGTCGATTCCTTAACGATTCGGAATTACGCCTCTTTTGTCTTGTTAAACAGTTGGAACAGATACAGTCGTACGATTGCTCCCGCACTGTGTGTTGCCAATGTAATTGACCGGGAGTGGGTTAGATACGACGGCCCTGAATTACCCGAACCAGAATTATGATGACCGCCAAAACCAGAAGGATATGTATAAATCCTCCAATAGTGTACGAAGAGACAAGACCAAGAAGCCAGAGGACAATGAGGATGATTGCAATTGTTTCGAGCATGTTAGTTCTCCTATTAAAATTGAAGTATATGTTTTGAGTGAGGCTCCGAAACGGTGGCCATCAGGCCCACATCAACAGGTCCTGATGCAAAGGCTGCGATAAGACAGTCGGCAGGAAGAGCGATGCAGCTTTATTTATTGCGACTATCTCAATTATTGTGCCAACCACTTTCGAGCCTCAACGGCGTCAGCTTGATCAAAGTAGCGGACTGTTGCCTTCGTGAACGGCTTGCAGAATGTGGCCATACCATGTTGCCACTTCTTTTCTCCGACCATGGCCAGCCGTTCGATGTCACTGAAGTGTTTCATGCCGAACTTGAAATCCTCCCACGCCGCACTGACCTCCCAGCCGTGGAAGGAGCACATATCGAAGAGCACGCGCAATTTTCCATGCTGCAGGACCAGTCGCTCGAACTCCGGGACAAAGTGTTGGTAATCCGCTTTTTCCAGCTTGCCACTGACATGAACGGTGACTATTCTGCCACCGTTTTCCTCATTGAGTTGAATGGACATTGCAGACTCCTTTGTTTTGATGCAATTTCACTGGGACTATCTTCTTTCATACCGGTAGTCATCCCTGTCGTGGTCGTGTCTTCCGTCTATGTGATGGCTATATCCGCCCTTGTCGTGGCCACGGCCGCCACCTCGGTCATGTCTTCCGCCCCCGTCATGCCAGGGATGTGGGAAAAAGCATCCGCTAAGAGAAAGCAGCATTGTCAACATTACAATTGTCAACATCATAATTTTCTTCATTTTATTCTCCATTTTCCAAGTTTACCGGTCCGATCGAAAGATCGAGTGACGGTTGAAAGTTGCCTCAAACCAGCATCATCTGGCTCCTTCCAATGATAAACAATTTTCATAGCGGGCATTTTGTCAATTATCTACAGACTAAATAATGAACCAATCGTGCTAAGGTTTTTCGGTAGGTCTATTGCCAAAGCACCATTCCCGCCAATGTACTATTTACGGTAAGTTCTGAGCAAACCGTCGTTATAGCAGGTTCGCTTTACTCTCTTTATAGCAATATTTGTTCCAAACTGTATTTAATTGAAGAATATATTGTAACTATCAGTTTCTAAGAATAATATTTTGGAAAAGGATACATGAAGAGAGCGTTGGCGATTATTGAATAGTGGTCATATATGACCAGAGGTTTCCTGTGACCGTTTTGATGGAGTTGCCGGTGGGGCAGACATCTGTACTCATACTGATAATTAGAGGAAAATTGATACGATGAAGTCGACTCAGGTAACCGCAAAAAACAGGCACAAAAATTGCAAAATGTATGTGTGCCATTCAGGAAAACGTGCATTTGCGGGTGACTCGCAAACGATTTTACTTTCAAAGGATGGATGAGAAACCGGAGAATACAGGAAGGGTAGCCGAGTAAGTATATAAACCCAATAAACTCAGCTTGATGAGATACAAATAGCGCAGAGAGAACATTAAAATGAATAATAAAATAAACATACGTATTCTTCTGATCGAGGATGATACTGACGATGCCTATCTTTTCATGGAGATGGTTTCCGATGAAAAGACCGGCTCCATCGGCATTGAACATGTGACCAGCTTAACCGCCGGGATAGAACGAATCAAAGAAGGTGGGATCGACATCGTGCTTTCCGATCTTGGCTTGCCGGAAAGTCGGGGACTTGAGACTCTTGACCTCCTTTTGTCTGAGGTGGGGAGGACGTTGCCCGTGATAGTCCTTACCGGTCTTGCAGACCAGGTAATCGGTGCCGAAGCGGTACGCGCCGGAGCGCAGGATTATCTTTTTAAGGAAGAAGTGACCGGCAGTTTGCTGATCCGCTCTATCCTCTATGCCATAGAGCGAAAAAAAATGATGGTCGAGAGGGAAAAACTCAGGCAGGAACTTGAAGATGCCCTGGCTAAGGTTAAACTGCTGTCCGGATTTTTGCCAATCTGCTGTTCGTGTAAGAAGATCAGAGACGACGAGGGATACTGGCAGCAAATCGAGTTGTATATCAGCAATCATTCGGATGTTGAATTCAGCCATGGCATTTGCGAGGAGTGTTCCAAAAAACTCTATCCTGAATTTCATGCTAAAGCGTCTAAGGCGTCGGAATGATACATGTCAATCTCTCGACCATCAGTCTAAAGACAAGGACCGTGGCCATTCTCGGCCTCCTCATCTTGATTGCCCTGGTCGCCATGGGCGCCACAAACTACTTTTACGGTTCGAGTCTTGCTATCCGGGAAACTCTCAGTCTGTCCAAGGAGAAAATGACAAACGACGCCCTGAGCATCGAAAACAAGCTGGAAGACGAGAAGGTGGAGCTGATAATTTTGAGGGAGGTTCCACCAATGCGCGGGATAATCAGGGCAGAGGAAAATGGTGGGATAGACCAGCAGTCTGGGGTGAGGGTTGAATACTGGTATACTCGAACTGAAGAGGTATTTGCAGCGTTTCTCAATGGTAAACACAATCAATACAATCAGCTCTGCTATCTGAACGAGCAAGGCAATGAACTTGCCAAGGTTACCATGGTCGAGGGCAAAGTAAAGGTCACTCCACGGGATAAGCTGCGAAAAAAGGCGGAGTATCCATACGTTGCCGAGGCCATAAGGCTCCGGGAAGGCGAGATTTATTATTCAAATGTTGGATTGAACCGGGTCGACGGCAAACTTATTCGCCCGCACCTGGCGAGCTTGCAAATAGCAACTCCGGTATATGATGAAAGGAACAACGCCCGCGGTTTGATCGTCATGACCCTCTCCACGCGGTGGCTTTTTTCGAAAATCGATACTGCTGCACCTGATGTGAAAAAATATCTTCTTAATCAGGACGGGTATTTTCTCGTTCATCCCGACCAGACCAAGGAATTTGGCTTTGACCTAGGCTTCAAATATACGATTAACAATGAGTACCCTATGATCTCAGAGGAGATGCTGGCAACTGAATCCGACATCAGCTACCACGGAGAATTTAAACATATCTGGGGGTTTCAAAAAATATTCTTTGACCCCGGCAATAGAAAACGGTTTTGGACTGTGGTCTATGAAATACCGGAAGCCATCACCTTACGTGACGTTTACAAAATACAAAAGAGAATGGTCATTGTCGGTCTGGTTATTATCCTCTTTTCAATAGGCTTTATTTTATGGCTTTCACTGAGAGAAATCATTTCTCCCCTGACACGTTTGATAAAAACCGCACAAAGAATGGAGGCGGGCGACCTCTCGGTACGATTGCCTGAAGACAAGGGTGCGGCTGAATTTGTCACTTTGCATCACACCTTGAATTCATTTGTCGAAAAACAACAAAACGCCATTGATAATTTCGAAAAAGAACTGGCCTTGAGGACCAACAAACTTGAGGCAAGCAACCGGGAACTCCAGCAGTTCGCCTATATTGCCTCCCACGACTTGCAGGAGCCGTTGCGAAAAATAACCGCCTTCGGAGATCGTCTGGTGGTTCATGCTGGTGAAACACTGGATGAAAAAAGCAAGGATTACCTGGAACGGATGCAATCCGCCGCTAGGCGAATGAAACAACTTATCGAAGATTTGCTCAATTATTCTCGAGTCACGACCCAGGCCAATGCATTTGAGGTTGTGAGTCTGGAGAAGCTGATCGAAGAGACGAGCGCGATCCTTGAATTCCGTATTGCCGAGACCGGCGGACAGATTGAAATGGAAGGAGAACTGCCGACAGTGCATGGCGACCGGTCTCAGCTCCAGCAGCTCATCCAGAACCTCTTGGCCAATGCCTTAAAGTATCATCAACCGGATCTCCCCCCAAAAGTAGTCATTTCAGGCCGCAAACTCGCCGGTAATCTCACTGAGATCAAGATTACGGACAACGGCATCGGCTTCAACGAAAAATATCTTGACCGCATATTCATCCCGTTTCAGCGTCTCCATACGCGGGATGAATATGAAGGTACCGGCATTGGCCTGGCCATCAGCCGGAAAATCGTCCAGAGACACGGAGGGACAATCACGGCTAAGAGCCGGCCCGGTACTGGCAGTTCATTTATAATTACGCTGCCGACGACAGAGAAAGTGTAGACTCTATCATTTGCAAAATGTTAAAAGGAGATCTTGTAATGCGTAAACAAAACAAGCCGTTGACGATACTTATGGCCGATGATGACGATGAGGATTACATGCTGACCGTAGAGGCCTTCCACGAGGCACGGATTTCAAACCCCATGTACCGTGTGAAAGATGGTGAAGAACTCATGGAATACCTGCTTCTTAAGGGTAAATATACTTCAAGAAAAGAGGCACCTTTCCCCTCTCTCATCCTGCTTGATCTCAATATGCCGAGGAAAGACGGCCGGGAGGCATTGCAAGAGATTTTAGCCGATGTCGATCTTCGTAGGATCCCGGTGGTGGTAATGACAACCTCGGATGCCAAGGAAGACATCTCCCGATGTTATGAAATTGGTGTAAATTCGTATATTGTTAAGCCAATCACCTATGAAGGACTGGTCAAGGCGATTAGGCTGCTGGGGCAATACTGGCTTGAAATGGTCGAACTGCCTTAACCGGAAGGTACCGATACCTTGCCGGCTGCATTGTTGTCTATTTATTCTATCTTCGCTTTCGCCGTTTGAAGAGCAGTGTTTTTATCCTTTGTAAATAGCCTCCACATCATCTCGGACGAATGAATACCTGCTTTTTTGTCTTGGCCCCTGGCTAAATACCAGTGTCCAAAGCGTTCCACCGTCGCAAAGGGATGATTTTCGGTACAGAACAGGCCGCAGGGATTTTCTTCCTTGAAGAAAATGGTTTCATCCGGGTCTTCATCATATGACATGTTTGTCGGCAGGGTGATTTGAGATACATCTACCTTCTCTGCTTCTTTTTCATCCAGCCAGTCTGAGATTTTCATTTGATTTTTTTCTCCTTTAAGGTCCTGAAATAACACCCTAAAATAGTTACAGTTTCTGCGGAGTACCAAGGATAGCAAGCAAACCATGAACAGTGTTTCCAGATGAAACACCTGGCGATTCCGGCAGGGAAAGAAGGTGGGTAATCAGCTGATCCGGTAACAGATAGATGGTGATATCGTTTCTGCCGTTACTTGAAGCCGGGAAAAAATCATCCAGAGCTTCTGCCCATTGTTCAGCCCAATCAATGCCGTAAGGAAGGAGTGACTCGTGCAGATCGGGTACATACGGGATGGTCGCTACTATTCGCTCGAAATCGGCAACAAGCCCTCGGTGTATGTGCGTTGTTGCCTGCTGAAATTTTTTAATCTGCTTTACCGCATAGTTACCACTTGCGGAAATCTGCGCCGGAAGGGCAAGTTTGAGCACGGGGACTGCGTGAGATTTGCTGGTAGATGTATATCTGTTAAAAATCTGATCGGCACTGTCACGTGTCGAGGCCAGCCAGACTTTTACCGGCGGCACAGGGCGGTTTTGCAGGAGACGAAGCCAGGCATCGAATCGTTTTGTAATACTCCCCAATCGAGATTTTTCCAGTCGTGCCTTGATGAGGCCCAATTCGGCGAAAGGATCTTCCTCAATTGGGTCAGTTGCTTCCTGCAGGGAACGAAAGGTGGCGATTTCATCCTCGTTGAAGAAAAAAAGCTCCTCCTGCAGGGTTTCTTCGTTGCTATCGAGTATCTCTGCTATTGCAAGTACCAAACGAGCCTGCCAAATTTGCAGCTCAGGCTCAGTGGTTGCGTGCTTTACGCCATATTCCTGAAGCAAAGAGGAGAGGATTCCATGTTTGAAATCAAGCGGTTCGCTGCCTGTCAGAGTAGGACTGGAATCTGCAGTCAATCCTCTCAGTCGGTCGACCAGCTGTTCCTTTCGTTCACTGATATCACGGGTCAACTGTAAAAATTGGTCACGATTGTCTCCGAGCGGTGCGGGGACATGCGCCTGGCAAAAACCTGATTTGAGGAAAAGATCGACTTCGGAATTGAGGACTGAGCTGGATCCTTGTTCCACCACTTGCAAAAAGTGCAGAGGGGTGAAAAATAGCAGCAGCGGATAAAATTTTTCATTGAAGATGTCTGTTTCCGGGAAAAAAAACGTCTCGAAAGAATTCATAATTTTAACCTTCAAAGGTAAATTTTGTTTTACGATTAAGCACACCTCATAAAATTCATTTTAAGCCTTCTCCTTGCAGTCATTCCGGACTTGATCCGGAATCCATTTTTTTGGTACCTCTGGATTCCGGATCAAGTCCGGAAAAGTTGATGCCTCAAGGATTGATAATTGAAAAAACTTTGGCTATTCGTAACCCCCTACAATTACCGCATGTGAAAGTTACCGCCGCCCGTCAGGCCGATGAGGCCGATAACAATCAAATATATGGCCACGATATAGTTCAGTAAACGAGGTGCGACCAGAATCAGTATGCCGGCGATTAGTGAAATCAGCGGTGCGAGGCTAATATGCAAATTATTTATGTTCATGTTTTCCTCCTTGGAGATGATATAAGGGTGTTGGGTTATAACGGTTCAGCTGTACTTCCAGGTCCCAGCTATAATTCTGGGTAAAGTTCCTTGTCACACACCGTACAAATGCCATATCTGAACTTGGCTCCGATGTGGTTCTAAACAGAGACTTCAGCTTACTGCCTTTTGGCTCCAGAAGCTCGGTTCGTTACAAATCTGTTTGCATTTTATGGCGTTCATCGGGAACTCTCTCCCACGATCATTTACTCTGTCCGTTACCGGACCCCATGCCATCGCCCTGGCCCATCTCATTGCTCTGGATCATCATCTCCTTGCCTTGGCTCATACCTTGCTTACCGGCGGGAACCTGGTCGGGCAAGGTCAAACCGTGGGACTTGGCTCGTTCCTGCATGGCCTGGTGATTTTCCTTGCGGATGCGCTCCCGCTCTTCTAATGTTTTTGCTGCGGACATTTTTGCACGAAATGCAAGACGTTCTTGCGGCGTCATAAGTTGGACACCATATATTTGTTCCCGATCTTCTAATTGCTCATTTTCCATAACCGGTGTCGGGGCAGTGGCAGTTAACGAAAACTTTTCCGTTGCACCGGCCGTCCAAACAAAACCAGTTAACATAGACAGGGCGAAAGCCAGAACGGACACTATCGATACGAGATTTTTCACGAGAGACTCCTTCTCAATAAAGGTGCTATAAACTACGCTCGCAACAAGAGATAAGCGTGGATTTAGAAATACTCTGCGAGGTATTTAACCAGTGGATGCCTGTGCGTGGCAGCTCTGTTCAACCTTTTTTCTTGCCAACTACCAACAGCACAATACCTCCAGCGAGGGCCAGAGCTCCAACAATTGGCGGTAGCGGCAGTGTCTTGGTTTTTTCCGCGGTTACTTCCAGTGGACCGATATCGACCACCTTTTCGTTAGTCGTGTAAGTGATTCCCTGATAAGCGAAAGCCACAATTCCCAACGCTATAAGGATGATGGCCAGAAGTGTGTTTGTTCTCATTTGTTACCCCTCTTAAAGTGTCCGACGGGAGTGCCCGTGCGGTTTGTGTTTAATTATATCACTGCAAGCCCTGTGCCAAGTTTTATTTTGCTTGTAGCGATGTAGTATCTTTTGAATATTGCATGATAATGATTTTGACACTTAGGAGCGGCAAAATCGATATTCGCCATATCGCATGGGTCACATATAACCAATGGTCATATGTGACCTGCGTCCGGTACATCGCCCCCATTGATGGCAGGAAACGAAGAAAGGGCTGGATTAATGCTTTCGGGGTTTCGCCCTCACTTTTCTGTTTTTTGGTGCATAGCCCGCTATTCCGATCAGGATCCTTGTCAGCCCGTAACTAAGCCAGCTCATCAACCGCAACATGATTGGCTGTGATCGCCAATGATGCTCAGGGAGCCGCCTCGGTCCCACCGAAATAGCTTGTTCCAAGTTGTCCTTTAATGCTGCGGCAAAGTTCCGGTCATCGACGACGATATTTGCCTCAAGAGCAAGCAGCAGACTGAAAGGGTCGAGATTTGAAGATCCCACCGTCGCCCAATGGTTGTCGATCACCGCGACCTTGGCGTGCATAATGCTTTTATGGTATTCATAGATTTCGATTCCCTGATCGAGGAAGCTGCCGAAGAGTGCACGTGTTGCATAATAAGCCAATGGATGATCCATTTGTCCCTGCAGGAGCAATACCACCCGGACTCCACGGCGGGCTGCAGCCAAAAGTGCATGGCGAAAATTTAAGCCGGGCAGAAAATAGGCGTTTGCCAGAATAATTTCACTTTTCGCCTGGCGGATTGCCTGTAAATAGGCATCTTCAATATCACGACGATGACGGAAATTATCTCGAACCAGAAAAGCAGAGCGCATGTTTCCCGCCTTTTTTGGAGGAGGCGAATTTCTTGCGTGGTCCCGGTCCCGAACAAAACGAAGGTGGTGGGACCAGGCTACCCTTAACCACAGCCGACGGCAGGAGTTATAAATTTGCAGTACCAACGGTCCTTCGACGCGTACCGCATAGTCAAATTGGGGTGATTTTCGGCCGGAGATTTCCGTATCACCGATAATGTTCATGCCACCGACAAATGCCAACTGCCGGTCGACGACGACAATTTTCCGGTGCAGGCGGCGCAGCCTCCGGCGCCGGAACGTCCATGGAGATATCTTAGGCCGGAATTTCATCACCAATACGCCGGCCTTTTCAAGGTAATCGATCATAGTCTTCGGCAGACTGTTCGAGCCGAATCCATCGATCAGCAGATGAGTTTTTACCCCACGCATGGCGGCTCGTCGGAGCGCTTCGGCAATACGGCGCCCAGTCTGGTCGTTTTCAAAAATATAGCTTTCCAGGTATATTCGATGTTCAGCTCGGTCAAGGGCTGCTTCGAGCATTGGAAAATAAGCTTCCCCGTTGTGTAACAGGGTGATCTGATTGTTTGGATTCATTGCGATCAAAGCAGGGGAGTTGAGGGTAATCGTCAGCACACAAGAAGCATCTTACTGCTTTTTGGCTGAAGATCATGCACATTTTTCTCGCAATATGACCAAACTTACAGTGCCACGTAATAGCTCAGACTCGGCAATTGGTGACACTGTTCTTTATGAAATCGTTTATCACTTTCATCCGATCAATCTTGACCGGCAATGGGTGGCTCGGGCTTAAAGTTTTCCACGGCATCCTGGAGGGCGTCTTGCAGTGTACCCCAAGTATCTTCCACACCGTCCTTGAGACTTTCCCATACGTGCTCTTCAGCATCGCCAAGCTCTCTCAGTCTGGCTTTCGTGGCGTCCAGCTTTTGCTCAAGTTCTGCAACATGCGCATCATGTCTATCCTTAGCTTCGGCAGTGAATCCCATTCCTCGGGCCCGAAATCCGGCCAACTCTGTTTGGGCGCGTGCGACTTCAGCTTCCATCTTCTGTTTAAACACTTCCTTTGTACTCATATGATCTCCTTTGATAAAGTCGATTAAGGCCTTTTCCGGAACATTCCGACCTGCGGGTCCGTCACCACACCACAACTTTTTGGCGATGACCGGTTTGATTTTTATAACGCAAGCATTGTGCCAGGCGGTGCTTTCTCAAAATACTTTACCCATCACCATGCTTTATTGTGGAAAATGGACTGCAAGGCTGGAGCCCGGTCGTAATCTTTAGTCATCTGTCCCAGGTTATATTTGACCATATGGTCAAATATAACCTGCCGTATGGATTGACACTATCAAAGCTGCAAAAAAGGGGTGTTGCTAGACCTTAAACCAGGGCGACCTGAATTCAGCCGAGTCTCATTGGTAATCACAATATTTTTAGTTCTTTCAGCATCAACAATAAAACAGCTTATTGTATTTGGAAAGCTGAGCTTGGGCCGATTGAAAAAAACCACAAAACAGAGCTATCGCAGCTAGGTATACTGCTTTAAAAAGGGGGGACTGAGCATGAAAGAACTGGACGTGTTGATAATTGGTGCAGGAACGGCTGGTCAGACAGCAGCCTTTGATCTGGTGGCCGAAGGGTATAGTGTTGCCGTGGTGGAAAAAACCGGGGAGCCAGGCGGAATATGCGCTCTGCATGGTTGCCAAGCCAAAAAATGGTTCTACGAACTGACTGAAATTGCCGCCCGGTGCAAGCATCTGCAGGGCATTGGAATTACAAAACTCCCGTCTGTCAGCTGGCAGCAGGTACTTGAGGCAAAAAATGGATTTACATCTGAAATTCCTGAAACAACCATTGCAAACCTGAAAGGTAACGGCATCGAATATATCGAAGGAGAAGCAGTATTCGCTGATGCTGATATCATAGAGGTGAATGGAACATCGATTAAGCCGCGTTTTGCTATTATCGCCACCGGCGCAATTCCTATGCCACTACCGATTGATGGGAGTGAACATATGATATCGAGCAATGATTTTCTTGATCTTGAAAAATTGCCGAAACGAATAGTTTTCATTGGCGGCGGCTTCATCTCTTTTGAATTTGCGCATTTTGTCGCTCGTCTTGGTAGCGATCCGCACGAGGTTTATATCCTTGAAGTCATGGACAGACCACTCGGTCCTTTTGACGCAGAGATGGTAGGAGAACTTGTCAAGGCAAGCCGTACAGAAGGTATGCAAATCAGGACCGGCATCGATATTGAGTCTCTCTCCAGAGGAACTAATGGTTTTCTAGTGAGGTTAAAGTCCGGCGAATCTATTGAAACAGACCTCATTGTTCATGGTGCCGGCCGTACAGCCAATATCGATGCACTTAACCTTGAGGCAGCCGGAATTAGCTTTAACCGCCGCGGGATAGAGGTCAACACTCACATGGCCACCTCTAACCCCAAGGTTTTTGCCATAGGCGACTCTGCCGCAACTCTGCAGCTTGCCCGTGTGGCCGATAGTGAGGGACATACGGCGGCAGCAAATATTATCGCCCGTGACAATCAGGGAGCACCTGTTTCAATTGACTACAGCGCGACCCCGGCAATGCTGTTCACCTATCCGATGCTCGGCATGGTGGGAAAAACGGAAGATGAACTGATCAAGGCAGGAACAAAATATTGGATGAGTTTTGATAAAGAGCTGAGCTGGCCTACCTACCGCCGTGTCGGTATGAAGCACGCTGCATACAAAATCCTGGTGGATGCCGATAATAAAATCCTCGGAGCACATATCCTCTCTGATAACGCCACAGGTCTGATCAACACTTTCAAGCAGGCCATGCTCGATGGCACAACAGTGAAGGAACTGCACAAGGCCAACATCATGAGCCCTTATCCGTCAAGGGAAAGTGATATCCTCTATATGTTGAACCCGTTGCTTGAGTGACCGAAAATGGGGTCATTCTTGAAGAGTTGTTTTTTTGACTGGTCGGATCGGAAATTAACAGAGACCATTTATGGTATATCGAAACAACATAATCCTTGAGCTGACCCTACGGTTTTTGAACCTATATTGAACCTATATTGAACCTATAGGTTGTTGTTTGTGTTATTACCGAAGAATTAAAATTCATCGGGTTAAAATTCTTGCTCCCGGTGCAACTCTCACACCTACATATTGATGGGTAAACTGTAAGTACTCTTTGCCACCGCTTGTTCGTCTTTGTAGTGATCTATATACCGAAGCCAAAACCTTTATAAGGAGTTCTTCTGGAATATTAGAAAAATCCTCCTCAATTGTCTGTGACATTTTCTCGAACCAATCCTTTTGTTCATCATTTTTGAAGAGTAATTCTGTATCTTTGAAATGATATTTGTCAAAAGCTATTTCTAATAGTTTCGCCGCAGTTTCATCGGTGAATTTGTCCGCCTCAAGATCAAAAGCACATAGGAGAGATTCAACTGTATTTGAAATATCCTGGAGCGCATAAGAGTTTGCCATTTCTTGGACTTCAAAGTACGGAACTTTTCTATAATTCCTCTTGCTTGATACATCTTTGTAGAATGAACACCCTGTGCATTTATCAGGGGTGCGAGTTTGACCACAACAAAGGCTACAGATAAATGTTGTGTCCGCCATGCATTTTCTTTTCCCTTTCCGGGAATTACATACTGAACATTTTGCCATCTCATTTTTCCTTTTTTTGTTACTGCTGAACGTCAAGTTCAAAGGTTACGGGTGTTCCTACCATTAATGCGAAAAACGATGCCCGGTCTTGGGTGTAAAGCGGGGACAGACCACGGGATCCATAATCAGCCCGGCCGGG
This sequence comes from uncultured delta proteobacterium, assembly GCA_963829695.1. Classification (GTDB taxonomy): domain Bacteria; phylum Desulfobacterota; class Desulfobulbia; order Desulfobulbales; family Desulfocapsaceae; genus Desulforhopalus_A. Next base: position 24,065 of record CAWHJQ010000020.1, on the reverse strand, counting down.
TTCCTGGTAAGTACCAGGTTCACTTTAGTCGGATGAACCTTCTTTGTCGTCAACCACGAAAGACCGATTTTAAAGCATTTTTGGTCGGATAGCAGCTCAACTTGAGCAACGAGGTCGTTCTCCTCGATCTCTTTTTCAGATATGCCGATGAGTTTAAATTCGTCTTTAAACGATGGGTTTTCCTTTTTGAGTTCCTCATCTTCGGCTTGGTTTCCGGAAGAAAAGACATATTTCTCTTCCCAAGGAAAGTCCTCCCTTCCCGTGAGAACGGTATCCTTAGCCATTCGTTCCAGGAGATATTTCCTGTATTTCAATAGGTTGCCCTCGTCGACTTCCGGCACTTCTTTGGCGGCAAGTGCTTTTGCGATCCGCTTCTCTTCCTTATCCATGCTCATCCTTTCAATTCAATGATTGCCCAACGTAGAGTTCAGTGCAAGTCCCGCTGTTCGCGGCTTTCGCTGGAACAATTTGTTGGCAAACATATCACAATATCTGGAATCTTCTTTTATTAAATTATCTTATTGAGGCTCATCTAGCCAATTCTTTAATTCATTAAATTTTTCTTCTTTTGAGTAGTATTTTTGCACCATACGAGTCTCAGCCCTTGTTAATGCTTTTTGCATTTTGAAAAAATACAATGAGCCAAAAGATACATTATCTTCAATCTTAACAATGGCTTTCATCTCTGTCAGCCAACCACTCCACCACGGTTTTTCTTGAAATTCTCCGCCTGCTCGAAAATCTCTTTATACACCTCATCCCGATCGACTGGCGGGATAACCATTTTCAGCAAGGAGAATAATCAGATCGACCTTCAGTTCGGCCTTGATGTCGCTCGCGTTGGCTCCAGTCGGTGTATTTGGCCTTGTCGTCGACCACGATTTTTACTGCTTTTGGCCAGGTCGAGGAGTTTGTCTTCCGGGTAGGCAAAATCGTATTTGATCGTCAGGGCTTTGAGGATGTCGTAGAAGGCCTTTTCTTCGAGATCGATGCCCAGATCGGTGAATGAGTCCTTCTCCTTTTTCAGGGCGTGGTACAGGTCGATGATCTCGTCGGTGAACTCTTCCAGCACGTTCGCTGACCAGCACTCGTCCTCCTCGGTCCGGTCGTTGTATTTTTCGACCAACGACTTGAACTTGCTTGGAAAAATCCACGCCTTTGACTTTATTGACCTTCTTGAACTCCTCAATGGCCTTAGCCAGCAACTGCTGCAGCAGCTTGATTCTTGGTGTTGGGCAGTTTGATCTTTTCAATCTTGGCCATGTAATCAGCGTCGAAAATATCCACCTCGGTCGTATCCTCTTGGCCCATCTTGAAGATTTCCTCGACCCCGTCGCTCTTCAGGGCCTCGGCGATCATTTCTTGCACTTTGGCGTTCATCTGCGCGGCGTCGGGGGCATTGCCCTTGGTGAGCTTGAAAACGATGGACCGCACCGCCAGATAGAAGTGGATCATGGTCCCGCTCGTCCTGGCTCAATCCATCACGAACCGCAGCAGATGTCATAGGCGGCTTTCAGCCGTTTGACCAGGAACATGAAGCGTTTCTCGATCTTGTCGGTGATCTGGGCATATTCCGCCGCCATGTTCAGGCAATGCAGCTGCTGCGATCGGGCTGCCCGGAAAAATAGGGCGTGGCATCAAACTTGTGGAAGATCTTCCTCAGCAGGTCCAGATGGTCTTTCACCACGATGATGGATTGCCGCGATTTCCTCGATGTTCTGCTGTGTCCGCTTTGGCGTAATGGGCCAGGGCCAGGTTCATCTGTTTCTTGATGCCGATGTAATCGATGACCAACCCTTTTTCTTTCCCCTCGATATTTGCGGTTGACCCGGGAGATGGTCTGGATCAGGTTGTGGCGTTGGATCGGCTTGTCGATGTACATGCTGTCGAGAAAAGGCACATCAAAGCCGGTGAGCCACATGTCCACCACGATGGCGATCTTGAAGTTGGATTTGGCGGTTTTGAACTGCCGATCCAGTTCCTTGCGGTACTCTTTGGTGCCCAGCATATCGTACAAGCTCTTTTGCATCATCCTTGCCGCGGGTCATCATCATTTGATGCGTTCCATGGGCATGATCTGTTTTCTTCTCCTGCGCCGTCAGTTCCTCCCCGTCGGCACAGACCTTCACTTCGGCCCATTCGGGACGCAGGGCAATCACTTCCCTGTAGAAGTCATAGGCGATTGTCGCGGCTGCTGCTGACGAACATGGCCTTGCCCTCGACCGTCGCGCCTTCTTCGATGCGCGCCTCATAATGGTCGACGAAATCGGCAGCCAAGGCCTTTATTCGGTCGGGATCACCGAGGATCGCCGTTCATCTGCAGCATTGGCCTTCTTGCTCTCCTCAATCGGCGTAGTCGCTGGCCCCGTCTTCCGCGCACCTGGCGTAGTAGTCTTCGATCTCCTTCAGCTTGTTGTTGTCGAGCAGTACCTTGGCCGCCCGGCCTTCGTAGACGATGCGCACGGTGATCTCGTCGGCCACCGATTCGGTCATGGTGTAGGCGTCCACCACCTCGCCGAAGACATCCAGCGTCGCATCGATCGGCGTGCCGGTGAAGCCGACATAGGTCGCGTTCGGCAGCGAGTCGTGCAGGTATCTTGGCAAAGCCGTAGGTCCGCTTCACCCCGTCTTCGGTGACTCGTACTTTCTGATCCAGATTGACCTGGCTGCGGTGTGCCTCATCCGAGATACAGATGACGTTGCTGCGCTCGGTCAGCAGTTCGGTATCCTCGGTAAACTTATGGATGGTGGTAAGAAAAACCCCGCCGCTGTTACGCCCCTTGAGCAGTTCGCGCAGCTGCATGCGGCTCTCCACACTGATCACCGACTCATCGCCGATGTAGCCCTTGCCGTTGGTAAAGAGGCCGGAGAGCTGGTCATCCAAGATCGGTGCGGTCGGTGATCAAGACAATGGTCGGGCTTGACATGCGACACTCTTCATCAACAGCCGCGTCAGAAACAGCATGGTAAAGCTCTTGCCGCAGCCGGTCGCGCCAAAGTAGGTGCCGCCCTTGCCATCGCCTGCCGGGCTTGCATATGCTGCAGGATGTTGTGATACAGCTTGGTTGCCGCGTAATATTGCGGATAGCGGCAAAGGATCTTCTCCTCCTGTCGCGAGGTGTCCGGCAAATAAACAAAATTGCGGATCACATCGCAGCAGGCGCTTCGGGTGAAATAGTCCCTTGATCATCGAGTAGAGCGAATTGATGCCATCCTTTTCGATCAGGTCGCCGCCGTCCGTCTTGCGCCAGGCGTAGAAGAATTCATAGGGCGCGAAAAACGATCCGGCCTTATTGTTCACCCCGTCGCTGATCACGCAGAAGGCATTGTATTTAAACAGTTCCGGGATGTCGCGCTTGTAGCGAACCGTCAGTTGGACGAAGGCATCGTGAATTGTTGCTTCCTCACGGATCGCGCTTTTGAATTCAAAGACTACCAGCGGCAGCCCGTTGATGTAGAGGATGGCATCCGGTATGCGCTTCTCATAGCCGGTGATCTCCAGCTGACTGACCATCTTGATAATGTTGCCGCCCGCCAGGTTGCCATTTTGGTAAACCGCCTCTTTTTCCGCCGTAATCCACGGTACTTCGCCCGCCTGCGGTTGCCTAAAGGCGACCAGGTCCGAATAATCGAGCAACTGCACAAAGAGGTCTTTTTGGTCACGGTCTTCACGCTTGAGTAGAAATCCATCCGAGACCAGCTTCATGATCGCCTTATTGCTCGTATAGAGATCCGCCGCCGAGTAGCCTGCCAATTGATGAATCACTGCCTCGATTTCGACAGCGGTGATGCCATCTTCTGCATACTGCGTGGCCAGAAATGCCCGCAGGTCGTCCTTGATCAGGACTTCTTGGGCCTGCCGGGCAATGGTTTCCCCAAGCAGATGCGGATACCCCGCCTCGCCGAGGAGCTCGATGATGGCTGCTTCGAGTTGGGCTTCGGTGAAGGGGTTAGACATGACGCTCCTCATGTATGCTCGACCAAGGCCATTCACCTGCGTGTCCGCATAAGCCGGCCTTGACTGGATTTTCATGAATGTAGGTAATCGCTTGAGCAAAATGCCTATCATCACGAATAAAACGATCAAAATAATCGTTTTGCCACATGGGAGCATGGGCGTCTCGCCCGCATGTTTTCAAATGCTCGTTAATTGCATGCGCCGTAAAGGACTTCCATGAATGAATCACCTTCGATAATGGACAGCCCTCGTAGGTCTTGATCAACACATGCACATGATTGGGCATCACCACATAGGCCACCAGCTCATAACGCTTGCCGTCAAAGTATGTCCACGCATCCACCACGATCCTGGCAATTCTCTGGTCGCGCAAAATGCAGGAACCGTAACCCTTGTTGAGTTCCTGTTCGATGTGTTGGCGGCGCTCGGAGGGTGGTGCGGGCAAAGCGGGCGGGACGCCCGCGCTCCTGGGTAAAGAATCGCCTAAACGGTAGGTGATGGCTTGATAAAGTCCACTCACATCGAAATGTGGTATATATCCTCGCGAATGCCACCCCCTCGAAGGGAGGGAGGGAGAGGAGCGCGGGCGTCCCCGCCCGCATGGTTGCATCATGGGTTTTCATGCTAACGCATCCTCGGCTATTTTTTTGACTTCGGGGATACGGAGTTCTCCGGAGATTAGTTTGGGGAGGAGGGTGTCTCGGAGGTTTGCCAAAGAATTCGACTGCTTTATATTCGTATCCATTTTTTCGAAATAAACAGACAACAAATCGTCGAAATTTTTGAGTATTGATTTGTTTGGATTTAATACTCTAATGTTATTGAGAACCTTAGTCGTCATGCTTGGCACTGCAGAACCAACATTCATAGAGATGAAGTCAAAAGTCTTGAGATAGTAAAACACATATTTAGCTAAGTTCCTAGCTTTTGGAATCGAATAGAACATTGTATCAACTGACCAAAATTCCTCATCAACATACATAAGATTACTTAGGGTTCCCTTTCTTGGAATGAGTATAGATTCACCTTTGTATAGAGACTGATCAGCAAATCGCATAATGCCACCTGAACCATATACGGGGATGTTACCTTCTCGTAATTTCTTGTGATCTTTTCCGTATTTTACTTCTATCAGTTCGTTTAGCATTACAATCTCCCACCCCTCAGGAATCCAGCCCATTTCTTCGGTGAGTTGGAAGGCAGCGGGGAATTGTTTGGCAGCTTCGCGGTTAGCGGTGCCATCGGTGAGGGCATGGCGGCGGATTTCGGCGCGTTCGGCGAGTTCCTCGGGAATCGGATTTCCGGCGACGAGGGCATTGTCGATCACCGGGTCAAAGTCCACAAACCAACTTTTAAAGAGCGCCTGCGCCATCCCTTCCAGCGTCGCATTCATTCGCCGATTTAATTCAATCTTGTCATCTAATGAACCTAGGATGTGGGCGATCGCTTTTTGCTCGGGAGGGGTGGGATTGCGTAGACAGAATTCAGTAAGTCGAGGAACTTTCTGAGCTTGATCGAGCAGCACCGTAGTCCCTTCAGCATGTTTGTAAATCAGCTCAGATGACTGGGCTTCGAACCTAATAACTAATATAGCGAAGGTCATGGCAATCATCTAATCTAATTCGAATACCATCTAACCCGATGAACCAACGTCTTGATGTTCATCAATCGTAGCATCTTCCATCAACTGGCACCTTTGCGACCAATGCGATTTCCGATCGAGTAATGAATTTAGTAGTCATTTCGTTAGTGGTTGCCTAGATCTACAACCAGCTTTGGTGATCTTGATCTCGAACTAACTTGGCATTTCGCGAACTGATAATCAGGGAAACCTCCTTGAACCAGAGATACAGCCAGTTTCAGTTGCCTTCAAAGCCCATGTTCATGATAAGGATCAGTTTGTACCGCTATTATCTATTGCTCGGCTTCAACTAGTTCAGCGATGCGTATTTTCGTTTCCACTCACTCCCCATAACCCAACCCCTCCAAATTTTCGCGAATCACCTCATCCAACTTTGCCGATTCCTCCATCTGCGCATACAACATCCGGCTCATCTCCCTCATCTTCGTCTCAAAAGGAATTCCATCATCCTCAATATCCGCAGCACCAACATAACGCCCGGGCGTGAGCACGAAATCGTGCTTGCGCATCTCTTCGAGGGTGGCCGATTTGCAATAGCCGGCAATGTCTTCGTATGGAGGGAGCGCGGGCGTCTCGCCCGCTTCTTCGTTATTTAATGCGGGCGGGACGCCCACGCTCCTACTCCTCCACGAGTGGTAGGTTTTAGCGATAGCCGCAATATCTTCACCAAGCAGTTCCTTCTGCGTGCGGCTAATCATCGAGCCCATCTTGCGGGCGTCAATAAAAAGCGTCTCGCCCTCCCGGTTGCGGTAGCCGCGCTCACTGTCGGCCTTTTTATTCCTACTCAGGAACCAGAGGCAGACGGGAATCTGGGTGGTGTAGAAGAGTTGGCCGGGCAGGGCGATCATGCAGTCGACGAGGTCGTTTTCCACCAGTTTCCGGCGGATCGTCCCTTCGCCGCTGGTGTTGGTGGACATGGAGCCGTTGGCCAGAACGAAGCCGGCGACGCCGTGCTCGGAGAGCTTGGAGACCATATGCAGAATCCAGGCGTAGTTGGCGTTGCCGGTGGGCGGGGTCTCGTAGCCGTTCCAGCGGGAATCGTCGGTCAGCTCGTCGACGGCCCGCCATTCCTTTAGATTGAAGGGCGGATTGGCCATAATGTAGTCGGCCTTTAGATCAGGGTGCTGATCCTTAAAGAAGGTATCCGCGGGGACTTCGCCGAGATTGGCCGACAGCCCGCGCACCGCAAGATTCATCTTGGCCAGCTTGTAGGTGGTGGCGGTGAACTCCTGGCCATAGACCGAAATATCCTTGGTATTGCCGTGGTGGCTTTGCACAAACTTGAGCGACTGCACGAACATGCCGCCCGAGCCGCAGCAGGGGTCATAAATCTTGCCTTTGTACGGCTCGATCATTTCGGCGATCAGGTTGACCACGCACTTGGGCGTATAGAACTCGCCTCCCAGCTTGCCCTCGGAGGCGGCAAACTTGCCGAGAAAATATTCATAGACCCGGCCGACCACATCCTCCTCCTTGTCCTTTACCGTGTCGATGTTGTTGATCGTATCGATCAGGGCCGAGAGCTTGCTGCCATCAAGGCCGATACGGGAAAAATATTTGTCCGGCAGGGCGCCTTTCAGCGAGGCATTGCTCTTTTCCACGGCAGTCAGGGCCGAGTCGATTCTGATGGCGATATCGCCCTGCTTGGCGTGCTGCTGGATATGGCTCCAGCGTGAAGTTTCCGGCAGGTAGAAGATGTTTTTCATGGTGTAAAACTCCACCATATCAGCGTATTGTCCCTTGCCTTCGGCGTGCAGTTCCGCCCGGCGCACCTCAAACTTGTCCGAGACGAATTTGAGGAAGATTAAACTGAGGACGACGTGTTTATATTCCGACGATTCGACGCTGCCGCGCAGCCGGTTTGCCGAATCCCAGAGGGACTCTTCGAAGCCTTTATCGTTTTTCGGGGTTGCTGTTTTCCTGGCCATTGGTAATCCTTAAAACCTGACGTAAGTGTGCGGAGGGTTGCAGTTAAGCACGGTCTGCGTGATTTCTCCATTGAAAATAATGCGATATGATCATACGCCCCTTCCTCTACGGAGTCAATGTTATATGGCGACATTGAACCCCGCACGTTTGCCCTCGCTGTTCAAGACCTGCATCAGCCACCTTGCAGTCATCGGGTGAACCATGTTGCATATATAATTCGTGCCATTAATTCTCTATAAAGAGAAAAAGTTGCCTGCGATTCCCGATGAAAACTCGGTGAAAAGTATGATGTGGATTTCAGGTTTCGGGTGCAAGTGGTCGGAACAGCAGTTTGAACAGGCTGGGGCCGAGCAGGCAGGTCATCACCGCCAACAGGATAACGGCATCCTTGAATTGCACCGAGATGAAATTCATCTCGAGACCGATAGTGGCGGCGACGATGATCAGGCTGAGGCGGGCCGAAAGGAGCGTCCCGATCGAAAGCGCCTGACGCGGCGGTACGCGGTTAAACATAAACAGCAGGCTGGGAATGATTTTCACCGCCATGGCTGCAGCAAGCAACTTGAGGGTGAAGGCCAGACTGGACGGCGTCAGGATTTGGCGGAGATCGAAGTTCATCCCCACATTTATGAAAAAAATGGGGATCAAAAAACCGTAGCCGATCCCGGAAAGCTTGAGTTCGAGATGTCCTTTCTCCCGGAATACCACCGACAGCAGCGCCCCGCCCAGGAATGCACCCAGCACGGGTTCCAGGTTGACCAGCTCGCTCAGGGCGATGAAAAAAAAGAGCAGGGCCAGGGAAATTCTGACCCCAATCTCCTCGTTATCATCCGCGGCCAGCATTCGCCCGGCGATGTGAGGATGCCACCAGGCCCAGAGCCGGCCGAGTTTGAGCAAGAGAACGAAACCGGCAAAGAGCGGCAGAGGGAGCAGAAAACGCCAGCTGAAACCATACTGGTGCCACAAAACATAAAAAGTAATACCGAGCAAGGTGAGAAAATCGGCCAGGGTTGCGGCTATTAATACAGTCTGCCCAACGGTGGTCCTGCTGATTCCGGCTTCCTTGAGCGTCGGCACCACCAGGCCCAGCGAGGTCGTCGAGAGCACCAGGGCGAGATAGAAGCCCCTCCCGAAAAAGACAGCGGCCGCCCAGGACAGACCCACGGTGGCGGTGAATACCGCCAGTTGTAAAGCCAGCTGGCCTTTCCGCTGCCTGACCAGCAAGGCCACATCGAGTTCCATGCCGGCCTGGAACATCAGCAGCAAAAAGCCAAGTTGGGCAAGAAACGGCAACCATTGGCCGGAAACGTCGAGATTCAGCAGGCTCTTTCCGATCAAGACGCCGAACAGGATTTCAAGAACGATGCCGGGCATCCTTACCAGGCGGCTCAATCCGGGCAGGAGGGCGGCGGCCAGGGTGATCAGCAAAAGGGACCAGGCATGTTCAAATATCATAGCGAACCTTCTCTTGCGATGTTGACACTACGACCGGGCGGACCCGGCCGATCCGGGATGCACAAGAACTCAATTGGTGAGGATCAAAATCGAACAACCACTCTTCCGCACGAGCAATTCACCGACATGCGGCTCCAAAAATTCCTTTTCCTCCGTGGTGCTGCCGATGACTATGAGATTGAAAGCCTTGCTCATCGCCGTAAGCTCAGTCACCGGATTGCCGGTCTTAATCACTTCCTCGACCGTACGCTTGTAGGGCAGAGCAAGCCGGCGTACCTGGTTCAGCAGACTTTTGGCCCAGGTAGCTTTTTCCGTGGTGCTGTGTAGGAAATCAGGCTCCTCGACAACGACTGCGGTTACCTGGGCATCGATTTGTGAAGCCAGATCCAGGGCGGCTTCCAGTGCGGTGATGGAACTGGCGGCACCATTGAACGGGACAAGGATGCGGTCATACGGGAAGGTGTTCCGGGCTACCATCAAGGGACAGGGCAGGCTGTGCGCCAGGGAGATATGCAGTGGCTTAGTGAGCGTATCGAAAAAAGCCTTCTCTAACAGCGGCACCATCACGATCCCCACGTTGGTTTCCTCGCAACGCCGATGGACAGCGGTCAACAGATGACCCTCGGTTTCCACCACCTCCAACGGCAATTGCCGGGGTGATCCCATCTGGCGACCGAGATCCGCGGAAGCGCTTTGCCCACAGAAGGCAACCATCTGCTGGAGCTTGCTGTTGCGCACCAGGTAGAGCCCCTCCTTAAACAGGCTCTCTCCCCGGTCGGGCTGGTCCCCTGGAATGGCGAGGGCCAGAAAGTTGCCGTAGAACCGGGGAAAGTGCGGTTCATCGCAGCCGATCAGGTCACAGACCTGACGGAAAACGTCCGTCTGTCCCAGGATCAGCAGCCGGTCACCGCGTTGCAGCTCGGTTTGGGGGCTATAGTCCGAGAGGAGGTTCTTGCGCAGCAGACCGACGACGCGCCAGTTGGCATCCGGCGTCGATTCGAACAATCTGCCAATCGGTTGCAGTTGCGGCCCGATTTCCACTTCCAGCAAGTCGGCACGCCCCTGGGCAACCGGTGTTACGATGATCCGCGGGTCCTGGAGGTAGTGGAAAATGGTGCTGGATACCGCCCCGGTCACATGGATGGTATTTACCTCCAGCTCCTCGAACTGCGGCAGATTTTCGGCCTGGTAGACCAGTGCCATGATGTGCATCTTACCCGCCTCCCGCGCGAATCGGGCAACGGCAAGATTAACGCGGTCATCGTACGTCAGGGCGAGCACATAGTCGTGGTCGGCCAAGACCGATTCTTCCAGCACGACCGGACTGGAGGCGTCTCCGGGTATGACGCGGGCAATGGTTTCGTACTGCCTGGACAGCAGGTTCAGGCGGTCGGCATCCTTGTCGATCAGGGTCGTTCGCCAGGCTGAACCAAAGCGTTTGAGAAGTGCTTCGCAGGTAAACCCCGCGCCGCAGATGAGAATATTCATGGTTGTCCCCCGATATTTCGGGCCTCGGGTTGTGCTTCTGAAAATCGGATTACACCTTCTGTGAGATACACCTGTCCAGACAAGATAAGCGCTCATGGAGCAGTCGCCAATATCATTTAATGTTGTCATCGTTTCTTTCTCAGCTCAACGAGTACAAGGGTTAGCGGAAACTTTCTCCTTGTTGGCAGCCAAGTTGAACGAGGGAAATAGGAGGCAAACTCTTCTGGAGATTTTGCGAAAAGATCAGATTTCTTCCTGTTTACAGGGAAAATAGATGAAATTCAGATGAATGTGCTGTTTCTAAGGCTTGTTCGGTGATTTTTACTCGTTTATAGGGAAAAAGTGTTGACTAATGATTCTAGGTTGCTATCTTTTGCACGTAACCGTTTATTTTCCCGTTAAACAGGGAGGAAGCATGAAGAGACAGCTCGCACGCATTATTAGGTTTCACAGAAAGCGCAGTGGATTGACCCAGCTTGAGCTTGCTGAAATGGCTGGTGTCGGTAAAAATCTGATTTATGAAATGGAAAAAGGCAAACTAAGTATCCGCCTGGATAACTTACTGAAAGTTCTCCAGGTTCTTAACATCGATCTCAACTTTCAAAGTCCCCTTCGGGAGAGTTTTTTAAAGGAGTATCCTGATGCGGATTGCGGATGTGTTTTTTAAAAATATTATGGCCGGACAGCTTATCCAGCTGGACGATGATGGGAAGTATCGCTTCAGTTATGCACCGAACTATGCCGGCCCCCCGATTTCGGTGACCATGCCGGTTCGGAGTGAAGCCTATCAATTTGATAGCTTCCCTCCATTTTTTGACGGCTTACTGCCGGAGGGATTTCAACTTGAAGCTCTTTTGCGCCGGAGAAAAATCGATCGGAATGACAGGTTTGGGCAGCTGCTTCAGGTTGGAGCTGATACAGTAGGTGCGGTAACGGTGAGTGAACCTACAGTGGCAGAAAGGTACAAATGAACCGATGCCCTATCACCTACGAGCCTTGTGTCGGGGTATATTCCGAACAAGGTTTGAAACTTCTCTCCCGGCGTCTGACAGGATTGAAAGATCTACCATTTACCGCCCAGGAGTTACGCTGGGAGGCAGCTGCGCGTGCTGAGAAAATGTCTATCCAGGGTGTACAACCAAAATTGTCGGCACAACTGAACATCAAAGATCAGCAATTTGATTTTGTTGACCGGGGCGGCCATTATATTTTCAAACCCCAAACTGCGGACTATCCGGAGGTGCCGGAGAATGAAGATCTGACCATGCGATTGGCACGTATTGTAGGAATTGAGGTGCCCCTGCATGGTCTGCTTTATGGCCGTGACCGACAGTTGAATTATTTCATCCGCCGTTTTGACAGAGTTGGCCGTAACGACAAGGTGCATGTTGAAGATTTTGCCCAACTCGCTGGACTCTCACGTGAGACAAAATATCGATCCAGTATGGAACAAGTGGTAAGCTTGATAGACAGATACTGCACCTTTCCGGCTGTTGAAAGGCTCAAATTATTTCGTCTAATTTTGTTCTGTTTTCTGATTGGTAATGAAGATATGCATCTGAAAAACTTTTCCATTATATACAGAAATGACGTTATAGGGTTGTCTCCGGCCTACGACCTGCTGAATACAACCATTGCTTTGCCTCATCCGGAGGAAGAACTCGCCCTGCCGTTAAATGGTAAAAAGAACCGGCTGAAACGACGGGATTTAGTAGATTATTTCGGACGGATTCGATTACAGTTGACCATCCGGGTGATTGATAAGGTAATGCTGGAATTGAAGCAGGCACGTACGACCTGGGAACAATTAGTTGCTGTCAGTTTCTTGTCGGAGGAAATGAAAGAGAAATACCTCAGGGTGCTGGAAGATCGGTTTTTAAGACTGTATGGGTAGTAGACGCACTACGGTTTACCAATGCGAAGTGGATCTTCTATCATTGCCACTCTTTCAACAGCGCGCCTACCCGATTCGGGCAATTATTGCAATTCCGATTATCTGAATGTGATCTTCAGCGTCAAAGGCATCGCGGCCCGATGGGCTGCTCTCGGATTGTTGGTCCTAGAAGATATCCTCAGGTGCCTCCTGGCACGAGTCCGACCAGGCAGTAACTGTCCGACCACGTCGGACAGTATTCCAGGTAAGACCCCGACGAGATGAATCCACTTGAGGTCCATTGGTAATCAGTAGATCTTTTGTTGAAAGACGGGAAGCAACAGCAGTCTCCTGGCACATTCATATTTTTCGTTGATTAAGAGCAAACGGGCAGAAGTTTTGCATGATAGCCATAAGCAGATAATTTTATGGTGAATGCCCATGCCGTCGGTAGGTGATGCATGACTACCCCGGCCGTATGATGTAAGGGGCATGATAGAGTAATTCCTATACTAACCCCGGTAATCGGGAAATTAGCCGGGATAAGTACCTTCACGAAATCCATTCTTAAAAAGCAAGAATGTATTTCTAAGGTACTAACCCCGTAAACTGGAAGAAAGCCGGGATAAGTACCTTCACGAAATCCATTCTTAAAAAACAAGAATGGATTTCTAAGGTACTAAAAGGAGCGGTGATTGATATGAAATTATTGGCAGGTTATCCTTATCCGCTTGGTGCCACCTTTGATGGAGTCGGCACCAATTTTTCTTTGTTTTCCGAGATCGCCGAGAGGGTTCAATTATGTCTCTTTGACGAGGGTAACAAAGAGACACGCCTTGATCTGGAGGAAGTGACAGGCTATTGCTGGCATGGCTATCTCCCCACCGTAGGCCCGGGGCAGCGGTACGCTTACCGGGTTCATGGCCCATGGGAACCAGAATCCGGTCTGAGATGCAATCCGTCGAAGCTGCTCCTCGATCCCTATGCCAAGGCCTTCAGTGGGCAGATCAAATGGGATGAGGCTGTCTTTCCCTATCAATTCGACACTGATTCCGAAGAGCGCAGTGACAGTGACAATAGCCCTTTTATTTTACGTTGTGTGGTACATCAACCTTATTTTGACTGGGAGGGAGATCGCCTTCTCCGCATACCCTGGCATGAATCGCTCATCTACGAAACCCATGTAAAGGGCTTAACCATGAATCACCCTGACGTGCCTGCCGAATTACGGGGTACCTATGCAGGGCTGTCCCATCCGGCTATCATCAAATATCTCACCCAACTGGGCATCACGGCGATTGAACTTATGCCTATCCATCAGTTTGTCCATGATAAGGGTTTGATTGAACGAGGTCTGAGCAACTACTGGGGTTATAATAGTATCGGGTATTTTGCCCCCCATGATGAATATGTCTCCGGTACCTGTGCCGGTGGTGCAAGTGCCGAATTCAAACAGATGGTGAAATTGCTGCATAAGGCCGGTATCGAGGTTATTCTCGATGTCGTCTACAACCACACGGCCGAGGGCAATCACTTCGGGCCGATGTTCTCCTTTAAGGGCATTGACAACGCCTACTATTATCGCCTGACCGACGATCAGCGCTATTATCTGGATTATACCGGTTGCGGCAACAGCCTCAATATGCGAAATCCCCATGTGCTGCAGCTCATTATGGATTCCTTGCGGTACTGGATAGTGGAGATGCATGTGGATGGTTTTCGCTTCGATCTGGCTGCGACCCTGGCCCGCGAGTTGCACGACGTTGATAAGCTTTCGGCATTTTTTGACATAATCCAGCAAGATCCTGTAATCAATCAAGTGAAACTCATCGCCGAACCTTGGGATATAGGGGAAGGCGGATATCAGGTCGGCAATTTCCCTCCGGTTTGGACGGAGTGGAACGGCAAGTTCCGAGACTGCATCCGTGATTTTTGGCGTGGTGAAGAGCAGACCCTGCAGGAATTTGCTTCCCGGTTCACCGGCAGCTCCGATCTCTATGAAAGTTCTACCCGCCGACCTTCCGCCAGCATCAATTTCATTACCTGTCATGACGGATTCACCTTGACGGACCTTGTCTCCTACAACAACAAGCATAATCTCGCCAACGGTGAGGAGAACGGTGATGGCGAGGACTACAATCGTTCATGGAACTATGGTGCGGAAGGTCCGACCGACGATGAAGAAATCGTCCGGTTGCGGAAACGCCAGAAACGAAACTTCCTTATCACGTTGCTTTTGTCCCAGGGTGTGCCGATGCTGTTGGGTGGAGATGAGATCGGCCGGACCCAGCAGGGGAACAATAACGGCTACTGTCAGGATAACGAAATTACCTGGTATGACTGGAATTCAATAGACGAAGAGCTTCTGGACTTTTGCCGTAAACTCATCCATTTCCGCAGGAGCCACCCTGTCTTTCACCGGCGCTGCTGGCTTCAGGGCGAACTCATCCATGGCAGTGCGACAAGAGACATCGCCTGGTTCACAATCCAGGGTCAAGAGATGACCGAGGACGACTGGCAAAACGGCTATACCCAGTCCCTTGGTATTTTTCTAAACGGTGCGGTAAAAGCCATAAATCCGCAAAGGGGAGCCCTGGCCGACGATACTTTTTTTCTGCTGATAAACTCTCATCATGAGCCGATCTGCTTTATCCTTCCTGAAGCTCAATGGGGAAGCAAATGGCTGTTTGTCTTTGATACCGAAACAGGCTGGGGTGAAAATAGTGAAAAAGAGTTTGCCGCAAGTGGTGAGATCACCCTTGAGGCTCGATCCTGGTGTGTCCTCCGCGCAGCAGAAGGTAAATAAATCATTCTATGACTGGCTAAGATAATGAAATTGAAATGGTTGTCCATAACTGTGGCGATGAATGGGATTTTAGCAATAATTTTGACCGGGTGTATGGTCGGCCCCGATTTTAAGTCTCCCGCTCCCCCTGATATTGACCGTTACACCGCTTCGCCCTTGCCGAAACAGACAGAGGCAACGATGGTCACCGGTGGTGGAGCCCAGCAACTCGATTTCACCAGAAAGCTCTCGGCCGATTGGTGGAAGATGTTCGGTTCGCCTGAGCTGAACGCCTTAATCGAAGACGGACTGGCCCGGAACCCATCGCTTACGGCAGCCGAGGCGGCTGTAACGGAGGCCCGGGAAAACCTGCGCGCTGCAGGCGGTACGCTGCTCTATCCAAACGTCGATGCCAACCTGTCGGCCTCAAGGCAAAAGATTTCCGGAACCTCATTCGGCGGTGCATCTACGACGTTCAGCCTGTTCGGTGCTTCAGTGGATGTTTCCTATATACTCGATGTGTTCGGTGCATCGAGACGGCAACTCGAAGGATTGCGCGCCTTGGTCGATTATCAGCGATTTCAATACGAAGCAGCCTATCTGACCCTGACCGCAAACCTGGCCACCACGGCCATCCAAGAAGCATCACTCGTAGCCCGGATAATCACGACCAATGAAATTGTGGCAGCCGAAGATCGGCAGCTTTATCTAGTCAGGAAACAATTCGATCTGGGCGCGATCTCCAAGGCATCGGTCCTTACCCAGCAATCCGAATTGGCCAAGACCCGAGCAACCGTGCCTCAGTTGAAAAAGCAGTTGGCCGTAACCCGCCACGCCATGGCGGTACTTACCGGACGGCTACCGGGTGAAGGAGGGCTGCCCACCTTTACCCTTGATTCCCTGCATCTGCCGGAGACATTACCGGTCAGTCTTCCTTCGACGTTGGTACGGCAGCGTCCCGATATCCGCGCCAGTGAAGCGCTTTTTCACCAAGCATCGGCGGCAGTTGGAGTGGCAACGGCCAATCTCTATCCGCAGATTACCCTGAGCGGCAGTTACGGGGTTGAATCCTCCTCTCTGGGTGATCTGTTTACCAACCAGAAAACGGTTTGGAACTTGGGGGCGGGCCTTTTACAACCACTTTTCCATGGCGGCGAACTCGAGGCAAAACGTCGTGCAGCTATCGCTGCCTATAAACAGGCCGCGGCTCAATACCGGATGACTGTGCTTCATGCATTTCAGAACGTGGCCGACGTACTGCGTGCGCTCGATTACGATGCGCAGACCTTGCGTGCTCAAGCGGAAGTAGAGGCTGCGGCAAGGGGAAATCTCGACCTGACGCAGAGACAGTTCCAATACGGAGCCATCAACTACCTGACCTTGCTGGTCGCCCAGCAGGATTACCAAAAGGGTCGCATTGATCTGATAACAGCTCGCGCTCAACGCTACGCCGACACAGCGGCCCTCTTTCAGGCCCTCGGTGGAGGCTGGTGGAACCGTTCGCCGGCGCCTGAAGAAATTCCAAACGATCGGAGCAAAAACTGAACAATCGCCAACGGCACATTTTTACACAAAGAGGATTCTGATGACCAAGCGTATGATAATCATGCTGATTTTCGTCGGCATTTTATTCGGTGGAATCTTTGGCTACAAGGCTTTCAAGGGAGCGATGCTCAAAAAATACATGGCATCGCAGGGCAATCAGCCACAGACGGTTTCCACGACCAAGGTCAGCACTCTTCCCTGGCAGAAACGACTCGAAGCGGTGGGAACGCTGCAGGCGGTTCGTGGTGCCGATTTGGCTCCGGAGGTCAGCGGCCTGGTGGCGAAGATCAATTTTTCCTCAGGGCAGGAGGTGGAATCGGGGACATTGCTCCTGCAATTAGACGACAGTTCCGACCTGGCTAAAGTCCAGTCCCTCGAAGCAACCGCAGAGTTGGCAAAAAAAACCTATCAGCGAGACCAGGAGCAGTTTCGGGCACATGCCGTCAGCCAGGCAACCCTGGATACGGACATGGCCAATCTCAAAAGCGCTGAAGCTCAGGTTGCGGAACAGCAAGCGCTGGCCGACAAGAAAATCATCCGGGCACCTTTTGCCGGCCGGCTTGGCATTCGAATGGTCGATATCGGCCAATATTTGAACGCCGGTGCCACGATCGTCACTTTGCAGTCACTGGATCCGATTTATGTCGACTTTTATCTGCCTCAACGTTCCTTGAGCCGGATTGCCACCGGAATGGAGGTCAAGGTCGAAAGTGATGCCTTTTCCGGAAAAACCTTCTCCGGAGAAATATCAGCCATCAGCCCGAAGATCGATACGGATACGCGCAATATCCAGGTTCGGGCCAAAATCCATAACCCTGACCATCTCCTGTTACCGGGAATGTTTGTGATTACCACCATCGACATCGGTACACCCCAAGAAGAGATAACCTTGCCGCAGACGGCGATTACTTTCAATCCTTATGGAAACATAGTCTTTCTCATCAAGGAAAAGGGGAAGGACAAAAAAGGCCAGCCCAACCTTGTCGCCAATCAAAAATTTGTGACCACGGGAGATACCAGAGGTGACCAGATTGCGGTCCTCAAAGGTCTTAACCCAGGCGATATCGTCGTAACTTCGGGCCAACTCAAGTTGCGTAACGATACTCCGGTAGTCATAAACAACACAATCAAACTTGGTGACAATCCTTCCCCGACGCCGAAGGACGAATGAAGAGGATACAACGATGAAGTTTACCGACATTTTCATCCGCCGCCCGGTTCTGGCCACCGTTCTCAGCCTTTTTATACTGGTGCTCGGCTTGCGCTCCATCGGCCTGCTGCCCATCCTGCAGTTTCCCCGGACCGAGAATGCAGTTGTAACCATAAAAACGGCGTATGTCGGGGCCAACGCCAACCTGGTTGCAGGTTTCATCACGACGCCGCTGGAAAATTCCATCGCCCAGGCCAACGGCATCGACTATATGACTTCCACCAGCACCCAAGGGCTGAGTACCATTACTGCCAACCTGCGCCTCGATGCCAACGTCAATGAAGTCTTGACCCAGATCAACACCAAGGTCAACGCCGTGCGCAACCAGCTGCCTCCTGAATCGGAGCAGTCGGTATTGAGCGTCAAGGTCGGACAGACCATCGACGCCATGTATATCGGCTTCAACAGCAAGGTCCTGACTTCCAACAAGATTACCGATTATCTCATCCGCGTTGTGCAGCCCAAACTGCAGGCCGTCGATGGTATCCAAACGGCTGAAATTCTCGGTGAAAAGCTCTTCGCTATGCGCATCTGGCTCAACCCCGGAAAACTTGCCTCTTACAATCTCACGGCAAGCGATATTTCAACCGCCTTGGCCAAAAACAACTATATCGCCGCAATCGGCAAAACCAAGGGACAGATGGTACAGGTGAACCTGACCGCATCCACCAGTCTTCACTCCCTGGATGATTTCCGCGACATGATCGTGAAACAGCAAAACAGTGCCGTCGTCCGTTTAAAGGACGTGGCCAATGTAACGCTGGGCTCCGAGGATTATGAATCGCAGGTGGCTTTTGACGGCGAGAAGGCGGTGTATATCGGGATACAGGTGGCCCCATCATCCAACCTTCTTGAGGTGATCGCCAGTGTTCGCAAGCTCTTCCCGTCGATCCAGAAGCAGTTTCCGGAAGGTATAAACGGCCAGATCGTTTACGATTCAACCAAGTTCGTCGACAGCTCCATCTCCGAGGTGGAACGTACCTTGATCGAGGCACTGTTGATTGTGACTCTGGTGGTCTTCCTCTTCCTGGGATCTTTTCGCTCGGTTCTGATCCCTACCATTGCCATCCCATTGTCACTGATCGGTGCTTTCACTATCATGTTGATGTTCAATTTCTCCATCAACCTGTTGACGCTACTGGCCCTGGTCCTGGCAATCGGCCTGGTAGTCGATGACGCCATCATTATCGTCGAAAACGTCAACCGTCATCTTGAGATGGGTGCCAATCCTTTGGATGCCTCCATTGCTGCAGCGAGGGAATTGGCAAATCCGATCATCGTCATGACGATGGTCCTGATCGCGGTTTATATCCCCATAGGTTTTATGGGTGGTCTCACCGGTGCACTTTTTACCGAATTCGCCTTCACCCTGGTGGCCACCGTCACCATTTCGGGGATTGTCGCGCTCACACTGTCACCGATGATGTGTTCGCGGTTGCTGAGGCCGCACGATGCTAACCAGAAGGGTTTGCAGGCCAAATTTGTCGCCCATCTCGATCGCCAATTTAAAGCCCTGCGCCGGCATTACCAGGCGCTGCTGAATAGAACTCTGGAATATGTACCGGTCACCCTGGTCTTTGCGCTGGCCATACTTGGCAGCATCTATTTTCTTTATGCCGGAGCAAAGTCGGAATTAGCCCCGCAGGAAGACCAGGGAGTCGTCATTACCTCCTCCACGGCTGCGCCAAATGCAACTCTCCAGCAGCGGGAACTCTATTCCAGTGCAGTCTATCAGACATTCGCGAATCATCCGGAAACCGATCATGTTTTCCAGCTCGACACGCCCGGCAATTCTATCGCCGGTATGGTATTCAAGCCCTGGGATGAGCGGGAAAAGACGACAAACGATCTGCAGCCAATCCTCCAGCAGGAGTTGAGCCATATTGCAGGCATCCGGGTGGTAGCCTTTCAGCCGCCGCCGCTTCCGGGCAGCCGGGGGCTGCCTATCCAGTTCGTCATAGAGACTACGGAACCTTTCGGACAGTTGAACCATGTCGCCGATAATTTCTTACAGCAGGCGCAAAAGAGTGGGATGTTCATGTTTCTCGACAGCGACCTGAAATACGACCTGCCGCAATCCGAGGTGGTCATAGACCGTAATCTAACCGCCCAGCTCGGTCTTTCGATGCAGGATGTCGGAGGAGCCCTTTCTGCCATGCTCGGTGGAAATTATGTCAATTATTTCAGTCTATATGGTCGTTCTTATAAGGTGATTCCGCAGGTTCAGCAACGGTATCGGCTCAATACCCAGCAACTGAACAACTATTATATAAAAAGTGCCGGCGGCAAGATGATACCGCTGTCCACGATTGCCCATATCTCCACCACCGTGGTTCCTGAATCGCTGAACCATTTCCAGGAACAAAATGCCGCAACCATCTCCGGGGTCGCCTTTCCGGGCGTAACCGTAGGGCAGGCCTTGACTTACCTCAAACAGCTGGCAGAGAAGACACTGCCCCAAGGCTACTCCGTCGACTATGCCGGTCAGTCCCGGCAGTTCACCCAGGAGTCGAGTGCATTACTCGTGACCTTCTTTTTTGCCCTGATCATCATTTTCCTGGCCCTGGCCGCCCAGTTTGAAAGTTTCCGCGACCCGATCATCATCCTGGTCACCGTACCGATGTCGATCTGCGGCGCGTTGATCTTCATCAGTCTCGGTGTCGGTGGAGCCAGCCTCAATATCTATACCGAAGTCGGCCTGGTGACCCTGATCGGACTGATCAGCAAGCACGGGATCCTGATCGTTGAGTTCGCCAATAACCTGCAACGCGAGGGGCACAGCAAGCGTGAAGCCATCGAGATGGCGGCGTCGATCCGGCTGCGGCCGATCCTGATGACCACCGCCGCCATGGTTTTGGGCGTTGTGCCCCTGCTCCTGGCAACCGGCGCCGGTGCCATCAGTCGGTACAACATGGGCCTGGTTATTGCCTCCGGTTTGTCCATCGGCACCCTGTTTACCCTCTTGGTGGTGCCTGCCATGTATATGCTGCTCGCGGGCGAGCATGAACATGAAAAAGTCCCGGAAACGATGGCTGCAAAAACCGAGTCGATATCGTCCTGAAGAGGATCGCGACAGAATTGCTCTGGGCGTATTATTTTCTAAGGAGCCGCATTATCTCTTCTGCAGCTGCTTTCGATGATGCCGGATTCTGGCCTGTGACAAGGTTACCGTCGACTTCAACATGCGTTTTCCAGTCCTCACCCTTACTGTACAGAGCGCCTTTGGCATGCAGCATATCCTCAATTGTAAAAGGAACGACCTCCGTCAACTGTATCAGAGACTCCTCGCTATTGCTGAAGCCGGTTACTTTTTTGCCTTTTACCAGGGGAAAGCCATCGTCACCTATGGCATCGCGCAGTACTGCGGGTGCATGGCAGACACAACCGATGGGCTTTTCCCGCCTGTGAAATGATTCTATCAGAGAAAGGGAGTTTATATCTTCCGTCAAATCCCAGAGGGGGCCATGTCCTCCGGGAAAGAAGATGGCATCGAAATTTTCGGGATTCAATGACTCCAGACGCTGGGTATTGGCCAGCATATTTTGGGCTTCCTTATCGCTTTGAAATCGTTTTGTTGCCTCGGTCTGTGCGTCAGGTTCATTGCTCTTTGGATCAAGAGGGGGTTGTCCTCCCGCTGGAGAAGCCAGGGTTATTTGCATATCGTTGTCTCTAAAAACATAATAGGGTGCGGCAAATTCTTCCAGCCAGAAACCTGTTTTTAGACCTGTATCTCCAAGTCTGCCGTGGGATGTAAGAACCATCAGGATTTTCATGGAAATCTCCTTTTTATTATAGAATCAGCCCCCGATAAGTGGACAAAATGCCTATTCTCGGACGGGCTCTTAGCTACTATAAACATGTTAGAAGGGGCGTCCAGTCACGGAGTGTCCGCATCGGCGGACAGCGGAACCAGATTAAAGGTATATTGGCCCGAGGATTGCTAGAAATAGGCATAGAGCTGCTTCAACGAACCTTCAGATGCCTTTGTCGGATCGGCGTATGGCTGTTTATGTTGAAATAAGTCCTCTTAAACCGGAAAATTGTCCTGTATAATCGGAAAAAATCATCCATGGCTCATGAAAAATGCAATAACAACTATCCTCCCATAGCAGATTATGCCTTAATCGCCGACTGCCATTCCGCGGCACTCGTCTCTCGATCCGGCTCAATCGATTGGTGCTGCATGCCGAGAATAGATTCGGCCAGTTGCTTCGGCCGCTTGATTGACTGGCAGCAGGGAGGGTATTGCCGGATTGCCCCGGTAAAAGATTTCACGGTTACCCGTCGATATATCGACCACACCCTTATTCTTGAGACCACGTTTAGCACAAACGAGGGGAGCAAAGCACGCCTTATAGACTGTTTTTCCATGCGGGAAGGAGGCAGACATCGTCCCAATCAACAGATTCTGCGTATCTTGGAAGGCGTGGAGGGCCGTATGGACTTCAACATCGAGATAGTGCCGCGATTTGATTATGGCGCAGTGAAGCCATGGATTCGACAGACAAAAGACAAATACTTCATTGCCTTAGGGGGAAGCGACGGGTTGCTCATTTCCGGAGACCTTAGCTTTGGAATGAATCATCGTCACCATCTTACGGGGGCCTGTACGATCGAAGTGGGGCAACGAAAATATCTTTCCATTCTCTATCGACGTCCTGAACAGCTCGATGACGGGCTGGTGGCTATTCCTGGAATTGAAGAAATAGATCGACGTTTGGATGAAACAGCAAAGTGGTGGGGCCGCTGGGCCGCAAAGGGTGAGATCGAAGGTCCCTATGCGGAGTATTTGTGGCGTTCGGCGATTGTGCTCAAAGGTCTTTCCCAAGCTCCCACAGGAGCTATTGCAGCAGCAGCGACGACGTCGCTACCCGAAACACCCGGAGGCTCGCGTAACTGGGATTATCGCTATACTTGGATTAGGGATTCCTGTTTTACCGTTCGTTCTCTGGCAGCGCTCGGTTTTACCAGTGAGGCAGATGGGTTTCGTCGTTTTGTCGAGCGGAGCACAGCGGGCAGTGCAGAGGAACTACAGATTTTATTTGGGGTAGGAGGGGAGCGCAGGCTTAACGAGTTCAAACTCAAGTCGCTGGATGGCTATCGAGGCGCGCAGCCGGTTCGCATAGGTAACGCTGCCCGAGTTCAGAGACAATTGGATGTTTATGGTGAACTCCTTGATCTTGCCTGGCGCTGGCACACCCTTGGCCACTCACCCGACGATGACTATTGGGAATTTGTCACAGAGCTGGTGAATTCTGCGGCTCGATTCTGGGATGAACCCGACCAGGGGATCTGGGAGATACGGGGGGAGGGGCGTCATTTCGTGCAATCCAAAGTGATGTGCTGGGCTGCTCTCGACAGTGGCATCAGACTCGCGGAAGATCTTGGCAGGAACCAATCGGTCGAGAGGTGGAAAAAGGTGCGCGAGGAGATACGAAACGCCATTGAGGAAAAAGGTTATGACTCAGATCGAGGGGTCTTCATTCAGGCGTTCGGCTATCCCAGGATGGATGCGGCACTGTTGCTCCTGCCGACCGTCGGTTTTGTTGACTATCGGGATGAGCGGATGATTCGTACCACCAATGCGGTCTGGCAGGATCTCGCGGAGGAAAACTTCCTGCGGCGGTATTCTGTAAATGATGACAAACTGGATGGAAAAGAAGGGGTTTTCCTGGCCTGTTCTTTTTGGCTGGTAGAGTGCCTGGCCTATCAAGGCCGTCTTGATGAAGCGCATGAAGTCTTCAGACAAGTGGTTAAGGCAGGAAACGATCTGTATCTTTTCTCGGAAGAGTATGACACCCAGGCTCAGGAAATGTTAGGTAATTTCCCCCAGGGGCTCACCCATCTTTCCCTCATTGCCGCAGCGGTAGCCTTGGCCGCCATGGAACAAAAGCAGGCATGAAGGGCTGCAGCCGGACGAACGATTGAACAGGATCCGAAAAATTGATGCCGGGAGGCTGTATCGACCGATCTCCTTAAAACATTCCATGGAGGTAAAGGAAATGGTAGTAGCAACCCAGTTCATATTTTCATTAGTAGTCGCCTTGGCTGTCAGTTTTATAGTGAGTTTTCTGTTAAGAAAAGGAGGTCCGAGAGTTGGATTTTTCTTTTTCTTTCTGATGTTTTTCCTCATTACTCTAGCAGGCGGGCTATGGATTAGACCTTTTGGTCCTACCCTTT
>CAWHJQ010000019.1:0-23517 GCA_963829695.1 uncultured delta proteobacterium | reverse complement strand
ATTCCGCTTTACACCAGGCATCGCTCCGGAAGATTTCAGCACTCCGGAAATCGGCTTTTTCATGAAATTACTTATGGAAGGAATGCGACGACTGGATGAGGGAAGAGACCAGAAGATCAACTGATTTAATTTTTCTTTGCTCGCCTACAAATCGGGAAACAATTCCTATCGGACGAAACTGTTTCCCGTGACAATTAAAAGAAGTCCAACTACTCCAGCTTACCTAGATAGTTGAAGGTGGAGAGCTTGCCGTATCGACCGGTGTTGTGCAATCGGTCATCTAGTTCCTGGAGTTCCCGTTTGGAATTGGTACCGCCTGAAATATCGACGACAACGTACTTTACCCCCATCAATTTCAATTCATCCAGATAGGGCAGAAGCGAGAAGGGTTTCTCCGGAAAGGTTTGGGTATATCCTTCCTTTTTTCTAATGACATAGGGCTCGTTTCTGGGGCTGAGAATTTGCCTCTCAAATTGAAAATGATCCGGCGCAAGTCTCGAAGTATAAAGGGCCGGAGCGCCGTACACCATCACACCAAGCGGCATATTCCTCGCCCCTTGGTCGGACCGGGTTCCCACTCCCGCTCTGCAACCGCTGAATAGCTCCTGAAGTGACGCACGATCCATTTCAATGCTCGCTTGTGCGCCCCCAATCCCAATTTCACTCACCAAAGCCACAGCCTGATTGTTAAGCAGATTAGCGGTGTAATCTGCAAAAAGGTAAGCTTTTTCACCTTTGAACAATAATCTTTGACTGAGATGGCCAAGTTGAAAACTTCGGAAACCGGTACGAAGCAAAAGCTGAATCTGCTTGTGAACTTTGGGCAGATCATTTTCCATTATCAATGGAGGAAGAGCCCAGGTGACAATCTTCGCCTTTTTGCCGAGTACCCCTTTCATCTTTCCGGCCTGAATCACCGTTTGTTTGTTAAAACTGAGCAGATAACGGTCTGGTGAAAACGACTTGTCGTCCATCACAACTTTAAGCGAATCGGTTTTCAGCCACCAATCCAGTGGTATTTTTTTCTTTGCCGGTCGCTGACGATATGGCTGTTTGATCTCACCATTTCTGTTTAATTCCGGCTGCACTATAGTTCCACTGGTATTGCACACCTGGCTCACAATCTGATTGATGGTTGTTGCCAGTTTATTTTTTTTAGCGGCAAGCTCCCTGCCAATCTTTTCTGATTGCAGAGCGCCACCACGCAAAACCCCCGCTCGAAAGCCACCGTCAACTTTATATATTTCTACATGCCCTGCTGTACCGGACTGAAAGCCATCAGGCAGTTCAATTGAAACCTTGCTGCCGATGGCGGCACTCTCTTCCTGCACCCCGAGAACAAACATTGATTTCAGTCGAAAGGCAGTCCTTTCCCCGGAAGGCTCAACATGCAGACGAAGTCTGTCTCCCACTGCCAGGCTGGCCTTGGTTACAAATTTACAGGTAACCTGATCCCCAGCCTTGCGGGTCACCGTGAAACGACCCAGGTGGATGCCCATATTCCCCGAATGATGTGGAGTTATCGCTTCGGTCGGCTGAGGAGAGAAAAAATAACCACTGGAAGTCTTTCGACTCATCGCCTGTTCAGCGAGAGCCTTGGCCTCAGCCAGTGCGCTCTCCTGGTTTTCGGGGCCGGCATCGAGTACCTTGCGGTAGGCCTCTACAATGGAATGCACATAGTGAGCCGAGCGCAACCGACCCTCAATCTTCAGTGAAGAAATTCCGGCTTCCTTTAAGAGAGGCACGGCATCGAGACCGGTTAAATCATTCATGGAAAATAGATAGCGGCCCGAATCACTCCTTTTGCCTGCGACATTAACACCCTTCCCGCCAGACCCCTTGCCACCGGAGCTATAGGCGCGACGACACGGTTGAACACATCGACCACGCAAACCGCTTTTCCCTCCAAGATAGGAGGAAAACAGACAGAGCCCGGAATAGGAAAAACACATGGCACCGTGAACAAAAACCTCAAGCTCAGTATCCCCTCTTCGGGCAGCTATGGCACCGATCTCCTTGAGTGTGAGTTCCCTGGCAAGTACCACTCTTTCGCAACCAAGGTCCGCCTGAAAATGGACCCCGTCTGAGTTATGGGCAGTCATCAGGGTCGAGCCATGCAATTTTAACCTCGGAAAATGTTCTCTTACCAAACGGATCAAACCCAGATCCTGAACGATAAGTGCATCAGGTCCAAGCTCCTGCAAGAGAGCCAAATTTTCGATAACCAGCGGCAGTTCTTTTTCAAGAATCAGGCTGTTGGCTGCAATATAGAGTTTTTTATTCAGACTGTGGCAATGACTAATCATTGCCCCAATTTCTTCAAGACGTAAATCTCTGGCTAAATTTCGCGCGTTGAATCCAGGTGCGCCAACATAGACGGCATCGGCACCGCCGTCTAACGCGGCGCTGAAGGTTTCAACGGTTCCAACAGGTGCAAGCAGTTCCATGTTTACCATCAGCTTTCTATCACCACTTCGCAACTTGAACCGTCTGCATCCATAAGAACGGTAATACGCTCATCCTGAAGGATTGCAGTTTGCATACCGGTAAAGTCCGGCTGGATGGGTAATTCCCGACCACCCCTGTCCACCAGGGTGGCCAGTTGAATGGAGGTTGGACGGCCATAGTCCATAATAGCATCCATGGCAGCCCGTATGGTCCGCCCGGTAAATATCACATCATCCACGAGAACCAGATTGGTATTATCGACGTCGAAGGAAATATCGGTGGTTTTGACTATCGGATTCTGACTTATCAGGCTCCAGTCATCACGATATAAATTGATATCAAGAGACCCAAAGGGAATCGACTGCCCAATCTGTTGCTCAATGTAGGCATGAATTCTCTTGGCCACATAGACACCACAGGTGTAAATGCCGACTATAGCAAGGGCGTCACCTTCATGATTTTTTTCAATAATCTGTAAGGATAATCGCTGAATGGCCAGATCAATATCCAGAGATGACATTATTACTCGTTTTTTCGCAGTCACAGCCCCACCCTTTTCCAAAAAAATTCTATTCCCCGTTCGTCGACCCTGTTGATTGCCTCGGGAAAAGCTTCACATTCTATAGCAAACACCTTAGCTGCGATAGTATCACCATCATCCTCATAGGAAAGCTCGACGCATTTTTGCAGGATAATAGGACCCTCGTCATAATTTTCATTGGCGAAATGCACCGTGCAGCCACTAACGGTGCAGCCCCTTTTCTTTACCGCGTCATGCACATGGTGACCATAAAATCCATCGCCACAAAAACTGGGAATGAGCGAGGGATGAATATTAATGACGGCCCGGGCAAGTTCAGGAGTCGGCGTATAGAGTTTCAGGTAGCCGGCGAGACAGACGATATCGACATCATACTCTTTCAGGATTGTATTGATCTGATCATTGCCGGCAGCATGAAATGCGGGATAGCCATATTTCTCGGCTTTACTCAAGCCAAGAACATCCGGCACATTGGAGATAACCACCTGTATTTCACCGGCGAGACTTCCCTTTTGAATGCGCTCATGAAAATTATCGAGAGTGCGCCCGCTTCCTGATAACAAAACAGCCATCTTCAGCATCGTCTATTCTCCGGTGAAATAGCTATTGGTATCCATATCAACCTGTTCCAGCCACTTGGAAATTGCCGTATCGTACACCGAAGTGAGGGCAAACACCTTTTTCATAAGTTTAAATCGTGTTTTGAGCGTTGTATTGCCAAACTCTGTTATCTCCGCGATGACCTGGGGATAATCGGCAGGATCAACGATGACCGTCACGTCGTGAAAATTCTTGGCCGCCGCACGCAACATGGTAGGGCCGCCGATATCGATATTTTCAATCGCGTCGGCAAGGCTGCATTTTGGATCGGCAATGGTCTTTTCGAAGGCATAAAGATTGACGGCAATGAGATCAATGTTTTTCAAGCCATGCGCCGCGCATTGTTGCTGGTGATCACTATTTGCGCGCTGGTTTAAAATACCCCCATGTACCTTGGGATGCAGGGTTTTAACCCGGCCGTCAAGCATCTCCGGAAATCCGGTGAACTCCGAAACATCCATGACAGGTAAACCGGCATCACGAAGTTTTTTTGCTGTTCCGCCGGTAGAAAGCAGCTCTACACCCAAGGTTGTCAATTCTGTTGCAAAGCCCTCGATTCCCGCCTTGTCGGTCAGGCTGATCAAAGCTCTTTCAATTTTATTCATAAGTTACTCCTGTTCATCTTTTCTGGTAAAAGATTTAATTTTTCGTCGATCGCGTTTGCTCGGTTTTTTAACGGGACCTGCAAACCCCGCATTGGCCATCCGCCGCAGTTCCCGCTGCTCTTCCCGAGCTTTAATGCTCTCGTCCGACTCGACATATAAAAGGCTGGCTTCTTTCGCCGGCCGCCTGAATTTTGCAAGAGCCAGGACCGTGATATTGAACTCCATAAAACCAATGGTGATACGTAACCGGTCACCCACTGCAACATTCCGTGCGGCTTTTACCCGGTTGCCGTTTACATGCACCCGGCCGCCGTTTATAGCTGTGGTGGCCATAGATCGCGTCTTAAAAAAACGCGCTGCCCACAACCATTTGTCCAGTCTAATGGCTTCATTATTTGCTTCCATCGGTAATACGCCCTCATACCTCATTATCAATCACTACAGATGGGAAAACCTGTAGAATACACTGATTATCGCATAAACGCATGATAAATTGGGATCTACAGAGGCCGTAACCGAAAAGAGTATTGTCGAAGAGAGCCAAAAAGAGTAAGTAACAATCGTCTTAATGCAATCCGACTTTGTACGGCACTAAACAATTTTTTCCAGAACGTTCGATAACGTTTTATTTTCCTACAGTTTCATCGAACAAGATTAATTGAGCAAACCTATGCACATCCAAACGGTTGGTCTGAAAGGTCTTAAAACTCCGGTCCGCGTAAAGGAAAAGGCTGGTAATCTGCAAAATACTATTGCCACCATTTCCATGCGGGCACGTCTTTCGGAAAGTCACAGGGATAACTGTGTTGCAACATTTACCTCAGTCCTCAATGAATACCTTGGGGAGCTCTCCGTCACCAGCTTTTCTTCGATTCTGACGAGACTCCAGAAAGATTTGCAAGCTAAAAGTGTTCGGCTGGACATGACCTTTCCTTATTTTATCGACAAGAAAGCACCGGTAAGCGGCACTCACAGCCTCATGGAATACACTTGCAGCTTTTCCGGCGGTATCGGGGATGACGAAGGGTTCATTCTCTCCGTTACCGTTCCGGTAACCACCCTTTGCCCTTGCTCGAAAGAAATCAGCTCGGGTGGCGCCCATAATCAGCGCGCTGAAGTCACCCTCAATGTCAAGTTCAACAACTTCATCTGGGTAGAAGATTTAATTACGCTGATAGAGGGCTCTGCGTCCTGTGAACTGTACGCACTCCTCAAGAGACCGGACGAGAAATACGTGACAGAGAAGGCTTTCAACAATCCAATGTTCGTTGAAGACGTGGTCAGGAAAGTCGCGGTCGCGGTCCTGGCCGATCCGAACATTATCTGGTTCTCAGCCGGAGTGGAAAGCTTCGAGTCGATCCACAAGCACAGCGCGTATGCCTATGTGGACAGTGATGATATATAATAACGTCAATGGCGTCGTAAAAACGCCTCATCTGCTTCGTTGTTACGATTTTTCTATCATTACCATTGGGCTATGCACGGCGGCCTGATCGTGCTGATATGGGTGCTGGTGAACGCTT
The DNA here is from genome assembly GCA_963829695.1 of uncultured delta proteobacterium. Taxonomy (GTDB): domain Bacteria; phylum Desulfobacterota; class Desulfobulbia; order Desulfobulbales; family Desulfocapsaceae; genus Desulforhopalus_A. Next base: position 17,800 of record CAWHJQ010000019.1, on the reverse strand, counting down.
ACCCTTTCCAGTGCCCGTGCCATTCTTTTTACACCTTCTTCCACGGTTTCCGGATCGACGCATGAAAAATTGAGCCTGAATGCTGAGTTTTTTGTGCTCCTGGTATAAAACGGATTCCCGGGTACAAATACAACGTTCTCCTTCACCGCCTCCTTAAAAAGCTCCATGGAGTCCATGCCATCCGGCAATCGCCCCCATAAAAACATTCCGCCCTCGGGATTGGTAAAACCAATGCTCGTCGGAAAATGTCGCACAAGGGCGTCCTGCATGGCCCGACATTGTGTTCCGTATGCATCGGTAATTTTCTCAATGTGATCGTCGAGATCATTCTCCTGCAAAAATTCGTACAGTATCTTCTGTGAAAAGCTGGAAGTATGCAAGTCGGCAGCCTGCTTGGCTATAATGAGTTTTTCACAAAGCCAGGCGGGAGCGGCAATCCAGCCAAGACGAAATCCGGGAGCCACGATCTTGGAAAAGGAACCGAGAAGAACGGTCTGGTCCGGCACATAATGAAAAAATGATTTGGCTGATTGCCCGGAAAATCGCAGCTCACCATAAGGATTATCCTCTACGATTATGAATTTTTCCCGTTTCGCAATAGCCGCGACTTCCGCCCTGTTAGCGTTACTATAGGTTATACCTGAGGGATTCTGAAAAGTCGGCACGGCATAGAGCATTTTAGCCCCACAGCCATTACTCACTCTGCCAAGAATCTGAACATCCATACCGTCATCGCTCACCGGGACAGGCAGGAATTGTACGCTAAAAAGAGATAGAGACTGGATTGTTCCGAGATAACCAGGCTCCTCAATAAGCACTTTATCCCCATCATTTAACAACACCTTACCAAGCAGATCTATACCTTGCTGCGAACCGTTGGTGACGATGATATTTTCAGCAGGAATTGACAATCCCTGCTTTTTAAGATATCTCGCACTAATCTGTTCACGCAGCTTTATGTCGCCCTCAGAATTGCTGTATTGCAGCACTTCCGCACCATACCTGGCAAAAACCCTTTCTGTGGCGCTCTGTATTTCCTCTATCGGAAAAAAAGCAGCATTAGGCAAGCCTCCGGCAAAAGAGATGACTGTCGGATCCAGAGACACCTGCAGAATTTCCCGGATAAACGACCGAGGCACCCCTTCCATCCGCCTGGCAAAAATATCTTTCATTTGGAACTATCCTTATTTCACTGTCTCTCTGGTTTGCTAAAGAAAACCACTATACGGCTATCTTTATCTGAAGTAAATCAAATAGATCCAGGCAATGCAGCCACATTCACCGGTTCTTCATTTTTTTGAATTCCCGAATCCACTAAACCGTTTGCGAAAGTCACCCGATTCTTTTTCTCCGTCGAGCATTCGGCGTAACATTTGAAATTCGTTCTGGACCATTCTTAATTCCGCGACCAAAGCTGATTTGCCATCTGGTGTTGCACTATCATATTCTTTTTGCAACGAGTCCAATTTTTGTTTGGCTTTATACAGCTCCAGAGCCAATGCGCGTATTGACATCCTCTACTCCAATATTTTCAAGCTCTCGACAAAGCTCAATTCAAGCGATAAGAGTCGTGAAGTGTGAAAAACGAAGCAACGGGCCTATTGATTTTTCCTGTGCCTGTGGGAAAAAGTCGAACTTATTCCGTTCTCCGCAACATCTCTTCTTTATCAACCGCTGCTTTAACTATACGAAAAACTTCTCGATTGTGGTTGTGAAGTCTGGTCTTGACATATTGAAACACTGTCCTCCGCAAATCGCCTTCATCCACTGGATAATGTTGGACAAAAGAATCAAGTTCCTCTCCCTGCCAATTCGGTTCCCAGGTCATGCCCGCCTGAAGGCAGGATTGTTGATCCTCAATGGCCTCATTAATAATGACATCACGCAACCTCTCCACTTCCCGGTACAGCTTATTTTCTTTGGCCTTGGAACCTTTTCGAGCGGCAAGAAAATCAAAAACATCATCTACCGAGTCACTCCGCATGACCTTGGCCAGATGTTTAATCTGTCTTTTCAAGGCCCCGCCTTTCTGGCCCCGGCAAAGGACAATCTCATCTTTTACCCTCTGATCAATGGTCAGTTTTTTCAGATCCTTATCCGAAAGGAGTGCCAGTTCCGCAGCAGCACTTTCATCATCCTTAAAACGTCTCTTTTGTGCAGATTTACTTATTCTTTCTGTCATGTCTACCTGTTACTAATAATTAACAAACTCGATAAAAACTAAAAGTGAGGATGGCTAAGTAAAAAACTTCATATTCGAGGCGTAAGTTTTTTCTATCATTTCGGCGTACTAGAGTACGTCGTAATGATAGAAAAAATAAAGCAACGAAGAAGATGAAGAGTTTTTACGACGCCATCATAATTAACCAGCCAATTTTACCAGTGAAGGTTCATACCCTTCCGGTGAAACAAAACCCAAAAGGGTGCAGAGAGTTGCCGCAACGTTCGATAGCCCAGGGTTTTTCACCGAGGTCAGCTCGAAACGGTTGGTGCCACTGTAATCCTTTATAATAAAGGGAACCGGGTTCAGAGTGTGAGCAACCATCGGGGTGATCGTACCATTCTTCTGCGTCCACATGCAATCGGCATTGCCATGGTCAGCTGTAATGACAGCGATGCCACCTGCCTTTTCCACCGCTCTCAAAACACGATTCAGGCAAAGATCGACTGTTTCAACGGCGATTCGAATAGCAGGCACCATTCCAGTGTGTCCGACCATGTCACCATTGGGATAATTGAGGCGGATAAATTTATACCTGCCACCCTCTATCGCAGCAACAACTTTATCGGTAATGTCACCTGCTTTCATCCACGGCTTCAGATCAAACGCTATCTTATCGGAAGTAATTTCCTCATATTTTTCCAAACTTTCATCAATGTATCCGGACCGGTTGCCATTCCAAAAATAGGTCACATGACCAAACTTTTGGGTTTCGGAAACCGCATAAGAGGTGATTTTTGTCCCGCAAAGATACTCGGAGAGTGTGTTGTCAATAGCTGGAGGTTCAACCAGATATTTTTTCGGGATCAAGGCATCGCCATCATACTGCATCAATCCGGCATAAAACACCTTCGGTATCCGAACTCTGTCAAACTCTTTAAAATCCGGTTCTTCGAAGGCTCTGGATATCTCAATTGCCCGATCACCACGGAAGTTGAAAAACACCACGCCATCTCCATCTTCAATGGTGCCGACCGGACCTTGGTCATCAACTACCACAAAACTGGCCATGTACTGATCGGTCATTTCCGGATCTTCTTCATAATAGGTTTTTGCCGCTTCAGACGCACTGGCAAATGCACGCCCAACGCCAAGGACATGAGCCTTCCAGCCGTTTTCCACCACCAACCAGTCGGCACCATACCTGTCCATGGTCGTAATCATCCGACCACCCCCGGAGGCGATACGATAGTCGCGGCCGGTTTCGGAGAGAACAGCCAGTTTTTCTTCGAGAGGCAGCAAATATTTTAAAGCGCTTTTCTGGTCAACATCACGACCATCAAGCAGGGCGTGCACCCTGACCTTCCCAAAACCTTCTTTGGCGCATTGATCCAACAAAGCGTACAGCTGTTCGATATGACTATGCACATTGCCGTCGGAAACGAGCCCTATAAAGTGAATCGTTCCTCCTGACATCCCTGTTTTTTTCAGTTCCTGCCAAGCTTCTCCACCAAAAACAGCACCCGATTCAAGGGCTTGATTGACCAGTTTTGCACCCTGGGAAAATACCCTTCCAGCCCCTAAAGCATTGTGGCCAACCTCAGAATTGCCCATATCTCCATCAGATGGCAGGCCTACCGCCTTGCCGTGAGCGTTCAGTTTCACCATCAATGGTTCTTGAAAGAGTGCGTCAAGAACAGGGGTGTAAGCGACATACACTCCATCTCTTTCATCTTGTGAACCTATCCCCACGCCATCCATTATAATGGTAACCACTGGGCCCTCAAAACTCTTATATCCTGCCAGTGGCGATAATGCCTGTATTGTCATTTTTGATCCTTTCTGGGAAGTATAAGTTTCAAAACATCACTTTTTTTTTATCTCAATACGTGAAAAGTTGTTATAGTCAATTCTATGTAGGAAAGGAATGTTCGTCCCTTAGCTAAAAGGGATGACTTAATCCACTTCATTTCAGACCAACTACAATGTAACCCCATTATATGGAAGATCAACTCTCTTTACCCAGTCTTCGACTGGCAGTCGTCTCAGATGCTTTGCCCTTATTTACCACTGTTTTACAGTCAGGTATAGAGGTAAAGACATCACACGGTGAGACGCTGGCCAAATTCTTAAATAATTTTCCAGGCTTTACTGTTGAATACCTGGCAGATACCGTTCAGACCATTTTCCTCAACGGAACCGCTGTTGACGATCTTTCGCTGCCACTTACCGGGCGTCATCCGATTTTGGCCCTTTCTGCTGCGATGCCGGGTCTTGCCGGGGCAATCTTTCGCAGAAACAGTTTCCACGCCGCATTGCGAACCGAAACGAAGATTTTACAGTCAGGATTGGCACAGCAGGATTCTATTTCAGTCACTTTGAAATTATTCAACAGCATCGCACGAGAGCGAGGGGAAGAGTTACTGAAAGCCGGTATTTGTATGAGAGCGGGTCTCTTTGCCAATTTTCTTAACAAAAGACCCCACCTTTTCCAACACATAGTCGACATACAATTAGGAAAAAAGAAATTGAAACACGTAGAATTGCTTCGCGTTCTACCGGAATTATCTACAATAAATCTCAACATAGTCGGCGCAGATGTCTAAAAACAAACAGACAAAAGACATGCTGGGACGCAGTGGTTTAATCCCTGTAAACGAAGCATTGCACATTCTCCTGGGTCATCTGGATGGAATCAAAACCGCTGCCGAATCAATTCCCCTGACCGAGGCCTTCGATCGAGTGCTGGCTGAACCGGTCATCTCCCCTGAAGATCTCCCTGCACAGGCGAGATCAACCATGGATGGCTACGCCGTACGTGCGGCAGACACCTTTGGAGCAAGTGAATCAATGCCCTGCTACCTCAACATCACAGGAGAGGTTCAGATGGGTAAGGCACCAACCGGCGAAGTTAAAAAAGGCTGCTGTTATAAAATCCCCACCGGTGGCCTTCTGCCTGCGGGGGCCGACAGTGTGGTGATGCTTGAACATAGTGTGCCCGTCGACGAAACCATGATCGAGATCATCAAGGGGGTCGGCGCCGGCACCAACCTCATCCAGAAAGGCGAAGATATCGGCAAAGATGAACAGGCCCTGCCGGGAGGCCACCTGCTTCGTCCCCAGGATATCGGACTGCTGGCAGGACTGGGTATCGCCGGAGTAAACGTAACAAAGAGGGTCAGAGTCGGTATTCTTTCTACCGGTGATGAGATTGTTGCCCATACAGAGGTTCCAAAACCTGGGCAGATACGCAACATTAACGCCCTTGCCCTGGCTGGACTCGTAATGCGTGCCGGAGGTGTCTTCTGTGATTACGGCATCGTTTCGGACCAGCTGGAGATTTTCCTGCCGGCGATCAAAAAAGCCATCATCGAAAATGATATTGTCCTTTTTTCGGGGGGCAGTTCCGTTGGAGTCAGGGACCTTGGGGAACAAGTTGTCGAAGCACTCGGTCCGCCCGGAATTCTTGTCCATGGCGTTACTCTGAAACCAGGTAAACCTGTTTTAATTGGACAAAGTGGCAGCACTCCTATTTTTGGTCTGCCTGGTCATCCGGTCTCCGCTCTGGTCTGTTTTGATTTTTTTGTGAAACCTGCGATCCATCAACTTTCCGGTTGGATTAAAAAACCGGAACTTCCGACCCCATACATAATGGCTCATCTCGCCCGTAATATTAATTCCGCTCCAGGCAGACGCGATGTAGTGCGGGTGAAAATAATTAAAGATGGAAAAAACTGGATTGCTTCTCCAGTGCTCGGCAAATCAGGCTCGATATCAACGCTTTCCCGCTCCGATGGCTACTTTCTTATCGAAGAAGACAGCCAGGGAGTAACGGAAAATTCAGCTATAAAGGTACATCTCTTCCAATGAACAAACGAAATATTTACGTAAGCAACAAACCGCTTTCTGAAGCAAAAGAACTGTGGCAGGCAGCCCTTAAAAAACATGGATTTTATTCCAGAGATCCGCTTGAAACAATCGAGGTTGACGACAGCCTGGGAAGAATCACCGCCGAACCCGTTTTTGCCATGAGATCGTCACCTTCATACAATGCAGCGGCCATGGATGGTATCGCAGTGCATTTTATCGACCTATCGGGAGCCAGTGAGGCAAGCCCCCTTCGACTGGGCGAGGGGAAATTCATTCCCGTCAATACCGGCAACGCACTTCCCGAAGGCTTCAATGCGGTGGTGATGATAGAAGACGTACACTATGTCAGCGAAACTAAAGTTGAGCTGCACATGCCGGCTACTCCGTGGCAACACGTGCGGACCATCGGTGAAGATATCGTGGCAACCGAGCTGATCCTCCCTGAGGGACATAAAATCAGAGCCATCGATCAGGGTGCCATGCTCGCGACCGGCGTTACTGAAATCAAGGTACAACGGCTCCCAAAGGCACATGTCATTCCTACCGGCAGTGAGCTGATTCAACCCAACCAGCAGCCCAAAGCAGGCCAAATCATCGAGTTCAACTCCCGCATCCTGGCCGGATATCTCAATGAATGGGGGGCAGACGCCAGTCGCGGCTTACCAGTTATCGACAATCCCGAACTGTTGAAAAGGGCACTTCTTACCGCTGCTGACGAAAACGATCTCGTTATTCTGAACGCCGGGGCTTCGGCCGGTACCAAGGATTACAGTGCCAAGGTACTGGCTGAATTGGGGACAGTGATAGTTCATGGGGTTGCCATCAAACCAGGCAAACCTGTTATCCTCGCCATGATAGGTGATACACCGGTCATCGGTCTGCCGGGTTATCCGGTATCGGCCCTTCTGACCATGCGGATCTTCGTCCGCGAAATGATCTCTCTTTTTCTTGGCCAAGGGCAACCCGAGTCCCAGTATGTGGAGGCCACACTCTCCAGACCTTTGCATTCGGCTATGGGTGTTGATCAATTCGTCCGCATTACCCTTGGTCGAGTCGGTGACAACCTGATGGCCACTCCCTCCGGCAAAGGCGCCGGTGCAGTGATGTCTCTTGTTCGTGCCGATGGGCTACTTACCGTGCCCTCCGGATGCGAAGGCATTGGAGCCGGGGAGAAAGTGCAGATAGAGCTGCTGAGACCACAGACCGAAGTGGATGCTACCCTCGTTTTCATAGGCAGTCATGATAATATCCTCGACCTGCTCGCCAACCACCTGCATAAGCAACGACCCATCGTCCGCATCTCCTCGGCTCATGTCGGCTCGATGGGTGGCATCATGGCCATAAAGCGTGGCGAGGCTCACATTGCCGGCAGCCATCTCCTTGACGAAAAGACGGGTCAGTACAACGTAAACTTTATTCAGCGATTTCTGCAAGGCATTCCCCTGCAATTGATCAACCTCTGCTATCGCGAACAAGGGCTCATTGTGGGCAAGGGTAATCCTAAAAACATCCAGGGCTTCAGGGATATTGCCAACCATAAACTCACCTTTATCAATAGACAAAACGGTGCCGGTACCCGGTTACTGACAGACAAAATTTTACAGGACGAAGGGATAGACGCCTCGGAAATCGTCGGGTACGACCACGAAGAATACACCCATATGAGTGTTGCAGCGTCTGTTGCCAATGGCAGTGTTGATGCGGGTCTTGGTATTCGGGCAGCGGCCAATGCCCTGGGCCTTGATTTCGTACCCATCGCTGAAGAGCGGTATGACCTCATCATACCGGGTCGGCATATCGAAGATATCAAGGTTGCCACCGTCCTTCAACTGATCCGAACCAACCACTCTTTCCATGACGCGATCCTCGCTCTTGGAGGATACAATCTCCGCGATTGCGGCAAAGTCATGTACGAGCAGTAACGAAGCAACTGGACTTGAAATTACTAAACCTCAACAACACAACATAAGGAGATTACAATGGCTGATAAAATTTTTCGCGTAAACATGACAAATCTCACCACCTCCACAGAAGAAGTTCCTGCAGATTGGGCTGGTCATGGTGGCCGTGGACTTACCTCAACAATTGTAGCAGCAGAGGTTACACCCACCTGTCATCCACTTGGAGCCAACAACAAGCTTGTTTTCGCGCCAGGTCTTCTTTCCGGCACAATAGCAGCCAACTCGGGGCGTCTTTCCATCGGCGCTAAAAGCCCGCTTACGGGAACCATCAAGGAGTCCAACGCCGGTGGTACGGCAGCCGCCCTTCTCGCTCGTGCCGGTTGCAAGGCGCTGATTATCGAAGGCCTTCCAAAAGAAGATAAATGGTACAGTCTGGCCCTGACCCCTGAGGGAGTGACTATCAACGAGGAGACCGAACTTATCGGCAAAGGAAATTTCGAAGTCCTGGAAACTCTGTCTAAAAGATTGCCGGGGAAACCAGGGGTCATGACCATCGGTCAAGCCGGAGAGATGAAACTGACTGGTGCCAATATCTCTATCAAGGATCCGGATGGCGGCTTGCGTTCCAACGGCCGTGGTGGTCTTGGAGCAGTAATGGGATCGAAAAAAATCAAATTTATCACCATTGATCCCAAGGACGGCAAGGTAGCTATCGCCAATCCGGACAAATTTAAAGAAGCAAACAGAGCCTTTGCCAAGGCACTGGTCGACCATCCTGTCAGCCAGGCGCTTGGCCAGTTCGGCACCAATGTGCTGGTTAATATCATCAACGAATCCGGTGGGCTGCCGACTCGAAACTTCACCCAAGGTCAGTTCGAAGGACATGAGGCTATCTCCGGGGAGACCATGCACGACCTCATTGCGCAAAGGGGCGGCAAGGTAAAGCATAACTGTCATCCCGGCTGTGTTATACAATGTTCCCAGATCTACAATGACGCCAGTGGCAAAAAGCAGACCTCCGGTTTCGAGTATGAATCAATCTGGGCTATGGGTGCCGACTGCTGTGTCGATGATCTTGATCGCATCGCTGAAGCAGACCGGATCATGGACGATATTGGTATCGATACCATTGAGACATCCGTCGCCATGGGTGTTGCTATGGAGGCAGGCGTTCTTCCATTTGGCGATGGCGTAGGCATCTGCAGAATATTAAAGGAAGAGGTTGCCAAAGGAACCGGGTTGGGCCGAATCATTGGTAACGGTGCAGGATCCGTCGGCCGTGCCTACGGTGTTACCCGCGTTCCGGTTGTCAAAAATCAAGCAATCCCCGCATATGATCCAAGGGCCATCAAAGGTATGGGTATTACCTATGCCACCTCAACTCAAGGGGCGGATCATACCATGGGCTATACCATCGCCACCAACATCCTCAATGTCGGAGGCAAGCTTGATCCGCTGACCAAAGACGGCCAGGTGGAATTGTCACGGAATCTGCAAATCGCCACCGCCGCAATTGACTCTACCGGTATGTGCCTGTTTATCGCCTTTGCGGCACTTGACGATGCAAAATGTCTCCCTGCACTGATCGACCTTATCAATGCCCGGTTTGACCTCTCGCTGACCGGAGACGATGTTGTCAATCTCGGAAAATATATCCTCAAGACCGAAAGAGCGTTTAATACAGCGGCTGGTTTCACCTCGGTCGACGACAGATTGCCCGAGTTTTTCTACAACGAGAAGCTCCCTCCGCACAATGTTGTCTTCGATTTTACTGGTGAAGAGATTGATACTTTTTGGAATTTTTAGTGACTTAGAAAAACTTTTTCAGCTTTTTGAAAAAGTTTTTCGTGAAGGAACTTACCCCGCGCTTTTCGGCGGGGTCGAGACCTACAAATAATTCTATAGTGTTCTTCAAAAAGAAGAGCCTCGTAGAGGAACATATTCCCCGCAAAAAGGGACTAAAATAACCCCCTCAAGCGGGCATAACCAGAAATCCCGCTTTGCTGAGTGAAGACAATGCTTATTACATAAGCTGAGTGAAGACAATGCTTACATAAGCTGAGTAAAAACAATGCTTACATGAGCGGAGCCAGGACAAGACGTACATGAAGATAACAGTTAAACTCTTCGCCTACTTTCGAGACAATCGTTTCAAGATTGAGCAGAGAGAAATAGGCCAAGGTACAACAGTTGGTGATATTGTCGACTCACTCGGCATCGATCGCGAGGAAGTGGGCGTATTGATGATGAATTCCCGTCATACTGATTTCGATGTGCAGCCCATTGAAGATGATGTGCTGGCCATTTTCCCGGTTATCGGGGGTGGATAATTCTTCAATTGGTTTTTTGATTTCCAACCAAATCCAAACGGTCCGAATACTTTCTCTATTCGGACCGTTCTGACTTTCTGACGACGATCAAGCTCATCAATACCAATCATTGCCTGTTTATGAAGTAACACCTATCAGGTTTTTGGTCCCAGCCCTAACACCGGCAATCAACCTCGCATAAAAATTTGACCTCAGCAAACCAGTAAATATATTATCAAACATTCACCAGGCCAAAACCGCTTTAGCAGGACAACTCCTGGCTTCCGTTCGACGTCTTCTCATAAAAAAAGGAAAAAAACCTACGCACTCTTTTTTCCTGCGACTGTCATTTGAGAGATGCTTTCGAAGTGAGGATGCATTAAAACGGAGACAACCGAAATGGAAAAACTGAAAGGACTTGACTTGTTAGCCCAGGAAGCAGGAATCCAACTAGGGTTTCATGACAACAGGGGCGTCTTTCACAGGGTCTCCGATGAGACAAAGATGGTCCTGTTGCAAGGTATGGGACTTATGACCCAGGGTGTTGCCCCGGAGTCGGTTCTTGCCGAGCTCCGGGAACAGAAGAAGCATAATCTTTTACCGGAGGTGCTGGTCCTTTCTGAAGAGGACCTTGTCCACAATATTCCTCTACTGCTCAACCGGGAAGAAGTCAGCAAAGAACTGTACTACTATCTGGCTGCAGACCAGGGCGAAAGCTTCTCCGGGCATATCACAGAGGACGACCTACACCTCGGTGAACAACTGGAGGCAGGCAACCATGGCCAACAACGCTTTGTCTTTCAGCTTAAGAGAAAACTCCCACCCGGCTATCACCGTCTCATCCTGCATACGGCTAAACGGGAGGCGACCCTCCGGCTCATCATTTGCCCCTCATCATGTTATCTGCCGGAGCGACTTCATAAAAAAAATCGCCTGTGGGGACCCAGACTAAACCTTTCCTCACTCTGCTCAGACTCTAACTGGGGAATCGGCGACTTCAGCGATCTTGAGAAATTTATAGATCTGGCCGCCGATATCGGTGCCGATACCGTTGGTCTCTCACCCCTGCATGTGCATTGCAGAGCGGTTCCCTTTTCCCCTTCGACCAGGTATTTCGTTGATCCGATGTTCATCGATCTCTCCAAAATTACGGACTATAACGCCGAGCGTTTTCATGACTCAAGGTTTTCCACGCTGATATCTTCCTGTCGACAAGCTGAAGGAGTCGATTATGAAATAACCTCAAATTTGAAACACCAGGGCTTCCAGATCCTCTTCCGTGATTTCCGTAAATACCATCTGGATACCGGTTCCGAGCGGGCCAACAAGTTCAAAATGTTCAAGGCTGCTGGAGGAAAACGGTTATTTAATCACGCCGTTTTCTTTGCTCTTAGAGAGTATTTAGCCCCTCGCGAACCGATCTTTCAAAGCTGGCGAAATTGGCCCCGGGAGTTTCAGAATCCCTCAACGGATGAGGTCCTTCGTTTTGCCCGCAGGAAAAGGTCGGTAATTGATTTCTACAGCTATGTCCTCTGGCAGTCCGAGATGCAGCTGGCGGTTTGCGGTGAGCGATGTCTGGCCAGGCATCTTGGTATCGGCCTCAGTCTAGACATAGCCGCCGGGGCCGATCCTGATGGTGCCGAGACCTGGGCCCAACAGCCACTCTACAGCCAGACATCGACCATAGGCGCACCTCCAGGCGAACAATACCCTGAAGGTCTCGACTGGGGCCTGACACCGCAGATCCCAAGGCAACTGACACAATCCCTCTATGAACCTTTCATTGCGCTGTTACGAAGTACTATGCGCTATGCCGGAGCAGTCCAGATCGACCATGCAATGCAGATGATGCGCCTTTTCTGGATACCGGAAGGCGAAAACGCCGAGGCCGGAGCCTACGTCCGATATCCGCTTCAGGACCTCCTTGGAATTGTCACCTTGGAAAGCCAGCGCAATAAATGCATGGTTATTGGCCGGGATCGTATTTCAGGTAACGATTATTTCGAACAAATATTACGGGAGAAGAATATTTTCCCGTGCAATTGCTCTTTTACCGATTCAAACGGGAGAGTTCGCTCTCCCCTTAGCTATCCCGAGAAAACAATAGTCATGGCCTTGCCTGCCGACCGACCTGCCCTGGCCAATTACTGGGAAGGCCGTGACCTGGAAAAACAGCGGCGAGAATTTGACCTCCTCTCTGAAAAGAGATTCGACAATGCCATGGCAGAGAGACGAGCAGAAATACAGCGTGCCCTTGTTGCCCTTGAAGAAGAAGAGTTGCTGCCTCCTGGTGTGACGGTCGAAATTGACAAGACTCCAGAGATTACCGATGCCCTTATCCGAGCTATCCATCGTTATCTAGCTCGCACCGAGGCACTGCTCCTCATGGTACGGTTAGATGATATTTTTCGACTGCAGCAGGAGAATCAGACCTCTGCTCTTCGGAAGGGAGAAGAAACGTCTCTGCCAAGATTTTCTTTAACACTGGAAGAGATGGCTACGTCTTCAGGTTTTGCCGACTTTGCTGCAGCTGTTATCAGTGAACGTGCCAGTCGTCCCGTCTCGCATGATCACCGTGGGCATCAGCCTCTTCACGCTACAATACCGCGAGCGACTTACCGACTACAACTGAACCGCGATTTCACCTTCGCCCAGGCGACGACCATCGTCTCCTATCTGGCCGAACTCGGCATCAGCCATTGTTATACTTCACCCTGCTTTGCGGCCAGATCCGGGAGTACCCACGGTTATGATGTGGTCGATCCGAACGATTTTAACCAGGAAATCGGTGGCATGGATGAATACAAAAAGTTCAATCAGACACTGAGGGAAAACGGCATGGGACAGATCATCGATATTGTCCCCAACCACATGGGAGTCATGGGCAGCGACAACCTCTGGTGGCTCGACGTCCTGGAAAACGGTCGGTCTTCCGCATACGCCGATTTTTTTGACATCGACTGGCAACCGGTAAAAAGTGAACTGTGCGGAAAACTGCTGGTGCCTGTGCTGGGTGAGCCGTACGGTAAGGCTCTCGAACAGGGTAACCTTACCCTCAACACCGAGACAAGCAGCGGCTCCTTCAGCGTTCGGTACTATGGACACCATTTCCCTCTTGACCCTCGCACCTATCCGCTCATTCTCAACCGGCGCCTCGATATCCTTGAGATTAGAATGGGCCAGGATAATCCTTTTCTGATCGAGCTGTTGAGCCTGATCACCGCCTTCGGCCAGTTGTCGGCACCCACCGAGACCGATGCGAAAAAAATCCGCATCCGGCGGCGGGACAAAGAAATCCTCAAAGAACGACTGGCGAGTCTGGCGGAAAAAAGCCCAGAGATCCGGATATATCTGCAGGAAACAGCGGATGAGTATAATAATAGAACAGCGGATACAACAAACCTGAGAGCCTTTCATGCTCTGCTTGAAGAACAGACCTTCCGGCTTGCCAATTGGCGGGTCGCAGCCGACGAAATCAATTACCGACGGTTTTTCGACATCAATGATCTGGCGGCCCTTTCCGTCGAAAAAAAAGAGGTTTTCGACGCTACCCATAGGCTGATTTTCAATCTGGTTCGGCAGGGCATGGTCGACGGCCTGCGGGTTGATCATCCGGACGGGCTCTTTGCGCCTGCGGAATATTATCGTCGATTGTTCACTGAATTGCAGCCGGAAAACGCCGAAACAGCGGAAATCCCCGTTTACCTGGTAGTGGAAAAAATCCTTGCCCATCACGAACATCTACCACCGGAATGGCCGGTTCACGGCACCACCGGCTATGATTTTGCCAACCTGGTAAACGGCCTCTTGGTCGACAATCGAGCGGAAAAGCGCATGACCCAAATCTACCGCCGTTTTACTTCGATTACCGAGGACTTTGACACTATTCTTTATAACAGCAAGAAACAGATCATGCGCCATGTGTTGGCAAGCGAATTGAACGTTTTGGCCAATCGCCTTGACAGGCTCTCCGAACGTAACTGGCAAACCCGGGATTTTACTCTTAACAGCCTGCGCGAGGCACTTTCCGAGGTGGCCGCCTGCTTCCCGGTATATCGCACCTATTTCACGGAAAAAGACGCCACCCCTCAGGATCGTAATTATATCAACTGGGCCATCGCAGAGGCCAAAAAAAGAAGTCCGGTATCTGACCATACCATTTACGATTTTCTCCAGGGTATTTTGCTCCTTGAGGCAGAATCCGCCACAAACCATGATTACCGACAGGCTACTGTCGATTTCGCCATGCGGTTTCAACAATTTACCGCCCCGGTAATGGCCAAAGGTATGGAGGATACCGCTTTTTACATCTTTAATCGTCTGGTTTCGCAAAACGAGGTGGGAGGAAACCCACGTCGCTTCGGGACCAGTGTTGCCGCTTTCCATCGATTGTGTCGCGAAAGGGCGGAGCGATGGCCCCACACCATGCTCGCCACATCAACCCACGACAGCAAACGCAGTGAGGATACTCGTTGCCGAATCAATGTCCTGTCGGAAGTTCCGGACGAATGGCAGAAGCAGCTCATGTCCTGGGACAACTTGAACCGGCATCATGCACAGATAATCGATGAGGTGAGAGCACCGAGCAGTAACGATGAGTACCTGATCTATCAGACCTTGCTGGCCATCTGGCCGAATCGGGAAACAGACGACCAGCTATTGGAGTCACTGCGCCGAAGGATTCGTGCCTATATGGAAAAGGCCTGCCGGGAAGCTAAGATTCATAGTTCCTGGGCAGAGCCTAATCTTCGTTATGAAGAGGCGGTATTCACTTTCATCGATAATCTTCTGGCTGATGGTATCAATCCGTTTCTGGAGATTTTTCTTCCCTTTCAGCGTGTTATCGCCTGCCTTGGTCTCTATAATAGTCTCAGTCAATGTCTGCTCAAACTAAGTGCCCCAGGTGTCCCGGATATCTATCAAGGATGCGAACTCTGGAATTTCTGCCTGGTTGATCCGGATAACAGGCAACCCGTTGACTATACCCTTGGTCGTAACATACTCGCCGACCTAAAGGAGCAAATAACCAAGGCAGGCGACCAATACCGTGAACTGGCGGCCCAATTGCTGGATACGATGGCAGACGGCAGAATCAAGTTGTTTGTCACCTGGCGACTACTTTCTTATCGCCGGCAACATGAAAATATCTTCCGCCAGAGCAATTATATTCCATTAATTGCCGAAGGACCTGAGGCAGATCATGTCTGTGGCTTCGCTCGTCGATTCGGCAAAGAACTTATCGTCTCTGTCTGTGCGAGATATTTTGCCTCTTTGAGCCACGAGGGGTGTCAAGTTCCCTGTGGTTCCGTCTGGTCGAAGACCTTCCTTGAGGCGCCTGAAGATGGGTCAGGCAGCTGGTTCAATATCCTGACAGGTGAATTCTTCCAGACGAAAAAAATTAACGAGAAAGAAGTTTTTGCAATGGAACAGCTTTTTGCGACTTTGCCGGTGGCTTTTCTGGAATATCGGGAAGAGGAGTAAGATTAACCTCTTTTCTTGAAGAGGTTGATTCCTGAAAGTACACAGAAGGATAACTATTATAACGACAATACAATTCGTTACATCACCAACACATCGGGCAATGATGGCTGACCCGGCAAGGAGGTATGTATGACACCGGCAACTACCTGCAATCACTCCTCTGAACCATTTCATCTACAAGACTGTGCACTTGTTTCCCTGTCTACAGGACTGAAGGCCCAGACCCTGGAAGAATTTCAAAACAGTCTCATTCGCGTCGATGCAGCGAGCATCTACCATCATTTCTGGGGCCGTTTTCTTGCGTCCAGATTCAGCGAACCGGAATACAACAATGATTTTGCCTCCTGGGTTTATCGAGCCCTGCATGAAAAGGCTCTTGCCGAAAAACTCAGTATGATCAACCCGGTGTCCTTTGGCACCATTGATAATATTCGTGAAGAGGTGGTTGACCTGATAGCTGAGCATATTGATCTCACTGATTATGTGGCTTGGGCCAAAGCGGATCAGCGGTTCCATTTTCTCAGATCACAGATCGTGGTTTTTGATACTAACCGCTATTTGTATCAGCCGGAAGATCTGCTGGCTGCCCTGCCCACCATGTCGCTGGGATCGGTTTTTTATCATTTCATTGACGCCAGACGAAGGACCGAGGCGGGATACGATGATTTCAGCGCTTGGCTGATGAGTTACGGGGAAGAGTATGCGGGTCTCTGCCTTCAGTTGACGTCGCTTGATCCTTTTTTCTCCTCACTCAATGAACTTCGTTGGCGAGTGGAACAGTTGTTGAAAGTCAGATTGGAAGGAGATACAAAATGAGTGATTTTCTGGAACTCTATTCCCAGGCGGCAGGCTATGAGGTAGTCGATCATCTGCGCCAGCTTGCCGCGCCTCTCGCCGGTATGAAGGTAGTTCATGTCAATTCCACCCGTGAGGGTGGTGGAGTAGCGGAAATTCTCGTCAAAATGGTACCATTTATGGAAGCGCTCGGTCTACAGACACACTGGGAGATCATCGAAGGGGAAACCGAGTTTTATGAATGTACCAAGGCTTTTCACAACGGTCTCCAGGGTGCCACGGTGGGAATTTCCGACACTATGCTCGCCGCCTACGAACGAGTTAACCGGGATAACTGCGAACGATTACAGCCACTGCTCGATGAGGCCGACTTCGTCTTTATCCACGATCCGCAACCTGCCCTCTTTCTCGACCTCTGTCCAAACCGTAAGGGCAAATGGATTTGGCGGTGTCATATCGATTGCAGCAAACCCTATCGTCCGGTCTGGAAATATCTAAAAAAACATGTCGCCGGCTATGATGCCAGCATCTTTTCCCTCCCTGATTTTGCTCAACCGCTTCCCCATCCTCAATATCTCATTACACCTTCCATCGATCCCTTAAGCGATAAAAACAGGGAGCTTAACGAAAGTGAAATCCGTCATAACATAGCAGGGTTTAACATCGATCCCAATCTGCCGATGATATTGCAGGTCTCGCGCTTCGATAGATTTAAAGACCCAATCGGAGTGATCCAAGCCTACAAGAAAGCCTGCAAGATCACTCCGATGCAGGTGGTGCTGGCCGGTGGCGGTGCTACAGATGACCCGGAAGGGGAAATAGTTCTGAACGAGGTAAAAAAAGCAGCCGGTGATGATCCGAATATCCGGATCCTTCTGCTGCCTGCCGATGCCCATAGTCAGATAAACGCCCTGCAACGATCTGCCGATATCGTCCTACAAAAGTCGATAAAGGAAGGGTTCGGACTGACGGTTTCGGAGGCAATGTGGAAGAGCAAGCCGGTAATCGGCGGCGACACGGGCGGTATTCGCCTGCAGGTCATCAACCATTATACCGGCTTTCTGGTTCAGAGTCCTGAAGGAGCCGCCCTGCGTATCAGATATCTCCTGCATGATCGCGAAAAAAGCCAGGAAATGGGAATGAGGGCTCGACGCTTCGTTCACCAGAATTTTCTCTTGACCAGGCACTTAAGAGAGCACCTTGCCATGATGATAGGCATTCACCATGGGTTGAAAGATCGAATCAACGTCGCACATATGTCCGATTTTCGCGGTATATGAAAG
>CAWHJQ010000018.1:0-555888 GCA_963829695.1 uncultured delta proteobacterium | reverse complement strand
CAACTACTTTAAAAAATACAAGAATGACAACAGATCGCATCCACTTGAAAATATGAGTATTATGATGAATGTAGCTAAAGCAAATGTTATTTGGGGATTTGGATTAGGGTGAGAACGTTTCATGACAATCCGTGTTTATGATAAATTTTCTCTGATAATTTTCATCAATCTAAGAGATAAATTTTCTCTGGAATAATTTTGCATAAATTCTTCAATCCTATTAGCTAATATATGTCCACTTTTGTAATCGTATCGTGCCTTGAGGATTGCTACAGCAATTTTCTCTGGGGAATTTTCAGTTATTACTTGTGAAGCAGGGCTATGTTTTTTTACTATCTCCTCAACTTCACCACTAGGTATTGTCGCCAGAAAGGGTATGTTCAGAGCAATTCCTTCAAATAATTTTGTGCTGATCATCGGTTTTGATATTCTAAGTAGCTGTAAATGTGACATTTTTATGTCCTGTAAAATTTCCTTATAGGGCTTTCTTTCGCTGCAAACAACAAGATCTTCGACAGAATAGCTTTTGGCGATTTCATATATTTGTTCCTTCTCTTCACCAAAATAAAGGAATTGAAAATTTCCCCTGCTAAAATCGCCACTTGATTTCAACCTCGCCAACCCGCCAAAAAATGCATCGGTATGAATATCATTTCTCTTGTCGAAAAAGTAAAACAGCCCAGCATAGATAATGGTGAATTTGCCAAATTTTGGTAATTCATCATTCACAAGGTATCTAAAGTCGAAGCCATTTGGCACCGCATAAGTTTTGCCTCGCGATGCTGGATATTGCTCTAGATAAGCTGTTTTTGACCTCTTCGGTATTGACAATAAAAAGATCTGCTGCCTTAATGATCCAACTTTCAATTGCTGCGTTTATCTTAACCCGCCATGGTGGCGTTGCAAAAATCAGAGTTAATTCTTTAAGAGCAAACGGATCTCTAAAGTCAATAACAAGTGGTTTTCCTGAAATTTTCTTCAACAATACACCGATTAATGCGGAACTGAAAGGAGAGCAGGAAACATAGATAATATCAACATTATATTTCTTGATACTTTTTATCCCTTTCAGCACTGTTAGAGGAATCCAGCCTATAAAAAGATCTGGAATGCAGAAGATATCCAGCAGGTAATTTCTGCGCAATTTTAATTTGACGATTTTTAGGAGCTTCGTTAAAGCACCATTGATTTTTCCCAGGATATGACTCAGATTGCATATTGTAAAAGTGTATTCAACAGTTATTCCAACGGGGGGGGCATCTTTCCCTACTGTGCAATAATGTTTATCGGGATTACGTACACTAATTACATAAGGGTTCCAGCTATATTTTTTAAAATATTCAGAAAAAGCAATGCTTCTCTTACTGCCAACGTCCATAAGAGGAGGATAGTAATAGCATATCATTAAAATGTTCATAGGATAAAACTCTTGGAATTTATCGTAGGCAGCCTTGCGTCAAAAACATTCGGTGCTACAGACATTAAAATTTAACGCCAAAACCCTTTTGTATCTATCACTATTTTTTGCTGCAATCTTTCCCGATCAATTGCTTTGAACTGTTTGTGATCAACCAGCAGAACTATGATATCCGCCCGATCAAAAGCCTCATCAAATCCAACCAGCTGTGCAGATTCATTTGGGATAGATTTCGGAAGTCCCTTTATAAACGGCTCGACAACCAATATTTGACCGGAGCATTTTTGAGTGAGAGCCTGAACGATTTCCAAGGCTGGGCTTTCACGAAGGTCATCTATATCTGCCTTAAAAGTTAGACCGAGACAGGCAATGATTGGTTTCTTAAATTTTTCAGCAACCTGTAATACCTTATTCACTACAAAACCGGGTATACTGTCGTTAACCTGTCTTGCCATTGCAATCAATCTTGCCTGGGTTGGTGCAGCATATACGATGAACCAGGGGTCAACGGCAATACAATGCCCGCCAACGCCTGGACCCGGCTTTAGAATATTAACCCTTGGGTGCCTGTTTGCAAACTCAATAACCGACCAGACGTTTATTCCAAGTTCATCACAAATAAGAGAAAGTTCGTTTGCAAAAGCGATATTGACATCCCTATAAGCATTTTCCACCAGCTTGGTCATCTCCGCGGTCTTGTCATCAGTAAGGATGAGCTTTCCACGGACAAAGGTGCTGTACAACTCCGCGGCCTGATCGGCACAATCCGCAGTATATCCACCAATGACTCGGTCGTTACCTACAAGTTCCCCAATAATTTTGCCGGGTAATACCCTCTCCGGACAATGCACAAAATAAAGATCCCCTGCAATGCTTCTAGATATTGGGATGTGCAGGTCTTTTCTCAATTCTGCTACTTGAGCAACAATACGTTCAGTGGTCCCGACTGGTGATGTTGATTCCAGGATTATCAGATTACCCTTTTCCAGCACCGGGGCAATGGACTCCACTGCGGCATGGATATATGAAGTGTCCGGCAGGTTATCTGGTGTTATCGGTGTAGGCACTGCAATCACAAAGACATCAGCTGGTTCTGGAACGGTGGTTGCCCTGAGTTTACCGGCATTGACAGATCCTTTAACCAAAATGTCCAGCTCAGGTTCTACAATGTGAATCATTCCCTTGTTTATTGTGTCAACTATATCCGGCGAAACCTCCAGTCCGATGACGTTCAAACCTCTTGTAGCTAGGGTAGCCGCCGTCGGCAAACCTATATACCCCATGCCTACCACGCAAACAGTGTTAAATTTTCGATTCATCAATTATCACCTCGACAATTCTTTTGGCTGCAAACCCATCTCCATAAGGGTTATGGGTAAGGGCCATTTTTTCATATTCATCTTTATTGTGCAAAAGCTTTCTCAGCTTCAATGACAATTCGTTCAGGGGTCCGCGCCAACAAGCCTCACTGTCCCGGCCTCTACAGCTTCAGGCCTCTCGGTGGTATCACGCATCACGAGTACAGGTTTACCGAGTGATGGAGCCTCTTCCTGCACGCCGCCGGAATCCGTAATGATAAGATAGGACCGCTTCATCAAGAACACAAAAGGGAGATAATCCTGAGGCTTAAGTAGAAAAATATTATCATGCCCTCCAAGAATCCTGTTGACTGGTTCTTGCACATTGGGGTTGAGATGAACAGGATATACAATCTGGACATCATTTTTCTCGGCAAGATCTGCCAGGGCGTAGCAGATATCGTCGAACCGGTTGCCGAAATTCTCTCGGCGATGTCCAGTGACCAGGATTAATTTTTTCTCTTTGTTCAAAAATCTAAAACTATCGTACATTTTGTTTTTCAGGCCCTCATCTGAATCAAACATATCCACTACTGACAAGAGTGCGTCAATGACAGTATTCCCGGTGACCACAATACGATTTTTTTTTACACCCTCGTTAAGTAAATTATTTCTTGCTGCCTCAGTTGGAGCGAAATGTAAGTCCGCTATTGATGAAGTTATCTTTCTATTCATCTCTTCAGGCCAGGGTGAATAAATATTCCCAGTCCGCAGACCTGCCTCCACGTGGCCAACTGCTATTTGCTGATAAAATGCCGCGAGGCTTGCCGCCATTGTTGTCGTGGTATCTCCATGAACAAGAACCCGATCAGGCTTAAAATCCTTGAGAACGGATTCCAATCGAAGGAGAACCTCGGATGTTATATGCATGAGTCCCTGGCCTGACTTCATAATATTCAGGTCGTACTCTGGGCGGATATTAAAAAGCTGCAGCACCTGATCTAACATTTCCCGGTGCTGTGCAGTTACACAAACACGGAAGTCGACCAGATTGTTCTCTATAAGGGCACCTATTACTGGAGCCATTTTTATGGCTTCCGGGCGAGTACCGAAGACGATTAGAACTTTGAGTTTATCAGCTGTTGATCGGAACATAAAGCTCTCTACACTCTACTGAAAGGAAAATTAATTACATTGCTACGTACATAAAATAAATATTTTATTTTCATGTTTCCAACCATACGTTAGTTATCTTGTGATAAAAGCTGTCGTATCAATTTTCTGTCAAGAACGAAAGACCCCCCAACCAGGCTACTAGTCCGAGAGTGACATGCTATCGAGGTACATTTTTGTTAGGATCATTAGAGTCCTCCTTTCACTGTTCATATATGGTTCTCCTCATTTTAAAATATCAGATTCACATGTTCAATCAGTTAAGATTGGGAGCATTTAATAGTTTAGAAAACAGAGTTTCATATTTTTTTCCGGTGTGCTGCCACAAAAAATTTGAGCATACTCTCGCATAACCGTTCGCGGCTAATCGGGCCTTGTAATCCTCGTCTTCAAGAATGGAACTGATCGCTTTGCAAAGAGAGTTAGGATTATCCGGTTCAACCAAGATTCCACTCTTCCCATTCTCGATTATCTCCGATATGCCTCCAACACTGGTTGCCACGACCGGCTTTCTACATGCCATTGCCTCGATAATCACTATTCCAAAGGGTTCCGATCTTGAAGGCAGAACCAAAAATTCACAACCATACAATAATTTTACAACATCCGACCGCCCACGTTCGCCTAAAAAGTTGATCCAGTCTTGCAGTCCTAAGGCTTTGACCAACTCTTCATGCTTATGCCTCAGTGGCCCATCTCCTACAAGGAAAAGGTGGAGAGAGGAGTTTCGTGCCTTCAGTTGCGAAAAAGCGTGAATCAATATGTCAATACCTTTTTTCTTGTTATGGGCAGCAATACACAGCAGATATTTTTTTCCGTCTACGATGTCGTTTTTATTTGAGGAGCTGTTTATTTCATCGATACTGACGCCATTATGAATGAAATAACCTTTTTTATTATGGTTCGGAAAAAGATTAATGAAATCCTGCAAGAAGGCCTTAGAAGGAGCAACGATGCAATCTGACGAGGAGAGAAGAAATCTTATGCCTATGGGGTAATACTCTTGCTGCTTTTCAGAGGGGAAAAAATCGGCCCCATGAATTGATGTAATCAGCTTTATCCTTAAAATTTTTCGGCAAATTGCAAAATAGAAAAAATCTTCTAAAGGGTAATGCACGTTGATTATTTTTATCTTATGTTTATCCAACGAAGTACATGATCTGGATAAGAGTCAGGGGAAAAAAAGTAAGAATACAATAAGGCTTCGAACCCAGTGACCTTTTATGATAGGAACACGCAATCTCAGTTTATAGCCGACAAACCCCCATTTGGTAATCCCTTTGCTCAATATGTTCTGCGGCCCGGGATGCAGAAAAAAGACCTTATTTTTTTTTCCTGCTAAATAGGTGGCAAGATTTCCGGCAACAGAGGTCACACCACCAAATTCCTGATCCCATGGGACTACGATTAAAGTATTCACCTTTCTGAAAAATCCCCTTTGTTGAATTCAGATGCCCACACACGCTTTTTCGATTAGATCCGCAAGTGCCAAAAACTGTCTTCTCGAATCGAAGTTCAATACGATGTGCTCCCGAATCTTCCTGCCCATTTCTTCAAGTCTGACGGGCGGAATCTCGGCAGCTTCTTGCATTGCCTTGAAGAACCCAAGTTTATCATTTGGTCGCACCAACCATCCTAGGCCAGGATCAGTTATTACTTCGGGAATCCCACCAACACCCATGGCTATGGGACAGCAGCCACACGCCATCGCCTCAAGTAAAGATAGCGGTAACCCCTCCATAAGACTAGGCATAAGGAAAACATCAATTGCAGGATATATCTCCCAAGGCTTATCCGTGAATTCGTAGAATAGGACTCTACCTTTGAAATCCCTTTCTTGTGCCATTCGTTTCAGGGCCTCTTGCTCAGGTCCGTTCCCAACCAGCACAAACCACACATCACGACTAGGGGCACTGGAGATTAAATCCACAAATAACTCCAAAGCGAGATCAAAGCCCTTCCATGGGTGCAATCGGCCAATCGAACCAAAAACCAAAGCATTTTCAGGTATACCCCATGTTTTACGAGTTGTAGTACGATGGTCAGATAGCGCCTGAAATATTTCGGGATCAATACCGTTGCAAATTGATATGACTTTATGTTGGGGAAAGCCATTATAATCAATAAGCCCCTTTGCAACATTGTCGCTTACGCATATGACTTGCTGAGGCCATAAAGAACGCAGAAAAAAATTCAATTTCGCCTTGTACCACCAGAGGCCAACGCCGGGTAACAAACCTCCCAGATGACGCCTGCTTGATTTCGGCGGCAGAGGTAGCGACGCCTTATGTTCTATAGTAATGTAATAAGAAAACCGCAGTCTGGCTACAAGATCTAGCTGCCAACTTCCTGCATAGATATCCCCTTTAGGGAAAATGCATACATCTCCCCTCTGCTTGCGGATAATTTTTAATGATTCAAAAACACCTGGGGATCTTAATGATTGGACAGTGGTCAGGGTACTGATTTTTATATTATCCATCTGACCGAATCTTTCTTGCACATAGAGATTGCTTCCAACCTCAATTATCGAGATTTCATGACCCTTAGCCTCAAGGGTGTGTGCTAATCCAGCTGTATGCACCTCCATTCCGCCCCATGCGGACGGCGAAGTAAGAAAGACTATCTCCAAGATATCACCATTAATTAGACCTATTGGATAAATTTTTCAGATATGTAATTCTTGAGCAAAAATGTTGTTTTAGTCTGGACAGGCTTGTTCTAAGCCTCACACCACTGTGCCCCATAATCAACAGAATGTATTTACTCAATATTCGTAGCCGAAGAGGATTATGTTTTATGGCATATTCGTAAAATTGGCGTGCTTGGATAAAGTCATATTGCCAATAATAGTGATCTCCTATGTCCATTAGGGTTAAAGTCAGTTTATCGATTTCATATCCAGTCTTTCCACTCAGGATCAACTTTCGTAGCTCCTCATCTATAGTTCGTGTTTTCAAAGATGGAAAGAGACTATGCTTATGTACGAAAGCGAGAGGGTCACCATTTATGACAGAGGAAAATGCAGCCCAGTATGCCGAAAGATCCGCCGGCACGCACATGGGATTACTCACCATCCGCACTCCATGAACTGTTGGCAGATTGTTTTGAACTTTTGCAAGGTATTCTGTCCAAGCTTCACCGCAGTGGTGTGCTTTAATAGAACTGGCTATCAATTCCCCCAACCTGAGGCGCTCTTGTCTGTCGTTCAATAATCTCTGAATATATTCCACATAGTCAGAGACAGTCGCAAGTTTTTCAAGGACATGCAGAGCAATACCATCAGAGGTAAAAGGTGGCGGACATCCCTTTGGCGGCAAAACGCAAGGAATGCCCATCACACCTGCTTCTAATAGTGCAGTTGTAGAACCGAAAGGAAAGCCCTCCAGATAGAGATCTGCTGCTGCAAAATAAGTGGATATTTCTGAATGTGGTTGTTTTTCGACCAACAAAAGACGTCCCTCAACCTCCTTGCTCAAGTTTGTCCAGTACACATCGGGGTCCGGACCAACAGCGATCAGGTAAGCATTTTTACTTGTCTTCAAAACACTACCAATAGCTTGAAAAAAATCAACGCCTGGCAGCGGACTATATTTGCTGCCAATGCCTATTGTCAACATCACGACTACATCCTCTGGCACTTGAAGCCTTTTTCGGGCTATTTCACGGAATTTTGGGTTTTGCTGTACAATGTAATTCGGTTCAGAAAGAGGAATTGGCAGGTGCATAATTTTATCAATGCCACGATACTTCTCAGTCCACTCGTCTTCCTGTGATGAGTACCGACAGTTCAATATCATGTCCGTGACTGATGTCCCGACCCAGAAAAGGTGGGCTGCATGATTGACCAGCAATACCGGCGGACCACCGGGCAATGCTAACGCAACTGTTGGAATTATATCCCAGGGATGAATATGTAAAACGACTATGTCTGCTTGAGTCCAAACGATTTCTCTCAGGCGTATAGCTCGAGAAAGTGTTGTATCACGTGAATCCATACGGATCACATCTCCCCCTGTCAATTGAACTATCTCAACAAGAGTTTCGGGCACAGGCCCCTTTTGTCCCAACAATACAACGCTATGTTTGTTTTGCTGTAGATCAAGTTGTATCCATCTTTTCAGCATTGAGGAGTGACCGCCGGACGAAAAGGCTGTTGTGAGCACGTGGAGCCATCGTTTTGGTCCAGTTTGGCAAAATGATGTTTTTAACTTAGGGGGTTTGAGACTATTGCCTATTAGTACAAGCTGTTTTTCAAGTTCAGGTGATGTCAGTGCGGCGCACTCAAACGAAAGGACGCCCGCAGCAAGAGCATCCCATTGCAGCGCTTCTTCCATGGTGTTACGACTTATGCAAAGTTCAGCATTATGCAGGCACCATTCAGCAACTGCATGATTAAAGACAATCCTATCCTTCGGGAAAACCCCAAGATGCTTCTGTTCCTCATTTAAAGGTTCCTTGTTTGTTAAGTTAAAAAATTTATTAGAAGTCATGTCAAGTTTCCATTAATACAACATATTATAGCCGTGAGACAAAGCCATCAGGAAGTAGTTTCTTCATACCAAGAATTGGCTCTCTCCACTCTCGGCCTATAAATCGATGCTGCAACTAATATTACGATAGGACCAACTATTTGGTGTGTTTCATCCAAGCAGGCGCTGCATTGGCTTCACCATAAACCTTTCTCGTTCTGTTGTGGTAAGTCCAACCACTACTATTGTAATTGCTATCCCGATTCCAGCAACAAAACCCTGTAGAATAAGATCATGCCAGTTTTCCGGCCTTCCCATAAGGTGGCGAATTGTTATTATAATGATGATTTGTAGTGTGGCCACAGCGGCAGGGCGCACGCATGCTCGAAGCAGAAAATCCTTTATTGAGAGACCAATAATCTTTTGCAACAGCAATGGAATTGCAATCAAATCAATGAGCACCGAAGCAATGACTGTCGCTGCAGCAATGCCGGCAAGACCATATGGGCGGATCAAAATCAAACTGAACGAAAGGTTTAAAATGGAACCACATATAAGTGCTTTAGCTATTATCTGCACTCGTCCCGCCCCAATCAGAATTTGCCCGGCAACACTGGAAATATAAGTTGTAAATGTGCTAATTATTAAAATTTGGAAGACTAACGCCACGGAATGAAATTGCACCCCGCTGACGTATTTTTCCCCAACCCATAGACGATAAAAATCTTCAGACCAAAAAATTGCAACGAATACGATGGAGGTCATTGCCAGCATCATAAGCCGGGAGCCATCGTGATAAAGACGCACCAGTTCATTTTGATTCCCCTTAGCGTGTATTTCTACGGCCACGGGATAAATAACCTGGGCAATCGGGGTAAGAACAGAATTGACATTTCTGAGGAGGCCCGTTGCCAGTGCATAGTACCCAATAGCCGCAACAGGCATGAATGCAGCAATCATTATATTAGGCACATAATTATAGATATACCCATTTATCGAAATCAGGAAATTCCACCCCCCAAACGAAGCGACTTCGCGAAACCGGGCGAGATTTGACCGGTGCCATGACACATTCAGCTTTGGTGCGAGACGACGTGCAACTTGCCAGCGGACCAGATAATCGATCACGTTTGCTCCGCAAAAAGCTGCACTCACGCCGACAAGCCCATAACCCAATTTGAGAGTTGTAAAAATGCCGACTGCAGTCAGCAATCTCGTTCCTATTCCGATCAGGTTCGAGAGGTCAAAGCGTTGCATCGCCGTGAATATAGCTGCATAAGGTGAATAAACTATTTCTATGGCACTGCTGATACCGACAATCAGGATACACCAAAATGATTCCTGAATTAAGTCTGACGGAATAGTAATGAGATGAGGCGCGATATAGGCACCCCAGATGCTGAGAAAGGTCACCAACCCTGCCAGCAGAGAAAGCGCGACCACAGCGCTACTGAGAGTTTCACTCGCTTTATCGTAATCCTGCAAGGAAAGATAGCGCGTCAGATACTGAGCGACGCCGGCACGAAAGCCGAGGTCCAGGAACCCGTAGTAGCCGACGAAGCTTGAAGTCAAAATCCAGATGCCGTATCGCGCCGCGCCGAGCTCGTGAAGCACGAAAGGAGTCAGGACCAGTGTCACGGCGGCACTGACAACGTAACCTATCCAGTTACTGGCTATGTTACGGAGTATTACAGCCGACCTACTCATTTTTATCATTATTTTACCTTGGGGAAATAAAAACTACACATATACCATTTTAGGGGAGATTAATATATCCCAACTGTTCTGACTATATTTCATTTCAAGCCAAAGTCGATGTTTTCATACGCAGCCACAGCTTATTTTCTCCTGTTTCAGACAAAACCTCAACTGGCGATACACTTGAATCAAACTTCCAACACTGAAGCTTAAAATTTTTCGCCTCAATGGCCACTGCTGCAGCAAATTCCGGTGCGGGAGTGAGGTTGCATATACTCCATCTTGAGGCTATTTCGGAGTCACCGGAGATCGCAACAAAGCGAGCGGGTTCCTCTGGCAGACAGGTCACTTCAACCTGACCGAGTAACTCGGTGATTCCTTCACCGGTAGCCTTGAGATAAGCCTCTTTACGAGTCCAAAGGTTGTAAAAGGCAAGCTGTTTATCCTGTGTGGTAAGATTATCAAACAATTCGCTCTCAGATGGCTGGCAGCACCAGTTCAGCAGCGCTGCCGCATCTTTATCCCCCTGCTTATGCTCAATATCAATGCCAACGGGACCGATTGTCGTCACCGCGACCAATGCCATCGTTCCGAATGAGCTATATTAAAGTGAATGCCTGAACTGCCGAACTCACTGGTGAGCTCTGGTTTGCCGTATCGATTATAATTGAAATCCACACAGCCTGGCTCAATCTGCAGGTAGTGACTTAAAATCACCCGGAACAGGCCGCGTCCAGCTATAAAACGGTATTGATGTTGCCGGAACCTGAACTTTTTTGCCCGCATTCGTTCCCCTTCCGAAAGGCTCGCAGCCAATGCCTTAAAAGCGGCAGGAGCAACGTCAATGCATGACGCCCAGACATGAATATCGTTTTCTCTCAGCAGGAACTCGTCTGGCGGAATGGGCCATGGACTCTTCCTTTCAGCGATCATGATACCATCGAATAGCCCGATTGTCTCGGCGATTCTTCGGCAGTGGCCGCAATGTGGTCCTTGATTGCATCCTGATCTTGAGCCGCTGTCGTCTGAATACCGTCATCAGATTGGAGACATTCTCTGACCAATGCCGCAGTTCTGATGACTGCAGGTTCTTCCATCATGTCGAGATGAATTCCGGGCATCTCGAACTCGGATATTTTCCCGCGCGCCAGCCCGAACCAGGTTTTCCCAATATCGACCGAGCTGTTGCTGCATTTGAATATCGCGAGGCTGCCTTCGTAAGCACATGGTTTGTATCGAAACAACAGCCTAAAAGATGCTGACATGGATTCCTGCATTAAACGTTTTTGCATTTGCTCCATCGTCTCAGTGGTTTCGTCTGTGCCGGACTCCTTTGTCTTGATGATGAATGCGGTCAATCGTGAAAAGAGTTTGCCTATCAGGTGTCTTGCCATTTCCCATGCTGATCCAACTAAGGATGGGAAATTATACATTATCTTATAAGCAATATACCACCCCCCTACCCATGGTTTCCTCTGAAAAGCATAATGAAAATGTCTCTTACTTCTTTGATGTAAGAGATAGAGAAGGTTCCCTTGAGATAGGAATCCTAGCTTTTCGAAGATCATTTCCTCATCCTCAAGAGATGTAAATGGATTGTTATGCACGTAGCCGTCGAACACAAGAATCGGTCCAACCACCTTTTCGCCTCGCACGTTCAGCTGCCGTGCCATCTCAAATGCTATGGCGGCACCAACGCAGGCGCCCCCCAGGGAGTAAGGTCCTTTCGGGTGCACGGCCTTAATCTCAGAGATGTAATGCGCAGCGATTTCCTCAATACTCTTCGTTTTGGAAAAAGGAAGTCTCAATCCATCCAAATCCGTCTCGGCGCGAATCCCATACACCGGACGATCATTTCCCAGACGCAACGCCAATGCACGATAGAAAAATACATAACCTCCACCCGCATGGATCAGAAACAGCGGACATTCGGATCCGCTGGGTTGCAGACAAACGACCAGCGATGCAACCTTCTGTTCGATATTGCTGTCGATAATTCCCGCCAATGCCTCAATTGTCGGTTCTTCGAGGAACGCGGTGACCGGAAATCCTTCAGCAAAAACGCCAAAGGCATTTCTGATTTCCGTCAGCATCTGTTCCAACAGGTCGTTTTGACCCTGCAACTCTAAAAAACTATTCCGTATACCTATTGGATGCACATTGAGCAGACGCTCCCAGATCGCAAGCACCTTTTGTTCCATCTCCGTTCGTGGTTCGAATCCACCTGTGTCGGCGCCAGCCAGCCTTAGCTTGCTCTTTGAAGCCACGCCAATCATTTTTACCAATCTTTCAGTGAGGCTCGCCACTGTCGTGGCCTCAAACAGGACTTGCAAAGGCATCTCGGCCTTGAAGGTTTTCTGGATCCGTGAAATCATCTGAATCGCCAGCAGAGAATTTCCACCAAGCTCAAAAAAATCATCGTAGATACCGACTTGCGGCACATCAAGCACGGCAGCCCAAATCTGGGTCAACTGTTCTTCAGTAGAGTTGCGTGGCGATACGGATGCTTTTCCCTCTCGGTCCTGCTCCAGATCCAGGCAATGCTCAATCAATTCGTTCAGCGTTTGAAATATTAAAGCGCAACAGACTCGATTGTCGATCTGCGGTGGCGCCTGCGATTGAAGGACCAATGCAATTCCAGGCAGTCGTGCAATACGAGGCCATTAATTTCTATTTTGGCCATCCGTTGAGCCCTCGGGCTGTGTATCGGACCTGGTGATTCGGAAGCCAACCTCAGCAATGACGATTTGTTGAGAGCTCTATCAATCTGTCCGAAATAGTTGAATGTGAGCTCTGGCTGGCAACAACGAGATTGTTCGGGAGTGATTGCGGAATCACCCACCAGGTAGTTCAGAACGCCGTATCCAAGGCCACGGTTGGGTATTTGCCGCAACTGATCACGAACTGATATGATTGCTTCACCAAGTGAATCAGTCGTGAGTTGCAGGTTTACCGGAAAGAGCGATGTAAACCACCCGACTGTTCGTCCGACATGAACATCTTTCCACAATTCTTCGCGCCCGTGTCCTTCGAGATACAGCAGCAGCGGTTCGATATGTGAATAGCGCTTAAATGTGAGCGCCAGGCCCGCAAGCAAAATGTCATTAATCTGGGTTCGATAAACAGGCGGTACCCGGCGCAAAAGATTCCGGGTCTGATCAGGGGTCAGTCGTATGATGACTGTCTCTGCATAGGCCTCGTCGTCCAATCCGTCCTCAGACATCTCCACAGGAAGTAGAGGTACAGGGAAGGTTGGCATTGCGCGCCAGTAAGCCGCTTCCGCCTGAAGTTCGGTTGAGCTGGCGTAGTTGTTCAAACGATGCGCCCACTGCCTGAAAGACGTCGTCTTGGCGGGAAACCTTACCTGTTCGCCGTTCTGCAACTGCCGGTAGGCCAGTTCCATATCCTCCAGCAGGATAACCCAGGAAACGATATCTATAGTCAGATGATGTACTGCAATAAAGAGTCGGCCGGAATCGGTCGAGCCAAAATCATAATAGGCGGCACAAAACAGGCGTCCTTCAAGTAGACTCAGAGCAGTTTGAAGTTTAGTGGCCGAATCCGTCACTGCCATCGATTGATCCACTGACGGCATGTCCGACAAATCTTCACGATGGAGACGGAACCATGCGGCCGTGTCACCGTACTCTTGGCACCAAGTGCCGTTCACTTGCGCGAATCGGAGGCGCAAAGCATCATGATGTGATAAGACGTGTGCAATTGCCGACTCCAAAAGATCAACATCCATCGGCTCCTTTAACACAAAGACATATGCCTGGTTCCAATGATGAAAATCATAGAGCTGCCGCTCGAAGAACCAATTCTGGATAGGTGTGAGTAAGAACTGACCAGTACCTACGATATCTGCGATACAGCCGGCTCGATTATCGTTGTTGCAGCAGCTACAATCTCCTTGAGTGTCTGATGTTCAAAAAAGTCACACGGCGCTATCTGCAAGCCGGCCCGCCTTGACCGATCCGCGGCTATGACGAATAGAATTTCGTCACCTCCCAGTTCAAAAAAATTGTCGTTGACGCTTACATCTTCTATATTGAGTACCTCGCACCAAATCTCGGCCATCTTTGCCTCGAGGGGTGTTGGAGGTTTTTCCGCTTCATCTGACAAGGTGCAACTCTCCGAAAGAGGCGGCAGTGCGCGGCGGTCCAGTTTCCCATTGGCATTTCGCGGTATCTCGGCCAACGTCGACAAACACCCCGGGAACCATGTATGCCGGCAGGTCCCGCCCCGCCCATTGCCGAAGCTCATTTGCCGATGGCATACCTCTTTGCCCAGGCACGGTATATGCGACAAGTCGCTTTCCGCTTGTACCCGTATCCTGTGCGTCAACCACGACTTCCCGAAGGTCCGGATGCATGCCAAGCACCGACTCGATCTCCCCGAGCTCAACCCGAAAGCCCCGTATTTTCACCTGGTCATCGATTCGGCCGATGAATTCAAGCATACCGTCCGGTCTATACCGGACAAGATCGCCTGTACGATACAGACGTTCATAGGCAGCGCACGCCGAACGGATTCTGAATGAATTTCTCTTCTGTTAAATCGGGGCGATTCAGGTAACCACGCGCTACACCCGCGCCTCCTATGTACAGCTCACCTACTACGCCCACCGGCACGAGGTGACGATGATGGTCCAAAACAAATATCTGCACATTATTGATTGGCCGACCGATGGGGATCGATGCAGCCCTGGGATCAACCTCCCACGTTGTAGACATGACTGTCGCTTCGGTTGGACCATACATATTCACTATTTGTTCTGCGATAAAAGGACCGAGTTCCTTGATTAATCCAGGCGGCAAGGGTTCTCCGCCGGCGATGATCCTACGCAGCGATACCAGGGCATCGGATCCCCCTGGCAACAACATCAACATTCGGAGAAATGAAGGGACGGTTATTATATGGGTAACACTGTGGATCCGAATGAGATCAGGAATGGAATTGTCGCCGGATTCTTCTATTCCTGGCCAAATTATGATATGATAGCCCCTTGTGAGTGTCCAAAAAAGATCGATAACAGAAGGATCGAACGAAACACTGATAACCGCAAGCCAGATCCCGGGCTCGCGACCAAGAACCGCGTCCATCCCTGCAAATAAGTTCATGATGTTTCGGTGTTCGACCATGACCCCCTTGGGCTTGCCGGTCGAGCCAGAAGTGTAGATCACGTAAGCTAAGTTACTGGCACTGATGCTCCCTTCTTTATGACTGGAAAAACGTTTTAAATCACCGGCAGCAATGTCGCCATCCACAGAAAGGATGCGCACGTCCAACTCTGGATAGTCTCTCCCCTGTCCTTTTATTCGACACTACGAGGAGAGGATGAGCATCCTCAATCATAAACGCAAGGCGATCGGCAGGATAGCTGGGATCCATTGGCAAATACGCCGCACCGGTCTTCAAAATCCCCAGCATGCCTGCCACAAGGTCGAGGCAGCGTTCCATGCAGATCCCGATTATGCTTTCCGGACGTGCGCCAGCTTCCCGAAGTTGCCGTGCGATCATTTCTGCCCTCTGGTCCAGCTCGCGATACGTCCAGGTTTTATCGCGGAAGCTGAGTGCAGCCAAGTCAGGCGTCCGGACCACTTGCTCTTCAAATGCTTGTGAGATGGTTTTTTCCTGCGAATAATCAGCCTGCGTGCGGTTCCATTCATCCAATTGCTGATGGCGCTCGAAGTCTGTGAGCAGCGGCAGGTCGGACAGCCGTCCGTCCGGATGAGCGGCAATCCCTTCCAGCAATACTTGAAAATACTCCGGTCAGACGTTCTATTGAACTGGAATCAAACAGATCTGTGTTATACTCCAATGCCCCCTCCAGT
Source organism: uncultured delta proteobacterium (assembly GCA_963829695.1). Taxonomy (GTDB): domain Bacteria; phylum Desulfobacterota; class Desulfobulbia; order Desulfobulbales; family Desulfocapsaceae; genus Desulforhopalus_A. The sequence continues at coordinate 539,993 of CAWHJQ010000018.1, read as the reverse complement.
CCTCCTTTGCCGTTCTCACCTAGAAACATGGTCAAATCAAATCTGGAGGTTCCTGTTTGGAGGGACACGGGACTGAGCGTAAGATCCGGCCATCTCATCTCAGCCGCAGGCGCATTCTGCATGGCGAACATGACCTGAAAGAGGGGATTGCGGCTCAAGTCCCTTGTCGGCTGCATTTCTTCCACCAACTTCTCGAACGGGAGGTCCTGATGAGCGTATGCCTGGAACGCGTTTTCGCTCACCCGTGCCAACAGTTCGAGGAAGGTCGGGTCGCCTGATAGATTTCCGCGGAGCACCAGAGTATTAACCATGAACCCGATCAAACCTTCGAGTTCATGACGGTTCCGACCCGCGACTGGGATGCCCAGGGCAATATCGTCCTGGCCGCTGTACCGGTGCAGCAGAACCTGGAATGCTGCGGTCAGGACCAGGAACAATGTAGTGTGTTCTTGGTAGGCCAAGGCTTTGAGAGCGGTCATCAATTCAGAGGAAATGGACAGGTTTATCCATTCGCCTTGATGGGATTGCACTTTTCGCCGCGGACGATCGGTAGGTAGCTCTAAAACACTCAGCCCGGCCAGGCTTTTCTTCCAGTATCCCAACTGCCGGTCCAATTCAGCGCCCTGCAGCCAGTCACGCTGCCAAACAGTAAAGTCGGCGTACTGGACCGGCAGTTCCGCCAAGGGTGAAGGCTGCCCTTGGCTAAATGCCTCATAAAGGGTTTTTAATTCGTTCAATAACACACCAATGGACCAGCCGTCGGAAATTATGTGGTGCATTACCAGCGTCATTATATGTTCTTCTTTCGCCAGCCGAAACAACTTGGCGCGCAACAGTGGTCCCTCTTTCAAGTTAAAAGACAGTTGCGCCTCCTTGTTCGCCAGCCGCTGCATCTCCGCTTCCCGATCCAATTGACCCTCCAGATCGACCACCGGGAATTCCAGCTTCAATGAAGGTAAAATCAGTTGTGCCAGCTTCCCGTCCTGACTCTCAAAGATGGTGCGCAGGGCTTCGTGGCGGTGGATAATTTCATCCAGGCTGGCTTTCAAAACAGGTAGGTTGAGCACTCCCTCGAAACGATATGCAATAGGCAAATTGTAATAGGGGCTGCCCGGCTCGAGCTGGTCCAGTATCCAAAGCTGTTGTTGACTGAACGATGCAGGAAAAATAAAAACATCGTCCTTATTTACCTCGGAGCAAGATGTTGATTCATTCAATCCCGACATATGATTCAAATCCGCCATTGCGTATTCCCTTTTTGACGGTCTATTCAACTGATCGCTGGCCTGCTGCCTGGCGTAATTGCCGGGAAACTGGCTTAATCAATGAGGCACTTGTATCACGAATGGTCCCGCCTGCCTTTGCCAACTCAGTTATGGTCTGATGCTCGAAAATGTCCCCAGGCGAGAGCAGGAGTCCCCTATGATTGGCTTTGGCGATAATTTGAATGGCCTTCACCGAATCACCGCCCAGCTCGAAAATGTTCTCGTTTACCCCAACTTTCTTTATTCCAAGTATTTCCTGCCAGATGCCCGCAAGAACTCGTTCCATCTCTGTTCTCGGTTCCACCTGAGCGGTCTCCGTCTTAAGCTCTATTCCCGTTGATTCAGGTAAAGCCTTGCGATCCACCTTGCCGTTTGCTGACAGCGGCAGCGCATCCAGCAGATTAAAACGGAGAGGCACCATATATCCAGGCAGTTTACCCTTAAGAAAGTCTCTCAACTCCTCCGCGAATAGCCTCTTTGCCAGGATGTCCCGGCTCTCTAATCCTGTTGTGGAAACTTTTGATTGATCGCAGACTTCGCCTGTGCCTGCATCCCTACCGTCAATAAAGTCTAGAGCTGGAACGATATAAGCTACCAGCCGTTTGTTTCCTCGCTCTTCACCCGCCGCTGCAACCACAGCAGCCTGAACCCGGGGATGCTGTTTAAGGGCTGTTTCAATTTCTCCCAACTCAATACGATGTCCGCCTATCTTGACTTGAGAGTCATCTCTGCCCAGGAACTCGATGTTGCCATCAGGGAGACATCGGCCCATATCGCCGGTACGGTACAACCTCTCTCCTGTGTACGGATGAGTGATAAAACTTGCATTGGTTTTCTCCTCATCTCGCCAGTACCCCTTGGCTAAACCAATCCCCCCAATGTAAAGCTGGCCCGGTACCCATAATGGACAAGGGGTGAACGCCTCGTTCAATACATGAATGCGCTGATTGACCATCGGTCTTCCATAGGGGATGCCCGTCCAGGAAGGATCAACCTGTTTAATGGGATAAAGAATCGACCAGATTGAAGCCTCCGTAGCCCCGCCAAGACTTACTATTTCGATGCCCTCCCCCATGGCCATGATCCGGCCGGGCAGTTCCGTCGGTATCCAGTCACCGCTCATCATGGTTAACCGTAAACTTTTCGGCAGGTTTTCGGATCGGCCGGCCTGAAATTCGACCAGCATCTGCATCAGGGCGGGCACTGTATTCCATATCGTCACCCGGTGTTCGGTTACCAGCTCAGCCCAATGTGCCGGATTTCGATCGGAAAAAGCCTCGGGCAGTACAATGGTTCCACCCGCTGCCAGGATGCCGAAAACGTCATAGACCGACAGATCGAAGTTAAGTGCCGACAGCGCCAGGACTCGATCTTCAGATGTCATCCCAAAGCGATGATTGATATCCAGAACTGTGTTCACCACCCCACGATGGTCAATCATTACTCCTTTAGGCTGGCCAGTAGTACCAGAGGTGTAAATTACATACGCCAGATCATCTGGTCCCTGGGATGGATTTAACGGGCTTTCATCCAAAGTCAACTGGTCGATCCGGTCCACGCAAAACCGCTCTGTTCCCTTAGGCCACTTAATTTTATGGTCATACCAGGATTGGGTGAGAACCAGCGAAACCTGCCCATTTTCCAGGAGGAACAGGAGACGTTCTTCGGGAAGACCGGCATCGACAGGAAGATAGGCAGCTCCCGAATTAAGAATGCCCAATACGGCCACAACCTGCTCCCAACCCTTTTCCATCACCACCGCAACCAGCGAGTTGGGGCGCGCTTCTTGTTGCCGGAGCCAGTGGGCAACTTTATTGGCATTTTTCTGCAGTTCACTGTAGTTAAGAGTCCGTTTGGGGGTAATCACCGCCGGTTGATCCGGCCGCTCGGGTACCTGTTCAAAAAATAACGAGTGGATAAATTTTTCCGAGATGGGTGACTCGGTCGCGTTGAGTTCCAAACGCTGGGCAACCTGCCCATGCGGCAGCAGTTTGCTCTCCATTTCATATCGGCTCTCCTGCCAACTTACTTCGTCAGTCAGGCGGTGCAGCAGGCGACAATAGGCATCAAACATGTCGTCCAATAAGCCTTTTGGAAAAATCTCCTTCACCGCATCCCAATTAAAAACTCATGCCCCTGCGCTGTTCTCTCACCTGATAGTCCAACCAGACCTGCGGGGTCTGGGAAATAGTGTAAATGTTATCACCGAGCCAAGCGGATTCGCCGTCCCTCTGCGCTCGGAACAGAATTATTGCCCGAAGTAGGTATGCCGACCAGACTGGTAAAAACCACGGGCATAGTCGACCCTTGATTGACGCCCATGTATCTTGTTTAGTTCACTAAGGACTTGGACCCCGCCTATAAGCTATGCTTCAAGTCGGCTCGAAGCTGTTGTTTTAGATAAAGCGCCCGATCCTCAAAAGTAGTCTCTTCACAATTGTCGACGGCGAGTAATACATTCGATGTGAAGTCGCCCATCACGTTTTTCAGCCGCGGATCATGGGCAATTCGAGTAACATTGGCATGTTGATCGTGAATCTAGCGCTCTTGCTCCACAGCCTGAGAACCTCAAAAAAGGTAGCCAAAAGCAACAAAGATGGACTCAATCCTATCTGACTCGCATGTCCATCAGAACATGCCACTGCCGGGATTCCAGTCGACCAACTCGGCTGACGAATTCTCCTGTCACCACGGCCGAAGGATGCTTTGCCATGGGTAAGTCAGGTCCCATGGGCAATGACAACAGACGGTTTTGCCAATACACCAAATCGTTCTGATACCTGTCAATTTCTTCAAGGCGATTTGAGCCATGACATAGTCCCGGAAGGAAAGCTCGATCGCTGGCAAGCGCACCTCGGGATTCTGATAGAACTCTGACCACTCGTAGAAAAAAATCGCTCTGCCCCTCCCATCCATGATCAATGCATCCAGACTTAAATGCAGCCGGAATTTTCGATCATTCAAACGAGAAGCCCGAATCTCGAATATCGGCCATTGGTCACTTGGCATAACCTGGTGCGACATACTTCGGCGTGTGGTCTTTAAAGTAGATTCAACCTCTTGCAGAGGTTTGTTGCACAAGTCCATAACCTTAATTATATAGAGAGGCACTTCTTGCAGAACCTGTTGCTTCCCATCGGGCATGATGACAGCCCGGAGCATGTCTTGTCGCTCGATCATCTTTTGTAATGCCACATTCAATCTGCTGATATCCAGATCAACGCTCTCTATTTCCATGTAGAGGTGTGTCGATACTTTTCCCAGCCCAAAAGTGCCACTTCTGCCAATCAGGTATGCCTGCTGAATATCGGTCAGGAGAAAAGGTTCATACCGTTGTTCGGGACTGGCCACTATGTAAGGTGTTTGGTTTTTTGTTTGTTGCAGTGAGACACAGCCGACTTCTCCATCCAAAAATAGCTCAGGCAACTCGCGTTTCTCCTCTTTGGGGTCTGCAATACGATGAGAATAGTCATCCATTTTAGTTTTCCTCCTTGTACCCTCAGCAGGCAGCAATGCCTGCCCAGCTCAGCCTTTTCTTTATTCTAACGCATCAGACATCTGAGTTTCAAGGTTTTAGCAACAGTACGAAGAATATCTGTTTGTGAACATTCCAGAAAAAAATGATCCCGAAAACATCTCAGAGGTGAATGTATCATTGGTTTGGTGCTCCCATCAAGAGAGATCATCTGCCCCTGCTTTCGGATCTTGCAGTCCACCGAAAGCGGTTATTGGACAATCCACCGGAGCATCAACCGTATATTTGTAGGTTTCATTCATAGTAAAATCCGCACGTAGTACAGGGAGTAATAATTGCATCAAATCTCTGCAGTGCAGTACTGTTTCAGGGATGCGATTATACCGACAATTTATTTCCTCAAGAAATTCCGGGTCCGGTAATTGATGAAGGGGAGGACAGGGGTCCGGAATTTGCGGAGCACGTTGACCAGAAACGAATAAATGGAGCGGGAGGGGCTCATTATTTTTACGGAGCTTACGGACAAGCTCAAAGGCAATAAACGCGCCGAGGCTATGACCAAAAAATGCGAATGGATGGGTGAGATATGGCAATAGAACGTGCGCTACCGTTTCGACTACCTCGGGAAGATCAAAAATCAAACCATCTTGCAGGCGGTTTTCTCGTTCAGTAAGTTGCATTGCCCATACTTCAATATCAGGCAATAAACCATTGGACCAGGTTCTAAATAACGACGCCCCACCCCCAGCGTATGGAAAACAGAATAAACGTACTTTTGCTTCAATTTTTGGATTGTAGTTTAAAAGAACACGAAAGAAGAGTTTTCATACGCTTTCTGTCTCGCACGACTTTCCAAATGTTCGCCAAAAAAATATCGAATATCATACTACTTGCAGTATCTTACACAACAGGGAAATTGGGTATGCTATTAGAAAAACGTTCAACATTTGATAACAAACTCGAGATTGTTTCGCAAAGCGAAGCCCCATTCTTTTTAGATTCCCGCTCAATTTTGAAGCGACAAACCTCTTTCCTATGCAAGGATAGCACAGCACAAAATAAACAAAAGAAAACATGCTTCCAGTAAATTTCAACAACGCGAGAATCAATTTTCCGCAAATCCAAACAAGAATTCCTTCTATTCGGAAACCAGAATCCCACTTATTCGGAAACATGCCCTGCAATTCAAAACCCAATCAGCAATATGCGTCTTGAATAGAATGAACCCAAGCCTTAGTGCACCGAGCATCCACTTTTGCTATGTAACTGTTTCTACAACTTATCGCTGACAGATATCCGGATATTTATCCACTTATCTCACTCATTTTAGATAGTTGGATGTGCATGAAAAATCAAAATACGGAAACCCTTAGTAATTAGCAACTTAGCCAAAAACACTCCATGGAAGCTGGTCTGTTTTCTAATAACCATCCATGTTTTTTGCTTTTCATCACCTTCGATGGCACGGAATATGCTGTTCTAAAAATCGTATCAAATGTATTTTGAGCGCTGTGTTTTCCTGAGGCAGAAATAAAATTTCGAGAATTCATATAGGATATGATTTTTTCAAATAGACGTATATTTCATCCGGATTGGCAGATAGTGAGAGGCACATCAAAATGAAGCGTAGACAAATATTAACAAAGAAGGTCGGTCTGTTACTGGTTAGTTGGATATTCATTCTATATCCTCTGATATCAAATTCAGCCACTATCTGGAATGTATCGGACACACCGGTTCAGCCGGCAGTGACCGATGGTCAAGCGCTTGAACTGGGCGTAAAATTTCAAGCCGATGTTAATGGATTTATTACAGGATTGCGTTTTTACAAAGGTGCAGCCAATACCGGAGTGCATATTGGCAATCTCTGGACTCGCGCAGGTGCCTTGCTGGCCAGCGCTACATACACCAATGAGACGGCCTCGGGCTGGCAGGAGGTGCAATTTGCAGCTCCCGTTGCAATTCAGGCAGGTGCCACTTACGTAGCCTCATACTATTCATCTGCAGGGTATTATGCATTTACTGCGGATTATTTTGCAGTGAATCATTATACCCCACCACTGCGAGCACTTGCCAGCGGAGAGGACGGCGGCAACGGAGTGTACAAATACGGAGCAAGCGGGTTTCCAACCGAGACCTGGAGTGGTAGTAATTACTGGGTAGATGTAGTGTTCAACCCGAACGAAACGGAGGACACGACCCCGCCCACAGTAACCTCATTCACCGTTCCTGCCACGGCCTCTTCCTTAACTGTTTCAATCAGCAATTTTACGGCAACCGACAACATCTGGGTGACTGGTTACCTGGTAAACGAATCGTCCACCGCTCCTCTGGCAACTGCTAGCGGATGGTCGCCGACAGTTCAAACTTCCTACACATTTTCCACAGCCGGAAATAAGAACCTCTACGCCTGGGCAAAGGACGCCGCCGGCAACGTATCAGCCAGCATGACTGCTGGTGTGATTATAACCTCACAGGTTACCAATCTGGAGCCGTCCGGCTGGTATGCCGGTGATCTGCATGTGCACAGAAGCTGTGGTGGAGATCCGATAGATCTGCAGACTATGTACAATAACATGGACGCTGAGAATTTGTCGGTCATGTCATTGCTGGCAGATATGGGTAATGGCGAAGTGCAGGATCCAATTCTTGATTTGCCAAAGGTGAACGGACAGGATGATCCAATATCTACCGACTGGACGTATTGTCCACTGGGATGCCGAGTGGCATTGGGATGCAACCTACTTCGAGTACCCGCACCAGGCTCTTGGGGGGCACATACTCGCTTTGGGGCTTTCAGAGGCTCATCAAATATGGCAAGAATATACATATCCGATCTTTGAGTGGGCGCATCAGCAGAATGGCATCGCCGGGTTTGCGCATATGCAATATCTTGGATAACGACATTCCCCAAGAACTGAGTTGCTGTGGACCTGTTGAATATCCGGTAGAGGTAGCTTTGGGATCTGCAGATTTTATATCTGAAGATGTAAACGGTGACGATTCTTTCATCAATGCCTATTACCGTCTTTTAAATACCGGCTTTCGTCCTGGATTTGCGGCCGGTTCGGACTTCCCATGCAATGCAGATGCAGGAGCTCTTCTGACCTATGTACAAACGGCGGGTGGAGAATTGACTTACCGTAACTGGATCGAAGGCATTGCTCAGGGCAGGACGGTGATATCGCGCAACGGGCACAACGAGTTCCTGCAGTTGACTGTTAATGGCAATGCAGGACCGGGGGACGAGATCAATTTAACCGGCAGTGGAAGTTTGCCGGTAACAATTCAATGGACAGCAAATCAAAACCTGACCGGGACAATTGAGCTGGTGCGAAACGGCGTCGTCGTAGCCAGCGAGCAAAGATCTGTTGCGTCAGGTGTTCCGGCAAGTTTGAATACTACGGTTAATTTTACAAAGAGCGGTTGGCTGGCTGCCCGTCGAATGGATTCTAACGGCCATCAGAGTCCATACAGCCGCTGTATTTGTGATAGTCGATGACGCTCCTATACGGGTAAGTGTTGCAGACGCCGATTTTTACGTGCAGTGGATCGATAACCTGCTGGCAAAAACCTCACCGGGAGGAGCATGGAACTCATATTTCCCCAATAACCTGACAGAGGCGCAATCGCGATACCAGCAGGCGAGAGCGGTCTTTCAACAAATAGCAGCAGAAGCAGGCGATATTGATACGGAACCGCCCTCCCCAGACGGCAGCGGGACGAGTTTGTGGAACAATTCCTCTATCCCGGCAGTTTTATCAGACCCAGATACCAACGCGGTTGAGTTGGGTGTGAAGTTTAAGAGCAGTGTAGACGGACTTGTCACCGCCCTGAAATTCTACAAGGCCGCAGCAAACACAGCCACCCATGTGGGCAACCTGTGGACCGCCGACGGCACTTTGCTGGCCAGTGTCACTTTTACCAATGAAACCACGTCGGGCTGGCAGGAGATGCCCTTACCCACCCCGGTGGCCATCACCGCTGACACAACCTACGTAGCCTCCTATCACACCAACGTTGGTCGCTATTCGGCCAACGCAGCATATTTTGCCGGTTCGGGTTTTGACAACCCGCCCCTGCGGGCCCTGGCTAACGGTGAAAACGGCGCCAACGGCGTCTATCTCTATGGAGCGGGGGGATTTCCCAATCAGACCTGGAATGCAACAAACTACTGGGTTGATGTGGTGTTCTCGGCGTCACTGGAGGCAGATACCGCACCGCCGACTATCAGTGCAACTCTACCGATCGTCAATGCGGTTAATGTCGCTTCCACCACAGCTGTAACAGTGACCTTCAGCGAAGCGATGAACCCGGCGACAATCAACAGCACGACTTTCGGACTCAAGGACGCATCGAACGTGCCGGTAACCGCGCAAGTCACATATAATCCATCAACGAACGCAGCCACGCTTATACCCGCAACTGCACTTGCCAATGCAACGGTCTACACAGCCACCGTACTTGGCGGACCCAGTGGTGCAAGCGATACGGCAGGCAATCCCCTGGCGGCAAATTACAGCTGGTCCTTTACTACCGGGACTGCTTCAGGCGGAGACGTGACTCCGCCGATCGTCACCGCAACAAGCCCTGTCAGTGGCGCCACGAATGTGAACACTGTTACTGCTGTAACAGTCAGCTTCAGTGAAGCGATGAACCCGGCGACAATTAACAGCACGACTTTCGAACTCAAGAACGCATCGAACGTGCCGGTAACCGCGCAGGTCACATATAATCCATCAACGAACGCAGCCACGCTTACACCCGCAACTGCACTTGCCAATGCAACGATCTACACAGCCACCGTACTTGGCGGACCCGGTGGTGCAAGCGATACGGCGGACAATCCCCTGGCGGCAAATTACAGCTGGTCCTTTACTACCGGGACTGCTTCGGGCGGAGATGTGACTCCGCCGATCATTACCGCAACAAGCCCTGTCAATGGCGCCACGAATGTTAACACTGTTACTGCTGTAACAGTCAGCTTCAGTGAAGCGATGAACCCGGCGACAATTAACAGCACGACTTTCGAACTCAAGAACGCATCGAACGTCGTGGTGACTTCTCTGGTCACATATAACCCGGCGACAAATACGGCGACGCTTACACCCGCGGCAGCACTTGCCAATGCTACGGTTTACACAGCTACTGTCCTTGGCGGATCAACCGGTGCGGCTGATTTGGCAGGCAATCGTTTGGCCTCAAATACAACCTGGTCATTCACGACTGCAGCAAATATAATCCCTCTGGCAATAATATCGGCACTACCACCTCATAATGCCCCTGCAGTCAGTACTGGAACGAGCCTTAATGTAACATTTAGCACAGCGCTTGATGTTGCCAGCATTAACAGCACCACCTTTGAATTGAGGGATGCCACGAACGCACTCGTTCCCGCAACCGTGACTTATGACAACTCAAAGAACCTGGCTATTTTAAAACCGACTACTCCACTGTCCGCCACGGCATCCTATTCCGCGACGATAAAAGGCGGTGTAAATGGAGTGAAAGGTGCTTCCGGAATTTCTTTACCCACGGACTATGTCTGGACTTTTAATACCAGTGCGTCTTCACCATATGGCAGCGGACCGGACGGACCTATTCTGCTGATCACGTCGACGGCCAATCCTTTCAGCCGCTACTATGCAGAGATATTATGGGCTGAAGGGCTCAACGCCTTTACCATTAAGGATATTTCAACTGTTTCAGAAGCGCTATTGGCACAGTACGATGTGGCAATTTTAGGCGAGACCGCTCTCTCCTCTGCTCAGGTAACCATGATAACCAACTGGGTAACCGGAGGCGGTAATTTGATCGCCATGCGGCCGGACAAAAAACTTGCCGGGCTTGCAGGGTTGACCGATGCAGGAAGTATCCTTTCAGAGGGCTATCTGCTGGTGGATACTACATCCGCGTCAGGCGCAGGCATCGTCGGGCAGACGATCCAGTTCCACGGATCGGCAGATCGATATCTGTTAGGAAGTGCGACAAGCCTGGCAACCCTCTATGCAAATTCGGCAACGGCCACATCAAATCCTGCGGTGACCCTGCGCAGTGTGGGCTCAAACGGAGGCAAGATCGCGACCTTCACCTATGATCTGGCGCGTTCCATTGTCTTCACCCGGCAGGGTAACCCCGCCTGGATAGGGCAGGAGCGCGACGGAATCCTGCCACTTCGTGCTGATGATCTTTTCTATGGTAATGCAGCTGAAGATCCTCAGCCGGACTGGGTCAATCCCGACAAAATTGCCATCCCGCAGGCAGACGAACAGCAGCGACTGCTGGCCAATATGATCATCCAGATGAACTCGGCTAAAAAACCATTGCCACGATTCTGGTATTTTCCAAATGGATATGTAGCTGCGGTGATTATGACTGGCGACGACCATGGCTTAGATGGAACTGCCGGCAGATTCGATGACGAAATTGCAAAAAGTCCGGTCAATTGCTCTGTTGAGGATTGGGATTGTATTCGAAGTTCCTCGTATATGTATCCTGATCCCAACGGCGCGGTGACTGACGCGCAGGCAGCAGCCTATGATGCAGAGGGGTTTGAGATCGGAATTCACCTTACCACTCAGTGTGCCGATTATACAGCTGACTCGCTGAAAACCTTTTTCACCGAGCAAATGAATACATGGTATACCATGTATCCAAGCCTTTTACCACCGGTCAGCAATCGTAATCACTGCATTGCCTGGAGTGGGTATACCACCCTTCCGGAGGAAGAAGCAAAATACGGCATCCGCCTGGATACGAACTACTACTACTGGCCTCCGAGTTGGGCTGCAACCAGACCCGGTTTCTTCACCGGCTCCGGTATGCCCATGCGTTTTGCCACTACAGATGGTAGTCTTATCGATGTCTACCAGGCCGCCACCCAGATGACCGATGAGTCCGGCCAAACCTACCCCTACACGATTGATTCGCTTCTCGATAAGGCGATCGGCCCTGAAGAATATTATGGGGTATTCACCGCCAACATGCATACCGATTACGCGACAAGCGCTGATTATGACGCACTTATTGCTTCGGCTATTGCACGTGGTGTGCCGGTCATTTCCGCCCGCCAGATGCTCAATTGGCTCGATGCTCGCAATGGATCCTCGTTTAATTCTGTGACCTGGAATGGCAGCGTACTCAACTTCACTGTATCAGCTCAACAAAGTGCTGTCGGCCTTACGGCCATGGTCCCGGTATTTTCGGGATCTGAAGTCACGAGTATCACGCATAACGGGGATCCTGTCGGATTCGATATCTCCGTGGTCAAAGGTATTAAGTATGCAACCTTTTATGTATTGAACGGTGCGTATTCAGTTACAATCGGCACGGATGTCACACCACCCACGGTCTCACTTAGTTCACCGCAAAACGGCGCTGTTGAAGTGAATCCTGATGTGGCTGTGACTTTGAAATTCAATGAACCGCTGAATCCGGCAACGGTCAACGGCACAAATTTTGTGCTTCGCGATGCTTCACAAACCCTGGTTTCGACCACTGTCACCTACGACATGTTAACGAATACGGCAACTTTGTTGCCTTCCTCGCCGTTGACTTACTCAACGATCTATACAGCGACAGTACAGGGCGGTGCCGGTGGAATAACCGATACTGCCGGTAATCCCCTCGCTTCAGACTACAGCTGGTCTTTCACCACCATGGCCGAGCCGTCATCGACTGCTCAAAGCTTATGGGACAATTCCACCACTCCTTCAATTGTATCTGAAAACGATACCAGTGCGGTGGAGTTGGGCGTTAAGTTCCAGAGTAATGTGAGCGGATATATCACTGCCCTTCGTTTCTACAAGGCAGCGGCGAATACCGGCATCCATGTGGGCAACCTGTGGAGTGCCGGCGGCACCTTGCTGGCAAGTGTGACCTTTGCCAATGAGACAAGTTCGGGCTGGCAGGAGATGCCTTTACCCACCCCGGTGGCCATTACCGCTAACACCACCTTTGTAGCCTCCTATCACACCAACGTTGGTCGCTATTCGGCCAACGTAGCATATTTTGCCAGTTCCGGCTTTGACAACCCGCCCCTCAGAGCCCTGACCAACGGTGAAAACGGCGGCAACGGCGTCTACCTCTACGGGCCGGGCGGATTTCCCGATCAGACCTGGAATGCCACAAACTACTGGGTGGACGTGGTGTTCAATACTACTTTGGAGCCTGACACCACCCCGCCTGCGATCAGCACAACGCAACCGACCAACGGTGCAACTAACGTCAACACTGCCACGGCTGTAACAGTAACCTTCAGCGAAGCAATGAACCCGGCTACGATTAACAGCACGACCTTCGGACTGAAGGATGCAGCGAACATGCCGGTACCTGCTTCGGTCACATATAACCCGGCCACGAAAGCGGCTATCCTTACGCCTACGGCAGCGCTCGCCAATTCAATGGTCTACACAGCCTCCGTAATCGGCGGATCAAGCGGCGTAACCGACCTGGCCGGCAATCCTCTGGCTTCAGACCGCATCTGGTCTTTCACCACTGTAGCTCAGCAGACATCGACCACGCAAAGCTTGTGGGACAATTCCGTCATTCCGGCGGTTTTATCTGAATCAGATACCAACGCAGTGGAACTGGGTGTTAAGTTTCAGAGCAGTGTGAGTGGATTGATCACCGGCCTTCGTTTCTACAAGGGTTCAGCGAATACTGGCGTCCACGTGGGCAACCTGTGGAGTGCAAACGGCGCTTTGCTGACGAGTGTAACTTTTACTAACGAAACAGCTTCGGGCTGGCAGGAGATGTCCCTGCCCTCTGCAGTGACTATTGCCGCGAACACCACCTATGTAGCCTCTTACCACACCAATGTTGGGTTTTATGCAGCCAACGGAGCCTATTTTACAAGTTCCGGTTTTGACAATCCACCCCTGCGAGCCCTGGGTGATGGTGAAAACGGCGGCAACGGCGTCTACCTCTACGGGTCGGGCGGCTTCCCCAACCAGAGCTGGAATGCAACAAACTACTGGGTAGACGTGGTGTTTAGCCCTATGGAGTAATTGTCCTTCAGAAATGAAGGTGGGGTTTTTGGGGGGCCAGTTGAAAAGACTCAGGATATACTGCAATTGCAGTATATCCTGAGTAGGAGAAAAGAAAGCGGAAAAATTCCAGCTGTCGTCCGCCTACCGGCGATTTTTTCGGTACAAATTGAAAACCTATCATCAATTCCATAGCCAGGAATAGATTCAAATATCTTCACTACCACCGCGATACCATCTAAACAAAGACGAGAGAACGCTGTCCTCCACCTGTCTCTTTGTTATCTTACAAGCGATTGCACTTATAAATGGCAATCGCTCCGTTCACAACGGCTTCGCCCTTCTGACTTGCAAACGATACGCATTGTGATTGCGTGCAAGCTTCATTGCACCTCAAATACAACATCCACCCAGTAGTTTGTCGCATTCCAGCTCTGGTTGGGGAAGCCGCCCGTCCCGTAGAGGTAGACGCCGTTGCTGCCCTCCTCACCGCTGGCCAGGGCGCGCAACGGGGACTTCTCATAACCTGACCCAGTAAAATAATCCGTGTCGGCAGCGTACCGCCCCATTTGAGTATGATAGGAAACCACATAGGTGGTGTTTGCGCGTATGGCTACAGGGGTCGGCAGCGGCATCTCCTGCCAGCCCGAAGCTGTTTCCTTGGTAAAAGTTACACTGGCCAGCAATGTGCCGTTTGCTGTCCACAGGTTGCCAGTATGAGTCCCGGTATTTGACACACTCTTATAAAATCGCAACGCAGTTATTACTCCGTCGACATCGCTGCGAAACTTCATCCCCAGTTCCACAGCGTTGGTATCCGAGGCAGCCAATACTGTCGGAATCGTGGCGTCATCCCAGAAGCTGAGAAAAACAGGTATGTTATTCGCTTGCACCAGGTTCGACTGAAATACAACGTCCACCCAGTAGTTTGTTGCATTCCAGGTCTGATCGGGAAAGCCGCCAGTCCCGTAGAGGTAGACGCCGTTGCTGCCATCCTCACCGCTGGCCAGGGCGCGCAGCGGGGACTTATCATAACCTGACCCAGTAAAATAATCTATGTCGACAGAGTACCGCCCCATTTGAGTATGATAGGAAACCACATAGGTGGTGTTTGCGCGTATGGCTACAGGGGTCGGCAGCGGCATCTCCTGCCAGCCCGAACCTGTTTCATTGGTGAAAGTTACACTGGCCAGCAATGTGCCGTTTGCTGTCCACAGTTTGCCAGTATGAGTGCCGGTGTTTGACACACTCTTGTAAAATCGCAACGCAGTTATCACCCCGTCGGCATCGCTGCGAAACTTCATCCCCAGTTCCACAGCGTTGGTATCCGAGACAGCCAATACTGTCGGAGTCGTGGCGTCATCCCAGAAGCTGCGGAAATCAGGGTTGGTATTCGCCCTGGTGGTAAAAAACCAGTTGTGGTCCGTTGCCATTGGTTTGCCTGCAATATCCGTTACACCGCCCGCGCCGCCTTGCACCACAACTTGATACGTTGTATTACTCTCCAGCAGATTTGCCGGCATCAGAGCGACCGTATGGGTTGCGCTGTTATAAGTCACGTTACCCGCCACCTGAACGTCGGCTGCACTCAGCAATCCGATAGTTGTCTCGTTGATTGTCATTGCATCCATCGCTTCGCTGAAGGTGATGTTAATGGGCTGATCGATGCTGACATCTCCCGAGCCGCCTGGTGGAAAAACCGATGTGATCTCAGGCGCTGCGTTGTAGGCGTTTTGCACCTCAATAAGCACAGTTGGTGTGCTGGCTTCGTTACCGGCGGCATCGCGGGCAATTGCCGTCAACGAGTGCATGCCTTCAGCTACGGTGCTTGAATCCCAAATCAGCTTAAATGGTGCATTCACAACTTCACCAAGCCACGATCCGTCAAGTTCGAAAAGAACCCCTGCAATTTCGGTGTCACTGGAAGTGTTCACTGTAAGACCAATCGTTTCTGATACTACAGCCCCGTTCTGCGGGCTGACCAGAGACACACTCAATCCACTCGTGCCCGCCCCCCTCCCGCTAGTGATGTAACAGGAGAGTCCCGATCACGTAAAATATCACTCGGGGACAAGGCCCGGTTGTAGATTCGAACCTCGTCAATCAATCCTGAAAAATATTCCCCCCAAATGTTATTACCGCCGATCTGGAGAGGGCCACTACTGTTGAAGAGGCTTCCTGACACTGAAGCGGTCGTCACTTTGCTTCCATCAACAAATAAAAGCAAATCACTTCCGTCATACGTCGCTGCTATATGGGTCCAGGTATCAGCTGGCAGGGTGGGACCAGGTGCGGAGATATCCCCGACACCCGCATTGATATACACACTGCCGCGACGGCCAATATCATCAGAGGCATACAGCGCATAAGACAACCCACTATTACTTTGCTTGATGAGCACATTGCGCCACCCTGCGGCTATACTCGGCTTTATCCACGCCATTATCGTCATACCGGAGCGGAAATCAAGATAGGCCGCATCCGCGACAGCCACTAAGTCACCGTTTCCATCAAAGGAAAGTGCCGATCCATAACGACCT
This sequence comes from uncultured delta proteobacterium, assembly GCA_963829695.1. Lineage (GTDB taxonomy): Bacteria > Desulfobacterota > Desulfobulbia > Desulfobulbales > Desulfocapsaceae > Desulforhopalus_A. The sequence continues at coordinate 523,726 of CAWHJQ010000018.1, read as the reverse complement.
TCAGTGCTCCAGGTTGCACCCTGGATAACACCGTCATACGTGCCGGTGCTTGAGTCAAAAGCCTGGCTGCCGTTGCCTTCATCAAAACCATATGCCGCGACAAGTCCCAGCGACTCGGTTGGAACAGATGCCCCAGGTGCACCTGCGAGAATCTGAACGTTCGAACCCATATCATGACGGACGCGTAAAACGCCAGTGGCAATATTATACATCCATCCAGGTTGGCTCAGACTGGCAACCTGCTTCAAGGACTGGCCATCTACCAGGACGCTGACAGGCGTGAATGCAAGACGCATTGTTTCAGTTGCTGCACTGTCGTAGGTGCTATAGGTCACTGCATCATTAGCCGGGGCATAAGTAACGGACTTAACGATAGAGGTCGAATGGGTGATATGGTTCTGTCCGGCCGGTGCCCATTCTGGAATCGCACCAAGTGCCACCATAAAATGACGGATATAATCTCCGTGTCCATCCGTGAACCATGAAGGTGGGTTGGACGCATACTCCGCCGGGCCTTCGATCACTACACCGTTATCTCGACACATGTAGGTGCTCCAGTTGAGAGAACGGTATGCCTTCTCCTTCGCGCTCTCATCCCCCGTGGCTAGATAATAGAGTGCGTTCACACTGGCGTATCGAGCCGTGTGACTTGCCATTTTATATTTGTAAAGGATCTGTTCAGAAATTACCTGCGCTCCATACTGAATTCCTGATTCGCCGTGATCTACACCACCAAACGTTGTTTCAATGAATTTGAGGAGATGAGCGGCATGTGCCTGCCAATTGGGATCAGAACCAGGATTTTCCAGAATATATCGAGCAGTTTGGCCTGGATTATACTGGTTGACATTGCTCAGGTCATTTGATTGCGGTCCCACGTCCTCAAAATAGTTGGTCCATATGTCGTTTTGAAGCGGGTAGGTCATAAGCCAGTTCCAGGTTATTTCCCTGATTTTTCGATAAGCGCTGGTATCTCCCAGGTTCATTCGAATCAACTCATCGAAAAGCCGGATGGAGGCGATAACATGTGAGCAGTAGTTTTCCTGCTGATAAACTGCTCCGGTCTCTGCTATCACCCGAAACGGCCACGGTGACATCGTTGCAGACAACGCACTTTCGGGCCGTATATTTTTTACCAAGGCGTCTGCACAACGAATTGCAGCCTCAAGATAGCGGGTATCACCGGTTAACTGATAAAACCGCAGATATCCATGAAACCCTAATTCGCCTACTTTGTCCGGTTCGAGAACGCCGACGCCCTCCCGCATGGCATCATTGCCATACCCGGTAGAACCTGCGGCAGCTGTCGACCAAGGTACACCTCCCCAGACATAGCTTTGTGGGCTTGATCCAGACGAAAGCTGATGATTCAAAAGCCCGACTACTTCATTTATAACCTCATGGTCTCCTGAATACGCGTAATAGAGTAATGCGGCATCTGCAAGCATCGCATTCTTGCCTGCAGGATTATTCGGCCAGGTTGTGCCGGACAAATCGCCAGGGTTGTATTCGCTATGGGTGTATATGACCTTCAGACCGTTAGTCGGGTCGAGCGGAATTTTGTTTTTAAGGAGATCCCAGGACAAAAACATCACCCGGTCGTACCCGTCGGCCGGATTTTGGGTCCATGGGATGATTTTACCGAAATTATCCAAGACAACCCTGTGCCCGTTCAATGACGCTGCGTGTGCTGAACCGTCAAAAGAACAGGGTCTAATAATGCAGAAGAAAATTATACAAATACACAGAATCAGAGAAAGCGACAGGGCGTTTCGCGTAGAACCAATCATTGTATTCTCCTTCACTTAATAGGCTGTAACGCAGGCCACAGATTACCGTTCACTTATTGGGTTTTCAATCTCACATTTCATTGGCCAAAGCTTGTGCTCACTTCTGGAAATATGAGCTGATTGATGTCAGCATTGATATGTGATTCCACGTTATTTTTATCGTACCTGATGTCTTGAAAAAGCAGACAACGTTTTATCTTCATTGCATAATATTTCGAGTGCAATGGTTATATTTGTAATGCACCCCCAGCATGGGAATCGCTTCATCTGTTGAAAATAAAATTTTTAGTGTCTTACTCCCTGAAAGCTGCGATAAAAAACAAGAAATCCGGAGATAAATTTGAAATCAGGAGCTTAGACTCACCTCCAAGGCGCTGATACCCCTTTGTGGGGTGTTCTAGACTTGTTTGTGTGAATAGAGATTTCCATTGCATGCTAATATTTTTACATTTCCGGCAGTACATGCGATGACACAGGTAACCGATTTGTTAAGGCTACGGTGGGCAATACATAGCGACACACCAGATTGAGCATGGGTAAATTCCATCAACCGCTGAGCATGGTATTAGAGCAAAAACTATATCCAAAGCCACGGCCCATAAATGCCGTTGCAGATCAACGACCGATTAGAGGTATTGTATGTTTGGTGTTTGGTGCTCAAAACTCACGGGTTTAATCTGCTTCAGGAACTCCACAGGAATCGGTCAGAAGGTCAAAGATACACACATCACATACCCATTCAAAATCAGAATTGATTAGTCACGTTATACCAAAAGTTTTGAGAGACTACGTCCTCATGCCTGGTTATTGGTCTGCGTACAATGATTGAAAACCATAGCACAATAATTTTATACAGAGTGACAGTCACCATCAGACCGCTTATTAGCCTTGCGTCTGCATTGAGACAAGGCGGACACAAGCACTCCGCATAAACAACATGTAAAATGAGTCACTTTTTCTTACCATCCCTCCTTGTTAAGTTAAGAAGTATAAATGTATTATAGAATGGGTTTTAAATTAAAACTCGAAGCACTAAAGGATGTGTCAATAACTTGCAAATTCACCACCATTATTCGTGCAATAATTGCTCCATTTCTTTGTGTGTTTTTTTCTTTGTATATTCGACCTGTTAAGCAATATGGTTGGTAGCTCACGGTCGTTGTGACCTCTTATCTTACTGTTTTACGTTCACTTTTTCGGCGCAAGTCCGGAAATTCGGAAGATCACCCGATCAGCTGATAAGGAAGGTGCAATCCAGCATTACCCTTAGATTTTGGCATACAAAAGTACAGCATAGCAGGAAAAACATTTACCTGGCGTGTAAAGTAGATATCATGTGGGTCTTCAGCAAGCGCTTAGAGGTATCGAGCATCCCTTTTCCCTGGAAAATTCTTTGTCAAGTCTTTTCGGTTCGGGGAGTGGGAGAAATGAGACGGAAAACCTTGCGAAACCAGAGAGGAAATGATAGCTTGATCTGACTGTCAGTTCCTGCCGGGAGAGGGCGGAAGAATTTTAAAAACCACACTATAACGTGTTTTACATATTACCAATTTTAGCACAGGAGGTCATTACTTCATGGTTAATATTGCAGTTGTTGGATTTGGCTATTGGGGCCCAAATCTTGTCCGCAATTTTCAGGAATCCGAGAATACCCGTGTGGTGGCCTGCTGCGACAAGAACCCCGACCGTCTCAAACAGGTAAAGACCAAGTATCCGTCAATTGAGACCCTCAGTGATTTTGATGATGTGGTGAAAAACGCTCAAGTAGATGCAGTGGTGATCGCCACTCCGGTTGGCACCCACTATGAGTTTGCCAGAAAGGCCTTCGAGAACGGCAAGCATGTATTGGTCGAAAAACCGGTAACCGCTTCAGTTGCTGAGGCTGAAAAACTGGTTGAACTGGCTGAAAAGACTGGCCTGACGTTTATGGTCGACCATACGTTCATCTACACGGGTGCCGTTCGTAAAATGAAAGAGATAATCGACGCGGGAAGCCTTGGAGATCTCTACTATTTCGACTCGGTTCGCATTAATCTCGGCTTGATTCAGCGAGACGTCAATGTCCTGTGGGATCTGGCTCCCCATGACATTGCCATCCTCGACCATCTTGTCAAGGAAAAGCCAGTCAGTGTAAGTGCGAGCGGCGCATGCCATGTCGGCAATGGCCTTGAAGATGTGGCATACCTTACGGTGCATTTTGCCAGCGGGCTCATCGCCCACTTTCACAATAACTGGCTTTCGCCCGTAAAAGTCCGAACCATGCTCATTGGAGGAAGTAAAAAAACAATACATTACGACGACATGGAAGTAAGCGAGAAGGTCAAGATTTATGAACGGGGGATAGATGTTTCTACGCCTGAAGGTGTGCGGGATGTCCTCGTCTCCTATCGGCTTGGTGACATGTGGGCGCCAAGGCTGGACACGTGCGAAGCTCTCCGACTGGTAGCAACTGAGTTTGCCGAATGCATCGAGAGTGGTCGGTCCCCCGTCACGGACGGAATCAGCGGTTTGAACGTAGTGAAAATCCTCGAAGCCTCCGAGATGTCGATTAAGCACGGCGGGAAAGAGGTTAAATTATGAGTGATGTGGAGAAGCAGAGCTTAAAAAACGTGACGCTTGGAAAAAATGTCAGATTGGCTGATTTCATCAATCTCTATGGCTGCGAGGTGGGCGATAACTCGGGGATCGGTGCTTTTGTCGAGGTACAGAAGAACGCCAAGATCGGCAGGAACGTCAAGATTTCCAGCCATACATTTATCTGTGAGGGTGTAACCATTGAAGACGATGTGTTCATAGGTCATAATGTCTCCTTCATAAACGACAAGTATCCGCGAGCCACCTCGGATGGAAAGCCGCAGACCGAGGCAGATTGGCAGTGCATTCCCACCCTGGTAAAAAAGGGGGCATCCATAGGAACCAGTTCAACGATCCTCTGTGGAATCACCATCGGAGAAAATGCTATTATAGGGGCAGGAAGCGTAGTCACCAAAGACGTTCCTGCAAATACGGTTGTCTCGGGGATACCGGCCCGTTACCTACGCCAAGCCAGTGGAGGTTCCATGTTTAAAGATGACGTTTCAAAACCGGTGCCGTTTTTGGATCTGAAAGCACAGTATCAGACTATCAAATCGGAAATCCAGCCGGCAATAAATCGGGTGCTGGATAATTGTTCCTATATCCTCGGTGCAGAGGTTGCAGCTTTCGAGCAAGCCTTTGCAGCGCATCATAATGCAGCTTCAGGGATTGCGGTAAACTCCGGAACCAGTGCTCTACACCTTGCACTGCTCGCAGCCGGTATTGGCCCAGGAGATGAGGTAATAACCGTCTCCTTTACCTTTGTTGCCACAACGGCGGCCATTGTTTATACTGGGGCCAAACCTGTTCTCGTTGATGTTGATCCCAGTTCTCTGACGATGGATGTCGACATGATTGAGGCCGCCATTACACCTCGCACAAAATGCATCCTCCCCGTGCACATACACGGTCAGTCCGCCGATATGGACCCAATCATGGCAATAGCTCGAAAGCACGGCTTGATGGTTATCGAGGATTCCTGCCAGGCACATGGAGCTGAATACAAAGGTAGGCGTGTCGGAAGTATTGGAGATATGGGCTGTTTCAGTTTCTATCCGGGCAAGAACCTTGGCGCATATGGTGAAGGTGGATTTGTAACGACAAATAACAGCACATACGATAAGGCCATACGTATGCTGCGTGATTGGGGTGCAGAGACCAAATACAATCATGTTCTCAAGGGATACAACTATCGTATGGAGGGGATGCAGGGAGCTATCCTGCAGGTTAAACTTCCTCATCTGGAAAAATGGACTGAAACGCGGCGCACCCATGCAGTTCGGTATAACCAATTGATGGCAGATGTCGGTGTCAAGCTCCCCAAGGAGGCTTCTTCCAATCGACATGTCTATCATGTATATGCCATTCGCGTACCACAGCGGGACAATTTCCAGAATGTATTGTCATCACAGGGTGTGCAGTCCGGTATCCACTACCCGGTCCCGGTCCATCTCCAGCCTGCTTACGCCGACTTGGGTTACAAGGTCGGCGATTTCCCAAATTCTGAAGCCGCAGCCAATGAAGTGCTTTCCCTGCCGATGTTTCCGGAATTGACCGAAATACAGCAGGACCGAGTTGTTACAGCAGTAAAGAACGCTTTCAAGGCACTTTGAATAAAGCAGTGCAATTGATAAGTAACAAAACTTACTGAAGATAGAAGTTCACAGGGAGATAACGCGTGAAGATACAAGGCAACAAATTTTTGATCACCGGCGGTGCCGGTCTGATGGGATCACACATAACAGACAGGCTTTTAGCCGGTGGCGCATCGAAAATAATCCTTCTCGACAACTTCGTCCGCGGCAGTATGCACAATATTGAAGAAGCCCTGAAAGACCCAAGAGTACAACTGGTGAGGGGCGATATACGTAATCTCGAGTTGCTCATGGACCTTGCCGATGGCATGGATGGCTTGTTTCACATGGCAGCCTTAAGAATTACTGCTTGTGCCGACGACCCCCGGGAGGGCATGGAAGTGATGCTCATGGGTACCCATAATGTACTCCAGACCGTGGTCGAGAAAAAAGTCGGCAGATTACTCTACGCGTCATCTGCCTCTATTTACGGACTTGCCGATTCATTCCCCACTGACGAGAAACACCATCCTTACAATAACCGGACCTATTACGGTGCCGCCAAGATAGCCGGCGAAGGTATGGTCCGATCATTTGCCGAGATGTACGGCCTCTCCTATGCCGCCCTTCGTTATTTTAATGTTTATGGGCCTCGTATGGATATATATGGGAAGTATACGGAAGTCCTCATCCGCTGGCTTGATCGGGTTGAGGCTGGAGAGCCGCCGCTTATTTTCGGTGATGGCCTCCAGACAATGGATATGATCAATATCGACGATGTTACCGATGCCAATATGCTGGCCATGGAATCCGACGTTACCGACGAGGTTTTTAATGTCGCCAGCGGTACAGAAACAAGCCTGCTGGAGCTCCTGACAACCCTGCTCAAGGTTACCGGCTCAACTCTGGAGCCGGAATTTTTACCGGAACGTTCCGTTAATCCTGTCCCACGCCGGCTGGCAGATATAAGAAAGGCGAAAAACCTCCTGAAATTCAAGGCAAAAGTAAATGTGGAAGAGGGATTGCGGCGATTATTAGAATGGCGCAAAGGGGTCCTTGCTGCCAAAAATGCAGGTTAATTAAATGTATGTGCCGGCGTATCATAATAAAACCTCCTTATGATACCTAACGTCTTGTATGTATGATGTCTACAATCAGCTAACAGGAAAAACATGATCCCCATAGCCAAACCTTTCCTCGGCGAGGAGGAGGCCAATGCCGCTCGAGAAGTAATTCTCTCCGGGTGGCTCACCCAAGGCCCCAAAGTTAAGAAATTTGAAGAAGACTTCGCGGCATATGTCGGCTCACCTTATGCCTGTGCCGTATCCAGCTGCACCACGGCACTGCATTTGGCGCTCCTGGCGGTAGGAGTTCAGCCAGGCGACATTGTCATTACGGTCAGCCACTCCTTCATAGCCACTGCCAACTCAGTCCGGTACTGCTTTGCCGAACCGGTATTCGTCGACATTGACCCATCCTCTTTCAACTTGAGTCCGGAAAGCCTCAGAAAATGCCTTACCGATGATTGCGAAATGAGGGACGGGAAACTCTACTATCGTCATGTTGCTCAACTGGCAGTAGGTGAATCCCCTCTCTGCAGTCTAAGCACGGGTGCTGCCTCTCAGACCGGGCATGCCATTGGTCGTGTCGCCGCGATCATGCCGGTTCACCAGATGGGCATGCCTTGCGACATGGAAGCTATTCTCACTATTGCCCGAGAATTCAATCTGCCGGTGGTTGAGGATGCGGCATGCGCCATCGGCAGTGAAATAAAAATAAACGGGGACTGGGCAAGAATAGGCAGACCACAGGGCGATATTGCCTGTTTTTCTTTTCATCCCAGAAAAATAGTCGCCATCGGAGACGGGGGCATGATAACAACGGCCAACCCCGAATACGATGCCCGGTTCCGCCTTCTGCGCCAACACGGCATGTCAATTCCCGATACAGTGCGGCATAGCGCCAACAAGGTGATCTTTGAAGAGTATGTGACCACCGCATACAACTACCGGATGACCGACATACAGGCAGCCATCGGCATTGAGCAGCTGAAGAGGCTACCGGTGATTTTGAACGAGCGGAGAAGGCTGGCTGCACTTTACCATGAAAAGCTCAAGGAAATATCATGGTTGGAGCCGCCACGGGAATCGGACTGGTGCAGAACGAACTGGCAGAGCTACCCGGTGAAAGTTCATACCCACGCGCCGGTAAGTCGCAACCAGCTGATGCAGCATCTGCTGGATGCAGCAATTTCAACACGCCGCGGGATCATGAATACCCACCAGGAACCGGCATACACAGCAGTCTGCTCTCTTCCTCAATCGGAAAATGCCAGAGATTCAGTCATCCTTCTCCCCCTTTTCTTTGGAATGAAAGATGAAGAGGTAGAAGAAGTCGTGAAAGGGATACTCAGTGCCTAAGAAACTTCTGCTCTTCCCCTTCGGGGGCAACGCAAAAGAAGCTCTCGTATCCATTTTCGCCATGAACGAAAATAACCAGGAATGGGATCTTCTGGGATTTGTGGATGACAATATTTCAACGCATAACAAGGAGTGCTGTGGTATCCGGGTGCTTGGCGGCAGGGACATCATAAAGGAGCATCCCGATGCATACGTCCTGGCTGTGCCCGGAAGCCCGAAAAGCTTTTCCAGGCGCAACGAAATCATCCGCGGCCTGGACTTAGAAGAGTCCCGCTTCGCGACCATAGTCCACCCCTCTGTAGTAACAGCCCCTGACGCGACAATTGGCTACAACACCCTCATCATGTCCGGGGTTGTCATTAGTTGCGGTGTCAGGATTGGGAATCATTGCCTGATTCTTCCCAACACGGTGGTTTCCCATGACAGCGTTGTCGAGGACTACTGCTGCATAGGCTCGAACATCTCCATTTCCGGATCTGTTCATATCGGCTCCACTTGTTATATCGGGTCGGGAACAAAGATCCGCGAGGATATTTCCATAGGTAACGGGGCGCTAATTGGTCTCGGGTCAAATGTTGTTTCTCATATTCCGGCGGGGGTTATTGCTGTTGGAAGCCCCGCTAAAGTGATTAAAGAGATTGTCTGATCCTTGACCGTCCCCTTCTGATCCTGGTCAGCCAAGATTGAACTTATCACGGATCTTATCGCACAGATAGGCTCCGATCGGGATGGCCGAGGTGGCCGCCGGAGAGGGCGCATTGCAGACATGCAGAGAACGCCCGGTTTCGGCAAAGAGAAAATCATGCACGAGAGCGCCGTCCTCTAGAACCGCTTGCGCCCTGACACCGGCCGGATAGGGCTGCAGGTCCGCTGCCGTCAGGCTCGGGCAATATTTTCGTACGCGCTGCAGATAACCGGGCTTATAGAAGGAGTCTTTGAATTCACCCAAACCGGTCCAAAAGTTGGCTCGCAGCACCTTCCAAAAACCCTTGAAGGTCAGCATGTCCAGGGTGTCTCTCAGGTCCAGGTTATAACGGCCGTATCCTTCACGCTTCCACCCCACTACAGCATTGGGGCCAACGGTTACCGAACCGTCGATCATACGGGTCAGATGAACCCCTAAAAAGGGCAGTTCCGGGTCGGGAATAGGATAGATCAGATGTTTGACGAGCTTGTTATGCCGAGCCGCAAGCTGGTAATACTCCCCCCGAAAGGGCACGATGCGAAAGTTTATGCCGATTCCGAGCATGGCGGCAATACGATCAGCCATCAAGCCACCGCAGGCGACCAGAAATGCTGTCTCCAACCATACAGAACCGAGCTGAATACTGACGGCATTGTCGTCTTCCTTTAATGCTGTCACAGCCCCTCCTGTCTTGACATGGCCCCCCATGGCCTTAAACTGTTTGGCCATTTCCGTTGTTATCCTTTTGTAATCGGTAATCCCTGTAGCCGATACAAGCAAAGCTCCTAACCCGGTAATGTGCGGCTCCTCCTGTTGCAGTTCTTTCGCGGACAGGTGCTCTGCTTGGATGCCATTGCGGACACAGCGTTCCGCTAATGCATTCATCCGTACAAGTTCCTGATCATTTGTCGCCACCAATAATTTACCGCATTGCAACATTGGAACCGCATGCTCCCGACAAAAGTCCATGGTCGCCGTTGCGCCACGCTTGCAAAAGTCGGCCTTCAAACTACCTGGTTGATAATAGACACCCGCATGAATGACCCCGGAATTATGGCCGGTTTGATGCTGAGCCAAGTCCGTTTCCTTCTCAATCAACAAAATGGCGGCATCCGGGTAGCGTTGTTGGAGCTGCCAAGCTGTGGAAATACCCACAATGCCGCCACCGATTATCACGAAATCATATGATTTCATCATAATGTGCCAAAAGTATTTTTGTGCTCATATCATTCAGGACTGGTGTTATTCAATACTGCTGTAAACACACACGTAATACATATATTTTATTATTTCACGACTCAATTCCAGAAATTTTTTAAAATCTGAGGAGTTGGTCACTTCAGATTTTACGGGATACACACCGATCATAACTGGATGACCGTGCAACACCCTTTCAAAACTCCACAATGATCTTCTGGAATGATAATCGGAGGTTACAATGATAATACTTGTTAATCCTTTATCTAAAATCTCAGTTCGAGAGTTCAATGCGTCGTAAATCGAGCCGCTTGATGTATAGGCTAATTTGACTATTGCCTTCGTGGGGACCTGCATGTTCATTAAGTCCGTTTCCGCCCACTCGACACGATATAAATTACGGTGTTGCTCTTGGGACCATGCACCCAGGATTCCGTCATTCGTCAGCAAAATTTTTTGCGAAATCCCTTCTTGAAATAAGCGTGCAGCAGCCGGAAGACGCTCCGACATCGACCCAGCCATTACCACCAGGGCTTCGGCATGAGGTAACGGCTTGTTAACAACAAGGAATTTTTCCAGTATTGGCGTGCCACACTTGATTATCGCCAAACTAAAAACAATTATCAGCAGAGAAGAAAATAAGGCATTCCTAATGCAGCATGACACAAGAAATTTATCAAAAAATTTCATTGCTTGCCATCCCCGTCTACCTGATCGGTTTCCACATGACATCAGCTTTGCCAAAAGTCCATCGTAGCCAGCCGACCAATTGCGCAACAATGGTCAAGAGAAAAAATGAACAGAACTGTGTCAATCGGCCAGTAAAAATTTTGCAAATTCCGGCAATGCCGATACAGATAAAAATTAGCTGAGCGACCGCAAAACCGGCATAAAAAATCGCCTCATTCATGAGCAACAGGGCGGCGACGAGTACTCCAAGGAAGGAGAAAGGCACTAGAAACCGAATTACCTTGTGGGAAAGCAGAAAAAAACTAAATGATCCATAGACAAAAGGATTGAGGAATTCAATGTTGCGACCTATCGCCCTGAGAGTCCGATTGGTGATACGAACCTGTCTGCGATATTCCTTTGTCTCATTTTCACCTGGCCGTTCAATGCAGTATACTGCTGGATCAAGAACGACCCTTTTTTCTTGAGCGATAACATTCAGCGGAATTACAAAATCATTGATATCACCATCTTGGAGAGGAAGATAAAGCGATTTCCTGATGGCAAAAACAGCGCCATCAGCTCCGACGCACGAGGATACCATGCTCTCGGCTTGTTTGGTAATCATCTCCAGACGGGCATACAGGCCAACCGTTTCTTCAGTCCCTCCAGGTACACGGTATTTAGTCCAACCCGTGACCAGGCCAATTTGATCACCGCAAAAATTTGCCGACAACTTCTGGAGGAGGTCGGGGGGAAACATCGAATTTGCATCAGTGAAAATTATGATATCACCCACAGCGTCGGGAACAACCTGATTGAGGCAGGCTGTTTTGCCTTTTCGTTCGGAAAATGCTTTAAGTCTCACTCTGGATTTGCCAAAAGACTCGACAATTTCATTGGTTCGATCCGTCGAACCGTCGGAAACAACAATTATTTCGAGCAGCGGTTCAGGATATATAAGTTTGAGAGTGTTTTCCAGCTTTTCACGGATCACTCCTTCTTCATTGTACACAGAAATAATAATAGAGATACCTTGTTTAAAGTCACCGAGCTCCCAGCCATTTCCGACTATCTTTGCATAAACGGTGACGATAAAAGGATAGAGCAGATAGGGATATATGCACAATACAAACAGTATATAAAAAAATATCTCTATCATGAGACCACTTTTCGGTTGAACATATATTTGTCGTACCAAGCCTGGAAAACAACCATTGACCAGATAAGAGTGTCATGGATTTCCTTCCCGGTAAAATGTTCCTCAAGAATCCTCTTTACCGTAGGGAATTGGAGGAGATTGTGTTTCTGTAAATTAGCCTCGGAAAGACTTTCAAACACGTAAGGCTTCAACTCGTTTTTGAGCCAACTCGTCATTGGACCCACAAAACCCTGCTTCCGATGATCAATGACCTCAGGCGGGATAATATTGCGAACCGCTTTTTTCAATAGGTATTTCTTCTTCAGCCATTTCATTTTCATCTCTGGGGGTATTGTGGCACAGAATTCAACGAACTTGTGATCAAGAAAAGGAACACGAACTTCCAGCGAATTCTGCATACTCATGCGGTCAGTTACTGCAAGAATATCCTCAGGGAGATATGTTTTTATATCGCAGTACAATGCCCTGTTGAGTGAATCGGACTTCCCCGAGACATTACTTGAATTAAAATAGCTTAGAACTATATCCCTTGAATATTTCTGTTGCATCTCGAAATGTTCATAGTTGGTAAAAAAATTATTTCTGATTTCAGGCTTTATCTTATTAATGAAGCCGAAATAACATTCATCCGGAGGTAATGCGGAAGATCGGACAAAACGCTTCATGTGGTTTATTGTATAATGCCCATCCGAACGTTCTGGAAGTCCTTCAATCAGTGGGCGGATTAAACCTTCGCGTACAAAGGAAGGTACTCGCCTGAATAACCTGCTGAACTGAAAACCGAGATGCCGCTCATAGCCGGTAAAAACTTCGTCACCTCCTAATCCGGAAAGAGCGACGGTTACGTTCTCGCGTGCCATTTTACAGACATAGTATGAAGGGATAGCCGAATCATCAGCAAATGGTTCGTCGAAGGCCTGCACGATGGTTTGAATAAGTCCTTCGACGCTGGGGAGCACTTCGAATTCGCTGTGTTTGGTATTGTATCGTTTTGCCACCTGCCGGGCGTATCCTCTCTCATCGAGATAGCCGCCAACTTCGCCGCCAAATCCCATGCAAATGGTATTGACCGGGGTATCGGAAAACTCGCTCATCAAGGCGACGATGGTGCTCGAATCGACCCCTCCACTGAGAAAAGCACCTAATGGTACCTCGCTCATAAGATGAATACCTACCGACTCCCGGAGATGGTCCATTACCCCTTGAATGAAGTGTTGCTCGCTTCTTCCCTCTTCAGGCTTAAATGCCAGGTCCCAATATTTCCTTATGGTAAATTTGCCGTCACGCCACGTCAGATTATGACCAGGAAGAAGCTTCCGGATATCTTTGTAGATTGTCATTTCACCTGGAATGTAAGAAAGGGTGAAATAACCAGCCAGGGCTTGCTCATCTATTTCCCTGGGAAAGTTGTCGTCAACTAATATTGCCTTCATCTCCGAGGCAAAGCAGAAACCACCCTGATACAGTCCATAAAAGACCGGTTTTATACCAAACCTGTCACGGCTAAGGAAAAGAACCCGTTCCGTTGCATCCCAGATGGCGAAAGCAAACATGCCCCTGAGGTGTTCGACGCATGACTCACCCCATTCCTCATATGCATGGAGAATTGTTTCCGTATCCCCATTCGTTTCAAAACAGTGGCCCAAAGCGAGGAGCCTGTTTCTAAGCTCAGCGTAATTATAGATTTCACCATTGAAAACGATACATTTTGTCCGGTCCTCATTGAAAATCGGTTGATGACCACCGGCGACGTCGATAATACTTAAACGTCGAAAACCCAGGCCGGCATGGTCGTCCAGGTAAAAGCCGGAATCATCAGGTCCGCGGTGAACCAGGGTATTGGTTGCTCTTTCCAGGAAACCGCGACTAGGGCTCGGGGTAACTATTCCAAAAATTCCACACATTTGAAGCACCTTGTACAGTTATGGGAATACGTATAATTAAAATACATGACTAACCCTTGCTTCTTTCATGTTCGATAATAGTATTGAATGCAGTTTCCACCGTAACCGGCGGTTTCCATCCGAGATCATTTGAGATTTTTAAAGCATCGTACACGATAGATTTTTGTGAAGAAATTAAACGATATATGGTGAGAGCAGGTTGCCTTTTCAAGACCTCGAATAATTTTTCCTGAAAAAATACTATCATTTTCAATATGCCAAAAGGCATATAAAAGGTATGAGAACCTGGATAAAGCTTTTTAACTAGACCTTCCATATACTCTTTTTTTGTCAGATTTCCCGGATCTATCACATTATATATCTTATTTGTGCTCCTTGGATTAGTCATGGCAACCAGGATAGCCTCGACCATGTTATCCACATAAACAAGGGGCAGAGAAAAAGAGCCATCGCCAATAACAACAAAAACTTTGCTGCCGAAAGACACACCTAACATAGGTGTATAGACATCTCCACCAGGGCCATAAATTGTTCCCGGTCTCAGGCAAGCAATTGGAACTGTACCTTTCCGCATGGTCCTGGTGACCAATTGTTCAGCCGTAAACTTGGCGTGGGTATAGGCACCCCGCTTTTCGGGAAACCGCTCGAGTGACGATTCCTCAGTAACCACCTCCCCCTGCTGGTAATCCGCTACTCCGTAAACGTTGCAGGAACTAATATAGACGAGTTTCTTGACGTTGTATTGTTCGCAAAGGGTCAAAATGTTGTTTGTCCCCTCGATGGTACTAAGCTTCCCTGCATCTTTACTGCCGCTGGTGTCAGCAGCCGCGTGAATAACGTATTCCACTCCCTCGAAGGCTGATTTCAAGGATTCCACCTCGGCAATATCACCAGGAAAGATCGACAAGTTGGGAAAGCACAAATGGTCAATTCGTGAGGTTTTTCTAACCAGGGCACGAACAGAGCACCCGTGCGCTGACAGGATGGCGGCTGTTCTGCTCCCCAGAAAGCCGCTGGCACCGGTTACAAGAACCACCTTGCCGGCAAATTCATTAACTTGGATCATCAAGCACTCTCTTCGCAAGACGTAAGGCCAACTGACCAATTGCGAGGCCGGTATTAGCATATGAATGTTCCTGAATGACAGATCCATCACAAACAAAAACGTTATCAAAATATTTCAGCTTGAGATCTTTATCAATAAGGTCGTCTACTGTGCTTCCGAGGGGTACAGTGCAGGAGTGATGGGCAGCCGACCAGAGCCAGTCTTCGGTGATATTCGTTACGATGTTCATTCTCTCGGCAACATTCAGTAACATTCCGTTGAGCTTTTCCAACAGAGTTCTGTAAATGGCCAACTCATCTGCAGAGATGGACCAGTCAACCCTCAGGTTGTCGCCATCATAATAGACACGATTATTGCCTCGTTTTTGTTCGGCAATAAACAGAACATTGTAGGTGCGACTCGGGATGTTGATACCGAACAGATGGGAAAAAACTTCTGCGATGATATCCGGATGAAAAATCTTCCAGGAAAATGCATTCCAGAACCTGGCCAAGCCGGTGCTGGCTCCCAACAGAGATTTGTATTTATACACAGAAAGGCGGTTATCCATGGTCAAAGCAGGTCGAAAAAAGGCACAGCAGGTATACTGTCCGCATGCACTTCTCAGGCGAATGGCGTTTCGGCTGACATAATCGCCCTTGTCAAACATCGAGAGTTGTCTGATCAACCCGGCAACCTTCTTATTGAAACGCACTTTCCCTACAAAGCCCATTGGATGGTCGATGAACCCGGTGCCCAGACTATCAAAGCGATGTCCAGATGTCTTTATAATCTCTTTTAAAATTTTGGGGCTGCCCAGTGCTCCTGCCGAGACAATCACGACATTGGCATCAATAGAATACTCTTTTGAGTTGATGGTGTAGTTAACAAACTTGATCCGTCTGCCTTCGGAGACGAAACCAATTTTAGTAACAGAGTAAAAAGCGTTAACCCCTGGGTCTACGCATAATTTTTTGAATTTTTTTGGATAAATTAAACAATCAACGCCATCTGAGAAAACACCAATTTTTTCGGCGACTTTGGTGATTTCCGACACTACCTTTTCATAGGCCAGGGAATAGAGCCCTTTATTGAAGAAAAGAGCGGATGCCGCCTCATCAGTAAAAGACTGCGCTTCAGCCAGCACTGTGGCGAACTCCTGGCCAACCACATCACCTTTGTTGATGGGAATCAAACCATTGTGCCAAAGATTGGTTGTCCCCCCACCGCCAAAACAGAAGGTGTATACTTCCGCGAGCTTTTTCTTGTCGAAACTGATCTGGGGATATTGAATAGCATTTTCGCGGCCGATCTCAAGCAGTGTAACATCAGCATTTTTAACCAACTCATTGCATATTAATGAACCAGCGAGACCTCCGCCGATCACAACGATTTTTTTCCTCACCCATCACCTCTAAGCAGCACAGTTTTGACGGTCATAGCATTATCTATTCTTCTTCTTTAAAATAAGCCAAGCTATCTTTGAAAACAGAAATAAATTATTTTTTGACTAACCCTGAAGCGTTACCATGAGAACAATTTTTTTACCAAGGAGAGCGTGATCAATATACGATGGTCATCATAATCATGCTCCCGGTTGGAAGCCAGTGCCTGAAAGGTATAATCTATTCTGGCAGTGTAAAATTTCCAGAAAATATAGCTCAGGGTTGCTCCTGCAAGGTGACGATCATCGTTATATTCTTCCATCTGGGTAACCCCACCGCTGCCTGGAATTATCACAGGCACTTCTCTATCCTCATAAATGAAAGCGAGGCAACCGGACAGTGTGAGGTCTCTCTGTAATTGGTAACGTTATGACAACAGTTACATTGAATCAACTTTCTTATTTTCAGTTCGCAATAGTCTTTACAACCGCAAGCTGGACAAGCAAATCGTTTTGGCCAGCGAAATCGAACCAACGCCTCCATACACTGAGGCTCTGTTCCATATGATTCAAGAAATTTTGGCAAACTTAGACCATGTTGAAATTGGATTTTTTTTCAAGCTGAGCTTTAGTGGTAATCAGGAATGATTTTGTCATGATGTGTTCTCCTTTGAATAAAGTTTCTTAGGAAAAGACATAAAAAGCTATGCCGAGTTTATAAGAGGCTAAATGATGATTTATTGGATAGTTAGATCATTGACTCGGCATAGTCAGGAACGCGTCATAGTGGCGGAGACAGTGCAGGCAAGGAAGAGTAGTTCCTGCCGGCAGGGATCCACTTTTCAAGTTCGAGCTTTGACAGTAGCTAACGTAAAGTATTGCTAATGGTTTCTGGTCAGATGGGCGTTATGAGTGAATGAAAACAGGGGATCGTTAGGTTGCCGTTGCCCCTTTCATTTGCGCCTTTGGTGAAGATAGGTCTCGATATATTTGCCCAGTTTAGGGCGATATGGAACAAGTCAAAAGAGATAACTGTATTTTCTAAACAACGATGAAATCTTTACCTTTTATCGTCAGGTAATACTGCACGATTCATGGCCACGACCGTGCTTGCTAGCTACATCATGTGTTGTGTAAATATTACCGTTTATTTTTCGGCTAGAAGTTCCTGCAATGCCAGAGGGTTCAGGTTTGCATGGGCAGAGACCGCAGTTTTGCTGTCTGCCATGATTGATTTCATGATCTTTTGCAATAATTTTTCAGCCGATTTTGCATCGGGTATGCTGGAAGAGTTAGCAGGCACGTTGATTTCTTCTGAAGTTGGGATGCCGGCTGATTGGCTGAGCGTAACATTATCGTCAAATTTGTTTCCAGTAATGTTTTTATCAGAAGAAAGATCGCCATTTTTCTTTCCAGATTGTTCCGTGGTGGTTCCGGCTTTCTGATGATTTGCTTTATTTGTTGCCAAGGGTGAATTCGAGATGGATGAGAGTTCCATATTGAGCTCCTGATAGTTATTGATCGATGATCTTAACATTTTCACAATCATATTCGTAGAGTAGTACTGTATCGGCGGAAACTGAGAATGATTTAGCAAATCACCTCATTCAAATTGACAACTCAGTTACTCAACATCTCAATCAAGCAAAACGAGAGGTTATCTGAAAATCTTAGAAGAAACAACTGGCTTGGCTATGCACACTACTTCAGCGATACTGCAGACGCGGTGAAATCGGCTGGCCTCCAGCTAGCTACCGTCGATCATTCGACCAATCCCGCCAAGCAGGCTTCCTTCGCCTTGGGATTTACCACCGGATGCGGGAGCATGTGCTATGATTCTGTCCGCCAAACGGGAGAAGGGCAGGCTTTGAAGCCAGACGGTGCCGTGCCCTGAAAGCGTTGCAAGGAAGAGACCTTCACCTCCAAAGAACATACTCTTAAGCCCTTTTACCATCTTGATATCATAATCAATATTTCCCGTGAAAGCGGCAATGCAGCCGGTATCCACCCGTAACGTTTCGCCTCTCAGCTGTTTTTTGATAATCGTGCCTCCCGCATGAACGAAGGCCATGCCATCTCCCTGGAGTTTTTCGAGTATGAAGCCTTCACCACCGAAAAATCCCGTGCCCAGCCTGCGCTGAAAGGCTATGTCAATGTTGGTACCGAGAGCCGCACAAAGAAATGAATCTTTTTGGCAGAAGAGTTTCTCTCCTATGTCCGCCATATTCACAGGGATTATAGAGCCCGGGAAGGGTGCTGCGAAGGCGACCTTTCTTTTAGCGGAACTTAGATTGGTGAAGTGGGTCATGAAAAGCGATTCACCGGAAATCACCCTCTTTCCGGCTGAGAAGAGTTTTCCCATAAATCCTTGGCCGGGATCGGAACCATCGCCCATCTTGGCCTGAAACTCAATTCCATCCTCCAAATAATTCATTGCTCCTGCTTCGGCCACCACTGTTTCGTTGGGGTCGAGCTCCACCTCGACTATCTGCATATCGTGACCGATAATTTCATAATCGACTTCATGACAGCGCATATCTTTTCTCCTTACCTAAGCTTCATCTTCACCCCGACAAAAGGTGAATCCTTTCATACCCCTCGAAATCTGTTCAGTAATTCATTGAGGGGATTGAACTTTTCTATGATCCACCAAATACTGCAGATAGGTGTTATCGGTCCCACAGCAACCGCCAAGGATCTTAACACCAAACTCATGATTGAGTCGCAGCATATTTTCACCCCAGTGCTGCAGGTCATCCCGATGGAGGACGACGGCTCCATCCAGCTCGGTATGATCCAGTGACGAGCTATTTGCCTGGATGCCGATGAGGCGCTTAAACAGTTCCACCGGCTGCTTCTCCGCACAGACAAAGGTCGGATAAACGCAATTAACCATATAACCAAGCGGCGCAGTAGCGAGAGTATCATCAATAGAGGCGATTGCCTCCAGCAGAGGAGTGCCATCTAAAACCAGGCCTTGGCGGTTAATGACATAACTGATAATTGCAGGAATGCCGGAGCGCGAGAGAGCACGCGCCATTCCCAACCCTTCGGAAACAGCGGGAATGGTCTGGGCTACAATGCAGTCCACTCCAGCTTGAGCCAGCTGCTCTATCTGCCACAGGTGGAATTCATAGGCTGCATCCGCGCTGAGAGCTTGCTCCGGTGCATAGCAGTCATTTTTCGGACCTATCAGCCCCCCTATGAAAACCTCGGAGCCTGGGGTCTGCCAACGTTTCTGAAGCTTGCGCATGAAGCTGACGGCATCAAAGAGCAGCGACTTATCAAACCCCGCCTCGGCAATCCGCACCTTATCTATTCTCCAGGTTGGCGCGCAGAGAAGTATTGGTAGACCGGCCTTGGCAGCTATCTCCATATATTGCAGATAGATTGACTCCAACTTTTCTCGTCCCGTTGCATTGTAAATCAGCGGCGTATTGAAGAGCGTTGGATGGAGCTCTACATCGCCGGCACGACGAAGCCTTTCAGAGATGGCACACTCTGTAAGTATCAATGAGGAAGAGTCGATAGCAGATTGCATATTCATGATTTCAAATTTACCTTATCACCGCATTAGGTACAACAAGGATATTTTGGAAGTTTCTTCCCGACTAAGGGTCCGGGCAGTGAATAATATGTAGGAAAAACTGGTTATCCAGTTAAAGTATGCTTGATGGCGTCGTAAAAACTTTAACTCTTCGGTTTGCGTCATTCCGGGCTTGAGCCGGAATGAAGCAAATCACAGCACAATAAACAACCGTACGAAGAACAGGGAGAGAAGATGACAGCCGATCAGGGGAAAAAGTGGGTCGTTGCAGGGCTCTTTGGCACTGTTTGTTTGGTTGCCGCTTTCGGTGCATTGCTTTTTTTTGGCGGAAAGCCTCCGTTGGACCTCAATGATATTGGAGCGAGTGCCCTGTCGCCGCCGCTTGAAGTCCCGCAGTTCAACCTGATTGACCAACAAGGGCAGCCCTTCAACAACGACCGATTGAAGGGCAACTGGACAGTTGCCATGATCGGTTTCACCTACTGCCCGGATGTCTGTCCCATGGCCCTGGCAAAAATGGCTGAGGCCCTCACCCAGCTGAAGGCCACACCAAGTGACCGGCAACCGCCGGTTTTCCTGTTCATCAGCGTAGACCCTTTTCGCGATACCCCGGAGATACTAGGCAACTATGTCAAGTATTTTCACCAAAACTTTATAGGCCTCACCGGGACACCGGAAAATATCAGCCAACTAGTGAAGGGGCTCAGGTTGTATTATATCTATACCGACCCTGATGACGATCATTTCCTGGATGACGTCTTGCATGAACCGGCCAAGAAAGATTACGGGGTGGTTCATTCATCCAGGATACTGTTTATTTCTCCACAGTCCAAACTGGTGGCAGTTCTGCCGCAACCATTCGAAGCCGATGATATCCTTAAGGTTATTACAAAATTGCGTTCTTATTACGGGAGTTAACGATGAAGCAAATCAAGCGAATCCTGATTCTATTCTGTCTCTCTTTCCTCTTTGCTGATCCTGTCGCGGCCGATGCGATTTCAGTGACCAACCCGTGGATTCGTGAAGCTCCACCAGGTGCAAGGGCACTCGGCGCCTATATGACGATCAACAACCACTCGAACCATGCGGTGGTGCTGGAATCCGTTTCAAGTCCCGATTTTCCGATGATCCAAATAGACCTGACAAAGATGCATGAAGGGATGGCGCATATGCTCAAACAACCCAGCCTACCGATACAATCAGGAAACAACGTCGTACTTCAGCCGGGTGGCTATCATCTTATGTTGATGAAACCAGTGCGATCCCTCCAGATTGGCGACTTGGTCACGCTGCAGCTTCATTTTGATAATGGGGAAATCATTGATGTATCGGCAGTTGTGAGAAAACAGCAACCGTGAGAAATACACTCAGTCCGATACGTTGGCGTCAAGGTTGTGCTTATTTTCCTCCTTTACGCTGACAGGCCGAATAGCTGTTGACTTCCAACTCGCTGTTTTGTAGAAATTATTATGATCATTCATAGTCGGCATGATCTTGAACTAATCGAAGTTACTAAATATTTATCCGAAAACGTGGAATTACGAGTATCGTTTGCCTCCGGGCGACATTGTCTTTTCCTGCCTTTCCATGAGAAAACACAGTACAGGCCAAGATGTCCCATCAAAGGAAACCCACTACTTATTTAGACGAGACAGATGCTTCGCTTCCTACACACCGCCGACATACATCTTGACAGCCCTTTGAAGGGACTGGAAGCCCATGAAGACGCCCCCGTCGAGGAAATTCGGGGAGCGACACGACGGGCTTTTGACAATTGTATTGAACTGGCGATTGAGGAAAAGGTTGATTTCCTGCTGATTGCCGGTGACCTCTATGACGTCGATTGGAAGGATTACAACACCGGGTTGTTCTTTGCCGGCCGAATGGGCAGGCTGAACAGGGCGGGCATTGCTGTTTTTATCGTTTCCGGCAATCACGATGCAGCCAATCAGATCACCAAAACCATGCCCCTGCCTGGCAACGTGACACTCTTTTCAGCCAAGAAACCACATTCGATAAAACTCGATAATCTTGGGGTCATTATCCATGGCCAGAGCTACCCTTCCCGTGCAGTCACCGAGAATCTGGCCTTGCAATATCCCCGATACGAATCCGGTTACTTCAATATCGGCCTGCTCCACACCTCTCTCACCGGCCGGGAAGGACATGAGGATTACGCACCGTGTACCCTTGATGAATTAAAATCGAAAGGCTATGACTACTGGGCCTTAGGCCACGTCCACAAACGCGAGATTCTTGCGGAATCCCCATGGATCGTTTTTCCCGGCAATATACAGGGCCGTCATATCCGGGAAACCGGTGCTAAAGGTGCAACCTTAGTCACTGTGGAGGATGGTCGAATAACCGATGTCCGCGATTATGAACTTGACGTCGTTCGTTGGGCCACCTGTCAGGTTGATCTGACACCATGTGAGACAACCAATAACATTTATGAGGCTGTCCGACAGGCATTTGAACTGGCACTTGCAGAGGCAAATGGCAAACCTTTAGCCCTGCGCCTGATTTTGACCGGTCGATGTCCCGTACATACCCAGCTTCTTGAACGTACCGCACAGTGGACCGAAGAATTCCGGGGTATTGGAGCAGGACTCGGGAACGTGTGGCTTGAAAAGGTGAAATTCCAGACAAGCCGGTCAGTGGACCTCGAGGAGCTTGATTGCGCGGACACTGCTCTCACCGGACTGCTGCAATCCATTCAAGCGCTGAAACTTGATGGTGACACGATCTCTGCGCTGGTGCCGGAACTGGCCAATTTACAAAGCAAGTTACCGCCCGAGATATATAGCGGAGAGGAACCATTTCTAGGTCATCCATCATCGGATTCAATCGCAGAACTGCGCAATGAAGTGCAGAATTTGCTGATCGCCAGACTTCTCCAACACGGCAGGATTCAATGAGACTCAAGCGTCTGGAGTTGAAGGCCGTCGGCCCCTTTACCGACCGAACTCTGGAGTTTAACTCCATAAATCCTGGTCTCCACATTATCTACGGCCCAAACGAGGCAGGAAAAAGCAGCTCGCTCCGCGCCCTCAAGGCTTTGCTTTACGGATTTGGCCAACAGACACCGGACAATTTTTTGCACAATTACGAACAACTGCTGGTGGGTGGGTGTCTTGAAAACAGCGATGGACAAGAACTGATCTTTTGGCGTCGTAAAAAGCGAATTGGTGATGTCGTTGACCGGGATGGCAAACCCCTTCCTGCCAACGCCTTGGCCCAATTTCTCCATGGGGTGGAGCCGGAAATATTCGAATCTCTCTATGGCATCGATCATGACACCCTGGTCCGTGGGGGTGAAGAAATATTGGCCCAAAAAGGCGAGGTTGGCCAGGCTCTGTTTGCAGCTGGGGCCGGGATATCTTCTCTAAGAGAAGTCATTGATCAGCTCGAGAAGGAGGCGTCGGAGCTGTTCAAATCAACAGGACAATTGCCTGAGATCAACAAAGCCATAAGAAAATTCAAGGAGTTGCAGAAAGAGGCGAAAGCCGCCAGCCTTTCCTGCAAGGACTGGAAAGAACACCAGAAGGCCTTGAAGATCGCTGAAGAGCAACGGAGCAAACTGGAAGGAGAACGGGATCACAAAAACAAGGAGTTACGCCGCCTCGAACGTCTGGCTCAGGCGATCCCGGAGTTGGGGTCTCTCACATCTTACAGCGAACAGCTCCAGGCCTTGGGCGATGTCATTCTTCTTCCGCCTGATTTTACCGAGAACCACCGGCAGGTTGAGCTGGCAATTCGTGAAGCCACACTGCAGCTCCAAAAAGATGCCGAACATCTTGCAAAATTAGAAATAAAACGTCGAGCCCTCTCTTTTAACCGGGACCTTCTCACTGAAGCAGAAAGGGTTGATGATTTTCACCAACGTCTCGGAGAATACCGCAAAGGGCTCAAAGATAGACCGGAAAGAGAAGGCATGCGAATCAGCCTCCGCAGAGAGGCCGCGCAACTGCTGAGACAGGTTCGACCGGATCTGACGTTGGAGCAACTTGAAATATTACGGCCGGTGCTGGCAAAGAAAAAGAGTGTGCAGCGATTAAGCGCCGAATATGAGGCTATAAACCAACAGCTTCTCCTCGCAAAAAAACAACACAAGACCGCAGGGCTGGAACTTCAGGAGGCCGTGCAGGGGTTGGCTGCCATATCGAGCATCCCAGACAGCCAACGACTCCTCCAGGCTGTGAAATTGGCGCAAAAGAGTGGTGATATCGATACGCTGCTGGAAAAAAAACGGCATGAGATCGAACAGGGCAAAAAAGACTGCCTGGTGGAGCTGAAGCGAATCGGCCGCTGGTCTGGAGATCTACAGACTCTGATCGAAATGTCCCTCCCTCTTGCTGAAACCGTGCAACAGTTTGAGAATCGATACAGTGACCTTGCCGAACAACAACGCGAACTGCAAAAAGAGCAAAAGAACACTGAGCAGGACCTGAGGAACGCTCAGGCCGAAATCAAAAAAGTCGCCTATGCAGGTGAAATTCCTTCAGAGGAGATGTTGTTCCAGACTCGCGACCAACGCGAGCATGGCTGGCAGCTCTTGCGTCGACAGTGGCTGGACAACGAAGATGTCACCGAAGACAGCCTTGCCTATGACCCAACCCAACCGCTGCCCGAGGCATATGAGGGCTATGTGCGGCAGGTAGACAAAATTGCCGACCGTTTACGTCGTGAGGCCGACAGGGTGGCACATGCAGCAGCCCTTCGTGCCCAGCTGGAAACACAGCAGGCAAACCTTGCCGACCTGGATAAAAACAGGACAGTACTCGAGCTGCGGGAACAAGAACTTGCTGAGGGCTGGATGGCTATCTGGCAACCCCTTGGCATAACCCCGCTCTCCCCAAAGGAAATGACTGGCTGGCTGGCGGCGATGGAGAGGCTCCGTTATAAGGCGAGCGATTTCTTGAAAAAAGACCGGGAGATTGAGCGGGAAGCAGAGCAACGGCAAAATCGCAGACAAGCTGTACAACAAGAGCTTCAGCTCATGCGCGTACCAGAAATACCCGCGGGTGAAATGCTTGGTCCGGTGGTCGTCCTTGCCGAAACCCTACTTGAAACGGCTGCCCGTCAAAAGGCGGATGTCGAGAAACGGAAAGAGCGACAGGCAGGAGCACAAAAGAGTGTCAAGCAGGCAGAGGAGGAACTTGCAACTGCGCGGGATTCTCTGGTTCAGTGGCAGGAGCAGTGGCAAAAAACGATTTCCGGGCTGGGGCTAACAGAGGAAATCTCGACCTTTGAAGCCATTGATCGTATCGATATCCTCCAAAACTGCTTCGACAGGGCAAAAGAAGCGGCTGATCTTCAAAAGCGCATTGACGGGATTGATCGCGATGCCATGGATCTTGAAAAGGATGTTATGGCACTGCTCAACAAGGTGGCACCCGGTCAACTCTCCCTGCCTCTCGACCAGGCAATTTTGCACATGCGGACAAAGCTCAGCCAATCCCAAAAGGACCGCACTCTCTACGACAAACTTACCGAAGAGATTGACTCGCTGCAGGCGGTGGTTGCAGGGGCCAACCAAAAATTACTGAGCGCCAATGCACAACTGGGGGAAATCCTTCGGGTTGCAAAATGCGAAAAGCCGGAAGAGCTGGCGGCGGCAATCAGAAAATTCGATGAATACAAGCGGCTGACAGACAAGATTTCCGACACTAAAGCAAACCTGGCCAAGATTGGGGCCGGCGTCGAGATCGAAGAAATGTTCAGGCAGGCAACAGAAATTAACGGGGACGAATTACCCGGCAGGATTGAGTCACAACGACGGGATATCGCAGAAAGAATTCACCCTGAAATCAATAGCATCTCCCAGGTAATCGGTGAGCAAACCAGCAAGCTTGCTGCAATGGACGGCAGCGCCAAGGCCGCGGAGATTGCCGAAGAGATGGAGCAGGAACTGGCCAGGATACGGCGGCTGTCGGAGAGATATGCCCTGGTAAAGCTGGCCTCCAAATTATTGCAAATGGAGATTGAACGCTACCGGGAAGAACACCAGGATCCAGTCTTGATCATTGGCTCCAGGTACTTTCGCGAAATGACCCTCGGCTCTTTTACCGGTTTGCGCACCGATATCGATGATAAAGGTTCGCCTGTCCTCATCGGCATGCGTCCGGGCGATATACGGGTACCAGTAGCAGGCATGAGCTCAGGTACAAGAGACCAACTTTACCTGGCCTTACGCCTCGCCACCTTGGAATATCGGCTGGAATCGCACGAGCCGATGCCCTTTATCGTCGATGATATTTTAATCAATTTTGATGACGATCGATCGCGGGCCACGCTGCAGGCTCTTGCCAAACTGTCAGCCAGAAACCAGGTAATTCTTTTCACCCACCATCGACAGATCGTAGATGAAACCGGCAATATCGCAGGCAAAGACTCTGTCGTTGTTCATACCCTCTAACCCCGATAGAATCGACGCTTAGACATTGGCGGTGCCCTCTCTTTGGTTTATTATGTTTTGGAACAGCCACAGTATGTATAAGGTAAATCCGTCATGAAAAAGTCTATGAAAGCAGCACTCTTATCAGCCTTGGTATTCCCTGGCGTAGGACATATGTACTTGAAGAAGTATATCTCCGGTATCGCTTTATTTGGCATTTCATCAGCTGGTCTCTATTATATGATTTCAAAGACCTTAGAGATTGCTTGGCAGATAGTCGAAAAAATTGAAAATGGAAATATCGAGCCGGACGTCGCGACCATTCTGGAAGTAGTGTCAAAACGAACAGCTGAGATTGGCAATGGAATGCATCTCTTTAATATTGCCTCAACCACAATTATTATTTGTTGGCTGATCGGGATTATTGATTCTTATAGAGTTGGCCGTACAGAAGATAAAAAAGAAAAAAATCTCCAAGATACTAAATAATCTTGTATTTTTCCCTGAGCATTTGAGAAAGATGATTGACCATCGAAAAAGCGTTTTCCACGGTTTGTCCCTTGTCTGGATTCACCAGGCAGCATGTGGCGGGCGACAACATACTCCGATCGATTAATTGCTCAATATCCACTCCCTTTTTTCCCAAATGTTGCCAGATTCCTTCCAGTTTCATGATGAGAAACCCGAGGCTTTCCTTGGCAAACATTTCATAGCCGGTCGGCACAATCCCCCACACCAGCACCCCACCCCGGTTAAGAAATTTCTTGATTGAGCCGGCACAGGAAGCAAAGATCTCGGCATTGGTATAAATATCCAAAGAGAGGATATCCATATCAAGATTAAGCAGGAAATCCCAATCCGGATTACCACAAAGATGGATGCCCCGCGGGCCCTCAACCGTTGAAAAAAAGTTATCCAGGTCGGTTTTTGCTTTCTGTTCGCCGTACCCGGACATCGCCGAAAAAATAAATTGCAGTCCGGGTTCGTCTATGAACATAAAGGCGTTCGGATTGCGCTCCTTTAAGCGACCAAGTTGGACATTTATTCTTTTGGCCATAAACTCCATCATAAAAGGCCTGATGGTGTCGTCAAAGAGAATGGGCCGATCGTCCTGGTCAAGAACGTTGAAGCCAAAACTGATTGGACCTTCAAGCTGCCCACGAATGGCTGGCCTGTCTGCAAGATCTTTTGCTAAAAAGTCGTGATAGACGACAGAATATTTCTCGCTGATATCAAAGTATGACGGATCATCGAACCGGCTCATGGCCTCTTCATATTCATCAATGAATTTCGCCATTGAAAAGCGCAGTGTCCTTTTTTCCATATCCAGTACAATACCGGGAAAATGTTCCCCTGCCTGGACATACATGTCTTCGTAATAACTGAAATTTGGAAGCTGTGGCCAAAATGGAACGTCCAGTGACAATGCAAGATCGAGAGCTTGTGTCACATCTGTTTGGGGCATGACGGCCATTGCCGTGGTCAACAGTTTTCCGGGTATCGGCATAAGATGATCTCCTGTAACTGCGGGCACCGACTCAGTTTATCGATTGTATAACGCAGTAACGAGTTGAATAGCCTGCAATAATATGACCTAAGTCAATTACCTTATGAAAGTTTTATGGTTACTACAAGGAGATGATACCATTTCAGCAGGCATAAACCAAAGAGCTTAATTTCAGGCATCCTGCCGGGAAAATGATTGTGGCACAACGAAGGAGAGGAATATAATGAAAGAACTGGTTACTGGAGAGATCATGCCATTGGACATCACCGAGCATGATGTGATCGAAGCCATGAAACTCGTTGAGGGTTATATCGATATAACCCCCGGCGATTTCAAAGAAGTGTATCAAGCGGCCTACACCCTCGCTATAAAAAGACTGTTCAACTCCCTGACGGCCGGCAACATCATGACCAAATCGGTACTGGTGGTGAGTGAGAAAATGACTCTTGTTGAGGCCGCTACCCTGCTTGCGGAAAAACAGGTATCAGGCGCCCCGGTGGTAAACAGTGCAGGCAGGATTGTTGGAATTGTTTCCGAAAAGGACTTCCTCAGGGAGATGGGATTTGGTGCTACACCATCCTTTATGCAAATAGCCACTCACTGCCTGAACAACAAAAGCTGCATGATTGGCAAGTTACATAACCGTAGTGTTGGCGACATCATGACAAAACCGCCAATAACCGGTGCTCCGGAAATGACCATCGGTACCATTTCCGAGCTCTTTGCTCTTCGGCAGATCAACCGCCTGCCGATAGTCGATGCTGACGAGCGCCCTATCGGCATCGTCACCCGTACCGACCTGGCCCACTCCTTTCATACCTTCGGTGAGGGGCCAAAAGCATGAACTACTTACAGAAGATGAAGGGGAGTGGGCAGAGTCCTCCGAAGGTTAGTCTGATCGAAGTCCTCTGGTCCTGGATAGGCAGTTTTCTGGGTATCGCCGCGGTGTGCCTTATCCATTACAAAATGCTCGATCAGACTGGTTTAATGATGATTATCGGCTCGTTCGGTGCCTCGGCAGTGCTGATCTACGGCGCCATCCGCAGCCCTTTAGCTCAGCCGAGGAACTTACTCGGTGGTCATATTCTTTCCGCCTTTATCGGAGTGACCGCCTTTCAATGGCTGGGCGGTCAACCTTGGCTGGCTGCGGCAGTGGCCGTTTCTACCTCAATTGCCTTAATGCACCTGACCAAGACCCTCCATCCACCCGGCGGTGCGACAGCCCTGATCGCGGTAATCGGCGGCCAAGCCGTACATAATCTCGGCTACCTCTATGTGGTTATGCCGGCCGCCTTAGGGGCAATCGTCATGCTCATTATTGCCCTCATCGTCAACAATATCCCAAAGAACAGAAGATATCCTGAATTCTGGTGGTAGGGACACGTATCTATTCAAACATCGTCTCAGAGTGCTTGCAATTTTTCCGTCAGTACCGGCAGGAGTAGCTTGAGATCGGCTACCGCAAAGACATCGGCGACATCACCGATCGGGGCATCCCGGTCGGTGTTGATGGCCACGATGAAATCCGATTTCTTCATTCCTGCCAGGTGTTGCACCGCGCCTGATATCCCGCAAGCCACATAAAGTTTCGGGGAAACAGTCAACCCGGTCGTACCGACCTGGCGGTTATGTTCGACCCACAGCGAGTCGACCACCGGTCGGCTGGCTCCATATTCACCACCCAGAGCCTTGGCAAGTCCTGCCACCATGGCAATGTTCTCAGGTTTTCCCACCCCGCGTCCGGCGCTGACAACGATTTCGGCCTTGGTCAGATCGACGCCACCATGTTCGGCTGTCTCGTAACCGAGCAGGTCGGTTTTTCCTTTGCCGTCACCTTCGATTGGGATAACAGTCGGCACGCCTTCCGCAGGCTCAGCAAGGGTAAAAGCCCCGGCCTGCAGGGTGACAACCGTCACATCGCCCCGACCTTTCAGGGTCCGCCGCAGCTTACCGTTACAAAGGGGCACAACCAAGCTTCCATCCTGCACCGCCACCACCTCTGAGATTTGTGCCGCTTTCAGGCTGACGGAGAGCCGGGGGGCAAGATCCCAACCGTAGGAACTGTGAGAGAAGACTATCATATCCGGCTGTTCCTTTGCCACCACATCAAGAACAGCCTGTTTATGGGCCTCAGGATTATATTCCCCGTACTTCGCAACATCGGCAAAATAGAGTGTTCCACCGAATTTCGGTAGATCTCCAGCACCATCTGCAACCAAAAACATTGCGCTGTCCGCGCTAATAATTTCTGCAAAGGCCAACAATTCCGTATAATTCTCCAGCAGTTGTCCCTGTCTGTATTCCGCAATTAAGAGCATCTTCATAGTAAAATTCCTCCTCCTTAGGAGCCTGTTCCAGAATAGGCATTTTGTCCAAGATTGAGGCATTTCCACAAAACAAGCACAGCCATATGGATGATATTGCGAGCATTGTTTTTTGAAAATAACGAAAATTTTGGGCTAAAGGGCATTCTCGGACAGGATCCTATGCCAGTATGGCGGTTTGTTCTTTAAGTATCTCGATCAGCCGGTCGGCAATGTCTGCCACCTCGCCTTCAAGAAAGAGCCCTCCACTCCTTTTTACAGGAAACTCGACCTTCACCGTTTCCTGCAATGTATCTGCTTCATGCAGGTCGCCAGCGACAAAACTCAGCATTTCCTTCTTCTTGGCCTTCATGATATTTGGCAGAGTCGGGTAGCGCGGAGTATTCAGGCCCAGCTGACAGGTGACCAGCAGCGGCAGACCGGTTTCAACTTTCGCCTTGATGCCACCCTCCAGTTCGCGTTTGACGGTGACCTTGCCATCGACCAAGGCGAAATCGACGATAGTCGTCACAGCGGGAATAGCCAGCAGCTCGGCAACCATCACGCCTACCTGAGCGCTGGCCCGGTCCTGGGACTGCATGCCAGTAAAAATCAGGTCAAAATCCTTATACCTGGCAAATACCGCAATCATTGAGGCGATTTCATAAGGATCTCTCAGGTGACTCTGGTCGTCTACGATATGCACGCCTCGATCACAACCCATTGCCAGGGCCTTCTTCATAGTCTCTTTTACCTTCTCAGGGCCGATAGAGAGCACGGTAATATCAGCCCCTGTCTGTTCCTTGACCTTAACGGCCTGCTCAACCCCATATTCATCATACTCGTTCATCCGCCAGGCGAGATCACTCCGGTCATACCAGATGCTGTCCGCGCTGATTTTAAATTTCGATTCCATGTCAGGAACCTGTTTGATACAGACCAGAATTTTCATCTTCCTCCTCCAGAATAAATTATTGATGCCTGGGAACTTGAATCTGAATAACCAGTAATCGGTTACGCAACATCCAAACGTTCTGCGAGCAGTTCAGCGATATCCCGCGGCCTCATGCTTTCCTCGATATTTGCGCCTTTCACACCGTCTTCAAACATGGTCAGGCAGAAGGGGCAATTGGACAACAGTTGGCCGGTCCCGGTTGCGGCAGCCATCTCCACCCTTTTAATATTGATCCTTTTACCGAGCTTTTCTTCAGCCAGAATACGACCGCCGCCGGCACTGCAACAGAATGCCTGGTCATGGTTCCGGTCCATTTCGACAATTCGTCCTCCCGCCGCTTCAATGAGGCCGCGAGGCTGAGCATAGATCCCATTGTGGCGACCGAGATAACAGGAATCGTGGTAGGTACAGTCGAAAGGATCGCCGCCCACGGCAAGCCTGCCAAGAGCGATGAGCTCAGCCAGAAAGACCGGATGGGATTGTACTTCACAGTCGAGGCCGAGGTCGCGATAGTCCTTATTCAGGGTATTGAAACAATGGGGACAGGTGGTGACGATCTTTTTGATGCCGTAGGAGTTAAGTAATTCGACATTTTCTCCGGCAAGGGTCTGGTAGAGATACTCGTTGCCCATCTTTCGGGCCGGTTCACCGCAGCACTTTTCCTCCTTGCCAAGAATACCCACCTTAACCCCGGCAGCCTGACAAAGTTTAATAAAACTCTTTGCAACCGCGATATTACGTTTATCAAATCCACCATAACAGCCGACAAAATAAAGGATGTCAATTTCCGGATCTTCGGCCAGACTCTTGATTCCCAGACCTTCCGCCCATTCGCCGCGCGAAGCATAGCCCATGCCCAGCGGATTACCGTTGACTTCAAGCTGCTCCATGGCGGTCATTACCTCTTCACCTGGAAATTCTCCTTCCATGAGCACCAGATTCCGGCGCATGTCGATAACCTTGCCGACATGCTCAATTGCCGCCGGACAGATGTCCTGACAGGCCAGACAGGTAGTACAGGACCAGATGGCGTCCCGACCGATCGCTTCAATTAGATCGCCATCCGGATTTGTGGTGGCTAACTCACCGAGCCGCTGGATGAACTGCATCGGCGACAATGGCTTGTCAGTCGCATAGGCCGGGCATCTGTCCTGGCAGCGTTTACACAGGGTACAGGCATCGGCATCGAACAGGTCCTTCCAGCTCAGATCGGTCACTTTGGCGGCACCAAAACTCTCGGTCTCCTCATTTTCGAGATCAAGGGTGACAAGTTTGCCGATAGGTCCCTGATTGGCCAGGAAATAGTTGGCGCTAGTGGTCAGGATATGTCGAAATTTAGTAAATGGAATCAGCCCGATAAACAGCATGGCCAGCAGCAGATGAAACCACCATAAGCCTTTGTGCAGGGCAAGAAGCAGCTCAGGGCTCATTCCCGTCAGGCCCTTGGCAATCACCAGGCCAACCGGTGACCAAGGAGCCAACTGGGCCAGTGGGGTACCCAACTCGGTGACCGACATGCGTGCCCCTTCAATAACAAAACCAGTGAGGAGAATCGCCAGCAGCAAGCCGTGCATGATGACATCATCGCGCCCGGTTTCAAGCCCCTGCGGCCGCACCATCCAGCGACGGACGAGCAGACCCAAGAGCATCACGATCGTCACCAGTCCGGCAAGATCCAAAACGATGCTGAACACCTTATAGAAGGCACCTTTCAAAAAAACATAGTTGAACAACAGGTGGGTAAAATCAGCCTGGATGACAATCAGACCGGTACCAATAAAGAGTAAACCAAACCCCCAGAAAAAAAGAGCATGGGCAAGACCCGGCCCCGTCACCCGTAGTACCCTGGTCTGCAGCAACATCTGGCGCAGCATCGCAATGGTCCGAACAAGTGGCTGGTCGGTGCGGTCAATCGACCGCCCTAACCGGTAAACTTTCAGGCGTTGGGAAAAACCGTAGAGCAATACGCCAAAGGCCACAGCCGCCAGCAGATACATGGGTATCAAAGTTGCCGGCCCATGCCCGATATTCCAATATATTTCGCGGGTAAATTCCATCGCGGGCTCCATTAACAGGAAGATTCCTGCAAATTACTCATCAATGAACAACGAGAGAGGATGGCCCCCCCAAGCAAACCATCCCCCTCGCCGGTTAAAAAGGGTCGGGAGAACTCCCCCTTTTTAACGGGTTAGCGCTGATCCGATGACAATCCGCTGAACCTCGCTGGTGCCCTCGTAGATCTCGGTAATCTTTGCGTCGCGCATCATTCTCTCAACCGGAAAATCCCGGGTATAGCCATAGCCACCGTGCAATTGTACCGCCTGGGTGGTAACCTTCATAGCTGTCTCACTGGCAAACAGTTTGGCCATGGCCGATTCCTGCGAATAGGAAAGGCCTGCACTGGCGCGAAAGGCAGCATTGTAGACAAGCAATCGTGCCGCTTCGATCTGGGTTGCCATGTCTGCCAGCTGGAACTGCACGCCCTGAAAGGCACTCAGAGGCTTGTTGAACTGCTCGCGCTCTTTGACATAGGTTATAGTGGCATCGAGTGCTCCCTGAGCTATCCCCAGGGCCTGAGAGGCGATGCCGATCCGGCCACCGTCCAGCGTCTTCATGGCCACTTTAAAGCCTTTGCCTTCTTCACCTAACATATTGGCATGGGGTACCTGGCAGTTTTCGAAGACCAGTTCCATGGTCGGTGAAGAGCGGATACCCATCTTCTTTTCTTTTTTCCCGAAGTTAAAGCCGGGTGTGCCCTTTTCAACAATAAACGCACTGATTCCATGATGCTTCTCGGCAGCTCTATCAGTCCTGGCAAAGACAATATACGTCTCTGCCTCTCCGGCATTGGTGATAAAGATTTTGGTGCCGTTTAAGATCCAGTCAGCACCTTCCCGCATCGCATATGTCTTGGTGCCACCGGCATCAGAACCGGCAGCGGGCTCAGTCAATCCGAAGGCGCCCATGGTCTCGCCCTGGGCCAATGGGGTGAGAAATAATTTTTTTTGCTCCTCGGTACCAAAGAGATAGATAGGGTTGGAACCAAGTGAGAGATGGGCGGAGAGAGTGACGCCTGTCGAAGCGCAGACTCTCGATAACTCTTCGACCGCAATCGCATAGCTTATATAGTCGGCTCCGGCTCCACCGTATTCTTCAGGAAACACGATGCCGGTAAGACCAAGTTCGGCAAGTCGCCCAAACATCAGTGGGCGATCGAAACTCTCAGTCTCATCACGCTCAGCTGCAGAGGGTGCGACTTCAGTCTCAGCAAAACTTCTCACCATTTCGCGAATAAGGTTCTGTTCTTCTGTCAATTGCAAGTTCATAATATTACTCCAATAGTTATATGTTAGTAGCTGTAAAAACCCCGACCGGTCTTTCGACCCAACCAGCCCGTCTCGACATACTGGCGGAGTAGTGGACAAGGCCGATATTTCGGATCACCAAGGCCCTGGTGCAGGGTGTTCAAAATAGCCAGACAGGTGTCAAGCCCAATGAGATCGGCAAGCGCCAGCGGACCCATGGGATGATTCATGCCAAGCTTCATCACCGTGTCGATCGATTCCCGGTCACCAACACCCTGATAGAGGCAGAAGATTGCCTCATTAATCATTGGCAAAAGAATCCGATTAGCGATAAAGCCGGGGAAATCGCTCGCTATTGCAGGCGTCTTGTCCATCAGTTTTACCAGTTCG
This sequence comes from uncultured delta proteobacterium, assembly GCA_963829695.1. Taxonomy (GTDB): domain Bacteria; phylum Desulfobacterota; class Desulfobulbia; order Desulfobulbales; family Desulfocapsaceae; genus Desulforhopalus_A. The sequence continues at coordinate 488,918 of CAWHJQ010000018.1, read as the reverse complement.
ACAGTAGTCTGAAAGGTTTCTTCCGAGGTGGACAGGGCGCGAATAACTTCGACCAGTTTCATCACCGGTACCGGATTCATGAAGTGCATACCTATCACCTTGTCAGGTCTCTTGGTCCTGGATGCAATCCGGCCGATCGGGATGGACGAGGTGTTGGAGGAGAGAATCGCATGGGCAGGACAGATCTCGTCCAATTGGGCAAAGATCTTGAACTTGATCTCTTCAATTTCGGATGCGGCCTCGACGACAAAGTCTGCGGACTTCATATTGCCGAGATCCGTGCTGGGATATATCCGACCGAAGATGGTCTTTTGCTCGTCTGCCGACAGTTTACCTTTGTCTACACTCCGTTGCAGATTTTTACGAATAGCATCCAGTCCCCGCTCAATGTATTCAGCTGAGATATCCTGAACGATGACTTTCATTCCACTGGTTGCAGCCACCTGGGCAATACCTGCGCCCATCTGGCCCGCACCGATGACGCCAAAGGTTTTCGTTTTCATTTGTTCTTGCATAATTGTATTCTCCGCTGCTTTGCTCATTTTCCGTGATTGCTGACCACCATGGCCATACCCATTCCGCCGCCTATGCACATACTGATCAGGCCGGTGGCACAGTTATTTCGTTGCATCTGGTTGATGGTGGTAACCATCTGCCGTGCCCCGGTACAGCCGACGGGATGGCCCATGGAGATGGCGCTGCCCTGCTGATTCGGTTTCTCGATATCGATACCGAGTTCCTGCATACAGGCGATTGCTTGGGAGGCAAAGGCCTCATTGAGTTCGATCAGCTCGATATCACCTATCGTCATCTTCGCCTGACTGAGCGCCCGTTTGATTGCCGGCACCGGCCCGAGGCCCATGTAGGCTGGATCGAGTCCGCCCGAGGCAAAACTCTCGATAGTGAGGAGTGGTTTGAGATCGAGCTGACGAGCCCTTTCTTCACTCATCAGAAGGACTGCTGCCGCACCGTCATTGATGCCCGAGGCGTTGCCGGCGGTCACCGAACCGTCTTGAGCGAAGACCGGACGAAGCTTGGCCAGTTTTTCCATGCTGGTGACCATGGGTCGCTCGTCACGTTCAACAATGATCTCCGCTTTGCGAGAGGCGACTTTTATCGGTACTATCTCGTCTGCAAAATAACCCTTTGCAATAGCCGCCATGGCCCGGGCATGGCTCAGACAAGCCAGGCGATCCTGATCCTCGCGGCTGATGTTGTACAGCTTGGCGATATTCTCGGCGGTCACGCCCATATGGTAGCCGTAAAACTTTTCATAGAGGGCGTCATAGACCATCAGGTCATGAATTTCGCCGACGCCTGTGACTTCCATGCGATAGCCCCAGCGTCCTTTCATTAGCGCCATGGGAACCTGGCTCATGTTCTCCTGGCCGCCGGCTAAGACCACATCGGCCTGGCCGGTCATAATCGACTGGGCTGCGAGAGCTATTGCCTTCAGGCCAGAACCGCAGACCTTGTTGACGGTATAAGCCGGTGTCTCCTTGCAAAGACCGGCCCGGATCATCGCCTGCCTGCCTGGGTTCTGGCCCTGCCCGGCCTGCAAAACATTGCCCATAATCACCTCGTCAATGGCGATTTCCCTGGCATCTTCCTGCCAGTTGGCATATTTTTTTTCCAGTTCGAGCTCGGCCTGCGCCGCCAGTTTACCCGGCACGGTCGCGGAGAAATCTGCCCCCCGAACCGGTCGCATACCGACTTTCTGCAAGGTCTCACGCAGCACCGCCGCACCCAGATCAACCACCGGCACATCCTTTAAGACGCCACCAAATGCTCCCACGGCGGTTCTACATCCGCTGACAATGACAACTTTCTTCATGTAACATCTCCCGTTGTTAGTTAGTGTCTGTCCATAAATGGCAATTTTGCTCTAACTCTTCGTTGCTCTCAAAATTTAATCCTCGAAATATCGCTTATATGCCTGCGGTTAAATTCATCTAGCGCCTCAATTTAGAACAAAATATCTCATTTCTGAACAGACACTAGTTATCGACATTGAAACTTCCTGCAATCTGCCACCTGCCGCACTCAACTCACCTTTCGTTCGAATCCGAGCCATTCCCTGCTTCGCAGCCTGGCCTTCATGGTTTTGCCGGTCGCGGTTTTTGGCAACTGGCCAAACTCCACGGTTTTCGGGGCCTTGAACTGTGCATGGTGGGTGCGACAAAAATCAATAATGTCTTCAGCCGTCGGTGTCCTGCCCAGTTTAGGAACGATAAAGGCTTTTGGAACCTCGCCCCACTCGGGGTCGGGGGTAGATACCACCGCCACCTCCAGGACATCGGGGTGCTGGTAAATGATCTCCTCGATTTCTATCGAAGAGATTTTGTCGCCGCCTCTGACGATCACATCGCTCACCCGATCGGTTATCTGGAGATAGCCGTCGGGATGCACCACCCCAAGATCGCCGCTGTGAAACCAGCCGCCCCGGAAGGCCTGATCGGTCGCTTCCTGATCCTTATAGTAGCCAAGCATGACGTTATGCCCCCGCATCATCACCTCGCCCATGGTCAAACCGTCATGCGGTACTGGTTGCATGGTCTGGGGATTGACAACCTCCATATGCAGGCTGGTAATCGAGGCTACACCCTGCCGCGCCTTCATCCTGGCAACGCTTTCCGGATCCAGTTCGACCCAGGGAGCCTGCCAGGCACAGACACTGTGCGGTCCATGCAGTTCGGTGAGCCCATAGACATGGGTAATATCGGCCCCGATATCCTCCATTCCCTGGATAACTACCGGCGAAGGAGAGGCTCCCGCGGTGAGCACCTGCAGAGGTCGACGCAATTTCACCGCAGTCGCCTCGGGAAAACAGATCATCATTAACAGAACATTTGGCGCAGCACAGAGATGCGATACGCTTTCCTTCTCGATTAGCCGAAAAATCTCTCTTGGCAGGCAGCGCCTGAGACACACGTGGGTTGCCCCGACCGCCGTCACCGCCCAAGGGAAACTCCAGCCGTTGCAATGAAACATCGGCAAAGTCCAGAGGTAAACGGAATCAGGCCGAAGAGCCGAATCTATTATCTCGCCGAGAGTATGCAAGCTGATGGCCCGATGGCTGCACATCACCCCTTTCGGTTTGCCGGTGGTGCCTGAAGTATAGTTGATTGCGAGCAGATCGTTTTCGTCGCAATCCACCAAGGTCACTGGTGGCGTCACCGCACCTCCGGCGAGAAATGCTTCGTACTCCGGTCCGCTGAGAAGAGGCGAACAGCTATCCTCGCAAATTTCCACAAAGAGCGATACCCGGTTCAGCAATTTGACAATCGGCTGGATCTGGGCCGCGAACTCATTGTCGACAAAGACCGCCTTTGCATCGGAATGATCAATAATATATTGATATTCCTGGCTGGACAACTGGGTGTTGACACACACCAGGACCGCGCCGATCATCGGTACGGCGAAGTGCGCCTCAAGCAAGGGAGGAGTATTGGGACAGACAAACAGCACCTTATCGCCGTGAGTTATACCGCTTGTCAGCAGGCTGTTGGCCAACTGGTGGATTCTGTTCTGAAACTGACTATAGGTATAACGAAGGTCGTTGTAGACAACAGCTATCTTATTGGGGTAGACATTGGCAGTGCGGTTGAGAAAAGAAACCGGACTGAGAATATCTCGATTAACCTCTGGACTGAACATCGATCTACGCTCCTTGGAAGGATTGCCTGAGAGAGGCAACAACCCGAAGGGTCGCAAGACTTGCCGACTCTTCAGCGAATACTATCTTTGGCTAAAAGAATAGTTTATGTCGGAACATCAAACAATCGGTATAGAGCTTATTTATAACTGGAGAAAAAGCTGATCGGGTCTAGGCTCAGAACCTAGAAATGGGCAACCCTGTTTGCAAGCAGGGAGGAGCATTTCAGGATAAAAACTCTTATTCCTGTACTTTGCGGGGATTCGTTTCAAAAGGATGATCTTTGGCAAAATCGGGCTGGTAACACTCACGGCTTTCCAGTTCCTGGACCCAACCGTTTTCCAGGCCCAGAAAATCCAATTCATCAAGGACTTCCTGGTATTCTTGGGAAGTCACTCCCCTGTCCAACTCCGGCAAAGAACATCGCCCCGGCAGAGGATTATATTGGGCCATAAGTGAAATCGTAATCTTCGGGGATATTTCTTCGGCCAGAAAACGCAACACGCACCGACTGTTTTCAACTTGACCGGGAAGGACCAGATGACGCACAATCACTCCCGACTGGATCTCTCCTTCGGCATTCAGCACGAGATCCAACCCTTTTTGTCGCACCATTTCCCGAATCGCCTTGCCGGCAACCTGCGGATAGTCGGGGGCATCAGAGAGTTGCGCGGCCAAGACCTGATCCATATATTTAAGGTCCGGAAGATAGACATCAATGAGGGATTCCAAACCGGCCAAACTCTCTACCCGGTCGTAACCATTGGTATTATAGACGGTGACCGGCCTACGTCCCCGTTCCCGCAGAGCATAAATGATGCTCTGAACTTGAGGAATCACATGTGAAGGTGAAACAAAACCCACCGCCTTTGCACCTTGGTCCAACACCTCGGCAATTCGGCAAACAACCTCATCGAGTGAAAGGATATACTCAATCTCCGGTCCGGAGTTACGACTAATCTGATAATTCTGGCAATAGCAACATTGCAGATTGCAATGGCTGAAAAACACATTGCAGATACCGTGCTGCCCGCTGACCACCGGTTCCTCCCCGCGATGCAGACAAATGGAACCGAGCTGATACCCCGCTCCGGCCCGACAATATCCCAGTTCCCCAGCCAGGCGATCCACCCCGCATTCCCTTGGACAACAGACACAAGCGCGGAGCACCTCATGATAAGTATTTATTCCCACACACAACACATCCTTTAATTTTGTTTATTCTAAGAAGCATACTCCGAGCTGAAGCCATTGTTTTTAATCTGAAATTATCTCATTGGTGATGTTGTCGACCACGACAGGACAATCCAGATAGGTAAGCGAAGGATCCGTACCATATTTCCCTCGAACAAAGGTCTTCCATTCTTCTGTGTAAACTCGATCGGCATCTTCACGGGAATTCCAAAGATACACTCCCCCTGCCTTGCTGCCGTCTTGTGACAGGAAATAGTATTTTCGCTGGAGCCCCGCCATCCCTTTGTACTTTGGCGCTGTACTTAAAAAGGTTTCGCGCGCCTGGTCAATCGAGATTTTCAGAGGCAGTTTAAATTCGACAATTACTGTAATCATTGATAACTCCGATGTTGAGTGGACTTGATGGCCTACGTTCAATGCACTCTATCTTTACAACCTTTTCCTTTCCACTGGGGAAATAGTCTGCGAAACCCGCTTACACCCTTCAAGCGAGTACTCAGCAGAATACCCCCTTGTGCTTGTGGGCTGTTAGAGAAAAATAACGCATAAAGAAGTAAATTCCAGAGCATCTTTTCGTTTGCCGAACCTTCCGGCATATTCGATCATACCTGTGAGAGCCAAGCCATGAAATTTAAGTACCGCAAAAAACTACAAGACTTTCAAATCATGATGGAATAATCTACCTTTCCAGTAAAATGACAGACAGGAAACCGCACTATCGGCTTACCTCGACCTTTAAATTTCCCAAGCTTTTTTTCAGGTCTTAACCAACCAGATGATTTCCTACCGACCTTCCATTTTGATAATCTGCTCCTGCCGTCGCAGTTGAGGCAGCATATAGTTTGTAATGAGAAAATATACCGGATTGATGATAGTTGGTACGTTTGTTTGTTACCTTCTAAGTGTTTTAATACCATTTATGTTGGTTGTGCCGACACTTCTTGCATGGCTGGTGCCAATACTGAAATGGCGTTCCCTTGGAAAAAGGGCAGTTCAACAAACGTTGTTACTCTTGGCAATCGGTTTCATGGCAATTGTTTTTTCAGCCGGCCAGGGTGTCTTTCTTGGTTGGAAACAGATTTTTGCCCCCAATCTGCCACTGCTTGCCATGTTCGTTGCAGTCGCTTTTCTTGCTCTTACCAACCATGGACTTGAGGATTCTGATCTGCCGAAAGGCAACAGAGCTGTAGTAACAACGGCGCTCGGGACACATTTTCTCGGAGCAGTAATTAATCTGTCAGCGATGTTTTTATTTGGAGATCGACTACAAAAAAAAGGCACCCTAAGCAGAGAACAGATGATTATTCTTGCACGCTCTTTTTGCGCAGCTGCATGGTGGTCGCCTTTCTTTATCGCAACCGGTGTCGCTCTCACCCATGCTCCTGGAATGAATTGGAAAGAAACGCTGATTCCCGGCGCCATCATGAGTACTATCGCAATCGCTTACTCAATCGTTGAAGTGTGTTATTTCAGAAAAAAAGAATTTTCCGGTTATCCCCTGCGGTTTGAAAGCCTGACGGTACCTGTGTTTCTTGCTGCCGTGGTGGTTTGCATGCATCATTTCCGGCATGATATCAACATCCTGCTTCTTATTTGCGTGGTTTCACCTGCTGGTGCATTTATTTTCATGAAAGGCAGGCCGAGGTCAAAGACCATATATGATTTCATAAGTAACCGAATAGAATCGGTAAATAGTCAATTTGCCCTATTTCTTGCCGCAGGTGTATTTTCTACCGGCATAAAATCGATCATCCAGGTGTACCCCTCATTTTTCAGCCTTGAAGGTTTATCTTTTAACCCATTGTTATTTGCCATAACCTTAGGCGCCATGATAATGATCGGGATCATGGGTGTTCATCCGATTGTCAGCATAGCAATCGTTAGTCCGTTGCTCATGCCCCTCAACCCAAATCCTTCTCAGCTGGGTTTTCTTTTTCTGAGCAGTTGGGCTATTTCAACGGGCAGTAGTCCGTTGTCCGGAGTGGGACTGGCTTTGGTGAGTCGATACAATGCCTCACCTAAAGATATCGTACAAAGCAATTGGCACTATGCTCTTGCGATGTGTGCAATCGCCTCTGTGATGAATGTTCTTTTCTTTTAATTACAGGGGCAGATCTCAACTTCTGACACAACTTCCCAGCGTCTTCCAATAGCTGCAAAGGATTCCAAAACAATTTTCCAAATATCTTGGTCAATTGACTTTGGAAAGGTGTATCATCATAAAAAAGAGTATATTCCCCATCGTTGCCAGCAAGCACGACAATTGTGACTCATTTTTGAACCCTCTTAAAGGGGACAGGTATCATACATGCCAAAAAAAAGAGTTTTCCTTTTACTCTTCATTACTTCCCTTTTTCTCTTTTCCTGCCGGGGAAGTGAGGAACCGGTCAAGGTTTCTCTCGATAAACGCCAGGAAATTAGTTTCAGGCCGCAATCACCCGCCATAACCTATGCGTATCTGCCGCAATACTCCAATACAGAGTCTTTTCAGCGGCATCATCGATTGGTCGAATATCTTTCCCAGCAGACCGGCTTATCCGTGCGGCAGGTGTTTCCAGAAACATTCAATAATCATATCAGCATGTTCGGCCAGGGTAAGATTGATATATCATTTTCCAACCCGTTTATTTATGTAAAACTGGCCAACCGTTATGGCGCCAGGGCTATGGCGAGAGTTGTCGAGGCCAAGGGGAGTGGAGAATTCCGGGGGCAGATCATTGCCCGTAAGGATAATCAGGAAATCCAATCCATCAACGATTGCCGTGGAAAATCCTGGGTAGCCGTGGACCCGACATCGGCCGGAGGCTATCTGTTCCCTCTTGGTCTTTTTATCGACCATGGTATTACATTACACGATTTCAAGGAAGTCGTCTTTGCCGGTGGACGACAGGAAAATGTTATTTTGGGGGTTTATGCAGGACTCCACGACGTAGGCTCAATACGCGAAGGATCCCTTGACGTAGTGAAAGACAAAATCGATATCAACCAGATAAAGGTGGTTGCCAGTTCCAGATGGTACCCGGGATGGGTCTATGCCTACAGCCCCCGGCTTTCCAAGGATGTTGTCGACAAGATCAGGGATGCCATGCTCAAGCTGGATTATAAGAATAATCCCCAGCACCGGCAGATTCTTGATGCGGCGAAGTTTATCGGTTTTATCCCCTCTGACGACCAGGATTTTGATCCAATTCGGGACCTCAGTAAAAAAGTGGGTCTGGATATTGATTAATTTTCTCTTAAGATTTCTGCATCGCTTGAGATTTCGGACCAAGATTACCCTCGGGATGACCTTTATGTTGGTTTTCTGCGGGTTGGGTGTTGGACTAATCTTGTCCGCGATGTCATCGAGAGCCCTTCTTGAGGAAGGAAGAAAAAGAGGCATGGCCCTCACCTCGGCTCTGGCATTTCGTCTGGCCGAGCCCATCCTGGCCATGGATTTTCTGCAAATGAAGAACCTTATAGATAATGTCGACAATCAATATGATGACGTTATTTATGTTTTTCTCACCGACACCAGTTCCAACATCCTCTCTCACACCTTCTCCGGAGGCTTTCCTACGGATCTACTCCACGTCAATTTAGAAGGGAAAAAAACGCAGCCGGTTCTTTTAACAACTGAACAAGGGCTTGTCTATGACTTCAATGTCAGGATTAGCCTGGGTGACAAGGCTTTGGGCTCCGTCAGGCTGGGTTTGTCAAGAAAAGATATCGACGCTCAGATCCGCCGTCAGTGGTTGACCAGTCTTTTCAGTACGCTCGGCGTGGTTGGTTTGGGGATTATGCTTGCCTTGTGGTTTGCCCGCACCGTGACCTTTCGTCTGAACCGACTGAGAAAATCGGTGGAGGAAATTGTGCAGGGCAATCTTGATGTGCAGGCAGGCTTCTCACTGGAGAAATACTGTTGGGAAATCATGGACTGCGACCACAAAGAGTGTCCGGCTTACGGCGACGTACAGCGTCGTTGCTGGTATCTGGCTGGAACCTTATGTCCGAATTGTGGGGATAAAGAGTATCCCTTTAAGATGGAAAACTGCCGGCAGTGTCCGGTCTTTAAGCATAATTTCGGTGATGAGCTTCAGGATCTGGCCGAGGCATTCGATGCAATGGCCGTCACCGTTAAAAACCACATCGAAGAGCTTACTGAGCGTGAGAAAACCATTGCCAGGCAACAAGGCCTGTTAAAGACCGTTATGAATGTGACTCCAGACTTCATAACCCTGCAGGACAAGAATCTGGCGTATACTTTCGCAGGCAAGGCTTTCTGCGATTATTTTAATCTGGATGAGGAAGAAATAGTCGGCAAGACCGATGCGGACATTTTTACCGAGCAGCAAGCCAAAGTCAATCATCAGGAGAACGTAGAGATACTTTCCACCGGGATTCCCCTGGCAAAGGAAATCACCTTTAAGCGCTCGAAAGAACAGAAATGGTTTCATATCGTTAAGGTCCCGGTCTATGATCAGGACGGCAGTATAATGGGGCTTCTTCTCACCGCCAGGGATATTTCCATGCTCAAAAAATTCCAGGAGCAGCTCATCCAGTCCCAGAAAATGGAAGATCTGGGTCGTCTGGCCGGGGGCGTCGCCCATGAAATCAATACGCCTTTAGGCATCATCCTTGGCTACTCCCAGCTTATGATGGATGATATTGAAGATGAGGAAATCCTTGAAGGTATGCGAATAATCGAAAGGCAGACCAAGGTTTGTCGAAAAATTGTCGCTGATTTACTCGGCTTTTCGAGAAATTCCAAGGCCATCAGTGAAACTGTGGATGTAAATGCATCAATTCGACAGGTCAGTAAACTGGTTGAACATGCCTTTTTTATGAATCGTATAAAAATCATACATGCGTTGGATGAAAACCTACCACCCCTGTCCGGAGATCAGGAGAGGCTCAAGCAGGTCTGGCTAAACCTGCTCAATAATGCCGCGGATGTGATCGAGCAGGATGGCGAGATACACGTTCATTCCAAATTCGTTGCAGGAGAGCAAAAGTTGGTTGTCAGTGTTGCAGACACCGGAAAAGGGATTGAGGCAGGAAATCTGCGTAGAATATTTGATCCGTTCTTTACTACCAAGCAGGTAGGAAAGGGAACAGGATTGGGACTTTCCGTTTCGTTTGGGATTATCAAAGACCATGGCGGCAAAATCTTTGCTTTCAGTCCGCCCCCGGAGGAATATTTGCCCGAGAACTTTTTGAGAAGTGAGCATTTTGGTCCCGGAGCGGTATTCGTGGTAGAATTGCCTCTGGACGACGGGCAAAAGAATCACAATCCGGTCTGAGCAAGAACTGTTACGGAGCCGGATTCACGGTAGAAAAATTAGTTTGTCTTCATGTTTTTGTAATCATTTACTGATGGCCTGATGGTACTGATGTCGGGTACCGATGGGGTCGGATCACGATAATTACATCCGATCAACCAGACGATCCGTGGAAGGCTTGCCAAGGCTGTTCAGCACGGCCGATCACCGCTCATACCGAATTCGATGGGAGTCTTGACGTAAAAAATATTAACCCCTTCCTCTTTCAGTCGTTGAAACAGCCGCTCTGCTTCGAGCTTGCTGACGGCCATGGTCAGCTCTATGGGCTGGTCGGTAAGTTCGAAGAAATGAGTGGAACGGATTTTCCGGTCGTGCCGAAACCTTCTGAGGCCTGGATCAGGGTTGCCCCGCTGATCCCGATATTGCGGGCCTCTTCAAGCAGCCACTGGGCCAGGGAAATACCCTGGTGCTTGCGATCTTGCTGGGTAAAAAAAGTCAATTGATAGCCGTGCATGATTTTCTCCAATTCAGATACGTTGTATAAGGGCGACCGTGGCGAAACCAAACATGGTCATGCAAAAGAGCCGATGACAAGGAATATCCAAGAGTAGACATCTGACAAGATATGCTCGTAATGTTCTTTAACCGTAGCCATTTTCGCGTTCTTCAAGAGAAGTGTCTTACTTCATGAAAACCACAAAAAAACAAGAAATCCTGAGGTAATTTTGGAATCAGAATGTTAGACCCACATCCAAGGCAATTATCCCTGCACTAAGATTGGTCACCAGACACCTAACTTAGTCCGATCCCGATTGAAGCTGATTGAAGCCCCGTCTGAAGGGTAGATACTAGTTAGGTTCATAACCTAGCACCCCTCGGTTTTTCTCCGAACCGTTTTTCAGATTCTAGCCGATTGCCAAATAAAGCCAGCAGGATATCTTATGTTCGGCAACAAGTATTTTAGCCATTCGGCAACATCGATTACCATATTCGCTTACCCCGGGAAGCGACTTGTCCTCCCTTTTGTTTGTCCAGTTGAGGGAGCAGGCAAGACAATTCTTCCCATAACTCTTCACACCATTTTTTTAAAAGGAGTAGTGCGATGTCAAAGGATCATAGTTTCGTATCCCCCGGACCGGCAGGTCTTGGGGCACTGGCGGTTGCCTGTTTTGGGTTCGGGGCGGTATTTTCAGGCAAAGTCGGACTCGGGGGATTGCCTCTGCTTTCCGCCTGGCTGATAGGCGGAGGGATAGTCCAGTATACCGTTGCTGTTATGGAATTGAAGGATCACAATATGACCGGTGGGAATGTTTTTCTTTTCTTCAGTGCCTTCTTCATGTTTGGAGCCGCCCTCTCCGTTCTCGCCAAATACCTTATGCTGTCGGGGGTTATCGGTGCAGTTAAACCCGAATCGATGGTCGAGGGCTTCTGCTGGATGGCCGGGGCCGCCTTTCTCACCGCTGTCACCCCGGCCTATCTGAAAAGCCCAACGCCCTTGTTCCTGATAGTTCTGCTCCTTGACATCGTACTCTGGATGATCGTCGGTTTGGATATGGGGCAGTTCGGCGTCGAGTTGAAACCGGTTGTCGGCTACCTTCTCTATGCGGCAGGGTGGATTGCCATTTACCTGGTTGCGGCAATCGTCAATAACAATATCTATGATCGAATAGTACTGCCGACATTCGGATCTATTATAAAATAATTCTCGACAATCAAGCCTTCTTTTGCAGTTCTCTTTTTGCTGCACAACCCGGGTTATGCCGAGCTATACTCGCCCTGTATAACCCGGGAAAGTGCAATCGTTAAAGTAAATTTTCATTCTGGAGGATGCTCATGAATGTACCCAACGTATGTTACGACGTGTTAAGTCCGGTCAAGTTTCTCGGACGAAGTGCAGCAGTTTACCCGGACAAGGTTGCTGTTGTACACGGCGAAAAACGTACCACCTATCGCGAGTTGAGTCAACGGGTGGACAGGCTGGCCAATGCTTTGAAGGCAATGGGGATTGTCAAGGGGGATAAAGTGGCCTTTCTTTGCCCCAATATCCCACCGATGCTCGAGGCCCATTACGCAGTGCCGATGATCGGGGCGGTCCTGGTTTGCATCAACGTCCGTCTTGCGCCCAGCGAGATTGCCTATATCATTAATCATTCCGATACGAAAGCTGTCTTTGTCGATAATCAGCTGGCAAGCTCTGTCCTGCCTGTTCTTGACGAACTGAAAGAGGTACGGTTTTTTGTCAATATCTGCGATGCAACATCCGACAAACCCCTGGAAGGCCCAGATTACGAGTCCTTTTTGGCTGGCGGTTCGCCCCTGCCTGCCGCGATAGAGGTGGATGACGAATACCAGATGGCGACGATCAACTACACCAGTGGCACTACCGGCCGACCTAAGGGGGTCATGTACCATCACCGCGGCGCCTATCTCAATGCGCTTGGTGAAATCCAGGAAGCGGGAATGACCAGTGATGCTGTCTATCTCTGGACATTGCCGATGTTTCATTGCAACGGCTGGTGTTTTACCTGGGCGGTCACCGCCGTCGGCGGCACCCATGTCTGTTTGCGACAGGTCGAAGCCGGGACGATTTTTAGGTTGATCATGCAGGAAAAAGTCTCACACCTCTGTGCCGCCCCGACCATTCTCATCATGATGGTCTCCTACCCGGAGGCCAAACATCTTCAGCTACATCGACCACTTACCATCCTCACCGCCGGAGCACCTCCGTCACCCACCGTCATTGAACAAATAGAGGCCCTCGGAGCCAATATCGTCCATGTTTACGGTCTGACTGAAGTGTATGGTCCACACAGTGTCTGTGCCAGGCAAGATTCATGGAATCTACTGGGCAAAGATGAGCTGGCGAAGATAAAATCCCGTCAAGGGGTAGCCTATGTCACCGCGCTCTATATGGACGTGATAGACATGACGACCATGGAGCCGGTGCCGCGGGACGGCAAGACCATGGGGGAGATCGCCATGCGCGGCAACAATGTAATGCTGGGCTATTATAAAGACGAGAAGGGTACCGAGGAGGCCTTCCGGGGTGGCTGGTTCCACAGCGGGGATCTCGCGGTGATTCACCCCGACGGCTATGTGCAGATCATGGATCGCGGCAAGGATGTCATCATCAGCGGCGGCGAGAATATCTCGTCGATTGAGCTGGAAAACGTCATCTACCGTCATCCCATGGTGCAGGAAGTAGCCGTCGTCTCTTCGCCCGACGCAAAATGGGGAGAAGTTCCCAAGGCTTTCGTCACGCCCAAACCGGGAACGAATCCTACAGCTGAGGAAATCATCGAATTTTGCAAGGCCAATATCGCCCGGTTCAAGGCTCCCAAGGAGGTGGTTTTCTGTGAATTGCCGAAAACTGCTACCGGCAAGATCACCAAGTTCACGCTTCGGGACATCGAATGGCAGGGTCGTGAGCGTAAGGTAAACTGAGAGATCATAAAGAAAATGGCGGTGAGCAGCGGGGTTGGAACCCCTTAGCTCACTGCCGTAATGAGCAGGTTTTTCTTACAGTGCCTGCAGCTTTTCTGTCAGTATGGGGAGGCGCAAGGACTCCTTCGTAAATACCTACCCCGACCCCCGTAGACCCCGACCCCGGGACCCCATTCCGCGGGAGGAGCCCATTATGATTGCCACTCTGGTGCGTAACTTTGTCATGTTCCTCTCCTGTGTATGGATTAAGATGGAAATAAATAGAGCTCCGTATTCAGCAGTATCCGGCTACCGAGTCAACATCGTCGACTTCTTCGCCTGTACAACCAAACCGATCTGCGATGGTTATCGCTGCTTTTCGGTGACTCTCCATATGATATTGCCGACATCATCGGCCACGAGCAGAGCGCCCTTTTTATCGATGGCCACCCCAACCGGTCGGCCAAATGCATCGCCTTCATCACTGAGAAATTTTGTCAAAACATCTAGAGGATCACCACTCGGCCGCCCTTGATAAAAAGGCACAAAAATCACCTTATAACCACTGGGAGGTTCTCTGTTCCAGGAACCATGCTGTCCCACGAACATCCCATTTTCAAACCGTTCGGGCAAAGCAGCGCCTTTGGAGGAGACCAAGCCAAGGCTTGCGGTGTGCGTTCCCAGGGCGTAATCGGGGGTTATGGCTTCTGCAACCAATACGGGTCGCTGAGGTTTAACCCTCGGATCAATATGTTGACCGAAATAGCTGTAGGGCCATCCATAAAAACCGTTATCTTGCACCGAGGTCAAAAAGTCAGGGACGAGGTCGCTGCCGAGTTCATCTCGTTCGTTGACGGTGGTCCACAATTCGCCGGTTTCAGGTTCCCAGGACAAGCCGTTGGGATTACGCAAGCCGGACGCAAAAATTCGCTGTCGGCCTGACTCAAGGTCCAGTTGCCAGATGGCCGCCCTCCCCTGCTCCTTGTCCATGCCTTTTTCGCCCACATTACTGTTTGACCCGACCGTGACATAAAGCATTTTACCATCTCGACTGGCGATTATGTTGCGCGTCCAGTGACGGTTGATAGGACCTGCAGGCAGATCCATGATTTTTACGCCTGACCCGGCAATCTCCGTTTGACCTTCATGATAATTAAACCGCCAAACTGAATCGGTATTGGCCACATAAAAATTTTTCCCTACCAGTTCCATACCGAAAGGTGAGTTCAACCCAGCCAGAAAAATCGAACGAAATTCCGCCTTTCCATCCCCATCACTGTCTCGTAGCAGCGATATTCGATTAGCGCTCAGTCCACCGGCACCGGCAACTTCCATCGACTTCTTCATCAGCCACCCCTTAATTCCTTTTTCATCATCGGGTTTGGGAGGCGCATTGGTTTCGGCTGCCAGCACGTCACCGTTCGGAAGCACGAAGATCCAGCGCGGATGATCCAGATCAGCGGCAAAGGAAGTTACGGTTAATCCTTGTGCGGCCAAGGGGGTGACGCCATTGGGCCATCCTTTCGCCTTGGCAATATTGACGGTGGGTATCAAGACATTCGGCGGCGGCGGAAGTACCGGATTGGGACCGACACCAGCCGAAAACGGCAGTTCGGCCTCATGGGAACAACTCGAAATCATCCATAGCAAGACACAACCAAAAAGTATTCTCATTGAATGCATATAGCCTCCTTTACTCCCTGATAAAGCCCCTGCCACACCAGTTCATGATAACGGTCGCACACGCTCAAGCGGGAAGAATATTCAGAAGCCCAGGGAAAAGGTTTTGGGGATCGTATTTGGACTTGATCGATCTCAACCTTGTAAGATTTTCGCCATATGCACCAAGCAACATATCCGCCTGATCTTCTACATATCCAGGGAAATTGAGGTAATTGCCTCCGCTTGAATATGGTTGCAAGGCCCTGTGCAGGTTGCGAGCCCAGGTAACATTCTTCTCCGAATCTTCAAAATCACTCCAGTTTGCCTCAATACCAATCATGATAGGATAAGTTCGATTGTAGAAAGCGGTTGCCGTCTGGGGTACTCTGCTTGCTGCACCACCAAGGAACCAGACATCGATAGAAGATTCGGCCGATGGTCTTTTGAAGGTATATTCTTCCAGGATATCCTGCACTTTATCGTCAAGGCGATTGAGATAAATTGATTTCCAATAGTAGTATTTTCCTTCAGGATAATCCTCATCAAGCATTCGCTGCACTTTTTTCCAGCCCATACTTGCACTCAGATCGGCGACTGGTTTGGTTATGGTTCTTAGAGAAGCAATGACCTTTTCTGCCTGCTCTTGTGGACCGGTGTAACACCCAAGCAGGATCACCACTGGTTTTCCCTGATGTTCTTTCGGCACTTCAGGCAAGGGCGGCCCACTCCAGTAGATACCAAGTGCCATCAATTCATCTGGAGCATTAACCATATAATTTCGACAGGCTGTCATTACCTCCCGGGATGAGTTCATGGCATATACCGGCATGGCGATCGCGACTTGTGCACCAATAGGATGCAGTTTAAACTCAAAATTTGTGGCGACTCCAAAATTTCCACCCCCGCCACGTAAAGCCCAATACAAATCTGAGTGCTCATTTTCCGAGGCCCTCAGTAGTTTACCGTCTGCGGTAACAATATCGACGGCGTTCAGATTATCGATGGACAAGCCATGTTTGCGCATCAGCCAGCCCGCACCTCCATGCAAGGTGAGGCCCGCTACTCCGGTTTCGGATACCACTCCTATCGGCGCGGCGAGGCCAAAGGGTATTGTTTCATGATCCAGATCACCCAAACGGGCTCCAGCTTCCACACGTGCTATACGATTTTCAGGATCGACCTGGACCCCACGCATCTGTGATATATCGATAACCACACCGCTCTCGACGATGGCGGATCCGGAAACATTGTGACCACCAGCCCGGACAGAGAACAGTAGGTTGCGGTCGCGGACAAAATTGACAGCCGTCATGATATCAGCAGTTCCACGGCAGCATATAATCAATGCGGGTTTTTTATCGATTGACCCATTCCAGACTTTTCTTGAGGTTTCATAGTCTGGATGTTCTTTGGTAAGAAGAGAACCACGAAGCTGATCTTTTAATCGGTTTACGGTTTCCTCGTTTAAAGAAATCTGTTGTCCCTCACGGGTTTTCAGTTGAATATCAGTCATAACGTACCTCCGTCCTGAAAGATAATTTTCCTCTCTGCGAGCGACTTAACCGTTTTCAAACACATCCAATGTGTAATAATTCACAAATATATGAACTACCTCCCAAATGAAAAGAGTTGGATGAATCATTTCTTCCACAAAGATTGCAGGACACAAACAAAAAAGAGGAAAAAGGTGCTGTTTGGGAGGATCGTTTTTAGACCACTGCTATTAAGGCAGAGAATCATCTCCTATAGATTGTGAGCCCTTAAATTGTTTAAATACCTTTTTTATATTGGTTACAGGTTGAAGGATGAATAACTCTATGGAGCTCAACGGTTGCCTCAGTATCTCCATGAATTGCCTGATTAAAAAGATGCACGAGTTCAGCGTGAGTTGCATCCACATCTGTCTCTGTCTCAACAGGCCTCAAATCTATTAAAAAGTTTGAAAACCTATCTGTAATATCAGTAATAATATCAGTATTTAAAAAGTTAAGGCCATTATAGACGCTATGGTAGTTCTGTTTTGATTTTTCAATAACAAGAGAAGCCTGATTCAGGTTTGTAATCGAGGACAATTTTTCACATGACCGCAAGCAATCGGAATCAATTCCCTTCTTTTCACAGCCGGTAATCTGATGGAACAAACACTGTCGGCTGGTCATCAACATTATCGGATGATATATGCTGTAATAGAGGTCGAAATTATCAGGTCGCTGAACACATTGTAGCTGATATCTATTGAGCTCATTCGAAATAAATGCCCCCAGACAATTAAATTTCTCCTTCAAACATATCAGGGTATAGGAATTCACACTGTTCAGATACGGTCCCGCAATCCAGGGGATTTTAAGTTTATAGGCTTCATAAGCTATCCCCGTATTGTTGGTGACAATACGTTCAGGTTGAAGCCGGTGAAGGAACTCAACCGCGGCTTCATAATCCTCCCCGATTAAGATCGAAGGAAACCAGGGTACCATTTGGCTATTCTTTTGAAAGAGTTCTATATATTGAGCAGTTGTGCCAGCCAGGCAGCTGGGAAGTTGGAAAAAGACATTGGCATCCGTTCCGTCGCAGATGCCCATATCCTCAGGTGTTGAAATTAAAACGGAAAGATCTGGTCGGATTTTTTCATGAGATCGTTTTTGGGGCCTCGAAACAGCCTGGGGTGCTATCAAGCTTTTTGAACCATTGAGTCGAAACAGAATATCCTTTTTGAGTGAATTGAGTTCATGAAAAGGTAAGAACAGATCATCTTGAACAAGATCGACTTCCAGATCTTCAATGAAATATTCCCTATTATTTATGGTCCGTAGAAAATGTAATAAACTTGTATGATCAAGGGATTTTACTTTTTCCTTTGGGATATAATTCCCGGAATTATCCCCTTCTGCTCCATCCTTTCCCTGATGGTCGCTGTGTTCATTTCTCCTTTGGCCGACTCTTTCCAGATGAGTGACTGAAAATACACTGAAAAACGAGTCAAGAGTGTGTACAGCAACGTTCAACGATGCACCAGCAGTCCCTGTTATAGTGATTCGTACAGGATATTTTTGAATACTTAGCCGTGAAATTTTACTTTTAACATCATTAATTATATCTGTTTTTTCATCATAGATTTCCCGCTTTGCACGTTGAATATCTGTTTTTGATGAGCAACCATATTGTTTGGATAGATGTAGAGCTGAATTATCCCTCGGGTTATCACTAAACATCAATTTATTGATATCGCCCTCTAGATAGGCGTTTGAAAATCCTCTATTAAACACTTTATGAAGCACACTGTCGTCAGCAGCAATGGGATTATTGTCCTGGAATTCATCAAGGTGCTTTCTCCACGCATCAACCACCGAATATACATAATGAAACTTCTTTATCCTGCCTTCAATCTTGATGGAGTCAACACCTGCATCGGCTAACTCTCTGAGATAAGAAAAGGCTGAATTATCCTTTAAATTGAGGGGATAATTTCCACCTTCAGGCGGAGTTATATACTGATCCCGGCATGGCTGACTGCATCTGCCACGGTTACCGGATTTTCCCCCATGAACTGAACTTAAATAACAAAGACCGGAAAAGGAAATGCAATGGGAACCATGGACAAAGACTTCAGTCAAGACCTTATCCCCATGGGCGACAGCAGCCAACTCCCTAATTTCCTTTATACTTAACTCTCTTGAAAGATTAACCCTGGAGGCGGTGAGTTCGCCCAAAAAATGTATCTGGCCTTTATTGTGTGTAGTAAGCTGGGTAGAGGCATGAATTTTAAGATCTTTAAACTTTTCACGCAGCAGATAAAACAGGCCGAGATCCTGAACAATTACCCCATCAATCCGGCTGTTTACCAGTATGTTCAAGAGGCCGATAATGGCGGGAATTTCATTTTCTACTATAATGATGTTCAGAGTAAGAAAAACCTCACAGCCATTGCTGTGAGCAAGCCTCAAAATTCCGTCCAGGTCATCAATTGTGATATTTTGGGCTCGATTTCTAGCGTTAAACTTATTGAGACCACAGTATATTGCATCTGCACCCGCTGCGATTGCGGCCTTTATGGAATCGACATCTCCACCGGGTGCTAATAATTCAATTTTCCTACTCATACCTGCACATACAATTCGATTAAATAATTACAGTAAACACTTGGGTTGATTCATCTATGCAGGAATTTTACATCCGGTAGAAACGGTTGCATAATTGATTCTAATGTATACCTGATAAGCTCTATAGGACAGTCAATTCTGGAGTCATAAAGAGGACGGATGACGTTGGTAAGCTGGAAAAATAACTCAGATTTCCCTGGCTACCCTGATAAGAAAAGAAGCCTTAAAAATTCCTTTTGTGTCCAACCCCCCGCACAGCACTGGGGATCAGTACCATCACGAGAATACTTAAACAAAACTACAATCCCAAAAGGTCAAAAATTATGGCGTATAATCGAGCGCTAACTTCTCGAAAACATGTTGCCATTGTTGATTATATTCCACTTCCATTGAGATATTTTCATCCGTCTTTAGATCGTTGTATTCATCGATATCAATGGAATTTATCATCGGAAAACTTTCGAATATTTTTTTGATATAACACGATGGTCACCGGTTTGTCCGGTGCATTATTTTGTTTTTCTCAAAAAAAACATCCGCGGTCCTTCCGGCAACGCCTGGAATTAATGGTTGCCCTCTATAGTGACAAATGCAGAGATTGAAGAGCGGCATTTCCACCAGGTGTAAATAACCAGCCGAAAACACAACAATTAATAATTACAGTCGCCCAGAATACTATTTGAAAAGATTGTTTCTTAGATTTGTGATGAAGTAACCTCTGCGCAGCTAAGGCGCCAGGCCAACCGCCAATGACCGCGAATAGATGCAAAGTGTTTTCCTGGGTGCGCCATTGATCGTTGCGAGCAGCTGACTTATCGATCGAATAGGCTACAAACGTCACCACACTTGCCGTGAGATAGAGCGCGAGAATGCCCCATGGCAACTTGCCCATTAGTGCCAAGGTAACCACGATGATAATGAACGTACCAGCCACCATAAAAGGAACGCTTCTCTACCAACGATGAAGAAGTTGATGGCAGTTGCTCGCCACGGAACAAAACGCTTTCAGCTTGTTCCCGACCTTTTGGATCAGTTTTTAATTCGTACGTTAACACTTCATTTCCGACAGGTCTTCGCTGCCGATTCACGAATGACTTTATGTGAACAAACACTTGCTTCCCACCACGATTGGGGGAGATAAAGCCAAAGCCCTTCTCATCTTTCCAATTGGTTAGTTTTCCTCTATAGCGCATATAATTGTGTGGGGCCAACAGGACGATCACCGGTTTATGTTCACCCAGTGCATTATTTTGTTATTAGTAACTGCAACTTGTCTTGAATATGCAACAAGAGCCAAGAGTTGGCTTGACCCTTTCTTATATTCGCTCGTGTGTCTCAACCTAAAAGGTGATTAATACAAACACCTTCCCTGAGATACCTTTTCGCCACCCAAAAGGGCCTTTTAAGTGCTAAAACGACCTCTTGCTAGAAGCATTACCTTATAAAATCAAACAACTAACGTGGTCCGACCCCAATTGTATGGCCATGTCGCTGCTTCATTTTGTCATGACAGTGATTGCTCTTTCCAACTGTTATGTCAAGACATTTCAAAAACAGGAAAAGAATTTCTAAGGTACTATAGCAAAATCTTGTCCGACCAATGCACAGCAAACTTGACCAATCCGGTAAAATGCTTGAGTTTCAGCTTCTCCTTAAGATTCTCACGATAGGTACCAATCGTTTTAATGCTGAGGTGCAGGCGGTCGGCAATCTCCTTGGTTGAGTATCCTTGGCCTATCAATCGTAAGACCTCCAGTTCGCGGTTGGTCAGAGCATCGAGGGGGGATTTGCTGTCGGCACTGGCATGGTTGGTCAACCGTTTGAAGACCTTCTCTTTTACCGCGCTACTGGCATAGATGTCGCCCTTCAGAACATGACGGATGGCCTCGACAACCTTGGGAATCGCCTCCTGTTTCATGATATAACCGAAGGCCCCCGCCAACAGGGCGCGCTCGGCATAGAGAGATTCATCGTACATGGAGAGGACCAGCATGGGTAGGCCCTGGTACTCTTTCTTGACTTCCTGGACAAGATCCAGGCCGTTGCCGTCTTTCAGGGAAATGTCGATGATGAGCAGATCGGGTTTGAGTTGGGCGATGGCTTCACAGGCTTTTTTCATCGATTCGATGGCACCGCAGACAACCAGATCCGGCTCCTTGTTGATCAACTCGGTCATGCCGAGGCAGAAGATAGGATGATCATCGATAATCAGGACCTTGCTTTTTTTCTGTGATGCCATCGGTAATCTCCCTACTCTGATGTTTATTGGTGGTTCATTTCTGACTTTTTCATAAAGACATGAATAGTCGTGCCCTTTTCCCTGCTGCTTGCGACCTCGAGAAAAGCGCCTATGACCAGTACCCGGTATTTCATGATCTGCATCCCCATGCCTTTTCCGCTCTGCGACTCATCAATGCCGTGACCGTCATCGGTGATCAGCAGATGCAGATAGCCACCTTCTTCGGTGAGCGAGATGTCGATAACCGTTGCACCGGAGTGCTTCACCGCGTTGTTAACTGCCTCCTGCACTATATAATAGAGGTGGGTGGCAAGAGTATTGTCATTGATGTTCAGCGATTCATCGCCGCTGAAGGTACAGTGGATATTTGACGTTATTTCAGTCCGTTCAGCTATTTCATTCAAGGCCGAATGCAGGCCATAGGCGACCAGGTGCACAGGACAAAGCCCCCTTGACAGCCCCCGCGCCTTGGTTGTGGCATCATCAATCAAACCGACGATCATGTCCGCCAGTTCCACACCTTCGCTGTTATTTTTCTTCAAGGTCGAGCTGAGCGCCGAGGCAATACCGCCGGTGCCGATCAGATGCGGACAGAGATCATCATGGAGATCCTGGCCGATTGTCTGGCGAATATTGTCTCCGATATCCATCAGCTGTTTAGTCATTTTTTTTGTTTCGGTTGTATCGCGGAGGATCACCACGCTGCCGGCAAGCTGTTCATTATTATCACTGAGAGCCGCGCCGCTGATGCTGACATTGCGAATCTCACCGGTTTTGGTATATCGATTTGTTTCTGTGGCCGGCAGAACCTTGCCCTCCTTGATGGCATTGATCATGACCAGTGTTTCAGGCCAGTTTTCCTGGGGGACAAAGTGATCCATTTTCTTACCAAGGCATTCTTCCAGACTCCAGCCGAATACCCGGTGAAAGGCAGGGTTGAGATAGGTCACCCGGCCTTCCATGTCATAGGTAATGATTGGATCCGCCGCAGAGGCCATGACCGAACGAATACGCTGTTCACTCTGCCGCAGGCTGTTTTCCGTTTGTTGCCTGACCTGAATCTGTTTTTTCAGGTCACTGTTGTACTGGCCGAGTTGTTCCATAAAGCGGTTGAAAAATCTGGCGAGCTTGCCGATCTCATCGCTGGAAGTCACCGCCATGCGCAAGCTGAAATCACCCTTGCTGGCGTTATCGAAATGGTCCATCAACTTCTGAAGTGGATTGGTGATCGAATTACTGATCGTATAGGAGAGCGACAGAACCAGAAGCATGGTGAGCAGAAAAGTCGCCAGCACCAAGGCGCCGATAGTTCGCAACGGTTGGTAGAACTCTTCGAGGTAACTGGATGCCGCCACGATCCAGTCGTAGTCTTTTATGTAGTTAAAAATGCACAATTTCTGTCGAGGTTTCGCTTCACCTGGATTTTGCCAGGTATAAACAATTCGACCGTTTTTCTTTTTGATAATCTCGGCTAGATACTCGTTCGGCTGCCCGTCTACCGAAAGGATATTGACGCCTTCCAGTTTTGGATGAATGACTGCATTACCCTCGGTATCGACAACAAAGGCATAGCCGGTCTTGCCGAATTTGAGGTCAAGGACGCTCTGTTTAAAGTCGTCGACGTTCACCAGCCCTTTAAATTCCGCGCGGTAGGAACTAACGGCAATAATCCAGTCCCAAGGCTCAAAGTGGAGCATATACAGCGCCTTCGGCCTGGTGACTTCCTCACCGGGATTTTTCCAGTCATACTCCAGATAACCTTTTTTCCTGGCAAGCACATCTTTAACGAAGGCATGACCTGAAACATCCGAGCCGATCAGACTGGGCTGCGGATGGACAACAACGATACCGCTGCTGTCTAAACAATAGATATATCCCGACTCTCCGATTGTCTGGCTCAGCAGCACCGCGGTGGCCTTCTCCCGTGCCTCCGCTTCGGTCAGCAAACCCTCCTGACTTTCCTGATAAAAGGCATTGATGATTTCAAGATTTTTCTCGGCAACGCCTCGCAGATAATTCTTGATTGATACGGTGGCGGAGGTCTGCACCAGATTATAGATTGCGGTTGTGGTGTTTTGCAGTTCGTTCTCGATATTTTTTTGCAGGGAATCGCGGATTATGAAGTAAACAGTAGCAAAGCCCACTAAGAGGGAGAGAGCAAAGAGCAGAGTATAGTATAAAAGGAGCTTGTGGCGGATCTTGGTCAAGGCAAACATATCTTTCGCATTCTTTCCTCGATAATTAAAACTTGCCCTTGCCATAGCTGCGGCAAAGTTAGTCTCTCTGTTCTAACAGAAATCCGCCGGCAAGAAAAGATTTCGTCGCGTTGTCCCGTTAAAAACGCGTCATGCCCGAGCGCATTGCGCAACGGGCATAATCTGTGAGAAGCTGTAAGAATTGAAGGGTCCAGGCTAACCGTCTGTTGTTTGGAGAGTGGATGGAACACGTTGCCAAAAGTTCCGGAGTCGTCTTTTCCCTTCATTTTCCGGAGTGCACCGAAGTTGTTTCAGGTGCGGATAAGTATTTATTTACATCTGAATGTTCATTCTCTTGGCATGTTCATTAAGCTCTTCACGGAAATCGGGATGAGCAATGGAGATCAGCGCCTTGGCACGCTCCCAAGTCGATTTGCCTTTGAGATTAATCACCCCGTATTCGGTGACCACGTAATTGACCATGACCCGCGGCAGGGTAGTGATTGTTCCCGGATCGAGAAAAGGTCTGATCCGTGATTTCCTGGTTCCGTCCTTTTCTACCACTGAGGAACTGAGACAGATGAAAGCCTTGCCGCCGCGGGAATGGTAACAGCCATACGTATAATCAAGTTGCCCGCCAGTCCCTGAGATATGCCGGGTGCCGCTTGATTCCGAAGAAACCTGGCCGAACAGGTCAATTTCCAGCGCATTATTAATGGCAATGGCGTTATCATTGGCGGAAATCTTGTCGAGCCTGTTGGTGTAATCAACGGGAAAACTGCTGCAGGATGGGTTCTTGTCGAGAAAGTCATACAGCTTTTTTGAACCAAGTGCGAAGGTGTAGACAAATTTGCCAACATCCTGCTTTTTATTGAGGTTGGAAATACAGCCCGCCTCGTAAATATCAACGAAACTGTCGCAGAGCATCTCGGTGTGCACCCCAAGGTTTCTGAGACTGGAATTGGCGATCAGTTTGCCGATCGCATTGGGCATGGCACCGATACCAAGTTGCAGACAGGCTCCGTCTTCAATCTGGGAAACAACGAGTTCAGCGATCTGCTGGTCAACGTCGGTGATCTTCGGTTCCGGCATAGAGAACATATCTTCATTCTCGCTTTCGACAATGGCATCGATCTCCGAGATGTGCACCTGTTCCGCACAGCCACCACAACAGTACGGCATCTTTTCATTTACCTCGACAATGACTTTTTTGGCCGCTTTAATCTGGGCCTTGGTAAAGGAATTGGAGACTCCGAAATTGAAATAACCCTTGCTGTCCATGGGGGTGGTGCGGACCAGCATGACATCGGTAGTGATGTCATTTCTTTCGTAATATCCAGGCCCTTCATGATAGAGTAGTGGAATATAGTTACAGACCTTCTTGTCGTGCAGTTTACGATCAGCCCCAGTAAAATGCCAGCTGTTGTAGCTGAAGCTCTGCCCATCCGGGTCCTCTTTGGCGACCGCGGCCAATCCTGGGAAACCAAGGGCACGGATTTTTACATTTTCCACTTCCCCCGACCTTTCGGCGAGTGCTTTGTCCAGAGTAATAGGAGTGGATAGAAAACAGGCATAATCAACCCAGTCTCCGGATTTGATTGCTTGCACTGCTTCACTCGGAGCCATCAACATGCTGTTATATTCGTTAGCGTATTTCACTGTAATCTCCTTGTACATGGAAAGAAATCTCGTTCTCCTGTCGGTTGCCGGACAACTGGTCCATCTGCACCTGTGGACGAAAGAATAGTTGATTTATAGGTCAAACCGCAATCGGCTGGAGACTGATTATAGGCTGGGGAGTTTTCCGAGAGGGGCTAGGTTTTCCACCTAGAAGAGGTGACGAAATGGATCCTGAATTATCGGTGCATCCGAGACTGGATATTTTAACTCCCACTTGACTTAAGTGGGAAAATTCAGGTATAAGTAACTAATTTTATATTATTACTCAATGTGTGTTGCTTCTCCACTCCATCGTTTTCCAGGGAGGTCCATGAAGAAGGTTATTTTTATAACGTCATTTGGAATTATTCTCGGTCTTTTCCTGGCGTTGGGAACCGCCGAAATGATCGAAAAGACATCCGGCCATGAATTCTGCGGCTCGTGTCATTCTATGGAGGGTGTCACCCTCTCTTTTGCTCAGGATATCCATGGAGGAAATAATAAAAAAGGCTTCTCTGCAAAATGCGCAGACTGCCATCTTCCTCACGACAATGTCTTCCACTATGTTACGGCAAAAGCATATACCGGGGCAAAGGATGTGCTGGGCGAACTGTTCTGGGCCGATTCCTTTGACTGGCCGGGCAATCTAAAACATAAAAAAGAGTTTACCTACACCTCCGGTTGTATCAAATGCCATGATCTGAGTATCATCCGGTATGATATTCCCAAGGCTTTTCTCGCACATAGGGATTTTTTATCGGGGAAAGTTCGATCCTGTGTGCAATGCCATGAGAATGTAGGCCATAAATATATTAAAGATTTTCTGGTTAAACAAATCTAGAGGGAGGAAGAATGATACGATTACTGTTGGTGGTGGCCTTTATTATCGGGTCTTTTTCATCTGCCTTTGCCTTGGAAAGCAATGTAAAGACCTTGAAGGTTGAACGGGGATTAACTGAAGAAGGCAGAAAATGCATTGAGTGTCATGCAGAAAAACAACCGGGAATTGTAGCTGACTGGAAAAACAGCAGGCATGGTCATGTCGGTGTCTCCTGCATTGACTGCCATCGCGTCGACAAAGGTTCACCGATGGCCTCCCAGAGCTGTCCCGGCATCAAAGGAACTGATATCTACATGACTACAGTGGTCACCCCGAAAGCCTGTGGCAGATGCCATAGCGCTGAAGTCGACCAGTTTAGCAAAAGTGGCCATGCCCGGGCAAGCGTTCAATACAATTCTCCGGATGGCAGAAACTTTAAAAGCATGGGTGCATTAATCGCCAAACATGAAGGCCAGGGTATTGAAAAATTCAGTAAGGCCTCCGATATGGCAGGCTGCATGCAGTGCCATGGTTCTGATCTCAAACTTGGTGTAGACGGCAGACCAACCAAAGAAACCTGGCCTGCGGCGGGAATTGGCACCACCTATCCGGACGGCTCGGTGGGCAACTGTGTTGTCTGTCACACAAGACACCGTTTCAGTATTGCCGAAGCACGAAAACCTGCCGCCTGTGCTTCCTGCCACCTTGGCCCGGATCATCCGGATATCGAGATCTATAATAACAGCAAACACGGGCATATTTACAACACGGAAGCCAGTACCTGGAATTTCACCAGTGCTCCTGACGCCTGGGAACCTGGAGACTATCGCACTCCTACTTGTGCTGTTTGCCATATGAGTGGCATCGGAGCCCTGCAGACTACACATAATATCTCGGAGAGGCTCAAATGGAATCTCTGGGCACCGGAATCTGTCGTTCGGAACTCACCTGATCCGCTCAGTCCACTTACCGGTGACGGTATTGAAGGCAGGAAGAAGATGAAAATGGTCTGCAGCAATTGCCACAGCACACTGCACAATGACAATTTCTTCGAGCAGGCGGATCTGAATATCGAACTCTACAATGAAGCATACTGGAAGCCTGCTTTGGCTCTGCAGAAGGAACTTGCCGAGAAAAAACTTCTGAAGGCCAATCCATGGGATGATGAATTCCAGAAGATTGTTTACCACCTCTGGCATCATGAGGGGCGACGAATGCGCCAGGGTGCCGCAATGGCCGGTCCCGATTATGCCCATTGGCATGGCGTCTTTGAGCTCCAGCAGGACCTTTATAAATTGAAAGCGATTGCCGAAAAACGTTTAAAAGATGGCAAGATAGAAGACTAAACTCTGAAAAGGGTGGGATTTGTTATAATGCTTCGGGGGCCTGCGGTGTAGATCCCTGAAGCATGAAAGATCACTCAAATCTGCTATTAATTTCCTCGACCCCCGCAAAGCAGGGGGATAAGAACCTTTAGACAGATGGTTTTCTTGCAAAAAAACAAAAAAACCATCTGTAAGGTACTAATAATTCGAGCTGTCCTGCTCACGCGCCTAACTAACAACGCGATAATTCGTATCTCAAGACGGTAACCAAATATTCATTAATACAAGGAGGTTGTATGCTTAATCGTTTACTGCTGTGTACTCTTTTATTGCTACTTTCCTGGACGATTCCTTCATCACTTTTTGCAGCATCAGAATACAAGACAGAGTACAAGATGAGTGTTGTTGTTGGTCCCAAACTGCCATGGGGAGAAGGGGCTACAAAATTTGCCGATCTCGTGCGGGAACGAACAAATGGTCGGATCAACATCAAGGTTTATACCTCTTCCGCCTTGATGGCAGGAAAACAGACCAATGAGTTTCTAATTCATCGTCAGGGTGTTGCGGACTTCTGTCTTGCCTCAACCATTAATTGGTCCACAACTATCAAGCCCCTCAACCTCTTCAACCTGCCTTTTTTCTTTCCTGACTACGCAGCCCTGGATGCTGTAATTCAGGGCGAGGCTGGAAACGATATCGCAAACCTGCTGAATAAAAAAGGAGTAACACTCCTTGCCTGGGGCGAGAATGGTTTCAGGGAAATCACCAACTCAAAAGGCCCTATAAAAAAACCTGAAGACCTGGTCGGTATGAAGGTCCGTGTTGTTGGTACTCCAATCTTCATTGACATTATGACAGCTCTTGGCGGCAATCCTGTAAACATGAACTGGGGCGACGCACAGGTTGCTTTTCAACAGGGTGTTGTCGATGGTCAGGAAAATCCAGTTGTAGCCATTGAAATTCCCGTAAAAATTTGGCAATTCCATAAATATGCCACCATCTGGCACTACGTCATCGACCCTCTCATGTTGACAGTGAACAATAAAATCCATGGCAAGTTTTTCCGCAGGAGACCAGGAAATTATTCGGCAGGCTGCCCGTGAAGCGACCGATGCGCAACGAATTGTTGTACGTAAGGGTTTGATTGCTCCAGACTTAAGTGCACTGAAAACGTTGGAAGACAATGGCATGGAAGTGACTGTTCTTGATGACGCAGCACGAGCAGCGTTTAAGGCAAAAACCGCTGCTGTCTACAAAAAGTGGGTCCCTATTGTTGGAGAGGATCTTTTCAAAAAAGCCGAAACAGCCATCGCCGGTTCACGTCAGTAGGAAAAATCAATTGCGTAAAATTCATTGGATCGTCGGGCATCTCGAAGAGATGCTCGGCGCCACTCTTCTCCTTGTTATGGCAGTTTTGGCCTTTGCCAATGTCATAACTCGATATGTATTTGAATTTCCTCTTTCTTTCACTGAAGAAATTGAAGTAAATGCCCTGGTCTGGCTGACCCTGTTTGGCACAGCTTCCGCATTCAGGCGCAGACGTCACCTCCGCATGTTGTTTATCCAGGACAAGTTCCCCGAGAAAGCCAGGAAAATTCTAAATATTGTTATTTCCCTGATAGGTGCGAGTCTTTTCACCTCCCTCGGTTATTTGGGATACCAACAGGTTCTTGATGAGCGGTTTCTCGAAATTTCGTCTGAATCGCTCAATTATCCTCAATGGATATATACCGTATGTATCCCTATTGGTTGTGTGCTCATTGTTTTCCGGATCTTTGAGGCTGCTCTTGCTGAGATAAGGGAGAAGTGATATGGGTATAATGCTTTTTCTTGTTTTTTTTCTGCTCCTCTTGCTGGGGACACCTATTGCGGTAGCCATTGCAGTACCAAGTTTTTTGGTCATATGGGGCGCTGATCTCGGAACAGCGGTTATAGCACCAAACTTTTTCGCAGGTATTGCCAAATTCCCGCTGCTCGCTATACCCCTTTTCATCCTGGCAGGTTTTATTCTGGAGCGTTGTGGCATCTCCCAGCGAATTATCCACTTCGCCAATCTGCTTGTTGGAAGACGGCGAGGTGGACTTGCTATTGTTGCCATCGGAGTTTGTGTTTTTTTTGGCGGTGTCTCTGGCTCCGGACCAGCAGATTCAGCAGCCATTGGGGCCATATTGATTCCTGCCATGTATGCGCAAGGGTATAGCAGGGGATATAGTGCGGCCCTGATTGCCGCTGCCGGGTCCACTGCCATAATCGTCCCCCCAAGTATCGCCTTGATCATTTATGGGGCGATCACCAACACCTCGGTTCCTGCGCTCTTCGCAGCGGGTGCAATTCCAGGCTTTCTGGCCGGACTTTCTCTGCTTATTCCGGCAATTTTGATCGCCAGGAAAAAAGGTTATGGCTCTGAGCAGGAAGGCGTGGAAGAGCAACAGATCAGTCTTTGGCAATCCTTCAAAGAGGCATTTTGGGGGCTGCTCGCTCCCATAATTATTCTCGGCGGTCTTTACGGAGGAATGTTCACGCCGACCGAGGCTGCAGTGGTCGCTGTTTTCTACAGCCTCTTTTTGGGTTTTGTCATTTATCGGACCCTCACGCTTGAAACAGGCTATCAAATACTGGTTGAAGCCAGTGAAACATCGGCCGTAGTCATGCTGATCGTGGCCTTTGCCGGGCTATTTTCCTGGGCGGGTTCAACTATTGGAATACTCGACAGCCTGGCAAACATGCTCATGGGTATCAGCACCAATCAGTGGGTTGTGCTCATTATTATCAACCTGCTTATTTTTGTGGGAGGAATGTTAATCGATGCAATTAGTATCTTTTATATATTTTTACCCATCTTTATGCCAATAATTGAGCACTTCGGCTGGAACCCCGTGTGGTTCGGTGTCGTCATGACCCTCAACCTGGCAGTTGGACAATTTACGCCCCCTGTCGCCGTCAATCTCTATGTAACGACGCAGCTGGCCAACATCCGGCTTGAGAAGACCTTCAAAGCTGTCTGGCCCATGGTTCTTGCCATGCTCGTGGCCCTTGTGGTAGTCATACTGTTTCCATCACTTTCGCTTTTTATACCTCGATTCCTTGGTCTTCTATGAGTCACCCTATCCTCCTGCTCTTAGCTAAGATATGTCTCTCCGCAGGAATGGTAATAACTATTACCCTGGTTGCAGAAAGTGTAAGTACACGTTTTGCAGGTGTATTACTGGGATTCCCACTTGGAGCAGGCCTTACCTTTTTTTTTACAGGTATTGAACAAGGACCTCTTTTTGCTGCAGACAGCGCTCCTTGGTCTGTCCAGGGGTTGAGTGCAACACTTATTTTTTGCCTTCTTTATAGCCAGAGCAGTACAATGGTGCAAAAAGATTCGGTATTCTCACTGCTCCTGCCAACACTCTGCGGTCTGTCAGGTTTCTTTGGGACTGCCTATTTTTTGCAATATGTGCTGCTTGAGCAACTCTGGCTCCGCATAGCAACCGTCGTTTTGGTCTTTGCCGCGGTAACTATCTTCTTTCGTCTTACTCCATCACCCGCAATCTTACAGAAGGTACCAACTACAGCCATTATTCTATTATCCAGAGCTCTTTTTGCCGCTGTGGTTATCGTCGTAATTACAGGGCTGGCGAAAACTGTCGGCTCCCGATGGTCAGGTATCTTTGCAGCTTTCCCGACAACAATTTTACCAACGGTATGGGTCCTCCATTACCACTATGGTGCCAAAACAATCGCAGCACTTTTTCGGGAAATTCCCCTTGGTATGCTGGCTATTGTGATATTTTCCGGTTCAATCTACTGCACATTTCCGCAGTTCGGAGTCTACACTGGTATTTTGATCTCCTACGGAGTGGCCTTTCTTTATCTTCTTTTTTATGAATTTTTATTGCGACGGCCGCTGGACAACCTGTTGCCGGGGACAGGTAAATACCGGAGAAATGGATGAACCGAACAGGGTAGATCAAATGTGGATTCACACCTCATATCTCAACTCGGTTTCGGCCACCTTGTTTTGCCTTGTAGAGCTTATTGTCCGCAATCTTTAACATTGTTTCCAGGCTCTCGGTTGACGAGGTACAACAACCGAGGCTGCATGTGACAAACAGATCTGAATTATCGGGTAATTGTGCGACAGGAATGGTTTCAATCATTTTTCGAAGCACTTCCATTCGCGTAAAACAGTTTTCTCTGTTTCCATCGGGAGTAAGAATACAAAATTCTTCACCGCCGATCCGCGCAACGATATCTTTCTTGCTTGAGATATCCAGGAGGATTTCTGCAATTGTTTTGATTACCTCATCGCCAATGTCATGACCATGGGTATCGTTGACCCTCTTAAATAAATCAATATCAATCATGGTACAGCTCATGCCTGTACCTTTCTCACAACATTTTTTAAAAAACGCGGTACCCGCATCAAAAAAGTACCGTCTATTATGCAATCCTGTAAGGACGTCGCGAACCGATTTTTCCCTTATCTGCTTGATCAGATGGACGGTTTCCAAGGATCTGTTAACCCTTGAATAGAATTCCTCCACAAGGAAGGTCTGCTTGACGATAAAATCGTTTGCACCACTCTTAATAAATCGAGCACCAAGGCTTCGATCCTCCTCTGAGGAAATCCCGATGATCGCCAACTTGTCGAACTTAAACTTTTCCCGAATTTTCTGGCAGAGTTTACAGCCATCGATACCGGGCATATTGAAATCAGTAATAACCAACTCAATCTCAGGATATTTATCCAGTATTTCCAAGGCAATTTTACCGTTCGCAGCATTAAGTACCCTGAATTTTCTGATATAGAGCAGCTCAGACATTGCGGATCTAAAGGTTGCAGAATCGTCGACTATCAGAACCAGACTATTCATATTCTTTTCGAGTTGACGCATCGCCGCAATCACATAATCAAGGCTATTGGGATCTTCCTTGATCATATAGTCGGCGACTTTTTTCTTCCACACCTCGGATCGGACCTCTTCAGTCATATTAGCGGTAAAGACCAAGGAAGGGATGCCTTCAGCAATAACCAAATCTATCACCTCCCCCATTGGAGCGTCAGGCAAATTGAAGTCAAGCAGCGCCATGGAAAAATTTCCGTTTTCCAACTTCAGAATATCTTCCGTTTCAGCATAGCTTTTGGTCCAGGAAACAGATATGCCAAATTCCTTTTCAATCTTGCTTTTTGCCACCCGGCCAAACATCACGCTATCTTCAACAAGAAGAACCTTTTCCATACATTACCTGTTATAATACTTTTCGTTTTCCTTCTGAGAAAAAGCGCTTTGGAAGCTGCCAAACCTCGTACTCTATTACTAGAGTATGTCACGTTGAGCAGGAGAGTCAACTGAAATGGTCGCCACAAAAAAGACCTTTGCGCCCCTCCTAAAGAAAGAGGAGCGCTTTTAAATCCAAATATTGTGTTAAGGAGCAAACATGAAGCTAATCATTGGCAACAAAAATTATTCATCCTGGTCATTAAGGGCGTGGCTATTACTCGCTGTAAATGATATTCCATTTGAAGAAGTTAGAATTGCCTTGTTTACGGAAAATACGCTTGCTGAGATAGCAAAACATTCGGCTGCCGGTATGGTTCCCGTCCTCCATGATAAAGATCTTGTCGTTTGGGATTCTCTCGCCATCTGCGAGTATGTTTCAGAGCAATACTTAGCGGGACAAGGATGGCCTGCCGAGGTTCAGGACAGAGCACTGGCACGGTCATGTTCCGCTGAAATGCATTCAGGTTTTTTTGCTCTTCGGGAAGCAATGCCAATGAATTGCAGAGCAATAAACCGCAGTGTGCCGATAACCGCCGACTTACAGGAAGATATCTCCCGCATTGATACATTGTGGACGGATTTAAGAGCAAAACATGCTAATGACGGGCCTTGGCTCTTTGGTGAATTCTCCATTGCAGATTGCATGTACGCCCCCGTAGTCTTTCGGTTTAATACCTACAACGTGGCTGTGTCCGAGAGCTCTAAAAATTATATGCAGACGGTATTGGATAATCCGAAAATTCAGGTTTGGTTGGAACAGGCAAAAGAAGAGGTGGAAATCATAGAGAGTGACGAAGCAGGAATGTAAGACGGCGTCGTAAAAACTACCCAAAGGCCATAGCAATCCCCACCTGCTTCGTTGCGCGCCCGCAGGAAGGCCCTTGGGGTACGCTTTTTCTATCATTACGACGTACTCTGGTACGCCAAAAGGATAGAAAAAGCTTAGGAAGGCTGAAATTTCTTTTTCATATAGGCAATGATATCATCACTTTCATACATGAAATACTCTCCGTCCATTAAAAACGGCACCATGTAGTCACCGCCGACACGCAATACCACGTCTGCTCCCGGCGTTCCCGGTGCCGCATCGATCTTTGTAAAATCTTTTCCCTCTTTTAGCCCCATTTCCCCCACGGCCCCCAGTACTTTTTGGCAAAACGGGCAACGGGCACTCAAGTAAAGTTCAATCATAAGATCACCTATTATATCTCGTTCAAGGTTAAATGGATCATTCTCGAACACCTACCCCTTTTTTAAGCAGGTAGAGGGTGAACGAAAAAAGCGCCACGGAAAACAATACAAGCATTCCCAGACCTATCCAGGTGTTAATGTCGGAAATCCCCAGAAATCCATAACGAAATCCACCAATCATATAGATGATAGGATTGGCTTTGGAAACAGTCTGCCAGAATTCCGGGAGCAGGGAAATTGAGTAAAAAACGCCGCCAAGGTAGGTTAACGGTGTAATGACAAAGGTTGGTATAATTGAAATATCGTCAAATGATTTCGCAAAAATACCATTAATCATGCCGGCAAGCGAGAAGACAAAACTGGTCAACAGCGCAAAAAGCACAATAAAGGGTACATGAAACAGAGGCAGCCTGACGAAAACAAGGCTGATTATCGACACCAGCATTCCTACGCAGATTCCACGCGTCATCCCCCCTGATACATAGCCCAGAACTATCACCCAGTTTGGTGTTGGACTGACAAGTAATTCTTCGATATTACGCTGGAATTTGGTACTGAAAAAACTGGCGACGGTATTTGAGTATGAATTTGTAATAATAGACATCATTATGAGACCCGGAGCGATGAATGCCATATAACTATAGCCACCGATATCCTTGATCTGAGAACCGATAAAACCCCCGAAAATTATGAAATAGAGGCTAATCGTAATCACCGGTGGCACCAGGGTCTGCAACCAGATTCGAAAAATCCGTATCATCTCTTTACGGGCAATGCTGGTAAAAGCTATCCAATTTCTTTTTATCATTCCACCAGTTCCATGAAAAGTTCTTCAAGCCGGTTTGTCTTGTTGCGCATACTATCTATGACAATGCCCTGGCCGTTAAGATGCTCGAAAATTCGATTCAACGATTGCGACTTGTTTTTGGTCACCTCGATTGTGCTTTCATCCACCAGGGAGAACTCTGCATTTTCGAGTGGCAAAATTCCTGTCACGGGGTTTTTCGTGTCGAAAAGAAATGTTTCCTTATCAAGTTTACGAAGAAGTTCCCGCTTGCTGGTGTTCTCGACAATTTTTCCATGAGCAATAATGGCGATTTGATTGCAAAGTTGTTCGGCTTCTTCAAGATAATGGGTGGTTAAAATAATGGTTCTGCCCTGGTCGTTAATTTCCGATAGAAAATCCCACATGCCTCTGCGCATTTCCACATCCACTCCGGCTGTGGGTTCATCGAGAATCAATAATTTCGGTTCATGAACAAGACCACGGGCAATCATGAGTCTGCGTTTCATTCCCCCGGAAAGGTCACGAGCGGCCACATTTCGTTTTTCCCATAACCCCAATTTTTTGAGGTATTTTTCGGAACGAACCAATGCCTCTCTCCGGGCGATACCATAATACCCCGCCTGTTGTGTGACAATATCCTGCACTTTCTCAAATATCGAGAAATTGAATTCCTGGGGAACAACGCCGATCAAACGTTTTGCTGCTGGAAAATCGAGATCGATGTCGATACCGAAAACCTTTACCTTCCCTGAGGATTTGGTGACAAGAGAAGTAATAATGCCAATCGTCGTGGTTTTACCTGCACCGTTGGGACCGAGCAGACCAAAGAATTCACCTTCCCGAACGTCCAAAGTAATACCGCTGAGCGCTTCAGACCCTCTTTTATATTTTTTGTGCAGGTCGGTAATGGATAATGCTAACATTATGAATAGTTACCTAGAATTTACTGACTAATTTTCAGAAAATAGTCCACGATCCGTTCTGACAGTTTTGTCCCATCAAGCTCGGATATTTGAACAATACCCGTCGGACAGGTGATATTAATTTCAGTCAACTGTTCATCAATCAGATCAAGTCCGGTAAAATGGATGCCATGTTTCAACAGCCAGGGCCCCACATCGGCAACGATCTTTTGCTCTCTTGCGGTGAGATCCGCCTGCAGTGCATCGCTGTTGGCAAAATTGCCGTGGTACCCTTTCTTTGGTCGTCGCATTGCCGCACCGATAAACTGGTCACCAAGCATTATCACGCGCTTGTCGCCTTTATAGACATTCTCAAGGAATTTCTGCACCATAACAGGCTTCTTTCCTCCACAAGTGAAAGAAGTAACCGTTGCCTGGTCTGATGCTTCTAGCTTTTGGACAGATTTACCCTGAAAACTGTCAAGCGATTTGATAACGCCCGTGCCATGGTTGGCCAAAAAATTCCCTATAATTTCAGGGTCAGAACTGACCAGAGTCGGTGGCATGTATTCCAAGAAAGGAAGGGCGATCAGCTTTTCGTTGAAATCACGGAGCGATGAGGGGCTATTAACCACAAGCGTCCCGGCAAGTGACAGCAACTGTGTCGCATAATGAAAGGCCATATCATACGGCGGTTCTTTACGCATCAGGATAAGGGAATAATCAGCAAGAGCTTTTGCCTGTCGCCTTCCGGAATCGTCAGTTGCGATAACTGCCGCCTGGGTCTCAAAGAAAAGGTTCTCGATTGTGGCTGTGTCAACGGCGATACCAACCGCCCTTGCCTGACTGATAATTGCAAGTGATGTATCTGTTCGTGACACCAGCCCCTCTATTGGGTCGAGCACAACGAGCCATTTCACCATAATTCCTCCGCTGCTATCTGAAATCCAAGGAAGATTTCAGTTAAGATTTTTTCACCTTTTTCTGCTGGAACTTCTTTTGATGTCTCTCCTGCCTCACTGATTTACGCGCAACGGAATAACCGAAGCTCGCTATAGGATTTCGGGATAGTGAGAAATATTCTCCGTGACAATAGGCTAACAATTCGGCCTGACCCAGCTGAATAGTACCATTCTTGTCAATAAGTGAACTTTCCACCTTATTTCGAACAATCTCCGCCACAAACAGATCATGGCTTCCCAACTCGGTGACGGAACGTACTTTACACTCCAGAGCGACGGGACTTTTCTTTAGTGACGGTACCGCAACATCGGTACCGGATTCCAGCTCCATATCGAAATGTTTAATCTTGTCGACTTTCCGACCTGAACGACAGCCGCAGAAATCAGTCATTTTGGCCATCTCTTTGGTGGTGAGGTTGATGACGAATTCGCCAGTCGCACTGATATTCTCATGAGATAACCGTTCCTTACGTACTGCGATGGTCACCAGCGGCGGATGGCTACAGGCTACCCCTGTCCAACCGACAGTAAAAACATTGGGATTGCCTTCCGCATCAATTGTCGTCACCAAAACCGCCGGTACCGGCCCGAACAGGATGGACCCTTTAAAAAGCTCTTTCGTCACTGCTTTTCACTCCCGTTGCCCAAGGTTTCATACACCACATCAATAGGCATTTCCGGTTGCCGTGCGGCGGCTACAGCCAGTCGGTCGCAACGCTCATTGAGCTCGTTCCCGGCATGCCCCCTCACCCAGGTAAAGCTGACTTTCGCAGCATCCAGAAGTTCAAGCAATTCCTGCCAGAGATCAACATTCAGAACAGGTTGTCCATCACCCTTGCGCCACCCTTTGCTTCGCCATTTCTTCGCCCACCCTTTGGTGATACCATTGACCAGATAGCTTGAATCCGAATAGAGAAAAATCTTTTTCCCGCAGTCTTGAAGCGCACGCAAGGCTACAATTGCTGCCATCATTTCCATTCGGTTGTTGGTGGTGTGCCGAAAACCGCCACTCAGTTCCTGTCGATGACCATCCCTTTCTATGACAACACCATAGCCACCGGGACCGGGATTGTTAATACTCCCTCCATCGGTATAGACAATAATAGCGTCCGGATCACATGGTTGTTGTGGTTGTGCCGCTGCCACTCTCCTCGCTGATTACTTTTGGAATCCGCTTTTTTCTGATAAACCGGATTTTCCAACCACGCCTCAGCCTCTGCTTTAGTTGGAAAACCTTTAAATTTTGCGGCCGCAAATCCTTTGACCTGTTTTTCCGCAGTCGCCCAGTCCGTATATATTCCAGAGCAGCGACCTACCGCAACTGCATAGTATTTCATTTTCGCCATGCTCTTTTTTCACTGACCCGATAAATAAGAGAAGCCGGATCCCCCTAAGGGTGATCCGGCTTCTCTACCTGTCTCCACAAACTGAGGATATCAACAGCCTCCGATCCCTCAGCCACCAATACTTTTTGCGTCTTTTTTGGCTGGTGCTGTTCCTCCATCCTTATTCAGAGAAGCGCCGATCGCATCACGGGAAACCTTTACAGCAACGTCTTTAGCAATTTCCAGAGTGATAACCGTGTCTGTCAATGCAGTGATCACGCCGTGCAGACCGCCCTTGGTCACGATCTTCTGACCCTTTTTCAACTCGTTCAGGAAAGTCTGATGCTGCTTAGCCTGCTTCTGCTGTGGTCTGATCAGCAAAAAGTAAAAAACAACGAAAATAAGAACGAGCGGGATAAATGAAGCGATTCCACCGGCGCCAAAACCGCCACCAGCCCCGGCAGCAGGGCCAGCCGCATAAGCAATTCCTGTCATAACAAAACCTCCAAAAAATGAACGGGGATATGTAAAAATTTGTTTTTTGGAACATCTTTTACATACATAGTCAGAAAACTGTGTCCATGGTAATCATTCATGATCGAGCTTGCTATAAAAATCTTTGCGAAACCGGGCAAAACTATCCTTCTCTATCGCCTGACGAATATCAGCCATCAGAGTAAGATAATAATGCAGATTATGGATGGTGTTAAGGTGATAGCTCAATATCTCCCGGGCTTGAAACAGATGCCGCAGGTACGCCCTGCTATAGTTTCTACAAGTGTAACAGGTGCATTCTTCGTCAAGAGGACTGTGATCATCACGAAACCTGGAATTCTTGATGGAAATTTTCCCTCTTGAGGTAAAGAGCGTGCCGTTTCGTGCATTTCTGGTTGGCATTACACAGTCAAACATATCGATTCCGCGCCAGACGCCCTCAACCAGATCTGCCGGAGTTCCGACTCCCATCAGGTACACCGGATAATCCTTGGGAAGACAGGGGACCGTCTCTTCGGTCATTTCGAACATGAGATGTTTTTCTTCTCCCACACTCAGACCGCCAATGGCATACCCATCAAAGCCGATATCTATCAAGGCAGCGGCATGCTCCCTTCTCAATTCCGGATACATCCCACCCTGGACAATACCAAAGAGGAGTTGCTCCCTTTTGCTATGGGCCTGTCGGCATCGCTTTGCCCATCGACTGGTAAGATCAGTAGCCTTAATGGCTTCATCTCTCGTTGCCGGAAAAGGGATACAGGTATCAAGACACATCATGATATCCGAGCCGAGCGACTGTTGCACATGTATCGCATCCTCAGGGCTCAGGAACAGTTTTGAACCATCAAGATGGGATCTGAAGGCCGCACCTTCCTCGGTGATGGTGGCCAGTTCCTTCAGGCTGAAAATCTGAAATCCGCCACTGTCGGTAAGAATAGAGCCCTTCCAGTTCATGAAATTATGAAGCCCGCCAAAGCTCTCAATAAGTTCGTGACCAGGCCGGATAAAGAGATGGTAGGTGTTGCCAAGGATAATCTGTGCATTCATTTCCAGCAGGTTTTCCGGCGTCACTGCCTTGACGGTACCCTGGGTTCCTACGGGCATAAACACCGGGGTCTGGAAAACACCCTGCCTGGTTCGAACTTCTCCCCTTCTCGCCTGACATTCCGAAGAACGGCAGTGGAGGGTAAATGGTGATGAATTCTGCATTGTATTTTAATGTATAGTTTTTTCTTAAAGACGATTGCCAACTGCTTTATCTTCTCTTCTCCCCGGAATGGCCTGCAGGCTGGTGGATGCCTCTTCGACCAAATACTGTTCCTGTTCCAGAATCATCCTGACCAGATATCTGTCAGGGGTAACCTGGTAACCAGGATTTTTAATCCCTTTTCTTTTCCAAATTTTTCTGCATACTAAAAGAAGCAGTCAAAAAACACACTCTTAATTCCAACGATTCTAACCTCGAACCCTAATTGCAATGAAAACTGTTGTCATCATAGAAAACGAAACCGTCGAACTCAAGGTGTTGGTAAGCCTCTTTGAAAATTGGCAAAAAGAGATAAACATCCTGACAGCCAAGGAAGAACGAGCGGCCATCGGTATTATATCACAGCATCAGGTTGACCTGGTTGTCTGCGATTTATCCCTGTTGAGCAGCAGTTCCCTGGAAGATTTTTCTCTCCTTACCCACACCTTTCCCTATATTCCCTGCATCGCCTTGTCGAAGGGGGAAGGGTTCCTTCCGGAAGAAGCGATGAAAAGAGGAGCGAGCCACTGCCTGGAAAAACCCATTGACACATCTCGTCTGCTGCTGCATGCCGGAGAACTTCTCGATGCAGTTACCAGTGGCAAGGTTAAGGGCATCCCCATCCACAGTTTTCTCCAAATGCTGGAAACAGAAGAGAAGACCTGTACCCTCCAGGTAGATCAGCAAAATGACACAGGTCTTCTCTATGTAAAAAACGGCGTTCTGGTCGGCGCAGAAACAAAAAATTTCACCGGAGAAGCGGCAGCCCACCTTATTCTATCATGGCAGGAATCCGTTGTCAGAATACGATTTTTTAATGGCCAGCGTAAACGACAGTTCAACAAGCCGCTGATTTCCATCATAATGGAAGCGTTTCGGCTCAGCGGCGAAAGGGACAAATTAAAGAGGGAAACATCTCTGGTAAAAAAGCACCAACTGCCATTGAAGCATCTATCGACTCTGGGGAAAGGTATCCCGCTGGAGATCGGCTCCGAAGTCAAACTCGAATTCCCCCATCTGGATTCCATGTTTGACAGTGTTATGGTCGGCATGCTGCAAGAGAGCTGCTTGATTGTCACCAACCCCCAACCGTTTTCCGATCTGGAGGATCTGATTGGCGGCGAGCAGAGAGTTATTATAAAATATATTCATAAAGGTCGGGAATGGATGTTCAAGTCCCAACTCCTCAAAGTTGTCGATTCGCCTTCCCAACTGCTCTTTTTTGAATACCCGGGGGTGATCCACTACCACGAATTGAGGAAAACCAAAAGATCTTCGATTTTTATTCCCAGTACCTTTCACCACGATGACCTACCGGAACTGTACGGAACTCTTGTCGACCTGAGCATGACGGGAGGACTCTGCAGAATCAAGCATAAAAATGCTATTCCCATGCCGCAAATTGACATTAATACCTCCATTCTACTCCGTTGTCTCCTACCGGGAATCAGAGAAGAACAGCAGATAAACGGCAAAGTAAGAAACATCCAGATTGACCCTGCCGAAACCAGAATTGGCATTGAGTTTGTGAATCTCCAGCCGAATCTTGCGGATACAATTGGACAATATCTTTATTCGATGGAGAGCCTTGAACAATAAAACAAAAGTTGTTCACTCGGACCCTGAAGATATTGCCATGGCCCGGATTTCTTTTTCCCGTTTGGCAATATCGTCTACCAACCGAAATTGGTTGGCAGCTCGCAGCAGGTTGTCACCATCCTGTTGGACTTTAAAATAAGGGTTGCCGCGCAGGTGATCGGTAAAAAAGCGTACGCCCAACTCGAAACAGATAAGCAAAACAGCATCAAAGATATAAGCTCGCTGTTCTTTTGAGAGCATCTTCTCCGGCCCGGAAAAATAGCCATCAAGCAACGCCCGGCAAAAGGCCATATCAAAGGTTGGCACAATCTCCCCTTTTGCTGCCTCGCCTGCCCGGTTGCAACAGGAACGCAGGCAATCCCCCAGATCATAATGCACCAGTCCCATAGCCACGGTATCAAGGTCAAGCAGACCAAGAACTTCCCCTTGATCATCAAAAAGAAAATTATCCACCTTGGGATCGCCGTGAATCGGCTGAAGGAATAAAATACCGGCACGCTTTGCATTCTCAAGAATTTCGGCCTTCTGCCTGTACCGGTCAAC
This sequence comes from uncultured delta proteobacterium, assembly GCA_963829695.1. Lineage (GTDB taxonomy): Bacteria > Desulfobacterota > Desulfobulbia > Desulfobulbales > Desulfocapsaceae > Desulforhopalus_A. The sequence goes on along the minus strand of CAWHJQ010000018.1, from coordinate 447,065 downwards.
GGTTGCCATACACGAGTTCAGTTCTTCACTTCCTGCAGTCTTAATACTTTGCATCGCCTGATCATACACTTCCAGATATCGTGGAAGGTTATGAAATCCGGGAAGCGGGTCAAGAAACCCTTGGACATCAAGATCACCGACCAGCCGGTGAAAAGTGGCCAGTGCCCGCCCCACCCGATGAGCCTGATCGGGAGCGGCCAGTACCCTGCAGCTCTTATGCGGTAAATAACTCTGTCCGCGCCAGAAGTCTCCATTGCTATCACGGTAAAATAGGCGCTTCGATAGGGTGAGCACAGGAATTGCTACCTGCAAATAATTGCTGCCCACAACCCTGCTGCGGGTCAAATGGTTGGTGATTGTTTGAAAATTCTCGATAACCCGAATCGGTTTCGGAAAGACCTCGCTATTGACTCTCTGGAGTACAAATGATTTGCTGGTCGAACTTACCAGATAGGTATCGTTGATATTGCCGGCACCAAGAGGTACTACGGTGCAGGTAGTAGGGTCCTTGAAAAATGCGGCAAGCACGTTGCAAGGGACAAGCTCAGCTACCATCAAAACTCCATTTTTCCCTGATACAGCCGGGCAAAATGTGCTGCCCCGACGACTGCCGCGTCTTTTCTCAGTATCAAATAGACCGGAATGTCCTTCATCAAACCAGACATCGGCCCCTTGGCATGAAAACTTTTCAGAAAACCATCAAAGGTGATATGTCCCGTGAGTCTCGGCAAGATACCTCCTCCGAGATAGATACCTCCTCTGGCATAAAGCTTAAGTGCCAGATTGCCGGCTTCACTGCCCAGAATTGACAGGAAAAGATCAATCACGCGTTGGCATAAAGGACACGGCTTTTCGCCAATTGCCCCTGTCGCACCACCCACTATGATTGGAATCCTGTCCGTTGCCTTGTTCATAGCTTCAACTATCCAGGCAGATTCCTGGATATGAAGATGCTCCTTGCAAAAATCATACAGGGAGGAAAGTCCCGGTCCGGCAATCAATGCTTCATAACTGACCGGTTGCATCTTTTTCTGCATCCAGGCGAGAAGAGCAAGCTGCTCTTCATCCACAGGGGCGAAATCGGTATGACCTCCTTCCGAACCGCGGGCGAAGACCTGTCCGTCATACTCAATCAGTAATCCCTCGCCAAGACCGGTTCCGGGAGCGACAACCCCACGCACTGCCCCTCCCTGCCCGTCACCCGCCTGTATTTCCAAAAGATCTGCAGATTCAAGTATGGCCAGCGAACTACACACGGCCGTCAGGTCATTGATGAGGATCGCTCGCTGAAAACCGAATCGCTTTTCCAAGAGGCGGCAGTCAATCTCCCACGGCAGATTGGTCAGCTTTGCCCTCTCGCCGGAGACAACCCCGGCAACAGCAAGACAGGCCAACTGCGGCACCTGCTCAATTTCTGCCAGAAATTGTTCTATAATTTCATCAATTCCAGTGAATTCAGCATTGGTATACCGCTTTTGCGAGAGCGAGCTGCCGTCCGAACCACTCAGCGGAAAAATCGCCACCTCGCTTTTCGTACCTCCAACATCAGCAGCAAAGAGAGTCACCATTTTCTCACCCGTGTTATAGTCTTAAAAACACACCTATGCATCAAGAGATTTAATCTCCCACGCCTCTGTCCGACCGCTGTTATCTGGATTTCTGACGATAGTGAATTCAAAAATATTTGAAGAATCAAGAAACAATGTATCGTTGACTTCCTGCGCTTTGGAACAATGAAAAAAAACAGACTGAGGAAGCAATCCCTCGGGAGTCAGGCGATAGTAGCGCATAAAGCCAAACCCTCTATCCGGATTATAGTTAATCGAGATACCACGCTGCCTGTTCTCGCCATTTTGCGAGGTGATCGGTAAAAGTCCTGGAACCAGAAAGCCTGAGAGGAAGTTGTCCGCTGCTTCTTTTAAGTCATTGCTCACATGCTTAAAACCAATAACCTCCACCCGACAGCCCATATTCTGCAAGGCAAGAACCAGACGAATAAAATCCCCATCTCCGGTGAGCAGAATGATACGGTCGAGATTTCTCGCCTGAAGGAGCGCATCAATGGCCAAGTCCATATCGGCATTGGCCTTGGTGGTTAAAATACCTTCATCGTCGACAAAGTGTTTGACATATTTTTTGATCACCTTGAAGCCGCACTGACGAATAACACTATGGTAACGGTAGAGTTTTTGTCGATATTCCGGATCTTCCTTGGTCCGTTCCCGATCCTCGGCGAGGTAGGAGTTTGCTCTTAGGAGCGTTGAATTCCCCGCACCGGCGAGCTCAACCAGTACATCATATCGCATGCCGTAACCACCGCACATTCTGATATTTTCTGCATCGACATAGATTCCGCTTTTCAGCATTTCATCACGTATATATTAATTTCCTTAGAAATTGTTCTCTTATCTTTCACCCCACAAGGGAGGAAAAAACAAAGCCCTCTTTACCGGGTTTGAAGAATGTAGCCTACTCCCACTCAATGGTCGCCGGCGGTTTTGAGGAAATATCATAAACGACCCTGTTTACTCCACGGACCTCATTTATGATGCGACTGGAAATCTCACTCAGTATTTCATAGGGCAGCCTGCTCCAGTCTGCCGTCATGGCATCCCGTGAATCAACCGCACGGATGGCTATGACATTTTCATAGGTTCTGCCGTCCCCCATGACTCCGACTGTCTGAATAGGTAGAAGCACGGCAAAAGATTGCCATACCTTTCTGTACCATCCTGCCTTACGCATCTCTTCGAGCACAATCACATCCGCCTGACGCAAAACACGCAGCCTCTCGGCGGTCACCTCGCCCATTATCCTGATGCCAAGCCCCGGTCCCGGGAAAGGCTGCCGATAAATCGCCTCTTCCGGCAGACCAAGTTCCAGGCCGAGTTCACGGACCTCGTCCTTAAACAGCTCACGCAGAGGTTCAATCAGCTCAAGATTCATAATATCCGGTAATCCCCCGACATTGTGATGGGATTTTATGGGGGCTTCTCCACGAAAGCTGACAGATTCTATCACGTCCGGATACAGCGTGCCTTGGGCAAGGTATTGTACCTTGCCGATTTTTTTGGCTTCTTCTTCAAAAATCTTGATAAAACCAAGCCCAATCCGTTTCCGTTTAATCTCTGGATCCTCTACCCCTTCCAATTCTCTCAGAAAATAATCAGTCGCATCGATATCTATGACTTTTAACTTACTTTTTTCCTTAAAAAACCTTAAGATTGATCCGGTTTCTCCGGTACGCATCAGGCCATTATTGACATAAATACAAGTGAGTTGATCCCCTACGGCCTTGTGGATGATAGCTGCCACAACGGAACTGTCGACACCACCCGAGAGCGCACAGATAACGTTATCGCTGCCGATTTTCTGTCGAATTGCCTGTACATTCTGCTCAATAAAGGAATGCATTGTCCATACCGGGCTGCAATTGCAGATACCGAAAATAAAATTTCGCAGTACATCCGTACCAATCAGAGTATGAGCAACTTCGGGATGAAACTGTACGGCATAAAAGGGCAGATCCTTATGTCTGAGAGCCGCAAAAGGTGAATTGTCACTGACGGCGGTCGCCTCGAACCCCTCCGGAATAACCTCAACGCGATCACCATGGCTCATCCAGACCTGATGCTTAATATTCATTTCCAGTCCGGCAAAAAGACCCGCAGTATATTTGACCGTCAGTTCGGCTTTGCCGAATTCACGTTTTTCTGCCTTTTCCACTTTGCCGCCCAGCTGCTGAATCATCAGTTGGGCGCCATAACAAATGCCGAGAACCGGTATGCCTAGATCAAATAACCCGGAATCGGAGAGAGGTGCATCTTTGTCGTAGACGGAACAGGGCCCACCGGATAGAACGATACCGGATGGTTTGAGCTCTTTAAGCTTATCGAGGGAAATGGAGAAAGGATGAATTTCACTATATACTTTCTGCTCCCTGATTCGCCTGGCGATCAATTGAGTGGTCTGGGACCCGAAATCAAGGATGATTATTTTTTCGCTATGAATATCCATGGATTCTCTTGTCTTCTCCTCTATATTTTTTCCGGTTTGACTTCCACGAGTCTTCAATTCTCGTGTCGGATCGATCCAGGCTTACAAAAAACCCCGCTGCCGGGGTCAAATTATGCAGTACGATAGTTCGGCGCTTCCTTGGTAATTATCACATCATGGACATGGGATTCTCTCAATCCTGCTGCCGAAATACGAACAAACGTCGCCTTCTGCTGCAGTTCAGGGATAGTGGCAGCCCCGACATATCCCATTCCCGATCTCAGGCCACCAATCATTTGATAGATGACGGTTGCAATCGGTCCACGATAAGGGACCTTGCCTTCTATCCCTTCGGGTACGAGTTTTGATGCAGAAGATACCTCTGACTGAAAATAACGATCGGCTGACCCCTCGCTCTGCCCCATCGCCCCAAGCGATCCCATTCCTCGATACCCTTTGTAGGTACGGCCCTGGTAAAGGAAAATATCACCCGGGGTTTCATCTGTTCCGGCAAAAAGACTGCCAAGCATTACCGTACTGGCACCCGCTCCAATAGCCTTGGCCAAGTCTCCGGAATATTTGATACCACCGTCTGCGATGATTGGAATATTGTATCTGTTGCCAACTTTTACACAGTTCTGCAAAGCTGTCATCTGCGGCACCCCAACACCGGCTACGATCCGGGTGGTGCAAATAGATCCTGGCCCGATGCCAACTTTCACCGCATTTGCTCCAGCCTTTATCAGGTCTTCCGTCCCTTCTCCAGTGGCGACATTTCCGGCAATAACAGAAAGTTCAGGAAATGCGGCTTTCACCCTTGCGACAGCCTTCAGAACACCTGCGGAATGTCCGTGAGCAGAATCGACTACCACCACATCCACACCCGCTTTGAGGAGTCTTTCTGCCTGGCTCTCTATGTTTGGTCCAACACCTAAAGCAGCGCCCACCAGAAGACGTCCAAACTTATCCTTGGCTGCCAAGGGATATTTTCTAATTTTTTCAAGATCTTTAATCGTGATTAAACCCTTCAGACCGCCTTGATCGTCAACCACCAGCAATTTTTCAATCCGATGTTCATGTAATAACGCTTTCGAGTGTTCCAGATCAATCCCCACATTGGCGGTCACCAAATTTTTTGAAGTCATGACATCAGCAACCCTCAATCCATCATCGGAGACAAACCGAAGATCCCGGTTGGTGACGATCCCCACCAATTTACCTTCGTGAAGGACAGGCAGACCGGATATTTTATAGGTGCTCATGATCTCTTGAACTTCGGCCACCGATTGATCCTGGGTAACGGTAATCGGATCAATTATCATCCCTGATTCCGATTTTTTAACCCGTTCGACTTCAATCGCCTGTTGTTCAATGGTCATATTTTTGTGGATTATCCCTATTCCGCCTTCTCTGGCCATGGCGATGGCTGTTCGGTGCTCGGTTACGGTATCCATGGCCGAGCTTATCAGGGGAGTCTTGAGGAAGATGGTGTCGGTGAGCCGTGTCTCCAGATTTACTTCGTTAGGAAGAACCTCGGAGGCGGAAGGTACGAGAAGTAAGTCGTCAAATGTAAGTGCAGTTTCTATATGATCTGGTAACATGTCCCCTCCTTGTCAGGGAGTGAAGTATAAAAGGCTTATTTGGGTCCTCTTTGGAACAACATACGTGTTTCGAAAAAAGGACGCCTCGGTTGCCTTTCATAATTCACATTATGCTTTATTTTTTAAATTCTTACAGTAAAGCATCTTTATAAAAAATCTCATTTTTTTTAGGATTGCTGATAATTCAAAATTTCACTAAAGAAAATATGAATGGTCTGCCACTTTTGCGGACAAAGGGAAAAATCACAATATGTTGCTTGAAATCAATCCGATAAATCCTCAACTTCGCCTGATTGAACAGGTCGTCAAAGCACTCCAAAACGGTGCAATTGTCTGTTATCCTACCGAAACCGGCTATGGTATTGGCTGTGACCTTTTCAACCAGAAAGCGATTAAGCAGCTCGTACAATTGAAAAAAAGGCCACAACACAAGCCTTTTTCCTTCATGTGCTCCGACCTGACCGCTATCAGCCGCTACGCCCATGTATCAAATACAGCCTACCGGCTTCTGAAAAAAAACCTTCCCGGTCCGTATACCTTCGTTCTGCCGGGAACAAAGCTGGTTCCGAAGATAATGGCCACCAAACAAAAGACCGTCGGTATCAGGGTGCCAAGTCATCCGATCTGCAAACTCCTGCTCGAGACCCTTGGCAACCCCATCGTCAATACCAGCGTCCAGCTTGAGGATGAGGAGAGGAAATTGGCCGAGCCATTTGAAATTGAGCAATACCTTGGTAAAAGAGTAGAACTCATTGTTGATGGCGGCCCAATCTACCCCGACCCCTCTTCCGTTATTGATCTGACCAGCGATTACCCGGAGATTCTTCGCGTCGGCAAAGGTGACGTCAATCCATTTCGCTGATGAGCGCCTCTTTCAGAGATTTGCTCATGGTAAAATGTAAGGTCTTCCTATCCGGAATATCCATGATTTTACCTGTCCGGGGATTTTTCGTCGATCGCGGTTTTCTCGCCCTCACCGAAAAACTGCCAAATCCACGTAACTCGATACGTCTCTCATCCACCAGAGCCGTTGCCATTGTCTCCAGCATAATATCAACCGCTAGGCTGACATCCTGTTTCTGCATGGACAATTCTCCACTAACCTTGTCTACTAAATCTTTTTTCAACATACCTAATTACGTATACTCAATGTGTTACCAGGAACGACCATGTGAGTCCATCCCCGTTAAAATATAAAAAAAGGTTGTCTTGCCGGATCTCCAGCAAGACAACCTTTCACCTGCATTCCAAGCGCATCAATCGGACTGGGTTCTAGTCGTTGTCGGAAGAGTCATTGCCTTCCGCAGCCGCTTTCAACAGATCACCAAAAGTTGATGGTGCCGTTTCGGCAGCGACTTTTTCAGCCTTCTTAAATTTTTCTACCGCTACCTCTTCGTCATCCCCCTCAAGGGTTTTAACAGAGAGACCAATCTTCCGGTCTTTAGCAGAAACATTAATAACAATTGCTTTCAAGGTATCCCCGACCTGATACATGCCAACCGGAGTTTTCACCTTGTCTTTGCTCAATTCAGATACATGCACAAGGCCTTCGATACCCTCTTCAAGTTTTACGAAAACACCAAAGTCGGTAACGTTGGTAATCTCACCTTCAACAACCGTACCTGAAGGGTAGTTGTTGTATGCTGCCTGCCATGGATCAGGAACAAGCTGCTTAATACCCAGAGAGAAACGCTCATTCTCTTTATCGATCTTCAGGACAACTGCCTGGATCGTCTCACCTTTTGCATACTTCTCCGATGGATGCTTAATCCGCTCGGTCCAAGAGAGGTCAGAGACATGGATCAGCCCGTCGATTCCCTCTTCGATCCCTATAAACACACCGAAGTCGGTGATATTTTTAATTTTTCCTTCGATTACAGAACCAACCGGATAATTTTCAGTGACCAGATCCCATGGATTCGGCTGAAGCTGTTTCATTCCAAGGGAGATACGTTTGGTCTCGGTCTCGATATTTAAGACCATGATCTCCACCTCATCACCCACGGAAACCATCTTGGATGGGTGGCGGGGTTTCTTCGACCAAGTCATTTCGGATACGTGGATCAAGCCTTCAACGCCCTCTTCCAATTCAACAAAGACACCGTAATCGGTAATGGAAACAACCTTGCCTTTGGTCGTCTGGTTCACCGGATACCTTTCGGTGACAGTAGCCCATGGATCATCACGAAGCTGTTTGACACCAAGGGAAACACGGTCATGCTCCCTGTCGTATTTGAGGACTTTAACCTCCAGCTCTTCACCAACTTTGTAGAGTTTGGCGGGATGCGATACACGTCCCCAGGAAAGGTCGGTAATATGACAGAGACCGTCCATACCGCCCATATCGATAAAGAGGCCGTAGTCGGTAATATTGGTAATGGCACCCTTGATGATCTGACCTTCTTCCAGTTTGGAGCGCATCTCCTCGCGGAGTTTGTTGCGTTCTTCTTCGAGAATAGCCCGACGGGAAATAACAACGTTGTTTCTCTTCTTGTTGAATTTCAGAATCTTGAATTCCATCGATTCCCCAATCAGGGCATCAAGGTCTTTGACCGGACGAAGATCGATCTGAGAATATGGCAGGAATGCCGGAACGCCGATATCGACGGACATACCGCCTTTCACACGACTCTCGACTTTACCGGAAATTGTTTCATCAGCTTCTTGTATTTCAGCGATTCTTTCCCATACCTTTATCGCAATAGCCTTTTCTCTCGAAAGGAGGAGTCCACCTTCTTCCTTGCGCCGTTCTACGAACACCTCGAATACGTCACCAATTTTGATTTCCTCACCATCTTCCAGGCGGAATTCTGATTTGGCAATATAACTTTCTGCTTTATCGCCGACATCAACAAGGAGGTAATCGTCCACAGTGCCGATAATGGTGCCGAGGGTAACATCTCCCACCGCGACCACCTTGTTATTTTCTTCCATTTCGAAGAGCTCTGCAAAGCTCATCTCTTCACTGCTGTCCTGGGTTGATTGATTAAGTTGTTCTGTCATGGATTTTACTCTTCCTGTAGACCAGAGGCCAAATGGTAAAGGTTAATTTACTTTTGCACAAAAATTGTGCCGAAGTAAAAGGAAATAAGGCCACTCCCGCACTGAGGGCAACCTTTGGATACACGAACCACACTTTATAGCAATATTTCAACGAAAGGACAACAACTTCTTTAGGGAGGAGATGTTTTTTTGTTCATTTTTTAAAAGTCCACTTATAGCTCATCGCCACAGAAGAGGTCCCTCCCAGGAACATTCAAAGAAATTAAAAAAGCATGGCTGTTACGCTGATTTTTTTTCAACAACTCGCCTGCTTCGACTGTAGTTTTTACTTCTGGGTTTCTGCCTGCTCTTCTGTCGTTGCTGGTTACCGTCGTTTTCGATTTTCTTTTCCTGGCCTTTGGGAGGGGGTGTCAGGAGCGCTTCTTCCGGCAGGACACAATCAAATTTTCTGCCGACGAATTCCTCGATGGCCGGTAAATAAAACGAGCCTTCCTCACAAGCAAAACTTACCGCTTTTCCGTTCGCACCAGCTCTGCCGGTACGTCCGATTCGATGCACATAATCCTCCGGCTCATAAGGTAAGGTATAGTTGACAACGAAGGTAATTCCCTCAATATGTATGCCACGCCCGGCGACGTCGGTTGCCACAAGGACCTTTACCTTGCCTGACCTGAAGCTCTCCAGCCTGGTCATCCTCTTATTCTGATCGACATCTCCGGACAATAGGACACAATCTATGTTGTTTCGTTGCAGACGGTTGGACAATCGCTTCGTTTCATTCTTCATATTGGCGAAAACGATGATTCGGTCGTCCGGGTTCTGCTTGATAAGATTGTAGAGAACGGCATATTTTTCTTCGGCGGTAACGAGATAAACGAACTGCTCAACCGTCTCAACCGACACCTGCTCAGACTCCGCCTCCACCACCTTCGGCTGCACGCTCCACTGAGAGGCGAGGCGCTGCACATCCTCCGAGACAGTCGCGGAAAAGAGCATGGTCTGCCGGTCATTTTTAGCCGGCAATCGACCAATGATTCTCCGAACATCAGGGATAAACCCCATATCAAGCATTCGGTCCGCTTCATCCAACACCAGGATCTTGCAGCTACTCAAGTCGACCACTCTTTTATTCATAAAGTCAATGAGACGTCCAGGAGTGGCAACCAATAGATCACATTGTTTATTTTGCAGATAATCCATCTGCTTCTGGTAATCTACTCCTCCGTAGACAGCGCGAACTGAAAGATTGCAGTAGGTGGCGAAAACGCTCCCCTCTTTGGCAATCTGATTGGCCAGCTCACGGGTGGGTGCCAGGACCAAAGCACGAACATTTCCCTTTCCCGACTTCTTTTCGGCCAGCAATCGGGAAAAAATAGCGATCAGAAAAACAGCCGTTTTCCCGGTACCGGTATTGGCTTTGCCCACAAGATCTTTCCCGGCCAAAACATCCTCCAGCGCCTTTTCCTGAATGGGGGTGCAGTACTGGAAGTTTTGATCCGCTATCGCCCGCATCACCTTCAATGGAATGGCGTAGTCGTGAAAACGGCTCTTTCCTTCTGCCGGGGTAACCGGGAAATCTTCCAGACTCCACGCCGGTTTAGGTTTGGCTTTATCCGGGGCTCGATATTTACCCTTCTTGGTATCTTGCAAAACATTAGTATCGGAAAGCGCTACACCCCAGCTCACTTTGGTGGATTCTATTTCCGAAATCTCGATTATTGCGGGTTTATAATGATCTGCCCTCGAAACTGAACGACCCAGTAATCTGCCGCACCGATGCTTTCCGGCCTGGGCGATTCTTCTGATTTTTTTCCCTACGGAAAGGATAATTTTTTTCATTGTCTACTCAAATTGTAACCTAATAGTGGCTCCGGCATGGTTGGTTAAAAGGATCGTGCCAGACCTGCTCTGTGCATACAAACGGAGATGGTACCCTACAGCGACAGGAGGTAAGTGACAGGTTGCGGCTTGCCGCAACCAGCAAGAGAAGTGGCGTAAGCGAACGAAAGACGATGGAAATCACGTTCAGGCAGAATTGATCACAGCTCATTATAAGCCAATTTACTCTATTTTCCAGCGACGTGCAACTCCTCCATCAGTGGACCAAACAATGTCTCAAATTCAGGAATGGCCTTTTTCAACACAGTACCAATGAACGGGATTTCAGCGTCATTGACCACAAGATTGACCGAATAGGCTAACGCCTGCAGGTCATAAAGGGTTTCAAACTGTTCACCTATCAAAACATAGAAAATATAGCGACGGCGAGACATGTTCATCTCCCGCATATACTGGTGAAATTTCGAAGACTTAATACCTCCCGGTTCAAAACTGCTATGCATAAAAACCGCCGCATAATTAACAAACCGCATCTTGTCGATGGCTTCTTCCGCCGATAGTGCCTGCTCTACGCGATAGCCAAACTCTGTGGCAGCTTTCACCACCGTATCGCGGATTGACGAATCCGGCATCAATATCAGTGCCCTGGGGATATCTTCAACGACCTCTTTTTCATCAAAAACACCCTCCCTCAACCACTCAGTACTCGGAGGATCCGGTGGTCTTATTCCGCCCCTTTTTGCCGGTGTACCAGGTCCGGGGTGATCGGTTTTCCTGCCGGGACTCGCAAGTTTTATACTGGCGGCATCCAGACCAAACGGTACAGCACAATGGACACACTTGACTTTGATCTTGCGACCAGGTCCCAGCTGTCCAACGCTTTCCCTGATTTTATCACTCAACTTCAGCTGCTTATCACAATGCGGACAATTCACTATCATAGTTTCCTCACAACATGTGTGGCTCATCTCACCACAACGGTGGCCTTTCTGATCACTGCTGCATAACCAAAATCATCTGCCATAGAATCCGAAATCTTTCTCTTTTTCCTCTTCCATGACCAAGTCCGTCAGACTGGTTGTTGCTTCACCCCGTTCGGCTTTAATGCGGTCAAGCCCGCGGTTCAATTCGGCCCGATGCGAACAGTACGTTATGGCATTCTTCTCAGTTATCAATCCCCGACTGTACAACTCAAGAATATGCTGATCAAAGGTCCGCATATCAAGGGCCGAACCTTCATTAATAATATTGTAGAAGGTTTTTTCTTCAGTCTCCCCGTTCAGGATGAGATCTTTAACCCGCAAACTGGTACATAGAATTTCCATGGCAGCCACGCGACCGCCACCAACCCGTGGCAGCAACCGCTGGCTGACAATCCAGCGAACAGTATCAACAAGCCTATTACGGATTTGCGGCTGTTCATCCTGCTCAAACATACCCAGAATACGATTGATTGTCTGTCCGGCATCGATGGTATGTAACGTCGACAGCACCAGATGTCCTGTTTCAGCGGCGGTCAGACCAATTTCCATGGTGTCGCGGTCACGCATCTCACCCACCAGGATGACTTTAGGTGCCTGGCGGAGCGCAGCGCGCATCCCTATAGCAAAGCTACTGAAATCGTTCCCCAACTCACGTTGATTAAAGGTCGCCTTACGCTGTTTGTGCACATACTCAATGGGGTCTTCCAGGGTCACCACATGCACTGGTCGTTCGTGGTTAATCCTGTCCAACAAGGCGGCAAGCGAAGTGGTCTTACCCGTTCCAGTGGCACCGGTAAAGAGGATAAGCCCATTTAAATCAGCTGCCATCTTGCCGAACGCCGCGGGAAACTGCATGCTTTCGATGGAGGGCACCTCGGTTTCAAGTTTTCTTAAAACAGTGGTAAAATATCCTTTCTGAGTGAAGACATTGACCCTGAACCGGGCCTTATCTGAAAGAGAATAGGAAAGATCGCAGGATCCGTTTTCAACAAGATCCCTTAACAGCCTCCGGTTGTTGCCGATAAGATTGAGTGCGAAGGCCTCAGCCTGAAAAGGGGTGAGTTCGGTTACCGGCGGTACGACATCCACCGGCACGAGCAGCCCCGCAGACTCAACCTGCAGGGATTTTCCAACGGTTATATTGAGGTCGGAAACGTTGCTGTGAGATTCCAACATTGCCGCGATCCAGTAGTCTATTTCCGTCTTTTTCATCTGATTCCCCTGAAAAATTGTGCAATACCACCCGTTTTCATAGTATATTGTCTACAATCTAACGAGTGTTGCAAGCTTTTTTTCGATTTTGCTACATATTTCTTTCCGTTACGGATTCAATATAAAAATTCCGGAGTATTTTCATGGCAATCCCATTGCGCAGTGCAACAACGACCCAAGGAAGAAGAATGGCAGGCGCCCGCAGCCTCTGGCGAGCCAACGGCGTAAAAGAAGAACAATTCGGTAAACCGATCATAGCCATAGTCAATTCTTTCACTCAGTTCGTTCCCGGTCACGTCCACCTCCATGAAATTGGTCAGCACTTAAAGAGGATTATCGAGAAGGCAGGTTGCTTTGCAGCCGAATTCAATACAATCGCCATTGATGACGGTATTGCCATGGGCCACTCCGGAATGCTCTACTCCCTGCCATCCCGTGACCTGATCGCCGACAGCGTCGAATACATGTGCAATGCCCATACCGTAGATGCCATGATCTGCATCAGCAACTGTGATAAGATCACTCCCGGCATGCTGATGGCCGCCATGCGCCTGAATATCCCAACCATCTTTGTCTCGGGTGGTCCCATGGAGGCAGGAGTTGACGGCGACAAACGATATGACCTCGTCGATGCCATGGTTATGGCCGCCGACAATGAGATAAGCGACGAAGAGATAGACAGAGTTGAGCGTTGTGCCTGCCCTACCTGCGGATCGTGCTCGGGAATGTTTACCGCCAATTCCATGAATTGCCTGAACGAGGCCCTTGGCCTGGCCCTCCCCGGCAACGGTACAGTGGTTGCCACCCATGCCAATCGAAAACTTCTCTTTGAACGTGCGGCAAAACGGATCGTGGAAATGGCCTCCGCCTGGTATGACAACGAAGACAGTTCCGTTCTTCCACGGTCCATTGCCTCGAAAAACGCCTTCATGAACTCCATGACACTCGACATAGCAATGGGAGGATCAACCAACACGGTACTGCATCTGCTGGCTATCGCCCATGAAGCCGGTGTGGATTTCACCATGGATGACATCGACCTTCTCTCCCGCAAGGTACCGAATCTGTGCAAGGTTGCTCCGTCTGCCAAGTACCACCTGGAAGATGTCAATCGAGCCGGAGGCATCATGGCCATACTGGGAGAACTCGACAGAGCTGGACTGATCGACCCAAAGGTGCATCGGGTAGACAGCCCAACCCTGCAGGAAACCCTGAACAAATGGGACATAACCCGACCCGGCCATAGTAAAGAAGCAGAAACTCTTTACCTCAGCTCTCCGGCCCAGACAGGATTGAATCTGGTCATGGGCTCCCAGAGCACGATGTACAAAGAGGCCGACCTTGACCGGGCGGCCGGATGTATAAGAGACATGGAACATTGCTATAGTAAAGATGGCGGTTTGGCTGTCCTTTTTGGCAATATTGCCGAAGACGGCTGCATTGTCAAAACAGCCGGAGTCGATCCGTCGATCTTTAAATTTTCCGGAACCGCTCGGGTTTTTTCCTCTCAGGAAACCGCTTGCGAGGCTATTCTGAACGAAAAAATCAAGGCGGGTGATGTCATTATTATCCGTTACGAAGGCCCCAAAGGCGGACCGGGAATGCAGGAGATGCTCTACCCGACCTCTTACCTGAAATCGATCCATCTCGGCGCGGAATGCGCCCTGGTGACCGACGGCCGTTTTTCCGGCGGCACCTCAGGTCTTTCGATCGGCCATGTTTCCCCGGAAGCGGCCGCTGGTGGAGCCATTGCCTTACTTGAAGATGGCGACACCATACAGATAGACATCCCAGCACGAACGATTAATGTTGACCTCACCGACGGAGAACTCGCCGCGCGAAGAAAGAAAGAGCAGGCAAAAGGGAGCAACGCCTTTACCCCGATAAATCGGGACAGGAATATCAGCCAGGCACTGAAAGCATACGCGCTTTTTGCCGCCTCCGCCGACAAAGGCGCTGTCCGGATCCTCCCTGAATAACACAGGGAATAATTGAAATTCACACCTTCAGCATTTATGAGTCTGTTGATTTAAGAGGGTTTTCGTTCGAGATCGAGGTATATGAAAAATTTTACCACAGGCCTATAGTTGATATTCCGAGGATAAAATTTTTCGTGTGACGAAGATATCGGGTGAAAAGGCCTTAAATCAACGGGCTCATTTATTAGCAACCCTTATCCTTCGACTACAGAGGAGCCATTCTTGAAACCGACAAATATTGAAGATCCCGAATATTTTCACAAAGTCATCGATTGCCAGTATGCCTGCCCATCACACACGCCGGTACCGGAATATATTCGGTTGATCAGCCAGGGTAAATACGATGAGGCGTTCAAGATCAACTGGATTTCCAATGTGTTCCCCGGCATCCTCGGCCGTATCTGTGACCGACCGTGCGAACCCGCTTGTCGACGAACCCGTGTCGAGGAAACCCCAGTCGCCATCTGCCGATTGAAAAGGGTTTCTTCCGACTATAAAAGTGACAGCAAGAACTTTATGCCGATAATTCCAAGTGAAAAAAACGGCAAAAAAATTGCCCTTATCGGTGGCGGCCCCGCATCACTCACCGTCGCCCGCGACCTGCTGCCCTTAGGCTATGAAGTGGACCTCTATGACGACCAGTCCAAGGCCGGTGGATTTATACGTACCCAGGTGCCCTCTTTTCGCTTACCCGAGAAGGTACTCAACGAGGAGGTTGACAGGATCCTGAACATGGGCGTTACCACCCATTTCAACCACTATGTAGACAGCCTGAAAACAATTGCCGACAAGGGCTACGACGCCATTTTCGTCGGCACCGGCGCCCCTCGCGGCCGCGATCTGCCAAACCTTCCGGGCAGACAGGAAGGCAATGCCTCTATTTTTATCGGCATCGAATGGCTCGCTGCGGTTTTATACCGTCATGTAACATCGACCCCTGAAACCGTATTGGTGCTCGGCGGCGGCAACACTGCCATGGACTGTTGCCGGATGGCTAGAAGACTTGGCGGAGAAGACGTCAAGGTCATTGTCCGCAGCCCCCGGGCCGACATGAAGGCGTCTCCCTGGGAAATTGAAGATGCCGAAGATGAAGGAATCCCCATCATCGACAACCATTCACCTGTTGACTTTGTTGTCAAAGACGGCCAATTAACAGGGATGCACTTCCAAAAGATGACTGCCGAATACGACGAAAACAACAAACGCAAACTGATACCCACTGATGAACCGCCGGTCTTCATCGCCTGTGACCAGGTACTCCTTGCCGTCGGCCAATTGAACGCCTTTCCTTTTATCAAGCCGGATATAGGAATTAAAATGAATCAGTGGGGCCTTCCCGAGCTTGACAAAGTAACGCATCAGTCTTCCGTGCCGAACATCTTCTTTGGCGGCGACGCCGCTTTTGGCCCCAAAAATGTGATCACCGCAGTTGAACATGGACACCAGGCAGCCATCTCCATTGATCTCTTCTGTCAGGGCGAGGATCTCCACAACCGCCCTGGGCCACGGACCAATTTATTCAACCAGAAAATGGGTATGCAGGACTGGATTTACGACAGCCATGTTTCCGACGATAAACGCTATGCGGTTCCCACAGTTGACCGGGTAAAATCACTTAAAAACAGGTTGGTGGAAGTTGAACTGGGTTTCAGTAAAAAGACAGGTCACGAGGAGTCCCTTCGCTGTTTGAATTGTGATGTCCAGACCGTTTTTGAGTATTCCACCTGCATAGAATGTGACGCCTGCGTCGATATCTGCCCGGAGTTTTGCATTAACTTTACTGACAATGGCGACGAAGAGGATCTCAGATCCAGGCTGTTGGCTCCGGCCGACAACCGAGAGCAGGCTCTTTACATCTCCCCGGTCCTGCCTACCGGCAGAGTTATGGTCAAAGATGAAAACGTCTGCCTGCATTGCGGTCTCTGTGCTGAACGATGTCCAACCTCGTCCTGGGAAATGATTCAATACACCTATAATTCTGCAGTGGCAGGTCAAAAATGAACAAAATAGAAAGTATCAATGACTTTGTTGTCCGCTTCGCCAACGTCAATGGTTCAGGCTCAGCCAGCGCCAACAATCTTTTTGCCAAAGCTATTTTTCGACTTGGAGTGCCCGTCAGTCCGAAAAACATTTTCCCTTCAAACATTCAGGGCTTGCCGACCTGGTACGAAGTACGGGTCAATGAACATGGTTTCCTTGGCAGACGGGGTGGCCTTGATATGGTTGTCGCAGTCAACGGCCAAACCCTCTTCAAGGATTACCAGGAAGTTTTGCCCGGCGGTTATTTTTTATACGATTCCACCAAAGACTTGTCAGAGGAATTTGACAGGGATGACATTACCACCATCGGCATCCCGCTCACTCGTCTGTGCAATGATGCGTTCCAAAACCCAAAACTTAGACAGCTGCTTAAAAATATTATCTATGTAGGCTCCCTCGCCTTTCTGCTCGATATGGATTTTTCCATTCTTACCGAATCCATAGAGAGACAGTTCAAAAAAAAGCCCAAGCTGGCGGAACCAAACATCAAAGCACTCGAAATCGGCTACCAATACGCCAAAGAACATCACCGGGGTGCCTGTAAATTATCGGTACGAAAAACTGATAAACTAAAAGATGAAATCCTCATGGACGGTAATTCCGCCTTTGGCCTTGGTGCCGTTTATGCCGGAGCAACGGTTACCGGCTGGTACCCGATCACTCCTTCCACCTCGGTTATCGAAGCATTTGCACGGTACACCAAGATGTTCAGGACAGAAGAAGACACAGGAAGGCATAAAGTAGCCATTATTCAGGCCGAAGATGAGCTGGCAGCTCTAGGCATCGTCATCGGTGCCGCCTGGAATGGCGCCCGAGCCTTTACCGCCACTTCCGGCCCGGGAATTTCATTGATGACTGAATTTCTTGGCCTGGCCTATTTTGCCGAAATTCCGGCGGTACTCGTGAATGTCCAGAGAACTGGGCCAAGTACCGGCATGCCCACCCGTACCCAACAGGCCGACCTGCTCTCCTGCGCCTACGCCTCCCACGGTGACACCAAAAACGTCTTGATTTTTCCCTGTGATCCGAAAGAATGTTTTGAGCTCGGGGCCGACGCCTTCGATCTCGCCGACCGGTTACAGACTCCGGTTATTGTTATGTCCGACCTCGATCTGGGCATGAACGACCATGTCAGTGCTCCTCTGCACTGGGACGATAGCCGAAAATATGACCGGGGCAAGGTGCTTTCCGCCGAAGACCTGGACAATCTCAAAGAAAAATGGGGACGCTATCTGGACGTGGACGGTGATGGCATCTGTTACCGGACCCTTCCCGGCACTCATCCCACCAAAGGGGCTTTTGTAACCCGGGGAACCTCCCACAACGAATATGCCGCATACACTGAATACAGCACAATATATCAGGCGGGAATGGAACGTCTTCTGGTCAAATGGGAGACCGCACGCAGCCTGGTTCCGACCCCAAGAATAAAGATCAGAGATATTGATTTTGGAATCGGTGTCGTTTTTTTCGGGACAACCACCCACGCAGCTTATGAGGCTATTAGCCGTTTTGCAAAGAGTGGTCTGAAAATCAACAGCTTGCGAATACGGGCCTTTCCGTTTCAGGACGAGGTAATTGCCTTTATCAATGATCATGAGACTATTTTTGTTATTGAACAAAACCGCGATGGGCAGCTTCGCACCATGTTGATGACTGAATGCTCAATTTCACCGAGGAAATTACAATCTGTACTGCACTATGAAGGCTTACCCATCACAGCAGATTTCATCACCGAAAAAATCCAGGCAAGTCTTGATATTCCGACTCAAACCAGTCCCCGGGACTCCAAGGGAGGAAAAGCATGAGCTTCGAACGACCAACATTTCGTCATCCCAAACTTGCTAAAAATTCAGCAGGATATTCCCGCAAGGATTATGAAGGCGTAATTTCCACACTCTGTGCCGGTTGTGGTCATGATTCGACCACAACCGCCATAATTCAGGCCTGTTTCGAACTGTCGGTTGAACCACACCGGGTGGTAAAATTATCCGGCATCGGCTGTTCTTCCAAAACGCCCGCGTATTTCCTCAGCAAATCCCACGGCTTCAATTCCGTCCATGGTCGTATGCCTTCTGTTGCCACCGGCGCCAACATGGCCAATCGGGATCTTTTGTATATTGGCATCTCCGGTGACGGAGATACCGCCTCCATAGGCATGGGCCAGTTTGCCCACGCTCTGCGACGTAACCTGAATCTCAATTATATCTGCATGAACAACGGCTGCTACGGCCTGACCAAGGGACAGGATTCGGCAACCGCCGACAAAGGATCGGCCGGCAAAAAAGGTACACCAAATCCGTACACCTCGATTGACTTGTGCGAACTGGCCATTGAGCTTGGCGCCAGTTATGTAGCGAGAGGATTTTCCGGTGACAAGCAGCAACTGGTACCCCTGATAAAAGGAGCTATAGCCCACAGTGGTCTGGCCTTTATCGATGTCATATCACCCTGCGTCACTTTCAATAACACCTCCACTTCGACCAAGAGCTACGAATACGTACGGGAACACATCGAGGCGACCAATACTTTCGATTTTGTCCCTCTCCAACAGGAGATCCTCGCCCATTATCCGGAGGGCTCCAGCCAGGAGGTGGTAATGCATGACGGCAGTATCATTCATCTGCATAAGCCTGATTCGAGCAAAAATGTCACCGACAGGCTCACTGCCGTGAATAATCTGGAGTTAGAAAAAGTCAAGGGCAGGCTGCTCACCGGCCTTTTATATGTCAATCAGGAGATTATGGAGACCCACGATATCATCAACTCGAGCCTCAGGCCCCTCAACAGTCTGAACGAAGCGGATCTTTGTCCCGGTAACGATGCACTGCAAAAGATTAACGAGAGCCTCAGGTAATTCCGAGGAATATATTTCCCGGACCGGATCCTATCGGGTTGTGTGAGGCAGATCCGGTCCCTGCTGCGTTCCAAACCGTCTCCCTGCACATTTTTTCCAATCATATAAAGGCCCTCCATCCCGGCATCAAAAACCGTACGGAGAGCCTTTTTTTAAATACTCTCAACAATTAAAACTTGTAGGCAGATTCCCCATGGCTGGTGATATCCAGTCCCTCACGTTCTTGATCTTCCGGAACTCTCAGGCCAATAACCATATCAACCAATTTATAGGCTACTATCGAGACGATACCGGACCAGACAATCGTCAGGCCGACACCCCAGATCTGGCTGATCATCTGGTCGATGGTTGAATAATCTGCAACCTTGTTGGCTACATAATCATAGATGCCCATGCCGCCGAGTGCTGGGTTGGCAAATATTCCGGTCAATAGAGCGCCAAGAATACCACCGACTCCGTGAACGCCGAAAACATCGAGTGCATCGTCAGCACCGAGCATACGCTTCAGACCATTGACACCCCAGAGACAGACCACACCGGCTGCCAAACCGATCACCAGCGCTCCACCAATACCAACCCAACCACATGCCGGGGTGATGGCTACAAGACCTGCAACAGCACCGGATGCAGCACCGAGCATTGATGGTTTGCCCTTAAGCCCCCACTCCGCGAAAAGCCAGGACAAAGTAGCCGCGGCGGTTGCTGTCATGGTATTGCCAAAGGCCAGGGCAGCAACACCTGTAGCCTCAAGATTTGACCCGGCATTGAAGCCGAACCAACCCACCCAAAGGAGGGAAGCACCAATCATAGTCATAGTCAGACTGTGTGGAGCCATTGACTCCTTACCGTAACCGACACGCTTACCCACCATAAAGGCACCGATCAGACCGGCGATAGCGGCGTTAATATGAACAACGGTTCCACCGGCAAAGTCGATTGCGCCTTTCTGGAAAAGAAAACCGGCGATTGCTCCGGCCTTTGCTGCTGCATCGGCATCGGTATATGCATCCGGACCTGCCCAAAACCAAACCATGTGTGCCATCGGCAAATATGCAAAGGTGAACCACAGAGTGATAAAAGCCAGGACTGCAGCAAATTTCATGCGTTCCGCAAAGGCTCCGAGAATCAACGCAGGGGTAATCGCAGCGAAGGTGGCCTGAAAAAATATATAAACAAATTCAGGGATAACCACACCTTTGCTAAACGTTGCAGCAACGGAGTCAATAGTTACACCTTTGAGGAATATTTTGCTCAAACCACCAAAAAAGGCATTGCCTTCGGTAAAAGCAACGCTGTAGCCATAGATGACCCAAAGAACAATACAGAGAGCAAACACAGTGAACACCTGCATAAGCAAGGAGAGCATATTTTTAGTCCGAACCAGACCACCATAAAAAAGGGCCAGGCCGGGAATAGTCATCAGTGCTACCAATAATGTGGAAACCATCATCCACGCAGTGTCACCTTTGTCTGGGACGGGAGTATCAAGGGCGAAGGCATCACCGGCAAAATGAACGGCGAACACCACAAAAAGCATGGTGAAGAGAAATGCAATTTTTTTATTCATGGAAGTAAATCCTCTCAAGATTTTGTGCCTTGCAGACTATTTTCATATTTTTTTTGCATGAGAATAATCTGCCTCAAGGTCCTTATTTATGCCAAACTTTTCAACTGGTTATATAGCACCGGCACCGGTTTCCCCGGTACGAATACGCATCACTTGTTCAAGATCGAAAACAAATATTTTTCCATCGCCGATCTGGCCGGTATGTGCGGCCTTTTTTATTGCCTCGACAACTTGATTCAACAGGTCATCGGGAATGGCGGCCTCTAATTTTATCTTAGGAAAAAACTCAACAACATATTCCGCACCCCGATGGATTTCGGTATGACCTTTCTGGCGACCAAATCCTTTAACTTCGGTCACAGTCAGGCCGGTGACACCAATAGCCGTGAGAGCTTCTCGGACATCGGTCAGCCTATACGGTTTAATTATTGCTGTTACAAATTTCATGACCTGCGCCTCCTACCAGACAGCTTGCATCAGTGAATACCTACCATCATAATGGTAAATAAGTTCCTTGGTATCTCGTTCATGGATGAAAAGGTCCCAACATGCTTCGGACATTTTTCTGCTCAATGTCCTTGCCTAATATCAATACTTGCCTCCTTGTTGTGTGTGAAAATTTAATCTGATCGATCTCATTCCTTATTGTCACAATTTTGTTTCTTTGATTAGCAAAAGCAGTGCCACACTCTGGTTATTTGGTATTAATCGTTTAATTAAAGGACGTTATGATCTTTGATTACAATCAATAACTACAAAAGATGAATAATATATTTATTCATTTTTGTCATTTACCATGCTAATTCATGACATTTTTGTAGTTTTGTTGGAAGAGCCGATGCGACTCATCAGGACCTGATCGAGAGCCGTAACTCCTTTGACACCTTCACTCTTTATTGTGTCAACAGTTGTTGAGGTAACACTACGGAAGAACTCCACTCAACTTACAGTTTCATTCGATAAAAATTGTTGTTTCCCAAGGGGTACCCCGGCGTCGCCGGGTATTCAGGCGAAGAAGTTTTCGGCAGGAATTTCAAGGAGTTTTTTTCAAGAGATCGGCAGGATTGCACAAAGGACCTCACGGCTGTTATGCGGGAGGTCCCGGATGAAATAAGATGACGGTAAAGGTCATACACTCTTCTATAATCGTCGTATTCTTCAGCTCGAGAGGATATCTTTCATCCGTTGGTATTCGTCAGTCGTTATTTCACCTTTCGCATACTTTTCCTTAATTATATTCATCGAATCATGGCGATCAGAATGGCTGACACCTCCTGAGCCGAGGCGCCGCAAAAGTCCGGCAATCAGATATATAGCACCGACAAGGAGAAGAACAGTCCAAAGCATGCCGAATGGCCCTCCTCCCATCGGCCAACCTCCCGTGCCGAACATTCCGTTCCAACTACATCCCCACATATGAGCCTCTTTGATTAAAGGGTAATGCTGCTTAGATAAACCATCGTGTCACGGGGAGGGAGCATCGTGCGCCCCTCCCCGTGAAGGATACTGTCACCAGGAGCCACAGTACAAACCACTGCCGGCTGGTTGAATATTATTTCTGCGTGCAGCCTCAGCAAGCTGGTTCTGTTTGTCCGAGATGCTTTCAGACAACACCCGGGCACGCTTGGCATCGGGATTGGCACCGGCCATAATTGCATTCAGTTCGGCTTCGTCAGCGGCCATGCTCGACCTTATGGCCGCGGTCTCTTGCCGGAAGGCTTGATACGCCTCATTGTCGATGTTGCCCGGATAGTTGTTCATCATGCCGTATCCACCACCCATCATGTTATATCCGCCGTTCATTATGCGGTGGCCACTGTTCATCATACCGTAACCGTATCCGCCACAGCCCGAGTTGTTCCAGGCGAAAGCGTTCGTGGACATGTATGCGAAAACAGCGGCGGCGACCAGAACCAGGATGATACCTGTTTTTTTCATAACTAAAGTCCTCCAAGTAGGAATTTATGGTTTTGCGATTAACCTTTGTGATTAACCTTTGCCCTAAATTTAGCAATAGCCATGCCAAAACAAATTTGAACAATTAAGCTTATGTAATTAAAGACTATTTCAACGTACGAAAATGCAATCGACGGGATAAGACTTGTCACGGAGCACATAATTGATTAAAAATTAGACACAGGCAACGACTCATGTCCGATAATTAAACACTTCTCTTGCAAGCAGGCAATAAAGCAGAACAAATGAAAAATCGATTGAAAGCATTAATAGGCAATGTTTCTCCATGGGTCGTCATCGGCATGAGTCTTATCCTCGTGGGAGTCGTGCTGGTACTGGCGATCATGAATTATAACCGGGAGAAGAAGTACATGGAGCAAGTGCTCAGAGAAAAAGGCGGCGCCCTGATCAATGCCCTCGAAGCCGGCGCCCGGACCGGCATGATGGGCATGATGGGAAACGAACCGAACCTTCAGGTACTGTTGCACGAAACCGCTTCGCAGCCGGATATCCTCTACATCGCCATCGTCGATTCATCGGGGCGTGTCCTGGTCCACAGCGATGGGTCCCGAATTGGACAGACACTGATCGCACCGGACATAGTGGCCTCAATGCACGCTTCCACGGATATGCAATGGCGTATTGTTGAGCGGACGAATATTCCAAAGTCTTTCGAGGTGTACAAACTTTTCCAACCGGTGCTGCCCGGGGATGAGAAATTTAGCAATTCCGGAACAATGCGCAGTCGTATGCGACAAATGATGCAGGGCCGGTTCGGCATTAGGATGGGCATGCCCCCCAGCGAACGATGGCAGCCGGGCCGGATGCATGGCCTGGACCGGGACCGGATCCCCGGCCCCGGACAGCAGCCTATTATTTTGATCGGTATGGACGTCACCCCTTTCGAGGAAGCTATCGGCGAAGACATTTCGCTCACTCTTACCATGTCGGGAATCCTGCTGTTGCTCGGTTTCGGCGGAGTCGTCTCGCTGTTCTGGATGCAAAGCCACCTGCAATCCAGAAAATTGTTGCAGGACTCCCAGGCCCTGACCTCGGAAATAGTTGCCAATATCCCGGAGGGCATCATCGTCTACGGCCCGGACCGGAAAATAATCTATGTCAATACCATCGCCCTGGGCATGCTTGGTGCTGATGTGACCGTGCCGGCAGAGATCCGGGGCCGACCAGCGGCAGATATCCTGCCTTCTGCGCTGTGGCGGCTGCATACGCAGGTGAGCCGGGAACAGCCTGTCGTAGAGGCGGAGCTGGATCTGAACGCCGACGGCCCGCGAAAACTGCCCATTGTCGCCGTGGTGACGGACATCCTCACCGGGGAGGGAACTGTCGTCGGACAGATGTTCATGCTTCGCGACCTCAGTCAGGTCAAACAGCTCCAGGAGGAAATCCGCAAGGCCGACCGGATGGCGGCAATCGGCAATATTGCCGCCGGCGTGGCCCACGAGGTTCGCAATCCCCTCAGTTCGATCAAGGGATATGCAACCTATTTCGGTTCCCTGTTCCCTGAGGAAAGCGACAATAGGAAGGCCGCCGAGTTGATGACCTCGGAAGTGGACAGACTCAACCGGGTCATCTCCGAATTGCTGGAAATGGCCCGTCCAGCCGACATCAAGAAAAAAGACATCGGGCTTGGCGCGCTGCTCGATTCCTCGCTCCGGCTGGTGAAGCAGGAAGCGGAAAGCGCAGGGGTGAAGATTTCCATTGTCGCGGCTCCGGAAAT
Organism: uncultured delta proteobacterium; assembly: GCA_963829695.1. GTDB lineage: Bacteria > Desulfobacterota > Desulfobulbia > Desulfobulbales > Desulfocapsaceae > Desulforhopalus_A. The sequence continues at coordinate 422,294 of CAWHJQ010000018.1, read as the reverse complement.
CGGTTCGATCCAGGTTGATCCCGACCGGCTCACCCAGGCGATGATCAACCTCTACATCAACGCGATCCAGGCCATGCCGGATGGCGGTGAACTAAACGTGTCCGCACAACTGCAAGGATCAAATGTCCTGCTCCGCATTGGCGACACCGGAGCAGGGTTGCCGAAAGACGCCCGGTTCCGAATCTTCAACCCCTATTTTACCACCAAACAAACCGGGACGGGACTTGGCCTGGCTATCGTCCATAAGATTGTCGAAGCCCATGGAGGACAGGTAGAAGTGGAGCACACCGGTCCTGACGGCACAACATTTTCCCTCTCCCTTCCTGCCGGTATCGACCGAGGTATGAAATCATGACCGCTTCAATTCTGATTGTTGACGATGACAAGGGACACCTTTCCATGCTGAAAACCATTCTCGCCGGCTGGGGCCATGGTGTGGTCGGTGTGGAGGACGGCGGCGAGGCCATTGATAAGGTCAGGGAAACACCTTATGATGCCGTGCTCATGGATGTACGGATGGCCAAGGTAAGCGGTATCGAGGCCCTGGAACGGATCAAGGAAATCAATCCGGCTATCCCGGTTATCATCATGACCGCCTACTCATCGGTGGATACCGCGGTAGAGGCCATGAAGCTCGGCGCATATGACTATCTGACCAAGCCGCTCAACTTCGATGAACTCAAACTGACGCTTGCGCGATCCCTTGAGCATATGACCCTGCTCAAGGAAAACCAGTCGCTCAGGGAACGGCTCGGGGAAGATTCGAGTCTCACGAATATCATCGGCAACAGTCGGCCCATGCGCGAACTTCTCGAGATGGTGCGGACCGTTGCCGCAACCGAGGCGACGATCCTGATCTCCGGTAAAAGCGGCACGGGTAAGGAACTCATCGCCAAGGCTATCCATGCCAACAGCAACCGCAGAAAGAAGAACCTCATCACAGTCAACTGCGCGGCGCTGACCGACACCCTGCTGGAATCGGAACTCTTCGGCCATGAAAAAGGCGCCTTCACCGGGGCGGACAAACGCAGGGACGGGCGCTTCATGCAGGCCGACGGCGGCTCGATTTTTCTCGATGAAGTAGGAGAAATCCCTCTGCCCATGCAGGCCAAGCTGCTCCGAACCATTCAGGAACGGGAAATTCAACGGGTGGGCGGCGACAAGATACTCCATGTGGATGTGCGGATCATTGCCGCGACAAACCGAGACCTGCTGGCTGAAGTGCAGAAGGGCAGCTTCCGGGAAGATCTGTACTATCGCCTGAATGTGGTGAATCTGTGGCTGCCGTCCTTAAGTGAGCGCCTGGAAGATATTCCGCTTCTGGCCAGCTACTTTCTCACACAATATTCCGAACTGAACAGAAAACCACTCAGGGGGTTCACTCCGTTTGCAATGGACATGCTCGGCAAATATGGCTGGCCCGGCAATGTCCGCGAACTGGAAAACGCCGTTGAGCGCGCAGTGATTCTTGCCGCAGGCGAATTTATCGCCGAAAAGGACCTGCCGCCGATCATAACCAAACATTTTAAGGAAATCTACGGCAAGCCGGAAACCTTGACTTCTCACGGTATGGCCGGCAAATCCCTGCAGGAGGTTGAGAAGCTCGCCATCGAGCAAACCCTGGCACAGACCGGCGGCAACAAGAGTGAAGCAGCCAAGCTGCTGCATATCACCCGCACGACGCTTGACAATAAAATCAGGAAATACGCTATCGAGAGATGATGGTGATGGGGTGATAAGATAGCATGGGGATGGGTCTGCCATTTGGCATAATCGCCAACGGTCCGGAGTCTCGTTCCTCGCTTACCTGGATAGCCAGTGCAAAAGAAACACTTATCAAAAGCTTGCGGTTTGGCTGGCGGTTTTTCTCGATCGATGGTCAAAAAGTGGTCATGACTACTGATTGAATTCCTCTTTGGTGATATATAATCACGGGCAGGGTTGAATTTCAAATCACAAGAAATAACTGTATGTCCTCGGTGTAACAATTTTTTTTTCATTGAAGTGGTTTTATGGGAATGCATTTACAAGTAACATTCGGCAACCGAAAAATAATTACTGAGATGAAAATTGCTCTCAAGATGGTAGAGTAACTAATGACTAATAAAGGATTCTATCGATAAGGCGAATATGTTATGTATCAAATTGAAAATTCTATAAAAATAGACAAAACATTCATCTTAAGAGAAGACGAAGCGACTTATGTCTCTCGCTGTTCAGGAAATTTGCTCCAAGACCCAAGACGTTACCGAATCATAGACTTATTTTGCGGGGCCGGCGGTATGTCTTTAGGCTTTTCGGAAGTTTTCGGTCAACCTTTTCAGTCGGTTTGGGCCAATGATTTTAATCAGTTCTGCGTTGACACATATAATGAAAATTTTGGCCCACATTCCGTTGCGGGCGACATAGTTGAGATATTAGAAAAAAGACAAATCGAAATTCCTCAAGCGGATGTAGTCATAGGCGGGCCGCCATGCCAAGGCTTCAGCCTCCTGAACAAAAATCGAGCAAATGATCCACGCAAGGAATTGTGGCGTCCATTCCTTGAAGTCGTGGAAAGATGCGGTGCATCTGTGTTTGTTATGGAAAATGTCCCGCAGTTACTTGGCACATTTGAACATGGAGAAATTGTTGGTGCAGCTACATCTCTTGGGTTTAAAGTCTGGCAAGATAAATTAATTGCCGCCGATTACGGCGTTCCGCAAACTCGAACGAGAGCTTTTATTATCGGCTGTAAGTTCACAGACCCTTCTATTTTATTCCCTCCGCGAAAAACCCACTTTAACCTCAATGGTAATGGTAAACAGGCAACTCTTCCTTTCAACCGAGAAGAATATTTAACGCCACCACAAAAATGGAAAAATGTCAGAGATGCTATTTCTGATTTACCACCCCCCGTGGGGACTGCAATTAGAAATGTCCGGACACCTCTTGATTTGCATTTTGGCAGGAATCCAACAGAACTTAGCAAGAAACGATATCGAGCAATACCAAGCGAAGGAATGAACCGTTTTGATTTACAACGAATTGCTCCAGAGTTAACACCTCAATGTTGGATCAGAAAAAAATCAGGTAGCACCGATTTGTTTGGCCGGCTTTGGTGGGATAGACCTTCGGTCACAATACGCACAGAGTTTTTTAAACCGGAAAAAGGGCGCTATTTGCATCCTGAGCAGCATCGGCCAATCACGCACAGAGAAGCCGCCCGTTTCCAAAGTTTTCCTGACAGCTTCAAATTTTTAGGTTCAAAAATAGAGATAGCAAAACAAATCGGCAATGCAGTGCCACCTCTCCTTGCTGCTCGAGTGGCAGATGTCGTTAGGTTATTACTTGAACAAAGATATGAACAATGGACGTCTTCTCAAGAAAAAAACGAAGTCAAATTATGTCGCGTGTAAGCGGCAAAAACACTAAGCCTGAATTAATAGTTCGCTCTTTACTTCATGGCATGGGGTACAGATTTAGGCTCCATCGAAAAGATTTGCCCGGTAAACCTGACATAACATTGCCTAAGTACCATAAAGTTATTTTTGTGCATGGCTGTTTCTGGCATGGTCATACGGATTGCCCACGGGCTAAGCGGCCAACAACCAACAAAAATTTTTGGCGTGAAAAATTGGACAAGAATATGGAGAGGGACAAGGAATCAATCCATAATCTCAAGATCTTAGATTGGGATGCTCTGGTTATATGGACCTGCGAGGTTAATGATAAGCCCAAAATAAAAAATAAACTCCTTTCGTTTCTCAAAAATTAAGACGAGAAAAATCGCATATGAAATCAGAAGAAATCAGAAAAGAGTTACAGAAATTATTAACCAATTTTGAACAGGAATTAAAATCCGAGAGCTTACGAAATAAGGTCCTCTCGCTTGTCCCCTGCTTTCACTATTTACGAGATTTAGGGAAATCTCTAATTCCCTCGTCCGTTAAAAGAAGTGCACGGGATAGAATCCTCCATTATTTCAAATAATATCCGGCCGTCATAATAAGCGGCGACGAATTGCTCGTCGTTTCAGGAATTCAGGAATATGCCCGAAGGGTGCGTGAACTTAAAGTCCAGTTTGGGTGGCCAATTGTGAGCGGCCTTACAGCCAAACAAATGGCGGATGAAAATGAATTCCCACTCTTCAATATTGATGTAACATCTATGGGGCCTTCTCATTATATATTGCTTTCTTCTGAACAAGACAGGGAGGCCGCCCATCGTTGGAACCTGGCCAACGAAATAAGAAGAGAGAATGTTGCCGTCCGCGACAAGATATTAAAATATTTGAGAAAAAACATAGGTCAGAAAGTAACCGGCGAGGAATTGAAGTACCTGGCAAAAGACAGATCTGAATGGGCAAGAAGAGTCAGAGAGCTACGTACTGAATACGGTTGGCCGGTAGTCACCCAAAATACCGGCCGTCCTGATCTTGAAGTTGGTGTTTATCTGCTTGAGGCAGATCGGCAAAGCCCGGAGCATGACCGGCACATTCCTGATCCTATAAAAAGAAATGTGCTTAGGAGGGACGATTACAAGTGTACTACATGCAATTGGTCCCATGAAATGTGGAACCGTTCCGATCCGCGCCATTTGGAATTACATCACCAAAAGCCCCATGCGGAAGGTGGCGAAAATACAGAGAGCAATCTCATTACCCTGTGCACCATTTGTCACGATGAGATACACCGCAAAAAATGAAGATGAAGGCTACGGACGGACCAACCGCCGAACGCCGACAAGTTTAAAAACCGTAAGGGGATAGGTGCGCTCAAATTGCAGATGAATTGGTACCATACAATAGGGTTATGTCGGAGAAATGTCTGGAAAATTTTACGACACGGAAAAAACAGTAAGCAAAACGGCAAAAACAAGATAAAAATGGTTTGAATATGGCGGATTTTTGTGGGAGAGTTAGAGCGGCTCACAAAGCGTTTACCTATCACCCACCTTCAAAAACCAGGGTTCCCGCCCGCCGGTGAGGATTTCCACACCATCGGAGGTTACTAGAAGAGTATGCTCAAACTGGGCGCTTCTCGCCAGGTCACAGGTTACCGCCGTCCATCTATCGGGCCATATAACACACTCGGCACGCCCGGCATTAATCATCGGCTCGATAGTAAAGGTCATGCCCTCTTCTAAAATCGTCGAATTCTTCGGCTCGAAAAAATGGGCCACATAAGGAATCATATGAAATGATTCGCCTATTCCATGCCCGGTAAATTCACGAACCACACTAAAACCATTCTGCCCGGCATGATTTTCTACTACCCGGCCTATTGCATTGAGCCGCTGCCCAGGCCTCACAACATCGATTGCCTTTATCAGACACTCCCAGGTTACCTGAACCAGTTTTTTGGAATCTTCGTCGACCTCCCCGACGAAAACGGTTTCGGAACAATCGCCGTGCATACCATAGGCATAGACGGTTACATCGCAGTTGATGATATCGCCTCCAACCAGTGCCCTGCTATCGGGAATGCCGTGTACCACCACCTCGTTTATGGAGGTACAGATTGATTTTGGAAAGCCCATATAATTCAAAGGACTTGGATATGCACCAAGTTCGATGATTCGGTTGTGGGCGATCCGGTCAAGCTCATCGGTGGTGATCCCGGGTCGCACCTTGGCAAGCACAGTATCCAGCACATCGCGGGCAATCTTTCCTGCCTTTCGCATCCGGTCAATCTGATCGACAGTTACTTTTTTACAGGAAGATTTGACGGAGGTAGGGGCACCTGTTATTGCATATTCAGGAAGACTGATATAATCTGGAACAGAGTTGGTTGGACTTATTTTACCAGGAGAGACCGTCGGCTTTCTGACCAGATTTTTTTGCATGCCGGGAGGAGAAGTCTCACCCAGCTCATCGGAAGGTAGATGACACTTCTTATACTTTTTGCCGCTGTTGCACCAGCATGGTTCGTTTCTCTTTGGAAATTTCACTTTTCTCTCTCTTTTTTTTTGGACTTTGCGGTTCTTTATACTATCCGATCTGTTTTACAATTGAAAACTTGGAAATCCAAGGGAAAACAACTATTCTATTTCTATTATTGTTTGGGGAATAATTTGGATGCCCTTAACAACAATGACAATTCATCCTCGTATTCTTTTTCGGGATGCAATACCTGGACAGGACAAACACATGGCACAGATTAAACGATCGGAACTCCTCGCACGGCTTCAGGATGGGTCTTTTCCTTTTGAGTCTCAAGTCTTCCTTTTTTTCGGCGAGCGATTCCTCTGCAAGGAGGCAGCCGATACCGTCCAGGAAAAACTCCTTGCACAAAAACCGGGAGCCGTGCACAGTGTAGACGGAGATGCTGAAGACCCCGGCCAGACCCTTGCCCGACTGATGAGTTTCAGCCTGCTACCGGGTCGACAACTCTACCGAGTCTCAGATAGCCGAATTTTTCATAGTAAAACTGTCGTTTCCGAAATCTGGGCAAAGGCGGCCCAGTCGTTTCAGGCTGGTCGTCCCGGACCTGCCTTTCGTCACTTGCAGGCAATGATACAGGCTGTTGAGCTCAAAATCGACGGCCCCAGCCCGCTTTCAGAAATAAGCCGGCAGGAATGGAAAAAGATTTTCGCTTTTGAGAAACCGCAAGAGAGCCTGGCCTGGGCTGACCAGCTCCTCACAGAATCGCAGAAAACGACCAAAGTCAATAGAACTAATCTGGTCGACCGGTATATCGAGGCATTTGACAAAGGACTTCCGGATGGAAACATTCTTCTTTTGACCGCAGAAACGGTGGATAAACGCCAACGTCTGTTCACCTATATCAAGAAAAATGGAACAATTGTCGACTGTTCCGTTGCTTCAGGGGCTAACGCCGCTGCGCAAAGTGAGCAGAAAGATGTGCTCAAAGAGATGATGCAGAAGACATTGCTGGAATTCGGCAAAAAAATAGATCCACAGACGGTGGAACTTTTTCTTGAGCGCGTCGGTTTTCATCCGGTGGCCGTTGTAACTGAAACAGAGAAACTAGCGCATTATGTGGGTGACCGGCTGGTTATTACCAGCAACGACCTGGAAACTATGGTAACACGCAACCGCGAAGACGCCCTGTATGAACTGACCGATGCCTTTAGCAAAAGACAAGTTGGTAAAACCCTGAGTATCCTGTCACGCTTGTTGCAACAGGGATTTCACAGCTTGGCCATCCTCTCCACCATGCGTAATTTTCTCAAAAAGCTCCTCATCTACCGCTCACTGCAAATGCGTTCCTCACCAGCATGGCGACGTGGGATGAATGCGAAAGAATTCCAGAGTCATTACCTCCCGGACCTTAAGGCCCAGGGAGAGTGGAGTGAACTGCTGCAGGGCCATCCATACGCTCTTTTTATGAGTTTCACCAAGGCCTCTGAGTATTCCTGTTCAGGTCTGAAACGATGGCTGACCATGTTGCTCGATGCGGAATTCCGGCTAAAAGGGTCCCCACTGCCGGCACAATTGGTCCTTGAGGAACTCTTTATTTCAATGCTTAAAGGGTCCGCAAAGTTTTCCTGCTAAGAAGGTTTATGTTATACTGAAAATGAATATTTTATTATCATATTCACCGGCGTTTAAATATTAATCCATAGTACAGTAGAACGATGCCAGAGAACAAAAACCACCGGGAAGGATCTGTCCTTACCGAAGATACTATTAGAACTAAAGAACCAAGGCTGTACAAGGTACTGCTGCACAACGATGACTACACCTCCATGGAATTTGTCATTGCCATACTTGAGACCATTTTTCACAAGTCACCCCATGACGCCACAAAAATAATGCTTAATGTCCATAACGAAGGAGTAGGAATCGCCGGAATATATACCCGAGAAATCTGCGAAACGAAAATCGCGGTAGTACATCAGTTGGCTGAAAAAAACGAGTTTCCACTTCGATGTTCAATGGAAACTGTCTAACAGGTGAAAGAACCGCTCTAACCAAACTAAATGCGTGAATTATGCTGAGTAAAACACTGGAAAAATCCCTGATCCTTGCTATTCGAGAAGCTAAGACCCACAATCATGAATATGTGACTGTTGAGCATATGCTCTATGGTCTTTTGCATGACGAGCTCACCAGTTACATCATAAGCGAATGCGGCGGCTCAATCCAGGTGCTAAAGGAACGTCTGGAGAAATATTTCCTCTTGGAAGTTCCCAAATTCTCCGACACCGGCTCCAGGGAGCCAGCCCAAACCATTGCCTTCAACAGGGTTCTCCAGCGAGCCGTTGCACATGTGCAGAGCTGCGGGAAACTGCAGGTTGACAGCGGCGATGTGCTGGTTTCCATCCTTGCCGAGGAGGAATCCCATGCGGTCTATTTCCTCACCTCGATAGGTATTGGTAAAATGGCGGTTGTAAACTTCATCTCCCATGAACTGCCTGCCGATGGATTGCAGAAAGAACCATACACCACAACACCAGAGACTCCTGGCCCTCAAAAGGGCACAAAGGATGCCAAGGCGCTGGAGGAGTTCACCGTCAATCTTGCTGAATATGCGGCTCAGGGCAAACTCGATCCGCTTATCGGTCGCAATGAAGAAATCAGCAGAATCATGCAGGTACTGTGCAGACGCAAGAAAAACAACCCGCTGCTTGTCGGGGAACCCGGTGTTGGCAAAACGGCAATGGCCGAGGGACTGGCGCTCCGCATTTATGAAGATAAGGTTGCCAGGGGAAAAGGTGAGAAACCACTGGTTCCTGACCTGTTGCAGGGTGTTGAGATTCACCTGCTCGACATGGGAACCCTGGTCGCCGGCACCAAATATCGCGGCGATTTTGAGAAAAGGCTAAAAAGCGTGATCTCTGCCATAGAGCAAAAAGAAAATGCCATCCTTTTCATCGACGAGATGCACACCATCGTCGGGGCAGGAGCCACCAGCGGAGGTTCGATGGATGCCTCGAATCTGCTTAAACCTGCCCTGCAGGCGGGAATTTTACGTTGCATTGGTTCCACGACCTATGAAGAGTATAAAAACCAGATTGAAAAAGACCGGGCGCTCTCACGGCGATTTCAGAAAATCGACATCGAGGAACCTTCAGTTGAGGATACCCATCTCATCCTCAAAGGGTTGAAAGACAAATACGAAGAACATCATAATGTTCGGTATTCACAGAACTCTCTCAAAGCCATGGCGGAACTTTCGGACCGTTATCTCAACGAACGTTTCCTCCCGGATAAGGCGATCGACATAATGGATGAGGTAGGCTCCTTTTTCAGACTCGAAGGCCGACAGGGCTCCATGGTAAAGATAGGCGATGTTGAGAAAGTAGTGTCCAGGATAGCCAGAATTCCCGCCAAGAGCAGTTCAATTTCAGAAGTCCATGAACTGAAAGAGCTGTCAACAAATCTTAAAAAAGTGGTTTTTGGTCAGGATAACGCCATCGAAGCAGTTACCACAGCCGTAAAACGTTCTCGGGCCGGACTTGGCAATCCGGACTCACCTACCGGCAGTTTTATATTTGCCGGCCCCACGGGAGTGGGGAAAACCGAAGTAGCCCGACAACTGGCATTTACTCTCAACGTGCATTTTGAGCGTTTCGACATGAGTGAGTACATGGAAAAGCATGCTGTTGCCAGGTTGATCGGCTCACCTCCTGGTTATGTCGGATTTGACCAAGGTGGCTTGCTCACGGAAGCCATTCGTAAGCATCCTTACTCGGTGCTCCTGCTTGACGAGATCGAAAAGGCCCATCCCGACATATTCTCTATACTTTTGCAGGTGATGGATCACTCGACCCTTACTGACAATTCAGGAAGAAAAGCGGATTTCCGCAACGTCATAATTATCATGACCACCAACGCCGGAGCAAGAGAATTAGCAAGCACCAGCATCGGCTTTGTCACCAGCAAAAAAGGTGACGATCAAGCCGCAGTCAACAAACTCTTTGCCCCCGAGTTCCGCAACAGGCTGGATGCCATCGTCTCTTTCAGTTCACTCGACCAGAATGCCACCGAAAGGGTAGTTGACAAACTGATAAGAGAACTGGAATCACAACTTGCCGAAAAACGGGTCAGCATCAAACTGAGTGAGAATGCTCGAAATTATCTGGCCAAGAAAGGTTATGACCCCGACTATGGGGCCAGGCCGCTCAGGCGCCTGATCATGAAAGAGATAGGAGACACCCTGACTGAGGAAATTCTCTTTGGTCAATTGGTCAAAGGCGGTGAAGCGTTTATCGACGAGAAAAAGAACAAACTCACATTCAAGTACACAAAATAATTGAAATAAACCTATTTATTCTTCTGCCGCAAAACAGTATCCAACATACATGCTGTTTTGCGGTTTTTTATTTTTTTCAGCCTAACCCCCGCAAAGCACGGGGACTCCGTTTAGTACCCCCTTGCGGGGTGTAAGTACCTTTAGACAGATTGTTTTCTTGCAGGAAAACAATCTGTAAGGTACTAAAACCTCTAAACCGACCGTCCATTCGTTTACGAAAAGCGTCCCTTGTTGTATACGTTGTTGTAGAGAATACAAATACATGTAGTTTCGTGCCCAATTTCAATAATGACAAACTCGTAAAAACTTCGATTTCCAATGGATAAGTAAAAAGCTTCATATTGGAGGCGTGCAATTTTCCTATTATTTCGGCGTACATACGGTACGTCGTAATGATAGGAAAATTGTAACAACGAACAAGATGAAGAGTTTTTACGACGCCATCAATAACAGGATAATGACAGAACAAGGAGAAGCGACCATGACTGACTGCATTTTTTGCAAAATTGTTGCAGGCGAAATCCCCGCAAAAAAACTCTATGAAGATGATGACGTCCTGGCATTCTGGGATATTTCCCCTCAGGCTCCCGTCCATTTTCTGGTGATCCCCAAAAAACACATTGCCGGTCCCGCCGATGTAGTTGAGGCAGATGATAAACTCGTTGGCAAGCTTATCCGTATCGGTGCGCAGCTGGCCGCGGAAAACGGCACCGTCGATGGCTACCGGGTAATTTTCAATAATGGGGCAAAGGCCGGACAGGTGGTGTTCCACATCCATTTGCATATCATTGGCGGCAAAGATAAGCCGTGGCCCATGTAATCAGCTCCTCACAGCGACACAAGCATGAATGAATTCGCCAAGGCCTTTGTCACTTTTTTACAGGTTTTCCTGCCGCAGGACCTCTCACTTTCGATTTTGGTCCTGCTGCTGTCCATAGCAGCCACTCTAAGTTTACTCACCTGCGTTGTCCTGTTTTTAAAAGTTACCGAATTAAAAAGACAACAACAGACAACAGAGAAAAAACTCGCCGCAGCGGAACAACAGAGTGCAGAAGGGCTTGAAAAGCTCAACACCCTCGCCATCAGGGAAGCAAAACTGATTACCCTTTTAACAAATGAAAGAAAACACGCCACCGAAAAACTCCAGCTTCTGGAGGATGCCCGTGAAGAATTACGGTTGCAGTTCACCGGCCTGGCTCAGCAGATCTTTGATGAAAAAAGTGTCCGCTTCAGCGAACTGAACCGAGAGAAATTAGAGGCTATCCTCCAGCCGTTCAACAATCAGCTGACTTCCCTTAAACAGGAGATTAACGAAGTTTATCGCAACGACAGCCGCGAACGACTCTCATTGAAGCACGAGATTATCCAGTTGCGAGACCTCAACCAACAGGTTAACCAGGAGGCCATTAATCTAACCAAGGCCCTGAAAAGCGACACGAAAATCCAGGGCAACTGGGGAGAGCTGGTTCTTGAGCGAGTATTGGAGCGATCAGGACTGCGGCGCGGGGTCGAATATGAGACACAGGGCGGGTTTCGAGACCACAATAGCAGGCTGCTCAAACCTGATGTACTCGTGCACCTGCCGGAAGGTAAAGATATAATAATAGATTCCAAGGTATCACTGGTCAGCTGGGAAAAATACATCAACAGTGACGATGAGGCCCAGCGTGAGGTTCATATGGCTGGACTTATTAGGGCCATTCGCGATCACATCACAACCCTGAGCAAAAAAAATTATCCCGAATTGACCGGAATACACTCTCTGGATTTCGTCCTGATGTTTATGCCTATCGAGGCTGCCTTTTCCACCGCCTTCCAACAGGACGACAATCTATTTGGCGAGGCACTCAGCCAAAATATCATTATTGTAACTCCCACCACCCTGCTGGCAACCCTTCGCACTGTTGAAAATATCTGGCAATTTGAGCATCAGAGCAAGAATTCTTTGGAGATCGCCAGACGGGCAGGCATCATGTATGATAAGTTCCGCGGCTTTGTGGAAGAGATGGAGAAAATCGGCAAACAGCTGGCCACCTGCCACAGCACCTATGATGGCGCGCTGCTCAAGCTGACTCGCGGTCGGGGCAACCTGGTCGCCCAGGCTGAACAGCTGAAAGACATGGGAATCCAGGTAAAAAAAGAGATTCCCAAGTCAATAACCGACCTTGCCGAACTCGCCCTGAAAAACTGATTCACAGACCGGCAGAGCTACCTGTTCAGTCCCTGCTTACGTTGCCAATTTTCGAGAAAAATGGTAGTTGAGACTCTTCAGGGTTTCCCTTCTCGCCACAACTTCTCTGTGGATCCTGGGCGAGAAATGTCAATATTTGATGGTGTCGTAAAAACTCTTCATCTTGTTCGTTGTTACAATTTTTCTATCATTACGACGTACCGTATGTACGCCGAAATGATAGAAAAATTGAACGCCTCCAATATGAAGCTTTTTACTTATCCATCGGAAATCGAAGTTTTTACGAGTTTGTCAATATTTGACAAACTCGTAAAAACTTCATTAATCAGGAGATTGCCGGTGCTGTTACATCATCGATTTATAGACATTGCCAAACAGTTCAGGAAAAAACCGGCAATCCATGATTTTACGACCAACCGAGAACTCACCTACTCCAAATCTCTCATTGCCTGCTTAATCCTCTCCCGTTTTTTCCGCAAGCTGGATAAAGGATTTATTGGAATCATGATGCCGACTTCAGCCGGCTGCATTCTCACCAAGATTGCAGTTCTGATGAGCGGACGAATCCCGGTGATGATCAATTATTCGACCGGTGCTGAGCATAATGCCAAATATGCCCAGAATAAATGTGATTTCAAGACGATCATTACCTCAAAAGCTCTGCTGGAAAAAATTGAATGTCCCTATGTGGACGGGATGATCTACATAGAAGACTTCATGGCGTCCATCACCACCGACATGAAAATTAAAGCAGCTCTGACTGCGGCGCTTCCGGCTCCACTGATAAAAAGGCTGGTTCACCGCGGACATGAAGACGATACCGCCGTTATCCTTTTTACCAGCGGCAGTGAGAAAGCCCCAAAGGCCGTGCAGTTGACCCACAAGAATATTCTTGCCAATGTCGACTCGGTTTCACCTCTTTTCAATTTCCACACAGAGGATGTGTTTCTCTGTACCCTTCCTTATTTTCATGTTTTTGGGCTGACGGTCAACCTCTGGGTTCCTCTGTCGTTCGGCATGACCATGCTCACCTACGCCAATCCACTCGATTTCAAGAAGGTGTGCACCATCGCCAGAGACCATAAGGCAACATGTTTGGTCGGCACGCCGTCCTTTTTTTGGGGATACCTGCGAAAATCGGAAAGAGGCGATTTCGACACCTTGCGCATCGCCCTGACTGGGGCCGACAAGTGCCCGGATGCACTGAGAGAAGGGTTCAAAAACAAACACAATATTACCGTCCTCGAAGGATACGGGGCAACGGAGTGTTCACCGGTCATTTCCACGAATACCCCGCAAGCCAACAGGCCCGGCAGTGTCGGCAAACCGATCCCGGGTATTCAGGTACGCATAGAGAATTACCAAACCGGCGAGGAATGCGCACTTGGCGAGGATGGACGCATCCTGATTAAAGGCGACAGTGTCATGAAAGGATATTTCAATGATTTTGAACAGACCTCCCTACACATCCGTCACGGTTGGTATGACTCCGGTGATATGGGCAATATCGACGAAGATGGCTACCTGTGGCATGTGGGTCGCTTGAAGAGATTTGTTAAAATCGGCGGTGAGATGGTTTCCTTGGTAAAGATCGAGGATATACTTGAAAAGTTCTTGCCGGAAGACAGTCATTGTTGTGTCGTGGAAATCCCCGATGCAATTAAAGGGGCACGAATCGTAGCGGTAACAACCACACCCTTAGATCAAAAAGCTGTTCTCAAACAAATGGCACAATATCTCCCTTCCATCGCGCTGCCCAAAATCTTTCTTGTCTGGGAGACCCTGCCGAAAATGGGTAGTGGTAAAATTGATTTCAGGATTATATCGGAAATGGCCAGGGAGCAGTTGCAGCTCACCCGAAAAAGTATTTCATAGTGCTACTTTTTTAGTCAAAAAACGCTGGTGCCGGCAGACAAAAAAGAGGCGCCCACCCAAATATGGCAAAAATAGATCCATACAATAATAGTGGCGGCGGCACGCTGAGAACAATTTTTCATAGCCCGCTTTTTGATATCTGCCAATTTGCTCTGCTTATCGCTGTCTTAGGCTGGCTGATAGTGCAAAGTGCCGATAATATCGGGTACAACTGGCAATGGTACCGAATTCCCCGCTACCTGTTCTCAACCACCGAATCAGGAATCGTTGCCGGCCCCCTCATCCTTGGGCTCAAAATTACCCTGCAGATCTCCCTGATAAGCCTTGTTTTTGCCCTGATTATCGGCTTGACGACTGCTATCTTTCGTCTCTCCAACTCCTTTGTGGCCCGCTGGCTAGCCGTCATATATCTAGAAATCAGCCGAAACACCCCCCTTCTTATCCAGATCTTTTTTATCTACTTTGTGCTCGGACCGATGTTGGGACTCGAACGGATGTTCTCGGCAATCCTTGCCCTTAGTCTTTTTGAAGGAGCATATGCCTCGGAAATTTTCCGCTCCGGGATCCAATCCGTCGACAAGGGGCAGATCGAAGCGGCCGGCAGTCTCGGTCTGACCACCTTTTCCATCTATCGTCATATCATCATTCCCCAGGCAATCCGGACGGTACTTCCACCACTAACCAGCCAGGCAATTTCCCTGGTCAAGGACTCGGCACTCGTCAGCACTATCGCCATTTACGACCTGACCATGCAAGCCCAAGCCCTCATCGCCGAGTCATATCTCACCTTTGAGATCTGGTTTACGGTGGCGGCAATGTACCTGTCAATTACATTATTTTTATCCGTCGTTGTTGGCATAATGGAAAAACGTCTTAGATTACCGTGACATGAATGTTAGACGCCCTTTAAATCCCAACTAAGAAGAGGAGATCGATATGAAAAAACGCGGTTCATTCGTACGCCTTACGAGTCTCACCCTCCTGCTGCTGTGCATCAGCAGCTTCAGCTATGGTACGACCATCCAACAGCAGATTTCCGCTGCCAGCACCATCCAAACCATTCAAAAAAGGGGGGTGCTGAAAGTCGGCATGGACATTTTCCAGCCCTGGGCTATGAAGGATAAGAACGGCAAGCTGATCGGTTTTGAGATTGACGTTGCCACTCGCCTCGCCAAAGACATGGGCGTGAAGGTTGAATTCCTCCCGACCGCGTGGTCAGGCATTATCCCTGCCCTTCTGACCGGCAAGTTCGACGTCATTATCGGCGGAATGGGTATTACTCCCCAACGCGCCCTGCAGGTCAACTTCACCCAACCCTACGAGTTTTCAGGAATGAGCATTGTTGCCAGCAAAAAGCTTGCTGCAGGCTTTAGCTCTCTTGAAGATTTCAACAAACCTGAAGTTCAGATTGCAGTAAAACTAGGCACAACAGCCGCTGCCGCCGCAAAGAAATTTTTACCCAAGGCAAAACTGAGAATGTTTGATACCGAACCCCAAGCCTACCAGGAACTGCGAAATGGTAATGTCTACGCAGTGATCGGTTCTGCTCCACGACCAGCCTATGAGGCTGTTGATTACAGTGAGACTCTCTTTCTACCGGTGAAAGAAACCTTTACTAAAGAGCCGATCGGCTTTGCCATGAGAAAGGGTGATCCCGACACCCTGGCTTTTTTCAATAGCTGGATCACCGTTGTCAAGCTTGAAGGCTGGCTGGATGAACGTCACAACTACTGGTTCGGTTCCAAGGATTGGGCCAGCCAGGTCGAATAGATCAGAAACATACAGACCATGACAAAGGCGGGGGCATTGTTTTTCCTTTTTACCCGCCTTTGTATTCAACACCAACCCTTATCTTACAACATTCTCGGTCGGCCGATTATCCATGCAACCGAAAAAACCAGCAGTTACCATACTCGACGGAGTCGTTCTCGCCGTCATTATCGGCTTTATTGCCTATGTATGGTATCGCCTGTTCTTCTCGCTCAATTATAAATGGAACTGGGGCATAATCCCGACCTATCTGTTTCGCTACGACCCAGCCGAGCAGCGCTGGACTGCAAATATCCTTCTGGAAGGATTATTCACCACCGTCAAGATCAGTGTCTGGGCGACAATATTGGCCGTACTACTCGGTTTTACCATTGGTTTGATGCGGGTCTCCCCCCGACTTTTTTTCAGGTTGATCGGCCGAACCTACATCGAATTGATCCGCAATACTCCGCCTCTGGTGCTGGTTTTTCTTTTTTACTACTTTGTCAGCGACCAGCTGCTTACTTTTCTTGCCGTCGAAGACATTTTCAGGACGAGTACGGAACCGGTGCGGAGACTGTTCACCTTTTTGTTTACCGAGCCGGGACTGATCACGCCGTTTCTCTCGGGAGTCCTTACCCTGGCTCTTTTCCAGGGTGCCTATATTGCCGAAATCGTTCGAGCCGGTATCCAGGCAGTCGGTACCGGACAGTGGGAAGCGGGCAAAGCTCTGGGGCTGACCAGATGGAAACTAATGCGTTTGATCGTCCTGCCCCAGGCCATAAAAATCATGCTGCCGCCGCTGGCAAACGAATTTATCAATACCATCAAATGGTCTTCCATTGTCTCGATAATTTCTATTCAGGAACTCACCTTCCAGGGTCTCCAGGTTATGGCATCGACCCAGGCAACCATTGAGGTCTGGCTGACTATTTCACTGATGTATCTTGTCCTTTGCCTTACTCTTTCTCTGCTGGTCAAAAGAATCGAAGTGCATCTGGCACGATCAGATGGGGCGGTGCTTCCAAGCCGTCGATTTGCTCCATAGGCAGTGAAGCCCAGACTGTAGGGAATAAAGCACGATGGATCCAACCGTCTCCTCTCCGGTATTTTTTTAAAGGACATATAATGCCTGCTGCATCCTCGCCTTTTTCAATTACCAATGTTCGACTTTTTGTCGCCTTTCGCGTTTTCTTCAACGCCCGTTTTTACTACCCTGTCTTTACCATTCTCTTTCTCGATTTTGGCCTCACCATCGAGCAGTTCGCTCTTTTAAATACCGTCTGGGCGATCACCATCGTCTGTGCCGAAGTTCCTTCAGGCGCCCTGGCCGATATTCTAGGGAGAAAGTACCTTCTTGTTTCCACCTCACTGCTCATGATGCTGGAGATGTGCCTTTTGGCCTTCGTTCCCTTGGGAAACAGTAGCCTTATTTTCTGGGTATTCTTTGCCAACCGCGTCCTGAGCGGCCTTGCAGAAGCGATGGCCAGCGGGGCGGACGAGGCCATCGCCTATGACGCGCTGGTGGCCGACGGCAATCCTGATGACTGGCCGAAAGTACTCAGCCTGCAGATGCGGCTGCGATCCATTGGCTCAATTGTTACCTTGACCATCGGTGCCTTGGTCTACGATCCAAATGCAATGAACCGATTGCTTGCCTGGATCGGCATCGCTTGTAACGTAGACCAGCAGACGACCATGCGCTTCCCAATCTATCTAACGCTGGTTTTGGCCGTTCTTGCCACCATAACCGCACTCAGGATGGAGGAAAAAAAGAAAGACCAGACGAAAGGAACCGGTTTCAGGACCCTTGCCGCATTTAAAATGACCTGGAATGCAGGCGTCTGGATCGCCAAAACGCCTTTTGCCCTGGCCATCATACTTTTTGGCATGTGCTACGATCATATCCTGAGGCTGATCGCTACTATGACCAGCCAATACTTTCGCCAGATACTATTGCCGGAAGCCAGTTTCGGGGTTATCGGTTCGGCCATTGCCCTGCTCGGCTTGTTTACCCCTAAAGTCGCGGAATATATGGTTGAGAAAAACTCACCAACTGCCAACATGTGCTGGGTGTCTATAATCAGCCTCGTTGGGCTCTTCGGCCTCACCGGTTTTTTCCCTTATTGGGGACTACTGCCTATGACACTCATCTTTGTGGCAATGATGCTGGTCTCTTTTTTCACAAGTCACTATCTGAATCGTATTACTGAATCTCACCAGCGAGCTACGGTGCTCAGTTTCAAAGGAATGGCCTTTAATCTCGCCTATGGTCTCATCGGCTTTTTATTTGCGATGCTGATCGGTTATCAGCGAACGACTGCAAGTGCCGCCCATCCTGACTACTCCAAAACGGCGATAGAAAATCTGGCGTTTCGTGGCGCCATCGGCTGGTTTCCCTGGTATGCCATCGTCTGCCTGGTTCTGACAATTCTCTACTGCGTGTTTCGACTGCCCCCTCATAAAAAGGCGTGACTCTGTTGAGTGCGCCGCCCTGAGCGGAGATGAATCACCTCTTGATGCCAGTATGACCAGGGCTGCATTCAATGGACTTGCGCATACTATGTCGAGCCTATATAGTGATGAACAGAAAAAAACTAACCACCTGAGGAGGTGATTTCCATGCTGAAAAGATTTTCCATATCTCTTGAGGAACAGCTGCTGGACATTTTCGATGAACACATAAAATCCCGCAGTTATAGCAATCGATCAGAAGCGATCCGGGATTTGATTCGAAAAACCTTTGTCAAAGAGGAATGGGAAGCAGACAAACCTGTCATGGGCGTCATCAGCTTGGTGTATGATCACCACCAACACAAGCTGCAGGAGAAGGTCACCATGGTGCAACATGACTACCATCACCATATCGTCTCCACCACCCACGTCCACATGGACCACGACAACTGCCTCGAAGTCATCGTGGTGAGAGGAAAAGCCAAGGAAGTCCAAGAACTGGCGGACCAGCTCATCGCCCTCAGAGGCGTCCGTGACGGCAACCTCGCCATGTCCAGCACCGGAAAATCACTCCATTAACTCCTTCAACACACCAATTTAACACTGCGAAGGTACAACCTTTAATGAAAACGACATCATTTGCATCTGTGCACGGCGGTCATAGCGGTCAGTTTTGCCACCATGCGACCGATTCACTGGAAGAAATCGTCCAACTCTATATTGCAAAACAATTTCCCTGGGTCGGTATAACCGAACATACCCCCGCCATCAGCGAGGACCTGCTTTATCCTGACCAGAAAGAGGCTGGTTTGACTCCGGAGTTTCTGTTCAATCGCTTTGCAAACTACATAAAGGAATGTCGAAGGCTCCAGCAAAAATACAGCTCCGAAATTAAGATCTTTGCAGCGATAGAGATAGAAACCTATAGTGGCTACCAAGAGTTCATTCCATCTTTAATCAAGAAATTTCAACCGGATTACATTGTCGGTTCGGTACATTTCGTTGCAGATATGGGCTTTGACTATTCAAAAGAACAATATGACAAAACGGTTGCAGCAGTCGGCGGTATAGACGAACTGTACTGCTTATATTTCGATCAACAGTATGAAATGATCAAACTCCTCAAACCCTCTGTTGTCGGCCATTTCGATCTCATCCGCATTTTTGACCCAGGCTACAAAGAAAGACTTCTACGCCCAGAGATCATGGAACGAATCAAAAGAAATCTTCAGCTCATTAAGGAATTGGATTTAATCATGGATTTAAACCTTCGATCGCTGCTTAAAGGGGCGGACGAACCATACATCTCCCGAGTCATCCTGAAAATGGCTGTGGAACAGGGCATCTCGATAGTACCTGGAGACGATTCACACGGCCTCAGTTCCGTTGGTGCGAATATGGAGAAAGCGGTGGCCATTCTTGAAGAACTGGGAGGTAACACCAACTGGAGGCAGCCAAAACTGATTAGCTACTGATTTACACTCTCCGGTAAGACTCTCAACCAATAGAACCCGGATTTCGCCTACTGAATTGTCTCAAGAGTACATTTTTGTGTGGCCAAGGATCTATTTTGTGATCCTCCGGCATCTCTCCAGGTTATCCAAACCCCACGGCTAACTGTTTCTAGAGCTTTTCCAAGACAACGGCATCCTTCTTGCATTGCTCATCAGCAAAGTGAGGAATACAGATGACCCCAAATTACCACATAATCGATACAACCCTTCGGGAAGGCGAACAAACCCCCGGACTCCTTTTTTCCCTGACAGAGAAACAACGAATCCTCGACGGTTTGGTCAACATCGGAGTAACCGAGGCAGAACTCGGGGTTTCTTCAAAGCTGCATCCCTGCCCGGCATCGCTTATCGATTACTGCAGAATAAAGCACCCAAAACTCAAATTGTCTCTCTGGAGCCGGTGTAGGGAAGAAGACATAATCCACGCCTTGCAGCTGTGTCCCGATATCCTTTCACTCTCTATCCCGGTTTCTGATATTCACTTGCAGGATCGATTGCAAAAAGATCGTACCTGGGCTCAAAAAACGATGGAGACAACTATTGATTCTGCAAGAAAAAAAGGGTTGGAGGTGTCCATCGGCTTTGAGGATGCAACAAGAAGCGATCCTAATTTTCTCATAAGAATGGCCAAGTCTGCGGCGGAGCATGGCGCCGTGAGGATTCGAATCGCCGATACCGTAGGCATTGCCTCCCCTGCTCAGTTTGCAGGTCTCGTTACGATTCTTAAAAAGACACTGCCCTCCTGTCAGCTGGCGGTCCACACCCATAACGATTTCGGCATGGCAACGGCCAATGCAATAGCCGCTCTGGAAGCGGGAGCTTCATTCGTCGATGCTGTAGTTTTGGGTTTAGGTGAACGTACCGGCTGCGCGCGACTCGAAGAGATTGTCGGCTACCTCAGTCTCGCGAAAGGAATAAGCAGATTGAAAGCAGAGTATCTCAAACCACTGGCACGATATGTGGCCACAATTACCGGGAGGAGCATTGCAGGGAACCGCCCGGTAATCGGTGACGATATATTTACCTGCGAAACCGGTCTGCACTTACAAGGGATTCAGAACAAGCCACAAACCTATGAGCCGTTTAGCCCGGAAAAGGTCCAAGCCGAACGGAAATTGCTTTTCGGTTCCAAAAGTGGTCGACGGGCGATTCTCCAGCACATGACCCAACTGAATAGTTCATATACCGGAGAACTTACCGACAGAGCGGTCCAAACGGTTCGGGAGCAGGCAACCAGACTGAAACGCCCGCTAAGCGATTCAGAACTTATCAATATCCTGGCAAGTATCTGATTCACTTTTCGGGCTAACGAAATGATTCATAGCGATTGAGACCATATTTTTTTATTCGATAACCAATTTGCCGTTCGGTCAACCCCAATTCATTGGCGGCCCGCACCTGTACCCAGCCGTTACGACGGAGAGCCGCTTCGATTTCAGTCCGCTCAATTTCCTGGAGCGATTTACGGGTAAAGGTCGGCTGGCGAACTTCCGTTTTATCTTCGAGGTCCCTGGATTTCTCCAACTTCAATCGTTCCATCGAAAAAATGTTCGGTGGCAAATCATTCAGACCGAGCCGATCTCCTTCAGCCAGGATAACCATGCGTTCAACCAAGTTTTGCATTTCCCTGACATTTCCAGGCCATGGATAGCCCATGAGGAAATCGAGTAACTCCGAGGTAATTTTCATCTTTCGGCCGTTGCGCTCATTGCTCTGACCGAGAAAATGGCTAAACAAAAGTGGAATATCTTCTTTTCTGTCCCGCAGAGGTGGGAGAACAATGGGGACAACATTGAGCCGGTAATACAAATCTGCGCGAAAATCTCCGTTGGCAACCGCCTGCTCCAGACTGACGTTCGTTGCTGCAACAATCCGCACGTCTACGGTGAAGGTTTTGGAACCGCCAATTCTTTCAAACTGTTTTTCCTGGAGTACCCTGAGCATCTTGGCCTGCAGCGAGAGAGGCATTTCACCGATTTCATCTAAAAAAATAGTCCCTTCGTCAGCCAGTTCAAACCTTCCCGGTCTTGAGGCATGGGCTCCGGTAAAAGCACCACGCTCATGACCGAACAACTCGCTTTCCAGCAGAGTTTCAGGCAGGGCGGCACAATTCACTTTAATAAAGGCATTGTCCTTACGTCGACCACCTTCATGGATGGCCTTGGCGACCAGTTCTTTTCCTGTCCCCGACTCTCCCAGCAAAAGTACCGTCACATTACTGCTGGAAATTTTATCGATAACGCTGAACACCTCCTGCATCGGTTTGGAGTGACCAATGATAAAGTGACCCCGGTGGACGTCGTGGAGCTTGGCCTTCAGCGAGGCATTCTCCTCAATCAGTTTAGCCTCTTTTTTCTCAATCTCCCGATGCAGGGTAACAAACTGAGCGATCAACGTGGCAAGGACAGTAAGAAACCTGATATCTTCTTCAAAGGAGACATCATCTGCAAACAATCTGTCGACGGTGAGAACGCCTTCCGGATTTCCCTTGACCATCACCGGCACCCCAAGAAAGGAGATCTTGCTTTTTCTTACCTTAGTGCGTGCTCCGGTCCTATTCAAAAAAAGTGGTTCGCTATTGATATCGGGAACGACAAAAGGAGACCGCGTTTGAAAAATCTGGCCACATACCCCTTCATCAGGTCGGTACACTCCGCGCATTTTTTCCACCTCCGACAGACCACAAGAAGCCTTGATTGTCAGTTCTTGTTTCGTCTTGTCAAAGAACAACAGCGTACTGCGCTCCATTTTCATGGTATCGTTCAGGACGCCGAGAATACGTGACAGAGTGTTATCCAAATCAGCCGCCGAACCAATCAACTCTGTAATTCTGTACAAAGCCAAGAGTTCGATCCCCTGGGTTTGAGTGTGTTCATTTGGCAAATCTTGCTTGAAGGATTCCATTATTTTTCCATTCCTTATGGGTAAATTCATTCCACCCATTTTGTGTTGGTGTTGGTTGCTGAGAAGTTTGCCAATGCGAGTGCCACGGGCCTTCAACCTATGACATCGCTCCTGCCTTTTAACAGAGACCCTGTAGCAAGCAGTGTTCCATGTCCATATCTAACTGATATCAGTACATTTAACTTCACGTCGCTTGAGACTACCTCCCTTAAACCCTGCTTCGATCGATCTTTTTCACAACACATTTGTTTAGGTAAAAGAGATTATATTACTTTTTTGTGTTGTTTTTTGTTTACTTCAACACGCCCTCTTCAAATTCCACAATATATTACTTTTTTGTCTCTTTCCCACCAAAACGAGGCTCTTTGTCAGTTCGTTCGACAAACAACAAGACAAGGTCTAAATTTCAATATCATACTGTTATTATGTAATAATTTTTAGATATCAGAGAATGGCACAACCTTTGCGTATAGAGTTGCAACAGAAACAGGAACACTGCTTATCGGATCGTTGACCAGGCGGTCCTCTTCAGGGAAAAAACCCAAGAGCAGCTAGGAGTAATACATAAACACCATGACATTCAAGGAGATCACAATGAGAAAGGTGGCAATTTACGGCAAAGGCGGAATCGGTAAATCAACGACTACACAAAACACCGTGGCAGGACTTGCAGAGATGGGACGTAAGGTCATGGTCGTCGGCTGTGACCCAAAGGCTGACTCCACCCGTCTGCTGCTCGGAGGACTTGCCCAGAAATCGGTACTCGACACCCTGAGAGAAGAAGGCGAGGATGTGGAACTCGATGATATCAGAAAAGCAGCATATGGCGGAACCTGGGCAGTCGAATCGGGTGGTCCCGAGCCAGGTGTCGGCTGCGCCGGTCGAGGCATAATAACCGCGATAAACATGCTTGAATCCCTTGGTGCCTATGAGGAAAGCGAAAACCTTGACTACGCCTTTTATGATGTACTCGGCGATGTTGTCTGCGGTGGTTTTGCCATGCCCATCAGGGACGGCAAAGCGGAAGAGATCTATATCGTTGTCTCCGGTGAGATGATGGCGATGTATGCCGCCAACAATATCTGTAAAGGTATCATGAAATACGCCCAGTCCGGCAGCGTTCGGCTCGGTGGTCTTATCTGTAACTCAAGAAACGTGGACAATGAGAAAGAGATGATCGAGGAACTCGCCAAAAAAATCGGCACCCAGATGATCTATTTCGTACCCCGTGATAATGACGTTCAACGAGCTGAGATCAACAGAAAGACCGTGATCGAGTGGAATCCCGATGCTCCTCAAGCAGACGAATACCGCGGATTAGCCAAGGCGATTGACGATAACAAGCTTTTTGTTATTCCAAAACCCCTGGAAATCGAAGAACTTGAGCAACTTTTGCTCGACTTTGGCTTATTGGCAACAGTTTAAAAATAGAGAGTACACGGAGGAAAACCAAAATGATGATCATGATCAGAGCCATTGTTCGACCGGAAAAAGCCGATGCGGTACTCGCTGCACTTATGGATGCAGGATTTCCGGCAGTAACCAAATACTCAGTCAGCGGCCGGGGAAAACAGCGTGGCATAAAGATTGGGGATGTAACCTATGACGAGATTCCTAAGACCATGCTGATGAGCGTGGTCAAAGCTGAAGACAAAGATTTCGTTATTAATACCATTATGGATGCAGCACGGTCGGGAATAAAAGGTGCGTTCGGGGACGGCAAAATTTTCGTCGCCGAAGTCGGGGACGTTTACACCATCAGCTCAGGAGTAAAAGAGGGCCTTTCGGAGGTGGCAGCATGAAAGAGGTTATTGCGGTCGTCCGCATGAACATGATGAACAAGACTAAAGCGGCGCTTACTGCCGCCGGCATTAACGCTTTTTTTGCCCATGAAGCACAGGGACGGGGAGTGGGTTTTGTCAACCGCAAGCTTATTAAAGGAGCAGAGCAGGGCTACGAAGAAGCTGCCGCACTGCTCGGAGAAAAAGGAAATCTGTACCCAAAACGGATGGTCACAATTGTGGTCAACGATGATCAGGTTGATGATGTTATCGAGGCACTTATTACAACCAATCAGACCGGTAAGCCAGGAGATGGAAAAATATTTGTCATGCCGGTGGCCGATAGTGTTCGGGTAAGAACAGGCGAAAAGGGTACGAAATCAATAGGATAGGTTCCAAGGAGAGACAACATGGGAAAATCACATAAACTGGTGCAGTGGACCCCCCACAACATCAAGGAAAAGCTTCTGGAAAAATATCCACCAAAAGTTGCCCGAAAACGCGCCAAGCAGATAATGATCAATGAAGCACTAGAGAATACCACTCCGGAAATAGTTGCCAACGTCAGGACCATACCCGGTATCATCACCATGCGCGGTTGCACCTATGCCGGCTGTAAGGGTGTTATCATGGGACCGACCAGCGATATCGTCAACCTGGTACATGGGCCGATCGGTTGTAGTTTTTACGCCTGGCTGACCAGACGGAATCAGACAGATGCCATCAACGAAGGAAACGAGAACTACATCCCCTACTGTATGTCAACCGACATGCAGGACTCCGACATTATCTTCGGCGGGGAGAAAAAGCTGGAAAAGGCCATCCAGGAGGCTTACGACCTGTTCCACCCTAAGGCTATCGCGATCTTTGCTACTTGCCCGGTAGGCCTGATTGGCGATGATATCCACGCTGTCGCTAAAAAGATGAAGGAGAAATTCGGCGACTGTAACGTGTTCGCCTTCAGCTGCGAAGGATACAAAGGTGTCTCGCAGTCAGCCGGTCACCACATCGCCAACAACCAGGTTTTCACCCACGTAGTAGGTAAAAGCAAGACAGAGAAAAAGGACAAGTTCAAGATTAACTTACTGGGCGAATACAATATCGGTGGTGATGGTTTTGAGATCGACCGAATATTCCATAAGTGCGGGATCACCAACATCTCGACCTTTTCGGGTAATTCGACCTACGATAAATTTGCTTCTGCCAACCAGGCTGATCTGAGCGCTGTCATGTGTCATCGTTCAATCAATTACGTGGCTGACATGCTGGAAACCAAATACGGCATTCCGTGGATCAAGGTCAATTTTATCGGCGCAGGGGCAACAGCGAAGTCGCTCCGGAAAATTGCTCAATATTTCGGCGACCAAGAACTTATTGACAGGGTTGAGGCTGTAATCGCCGAAGAAATGCCGACGGTTGAAACTGCGTTGAAAGCGGTTTTCCCAAGAACGACAGGAAAAACTGCCATGATCTTTGTGGGTGGTTCCCGTGCGCATCACTACCAGGAACTGTTTAATGAAATGGGCATGAAAACCATCTCCGCGGGCTATGAATTTGGCCATCGGGATGACTACGAGGGACGGAAGGTAATTCCTTTTTTGAAAGTTGATGCCGACAGCAGAAACATTGAGGAGATTCATGTTGAGGCGGATCCGGAACTCTACAAACCAAGAAAAACTCTGCAAGAGATAGCAGCTCTTGAGAAAGACGGGCTTGAGTTCAAGTCTTACGATGGACTTAATCCTGACATGGATGAAAATACCATGGTCATTGATGATCTCAATCAATATGAGGCCGAGAAATTGGTTGAATTATTGAAACCGGACCTCTTCTGCGCTGGAATCAAGGAAAAATATTCCATCCAGAAACTAGGTGTGCCGATGAAACAGTTACATAGCTATGATTCAGGTGGACCATATGCCGGCTTTAAAGGTGCGGTCAATTTCTACCAAGAGATCGATCGATTGGTCAACAGCAAGATCTGGGGCTATATGAAGGCACCTTGGCAGGAGAATCCGGAACTTTCCGCAACTTACTGTTGGGAATAAATTTTTCAGGAAGGTAAGACAATGTTACTGAGACATACACCAAAAGAAATTACAGAGCGAAGCGCCCTGATGATAAACCCGGCCAAGACATGCCAGCCGATCGGCGCCATGTACGCCGCCCTGGGAATAAAAGGGTGTCTGCCGCACAGTCACGGTTCCCAGGGTTGCTGTGCCTATCACAGATCAACACTAACCAGGCATTACAAAGAACCGATTTCCGCTGCCAGCAGTTCTTTTACGGAAGGTGCGTCGGTCTTTGGCGGGCAGGCCAACCTTCTCCAGGCAATAGATAATATTTTTACGGTCTACGAACCGGATGTTATAGCCGTTCACACGACCTGCCTGTCTGAGACGATAGGGGACGATCTGCCGCAGATTTTCGACAAAGCGAGAAAAGAAGGCAAGGTCCCAGAGGGCAAGACTGTTCTTGGCGCTAATACCCCAAGCTATGTCGGCTCGCATGTTACCGGTTTTTCCAATATGGTCAAGGCGATGGCGGCTCTGGCGGAACCTTCAAATAAGAAGAACGGTAAGATCAACATTATTCCGGGCTGGGTTGAACCCTCGGATATGGAGGAAATAAAGAGGCTTGCCACTCTTATTGGGGCAAAAATCAATATGTTTCCAGACACCTCGGGAGTGGTCAATGGTCCACTTACCGGTGAGTATAGAATGTTTCCGGACTCCGGGGCATCCATCGACGATATTAAAAACAGCGGCAGCAGTATCGGCACCCTTGCCCTTGGCGAATGGTGTTCAGCAGATGCGGCACGACTGCTCGACACCAAATGCAAGGTGCCCTGCTCTATCCTGGATATGCCTTTCGGACTGCAGGCTACCGATCGCTTTATCGATGCCCTCAGAATCATTGCCGGCACCTCAGTTCCTGAGGAAATCGCTGTGGAGAGAGGCAAACTTTTGGATTTGATTTCAGATATGCATCAGTACTTCTACGGCAAGAAGGTGGCCTTAGTCGGAGATCCCGATCAGGTGATTGCGATGACCGAGTTTCTGGTCTCAATTGATATGTGTCCCGTTCACATCATCACCGGAACTCCAGGAAAGAAATTTGAGGCGCGGATCAAGGAAATCACTAAGGATATGGGTTGCAAAGTCAATGTTAAGGCCAAAGGCGATATGTTCCTCTTGCATCAGTGGATAAAAAATGAGCCGGTTGATCTGCTCATGGGTAACAGTTATTGCAAGTATATCGCCCGCGATGAAGATGTACCTTTCGTTCGCTGGGGTTTCCCTATCCTTGACCGTCAGGGGCATCAGCACTTTCCGACAGCCGGTTACAAAGGCGGATTGCGATTGCTTGAGCAGATCCTCGGAGTGCTGCTTGACCGCAAGGATCGTGACGATCCTGAATCAAAGTTTGAACTGGTACTTTAGTGTCCTTTCCGCAGCGGCAGGTGAGCTTAACCTGCTGCTGCTTTTGCTAACGTTTTTTGGTGGAAAAAATGAGCGTGATACCCTTTACAGAACATAAAGGCTCCTGCTGTTCACAGAAAAAGAACAAAACGGAGACGGTTATCCATCTGCCTGTTGCACCCCAGGTTGTCGCCCGGACCAGATTTTCCCCGCCTCCTCCTGCCCGGAATCTAAGTGTTATGGTTCCGGAAGCATTGGAATACCTGGACAAGGTAGTAAAGGAGAAGGGAGATGATGTATTTATGGTGGCCATAACCGGTCCCGGAGACCCTTTAGCCACTCCGGATATCACAATAAATACCATACAGAACATTCGAAAATCGTATCCACAGATGAAAATCGGCCTAAAGACCCTGGGAATCGGCAGTGACAAATTAGCAGGTGCCCTGGCCCAGGCGGGGCTTAATTATGTTGAAATGCAGGTGGATGGTGTTCGGGCTGACATTCTGCAAAAGATCTATGCCTGGATCAGACCGGGGTCAAAAACGCTGAAAATATCCGATGCGGTGAACCTGCTCCTTAAGGAACAGCGAAACGGCATTCCGGCGTTAAAATTTCACAATATCACTGTTTCCATTCTTACTACGCTCTACCCCGGATACAATATCGACCACGCGACAAAAATTGCTGGTGAAATGATGGAACTTGGCACCGACAGCATGTCCCTTGTCCCCTATAAACCGGAACCCGGAGCAGAAGTTGACCTGGAGAGTCCAGGCTGTTCGATAGTCCAGGAAACAACAAATAAAGTTAGCAAACATCTTCCGATTACTGACGCCCTCCTCCTGCAGCCGGAAGAAGCAAGTGGTGAGGGAGCTAATTCCCGGGCTACCGCTGTATCCGAAACCGACCAAGGCACGGCCAAATGTTGCAGTCGTCAGTTCCAACGGTATCGACATCGACCTGCATCTTGGCCAGGCAATCCGATTTTTAATATACGGGCCCCGGGAAGATGGCCTCGCCTGCCTGCTTGAAACAAGAGATGCACCAGAACCCGGAGCAGGCACAAACCGCTGGCAGAAAGTAGCCGCAACCCTCAAGGATTGCATCATTCTCCTTGTCGCCGGCGCCGGAGAGACCCCGCGCCAGGTGCTTGCCGAAACCGGCCTCAAGGTCAGTATCTCGGAGGATAACATCGAAGGTATCGTTGATGTTTTGTATGGCGGCGGGAAAAAATATAAAAATAAATAATAGCGTAACTAATTGTTTTACTGATACTATTAATAGCACAAAAAGGAGCAGGCAATGGCTTTACCTGAGAGGCAGATTCTTCTCTGCCAGAGTTTTCGATCAAAGGGCGATCCCAAGGGGATTTGTCATAAACAGACCGACGGTTTTCTGCAGTATATCGAAGAGGAAATTCTTGATCGTGGGCTGGACATCCAAATTGTTGCCACCGGTTGCCTGAAACAGTGCGAGTCCGGACCGATCATGATAATCCAACCAGACAATTTATGGTTTAAAGACATTGACAGCGAAGAAGCAATTGATGCAGTTCTGGACGGGCTTGAAGATGGAACCCCACCAAGCGACTACCTTCTCGTTTAAAACAACAGACGAGCTTACTATGATTCGTCTCGCCAAACCGGAAGATCTCAATGATATGCTGCTGCTCCTGCAACAACTTTTTGGGATTGAAGAAGACTTTAATTTTGATGCATTGAAACAGAGGAAAGGGCTGGAACTTCTTCTTGCTTCCACGAATTCCGTTATCATGGTTGCCGAAAAACAACAATCGGTGATTGGCATGGGCACGGCCCAGTTGGTCATTTCCACCTCAGAAGGTGGACCGTCGTTGTTGGTTGAAGATGTGGTGGTCAAGCCATCCTGGCAAAACCAGGGTATCGGCGCAAAACTCCTGCAGGCACTCGGTGACTGGGGGGCCGGTAGAGGAGCCAGGCGGATGCAACTTCTGGCTGATCAAACAAATTCTCCGGCCCTCACTTTTTACCATCACAAAGGTTGGCAGCAGACGCAACTGATCTGCCTGCGAAAATTTAACAGTGAAAGGGGCAAGATATGAACATTGTACAGATTGACAACTGGCGTGACTATCGCCGGGACGGGGAACAATTTCTCAAAACAGCGACTTGTGCGCACCAAAAGAAGAGAAAAGCTTTCTCGACGGATACCCTCTACAACGTGACATGCATGGCAATCGAGAAGCTCATTATGGCCTTTTTAATGAAGAACGGTGATCTTGCCGAAAATCATACGATGGCCGATCTGCTCAGGGCTTTGCAGCTCCACCTTGGAGATATCCCTGATTTAGCGGAAAAACTTATGTATCTGGACACGTTTCAGGAGATATGCTCCCTCGATAATTTCACCATCCATATCCCAAGTGAAGAGGATGTCGTTAAAATGCTAGCCATCGGTGAGGATGTCCGAACAGCCCTTTATCCCCATCTTTATAACCAGGATATGCCATTACCTCAATAATCCGGCGAGAGCCATCCAATGGAAGAAGAAACCATCAACGCCTACCACGGTTGGGCTACCGTCATTCCGGGCTTGACCCGGAATCCATTTTTTTCCAATAAATTCTAGATTCCGGACCGACCACTCACTGCTTGACAGGCATCGCCCAAATCCATCTAATGCCTACCAATGAAAGGTAGATAACAGAGCGTGAAAAATGACATCGAAGGGGATTCTTGTTGTTATTCTGTAATTGTGGATATATTTTTATAAAAGTTCTGGGAAACTCTCAGTTAACCACATATTGGTGGCAAGCGTGATCTTTGTTCGAAAGATAAGGGTCAAAAATCACAAAAAACTGCATCTCTGATGCGCTTCGTTCAATGAGGAAGAGTTTATTATGTCAAATGAATACAAGACAATCCTGTTTACCTCAAATCTATCCACGGCCAGTCGTGTTGCTTTCAAACAAGCTGCCATGCTGGCGATCCAGTTTGGCGCAAAGCTTATTTTACTCCATGTTATGGAGGGCTCTTCCAGCAGCTATGAAGGCTATGTATCCAGCCTCTTTGGTCAAGATCAATGGCATCAGATATTAAAAAACAATAAGGAAGAAGCCAGACACGCCCTGGTGGGCAAAGTGACTCCCAAACAGATGGCACGAACGGCTCTAAGTGAATTTTGCAAGGAAAACCAAAAAGCGGATCAAAGCTACGAAATTTCCAACTATGAGATAGTGGTCAAAGATGGAGATGTGGTCGAGATAATCCTCAAGCAAGCGGTTGAATCTCAATGCGATCTGATTGTCATGGGTGCCGGCGAGGGGTTATTGTCCGGGATTTCGGTTGGCAAAAATATAAAATCAATCCTGAAAAAATCCAAAGTCCCGGTTCTGGTTGTGCCTGCGAGTCTTGGTTGAAGGAGATCTCGAAAAATCGCTATTGAAGCAACGAGGAGCGATGCTTAATACTATCTCAAGATAAGAGAGTCTCATGAGAGACAAATTCCATCAGAACTATTACACCTACAGTTTGTTCCACCACTTTCCCGGACGGGGTTACCAATGTTGAGTCTGCGTGGGATCACTCATAGCTTGATTGTGTCGTTGCTGATGTTGACGCAGAGCCTGGTGTTTGCAGCAATGGCTATTGGAAAGGAGGTATTAACAATGGAGAGTTTAAGCATTTCGAGTACGGCCTTCAAATATGGCGAGGGGATTCCGGCTCGCTACAGTTGCGACGGGAGCGATGTCACTCCTCCGCTGCTTTTCGGCACACCACCACCGAGCACGACTACGCTGGCGCTTATCATGGATGATCCGGACGCACCGGTTGGTACCTGGGTACATTGGGTTGTCTGGAATATCCCGGCAGAGACGCGTGAAATTCACGAAAGTTCATTGCCTTCCGGCGCAATTCAGGGCAAGAACAGTTGGAAAAGAAACAACTATGGCGGCCCATGCCCACCATCAGGGACGCATCGTTACTTTTTTAAGATCTATGCCCTCGACACAGCTCTCAACCTGAGTCAGGCAACCACAAAAAATGACCTCGAGCAGGCAATGCAGGGGCACATACTGGCCGGCGGAGAGCTTATGGGGACCTACAGAAGGAATTGAAGCAAGTTGTAGATGCATCGTTTTCTTCATTTTCCTATTACTTGAGCAACTTGAGCAAGGCCACAAATGTTTCCAGCTGAAACAGCTTGAATCGCAGGATGTGATTCGGTATATTCGTGCTTGGCATAAAACTCAACAGTGCTTGTTAGCTTCTTCTTTGCAACGGAAAAATGTACCTTTTCGCATGCTTCCTTTCTTATCTAACTTTTTTGGTGTATCGACATGGTGAATGGTGAAATTTTCAATTTGAAGGATCATATCAGATCAATTCCAGGATGGCCTGAGCCACATGTTATCTTCAGGGATATCTGTTCTCTCCTGGAAGACAAGTATTTTTTCAGAAAATCGATTGACCTCTTCATTCATCGCTATTTCAATACGACCATCGATGCGGTGGTGGGCATAGATGCCCGCGGCTTCATAATCGGCGCACCAGTTGCCTATCAGCTGAACGCAGGCTTCATTCCAGTACGTAAAAAAGGAAAACTCCCCGGAGGTACCATCTCTGAATCCTATACACTTGAATACGGCAGTGCGGAAATAGAAATACAAACAACCGCCCTGAAGCAGGGTGACCGGGTTATTCTGGTTGACGATTTGATTGCAACGGGGGGAACCATGCTTGCGGCCTCAAATCTCCTCAAAAAGCTCGGAGTAGAAATTGTTGAAGCGGCTGCCATCATCGACCTCCCCGACCTTGGCGGCAGTAACATGCTCAGGGATTCGGGGCTTACCGTTCACACCTTTTGTGAATTTGATGGTGATTAAAGCGGATAGATCACCTATCAGCCCAAAGAAAACGAAAAAGAAAATCACAATTTGACTCCCGTTTGGAAATGTTAGATACTCAATTGTAGACGAGTTTCGGGATATTAGTTTTTATCCATTCTGACATGGCGCTCTGTTGCTAACAATAGCATGAAGCCCTAAAAACGGTGAAATGAACTCACAACAAGATTTATCAAACGGAAAGGACAGCCCGTTTCCACGATTGAAGGTGCTCCAGGGTATGTCCACAAAACCTGATGCACACGAGGCGGTCCAGGATCTGGCGGTTCAGATTCAACAGCCGAATACACAAGTATGCCTGGTTTTTTTTTCAGACGAGTACGATCCTCAACAGCTAGGCCACGCGTTAAAAGAACATCTCCCTGGCCTGGTGATTGGTTGCACGACTGCCGGGCAGCTTTCAGAGGTTGGCTTCCAGCGCGGTGGTATCTCTGGTGCATCACTCTCCAGCAACGAGCTTTCAGTCATCCCTTATCTCATCCATCCTCTTTCCTCACAGGCCGAGTCAGTAGCTAAAATCACCAAAGACATTCAGGATCGGCTCTCTCTCACCAAATCGCCGGCATTTGGTTTTTTGCTGGTCGACGGACTATCAATGAAAGAAGAGACTCTGATTTCAGCTTTATATATGTCGCTCGGCAATGTTCCGATTTTCGGCGGTTCGGCTGGCGATAGCCTGAAGTTTAAACAGACTTTTGTTTACTACGATGGTGAGTTGTTGAACGATGCTGCAGTTTTCACCCTGTTTTTAACCACTCTGCCGTTCCAGATTTTCAAACATCAACATTTCCAGCCTACCTCCACCAGACTTGTTGTTACAGAGGCAGACCCCGATAAACGTCTGGTCAAGGAAATCAATGGTGAACCGGCAGCAGAGGTCTACGCTCAATTGATCGGAACAACCATCGATCAACTAAATTCCGTGGTATTCTCCCGCCACCCTCTCATGCTCCGTATCGGCAGCGATTACTATGTTCGGTCAATTTCCAATATTGAACTAGACGGTAGTCTGAAATTTTTCTGCGCCATCGACACCGGCCTGGTGCTTACCATAGGGCAGGGAGACTCAGCGATTGAGTCCTTGAATCAATCGCTGCAGAGGATAAAACAGGACCTGGGAGATCCGACAGTAATTATCGGCTGTGATTGTATCCTGAGACGGCTTGCAATGGAGGAGCAAGGTATCGACGAGAGTGTAGGCAGGCTGCTGGCCAGAAGCAAAGTCATAGGTTTCAGCACCTATGGCGAGCAGATTAATTCCGTGCATGTCAACCAGACTTTCACGGGAGTCGCAATTGGAGGCTAATCGAATGAGGGCCCAGGATGACAAGGCCACCATTGCAATGCTTCTAGCCAAGTTGAAGGCGCAACAAAAAACTATAGAAGTCCTCATGAACACGACAGAACAGCGTACTTCAGAAGGGCCTTCTTCAATGGAACTGCTTTCACAGAATCTCAACCTGGAACGAGTTGTTCAACAGAAAACCGAAAGCCTGCAGCGACAGGGAGAACAGTTGAAGAAGGCCTTGCAGGATCTGCAACTCACCCAGACACGATTGCTCCAGGCCCAAAAACTGGAGTCTGTGGGACAGCTTGCCGCGGGTATTGCCCACGAGATCAACACCCCGGCCCAGTACATTGTCTCAAATATTGATTTTCTTGAGGACTCTTTTGTTAATGTTATGCGTCTGATTAATTCGTTTCAGGAAGTACTGCAGTTAATCGCTCAAGGGGCTGTGATTTTGGAGATTGGGCCGGAGGCTGAAGAACTGTTGGAAGAACTTGATTGGAGTTATCTGGAAGATGAGATTCCTAAGGCAATAATGCAGTCCAAAGAGGGACTCAAACGGATTACAACTATTGTTCAGGCGATGAAGGAATTTTCACATCCAGGCAGCAAGGAAAAGGCTTATTCCGATCTGAATAAAATCCTTGAAACCACGATTACCGTTGCCAGGAATGAATGGAAATATTGTGCTGAAATTGTTACCCATCTCGATACGAATCTGCCCAAGGTATTTTGTCTTGCCGACGAAATAGGTCAGGTTTTTCTCAATCTCCTGATTAATGCCTCCCATGCCATAGCCGGCAAAAATATAGCCAGTACCGAAAAAGGGATAATTACCATATCCACCTGTCACCTACCGGATCTGGTCGAGATATGCATAGAGGACACCGGAACAGGCATTCCGGAAAATATTCGGAGTAAAGTCTATGATCCTTTTTTTACCACGAAAAGCGTCGGACAAGGGACCGGCCAAGGCCTGGCTATTTCGTATGATGTCATTAAAAATAAACACCATGGCACTCTCTGTTTTACGTCGGAAACAGGCAAGGGAACAATCTTTACCATACAATTACCGGTTAATGGGGAACAGCTATGATAGCAAAAGTTGATATAAAAAATAATCGGCTGTACCTGAAGTTTTCCGGCGGTGTCTCAAGAAAACAGTTGGACAAACTCTATACCGATGTCCGGTTTGCTGTTGCTGATTTGCTACCGGGTTTTAGTGTAATAAATGATCTTACCGAATGCACCCTCTGTCATATAAGTGGTATTGCAACCTATAGGAAGATATCGAAATACCTCATTAGCAACGGGGTTAGAGATGTTATTCGAATAATTAACAATGACAGTTTGGTCCTTAAGCAATTTCTCAATTTTGCATCGAGATTTGCCGAGTACATACCTATCTATGTTTCCAATATTAAAGAAGCTGAAGAACAACTTGATAAATCCAACGAAAGAAATAGGCTCAGTTTTCATTTTGCCAGCCTGCCGACTGTAAACTATACTGCCAATAACATGAACGGAGAAGGTCATATCCTCAACATATCCACGAGGGGATGTAAGATCTTCTCTACGACGTTTCCTCCTGCAATCGATCAAGAAATCGACATCGTTATTTCCTTTCATGCCGGCGAAACAGCTCGCAAGAC
The DNA here is from genome assembly GCA_963829695.1 of uncultured delta proteobacterium. Lineage (GTDB taxonomy): Bacteria > Desulfobacterota > Desulfobulbia > Desulfobulbales > Desulfocapsaceae > Desulforhopalus_A. The sequence continues at coordinate 386,374 of CAWHJQ010000018.1, read as the reverse complement.
CTTCAGCACCAAAGCTTGCATAATCAGAATAGATACTGATGGCTTTGCTGTCGAATACAGCGACTTAAGCGAAAAGAGAAAAGAGGAATTATGGCAGGATCTCCTTCTAGAATTTGAGCATGATTCTCAAACCTTCCCTGCTGATGTTGCCAGGTGAAGCCGCTAATATGCTTGACCCATTCGCGTGTCCGGCAACTGCAGGATACAGATCTTCTTTATCTCGCACTTGGCGGCGGTTCTTTGTTTGCACAGTAAGCGATTCAAAACAAAATTTATTCATGATCAAACACATACCCCAGAGAGCGTCTGCTTATAAAATATTTGGGTTTTTTGGGCTGCTCTTCAAAATATCGACGAAAACGAACAATATAGTTGTCTACGGTGCGGGTCGATGTGCCCTTGCTGTACCCCCAACCGATCTCCAGCAATTTACTCCGTGACAGAGGTTTGCCTTTGTTGACAATAAAGAGCTTGAGTACTTTTATTTCCTGCTCAGTCAGTTGGATCGTTCCTGCGCAACACTCGGCCTGACCGCTGGAAAAATCGATTTTATTCGCTCCGAAACTGTAGGGTCCCTGTTCACTCGATTGTGTTGCAAGAGAACCGTCCTGTTCCCGCTGCCACTTATCCCGGGTCAGCAAACGTTTGACTCTCAGTAAAAATTCTTCGAGACTGAAGGGTTTGGTCATGTAATCATCAACACCATCAAGAAAGCCATCAACTTTATCGGACGGCTCCACCTTGGCTGAGAGGATAAGGATGGGGAGTCGCTCATCCTCCAGGCGAATGTTTTTCAGAATCTGCATGCCGTCAATGCCCGGCAGCATCAGGTCAAGAACAATCAAATGTGGGCACCACTGCTTCCAGGCATTCAACCCGTCGATGCCATTCAGTGCAACCTTCACCTCATGTCCCTGCAAGCTCAGGTTTAACTCAATTCCTTCAGCTATATGGGGATCATCTTCAATGATTAAGATTCGCCTCTTGGCTAGTTCATTCACTCGCATCCTCTTGTTCTAATAAGACTGGGTTCTTTTTTCGAGGTAAAGAGAGGGTAAATCGCGCCCCTTTACCTAGCCCATCACTCTGGGCGGTAATTTTTCCTTTATGAAACCTGACAACTTGCTCTACCATATATAAGCCCAGACCGGTTCCCCCTGCATGACGAAATTCCGCACGCTCAATCTGAAAAAATTTCTGAAAGATTTTTTTGCTCTGAAACTTTTCAAAACCTATCCCGTTATCAACAAAATAAATATGCACATTCTTTTCCGACTGACTGAAAGAAATTGTAATCTGTGGACGATCATTTTCATTGTGCCTGATCGCGTTGGATAACAAGTTCATCAGGAGCATTTGAAAGAGTGCATGGTTTATGGAACAATAATAGCACTTTCTCTGCTGCTGATTAATAATAATGTCACTCCCACGAAATAATTGCTCATTCTTTCGACAAAATGTATCCACCTCCTCAACCATATCAACTACGACAAACTCCCCACCATAAATCTTGGCTTCGATCCGGGCCAAATTGAGGATGCCGTTGATGTTATCAGAGAGCCTCCCTACATCCGCCAACATATAGTTCAGATACTTCAGCTGCTTGTCTCTTGGCAGCTCATGCTTGATAAAGGTTTCCAGATAGAGCCTAAGAGACGTGGTCGGGGTCTTCAATTCATGGGTAAAGCTGTTGATAAAATTATACTGTGAACGATAGAGCGCCAGGGTCTTTCTCTGGTAGACGAAAATCAAGAAAATGCCTACCAGAATGATCCCGACAAGAACCGACAGGACCATGATCACCACCCAGGTCTGCCAGGCTACAAACTGCTGCGGGTCAAGGTTGGTCTTGGCAATGACAGCCTTAAGGCCGGCACTGACTGAAACATACCAGTAGATATATAAAAACAACGAAAGGCCGAGGGCAATTATGGAAAAGACGAAGATGGCGATCGGATGAAGAAACCAGATGGAACGCTTCATTACTTCCTGTAGTTTTGTAAAAGAATTGTCATTTGTCTCCCTTGACTATCTATAATCAAATTAATGACCTACAATGCTACAAATCATTTTTCTGATTCAATCACAGAGCGAGGAATACTCATGGAGAACAATCATCCCGTCCATCATCTCGGTATCAAGGCACGGGTTTTATTGACCAGCGTTTTTGGTCCCTATGCACAAGACGACGAATACGGCAGCAGCGCAATCAATCCGATGGAACTGTACCACAATCAAGTCACACGCGTACAGGGGGTTTTCTCCCTGCGAATGTTTCACCGATCATTTGGTTTATTGATGATCAAAGAAAATATCGAAGCACCCTGCACGCTTCTGGACTTTCCGGATCTGGAGCGTTTCACCGAGACCATCCGCTCCAACCACTACAATATAATCGGTATCAGTTCCATCATTCCCAATTATAACAAGGTTAAAAAAATGTGCGAGTTGATCCGCACCTACCAGCCTCATGCGACTATCGTGGTCGGCGGACATGTCAGCAATATGGAGGGGATCGATACGATAATCGATGCCGATCATATCGTCCGGGGAGACGGAATAGCCTGGTTTCGTCAATATCTGGGACAGGATATGACGGGACCGGTCAAGCATCCGGCCGTGGCTTCGGCCTTTGGCACCAGGGTTCTGGGCCATTCTCTATCCGACAAGCCAGGCGATACCGCCGCTATCGTCGTACCCTCGGTTGGCTGTCCCATGGGGTGCAACTTTTGCTCAACTTCAGCCCTGTTTGGCGGTAAGGGCAAATTCAAGAATTTTTTTGAAAGCGGAGAAGAACTTTATGGAGTCATGGCCAATCTTGAAGAAAAACTCAAGGTAAACTCCTTTTTTATCCTTGATGAAAACTTTCTCCTGCATCGGAAGAGAGCACTGAGCCTGCTCGAACAAATGAAGCACCATCAGAAAAGCTGGGCCTTGTATGTCTTCAGCTCGGCAAAGGTCTTACGTTCCTACCGAATTGAACAACTCGTGGAGCTTGGTATTTCCTGGGTCTGGATGGGGCTGGAGGGTAAAGAAAGCCAGTATTCAAAGCTTGCAGGCATTGAAACAAAATCCCTCATTGAAGATCTGCAGGACCATGGCATTAGGGTCCTCGGCTCATCGATCATCGGCCTGGAGGAACACACCCCGGATAATATCGATCAGGTCATTGATTACGCCGTATCCCATGCAACTGATTTCCACCAGTTCATGCTCTACACTGCCAATCAAGGGACGCCCCTCTACAAAGAGTTGAAAGAAAAGGGCACCCTGTTATCACCGGATGAATTCAAGATTTCCGACAGCCATGGCCAATTCCGTTTCAACCATCGGCATCCCCATATTCCGGTGGGCGAGGAGGAAAAATTACTGGTCAAAGCCTTTGAACAGGACTTCAGGGTCAATGGCCCCAGCCTGGCCCGGCTGATCCGTACTATCCTCAAGGGCTGGCAGCGCTACCGTTCCCATCCTGACAGTCGCATACGGAACCGCTACTTGAACGATGTCAAGCCGCTGCGCAGCATGTATGCAGGCGCCGTCTGGGCCATGAAAAAGTGGTATCGCCATGACAAAGTGTTGCATCGGCAACTTGCCGATCTCCTGCAGGACATCTACAGCACATTAGGGTTACAACCTCGATTAGTGGCACCATTGGTTGGTCGATATATTTACAGGTCAATGAAGAGGGAGAAAAGGCGGTTTGTCCTCGGCTCGACCCTGGAGCCAATGACTTTTTTTGAGAAAAACCAAGCTGCTCTGGCTCTGGCAGAGCTTACCAACAACACTGGCCTTGTCAAGCCGCTCAGCGAGTCAACACTTATTCAGGATCTTACCACTCCCAGAAAGCTGCCAATGTACATTGCTCCGCGGTATTGACCCCAATTTTTCGCCAGCCGAGCCCTTAAGACTCCACTGCATTGTTTCCATTCTGAAAAGAGATTGGGAACAATGCGGTTCACCCTGCATTCATCGTAGTTTTTCCTGATTCTCTTTTATTGCCGATAACAATCGCCGTCGTTGCAGACGACGACCCAATTCGATGCGCAAATCACATTTGCTTTTTACATAATTATAATGCAATAATGATTACAACCATTCACACTGCATCCAAGTAGCAAATATCCTGAAAATAATTAGTTAAAGGGCTCCCGCAATGCGCTCCGGTTTGGCCAGACAATCCTCATGACGACCAACAGGAAATCAACCCACCGAGACGGGCTTCTTTTTAAGTTAACTCTCGTCTTCCTTGTCTTGTTCTGCACTCGCACTTTATCGGCAAGCGCCGAGAATCCAATCGTGCAGGTCGGTGTCTACGAAAACGCTCCAAAAATCTTCACCTCTGAATCCGGTAAACCTGCGGGCATTTTCATAGATATAATTGAAAAAATCGCCAAAGACGAAGGCTGGACTCTACGCTATGTGTCGGGCACCTGGGGGGAGGGCCTGGATAGGCTGGCCAGCGGACAAATCGACCTAATGCCTGACGTGGCTTATACCGTAACCCGAGAGAAGATATATACTTTTCACAAGTTGCCGGTCCTGTCTTCATGGTTTCAGGTCTATGCGCCTAAAAGGAATAAAATAAAATCTATCCTGGATTTGAACGGAAAACGAATTCTTGTCCTGGAGCGATCGGTTCAGCAGGAAGCATTTGAACGACTCAGCAAGGGTTTTGGATTAACTTGTTCCCTCATTACTACGCCCGATTACAAAACCATGTTTCAGATGGTTGCCAAGGGCGAAGCCGATGCTGCAGTCACTAACCGTTTTTACGGGGTATTGCATGCAAAGAAATCTGGTCTTGTCGATACCGCTGTTCTTTTCGAACCTTCCGACCTTTTTTATGCTGCAACCAAGGGTGACCCAAAGCAGCTGCTGGGAACCATCGACAAACATCTTACGGATCTTAAATCAAACCAACAATCGGTGTATTATGCTTCGATGAGGCGATGGACGTTGGAACAGGTGCCACTGCAGCTACCGTTCTGGTTACAGGTTGTGGGTTTTGGCGGCATTGGCCTGCTGATCATGAGTTTGTGTGTCAGTGCACTATTGAGGCACCAGGTCAATGTGCGCACCCAAGAATTGCTCCAAGAGAATGTAAAAAGACAGACAGCACAACAACAGCATACAGATATGCTGGAGCAACGGGTGGCTGAGCGTACCGCGGAACTGGCTGCCATCAATGAAGAATTACGCACTATCCTGGAATCGGCCAGTACCGGGATCGTTCTTTTGCGAGATCGTGTTATTATGGGGTGCAATCGCAAATTGGAAGAAATCTCGGGGTATGAACCCGGTGAGCTTCTCGGTAAATCAACACGTATCTGGTATCCGGATGAAGGGTCGTACCTCAACGGTGGAAAAGATGTGTACACACAAATGGCAAGAGGAGAAACATTCCACCAGGAACAGCAAATGGCCCGCAAGGATGGCTCTCTGTTTTGGGTGAGGATGAGTCTTTGTGCCATTGATATAAAGGCCCCCTTTAAGGGAGCCGTCGGGATCGTTGAGGATATCACCGACGAACGCGAGGCTGCCGAGGAGCTGCGTAAAGCTATGGAAGCGGCGCAGGCGGCCGATCATATCAAATCCGCTTTTCTGGCGACCATGTCTCACGAACTTCGCACTCCCTTAAACTCGATCATTGGCTTTACCGGCATCATGCTCCAGGGCCTGACCGGGCCATTGAATCCTGAGCAGCAAAAACAGATGACAATGGTGCAAAAAAGTTCCCGTCATCTTCTGTCCCTGATCAATGATGTTTTGGATATTTCCAAAATTGAGGCCGGCCAGCTGGTACTCGCCTGCACAGCCTTTGATCTAAGAACGTCAATTGAAAAAATGGCCGAATTGGTCACACCTCTGGCCGAAAAAAAAGGGGTAGAACTGCTGATTGATCTTCCCGCTACTTCCGTCACGATTACCACCGACCAGCGTCGTCTTGAGCAGGTCATTCTCAATTTGCTCAACAATGGCATTAAATTTACCGATAAAGGACAGGTCAAGCTCTCGTGTCGGTACAAAAGCCGGCACTTGCTCCTTTCTTTTTCCGATACGGGGATTGGGATGAAACAGGAAGAACTCCAGAATATTTTTCAACCATTCCGCCAGATCGACACTGGTCTTGCCCGTAAACGTGAGGGTACCGGCCTGGGACTTTCTATTTGCAAAAAGATCGTCGATATGATGGGTGGCTCAATCGAAGTGCACAGCAGTTGGGGACAGGGGAGCACTTTTACGGTCCACCTTCCCAACCAGCCAGGGGAAACAGTATGAATAAGACGCTGTTAATTATTGAAGACAACGAACAGAATCTTTACATGATGCGTTATCTTCTGGAGAGGAATGGTTTTACCATTATCGGCGCAGAAGACGGCCGTAAAGGTATTAAATTAGCCTTGACCTGCAAACCTCTGGCCATTCTGCTGGATATCCAGCTCCCCGGGATGGACGGCTATGCCGTTGCCGCCGAACTCAAGAACCACCGCGAAATCGATACAGTGCCGATTATCGCAGTGACCTCCTATGCCATGGTCGGGGATCGGGAAAATATCCTGGCTGCAGGCGCGACCGGTTATATCGAAAAACCCATCAACCCTGAAACATTTGTCGCAGAAATAACACAATATTTACCCAAAAACCAAGAGAATTCAGAGGAAAGTGAATGCGTATTCTGAGCGTTGATGATAGGGATGAAAACAGATATTTGGTTCAAGCCTTGCTGAACGGCTATGGGCACGAAGTTGTATCGGTTGCCAATGGGGCTGAAGCCCTGGATCAATTGCAATCCAGCACATTTGATCTGATCATCAGTGATATCCTTATGCCGGTCATGGACGGCTTCCAGCTCTGCCGAACGGTAAAGACCGATGAAAGGCTGCGCTGTATTCCCTTTATCGTCTATACGGCCACCTATACCGGCCCTCGGGATGAGGCTTTTGCAATGAAGATCGGTGCCGATAAATTCATCCAGAAACCCTGTGAGCCTGATATCTTCATAGAGGCCATTCAGGAGGTGTTGAATGTGGTAAAGGTTAACGACCTTGCCGCCTTACACTCTGGGCCGCCAGCCCAGGAAGAGGAAGTGCTCAAGCTCTATAATGAGCGCCTGGTCAGAAAACTTGAACAGAAAATGCTGCAACTCGAAAAAGAGGTCCAGGCAAGAAAGAATGCCGAGGAGATTCTTCGACAGAGCGAAAAAAAGTACAGATTACTCTATAAAAGTATTCGGGATACCATTGTTGTTGCCGACATGGACAGGACAATTCTCGACTGCAACCAGGCCTTTGTCGATCTGTTCGGCTATTCGCTTGCCGAAATAGCGGGACAACAGACTCTTGTCCTCTATGAAAACGAAGAGGAATTCAAACACCTTGGTAAAGCTATCAAGGGTCACAACTATGACTCAAGCCACCTTTCTTTCGTTCATTTTAAGAAAAAAGACGGCTCGGTGTTTCCCGGAGAGGTCAACGTTTTTTTTCTCAGAAATGATGAAGGTGTGACAACCGGATTTATTGGGCTTATTCGGGATATCACTGAGAAGATGCGGGCAGAGAATACCCAAAAAGAGTTGGAAGCACAATTGCACCAGGCCCAAAAAATGGAGTCGGTTGGCCGACTGGCAGGTGGAGTGGCTCATGATTACAACAACATGCTCAGCGTCATTCTTGGCTATTCGGAACTAGCGTTGAATAAACTTGATCCAGCGGATAAACTCTCCGAAGATCTCCGTGAAATCCACAAGGCGGCTGTTCGTTCTGCAGATATAACCCGGCAACTTCTCGCCTTTGCCAGAAAACAGACCATTGCTCCTGTTGCACTCGACCTGAACGAGGTCGTGGGAAACACACTTAAAATGCTGCGCAGGCTGATCGGCGAAGATATCGACCTGGCCTGGCTACCCGAACCCAGCCTGTGGCCTGTGAAGATGGATCCCTCGCAGGTTGATCAGATTCTTGCCAACCTCTGCGTCAATGCACGAGATGCCATAGGAGGAGTGGGCCGGATCACTATCGCAACCAACACAGCTACCTTCGACAAGTCCTATTGCACCGATCACCCCGGTTTTGTGCCCGGTGAATATGTACTCTTAACTGTAAGTGACGATGGCTGCGGCATGGACCACGATACTGTCGGCAACATCTTCGAACCCTTTTTCACAACGAAGGCGGTTGGTCGGGGTACAGGCCTTGGTCTGGCTACGGTTTACGGCATCGTTAAACAAAATAATGGCTTCATCTACTTAGACAGCGAACCGGGCCAAGGCACAACTTTCAGAATCTACCTCGCCCGCAACACTGCCCCGGTGCTCGACCTCCACCGGGAAATCCCGGCAGAGAATATTCCCGAAGGTCATGGACAAATCATCCTAATCGTCGAAGACGAAGCCTCGATTTTGAAGCTTGCCAAAAGAATCTTGAACAACCGTGGTTACCTGGTACTTACCGCGCAAAATCCCAGCCAGGCCTTACTTCTGTCCAAAGAAGACTCAATCGAAATCGACTTGCTCATTATTGACGTGGTCATGCCGGAGATGAACGGAAAAGAGCTGGCCGACCAGCTGCATCAAAACTTTCCCGGTCTCAAGACCCTGTTCATGTCTGGATATATGACCGATGTTATAGCTCATCGTGGAATTCTGAACAAAGGTGTCAACTTCATCCAGAAACCATTTTCAGCAAAAGAATTAGCCGTAAGAGTAGATGAAATCCTTGCCAAATGAGACAGCAAAGGACATAGACTTTATCGAGTTCTTAAAAAACCGGCTATGGCAAAAGGATCGTACTCCCTTTAGTTTTTCTCTCTTCAAGATCCTTGTGAGCTTGCGCTGCATCTTTTAAAGCATACTCCTGCATAATGTTTATTCTGACCGCCCCTGAAGTGACCACATCAAAGAGGTCCTGGGCATGAGCGAGAAGATCTTCTCTTTTTGCTGTATACTGCATCAAGCTGGGTCTGGTCAGGAAAAGTGACCCTTTTGCTCCGAGCAGACCGATCTCGATAGGCGCAACCGGACCGGAGGACTGGCCAAAGGAAACCATAGTTCCCAGAGGCCGCAAGCAGTCCAGGGATTTCATAAAGGTTGCCTGCCCGACTGAATCGTACACAACATCGACTCCCTGCCCTTTGGTAATTTCCTTAACTGCCGCCACAAAATCGTCTTCCCGATACAAAACAGTATGGGTACAACCGTTTTTTTTCGCTATTTCGGCCTTTTCCTTACTGCCGACGGTTCCGATTATCGTTGCTCCGATATGATGAGCCCATTGACATACAATAGAGCCCACACCACCGGAAGCGGCATGGATAAGAATATTACTTCCTGCCTGCACATTAAAACAGCCTTTCAGCAGATAGCGCGCGGTCATGCCCTGGAGCATCATCCCGGCTGCATCATGGGTGGAGATGGCCTCGGGAAGTTTGACCAGTCTGTGCGCCGGAATGCATCGCACTTCAGAGTACGCTCCAGGTGGAACACCTGCATAGGCGACCCTGTCTCCTTTGACAAACTCGTTGACGTCGTCTCCAACCATGTCGACTCTTCCTGCCCCCTCAAGCCCCAGAACAGCAGGCAGAGCAGGTAACGGATACAAACCGGTTCTGTGATACACATCGATAAAGTTGAGACCGACGGCCTCATGAATTATTCTTACCTCACCTGGGCCAGGGACACCCGGGTCATGTTCTTCCCATGACAGAACATCAGGTCCTCCCGTTTTGTGAATCTTTATTGCGTAGGTCATTTTGTACCTCCTGATTAAATTCTAAATCACTAATGAGGAATGGACTTGCTTTAGATTTGCTGATCACGTGACGATGAAAACATAGTCATAAGTTAAGATATCGCTAAGATTAAAAATCATTATAATTGTTGTTGAAAAAGAACTCCCATTGCAAATGGATATCTAACTCTGCATTATAGTGTATAATCAAACAACCCCTTTTCCAGGTAAAATGCTGTCAACCTCAGCCGGGGAGTCTTTTTTATCAAGGACACGAACAGTGAAACAAAGGAGGTTTCCATGCATCAGAATCACACAAAGGTATCACTTGGTTTCACCGATGACAAGGTTCCGGCAGGAACCCACATCTGCCTTATTTTTTCCAAAGAAGAAGAACGTGTTGATTGTTTGCTCAAGTTTCTTCTAACAGGTCTCCAGGGCAAAGAGCGAACTATCTGTTTCTCTGAAAAACTCACAGAAGAAACAGTCAGGGATTTTCTGGCAAAAAATGACATATCCTACAATGAATATAAAGCGCAAAGCGCCATAACTCTGGCAGGCACAAGTGAAGTTTATTTTCAGGGCGGAGTGTTTGATCCTGACCGTATGCTCAGTAAACTTGCTGCCTTTTATGATGAAGCGCGGGAGCTTGGGTTTACCAATTCCAGGGTAATCGGGGAGATGACTCCGGAAATCCAGCAAATTCCCGGCGGAGAGCGGCTACTTGAATACGAGTCCAGAGTGAGCATTCTACTGAGAGATAGGCCTGTTACCACAGTCTGTCAGTACAATGCCAACTCATTTGATGGTGCGACCATTCTGGAAGTCCTCAAGGTCCACCCGAAAATGCTTGTTAATGGTACAATAATCAACAATCCATTTTTTATCGAACCCGAAGAGTATTTAACAGGGAGCATGACAAAATGAGCCTCGGCAAGAACCTGTCCGTTGAAACTCTCGGCCGGATTAACATATTGCAGAGTATGGTTACGCTGTTGCCGAACCAGACAACAATCATGAGGTTTATTTGTCAGGGACTAAAGGATATCGAAGGAGTAAAGAGCCTAAAGTACCGACTTCTGAATAAAGGGGATCTTCCTGTTGCAATTGATTCTTCCTCGTCGGCTGACAGGTTTCGTTTTTTCCCAGTTAAATATAAGACTATCACCTATGCGGAGTTTATTTTTGAAATAGCAGAACCCGAATTTTTTGAGCCCTATGTTCCATTTTTACAGAATTTCAATAACATGGTGGCTGTCATATTTGAGGAACGGGCACAGAGAAAACTGAACCAGACCTTGATGGGGGAATTAGAACAACGCATAGCTAAACGAACCAGTGAGTTGCAGGAGAAGGAAGAAGACCTCCGCATCACCCTCCAATCCATTGGCGACGCAGTGATCTCGACAGATATTCACGGCATCGTTAAAAGCATGAACCCGGTGGCCGAACGGTTGACCGGCTGGAAATTTGCAGACGCAATAGGAAAAAACCTCACGGATATATTCCATATCGTTAACACCCATACCTTGCAAACAGCTTTTAATCCGGTCCAGAGAGTCCTGGCCACCGGCAAAATTGTAGGTCTTGCAAACCATACCTCACTCATCGCAAGAGATGGAACCCAACACCAAATCGCCGATTCCGCCTCACCTATTCTTGATATCAAGGGCAATATCCGGGGAGTAGTGCTGATCTTTAGGGATGTAACGGAAGAATATCGAGTTGCAGAGGCGCTCAAGGCTAGCGAAGAAAAATACCGAGAGATTGTCGAAGAGACCGGTGACCTCGTTGCCAGAACGGATCAAAATGGTGTTTTCACCTACGTAAACAGAACCGCAGAAAAAATCTTTGGCATCACTCCACTGGAATGCCTGGGAAAATCTGCTTTTGATTTTATTCACCCGGAAGACCGGGAAAAGACCCGGGAATGGTTTGAGGCTTGTATTAAAAACCAGATTAGACAAAGTTCTTTTGAAAACCGTCAGGTACATCAGGGCACCAAAGAAACCTTTCAATTTCTCTGGACAAGCAATTTTCTCTATGATGATACGGGAAAGGTATTCTCGGTAAACAATGTGGCCCATGATATCACTGAACAAAGGAGAGCCGAACAAGAGAAATCCAAACTTGAGGCACGGCTCGAACACGCCCAGAAAATGGAATCGATAGGCCAACTGGCAGGTGGGGTGGCCCATGATTTCAACAACATGCTGGCTGTGATACTTGGCCACACAGAGCTGGCGATGGACGAATTGGATCCGACCCAACCACTTTTTTCTGATCTGGAAGAGATCCGCAAAGCAGCCGAGCGTTCCGCCGAAATTACCCGTCAACTCTTGACCTTTGCTCGCAAACAAGCTGTCATCCCAAGGGCGATTGACCTGAATGAGACTGTAGAAGTGATGCTCAAAATGTTGCGACGACTCATCGGTGAAGAAATCGACCTGTCATGGCTCCCTCGGACGGGAACATGTTTGCTTAAGATTGATCCGGTGCAGATCGATCAGATCCTGGCAAACCTTTGTGTCAATGCTCGGGACGCTATCGGTGGTGTCGGCAAGATTACTATCGAGACAGGCCAAACCACCTTTGATGAAGAATACTGTTCTCGACACGGGGGTTTTGTACCTGGAAAATATGTCATGCTTGCCGTGAGTGATAACGGCTCAGGTATGGACGAGGAGACTGTTACCCACATTTTCGAACCATTTTTTACTACCAAGGAGATTGGAGAAGGAACCGGCCTGGGCTTGGCCACTGTCTATGGAATCGTCAGTCAGAATAACGGCTTCATTAATGTCCACAGCGAACCTGGACGGGGGACGACCTTTACTATTTACTTCCCCTTACTCACAGATGTGCTTGACCAAACAAGCAACAATCTGGAACATTCGATTATAGGTGGAACAGAGACCATCCTGCTGGTTGAAGATGAATTGATGATCAGAGACATGACCTCGAGAATGCTGGCGCGTATGGGCTACACCGTGCTGAGCGCAGACACCCCGGCCAACGCCATTGACTTAATCGGAGGCCATGATGCGGGCCATATCGATCTGCTCCTGACTGATGTAATCATGCCCGGGATGAACGGCTGCAACCTGGCGGAGCAACTTCTGGAAAAACAGCCGGGGCTGACGTGCCTTTTCATGTCAGGCTACACAGCTAATGTGATATCCAAACAAGGTGTTTTTGGCGAAGGAGTACATTTCATCCAAAAACCTTTCTCTATAAATCAACTGGCAACCAAGATTCGTGCTGCACTGGATTATGCCAACGAAAAGTTACACTGACACTGCAAACAGTCAGATCCTGCAAAAACCTACAAAAGAAGCAATCAGCCTTCATTTTTGTAGCATTTGGCTCCGCCTCTTTCAACTGAGTACTCCCGCCGTCCATTCCATAGCACCCAATTACCTGATTATACAATAACAATACAACTTAGACTCATCTGGCACAGCCCTTGCTCAATGGTAGGTAGTAAAAGATCAACCTACTTTGACCAAAGGAAGCCAACCTATGAGCACAGCACCTCTTTTAAAAGATAGATCAAGACAGATCCACAGGAAGGGTTCCGCCCCTTTTGAATTAGACTGCAACAAGGAAAGCCTAGCCGGCGCAGTCAGCCAGCGAGCCTGTGTCTTCTGTGGCTCCCGGGTGGTGCTCTACCCCATCGCCGACGCCCTTCATCTGGTCCATGGCCCGATTGGCTGCGCCGTCTACACCTGGGATATACGCGGAGCACTCTCGTCAGGCCCCGAGCTGCATCGCCTGTCATTTTCCACCGATCTCCAGGAGCTCGATGTTATCTTTGGCGGCGAGAAAAAGCTGGCCAAAGCCTTGGATGAACTCATCGACCTGCACCAGCCCAAGGCCGCCTTTGTCTATTCAACCTGCATAGTCGGGATTATCGGAGACGATCTGGAGGCTGTATGCAAAAAAGCCACTGAGGAAAAAGGAATCCCGGTGCTGCCTGTACAATCCGCAGGTTTTAAAAAAGGCAACAAGCGCGGAGGATATGAAGCCGCCTGCAACGCCATGGCCCGTTTAGTCGGCATGGGCGACATCGACAATATCTCGAAATATTCCATTAACATCCTGGGCGACTTTAATCTTGCCGGTGAAATCTGGCTGATTCGGGAATACTTCCAGCGTATCGGCGTCGAGGTGGTGGCGAATATCACCGGCGACGGACGGGTCGCCGACATTCAGCGATGCCACGGCGCAGCGCTCAATGTGGTCCAATGTTCCGGTGCCACCATGGATCTTGCCAATATGCTGCAGGATGGCTACGGCATTCCCTCCATACGGGTTTCCTATTTCGGCATCGAAGACATGGCGGAAGCACTCTACTCAGTCGCCCGCCATTTTGGAGAACCGGAAATGATGGAAAAAGCCCGTCAGCTGGTAAAGGAAGAGCTCGTCACCCTCCTGCCCGAACTGGCGAAATATAAAGAGGCCCTGACCGGCAAAAAAGCGGCTATCTATGTTGGTGGCGCCTTCAAGGCTTTTTCTCTGGTTAAAGCCTTCAGGCTTATCGGGATGGACGTGGTCATGGTCGGTTCCCAGACCGGCACCAAAGAAGATTATATCGAGCTCGAAGAGATAACCGACGACGGCTGTATCATCGTCGATGACTCCAACCCACTCGAGCTTTCCTCCTTTTTAAAAGAAAAGGACGTCGACCTCTTTGTCGGCGGCGTCAAGGAACGCCCCATTGCCTACAAACTGGGCGTGGCATTCTGTGACCACAATCATGAACGTAAAGAGATGCTGGCCGGCTTCCAGGGCATGCTCAATTTTGCCCGCGAAGTGTACGGCTCGGTAATGAGTCCCGTTTGGAAGTTTGTCCCCCGTAGAACTAAGGAGTAACCGCCATGACCAAGATGCCAAATTATACTGCCACCACCAACGCCTGCAAGCTCTGTAAACCACTCGGGGCGTCCCTTGCTTTCCGAGGAATAGAAAGTTGCGTCCCCTTCCTGCACGGCTCCCAGGGGTGCGCTACCTATATGCGTCGCTATATAATCAGCCATTTTAATGAACCTATCGACATCGCCTCGTCCTCTCTCGGCGAAAAGCAGGCAATTTATGGTGGCGGAGCAAACCTTAAACTCGGCCTGAAAAATGTCACCAGCAAATACGCTCCAAAGATTATCGGGGTGGCAACGACCTGCCTGACGGAAACCATTGGCGATAATGTGCCGATGATTCTTGCCGAATACCAGCGAGAACTCGGGACCACAGATTCCCCCCTGGTGGTCCATGTCTCGACCCCAAGTTTTGCGGGCACCCATATGGAGGGTTTTAACGCCGCCGTTAAGGCGATCGTCGAACAACTCGCAACTGAAAGTGCCCCGAACGAGACCATCAACCTGTTAAGCGGCTTTATTTCTCCCGCAGATATCAGATATCTCCGGGAGGTATGCAACGACTTTGGTCTTGATGCGACCATTCTGCCCGATTATTCGGACACCCTCGATGGTCAGGCGCAGAGCGATTATCCACTCATCCCTCCAGGTGGCACTCCACTTGCGGCCATCAAAAAGATGGGCGGCGCGCGAGCGACCATCGAACTCGGTTCAACTCTGCCTGTTGAAACCGGCGGAAAAGTCCTTGAACGGAAATTCGGCACGAAATTGTATCAAACCGGATTGCCGATCGGCATCCGGGCAACCGATGCACTTTTTGACCGACTCGCGGAACTCAGTGGGAAAAAAGTACCTGAACGGCATACGGCAGCCAGAGGTCGATTGATCGACAGCATGGTTGACGGCCATAAATATATTTTTGGCAAACGGGCCGTGGTGTACGGAGAAGAGGATTTAGTGGTCGGTATCACCTCTTTTCTCGCCGAAATCGGCATTCACACCGTACTCTGCGCTTCCGGTGGTAAAAGTGGCAAATTTGCCTCAAGTGTTACAACCGCCCTTGAAGGAATGGATTGTGAGCTTCCGGTGGTAAAGGAAGACGTAGATTTTTACGATATTGAAACCTTGGCAAAAGACTTGAATGTTGACTTAGTCATCGGCCACTCCAAGGGGTACGCCTTTGCCGGAAAAGAAAATCTCCCCCTGATTCGGGTGGGTTTTCCGATCCATGACCGTGTCGGGGGTCAGCGCATCCTGCATCTCGGCTACCACGGCGCACAGACATTGTTCGATCTCATAACCAATACCGTCATTGAAAAAAAGCAGAGCGACTCTCCGGTCGGCTACAGCTATATGTAATGGCGTCGTAAAAACTCTTCATCTTTTGACTGCAAGGACATACCATGAAAAATTCAGAAACAAGAGATTTCCGAAGTCATCCCTGCTTTAATGCCGATGCGAAAGGTAAATTTGGCAGGGTTCATCTGCCGGTAGCCCCAAAGTGCAATATTAAATGTAACTTCTGTGATCGCAAATATGACTGTGTAAACGAATCCAGACCCGGAGTCACCAGCACTGTGCTTTCCCCTGAGCAGGCCGGTGTGTATATGCAGCGGGTACTTGAGAAGGAGCCGAGGATAAGTGTTGCCGGCATCGCCGGACCGGGAGATCCGTTTGCCAACGGCCCGGAAACAATCGCTACTATGCGGACCATAAGAAAAAATCACCCGGAAACCCTGCTCTGCGTCTCATCCAACGGCATGGCTATTGGTCCCTATATTGAGGCCTTGGCAGAGATTGGAGTCTCCCATGTAACCATTACCGTCTGTGCGGTTGATCCGGAAATCGGGCAAAAGATTTATTCCTGGGTAAAAGACGGCAAGGTGATCTATCGGGGGCGGCAGGCGGCTGAACTCCTGCTTTCTCGTCAATTGGCTGCGATCAAAGAACTAAAGGCCCATAACATTACGGTGAAGGTCAATTGTATCGTCGTCCCCGGGATCAACGACCATCATATTGCAGAAGTTGCCCGGACCATGAAAGAGTTGGGTGTTGATTTGCTCAATTGCATGGCCATGTTTCCAAACGTGAACACCCCCTTCGGACACATTGAGCAACCGGACAAAGAGTTGATGGAACAGCTCCGGGCCAAGGCGGAAGAGTATTTACCGCAGATGCGTCACTGCACACGCTGTCGGGCGGATGCAGTGGGTTTACTCGACGACGATCGCACCGAGGAATTCAGGAGCTGCCTGACAGCCTGTTCATCGCTGAAACCGATGCCTGCCGCCATGCGTCCTTATGTGGCGGTTGCAACGGAAGAGGGAATACTGATCAACCAGCATCTGGGACAAGCGCGCTCCTTTCAGATTTGGGAGCAAGCCGATAATTCCTATCGTAAGGTAGAAGACCGTTCGGGTCCGGCTGTCGGAGGAGGAATAAAACGCTGGCACCAATTGGCGAAAATACTCGGTGACTGCCGCGCCGTGCTGGTAAGCGGTGTTGGAGAGACCCCCTTTGATATTCTTTCCAAATCCGGGGTGAAACCGGTTTCGGCAGCGGGATTTATCGAAGAAGGCCTGAGAACCGTTTATGAAAACAAAAAGACCTCATCTCTTAAAGGCAGGCGGAGCCCCTGTGCCGACGGCACGTGTACCGGCTCGGGCGGCGGATGTGGTTAACGATCTCCTTTGAATGTTCTTGAACCCCGCTGAAGAGCGCGGGACTCTGTTTAGTACCCCCTTGAGGGGTATAAGTTCCTTCACGAAAAATTTTTCTCTCATCTTGAACAGGGTGAATTATTTGTGTCAGGCAGAAACATGATTATTATTATCAGTAAGCGTTTAGCCTGCCCACGTAGAGGATCAACTTTTGAATTACTCATTACAAAAGGTCCCACACGCTCACTTAAAGGAGAATATTATGAAAGATGCTGCAAACTTGCACCTGAAAGTCCAGGAACTCTGCGATTGTTTTGCTACCACCGACCCTCTGAAAGGAATGTCCGAGGTAAAGAACGATACCGATACCGATGAGGCTGCATTAAAGTGGATCGCCTTAACGGTTCTGCATGGAATTAACAGTAATGCCAAGGAAATAACCATTTCCAACACCAAAGGTGGCGGAGTAAAGGTGACCGCAGAGTACAGAAAAGCTGAATTGCCTTCTCCCGGCGTTCCAATTGCAGAAAAAATCATGAAGGCAGTGAAAGATATTTGCCATCTGGAAGGGAGTAAAGGGGAAACAACCCTAGCCTTTGGAATCCGTAATAACAGCATGGATCTGAAAATAAAATCCAAACATGAAGGAAACGACGAAAAAATCACCATCAAATTTCCCTGATTTCTGCAGAAGTTGACTCCTTTGGGGAAAACTCGCACGCAATTTGATCAATGCTCTGAGGTATGCTTGCTGCCGGAGGGAACCGGCAGCAAGCGTTAATTTCCGTTCTGGCCTGCAAGATTATATTCAGTGCTTATAATTTCTTTGTACAAAGACACCACTTTGTGTTGTGAATTATCTTAACAAGCCCTGCTGTGAGGTATCAGAATGATTAAATTACTCCCCTACCGCGAATTGCCTGATCTGGTCACCGTTCCTGAAGCTGCAAAATTCCTCGGAGTAGGACGAAAAATGGTTTACCAGTTGCTGGAGTACGGTGTCTTACGCGCCGTCAGGCAGAAAAGCAAAATTTACATTGACCCCTGCTGTCTTATCGATTTCCGTAATAAGGGCAAAATGGCCTGAAAAAATTCAATATTTTGATGAAAGGTCACTGGCCGAATGCAGCCTGACCGTTCTTGTCGGTCCAACCGATCGACCTGCTTGTCTGAACACCTTTCATACGTGACCATATCACCTGTCTTCAAATACCACTCTTTTATTGTCTTTTTCATATCAGATATTATCATTTTGCAAATGTCGTATTTCATGATGTAAACTTAGGAATTGTCTGTACTTTGCAGAATTCTTATACCTTATTCTGAGCAGCTTGCAATACATATCCATCTTAGGAGTCTGTCGGATTATTGCAATTTTTTCTCAGATTAAGGCATTTTCAGGAAATCAAGCACAGCCATATAGCTGATATTGCGAGCATTGATTTTTTGAAAATAACGTAGAGATGGGGAAAAAGGGGCATAATCCGACAGGCTCCTTAGCCAATAGAGAGGAGACAAAGCATGCGTATCGGCGTACCAAAAGAGATCCATGAAGGTGAAAAACGTGTAGCAACAACTCCTGATGTAGCCAGTCTTTTGAAAAAACTCGGCTTCGATGTCACCATCGAAACCGGTGCCGGTACTGCAGCAAAGTTCACCGATGAGGCGTATCGTGACGTTGGAGTGGCAGTAGAAAAAGACGTCCAAACACTCTACCGTGAAGCCGACATTATCCTCAAGGTCCGGCCACCCGAAAACCATCCGGAACTGTCCATTGAGGAGATAGAATTCTTTCGCGAGGGACAGACCCTGATCAGTTTCGTCCAGCCTGGCCAAAACCAGGAACTCGTTCAAAATTTAGCCAAAAAACACCTTTCCGTCCTGGCAATGGACGCTATTCCACGAATTTCCCGAGCCCAGAAAATGGACGCCCTGAGTTCCATGGCAAATATCGCCGGCTACCGTGCGGTCGTTGAGGCCGCTCAACATTTTGGCCGGTTTTTCACCGGTCAGATAACTGCGGCCGGCAAGATTCCTCCAGCAAAGGTCCTGGTCATTGGCGCCGGAGTTGCCGGACTTTCTGCAATTGGGGCCGCCAAAAGCATGGGGGCTATTGTTCGAGCCTTCGATACCCGGCCGGAGGTAAAGGAACAGGTTGAGAGCATGGACGGCGATTTCCTGATGCTCGATTTTCCAGGTGAAGACGGCTCAGGTGAAGGTGGCTATGCCAAGGTGATGAGCGAAGAGTTCATTAAGGCTGAAATGGAACTCTTTGCTCGTCAGGCAAAAGAGGTGGATATCATCATCACCACGGCGCTCATCCCAGGCAGGCCAGCTCCTGAGCTGATCACCGAAGCAATGGTCGAGACCATGAGAGAAGGCAGTGTCATTGTCGATCTCGCTGCCGAAATGGGCGGCAATTGCAAACTTACCGAAGCGGATAAGGTCGTTGTCAAACACGGGGTTACCATAATCGGCTACACAGACCTGCCATCGCGTCTGGCCACCCAGTCGAGTCAGCTGTATGCGACCAATTTGCGTCATCTTTTGTCCGATCTGACCCCTGACAAAAATGGAAAGATCGATATTAATATGGCAGATGAGATCATTCGTGGGGCAACGGTTATCAAAGAAGGTGAGATTACCTGGCCCCCACCTCCACCCAAACTCTCGGCCACCCCGAAACCGCAACCGGTCCAAGCCATAAAAACCCCGAAAGTTGAAAAGAAACAAAGTCCGTTGAGTCTCATTCTGCCTTTTATCATTGGCGGCATTGGCTTACTGGGGCTAGGAAGCATTGCGCCTGCTCAGTTCATGTCTCATTTTACCGTTTTTGTGCTGTCTTGTTTTGTCGGCTATATGGTTGTCTGGAATGTGACGCCTTCTCTGCATACTCCCCTGATGAGCGTCACCAACGCCATCAGCAGTATCATCGTCATTGGCGCGCTTCTGCAGATTTCATCGGAAAGCTTCCTGATCACATTTCTGGCGGGAATATCTATTCTAATTACCAGCATAAATATTTTCGGCGGCTTCGCAGTCACTCATCGCATGCTGAGCATGTTCAGGAAATAGGAGGAAGCACATGTCACAAGGCATTGTAAGCGTAGCATATATCGGCGCGACAATCTTATTTATCCTGGCCCTGGGTGGGTTAAGCCGACCGGAGACTTCAAGACGAGGTAACTATTACGGCATGCTCGGCATGCTGATGGCCCTTATGGCCACTATCATCGGTATTGTCTCGGACAACTATTTTATCTTATTTATCGGTATAATAATTGGTGGCTCCATTGGTCTCATCGTCGCTAAAAAAGTTGCAATGACCCAGATGCCCGAACTGGTGGCAATCCTCCACAGTCTGGTAGGTCTGGCAGCAGTTCTGGTCGGCTTCGCCAATTTCATGGACCATCACAGGGTTCTCATCGGGATCGATAAATCTATTCATGATGTGGAAACGTATCTGGGAATACTGATCGGTGCCATCACTTTTTCCGGGTCGATAATCGCCTTTTTGAAATTGAGCGCCAGGATCAGCGGCAAGCCGTTGCTGCTGCCGGCAAGGCACTGGTTCAATCTTGCCTTGCTCGTCGGTGCAAGCGGGTTAGGTGCAAAATTTGTCAGCCAGTCTGCGATAGGAGCAGGGACCACGCCGCTTATCCTTATGACCATCATCGCCCTGGTATTTGGGGTGCATATGGTCATGGCGATTGGTGGAGCCGATATGCCGGTGGTGGTGTCCATGCTCAACAGCTATTCAGGATGGGCGGCTGCCGCTACCGGCTTTATGCTGAACAATGATTTGCTCATCGTCGTGGGCGCTCTTGTTGGCAGCAGCGGTGCCATTTTAAGTTATATTATGTGCCGTGCCATGAACCGAAAATTCATCGCCGTTATCGCCGGAGGCTTTGGAACATCAGGTGGGGCAACGGTGGCGGGGTCCGATACGGATGTCGGCGAGATTATAGCCATCGATGGCACGGAAGCAGCTGAGCTGTTGCTTGATGCGAAAGAGGTTATGATTATTCCGGGATACGGAATGGCGGTAGCCCAGGCCCAACACGCCGTCCATGAAATTACCCGGAAATTACGTGACAAAAAAATCAATGTTCGCTTCGGTATCCATCCGGTTGCCGGACGTATGCCAGGCCATATGAATGTACTCCTTGCCGAAGCAAAAGTTCCCTATGATATCGTTTTTGAGTTAGATGAGATCAATGCTGACTTTCCCAACGTCGATGTCTCTGTGGTAATCGGGGCTAATGATATTGTCAATCCTGCAGCCCAGGAGGTTCCCGACAGTCCAATCGCAGGAATGCCCGTGCTGGAATGTTGGAAAGGCAAAACAACCATTGTCCTGAAAAGGTCCATGGCCACTGGGTATGCGGGGGTAGCCAATCCGCTTTTTTATAAGGAAAATACCCGGATGCTCTTTGGCGATGCCCGCGAAAGTTTGGAAGCGGTATTGAAAAATCTGGGCTGATTTACCACGAAAAGAGACAATAATCTCCAATTCCAATGCAATTCCAAGATATTGTTTCTTTTCGTATAGATATGATCCTACTCTATTTTATGACAAACTCGTAAAAACTTCGATTTTCGATGGATAAGTAAAAAGCTTCATATTGGAGGCGTGCAATTTTCCTATTATTTCGACGTACATATGGTACGTCGTAATGATAGGAAAATTGTAACAACGAACAAGATGAAGAGTTTTTACGACGCCATCATTTTATCAATTCTTTTCTGGTGTCTTCCGCCTTGAAATTCGGCATTCAACCAGGTGCTTACTATTTCAAGTCCTTCAGCTTCCGACACCATTCTGCCACCGATGGCAATAACATTGGCATTATTGTGCTCTTTGGTTAGTCGGGCACTTTCGACATTCCAACAAACGCCACATCGGATCCCCACCACCTTATTTGCAACCATCGCCTCACCATTGCCGCTTCCACCAAACACCACCCCGCAATCACAGTCACCTTGAGCGACACTTTCGGCTGCGGGTCGGATATAATCCGGATAATCAACCGCCTCTTCGCTATTCGTTCCCAAATCGATTACTTCATATCCCTTTTCGTTCAAATAAGCCTTAACGGCCTCTTTCATTTTGTAACCGGCATGATCCGTTCCAAGAGCAATTTTCTTCATAGCTATCTTCTCGTTTTGTTAGGGGGTTAGCTGGTATCAGCAGGCAACTAAATTGACTTCTCCCTCAACCAGCACCACATTGTAAGACATAGGCTAAACAGCGGTCTTTCATAATCAGGAGAATAGTAACAATGTTTTGGATAATTGTAATTACCATCATTATATGTTTACTCCCCATGATGGCATTTTCCGCAGCCTCAGGAAATAATAAAAACCGAATACATCAACAAGTACAGAAAAGACTGGCGGCTGGAGAAAAAGCAAACCGGCTGATCAATGAACAAAGTCCCTATCTTCTGCAACATGCCTTCAATCCGGTGGACTGGTTTCCCTGGGGAGAAGAGGCCTTTAGTACGGCAAAAAGTGCAGACAAACCGATATTTCTTTCCATCGGCTATTCCACCTGTCATTGGTGCCATGTCATGGCCCATGAATCCTTTGAGGACCCTGAAATCGCTGCCATCTTGAACCAGTGGTTTGTCAGCATCAAGGTAGACCGGGAGGAAAGACCGGACATTGATCAGATGTATATGGCAGCGACTCAGGTAATGACAGGTTCCGGCGGCTGGCCCATGTCGATTTTTCTTCTTCAGGATGCAAGCCCTTTTTATGCGGGTACCTATTTTCCACCAGTGTCGATTGCCAAACATCCCGGTTTTAGAGATCTGTTGATGGCCATTCACCAAGCCTGGCTGGAACGAAGGGAAGAATTACAGGATTCGGCCAGTCGCATGGTCGCGGCTCTTAAAACCAGCGATGTTGCCACTCCTTCTGTCATCAAGGTCGATGTCTTTGAACAAGCTTTTAGGATGCTGGAGCAGAGCTATGACCCCGAGGAGGGTGGCTTCGGACCGGCACCTAAGTTTCCAAGACCGGTTGTCCTTACCTTTCTTTTTTCACACTACCTGGCCACAGGCAAGGAAAAAGCAAGGGATATGGCCTTATACACCCTTAAGAAAATGGCCGAAGGTGGCATGTACGACCAGCTTGGAGGTGGATTTCATCGATATTCCGTTGATAAACACTGGTTTGTCCCACACTTTGAAAAAATGATTTATGATCAGGCACAACTGATCAATTCCTATCTTGATGCCTATCAAATCAGCAAAGATGAAGCTTACGCCCAGGTAGCCAAAGAGATTTTTGTTTATCTGTTGCGGGATATGCATGATTCGGCCGGCGGTTTTTATTCGGCTGAAGATGCCGACAGCGATAATCCCTATAGTCCTGGGCAGCATGGAGAAGGTGCGTTTTATCTCTGGACCAGGGAGGATATCGACAAAAAGCTTGGTGCGGAAGCAGCTGACATTTTTACCTTCGCATTCGGAGTCAAAGATGGCGGGAACGTGGTTCATGACCCCATGAAGGAATTTTCCTCCAGGAATATTTTATACCGATCAAAGAGCAATGAAGAGATAGCAACACGCTCTAAGGTAGAGACAGGACGAATTGAACAGAGTCTTGCCGCCTCAATAAAACTGCTTTTTACTGCACGTCAACAACGGCAACACCCTCATCTCGATGATAAAGTCATCACCGCCTGGAATGGCATGATGATAGGCGCTCTAGCCAGAGGATGCAGGATTCTTCAAGAACCACAACTCCTTACTGCGGCTGAAGAAACGGCAATTTTCATCAGAGAACACCTTTATGACCACACGAACAATACCTTGCTGCGCCGATATCGTAACCAGCAGGCCGGCCTTGCCGGACAGCTGACAGACTACACCTATCTCGTCGATGGCTTGCTGGATTTATACCAGGCAGCTCATGACCCTCAATGGCTCAAATGGGCCACGGACCTAACCAAACAGCAGATTGAATTATTATGGAACGATAAGGAAGGATTTTTTTTCGACAGTGTGGCCGACCCTACTATCAGGATCAGGATGAGAGACCAATATGATGGTGCGGAACCTGCGGGAAACTCTGTGGCGGCTCACAACCTCCTGCGACTTGGACGGCTCCGGAACAATCCGCAATGGACAGAGATGGCTCGCCGTCTGGTTGAGTCTTTCAGCGAGGCGATTAATCGCTACCCTCCAGCTCTGCCTCTCATGCTCACCGCCTGGCAAGACCTCAATATCAAATCATCCCAGGTAGTCATTGCCGGTAAACGAGGTGCAGCAGATACTGAGGCCCTGCTACGAATTGTTGAAAGTGATTTCAACAGATCCCGTCTTCTGCTCTTGGCCGATGGTGGAGAAAACCAGGCATATCTGGCAGAACGCCTTCCATTTCTTGATACTGTCACTCCCCTGGAAGGCAAAGCAACAGCCTATGTCTGTGCGGATTTCACCTGCAAATTGCCGCTAACAGACCCGGAAGCTCTGCTGCGGCAACTGAAATGAAATGCCCCTGGGAGGCTGTTGATAACGACTCGCTCCAGTCGGCCAGGACATTCTTTGCAGGTGTTTTTTTGATGCCGTATGTTCAGTTATTCAAAGATTCGGCATGCTAATACGTATCTAAATGGTGCCATTCAGCATTCTCAAGCCATTTACCAGGTTCTGGTCGCGAGACAAATTCGACTATGTTTTCCATGATGCGTAAATGCTTCTCTTCTTCTCTGGCCAGCTGTTTGAGAAGCAATTTTTCGTCATTGTTTTCGGCCTCTTCAGCTTTTTCCAGGTAAAAGTTACGGCTCATTTCTTCAATGTCACAAGCCTTTCGGTATGCATTCGTCTCTGCTGTTGTATCGATCTGTGGATCTTGCTTCAGATCTCTCATACCAACAAAGATATTCTTCACATTCTCCAAAATCTTTGTGTCAGTAGCTTTCGGCAAGCTGCGCTTTTCCCGCAATTGCTTAATAATCTTATAATGTTTTACTTCCTCATCGGCCAACATCGAGAAAATTTTTTTCAAACCGCCGTTTTTGCATCCATTCAATAATTTCCGATAATAATCTTCTCCGTCTTTTTCCATCTGCAAAGCAAATTCATAGATATCCATGCCCACCCCCATTTTTGATCTCTATCACAAACCAAAAAGTACTATGCAAACTCCACGTCAGACCAGGATCCGATGTCAATGATTATCGGGGGGTCTCATCGGCGGCACCACCCTCATAGGCACATTGTTTGAAATCAATTGGTTGGTGACATTTTTTACAAATATGTTCACGGCTGAATTCATCTGAAAATATTTCTTTTTCTGCCCCACAATTTTGACATTTGCAAACAAACGACTTTAGATTTCTAAAAGATTCAAAACCAGGGCAATGACTACTTGGAGTATTCATCCTGTTCTCCTCATGTGTTAATTTGAATATCTTTTTCGGATTCAATAGTTGTAAAAATTTGCTTTTTCTTCAGAATTCCATCTCTTCTGTTTTAAGAATCGCGGGTCTCAAAGTCAAGGGAGTGTATCAATTCTGTGATTTCAGTAGAGTAACAAACGTGTTTCATCCGCGTGTCTGTAGTTCAGACAACATCAAGAGCTTTATATACTGCTGTAAAATATAGGTCAAAAAACCCGCAAACCATTTCTGGTTGCGGGTTTAAAAGACTTAGGTGAAAGTCTTTGTGAAAACAATGTGGTGCCGAAGGCCGGAGTCGAACCGGCACGGGTCTCCCCACACGCCCCTCAAGCGTGCGCGTCTACCAATTTCACCACTTCGGCACACATTTATTATTTTTTCGGTGTCTCTTCTACGGCTTTTCCTTCTCTAGCTTTATCTACCTGAGGTTTTTCTACCGCAGGTTTTTCTACCGCAGGTTTTTCTCCAGCGGTTTTTCCTTTCTCTGCAGGTTTTACCATGGCCTTATCTTCTTTTGCCAGTGGCTTGGCAACATCAACTTTAGCTGCAGGCTGGGTCACGTTCATTTTACTCATGATAGAAGAAGTACTTGCCTGGGATGACATATACGCTAACGTGACAGAAGTCAACATAAATATGATAGCAACCGCAGTTGTAACTTTATTAAGTAAAGGCAATGGACCCTCTGTACCAAAGAGAGACTGGCTGGATCCACCAAATGTAGCACCGATATCCGCACCTTTACCATGCTGGAGCAAAACTATGCCAACCATAAAGAAACAGACTAGGACGTGTACAATTGTAAGTAGAGTATCCATGCAATAACAGAATTAAGATTTATTGAAAATTAATTATTCGCCCGAATGATTGAGCATCGAGAGCAGCGCCACCGACCAACGCACCGTCGATATCTGATTGCGTCATAAGTTCATCAACGTTGGTTGGCTTAACCGAGCCACCATACAATATTCTCGTTTGCTCGGCAACGTTTTTTTCATAAATTTGTTCCAGGACTCCCCTGATAAAGGCATGAGCCTCCTGGGCCTGTTCTTTACTTGCGGTTTTCCCAGTACCTATAGCCCAAACCGGCTCGTAGGCAATGACAACCTTAGCCATATCGGCCGTAGCCACCTCGGCCAGTCCTTTTTTTAATTGCTCATAAAGAACCGCAAAGGCGCGTCCAGCTTCTCTTTCTTCCAAGGTTTCACCGACGCAAAGAATCATCATCAGCCCAAAAGAAAGGCCTCCCCTGAGACGTTTATTGATCAACTCATCCGTTTCTCCAAAGATCTGTCGTCGCTCGGAGTGCCCGACAATGGCAGCACTCCCTCCGGCATCCTTTACCATTACCGGAGAAATTTCTCCGGTAAACGCCCCTTTTTCCTCCCAGCAGACGTTTTGGGACCCGATAATGATTGGGGTGTCTTTAAGAATATGGGAGATCTCACTTAATAGGGTGTAAGGAGGGGCCAACATCACCTCCCTGTCGGTAAAATCCGTGCAGGCTCTGGATACATCAAGCGCTAACCGGCATCCATCGACAACGGTTGTATGCATTTTCCAATTACCGGCGATTAAGGCTTTTCGTTTTTCCATCTATGCCTCCACTTTTTTATTGTATGATTAGGCAAGTGCAGCTACGCCGGGAAGCGTTTTCCCTTCCATCAGTTCAAGAAAAGCGCCGCCACCAGTAGACATATAAGAAATATTCCTTTCTTCGCCTGATTTTTTTACAGCAGCGTTTGTATCGCCACCGCCGACAATAGAAAGTGCATGGGACGACGCCACACTCTGACACATAGCCATCGTTCCCCTGGCAAAGGCATCCATTTCAAACGCTCCCATCGGGCCGTTCCAGATAATTGTTTTCACATCATCGAGTGCTTCTCTGAAAAGGATGGTGGAGGCCGGTCCAATATCAAGTGCCATCCAGCCGGAAGGGATATCCCTGAACGTGACATTTTTAGTTACCGCATCGGCTGCGAACCTGTCTGCGACCACAAAATCAACGGGCAGATAAAGCTTCACACCTTTGGAATCGGCGGCATCGATAAACTGCCTGGCATTTTCAAGCAGATCCTCTTCTACCTTGGACGCCCCCACCTCAACGCCCATGCTTTTCAAGAAGGTGTTAGCCATGGCTCCACCGATAATCATACGATCGACTCTACCAAGCATGTTTTCGAGAGCGCCAAGTTTGGATGAGACTTTTGCCCCCCCCACGATAGCAACCAAAGGCCTCATAGGCTCATTCATCGATTTTTGGAAATAGTCCATCTCCGTCTGCAGCAGAAATCCCGCGGCCTTTTCCGCTACCCGGTCGGCTACCCCGACTACAGAGGCATGGGCTCTGTGTGACACCGCAAAGGCGTCATTAACATAGACATCTGCAAGCCTCGCCAACTGCTCTGAAAAAGAAGGATCATTATCCGTTTCCTCTTTGTGAAAACGCAGATTTTCCAACAGGACAATCTCGCCCTCGGACATTTTCTCCACGATCGCTTCCACGCTTTTACCCACACAATCAGGTGCCAAAACCACCTTCATACCAAGGAGCGACTCAAGATGCCTGGCCACCGGTGCCAGGCTGAACTCCTCAACATGTTTGCCTTTGGGACGCCCCATATGAGAACAGATGATCAATCGCCCTTTCTGCTGTAAATGTGGCGGATGGTGGGAAGTACCATCCGGATACGATTATCATCTGTGATCTGATGTTGGTCGTCCATTGGTACATTAAAGTCGGCGCGAAGCAAAACCCTTTTTGCGTTTAAATGAATATCCTGGATATATTTCATATTATACCCTCTATGTTATATAGCATTGAATTTACTTAACTTATTAAAAAAGATTCTTTTTCAGAATAATTGCACTGTCAGGTGGGTCAGCATAGTAACCGGGTCTGCCCCCAACCTGTAAAAAACCATGTTGTTCGTAAAAATCGAGGGCCACGCGGTTATTGGATCGGACTTCCAGAAACAGGCTGGTGACGTTTCTTTTTAATAATTCACTAAGGAGGTGCTCAAGCAGGGAACTCCCAATTCCACGTTGCCTGGTATTTGTTTTGACGGCGATTTTCAACAGTTCAGCTTCAGGCCATATCACTCTACAGGCGCACCAGCCTAAGATTTGTGTTTCCGTTCCCTCAGCCACGAGCTGGATAGCCGACCCTATCCCAAGCTCCTGCCGCAAGCGATCCCGCAGACCAAGGCGAGAAGTTTTCGTCTTCAATCGCCGCAATCCCGCCAAGGTCAGCCGGACTTATCGATCGTATTGTTACCAATGTTACCTGTGCGCCTTAAAACATCCCCTCACTGACCTGAACAGTAAGATCACCAAGCATATTGGTATAACTTCCCAATTCGTTATCATACCAGCCATAGACCACCGCCTGAGTAACCGGCACGTTGAGGATGGGATCAGCACCGGCAACCAGGTTTGCGGCTTTGACTTTACCAAGATTTACTTGGATATTGGCTGTTCGGGTATGAGTCTCAGTCCCCTCGATCACTGCAGCTGCCGCGGGTGCACCCAGAATATCCGATGAAACGTTTTGATTTTCGGAAAATAACAAGTAGCCGTTATGTGTCGAATATTCTTTGTAGATTGCGTTGATATCTTTCCGTTTAATCGGGCTCTCCAGATCATCTTGCAAATTAAGTACTAAAATGATAAGCGAGCCCGAAGAGGTCGGAATACGAACCGATTCTGCCATAAACCCGATAGAGGCCATTTCCGGAATGACCAGGGAGAGGGCCTTGGCAGCCCCGGTAGTGGTGAGAATAATGTTGTTGAGGATAGAGCGATTCTTCCTCAGATCAACGGCCCCGGCTTTTGGCAACCTGTCGAGAACCTGTTGGCTCCCGGTAGCCGCATGGACGGTTACCATTGAGGCACTGAGGATCTTATCCGCACCTATTTTTTCCATAAGTGGTTTAATCATATAGGACAGACAGGTGGTTGTACAAGAGGCTGCGGAAATTAAAGAATGCCGGCGGGGATCATACATTTCATCATTGATGCCCATTACCGTGGTAATTGCATCTTCCGGCATATCCAAACCTTTTGATTTGATTTTAAAAGGCGCGGAAAGAATAACTTTTTCGGCTCCAGCCTGCATATGCCCCCTGAGCGCACCCTTTGCCTGATCAGCATCCGATGTCGGATCGGTAAAGGCACCGGTGGTATCGACGACCAGCCTCACATCATTATCCTGCCAGGCTATTTCACCCGGGTTCCTCGAAGCGCGCAAAATGGTGACAGGAACTCCATTCACCATCATTGTTCCCTTTTCTTCATTCAGCTCTTCAATTATCCGAGGAGATTTATGGCCATGTAAATAGGTACCCAAACGGCCATAGGTCGAATCCCTTTCCAGCATCGCTGCGAGATCCTCTAGTCCACATCCCACTTCTCGACCTATATTTGCAACGATTCCAGAAAAATGCTTGCGTGACACGTGATGCCAAATTGAAAGTTTTCCAATTCTTCCCAAGCCATTGATGCCTAATTTCATAGCTATGCCTCCCCTATCTTAGTAGAATGGAATGATCACACCGTCTCTTCTCGCAACTCTGCCTACTTAAGGAGGGACGATCTCCGCGTATTTATTACAACGAAACCTTAATAGAATTATTTAGCATTAACTCTACCGATACGCAACCTTAAGATGTATTAACCTAGCCTATTTCTCATGCGATTCACTTCTCCTCTGGTGCAAGGCACCCTCATTAAAAGATACAAACGTTTTCTGGCTGATGTACGAATGGCGGATGGCGAAATCTTAACAGTGCACTGTCCGAATACCGGCACGATGCTCTCCTGCTCGACTCCAGACAGTAAGGTCTGCCTTTCCTGGTCGCACAACCCAAAACGTAAATACCCCTTTACCCTGGAAATGGTCAAGGTTCATTCAACCTGGGTAGGAGTCAATACTGCACGAACGAACAAACTGGTGGCAGAGGCCATCGAAAAGGGCCAAATCACCGAATTTCAGGATATCAACACGATCAAGACCGAGGTAAAAACCTCCGATCACAGCCGGCTTGACCTGCTGGTTAGTCATGGAAACAGCACTACCTTTATTGAAGTAAAGAACTGTTCACTTGCTGTTGACAGATGTGCTATGTTTCCGGATGCGGTTACAGTGAGGGGAACAAAACATCTCCACGAACTTACTCGACTTACCGTGGAAGGCAGGAGTGCCTGTATTTTTTTTCTTGTTCAGAGAATGGATGCAGATAGATTCTCCCCAGCCTCACACATAGACTTGATCTATGGCAAAGCCTTGCAGCAGGCAGCTGAGGCAGGAGTCATGGTGCTCGTCTATCAGGCTGAGGTAAGTCCCGAGGGAATTAATGTCGTGAGACCGTTGCCCTATTCCCTGCTGTGAAAAGAGAAAAAATCTAAGTCACTAACCCCCCAAACCACGGGGATAAGTTCCTTCACGAAAAAATATTCTTGTAAAAAGAACAAGACTATTTTTTCTAAGTCACTAAAAATCCTTATAGGTGATGCGGCCAGCCACCAGAGATAATACGGCCTTGCCCTGGAGCTCCCAGCCATCGAAGGGAGAATTTTTCCCTTTTGAAAAACTTTTCTCGACCTTAAAGGTAAATTTCCTTTCCGGATCAACAACAGTAACATCAGCCACAGCTCCAACGTGCAAGGAACCGCCCGGAACGCCGAGTATTCGAGCTGGAGCACAACTCATCAACTCGACAAGACGAGCAGGACCAATGACGTTCTCCCGAACAAGCGCCAAGCTCAGCGGCAGAGAAGTCTCCAGCCCGGCTATGCCGTTTGCGGCGAAATTGAACTCTACCTCCTTTTCCAAAATGGAATGGGGGGCATGATCAGTCGCGATCGCATCCAGTGTCCCGTCTCGAAGTGCCGCTCGCACAGCCTGTCGATCACTTTCGACCCTAAGTGGCGGATTCATTTTGGCATTGGTATTATAGCCAAGAACGGCTTCTTCGGTGAGAGTAAAATAGTGGGGTGCTGTCTCCGCAGTTATTTGCACTCCCCTCTCCTTGGCCCTCCGAATCAAGTCAATCGATTGTTCCGTACTCACGTGGGCGATATGCACCCGGGCTCCGGTCAGTTCGGCCAAGGCGATTTCCCTTTGCACCATTATACTTTCAGCAGAAACCGGAATGCCGCGTAATCCCAGGCGGGTGGAAATTTCCCCTTCATTCATGCAGCCGCCCTTACTGAGAGCAAGCTCCTCTGAATGAGACATGATCAACATATCGTGGGATGATGCGTACTCCATAGCCCTTCGCATGAGTTGACTATCGACCACAGGCTGACCATCGTCGGTGAGGGCTACCGCTCCTGCCATTTTCATTTCCCCGTATTCGGCCAGCTTTTCCCCTTTGCTCTCTTTACTTATTGCGCCCACGGGATATACCCGGGCGGCGCAAGATACACTTTTCTCACAGATAAATTTAGTTATAGCACCGTTATCGTTTACCGGCCTGGTGTTCGGCATACAGGCAACTGCGGTAAAACCACCAGCGGCAGCTGCCAGAGTCCCTGACTCGATGGTTTCTTTATATTCTTCTCCAGGCTCGCGAAGGTGGACGTGCATATCGATAAGTCCAGGTAACACCCAACAGCCAGTCACATCATAGACCTCGGCATTTGCGGACTCGACGGCTCCAGGCGTTACGACCACACCGTCGCTGATCCAGAGATCCGCGATCTCATCTCGTTTCTGTACCGGATCAATCAGATGACCATTTTTAAGAATAATCAACGTGTTCATCGACTCTCACCCTGCCCTTCACTGCTTTTGCTCCCGCCAAGAACCAGATATAATAAAGCCATTCTCACCGCCACGCCGTTGGTGACCTGATCAAGGATAACGGATCGCCTACCGTCGGCTACATCGGGATTGAGTTCCACTCCTCTGTTGATGGGACCGGGGTGCATGACAATTGCATCTTCTTTTGCCAGTTCCATCAGCTGCCGATTGACACCATAAAAGCGAGAGTATTCACGCAAACTTGGTATAAGGGGATCATTTTGTCGCTCCATCTGAATGCGTAGAGTCATGACGACATCAGCATCTTTAACCGCTTCCTGTACCGAACCGCAGATATTTGCCCCTAATTTCGAGATACCAGCAGGCATAAAAGTCTGCGGTCCTGCAAGACTCACATGAGCGCCCATTCGGGTAAAGCCAATGATATCCGAGATAGCAACCCGGCTGTGTGCGATGTCCCCTATGATTGCCAGCTTCAATCCTTCGATTTGCCCCTTGTGCTCCATGACCGTCATCATGTCCAAAAGAGCCTGGCTGGGATGTTCATGGGCACCATCACCTGCGTTAATCACCGAAGCGTTAATATGTTTAGCGAGGAGTTGGGGGGCACCGGAACTTGAATGACGAAGAATGATAACATCCGGGTTCATGGCCTGGATGTTCCTGGCAGTATCGACCAAAGTCTCGCCTTTTGTCGCTGAGCTTGTTGAGGCGGAGATATTGAAAGTGTCCGCACTCATTCTTTTGGCGGCTATTTCAAACGAAAGGCGAGTCCTGGTCGATGGTTCGAAAAAGAGGTTAACTATGGTTTTCCCACGAAGGGTAGGAACTTTTTTAATCGGCCGATTCGATATTTCCCTGAAGGATCGTGCCGTGGCTAGAATATGCGAGATGTCCTCAACAGACAGCTGCTCGATTCCAAATATATGGGTATGTAGAAACTGATAATCAGGCTGCACTCTTTCCACCATCATCCAATTCAGTCAATTATATGGGCAAACCTGCCAAACCTGATGGACGTCAATCGATCAAGGGAAAAAAGCGGTTTGTCAATATCCCAAGACCAGTAGAGAATAAAAGCTTTTCCAAGAACATCCCTCTGATCGACAAATCCCCAGAACCTACTATCATAGCTATTATCCCGATTGTCACCCATGACAAAGATGTGCCCTTTCGGAACTATTACCGGACCAAAATTATCCCTTGGACTGACGTTTGCGCTCAGGACAGCTGACGAACTAAAATGGGCGTGCGAGTCATTAATTGCCTTACCATTAACGAAAACCCTTTTGTTTTTGATTTCTACCGTATCGCCAGGCGTCCCAATAACCCTTTTTATATAATCAACGGACCTGTCTTTTGGAAAACGAAACACCACGACATCCCCTTGTTTCGGATTTCTTATTGGAATCAAAATCTTTCCAGTGAAAGGTACCTTTATACCATAAATAAACTTATTAACGAGTAGGTGATCTCCGATAAGCAGCGTCGGAAGCATTGAGCCTGAAGGAATTTTAAAAGCCTGAACAACAAAGGTCCGTATAAAAAGTGCCAAAATAATCGCGACACAAATCGCCTCGAAATACTCTCTAAAAACCGATTTGTTTTTCCTTGTTCTGGACAAAGCTAGCCTCTTTAGTAATTTAAAAATAATTTTCCTGTGTTATTCCCCTCAGGCGGATACTGTGAAAAGGGTAGAAAATCATTTCATGAAGGAATTTATACCCCCTCAAGGGGTACTGAAAAAATCCCGCTCTTTTAAGCGAGATTTGTTGGACAACGTTAAATATTTTAAAAAATATCCATCGGAAACTACTTTAAATACAAACTAATTACAAGCTAGTTCGTTTTTTGGGGGAACAAAAAAAACAAATAAAAAAATGAAACAAATATCACAACACCACAACATCATGAGCAGAGCCAGTCAATATTTCTATATATTGTGTACGCAACTCGCACTCCATGCAAAAGCCCTCTATTAGCCTTCTATAAAAGATACTTTCTTCAAAATAAACAATTGCTCTTTTCCTTGACAAATTTTTTTTTCTGTGACCTAATGTCCATATGTACACGAATACTAAGTAATTTTTTATTGCAACCCTGGCTGCTTTTTAAGCCTTTTAATTAATTTCATTCATTCTGTCTGCCATGAACTTGCCGTTTTTATCACAAAATGAACTGGTGGTTGGCCTTGATATCGGATCCCATGCCGTCAAGGTTTGTCAGCTGAAACGAGCACCAGGCGGTTATGCCATCATCACACTCGGCAGCACTGTTCTACCGGAAGGCGCCGTGGAAGACGGAACCCTTAACGATCCCGAGATCGTTAGCAAAGCTATTGCCGATCTTTTTCAAAATCTAAAAATCAAGAACAAAAAAATAGGCTTCTCAATTTCAGGTTACTCAGTAATTGTCAAGAAGGTTAATTTGGCAGTTATGGAGGATGCACAGTTAGAAGAACATATAATGGCTGAGGCGGAGCAGTATATTCCTTTTGATATCGAAGACGTGTACCTTGATTTTCAGGATTTGAAAACCAATTCGCAAGAAACCGGCAGAACAGACGTTATGCTGGTTGCCGCTAAAAAAGAGATTGTTGATGATTACCTCGAAATGCTTCGTAGCCTCAATCTTACACCGGTGATTGTTGATGTAGACGGATTCGCTTTGGAAAATTCCTACGAATATAACTATCAAAAAAAAGAAAATGTAGCATTGGTGGATATTGGTGCCTCTAAGATGAGCATCAATATTTTATCACAAGGCATTTCTGTTGTGGCCAGAGATATAATAGTTGGCAGTAGACAGTTAACGGAACAGATCCAAAACGTTTTTGACCTTGAATTCGAAGAAGCTGAAGCTCTGAAGATAGGATACAAATATGATGAGGATAAGCGTGGGGAAATTGAAGAAATTTTTTCAACTACCTGCACGCAGTGGATTCTTGAAATTAAAAAAGCCATAGATCTTTACCACGCCAACCATCCGGATCAGCCGCTAAAAAAATTGATTTTGAGTGGAGGTGGAGCAAAGGTTTCCGGCCTGATAGACTTTCTTACCCAGGAAACTGAATTGAAAGTTGAACTTTTTAATCCATTTTTAAATATTTCATCAAACAGCAAACTCATTGATCCAAATTATCTCAACAGTATTGGTCCGGAAATGGCTATCGCCACAGGAATAGCCCTAAGGCCTTCTGTTATATAATTATTCATTTTGTTAAGGGTTCAGTATGCTTAAAATTAACCTGCTACCGGTTCGACAACTCAAGAAACGAGCCAAAGCGAGAAAACAGCTTTCGGGCATACTCCTCTTGTTTATATCGGTTATTGCTGTTTCGGTGTTTACCGGGGTTCTACAAGCACAGAAAATTTCCGGCCTTGAAGGCGATATTGCTTCTCTTCAAAAAGAAAAAGATTCCTACACCCCTATCTTACAGAAAATTGCCAAACTAAAGAAAGACAGCGAGGAGCTTATCAGGAAAACCAGCATAATCAATAAACTCAAAACTGATTCTTCTCTAACCGTTCGAGTACTTGATGAAGTGGCTAATCGAATTGACAATCAACGGATGTGGCTTGCATCCCTCAACCAAGATAACTCAATCTTAAGGTTATCCGGCGTGGCACTAGATAATCAGACAATTGCTCAGTTTATGGATAATTTCAAAGCGTCTCCTTTCGTGCAAGATGTGGTCTTAGCCAGTTCTTCGCTAAAAGTAGTATCAGGAAGAAACCTTAAAAGTTTTGAATTAAATTGTACTGTGGCAGAGCCTGAGAAACCAGCACCTGAAAGTAAAGATGCTAAAAGTAAAGATGTTAAATAACGTTCGAAAATACTTCCTAATATAAGTGTATGAAAACGAACAGCGCTGCATTTGAAACCTTCATTGATGAGAAATACATCCCTCTTACTCCAAGGATA
Source organism: uncultured delta proteobacterium (assembly GCA_963829695.1). GTDB lineage: Bacteria > Desulfobacterota > Desulfobulbia > Desulfobulbales > Desulfocapsaceae > Desulforhopalus_A. The sequence goes on along the minus strand of CAWHJQ010000018.1, from coordinate 350,009 downwards.
AAACTTGGTATTACGGTTGGAATTCTTCTTCTTCCCCTGTTAATTTTTTATTTTTCCTATTATCAACAAAAAGCAACAATAATTCAGAACCTTAAGCAACAGAAAGTGACACTCACCCAACAGCTTCAAGAAGTAAAATTAAAAGCCTCGAACCTCTCCAAATTTGAAAAAGAAATGGAGGAAGCGGAAAATTTATTTTTGAAAACTTCCGTACTTCTTCCTAGAGAAATGGAAATTCCTAAACTTCTAAAAGATATTTCTGCATTAGGACAAAATGCCGGTCTTGATTTTTTAACATTCAAACCACTTGCCGCCATTCCGAAAGATTTTTATGCTGAGATCCCTATAATTATCAATGTCAGAGGACCGTACCACAATATGGGCTATTTTTTTGATCAGGTCAGTAAACTCGAACGAATAGTCTCAGTAAGCAACGTAAAAATGAGCTCCCCGAAAATGGAAGGTGGAGAAATGCTGCTTAACTCGGATTGCAAACTGGTTACATACCGTTTCACAAATGTTGAGCTTCCCAAACCACCCAAAAAGTGAAACCCATGATGTGTTTAATTGATTATCCAAAATCAACATTCCTATCGAGCGTTTTTCGAACGAGGGTACTTTGTGCTTTTTTATGTGTCGGGTGTTTGATTTGCACTGAAAGTATCACCTACTCTGCAGAAAAAAACACTCTCGGACAAGCACAGTCTCCTGTTGCAGATTCAAGTTCAGAATTTGAATATGTGCTTGGCAACAGACCTGATCCTTTTGTTCCGTTTATTTCCGAAAAAGCTGCATCATCAACCATTGATATGAATGAAATTGTTGACAGCAGCGGACCTCTTACGGGAATGCAACTATTTGAACCAGGTCAGCTTACCCTCGTTGCAACACTGAAGAAAAACTCAGAAGATGTAGCCATGGTTGAGGATTCTACAGGCAAGGGATATGTCCTCTTTGAAGGTACAAAGATTGGGAGACGGGGTGTAGTCAAAGATATTTCAACCAATAATGTTATTATTGAAGAGACTGCCGTAACACGTGCAGGAAAGGAACTCATTACGCAGGTTGTGATGACACTAAAGAAAGAGGGAGAAGAATAGAAGATGCTTAAATGGCTAGATAAAATTAAACCGGCTGTTTTCATCGCATTTTGCATTATATTCGTATTTCAGACTGATATAGTGAGGTCCGAATCCGATGTTTCCTACGAAATAGCCGATATTGCAGTTTCATTATCAGATAATGCGATCAATTACACAGTATCGGGAACATCACCACCGATATATAATGTGACAGAGAGGTTTGCTCCATTCAGGGTTGTCGTGGATATCGCCGGAGCATTTTACGGCAAAAATCTGTCAACTGAAAAAGCACAACTCCCGAAGAACGATTTCGCCACTCTAAAAGTATTGGACATCAAAGATCAACTCCCACCTCACATGCGGTTTGAGTTCACTTTAGCTGATACCCATGATTACTCGGTGGAAAAAGCAGGAAACAACTTACTAATCAAAATGTTTCCTGCAACCGATAAAAAACATTCTTCAACTCCAGATAAACTGTCTGGAAAAAAATCTCTCAATGACATCAAGGTCATGAGTACGCCAAATACCACGACCATTACCATCACTTCCAGCGGTCCTATCGAAAATTACACTGTTGATACCATCGGCAGTGGAGTGAATAGACCACCAAGAATGTTTATCGATATAGATGATGTCGTAATCAACAAATTGATTTCAGAAAAACATATTGGTACCTCGGTTGATAAAATCCGTGTTTCCCCAAGAGGTGAAGGTGCTCGCATCGTTTTTGATTCGGCCAGTCAGAAGTTATTTAAATACACTGTTGCTCCAACTTCGAATGGTTTAAATGTTGTGATTGATGAGAGTAATCAATTGCCGAATACTTCTGCACCTACTGCAAAAAAGGGTAATAATGCTCCGGGTGGCGACCGCACTTTGGATCAACTTATTGGATCGTCCGAACGGTTACTGAGTCAAGCCCCTGCCAAACCAGTTACTGGTAAAACTGCGTCTAAAGTAAAAGCACTACAAGAAGATTTCTCTTTTTCCGGATATAAAAAACAGCGAATCAGCGTAGACTTTTATAAAATTGATATTCACAATGTCTTTCGCCTTTTTAGACAGGTTACTGATCTCAACATAATCGTGGATGAAGAAGTAAAAGGGACACTTACTCTTGCTCTTACAGACGTCCCTTGGGATTTCGCTCTGGACATCATTCTGAACCTGATGGATCTAAAAAAAGAAGAGCGTTTTAATACCATTGTGATCTATCCCAGCAAGAAGGCTTTTGTTTGGCCAACTCGGGCAGAAGACAATCTCGCCTTCAAAGCCGACATCGATGTTATTCGAGCAAGAATCTCTCGTGGTTGAGAAGTCGGACAGCCAGTCAAAAGAAATCATGCATGCAAAAGAGCTCATGGCAAAAGCTCAGAATCTTGAGACACGCGAAAAATTTGAAGATGCGGCTCTTCTTTATATTAAAGCCTATGAACTCTGGCCCGAAAATGCCAAGATCTCAAATAGGCTTGCGACTCTTTACCTTGTAAATCTCGGAATGAACGCCAAAGCAGTCTACTACGCAAAAGAAAGCTTAAAGCGAGATCCTCAAAATGCCCAAGCAGCTCTTTATGCAGCAATTGGCTCTGCCAACATGCAAAGGATTTCCGAAGCAAAAGAATATTTTGCCCAAAGTATAAGCAATTCTCCACCAATGAAAGAAGCTCTTATGAGTTATGCTGCATTCAGCGAAAATAACGGCCAAAACGACGCGGCTCTCAAACTTCTCGACAAATATTTTTCCTATTACGGAGAAACCCTTGAAACCATGGTTGCCAAAGCAAGAATCCTTGATAAACTTGGGCGGTCCAAAGATGCGACGAAACAATATCGTGCGATCCTCACTTCGGGTTTTCAGTTGCCTCTTGATCTGAAGAAATATATTGAAGGTCGTCTGGCTGTAAAAGATCTTAATTAAAAATAAAATGGAATCTGATTCTCTCTCAAATTTTTCAGTCCAAGAGGTTTTTATGAAGTACCTAAAATATTGTTTTGTTTCCAGTAGCCTCTTGCTACTCACACTGCTCTTCAGCTCATGTGCAACCGATACACAACAAAAAGAACATAGTTCCAGCATGACGCAGGAAGCGGCTCAGTCTGTTGCAAAAAATGAGACGTTGAAGGCTCCTGCCTTGCCGCAAGCCTTGCCGGTCCACTACCAGACGGCAGCATACGTTGTGAACAAAGATGAGACCGATAACACATCATTAGCAGAAGAAAGTAAACTTAAGGTTGGAGCTCGAATTACTTCCACCAGAGGACCACAGCCTCTTTGGGATATCGTCAGCGCTTAGCCTCTCTCAAAAATATGAATGTCTCCTGGGCGAGTGATGTCGACAAGAATGTACTTGTCGATGTAAACATAGGCGCTAATGATGATTTTTATGATGCCACTCGACAACATGCTCAGACAGGTTGATTATTATCATGAAATGCAGGGCTCTACTATTATTAGTAAAATATAAAGAGACAAAACAGTTCCATATTGCTATGCCATTTATTAAACAGGCATACAAAACGAATACTGGTGGAGATGTCCTAGGTGGCAGTGGCGGTGCATGAAAATAATACCAATGTTGCCGGAGAAATCTCATTATCGACAGATGGTGTTTCAGTCAACCAAAGCAAAGATGGAAAACCAGGTGGTATCGAATTTAATACGTGGAATAGCATTGAGAATAATCTCAATGCTATTCTGAATATTTGGTCAACAGATGTAGTATCGAAAATACGGATACAACGAAATCCGACAAAACTATCTCCACAGAACCTAACTGACAACACACTCTTAAAAAGCAAGAAGCTACTGCTACATTCAGAAGGTCTTCTGGCGGAAATTCATATTTTATCGATAAACCTGTTGGTTTAATTACTGTTACGGCTCCTCGCCCAATAATTGAAAGACTCGACGTATATTTCAACGCTCTGAAGAATGAATTATACAAACAGATATCCATTGAAGCAAAGATTATCGAAGTCCAATTAGATGATCATTCCGCCGTTGGCCTAAACTGGAACACGATTCTTGATAATCTTTCAGCTTCCGCTGGATCGATTTCAGGCGGAAAAACCTATTCCAAAACAAAAACATTTAACTCTGCAAATATACCTTCGGCTGCTACCATTATTACCGATGGCCTTACTCGAAACTACAGTGGTGCAATATCACTGGCTGCGTTCACTTTCGATTCCTTTCTTCATGCCGTTAATGAGCAAGGCACAACAAACATCCTCTCTAATCCAAAATTAAGTGTGCTAAACGGACAACCAGCGCTCATGACTGTTGGTCGTAATGTCACCTATATAGACAAAATTACATCAGATACAGACGGCACTACCGGCACTGTCACTTATACCGCCGAAACTGCCCGAGCGCTCTCTGGAGTTGGTCTCGCATTAACCGCAAATATTCTTGACAATAATGAAATTGTTCTAAATCTTGTTCCAGTCACATCCGAGTTGGTGGAACCAATAGAATATCGAACAATTGGTCTTGGTGAAGTAGGACTTCCGATAATCAATGTTCGAGAAATGAGCACAACCGTAAAAGTCAAAAATGGAGAAATGCTTGTAATTGGTGGATTGATTTCAAACTCAGCAGCAAATAAAGGATCCTCCATACCCGGAACCAGTGAAATTCCATTTTTCAAGTACCTCTTTGGCTATGAAGAAAAAACGATTACAAAACGTGAGTTGATAATTTTATTAAAACCACGAATCATTTAATTCTTTCAAAATATGAATCTATTCTTTTCAGTAGGGAGAGCAAATATGGACAGGCTGAAATATCTCGTCATCGGAATTTTAGCATTATTATTAGTCGGTTGCGGAAAAGGTCAAGTTGTTGTGGAAACACTTAATGTAGCTGAAGGACCAGCCGCCAATGCAGCCGGAACCGGAAAAAGCATTGTTATTCTTCCTTTTGCTGATTATTCCGAGGGAAACCTTGCATCTGCCCAGCGAAGAAATATGCTTGTCACTGAATCCCTGACTGATCGGCTTATTGTCAATGGATTTAGTCTCCCAGTCCAGGAAGACGTTATCGACTATCTTGTCCAACAAACTGTCATCAATGTTAGCACCAGCTCGCTGGCAGTGGAGCTTACCGACAACGATTGGTCGGAAAGAATGAAGGCTGAAATTAGGACATATATGAAACAAGCCGAAAATGACGCTGATTTAAATTCAGGGAATTCTTCGGGAACTCACGGTCTAGACACACAAACGGTGTCTAAAATTGGTAAGCATTTTAATGCGGACTATATTGTCAGGGGTCGAATTCTTGAATTCAAAACCAGGCAGGGAACATCATGGGCTCCATCGAGAAGAGGGCTATTGCCCGTCGTTTTTGAGAGCGCAGGCAGAGCCGTTTTTGGCTATGCCAATTCAGATGCCTATGATGAGGGTAACGGTGCACTTTCAGCGGACCTCACCAATGGTCAGGGACCTGTTGATGGTGAAGGGACAGTTCAAATTCGGATGTGGGTACAGGAAGCAGCAACAGGTAATGTCGTCTGGAGTAACAGAATCAGAGTACAGGTCTCACCCGAATCAGTTCTTGCTGACAATCAGTACGACACTCTATTTGACACAGCTATTGATAAAGGTGTGACAACGCTTGTTGATCATTTTGTCACATACGGCCTATAAAGCAGCTTAAGAATACTCCTTACTTGAAATTTAAAAGGGGATGTTGGCATCTCAGCCTACATCCCCTTCTTTTGTTAATTACCTTCCCGACTAATTCTTTACTTCTTCCTTTTTCTTCTTTGCATTCTGGAAAAGTGCCATAAAGTTAACAGGTTCCATCAGAAATGGTACAAAGCCACCGTCAATCGATACCTGACTAACTATTTGTCTGGTAAAGGGGAAGAGCAAAGTTGGACAGTCTACTCCCAGAAGCATTGCCATATGTTCATTAGGAATATTTTTCAGCATAAAAACAGCTGCATGCTCTATCTCTAAAATAAACAAAACTTTACTATCTTCTTTTGAGGTTACTTTTGAAGTAATCTGCAGGCAAACTTCCCAGTGATCGGCATCTACTTGTTTATTATTGAGCTGAAGATTTACCTCTACCGCAGGATCCATTTTAAGGCGGTCAGTGAATACCTGGGGGGCATTAGGGTTTTCAAATGACAAATCTTTAATATACATTTTCTGCATTCTGAATTCCGGCTTGCCTGCATTTTCATTTTCAGTTTCGGTTTTTTCTTCCATGATACTCCTTAATATAATTGAAATGATGTTGTTATGAGATCAATTGAACTCTTTTGAGCACCCATTTGCGAGGTATAACCCCGAAAAATATAAATCTCCGTCGCGCTGTCGTCTGGTAAAGGTTAAGTGATGTACAATCTCACTGAAGCGGTATTAAAACGTACTTATGCAATTGGGGCAAGTATTCTGAACCTGTTTTTCTGGAATTATAACAAAACCGTTTTGAGGAAATGCCCTGTGTAGGATTTATCCACCTTGGTTAAATCTTCCGGCGTTCCAACAGCAACTATCTCTCCGCCCCCGTCTCCGCCTTCAGGTCCCACATCTATTATCCAGTCCGCAGTCTTTATCACATCAAGATTGTGCTCAATGACCACGACAGTATTGCCTTGGTCCACGAGAATGTTCAGTACATCAAGAAGGTGCTGTATATCTGAAGGATGCAAACCAGTCGTCGGTTCATCCAATATATACAATGTCTTACCGCTGCTCCTGCCGGATAATTCTTTCGCAAGTTTAACACGTTGCGCTTCTCCGCCGGACAACGTAACCGATGACTGCCCCAGCGAAATATAAGTGAGGCCAACATCATAGAGGGTCTGCAGTTTGTTTTTAACCGGCGGCACATTCTGAAAAAAATCCAGTGCTTCCTCCACAGTCATGGAAAGCACATCATGAATATTTTTATCCCTGTATTTTATTTCCAACGTTTCACTGTTAAACCGCTTCCCCTTGCACGTTTCACACTCAACATAAATATCAGGTAGAAAATGCATGGCAATCTTATTTACCCCTTCACCTTCACATGCCTCGCACCGGCCACCCTTTATATTAAAGCTGAAACGTCCCAGTTTATACCCTCGGGATCTCGACTCGATTAAGCGAGCAAAAAGTTCCCTTATTGGAGTGAACACTCCTGTATATGTAGCAGGATTTGAACGTGGTGTTCTCCCTATCGGACTCTGATCGATATCGATAATTTTATCGATGAGGTTCAGGCCGGTCAACACCGTATGATCCTGACTAAAGCTCCCACTTTTCGAATTCAGCCCCGCTTTTGCTAACCTGAACAGTGTTTCTATCACAAGTGAACTTTTACCTGACCCCGATACTCCTGTCACGCAAGTCATGCCCTTCAATGGAAATGAGGCAGTAATATTTTTTAGATTATTAACATTGCAATTTTTAACCCGTAGGCAGTTTTTTGCGCTGACAGCGATTTTCCGCCTTTTCTCAGGTGTTTTAATCTTTAGCCGACCGGAAAGATATGCCCCAGTAGCAGAATTGGTATTGGTCAACAACCCTTGAACATCACCATTGTAAACAACATATCCTCCATGGATGCCGGCACCCGGCCCCATATCCAAGACATGGTCGGCTGCCAAAATCGTATCGGTGTCATGTTCAACGACAATGACGCTATTCCCCAAATCCCGCAGTTCAAGCAAGCGTATTGATAAGTTTCTGGTTATCTCGTTGATGCAGACCAATACTCGGCTCATCCAGAATATAAAGCACCCCGGCCAATCGCGAACCAATCTGTGAAGCAAGACGAATCCGCTGGGCCTCACCACCCGACAAGGTGCCTGCCCGCCTCTCCAGAGAAAGATAGCCCAGTCCAACATCTCGCAGAAAAGAGAGCCGATCGACAATTTCTTTAAGAATAGATTCACCAATCTTTCTTTCCCTTTCGCTAAAGGGAAGCAAGAGCATTTCCGACAGAATCGAGTCAATCGACAGACAGGTAAGCTCATATATGGACCATTTACCAACTCGTACAGCCAATGCTTCAGGCTTAAGTCGAGCACCCGAACATTTGGGACACTGCTGTTCGTTCATGTATTTGGCCAACTCATCCCGAACCATCGATGATTGGGTCTCGTGAAATCGACGATCAAGTTGCGGGATAATCCCTTCAAATTGCTTCACAACGGACGTGCTACGACTGCCATTGTTATAAAGAAATTTAATTTCCTCTCGACCGGAACCATGAAGAAAGACATTCCTCACCTTCTCGGATAATTTGCCGAAAGGGGTCTTGAGAGAAACGCCATAATGTTTCGCAACAGATTCCAAAATATGACCAGTATACGACTCTTCATTACGCCATCCCCAAGGAGCGATCGCACCGTCACTGATGGATTTGTTTAAATCGGGGATCACCAGTGATGAATCAAAAAACTGCTTAACTCCAAGTCCTCCGCATTCGGGACATGCCCCTTGCGGATTGTTAAATGAAAACAGCTGGGTCGAGATCGGCGGCATCGAAACCCCACACTTATGACAGGCTGCGAGTTCACTGAACAATCGTTCAGAGTTATCATCTGGGAAAAGCACCAGAAGGAAACCATCAGTTAGCTTTACCGCAGTACTTACCGAGTCCGCCAATCGCCTTCGAATGGATTCTTTTATTACTAGTCGATCTACTACGACCTCAATAGAGTGTTTTATATTTTTATCAAGAAAGGATACGTCGTCGGCATGCATGATATCACCATCCACCCGGATACGGACAAACCCTTCCTTTCGTATTCTTGTCAAGAGTTGTTCATGTCGTCCTTTTCTGTCAGTTACAAGTGGCGCAAGGAGAATGATTTTTTTTCCAATAGGTAGGCACATTAGTGCGTTTACCATATCCTCAATGGATTGAGCCTCTATTGCACTTCCACATAGATGACAGTGGGGATGGCCACAACGGGCAAACAGTAACCGGAGGTGATCGTATATCTCCGTTACCGTCCCCACAGTAGATCGTGGGTTTTTGCTTGTCGTTTTCTGCTCAATGGAAACCGCCGGTGAGAGCCCTTCCAAAGAATCGACATCAGGCTTATCCATCTGTCCGAGGAATTGACGGGCATAAGTCGACAGCGACTCTACATACCTTCGCTGACCTTCTGCATAGAGCGTGTCAAAAGCCAGCGTTGATTTCCCGGAGCCGGACAAGCCTGTAAAGAGCACAAGTTTATTCCGGGGAAGATCGACGTCAATGTTTTTCAAATTATGCATTCGTGCACCACGAATGCTAAGGGTCTTTGGTTCCATGAAAAAACGGGAAAGAGAGGAGTGAAATTATTAAAGACTGTTATTTACGAAGAAGATTATGATGATCGACTTTTATGCACCGATCCATAACCACAAAGATACCCTTCCTGCGAGCAAGGTCGGCTGCTTCTTCATTGACTATCCCCTCCTGCATCCATACAGCTTGGGGAAGCGGATTCAACTCGATAATCTGTTCAACAATCTGTAATACATCCTCAGATCTTCTGAAAATATCGACGACATCAATCGGGTGCGGAATGGAACGAAGATCCTCATAGCAAGTTCGCCCGAGAATTTCCTTCTGTCCAGGATTTACAGGGTAAATTGTATAACCGACCTTAAGGAGATACCGACCTACCATGTTACTCGGTCTGTTCTCTTTGGGAGAAAGTCCGACAATGGCAATGGAACAGACTTCTTCCAGCAGACGAGCAATTTCAGATGTATGCTGAAGAGCATCAGGTGTATGCATTAAACGACCATTGAAATATTCAATTAAGAATGTTGTAAAGGAAAATCAAACCGAAATTCAATACTTATTGTGGAGATATAATGATGACCCCATAGACAAAAGTCAAGATACCAATTATATACTACCAGGATGTTTTGCAGGAGACCGTTAACCTGTTTCCCGCAACCTAGGAGGCTGTCCGAGAATAGACATTTTGTTCAAAATCGAGGCATTTTCACAAAACAAGCACAGCCATATAATTAATATTGCGAGCATTGTTTTTTGGAAATAACGAAAAGTTTGGGCAAAAGGGCATTCTCGGACAGCCTCCTAGATATAAAACCGTTTACAACACCAATCCTTGGACATCATTGCACAACATACGAGGTAATTTGATGAATTTTCAAGACATCATTTTAGAATTGAGTAAATATTGGGCCAAACAGGGTTGCGTACTCCAGCAACCCTACGACATGGAGGTGGGTGCAGGCACATTCCACCCCGCCACATTGCTACGCGCTCTCGGTCCAGAGCCATGGAAGGCTGCTTATCCCCAACCCTCCCGACGGCCGACAGATGGGCGATATGGTAACAACCCAAACAGATTGCAACATTATTACCAGTATCAGGTTGTGATCAAACCCTCTCCATTAAATATACAGGAACTTTATCTGGGGAGTTTGGAACGTTTCGGTCTCAATCTTCTCGATCACGATATCCGTTTCGTTGAGGATGACTGGGAGTCTCCGACCCTTGGTGCATCAGGTCTTGGCTGGGAAGTATGGCTGGACGGCATGGAAATCACCCAGTTTACCTATTTCCAACAGGCTGGATCCATTGATCTCCATCCGACTACCGTTGAGATAACCTACGGGTTGGAACGGATCGCTATGTACCTCCAGGGTGTTGAAAGCGTTTACGACATAGCCTGGAATGATCAAGTAAGTTATGGGGAGATATTTCATCAGGCTGAAGTTGAATTTTCTACCTTTAACTTTGAGGAAGCTAATGTAGAAAAGCTCCTGATCTTTTTTGACACTTACGAGGAAGAAGCACTCAAACTCATAAACAAAAAACTCATCCTTCCAGCCTACGATTATTGCCTGAAATGCTCTCACACCTTCAATTTGCTTGATGCACGCAAAGCAATCGGTGTTAACGAGCGTACCAGATATATAGGTCGTATTCGGAATATTGCCAGGAAAGTAGCAGAGGCATACGTTGAACAACGAGAGCACATGAACCACCCGCTGATCAAGTAACAGCGAGAAGTTCAATGGCGGAAGTGCATGGGAAAGCAACCTAATGGGAAAATCTCATGCCTTCCCCTGATGTTCAAATCCCCTGCAACGCCTGAAAATACTACACTTTACATCATCTAATAATTCAAAGTTCTCTGAACGTTCACCAGAATTTTCTAATTTTGTGTGGCAAAGTTCTGGGACAAGTTTTACACGGTTTTCTCCCTGCCTTCAAGTTCTGATTTCCCACGGCTTGCATCATTTTTCCAACTTCACATTAATGCAAAGCTATACAAAACCCTTTGATGGGCTTCCATGGTGATCAACTAAAAGGTCACAGCATGGAGTCACGACCTTTCTGCTTCCATTGCGACAACACAAAGTGTATAATCAAATGTGACATTAATTCACACTCAATGTTTGTATCTAACTGTTTATACATTTAATGTTAGTTACATTTTTCATTACATTTTTTCCATCATATTATGCACAGTTTTCTGACTTTCAAATCAGGCAAGTTTTACTTCAACGAAAAGTATGACACCTCACAGGTGGACAACTTATTGGTCCGTGCTGTTGTATTAAACGAGACCATTACGGATCTTCCTATTCTTCCTGAGCTGGCTTCGCAGATTGAACCGGAAATAATGTACAGCTCCATAGCCGGAACAGCAGCAATTGAAGGCAACCCAATTACAGTTGAAGATGTCGAGAGGATAGCCAAGGGTGAAATCCTTGAGAAATACACCAAGAAGGACCAGCAGGAAATTAAGAATCTCATCAAGGCTTATTCACTTCTATCGGACATCAAGCCAACCATAGAACCATTTCTGATGACAGAGGAACTCATCTGTGACCTGCACAGGATCATTACTGCCGATGTACCGGATGAGAATAATGTTCCAGGCAGATACAGAAACGGTACTGTCAATGTTGGGGATAAGGCACATGGCGGAATCTACACGCCACCCAAGATTCTTCAGGATGTTCAGAACCTGATGCAAGAATACCTTGAGTGGATCAACAGCCCAGAGGTGTTACAGCTCAACCCATTCATCAGAGCAGCTCTTACCCATTATCATTTCTGCGTCATACATCCATTCTGGGACGGCAACGGAAGAACAGGGAGATTACTTGAGGCTATCCTGCTGCAATCCTCCAACGTAAAGTATATCCCCCGCGAGATGTCCAACTTCTATTACCGGAATGTTGATGATTACTACTGCTCTTTCTCCAAGAGCATAAAGCTACAGAAAGATGCCACCCCTTTTATATGGTTTTGCCTGAAAGGTGCTGTTGAGAGCCTGACCAGCATCAAGGAGCGTATTGTTTACTTCATCAGGAAATTTTCGCTGAGAGACTACTACAGACATGAACGCCAACAGAAGAATCTGACAGCACGACAATATGAACTACTCGGACTGCTTCTTGATAATCCTGTAAGCTTTACACTCAAGGACTTATATGAGCGCAAACCGTTCTCACTACTGTACGGAAAGGCAACAACTCAGACTGCGAGGCGTGACTTAAAAAAACTGACATCTCTAAACCTTTTGAAGGCTGATGGTAATAACAGCTTTTCTCTGAATCTTAGAGCTATTGGGTAACTTGTTCCGGTTCTCATCATCCTGCTTGAGCGTGTACCTGATGTAATCGTTTATAAGTTTCTTGATTTGCTTTCCTTTCATAATACCTGCCAATAGTCCCGCCCTGATGGTTGTAAACAGCTTCTCAGTTTTAGCGGCCCAGAGAATAACCAACCGTTTGGCACTGGTCAACACCTTGGTTCGAAGAGAACGCTTGATGTCATGGCTGGAGAACCAGCACTTCAAATCTTTTGGGATTCGTAGTCTGAAATAATAAGTTTCTTTTATCTTGTACAGATTCACCGAGTGTGCCATATTGTCCGCACCTAAATGGGCAAAGTTTTGGGCGAACCCTCAGCTCAACTTAGAATTGGACAGGCACAGAGCAAAAAAAAACGCTCTATGTCATTGACATAAAGCGCTTAAATGTATTTGCTGGCGGAAGTGCATGGGAATCGAACCCACCTAACGAGCTATTAACCCGCTACACCGGATTTGAAGTCCGGGAGAGCCACCAGTGCCCTATCCACTTCCATAATTTGATGCAAAAAGAAAAGGAATATACTAATAAGTGTTGACCTTGAAAACAACTATTTATTATATTATGCCTTTTTATCGGTGTAACCGCATAGGAATCTATGCATTACTTCCGTTCACTATTAATAATCAAGGATTGAGTTCGAACAATACATATGCAGTGTGAAAGACTAATTAAAATGATCAAGTCGTGGTATATCCATGTCCGTGATGAAACCATGGCTCCAGCCCGCATGATATCTTTCATCGAAGAACATGCTGTTAGCTGTGATATCTGTAGGCAAGATCCTGACCTAAAAGATGAAATTGCAAGAATTACTGAACTGGTTCTTCCTGAGTCAAAAATCCCCAAAGCTGTCCGTCTAAAAGAAAGCTTGGAAGATGACAATGAGTCGGAAGACGATGACGTTGAGTCGGATGACAAGAACGACGACGAAGACAAGGATGATGAATCTGATGATTCTGTTGATGAAGAAGGGGAAAATGAGACAGAGTTCGATCTCGATGACGAAATCTAAGACTAACCCCGACAAACAGGATAAGTACCTTCACCAAATTCATTCATAAAAACCAGGCATGAATTTCTAAGGTACTTATAAAGCTTGATCTTCTCTCTCAGTTAAATGACTCTTTAGACCTCAGGCGCATTCAAAAGGCACCTGAGGTTACCTTCACCTCAATTGCCTCCAAAATCCTCACCAGTGGGATTCATTACTCTACACCCTTGAAGAGTATTTCGTTTCGCCTCCCGGATGAGGATGAATAACTTTGCAAATTCTTTTTTAACAAAGAAACGATTAGTTAAAACACTCACTCCCTCAACATTTGCCCATCCCATTCTTTCAGTTTTTCGGCAATGAAATTATTAACAACTGCATGCTCAACATCCCCTTTTCCTTCGACTTTAATCGCTTCTCCAAAGGCAAAATGAGCTGTTTTTGTTACGTCTAATTTCCCAAAATCTTTAAATTTCTTCCCATTTTGCCAACAATCCGTTTTCAGAGCCAGAGGAACAATTGGAACCCCCGCTTTTTTGGCTAATTTCACACCAATAGAACTCATCTGCGTGGCGTCAAAGACGTGAGAACGGGTCGTCTGTGGAAAAACTATAATAGAGATACCCTTTTCCAGCCTTTCGAGCCCTTCGTTTAATACCGTTTTCAGATCCTGCCGGGGGTTCGTCCGCGTGACGGCAATTGGATTCCGGGAAAGCATGATATGTTTAAAAACAGGATACGAAAGGAGTGTTTCTTTCACGACAAAAGTTACAGGTTTTATCGGCTGAACCATAACCGGAAGAATCAAAGTTTCCATCATACTCATATGATTCCCTATGATTACGACAGGACCACTTACTTTCTCAACATTTTTAATCCCAGATATTTCTATACTAACCCCGGCTCTCTCCAACCTATCCATTACCTCATAACTGCTTTCCATCCAATCTGAGCCATCATAACATTTATTCCTGGCCAGCCTGCTAGCTCGGAAAATAATGCAAAAAAGACGAAAATAAAAAACCAGAGAAGGAAACAGTATTGTCCCTGTTCTTGTTTCTGTCTGATAATGAAAATCAGTGTATGATATTTTATGCATAGCTCAATTATCGAGGGTGAAAATGATTTGGAACTTTACTTATATTGTTTGTTACTCTTTGTAATTAGCATGGAAAGCACCTTTGTATCAAGAAATTTTCTTTGCTTGTAAAAGCGGCTGGCTGCACCAATATTTTGACATAGCGCTCAATTCGCAATTATTTCATGAAATGCCACTCGTAATGCAAAACCGCACCAAATAGTGCAACAGAAGTCTACCACTTCGGCTGTTATTTACCGTTTTAATAAAAGCGGTGAGGCCACGTTTGTTTCGCACACCGTTAATTCTAAAAGCCGCGGTTTGACTAATCAACCGGCCAGGATTGCAGTATCTTCAAGGAGAATTTCCAGTTCGGCAAGATCGATTTCGGTAAGGTTGAGCAGGTGAATCTCCTCGTTTGCCGACAGTTCCAAAGAGGGTTCTTTTGCCAAGCCGATACCAAGTTTGAGGCAAGCCATATTGCTGAGACGAACGAGTAGAAGAAGAAGATTTTTTCCGTCAAAATCAATATTGTGGTGGTCTCTTGCAATGACACAGTATTCTTCGGGCAGATTCCACTGCTTCATAAGACTGTATCCCTGTTCTGTGTGCAGGAGGTTCATCGCTTCCATGACCAATTCGTTGGTAATGGGCAGATTTTTATCCTTTTGTTTCAGCTGATCCGCCACCATCAGGATAAACAGTTTGCCCACGTCATGAAAGAGTCCGGCAAAAAATGCGCGGCTTTTAAATTCATCGAGTTTACATCGCTTTGACAACCACTGCACTCCGAGAGCACATCCCACTGAATGTTGCCACAACTTGTGCATTAGAATATTCAGTTCCTTGTCCTTACTCCGGAACTGATTTTTGGTAGCAGCCAGAAGAGTTATGCGTCCCACTTCTCGCATGCCAAGGCGGACGATGGCCGTCCTGATTGTCATAATCTCAACAAGTCCATGATAGAATGCGGAGTTAGCCATTTGTAACACCTGGCTTGAGAGTGACTGGTCTTTGCAGATGAGACTCTCCAGGACCCGCATATCAGGGTCCTTTTTTACCAGTTCCTGCTGGACCCTCATGGCCGCCGAACTTAATACAGGTAAAACAATATTGCCTGTCTCAATATACTGTTTTACCACATCTAGAAACGAAAGGTTCTGCTGCAAGGTTTTATTCTCCAGAAAGACGACGTATTTCAGCCAAAGGCCTAGGCTTGTTCAGTTTCGGTAAGCAACGGAGAATCTCTTCAATACTGGTGATGCCTGCGGCAGCCTTTACCAGGCCATCCTCCAGCAAGGTGATTAATCCGGAATGCTCAATACTGATTTGCCGTATCTCGTAGCTGGTTTTCTGCTCAAGTATGGCATCTCGGACCAGTTCATTGAGCACCAATAGTTCAAAGACCCCTACTCTGCCTTTATAACCCGTTTGCTTACAGTCTGAACAGCCACGCCCTTTCCTGAATCGTGCCCCCCTGAGATCAGATGCCGAAAGCCCCATCCTTTGCAGCTGTATCGGTGTAGGTTTTGCCTCCGTAGCACAGGATTCACAAACCCGGCGCAGCAGTCTTTGGGCCAGCACGCTGACAATCGTTGACGAAATAAGAAACGGCGCAATATCCATATTGAGCAGACGGATAAGACCACCGATACTGTCTTCAGTATGAAAGGTACTCAAAACCTTATGACCGGTCAAGGCCGATTGCATGGCCATTTCCGCTGAAGCGTTATCCCTGATTTCACCTATAAGGATCACATCTGGATCTTGTCGAACGATATGCCTCAAGGTTTCTTCAAAGGTCATGTTAATAGATGGATCGATTGAGCATTGAGCAATACCGTCAATGATATACTCTACCGGTTCTTCTGCCGTTATAATACTTATCTGTGGATTTTTTATATGATTGATACAGCTGTAGATGGTAGATGTCTTCCCGGATCCCGTGGGCCCTGTGACCAGCAGCACACCGCTTGGTTGATAAACTGCATCCTCCATGAATCTAGCCAGCATATTGGGAGCCATGCCAATAGTATGGATATCCAGTAGTTCTCTTTTTTGCTTCAACAACCTGAAAACAATTTTTTCCCCATATATAGTTACGAAAAAGGACACTCGAATATCAATACTGCCCTCATCGTACTCGAAAAGGATCCGCCCGCCCTGATGCCTGCGCTTTTCAGCTATGTCGGCTCCACACATAATTTTTATTCGACTCGTCAAAGTCGGAATGATATCGGCAGGGAAATCTTTATAATGACGCAGAACACCGTCTTCACGAAAACGAACCTGCAGACGATCTGATTGAGGCTCTATATGAATATCGCTGCAGTCCTCTTTGACAGCGGTAATAATCATGGAGTTAACGATGCCGACCACCGTTTTGGCATCGACATTAACGGTTTTACCGGCAGCCAGGTTTGTCAGCAATCTAATCGTATCGCCTAGGGATTTTTTCTCGGCGATTGCGGGACTCACCTTGCCTCCCAAAAATTTGTTTGCGACATCGATACTTTTTTTGTCAAGTGGATCGGCAAAAGCCACAAGAGTAACACCGTCCGAGGTTTTAATTGGTACAAACTGGTACTCAATAATTGTTTTTATAGGAACTTTGTTGAAAAGAGTTTTGTCTACTAGCGATACATTTACATCTATCAGTGGAAACCCAAGCTGAATGGAAAGGATCCTGTTAAATATCTTTTCATCGATAAAGTTGTATTTAATCAGGATCTCACCAAGTTTGAGATCCGTCTCCCTCTCCTGTTGGATATTAAAGGCGGCGGTCAGGTCATCTTCCGCAAGATGTCCCAATTCAACAAGCAGTTCTCCAATGCGGATGGACATCCTGGTATCCAGCATCGCTTTTCGCACCAGTTCATCGGTAACGAATCCCAGGTCTTTGAGGACATTGACCATTGAGGTCGGAGTTGCCAGTTTCTGCTGTATTCGCGCGGCGTGCTTTACCTGCTTCTCACTCACTGTTCCAGATTTTAGTAGAAGTGAGACAATTTCCCCATATTCATTTTTCTGCTCATTTTTCATCAATTCCCACCAGGAAATAAACTATTGACTGAAAGGCTGTCTTAACTCGCCAAAATTAAAACAATTTCGCAATAATTGTAAGTGATTTAACAAAATTACTATAATAACAAATAGTTTTTAGCTTCAGGACCGTTTTTCTTAAGAGAAGTGGCCCAGAAAATGAACAATCCGTTTAGTGGAAAATCTGCTACCAACAGCGCCCAGATGTGGACCAACAGTTAGGACAGAAAATGATTCGAATATAATTTCATACCTACAAGATTTCTATTGGTAAGCCTCTGTACAGGAGCACACCTGCTGGGGAGAGACTACTCCTGAGCATGTTATACTACATTTTTCTCCTTATAAGGAATGAATAGGCAAAGGCCAAAACCAAGTACCAAGAAAATCAGATAAAATCGTTCCTGCCAGACATCACTTCCCAATCACATCCATACCGGACTCACGTAATCTTTTGAACAATGCCTCGGTAAATTCGTTGATATTTGTCTGGTTGACTGACTGTGGTCCGCCTGATCCTTTTATAATCGCACCTTGCCGCTGATGTGCAACTGTGCCATAGCTCAGAAAAGTGGTCAGTACTTTCTCATACCCCAGATTCTGGCTCCACGCTTTGAAATCTTCCGGATTCCTGCATACCTGTTCACCGAGCCGGACGAGGGTATTTCTGAAAGAGTGCAGATTGAAATACGGCAAACCGGCTCCGTCAAAAGCTTCCCGAAAAATTTTGCGGACATCATCCCCCACCGGAAAAAAGAACGCCCAGGACGGAGAAAATTTTGAGTGCCACTCTCGGGTGATAACCTCAAAGGTTTCGGTTTCTTGCGTGTCGGCTGCTTTTTGTGCTTTTTTGATGCTGCGGGGATCGATCTTATTGGCAAGCATAGAAGAAGGTGCCTGATCGCGCTTCTGCCTGATCTTGGCAAGGGATATCGGGGGTATGTGCCCAGGGAGAGCAGCTTCTCTGTACCCTCAAAACGGTATTTGAGATGCAGGGAATTAAACCCCGGACACTACGGATATGAGCCGTGAAGTATGCATAATTGATGCGCGTTGAATAATATCGATTTATCACGTTATTTCGGGTACAAATATTACTTAACAACATATTGATCAATGCGGATAAATTGATCTAAGTTGCCTTAGATTGCCTACAAATTGCCTACAACCAGAGATGACAAAATGAGCAATCGCCTCAGATTAACAATCCCAAGAATTCAGTCCTTCACCTGCCCAGAAAATAAAAATCAGGCATTTCTTTGGGACACAATCGCGGAGCTGACCAGCGCCGTGTGCTGCGCAAGCAAGCGTAGCTTGGTTGTGTAGTGCGCGGTGTCTGGTCAAGCTCCTTGTTCTGGCGCAAAGCGCCGGGGCAAGGGGCTTGACGAAGTCAGCTCCGCGATTCTCGGCGACGCAGTCGCCGAGAACAAGGAATTATCTTGCTACTTTCAGCTAATCTATATAGTTTCAACCCTGTTTGTCCTATTCTGGCCGTATAGTACATGCATGGTTACGCAGTGGCCGATCACCTTGACATGCTTATTAGGCCGGTTCTCAATAGAATGATGGAGTCGAAGATGGAAGACAGGTGGTTATCCAAATCTATTAGAGCGTTCTGATGCGATGAATGCTCGGTATCGGAGTCTTGATGAAGACCCTTGTGGAGTATGGAAACCCGCAGAGGCAACTGCTCAAGGTGGTCACGGAACCCAAAGCCAGTTCTATGTTTTGACCGCTCCAAACGGTAAACAACACACTTTGCCTAATGGCCGTTGCTGGGTTTACACCGAGCCAGTTTTTCAGAAAATGGTTGCGGACAATCGCATTTGGTTTGGGGCAGACGGTGACAATGTTCCCGCCGTGAAACGATTTCTTTCAGAAGTCAAACAAGGCACAGCTTGTCAGACGATTTGGAAATACGTTGATGTCGGGCACAACCAAGAAGGGAAAAAGGAAGTTAACGTTCTATTCCCTGAATCGGCTGTTTTTGAGACGCCCAAACCAGTTCGGTTGTTGAAACGCATTTTGCATCTCTCAACCGAGGCTAACTCAATTGTCCTCGACTTTTTTGCAGGCTCTTCTGCGACTGCTCACGCGGTTATGCAACAGAATGCTGAAGATGACGGAAATCGAAAGTTTATCATGGTGCAGCTTCCTGAAGCCTGTGATGAGAAGAGCGAAGCATTTAAGGCAGATTATAAAAATATTGCCGAAATCAGCAAAGAACGTATCCGCCGAGCCGGTAAGAAAATCAAAAGTGAAAGTCCTATAACTACTCAGAAGCTTGATGTTGGTTTCCGTGTCCTCAAAGTAGATACCAGTAACATGTCTGATATCTACTACACTCCCGATACAATCGAACAAAAACAACTCAGCCTCTTGACCGATAACATCAGAGCCGACCGCAACTCCGAAGACCTACTATTCCAAGTTCTGTTGGATTGGGGTGTTGATCTCACTCTCCCAATTACCAAAGAGACCATCGAAGGTCGTGAAATGTTCTTTGTCGATAACAATGCACTAGCGGCCTGCTTTGTTAAGAACGGTCAGATTACGGAAGATTTCTGCAAAGAACTCACCAAACGTCAACCTCTTCGGGTGGTGTTCCGCGATTCAGAATTTAAAGACGACAGCGTAAAAATCAATGTCGAGCAGATCTTCAAACTGATGTCACCCCATACCGAGGTGAAGTGCATATGAGTAGCCTCGACAACAACGGAAAAGGCGAAATTCTGGTCTATCAGACAGAGGGAGGCCAGGTGAAGCTTGATGTACGCCTTCAAGAGGAAACTGTCTGGTTGACACAGCCTCTTATGGCGGAGCTTTTCCAAACAACCCAGCAAAACATAAGTCAGCATATTTTAAACATTTATGAGGAAGGAGAGCTGACAGAAGAGGCAACTCACAAGAAATTCTTGTCGGTTCGTCAAGAGGGCAAAAGGCAGGTCCAACGTAATCTTGATTTCTACAACCTTGACATGATTATTTCCGTCGGCTATCGGGTGAAAAGTAGTGTTGCCACCAGGTTCCGTATTTGGGCAACCGAGAAGCTGACCGAGCTTATACGCAAGGGGTTTGTTCTTGATGACGAGCGGTTAAAAGAACCGGAAGGTGGCCGTTATTTTGAAGAGTTGCTGGCCCGTATCCGGGATATTCGCAGCTCGGAAAAGATCTTCTGGCGAAAAATTCTGGATATATACTCCACCAGTATTGATTACGATCCGAAGTCTGAAACATCCAATCTGTTTTTCAAACAAGTACAGAACAAAATGCACTGGGCAGCCCATGGGCATACCGCCGCAGAGCTCATTTATCAACGGGCTGATGCTGAACAACCTCATATGGGCGTTACCAATTATCCAGGTTCCAAACTTCTCAAGCGCGATGTGGAAGTAGCCAAGAACTATCTGACAGAAGATGAACTGAACATCCTCAACCGGATTGTGACCGCGTATCTTGAAATGGCAGAACTTCAGGCACTGAACCGCAACCCCATGACAATGCAGGATTGGACCCAGCGTCTGCATCAATTCCTGACCATGACCGGTCGGGAGCTGTTGACCAATGCAGGAGCAATCAGCCACGAATCAGCTATGGTAAAGGCGCATGAAGAATACGAGAAGTTTCGCCTGAAACAACTGGAAGAACCGACGGAAGTGGAAAAGCATTTCATCGAAGTAGAGCAGGAACTGAAGCAGATCGAAGACACGAAGAAGAAAGGGGACAGCTAATGAAGCTGAAATTTAAAAAAGCAGTGGTCCTAGCGAAAATTATAGATTGGTCGATTTGAATCGATTTGTCGTGGACAATGACCAAGAAATCAGAATTTTATTAACAGCATCTGGCAAATCAACCGACACCACAACACTACCAAACACCAGATCAGGCAGTGTTGTGAGCTGATCCATAAGATGTGATTCAAATCGGTTCGAGAAATTTGGCAGATGGGATCTCGATTTACGAAAATGAATGGAGGGCGGTGCAACCACAAAAGTAGCTGAACAATAATTCAAACGATGCAACCACCATTAGCGTAGGTACACCGACCCGGTTCAGATTAATTTCTGATCCGGGCTTTTTCTATTTTGCCTACAAATTGCCTACAGATTCAACCAAAACAAAAAACCCGTTACGATTGCTCGTAACGGGCTTATATGTAAACAGCCGAAAAGGCTAGATAAAAATCTGGTGGCGATGCAGGGAATTGAACCCCGGACACTACGGATATGAGCCGTATGCTCTAACCATCTGAGCTACATCGCCATATGATAAGGCGAAGAAAAATACCTTATTGATTTACCTCTGTCAATACCTTTTAACTAATAATTATATAGAGGTAACAGTAAAAAGCAAAAGGTCCCGATTAAGGGACCTTTTGCGTACTACTCAATTGTTCCAATCAGGTGAAGATCGGAGGCTTTTACATCATTCCGCCCATGCCGCCCATTCCACCCATACCGCCCATTCCTGGAGGCATTCCACCACCACCTGCTCCAGCTTCTTCAGGAGCATCAGCAATGACACACTCGGTGGTCAGCAACATACCGGAAACGGATGCAGCATTTTGCAATGCGGTTCTGGTAACTTTTGCTGGGTCAATAACACCGGCCAAAATTAGGTCTTCATATTGTTCGGTGGCAGCGTTGAAACCCATTGCACCTTTTAAGGTCTTCACGTGCTCAACAATCACAGAACCTTCACGACCTGCATTGTTGGCTATCTGGCGAATAGGTTCTTCCAAGGCACGAAGCAGAATGTTTTTCCCTGCAATCTGCTCTCCCGGCAACTCAAGCGCTGCCAATGCTGGGAGACAGCGAATATAGGCAACACCGCCACCAGGAACAACACCTTCTTCCACTGCTGCACGAGTAGCATTAAGAGCATCTTCAACCCGAGCTTTCTTCTCTTTCATTTCGATCTCAGTTGCTGCACCGACGTTGATAACGGCAACACCACCGATCAATTTGGCAAGTCGCTCCTGAAGTTTTTCACGATCGTAATCAGAGGTAGTATCTTCAATCTGGTTACGAATCTGTTTTACGCGAGCAGCAAGCTTCTCTTTCTCACCAGCACCGTCAATGATGGTGGTGTTATCTTTATCAATAACGATACGCTTACAGGTACCGAGGTCATTGACTGTTACGTTCTCAAGCTTGATTCCCAGATCTTCAGTAATAACCTGACCACCTGTGAGGACAGCGATGTCTTCGAGCATTGCCTTGCGACGATCACCAAAACCAGGAGCCTTAACGGCTGCGACATTCAAGGTACCGCGAAGTTTATTGACTACCAGGGTAGCAAGAGCTTCACCGTCTACGTCTTCAGCTATGATGCACAGTCCTTTGCCCATTTTGGCAACAGACTCAAGTACCGGCAGGAGGTCTTTCATGCTGGATACTTTCTTTTCCACCAGAAGAACGTAAGGATCTTCCATGCTGACTTCCATACGGTCCGCATCTGTTACAAAGTACGGTGAGAGATACCCACGATCGAACTGCATACCTTCAACAACATCAAGAGTGGTGTCCATTGATTTTGCTTCTTCAACGGTGATAACACCCTCTTTACCAACTTTATCCATGGCCTCGGCGATGATATTACCGATGGTTTCGTCGCTGTTGGCAGAGATGGTTCCAACCTGAGCAATCTCTTTCTGCTCTTTAGTCGGTGTAGCTATCTTGGCTAACTCGGCAACAACAACCTCGACACCTTTATCGATACCGCGTTTGATTTCCATCGGATTGCCGCCGGCAGCAACGAGCTTAACACCTTCTCTATAGATGGCCTGAGCAAGAAGAGTTGCGGTTGTGGTACCATCACCGGCAACATCGGAGGTTTTAGAAGCAACTTCCTTAACCATCTGTGCGCCCATGTTCTCAAACTTGTCCTTCACCTCGATCTCTTTCGCTACAGTAACACCGTCCTTGGTGATGGTCGGTGCACCATAGGATTTTTCGATGAGTACATTACGACCTTTGGGGCCGAGAGTTACTTTCACTGCATCTGCAAGGATATTTACGCCGGCAAGTATTGACTCACGGGCCTTCACTCCATATTTGATTTCTTTTCCAGCCATTATTTTATTCTCCCTTTTTCTACAAAATGTATTTTAACATGTACAAAGAAATTTTATCCGTATCCTTAAATCGATTTACTCTACTATTCTAAGATCCCAAGGATATCGTCTTCGCGCATGATCAGAAAGTCTTCTCCGTCAAGCTTCACATCGGTACCACCATATTTGGAGAACAGAACTCGGTCTCCGGCGGCCACCTGCAAAGCAACCCTTACACCTTTATCATTTAATTTGCCAGGCCCTACAGCAACGACTTTTCCCTCAGCCGGCTTTTCCTTTGCGCTATCCGGGATAATAATACCACCTGCGGTTTTTGTTTCTTCAGCAAGTCTCTTTACCAAAAGACGATCATTCAATGGACGAATTTTCATTACTTCCTCCTAACATTACTAATTAATTGTTTCAAAAAAAAAAGGGCCCATCAATTATATGTTCTCATGGAATCCCAACTTTATATTCTGCTAATTTTTCAAGCAGGTATATCAAACTTGCGCTAGAATATAGGGTTGGATTTTCAAAAATCAAGGGCGATGCACAAAAAAAACAGAAGGGGTTCGGCAGCCTTCACATATTAACCTAAGGCCGCCGAATAATTGATTTTTCTACTTACACAACACGAACAACCCAATTAAAGGGATCTTCCTGATAACCGTTCTGAATAGCCTGCAGTTCAGTAAATAATCTGGAAGCTAATTCACCAGTCTGACGTTTATTAACAATATAGCCCTTATCCTTATAAAAGAGCTCCCCAACAGGGGAGATAACCGCGGCAGTTCCGGTCCCGAACGTTTCCTTCAACCGTCCGCTTTCATTTGCCTCAAGGACCTCATCAATTGAAATTTGCCTTTCAACTACATCCACTCCCCAACTTGCGGCAAGCTTAAGCACCGAATCCCTGGTAAGCCCCCCGAGAATTGATCCTTCCAGCGGTGGGGTTATTAACTGATCGTCGATTTTAAAAAAGATATTACTTGTCCCGACCTCTTCTATATATTTATGTTCACAGGCATCCAACCACAATACCTGAGTACATCCAGCTTTCTTGGCAATTTCGGACATATATAGTGAGGCCGCGTAGTTACCGGCAGTTTTAACATTGCCGACACCCCCCTTAACCGCACGGACATACTCATCACTGACATAGATCTTCGTGGGATTACAACCTTCTGCGTAGTAGGCACCGACAGGGCTCATAATAATATAAAAATAGTAAGTGCCGGAAGGTTTGACCCCAATAGTGGGCTCGACGGCGATCATCGTCGGGCGGATATAGAGTGTCGCGCCTTCTTTTCTGGGAACCCAGTCTTTTTCAAGGTAAATCAGGGCCCTAAGGACTTTCACCATTTTTTCTGCCGAAAATCGCGGCATACACATCCTCTGGGCCGAACTGTTCATTCGTTCAAAATTGTCTTTGGGCCGAAACAACAGCAACTGATCATCCTTCCCCCTATACGCCTTAAGACCTTCAAAAATTGCCTGCCCATAATGAAAAACCATTGCAGCAGGATCCAACTTAAAATCCTGATATGGGCAGATTTTGCTGTCATGCCAACCATTTTCCCTATTCCATTTCATAAGGAACATGTGGTCCGTGAAATGAACACCAAAACCAAGGTTGTCAGGGGATGGTTTTTCCTTCAATTTATCCGACTTCACTTTTTCCAGTGTAACTTCAAGATCTTCCCACATTCTGCCAATCTCCTCAGTACCACTAATTTTTCTTTGCTTAATCCGATAGACGATATATACTTTTCCACCAACCGCCGCGTTAGAGAACGAGTCTCTGTTAGTACCTTACTTGATGGGCGGAAGTTACTTCGCGGAATGGTTTTCTTGCAGAATAACAAGCAAATCATTTTTACGTTGCGAAAATCACTGATGCAAAAGCTCTGCTGTAGCACATGCCTTCTGTAACTTAGCAGAATACCTTAGCTACCGGTTTAATTGCAACTCAATTTCTTAACCCTGATTCACCAAGAAATATTACCAATGAGTAACTCCCCATCAGCACTTCAATCAAATAACCAGCCGCCCAGTCCGGCAAGTATGAAGTATTTTCTGCTGGTATTCATTATTTCGATTTTTTTCTTTGGCCGCATTCTTTGGCCATTCTGGTCTATTCTAGTATTGGCGTTTCTGTTGACCAATCTTTTTCGGCCCATTTACATTTATACCAGCAGAAAACTTCCGGATTATTTAGCTTCGGCATTCACCTGTCTGCTTATTATTGCAATTGTCATTATCCCTTTGGTGTTTTTTGTTTTTTCTCTTACCGACGAAGCACTTAACCTCTACAGCTGGGGGAGAGACAGTCGTGTTGGTTTGAAACTACAGGTGTTTCTCCAGGAGAGCCCATTTATCCTTCAGATCCAGGAACAACTGAAAGAGGTAGGTTTTAAATTCAACCCAACCCAGCTGACGGACACATTTTCCTATCTGGTCAAGAATGGAGGGCTACTCCTCTACAACCAGGCCAGCGGTTGGGCAGCAAATATTCTCCAGTTTTTATTCCTCTTTTTTATCATGATCCTGGTTATCTTTTTTCTGTTGATGGATCAACCCAGGCTGATTGATTATATGATTCGCCTCTCCCCCCTCCCCGAGGATGAAAACTATTTGCTGATAAATAAATTTCATGAAATCGCCAATGCGATACTCAAAGGAAACGGTATCTGCGGTCTGATACAGGGTATTCTGGGAGGAGTTCTTTTTTCCATACTTGAACTGAACTCCCCCTTACTTTGGGGTTCCATTATGGCGATCCTTGCCTTCATGCCGATCTTCGGCATAGGGCTGGTGATGATTCCCACCGCATTATATTTAGTGCTCAGCGACCGAATGAACGAAGGTATTTTCCTGTTTATCTTCTATATTGTTCTTTCGTTCAGCATTGAATATATCGTCAAGCCCAAAATGGTCGGCACCCAGGTGAAGATGCATACGCTCCTGGTATTTCTGTCGATTATCGGTGGATTGAGTGTCTATGGAATTCTTGGAATCATCTATGGCCCACTCATTATAACCGCTTTCCTGACTCTCTCAGACATCTATTTAAAAAGGTACGATCAGCGAATTCAACGTATGTGAGAAGGCCATTTATGGACAGGCTTTTAGAGGCTGTCCGAGAATAGACATTTTGTCCAAAATCGAGGCATTTTCACAAAACAAGCACAGCCATATAGATGATATCGAGCTCGCTTACCTGCGAGCATTGTTTTAACGAAGCAAAAGGGCATTTCGGACAGGCTCCTAGGTAAAGTCGATGGGAATGACATCCCAGCATGTCACCATATCCCTGGACCAGGTAACGACCCGGGCTTTCGCATCCTGCGAGACGATAATCCCCAATACATCCTGCAGCTTATGGCAAAGATAATAAAGTGATCGGTGTCGAGTTCCAACGCTCTCCACCAGCTCAACCTGTCGTCGGATAGCCTCGGGGTCAAGGGCCAGAGCAACACTTCCACCCACCTCCATCATTCCCTGAATAATGCCGCCAAAACCTATTAATTCAAGTCCCTCGGTGGTCACTACAGCGCCATCCACCCCCGTCAGTCGCGCAATAAAACGGGCGAACTTAAAAATCCTCTCATCTAACTGCTCCAACTCATCTTTCTGCAGAGACACATAGTCCTTCCATCCGGCGTTGTATTGGGGACCATAGAGTCTGCCACAATTAATCGCCAACACTTCCATGATCTGCAGGACAATTTTTCTGAGCTGATTACGAGCTCCGTCTTCAGCAAAACGATATTTAATATCGATGTAGGAATTTTCATGGGCGATTAGTTCCTCCATCCCGGCAGGAAAAGAAATAATCGTACCACCATGACCCGATTTGCGCATCGTACTGATAACATGCTTAAAAAACTGCAGATACAGGGCTGGGACAAAAGAGGGATCGATCTGCGCCCATTCTCCGTTGATATTACTCCGGTTTCTTTCATGCAGTAAAGCGAGTTCATCTCGAACCCGCCCGAACCTTTCGGCAACCCATCGTGACTGGAAAACATTTGTGGTGGGAGAAATAATATTACCACCACTCAACTGGGCAAGAATATCCTGACCACGACAAACAATAAGACGACCTGATCCCACGACGTTTATGCCGAGAGCAGCCGGTAAGGGAGTTGCCTGTTTACTGCCGCCATGGATAAGATGCATCCATTTAGATCCCGAATGTATGAGCCCCCAGATCTGCAACCCCTCCACGGCCCTGTACCGTATTCCAATAAGGGAATTATTATAATCTATGGACGGACCAAGCTTTAAGAGTTCGTATTCGTTATACGGTCTCGGTTCGGAAAAAATCAGGGTAAACAGCCCCTTGGATTCACCGCTCCCATCCCCAACGACATCTTCCGGCTCACAAAGCATTATCCTGAACCGAAGTCCGCGTGCTTCCTCCTGCATCTGGCTGACCTGGTAGCAAGTGGAAACCAGATCTTCCAGTGCATCAAAATCCGGCAGCTTTTTACAGCCTGTTTCACCGTTTTCCAAGCCATGACTACTGAGCCGCCAGAGAGTAAGGAGTTCAAAAACGAGATCTTTTGGATATTTATGAGCCATAGTGCACAAGATACTAAAAGGAAGATGTAGAGTCCATTACCACAGATAATGGCACCCACGGGGACAAACGCAAGAGGGGTGTTACACCTTGAACAACAATGCACAAACGAGAAAGTATTTCGCCCCTCCCGCTTGTCTGACAAGTAAAACCTCAGGGATCGTGGCATCTATTGTGCGTATATCGTTTCCTCTAGAGGAATTATATGGGATTTAGCAGAACAAGAAAACAATTTTGTTGCAGATTCCAGCTCTTTCTCTCATAGAAAGGTGCTAATCAACCATCTGTCCAGGTTATCGGCCGGTTTCATGAACATCCATGACGCAGAAAAAGCATCTTGAACATGAAGCAGGCAATAAACCAATCAAAAATCAAGCAACACAGAGCAGTCCTTTAAATTACTTCAATGGCAAACCATACGTATTTTGCCCCAGCAGATGAATTGCGCCGTCTCCACCAAAAAGCTGTAAAAAACTGTCGTCAGCAAGATTGCACCGAAAACCCCGACAAGTTTTCGGGCGGTAGTTATAAAGTTTGCAATAGTACTTATCATTCCGATGTTGCAGAAAAACACAACCCTGTTCATCGGGGTGTATCATGTAGACCTTACCTTTGCTTTTTGCTTCGGCTGTTGCCGCATCAAGGCCCTTTTGACGAATGTCGGCCATGCTGACATTCACTCCGACATGGCCACCCATTTTTTTAATAAAATCGACCTCGTCAGGTTGCAGCACAATCTTCTTATACTTTTTACAACAGGTCCCACACTGACGGCACTCATAAAAAATCGTCCGCAGAGCATCTTCATCGACAAGCTGTTTTTTCATTTTCTCGCCTTACTGTAAAGTCCAATAATGCCGCATCGGATGATCTTTTATTAATTGATTGGCGCGTTCTGAGAAAAAAATGCCGATCTTCTCCTGGCGTGGCGTCAACAAGCTGTCAAATGTTGTCAGGACAGAGGCTTCCAGGGAGACCGGATTATAGCCACCTTCAAGAACCATAAGAAGTCGATCCCCACAAGCTTCATGAGCATACTGTTGAAGCATTGCAGTAATCAAGCCGTACCATTCCGTAGAAAGAAGGGTACCGCTGATAGTCTCATCTTTATGGCCGTCATACCCGGCCGAGACCAGTATTATCTGGGGCAGGTACTGTTCCACCACACTCTGTAATATACGGCCGAGCAAAAAGGTGTATTCTACATCACCGAACTGCGGGAACACCGGAATATTAATGGTGTACCCTTCTCCTTTCCCAACACCGACTTCTGTTATCTCCCCGGAAAATGGGAATATTCCCCGCTGATGCAATGAAATAAACAAGACTTGGTCGGTATCGTAAAACACCTCCTGGGTACCGTTTCCATGGTGAGCGTCGAAATCGAGGATAAGAATCCGATTTAAGTGATATTTCCTGCGTAGATACTGGGCGGTAATACTGACATTATTAAAAACACAAAACCCCATGCCCCTTCCCGGCTCAGCATGATGGCCGGGAGGCCGGATCATGGCAAAACCATAATCGATTTCGCCCCCCATGAGTCGGTCGGCAAGTTCCAGGCAGCCACCCGCGGCAAGCTCGGCAATGTAGAAAGAGTGTTCCATCAGATAGGTGTCACGATCATACGAGTATGGATCGGTCCGCAGAATGTGATCCCGCAACTGTTGCAGATAAAATGATGAATGCACCGCCTCTATATCTGCCAAATCGGCTGTTCTTGCCGGACAAATGAGACAATTTTCCGTATATTTTTCCCTGACAATGGATGCCAGCCGCCTTAGCCGTTCAGGATTTTCCGGAGACGGTTGGGAGATAGCATGATCGAAGTAACGATCATCTACTAATAAACCCAGCTTACTTTTCATAATGATATTGGTAAATGGGAGTTTGGGCAAAAGTCGCTGCATCAATCCTGAAAAGATGGCCGACCCGTCTTATCCGGTGGTCATCATAATGTAACGAATCCGTGAGCTGGAACCCGAGTTTATTGAGACATCGTTGTTGTGAGTAATTGTCAATATCAGTATACATCTCCACAGTTTGGAGTTTCATCCGGGTAAAAAGCTGAATGATGGCATACTTTTGTGCCTCTGTGCCATATCCTTTATTGCGCATTATCGGTTCCGCAATTTTCAGGGCCATAACTGCACAGCTTTTCTGCTCAGACCGGAGCCAGTAATGCAGTGTTCCTATGGGCTGGCCTTCTTTCAGTTCAATAAGAAAGACCCGGTTCTCATTATTCCAGTAGGCTCCAGATGCAATGTTCTCCAACCCTCTTCTCTCATCAATATAATTAGGTGTGAGATATTTCCCATGGGCGGTCTCACTATTGCTCCAGGCAACAAACAAAGGGATATCCCGCTCGACAAGCATTCGCAAGTTAAGACGAGGAGTGAATAGTTTATCACCGTAAATCATAGCCTGGCTTCTTACCCCGGATAGTGGATAACGACTCCCGTCCGGGTGTATTGAAAGTTAGAGATTCTGAACTGCTTCCTGTAGGTTTTTGTTTGAGCTTACTAACCGGTCGAGAGCACTAACAGTCTCCGTCAGTGATTTATTGACGACCCCGATGGACTGCTGATTCTCCTTTGAAGAGACAGTAACATTTTCTATCTCCTGCATGACGCTCTGGCCACTGACACAGAGATCTTTTGACTTCTGACTGAGGTTATCGACAGACCGGGAAATAGTGCTGATACCCTTTGAAATCGTCTCCATTGAAACAAGTGCGGTATTGATAACCTTGCCGCCATCTCCCAACATGGTCATTCCGGACTGCATGGCGTTTATAGTCTGCAACGAGTCTTTTTCCACCTGCTTGACTATATCGGATATATCAATTGCCGATTTGGAACTATTTTCAGCAAGCTTGCGTACCTCATCGGCTACGACCGCAAAACCCCGTCCCGCATCACCTGCCCTTGCCGCTTCAATCGCCGCATTAAAAGCGAGAAGATTGGTTTTCGAGGCGATATCCTTTATGATATCAACAAAACCAGAGATCTTTTCCAGCTTATTTACAAGACCGCTGACCATCTCATTGTTTTTCTGCATGGTGATATTAATTTCAACGAGTTTCTGTTCGGCATTTTTTCCGGCGGTTTTTCCCGTCTCCGCCTCTTTAGACAGATCGGCAGCAAGTTGGTTGGATTCGGTAGACAGGTTCAACATTTCTGAGGAGCTGGCCACCATATCCTGTATCATCTTCAGTGAATCCTGGAGCTGTTTAGCCTCCTCGTCAATCAATTTGTTCATCTCTTCGACCTTGAGATCTGCCTGAACCATTTGCTGCTTGGATTCATTTACCAAACTGTCAACATCACCTACCGCAGCATTGATCAGTTTTTCCACCGCCTTCTCAGCCGTCACGTCGGTAATATATTCCAGGGCGCCTTTAATGTTGCCTTTGGCATCCTTGATTGGGGAAGCGGTATATTTTACCGGCATGACTTTTCCGTTTGGATGGGCAGTTGCCTGGGCGTGGATAACAGAGTCGGTTCGCATCGCCTTACTGCAGGCACATTTTTCCGTCTTACAATGGTCGGTCTTAAACAAGTCAAAACACTTCTTGCCGATCGCCTCATCCGGGGTCGATCCCACCACTGCAGCCCCTGCCGGGTTCATAAAAGTGACATTATAATCGGTGTCAATCGACATGATCGGGGTCGGAATGGTATTGAGGTTTTCTATCTTTTCATCAGCAGCCTGCTTCTGTTTCGATTCATCAGTCATATCTAGTATATACTCAAGAGCTCCTTTGATATTTCCTTTCGCATCCTTGATCGGTGAGCCGGTATACTTGATTGGAATAATCACCCCATCAACAGGTCGGGCGATGGTCATCTCGGTCACCACTGAGTCGGTCTTCATTGCCCTGGCACAGGCACATTTTTCCGTCTTACAATGTGGCGTCTTGAACAGTTCATAACATTTCTTACCAATCAATTCATCCGGAGTAGAACCAACGACAGCAGCCCCGGCAGGATTCATGAAAGTGATATTAAAATCGGTGTCAATCGACATGATCGGGGTTGGAATGGTATTGAGGTTTTCTATCTTCTCTTCCGCTGCCTGTTTCTGCTTCGCCTCTTCCGTCATGTCGAGCACATACTCAAGTGCTCCCTTAATGTTGCCTTTAGCGTCTTTAATAGGCGCACCTGTATATTTAATGGGGATGATAACCCCTTCTGCCGGTCGGGCGATGGTTGTTTCGGTCACCACTGAGTCGGTCTTCATCGCCCTGGCGCAGGCACATTTTTCCGTCTTGCAATGGGGTGTTTTGAACAGCTCATAGCATTTTTTACCTATCACCTGATCCGGCGTAGAACCGACTACGGCAGCGCCCGCCGGGTTCATGAAGGTGACGGTAAAATCAGTGTCGATCGACATGATCGGGGTTGGAATGGTATTGAGGTTTTCTATCTTCTCATCCGCTGCTTGTTTCTGTTTAACCTCATCGGTCATATCAAGCACATACTCAAGAGCTCCTTTAATATTCCCTTTAGCATCCTTGATTGGCGCCCCGGTGTACTTGATCGGAATAATCACCCCTTCGGTTGGCCGGGCAATTGTCGTTTCGGTTACTACTGAATCGGTCCTCATTGCCCTGGCACAGGCACATTTCTCCGTCTTGCAATGGGGTGTTTTGAACAGGTCATAACATTTCTTACCAATCACCTCATCCGGTGTCTTGCCGAGTACCGATGCACCAGCCGGGTTAATAAAAGTGATCGCGAAATTGGTATCAATTGCCAGCACCGGCGTAGGCAGGGTGTTGAGATTTTCTATCTTTTCATCTGCCACCTGCTTCTGCTTTGTTTCTTCCGTCATATCGAGGATATACTCAAGGGCGCCTTTAATATTGCCCTTGGCATCTTTAATCGGTGCTCCGGTATACTTAATGGGGATGATGACACCGTCCCGCGGCCTGGCGATGGTCTGTTCCGTCACTACGGAATCGGTTTTCATTGCCCGTGCGCAGGCGCACTTTTCCGTCTTGCAGTGAGGCGTTTTAAATAGCTCATAGCATTTCTTGCCGACGACCTCATCGACAGTCAAACCGGCTACGGCTGCCCCGGCAGGATTCATGAAAGTGACAGTAAACTTGGTGTCGATCTCCATGATGGGGGTGGGGATGACGTCGAGATCGGTAGACAGTTGCCGTAATCTGGCCTGCATCTGTTTCAACTCACTGATATCATCCATCTTCACAAAAGTGCTGCCGCTGCCATTCATCGGGACCGCTTTGCTGGTAAAAAAGGCAAGACCGTTTTTCCCATCGTTATGGATAACCTCGGCGGATACCGGCTTCGAAATTCTTCTCGATTTGTCAACGGGACAATCCTTGGTGCCGCAGAGCTGAGTGGAACACGTCTCTTCACAGGTCATTTTGTTAATTACAACACCAGCTGTTAAGCTAAATCGATCGAAAAAGGGTTGATTTGCCCAGGTGATCACTTTCTTTTCATCAACGATATAGCTCGGTTCCATGATTAAATTCAAACATGATCCATCCTGCTCATTCATTGTTACTTTTCCTGTATTCTCCATCTTCATCCTCTTTCGATAATTATTAGCCAACGATACTATAAGAACACCTTACTCATTGAAATATCTCGATTGCCATTAAATCTCCGCAGCCACTTCCAGGTGATTACGAATCAGATTGTGAATATTAACAACCAAGACATGTTCTTTTTTTCCGGCACCGCCATCGAAGACAATCAGCCGGTCAAGGGTGTCCTCCTTCTTAGCCAGATTTGGTTTCAGTGATGTCGCGTTCTGGTACTGCTCCTGTTTATAGATCGTCACGATAGTGTCAACCTCAAGCGCAACTTTTCGGGATTCGGTTCTGCATATTATGAGTTTTTTCTCCACCAGATTTGACTTACCCTTTTTATATCCGTAGAACTCTCTCAGATTTAAAACCGGGACAACCACCCCACGCAGATTAATAACGCCGCTACTAAAACCACTGCCACCAGGGATCCCCATCACTCCATCTTTTTCTATGATTTCCTGAACATCCTTCAGCTGTACTGCCATATGTCGGCCGACACTAAAAACCAGGTAGCAATTTTCGGTAAGCATATGATGGGATCCGATTGCCGAAGAGCCACGCACAGTATCGACCATTTCAACCTCACAAGACAATCGGCCCATAGCTTTTAGTTCCTCCAAACGATCGCAAACCAGATTTTTCATATCCAGCAACATGATATTGTGTCCTTCCGCTTTCTGATATATCCCAGAAACTGATGCATTTTGGCAGGGTCCCATAGGCAGGATAGCATCCTCCGGGATTCTCTCAATCGTTGTCACTTCCTCAACAATTACCCCCAGAGAACAGTCATCACCGGCCAGCACCAGAATCCTGGTTTTTTCTCCCCGAGATTCATCACCGGAAATGCTGCCGCTACTCAAAATCCGCGTTGCGTCCAATACCGGAATGGTCCTCCCTCTGAGCGACAGGGTACCGTCGATATCACCATGTCTGAAAATATCCTCAAGAGAACCATCAAAGGACTTTTTTACTCCCTCGACTTGGCCTTGATAGGTATGTTTTGCCGCATCGAAAAAGGTTATTTCCTGTGTGCATTCGACCGGAATACCAAACAATTGTTGAGCAAATTTGAAAACAACATAAGGCAAATATTTTATTTCCTTTTGGACGTTTTGCCCACCATGTAACGTCTCCTCAACCTTTTCCAATTCAAAAGAATGTTCTGAAAAGAGTTTATTGAGGTCAAGGAGTTCTACTGTTCTTTTGCCCTTTTTCATCTGAACAAGAGCAGATATGATCTTGTCTTCAGTCTGCAGAGCACCATCCACCTTCTGAACATCTGTCTCACTTGCCGCGAACACTTCTTGAATATCGTCAAAAAGCAGCCCATAACTGCGATGAAAGAGTTTCACCACAGCGACCATGGGATTATTATCGTACTCCTGATTAACCAGTCCGAGCCGTTTTTTCAGATTAATGATCGGAATTGTATCCTCTCGCAGATGCATAATTCCCTCGACAAAGTGAATACTGGCAGGGAGCTGACATATCGTTCCGGTTATCGGCGTTGCTTCGACAACACTTTCTGCTCGAAGTGCGATCTCCAACCCTTGCGTCCTGTCGAGTAAAAAAGATGCAAACAACTGTTCCTTTGCCATCACAATTCCCTTTTAGTGAAAAGAATCCGACCTGTTTTTTGTTTATTAGGTTTAGTGAACCTGCCGTGTCATTTTTTGGACCACGGCCTCCAACTCACCGATATCTCTTTGGGCCTGGGTGATGAACCTGGGGGAAAGCATATGATATTTATCTCCGTTAACACCCTCCGATTCAGCCACCACAAGTATCTTTTTCAACCCATCAAAACGATTTCTAACGGCAATCATAGTGTCGAGTTCTTGGGAGTTTTCAGCGTACAGAATAATTATATCGCCATTTCTGGGGCTCGTATCCAGCTGTGGGGATATATAGGCAACTTCTCCAAAGATCGGATGGATATTTTTTAGCCCGTTGATCGTTCTCAACTTAGCCAGGTAACGTTGGGAACAGATTTGCCACCGACAATCGAGACTACAGGCTGATTTCTTTATGTAATAGAAAAATGTTCTCATGTTCTTGCTGGATCCTAAAAAGTGACTGTTAACATTTTCAGACGCTACAACCATCTTCGGCTAGGATAGCATTAACTGTGCCAACCAAAATAAATCATAGATGAAATGAAATTATTTATGCTTTTTCAAATGGTTGAGGCAAAAGGACTGGGAAGGAAAAACAAGGGACAAAAAGCAAAGTGTAAACAAAAGTTGAAGTGTTCACTTTTGTTTACACTGAAAGGGATGGAAATACCGACAACGATTACAAGACCCTCAGGATAAATGCACCCGATATTTTTCAAAAAGTTGATACAAACGGGTCCTGGAAATCTCTGAAATCCTGGCGGCCTCGGTAACATTACCGCCGGCAGCAAGTTTCAGCTCGCAAAGATAATCGAGCTCACATTTGCTCTTGTAGGCAGACCAGGTCGGTAAAATGCGCCCAGCTTCCGCTTTAGGCAAAGAGTTAGAGTTGCGGGCTTTCACCCCAGCCCGGGCCTGCTGAACCCTGAACGATTCCGAGAGGTGGATGGCAAAACAGGTTGGCCCCAAAAGTGGACTGGTAAATACCTGTTCCATAACCTGGTACAGTTCTCGAACATTGCCCGGCCAGGCATAGGCCAGAAGAGCCTCGGTAAAATCTGCGGCAACTCCTTTTACTTCCAACCCATAGCGTAGGCAGAGCTTTGAGATAAAATGGAGAACAAGCTCTCGGACATCCTCCATTCTGTCTTTCAATTCCGGCAACTCGATGCTATAGGCTTGGAGCCTGAACAGCAGATCATCCCTGAACGTGCCTTTTTCCACACATTTATGCAAATCTCTATTGGTGGCGGCAACAACCCGAAAGTCACTGTAAACCTGTTTTGTTGAACCTACAGGCCGATATTCATGCTCCTGTAGAAGTCGGAGGAATGTTTTCTGGATGTTCAGCGGAAGTTCTCCAACTTCATCCAGAAAAAGGGTACCACCATGGGCATGTTTGACGAGGCCATCCTGGTTGGAATCGGCATTGGTAAAGGCCCCTTTCACGTGGCCAAACAGCGTACTTTCAATGAGGGTTTCCGGCAGAGAAGCACAATCAACAACCACAAAATTTTTACCGGCACGACCACTGTTTTCATGAATGGCTCTGGCAAAAAGCTCCTTGCCGGTCCCGGTGGCACCGGTTATGAGAACACTCACATCAGAGGAGGACGCCCGGGCAACCTGATCCAAACATTTCTTAATGGCAGGACTGCTGCCTATTATGCTATCCCGCTTCAGGGAAACAGAGATTGTAGTAACCTTCTGTTTTTCTCTTCTGTACTGCAGGACACGGGTTAATTGCAGGGAGAGTTCCCTTATCACATAAGGCTTTTCGATATAGCTCCAGGCACCGCTGACAACCGCTTTTTCAGCACCATCTGCCTCGCCCTGGCCGGTGATAATAATAACTTCCGGTTTTGAAGCACAGGCTGTAATAATAGGGAGATATTCCAATCCATTGCCGTCAGGCAGCTGGACATCGAGGAGAACAATATCAAACGACGACTGCTCCAAGAGAGCAAGGCCCGTTGCCAGTGTGTAGGCCGATGCAGCTTCATGATCGCCGGCCTCCATTTGTTCAACCAGCATTTCAGCCAAGACACGATCATCATCAATAATTAAGATGCTAGCCATGATCCAACACCTTTCGAATGACCTGATAGAGTTTTTCCTTTCTTGTCGGCTTCAACATGAACTCTTTTATTCCAACCTCTCTTGCACGGTTTCGGTCAAAGTTTTCACTATGCCCCGTAAGCATAATAATCGGGATGTCCGAACGTAGAGAGAGGAATTCACGAGCCAGTTCAGCACCGGTCATATTGGGCATGAGCATATCGGTGATTACCAGATCACAACAGTTTGGGTTCAGGCGAAATTGTTTCACTGCAGCCATACTTTCGTTAAACGTCATTACATCATAGCCGACTCTCTGGAGGGTTAGTCGCAACATCTCGGCAATATGGAGCTCATCGTCAATTACCATGATCCTTTCATCCCCACCCGCTTCCTTGGGTCTCTTTGTCTTCTTATTACCCACTTCACCACCATCAGCAGCCAGATAGACATGAATAGTTGTCCCAACTCCGACCTTACTGACAACGTGTATTTCACCTTTGTGTTTTTTAATGATACCATGGACAACCGCTAATCCCAAACCAGTGCCTTGCTCCTTTTTCTTGGTAGAAAAAAACGGATCAAAGATCTTGTCCAGCAGATCCTCTTCAATACCGCACCCGGTATCACTCACCTCAAGGTCAAGAAACACTCCTGTCAACTCTTTCGAAAAACTCCCTCCTACTTCCTCTGCTGTTCTCATTTCGGAAAGTTTTATGGTTATGCGACCATGCTTGTCTCCGATAGATTGCCTCGCATTGGTACAAAGGTTCATCAGCACCTGATATATCTGCCCAGAATCAGCAAGAATCGAGGGACAGGAATTGTCTATTTCTTGCTGCAGTTCAATTGTTGCCGGCAGGGATGGTCGAAGAAGCTTGATGACCTCTTTGATGATATATTGAACCTTAAACAGTCGAAACTGACCATAGCTCTCCCGCCTACTGAAGGTCAAAATCTGCTTCACGAGATCCGCCGCCCGATCTCCACCGGCAATCACTTGCTCTAAATCCTTTCTTGCCGGATGATCAGCGGAGAGACGGCTCTGGGCAATTTCTCCGTAGCCTATCATAGCGGAGAGTATATTATTGAAGTCATGGGCAATTCCTCCTGCGAGTGTACCAAGTGCCTCCATTTTCATCCCCTGATAGAGTTGCTGTTCGAGGAGTTCCTCCCGGGTAACATCCCGTTTGAGAGCCACATAGTTGATGATTTCCCCGTAACTGTTTAACATTGGAGAAATCGTCGCATCTTCTTTAAACAAAGTGCCGTTTTTTCGCCGGTTGGTCAGTCGACCTCGCCATACCTTTTTACTCAGCAAAGTCTTCCACATCGACTCATAAAACTGTTGGTCATGTACTCCGCTCTTCAGGATATTCAAATTCCTGCCAATCGCCTCATCTCGACTATATCCGGTGGTTGCCTCAAAAGTAGGGTTGACGTATTGTATTTCCCCTTTGCTGCTGGAAATAACTACCGATTCCGAAACCTGCTCAATTGCGGCCATTAATCGATTCTTTTCTGACTCATTGCGCAGATACTGTGTTATATCACGCGCTACATGGACGAGTTGATGCATTTCCCCCTGATGATCAAAGAGAGGAAAAGACGATACGCTGAAGGTTTTATCTAAAACCTTGCTGTAAACTTTCCCGGTGTGAGAACAGTGATCTTTTCTTGTTTCAGTGACCGGGCAATCTGCACAGGGAGACTTCTTGTTATGGAAAGCCTCGTAGCATTTCTTTCCTTTGAGTTCACCCAGCAGATACCCGAACAATTCATGGGCCGCTTTGTTTGCCCTGACTATTCGCATCTCCTTGTCCTGAATGGTAACAATATCCTGCAGGGCATCAACCGTGGTCTCCCACTCATTTTTAGCCAGATGAATCTGATTTTGGGTGATTTTTTCCCCTATGAGATCGGATATCCCCACAAGGGTAAGTACAACAGAGGAAAGCTCACCACCAACTGCGAAATTCGGTTGCAATGTCGCCCGACACCACTCCATCTGATCAAGCAACGGAATTTGCAGTCCGATATCAAAGTGAGTGGCCTTTTCTTTGCCCTCGGCAATTTTATTTAAGGGAAAACCTTCTCCAGGCTCAGGGTTCCCGTCTCCATCAAAAATAACCAGATCAAGCTCCGTCAACCTGCGACCAAAGAGCCCACCGTCCGCCCGACCCAACAATTTTTCAGACGCACTGTTGCAGGCGATCACCACCGCATCGACATCAAAAACAATTGTTGCAGTACCGAGATTCTGAAGAAAGCCATTGAATATGTTATCGTTACAGTCCATTCAGGGTAAAATAATTTCCGCAGTTGACGATATTGAAGATGATATTTCTTTGTATTCACTAATACCTAGCCAAACTATATACCCGTTTGAAAGAATACTGAAGAGGAGATTGTATTTTCCCAAATTATTCTGAACCCACCGGAGATTTAACCCTACCTCCAGATACCGGACCGAACCTAGTAAAGCTCTTTCGGTCTGGAGGGGGAACATTGCTGCTGGAACGCAACAATCAACTGATTTTCGCAGGACAACAACTCCAGATGACCAAATATATCACATTATAATCACTGTTATTATTGCCAATAAAGTTAACTTAACGCCAAAGGAACATCCCCTTGTGCGGCGCACCATTTTTCTCTTGACAAGGAATTTATTATAGCTATACTTGAGTCAGTTAGCGGAGCAATTGATTTCAATTGAAACACTTAATTTACCGGAACCGGCAAACCGAAGCCTAAAAATCGAAATGTTTTTCTTTTTCCCGGAAGAAATTCATATGTCACAAAGGAGCAAAACACATGGAAGCAAATAATTTCACCAAACAAGCCCTTGGATTTCAAAAAACCATCCTTGAAAATAGTTTCAATGCTATGATCATGGTCCAGGACCAGACCGAGAAGATGGTCAACAGCTATCTCGAGCAATTGCCATGGGTCACGGCAGATGGTAAAAAATCAATGCAGTCATCTATTGATATGGCAAAGAAGGTGCGAGACGATTTCAAAAAATCCGTAGACGACGGCTTTACCAAAATGGAAGAACTCCTCTAAAAAATAACAGTGAAAGACCGTATTCATTTCTAACACCCAACAATGGGGGATATTCTTTTTTAGTCCCCCTTGCGGTGTATAGGTACCTCTCGACAGATTATTTTCTTGTTTTTTATGCACAAAAATAATCTCCAAGGCGCTAGATGCCGATAGGGTTGGCCTTGTCGGCATTTTCTTCCTTGCTGGAAAGCTCTTGCACTGTCGAAAGAAAGGGGGGTCGATGCAAGATTTTTTCGCCATGCTTGACACTTGGAACAAAACGGTTACGACACAAGCTGATATTGCCAAATATTTCATTGAAGGGTCCACTAGTTACAACAATGATTTCCTACGGCCGCTGCTCACTGCCGCGGAAGTTTTCAATAACGTGGAATCAACAAGGATCTGGCAACGAACGCCCTTCGAAAATTTCAATTCCTATCTCGAGCTTCTCGATTGCAATGTCGATCTTCTGTCCAGATACTACCTGGGCACCATGAAGGTACTGGAGCAATATAACCGGAAAGAGACTGACAAGTTCCTTGCCTCTTTGTTTGCCACTCTATATTGCCGGGAAGGAGAGAAACTGGATGAGTTTCTCCTCCGACAAAAGGAGGTACTTCAGCGGGTCCTGCAGGATTACCCCAGAGCCATCCAAGCCATCCAGCCCGAGTATGGTTTCCATTTTGAGAATCAGCCAAAAAGTCTTTTTGCCGAGACAGAGAGATTCATCCTTCGCCAGGTATTGCCAAGCGATCCGGCAATTGCCGTCGACGACACCCTCAAACCCATTATTATCCTGCCTCCATTTGTACTTGGTGTCAATATCCTTGCCTTTCTCCCCGGAGAAAAGAAGAGTTACGCCCACAGTTTTGCCAACAAATCGATCCCTACCTATATCCGCATCATGAAGGATATCCACGCAACCCCGGCGGTCCAGACCATGACTCTGGAAGATGATGCCCGAGACACTCGATTTTTCTGTGAGAAAGTCAAAGAAAAACATGGTCACAAGGTCACCTTGAACGGATATTGTCAGGGAGGTTATTCGGCCGTATGCAATATCTTGACGGGCGAACTCGATGGCCTGGTCGACGCCCTCATTACCTGCGTGGCACCAATGGACGGCACCCGCAGCAAGGGACTCGGTACTCTTTTAAGAAACTTACCGGAACAGTTTAACGATCTGAGCTATGGCACCAAAACGCTCAGCAACGGTAATCAAGTCGCCAATGGTGATTTGATGGGTTGGGTGTATAAGCTGAAAAGCATCGAAGACTCAGGACCAATGGTGGCATTTATCAGGGATATACTCATGCTGAGCGATCGCAACGGTGTGCCGTTCCAGATAAACAAGACGGTGGCCGCCATTAATTACTGGCTCCAGAATGAACGTTCTGATATCCCCATGTCTGTGACCAAAATGAGCTTTGCTTCCTACAATATTCCAACCACCGAAGATGGCACTCTGCCCATTACCATCTTCGGCCGGAAACTAAACTTCCACGGGATCAAAGAGAAAAATATCCCCTGGCTGCTCTGCTACGGGGAGTCTGACGACCTCGTTGAAAAGGAGGTTGCCCTCGCCCCACTCGACTTCATTGATATCGAAGTAACGCCTTTTCCAAAGGGCCATGTCGCCATTGCCACATCTTGGTCGCATCCCGAAACGATATGTGCGCTTGATTCAGTTTTCGGCCCCGGCAAATACCGTGGTCCAGTCCGGTTTCAGCTGGACCTGGCAGAGGAATGCTCTAAGAAAGCAAATCGATGAAAAAGGAAGACCACAAAAAATGAGGATAAAATTCCTGAGAAAAACCTCGGAAAACTGACTACATCACGCCAATTATACGGCGTTTGATTACCGCACTTCAGCTCTCATTGCAGTATTGCCTTTCCCGCCTTTATCATCCACACTCTGAAAAACAAAAACAGAGAGTGTCTCGCAGAAAATCAGACTGTTTGCATTAACACCTCAGAATACCGCTTGTCAGGGTTAGTCCAAGCCATCCGTGGGCTGCAGCCATGACTTTACAGCGACCTGCGGCCTATTAGTATCTTACAGATTGATTTCTTGTTTTTTTCAAGAAATCAATCTGTCTAAAGGTACTTATACCTCTCAAGGGGGTACTAAACAGAGTCCGCGCTCTTCAGCGGGGTTACTTAAAAACAGACATTATCGTTAATATTTTAAACACTTACCTTCACCAACAAACGAGGTATGTCATAATGGACAAAAGCGAATCAGCCACGGATCAAGACCCAGCTTCCACGAACTGGCAAAATATGATCCATGAATTTTTAAACCCTCTGTTCAAACCATGGGCAGAGATGCATGAACCTTCAGAAACCGACGAGCCGTCACAACCGACGGGACGGGTTACTGAATCACTACAATCCACTGTCAGAATGTGGCAGACCATAATTGGAGCCATGAGTGAACCTTCTGCACTGGAACATCTTCTTAAAGCTAACGAAATAGTACCGGACATTGCCGGTGAGTTTACAGAGACATGTTTACAAAGCATTACCAGTTTGCAGGCACGGGCCGGTGAATGGATAAAAAAACGCGGTGCTGCCCTCTCTTCAGCCGACATACAGGAACTGGATAGAGAGTTGATCAAAAATTTGACGGAAATCTATGATAAGGAATTCAGCCGATACTTGAAAGTTCCTCAAATTGGCCTGAATCGGCTTTACCAGGAGCGGATGCTGTGTGTCATCGACAAGCAGAACACCCTGCAATTAATGCTATCGGAATTTCTGCACACGCTGTATCTGCCAATCGAAAGATCCCTCACCAGTCTCCAGAAA
Source organism: uncultured delta proteobacterium (assembly GCA_963829695.1). Classification (GTDB taxonomy): domain Bacteria; phylum Desulfobacterota; class Desulfobulbia; order Desulfobulbales; family Desulfocapsaceae; genus Desulforhopalus_A. Next base: position 306,482 of record CAWHJQ010000018.1, on the reverse strand, counting down.
AAAATGGCCGAAATGACCGAAGCAGGACCATTGGATGAGCGGTCCAAAACCTACTACAATTTATGGATTAAGTTGCTGGAAGGCCATTACATGGAACTGTTCAAGCAGCCGGAATATACCGATGTCATGAACAAGACCCTTTGCGCCTTGAATGATTTTTCCGCTGCTCGCCAAATCGTTGTCAACGATCTCTTAAAACAAATGAACATCCCTTCTAATCAGGACGTGGATGAACTGTCCAAGGAAATTTACCTACTAAAAAAACGCATCCGCTTGTTAGAAAAGGAACAACAGGAGCATTCGACGACACCCCGTTTTTCGAGATTGGGCTGAGATATATAAACAACTCAATAATTATGGAGGATGGCATTTTGACACAGCCTAAAATACCAGTTGACCTGATCATGAAAAGTTTGGCCAAGGAAGCAGAATCCGCCCAAAAGAGGATGGGCAAGGTTGCGGATGTGCTTCTGGGTGACCTGAACACAGATATCGCCACTACTCCTTATGAGGTTGTATACCAACAAGACCGAGTCAAACTCAAACACTATACGCCAATAACAAAAAAATCGGTCCAGACACCTTTGTTGCTCATTTATGCGTTGATAAACCGGGAGACGATGCTCGATCTTTCGCCGGGGCGCAGCGTAGTTGAAAATTTTTTAAAACAAGGTGTGGATCTCTATATGATCGACTGGGGCTACCCTACCCGCAAAGATCGTTTTCTGGGAATCGACGATCATGTAAATGTCTATATCAACGATATCGTCGATTTTATTCGTGAGCGAGAAAATATCCAAAAAATCAACCTGATGGGGATCTGCATGGGGGGAACATTCAGCGTCATCTTTTCTGCCCTGCATCCGGAAAAAATCCTCAACCTGATCACCACGGTTACACCTACTTCTTTTGATATAGACACCGGCCTGTTGAATATCTGGATGAGGAAGGTGCCTGTCGACCAGATCACCAACACCTACGGTAACATCCCTGGAGATTTTTTGAATTTTGGTTTTTTACTGCTCAATCCGGCCAGGCTTATGATCGACAAATATGTAGGATTCTACGAGCTTCTGGATGACAAAGAATTTGTTGAAAATTTCATCCGCATGGAAAAATGGATCTTTGACAGCCCTGATATCCCAGGTGAAACCTTTCGTGAATTCATCAAGGACTGCTTCCAGCAAAATCTACTGATCCAAAACAAAATGGTAGTGGGAGGCCAACCGGTGGATTTAACAAAATTAACCATGCCACTCCTTAATATCTATGGAAAATTCGACCACCTTGTGCCCCCCGAATCCTGCAACCAGCTCACAAGCAAGGTGGGCAGCAAAGACACGGAAGATATTTGCCTGAACACAGGCCATATCGGCATCTATGTGAGTTCCAAATGTCAGTTGGAATTTGTGCCGAAGATCACCCGGTGGCTCACAGAACGAGACACGCAACCTGTGAAAAAATCCAGGCACAGGGCAAGTTCCGCCAAGCGCAAGACTGCAAAACATCGAGCAACGACAGAGATTACAGCAGACTGAACAAAAGCCTCTATCAACCATCAGGAAAAGGAGCAAACTGATGACCAGGGAACAAGATTATTTCCAAGCTTTTTGCAATCTCAGTCAGGCATTCGGTACGGCAGCCACAGTCGAACAACTCTTACAACTGATTGTGCAAAGCGCCACAGAAACCATGAATGCTAAGGCAGCCTGCCTTTTTTTGGCAGATCAGAAACAGGACATATTTGTCCCCAAGGCAAGATTCGGGTTATCCGACAAGTACATGCATGCCAACCCGACAACTGCGAGAAAGATGGTTTCAGGGCTTCAAAAAATGGGTTTTTTTCAGTTTGAAGATGCCACCACCGACCCGAGGCTTGAGAACCATGAAGCGAAAAAAGCGGAAGGAATCGCCTCTATTCTGACCGTAGCTGTGATGGTGAGTGGCCGTCAGGTAGGCATACTTTCTCTCTACACAGCTGACCATCGCAAATTCACAGAGAAAGAAATTGTCTTCATACAGGCATTAGCTGCCAATGGCGGGATTGCTCTCAAAAAAGCTCGCCTGCTGGAACGCCTTGAAAAAAATTCAGCACTTTTTCTGGAGCTTGCCTCAGCGATCAACTCGAGCCTCGACATCAAAGAAATACTCCATGGCATGACCGAAAAGTGTTGCAAAGCTTTTGGAATGAAAGGTGCCATCATCAGACTTCTCAATGAAGACACCAAGTCCCTGGAAATGGTGGCCAGTTACGGCTTGAGCGAAACCTTTTTAACTAAAGGCCGAATTTCCGCCGACAAGAGCGTTACCGATGCGCTGCAAGGGGAGACGGTCATTATTGAAAATGCGTCCAAAGATAATCGCTTGCAGTACCCCAAGGAGACCAAAGAGGAAGGGATCAATTCCATGGTATGTATCCCCATTCGTTCCAAGGAAAAAATTATAGGTGTGATGCGGCTCTATTCGTCATGCATTCGCAAGTATCCTAAAGATTTCATTTCAGTTATGGAAGCGATCGCCCATACCGGCGCACTGGCCATCCAGAATGCTTCAATGTATCTGGCTCTCCAGGAAGATAAGAAAAACCTGGAAGAAGATATCTGGAGTCATCGACTCTATTTTTGACATGAGCTACATAACCAAGATCAAGACCAAAAAGGAGCAACAAAATGGACAAGGACAAAATTCAAGCCCTCAAGCAAATCATGCAAACCAACAAAATGGCTTTTGACTACAATTACACTATGATGATGAGCGCCTATGAACAAAACAAACTCATGTTTCATATGTTTTTAAATCAATCAACCGAGGACATACCTGTCGAGGCTAAAAATACCATTGAAGAGTGGTTACAGACATATCGAAAAGGCTGTGATGACCTGAAAAGAATGACGGATGAAGGGTACCGACTAGTGGAACAAAGCATGTCCGCAGTCAAATAGTAACGATAGACCGATGCCTGGATGGAGATGGGGGGAGGCTTTTCAGTTCCCTCCTGAGGGGAAAAAGGATCAAAATGGCACAAAAGGTGCCTTCACCCTTTGATCAATTACCAACTATCCAGTTGCTGCCCTTGATGCTACATTGCAACATACTATAGGAAATCTATTCCATTATCGACCATTTACAAAAGCATATGATTATGATTTTAATCATTTAATGCAATGTTATCATCTCCCAACGATAAAATTTACTCAGTTGTGCGTTGCATCATTTTATTCTTGACAATGACTTCGTCACAGCTATAATTAAATCGGTTTCCGAAACTGGTGCAGCCTATCTGCAGTTCATGGATCAGATAGGCAAAACAAGGCGATTGCAGATATATTTTTATTCCGGCGGATGTTCTATTAATCGTAACATTCTCTTTTTAATTCAAAAATCTGGAGATAAAAATGGAACAAATGAAAATTGCCAAGCAAATGTTAAATTTCCAAAGAACAATGTTCGACAACACCTACAATACCGTCACAGTTATGCAGGACAGCTCGCAGAATATTATACACGGTTTGCTCAATCAATTTACATGGGTCACCGAAGAGGCCAAAAAACCGCTCAATGATTCAGCGACACTGATTAAAAAGGCAAGAGAAGACTTCAAAAAGACTATCAACCAAGGTTTTGACAAAATTGAGGAACTGGTTGACAATAAATCAGAAAAAACGGCAAGAAAGGGGTAGACATCGATGGAAAACCAAAACATGCTCTTAAAAACTATAGGAATGCAGAAAACTGTTTTCACCAACACCCTGACATTCTTTTCCACTATGCACCAGCACGGAGAAAGTCTCCTAAAAACAACTCTGGAGCAAAACCCATGGCTACCAAAGGGCAGCAAGAATGCTTGCTTTTATTGGGCCGACATCTATTCAAAGTATCTCGAGAACCTTAACTATGTGGCCAGCCAGGGCTTTGCTGAAATAGAGAAATTTTCCTCGCCTGGATCGAAACCAGAGAAAAATGAGGCGCAGAAAAAACCTACCACAGAGCGAAATGCGGCCCCTCGGCCGGCAAAAAAAAGTTCCGCCGTAGGAGAGAAGACTGTGAGCGCAAAAAAGAACGAAGCCACAAATACATCACCTGGCAAAAAACAGGTCGCCCAGAATGCACCCACAGACAAACCCGTTACTCTGAAGACAACCTCTGAAAAACTGATAATCCACGAGAAACCCGAAGTAAAGAGACCTGAACAAGTGAAAATTGAGGCCTCTGCAACGAAACCTTTTGAGTCCAGCCAGCCAATCACGAAACCTTCTGACTCCAGCCAACCAACCGCAGATCCGGCTTCAGGAAACAAGGAGTCAACCCGAAAGCCTCCCGAGTAACAGAGCGGCTGGCCAAACCATCATGGGCATTTCGAGCCGGAAGGTATCCCCCAGTGTTGCACATTGACTGCCAATGTGCAGATACGTTTTCTCGCTCTTTTGAAAAATGGATGTCGTGAGGGTAATAACATCCCCGAGGGGGAGGAGGGGATCAATGAAACCGGACCCCGACTACCGGGGTAAACTTATAATAAAGAGAAGCTGTCGGGGGAAAAATTAATGCTGGATATCAAAGGTGCAGTTGCAGTAATAACAGGTGGAAGCGGCGGAATTGGTATGGCCCTGGCGCAGAAGTGGCTTGAACTCGGCGGCAAAGCTGTCATTGCCGATATTGACGGAAGTGCTTTGCAAACTGCAAAGAGCCAATTAGGCGAGGGCGTTGAGGCCTTTACCTGCAACGTCACGAAAGAGGCTGACTGTGCTGCTCTGGCTACCTTCGCCATGGAAAAAATGGGCCGGATCAATCTGGTCGCCCCCTTTGCCGGGATTATCAAAGACGCCATGCTGGTTTCACCGGACCGGGAGACCGGCAAGGTAACCAAGAAAATGTCACTCGAAGATTTCCAGAAGGTGATCGATATCAATCTCACTGGAGTTTTTCTGACTATCCGCGAGTGTTCGGAGCAGATGATCAACCATGGCTGCAAAGGCCTCATCTGCCTAGTTTCATCCACTGGCTCGCTAGGCACTGCAGGCCAGATCAACTACTCCTCAACTAAAGCCGCCATGAGCGTCATACCCAAGGTTCTCACCGCCGAGTTTTTCAGACGGGGACTTGCCGACAAAATTCGCTGTGTGGCCATCGCTCCAGGTTATGTGGGCACCGCCATGGTAAAAAATATGAACCAGAAAGCTCTGGACAAAATTCTCGCTGAGATACCTATTGGTCGCCTGATCGAACCGGAAGAGGTCGCCACCTTCGTTTGTGATATTTACAAAAACGAGGCTTTGGCCGGCGAAACCTTTTTTATTCACGGAGGATTAAGACTCGGTTCGAAGGGATGAAATAAAAGAACTGACATGTTAGGCAAAAACCCCACAGTTGCACTATGGATTGAAGTGCGAGCAAGAGTCCTGTAACAGCACACGCCTGGCAGAATCTGCTCATTGTGACTTTAACAAAAGGTCCAGCCTTTCTACAACCTCAGGTTCTCTTCGTTTTCTCGACGGATCTGCTCTCGCCGACAAACCCAACCAACCACGGGAACATAAGTATATCCTTCACTCTCGACCTTCCTTCGATCCCCGTATCGTCGATCCTGTTCTGAGAGTATTTCGTTCTTACCGGACTTACTCTTTTGTTTCGAGATTCGCTTCTGCATCAACTTCCTCCCTATTGGTAAACTTGATGGCGTCGTAAAAACTCTTCATCTTGTTCGTTGTTACAATTTTCCTATCATTACGACGTACCGTATGTACGCCGAAATAATAGGAAAATCGCACGCCTCCAATATGAAGCTTTTTACTTATCCATCGAAAATCGAAGTTTTTACGAGTTTGTTAAGCCTTTTGGCAAAAAAACAGGGTTCAACTTATAGAGTTCAAAGCAGGCAATGTTGATTTCACATTATAGGTCGGAAAACCACTCAGGTTCAAGCAAAATATTTTAAAAATATTCTGCTCTCAATACTTACGGAATCGTCCGTGTCGACAGCAGATGATACATTGCAACATTTATCTGCTGATACTTAGCTCGTCTCCAAACAACCATTATGCGACATTCAATATCCACCGCATGTTACTATCATTTTTTTACCCTTGAACAAATATTTTATTTGTTGTGCGTCGCAACATTTCGTCCTTGACAATTGATTTGACTTGGCTATATTTAGGTTAAAGTATCAGCTACTTTTTTACCGGACACAACGAGTTGCCGATTACGACTCATTATTGTGCAAAACGCACAGAAACCATTCTCAATTTCATGGATTTATATCCATCACAAAGGAGCAACAACTAATGGAAACAATGCCCTTCGCCAAACAAACCCTGGGATTTCAGAAAACCATCCTTGAAAACAGCTTCAATGCCATGATCATGATTCAGGATAATACAGAAAAAATGTTCACTGGGTATCTTGATCAACAGCCATGGCTTACCCCTGAAAGCAAAAAGTCCATACAGACTTCCATTGACCTAGCTAAAAAGACACGTGACGATTTCAAAAACGCCGTGGACGAGGGCTTTAGCAAAATTCAGGAACTTTTAGAGGAAAAAAAGTAAAGATAGCGTATTTGCAGATCTGAAATGCCGAGAGGAATTACCCTGTTGGCATTTTTCGTTACAAAAGTTGGTCCACGAAAGTTCGTCCACTGTTGAAGGAGAGAGAAGCCAATGCAGGACTTTTTCACCATGCTTGATACTTGGAACAAAACGGTCATGGCACAAGCCAATATTGCCAAATTTTTTACGGAAGGGTCCTATATTTACAACAATGATTTTCTACGACCGCTGCTCACTGCGTCGGAAGTCTTCAACAATGTCGAATCAACAAAAATCTGGCAACGAACGCCCCTCGAAAATTTCAATTCCTATCTTGAGCTTCTCAATTGCAATGTCGACCTCCTGTCCAGATACTATATGGGCACAATGAAGGTACTGGAGCAATATAACCAGGAAGAGGCCAGCAAGTTCCTTACCTCTTTGTTTGCCACTCTTTACTGCCGGGAAGGAGAGAAACTGGATGAATTTCTCCTCCGACAAAAAGAGGTGCTTAAGCGGGTCCTGCTGGAATATCCCAAAGCCGTCAAAGCCATCGAACCCGAGTATGGTTTCCATTTTGAAAATCAGCCCAAAAGTCTTTTTGCCGAGACAGAAAGATTCATCCTCCACCAGGTATTGCCAAGCGATCCGGCAATTGCCGTCGACGACACCCTTAAACCCATTATTATCCTGCCTCCATTTGTGCTTGGTGCCAATATCCTTGCCTTTCTCCCCGGAGAAAAGAAGAGTTACGCCCACAGTTTTGCCAACAAATCGATTCCTACCTATATCCGCATCATGAAGGATATCCACGCAACCCCGGCGGTCCAGACCATGACACTGGAAGATGATGCCCGAGACACTCGGTTTTTCTGTGAGAAAGTCAAAGAAAAACATGGTCACAAGGTCACCTTGAATGGCTATTGCCAGGGAGGGTATTCGGCCGTGTGCAATATCTTGACGGGCGAACTCGATGGCCTGGTCGACGCCCTCATTACCTGCGTGGCACCAATGGACGGCACCCGCAGCAAGGGACTCGGTACTCTTTTAAGAAACTTACCGAAACAGTTCAACGATCTGAGCTACGGCACCAAAACGCTCAGCAACGGCAATAAGGTCGCCAATGGCGATTTGATGGGCTGGGTGTATAAGCTGAAAAGCATTGAAGACTCAGGACCGATAGTGGCATTTATCAGGGATATAATAATGATGAACGGTCGAAACGGCGTACCATTCAAGATCAACAAGACGGTGGCCGCCATTAATTACTGGCTCCAGAACGAACGCTCTGATATCCCCATGTCCGTGACCGAAATGAGCTTTGCCTCCTACAATATTCCGATCACCGAGGATGGCACTCTGCCCATTACCATCTTCGGCCGGAAACTAAACTTCCACGGGATCAAAGAGAAAAATATCCACTGGCTGCTCTGCTACGGGGAGTCTGACGACCTCGTTGAAAAGGAAGTTGCCCTCGCCCCACTCGACTTCATTGATATCGAAGTAACGCCTTTTCCAAAGGGCCATGTCGCCATTGCCACATCATGGTCGCATCCCGAATCCATATGTGCGCTCGATTCAGTTTTCGGCCGCGGAAAATACCGTGGTCCAGTGCGGTTTCAGCTGGATCTGGCAGAGGAATGCTCTAAGATTCAAGCATAATGTCTTTTTACTTTATCCATAACAATCTGAATAAGAACAAGAGCTGTCACATCTGCACCGTTGTTTACTTCCTAAGCTCCACTTCTATTACCAAGTTCATTCTCAACAGTATCCATTCAAAGATGCTGATACCTTGACAATAATTATGGGGAACCTACGCCGGAACATAACAAGATAACACCTCAATTTAAATGTACACCGCACCAGTTATCCGCTTGACAAAGAACCTTCATACACTATTTTGAGGGGTGTTCTTTTTGCCACCCCATCAAAGGGCATGCATTTGATACTGAGATGATTGATTTTTTATAATAACGAAAGATTAGGAAAATAATATGCAAATTTTAGTAGGCTACCGAGGCACTAAGGTTGGAAAAGATCTGCTCGCCCTCGCCGCACAGCACTCCGAAGCTTTTGGGGGTAGCGTTCATTTGGTTACCTCTCTGCCTGGAGGGGAAAAAACAACTAAAAAAATGATCACTGAGGCAGAAGAACACCTTGCCGAGGCTGGAAAAATACTCAAGGAACAAAACGTTCAACATGAGACACATCTCCTCATCAGGAATAAAACTGCCGCTGAAGATATTGTTACCTTTGCTGCGGAAAAAGATTGCGATGAAATTATTATCGGTGTGAAAAGCCGATCGAAAGTCGGTAAAATCCTTTTCGGCAAAACGGCCCAGAATGTTATTCTAAGGGCAAATTGCCCTGTAGTTTCTGTGAAATGAGGTAGTTTAGACTTGCCATAATCATCGACGGTACCTATTCCCGATGCTGCCTGCCGACCTTACTGGAGAAAATTCCCCATCGTCTCGTAAACCAGCCGGCAACTTTTGGGAACAAGACTCTCCATATTGAGAAAGGCGTGGATCATGTCGTCGAAATGGAAGTGCTGCACTGTCACCCCGCTTTTTTCCAAGACGGAACAATATTGCATCCCCTCGTCTTGTAAGGGACAGAAACCTGCAGTTACAACGAGGGTTTTCGGAAACCGCCCGGTCACCTTCATAAAAAGAGGCGAAGCCTTTCTCCTCTTTCCGCCGTTCTGAAAATATTGATCAAAATACCAGCATATCCTCTCCTTTTCCAACAGATATCCGGTTGCAAATTGTGTAACGGAAGGCTGACTCAGCGTATAGTCAAGGCTAGGATAAATGAGAATCAAATGACTGATGGCAAGATCGGTATGATCTTGAAAGATGTGCGCCAGCGTCGCACTCATTGCGCCGCCGGCACTGTCTCCTGCAAGGGCGATTCGAGGTTGGTAGCATACACCCGTCCGCTCGAGCATCTGGAGGCATCCTTGCAATACTGCTGCCGAATCCTCAATACCAGCTGGATATGGGTTTTCTGGTGCCAGCTTATAGTCAACCGCGACGACAATATGCTGGGTCGCCAGAGCAATTTTCCGGCAGATAGGATCATAGACGTCTACACTCCCGGCCATATGGCCACCACCATGCAAATAGATCAAGATCGGAAGGCCAATGTCTGGAATAGGATGATATACTCTGACAGGCACAATCCGATTGCTCTTCTCAATCCTCTCATTACGAATAAGTGCCACTTCCGGAATATCGCTGACCAGAGTTCGGGTGAGTGTTGCTAATCCGCTTCGAGCGATTTCCGGGGTGAGGACGGCACCAGACGCTGCCCATGTCGCCATCAAATAATTGTAATGTTCAAGCCACTTCACGAGTTGTGGTGCGACACGCCTCCTGTCCATCTCTCCTCCATTTTGTCCGACTACTCTTCGACCTGTGGTTGAGGGTCTGCACCTGACGAAGCGGCAATATGTTTAACAGGATTTTTACGATACAGTTTACTCGGCATTCCATTGACGTAGATCGCCTCGAGATACGATAACTTCCTCGGCAGTTGCGCCGGTGCTCCCCTGGCCGCCAAAAAGGTTGCCGTTTTGCCCATTGCTATCAGCCCAAAATCCTCAATACCGAGCAATCGTGCGCCGTTGTCGGTCGCACACTGCACTGTTTCCGCCAAACTGTAGCCGGCCTTTTTAAAGAGCTTCATTTCCTCGACCATTGATTCCCCATGCAAGACCCCAAGACTTCCGGCGTCGGTGCCCAAAGCCACATTCACGCCCAATTCTCTGGCCATGGCAAGCTGCTCGATTTGATGGTTAAGATTTTTTTCAATCACCTGACGATCAACATCAGCTTGCGCGAATTCGATGTTTGCACCATAGGCCTTCATGGTAAATAGAGTCGGCACCCAAAAGGTCCCTTTTTCGGCCATCAGCTGCAGATTTTCCCTACCCATGAAAAAACCATGCTCAATGGAGTGGCAGCCACCCTCCACGGCAATCCGGACCGGCTGTCTACCGTTTGCATGAACCATCACCTTTCTGCCCTGACGTTCTGCCTCAGAAACTACCGCCGCAATCTCTTCTCTGGTAAACTGCGGCGGCGTCTCTTTGTTAAAGATCTGCAGGCTGTTTAATCCTGAATTGACCACCTTCACCTGGTCAATAGCTTCATTGTCCTTACCATATGAATCAGCCAATTTTTCATCCTGTTCAGGATATCTGCCGATCAGGCTGCCGTACCGCCCTTTCCGGTGCCAGGCTCGACCAGCAACTTTCAGAACAATCTCTTTATGCATCTCCTTTTCCGATCTGTATCGAAGTGCAAATCCGCCTCGATCTCCACCATCACGTGCTGCGAGCACTCCATGAGAAAAGAGATAGTGGAGATGCCGACCAATAATCGGCCGTAGCGCTTCGTAGCCTGCTACCAATTGCCACTCCCGTATCCGCTTATCGATGGTACCGGACATGAACAGATGGACATGGCTGTCAACAAGAGGAGGCATAATGGTGCAGTGAGACAAATCAGTAAGCTGACAGGATCCCGGTAAAAAATTGTGTTTGTACTGTTCGATCGCTGCAAATTTGCCATCAACAATCTTGAGCAGCGCTTTCTCCTGAATTGGACCGCCACTCCCGTCAATCAGCCATCCTGCCAGAATATATGTTGTCACACTCATAATGAAGTTTGTTTTCCTAAACGATGAATATAGTCAAGTAACTACAGGACAACCAACCCACCTTATGCGGCCGCCTTCGCAGCAGCCTCAACGCCTTTGCTGAAATCAGTCGGGACCGTTGTTATTCGGCCGGCGAGTTCCCTGTCAAGCATCAGGAGTGCGTGGGCATTGTCACCAATCAGTTTTAACTGAAGGATGATGTCGTTATCGTTCTCTTCCTCTTCGACCTGCTCGGTCACATACCATTCAAGAAATATCTGGGTTGCATGGTCCTTCTTACCGATAGCCAGTTCCATTAATTCATTGATAGAATTGGTTATATACTGCTCATGAGCCAGGGTCTGGGTAAACATATCGAGCTGGGAGGAGAACTCGGCAGGAGGTGCCTTGATGGCTTCAAGTTTTACTTCTTCACCTTGCCGTTGAATATATTCATAAAGTTTCATAGCGTGAAACATCTCCTCGTGATATTGCACCATGAACCAGTTAGCAAAACCTTTAAGTCCTGTCTTATTTGAATAGGCCGACATCGACAGGTATAAATAGGCTGAATACATCTCTTTGTTTATCTGTTCATTGAGGGCTTGAGCCATGTTTGTGTCTATCATGGAAATCTCCTATCTAAAGTTAATAAAAAAATCTGACTGCTGAAGATATTAAGCATAAAGAAATAACCAGCAACCCGGCGATCACCTGATAAAGGACAGTCCTAACCGGAGTGTCTGGGTTCGTTGTTGATAATCCAACAGACTCTCTGCCAACCCATTGGTATATTGCGCAAAGAAGTAAACATCCAAGGCATCTCCGAAGATATTGTGGAGAGGATAAGAGAGGTCAAACTGAAAAGATGCACCCTCGTTGGCCAAACGAAAATGAGTACCGGCCACAAAGCTTTCGGCTAAGCCAAATTTTGTCTCCAGATCAAAATACCCTCTGTAATCTGGGAGATCGGGATTAGTCGTCTCATCGTTTTCGATATAGGACCAAATTTTTGGTGACAGCTGCAGACCGAATTTACTGTCATCGTCATAAAAAACCACAACGGGTTTCACATACACATAATTAGTGCTCCTGGAATCATCTCCACCTTTGCCGTTTGATTCATGTTGAAAACCACCCTGAAAGAACATCCCTTTCAAAAAGCCGTGCTCTGTTGTTAGATAATTCTGGGACAACCAGAAAAATTCCGGTTTATAACTGGTATCGTCAAAGGGTGCCGAAGCTGATTCGAGATCCCAGAAAGAAGTCTGGGTATAGCCAAAGTGCAACCCTTTTACCCACGGATGTGACTTGGCAAAAAGCGCATCTGCATCAAAAAATCGGTACTTGAAACTGATCTGGAATTTGCTCTTTCCTGGATCCGTGCCGACAAGAAAATAAACCGGCTGGTAAGGGGAAATATTTTTTTGATAAGGTTGATACAGAGTAAACATCGAATCCAGGGTCGGATACACCTTATCGGTTGTCGTAACCTGATCATCCTTTGCTGTAACCACATCAAGCACCACCCGGGGTGCTTTCATACCGGTAAGGGTCATGATAACCTGTCCCTGCAGGTCAGTTGGCAACCTGAAACTATAGTGTTGTCTTATACCAGGGGATTCGGCATGGCCGGATTCCTTTTGTGAGTGGTTTTTTTTGGCCAATACAGCCAATTTGTCCTCGCTTGAAATCAACTCACAAATAATCTCGTCGGGAAAGTCTGCGGTCTCTCCTGATTTAGTTTCCAGAAAAATGAGCGACACGTCTACCCGTGCTCCAACTGCGAACCGATCGCTCTCCATGGAAACTGCGAACTGGCCTGCCTGACAAAAAACTGCTGAAAAAACCAGATAAATGCACAAGGTGCCCATCATGGTAATTTTTTTCATTTTCGACACACCCAAATGATGAAGAAGAGAAACCCACTGAAGAGCGCGGGATAAGTGCCTTTCGCAGATTATTTTTCTTGTTTTTTATGAACGAAGATAATCTTTAAAGCACTAAACAGAAAACCGATTGATAGTCCATTTCACCGAAGAAGTCATCTCAACTCGCTAAAGAAGGCATACCTCTTATTTTTGATCCCAATTTCTCCATATCAATCAGATATTGTTCAGACCTGTCGAGATAAAAGGACAGTGCCTTGGAAAAGTTTTTCCCGACCAGACCATCGACAAAAACCTGACTTATTTCCCGGTTTCGGTTGAGAACCAGCTGTGAACGATAGAAGATCAGCCATTCCTCCTGCGACATTTTCTGCAATATTATGCCCAAAGCCTTCCGGGCTCGCGGCTGGTACATCCAAAAATACATGAGGTCCAGAGCATTGACGATGATAAACCTTTCCTGCTCCCTGGCTTCGTAGTTCAGGGTTTGCATCATCATTTTTGGCGACTGCAGCATCTCAAGGACATCCTCCTCGGGAAATTGCAGGTCCAGTCTGGAAAACACGGCAAACAGCTGGGAAATTTTAGTTTGGTAGCCGGCAAGTCGAGCACGGATATTGGTCTGCCGGTCGGCCAGTCCTTCGATGACCCCGGCCACACAGTCTGAGGCGAACTTAGAGATGATTGCCGCCCACTTCTGTAAGATCCCCGATGTATCGAGAATTCCCGTCGACTGAAGCACCAGACCAATTACCGAATTTAAGGCAATGGCCAGCGGGATTGCCAGAATCGAACGGAAGAAATTTCCAACCGCGGCAGTCTTTGGCAACCCACGAAAGGTATTATGAGAGGAAATATAGATGCCGTTGGCAAGTCCCATTACCGAATAAAGGAGTACCGGATTAGTTGCCGTAGTGACGCCAAAGGCCCGATCGAGCAGCAGGGTTTTAACGAGATAATCGAGGAGCGGCACAGAAAAACCAGTGTAAAGCAGCGAATCGGCAATACGGCTCCAACTGACCAGGGAGTTCCAAGGCAGCAGAGGGGAGCGACGCAGGCCGCCTCCACCTAGAACCGACTGGATAATGTTGCGTGTTCCGGTAATACCAAACCAGATGAAAGCCCCCAGGTAAGCCAACAGCCACCAATCTTTAGTCAGGCTAAAGGTAAGAAAAGCCGGAATGAAGCCCAACAATACTTTCAGAGTATTTTTCAGATTGGTGTTGAGATATTTCCAGGGCTGCTCCAGTCTCTCTTTTGCCCTTCTTTCAATAAATAGCTTACCATTCACACCTCCACCGCCCATTCCTCCCAGGGTAGCAATATTGCCGGTCATTTGAGGATGTACGGAAAAACCATCGAGAGTCCAGTCAAACCAACGATAACCTACGTTGTTATAAAACGGCAGTTTGCTTAACAAACTATTTTTCCTGCATATTCTCGACGTATCATGGCTGCGACGATGGGAATTGTAGGTCAGCAGGCCAGTGACCGGAATCAGTGACCGTTTCTTTTTGATGATCCCTTCACGGACCGCCCTCCTAGCCCTCGCAGGCAGGGTGTCGAGCACCACCAAACCCATGCCGTGCTGGTGTTCAGCCTGACCGGTCGAGCCCGAACCAATACGAGAGCCCAGAGTACGCTTTTTGTAATAATTATGGAACTTCTCCAAATTATAAAGAATATCCATCAATTGCAGTTTTCTTTCCTGCATCTGCCGGTATTCCCGGCCAAGCATTTCTCCCGCCTGCTTGCCTTCCGGTAATATTTCAAGATGTTTTTTAAGGCTGAGGCGCTGTTCGTCATAATCCCAAATGATGTTGCGAATCGCCCTCTTGAGACTGATAACATTGCCTTCATTGAGGGCTTTCTGCAGTTCGCTTATCAGACTGTAATGTTGTTCAGGGCTCTTCAGGTCAACCGCTTCTCCTTCACAGCTCCCCTGCCCTGTTCCCATGCCCGAGCTCATGCCATGGGCAGCATTTTTCAGATTATACGCCTCGATATGACTGATCATTCCCTCGCAGGAATAGAGCAGTTCCAGCGTATCCTGGACTGACAGGTTACTGAGATTGAGAGTAAACCTTGAACTTGAATGCAAAGACGACAACCTGCTTAGTTGTTCGTCGGCGCTCAACTTGAGTAATTTTGGGAGATCGGGACTATCCTGCGGATGATTCGGATTGTGAACCCCCGGATTGCGGGAAGGTAATAGAAACCGTTCGATTATGGTTTCGACGTTCATGTCCCGAAGACGATCAAGCCGCTCAGATGAGAGTTTGGCATTGTCCCCGGCTCTTCCAGGCGTCTTCTGGTGGAGTTTACGTATTTCCCTTTGAAGAGTGTCAGCAATATCATTATGTATGAATCTGGCAAGATGGAGTACCGACGGTTGCCCATCCCCGACGAACTTGAGAAAATCTTCAAGCTGCAGCGGTTCGAGAGACAGTTCCAGCTCATGGCTCAGGGTTTCACGATGGCGAGCATTATAGACCTCGAATATTTCAAAAACATATCTTTGCTGATAGTTCGAGACCTTCCGACCCTCTTCCATCAACTGTATCATCGCCTCATCCTTGAGGAACTTGAGAAAGGATCGATTGTCATTAAACCCGTGGGGTTCCCAGGTAAATCGTACATATTTATCGCGAAAACGAGACGACATTTCAATACCGACCTGTACTTTGACATCGAGTATTGAACTGGCCTCTATCAGCTCTTCAATCACCTCCGGCTTGACATAGTTATAATAAACCACCGTAAGATATCGGATTCCTTTGATCCAGGCGTCCATCACCAGGTGGGTCGGTGATTTTCGTCCTTTGGTATTCGCGTCATGAACATGATCATCGAAGGCGTACTGGTTCCATTCCTCGGGCATTTCAAGCAGATGGTATTTGGCCAGTTCCACCCGGACAAAACGAGGGTTGCCGGTGGAAACCATCCGAAAATCATGCGCCAGCTTAAGCTGACGCAATTCATTGTCCTGAGTTCGCAACAGATCTTTCATGATCTGCAGCAGCACTCTCGCGGTATTTTTGTGGTAGAAAGTACTGGAAGAGAGAAATACCTCGTCACGAAGAGAGCGCAGTTTCTTGATCCGATCACCGGCCTGACCTTTCTCAAAGGAGCCGAGCAGACCGGCAATGGCATAAGCAATCCGTAATCCACGAGGAGCGGCCATCTCCTTGATACCATGCGGGTGCATATGTTCAACGAGCAGGGAGCGCAGATCCTTGGACCGACTCCCTCTCTCCAGCACGTCCTTGACAACACCGAGAAGTTGGTAATCGTATTTATCGAAAAATATTGCCGCAGGTTTGTCTTTCATTGTTTGTTATGGAGCTCCTGTATTGCACAAAAAAACATATATTTTGCTTACACCCACCTTATTCTGTTATACCATCTCAGTCAAAGAAACAAAAAAAGGATGTAACAATATACTCCTATTGTACTTTTTCCAGTAGTACACTTTATTCTGCCTCTACAGGACAATTAAGCATGAAAGAAGAAACCAAAGCACTCGCTAAGATCTGGCCGGAAAGGGAAAATTCTGCTGCCACCACCATTAACCCGCCCATCTATAAAGGCTCGACCGTCCTGTTCGACGACTACCGGCAGATGCTGAAAGTTGGCCGCCACCAGTACCAAGGGATCACCTACGGAACAGACAGACTGCCCACCCAGCGGCAATTTGAAGAGGCGATGCGGGAACTTGAAGGTGGAGCTGTAACCAGGGTTTTTCAATCGGGTATTGCCGCCATCCAGACTGCGCTGCTGGCCTTCACCAAAAGTGGCGACCATATCCTGGTCTGTGATAACGCCTACGGTCCCGGCCAGCGGTTCTGCAGGAAGGTCCTGAAAAAATTCAATATCGATTTCACCCTCATTCCTCCCAACGTCGGTGCAGACGTTGTACAGTATATCAGAGCCAATACCGTCTTGATCCTTCTCGAATCGCCAGGTTCCATAACCTTTGAGATCCAGGATATCCCTGCAATCACCGCCATCACCCGTCAGAAAAATATCGTCACGGTGCTCGACAGCACCTGGGCCACGCCGCTCTATCTGAAACCTTTTGAGCTGGGGGTGGATGTCTCGATCCATTCCGTCACCAAATATATTTCCGGTTATTCCGACGTGCTGGCCGGAACGGTAACGGTCAATGAACGTTACGGCCAAACCTTTGCCGATTTCTACAAGCTGATGGAGATTTATACTCCCGCAGAAGAGTGTTATCTGGCCCTGCGCGGACTGCACTCGCTCTCCACCAGATTACGGCAACACGAACAATCGGCACTTACCGTGGCCAAATGGCTGCAAACCCTCCGTATAGTCGACAAAGTTCTCCACCCCGCTTTACCGAGCCATCCGGAGCACCATCTCTGGCAACGTGATTTCACAGGATCCTCCGGACTTTTCGCCTTCACCTTCAAAGAAGACTATACCGACGACCAGCTTGCCGCCTTCATTGACTCATTGGAACTCTTTCATCTTGGTTACAGCTGGGGCGGCTATACAAGCCTGCTCACCGCCGCCAAGATCGAACGGGCCATCCCTTCAAGATATGCAGGCAAAACCATAGTCCGCCTCAGTATCGGCCTTGAAGACTGCAACGATCTGCTCCACGACCTTGAAAAAGGGATGGCCAAGCTCCCATAATGGACATATTGTGTTGCTTAAGATTAAAAGTATCAGTATCCCGGAGGTTACCGTGAGTGATTTGCTCAGGCAGCAGATTCACCCTTTGCTGCGCACCGAACAAACCGATTGTTGCATGCCGTCCCCGCTACAGGTACCAACGGAAGTGCCGGAAGGACCCTGTTGAGGGCCGAAGCCGCCTCCACGGTCCAGTGGATATGCACGCGCCGGTTATAGTATTTACCCTTTTGTCGTTGGTTTTGTTGAAACTCCGGTAGGTCCTCTGCCCCGGGTTGCCACATCGCTTTCTACTCGCGACAAACTCGGCACCTTCGGAGCCAGAACCGGTTTTGCCAGGAATAACTACAGTATCACTCCAGGTCTCTACTGCGTCGGCGAACCAGACAAGAACTCACCTGTCCTGGTCACCGCCAACTACAAATTGACCTTTGACGCCTTACGTAAAGAGCTTGGTAATATGTCTCTCTGGATTTTGGTGGTCGATACCCGTGGCATCAATGTCTGGTGCGCGGCGGGAAAACAGTCTTTTAGCGCAGAGGAAGTGGCCTATCAGGTACAAAATGCTAAACTCGATCAGCTGGTCAGCCACCGGGAATTGATCCTGCCCCAGCTCGCAGCAAGCGGCGTGGCCGTTCGCGACCTGAAAAAGCTTTGTGGCTTCAAGGGCCGGTTTGGACCTATTCTCGCATCGGTGTTACCGGCGTTTCTGAAAACCGGCAAAGCCGACGAGACAATGCGCACGGTAACCTTTTCGTTAAGAGAACGTGCAGTTCTCATCCCGCTGGAAATCTGCATGTTGTGGAAACAGCTCCTGATTGCCTTCACTTTGTTTTTCCTGATTTCGGGGATTTCACCGGAAATATTTTCCTTTGAAGCGGCTCTTGATCGTGGCATTATCCTGATCTTGACTACCTTTGCGGCGATCACTTCAGGGGCGGTGATCACTCCCCTCCTGCTGCCGTGGATTCCGTTTCGACAATTCTGGTTAAAAGGGACGGTTGTGGGAGGAATTGCGGGCCTGCTGTTGCTGATTCCCGGAGAATCAACGGTCAATGGAGTAGAAAAGCTTGCTCTCTTCCTGTGGATTACAGGCTGTTCCGCCTTTCTCGCCATGAACTTTACCGGATCCACGCCTTTCACTTCACTCTCCGGGGTGGAAAAAGAGATGCGCAGGGGACTGCCGCTGCAGATAGGTGCCACAACGCTGGCCCTTTTATTCTGGCTGGCCGGCCCCTTTATTTAATCAGGCAAACTATTATGAAAACTTTCAGGTATCTGGATGAAACGGCAATTTTACTGTTAACAGAAGAAAAGTGCATCGGCTGCGGTACCTGCGAACTGGTCTGTCCGCACCGCGTTTTCAGGGTTCGGCATGGAAAAGCCCAAATCACCGACAGAAACGGTTGCATCGAATGCGGGGCCTGCGCTAAAAATTGTCCGACAAATGCCATCTATGTCAATCCGGACGATGGCTGTGGCTGCGCCGCCTATATCATTAACAGCTGGATTACCAGAGTACGCGGCAAGGCTCCGTCGGGTTGCGGTTGCTGAAATTGGTAGTACCCGCACAGCACGGGAACTCTCTTTAGTACCCCCTTGAGGGGTATAAGTTCCTTCACGAAAAAATATTCTTGTTAAAAGAACAACAATATTTTTCTAAGTCACTAACTACCTTTAATCACTGTCTGAACCTTGGCAATCATGGTATCAATGGAAAAGGGCTTCTGAATAAAATGTATCTCCTCGTCAAGCAAGCCACTGTGAGTGACGATGTCAGCCGTGTATCCAGACATAAACAGGCACTTGAGAGAAGGATAGTCAGTTAATAATTTTTTGGCCAATTCATCACCGTTCATCTCCGGCATGAGCACATCGGTTAACAGCAGGTTAATCTTGTCGGCACTATTCCGGGCTATATTGATCGCATCAAGAGGGTTGTTTGTGGCAATAACGGTATACCCTTTCATCTCGAGCAATTTGGTGACCAGCTCCAGAACAATAGGCTCATCCTCCACCACCAAAATGGTTTGCTGCCCTGGCATGGCCTGGTGCATATCGTCTTTGATTTGTTCCTTCCGATCCACTCCCACATACCTTGGCAGATAGATTGTAAAGGTCGTTCCCTTTTCGGGCTCACTACTCACCTCGATAAAACCACCATTCTGCTTGACGGCGCCATAGACCGTAGCCAAGCCGAGGCCTGGACTTTTATAGATATCCTTGGTAGTGAAAAACGGCTCGAACAAGTTATCTATTACTTCCTTCTGCATACCGCAGCCATTGTCGCTTATGGTAAGCTGGACATATTCACCAGGGATAAGCCATGGCTGCCGAGCGCAATCGGTTTGATCAAGTGTGGTGTTCTCGGTTTTGATCGTAACCAGCCCCTGCCCGATGATGGCCTCTCCGGCATTTTCGCACAGATTGGTCATCATCTGATCGATCTGGGCGGGATCCATTTTAACCGGCCAAAGGTCAGTTGCCGGTAACCAGGACAACTGAATATTCTCGTCGACTCTCTGCTGCAGCTGCGTATACCTTTCTGCCACAACCTTATTCAAATCGATAACTTTTGGCGCAACTATCTGCCTGCCGGCAAAGGCCAGCAGTTGCTGGGTCAGATTGGCGCAGCGCTGGGCGGCCATGTCGATTTCCTTAAGATCGACATAGAGGGGCTCTCCAGGTCTTAATTCAGCTAAAGCCATTTCGGTATAACCGAGGATCACCCCCAGCATATTGTTGAAATCGTGCGCCACGCCGCCGGCTAACCGGCCAATCGACTGCATCCGCTCCGCCTTCTTACTCAGCATTTCAAGCTTATGTTTGTTCCTTTCCTCCTGCGCCTTCTTGAGCTCGGTGATGTCGCTCATCACGATACGACATACAGGTGCACCATCGACATCGTGCGCGATGGTAGCTACCAGGGTGGTCCAGAACGGAGTTCCATCCTTTTTCACCATCCGCAGATCTACCGTCTGCAGTTCACCTGTTTCAAAGAGTTTTTTGCGGTGAAGATAGTAAAGATCCTGATCGTCTCTGACGATAAATCGAGTGATTGGCCGCCTGACCAACTGTTTCCTAGATAGACCCAACATGGTGGCGGCAGTAAGATTGACCTCAAGAAATAATCCCTTTTCACTGAGGGTGCAATAGCCCGTCGGCGCCAGATCGTAGAGGTCAAAATATCGTTTCCAGATAAGATCCAGCTCAGCATGTGTGCGACGCAGTTCTTCGTTCTGCATCTCAAGTTCAATCTGATGCACCTGCAGCTCATAGAGCATATGCCGGGTTTTTTCAAGAGACAGCATATCTTGATCGGTGGTGGAATTAGCCGATCTTTCCCGAAAAACATCTTCGGCTTGTCGGCGCATATTCTGATCTGAACCTGTCGGCTGTGAGCCCATCGTAATCACCGAAGGAGTAGTCTCTTCCGGTCGGTCATTCTTGGTTGTCATCGCTTCCCTTCGCTCTCAGGTGGTTTGTCGTGCTCAGCATCCGGTCCTATCCGGTCTTATGTCAACTGATCGGAAATGTCCATCATGACACAGGTAATTCCGATGACGTTGCCGTCAGAGCCACGCAGTGGTTCAACAATTAAGTCATAACGATGCGATTTGCCGTCAATTGTGGTTTGGATATCCTGCCGGATGCCCACCCCGCTGGCAAGCACTTGCTGTTTAATGGCCGTCAGGTTTGCGGCCTCGTCTGCCGACAGCAAATCGGCATCGGTTTTACCAAGGATCTGCTCAACGGAGAACTGGACATGAGCATTATGAATCCAGGTATAACGTAATTCCTTATCCTGGTTAAAAACCATGACGGGGACGGCTCCAAGAACAACTCGCATACGTTCTTCAGTTAACCGTAGCGCTTCCTGAACTTTTTTCGTTGCCGTAATATCAACAAAAGTGATTACCGCTCCCTCAATGACGTTGTCGAGCGTCCTATAAGGCTGGATACGCATCGTGTACCATTTACCATCAACGGTAAGAACCTCGGCCTCTCTCGGAATCAGGTCGGCCAACACTGCCCGGGTGTCCTCCACCAAGCTGTTATAACCGGCCAGATTGGAGGAGATATGGCCCACTGGCCGTCCCACATCGCTCAGGATCAGATTGATGATACGCGTGACTGCCGGGGTAAAGCGCAGGATACGCAACCCGTGATCCACAAAGACAGTGCCGATGCCGGTTCCGGCCAACAAGTTGTTCATGTCGTTATTGGCCCGGGTCAAGTCAGTCACTTTAGTAAAGAGTTCCGCGTTGACCGTGGCCAATTCCTCGTTCACCGATTGCAATTCCTCTTTAGAGGTCTCCAATTCCTCATTAGTCGATTGCATTTCTTCGTTCACAGACTGCATCTCCTCGTTCGAGGACTGGAGCTCTTCGTTGGCGCTCTGGAGAAATTCTTCTTTGGCCCTCAGCTCCTCCTTGAGTTCTGTGATGCGAGCATCCGTATCGATACCGTCCGCACCTTCGCCACGAAGATAACGGGCAATATGTTGCTCCTTATCAGAATCAACGGGTGGTATTTCCTCCATGATAACCAGATAGAGAAGCGGTCCCAGTGTGTCTGACGACGATGTAGTCACCGGCCGCACAACCAGATTAATCCGGGTATAGTGGCCATTGGTTTTAACCTGCAGGCCCGGGCAACGCACGATGCCCCTCTCTTTTGCAGCTTTACGCAGTGTGCGTGTCAACTCAACCCGCAATCCTTCACGGGCCATCTTCAGGACATTGTTGGTTCCAGCCTCACCCGGGGTGAGTTCCAGATACATCCCGGTGCGGCCGTGCAGGTAGAAGATGTCACCCTGACCATTGACCAGTACGGCAGCCGAGGCGAAGTGCTGTAAAAGCGACTGTTCAGTAAGCTCGCGCAGTGGCAATTTTCGGGGTGGCTCAGGTCTTCCAACGGCAAGCGTGCCGAACTCATGGCGTGCCGTCATGGGTGGAAGAAACTGTCCTAAGGTCGAGCGCCGAGCATCATCAAGATCTGCCTTATGTTGATAAATTTTTGATTTCCTGCTCAACACGCTAAACAGATCAGCGAAATCCCCCACCGTTTCCGAAGTACCCAGAAAGAGGAAGCCGCCCGGTTCGATGGCGTAATGAAAAAGTGGGATAATTTTCTTTTGTAAGTCGCTCCCCATATAGATCAGGAGGTTACGGCAACTGATCAGGTCAAGCTTGGAAAATGGTGGGTCCTTGATCACATTCTGCTCAGAAAAAATCAACATGTCACGGATACTTTTTTTAATGCGGTACGCACTGCCGTCGGACTCGGCTGAAAAAAAGCGCGACAGCCTCTCTGAAGAGACATCAACCGCAATACTGGCCGGATAAATTGCTTGCCGGGCTAAAGCAATCGCCTGGCTGTCAATGTCTGTGGCAAAGACCTGCACCTTGTAGTTCTGCTTCAATACTTCCAGGTGCTCCTGCAATAAAATGGCAAGAGAGTAGGCTTCTTCGCCGGTGGAGCAACCCAATGACCAAACACGAATCACGTCACCCGGCGGTTTGCCTTTAAAGAGCTTGGGAATGACCTTTTCTTCAAGCTCTTTGAAGGCCTCCGGATCGCGGAAAAAATTGGTTACACCGATAAGCAGATCGCGAAAAAGCGCGTCGACCTCATCAGGAGTCTGCTGCAGATATCTGACATACTCGTCTATATTCTCGATCTGGTGGACGGCCATTCGTCGTTCGATGCGACGCTGAATAGTGTTCGGCTTGTATTGAGAAAAATCATGAGCAGTCTGTGCGCGAAGCAGGATGAAAATCTTTTTCAGTGCATTCTCGGTTCTTTGAGTCGGAGGCGCTACCGGTCGAAGGCGCCGATCAATAGCCTGGGAAGCATACGCCATAAGATAGCCAGGCATCTCTGACGGTAACAGCTGGAAATCAACCAGACCGGTGGCAATGGCACTGCGAGGCATACCATCAAACTCCGAGAATTCGGGGACTTGAACCATCACCATACCACCCTCACCCTTAATGGCCCGAACGCCTAAGGTACCGTCGCTGCCGGTACCGGAAAGCACAATTCCAATGGCCCTCTCGCCTTGATCCTGGGCAAGCGAACGAAAGAAAAAATCGATGGGCAGACGCTGTCCGCGAGGGGCGGATGGTTCAAGTAATTGGAGCGTACCGTTCAAAAAGGCCATGTCCCTGCCTGGTGGGATAATGTAGGCACAGTTAGGGTGCACCTCCATTCCATCCTCGACTTCCAATACCTGCATACGGGTATAGCGCTGGATGAGACTGGTGAGGATACTCTTGTGATCTGGAGCTAGATGCTGCACCAAAACAAAGGCCATATTCGGATCAGAGTCTGTCGGCATTCCGGAAAAAAAGGCTTCAAAAGCTGCCAGCCCCCCGGCTGAAGCACCGATACCGACGATGGCAAAGGCCTTTTTCCGCGGTTCTTCCGACTGAGTTGCGGAAATCACCGGCACTGTCGACTCGACATTCGACGAGTTGGTGATGATATACCTAGGTTCTCTTTCGGAGCTTGTTTTTCCCGTTTGACCATGGTGTTTCTTCCCCGTATGGATCGCGCCTGGATCTTTCCGACAAACCAACTTTTCCCAAGAGGCCGGCACCTTAGTCAGGATTTCCATAAAAGATATAGGAAGTCGAATAATCGCTGAACTCAAAATACACTTTTTTCTCGCCCGGATCGATGATATCATTCAAATTGGCATCCAGGTAACCGTAACCGTAGCGATAGGGGCGATCCGTTTTGCCGTTCGTAGAGGTTGCCGTGGTCAACTTATCAATCTTTATGAACCGTCTAACCAGCTTATCTCCGGCGTATACTTCAAGGATTCCATTTGTTCCCGTCCAGTTCTGAACCGCGTGACCGATTTTATTTTGGGTTTCCTGGGTACATCCCGCAAGGGCAAGCGCGATGGCTGCACACAACATCAAGGTCTTCATTGTTTTTTTCCTTTTTTTTCAAGCTGAGGTAGAATAGATCCATGGCTGCTTCCGGACTATTCCACTGAAAACTCTACTTTTTCTTGTTATTTTGTTTAAATGCCTTGTTCGCAAGATTCATTGACTCTAAATCTTTCAGCGTTTTTTCAGCAAGACTGGAAAAACCCATGCCCATATCAAGATAGGCATTGACCTGGTCATTCATTGTCTTCCTGTACATCAGGTAACTCTCCATGGTCTTCTCCAAATATTTTTCGAAGAATTCATGCAGAACATTATCTCCAAACTGAATAACCAGATGCAACAGAGATACCGGTAACACCCCCTGGTTGCTCTTTGCTTTCTCCATGATAATCTGGGTCAGGACCAAGGCTGTCACATCATCGCCGCTGGTCGCATCTCTCACCTCTACCCTGTGTCCCGACTTGATCAACTCGGCAACATCATTGATAGTAATATAACCACTCGTCTCGGTATTGTAGAGCCGTCTGTTTGGGTATTTCTTGATTAGAATTTTTTGATTCACTTGTAAATTTCCTGAACTCTTTTCGAAAGGTCCCAGTACGTTTTGTTCTCTCCGTCAGGAAGCGAAAAAAAAACAATGCCGGATTTCGTTCCAAGCAACATCTTGCTTAGATACTCTTTCAAGATTAGATTTTAAACTCAGATAGGGTTAACCTAGCTAATCCCCGCAACGCACGGTGATTCTTTATAAATAATTATGTTACAGTGCAACATACCTGCTGTCAATATCAAGCTAACTTCGCGGGATGGTAAAGCAGTCTCCTTAGACAAACAATCAATTGTATACAATTTGCCTTGTCGATATGATACAATTATCTACACAAAAACGTTCAACATCTTATAAAGGGGACAGGCAATGAGAACGATGAAGGCTCTGGTCAAGGCAAAAAGGCAGGAAGGGCTTTGGCTTGAAGAGGTCCCGGTTCCGATTCCGGGCAAGAATGAAGTATTGATCAGGATTTCACGTACAGCTATCTGCGGCACGGATGTCCACATTTTCAATTGGGACAATTGGGCTCAACAAACCATTCCGGTGCCAATGCCGATCGGACATGAATTTGTCGGTGTCATTGCCGAGGTGGGTGATAACGTCATCGACTTCAAACCCGGCGATCTGGTCTCCGGGGAAGGACATTTAGTCTGCGGGCACTGTCGCAACTGTCTGGCCGGCCGACGACACCTCTGCATGAAGACCAGCGGGGTGGGAGTCAATCGCCAGGGGACCTTTGCCGAGTATCTCTCCATCCCCGTAACCAATGTCTGGTTTTGCGATCCTTCCATCCCTCTTGATATCCTCGCCTGTTTTGATCCACTCGGCAACGCCGTCCATACCGCCCTCTCTTTTGACATACTTGGTGAAGATGTCCTCATCACCGGGGCCGGACCCATAGGTTGCATGGCCGCGGCGATTGCCAGACATGCAGGGGCGCGCCACGTTGTAGTGAGCGATATAAACCCTTATCGGCTGGATCTTGCAAAGAAGTTGGGTGCCACCCGCGTGGTCGACGTGAGCCTGGAAAAAATCAGCGATGTTCAGAAAGAACTCGGCATGAGGGAAGGGTTCGACGTGGCCATGGAAATGTCCGGCAACCCTGCCGCCCTCGATTCGATTCTTGACAATATGTGTCACGGTGGCAAAATCGCACTCCTCGGTATCATGCCGCAGGATACTCCGGTTAACTGGAATACTGTGGTATTCAACGGTCTTACCATTAAGGGCATCTACGGTCGGGAGATGTTTGAAACCTGGTATAAAATGACTTCGATGCTCCAGTCCGGCCTCGATATTATGCCGATAATCACCCATAAATTTCACTATACTGACTATCTCAAAGGATTTGAGGTCATGCGCTCCGGGAAAGCAGGAAAAGTGATCCTCAACTGGGACAGAAAGGAGTAGGTTATGTCACTGGATCAATTAGACAAAACACTGAAACAAGAGCTCTTCCACTTACAGAATGAAGGCCGAGCCAAACCACCGGAACGGATCATTACCGGCTATCTTCCACCGACAAAAGAACGCGGTCCACGCTATACCTTGCAAGATGAGGACAAACAGTTTATTCGGATGAACTCCAACTCCTACCTCTCACTCTCCAACCATCCGCAACTGATCGCTGCAGCCGATGCAGCCACCCATGCCTGTGGAGTTGGTCCGGGAGCAGTCCGTTTTATCGACGGAACGTATAGGTATCATAGAGAGCTGGAACAACGAATCGCCCGCTTCGTAGATAAGCCGGCGGCCAAAATCTTCAACTCCGCCTATACCTCGAACTGTGGCCTGGCCCTCACCATCGGCAGCAAAACGACCCACTGGATCGGTGACCAGCTCAATCACAACTCTATTATCCGAGCCATGCGCATCGCAGGAGTACCGAGCGGGAATAAAGGCATCTACGCCCACAATGATATGGATCAGCTACGTCGATGCCTTGATTCGGTTGGCGATGATATCAACCGGGTCGTGGTGATTTTTGACGGGATATTCAGTATGCGCGGTGATTATGCGCCCATTGACGCCATCCTTGCGATCACTGAACAATACAGCCGGAAATTTCGGGACGGCGTCATCACCGTTGTTGACGATTCCCACGGTATCGGCGCTTATGGTGCAACCGGCAGGGGAACATCCGAATTTGCCGGCGGCAGCCCGGATGTCATCATCGGCACCTTCGGCAAAGCCTTCGGGGTCAATGGCGGTTTTATCGCAGCGAGTGAAACCCTGATAGAAACTGTAAGACAGAAGGCAGACACCTACATTTACACCAACCCCTTAAGTGTCGCCGATTGTGCGGCTGCAACAAAAGCGCTCGACATCTGCGACAGTGACGAGGGATTGCAACTGCTGGCAAATCTCCGCCTTAGAACCACCCAGTTCAGGAACGGATTGGAGGAGTTAGGTCTTGAATCGATCCCCGGCCCCCACCCGGTGGTGCCGGTTATGGTTCGTGATACAGCCAAAACCCATGCCCTGGTCAAGCATCTCTACGATAGCGGCATCCTGGTCGTCGGGCTCACCTTCCCGGTTGTACCAAAAGGTGACGAAACCATGCGATTCCAGATCAACGCCGCTCACACTGAGACGGACATTGAATATGTGCTGAAGGCGCTGGCCAAAGGGCGTTGAAAGAAAAGCTCCGAAACTTGTCTTTACCGAATATTTAAGGTAAAATTTATTTAAAGAATACCCGTTAAGCGAGAACTGAACAGACTCCCCGTGCTTTGCGGGGGTTAGAAGAGCTGTGTTTTCAAAAATTACTTCTTATCACCTCGGTTATGCTTTTCTCCCTTCTGACAGGAAATGGCATATGTCGATCAAGAACCTGGACATCCTCTTTAATCCGCAAAGAATCGCCGTTATCGGTGCGAGTGAAAACCCTAATTCTGTAGGATATCATATATTCAGGAATCTCATCGGCAAAGGCTTCAAAGGTATCGTTCATCCAGTTCACCCCAAAATGTGCGGAGTTCAAGGGGTCGAAGCATATAAGACCGTCAGGGATATCCCCCATCCGGTTGATCTGGCCATGGTGGCAACCGACCCTGAAAATCTGCCGTCAGTTCTCAAAGATTGCGGTGAAAAAGGTGTGAAAGGAGTCGCAATACTTGCCCCGGATTATAAATACCGGGTCAAAGACGCCTCTCTTATATCTGACCAAATCAGGAAATTGGCCTCAATGCACGGATGCAGGATATTAGGTCCCAACTCTCTCGGTTTTCTTAGGCCCACCAGCAATCTCAACGCAAGTCTATACCCGGAGATGCCACCAAAAGGCAATATCGCTTTTCTTTCAGAGAGCGGTCTCTTTTCTTCAGCATTTCTGGAACATGCAATAAGTAAAAATGTTGGCTTTAGTTATTTTATCTCGCTTGGCTCCAAACTCGATGTGAATCTTGCCGATATGATTGATTTTCTGGGCAGGGATGGCAGCACCAGGGCCATTTTCCTGCATATTCAGACTATCAACAACGGCCGAAGTTTCATGACTGCGATCCGCAATTTTGCGCAAACCAAGCCGATTGTCGCTGTCAAATCGGGAAAATCCAATGCCTTCTCCCAGTTTGCACTTACCGATTGCGGTTCTCTTGCCGAGGAAGATCTTATCTATGAAGCTATATTCAAAAGGGCCGGCAGCCTGCGAGTCAACAGCATCGTGGATCTTCTCGATATGGCAGAGACCATTGCCAAGCAGAATCGACCGAAAGGGCCACGCTTAACGATCATCACCAACTCCAGCGCTCCATCCGAGATGGCCATCGATGTGTTGAAAGGGATGGGGGGAGCTCTGGCCTGCCCAAGCAATAATACTCTGGAGCGTATACGTAAAAATTTGTCCTTAAAACAGGAGGTGCACAATCCTCTTTATCTCCTTACCGATGCATCACCTGCCGACTATCAGCTGGCCATCGAAAACTGCTTGCAGGATCCTGATGTTGATGGTGTGTTGGTGATCTGTATTCCTTTTCCCGGCATCAACTTGAGAAAGATCGCGGAAGCAATTGTTAATGCAGCCACACGCAATCCCAATACTCCTTTATTCACAACCTGGGGTGGCGAGAAAACTGCCCTGAATGCCATCGATTTTCTGAACAGCAGAGGTATCCCCACCTTCTACACCCCCGAGCAGGCTGTCAAGAGCTTCATGTACATGTATAGATACGACTACAATCTTCAGCTGCTGCGTGAAACACCTGAGATTATACTCAAAGATTTTACGCCGGATCTGGAGAAGGCTGAACAAATCATCAGAGACAGCCTCGACCAGAAACGATTTGCTCTCCACGCGGATGAGGCAAGCGAGCTTCTGAGATCCTTCGGCATCTCAGCTCTTGAGACTATCAGGGTCGACGGTGCAGAGGAGGCCGTCCGGGCATCCCGGCACCTGGGCTATCCAGTGGTGATGAAAATCGACTCAGTTATGGCCCGAAACAATCGCCGGAGAACCCAAATAGCAGTTGACCTGAAAGACGACCAACAAGTACGGCAGGTTTTTGCCGTTCAAAACGATCTGCTTATTTCCCTCGGGGATCCGGAAGCCCGGGTGACCATGCAACCAATGGTCAGCAGGAGTGAATATAAACTAGCTGTCGGAGCCAAAAAAAGCATGAGCTTCGGGACAGTAATCCTCTTCGGGTTGGGAGGTGAATACCTGAAAGCGGAGAAGGATTACTCAATTGGGCTGCCGCCTCTCAACCAAACTCTTGCCAGACGGATGATGGAGGAAACAAAAATCTATCACTACCTGCATGAAATGCCTTCCCACCAAGGGGCCTTGGGTTATCTGGAAGAGATGCTTGTGCGCTTTTCCCAATTACTTATAGCTCTTCCCCAGATTGGTGAGATTAACATTAACCCTCTCCTGTTGATGGGAAGCGAATGTGTTGTCCGTGATGTAGCAATTCATCTCGACAATAGGTTACCCAAAGAATATCGATGGTCAAAGGGTGATCTTTGCCCCCGGCATCTGTCTATTCCTCCATATCCATTTAAATATGAAAAATACTCACGACTAAAGGACGGTACAGAGCTCTTTATTCGCCCCATTCGCGGAGAAGACGAACCCCTGTTACGTACTTTTTTTGAGAACCTGTCTGCAGAATCCGCTTATTACCGCTTCGGCCAGCACCGTATCAATATGCCCCATGTCAATCTCGCCAGATTTTGTCAGGTTGACTATGATCGGGACCTCGCGTTCCTCGCTGCTCAGCCTGCGGAAAAGGACGTCATCATAGGTGATGTACGATTGAACAGGTTCGCCGATCCGGATAGCGCCGAGCTCTCATTTGTCGTGGTTGACGAGTGGCAGGGACGAGGTATCGGCAGTACTCTCATGGATTATTGTCTCGCTGTTTCCAGAGAGATCGGGATTAAGACGCTTTGGATGGAAATTATGAAGGACAACTCGAGGATGATAAAATTCGGGCAAAAGTATCATTTCAAGCGACTCCCCGGCGATGAAGGAGATGACATGGTGGAAATGGTGCTCGAACTCAGGTAAGTGACAAAGAAATCGATTTACAACCACTTCTTCCGTTTAAAATAAACATAAGGGCTCAAACCGGCTAAGACCATGAGCACGAGAGAGAGAGGATACCCCCACGACCAGGAGAGTTCTGGCATATAGTGAAAATTCATGCCGAAAATACTTGCGATAACTGTTGGCGGCATAAAAACTACCGCGGCAATAGAAAATATTTTTATTATTTTGTTTTGCTCAATACTAATAAAACCAAGTGCGGCGTTCAAGAGAAAGTCGATTCTCTCCGAGAGAAAAGTATTATGCGATAAGAGAGTTTTTATGTCCTCCAACATATCATTAGAATTGTGATAATTTTCTTCTGACAATCGCCCTCTGCGCAGCAAAAAATTCAAATCGCGTTGTCCATCCATCAAACACAAACGGATGTTTCCATTCAAATCATCCTGTCTGGACAGGTCATCTATTGTTTTCTCTAGATCAGTATTTACCCTGTCAAATATTTGATGACTGATTTTTTCGATAGCCAGATAGGCACCTTCCGACATGTCTGCAAGCTTATCAATTTTTATTTCAAGCAATGCGATAATAGTCGATATAGGGTCAGTGTTTAACCTTTCACTTTTCTGCCATTGTTTTTGAAATGAACGGAGAGCTGGAATCTCATGGGCACAAAGGCTTATAAGACAGTTGGCGTTGCAGAGGAATGCCACGTTTATATTTGATAATTTGTTTTCAACCCTGTGTAAAAATGAACAGTTTACCTGGAACCCGTCCTGATATACCTCATAATGAGAACTGGCTTCCAGTTCTTCGGTTTCTTGAATATTTGGTATGGGGATGCCGCTGAAAAGCTCTACTGTTTCAATTTCTTTTGCAGTCGGATTGACCAAATCGATCCAAACTGCACCGTCAAGCCAGTTGGCGTCTGTTGACGGATTTACTTGTGAGAGAAACTTATTTTTTATAGTATATGCAGTTAGCATAATTGCTCACACTGATACCTTTAATGACATGTTTTTGGCTTATTCCCGCATGGTTATTTACGAGCGGCACGAACTTTTCCGGACAGAAAACCACATATTTTCACAATTTCGGTTCCCTGTTATTGATTCTGCTAAAGAGTATAATAAACTGTTTTTGGAATTCCCGATAGCTCCAATCCTGTCTACAGAATTTCACTGAAAATTATCTGAGCTTGATAGAGAAACCACGAAAAAAATGAAGCAGAACGATCAACCGAAACAGCAACCTCCCGTGCCCACATCCAACCCTGTTCGTACCTGGTTGTTTGGCGGCATCATCACGCTGCTGCTCCTGATAGTCACGACGGGACTGATCCTGCCGCTGATCATCAATTCCAATTCGATCAAACAAAAAATCCAAGGAGCAGTGACCGAGCAGACCAATGGCCGGCTAACGTTTCAGGCAATCGAATTTTCCTATTTTCCCCGACTGGCCGTCGAACTTCGCCAAGTCACCGTAGCTCTGCCAAATCAAGCCCAGGGCACCGTAAAAGCCTTGCGCGTCACTCCGGCATTCCTCCCCCTGCTGATCGGCAATCTCCACCTGGCCCGACTCGATTTGGATACCCCGGAGCTAAGCCTGGAATTACCTGAGGCAAAAGCAAACAAGGTTCCTGTTCAAGCGTATACCTTCGCCGCTGTGCAAAAAAGACTTGCAACCGCCCTTGAACCATTCGCCCAGGTGATCTCCGGCCTGAAGCTACGAGTCAACAACGCCCGGCTAACCATTTCCCAAAATCGACAGCAGCTGGTCGAAATCGAAGGTCTGAACATGCAATCCGGAGTATCGGCCACCTCTCCCCGCTCCGCACAGGTCGACCTGCAGGTAAACCTCTCTCAAGCCGGCATCTATCGCAACAACCATCAGGAGCTGGTAAAAGATATCAAGCTGCGCGGCAGCATCCGGATGAACCCTGGCGACGCGATAACAGTCACACTCGATCGACTAGCCGTGGCTGAGCCAGCGCTTGAATTGTCTGGCAACATGACTCTTGCTTCGACTCCGCCAACCATAACGCTCAACCTGTCCGGAAGCAACATCGATGTTGGTGCGGTCCGTGAAAGAGCTCTGGCCCTGGCAGGCAATACCACTCCCATTAAGGAGATTTTCGACTACCTGCGCGGTGGCTGGGTGCCTCGAATCAGCTTTACTTCCCACGGAGAGAATCCGGCTAAACTGGGGGATCTCAACAATATCCTGGTCAAGGGACAATTGCAGGACGGCAAGATTTCTGTCCCGAAGATTGAGCTGGATCTGACCGAGGTCGATGGCGATGTTGTCATAGACAACGGCGTACTGCAAGGCAGTCGACTGTCGGCCTATCTGGGAAACTCTATCGGCCGGGAAGGTTCCTTGAAAATCGGGCTGCCCAAAGACAATGACCTGTTCCACCTGGAACTCATGGTGGATGCGGATCTGGCAGACACACAGTTGATCCTGCTGCGCAGTGTCGATAACCCAACCTTCGTTGCTGAACTGAAGAAAATCAACAACCTGCAGGGCAATGCCAATGGCCGGCTCGTTCTCGGTGACAAGCTAAACGACATCAAGGCCAAAATCGAAGTCGACGAACTCAAGTTGTCCGCCAACTCTCTGCGGGTGCCGTTGCCGATCACGATCACCCAGGGACAATTCGCCTTCAGTAAAGAAAAGATGGATCTCGGCAAGCTCAGCGGCACCTTTGGACGTTCGCATTTTGCTGACCTCTCCTGTCAATTCCTCTGGGAAAATGACCTTTCCCTCCATATAAGTTCCGGTCGATTAAACTTGGCCATGGCAGAGCTCTATCCCTGGCTGGCCTCTCTGGAAGGGATTCGTGATATGCAGCAAGAAATCAAACGGGTAACTGGTCAACTCGACGTATCTGCCTTAAATTTTGAAGGAGTACTCAACAAGCCGGAGGAATGGAAGTTTACCTCGACCGGCACGGTGCAAGATCTCTTAGTCGATGCGTCATATTTCCCGGACACCATTACCTTCAAGAGCGGGCATTTCAACCTCGACACGCAGCAATTTTCCTTCGATAAACTCCGGACAGCAAGCCAGGATGCAGCACTCACCCTGACCGGCAGCCTCAATGGCCTTTCGCAGCGCCCCGAACGGATTGAACTCTCGATGGATGGTCGGATGGGGCCCAAATCGGTCGACTGGCTCTCAAACGCACTCAAGGTGCCAAAGAGCTACGCGATCCATGCTCCAATCACCATCAGCACAGCAAAAATCTCCTGGCAACCCGATGCGACAACCTCCTTTAACGGGACAGTATCCATCGAAAAAGGCCCTACGATCACGGCCAATGTCGATTACAACCCGGAACAGCTCCAGCTCCACCAGCTAAACATCAAGGACCAATATTCCAATGCCGACATAGTCTTCAACCTCAACAAGCAGCAACGCGACCTGAAATTTACCGGCAATCTGCAGCACGAGACACTCCAAGCCATGTTCGCCGATCCCCAATTCAGCAGTGGCCGATTGGAGGGTGACTTCACCGTCACTGTCCCGCAGAATAGGAAATCCAGGATCACCACCAAGGGACAGTTGATCGGAGAGAATCTGCCGGTTCCCATATCATCCGGGGATACAGTGAACATTGAGCAAGTCACGCTGAAAGCTGACGGGTCACAGGTTAAAGTTGACATCACGAAACTCATCTGGAAGGGCCTGGTCTGGAAGCCTGTCAAGGCCACGATCTCCTTTAATAACAACACAACCGATATCAAGTTTGCCTCAGCCAAATTATGCGGCATCGATTCGCCTGGGATTTTCTCCATTACCGGGAAGGGGTTTTCTCTCGACATGACTCTGGAGGGAAAAGGTCTCGACGTTGCCACCAGTTACTCCTGCCTGACGAATGGCCGGGTCAAGATGACCGGCACCCTCGATTTTTCGAGCCATGTCGCCGCCAGAGGCCAACTGGACGAGCTGATTAATGCCCTGCATGGCCCCTTGGAGATGACCTTTAATAACGGGCTGATTGAACAGGATAAATTGTTATCCAGGACACTGGAGGTGCTGAATGTCACCGAGATCGTCAAAGGCAGACTGCCAAACCTTACCAGCCAAGGCTTAGCATACACAACCATGTCTCTGCAGGGCGAGTTCCAAAACGGCAAACTGATCATCAACAATTATTATATGAATGGGGAGACCCTCGACCTGATCGGCAACGGTGAGATCCATCTGGAAGACGAGACGGTCAACGCCCAGTTGTTGGCCGCACCGTTCAAGACCGCCGATACCATAGTGAGAAACATCCCGGGAATCAACTATCTCATGGCCGGCAGCCTGGTCGCCATTCCGGTCAGCATCTCAGGCGACCTGGCCGATCCCAAGGTCGAGGTCATGTCAGCTTCAGCGGTCGGCGTAAGTCTTTATAATCTGGCCAAACGCACCATTAAGTCACCTTTCAAACTCTTGGAAATGATCAATCCCTGGAGTAAACAAGATAAAAAGTAATCCGGGAATCAGAGGTTATTTAGAATCAGACCTTTTCCATGAGATAGCTTTATATTTCACAAAAATAATGTATGGTCTCATTTATCCATTTTCAGAAAGAGAAAACAAATTTTATGATTCTACCTATCTTTGCTATTATTTCAGGCTTGCTTCTCCTGGTCTGGAGTGCCGATCGTTTTGTCGAAGGCTCATCCTCTACGGCCCGCCATTTCGGCATGCCGCCGCTCTTGATCGGCATGGTGGTCGTTGGCTTTGGCACCTCCGCGCCTGAAATGGTGGTTTCCGCACTTGCGGCCTCTCAGGGTAACACAGGCATTGCTCTCGGCAACGCCTATGGCTCAAACATTACCAACATTGCGCTCATCCTCGGGGTAACTGCGCTGATCAGTCCAATCGCCGTAAATTCACAGGTCCTCCGTAAGGAATTGCCAATCCTCACTGCCATTACGGCTTTAGCCGCATGGCAAGCCTGGGATGGAGAAATCTCCCGCAACGATGCCCTGGTGCTGCTCGGCGTTTTTGGCGGGCTGATGATCTGGACCATCCGGCAGGGCATGCAAAAAAAAGAAGATGCGCTGGCTAGCGAGTTTGAGATGGAACTGGTTGTCCATGCCATGCCGCTTCGGCGTGCGGTTGGCCGGCTGGTTGTAGGTCTGATCTTTTTGATTGTCAGCTCCCGCATCCTGGT
Organism: uncultured delta proteobacterium; assembly: GCA_963829695.1. GTDB lineage: Bacteria > Desulfobacterota > Desulfobulbia > Desulfobulbales > Desulfocapsaceae > Desulforhopalus_A. The sequence goes on along the minus strand of CAWHJQ010000018.1, from coordinate 270,644 downwards.
CTGGGGCGCCGTTGAGATTGCTCACAGGTTAGGAGTCAGCGATCTGATTATTGGTTTGACCATTGTGGCAATAGGCACCTCTTTGCCGGAACTGGCATCATCGATCATTGCAACCCGAAAAGGCGAGCACGATATTGCTCTCGGCAACATTCTTGGTTCTAATCTGTTCAACACCCTGGCTGTGGTAGGCATCGCGGGGGTAATTCACCCAATAGTCGCAGGACCGGAAGTTTTATCTAGGGATATCATGGTGATGGCCGCGCTCACCGTCTCACTTTTTGCCATAGGTTATGGATTTCGGAGGCCTGGCAGGATCAACCGATTCGAAGGTGCGGCTCTGCTGGCCTGCTACTTCGGCTACACCTTTTACCTCGTCAGGACTGCATTTGGTGTCTGATTGTTCCCTGCGACCGACAGCAAGCTTGACAAACTCGTAAAAACTTCGGCTTCCGATGGATAAGTAAAAACCTTCATATTGGAGGCGTGCAATTTTTCTATCATTTCGGCGTACATAAGGTACGTCGTAATGATAGAAAAATTGTAACAACGAACAAAATGAAGAGTTTTTACGACGCCATCAAGCTTTATATTACCTTCTTTTAATATTGAAGTATTACGGTAAATTCACTGTTGTATAAACGACCCTATTTCTCCTTCTCAGCTTTCCTGTTTTTACTGCCGTTCTTCTTTTTGCCATGCCCTGCCTCTCCGAGAGCTACGGCCTCTCCAACCAGCCCTTCCTGCACAACAATCTGATGGTATTTCTTTCTGATCTCGTCTATGTCGACCGTCGGTTCAGGAAATTGCATATCCATGGACTTCAAAGTATCTGAAATAATCTTGGAAATCGCCAGATTACGGAACCATTTGTGATTTGAGGGAATAATGAACCATGGCGCATGTTCGGTACTGCATTTACTCAATAAGTCCTCGAAAGCCTCGGTGTATGCATCCCAATAAGGCCTTTCCCCATAGTCCCCATCGCTGATCTTCCAATGGCGGGTCGGATCTTCGATGCGCTGCCTGAATCTTTCCAGTTGTTCCTCGGGGTCGATATGCAGATAAAACTTCAGGATGTAAGTATCATTTTCATGGAGCATTCTTTCAAAGTCATTGATGTGCTCATAACGTTTGGACCAGATGTCTTTCTGTACCAAATTGTGGACGCGCGTTACCAGAACTTCCTCATAATGGGAGCGGTTAAAGATCCCAACCTGTCCGCGTCCCGGGACGGCTTTGTGGTAGCGCCAGAGAAAGTCATGGGAAGCCTCCTCCTTCGAGGGAACCTTGAAGCTGGTAACAGTGCAACCTTGGGGATTCATAGCACTCAGCACATGGTTAATGGTCCCGTCCTTCCCCGCGGCATCGCGCCCCTGAAGACAAATGAGCAGCGACTTCTTGCCCTCTGCATACAACAGGTACTGCAAAGCTGCCAACTTCTGGTTATAGTCCTCAATCTCGGGTAAAGCTTGCTCATGGGATTCGTGTTGATCTTTAAAAGAGGCATCTATCTTGCTGAGATCGACCTTGCTTCCCGGTTTGACAACGAATTTTTTGAAGTAGTTCATGCTAGGCAGCCCCTATGTATGAAGGTTTATGGCGGTTTGAATCCCCACCGGATATGTTATAAAATGTATGATCGGTTATGGGTGACAACAAAAACCTGAATACTGCCAGTCGCTGGATTTGATGATCGTGCAAGTTTGTCCTACTATAAACACTAGGGAGTCGTCGATCGATATGTTTTATGCCAACTGTCGCCCCATTTTAATTGGAAGCCTGCCTCTCTTGGATCACGAGAGAGCAATGCAGCTCATCCTCAAATACACTCCGGAAATCCCCTTGTGGCCGCAGTTGCCGAAAAACCCCAGAGAAGGAATGGTACGTCAGTTCTTGACCGGCTATCCAGGTCTTGTCGATGAAGGCAACCGATACTGGATCAATACCGGAGCACAGGATTTCGAACAGGAGATGGCTGGCTTTTATGAAGATTACATACGGGTGGAAGAAGATCCTCAGTGTCTGAATAGTTCCAGATTCGCCTTGGGAATGGATTCGGCACCGGGTTTTTTTACCATGCGGAATTTCCTTGAGCAAGAGCGGCCACCACATCTCACCGTCAAGGGGCAGGTTACCGGTCCGGTAACTACCGGAATCGGAGTGAAAGATCAGAGCGGCAAGTCGATTTTTTATGATGACAACCTACGTGATATACTCGTCAAGCTCATTTCAATGAAGGGACGGTGGCAGGTTGCCGAATTGCAAAAATTTACAGGAGATACGCCACCAATCATCTTCATCGACGAACCCGGACTGGTGAGCTTTGGTTCCAGTAATTTCGGTGGTGTTTCACGAGAGATGGTTTCTGAAGCTGTGGCTGAGGTAATCACAGCTATTCAAGAGGCAGGAGGTCTTGCGGGGGTGCATATCTGTGCCAATGGCGACTGGGGTCCGGCCCTGTCTTCAGCTGCTGATATCATCAGTTTTGATGCCTATTCCTATTTTGACAACTTCATCCTATACAAGGAACAACTGGTCGATTTTCTCAGCCGTGGTGGTATCTTAGCCTGGGGTATTATCCCCACGGGAGATCCGCTGGTGGTGGCCGGGGAGTCCGTCGATTCACTTTTCACAAAATGGCGACAGCAGTTAAAAGTTCTGGCAGCTTTTGGTTTCAGCGAGAAGCAGCTCATGGAACAGACCTTCATTGCCCCTTCCTGCGGCACCGGATCACTAACTCAGGAACTTGCTCAAAAAGTACTTTCAATGACGGCGGAATTGTCACAATGGCCAGGAAATACTGCAGGATATGCTAGGAGCTTGTCCTAAAAAGTGATGCAACTTCAACTGCAGAGCACATCATCTCTCTGCAGTTGAAGCAACGAATCGATCTCAATCAACCAGAGCAAACATTTTTTTCAGGGCACCGCAGACAGGGCACTTTTCAGGCGCACTCCCGAGTTCGATATAGCCGCACACCAGGCAGAGATGAAAATCGGTTACATCCAGATCCACCCCGGCTTTCACCGCCTCAAGGGCTTTAGTGTAAATTTTTGCATGGACTTCCTCGGCATCGACGGCAAACTTAAACATGGTTTTTGCCTTATGGCCGTCTGCCTGGGCCAGTGCCACCATTGGCGGGTACATCTCGGTAAACTCATAGGTCTCGCCATTGATGGCCGCTTGCAGGTTTTCCGCGGTCGAAGCGATCATATCCAATGCCTTCAGGTGTCCTTCGGCATGGATACGCTCCGCCTCGGCCGTGGTACGAAATAGCTTTGCGATATTGGCAAAGCCCTCTTTTTCAGCCTTCTTGGCAAAGGCCCTGTATTTCTGATTAGCCTGACTCTCACCAGCAAAAGCATCATGTAAATTATCAGTTGTTGTCGCCATGTATTCCTCCGTGATATGTTTAGTACCTTAGAAATTCTTTCGAAGTCTGCGCTTATCTCTTGTTTTTAAGAAAGAATTTCGTGAAGGTTCTTATCCCGCGCTTGTTAGCGGGGTTAAATGAGTAATGGAAATTATGCAGACAGACTGCCCTATTTTTGTGACTCACAATATCATGAATTTGCAAAATCCGCTTAAAAGAATCAAGACTTTTTCTAAGCACTCTTTTCTGCTTCAACCGAAAATTTAATGTATATTGAAGTTGTATCGACCGATTACCCCAGCCACCGGCCGACGATCTACATCCCCTGCACAGGAGTTTTCATGTACCCGAAACAGAAGGAAAAACTCAGTTCCCGATTCAAGCTGTTCCATGAACTCATGCCGATGAAGGTACAGCATATTCTGCTGATCAGTACCTCCTACGAAGCCTGGATCATGGAGGAGGACTGCCGGATTTCCGAGCAGATTGTAAATGAATACCGGGGGTTGAACCTCAGTCGCCCGCCACGCCTAACCTGGGTATCCTCACTTTCCGAAGCCCTCGAGCATTCCTCCGATCAACCCTTCGACCTGGTCATTACTTTTTCCCGCTCAGTCGACGACAACGCCTTATACCTTGGTCAAGAAATCAAGAAGGCAAAACCGAATATCCCCTTGGTGCTCCTCACTCACCAGGAAACCCTGCCGGAAGCATCGCCGGCCTGGCATGAACAGCAAGCGATCGATCTTGTTTTCTACTGGTCGGGTCAGGTTGACATTCTCCTGGCTATCGTTAAAAGCGTAGAAGACCGTTTCAACGCCGCACCCGATACCCGGACGGCTGGAGTCAGGGTTATCCTCTTTGTCGAGGATTCTCCTTATTATCTTTCGATGCTTTTACCAATCCTTTATAAAGAATTGGTGGTGGAGACCCAGGCCATTATAGAAGACGGACTGAATGAGGAACACCGTCTGCTCTCTATGCGGGCCAGGCCAAAAATCCTCCTCGCCCATTCTTATGAACGAGCGATGGAACTTTATGAGGAGTTCAAACCATATATCCTCGGGGTAATCTCCGATATGCGCTTTCACCGCAATCATATCCTTGATGGTTGTGCCGGACTGCAACTGCTCAGCCATGTCAAACGGGACCGTTTCGATATTCCCTTATTGCTCACGAGTTCTGAGAGCAGCAATGCTGAATTTGCCAAACTGATTCCGGCTCAGTTTGTTGACAAAAATACTCCATCTCTGCAGGAAAGCATCAATACCTTTCTCGTCGAACATCTCGGCTTTGGAAATTTTGTTTTCAGGATGCCGGATGGAACGGCCTACGATCGGGCCAACGGCCTTTATTCCCTGGAAAAAAAGCTTGCCGGCATCCCTGCGGAATCCTTTCTCTTCCACTGTCAGCACAACGATTTTTCCCGGTGGTTCTATACCCTGGCTGAGGTTGAGCTGGCCTCCCAGGTGAGGCCTCTCCGCGAATCAACCTTCGATACGGTGGAGATCCATCGTCGCCATCTCATTAAAATCATAAAGGAAAAACGAATTGCCCGGCAACGCGGAGTCATCGTCAATTTCGGTCGGGGCAAATACGATCCCGACACCAACTTCGCCAAAACCGGCAATGGTTCGCTTGGCGGCAAGGCCAGAGGACTCGCCTTCTTCGGGGCAATGCTCCACCGTAACAGTGAACTGCTCGAATCTTTTGAACGTATCGATATCCTGGTCCCCCAGACCTTGGTATTGACGACAGATGCTTTTGACGAATTCATTCGCAGCAACAGGCTGCAGGATTTGGCCAAGGAGGAGTTGCCCGACGAAGATGTCATGGCCAGGTTCAGGGAAACGACCTTCCCTGTTCTGCTCACCGAACAGCTCACCAATTATCTTCGGGAAGTCACCTATCCATTAGCCATACGCTCTTCGAGCATCCTTGAAGATGCCCAGTTTAAATCCTATGCCGGGCTCTACCATACCTGCATGCTGGCCAACGATCATCCGGATTTCAATTTTCGCCTCAGCCAGTTAAAAAACGCCATTCGCAGAGTCTATGCCTCAACCTATTTCCAGGCACCAAAAGCATTCACCAAAAGGGTCGGCAACAGGATAGAGCAGGAAAAGATGGCGGTTATTCTCCAACAGGTTGTCGGCAGCCATTACAATCATTCCTATTACCCGGCGATCTCCGGCGTTGCCCAATCCCTAAACTACTACCCCTTTGCCCGCATGACTCCAGAGGCCGGTATCGTCAGTATCGCCCTTGGCCTCGGCAAATCAGTTATGGAGGGGGGAAAGATCCTGCGATTCTCTCCACGTTTTCCGGAGATTTTGCCGCAACGAAGTACCGTTAAGGATATTCTTCAAAATGCTCAACAATATTTCTATGCCCTGCCGATGGACAGGGAAACCACCAATGCGGAGGCAAGTGATGCCAACACCCTTGTTCGTCGGCAGATAACCGATGCTACCGGAGAGTATCCGATTAGTTTCCTGTCGAGCACCTACGATCCGACGGAGCAGAGAATACGAGATCAGTTTTTACAGCAGGGTATTCCCGTTCTAACCTTCGCCTCGATTCTCAAACACAAGGCGTATCCCTTGCCCCAGGCAATCGTAGCCCTACTCGAACTGGGACAAAAAGGCATGGGTTGCCCCGTGGAAATTGAATTTGCTGTTGATTTTCCAACCGAATCCCGGGGGAACGCGAAGCTAGCCGTGCTGCAAATTCGACCAATGAGTGCCCGCGAAGAAATGCTGGAGGTAGTAATTGCCAAAAAAGAATATGATCGGGCCTTCTGCATCTGCCATCAAGCCCTCGGTAACACCGACAACCGCAGCATGTATGACCTTGTTTATATCCGACCGGAGACCTTCGATCCATCGCAAACCACTGCAATGGCCCGACAGCTGGGAAAGATCAATGCCGCTCTGGTGAAAGAGGGGCGAAAGTACATCCTCGTCGGTCCCGGTCGCTGGGGATCAGCCGACCACTGGCTTGGAATCCCGGTCAATTGGGGGGATATCGGCGGAGTCGGGGCAATTATCGAGACCGTTCATCCGGCGATCAATGCCGATCCCTCGCAGGGGTCGCACTTTTTCCATAACATTACCTCGCTAGGTATCAATTATCTCAACGTCGGTGTTCATCCGGACGATTATTTCGACTGGCAGTATTTGGCCAGCCTGCCGGTCATCCAGGAGACCGCCCACGCTGTCCATGTGCGCCTCCCTCGCCCCTTTACCCTACGGGTTGATGGTCGGAAAAGAATTGGTGTCTTGTTGAAAGGAGTGTGAAAAACTGCGGGAAGGCCCGTAACAGCCAGCCACGGCTGTTACGGGCAAACGCGAGAAAAGAGCTTTAGGGCTAGTCGAATGATAATCAGACCACGCCCTGATCAATCATCGAATCAACTACCTTGACGAAGCCGGCGATATTGGCCCCGGTCACGTAGTTGCCGGGAGCGCCGTATTGCTCGGCGGTCTCCTTACACATCTTGTGAATGTTTTTCATGATATCCTTCAAACGCTTGTCCACCTCCTGGCGCGGCCAGTTGAGCCGCATGCTGTTTTGCGACATCTCCAAGCCGGAGACAGAAACCCCGCCGGCATTGGCGGCCTTACCCGGCCCGTAGAGGATTCTGTGCTCAAGGAAGATATTGACGCCGTTCGGTGTAGTCGGCATATTCGCCCCTTCCGAGACCACAGATATTCCGTTGTTGACGAGGTTTTGTGCATCTTTTTCGCTGATCTCATTCTGGGTAGCACTCGGAAAGGCACAATCGGCCTTATGATCCCACAGAGGATTGTAACCGAGGCTCGTATCGGCCGGAGTAAAGATCGCATCGGGATACTGCTCCACATAGTTGGCTACCCGACCACGCTGCATGTTTTTCAGATTCTTCAAGAAGGTCAGCTTATCCCGATCAATTCCAGCCGGATCGTAGATATACCCGGAGGAATCGGAACAAGTGAGCGGTTTAGCCCCAAGATCGAGAAGCTTTTCGATGGTAAATTGGGCAACATTACCGGAACCGGAAACCAGACAGTTTTTGCCTTCCAGGGTTTCTCCTTTGGTGGCGAGCATCTCGGCGGCAAAATAGGTGCAGCCGTAGCCGGTGGCCTCGGGCCGGATCAGGCTACCGCCCCAGTTCAGACTTTTGCCGGTAAGAACGCCGGTGAATTCACGGGCCAGCTTCTTATACATGCCGAAGAGGTAACCGATCTCCCGAGCGCCGACGCCGATATCGCCTGCCGGCACATCGGTGTTTGGACCGATGTGATGGAACAGCTCGGCCATAAAGCTCTGGCAGAATCGCATTACTTCGTTGTCCGATTTGCCTTTCGGATCAAAATCGGACCCTCCTTTACCACCGCCCATGGGCAGTGAGGTCAGGGCATTTTTGAATACCTGCTCGAAGGCGAGAAATTTAAGAATACTAAGATTGACCGACGGATGGAAGCGCAACCCTCCCTTGTAGGGGCCGATGGCGCTGCTCATCTGAATCCGGAAACCGCGATTGACCCGGACCTGCCCCTGGTCGTCGATCCAAGGTACACGAAACATGATGACCCGCTCGGGTTCGACAATACGTTCGAGGATTGCCTCATGGCGATATTGCGGGTTCTTGTCCAGCACCGGTTGAATTGACTCGAGAACTTCACTCACTGCCTGATGGAACTCTCGCTCATTGGGGTCCCTGTCGATGACGAACCTGACGTTGTCCATAATGCTCTCCTTTGAGATTTCTGGTTTTGTTGAAGTAGTTTTGCTTTACCAGGAGCCTGTCCTAGAAAACCTATTCATAGCCTTGCTGTCTCATCTGCAACCCGTAGTATGCTGACAAACAGCGCTCATACCCTTATTTTTCATTGCGTAGACTGCAAAAATTTGCCCTTCGGCAATGCAATGGACAACGCATGACATTTACTCACCTTCGCCGCACCGGCTTATTGAACATATTCGTTAGCAAATGTTGCACCAGAATCGCAGATATTCAATTAACTCTGCAAATTCATATTGTTATATCATGATATCAGGTGTTCGGCAGGTATTCTTGTGCTCAAGAAATTGATGAAAAGATCAGTCTTTGATCAAAAAATCAAAAGTTCTTTAAAAACGGCACCTTGAGATGATGCAAATATGGATCAAAATTGCGGTTGGCTCATTCTCACTCCGGAGCAATCGTCTGCTCATGCCCCCATAACATAGCGGGGAGTTATAACCTCCCACAATTCAGCCCAGAATGAAGCGATCAAGACTTGAGATGGATTGAATAAAACGTATCCTTAAACTGGAAGATCCTTAATTGACATCTTAGCCCGGTGATGTGATAGTGCCCTACTGGATGTGACCCTTTTATCAGAGCTCCTCCCGACAGGAAGAAACCTTACAACTGGAATATCTCAATGTTACTTCCTTCTCTGCCCGGTAAACTAACTTTCTGAAAAAAAAATGGAACTAAAAAACTTACGCCTCAATCGCAATGAAGAGCGTCGGCTGCAGGCCGGTCATCTCTGGATATACAGCAACGAAGTCAACATTCGGGAGACACCCCTGAAGCAATTTTACCCGGGCGAACAAGTCCGCGTCGAAACGCATACCGGAAAATTTCTCGGTACAGCCTACGTCAATCCCCAGTCCCTGATCTGTGCCAGGCTGTTCAGTCACGAAGCCCGGGTTCTTGATCATTCCCTTCTCATGCATCGATTGGAACACGCCTTACGTTTACGTACCTGTTTGTTCGATGAGCCCTTTTACCGCCTGGTCTTCGGGGAAAGCGACCTGTTGCCCGGCCTGGTGGTCGACCGCTTCGGTGCGCACCTCAGCGTCCAGTTGAACAGTGCCGGTATGGAGGTACTGAAATCCGAAATCATCGATGCCCTGAAAACACTACTGAGCCCCGAATCCATTATCCTCCGCAACGACAGTAGTATGCGACAACTGGAAGGACTGCCCCAGGAAATTGAATTAGCCTATGGCAAATCTCAGAGCGAAGTCGAACTGCTGGAAAACGGGGTCAGGATGTTGGCGCCACTCCATAACGGCCAGAAAACCGGCTGGTTCTATGACCAACGTCCAAACCGGGCCATACTGAAACGATATGTGCCGGGCAAACGCGTTCTTGATGTGTTCAGCTATGTGGGCAGTTTTGCTGTCCAGGCGGCTGCTTTTGGGGCAAAAAAAGTTATGGCGGTTGATGCCTCCCGTTTTGCTTTGGAAATGGCGGAAAAAAACGCCGCTCTGAACGGGGTGGAGAATATTTTCAGTGGTGCTGAAGGGGATGCTTTTGATGTCCTGAAGGCACTCAGACTGGAAGGTGAGCAGTTCGACGTCATCGTGGTCGACCCGCCCGCATTTATTAAACGTAAAAAAGATCACAAAGAAGGCCTCAGGGCCTATCATCGCATCAATGAATTAGCGATGAGGTTACTGAGCGATGACGGTCTGCTGCTTTCGGCTTCGTGCTCGATGCATCTTCAGCGGGACGAGTTGATGGATGTGCTGCGCAGTGGTGGTCGCCGACTGGATCGCCATGTGCAGATACTCTTTGAAGGCAGGCAGGGTCCGGATCATCCGATTCATCCGGCCATCCCCGAAACCTGCTACCTAAAGGCCTTCCTGGCCCGAATCTCCAAAGAATGATGACGTTATCAAAGGTTGGGAACGGGCGCGAAGTTGGTGCCTTATTTACTCAGTTGAAACGTCCCGGCAGCGACCTCATTGTCGATGTCCTTTAGCGCCCGTCGCATTTGTTTGAGGGCCTGATTGACTCTGTTCTCGTTTTCCACCAGGGCCAGTCGCAGATAGTCGTCCCCTTCAATGCCAAAACCAGCGCCTGGCGCTAAAGCGACGTTGGCCCGGTTCATCATCTCGATGGAAAATTTTATTGATCCCATTTGGACGTAAGGCTCGGGAATCTTTACCCAGAGAAACATGCCGGCTTTGGGGGCCTCAACCTCCCAGCCCATTTTTCTGAGGCCATCGCAGAGAAAATCCCTTCGTTTTTGATATACCGCAACCTGTTCGGTGATTTTATCATCGCAATCCCGCATGGCGACAATCCCAGCCACTTGGATAGCCGAAAAAATTCCGTAGTCGTAGTACCCTTTGATCTTGGACAATCCTCCGATCATCTGGGTATTGCCGACGCAATAGCCAAGACGCCAACCCGCCATATTATACGATTTGGAAAAGGAACCGAATTCCACCCCGACATCCATGGCTCCCGGCACTTCAAGAAGACTTGGTGCGACCAGTCCGTCGAAGGTAATCTTGGCGTAGGCAAAGTCGTTGATAACCATAAAATTATGTTTTTTAGCAAGCTTCACTACTTCAGTAAAAAATTCTTTGGAAGCTAGGGTCCCGGTAGGATTATGGGGATAATTGAGCATGAGCAGTTTCGGTCCTGGATACAGCGACTTACACACACTAACGATTTGCGCAAGCATGGTATCCTCTGGGCCAAGTTGAATGCGCAGAACATTGGCCCCGGCAATTACCGCAGCATACACATGGATCGGGAAGGCCGGTGCAGGGGTGAGCACTGTATCTCCCGGCCCGAGCAGAGCCAGACAAAGATGAGAAATTCCCTCCTTTGAGCCAATGGTGCAGATAACATCCTCTTCGCCTCCCAAGTCTACATCGTAATTGCGCTTATAATAGAGGGCAATTTCCCGCTTGAGATTTTTCATGCCGCCTGCAACCGGATAACGATGACTCTTGGGGTCAATAGCGACTTCACAGAGCTTTTCAGTTACCGGGCCGGGAGTCGGGTCAATAGGGTTGCCCATTCCCAGGTCAATAACATCATCGCCCTTCCAGCGTTTTTCCATTTTCATCTTGTTGATCATGCCAAAAAGATAGGGCGGCAACTGATTCATGCGTTCGGCAAATCGTATTTTAAATTGTTCTTCCATGTTGTCCTCTATTCTATCAATTTGAGTGAATTACGTTCGGTGGGAAGGTTTATCTATCGTACCATTTTCAAATTACCTTGCCAATCAGGCCACGGTGAATTGTTCAATAATATTCTTAGATACCACATGAAATCAATTCATTTTTTAGAATAACGATGAGTTAGCTCAAAAGCTTTTGGAAAACCGTCGAATTGTGTTATGTATTCGGCACAAGCACTGTGTTTCCCAATAATACGTTAGGCAAGTTACCGCATACGGACCTATTCCTTTACGTTATCATCGGAAATCATGGACTATTCCTCCCGGCAATTACTTAACAGCAACGTTTCACTACTGAGACTGAAAGCCTCAAAGCACTCCATTAAGGGTGTTAACATTGGTCTCGCAGCAATTCTCATTGCCACCATGGCATCCGGCTATCTGGCAAGTGGAGAAATCAGTTTAAGTTCAGTCTGCATGGCTCAGAAAACCAACATGGTACTCTGGTTTCTTGATGCAATGCCATTCATCTTCGCCATCTGGGGGCAATACGGCAGCACCCTGCTCTCCCATGAAGCCGGGGCAATGGTTTTCGACCAGACTAACGCACTCAGGAAAAAATCAGTCTTTCTGGAACAGAAAGCCGCTCACCAGGCCACCCATGACGCCCTCACCGGCTTACCCAACCGAGCCCTTTTCCTCGATCGTCTACAACAAGCGACAATTACAGCAAAAAGGGACGGAACCCTCCTTGCCGTTCTCATTCTTGATATGGACCGATTTAAAGATGTCAATGATACTCTCGGCCATTATAATGGTGATCGACTGCTTAAACAGGTCGGCCTACGCCTGTCCAATGTTCTCAGGGAATCGGATACTCTTGCCCGGATCGGCGGTGATGAGTTTGGTTTTATCTTGCCAAAGATGGCAGAAAAAGACGATGTAGAAAAAGTAGCCAAGAAAATCAAAAAATCTCTCGCCGGCACGTTCGCGCTGGAGAACCTGGCTTTTGAGGTTCAGGCGAGTATCGGGGTAGCCCTCTTTCCCGAACATGGGAGAGAGGCGGACACGCTGATACAACGGGCTGATGTCGCGATGTATTGCGCAAAGAAAAATAAGCTTGGATATGCTCTTTATTCAAAGGATTTCGACAAACACAGCCCACGCCGACTAACCCTTATGGGGGAATTGCGGCAGGCAATAAACAGTGACGCACTTGTATTAGAATTTCAGCCCAAGGTCCTGAGTGAAACCAGCCAACTCCAGGCGGTCGAAGCGCTTGTCAGGTGGAATCACCCCAGCCATGGTCTCATACAACCAGATGAATTCATTCCGCTAGCCGAACTTACCGGGTTAATAGAAGAATTGACTACATGGGTATTCAGAAATGCACTCCGACAAGGCGCAATCTGGCATAAGAAGAAGATGCATTTCGGCATTGCCGTCAATGTCTCTGCACTCAGTCTCCTCAACCCTGATTTTCCTGAAGTGCTCAACGATTTACTTACAGTTTTCGACTTCCCAACTGAATCTCTGTTTATGGAAATCACAGAAACATCCATCATGGGGGACCCTGAAAGGTCCCTTGCTGTACTGGATCGTATCCATCAAAAAGGTGTCAATATCTCTATAGACGATTTCGGCACAGGTTATTCTTCTCTCGCCTATCTTAAAAAGCTCCCTGTGAGTGAGTTAAAAATCGACAAATCCTTTGTCATGGATATGCTCACCAATGAAAGTGATGCAACCATTGTCAATGCAACCATTCAGCTTGGTCATAATCTAGGATTGAAAGTAGTTGCAGAAGGTGTTGAAAATCAGCAGACATTCAACATCTTGAAGTCAATGGGCTGCGACCTGCAACAAGGCAATTTTATTAGCATTCCCCGCTCGCTCGAATCAATTACGACCTGGGCATTTCCAGCCGACGTCAGCCAACCGGTGGAGTATCACAACACCCTAATGTAAATAAGTAAATAAAACCATCGTAAATAGAACTATCCTTTCGGGCACTTGCTACACCGTTTACCGCCGTCCTTTTTGAACTTGCCGCAGCATTTTTTCTTCTTCTGTTTCGCCATGACATTCTCCGTGTCTATTCAATCTTCATGAACATAAAATTATCAAATCAAAACATTGTTTGGCTCTCCTAAAACATATAAGCGTTACCCACCGATCGGTCCAGCCCCCAATCCATAATAATTAGCTCCATCGATGAACGACCAAAAAGTACAGTAAAATAAAGGACAGCATTATTAGATAGGAGGACAAAGAAGAGAAGAGGTAGTCCCTGAAATCCATCCCTGGCAGACCCCCAATTCAGCCATCCTCTCCCGCAATGCTCCACTGAGACTACTGGCAAGCACGTTCCATTTGGGCGCAACGAGCAGGTCAGGGTGAGCGGTCGCCCAGAGTCTGTGAATTGTCACCTCAGGCGGGATAATCGGCAGAACTTTGAGTAAAAAGCGGCAATACTCTTCCAGGGAGAAGAGAGATATTTTTCCCTGTTCATAGAGCATGTGCAAGGGGGTGTCCCGGATGACCTGCAAATGATGCAACTTCAGTGCATTTACTCCGAGTTCACAAACCGTCCTGACCGAAATGAGCATATCTTCTTCACTCTCACCGGGGATACCAAAAATCAAATGCGCTCCCAGCTCAAAGCAACCAGCTGCTCTAATCCGCCGGGCAGCATCCTGAAAATCTCCAAAGCTATGATTGCGGTTGAGCATTTTTAGACTACGTTCATGAACACTCTGTAGTCCAAGCTCAAAAAGACACTCCTTGCCGGTTTTGCTGATCAGTTCAGCAAGCGACTTGATAAGCTGATCTTTTACACAATCAGGCCTGGTGGAGAGAATCAGTCCGATACAATCAACATCTGCCAACAGCAAACGAAACGCAGGCACCAACTGCTCGACGGGAAGTGATGTGCAGGTTTCCTGTTGGAAATAGGCAAAATATTTTTTGAATCTCCCTTTCAGCAGATGTTTTTTGCCTGCTGCTACTTGCCTTAAGAGATCATCCTTATTTTTGAGATAGGAAGGGGTAAAACTAGCCGGTCGACAAAAGATGCAGCCCCCACGTGCTCGGTTTGGACAAGGTTGTCCCATATCGACGGGGATCTTGCCTACCCCATGTCCATATTTTTCCCGGTAGTGGTAGCTGAAGGTGCGGATAACAGGAGAAGACATTAGTACCTTAGAAATTCTATTTCATGTTTTTTGATGAGATGAATTTCGTGAAGGTACTTATCCCGCAATGCTGTTGGGCGGGATTAGTACCTTACAGATTGTTTTAGATGATGGCGTCGTAAAAGCCTTAACTCTTCGGTTTGCGTCATTCCGGGCTTGATCCGGAATCCAGAATTTTCTGGTAGATGTAGATTCCGGATCAAGCCCGGAATGACGTTGTGCTGGAGGTTGCATCTTACGAGTTTGTTTTAGATTGTTTTCTTGCTTTTTTACAAAATGACCTACCTAAAGGATCTCGTCCCCTTTGCTGCTTTAAAGTAATTCGATGTCTACCAGACAGCTCTGCAGGGATCGTTTCGGTACATGGTGCACACCATGTTCATCGCGCCAGTATCTGATTCATCATCGTCTTTACATTCTTCAATTATGACAGTCTCTCTTGGCTTGCCGAGTGCTATAACCAATGAAAGATGCAAGTGATCAGGCAGTTTAAAAAGAGAGGCCAGCTTTGGATTAAACGCGCCGATCCGACACCCTCCGATCCTTTTTTCCATGGCCCCGAGCAGCAGGTTCTGGCTCGCGACTCCCAGATCAAACTGAGCCTCACTTTCTGGTCCTTTTAGTCGATTTTTATTTAACAGACAGAGGACATAGGCACAAGGACGCTCCCCCGCAACCGGGCCTTTCCAATCGGGAAGATAACCAGCCCAGCCGAGATAGGGAAAAATCTTCTCACAGAGTTCCGGACTATTGGCAATCATATACTGCCATGGCTGACCATTACGGGCCGACCCTCCTAACCTTGCCAGGTCAATGAGATCGTAAAGCGTGGCTACATTAATCGAATCCTTCTCCACAAACCGTCTAAAGGTCCGGGTTCTTGCAATTATTTCCTGCATACAGCACCATAATGGGGAATATTTTTCTTAACTTTTCACATCACTGTAGCACTAGATTACCACTTTTTTCCTATCAGCTCCAAATAGAATGAAATATTTTGGAAAATAGGGGCGCCACATCCACTCATTGCTTTTTCTGCCTGCTTTTTTCTTTTTTCTGACACTCAGGGCATATACCTATGATTTCCAATCTATAGCCGGTTATTGAATATCCAACGCCGGCACCAAGCTGCTCCGAATCTATGTTTTCTTTTTCAACAATGAGATTGTCAACCCTGTGGCACACAACACAATAAATATGATCGTGATCCGAGACATCAAAATCAAAACGTTTTTGCCTGCCACTTATTTCTAATTTACCTATCAACCCAGCCTCCGATAGTATCTCAAGATTACGATAGACAGTAGCAAGGCTAATGCGCGGCATACCCTTCTTGACGATATCGTACAGCTCATCTGCTGTCAGATGTCGTTTGCTTTTTTTCAATTCGCGCAGGATGATTTCTCGCTGGTTGGTCATTCGGAGCTGCATGAGAATCCTTTGTCATTAATAATTAATCCTAAATGTAATTAGTTATCGTTGTCTAGTCAAGAATTTTCTATTACATCCTATGTTGCATACTGTCAGTATAAAAAAGGTGGTACTGAGCCATATGCTTAAAGTCAGTCAGGACAATTGACATCTTTGTAGCCGCTATTATCTTAGGTTTGATTGCAGCATCATGCGTTTGGCAGAAATGGTAGCAGACGTCTATCTTAAGAGGACAATTCTTATCATGAAAAAACCTATTATTCTGGCCATCTTTGGTCTGATTCTGATAGTTGGAATCCTGGCAGGCATAAAAATCCTGCAAATCCGCGCGATGATTGATAAGGGCAAACAATTTTCGCCTCCACCCGAAATCGTCACCTCGGTTCCGGTAACCTCCAGTTCCTGGGAATCGTTATTGACTGCGGTTGGTTCTTTGGCTGCAGTACAAGGGGTAACGGTAACCGCCGAGATAACCGGCAAGGTAGAACACATTGCCTTTGAAGCCGGCTCCCACGTCGCAGCCGGTGACTTGCTGGTGCAGCAGGACATTTCAGCAGAGAAGGCCCAACTCCGATCCGCCGAATCAGTGGCTGAGCTGGCTCGTATAGAATTCGTAAGATCCACGAAGCTGTTGGCTGATAAAGTCATTTCCCAGTCTGATTTTGACAGTGCCCGGGCTCAACGCACCCAAGCTTTAGCCCAGGCAGACAACATTCGGGCTGTGATCGCCAAGAAAACCATTCGTGCCCCATTTTCCGGCCGTCTGGGTATTCGTCAAGTAAACCTCGGCCAAGTTCTTAAAGAGGGCGAACCTATTGTCTCCTTACAGTCTCTGGATCCTATCTTCGTCAACTTTTTCCTCCCTCAGCAGGAATTGGCTCGAATTCACACTGGCCTCTCAGTCCGGGTTACTTCCGACGCTCTGCCGGATCAGGTTATGACCTGCAAAATCACTGCAATCAGCCCGGAGGTGGATGAAGCCACGCGCAACATTCGTGTGCAGGCCACAATGGCCAATGCCGAGGAGAAACTGCGTACCGGCATGTATGTCAACGTGACAGTGGTCCTGCCGGCTAAGCAGGAAGTCTTGACCATTCCAGCCACGGCCGTTCTTTACGCGCCATACAGTGATTCAGTTTTTGTGATCGAAGAGAAAAAAAATAAAGACGGCTCACCGGCGGGCAAAACAGTGCGCCAACAATTCGTACGTCTCGGAGTGAAGCGCGGCGACTTTATCGCCGTAACCTCGGGGCTTAAAGCCGAAGAAACCGTAGTAAGTACCGGTGTGTTCAAACTTCGTAACGGCCAGCAAGTCGTGATAGACAATAAACTGGCACCTGAATTCAAGCTGGCCCCCAAGCCATCAGAGAGTTAGTCGATGAAATTTACCGATATTTTTATTCGCCGCCCCGTACTGGCACTGGTGATAAGCTTCTTGATCATTATTTCGGGACTGCAGGCGATCCGCTCTCTGAATGTGCGCCAGTATCCACGTAGCGATAACGCAGTGGTCACCGTTACCACCGCCTATGTCGGGGCCAGCGCAGAACTGGTACGCGGTTTCATAACCACCCCCATGGAACGTGCTATTGCCGCAGCAGACGGCATTGACTACCTTGAGTCCACAAGCGCCCAGGGCCTGGCTACCATCAATGCCCGTTTGAAGCTCAACTACGACCCTATCAAGGCCCTGTCGGAGATCAGCTCCAAAGTAGATCAAGTGCGCGGAGATCTCCCTCCGGAGGCCGAAGTGCCCATCATCAACGTGGAATCAGCCGACAGCCAGTTTGCCTCAGCCTATCTGAGTTTTACCTCGGAGGTGCTCAAGCAGAATGAGATTACCGACTATCTGGTTCGGGTCGTTCAGCCCCGGCTTTCTGCCTTGGAAGGCATCCAACGAGCCGACATCCTGGGAGCACGCACCTTTGCCATGCGCATCTGGCTCCGGCCTAACCGTATGGCTGCTTATAATATCAGCCCTGTGCAAGTGCGTGAAGCCTTGACGGCCAATAATTTTCTCACCGCGGCGGGCCGAACCAAGGGCTCGCTGATTCAGGTTAACCTGACGGCCAACACTGACCTACGTTCAGTGGAAGAATTTAAACGTTTAGTGATCCGGGAAGAAAACGGAGCTATCGTACGTCTTGAGGATATTGCGAATGTAGTTCTGGGTGCCGAAAATTATGACGCCGAGGTGCGATTTTCAGGCCAAACGGCAGTTTTCATGGGAATCTGGCCCCTGCCTAACGCCAACTCTTTGGACGTGATCAAGCGCGTCCGGGTCGAAATGGACGCAATCGGCAAACAGCTTCCCAACGGACTCGAGAGCCGCATCGCCTACGACGGCACCGCCTATATCAACAACGCCATCCACGAGGTAATCAAGACACTCAGCGAAACCTTGCTCATCGTGATTATCATCATTTTCATGTTTCTGGGGTCGCTTCGAGCGGCAATTATTCCGGTGGTCGCCATCCCCTTGTCTCTCATTGGTGCCGTCTTCCTCATGCAGGTATTCGGTTTCACCATTAACCTGCTGACACTTCTGGCGGTTGTGCTTTCCGTAGGTTTGGTAGTAGATGATGCAATCGTGGTGGTGGAAAACGTTCAACGTCACTTGAGTGAAGGCCAGTCCCCCATGCAGGCGGCCATTCTGGGTGCCCGTGAGCTGGTGAGCCCGCTGATCGCCATGACCGTCACTCTGGCGGCCGTCTATGCACCCATCGGCTTGCAGGGTGGCTTGACCGGATCGCTCTTTCGGGAATTCGCCTTTACCTTGGCCGGAGCCGTGTTCATTTCAGGCATCGTGGCGGTAACGTTATCGCCCATGATGTCGTCACGGCTTCTCAAAGCAGGCATGACAGAACACGGCTTTGCCGGCAAAATCGAACGTGATTTTAGAAAGATCCATAATTTCTATTCAAAATTACTCAATAAAACTCTCAATGCACGACCGGCAGTCTACATGGTATGGATTTTATTGAGCCTGCTGACCATCCCCATGTTCAACATGTCGGCCAAGGAGCTGGCACCGGCCGAGGACCAGGGTGTCATTTTCGGTATCCTGGATGCAGCCGCCGATTCCACCCTCGACCAAACCAGCCTCTATGCCGCTGCAGTCAATAAGGCTTTTCTAAGCGTACCCGAAACTCAGTTTGTCTTTCAGATAACTATGCCTTCCTCGGGTTTCGGTGGCATGGTCGTCAAACCCTGGGAGGAGCGAGATCGAAATATTTTTCAAATTATGCCCGAAGTACAGCAAAAATTGCACGGCATCACCGGAATCCGAATGTTTCCGGTAACCCCACCAGCTCTGCCCGGAGGTGGACAATTCCCGGTAGAATTTGTCCTGGCTTCCACGGCCGAACCTGAACAGATCCTGGATTTCGCCAACCAGATCCAGCTGGCGGCCATGAAAAGCGGCAAGTTCGCCTTCCCACCCCTTATTGATGTCAAAATAGATCAACCACAGTCTGAGTTGGTCATCGACCGAGACAAGGTGGCAGATCTGGGTCTCAACCTGCAACAGGTGGGTGCGGATCTAACAGCTATGGTAGGCGGGAATTTCGTCAACCGTTTTAATATCAGCGGCCGGAGCTACAAGGTTATCCCACAGATCCAGCGCATGGATCGCCTTAACCCCGACCAATTACGCAACATCTATGTCACAGGCGTAAATGGCGAATTGATACCTCTCAGCACCGTCGCTACCATTAAAAACAGCACCGTGCCGCGCTCGCTGAACCGCTTTCAACAACTTAATGCAGTGAAAATAAGCGGCGTTGCCGTTCGACCTCTGGACGAGGCGCTGCAATTTTTGGAAGGTGAAGCCGCAAAGATTCTACCTAAGGGCTATGTGCTGGATTATACCGGTGAGTCGCGCCAGCTGCGCACCGAAGGAAATAAATTTATTCAGGCATTCGGATTGGCGGTGATTTTGATCTTTCTGGTGCTGGCAGCACAATTCAACAGTTTTCGCGATCCTTTTGTGATTTTGGCCGGATCGGTCCCTTTAGCCATGTTCGGCGCCATGATCTTCACCTTCCTGAAGATGCCCGATCCCAACGTGCCGTTCTGGACCCATGGCTGGACCACCACCATGAACATCTATTCTCAGGTTGGCCTGGTCACCCTGGTGGGTTTGGTTTCCAAAAACGGTATTTTAATTGTCGAATTCGCCAATAAACTCCAGATACAAGGTCACACCAAACGCGAAGCTGTACACAAAGCTGCCATAACTCGACTTCGACCGATCCTGATGACCACCGGTGCCACCATCGCCGGTCATTTTCCTTTAACCCTGGTTACCGGCGCAGGAGCTGCCGCTCGTAATTCAATCGGCCTGGTGCTGGTTGGCGGAATGTCCATCGGAACGCTCTTTACCCTGTTCGTTATTCCGTCCATCTATATGTTGATAGCGAAAACCCATGCCAAAGACCAGGATCTGGAGGAAACCACCGACCAGCCTGTGCTACAGGAAAACTAAACCACTACTGCATCAGTTGACTTGGTGTTTTAAACAGTTTTTGCAGATTCCATCCACCCGGATTTCAACTTTTTTGATCTCTCCGGGAAAGCTTTTTCTTAATCTGTCGGCGTTGACGTTAATCGATTCCGAGTTTAAACACTCCATCTGCCCGCACTGGGTGCAGTAAAAATGAGGGTGTGGCGCGTGGTTTTCATTTGCCGCCAGACCGTAATAGGCCGCCCGACTGCCGACATTCAGCCGTTCGAGAATCTTTTTTTCCACCAGTAAGTCGAGAATCCGATAGACGGTGACCCGATTCATTGATTGTGTTCGATCAACAATATTAAAAATATCCATCGCGGTGAGGGGATAATTATTATTGCCGATTGTTTCCAGAATATGGATGCGATTGACAGTTGCGTCAAGCCCAACGGCACCCAGAATATTTTCATAATCGCAATTTTGACACATAGGTTAGATTCTCATAGTTATAACAGTTAGCCGTTTGCGGAACCTTTCTTTCCTATAAGCCGCAGGTTGTCACTCGCCAGGGAAACAAAAAAACCGATCCCTGCCAGAAAAATGATTGCTGCACCCGAGGTCATGTCGAAAGTGTAGGACAACCACAGTCCGCCCGTGGTAAAAAACATCCCGAGAAAACAGGAAAGAGTCATCATGGTAATCATTGACTTAGTATATTTCTCGGCAATAAAAGGAGGAATCGTGAGCAAGGCAATAACCAGAATCAACCCCACTACCTGAACGACCATCACTACGGTTACAGCTACTATACCAATCAACATAAAATAGAGCCGTTTCACCGGCACGCCCCTGATCTGGGCAAATTCCTCATCATAAGACATAGCCAGGAGATCCTGGAAAAAATAAACCACGAGCCCAAGGATAAAAACCCCAATAACGGCCATGGTGATAAGATCAGATTTCGGTACGCTGAGAATGGATCCGAAAAGATAACTCATCAGGTCGACGTTATAACCGGGGGTGATGTCAAGCAGCAGAATGCCGAAGGCCATCCCCATCGCCCACATCACCCCGATGATAGTGTCTGCGCGATGTTTTGATTTCAGGGAGACAGCGGCCATTATCATCGCTGAAAAAAGGGCAAAACCAATCGCCCCGACCATATAGGGCCAGCCGAAAAAAAAGGCCAGACCGATACCGCCGTAGGCACTGTGAGCAATCCCGCCGGAGAGAAAAACCAGCCTATTTACAACGATCAAGGTGCCGATAATGCCGCAAAGAATACTCGTCAGAATACCTGCAGCCAGGGCATTTTGCATAAATTCAAAATGGAGGGCTTCAATCATTTTGAGCAGTCTCCGGCATAGATTTGATCTGAACCCCTCTGAGAACATGTTCAACCGGACAGACCTCTTCCACGGAGCATGAGTAATAGGCGTTCATAAGATCTCCGGTTGAAGTAACAGTCTGATGGTAGTGCAGTCGTTTATTGACACAGGCAATCGACTTGGCATAAGACGAAACAATCAGGAGATCATGACTTACCACAAGAATCGTCAATTCCCGGTTAAGTTCCTTCAGCAGCCTGAAAAAATCAGTTTGCCCCTTGGTATCAAGGCTGGCGGTCGGTTCATCGAGCACAAGAAGTTCGGGTTTGGTCACCAAGGCCCTGGCGATTAGAACACGCTGACGTTGCCCTCCGGACAGATCGGTAATCTTTCGCCCGGCATGTTCCGCCATGCCTATTTGTCCGAGAGCCTCAAGGGCCTGCTGACGATCCTTTCGTTTATTGCGAAACATGAATCGTTTATTCGGATCGTATGTGCCCATCAATACGACGTCCATGGCACTGGCGGGAAAATTAAGATTATGATTGATAATCTGTGGAACATAGCCGATTACCGTACCCTTTTTGGCAGGAGCCTTACCTTTTATCTTAACCGTCCCTTTGGAGGGTTTGAGAAGCCCAAGGATCAGTTTAAGCAGGGTTGTTTTTCCGCCCCCGTTCGGCCCGATGATTGAGACAAAATCGCCTGCATTTACAGTTAGGTTTATGTCTGTTAATACTTCCTGGCCATTGTAATAAAAATAGAGATCATCGATTTGGACAATAGGAATAGTCATGTTTCCAGAAACCTCACTTAACAGCCAGCTTAAATTTTTCGGCAACTTCTCTCAGGTTTGCGAACCAGTCCTCTGCCAGGGGATCGGCAAAGATCACCTTCCCGTCGATCTCTCTGGCCACAACCTCTGCGCTTTTCCGGGAAAACTGTGGTTGCACAAAAATAACATGAATATTACTTTCTCTTGCATGCCGAATAAGTTCAGCTAGTTGAGCTGGTTTTGGAGCTTTCCCCTCTATTTCTATCGGTACTTGCACAAGACCATATTCCTTGGCAAAATAGCCCCATGACGGATGAAACACCATAAACCGCATGCCTTCTCTACCTTTAAGAATAGCCTTTAACTGAAGGTCGAGTTGATCAATTTTTTCCAGAAAAATGTGATAATTTGTCTGAAAATCCTTCGCATGTTCAGGAGATATTGCCGTCAAGCCTTCCAGTATTACTGCTGCTTGTTTTTTCACCAGGACCGGGGATAACCAGATATGCGGATCAAGGATGGTCTGTCCGGCTTGTTCCTGTTCGTGGTGCACCTTCTCCTCGGGACGCCCTCCCTCCATCTCTTCATGATAATGCCGTGCCATGGCAATCTTTTCTATATTCCTGTCTGTCTGAACAATTTTCATGTTTGGATTAACAGCACTGATCCTGTCAAGCCACGCTTGTTCAAAAGGAACACCGATAGCAAAATATGCAGCACAGGACGACAATTTCGTCATCTGCGAGGGTTTGGGTTCATAGGTTGCCGGACTCGCACCAGGTTGCACCATCACTTCTACATTCACGAGATCTTTGCTAATCTGTTGCACGAAATATTTTTGCGGAACGATACTGACAAAAACAGTAGGCTTGCCTGCCCCGGCACAAAACGGAACGTAAAATAAAATACACAACAGACTGAATTTAAAAGAAATTATTTTATATTTCATCATTGTTCTGCCATTTTAAAAAGAATCGATAAAGATTTAATCAGCATTATTACTTCACTTCAGGTAATGCAACTATATTGCATTTCATTTTTTTTTCAATCAATCTTCCATTCCTTTCCCACTCTCTACCCATTGATTACAATTTTTGATATACTTTAGGCTGTAGCAAAGAAATGGTCTCATTATCCGGCAATAGACCTTAGTCCCTATAAACTGCCGGAGTAAATATAATTGATGTATCTTCTATGATTTCAAAAAGCTCCGACACACATTAACTCACTCAACGCCAGGTCAATACCTTTGCTACAATTTCTTAAAAAACTCCGCATCAGATACCACCTTATGTGGTGGTTTTCACTAATTTTTATTATTGCTTTTATCATCGCAGGCGGGGTGACCTATTCCATTATTCGTAAAACTATCGAGCAAAATATCAACAACGAGCTCTCTGCATCCGCCGAAGTAATCAAAATAATGGTGCGCACTACTGCCGATGTTTCCATCCGCAATCACCTCCGGGCGATCTCCGAAAATAATTTTCAACTCCTGAAAGGATTTGAACAGCAGATTGAACGTGGGGAGATAACTGAAGCTGAAGCGAAAACCTTAAGCGAGAAAATCTTTCTCAGTCAGACCATCGGGAAAACAGGATATACTTATGTCCTTACCGGCAAGGGAATAGTAGCGGTTCACCCAAACAAACGGATGAAAAACAACGATATATCATCCACCTGGCTTTCTCAAAAGCAACAGACGATAAAAGAGGGATATCTTGAATATCAATGGAAGAATCCGGGAGAGAAGAGAGAGCGGGCCAAAGCTCTGTATATGGTCTACTTCAAACCCTGGGACTGGATTATATCCGTCTCCAGTTATCGCGATGAATTCAAATCTCTGCTGGACATCAACGATTTCAAAGCCGGAGTTGAATCGTTCAGCTTCGGCGCAAGTGGCTATGCGTATATCCTCTCGGGAAAAGGAGAAATCCTTTTCCATCCGCGGCTTGCGGGAAATATTCATGATCCTCGGAACATTCAGCTGCAACCTCACTTTGCTCAAATGCTCCAAAGAAAGAATGGTCAACTGACCTATCGTTCCCAAGACTCTGGTAAGACGAGTACACGGGAAAAGATTGTTGTCTTCAAGTCTATACCCGAGCTTGACTTGATTGTCGCATCGGTTGCATATCTCGACGAGATATATAAGCCTCTGCAAAGATTGCAAATAATTCTTCTCTCAACACTTTTTATCACCTTATTGTTGATTCTGCCACTCAGCCTCTATCTGGGAACAGCCATAACGCGTCCAATTACCCGGCTTACCCAAAAGCTCAGTGCGGTAGCAGTTGGAGACTACAGTGGCCTGATGGAAGAAGATGCTTTGGGCGAAGTCGGAATGCTTGGCAGGCACTTTAATAATTATCTTGAACGGTTAAGGATTTCAACCGAGGCATTGGAGCTTGAAATCAATGAACGAACCCGCGCCGAACAACAACTCAAACTGTTCGCCAAGGTCTTTGAAAATGCACTGGAGGGAATAAGTATCACCAACGCAGAAGGGAATATTGTCGCAGTGAATCAATCCTTTACTACTATCACTGGTTACCCAGCGAGTGATGCTCTCGGCAAGAACCCCAGAATATTAAAATCAGCACACCATGACCCTGAATTTTATAAAGAAATGTGGCAGAGCATATTGGAGAAAGGCAGCTGGGTTGGCGAAATCTGGAATCGCAGGGCCAGTGGCGAAGTATTTCCTGAAATTCTTTCTATAAGCTCTATTTGCGATGCAAACGGTCAAGTAACGAATTATGTGGCCGTGTTTCATGATATCACCGACATGAAGCAGAAGGAAGAACAGATCAAGCATCAGGCGTACCATGACGCTCTCACAGGCCTGCCTAATCGCTATCTTGCCCAAGACCGTCTTACCAGGTCTTTGATAAAGGCAAAACGAAAACAAACCAAGGTAGCCGTTTTTTATATGGATCTTGATAATTTCAAACAGGTCAACGATAGCCTTGGTCACCCGGTTGGTGATGTCCTCCTCCAACAGGCAGGTCAACGGTTACTTTCTCTGGTTCGGGAAGAAGATACAGTTGCCCGCCTGGGTGGCGACGAATTCCAGATTATAGGAGCAGACGTCTCTGCAAAAAATCAGGTGATCAATCTCGCTGATCGTCTTCTTCAGGAATTTTCCAGTCCTTTCAAGATCGAAACGCATGAGCTTTATGTGACCCTCAGTATCGGCATAGCCATCTATCCTCAAGATGGCAAAGACACCGCCACTCTGATAAAAAATGCCGACGTTGCCCTGTATCAGGCTAAACTTCAGGGAAAAAACAAATATTCCTTTTTTTCCAAGGAATAGCTGGCGCTGGTATTAGCTATGATATTAATGTCTTAATGATGTCCTTTTTCCCTATTACCCCGACCAGCGTATCACCTCGCATTACCGGCAGAGTATGAACATTTTTTTCTGCCATAATAGTTGCTATCTCGTCGAGGGGAGTATCCGGTGCAACCGTTCTCGGATCTTTAGTGTAGATATCACCAACGGTTGAACCAGCAATTTTTTTCATTTCCTTTTCCATTTTATCCGGGTTTTCGAGGTAAAAAACCGAATCAAGAATGGTTACCACAGTGGGGATATGGATCTTCTTGGTCTGGTCTATCAGGTCACTTTCCGTGACCACACCAAGAAGAGCTCCTGACGAGTCAAGAACGGGGGCTCCACTTATATTCTTGGATGCAAGCAGCAGGGCGAGCTCCGTGACTGTTGTTGCAAGTGTTACGGTGACAACATCTTTTGTCATAATATCTTGAGCCTTTTGCATGAATCCCTCTTTTGTCTTTATTTTAAAAACCAAACCTTAACCGGTTCCCGTCCCAAAATGAGATATTTTATTGATTATAATCGTTTTCCGATTGGATTTCTTTACATAATTCCAGCCACAGACCAAACCTGTGGTCTAGCCCGGCTTCTTCCAGATAGGGAAGATTGATAACCGGCGGTTTGCCCACACATAATTCTGGATTCAACATATAATAGACAACATCAGCTGCATGGACTGCCAGGGCCGGGCAGAAAGATGCTTCCGGATAACTGCCCAATTTGTGGTGGAAAGTGAGGGCCTCGACCACCACTCCCGGTAAGCCCCATAACCCCATCAAATAACCCCCTACGTCACCATGGTCGGCCTCGAACATTTGTTGTTCTGCCTGAAAAAGTGTCAGAGATTGAGTTTTTGCATTCTCCACAACCTGACAATATTGGTCACTAAGGCTTGAAAGAAGCAAAAGCTTCCCAACATCATGAACAATTCCTGCAATAAAAGAATTCTCAATGACAGCATTTTCAGCACCTTCCAGTGAAGCAATCTCTTTAGCAAAGGTAGCAGTGGTAACACTGTGCCTCCAGAGAGCGGAAACTGACAAACCCTTGTCCCTGACAGGAGCCATTTCGGTGAAAATCCCAACACCGAGTATAAGGGTCTTAATTGTGTCCAACCCCAGCAGGTTGACCGCTCTTGCCGGGCTGTCAATCCTTTTATAAAGTCCAAAAAATGCAGAATTGACTAATTGTAAAACCTTGGCACTCATGGCCAGATCTTTTCCGATAATCTTGGCAATATCACCAATGTCACACTCCGGGTCATGAGCTTTATCCTGCAATTCTGCATACACCTCAGGTAAACTCGGCAGGCTACCCAGGCTGGCCACAAGAGTCTTGAGCCGTTCACTGGTGATAAGTTCCTGAAGTGCACAGGCTCGGGTAAGTACTTCCTTCAGGCTTTCCGGTTCAGAGGGCTTTGACAGAAACTGATGCACTACCGGAATGCTTCGCACAATAGAGTGGTCATCGATATGTCCGGTGAGCATGATCCGTATGACTTGCGGATACTGTTCCATCACCTTATTCAGCAGGGCGGCACCGTCCATGCCAGGCATACGCATGTCGGAGACAATAACGTTGATATCCTGCTCAGCGAGGATTATCAGAGCTTCTTTGCCGCCTTCGGCAAAAAAGAAATCCATTTCTTTCCTCATCGAATGCAGCATCCGTTTCAGTCCCAAAAGGATATTGGGTTCGTCGTCAACAAAAAGAATTTTTTTACGAGTCATGCGTTTTTCCTGTATTGCTTGATATTGTTATTACTATTCCTCTCAGTTGATGTCCAGTTGACTCATTCGAGAGGATCGAAAATGATCAATTATCAAATCCTCTACCGGATAACATAAGTATTCATGTGCACTTATCACCCCTATCGTATTTTAATATGTGGCTGTGATTTCTTGCTCATCAGGCAGGGATGGAGGTTGCTGTCGATTATTTTCCTCTCTGGCCGCCGCCTCTGGTAGTTCAGGGTACATTGAATAATTTGCCTTTTTGCTCTAATTCAGATAAACGAAGACTTGAGGTAAGCAAAGATTCCCGGTAAGCGAAGACTCGAGTGTTTCATTCACAACACAACAAAATGGTTGTCTAAAAAAACAATTATTGAAAGTGACCTGCAATTGTATTTAGTACATCACAATCGAGTTTTGATGTCAAGACGAGCCGAGTACTGCGCCGGCAGAGCCTTTGTTTAGTATATTTACAATAAGAATCTGAATATAAAGGAGATAAAAACAAATGGGAGTTGTAGTCGCCTACTCAATATTGGCACTTGTATTTCTATCTCTGTCAAGTGGTCTATTCAAACCAAAAAGATGGAATGATTTAACCGATAAACATGTCAAAATCCTTAAGTTTGGCTGTTTTTTTGGTTTTCTGCTCATCGTGGTGAACATTGCGGCCAGATTCATATAGGATATGAGCAAATCGAGTGTACCCCATATTCACCCTGTCCCTTCACACATATCCGGTTGTCGGTCGTGTGGACAAAAACGGCCGTTCAGAACGAGAGCCATTAAGTGAGTTACAAGGACACTTCAAATAGGTAAATTTTCAATTTGTTTCCATTTCCAGATCATGAATATACTTCTCATCAATCCACCAAACTGTGGTCGCTCCATACCTGAAGAGCGTTTTGGCATCACCTCGATCAAACAGATTTTTCGTGGTGAACCGCTGGCGCTTGAAGTTCTGGCCGGTAATCTGAACACCCATGAGGTCCGTATTCTCGACCTGAAGGTCGAACCGGAGGGACTGCAACAGGAGTTGAACTCCTTTGTACCTGAACTGGTGGTCCTGACGGCCATGACCTGTGAAGCACAAACAGTGCTCAAATTAGCCGGCGAGATCAAACAAAGCCTGCAGACAACCATAGTTGTCGGCGGTGTCCATGCCTCGAATGACCCGGAGTTTTTCAACCGTGAGATGATCGATTGGATCGTCATCGGCCTTGGTAAGCAGAGCCTGCAAGAGCTGGCCGAAGCGCTGGCCCTGGATGATTCCAATCGCACAATACCGGGTGTTGCCCGCACAAACCCTGGAAAACCACTGCGTTACCAGCCGCGCACATTCAACCGCAACGATTTACCGGAACAACAGGCTCCCCGCTACGATTTAGTCGAGCGATATCGCCCCCACTACACCCTGGAAACCCTCGGCCTGCAGCTCGGCTTTGTTGTCTCCGCAGCCGGATGTCCCTATGACTGTTCCTTTTGCTGTATTGGCCCACTTACCGGCGGCAAGTACCTGACCGCAAGCACGGAAACGGTTATCCGAGACATCCTTAACCTGCAAAGCCCCGTGATCCGTTTGGTCGACGCCAACACCTTCGGCAATCCGGGTCATGCGTTGAAGCTTGCTGAAGCGATCGAATCCGCCGGAATCAAAAAACAATTTCTGGCAGATGTGCGCTCCGACACGGTAGTACGACATCC
Organism: uncultured delta proteobacterium; assembly: GCA_963829695.1. Taxonomy (GTDB): domain Bacteria; phylum Desulfobacterota; class Desulfobulbia; order Desulfobulbales; family Desulfocapsaceae; genus Desulforhopalus_A. Next base: position 241,412 of record CAWHJQ010000018.1, on the reverse strand, counting down.
GCGACTGCTTAAACGCTGGAAAGAGATCGGTTTGCGAGCCGTGGTAATCGGCTTTGAAGAGATCGACGATGCAGCGTTAAGCGCCATGAACAAAGAGAACAGCGCCGGAACCAACCTGCAGGCGATCGAGATCCTGCACCAACTCGGGCTGACCATCGTCGGTGATTTTATTATCTCCCCCGACTATACTGACCGACAGTTCGATAAACTTGGTGACTTTGTCAAAAGTCAAAAAATCGAGCTGCCGATGCACACTGTCCTGACCCCGTTGCCGGGTACCCGACTCTATCAGCAGCTGGGTGATCAGATCAGTATTCACGACCTCGATTATTACACTTTAACCAACGCAGTGCTACCTACCCGGCTCACTGAAGAGATTTTCTACCGTCGCTATGCGACCCTGTTGACCGAAGGTCATCAGTCAGCAAAACTTTAGTACCTTAGAAATTCTATCTCTGCTTTTTGAGAGAGAATTTCGTGAAGGAACTTATCCCGCAATGCTGTTGGGCGGGATTAGTACCTTACAGATTATTTTCGTTCATCAAAACAGGAAAATTATTTCCTGAAGGAAAAGAGAATAATATTATTTTTCGTTTAGAGGATTAAAGACATATGGCCGTTTATATAACCGACGTTGCAGCCTTCCTGCCAAACGCTCCCGTGACCAACGAACAGATGGAAGAGCTTCTCGGAATGGTTAATCAGCTCCCCTCGCGGACCCGAAAAATCATTTTGCGGAATAACCGCATCGACAGCCGCCACTACGCCATTGATCCGACAACCGGTGCGACAACCCACACCAACGCACAGTTGACAGCCGAGGCGATCCGACGTTTGAAACCGCAACCGGATTTCACTCCGAGTCAGATTGAATGTCTCTGCTGCGGCACCTCGACCCCCGACCAGATGATGCCCGGCCACGGATCGATGGTTCATGGAGAATTGAAGGGGCGGCCCTGTGAAGTGATGAATGCTGCAGGGATTTGTACCGCCGGGATGAGTGCCATGAAATACGCCTGGATGAGTGTCGCCTCCGGCCAAACCAGCCATGCCGTCGCCACCGGCTCCGAGTTGGTCTCTTCTTACCTGCGGGCAAGTCTTTGCGGACCTGCCGACCTATCAAAAGCTGCTCAAATTGAAGAGCAGCCGGCAATCGCCTTTGAAGCCGATTTCTTACGCTGGATGCTCTCTGACGGCGCAGGTGCTGCTTATCTCAGCAACCAACCCTCAGCCACAGGGCTGTCTTTACGGGTTGACTGGATTGACCTGCTCTCCTTCGCAGGTGAAATGGAAACCTGTATGTACGCCGGGGCAGTCAAGCTGGAAGACGGCTCCCTACGCGGTTGGCGCGAGCAATCATCTTCTGCGCAGGCATTGACAGCCAACAGTTTCCTGATAAAACAGGATGTCAAGTTACTCAACCGGGAGATTATCACCACTGCCGTTGAACGTACGCTGCCCGGCCTGATAGCCAAATATAGGCTGAACGCCGACGAATTCGACTGGTTTCTCCCCCACTATTCTTCCGACTATTTCCGCTCTGAACTCCAGGCACGAATGGAGAAAATCGGCTTTGGCATCTCCTTTGAGCGCTGGTTTACCAACCTGACGACCAAGGGCAATACCGGATCAGCTTCGATCTACATAATCCTCGAAGAACTGTTCCATTCAGGTCGGCTAAAAAAAGGGCAGAAACTGCTCTGCTTCATCCCTGAAAGTGGTCGTTTTTCAATGTGCTATATGCAGTTGACCGTCGTCTGAATTTTTTTTCCGGAAGTATGCTTTTCCTGTTTCTTTTTCTTTGGGTAGCCAATCAGGTAGATATTTTTCAATGGCGTTCTAGCAGAGGAACTTTCCCCTATTTCCCATTCAAACGATTCGGAATTGTGCACATTGTTGAGGATCGCTCTTAAATCCTCCTGCGAGTAACTTCGCCAGTGAGAGACAGTACTGTCCCACAGATATATCAGCGGAACTATCGGTATTAAATAGGAAAACAGCAATCTTGAAATTGTTAATGGCCTTGTAAACAAGAGCTTTGCAAATAAGCGAACCATAAAAATCGGCGCAATGAAGAAATCAATCACCCGCCGCTGGGTAAATTCAAAAACACAAATAGGCATTTGTTTATCAACGGCATCTTGGATGATCAATGTGGCTTTGGCTGGTTCAAAATGATGAAAACTGGAAAATAACGTTCGAACCCCTATTAATTGTTCGTCAATATTCAGGGCATCGACCGAATCCAACTTATAATTAAAAAGGGAATGGCTCTCTGACAAGGCCTTGAGTGCTTTTTCGTTAGGATATAAATCGGTCAAGGTTATACCCGCAACACTCTCTTCAGGGTTTGAGATTGCATTTATCAGGTACTCCCATGGTCCTGTCCCTCCCGAACACAAATCAACGACTTTTTTCGTCTGCGATTTCTGCATGACCCAAAGAAACTCCGGGATAATAGGGTCATATATTTTCATTTCGACGATCAAATATCGGAGAGCATCCGTAATCTGGTCACGCAATATCCGTGGTAGCCATCTTTGGTCTTCAATCTCGAAGAGTCTTGGCCATTTCATTCTATTTCTCCGGAGAATTCAAATCAGGCGTCGTCTTCCTGTTTCAACCTTATATAATCGGCCAAGGCTGTGAAAGACTGTAAGACCTCTCGGCTCGAATCCTCTCCCCCAATCCGCACGTCATAGGTTTTCTGTACCGCCACCACCACCTCTAACGCATCGAGCGAATCAAGCCCCAAAGGCGATTCCGGTCCGATCACGGGGACATCAAAAGGGACATCTTCCGGGAGGACGTCCACAACATTACAAACGTCAATTACCAGCACCACCAGCTCACGTTCCAAACTGTCGTTCATGTATCTTTTACTCCATTCATGCCTGTCTCAGGTCGATCACATTAAATACCCTGCCGCCGGCGTCGAAACACCAGCAGAGCGAAGGTTATACACACCAGGAAAAATCCGCCTAACGCTGCAACACGCGGCAGCACACTGATCAGGTTGCCGCCCCGAACAAAGATATCCAGAAACGCATCAAGCCCCCAACCGAGGGGCGAAATCACACTGAGGTTCTGCATCACGCGCGGCATCACATAGACCGGTACCATCACTCCACCCAGCGCCGCCGCAATCACCACCGATACCGCGCCAAAGGTCGAAGCCTGATCGTAACTCCGAGCCAGTACCCCGACCAGAATGCCGTATCCACAGGCCGCCAGCGCCGCGCTCATCGCTACGACCAGCAAGGCAAAGGGCGCGGAGCCGAGTTCGAGTATCGGGGTGCCAAGAAGCGGCAGGATAAACTTACCGACTACCAGCATCAAACCAAACTGCACCAGACAGATGATCAGGTAGGCGAAAACCTTGCCGAGCAGCAAACCGACATTCCCCACCGGCATCGTCATCAGACGGGTCAAGGTCCCCTCCTGCCGTTCACGGATCAAGGTTCCGGCGAGCGGGATCACTATAAAAAACATGCCGAACAGGGTCCAGGCCGGGACGTTCTGCTGCACTGAGGTCGGAAGCGTTGCATATTTTTCAGGATAGGCCGATTGTTCGCGCAGTTCGATCAAGGGCTGCCTGGTCCAATCGGAGCTGAGTTGCGGCATCTTGAGTTGCATACCACCAGCCCCATAGACTGACAACTGTTTATCCAGATTGCGTTGTAGTTCCTTTGGCAACAGCCGCCCGAATGCCTCGCTCTTTTTCTCTATTTCCAGGCCAAGAACGCCTCGTTCAAGGGCACTTATCACCGCCGTTCGATAGACTCCGCGCACAGTCGGATCAAAATAAAGCGTCAAACGGCTGACTGCAGCCGGAGTCGTTTTCTTCTCACTCAAGGCCGCCTGCACTGTTGCCTCTGCAGCCGCGTTGATTTCGTCGCTGAATCGTGCCGGAACAATTATCGCAAACTGGTAGTCCCCGTTTAAAACCGCTTGTCGGGCTTTCTCGACGTTGACCTTCTTCCCTGCGAATTCCTCCACCAGTTCGAGGGCTCCGGTTGCCTGCAGTTGGGCTGCTAATTCCGCCCCCAACGCTCCCTCATCGAGGTTGACAAACAGTGCTCGGGTCGCAGTCTCCCCTGTGGCTCGAAACAGATTGTCCTGAATCAGCGACAGCACCAACACCAGCAACATCGGCATCACAAAGAGGACTAAAAGACCACCGCGATCACGGCTGAGCAGCAGGAGTTCTTTTTTTACATTTACCAGTAACAACATATCGTTCCACTTAATCGCGTAACTGTTTTCCGGTCATTGACAGGAACAAATCTTCAAGATTTTCACAATCGATGGCTTCGTCGATCAGTTGGGTCGGTGCACCTTGACCGATCACCTTACCAGAGTCAACGATCGCGATTTCGTCGCAGAGTTGCTGCGCTTCTTCCATATAGTGGGTCGTGTAAAAGAGGGTCATCCCGGCGCGGTTCAATTGGGTGAGACGATCGATAATCAGGTTGCGTGATTGCGCATCGATTCCAACTGTCGGTTCATCGAGAAAAAGGATCGCCGGTTCATGCAGGACCCCGACCGCCAGATTCGCGCGGCGTTTCATCCCCCCGGAATAGGTTGCGATCCGCTGGTCGGCGCAGGCGGTCAAGCCGACCAAGTCCAGACATTCGTCGACCCGCTCCTTGATACGACGCCCCGGGATACGCAGAATTCGCGCAAAGTAACGCAGGTTCTCACGCGCCGTCAAGCTTGGGTAGAGTGCGATGTCCTGCGGCACCAGGCCGATAGAGCGGCGGACCGCATCCGCCTGGTCAGCGACATCATGCCCGAGAACAGTAACCTTGCCGGAGGTCGGCCGCAGCAGGGTACACAAAATCGAGATCGCTGTCGTCTTTCCCGCCCCATTTGGGCCAAGCAAGCCGAAAATGCTGCCACGCGGAACGTATAAGGTCAAGCCATCCAGCGCCGGTCGATCTGCACGGGGATAAAGCTTAACCAGTTGTTCAATCGAGAGTGCGTTCTCAGTGGCGGGCTGTATCATCGGTTCTCGCCAATAGTGATCAGCGGGCGATCGCCGACCGCAAATCTTTAAAAAAATCTTGTTCATATGCTGCGCACCGGCAAAGCAACGCGGCCAGGTCGTCAAACGAATCCTGTACCACCGCCCGCCCTTTGCAGACCCGCGAGGCAATCAGAGCAAATTCCCGCCACAGGTCGCCGATCGCGGTGCAGCGCTGCGATAGATCAATCAGTTTGTCGTTTTTCAGTACCCCGGCCGCTTCCTGTAGAAAGGCCGCGTAAATAAAACGGAAGCCGGCACCACCGGTACCGATCTCCTCTTGCATACGGATGATATGACCGAGATGTAAAATCGTCTGTTTCTCCCCAAGCTTGTCTGGCCACTTAGCCAAGTGTCGTGCCAGCAGACGGATGCCACGCACCCCTATCAGCGGTATCGGAATTTTCAGCATCACCCGGCAAACATCCCGGATTCCAGACTCGATTGCCTGCGGCAGGTCGAATTGAGCCGGCATCTTTTCAATGTAGTAGATTTTCCCCTTCGGTGCCAGTGCCCCCTTGGCAAAGCGCGCCTTGCGCAGATCGGCGGCAGAACAACGCACTGTTTCTTCAAAAATAGGGTCGCTGATCAGGTAGTCTTCGCCCTCTTTACCGATGACGACGAGATTGTGACCATTGAAATGAAACCGATAGGCCGGAGGGAAAAACGGTAGCCAGAATACCCCTGTCTGAGCACCGACCGGACGCCCTGCTTCAAGCAATCGATCGAGCTCCTTTTCTGCAACATCCGGACTGCCAAATTTCCTTTTTTTCACCTTAATTCCGAGCCGCTTGGTCGCTTTGCCAAAGATACTGCCTGGACCGATTCGATAAGCGATCAGTGGCAAAAAATTAATCTTAACAAATGGCACGTAGGCAAAAAACAACCCTCCGCCGATACCAAATGCCATCGCCTCGGAACAAGGCAATCCATGATGATTGAGCAAATTGGCTGTCACACCGCTCTCGCAATGGGCGAACTGACGATGGGAAAAATCTATTTTCACGGCTCAGCTGCCTCAGCTTGATCGAGCGCTGCCAACGGTGAAATCAGCTCGTCCGGTACGATACGCAGGTCATCGACACTGACACCGAACAGATTGGCATAGGGGATCAAAGCAACCGAATCAAGTTTTGCGAACACCGACGGCTTCAGATGACGCTTTACCCGCCAGCGGGCAACACCCGAATACTGGCAAAGCAACGCAGTGTCCATCTGATTTTTGACCATATGATAGGACAGCGGACTTTTCCTTCCAGCCTTAATTTCAGCCATCACCTCACGTAGCTGATCGACGATCGCTTCCCAGGCCTGACGTAAGGCAATATTTTTTGCCTCCCAACCTACACTCGCTTCGAGTGTGTACCTGCCGTCTGCATCTATCGCGTAATTGACTTCACGAGTACCCGAGAGCAGTCCGCAATGTTGGGGAACATCTTTTTTTTTCACGTTGATAGGTTGGGAATAAAGATCATTTCAAAGTCACTGAATTTGTACCCTTAAGAACTTCGTTGCTTCTCATGGGGAAGGTAGACATCAAGCATGTCGAGGACATCAAAATACCGTAATGCAGAAGGGCGAAATCTTGGCAACGTCTTGTTAGCGATCACCTGTTTTAGAGAAGAACGATCCATCTATAGGCAGGTGATAGATTGTGACATGAAGTCCTTTTGTTTTAGCGCCCCTAAGGCATCATCACGTCGCTGCGCGATAAACTACCTCACTCCAATCGTATGGGCAAGTAATTTCCTACTCCCAACTCTCCCCATTCAGCTACCTTTTTTATAAACATGCGCTCAAATCGACGGACACGGCTCTTTCTTTCAATCACCATATCTTTTTCCTTTTACCCCCGCCGAACGAATCAGGATTCTTTTCCCTTAAGCCCATAGACCTGCCTTGGGGCGAGACACCTTGGAAACCTGTCGATAAGAGCACGACGAACAAGATAGCAAAAATGGCATTCATCAATATATTCTTCCTCGTGAGCCACCTCGTATTGCTTTGCCAGAGCAGCGGGCCCACCTTTCGTAAGAGGATCACATATTGGGTGCGACTCGGCTTTATATTCGCCGATAAGCTCTGAAAGCGGCCTTTGCCATATATTGCCCATGCATAAACCCTGACATATATGAACATACCCGTAAGGATCTACATGCACCCTTGAAGGCGATTGGAGATCCTCATATGGGCATTGGGTGAATTGATGCCAGGGTCTTCGAGGTACCCCCTCCGTCAATGTCTCAACAGCTCTTCCCTTGAACATCACGCCCCCACCAATGACAGAGGTGCCTTTAGTTTGATTTTCACCTGGCAATGCCTCGACAAAAGGCTTCTGAATGCAAATTGATGAATTCTGCATGCCCAGTTTGTGAGCTGCCGTCAACGCTCGTTTGGCAGAATTGTCTTCTTCTCTGTAGTGGAAAGAATCGTCGCTGATGCTGAGGTAATCCAACCCAAGTTCATGAAGCGGTTTGAGCCAGAATGCTGCGTCTTCTTCGGATGTTGCCCAGTATGCATTGGTCACTATCCCGACCTGAAATCCCATGTTTTTGGCACGCTTAACACCTTCGAGCAATAAAGGATAAAATAGAAAAGGCTCTCCTCCTTCGAAGTATATCCACCGTACACTGCCGATTTTTCGTGATTGTTCAAGCACTCGACCAATCTGCAACAAGGTCATGGTGCCCTCCGCGAAGGGACCTGAATAAAGGAAGCAATGATCGCACTCAAAGGTGCACTGGTAGGTCATGAGAATATGGATCTCTGTAAACACGTTTTCTCCTTTTTTTTTAATGAAACTCAGCTGGACTCATGTCGTCGGGGTCTGAGGATCCGGCAAAAGACTTTTTTGCCGTCATTCCGGACTTGATCCGGAATGATGAAGCTACTATATTTTTGCATATTTTTGGAGTTATCACAGGAGTTCTGACGCTACTATTCGTCTTGTTGGCGAGCCCACCCGAGCGAGCTGGAGAGAGGTTCCACGGCGGTGGAAAAAGAACGTACATGTATAAAATGAAACATCTAAGATAGGGGAAGAGCTGCAGAAGCTTAACCAAAGCAAAGACCGGCAAAACCATCGGTTTTAGCCGGTCTGTTCGTTCAGGAAAACACCTTGAGCCTTGAGCCGGTGCTATCTGTCTCCACCACGGCCACCGCCACCACCGTAGCCACCACCTTTTCCACCACCGGCGCCACCCCGACCACCGCCTAGGTTGCCTTTGTTGCCACCCTGACCACCGCGGCCGCCACCACCACCGAAACCTCCCCTATTACCGCCACGTCCACCACCTGCGCCACCGCGGTCATCACGTTTCACCTGGGGTTTGGCTTCATTGACAGTAACCACCCGGCCTTTCAAATCCTTGCCGTTCAAGCCGGCAATGGCAGCCTCACCCGCTTCTTTGGTGGACATTTCGACAAAGCCAAAACCTTTGGACCTGCCGCTCACTTTGTCCATGATTATACTGACGGACTCAACTTCGCCGAATTCGCCGAAAGCCTGCCTTAAATCATCCTCTTTAACTTCGTAGGACATATTCCCAACATAGATCTTCATTTATTCCTCCTTTACAGTGCCTTAGAAATAATTATTTCAGTACGGCTCTGCTACCCCTCATGGGGTTTTGAAAATAAGTCCCGTTTATCTGGGGCTTGGGTACTTCACTTTGACCTCGTTAAATTACAAAAAACATACGCAATGAGGCCATCAAGACCTCCTTTATCAAGTTAGATGCTCCATTACTCACCGGTTAAGTTTAAATAAAAAAAGAACCATCTGTTACGAATAGTATACGGTGCAATATATTCATTATTCCAGATACCTCCGATTGAACCAACACCCCACAAAAACACCCGTCAGACTCCCGACAAAACTCAGCCAATATGCGGTCATCAGGCCATAGGATTCACCCAATAACCAGCCGAGCCAACTCAAAATTGTAACAGCCATTAATAAGCTTATTTTCTTCATAGTATGTTTAACCCCGGTAAACGGGAAGAAAGCCGGGACAAGTGCCTTGCGACAGATTATTTTCTTGCAAAAAAACAAGAAAATAATCTGTAAGGTACTAAGATTCCCGGTCGGTAAAAATATTGAAAGTATTCGTTCAAGAACTCTGTCTCAGCAGGCCTCGCAATTCATCAAGCTCTTCCAACAGATCGAGGGCTAAAGCCGCTCCCGGCAAATTAACTCTCAGGTCATTCTGCAACCTGAGTGTTATCTGAATCCTCTTAATAGCTAACGCATTGAAACGCCAGGTCTCAGGGGATGTCCCCTCAGGGATCAGCACTCCCTCGTCGACCATCTCGTAAACCACCTCGACATCTACCCTACAAAGTGTGCAGAGCTCGGCAATACCCCAAGTCATGCTGTCGTCCAGAACCGTGTAGCAGTAGTCGTCGTTCATCGTTCAACCTCCAAACCCCGGCCTAGGATTATAGGGCATGAGTTTTGCCATCTTTTCGTACAATTTTTTCTGTTCAGCCGTTTTTGCAGGTGGCGCATGGATAGCAATGGTCACGTATTGGTGTCCGGTCTGCGTTTTAGACGAAAGGCCACGGCCTTTCAGGCGTAGCTTTTGACCGCCCTGGGAATTTGCGGGAAGCGTCAGATCGACACTGCCACCAAGTGTGGGCACCGCAATGGTTGCACCCAGCGCTGCCTCCCACGGAGTCACCGGCAGGACAAGGTAAATATCGCGTTTACTGACAGTAAAAAGCGGGTGCGGCTCAAAAACAATTTCGAGGAACAGATTCCCACGCTGCCCCTGGCCATAACCTTCATTTCCCTGCCCTTCCAGCCTGATCTGCTGCCCCTCAATTATTCCTTTAGGAATAGTGACTTGCAGCGATTGAGGTTGAATGGTCAGACGCCCACTACCGTCAGCCACCGTTCTGTTGAGCGTGATGGTTCTTTTGGCCCCACGATAGCTATCTTCAAGGGATATGGAAACCTTCGCACGCAAATCTTCCCCTTTGGCAGGGCGTCCCCGTCCAAAAGAGGAGAGATCTTCCGCAGAAAATGAGCTCTGCCCTCTACCAAAGAGTGACTCAAAAAAATCGCTGAAATGCTCTGAAGATCTCTGCTGTTGCCCACGACCGCCTGTCCTGTAATAATGGGCATCCCAGTCCGGAGGTGGTTTGAAATCCTGACCAGCCTGCCAGTTGCTGCCAAAGGTGTCATAAGCCTTGCGCTTTTTCACATCTTTCAATACTTCATAGGCCTCGCTTATTTCCTTAAATTTAGCTTCGGCATCCAGTCCTTTATTTACATCGGGGTGAAATTTACGAGCCAGTTTTCGATAGGCCCTTTTTATCTCCTCCTGCGATGCATCTTTGGAGATATTTAGAGTCTTATAATAATCCTTGTAATCCATACTTTCCCCCGGTCCAACCGGTTTGCTTCTCGTTGAGTTTCAATACTTTTTTCATGATCACCGATATGTTCTCTCGATAGGTCGTCTGAAACCACTTTAGTCCAAAAGGGCAGTAAATGGCTTTTCTCCACATCGCCGGGATCATTGATCCGATGACAAACAGAACAAAATAAGTACGAAAAAAGGTCCCAGGAGCAAACTCACAAAGGCGGTTATCTCGTTTACTGGGGTTAGCAATCTTTTCTTGTAAGGTAATCAAGATCGAACAATACACAACTGAGACTATTGTATAAAGTGAAGTGTCCGGCAAAAAAATTATGTTTTAATTTCAAAGGAGCTCAAATACAGCCAGGTAAAAGACCAGAAACCTCTGTTTTTTTTGTTAATCCGGGCTGCGTTTAAACAACCTGAAGAGGGGCAGGCTTCCCAACTGCAGTAATCTGATTTATTATTTTGGGAACGGGTAACTCTTTTAAAAAACTACATGGAAGGATATCATTCAGTGCGGAAATACAAAATGGCACGGAGTACTGAACTTAGAGTTACAAAACTGAAAGAAGATACGAACAGGTTATTTCTTTTTCTTTGGGTCTGAAACAAAAAGTATACAATAGTCCTTGATGAGCTGAATTCGGTCACTAGGAGGTATCTGGAAATAGATTGGGCTAAGCATAAGGATTCTAATTGCCTCTCTTGCAGTCATAATCCCCTCCGTATCTTGTAAATATTTGCTGAATATGTGCACCATTACAGGCGCTGGCTCAGCAGCCTCTTTCTCTCTTTCACCTTTCTCCATTCAAATATCATGCCGTTCCTTGCTTGTAAAGGATAATTTCATGAAATATCTCAAAATATTTCTATTGGGAAGTACTCAAAAGAGGCGAAGATGTGTGGAAATGGGTTGGACAAAAACACTTAATCCATTATATGATTGTAATCATGAGATAATATCACTTCTCTCTGAGAAGTGGCACGATGCCTGTTTTGGGGAGTGATGTGATTTCACAATACCCCCTTTGGATTGAAAATGACCGTGTGCTTGTCTAATTTCCGGCAATCTGATCAGTTTTCCGCATTCTTGGAATTTTCCACCACGCATCTTCGGCTGTGAAATGTTCAGCACAATTTTGCCCCCAATGGAACATCCAGATCGGGAACACAAAGAGTGACTGCCCCTTCCTTATTATGAAACCCGGTGATTAAACATTCCGACATCACGGGACCAATTTGTTTCCTTGGAAAATTCACAACGCCAACAACAAACCTGCCGACCAGTTCCTGGGGCGTGTAGAGATCGGTGAGCTGTGCACTTGATTTTTTTATCCCAATTTCCTCGCCAAAATCGACCTGCAGGATATAGGCGGGTTTTCGTGCTTCTTTGAATACCTCTGCTGAAATAATTTTGCCGACACGCAATTCGACCTTGGCAAAATCCTGCCATTCAATAGTTTCCATTTCTTTCATCGATTTCACCCATATTGTTTAGAACCTTACAGACTATATCCTCATGAGACAAAATGTCCCGACAGCTACCCTATTTGGATCTTCCCGATCTTGCAACATAAATGGCAGAACCAGCGATGATCTTTACAGGATTATTTACTTCAGTGCCTCTGCTATCAGTTCCAGAATATGAACTGCCCTCACCTTTAGATCGGCGTGATTGATGATGTCCTGCAATTGCATAATACATCCGGGACAGGCTGTGGCTATCAATTCAGCACCACTCTCTTTCAGGCCCGGAACTTTCCTGGCACCGATTGCCTTGCTGACCTCGTAATGGTAAACGGAAAATGTTCCACCCAGGCCGCAGCAGGTAGAAGCACTTTCCATTTCGACAAATTCAACATTGGGAAGCGACTGTAACAATTCTCGCGGCTCTTTGGTTATCCCCTGGCTTTTCAAATGACAGGGATCGTGATAGGTAACTTTTACTCTTTCCGGCCATTTTTCGAGCCCGGCCAACTCTTCAAACAATCCTTCTTTTTTCAAAAAAACGCTAAAATCGATAACTTTGTCGGTAAAATCATCATAATCGGCCTTCATGGTCTGGTAGTATTCCCCTATCCCGCCATTGCACGAACCACAGGCGGTGATGATGTGCTGGACCTCTCTTTTTGCAAAAGCACTCACATTGGTTTCGGCCAACTGCTCGACTAGGTTGCCATTCCCCGAACTCAGGGCAGGGATTCCACAGCACTGTTGCGATCTCGGTATAAAGATCGAATAACCCATCCGCTGCAGGATAGAAACCATCATCTCACCTATTTCCGGATAGGCATAGGTTATGGAACACCCGGCAAAAAAACCAACCACCGGCTTGTCTGGCCGACCTTCGATAAACTCCGGCACTCGGTCAAACAGATTACGAAAGGCTATTTTCGGTACCGTACGATCCTTCATTATCGGTGTGGGAAAACGCAACCGCAATCCACTTGTCTCCGGGACTTTTTTCAGTACCAGAGGAGACAGGATAGCCCCACTCTTACTGAGTGTCTTCATCAACGCCTTGGAACCAAGGAGGGTCGAGACCCCTTTACCGATGAGGGACAACCCCTGATTGTCGGTGATTTCCCGACGGATGGCACCAACGATCTCATTGGTCGGCACTTTATTCGGACATTTATTAACACAGGAACCACACATCAGACACATGCTGATATCCCGCTGCAACTGCTCTTCAAGCCCAACTTCACCGTCAAGAAGAGCGGCGGCGAGGGCAATTTTCCCCCTGGCAACCGCGCCTTCCCTTTTGCTCACCTGATAGGTGGGGCAGTGGGCTTGGCATACACCGCACTTGACACATTCACGGATCACTTTCTCAAAATCTTTCAGGCTCTTGTTCTTGCTCATAATTTAATTCTTACTTGGTGCTCGTTTCTGCCGGGGGCGGGGGATAGTTCTCGAGGAAGATCTTGCCGGGGTTAAGGATATTATTCGGGTCTAAAGCCGCCTTAATCTGCTGCATATAAGAGATTGTGGCGATATCCAGCTCCATATTCATATATTTAGCCTTGGAAGTACCGATACCATGTTCTCCTGAAATAGCGCCTTTCAGCTTGACCGCAGCACCAAAAACCTCATCCATCACCTTTTCCATTTTTTCCGACATCCCCTCTTCCTTCAGATCGACCATCACATTGACATGGATATTACCATCCCCGGCATGCCCGAAATTAACGATGGGGACGCCATATTCCGTTGAGATTTTTTCCAACGCGCGGATCATATCCGGCACCTTGGAACGGGGTACGACAATATCTTCGTTGAATTTATCGGGGTTGACCTTACGCAGACTTGGACTGACAATGCGGCGTACCTGCCAGATCTCCTCAGATTCCTCGTCGGTTTCGGCAATTTTTGTATGAAGGATACCAAAGGGCTTGATAATGGCAAGAATGTTTTCCACCTGCTGATCAAGCACCTGGGCTTCGCCATCCACTTCAATAATCAGGATAGCTCGGCACGTTTCCGGCAAAGGAAGGGTACTGACCCCACGAATACAGTTGATCGTAGCCGCATCCATGAATTCCAGGGTCGTGGGAATGATCTTCGCCCCAATGATCGCCGAAACCGATTTGGCCGCCCCGTCGATGGTCTCAAACTGGACCAGCATGGTCTTTTTCGCCGCCGGCTTGGGTATTAATTTAAGGATGATTTTCGTGGCAATCCCAAGTGTGCCTTCAGAACCTACAAAAAGTTTGGTGAGATCATAGCCGACCACGTTTTTCAAGGTCCTGCCGCCGGTCCTGATGATATCCCCGGTGGGAGTAACCACCTCGAGTCCCAGAACATAATCCTTTGTCACACCATATTTCACACAACGCGGACCTCCGGCACATTCCGCCACATTACCCCCCAGCGTGCTGAATTCTTTCGACGCCGGATCCGGTGGATAAAAAAGCCCTAGTTTTTCCACCTGCCGCTGAAGTTCAGCAGTCACAACGCCGGGCTCCACCTCCGCCGTGAGATTTTCGATATCTATCTCAATGATCTTGTCCATCCTGGTCAGGACCAGAACAATGCCGCCACGGACAGGCAGTGTCCCCCCGGTAAACCCGCTGCCCGCACCACGTGGTAAAACCGGTATCTTCCAACGGTTGGCAAGCTTCACAACCCGGCTGACTTCTTCTGTTGTGCCGGCATACACCACCACATCTGGTAAATGCCGCTCCTGGGTGGCATCATAGGAATGGGTAATTTTGTCGGACACCGAAGTCAACACATTATCTTTTCCAACAATATCTACAAGTTCCTTAACTATCTGCTCATCCATATATGTTTTTTCCTTTGGTATTGACGGTACACATTATTACAACCTTGAGAAATTAATAAAAAGCTCTATTTTGAGATGGCTAAGTAAAAAACTTCAGCTGCGAGGCGTAAGATCTTTCTATTATTTCGGCGTACTAGAGTACGTCGTAATGATAGAAAGATCGCAACAACGAAGCAGGTGAAGAGTTTTTACGACGCCATCAACCTTGCAAATTATAAGGATTATAGTGCAAATTGAAAGCCAGAATGCATATATGTTCAAATGCAGCCTAGAAATTGAAAATATTGCAAATTCCCAATAGATAAATTTTTATCTCGGCAGAACTTTGCCAGGACTGCATTCAGGATGGGCTTGATTTTTCCTACGCCACTACTCAAGAATTACATATTTTACAAGGAACAACAGGATGTCTGACGAAAAAATCTACTCAGCTTACGAACAGACCAGGACCTCATATCGCCCAGCTATTCGCGGCAGAAAACAGATGGTGGTTTCTGGCCACAATCTGGCTACGCAAGCAGCAATGCGAATACTCGATAAAGGTGGCAATGCTGTCGATGCGGGGGTGGCGGCAGGGTTATGTCTGACGGTACTCCAGTCTGACATGGTCAATTTTGCAGGAGTCGCACCTATGATGATTCACCTTGCCAAGACCGGCCTGACAACGACAATTGACGGCCTCGGCGTCTGGCCGGAAAAGGCGAATGTGGCATTTTTCAAAGAGAACCATAATGGTCAGATACCCGATGGCATACATCGCTGTATTGTGCCGGGAGCGCCCGGTGCCTGGATAACCGCTCTTCTACAATACGGCACCATGACTTTTGCAGAAATCTGTGCCGACGCTGTGGATCTAGCTGAAAACGGTTTCCCCATGCACCAATTTATGCGGAATTCTTTGCATGAGATGAAAGACAAGTACGCGAGATGGCCCTCTAATAAAAAAATATACCAGCCAAATGGCAGGCCTCCTGAAGTCGATGAAATCTTCTACCAGAAAGATCTGGGAAAAACCATGCGGCGAATGATCGCAGCTGAAAAAAATGCCTTGGCGAGAGGGGATCGTGGCACAGGCCTTAGTGCCGCCCGCGATGAGTTCTACAAGGGTTCCATCGCGAGAGATATTGTCGCATTCAATGCAGAAAACAATGGACTGATGCAGGCCAGTGACCTGGCAAATTATTCCTGTACCGAAGAAAATGCCATCAGTGTAACCTTTCGAGAATACACCATTAAAGGAGCAGGTCCATGGTGCCAGGGCCCCGTATTGCTGCAGTCCCTCAATATTCTTGAACATTTTGATCTGGAAAAAATGGGTCATAACAGCAGCGAGTATATTCACACCGTCACCGAAGCACTCAAGATTGCCTTCGCTGATCGAGAAAAATTCTACGGTGATCCTAAATTTACCAAGGTACCGATCAGTGGGTTATTGTCTAAGGAGTATGCTGGAAAATGCGCAGAACGTATCAAAGAGACTTCCTGTCCAGCTATGCCCGATTTTGGTGATCCCTGGCAGTTTAACAACACTCCTCTGCAGGAAGACTACGATATGCATTACCATACCGTGCAGCCGAACAAAAAACAAAACGACAACCTCGACACCAGCTATATCTGCGTAGTTGACAAAGATGGCAATTGCATTTCTGCAGTGCCAAGTGATATGTCTTTTAGCGGGCCAGTGATACCGGGAACCGGAATTGTGGTTTCCACCCGTGGCTCTCAATCCTTTGTTGACGAGAAACATGCAAGTTCAGTAGCGGGAGGAAAGCGACCTCGACTCACTCCCGCACCGTTTATGATCTTTAAAAACGATAAGCCATGGATGCTTATCGGTACACCAGGCGGAGACACCCAGTGTCAGACGATCTTGCAGACCTTTTTAAACGTTGTACTGTTTGGCATGGAAGTGCAGACAGCCACAGAACAGCCGCGTTTTGCGACTTTTTCCTATCCAAATTCCTTTACCCCCCATGACTACCATCCTAATTTGTTGAGAGCAGAAAGACGAATTGATGCCCAGGTTATAATGGAACTCGAACAACGTGGCCACGAAGTTATGGCTTGGCCGGATTGGGCCTGGAAGGCTGGTGGTGTCTGTGTTATCCTAATCAATGAAGAATCTAAAACACTTGTGGCTGGTGCAGACCCAAGAAGAGAGTCATACGCCCAAGGCTGGTGAAAAATGCGCACTCAACTATTAAATAATAAACGGCGGTGCTACACCAAGAGGAAAAAGGTTAATAAAATATGACAACATACAAGTCAAAATCAGGCCAGACAGCCTTAAAATTAAATGATGAAATCACCTCTGCTTTTTGTTCATGTTTCCGCCTAAACTCTAATCTGTGGCACCATGTCGGCGACACTGAGCCTTTTGATACTTTTGGTAAAACTGAAGCACTTGAAGGCATGCTGAATGAGATGGTAGAGAAATTGGACAAGCAGGAATTTGATCTTTCAAAAAGTATGTCTGAAATAAGCGAAGAAGAATTATAATACTGCAAAAATGTTTCGTTATTTCTTACGGTTGGGGCAACTTTGAATGATAGAAAAAAAACTAAAAAAAAAGGCATTCATATCTACACTAGGAATTATAATTGCGGTTGTGCTTTTCTTTTCGCCAGTTATCAGAACACCTTTTTTTGATACGAACACAGACAGTTATTTCAAAGACGCAATAACCAAAGCTGGCCTAGCATATGTGACATGCAGGACGATCAATGCAGCTGTTTCCCTTATCAAGGAGTCAAACCTTCAGTTGGAACCAGCAGGATTAGGGGTTTCGCTGGCGATGGGACAAGTTCTGGACCCTTTAGATGACATGACAGAACGGCTGTCTGATGTGCTGGTAACAGCAATCACTTCTTTAGGTGTGCAAAAGCTTTCATATGAGATAAGTGTATCCCTCGCGCCACGAGTGTTTTCTCTATTTCTCTTGATATTATTGGTATGTATGTGGTTCGAAAATGACAGGCTGCAATCTCTACAAAAAATTACCATACGAATTCTAATACTCATTGCGATACTACGATGCTGTCTTCCCTTATCTTCTCTTGCGAACGATTTTCTCTATAAGAATTATTTCGCAGAGCAAATCTCAACAGCAAATAATGAATTAAAGCTTCATTCTGAATCATCAAATCCATTCGAAGATATAGATGTCTCTGAGTCTGCTGGTTTTTGGGCAACTATTGGCAATAGCCCTGCATTAATCAAAAAAACATCCATAGATCTCAAGAAAACCATCGCCGGTTTCGTGACCAATATGGGAGAAATAATAGATAATCTCTTAAACCTTACTTTCCTCTACGTTGGGTTATTCCTCATTCAAGTCATTGGTTTGCCGATAATGATATTTTGGTTGCTTGTAAAATTCACAAACTGCCTGTTTGACACAAACATTCCTGGAATCCTGCATCATCCAAGGGTGTCAAAAAAAGATCAACACCAGTAAGAAATACGTTCACTCACCCGCATTATTAATTCTTTACTTAACGATAAGATGATCTGGAATATCGATGCCCTGTTCACGGTAGAATCGGGCTGCGCCGGGATGCAGAGGCACGGGTAATTCGTTGATGGCTTTTTCCAGCGCCATGGTCTTGGTGGCTGAATGAATGATATGTAAAAAGGGGAGATTGCGGTAAATCGTTTTAACAATCAGATACACCACCTCGTCATCGACATCGCTTCGGACTGCCAGAAAATTAGGCTGGGCTATGGTGGCTATTTCCCGGTCCTGCCCGGGATAGGTATTGGCTGGGATAAGAAAGCGGTGCCACAGTGGATAGTCACTGTTGACATATTTCAGCTGTTCATCGGTAAAACTCAAGAGACTGATATCTTTACCTAGCGCAGCATATGCCTGGGTGACTGCACTGACTGGAGGGCCTCCCGGTATGTTCATAGCCTCAATAGAGCCATTCTGGATGGCATAGGAATTACTGCCATAGTCGATGGCTGCGATTTGAAAATCGTCATAGGGAGAGTAGCCCAATCGCTCGAGAATATAGCGCCCCGAACCTTCGGTACCGGAATCTCTTTGGCCAAGAGAAAACCATTTATCCTTCAAGGCGCCGAGATCCGACATGTCTCTTTTTCTAATGTAATCAGATTTTATGACAAAATGTTCAACATTCTGCCACAATATGGTGATGGATCGAAGATAGGACTGGGGTCCCTCTTCCTGAAACTCTCCACTACCATTCCAGGCCCAGGCACCATACAGTCCCTGGAGTATGGCAAATTGGGCGGTTTTTTCCCGCAGCATTTTGATATTTTCGCCGGAACCGGCTGAACTTATGGCCGAGAGGGCTATATTGTAGCTTGGTTCGAGTTTGACCTTGGTGAGCGTCGCGAGAGCAACCCCTACCGGATAGTAGGTTCCACCGGTCGTTGCCGTCGTTAAAATATAATGGCGAGGTTCGGCTGCCGATAGGTCGGAACAAGCCGCGAGCCAGAAGCATCATACAAAGCCCGGAAACCGTTATTGATTGTTTGAGAATTGCGGCGACATGGCAGCGCCATGAAATTCGGTGTAACATGTCACATCCTCTCTTCGAGAAAATCTTTACGAGCCAGGCCATGGTTCTGCATTTTCTGATTCAGGGTCCGTCGCGGCAAATCAAGTTCTTCCATGACCGCCAGGATGTTTCCATTATGACGACTCAGAGATTGTTCTATTACACAGCGCTCGAAAAGTCCAGCCTGTTCGGCAAGCGTTGGGCCGTGGGGCTGGGCAATGGCCGTGTCCGTATGCTGGAGGATATAGGGGATACGTTTTGCTGCAGGAAGAGAAGAGAGCACGTAGCGCTCCGCCGTATTCTTTAGCTCCCTGACATTGCCGGGCCAGTGATAGGCCATCAGGGTGGTAACCGCCTCGTTGGCAAGAGGCACCGCTTCACGCTTATAGCGATCTGCAGCTCGCAGGGTGAAATAATCAAAGAGTAACAAGGTATCACTTCCTCGTTTTCGTAAGGGTGGGATATGGATTTCTGCCAGATTGAGTCGATAATAAAGATCCTCACGGAAGACACCGTGCAGACAGTCGCTGCGTGGATCACTATTGCTGGCACTGATCACCCTGATATCGATGGCAATCGGGCCACTTCCGCCAAGACGTTCAATTTCTCTTTCCTGCAAGACCCGCAAAACCTTTACCTGAAGATTCAGGGGCATGGAGGTGACTTCATCTAGAAAAAGGGTGCCGCCGGCTGCCTGTTCGAATTTGCCTATACGCCGCGATTGAGCTCCGGTAAAGGCACCCTGTTCGTGGCCAAAGAGCTCGCTTTCAAAGAGGCTTTCCGGGATTGCGCCACAGTTGATGGCAATGAACGGACCGTTTCGGCGGTCGCTCATCTCATGAAGGCAGCGGGCAACAACCTCTTTGCCGCAGCCGGTCTCACCGACCAGGAAAACACTGGCATCGGTTGGACCGAGATCATGGATTTCACTGTGCAGTCTCCCTATGACATCGCTGTTTCCGATGAGGGTTTTTTCAAGGCCGGAACTTTTTTCCAGTCGCTCTTTCAAATGACGATTCTCAAGGATCAGCCGCCGTTTTTCCCCTGCACGCTTAACAGTTTCCAGGAGGATTTCCGGATCAAATGGCTTCTCAATAAAGTCATATGCCCCCTGGCGCATTGCCGAGACAGCCATGCGGATATCTCCGTGGGCGGTGATCAAGATTACCGGAATTTCGCAGTCACGTTGTAAAACAGCCTGCAGCAATTCAAGCCCGTCCATGCCAGGCATACGGATATCAGTGATCACGACCCCGTCAAAGCTCGCATCAATTTTTTTCATGGCCAACGGAGCATCTCCGAAACACTTAACCGAGTAGTCGGAGAGCGAGAGGTATTGGGAAACCGAGACCCGCATGCTCTCTTCGTCGTCTATCAAAAAAATGGTTCCTTTTGTCATTCTACGATATCCTCTTTGCTTTTCTGATTGAACAAATCCACCAGGGGGAGGCGAAGAGTAAAAAGAGCTCCACCCTCAGGATGATTTTCTGCCTTGATAGAACCATCCATTTCCCGGATTATGCCATAGCAAATTGAAAGCCCGAGCCCGAGACCCTCGCCAATATCCTTAGTCGTATAAAATGGATCAAAAATGAATTCCTGGGCCTCCTCCGAAATTCCAAGACCACTGTCATGACAGGAGAGGACAACCTTATCCCCCTCCAGGCACAACTGTATCTGGAAGCACTTCATGCTGCTCATTTTCATGGCATCCAGGCCATTCTGAACCAAGTTGTTCATTACCTGTTCGAGTTGCATGGCGTTACCAAGGACGATTGCCTTGCCACGGGCGGGCAGATCCGTTATCAGGTCGACACCGTTCTGGTTCAGTTGTGGACCGATAAACGCCAAAACTCGATCGATAACTTCGACCATATCGACTGATTCCAGGTGGCTTTTACTCTTTCTAGCGAAGGTTTTAAGTTGTCCGGTAATGTTGGACATCCTTTCAGTTAATCGGTTCATAAACTCCAGATTCTCTCCTACCTTATCCGATTGCTGTCGTTCGATAAATATTTTACAGCTGGCAATAAAGGTGCGAATCGCCGTAACCGGTTGGTTCAGTTCATGGGCGATTGCAGCCGACATACGACCAAGAGCGGCGAGCTTTCCGGCCTGAATCAGTTCGTTCTGAGTCTTCTGTAGAGCAACTTCCGTTTCTTTGTGTTGTTTGATTTCCTCTAATAACAGTTCATTAAGTTGCCTGATCGCCGTTGCTTCTCTTGCTTCCTGTCTGGAGAGCAACTTCTGTCGCCGTTCCCGAATGTAGAGCAAAATCAGGAACACTGCGGCGAAAAGTATAGTTGTCGTCAACATGGCAAGCCTGACACTGGTTGTGACCGGGGTGAGATCTGTCAGGTAATGGATTCGCCAGCCGTAATTGAGCAACTGCAGCGATTGTTCAAGAAAAGAGATGTTGTCCAGACGCAGGATATTTCCGCCCTCGGTTGCCTGCCGCTCCATTTCCAGGGAAGAAAGCGGACGCTGGAGATACTGAACTTTGCGAAGCCGGTCGGCAGTTTGGAGTGGCAGGGGGCGGAGTGATTTATATTTCCATTCGGGCCGACTGCTGAGAAACAATACACCGAAAGAATCACTGACAATGATTGTCTCACCGCTTTCCCGCCATATGTTCTCCAGCTTCTCCAGATAAACCTTGACGACTACCACCCCGAGCAGTTTCCCGTTTTCAAGGACCGGATAGGAGACAAAAAAACCGGGTTTTCTCGTTTTGAAACCGACGGCATAGTAACTGCCCGACTTTCCCAACCGGGCATCCTGAAAGTAAGGGCGAAAGGCAAAATTATTGTTAATAAGACTCTGCTCCGTTCGCCAATTCGAACTGGCGACAGTATTCCCTGTGTTGTCCATGACAAAAATTAAAGCATCGGCGGTTAAAGCAAAATCTTCAAGGTGGGGATTAACCGTGACTGGCAGCCGGCTGCCTTTGAGGAGGTTACGGATGCGAATGTCTCGCGACAGAAGATAGGGAATATGTCGGTATTTTTCCAGGTTGTCTTTCAGAGATTCAGTATAAAGGGTGATACGGGATTCGCCGGTTCGACGTATCTGGTCAAGTTTATATTTCTCCGTAAAGACTGCAATACGCCAGATTATTAGAGCCGCGAGCAGCAGGGTGACAGCTACGAAGACACGGGGATCCTTGAGCGCTATCGGACGTTGAGGTCTGGGCAGGTCCGGCATATGATCAATTGGTTCTGATGAAGTGGAACAGGAGGTATTTTACTTGCCAGGGAAACCGGAAATAGTCCACAATAGCCACCGCCTGGTAGATATGTTGACAGTATACTGTATCTCACTGAGATCGACAATTTGTATACGATAGTGACAGGGAGATGTCTTACAGTGTCTCAATCCTCTTCACTGTGAGACTTGCATTGGGGATATAGGCGATACTTACCTCTTTTCCCAGGTTGCCGATATGAGCTAAAATTTGCTCGTGGGACCAACGTTCCAGGCCAATCAGCTGGAGGGTTTGATCGTCAAGACCAGTGACCATACCGATACGAATCCTCTGCAACTTGGTCATCATGGCCAGCGCCGTTCCTCCGTTACCTTGATAGTTGCAGGACAACTCCCTGAAAGCAGCAGCAAAGGAGTCCATTTCAAACCAGGGCAGAAATGTCTTTGAACCGACCCCGTCTCGGCATTCCCCATATATCAGCAGCAAGCCTCCATCACGAACAAACATCTCCGCATTGTGAATGGCTTTATGGCTCTGTATAAAATTAATATCTTTTGGATAGCCACCACAAGACGCAATGACAATATCATAGCGAGGGGAATCGACCTCGCAGTTTTTACCGTGAAGATCACAGGCTTCAAGAAAAGTTTTTCGTCCGTGTCCAAAGAGCAGATTGCAGAGTCCGCCATGGGAGTCAAGGATACCATGAACAGCGAGATCGGCTGGCAGTTTTTCCTCTATTTCAAACAAATCCTCAGCCAGTGGATTGCCGTCAAGGACTCCAGGTTGGCAGCCAGCGGCAATCGTACCGGCCATACTGTCAAGGTAAAGGCCGTGGTTTTTATAGATGGAATTGCGCTCTCCACACCCTGGAAAAACCAGTTTTCGACCGCCACCGTATCCGGCAAAATAGTGGTGAGACACTGCCCCCATGGTAATTATCGAACTGGCTTCAAGCAGGTCACATCGAAAGCGTATAGGGGTACCTCTTTTGGTTTGACCAAGTTCTTTAAAACCATCTTGCAGCTGACAATCGTGGTGAATAAAAGAATAGTGGTCATAGGCTGAACCATAACCTCGCCTGCATTCCTCGTCACTTTGGCGGAGATGGGTGCCATAGCCAATAATAATTTTCAGGTTACCGGGATCCATCCCATGTTGTTCAAAGCCATTTAGGAGAAGAGGTAGATACTCTGGATAGCCGCATAGCCTGGTCTTGTCTGCCAGGACCAGAACCGGACTGGAGAGATCAAGAGGAGTTTGACGCAGAAAACTGGCCAGCCTTTTTTGAAAAAGGACAGGAGTGATCAACTTTTGTGGTTCCTGTACCTGCAGTTGTCTGGTGTGGGCAGGTAGGCAGAGCCCAAGGCGATCATTTCCGTAGGGGATGTGAAAAGTGTTTTTTTGGCTCATGGCGATGTTATCTGATGAAATCGGCTGCTGCCTAAATATATTCCTGGCCTATTGTCAAACCAAGCTCAAATGCGCTGGTATTCAACTCGACAAAGTCCTTGGGCACCTTGCCTACCACCGCAGCCATGACCGTCTTCGGTCGTATCACCTTGGTAATACCGATCAAGGCGCCTAACACGCAGATGTTGAAGACCACCGGTTTGCCGATCTTCTCCATGACGCTCTCATACATCGGCAGTTCGATCTGTTTGGCATCCACTTTCCGAACGATCTGCACGAAACGGCTGTCGGTCAAGAGAAGGCCTCCTGGCCGGATAATGGAAGAATAACTGTTGTAGGCATCCTGGGTCAGACATACCAGGATATCGGCTTGGGTCACTTCCGGGAAATCGATATCACCGTCGGAAATAATGATATCACTCCGGGTCGATCCTCCTCTGGCCGCCGCACCATAGCTCTGGGATTGGGTGGCATTCAGGCCTTCATAAATTACCGCTGCCTCGGCCAGAATAATGGCCGCCGTTATCACTCCCTGACCACCGGAGCCGGAGAATACCAGTCGTACTCTGCTCATGATGTCTTCTCCCTCGTTGCATAGGCAATTATCTTGTCATACTCCTCACAGTATTCCGGACGATCTATCTCAACAAAGATCCCCCGGGGCGTGAGGTTTGGGTTCTCTGCCAGGGCCTTGGAACCGAGTTTCGCCGTGTTGGTCTTATGCAGTTCCAGCATGCTGACGGCATCACCTTCCTTATTTTTCCTGCCGTAATGGGTGGGACACTGGGAGAGTATCTCAACCACGGAAAAGCCCTTATGCAGAATGGCCTTTTTCAGGAACTCCGTGCTTTCCTTGGCATGGTAGGCGGTGGAACGGGCCACAAAGGTGGCACCCGCCGCCTTGGCCAGTTCAACCACGTCGAAGCTGCTGTCAATGGTCAGATAGGGTGCCGTGGTGGCCTTTACTCCCGGCCCGGAAAGGGGCGAAAACTGGCCGCCGGTCATGCCGTAGATCCGGTTATTCATGACGATGGCGGTCATATCGATATTGCGGCGGGCCGCATGGATGAAGTGATTGCCACCAATGGCCAGGGCGTCGCCGTCGCCCATCGGCACCAGTACCTTCAAATGCGGCCTGCTGAGTTTCACTCCGGTGGCAAAGGCTAAGGCCCGGCCATGCAGGGTATGCAGGGAGTGGAAATCGACATAGCCGGAGATCCTTGCCGAACAGCCGATCCCCGAGGTCATGACGATCTCGTTTTTGTTCAGCTGCAGCTCTTCAATCGCGCGGATCAGCGAGTTGAGGATGGTACCGTGACCGCAGCCGGGGCACCACATATGAGGGAAAAACCTCTCACGCAAATAGTCATTGACTGCCATATTATACTCCCCTCCCCTGGATAACCCGGAGGAGTTTTTTAATGTCTGAAGGTGTGATCAGGTGCCCGTCAATCCGGTTGGCAAGAAACACCCGATGGGGTTTTTCTACTGCGGCTTTGACCTGGGCCATAACCTGTCCGAGGTTCATTTCCACTACCAGGACAGCTTTGGCATCGGCACATTTTTCCCGGACCAGTTCTACCGGGAAAGGCCAGATGGACTGCAACTCCAGGACGCCGATTTTCTCGCCTTTTGCCCTCCTGCTTTTGGCCAGATGAATGGCCGACCTGGCGGAAGAACCGTAGGAAACCAGCACATATTCCGCCCCCTCCAGGAAATGTTCCTTATAGCGGGTAATGGCGTGGACGTTGTTTTCAATCTTATCAACCAGATGCTTAAGCAGCTCATTGACGACTGTCGGGTTGTTGGAGGGAAAGCCCCACATATCGTGGAACAGACCGGTGACATTATATCTGTGCTCGGCTCCGAAATCCGACATTGGCAGGCGGCCGTCTTCCCGGGGCAAATAGGGGTGATAATCGACCCCCTTGCCGACGGAAGTCCGCAACCGATCGACAATCTCCAGTTCCCCCGGTTCGGGGATGACCAGCTTCTCCCGCATATGGCCGACCGCTTCATCAAACAGCAGCACAACCGGGGTGCGGTAGGTCTCAGCCATATTGAAGGCATCGACCGTCATGGTAAAGACATCCTGATGGTTGGAGGCGGTCAGCGCAATGATCGCGTGGTCGCCGTGGGTGCCCCAGCGTGCCTGGTTGATATCCCCCTGGCTGACATGGGTCGGGTTACCGGTCGAGGGGCCACCCCGCTGGACATTGGCAATGACGCAAGGGATTTCCGTCATACAGGCATAGCCGATCGCCTCCTGCTTTAAGGAAAAGCCGGGGCCGCTGGTCGCCGTCATGACTTTTTTGCCGGTAAGCGAGGCGCCGATGATGGCACACATCGAGGCGATCTCATCTTCCATCTGGATGAATTTTCCACCCTTTTCCGGCAGACGTGCGGCCAAAAGTTCAGCAATTTCAGTCGAGGGGGTTATCGGATAGCCTGCAAAAAAATCAATGCCGGCATAGAGTGCTCCCTCCACACAGGCCTCGTTGCCCTGAACAAATCGTAGGTTTTTACTCATCTTTCTCACCTTCCTCTGTCGACACCTCTGTAAACACCTCAATAGCGAGGTCCGGACACCGTAATTCACACATCCGGCAACAAATGCAATCTTCAGCTCGAACGACTGTGGATTTATCCCGTTCGTCCAGTTCCAGTACCTTGGTTGGACAAAACTTGACGCAAATACCACAGCCTTTGCACCAGTCCCGGTTAATAAAGAGTTCTTGTAACGTTAACTTAGCCATGAGAATCTCGCTTATTAAAAATGATATTTGCAGAAAACGACAGCCCCGGTTAGTTCGATGCCAACTGGCTTGATTTATTTATTTTTTTATCCTGATGCTGGTCGAAACTGTTCATTTTTGGCTGCTGTTTCAGATTGAAAACGAAAAGCCCCATGAATATCACTGCTGCCACAGCATGAATCACGGTTGACCATGGCGCGATGAGGAAAAATGCCAGGGCAAGCGAGAAGATGCGCAGAAGCGGATTGAGACGATTTTCCAGAAAGCCTTGAAATCCTCCGGCAAAGGCGTACAGACCGATTATTGCAAAGAAGAAGATGGTGAAATCATCTGCCCAGCTGCCGCCGAGCATCGGGGTGTAGGCAAAAAGGATCGGCACGATGTACAGACCTTTGGCAAGTTTCCAGGAATAGAGGCCGGTCTGCATCGGGGGGGTCTTGGCAATGGCTGCCGCGGTGAAGGCTGCAAGACATACCGGAGGGGTGACATTACTGTCCTGACTCAGCCAGAAAATGATCATGTGGGCCGAAAGCAGAGCAAAGGTCGCGGCGTGTGGAGAAATGGCCATGTCGCGTATGGTTCCCATCAGATCCGGGGGAATCGCCTCGAGTAAGGCTCTGGCCTCTTCAAAAGGCATGACCTGGCCGAGCAAAGCAACTTTTTCCGGCAGGGCCAGCATGAAAATAGTTTTTACCTCCTCTGAGAGAAGCCCCTTGGCAATAATTTCGGTGATCTGAGAATCAACGATTAGGTTATAGAGTGCCGGTGCCGACAGGGTACCCAACACGATATAGGCGGCTGTTACCGGCAAACCCATACCGAGAACAAGGGAAGCGAGAGCAATCAAAATTATGGCGATCAGCAGACTGCCGCTGGCCCACTCGGTTATCATCAGGGAGAAGGTGTTGCCGATGCCGGTGGTGGCGATGACGTTGACCATCAGACCGACACTACACAGCAGGATGCCGGTCATGACCATATTCCTTGCCCCAAGGGCGAGGGCTTCCATGATCGCGTTAATCCCCATCTTATTTGGGGTAAGCCAAGAGGCGGCGATAACTGCCAATATCGAAATACCGGCAGCATAGGTCGGGGTAAAGCCGGAAACGAGCATGCCGATCAGGGCACAGATTGGCAGCAGAAATGGCAAACCGCCCTCCTTGAGAACATCGAGAAGTTTCACATCCTCGTCGTCGATCACGGTGATATTGCATTTTTTTGCCTCGATCCGCACATAAAAGGCAACGCTGGCAAAGTATAGAATGGCCGGCAAGACGGAGGCGGCGATGATAGTGGTGTAAGGAATCTGCGTATAGCTTGCCATGACAAAGGCACCGGCTCCCATGATAGGTGGCATAAGCTGTCCCCCGGTCGAGGCAGCGGCCTCGACCCCGGCGGCAAATTTGGCATCAAACCCGGCCCTTTTCATCAGGGGAATGGTTATTACCCCGGTTGAGGCGGTGTTGGCAACAGCTGATCCTGAAATGGTTCCGGTCAGGCCGGAGGCAAATACCGCGACCAAGCCCGGTCCCCCGATAGTTTTTCCGGCAACAGCCCGGGCCAGATTAATAACAAATTCGCCAGCACCGGAACGAAGCAGGAATGCCCCGAAAAGAATGAACATAAAGACAAAGGTAGAAGAGATCAGGGCAATATTGCCAAACAAACCGTCATCACCGTAGACGGAGCGGAAGAGGAGGGTTTCTGTGCTCAGCCCTGTGAACCTGAACACGTTGTCGAGCATCGCTCCCCACCAGCCGACGTAGGTAAGGGCAATGACGATGAGAAGGGGGATAACCCAGCCGGTGGTCCGCCTGGTAAACTCGAGAGCAGAGAGAATCAGAACCGACCCGGCAACCCATTCCGCAGCAGACAGATGGACGCCCCGTGCATAGATCGCATCTTCCATGGAGATCATATAGATGGCTGCCGTCGCTGCAGATATTCCCAAAACAAGGTCAACTGCCAGGAGCCATTTTTTCTTTCGTCCCGATCCGCCCAATGGGTAAGTCAGGCAGCAGAGCAGGGCAAAACCTGAGTAATGCAAGGCATTTTGCCAAAGGCTTGGCAGGACGGTAATGATATTAAAGTACACGTGCAGCAGGGAGATCGCTATTGCCAGCACAAAGATTACTCTGTCCTTCCCCCCTGATTTATACGTCTGAAAAATCTCTTTTGTTTCCAAAGTCGTTCTCCTACCGTGTGAACCTCAGTTACCATTGCCCATGCTGATGCACGCTGCGAATTGCCACTCAACCACTCAACCACTCAACCTTGCGATCCACTACCATGTGTCTGTCCCGGGGTTCCGGCCAGACACATGGATGGTAGCGGATTGTTGACCGGTTTTTATTTGGAGATGAGGTTCTCGGGAATAGTGAGGCCAATTTCCCTGTAGTAGCGAGCAGCTCCTGGATGCAGTGGCATTGGCAACCCGGCGAGCGCCTTGTCGGTACTCATGGCAGTGGTCGCTTTATGAATTGCATTCAGGAAGGGGAGATTTTCATAGATTGTTTTGGTAATGAGATAGACGGTTTCCTCGGAAATATCGGCACGGACGGAAAGAAAATTAGGCTGAGCGATGGTCATGGTATCTTTTTTCAAACCAGGGTAGGCAGTGGCCGGAATGAGATAAGGAGTCCAGAGACCCAGCCCGCCATCAGCCTGCTTGGCCTGCTCTTCGGTGAAACTCAGCAGGGTTGCTTTTTCTCCCATGGAAGCCAGCGCACGGGTGACAGCACTGGCAGGGACACCCGCAGGAGTTGACATGCCGGCGATCTGTCCGTTCTGCAGGGCATCTGCGCTTGGTCCGTAACCGACATAGACTAAATCGTAATCTTTGGCAATATCAACGCCGAGATTATTGAGAATCACTTCATTGGAACCGAGGGTGCCGGAATTCTTTTTACCAAGAGACACCCGCTCCCCTTTCAGGCCGACCATATCAGAGATAGTGCCGGTCTTGGCCTTATCGGTGAGAATGGTGAAGTGCTCAACATTCTGCCAGAGCATGGAGACTGAGCGTAGTTCCTTCTGTGGGCCGTCCTGGGCGAGAGGTCCTTTACCATTCCAGGCATAGTAGCCGTAAAGCCCCTGAAGGATGGCAAACTGGACCTCATTGTCCCGAAGCAGTTTTATGTTTTCCCCGGAGCCTGCTGAGCTGATGGCCGACATACTGATCTTATGGCTTGGTTGCAGCTTTACCTTGGTAAGGGTGGAAAGGGCAACACCCACCGGATAATAAGTACCTCCGGTACTGGCTGTGGCCAGCAGATAGTTTTGATCATCGGTTGCCTGAACGTTTCCGGCACAAAAAAAGCCGACGGTTAACGCTGCAACTGCGATGTGTTTCAGATACGATGTCAGTTTCATGCTAATCTCCTCTGTTAAAATTAACGATAAAGGTAAACTGGAATTGGTAATTTGCTCTACCAGAAGGTAATTCAGCAAAAAACAGACCAATGTACAATAGGACTGACTAATCCTTTAGGCACAGGTACTGCTTACACCAAAGAAGATAACGAAAACATGACCAAAATTAGCAATAATCTTTTTAAATTTAATGGCAAGGAGGTTGATTATTTTTTAAATATCCTGAGGCTGTCGGCAGTTTTTTGCTTACTTCCGTTGTCTTATGAGAATTGTTTAGCCGATTGAAAGAAAATTATAAAATTCTAATATGGCATTCGTGAGCCTTAACCCAACTTTTTGCGAATGATTATCAAACTGCTTTGGAACACCTATTTTTATTTCCGCGAAATTTAAAACAACATGATTTCAAGTCGAATTCAAGCGTACCGAGCACATTACCTTGGAGGCATTGCGGCTCTTGGGCCTTGAGAGCAAATTTAAGGGACTTGGCTTCAATGAGACCATCACCTTGTATGACCTGACCAATACCTTTTTTGAAGGTCAGAGCAAGGCCAATGCTTTTGCGGCCAATGGCCATTCCAAGGAAAAACGTTCCGATTATCCCCTTGTTACCCTGGCCCTGGTGTTCGATTCCAGTGGTTTTCCCAGGCGTAGTCACGTTTATAAGGGAAATGTGTCTGAACCGACGACCTTGGCAGAGATACTCCAAGGCCTCGAAGAAGGACGGGTTTCAACAGGACTCAAACCTACGGTAGTCATGGATGCCGGCGTTGCGATCCAAGAAAATATCGTCTGGTTACGGGAACATCAATACCCTTACCTGGTGGTGAGCCGGAAAAGGCACCGTGAGTTTGATGAAGAATCCTCTCTGGTCGTCAAGATGGATGACGAGTGCACGGTGAGGGTACAGAAAGTTTTGGTTCTTCCGGATTAAGCGTAAGTACAGTGAAAAATATGTAGAAAAAAAGCAGTTTATCCAGCTAAAGCGTGCTTTTGAAAAAAATTGTTTTTTACTCAAGTGACAATAGACTCTCCTGCCGCCATTATTCTCCTCTGCCATCATTCCGCCCGGAATGACCCCAGCCCGGAACAAAGCAATCAAGACTTGAGTTGGATTGAATAAAAAATATCCTTAAACCGGATGAACCATAAAACCCATCAAAACATCTGAGAAGATGTTGCATGTTCATTGCCGCAAACTAAGAATAGTGGCAAAAAGCTGAATTTACGGTATACGAAAATCTGAATCCATGAGTTAGATGGTGCTTTTCAACACCCTTTTTACATCTTCCCTGATCTTAAAATTGAGATTATGAGCCAGAGGCCCAGAAGCGTGGCAATGCAGTAGCCGGTAACGCCGAGCAGGGTCGTCAGGGAGAAGGTGAATCCGCCTAAACTGACTTCCATGACCTTGATGGGGGAATTGAGCAGCAGGGAACCTGCGATGGTTGAAGCCGAGATGATCATCCCCATCACAGCCCGGTTAAGACCACGTTCAAATTTACCGACAACGGAGTCGATGCCCTTATGCCGGAGTTCCAGGCGGTGTCCGCCCTCGGCTGTCCGTTTGAAGATGGCATAGGTGAGACGGGGCATCATTTTCAGGTAGTTACCCATGAGCCGGGTATCCCTGCCCAGGTTTTTCAGCAGTTTTTGGGAGTCGTATCCCCGTTGAACCAACTTCTTCGCATAGGGCCTGGTGACCTCAAGGATACTGGCGTTGCTGCCCAGGATCTTGCCGAGACCTTCCGTCTGGACAAAGGTTTTAAGAAGAAGGAGCAGGTTGCGAGGAAAGCGGATACGGTATTTGTAGGCCAGCCGCATCACCTGTTCATAGACATCTTTTACTGCAATTGTCTGGAGGGATCGACCATAGAAGGGTTCACTCATGTCTTTCAAATCGGTCCGGAATTGCTTCAAATCGATATTTTCGTCGTCGATGAGACCGGCGTCGCGGAAGGCGTCCATAACCATGTCGTAATCATGCTCGGCATAGCCGAGAAAGATATTGGCCACCTGCATCATAGCCTCTTCGTCAAGATAGCCGATGATCCCGAAATCGACCAGACTGACGCGGCCGTCGTACATGACGATGACGTTACCTGGGTGGGGGTCAGCGTGGAAAAAGCCGAAATCCATCAGTTGACGGGAAAACGAGCGCAGGCCAATCATGGCTATTTCTTTCGGGTTAATGCCCGCCACACGGATCTGGTCCACTCTGTCCATTTTGATGCCGTCGATATACTCCATCACCAGAACGGATTTGGCCGTGTGTTCCCAGTAGACCCTGGCGGTGTAAATTTCCTGGCTACCTTCGAAGTTCGCGGCGAATTTTTCGATATTTCCGCCTTCTATGAACATATCCAGTTCCCTGAAAATAGTCCGTTCGAATTCCTTGACCAGGTTTACCGCTCCAATAATTCGGGCAAACTCGAACATCTTTTCCAGCTTTTCCGCGAAAAAAACCATCAGGTGGATATCTTCACGGATCTTACTTTCTATCCCGGGTCGAATGACCTTGACGGCCACTCGATCGCCGTTCATAAGCCGGGCTTCATGGACCTGAGCAACGGACGCGGCGGCTAAGGACTCAGTGGAAAATTCGGAAAATATTTCTTTTATAGATGTGTCAAGTTCAGCTTCAATTACTGCCTTGATCGAGGTGAAAGGCACAGGCGGGACACTGTCCTGGAGTTTTTTGAATTCCTCAGTATATTCGGGAGGGAAGATATCCGCCCGGACACTCATCAGCTGACCAAGCTTGATGAAACTTGGACCAAGTTCTTCGAGCATCAACCGGATACGGGCGGGTGAATGAAAAGTCGATCCAACGATCGGAATACTTTCAGAATCGGCATCGCTTACAGCAGGACCTCGCTTGAACATGCGATCAATCACATTGCCGAAACCATTTTTGGCCAGAACCCTGGTAATGGTCCCGAAGCGACGTTTTCCTTTCATATGAACAGTTTCCCTTTGCTTACTCCTAGGTTTGTCAGCTATTTTTCTCTCTCGTTAACCGGTTCGACCTTATCCCAGTTTTTGACGATATCCTCGAGTTTGGTCGAATCCGCGACATAGCTCTCCACCAGCCCGCAGGCAACGCAGACATAATTATCCAACGCGGCCATGGATGTCAAGCTGATGGGTATGGCGTTACTGGTAAACGGACCGCTTTTTAAGGGGATGTTCGCACCGGAATAGACTTCCCTGGAACCGCATTTTGGGCATTGACCGTTTTTCATCTTCAGTTTCTCCTCACAGTGAAAATAAAGTTAACATCTCTTCTTACATAATCAAATAGTTATCAGTACCGGAAAACCTTTGAGAGCTTGCTGGATTCATAGCTGTTGGAAATAAAATCGTTTTTTGGATAGATGATTCGAAAAAAATATTTGGTGATTGCAGTTTATGCGTACAGTGTTTGCCTTTTTCTCAGAACAGCCTGTGGACAATCCGACCATCAAAAATGGTCATCTCCACTTTAGTGTCAGGGATCGTCGAGGGTGGCCCAGTGAGTATGTTCCGGCTGAGTACCGCCAGATCGGCCCTATAACCTAGGGCAATCGTGCCCATATCCGTGGCATTATGGACCGCTGCCGGAATTGAGGTATAGGCGTTCAGGCCTTCTGCAACGCTGACCCGTGACTCGGGATACCAGCCTTTCCGTGGTGTGCCGTCGAAGCGCTGCCGGGTTACCGCGGCATGAATGGCGGGCAGCGGATCGGGACTGCATACCGGGCCGTCGGAGCTGAACATCACCGGTGCTCCGGTATCCATCAGCTGTCGGAAGGCGTAGGCCCATTTGCCCTTTTCTCCCACAACACTGTCAATAAGATTAATATCAAGAATCATGTTAACCGGGGTGACGCAGAGAGCCAGGTTAAGCTTGCCGAGCCGCTTCATGTCTTCCGGGCGGATCATCTGCACATGCTCAATACGATGGCGAAATGATGGCGATGTTGATACCGGGGTTTCACTGCGTTGCGATTCAAGGTTTTCGAAGATGTTGATCAGCTCCCTGTTGGCGCGATCGCCAATGGCATGAACCATGACGGAGAGGCCGGCTTGGTCGGCTTTTTCGATGTCTTTCGCCAGGAGTTCCATATCCATCAAAGGCATGCCATGCTCAGCGTCAAGATAGGGATCGATCATCCAGGCAGTACGCGCTCCCATACCCCCGTCCGAGAAAAACTTTACATGGCCAATCCGCAACCGGTCACTACCGAAACCGGAACGAAGACCAAGGCCGATTATATCGTCGAGCTGGTGGCCGGGCAGACTCATCCAACAACGAAGATCGAGAAGATTGTCTTGCTCAAGTTTCTGAAAACACTGGAAAGATCGAGCCCCATCGCCATCCGACATCAGGCGTATATCATGAATACCGGTGATTCCCAGGCGGTGAAGAGCCCCGATACCATCTTTGAAGTCATCGATCAGCTGGTTGGTCTCCGGTACTGCAATAGCCCGGCGTACCATATTGATCGCCAGTTCCCGCAGAATTCCGGTGGGCTCTCCTGCGGCATCCCGTTCGATCTTTCCTTCGGGTGGGTCCGGAGTGGAGCTGTTTATCCCGGCCAGGTGGAGAGCCGCTGAATTGGCGACCGCCAGGTGGAGATCACAGCGCCAAAGCAATACAGGATGGTTTGGGGCCACCTTGTCGAGGCTCCTGCGGCTGGGCAGGCGTGGCACGCTCCAATCGGTCTCATTCCAACCCTGGCCCATGACCCACTGACCGGGTGCAATGGCATGGGAGGTCTGCTCAACTCGGGCAAGCAACTCTTCGAGGCTGCCAAGATCGTCCAGCCGAAGATCCCGGCGCTTAAGTGCCCATTCATAGAAATGAATATGGCTGTCGATAAATCCGGGGACAATCAGGCGACCGCCAATATCGATCTTCTCCGTAGCAGTTCCTGCCAAGCGTAGAAGATCAATGCTGCTGCCAAGGGTGACAATGCGTCCCTGGTAAATGGCCAGGGCATTTGCCGTCGCGAGAATGGGATTATCTCTATTCCCGCTGGCAAGACAGGCGTTATAGAGAACGATTTCAGGTTTTTGATATTCTTTCATAGGTCACAGTAGAAAACCTTGCTGGAAAGGATCATTTTGGTCAAGGACAAATTGATGATAACCGGTGATTGTAGCGCTTCCTCTGATCTGGCCAATAATACCGTTAAATTCACCAATGGTCAATTCCCGGACGATCCTGCCTTCGAAAACCGTGTCCAGAGGGCTTGTGTTCCTATAAGTCTGGCCGAGCCCGAGCCTGCCCTGGTGATGCAGCAGTGTCATCTTGGCCGTGGTACCTGTGCCGCATGGGGATCTGTCCATGTGTGATTCGCCGTAGGTCACCACACTTGAGCCACTTCTTCCTTGCAGATTGTCGGGATCTTCGGCGTAGAATTCGGTAACATCAATGGTGTTGACTTCGGGGCGCTGGGGATGATAGACCTGCAGCTGCCGGTTGGCAGAATCGATTATAGCCATGCCCAGGGAAATAAGTTCCCGGCTGTTTTCGCGAGTGAGGTCGATACCAAGAGATGCTGCCGATACCATGGCGAAAAAACCGCCGACACAGACCAAGTCTACGGTAACCTGGCCAAATCCCGGTACCTCCAGCGGACAGTCTGTCCTGAAGACAAAGGAGGGAACCATATCGATGCCGACCGAGAGGACACGACCATTGGCAACCCGAGTATGGGCCTGGAGTGGGCCGGACGGAGTATCGACGATCATAACCGTATCACCGTCTTCCACCTCTATGGCCCCGGTCTCAACCAGGGTGGTGACAGCGCCGATAGTGGCATGGCCGCAGAGATAGGGATAGCGCCTGGCATCCATATAAATGAGGCCGAACTTTGCCTCCGGGCTCACCGGTTCGGTGACCACTGCGGCGAACATGCCTCTATGTCCTCTGGGTTCCTGGGTGAGCAGCATGCGGAGATGGTCATATCGCGAGGCAAAGAATTCCTTTTTTTCTATGATGGTGCGGCCGGGCAGCTCTCCCACGCCTCCTATCAGCAATCTGGTAGGCTCACCTTGGGTATGGGAATCAATGGTAATAAATTTGTCTGGATATCGCTGTGAAAACCCCATGTTGACCTGGTCGAGTCTGAGCATGATTATCCTCTTTAAAAACAGTTATCCTGTAGATGTTGGTAGTAGATCCGCGAAAGGCAATGACCGTTCAAACAGCAAAACCTGAAAACGTATTGTCTTCAGGTTTGTATGTTATACAGATGTGGAAATTACCCCTTCCGGAACGCAGTCAGTTTTCAATGGACAGCAGGTGGCAGTGATGTGGCGCCACCTGAACGCTGACCTTCTCGCCGATATTGTAGATTCTGGTCCTCATCATGCTGATGATATGTATTTCCCGGCCACCCCCCAGCTCGATAAAATAACTGACTTCCCCTCCCATATAGCTGCGGTCCTTGATGCGGCCTTCAAAGGAGTTCATACCCTCTTCGGCGTTGAATTCATCTTTGGGGAAAAGATCAAACCGCTGGGCGCGAACTACCAGTTCGACCCGGTCACCCTTCTTAAAGGTGCCTTTATTGTCGGCTATGAGAAGGTCACCGGTTTCGATCTTGATGTTGACGTGCTCTTCGTTGATATCGACGATCTCGCCTTTGATAAAGTTGGAATGGCCGAGGAAATCGGCGACAAAATGATTAACCGGCTCGTTATAGACGGTCTGTGGGACACCCTCCTGCTGTTTGCGGCCGGCCTTCATCACCAGAATTTGATCCGACATGGAGAGTGCTTCACGTTGGTCATGGGTGACAAAGATGGTGGTTACTCCCAGTATTTCCTGAAGGTTGGCCACTTCTCTACGCATCTCTTCACGCAGGTTCTCATCGAGGGCGGAGAGCGGTTCGTCCATCAGTAGCACATCAGGTTCAATGACGATGGCGCGTGCCATGGCGATGCGCTGCTGCTGACCGCCGGACAGCTGGCTCGGCATCCGGTTTTCAACATTCGGCAACCTGACCATTTCCAGGGCCTGCATTACCTTTTCCCGGATCTGGTTTTTAGAAATATCGCGATATTTCAGGCCAAAGGCGACGTTATCATAGATGGTCTTGTGGGGAAAGAGAGCATAGTTCTGAAAGATCATCCCCAGATTACGTTTATGGATCGGGGTGTCATTGATCCGAACGCCTTTGATGAAGATATCGCCCTCGGTAGGCTCTTCCAATCCTGCGACCATACGCAGCAGGGTGGTCTTGCCGCAGCCGGAAGGGCCCAGTAGCGTAACCAAGCTGCCTTCTTCGATATCAAAATCCATTTTTTCGACGGCTATGACCTTGCCGTATGTCTTCATAATGCCTCTGAACTGCACCATGGGCTGTTTCTTGCCGGTTACCACTGTACTCTGTCTCCCTATTCATGTTTTGGTACTACAGGGCCGGACACCAAACTGGTGCAGGCTGCCCGGCCCTTGTGCTAATACGCGACGATCTGGCTTTCAGCAGATGTTATCAGCTTCCTGCCTTAATGCGGTCCCATTTCTCTGTCCATTCAAGCTGGTTGGCGTTCCAGTAGGCGGGATCGGCAAAGAGATAGCCATCGAGCTTGCCGGTAGGATCAAAAGCCGGCATCTTCTTGATCTTGTCGGTCAGGGCGACCTTGGTCGGATCAAGACTCGGCGGATAGTTCTGTCCTTCGGATACAGCAATGGCCGCGGCTGGCTCAAGCATAAAGTTGAGCAGCTTCTCGGCTACTTCCATATCGGTACCTTTGAGGACAAAGAGATATTCCATCCATGAGTAGGTGCCTTTAGGTGAGAGATAGCCGATGGGATGACCTTCCAGCTGCAGCGCGGCAACCCTGCCGGACCAGGCAACGGTGGCATAGATTTCCTCATTGGCGAGCAGGCTCATTAATTCGGCTCCAGAACTCCAGTATTTTTTCATCAGGTCGCGCTGTTCGCGGAGTGCCGCCCAGACAGCCTTGAGGTCGGTTATATTATTGGGGCTCTGGCTGGTGTGCAGCGCGGCATACCACATATTTGTTCTAAAATCTCCTCCCCAACTACCCAGCTTTCCTTTCAGCTCTTTGTCCCACAAGAGAGAAGCGCCCAGTTTTTCAGCCTTTTCTTTGCTTATTTTGTTGGAATTGTAAGCGATACCGGTCTGTCCAAGATCGTAGGGAACTGCAGAAAGAGTTCCCTTGGTGATATCTCGCAGAGGTTTGATCATGGATTCCATGACGTTTTTCAGATTAGGAATTTTAGATTCATCCAAGACTGAAGCAAAACCCAATTCTGCATAACGGGCATAATCGAAAACCGCACTCAGATGGGCGATATTAAATTCCCCACCAGGCGGATAGGAAGCTTTTACTCTGGTCAGGTATGAATTCATGTCACCGAATTCTCCATCGATGACCTTGATTCCAGTTGCTTCGGTAAATGGTTTGAAAGCATATTTCCGGAAGGCTTCCGAGGTCGAACCTCCCCAACCATCGAAGCGGATGGAGTCGGCTGCAAATGCATTGGTAACAGCATTTCCAAAAGGTGAGCCCACAAGGCCAAGGGAAGCGCCGGCTAGAGCAAGGTATTTAAGGAAGTGACGACGACTGACTTTGCCACTTTTATACGCGTCATAAACCCTGTCTAGTTTTTCTTTCGTTACGGTGGTCATTGGTTCTCCTCTTTGTAGTGTTGATATTGAATTACTACACCTTGTTTTTCGAAAACCTGCGCGACAGGTAGCCTGCCAGCAAAGGTGTAGCAACGGTCATCACGATCATCACTGCGCCCAGGGCGTTTATCTCAGGGCTGATCGAGTTTCTCAGCATACTGAATATCTTGACCGGAACAGTCTGGTTCTCGGCGGTCGCCCAAAAGAGCGTTGCCGTAATGTCATCAAACGAAATGGTAAAAGCAAAAAGGGCACCGGCGAGAATGGCCGGCAGGAGAAGCGGAAAAGTAACTTCCATAAAAGTCTGAAATCCATTGGCTCCAAGAGATTTTGCCGCCTCCTCGTATTCTTTTTTTATGCCGACCAGGCGTGCCTGAACGATTAACAGGACATAGGGCAAGGTCAATACAACATGACCGACAAGGAGCAGTACAAAACTTTTAGGTTGCTGGAGAAACCGTAAAAACAGCAGCAGAGCAACACCCAAAACCACTTCAGGAATCATGATGGGTGAGAGCAGCAAGGTGTTGATGGTGTTTTTTCCGCGAAAATCAAAGCGAATAAAAGCAAGCGCGGCCATGATACCGATGCTCGTTGATATCAAGGCTGTCAGTGAACCGAGGATGAGGGAATTTTTAAAGGCGTCGATGATCGAATCATTGTGGGCCAGTTTGATAAACCAGCGAAAGCTGAAGCCTTCCATGGGAAAGATGCCGAATTGCTTGGGGTTGAAAGCCAGGACGATGACCACGACTATGGGGGTAAACATAAAAATATAGACAAGGATCGTATGGAGTTTGATGAGTTTCCATCCAATTGAAGATTGTCGCATGGGTTAATTTCCCTGAAAGCTTTTGAAGATCTGGTTGATCCCCAGGTAACGGTTGTAGGTCCAGACAATAACAAACAGCAATGACAGCAGGATAACACTGATGGCTGAGCCGAAGGGCCAGTCAAGGGTGCCAATTACCCGTTTGAAAATAAGATTGGCGATCATGTCATTGCCCGGTCCCCCAAGGATCATCGGCGGCAGGTAGGTGCCGGCTGTGAGGACAAAGACCAGAAGACTACCGGCGCTGAGACCGGGAAGACTGAGGGGCAGAGTTACCTCGCGGAAGGCCTGCCATTCGGTGCAGCCCATGGAGCGGGCCGCCTCGAGAAGACTTTTGTCGATTCCTTCGAGGCTGACATAGATGTTGAGTACCATGAAGGGCAGCAGGTACATGAGCAGTCCCATAAGGACAGTGAATTCATTATAGAGCATAGAGATAGGTGACTCTATCAGCCCGATTTTCAAGAGAAAATGGTTAATGAGACCCGAATCGCCCATGATGTTGATCCAGCTCATGGTACGAATTATGAAACTGACCCAGAAGGGCAACATGATAAGCAAGAGAAAAATTTGTTTATGGCGGCTGGTGCTGCGGTAGAAGAAATAGGCTGGAATATAGCCCATGAGCACGCAGATAAAAACCGTCTCAAAGGAGATACGAATGGTCCGGAGGAGGATTTCCGGATAAAAAAAGTCTTCAAAAAATTTAGCGTAATTGCCAAACTGAAAAGCGGCGATATCCGCGCCACTGGGGGCACGGAGCCAGAAGCTGTAGACGATGATAAAACAAACGGGAATGACGAGGAGTAAAAAAACCGCGGTCATTGAAGGCGCCAGCAGCGCCCATGGTTTCCAGCTTTTAGATTTCATGGGAATGTGCTTGGTTGTGTTTTTAACTCCGGAGACAGTCATTCGTCATCAGAAGCAAACATTTTTATTGTTTTTTTCGAAGATGTACAGCGAAAGAAATGATTTAACTGTGTTTTTCGACGACAGGTAAGAGTTCGGAGAGAATCGTGGCCGTCTCTTTTATCATTTCCTCATACGTGGCCATTATTTCAGCACCATTATGCTGCAAAACTGAAAAATCGAAGGAGACCGCACCTACACCCATGCCGGTGATGGGATCATACAGGGGTGCGGCAATTGCCAGTACGCCGGGCAGATATTCTTCATCTGCCATAGCGAACATGCGTTCCTTCGTGAGCTGTATTTCCTGTAATAGTTGAGCTTTGTCGACGATGGTCTTGTTAGTCTTGGTGACAAGCTCCATTGTTGCAATCTTTTCAGCAATCAGATGGTCCGGCAGACTGGACAGATATGCCTTGCCAAGAGCCGTGTTGTGCAGGCTGTTTTTTGAGAATTCCGGCAAACTGTAGGTCAGGGTCTCCTCCGCCTCTTTATGATAGATGCGCACCAGTGTGTCACCCACAACAAAGGCCACATCGATGCTGAGATTTTTTTCACGGTTAATCCGGTCAACAACTTCCTTTATCATTTTAAGATTATCGGTGGCATGCATCAAATTGATGCACATCAAGAGACATTGAAGAGAAGGTCTGATGACCTTGGTCTTCAAATCTTTTTCCAGATACCCCATTTCGACCAGCGTGTTGATATAGCGGTAGGTCGAGGTCATATTCAGTCCCAGCGTCTTGGCAACCTCGCTTTGGGTTAAAGCGGGGCTCTCCTTCTTAAAAAGGGCTAATATATTTAGTCCTTTTTCCAGCGATTTCGAAAAGTAGTATTTTCCTTTTGACATTTTGATTTGGGATGAATTATTGTTACACTATAATAGGCAATAGATTACTATTATAGTTAAAATTGCAAATTTTGCCTTGAATGTCAATTGTTAATTTTTATTAAACCACTACAGGGAGCGGGAAATGGCATCAGGTGGCACAGAATTAGGGGTTCTTTTCCAGAATTCAGGGGAAGAAAACCAGGTGGTCCTTTCCGATTTAACGGCCGCTTTAAGCGGTTTCCTTGAGCATCTGGGGGTACGCCCCCTGATCGACCGATCTTTCTTTGAAGTTATCCAAAGTGGCGATGGACAGACGAAGCTTGTCAGACTGCTCGAAGCCTGTGGATACACTGATGATACGGCTGGATTTTTCAAAGAAATACTGCACCAGCTCGGCCGCGCTGATGGCACGAAAAAAATCGTTATCAACGAGATCGAGATGCCGCATCTGTTGCTGATGGCTATTCTTGAGGTGGTGTTGCCCGGCAATAGATTTATCTCTATCAAGACCACCCAGCAGTTGGAAGAGGTCACCAATATCAAGCTCAAGGAGTCGGACCGGGCCGATATGCAGAAGGTGATTGACACTTATCCGGTACGCCTCTCCATGCATACGGTGCGGCAGATGCGGGTATCCGGCAGTGTTGCCTACCAGTATCTGCCATTTGTTGAGGAGCTTGATACCATTGGCCATACCAATACCTGGATCGGTCAATTTCACCAGGGGCTCCTCGAGCAGATGTACCAGAACAGGGTGATCTTTCTCTTGAATATGGCCTGTCCTGTCTATTGCAGGTTCTGTTTCCGCAAGCATAAAGAGGAACGAAACAAGACTAACCCCACCGCCGAGGATGTCAGGGAAGCGGTCGAACTTGTTAGAAATTCTCCTTCAGTCAAAGAGATTGTCATTACCGGCGGCGATCCCTTCATGAATCGCGAAAATATGGCAAGCGCCATTGATGGATTGATGGAGGTAGAACATGTCCAGACCTTGCGACTTGCCACCCGTTCAATCGCCTACTATCCGCATATGTTTCTCGCAGATGATGCTGCGCTGCTCAATTATCTCAAGCGCAAGAATCTAGAACTGCAGGAGCGCGGCAAACGCATGGAGATTGCCACCCATTTTATCCACCCGGATGAGATTTCCCCACAGTGCCTGATGATCATCTCCGAGCTTGTCAAAAACGGTATTGTGGTCTATGTACAGACGCCTTTTTTAAAAGACTGCAACGACGAAGGTCCGGAACTGGTCCGGCTTTTCAGTCTGCTTCGCGGTGCGGGGGCGGAACTTCATTATATCTACATTCCCTGCAGTCCCATTCACGGCAATAGTATTTACTGGTCCCCCATTTCTAAAGGTCTGCAGGTCGGCAACTATCTCAGGGCGCATCTTTCCGACCGTATAGTGCCGAGAATCTGCACCGCCACCCCCATCGGTAAAATCGATTGGAATTCAAGCGGCTGGGCCGTCGAACCGGTGGCGGAAAACGACAATTTTATCTGGATTCGGAGCCCCTATACCCCCAATTATTTCAAGGCATTTGCCCCTATTGCCAATGAACTGGAAAATATCCGGGTAAACGAAGAGGGAACCATCGATATCCAATATATGGCGAAACTAGGTGATGACGCACTCTTTCTCGGTTCACGTCCCTTTAGATTTGGTGGTGGCATGACCCAGCCGGAAACCACCGAGGCGGTCATGGCGGCGATACTCATGGGTGAAAAACTGTCTGCCTCACTGGTTGACACCAGGTCGTTCAAGATTTCCAGGGTGCATGAAACCCGTGTTGAGGTTGATGACCAATGTACAGAAGAAGACCTCTATTATATCCGGGGTGATGAGCGTATTACCGATGTGGTGATCGTCTCCGAAAAGGATGGAGTGGAGTCATTATTTCAGATTGCCAGAATTATCAGGGTGCTGGAGGATATTCCTCACGTAAATGCCGTTCGTCTGCGCAGTCTCATGTTCAACTATCAGCCGGAGCGCTATACCGCCGAGGTTATCGACAAACTGGCAAGCCTGAATAAACTGACCGTAGCCAACCCCAAGCGGCTTGAAATTGAGACCCAGTTTCTGGTGCCGGATGAGTTTCGGGTCGAGCATGGTCGCCTGGCCAGACGGTTGAAAAACAAGGGTATAACCGTCTATAACAATACTCCCCTTCTTGGCAGGATCAACGATACACCGGAGGCCATTCATCTTCTCGCCTATAACTGCCGAGAGGCGGGCATCGAATTTCACCATCTTTATGTCGCCGGGCTACCGATACAAAATGAGTGGAACGCCCAAAACCCGGTGGCGCTCTATGATGTGGTGGATATAGCTACCCGTGTTCGCCGTGACGGTAGCGGCAGGGAGGTGCCCCGCTATATTATCCGCACGGTAGTGGGTGAAGTGGATTTTGGGCTGTCTTCCACCATTATTGGAACAGATGACAAGTTGTCGGTAAAACTGCTTCCCTATGATATATCTTATTTCAAGGGAATGTCGGCCGACTTTGAGTGGCCGGAGGAGGTCAGGGAAGATGATGACGGTAAACCGATCGTGCCGGTGACCGGTCTAATGAAAACCACCGATTTTGCCCTGTCTTGAGGAGGAACCATGCATTATCCA
The DNA here is from genome assembly GCA_963829695.1 of uncultured delta proteobacterium. Taxonomy (GTDB): domain Bacteria; phylum Desulfobacterota; class Desulfobulbia; order Desulfobulbales; family Desulfocapsaceae; genus Desulforhopalus_A. The sequence continues at coordinate 197,607 of CAWHJQ010000018.1, read as the reverse complement.
TTTTTACTCTATAGCCGAAAGGTGGATCATCAACCACTCTTTAAGGACTTGAGGGGAGATCCCTATATTGCCGATCTCTCAAAAAACAGCGCTCTTTTGAGGGAAATAGACCTGCGTGACCAGCGGGGATTCCAAAGGATTATCGAGGGAAAAATGGGTTCGCATTACAGTTGGGGGCTATCCGCTTACCTGGAAAACAGGGAAGCACTGCTTTCCGATTGCCCACAGATGGTGGCGGAGAAACGATTTATCCACCTGGGTCTTGATATCATTGTCCCCCTTGGTACTCCGCTGCATGCACCGCTTGACAGCAGCGTTGCCGAGAGCGGTTATGAGAGCGGTGAGGGTAATTACGGCAGCTTTGTCCTTCTCAAACACGACAACCCAAATTTCCAGACCTTTTTCAGCTTTTATGGTCATCTGCGCCGCAGCAGTCTGCCGGAGATCGGCAAAACTTTTGCTGCAGGTGAGCCCTTTGCCGAAATCGGTGATTTTCATGAAAACGGCAACTGGTTCTACCATACTCATCTCCAGATCATTACCAAAAAAGGTCTGGAGTTGGGCTATATTTCTAAAGGATACTGCAACGAAAAGGATCTGGCGGAAATGGATAAGCTTTGTCCTTCTCCCCTTCTTCTATTCAAGGTGTTTTGAAGGTATCACAACTGAAATTAACAGTCCCTGCTATACCTGCTTGTGCCAGATATTCATGCTTTCCAGGGAGCCTGAAATCTGAGTATTGTTGATCAGGGTACCAGCGAAAGTATAGCTGTTTCTGGCGAAAGTGATATTCATACCGAAACTGGTCGCTCGGGCAATGGTGTAGCAGGTCTTGATACCTGTTTTCGCCACCAGATCTTCGAGCATTTGTAGCAGGACAGTGGCGAGACCCCGGCCACGACAGTCAGGATGAGTTGCAAAGTCTGTCATCTCGGCATTTGCCATCTTTTTGTCGACTTCCGCCGAGGAGAGCGCTAATAATTTTTCATCCTGCCAGATTCCCGCATAGATCACATTTTCGGCCATGGTCTGGCGCAGGTATTCCGGATCGTGGATAGGGAAGGGATAGCTTTCGAAAACCTGCCGATAAAGTTCGCTCATCTGCAGGCAATCGAACGGGGTTGCAAGACGGCATTCAAGACCCTGACGGATATCTCTTTGTTGTGGCGGTGCCGCTTCTTCACGCGCTTTTTCAATAACCGATTGGACTCGCTTGATATCCGAGTCGATCATCCGATCCGGTTGGAAATAGCAGGCCATGAAGAGGCCATCTTCTTTGCCGTTAAAAAAATTTGGGATCGCTGCCTCAAGCCGGTAACCGCCTTGCTTAAACTGCGCTTTGGCATATGCTGGGACCTTGGCGAATATTTTTGAATAACCGCGCCGCAGGGCAAGGTCATGGATGTGGTCGATAATGTCCGGCAAATCGGCTCTGTCCAGTTTCATCAGGTAGACCCGATCATTTGCAGGACCGTGTTGAAGCAAGGAGCGACCAAAAGATTCGATGTGATCAGTTTCCATTACGCCGTTCCATCCGTGTATTGTTTTTAGGCGTCAAACTGATCGTCTTATCGCAGTCTGAAAGGAGTTTTTCTATCCCGGTAATAGCGGTTTCATCTGCATCGTCAAGCTGGAGCTGAAGATGGCAGTCCTCGCAATTGCGGTCGCAGAATTTTGTCTTGTAGCTATCCGGTTCCTTGTAGGTTGTGATCACCCCTTCGTAATTTCGCAAAACCACCTTGTTGGTCGATAGCGAGATTAAATAGTTGGGAATGAGGGGTATCTTACCTCCGCCGCCCGGTGCGTCGACCACATAGGTCGGCACGGCAAAGCCGCTAGTGTGGCCGATCAACGCTTCCATGATCTCAATTCCCTTGCCGATTGGGGTGCGGAAATGCGAAAGCCCTTCGGAAAGATCGCACTGATAGAGGTAGTACGGCCGCACACGATTCTCGACGAGTTTGTGGACCAGCGATTTAATGATCCGCTGACAGTCATTGACGCCTGCCAACAGCACAGACTGGTTGCCCAGGGGGATTCCTGCATCTGCCATTTTTTTGAGCGCCTGACGGGAGGAACTGGTCATCTCGCGAGGATGGTTGAAATGGGTATTGACCCAAAGCGGATGGTGCTTTTTTAACATATTGACCAGGTCGTCGGTGATGCGATATGGCAGGACGACAGGCATCCGCGTCCCTATACGAATGACCTGGACATGCTCGATCTGCCTTAGCTCCGTCAGCAGCCAGTCAAGGTGGATATCACTCAGCATCAATGGATCACCGCCGGAGAGCAAGACGTCGCGCACTTCGGGGGTGTTGCGGATATATTTTATTCCTTCACGGAGTTGATCACGATTGGGGATTGAATCGACATCGCCTACCTTACGTTTGCGGGTGCAATGGCGGCAGTACATGGAGCACACATTGCTGACATGAAAAAGCACCCGGTCGGGATAGCGATGGGTTATTCCCGGTACCGGGCTGTCCTTGTCTTCGGCCAGCGGATCGGACATGTCACATTTATCAATCTGCAGCTCTTTTGGATTAGGAAATGCCTGGCGGAAGACAGGGTCGTTACGAAAGTCATTTCGATCGATCAAGGAAAGATAATAGGGCGTGATCGACATGGGGAACTTTTTCATGGTCATTTCAATCTTCCGTCTTTCAAGCGGTTCGAGCTCGATATTCAACAGTTTTTCGAATGTCTCAATATCGGTGATAGAATTTTTGAGCTGCCAATGCCAATTTCTCCATTGGGAAAGATCAACTTTTTCGTCACTAAGATGGTCGGCTATTTGTTGTTGGTTGTTACAAAAAATATTTACTGACATAATTTTCGAGATCCTTGCCTACAACGAACCGCTCCCCGGAGTACAGGTCAATACTACTGCATCTCAGGCTAAGCCGTCATTGCGCTATGCGCTGGTTAAACCGCGAACTGCGGTAAGGTAATAGACACTTGAGTCGCAATCCGTACCCTTGGGGTCCAAGAGGGCTCTTTGTCTTTGTTTTTATAATTGTTTTACAGGCTGTTCATATAGGCATGAACAATTGTTTGGCACAATATTGTTTGGTGCAATAATGATTCGTACTCAAATGATACTAGCACAAATTTTCTCGCTTGTCAAGGCCAAGCCCTTTAGTGGCCAACGAGCAGGTGGTTGGGAAGTGTTATTTTTCGGGTGAAAGAGGGCCTGTTTCCAGAATCGGTGCGGCGCTGATATGACCGGCTTCCATCAAATCGACAAGTTTTTCAAGAGCTATGGTAATAGAGATCTGCTCTCTGTCTGGAAGTTCTACAAGAGCACTTATCAGGGTGTCCTGTAACAGAGACGGTGCTGCGGCGACTAATTGCTTACCGGTCTCAGTGATACAAATATGGATGAGGCGGCGATCTTTACTGTCGCGATTACGCTCTACCAGTTTTTTTTCTTCAAGTCTGTCAATGATACCGACAATAGTGCTGGGACTCAGATAGACTTTTTGAGCCAGCTTAGCACTGGTTATGGGGCCACTTTCCTTCACTGCCAGGAGACAACCGAGCTGGGGGCCAGTGATCTTATGTTGGGTTGCCAGCTTGTGTGAATGGATGTCCACCGCTCTGATGATACGGCGCAAAGCCTGCAAGATTCTGAGCTCATAGCTTTGTGAGGGGATTTGCGGCTCTTGCTTCATCGGCGGTTTCCTGTCTGGGGCATCTTTTTTATCTTCATTCAGTTTGTAAGGACCGGCAGGCTCTCGCCGCCTCGCCACTATCCAGCTTAGTTATTGATTTTCAGCCAAATATATCCTATTAATTTTCCTTTATCCATGTTTTTCCCCAAGGAGGATTTCCAAGTGCTGAAAATGTTTTGAGGTTTGGACTGTTTTGAAAATAACCTGCGTTGATAAATCTGGTTGAGTTGGATAAGTGACTTTCTATCGCTAGGGATTATACGTCCATCGTTATGTATATGATCTATCCAACTGTTAGATCAGTATAATTTGACAATGTCTGTTCAATTGTTTAGAGTCAAAAGGGTAATGTTTTATAGCTCTACAAAGCGGATGTTTAGTAACGCCGCTGGAGAACAGCCGAAATTTCCGCTGATCCGGTGGTCTGCCCCTGTTTTTTTTGGCAACCAATGATTCCTAGTTTGATCGCAGTTCATGCAAATGAACCAGAGAATAACAATTTGGCAAAATCTATAAGCGAACAGGAAAACAGACTATTTATCGATAATGAACTCAAATATACTCGTGGCCTCACCCTCCGCGAGAACTCTTTTCGGATCAGCGACCCCGCTGTATTAAACAATAATTATGGCTCCCTTCCTATTCAGATCTCCCAGGATTGAACATGACCTGATTATGAAAGTCGGGCTGCAGGATATGCATACCGGCACAGCTCTTCCGGGTCTGATTACCACAACTGTAATAAACTTTTCTCCGCAAGGCGCCTGCCTGATCCTTCCTAATTTGACTATTAACGGTAAACACCTTTTCTTCGAAACACTGAACAGTGACAGCTACAACCTGCTCCTTCATCTCGATTGTCTTGATGATGTCGAGGAGGTGCCGACAATCGCTGCTCGGCCTATCTGGATGGATTCTTGTGAACATATGAATAAACCAGCCTTTAAAATTGGAATACAATTCCTGCACCAGCAAAAAAGGCTCTATAAGCTCTTGAAAAAAAATCCTCCCTCCTGAAAATTCACCTTCCAATCATAATAAACTCGTAAAAACTTCGATTTCCGATGGATAAGTAAAAAGCTTCATATTGGAGGCGTGCAATTTTCTTATTATTTCGGCGTACATACGGTACGTCGTAATGATAGGATAATTGTAACAACGAACAAGATGAAGAGTTTTTACGACGCCATCAATCATAAGCACACCATCGTTTCCCTTAACCTGTGGTCAGTCAATAACCACTGGTGCCGGCTTCAGAAACATTGCAGAAAGGCGCTTCAATGCTTAATGGTTAACCAATGGTCGACTTCCGACGTTATTGACTTGGAAATGATTTCTAAGGTTACGTTTACCTCTTGTTTTTTTGCAAGAAAATCAATTCGTCAAGGAACATACGCTCCTCAAAGGGGTGCTCAGTAACGACCCGCTCTTTTAAGCTGAATTCATCTTAACCTTCAGGGAAACATTCTCATGAAATTATTTAGAAATACCAAGTCGATATATAGCTGCTTTTTTTTTCTTCTCTGTTGGTTATTCCTTGCAGCACCCATCTATGGTGCTCAATTTGAAGAAGATGTTTCATCTCCGGATAGCCTATTCATCAAAGGGACAATACATTCAATTTCTCTTGAAGATCAAACAGTAACAGTCAAGCAGAATAAGGGTCCCACTCTTTCTTTCTCTGTTGACAAGGACACTGTTTTGGATGGATTTTATAAGCTAACAGAGCTTAAACCTCGCCAAAAGATAAAGGTTTGGTACCAGCCGAAGGAACGGGGAAACAAGGCATTGAAAATCCTCAAACCATTGGAGTTAGGCTGTTGAACAAAACAATTATTTCGGGGGCAACAAGGATAAAAAAACATGAAAAAGTTACTTATCTTATTGGCGTCATTTCTTTTTGTCGCGAGCGTTTCGTATGCCGACTCGCAAAGTGCGGTATACAATAACGAGAAGGCGTTAAAAGGATTAACGGCAACCAAAGCCTATTTTGATGTGACGATCGGCGAGCCAAAGAAGCTTCTCGTTCGTCTACAGCTTGTCGAAAAAACTTACAAACAACTTGTCATGGCCGGAGTTACCCCGACTTTCATAATCGGCATACGAAGCAAGGCAAGCAACTTCTTTACCAAGGGTAATGATTATGTTCTAGACACTGACCGTCCCGAGAAAGAACAGATTTCAGCTTTGGTCATAAAGCTTAGCTCGATGAAAATTGGCCTGGAACAGTGCCGCATCGCTGCAGGTTTCGAGGATATTGATGTTGCAGATTTTTTACCCCAGGTAAGGCTTGTCGCCAACGGCTACATCTCAATGATCGGCTACCAGTCTCAAGGGTATAGTTTCGTACCAATGGACTAGAGCCTGTCCGAGAATGCCCTTTCGGAGTCTCGTACCTCGCTTACCTGCCCAAACTTTTCGGTATTTACAAAAAGCAATGCTCGCAATATCAACTATATGGTTGTGCTTGTTTTATGAAAATGCCTCGATTTTGGACAAAATGCCTATTCTCGGACAACCTCCTAGCAGTCACCCTCTACACTTTCTGCATCCCCAGATATAAAACCAACCCAAGAAGGGTCAAGGCTATGCCTGCCCAGCCCATCAAACCTGGAAGCGCACCGCCGAGTAGAATCGCCTCTCCGGCCAGAGAAAAAATCACCTCCATCGATTGTGTGCAGTCTACAGCGGCCAGCTCCGATGAGCTTTTGGCCATATGCCGAGCGCCCAAAAACAGGCTTGTCGCGGCGACCCCTGAAAACAGAGCCACAAGTAAGGTCATAAACAGCTGGCCTTCACTGGGCATGGGAGGAGAAATGCAGATCATCAGCACAATCCAGAAAGGCAGAGAACCGAGGGTAAGCAGCAGCACACGGCACATGGCATCGTCCATCGCCGGATGATCTATGGTTGGAATGCGCCTCCTGATGAGCGGAATCCTTTTTTTGTCAACACGTAACCTTGCCTCCCACACCATCTGGTTGCCAAGTGGATATGCAAACGCTGCCCCCAGAACCGGCAGGGCTCCCAGCAGTACATCATGGAGTGACACTGCAGACGCCTGCTCGATATTTATGAGCAGCACCCCTGCAAAAATAATGAGCGTAAACAGCAAGGCGTGCAGAGAAACTCTACGCCCAAAGATCAGCAGCACAGCAGGGGTTGCCAGAATAGTCATCTGCCAGGTTGCCGCTACAACCCAAGCAGGAGCATAGGAAGAACTGAAACTGATAAGTCCGTAAAAAATACCAAACCCCACACTACCGGCAATGGTCCAAAACACCCAATGTTTGCAAAAGAGTTTGAGCGCCTGCATCCCCAGAGCCGCACGCCCGGTAACAACCAGCCATATGCCAAGCAGGATCAGCATCCATCCATACCGCAAGGATGCCGTCCACAGCCAGTGTCCACCTTCGAGGCTCATGGCACGGTTCAGCACAAAGGTAGAACTAAAAAATAGCGCAGCCAGAATTCCTGTTAGTACTAATCGCAGCATCAAGCCCCTATTTTTGTTTATATATGTTTAGCATAGAACTCAAGCAGTTAACCCACATGTTGTTTTGCATGCCAAAAAACCTCAAACCATCAGAAGATACACACCGAAAACAGCGGTGACGGCACCGCCAATGGCCCGAAGGGAAACATGCTCTTTATGCAGATAAATTGAAAAAGGAATGATACAGATTGGAATAAGCGAAAAGAATGTGGATGCGACTCCTGTCGCTAAATAATGCAAGGCCAGAAGCGATAAAGATACACCTAAAAATGGCCCTATAGCAGCACCAATGGCGGTAAAAGCTACGGCTTTCTTGTTAGCCAGTGCGTTTTTGACATCCTGCCATTTATTGGTAACTGTAAAATAAATGACAAAGCAGGAAAATGCAGCAAGAGCCCTAATCTGCGTTGCGGAAAAGGCGTCCAGGTATCCTGATTCGGTTTGCATACCTGCTTTACTGAGGAGTAGCCCGCCAGCCTGGCCAAGCATTGCGATTAAACCGAAAAGGACACCTCTGTAGGATACCCTTGTGGCTTTCAGTTTCTGTGCAGGGGATAATCCCTTGCCTCTCTCAAGGATAACAGCGGAAACTCCGGCAAGGGTAATGGACATCCCGATCCACTGATGCAGGCTATAGCTTTCATGGAGAAAGGTCCAACCGAATACCGCCGCTGTAGGCGCAGCCAGACTCTGAATCAACATGGTGAGCCTTGGCCCCAACTCAACGAGCGCCTTAAAAAGAAAAATATCACCTATGAAAAATCCGATCAACCCCGAGAGGCTGAGAAGGAGCCAGGATCGGACCGGAAAATCGACAGGAAGAAGATTACCATCCTTGAAGAACAGCAAAACACTAAAGAGAAGCAGGGCAACGGAGAGCCGGATGATATTGACAGGAATCGCCCCAACCTCTCTGGACGCAGCCGCAAAAAATTGCACGCTGAAGGTCCAGCACAGCACGGTACCAAGCGCGATTGCTTCTCCGACAAATTGCATAAAGGTATTTTTTCAGTGACTTAGAAATTGTTTCAAAGCTACGCTTATCTCTTGTTATGTACAAGAGAATCATTTTATGAAGGAGCGTATGCCCATCAAATGAGCACTGAAACCAGTCATACTCTTTTCAGTGGAATAAGCATACGTTGAGGACGATATTTAGGAGGAACAGAGAGAAAAGACAAGAAATATCTCAACCGACATCTCCCACGGGTCTAGTTAATGTCCGTTCGGAAATGAGATATTTGTACTAACACCGCACAAAGGCATACTCTTTTTAGTCCCTATGCTTTGCGGGTAACTCTAGCTGGCGCCTTGTCGGAGGATCACTTGACCTTAATGCGACATGAGTTGGGGAGTTAATCGGAAATCTCGTTTTTCTGTGCCATGAACCTCTCCGGCTTAGGACCAATGGCCTTTGAAAAGAAATACTGCCATTTTTGGGCCCTGACTGAAAGAGAGGTTTGGTACCGACTATTGATGCTCAATTTCTTACTGAAATTCCTCTTTGAATTCTTTGGGTATTTTCACAACAAGGACCGGTTGGGAAGCACTATGCAGCACCTTGCGGGTAGTGCTTCCCATCACGACTTCACCTATCATGGTATGGCGATGAGCTCCCATAATGATCAGATCGGCAGAGTGCTCTTCAGCAACGTCCAAAATAACCTGAGCAGGATAGCCTTCAATAACAAGAATCGAACTGACAGCGATCTCGCAAGAGGTGACATTGTCACATTCTCTGGCACAGAGTTGTTCGATCCTTGTCTTGATTTGAGCCTTGACTGTTTCCCTTGCCTTTTTATGCATTTCTTCAGAGCTGTCATGGGAGATATACTGCTCAACCAAACTCTGTCCAAAAGTGGAGAGAGGTTCTATGCCATGGACAGCGACAATCTTTGCCTGATGCTCACGAGCTAAAGCCAAAGCATACCGAAATACGTATGGGGCTCCTGGGCCCAGATCCGTAGTGTATAGAATAGTCTGTATTTTGGGCAGCATGGTTTCTCTCCTCTTAGTCTGAAAATTTATAAATGATCTTTCTTATGAAGGGTCGACGAGCGAGTAATAATCGCATTCGTACTACTCAAGGAGAACCTTAGGCATGGTGTTTTCCTTGTCAAGGAACATGTGTTTGACGGGAAGGAGCCGCATTGTTTGAGAGACTTCGCCATTGCGCCTTCTCTGTTAATATTGTTAATTGACAATCAGAAGTTTATATGCTGAAAAACAGCTAGTTGAGGACCACAAACCTTTTTGTGTATGCTGATAATTCTGGGGGTCTTGAACAATGAATGAAAAAGTATATTGCATTGAAGCAGTCGATGATGAAAAAGATGAGTTCCTGTGCGACAGGCTCAAGAATTTAATCCAAGCTGAAAATCTATTGGGTTTTATTGCCGATCGCGATATCACAGCGGTAAAAACCCATTTCGGCGAATCCCAAAAACAGGGCTATGCACGGCCACTCTACCTGAAAATGCTCGGAGAAAGTATCAAGAGCCTGGGTGGATTTCCTTTTCTCACAGAAACATCCACCCTTTACAAAGGAAATCGAAGTGACGCAATCAGGCATATTGCCCACGCTAATAGTCAGGGATTTGATTATGGTTCAACCGGAATGCCCATCATCATGGCCGATGGCCTTTTCGGCGATGATGAATATGTCGCACCTATTAAGGGAAAAGCCTATACTGCAGTTCATATTGCCGCGCTTTTTGCCAAATGTAATGCTTTGGTTATGGTATCCCATTTTACCGGCCATCTCGCCGCCGGTTTCGGCGCAACATTGAAAAATCTCGGTATGGGCTGCGCCAGTCGTAAAGGAAAGATGGAACAGCATTCCACTGCCAAACCCAAGATCATTAAAAAGGAATGTACCGGCTGTGGAACCTGCACCAGATGGTGTCCCCAGGACGCTATTGCATTAATGGACGGCTTTGCGGTGATCGATGGCAAGAAATGTATCGGTTGTGGGGAATGTTTGGCTATGTGTCGCTTCGATGCCGTGAAATTTAACTGGGGAGCAACTCATGAAGACCTGCAGAAAAAAGTGGTCGAGCACGCTATGGGCGTTTACTCTCTGTTCCCCGGAAAATGCCTGTTTGTGAACGTGCTAACCCGAATCTCCAAAGACTGCGACTGCATGGGACATACATTTGAAAAGATTTCCCCGGATATCGGTATCCTGGTTTCCCGAGACCCGGTGGCTTTGGATGCAGCCTCTCTTTATCTCGTTGAAAAACGGGCCGGAAAAACGCTGGCGCAGTTGGCGTATGACATTCCGTACCGATTCCAACTCGATTACGCCAAAGAACTTGGATTTGGAAACCAGGACTATGAGCTGGTCCCGTTCTGATTGATCTGACCTGACGATGACAGCTAACCTTCGTCCGACTTTGTGGTTCGCATCGCATTGACCGGCCCAATCAGATAAACTAAACGAGAAGAATATACTTTACGACATGATACCGGAAGTTAACCGGAGCAATATTGAAAAAAATAAATTCACCACTCTTGCCAGGTGTTCGCTGGAAGCCCGGAAAAATGCATTTTCTATGGATTGCATGCCTCACTTATTATTGCAGTAATTGATCGAGTTATGAAGGTGTTGGTATTTGATGTAATAGAGTGTCGATGCTAGATCCCAGACAATGGGGTGTGAAGTCTAATGGAACGAAAACTTTTCATCTTAGCACCTTGTTTATTTCTTCACAGCCACTTACTTCGTGCCTGTTCGCCACAACGTCGATGCTCCCTCTGGATCCGAAAGAGCGATATTAAGTTCAAGTACCTCGCATTCGCCTTTTCGGTCCACCGACAGTTTGATCTGATTTTCGTTGATCTCAATGTATTTTCTCACCACTTCAAGAATATCTTTCTGGAGGCGTGGCAGGAAGTCAGGAGTCGACGGACGCCTCCGCTCGTGTGAAACGATGATTTGAAGGCGCTCTTTAGCTATCGAAGCGGAACTTGGCCGTTTTGATCGGAATAAATCAAAAAATTTCATATTATTGAGTTCTGAATAAGCGGGAAAAAATACTTTTTCTGGGGGCATCCATAAAACGGAACGGACGATCTTGTCCAAGAAAACGATCTACGATATCGAAATAGGCCTCGCCGGCATCATTTTCATCGGTCAGGGTAACAGGAACACCCGAGTTGGATGCGGCAAGTACCGACTTGGATTCAGGCACAACACCGAGAAAAGCTATCGCGAGAATCTCTTGAACATCTTCGGCACTGAGCATATCACCCTTGTTGACTCGTAACGGATCATAACGGGTAATCACCAAATGCTCTTTTACCGGTGTAAGTTCCTGCTCTGCTCGACGGGTTTTGCTCGCCAACATGCCAATTATTCGGTCTGAATCCCGTACCGATGATATTTCAGGATTGGTTACCACCAAAGCCTCATCGGCAAAATACATAGCGGTCATAGCTCCCTTTTCAATGCCTGCCGGAGAATCACAAATGATGTAATCAAAGCTCTGCTTTAATGTTGAAATCACTTCACCAACACCTTGCATGGACAATGCATCTTTGTCGCGGGTCTGGGAGGCGGGTAGGATAAAGAGGTTGCTCACCCGTTTGTCCTTAATCAAGGCCTGGTTAAGGGAGCCTTCACCATGAATGACGTTTAGGAGATCATAGACTACCCTTCGTTCACAACCCATGATCAAGTCGAGGTTGCGTAAACCGACATCGAAATCAATAACAACAGTTTTATATCCGCGTACAGCCAGACCTGCTGCGAAAGCGGCGCTGGTCGTTGTTTTTCCAACTCCGCCCTTGCCGGACGTAACGACTATCACTTTGGCCAATTTCTGTTCCAATTTTTCTGTAAATATCTGCTTTGTCATATTTTATGATTGATAACATCTGTTTGAACTTTTTTAAAAGTTCGTTCATGAAGAAGGGATGAACGAACCAACAACCGCAAATTTCAAGCGACCATCGACAAGAGAGATCATCACACTGTTATTAAGAACCGTCTCGTCGAGAGACTCACTTACCAAATATTCACCCGCCACGGCAACCAGTTCCGGGTTACATTGCAAACTGATGATCCGGGCTGTCGTATCTCCATGTATACCAGCCATAGCCCGGCCTCGCAGAGCACCATAAACATGAATGTTACCTGCAGCCAGAACCTCCGCTCCGGCATTGACTGAAGAGAGAACGATCAGGTCCCCCTCAGGGGCGAATATCTGCTGTCCGGAGCGAACAGGGAGAGTGAGCACCTTAGTCGAGGCTACTTTTGCTGCCTGGGCCGGCGCATCTGCCGATAATTCAGGCTGATTCTTTTCTTCAAGCGATACTGATTCGGAATATTGTTCTTCGGTGGAGGCGACAACCGTTCTCTCTGTCTTAATGGACGGCAGCATGCCGAGTCCAGCCTGAAGCACACGTCCGCTTAGAGATTCCAGGCCACCACGGACGCCTACTGGAACCACTCCAAATCTGCGAAGCGTTTCTGTAAGCAACATGAAATCCAGAGCCTCCTGTCCTTCTGCGTCCAATACACTCAGATCTATTAACACAGGAGCACTGTTGAAAAAAGACCGTGCTTTGCCCATTTTCTTTTCCAGTTGCGGATAGAGGCAATCGGCATCGGTTTTCTTGATATGCAGCACTAATATAGTCATTACGCTGCCTTTCAATTCAAAAACCGGTGCTTCGGTGGCTGTATTGATCGGATTCATGGAACGTAGTGGGGTTGAGGAAGATTAAGAAATGATATCTGTACCAATTCATTCTCAGTAGATCAAGGATAAATTTTTGATTCATGAGATGATGCTGCTGCAGGTGCGAACCTTCTTGACCAGTATGCGTAATCAAAGAAGGTAATGACTGTTTCCTATGTAGGTTGAGAGCGTAATAATCCAGGACTGCAATTCAATGCTGCGACTTTGAGTTACCCATCCCTTCTTTATTACATCGGCAACAATTCATAAAATGGTATCATTGCTATCCCCTGGTCCAAGCCGGGGGTTTGCAGTTTTTGAATACCCACAGACCATCCTAAACGACATTTGCACTTTCCGGAGATAAGACATGTCCACTGGCAAGCCTGAGCCATGGATGAAACGGGGAAATTCAGATTCTTCCTGAACATTTTGACCTTGATCATGAGCAAATGTCATGATCGAAATGGAGCATTCCGGCACTTTTAAAAATTCAAGAACATCCCCAAATAAATTGCCCTGAATGGAGTGGTTTCAACTTTTGTTTGTTCCAGAACATCGATATCTAAGGTTGCCAGATCGAACTTAAACCAATTTGGCATATGCCTCAATTTGACATGTCCAATATATACGTAATTATGAAGCAGCTCAGCCGACATCACCATGGTCAGAGTTGAATCTGATAAAATGATGTCGGCTGCAGGGCGAACTCCGTCAATTGGACAAAATCAGAAATTCCAAAAGGAATCGATGGTTTGATCGCTAATATCCCAGACTACGTTATGCGGAGCAATCGATTCTTCCTTGAAAAATTCCGGGAGTCGATCGTCCTTATTGGTAAAACCTGCGGCTATATTGAACGCCCTCTCCGTTTTGAGAATGCTCATGCCAAGATTGGTAACGTCATCTGCTATGAGTGCAATACCAAATCGAGCATTGATCATGTCGATAAGTGCCGGTAGACAGGTTGCATCATCAAGAGCTGCAAAGGCTATAAACAGACACATGCCCGTAGAATCAATGGCGGCAGTGGCGATCTGCAGATTACGCGACAACTCCACCTGCCCTTCCTGACTGAGCGGATCAAGTTTGCCACCAACCCCAAGGATATTGGTAGCAATGGTGTAGCCCATGGTATGATCGGCTCCCTGGGTCGACGTGGCGTAGGTGATACCGATGCCTTTGATTGCCCGGGGATCATAGGCGGGGATGGCCTGATTTTTAACCACCGGCACCCTTGTGACCCCGAAAGCCATGCCGACATTGCCTGCTCCACCACCCATAATTCGTCCCAGAGGCGTTCCCTTGCCAATATCCTCCTTCAGGATCCGAAGTACACCGGCACCATCGCCAAACTCGAGTAATCCGCCTTCCATAGCAACACCGAAGGCCACTGAGGTTTCGATAGTATCGATACCAAGATCATCCATGATATAATCGGCTTCAGCGATGTGATCGAGGTTATCTACACAACAGTCCGCACCCAAGGCCCAGATCGATTCATATTCGAAACCCGAGGTTCTGTATTGCTTATCCTTGTCATTGTAGATTTGGGAGCAGTTGATGACACACCCTGCATGGCAGTTGTGTTTGGGTTTTCCTCCACGTGCAACAATGGTGTCGTGCATGGTTTCACCAGAGATTTCCTCATGACCGTCAAACTGACCTGTGGTGAAATTACGGGTAGGAAGAGCCCCCGCCTCATTGATAATGTTGACCAGAACATTGGTACCATACTGACCGAGTGCCTGACTGATGGGATTGTCGACCAGTGCTTTAGCAAAAGCCCGGTTAGCCGTTTTAAACTCCTCTGGTTTGGCTATATTAACCTTATTATCAGTTGGTTCCAGGGCGATGAATTTAATTTTTTTTGAACCCATCACCGCACCCAAACCACCACGTCCACAGGAACGGATCCTCGATCCGGGATCTTTGATGGAAATGTTTGCCGCAGCCATCTTCATTTCCCCTGCCGGTCCGATGGAAATCACCCCAAATTTCTCACCCAGACGATCATTCAGGGCCTGGACGACTTCATAATTTCCCTTGCCGATCAGCTCGATCTCCTCTTTGATGGTGACCCCATCTGCAGACACCTGGAGACTGTACCATTTCTCCTCCTGCGGCTTGCCTTCGATGATCAATGCCTTGACACCCAGCTTTGCCAGCATCTGGGCCGATGTACCGCCGGAATTGGCTTCTTTGATAGTGCCGGTCAACGGACTTTTAGCGCCACACGAAAGACGGCCCGAGTTGGCTGCCTGCGTGCCGGAGAGAAGCCCCGGAGCAATCACCAGTTTATTGTTTTTACCGAGAGGATGGCAGGTCGGCTCCACCTCGGCGGCAATCACATTAGACGTCAGTCCGCGGCCTCCAAGCCCCGCCCACTCACTCGGCACATCCTCAACCGTTGTGGTTAAATCAGACATGTTCACACGAAAAATTTTATCAGCCATTTCATTACTCCCTGCAGAAACGAAAAAGACGGGATACGGACGAATCCGTACCCCGCAATATGTTGTATGTTGAAAATGGATTAATTATAATGCTGCTTTATAGATAGCCTTGACATCCTTATCGGTAGGGGTCCGGGGATTGGTCATACCACAGGCATCCTTCTGTGCGTTTCCGGTCATGACGTCGATATCTTCAGCCTTGACATCTTTACCATAGCGCTTGCCGAGTGCGATCAAACCTGATGGTATGCCGACATCCGTGGAAAGTTTCTGGATCGCAGATACTGCGAGTTCTGCGGCGGCGCGGGGGGAAAGACCATCAACGTTTTCGCCCATCAATTTGGCGATTTTGACAAACCGCTCCATCTTGGCAATCAGGTTAAATGTGCAGACATGAGGGAGGAGAATCGCATTACATTCACCATGAGGCAAATCATAGAAACCACCGAGCTGGTGGGCCATTGCATGAACGTGGCCAAGGCTGGCATTGTTAAATGCCATTCCGGCGAGATATTGTGCATAACACATACCTTCACGCGCTACTATATCCTGGCCATTGGCAACCGCAGGACGGAGATGGGTGGCGATCAGTTCAATCGCCTTTTCCGCAGCTGAGTCGGTCATCGGGGTGGCAATGGTGGAAACATAAGCCTCAACTGCATGGGTGAGTGCGTCCATACCGGTAGCCGCAGTGAGTGCTGGTGGCATCCCCATCATCAGGAGCGGATCATCTAAAGCGATGCCGGGGGTAACGCGCCAATCAACGATAGCCATTTTTACGTGACGTGAAGTGTCGGTGATGATACAGAAGCGGGTCATCTCAGATGCGGTGCCTGCTGTTGTGTTAACGGCCAGATAAGGCGGCATAGGTTTGGTGGATTTGTCCACGCCTTCGAAGTCTTGAATTTTGCCGCCGTTGGCTATAACCAGACCCACGCCCTTGCCACAGTCATGGGAACTACCGCCACCTAGGGTGATCAAGCTGTCGCATTTGTTTTTCTTGTAGACTTCAACTCCGGCTGCGACATTTTTATCGGTTGGATTGGGGATTGTTTCGTCATAAACAACATACTGCATCTCAGCTTTTTCCATGAGATCAGTGATCTGCTTGGTGATACCTGCACCGGTGATGCCCTTATCGGTAACGATGAGGGGTTTGGAACCGCCGAGGTCTCTAATCTTAGCCGGGATCTGATTTGCCGCCCCAATACCTATCAGGGTAACACTGGGAATAAAATAGCCATATACTTCTTCACGAATTGCCATAATAGCACCTTCCTTTTTAACTGAGATTGTTCTGATTGGTTAACTACTCCGTTTGGATCCATATCTTGCGCAATATCACTTAAGCAAAGAGTGTGCCACTCTTAACATATACTGTTATAACATAAGGTTATCTGTTTATTATTTATAATAAGGAATGACAGAATGTCCCCTGAGAAGTGATACTGGGGTTATAAAACTATCGGTTTTCTGGAAAATTCACCCAAAAGCCGACAGATACCAACAGTATCCGGCGAGATGGGTCAGAAGGAAACAGGACAGGAGGTGGATAGGTCAAAACGACCCGATGGCATATCAGAGGATCAATGGCCAGCGTATTGGGCCAGTTTTCTGTAAAGCGTTTTTCTGCTGATACCGAGTGTATCCGCGGTTTTTTGCCGATTATCGTCAAAAAAATTCAACATTTTCAGGATATGATTTTTCTCTACTGACTCAAGGGTCAGGGCTCCCTGGTTCTCTTCGGATATCGAGACCAGTTCGCGGGGCAAACAGCGCTCAGTAATCATGTTATTTTCTGCCAGAATGATCGATCGCTCAATAACATTACGTAGCTCCCGGACATTTCCCGGCCAATTGTAGCGAAGAATACAATCCATGGCACTGTCGACAATCCGGTAAGGTGTGTTGTCGGGACTTAACCGCATCAGAAAAAAATCAACCAGCAGGGGCAAATCTTCCTTATGCTCACGAACTGACGGGATCTCTATGTTAAAGGCGTTGATCCTATGAAAGAAGGCTTCATTAAACCGTCCTTGTTCCACTTCGTCGGCAAGATTGCGGTTGGTGGCAAAAAGGAATCGGATATTCACCTTGCGTTCTTCCTTTTCTCCCACTCTCCTGTAAGTCTGAGTCTCAAGAATTCTCAGGAGCGATGCCTGGACACCCAAAGGAAGTTCCCCTATTTCGTCGAGGAACAGGGTACTGTCATGGGCATATGCCATCAGCCCCTCACGGGAATCGTCAGCCCCGGTAAATGAACCTTTCATGTGGCCGAACAATTCACTGCGGGCAAGCTCTTTCTGTAAGGAGGCGCAATTCTTAATGATCATCTGATGACTGGCGCAGGCCGATCGCTGATGGATCAGCCTGGCGACCACGTCCTTACCAACCCCCGATTCACCGGTGAGCAACACTGGTATTGTTGCTGGAGCCACTTTATTTATTAAGAATTTAATATCACGTATTGTCTGAGAATTGCCGATGAATTGTACCGACTCCTGATCAAGGCCGCTGGCATGACGAAGGATGGTGTTTTCGCGAGAAAGCTGTACCCGCTGATGGGCCTTTTCCACGATCAGTTCCAACCGATCGAGGTTGAACGGTTTACTGATGAAATCACAGGCCCCTAGTTTCATTGCCTTGACCGCACTATCCACATCACCATGCCCAGTAATCACCACTACTTCGATATGGGGAACGGTATCTTTAATCTCGATCAACAGATCCAAATCATGGATATCCGGTAGCCGCAAATCCATGACAATAACATCAAACCAGTTGGTTCGAAACATATCTCTGGCTTCAGAGGCGTCGGCTGCCGTCAGGACATCTCTGTGATCTGTAGCGAGTTCCTTTCGCAGCAGTCTTCTGATCGGTTCCTCGTCATCAATGACCAGGATTGCATATTTTTCTCGTTCCATTAGAGTGTCATTCCCGGCAGAGACACCTTGAAAAAAGTACCCCGCCCCTCCTTGCTGGTCACGGTGATCTCACCGTGATGATTTTTAACTATTGTATAGCAGGTGGATAAGCCAATGCCGATCCCCTGGCCTACCGGTTTGGTGGTAAAAAACGGTTCAAACAGCTTATCATGCAACCCAGCCGGAATGCCACAACCTGAGTCTTCAACAATCAACTCAACTCCCCCACCAGGTCCGGTGCTGGTAATTATACGTATAATATCGCCTTCTTTGGTTGCATCAAAGGCATTGATAAACAGGTTAATTATAACCTGCTTTAATTGCGATTCGTCACCCATGATTACCGGAATATTCTCCTGCAACTCTGTTTTGACGGTAATGTTATGCTGCTCTTTAAAATAGTGTTTGAGGATGAAAAGGGTATCCCTGACACATTGATTCATATCAACTGGATTAAGACTTGCGGCAACCGGTCGACTGAAAGTCAACAATGTCCGGACAATGTCACGACAGCGCAGACATTCTTTAATAATGGTATCGGTATATTCGGTGAAATCATCAAGAAGCTCGGGCTCCACCTTGTCCTGTATCCGGCCGATCCGCCGTTGCAAGCCCTCGGCAAAACCACTTATCGCGGCCAAAGGATTGTTGATTTCGTGAGCCACGCCTGCCGCCAGGGCGCCTACTGTGGCCATCTTTTCCGCCTGATAGAATTGAGCCTGAAACTCTTTTTCCAGGGTCACGTCCCGCTTAAAGAGGAGCACATTACGTTCACCGGTAGGATCGGTTTTGAGCGGCGAGGCGATGATTTCAAACTGCCTGAATTTCTCGCCTACCTTGTAGATACAGAGATCTTTGACGATCTCGTCAAGATCCAGAGCACGACGGGCCGGGCAGTTCTCACACTTCCCATCTGTTCTGCAGAACACCTGACAACAGGTTCTGCCGATTGGATCGACCCCTGGGTACCATTCGGAAAATACATGGTTGACCCGCTGGATTTTCAGATCATCGGAAAGAACCAGCATCAGATCAGTGATGCCGTCCAGTACCGCCTGGATCTCCTTGCGTTTTTTCTCCAGTTCCTGATTGGAGGTTTTTAACTGTTCGACTTTTTGCTGGAGATCCTGATAAAAACCAAGCTTGCAGTGTTCAATACCTACCAGGTCTTCCAACGAGGTTATTTTCATTACCAGACCTCTTGACAAATTTCTAATAGTTCCCGCCAGGAGGCCGGTCGGGGATTGGTCAGATTGCAGGCGTCATTGACTGCCATCTGACAGATCGGTTCCAAAAAGTGTTTATCCTCCTGGTCTATCACATCGCGCAGTCTTTGTGAAACATTGAACGAAGCGAAAAATTCATCTAGCATCTGTATCCCTGCAAGAGCTGTATCACGAGGTGAACCAACCCTTTTGTCAAGAATGACCCGACCTATGTCAGCAAGCTTTAATTCAGCACTCTCTAAATTATAACGCATGACAGCGGTGAGCAGTATCGGATGGATCACTCCATGACGCATGTCAAAATGCCCTCCCAGAGAATGGGCCAGGGCGTGTTCAGCACCAAGGCTGGCATTACTGAAGGCCATGGATGCGGAGATCGAGGCGATACTCAATTTCTCCAGAAAATCCAGGGCTCTCGTCTCAACGGCTTGAGGAAGGTGTCTGATAATGAGATCAATAGCTTTTAAGGACTGCATCTCAGTGAAAGGGGAAGCAATAATCGAAACATACGCTTCGATCGCATGGGCAAGCGCATCGACGGCCGATTGAATGATAAGCGTTTCGCTTTTTGTCTGTAGGATAAGAGGGTCAACAATTGAAATATTGGGCACTAAAGTGCGGGTGATAATTGACATCTTCACTGCCCGCTCCACATCAGTTATGATGCAGAACTGGGAAATGTCAGAACCGCTGCCTGCAGTAGTGGTAATCAAAACCATCGGCGGCAAAGGGCGCATGACTCGGTTCGCCCCTTCATAATCCCTGATCTTCCCTCCGTTGCTGGCAATAATCGCAATACCTTTGGCTGTATCCATCGGACTGCCGCCACCAATGGCAATAATCACATCGGCACCGTTTTGCAGGTAAAGCTCAGCTCCCTGCTCCACCTCGATATCCCGGGGATTGGAGGTAACACTGGAATAATAAACCCACTCTACTCCCTCTTTTTTAAGAATATCCATCAGCTTCTGCACCCAGCCGGCTGCCTCGATTCCCGCATCACTTACCAGAAAAACTTTCTTCGCTCCAAGGCGTAACGCACATTGACCGGCGTAATTTAGACTACCTCTGCCGAAAATTATTTCGGGTATGGCAAATTTGGTTATGTCCATCTAACAGTCTCCAGGGATGAATTCTCTCTTGTTATGCCATCAATTGATACGAGATTTCATCGAAACGCTTTTTCAATCATAGTCAGTGAGTGACAAAATTTCTCGTAAGACTTATCAATGCAATTTGTGCGCCGAATTGTCAATGGCCCACCGGCGCAGTTTTCCAAGCGGCCCACCCCCATGAGCACGGGTCATAATGACACAGTTGAATAAAAAAAAGGGCCGATCTCTGCTTATTGATAAATATTTTGCAGAAAGTAATTGCCCCAGGCAAGCGGCAGGAGCTGTCGGGACAAAATGTCCCGACAGCTCCTGCCGATATGACAAAACGACCCATCGCCGAATCAGCTTAATTTCATCATCAAGGATTTGTAAATATGAACAAAGACGCCGGCTTCAGTTTTGGTTATCTCACCCGCACTTTGATCATGAAGTTGAGGGTGCTTCTAAGTTAGAGGATAATTTATCGGTCAAAAAAGATAGACAACACCGAACACCAACCAAACACATATTTTTTTGTAATATAAGCATATTACGCAGGAAAAGACATCAAAAACACCTCATGCAGAGACATCTATTTTGCCTCACTCGAAAAATTGTAAGACATTTGTAAGTGCTCTGTCATAATCTGAATACTCATTCTCAAAAAAGCAACCTGTGTCGTACCAACTTCGGTGCATGAGCACCAACTGAAGCCAGTACAAATGCCAGCAAAACCGCAACCGGTGCAGAGATAAAGCCATGGTAAGCCGCACCAATCAAAAGAAGTTTGACGATGGTACTGACTCCCGACAATTCCCTATAAATTTGGCGATGTCTCATCCATTCGGCAAGAAACAAGACCACGCCACTACCGAAAACCATGACCAGATAAAAGAAAGGCAGATGCACTCTCTCACCGAGAAGAAAAGTAGCCAAAAATATAGCTGCCCCAACCTGATGAGCGGCCCTGACAAGGATCGAAAAATTCAGAATCCAATAGGGTCGGTTACCTATCCGCCCCATTTTATTTTCCTCACACACCTTAGAATTTTGCATCTTGCTCATTGTTCCTCAGACCCCACTTTTCTCGGATTTCGTAGCTCTTTTACTCATTTTCCAGACACTTACCAAGATACCAACATTCAATCACGGCAACCCAAAAAAATTACGCTAAGAGTCCCATGAGTTGACTCTAAATATCTTGCATATTACTTCGTCCGTAACCTAAAAGAGATCTCAAAATGGACCCTCAAATTTGTAACTCTAGACAATTCATATCCTATAAATACAAATTCTCTGTTTTGATAGCCATCGTTTTCCTTTGCTTGAGCCAATTGGTGTTACATGGATCAGGGATCGAGCAAAAACTGTACAGATACGTTCTCCCCTTATTTACCGGAGGCTTCGTCGGCTACTGGACGGGCCATCTTTTCGGTAATTGGCACGAGTCACTCCGAATGTATCACAAGAGCAAAATCACGCTTATAAAAGAGCTCAATGCACTGAAAGCATGTGAAGCGTGGTCTGCCGCCGTGTTTGAGAAGAACCATTCGATCATTATCCTGCTCAATCCGGCTACAGGTCGGATTGAGGAAGCCAACACCAGTGCTTGTGCATTCTATGGCTATCCTATTGAGCAGTTCAAACAGATGCATATCTCCGAGATAGCTACACTCCCAACTGAGCAAATTCCTAACGAAACCACACGAGCGGGGAACGAAAGCGGGCAAAGGTTCTTTTCAAAACACAGACTGGCTTCAGGAGAAGAAAGAGATGTCGAACTGTTCTCCGGATCAATAGCAATTAACGGCACCTCTTTTCTGTTTTTAGTCGTCAATGATATCACCGAACAGAAAGAGCTTCGCGGGATTATCCCAATCTGCGCCCACTGCAAACAGATACGGGACTCCGAAGGGAACTGGAGTCAAATAGAGGAATACGTCCAGTGTCACTCAGAGGCCAAATTCAGCCACGGCGTCTGTCCAGCTTGTGTCCAGACGTACTATCCAACCGTTTACTCATTTCATAAAAAATTATAACCCGAGCGTCTTGGGAAATATTTTCCTGCAAACACAAGAGAATATTTCCAAAGCCACTCTACCACTGCTATCTTGACACTGAAGAAAGATATTGACCGACTATATACTGGCTATAAATTTTTTTCCATACTCCCGACAGGATTGAGTACCCTCTTCATCCGGTGCCCAGAGTACCCGCACTCCTTCATCCACCACATCGAACCCAGCATCCGAAAGCTTTGCCGATAAAAGTTTTACCGCCTCGCCACTCCAGCCGTAACTGCCAAAGGCTCCAGCTTTCTTGTTTTTGAATTTCAGCCCTTTCATCTCTTCAAGCAGCGCCGCCACCGACACCAGAATACCATTGTTGATCGTCGACGACCCCAACAGGATAGCTTTTGACTTGAAGACCTCGGTAATGACGTCATTTTTGTCCGTTTTGGCCAGATTGTACAGTTTCACTGTCACCTGCGCATCCACCTCCCGGATGCCTGCAGCTATCTCTTCGGCCATTACCCGGGTGCTGTCCCACATGGTGTCATAGAGAACAGTTATCTGATTTTCCTGATAATTATCGGCCCACTGAAGGTATTTTTCGACGATTTGGGCTGGCTTGTCACGCCAGATTATCCCATGGCTGGTACAGATCATGTCAAGCGGTAGGTTGAAGCTCAGCACCTCTTGAATCTTTCTGATGACCATGGGACTGAACGGAGTCAGGATATTCGCGTAATATTTTATGCATTCCTGATAGAGCTCGGCCTGATTAACTAAATCGTTGAACATAAATTCCGAGGCCAAGTGCTGGCCGAAACCATCATTGCTGAACAACACTCCATCTCCAGTCAGGTAGGTGAACATGCTGTCCGGCCAATGCAACATTGGGGCCTCAACAAAGATAAGTTCCTTGGCACCAAGACTCAGTTTGTCTCCTGTTTTAACAAGCTGGAAGTTCCAGTCCTGATGATAGAGCCCCTTCAAGATTTTTGATCCGTTTTTGGTACAATAGATCGGCACATCAGGAATATGTCGCATAAGTTCCGGCAAGGCACCGCTGTGATCATTTTCAGAATGACAGGCAATAACATAATCAATCTGAGACAGATCGATCTCCTTTTTCAGATTTTCGACATATTCCCGGGCAAAAGGCACCCAGACGGTGTCGATAAGAGCGACCTTTTCTTCTTTGATCAGATAGGAATTATACGATGACCCCTTGTGGGTAGAATACTCATCACCGTGAAATTTTCGCAGCTCCCAGTCTATCTTTCCGACCCAGCGTATATTGTTTTTTACCGTCATACTCATCGTTTATTTCCTCCTTGGAATTAATTCGATATTTCTGTAATGCTGCAATCTCTTTGCTTTATTTATCCAGTTGAAACCCGTCTAGCCTTCTCTTCCGTCAAGGCAAGATCTTCTGCATGAACGGCAAGGAGTTGCCCAAGCGAATAGACAAAACGCCAAATCCGTTCTGCCGATACTCATCCCCTTTTCCAATCATGATACCATTGCATCCAGCCAAGAATCCTCTTGGGTGCATGAGCTTTTTTCCACTCTCCTGCTGCATACTTATTAGCTTCTGACAGCGTCGGATAAGTATGGATCGTACCGAGAATCTTATTCAGCCCCAAACCATGTTTCATGGCCAGCACAAACTCAATTAGCAGATCGCCGCCATGTTCGCCAACAATCGTCACCCCGAGAATTTTGTCTTTTCCTGGAACAGTCAATACCTTGACAAAGCCTTCAACTGCGCCATCGGCGATGGCCCGGTCAAGATCAGCAAAACCAAAGCGCGTGACTTCGTAGTCGATTTTCTGCTCGCGAGCTTCCTGCTCGTTCAATCCTACCCTGGCCACTTCCGGGTCTATAAAAGTTGTCCAGGGAATAACGGAATAATCGACCTTGAATTTTTTCCATTCTCCGAACAGGGCATTGATCGCTGCATACCAGGCCTGGTGACCAGCGGTATGGGTGAACTGATAGGGCCCGGCTACATCGCCTGCTGCAAATATGTTGGGATAAAGGGTTTCCAGGTATGCATTAGTTACCACTGTCCGATCCGTCGGAATACCAATTTCTTCCAAACCGTAACCGGAGAGGCGGGCAGACCTGCCCACGGCGCAGATCAACACATCATAATCGATACGTTTTTCAATCTCACCCTGCTTCACGATAAGAGCTTTGCCAACCTCGTCCTGCACACAGCGGACGGCACTGTGCCCGGTGAGTACGGCAACTCCGTCCTTTTCAAGGGATTTCCGGGCGAGTTCAGAGACCTCGACATCCTCCCGGATCATGATTCTGTCGACCATTTCCACCTGAACAACCTGAGAGCCAAGGCGTGCAAAACACTGGGCCAGCTCACAACCGATGGGACCGCCACCAAGCACAACTAGGCGATTCGGCACCGTATCACACTTAACGAGTACCTCCCAAAGGGTGTCACTGGTCAGATAACCGGATTCTTTAATCCCCGGCAAGGGTGGCACGAAAGGATGGGCACCGGCAGCGATAATAATCGACCTGGCGGTAAGACGTTTTTTGTCGCCGCTCACCAACTGCACTTCGACGGTCCAGGGATCGACAAGCTTGGCGTAGCCTTGCAGCACCTCAACCCCAAGTCCTGTATACCGTTCTATACTGTCGTGAGGCTCTACTGTGCTAATAATTCTATGCACCCGCTCCATGACCTTTTTAAAGCTAAATTCAGGCTCAATATTTTCCAGCCCATACTGGGCACCGTTTTTCATAAGATGAACTATATTGGCACTCTTAATCAGTGCCTTACTTGGAACACAGCCATAGTTGAGACAGTCTCCGCCCATCTTGTGTGCTTCCACCAGAGTCACTTTAGCCTTCACCGCTGCAGCTATATACGAACTGACCAACCCCGCCGCTCCGGCTCCGATTACGATAAGGTTGCGATCAAATTTTCTCGGCTTGGACCAATTGGTGTAGACTGTGCGCTTTTTCAGCCATTCGGTCATCTTTTTGGCTAAAAGTGGAAAAACGCCCAGCAAGGCAAAGGACAAAAGCAGGCCCGGGGACAAAATTCCACGCAGACCTTCAATCTTGCCAAGCTGCGTTCCGGCATTGACATACACCACAGTTCCAGCGAGCATACCAAGTTGACTGACCCAATAGTAGGTCAAGGTTTTAATAGGAGTCAATCCCATCAGAATATTAATCAGAAAAAATGGGAAAATAGGCACGAGGCGCAGGGTGAAAAGATACAATGCGCCTTCACGTTCCACCCCCTGGTTGATTGGTTTAAGTCTGTCGCCAAAGCGTCTCTGCACACTGTCACGAAGCAGATAACGAGCAACGAGAAAGGCAAGAGTCGCACCGATTGTCGAGGCAAACGAGACCAACACAAAACCCCAGACCAAGCCAAAAAGAGCCCCACCTACCAAGGTCATTATCGCCGCTCCCGGCAGGGAGAGCGCAGTAACCACCACATACAGGAAGAAGAACAGCAGGCTCACCAGTACAGGGGCACTGTCGCGCCATTGCTGAAATTCAGCCTGGTTGGCTTTGATATTTTCCAAGGTTAAAAGCTGGTTGAGACCAAGGGCAAAAAAGCCGATAACCGCTCCAATTATAGCGAGAACGATGATGAGTTTTTTCAATGTATTCTCCTTTTATGTTCCCTCTACTCTCTCAGCAAAAAAAAGACTGTAGACTTTACTCCAACAGCGTAACCATTCTTTTTGAAATGAAAAGCTTAGGGTCTTATTGCCACAATTTCCCAATTTTGCTTCAACCAAACTCTGCGGATCAGAGATACTGGCTCCGCTTTTTCACAGAGTTGAGAAAGCTGCCAAGCCACCATGGCCGGAATCATATTTATTTGTTATTTCAGAGCAACAGTTTTACTATTGCAACAGGTAACAGAAGAAATATATGTATACTCTGGTATACTCTTCCGGCTACTGCTGACGAGTCCAGGACACTCGCCCAAAACATTCATTCCTGCCGCTTAAAAAAAAGACAACTGAGCAATGAAAGACTATTATAAGATACTAGGGGTAACCAAAACAACCGGCGAAGAAGAACTTCGGAAACGCTACCGAAAACTGGCCATGTTGTACCATCCTGACCGTAATCCCGATGATCCGACGGCAGAAGAAAAATTCAAAGAGGTCGCTGAAGCCTATGGTGTGCTGACGGACCCAGTTAAAAGGCGTGAATATGACGCATGCTGGGCGAGCGGTAAAACATATTCGACCGGCCAGGCTGGTGGTGACAAAGGCTTTACCTACAGTCAGGAGGACATTCTCAGGGATCTCTTTAAAGATCCCCGCTTTCAACAGATGTTCAACGGTGTTTTGCATGAATTTCAACGTTCCGGATTTCGATACAGCTCAAAATTCATCAAAAAGAGTTTTTTCGGCGGCAAGGGAGGGGTTGTTGTCGGCGGTATTTTTCTTATCGGTTCTTTAGCCAAACCTCTTCTCACCGGTGTCGCCCGAAAAAGTCTGTCTGGAAAATCCTCGGTGCTTAAATCTGTTGGCAACGCGGTAGGCTCAATGCTTGGCATGGGTAAAAATCAACACGGCCCAAGGCTGAGACATGATGCACAAGCCTCCTCTACTTCCAAGGATTTCGATACAACCTATCATACACCCCTCACTGAAAGTGAACTCCGTCGTGGCAAAACCATCGAGATCCTCGTTTATGGAGGAAAAGGCGAACAAACCCTAAAGGTCAGTATACCACCAGGCAGCAAGGATGGGCAAAAGCTACGGATCCGAGGGAAAGGCCGTCCCGGTCCTCTGGGGAGAGGTGACCTCTACCTGCATCTGGTTAAAAAAGTTCCCTGATCAATTTGTTCATACTGGGAGTATATTCAAATTTCCTTTAAATTCTGTAGAATGAACATAGCCACCAAGACAACAAGAATACCGGGGATGACTCGCAGTGGAGGCAGACCGTGTCCCAACACAAAGTCAATCACCAG
The DNA here is from genome assembly GCA_963829695.1 of uncultured delta proteobacterium. Lineage (GTDB taxonomy): Bacteria > Desulfobacterota > Desulfobulbia > Desulfobulbales > Desulfocapsaceae > Desulforhopalus_A. Next base: position 170,066 of record CAWHJQ010000018.1, on the reverse strand, counting down.
CACCAACGCAGGATACAGATAAGAATAGGCTGCCACTCGAGTGGGTCCCAGATAGGTGACGCAATACTGCGTCAGAAAAAAGGTTACAATGGTTGTAAACACAACCAAATAAACAATTCCCAGCCAGGCAAAGGTCGGTACGGCAGACCAGACCACGGTAGTCAACTTGCTACCGGCAAGGAGCAAAAGCCAAAGACTTCCCGTAACCAAAACCCAGAAGGTCATGACCGCCATCGATTCGCCACGATGGAGAAGCCTTACCAGCGGTGTGTAGAGTCCCATGGCAATACAACCACCAAGGAAGATCAGGTCCCCTCGGTTCCATTCCATGCCTAAAAGCTGCGACAGATCTCCCCTGAATATAACCCAAACAACACCAATCATTCCACAAGCAAGGGCTAATAATTGCTCTTTTCGTAAGCGTTCACCGAGAAAAACGAGAGCATAAAAACCTGAAATTGAAGGAACGAGAGCAAAAATCACACTGGTATTGAGGGCACTGGTGTAGCGAAGAGCCAAAAACATACAACAGAAAAAAATAACCAGGCAGCCACTGATCAGAGCGCAACGAAAAAAAAGGGGCAAAGAGAACTGCAGGCCGTACTTAAAATATACCCAGGGTCCAAAAATACAGGCTGCAAGGGTAAAGCGCACAAAGGTCAGAACAACAGGATCAAGTTCTGCGGTTATCGCTGCGCCAACCGTAAACGATGTTGAAACCAACATGGATGCAATTATCATCAACAGATGAATAAAGGACAGCGAATGTCTTTTCTCTTTTTGGTCGGACTGGAGATTCAGCTTGTTTTGGTTAATGCGGATCAAACTTTTTCCACATGAATGACAAGGCGTTTCTGACTGATCACAGTAACGATCTCTCCCTCTTCAATTATCTCATCTGCAGTAGCCTTCCAGAATGTCCCGGAATATTTGATCTGACCTTCAGCGGGTGGCGCAATGGTCTTGCTGACAACTCCTTTTTCGCCTGAAACAGCGAGCATCACGTCCTCTTTTTCTTCTCCCCCTTCTGAGATCGAAGCAAGCGATTTATTATTAGTTCCTTTTCTCAAGCAGATGAGGGGGACAAGGGACGTCGACATAAAGAGAATCAACTGCCAGAGGATATTAACCTGAAACAGCCAGGTAACAAGAGCTGTAATGAGGGCCCCCAATCCGAAAAAGAACAAGATATACCCAGGCACGGCAAGTGCGAGAAAAAACAGCATCACTCCGATAATCAGCCAATACAGCGCAGGATCAATCACACCCACAACTACTCCTTTCTGTGTTTAAACGAAAAAAGGAGGCCGAATTCCATATCCGTCCTCCTTTCATTATATATGTATTGCTCTTCTATCCGATTCTCCTCTCATCTGCGAACAGTTGCTGATACACGACCCCTGTAAGAATGATAAACATCGGCCAAGTCCAGATCATTCCGATTCCCAGAGGAATACACGAACCAATGAAAATTAATCCCATGACGATAAACAAGCCTGTCACCTTCCACCAGACCTTGTGGATCGCCTTTCTGGATGTCTCCATTGCCTGCCAGGGCGACAGGCCTTTGTCTATTATAAGTGGCAAGGTCATAGCATAGCCCACAGTAAGATAAATACCCGGCAAAATCAGAAACAAAAACCCAATAAGAACGAACAGGGATTGCAAGATGGTCGCGACAATGATTTTTCCGGCACAGGAGAATCCCTTGAAAATCATTTTCCAGGAAATACTTTTCTCAGCCACTTTTCTTATCCCCATAAGCAGAAGACCTGCGACAAAGAGTCCGGAAAAGACATTCGTCATAACCTGCACCAGGATTTTGCCGACAAACCCGGCAGCAGTCAAATTACCAGACATTGACGGCAACAGAAACGCTCCCCCAGCGACAATTACCAGGATAACGAGATACATAATTGCACTGCCTGCCCAAATTGAACCTTTAGCGCCTTTGGTCTTCTGCCAAGCCTTTCGAAGCGAATCTCTTATGGATATTTTATTATATTTTCGATCAGTTACACTATCATCCGACTCTACATCTGCACCGTTTAGTGCCTGAGCATAGGCAATGCCCTCTATGTTCGGTTCCTGGTTGGTGTGGGCAGTCTCATCCAGTTCTTCTATCGGAGCACAATCCCTGCAGTACAACCGACCATCCTTGGCAATAAAGGTCCCCCCAATGCTGTCTATTTTCCCACATTGCCAGCATTGTTCTTTGTCGATGCCATAGGGTTCCAGTTCTATTTCATCGGTTTTTTGAACCAACCGGGTCTCATCCTCCGAAACCGCTTCTTGACGGCTCTCAGCGACTTCATCAGGTTCCGCGGGATCATTCGTTGTCTCTTCTTCAGAACTCAACGCATCGGCAGGATCAAGCAGTGAAGTTTCTTCGATGAAATCAGCAACCTCGATCTCATCAAGATCTTCCTCTTGTTCAGACCGGAAACCTTCGTCAGACTTATCTCCGTCTTCACTTTTTCCTTCGACAGTGAGAGCAGAGTCGCCCGCGGGTTTTTCAATCTCATCCAGTAAAGAGCTTAAATCTGCCGGGCTGCCTTCATGGGGTTCTTCATCCTCTCCCTCCATTTCACCTGCGGCCATTTGCAGATCGATCTCCGAAGCAATATCCTCCCAATCCAAGGTTTCTTCCTGCTCACTGGGAGATGTTATCTCTGATTCAGATGCGGTAGGGACCTCATCTGCCAATTTTTCAGACTCATTAAGGGATATTCCATCGTCTACTACAGTTGGTGTTTCAACCTCAGCTAAAGACGCAGGTGATTCGGTTGGCGGGGATGAGAACGCTGATGAAAAAAGAGGTGCATCGTCAGGTGGCTCTAATGCCATATCGGGCTTAACTTCAAAAAGACCCTGACATTTTGGACATTTAACTTTTCGTCCACTGTATGAGTCATCGGCAGAACCTTTCACTCCGCAGTGGGGACAATGTAATTTCATCAAGCTCCTCCAACTCTTTTAATCATTTCTTGCTGCAAGCCTCGTCCTGAAGACACTTTTTATGCTGACAAAGGTCATACACTTGTCCTAAATCACACATAAGCTTATATAACTAACCCCGGTAAACAGGAAGAAACACGGGATAAGTACCTTGAGACAGATTGTTTTCTTGCAAAAAAACAATAAAACAATCTGTGACAAACTCGTAAAAACTTCGATTTCCGATGGATAAGTAAAAAGCTTCATATTGGAGGCGTTCAATTTTTCTATCATTTCGGCGTACATACGGTACGTCGTAATGATAGAAAAATTGTAACAACGAACAAGATGAAGAGTTTTTACGACACCATCATCTGTAAGGTACTAAGCAGCCGTTTCCTTTGACCTCAATATAAGTGAAACCTGTTGCTTCAAACCATTACTGAGAACGTATCTCATAAAATCAATTGAATTCTATATATAATGTTCGTATTATTAAATAGAAGCTGGTGCAAATACAATACCTTTTTCAGTTATTCTGCCGAAATTACTTATAATGGAAATTATCATCATAGCCGCAATGGCCAGAAACCGTGTAATCGGTAAAGATGGTCAAATGCCGTGGCATATCCCTGAAGAACTTCGCCTGTTTAAGAAAACGACCATGGGATGTCCAATGATCATGGGACGAAAGACCTTCGAATCTTTCCCGAGTCCTCTCCCAGGAAGACGCCATATTGTTCTCAGTCGTAATAAAGACTACAACCCAAGAGGTGGCGAATATGCTTCTTCTATGACAGAAGCATTACAACTGTGCGGCCAGATGGAAAAAGTATTCATTATTGGAGGAGCTGATATTTTCAGGCAAGGTTTGTCTGTGGCCTCATCAATGATCCTTACCCTTCTTGAAAGGGAGGTTGAAGGAGATGTCATCTTCCCTGATTTTTCGGAAAACGAATTCATTGAGGTAAGTCGGCAACATTTTCCCGACGGATCAGAACCGTTCACAGTAGTCATATATCGACCTCTGGTGAGAGGTATCTCACTCTGAATATTTCCTCCCCAATCATCCCCCCGGCTGACAATCAGAGTTCTATCAGTTTTCACAGGATGACAACACCTTCGTGCCGCACAGGAGACGACAATGGATGACCATATCACCATCAGTACATTTGAACCTAAAAACAAACAGGGTCTCATTGTCATCATTACCGGAAACGGTAAGGGCAAGACAACATCTGCCATGGGGATGGCATTAAGGGGATGCGGTCACGGATTGAAAACCACCATTGTTCAATTCATGAAGGGTGATCTCTATTCAGGAGAGTGGGACGGCGTAAAAAAACTGGCACCACTGGTAAAGCTTTATCATACCGGAAAGGGGTTCTGTGGTATCGAAGGCAATCCCTTTCCCCATTCCGAACACCGAAAAAATGCGCAGGACGCCATCCAATTAGTACTCAACATTCTCGACGCCGACGAATGTGATATTTTAATCCTCGACGAGATCAACAATGCCCTACAGCTTAAATTGGTCGATTTAGACCAAGTGAAGAAAATTCTCTCTCTCCGACCGCAACATATGCACTTGATTCTGACCGGAAGAGACGCCCATCCGGAGCTCATCGAACTTGCCGACACCGTCAGTGAAGTTCGGGAAATAAAGCATGCCTACCGAAAACAAATCGAGCCCCAACCGGGAATCGACTTTTAATTTGACAAATGACCCAACATCAAACGTACTGCATTATGGTTAATTATTTAACTATTCCATATAATTACAAAATAAAGATCATGTTTTCCCCTTGAAAAAAAACGGACGTGCATGGTACTATTTAAGCATATCTTAACAAACAGACAACTGCTTCATCTGATGGGCGACCACAGCTGTACCACAAACATTGCAGGAGGTGACCTATGAAAACGATTAGCCACTACTTGGAATTGACCGGAAAAAGATATCTCCTTTCAGACGACAACCACCTTCTCGATCTGGCTTCCTGGGACGACCAGATTCGGGATTACATCGCAGACGAACTCAAGCTCAAGCTCAGTAGCGATCATATAAAAGTGATTGAGTTGATACGAGAATCCTACAAAACGAGAAGAAAACATCCCTTTGTCAGGGTCGTTACCGCAGACATGGCAAAGAAGATGGGTCCGGAAAAGGGCACGATGAGGTATTTCTATAAACTCTTCCCCAAGGGAATCCATCAGGCCTTCCAGATAGCCGGCCTGCCGATGCAGGGTTTCTGTTTCTAACGATTATTTTTCAGCGTTCCACTTTGTTTTTAAGTGTTCCACTTGCAGGGGCGTTTTTCAGGCAAACAACAAAGACCGGTTCGCTCTCCGAATCGGCCTTTGTTGTTGCATCCGATTGGGTATTCCCTGGCTAGGTCAGGAAATTTCAGTGGGTTTGCAGAGTTCGGAGCCATCCGCAGCGACCCTGCCACAAGATTGGCAGGAAAATTTCATTGCCGCCAATTTCTGTTTGCACACATGGGTAGCTCCGACATCAGTTGCCCCGCAATACGAGCAGGAAAGTACTTCAACGGTCGGGTTGCACAAATGACCAGGATCATCCGCGACAGCCCCACAATTTTTACAGGTATGCGCCATAACCAAGCCTCCTTGTATAAACGTTTGTATAGTAGATTATTCTATTTATTTTTTGAGATCCTCCTGCTTCTTCTCGAAAAGACAACAACAATGATTACATAGAAACAAATCAAGCGAAGAGGAAATTCCGTTGCTCCCAGCAACAGTGGAAGCATCTGTTCCAGAATCTAAGCAAACTATGGTGGTTGTCAATGTCCCTCGGGGGCATACTTTTTTCATTCCCTTTCTTCTCGAGTTTGATTGCCTATACCATGACGTTTCCATGAGATCCCAAATACGCTGACATTAAGCGCGCTGACATTACTTATCGCTGAGAGCTTCCAGAGTCACCAAGACTTCGACATCCTTGCCGACAATTCCCATGTCATAGAATTTACCGGTACCAATCTTGAATGCGAGGCGGTCGAGGGTCAGGGTACCATTAAAGCCTATGACTTCCTTACCTTTTACAGCAGGGTGATCTTTTATTCCCGCCAAGGTAAGGGGCAACGTCAAGTCGTAAACTTCTCCCTTTACCGTGAATTTCCCAAAAACCTGGTAAACGTTATTTCCGACATCCGTGATTTTAGTTGATTCAAAAGTCATCAGCGGGAAGTTGTCTGCATCAAAAAAATCACCTGATAGCAAGTGCCTGTCACGCTTTGCGATATTCGTGTTGATGGAAACCGTCTTAATCTCAAACAAGAATTTACTTTCCGCCAAATTGCTCGGATCGAATTTCACTTCGCCGGTAAAGTCATTGAATTGTCCGTTGATTTTAGAATAAATATGTCCAATACGGAAATAGAAATTGGAATGGGCCTTATCCAGTTCCCAGCTTCGTACTGCAGCGAGCGCTGATTGCCCGGTCAGAACCAAAAAGAGACCTGCTAGAACCAAACAACTGAACCTTTTCATAGAATTCTCCTCGAAATAAGATGTTACTGCATATAACCCCTCTCCATAGGGTAATCGAAGCTTAGAAGGCAGAGGGTCCTGCGAGAGGTGTTAAGACAATAGTGAAGTCCAAGGAAAAAACAAGATTCAACGTTGATGGCGTTGTAAAAACTCTTCATCTTGTTCGTTGTTACAATTTTCCTATCATTACGACGTACCGTATGTACTTAAAAATAATAGGAAAATCGCACGCCTCCAATATGAAGCTTTTTATTTATCCATCGAAAATCGAGGTTTTTACGAATTCATCAACGTTAAACTATCAACCTTTATAGTTTTCTTTTTTGGTCACCCTTTGTTACCTTGCTCAAAATCACCGACACCACGATTCCCACAATGCAGGATATCAGAGCCATTCTCGGAATAGTATGTTCAAAGGAATCGCTGACAGCCAAAACGTGCACAGAGAGACAGATGATGACGAAATAGCCCAGTAGTTTATGGATTGCCTTCCATCTCCTGTAATCGAGTCTCAATTTATCTCTGAACTGAGAGGAGATCACCATTGTAAGAAGAGTACATAGCAGAAGCGCCCCAACCATCTCCGGCCAGTATTTTTTACCGATCGGTAGGTTGGTCAATCCCTCGGGGGCCAAGATCAGGATCGCATGACCGATAGCTAATAGAGACACGATGATGCCATTACCCCGGTGCCACCGCATCAGATTGGCAATACCGAACAGTTTTTTCAAAAAAACACTTTTCGCTGCCAGCAATATCTGGACAAACAACAAAATCGATGTGAGAAGACCGGCCATCTGTCCTCCCCGCAACATTGTTTTGTCTATTCCCATTTGATACCAGAGCGTTTGGGATTCATAAACAAAGGTTATTGAAAGCGCCCCGACTGTAACCAAGGCAAGAAAACCGATAACCAGGCCACGGTATACTTTTAACTTTATCGAGTCGTCATTGACCGGAGGAATCGTCAGTTTTGTCATTATTGAATGGACACTATTTAAGGCCGGGATGATTGCTGATCTCTTGATCAATCGCGTCGGGATCTTCGGCATTGTACCGGATGATATTCTGAAGATGTAAAAGGTTTTCCTGATCGATAGTTGTGAATTTCAGACTCACCTCTCCGTTTCCGACACGAACGATTTCGCCGAAAACATCAACACCTGGAGCCATTCGCGGTAGGAGAATGGTAAATTTACAGTCACTCCCCAGAGGAAAATCGGCTTCAATCTCCAACAGGCAACCACCCACGCTGAGATTGGCAATTCGGTCGACCATGTAAACAGCTTTATCTACGGTAAGTTTACCCTTAACATTAAAAATAATCCGGCTGAATCGCCTCTTATTGTCCGTCATGTCCCCTCACTTTCTTTTTATTTGCATTCTGCTCGTTGTCTGCAACAGCGGAATAAGCATAGACTAATATTCATAGGATATATCGATCTCAGCAGAAAATTCAAGTAATCATCTTTTTAGTACCTTAGAAATTCTTTTTTTGTTTTTTTACCCCTCAAGGGGGCACTGAAAAGAGCACCCCTCAAGGGGGTATTGAAAAGAACAAGAAAGAATTTCGTGAAGGTAGCTATACCCCCTTGTGGGGTGTCAGAACAATTATCTTCCGGAAAATATTCAACGCCAGGGCCAATCTCGCTCGAAATACCCTTCACCAATGCTTTGTTTTTCTCTCGGTCTCTGCTGAACCGACGATTTTTTTAATTGAAAAGAGAGCAGCACTGTATACAGTGAGAGATCAAATAATACCGAAGACCTGTTTTCACCACGGCAAAGGCCGGACAACGCTACTCCGACTTACGGTAAAACACTACTCCACGAGGAACGTATCCGATGGAAGGAAACAACCGCCCTAATGGCATGCTTATCCTGCGAACTCTTGCCATGCCGGCTGACACCAACCCCGACGGCGATATCTTCGGTGGCTGGATCATGTCTCAAATGGATATCGCCGGCGGTATACTGGCCCGGGAAAGTACCTGTTCAAGAATTGTAACCGTAGCCGTTGATTCCATCACCTTCATCAAGCCGGTGCATGTTGGGGACGTGGTCTGCTGCTATGGCGAGGTGATCAAAATAGGCACGACCTCAATCACTATCAGCCTCGAAGTCTGGGTAAAACCGACGTTCGATAAACCAGTGACAGAGAATGTAAAATTTCAGGTGACTAAAGCAGCTTTCACTTACGTTTCGGTTGATAAAAATGGGCAAAAACAAGTAATAAACCGTAACTGTAATTGCTGAAACAAACCAGCAGAACAATGCCAAGCAGAATATTTAGTACCTTAGAAATTCTTTTCTTGTATTTTAAGAAAGAATTTCGTGAAGGTACTTATCCCGCGCTTTTTAGCGGGGTCCGGCATTTTTCCCACTCATTCCACTTCGATTTCCTGCCGATTAATAAAGCGAAGAAGAGCTGCCCAATATTCAGGAAACATGTCTATCGTGCCGTGGTCAGCCCGGTCTATAAAGATAATTTCTTTTTCCCCCACTATATGTTCGATGAAATTTTTCGTTCGTTGGGGAGAAACCACCTTGTCCTGACCACCGTAAATGACCAACAGTGGACAACCAATCTCAGCCAGATACTGTATTGAATTAAACTGATGTTTGAGGAACAAGGAAACCGGCAGCCAGGGAAAACTCGCCCGAGCTATATTTACTATACTGTCATAGGGGGTAATTACAATCGCTCCCTGTACTTCTTTTTTGGCTGCTGCATAACACGCCACCCCAGAGCCAAGACTTCTGCCGACCAGAAAAATTTCGTTAGGCGAGTATCTGTTGACCATATCATCAATCACGGCCAAGGAATCGGCAAAAAGCTCTGTCTCTCCGGGGGTACCGTCACTCGGGCCGTAACCCCGATAGGCGACAAACAGCGATGCGGCTTGGATATCTCTGAATTCATCGATGTTTAGGAAAACATCTTCAGCATTACCGCCGTAATAGATGAGCAGTTTTTCCCGAACCAATCCCGGATTTACCAGCCAACCCCGCAAAGTGACACTCTCTTGTTCGAGCTGGTAATCGATAACGTTTGCCAGACCATGCCCTTCATGGCGCGCAGTTGTGGGAAAAAAAATAAACGCCCCCTGTCGCAGATACATAAACAGCAACAACAACAGGTAGCCAATCAGTAAATATAACAACACCTGAAATAACAGCGACATCTTCATTTTCTCCCGCTCACGTCGAAAGAACAAAGTCAAAGGGCATCATGGCCGCCACCAGGCATGGAAATGATGGACCGGGCCATGCCCGTGGCCCACAGTCACCGCTGTCCCCGCTTTCAGAGCCTGAGATACATATTCTTTCGCTCTTTTAACCGCGTCGGCCAGAGCAAATCCCCTGGCCAGGTAGACGGCAATAGCCGAGGATACCGTACAACCGGTTCCGTGGGAATTGATGGTGTCAATTCGCTCACTTTCTAATTCCAAAAGTGTGCCGGTTCGACTCTCAAACAGCATATCCACGCAGGTGTCACCAGCAAGATGGCCCCCTTTTAGAAAAACCGACCGGCAGCCGAGACGGCCTAACTCCCTACAGGCATCGCCCATCTGATCGCGCAGGGTCACCTCGTGGCCCAGCAGGATTGAGGCCTCCGGCAGATTGGGGGTGACAACCGCCGCTAAGGGGAGCAGGCTGGACATGAGGGTTTTTACAGCATCATCTCGAAGCAGACGATCACCACTAGTCGCCACCATGACCGGGTCGAGAACAATGTTGTCACAAGAATAATATCTCAGCCGGTCAGCCACACAGGAAATGACCTGAGAAGATTGGAGCATGCCTATTTTCACGGCATCGGCGCCTATATCGCTCAACACCGCATCTATCTGCGAGGCAATGCATTCGATCGGCACGGAATGTATGTCGGTTACAGCTACAGTGTTCTGGGCTGTGATGGCGGTGATCACTGACATGCCATAACAACCGAGAGCCGAAAAAGTTTTCAAATCCGCCTGAATACCCGCGCCACCACCACTATCCGACCCGGCAATCGTCAAAGCCCTGCAGTAGGTTTCAGAGGTTTCCATCGGTGCTTTCCTTTTCAGTTTATAGTACCAGCCACCTAATAGCAGGTACTCACCAGTTTTAATCGATCCAACAAAAAACCGAAGTGGATCGTGATACTTTCATTTTCCATGTAGATTAGCTATATTCCTACGCGAACTATTGTCAATTGAAACACTTGAAAATACCATATTCCGGGCAAAAATACATCCGGCACACCGGCTCTTCTATCGCAACTCCATTAACAGACAATACAAATATGTATATAAAAAATTTCCACCACTACGACCTGCAAATCAATGAGCTTCTGACTAAACCCGGAGAGGCATGGTGTATCTTTGGTGACAACCGGTCCGGCATCGACCGGTTGCTTGAACTCCTGTCGGGCAAATTAGAGGACTTTTCCGCCAATATTATGCGTCTTCCGGATCAGATGGAGGTCCTCTCCTTTCAACTTCAACAGGAGCTCTTTGAAGAAGAGGTGCGCAACGACGACAGTGATTTCCTGGATAAAATCGATCCCGGCACCCTGGTTTGCGAGTTTTTGCCTGATTACCAGATTCACCTCCCGCTTTTAAATGCTTTTGGAATGGAGCATTGTCTTCATCGGGGTTACCGCCAGCTGAGTTCCGGGCAGAGCAGAAAGCTCCTTTTCCTGCAAAAAATTACCAGCGGAGCAACCACTCTGGTAATCCAGAACCCTTATGACGGTCTGGACGAACAGAGCTGCAATGAGCTTAACCTGGCCATGCAACAATTACCAGATCGAAATATCGACCTGCTACTATTGGTCAACAGCGCAAGCGACATCCCCATCTGGTGCAGCCATTTGGCTCTGATCAGATCGGGCCGCCTGGAGCTGTCCGGCTTAAAGGATGAGGTGCAGCCTCTGCTCAAAGAGAGGAGAAAATCAAAGAGGCAGTCTCCTGCCCCTCTAGCTGAAAACCATCCTGCAAAAACCGCAGTCGAGTCCAGCCTAAGAAACGAACTCATTTACCTCAAGGACGGTTTTGCCGGTTATGGCGACAGGAAACTCTTTACAGGGCTTAACCTGACGATATACGAGGGTGATCACACTCTGATCTGCGGGCCGAACGGCTGTGGAAAATCGACTCTTCTCGATATTATCACCGGCGACAACCCCAAATGCTACGCCAATACACTGCGGATTTTTGGAAAAGATAGAGGCTCTGGTGAATCGATATGGGACATTAAGAAACAAATGGGAATTGTTTCACCGGCACTTCACAGGGAACACCGGGTTCCCGGCAGTGCTCTGCAGATCGTCCTTTCCGGACTTTATGATACAATCGGACTGTATACAAAAGTAACGAAGAATGAGATCAGAAGCGCAACGAACTGGCTTTCCTGGCTATCTCTAAGGGAAAAGAGTTCGATTCCTTTCAGGAGACTGAGCTTTGCCGAACAGAGGCTGGTTCTCATCGGCCGGGCACTCATTAAACGGCCTAAACTACTGATACTCGACGAACCAACTCAGGGATTGGATGATGACAACAGAAACAGTCTCCTCGATCTTCTCGAAGAGATCGCCGAGAGGAAGCTCTCTACCATCCTCTTTGTCAGTCACCGAAAAGACGAACAAAGATCAATTTTCAGCAAACAAATCCAGCTCGACTCCTATACAACTTGATGGTACACTATTGGGATCATTTTTTAGATACACCCTGCCACTCTCAACACGAAAGGACTCTGCACATGGATATCGATGACCTCACTATCAAAGCTTACCTGGAGGAACTTTACAGACAAACCAGCGGAGATACCGAGGTGCAGGTTTCCATGTATAACTTGGGTGAAGCAATCGGGCTCGACAAGGCTGAAGCGGGTAGTCTGGCTGAACAGTTAATGTTCCAGGGACAGGTTGAACTAAAATCTTTGGCTGGCGGTATCGGTATCACCCCGGAAGGATTGGCAGTGCTTGGCATTACTGTTCCCGATGCCCACTCTGCAGAGGATGTTCTCCGGTTAAGTGATGGTTTAGTTGCTGACGAAGCCGATCGAAAGACTGTGCAACTGCTCATTGAGAATATTAAAGATGAAATTTCCGGTCTGCGTCTCGAATATTCTCTGCTGGAGGAGCTTGTACTGGATCTGAAAACCATTGAGGTGCATATGCTCTCCTCCAGGCCTAAAATCGCCGTGATCCGGGAAATATTTCGCTCACTACAGAATATCCTAGAAACAGCTAAAGTCGGAGAGACTGCTGCTCAACTAAAAACGATCATCGGTTGATATCTGCCGCCAACCGGTCAAGTGAATGAAGCCGACCCAGCAGTACTACTCGCCTACTCGCGCTATATGGAGAAAAATAATGAAAACTATCGGACTGTTGGGAGGCATGAGCTGGGAAAGCACCGCACATTACTACCGATTGCTCAACCAGGGTATCAATGAAAAGATGGGTGGACTTCATTCAGCGAAAATTGCCATGGTGAGTGTGGATTTTCAACCTCTGGAAATACTCATGCAGCAGGGCAAATGGACCGAATGCGGCGAGCGCCTGGCCGATGCGGCGCAGCAGATCGAGAAAGCCGGTGCCGATTTTCTCCTCCTCTGCACCAACACCATGCATAAAGTAGCCGGAATGATAACCGACGCCGTCAATATTCCGCTTCTGCATATCGCCGACGCGACAGCAGAACGAATCAAGGCGGAAAACATCCAAACCGTCGGACTGCTCGGTACCAGCTTCACTATGGAAGATACGTTTTACAGCGGCAGGCTCTCTGAGAAACACGATCTGAAAGTAATCATCCCCTCCCCGGAAGAACGAAAAAGGGTACATGATGTCATTTTCCAAGAACTCTGCCGGGGTAAAGTCAGCAGTGAATCACGAATGATGTATCTGAACATCATAGAGACCATGCACAGGCAAGGGGCCGAAGCCGTGATTGAAGGCTGTACGGAGATCGGCATGTTGGTCAACCAAAACCACACAAAAATCCCCTTGTTCGATACTACTTCTCTCCATGTTGAGCATGCCGTCTGCCTCGCCTTGGAAGAGTAACAAAAGGGATCAAAGATAGGATCAATCCACCGAAGAAAAAGATTATCCTCTGGTTGACCGCTTTCATTTTGCTGAGGTTAATAATTTATTCTCAGAGCAAAAATAGATTCATCTCTGATCACCCCCGTCACCCGCACATTTTGGCCGACAAGGGCGCCGAGTGCTATCCCCTTGAGAAGAAAGGTTCCTCGGTTGGTGGTGATTGCGATCCCCCGTTTCGTCTCAAAAATCAGCCCTGAGAAAACGCATTGTTCTCGGAGAATGAGACGACTCATTGTCTCGCCATATTCTCCGGAATCAGAAGGATCGACTTTTTCAGCCACAGCCATCATGCCTAAGGTACAAAGGCTAGCAACGAGTAGGGCAAATACGATGTGTTTCATAGAAGTATTATTTTAAAATAATATTGTGAACCTTCTCTTTCTCCCATCGTACTGACAAGTCGAACAATTCAAGTCCAGCAATAGTTATGCCACCCATCCTTTCCTGACTTATTCTGATTTGTTAGCCAAAAAATGAACCGAATGCATCCTGCATGAACAGGCAAATATTTCCCACTTGATAAGCAAAAATGCGCAAATTTTGCACTCAGAAAGCCGCAAGAACAGGAAGTTAATTATTCACCTGAACATGTCAGTCAATAGATGACAGCTGGTATATCGTTTGTTAAAATCAACAGATTGTCAATTTGCAGTGGTTAAATGTACAGGGAGAACGATGAGCTTCAAACTTGGTATTAAGCAAAAACTTTCTCTGATTTTTTTTCTGTTTTTTCTTATCTTCTCCGGAACGGTCTCCGTTCTCTTGTTTAGCGTACAGAGGATGGTTGAAACAACTGAAGAGATCGTCGTTAAAAATAATAGGCTAGACGAACTCACTGAGATATTAAAAACAAGCTTGCTTGATATGGATGCCAACCATAAGAAGCTGAATATCCTGAAAAAAGCTCGCTACTCCGAATATTTCCAACAAGCGAAAATAAGCTTTGAGGATGCCCTGAAACAAGCCGTTGACTTATCTGCTTCAACCCAGAGTGGCAAGGCGTGGCAGGATTTTGAATACAGCTACCGGAGACATCGGACAGGCTTATGGAATGAGGGCCTCCCTCCTGAAATCGGCAAAAAATGGATCACAGAACAGGTTGTTAACAGCTGGATCGAAAGTATCAGACAGGCCAAGCGTCAGAATAAACAGGAGATAGAACTCGCCTTGCATGGCCTCAATGAACGAAGCAGATTCAGTGCGAAGAATGGCCTTTATGGATTCTTCATCAGCATCCTGGTTGGCTTTGTTGGTATCTGGTTTATTACAAAATCGATTTTCAAACCACTCAAAACCCTCGCCAGGGCGCTGAAACGAATTTCTATGGATAAACTCCATCAACCCATCAGCCTCAAGGGTGGTGAGGAATTCAACGAGTTGGCTGCATCCTACAATGATATGAGCCGACAACTTAATGAAGAGGAGAATATTCGCAATGAATTTATTGCGACCCTGAGCCATGAAATCAGGACCCCGCTTTCTTCCATTCGCGAATCCGTTAATATGATTATCGAGGAAGTATTTGGGCCGATTAATGCCAAACAACATAAATTCCTTACCATCGCCAGTGTTGAAATCCAGCGGATAAACAAGCTCCTCAATTATCTCCTTAACGTATCTGTCCTTGAATCCGATGTGCGGAAAAAAAAATCTGCCCGGCTTGATACCAAGCAACTGCTTTTAAGCAGTATCGAAATTTTTGCTTCCTTTGCTGAGAAGAAAAAAGTAACTTTAGCCGTAAAGGATACAATCGGTTGTCCCGATCTTTATGGAGTAAGGGAAGAATTACAGCAAGTATTCGTCAACATCATCGGTAACGCCATCAAATATTCTCCGGAAAGAGGCTCCGTAATGGTCTCCTGGGCAAAAGACAAGACTAAGAAATTTCTGCTTTTCCAAGTATCAGACACCGGACCCGGTATTGCCGATGATGAGCTCTCACTGGTTTTCACCAAATACTACCGCACCAAAACTGTGAGGGGTCATCTTGATGGTGTCGGATTGGGACTGTCAATTTCCAGAAAAATTGTCACCAGTTATGGTGGAAGAATACAGGTCGCTAACAATAAGGAAAATGGTTGCACCTTTTCCTTTACGTTACCAACTCGATCATAGAAACAAGTAGAGTAAAAGTATTATAGGAGGTTCCCAAGACTCATGCATGGATTCCAATCACTCTTCGCGCTACGGTTATACCCATTATTTCTAAGCTTATTACTGCTGGCCCTGTGCTGTTCCTGTGCGGAACTGCAACTGCCGGCTTTCTCCTCACCAGGGGAACATACCCAGGCTTTTGCTGAACAGCTGTTTATTAACGGTGATTTCGAGCGTGCTATCCTTGAATACGAGCAGATATACGAGACGGCACTTTCTCCTGAGGACCGCAACCATGCTCTCTATGGACTGGCGTGTACTCAATTGATGTTGGCTCGTACGGAGGATCAGTTAGTGGAGGCTATCGGCAACCTTCAGAAATGGGACGCAAAAAAAGGAACGGCTCCCTTTGTGGAAAATCGCCATCTCCTCCTGCTTTCATTGAAACAGCAGGGCGCACTTTTTGAAAAATCAAACAAGGAACGCCAGAAACGTGAAAATGAACAAAAGGAACGTGAAAATGAACAAAAGGAAAAGAACCAAGAACTCCTGCGGCGTGAAGATAGGCTCAACTTTTTAGTCACTGACCAGAAACAAAAATTATCGACGATGGCCTCCACAGTCGAAAAACTCCAAAATCAGATTAAAGAACTTGAGGCAATTGATATGAATGTTCAGGAAAAACGAAAACCATTATGAGTGAAAAAATTAATGTCTTGATAGTTGATGACGATTCATCAATATTAGAGGTTTTGGAAGCCCGGTTGACAGCCGCCGGTTTTACACCCCACAAGGCGGCCAGCGGCCCCCAAGCTTTGGAACTTCTTAAAACACAACAAATTGATGTTCTTGTCTCCGACATAAAAATGCCGGAGATGAGCGGCCTGGAGCTGCTGGAAAAGACCAGAGCCGTCTTTCCTCAGCTTCCGGTTCTCTTTCTTACTGCTTATGGAACAATTCCCGATGCAGTTGATGCCATGAAAGCCGGTGCTGTTGACTATCTTACCAAGCCCTTTGACGGCAAGGAACTTGTCAAAAAAATCACAGACATCATCGCCACCATTCCTTTGCAACCTACTGACTCTCACTCAGAAGATGAACAAGGCATCATCTGGGGCACGAGTAATGCTATGGTTGAGCTCAAAGAATTATTGCTGAAAGTCGCAGTGAGCAATGCCAATGTGTTGATTCTTGGCGAGAGCGGAGTCGGCAAAGAGTGTGTTGCCAGAATGCTGCATAAGGCCAGTCCCAGAAAAGACAAACCATATATTGTTGTTGATTGCGGCTCCACCCCCTCCGGCATTCTAGAGAGTGAATTGTTTGGCCATGTCAAAGGATCCTTTACCCATGCGATCCATGACAAGAAGGGGTTGATAGAAGCCGCCCACGGCGGCACCCTGTTTCTCGATGAAGTTGGAAATATTTCTCAGGAGATGCAGAGCAGACTCCTCCGCTTTCTTGAAGAAAGAACTATTCGGCAGGTCGGGGCTATCAAGGAAAAAGACATCGACTGTCGGGTGATTGCCGCGACTAATTCCGATCTGAAAGCAGATGCCGAGGAAGGCAAATTCAGGCTTGACCTCTATTACCGGTTGAAGGTTATCACCCTTCAGGTTCCTCCATTACGAGAACGGCTTGAAGATATTCCCCTTTTGGCCCGCTCATTAGTTAACAATTATACCAGAAACAACAACCTTCCCAGCCTGGAACTGCCTCAAAGCACCTTGGACTGGTTAAAGACACTTTCCTGGCCAGGTAACGTTCGAGAATTGAAGAATGCCTTGGAAACCGGAATCATCCTCTGTAAAAATAACCGGATTCTCCCGGAAGACCTCCAATTGGACAGTGAGCCTATCCAAAAGGCTGAGAATAGCGATTCGAATTTTTCAATTGAACAAAGTGAAAAAGAGGCCATCATCCGGGCACTGAAACAAACCAAAGGAGTAAAAAAAGATGCCGCAGAATTATTAGGTATCAGCCGCAGAGCCATCCAGTATAAGAGCAAAAAATATGAACTCAATGCCTCGGAGTTCAAAAAGTAACAGGTCAGTGGACTTAACAAAGTCCCCGTACTTTACGGGGTTTAGTGCCTCACAGATTATTTTCGTTCATAAAAAAATAAGAAAAATAATCTGCGAAAGGCACTTATCCCGCCCTCTTCAGCGGGGTTAGATACAAACACGGGGATCAAAACCATATTGGTTTGATCCCCGTGGACACAACAAACAACTTAAATTTCTTTACCTCATTTACGCCTGCCACCCCTTTGAGCGAGTGTTGACACCGTCTTTGCTGATGACAAAACATTCACAGTCAGGCTGGTTGTTAATAAACTGAACACCTGCCGCAGGTTCCATAACAAACACACTGGTGGCTAAAGCATCTGCATCCATGACAGTTGGAGCAATGACCGTCACACTGCTGGAAAGTTGCGGTGAATGACCGGTTTTGCTGTTGATCATGTGGTGGAACAGTTTTTCCTTATCATAGTAGATCTCATAATTACCCGAGGTGGCAATGGCACCATCCTTCATGGTGATGATGTCTGGATATTCTTTTAATTTTGCCGGATCCTGAATTGCAACAGTCCATGCTTTTCCTTTTGAAGCCAGACCGCTGGTCCGGATGTCACCACCGGCATTAATGAGATGATTTGCCACCCCGTTGGCACGTAATACCACCGACGCCTTATCTACAATATATCCTTTGGCAATACCGTCGAGGGTGATACCCATTTCGCTGCCGGTAAACTGGAGTGAACCACTCCGATAAACAAGTTTTTCACTTCCGACAAGCTTTATGGTTCGATCGATTTCACTTTCCGTCGGTATGTGACTCTTGGCAAAACTGTTTTTATACAAATCGACAAGCGGCTTCACCGTGATATCGAAGGCACCTCCAGTCTCCCGATTGAAGTAGAGCGAACGAGCAACCAGCTCAAGTACTTCCTGGGGAGCCTGTTCGAGTTTTCCTGTGGCATTGAAGGAACCGATGGGTGAGCTTTTTACAAAGTTAGTCAACATGGCATTGAGTCTGTCAATTTCCTCAAAGGCGAGCCCTATTGCCTGCTCGGCCTCATCGCGCGAACTATGAATTGCGGTCATTGCGACGAATGTCCCCATAGCCAGTCGAGTCTCTGTTACTTTATATTCGTTGGGGCCAAAGAAAAAAGCCTCAGCTTTTTCCGAGGGCAATAGAGCAGCTGATGCAACACCAAGTCCCAAAAGGCCGGAGAGTTTCAAAAACGATCTTCTTTTCTGATCGCAGGGAGTTTCTGGAGTTTTCATATCTGTTTCCAATCTTGAATTATTAACCAGTGTCTGTCCATAAATGGTAATTTTTCCCTAACTCTTCGTTGCTCTCAAAATTTAATCCTCGCTACTGACTCATATCGCTTATATGCCTGTGTTTAAATTCATCCAGCGTCTCAATTTAGAACAAAATTTCTCATTAATGGACAGACACTAACCAGCCATTCTTAGGCCATCCGCGTTACTTCTCGAGATCGCCTGACGACCTTCATAGTGTCTGAATATATCACGGGGGCATTTCGTCACACAGATGGTTTCACAACTTGGACCGTAGGCGATACATGCTTTGTGATCAATTTTCACCACATTACCTTCGTATTTAACAGCGTCTGCCGGACAGGCCTTAACGCACATCTTGCAACCGATACAACCCACTCCACAGACAGCCTTCACATTCTTGCCGAGTTCCTGTGTCGAACACGGTACGTAAACTCGCGCCTTCAGGGTTTGAATTTCGATAATTTTTTTCGGACAGGTCTTTACACAAACCCCGCAGCTGACGCATTTATCGGGATTAACAACGGGAAAGTTCTCAACCATTTCGATTGCATCAAACGGACAAGCTGCTGCACATTCACCAAGGCCTATACAGGCGTAGCGGCAGGCGGAAGGTCCACCAAAGCTGAGGTTCGCCGCTGTACAGGAGGCAAAGCCGTAATATTCGTGTTTGTGACTTACCCGTCCTTCCACTCTTGAGCAGCGGACCAAGGCTATTTGATCTTCCACTGCGATCATTTTCTTCCCTGTCAGTTCCGCAACCCTGTTGGCAACCTTCTCTTTTCCAGGAAAACAAAGATTTGGAGGAACATCGGGATCATTGACCACGGCTATTGCATATCCTTCACAGCCGGGAAAGCCACAACCTCCACATTGGGCCAAAGGCAAGGATTCAACAACCTCTTCAATGAGCGGATTGACTTCTACTGCAAATTTGTGCGCGGCGAGAGCCAGTCCAATGCCAAAGAACAACCCAATGCAGCCGAGCAGAACCAGACCACCTAATGCAAGTTTTATTAATGCCGGATCCATATTTTTTTACTCTCAAATTAAATCTATTGACACCCCACGAGGGGGTACTCTTTTTAGTCCCCGTGATTTGCGGGGATAAGTGCCTTTCGCAGATGATTTTTCTTGTTTTTTTATGAACGAAAATAATCTGTAAAGCACTAAACATTCCTGGTAGCAACTCTAAAAAAGCTGCAGCCCCGAGAATCCAAGAAACGCCATGGCAAACTGCCCTGCGACAATAAAGGCGATGGGCAGCCCTTTAAAGGTTGGCGGGATATTCGCAAGTTGCATTCTCTCGCTCACAGAACTCATCAAATACAGTGCGAGAAGAAATCCACCGCCGGCACCCAGGGCCAACATAAAGGTTTCAAAAATATTGTAATTGCTATTTGCCAGAATCAAAGGAACAGCAATAATGACACAGTTAGCTATAACCAGAACAAGATACACTCCAAAGGAGTTAAAAAGAATGGGGTTCACCTTTCTGAGAACCGTATCGACCGCCTGAACCGTCAGTGAAACCAGGCCGATAAAGACCACAATCTGCAGGAAATTCAGATCATATGGGATCAGGATAAAATTGTAGAAAAACCAACTCATCAGCGCCGAGACAACCATAACGAGGGTGAAGACAACACCCATTCCTTTGGCTGTAGATTTTTTCTTCGAAGTTCCGAAAAAGACACAGAGCCCAAGGTACTTGGTGAAAACAAAGTTGTTTATGAGAAGAGCCGAGATAAGTATTCCAAACAGATAACCAAGATAGGACTTACTGACTTTAAAAGTTATTTTTGCTCTGCCGGCAAGCCCTTTAATTGTGACAACATGGGTCATGGCCGTATTGAGCGGTGCCTTAAAGTGCAGAACGACAGTTTTATGGTCTTCTGAGAGGGTGGCTGAACTAAGCACTAGCTTGATATCCGGGTCCGGTTCCTCGAAGACGGTATAATTATCTATATCTTCTGCCACAACCTTATCGACAGGACCCGAGAAACTCACAACAATTTCGTTCTTTCCCTTAAAATGCTGATCTGCGATGAGCCCCTCGGCCTGGGCAAAGAGTGGCGCTATCCAAAAAAACAACGAAAGAAGTACAACATATTTTGTTTTTGCAAGAGTCATCATTTTAACCCTTTTGAACGTTTATAATAAATTTCAATCCAGTTAAAATAAGCCATCATCAAACCGACGACGAAAAAACCCGCACTGGGAAGGATGAAAAAAAGCAATGGTTTAAAACCAAGGACATCGTAGCCAAGGATTGCACCGGAGCCGAGAAGTTCCCGAACAAACCCGATAACCATCATGCCGACCATAAAGCCAAGGCCCATGCCTAAACCGTCCCAGAAAGAGTCCTTGACTGATTCCTTACAAGCAAACATCTCCAACCGCATGGTAATGATGGCAAATGCCACAATGAGTTTTACAAAAATGCCCATTTTGGCGTAGGCTTCCGGGAGATAAGCCGCCAGCACGAGGTCAATCACGGTCACCCAGGTAGCAATGGTCAAGGTATACGTTGGAATACGAATCCTTGGATGGATGAAATTTTTAAAGGCTGATATCGTTAAACTGGAAAAAACCTGCACAAAAAGTACCGCAATCCCCAGCATGAAGCCGTTCATCACCGTGGTGGAAATACCAACGGCGGGACACATGGAGAGTGCCAGCTTAAAAATCGGATTTTCACTCAAGATGCCTCTGGTTACCAGCTGCATGCTCGATTTATCATTTGCCACGTCGACTTCCTCTTACAAGAATTGACCCCGATAAACGGGACTATGTTCAGTACCCCCTTTGAGGGGGTGCTCTTGTCAGTCCCCTTGAGGGGGAAAAACAAGAAAAAATTTCTAAGGTTCTAACCCCGCTAAAAAGCGCGGGATAAGAACCTTCACGAAATTCTTTCTTAAAAACTAGAAAGAATTTCTAAGGTTCTAAAACGCTCCAGCCAGCTGCTGTTCCTTCAAAACCTTATCCAACACGTTTATACGGTAGGCAAATTTTGTCACAATGCCCTTAACCCCATTACTGACAGCCCTTGATGAAATGGTGGCACCCGTAAGAGCATAGATATCATGGTCCTTATACTGATCTTCAAGCTTTTGGATATCCTTTTCGCTAAGCTTACCATTCAACGCCTTCAGATAATCGGCCGGGATGGGTTCTTTCACCACATTTATCGTCTTCAGAACCTCAAAAGGCTTATTCTTAAACTGGTTCTTGAAGTAATCCTGCGTAATTTCCGCTCCGAGCCCCGGGTCTTCCTCATGCTCAAGAATCTCCATTCCAATGAGAGTAAATGCAGGGTCAACTGCGAGCATAACCGTTACAAAGGTCTTAAAGCCCTGAAACTTGCCGCCGAGAAGATACGCAATCCGCTTGCCGTTATCAGTCACCACGATAGTCCGATCGGCAAAAATCACTTCATACCCCGGACCAACTGCCTCTTCGACAGCCTTTTTACGCGGTTCCGGCTCAATTGCCTCGGCCACGCTTAATGCCACGGGTTTTGTCTCAATCAGTGAACCACTCAGGTCGATATTGACAAAGAGAAATGTACTTTCTTCACCTTGTCCTTTTGGTACCAGGTAGCCGATGGACTGTTTTTCACTGCTGCTGATGACATAACGATACACCTCATGCATGGCGAGGGACTCAGGTATTTTGACCCCGCCTTTGTAGCCGAGCAGTTCATACATCACCTGTTCTTCTCTGACCTGGGCATTATGTTTCTTGGCATTGCTGGTGAAGATAAAACACACGCCCATAACAGTTGCAGCCAACAGGCAGGATACCGTGAGACGGACGACAATTGTTATTATATCTTTCATTTCGCACCTCCTGCCGGTGGAGCAAAACGTTGAGGTTTAAACCAACCGTCAAGAACGACACTCAATGGATTCATAAGGAGTATTGCATAACAGATACCTTCGGGATATCCACCTTTTAACCTGATAAGCACAGTAAGGGCACCGATGCCGATGCCGAAGACAACCTTGGATATTTTTGTGCTCGGACTGGTGACATAGTCCGTTGCCATATAGAAAGCACCAAGCAAGGCTCCACCGGAGAGAATAGCCAGTAGCGGGTCACCGCCGAAATACCTATCTCCACCGAATATCCAGGTGAGTACAGCAATGGTACCAAGAAGTGAAACAGGGATGTGCCAGGTGATATAGCCTCGATAGATGAGGTATAAACCACCAAGAACCAGCAGAAGACCTGAAGTTTCTCCAATACAGCCTGGACGCAAGCCAAGGAAAAAATTGGTGTACAGACTTGCTCCACTGCCGAACGCATGCGTGAAAGCTGCCATCCCGTGTTCTTTCATCACAGCCAGAGGAGTGGCAGTCGAAACAGCGTCTACGGAATTTCCCAGATGCGAGAAAATATTAAAACCCTCAATGGGCGCTAACCAGGCTGAAGTCATGGCAACAGGAAAGGATGCCAGCAAAAAAGCCCGGCCCAGAAGGGCTGGATTAAAGAAGTTGTAGCCAATCCCGCCAAGGAGATGTTTACCGATATAGATGGCAAACACTGCAGCCAAGATAGGCAGAAGTGGGGAAACACCAGGCGGTATTACAAAAGCCATAAGCAGCCCGGTCAGTACGGCACTGCCGTCCTTTATGGTCACTTCCCTGCCCAGGGTCTTTTGACTTAGAGCTTCAACGGCCACACAACTTATTACCGAAACGACTGTGATAAAAAGCGTTTGAATTCCGAACACGAAAACCGACAAAATCAGCGGTGGTATAAGACAGGCCACAACCGTCCACATAATTTTCTGGACCGACTCACTGCTTTTCAGGTGCGGCGAAATGGAAACCTTCCACAATCGCGCAGGCGCAGTTGTCAGGTCGTCTGAAGCTTGCTGTTTACTCACGACTCTCCTCAAAACATCCTAGTTGACACACATACCCTTGACTAAGATCAGGGCAATTATTCCTTAAACAGGTCCAATACCCCTATGAGGGCACGCTGTTCTCTCTACTCTTACGACCGTTTCGCCTTCATCTTCGCTAAACGCACAAATTGTACCAAGGGGCGTTTAGCGGGACAGACATAAGCACAAGAGCCACATTCAAAACAATCGAAGACACCAAACTGTGCAGTATCCTCAGCTCTGTTAGCTTCTACATAGATACCGATCTCTTTCGGCTCGAGTCCCATCGGACAAGCATCAAGACACCACCCACAGCGGATACACTGGGAGTGCGGTTTAGTATCGATCTCATCTTCCGTTAAAAACAGGACCGCAGAGGTCGTTTTGGTGACCGGAATATCCAGGCTTGAGACAGCAAAACCCATCATTGGACCACCCATGATGATTTTGGCAAGACCTGGCTGCAAACCGCCAAGGTAATCGACAATATCACTAATTTTCGTGCCAACCTTTACCTGCAGGTTGGCGGGTCTGGCAATACCCTTTCCGGCGATGGTGACGACTTTTTCATATAATGGCTTGCTGTAAACGACTGCGTCGTATATTGCCTTTGCCGTGGTAACATTTTGCACCACAACCCCCACCGAGGACGGCAATGCCATCGCCGGAACTTTCCGGCCTGTGACAGCTTGGATGAGTTGCTTTTCAGACCCTTGAGGATACTTCACCTGCAAGGTCCGGATTTTGATTGAGCAGTCGATACTCGAAGCATCCTGAGCAGCTTTGTTCATCACCAGAATAGCATCGGGCTTATTACGTTCAATGCCGATATGACACTCACGTATACCGAGAATTTTGAGGATAATTTTCGCGCCTTCAACTATCTCGCTTGGATTCTCAAGCATCTGCCGATGATCGGCGGTGATATATGGTTCGCATTCAGCGCCATTAAGCACCAAGGTATCAACCGGCGAATCTGCAGGCGGGTGAAGTTTTACATGGGTTGGAAAACCGGCGCCTCCTATACCGACAACACCGGCCTCGTGGATTTTGGCTAACAGCTCAGAACTGGAAAGCCGATGCCAATCCACCCAGCCGTATTGAACAGGTTCCGCTTCCTTATCCACCACCAGGGTGATGGAGGGACTGCTTACCCTCGTCGGATGCGCAGACGTCGCTATGTCTTTAATTTTCCCGGCTACAGGTGCATGAAGTGGAACTCCCAAACCTTTTTTCACCTCACCTATCACATCACCCTCTGCAACCACATCGCGCTTGGCGACGGTCGCTGTGCATGGGGCACCAATATGCTGGCCAAGAATGAGCTCGAGTTCATCGGGTACAGGCATTATCTCTATACCTAACCCCTGCGTTTGCGCCTTGAATTCAGGCGGATGAACGCCACCTTTTGGAAATGTCAGCAACGATTTCATATCAACTTGATAATGTATTGACCTAGAAATGACTTTTCTTGTTTTCTCTAAAAAAAATCATTCCGTTAAGGAGCTTATGCCCATCAGTTGAGCACTGAAAAATATCCCGCTCTTTTCAACGGGGGTAATCCTCTGTGACACAGACAAGCTACCTTGCACGTCTGTGTCGGTGGTCCAACTTGTCCGCCCTAATAATCGATTATCAGGACAATCCACCATAATACTTCATAAATTGCGTTCGTTCGAAGACTGCTGGTTCCGTTGCTTGCTGATAACTCAATTTACCTCTGAAGTCCGCGAGGTTGGAAAACGATTTCCGGTCCATCCATTCCTCAAGCCCTTTCAGTATCGTTGAAATCTGTCCGGCGCCGTTTTTATATACGGTGGAAACGACCTGGACAGCAGTAGCGCCTGCCAGAATCTGCTTGATAACCCCTTCACTGTCGTGGACGCCTGTGGAAGCCACCAGATCCTTTTCAATCAAACCATACATCAGAGCAATCCATCGCAACGGACCGGCGCCTTCAGCAGGATCGCTCAGGATGTCAGCCGACTTTACAACCATCTTCTCTATATCTATGTCAGGAGTATAATAGCGGTTAAACAGGACAAAGCCGGAAACCTTATCCGCCCAGCTTAATCTCTGGATGAGGTTAGCGAGGGATGCAGAATAATAACTCATTTTCAGGGCGATAGGGATGGAAATCATTTCACTGACAGCAGTGATGATTTCAACATACTTCTTCTCATTTTCCCCGCAGGTCATCTTCGGATTTGAGGGCAAAAGAGAAATATTTAGTTCAATTGCATCCGCCCCCTGCTGCTCGATAGACTTGGCAAAGGAAACCCATTCATTGGCAGAGACACAGTTGATACTTGCGATAACCGGAATATCAACTCTTTTTTTTGCACCGGCAATCAGCTTGAGGTAGTTGTCTACCTCATTGCCACGGGTATATTCACGAATATAATCCGTTGCCCCGGGATAATCTGCGTTATAACTTTCGAGGTTGGCAGACAATTCAGCCTGAATCTGTTCCTCGAAAAGAGACTTCAGCA
This sequence comes from uncultured delta proteobacterium, assembly GCA_963829695.1. Classification (GTDB taxonomy): domain Bacteria; phylum Desulfobacterota; class Desulfobulbia; order Desulfobulbales; family Desulfocapsaceae; genus Desulforhopalus_A. The sequence continues at coordinate 143,726 of CAWHJQ010000018.1, read as the reverse complement.
CAACTGCACCCGCACCGTTATCGGCGAGCTCCTTTATCTTATCAACCGAATTGGTAAATCCACAACTGCCAATGATTAACGGATTTTTAAGATCCAGTCCGAGGTACTTCGTTGAGAGATCATTCATATCGTCTGAGGTGTTCTCCATAAAAATATATCTGCATGGTATTTATTACAAATCCACCCTCGCTTGGTCATGCAGTTGTGCATATTGTGCGAAACAAAACTCCAAACAATTGGTTTTCCTTATTAGTTACGGCTAGAGACATACTAAATATTTCCAAAAATTCAACATTTTTTCATCACAATCTCAACAATATCACTCTACCTAGCTGTTTTCACTATTTATAAATATTTATGCGAATTAAAATAACAATTAATGATGAATCCCAAACGAGCCCATTCGTCCCTCAACATATTGTGCAACGCTTCCCAAAAATCAAGCCATACAATTCCACGCACTGTCCATATCATCTTGCATCAAGGAATGACAAACAAGTTAACAGGCCAGCCAATAGGCCAGCTTTTTGAATGACCAAAGATATACTGTGCAGAATTTCACAAAGCTCATTATCGTAGCAAAAACAGATTCTCCCTGGCATACAATTTCAATTTAATGCGGTCATTGCTTGTCATTTACTGAGAAGAAATTGCCCCGTCTACTCTTATATTGCTGCTATGTTTAATTCTCGCCTTCGTCATATGCCGATTGTCCATGTACTCAGCGGTGCTTTCCTTATCAGCTTTTCCGGAATTTTTGTCAAGCTGGCTGATGTTTCTCCAACGGCTTCCGGTTTCTATCGGGTAACTTTTGGATCCATATTCCTACTTTGTGCCACTGTCTGGTATAAAGATTTCAAGAGACTAACGACCGCCGAATTGTCGCTTATCACTTTTTGTGGCTTTGTTTTTGCGCTGGACCTATTCTTCTGGCATGAAAGTATCATGTACATTGGCCCTGGACTGGCAACGCTTATAAGTAATTTTCAGGTTTTTCTGCTCGCGGCGATAGGAATATTTTTTCTGGGTGAGAAGAGTCGACCGAGGTTTTTTGCTGCCATCCCCTTGGCTATAATCGGCCTATTGATGGTTGTTGGACTCAGCTGGAACAACCTGGAGAACGACTACAAAACCGGTATCTATCTGAGCTTGCTTACTGCCGTATGCTATACTGTTTTTTTACTCAGCCTCAGAAAAATTCAAGCCAAAGATACCCACTCCCAGTTTTCATCCCTGATGATAGTGTCGATAAGTTGTGCCGCCTTTCTCGGCATGAGGATGCTCCAAACCGACGATTCATTTATCATCCCGGATATCAAAAGCCTCTTGGCCCTGCTCGCTCTTGGCTTGTTCAGTCAAACAATCGGTTGGGTTTTGATTTCCAATGCCATGCCTAAAATACGTGCATCTTTTACCGGTTTGATCTTGCTTCTCCAGCCTGCCCTGGCTTTTGTCTGGGATGTTCTGCTGTTTGACCGACCAACCGATATCCTTAACTGGACGGGAGTCATTCTGACCCTCGCTGCTATCTACATGGGGTTAACCGGTAAGGCTAAGCGAGTGGAGCCGTAAAAACTCTTCATCTTGTTCGTTGTTACAATTTTCCTATCATTACGACGTACCATGTGTACGCCGAAATGATAGGAAAATTGCACGCCTCCAGTATGAAGCTTTTTACTTACCCATCAAAAGCCGAAGTTTTTACGAGTTTGTAAAGAGTTGCATTCTTGAGAATTCGTAATATTATCTCAAAAAGGCAGTTCATTATCAACTTTTTCAAAGGATCTGAGCGAAAGAGACTATTATGAAAATCGTAAATTACCAGGATTCCCCTTCTCGTAAATTTGACAACGAGACAGCAAAAGGCGTCACCGGCAGAGTCGTCATTGGCAAGGAAGACGCGGCCAATAACTTTTGTATGCGGGTGTTTACCGTCGCTCCAGGTGGCTTCACCCCAAGACATTCGCATGAGTGGGAGCACGAGATATTTATCCATTCCGGCAAAGGGCAGGTCTATCAAAACGGCGAGTGGAGGGACGTCACCAGCGGCACTGTGGTTTTTATCCCCGGCAACGAAGTGCACCAGTTTATGAATGGCGGCGGCGAAGACTTCGTCTTCATCTGTCTCATTCCCTCTGGTGTCACTGAAATATAACAATCCATCGGCTCCACCCGTCCACTGAAATCCCGCGGTGGCCAGGTGGGGCTGGATCTCCGAATCCCAGCAAACCCCCGCAAAGCAAGGGGATTCTTTATAATACCCCCTTGAGGGGTGCTCTGTTCAGTACTCGCTTGACGGGTATAAGTACCTTTCTCTCAGGGCATCTATTTTAGCCCAAAAGAAACCAAAAGAGGAGCGCTCCCGACAGCCCAAAACAGATCGAAGGTGCAACAATTCTGCGCCAGGCTCTCGCCAGATCCGCCTGAAAATAATTGCAGGTGAGAACAAAACAAATGTGTATCGGAGATATCATCACCCCGGTAAAACCGGAGAAGGATCCTAGAATCAAATAGGGGACCAGCTGGTGTTCCATACCAAGAGAATGCAGCAGACCAATCAACAAGGGGAATGTCGCCCCAACAAAGGCCACATTTATTCCCGCTACCATCCCCACCAGAAATGGAAGGAATACTGCTGCCGCAAACAGGGCAACTCCGCCACCAGCGCTTGCCGCCATCGCCTGGACAATCCCAGCCGCCTGCATCACATCCTTGAAAATGAAAATTGCCGCAATGACCATGAGCATGGTCCAGAGACTTCTTTTCTTTAAGACGGAAGAAAGAAAAACAATTCCCAGCTTATTCTGGACCATAATACAGACAATGGCCCCGACAAGGGCACCGATAACCCCCCATTCGAATGCAATATGCGGGGCAAACCTGGCAAGTAGGCTTTCCAGCCCAATTGCGCCGACTATCGCGATAAACAGAGGAAGACCTTCTCTTGCAACCTTACCTCGACTCCCTTTTCCTTCGGGACAGGATGTTTCTTCCCGCAGGTCGGTCATATTCAGCACCCCGGCCCTCAGGAAAAAGAACCAGCCGATACCGAACATGGCAACAACTCCAGGCCAGGACTTGGCAATAAGGGTCGTTACAGGAATATCGGCCAAGGCGACTGTCAGAATGATCCCAGGATATAGTGGCCAAGCCATCTCCCAGACATGCCTGAACCAATAGTTGATAACAGCAAGATCCTCATTATCAAGGTTCATCTCGGCACTCACTGCTTTTACCATGGGAGCCGAGAAAATTGCCCCGCCAGGCATCGGCAACAGACCGATCAGGGCCGGGAAAAAGATTAACCGCAATCGCGGCCGGACAAGATAGCCGGACAAAGCCTCCATGAGCCGTACAGACTGGCCCGACCTTTCCAAGGCGTCGGAGAGTACGAGTATAGAGCCGACAATGGTAACCAAAAAGAGAAATTTTTCCTGGACCAAGGCCAACCCACTAGCCTTAAGCAGCTCTGTATTGGAAAGCCCGAAAATCAGCCCCATAAACAACCCACCCACCAATATAGACAAAGCTAGCCCCAGCTTGTTTCTAATACCCACCAGCATCAGGCAAAAGGCTATTATTACTTTTAGAAAAGGCAAGGTTATTGTAATAAATTCCATAGAGTTAAACCACAGGGAGGATTGTTAGCTGGTCAGGTAGAACATTGGATTCAGAAATGAGCTTTCCAACCAATCATATCGAGGACGATATGTCCAGCTAAATGGTGGGACGGAGATGAGTTTTGCCAGGAGCTTGTGCGAGAATAGCAATTTCTTTCAAAATCGAGGATTTCCTAAAAAAATTACCACAGGCATATATTTGATATTCCGAGGATAATTTTTTCAGGTATAATGATGTGTTTGGGAGAAAGGGCATTCTCGGACAACCTCCTGGACGATTACTTTATATACCCCTGACATACCACAATTATTTTTGTCTTTTTGGTTGTCAAGTTCCTCAAATTCGACAATCCCGTCGAGGATCGAATAGGTTTTCTTTGATACATAGACGGCTCCGCCCGGACAAATTGATTCCAGCCTTGAAGCAAGATTAACGCCACATCCAAGTACCGTGTAATCGCAGAATTCCTCTGAACCTATGATTCCGGCAACGACCTCATCGGTGTTGATACCGATACCCAGCATGATGTCTACACCTAGTTTTTGTTGCCATTTTTTATTGAGGATTTGCATCATTGCCTGCATTTCCAGAGCGGCTTCCACCGCCTTTTCTGCATGATTTTCCATTGGAACCGGGTTTCCCCAAACGACCATCATTGAATCACCTACCAGCTTATCTATGGTTCCTCCATTAGTTCTGACGATGGAGATAAGCTTGCCGAAGCAATCACGAAGCATGGCAAATAACTGTTCGGGTGCAATCACTTCGCAGAGCTTTGTGAACCCTCGGAGATCGGCAAACATGATGGTCACGGTTTTTCGGACACCATCTTGATTGAGCAAGTTCGGGTTGTTAAGAAGGAATTCTGCGACACTAGGCTCGACAAACGACCCGAAAGTTTTTTTGATCTGATCTTTTTCCTCCGTAACAAAACTGTGCTCCCAGGCAATCACCCTGATAATGGATACCATCGACCCAACCAATGGAGCAGTCAAAGGGATGTACAGAGAGTAGCTGGCAGTGTAAGAGTGAACAAGCACTCCGTAAAAAAACCACGAAACAACGGTATAGATAACCCCCTTGACCACACCTTCTTCGAGGATAATGATACCTGGGAAAATGGTATGGAACATGATGATCAGGATCATTACTGCTGCAGGGAGTGAGCTGTACTGTTTTTCCGGGTCGAATGCGAGTATAAGCGAGTCAACATTAAGGAAAATATCAATGAACTGAAGGAAACAAAGAGTGAATGCGACGAGAAGAGATACAACAAGAAATATCTTCAGATGAGAATAGTTGTGTTTAAGAGCGAGATGCATAAAATTAAAATCTTTAATAAAAGGTTCTTAGTACCTTAGAAATTCTTTCTCTGCTTTTTTGAGAAAAAATTTCGTGAAGGTACTTATCCCGCAATGCTTTTGGGCGGGATTAGTACCTTAGAGAACGCTTACCCTGAAAGGGGATAGTACCTCCGCACCAACCGACAGAAACCCACCTCGTCAAATTAGCCCACGAATTTATTCATAGTAGCAAAGCAGCTGGTTAGAAGTCAAATTTCTTACAGCTTTCAGAAAAAACCAACTAAATCGGAGTCATTTCAAACCAATCCCATAGGAGAAAATGGTTTTATTCACGTTATCCGCGCCTAATTAGAACTGGATTTTTCACCATGCCTTCGGGAGGATAAGTATTTCAACAAAACCCTACGGTATGCTTTTTGCAATTCCCTCAGATTGTAGGTATCATACAGTTACTTTTAAATGATCGAGCAACAACCACATATGAGCATCATGACTAAACCTCGAAGACACCGAACTTGCTGCACTAGGTATATTTTCTTACTTGCTTGCGTTCTCGTTTCCTTTCTTTTGGCTCTGCCGTCATTTTCTCTTGCCGATAAAGAGAAGAAAACCATCCTCTATCTGAACTCTTACCACAATGGATACCATTGGTCGGACGGGCTGCTTGAGGGAATACGAACCGTTTTGAACCAAAGCAACTATAAAGTGGATTTGCAGATTGAGTATATGGATGCAAAAAAATACAACTACGACATCATCTCAACTAATCTGTACTCCCTTTACCAAGAAAAATTTAAAAATGAGGCCTTTGACGTCGTTATCCTGTCCGATAATGATGCCTTAAACTTTGTCGTTCAGCACAGACAGGATCTTTTCAAAAACATTCCGGTTGTGTTTTGCGGTGTAAATGACCTCAAGGATTCGGATATTTCTGCAGGCAATATTACCGGAATTGTTGAGCTGTATGATTTTATCGGTACTCTCAAGGTGGCCAAAACCCTTCACCCGAAAAAGGACAGACTTGTCTTTCTCAGCGACAGCTCTACCACCGGCACCGCAATTCGCCACCAGGCTGAAAAATTACTTGAGGAAGACAATCTGGGGCTGCAGGTCGAATACTGGACTCAACTCAGTCTCGAAGAAACCCAAAAAAAGGTGAGCAAGCTGCCGGACAACACTTTTTTGTTTATCGCCCCTTATTATCTCACGATTGATGGTCGGTTTTACACCTCGGAGGAAGTGACTGAAGCAGTCTACAAGCACAGTTCGGTTCCCATATATTCCGCTTGGGAATTTATGGTCGGCTATGGGACCGTCGGTGGAAAAGTTCTTTCCGGTGTTGAGCACGGCAAGACAGCCGGAAAAATGGCCCTGCAAATCCTCAACGGCACAAAAGCCGATGATATTCCCATCATCCGTGAACCGGAAGGAGGTGTTTATCTTTTTGATTACAAGGTGATGAATAAGCTGGGCATAGATCAAAGCCTCCTTCCCAAAAACAGCAGGATAATCAACGCGCCAAAAGCCAGCTACTCTCTTTCTAAAGAGCTTGTCTGGACCATAATGATCAGTTTCGTCTTACTCTTCCTGGCTCTGCTATCCATGGTCGGCGCAATGCTGGAACGCCGCAAGGTAGAGAGAAAGATAACAGATCAGCTGGCATTTCAGGAGACCTTGATGGATACTATTCCCCAACTTGTCTCCTGGAAAGATGTGGATGGAAAGTATCTTGGCGCCAACCAGTCATTCATGGATTTCTTCGGCATTCAGAACATTCTGCAGGTCGTCGGTAAAAAAACCGGGGAACTGCTAAGTGACACGGCTTACAGTGAGTGGTCGGTCAACACTGACACCTCAGTCGTTGCGAGAAAGGAAGCATTTCGCAAGATGCGCCGGAAACTCACTGACATGGGAGGAACCGAGGCCTGGGTTGAGGTCAACAAGGTACCTCTCAAAGACCAGGGGGGACGCATCGTAGGTATCCTCACCACCGCTGAGAATATCACCAAGGAGCAAAACCTTGAAAAGCAGCTCCTTCAGTCACAAAAAATGGAGGCGATCGGAACACTTGCAGGGGGCATTGCCCACGATTTCAACAATATCCTCACCTCAATTATCAATTCAACGGAACTTGCCATCGGCGATTTGATCCCCGGCAGCCAGACAGAAACTGATTTAAACAGGGTTCTCAAAGCAGCCAGGAGAGGAGGAAGGGTCGTCCAGCAGATACTTTCTTTCAGCCGACCCTCGCGGGAGGGTTTTCGACCAACGGACCTACACCAGGTGGTACAGGAAGTCGTGCATCTGATGGAGGCTTCCATGCCTGCCAATATAACGGTTTGCAGTCAGGTTGAACCTGGCAGGAATTTTTTTGTGGATGCCGATCCCACCCAAATGCACCAGGCAATTCTCAACCTCTGCACAAATTCCTTTCACGCCCTGCGAATGACCGGCGGTGAAATTAGCATCAAGCTTTCACATGTGCAAAACGAGAACACTACACCTGAGCTTGCCCCCACAACTCCAAACACTCTCATAAACCTCTCGGTGTCAGACAACGGCCCAGGCATCAAGCCGGACATACAGGACAAAATATTCGATCCGTTTTTCTCGACCAAAAGCAAATCGGAAGGGACAGGCCTCGGCCTGGCTGTTGTCCATGGAATTGTCAAAAGTCATCAGGGCTCGATTCGGGTGATCTGCGGTGATGAAGGTGGTTCAACTTTTGAGATCCTCCTGCCGGAATCAGAAGCCTGTGAAGATATTGTCTCAAGCAGTCTGGGAGGTGTGGAGGATATAGGGGGGCATATTCTTTTTGTAGAAGATGATGAGGATCAACTGCAAACAACTCCACGCCTGCTCGAAGAAATGGGTTTCAGAGTCACTGCGCTTCGCGAACCAAAGGCAGCCTTACGTCTGGTCTCAGCAGGAACTCATGATTTTGACATTTTGATTACCGATTTCGATATGCCGATTATGAGTGGTGCCAAATTGGCCGGACTGCTCCCCGAACTGCCGGTCATTCTTGTATCCGGTAGAGACGATGCACTGATCGCAGCGAAGGAATACCCAAATATCCAGAGTGTCATAATCAAACCTTATCATAAAAAAGATCTCATGAATGGTATCCGGGAAATCTTTCAAAACGGAAAAAAGCATGCCTAAAATCCTTATAATTGACGATGACATTGAGGCCTGCGAAACAATGGTCAGCTTGGTTACCCGGCTTGCCTACGATTCCGATATGGCCCACACCTTAAGGGATGGATTGCGCCTTGCCCAAACCACCAATTACGACGTGGTGTTCCTTGACGTATACCTCCCCGACGGGAACGGACTTGACATTCTTCCCTCCCTCATAGCACAAGACGACTCTCCCGAAGTGATCATTCTGACCGGCAAAGGTAACCCGGATGGTGCGGAGTTAGCTATCCAGGGTGGTGTGTGGGATTATCTGCTTAAACCCACCTCCATACAGGACATAACCCTTACCCTCAACAGAGCTCTTAAGTACCACAAAGAAAAAAAAGACAACATCACAACAGAAGCACCGGTCACGCAAGGAGTCGTCGGCGATTGTCCGGAAATAAAAGCATGCCTTCAACTCACTGCCAAGGCGGCACGTTCAGATTCCAACGTGCTGATAAGCGGAGAAACAGGCACAGGAAAAGAATTGTTCGCAAGTATCATTCATAAGAACAGCAGTCGCTCTTCTGGAAATTTCGTGGTCGTTGACTGCACCTCGCTGACAGAATCTCTCGTCGAATCAACTCTTTTTGGGCATAAGAAGGGGGCATTCACCGGTGCCCAGGTTGATCGCCAGGGCCTTATAAAAGCCGCCGACGGGGGCACGCTCTTTCTCGACGAGGTGGGCGAGATGCCGATTTCTATCCAGAAAGTCTTTCTACGCGTTTTCCAGGAAAGACAGTTCAGACCGGTCGGAGCCGTCAAAGAGCAGACCAGCAATTTCAGGCTTATTGCTGCTACCAACCGAAACCTTGATGAGATGGTCGAAAACGGGCGGTTTCGCAACGATCTCCTGTTCCGTATCAATACCATACGTATTCATCTGCCTCCTTTGCGACAGCGCACCGGCGACATCCGGCAACTGGCAACCGTCAGGGCCGATCAACTTTGTAAAAATTTTGGTGTGGAATCGAAGAATTTTGGCGATGATTTCATCCCCACATTGACGGAATATACCTGGCCCGGCAATGTCCGGGAACTCTTCAACATTCTGGAACGGGCGGTAATCGACGCGGGAGGAGAAGATACATTGTATGCCATGCATCTCCCGAGAAGCTTGCGGATACAGGTTGCGAAAGCACAGATATCAAAGCTCACCGGTCGAGAGACGATCGAAGAAACAACCGGCAGAGACATACCCCTTGTCCACGATGTCGGCCAAAAAATCTTTGAAGATATATTTGACAGCCCACTTCTGCCTTTAAAAGAATTTAAAAACACCGCGGAGAAAATCTACCTCGGCGAATTGATCCGGCAATGCGATGGCAGTATCCAAAAAATTATGCACATCTCAGGGCTGTCCCGCTCCCATTTTTATGCGCTTCTGAAAAAGTACAATCTGTCACTGTAAAAAGGCCTGTCCGAAAAATCAGACATTTTTTCCTGATCATGGTTACACTACCGCCCTTATCTGTTTTGGCCTGAGTCGCGGCATTTTGACCAAGGGCCCATACCTTTGATAAGACAATTATCTGTTTCTTTCCATGAAAACTGGTGATTACGATCTCTTTACCTCTCTGGTAATTCCTGCAGCATGAGCTATTCGGTGGCTTGGAATCCTCAACATTCGCTTCACTCGGCTAAGCCCGGCAAATTCCTACAGAGTTGCCCGTCCGTTTTTTAAGACTCTCCTCATTTTTACTTATTACCGTTTATTTTCAAATAGTTATTTTTTAAATATCCTTTTCATCCCTCGGCCACAAATAAGTCCAATTCAACATTTTGTCCACTTTTTCATACAAATGGCAAACACTACAAAAAACAACCTGACGACAACGATATAACGTTCTGTAATTACACATCTAATAGAAATTATTTTTACTGGCACGTCTGTTGCTATTCTTTACCCTGATCCATGCAAGTGTTTCAAAAATGGTTCTTTGACAGGACCAAAATCCATTTCATCCTTGGTAAAAGGTAGACCTGCCAAGGATCGATTCGGAATTCGGTTCGAAATGAACTTGGGCAGGTGTCTTGGGACGCTCTGCCTTTCAACCAACAGCAATGTTTTACAGGAGGTTTTTCACAATGAAAAGAGTACTGACAGCGAGTTTGGGGTTTTTAATTATGGCGTCCTTTTTGGTCACCAACACGTATGCTGCTCGTGAGAAGTTTGGTGTCGATGCACGACACAAGTCAGCCGAAAAGGTCACCTTCAAACCGTCCACCGAAAAAATCCGCTGGAAAATGGTTATGCCATGGTCTAAAGGTCTCCTATTTTACGATGTTGCAGTTCATTTTGCCGATAGCGTCCGTTTGGCCTCAGCAGGTCGCCTGGATATCAAACCCTTTTCAGCCGGGGAACTGGTCCCTGCCATGCAAACTTTTGATGCCGTCAGTAAAGGATCCGCGCAAGTTGGTCATGACTGGCCAGGATACTGGAAAGGTAAAAACGAGGCATTTGTACCGCTTGGAGATGTACCATTTGGACTTGACCCGGAAGGCTACAATATCTGGCTCTACGAAAAAGGTGGTCTTGCCCTGATGCAGGAGCTTTACGGTCGTTATAACCTGGTGGCCCTGCCTTGCGGACAAACCGGCCAGGATATGGGATTGTTCTCCAACAAACGCGCCACCAAGATGGAGGATTTCAAAGGTCTTCGTGTACGTACTGTTGGCTGGTACATGGATATTCTCAACAACCTGGGTGCATCCGTCAGCCCGCTGCCCGGCGGTGAAGTGTATCTCTCTTTGGAACGTGGCGTTATCGATGCGGCGGAATTCTCTGCTCCAGCCATGAACTATCCAATGGGATTTGACGAGATCACCAAATATGTCATTGAGCCTGGCGTACATCAGCCAGCCAGTCAATGTGCCATTTTCTTCAATAAAGATGCCTACAATAAGCTTCCTGAAGATCTGAAATACATCATCGACATCGCTGCTAAAGAAACCCAGCTTTGGTCAGTGAACTGGATCAACAATCTCAATGCCGAGGCAATTAATAAATTCAAAGAAAAAGTTGAAATCGTCCAGATGGATAAAGCTACCATCCTGGAATTCCGCAAGGTCACCCATGATTATGTGGAACAATTGAAGGCTAAGTATCCCGATGTCAATAAGATCGTGAGTTCCCAACAAGCCTTTGTGGAAGAGTTCGCCCCATGGCGTGAGGCCCGTGGCGGTGTAACCCCATGGCCCTACAAAACCTACGAAAGCGGCAAAATCGAGCAATAATTCATAAAGAATAACAAGAAGAATGGAAAGTCGGCCCCTCTACGGAGACCCTCCGGACACGGGGCCGACTCTTTAAAGCTGCAACCGAACTGTGAGGATATTTCATGCTGGAAAAAATCAGCTCAATGATTGATACATTCAATCGCAAAGAGGGAGAATGGGCTTCTCTGTTGATCATCCCCCTGACCGTTGTCGTCCTCTTCGAGGTCGTCATGAGGTACGCCTTCGATTCTCCGACTATCTGGGGCTTTGAGGCAACGACATTTCTTTATGGTATTCATTTTATGCTCGGCCTGGCCTACACAGACGTCACCGATGGAAATGTGAAGGTTGATATCTTCAGCTCCCGAGCCACCCCGCGCACCCAGGCCTTTCTGACCCTGCTGACCCACCTGGTCATCTTTTTACCCGTATTTTCCTGTATGACGATCTGGTCCTGGAAATATGCCATTTCATCTGCCCTGCAACACGAACTGAATTCTACGAGTTGGGCGCCACCTATTTGGCCCATCAAAATAATCATGGCCATAGCTTTCAGTTTTCTCCTGCTTCAGGGAATTTCAACGATTTTAAAAGCAATCCATACACTTTCATCAGAAAAAAAGGCCTAATTTCGGCCTGGAGGAACAACGCAAATGTACATAAGTCCGGAATTTTTAACGGTGGCTATGTTCGTGATCCTGATGCTGTCAATAGCTATGGGTCACCAACTGGCATATACACTGGCAGGCGTGGCCACCTTAATCGGCCTGATCGACAATGGGTTTAATATACCGGCTTTATTTGATCTCTACGCCAACAACGCCTGGGGATTGTTAAATAACTATACCCTGGTGGCAGTCCCCCTCTTCATCTTTATGGCCCAACTCCTGGACCGATCTAAAGTCGCCGAGGGCCTATTCGAAGCACTCTACGTCGTTTTAGGCAAGGTAAAGGGTGGGCTTGGCATGGCTGTGGTCGTGGTTTGCACGGTTTTTGCCGCCACGACCGGGATCGTCGGTGCTTCTGTTGTTGCCATGGGACTGATGGCCGCACCTTCCCTGATGAGCAAGGGCTACCAGAAAGAGATGACCTGCGGTATTATCTGCGCTTCCGGAACCCTTGGCATTCTGATTCCACCCAGTATCATGATGGTCGTTTTTGCCGGTCTAACCGGCCTTAAAGAGACATCCGTCGGTAACCTTTTTGCCGGTGCCATTTTTCCCGGTCTGCTCCTCGCAGCTCTCTATTTCGGCTACATTGTCATACGTTGCAATCTGAATCCGAAACTGGGACCGCCTATTTCCCCTGAGGAAGCGGCCACGTACACCACTTCACAGAAATGGGGCATGACCTTAAAATCACTGCTTCCACCCCTTGCCCTGATCCTGATGGTCATGGGTACCATTCTTGCCGGTATAGCCACAGCTACCGAGGCCGCAGCGATGGGTGCTTTTGGAGCGTTTGTCTTGGCCTTATGCAACAAAGCAATCACCTGGCCCGTAATGCGCGATGCGAGCAAAGCCACCTTGAAAACCACATCCATGGTCATGATGCTCTTTATTGGTGGAACATTCTTTTCAACGGTTTTTCTCAGTATGGGCGGCGGTGACGTGGTCGCTGATCTGTTCGTCGGCAGTGGTATGAATCGCTGGCTGGCTCTCGCTATCATGATGGGTATCGTTTTCATTCTCGGCATGTTCATTGACTGGGCCGCCATATTGCTGGTGACAGTTCCCATTTTTATGCCGATTGCCGTACAACTGGGATTTGATCCACTCTGGTTTGCGATCATAATGTGCGTTAATCTCCAGACATCCTTTCTGACCCCACCTTTTGGATATGCCCTCTTCTATTTCAAAGGTGTGGCCCCGGCAGGGTTTACCATGATGCACGTGTATAAAGGTATTATACCCTTTGTCGGCCTCCAGATCTTGGGTATGTTCCTCATTTCCGTCTTTCCTGATCTTGCTACCTGGTTGCCCAGTTACTTCTTCTCGAGATAACTCCATGTGCTGTTCTCCTCTACGCAGGGCCGACCGGTTTTGGTCGGCCCTAAGAGGCCACGCGGAAGAACATGGAATATGTTCAGCTGTATTTCAGGGCTGGTTGAGAGGTTATTATTTTTAGTGCAGGTAACTTATACCCCACAGGGAAAATGAAAAGATGACTTGGTGCAATAAATCGGTAAAAATGAAATGAGGTCTCTTTCAATTTTTGAGGACCGACTGAAAACATACACCTAACAACAGAGGGATTACTCTATGACCAACCAAAATACCGAACGTTTTATCGAGTCTGCCAAGCGTGTCGGCGCTGAGGTTTTACGGGTTGACAATCTTCAAGACGCTGTCAGCTATATCAAAGACAAAGTAAAAGGCACGGCCCTTATCCCTGAGACCTTGCTCGCCAAACAGCATCATTTGCGAGCGCTCGTGGCGGATGCCGGGGTTGATGTTTTTACCGGAAAATTTAGAAACGCAGGCCAGTTTCCCGGAGCAGGAATAACCTTCTGCAATTTTTGTCTCGCCGACAGCGGCACAGTGGTTCTCGAAAGCACTGATGAGGAGATACGTCTGGCAACAACCTTGCCTGAAATTCACTTCATTCTCGTCGATCCTGAGACAATTCTGGGTGATAATTTGGCGGCGGCTGAACCGATGACCGCCTTCCACCAGGGCAATGATCCCAAATTTATTGCCTACATCACCGGTCCCAGCCGCACCGCAGATATTGAGCGGGTACTGACAATTGGCTGCCACGGCCCTCGAGAAGTGCATATTCTTCTGGTGGCAGGCATCTCCAGTGATTTAATGGAAAACTAATTGAGGAAAACTGCAATGGCTACCGATGAAACATACAAAAAGAGTGTTGAAGCTGCGATCTCTAATCCTAAACTGAGTAAGGCGCTCCACCTTTTTGGCGACGCCTACCTCATCGCAAGAGAAAATGCCTTCAGAGGGTTAGACTTTGAAGCGATGCGGACCGAACTTGCCGGGATTAAAGATGAAGTTCGGCTGCGAAGAAAAGAGCTGCTTGCCGAATTCATCAAAAACGCCGAAGCCGCCGGCTCAAAGATCTTTCTCGCGAAAGATACCAAAGAAGCCAATGATTATGTGATCAACCTGGCAAAAGAGAAAGGGGCCAAACTCATTGCCAAATCCAAGTCGATGGTTTCCGAGGAAGCTCACTTTAACAAGGCCCTGGCTGCACATAACATCAGATCCGCGGAAACAGACCTTGGCGAATGGATCATCCAGCTGGCCGGGCAGAGACCGAGCCACATGGTGATGCCGGCCATCCATATGTTCAAGGAGGAAGTTGCCGACCTCTTCACCAAGGAATCCGGTACTCGTCTTTCTCCTGACATTAAAAGCCTGGTGGAGCATGCGCGTCAACGTCTGCGAAAAGAATACTTCGATGCCGATATCGGCCTGACCGGTGCTAATTTCCTCGTAGCCAATACCGGGGGAATCGGCCTGGTAACCAACGAAGGCAACGCCAGACTCTGCGCCACTCTTCCTAAAGTTCATGTAGTCTTTACCGGCATCCATAAACTGGTGCGCAATATGGAAGATGCTATCAAAATCACCCGTCTTCTGCCCCGGAACGCAACGGGCCAGCTGCTTACCTCCTATATTACCTGGATCCGAGGAGCTGTACCCGTCGACGGCGTGCCAAAAGAGCAGCATATCGTTATTATCGACGGCGGCAGGGAAGCACTCTACGAATCAAAAATTTGTCAGAACGCCCTGCGGTGTATCCAGTGCGGGGCCTGCGCCAATGTATGTCCGGTATACCAGACCGTCGGTGGCCATGTCTTCGGTTCCATTTATATTTCAGCCATCGGCATTATCCTAACCGCCTTTTACGAGGGCCTCGATAAGGCTAAAGAGATTACCAGGGCCTGTATCGGTTGTCGGTCATGCGTTGCCGTCTGCCCCTCCAAAATAGATCTGGAAGAAATCATCCTCCATCTGCGCAACGAGGTGACCAAAGAATACGGCATGGGGGTTGTTAAAAATATAGCTTTTAAAGCGGTGATGAAGAATCGTGGACTTTTTCACAGCATGATCCGCGCAGCGTCCAAACTGCAACGTCCTGTCACCCATAAAAACAGGAGCGATTCAGGAGGGCGAATCATCCGTCACCTGCCCCTCCATTTTATGGACAGGGATTTTACTGAATGGCGCGATCTGCCGTCTATTGCCCCTCAGTCCTTCCGTGATCAATTTGATTCAATCCCCCAAAATGTCACCAATCCCCAATATCGTGTTGGCTTTTTCGTTGGCTGCGGGGCCGATTTTGTTTACCCGGAAGTTGGCGTCAGCATGATCAAGGTGCTCAATTCCCTGAATGTCGAAGTTGTTTTCCCGAAAGACCAGAACTGCTGCGGTATCCCTGCTCTCTATGCAGGGGACACCGAAACGGGAGTTGAGCTTGCCAAACAAAGTGTTCAGGCCTTTACCGATGCTGATGTCGATTATATTCTCTGCATCTGTCCAACCTGCACTATGGCTGTCAAACGAGATTTTGTCGATCGCTTGTCTGATCATCCCCAATGGTCGGCAAAGGCCATGGCTCTTTCCGGTAAAACCATGGATGCGTCCGCGTTTTTAGAAAATATTCTGGGTGCTTCAGAAAAGCTCAAGGCACTGGGGGCGAATAAATCGGTAACTTATCACGACTCCTGCCATCTGAAGCGTGGCTCCAATGTCTGGAAAGAACCTCGGGCACTTCTCAAAGCTTCAGGACATCAGCTCCAGGAAATGAAGAACTCTGATCGCTGTTGCGGTTTTGGCGGAACCTATTCTTTTCTCAGCCACCCCCAGATCTCCAAACAAATCACCAAAGACAAGGTGGAGACTATCCTGGCAACAGGGGTCAAAACCGTGGCCACCGATTGTCCCGGCTGTATGATCATGTTGAAGGGTGCTGTTGGCAAAGCAGATAACACTATCCGCTGTGCCCATACCATGGAGCTCCTGGCGGAATCGTTGAACAAAAATGAATAGAGAGTTGTTCCTTCAAAAGAAACAATAAGTCTTACGGTATAACACTATGCATATACGACCTATTAAACCCAAACGTATCTCTAGCCAGGTTTTTGAACAGGTCCGGGAACTCATCTACAAAGGTGTTTTCAAACCCGAACAACAAATCCCAACTGAACGGGATCTCGCTGCCTCAATGGAAGTAAGCAGAACATCGGTCAGAAACGCCATTGATAAACTGGTAAAGATTGGACTCCTTAGACAAATACAGGGTCAGGGCACCTTTGTCAGTTCCCCGGAAACCCGTGCGGGTAATCCACTCTCTATTGCAATGGGTACAGACGAAGCCACATTTTCAGATCTCCTTGAAGTGCGGATGGGACTCGAATGCAACGCAGCAAAACTTGCAGCCTTAAGGGCCACACAGAGTGATCTGCAGGCCATGCGCGAAAGCCTTGAGGAGATGACGGAAAATCTGGCCTGCACCAGTACCATCTCCAGCGCAGCGGATACCGCTTTCCATATGGCAGTTACTTTTTCCACCAAAAACCCCGTTCTTATCAATCTGACTCGGAACTTTTATGATTTTCTTTTCGTCGGTATAAAAAAGAATTTGGGCCACATGCAGGAATATGAAGTCGCCTACCAAGATGTCCTGGAGCACCACCGTGCTATCTTTAGACATATCACGGACCGGAAACCTCAGAAAGCCCACG
Source organism: uncultured delta proteobacterium (assembly GCA_963829695.1). Taxonomy (GTDB): domain Bacteria; phylum Desulfobacterota; class Desulfobulbia; order Desulfobulbales; family Desulfocapsaceae; genus Desulforhopalus_A. The sequence continues at coordinate 126,689 of CAWHJQ010000018.1, read as the reverse complement.
ATGCAATGCATGCACATATACTCTATGTGCAGGATTTTTTCAGAAAACGCAATTCCATTCCGGACAAAATCCCGTTAACATACCGGGCAGCCTGAAGAAAGCTGAAACAGACACCGGTGGGGACGGCAATGTCGGCTACCGGTGTCTGTTCGAAATAACTGTTATGCCTATTTTATGTAGCTCAACAATTTTTCTTTCAATCCTTTATTGACCGGTTTATCACCCAGCCAGATCCGAAGGAGGGCATCGTTGAAATCCTTTCCCGGGATCACGCCTTTTGCCTGATTAGCGACATTGACCACAGTCCCTTGATCCGGAATGAAATCAAGCACGATGATATCACCCTGTTTCGCATCGTCAAACATCCCGTTGAATTGATCGATTTTACCCTGCAACTTCACCACTTCATCCGCTTTGGTATTGCCGGCAAACCCCTCATTCCAACCTTCTATCAGCTTATCCTTTCCTACCTCTTTATAAAGAAAATGCATCACGATCCGCTTATGCCCCGGGTTGTCTATCACTTCATCGACCAAATTCGAAGGATTCTCCATATACAGTTCGGCAATATAAATATCGAAGAAAAACTTGGTTCTGATCCCGGCTCCGTTCAGATGCAACACCGTTCCATCTTCAGTTTGCAGCGTTTCCTGAACCATAACCCCGGCAATTTCTTTGGCATTTGCCGGCAAACTACACAATAACAAACAGCAGAGAACTAAAAGTCGCATGGTGACACTCCCTTGTCTGAGTTTGAAATAAAGAGGTAAAAAATTACCAGCTACTCTACCTTTTTCTAACGAGTACGTAAACGTTATATTTACTTAGTCAAGATTCAATGTTGCTCGTCAGCTAATGAGGACTATAGTGTGGTGTGCTTTGTAACACACGCATGTCGCGACAGAACAATCACCAATTATGTGACCCCATGGCTGATATTATAGAAAGAGTTATCTCAGAATCCGGCAATTTTTTTGGAGTTGCCTGCAATACCACCGAGCTTGTAACCGAGGCTTGCAGACGTCATGATGTCGGTCCCCTTGCCGCCGCAGCTCTTGGCAGAGCGCTGACCGGTGCCGCTCTTCTTGCCGCCCTGTTAAAAGATAGCCAGAGTGTCTTGTTAAAGTTCGAAGGAAATGGACCGCTCAAAAAGATCATTACAGAAGCGGGATATGATGGCTGGGTTCGAGGGTACGTTGCCAACCCCCATGCTGAGGTACCGCTCAAAAACGGCCGAATAGATGTTGCAGCCGGTCTAGGTAGAGCTGGATTTCTGACCGTTGTCAAGGATATCGGTACCCACCACAAATATCCCGGTACTATCCAATTGTACACCAGTGAGATAGGGGAAGATCTGGCCTATTATCTTTCCCAGTCGGAACAGACACCATCGGCGATTGCCCTGGCTATTCACTTGGAACCAGATGGTTCCATTGGAGCTTCGGGGGGATTTCTGGTTCAATCCCTCCCCCCGGCTGATGAAACAGTGCTCACACAATTGGAAAAAGAGATCGCTGCAATGTCGTCTCTTTCCCAACTCCTGCTCGATGGGAAGAGCCCCGCGGCTATTCTCTCCCTGTTGTTCAATAAAATTCCCCATAAAAAAATAGGCAAGCGGACTCTTACCTATGCCTGCAGTTGCACTCAGGCCAAGATGGAAAGTGCCCTCTTCTCGCTTGGTGAAGAAGATGTTCGACAGCTCCTGGAAAAAAAAGAATGCGTAGAGGTTTGTTGCGAATTCTGCAGGCAAAGTTACCGGTTCTGCCAAGAGGAACTTGAAAAGCTGCTGAAATCTGAACAAAATCCATCAAATTGAGAGTAAACATACCAATCTTTTTTTCTTAACTTAAAAAATAATCACAGGGTACTCACTCTGTGACACCCCTCCCCTGTTATACTCTGTTTAAATATCAACAGAGGAGGGTCTTCAATGAAAGAAAATACGGAAACTATCAACGAAATAATTTTCACCCATTTCCCGTCGGGTCAAACCAGAGGAAACCAGACAAGTCTGCTTTTTAAGATCCTGAGAAAACACGCTCTCTTCTTCAAGAGCCAATTACTCAGTGGAGTCGCAACCTTGGGGATCGGCACTGTTTTATTGGTCGCCGTCTATCTCTTTTTTACTCAACTGGCAGAATACGGCTGGTGAGAAATGCGAGCCGGACTTAATTCACTTGCCGGACAGATCATTTTATTATAAATCGTCAGGAACCGTTTACGTTGAGATACCGGCTGACAGTATTCTGTACAGCCGAACCATGATAGAGCATCATATTTTTACGGAGACCTGGATGAAAGAAATTCGTGACAATGCAAAAAAAATGATGGGTACCTTCTGTAAAGTCTGCCCGATATGCAACGGAAGATCATGCGCAGGTCAAGTTCCCGGCATGGGCGGACTCGGCAGTGGCTCATCTTTTATCAACAACATTGAGGCGCTGGCCAAGATTAAATTTAATATGCGTCTGATCCATGATGTGACCGAACCGGACACCTCTGTGGTCGTGCTGGGCAAACAACTCGCATTGCCGGTCCTGGCCGCACCAATCGGTGGAATCTCCTTTAACATGGGCGGTGCTGTTGCCGAAGAAGACTACATCCAGGCCGTCATTTTCGGCTGCAAGGCAAAGAACATCATCGGCTGTAGCGGCGACGGGGTACCGGATTTCATTCACCAGGCTGGGTTTAACGCCATAAAAGCTGCAGATGGATATGGAATCCCCTTCATTAAACCCTGGGAAGACGAAGAGCTTTTTAAAAAAATTGAAGCCGCCAAGGCAACCGGTACCGACACCATCGGCATGGATATCGATGCAGCAGGTCTGATCACATTGCGTAAGATGGGACGACCCGTTTCTCCGAAATCACTGGAAAAACTCACGGAAATAATCCGCAGGACCGGGATGAAGTTTATCCTCAAAGGGGTCATGACCCCCGATGAAGCCGAACTGGCTGTTCAGGCAGGGGCTGATGCAATAGTGGTTTCCAACCATGGCGGCAGGGTTTTGGATCATGCCCCCGGTTCAGCCGAGGTCCTTGCCGATATAGCCGACAGGGTAAAGGGTAAGATTACGATTCTGGCCGATGGCGGCGTTCGCACCGGAGGCGATGTCTTGAAATTGCTGGCCCTTGGAGCCGATGCGGTGATGATAGGCCGTCCATTCTCAGTTGCTGCAATCGGTGGCTTGCAACCAGGTGTTGAAACCTATATTGACACACTTATGTCTGAGCTAAAACAGACCATGGTACTCACCGGAACCCGTACAGCCTCCGATGTTGACCGAAATATTCTGTTTTCGCCTTGTCGGTAGAATACAGCCTCAATTTTCTCAATACGCCACCTTCGTTTGCATTCTCCTCTTGCAGGATGCGTAAACGAAGGTGTTTCTTGTTAATCTCTTCGAATCACCCATCGTTCTTGAGCAAGAGTAGAGGGACAGTGATTTTATGCTTTAGACTTTCGGATACGCTGCCAAAGAGGATATCGCCGATAAAAGTGTGACCATGAGTCGCCATAGCTACCAGGTCATACCCACCGGTCTCGATTTCACGAAGAATCTCCTCTTCAGGTTCACCGTTTTTAATAAGAGAATCGACTTCTATTCCTTCGGCCCGCATGATCCCCAGATAGCTTTCCATGGCAATCGAGGCCTTCTCACGCAAGGCGCGATCCTGGTCCAGGGTATGAGCATGAATGACATGCACAAGGACAACCTGGGCATTGTTTTGCCGAGCAAGCGCCGAGACGTGCGTGATAATCGGACCATCAACGTCCGAACAATCTATGGTTAACAGGATTTTCTTATAGAGCTGCACGCAATCATCCTCCGGTTACAGTCGAATAGAGCAGATAGATATTCAAGGCAATAACAATTGCAGAAATCACAACTGCAGCACTGAATTCTTTGGTGTCGCTGCGAAAACCTCCCATTATCGGGCGCTTCCGGCAAAGAATCAACAGCGGTATCAAGGTAAAAGGTAATTGGATACTGAGAACCACCTGACTAAAAATGAGAATCTTGAAGGTATCCATACCGGAAAGAATAATCATAAATGACGGAATTGCGGTAATGAACACTGATACTTTATAGAGCAATGTCCGAGGGTCTTCCGGTTTGCCGAGAAAACCGGTGATGACGTTGACCTCGGCCATTGAAGAGGTCACCGACGAACCTACACCGGCAAAAACCAGCGCCACGGCAAAAAGAAACCCGGCAAGGGGACCGGCTATGGGCTTCAGGGTCTCGGAGGCTTGTTCGATGCTGTCTACCGCTATTCCGTGCCTGGCGAAAACTGCAGCCGCGACTATGATCATTGCCGAGTTCACCACCCAACCCATTACCATTGCTATGGTGGTGTCGATCTTCTCATAGTTGAGCAGTTGTTTCTTCTCCGCCTCGGAGCTTCCCCACTTCCTGCTATGGATGACATTGGAATGGAGAAAAATATTATGGGGCATGACCACTGCCCCGAGGATGCCCATTGCGATGTAGATGCTGCTGCCGTCCACTTTTGGCCAGATCAGTGCCGGTGCCAGTACTGCCCAGTCCGGTTTGACAATTATTATCTCGCAAACATAACAGATACCGATGATTCCAAGAAAGCCTATAATTATCGCTTCCAGACGATGATATCGCTGGCTGATGATCAGCACGACCTCGCAGACCACAGTAAATAAAGCGCCCAGCCACAACGGCGTCCCGAGGAGCAGATTGAATCCGATTGCGCCCCCCAGCAACTCCGCCACATCTGTTGCCACGCAGGCAAGGACAATTGTAACTCCGAGAAAAAATGAAACCGGTCGAGAAAAATTATCCCGGATATTGACCGCCAGCGATTTACCTGTAGCAATCCCCAACTTGGCTGCCATATGCTGGATAACAATGAGCATAATCGTACTCAGGGTTATTACCCATAACAGATCATAGCCGTACTTGGAACCTCCTTCAATATTGGTGGCCCAGTTCCCGGGATCAATAAAACCGACGGTAACCAAAAACCCAGGCCCCAAGAAACGTAGTATGGTTCTGAAAGGGCATGCCTTTTTTCTTGTCAATAGTTTGTATGGTCTCTGTTTCCATATTTTGCCATGACCTCAACTTTTTCTAGTCCCTGCAAAAAGAAATGAACCATCTCTCCCTGGATCAGCCCTAATTTATTTTTAGAAGAGATTTCGACTGTGTCATTATCAGATAGTTACAATCGAAAACAAAACAAGTCGATTCGAAGTACTTAGCCTTTCAGCTAGCGCAACCCGAAGGAAGAAATTTTATAAAACCTTCCAAATTCCTTCAGCTGTTGAGATAAGCTTATTACCACATTTAATTTCGCCTCGCACGAAGACTAAGGACTTGGTTTTTCTGAGAACTTGCGCTGATCCAATTAAAACGTCTCCCGCCTTTGATCCGGAAATAAATTTAACGTCCAACGAAATTGTTGCTGCGCGAGCGTCCGGTCCCAAAACTCGATGCGCGGCTGTTCCCATGCCCGAATCCAGGAGACTTACAATAAAACCGCCGTGCGTTATGCCACCTGCGTTCAAATGAAACTCTTCGATAGTCGTTTTATATTCGTAGTCTACCTCTGATATTTTTCTGAATTGCAGACCACCATTGTGTTTCATAAAACCACGATAAGCAATATCACTGAATTCTCGACTCATTTTTTCATTACATGTGTTAAATTAATAATGCTGCAACATTTGCGATCAATTGCCTAAGACCACGTCATCTTACAGTTTATGACGTTGGCAGTATACTCTGAGAATACCAAGAAGTTACAGATATTGTGGCCCAAAGCAAAAAATGATGCCGTTTATTTATATTATCAGGCTGGAGGTAAGAGCCCAGCGTTTCGGGAAATTGGATAATACGAGTATGATAATACGAGTATATTAGTATGCAAGGTTGCTATCGAAACGAAGAACGTCAAATGAAACCATTCCAAACGGGAGTCTTCAATGCAAGCCATGAACAGCAATATCCTTCAGCAGGTACCAGTCAATTCCGACAGCACAAAACGATATCTCTTTTACCTTCACGGCCTGATCGTGGAAGAGGCTGGAATCCGCCCCAAAAGCGAAGAACACGGGTATTATGAATACCAACTCATCCTTGAAGAACTTGCCAAGGAAGGATTCATCGTAATAAGCGAGGCCAGGAAAAAAGGTACGGAAATTCAGCCCTATGCTAAACATATTGCATCCCAGGTTAAACAACTCCTGACAAGCGGGGTGTCGCGGGAAAACATTACCATAGTTGGCGCCTCCAAAGGCGGAATTATTAGCGCTTACGTGTCTTCCATGCTCCGGGAAAAAGAGATCAACTACGTATTTCTGGCCGGACTGTTTGAAAAATGTTTAACAGATGAAAATCTGAAATTGTCTGGGAATGTTCTCTCAATCCACGATCGGTCCGACAAACAGTCAATCACTCCGACCTTATATTTTCAACGATCGGAAGGATTAGGGCGATACAAGCACATCATTCTCACCCTCGATATCGGGCACGGTTTGATTTACAGACCTTATCGGGAATGGATTGACCCTCTCCTGGCTTGGGTAAAGACCAAATAGCCAAGATGAAAAAGTGCATAAAAAAAATTCCAAACCTTGTTCCTCGGCATTTAACGGCTCGATTTCCAACGACTCTTAGCGCGGAGACTCCAGTCCTTTTTTATTCCCTCCGTCAAAGGGAACGGGCAGCCGACTTCCATCTGAAAAAGCTGGAAAAGGCCACCACCAGACCGGCCACCACCAGCAAACAACCGATCCATTGTATTGCCGACAGGCGTTCATCCAGTACTATACGCGCAATGATCAATCCCGCCACCGGCACCAGTAGAGACCAGGGCGCAACTCGATTCGCCGGATGCCGGGAAAGCAAGTAGCTCCATGCGCCGTAGCCAAGGATCGTGGCACCGAAGGCAAGATAGGCCACCGAAAATAGGGAAACGCCGTTCAGATGAGTAATCGCGGCGAGAATCCGGTCCGGGGAATCGATCAGGTACGAAAGCAGAAGCAGGGGAGCGGGCGGTATCAGCGCCGACCACACCACCAGGCTCAACATATCGAGTTTTTCACCTTGCGAGGCGGCAGACGATGTCGCTTTCCTCACAACTATGTTTGACATGCCCCAGAACGCGGCACCTGCGAGGGTCAGCATAAGTGCACCTGAAGTTATTTCGCTTGCCTTGCCGGAGACACTTCCCACCAGATACAGGCCAATTGCAGCCAGGCCAAGCCCGGCCAGCTGCCTAAACGTAACGGACTCCTTGAGCAACGTTACGGCAAAAAGAAGGGTGAAAAAAGCCTGCGCCTGCAAAACAACCGAGGCTACCCCTGCAGGCATACCGATGTGCATCGCGTAAAAAAGACAGCCGAACTGACCAACCCCGACGGACAGTCCGTAGGCCAACCAATAGCGGAAACCTACCGCCGGTTTTTTCACGAAAAGAATAGCAGGAAACGCTGCGAGAAGAAAACGTAGAGAGGCTAGAAGCAACGGCGGGATTCCGTCGAGACCAAGGCGGATTACCGTAAAATTGGCTCCCCAGATTATTACCACAATAAGAGCAATAGCAATATCGTTACGGCTCATTACTTTTTCCTATAAATCGTTGGTTTAAACAATACCCTGAGGTTGTATTTCTCAGATCTATCTTAATCATTTTGCGGGAAGAGTCCGGATTTTGATTGCAGGTAATATTCAATACAGATATCAATGTCTTGAGATCATGGCAAGTTATGCAATCCTTAAGAGGCGCCACCGCTCTCTTCTGTGTACTTTCAGCTTCCCTTGGGGGTATTCGATGCCTTTGAGCCTATCTTTGATGTTGGCAAAGGTCCGTGTGTCTACCACCAGTTTTGCCCTGAAATCCTTGATGCCTTTTTCGCACATGCTTACCATATCGGGTTCCATGATATTTTTGAAATCACCGGCACATTCAAAGTAAAGGAAAACCTCTCCATGTTTCGTGCATGTTTCTTTTTCAGTCATTCCCCCTCTTACCTCATCACTAATGGTTTTATCGTTACCGAGCATGAGGATCATTTTCGCATTGTCGGACCTTATAATACGAATCAACCGACAATGGAAGGATCACAAACGATATTCCGAATTTAAGCTGTTTAGTCCATATACGTTTTTGGACTGATCGTCTCAGGCTTAGCCGCCGGCACCAGCTAAAAGCCTTTATTTGACAAAGTGCTGGAACAGCAAATCTTCAAATTGACATCATCTCCCATTCAGGACATTTTGCACATAAGTTGAGTCAAGCAAAGACCTGACCGTTCGCTGATGTTGCCTGGCATTCGAGGCAACTTCTTGTTTCTAGCAGACATATCAAGTTGAGGCATATGTCAAATTTGTTCAAATTAGATATGTCAATCTCAACCCTGTTCTCTGAACATCCGACTTGGGAAGTCTCGCACCATCAAGAAATTAATTCTGCAATTATCTTCTATCTGGTTTCCGCTCCATCGGTTATGATAAATTGGAAATATCTTTACTTTTGGAGAAGAAAATTTTCAGTAAATGATGGTGTCTTTTCGCATATCATTCTTTTTGAGGGTGAAATAAGGTTCAAATCTTTGCTTGACTCAACAAAAACAAATGAACAAGCAAACATTTTACCCTTCTCTAACGGTTGGTCAGCACTGGAATCAGCTTTACCATCCTAGTAGTAACCAAAAGGTCACATCTAATGACTACTTTGTACAATTCAGGTCTTATTGGTATCAAGCTTAAACTGACTAGGGCCCAAGAGCATCTCAATGCGATAACCATTATAAATGCAAGGTTTTCAGCGGTTGAGTGCAAGGTTTCTTTCACTGTGGATTATGAAAAAGATTTAGGATTCTTTGTCATCGACCTTCCACAACCACCATTGGAGATCTGCACCATCGTTGGCGACTGCTTGCATAACCTCCGATCCATACTCGACTACCTTGTTTGGCAAATTGTCCTTTCCAACCAGCCAGAGAAGCCAGATAATTCGAATATGTTTCCGATCTGTAGTTCACCGGAGAATTTCCGTACGCAAGTCAAGCGGAGACGGTTGTCTGGTGTACCTATGACAGCTGTTTCAATCATTGAGAAATTCCAACCATACAACGCTACGGATCATCCTCTCGCACTTCTTAACAAGCTCTACAATGCGGATAAACACCGTGATCTAAACTTCACCATCGCTGTAGCATCTGACTTGGACATTTCCTACATTCGAAACGGTGAAGTTTACCTACGCACAATCCTCGGAAACGACGAGGTTCGAAGTGGAGCTATTCTCGGTAACGTGGGCATCCCACTTTCTATGACCGGGTCCCTGCCGGAAGTGCAAATTAACGGTAAAGCCGAATGTTTCGTGGCCTTCAAGGATATTGTTACGATTTTGGACGATGCCGTCGGTGTGGTCGAAACATTAGAAGAGATTATGGACTTCATTGCCGACAAAGTCGTCCCTTCTCTTAAACCTTTTATTCATTAGTTTTTTGAGTTCTCCTCTGGTGACATTGAGAGTTCTGCCCAACTCTCTTTTAGGAAGTTCAAATAACTCCTATGTACCTGGAAAGACTGATTGGAAAGATGTGTACTTAAAAAAAACAATGGTCTGTCCCCGATTGATGTGATGTGTGATTGATGCGCCGATTTATGCGCAGGAAGCAATAACAAACCATAAGGGTGCTCTTTTGTATTTTTACGTAGATGAAAGTGGTCATACCGGTAACAATCTGTTTGATGCAGTGCAACCTTCACTTTATTATGGTGTTCTCTCTAGCAGATATGACATCAACGAAATTGGAGAAAAGTACATTCCCAAACTTCGCAAGAAGTTAGGAGTAGAGAGATTGCATGCGGCCGAACTTGGAAATGGTGGACTTGCATCAATTGCCAGGGATTTGGAAAACATACAATCTCGTTTAAGGTTGCAATTCGATTTTTGTAGTGTAGCGAAATTGGATCACGCTGCAATTTCTTTTTTTGATCAAGTTTTTGACCAGGGGTTAAACTCTGCGGTCCCTTGGACTTCTTACTGGACTCCGCTTAGATATGTACTTCTTATTAAATTATCGGCTCTTTGGGACGAATCATTGTTAAAAAAAGCATGGGGTGCACGGATTGATCGGAACAATACTACCGCAGAAAATGATCTTGTTGAAATTTGTTCAGAATTGAAACGTAGAGTTAAAACATTGCCAGACGCCAGATCAATTCAAGTAATATCTGAATCCCTAGATTGGGTTATAAAAAATCCAAGTAAAATTGGTTATAACGTAAATTCCAAAGCTGAATTATTATCTATTGCTCCAAATTCAGTGGGCTTTCAAATGGTACTGATTGGAATTGCTGGCAGAATTATCGCTAGTAAGACACAAACTCCATTAATTACTGTAGATCAACAGTCTCAATTTAATAAATCTCAAAAATCATTAGCCGAATTTTACGCTTTCGCGAAGAATTCCGGCCAATCATTTAAGGCGGGACCAGGTCTACCAACACCAGACTTTGAAGGAATGCCAACCACTCCGATTCTTTTCAAATCTGGTCTTGATTGTATTGGCCTTGAGCTTGTGGATGTTTACCTATGGATTTTCAAAAGACTTGTTGAAAAGAAGGCCTTAGCGATCGAACTTCATGAGATTATATATTATATGGCAAATAACGGGAGGGAGAATGAAATTTCGATTGAAGCAATCTCAAATAGATGGGAAGAATACTTTAAGAATTTGCCAACCCCAACTCCCGACCAACAAAAGTCAGCGGCTACACTCCTGGCCCAACAGGAGAAAAAACGTTTAACATCATTGAATAATTAAAAATTTAGGGGCGGGAAAAGAGGTCTAAAATGGCCAGATATTTGCTTGACTGACCTCATAAGTAAAATGTCCTTAGATGTATATGTAGATGTCGATTTAAGCCAAAGTTCACATATCTCCTATGTACCGAAAAATACTTATAGGAAAAGATGTTGACTTTTGGAGAGGAAAATTTTCAGTAAATGAAAATCTCTTTTCACATATCACCTGCAAATAAAACGATATGCGGACTCGCATAATTACTTTTTAGCAACCATGAACATACTTTCGCGACTACAAACTTGGTACTCACATCAGAGGGATGTAATGGCGAATGGGAGCATTCGTCCGGCGTAAGCATACAGTCTTGTGATAATCCTGGGTGGTGGGTAAAAATCTATCTCATTGGCACACCTTTACAAACGCAGACATTCACCGGAATAGCAGAAGGAGTTGATACCCAACATTTCGCACTTGGCTCATCTTGGTTGAGTTGTCACACCGAAAATGGTACTTGGCATGGTGCTGGTGACGAAACAAAGCTAGAACAAATCCTTGAAATATTTCTCGCGTGGGCTGAAGGAAATGGCAGCTAATAAAGAAAATGCGTTCTGAGATCATCCGCCGAGCCAGCGAAGTGTTTCATGCCGATACTTTGGTCGTTCCCCAAATGACACTTCGTGGTGGCGACGCAGAGGACAGCTATAACCTCGCACCACCCCATGACGCAGTTCTCGACGAACTGACGGATGCTTACCTTGAAGCATATACTTTCTGGGGGCTTGCTTATCTCGACCCTGCTTCGTGGCGGCACTACTTGCCCCATCTGATAGACTATACGCTCCGACACATGGACGATCCTAAGATGGCGGTTGAAGGATTGCTTTATAGTCTGCGGCCACCGGATAGGGAGCCTCCACGACTCGCTTCCCTCACAGCAGAACAGGAAGCTGTGATCGTTGAATTTCTGGAGGAGGTGGCGTTCAGTGAAGACTCTGCGAATAGAGACTTTGCAATACAGGTGCTCGAAGAGTGGTGGATTCCCAATGCAATGTACCGGAAGCGCTAACCCGGCGCTCAAACAGACTGCCGAAAAGCACATCAGACGGTTAGCACTACGTTGGCTTGGAAGACTGGGTTAGACTTGACTTGCTGACATTTTCCGAAAAGTCAAAATCTCTCCTATCTAACGTTCCTGAACAAGCGGTAATACCACGACAGCCTAAGAACTTCGGACACGATCAAATAAAGGAACCATACAGAACCTTCAAAACAACCAGTTGAGCCACGAGGAGAAGAAAAAATGTTTGATTATACGCTCGATGAGACCAACTCTGTGCTCCACGTTCGTCCCTCAGGACCATTGCAAGAAAATGATTTTAAGACTCTCTCACAGGAAATAGATCCCTTCATTGAACGAACCGGCGGGCTTAAAGGCCTGCTGATAGAAGTAGTACACTTCCCAGGGTGGACAAATTTGGCAGCGGCCACTCGCCACTTCAGATTCGATCGTGATCACCACCGAAAGATCAAGAAAGTAGCAATAATTACTGACTCCATTCTCGGCGAGGCTGCCGAGCACATCGCATCGCATTTTGTGGCGGCAACGATCAAACATTTTCAATACGGTCAACTTGATGAGGCAAAAACATGGGTGGCTTCGGACTGATCATATGGAGGCGCAGAAACTGCTTGGCCTCGTTTTCCAAAAATTAGCTTGCTCCTCGGTAAATTGGGACAGATCTATTTAACCCTCAAACTTCAATTGTCCATATAGCTCCTATGGAGCTTGACTATAGTCAGTCTCGTAAGAGATTAGTCCATCTCGGTGATTCTGAAATTATCTTCTTATTGTTTTCTGTAATCCTGATGACGATGGGATGAATACATGGGTTTTCGTATCCCCATCATTTTGTCCAATGTTTTGCTGACTTATGGCAGGTAAGTATCTGATATCCAGATGTCTAATCTCGAAGCATTAGACAAAATAATTTATTTTTTCTAATGAGGCTGGTTGGCGTTACTTGTCCGATGCGGCGCAAATATCTTTAATCAGCAGAAACAGATGCCTCTTGTCTGTAGGAGAGGGCATAAACCCGAAATGCAGATAAAAGGACGATGCGGAGTCGTCTTTTGCATGTACAGCAAGGGCGCGTGCCCCGACGATGTCAGCGGCTTGCAAGGTACGCCCCAATGCCGCGCCCTTGCCTTTCACTATGCATGGCAAGCCGCGCCAGAACAAGGTGGGGGATTGGGTACCTTGGCATGCCCTTGACAACCCGAGCGGGCGCATCGGAGTGTCGCACTTCGCCCGCAACAATCGTGTAGGATCCAATAACCGTTTTGCCGCTTAATCCAATATAGGTTCGGGATGAGTTCACTTGCTGGGCTTGCAGTGCGTGACGAGTAAGGAAGCGGTTTAGCTCGGGCTGTCTGCAATCGAAGATCTCGATCTCGTGTGTTCGCTGTATTTTTTCTATGTGTAGGACGTCTTTCACGGTTTGGCGTCAAAAACGGAGGGCTCACGAAACAGCCGTTCAAGGCGCGGTTTACGTTGCGGTGGTGCGTTGAGGGCGGCGATGAAGACCTCCCATTTTTTTTCGTCTAGCGTGAAGACCGTCCAATCCGCTAATCGTTCTTCGGCTTCGCTTAGTGCCGTTTCAAGAACGAACTCGCTAACGGATTTTCGAGCGAACGTCGCAGCCTCTTGCAATTTCTGTTTAGGAGACTTGCTAAGGCGAAGGTCAAGTTTTTCTGTTCTAGTTGATCGTTGAATTGTCATGTTCCGGTTTGAACCTTGCGTAAGCTGCCAGACAATGTCAAGACACTTGTCTGCTTAATTCCATAAGACAAAGTAGATTATTTTGTCTTATAATTCGAGATTATACGTAACCCGGCAATTGCCATCGTCAAAATGATGGATCACGACAAACCATAAGTGAACGATTCCTGCCTAGAGTATCGGATCCTGCCCGTTGTCATCCAGCGGAGCGTTTGATTGATTTAACGAGAGAATAGAAAAATACCGCTTATTATATTACCAAGGGTTCTTCTGAACAGGTCGGTCGATCAAGATCCCTTGTGGCAATGCAATAGACCGGTTATTTTCATATCGTACCGTACACCGATGAGGAATCCGACGGTAACTTGCCTCGTCTTCTCTTTTTGATGTTGCGAGGCGCATCGGCAACAACAAGGAGGCTTCCATGGGAAAGATTATTCATCAGTCGCGAATTACCATTACTCGAGAAAAGGGCCCCACCCGGAAGGCAGAAATAGAAGGGTTTGCTGAACCTGTATATTATGGTGTTCATGGTGGAATTAAAAAATTTTATAATGTTACACCGGAAGAGGAGCATGCCGCCACTCTTGACCATATCGTAGGTGCAGTCGGAGGCTGAATGATGGGTACACTGGCCTCGGTGATGGCCGGAAAAAAAATCAGAACCTTCAAGGACCGTTTTATTGCATCGATTACCGGCGATATCGAAGAGGTAAACGGCATCCTGAAAATTACCCGTATCGATGTCAGGTATCTGCTCAAACTCCCTGATCAACAGCGGGACTCGGCACTTGAGTGTTTCAACAATTATATCGAGTTTTGTCCCGGTGCCCAGAGTGTCATCGGCTGTATAGACATTAACCACTACTTGGATATGGAGAAAAAGGAAGATTAAGCAAAGCTCCTCTTATCAATCTTTCCACAATTTGTCGGCAATAAGAAGAATTCCTGCCTGCATGAAGAGGATTAACGCCACACAACCAGCCCATCCGGCAGTCTCCCAGAAAAAACCGGGAAGGATTGAACCGAGGCCTCCTCCAAAATAATAGAACGCCACGTAGAGACCTGCCGCCGAGGAACGGGCCTTGCCCGCAGCTTTGCCCACATAGCTGGATGCTGCTGCCTGGCAGGCAAAGACACCGGTCGATGCCATCGTCAGTCCTGCGATAATTACCGGCAGCGAGCGGATCAAGGTCAAAAGCATGCCTGCGATGATTACTCCGACAGCGATCCTTAAGGTCCGGCGGTAGCCGATCCGGTCCAGGATTTTTCCTGCCATCGGGGTTATCACCGCGCCGATCAGATAGACGGTGAAAATGGCCCCCAGAGCAGCAGGTCCGAGCAGAAAAGGTTTATCCGCCAAATAAAAATTGACATAGGTAAACGAGCCGACCTGGCAAAACAAAACGTTAAAACCAATAGCATAGGTGGCCAGCAGCTGTGGGTTTTTCAGATGTGTGCGCAGGGAGGCAAGAGATACCGTTGCGCCGACCTGCCGGACAAATTTTGTTGAACGTGGCAGAAACCACAGGGTGGTGAGACCACCGACAAAGGTAATGGCGCCGATATAGAAAAAGGCGACAGGCCAGGTGTAATGAGTTGCACAGAGACCGGCAATAAAGCGTCCGGAAAACCCGCCGACAACCGTGCCGGTGACGTAGGTCGCCATGGTGTAGCCGACAGCTTTCCGCGGGGATTCTTCGCTGATATAAGCCATAGCTACGGCAATAATCCCAGGGATAAAGAGTCCCTGCAAAAAACGCCAGACGATCAGCTGATTCAGACTGGTAGCTGTAGCCGCCATGAGCGTCGGCAAAGTCAAACCCAGCATGGCCGCAATGATCACTCGCTTTCTGCCGAGAGCATCGGCCAGCAGGCCGACCAGAGGTGCCACAAGGGCTACTGCCAGCACCGGAGCGCTCACCGTGAGGCTCACCATTAATTCTGATGCGTGAAAAATTTCACGGAACTGGGGCAGCAGAGGTTGGGTTACATAGAGACTGACAAAGGTGGCGTAGCCGGTGACAAATAGTGCTATCAAGACACCTGCCCGACTGCTCACGGGGGTTTCTCCGCACCCAGTTCCAGCCGTTTGCAGTACCGGCCGTCTTGTTTCTGATATTCCAAACATAAATTTATCCTGATATCAACGGCTAATGGATCCGAGATCTGAATGGATCTGAGGTTGCGAAACTCTATCACTCCGGGGTTGATTGTTCTATTTTTACATTGTCCGGCAGCGTATGGACAAGATTAATATTGCCAGACTAAGATGTCCAATATATTATTACTTCACTATTAATACTTTAAAGATATTAATCATCATGGAACTCAGACATCTCAGATATTTCATCGCAGTAGCCGAGGAATTGCACTTCGGGCGCGCCGCCAAACGGCTGGTTATGTCCCAACCGCCCCTCAGTCAACAGATCAAACTGCTGGAGGAGGAAATCGGTGTCATCCTGCTGAAGCGGACGAAGCGGCAGGTGGTTCTTACCGCGGCAGGCAAGGTCTTTCTTGACGAAGCCAGAAAGAGCATCGCCCAGGCAGAACACGCCATTCGGGTAGCCCAGCGGGCTGCTCGCGGCGAAATCGGCCAGTTGTCGGTGGGATTCGTCAGCTCAGCTGTCTATGGCAAAGTCCCTTTCATTTTTAGTCTGATGCGCAGCCGTTACCCCGGAGTATCGCTCCTCCTGCAGGACCTGACCAGTGAAGAGCAGGTGGAAGCGTTGAAGATCAACAGAATCGATGTCGGTCTGATCCGTCCCCCTGTCGCTAACGCCGAATCGTTGCTTATGAGCATTATCTGGCGGGAGGATTTGATGATCGCGCTGCCCGAGGGTAATCCTCTCAGTCGAGAGGCGGAAATCGCGATTGAATGGCTCGCCGAGGAATCGTTTATCCAGATTCCAAGGCATGTTGCGCCGGGCTATTATGATCAGTGTATCCAGATCTGCGCCCAGGCCGGATTTTCCCCGAAGATCGTTCAGGAGGCCCGGACAACTCCAACCATTGTAAGCCTGATCGCCGGTGGCATGGGCGTGTCCATCCTGCCGGCCTCCCTGCGCAGTCTGCAGCGCTCGGGCGTCGTCTATCGACCTTTGAAAATGCCTGCGCCAACCACCGATATGGCGGTGATTTGGCGCCCAGCCGACGAGTCGCCGACACTTCGCTCGTTTTTGGAGATCATTGGAGAGGTGGCGGAGATTGAGGAACCACAGACAAAAGAATAGCCGCATATAATCGGTGGAAATCTTGCTTTTACTGTTATGATGATTTTGATTTTCACCTTTAGGCAGATTGTTTTCTTGAAAAAAACCAGAAACAATCTGTCAGGTACTGACTCTTTTATTTGTTCTTATTCTTATCTGATTACGTACGAAACTCAGCCAAGTCGCATGATCGATGAGTTTATTGGCAGCTAGGGTACTGATTTTATATTTCTTTTACCAATCCGAGGGGACAGATTTATTTTCACAAAACAACGTGAAAAAAATCAGTCCTCTCGGTCTTTCCAAGAAAAATTAAATCTGTCTCCCGGATAACAATATCATAGCTGAATTTCATACGTAATCAGCTATTCTTATGCATCGCTTCCAGGAGGGCAAGGGTTTTAGGGTCCCGATGCCCACTGAAAAATTTGTCGAGAACAAGGTCAAATATGGATTGCGGCTCTGCAATGGAGGCGAATAGGGTCATGGAGGATCTCAACTTCACATCATCGGGGGAACCGAATATTTGAGGCGCCGTCCGCCCCTCAATGTCCAAAACGGTTGTCGCACATTCCACCAACCTTGTTCCAAGAATGGGGTGCGCCAGGTATTCCCGGGCTTCTTTTTCGCTTTTAATGGCATAGCGCTTTGCAGTTGGACTGTGACCTAACCCATCGATCTGGGGGAAAATGAACCACATCCAGTGGCTTCGCTTCCGGCCGTTTGTTAACTCTGATAATACCTGATCATATATGCCTTCTTGTGCGACCGTGAAACGAGCAAGATCGAATGGATCATTAGAATCGATTTCCTTGTTGGTGTGTATCATCTTGATTTCCCCCTGTGCAGAATTTTTACCTTTTTTGTCAGCCTCATTAAAAAAAGTTCCACTCATCTTCTCCATAAAGTATTGCAATAAATGCGAATGATTACTATTAATTTTCTTATATAACTATCTTATGTCGAACCGCCTGCGACCAAGACCCTTGATATAACCACCTCCGGTTATGACGGTTTATTAACAATGCCCTGGAGAACACTATGAGCGACAAAGCAATACTGAATGTTGACGGAAAGAGTTACGAATTTGATGTTATTACCGGTTCCGAGAATGAAAAATGTATTGATATGCAAAATCTCCGAGCTGAAACAGGTTGCATCACTATGGATCCCGGGTTTGGCAATACCGGCTCCTGTTTTTCGTCGATAACCTATGTCGATGGGGCAAAAGGTATCCTCAGATACAGAGGCTATCCTATTGAAGAACTGGCGGAAAAAGCGATTTTCATAGAAACCGCCTACCTTATTCTCTACGGAGAGCTGCCTACAAAGGATCAGCTCCACTCCTTCTCCGACAGAATCAAAGAACATGCTCCGATCCATACCAACCTTGAACACCACTTTTCCGGCTTCCCAAAATCCGCACCTCCCATGGCAATTCTTTCTGCCATGCTCAATCTTGTTGCCTGTTTTCATCCCGAAGTTCTTGAGGTACCAACCACCGGGGAGGAGTTTGACCGGACTGCATCGCTGCTGCTTTCAAAGGTTCGAACCATTGCCGCTTTTGCTTATCGGATGGCCGCCGGTAGACCTATCAATCATCCCAATCACAATCTTACCTACTGCGGCAATTTCCTGCATATGATGTTTTCCGATCCATACAATGAATATAAGGTTACCCCGACTATAGACAAGGCACTCAACCTCTTCCTGATTCTGCATGCCGACCATGAGCAGAACTGCTCAACGTCTACAGTCCGGGTGGTCGGCAGTTCTCGGGCAAATCTTTTCAGCTCGGTTGCAGCAGGGGTTTGTGCTCTCTGGGGTCCATTGCATGGTGGCGCTAACGCCGCAGTCATTACCATGCTGGATGATATTAAAACCTCCGGCCGTCCAATAACGTACTACCTCGACAAGGCAAAGGATAAAAACGATCCTTTCAGGCTTATGGGCTTTGGTCACAGGGTATACAAAAACTTTGATCCACGATCGATAATCCTCAAAAAACGTGTCCACGATGTGCTGAACGAACTCAAAATTCAGGATAATTTGCTGGATATCGCCCTGGAACTTGAGGAAACCATCCTCAACGATGACTATTTCGTCTCCAGAAACCTCTATCCAAATGTTGACTTTTATAGCGGTATTCTGCTTCGTGCCATCGGTATCCCGCTTGACATGTATACCGTGATGTTTGCCATTGGTCGGATGCCCGGCTGGATAGCCAACTGGAAAGAACTGCATGATCATAAATTGCGGATTTCACGCCCACGCCAGATCTACACCGGCAAGACAATTCGCCATTTCGTCCCCATATCGGAACGTTGAATCGATAGCTGCGGTCTCTCGTCACCTTCTCTCTTTTCACTCCCTGATTTCTGTATCTTTCAGAAATCAGGGAGTGCATTTTCCCCTCTTTTCCTGCTACCAATTATTTCTTGTAAAGAATCTGCTTCGTGGTATTCTGGATCCCATTGACAGAGTATCGTGAGAAAACAACCACTTATATCGAGGAAGCTTATGGATATTATCAATTGGAAAAATGAGTTCAGCGTTGGTGTGAAAGAAATGGACGAGCAGCATAAAAAGTTGCTCGGCATGATCAACCGACTTATTGCAGAACAACATACCCTGACCGACCCGAAAACGATTGCCGAACTCCTGACGGAGATGACCGACTACGCCCAGGTTCATTTTCGAGCCGAGGAATATCTCATGGCCGAATACGGTTACGACCAGAAGAAACAACAGGAACTGCAACATCAGGCCTTCATCGATAAGACCATTTCCTTCTACTCAGCCTCGGACATGGGACCGAACGTGCTCTCTGTCGCACTTTTGGACTATCTCGGAAGCTGGCTGGTCGGACATATCCTGAAAGAGGATATGAAATATAAAGAATTTTTCAACAGCAAGGGTCTCAGTTAAAAATTATGGAAAAAACGACACCTCGCTCCTATCAGGAACATTCTAAGAATTTTCAGCAAATGGTTTCCAGGGTTGAGCGATACGGAGAACTTGAGAAACCCGACGGCTACGGCAAACGGATTGGCGACTGCGGTGACACCATCGAAATATATCTGTCCGTACAGGCAGGTCAGATCAGGATGATAACCTTCAGGGTCGAAGGCTGTGCAAATACCGTTGCCTGCGGTAACACCGTGTCAATGTTGATGGAGGGACGCACCCTTACCGATGCCTGGCGACTTACTCCGGAAAATGTGGCAGATTATCTGGAAACATTGTCCGCGGATCATTTTCATTGCGCCGAACTCGCTGTGGGCGCCTTTTATAAGGCTCTTACCGACTATAACGGGAGGCAGAAGGAACTGTGGAAGAAAGATTACCCACGGTTATAACTTTCACCTTCCCTCTCCGTAGTTCATCTGCAAACAACCAAACCCAGCACAAGACCTCCCCGCAACGAGTGGATACGAAGAGGCCCTGCTGTTCCTCGGAGCCGGTCGGAGTTAATGCAGAACATCCGCTGAATCGAGGATAGCCTTGTCAATCACAAGCCCCATGCGCTCTGCGGCTTTTGGATTAATATGGAAAGAAAGATCCTTCTGAAATTCGACAGGAAGATCCTCCGGCTTAGTACCCGCGAGAATTTTCCTGGCCATGGCGCCGGTCTGTTTTCCGTGCAGATAATAGTCAAAGCCTAAGGCGGCGATTGCTCCCCGCTCGACCGAATCGGTATCGGCACTAAAGAGCGGCAGATGGGTTCGTTCGCACACTTTCACCACCGCCTCAAAAGCGGAGACAACGGTATTATCCGTCGGTACATAGATAGCATCGACCTTACCGACCAGACTCTGCGCGGTCTGATACACATCGGCGGAGTTGGTCACCGGACCATCGAGAATGATAATGTTTCGTTCAAGAGCGGCCGCTTTAAGCCGTTTCACATTCGAAACCGAATTCACTTCTCCGGCATTATACATCACCCCGAGTTTTTTCAATCCCGGCAGGAAACGGCGAATCATATCGAGATGCTTGTCCATTGGCATCTGGTTGGAAACACCGGTCACATTCGGCCCGGGATGGGCGTAATCCTTTACCAGACCTGCGGCCAGGGGATCAGTAATGGCGGTGAACAGCATCGGAGTATGGGCGAGCTGGGGTGCTTTATCGTACACCTTGACACAGGCCTGCGCGCTGGGAGTGGCGATGGCCAGGATCAAATCAGGCTCATCGGAGGCGATCTGGGTGGCAATTTGACTGGCCGTCCCCATATTGCCGTGGGCATTGTATTCTTTATAGTCGACAACGACCCCGTTTTCCTTCAAATCATCCTTGAACCCCTTCAATACCGCATTCAGAGCCGGATGTTCGACAAACTGGCTGACCGCGATTATGGCCGGCTTGGCATTTACCGTAGTGGCAAAGGCCAACAAGGCTGCTACCCAAATGATTTTCACAGTTTTTTTCATTTCTCTCCTTATTTCGTTTGATTTACTCTTTGACTCTATTACGGTACATTCCTATTGACCTTTGTAGAAGATTATGAGAATTCATTCAAGGAAATAGAGGTACCTTGCTCGACCACCGTTATATTTTGTAACACCGTAACTATTCAGCAGCACCCCATCTGCCCACGATCAGGCCGTCCAGCATACCGAATGTATAGCTAAACAGCCTGCTTGTGAACATCTGGTGCACTGATAAATAGTTACAGGCCAAGACTGTTGAAGGTTTTTTACATGTAGCTGAATAGTTACGTAACACCCAACACATGTGCAACCGGAAGACCGGTTCCTCATTTTTTCTTTTCCTGCCAACGGAAGGATACTAATGTCTGGAAAAACTGTTTCCCTCTTTATCCAATGCCTTGTCGACACCATGTTTCCCGCGACCGGGGAAGCGATGATCACGGTCTTCGACAGACTCGGTGTCCCCTATGATTATCCTGTGGGGCAGACATGCTGCGGTCAGCCTGCCTTTAATAGCGGCTACCAGCGCGATGCAGCTGCCGCGGCAAAGCATTTTATTGATATCTTTGAAAACACAGAAGTCATTGTCTGTCCATCAGGTTCCTGCGTTCATATGGTGCGCCATCACTACCCGGAGCTATTTGCAGACGACCCTGCGATGCGCAGCAGGGCACTGGCAATCGGTGCAAAAACCTATGAATTCACACAATATCTGGTAGACGAACTTGGCATAAACGATGTCGGCGCAGAATTTGCCGGCACAGTCACCTATCATGACTCCTGCCATCTCAGCCGGGGATTGGGAATCGCAGAGCAACCTCGGACCCTGCTCAAAAATGTTCGGGGCCTTGAACTGATCGAGATGAAAGACAGTGATACCTGTTGCGGTTTTGGGGGAACCTTCAGTGTCAACTATCCCGAGATAAGTGTCGCCATGGCGGATGAAAAAATTGACAATATACTCGCGACAAATGCAAGCACCGTTACCGGCTGCGATATCAGCTGCCTGATGAACATCTTAGGCCGCATTTCCAGACGCAAAGAAGAGGTACAAGTACTTCATATAGCTGAAATACTTGCAGGCAAAAAAGGAGACAGGATATGAGCCGGACCAGTCCATCTCAATACAGGGAAGAAGCGAAAAAAGGCATTGCTTCCCCAAGACTGCAAACCAGCCTGCACGGCCTTCAAAATCGTTTCGGCAAGGGAGCGATGGCGCTGTGGGCTCAAATGGAAGACCAGGGTATGCGCAAGCGGGTGAAGGAATCGCGCATGAAAAACTTCGAACACCTGGACATCCTCCTCGCCGAACTGGCCCAAAACGTCAGAGCCCGGGGAGGCAAGGTCTATTTCGCCGAAACCGCCCAGGATGCGATAGACTATACACTGACGGTAGCACGAAAACACGAGGTGAAACGGGTGGTCAAAGGCAAGTCGATGATCTCCATGGAAATTGGTATCGATCCGGCTCTGGAAGCTGAGGGCATCGAGGTTGTTGAGACCGACTTGGGAGAATATATCATCCAGTTGGCGGGAGACAAACCCTCCCATATCATAGCACCGTGCATTCACTTGGATCGCAACCAGATCGGTGAACTTTTTGCCGATAAGCTCGGGATAGAGTACACCGACGATCCACCGACACTGACCATGGCGGCACGCAAGGCCCTACGCGAAAAACTGCTGAGTGCCGATATGGGACTGACCGGCTGCAACCTTGCCTGTGCCGAAACCGGCCAGATCAGCCTGGTATCCAACGAGGGAAACATCCGGATGGCCACGACCATGCCGCCGGTCCTTGTCTCTCTCATGGGGATGGAACGCATCGTCGCAACGCTTGAGGAGCACCGGGAAACACTCCAGCTTCTTACCCGGGGAGCGGCCCTGCAAAAATTGTCCACCTACGTCAGTTTTTTGGGCGGGCCGAGCAGTGATATAGACCCGGACGGCCCAAAAGAATTTCATCTGATCATTCTCGACAACGGTCGCTCAAAAATCCTGGCAGACCCGGAGTTCCGCGAAGTGTTGGCCTGCATCCGTTGCGGAGCATGCCTCAATATATGTCCGGTTTACGGCAGAATCGGCGGACATGCCTATAATGCTCCATACTGCGGCCCGATCGGAGCCGTTGTCATGCCGCTGCTGGACGGCATCAATAAGCACGCCGATCTCTGCAAAGGAGAGACCCTGTGCGGTGCCTGCAAGGATATCTGCCCCGTGGAAATCGATCTGCCAAGGATGCTTGCCGCTCTTCGTCACAAACTGGCTTACGGCAGCGACAGATGGAATACCAGTCAACACAATCCCGCCGAAGCATACGGCTTCAGTCTCTGGCGAATGCTGGTAACGCACAGTTTTCTCTACCGAAGTTTTCTCAAAATGGGCCGTTTTTTCCAGCGCCCCTTTATCGGTAAAAATCATATGATCAGAAAAATGGCTGGAATCGGTTCCGGTTGGACCGATGGCCGCGACCTGCCACCTATCGCTAAAAGGACCTTCACTGAACTCTGGGAAAAAAAATACCATGAAAAAGGGCTTGCCCACCATCCAGTAGCCAAGGAGGACAACTAATGGATAATCAAACCATCTTCTTGAGCAACATCCGTTCGGCTCTCGGTGAAGCTCCGCGTAGCGAACGTCCAAAACAGATGTTTCCAAAGCTGTTTTCGTCCCCAAATACAGCAAAGATCCTGGAAAAAATCCGGAGCAGAACCGTAGAAGAGCAAAATCTGCTGGTAGAAATTCTTCAGAAAAATGGCAACAGTTTAAACATCTGTAGCCATATCGTCCACACTTTCAACGAAGCGGCAGCCGTTGTAGTCGACCTGATCAGAACCAAAGATCCCGAGTTCAACTACACGAAACATGTGGTTTTGCACGATCACCCGGATATCGCGGCCTTGCAGCTTTGGAACCGTTTTGAACCGCGAAGCCGTGACCCTGCACACCACCTTCAGCTCGGATCGACAGATAAAAGACAAAACCATAGCTTCCTTCATCGGCATAACTGCTCCGACCACCGGTGTCGCCGATTCAGCTACTTTGATCCAATTGACTAAACCGGGACAACCGCGTTCAACTTCCCTTCTCCCCTCTATCCATATCGCGATTTTGAGAAGGGAAAATGTAGTCGCCGACCTGACCGAAGCATATGCACTCCTTGCGTGAACAAGCCCGCCTGGACAGCTTTGTTTTCATCTCCGGCCCATCCAAGACGGCCGATATAGAAGCGTGTATGGTCAACGGGGCACATGGCCCCCGCGAGGTGCATATTGTCGTCCTCTGTGAACCAATCGCCGACAAAGATATTGCAGCTATTGCTGGAGAGAAGAACAAATCAACAGCACTGTAAAAAATGAAACAAAAAATTGTCAATAATACGACACTTCTCTGCCTGGTCGTAGTAATTTCCGCCCTCTTTCTTACCATGATCCATCAGTTTCTGATGGCGATTTTCATGGCTGGACTCTTTACGGCGATGGTGGCTCCGATCCATCACCAGCTCGCAAAGAAACTTGGTGGTAAAGAGACCTTGGCATCAATCGTCACTGTATTGGGTATCATCCTACTGGTCTTGACACCGCTTGCCGTCCTCATTACTTTAGTGGTGACACAGGCCATCCACATCGGTCAATCCGTTACCCCATGGGTGCAAACCTTCATCAATGAGCCCACAACCCTCACGACCTATCTCCAGAAAATCCCCTATTACCAGGAAATACTCCCCTACCGTGATGTCATCGTTCAGAAAGCCGGAGAGCTGGTCGGTGTCATCTCCACTTTCCTCATCGACTCGCTCTCATCTTTTACCAAGGTAACGATTGACGCTATTTTCTCCTCAATCATCATGCTTTACGTGATGTTCTATTTCCTCATCATGGGTGATCTTCTGCTGCAGAAAATTCTTTTTTTCCTTCCTTTGGATGATCTCAATGAGCAGCGACTGCTCAACCGTTTTACCTCGGTAACTAGAGCGACCATCAAAGGCACTTTAATCATCGGTATCATGCAAGGCAGTATCTGCGGACTGGCCTTCGCCATAGCCGGAATAGATGGCCCGGTCTTCTGGGGCTCACTTATGGCGGTAATGTCGATCATCCCTGCTTTTGGTACGGCGATCATCTGGTTTCCTGCCTTAATTATTCTCGCCTTGGCCGGCAATTTTACCGGGGTGGTCGTTCTGGCAATTCTATGCGGGGCGGTGGCAGGAAATCTAGACAACATCATCCGCCCGCGACTGGTAGGTAAAGATACTGAAATGCATGACCTTTTTGTCCTCTTTGGCACCCTCGGCGGGCTCTCCATGTTCGGACTTGCTCGGCATCATTATCGGTCCAATCGTTGCCGCTCTTTTTATCACTATCTGGGAGATTTACGGTGTCGCTTTCCATGACTTTCTACCCAATGTCGAAGTCGTCTTGAAAAAACGGCAGGATGAAAAACCACCGGATAACGAAATATCAGGATGACCTCCTTTTCCCCTGATCCTTTTTCCCTCAACCAAGAGACGTCCACTCTCAATGCCCTATCTTCTACTGATCCTCACCACCCTCTTCTGGTCCGGGAATTTCGTGCTCAGCCGCGGGATGCATTCGACAATGCCTCCCTTTTCCCTCTCCTTCTGGCGATGGGCGGTAGCCTTGCTGATTCTATCCTGTTTCAGCCTCCATCACCTCATTGCCCAACGTGAGCTGGTTTTCAAGCACAGGAAATTTATCATCATCCAAGGCATCCTCGGCGTCGCCGGGTTCAATAGTCTAGTCTATCTGGCCATGCAGACCACTACCGCGATCAATGCGGTGCTGGTCAATTCCTGCACCCCGGTGATTATTGTGCTGATTTCCTGGGCAATGTACAATGATCGGCTTAGTGTCAGGCAGTGTCTCGGAGTTGCCATATCTCTCAGCGGTGTAGTGTTGATTATCTCCGGGGGCAAGCTGTCAACCCTTCTTGAGCTCCACTTCAACAGAGGGGATATTCTGGTATTTATTGCAGCAACCCTCTGGGCACTTTATTCTGCCAACCTCAAGAGGTACCCAAAAGGATTGCATCCCCTCACCTATCAGATGGGGATAGTTCTTGTTGGCTTAACCATCCTGTTGCCTCTCTATCTGCTGGAAATTTCCACCGGCAAGACCATGACAGTCTCCACGGGATCGATTGTAACCATACTCTATGTGGCAATCTTCGCCTCGGTAATGGCCTTCATCTTCTGGAACCGTGCGGTAACCATGCTTGGAGCCAACATCGCCGGGCCGTTTATTCATCTCATGCCGGTCTTCAGCACCATCCTGGCAGTTGTCTTTCTTGGGGAGGAACTGACTCCGAATCATATAAAGGCTATACTGCTTATTTTCGGAGGCATTCTGATGACCACATTTCGGGTGAAAAAAATCAGAAAAAAGGAATAACAGAGCGGAATAATTTTTGAAAAATCATGCCCTTAGCAAAGGGCGTAGTCTTTAACTGTTCATCAGTGCTGTAGATGTGTGCAAGCAATACTCTCAGCTATACTTTTTCGTATGCTGAGAGTACTGATCGTGCACAGATGCAGTGCTGCTGGGCAGTTACTTTGGCTTACTCTTTCCAGTCGGGTCTGATATGTAGTTCCGTCAGTTGTTTCCTGGCCACAGAGGCAGGTGCATCCGTGAGCGGGCAGGTAGCCTTCTGGGTTTTCGGGAAGGCAATAACGTTACGGATAGAATCACTGCCGGTCATAATCATCAGCAGTCGGTCGAGCCCGAAAGCCAAACCACCATGCGGAGGAGCCCCGAGCTCCAGGGCGCGAAGCAGGAAGCCAAACTTCTCGTTCGCTTCTTCTTCACCAATGCCAAGAACGCTGAGAACCTTAGACTGCAGGCTCTTTTGGTGGATACGGATGGAGCCGCCGCCGATTTCGGTACCGTTCAGCACCAGGTCATAGGCACGGCTGGAGACACTCGCAGGATCGGTATCCAATTTTGCAATATCCTCTTCCTTGGGAGCGGTGAACGGATGATGCAGGGCCTGATAGCGTTTCTCCTTCTCATCATACTCCATAAGGGGAAAGTCGGTGACCCAGACAAAGTTTAAATTGTCCTTTTTCAAAAGACCTAAGCGTCGGGCCAGCTCCACCCGTAACTCGGAAAGTACCTGCAAGACAACCTTCTTGCTGTCCGCCCCGAAAAAGAGCAGATCCCCTTCCACCGCATCGGTGGCCGAGGCAATTGTCGTCCGCTCTTCCTCGGTAAAGAACTTGGAGATAGGCGACTGCCACTCCCCGTCTGCCTTCATCTTCACCCAGGCAAGTCCTTTTGCTCCGAACTGGACAACATAATCAGTCAGGACATCAAGCTCCTTGCGGGTAAAATCGGCACAGCCTTTGGCATTGATTGCCCGAACCGTCCCACCCTTGTCGGCAATAGCCCTGAATACTTTAAAGCCGCAATTTGCGGCGATCCCGGTCAAGTCAATGAGTTCCATGCCAAACCGGACATCCGGCCGATCGGTGCCGAACCGATTCATCGCATCATCAAAGGTCAGTCTTGGGAAAGGAGGAGCAAGCTCTATACCGAGAGTTTCCTTGAATAACGTGGCAATCATTCCTTCGTTAATCGCCATGATCTGTTCTTCATCGACAAAACTGAGCTCCATATCTATCTGGGTAAACTCAGGCTGCCGGTCGGCGCGCAGGTCCTCGTCACGGAAACATTTGACAATCTGGTAATACCTGTCCATTCCGGCAATCATCAGCAACTGTTTAAATAGCTGGGGAGATTGGGGCAAGGCATAGAATTTTCCACTGTTCACCCGACTGGGAACCAGATAATCGCGAGCGCCTTCAGGGGTTGAACGAGTAAGCATCGGCGTCTCAATATCGAGAAAATCGAGATTGTTGAGATAATTTCGAACACTCTGCACTGCTTTATGACGCATAATCAGGTTAGCGGCCATCTCCGGCCGACGGAGATCGAGATAACGGTACTGTAACCTGAGATTATCCGAAACCTCAACTTCTTCATCGAGGGGAAAGGGAGGCGTCTCGCTGCTGTTAAGAATACGCAGCTCGTCGACCAGAATCTCAATCTCCCCTGTTGCAAGTTTAGCATTTGCCATGTTGCCGGGTCTGGCTTCGACCCTTCCACGTATCGCCAGAACCCATTCACTGCGGACCTGATGTGCTTTGGCATGTACTTCAGGGTTGATCTCAGGATTAAACACCACCTGGGTGATCCCTCCCCGATCGCGTAGATCTATAAAAATCACCCCACCATGATCGCGCCGCCGCAGAACCCAGCCCATCAGTGTGACCTGCTCACCTACATTTTTTTTGCCGAGATCATTACATGAATGCGTCCGGCTCAACTTTCCCATTGATTCCATAGTATATTAATCTGTTGAATTTTGCTCTGTCATGCGCTGAATCGACCCGGAAAAAGAGCCCGAAATATCAGCTTGAACAGCTATAGTTAAAAATATTTATTTTTGGAGGAGACACTCTGCTATGGTAGCAGCTGACAGGAGAATATCCTGCTGGTCTTCTTTCGCCAACATATTACGTAGGATTCCTTTACCCGAGAGCAGTTCGGTATCACCAATAATAAGAACAAAGCGAGCCCCGGCCTTATTTGCCTGCTTCATCTGACTTTTCAGGCTTCGTCCCTCATGATCCATAGCAACTGAAAATTTCATTGCCCGGATTTGATGGGCTAGACCAAAGCCGGCGTGGGATCCAGGTTCACCAATTCCCGCGATAAAAAGGTCGACTGTGTCACCTTCAACCACAGATTTCTCCTGCTGTTGCAACAGCAGAACCAGCCGTTCCATACCAAGCGCAAAACCAATGCCGGGAAGATCCTTTGGCCCTCCAAGATTTTCGATGAGACCGTCGTATCTTCCCCCTGCAGCGACTGCGGCCTGGGCACCAAGATCGGTTGTGATGAATTCAAAGGTAGTACGACAATAATAATCCAGTCCGCGTACCATAAATTTATTTAACCGGTACGCCACCCCCAACTGCTGGAGACCAGCCTGGACCTTATCGAAATGGTCTGCACATTGGTCGCAAAGGTGATCAAGAAGGGATGGGGCGTCAAGTATCTGCTCGCGACAGGAAGGTACCTTGCAGTCGAGAACCCTGAGTGGGTTGGTGGTACTCCTTCTTTTACAATCGCTGCAAAGTGCGTCATGTCGCTTTTCTATATAGGACAAAAGCTCAACTCGATAGCCGGGCCGACAGTTTGGACAACCAAGTGAATTAAGTTCCAGACTGACCTGCAATCCCAATTCTCCGAGTAACATCGCCCCCATGGCGATAAGTTCCGTATCGACCCGTGGATTTCCAGAGCCCAAAACCTCGATATCCATCTGATGAAACTGCCTGAGCCTGCCCTTTTGGGGACGCTCATGACGAAACATCGGACCAATGGTAAACAGCTTCTGTACGGGTTTTTGTACATAAAGACCATGTTCTATATAGGCACGAAGCAGGGAGGCAGTAGCCTCGGGCCTCATTGTTATTTTTTTGTCGACAAAAGTATACATCTCTTTTTCGACGATGTCGGTGGCTTCTCCGATAGATCTGGCAAACAGCTCAGTTTCTTCCAGAATGGGCAGGCGAATCTCACTGAAGTGAAACCTCTTAAACACATCTCTTGCCACTCGTTCAAGGTATTGCCACAGCTCCACCTCTCCCGGAACAATATCTTTAAAGCCTTTCAGGGCCTTGATTTTCAAAACCAGTCTCCAATTGAAAATTGAAAATTTAAAAAAATGATAACAATTGCAATTCAAACCAAAAATTGCGAATTTAACCGTAATTTTGTGGTTTTGTCAAGTTCAGCCCAGGCCGATCCCCCTCAAATCCATTGTTCTTTCCTGTTAAAGTAGTTATTTTCCGGGCACCTTGGGCATATCGGCGTTCTATTATTCACTGCATACTACTCTTGACAAAATCAGGCAAGAAGTGCATTATCTGATTTCTTCTATTTATAGTTTTTTAAAAGGAGTTCTCTCTGCATGCAGCTACCATCACTCAGTATTGCCAATTTAAAAGCTTCATTCCCATTAATTCAGGGAGGGATGTCCATTAGGGTATCCACTTCAGCACTTGCTGTCCCAGTTGCCAATTGTGGCGGAATCGGGGTTATCGGCGGATCAGGTTTACCACCCGCAGAACTCCATGACGATATCAAAAAAGCAAAAGCAGCAACAGACGGAATTGTAGCCGTCAATATCATGTACGCCATGAAGGATTTCTACAATCTTGTCATGAGTTCCATCGACGCAGGAATCGACATGATAATCACCGGCGCAGGATTTTCCCGGGATATCTTTAAAATCGGTCGGGAACATAACACACCTATTGTAATGATCGTCAGCTCTCCGGCCCTCGCCAAACTCTCCGAGAAGCTTGGCGCCGCTGCGGTTATCGTTGAAGCCAAGGAAGCCGGAGGCCATCTTGGCACCGACAGACCCCTGCGTGAGATATTTCCACCCATTCGCGATGTCGTCAAAAATATCCCGCTGATTGCCGCTGGCGGTATAACAAACGGCTATGAAATGGCAGAAATGATGGACAAGTATGGCGCCGACGGAATTCAGATTGCATCCCGTTTCGTGTTGAGCGAAGAGTGCGATATCTCCAATGAGTTCAAACAAGCGTATCTCAATGCCAGGAAAGAAGACATCGTTCTCACTTCGTCACCGGTCGGTATGCCCGGTCGCGCTATAAATAATCCCTTTGTACAGGCGATTAACGCAGGCAAAGACCTGAGTTCCAAAAAATGTCCACAGGTATGCCTGAAAAAATGTGATCACCACTACTGCATCAACGAGCGCCTCATGATGGCCCGCGAAGGCAACACCCACGATGGCTTAATTTTCTCCGGCGAAAATACCTACAAAATGGATTCGATTCTTCCTGTTGCCGAAATCTTCAGGCAATTCAAGGAACAAGCGGAGTCTGTGTATAAAGAAGGGAGAGGATTCAGTCCGGCATTTTGACACTAACCAGCTCAAACATGAGTTCCCTCAAAGAAATTGATACTGCCGGGAACAATACTCTGCCTTCTACAGGTCGTATAATTCCGCCTGGAAAACACCCGATCATCCCCGAGATGCTTGACCGGGATGCTCTGTACATCCTTCGAAAACTGGGCGAAGCTGGATTTTCCGGCTACCTGGTTGGTGGAGGAGTTCGTGATTTATACCTCGGCAAAACCCCCAAAGATTTTGATATAAGCACAGATGCCCATCCCGGCCAACTCCGCAAGCTCTTCCCCCACAGCAATACCATAGGACGACGTTTCCGGCTGGTCCAAATCTTTTTCAGGGGTGGCAAAACCATTGAGATCAGCACACTTCGCTCTTTCAGCGAGCACGATCTTGACGGACCTGAAGAAGTCCTCGCCCCCAACAATACTTTCGGAACCCTGAGCGAGGATGCAAGGCGTCGAGATCTTACCATCAACTCACTTTTTTATGAAATTGAAAACGGTACCATCATTGACTACGTTGACGGCAGTCTTGATCTCGATCTGGGTATTATCCGCATTGTTGGTGAACCCTCCAAACGAATAGGCCGTGATCCTGTCCGAATGATGCGGGCGATCCGCCATGCAGCAAGAATTAACTTTAGCATAGAAGAACAAACTTGGAAGGCTCTTTGCGACAATAGCCACAAACTGTCACTCTGCCCCCCATCCAGATTACGCGACGAATTCTTAAAAGATTTGTATAGCGGTGCAGCTGCGCCCTGGTTTGAACTTGCCGTTGATTCCGGCATATTGTTCTCCCTTTTTCCATTCTATCGAAAAATTCTCAACAGAGTCACCACCAGCACCGACAATCCTCGGGAACAACTCAGTAGAATCTGCCAAACCATAGACCGAATCAACACGTTGTCGCTGAACCTGAAAATCCATCGCCAGCCCGATTATTTCCTGATCGGCCTTTTCCTTATTCCATGGGCGGAAACTCGCTTTCAGCTGATCAGCCAGTCCCGGAAAGGCGCGCCCCTTTTCCAACTGTCAAAACAGCTCCGTGAAGAAATAGACAGGACAATCGGCATCGAACTCAACCTTCGTCGTTCACTCCGACAGGAAATGGTCAGCCTGTTGATCAACCTTTCTCAGCTTATTCACAACAAACAGCAAAACAGCTGGCCTAAATGGCTTAAGAAAAAAAGCTATTTCAAAAAAAGCCTCCTCTTTTATGAATTTTATATGGCGGCCGGCACAGGCAATTCCGTTGATCACCTGCTTACAGGTGAACCTGTGATAGTGCAGCCGGAGGAAGGAAAACAAGTGTTCAGCAGAAGCCCCTTGCCCCCCAAATGCAAGCCTGCATTTTCTTCAAAAATCAAGGGTGGCATTTTCGGTTTCAAAAAATGATCTGTGCTTACCGGTAACACCAAACATTTCCTTTCCTCTAAAACTGCCTTTTTTGTTTCGACAACCAGCATCGTTTCGATAACTCTCCAACCCCCACAAAGCACGGAGACTCTGTTTAGTACCCCCTTGAGGGGTACTCAGTTCAGTCCTCGCTTGACGGGGATAAGTACCTTCACGAAATTCTTTCTAAAAAACAAGAAAAGAATTTCTAAGGTACTAACAAGCTTACCAATTATTCCATTGCCCAATTCTGCATAACTACATTGCACAACAGTAAGTATTTTGCCGAATATGCGTATTGTGCGTAAGCCAATGCTTTCTTTGGGCGTCATCCCAACAAATTCACTTACGCTTGGAAAATACTCTTGATTTAGTACGCCTTTGATGGTATTTTTTTTAAAGTTTGGTTAAAAATGTACTGTTTGCACAAGGGTCCCAGTGTCCAGACTAAACATTCGACGCACTTTTTGCACAATGGCAATAAAAACAGCACCACATACATTTTCGAGCTACTATGCTTTGCTGTCTTCAAGACCCATCAACCCATGCCCCTCTCGCCAGATGACCCGTCTCGAATATCACTCAAAACCCCATCGACCCCTTCATACTTCTCCAAATACCAAAACCAACCAATTTTCTCGTGTCGTCCATGCTGCTTACCTATATATACCGAGAGTATTGAAATACGTTTTTGTCACCTTTATAGATACACAGACTCACTTAAAAATACAAAGCCGGCCAGCTTTACTTTTCAATCCGTACTTTTTGTAATTTTTTTCTTCGGTTATCATCACGCCGAACCATCGCGCTTTTGCGCACAATTGTTGTCACACAGCAATAGGAGGTTGATATGGCAGACACAGTAGTAAACAAAACGCTGGACCCGCAGCTTGATCGGCGCGGATTCCTTAAGGGGTGCACAATGGCGGCAGCCGCTTTAGGATTGTCCGACACTATGATTCCTAAACTCGTCGAAGCGGCCGCAACGGCAGAGCGTCCACGGGTTATCTGGCTCCATTTTCAGGAATGCACAGGCTGCACGGAAAGCTTACTGCGATCTTCCCACCCGGATCTCGCTCGATTAATACTCGATATCATCTCGCTTGATTATCACGAAACAGTCATGGCAGCCGCTGGACATCAGGCTGAGAAGAATTTACATGACACTGTTGACAATCACCCGTTCATTCTGGTTGTTGAAGGTGGAATTCCGACCAAAGATGGCGGTATTTATTGCAAGATTGCCGGGAAAACGGCCATGGATATCCTGGCAGAAGTTGCTCCAAAAGCGACTGCAATCATTGCTATCGGCACCTGTGCAACCTTTGGCGGCGTTCAGGCAGCAGCACCCAACCCGACAGGTTCGGTCGGGGTTCAGGATCTGGTGAGTGGCGTTCCGATTGTTAATATTTCCGGCTGTCCGCCAAATCCGATTACCTTCCTCGGCACGATCCTCCACTATCTAACCTTTAAACGACTACCAGCTCTCGACAACCTGAACCGCCCACTCTTTGCCTATGGTCGTAGAATACATGACCATTGCGAACGCCGAGCCCATTTCGACGAGGGTCGCTATGTTGAACAATACGGTGATGAGTTCCATAAGCTCGGTTACTGTCTCTATAAAGTCGGCTGCAAAGGCCCTGAAACCTTCTCCAATTGTCCTACGGCCCGATTTAATGATGTAGGCGTTTGGCCGGTAAGTGTCGGTCATGGCTGTATTGGCTGCACCGAACCAAATTTCTGGGATACCATGACTCCGTTTTACGAAAGACTGCCAATGGTGAAAATACCCGCCAGCGGAATAGTAGCAAGCGCAGACAAGGTCGGAAAAACAGTCTTAGGCGTTACAGCAGCTGCGGTCGGTATTCATGCGGCAGTCGGCATCGGTAAGCGATTGATCAAGGGCAAAAACGACCGAAACGAATAACACCCCACAAGGGGGTACTCAGTTCAGTACTCGCTTGACGGGTGTAAGTGCCTTTAGACAGATTATTTTCTTGTTTTTTTATGAATGAAAATATTCTGTAAGGCACTAAAAAGCAGTTCATTTGCGAGAATATTTTTACCGGCGCCTGAAAGCAGAAAACTTTCCGGAATCTGGTAGTCCAATCTTATATGGAGGTTTTACACATGGCTCAGCGAATCACCATCGATCCAATTACCCGGATCGAGGGTCACCTAAGAGTAGATGTCGAAGTAGACGGAGGACTCGTCACCAAGGCCTGGTCCTCCGGTCAGATGTACCGCGGTCTCGAGAACATTCTCAAGGGCAGGGATCCACGCGATGCATGGCTTTTTGTCCAGAGGATCTGTGGGGTCTGTACCACGGTTCACGCTCTGGCGTCCGTCCGGGCAGTTGAAAACGCTCTCGGGCTTGAAATCCCTCTCAACGCCCAATTGATTCGTAATATGGTTCAGTCGATCCATTGTCTGCACGACCATATCGTTCATTTTTACGCGCTTTCCGCCCTCGACTGGGTTGATGTTGTTTCTGCCTTGGACGCTGATCCGGTAGCTACCGCTAAATTGGCGGATAGTCTCTCAAACTGGCCAGGCAACAGTCCAAAGCGATTCGCCGCGGTGAAGGATAAGCTTAAAAACTTGGTGGCCAGTGGTCAACTCGGACCTTTCGCCAATGCGTACTGGGGCCATTCTGCAATGAAGCTGCCGCCCGAGGCAAATCTCATGGCGGTTTCCCATTACCTCGAAGCCCTTGATTATCAGCGAAAAGCCACCCAGGCTCTTGCTATCATCGGCGGTAAAAATCCGCATATCCAGAATTTCTCGGTCGGTGGTGTTACCACCAACATTAACCCTGAGAACGAGACTGCGGTCACCATGGAGCGCCTCTATTACATCAAGCAGCTCGTAGAGGAAGTCAGAGACTTCATCAAGATGGTCTACCAGACCGATGTGGTTGCGGTCGGCGCGCTGTATGCCGAATGGCTTCCCATACGGTGCCGGCGTTACCAACTACCTTGCAGCTCCGGACATGTTCCTTGATGCAGCCGGAACCAAATCCGATATGCCTGGTGGAACTGTTTTCAACGGTGATCTGAGCACTGTCAAACCGATCACCGGCCTGGCTGATCCATATTTCAAGGATAATGTAGAAGAATCCATAGCCAGAGCCTGGTATGATGGCGACTGGTCCAAGCACCCATATGAATCTTCAACTGATCCTAAATACACCGATTTTGAAGACGAAGGTCGCTATACCTGGCTAAAAGCCCCACGCTTCCAGGGTAAACCAATGCAGGTTGGTCCTCTGGCCCAGATGGTTGTCGGATACGCCCAGGGTCATGAGCTGACAGTTAAAAGCGTCGATGACATACTGAGCCGCATCAGTGCAGTTGCAGGTGTAAAAGTTGGCCCCGAGATCCTCCATAGTACTATTGGCCGCCATGCAGCCCGCGCAGTCCGTGCCGGGATGATGGCTGATTTAGCCCTCAAACATTGGGACCTGCTGGTCAACAATATTGCTACCGGTGATTACGAGATCTTCAATCCGCCTGTATTCCCTAAAGGAGAACAGCGCGGTGTCGGTGTCCATGAAGCGCCACGTGGTCTCTTATCCCATTGGATCGTCATCCAGGACGGTAAGATTAAAAACTACCAGTGCGTCGTACCTTCTACCTGGAACGCAGGACCGCGCGATGCAGCAGGTCAGCTTGGACCCTACGAGGCTTCTCTTATGGGCAATCCGATCGCTGATCCTGAAAAACCTCTTGAGGTTCTTCGTACCGTGCATTCGTTCGATCCATGTATTGCCTGCGCTGTTCACATGCTGGACCCAGAGGGTAAGGAAGTTATGAAAGTGAAAGTGCTGTAAGCTGGATTTCGCATCACTCAAAACTTTTCTTTCCGGCAAAAGCCGCAGGAGGTAACAAAGATGGCAACTTATGAGAAATACCACTGCTGGAGCGTGCTGCTTCGGCTGTTCCACTGGATGTTTGCCCTATCTATCATATTTCTGGTAGCCACAGGTTTTTACATCAACAATCCGTGGACCAATACCTTGATCGAAGGAAGTGCAAGCTTCCCTATGGCAACCATGCGCTACATACATTACATTGCAGCGTACGTTTTGGCATCGGCCGTACTCATCAGGCTTTTTCTCTATATTTTCGGTAACGCCCAGGAGAGAATCTGGGATATTCTGCCGATCACCAAGCGAAATTTGAACAACCTGAAGATGACGTTTTTACAGTACAGCTATATCAGCGACAAGCATGACGAACGACTCGGTCATAATATATTGGCCGGACTGTCATATTTACTCAACTTTATCCTTGCCCTATTAATGATTTTTAGTGGCTTTTTTATGCTCTACCCGGAATCTGCTTTCTGGGCAAAGTGGGGAATAATGCTTTTTGGCAGTCAGCAATCAGCTCGTTATCTCCACCATCTTGCCATGTGGTGGTTCTTGATCTTTCCTGTCATCCATATTTATCTTTGTATATGGAATGACTGTACAGAACCAGAGGGATTAATTTCCTCTATCTTTTCCGGTGCAAAATTCAAACACAAAGCATAAGTATCGGAGGGTCGAAATTCTCGTTCGGGGCACAGTCCAGGGCGTAGGGTTTCGACCCTTTATCTACAATTTGGCCACAGGTTTTCAGGTTTCCGGTACGGTAACCAACACCGGTGACGGCGTAGTCATTACAGCTGCAGCACAAGACGACAAGCTGCAGTTATTCATACAGGCTATACGGGGACAGGCCCCGCCGCTTGCCCGAATCACCTCTGTTGAAACCCGCCCCCTCCATATTGCTATCGAAGAGAGCGAACTATCGTTTGTCATTTTGCCCAGTGTAGCCGGTGCCTCCGCCAACACTGCAATCCCCCCGGATATCGCCCTTTGTAACGACTGTCTCCGTGAACTGCTCGATCCCGGCGACAGACGATTTCACTACCCTTTTATCAACTGCACCAACTGTGGTCCGCGCTTTACCATAGTCGAAACCATTCCTTATGACCGACCACAGACTTCCATGAAAGTTTTTCCGATGTGCGAAGTATGCACAAAGGAATACCATGATCCAGGTAACAGAAGGTTCCATGCGCAACCAAACGCTTGTCCTGACTGTGGTCCAAATATCTCATTCGCAAATAATGAGGGCATCCGACTAGAAAGCCATTCGCCTCTTGCGCAAACGGCATCCTCATTAAAGGAGGGGCTGGTTGTAGCAATCCGAGGGCTGGGAGGTTTTCATCTTTCGGTGAACGGCTGCTCCTCGCAGGCAGTGGCTTTGCTCCGCGGGAGAAAAGGGCGCCCGGACAAGCCGTTGGCCATTATGGTGGCTGATGTTGAGAGTGTTAAAAAATTCTGTCACCTCAATGTAGAGACGGAGAATCTCCTTACAGCCCCTGAGCACCCAATAGTTCTCCTTAGTAAACTGGATCACACAACCCTTGCAGACAATCTTGCACCGGGAATTGATGAGATTGGCGTAATGCTCCCCTACACACCACTCCACCATCTCCTATTCCAGCAGACCGACTGCCCTGAAGCGCTGGTGATGACCTCGGGCAATATCAGTGGCACACCTATCTGCACCGCAAATGCTGACGCTCTCTCCAAACTTTCGACCATTGCCGATCTCTTTCTGCTCCATAACCGTGACATTGTTACCCGGGTCGACGACTCGGTGGTCAAATTTATAGCTGACCAACCCTTTATTTTGCGACGTGCACGGGGTTTTGCTCCCACTCCCATTCCGATTGCCTGGAAGCTCCCGCAAATTTTAGCCTGCGGCCCAGGCTTGAAAAACACCTTCAGCCTGGGACGTAACCAGAGTGTCTTTACCAGCCAGCATATCGGTGACCTCGACAACCTCGAATCCTATGAGTTTTATCTGGAATCGATAGAGCATTTTAAAAAGGTCTTTCAAATCGAACCGGAAGCTATCGTCTGTGATTTACACCCAGACTATATGAGCAGCAGGTATGCCGCTGATACTAAACTGCCACTCTACAAGATCCAACATCACCATGCCCACGCCGTCGCCGTCATGGCAGAACAC
This sequence comes from uncultured delta proteobacterium, assembly GCA_963829695.1. Taxonomy (GTDB): domain Bacteria; phylum Desulfobacterota; class Desulfobulbia; order Desulfobulbales; family Desulfocapsaceae; genus Desulforhopalus_A. The sequence continues at coordinate 88,060 of CAWHJQ010000018.1, read as the reverse complement.
GGCATTGAGGAATCGGTACTGGCTGTTATTCTCGACGGAACCGGCCTTGGCGATGACGGCACGATCTGGGGTGGGGAAATTCTCAGGGCCGGCTTAACGTCTTATGAACGTTTAGGTCACCTTCATCAGCTTCGTCTACCCGGTGGCGACATCGCCGCCACTGAGCCTTGGCGTATGGGCGTTTCAGCCCTTTTCCATACCTTCGGCCCCGAGGGCATCGTACCCGACAGCCTGCCCGAAACACTGCGACAACTCGATATCGGACGGCTGGGCGTTATCTCCTCTATGCTTGAAGGTGGCTTCAATTCACCACTGACCTCCAGTTGCGGTCGGCTCTTTGATGCAATAGCTTCTCTGCTCGGAATACGCCAATACATCAGCTTTGAAGGCCAGGCAGCCATGGAACTGGAAACACTGGCCAAAAAGGCAAGAACCCGCTCTTGGCCAAAAAACATTTTGCCCAATTTGCACACGAATTTTTCGTCTGCGCCAATGAAAAATAACGGAAAATGGGAGATTTGTTCAACAGAATTTGTTAAAAGGATACTTGATGGAATAAGCAGAGGTGAGGATAAATCCTCTCTCGCTCTGGAATTCCACACGATGCTCATCGGCAGCATCACCGAACTCATAGAAATTCTTGCACTTCAGACAGGCATCCGAAAGGTTGTGCTTTCTGGAGGATGTATGCAAAACAGCCTCCTTCTTGAGGGACTGTTACATACATTGAACAGTAAACATTTAAAAGTTTTCACCGGAAATTTGCTGCCACTCAATGACGGAGCTATTTCTTTCGGTCAGACTATAATAGGAGGTCTGCGCCATGTGTCTCGCAATTCCAATGCGGGTGACCAGCGTCCAGGGTGACCCTGACGATTTCACCAGTAACCAGATAGCCACAGTTGATACTGATGGAATAAGTAAAGAGGTTCGGCTGGACGTCGTCGACCACTGGCCGGCCATCGGTGACTATGTCATTATCCATGCCGGATTTGCCATCCATTCTCTGATTGAAGAAGAGGCATTAAAAAATATTGAGTTATTACAAGAACTCGCCAATAATACTCCGGACGAGTTACTTTTCTGATACAGGTTCACCATGAAACACCTTGATGAATACCGTGATAGCGGGTTGGTAAAACCGCTGGTTGAAGAGCTGAAAAAATCCGTCACCAAACCACTCCGGGTGATGGAAGTGTGTGGTTCCCATACCATGGCAATCTTTCGCAATGGACTGAGGAGTATTCTCCCGGAAGGGATGGAACTCGTTTCAGGTCCTGGATGTCCTGTTTGTGTAACATCCGCTTCCCATATGGATGCCTTCATTGCCATGGCTGACCACCCCGGAGTGCGGGTCACTATTTTCGGCGACCTGTTTCGGGTGCCGGGCACCTACACGTCTCTTGCCCAGGCCAGCTCCCGCGGTGCCTTGGTGGACATAGTCTACTCTCCGATGGACGCGCTGGATCTGGCCATACAAAATCCTGATCAGCTGGTGGTTTTTCTTGGGGTAGGTTTTGAAACGACCACTCCTGGGATCGCCGCAACAATTCTGGCAGCCAAAACCAAAAATATTAAAAATTTCGTGGTGTTTTCAACTCAGAAAACAATGCCGGCTCCAATGGAAGCCCTGTTGAGTGATCCGAAGCTGAAGATTGATGGTTTGCTTTGTCCCGGCCATGTCTCCTCGATCATCGGGGCGGGGGCCTGGGAACCAATGGCCAAAAAATATCATCTGGCCTGTGTCGTAGCAGGTTTTGAAACCGCCGATCTATTAAAAAGCCTCATCCTCCTTGCCCGTCAGGTCGGTACTAACGATATTAAAGTCGAAAACGTCTATCCTCGTGCTGTCTCTTGGGAAGGCAATCTTCGAGCCAAAAAAATGGTTGAGGAAATTTTCGAGCCGGCCGATATGGACTGGCGTGGGCTTGGTCGCATTCCGTTAAGTGGATTAAAAATTCGTGAGAAATATTCAGCTTTTGATGCCGAAGTACGGCTCAACATCACGCTGCCGGAAGCAAAGGAACCCAAAGGCTGTTTGTGTGGAAATATTCTCAAAGGGATGAACACTCCAAGAGAGTGTCCGCTTTTCGACACCAGATGTAATCCGGCCAACCCTATCGGTCCCTGCATGGTATCAAGTGAAGGTACCTGTGCCGCTTACCATAAATATGGACGGGACTAACTTTTTGTTAAGGACGGGACTCTTGATAATACCCCCTTGAGGGGTGCTCTGTTCAGTACCCACTTGAGGGGTATAAGTCAAATATTAGCTAGGGTTGCAGGGTACAATTATTGAGGTCAATATTGGCTGTATGTTTGTCGGAGCGATCCCCGCACAGCACGGGGATAAGTTCCTTCACGAAAAAAAATCTTGTGAAAAGCACAAGAATTTTTTCTAAGTCACTAAAAGGAATAACACAATATAATGTCTGAAAAAAAAACAATACTCCTCGATCACGGAAGCGGTGGTCTCGCCAGTCAGCAACTGATCAGTGAGCTCTTCCTCAAACATCTCGACAACCCAATTCTGCGCGGCCTTGAAGATAGTGCCATCCTGGAAAACAGACCTGGTAAACTGGCATTCACGACAGACAGCTATGTTGTCGATCCAATCTTTTTTCCAGGTGGGGATATTGGCAAACTGGCGGTTCACGGCACCATTAACGATCTGGCCATGCGTGGCGCCGTTCCCTATTGCCTGAGCCTGGGACTGATCCTCGAAGAAGGGCTCAGTCTTGAACTACTGGAACGAGTGGTCATCTCCATCAGTGATGCCTGCAAAGAAGCCGGAGTTCCCATCGTCACCGGTGATACCAAAGTGGTTCCTAAAGGCAAGGGCGATAAAATCTTTATCAATACTTCCGGCATCGGTTTCATTGGTGAGGGCATAGATATTTCCTCGAAAAACGCCAGAGTTGGCGATGCTGTTATTCTCTCAGGAACCATGGGCGATCACGGTATTACCATCATGACCCGACAGGCAGGGATCTCCGTACAGGGCGATTTGCGCAGTGACACCATGCCGCTGCATACTCTGGTTGCCACTCTACTCCGGGAACTGCCGGATGGCACAGTTCATGCCCTGCGCGATCCCACCCGAGGTGGAGTCGCCTCGACCCTCAATGAGATTGCCGAAAACAGTGGTCTGAGCATTGAACTCTTCGACGAGGCCCTGCCTGTACGCCCGGAAGTTCGCGCGGCCTGCGAACTCCTTGGTCTGGAGCCTCTTTATCTTGCGAACGAAGGCAAATGTCTGTCCATAGTCAGCGGAGAACTGGCCGAGCAGGCCCTGTCCATCATGCGGGCAAGTCCCGAGGGCAAAGAGGCCGCGATCATCGGTCGACTTGTCGCTGGGAAAGCCGGCAGAGTCATTATCAATACCCCGGTCGGAGGAGCACGAGTCGTCACCCCGCTCCACGGTGTCCCCCTGCCTCGTATCTGTTAACAGATTGATATTATAATATATTATGACAATTGATAAAAAAATTGGTATTGCCGGTATCGGCAACTTTATTCTAAGAGATGAGGGTTTTGGAGTCCATGTGGTCCACTACCTGCAGGAACACTATAATTTTCCAGACAATGTAGAAATTCAGGATGTAGGTACGGCCGGCATATACATGGCCCCGTTCCTCGAAGAGTGCGACCCGATATTCGTCATCGATGTGGTTGATATTGAAGGAGAACCTGGATCTTTTCATTTTTTTACTATGGATGACGTAAAAGCCGGTAATTTTCAAACCCGGATGTCCCCCCATCAACTCGGTCTGCTCGAAATTCTCGAGGTATCCAAATTGCGAGACGCAGCCCCCGAACAGATTGAGTTCTATACAGTGATTCCCAAGGAGTTGGAGGAATCCATTGAACTCTCCGATGTAGTTGCAAAGCGCAAGGTTGAAGTTGCAGAAATGATCCTTTCCCGCCTGGCCGATCTGGGCGTGGAAGTGACCAAAAAATAAATTAATCGGCTGAAGTACAATTATGCATGAAATATCTTTAGTGCAGGGACTCTTTGAACAGTTAAAAGATCTGGCCGTAGAAAACAAAGCGACAAAGATCTTAAGTGTTACCATGGAAATAGGACCTCATTGCGGAGTTGTTGTCGATTCCTTCCAGTTTGGTTTTGACATTCTTTCCGCGGATGATGAACTGGTGCGTGGCGCAAAACTGATTATCCAAGTCCCATCGGTCAGTTATAGCTGCACAAATTGCAGTCATGTAGAGGTGACGGCAGGCAATAGACCGGATGAGTGTCCCGCTTGTGGCGATCTATTGCTTATTCCCGATGGCGGCAATGATCTTATGCTGCGCCAGGTGGAAATGGAATAATCGATGGCGTCGTAAAAAGTCCGATCTCCTTCGTTGTAGGTTTTTGGCTGGCTTTCGACATACTACTTGTATAGTCGGAAACCAGCCAAAAACACTACGCCTTGTATAGCAAACTTTTTATCTAGCCATCCCTGAGATTCTCTTTAACTTTTTATTAGTAGCTTAGAAATTCTTATCTTTTTTTTACCCCTCAAGGGGGCACTGATAAGAGCACCCCTCAAGGGGGTATTGAAAAGAATAAGAAAGAATTTTGTGAAGGTACTTAACCCCGTGCTTTGCGGGATCTAGTTTATCAAAACAACTTACATGAGGAAACAAAATGTGTGATACCTGCGGCTGTCCAAGTCCTTCAGATCATAGCCACGACCACGACCACTCCACAGAAGCGCATACCCATAGCCACAGTAAGACTGTGGACGTCCACGCCAGTCTGTTTGCTGCAAACGATGCTCTTGCCCGAGCCAATCGAGAACATTTTGATGAAATAGGAGCGGTCGCCCTCAACCTGATCAGCAGCCCCGGTTCTGGAAAAACAACCCTGTTGGAACACACCATTGAGGCACTTAAGGGAGAAATAAACATAGGGGTTATCGAAGGCGACATTGAAACAGAACGCGATGCCGACCGTATCAGGGCAAAAGGTGTTCCGGTGATTCAATTGACAACCGGCGGTGCTTGCCATCTCGACGCGGCCATGACCCATAAAGGATTTCATCGGCTGCAAAAAGAGCCCGGTGGTCAAACCATCGACCTGCTCTTCATAGAAAATGTCGGCAACCTCGTCTGCCCTGCCACCTTTGATCTCGGAGAGCATGAGCGTGTTGTACTGGTTTCCGTCCCGGAAGGCCCTGATAAACCAGAAAAATACCCCAAAGCCTTTACGACTTCACACACCTTTTTAATCACCAAAACCGATCTTCTCCCCTATTTTGATTTTCCCGTTGCAGAAGCTAACGGGGACGCCCTTCGGCTCAACCCGAGATTGCGGACAATGGCTCTCTCTTCAAAAACCGGAGAAGGTATGGACAACTGGCTCAATTACCTGCGTGAATTAGTCAGCAAAATGAAGGCTTGCAAAAAAGCCTAAAGTGAGCATAAATTTACAGAAATACTACTTGTTGGCTGGTATGGATGAAAAGTGTTGCGCCTGACATGCTTCATAATAATTAAATGGAGGAAATTATGAAAAGATATGGTCATATTTTGGCATATGCACTGGTAGGAATATCACTCACCGGTTGCATGTCACCCCAGGGACGCCCGGATTACACGGCTTCTGGGGCATTGGCCGGTGGAGCCACGGGGGCGATCATAGGCAGCATGACACGTAATCCAGGCGCAGGAAGCGCTGTAGGAGCAGCAGTGGGCGCAGTTGTCGGCGGCATGATTGGCCATGGGATGGATCAAGAACAGGAAGCACGACTCCGAGCACAATACCCTCAGACTCTGCAACGGGTTGAACAGAGTCAGCCATTGACCGTTTACGATGTCGAATCGCTGGTAAAAGCTGGAATTGGTGACGATCTTATCATCAGCCAAATTCGCAACACCCGCACAGTCTATCACCTTCAAACAGCGGACATCATAAACTTGAGAAATGCCGGAGTGAGTAACAGAATCATCGATTTTATGATCAACACTCCATCTGAAATTCCGACCAGCGAAGTTTCGGGCGTGATAGGAAACACGCCACCAGCTCTGCTCCCAGAAGTGATCGTCCCGGCTCCAAGTCCGGACTATATCTGGGTAGGCGGCACATGGCTGTGGTTTGGCGATCATTGGGGCTGGCATCGAGGCTACTGGCATAGGCCGGTGCGCCCTTACTATTATAGGCACGGCCATCACCGACGATAAGAAATTATTCCTTTTCCTTTTCGGCATAGGCCTGCACTGCTGTAATCGCAACTGTATTGACGATATCAGGTACCAGGCAGCCACGGCTTAAATCGTTCACCGGTTTACGCAATCCCTGTAAGACAGGCCCCACGGCAATAGCTCCGGCCGATCTCTGAACTGCTTTATAGGTATTGTTACCGGTATTGAGGTCAGGAAAAACGAACACTGTCGCTCTACCGGCTACCTTACTTTCGGGCATTTTGGTTTTTGCAACCTCCATATCAACCGCTGCGTCGTACTGAATAGGTCCCTCAATCTCCAATCCCGGATACATCGTCTTGGCCATTTCCTGCGCGATTTGAGTTGCTTTTCGTACCTTATCTACCTGATGCCCCTTTCCTGAGCTGCCGGAGGAATAGGACAGCATGGCAACCAGTGGATGAATGCCAAACAGCGCAGCCGTCTGAGCTGAACTTATGGCGATCTCCGCCAGTTCTTCAGCGGTTGGATCAGGATTAATAGCACAATCCCCGTAGGCAAGCACTCGGTCGTTCAGGCACATCAGGAAGACACTGGAAACAACCGAATAACCCGGTTTAGTTTTAATAAACTGAAAGGCGGGGCGTATGGTATCGGCGGTAGTGTGAACCGCGCCGGAGACCATCCCGTCGGCATGCCCTTTATAGATCATCATGGTACCGAAAAAATTCAGATCGATCATGAGATCCCGGGCATTGTCGAGCGTTATACCCTTATTTTTCCTGAGCTGGTAATAGGTTTCCGCATATTCATCAAGAAGAGTTGACGTCCTCGGATCTATGATTGTTGCTTTTTCCAGATGCAACCCTAAGCTTCTGACACGCTCGCTGAATTTTGTCTTGCCGTCCAAGAAGGGTTAGTTCGACTACGTCACGACGCAACAAGAATTTCTGCGGCCTTAAGAACCCGTTCTGTTTCACCTTCCGGCAGCACAATATGCTGTTTATTCGCCTTGGCACGCTGGAGAAGCCGGGATTCAAACATCTTCGGAGTAACGATGGTAGTTTTGGTTTTGATAATCCTGTCACTGAGCTCGTCCATATTGATGTGCCGTTCAAAAACGGCCAGGGCCTGAGTAATTTTTCTGGTATTGTCCGGAGTGATTGCAGCATGGATGTTATCAATACGAATTGCCGCCTGGAAGGTATTCTCACTCACCGAAATTATCGGAACTGTTTTTTTAAATCCTTCAATAACCTTCTGTACCGGCTCTTCCGGAACGAGCCCCCCGGTCAGCATGATTCCGGAAATATTCGGCATGCTCATCGACTCACCTGCAGCCAGGCAGGCAAGAATGACATCCGAGCGATCACCCGGAGTGATGATCAGTGTGCCATATTCGATCCTTGCAAGCAAATTTCTCAGTTGCATGGCGGCAATGGTGAAACTGCGCACATGGCGGGTAAGATTTTCTTCTCCATAAAGGATTTCGGCATTCAAGCAGCCGAACGACTTCACCAATAGACGGATTACCAAGGTTTTCATCATTTGGAATGACATAAACGAGCTGTTTTTTGCCTAATTTTTTCCGAAACAAGTCTCTGCTCCATCTCCTCCAATAATGCCGGATCCACCCTGTTGACGATTGTGGCCACAAGATCACAACTCCTTTCAGCCAGGGACTCGGAATACACCTTGATGGAACGAACCATTTCGTCCACTGTTTTATTTTTAGCCCCGGCAACCAGCATCAGTGGACAGCCAAGGTTATTGCTTATGTCGACATTAATGTCAAAATCAAAAGAAGCGGTTGCCCCATCAGCTCAATACCTTCGCACAGGACAAAATCAGATTTTGCAGCGAGGTTATTGTACTTGGCCATTATGCCTTCATGCAGCTCGGCATTTTTACCCAAGGCAATGAGCTGACTGGCCTCGGTGACCGTGTAGGCATACATCTCCTGATAATCCGCACACAGATGATAATGGTGCTTGATAAGATTTGATGGTATTATCCCGCCTGAGCTTGCCGACCCTGGAATAGTCCTCCTCTATAAGCGGTTTAAAAAATGCGACCTTCTTGATGTTTCTGGTCAAAAGTTCCATAAGACCAAGGATAATAGCCGATTTACCACTGCGGGGTTCCGTTCCCGCTACATACAATTTATTTGCCATGATCTTCTTTTGTACTAAAACTTGAAAAAAGTGAAAGAAAACACCCTGTCTTTTTTGTAAAATCAGACTCACCCATACTTGACGAATTCGTAAAAACTTCGATTTTTGATGGATAAGTAAAAAGCTTCATATTGGAGGCGCGATTTTCCTATTATTACGACGTACATACGGTACGTCGTAATAATAGGAAAATTGTAACAACGAACAAGATGAAGAATTTTTACGACGCCATCATACTTATAAGGTGTCTTTGTACTACAGACAAGCCGTTCAAAAAAGCGGCGAGTATACTCAATTCTAATCGATGTTTCCAGCTTTTAACCAAAAAACATACTGCCTTTGCTCACCCAGAAAATGGGTCTACCAGTAAGCCAAATTATAGTAAGGGGTTATTAAGAATGCTTCCTTCAATTTTTTATCTGATTACGTACGAAACTCAGCCAAGTCGCATGATCGATGAGTATATTGGCAGCTAGGGGACTGATTTTATTTTTCTTTTACCAATCCGGGAGACAGATTTATTTTCACAAAACAACGTGAAAAAAAATCAGTCCCCTCGGTCTTTCCAAGAAAAATTAAATCTGTCTCCCGGATAACAACATCATAGCTGAATTTCATACGTAATCAGCATTTTTTATTCACAAAAGTCATTGACGACATTTCCGCTATAACCAACAATGTCAACGCACTCGATAATGTGATCTTGCAACACTTTCGGCGGTGGATTCAATTTTAGCTGAAACCATCAGTCAACCAGTCAGGCCGGAATTCATGGCGCCGCCTACAGGGCTGACTGGCCGGTGACGGAAATATTTCCAGGTTCCGGCTCGTTTCTCCGGATGATCGACAGGCAAGAGAGATGGGGCAGTGCAGTCTGATTACGCTAGCCATTCGGAAGAATCAGGCTTGGGCCTTACCAGTTCAACCAGCTCGATGCACAGGATGCCGAACGGCAGATAGCCCAGATATCCCAGAACCGGCATTTCAAATATTTTGAACCGATACACGAAGGGAACACTGTAGACCCATTTGGCCAGGCTGTAATAATTCCACATTTCCCAGAAAAAACCGCATAGTAATGCGGACATGGCGGCAGATACCGCTGGTCGCCAGTCGCCGTCTGTCAGGCTGGTAAAGAGGGTTTTTCGTCCAGCTATATGTTGCAAGGCGGTCAGAAGCGCCAATGGAGCCAGCCAGACAAGAGCAAAAAACTCCTCCGAACGCAGGGCAATCCCGACAAGCCCTGCGCAGGAGAGCAGGAGTATCAGCCAGCTGAGAGATTTCGGCATCGATCTTTGCAGAGAGGGCAAGCCGTGAAATCGCTTCTTGAACCATTGTATATTTGCAAGCCACATTCGGCTGGTATACACTGCCGGCAATACGGTAGAAAACGAGATGGTGGCATGAATGCTGTAGGCTGCCGGTCCGTAATCGACTCCGGTATAGAACCAGTTTTGGGCAAATTGATTGAGGTATTCAAAGAACCACCAGAACACGGCACTCAGCGGAAACAAGGCGGCAAAAAAGACCGTTTCTTGCAACAGGGGGCATCTCCCCGATTGCCGGAAACATAAAGCGTTGACCAGACAAATATACGAAATCCAGAGACATATGAAAGTGTGGCTCTGGAATGATGCAAACCATGAAAATCTTGTCCAGGCAAAAAACCAGGAGATGAGCAACAGTACCAGGGAGACCCATCCCCACCAGGGAAAACTTCGGGCAGGGCCGGCTGGAACAGATTGTTGGTCGGCTGGTCTTTTACCTGCAGCGTAACCGATCAAAGCCATAGTCACCAGGGCTCCCGCGAAATACAACATGAAAACCCGCCATGAAAAGGACATATGCTCGGCGGGCACGGTAAGCGGCGGGAATGCGGTAAACGCCGATATCGGACGGTCTGAAAGGAAAGCGCCGATCAGCGGCATTCCCAAGACTAGTATGCTGAAGATAATCAGTATGTAATTTCTTCTGATCATAGGGAAAGTGATAAAAGTTGATCTCTTCCGTCCTGTTTGGCAGGACTGTTTCTTCTCAAGTTGGACTCGGGACGGTATCAAAATCATCGGAAATCCTTGAGCCCTGGGAACAACAGCGGCATGGTTCCAAGCGCCATTGCCTGATCGGCAGTGGCCGAAGATCTTGCCGCAGGCGGATTAATTGTAGATGGATATCAGACAGCGCAGACTGTCGTATCCGCCTATCTTTCCTTGGGGAGACATCACCACCTGCCAGACCTCCAGATATCTGGCACGAAAGCAACCGGCCATAGAAAGAAGGTAGTAGCGCCACATGCGGTAAAACCGCTCGGTGTATCGGGCCTTCAGTCTATGCCAGTGGTTTTCGAAGTTTTCATGCCAGCATAGAAGTGTGCGGTCGTAATCGACCCCTATGTTATGCCAATCCTCCATTATAAACTGCTGTTCCATCGAGGCTCCCATCTGTTGAATGGAAGGCAGCATACCGTTGGGGAAAATATACTTATCGAACCAGGGGTCGCAATTGTGCACGGTGTCATTTGAGGCGATGGTATGCAGCAGGAAGAGTCCGTCATCTTTAAGACACTGTCGAACGATTCGCATGAAGGTGCGATAGTTTTTATAGCCGACATGTTCAAACATTCCCACTGAAGCGACAGCATCAAAGGTTCCTGTAGCCTCACGGTAATCCTGGAGCCGGATATCAACAGGTAGACCGGCACATAGCTCTTTGGCCAATGCGGCCTGTTCTTTGGAAATGGTCAAGCCGACTGCGGAAATTCCGTAGTGTTCTGCCGCATAACGGACCAGGCTTCCCCAGCCGCAGCCGATGTCGAGCAGTTTCATGCCGGGTGAAAGCTGCAGTTTACGGCAGATCAACTCGAGTTTGGCTTCCTGAGCCTGTTGTAGATTATTCGCATCTTTCCAATAACCACAACTGTAGGTCATAAGCGGGTCAAGCATAGACTTAAACAGGTCATTGCCGGCATCATAGTGTCTTTCGCCAACCTCAAAAGCTCTTCGGCTGCTTTGACGGTTGAAGATATTTGCCCGTATTGCGTTGGCAATGACGGGAGGACTGGTGCGAAATTTTCGATCTATTCCGTGATGCAGGAGGTTGAAAAAAAACTGGTCCAGGCTTTCGCACTCCCACCAGCCATCCATATATGTCTCTCCGAGCCCCAGCGACCCGGAAGAGGAGACGCGATCAAAGAGATCTCTGTTTTTTACCTGGATATCCCATGGCCTGTCGCCATTTACTTGAATATCGGCTGTGGCGAGTAGATCAGTCATCTGTTGCTCTGCTGATTTACGGATGTATGCCAACATAAATACCCTCCTTAATGTATGCTTGATATGATTTGCAGCATCCTTTGTCTGGTACTCGGTAAACCAATCAGCGGTATCATCAACTATCGAGCCACGACCTACCTTGCTGTGAAGATCATCATTTAGGAATCCGCGATATTATTGGGTCTCCGATAACCGGAGTTTAATTGTTATCCCTGAGCCAGTATCTACAAAATGTGTGCCAGTCGCCAAGTTTTTGAGCTATAAAAAGATAGCCAACGAACTTTCAGCAAAGCCCACCTTTTCCGTTAGTCAACCGACTGCCGGTTGTCGTGGACAATCAGATAGGGTCGCCATGTTTTAATATTTTCGGCAAAAATGGCATACCACTTGCTAGATTATTGTTAAAGGAAGAGGAAAACAGGGCTAGCCGCAATAAGATTGGCGCCTTTTGTTCTCTCTTGAGGGGATGAGGAACTCCAAAAAATAATTTTCCGTTGGAAACGTCCAGATAATAAGTACCTTGAGAATGGATGCTTTCTTGCAAAATTAACAGCAAGACAATCTGTGCGGTACCGACTGCTGTTCCAGAGCTGTAGATCATTCCTATCCTCCAGATAATCCTAAAACAGAGGAGAATTGTTATGACAACTAAAATTTCATGGATAACTGATTTCAAAGAAGCCTTCGATCAAGCGGGCATGGAAAAGAAAATGGTCTTGCTCGATTTTTTTAACCCGCAGTGAATTGGTTGCAAACAGATGGATGCAGTTACGTATCCGAACGAAAAGGTAACCGATTTTATCAGCGAAAATTTTATTGCCTTGAGAATTGCCTCTGATGCCGAACCGTATGCGGCCGATTTCATGGTTAACTGGACTCCACGAATTATTGTTCTGGATTCGTTCGGCCTGACACACCAGTCAACAGTAGGGTTTCTGCCGCCGGAAGAGTTCATTGCTTCTCTGGAGTTGGGGCTGGCGAAAGGCGAATTTGATCTGAAAAATTTCGATGACTGCAAAAAGCATCTCGATCGCATATTGGAAGCGCAGCCGCAAAGTACTTCGGCACCTGAGGCGGTCTATCTTCGAGGCGTCAGCGCCTACAAATTAGGCGGTGACGCCGGACCTTTAAAAGATGCTTACCGCACACTTCAGGATAAATATCCCGAGAGCGAATGGGCACAAAGGGCTCTGCCGTATCGACTGCTTTGATGGTCGACCGCTTTATCCCCGGGAGGCAGTAGAGCCGCTTGACCAGTTCTTGTGAAGCCCAGTCCTGCCAAAATGGATTTTGTCTTGTACAGCAAGACCTGAAAAGATATTTAGCCGTGCATTTTCTAAGGCTCCAATTTCCGGATGTAAAAAAACCGGGAGCAGACTTCAGGAGAAGGCCGCTAACCACCTGCAAAACCGACAAATGATGATGTCCCGGAGGACATATTTTTCAGTGGAATGGTCTTGTATAAGGAAACCAAAAATCCAGATAAACTGAAGGAGGCATATTTAAGGCTGGCTCGGGATTTACCCAATAATCCCGCTGGAAGAGGTCAGCGCTTTTTTATGATCTCTATAAGATAGTCACCGATTTTGTTCAGGCTACCGGCCTCTTTCTCAATAATTGCAAGCGGAATTTCCACCCTGGCTGCATTCTTATGGCCGCCGGCCGAACCTAGGTGACCGAACAGACGTTTGGCCACCTTACCCGCATCGTAGCGAAAACCAGCATATCTTACTATAATTGTAAGATTTTTTCCACAAACTCCGGAAACCATGCACCAGGACGCTTCCGCCATTTTCAGGAAAAAATCGGCGATTATCACCAATGCATCGGCATCGTTGCTGACATCCATGTGAACATAAGCTGCATCACCGACAAATTGCAGTTTTTCAAAAGCCTTGCGGAAATCGGTAAGGTTTTTTTTATTAATCTCCGAGGATTCGATCCTCTTGATAATATTGAGATTGACATGGGGGTAAAGATAGCGAAAGGCATTGATATCAGCGGCAATCGACTTTCTGGTAAAATTGTTGGTGTCCGACTTGATACCATAAAATAAGGCGGTGGCCAATTTTTCCGAAGGCTCGATAGCTGCCGCTTTGAGATATTCAGTCATGATGGAAGAGACGGCGCCATACTCCTCCCTTATGTCCTTAAAAGGAACGTCAAGGGCGGGATCGGCTGGATGATGGTCGATGATAACTGTAAAATCTATATTGCGAAAAGATTTGTGGTGATGCGGTTGCGCATCAACAATGGCCCACTTGGTCACACTCCCGGTATCGACTTTCTTGATATAAGGAAGAAGTATTTTCAAATCCCTTATCATGGCCAGATTATCGGAACGCTTGATGGCATTGACTCGACAGATGATGGTCTTTTGCACCTTCCTCCAGAACAGCCTTTTTAATGTCAGAGCGCCGGCGATGGAATCCGGATCTGCTACTATTGGGATACAGAGAATATCATCGGTTGAAACGCTTGCCAGAAGATTTTCATAACGACTTTTATGGGTAGCAGAAGGGATGGGAGTATTCATAATATGTCTCCAACTTGCCGGAGATCGACTCCGTACAGTAACAGATTCTCTTGTGTTTCCTTACTATTGAGAATTGCAAGATAGATGCCATCTATCGGCACGATCCGGGTAGCAGATGACTGGGATTCAGTATCCTTACAGATTATTTTCGTGATTTTTAGTCTGAAAACATTGAGCATTGCACCCACGGCCAAAAGATATATCGTCAATGTAGACATTTGATGTCGAGTTGTGATGCATTACGCTCCATTTGCCCCACAGAAAGTGCTGTTGAGCATTTTCAAGTCCAAAACAATTATATATGGAGGTATTCCGATGAAAAGCACAAAGCAACCCCTTGCCCTTATTGTTGGCGGTTCCAGTGGAATGGGCTTAGCTACGGCAAAACTTTTGCTCAAGCGGGGAATTGATACCTGCATCGTCGGCAGCAAGGCCGAAAAACTAGCAAAGGCCAAGCATTCTCTCAGCGAAATCGGTCCTATAGAAACGCTGCAAGCCAATCTCTACCACGAGGGCGATGTACAACAGGTAATTAACTTTGTTGTAAAGAGCCAACGCCATGTCAAATATTTTGTCAATGCGGCCGGCCGATTCAACCCCAAGCCCTTTCTGGAGCACGATAAAGAAACTTACGACAGTTACCTGGATTTAAATCGCGCAGCCTTCTTCATCTCCCAAGCTGTGGCAAGAAACATGGTGGAAAACGGAGGTGGATCGATTGTCCATATCGGCTCGATGTGGGCAAAACAGGCTATCAAAGCCACCCCCTCATCAGCATACTCCATGGCCAAGGCCGGCTTGCACTCCTTGACGCAACACATGGCCATGGAACTGGCAGAACATAATATCAGGGTTAACGCGGTTTCCCCGGCAGTGGTGAAGACACCTATTTATGAGGCATTTATCGATCCCGCCAAACTTGATGAGACACTGGCGACATTCAACGATTTTCATCCAATCGGCCGGATCGGGACACCAGGCGACGTTGCCGAGGCCATTATGTTCTTGCTCAGCGACGAGGCCAGCTGGGTGACGGGAGCCACTTGGGATGTGGACGGCGGAGTAATGGCTGGCCGCAATTAGGGTCTATTCTGTTGGAAAATTACTCTCTTGACCGATAGATTATGCGGTTGACAGACAATAGAGGACACCTCATTATTGACACTAAAACAGTAGTTATGCCGACTAGTTAGGATATGTCAGCGCTCTCGATAATGGGCGAATTACACAACGCGGAAACTCTGTATGGTGCACGGTTAACATATGTATAGTTTCAAAAAACGAAACAATCCCTGTATTCTTGCCGGTCCTGGAAGGAGTCCAGCTGCAGCCATGGTTTTCAACATCCATCCTTGACAACGGCCTGGAGTTGATTCGCGGTAATAAAATAGAAGATTTTCACTGCATCAGGGAATCGTCGGGGTAGCAGGCTTCAATAGTCTCATTTATATGGCCATGCAGAGCACCACTGCCATCAATGCGGCGCTGGTCAATTCCTGCATACCGGTCATCATTGTGCTGATCTCCTGGGTAATGTATGACGACCATCTCAGTCTCAGGCAGTGCCTGGGGGTAGCCACTTCGCTGAGCGGGGTGTTCTGATCATCTCGCGGGCCGAGCTCTCTACCCTGCTTGCCCCCCACTTCAACAGAGGGGATATCCTGGTCTTTATTGCCGCAGTCCTCTGGGCCTTTTATTCCGCCAATCTGAGGAGCTACCCCACAGAACTGAATCCCCTTGCCTACCAGGTGGGAATAGTGCTGATCGGTCTGATCGTGTTCAGATGTGCTCCTTGGGGCGGGAAGGGAAGCTGTTTAATTGTCGAACGGAACCTAAACCTTAAACCTCCTCACCATTTCATTAAGTTGCTCTGCCAGGTTCGAGAGTTCTTCTGCACTCAGGCTCACCTGAGAACTGCTCTCGGTGAGCTCCCCGGAATCGTGGTTGATTTCGACAATAGCTTTGGTGATGTCACCTGCGACGACCGAACTCTCAACAACATTTTCATTGACCTCGTTGATTCCGCTGGAAGCCTGAGCAATATTGTCGGCAATTTCTCTTGTAGAAACGGATTGTTCTTCAATCGCCGTAGCAATCGTAGCTACGACTTCGTTCACACTGAAAATAACCTGACCAATTTTCTCGATTGCATCAACCGTGGTGCCGGTAGAGTTTTGAATACCCTCAATTTGCCGCTTGATATCAAGTGTTGCACCTGATGTTTGCTTGGCGAGTTCTTTTATTTCATTGGCCACTACCGCAAATCCCTTGCCGGCTTCACCCGCCCGAGCTGCCTCGATGGTAGCGTTGAGGGCTAAAAGATTGGTCTGCTCGGATATCTCGGTTATGGTCTCAGTCACCTTGCCTATAGCCTGGGCCGCCTGCCCCAGAACAGACATTTGTCGACTTGCTTCTTTTGTCTGTACAACCGCCTGATCCGAGATACCTCTTGCTTTTTCAGCGTTTTCAGCTATTTCATTGATGGTAGCCGTCATCTCTTCGGCGGCGGAGGCAACCATGTTGGTATTGGTACTGGATTCTTCCATGGCCGCCGATACTGAGTTCATATTAGCACTCATTTCTTCAGCTGCCGTAGCAACTGTATTGGATCTTCCTGAGGTCTGCTCGGCGTTCGCAAGAGGAAACGGGAAGATCAGGACACCAAGCTTTTCATTGCCCTTCATGATAGGTGAGGCAACAAAACCAGCCGGAGCCTCGTATGATGGGAAATATCGTTTGAAATCGGTGAACACAACCGTATCCGGAGAGCTAGCCGCTTTGGCTGTGCGGAAGGCTTCAGCAAAATTTGTCTGGACGTAAGGTCCGTCAACTAATGAGGGAGCATAATCCAGCTCTTTGAAGACGGAGTAGACAACCTTTCCGCTCACCTGATCAACCAGGAAAATATCATAATAACCGAATTTTTTTAGGAAATCTCGAATTACCGAATGATATTTGGCATGAGTCCGACTGTACTCGGATTTATCAGGAGCATAATCCATTCTGTCCTTGGAACCCAACGGATCCGGGTTAGCGATAATATACTGATACTGAAGGGCTACCGTAGTATCATCCAGCTGGTCTAGAATTTTCTTCATATCGGGAGATTGACCGCCATTCTGTTCTCTGAAAGCCGAACTGAAATCGTTTTGGTAATACCCCGCCAATTTATTTCGTAAGCTGGCAATGTTCCCGGAATTAATATCATTTTCGGTCTGAAAGAATCCAACGCAACGTGAAAATTCCGTCATCGCCTCAACGATCATCTGATCTTCAGAAAGGGTAAGATCCTGATTTTAACGGTTTGCAGATATTCTGTAATCTGCCTTTTTTCACATCACGCATGCTCTGTATCTGGGCATATGCCTGATCATGGAGTGCCAGGTCAGCCTTGTAGAGAACAATAACTGCCATGGTGGCAAAGGGAATAATTCCAACACAGAGAAAGGCAATCAGCAGTTTGACTTTAAGACTGAACCTGACAACCATATATCCTCCTTGATTCATCAATAAATGGCTTAAAGATGACCATACGAGCTGAATATGCAATTTCTCCCGTCTATCGGGGAGCCAGCTATCAACTTTTTTTATTATATCTTGGATTTTTCCTGAAAAGCCTGAAAAGCATCTTCAGCTGCACCATTTCCCCTGTTTTTTTTGAGCCGTAAATCCGGTATTCAAACAATAAAGGGGAAATCAGTAAGTAGTCAGCAATCATTTCCGTCCACTTAAAAGTGGAGATTGAAAGGTCCGACCAGAGCTGAGGTAATGGCGGAAATCGATATTAATCTTCAGAATAGGCTCGAATCATGGGAATTTTCGTTGAACAGGATAGGCCGAACAGCTATACCCTTGTATAGGGAAAATGTATGGAGGTGGGATCAACATGGAGGTGGGGTCGGACCATGACAACGCATATACCCCAATCGGCTACGGCTACAATCGGCAAGCTAAAATCAGTCTATTTCTTCAAGATTTTGTGGATGATTCTGACCAGATCTCCAGCAACATAAGGTTTCATAAGGAAGGCATCAATGCCCGAATCTTTGGCCTTGGTTTCATTGATAAGTTCGCTGAAACCAGTGCAGAGAATGATGGGGCAATCGGGACGAATAGCCTTGATCTCCAACGCGAGTTCCTTGCCGGTAAGATTCGGCATGGTCATATCGGTGATCACCAGATCAAAGGCCTCGGTATCTTTTTTGAAGAGCTCGAATGCCTCTTTGCTATCTGTCACGGCCGTCACTCGATAGCCGAAAGATGTGAGCATCTGCACTCCGAGATCGGCCATATGCTTTTCGTCATCGACAAAGAGAATACGTTCATCTCCGGGAGGAAAATTACCCTCATTTTGGATAGATGGCAATTCCCTTTTTCCTATACTTGGCAGATACACATTGAATGTCGTACCCTTTCCCGGTTCACTGTAGACGGTGATGGCGCCTTGATGCCCTTTTATAATGCCCTGAACCACCGACAGGCCCAGGCCGGTTCCGACCCCCACCTCCTTGGTGGTAAAATACGGATCGAAAATCTTCTCCACCGTCGATGCATCCATCCCAATGCCCGTATCACTGACGGAGAGACAGACATACGATCCGGGTTTCAGATCCAAGTGCCTTGAAACGAGCCTGGTATCGGCAACAAGCTCCGATACCCTGACACTCAGAGTGCCCCCCTTTTCCTGCATGGCGTGGGCGGCATTGGTACAGAGGTTCATTAAGACCTGTTGAATCTCTGTCGGATCCATCAGGACAACGGCCCGCTCGGGTGCGATTGAGATCTCCCGGCGAATTTCTATGGTTGTCGGCAAGAGCGGCCGCATCAGCTTCAAAGCCTCTTTGACAAAGGAGGCGACCTGAATGGGTTTCTTCTCCTGTTCTTTCCAGCGGCTGAAGGTAAGTATCTGTTTGACCAGATCCGTGGCCCGAGCGCCGGCATCGAGTACCAGCTGCAGATTTTCCGTGATCGGACTTGAGGCTGGCAGCTTCATTTTCGCCATCTCGGTAAAACCGATTATAATTGACAGAATGTTATTGAAATCATGGGCGATGCCTCCAGCCAGGGTGCCGATCGCCTCCATTTTCTGGGCCTGACGCAACTCCCTTTCAAGACGCCTTTCAACGGTTATATCCCGGGACACTCCCACATAATTGATGATCTTGCCCGCAGCATCTCGGACCGGAGAGTCCGTTGCCTCGGACTCGAAGGCCGAACCATCCTTTCTCCTGCTGGTAATACGTCCCGACCACACCTTCCCTGCCTCCAAGGTCGTCCGAATCAGCCGGTAAAAGGCCGTATCATGGGCATCACTTTTCAAAATCTTTGTATGTTGTCCGATTATTTCATTCTTTGCATACCCGCTCATAACTTCAAATGCGGGATTGACATAAAGGATTATCCAGTTGGTATCGGTGATAAAAACCGCTTCTGCCGTTTGTTCAATTGCCGTGGCCAGTCGAATGAGTTCCTCCTCTGCTTTTTTCCTCTGGGAAATATCCCTGAAATATACTGAAATTCCCCCGCCTTCCGAGGGATAGGCCTTAAAGGCGACCCACTGATTTTTCAAACGATCCACGTGGGTGTACAAATATTCCAGCTCACCCGCTTCACGCGTCTCCATTACCTGACGATAGAAGTACTCAATGGGGCTACCCGCCGTATGCGGAAATGCCTCCCACTGCTCCCGACCGATCAGGTCACCCCTTTTACGCCCCACAATTTTTTCAGCCTCGGTATTGACATAGGTAAAGCGAAACTCAGGATCGAAGGCCATGAAGCCGTCGCCGATGCTTTCTAAAATGGTCACAGTCTGACCATGAGCCCACTCCAGTTCCTTCATCGATTGTCGCCTTTCACGCATCCTGGCCAGAAGCAGAAAGATGATCAACAACAAACTGAATAAGGCCGCAAGTCCTGCATAAAACAATTGGGGATGGAGCTGATGAAAGGTCTGGGGTTGATGGACAACCAATGAACTCTTCGGAAGCCTGGAGATCGGGATATCAAAACGCTTGAGCTGCCGATAATCAAACATGAACCTATTGGGACTCTCTTTGACCACCCCGATATTTTTCACCGACTCGCCTTCGAGGATACGTAAGGCCATCCTCCCGGCGGTTTCTCCCTGTATGCGGCCGTTGGTCAACATCCCACCGACGATACCTTTGCCCAGGTAAAAATCCCAGACCCCATAGATCGGCACCTTTGCCACCTGTGAGATAAGTGCAAGACTTTGATTATAATCAAAATCTTTCCCTAATTTGTCCTTATTGAAGGTCAGCAGCAAAATAATTGCCCCCTGCTTTAGGGATTGAACCTTCTGCTGCAGCTCAGCCATGCTGAGATTGTCAAAAAATTCAAACTTTACCCCAGAGGCAAAGTCCGGGATAATACGATCGAGGATCTTTCGGTTGGCAAGACCGGTAGTGGTTCGGTCGTTGATAACGACAATCTTGGAGGTCTCAGGCTGCAGGCGCAGGGCTACCCGAAGGGTGGCCGGTATATCAAAGGCCTCGACGACACCGGTAAGCGTATGATCGGCTTTCAACCTAGAATCATCAAAATAGTTGACTCCGCAAAAGACGATCGGCACCCCCGGAAAGAGACCCGGGCGATTCCAAAGCATAAAGTTAAGGGCATCATCGTCGGTGGTGATGATAACCTCAAATTCGGTCGATTCGTACTTTTTCTGCAGGTATCTGAAATAACCGGACGAAAACGTACTCAAGTCGACTCTCTTCGAATCTATATACTCAGTATGAACCTCCAGGTCATCCAGGTGGGACCGCAAAACGGACATAATCCCCTCGTCCTCATTATCCGTCCACTCAAGGCCTTTATTGTAGGAGTGGAGTACGAGGATCTGCTTTTTCCCATGGCTGACAGCATCCGTATGGAAGAGAGCAACACAGGGCAGAAGTATGAAAAAGACAGCGACCAGGTATCGCTGAAATTGATGGTGTATCCGTTGATTCTCTTCGATGCGTTTATCCATCGGAACGACACCTGGAAGAAGGAAAGCTCTAAGCCCCAGTCACTTTTCAGAATCCATCGAGAGCCGTCCCCGATTTTTCTTTTACAGGAAACGGTAGAAAATTGAGACTCTTCTTACATCAGACTCTTTAATTATCGCAGAAACACCACTGAACATCCAGAATTTAATAGAAGAGGTCTGGTGATTTTTTCAAAAGGCAACCCTTTCGGTTCATCCGGATTAAGCGTATCCATATAATTCAGGAGACGAAGGGCGTCGCTGGAGGACGCCCCGCGGAGGCCGGCCGGGGAACCACATCAGGCCTAGGAGCTTGTCCGAGAGTAGGCATTTCTTTAAAAATCGAGGATTTCCTGAAAAAATACCACAGGCTTATAGTTGATATTCCGAGGATAATTTTTTCAGGTATAACGATGAGTTTGGAAGAAAGGGCATTCTCGGACAAGCTCCTAGAGGGTTACGGACAGGATGTCCGCACCTGACAGCAGGCCGGGGGCGGCCTATCTTCCAGCCGCGTGGTGTTCCGGTGATGAGGCCGCAGAGTATTTGGGAGTCAATTTTATTAAAAATAGCTCCTTTAATTTTTTATTCAAAAAAGTCATTGACGACGATTCCGCTATAGCCAATAATGTCAGCGCTCTCGATAACGGGCGCATTGCGCAACACGAAAATTTTATCAGATGCACATTCAAACATATGTATAATTTCAACCTCGAAACAATCCCACTATTCTTGCCGGTCCTGGAAGGAGTCCAGCTGCAGCCATGGTTTTCAACATCCATTCTTGACAACGGCCTGGAGTTAATTCGCGGTAATAAAATCGAAGGTTTTCACTGCATCAGGAATGCGGTCGGGGCTCTCATCGACCGAGGGGCAACTGTAACGCTGCAGTTTGAAAAACAAGCAAAATTGCACCAGGGATTTACCATCCGGAATAGCCATTGTGGTCTCTGCCGTCTCAAACCTAACGATAAAGGTTGCGAACATATGGCTGCATTAGCTATCCTCAGCCTGATTGTCCCGACGGGAGAGGCCAAGGCGATCCCAATACCACTCGCCTTTGCCGAAAGCTACTGGTTGAAAATTGGTCTTTTCCTCTATGAATGGCTGAGCCGAACGAAATATACGGTTCATCGTACTCCTGGAGAGGGCGGTTCCTTTTGGCATATAGTTCCTGCTGAAGGAGGTATGCAGGTGACCATTCCGGATTCCTGGTTACTCCAGGGGGAACACCTTTTCCCAGGTAAACCTCGGAAAACGAGTACGGTAGAACCAAAGGAAAATTTTGCTCTGCTCATCAATCAACTGCAGATCAGGACCATGACCACAGGCGAACGTCAGCTCGAACAGGCAGGGAGCTGCAGCATCGGTTGGCAAAAGGATACCTCCTTCTGGATCTGGCTTGCGCGGATGCTCTACACTCTCCATGGGGACAGGCTCCCGGAATTTCATCGAGACCCGGCCTCGTCCAGCTTTTTTCTCAAGATTGGTGACAAGAGCGAACCGGGGGCATTAACGATCTTTCTGCCGAGAACGAAAACCTGGGAAATTGTAAGGAGCATTCCCTTTCCTTCGGAAATTGTAAACATATTACCTGCTGCCAAGGAAGGCTCCCGCGTCTTTTTTAACGAGGAAAATAACCTGGAGGTCAGACCATGTCTGCATCTGAAAGACGGTAGAATCCTTGACCGGTACGACTTGGCTAAAAATCGATTTTCCGAGGTATTCTATCTTGATGGTGAGGGTTTTCTGCCAACCAACCGTCTCCCAGCCGAGGGGACATTCAGCAATCCCTCCAAACCGGTGTCGACTCTGCCACTCCTTGGTTTCCTGCAAAATGAAGAAACACGGGATGCTCCGTTTACGGTGGCCCCCAATGATATTCCGGCCTTTTTGAATGCAAACAATAAGCCGTTGCACTTTCCTGGCAATATTATCGATCCGGATCTTTTGCAGCTGCAGATCCGTCAATTTCCCGATGAGCTGGTCATTGACTCCTTTGAAGAACGGGATGACTGGTGCTATCTGTCTTGCCATTACGGCCTCGGCAACAGTTGCATCACCTTAAATGATATTTTGCAGGCGAGAGAACAAAATTTGACCTGTCTGCCAGGCAAGCAGTGGTTACAGATCGATGGCACACCGTTGTCCTGGCTCTATGAGCTGGCCGAAGACCGTTTCGCTTCCGACGGCTCCGGCAGGATACGCCTCAGCTACCGCGAGATGCTTGCCTTCACGGCGGTCATCCCCGAAGTCAAGATTTCCATCAAGAAGAAACTTCTTCGACAACGGCTTGAGGGGCTGCTAAATGTGGACTGCTGGACCGACGACACATCACTTACCCGGATACCCGGCCATCTGCGTTCGTATCAGCGCAACGGACTGGCCTGGTTGAACAGGCTGTTCAGGTTGGGAATCGGCGGACTTCTGGCCGATGATATGGGACTTGGCAAAACCCATCAAGGCTTAGCGCTGCTGCAGGCCGCCGCTCAGGATGGCAAAAAACGCCGGATGCTGGTGGTCTGCCCTGCCTCGGTGGTACTGAACTGGGCAGAAAAAATCGACGAATTTTATTCCGGCCTGGATTATGGCATCTACTATGGACCACAACGGGATCTAACCCAAGTGCAGGAACATGGAATACTCCTCACCACCTATGGTGTCGTCAGGCAGGACGTAGAACAGTTACGGATGTGCCCCTTTGATATCATCCTGCTCGACGAGATCCAAAATCTAAAAAACCGTAAAACGGGGATACACCAGGCGGTAGCTAGTCTGAATGGTCGAGTGAAGATCGGGTTGACCGGGACGCCCGTCGAAAATTCCCTACAGGATCTCCGGTCCCTGTTTGATATCTGTCTGCCCGGTCTTTTGGGCAGCGAGCGGCAATTTGACCGGCTCTATGTCCAGCCGATAACCGAAAGCGGCAACACCGAGGTACGCGAACGACTTGGCCGACTGATCCATCCCTTTATCCTCAGGAGAAGCAGAGGACAGGTATTGACCGAATTACCCGAGATAATCGAAGATAATCGTCTATGCGAGCTGAGCGATGACCAGATCGGCCTCTACCGAGAGGTCATCCAGGAGAGGGAGAAAGATCTTGAGGAGCTGGAAAGTGATACGGCTGCCATCCCGTACATGAATATCCTGGCCACCATCACCCGGCTGAAGCAGATCTGCTGCCATCCATGTCTGGTGCAAGGAAGTGACGATCCCGAAGAATACAGCAGCGGCAAATGGGACCTGTTTGTCGAACTCACCGCAGAACTGCTGGCCGCCGATATGAAATTTGTCGTTTTCAGCCAATATACCGGCATGTTGAAACTTATTGAAAAATACCTGCAACGGGCCGGGATACGTTTTGCCGGCCTGAAAGGAAATATGGCGGTCGGTAAGCGACAGAAGATGATTGCTGAGTTCAACAAAGATCCGGACTGCCGGGTCTTCTGCGCCAGTCTGCTGGCGGGCGGTATCGGCATCGATCTGACCAGTGCCCAGGCGGTCATCCATTACGATCGCTGGTGGAACCCGGCCCGGGAAGAACAGGCCACCGCCCGTGTGCATCGGATGGGCCAGAAAAACGTGGTCCAGGTCTTCCGACTGATCACCAAAGGGACCCTGGAAGAAAAGATCCATCAGCTGATAACTAAAAAGCGCGAACTGGCAACCTCTCTGATACAGGAAGATGAGGCAGGTATCATCAAACAGATGGACCGACGACAATTAGCCGAACTGTTCCAGTTTTCACCTGTTCTCCTCTCCCCATAATCGGGGAGAGAAAGCGCCAAACCTATAGTCTTCAAGGCTCTATGGCATTCAGAATCCGCAATACATCAGCACACTTTTTAACCGCTCGGTCAACTAGTAGTTCCGCTTCCCCAAGAATTTCCTTTTTGTAGGCATCGTCCTGGATATCCACCATGTTTACCAGAACGTTCTGATAAGCCCCCCAGATCCAGGTTTCCAAGGCTCGGCCTCCAACCATGGTATCTGAACTCAATGCAGAATTATCGTAACGGACAACCTCTATGAGGCTGTCCCAAGCCTGATCAATCGACATGCTGCGCAGAGAGGACAAAGAAGAATACCCTGTGCCGAAATAGTCGATGGCGATTTTTACCCCGATTGCCCTCAATCGGTCGAGTTCCCCTACTATATGGAAAGTATTCTGCACGATGACCGATTCGGCTATCTGTATTTTGAGACAGGCCGGGTTGAGATTGTTCTGACGTGACATTTCAGTTACATGCTCGACCAGACCTGGTTTGGAAAACTGTCGAATGGAGACATTGACACCCATTGTCAGTTGCGCTGCAAAGGGATAGGAATCCAATTGCTTTTTAGCTTACTGCAGGTCTCAGATATGACTCATCAACCGAGATCAAGGATCAATCCTGTCTCCTCGGCGAGTGGAATGAATCGATCCGGGAGAATTATGCCCCGCAAAGGATGGTTCGATCCGACGAGGGCTTCAAATACTGCCCAATGCTTCTCGGAAACGGACACAGTTGGCTGAAACACCAATTTTTGACCTGTAATTCGTTCATGATCTGCTATATAGTGGACCCGATAATTTGAGTAGAGCTGAATGACGTCAAAGATGGCCCATTATCAATAAGGGAAAATGAAATCCACTTCTTCACAGTCAGTTTTGCTGCACCGGCCTTTCATGTTTTATTTATGCGCGCGTGCAGTTACCTATATGGCATTTCAGATGCTTGGAGTTGCCGTGGGATGGCAAATTTACGCGATTACCGGAAGTGCCATGTATCTCGGTCTTGTCGGGCTTGCGCAGTTTTTGCCGATGTTTCTTTTAACGCTCGTCGTTGGTCAGGTTGCCGATCGATATGATCGGCGGAATATAGCTCGCACATGCCAGTTTATCGAAGGGAGTGCTGTTGGTGTTTTGGCTCTGGCAAGTTTTTACGGCTGGCAAAGCAAAGAGAGCATACTTTTGATTATCTTCATTATCGGGGGTGCTCGTGCCTTTGAAGGACCAACTCTCCATGCATTGCTGCCGAGACTGGTCCCAGAGAATATTTTCCCCCAGGCTGCGGCCTGGTCGGCATCGGCCATGCAGACCGCGACAATTATTGGTCCGGCCATCGGCGGGTTTTTATATACCGCGGGACCAACGGCTGTATATATGCTGACCGGGATATCTTTCATGTCAGCCGGCCTGTTTATGTCCTTAATCAGGATAGAACGCCAGCCGTTGAAACATGAGCCGATCACTATCAGATCTGTATTTGCCGGAATTTCCTTTATTTGGAGTCGCAGTGAGATTCTGGGTGCAATTTCTCTGGATCTTTTTGCCGTCCTGCTCGGTGGAGCAACTGCCTTGCTGCCGATTTATGCCCGGGATATTCTGGCAACAGGTCCTTGGGGGCTGGGGCTTTTGCGTTCCGCCCCCGCTGTCGGCGCCCTGGTTATGTCGATATTCATTGCCCGTCGCCCGTTTCGCCACTGTGTCGGGAAAACCATGTTTCGGGCAGTTGCTGTCTTCGGTGCAGCGACAATTCTCTTTGCTGTTTCCACCTCGTTTTTACTCTCTTTTGCAATGCTTGTAGTACTGGGAGCTTCTGACGTGATCAGCGTTGTCATTCGCCAATCACTGGTACAGCTTAGAACTCCAGATGAGATGAGAGGAAGGGTCAGCGCCGTAAATTCCATGTTCATCGGTACATCGAATCAGCTTGGTGAATTCGAATCAGGTGTGACCGCGGCCCTATTCGGTACAGTTCCCGCAGTCCTGATTGGAGGCGTCGGAACGATCATCGTGGTGCTAACCTGGATGCGACTGTTCCCGCAGTTAGTGGCAGTTGACACCCTTGATAAATGAACAATTGCGGAAATGAGATCGAAGTTCCGCAAGAACTCATGCACCATGATATTTCTACGCCTCATCCGAAAACCCGCATACGGCTAAACTCGACAGAGAGTCGCCATATGCGGAGTGGGGAAGGGGAATAACAATCTGTAAGGCCTTAAAGGGCATCCAGTGAGAGTTTAGCAGATGGGGGAGCACTATCGGAAAGTGCTACGGGGGCTTTGATGCCGATGCGGTCTTTCGAGATTTGTGCTCCGCCTTCGAGTTCACCGGCAATGGCCTGGGCACGTTTTCCAGCAAGCTGGAGAAAGGTCTGGTCTGTAATCTTTTCGTTTTCAGCAAGCCGGATAAAGAGCTCTCCTGCCCAGAGGGCAGCCTGCTCGGAACTCATCCCGCCTGGGATGACCTTGTAGAGCTCCAGATTGTCAACCA
Source organism: uncultured delta proteobacterium (assembly GCA_963829695.1). Lineage (GTDB taxonomy): Bacteria > Desulfobacterota > Desulfobulbia > Desulfobulbales > Desulfocapsaceae > Desulforhopalus_A. Next base: position 60,672 of record CAWHJQ010000018.1, on the reverse strand, counting down.
TCTTTGTCAATAATCCCTTTTCCTTCCCTTTTTTCTCCTGGGATGGCGCTGGCGTGCGTGGTTTCACCGAGCCCGTTGCAATGCCATTTTTCAGTTTATCAAGAGATGCCTTCCCGAAGCGTTCCCGGTATAGATCCTCCAGAATATTCTGCGTCTTGGAATCGGTAAAATCGAGCGGACCGGGATCTTCATTGGGACCTGGTTTTGCACCTAGTCTGGTCGAGACAATCCTGCGAATACTCCGATCCTTTAATTCCCTGCCGTCAATATCAGGGTTGTAGCGTCCCTGGATAACCAGTTTGAGTTGTGGTCGATTCTTCAAGGCATCGGCAAGTTTCAGGAGTTTCTCCTTTTCCGGAGGCTGGAGGTCGGCGCTCCCGGCGTCAAACGCCACCGCATCAAAATTCTTTCCTTCACCCCCGAACAGACTTCCGAGCGCCCGAAACGGGGCAGTTACTGCTTTGGTGATCAGATTCGTAAAAGCATGCCAGATGAGGGGCCCGATACTGAATTGGGGATCTTTCAGGTCCCCGGTTACAGGAAGGCCGATATCTATGCGCCCCTCTGCATTCTGTAGAAGAGCGATTGCCAGATCCAGGGGGAGGTTGGCCGCGTCGGGGGCATCGATCTGTTTTCCAAGCACCAGGTTATCAATGAGTACTTTATTGTCTCCTATCATTTTGTAATCATGAATCTGATACTTAAGGTCGGCAGAAATCTTGCCTGATTTGATCAGGCGCCCAGCAAATTTTCCTGAATAGGGAGAGAGATTTTTCATTTCCAAATTATGAAAGACCATATCAACGTCGGCTGAACGTCCAAAATCGTTGGGCCGAATCACTCCCTTGATTTTAGCCATCCCGTATTTGTCTACCCGTCCGTCCATTTGTACCTTGGCTTGTGCATCCTTAGCCGAGGAGAGGCCTGTTATTGTTCCCTTGAGGTCGTGAATACGTGTTTTGAATTGGGGCCTCAGGCTCAAGTCGGCAAAGATCAATTTGCCATTAGCCACCTGGACATGGGAAATTTTATAGGGGAAGGTGTCCTGCTCATTTTTCTGCTTCGGCTTCGATGGTGGAGGAGGAGTCGTGTCGCTCTGTTGTTTTTTCAAAACCCTGGCCAGATTCAAGGTCTTGTCTTCTCCGATAATTAACTCCCCGTCCGGTTTTATTATCTTTATGTCCTGTATCTCAAGCCCATTTGGCTGAAGTGTCAGTTTGGCCTTGGGGATCTGTACGGCATCCCAGCTCAGATAGGGCTTTTTAAATCCAGGTTCGGTAAGGCTCAGGGCATTCAGGCTGAAATCGCCTTCATAGGCAACCTTTTGCTCCGCTCCCGGCACTCCATACCTCAAGTTGCCATGGGTGGAAACCGCTGCCGACTGTATGGTCAGGGTGACAAAGGGCTCGATATAGGGTTGCAGAGACGTGAGCACCATATCGGATACGTTAACCTGCGCCTCCACTGACGGGAGTGAAGGGTTTACCGTGCCGCTCACTGTCGTGGTCCCTCCTTGTTCCACCTGAAAACCAAGAGTAAAGGCCATTGGGGATTTGCCGTCAATATTGGCCAGATTAGCCTTGAGATTCTGCAGGTTGAGCACCGGTTTGTCTGAATGGGTTGTCAGATCTGAGAATCGTGAGCTGAAGCCGTCAACCTCAAAGGACTTGACCAGGAACTTCCAGGCCGGACTGCTATCGGTTGCCGGTTTTGCTCCTGGGGGTTCCACGGCTGCCTCTTTTGTCTTCATAGCCTGCAGCCAGTTCAATGTTCCACCGGCATCCCGACCGGCGTCAAGCCGGCCTGTGTTCAGGGCAATCCTGGAAACTGTGAGCATACGAGTGCCCAGATCGCATTCGCCGCCTTCAATCGTCAGTTTCTCTGCGGCAAATAACGGTTCCGGGGTCTGAGCACTCCGAATATCTATCCCTTTCACCTTACTGGATATTTTTTGCAGCCTCACCTTGTTCCCCCGTCCACCAACTTCCACTTTTGCCTTAAAACTGAGGTCTATGCCTGAGGTTTCTGCCTTGATCGGGGTTTTGCGGCTCTCATCGTTCAAAGCAAGGGAAACGTCTTTCACCTCAATGGCGTCAGCATTCATCAAAAAAAGTAGCTCTGCCGGTACAGTGGCGGGATGAACAACAACGGGAGGTGCGGCTGGAAATGCCGTCTTCTGATCAGTTCCGGCAACGGATTTTGAAGGTGGCGTACCAGCGGGTGAAGGTTCTTGCCTGCGATGCTTATTCGGTTCGGAGGCACGGACTATTTGTTGCAGATTAATGACACCATTCTCGTTGATTCGAACATCCACAGCTCCCCCCTCAACCAGCAGTTTCTCCATATGCATTTGCCTGGTCGTGAGATCGAAATCGGGCACATTCAGGTCAACTTTTTTCAACTGCAGGAGGGCCTTATCTGCATGAAGCAACTGCAGGGATAGATCCGACAGGGAGACCTTAAGTCCATCGAGTTTCATCTGGATGGGACTGGAACCTGCATCCAGGTAATATCCGGTGGCGACTGCAATCCGACCCTTGGGTTGTTGCAGATTGGTATCTTCCTTAAAAAACTTCCATAGAGTGGCTAGCCGGAGGGCATTGAGGCTGAGCTTCCCCTCCGAGTGCAACGGGGCAAGAGAGACCTTGCCCTCCCACTCGAGGGACCCCTCTTCTTCAGTTGTGGCGGAAATGGAATACGAGCCGTTATGATTCTTGATCGTGGATAAATCATTTAAATGTAGATTGAGCTTTTCAAGGCTGAGTTGAGCCGGTGTGCTCTGACGCTTATCGACTGCAACAATCCGCCCGTCGTTAATAGTTACTCCCTGCAGGATGAAACGCAAGGGCTTGGCATCGGGTTTTGGTGGTTCCGGTGGGGATGAGGATGCCGGGGCCAGCTTTTCAAAATTGATTGTACCGTCGGACTCAACGGCCAGGTGAATATCCGGCTTATCAAGATCCAGTTCACGCAGCACGACCGCCCAATGAAAAAGGCTGCTCGTCTCCAGATCGATAAAGAGCCTCGCAAAAGCAATCAGCGGCGATCCGTCTTGCTGTTTAAGGCTGAACTCATTGATTTCAAAAGTCAGAAGAAAGGGATTGATGCGGACTTTCTGTATGTTGGCCAGGCAATGCAGGTTCTGCTGTGCGTATCTGGGGACATACCAGCGGACAAGCCCCGGCAGAGCGAAGAAACCAGTAAGGGTATAAAGCAGTAGGACGACCAGGGAGATTACCAGATACTTACGGGTCAATAGCTTTGGCAGTGTGAGTTTCATGGTCCATCCTATGAAGAGGTAAATTGATACAAGAAATTAAAGCGTCCTTTAAGGTTTTCCGACTCACAAATATGATTGTAGTCCACTCCAATAATTATCTTGGGGTGTCGTACAAACCTATCGAAAACAAGAATACCTAACAGAAATTCATTGAAGAAAATGTGTTCTGTTCGAATGCTTTCTATATGGCAATGTTGAAAATATTGGTGAGGGTCAGCATCTCTTTCTCCTATCTTTTTCAAAGGGTTCCTTCTAGGAGCTTGTCCGAGAATAGGCATTTTGTCCAAAATCGAGGCATTTTCACAAAACACGCACAGCCATATAGTTGATATTGCGAGCATTGTTTTTTGAAAATAACGAAAAGTTTGGGCAAAAGGACATTCTCGGACAGGCTCCTAGGTCCGCAAGACGTTGAAATAGGGCGCAGATCTCGTGATTCTCTCTGTTTTATACAGGATTTTGGCCAAGGAAGACAGCATATTAGATGGAAAAAGTAATCCATAATCAAAACCAAGAAAGGGAGTAGTCTCTTTTCTCTCTCGAAAAATGAAGAATTACTCTCCACCATAGCCTCTTTGAGCATAATGCTTTATGCTCGAAATGATGGGAAGTGGTTGTTTTCGCCCTGCAACTTTTCATCTTGTATCGATAAAAATCGAAGCTCGATCTACAAATATTTCGCAACAACTTCTAACTGTTAATCAAGGCAACAAAATTGGTTGATTGAAAGTCATTGAAGTTCCAAGAAATTCTCTGAGATGGCCCCTCATCAAAGGTCTGTTAATGTCGAGATTCCCGTGATAGTTTTGGGCAATTTCCATTGTGAATTCCCATGGTGACAAGTCGATTGCGGTAGCTCCGACAGGCATTTGTGACCAAAATGTATTATCATTTCATTAAGGGATTACTAAAAGCAGTCAGAAACAAATAGGAATCCCCAGATAAATTTAATGAAGGAATTACAGAGGTTCCGTCAAGGAGCCAGCCATGACTCAGCAGAAAACCATGAATCCAATGACTGTTGAAGACGCGCATCTGCTGGTTTCAGTTCTCCCCGCCCATCTCCAGGCTGCCCTGCTGGCCATGCAAGTCGACATGCTCGTTGAAGTCATCATGGATCTGGGTAGACCGGCCGAAGCACGTTTCCCTGATCAGGTTGTCCGCTTGAGTGAGCATCCGATCAATCATGATGATCTTACTCATACCCTGGGACTTATTGGAGACTTTACCGATGACAACAGGGCAGGAATCGAACGGACCCTGCATCGAATCTCTGCTATCAGGAACCGTAAGGGGCAGATCATCGGTCTGACCCTGCGAGTTGGCCGGGCCATTTATGGGACTATAGAGATTTTGCGAGACCTGGTCGAAACAGGCCAAAATCTTCTGCTTCTCGGCAAACCGGGAGTGGGCAAGACGACCAAACTGCGGGAAATGGCCCGGGTACTGGCTGACGATTTCAATAAGCGTGTCATCGTCATCGACACCTCCAACGAAATTGCCGGTGACGGGGATATCCCGCATCCGGGTATCGGCAAAGCCCGACGTATGCAGGTTCCTCGTCCCGACCGCCAGCATGCGGTGATGATCGAGGCTGTGGAAAATCATATGCCGGAGGTCATTATCGTCGACGAGATAGGAACCGAATCAGAGGCTTCCGCAGCCCGGACCATCGCCGAGCGCGGGGTGCAGCTGATCGGCACAGCCCATGGTAACAGTCTGGAAAACCTGGTGATGAACCCGATCCTCTCTGATCTGGTAGGTGGCGTCCAAACCGTGACCTTAGGTGATGAGGAAGCACGCCGACGCGGGACCACCAAGACGGTGAATGAACGTAAGTCCCCACCGACTTTTGAAATCCTGATCGAGATGGTGAATCGCAACGAAGTTCGGGTGCACAGGGATACGGCACAGGCTGTCGATACCATCCTCCGTGGTTTCCGGCCACACTGCGAATCACGAAAATTCGGGGAAAAAGGAGACATAGAAATTGTCGATCACCAACAGGAACCAGCCCCGTCCACCGCACAACTCCCTGTTGTCAAAGGCAGAAACACCATTGCAGTTGGGCCTCCCCGCATCCACCTGCACGGGGTAAACCGGGATCTGGTCGAGCGGGTGACCAGGGATCTAGGTCTGAACTTACGAATCGGTGTTAAGGCGGAAAAAGCCGATCTGATACTCGCTCTTCGTTCCCGCGATCATGACTTAGTCCTTAAACGTTTCTCACAGTCAACAACCGCATCGGTCCACCTGTTAAAGAGAAACACCACTTCCGAAATCCGGCGCCTGCTACGCCGACTGTTCAATTTTGTGCCTGGAGTCGATCAACAGGAAATAGAGGAAGCACTCCAGGAAACCAGGGCAGCGATACGGCAGGTAACGGAGGAGGGCATCGAAGTCGCTCTCTCCCCGCGACGCGCTGCTCTGCGCAAGGTTCAGCACCGCCTCATCTCAAGTTGTGGTCTTGAATCCACCAGCGTAGGCCTGGAGCCCACGCGTCATTTGGTTGTATACCCTTCCCACGACGCAATTTCCAGGGAGGCGACCTATATTTTCGGCAGGTGATGGTGAGGTGGTGAGAAGACATCTCTTTCTAAGGTATCTCTAAAAACCCGGCCTCCTGACCGAAGCCGCTGCATTTACGGATATCATCGTATTCTTTCCAGTCCGATCCAACAAGATTTTTTTTGTTTGCCCGCTATGTTCCTGTCAGGTCCCCTACCTTCCCGGTCCACTATGGGTTCACGCCGACTCTGCAAGGCGTCAGCTTTGTCAAAAATTATAATTCCAGGGACATCAACCGCCCGATTTCATGGTATTTCAAGCAAGTGTTCCTATGGCAACACTTCCCCCTTCCATGCAATCACAACGTTTGCACATCAACAAAAGATTCCTCATAGTCAGGTCAGGTAAGCGATAGACTCCGACCATCGTCATATGGCTCTACAATTATCTCGTTCTCCGCTACCTTCTTTTGCTCGCCTTCTTCCTTTAGCTTCTCGGCCTTGCTTCTGTCGCCCCGCATCCGGTTCGAATACCAACCCACATACCTCACCATCTGCGCCAACAGATCAGGGATATGTTTCGTGACTGCCGCGATAAATTCCAACGGCGAAAAAGTCTGGATATTGCGTTTGTTACCGCCGTGGCTCATCTTCGAACGATAGATTATCGTTCCGGTCTTCTTAATAAAGTTGAGTTTGGTCAACGAAAAGGTATTGCGGATTATGTATGAGTCTGTTGATTTAGTAGGATTTTTGTTCGAGACCGAGGCATATGTAAAAAATAACCAGACTGTGCAAAGAAGCGGTTCCGTTATAGCCAGTTTTCACCGGTTCTCTCCCCCATAAAAGAGGTGAACAAGCGTCGATACTAGAATCTTCAAGGCTCTAAGGTATTCAAAATCCGCAACACTTCCGCACATTTTTTGGCAGCTCGGACAGCTACTTGTTCCGCTTCCCCGAGAATTTCCTGTTTGTAGGCAGCGTCCTGGATATCCACCATATTAATCAGGACATTCTGGTATGCACCCCAGATCCCGGTTTCCAGAGCCCGGGCTCCGACCAAGGTATCTGAACTGGATGCAGGATTACCGTACCGGGCAACCTCTATGAGACTGTCCCAGGCCTTATCACCCAGACGCATGGTAGTGAGCGGCACCTGAATGGCCGTCTTCAGCCCGGCCTGCATGCTATCGTTACGTGCTTGTTTTTCCTCCTCTGTAGACTGTGGCATCCGTACCCCTGTCATATAATCATTGAAGGCTGAAGTATCGGCATCAATCATGGGGATAAGCTGGTAGGTCAGCTCGTGCAGGACTGGAATGGCTTTTTGCATATGCGGCTGAACCTGCTTCGAATTTTCGCACCCCGTAGGTAAGTTTTGCGACCATCGAGCCAAGAGCGGTGCCGATAGCAGCAATCGCAGCCGATGAAGAACCACCACCGGGGGCCGAAGTACGGGCAGCAATCTCTTCGATAAAACCCCGGACAGTTGAACCGGCCAAGGGTTCGACCGGCTTTTCGGCCACCCGATATTCGATGATTTTTTCCTGGGGGATGAATTGCGCCACCGAATTAAGGCCAAGCCGTTCAACTGCCAGCCGTATCTTCTGATCCTCTTCGTAGATGAAGAGATTTTCTTTTTCGATATAGTAATCAGCCGCCAGAAGAAGCGATTCAAGGGGTACAAGTCCAACAATCTCTGAACCGGCCACTCCCACGTTCAGGGCTGCGGCTTCCTTTTTCACCTCCTCAAAAAAGACATGTATGGGAGTTGTTTTATAATCAAGAAGATTGGCCGTCACCTGGGCCATATTATATTCTTTCACAAACCAACCCATTCCTTTGACCTCACTCAGTCGGCCAGGCTCATTCTCGCTCCTGCCGGCCTCCCGCAGGTTGAGGGCTATACGATGAGCCTGATTGGGCGTACCCAGAATATTAACATTAAAGGCGACGAGGAAATTTCGGGCGCCGGTGGCTGTAATGCCCCAGCTCGGTACAAAGTCAACAGGACCGAAATCCGGTTGCCACTTAGGATCTTTTAGTCGGACCGCCAATCCTTCATACTCTCCATGGCGTAAGTCCGGGAGTGTCCGACGATAATCTTGGGCCGCGGCAGCCTCATAGAGATAAAACGGCACCCCCAGTTCGTCCGCCGCTCTTTTGGCAAATCGCTTCGAGATCTCAACACAATCCTCGATCGTCACCCCGGAAACCGGTATAAACGGGCAGACATCCATGGCACCAAACCTTGGATGGCCGCCGGTGTGTTTGCGCATGTCTATCAAAGCTGCACCCACCCGGGCGGCAGCCAGGGCTCCTTCCACCACACTGTCCGGATCCCCGACAAAGGTGTAAACGGTTCGATTGGTCGACCTTCCGGAATCGACATCGAGGAGAGTGCACCCGTCAGTCGTTTCAATGGCTTTGGCTATCGCCGCTATGGTTTCCTCATTTCTTCCTTCAGAGAAATTCGGGACACACTCGACTATCTTTTTCATTACTCTCTCCTTAGTGACTTAGAAAAAAAGTTCCTGTCCTTTTTTATAGACGCTGGCAACAGAGGATACCCCGGCGTGATAGGCAAGAATTGCAGGTGTTTTTCCATCCAGAAGAAGAAAATCCGCCTGTTTGCCCTTATCCAGACTCCCGACCCTGTCCGCCATATTTATGGCATAGGCCGAGTTTAAGGTCGCTGCCGTTAGTGCTTCGGCCGGAGTCATCTGCATATTGAGGACGGCAAGACCAATAACAAACTGCATCGATTCGGTAAAACTTGAACCCGGATTACAATCGGTGGCCAGCGCCACGGCAACATTGTTTTCGATCATCAGTCTTGCCCTTGCATACTTCTTTCTCAGACTATAGGCAGTGGCCGGCAGCAGTGTGGCAACGACGTTGGCCTCAGCCATCGCCTTGATATTAGTTTCACTTGCCGCAAGCAGATGATCTGCAGAACAGGCGCCCAGTTCAGCTGCAAGCCCAGCCCCGCCAAGATCGTTCACCTCATCGGCATGGATTTTAACCCCCAGACCTATTGCCTGAGCGGCCTTCAGCAACCTGCGGCCCTGGTCGATGGTAAAGACGTCCGTCTCACAGAACACATCGCAAAACCTGGCAACTCCCTGTTTTTTGACCTGTGGGAGCATTTCGTCAACTAGTAGAGTTATGAAGGCGTCGGGATTTGATTTATACCGCTCGGGAATGGCATGGGCGCCAAGGAAGGTCGCCACGATATCAAGCAGGGCTGTCTGCCGCCACCTTGCCGATGACTCGCAGCATCTTCAGTTCATTTTCCGTATCCAGCCCGTAACCGCTTTTTATCTCCAGGGTAGTGGTGCCAAGTCTGAGCGCCCTTTGCACATGACGGAGAGTATTGGCATAGAGTTCCTCGGTCACTGGCCGCTGCCACGGCCTTGCACGGAGGAGAGAATTCCACCGCCCTGTCTGAGTATTTCAAGATATGGCGTCCCTGCAATTCGCAGAGCAAAATTCCTCTTCGCGGAGTGCGGCAAAACACATATGGGTGTGGGGATCAACGAAACCGGGAACCATGCATCTGCCGCCGCAATCAACCTCCTGCCAGTTCACCTGTGCCCTTTGCCGCAGCCAGCACCTCTTCCTCATCGCCGATGTCGACAATCAGACCATCTTCGACAAGCAGGGCTCCTTTCCGAAAATGCGCCAGTTCACCCTGGGCCTTCCCCGCCCGTGGCTACACCCTCATCCACCGGACTAAATATTGTCGCATTGCGAAAGAGTTGTCTGGACATTCTCCGCCTACCTTTAATCGTTTATTTTTCCCGTTCAGCAAACAGACCAGCCACCGCCTCGGCCAGCCGATTCTCATCCGTCTGAAAGGGGATGGTAATCTGGTCCCCGTTTGTATTCTCACTGTTGTAGGCCATCGCCACTTCCATGGCGTTTGGATTTCTCGCCCAGTTACGTCTGGCAACACCGCCCATAACATCCCAGGACATGGCACTGCTCAGGATCTCATCCACCCGGCCGCTGCCATCCAGCACCATGCCGAAACCACCGTTAATGGCTTTGCCGATGCCGGTTCCTCCACCGTTATGGAGGGCCACCAGTGACATTCCCCTGGCGGCATTACCGGCAAAGCAATGGGTCGCCATATCGGCACAGACGTTGCTGCCGTCTTTTATATTGGCTGTCTCCCTGAACGGCGAGTCGGTACCGCCCGGATCATGATGATCCCGGCCGAGGATAATCGGACCAACCTCGCCATTGCGCACCATTTCGTTAAATTTCAAGGCAATGGCCGTGCGTCCTGCCGCATCGGAATAGAGAATACGTGCCTGGCTGCCGACCACCAGCCGGTTGGCTTTGGCCTCTTTAATCCAGATATAATTGTCGCGATCCTCTGACCTTCGTGTAGGGTCAATGCAGGACATGGCCGCTTGATCTGTCTTATCCAGGTCTTCAGCCTTGCCGCTTAAACAAACCCAGCGAAAGGGCCCGTAGCCGTAGTCAAAGATCGGCCCCATGATATCCTCAAAATAAGACGGGAACACAAAACCGTCCTTGGCATCGATACCGTTTTTGACGACCTCGATTACCCCGGCATCAAAGACAGCTTTCAAGAAGGCATTACCGTAATCAAAAAAATAGGCCCCCAGATTCGAGAGTTTTTGAATGGCCTGGTAATGGCGTCGCAGACTCTTGTCGACCAGCAACCGAAATGCTGCCCTGTCGGTGGCCAGCAGGCGGGTTCGCTCGGCAAAATCAATTCCCTGCGGACAATAGCCACCATCATAGACCACATGACAGGAGGTCTGGTCGGACAGCAGATCGACATGAAAATCTTTTTTCGCCAGGTATTCAAGCAAATCGACCACATTACCATGGTAGGCAATTGAGCTGTTGTCCTTTGCCGCCAAACTTTTTTCGGCGATTTTCAGGATCTCAACCAAATCGCTGGAAACGACATCAACCCAGCCCTGTTGCCGGCGGGTTTCAATCCGCGAGATATCAACCTCCGCGGTAATAGAGACGGCACCGGCAATCTTTGCCGCCTTGGGTTGTGCCCCACTCATGCCGCCAAGCCCGGAAGTGACAAACAGCAGCCCGGCAAGATTACCCGTTTCCGGCACTCCGCACATTTGGCGGCCACCATTGAGCAGAGTGTTGTAGGTGCCGTGCACAATGCCCTGTGGCCCGATGTACATCCAACCTCCGGCGGTCATCTGACCATATGATGAAACCCCCATCTGCGCGGCTATTTCCCAATCGTCCGGGTTATCATAGAGACCGACCATCAGCCCGTTGGTGATAATGACCCTCGGCTGGTCCGGGCTTGACTGAAAAAGTCCCAACGGATGACCCGACTGCATCACCAAAGTTTGCCGGTCTGTCATAACCTGCAGGTATTTTTTGATAAGCCGCAGCTGCAACCAATTCTGGCAGACGCTGCCGGTCTCCCCGTAGGTCACCAGTTCGTAGGGATAGAGAGCGATATCAAAATCGAGATTATTGTCAATCATCAGCTGGAAAGCCTTGCCGGCCAGACAGTTTCCCTCATATTCGTCAATGGGTTTAGCCTTTATCGGTCCATGGGGACGATAGCGGTAGGCGTAGATACGACCTCTGGTCTTCAGTTCTTCGAGAAACTCCGGGACAAGGAGATGATGGTGCTGTTCCGGAACATAGCGCAGCGCATTTTTTAAAGCGGTTTCGGTCTGACTCCTGCTCAATCGAAAACCACGATCCGGCGCATGCCGAACCCCTTGCTGAAATTGTTCCTTTTCAGGCAGGTCATCACCCAGTCGAATCTTCATCACCTCGGCAATCCGCGCATTGTTTAACATATTCAACATATCAGTCTCCTCTGTCACTGTTGTAAAAATTTCCCGTTTTGTCAGAAGTAATCATTTTCAGGTGAGAGTACCACTCGCATCTTGTATATACAAGTTGTTTTGTATTGACAGTTTTATGTTGCTTTAAGATATATTTGTATATACAATCGACTCTGACAATGGACATATTTTCAGCGCCCATCCGTTCCAAGGCACAACCAATAACTAACCGTTTTTACAGGATATAATACAATGACCATCGAGATAGAAATTAACCCTGGCAAACTTACCCTCGCAGAACTTCGTCAAATCGCCAAAGCGCCTGCAAAAGTAAGCTTGACAAAAAGTTGTATAGAAAAAATTAATGCAGCCGTAGAAACCGTCAGGGATGTGATCAGGCAGGGACGGGTAATTTACGGCATCAACACCGGCTTCGGTTTGCTTGCCAGCACTATCATTCCAAACGAGGAGCTTGAGCATCTCCAGAGGTCCATCGTCCTCTCGCATGCCGCGGGAGTGGGCGCTTTCATGAAAGAATCGACGGTCCGCCTGATGATGGTTTTGAAAATCAACAGCCTGGCGCGGGGGTATTCCGGAATACGGCTTGAGGTTATCGAAGCTTTAATACAATTGGTCAACGCTGAAGTGTATCCGTGCATACCGCAAAAAGGATCGGTGGGAGCATCCGGAGATCTCGCTCCACTGGCCCACATGAGTACCGTGCTCCTTGGCGAAGGAGAGGCATTTCATAAAGGTCAAAAAATATCCGGTCTGGAAGGATTGCAGATAGCCGGTTTATCACCGATCACCCTCGGCCCCAAAGAAGGACTGGCCCTGCTAAACGGCACCCAGGCCTCAACCGCCTTTGCCCTGGAAGGGCTCTTTGCGGCAGAAGAGTTGTTTGCGGCAGCTATGGTATCCGGCAGTTTGAGCGTTGAAGCCGCCTTGGGAAGTCGCCGACCATTCGATTCACTTGTTCACGAGGTGCGGGGTCATGTAAGTCAGATTGATGTCGCGGCCTGCTACCGTCTGCTCCTCGATAACAGCGAAATAGGCAACTCCCATAAAAACTGCGAGGCGGTTCAGGACCCCTACTCCCTTCGCTGCCAGCCCCAGGTCATGGGCGCCTGTCTCACCCAGATCCGCAACGCAGCAGAAGTAATCGCCACTGAAGCCAATGCCGTATCCGACAATCCCCTGGTTTTTTCCAAAGAAAATGACATCATTTCAGGAGGCAACTTCCATGCTGAACCGATTGCCATGGCGGCCGACAATCTCGCCCTGGCCATTTCCGAGATCGGTGCCCTTTCCGAAAGAAGGATGGCCCTGCTGATCGATTCCCATATGTCGAAGCTGCCGCCCTTTCTCGTTGAAAAAGGCGGTCTCAACTCCGGTTTTATGATCGCGCAGGTGACCTCGGCGGCACTGGCCAGTGAAAATAAATCCCTTGCCCACCCGGCATCCGTTGACAGCCTGCCGACCTCGGCCAATCAGGAAGACCATGTCTCCATGGCCACCTTTGCCGCCAGACGACTTTCGGAAATGGCAGACAACACGGCAGGAGTCATCGCCATCGAACTGCTTGGTGCCTGCCAGGGCATCGACTTTCGCGCACCTCTTAAGACCTCACCGCTGTTGGAGGAAGCAAAAGCTCTGGTCCGTACGGTTGTTGCCTTTTATGATCAGGACCGATATTTTGCCCCGGATATCAAAAATGCCCAGGATCTTGTGCAGTCAGGAGCGTTTAATCACCTGGTCGCCCCCGAACTCCTGCCAAGTTTTACCGGATAACCGGTATGCAAAAACCATCAATTGAAGCTGCTCGCCTACCTCTCTATCAGCAGGTGAAAGAGTATATCGTCGAAAAAATCAACAGCAAGGTATGGCAACCCGGCATGAGAATCGAATCGGAAGCCGAGCTGGTTGCCAACCTGAGCGTCTCGCGAATGACCGTCAACAGGGCACTGCGCGAACTATCAGCGGAAGGAAGAATCAAACGTATCCAGGGCCGAGGCACTTTTGTCGCAGACAGGAAGCCGCAAGCGGCTCTGCTGCAGATTCAATCGATTGCCGAAGAAATTCGCGAAAGAGGTGGTCTCTATTCCTGCAGCGTGCACCTCCTCCAGGAGGAAAAGGCTAAACCATCAGTGGCTGCCGCGATGCAACTAAAACCGTACACGCCGGTGTTTCACTCGATCATCGTCCACAAAGACAATAATATACCGATACAGCTCGGCTGCAGATATATCAAACCAGAGATCGCACCCAACTTTCTCGATCAGGATTTCACCCGGATTACCGTCAGCGAATTTCTGCTCGGCATCGCCCCGGTAACTGCAGTTGAGCATATCGTCGAGGCGCTGATCCCAGATCCATGGATACGGGATTTACTGGAAATTAATGCTTCAGAACCCTGCCTGGCTCTCCATCGCAAAACCTGGGTTGACGGGGAGGTTGCCACCAGCAGTACCTTTTACTCGCCGGGGTCACGTTATACCCTGGGCGGGAAATTTACTCCAACGTCCCCCGGCAGTATCGAATTGACGTAACGTTCATCGCTTCTTATTAAAGCAATAAACCCCAACAACAATGCAATGCTGTCGGGGTTTGTTCGTTCTCAAAGGATATATACTTATCCCTTCAAAGCGTTATCTTAATGAAAATGATGAGATCAATGTCCGTGTCGAATTATTTTTTCATATTAACAACAGCTTTTAATACTCCTTTGACATCCTGACAAGTTGCATCAACTTTTTTGCCTTTCATTGTCAAGGTCACGGGATCACCGGCTTTCTTACCCTCACAGGCAACGACTGAAGGCTTTTTGTGTTTGACAGGTGCAGCCTTTTGTGCAGCAAAACTGAATGCGGGGATCATAAGTAAACATGCGGTAAGAATGATTGCCTTTTTTAGAGTGAACGATTTCATAATAATCTCCTCAAGTTTTTTTTTGTGAGAGTGGGCTATCCAATCTCAATGTTTAAAATATAGACAATGAGTGTGGAGGAAATATGGAGCAAATATGGAGAAACAGCCCCTATCACTAAAAAATAATGAAGTTTTCCGATACTCGTATTACTTCTCTCTAACCCCGGTAAACGGGAAAGAGCCGGGATAAGTACCTTGAGACAGAGTATTTCCTTGTAAAAAGAAACAAGAAAACAATCTGTAAGGTACTAAAATCTAGTTCTAACCCCGATAAACGAGAAGAAAGCCCTCAAGGAGTGGGCTAAGGCATGAAAAAAAGGATGCAACTGCGTCTTTTCCTGGCAATTCTCACCGCTGCTGTTCTGGCAGTTATCTGTATGTTTTTTGTAATGAAATGGAGTTTTAGCCGAGGATTTATCGACTATGTCAACAAAACCGAACAAGAGCGTATATCTACCGCCCTCATTCAAGCTTATGAAAAACAAGGCAACTGGGATTTTCTCCAGGAAGATCAGGATCGGTGGCCGGACAGCCTGAAACAAATCATGCTGCTCAGCAAGGAAGAGCCGCGACTGCTTCTTCTGGATGATCAGTTTGAACCCTTATATGGAAATATCGGGGCAAAAAAAAGTGACAAGCTCGCACCTCTTACTAACAACGGACGCATCATCAGTTACTTGCTCATTCCTCCTAAAAAGAAACTTTCCACCCCCCATCAGCGAAGTTTCGTCAGGCAACAGGAGGTCGCGATGCTCCTTATCATAGCAATTATCCTGTTCCTCTCTATTGGCATTTCCCTGTTGGTGGCCAGAAGGCTGGTTCGACCCATCAACACCCTGACAAAAGGCATTCATCGACTCTCAGGTGGTGATTACACCGTCCGTGTTCCAGTAGTCTCCTCAGACGAACTGGGTCGATTAGCCGGCGATTTTAATGCGCTCGCCCTTGTTCTTGAACATAATGAAGAAAGCAGACAACAGTGGGTAGCAGACATCTCACATGAATTGCGAACCCCGCTGACCATTTTGCGTGGAGAAATCGAGGCACTTCAAGACGGCATCCGACCCGCCGATGCAAAAGCGCTTGACTCTCTGCACAGCGAAATCATGCGCCTCGGACGACTGGTCGATGATCTGTATCAGCTTTCTCTCTTTGATGTCGGTGCACTCACCTACCATAAGGATCCCATTGAACCGATAGCCATACTGCAACAGGTCTTGGAACTCTATCGTGATCAATTTAATCGCAAAAGCGTATCACTCTCAGCCTTTCTCCCAACCACACCGGAATCGGGAGTCGTTTTTGGTGATTCCGAACGTTTGCAGCAGCTATTTTCCAATCTCCTTGAAAATAGCTTGAAATACACTCTCCCGGGGGGAAAGTTAGAAATACTGGGTAAATACGACCAGGGACAGGTACAGATCACATTCCAGGACAGTGCTCCCGGGGTGCCTATGCAGGAACAGGAAAAGCTCTTTGATCGGTTGTACAGGGTTGAAGCATCTCGTAATCGCAATACCGGCGGGATGGGTCTGGGATTGACCATCTGCCAAAATATCATCAAAGCTCACGAGGGAACAATCTCAGCTTGCCCATCACCTCTGGGAGGGTTGCAAATCAACATTGCCATTCCATTGATGGAGGATCTGCGATGACCAGCAGAATTCTTATTGTCGAGGACGAAGAAAAACTCGCCCGTTTGCTGAGTGACTATCTCAACCAGGCCAACTTTAGCCCTTATTGTCTCAGCAACGGCCTTGAAGCTGTTGATTGGGTCAAAGAACAAAAACCCGACCTGATTATCCTTGATTTGATGCTTCCCGGACGGGATGGGCTGGAAATCTGCAAGGAAATTCGTACCTTTTCAAGTGTGCCTATCATCATGCTTACGGCCCGGATACAAGAAATCGACCGGGTCCTCGGGTTGGAGATTGGGGCAGATGATTATGTCTGTAAACCTTACAGTCCTAGGGAGTTAGTAGCCAGGGTCAAAGCGGTGCTCCGGCGCATCAATAATCCCTCGGTTGAATCCACAAAAGGCCTGATTCTGGATGAGCCTTGTTATAAGGCAACCTTCAATGGCTTCGACCTTGGCTTAACCGTGGTGGAGTTTAAGCTGTTGAGTATTTTAAGACACAATTCCGGCCGTATTCTTTCCCGCGACCAGCTTATGGAGAAAATTTACCCCGATCGACGCATCGTCAGTGATCGGACGATCGATTCACATATTAAAAATCTCCGAAAAAAAATCTCTTTCGTTTCGCCGGAACAAGAGTTTGTGAGATCTATTTACGGGATAGGTTATAAGTTTGAAAACTGATGAATTTCTATAAATAAGGTTAGTACCAACAAGGAGACGCAATGGTCGAAATCATGCACAGCAATATTCTGGAACTTTACCAGCTGAGGGAACACGCCCTCGCCGGAGGCGGCAACAAGCGCATCGAGGTCCAACACCAACGGGGAAAACTCACGGCACGGGAGCGGATTCACCTGCTGCTGGACGAAGGATCTTTTGAAGAAATCGACATCCTGAAGGTTGGCCGCGGAGATTCAGCCGGGAACGGCGAAAGCACTCCGGGCGATGGAGTTATCACCGGTCACGGCAAGATCAGCGGCCGGGAAGTTTTTGTCTTCAGCCAGGATTTCACGGTCATCGGCGGATCACTTGGCGAAGGGCATTCGCAAAAAATATGCAAGATCATGGACATGGCCCAACAGGTGGGATCGCCAATTATCGGCCTCAACGATTCGGGTGGGGCGCGCATCCAGGAAGGTGTGGATGCACTTGCCGCATATGGGGAAATTTTCCACCGCAATGTCCATGCCAGCGGGGTGATCCCCCAGATCTCCTGTATCATGGGCCCCTGCGCCGGAGGTGCGGTGTATAGTCCGTCGATTACTGATTTTGTCTTCATGGTGGAACGAACCTCGCACATGTTCGTCACCGGCCCCAATGTGGTTAAAACGGTCATCCACAAGGATATCAGCGCGGAGGAACTCGGCGGGGCCGAGGTGCACTCCCGGAAAAGCGGGGTGGCACAACTCGTCTACCCCAACGACATCCTCTGCCTGCGCGCCGTCCGGCAATTGATCAACTATCTACCATCCAATAACAAGCAGAAAGCGCCAATTCTCAATCTCAACGATCCGCCGGAACGTACCGACCCAACTCTTGATTACCTGGTTCCGCCCAACCCAAATCAGAGTTACGACATGAACGTGCTCATCTACAGCATCCTCGACGGGGCTGAGTTCATGGAGATTCAACCCCATTTCGCCGGCAACATTATCTGCGGTCTCGGTCGACTGGGCGGTCAGACCATCGGCCTGGTGGCCAATCAACCGGCGGTGCTGGCAGGTGCATTGGACAATAATGCTTCATTTAAGGCAGCACGATTTGTCCGCTTCTGCGACGCCTTCAATATTCCGCTCATCTGCCTGGTCGATGTGCCCGGCTTCATGCCGGGACCCGAGCAGGAACACGGCGGCATCATCCGTCATGGTGCCAAACTCCTCTATGCCTTCACCGAGGCCACGGTCCCGCGAATCACGGTCATTGTGCGCAAGGCCTATGGCGGCGCTTATTTGGTGATGAATTCCAAGCATATTCACTGCGACATCAATTACGCCTGGCCTACGGCGGAGATCGCCGTCATGGGACCGCGCGGTGCAGCTGAGGTCATCCACCGCCGGGAAATCGAAAAAGCCGCCGATCCTGAAGTCATGCTGAGTGAAAAGATGGAGAGTTATCGCAAACACTTCATGAATCCCTTTCTGGCTGCCAAAAGAGGCTATATCGACGACGTCATTTTTCCCCGAGACACCCGTCATCGGCTGATCCGCACCCTCCAATTTCTGGAGAGCAAAAAAAGCAGCCGTCCCGATCGTAAACACGGCAATATTCCACTGTGAGGCCATCCATGTTCGAAAAAATACTGATCGCCAATCGTGGCGAAATCGCCGTCCGGATCATCCGCACCTGCAAGGCCATGGGCATCCGCACCGTGGCGGTCTACTCAGAGCCCGATTTCCGGTCCATCCATGTTATCCAGGCCGACGAGGCCGTGCTGCTTGGCGGGGCTCGACCCTCGGAATCCTATCTCGCAATTGAAAAAATTATCGACGCGGCTTTAACCACCGGCTGCCAGGCAATCCATCCAGGCTATGGTTTTCTTTCAGAGAACCCACTCTTTGCCGAAAAGGTCGCCGCCGCCGGGCTGACCTTTATCGGTCCGCCGGCGAAGGTCATTGCTGCCATGGGAGACAAAATAGCCGCCAAAAAACTGGCCATAATAGCTAACATGCCGACGGTTCCCGGCCATAGTGAGCCGGTCGTTTCTCTGGAAGAAGCCTTGGCTGCAAGCTCCGAGGTCGGCTTCCCTATCCTCCTGAAACCGGCTGCCGGCGGTGGCGGCAAGGGCATGCGGATTGTCGAGCGAGTTGAAGAAATGGCCTCCGCCCTGAAGCTCTGCCGGCAGGAAAGCCTCAAATCCTTCAGCGATGCCCGAATCTTTGTCGAACGTTTTATCCGCAAACCCCGCCATATTGAGATTCAGATCATCGCCGACCAGCACGGCCATGTAGTGCACTTAGGTGAGCGGGAATGTTCCATCCAACGTCGTTATCAGAAAATTATTGAAGAATCTCCTTCCTGCGCCCTCGACCCGATCCTTCGCGAGAAAATGGGCTCGCTTGCCTGCGAGCTGGCAAAGAAGGCGGGCTACGTCAACGCCGGCACAGTTGAGTTTATCCTCGATGAAAACGGCGAATTCTTTTTCCTGGAGATGAACACCCGGTTGCAGGTCGAACATCCGGTCACCGAACTGGTCAATTCCCTTGATCTGGTCCAACTACAGCTCCGAATCGCCGCGGGTGAACCTTTGCCCTTTAGCCAGGAGGAGGTTACCCTCACCGGCTGGGCCATGGAAGTGCGGATCTGCGCCGAGGATCCAGCGCGTGGCTTTGTCCCCTCCATCGGCCTGATTACCCGCTATGCTGCACCCCAGGGCAAACACATACGGGTTGATTCCGGTTTCGATGCCGGCAGCAGCGTGAGTGTTTATTACGATCCCATGCTGGCCAAGGTCATCACCTGGGGAGAAAACCGCGAAGAGGCCCGCAAGCGGATGGTCCAGGCCTTGAACGGTTATCACATCGAAGGGATTTTCACCAATATCGATTTTGCCAATCAGGTACTCACCCACCCGGTTTTCATCAAGGGTGATCTCTCCACCGATTTCATCTCGACATATCTCCTTGATCCGGAGACCAGGATCGCACCGCCGGACGAGGTGCTGAAGGCCATGGCCACTGCCACCACCCTGATCTACCATCTGCGCGAAAACCTGGTCCAGAAATCGCTCCTGCCGTTAAAGGCCAAAGTTGGTGTTTCATCGCCCGCGAAAGAGCTGTATGAGTATGTCGCCAAGTGCGAAGACCAGACCTTTCATCTTCGTCTTGAAAATAAAAACGACGACCTGCAGTGGAGTGTTCTGGTCAACGAGACCGTCTATTTAGTCACCATCCCACCCATGGAGTATTACCGGCGTCGCCTGAAGCTGAATATCAACGGTGAAGACGCCTTTTTCCGCCTCAAATACAAAGGCAACTTCATCGAAGCCGCCTACTGTGGAGTATTGTCCTCCTTTGAGATATACAACCCGCGCGAGTGGGCGCTTGCCGGGTATATGCCGCCACCGGTCGAAAAAGTCAGTGGCAACATCCTCGACTGCCCAATGCCCGGGCTAATAGTTGATATCAAAGTCAACGCCGGTGAACGGGTATTCCGCGGCCAGGAATTGATAATTCTGGAGTCGATGAAGATGGAAAGTGCAGTGTCCGCGCCCGCTGACGGCGTTGTCGAATCCGTCTGCGTAAAACAAGGAGATGCTGTGGAAACAGGTACGGTGCTGGTGCATTTCAAGAAGGACTAAAAACCATATTGGGAGGCTGTTCGGGAAGCAACTGACACAACATAATACAGTGATTATTATTTGAATACGGCATTGAGACAAAAGTTCATTACCCTATCAAGCAGGAGTAAACACAGTGCATCGGGCGTAAAAGGGTTCATCGTTCCCACATAAGATAAACTCGTAAAAACTTCGATGTCCGATGGAGGTATCCGATGTCTGATTCTGTACCCGGAATGGTGAACAGGTTTACACCTCTGATTCAGCGCTGCATTTTTTTGCTCTTCATTGCCGGCCTCACTTTCACCCCATTTTTTAGTCATCTCGCCCTGGCAGACGAACCCCACCAGGCTCTGGTGCTGGAGATACAGGGTGCCATCAGTCCCGCTGTAAGTAATTACATAAAGCAGGGCATGGTAAAAGCAGCCGCCGGCAATGTTGCTCTCGTGATTCTGCAAATGGACACCCCGGGAGGGCTGGATCGCTCAATGCGTGATATCATTCAGATGATTCTTGCTTCTCCCGTTCCGGTCGTCACCTACGTTGCACCTGAAGGAGCGAGAGCAGCCAGCGCCGGCACTTATATTCTCTATGCAAGTCATGTTGCGGCAATGGCGCCGGCAACAAATCTGGGAGCCGCCACCCCGATAAGTATCGGTGGACTTCCAGGATCATCAAAGCCTCAGGATGACAAGAAGAAGGCGAAAGATGATCTGGCGATAGATGATGCCTCAACCCTAAGACGAAAAATAATCAATGATGCCTCTGCCTATATCAAGGCTCTTGCTGAACGAAATGGGCGCAACGCTGAGTGGGCCGTGCGAGCAGTACGAGAAGCCGTCAGTCTGTCCGCGGAAGAAGCTCTTCATTTAAAGGTCATCGATTTCGTCGCAAGTGACCTGACCGATCTTCTCCGTCAGCTGGATGGCCATCAAATAAAGCTCAATTCCAAGCCCTATAGTATCTCCACCAAAAATTTGACAATCACCAGGATTGAACCAACGTGGCGATACAAACTGCTTTCGGTGATAAGCGATCCAAGTGTTGCATACTTTCTCTTGCTGTTTGGATTCTATGGTTTGATTTACGAACTGGCTAATCCCGGAATATTTCTGCCGGGCGTTGCCGGAGGCATCTCTCTCCTACTGGCCTTCTATGCCTTTCAGATTTTGCCGATCAATTACAGTGGACTGGCTCTGATTCTCCTCGGCATGGTCTTTTTGATCAGTGAGGCCTTTATCCCAAGTTTCGGATCGCTCGGGATTGGCGGAATTGTCGCCTTTGCGGTTGGTTCGCTTATTCTGATAGATGATGAGAGCCTAAGAATTCCAACCTCTCTGATAATCGGCACAACGGCTGTCTCTGCAGTCTTTATTCTGCTGCTGACCGGTCGGGCGTTGACTATCAGAAAGAAAAAAGTCCGAACCGGCGCGGAGGCACTTATTGGTATGATAGGCGAAGCCGCCGAAGATTTTGACGGAGAAGGCAGAATCTGGCTTCTCGGAGAATCATGGCAGGCAATAAGCTCTGAGAAAATTCGAAAAGGGGAGAAGGTGAAGATTACTTCTCGAAATGGACTGCAACTGACTGTGGAAAGCCAAAAGGGAGGACAATAACATGCATCTATATTCATATCCATACATAGAGTACATCCTACCGATAGCTCTCATTATTGGTTTGGTTGCAATTTCGTTTAGGATAGTAACAGAATACGAAAGACTGGTTGTTCTTTTTCTCGGCCGTTTCCAAACGGTAAAACAACCGGGCCTGAGAATTATTGTCCCTGGAATCCAGAGAGCTTTTCGAGTCGACCTTCGCGTCGTCACCATGGACATACCGTCACAGGATGTTATTTCAAAGGACAATGTAACCGTTCGGGTCAATGCAGTCCTCTACTTCAGGGTTGTGGATCCGGAAAGAGCAATCATCCAGGTTGAATTTTTCCTGGTTGCCATAAACCAGCTGGCACAGACGACATTACGCTCGGTCCTCGGTCAACATGACCTGGACGAAATGCTTTCAGAACGTGAAAAATTGAACGAAAACATTCAGGAGATAATAGACAAACGTGCCGATGCCTGGGGAATCAAGGTGATTAATGTCGAAATAAAACACATAGACTTAAATGATACAATGATCAGAGCCATTGCTAAACAGGCAGAGGCGGAACGGGAAAGGCGGGCAAAAGTTATCCATGCAGAGGGTGAATATCAGGCTTCGGAAAAATTGCTTGCCGCCGCCAAAGTTATCTCCCAAAACCCACAGGCCTTGCAGCTTCGCTACCTGCAGACCTTAAGTGATATTTCCACGAACGATAATACCAACACTATTGTTTTCCCGTTCCCGGTGGATATGGTGCGATCCCTCTGGAAACACGACCCGGACAAGCAGACCCAGGAAAAATCAGGCTGAGTCTTATACTCTGCCTTTTAGCAGCTCATGGTACAGTTTCAGTGTTTTCCGACACATCATGTTTATGGTGAAGTTTTCGTTTACCCATTTCCGGGCATCTTCTCCCATGTGTTCGCACTGTTGCCTGTCTGAGATCAGAATATTCAGTGCTTCTGCCATACTTTCAGGATCGCCTGGTTTCACAAGAAAGCCTGTTTTCTCATGTACTATGGATTCCGGACTCCCTCCATGGGCCGAGGCAATCACGGGTGTTCCCATGGCCTGTGCTTCAAAAATAATTCTGCTGCAGGCTTCCGGTTTTATAGAAGAAGATACCACAATATCGGCAAGCTTCATTGCCGCGGGCATATCTTCACAGTGGCCGACAAAATGAATTTTATCCTCTACACCCGATTGATGATAAAATTCCATAAGCTCTGCATGATAGGAGGACTTTTCATTAATATCTCCGACACAAAGACCAATCCATTCCTGGTTTTTAAGCATAGAGAGACTTTTGATGAAGACCTTATGCCCTTTTAAACGGGTCAAACGAGCAGGGAGCATCACAATGGGAAATTTGTTATCGGTAAGGTTCCATTTCTCCAGTAATGCTTGAACTCGCTCAGGGGATACATTTTCCGGGTTAAATACATTTTCATCAAACCCTCTATGAATCATTTCTATTCTTTCATCAGCAACATGATATGCCTCTTGGACATGTTGCTTTATCGCATTGGAAACAGCAATGACCTTATCGCCTTTAGTAATGATCTCGCTGTATTTGTTGATGGAATGAAATCCATGGAAGGTGCAGACCAAAGCAGGTCTTTTGTGCTTGGGAAGGCTTTTCCATGCCAGATAACCTACCCAGGCCGGAAGCCTGGATCTGATATGAAGGATATCCACCTTTTCTTCCACAAGGAACTTTCGTAACTGAACAATATAACGAAGGCATCTCGGGCTCTTTTCGCCTATATGCTGCCAGGTCAAATGGCTGCTGCCTTCCCGCTCCAGTTGGGCGACCAGCCTTCCTCCACCGGAAATCACCACGGAATCATCTCCGTGATCGGCAAGGTATTTTCCTACTTCAAGGGTGCCTCGCTCTACCCCGCCGCTCTCCAGCTCCGGCAGAATCTGGACGACTTTAATTGATCTGGCCACCATTTTATTCTATCTCCTTTAGACATCGGGTAAATTCATTAAGAGGATTCCCCGTTTCCAGCTCTTTTCTTTTACAAGTCAGCTTTTTTTATCAAGCTGATAATGGTAACACTTGGGCAACACCTTCACGAAAAAAAGGGTCTCAAGCAATCGCCTGAAACCCCTTTAAAAATGGTCGGGAAGAGAATTTGAACCTCCGCCCCCAGCGTCGAGTATGTCGTTGATTTTATTAAGTTTTACTTTCAAATTTGTCGCCTGCTTTGTACAAGTAATGTCCAAGTAGTTTGTATCATGTTAAACGTCCCTGCTAAAAAGTACAGTTCATTGTTTTAAAGTGCAGATATCACATTTTTAACGATTGAGTTTAGCGGAAACCACAATCTCCTCCGGCTCCCTGTAACAGATGATTACATCCGCACCCCCCCTGCATTGTGCCGCTCAACTCAAGACCTTTCTTTAATCAAGACAACCAGAGGTTTCCGTTTCGCTACAGCGTAACCGGCCTCAATGCCTAACCCCACGCCCTTCTCCGACATTTCCAAGACAACAAGATCTGATGCATCAATCTCTCGAAATGTCCTCTGCATGAGTTCTTTTGGGGGTGGTTGCACGGCACCCCATTCTTCAACATCACTTGCCATGCAGATTGGTTCAATGCCATCACGCCTTAGCGCAGCGATAAGAATATTTATCAGATCTTTATTTCGGTTGTCCTCGTAAAACTTTATTCCAAAATATAGCCTTTTACTTTTCATTGTACCCAAGCAAACATGTGAAGTTGAGTAATGAAACAACTTCAAGTATTACCGACTAGTAATCCTGTGATCACTCTGTCAATCCATACTCCTTTATCTATCGCTGCCTCGACACCCTTTAGACACTGATAGTATTTGATCACGATTCGCCTGGATCAGTGCCGAGTCGGATTAATCTGTCGGCGCAACAGTAACAACAGATGGATAGTGTCATCCCGACCCGTCCATCTCCACCCATTGCTCAATCATGGCCTGCAGTATCGCTAAACACGATATCAAGAATCATAGTAGCCAATTATCTGCTTACTTATTTATAAACCGCTTTTGCAATGTCGTAGCATCGATCACAAAGAGAATCTTCATCGTCAACATAATATTCTTTCCGCAATCTACCGAGAATACCGGCAAAGTCCTTTGATACAATCATCGAATTCAGCTGATCACTCATTCACCATCTCCTCATGGTCATTCTAGCCTTACAGGTCGGATTTGCCGCCTCCGGCACTGTTTTATGATATCTGAACGTGGTTAATGAACATAACTTGGCAATGTTCAGTCTTGCGTCTTTCTTCTGCAAGTCTGAGTACCATTGATGCCGTGACCAATCGATACTCTGTAACATTCTTTTTTGTAATCAGCCGCCGTGTCATTTTGACCATGCTGAATCTCAGAATCTTGGAGCTGCATCAACACCGAATCCTTATACTCTACTGTCACCCAGTTACACGGTACTGACTGAGATAACTCGATTGTATAATCCAGTTTGCGAATGAGAATCTCTTTCACTTGACCCTTCTTGATACCGCCACACATAAATGTATTTTGGTAAATCCGATGATTGGTTGAAGCATCGTTCGAATGTTTCTCGTTCAATATATTTTTAACTTCATCGAACAATGCATCTAGTCGCGCTGGCTGTATTGACTGGATTTTAGAACTGCGATTCCAGGTCACATAAATTCTGCAGAGTTTTTTCGTTATCGGTGTAAAGAACAAAACAATTTCCGCTGGTTCGCCCATCAATGTGTCATCATACTCTCGGCTTAAAAGCGCCTTACCAGGACCACCACGATACCCGCTTGGACGAAGCTGTATTCCATTGGTTACAGCTATCCGATAGGCTTCATCGCAAGAAATTCCGGATTCCCACTTATCAAACGTGAATGCGACGCATTGTCCCGTGAAAGAGACGATTATGATGAAGGCGGAGATTAAACTGACTATGAATTTCATTGTATGTCCCAATCGAATGCGCGCAGCCGGTATTCTCTTCCTGACGACTCCAATCTGACCGTACCGCTGATCCTTTTATGTGGTCCAACTTTAGAGACTGGCAACAATCGAAAGTAGTTCATCAAGTCGATGGGCGTTTTCAATCGGGTTGTTATCAAATACCATAAAATAACGAAAATCATTACCGGCTGTGTTAGCCCATGCCTGACCGAGCTTGAGTTTTCGGCTTGAATCTGAATTGTCCCGATCGTCCCCCTTAGCTTCAATCAACAATGTTTTGCCATTCCTCGTCCGTACCAAGAAATCCGGATAATGGTTGATAAAGCCATTAAGGACGAAGCCGTTGCGCTCAATGATCTTGTGCCAGAATAACACATTGTCGAGATTGGCAATTTCGTTGATCACTTTTGCTTCCAAAGAGTTGAGCAGACTTTCTGTTGTGTAAAGACTTGCGGCAATGGCCGGTGCTGGTGCTACTGGGGAAATTGTTTCCGGCAACGTGTAAGTTGACATCATCTCTATCTTGTCAGCAGCCAACCACTGAAAGAAAGTAGTTTCGGCGTAATCTGTTGCGAGGCTATTTATCTTCTCTTTGATTTTGTTGCGGTAACTGTGTTCACGGCGCAGACAGTCGTGGAGTTGCTCGGTATTCATCGAGTCAATAATCCGCCGGATATAGTTTTTTACTTCCTGGTCATCAATAGGTCGCATGTTGCCGATAATTTTAAAAAGCCGTCCTGCAGCTTCCTTTTTAATCGACTCGGCAGGTCGCGCAAGAAGATATTCCACTAGTTGTTCTCGGCTAGTGTTTTGCAATTTCCAAAATTGAGGTTTGTAATCGTGCTCGCCTACTTCCTCCAAGTCGACACGATACGCTTCCTCACCGATCGCCTGAAAATCGATACGGCTGTCCGCTTGACTCAAACGATAATTTTTCAGCAGTTCTTCCTTGTTAAGCACAAAAGGACCATCACCAAAGAGGCTCATCCCCGGAATTCGAAGTGCAAATTGCGGTAACTGAATAGCTTTTGCCTCTTGGGTAAATTGACTCACCATGCAAAATGTATTCATCTTTTCCCTGACCTCCATAGGAACTGAGTCATCAGCAATCTGCGCTGCTTTCTCTTCGTACTCCTCACTGATCTGACCAGCTATCACCAGCATTTCCTGAACAGTAGCATTGCCAGGGCTATTTTCCTTGGAACCTTCTGCGCCATCAGACGAAGAGTCCGGAAGTCTTTCCGGCCATTCAATCTCGTCGCTTATCATCTCTGGTGTGTCGGAGCCCTGACTTTCATGAGAAGAGACGTCAAACAAACTTGGCTGACGTGGCTCGGCTGCGGTCAAAGGTTCGGCACTTTCTAAAGCACTTACATCTTTGGCTCGCAAGTCTTTCTTGGAAAAACCAGCCTGATTCAGTCCTCCGACAATCCGGTCGAGTGTACTAATAAAATCGGCTGAAGATGCCAACACGTACGAGTTGTTCAAGAGGTTATTGTGCTGTCGACGTGCATAAGGCTGTCGGAGAACTCGACCGACGATCTGTTCGACATCCACGAGAGAATGGCGGTTGGCTATCGTCGCTAATATGTAAGCAAATGAGCAATCCCAGCCCTCCTTCAGAGCATTAACCGTAATTATATAACGAATCGGGCAACTGGAAGAAAGTAAGTCTTCGTTTTTTAATTCATTGATACTCGCCGTTTTGATGGCGATTTCGTCCTCGTTTATACCAAGACGAACAAGCCGCTTTTTAATCTCGTTGAAGGTCTCCCGGTCCTCACTGCCGGTATTGGATTCGGCCTGAAATAAAACTATCGGCCTTATGTAATCGCCACCTTTTTGTTGTTCCGCTATTGCTTGTTTTTCGAGATTGTTGCGTAACTGGATAGCGTTGCCTATGACGTCCTTGCTGGAATGATGGTTATAGACGATGACTGGTAATTTCACCATGTGATAGGTCTTGAGCTGAGCCGCGTCGACATAACTAATGATATTGCTTTCTTTTCGCGGAGTGGCAGTCAAGTCAAGAATCATGCACGGTTTGAAATCAGCAAGCATAGCCTTGCTCAAAGTTGAGCCCGCGTTGTGACTTTCGTCAACAATGCAGACCGGATTCAATGAGCGGATCACATTGATCAGTGCCGACTCATCGACATCGGTCAATATTTCTGAAGGCTCCATCTTATGAGTGAAAGCTGTCAATATACTATTTTCCTGGAATGCCTTACGCCCTTCTTTATTACTGGTCCGAAACGAGGCATAACTGAGAACAAAAATATTAAGATTTTCGCGAACGCTGGTTGGATTGAAACCGGCTCCCTGCAACAGATCCTTCTTGGAATACACCATGACCCGGCCATTGAACTGATTGTCGAGTTTGCGGCGATACGGATGTTGTGGGTTACCAAGACATTTTTCAGTTTGCTCCAGAATTGCGCTTGACGGTACTAACCAGACAACAGTCTTCAATTCTTCCCGAGCATAGATAGCCAAGGCGTCAAATATCGGTTTGATGGCGTTGACGGCGATGAAGGTCTTACCGCCACCGGTCGGAACCTTAATACATAAATGTGGAGTTTGCGGAATAGATTCCCGATACGGTTCTGGACGAGCAACTCCGCGTTCAGTCCAATACTGTGCAAACGCCTGTTTCAGGTTGCCCAACCGTTCCACATGTCCCAAGAAATCGGTCAGGTCACAAACCACTTGTTGTTGATACGGTAGCAACTCCATATGTCACCTTCAGAACCGGGAAATATCCCGAGGAATTTTTTTAAACTGAATATTGTACCGCTGCATGAAGTCCTCGTCCAACAGACAAGAATCAGCATATATGATGTATTTTTCGGTCTTCTTCGTCAAAGTTGCCAGGAATTCCAGGTTGAGGACTGTCGCCCGATCCTTATCATAATAAAAATAATAGCTGGTCCGCTCCCACTCCCCGAGCCAGTACATATGCTCGCCGTTCTCCACTTCCGGCAACCGTTCAGTCCTCGCTACATAATTTCGGAGAGTCGAGGTGTCGAGGGATGGATTGAGATTGCCATCTTCATCAAATACATGTTCGCCGAGAGTGTAATAGGAAAAATCCCCACCAGTACCGGGAAAAGCTTTGTCTCCATTACCATAGCCTCTAACGACTCGCCTGACACGTTCACTGGTCATCGATTCAGCATAATCCATCATTTCAATGAGAATGAACTTGCGTTTTCCATTGTCCTTACGATTAAGATTGAGCACAGCATGGCCAGTCGTCCCCGAGCCAGCAAATGAGTCAAGGATTACTGAGTCTTTGTCGGCAGCAATATGCAGAATACGATCAATTAACCGAGTCGGTTTTGGGGTAATAAAAACATCAGCGGAGGTGGCAAAATTAAGGATATTAAGTAGTTCCTTTTTAGCATCTTGAGTATGACCGACCTCCTGATATGGCCAAAGAGTTTGAGGGACAACCCCCTGTTTAACCTCTGAGAGAAAACGTTTAATCGCCGGAACATTATTGCCTTTCTTCCCCCACCAGATCCGCTTGTCTTTATTCAGCTCTTCAAACTTTTGTCGAGAAATTTGCCAATACCTCCCAGAAGGTGGGCCTTCTATTCTCCGGCCTGAGGGACACACAATGGAATAAGTACCTTCTCCATAAAAGTTTCTGGCAGAAAGATCACTCGCTTTCCAAAGTCCTCTCGAATCATCATCATAATTTTTATAAGCCTTATCTTGCATTTCAGTACGCGGCATCGGATGAGGAAACCATCTTGTCGAATTCTTCGCATAAACCATTATGAAATCATGATCTTCCGAGAAGTGTTTCGCCGAATTCTTAGGCGAATATACTTTCTGCCAAATAACGCTGGCGATAAAGTTCTGTCGGCCGAATATTTCATCCATCATACTGCGCAGATGTGCCTGTTCGTTGTCATCTATAGAAATCCAAATACTTCCATCATCAGCCAGCAGTCGCTTCAAGAGCTGCAACCTCGGATACATCATACATAGCCATTTGTCATGCCGACAAAAATCTTCCCCATCCTTCCCAACTACCTGGCCGAGCCATTTCACAATTCTCGGGTCTTTGACGTTGTCGTTATAAACCCACGATTCGTTGCCGGTGTTGTAAGGTGGATCGATATAGATACACTTCACCCGCCCCTCGTACTCTGGAAGTAGAGCCTTAAGCGCTTCCAGATTATCGCCATGGATAATCTTATTCCCGCTCTCAGTTTCACCGTTGAATGTATACTGTAGGTCAAGTACTCGGACAGGCACATCGAGGTGATGGTTTATAACCTGTTCTTTGCCTTTCCATATCAATTCAGGCATTATTGTATTTCCTTTCTACCATCTGAAAATTTTGTTCTGTGTATTTGAAGTGCTTGAGATTGCAAGGCATCAGAATCAGGCCAGATACCTCAACCAAAACCTTGAGATTTTGGTAATACGCTGGCTACGACTATCCCTCAAGGAAAAAATCCGAATCGACCTTTTTAATTTCGTAAGTGTCGGCTATGGAAACTCCCAGGTTGTGGTCTATCATCAGTTCCACCAACCGACCGCCATCAACAAGCACAACTTTCGGATCTATTGTTGCGACATACAACTGAGCGTCTTTAGTAAAACTACCGGTTGTGATGAATACACCCTTCTTCGCCCGTTGTCCATGCAAGGCACCGACAAACTTCTGGATTTCCGGTCTGCCAACCGAACCCTGCCAACGTTTTGCTTGGATATAGATGACATCCAAGCCGAGCTTATCTTCTTTTATAATACCATCGATGCCTTCATCGCCAGAACGGCCTATGGCCTGACCAGCATCCTTGATGGAACCGCCATATCCCATCTTGACGAGGAGCCTGACGACGAGCTGCTCAAAAAATTCCGGCGAGTTATTCGATACCAATGAAATGAAGTTCAGTTGCCAAACCAGCGCGCATCTCTTGGTATGCCATTTCAAAGATCTCGTCCGGTGTTGACGATTTTTCATCTCCATCGTCGATTACGGCCAGGTTCTTTTCAGTTTTATCAGTGTCTCCGCCTTGAGTATGAAAGGCAACAAATTCCGGATAACACTTGAGGTGCTTGACGCGTAATGTTGACGGATTACCGGCCAGCAATTCCTTGCCGCGTTCCGTTATGCAAAATGATCCACGCTTCGGGCTTTCAAGGAGCAGAGCCTTGCCCAAATAAGTCCGTGCCCAAGCGACACGATTTTTATAAATGGCTTGAGAACGACTCGGCAGCATCTCTTTCCGGTCGGCTTCGCTCAATTGAAAATGCTCAGCCATTGCTGCATATGCCTCTTGGAGGCTGTGGACTGCGCCATTTTCAGCGAATCGTAACAACGGCAGAAAAAATGACTGGAAATCCGGAACGGCCACGGCACACCTCCTCACATGATCTATCTGATTATAACTACACAGATTTTTATAACAATTTCTTGGAGATACTGCAATGATACTATGGCCACAGTGAGATTTACTTGCTGTCGATCATAAGATGCAACGGTTGCTTATACAGAGAGAAGATCACACAAGACCTGAAAGCTTCCGTAATTACGTTGAAAAATATACACCATGCCGAATATAATATAGTCCGATCTTGAACAAGAGGTTATACCACCCAGAAGAACCAGTAAAACTTTGCAGCTCCGTCCGGAAAATATATAATCGTTCGCACAGGCGGCAACAGTTTGATATTTTAAGTTCTCAAGCTGATTACAAGCCACCCCGCCGTTCATTCATTCGTGCCACCTCTCACCGCTAACAATACCGACATTGACCGGTAGACGTAAACGACAAGGACCACGAAGACAACAAGGAGGGATACAGCAGCTACAGGATTGCCAAATTTGAACTGCCAAATGAACAGAAACGGTAGAATGTAAGTGACCGCGAATACAAGACATAAAGAAAGGCGCTTGCTCAACTGATAATTCATCCGAGAAAAACCATCGGGCCATCTACCTCCAGTCCCAGTCTGTTCTACAAATCTTGAGAGATGTTCTTTGTCATCAGGCTTGGTGTAGCACATGACAGTCAACCATGTCGCGACAACGAGAATCGTCAAGATAACGAGCTTTAAAGGATATGGCGAAAGCCCGGTTTCCAAGCTGATCGTTTCCATATATGCCGTGAAGACTAAACTGCTTTGATAGAAATACTCATATGCCAAAGTGTAAATGAGTGAGCTGAGCATTGCAGATATTTGAGTCCAGGCATTTATTCGCCACCAAAACCAACGAAGCAAAAATACCGGTGCAACCCCCGCACTGATCGAAAAAATAAATTTCTGCAAGTTGATTATTTTGTCACTATTGAAAGCAAACAGAAGAGATACCGTCGACACAACGAGCATCGCTACAAATGAGAGGTACCTGTATTGCCAGTCCTTCCCATCTTTGAAAAGGTATGTCTTGACGATATCAACGGTAAGCAAACCACCTCCCCAGTTAATAATGCTCTCGAGGGTCGTAACAAAGCTGAAGAGAATCGCAATCAGGACAACGGCTTTAAAACCATCAGGCAGATGTTGCAGCGCCACTTGCAGATAGAACGCTTCTTTGTCGACATGTGCATAATCATTAACCTTGTATTCAAGCAACCCGCAGTCCCATATTGTACTGACAAACACAAACATCAAGCTCGTTACTATTATCGGGATAAAGAGCGTCTTGAATGCCGCAAACTGGCTCTTGGCCTGGATATGTCGTTGTGCATTCGGATCGGAGTTATCGACGATAGTCACCGACCACCACTGAACAAAGATGAAAACAAAGAAGTTTGCAAACGAACCGCTGTTTTTGGGATCATTGATTGTTGGTATCAGTTGGATTTCATTACCGGCAACTATCTTGAGAGAACTATAAATGTTTTCAAATCCGCCATAAGCCTGCAGCAGGAAGAAACAAACGAGGATCGGTGCTGCCAAACAAACTGCCGCATTCAGCAAATCCGTCCGAATTTTCTGATGAAAGGAGTTCTTCAATACCAGCAATAACACGCCAACAACCAATACGATTTCAGGATTCAGGAAGGGACCTAACTGCAACACATCAAACAATTTTCTCAAAGCAAGGATGATAAACGACCCAACGAGCGGTATCACGAATATCGACAGAAAAATAGCCCGGAAGATATGGAGAAAGACCGCAGATTTCCCCGAAAACCGTAAACGTATTAATTCATTGTCAGTCTGGAATTTCAACCTCGACCACATGGTCGCATAAAGGATGGCAGGAACTCCAGCCAGCCAAAACCTGCTTTTCAACATCCATATTCCGGAATAGCCATTTTCCAAGATGAGTCCCATGCTCATCATGTCGGTCATTGGACTCCACTCAATCATGAGCAGTGAGGCCGCGAGCAGCAACCAACTCGGCTTTTTGTCCTCACCAAACATATGGTTAAACCGTTTGGCACGAAACAGAATTGATACGATGACAATTACACCAAGATAAGCAGCGATTACCAAAAAATCTGTGGTTGACAGAGAGATCATGGACGTTAATTGAGGTGCCTGCTGATAGTGTTCTCAGTAACGCCCATCAGTGTCGCCAGCTCCTTTTGTGTTGCTTTCTGAGGCATATCCAAATTCTTATTTTCCTGCTCGATAACTTTTGAGTAAATTTCAAACAGGTGCCTGACATAGGACTTTTTCAGGTTGTGCAGAGGCTTTTTGGCAAACAGCTCTTTGAGTTCCTTACGGTCCTTGGGCTTCATCAAGAATTCATGCAATTTTTCGTCATAGAAAATCGGTGTTAGCGATTCACCACATGTAGCACCTTGGGTCAGCGATGGGCTTTTTAAGTGTTTGAACTCACCATCTCCAAAGACTATCCACTTGCGGAGAAAATTGTTTAATTCTCTGACATTCGAGTCTTTCCATTGGTTTCTGGATAGCAATTCAAGATTGTGCGGTGACGCCAGTGCCAACTGAAACTGTTTTATATCTTTAGGGGTCAATTCACGAGTTTCATTCTCATAGAAAATCGTTGTCCAGACAAAGCGCTCCAAAAGAATAAAGGCAATTTTGTATATGGTACCGGGACTTCTCATTTCGACTTCACGAAGTGGCATTATCTCAACGTCCAACTGCCCTATCCTACTTTGCAAATCCGGTCTTACGCCATCGGCAGCGTCGAGACGAGCAGGCTGGCCCGCTGCAATGATTCGTGTATCTGAATATCGGTTTTCGGTACCTCCCAACGGCCGGTACTCTCCACTTTCCATAAACCGCAACAGCTTGGCTTGTATTCTTGGACTCATATCCGGTAATTCGTCCAAGAATAATGTACCGCCATCGGCTGAGTCCAACAGCCCTGGAGCATCTTCATACGCTTGATTGTGTGAACCTTTGCGATATCCAAACATTTCACTCTCAAGCAGCTCATCTGGGATTCCTGCACAATTGATTATTAGAAACGGACTGTCGCGCCTGGAACTGAGCTCATGAATTGACCAGGCAACGGCTTCTTTACCACTCCCCGACTCACCTTTTATGAGAATATTGAAATCGGTGGCTGCGATTTTGTTTATCCGAAGCCGTAATTCATCAATGGAGTTGGTCTCTTGTGTTTGTTCACAAGAGTAACTTCCACCAGCCATATCCGGTTCACCCAATTCGAAGTACCTGAGTGCACGAGCTTGTTCTTTCCCGATAGTATCACCGAAAGCAGCATTCCCTAACATCAATTGCCTGCAAACTTCTCCAAGACTAACGGTTCGAGAAATTATTGCGAGCATCAGTCTGTATTGCACCCAGATCCTTTCAAGGTGTTCATTCTGACGTTTAATAGATTTGTTGTCGGTAAAACTTTTAGGATGGGTTCTTTTTTTATATTGATTGGGCAGGAATCTGCATCCAGTAACAGAACACCACTCTCTCATATGACCAAAACTATCACACGCTGCCAGAGTAATTCTATATTGAGCATATCGACTGGACCTAAACAGCGAAGATGCGCGCTCCAATTGTTCCTTTGAAAGGTAGCATACTGAAATAAGCAGTTCATCCTGCAAAGAACAGCGTCGCAGGAGACGCTCAAACCTGTCTGCAAAGGCAATTTCCCGTATATGTTCGACTTCGCCTAACGCATATTCCGAACAACTATAAAAATACCGAGCAAACGAGACGGAGGGCTCCCTCGAATCTACAAGAACATGAAGCTTAGGTCGTGATTTATCCACAAATCGTACCAAATGAATGCTGTTACAGTTTGAGAACACCTAACATTAACGGATTCACGATCATAAACTAATTGATATTTGGTTACCAATAAATTCGCAATATCAACATTCTAATATTTCCTGATTTCATGGCTTTCCAGGAACGACTACAATTTATTGTTATTTCCCAACGGGTTGTTGCACTATAAACATAGTCTGATCAATTGGCCCAAATTGTGCTTAGATGATCGCATTGCATGATATCAAGAACTCAACAAAAAATTTCAGGAAAGATACTCGATGCTCAAATCAATCATAATCGGATTCCTGCTGATGCTCTGTTTTATGCTGAACACTGCTCTCGGTGCATCCAACTTTGAAGAATACCACGATAATCCGGCAAACCTCACAACTGCCTTACAAGTTCATGACAGGTTATCTAAGAGATCCGCCAAAAAGGAAACAACCCGGCGAATAATTTCCGTTAAAACAGGGGACACATTCAGTGGCGTTGTTGAACTTGCTGAGCCACGTCACAACCCTGCGAAACTGACTTTATATATCAGGAACATAATAGAAAAAGAAACCACAGATAATGAAGTTGAGATCGAAGCGACTGCAGTAATGAAGATCGGAACTGTGCAAACGACATATGGCCTTCATGGTGTCTACGCTCCAGATTGTCAACAAATGATTCTGTATGAAATACAAGATATTCCGGCAGCATCAGGTTCAGTCTCCGTCGGTATTTTGATAAATAATGTGCTTTTTGAGCCGGTCGGTCTGGCGGGGAAGTTTACTGACGACGGCAACACAATTCAATGCGCAGTTGCTTACAACGGGAACGCCTCTCTTGAGCGCTTGGCCAACGAGCCATACAAATTTGTCGATGCCATAACAGCTCTATCCTCCAAGAAGCCTCATTACATACCAAACAGCAAAGAACTAGAAAATTAAACGATTTCGAAAAAGGATGACTACATGAAAAATCTTCAAGATGATTCACGACAATTGAAACGTTCGACACTTCAGAATTTCTTCATACTCGCCGCTCTAATATCATGCAGCGGTCTTATCATCGGAGAACAAACACACCAGCTAAAATTGGCTGGGCAATCCGTAGCATTTTTGCTCATAGTTGGATTCGCCTGCATGCCTATAGTGTTCCGGCGATCGCAACTACGACTGGATCAATTCAGAAAACTTCAAGGAGGGAAGGTCGACGCTTATAAAATGAGTAAAGCGGAGGACCTCGACATCCATCGACAACATAATGCTCAACAATCCGTGATTGTCATAATCTGAAATTGGTACATGCATAGAGGTGGTTAGCTATTTTCCACCAGTCGTCATCTATCATCTCTGAAGCCTTCTCAAACAGTTCAAATACTTTCCCGGCGATAATCTGTGACCAACGAACGGCCACTGAAAATGATTTTGTCCGGAGACTCTTTTTGATTTCACTACGTCCTATATATTGCCGGAATTTCATCGGAACTGCAATGCGAAAAAAATAGATTTCGAAACTGTTGCGGTATAGGTAAGTAACTGTTTTCACGGCTGTATCTGCTGAAGGTGAAGTACAGCTGGCGACAACGAAAAAAGGCCATTGAGCAACTTATGTACAAGTTCTTTGTACCAGTCTCAACGGCCTATTTCGAAAGTAGTTAGAAATCAACCACTTATGTATAAAATGGTCGGGAAGAGAGGATTTGAACCTCCGACCCCAGCGTCCCGAACGCTGTGCTCTACCAGACTGAGCCACTCCCCGACAATCCAATAATTTTTTGTTATTCCTCTCGGAATGTGTTCTGTCAATTATCACAGTCGGCGAGACATGTCCAGCCATTTTTTTTAGGTCAGGGTATCTCGCTTGAATCTTATCAGAACGCTTTTGCATTCTAGTCCGAATAAGTTCGATTTACAAGTCTTCAATGTCCACCCACTGCCCGGTTTCGACTGATTTTCGGCAGGCATGACAAATTTTTACTGCGGCGAGTCCTTCTGTCCCGGGAATAGGATTTTTTCCCTCTCCACGAAGTGAGGCATACCAATCCAGAAGGAGCGGCAGAATAGCCTGACCCGGCTGTATGACAGGCAGATCTTCGATTTTAGAATTTTCGATTCTTTGCAGGAGACCGTGCACCTGGTCACCGTGTAACTGTCCTTTTTCACAAACAAATTCATACCTGCATGCCCGCGAAGGACTGACCTTACTGGTATCAATAATCCCTAAGGCGCCGTTTGAAAGGATGACCTCGGCAATTAACAGATCTTCCAGTCGTGGATTATATATATTTTGGCTGGTCGCCCGAATCTTTACGACCTCTTCTCCGGTGATAAAACGAAGAGCATCGAAAAGATGTACCGCTGTATGAAAGATCACACCTCCGCCGGCGATTTCCGGCTGTTCAAGCCAGGACAGCGTAGAAGGCTCCAATCGATGGGTAGCGCAAAGGGAAAACAGCCTGCCCATTACGGCTAAGTTATCCCGCAGAGCGAGTATGACACTGTTATACCTTAGCGTCTGGCTGACGGTGAGTGGCAGGGACAAACTATCAAAGAGATCGACAAGCTCTCGGGCTGCGTAAAAATCAGTGGTAAGCGGTTTTTCAATCAACAGCGGTTTTCTTTGTTCAGCACAAAACTTCGCGATTTCCGGATTAAGATTGGGTGTCGTAACACAAATAACCACATCAACCAATTCAGAGCTGACCAGGTCCCGCCAATCGCTAAAAAGCGTGGTGTTCCAGGCTTGAGCCTGTTCTTTTGCCGCAACCGATCGTCGGCTGATAGCCGCAAGATGAAAACAGTGACTGAGATCCTGCACAATATGATTGGCATAACGGCTGCCATGCTTTCCTGTGCCAATAATGCCGACCCTGATGTTATCATTGATCATTTATTTTCTTCCGTTTGATTAAAAGAGAGTCCAAGCTGTACAGCTCTCAAAAAGTTCTTTTATTGTAAACGAAAGAGAGTCTGCCGGTCAAACCCAACTACGACCGCCAGACCCTTCTTTTATTATCGGACCTTTTTCATCCCGATGGTGCAGACTTCGGTGGTTGAGGGTTTAACAAGTTTTGCCATAAATCTGAGAACGTTCTGAAAAGCATCCCAGTCTTTTACTGCCAACATTGTCTGTCTTGCATACGCCAGTTCTCTTTTGTCCATGAGCCATTCCTCCATGTTAAGAATAGATTCGATCCGGCGACAAAAAAAAGCCCCCGGACCAAATAGTATTTGGTCCGGGGGCCCTGATTTCACCACAGACAAGTTGCAATAGTGCTCTTTCTCCCTGATCCGCGGGGAGAATTGCTTCATTTGTCAAGGCAGGTATTCTGACTTCCGGCTCAATCTACTTATCGCGCCTTCCCGAACAAATTTCTCGGTTCAGTGGCTTTGGCGATTTTCGTCCCCGGTCACAGCGGCGGGCCCGTCCCGGATTTACACCGGGTTCCCTCTTCTAATTCTTATGGTCTAAGCGACACCCTGACAACTCTATTTTTATCCTTAAATCTGCCGGACGTCAAGAGCTGAGAGAGACCGACGGTTGAGACAATTGTTATATTTTCTGCAACCGCCTGATTTCAGCGAGCATCTCCCGTCCGCCGGTATTCAGAATATATTCTCCGACCTTCTTGCCCAATTTTTCCGGATCCTGCAAAGAGCCTTTTTCCGTAGTCCGAAGAATTCTGGTCCCGTCAAGACTCGCGAGTCCTGCGGTTAGGGTAAGTTGTTCGCCATCCAGAACGGCATAGCCAAAAGCCGGTATACTGCATCCCCCTTCAAGCTTTTTCAAAAAAGCACGTTCGGCCAGAAGACACGCCTCGCTCACCGGATTGTTCAAACATTTCCTGATCTTCTCCAACCTCTCGGGAGCAAGCGTACCGGCAGCTTCAATGGCGATACATCCCTGGCCGACCGGGGGCACAAACTGCTGTTCGTCGAACTCCATAACGATCAGGTCACCATAGCCCATACGTTTCACCCCGGCATAGGCCAGCATAAGCACGTCGCAATCTCCTGCTTCCATTTTTTTGATTCTGGTCTGCA
Source organism: uncultured delta proteobacterium (assembly GCA_963829695.1). Lineage (GTDB taxonomy): Bacteria > Desulfobacterota > Desulfobulbia > Desulfobulbales > Desulfocapsaceae > Desulforhopalus_A. Next base: position 21,463 of record CAWHJQ010000018.1, on the reverse strand, counting down.
GATTGCCGCGCATTTCAACAATTGTAACATGAGGATAATGGTGTTTGAGAAAAGCCCGCCGCCTCACAGAGGAAGTACCGACGACCAGGGGTCGTGCGCTATCTGTTATATCGATTGAGCGATCCGTGCTCACCAGCACATCATTAACCTTTTCTCGCTCGGTAAAGGCGATAAGGACGAAACCTTCCGGCAACTGCGACTGCATGTCTTTTGCACTGTGGACCGCAATATCTGTCGCTCCGCTCGCCAGCTGGTTCTCAAGCTCAACGGTAAACACACCTTTACTGCCTATCTTGGCAATGGACGTATCAAGTATCTTGTCACCTATGGTCTCCATGGAACAGATCTGCGTCTCCATGCCGGCATCATTGAGATATCCGGCGACGGTTTCGGTCTGCCACATTGCAAGCTTACTTTTTCTTGATCCAATTGTTATCATATTATCATTCCAAATACTTATGTGATAAAGCGGGACCTACTGCCGTTGCCTGACCCCACCCTGTTATTGACTGTGTTATTGACTATTTTGGGGAGAAAATCCGATCCTCCAGATTACTCTATAACCGACTTTTACGAAAACACAACTTTGTGTCCATTTCTTTCAACCAACCATTGCCTCCTATAGTGCAAATCAGTATCATACTCCTATGCGATTACTTCTTTACAATATACGATACGGCACCGGCCATAAACTTGGCTATCATTTACCGTTGCCTTTTGCCGGCTTTTTCAAACGAACCTCGGTCAATCTGCAACGGATAATCAGCTTTATCGCCACCGTTAATCCCGATATCGTTGCTCTGGTCGAGGTTGATTCCGGCTCCTACCGTAGCGGACATTTCTGTCAGGCGCAAACCATCGCCGACCAACTGGGGTATAATTACGTCGTCGAAAGCAAGTACAACAATAAATCACTGGCACAGAAAGTCCCGGTTCTCAAACAGCAATCCAACGCCCTTTTGACCAAACAAAGCATTGAGGATTTTCGTTTCCACTATTTTGAACAAGGGGTAAAGCGGCTGGTTATCCAAACGAACTTGAAGACCATCGCTATTTTTATAGTCCACCTTTCATTGAAATACCGACACAGACAGAACCAGCTCGAACAATTACATGCCCTTACCCGGTATACCGACAAGGAGGTCATCATTGCCGGAGATTTCAATACCTTTTGGGGCAGTCGGGAACTGAATCTTTTCCTAGCCGCTACAGGACTTAAAAACGCCAACCTCACCAATGTACCGTCTCATCCGAGCCATGCTCCTCTACGGCAGATTGATTTTATCCTGTACAGTCCAGGTATTCGAATCGATAACTTTTATATCCCCGATATCCGTCTGTCCGATCATTCTCCGCTGATCTGCGATTTTTCTTTTATAGGTGCATGACCGAGCGGTAAACGTACCTCAAACAGACTCCCTTGATGAAGCTTGCTTTGCACAGAAACGGTCCCCCCATGCGCCTCAACCACGGCATGCACATAGCTGAGTCCCAAACCAAGCCCCTGCTTGGATCTGCTGCGATCCCCCCGATAAAGACGCTCCCAAATCCTGCCCTGCTCAGATTCTGAAATGCCCATTCCATTATCCGCAAAGGTTACGGCCAGTTGTTCGCCGATGACCTGCGCATCGATTTTCACCCATCCCCCTTCTCTCCCGTATTTTATACCGTTATCGAGGAGATTGGCCCACACCTGCAATATTCTCGTGCTATCCACGCTGGCTGTTACCGACGTATCCGTCAGTAAATATACAGCCACTTTTTTCTCTTCGGCAACGTATTCATAAAGTGTGACGACCTGTTTCAGGGTCGAAAGCACATCGCAATTCTGCAACTCCAGGCGCATGGTTCCCGATTCAGCCTCCGCGACACTCATCATGATCTTCAGCATGGCCAGAACCCGCTCCGACTCTTCGAGACAATCAGAGAGTGCATCCCGCAGACGCAACGTGTCATCCTCGGCCTGCAGGCCGTATTCCGCTACAGAGCGCAGTCTGGTCATCGGCGTGCGAAGATCATGGGCGACGTTATCAAGGGAATTTTGCATTTCCGAAACCAGATGCCGGTTTTGTCTGATGAGTTGATTTATCTGGCCGTAAAGACTGTCCAGCTCCGGACCGTTACCTTGTTCCGACAACAGCCCAGTCTTTGACCGCTGAATAAGATCGGCGATTTTTTCGCGGGTAGCTATCAACGGAGTAAGACTAAGTTTAATGAAATAGAGAGAAATCGGCCAGAGCATGACGGTGCTGCTCAGAACGATAAATATCGTATACCGGATTAACTGGCTTAAAAGAGTATATCCTTCACTGCCATCTTTCCCCGCCTGAATGAGTACTCCATTGTCATACTTCCGAACGATGATGGTCAGAAAATGCTTATCTTCTCCCGCTCCCACGGGCAACCACACCCCGGCACTATCGGACGGCAGGCTGATGATCTCCTTGAAACTCGGTGCACCCGCCTGGTCACTGACCACCACCATCTGGTCGTGGCCCTGAGTAATCCGGATAAAGACCAATCCTTGTAATAAAGTATCACGCTCCGGCGGAGAAGCACCAATGAGGCGATTTGAAGATTTATTCACTGCAAGATACATATCGAGAAGCTTATCGGTCTGGTTACGCTCGATTGTCTGAAGATGCGTGCGAACGCTGAAAAGGTACAGCAGACCAAGCAGGAGTCCGCCGACCCAAAGAAGGAGGAATACCGGCAACGCTTTTTTTGAACGGGACCAGGAAAAATCCTCTCTACTGAGCTTTAAGAACATACCCCACGCCCCTGACGGTATGGATCATCTTGTCCCGATAATCCTTATCGACTTTATTTCGCAGACGGCAGACAAGCACATCAACCACATTGGTTTGGGGATCAAAGGCATAGTCGTAAACTCGTTCGAGGATCGAAGTTTTGGACAGGACAATTCCGGGATTGTGCATCATGTATTCAAGAAGCGAATACTCCTTGGCCGGCAGCTCGATTTTCTCTCCATTTCTGCATACCTCATGTTTAAGAAGATCCATTTCCAAATCAGCCACCGTCAGGAACATCGGTTTGGTATTTTTCTTGTCGCGGCGAATGAGAGCCTGGACCCTGGCCAGCAGTTCGCTGAAAGAAAAAGGTTTGACCATATAGTCATCGCCTCCACGCTGCAGTCCTTGAATTCTGTCATCAACGGATTGCTTGGCGCTGAGGATGAGAACAGGGGTATTGACGTCTTCTGCCCGCATGGTCTCGATAACACTCATCCCGTCAAGGCGAGGCAGCATGAGATCCACAACCGCAGCATCGTAGGAGACGGAAAGGGCTTGTTCCAGGCCCGACTGACCATCAGCACATTTATCTACACTAAACCCTGCTTCCTTTAACCCTTTCTCAATAAAAGAGGCTATTTTTGCATCGTCTTCAATAAGTAAAATACGCATAGTTAGCTTTAAAGGTTTTGGGCTGAATTTTTATTAAGAGCGATTACCGAACAATTTCTGCCGGTCAGCCCATAACTCAGGCGGGTTGCCCGCCGATAGGAAAAATAATCATCGGAACAGCAGGTGCAAATTTCTGTCGTCCTGATTCTTTCCTCTGACATTCCTGCGGTCATTAACTGATGTTTGCTGATCAGCCAGAAATCAAAATAATTATCCCGTACCATGAACTGCCGAAAATCTGAGGGGAGCTCTCGCTGATGATTGACAAATTCGGCACAGCAAGGACCAAGGGAAGGACTGACGACAGCCTGCAAATCAGCAGGAGCTGTCCCATAGTTTTTCACCATGACCGAGATCACCCGCTCCAGAATACCTTGCACGCTCCCCCGCCAGCCACAATGTACGGCCGCAATCACTTCTCTTACCGAATCAAAGAGCAATACCGCCTGGCAATCAGCCTGTTGAATCATTAAGCCCACGTCTGAAAGGTCGGTGATCAGGGCGTCGAAGCCCTCCACCTCTTTATCAAGCACCAGCGGTTCGGTTAAACAGTATATTCCTGTACCATGAACCTGCTTCGCCGAAAGCAGATGGGGAACCTCCATAATCCTTTTTACCTTCCCACGGTTCTCCTGCACAGCCGTTTCCTCATCCCCCACATGATCACCGACATTGAGTGATGCAAACGGCCCTCCGCTTACGCCCCCATGTCGATCGAACATCGCGTAACTGCAGTGCGTGGTGTTTTGTACTGCAAAATTTTTCACTCTCATGCCTGGATGTTGCACGGATAGTTTGGACATTATCGAAAACCTGTTCTTCTTTTTTACGATATTATAACGAATCCTTCTGATGAGCCTCTTCAAAGTATAGCAGTCAAAGCCATGCGGCAATAAAAAAGGCCATATTCACTTATGTGAACATGGCCTTTTCAGGTATCCGTATGAATATTGTGCTATTAGAAGGCTGCCTCGAAGGTGAGATAAATTTGATCGGCACTTTCCACAGGATCTTGCCTAATCACTCTGCAACGTTTGACGGTCTATCTGCATCTACCTAGATCATATGGAGTGACATTCCAGTCCCCTGAACCGGAATAATCATATTCGTAATGCTGGTATCCCAATCGCATAAAGGTCTTGGCATATTTGGAGAGGGCCTCGCCAGTCGGGAGATCCCAGATGGTGTATAACTCATAGACCTGGCCTCTGGTGGCGAGTTTGGACTGATAGATATCATCATGTCCCGGGGACATTGCCAACCAGTACTTGGAACCGTAGTTAAATTCCGCACCGAATTTTAAGCCAGCCTGATCGAGGTCATACCGTACCCCAAGGTAAGCTGAATAGCCGTTTTCATTGTCGGTATTGGGAATTGGACCAGCGGGGCCAAGCGTATTGAACATACCACTTGCATCAGGATGAGTCTGAGACCAGCCACCGGCAACAAAGTAATTCAAACCAACAATCTTGTCCTGATAGACTGCGGAGGTATGCCAGACATTACCAAGATTTGTCCGGGCACCATACCCATCCATCTGCATGGTGAATGCTGTTGGGCGCCATAATTGATGAACGGGTCTTGGAAATTGGGATAATTGAAGAGATTAAAGGCCATAAAGCTCTGGATATAGGCAAATCGATCACCTTTTTTCATGATATCCCAGCTAAGTCCGGCAAAATCCGTATCCTTAATTTCCGTCTCTGCTAACCCATCCTGCACTCCCTCACAGACCAGCCTCAAAGCCTCGGCCATAGCAAAAACGGATCCGGCTGTCGCCAAGAGGTTCGACGCCCCAATTCCAGGCATATCCAACAGAAATCCCGTCAAATGGCCAATCCATAAAGGCCATTGGTGTTGCCAGTCGCTCATCACTGTTCATTCTAAATTGGGCTGGTGGTCCATCGGTAGTCGGCCTGACGACCAATAGAGAACCACATCGGCAAGCCAGCGATATTGTTCCAGTTAACAAAAGCACGGTCAACATACAGAGCGCTGCTCTCGGCAGGGGTTCTGGTGACATTGCCATCAAAAACCGGCCACATGGCTCCACTATCGTCGGTAAAAGCGGACTGGTTGCCCCAGGTCTTATACATAGCCAGACGACCTTTAAAGTCGACATTTTCAGTTATTCCAACCCGCATATTCAGACGAAAACGGTTGGTCCAGAGGGTGTCATTATCGAGATTTCGACCAAAGACAGTGTCAGCGTTATAAAAATCCACTCGGCTACGAAAATCTCCATCGAATTGGAAACGAGAGGCAAGATCCCATGCTTCAGATCGACCATCCATGTCTTCCACATTGCTGCCAAGATCTTCGACATTTTTGGCCAAAGCCTTGTTTTGTTCCGACTGAGCGGCCATCGCCCCTCGCAGCTCATCGAGCTGTTTGCTCAGTTCGTTGATCTTTTTCTCCAGATCGGCCACATTCGTTTGGCCGGCGGCCATGGCAAATGTCGGCAGAGCGAGCATTCCGGCCAGTGCCAAGACTGAAATTTTCTTCACCATTGTTTTTCTCCCACTGTAGTTGTTTCGACCCTCTGATTCTTTGTGCCCCTAAGTCCGGCAGTAAAGCTTAAGTAAAACAGCATTTAATTTAATAGATAATTAACTAAATACTACAGCCGTCCATCAACTGTCAAGAAGGATCATCAAAAAAACTGTAATCCAGTACAAAATATTGTATCATTTTTTTTATTTATTTTAAATTATTTTTTATCTAAATAACTTTTCTTGCACCACCGGATGTCAGACGAGTATACTTTTGAAAATCCTAGGGAAGAGTCCCAAGGCCCGACCAAAAATTATTAAACAATATCATGCAACCCTTATGGATCTTCCCATCATCATGTCCGCATTTGGCACCACCTCGAATGCGATCGCTACCTACACTCAAATTGATCACAGTATCCGGGACAGTTTCCCCAAGGCAAAAATTATCTGGTCATACTCCTCCAGAATGATCACCCGGGAGCTACGCGAACAAAAACAATCCACGGTGGTGCATCCTGAAGAAATCCTTCTACAGTTGGCAGCACAGGGAATTTCCAAGGTGATAGTACAATCACTCCATTTGTTTCCCGGTACCGAATTCCACAGTCTCCTCCAAATCGCCCGAAAGTCGCCGCTTGAATGCTCTATCGGCAGACCGCTACTTACAACCCCTCTAGACTACGATCAGCTTGGAGAAATGTTACGACCAATCATCTCTGAGCGACCCAATAAAGCCATTTTGGTGCTCGGTCATGGTACAGATCATCCGATCTGGACGGCTTACTACTCGTTGGAAAAAATCCTCCGAATGAAATTCGGCGAGAGAATATATGTCGGTGTTGTAGAGAAATATCCTGATACGACTCACCTTGTTGACGAGATCGTCGATAGTGGTTTTTCAGAAGTGCTTATAATCCCACTCTTTCTCGTTGCCGGGATGCATTATCGAAGAGACATCATCAATGACAATGCCTCCTCCTGGAAGTCCCAACTGCGAAGAAGAAAGATTGAAGTGGAGACCATTGACTACGGCCTTGGACTTTACCCTGGAATTGCAAAAATCATTACCAGGCACATTAAGGAAGCGGGGGAAAGCTTTTCTTAATACTCAGGTTATTGCTGTATTGGCTAAAATGGGCTGGAACCAGAAGGAAGGATCATATAACCGCCCTCGGAACAGCGGCCGGACTTCCATAAATCATGGTCATTAACGTTGCAAAAAAACTTTGACATACTGATCAACACGAAAGTCAAAAGTCGTAAAGGAAGCATCAAGCTTTTTGCGATGTTTATAAATAACATTGCTGCCGATGGCCCGATTGGCTGCATTGGAGGGAGAAGTGAGGGAAATCGTAGTAACAACCCTCTTTAAAAGAGTAAACCGGTGTACTCTTGGGACTTCGATGCTGACAGGGTGAAGTTGTAACCCATGGTCCTTTAATTGCCTGCGGAACAGATATTCCGGCCCGTTTTTGGAGTTGCCACCTGTAAAAATCAGCGTTTCGATGGTTGGATGCAAGCGAAGTTGCCTGACTATATCCCGTAGCTGAACATCCTTCATGCCAAGGTCCGAGGCATCGATTTTACTTCGCCGGCATGACTCCACAATGTCGCATATCCCTAGTTTTTCCCGAATCAGGAAGTCCTGCCGTTCTTTTATTGCCTTCCCCGAATTGTCATAGTGTAGTGCGAGCTGAAAGATTTCATCCAAAACCGGCCATAGCATGCCATCACAGCTCCCGTAGCAAAAGTTGACATCCCGCTCCTTGAGCTTGCCTTCGGAAAACCTCGGGGGTGGCAAGGTCCCGACGATGAGCTTACGAGCGCCTTCAGGAATAAAAATGTCGTAGGGGTGTTTATGAATGAAAATGGCTTCTTTTTTAAGTGGTTATATTCAAAGAGTAACGTCAAGGTGGCATTGTAACCGTTCGTTTCTCAATACACTACCTAGACCCTGAAAACTGCTTTGCAAGATTATTGTCGATAACATAAATGCAGATTTCTTTAGCCCCCTGCCTGGAATAGCGGTACTTTTTCTGGAGGTTTTCCATCATAAAAGTAACATCGCTCTGTATTTTTTTATCATAGGTCTTGAAATCTTCCTGATTATAATCTTTCACAGCCCGCCTGAAATTCTCATTTTTCAAGAATGGTTCAAGCACCTTTTCCTTGAGATTATAGGTGCATTTTTCATACAGATGAAGAAAAAGAGTGGTCTTGGTAATAGGCAATCCGTCCCGCAGCATCTCCTGAGGGAGAGCATTGGTAGTATATGCCTTTTGTACGCTGTTTCTAAATGACACACTACCAGCCCGAGAAACCTGTAACCGCGTCTCCATCCGTTCGAAAAATTCTTCGGTAATGTCAAGTCGTTCACCTGTGAACTGACAGGTTTCATTAGCTCCGATCTCAAAGTTGACCGCAAAAATATAATTAATGAGGTCACGGGAGATCTGCTCCTCGTTATAGGAATACAGCGCTTCCTTTACTTCCTGCAGTACCGTGTAATTATACATTCTCAACAAGGAGTCAAGGAACCCCATCGGCAGGATATCACGGTCATTTTTACAAAATTTCCTGAAGAATAACCCCAACATCGACATGTCGATAAGTTTGTCTTCACGTGCATAAGTGGAAAAGAATTCATTGAAGAGTTTGATCGAATCACGACCGGACAGTCCTTTCCAACCATCTTTTTCCGACTCGGCAACAATTTTAAGCCTTCTTTTGGCTGTAAAGTTAGTTACATCCTCTTCAGACAGCCATTTGGGAATATACCCGGTAAAAATCTCCATTTTTAAGAGCTGAAGATTGGTATCACAATACATCTCATACTTTTCCGGTTGGCCGATCCATTCTTCCATCGCCTCCGATTTGGTCCTCAGCCGGGTAGCGATAATGACCCTGGCAAAGTTATGCAGAACCCGCGGCAGAAAGTTTTCATCAATATGCTTGCCGAAATTCTCCCGATATATATCAACTTCAGTCTGCAAATCAAGGATATAGGGAATATTTATATATTCCACTCGGTCAGAAAAGGCGCGCAGGTCGTCAAGCAATTTCTTATCCTCTGGGTTCATAAGGGCAAAGAGTAAAGAATTCACCTTTTCTTCAGTATCCTCCACCTTATGGACACCATCACTGATAATATTGTGCAGCTCCATCAACCGTTCGGTATTATGCGATTTAATATCCATCAGGGCATAAATACCATTATTGGTTTTTGCATAACGGGAATAGATATAACTGACACGCTTACCATCCGACATCATGGCATCAAGACTTCTCTGAATAATCTCGTTTTGTATGATGGTCTGTCGCAGAGGTTTGTCACCAGGGTTAAAAATTGAAATCCCTTCCCCCAAACGCCGGTTAAACACATACGGCCGAGCCCAGATAAACTCCATAACCTTGACAGGATCATTGTGTTTCTTCAACAACTCCTCATAGAGAGAAATACATATGGTGCACGGTTCATCATGAAATACCCACTCATACTTCTTGTCGGTAAACAACTGCCACTTGAACTCATCATTTTCAAAAAGGTCATCAAAGAACTTGCGCCTCACCTCTTTCGGAACCAGCAGAAGCGGGTTATCATGGCTTGGACAAGGTACATCGAAATATCCGCTTAGGTCCGCATCCGCCTGACAAGCGCACTTCATTTCCGTAGCCAGGTCTTTTTTCCCTTCATTTTCCAACACCCAGGCCAGCTTTTCGGTGAGTGAATTTAAACTGTGTACTCCACCCACCAGATGATCACGCTTCAGGCGCCAGACTACCTCATACCTTGATCCTTCAGGTGAATTGGCGTATTGTTCGAATGTTCTCAGGAGATTGTTCAAAAATGTGGACTTTCCACTACCGTGGGGACCATCAAAAATATATATTTTATTTTGCTTCACCCCCAGTTTAAGACTGTCGACATGTCGCATCAGTCGATTGGCAAAGAGCCGATCCGCAAAGAAAGGCCTGTCGGAACCTTCGACAAAGAGCCGACTGCAATCATATTTCAGGAAGCCGATTGTTTGAGGATCGGTACCATATTCATCGATACCATCTTCCACAAAGGTATCAATCATATCGGAGTAAATCTGATAAACATTGCGAATCATCCGGTCCGGATTCTTGAGTACTTCCTGAAGAAAATCCTTAAAAGAGAGTATCGGGGACTGGCGCCAGTGTTCCTTGGTGTTGTCAAGATTACCCATGGCTTTGGTTAAATCGCGCATGCACTCACCTTCCCAGCTGTTAATTGATAACTACCCGCGTCATTTTTCTGTCCTTCATGGTATACCGAAAACGTTTCCAGGTAATCCTGCCATCGGGTCCTTCCGTTTGTACCGGCTGGCTCTGTCCCTGTTCTCTTTTCTTCAGTTCCGCTTCGTGAGTATAGAGACATACCTTTGAACCCCAGAGAAATTCCATCCCCAGAAGCGTTCCTTCTAAGTAATCACGGTATAAAGGCTTCCCTTCAAAAACGTGATTGAGGACAAGAGTATTGTCTTCATCCACATCAATTTTTATTGACGGAGGATGGTAGAGTGAATCGGCAATCATCTGCTTGTAGTGGGTCGCCTTTTTGGATTTGACATAATATTCCCAGGTCATGCGCTCCTTGTTTAACCGTTTATCTACGACAAAGAGCTTATGTAAATCGACAAAATCCTGGTCTATAAAAGTATTGATAAACATCGAATCACAGAAGTTTTCTCTAATGGAAAATATAAAATCCTTCCCATTACCTGTTCCGGCATCAAATTTCTTTCGTATTTGTTTGTCGGGTATCCGCTGGTAATCATAGGATATCCTTCCTCGATCAGCCTGGGATTCCAGATAATAGAAGAGACGCATGCCAAGGGCATACGGATTGAGACCGACGCGGGGCATTGAAGTCACCTTGGCGTTAATCACAGCAAAATCCACCTCGTGTCCACTAATCCGATCATCCTTTAAAAAAAGTTTTTCATGCCAATAGCTTGCCCAACCTTCATTAAGAATTTTTGTTCTGATCTGCGGTTGAAAATAGAGTGATGTAGAACGAATCACCTCAATGACCATCAGCATCCATTTATTTTCTTCCCGGTTAAGAAACTTGGATTTTTGCATGATGAATTGGAGCAGATCCAATTTATTGCCTTTCCCGCTCTCCAGGACGGCCTTATTGAACAACGATTCAAACTCGGCGTACTTGCTTTTCACACTTTCCAGAAAACGGAACTCCCCGTCTTCCGGAAAGTCACGCATGGATTTATTATATCTTTCAATTTCACTAACATATCCGGTTATCGTATTGCCTTCTTTTTGCTGCAGAAACGTATCAAAATAGTAATCGATTTTTGACAGTTTTTTCTTTTCCGTCGAAAATGAGGACAACAAATCAAAATACCCAACCAGATTGTCGATCGCTTTGGAAAATTCAATTATATAGTCGACCCATCGCCCTTTCTCCGAGCGGAGTTTGGCAAGTAAGCGTTTATCGGCAAGCGCCTTCCCTGCAAAATCGTAATCCCAGGTGTGTCGAAAAAAGAGGTTATTCTGGAAAAAGTCGATGTGACCGATAACATGATAGAAAATCATCACGTTCAGCCAGTCCGGATTATTGTCGTTATAGTAGGAAATAGGCGGACGGGTATTAATAACTGTTTCATATGGATTGTTGGGATAGAGTTCATACTGCCCCTGTTCCTTTAACACCTCCACGTCCTGCACCCAATAGTCGTAGAGCGTCGGAATCATATTTTTAGGTGACAGCTGCAAGAAGTCGCGATTATTGACTATATATTCAAGACTTTCATCCTGAAAGCTGAGTCCCGCATCTCGGGCTCGCTCCTTGCACCCTTCCATGATTTTCTTTGCATGTTGACTAACCAGTTCCATATAACCTCACAATGAGAAAAGTATCGCTGATCTTCGCCCTTACTCACCTTTGCGCAAGTTGAAAAGTTGCCGCTCAACGGAGTTGAGTTTGAGAGCAACCAAGAGTCAGAAAAAAATAGCCATTTATGGACAGCTTCGAATTAGCAGATTCAAATTAGGAAATAAGCTCTCTGATACCCTTGATCAATCGGGTTTCATTGGTGTCCTGAGAAATCACATCCATACGCAGTAAATTTTTTTTCTCTTCGAGCAGCCCCGATTTACGAATATATTTTTCCACCTCTGTCTGACCGGAAATACCATATCCGTTTTCAGCAATGGTTATCCCTACACGACTGGCGTAGGCCAGCATCTTCTCCAGTTCCGGCAGAGCCTTGTCTCCTTTAGTATCCCAGTCATCACCATCGGTTCCATGGAAGACGTAGATATTATTATCACGCTCAAGAGATTCTTCTTCGACAATTTTATTGACCAGGGTATAGGCGCTAGCGACCTGGGTACCACCCGCCACCGTCGAATTATAGTAGGTCTGAAAATTTTTAACCTCTTTAGCCTCGGTATCATGCAGGATGAAACGTGTCTCCACCTGGTGCTTGTACTGGTAAATGAGCCAGGAGTAGATAAGGACGTGTTGATTGACTACCAGCTCCGTAGGCTTGCCGCCCATGGATCCGGAATAGTCACGGACAAAGAAAACCATAGCCTGGGATTCATAATCTTTTTCTTTGGAAAGAATTCTAAAAATCCTATCGTTCGGCGCTATGATAAGCTTTCGACTGTCAATCTGACCTTGCACCTGTATCCGTCCGAGGGCAATGTTGGTTTTTATAATCCTTCTGAGGGTCGATTTTTTATCCAGAATCTGTCCAAAGCCCCTGTTTTTATCAGTTAGGTCGTAGGTGAACTTGGTGAGAGATTTCTTTTTACCCTTTTCTTTCAGATTGGGCAGCTCAAACTGTTCGGTGAGAATGCGCCCCAGATCATACGCGTTTGATTCCACATCATGGCCACCACCTTCTCCCTGGCCTGCGCCTCCCTGGCCACCCTGCTCCGGTCTGACCGGCTGCTCACCAATGACTTCCCCTTCCTCACCTTCCCCGGAACCGCCATCCCCCGAGCCCTGGCCATCTCCTTCTCCTTCCCCTTCTTCATTGATGCGGACTTTATCGTGGAGCAGTTTTTCCTCCACCGTGGTCGGGACAATAACGACCTTGTCATCCCCAGTCGTACTCGGTTTGACCATCTTACCGACCCGGATTTTACGAGGGAAGCCGTCTTTTTCCCGTTGCTTATCCTTTTCCAGCAAATAATCAAGAGACTGAACTGTGGAAAGAGCCATCAGGTTAGGTGGCGAAGCGTTATGCAACATCTCCAAATCCCTATAGCTGTAGATATCCCGAACGACCGGCTCAGGGGCATAAAAATGCTCCCCATCAAATTCGAGTAAATCCAACTCATAACGGATCTTTCTCTCTTGTTCCGGAGTCAGTCCCTTTTCCTTCAAGGTTTGATAGAGAGTCTGGAGTTTACTTTTCATCAGCCCTACACCTATACTTTTGATTTTACCAGCGTGTCATCTCAGTTTTCATCAACCTGGGTGCAGAAGTACTCAATGGTTTTCTGAGCACAGGTAGTACAATAACCAAGCTTATTGAGCATCGTTTCGATCATCCGATCATACAGTTTTTGATTCTCTTCATTGGTACGATTGGCGAGAGCTCCAATCAGACTGCCGGAACCGGCAATATCCGATTTCAATCGAACATCGGTGACCGCCTTGACCAACTCAAGGTTATCCATGAAATCATAGTCCGGTCTGACAGATATTTTCTGGCCATAGATTTTACGAATCGACGTTCTGAAAGAGTCCTTCTGTTCCCTCGTTTTCAAACCCAGACCATCTTCGACAGAGTTGATATACCGCTCATCGATCTTCAGCGCCTGCAACTCACCGGTCTGGGGATTCTTGTATTTCCACATCTTGTCCGCCCCCAGATTCTCGGCGTCTATCCCTATGATCATATTGACATAATTCAGCACGTCCTTACGAATAGCCAGAGGTTCGTCCATGTAGGCATTGAACATCTCGGTCATGATACGTTCTCGATACAATCCCTTGGCAATTTTCAGGTCATCCAGGAATTTGGCTCGATCTTTTGCTTCCGATACATAATCGAGGATCGCCCGCTCGATGGCATGAAACACATCGTAGGCGAACATGCATTTACCTTCGTTGGTCTCGGAGCTTTCCAGCATTAACTGAATCGAACGACCGAGGTTTCTCTGGCCAAGGCCTTTCTGACCATACCGCTTGGTAATATCATGCTCCTGGCTGAGAGTATCGATTACCTCGGAAAGCGTCTTCAAACTTTTCTCTCCGGCCACTTCCCCGGCAGCGAGTTTCATAGTTTCGATCGGGGTGAGCTTCTCCGATCTTGGCAAACGGCTCAGCACCACCCCCACGGAAGCCGCGTAATTGAGATTGGGGTCCTGGTGCATCGCATCCCCGGTCAGGGTCGTCTTGGACTCATTACCGATGGCATAGGTAGTGAGCTCTTTCTGCAAGGTGTAGTTGGTGTTGTGGGAAACGTAGCAGATACGGCATCTGTCGACGATAGGCGCCTCTTCCTTTTCTGCCAGGAAACGGTTGAATTCGGAATTGTTACTGGTCGCAACGATCAGCGTGTCAATAGGCCATTTGTACCCATCAATCTCAATACACCGATTCTGAATAATCCCCAGATAGACCTGAACAAGATCTTTTTTATTTTTGTATATCTCATCGCTGAAATGAATACCACCTCCAGCCACTCGCGCCAAAGCCCCTCTTCTCAGATCAAAACGGTATGGATTATTGGTGTCGGTTATATGTAACAGTCGTTGAATCGACTCCTCTCCTAAAAGATCGACGGCCGATGAGGTAATCTTATCTTTTGCCGGATACTTGCCCGTCACCGTTCCGAGACTCTCTATCAAGGGAACAGGGACGATCTCGATAAAATCGAGCATGTCGTCCAGCTTGCCGTCAGTATATTCACGAATGTTGTTCCAAATATAAGCAGAACAAGCCCCTAAGGGTCGATAGTTTTCATACCAGGTTTCCAGCATTTTATCTGAAACACGATATCTTTGGGCCAGATATTTCTCGGATTCAGTACTGAATTCGTGGAGATTCATGGCCAATATCATCGGATCTTCATAAGTCTGGGATTCAATGGTGGATATATTGCCATAGGAGCCGAGCTTATCCAGACCGACAAAGCGGTAGGTATATTTTCTGTTTTTGGCAATAGACAGAAAATCTCTATACATTTTACAAAGATATTCGACCAGAAAGGTTTTACCGTTGCCCGGTTCCCCCACCAGAACGAAGGCCATCTCTTTGGACGATCCTCCCTGAGATGCATCCTTGACAAACGAAACGAACGAATTGATTTCGTCATACATGCCAACGATATGCTTTTTTCCTTCCCTGAATATCCTAAAGTCATAGGTACTTTTTCCGTTAACCGTAACCTTGTCGATATCCCCTTCAAGGACCATCCTGGAGACCCCCTGGAAGGCATTTTCAAAGACTCGATCGCCCTTCTTCACTGAGGTAAGATGATAATGGAGTGAATTATTTCTTTGCTCTGCCATCGTTCCCCTCCTGACAGGTTAAAATAGATTTATGCGTTTAGTTATTAGTTTATTATCGTTCCAAATTTGTAAATTTACAAGGAACAGTTCCCAAATAATTCTCATAACTCTTACTCAGCAACTCCATATTTCCAGGATTATTCGTCGTCCTGGCCCACCTTGGAGAGAAATCCGGTGGTGCGGAAACCAAGATATGCACATGATCCTTACTGACAACACCTCGCAATATCTGAATCTCGAATCTTTCGCATGTTTGGCGGACCAATTCACGCACCCGCAGGGCAAGATCTCCCTGCAGCAACTGGTAGCGGTACTTTGTCACCCAGACAAAATGGTACTCAATTTTAAATTTTGTATGACTTCCTTGACGATAATCCATGTCGGCGATTATAAGCCAACTGCTAGCAAAATGCTACCCGCCTGAAAGGCGGGGGTTTTAACCTTTTACAGAAACAATAAAAAAGCTGGTAAGATGCTTAACTAATTAGGAAAGTCGCTTTGGGCTGAAAGTGCTCAACCGGATTGATGTTGAAAATGATCCGGTTAATTTAATTGATCCTGAAGGATTAAATCCATCAATGGTTATGGCTGTCATTCGATTGCAGGCTCCTCGTGTTATGGCTGCTCTTGAAACTGCAGAAGGTGCATGGGGAGGGACGGCTCCAAGCGGTAAATTAGCTATAATAAAAGAATATGGGCCAGAACTGCCAAAACTTGCTGAAGCGCTACTGCAAACACCTCAGACCTTTGGGCAATGTATTATTGACTCCGCAGATTATTTAGCAAACCAAGCCTTACATGATTTAATTAATGGAGCAATACCCGCAAGCCTTGATGCAATAGCTGTCTTAGCCAAAGGGAAGGTAACTACTGCATCATCACTCACGAGACCAATGCCATCGTGGACGCAGGGGCCTTTAAAATAACGCAGCTATGAGGGGTATAGTTCAAGGATGTATAGATTAAAAAACATATTTATTTGCTTAGCCTCATTAATTATAGGAATAGTTTCTTTATATTTTAGTATCACCATGGTGCAAAAACTTGGCTTTTCGATGTTTTCCGACGATGGCAACCCCTTTTTTACTGGGCATCGTCGCTGGGATTCGTTGAGTCAATTTGTCATAATGCTTCTTGTTGGTGTAGCCAGCATTGTAAATGGGTTTCTGTACGCATATCTTGTATATAAAAATAAAGACCATGACTATGATTGATGGACTCGTAAAAAGTGTTTTAAGCACAACTTATTAATCGAAGATTATTGAGATTATTGGGGGCGGACCAAGCTAACTGACCTAATTGATAAGGTATAGATACTAAAAACAGGCTGATTTTGGTCTTAAACCTCTCTTTTTGATGCCCAAAAGGTACTTCTAAGAGAGTAAAAAAAGAGAGGGGGCAAGCCCGCTTTTGATCTTTGTCATTCTCATCCCTAATCTCTTAACCACCTCAACTATGGTTACGCTTTTTATAAAATCCCTCGTAAAACAAACCTTTTGCAGATAAAATTAAAACTCGTAATGTGCTTAACTAACAGGGAATATTGGTCTTTGATTGCAGGTGCTCAACCGGATTGATGTCCAAAATGATCCGGTTAATTGGGTTGACCCTTGGGGATTGGTATCGGCTGGTCAATTAGGTATTGGGAATCCAGGTTCATACGGAGGCGAAAACACAGATGAAAGCATGTATGATGATGATAGTTGTGCATCTGCTCCTTATGAAACACCTGGAAAATATAATAATCGCTATTGCGAAGCAGATGCAAGAGGAAAAGAAAATAGACGACAGTTCTTTCGACCAACTATGACAGAGAAAAGAGCTATTTATGAGCCTTATATAAAAAACAATGTGAAAATGTTAGGCGAAGGATTTGACATGCATAGATCGATTCCTACGAATGGAGAATTTTTGTTCTGGGGCATTGGACCGATACCAGGAATTTTTGATGCGCTACCTAAATGAGCACTGGAAAAGATATCGATAGTTCTACATAAAAATAGATCCAGAAATTATTTTGTTCAAGTTAATAGAGGCAATAATGTCTTACGAAAAAAAGGGAATAGAATCATTTTTATTACCCATAATAGGTGTGGCCAGCATCCCTCTTTTTTTATATTTTTTGAGGGTGTACGGGAAAATAATCAGCGAAAGTTCTGTTTACATTAAGGATCTATGTCCTTTAGCTAGTAGCATTATATTATTATGTTTGATTCTATTTGGAATGTTTTTTGTAGTCATAATTGGATATGCAAAAGCTGAGGGTTATCTTGGTATAAATGTAATTAGAATATACAAATATGGAGGGAAAATTAGTAGAGTTTATGCCTGTTGCCTTATTGCAATACTGCTGATTATGTTGATATATAACATTTTTTGTATTTATATTTATGTTATGCACATTGGAGTTAGTCCTTTCTTGACATGGGAAGAGTTCCTTGATTTTCGAAAATAAACAAGGGAATGGTGTCAAAAAAGGAGACACCCATTTAAAGGCCCTTTGTCAAGGAATAATTATCCCCGTCCAAGGTAAAAGAAGATCTTTTCCTCGCCAATGGTTGTCATGTTACTTGTGGTTATCTTTGGAACTGTCTTTTCCCCGGCACCCGATATTTCAACGGGAAAGTGTCGGCAAACTAAATGCTGCACCAGACACCCATCAGGATCAAGACTGTCATACCAATGGAAGGGGGTATGGGCACCCTATTCATCGGACCGGGGTCGGACCAAGTTAACAGATTGATATTAAATGTAAAATAACATAAAAATGGTGGTTTTTAGAGCTTAGGAAATACTTTTTGCTATCAAAAGGGACCTTCTAAGGATTATCCGGAATTCCGTGGACATCCATACTTAATTCCACGCACCAATGAGAAGTTCACCGGCTTTGTCTGGTGCAACGGCTGATTGGCACTTCTCTAATCCAAACACTACGAAAAAAACGGTCGAAAAGATAACTCTCAGCTGCTTTTTTTAGGTTCATCCAAAAACTTATGCCAACGAATATTCAATCGGCAATCGAGCAGCCATGTCCAATTCAAAAATCCCATATGGATTGATATGGTTATAGATTAATGGTGATAAAGCTCTATAATCTTCTTGCTTCATTTTAGAATGCCAGATTGGATCATTGAGTACCTGTTGGATCATCAGTGTATTGATGTAAACCAGGCAGATTTGTAAAAGATGCAACGCTAAAACCGATAATTCCTGATCTTCCAGGCGATTTGTTGCAACCTCACCACCCTTGCCATAAAAGATGAATGAGTTAGCGCTGTTCCAGTTCTCAACCACATTCAAGCCTTCGTTAATCTCTCTCCTTAAATCTTCAGAGGCAAGGTAGCGGCATAGGAAAATTGTTTTGATAGCTTTTCCAAGCTCCGATAGTGCCCGGTAAGTCGGATGTTGAATATTGTTCCGGGTAAAGCGACGTAATATGGCTTCCGGATTGGCAATTCCTTGCTTCAAGGCTGTGGCATATTTGATCATCTCATCGTATTGGTGACTAATCAGTTCCCAATTGATTGGTCGTGTCATGATCGGTTCAAGGTTCGGATAAGAATGGCTACTTTCACCATTAGGCCGATAGAGTTTTTGTGTGGCTATTGCTTTTAACCTTGGTAAGAGATCAAAACCAAGCAGATGACAGAAAGCAAATGCGACCTCGCTTTGACCATGGCTGTCAACGTACTGCTTGTCAATCGTCATATCTGTGCAGTGCCGCAAAACTCCCTCAATCATGGCGGCTACTTCTGAGGAGGAACATCGCTTCAATTGAGAATAGATGCAGGTCGACTTCTTTTCGACATGCCAGTAAATCATAACGCCTCGACCGCCATAACGGATATGCCACTCTGTCATCAAATTCTGGTCCCAGGAACCAAACTTCTTTGAATCTGAAGCGCATGAGGTCGATCCCTCTCCCCAGATATCAGTGTTACGAATACTGAATATAGCATTAGCGACTTGACCAATCGCATTTCGGAGTGCTGCCTTGTGAACATAACGCCGTCTCACGTGGAGCAATTCTTTATAACTGATTCCATGGCGATTGCCACTGACACGCTTCAAACCGGTATTGGTTCCCATCCCATAAAGACAAAGCAGCAAACGTCTCTGGAGAATTTGCCGATCCAGGATCTCTCGATCAGCAAGGGTTTTGAAATGATCTGTAAAGCCAATACGTAAATCAGCTTCTTTCAGAACATCAATCAAGCCTGTCATCGGCCAACGACCAGCAATTTCCCGTTTCAGAGAAATTAGGTTTGAAGGTTCCTCCTGGGCCTCAAAAGGTGTGATGGATATGTTTTTCTTATTTCTATTGAGAAGACGAACTTTCGGATTATCCGGCATACCTTGGTTGAGATAAGAAAGAGCTGATTGCATTTTTCCCCGTATACCAGCAATGAATGTCGAGCTATCGATTGAGTGGCCAAGGTCAAGATAATAATCCTCACGCTTATCATCAAAATCGGCAGGTAAATCCTCATCCGGATTGCGAAACTTATCAGCACCTTTAACCCATATTTCCTTGCAACGTAGTTGATCACGTAAAGCTTGGAGAGCACAGATTTCATAATTAATCCTGTTAATTTTCTCCTTGCCTTTGCCGTCCTCTTCAATGACCACTTCTCGATCTTTCTTGCGAATCACTCCGTCTATAGGAATACCATCATCAAGCTGAATATATCGATTAGAATTATCCCTGTTCTTTTCAATCCATTCCAAAGCTTCCAGCACAGGCCGATGTTTTGTGTTTCCCGAGCAAAAGGTTAGAGATTCAAGTATTTTTGGAACCATACGCCTATAGTGCCTGCTATAAGAGGACCGAATGATTTTGTGTACCCGGTGCTTGTATCCTGAGCCGGAAGTCTTGAACTCTTTGAGCAAGTTCTGCAGGATATTTTCTCCAGCAACGGGATATATTACATCTTTTACCTGTCCCTCTGGATTCAGGAGTGTTGCCTCGGCAATCCTGAAAAGAAGAGTCGTTTTACCGTGGACCTTATGAAAGTCTCTCAACAACTCTTTCGTCAACTTCCGCTCTGCCTTAACAGTAAAGCGGTGGACAATCAGGATAAATAATTCAATCAAACCGTCAATAATTTCCCTTTGTCGGAAGTATAAAAATATCCCTAGCAGGGAATACCTGATTTCAGGGGGGTGTTGCTTGACCTCCCATGCACTTTCACTGCAGATACGCTGATAGTAATCTTTTGATGCTTTACTATTGATTGTTTGAAGAAGTTTGAAGGGGAGATCAAGCGAGCGAATGAAATGCAATTTTTCGATTTCAACCAGTACACTGTCAAGTCCAATACGGCCAGGATCAGCCTTCAGGTTGTTGAAATCATCTGCTCGATCAGTAATCTCAAGACAAAGAGACATTTTTTCCTTTGAGAAGGGGGGAAGAGTATCACTGATAGTGATGAATAGATCCTTCTCATATAGATTAAATGCTGCTCGGGTAAGACGGTTTAGCTCCGTCGATGTAGGGCTCTCTATTTTGTTTTTCGAAAACCAGCCAAATGCTTGTTCGGTTGCTTCTTCAACGTTTATTCCACGAGGATACACTTCCTCTGTGAGCCAATCAGTAAATACACGCTTGTCATGGGACGTGACCCGTTGAATACCGAGAAAATTGAGGATTTCTGTGCGATGCCGCTTGCCAGAACGCCCTGTAAAATCATATGATTGAATATCAGTACCTTGCAAATCGAGTTGATTTGCAAGGTACTGTAGGGGAGGGTCAGATATATCCGATCGATTATTCAAAAAACGACCGGTCAATTGATAGTTTTTGAGTTGGACAACGAAACCAAGATGATTTCTTGCTGGCTTCGTTTTTAGAAGATTCAACTCATCATGTTTTAGAGACCAAACGGCGGCTAACTCATCAGTATCCCAAATTCGTTTCATGGTAGATCTCCTAATAAAGTGTGAAGATCTCGTAAGATACCAATGCTGATTATCTTGTCATGTTAAAAGTTGGCACTTATCGCAGCTACCCGGTCATTGGGCCGA
>CAWHJQ010000017.1:0-283166 GCA_963829695.1 uncultured delta proteobacterium | reverse complement strand
ACGCCGAGAGGCGTCGCCTGCAGGCGGTTGTTCACAACCACTCCGGCTCGTAGGTACTTGCCAATAAGTTTCAATACTCGTTTATCATCTATCCGACGGGAAACTCTTGCCATAAGAACATCATGATCAACTCTGTCGAAGAATTTTGACAGGTCGGCATCTATAGCAATTTTGCGCCCTTCCCGGACATATGACTGAACACGGCGGATTGCACCATGCGCTGATCTGTTCGGCCTGAATCCAAAGCTTGACTCTGAAAAATTAGAATCAAACCAAGGTTCTATGACCTGAGTTATTGCTTGTTGTATGATCCGATCCAGAACAGTCGGCACGATTAAAAGTAAAAGCACTTCACAACAGTAACCTTTCGGGATCCGCTGAAATAACACATCCATTTCACCCTCTCCGGAACCAACGGTTTCATATCTTAAAAACCAGAATCGTCTCAGGTTGTCAAACACTGATTCTACAAGGGGGAGCTCAGGGGACATTTGCCGTCCCTGTTGAGTGGACCGATCAATGTAGCAACGTCAGTCCTGAAAATCATAAAAAAGAAAACCTATTGCTTGATTTCCGGTGTCTTATAGCCCTGAATGATTTGCTGAAAAATCTCCACACATCTAACATAGATGTTGACAAATGAAAGCAAAAATGGCAAAATCAGACCATTCATTTAACTGGTCTGATTATTATGAAAGAAAAGTCAACTTCAGCACTACGGCGAAGAAGAACAACGCTCATAAAAAACCTGCCGCCTCTCGAAGCTATTTTGCGGGGCTCTTTAATCGAGCGCTACAAGCGTTGCGGCAAGCCTGGGTGCAAATGTGCAGAATCGCGGGGCCATGGTCCGAAATATTACTTATCGGTCAGCAAACCAAAGCAGAAACCGGAAATGGATTACATCCCCTTAGATTACCAAACGCAAGTCACAGAATATTTAGAAAATTTTCGCCAAATAAAAACGATTCTGGAAGAGCTTTGCGAAATCAACCGCGAATTACTCAAGCGGCGGGAAAAACTTTAGCCAGACCCCCGCCCTACCTCCGACGGAGCCCGCTGATGGCCACGGATTGCATAAACATTCAAGAGTTAGCCATTTTATTGGCCAACATGCTCGAAGATGCAATGCAGTGTAATGACGCCCATTTTGGGATCGCGGAGGTAAATCATGAACAGCAAAATCCAGAGAAACCATCTGCAAAAACCAGCCTATATTTATCTACGCCAATCAAGCATGAATCAGGTCCGGCACAACCAGGAGAGTACCGAGCGCCAGTACGCCCTGAGAGACAAAGCCATTGGACTGGGATGGCCAGCGAACATGATCCATATTCTGGATGGAGACTTGGGCTTATCCGGATCACAAGCGGCTTCGCGAAAGGATTTTCAAAACTTAGTGGCCTTGGTCTCAATGAGGAAAGCCGGTGCAGTTTTTGCCTTGGAAGTTTCCAGACTGTCCCGATCATGCACAGACTGGCATCGCCTATTGGAGCTTTGCGCTTTTACAGACACGCTGATCATAGACGAGGATGGATGTTACAATCCATCAGACTTCAACGACCAATTATTGTTAGGTCTCAAAGGAACCATGTCTCAAGCGGAGTTACATTTTCTTCGCGCGCGCCTCCAGGGCGGCAAGTTGAACAAGGCTAAAAAAGGTGAACTCAGGAGACCTTTACCGGTAGGCTATATTTACGATGATGAAGATATCATCGTTTTGGACCCCGACGTGCAAGTGCGTCAAGCTTTACGCTTTTTGTTTGATTCATTCCGCTTGACTGGTAGCGCTTACGGCGTGATCCACAGGTTCTCAAAAGAGGGTTTGGAATTTCCCAAACGATCTTACGGCGGTGTCTGGAAAGGCAAGTTAATCTGGGGACGCCTTACGGAAAGCCGCGTTTTGGGTGTGTTAAAAAATCCAGCCTATGCCGGTGCCTATGTCCATGGTCGGTACCAAAGCATTAAAGAGATCAGGCCTGATGGGACGTTTCGTTCCACATCAAAGAAGATGCCCATGTCATCGTGGTCGGTATTAATTCATGACCACCACGATGGTTATATCACCTGGGAAGAGTATATAGGCCACCAGAAAATCCTTGAAAACAACCGCACCAATGGAGAAGAAAACCTTTTGAATGGTCCCGCAAGGGAAGGCTTGGCACTTCTTCAAGGACTTTTGCTTTGTGGAAGTTGCGGCCGCCGACTGACTGTGCGTTACAAAGGTAACGGCGGGATCTACCCCACCTACGAATGCAACTGGAAAAAACGCGAAGGGCTCTCAACCGGATCATGTATGCACGTACGCAACGATCTGATTGATAATCCGATAATCAACCGAGTTCTTGAGGTGATAAAACCAAAGCAAATTGAAGCGACAGTCAAGGCCTTGGAAGAAATCGAGCGAAGGGAGGAAGGCATTGATAATCAGTGGCTCATGAAAATTGAAAGAGCCGAATATGAAGCCAATTTGGCGCAACGACGCTATGAGGCGGTGGACCCGGATAATCGCCTGGTGGCCGGAACACTGGAAAAGAGATGGAACGAAGCGCTGGTTCAATTCGAAAAAGTAAGACAGGAATTTGAGGAACAAAAACAAAAAAGGAGGATATCTGCCACAGAAGATCAAAAAGCCCAGCTCTTGAAGCTAGCCCATAACTTTCCCAAATTATGGAAAGCTCATAGCACAAGCGACAAGGATCGCAAACGCATTCTTCGCCTGCTCATAAAGGATATTACAGTAGAAAAACCAGCCGACCCAAAACAAATAGTATTGCATATTCGCTGGCAAGGAGGGGCTACAGAGGATATCCCAATTGAGAGACCAGAGAGATATCCTGATCAAATTCGGTATAAGGATGACATTATCGCCAAGATCAAAAAACTATCCCAAAACCACACCGATGCACAAATCACCACCCTTTTCAATAAAAATGGGCTCAAAAGCGCCAAAAACAAACGTTTTACTATCCCCATGATTAAGTGGATCAGATATAAGCATGGAATTTCAAGCCCTATTCTCAAGCGGCCGGATGAACTAACGGTCAATCAAGTAATGGAAATATTTGCAGTCAGCAGGTACGTAGTTTATTATTGGATTGAACGAAAAATCATAACTGCCAGAAGGCTCAATCATGGTTCGCCTTTTTGGATAACCATGGACACTCAAAAGGAAAACGAGTTGGCCGAAGTAGTAAAACAATCAACTAAAATACAAAACCAATCAAAGAACCAATCCGACACCATACAGTAGGAGGTGCAGTATGAGTTCACCGTGGGAATTCCTAGCTTACGAATCCCTCCATCCGGCTTTTCGATCTCAACTCGCAGAACTGGTTTTGGGGTATAGTTTCCTCCAAGAATGGCAGTGCGTATCTCCTGCCAACATTCACGAAAATGGTAAGGAAAATCTTCAATGGTGACTCCGTCAAGACCTGGAGCTCCACGGTTCGATCTTACCTTCTGCCATGCCCGCGCGATGTTGTCAGTTCCTACGATACGCTCAAGTGAAATGGGATATAAAGGCTGTTTTCCAGTGCCGCGCACAGATGCTGCTCCCCCGGACGAGGTCGACACAGCCCTATAGCACACTGGTACTTTTCCTTCGTTCTTCATGTTCGGCCCTTCAGTGGGGTGATCCTCCCGGCTTTTCTATTCACCGAGCTCGTTTCCAGCCGCCTGTCTACCTTTGGCGACGTCCTGCACCTACTATGGCCTCTGCTGACTCCTGTCTCATCACAGTCGATGTTGCCATCGCCTGCGCTTCCGTTTCCGGATGCTCGTGAAACAGGCCTCCCCGGGTAAGAACGTGAACTTCCACTATGCGACCGCGTCATTTACCGTATCTCCTGATCCAAGGGCTTAAACATGTTGTGCTGTCTTACCCAGAGACTCGGCCTTATATGACGTTTCTGTTCGTCGGCCCACAGATTTACCATCCGGCTTCCTCCAAACACTACCTCACGATAATGCTCTTGCCATTGGTTAGTATTTTATGTTAAGCAAAAGACTTAACACAGGATCACACACAGGGGACTTTAACCCCATAAGTTCACGCCCATGCCGGGCGCACACAAGGAGCTTGACCAGACACCGCGCACTACACAACCAAGCTACGCTTGCTTGCGCAGCACACGGCGCTGGTCAGCTCCGCGATTAGCCCATAGGAGTATCTACAGTGAGAGCCAAATCTATAGAAGCCTATGAACAATACGCACTGGAGTTCCTGCAACCTTCGTGATAATTCACGAGTGGGGGTTAGAACGGCAGATCGATGGGCTCGTTCTTTAAAACCCGATTCTAATGTTCTGGAAATAGGGTGTGGTGGAGAGTATTCCGGTCTACTCAAACTCTAGTTGATGCTGGCCTAAATCTATGGGCCATTGATTCTTCACCAACGCTGGTAAAAGCTTTCAGGGATCGTTTTCCCGATATACCCGTGAAATGTGTTTCTGTTCTTGAAAGTGATTTCTTTAAAAAAAAGTATGATGCGATAATATCTATTGGCTTGATTTTTCTACTCGATGAGGTAGGTCAATTAAAAATGCTAAATCGTGTTTCAGAAATACTTCGTCCGGGTGGCAGTTTCTTGTTTACCGCTCCAGTAGAGACAGGCGAATGGGCTGATGTGGTCACGGGACAAAAATGTCTTACTCTTGGTGAGGATGCATATTTAGCAGCATTAAGGAACTCTGGGTTTGATGAGGTCAAGTGCTACTCTGACAGAGGAAAGAATAATTACTACGAAGTCAAAAAGGTCGTGGAGTCGAAATATAATTTCTAAACATTGAGAAATTTGGCTAATCGGGTAGCCAGGGGTTTTTCTCCCCCTGCCCCCACAACACCTAGAATACGGGTCTGCCCCAAGGGCACTTCCAGAGGTCGCGCACTAGGCGTTTCATGAAGTTACCGAGCCGTAGCCGGGTAATGAATCGCACTCCACAGTTTCTTGATTGATATGAGACCTTGCTCAGACAACCATTTGTTCGTCATCCCCGTCTGTGTTGCAAAGGTTCTTGAGAGATGCCAATAACTCTTACGACTCAGAGCAGCACAAAAAGGGGACAGATTTATTATTTTTATTGAGATTTGAAACGAAAGTGTCTAAATGTACTTTATGCCACGATCAGCTAGAATAATTCTTCCTCATACTCCACATCATATTGTGCAGCGGGGGCATAATCGACAGACAATTTTTGTTTCCGATGACGACTATAATTACTATCGAGAAAATCTCATCAAGTTCAAACGGGAGTTCAATTGCCGGATTTACGCTTACTGCCTGATGACAAACCATGTTCACCTGATTGTTGATCCCGGGGATAAGCCGGAATCATTATCCATGTTGATGAAACGTGTGGCTGGTCGGCAGACGCGTTATGTCAA
This sequence comes from uncultured delta proteobacterium, assembly GCA_963829695.1. Lineage (GTDB taxonomy): Bacteria > Desulfobacterota > Desulfobulbia > Desulfobulbales > Desulfocapsaceae > Desulforhopalus_A. Next base: position 277,784 of record CAWHJQ010000017.1, on the reverse strand, counting down.
TAAGCTTGAGAAACGGACTGGTAGTTTATGGGAGGGGCGTTTTAAGTCGAGCATTGTCTCATCAGAAGAATACCTGCCTGCCTGCAGTCGTTATATTGAGCTCAATCCTACGCGCGCCGGTATGGTAGTTGATCCGGTAAAATATCAATGGTCAAGCTATGCCGCCAAGGTAATCGGTACAAGAGATCCAGTTATTGATTTTCATTCTTTCTATTTATCACTTGGAGACAGTCGGCAAGAGAGGCAGAAAGCATATGCAGAATACGTTCTGGGCACTGTGCCGGAGTACGAAATAAAACTCATACGAGAGGCTTTGCAAAGGGGACAACTGACCGGGAGTGAACGATTTCGAACTGAAATAGAAAAAAAACTTGGTATCCGTCTTTCAAATAAAAAGCCAGGACGACCAAGAAAAAATAAAATAAATTTACCCCGTTAAGCTCAATTCAATGGATTTGGCCCGAGGTGAAATCATGAAAGAAAACACGTTGAATCGAGACGACGTCCTTGGAATACTTAGAAAGCGAAAAGCGGAATATGCAGACGCATATGGCATCACGGCGATTGGCATCCTCGGTCCTTTTGCCAGGGGCAGGCAAAAAAGGACAGTGATATCGATGGTCGTCAAAATGAAAAGCCGGACATTTTCTACATGGTTCATATCAAGGAAGAGTTGGAAGGTGGATGTGGGACCAGAGTAGACATTGTATATTACCGCGAGAAAGTGAACGGCTTTTTAAAAAACGAATAGACTAGGAGGCCGTCTATGTATGACCGTGATCTTGTCATTGAAATACTTGAACAGATATTAACCGCCTCAAACCATATTGAGCGAAGGTTTGTGGAGGGACGATCTTGTCTCAATATCCTAAAATGGATTGGAAAGCCACCAAGTGTATGCGCGATATCATCAACCATCATTACTTTGACTTAGACGCCGAGGTGGTGTTCTGCGTCTGCAAGGATCGCATACCCTGCTTGATTGAAACAGTTATAAAAATGAAGGATTCCCTGTAATGGTTTTTTAAGTAAAATAGGCGAGGAGATTATATGGCTACTTACCCCTTTGATATACAAAGCCTTATCAAAATATGTCGTGAAAACGATGTCACGTCAGTAAGCCTTTTCGGTTCTATGGCGAGAGGAGAAGCAACGGAAAAAAGCGATATTGATTTACTCGTCAAATTTGGGAAGCGGAAAAGTTTACTGGGTGTAGTGAAATTGGAGCGACAACTAGCGACGGCCTTGGGGAGAAAAGTCGATTTATTAACAGAAGGTGCGTTGAGCCCCTACATTCGTGACAATATAATTCACGATTTGGAGACAATCTATGCCGCGTAACGATATCGCCTATCTCCGACACATCTTGGATGCAATAATTCGAATAGAAGAATACTTACAGGGGGTTACAGAACCGTATTTCCATAACAAATATTTGATCCAAGACGGTGTAATTCGACAAATTGAGATTATCGGTGAAGCGACAAAACAATTGTCAGAGGAAATACGAGAAAACAACGCGCATATCCCCTGGCGCGATATTGCTGGTATGCGAGACAAGTTGACTCATCACTATTTTGGTGTGGATATGGAAGAAGTGTGGCTAACAGCGAAAGATGATCTTCCAGCACTCAAACGGGAAGTTGAGATAATTCTCAAAGCCTACAAGGAATGAGAACGAACAGAACGAACAGAGATCGGACCAAGTCAATATACTGGTATTAAAGAATATACATCTTAAAACCGGGTCTTCTGGGTGCTTAAAAGGTACTTTTCAGTTTCAAAAATGGCAATCTAACAAGAATAATGCACCGGATAAATCGGTGCATTATTTCATTGAACATCTATGAAACCAAATATACAGATTCGAATAGCCAGACCGGAAGATAATCACGAGGTGACGGCTTTTGCCTTTGAGATAATGAGATCCTTAGGCATTGAACCAGATCCTGAGCATATTGACTACGCTTTGGCCACATTTGGGAAAGAGCGAGAAATCCCTTCAAGTGATTTCGTCGCCGTAGATGGGGAACTACTTGTAGGGTCTGTTATCCTGAAGCCCATTACTCCTTCTATTGCAGAAATGACCGGCTTCTATGTGAGAACTGATTTTCAGGGGCAGGGAGTCGGATATAAGCTAATTAAGACTGCACTGTCTACTGCTATTGAGACTGGATATGAACAGGTTGCATTGACAACAAACAGGAATATGACAGCGGCGATAAAGCTATATGAATCTTTTGGATGGGTAAGACAACAAATGAAGCCTGATAACGGTGCTGACTACCTGTATTTATTAAGGTTGCGAAAGAGTATTTAACAAGCTGGTGCGCCGGATTACCATTCCGCTGCGCTCCATGGCAACCTATGACCGGCAACGTTGGCCATAGAAGGAATAATGGAGATATCAAAATGACTGTTAAACCACACGATAGATTCAGCGCGGAATATTCATTAACGCCGAAGATGGTTGCTGATTATGCACTTTCAGTAGGTGATAAAAATCCAATCCACCATGATCCTAATTTTGCAGCCAAAACACGATATGGTCGTCTAGTAGCAAGTGGAACCCACACGACAGCTTTGATTCTTGGATTAACTGCATCTCACTTTTCAAAAAACACTTCGATGGTTGGACTTGATTATTGGGTTGGCTTTCGGCGTCCGATTTATGCAAACGAGACTATCAAATTGGAATGGCTAGTGGTCCGAGTGACTCCAAATAGAAAATTGAGAGGCAATATTGTTGAACTTCGCGGACGAATTTTAGGACAGGATGGTAAAACGTCCCTTGGTGCCAAAGGACGTTTGTTAATCACTGACAAATTATAATGAATTAAAATGGTAGTGGAATGGGGTCGGACCAAGTTAACTATTTAATAATACATATCTTCACCTCCGAGAAAGTGCCATTTTTATCCCCAATATCGCTACGTTCAGTGGCAAAATGGTCGTTATTGCAAACAGGTTTGCATGGCGCCGAGCAAATGCACAATATCAACCTAATCCTGGAAAGAGAAAATGGAAATTAATGACATTCTTCAAGCATTTGAAATTTACGATAGAGAATATAAGCGTAGTGCCATCGATGCAGCAATTGCCAGGCGCGAAGAAATTATACCGCATTTGATAGGTGTTTTAGAAAATGTTCTGAAAAATACTGTGCACTACGCTGATCGAGATCGCCATTATTTTTCCCATATTTATGCATTTATGCTTTTGGGCTATTTTAAAGAATCCAAAGCACATGATGTAATAGTCGATCTGGCCAGCCTTCCAGGCGATTTGCCGAGCGAATTGTTTGGTGACTCGATCACTGGTGATTTGGCAATCGTCCTTCTCAGGACATGTGGAGGACGAATTGATAAGATCAAAGAGTTGATACTCAATAAAAATGCCTATGAATATAGTCGCGGCTCAGCACTTCAGGCGCTGACCTATTCGGTATTAGAAGGATATGTACCCCGTGAAGAAGTGCTCGCTTTTTATCAGGGATTATTTACCGGAGATGAAGCTTCTGACACAGACAGCTTTCACGATATACTGGCAATTTGTATCTACGATCTGTATCCGGAAGAATTGATGGAAACCATTGAAAAAGCGTACGAAGAAGGATTGATCCATCCCGGTTATGTTGGACTTGGAGAATTTACCGAGGTACTCAAGATTGGCAAGGAGAAGTGCCTTGAGAAGCTCAGAGTACAGGTAGAGCAAAAGCAGATAAACGACATTCATGAATATATGGGCTGGTGGGCTTGCTTTAAACAGCAGGGAAAAACACTTCCGAATATTTCGTCCGTTATCACGCCGAACACCAAACGAAAACTAGACGGCAAGGCTAAGAAATCCAAGAAAAAACAATCTAAACAATCGAAAAAAACCAACAGAAAAAAGAAGTAAGGGAAATCGGGGGACAAGATATAAATTCCAACAATAACATGCTCGCCGAGATGCGGAGCTGAGATCGTCAAGCTCCTTGCCCTGGCGCTTTGCGCAGGGCAAGGCTGACCAGACACCGCGCACTACACACGCTACGCTTGCTTGCGCAGCACACGGCGCTGGTCAGCTCGTGATTAGCCCATAGGAGTATCTACAGTGAGAGCCAAATCTATAGAAGCCTATGAACAATACGCACTGGAGTTCCTTCAACTTCGTGATAATTCACGAGTGGGGGTTAGAACGGCAGATCGATGGGCTCGTTCTTTAAAACCCAATTCTAATGTTCTGGAAATAGGGTGTGGTGGAGGTATTCCGGTTACTCAAACTCTAGTTGATGCTGGCCTAAATCTATGGGCCATTGATTCTTCACCAACGCTGGTAAAAGCTTTCAGGGATCGTTTTCCCGATATACCCGTGAAATGTGTTTCTGTTCTTGAAAGTGATTTCTTTAAAAAAAAGTATGATGCGATAATATCTATTGGCTTGATTTTTCTACTCGATGAGGTAGGTCAATTAAAAATGCTAAATCGTGTTTCAGAAATACTTCGTCCGGGTGGCAGTTTCTTGTTTACCGCTCCAGTAGAGACAGGCGAATGGGCCGATGTGGTCACGGGACAAAAATGTCTTACTCTTGGTGAGGATGCATATTTAGCAGCATTAAGGAACTCTGGGTTTGATGAGGTCAAGTGCTACTCTGACAGAGGAAAGAATAATTACTACGAAGTCAAAAAGGTCGTGGAGTCGAAATATAATTTCTAAACATTGAGAAATTTGGCTAATCGGGTAGCCAGGGGTTTTTCTCCCCCTGCCCCCACAACACCTAGAATACGGGTCTGCCCCAAGGGCACTTCCAGAGGTCGCGCACTAGGCGTTTCATGAAGTTACCGAGCCGTAGCCGGGTAATGAATCGCACTCCACAGTTTCTTGATTGATATGAGACCTTGCTCAGACAACCATTTGTTCGTCATCCCCGTCTGTGTTGCAAAGGTTCTTGAGAGATGCCAATAACTCTTACGACTCAGAGCAGAGAGGATGGCATGCCGTTTGTTGGTACCAAGTTTCAGGAGGTTCCGCACTTTGGTTCTGGCGTACGCCACTGTTTCCAGTAGCACATACGAATCCGGCGGCGAATCCAATCATCTATGCCGGGAATTGGACGATAATACTCTGCAATGCCAAAGTAGTTTATCCAACCTCGTAAATAATGCCTGAGCTCCATCATCCTGTTATCCCTGGATACCCGCCAGCTTCTGCCGGTGAGCTCACGGATTCGTCGTTTGAACTTCTCAAACGCCTTTTCGGTCCAACGAATAGCACCACGTCGAAAGGTAAAGCCAAGAAATGAACATTCCTCGACATGCACCACCTTGCTTTTCTGCTCATTGACGAGCAATTTCAGCCGAGATTCGAGAAAATATCGAATCGACTTCATTACCCGCCTGCCTGCACGAAGACTCCGAACTAAAATAATAAGGTGAGTCGGCCGAAGGAACCTCCCCCTCGGCCGCTCTCAGAACCCGGCGTGAACCTCTCGGCTCACCGGACTCCCATTATCCAGCCGTCGGTTTCACCCCCATCTTCCAGTGCGGGAACAACCAGGGTTGCCTGTTGGCAATTATCCCCAGCCAATGTTCAGCCCTGCGTCGATGGCGCGTCAACCTCTTAAATTTCCGTGTTGCCCATCTGACTAAAGTCCTGTTTAGATGGCGTAGTGTCGGGTACAGCGCTGACTTATAAAAGCGCCCGTAATAGTTTATCCAGCCCTGAATAATGGGACTGAACATCTTCGATAAAACCTCCAGGGACTTATCACTACAAAGGTGCATATTCCAGCCTCGGGCCTTTTCCCGCATCCCCTTACCCGCCTTATTACTTACGGCTGGCGAGAAGTTGATAAAGAACTTTTCATTCCGGTTCTTTGATCGTCGAGGCCGAAAAGTATAACCAAGAAAATCAAAGCTCGTGACTGTATAGTCTTTATGACGAAGATCATCTTTACAATATGCAATCTTCGTCTTCAAGGGATGGAGCTCCAAACCACATTCCCTAAATCTGGCGTCAAGCTTTTCCTTGAGAGCAAAAGCCTCAGCCTCAGTTCGACAGTGCACAACAGCATCATCGGCATATCGGCAGAATGGATTGCCGGGATGATTCCGGTCCATCCATTTATCAAAAACATAGTGCAGAAAGAGGTTGGAAAGCACCGGACTTACGATACCACCTTATGCAAAGCTTTGCATAAACCACCTTTAGTAACGCCGAGAGGCGTCGCCTGCATGCGGTTGTTCACGACCACTCCGGCCCGTAGGTACTTGCCAATAAGTTTCAATACTCGTTTATCATCTATCCGACGGGAAACCCTTACCATAAGAACATCATGATCAACTCTGTCGAAGAACTTTGACAGGTCGGCATCTACGGCAATTTTGCACCCTTCCCGGACATATCATTGAACACGGCGAATTGCACCATGCGCTGATCTGTTCGGCCTGAATCCAAAGCTTGACTCTGAAAAACTATTATCAAACCAAGGTCCTATGACCTGAGTTATTGCTTGCTGTATAATCCGATCCAGAACAGTCGGAATTCCTAGCTTACGAATTCCTCCATCCGGCTTTTCGATCTCAACTCGCAGAACTGGTTTTGGGGTATAATTTCCTCCAAGAATGGCAGTGCGTATCTCCTGCCAACATTCACGAAAATGGTAAGGAAAATCTTCAATGGTGACTCCGTCAAGACCTGGAGCTCCACGGTTCGATCTTACCTTCTGCCATGCCCGCGCGATGTTGTCAGTTCCTACGATACGCTCAAGTGAAATGGGATATAAAGGCTGTTTTCCAGTGCCGCGCACAGATGCTGCTCCCCCGGACGAGGTCGACACAGCCCTATAGCACACTGGTACTTTTCCTTCGTTCTTCATGTTCGGCCCTTCAGTGGGGTGATCCTCCCGGCTTTTCTATTCACCGAGCTCGTTTCCAGCCGCCGGCACACGGCGCCGGTCAGCACCGCGATTCGGCAACAATCGCAATGCAGTAGGGCGGTTGGCGCACTGACATAGAAAGGCAATGAATGGCGAGGCCTAAAGTAATAAAGAGCAAGAACCTCAACGAAGCGATACACGTCAGTATCTTCAAGGATATACACATCCACTTCTAAAATAGAGGACATCCATGAGGATCGGATCCAAACACCCAGCCCAGTTTTTCAACTCTCAGCAACTCAAAATTCAACGCACCACGAGCACCGGAATAGTGCAATGTGCAAGTACTCGATGGGTGACACTGCCCAGCATCGCTCCTTCCCAATCCCCTCGTCCGCGTGACCCCATGACGATTAGATCACACCCCTTGTCTTGAGCGACATGACAGATTGTGTTCCATGCCTTGAAGGCCGGTATTACCATAACATTGTACCTCACCTTATTTTCTTTGAGGAACGAATGATATGGGGCAAGTATCTGATCTGCTTCTTCCTTCTGTGCCTTCTCTGCTTCAGCCAGTGAACTGCCTTTGATGAACTTAGGAATTCCACCGGTAACATAGAGAAGCAAAATCTCAGCGTCCATGATTGCGGCAAGGTTGGTAGCATTGTTCATGGCTACTTTGGAACAATCCGAACCGTCGACAGGAAGTAAAATTTTTTTAAATTTGACCATGACACATCCTCCTAAATGAGTTTTTCCAGCTTAATCAGGAAAGTAACGTCTCGTTTTGGCTCTGCTTCTCCTCCTTAAACAAAAAAACCGGGCTACCTTCTGAAAAAGGTAACCCGGCTGACTTCTAAGTCCCGTGGCTTTCCGCCCATGCCTCACAGCAGGTTTGGCTTTATCTTATTTTTATAGAATATCATTTGTTCTTTAATTTTACGTGAAGAATTTGCTGTCTGTCAAGAGTTCTTCGAGGACGTTATTCAAAATTGAGGTCCCAGACAAAAGGGGACAGAACTATTTTAATGTTGATTATTTAAGCCCAATTGTCTAAACATATTGTATGCCACGATCAGCCCGAATAATTCTTCCTTCTACCCCGCATCATATAGTGCAGCGGGGGCATAACCGACAGACGATTTTTGTTTCCGATGACGACTACAATTATTACCGGGAAAATCTCATTGAGTTTAAACGTGAATATGATTGCCGGATTTACGCCTACTGCCTGATGACAAATCATGTTCACCTGATAGTTGATCCGAGAAAAAAGCCGGAGTCATTATCTCTGTTGATGAAGCGTGTTGCAGGCCGCCAGACAGGATATATCAATAAACTTGAGAAACGCACAGGGAGTTTATGGGAGGGGCGTTTTAAATCGAGCATTATCTCTTCCAAAGAATACTTGCCTGCCTGCTGTCGCTACATTGAGCTCAACCCATTGCGTGCCGGTCTGGTAACCGATCCGGTTCAATATCAATGGTCAAGCTATGCCGCCAAGGTAATCGGTAAAAAAGATCCGGTGGTTGATGATCATCCGTTCTATTTGTCTCTGGGAGAGAACGAACAAGAAAGGCAAAAAGCTTATGCAGAATATGTGCTGGGTACTGTGTCGGAGTACGAAATTAAGCTCATACGAGATGCTTTACAACGGGGACAATTGACGGGGAGTGAACGATTTCGTGCCCAGACAGAAAAAAAGCTCGGTATCCGCCTCTCAAATATGAAGCCAGGACGGCCAAAGAAGAAACAATAAAATAGATCTGTCCCCTTATAATCACGATAGCTGGCAGAACCGCTCAAGAGTACAACATTCGCAAGAAGAGAAAGGGTGCATTCTGGAAAGATAGATATCATGCAACAGCAGTTCAGACTGATGGGCATTTGGCAAAATGTATTGTTTACATAGATCTCAATATGGTCAGGGCCGGCGTGGTTCGACATCCGTCAGCATATGGCATAAGTGGATACAACGAAATTCAGACACCTCCCAAACGGTATTCTATTATTAACCGGCAAGCCCTTAATAACCTTTTTTGCACACTGGACGAAAATTATTTTCGTCAGCTGCATCGAGAATGGGTGGATCTTGAGTTAAAAAATGATGAGTTAAAAAGACAATCATTCTGGAGTGAGTCAGTTGCTGTCGGTGATCAGAGTTTTATACAGAATATTCAGCAAGAGCTTTTAGGTAGAATACCCGGTCGTTCAATTGTATCTGAAAATGGGACTACCTCATTACAAGAACCTCAATCGTCTTACAGCACTCTTTTTATGGGGCAAAAGGGCCTTCTAAGCACTGAATATTCCTATTTATTGCATTTAAGTGTCTAAAATGGTATGCGTTATCATGGTCCGACCCCACCGTTCACCGTTTGCCCACCGTTTTGTTGTTAAAACTTGTGAGTAAATTAAGGAGTTGTGCGCAATACCATGCGGCATTCCGGACAGGATTCGAAATTCCGGACATAGCACAACTCCCCGTACAACTTCAATATACTAAAGCCTACGCCTATGCTTACTCATCCAGCCAACGCAAGATATCTTACCGCCGCCAAACGAATTTTCAGCCATTTGGCCGAAAGAGCCGATGCAAATATCTCTATTCGATTATGGGATGGCTGTTATATCCCTCTGGGGGATAATGCCACCGAGCAATACCATATAGCCATCAAGGGTCCTGAGGTGTTGGCCACGATTCTCCGCAAACCTACGCTGGAACATCTCCTCCGGCAATATGCCTGCGGCAACATTGATTTCTGCGGCGGCGATCTGATTGATTTTTATGAAGTACTGCGCAGACGTGGTTCAAGAACCAAAGGGGTAAGTTCAGATCAAATAAAAAAACGACTGAGCAAGTGGTACCTATTCAGACAGGCACTCCCACTTTTGTTCGTCAAAAAAATGCAGACCGGGCTGGACCATCAATTTCGTGGCGACGATACAGGCCGTAGCCAAGCCGCTCGAGATGAAAAATCGTTTATCCGGTTTCATTACGATCTGTCCAACGATTTCTACTGTCTCTTCCTGGATCCGGAAATGCAATATTCCTGCGGCTACTTTGCTTCCTGGGAAGAGGAACTTGAACAGGCTCAGCAGAACAAGCTGGACATGATCTGCCGCAAACTTCGCCTGCAGCCGGGTGAACGTTTTCTTGACATCGGTTGCGGTTGGGGAGGTTTACTCTGCCACGCCGTGAAAAACTACCAGGTTATCGGACACGGCGTCACCCTTTCCCAGAAACAGTACGATTTCGCAGTGGAGAAGGTGCAGAGGATGGGGCTTGCAGATCGTATCACTATTGACCTGTGTGATTACCGGGAGTTGTCCGGCGAGTACGACAAAATTGCCAGTATCGGTATGTATGAACATATCGGTATCGCCAACTACTCAACCTATTTCATCAAATTAAATAGCCTGTTACGCGACCGCGGTATACTTCTCAACCATGGCATCACCCGACGGGCAAAGCACAGCCGGCGGCAATTCAACAGGGTAACCCTGGGCAGAAGATTTATCCTTAAATATATCTTTCCCGGCTCGGAGTTGGATCATATAGGACACACTCTCTCTAAAATGGAGGCATGTGGCTTTGAGGTGCATGACGTTGAGGGATGGCGGGAACACTACGCCCTAACCACCAAATTGTGGTGCCGGCGTCTTGAGGCAAACAAAGAGGCGGCAATCAGACAGGTTGGTGAAGAACGTTACCGGATGTGGATCGCCTATCTGGCCGGGGTTTCCTTTGCCTTTCAGGACGGCTCACTCAGGATATTCCAGACCGTTGCGACCAAACATGGTCGGAAAGGGCCGTCTACCATGCCGCCGACACGAGAGCATCTCTTTTTTAAACGACCATGATCTGCGGCAATCTCTCACAGGATTGAGAAAGATACCTGATCAAGGTAAAAAACCTCTGCAGCGATAAAGCGACAGAGAGTGTCTGCAAATACTGACTGATCCAAGTCGTCAAATACAGTCACAATCCACAACAGCTCTTGTCCATTATGGAGACATCAAGAATGTTTCGTTCGAGCCTCTTTTTTAAAACCTTTTCGACCATAATCGTCGGAGTCGTCATCCTGGCATCGATTTACTATATTTTTACGGTTCCGATGATCAACAACATGGCTTTCGACATGGAAGAAAGGGCTGGCCAGACGGTGCTCGACGATATGCACCTTCTCATCAAGCAAAGCCATACGGATCTTGAATCGTGGCGCACATCCGCCATAATGGGGCACAAGCGAGAGCTGAAAAATATAATCAACGTGGTGGAATCATACATAAAGGATGTGCAAAATGATATCAACCGTAATGAAATGAGCCTGGCCGACGGTCAGCATAAGGTGCTTGAACGGATAAGGAACCTGAAATACGGCAATAACGACTACATATGGGTTTCCGATTACAGCTCACGGCTTATTTCCCATCCCGACCCGAAACTCTATAACAGTGATTTTTCCAAGGTGAAAGATGTCAATGGAGACCTCATCGTACCGCCTATGGTGGAAGGGGCTTTGACCAAGAAAGAAGGCTATTACTCATACTGGTGGCGTAGGCTCGGCAGCGAGCAGCCAGTCGAGAAACTCTCCTACTACCGCAATATGCCGGAGTGGAAATGGGTGTTGGGTACGGGCGTATATGTGGACGATATTACCGATGCTTATCTGCAGCGCAAACAGGAACTCATCTCGGAACTCAGGAAACACCTTCATACCACCAAGATTGCCGGAGGAGGATACTTATATATATTCGATTCCAAAATGAATATGATCATCCACCCGAATCCCAACATTGAGGGGACTAATTTTGCCGACCTGCTCGACCCGACCACCGGCAAGCCGATAGGCAACGAATTGATTGCCGAGGCAAAGACGGCGGACCGCAAACTCGATTACAAATGGGACAAACCGTCGGATCCGGGACATTATATTTATGACAAAATCTCCTGGGTACGCCACTTCGACGGCACTGACTGGTATATCTGCTCATCCGTGTATACCGACGACTTGAGACAAAGTGCCAAAGCCCTGACCAGCAGGCTTGTGCTGGTCTCAATCCTTGCCCTTATTCTTTCCATAATAGGGGGCTACTTCTTCGTCCAGGCCTTTACCTCCCCGATCAAACGGCTGGCAGCCTTGGCTAACCGAATCAGCCAGGGAGATCTGACCACGACTGTCCAAATCAACAGGGAGGATGAAATCGGTGTACTCGCAAGAGCCTTTAACAATATGGTTGATCAGTTAAGCGACCAGATCAAGAATCTTGAAGCGCGAGTCGTGGAACGGACATCGGAACTTACCGGCTGGGTAGGGAAACTCGAACATCGAAACCAGGAAATAGAAACCATCAATTCCATGGGTGACATGCTCCAGGCATGCAATACACAGGAAGAGATATATACGGTAATCGTCAAAACCATAAAATCATTGTTCCCCGGAAGCACGGGCCATCTGAAAATGTGCGACGAGAAAAGCAAAGAGCTGGAACCCACCATCAGTTGGAACGGCGGTATAAACAGAGGCGGGAATCAGTTGTATGCGGTTGATGACTGTTGGAGCTTAAGACGGGGCAAAACCTATATCATGAACGACAGCGACCTGAGTCAGGTCTGTCGACATGCGGAAGAATTGGACAAGAAGACTTCCCCGTATATCTGCGTCCCCATGATAGCCCAGGGTGAGATCTTGGGGATACTCCATGTCAAGCCCAAAATCAGCAAACCCGATGGTCAGAGGCGGGATATAGATGAGAACAAAAGGCGCCTGGTAGAGACCGTGGCAGAGCACGCAGGGCTTTCGCTGGCCAACCTGAAACTCCAGCATACTCTCCACGAACAGTCTATTAAAGATGTGCTCACGGGCCTCTACAACCGCAGGTATGCCGAAGAGTTTTTTCTGCGAGAGCAGCACAGGGCAGCCAGGCACGGCATCGGCATCGGCATATTGCTGATGGACGTGGATAATTTCAAGAAAGTGAACGACAGCCACGGCCATGATGCCGGAGATGAGGTGCTGAGAAGGCTGGGAGCACTTCTGGCACATGAGTTCAGAGAAGAAGACACTGCCTGTCGCTATGGAGGCGAAGAATTCCTGACTCTCCTGCCTTATGCGAATCTGAAGGGATGCAGGACCCGGGCCGAAGTGGTGAAGAAGCTGGTTGAGCAGGAACTGAAAATAGCCTGGCACGGTGTACAGCTGGCCATCACCATCTCAATCGGAGTGGCGTTTTATCCCGACCATGGCGACACGCTCCAACAAGCCGTTGAAGCGGCTGACACTGCCTTGTACCAAGCAAAACAACAAGGCAGAAATTGTGTATGTACTGCAGACATGCTTACGAAACAATTATGACCTGTGAAAAACACGAACATAATCTGTACGGCATAAGGGTGATTCGATTGGATTGCGATTGATGCGATTGGGGTCGGACCACGGTAGATGTATGTATTTGTTATGCAATACTGCTAAAGAGTGGTCGTTCTAGCTCTTAGAACGCCCTTTTGGGTGGGGAAAAGGTACCTTTAATGAAAGTGTTTGTATTAATCACCCTTTAAGTTGAGAGACTCATTTCTATGGCACGAGCGAATAGGCACTATATTCCTGGCTGTGTTTGGCATATCACCCATAGATGCCATAAGCATGAATTCCTTCTCAAATTTGGAAAAGATAGAATGCGTTGGTGGCACTGGCTTTTTGAGGCAAAGAAAAGATATGGTCTTTGTGTGCTTAATTATATTGCCACCTCAAACCACATCCATATGCTCGTCGTTGATACCGGTGAGGATGTTATCCCCAAAAGTCTTCAGCTGATAGCTGGCAGGAACGTTCAAGAGTACAACATTCGCAAGAATAGAAAAGTGCATTCTGGGAAGATAGATATCATGCGACAGCAGTTCAGACTGATGAGCATTTGGCAAAATGTATTGTCTATATAGATCTCAATATGGTCAGGGCCGGCGTGGTTCGACACCCTTCGGCATATGGCATAAGTGGGTACAACGAAATCCAGCCCCCTCCCTGTAATCAGCGGAGCAAATTCCAGCCAAAATCATCGTTTTAAAACCCGGCCAAATTGAGAAGGAGACTTCGTGTTTTGGTACCCTATAGATCACCTTTGTTCGGCTTCACAGATTCGGTTCTGGGTCTTTCGCAAATGCCGTTACTGTAAGAAATCAAGAGGATAAATAGAATTAGCCGGAAGAAAAATCTTCTGGGATCTACTCGACATTCCCATTTCTGTGTCAGTCCGCAAGATGAGAAAACCCGAGAACGCCCTCGCAAGGCCTTTGTGGACGTTGTGCATCGCGTCAGATTAACGAAATGAAAAAGAAAGTAAAAGAAGAAAATACAAAGCACAAAAAGGAAGTATATCCAGCTGATGCGTATCAGCTTTTGAAGGATAAGGGAAGTAAATGATCAGCCATGAGAATTTTGGCTGGATTTGCTCCGATGATTTTGTCCAAATTTAGAGCCCTGATCTTGGCTGGGAAGTAGAGCGTTGGTTACATACATGGCATCACCAATAAAAACAGGCGGAGGAAAGAGCAGGGTAGAAAGAGCGGGGTCAAATATTTAGTAGCGTTGTCAATAGGAGACCTGGTGGAATTAGGGGGACATCCATGATAAGTAATGTCAAGAGGAAATACATACTGATGTCCCCCTATTTCCCTCCCGAGAATTGATAAAGTCTTTAGCCGAGGAGGTCTTTGGCAAGTCCTCGCATACGATCACAAAGGAGCAGCACATGACAGATTCCAAGGTCTACTGGTTCCCCGCCAAACGCTACGGCTGTGGCTGGGGCTTGCCCACGGCATGGCAAGGCTGGGTGGTCCTGGCCATCTTCGGCATCCTGGTTTTGGTTGGGGCTGTCTTCTTGCTTCCACATCGTGGCCAGGCCGCGTTCGTAGCCTATCCAGCCCTACTATGCGTGCTGCTCGTAGTCGTCTGCTGGTTGAAGGGCGAACCTCCTGGCTGGCGCTGGGGCGGCAAGTGACATCAAGGATATGAATTACCGTAATCGTTCACCGGGAATAGCAAAATGCCCGTATAACGCCAGACCTGTAAACGTTCAGTGTAAAACGGGGACAGAGCACGAATAAAGGCCCAAACCGTGGTCCCCTAATACCATTCGTTGCTCTGTGCTGGTGGTGAAGTAAGGAAAAAAAGCGGCAGATCCGGCAAAAGCCTCTCGGAGTTGCACGAGGCGTCCGCAAAGAGAGGTCCTGTCAGGCTATTCTGAATCAAGCACAATGTTTTTAGGATGCATCTTGGCGATTTCAACCATCGTTTCCAGTCTAATAAGCCGATCATTGATTTTCCGAACGTCCTGATCGACACGCTCAACTTTGTCTACAAGGGTTGTTACCCTTTCGTTCAGAAGGATACCCGACCTGAGGGCGTCCATAACCTTCTCACTGATACCCATTATTGCGCCTCCAGAAGAGTATGGGTTTCATCGAGCCTTTTTTCAATCATTTCCATTTTTTCGATAAGCTCTTGTGTTGTTTGTATCATGGAATCCGCCAATGCCTCTAGTATGGCCTCATCTTCGGAGGTCGGCTTATCGCCAAAAGCGTTGACTGCCTCTCTCACTACTTCCGCGAAGGATACATGTTTTCGTTTGGCGATACTATCCACCCTCTTTATCATACTGGGCGGCATCATGATAGGCTTTCTCTGCATTGTTTCTTGCCGTGATATCGAGCTCATAACTGCCCTCATAGGTAAATTTTATTGTCAAACATTATATGACCATAATGTAGTACATGCGCCACACATGCACAAGTCATTTCCATACACGAGACTAAATTTGGTCAAAATCTCACCTGACCTATAATTTACTTGACATGAAGCCCTTGGCAATCAATTGTAGACTATATTTGTTTGACAGACATAACGATAGGGTTGTTCACAACCGAGAAGCAACAGTCATTCATTTAACAGGGGGGTAAGGAAATGAAAAAGGGTAACAGTTGGTTGCATTTTGCTTTAATTACCGTGGGTGTGTTTGCTATGACGTTGACGGTTTCCTCGATGTCCAACGCCGGAGAAGCTAAGGCCAGTAAAACCCTGGCAAACCTTCAGGCGGCTTTCAATGGTGAAAGTAACGCCCACGCCAAATACCTGGCTTATTCAAAAAAAGCCGACGAAGAAGGATATCTTAAGGTGGCAGCCTTATTCCGGGCAGCTGCATACGCAGAGGAAGTTCATCTCAATAACCATGCAAAGGTGATAAAAGACATGGGCGCTACGCCGACGGCTGAGATAAAACTGCCTGAGATCAAATCGACAGAGCAAAATCTAGCCGATGCAATCAAAGGTGAGACATATGAACAAACAGTGATGTACCCGGGTTTTCTTGAGCAGGCAGAAGCAGAACAAAATATTGGTGCAGTGGAAACGTTCAGCTTCGCTCAGGCGGCTGAAGCGGAGCATGCAAAACTCTACCAAAAAGCTTTAAACAACTTGAACAGCTGGAAGGTAGCAGACGCAGGTTTTAGTGTATGCCCTACCTGCGGCTACACTGTTGAAGGTAAACCTGAATTTGCAAAATGCCCTGTCTGTGGCAAATCGGCGGAAGAATATAAACTTATTTCCTAAGATCTGTACTGAATTAACGGCATCTCGAAGCGATCGCTATTCTTGAACTATTTTTTACCCAAGGATAGAGTCAGAATAGAAATAGAACAAGAATAGCGTCTTCGCTTGACCCTTAATAAATTCAGTTCATTCACCTCATAAGTTACATTTCCATTATCTGCCAGTGGGCGGATAGACGCTCCTTCCATCGTTGGAGAGCGAGACAGCTGTCGTGCCACTGAATCAACTCTCTGTTGACTGGGCGTGCCTGCGGATCAAAGTCCCGGAGAAATTGACTGCTGCAGAGCAGTATATTTTTCCTCCAAGTAATGGACAACTTTATTAAGCCTTCTAATTTCCATCCCGCAGATGACAATCTCCCGCCGCGTAGTTATCCGGATTTCATCATATTCTATTGTCATAACAGTCCGAATTTTTATTAAAAACAACAGAATATAGGATAATGGGCGGTAAGTCTTCTATGCCTGGGAATAGTGCCAATACCAGAATTAAATGCAACCATTGAAGGATTGATTATTGTCTTCCAAAGTCACATAATATGAGCGACCCGCAACAGAAATACACCAAGGCCTTAATTGAAGGAACAGTCAAGCGTTAGTCGAAAAGAGAAAGTAAGCACATAAATGAACGAATTGGAAATCAGCAAAGCTTTCACATTGATTGAACCGGGTCCCGTTGTCCTTGTTACTACGAATAACGGAAAGAAGTACAACATTATGACGATTTCATGGACTATGGTCCTGGATTTCACACCGGTCTTTGCCCTGGTCACTGGAGAATGGAATTATTCTTTTGCTGCTCTTCGTAAAACAAAAGAGTGTGTGATTTCAATCCCCACCGTTGATATGCTTGACAAAATCGTTGGAATAGGAACGTGCTCCGGCGTCGATACGGACAAATTTGTAAAATTCAAACTTACTCCCTTAAAAGGCAGAACAGTAAGGGCACCACTAATAAAAGAATGTTTCGCCAATATCGAGTGCAAAGTTGTCGATATTGTAAAAATACACAACATCATCATTCTCGAAGCTATTGCGGCATACATTGACATCTCGCGCAAAGAGAAACGAACTGTTCATGCCGTCGGTGACGGCACATTTATCGTAGACGGGCGAAAACTATCTCGAAAGAGAATGATGGCATCCAAACTTCCAAATGGCATCTAACCTTATTACCGACAAACAGCCAGAGCCCGACGCGGACAGTATTCTCGTGTCTTAGCTGAGGCGTTAGCCTGCAGCATGAGTGAGACAACGAGCTTGCATCCAACGCCGTACGCCAAGACGGCTTTGCTTGCAATGTTACATGAAATTTCCGTCAAGGTCCGTCAGGATTCGTCGGCATTTTCCTGGTAATAGAGTACAATATTGAACTATCAAAAACGATATTCTTTACCTAATAATCAGAGGACTCCAAAAAGAGCATGTAGCTATCTTAGAGAAGAATTTACTATTTCGTCGCTTTTTTCTAACACTTGTCAATGAAAAGGAGACAATAAATGAACATCGGCAGCCTATTACCTCACCATAGTCGCTATCGTCCCAACCATCCAGCATTCGTCTGTGGTGAAGAACGTTTTACCTATAAAATGTTTAATGCCTATGTAAACAAGCTTGCCAATGCGTTGTTAGCCGCGGGGCTTGTAAAAGGAGACAAGTTTGCAACCGTGCTGCCTAACTGCACACAGCTAATGGCTGCATATTGGGCGGCGGCAAAGACGGGTATGGTCATCGTCCCCAGTAGCACCATGCTCAATGAAAGCGGGCTTTTTACCTTGTTGAAAAACTCCGATACGGTGCTGGTTATTGCTGACGCCTCTTTTGCAGGTGTATTGCAAACAATCCGGCATGAGTTACCGGCCATTGCCGACAATCGCTATATTCTTGTGGATCTAGAGGGGAAAGCCCAGGGATTTCGCAGCTATCAGGAATTTGTCAGCTCAGCAAGTGAGGAAAACCCACCGGAAGTGGATATCGACGATCATGATATCTATAACATCATGTACTCCAGTGGAACCACAGGCGCACCAAAAGGAATTGTCCACACTCATTATGTACGAGCCATGTACTGCACTATTTTCGCAGCTTCATGGCGAATGACTCCGGAAAGCGTGGCTCTGCACGCCGGGGCCATAGTCTTTAACGGGGCCATGCTGGACCTGATGCCCTGGATGTTCCTAGGAGCTAAATATATTCTTCACAAGAGTTTTAATGCCGAAGCTGTGATCGCCGACATCGAAAAAGAGAAAGTGACCCACGTTGTCATGGTACCAGCCCAAATTATGGCCATTTTAAACAGTCCGGCTTTCGATCCACAAAAACTCGCATCTCTTGAAATGTTGCACAATGTGGGCGCTCCATTGCTGATGGAATACAAACACCGTCTCAACGAAACCCTGCCTGGCCGATTTTATGAGTTATATGGATTAACCGAAGGGTTTATGACTGTGCTGGATAAGCATGACGCCATTCGAAAGGTTGGTTCCGTTGGTATCCCTGCACCGTTTATGGAACTTCGTATACTGGATATTGCTGGCAAGGAGTGCGCCCCTGGAGAAATCGGCGAGATCTGTGGTAAAAGTCCCACGATGATGCCTGGTTACTACAAGCAACCAGAACTCACCCGGAAGGCTATCATAGACGGTTGGCTGCACACTGGGGATGCCGGGTATGTTGACGAGGATGGTTACTTGTTTCTGGTAGATCGCATTAAAGATATGATTATTTCCGGCGGCGTAAACGTCTACCCAAAGGACATCGAAGAAGTATTGATCCAACACCCGGACGTTCGCGATGTAGCAGTCATTGGGGTACCCGATAAAAAATGGGGAGAAGTTCCCATCGCGGCTGTTGTGCTCGTTCCCGATGCGAAGGTAACCTCTGAGCAATTGATCAAATGGACCAACAATAAGGTCGATGCTAAATTTCAACGAATACGGGACATCGTCATAATGGAATCTTTTCCATGCAATGTTGCCGGCAAAATGCTCAAACGCAAAATGCGCGAAGAGTATACGCTAACGCGGCAACAGAAATAAAGCGACGAATATCATACACAACATCAGGTCTTGAAAAGCCATACAAGTAATTTTCAAGACCTGATCCTCAATGTTTTTTCTTCAGTAGATCCGCATCGTCGTTTTCCCAATCTCCACCATAGCAGTGATTCCCAGAACACCTGTTTTATCTCCATCGATACCACAAATACAGGCATTAGCTATGTCCTGGGAGCCGTCACGTTCTCTCTTGAATTTATAAGGTTCACTTGGAATTTGAATCCATCTCGCTTGTCAATTTAAAAAATAATCTGGTGCTAACCGTTTCTCAACAATGTCTGGATATTTTGTGATCGCTGCAAACTAACAAGAAGACCGGTGTTCGGTTGAATTACCAATCCATCTGATCGGGTGGCGGTATCAAACAGATTAATGCTAAAACTGTAGAATTCGGCGCGTCAGACGCTCCTTTAAAACCGGAAGAGCTCAATCAATCCGGTCTCATGCAGTTTCCGATGATCATGGGTGGCGTTGTATCGGACTTCACTGCCTATATGTAGTACATGGGTAAACTGATGGAATTCGGAACCACAAGCACAATTTTCATGAATCCGGTGCGTGAAGAAACTGAGGACAAGGTTACCGGGCGATTTGGCTGAATCAGTCTTGTTTGTCATCCCAAAATGCAAAAGAGGATGCAATGAAACAAGTTTCAATTGCGGTGGAAGAACAATTTCGTCCTTCTGATTGATGCTCCTGAGTCTTTCCTTCTCGGGTTCAGTTCCGCTTCAAGCTAATGTTTACCGTTTTCCCGACCATCCCGACTTTTAAGACTGCGAGACTCTCCCAATACATATTGCAACAGGAGACATATGATGCTATAACCAAAATAAGTTCTTAACTTAGGGTTATGACAAGCAAAAGTAATCGTACATTTTTACGGCCTTAAAATGACAATCATCACAATTTCGCAAGGAGCTTTCAGCAAGGGCAAAGAAGTGGCCGAGGAGGTAGCCCAACGGTTAGGCTATCGTGGTGTTTCCCATGAAGTCATTTCCGAAGCATCCCGAAGATTCCAAACTCCCCAAAATAAATTAGACCGGGCTATCCATGATGCGCCCTCGATATTTGAACGATTTTCCTCTGAAAAACAAAAATATATTACCTACGTAGCCGCCGAGGCCCTTACCTATTTCAAAGATGACAATGTGGTTTACCACGGTCTGGCAGGACATTTCATAGCTCGGAATATCTCCCATATCTCTGCTAAAATACTTGCCTATTTTAAAAATGACAATGTAAGTTACAACGGTTTTGCCGACCATTTTTTCGCCAGTAAGGTCTCCCATCTTTTTAGTGTACGGATTATAGCAAATTTAGAAGACCGCATTCTTACGGTGATGAAAGAAAAAAATTTGAGCCCGGAACAGGCAATGAATTTTCTCAAAAAGGAAGACCATGAGCGCAGGGTCTGGAGCCGTCGTTTCTATGGTGCAGATAATACGGACCTCTCTTTATATGATCTCGTGATTCATCTTAGCAAGCTGACGGTTAATGATGCGGTGGATATCATCTGTGAAACGGCGGCACGACCAAAATTCAAAGCCACGTTCGAATCACAACAATCCATTGAAAATCTGGCCCTCGCAGCCAGAGTAAAGGCTATTCTCCTGGATGAATATCCCGACTGTGAAGTCATTGCCGAGCGGAAATCTGTCGAGGTCTTTGTTCAGTACACATTGCATACAAATACCATGATCACCGACAAGATAACGGAAAAGGTCAAGAAGATTTCTGGGGTGTCAACTGTTTCGGTTATTCTTATCCCAAGCGTTCTTTTTACTTAATAGATAAGCAGGTCTAAACGGTGACTGGTCGAGGAAGTTTGTTGGAAAAATAGGTACTTGCCGACAAACATGCACCGCAAACGTGCTCCCTTTAGCGTTATTCCGGGTTCGTTACCGGTTTAGAACTCTGCTGTCACGCCCTACCGTATTTTATCCTAAAAAAATTGACTCCTTCCCCAGCTTATCTCTTTCTTGACTTTCTTGTGGTATAAGCTGCAGCCTTTCTTGCAGTGTCTCAATCGCTTCCTTGTCTGACGAGAACAGATTGTGGCTTCCAATCGTGTCACTGAGCCCGGTCCTTTCAATCACGTCCAGCACCTGTTTTTTGAAGCCACTAAAACACAAGGGAGTGCCGCTGCTCTTGAATCGAGCTATCAGCTTAGAGAGCATGTCCACGCCGGAAGCATCAATCTCGTTGATACCGCTGCATGTAACCAGAATAATGCAGATCGCAGGATTGTCCTGTTGCAATTTGAGGAGGGCTTTTTCAAAATAGGACACGTTGATGAATTGCAACGCGCCGTCGAAACGGATTGCACCAAGGCGAGAGTGTAACTTCGGCAGATTATGGCGTTGCGCATCGCGCAAGGTGCCGTCTTGATGCATTCCCACTACGGCGATACGGGGACGCATCATCCGATACATCAGCAACGCTAAGGAAAGACCGATACCGATCATGATCCCGTCCTGGATGTTTGGAGAGAATGCCAGTGTGGCAACAAAAGTAGCGATGGAAGCAATACCATCGTCACGGCTGGCTCGCCATGCATGGATCATGACTGGAAAATTTATCAGACCAATCACAGCCACCATGATGATAGCAGCCAATACCGGCTTGGGAAGATGATAGAGCAGCGGAGTCAGAAAGAGCAAAGTTACTAGCACACAAATCGCCGAAATAACTGAAGAGAGACCCGTGCGTGCATCTGATCCCAAATTAAGTGCCGATCGCGAGAAAGATCCACTTACCGGCATGGAATGACAGAATGCGGCGGCAATCTTGGCTAATCCCTGGCCGATGAGTTCTTTGTTCTCATCCCAGGGTTGGCGGGTATTATTAGCAATTACTTTGGAACTGGACATTGCTTCCATAAAACTGACCAATGCGATAATGAAGGCGGCCGGCAGCAGGAGAAGAGAAGTATGCCAATTCAAGGATGGCATTCCGATGGTGGGCAAACCCTCCGGGATAGCTCCGACCACCTTGCCACCCATTTTTGCGAAACCGATTGCATAACTGACCACAGTCAGTAGAGATACCGTGATCAGCACTCCCGGAAGTTTAGGGAGATATCTTTTAAATGCGAGTATCATCGCAATTGCTGTAACCCCAAAACCGAGGGATAACGCATGCAGGGTGTTAATATTTAGAATTACATGCAGGATGTCGAGCAGAAAGTGTGTTGAGTGCGGGGTATGAATACCAAGCAGGGTCGGCAATTGCGCTAGTCCGATAATCAGCGCTGCGGCATTAATAAAGCCCATCAGGACTGGGTGCGACAGGAAGTTAAGGATCGCCCCCAACCTAAAAATCCCGAACAGGATTTGGAAAATACCCGACAACAATGCCAGCATAATCACGCAGGCAAAAAACAATTTTGTATCGTGCGCGGCTAATGGGGCGACACTTGCCGCGGCCAGCAGAGAGGTCATGGCAACCGGCCCTGTGGAAAGTTGACGAGAAGATCCGAAAACAGCTCCGATGATTGTGGGTATGAATGCAGCATACAAACCAAAATAAGCGGGTACTCCAGCCAATCGCGCGTATGCTAATGATTGTGGGATGGCAACCAGTGAAACCGTAATACCGGCAATCAAATCGAACTTAAACGTAGAAAAGTCGATCCAAAATGGTTTAATCAGAGATGAGGCAAAGGCGGTTGTTGATTTCATCAGCTACTCCTGGAGATAGCGGTATGTTGAGAGGGTACTAAGGTTCAGAGTCGACTTATCCGCACGAGTTCATTAACTGGGACAAATTACTCCTTAGTCCCCCCTTCCGCAATATTTTTCAACTCTGCAAGAGTTTATAACATATAAACAAATGGAGTAAATCTGCTTGGTACAGTGATTCTACTCGGTAAGATATTTAGGTTTATCCGACCCTTAAAAGCTCTATACAATTTCTTGATTGTCGCCGGTATTTTCCCCTTAGGCACCAGACGATTATCGGTGCCCACTGCAAAGAGACCCAACCACTCTTCCGGATCTTCCAATTCGTGGCGGCTTGAATCGGTTGGGTCCTCACCACTTTTCCACCCCTCGTCCTGCAGTTCAAAAAAGGGAAAAAGGGGACGGATTTATTTTTGAGCGGCAATCCGCAAGGCCAATGAAGAGTTCACCGGCGCAGCGGAGCGGAGACCGATGTAACTGATGATTGGCGTTTATCTCGGGAAATCCGTGGTCTGTCCCCGATTGGGAAAGCGTTAAGCTTGGGCCTCCACACCAGCCAATAGGCATGTCAGGCCCATGCCAAAGTGACAACTATCAAGAAAGAACCGGGGGGCAAGTCTTTGCTGGACTCTGCTTCAAAATCTGGATAGACATTGACAAGTGTCTCGATAATGGCAGCCGTTGGGACTACGAAAAGAAAGAGTGTCTGTATAAGTAAACTGCATCCTACTTCAAGTAGTTAAGATGGTTGATTTTCTAGAATGCCCAAGACATCCTGCGACCACCTTCAAACCCTTTTAGGGGTGTTTATTAAATTTAAGTTGTCCTATTTTGGACAGTAATTGGTGCATCTAATGATAAAAACAAACATTTATTTTTCGAGATCCTTGAACCTCACTCGTCTTGCGTCGCAAGACATTGTCCACTTTTATCAGACAGTTTTTCGGATCATTTGCCTCGCTGAAAGCATACTTCCTCAACTTTTAATGTCAGGTTAGTATCTTACAGTTGATTTCCCGTTTACCGGGGGTTAGAGATTTATAATGACGTTATGTTTCCGGAGTCGAAGTCCCAGGAAAATCATAGCTACCCCGAAAACTATTGCATAAACACCGATCAGCCAAATTAATGTCACGGCGCCAATACCCGGATTTACAAACAGGATAACGCTGAACAGGATGGAAAGAATACCGCTTAATCCCAACAGCCACTCTCCCTGGATCTCGTTTCTGAGACTTACAGCGGCAATTATTTCAAGTACTCCAGTCACCATTGCCCAAAAAGCGACCAACAAAACAATGGCCAGCACAGTGATGCCCGGCCAGATTAAGGTGAAAATGCCTACTGCGATTCCCAGAAGTCCTTCAAGGAGCAATACCCCCCAATTTAAACCCCTCCCCCTTCCTTTCAGGGAGACATAAAAAGAAACAAAGCCGTCGACAACAAGGAAGGCCCCAAAGAAAATTGTCATCACCCCAAGAGTCGTACCAGGAAGAAAAATTGCAATCAGGCCAAAGAGGGTTGCCAGGGTACCACGTAATAAAAACGACCACCAATATTTACCGTATATCCTAAACATAATCTCCTCCGTCTAAGTACTCCATATTTAATTAATTTTGGACAATCCCGAAGAGTGATTTCAGAAGGAAAAGCCTAACTCTTTTGCTGCTTTGACGATAATCGAGGCACTGTTTTGGACGCCTGGTATTCCTCGCCTGAAAGAGTTGGCCACAGCTCCGAGACAATGCCCTGCGAGCAGACAATACGGGGAACCGAAAAACAAATAGCGGGTAGTTTTTTGTTTCCCTCGCCAAAACTTGTAACACTGCTAGCCGCCAACTGAAACCATAACAGGACTGGCATTCGGCATCGCATGAAGAATATCTTCAGCATGAGCCTGTGCAAGTTTTTCTTTAATATCAATAAAAACTAACTCGCTGGCGATTCCTTCAAGAGCCATGGTATAGGCGGCGGTACTCCCGACAAAACCGGCCCCAACTATTCCAACTTTTATGCTATTTTCCTGTTTTTTCGGTTATGGGTCAGGATCCGGAGCCGCTTTAATAATCCAATGCAACTTGTAGACCAGTATTTTCTTTGTGGCATGCAAACTCCTAGGAGACAGTCCAGTTCCGGTGGATAAGGTCGATATGGGAGAAGAAAAAGGCCCATGGAATGGTCTTTGCACTCAATATGCTAAGATTTGTCTGGATTACCTTGCCATCAGTCGCTTGAGTCTTGCTTCTGACAGCAAAGTTGAAAATCTGTTAACCTGTCAAATTAAAGCAAGGAGGGTATCGTGAAAGCAGAATTGAGGAGGATAAAAGATATTCAGGGTTATGAGTTGGGCGCCCAGGACGGCAATTTGGGTAAATGCCGTGATTTCCTTTTTGACGATAAAGATTGGGTGGTACGGTATATCGTCGCCGATACCAGGAAATGGCTCCCCGGGCGTAAAGTCATCATCTCACCAATCTCACTCGATGCGGCAGATAGATCAACTCATATCTTGCATGTTGAATTGACCAAAAAGCAGATCAAGGAAGCACCGCCACTTGACTCTGACGCGCCGGTGTCGCGCCGATACGAACATCAATTTAATAATTATTACGCTTGGCCTTCTTATTGGGACGGGGCTTTGACCTGGGGGCCACATCCATATCCAAGCCTGTTACGGCGACCGGATCAAGTACGTGACGTCACTGAATTTCCCGATGAAAAAACTCACCTGAGATCAACCGAGGAGATAATCGGATATACGGTTCAGGCTACCGATAGCAATTTCGGTCATATCGAGGATTTTATCGTTGAAGAGAAAACCTGGATAATCAGATATCTGGTTATAGATACAAGCAACTGGATGCCTGGAAGCAAGCGGGTAATCGTCTCCTCGACCTGGGTAGATATGGTAGATTGGGGAAGGAGTTCCGTCGTCATGAAAATTTCCAGCGAGCAAATAAAGAACAGTCCTGAATATGATCAATCAATGCAGCTAACTCGTGAATATGAGAAATCAATCTTCGACTATTATGGATTACCCTATTATTGGTAGGACGTCAGTGCTCTATAGAAAACAATCAAAGTCACAGGGGTTGTTTAGTTTTTTAGTACCTTAGAAATTCTTTCGAAGTCTACGCTTATCTCTTGTTTTTCACCCCTCAAGGGGGTGCTGAAAAGAGTAGGAAAGAATTTCGTGAAGGTAGTTATCCCGCTCTATTCAGCGGGGTTAGGTTTTGCCACCCTCCTAAAAAGCTCTATACAAATTCTTGATTGTCGCCGGTATGTTCCCCTTAGGTACCAGACGGTTATCGGCGCCCACTGCAAAGAGACCAAACCACTCTTCCGGATCTTCCAATTCGTGGCGGGTAGAATCGGTTGGGTCCTCACCGCTTTTCCACCACTCGTCCTGCAGTTCAAAAAAGGAGATGCCGCAAAATTTTTCCTTTCCTTTTGCTGTACGGATGTCCTGCCAGATTGCGGTAAAGTCTTTCGGCACATCCTCTACCTTGTGGCCACCAAAACCTGGAACCCACGACTTCGGTTCAAAAGGTGAAGTTGACAGCCCCACCTGAGTTATGAATATTGGCTTGTTTGTACCGGCAGCCAGTTCTTCCAGATACCCCTGATAGCTGGTGCCGGTGACGGTTCCGGGTGGCGAGGTTCGTACTCCTCTGGCGTAGGTATAGACGTTGAGGCAAACCAGATCGCCAAAATCCGGATTCACGGCGTTTTCCTTCGGTACTTCAAGATCGGGCCGATCTGTGATGGGGCCGATGTGGGTCCAACTGGTGTGGCAATAGAGATGTCTCTGGCCATAGCGGCTCAGTTCGTAATCCATGGCACCATCAATTAGTCGGGCAAGAGCGATTTCCGTTGGAGTCCGGTTGCTAACTTCCAAATGTTTGCCCTTGTAGTTGCGTACTTCGGGATGGCGGGCATCTGTTCTGACAACAGAAGCTGCCTGGAGTTCATCGCCGATTGAGAAGAGGACGAGTCGGTCGGGCCGACCAACCTTGTAGACATGATCGATGGCTGCCTTAATATTCTCCATGGAACTGGTGAGAAAAGATTCCGCCAGGAAATCTTCTTCGTAAGCCCATATCCAGATATCCTGTCCATAGACCATTTTAGTCTTATCAAGAGCAGCGAAGAATTTTTCCGGCATCTTCATGGGAAAGACATGGATATAGTTAACTGCCATATCCTGCATCAGGCTGAGGTGTTCTGTGTAACGGTCATCGTCGCCTGGCGGATCACCCTTCAAGGGTGTTTCACCTGGCAGATAGGGCGAATAACCTATTGACCGAAAGAAGACCGGCTTGTTTTTCTGAAGATCAACGAGCTCAGTACCTCTCGTCACAAACCTTATCGGATCCGGTGTTGTCGGAGATATCCCGGTGGCTTTTGGTTCGATAGGAACAGAAGCGCCAAAGCCCGTAAACGGAGTATAAATTGCCCACATGAACAAAACAAAAAGTATTCTACGAGACATATGTTACTTAATAAAAAAAAGAGACGATTAGGATCTGGCCTTCAAGTGCAAATCACAACCTGTAGACCATTTCTGTCTTTTGCCAGCCCGTCAGATTTACCAGAAAACGCTTTCTGCCCCAAGTAAAAACATAGGTGGGACAAAATGTTGAGTCGTATGCTATATTGCTTATCTTGGGCAGGAGCCGCTACCAACAAGATATCTCTATAACTACAAGAGAAAATGAAGGAAGGATAGTCATTTATAATGTCACAATTAAAAGATAGTGCAAAACGTGTACAGGATTTCCTGTCAACCAAAGGTTTTTCCTTTGTCGTTAAGGAGCTTGCCGCTTCGGCCAGAACCGCACAAGAAGCCGCTGACAGCATTGGATGTACAGTATCCCAAATAGCTAAATCTCTCGTTTTTAAAGAGAAAGGAACGAACCGCCCGATACTTGTCATCGCTTCCGGCTCTAATCGAATAGATGTTCAGAAAATTGAAAAATCGACGGGTCTGAAACTTGGCCGAGCTGATGGAAAGTATGTCAAAGAGAGAATCGGCTATGCAATCGGTGGGGTGCCACCGGCAGGCCATAATGAACCATTAGAAACACTCTTGGATCCGGATCTTAAGAACTATGAAAAAATCTGGGCAGCTGCGGGAACTCCTTTTGCTGTTTTTCAATTGAAACCGATTGATCTTGAGCTCCTCACCAATGGGAGATGGGTTGATTTAGCAGAAGATTTGTAACAAAACGAATTGATTCCGATGGAAATTAACCCACCCCACTCAATTCTAAACTGCCCTAAACCACTTCATTGACAAAAAAAGTATCAATCTGCTTAGCTGAATAGCCAATTTCCTCGAGAATTTTTCGTGTTTGTTCGCCAAATTTCCCTGGAGGCGTCCTGATGGTTCCCGGCGTTTCGCTCAATTTCACAGGGATGCCGAAACCATGTCTTTTTTCTCCATTGTCGCCGGTGTAGCTATGCACCATTTCACGTTCCTGCAAATGAGGGTCGGTTAATATTTCCTCCAGATTCTTTACTACTGCAAAACATACCTCTAATTCTGCCAATTCCAAATCCCAATCGTCCATTGTTTTCGTCAGGAACAACCCACGAAGATCATCAATTATTTCATTTCGTCTTTCTTCGTCATACTGCAGGGAAATATACTCGGGACGATGAAGATGTTCACACAATCGTTTCCAGAACCTGTTTTCAACAGCGCCGATCGAAATGAACCGTCCATCTGCTGTTTCATAGGTATTATAGCAACCATATCGATGAGATAACAGGGTATCTGCGGCCCGTTGCTTTTTGCCACTCAACATGGAAAAATAATAAGGAAGGGAGAGCAAGCCGACCACGCCATCAGTCATTGAAATGTCGATATATTGTCCCCTACCCGTTTTCTCTCTGGCAAACAAGGCCAGAAGGATCCCAATGGTAGCGTTCATACTGCCTCCGGCAATATCTGCTATCTGCACACCCGGGATAACAGGTCTGCCCCCCTTCTCACCAATAAGATCTAAAACTCCTCCGTTACTGATGTAGTTCACATCATGTCCAACCCGATTACGAAGCGGCCCGGTTTGCCCATATCCACTTATCGAACAGTAGATTATTTTGGGATTCCGCTCGCTGACTGATTCATAGTCAACACCCAACCGTTGGACAACACCTGGGCGAAATCCCTCCAGGATAATATCCGCTTTTTCGGCCAGCTTAAAGAATATTTCCAGTCCCTCCTGGCTCTTAAGATTAAGGGACATATGGCTTTTGTTCCGATTGAGATCATTGAAAAACAGACCATCCGCCTGAAATTTTCGATCTTCAATAGCTATAACCTCGGCCCCATGATCCGCGAGAATCATTGAACAATATGGCCCGGGAAGCATACGCGACAGATCTAAAACCCGTATTCCGGCCAAAGCACCTTGTTGTATCATATCACACCCCACTTATTAGTACCTTACAGATTGTTTTCTTGTTTTTTTTCAAGAAAACAATCTGTCTAAAGGTTCTTATCCCCGTGCTTGGCGGGGGTTAAAATTCGATTCCCTTTTGTGCCTTTATTCCCTGATCATAGGCGTGTTTAGCGGGTTCAATTACCGATACAGTATCGGCAATCTCAATAAGGCGTGAGTGGGCATCCCTTCCGGTAAGTATAATTGATAGTCGTTCAGGCTTATTCTGTATCAGTTCAACAATTTTTTCTACATCGAGAAAATCGTAGAGCGGCAGGTAAGTAATTTCATCAAGGATGATCAGGTCGTATTGGTCGCTGTTGATTTTATCAATTGCAAGCTGAAACCCCTCCAGGGCAACTCGACGATCTTCCTCGATATTTTCTTTTTTAAAGACAAAACCCTTCCCACAAATAAACCAATCAATATTTTCCAGTTTTTCTGCCATTACCCGCTCCCCATATTTTCCCTGTCCCTTGAGAAACTGAATAACGCAGACCTTTTTCCCATGACCTAATGCCCGGAAGGCTGTTCCAAGTGCCGCTGTTGTTTTGCCTTTACCGTTTCCAGTATTCACGATAACTCTTCCCTTGTCAGACAAAGCAATCTCCTTTTGGATATATTTATTGGGTATATTTTTATTGAAGTCATGTCATCATTTAATTACTCAAAAGCCAGTTCTCGAAATTATAACAGGTTGAGAAACGAGAGAACAGTTATTCATTGTCTTCACTCTATTTTTCTGAGACATTTTCCATTAAGACGAATGCGGTTTGAACAGTATGTAAGGCATTAATTGACCGCTATAGCTCTACTGTCGACAATCTCCCCAGCACCATTGTATAATGACACTTTGGCGCTGCTTCCATGTCCGATATCTTCCTTTTTATTTATTATTTCATGGGCCAGCTGTTTGTAGACCTGATCAAGCGGTATTTCGTTCGGTGGCACACCACGGATTCATTATCGGGTTGTTATTGTAAACAAATCGAAGTAATGATAGAGGCGACTAAGGGATGGGGTTAAGGTCTGAAGGTGCATGAGACCTCAACTCCGCGAAGAAGAAACAAGGTTGACAGTGAATACTTTCGAGCCGGAAAACAAATTTTCAAAGATGCGTTATAAAGTTGCTATAAATGGTTATGGCCGGATCGGCCAGTCTGTACTCAGAGCGATCTACTCCTCGCCGTTCAGGTCTAAATTTATAATCGTGGCCATAAATGAACTGGCCGACATTGAGACACTGACATATCTCACCCGCTACGACACCACTCACGGACGATTCCCCTACCCTCTTCGTTTTGACAAGGATTATCTTCATATCGGGGATGATAAAATTAGGGTCATCAACGAACCGGATCCGAGCAAACTCCCCTGGAAAGAACTTGATATTGATTTACTCTTTGAATGCTCTGGATCATTTGATGACATGACGACGGCGCAGCAGCACCTTCAAAGTGGCGCTAAACGTCTTCTTCTGTCACACCCTGCTACTTCTGGGGTTGATGCAACCATCGTCTTCGGCTACAACCATTCGCTGTTACGTCCTGAACACAAAATAGTCTCCAACGCATCCTGTACCACCAATTGCGTTGTCCCCATTTTAAACCTTTTGGATCGAGAACTGGGGATTGAATGCGGTGTTACAACGACCATCCACTCGGCCATGAACGATCAGCCGGTGATTGACAGTTACCACCATACCAATCTGCGCCTCACCCGCAGTGCGCTTCATTCGATTATTCCCGTCGACACCAGCCTTGCCAAAGGAATTGACAGGCTCATGCCACACCTGGCACATCGTTTTGAATGTCTGCATGTCCGGGTACCGACGATCAACGTCTCTGTCATGGATTTTTCCATTAACGTAAAAACCGCGACTACTGCCCTCAAGGTCAACCAGATCATGAGAGAAGAAGCCCAAGGTGCACTTCATAACCTTATGGGCTATACCGAAGAAGCTCATGCCTCGGTTGATTTCAATACAGATCCGCGCTCATCGATTGTTGACGGTACTCAGACGAGGGTCTGTAGAGGAAAACTTGTTAAAATGCTTTGCTGGTTCGACAATGAATGGGGCTTTGCCAACCGAATGCTTGATGTGGCCAACAACTGGCTGGAACTCGGATAGTCCCTGGTTTTGCAAGGGGCTGGTAAAGTCGACGATATCAAGGACAACAAAAAGCGACTGAAGGACTACAATATCATCGGTACAAAAATTGAACTTGTAATCCACGCCCACAAAGGTACGCCAATGATCATCTACGAACGAGGAAAAAGTATGCAATGGAAGCTTGATAAAATTCGTTTTCTTTTCCCACCGGATGATTTCACGGGGTCTTTCAGCAACGAAAAAATGCAGGCACGTCACAAGGCCTTGCAGGATCATAAGATCAAAGAACTCCTTACGCAGCTTGAAGGTACTGAAAATCCTATTGATGCCATGCGTGTTCTCAATCCGATCGAACACATTCAATTTTTGCTCAATAACCTCGATCAGTTCAAACAACATGAATGCCTTGAAAAAGCATTTTTATTACTTTATTACCGAAAGAACACTCCTTTTGTCGCTGCTGGTGATTACGATGTTTGGAAATTTCTTTTGAAAAACTGCGATAACGACCGGCTATACCAACAGGGAACCCCTTTTCCACACGAACGGGTCACCGCCTACAGGGGATCGATGACCGGTATCAGGCGAGGACTGAGCTGGACTATCGATCGTAAAACAACAGCCTGGATTCTGGACAGATGGGCAGACAAAGACCTGGGTGGCGGGACCGTTTTTGCCTTGGATATAACAAGAGCAGATATCTTAGTATATATTGAGGACAAGCTGAAACAGGAGGTTATCCTTATCCCGGAAGTGGCTGAAACAGCGAATATCCGTGAGATTACCAGTCTCTAAATCTGATGCCTAAAAGGTTCGAAAAGATCTGAGTTACCAAAATACTTACTCCCAGAATTCAAAATAGACACTCGGCCTTCCGATCAGCATCGGGAGAGGATCCGGCATGGTTTCCGTCCCCTATTCCTTCTCTCCGATGCGGCTCAAGATGACTCGGCTGGTGCGATACGTGATCGGATTGGTACGGAACCTCTGATCCGTTCCACTGCGTTGCCTTTGGACTATAGGCCGGGCGATTAAAGGCTCATTTTAAAAAACCAGGCGATGGTCTAGAATCCATCCTCTCCGCAATAATCGGTACAGAACTGACAGCCGGTTGCAGAACAAGGGCCAGCCTCCACTCCCTTCCCCTGAGGCGAAGATCATTGACGCAACGACCTCCTTGCCACACAGAGCACGGAGAAAATTCCGAATATTATCGCCTGATTCTTTTCAACTACACAGGATCGCGTTCCTGCCTTTTCAATCTCTCATGAACCTTCATTTATCCTGTTTCGTAAAAGTCCGGATGGTTTGAAGGTTACAACTCTCCTGGCATCCAAAGTCAGGTCATCGCCTGTCTGCGGATTGCGTCCCCGGCGAGGTTTCTTGTCCCTGACATTAAACTTTCCGAAGCCGCTTAACAGGAGATCTGATCCACTAATAAGAGTGTCCTTGGACAGACGTAGAAAGGCCTCTACTGAATCGGTTGCCTGGGCTTTGGTCAGATTTTCGTGTTTTTTGTATACCTGCTGAACGAGATCTGCTTTGGTAAGTGTCATTCATTTCTCCTTGAGTTGCTGAAATATTGTTTTTCCCTTCTAAAATGATCATATTCTAAAAATCAAAAAAGTTAAAGAAATTGGTGTCATGTGTTTCATTTTTCGCTATATTTCTTCATCACTGTCTCAATTTAGAGATTTTCGACCCCGTTTAACAGGTTGCAGTGAGGCTATCTATACACCTAAACGTCTTCTGATTGTTATTTGGTCTTTTACTGCGGATCAATTGAGAAATGTAACTATTTGCCTATACTGACAAACTAGTGAAAGCCTAATATTTGGTATGGCTAAGGAGGAAATATGCATCGCGTCATGATACATCCGGCAACGTACGAGAACTGTCGAAAAGCAGTAGATCGGGCTTTTGAGCTTTTTCCCCAGGATATTGCAGGAAAAAAAGTAGTGATCAAACCTAATGTGCTCAGAACATCCAAAGCGGAAGAGCATATTGTGACCAACCCTGCCCTATTACGAGCTGTTGTTGATAAAGTCGAAGAACTCTCGCCACGTGAGATTATAGTCGGAGATAATCCTGGTTTGTTTAATTACGGCGACAATGAAAACAGCTTTGAAAAAACCGGGTTAATGACAGCGGCCAAGGGATATTACAAAAACCTTGGCGACAGTACACAACACCTATCCTTTAATCCTGATTTCATGCCTGAAATAGGGGTCTCAAAAGAAATCATGGAAGCAGATATCTTTATAAGTTTACCAAAATTTAAAACCCATGGTCTTACCGTCATGACCGGGGCAATTAAAAACAGTTATGGTATCCTGCCCGGTGCTCAAAAAGCACGACTTCACCAGCTTGCAGGATCACCAGAACGTTTTCACGAGGTGATCGTTGAAGTGTTTCGCCTACGGATTCCAGATCTTTTTATAATGGATGCAGTGATTGGCATGGAGGGCAATGGTCCAGCTTCTCCTGAATTAAGGGAGATCGGTCTAGTCCTTGCTGCAGACAATGGAGTGGCTCTTGATGCGGTGGTCGCAAGGATGATGGGAGTAGATCCATCTCTCCTGCGTTTTCTGCAAAAGGCAAAAGCCTTTGGTCT
This sequence comes from uncultured delta proteobacterium, assembly GCA_963829695.1. Classification (GTDB taxonomy): domain Bacteria; phylum Desulfobacterota; class Desulfobulbia; order Desulfobulbales; family Desulfocapsaceae; genus Desulforhopalus_A. Next base: position 243,406 of record CAWHJQ010000017.1, on the reverse strand, counting down.
TGGAGATTTCGATTCTCATATGATTCAAATAGATGGAGAAATGCGGGTTCTGGCTAATTTCAAACTTCCACCTCTAGGTGGTGAGGCTATTGCGGGCAACCAGGCGATTCAGGAATTAATGAACAGCAAGGCCCACGTCAAACCCAAAGCCGATCCTGAACTTTGTACAGCGTGTGGCGCCTGTATTGATCATTGTCCGGTGTCAGCACTCACCATGAATAATAATATACCAACTGTTGATGCTGAAATTTGTATTTCTTGTTTCTGCTGCCAGGAGATTTGCCCTGAGAAGGCCATGAGCCTCAATTGATCTTCTTGAACATGCAAGCAATTAAACTCTACCGTATCCGAGATTTAACAAGAGACAGCTGGAGAGCTATGGAGCAATTATCAATCTCTTCAACAGTTGAAAGTCAACGCTTCATGGATCACTTATAATTTTTAAATATGGTCGAAAATCCATGACTTACAGACCAAATTTGAAAGAAATTGAAAAATCATACCACGAAGTACTTACAAAGTGGACGGATATTGACGATCAACTGGATCAACTGAAAATCGGCAGAAAAGACACACCGTTTGACCAGGTGTTAATGGAAAATATGTTGTGTGCCTGGGAATATATCGATTATTTTATTCGAAAAAAAAATTACGGCTTGTTCTCCAGAGAAGGCGGGCCGCATATGCTTGAAATCAATCACAGAGTCCACTATGGGCTGGATTATATGTTAAGAGATGAATACCAAAAATCTCTCGCGGCAACCACTGAAAAATTTGCCAAACATGTCGTCCCGATAAGGAAGTATTACAAAAGAAAGATCGCTTATCGAACGTCAATTAATAAAATCGCCTCAGAAATATATATTGCGATTCTTGGACACCCTCAGCTCTTTATAGAGGGAAATCATAGAAGTGGTTCCATCATTGCCAGTTGGATAAATCTGGCCAACAATAAACCACCTTTTGTTTTATCCGTTGATAATGCTGTAGCTTTCTTTAGACCGGCTCAGGAAATAAAGAAATTCAACAAAAGATCCATGTGGAGAAGTTTGACAAAGCTTCCGAAATACAAAAAGGATTTTAAAGAATTTTGGATGACCCACTGTTCAATGCAGTATATCAACCGCTAAAATCGTCCCATACCGGTTAGCTTTTACCATTCACGGCTCGTTGCCTGGGGTTGAGTTACTATGATTCCAATCGGGGTTGCTATGTGAGGAACCTTCTCTCTGATGCGGCTTTTTGGAATTATGTGGACTTTAACCATAGTCTTTCACCAGTTGATGCTCTTGGCGAGGTAAATCCTGTGGCCACTCCATGGTTATACGTGAAGGGCAGGAACAACTTTCGATGGAAAAACTGACAGCTTGAATTCCATCTGACAGTTACTGACGTTTCAGCAACTGTCAGATGAAGTCTGAATCACTACATCTAGATGGAGATGACCACTCACCAATTTAATCCTATTAAAATTTCTTGCTCTAACAAGATCCTAAAAATTAACGCTTAACATTGCCATCACCCGGTCAGCCGAATAACTGTCACTTCCCCATTCATGGTCGTAAACAGCTTCAACCGACCATCTAGTTTCGTCGCACGCGCACGAAAGCAGTGTGAGGCCTGCACCGACGTTGTATGTATTTTCAGGAGACTTCAGTTCCGGTGTAGTAAACGGCGTTGTACCAACACTATTGAACGAGGCCGTGTTTTCCAGCGATGGGTTGCTGAGCTCATGAAACCACTTTAAATGTACATCTGGAACAAGCGTCATCTTATTACTATAGCTGAAGCTACGCTCCACTTTCACTCCCAAACCGGATTCGAGAAAATTGTAATCTTGTGAATCCACCTTGAGATTGATATCACCTGCACCCGTTTCAGTGTAATCATCAAGATTCATATACGTGTACTGGAGGGAAGCAAGTGGCGTGATGGTGAATTTCTGAAGTGGAAAGTGATACCCGGTATTCACAAAAGCAGTATAGTTCTGTCCATCATAATCAGCGTCTGCCGTACGGTCTACGCCTGTAAACAAAATGTGCCGCTTGCCCGAATATTCATTCCAACCAATTGACACACTCCCATTGACGAACCAAAGACCTCTCTCATGACCGAGATAGGCAGTTGCCTGGTAGGTATCAACATCAGTGCTGTTGTCAAACGTCTTTCCATCTATTGAGCTTCGTGCATAGCCCGCGCCTAAACCTGCGCGAGTGTGAGTGCCAAGTGGTACGTCGTACCCCAGCATGGTGCCGAGAGTATTGGCCTCATACCCCCCGTAGGCTGCGTCGGCATCTTGTTCACTAAAATATCCAGAGCCTTGCAGCCACCAACCGCTTTGTGGGTCGTTCTCCCGGCAAGGTGAGTTTTCATTGTCATAAAGGTTGACATTGCTACATATGTTAAGGCGAGACATCCAGAGATTCTGAAACTCCCTGACTCCCTGAAAGGCGACCAGGGGAGCCACTGAACCAGAAGTCGAAGGTGCCAGCTGTGCAACCGCATTAATGACCGAGTCTTGGTCGGAGAACGCGTTGATTGCAGCCAGAACTCTGGCGAGATCAGGAGTAACTGTCGCAGCAAGCAAGGTTGGCACTATTCCAGCAGCTAGCGGCGAAACAGCAGCTTGAGTACCACCGGAAGGAGGATTTGCAGCTGACTGTAGCGGAATACCAGTCGTTTCTATTGTTACCTGACCCGCTACGGTGCCGGCGAGAGGCACGGCGGAGAAGGTATAAAGCGGATTGGTAGGATCCTGCACTGTTACCGTGACAACACTTCCATCCGTGCCGCTTGCGGCCTGGATAATATTGAACTGGGTCCCAACCGGGATATATGCTGATGAGGGGACAGTCGCATTGACCGTGAGCGTAGGCCCAAGGAGTGTGGTTCCAACCGGGCGTATATTACCGTAAACCGTCGGGCTGGCCAGGGTCGTATTGATCACCCCACCAGGCCCTTCATTGGCGATCGTAAGACCACCACCGATATTCAAGGTGTTCGTCCCCAGAGAAAATGAATACGCATCCACCGCGCCAGTGATGGTTGAGCTCACCCCGGCGAGATTACTGCCCCCGACAACATTGATGGCCCTAAGCCCGGTTGCGCCGCCCACTGCGCCATCTAGAACACTAAAACCGCCAAGCTCTAAGGTCCCTGTATTTGCAGCAGCCGTGGTGAGAGCGCCTATGACTGTCGTGTTTGGCGCCAGACTGATCGTGCCGTCACCAGCAAGATTCATGGCCGTGGTGTTGATGGAGCCGCTGTTGAAGTTCACTGTACCAGTCTGGGTGAGGTTCAATCTGGTAGCGTTGACCGAGCCGAGGAAGTTCACTGTTGTATCATTGAGACCAGCAGCGATGTCCAGAAAAAATGAAGTCGGAGTCCCGATGTCTCCAAATACGGTCGAGCTGCTATTGAACGTGATGTTTGACAGACTGGAGGCATCGGTGGAGACAGCCAGACCGGGAACAGTTCCAACAGGATTGTTGTTTGAAAAGATATCCGTTTGCGGACCGCCCACGGTGCCAACAATCAAGGTCCCTGTGCCGGCATTATTTTGCATGTCGACGCCTTCCAGCATGCCCTCTGCACTCAACGGGATAGGTAAAGGCCCGGAGGCTACTTGCCTTGCTGCAAAACTTTGCTGGCTCCATGATGTCATAACAGTCATAAAGCAGATAAAAGAAAGTGCACTTCGATTCATAAAATCATTGCCTCTTTATAAATTTTTTACTCAGGATTGAGTTGATATGTCATTCGATTCTGTCTGAAGCGAGACCATACGATGATTGGTTGATAAGTAATCGATTTCTCAGGTGATCCAAAAAAAAGACTGCTGAGCATAATCGGACTTCAAACCGATCATTTCATCTCACACAAACTTCGGAGTCAATAATATTGCGTAATATTCATACTCTCCTTATTGCCAACCGGCATGGTGCTGGTATTTATTCATCAGCTTGCATGCAATATTTATTCCGGCCCCTGATACTTCTCCTCTTGTTACCATCATCCTGATTTTAAAGAACAATCAACCAAGAATATATTCTGGGAGCAATCAGTAACACCGTAAAAAAAAGGTCAAATTTGACCGATGGTTAAATTTGACCTTCAGAGGCTGTATTGGAAAAGGTCGAGTCTGCGCTTGACTGACCTGATGTTTTAAATGTCTATAAATACATAATTATGATCAGAGACTTGCTTCGGAAAAACCTTTGGTTAGAGTTACAGAAGTAGGAACGCAACAGAGAAGGCTATAAATGCACTTATTTATGTAACTATTTCAAGTGAGTAGATGGTGAAATTATGATTGAAAAAACACAAGCATCCCAAGCAAAAAACATGGATCCTTTTTGGAAGTGTTTGGAATGCGGAACTACCATTCAAACACAAACCCCACCAGAGATATGTCCAAGCTGCAATAAGAGGTGTGCCTTTAAAGATGTCAGCTGTTACACTCCTGACTGCGGCGGTCCAGGACATATCGACCCACAGCTTTGATAAGAGTGTGAAAATCAACCCTAGTGGCTAAAGGGCACGTTTTTCTTTATGTTTCTGATCATTATTCGACCAGAAACATTCATCCTGGGGTAGGAATATCATCAAATTGACACCGCTCCTGCTCTTTATCCGTAAAGGTTTTCAATCCAGGGGATTGCCTCAATATACCTTTCACGGATATAAAATTAAACACGACGCTGCACCTTGCGCTGCTATCGTCCCGGCAATATCCTACTCTCGGCAGAGTTATTGTCTCAGTCGTACAAACAGATCGTCCTGCTCAAGGGAACATCTTTCCGAACCGTTCCCATCGACTGTTTCCAGATATGCCTTCCATGGTACGAAATACTTTTCTGCATGACCTACAGACGAAGTCATATCAATATCCAGTAATTGCCGCCTGAGTGTCACCGGTTTTCTTCTGACTGAGTGCCAGATTAAAAAGTGTATCATTATCTTCAGGCTGGGAAGTCAGGGCCAGGGAAAATTCACGCAGGGCATCCGTGAAATTTTCAAGACTATAGTATACTAGGCCGAGGTTATAGCGAAGCATGGCCGCTTCCGGATAATACTCAAGCACAGCAGGTATTTCTCCATGGCCTCAGCGAAACGCCCTTCTGTTTGGGCGTTGCATGCCTGGATGAAGAGATTGTTCAGCTCTTCGTTAGAATAACTCGTTGGGGAGATGGACATTAATTTACCGGTACTGTTGCTGAAAAATTTTCGCAGTTCATAAGACTGGATTCATTAAAATCATCCGTCCCAGAAATTTCCGATACCCTACATCTTTTTCCCCCGAATAGGTTGAATATTATCGGCCTCGTCAAGAGCCACTCCACCGATTTCTCCAGAAACAACACTCTGGACAATCACCTTTTGCCAGAAGGTATTTGCCCGACAACAGCCAATGGTGTATCCTTATGGCTCATTTTTTACCAACTGGAGACGAACCATGAAATCGTACGACAGCTACCTTTTCGATGCCGACGGCACCCTCTTTGACACAGTGGACCTGATCTGTACATGCTTTCAATATGTTGCAGAGAAATATACAGGCAAGACTATGGACAGGAGCACCATCATCCATGGTATCGGACTGCCGCTGAAGAGTCAACTCATCACCCATCTGGGCCCCGAACTTGACCATGAGCAGATTATGGATGATTATCTTCAGTACCAGCTCAGCAAAATGGAAGACTGCGTCAGCCCCTTTCCCCACGTCACCGAAACCTTGGAACTACTGAAGAATGCTGGAAAAAAACTGGCCGTTGTCACCTCACGAAGACGATTCAGCCTAGAGAAAATCCTGCAGTCCACAGACACCGCCAGGTTTTTTGACGTTCTGGTAACTCCTGAAGACACAACCAAACATAAGCCTGACGCCGAACCAGCCCTAAAGGCCATGTCACTGCTTGGTGCAGATAAAACCAGTACCGTTTTCACCGGTGATGCCTTCTACGATATCTGCAGCGGAGCCAGCGCTGGGATTGACACCATCTTTGTCAATTGGAGCCATGCTGAGCTCTCCACCCTTCCGGTATCCCCCACCTGGTCGATTGATTCTCTTCAGGAGTTGACAATCTGCCTGAACAGCAGGTAGACGGACATGCTGAACGACAGCCCCGTGATTTGTGTGGGAAATTCAAGGACTTCAGGCTCAAATTGAAATCATCCACTACTCCTGCATTTCGCTATTCTACTGTTACGCTTTTCGCCAGGTTTCGTGGCTGATCCACATCACAACCGCGCCTTGTGGCTATTTCGTAAGCAAGGAGCTGAGCCGGAATGGTATAAAGAATCGGATTCATTGCTTCGTGTACCTTCGGTAGAAAAATTACATCACTGGTAATGTTTTGCAGATGGCTGTCCCCTTCTGTGCCAAAGAGAATAATCCGCCCCTGCCGAGCCTTGATTTCTTCGACATTGGAAATTGACTTTTGGTAGACCTCATCCTGAGGAACCAAAGCAAGAATCGGCATATCCTTGTCTATTAAAGCAATAGGACCGTGCTTAAGCTCCCCGGAGGCATATCCCTCGGCATGAATGTAGGAAATTTCCTTTAGTTTCAATGCCCCTTCCAGAGCAATTGGATAGTTCAGTCCCCTGCCGACAAAAAGAAAATCGCGGCTGTCATAGTAATTTTCAATGAGAGCCTGGACCTCCTCTTGAATTCGAGGGAGTTCACTTTCGATAACTGCCTGCGATATTAATAAGTTCTCTACCGAGTTCCGCACTCTTTTCCAGAGTGAGGGTCTTTTTTTTCTGTCCAAGATACAGGGTAAAGAGAAAAAGAGCGGCCAGCTGTGAAATAAAAGCCTTCGTCGAGGCAACACCGATTTCTGGTCCTGCGTGGGTATAAATTATCCCATCGGCCTCACGGGTCATGGTCGAGCCAACGACGTTGCAGATTGTGATAATTTTCGAACCAAGCTCTTTTGCCTTACGTATTCCGGCCAGGGTATCGGCGGTTTCTCCCGATTGAGAAATGGAAATCGTCAGCACCCGCTCATTGATCAGCAGGTGACGGTATCGAAATTCCGAGGCGATATCCACTTCCACGGTGATATTGGCATATTTCTCTATCCAATATTTGGCAACAAGGGCGGCATGCCAGGAAGTCCCGCAGGCAACCAGAAAAATTCGATCGATCTGGTCCACATCGGCCTGCGACAGTTTGATCTCTGAAAGATCCACCACCCCTGTCTCTAAATTTATTCGGCCGCTTACTGTATTCGTGATAGCCTGGGGCTGCTCGAAAATCTCTTTCAGCATGAAATGCCTGAAGCCGGCCTTTTCGGCCATAGCTGCATTCCAATTGATGGTTTTTATCTCTTTTTGCAATCTGCTTACCGGTGATGAGTGAAAAAATTTGATGACTGTCGGCTTTCAGGATCGCCATCTCCATGTCATCCATAAAAATGACTTGATTGGTATAAGGCAAAAGGGCGGGAATATCCGAGGCCAAAAAGTTGCCATCCTTCTCACTCACTCCAAGCACCAAAGGACTTTGATTCCGCACGGCAATCAGCGTGTCCGGCATACCTGCCCAAAGCACCCCTATAGCATAGGAGCCTTCCACCAGGCTGATGGCTTTTTTTACAGCAACAACCAAATCACCATCAAGATTATCTTCGATCAGATGTGCCAATACCTCCGTATCGGTTTCAGAGGAAAAGATATGCCCTTTTTGCTTCAAGTCTTCGCGAAGGGAGTGGTAATTTTCGATGATACCGTTATGGATGACGACGAGATCCCCAGTGCAATCACTATGGGGGTGTGCATTCCTCGTGGTTGGTGCACCATGGGTTGCCCAGCGGGTGTGACCGAGACCTATATGTGACGGAGTAATGAGCGCATCACCTATAATAGCTTCAAGGCGTGCCAGCTTTCCCTCCGACCGATGTTTGACCAATTTACCTTCTTCGAGGTAAACAATACCTGCAGAATCATAGCCTCGGTATTCAAGGCGCCTGAGGCCTTCCAAAACGACAGGTACGACACGACGTGGGCCACAATATCCAACAATACCACACATATTTATCCCCCTAGTGAAAATCTAAATGAATTCAGAACGGAACCCATTTTAGTGCATTGGAATTTTTTGTTATATTTCAGATCACAGCATTACCAGTTTACCATATTTATTAGCAAATATCGTTCCGTAATACCATCCTGCTGTTAATGAAATTGCCGGCACAGCCTAACATTGCTTTTCAGATGATTACCAGTTTTTTCTTTAAACATAATAAAAAAAAAGGTAGTATCGGCTACAAATCAGTCAACAACTATAATTTATTATAATTCTACCTATACTTACACCTCATATTGCCATGGACGACAGACAACGCCTTAAAGAAATTCTCCTGGAAAAATCCTATCGTAAAGGGAACTTTACCCTTACTTCCGGTAAGACTTCCGACTTCTATATCGATGGTAAACAGACCACCCTTTCAGCAGAAGGGGCATACCTTTGTGGGAAGTTGCTCTTCGAATTGTTGCAAAAATCACCCACTCCCATACAGGCGGTTGGCGGTATGACCCTGGGTGCCGATCCTCTGGTTACCGCGGTATCTATCGCCAGCTTTCTCGCACACCAGCCGATTCCTGCCTTTATAGTTCGAAAAGAAGCCAAAGGACATGGAACCGGTAATTTTATCGAAGGGTTAAAAAATATGCCCGAAGGATGCACCGTGGCCCTGCTTGAAGATGTGGTTACTACCGGAGGAACTCTCATTAAGGTCATTGAAAGGGTAGAATCGGCCGGCTTTAAAGTGGGCCTCATTGCCACAATTGTTGAAAGGCAGGAAGGTGGTACAGAAGCCCTGTTGGAAGCGGGCTACACTCTTGAATCAGTTTTCACCCGTGAACAATTGCTCAGTTAAGCAAACCATGAAATGCAAAAAATGCTCAGGAAAACTTGAAGTACATCGCATGTGCCGGAGAGTGCGCATGCGATGTACAGCCTGCGGCCAGGAATACCAGATCCATGAAGTGGCCGGCGAGCTCGACAGGGAAACTGAAAAAATCCTGGAGAAATATACTTCAATTATTTACGATTGACGCATCATTGACAGCAACTGTATTCCCTCGCGTTAAATTTGCATACACCACCGCCACACACCATATCCAGGTTGTAAGATTTTTTTTAGTACCTTTTAGACTATGTTCTTGTTTTTTGAAAAGAAATAGTCTGTCTCAAGGTACTTACCCCCGTGCTTTGCGGGGGTTAGATATCATTGTTACTGTTTGTAAATTGCCAAATTTTCCTGTCAGTCATTGATTTTCCAGTGCAACTGCACCGTCGCCTCATTAAGACTATGAGTGGTGCATATATTTACCATACTTGCTAATAACTTACCGATAGTGTCAATAATCCATCGCCTTTCTAAAATATGGAGCGTATGTTATTTGATGTTTCTCATTTGAAATATATTTTCAGGGAATGTATAATATTACATGAAAAATCAACAATCAACCTATAAAGCCTTTGTGAAAGCTGACGATGAGGCAATGATCGTCTGCCCGGAATGCGACAGTGCCAAAGCAATCTCCGTCTCACAGTTTCGACATCGACTGCACCTTATCAAGGTCAAATGCAGATGTGGTCATTTGTATAAGGTGCAATTAGAGTTCCGACGTCACTTTCGAAAAGATACCGATCTTGAAGGAACATATGAACTGAAGCCTCCTGCGGTGGGAGGCGGTAAGATAAGGATTAAAAACCTTTCCCTGGATGGCGCTTGCTTCGAGGTTCGTGGTATACATGATCTAAAAATCGGTCAGCAAGGTTCATTGGTATTCGCCCTCGACAACCGGCAGGAAACTGTTCTCTTCAAGACGGTTATCATCAGAACAGTTATGGAAAACAGAATTGGCTGTGAATTTGTGCAAGACAGAGCGTTCGAAAAAGAATTGGGTTTCTACCTGCTACCCTAAATTCCTGTCAAGTATCTTACCAATGAGTCCTTCAGCCTGAGCAACGAAATCGGTGAGTGTTTCCGGGTGCAGGGCACTGATGGTAAGTCCCTCCTTGCCTATAAGCTGTTGTATCAAACCCCTATCTTCAACTTGGTCTATCTTGTTAAATAGCGTAAGGACAGGTATTGTCCCAAGTTCCAGATCCTTGAGGATTTGTTCGACAACCGCCATCTGCTCACGAAAACGAGAATTTGACACATCAACGACATGAACGAGAAGATCAGCCTCTTTTAATTCCTCCAATGTCGCCATGAAAGCCTGCAAAAGATCAGCCGGCAAGTTTCTGATAAAGCCCACCGTATCCGTGATTATAACCTCCATTTCCGTCGGAAATCGGAGTCGTCTGCTTGTCGGATCAAGGGTCGCAAAAAGCTTGTTTTCGGCAACAATAGCACTCCTTGTCAGGGTATTAAGAAGGGTGGATTTCCCAGCATTAGTGTACCCAACCAGAGAGAGCACCGGCAACTCTTTTTTCCTTCGCTTGGCCCTGCGCCGATACCTCTCGTCGCTCACCTGTTTCAGCTCTTTTGCCAGGAGGGCCAATCGATCATTAATCCGGCGTCGATCGATTTCAAGCTTAGTTTCGCCTGGACCCCGGGCGCCGATACCACCTGTCAATCTCGACAGGGCGTCATCTCTTGATGAGAGCCTGGGAAGCATATATTTCAACTGAGCCATCTCCACCTGCAGTTTCCCTTCCCTGCTCATCGCCCTGTGGGCAAAGATATCGAGGATGAGCTGGGTTCTGTCAATTACCCGTAAGTCGCTAAAATTGGTGATGGATCGTATCTGTGAAGGATTCAACTCCTGATTAAAGATCAACAAATTGGCATCAAGTTGTAGAGCCCGGATCATGATATCAGCGAGCTTCCCCTTGCCGATAATAAGCCGTGGATTCACCCGATTCCTGCGTTGCAGAACAGTATCCAGAATTATGATATTGTCGGAACGAGCCAGTTCGACCAGTTCGGCAAGCGAATCCTCCGCCTGTCGTTTTTGTTCCGTCGTCACACTGATAAGAATAGCCCGATCCTCCCCGCGATCCACCAGGCTGCCGGTTTTTCCCCCCAGGCCAAACTCTCTTTCTATTGTTTCAATCAACTCCTCGAACGATTCAACCTGATTGGCGGGATGAACCGGATTGAGAAATGCCCAATTTTTTTCATCGACAACACGGGGCAGCAAGTGAGCAGAGTACATTTTTCCAGGGAGCCCTTCCGGATCTACCTTGATGACAGACATGAGATCAAGCCGTAGAAAAAGCAGATCCATGAGGTCTTCATCACTGATATCTTCATTCGCCAGATGGGTATGTACCAGTCTCAGGCCACGAAGCCTGCCTCCGGAAGCCCGAACATTACCAAGCTGTGGCAACATGATCTGAGAGTAATCACCAACAACGATCGACTCGATCTTACCTGAACGATGCACAAGTAAACCAAGCTGCCTGTTCAACTCGAAAGAGAGCTGGCAGAGCGCCCGGGCCATTTCCGGATTGATAATTTTATCCCGCTGCACCCTCTTTTGGCCAATACGTTCCAAGGCTTTCAGTTGATGAGTTTTTAAACCTGCTGTATTTCCACTTACAAGTCCGATTTTTTTATTCCTTCTATTTTAGGAAAATCTTCATCCTGAGCACCGGAAGATACACCCGGTCGACGGCAAACTGTTTGTCCATTGTAGTCTTTCCATATCTTGTCATCATATCGATTATGACACCGGACACAAAGGCCGACCCGCAGAATTGCTCGCAGTTCACCCTTATTAAACGGCCGCAAGGTTGATCGTGAACTATGCTGTAGAGGTTGGCCGTCGATAGTCACATAAGCATCGAATGGCACTGTAGTACCGGAATGAGTAACCACTCCTTGATCAATAGATTCGAAGACCAGTTCACCGTTTCGCATAAAAATGCTGCCTTCCCCTAAACCCACAATTTTGGTTGAAGCATGGCAGTCGATACAGTCACGGCCTTTAGCCTGGGTTGTGTGAGGATTGATAGCCGCCATAGTAAATCTGTCAAAGCTCTTCTCAATCTCTCCTTTTTTATCTACTACTGTGACAATATCCTGGCAGCCCGGAGTGACGATCACGATTTCATCTTGCCAAACCCCAAGCATAGGCCGCTCATAGCGGATATAGGAACGACCTTCCTCCCACAATCCTGCGGTCTTTTCAAGGCTCAACTTATCAAGATGGGTTGCCGATGCATCACGTTTGGCATGACAGCCGTAACACTGAGCCACCCAGGTTGAATGGCATGCTTCACAGCTTACCCGCTTATGCTGGGGAAAATCACATACTTCTTTTTTGGACGGTTTGAGAGGATGCACTTTATCATCGACCTTGCCAATCAACACCGCCTTACCCTCCACATTTTCTATATTGGTGAGCCTATTATTTTTTCTGGTTGTTCCGGGATTTTCAGAGTGACAGACCTGGCAGGAAATTTCTAATTGCTCCTCATAATGGGCATAACTTGTGCCGTCACCCATGATCTCGTTGCGAGTATGACAATCGATGCACTCCATGCCTTGCTTATGATGCACATCATCGGCGACCTGCAAATAAAATCTGGCCCCAGGAAGCTGTTTGGAATTCAGATGCCCCTCTTCATACGGTGTGCCATAGCCCTCGGATTCAAAGATCCCCAGATACGAGATTCCTATCCTGCCGGAACGATTATGACAGCGGACACAATTGACACTGTGCACTTTTTTAGTGATAAGTGGATGGATTTTCTTGTCCGATCTCTCGACCACCTGCTTATTGTCGGAAACGAGTATTTCGTCAATACCGGTTTTTCCAGGTAGGTAATAGTGACATGCCGAACAGCCACCACCCTTTTCGTTGAAAAATTTGGGAATCCCTGAGAGATCGTTTTTTTGCTTCCAGAGATGACAGGTGGCACAAAGTTTTCGGTAATAATCAAGAGCAAGAGAGGTTTTTCCGGATTTCAGAAGTTCTTCCACGGTAAGATCGGTATTTTGACTATCACTTTCCCCCCAATAGTAAAGGAGTGTTCCGAGAATCCCCCTATTGGTACCCATCAGGGAGTTCTTAACTTTATGAACATCTGTTGGGTGGCAACCTTCAACTGAACAAGTCTTTTCAACGTGGCGAAGATCACCTGGGTTAAGAACCATCCCTTCATGCCCCTTTTCTTTGGTTACTGCCAGGGGATTGCCAAGATGGCAGGGAGAGCATCCGATGACTGAGGCATCATGAGCCGGGTCGAGCTTTTCATCCTTATGGCAACCAAGGCACATGTCGACACTGCCCGAACTTGTCACATAGAGTTTTTCAGGACGTTTTATCAGCTGTTCCCTCACGATCAACCAGCCCAGTGCACAAATGGTTCCCACCACAAGGACGACTTTGAGAAAGGTTTGAAGTGTTATTCGACTATCTTTCAAATTGACAAACCACTATAAATTTATCCCTGAAAATTTTGGACATTAGGGTACCTGCGTCCGAAGCCGAATGCCTTGGTGGTCACCTTCAACCCCATAGGAGCCTGCTTTCGTTTGTATTCATTGATTCGAACCCGACGCAGGATGTCACGCACCATCTGTTCATCAAAACCGCGAGCAACTATCTCATCATACCCTTGCCCCTCTTCGAGATGTAACTCCAGCACCTGATCAAGAATTTCATAGGGTGGCAGATCGTCCTGGTCTCTCTGATCGGCTTTCAGTTCTGCGGTTGGCGCTTTTGTAATGATTCTTGCAGGAATGATTTCCCCTGATTTATTGACATAGGCAGCCAATTCGTAGACCAGCTGTTTGGGCACATCGGAGATCACCGCCAGACCACCGCTCATATCACCATAAAGGGTACAATAGCCAACGGCCATCTCACTTTTATTGCCGGTTGTCAGCAGTAAATGGCCGAACTTATTAGACAGGGCCATGAGTAGATTCCCTCGGATACGGGCCTGGAGATTTTGTTCAGTCAAATCCTCATCCAGCCCTGCAAAAAGTGGCTCGAGACTGTGACGAAAACTATTAAAGAGATCAGTGATCGGCAACAGTTCAAACCGGCAACCAAGGTTTTCGGCAAGCTTCTTGGCGTCCTCTAGAGAATCCTGGGAACTATAGGGCGAAGGCAATGCCACTCCAAGAACATTCTCAGGTCCAAGGGCATCAACGGCAATGGCCGCAGTAAGAGCCGAATCGATGCCACCGGATAAGCCAAGCACCACGGAGGAAAAATGACATTTCCGAACATAATCTTTCACCCCCATGACCAGGCCTTGATACACAGCAGCCTGCTCGGAAACATGCGGTGGTCCGTTCATATCACCCTGCCAGGTTAGGCTGTCAACGACGATCAGATCCTCCTGAAAGCCTAAAGCCTGGGCGACAATAGTGCCGGTCTTGTCCATGACCAGACTGCGTCCGTCGAAGAGCAGGGAATCCTGACCACCAATCTGGTTACAGTAAAGAAATGGGATAGAAGATCTGCGACTGATTTTTTGAAAGATACTCTTCCTGATTTCTTCCTTATTGCGTTGAAACGGAGAGGCGGAAATATTAATTATACCATGAATGGCTTCTTGTCTTTTGGCGGCAAGAGCCAGGAGATCATTCACTGGTTCGATGTCATACTCCGTCACCTCTTCACTCCAGACATCCTCACAGACGGTGACACCGAATTTTAAATCTTTCAGTTCATACAGCTCGGAAGGCGATCCCGGCTCAAAGTAACGGGTTTCATCAAAAACATCGTAAGATGGCAACAATTGTTTTCTGGCCCGAAAGATAATTTCACCCTTTCGTGCAACCACGGCTGAATTGAAGAGCTTTTTCCCGTTCAGCCCTTCCCGCCGTTCAAAACAGCCAAACATGACATCAAGATCAGGCAATTCACCAAGCAACTTGCTGATGGCAATATCATGCGCTGCGAGAAAGGATTTTCTCTCCAACAGATCCTGGGGAGGATAGCCGGAGACTGCCAGTTCAGGAAAAATTACCAGGTCGCAACCACGGGATTTTGCTTTTTCGGACCAAGATTTGATTTTGCTGCAATTTTTTTCAAAATCACCAATAATCGGGTTAAGCTGCACCAAGCCAATTTTCACCGTTTTCTCCAATCTCACGTACCATGTTGTTTCGTCCAGCTCTGTTGAGTGCCCTATTTATCAGGGTCAGGTTTTGTATTTGTTTTACCTTTTTTATCAGAATTTTTCCTCTGATATTTTTCTACGGCACTATTATGCTCGGTGAGTGTTGTTGAAAAATAATGGGTGCCGTCATTTTTTGAGACGAAATAGAGGCTTTTGGTCGAAGCAGGATTTAATACAGCCTTAAGCGCTTCTTTGCCTGGATTGCAAATAGGGCCGATTGGAAGCCCTGAACGCGTGTAAGTATTATAGGGGGTAAGGGCTTGCAAATCGACTTTGGAGATTGACCCTGTAAATTTCTTGCTGCCGTAAACGACGGTAGGATCGGACTGAAGACGCATTCCCAACTGTAGCCGGTTAAGAAACACACCGGCAATCAGGGCTCTTTCTTCCGGCGAGCCGGTTTCCTTTTCCACAATTGACGCGAGAATAACCGTTTTTTGCATGTCCGGTTTTTCCTTAAGTCCTCCTGACAATTCCCCCCAGACCTCGGCGAATCTTTTCATCATAAGAGGAATTATGTTTTCCGCACCACTCATATCTCGTGTAAGAAGGTAGGTGTCCGGAAAAAGATACCCTTCAAGGCTATCGAGACGATCCAAACCGAATTCTTGCATAAACGAATCGTCGGAGACAAACTTTAGGAATCTTTTCGGATTACACAGGCCGTATTGTCCGAAAATCTCTGCAATTTCAGCTGCACGAAGTCCTTCAGGGATAGTAATGGAATACTGGATTGATTTTGCAAACGCCAGCTCTCTCAGTACCGCTCCAGGTTTAACCCCGGTGTGGAGGAGAAACTCACCTGCCTGCAGTCTACTGCCATAACCTGAAAGTCGTGCCAGCAGAAGGAACCTGATATCAGCATGAATGACTCCCTTTTGCGCCAGAATCTCGCTGATCCCACGAACGGAAGTCCCCTTTGGAATGGTGACAACTACCGTCTCAGTAGCGGTTGTCGGACCAGGTGTAAATACATAGTATGAAAACCAGCCACCGCATGTCACCAAAACAAAAACAAGCAGGAGGCTCATCCAACGGACAATCCTCCTGCCCCGGTTCATAGTTGCCGGGCTGATGTTGATGATCTGACTCAGTCACTGCTCCCGCTCAGCTTATCACCGACTTTCGTCGTTCGTTTTTGAGGGATTTTAGGAAAAGCAATCTTGATAACTTCATCCATGTCCTTTACTGGAAAAAATTCCATTTTACTTCTGATATCTTTTGGAATCTCCTCAAGATCTTTCTCATTCTGGGCAGGAATAATAACCCTTTTGACATCGGCACGGAGAGCCGCCAAGGCTTTTTCTTTAAGGCCGCCAATAGGGAGCACGCGACCGCGCAGGGTTACTTCACCGGTCATTGCCAGGTGGCTGATTACAGTCCTGTTTGTTATTGCCGAGTACAAAGCCGTCGCCATGGTGATCCCCGCCGAAGGACCATCTTTGGGAATTGCACCGGCCGGTACATGGATATGCAGGTCTATCTTCTCAAAATAGTCTTCTGCTACCTTCAGTTCCTCTGAGCGGCTTCGGCAATACGTAAGAGCCGCCTGAGCGGACTCCTTCATAACATCCCCTAACTGACCGGTCATAAGAAGCTTTCCTTTGCCCGGCATTATATTCACCTCGATCTGCAGGATTTCTCCACCAACTTCGGTCCAGGCGAGTCCCGTAACCAGACCTGGTTGTTCAAGCTTTTCAAGTTCTGATTCGGGTATGGTTTTCGGTGGGCCAAGATAGCTGCCCAGGTTTCGTTCCGAAACGCTGTATGGCCCCTTACCACCTTCAGCCACCTTACGAGCTATTTTCCGACAGACCTTGCCTATTTCCCGTTCAAGATTTCTAAGACCTGCTTCATAAGTGTAATGGGTTATAATATAGAGCAGGGTCTCATCATCCATTCTGATCTGCCGAGGCTTCAGTCCATTCTGCTTCACCTGTCGGGGTAACAGATACCGTCTGGCAATAACCACCTTTTCTTCCTGGGTATAACCGGACAGACGAATAACCTCCATCCTGTCGAGAAGCGGTCCGGGAATGGTATCGCTCATATTGGCGGTAGTGATAAACATTACCTTCGACAGGTCTATAGGTAGATTCATGTAGTGATCGGAAAATTCGAAATTCTGTTCCGGATCAAGTACTTCAAGCAGTGCAGAAGATGGATCGCCACGATAATCAGAACCCAGTTTGTCAATTTCGTCCATCATGAAAACCGGATTATTGGTAGCGACAGTTTTCAGCCCCTGAACAATGCGTCCCGGCATGGCACCAATATATGTCCGACGATGTCCACGAATTTCAGCTTCGTCACGCATACCGCCAAGTGAAATACGGTGGAATTTTCTTCCCATCGCGCGGGCGACCGATTTTCCAAGAGATGTTTTTCCAACGCCTGGCGGACCGACAAAACAAAGAATAGGTCCCTTAGTCGTCTGGTTCAGTTTACGCACTGCCAGGTATTCCAGAATACGTTCCTTCACCTTGTTAAGCCCATGGTGATCTTCATCGAGGATTATCTTGGCCTGTACCAAATCCAACATGTCTTTAGTACTTTTATTCCAGGGAACATCAAGAATCCAATCAATATACGTTCGAATAATCGTCGCCTCGGATGAATCCGGATGCATCATCTCCATTCGGCTCAACTGTTTTTTTGCCTCTTTACGAATGGGTTTCGGCATTTTGGCTTTCTTGATTTTCCGCTCAAGTTCGTCTATCTCCTGGGATCGATCATCCGTATCACCCAGTTCTTTCTGCAGAGCATGTAACTGTTCCCGCAGAAAATATTCGCGCTGGGACTTACTCATTTCCTCTTTGGCATCATTTTGAATCTTGGCCTGAACTGTAGAGACTTCAAGTTCCTTGGTCAAGAGCTGACTTACCAGTCTCAGCCTTTCAACAGGATCACTTTCCTCCAGGATCTTCTGGGATTCCGAAATTTTCAGCCGCAGGTTTGAGCCGACCAGGTCAGCGAGCCGACCCGGATCTTCGATGTTATTGATGATCATCATCAGATCGGCAGAAAGAATGCCGCGAAGAGACATTATCTTCTCGGTCTGCTCTCTTACCGCCCTCATCAAGGCTTCTACTTCAACAGTTACCTCTTCTGCCTCGGCGTCCTCAATAACTTCTACCGATACCTGGTAGGAGGGTTCGGTTCTAATAAATTCCTTTATTTTGGCCTTGGACATGGCCTGAACCAAGACCTTGAGCCGACCATCCGGCAATTTCAGTGTCCGCATCACCACACAGACCATACCCACATTATAGAGATCTTCTACCTTCGGGTTGTCTTTGGTAGCATCTTTCTGGGTGACAAGCATGAGTAATTTATTTGTTCCCAGAGCCTCATTAACGGCTTCAACGGAACCAGGACGACCGACAAATAGAGGGATAATCATATAGTTAAAGACGACGACATCCCGTACTGCCATCATGGGCAGTACTTCAGGTATTTCCATTTCTTCATTATTTGAGAAATCGTCCATACCAATGCTCAATGAATCATTAAATTCCACTCAATCCTCCTGCAAAACGCTTAACGAGATTCCTGGACCGAAATCCGCGTCGCGTATACTGATCAGTTAATAGTACTGTAATTTTACCTATATTCAGCGAGATAGTTCCATCGCGCTTTTACAATCGTGAAAGCCTCGGAAATACTAAACATCCGAATAACTTAAGTCAAGACCGGGTTTTGCTAGCCCATTCTCTTAATTTCCTTGAACTCTTATAGTATATTTCTCATAGTGAATCACTTGTGTACGGATACACTAATCACTCATTAATCGTTAAGAGGATAATATGCTAACCACGCAATCATTTTTTGATTTATCAGATTTCCCCGACCGTCAGCTTTTTAATCCGGAAGACCATGCATGGCAACCACTTAATGATTTGAAAGACTACATGGATGCATACAGATATCCTAAATATGACAATGTGTACATCAGAAACGGTATTCCGCTCACTGAGCATATTATCATTCATCAAGGTCAAACCCATTGTTTTAACGACCTCGAAGTCATCTATGGCGATACCACCAAAGGGGGATTGCAGGTAAAACGAGCAGGGATGCTACTCGAAGGAGCCTCTGTCATTATGGCTGGAGCCGTTCTGCTGGGAAAAAAAATTGCCCTTGGCAAAGGAGTACTCGTCGAAACAGGCGCAATGATCAAGTCCCCTGCGATAATAGGTGATATGAGTGAAGTACGACAGGGAGCCTACCTTCGGGGATACTGTCTTACGGGTAAAAGATGTGTTCTGGGACATACCACTGAAATAAAACACTCGATTTTATTAAATGATGCCAAGGCCGGCCATTTTGCCTATCTCGGCGATTCAATTCTGGGCAACGACGTAAACCTCGGAGCAGGAACCAAGCTGGCCAACCTCAAGTTCTTGCCGGGTAATGTGACTGTATTGCATCAAGGAGAACTGTTCAACACCTCCAGACGCAAGCTGGGAGCTATCTTTGGAGACGCCTGTCAGACCGGTTGTAATTCAGTGACCAGCCCTGGAACTCTTATGGCTAAAAATGCTATTCTTATGCCAAACGCAACAGCCAAAGGTGGATATCATCCAGAAAGAGCGATAATCCGTTAGTGACTTAGAAAAAATATTCATTCTTTTTCACAAAAGATAAGCGAAGACTTCGATATTTTTTCGTGAAGGAACTTATCCCGCAACGCTGTTGGGCGGGGTTAGTGACTGAAAGGAACGTATCCCGCAATGCTGTTGGGCGGGGTTAGTACCTCACAAAATAACGTTTAGGATGTCGGGGGAGGTACAAGAAGATGCTGCACGCCTCACCCGCACTTGTCTTTTCTCACCACCATAGTAGAAAAGTAATGAATATCACGACCAACAGCCTCACGGACATTTGTCCAGATGTGCTGGTCATCAAGACTGCATCGCTCAACGAGCACTGCATTGTCGACAAGGCCCAGTTCTTCCAACAGCCCCACCAATCGTTCCATCACCTTGTATACTTTCATGAAAACGACTACATCACTCAACTCCAGTATCTCTCGAATACGTTCATTTTCAAAGGTGGCGGGGATAATCACCAGACGCTCATCCCCAAGACAAAGCGGTAAACCCGCCACTGCGGAAGATGCACCGATTGCAGAAACCCCGGGTACGATTTCAACCTTAAAAGGTGAACCGTATTCCTGGAGGGTTTCGCAAACATAAAATCCTGTGGAATATATTGCCGGATCACCAAGGGTTGGAAACACAACATCTGTTCCTTCACCGAGAGTTGCCATAATGGTTTTCGCGGCTTCCTGCCAGGCTCTTTTCACTTCCTCATCCGGAGATTCACCCCTGTGCACCTGTTTCATCGGAAAATGGTGGCTCAGAATAGTCTTACCTTCCCTGCTTACCGCACCGGAGGCGATTTTCAGAGCCATACTGCCACCGTTTTCAAAGGCAGAGGGCACAAACCAGACATCACAGTTTTCCAGTATCTTTGCAGCTTTCAAGGTCATTAGCTGCGGGTCTCCCGGCCCTACCCCAACTACATAAAACGTCCCTTGCATTATCCACCTTCCCTTAAATTATCTGGTGTTTTTCCTGAATACGCCTGAGCTCAGATTCCGTGAAAACAGCTAACATCCCACAAGGGGTTACTCCGCATAGTCCCCCCTTGTGGGGGATTATTGCAAAGAGAGTTTTCTTTCCTTTGCTGCATCGGCGATATGCTTGACAAAAATACCAGCGAAAGCATCGTTTGAGCCCAATCCTTCAAATATCGGCTGTACCTCAAATCCCTCGGAAGTTAATACCGATTGCCAGGAATCCGCATCGGGACCGGCCATATCATGTGTTGCATGATCCCCTGCAGTTATCATAAATGGTCGTAATATGATTTTTTTCTTGTTGCTAAGCTTCATTTGGGAAATGATATCGTCCAAAGAGGGAAGCCCCTCAACTACCCCGATAAAGGTTTCCACATCGGGATATTCTTCACGCATTTTTTTTTGGGTTTCAGCATAGATACCGGTGGACCAGTGGCGATTACCGTGGCCCATATAGAGCAAAATGGCCCCTTTTTCTTTCGCCTCTTGTGCGTCTTTCCCAAGGGTTTTGACAACACTTGCCACATCGTCATGATAGTTATATTGATTGCCCGGCGCCCCCAAGGCAGGTCGCCCCAGCACAATATTGTCAAATGGACGCCATTTATCTTTCATAGTTTGAATCGACTCCAGGCCCCTGACGTAACTGGCCAAATCGTGGGACTGCTCCATATAGAACATATGGGTTGGCTGAACAATTATATTGCGATACCCCTCTTCCTGCAGATCACCCATGGTCTGGATGATATTTTTCACCTTGAGAATTTCGGCGGGAACACCCTGATTGAGCCACTCTTGCGCTGTAGCCCGCCGTTTTTTCCATACCGAGCGAACCATGTTGGAGGTGAAGGTGATTCGAACTTCAAGTCCGGGATAGGCTTTTCTGACCTGTTCACTTATGTGATTAATTGCTTTGACTCCCGATGGCACGGTGGTACCGAAACTTGCCAAAAGAATCGCCGTCTTACCATCAGTCCGGGAACTGCCTGAACCAAAAGCCATTCCGGTGGTTGTGAGTATCATAAAGCACGCCAGCAAGGTAATTTGAAAGTTAACTTTTCTGCCAATCTGCGACATGGGTTATTCTCCTTTGAAAGAAAATTTCAGACCCGGAGAATAAAAAAAATCCCCGGATCAATAATTATGATTCGGGGAGTCCCTGTTTTTCCTCGTATCGATGTCAGCATCCTTTTCCACGGGATAGCATATACCGTCATTCCAGGCAGGTCTTCTGACTTCCGGATCATCCATCTTCCACACCTTCCCAGGAGAAACTCCCAGTGGCAAAACGTGAAATCTGTTCCCGGTTACAGCGGCGGGTCCGTCCCCGATTCGCACGAGGTTCCCTCTTAAGCTTTTTTCAAAGCACCTGAAACTGCGTCACACTTAAGCAACAGCACAAGAGAAAGTCAACTGTTTTTTAGGGCTCGGAAGCCTTCCGGAACCACGACTTCAGCACCCTGACCAAGTTCAACAATCGAGATATTCTTTTGATAATAATTATTTTCTTTCTTGCCCATGAGGTGTAGTATCGCCCGTTTAAAATGGGAAAAATCTGTGTTGCTCAGCGTTAAACGATATTGTTGTGCATGCAGTGAACTCCCCATATGACTTTACTGTAGCCCAATTTAGCCCTATGGAACACAATCTCATTACCGCGATATGGCCACAAGTCGTTCTGCCGATAGTCAGGATTACCTTCTTCATCGCCATAGGTCTTTTTATTGCGAATATTATTGAAAGTCTGAACTGGACCTACAGGCTGGCAATACTTGCCCGTCCTCTCATCCGGATCGGGAGATTATCCACGATCACCGGGGCGAGTTTTTCGATGGCTTTTTTTTCAGGTGTTTCCGCCAACACCATGTTGGCCGAAGCCTATGACCAGGGCCAGATGACCAAAAAAGAATTGATCCTGGCGAACCTGTTCAATTCCCTGCCCCGATTTTTTCTCCATCTGCCAACGACGTTTTTCATCACCGCACCACTGATCAAAATGGCTGCGATACTCTATGTCGGGATCACCTTCAGTGCCGCCATTTTTCAAACAATCCTCGTCGTCCTTTGTGGCAGAATGCTTCTACCTGCAAACGACGAAAGCTGTGATATACCATCGGTACAACAATCCACAATCGGTTGGAAGATGGCTTTCACAAAGAGTATCAAACGGCTTAAAAAACGCATCGGCAAGATCATGATGTTTATGATTCCGGTCTATCTGCTCTTTTTTCTTTTAAACAGGTATGGTTTATTTAGCCAATTGGAAAAGTTCATTGCCAACAAGGCATGGTTTCTGTCATGGCTGAACCCTCAGAGCCTTGGTATAGTCGTTTTGCAGGTAACCACAGAATTCTCGGCGGGATTGGCCGCTGCAAGCGCGTTGCTTGCCGAAAACAGTCTCACCTATAAAGAGGTAGTTTTAGCCCTGCTGGTTGGCAATATTCTCTCTTCTCCGGTCAGAGCTATTCGTCATCAGCTCCCTTATTATAGCGGGATATTTTCTCCTAAGCTTGCCCTGCAACTCGTTGGTGTCAGCCAGGCAGTAAGGGCTTTTTGTGTAATCCTGACTGGTTTTCTTTATTATTATCTAACCTGATTTCATGTTATAACCGCCACTCGAGAGAACAATGCATCGCCATTCAGAAAAAAATTTTTTCCTGCTCACCGTAACTTTGATGCTCTGTACCATACTCGCCATCATTGTCTCGACGGCCATGGGATATATGGCAATAGCACCCGAAGATATTCTCCGGGTCATTGGTGCAGGAATTACCGGCGATTCCTCCTTGATTGATGGTATTGAAAAAACAATACCCTACGTTGTAATGGATGTCAGGCTGCCGCGTATTCTTACCGCCGCCATGGTTGGTGGAGGACTAGCCTTATCCGGTGTTATCTATCAAGGCATCCTTCTCAATCCCCTTGCGGATCCTTACACCCTTGGCATTTCCAGCGGTGCAGCCTTTGGTGCATCGCTCGCACTCCTGGCCAACGTGACCATGCTCGGCCAATTTTCGACTCCGGTTTTTGCCTTTGTCGGAGCAATTATTACTCTGCTTCTGGTTATGCGGCT
This sequence comes from uncultured delta proteobacterium, assembly GCA_963829695.1. Taxonomy (GTDB): domain Bacteria; phylum Desulfobacterota; class Desulfobulbia; order Desulfobulbales; family Desulfocapsaceae; genus Desulforhopalus_A. The sequence continues at coordinate 219,640 of CAWHJQ010000017.1, read as the reverse complement.
GTCCACCTTTAACGGACAGATCTCCGCCCAAACCCTTATTCTTTCCGGTGTCATTGTCGGGGCCATACTGTCCGCAGGTATCAGTTTTCTTAAATATCTGGCAGACGAGCAGGTGGCCATTATCATTTTCTGGTTGATGGGCAGCTTCGCTTCAAGCACTTGGAACGGAGTGATGCTGGTTGGTTCTACCCTCATCTTCGGGATGCTGGTGACACTCTATTATGGTCGGGATCTCAACATCATGAGTCTTGGCAAGCGCAGCTCGGACACCCTCGGAGTGGAGACAGTCAAGGTCAGAAAAATTCTTCTGCTCACCGCTTCTCTGGTGGCTGCAGTCTGTGTTGCAGTGACCGGCATCATCGGTTTTATAGGTTTGATCGTGCCGCATTTAATGCGCTACCTGGTAGGCCCCGACAACCGCAAGCTCCTACCGGTCTCCGCCCTGGCTGGGGCAATCCTGCTGCTCCTGGCCGACACCATAACCCGCGCGGTTCTCCCGGTGGAAGTGCCCATCGGTGTGCTGACCGCCCTTATTGGCGGGCCGTTTTTCTGTATTATCTTCAGACAGAAACAAAAGGGGAAAAGCTATGAGTGAACATGCTCTCTCCACCCCTCTTTTTGACCTTAAGGATGTTTCTTTTGCCTACGGTTCCAACCCTGTATTGCATGATGTCAATCTCGTTTTTCAGTCCGGCAAATTTTATGGGATCGTTGGCCCGAACGGTTGTGGCAAAACAACATTTCTCGATCTCCTCACCGGTTCCAAAAAGCAGCTCAGCGGCACGATCCTCTTTAACGGGAAAAAACTCAACTGCTACTCAAAACGAAATCTTGCCCAACAACTTGCCCTCGTCCCGCAGGAATTCGATACCGGCTTTGGTTTTACCGTTGAAGAGATCGTTCTTATGGGTCGACATCCCCATATTGATCGATTCTCCACCCCCTCCACACGAGATTGGCTCTGTGTCGATCAGGCCCTGGAATGCATCGGCATCGGCAACCTCAGGAATCGTTACACGAGCAGTCTCTCCGGCGGACAGAAACAGCGGGCAGTGGTCGCGCGGGCTTTGGCCCAGGACGCGCCGGTTCTGCTTTTTGACGAGGCTACCTCAAGTCTTGATGTAAAATACACCCTGCAGATTTTCAATATCGCCCGCAATCTCGTACACACAGAAGGAAGGACGGTGATCGCCGTCATCCATAACCTGAATTTGGCAGCAGCGTATTGTGACCAGCTTATATTTATGAAGGATGGACAAATCTTCCGACATGGTCCAACTACTGAAACCATGACAGCGGAGACAATTGCCCAGGTGTTCGATGTACAGGCGAAGGTGGTTGTAGACCCCTTCAATAATGCCCGGCAGGTAAGTTTTCAATATTGGGAATAAGAGATCACCATGTCTACTATTAGATTAAAAAATATTTCCGGCGGAATAGCGGCATCCCCTGCCCAAATCAGCCTCCTTCTCTTGTTGCTTTGTTGGCTGATTCTTCCTGGGCCGGCCGTGGCGGAGAATGCCAAAACCATTATCGACAGCTCCGGACAAACCATCAGTGTGGCCAAACCGTTTAAAAGAATCATCTCCCTCTACACAGCCCATACAGAAAATCTTTGTAGCCTAGAAGCGGAAGATCTTCTGGTAGGAGTCTCCAGTTCTGATGACTACCCGGCATCCATTACCGGCAAACCGCGTTTATCTTACCGTGAGGATCCGGAAAAATTCATCGCCTTACACCCCGATCTGGTTTTAGTCCGCCCGATGATCGAACGGTCCTACCCGCAATTCATCGATACCCTCAAGCAGGCAGGCATTGCCGTAATCTCCCTGCAACCAAACAGTGTGGAGGAAATGTTCGGCTATTGGCAGAACCTCGGGATTCTTACCGGCCATGAAGCCCAGGCCAAAGAGATGGTTACTGTTTTCAAATCCCGGCTTAAGGTTGTGCAGGACGGTCTGGAAGGTGTAAAACCTGAGCAGCGGCCGAAAGTTTACTTCCAGTCGATCCATAAAAAAATGAAAACCTTTGCCCAGGACAGTATCGCGATATTTGTTCTTGAGCAGGCAGGTGGTATCAATATAGCAGCCGAAGCCGAACAGGTGCGTACGACAAATATCGCGATCTTCGGCAAGGAACAGCTGCTCAGTCACGGACCGGAAATTGATATTTTCCTGGCCCAGCATGGCAGAATGAATCCGGTGGACATAAATACCATCATCAATGAACCGGGTTTTGGAGCTATTAAAGCGGTACATAATGGACGGGTGTATCTTATTGAAGAGGAGTTGGTCTCCCGCCCTACTCTTCGCATCCTCGATGGGATTGAACAGCTGAATGCACTTTTCTACCCACAAAAAAAAAGACAATAAAGAGCAGAAAAGCAAATGACCAACAAAAAAATTCCCACATTTATTGTCTCGGGCACCTCCAGCGGCTCGGGCAAAACTACGATATCGCTGGGACTGATGGCAGCTTTCAAAGAAAAGGGCTATTCCGTGCAGCCCTTCAAATGCGGCCCGGACTTTATCGACCCCGGTCTGCACAGGCTCATTACCGGCAAGGTATCACGCAACATTGATCTGTGGATGTGTGGCGAAGAATTTTCCAGAAAGACACTTTCAATCAATAGCCAGGGCGCCGACATAACCATCATTGAAGGGGTTATGGGAATGTTTGATGGCGGGATCTCATCCAGCGGCTCTCTTTCCGAGACCTTGAATATACCGGGTATTCTGGTTCTTGATGTGCGATCCATGGCCGAGAGTGCCGCGGCAATCGTCAAGGGCTTTGAAACCCTGCGACCCAAGGCCGCTCCCAAAGGAATTATCCTCAACCGGATTGCCAGTCCGAGACACCTGCAACTGGTGAGCGATGCTATCAAAGAAAACTGTGATGCGGAAATCCTTGGCTCTCTACCAAGAACAATAGAGTTCTCCATCCCCAGCCGTCATCTTGGTCTTCTGACCGAAGACGAGTCACCTCTCAGCCCGGAAGCGATACAACTTCTGGCCAAAACTGTTGCCGAACATATCGATTTGGACCGGATTGAACAACTGTTTAGCAATGGTCCGGAACCGGTTGCCTCCTCGCCCACCAGGCCACAGGAGGGGCGATGTCGGATCGGTGTTGCGCGGGACAAGGCTTTCTGTTTCTACTATGAAGATAATTTTGATATTTTGCGCGCAGCAGGCTGTGAGCTGGTTTTTTTCAGCCCCCTTACGGATACGGATCTTCCAGCCAACCTGGATGCACTCTATCTGGGTGGTGGTTACCCTGAGTTGCACGCACAAATATTAAGCCATAACCTGCCGATGATAACAGCAATCCGGGAGTGGATCGAAGACGACCGACCTGTCTATGCTGAATGTGGCGGCTTTATGTATCTCACCGAAGGTATCATTGATCAGGACAATATTTTTCACAAAATGGTCGGCGCCTTCCCGGTAAAGGCTCATATGCAGAAGACCATGGCAAGTCTTGGCTACAGGGAAGTCCAAACTAGGTCGGCCTGTTGTTTTGGTCCGCGCGGTACGGTTTTACGAGGCCATGAATTTCATTATTCAAGTATTGACCCAATGCCAAAGCATATTGAACGTGTCTATGCGGTAAACAACGGCACAAGCGAAGGCTACAGTTACAAAAAGGCCCTTGGTGGCTACCTGCACCTGCACTTCGGTTTTGCGCCGCAGGTGGCAGGTGAATTTATTAATTATTGTCGAGACTAATATTATGGCTGTGACATTACAAAAAATTCTTCCCGGAGACATTGAGGGGGAAAGCTTTAGAATAATCAAAGAAGAGTTTGGTCCAACCGACCTTGACGAACAAACCTTCAAGATCATCCAGCGGGTGATCCATGCCACCGGTGATTTTTCCTTCCGGGACACTATGCGCTTTTCGCCTGGAGCAATCGAAACAGGCATCAAAGCCATTCGGGATGGGAAAGATATCCTCACCGATGTGACCATGGTAGCCGCAGGGATCAGTAAGGCGATGCTTGCCAAATGGGGCGGCAAGGTGATCTGCAAGGTTGCCGACCCGGAGGTTGCCGCTCGTGCCAAAGCAGAAAACAAGACCCGATCGGAACTGGCGATTGAGATATCTCTTGGGCAAAATATCGGTATTGTCGCTATGGGCAATGCGCCAACCGCCCTGGTCCAAACCATCAGAAGTCTCGCGGCCGTCGCTCCTGCCAATGCCCCTCTGGTCGTGGGCGTTCCGGTCGGCTTCGTCAATGCAGCCGAATCCAAGGCCCTGCTTGTCGAACGGAATAGTTGCTACATAACCAGCCTTGGTCGCAAGGGTGGCAGTCCGGTAGCTGCGGCCATCATCAATGCTCTTCTCCGACTTGCCGCCGAATAATCATGGGTGCAAAAAAGCGTCTCAGAAGTGGTTTTACCACTGGTTCATGTGCTGCCGCTGCGGCAAAAGCTGCTACTTTTTCCCTGATCAATGGCACATGCCCAAAAGATATTGAGATCCCTTTTCCTGACGGGAGCCGCAAAACCTTTGCGATCCATCACTGTCAGGTAGATGCTTCCCAAAATGCCGGGATGAAATCGGCAATCGCATCGGTGATTAAAGATGCGGGCGACGATCCCGATGTGACAAACGGTGCCGAGATCAAGGCGACGGTCATCTCGGGTCAGGCATGCAAGCCTTCTAAAGATTGCGTCCTTCTCGAAAACATCCTGTTATGCCGCGGCAAAGGAATTGGGACGGTTACCAAACCAGGGCTTGCCATACAGGTTGGACAACCGGCGATTAATCCAGTCCCCAGGCAGATGATAGTCGATGCCGTTAGGGAAATAACAATCGATGAAAAACTCACCGTCACCATATCTATTCCAAATGGTGAGGAGTTGGCCGACAAGACGCTCAACAAAAGACTGGGTATCCTCAGAGGCTTGTCAATTCTCGGCACCACCGGCATTGTCCGACCAATTTCAGCCGACGCCTGGACGGCCACCATCAAAGCATCACTGGACGTTGCTAAGGAGGCGGGCCTTTCGGACGTCGTACTTTCCACCGGCAGGACTTCCGAGAAAGGCGCCCAACTCGTCCTTCATTTACCGGAAGAAGCCTATGCCATGATGGGCGATTACCTTGAATTTTCTTTGAAAGAGGCCGCGTTGCGAAATTTCGAAACCATTCACTTTGCAGGGATGTGGGCAAAAATCATCAAGGCCGCCTTGTGTATTCCACAGACTCATGTCCGTAACGGAGCCTTGGAGGTCGAAAGCGCTGCCAAACTGCTAGCCGACCTCGGTGCTCAAGGAGAGCTGTTGCAGAAAATCGAACAGTCCAATACCGCCAGGGAAATGTACACTCATATCGAAGCAGCCGGAAAAAATGAACTGGTCGAAGCGGTCTGCCTTAAAGCCCGGGAATACTGCCAGGGGGTAACCGGCACCAAGGTGAAGGTATACCTGGTCAACCATAAGGCGGAACTCATCACCCATGTATAAGCTCTTTGTTATAGGAATAGCCGAGTCGATTCTGTCTTCGGAACAGGAAAAATTATTAGGCCAATGCACCTTGATTGTCGGCACCAAACGTTTTATCGAGTTAGCCGCCCACCTTCCGGGCCGATGCATGGCAATCACTCCCCTTTCTGTCGCCCTTGGCGCTATCCATATTGCTTTGCAGCAGGGTAATGTGGCAGTGATGGCCAGCGGCGATCCGCTTTTTTATGGCATTGGGCGTCGGTTACTGGCTGAATTTCCGGAAGATACTGTGCGTGTTTATCCGGCATTATCGTCTATACAAAAAGCCTGCGCCCTCTTTAAGCTATCCTGGGATGACGCCAGGATTACCAGCCTGCATGGCCGTAACTCGTGTCATATCCCCGGCTTACTTTTAAGTAATGAAAAAAACCTGGTCCTGACCGATACCGATAATAGTCCCGATCGAATCGCCAGCCGACTCCTTGACTACCTCCAACTCATCGGAGAAACCGTTTTGCCGGTTGTGATCAAGATGCTGGTCGCCGAAGACCTCGGACTTGAGAATGAAAAAGTCTTTCGGGGTACTCTCCGGGAAGCAAGCACACAACAATTTTCCCCTCTTAATATTGTGTGCTTGCTGGTACCGAGAACTCCCGACAATCATGCATACCGCTTTGGCCTTACGGAAGATTCAATTCAGCACAGCCGTGGACTAATTACCAAAAATGAGGTCCGGGCAGCAACTTTGCACCAACTCCAACTACCAACCAAAGGCGTCTTTTGGGATATCGGTGCAGGCAGCGGTTCTCTTTCTCTTGAAGCGGCGAGATCGAATCCGGAACTGACCGTCTACGCCATCGAACATAAAGCAGAAGAACTTGAGAATATTAAGAAAAATATTGTCAAATTCCGTTGTTACAATATAGTACCCGTTTTTGGCAGGGCTCCGGAGGTTCTTGTCGATCTTCCGGCTCCCAATAGGGTTTTCATTGGCGGCAGCAGCGGTGCTCTCCCGGACATAGTTAAACTTATTGACAGACGTTTAGGCGGTGATGGACGTCTGGTAATCAACGGCGTGATTGAAAAGACTGTCCAGGCGGCGCCGGAACTGATAAAAAAGCACGGTTTTACCGTTCGCTCATCTGTTCTAAAAGTTAGCAGAACCGAGCCGGATGGCAGCACTTTTGACTTCAATCCGATAACCATTATGACAGGAACACGATGAAAGATGTAGAGGGTAAGAAAGAGACAGCGGTTGGCATAACCCATAAGGTCCATTTCGTCGGTGCCGGTCCAGGTGACCCAGAACTGATAACGGTGAAGGGACAACGGTTGCTGAGCGAAGCGGATGTGGTCATTTATACCGGCAGCCTCGTCCCCAAAGCACTCATTACCGGGCTTAAAGCCGAAATTCACGATTCGGCCGGGTTAAATCTAGAGGAAGTTTTTGCTCTCATATTGCAGTCCTGGCAAGAGGGCAAAAAGATCGTCCGTCTGCATACCGGAGATCCGTCGATCTATGGTGCCATTAATGAACAGATTGCTCTTTTAAATGATATGAATATCCCTTTTAGTGTAGTTCCAGGTGTCAGCTCAGGTCTGGCTGCCGCTGCAGCCTTAAAGACTGAACTCACCTTACCGGAAGTCTCACAGACAGTGATTTTCACCCGCCGCGGTGGCAGAACTCCAGTGCCCGAGCAAGAAGATCTTGCCCTGCTGGCTGCACATCAGGCGACCATGATGATTTTTCTCAGTGTCGGTATGATCAAGGACGTTGTAAACGATCTGATGGCGGGCGGTTACCCGGAAGACACCCCGGTTGCCATCGTTGAAAAAGTAAGCTGGCCGGACGAACGGCAAATCCGCGGCACACTTGCCACCATCGCGGCACAGGTGAAAGAATCGGGTATAACCAAGACTGCGATCATCGCAGTGGGCAAAGTTCTGGCAGATGGGCCGCCTCCCGCCCTTTCCAAATTGTACGATGAGGCATTTACCCACGGCTACCGACAGGGAAACGACCGTCCATGAAAATTGGCATTATTGCCATAACCAGAGGCGGCAGGGAACTTGCGATACGGCTCTGTTCATTGCTCGTTGATTCCACCCTCCTTGAAAAAGGAGTTGGTGAAAAATTCAGCGACACAATCGCTGCCAATTGGCGCCATTACGATGGTATTATCTGCATCATGGCCACTGGCATTGTGGTCCGTGCCATCGCTCCACTTCTGGTCGACAAACTTACCGATCCCTGTGTTATTGTTCTCGACGAAAAAGGGCGCCATGCAATCAGCCTGCTTTCCGGACATGCTGGCGGCGGCAATGCGCTTGCCAGGGAGGTTGCCGAACTCCTTGGCGGGACACCGGTGATTACCACCGCCTCCGACACCCTGGAACTCGTTGCTCTCGACCTCTGGGCCAAAGAGCAACAACTTGTCGTTCCGAGCCGGGAAGTTTTAACAACTTTGTCCACGCTTCTGGTCAACAAAAGACAACTCTTTCTGTATGCCGATGTAGACGTCTGCTCGTTACCGCCGGGTTTAAAGCAGGTCGACCGTGCCACCAAGGCGGATATCATCGTTTCTCATTTCTCCGGCAAATCGCCAACACCTCCGATCTTCAGACCCCGCAACCTTGTGGTTGGCGTCGGTTGCAATCGTGGCACTCCGGTGAACGAATTCGAAGACGCCTTGCACGAACTTTTCAATGACTTGTGTTTGAGCAGGAACAGTATCAGGAACCTTGCCTCTATCGATAAAAAAAATGATGAAATTGGTCTGTTGCAGTTTGCAGAAGAGAACTGCTGGCAGATTGATTTTTTTGACAGCAATACAATTAATACCCTCAATAATCTTGAAATTTCCTTTGCCGCGTTGAAAGCCGTCGGAGCCATCGGTGTTGCCGAACCGACCGCGCTACTCAGCGCCCAAAGTAATCACTTACTCAGCAGGAAAAGAAAATGGAAAAATGTAACAATGGCAGTGGCCCAGGTACCCTTTACGTTGTCGGCACAGGTCCGGGATCAGTCAAGAATATGACGCTGGCGGCAAGCGAGGTGCTTGCTAAAGCCGAGGTTATAATCGGCTACAAAACCTATCTTGAGCTGATCCCTGAGTTTCTCGAAGGCAAGGAAGTCATCTCGTCAGAGATGATGAAGGAAGTGGATCGTTGCCGAAAAGCGCTTGAAACAGCCTCCTCCGGTAAGCAGGTCGCCCTCGTCTCGGGTGGTGATCCCGGCATTTACGCCATGGCAGGATTGGTTTTCGAAATGGCAAAGGAAACTGGATATCCCTGTACAATCGAAATAATTCCCGGCCTTGCTGCCATCAACAGTTGTGCGGCACGACTCGGTGCTCCTCTCATGCACGATTTTGCCGCTATCAGCCTGTCGGATCTTCTCACCCCTTGGGAGGTTATCGAGAAGCGTCTGCAGGCTGCTGCCGATGCCGATTTTGTCACCGCCATCTACAACCCCAGATCGAAAAGACGCACCGAACAAATCGTCCGGGCAAGAGAGATATTTCTTTCTCACCGTGATCCCAAAACCCCGGTTGGCATTGTCACCGCAGCAACCCGTGATAATGAAAAAATCGTCATAACTACCCTAGAGGAAATGCTGGAGCAAGAGATCGGCATGCAATCAACCGTAATCATCGGCAATAGCCAAACTTTCACCTGGAAAGACTTGATGATCACCCCCAGAGGGTACGGAGATAAATATCAACTATGATGGCGTTGTAAAAACTCTTCACCTGCTTCGTTGTTGCGCTTTTTCTATCATTACGACGTACTCTAGTACGCCGAAATGATAGAAAAACCTTACGCCTGGCATCTGAAGTTTTTTACTTAGCCATCTGGAAATGGAATTTTTTGGAGTTTATCAATTATAAAAGAAAATGCGTGGCGAATAACATCACTTGGATCGATCGAACAAGTCACGAAACAGACTCGAGAAGATAAAAGAAGCGCCGATAATCATAACAAAAATACCGGTAACAGCATCTGTTTCCTGGTAAGCAAAGGCCCCGCCACCTCTGGCAAAGTCAAAGCCTACTTTGATGACCACTAAACCGAGAGCAATTCTGCACAGTGTTATGCTCCAGGTAAATATGCGTTTAATTTTCTCCTTGATAACATCCCCAAGCGAGTTACGTGTTATTCCTGGACTCTAAGAGAAAAATCATTTCCTGAAAATCCAGAATAGGATCGACAACACCACGGAAATAATAATACAGGTGGTCAGGGGAAAGTAAAACTTAAAATTCCCGGATTTGAAGACTAAATCACCCGGCAGTCGGCCCAAATGCATTTTCTGCAACAATGGCCAGCAAAGACCAAGGACAACGAGGATAATGCCGATGGTGATCAGTGTTTTTGCCATTTTCTACCTCTCCTATGTCCCGCAGGTCCTGCCACAAATGACTCATCGACAGTTAAGATGAAGTGAATATTACGTTGACGACTGGAGATTGAGGCTAAAAAAGTCGATTGCATTTTTATGGAGAATCCTTTCCAAAATCTCAGGTGAGAGATTTTTGTCTTTCAATATTTTCAGTTCTCTGTCCCAAGCATACGGGATACTCGGAAAGTCAGATCCATACATCACTCTATCCGGTCTGTAACGACCAAGATCGACACTCCCCTTTATCGGAAGATATTCTGCTATTGCCATGGTTGTGTCCAACCATAGGTTGTTATATTTTTCAATGAGGCTTCGGTAAGCCGAGAGCTCATCAATTCCCAGGTGAGGTACACAGATCTTAAGGTCCGGAAAGTCCTGCAAAACATTTTCCAATTTTCCCGCACTGCACAATTCATAAGGATCACAACGATACGCCGTGCTCTTCGGTTCTCTGCCGACATGCATTACAACAGGTTTTTTATTTATCCTACAGCATTCATACAATCGGTTCATATTATCACAGTTCATGTCGAAACATTGAACATGAGCGTGTAGCTTGAGCCCTGCCAGGCCTGCATCAAAGGATTCCTGCAACAAATGTACTGCATTGTCTTCACCTGGAAAAACAGTGGCCAATCCGGAAACCCTGTCCTTAAATTCACTGCATTTTTCAGCCATATACTTATTCAGGATATTGGCGATGCCCGGTTTATGCGCATACTGAAATGCAATGATATGCTCTACGCCACGAGATAACAAAAAATCCAACACCTCGGACGAGGAGATTTGATATCTGATATGCCAGCCATTTTCGTCAAACCATTTCCAGATCGAAGAAAAAATTCTTCGGGGAAAAATATGTACATGTGCGTCAATTACAGCAGGGAGACCAGAAGGAATCGTTGAATCTTCCCGATCATTTACTGAAGGCATATTCGGTTTTAACATGAACTCACCAATTGCTCTAACCTTGTAGGGAATCTTTGTATGTTAACCATCTTTGCCCAATATTTTAACTTTGAACGACAACAACAGGGAAAATATTTTTCCGAACACATTGCCATGTTTTTATTGGGGGAAAGTGATGAGAGTTCAAGTGCTGTCAGTTGCAGATTTCCTCTTGGGTCGGCCGGCATAAACAATACCGGTGAGCTATTGATAGAATAAGTATTTATAAAAATGTAGTATTAAGAGGTAAGATAAATTTCAACCCACTCTTTCCCTCTGCCGATGTTGTTTCGCTTGAGCCTGATGTGACCTATCTCGCCTGTTCGTTTAACGTGCGTTCCACCACAGGGAACCCGTGAGAACCCGTCAATCTCCCAGTACTCTGTAGCGGCCCGCAATGATATACTTCCGGACCCGCAATCAAGTTACTTCTGGGCCCACAATAAATGAGTATAAGAATAGGCCCCGACCCACATTAAATGATACTTGGCCCGCAATAATGGCACCGGACCCACATTAAGTGAGAATAAGGTAAAGCCACTTCTACATTTGAAGGATGAGGCAGTTGTAAGGAGATATCTACACCTCTTAATTGACGGGTAACACCCGTTTAGCCTGGTTGATATTGTCTTGGAATCAGACAGGTTACTTAATATCTTTTTCACCCATCCATGACCACTGCGTCAAGATGTATCTTTCCAGCCAGGTCTATTTCCTCATAATGGCTTTAGAACATCTTGGATGAGAGTGATTAGCAGCTAACCATCATATATGATTTAATTCGCATCGTATAGGATCATGCGAATCGCCTGGACCCGTGTCATTTAAAGGCAGAAAAAGTTTGCCATCAATCATCCTTTTCCTTGACAATAGCTACAAATAAATTTTATATAGCTGTAAGGAAGCTACATAGTGGCTGTTATGTGACTTTATGTCAATTCAAGAAGAGTTTTTTTAGGTTGCGGTGTTGTTAAAGAGAAAATTGATCTTGAAACTAAAAGAGAAAGACAGGTTGTTAGTGCAAGCTTAACTTTGAGCGCATTTTAAAAACAGCAGCTCTAAAGAATATGGAAAGTTTCGAATTCTTGGGAAGAAGGAGGTTGATTAGAGGTTTTTCAGAAGATGATAGCCAGAATTAATAGATTTATTCCTTTGGAGGGTGGATAAAGATGACAAACAAGACAATAACCATAGGGGAAATATTTGATGATATTTCCATTACGCCTTATCAGTACCGAGTCGGTATACTGTGTATTCTTGTCACCTTTATGGACGGTTTTGATCTGACGATTATTGGAGTTGCTTTACCTAAAATTGCAGAATATTTACACACCTCACCAGGTTCCCTGGGATTTGCCCTGGCAATGGGTCAATTTGGCCCGCTGGTCGGGGCGATATGTTTGGGTATGCTTGCAGATCGGTTTGGCAGAAAGTGGATGTTGTTTTTCTCTGCCCTGGTTTTTGGAATTTTTACCCTGCTGACTCCTTTTGCCACTACGGTAGAACAATTAGGGATGTACCGTTTTGTTGCAGGAATCGGTTTGGGCGGTGCTATTCCTAATGCACTGGCAATTGCCTCGGAATATGCACCGAAACGGGCTCGAAGCCTTATTGTTTCGACAATGTTTGCGGGTATGCCCGCCGGGGCTATGACTGGTGGTCTTTTGGCTGCCTACTGTATCCCTAAATTTGGCTGGCAATCACTTTTTTTCATAGGTGGCTTGGCTCCGGTCATTTTGAGTGTTTTGGTTGCGCTGGCTCTTCCCGAATCTTTGGAATTTCTGGTATCACGCAACAAAAAAAATGATAAAAAAAGAGCACTGAAAATAATAGCTTGCATAGCACCGTCTCTCATAACCACTGAGAATGTTCAGTTTGTCTCTACAGAGAAAATCGTCGCCGGTGCGCCTGTTAAAAGGCTTTTTACAGAAGGCCGTGCTGTCACCACTCTGCTGTTATGGATAGTTTGCAGTGCAGCACTTTATATGCTCTGGATACTCAACACCTGGGCACCAACCCTGTTGCGCAATAGCGGTGCGACAGTTCAGCAGTATAGCTTTGCCTATTCTCTCCTTTGTTTTGGAGCCGTCATATCTTCCCTCTTCATTGGTCGAACTATGGATCGCTATAACCCTTTCCGGATTTTGCAGATTGGTTTCGTTATGGCCGCTCTAAGTCTTGTGGCCTTTGGTGTAGGTGCGAGCAGTGGTTCTTTTATGGTCATCGCCATTTTATCCGTAATCTGCGGCATATGCATAAATGGCAGTCAAACAGGAACCCTCGCTATTGCGACTCTCTCCTACCCTGCAGATATTCGTGGGACTGCGATCGGCTGGACCTACGCAGTAGCTAAAATTGGTGCAATGCTTGCCCCATTAGTTGGAGGAATTTTGCTTAGTAAGAATTGGAGCGTCAGTCAGATTTGTAGTGTTAACGCTCTGGTTGGATTCTTTACTGCGGGAATGCTTTTCATCCTGCAAAAGCGAGTTTCCAAAATTAACTGGATAAAGCGAAATAGCCTGGTAGTCGCAGCAGGCCACTCATGACCAGATTTTGGTGGAAACGTAAGGACTTATCAACATAATCTAGACACATCTAAAAATGAGGACTGCGATGGAAATTACTCGAGAAATTTACTGGAACGTTGGCCACGGATTTTGGACCTTGTTTCCTATGTATCTTCTAACAGTTGTTTCAATATTTGTTCTGGTGAGTGCCTCAAGAAAACGACTACGGCTTTACCGACAAAGTTTACCCTTGGACAGATCGAACCTGCTCGGCAAACGAATTTTTGATACTTTAAAAAATGTAGTGCTGCAGAAGAAGGTAATTCGTGTCACGGCTCCGGGACTTTTCCATGGGTTGTTTTTTTGGTGTTTTCTCTTTCTCTTGGTTGGCACTGCTCTTATTGTCGCGCAGGCTGACTTTTCCGATTTGTTCTTCGGAATTAAGTTCTTAAAGGGAACTTTCTATAAACTATTTTCAATATTCCTCGATTTCGCAGGAATTATTGCCATCATTGCCCTTGGTCTGCTTTTTATATGGCGATATCTATTTCGCTGGCAAGGACGTGAAGACCATGGCCAATATATTTTTATTCATAGCCTCATGATGACAATATTACTCACTGGTTTTGTCATCGAAGGTAGTCGGATGGCCGTCACGGAAGTCGGGACACCGCTTGCCCAATGGTCTCCTGGTGGTTTACTTGTAGCTCGAATGCTTTCCGGGATGGGTGAGGATGGTTTACGCTTTATCCATAAAATTACCTGGTGGCTGCATTTTCTTCTGGTTGCTGGTTTCTTAGCTTTGATCCCCTATACCAAATTTCGTCATATCCTTACCACCAGTAGTAATTATTTTTTTTCAGATCTTGGGCTCAAAGGAAAACTTACAAATCTTGATCTGGAAGACGAAGATGCAGAAACCTTTGGCGCCAACGTCGTGAAGGACATGACCTGGAAAGATATATTTGATACCGATGCATGTACTTCATGTGAACGATGCCAGGATTGCTGTCCTGCCTATGCAACCGGAAAGCCCTTGTCGCCGATGAAACTGGTAAATCAGTTGGGCGAAGTGGCACGCAATAATCCAGAGACCAATCTCATTGATACTATCAGTAAAGACGCCCTCTGGTCCTGTACCACCTGCCGGGCATGCCAGGAATTCTGCCCTGCCTCAATTGAGCATATACATAAAATTATTGAACTGCGTCGCAGCATGGTGCTTATGGAAGGAGAATTTCCTGGCGAGGAAGTGATGGCCGCCATGGAGCAGACTGAAGTAAATGGCAATCCCTTTGGAATAGGCTATGCGACTCGCGGGGATTGGGCGTCCGAACTGGGTGTGTTAACCTTGGCCGAAGAGTGTGATATCGATATTCTTTATTTTGTTGGCTGTTATTCCTCCTTTGACAAAAGAAACATCCGTGTGGCTAAAAGTTTCATCGAGTTGTGTAAAGCCGCAGGGGTTAGGGTAGGAATTCTTGGCAAAGAAGAAAAGTGCTGTGGTGAACCGATGCGCAAAATGGGCAATGAATATCTTTATCAGAGTCTTGCTGCAGAAAATATTGAGAAGATCGCCTCTTATGGTGTGAAACGAATCGTCACCACCTGTCCACACTGTTTTAATACTCTTAGCAAAGATTACCAGGATCTTGGTTTTACAGGGGTGGAGATAGAACATCATTCGGTGTTTTTAGAAAAATTATTAAGTACCGGCAAACTTGTAATTAAAGCCGCCCCTCTTTCCTGTACTTACCATGATTCCTGTTACCTTGGCCGACACAACGATATATACGACGCTCCAAGATCCATAATCAAGATGGCTGGAGGGACATTGGTTGAGATGGAAACAAATAGGGAAGAAGGGTTCTGTTGCGGTGCAGGAGGGGGACGGATTCTCGCGGAAGAAAAGCTTGGTGTGAGAATGAACGTAAAAAGAGTTCAGATGGCTGCGAAGTTGGGGACAGAGGTGTTGGTCTCAAATTGCCCTTTCTGTTTGACTATGTTTGAGGATGGGGTGAAAGGAGCTGAGGTTGATGACATATTGGCACCCAGGGATATCGCCGAAATCCTCCTTGAGAGATTAAAATAACAGGAAAAAACAGCAGAATAAATGACAAGAGTTACTGGAGGTAGAATATGAAAATTTTGGTTTGCATTAAACAGGTTCCTGACATGGAATCAAAATTCAAAGTAGCGAACAGCGGCATATGGTACAACACGTCCGATCTTGCCTGGCGAATGAACGAGTATGATGAATATGCAGTTGAGCAGGCGGTTAGAGCCAAAGAGCAGGTAAAGGATGCAGATATCACTGTGTTGTCCATAGGTTCAGGGCAGGTAAAAGAGACAATGAAAAAGGCTTTGGCCATGGGATGCGATCGTGGCATCCATATCCAAGACGAGAGTGCTTTTGACAAAGAACCTTTTCAAGTTGCTGGATTAATAGCAGAATACGCTAAAGATAAGAGTTTCGATCTAATATTTACCGGTATGCAGTCGCAGGATCGGGGAAGTGCCCAGGTAGGGATTCTGGTTGCTGAAATGTTGAATATACCAAGCGTCTCAACGATCGTCGCCTTTGAATATAAAGAAGGAGAGGCGGCTGTCAGCAGAGAACTTGAAGGAGGTATAAAGGCGAAACTCACAGTTAAGGTACCGGCTGTTTTCACTTGTCAACTCGGCCTGAACACTCCACGTTATCCCACTTTGCCTAATATTATGAAGGCCAAAAAAAAGGAATTGTTAACCGTTCCAGTCGAAGAGCTGTTGCACCTCGATGCCCGGCAGGCCACAGAGAAAATGTATTTCCCAGAGAAGAGGACCGGCGGACTTATTCTAGAGGGCGAGATCAGCGAATTGGCAGATAAATTAATTGCAATTCTTAAAGAAAAATCCACTGTTTTGGCCTAGGAGGAGAGGATGAAAATACTACTAGTTGCGGAATATAGAGATGGTAAACTGCTGGGGAACAGCAATGAACTGATCGGATTTGCCCAAACCATGGGAGCTGAGAGCGCTATGGTGCTGGTTGGCAGTGACGATGCTTTGCCTGCTTATACAGGTAAGCTCTATCTGGCTGATGTGGCTACCTGTGGTGAATGTAATCCAGACCTGCATAAACAAGTTATTCTTGAGGTAGTCGCCAAAGAGCAGCCGGGCATGATAGTTTTTTGCCACTCATCTTACGGATGGGATATGGCGCCGCGAGTGGCGTTTGCCTTGAAAGCGGCTCAGGTCTCAGAGATTGTGGCAGTCAAGGCAGGTAAATTCGTTGTTCCTGTCTGTAACTCAAAATTACGCCGCACGATCGACTGTAAGACTACAACGGTAGTGGCGACTCTTCAGGCCGGTGCTTTCAGCTTGAAAGAGGATCAATCAGGTCCGTTGGACGTGGTAAAAGTAGAGGTCGCGGGAGTGAGTCGAAGCACCTTTCAAGGCTATGAGGCCGCTCAGGAGGGCGCGGTCGATTTGAGTAAGGCAGAAATTATTGTAAGTGCAGGACGAGGCATCGGTAAAGCTGATAATGTAGGATTAATTGTCAATCTTGCCAAGGCTCTTGGAGGAGAATATGGTGCTTCACGCCCTGTGGTCGATTCCGAATGGGTTCCTCATGACCGTCAGGTAGGGACTACCGGTCAGACCGTGGCGCCTAAACTTTACCTGGCGTGTGGTATTTCCGGTGCCATTCAGCACCTGGCCGGAATGAAAAAGTCTGATTTTGTGGTGGCTATCAATACCGATAGAGATGCCCCTATTGGTGAGGTGGCAGATGTTCTGGTGGTAGCTGACCTGTTGCAGTTTGTGCCGATACTGACAGAAAAAATTCAGGCGCTGTAATTGGGAGTGCTGTTTTCATGTTTCTTATACAGTTCGGGGAACCACAATGTGATATAATAAAGAAAGTTTTTTGTTGGTACTGAGATAGCATAGCCATCGGCAACTGATAAATAAGAATGACCGGAACTGCTGTAACTTATGCAGTTCCGGATATTGCCATAAAATGGGAAATTTTTTCATAGAGATCAGATGAAAACGAACTGCACTCTCAAGACACTGTTGGCACGAGGTTGTGAACGTGGCCAGGATAATCAGGCTGTCATCTTCGAAGGGAGAAGTTATACCTTTGGAGCTTTTTCCAGGCGAATTTATGGGATAAGTAACGCGTTGCTTGATTTAGGCCTTAGGAAAGGCGACAGGGTAGCACTACTTACTAAAAATAGTGTTGAGAGTGCTGAGTCATATTTTAGTGTGCCTAACGCAGGATTGGTTCTGGTGATGTTGAATTTCAGGCTGGCTCCAGCTGAAATCCGAACTATTTTAATAGATTCAAAAGCTTCTGTCCTGATGATAGATGAAGAATATCTCGACTGTGTTGAGCAAATAATAGGTGGGTTGACGTTTTTGCAACATACTGTGCTTATAGGCCCTAAAAAAAAGACTCCGGGTGGATGGTTGCACTATGAAACACTTATAGAAAGGGCCTCTGACCAGGAACCACAGGTGGATATTTTTGAGGATGATCTCGCAGCACTCATGTATACCAGTGGCACAACAGGTATTCCGAAGGGTTGTATGGTGGTGCATAAAAATTTGTATCATGTGGGCAAAAGTCTGTCATTTGAACTGCAAATGGGATCGAATGATTTGGGTATTGTTCCCGTTCCGTTGTTTCATGCATCAGGGCAATGTATTTTGATGAGTAATATTTTCAATGGTACTGCCACTGTCATTATGCCTTGCTGGGATATACTGAAATTCATGGAACTGGTGGAAAAATACCACGCAACAACCGCCATGCTGGCCACGCCAATGCTGTCCTATCTTGTCAGTCACCCCCAATCTGACCAGTACGACCTCAGTTCCTTGGCAAAAGTGTTATTTGCCGGAGCTCCGGTCTCCTCGATTTTATTGGAAAAGGCCATAGAACGTTTTGGCAATATATTTATCCATGGATACGGCGCAACGGAAACAGTAGGGTCCATGTCAATATTGAGACTCGATGAGGTAGCGAGTGTGCTTGCAGGGGGCAGGCCGGAGATCCTTGGCTCCTGCGGAAGAAATTACACTGATATGGAAATCGAGATTGTAGATGGAAATGATAAACCTGTCGTCCCCAATTTTGTCGGAGAGATTCGGGCGCGAGGCAAAGGCGTAACCATGGGCTATTGGAACAAGGAAGGGGGCAAATGCGATGGCTTCAGAGGGGAATGGTACTACACCGGAGATCTTGCAAGAGTAGATGGTGCTGGGTTCGTCTACATAATCGGCAGGAGAAAAGACATGATAATTTCCGGAGCAGAAAATATCTTTCCTGCCGAAATTGAGAATGTTTTGCTCAAACATCCGGCCATTGAGCAGGTTGCTGTTGTTGGTGTTGAGGACGAAAGATGGGGAGAAGCCGTCACAGCTTTTATAGTGCTGAAACCAGATGAATACATCGATGAAGGTACGATCGAAGCACTTTGTAGACAGGAGATTGCCGCCTACAAGGTACCAAAAAAGATTTATTTCGTGGATAAACTCCCCATCAGCGCCACGGGCAAACTCCTCAAAAGCAAACTGATTAGCCAGGTTTCGTAATCAGGCTTGTAGGGTAATGTTGACCAATCCTGGAGCAGTTTTTTCAAAAAATATTCTTGCCGGCAAGGACTGATCGAGGATTCTTCGAGGCAGGTGGCCTGTCCAATTAGTTCAGTCTTACGGTTTTCAGACAAAGTTTTTCGGTTTGTATTCAACTACCCATAAATACTCTTTTACAGATGCGGAGTCACTGCTCCGTTAGACGAAACAGCCACCGTTCCCGGCTCAGAGTGCCGAAATTTGTAAAAAGCAAGGATCTTAGAATTTGCCTTGAAGTCAAATATTTTTACATCCATCTCATCGAATTCATAATTTTTCCGTTGAACCAAATTTAGTCTCCTGTCTCATCTGCAATTTACAAACAGTCCTATTTCAATCCAGGAAATTTTTTTCTTGACTTTATTATAGCTACAATGTAACTATTTAGCTGCATGGTAGCTACAATGTAACTTTTTATTGATTGTGTAGCTCCTGCGGGTTCAGAGTTTCATGTGAAGGAATCCAAGTAGAATAAATTTCGAAAAGGAGATGGCATAATGGAAAGATGGCAAAGCGTCGAGCGAGTTCCCGCACCTGCGATAATTCCGAAGTTTGGAGGATTGTCAGGTATGAGAGTTTTGATGACTGGAAGCGTTGTAGCAGCACCTTTTGCGGCAAGCATCATGGCTGAGCATGGGGCCGAGGTGATCCATGTAGAGCGGCCAAATATCGGAGATGCTTTTCGGGGGCAGGCTCCGGTTATCACCAATTGCGATGATAAAGAAACCCCTTTCATGCTTGCAGGCTCGGAAGTTGCGGCCGATCAGAAAGTGAGTACTGGGTGGATACAAGAAGGGCGGAACAAATTAAGCCTCGCCCTGGAGCTTAACCTCAACATCCCTGAATCAAGGGATATTTTCCTCTCCCTAATCAAGAATTGTGATGTTTGGCTGGAGAATATGGTCTGGATAGAAAAATTGGGCATCACTGAATCTATGCTGTTTGAGGTCAATCCCAAGCTGATCATCGGCCACATAAGTGGTTTTGGAAGGCCGCAATTTGGTGGAGTTCCAGAGGAATGTGACAGACCATCCTATGATGCAATTGGACAGGCTGAGGGTGGCTGGATGCATCTTAATGGATATCCTGATCGGCCACCGTCGCTCGGAGCAATGTTTGTGAACGATTATATCAGCGCGATGTTCTGTGTCAGCGGAGTCCTCGTTGCCTATATCAATGCCCAGAAAACCGGCAAAGGGCAGGCTGTAGATGTCTCACAGTCAGAATGCGCGAGTAAATGTCTGGGTGACACCTTCGTCAATTATTTTACTCTGGGGATGGTTAAAGAAAGAGCCGGGAACAAGATTCCTATTTTTCAACCGGCTAACCTGTTTAAAACAAAGGATGCCTACCTCTTTATCGGAGCGTATGGACCGGCTGTTTACACCCGCGCACTGAAAGCTATGGGCATCGATACCGACATCTATTCCCATGAAAAGGCTGGTGGTTCCAGGGAAGCGGTTAACACGGAGTTAGGTTTGGAGGTCAATCGGCTCATCGAGAATTGGATGCTGGAACGCACTTCAGAAGAAGCGGCCAATCATCTGAAAAGTCTAAAGGTGCCCTGTGGTATTCCACGAACTGCCGAGGAATTAGCCAACAGCGAACATTACCAGAAAAGAGGGAACTGGATTCAGTACGAGGATCAGACGCTGCATAAGACGGTTACGGCCTTTGGATTTGCTCCAAAAATGAGTCAAACAAAACAGCAGGTATGGAGAGGTGGTCCCAGGTTGGGTCAAGATACTGATGTAATCCTTAGTAAAATAATAGGATACAGCGAGGATGAAATTGCCGATTTTAAGCACAAAGGCATAATCGCCTAAGCTTTGCTTTAGTGGAGGTTTCTGAAAATTTAACGCTGTATTTCAAATCAATTGAGAAAAATGCGAAAGGAAGGACTATGGAAAAGACAATCAAAACCGTAGGAATAATAGGCTTCAACGTCATGGGTGCCGCAATCGGCCTTAATGCCGCGACAGCGGGTTACCAGGTAATCTACAAAGAGTTGAATGACGAACTTGTTGCCGCAATGTATGACCGATGGGTCACTAAAGCTCTTGCAGCCAGAGTGGCCAAGGGAAAGATGAGCCAGGATGAGATGGATAAGATCGCAGCTCGCATTTCAGGAACAACCAAATATCCGGATCTTTCTCAGTGTGATCTGGTCATTGAGGCGGCTGTGGAGAAGATGGATCTGAAAATCCAGATATTTAAGGAGCTGGATGCGGTTTGCAGGCCTGATGCCATTTTTGCCAGCAATACCTCAACCTTTCTCATAGAAAAGCTTATGGCGGGCGTTTCCAATCCCGCCCGTACCGCTGGACTGCACTATTTCTTCCCGGCCAATATCAACCGATTGGTAGAGGTTATCCGCCAGAAAGAAACGAGCAATGAAACCTTTGCGGCTCTCATGGATTTCTCAGAAAAGAACCGTAAGGTACCCATCTCTGTCAATGACTTCCCCGGCTTTGCTATAAATCCGGTTTTCATCTCGAGCTATATGGTCCTCAATTCCTTCTATGAAACCAGTTGTAATGCAGCGACTCTCGACCATATCTCCAAGGTTGCTTTAGGGGTGAAATACGGCATTATCTGGGTACTAAACGGTTCAGGACTTGGCACGGCCTATCATGCCGCAGCATCAATGAACGAATATCTTGGTGCCACCGATGTCGGGTTCCCCCCGGTTCCAAACCAGCTGAAGGTGCTCTTCGAAAGCGGTAAATCATTTGACCTGGAAGATGGTCCTATCTCGGAAGATGCCGCAGTGGTCACCAATGTTAAGGAAAGTCTGCTGGGGTCTGTGTTTTGTATCGCCACCCATCTTATCGAAAAGAGAGTTGTCTCTATAAAAGATCTTGAACTGGGCATCTGTACAGCCCTGACCTGGCCTAAAGGACCTTTTTCCATGATGAATGAACTGGGAATGGCTGAGACAGCCAGACTGGTCAATTCTACTGTAGAAAACGGCTACTTCAAGATGCCGAAAACCTTTGCGGCTGGAGTCCCGGCGCCTTGGAATCTATAAAACGATATATCATCGAATAGTTACGGGCGTTTCAGCTTTTCAGGGAAGCAACAGCCGGAGAAAGAAATGACAGCGATGGAGCAGAAACACTCCGTAACTGTATCAAGATACAAAGTTGAGGTGAATATGAAAAAAATTACCACTATCGGAGTTGTCGGCGCTGGCAATATGGGCTCCGGCATAGCCCAAAAACTGGCCATGGAGGGATTGCAGGTGATCCTGGCCGACACCACCCAGGAGTTCGTTGACCGGGGCAGGAAGATTATTCAAAAAGTCTTAAGTGAAGGACTGGAACGAAGACTACTTACCCAAGTGCAACTGGATGCAACAATGGCCCGTATTAAAGGCACAACAAAGCTTGCTGACCTTGCCGACGCAGACATGGTTATCGAGGCGATTTTCGAAGACGATCAGGCCAAGAAAGAGCTTTTCGTGCAGTTAGACAAGATTTGTGCGGAACACACCATTCTGGCAACCAATACATCAAGTTTTTATGTCCGCCAGTTTGCCAAGGACACTTCTCGGCCTGACCGTTTCGTCGGTATGCATTATTTCTTTCACCCGGCCAAAAACCGATTGCTGGAAGTTATTCCGCATAAGGGAACCAGTGAGGAAACGATCAAGCGGTCACTGGAAATAGGCAGGCTGCATGGTAAGACCACCATCTGTGTGAAAGATACGTCGGGGTTTTGCGTCAATAGGTTTTTCTCTCCTCTGCTCACGGAGTCCGTACAGATTTTGGAAGATGGGATCGCCAATATCCCGACGATTGAGCAGGCAGCAAAAGCTGCATTCAAGATCGGCATGGGCCCCTTTGAATTGATGAACGTCACCGGAATTCCGATTTCAGTTCATGCTTCGACCACCTTTGGCCGCGAACTAGGCTCTCTCTATGGCACGCCAAAATCTCTACCGAAAAAAATGGCACAGGGTGATCTGTTCGATCTCACAGGAGAGGTTGATGATTCAAAGTTTGAGATTATTCAGGACAGATTGTATGGAGTTTGTCTTGGCGCTGCTGCTGCATTAGTCAGCGAAGGTGTCGCCTCTATCGAGGACACCGACCGTGGAGCGAAAATTGGTCTGAGATGGCGACAGGGACCGTTTGAGATTATGAACAATATCTCAATTGACAAGACCTGCCGGCTGGTTGAGGCGATGACCAAGCGGTATCCTGATTTCAAGATGCCGGAAATTCTGATCACTCAGCAGAAACTTGGTAAGCCTTTTGTTTTTCAATATGTGGATATGGAGGTCGACAACAGTCTTGCCTTCATAACCATCAATCGCCCGGAAGCGATGAATGCCCTCAATGAAGAGACAGTCTCCCAACTAGCTCTACAGTTTGCCAAGGCCGAGGCCGACAACGCGGTCAAGGCCATCGTGCTCAGAGGGGCGGGCAAAGCATTCGTGGCTGGCGCTGATATTCGTTACTTCATAAAAAATATTAAAGATAACTGCCTTAACAAGACAGCGGCTTTCACACGTGGTGGTCATGAACTGCTGCTCCGCATTGAAAATTCCGAAAAGTTGACCGTCGCTGTACTGGATGGTCTTTCGCTCGGAGGTGGAAGTGAGCTTGCACTGGCCTGCCAGGCAATTGTGGCAACACCAGCTGGCTCCATGGGATTTCCTGAAACGGCTATTGGTATTTTTCCAGGGCTGGGAGGCATGATTCGCAGTGCCCGGCATATCGGGACAGAGCTTGCGAAATATTATGTTTTTACCGGCAGGTCAATAAGTGCTCAAGATGCTTATGACCTGGGCATAATTACCAAGCTGGTCGCTCCTGATGAACTGGATCAGGCTCTCCGCGAGCTATGTGAGCAAGACAGAACTGATAAGTATTGCAAACGGGAAATTCCCCAGCGTTTTGCCGATTTGGCGAAAGTCTGCACTGGTGATAATGTCCAGGCTCTCCTTTCCGGGAAAAAACCTAAGGGTGTTTCTGATGAGCTTGCTGAAAAAACTCTGAAATCCGTATCGCGAAAGGCTCCAATAGCCATGAAACTGGCTAATGATTTGATCGATGCCCAGCAGAAAGTGTCGATTCCTGAGGCGATTGAACTTGAGCTGAAAGAGCTGCACTATATTTTTTCAACCGAGGACGCTTTGGCCGGATTATCGTCCGCCGGCAGAAAGCCACCTCAGTATCAGGGTAAGTAACTGTAACGAATTAATTAAATCTTATTATTCAGATGGAGGATTAACACCATGTTTCAACGCGCTTATATTCCTTATAAAGGTTATTATTGCAGTCCTTTTTCCAAATGGCAGGGCAGCTTCGCCAATCAAAATTCCATCGTTCTGGGAGCTGAGACAGTAAAACGCTGGCTTACCTCTAAAGGGTGGGAAGCATCGATGTTCGATTATACCTACCATGGCATGACCCAACCGCAGAATCAGAGCTTTTATGGATCAACCTGGGCCGGCACTATAATGGGTTCACAGGTCCCTGGCATGACCGTTATGCAAGCTTGTTCCACGTCAACAACATGTATCAACCTTGCTGCTCTGGCCGTAGACGCTGGTAACCAGGTAACGCCGTTTTGCTTTTTGGCAGACAGAATGTCCAATGGACCTCATCTGATATGGCCTAATCCAAACGGGCCTGGCGGGGAAGTTGTCTCCGAGAACTGGTTTATGGATAATGTGAATTGTGATCCGGCGACGGGACAAGCTATGCTGATTACAGCGGAAAATGTTGCCAGAAAAGCAGGCGCTACCCGTGAACAGGCTGATGAACTTGCCCTTCGCCGGTACGAGCAATATCAGGATGCATTGAAGGATGACCGAGCCTTCCAGAAGCGCTATATGTTTCCAGTCGAGGTAAAACTCAGTCGTAAACAATCGATAATGATCGAAGCAGATGAAGGTATTACCCCTGTTACCAAGGAAGGTTGTGCAAAGCTCAGACCTGTTGCTCCAGATGGCATTCATACTTTTGCCTCCCAGACCCATCCCGCCGATGCCAATGCTGGGATTATAGTGACCACCAAATCTCGTGCATTGGAACTGAGCCCAGATCCAGCAAAAACTATTCAAATTATTTCCTATGGGTATGCCCGTGTGGAAAAGTCTCATATGCCTGCAGCGCCCGTTCCCGCCGCAAGAATGGCGTTAGCAGATGCAGGAATCACCATAAATGATGTCGCGGTAATCAAGACCCATAACCCTTTTGCCGCCAATGATCTTTTTTTCGCTAAAGAATTCGGTATCGATGTCAATAGCTTTGACAACTACGGCTGTTCGATGATATTCGGTCATCCCCAGGCGCCAACGGTTGCTCGGTTGGTTATTGAAGGTATTGAAGAGGCGATTCTACTCGGAGGGGGTTATGTCTTGATCGCTGGATGTGCAGCCGGAGATACTGGCGCAGCGCTGATATTGAAAGTGGGGTAAGGCTTTGCAAGAAAGAGGTGCCAACAAAAGCAATGTGCACCTCTTTATGAAAATCGGCTGACGCACATATAAAATAAACCTTCTATTGCAGAGGTTGAAAATATGCAGATAGAATCGAAACGCTGGATATATCTAATTGTAGGTACTTTAATCAATGTTATTATTGGCCAGACATATGCTTGGAGTGTATTTGTCAAACCTCTTGCCGCTCAGTTCGGGTGGACTGTTGCTGAAGTTTCCGTAGCATTTGCTATTTTTCACTCTATCTCTTGTATTCCTATTATTATTGCGGGGAAAATGCAGGACTACGTAGCACCCAAATACATCATCTTGTTTGGTAGTATTGTGTATGGGGTTGGAATGTTGGCTGTTGGATATGTACAAAATCTGACCCAGCTATATCTTACCTATGGCGTAATGGGTGGCATCTCTATGGGCACTATCTATTCCGGAGTTGTTCCGAATCTGGTCCGCTTTTTCCCCGATCATCGTGGTATGGTTTCTGGAATTTTAGCTGCGGGGATCGGTTGTGCAGCCTTTCTCTGGGCCCCTGTTGCGGCGATTATGATCGAAAGGTTTGAGGTTCTACCAACTTTTAAAATGCTCGGAACCCTTTATCTCGTGCTGCTCTGTGCTCTTTCCCTGGTGATCCAGACTGCGGAAGCCGATTTTCAACCCAAGGGGTGGAAGCCATCCAAAGTGCAGCAAAAAGCGATGGTCATACCAGATAAAGACTGGCGTGGTATGTTGTTAGACCCGCTTTATTACTGCCTTGCTACGGTCATTGTCATAGGTGGTCTCTCAGGCTTGATGATCATAGCGCACGCTTCCCCGATACTCCAGTCGGTAGGGCTTTATTCTGCGGTTGCGGCTGGTTCCTGGGTTGGTATTCTTGCCCTTTGTAATTCAGGCGGTAGGTTCGGGTGGGGGCTTATTTCCGACCGTATCGGTCGAATGCCTTCTCTTGTTATTATTTACATTATTCTAGGCTTGGCGATGTTCTGGCTGGCATCAACCTCCTATGTTGTGGTTGTTCCGATATTACTTGTCGGCATGTGTTTTGGCGGCTTTATGGGGATGCTGGCATCTTTGACCGCAGATGCTTTTGGCACTAAATATCTGGCCGTGAACTTTGGGGTGATGTTTCTCCCCTTTGGCATAGGCGCATTTATCGGTCCCCGTCTGGCTGCGGTAATTAAGGTCAGCAGTGGTAGTTATTCACAGGCTTTTCTCATTGCCAGCGCTCTTAGTCTCATAGCCATAGCGCTGGCAATTGTTGCTAGCATGCTCGTAAAACGCAAGAGACAGGCAGCCGAGTCTACCAGCAGCGTATTAATGGAACCTTCAGCTTAAAGATTAATTTACTCCTGACCCATTAGGTACAGGAGTAAATATTATTGTAAAAGGAGTAACTATGTCAGATTTACCCAAAGGTGGAAGTTATTTACTGGGAGTCACCAATCACAAGGATATCTTCACTCCCGAAGATTTTGACGATGAACACCGCATGGTCGCAGATAGTCTGGTGTCTTTTCTTGATGAGAATGTTTTTCCAGTAATGGATGATATCGATGCAAAGAAAGATGGCTTGATGAGAGAATTGTTGGTCGAAGCCGGTAAATATGGCTTTCTTGGTTCAGATATTCCAGAGAAATATGATGGTACGGAAACCGACGAAATCTGTTCGACGATTATTGCCGAAAAATTGGGGGCGACAGGATCTTTTGCTATTGCTCATGGCGGGCACACCGGAATCGGTAATCTGCCAATAGTGTATTTTGGCAATGAACAACAAAAAGCCGCTTATCTTCCATCAATTGTAACTGCCGAAAAGGTGTCTGCCTATGCCTTGACTGAGCCTGGTTCCGGCTCGGATGCATTGTCAGCCAAGACGAAGGCTGTACTGAATGCCGAGGGTACGCATTACCTTCTAAATGGCAGTAAAACCTTTATCTCCAACGCGGGGATGGCGGATATTTTTATCGTTTATGCCAAAATCGATGGTGATAAATTCAGTGCCTTTATCGTCGATGGGCATGCCGAGGGTCTAACTACCGGGGCAGAAGAGAATAAGATGGGCCTCAAGGGTTCATCGACCCGGAGTGTTTTTTTTGACAACGTGCTGGTGCCTGTTGAAAACCTGCTCTTTGAGCCAGGCAAAGGACACGTGGTAGCCTTCAATATCCTCAATATAGGCAGGCATAAGGTAGCGGCCAATGCGGTTGGTGCAGCAAAATATGCTCTGGATCAGGCTGCAGCCTATGCCAATGAGCGAAAGCAGTTCAAGGTTCCTATCTCTCAGTTCGGTCTCATCAAAGAAAAACTGGCGGAAATGGCCATCCGTATCTACGCAGCTGAAAGCGCAGTATACCGAACAGCCGGTCTACTGAACAACATGATGCACAGCCTGGACCGCAGTGGCGATGACGGTGGACAGATCACGGCGAAGGGGATCGAGGAATATGCCGTAGAGTGTTCGCTTGAAAAAGTATTTGCCAGTGAAGTCGAAGCATTTGTCGTCGACGAAGGTGTGCAAATCCATGGCGGCTACGGATTCATCGCCGAATATCCGATCGAGAGATTATACAGGGATGCCCGCATCAGAAGAATTTTTGAGGGCACCAATGAAATTAACAGAAACCTCATTCCAACCACTCTCCTTCGTCGTGCCCAGAAAGAGGCCATTCCTCTACTGGAGAGTGTGAATTCCTTGTTGAAGAAAGCAAACGACGAGGTCCCGGTTAGGCAGAATCCAAACGAAATAGTTCAGGCAGCAAAAGATGTTTTTCTCTTTTCTCTGGGTATTGCCTATGAGAGATATGGCACAGACTTGATGAAACAGCAGGAAATTCTTGGACGTCTGGCAGATATAGCTATCTATGCCTATGTCATGGAAAGCTGCTGGTTACGCACTAAAAAAACCGATGATGCCGATGGTCAAAATGTGCAACTTAAAAAAAATATGGCAACCGCTTTTATCTACACTTCAATAGAAAAGCTTTGCCTGGCTGCAAGGGAAATTACCACAAACATAGCCTCAGGGCGTGCGCTTGTGCAAATGCAGACAAATCTTGACAAGCTCACCCAATACACACCAATAGATATTATTGTAATCAGGAGTAAAATTGCCGGATCAATTTCTGCTGCAGGTAAATATGTAGCCTAGTTCCCTGGGGGGAGTAACTCTGGTCGTTTGTCTTCTATTGATCCCTATGCAGCAATGCCGGTGATGAGTAAATACAGACTGTACCAGAGTTGTTTACCGGCGGTGAGTGTTTATCCGGAAACGATTTTTATCCTTAGGATGTCGATTGGTAAATGTCTGGGATTTAGTTTCGACCATCTCCACAATTTCATTGAATAATCGGATTTCCCTAAGGGATTAAATGTTTACATGGGGGTGTTCCGTGAGACAGACAGAAATGTATTATGCAGATCCAGTGTTTCGACCGCCAAGTGAGTATGCCTCCTTATTGATACAGGCAACCGTTGGATGTTCGGCAGCGGCGGCGGGAAGATGTCACTTTTGCAATTCAAATATCTTCAACCAAACGGTTCCGAAAAAAAAATTCAGAATCAGACCGACGGATGAGATCCTGGATGATATCGACAGAGGCAGAATACAATACGGGGCTCAGGTTGAGAAGATATTCCTGCTTGATTCTAATGCTATGATTATAAGGAGTTCTGAACTCCTGAAAATAGTTCAAAAGTGCTACAAGGTTTTCCCTCAGCTTAAGCAAGTTGCTTGTTACGCCTGTAGTGACGATATCCTTAGAAAGGATATCCAGGAGCTGATTGCACTTCGCGAGGCCGGCCTCAATCTGGTCTTTGTCGGTCTAGAAAGTGGTGACCAGCAAGTTCTGAAGCTGGTTAATAAAGGGACCACTGTTGAAAACCAGATAAATGCGGTGGCCAAGGCTAACGGTGCCGGTATGCGAACGTCGGTATCGGTCATTCTAGGTCTGGGTGGAAAAAAGTTTTCCGAGCAGCACGCGATCAACACCGGGAAGGTTGTCACAGTCATGAATCCATCTTATTTGGCCGCCTTGACTCTCATGGTGGTACCCGGCACAGAGCTCGACAAAATGGTAAAAGAGAGAAGGTTTGAACTTATTACAGAGCCTCTTGATACTCTCAAGGAGCTCCACCTGATGATTATGCACATCGAGTCTTCGGGGCCGGTGGTTTTTCGGGCGAACCACGCCTCTAATTATCTCTCACTGCGCGGCAATCTTCCGGATAATAAAGCACAGATGCTTTGTTCGATCAGGGAGGCCATGCAGGATCCGACGATGCTCAGGTCGGAATCTTTGAGAGGGCTTTAAGCTAAGGCAATCGGGGCCGTACGGCATAGGCTATAAACTGACCTTAGTCTTTAAATATCTAGTTATCTTTGGATTCATTTCTGGCAGGGCTTGACCAGTTATGAGTTTTACAGCCATTTCAGCAGTGAGTCGAGCCTGTTCTTCTAGGTGAATCTTCCCTAATTTTTCCGTAGCCAGGGCTGGGCTCCCAATATAACCTTGCTCAGCACCCATGGCCTTAAAAGTCTTGAGTCCCTTTCTTAATCCATCACTTACGTTGATAAGTACGGGGGGTAAATGCTCTGGTGTCTTTTTCAGCAAATGCGGATGTCTGTATTTGATATAAGAGGTCTCCCTGACATCGGCATGAACCTCTGTTTTCATCGAAATCCCAAGTTGTTGTCCTTCAACAATTTCATCAATTGTTATTCCTGAATAGAGTATGCGGCCTGCGGTTTCAATGATTTTGACCTGAAATTCTTCTGTGACAGTCTCAATCGCCTCCAGGATTGCCTTGAGATGCACTGAGTCGAGGTGGTGATTGGTAATGATTATGTATTTAAAGCCACTTTTTGCCAGGCTCGTGCAGAAGTCAACGAGGAGATGAAAGAGCGTTGTCCCTCTCAGGGATATGGTACCTGGAAAGTCTGCAGTAATTGGAGCACACCCCAAGGGAATGGTCGGCGCCAGGACCACTTGCAGCAGAGGATTTTCCTCGCACAGATAACCAGCCGCGGTTTCTGCGATATCCTGTGCACCGAAAATATCGGTTCCGAGAGGCAAGTGAGGGCCGTGCTCCTCAATGGGGCTTAGCGGTACTAGGACTATGGAATGGTTTTTGTCAAGAGCCTCGAGTTCTATCCAGGTGAGGTTCAATAGTTTGTGGAAATTAGATAACATAGCAGAATATTAATGTTGTTCTTTTATAGCTAAAAATTTTTTCATCTCTTCTCGAATGTCAGGAGGAATTTCTCGTGAGCTTATACCGTCAGCAGCAAGGTTGACACTTACCACAGTGATTTCAAAGATGAGGCGGTTTTCGCCATCGCATGTAGCATTGGCCGTGAGATTCACAGATTTACCACTTATTCTGACCACAGCTAATGACCAATCTAATATTTCTTCTAAACGGCTGGCCTTTTGGAAACGAACCTGCAGACTGACGACTGGAAAACCAATTTTTCGATCTACATTCATTGTGCCAATAGAGTGGCCTAGACCTTCGTCAAACCAATCTTCAAAAAAACGATGAAGCATTAATATATATCTAGGATAAAAAACAATACCAGCCGGGTCACAATCTTCAAACCGAATTTTATAAGGTCGGGTGAAATTAGACAAGGGGTCAACCTCCTTCGAAAATATCGCCCTTTTGATGATAGTATGGTCGATAAGGACAGTAGGAAAAGTTTTGAACGATCTCTTGATATTTATTCAAAAATCAGGTGCTTTGTTCAAAATCGAAATAGTATATAATATTACTCTCAAGTAAATATGTTATATCGGTGCCTCTCTTACCACCTAGGAGCCTGTCCGAGAATAGGCATTTTATCCAAAATCGAGGCATTTCCACAAAATAAGCACAGCCATATAATTGATATTGCGAGCATTGTTTTTTGAAAATAACGAAAAGTTTGGGCAAAAGGGCATTCTCGGACAGGCTCCTAGTGGTTAAATATTGAGAGCAACCAAGAGCTTGGCCTAACTGGCCATTTTGGAGCGGCAATTAGTATTAAGGGAAGAGGAAAATCACGCAATTTCGTTAAAATTTCATATGAAGGTTGATATAATTACTCCTTTCGAATCCCATGCTTTTACAAAACGACAAAAGATCTGTCGAATCCCAACGAACAGAGGTGTACACCGTGGAAATTCCCCGGGCTTTGTAAAACATAAAGACTTCTTTTGTCATTTTCGCTCCGATGCCCTGATCCATGTATTTTGGGTGAACCCCCAGGTTTGCGATGTATGCACAATCCTCTGCTCCAAAACCAAACGGAAGGATATACGAAATCAAGAAGCCGACAATCTTCTTGTCCAGTTCAGCAACATAATGGGCCTCATTTTCCCTGTTTCGCGCTCTCTCAAGAACCATTCGCCTAAAATCGGCATTTGCAGCTTTATTGGTTATAAGGCTGTAAATCTCACAGATTCCAGCGGCGTCTTCAGGTCTCCAGTTTCTAATAACCAAATCATTTTCCGATAGTTCCATATTATTCTCTGTTAAATCAATCTATTCTAATTATTTTAACTCGATGACCGATCCAATCAGGTGGCAAATAAAGCCTTCCGCTGTTGCCACTGGATTTGACACTCTTTTCAAGCATCTCCTCACCAAAAACCTCAAATTTAACCTTAGTGTGAAAAGTGTTCACCTTTTCGTCAGGTTCAGTTGCAGTCTCTAGCTGCTGTTGTTCATTTACTTTCTTTTTCATTGGCACAATTGGCTTCTTTTTCTGCTCCGAGATATGATGTGTTCTTACACAAGAAAGTCCACAGTAGTTCGATTTTTCATTAAAAAATCTATAAGATATTTGTTGTTAAAGTTAACCAAAGCTTAAATTACCACATGCGAACCAAAATAATCCAGCTAAAAAACAGCTAGATTGTATTTATATATTTAGAGTTTCCAAAAAAAAAACGACCGAGTACGACCCGGTCTAGAAAGTAAAATAGACCATCGGCCGTTTTGCTCCACATAATATGAGGAGGGAAATCTAAAGCGAGACAAATCAAGATTGAATAAAACTAAATGGATGCTTTAAAATCAGAGATTCTCTGTAGTATCCAAAACATCAAGGCTATCACAAATATTTTCAAAGCGTAGTCTATATCAGTAACATCCGGTTAGAAATTTGCAGGTGATTTCTTTAAACATTTACGGCGTTTTCTTTGTTTCCAATTTTGCACCGCTGGTTGCCCTGCATTTTGTTGTACTGTCTCATTCCGAATTTGATTGCGGAGCTGTCGTACACGACGAATAGAAACAGGTTCTCCGTGCTGCTCTTGGCAGTAGATTGCTAAAAGAAGATAGGTGATAAGACCTGAGAGGATTTGAACCATCAGGCCGTTCTTGCTTCTGGCAAAAAGGTGATATACTTTAAGGTGCCGTTTTCACCATGCAAAAAAACTTTCGATGTCCCAGCGGAGTTTGTATACCAGCGCTACCTGCTCAGCTAATAAGTCAAAACGATCGGTGGCCACCCAGTAAGATTTACCCTCAATATTATAGCCAACAAGGTGAATAGGCTTTTTAGTTTGATTAACATTGGGCGTGCCAAGCAAAACCATTGCATCAAAAAAGACATGGGAATTTTCCTTCACAGGAAATCTTTGAAGTATTTCTTTATGCGTAGCTTCTTTAATACGGCAAACGAAATGACATCCATCAATCTGCCATTGATCAAACAAAAGATGTGCCTGATATCCTCGGTCCAGCACTCCTGTTTGACCAGGTTCGATGATACGACTAACAAAGGGTCTTTCGGCTCCTTTCCCCTCGGTCAGAAACAGTTTACGTGGGACGCCATGATTCAGGTCAAAGCCAAGGTGCAGTTTCGCCTTTTGGGAATTTGCTCGATATTCGGCCCAGTGCATGGAAAGTACTGAGTCGATCAGCGATCCATCTATGGCAACAAGATCACCAAGGTCGGAATACTGGGACGGCAAGACTCCTGTAGCCTTACTCTGTAGCTCAGTAAAAACAGTAAGAAGTTGCTCAACTCCACGATCATTAACGGTATCAAAGAAAGTTGAGTGTTTAATACCTCCAGCAGGTGCAACGAATTGTCTGGCATAATCATCTTCTTGCAGAGCTTGAATTAACTCGGTTCCAGAGGTGAACTCCTGCAGATGGTAATATGTCAGAATGTTAATCAGTTCTTCGGTGTTCATTGCCAACGGTTTGTTTGATCTCGACCTAAGAGGTGGTACTTTGGTCAATATATTTTTTAGCGGTTTGAGTAATTGCCTCTGAGTTGGTACAAAATACTGCCGTGAATAAAATTTCACAGATTTCATTTTAGCCCCCTTAAAAGATTTTTTTTTCAAAGAGGCGGCTAAATAATTTTATTTATTTGTCAAGCGAAAAAATGACCCAAGTAGTTAATATTTGTATAAATTTGACATGCGAATTTCTAACCGGATACTACTGAATAATTGCAGATCATTTGTGAGACGATTGTGGCGGCATCATTGACGGAGGTTTTTTAGGCTATGAGGAGTTTGATGTCAGATAAGTTTTTCTACAACTCAACCACAAACGACGATTCATATGAAAGACGTCCTTTTGAAGCTCCATTTTACTTCAGGCAATAGGAAATATCTATTATTTGAAGAGAATCCATCAGATTACCTTATAATGAAGCAAGGTTATATAGTGTTAGGGGTTTGAAGTCTAATGGAACGAAAGCTCACGCTAAGGATTTTAAATCTGTTCATTTAGTTGGTTTAGCGGCGTTGGTTCTCTCATCATGACGTTTTCCGGCAAAAATGGACTATAGCGATTCACAGCTGTTCTTCCGACGTTACATGAGGTTGCGATAGTATCAATTCGCTCCTGAGGGGTCTACCCTGGGCGTGTGTAAGATTACGAATGGGTTCATACTGTTGCTCTGCCCACGGTGATTGATACTGTTGTAGTACCCTTACAAGCCGCCTAACGATTTCCCTGAAGAGAATCACCAAACATTATCTGGAAACATCTGCGGTCTCAAAATAGTTTTTATTGTCAGGTTGATCTTGATTTCCGAAAGGTAAAAACACCTTTTTGTGTTGCTAGGCAGCTGAAGCAATCCTTGGATGCCATTCAGTAGAAACCTTCAGCTCTGAACCATTGACGAATGAAGAAGATACGATTTAGCAATCTCGAATGGGGGGATTACCTTTTTAAGAAAAAAAAACCCGTCCCCTTTTCGTCGCACATGATTTAATATTCACGGGCAAAGAATCTTCGATACGTGGTGTCGCCGATTAAAATCATCGAATGCTCGATTTAGAATAAAATTTAACATTTATGAAACAAGCGCGTTTAACTCGTACTCATGGTTTTAAGAGCCAATTATTAATTGACTTCCCCACCCTGAGATTTTTCACCATTTACAACTCTTGACTAACTGAGATATGAATAATACTGTTATTTATATATAATATTTCTGATAATATTCTACATATCAAAACCACAAATATATTTCTCACCGAGTAAGACACAGCAGTAGATGTTCCTCCAGACGTCAATCAGCACGTTACATTATTAGTCTCGTGAGGTGTTTCGTGAACATTGCAACCTTCATTCGACAAAATAGTGGAGCCATCCTTAAGGAGTGGGAACAATTTGCCGACTCCATTCAGCCGGGAACTGGCGTCATGGATAAAGAAGCTCTCCTTGATCACGCCAAACTTATGCTGGAAGATGTTGCTGATGATCTTGATTCGCCGGAGGACCAATACGAGCAAGCCGAAAAATCAAAAGGTCATAGTCCGAAGTCGGCTAAAATCAGCGCAGCTGAAGAGCATGGACTTGGGCGTTTAGGCTCCGGTTTCTCTATTACCTGTGTAGTGAGCGAATATCGAGCTCTCCGTGCGAGCGTTATTCGTCTCTGGAACGAGTACCGCCCACATGAAGCACTGGATATTTACGATCTCATTAGATTCAACGAAGCCCTAGATACATTGATCAATGAAGCCGTCAGCAGCTTTTCCGATGAGCAAGAAAGACAAACCCGCCTATTTGAAACAGTTCTATCCTCATTTTCAGACCACGGCTACATCTTAGATCTGGACGGGAGGTTTTTGTACGCAAACAAACCCATGCTTCACCTCCTCAATATCTCCTCAGAGGAATTGATAGGAAAATCGCATTTTGATCTTAATTTTTCAGCAGCGCCTGAAATACTAAACAATGTAAAACAGGTTATACAAACGGCGGAAAAACGCAGTGGTGAAGTGACGTACACTTTGCTTTCGGGAGAAGAAAGGCACTACGAATATGTCTATTCTCCTGTATTCAACGTCGAAAAGATGGTTGAAGCTATTGCGGCAGCAGAGCATGATATCACCGATCGCAAGCTGTCCGGAGAACAAGCCTGGCGCAATGCCAATCACGACTTTCTTACCGGCCTACCAAACCGCCGGCTTTTCCTCGATCGTCTGGGCCACGACGTTAAACATGCTGCACGAGCGTCCACTCCGCTGGCATTAATGTTCATCGACCTTGATCGTTTTAAAGAGGTCAATGATTTGCTTGGCCATCATGCTGGAGACCAGTTGCTAAAGCAGGTAAAAAAACGCATTGTTCCTTGTGTGCGATCTACCGATACTGTAGCCAGAGTGGGCGGAGATGAATTTACCGTTATTCTGCAGGATGCCGGTAAGATCGAACAACTAGCTGTGGTGGCCAAGAAAATCCTGCACCAATTCGCCCTGCCATTTAACATCGTCAATGAAACCGTCAATATTTCGGCTTGCATCGGCATTACCCTTTTTCCTCAAGATGCTACCGAGCCGGACCTTCTTCTCAAAAATGCGGATCAGGCGATGTACGCTGCGAAAAAGGCTGGGGGCAACCGATTTCGTTTCTTTACAAAGAAGATGCAACAAGTTGTTTCGGCACGGTTAAGGTTGCTGGGTGATCTTCGTAATGCATTGTCAAAGCAGCAATTAGAGGTTTTTTACCAGCCGATTATTGATTTATCCGATGGACGGATTATTAAGGCAGAGGCTCTCTTACGGTGGCATCACCCTGCAAAAGGACTTTTGCTGCCTCGCGAATTTATCGGACTTGCGGAAGAATCCGGCCTGATTAGCGAGATTGGTAACTGGGTGTTTGATGAAGCTGTTGCTCATTCAATTGCGTGGAGCGATTTGCTGGGCATTCCCTTTCAAGTCACTGTTAACACTTCCATTGCGCAGCTCTTGGCTGACCCATATGTCAATTGGATTAATTATGCAAAGCGGGTTGGTTTGCCTGAAACAAGGATATCGATAGATGTTACTGAGGGTGATTTAGTAGATGTCTCGAAAGATGTCCAAGATAAGCTCATCAGCCTTCAGCAAGCGGGCATCCAATTGGCGATCGATGATTTTGGTAAAGGCTATTCTTTATTTGCTTTTCCGAAGAAATTTACTGTGAATTACCTGAAAATCGATCAGTCTTTCATCCATAGCTTCGCCAGCAATACAAATAGCCGAGCAGTTGCGGAGACGATTATTATAATGGCACACAAGCTCGGTTTGAGAACCATTGCAGAAGGCGTGGAGACAGTGGAGCAAAAAGACTGGCTCACAGAGGCGGACTGTGACTATGCCCAAGGCTACTTTTTCGCACAAGCAGTTCCATCGATAGAGTTCGAGCAACTTCTCAGGTGATGGTGATAAGTAGTCGCTTTTTTCGGGCTTCCTAAAAAAACCTTTTCAACGAAGAGCCATCCGATCCAATGCATCAAAACTACCTGTAGCGGCCCACAATGATAAACATCCCGACCCGCAATCAAGTTACTTCTGGGCTCACAATAATGGCACCGGACCCGAATGGCGCTAGAGAGGTGGCTCAGTTTGTTTGGACAAATTTCTGTCGATTTTGAGTGGAGGATCAGAAATGATAGCTGTGCCATCCAGCGGCCATTGAGAGGTCCTTTTATAACCATCGAAGTGGGAACTGCATTCAAACATAACCTCTCTGGTAAGGTAATACGTGATTACGCCCTAAATTCTTGCCAAAAAATGGAGCATTCTGGCTCTTTTTAAAATTCAAAATTATTTCCGGAAACCAGCTACAAATGGAGCACTCTGAGTTATTGATGTTTCCAGAGAATCTTTGATGGGACCAGGATTGATAGAACCAATGTCAAGACATCTGAGAATATTTGCAGTGCTACGCCACCTTGACGACAGCCTCTCCTTCAACAACAACCAAGCCTTCACTATTTACACAAAACGTCCTCAAGGTAACAATGGGTTTGTCAGGACGGATCTTGATGACCTCAACTGTTGCGATAACCTTGTCACCAATATAAATGGGAGCTGTAAAACTGAGAGACTGGCCCAGATATATGCTTCCTTCTCCAGGTAATTTCATACCTAAAAGACCAGAGAAAAGACTGGCTACCAGCATACCGTGAGCTATTTTTTTGCCAAAAATCGATTTCTCTGCAAATGATTCATCTAAATGTATGGGGTTTTTGTCTAATGAAAGATTTGAAAAATCAAGGACGTCCTGATCGGTAAAGATCTTACTTACTGAAGCCTTATCTCCAACTTTAAGATCTCTGCTCATTTTTCACCTCTGGGATAATTGATTTTAAGTGCGCATGGATTGCAGGGGCGTTACCGTGGGTAATGTAGGGCCACTGATCCGTATCTTATAAATCATAACGCATGTATTGAACATTAAAAATAAATGGCCGAACTTCTGCGTATAACCTTCCATAAGATCTAAATTCATAATCTACAGAGTCAAGATATGTTCCAATTTATTATAACCAAAGATCATAGTTCCACTTGAGGATTATTTCACAATCTTGGTAAATCACAGCTAGGCTGCTCTTGCCTGGATGTTACTTTCATCGAGGCCCTTAGCCCAACTTTGTGATTAGAAATAATAAAATACTGCAATAACGGGAACATACTGTTTTTCATGTGCCTTTATGGCACTACTTTTGTTGTTTTGTTTCATATTGTCGTCTTTATCGTATTGCCGGGATGACTCTTTATGCCCAAAGCTGAATATATTTCTTGCTGCTTTGGCTCGGGTCGCGTGCTTTTTCTAATATGAACGGTACTGCCGCCTTTACACTGCATGGAGACTGTTACCCGACTTTGGTTTGACAGAAGGTTCCTTATGCTTGACCAGCTGCTGACGATTTTCACCTGTTTCAATCGGAAACGTATGGTGTGCACCAGATGGTATGCCAATACTGTAATAAACAGGTGCCCTGCAACCCTGTTGGTAATTTGATGATGAATAGGACGTAACCCAAGTTCAGATTTTAGCGAACGGAATACAGCCTCAAGATCCGTCAACATAGTGTAGGTGTTCCATAATAAGGTCTCATCCCAATCTGTATGACTTGTCCGCAGACAGTATACTCCCGGATAACTGTCTGTCGTGTTCTCCACCGCCTTTTGTTGCCAGGTGATTTTCGTGGCATTGCCGCTGATATCGTCTTTCTCGACGGAGATCGTATACTGCTTGGATGCTCTGGAATATTTTTGTCTCAGGCGGCCGATTTGCACCATCACCTTGTCGTATTTTTTAAGACAGCGTTTCTTCGGTAGACCGTCCGCCAGCTTTTGTAAGGCCTCCTCCAGTCGGCTTGTGACCCGGTCATCAATAGCTCGATCTTTCTTTTCCCGTTGAGTGGAGTGGCAGTATAGCAGCGTCTCTTGTGTTCCTTCGTCAAAAACTTTCTGCACTCTGACCGTGCACTCGTCATCCATCTTGCCAACCACAGAGGATTCTTCATCAAATTCACGGTGCCTTTTTCTGCTCACCACCAGATAAGGGTATTGATTTTCCTGCAACCAGGCGATATTCTCCTCGGTGGCAATGCCGGCATCCATGACTACCGTAGGTTTGAGTTCTGTTGAAACCCGTCCTTCTTCGAGGCCTTGGAGCATCTCTGCCAAGGTCGTCGGTTCAGACACATTTCCCTTATAAACACGACTACGCCTGGGAAAACCACTGGAATCGAGCACCAGGCCCAGGGTAACAAGGGGACAATCGGAACGTTTTTCTTTGGAATGGCCATTGGCCGCAAGAGCATTGGCCTTGCTCTGACCTTCAAAAAAGGTATTGGTCAGGTCATACAAGGTGATGGTCTCTTGTAAGCCGAAGAGACTATGTTCTTGTGTATATAAATGTTCTTCAATCGCCGCTTTCTTTTTCAACAGTTGGTCGGAGACCTGATACAGACCATACCGGCTGAGATTGTTAAAATCGTAATCAATCAACTCGCCCAGGCCTGATCGTTCCTGGAGCCAGGTATGTGTCGCCAGTTCACTTCCGGGTTGGCAGCAACGGCCAATAATTGTTCCTAGGGCCGCAGCCGTCTGCGGTCCGTTGAAGCCAAGTTCTTTAAATTTGGAATCAAGATCCAAGAACCGCAATGCCTCCAGGGTGATGTACTCGGCACCGACGCTGCGTGCCCTGCTCACATCCAGACTGTCGAGATCGACTTCTCGGAAGTCGCCGTTATCAACAGGTTCAACATCCCGATATGACGCGATAATCCTTGTGGCACAGGACTGAGCTAACTGTTCGATATCACAATCAATACCGAACAGGCTTTGTTGCCCACCGAGAATACCCTCGATCCGTTTGGTCAACTCAGGCCACTGTTCTCTAGGAAGGGCAAAATCAGCACCCAGATTGAGAAGCGTGTGCTGTCGCACACCCTTCTCGGTTCGCTTGGATTCGACCAATCGGTAGCTGTAATAATGCGAGCCATCCTTTCTGCTTTTGATAGATGTTCTTCGAATATACATGGCGACGAGTTTGGCATAAAAACCAGACCTTGTCAACAATTTAATATATTTTATGGCACTACAAACGACTTCAAAAACTTATCTTACTGATATTGCGTGTTTTAAAATTTTGCTGAAATTAAAAAATGGCGTTACAGAGGAGTTTGATTATCTTTCGCAAAAAGTTGGGTTAGCAATTACCTCCATGTCGTTTGCATCGCAACCTGTCTGTGATCGCGCCTACTTGACAATACTGAGCATTACAGTTTTGTTTCCGGAAACTAAACATAGGCTTTAATGTGCGGAGATCGAGCCTTGATGGTTAGCCTTTGTGTCTTCTCTGGCTCTATATACGCAACGTGAGATATTTGTCAGATTTTGAATGCTATTATTTGGCATGTTATCGCATGGGCCACGCTAACCAAGCGGTGGTAACAAATAACACGAGTTGATTCCGAAGGAACTAGGCAGGATTGCTGGGGAAGCTCTATTCCCTAGCTAAGGGCAGATCCATTCCTTCTGGAATTTCTTTGGAGTCAGCTTGTTCTGCCAAGCGGATGAGTTCATCAACCTCCGCCTTCAATTGTTGTTCGAGCTTACCGGCATGATCCCAGCTCAAGGCATGGTGCTTGGAGGCATTGGCTTTTACCTTGGTGCCGTCAAGGCTGACTTTGCCCAATTTCAAAAGGCCCATTTCGTGGGCAAGCATCAAAATCTCCACAAAGAGTGGTTTCAGTTGTTGAAGAAATCGTTTGCGGAAGGTAGCTATGGTGTCATGATCTGGGTGAGTGTTGGCAGAGATAAAACGAAAGGCAACGGAATCATAGGTTGCCTTCTCAATTTTTCGGCTGGAGAATACGCCGGTTGCATATCCATAAAACAATAAAGATAAAATAATTTCCGGATGATATGCCTTGAAGCCTTTCCCGGCATAAGCTTCTGCAAGGGGGCGCAGATTAAGCTGCGAGACGATATCAACTATGAATCGAGCCAGGTGCTTTTCCGGAAGCCAATCTTGAATAGATGGCGGGAACAAGTACTGCTGTTCTCTGCTTGTAGGAATGAATTTTTGAATCATGTCCCTCTCTCTATGTAGATTGCTGAATTTACATAGGAATTAACCACCAATATCGGAAAATGTCAATATTTACGTCGTGAAATCAGAGTGATACATAGTTTTTTAACATTTTTTGCTATCTTAGGATGCACCTAAATCCGACAGGCTCCTAGAATTATTAATTTTAATAAACAACAGGTAAACCACCGGCTCTGCCGGTGGACTCCTAAAGTTTGACAATTACGGGAATAAAAGGGAAGTCTCTCAATTCTGAACCGCTCAAAGTTCAAGAAGAGGAGACTTCCCATGTACGACGAACAAAGCTTAAGCCACACGAAGTGGGAATGCAAGTATCACATCGTTTGGATTCCGAAGTATCGCAAAAACGCAATATTTGAAGACCTTAGGAGATACCTGGGGGAGATATTACGAGATCTTGCAACGCAAAAAGAATGCACGGTGGTTGAAGGGCATCTTATGCCCGATCATGTTCACATTTTGATCTCCATTCCACCCAAACATTCGGTAGCTCAGGTTGTTGGTTTTATCAAAGGCAAAAGCGCGATTAAAATCGCTCGAAATTTTCAGGGACGGAAAAAGAATTTTGTTGGTCAGAACTTCTGGGCAAGAGGATATTATGTGTCGACGCGTGGGTAAGGATGAGGAAGCCGTTCGGGAGTATATTCAAAAGCAGGAGAAAGAGGACAAACGAATTGATCAATTGAAGTTGTTTTAACAGTCGCCTTTAGGTGGCTCCTGTTTTTCAACCGCTTAGAGCGGTTCAGGCGCTTTCAAGCCACCGGCTTTGCCGGTGGTACATGACTTCAATAAGATGGAAGTTGAAATCACAAATCAAACGGGTAGAATTCATGAATAAATCTGAACTGGTAGATGCCTTAGCCAAAGAGTTGAAGTTTTCAATTGAAACAACCCAGCACATCATAGATACCATGCTTGATACTATAGCTGACAAGCTTGTAGCTGGTGAAAATGTGGAAATCCATGGATTCGGTTCCTTCTCTGTGAGACATTATGATTCTTGATGGCGTCGTAAAAACTCTTCATCTTGTTCGTTGTTACAATTTTTCTATCATTACGACGTACCGTATGTACGCCGAAATGATAGAAAAATTGCACGCCTCCAATATGAAGCTTTTTACTTATCCATCGGAAATCGAAGTTTTTACGAGTTTGTCATTCTTAGATAGAGCGAAAACCGAAGACAGGGGAACGAATTGAAATAAAAGCAAAGAAGCTCCCGTTTTTTAAAGTTGGCAAGGAACTGAAGGCAGCTGTGGACGCTGGTAGGAAGTGATTCTAAGCTCTTCATAAGAACGATTTCTACTGGATAAAATTATGCGCAAAATCTCCCTTCTCCTCGTGCTTCTATTTTAGGAAGTAACGAAATAACCAAATGTTGAAAAAGATCATATCAGGTGGACAGACAGGTGCTGGCATCGCTGGGTTAAAGATGGAAATTGTGTTATGCCTGCTCGCCCTTATCGCATCAATAAAAGGAGGAAAAAATGGCTTTCTGGAACTTAGTCAGCTTACCATTGGAAGAATTCAGACCAGGTATTAGGAGCAAGGCGGAATTGGGACATAACTTGATCATGGTATGTATGGAAATTGATGCAGAAAAGGAAGATGCAGGACATAAGCATACTTTTGATCAATGTGGCATTGTAGTGGAAGGTCAAATTGAAATGTTTATAGGTGAAGACAGCAGATTGCTCAAATCTAATGAGACCTATTTCATACCAGCAGGGGAACAACATGGTTGGAAAACCTTCGATAAGTCAGTAAAGCTCTTGGATATAACCTTAAAGCAACCCCAAGAGTGAGATTTTTGTACTCAGTAAAATTGATACCCACTCCGGAAGCTATACAAACTTAGCTCAGGTGTAGACAAAGTACAAAAGGGGCACTCATTTTCAACGTATTGGCCCAATGACCTCTCCGCCTCTGCCATAAAAATTAAAAAAATTAAGGTAGTTCCCCCCCCCGAAAAAGTCGACTGCCGATTCTGGACGACGACGCCGTAGGTTTGTCGCCGCTACGACATGAACACATGAATATTCTTGGCCACTACTCGTTCACGCTGGCCGATACCATCCTGGCCGGCGATCACAAACCCCTGGCACTGAGCCGGGATGGCGTGGTCGTCAGGGACAACAGTGACGGAGAAGAGTACCAGGAGGGCTACGATTTCCTTGCCTCAGCCAATTTCAAATGCCTCGATTTGGGGTATGGGGCCCCCTTGCCACCAGGTGATGGTGCATCTCGATCTTTTATCGCCGGGAAAACTGCCTCGGCATTTGAAAGAAAAATATTATGATCGCCACCGTCGGCGCGGCAACAGAAGAGGATTGAAGGAATAGATGGGAAAGATTTTCATTATTGACGATGATCCGGTGACCTGCAGATTTCTGCAGCAAATAGTTCGCAAGATGGACCAGTGGGCGCATTGGATGAGATAACCGAGAGGAAGACGAAACAACTAGGCGTTTACTTTCCCCTGATTGCAAGGGGCAAAGGGTTTAACGGAAACACGTGCCGCTAAGGTCGTCTGTTCCAGTCGGCGATGGTAGCCTTCGGAGCAGTTCCTTCATGACGACCGGTTTGCAGAAAAAAAAATCGGCGCCATTATCCAGGGCCTGCATTTTAGTTTCTTCATCACAGTACCCGGTCATCACAATCAGAAGAGTCTCCGGTTTGAGCCGTTTGGCATGGCGCACAACCGCATGACCGTCGATTTTGCCCATTTTCAGGTCGGTAATGACCGCATGAAAACACTCGCTGTCAAGCGTTTCAATCGCCGTCTCTCCATTGCTCACGGATTTGGCTTCAAATCCATGAATCTGTAAAAAAGTAACTAATACTTCGCAGATGATCATGTCATCGTCAACAACGAGTATTTTTATTGGATTCATGCGATTCACTCAGATTTTTGATAAATATTTCATCCCGTAGAAAAGAGCGGGACTCTTTTCAGTAACCCTTTGAGGGGAGAATGGAACAAACTAGGGAAGGCTCTCCGGAATGCCGGTGATTGCCCCAGTGCTCAACAATGAATTGTTCTGGAATAACACCACATTTCCGAGTGGAGGGCAATGAAAAACTCAAAGTCGCCGCTGAGCCTTCCCCGGTTTTGCATGCTCTCCATATACGCGAACGCGCTGCCATTATTCCGCGTCTGTTTGTCAAGTGATCTACATGACGGTTACGGTAGGGCTATCTTGGTATCATTAACATAAAAAGCGCCAAAAAACTAAAAGAGAGGGGAGGGATTGCTCCCCCCCCCGGTTGATTTTACTGGGCTGGTACCGGGCCAAAAGTCGACCACGCTGATGTGTCCACAGCGTTGGTTGCCCGAACCCTGAAGTAATAGGCTTTAGGTGAAGGTGAAACAGTAGTAATGTAGGATAGAACATTAGGTCCTGTCGTATTACTGCCCACAATGGTCGTGAAGGCCG
Organism: uncultured delta proteobacterium; assembly: GCA_963829695.1. Taxonomy (GTDB): domain Bacteria; phylum Desulfobacterota; class Desulfobulbia; order Desulfobulbales; family Desulfocapsaceae; genus Desulforhopalus_A. The sequence goes on along the minus strand of CAWHJQ010000017.1, from coordinate 174,977 downwards.
AGTCGGTAGCCCATTGGATCTGGAAACCGGCCTCGTTGGTCAGAGTTATCGATCCAGGTCATGGTGACCGTATAACTTTTGCCATTCTTCGCTTTTACGGCAGTTACGGCCATATTGGTGGGAGCTGCAGGTGCAGTCACAGCCGGGGTACCATAGCCTTGGAGTGCAGAAACTGACTGGGCGGTAAGGCTCGGATATTCCCCGCCGTAGCCGATGGTATTTTGAGCGGCTACCCTATAATTATAGGACAGTTTACCATTGAACTTAGTATCTGTGAAGGAGCGATTCACTCCCTCAGTGTTCGAGTCCGGTATTGTCAGTGGTGAGGCGACAATTCCGAGATCAACCCAACCAAAGCCGTCGTTCCTCTGAACTACGAACTGGGTCTCGGTGATCGAGTTATCTAGCCAGGTCAATACCAGAGTCTTTGGATTTTTACCTGAACCTGGTGTTGCTGAGACTATGCTCGGCGCGATCGGCGGGAGCGCCACCGACACCGGCCGCATCATGTCCATTTCCTCGTGGGACAGGATGTGACAGTGCAACATATATTCCCAGCCGAAGTTAACAATTTCATTGGTTATGGGGTTCGTCCCATTTCCACTGATGTCGACGGAGTTGAACATCGACGTATCGCCTAACGGCATCATGGGGTTCAACGGACGGATACTGTTGGGGATTTCAAACGGCAGCGTCGGGATGATTGGCCGGATAGCGAAATACGTATCCTCCAGCGGGCTCACCCGCACGGTGTCTTTCCAGCCGAGTTCGTTGGCATCGGGCGGAATGATGATGTTGTCCCAGGTTACCCGGTTGAGCACCTGCACATCGTAGAGGTGAAAGTGAATCGGGTGGGTGTCCACCCCGTTGTGGGTGAGCTTCCAGATCTGGGTCCCGTCATCTCCTGTGGCAATCGGTGTAACAGTATCCGTTGTCGGCAGGTTGGTTCCGTCGAAGAGTTCAGTCGGCGGATTGACAAAGGGATAGAGCACGATGGTCTGGGCGAGTGGCGTTGCCGGCACCGCTTCGACCCCGATGTTGCCGGACATCCGACCATAGGGTTCGAAGTCCGTGGCATTGGTCTCGTCATGAAGTGCTTTGGGCTCGACCTGGACACCTATCTTTGAGCCAAGCAGGGTGTTGAATTTAAAGATATCAAGACCCTGTTCCGAGATGCGGGCAAACCCATCGCACTTGGCACTCGCGGGAGCTGCAGGGTCGTTGCACCAGCCGGCGGTGGTGAAGTTCGTGCCATAGGCTGAGTTATAGGCGGCCTGTCCGACGATAATCGGGTGCTGGCCGGATTCGAATACGCCGGAACCGTCAGCATGGTGAGCAAAGGCTGCGGTGAGACCATCCACTATTGTCTGATTGACAGCATTGGGGGTTGCGCCACCACCACTGCCGGAAACTTTGATCTGCATAATAGTCCGGGTATTCGGGCCATAGCCGGGCATGACAGTTGGGGCACCTGCGGGGCTCAGATCGGGAGCACCGGTGTAGTAGTCGTAGGTGGAGATCCTCGCCGGGAATGCGGCCGGGGCATCGTTATAAAGGATAAGCGTCTTACCCGCAAATTCCGAGAAATCGACGATAACATCGGCACGTTCCGCCGGACCAAGGGTCAGTGCGTGTGTGTCCACGTTGCCGACGTCGAACCTGGTCGGATCGATGATCCAGGTGGTCGGTTGATTCAGGACCACGACAGGTGCTGGGAGAAAACCACCCTCGGTTCCAATCTGGATCCAGGCTGGGCCTTCCGGGCTGACGCTTGTGTCCGGTGTCGGGAAGATATTCGGGTTATCCTGGGCTTGAGCCAGCAGGTTTCTATCGAGCGCAACCTCGGTGGGCCCGATGCTTGGATCGGTGATGGTATTGGGATCACCTACATACATCGACAGGTTGAAGAAACGGTCGTTGGCCGCATTGAGGATTCGCAGACGATAAGCCTTCGGATCAACAGTGACGGTCGGATAGGCCGTTCCGTTGACGATTGGTGTGTCGTTGAACTGCTCCATGCCGGCTGAATTGTTCGGCGTACCCGGAATTGTTGGTGGTTCGCAAAACGGCTCGACCGGGTATGTCCAGGTGGTGGAATCGCCAAGGTCGCAGCTCGCATTATAGTATGGGTTGGCGATTGGTCCATACTGCGGAGTGGATGGTGGCCAGAAATACGGTCCATAAAACCAGCGACCATACGGGCTGGCGCCTGTCGGAGAGTTGGGGTTCTGAGCGGGCATATAGACATGCTCGTACCACAAATCGCCTTCACCACCCCAGCGGGTATAATCCCAGGTCGGATCCTGTGCCGCCAGCTGGGCGGTGTCCGGGACGAAAGTTCGGTCCTGAATCACCAGCGGGATCTGGTCGGCGGGGATGGTTCCGGCCGTAATAAGCGCCTGCTCGGTGGAATCGCTGATCAGATACCCTGCGGCTTCACCGGCATAGACATTCAGCCGGGTGATGCCCCAGGCGTGATCATGGTAGAACATCAGGCGCGCACTCTGCTGGTTGGTGTAGTAGAAAGTCGTGCAGCCGTCAGCCGCACCAGAACAGTTGGGTACGCCAAGGGCTGCAGCCTCAGGTGTTACCATATCCGGAACCTGTCGTACGGCTACGCCCTCGGGCCAGCCGGTCTGTTCGCCTGCGGGAGTGATCCACTGGTGCGGAGAACCGTCGCTGATCCAGGGCGTGTTCCGCCATGCAGATGGATACTGGCTCTCGTATCCGCAAAACACTTCGAACGATCCTTGGTTGTTTCGCCGCACATCGGGTTACGAACTCCATCCATAACGGTACCCTGATCCGTCGGAGCCGCCATCATCATCGGTCCCATCCCGGAGCCCATGAAGGAGGTATCCACCGGCATGAACAGGTCTCCGCCTGAGCCGGTCGGCAACAGGTTATAAAAGACAATCCGGACAGGCTTGTTTTTTGTAGCAGCGATAATCGGACCCATATAATGGGGGTTATCCACTGCTACGGCCGGGGTGCCGTCAGGCATCAAGGCCGGCACGGATGTGCCGTCGAACAGGTCGTTCGTCAGCGCCACGCCATTGCCGGGAACGGTACTGGTGGAGAGCTGTACGTACTCGCGCTGCAGAGTTCCAAGCCCAGGAATGGATGAACTCATTTTTTCGCGATGCTGCACCAGGGCGATCACATAGTAATCGGCATCGTCGGTGAAACCATTAGCCGTTGTGAAGGTGGTCTGGTCGGGCACGGCAAGCGGGATATGCTGGCCCAGATTATTGTCGGTACAGCCGACAGTCGGGTCGCAGACCATTGGCAAGCCATCGACGAATTTCTTGATGCCGCCTGTAGCACTTGCATTAAGACAGGTCTCAGTCGTAGGGCAATTGGCATCGGTGGTACAGGCTGTTGTCGAAACCGAGCACGTTCCCGCGGTGACCGTCGGCAACTGGCTCAGCACCCAGTTAGGAAAGGGTCCATAGTAGTGTGGAACTTTCGATTCATCCGTTGGCGACGCAGGAATGGCATGCGCCGTGCCACTTGCGAAGAAGGCGATTACCAGTGTGGCTAAGCACGTGGTAATTATATTTTTATGCCTGTTCATAACTCCTCCAATTATTTTTTATTTATTGCTCGCATTGACATTCCCTCTTTGAACAGACCACGGCTATTTTCCATCTTCACTTGAACCTTCGATCTTTTTGTGCATCTTCTTGCTCCGTTCAATTCTGTAACTCACGACCTTCTGGAGGTTCGCCAATCCTTGCGGGGTCCCTGTCACGTATGGAGTACCCCACTCCGTAGTGCCTTTCTTCCCCGTCGGTGCGCCTTTGTTCCCGCCCGCCGCGGCATGTGCCGTTACGACGAGAAAAATTGATAAACAGAACATCACTGTCAATACATAAAGTCGTTTCATGCTATCTCCTCCCTTCAACATGTATATTTGGATAAGATCCTACTTATTGGCCAGTTTATATGGAACCTGGCCGCCCTTGTCTGTCATTTCCCCTTAGGAGGAATGGTGCAACCGTTCCCTGGGGATGTAAGCATAAAAACCGCTCGTGGCTGTTTAGCTGTGCCGTCGTCACCAATAAGGTGTTTTATTCCGAATATGGTGTTTCTTATCAATAACTTACTGGGCGATCTTTCAAGGCGTATCACCATCATCCGAATGGAGAATAATGAGTACGACCGTCGTGCCACATTTACTGAAAAAAATTCCATAAAATCTAAGCATTTCAGGACAGTAAAAATGTTTTTTCACAATGCCAATCTGTATACTTCCCCCCCCGGCTATGATCAGGTTGGCAGCCGCTCCGTGGCTCCTTCCAAAAAACTTTGCAGTCGACGTATTCCCATGCCAATGTGAAAAATTGTGCACTGAATTTACGTTAAATAGAAAATGTAACAAACACAATATTCAATTTTATGATATAAAATGAGTATTACTTATATCATATATGTTACGGTGATCGATTTACCGAAATGTCTCCACCCATGGCAGGATGGAGGAGGAGTTATATCACAACTGGACAGAAGAAGGGGGTCAGCTTTTCGGTGCTGGGTGGGTCAATACTTTGTCGGCGGTGACAAGAAGAAGGAGCTCAAGCAACGGGCTCTGGACAGGCAGCTCTGGCTAAAAACATTTTTTCCTGTACATATTCGTGTTTCAACAACCGTCTCTGGGCAATCAGCCTTTACAGTCGACCCTGTAAGGCGAGCATCTGCAGGAGGCTCTGCCTCTCCAGGCAGCGGCGGATACGGAAAACAAGTTCCTCGACGTCACAGGGCTTCAGGGCAAAATCGTCTGCGCCAAGGTGCAGGGCCTCGGTAACGGATCGCATGTTGCCATAGCTTGCAAGAACGATTACCGCAGTTTGCGGAACTATTTTTTTCACAGCCTTCAAGACATCAAAACCGTCAGCGTCGGGCGTCATCAGGTCAGTAATCACCAGATCGTATTTTTTCTTCGCCAACTCGTCGACTGCTTCACTACCGTTGGCAACAGTAGTTACTGCGAAACCTTCCTCCCGAAGTTCCCGACCAAAAGAATTCCGGATAAGCTTTTCGTTATCGACAAGTAAAATAGATCTCTCAGCCATGGCTTTACGATCCATCATTTCCCTCTGCTTACCACGCCATTTGGGAATATTTATATTGACTGGCTCGGCTATGAATTGTTTTTAGTATGCCTGATTGACCGAAAAAAAGTGCAGTGCAACCCCGTTGCAAGAAAGCTCAATGCTCCAGGTATCTTTTGAGCTGCTTCGGTCCAACCGGCACTTTTGGCAGAGCAGCATTTCGCTTGAGATCAGCTTTCTGCTGCAATCATATCAAAAACACGACAAGAGACAATATGAAAAATTATGATACATATATGATACAAATAATATCATACAATAATAAAGGCTTGGGGATAACGACCTGCAGAACAACTAGGAGAGAGAATCAGAGACAGGTAAACGGAACTATCTATCAGGAATTGATTGAAAGAATGGTCTGGAGATTGGTTTTCTGGTGAGTAATCTGCAATTTTTTTCTGATATTTTTCCGGTGAACATTGACTGTTCCCGGAGAGAGGTGCATGATTTCGGCAATTTCCTTGCTCCGCTTGCCTTGCTTCACCAAATTGGCGACCTGAATTTCCACAGGGGTGAGCCGAACCAGTTTAGTGGAAAAATTGTTGGCGAAGGGAGTGGTCAACTCTTTGATATTGGTTCTGAGAATATTGACCAGCACTTGCTGCTGCTCGGTCAGCTTGCATTCTTTTAATCTCTCAAAAAAAGGATCAACGAGATGGCTGGCATTGGCGACCACCTGCTCGGCTAGTAATTCTCGGTCCTCTTCGCGTTTTTTAAGCAGCACGGTCAGGGCGGCATTTAATTCAGACAGTTCGCCAGTTCGCTCCTGTACCCGTTGCTCCAACTCAATCTGGGCGCGCTGTAATTCGGCCTGGGCAGCTTTCAGCTTGGTGATATCGGTAATGGTGCCGATAAAGCGCAAGGCTCTGCCCTGCCCATCCCTCGCGACCACCTGCCCTCTGGATAACATCCACTGCCATTCGCCGGCCTGGTTGCGCAGTCGGTACTCCACTTCATAGCGAACGGTTTTTCCCTGCATATGGGCCTCACGCTTGGCCCGCACCCGATCCAGATCGTCAGGATGCAGAAGGTTTTCAAAGGGAATTTCGCTGATAAGGTGATCTTCCGCGTACCCTAAAGTGCGAAGCCAGTTGACGCCATGATATGTCTCACCAGTGAGTAGATTACGATCCCAGACACCATTCGATGCAGCGTCCAGCGCCAGACGAAACCGATTTTCGCTTTCTCGCAGTTGCTCCTCGACCAGCCGTCGCTGGCCTATTTCCTCCTGTAATTGCTGGTTTCTTAAGCCCAGAGTTCTCAGTAGACTTTGTTTCTCAAGGCAGCGCCGGATGCGGAAAACAATCTCATCAACATCGCAAGGCTTCAGGGTGAAATCATCTGCACCCAGGCGCAAGGCATCAATGGCTGATCGCAGCTCGCCATAGCCGGTAAGAATTATAACACTGGTCGATGGAACAGCCTTTTTCACGGCCTTCAACACGCCAAAACCGTCGATGTCGGGCATCATCAGGTCAGTGATCACCACATCGTACTTGGCCTTTTCCAACTCGTCGATTGCTTCACGGCCACTGCCAACGGCAGTAACTGCAAACCCCTCCTCCCGCAGCTCTCTGGCAAATGAATTCCGGATAAGCTTTTCGTCATCAACAAATAGAATGGATATCTCAGCTGTGTCTTTAGGTTCCAATCGCCCCCCCCCTTATACCATACAATTACACTTGAAAATAAATGTGAACTGACCGGTGCAGACCTTATGCAGCAGTATCAGCATAGTTTATTGGCAGAACGACAGTGAAGGTTGCTCCCCGACCTGGTTGACTCTCGACCCGAATGGCTCCATTGTGGTTTTTGATGATACCATGACAGACCGACAGGCCCAGACCGGTACCCTTTACTTCAGGCTTGGTTGTGTAGAAGGGTTGAAAGATCATCTCCATATCGGACGGGTTAATACCGACTCCATTATCTCCGATTGCGACAGCCACAGAAGACTCGTCCTCAAGCCAGGTCCTGACGGTGATCACACCACCGCGCCGTTGGCAGGCATCCGCCGCATTGATCATGATGTTCAGAAAGACTTGTTTAATCTGGTCGGAAACTGCCTGGATCTGCGGCAATTTATGAGCGAAATCCCGCACCACCGAAATCCGTTTCCCTTGAAAATCACTTCTATACAACAAAAGCACCGAGTCGACGACCTCGTTCACATCCATCAATCTTTTTCTACCCGAGCTGGGACGGTTAAACTCCTGAAGACTGCGGATCAAATCCTTAATCCTGTCACATTCTTCAATGGCCTCTCCCAGCAGCTCCCTATCCTCTTCTTCCAGTATCGCCCGTTTCGTCAAGCCTTTGAGCACAGAGAGGATACCCTGCAGAGGATTGTTAAATTCATGGGCTATGGAAGCAGACAACTTACCTATTGCCGACAGCTTTCCTGCATGCAGAAACTGTCTCTGGGTCTCCTGCAGTTCAAGCGTACGATGCTCAACCATAAGCTCCAACTCCCTGTTTAAGAGTTGCAGCTGATCCTGACTTTTCTTCAATGCTGTAAGCGACATCCTACGTTCGGTTATGTCCCGGCTAAAAACAGCCAACCTGGTAATTGCGGAGTTTTCATCGAATACAGGATATGCTGAATGGCCAAAGAAAATTCCATCACGCTCGTCTTCGAAATAGAGGGGAATACCTGTACGAAGGATTTCATTGACCTTTTCAGTGCGCATCATTACCAGCTCGGCAGGTATAAGCTTCTGCCATTTTTGGCCGACAAGCTCCTCGACAGTCAAACCGAGGCGCCGTGCAGTAGTCTCGTTGGCGGCAAGTATCTCTCCGTCAATGTCAAACAGATAAATAGATTCATCAACGGAGTTGATAAGGGCCCGCACCATACGTTCCTGTTCGCGCAGTGCCGCCTCGGCCTTATTACGTTCAGTGATGTCCTCGAAAACAGAATATACTTCCGACGGCAACTCGGCCCCATTAGAAAATAAGGGTATCGAGTCAATACGTAACCAGCGGTACTCGTCATGCTTAGGGTTGAATACGCCCATCGTAACGTTTCGTACAGTTTGGCCAGTCCTCAATGCCACTGAGGCCGGATGCTCCAAGGCAGGAAATCGGCTCCCGTTATCACGAATAGTGGGGTGTTCCGCCTCATCCGCAATTCCGGTCAAAAATTGATCCCGATTCATGCCAAGGATATTCTCAGCGGCCTGATTCATCGCCACGACATTTCCCTCATGGTCTTGATGAACCACGCCTTGCAGCATGGTTTCTGCCAGAACTCGGTATCGTTCTTCACTTTTCCGCAAATTCGCTTCCGCCAGTTTGCGGTCAGTGATGTCTTCTGTTATGCCGAATCCGCCTGCCAGCTTGCCATCACTGTCAAATTCCAGATATGCTTTTTCTCGAACCCATTTGACCACGTCGTCGACCACGATTCGATGCTCAAGATCGTAAGGTGCGCCACTGAGTGCCTGATGCCATTGAGTATCAACATACACACGGTCGTCCGGATGGATCTTAGAGAGAAATGAATCATAACTCAACAGCGTTCCTTTAGGGACACCAAAGATACGGTAATTTTCATCGGACCAGGTCAGCACATTCCGAATAATATCGAGACGCCAGCTGCCAATGCTCCCGACCTCCTGGGCGAGATCAAAATCCTTTTCCCGCTCACGAAGTGCTCCCTCTGTTTGCTTGAGTTCGGTGATGTCCTGGATCGCCACAGCGCATCCGAAAAGAATTCCGTTGGTATCGAACACAGGCGAAGCGCTTTTGATAATATCGACCTGGGACCCATCACGTTCCAATCGTATAACCTGCCCGACCGTGCTTTCTCCCGTCCGGAGCGACCTGATCGACGGCCATTCCGCGGGAGTAACAGGTTCGCCCGTTGAATCCCATAATGCATCTAAATCATTGTATTTTTCTTCTGTTAATTGGAATTGGGATCCCGATTCACCCCAAATTCGCTCATAAGCTGTATTTTTCTGGATGATGTTACCACGTACATCAGCAATAGCGATTCCGACCGGCAAGGATTCCAAAACGACGGTCAAAAGACGCTTTTCATTCTCCGCCGTCGCTTTCGCTGACGCTAATTCAGTAGCGTGCTGACGTAATGACTCCTCAGCCTGTTTGTGTTCAGTTATGTCGTGAATAATGGATAGGAGATATTTTTTCCCCGAAATCTCAATTTTATTACTAAATGTTTCCACCTGCCGAATAGTGCCATCTGCCCTTCGATGCGAGAATTCAAAGCGATTACGGTGAGCCAGCGACACTTGTTTCATTTTTTCCTGCACAGTCTCTGGCGGCAGTGTATTGATCTGCTGGATGTTCATCTGTTTGAGTTTCTCGAGCGGCCAGCCGTAAAACTGCACCGCCGCATCATTGGCGTCGATGATATTCCCCGTCTCTGCATCAAGAAGCAGATTGATGGCTGAACGGCATTCAAACAGGCTCCGAAAAAGTTTTTCGCTATCCTTTACTTTTTCCTCAGCCTGCCAGGACTCGGTCATATCACACAACAGAAGCTGATACTCAAAGGTTCCGGGACTATCGTGCACTGCGGTGGCTTGCAAACGTGCCTGGAATGTCGTTCCATCGCCCTTTGTCATCAGTAAATCACATGGTTGTGATCTGCCGGTTTCAACGATAAGTTTATGGAATAAATGGAAAATATCCTGATATTCTTTGAGGATGAAGTGGATTATCGGCTGGCCAACCACTGCACTCCGATTCGCTCCTAAAAGGGCAGTGGCAGTAAGATTGGCCTCAAGGATTTCCCCCTGAGCACTTAGCGTGATAAAACTCACCGGTGCCTGGAGGTAGAAGTCGATATAGCGTGCTTGTGCACGCGTCAGTTCGGCCTTTGTCCGCTGCAGTTCCTCGTTTTGCATTTCCAGCTCAATCTGACGCGTCTGCAGTTGACGATTCATTTGCAAGGTTTCTTCGTGTGACATTGCCTCCAGATTCTGCAGCGATAGAAGCATGTTTTCCCGCACCATTTCTTTTGGGTGTTTTCGCAAAGCTTACTTCCCTCCTAAACCACACCATTATCTTTCCGCTCACAACGAAGCGATTTTTCCAGCACTATTTACAATCTGGTCAGAGCGGTTATCCCTGTTACTAAGGCAGTTATTGATTGCCGAACACTATTCTCTAAGTTGTTTTGGATGCAAATAAAGTAAATACAAGATGTTATCTGCTATTTCAACGTACGCTGATTGACGTATTTATTAATATCTATTCTGCACGTTGTAAAACTGCGCGCAATAACAATTGCAGTGTTATTGAAAAGTGAAGAGAAGTTGTCCCATTCATTAAACCACGAATCAAGTGTTTTTTGGTTGTGTAGCATCATTTTTGCCACCTATCCAAATTCGGTTGGGTGTTAATACGACTGCGGGTCTGAATGTCATCGTACTTTATACTTTACCAGAATTTTTTGACGACAACCTTATCAAACCGCTTTCCTTTTACCATCAGGCTGATTCGAACTCCAGCATCCTTTTAAGGCGAGCACCTTTTATATAAGTAAAATGGCACTCTTGATCGGTATTCATTCTCTCCGGCATTCCTAAAATCTTCATCATCGCCCGCAGTAAACATTAGAGGCAGAACTCAAGACCCGGATTATTTGATACCTCCTTCAATCCACGCCCCCGCACGGAGGGCGACACACCGCAGCAGCAGCCATAATCACCGCAACCATGTTTCAATCCACGCCCCCGCACGGAGGGCGACAGCAACCAGCACACCTACGCCCAGCGGCAGCAGTAGTTTCAATCCACGCCCCCGCACGGAGGGCGACGGCCTGCGAGTAAAGGTCAGCTCAGGAATAAAGTTTCAATCCACGCCCCCGCACGGAGGGCGACTGCCTGGGCTTGTTCCTCCGCCTCACTCTTAAAGGTTTCAATCCACGCCCCCGCACGGAGGGCGACGCAACAGGCCGCAGATCGACATCGTATCGCAAGATGTTTCAATCCACGCCCCCGCACGGAGGGCGACCTGCAACGACACGCTCTGGCACTGATGACGCTCTATGGTTTCAATCCACGCCCCCGCACGGAGGGCGACTCGACTGTTATGACAATGCATAGCATCGCAGTGTGTTTCAATCCACGCCCCCGCACGGAGGGCGACTACCGCAACACGGTTATCAGCTAACGCTGAACATGTTTCAATCCACGCCCCCGCACGGAGGGCGACACGGTAAATAGCCGTAGTCGCATCACTCGATGCGTGTTTCAATCCACGCCCCCGCACGGAGGGCGACTAACTCTGCACTCAGTGGCCATTGGCTGTAAACCTGTTTCAATCCACGCCCCCGCACGGAGGGCGACACAATTGACGACAGCTTATTCGAGACTATCCAGTGTTTCAATCCACGCCCCCGCACGGAGGGCGACTGATGCACTGACATATCCGCGTTACTAAGCGATGTTTCAATCCACGCCCCCGCACGGAGGGCGACCGATAACTGGTTATTTCGAACCGTCAGATCGAGGTTTCAATCCACGCCCCCGCACGGAGGGCGACGGGAGATCAGAGTCATACTGGATCAACATCGAGTTTCAATCCACGCCCCCGCACGGAGGGCGACTTACCTGATCAGCGCATGTTACCATGACTGGAGAGTTTCAATCCACGCCCCCGCACGGAGGGCGACGCATGAATTCTTATCCGATGCATGACGATCTGACGTGTTTCAATCCACGCCCCCGCACGGAGGGCGACATGGCTCCATCGATGTCAGAATTGCACATCGTGTTTCAATCCACGCCCCCGCACGGAGGGCGACATCGGGTATTGAGCTGCCAATTGGCTATATCGATGGTTTCAATCCACGCCCCCGCACGGAGGGCGACATGGCATCAGTAGCGACAGACTATCGCAGATACTAGTTTCAATCCACGCCCCCGCACGGAGGGCGACGTGATCTTCAGTATCGACTGCATGACGTTGACAGTGTTTCAATCCACGCCCCCGCACGGAGGGCGACTTGCATCGCTGATCGATCAAGATGCTGGCTATGACAGTTTCAATCCACGCCCCCGCACGGAGGGCGACCAGTCGATTGACGCTATCTGAGAGCGTATCAGTGGTTTCAATCCACGCCCCCGCACGGAGGGCGACTGCGGATCAACGCAATTGCTGCAATGCATCTAGTGTTTCAATCCACGCCCCCGCACGGAGGGCGACCAACGCAAGTGGTAACTGATCAACTGGCATCGTAGCGTTTCAATCCACGCCCCCGCACGGAGGGCGACCTAGCGCATGATGCTGGTGCTAGTGCATTCGATATGTTTCAATCCACGCCCCCGCACGGAGGGCGACACGAGCCTGCTGATTAGCAGCTGGTCGATAAGCATGTTTCAATCCACGCCCCCGCACGGAGGGCGACGCATTTCGACGATATGCCGTTGCACGATAATCATGTTTCAATCCACGCCCCCGCACGGAGGGCGACGCAGTGGCTAGTGATACCATTGCACGATTACGATGTTTCAATCCACGCCCCCGCACGGAGGGCGACTCACGATGCCGATCGTTAGATGCGCATGTATAGCTGTTTCAATCCACGCCCCCGCACGGAGGGCGACTTCACGACATTCGACATCACTGCGGCGATCAAATGTTTCAATCCACGCCCCCGCACGGAGGGCGACCAACGCTAGTCTATAACTAGCAATGTCGACAGATGTTTCAATCCACGCCCCCGCACGGAGGGCGACTGAAGCATGCCAGCAACTCGAGCAGCAGATCTGATGTTTCAATCCACGCCCCCGCACGGAGGGCGACCATGTTATGCCAGTGGTAACACGTCGAGCTCAATGTTTCAATCCACGCCCCCGCACGGAGGGCGACGCGACATGATCGGTAACTGATCTGATCAGTGTCATGTTTCAATCCACGCCCCCGCACGGAGGGCGACTTAGCCGAATGCTGCAGTATTTGTACAGATGCTCATGTTTCAATCCACGCCCCCGCACGGAGGGCGACCATGGACTGACCGTTGCGATATGTAGCCGGTAATGAGTTTCAATCCACGCCCCCGCACGGAGGGCGACGTCAATCGTCACGTCGACTCTATGTGCGATACATGGGTTTCAATCCACGCCCCCGCACGGAGGGCGACGTTAGCATTACATCAGCTTCAGACCGATCGACTGCATGTTTCAATCCACGCCCCCGCACGGAGGGCGACCTGGTAGCTCATCTGTCATTAGGTACTAGCTATCATGTTTCAATCCACGCCCCCGCACGGAGGGCGACGTCATGCGGTTAGCTGGCATTGGATAACGGCTGACATGTTTCAATCCACGCCCCCGCACGGAGGGCGACATGATCATAAGTCAATGTCCAACAGTAGTCAACGTAGTTTCAATCCACGCCCCCGCACGGAGGGCGACATCCTCGATAAGCTGACTAGCGCATCCGTGACTAACGTTTCAATCCACGCCCCCGCACGGAGGGCGACCGAGGCTAGCGACATGTCCGATATGCGAGCCATGACGTTTCAATCCACGCCCCCGCACGGAGGGCGACGCATGACTCAACATGGTCGGTAGCATCGTCGATCACTGGTTTCAATCCACGCCCCCGCACGGAGGGCGACTCAGCAGTTGCACGTCATACGCCTACGTCATAGATGTTTCAATCCACGCCCCCGCACGGAGGGCGACGCATGACTTGATCATCGAGCTGCACTCGTAGCATGTTTCAATCCACGCCCCCGCACGGAGGGCGACGTCAGCATCTGCCAGTACATGGGCAACGTGATGTTTCAATCCACGCCCCCGCACGGAGGGCGACGACATCTGATGAGCACTGCTAGCACTGACGATACTGGTTTCAATCCACGCCCCCGCACGGAGGGCGACTGTCGCCTCGTAACACACTGATACAAAACGACAAATACTACAAATTCCGCGAACATGCTTTCTGCTCGTCATTTCTCAAACTAAATGACAAGTCAATATTACGTCCTCCGCAGCGGAATCATTGCGGTTGCGAACCCCCCAGGTTTTTCTGTCTGTGTTGGTTCGCGCAAACATTTTCAAATGATGAGTGGGCCTTCTTGGTCAAATGATTTCTTTGCCCCAATATGTTCCAACTTGTGTCGCCAACTTGCTCCCAGAAAATAGAAACGAAGGCTATCGCTTTCGGGGTCTATTTCGTTGATCAAACGTTGACGAAAAACAGTCCATTGGGCGGGATCGACAATACATTCAAATACCGAGAACTGTACTCTCTGGCCATAATCTTTACATGCCTTGGCGACTCGCCGCAACCGTTTGCTGCCACCCAAATCACTAGTTTTGACGTCATAACTTACCAGAACAAACATTCGATTTCCCTGTGCGCTATTTCCAAATTACCGGTGGATAACCGTCAAGCTCATCTCTGAGCAATCTGGCCAAGAGTAAGGCCTGACCATAAAAAAACAGACCAATTGACATTTTTTCTTCAAGAAAAGGATGGAGACGCTCATCTTGCTTTCTGCTTTGGTACGTAACCAAGACTGTTTTCCTCGCCGCATCGGACATCCGTACTGCACCGCTTTCACTGAAAGTGAAATCTTTGGCACGCAGTTGACCTAAATTGACAAGCGATACCGCCAGGCGATCAACCATCGGTCTAAATTCTTCCATAACGTCGAGTGCCAACCCAGGCCTGCCTGGCCGATCCCGGTGGAGATATCCCACTGCCGGGTCAAGGCCCACTGATTCGAGAGCCGACCGGACATCGTGCATCAACAGGGTGTATAAAAAGGAAAGCAGGCAATTCATCCGATCCAGCGGTGGCCTCCGGTTGCGTTCTCTAAAGAAAAAATGCTCTTTTTCCCGTACGATCAAATGATCAAAAGCGCCGAAGTAGACATGGGCTGCATCGCCTTCAACTCCTCTGACCTCATCAAGTGACAGGTCATCCTGAAGTCGTCTAAGCGATGCCGTCAATCGATTGATCGTGCTTTCCAGAACACTTGTATCAACTTTTTTCGGATGATCCCGCAAAACCCGTTGCATGGCATATCTGCAGTTAGCAACTTTGCCGGTAATGAATTGTTTGGCAATCATCGCTGAGAAATTCAGATCATCTGCACGACGATATTGTTCCCGTCGCAGCAAGACATTACCTGAGACCGGGCCTTGAACCCGTGCGAGAAACCTACCCTTTTCAGTAAGAAAGCTCAGAGTGACATCTCGATCGGCACAGAATCCCATAAGAAAAGGGCTACAGCCGACATTGCCAAAACAGACAATTCCATCCAAAGTATGCACCGGCAGGCGGAGAACAACTTCTCCATCCACCCTTACGGCAACGGTTTCCCCGTCTTTTGCCAGATAGGCACCCTGCGTTGTGACAAAAAGTGTATTCAGATGTTTCTTCATTGCACCTCTATTTTCTTCAGGTAATTGGAAACTTTTTTCTTTCCTGCAATTTTCGGCAGGCATTGTGAGATAAACGAACAACTCTCACATTTCTTTGCATATTCTGGGGGTGGAGTGCGATTGGAGTCGAGAAGAAGATGGAGCTTCTCCGCTGTATCCTTCGTTATTTGCCGTAACTTGGCATCAAAAAGGATACCTTGCCGTCGTTGCTTCTGACCATAGTAAAGTGCGCCTTCACTCACTTTACAATTAAGCATTTCTTCCAGGCAAAGCGCCTGGGCACAGAGCTGCACCCTGTCTGAATCATCCTTTTTGGGACGACCACGTTTGTATTCAACAGGAAATGGCTGCCAAGTTCCGTTGTCCTGTAGATGGAATTCGACAATATCAGCCCGCCCAATAAGCCCCAAGTGTAAAGAACGAATAGGCACATCAAATTCAATACGGATTTTCCGACGAGATTCGCTTCCGGTGGAATGTACCCGTTCATGAAGAATTTTCCCCTCAGCCGTCAACCTGTTTTCCGTCCATTGCTGCTCGATATGTATAAGGGCACACTGGCGTGGGCAGAAAAGTAGGTGCTGAAGAGCAGAGATCATGACAAGGTCATCTTCGCTGAACATACAGTAATTCTCCGCTACTCGCCGGAAACGAGGTTAAAGATTAATCTGATCAATAAGTCCTTCCGCCCGGGTTCACTTGCGGCGATCAAAAGAGTTAACGCAACCAGTGCCTTGTTATCAAAATGTTTTTCACCTAATTGTCTGTTGGTCTGGAGAAAAAGAAGAAAGAGGAAGGTGCCGATTCGTTTGTGTCCATCGGTAAATGGATGATCTTTAATAACAAAGTAGAGGAGGTTGGCAGCCTTTTCCTCAATACTTGGGTAGAGATCCTGTCCAGCAAAGGTTTGCTGTCGACCTTCATCACTAACGAGATTCTGATTGTCCAGAGTATTTGCCAGCAAGTACAACACCTGTTCCGCTTCGAGGATACCCTTTTCCGCTAAGCGGCGCTGATTCAGGGTGTAGCCTTTGATCAAGAGATCTTTGAGAATGGAAGTCGCCCAGATACGGAACTGGGTTCCACGCTTTGATTTAACCCGATAACCAACGGAGATAATGACTTCAAGGTTGTAAAAATTTGTCCGATAACTTTTGCCGTCCTCGGCAGTTGTCCGGAATTTCCGGACAACTGCCTCTTCCTCAAGTTCACCTTCTTTAAACACGTTTCGGATATGTTCGGAAACCGTACGTTTATTACGTTGGAAAAGTTCCGTCATCTGGGCCTGATTCAACCAGACTGTTTCATCAGCAAGATGGACATCTACGGTCTCCTTGCCGTCTTCGGATTTGTACAGAATTATATTGCCGCGATCTGGTTCCATGGTTTTATATCGTTCATTTTCCATTTTTGACTATATCTTGACGAACGAAGTTAGGCTGTTAAATTGTGTTCATACTATTTAGCACTTAAATACATTGAGTAGGTCATTTAAGAATCTAAAGCAATTCTATCACCTCTACACCTTCAATTTTAGCTTTATCCAATACAACTTGGTAATCGGCATAATTTCGGGCAGGTACGCTATCCTTGACTTTTCGTTCTATTTTCACTGAATCAAATAATTTGTGAGCTTGGGTATTACCTAGTGCAGATTCGTGCTTGAAAACGATAAGTTTTCTGGCATTCATCTCACCCCTGGCAGCAGACCGATCATGATCAAACATATTTATTAGGGCCTGCCATAACAGTTTCAAATCATCTTCTGAAAAACCAGTTTGTTTAGCTAAAGGAGCCGAGACATAGCCATGGGAACGGTATAAGCCCATATGGGACAAATGTCTTGCGCCCCATTGTCCTGTTATCGCCATCTTGTGCTTGTGCTTCCTTGGCCGTTTCAACAGCCATACGGGTAATACTCGCTTCAAGTGGTATAACCGGTTCAATACTTTCGGCAAAATTAAACTGTACAGGTCCACGCACTTGCCCACAATTATTCTCTTTGGTAGACATCACGGCTCCGAAAGTCCGCACATCAAAAAAATTGAGGCACATCCAATCGCGGGCTTTGGACACTTTGGTCGCTTTGTCCTTTTCATCCTTTACCGCTTCATATGCAGGCGCTCTTCGTTCAGTCAACACCGACTTTTCTTTGATATAGATGTTAAATAATGATTCTCCTTCCTTACGTAACTCCACGTAATTCCTTATTTTTCTTTTTAAACAAACGTCGGTTACAATGCCGTGGCTGGTTTCTGGATCAATGCGAGGTAGATTACCAGCGTCTGGATCGCCATTTGGATTGCCGTTTTTGACATCAAAGAGGTAAACGAACTCATAACGATTCTCAACAGGCTTACTCATTTTCTTCTCCTTTTTCATGTTTTCGGTAAATCGCATTTTTCTGCTGATAATAGCCAATGGCAAACAGGCCTTGGCCCTGCATATCAAGGTGTTTAGGGAAATGACCGATGTGTTCTAAGATTTCTGCAATGCGACGGTCTGAGGTTTGCCCATATTCTGCCTTGGCAATATGGTGTTGTGCCAAACGGAGAAGTCGTGGAAAAACCACCTCCGGGGTAGATGATGCAGCCCCGTAAAATCGATCTTTAATGGTAGAGTTTATTTTACCCAAAGCATCGAGTTGTGCTTTTTCCAATACGGCAAAGAGCCTACCTAATAAATAGGCTATATCGCGGTTTTTTTCTTCTAGTGACATTGGCACCTCCAGGGAAAAATTTCGTTTCAAAACAGCTTTAAGAATTGCGGCCCGTAAATAGTTGACATTAGCTATTGGTTTTCCTGTCTTCGGATGCTTTTTTGATTGATCTGCCCTGATCCTTCTTAACACTCCGTTATAAAGATCGAGAGGGTAGGGTCTACCCTCTAAAATTGCTCGTATTAAAGCTCCACCCAAAAGGGGTGAGATGTTTTTAGACTCGCGGGCCGTTTCTTTCAGTAAATGCCAGGCACCAGGAAATAGAATATCCTTTTCTGACCGTTCCATTTCTAAATCATCGAAATGATCGCCAAGCCGGCGCATCAGATCGTCTACCGAGCAGACATGCCAAAAACGTAAAGCAAGACGAGCTTTATTTAGAGAGAGACCAAGAATATAGAATTTTAAATTCCTATCTTTCTCAAGATCCTTTGGAAATGAACCTTGGTGGACAACCTCCAAAAACTTTTGAACGGAAATTGCAGCATTCTTGTCTTCAATAGACGGATCTATTACTTGTCTGAAAAATGTTTCAACAGGCGACGTCCGCTCGGCCCAGAAAACCGTGGTAGCATCTCCAATCCTTATTCGTTGGGTTTGGCTGCGCAGCAGAAACTTGAGCGCGGAAGAACTTTTAAATTCAGCCTCTACAGATACAGGAGCATTTTCGCCTTTCTTTTTTCCATAGGATTCGTAGGCTACCTCATTAAATGACACAAGCGAAGCCCCTGATCCAAATTTGAACTGTGCATATTGTGGTTGCAGATCGTGAACCTCACCATCAACAAAGCTAACTCCCTTTTTAAACATTTTCTTTGGAGACAAAGTTTGACCAAAGAGTTTTTACCTCCTGGCGTTCGTGGATAAATGTCGCATCGCCTTGCAGTCTAAAGGCGACCCATTTCCCATGAATGCCACACATTTCCTTCCAGTCCTTTAACCCTCTCGATTTTTCAGGATTCCATTTGGTTAGAAACGATTTGGCCGCAAGAACACCTTCATCGCAAGACTCTCTACAGACTTCATCGATCAATTTTCTGAAAGAATCGTGGTATATTTTTTTTGGCGAATCCCCAGACATTCCAAATAGATAATCTGCCTTGTCAACCATGAAATTTGGTGTTGTCGAGGCATTTCCAGATCGTACATTCACCTGGTTTGTGTGCGGGACTACTGAAGTTCTGAAATTAAAATTATTGGCTTTGATTCTGGTCCGTAGGTCTTCGGGCTGTCCAATCAAATTCCCTTCTTTATCAATGGTGATGACAAATCCAATATCCTCTATGCTGAATCCATAGGGAGGCAAGTCCTTTTCTGATTTACCAAGACGGTCATACAAGGAGATCAAGCGATTGAAAAATCATGAGACCACCTCCTGGCGGCAATCGATGATACCGTTCTGCATTATCGCTCTGAAGAAGCGTGGAGTCATTTCATTGGCAAAATCGATGTCGTGCAACATGAAACCCAAATCCTGTTCACCAGAAAACGATGAAGTCGGAATATCAGTCGCACCATTCAAAATCGACAGGGAATTCCCGGCATCCGAAATAGGGACGATGGAAGCACTGCCCTTTTTTTACCCGCCGTTCAAAAATTGCTAAATGCTTTCCAGGCTCAGCATCATCACTTCCCGTTGCATCAAAATGAGCTTCAATCACATATTCAACATTTCTCAACACCATTGATGCCCTTTGCTGACGATCATCTTCAATGTAACGGCAGACTAGATTGTGTTTTCTATGTCAGTCTTGTTGACTGAAACTCTGTTGGAGAGCTCGTTGCGCCGAATGTTTTCAAAACGAACAGGTCTGTAATACATGGATACGATCAATTACCCAAGAAATGGCAGGCTTCCAGTAGATTGCTTCCAGGATTCCGCGAGCGGCGGAGGGCGTCATCACATCATATGAGACTCGCTCCACCTTCATTTCCGGGCGAGTGAATAAGGCATAATCGCCCCAAACTCTTAACTTGATTCCATAACTCATTTCCCAATCCTCCTCTAATTATCCAAAGAACGCATTTCCTTCCGGTGCCTTACACTGAAGCCCGATTACTGCGGAATACAATTCCTCCGAACGTAACACCCAAACACCTGGTGACGGGTTTTCTAACCAATTTTGTATTTCTTCAAACTGATGGGGATAGATCTGAACACTGTATTGTTGGAGTTTTCGAAGAATACCTCCGATATGTTCGGCAAACTCGAGCGAACGCACCAACTCGACTGCAGCTTCTTCTATAGCAATTACTATTGGAATTGTTGCTGATTCAATCATTTGAAATTTTGCAATATCAATAAACTGAATGTCCCCAGTTTGAGCCGGAACACATAAATTTTCAATAATGCCATCCATATCCATTCGTTGTTCATTTTTCCAAAAATAATCCGCAAAATACTCGCGTACACATTCGGGTGATGTTAGTTTTCCAGAGAAAGGTCCGAAAAGCTTAGCTGAAGATTGCGCAGCCTGCCGAAAGAAGGAACATCTGGAGTTTTCTGGAAATTCAAAAATGGACACTTTGCACGGTGTCTCGATTAGCCCGTTGCGGTTACATCTCCCGGCCGCTTGTGCAATACTATCGATTCCGGCAACTGCTCTAAATACAGCGGGAAAATCCACATCAACTCCGGCTTCTATCAGTTGTGTGCTGACGACCCTGCATGGAAGTCTTATGCAAAGGATCTAACCTGTTCCTGATTTCATCCAGTCTTTTCGTCCGATGAGCTGGATGCATCAATGCACTCAAATGAATGTTTGCATCGGACTCAGGCAAGCTATTGAAGATATCCAGTGCCTGTTGTCGAGTATTTACGATACATAATACCTGCTCATTTTGGAGAAGCTGGTTCGCGACATCCTGTTCGCTAAGTTCACCAATAAAGATTTCCTCTGTCCGTTTCAAAGCAGCAAAAAGAGTGGGAATATCCTTAATGATTTCCCTGACATTTTTCAGACCTGCTCCAAATTGCTCAGAAAAATTAATGGCTGGTTGTGTCGCCGTACAAAGTATCGAGGTGACGCCGTAGTTCAACGACAACTCTTTAATAACCTCAAGACACGGTTTTAATTTTTCCACCGGAATAGCCTGAACTTCGTCAAAAATAATGATACTGTTTGCCACATTATGCAGTTTCCGACACTTCGAGGTTTTATTAGCATAAAAAGAGTTAAAAAACTGAACATTAGTCGTTACTATAACTGGCGCGTCCCAGTTTTCTGCAGCCAGTCGTGTTTGCCAGTCTGAATCGTCCGGGAGGAAGTTGCAATGGTGTTCCAAGATGGCATCATCTCCGAGCATGTTGCGGAACACCTTGGCATTTTGCTCAATGATACTGGTAAATGGAATTACATAGATAATTCTCCTCTTTCCGTGGTGTTGTGCATGATTTAGAGCAAAAGCTAAGGAAGCCAGCGTTTTTCCACCTCCCGTTGGAACCGTCAGTGAGAATAATCCAGATTCTAACTTTGCTGACTGCAAACAGTCATCAAGCACCCTTTCACGCTGCTGATTCACCTTTGATGTATGATCGGCTTCATCTCGCATGAAATTGAAATTACGCCAAAATCTTCCATAAAGCACTTCAGTTTCTGGATATGTAGAGCGCCAATTGTTCTTTTTTCTATCAAGAAAATTTTCCGTATCAAGAAAATCTGCATCTACCAAGCAGGAAAAAAGAATTCGTACAAAAAATTGAAGTTGAAAACCGAACCGTTCATTATCAATTTTAAAAGGAAGATCGTCCGGAATTTCCTGGATAGGAAGGGCAATTTCAACTTTTGCAAACTGTTGATTGAGTTTCTCCACCAATCCAGAAGTTGATGAATCCTTCCAATTTGGTAACCCTCCATGGTGACCAGCAATACAGTAAGCTAACAGCTTCCCAGCTTCTCTTGAATTTTCAAAGAGCCACTGGGCACCAACAGCAGCATGGGGCGGATGCCCTTCATAAAATTTTTCAAATTCATCGACTACACCATTTGCTCGCCGCAAATACGCCTGCCAGGGCCGTGTGCCTTTCCCAAGGTCATGGTTGTCTCCTAGTATAGTCGCCCACATTCTTGCGCCAAAATTATCAGCCGAATTTGCAGCCAATTTTGAAACATTTTGTAAATGATCTTCTAGGGATTGCCAAACTTCGGGTGGAAATCCTTTCAGGCTATGAGCGTAGTATTTCATAGTGTTTTCTGTCAAATGGTTCAATGTTGTGCTTTTAACGATTTTCTCAACAACTATACCACCCCCACCACGTCAAACAGTGTCATACTGAAAATATATTTTCGCCATCCTGTCGATTTCTTCCCGAACCAGTGTTTTTAATTCCGGCGGTTCGAGCACCTCGATATCGGCACCATAGCTGAGGATGGTTTTGACCAGTTCCCGAAAATCAGCCACTGGGAAATGTAAAGTAAGGCTGCCGTCGGGGTTGATGGCTGATCGTTGCTGTGGATGCCAGATCTGTTCGCTCACCCAGGGAGCAATTTTTGAGGTGAAGCGCAGATCGACTTCGATCGAACTGTCGCCCTGCATGATGCCGAAGTGTTGCCTGGTGTATTCCTTAAGCTCCGGCAGATTGTCGGGCAGGTTCAGATACTCTGTGGCTGAGCTGGTTGTCCGGATTCGGGAGAGAGCAAAATTGCGTAATTCCCTTCTGGTACCGCACCAGGCAATGAGATGCCAGCTGCCCATGTAATGCATAAGGTGAAGTGGGCGGATTGTCCTGGCTGTAGTGGTATCGGTATGGGGTGAATGATAGACGATGTACAGAGAGGTTTCAGCGAAGAGGGCCTCAACCGTTTGTCGGAAAATTTCTCTATCAACGTTGGAGTATTCGATATTTTTGACTGATACCTTGGAGCTTAGTTGCTCCAGACATGGCATGGATTTGTCCCCGATTCTCATCGGTATCCGGTCAATCAAACGACAGAGTTCGTCCTTTAGGGCCTGGTCGGGGATGGTCGAGGCCAGTCGGACCGCGAGACTCAGGGCCAGGATATTGGTTTCACTTATCCAGAGAGCGGGAAGTTCATAAGAATCGTCGGTATAGCAGTAACCGCGAAGGAGTCGATTGTATTCAAGGGGTGCCCCGAGCCTGTCTCGGAAAAATTCGATATCTCTCTGGCCGGTCCGGCCTGACAGTTCGAATTTTTTCGCAAGGTGACCGGCGTTTGGAAACCTACCTGCCTTTATCTGACTATGGAACCATATAAAACGCTCATACTTCAACCGGTCGGACATAGATCCTCCAGAATTCGGTGCTGCCAGGATTATCCCATTGCCAAACAAAGGATGTTGGTTTTTAAACAATTATTTTTGTTGTCATGTCAGGCAATTGTATGAGCTAACGCTTTTGGGTCGTTATTGCAACAAGTATCGGGGAATGGAACAAAAACAAGGCGGGGGCTATTACCTGTCTCGATTTTTCCACAAATCCAAGTGAGAACAGCTTTAGGCACATCCAAAAAACCGGATCAAAGGCGGCGTTCGATTGCAGCGGCCACTAGATAGAGCCCGAGCGCAGCCACAATGACCAGCCGGAACCCAACGTGCAGAGCTAAAATAGTGGCGACAATGGTGCTGATGACCGAAAACAATCCATTGACGCCCCAGGCCAAGGGGACGAAGTCGGGGTGGTTTTGCGCCTGTCGCCCAAGTCCCAGCGGGAATGGCATGCCCATCCAGAAGGCGAGCCCACCGATTAACAGAATACTGGTCAGTATACGAAACCAATCGGGCCAGATGGCTCCGATACGAAAAATGAGAGGCAGCAGCCATAAATAGATGGCCGACACGATGACAATTCCACAGGTCGCAAGAAGCACGGGACGATCTCGCATCCAAAACAGACTAAATCTTGCAGCGCGTCCGGCTAACCATTGGGCCACCCCGCTGCCGCATCCAGCAAAAAAGAGAAATGACGGCACGACAACCGCCATGGCAATCATCGGCTGACTCAAGAACAGCACAAATTTCTGCATGAAGGCAATTTCGAGAAAAAAGAAGGCCAGACCCAGAGCTGCAAAATATGCGGCTCGGACAATGTGACCTTCCGTGCTTTGCTCTTCGCTGCGTTGGAGGCGATAGAGAGGACGCAACGGCCAGATGATCGCCATCAGGCTGATGACCAAAGCAACCGCCAGTGACATCCACAACAGCAGATACTCCCACTCCAGCATTGCAGCCGACCCGAAGGCACGTTTCGCCCAAAGAGCACCGAACGAGCTCCAACGGAAAAAATGGCTGAACCAGGGACGATCATCGGTCGCCGGCGTCAGGTTGAAGAGATCAGACTGCGGGGGGCGACTCCCCTGCCAGATCTTCAGGGCGGCTTCATAAAAAAACGGGTGATCGAGCACGTTAATCCGGTTAACCTCCGGTGGAGTGATGTCCGATAGCCAGACTAGGTCAAAAGCTCGGGACCGACAAAAGGCGCGTACCGCCGTCAATTGTTCCGAGGACAGCGGCGAATGTGAGACGGCGATGGTGACAGTATTCCAGGCGCGAATGACGGCCACATGCAGGGAGGGATCAGAAATGCGGTCCAGCGTCAGGGCATCAGCGATGGTGGCCATCATTTTAACGGCGCTCCTTGGCGGCAGATCAAAAGAGAGGGTGACAGCCAGGATGCCGTGGTCGGAGAGGCGTGACAGCGCCAGGTGCACGCCTTCCACTGTATAGAGATACTGCGCATTCAGGGCATGGCCGCTCGTATCCTGGGGAGTTGCTGTTCCAAAGGGTGAGAGCTGAATGAGATCGTAGGGTGTAGTGGTCGCTGCCAGGAATCCTCGCATGTCTGCCTGATACAGGTGGACAATGTCGCGACCATAGATAGAGCCGGAGAAGGTGCTGAAGGGAGTGACAACAAAATCGGTGAATTCCCGGCGCGGTTCGACCGCATCGATGTGCGAAGACTTTTCGATCACGGCATGCCAGACATCGCCTCCGCCACCTGCGCCAAGAACAAGAACACGCGGACGATCCAGCAATACATACGGCAGGGCCATCGGGGTCCAGCGCATAAATTCCATGGCCGCAGGTCCCTTTACACCGCGATGGATCACGCCGGCGGAATGACCGTCATGAAAGAGTTCCACCTGCTCTGGGGGAGTGACTGGCGCCAGCATGCTTAATCCCGGAGCAAAACGAAACGGAATGGTGGCCGTAGACAGGGCAGTGAATTCGCCGGTGGGTGAGTATGTTTGCTCGGCGATTCGAACTCCTGGCATCAACAACGCTCGGGAGAGGCTCTTGAAAGGAGACATAACCGGAGCAAGCCATTGGGCTGGCCAGAACACGATAGAGAGAGCGACGATTGCAAAAGCTGTCCGTCCGAGGCGCTCTTGCACGCCGCCGCCAACCAGCAAGGCTGCGGCCAGACCGACCAAGGCAATAACCCGGATCCCGTTTCGGGGTGTCACGAAAAAGAGCAGCACCATGATCAACAGGGCGCCGCATGCAGCACCGCTGAGGTCCGCCTGATAGATGCGGGCCACGGATTCAGTTTTCCAGCGCATAGTCAGGCCAATGCACAGACCGGCCCAGAAAAATGGCAAGGTGGCGAGGATGAATACAACCACCAATCGTACCAGTTGTTCGGTGTTCCAGATCACCTCGGGCGGGTTGAATCCGATCCGGCCCGCCAGTGAGGTTGCCAACAGCAAGGTGAGTGAGAAGAGCAAGGCACTGAAAAAAAATGAATGATGAAAATACGGAATCAGACGGTGCTGAAACAATGCCAGCACCGACCCCGAGACACCGAATCCAAGCAAAGCCATACTGATGATCAAGTGGGCGAAATGATCCCAGTACATGATCGAAAAAAAACGCAACAACAGCAGTTCGTACCCCATTGAGGCACCGGAGATGAGAGCCACGGCCAGAAGGGCTCTACGTTCATCCCTTTGCATAACAAGGCCATTCACCATTCACTTATGTCCGCCGGTCAGCGGCACGAATTGCACAGGCAGCACCTGGCGCATCGAAACCTCGCCCTTTTCGTTTTTTTTAACCAGCATCAAATACTGCACGGCAAACTGAGTACCCACCGGAATGACCATGTTGCCGCCCGGTTTTAGCTGTTGGACCAGCGGCGGTGGAATATAGGAGGCGGCAGCGGTGACCATGATCCCATCAAACGGCGCTTCACTTTCCAGTCCGTAATAGCCGTCACCCTGGTGAATAGTGATGTTTTTGTATCCCAGCCGGGTCAGGCGCTTCCGGCATTGGCGTGCCAGTTCAGGAATAATCTCAATGGAGTGCACCTCCTTTACCAGCAACGACAAGACTGCGGCCTGATAACCAGAGCCTGCCCCCACTTCCAGTACCTTAGCATCTTTGGTTACAGCCAGCAGATCGGTCATCAGGGCAACGATATACGGCTGCGAGATAGTCTGCCCATAACCGATTGGCAGGGGACGGTTGATATAAGCGGCCGACAGCTCATCCTCCGGGACAAAATCGTGTCGAGGCACTTCGCCCATCACCCGCATCACTTCTTCATTGAGCTGGGACCGTCCGATGTACGCCGCCGTTTCGTGCACATCCTGCTCAATTTCCCTTACCATCTTTTTACGTGCTATTGTCATTGTATCATCCCCTCCCGAGCTGGCCCTTCCATCATAACCTGCCAGGACCAGGCTGATTATCACAAGCAGAATACCTTGCCGGTTCATTTGCCTCCTCCTGTATTGGTACCTCCTCTACTGCTTTTATGTCCTGATGCAGCGCCTGGAATCTTAATGGTCTGGGGAGTTATCTCCGCGAAAGAGATGGCGAAAAATACCAGTGAACCGGGCGCGGAGTATAGCTCGTCACCGTTTGCTGATACTGCAGCCGTTCTATTGCAAGTCGAAGACCGGAAATGATTGTTCCCGTTTTAATATTGATATAATTATGATGATAGGTTCAGTCAAATATCCTTGGTAGGCTTCAGGTATGATGCACATGAGAGTTTTATCCTTCCCAAAACCTACTCATTGCTGTCGAGTTTAACCAATGGAAGATGAACATCTTGCTAAAACAATAAAAAATGTCTTACCCTACATTGTGCAGGCCTCGTGAAAGTGTAGAGAATTTACCGCTAAAATTTGGACGTTTATTTCACGTCATCCCGGCATCCAGACGAGAAACAATCCATCTTTTCGAGACATCGAGGGTGGGAAATTTACAAAATTTTTTTGCCCAGTACCATAATCTGCATAAAAAGAGGAGCAACAGTTGAGAATAACTATCTTCATTGTGGCAATTTTCTTATTTTCGTTTGGCGTTTTTCTTACGTTTTCAGCAAGAACCGGAGATGCAGCTGTCACATACACAGCGGCCTTTTTTTGCCTCGTCTTTGCTTTTTTGCAGGACTTAAAGAAACTTCGAGGTTTTGCCGTAGAGGCTAAAATGCTTGAGAAGAAAATTGAGGAAGCAGACAAGACTCTGGATCAATTCCGCAATTTATTAGAATCGACATCGGAGCTTCTTTTTACCATGGTTGCCAGAGGCGGGCGATTGGACTCTGCCATCCCGAGAAAAGATAGTTACCGGCTTATGACTGAGTTTACATCGAAACTACAGACTTTGGGGCTAAGCGAGTCGGAAATCGCAGCAGCCAAGAAAGATTGGCATAAATTTAATCTCATTGACCTATCACAGCCTATTGTTGAGAGGATTCAAGAGATACTGAATAAGAAGATGAAAAAGCAACAGAAAACAAATCAACTTTTCAAGCCGCCTATCAGTCCTCATATCCAATTAGCGCATCGAGTGTCCCTTGAAGAAACTCAACGAATTTCTGATCAGCAGGAAAAAATACGTTCGATATACGAACTGGAGAACTGCCATGAATCATATAAAATTATCCATGCGTTTCTGGATTCGTGTTATCTCATTGACGCAACGCAAAAAGATCAAATCTTAGATGAATTCAAAGAACACTTAAACGATTTAAAATATTACACTGAACATCATGATTTTCGAAGGCTTGACTCCTGGCTCAAGACATAAAATATGATTAATACGGTTCTTCCGGATTAAGCGTACTTCCCTCCAACTCCTGTTTTTTTTACAAGGTTGGATTCGTCGGTTGGCATCAGGCTCTGGTGCCCATGCGGTGCATGGGTATCTCTTTACGACTGCGTTGCAGTCCATGATGTGCTATGACAAAAATTAAAACGCATCCATACACGAGAGGATCCCATGCGGCGCATGGGATCCAGTGGTGTAAAGTACGCTTAATCCGGAAGAACCATTAATACATTTACCAGCGATAAAAAAACAAATCATTTCATGGTCACTCAAGAATTATCCGTCAAATATTGGCATAATACGGTCTGCAACACGTCGTTACCACGCCTCAGATTGATTTCATTCACCTCTTCGCCGCCGACCTCAAGATAATTCAACCAAAACAGGGCCACAAGCCAGATTGCGTCGACAAAATGGTCCTTGGTTGCGGCATCCATACACTTAATGCTGCCATTGGCAATGCCACCATCGATAGTGAAACGGATCATATCCTGCATCTGTTTGTTTGTTGACTGAAAACGTTGCTTGAGCAGATTATCGTTCATTATCAGGGTAGTTAATTCACGCTTGAAAAAACGATAGCGCCAGTTGTACTCCTGAATCATGATAAAGGTGTGCTCCAGTGCCTCTAACGTTCCCAGCGGATATTTATCGAGGATGACTTGGTACTGTTCAACACCATAGGCATCCATTTGTTCAAAGATGGCACGAATGATATCTTCCTTGTTACGAAAATGGTAATAAAGATTGCCAGGACTGATGCCGATAGAGGCTGCAATGTGATTGGTCGAAACAGCCTTGGTGCCCTGTTCATTAAAAAGCTGAATTGCAGTGTTGATGATTCTGTCGCGAGTATTCATGTTTGGATGTATATCAAAATTAATCCTCGAAGACCAATTGTAAGGTCAGAATATTTTATGCTTACCACCGAAACTCTAAAACCTGGGTCAGGCTAATTTTCACAAAAAACCTGAAAATTAGAAAACAATCTGTACGGTACTAACCCCGCTAAAGAGCGCGGGATAAGTGCCTTCACGAAATTCATTCATAAAAAACATGAAATGAATTTCTAAGGCACTAATAGTCCAGATGCAACAGCTTACACTTTGCAAGAACTCGACTGAACAATCTGATTCGAACCAGCATGCCGTGTGGTCCAAAGCGCAAAAGTGGTAACAACGCCCTGTGCAACGGAACGGCTTTGGTCCACAACTTTGCAAGTTCCTGATAGAACTCCTTCATCGGCAGCGTCGTCGGCAACAGGGCATGGAGCATGTCATACAATTCGGGTTTGCGGGAGAGCAGTTCCTGTTCACGTGCCTTGTAAAGTTCTGTGCCGGGCAGAGGTGTCAAGACCGTAAAGGAAGCATATTTATGTTTCATTTTCCGAACATACGCCATTAAAGAACTGAAATCTTCCCGGGTAAAGGCGGGATCTACCATGTATGAGGCATACATCATGATCCCAAGCCCATCGAGTATCTTGACGGCTTCTGCCTGCTGCGCGGTGTTAATCCCCTTCTTCATTGCCTCTAATCGTTTATCTGAAAAATCTTCCATTCCGACAAAGACCTGGGATAGACCAATCTTCGCCCACTTCTCGAAGAGCTCGGGATGATTGACTATGGTGTCCACCCGACTATAGAGGAAATACTTTTTTTGAATACCGGCATCGGCGATTAAATCGGCCAGTTTGTCCATTCGTTTGACATCGCACATGGATTCATCGTCACAGAAAAAGACATTGGACTCGGCGACCGTGAGCAATTCCTCGACTACTTTTTCAGGGTCACGACGGAGATACTTTCCGCCGGTTATTTTCCACAAAGCACAAAAGTTACACCGACCTGTACAGCCAAGGGACGTACGTACCGAGGCCAACGGTTTGAACCACTCGCTGAAATAGTGTTTTCTGTAGGCTGCAGTGAGAGATCTATCGGGAAATGGCAGTTCGTTCAGATTGGTATATGATCGTGGTGCACTGAATTTCAAACCGCCCACGTCGGGTTGGGCGACACCACGAATGGCAGAAAATTCGCCTCCCGCTTCCCAACTAATGAGGATTTCGCGCAGAGTGAAAACTCCCTCACCAATAACCACTACATCAATATTGGAATCGTTGAAATCCTTTGGTTGTACAGTGGCATGGTGACCTCCCACCACAACCAGAACTTCGGGACTCATTGACTTAATACTGGAAGCAAGCATCTTGATAATATTGACGTGACTAGTAAAACCGGTCAGGCAAACCACATCCGGCTGAAATTTTTTAAATGCACTCTCAAAATCGGGATCGATTCTGGCATCAAGCAGGAGAACCTCACGCCCATCCTCCTTCAAGCCAGCCCCTAAATATTCCAGGGCCAGGGGCTCAAAAAGAAAAATCTGATCAGTCAGGGGATCAACACTGGGCGGTTGAACGAGAAGCACTTTCATACTATTCCTCCAAGACATTTTTTGTACCGGCTGGTCATTAGGGTATTTGCACCAATGTAGAGCAAATACTCTAATGACGCAAGTAGAAATATTTAGGTTACCGCCTTTTCATAGTTGACGACAACAATACCAATCGGTATATTTCCCCACATGAGATATTCAGACTACAGCAAATCAGAAAGAACCAGGCGCCTCATCATCGAGAAGGTGGCACCTGTTTTTAACAAAAAGGGTTATGCGGCCACCAGTTTGTCCGATCTCACCACTATAACGGGACTAAGTAAGGGCAGCATTTATGGCAACTTCAAAGACAAAGACGAGGTAGCCCTCTGTGCTTTCGAATACAATGCTGACTTTGTACAGAAAAACCTCAGATCGCTAATAGGTTCAGCAGACACCTACCTGGCAAAGCTGTTCGCTTACCCAAAAACTTTTCGAGCTATATACAAAGCTGTCCTTCTCAACGGGGGCTGCCCAATACTCAATACATCCATAGATGCAGACGACCTCAACAAAAAACTCCACAAGGCGGCACTGCAAAGAATCCAGACCTGGAAATCGACACTTGTGAACTTCATTCAAAAAGGAATACAACAGGGTGAGCTTAAAGATGGAATAGATGCGGCAAAAATTGCTGAGATTTCTATTTCTCTGACAGAGGGAGGATACGCCATGGCTAAGGCAACGGGTGAGGAAAGTTATTTCCTTAATGCAATGGAAGAAATGGAACAAATGTTTCTCGCCCTCAAACGCTGATTTTTTTACAAAACATACCTTTTGGTATATTTCACACAATCAAACGAACAGTTACCGACTCTTAAACACTGTAAACGAGGAGCACCCAGTGTCCAATTTGCTGCAGCCTAACCCTGAATACCTTCGAGAATTAATTACAATTGTCAACACAAGTCCTTTTCCCGGACATATGGCAATGACGCTCGAACAAATCGGCCTCGATTCAGCCACAATCAAACTCAGTTTAGGCAATTGCCACTTACAGCCGTTTGGAATAGTGCATGGCGGAGTTCTTGCGACGCTGATCGACACTGCAACATTCTGGTCTGTATTTCTGAGGATCCCTGAAGATGCCGGATTGGTCAACGTTGATCTTAAACTCAATTATCTAAAACCGGTAGTGAACGGACAACTGACAGCGGTAGGCAGTTCCATCAAAAGCGGCAAATCAATAAGCTATGCGGAAGCTAAAGTATTGAATGCAGATGGAGAGATTGTAGCTCACGGGACTTCGACCCTCATGACCCTGCAAGGCAAAGGTATCAACATGTTGAATCGAAAGTTCCTGGCTGCTTGAGCTTAGGTATTTATCCGGAAGACAGGTTTAATTTCACAATCCTCTGCGTGAAATTAAATCAGTCCCTGATCCTTGATAACCATTATTGTCGTCCATACATCTGAGGTGGAAGCATGAAAGATTGGCGAAAGACCGGCTGTATTCTCTGTGCCCAGAACTGCGGTCTGGAAGTTCTTATTGAAAACAACCGGATGACCAAGGTTAAACCGGACAAGGAAAACCCACGCAGCGAAGGATACGCCTGCCGCAAAGGGATGAATATACTGAACTACCAGAATCAGGACGGACGACTGACCACCCCACTAAAGCGAGTGGACGATCGTTTTGAAGCCATATCCTGGAACCAGGCAACAGATGAAATTGCCGCCAGGATGCGACATCTGGTGGACACCAACGGACCAAAATGTCTGGCCTATATGGGGGCCAGTTCACAGGGTGGGCATTTCGAGGCATCTTTTGGCCTTTCACTGCTCAGGTCCTTGGGATCACAATACCTTTACTCTTCTGCCGGACAGGAATTCAGTGGTGCCTGGTGGGTGTTTGGCAGGATGCTGGGCAAGCAGTACAACATTGCAATTCCGGATGAGCATGAAACGGAGATGCTTGTTGGCTGGGGCTGGAACGGTATGCAGAGTCACCAGATGCCTCAAGCACCCAAGGTACTGAGAAAGATAGCGCAAGATCCCGCTAAACTGCTCGTTATTATTGATCCAAGAAAAAGTGAAACTGCAGAGATCGCCAACATTCATCTGCCGTTGCGTCCTGGTACCGATGCATTGCTGATGAAAGCAATGATCGCGATCATTTTAGAAAACGGCTGGGAAAATAAAGACTACCTGGCAAAGCAGGTTGAAGGATTCGAGAAAATTCGTGGTTGGTTTGAAGGAGTGGATACCAAGGCGGCTATTGCCGTCTGCCAAATTGAATACAATCAGGTTGTTGAGCTTTGTCAACTGATGACCACCAAACGCTGGTGCGTGCATCCGGATTTAGGTATCTATATGGGTCGCCACAGTACGCTCAATTCATATTTCATGAATATTCTCGGCGTCATTTGTGGGATGCTCGGTGTTCGGGGTGGCAACCTGATTCCAGGAATGGTGATGCCCTTGGGCTTTCATGCTGACGAACGAAAGTTCAAAACCTGGCGAACGGTAGCGACCAATATGCCGCCCGCCGCTGCCGGTTCTTTTCCTCCAGCTGTTATACCTGAAGAGATTTTAAATGACCACCCGGAACGTCTCCGGGCAATCTATGTCAATGGCTGCAATCCTCTTCGATCATATCCGGACACCACCGCTTATGAGGAAGCATTCAAAAAGCTGGACCTCCTCGTGGTAAGTGACATTGTCATGAGTGAAACAGCAAGATTAGCACATTATGTATTACCTTGCCGAAACGCTTATGAATCATGGGACGGTACTTTTTTCCCATGCACCTACCCCGGTGTCTATTTCCAAATGCGGCAACCTGCTATCGAGCCATCCGAGGACTGCCTGGAGGCATCTCAAATATTCACGCGTATTGCAGACAAGCTCGGATTTATCCCGGAAATACCCGCCGAGGTGATAGAGGCCTCCCGAAATAACCGCCTTGATTTTGGTGCTAAACTTATGGCCTGGGCTGCAAAAGAGCCGGCCATCCGACCGCACATGATGTTCATCCTGGCAAAAACACTTGGCGAGGTCTGGAACAGCGCCAACAAGGCAGCGCTCTGGGGAATGTTGATGACCGCCCCCAAATCATTCAGGGAAAATGCAGCCCGCATCGGTTTCAGGCCAGGTATGGATCAAGGTGATCGTATCTTTCAGGCTATTATCGATAATCCCCAGGGGCTTTGGGTAGGTGAAGCCGACACAACCAAGCCCATGGACGGAATTGGAACACCATCCGGAAAGATTGAGGTATATATCCCAGAACTGGAAACACGGGCTAAAGATCTCAATGCCAAAAATGAGGCGCAAGATCTTAAAATGCCCGAAGAATTTCCTCTTATCATGAGTGCTGGTCGCCATATGCAATATAACGCCAATACACTCATGAGGAATCCCGCATGGAATGATGGCAAAAGAGCCTGCACTGTTGCGATGAATCCAGACGACAGTCATACTTTTGGCTTAAGCGATGGCCAGCAGGTTCGGGTTACAACCGAGGCAGGCAGCGAAGTGGGTGAACTAGAAGTAAGCGGCCAGGTCCGCCAGGGAACTGTCCTTATCCCCCACGGATTTGGCCTCGTCTATAACGGAGAAGTCTATGGCATGGGTGTCAATCGACTGACAAAGAACACCAATAGAGATCCTCTCGGCACTCCCCTGCATCGCTTTGTACCATGCAGGGTTGAAGCAATGTAGTCATATCTAACCCCGGTAAACGGGAAGAAAGCCGGGATAACTTATCTCTATTTACCGAACAGACCTTTTAGCAGACCCTTGGCTTGCTCGACATCTTTTTTGAGCTGTTCTTTCCGTTCTTCTGGGACTTTTCCGGTTTTGATGATTTCATTGAGTTCTTCTTTGGTTGGCATCTGATCTTTAGCAAAAGACTCAAGATCGGGTTTGAATTTAGGAGCGTTGAAGGTTCCTCCAACAAGAATAGGAACGGTGATACCGCCCCGCTTCTCTTGATCTCCCTGTCCCTTTATCGTGCCTACTATTGTAGGCTTGACCTTCAAAGCCAAGGCCTCGTTGACCAGGTTGGCGTCGCCCGTGACAGAGACCCGGAGAAAGGGTGAAACCAGAGTCGTGTCCGTGGTATTTACCAGACCATTGGTAATGGAAAAGGGAGCATGCAGCTCTGCGAAATCGGTCTTCGGCCTTTCTCCACCCTGCTGCGCCAGGGTAAATCCCGATTTAATGGTGCGCGCCATCTGGGCAAGGTCCAACCCAATCAAGGCGCCGTCCTTAAAGAGCAGATCCCCTTTGCCATTAAGCGATTGCTTGATAAGAGCACCGCTGTCACCCTTCATGTTGACAGCAACCTCTGCCTTGAGCATGCCTTCAATAATATCTTTTTGAGCGAAATCTTTCAGTAGCGGGCCAACCTTGACATTTTCAAGCGTAAAGTTCAGGTCGCTGGCCGGGACATTTTTTTGGACGTTCATTTTTCCAGTGGCTGCTATCTTCCCTTCATACAGATCCATACCAAGAGAGTTGATTACAAAAAGACCATCCCGACCTGCGACATCCAGGGCAACGTTAGTAACTGTACCGCCATGTACTTTCACCTTTCCAAGCTTCAAGACCCCTTTCAGCACCAGTTTTCTTAAAGGACCATAATCAATGCCGCTGTTTTGTTTGACCTGTGCCGTAGGCATGTTGCCTGATGCCGCTGCCGTAACAGTTGCCGGAACCGGTGACGGAACCGGTGCTGGTCTCGCCTCTTTCTTGCTTGGCTCAGAAACAGCCTTGCTTTCCGGTGCGGCAGGAGGGAGATAGCGATCGAGATCGATTGAGTCTACGGTTATGTTAAAAGCAAGGTCCGGCCGAGAGAAATCCTTGGCCGTCCCATCAAGGTTAATAGGTGTGTCGTCAAGGGTGAGAGTCGATTGCGATAAAACAACCTGGGTTGTATCGCCGGCAATATTTGCCTTGAGGCCGACCTTGCCAAGGGCTTTCGGATCATTCGTAGTTACCGGAAAGCTCAATCCGAGCTTTGAAAATAATTGTTTAAGATCGAATGGTTCTACATTTACAGTCAGCTTATAGGCTTTTTTCTTATTGATGTCTTCCAGATAGCCGATGGTTTGAACGTTCAGAGTTTCAAGTGCCTGAACATTCAGGTCCAGATTAATTTTACCTTTGCCAAAGTCCTGTCCGAGAGGCCCGACCGACCCTTTAAGGCTCAGTGGTTTACCATCCAGCATGGCACTCATTGTCATGTTGATTGGTTGATCGAGTGAAACGTCGGTGAGTTCGAGTGTGAAATCTGAAACCTCACGTTTTTGCTTATTTTGCAGATCATTTACCTGAACCCGTCCGTCGGTTATGGAAAATTCTCCGACGACAATCGACTGTAAAGCAAACCCACCAGTATCCTGACCCTCCGGAATACCCTGGGGAGGAGCTTTTCCCACAGTACTGCTCACAGGTGCCGTGGTCTTTTCGGAGGCAAGAGCCGTTGGTGGCTTATTAACCTCGGTTAATTTTTGCCAATTCCAGTTGCCCTTCGGACTCTTTTCAAGAAATATTTCGGGCCGTTTGACGATAAATTTATTTATTTCAACCTTTTTTGACAGAAGGGGGAGCACTTTCACCCGTGCCTCGAAATCATCGACATGGACAAATGTTTTATTCACAAATCCTTGGGGATTGTCTAATCGCAGATCGGTAAAACTAAGGCCAACCCAAGGAAAAAGCGAGAGGCTGATTTTTCCACCAAGGGTCAGAGGGTAGCCCGTTTTTTCGGTGACGAGTTGCTCAATTTGGGGCTTATAGCGATTTACGTCGACAAGGGATGTAATGGTAAATATTGCAACAACAACAAGGATGACCAAAGAAGCTGCGGCTATTAGCAAGTATTTTACGGGTTTGCTCATCTCTCTCACCTGTGTGCAAATTTCCTTAGAAATTTTTTTCTTGTTTTACACCCGACAAGGGGGACTAAAAAGAGTCCCCCTTGTCGGGTGTAAGTTTGTGTAAAGTAGCTATTTAATGGTATTTGCGGGACTTTTTCCCAAAAATCCTACCCTGGATCAGCACTATCTGTCCTAACATTTATAAGACAATTCACGAATAAGGCAATAGCGAGAAGTCGTCAGCGCCGGCATGGTGGCAATACAACTGAATACTGTTCGGGAAAATCCCTGACACCCATAGACAATGTCGACCTTTATTACTATGATACGAATCATAATGTACAAACGACACGAAAGCTAATTGAGGGAAAAATGACAAATAAATTATCTACTGGAGTAACGATCATGAAAAAAACACTGGCACACATCATTTTATGTTCAGTCCTCGTCGCATTTCTAAGCTCCTGCGCCGCCCTCGACACCAAGCAGAAGCAGGGGACAGCGGTGGGTGCAGGCGTCGGGGCAGGTGTAGGAGCAGTTTTAGGCCAGGCCATTGGACGTAATTCACAATCGACGCTCCTGGGAGCTGGAATTGGTGCCGCGCTTGGAGGATTGGCAGGAAATCAGATAGGGCTTTACATGGATAATCAGGAGCAGGAACTTAGAAATGTCATGGCAAGCTCGGAAGACGCCAGTATCAGGCGTAACCAGGACGTTTTGGTCGCCACTTTTAAAAGTGAAACGTTTTTTAACTACGACTCCGCCACACTTTTGCCCGGTGGCTATTCGGAAATTTCAAGGGTTGCCAATGTCCTGAATAAATACAATCAAACACGGATAGAAGTTGCGGGTCATACAGATTCCAAAGGATCGGCACAATACAACCAACAGCTTTCAATGCGCCGGGCAGAAGCCGTTAAAAATGCACTGGTGCAGCAAGGTGTCGACCCACAACGAATAGCGACCTACGGTTATGGAGAAAGCAGACCCATCTCCTCCAATGACGCCGCTAACCGCAGGGTAGAAATTACCATCATCCCCATGACCAATTAATTGATAAGAATGACAGCTTGAACAAAATTTTCGTTTCCGGTTAGACTCTCTCAACCTTCTGGCCGGAAACGAGATGTTTTTAATTGTAGTACTCTTTATTCTCGCATCAAACGTTCACCCTTTAGTTTCGACCCAACCGCAACCTTATTGTTGCTTTATGTTCCTTTTGATAGCCGTATCGAATCCCATATCTTCCTATTACTATTCGTTTTCATGCAACTGCGTCTGGAATGTTGCACCAGTCTTAATGCTTTCTCAACCTCTTGCCTCCCTGTAAACCGCAGGTGTTTTATGAAACAGGCGATCCTTTGCTTAACCCCCGCAAAGCACGGGGATAAGTACCTTCACGAAATTCATTCATAAAAAACATGAAATGAATTTCTAAGGTACTAAATACCGTCCCCAAATGTGCAACTTTTTCGTTGCGCAAGAGCTAACAAACCTGGGTTCGCTTGCTCCGTCTGGTCGTCCAGAAACTGAGAAAAGACCCAGTATCCTCCCGAAAATAAACAATTTTTAAAAATCATTTCGCTGCTGCCGCATTTGCAGGCACAAAAGGTGCAACAGCTGCAATAGGACAAGAAATGAAATGAAAACAAATAACTACATACAATGCATAGGCTTAATATTGCTGCTCCTGCTCGGCCAGACCGAGAACGCCTGGGCCCTTCAGGTTCACAGTGCGCCGGAGGGGCACTATGTCCACCAAATGGCGCATATCCTTTTCATGGGGGCGTTGGCTTATCTCTACTGGCACACCCGACGCTCCACCGTCTTCGTTAGTAAGGGGTGGAAATATCTGCGACTATTCTGCATACTCCTGTTCTGCTGGAATCTGCTGGCCTTTGCCGGTCACGAAGCCTTTGGACACCTTGCTCCAACCGACTTCATAGATAAAAATAGCTGGAATGAACAAATCGCCCCACCCCTTTCCTTTTTAAAAGTGCTCTATTTTATCACCAAAATGGACCATTTCCTCAACGTTCCCGCGCTATTAGCACTGGTAGTCAGTCTCCGGACCTTCTACCTTGAAGCACTTGAGGAGGTGAACAAATGAATGGACTCCCTCTTCTGCCGGCAGTTACTGTTGAATTTTTTGGCTCCGCTTTAGCTATTTTACTCTCTTGTATGGCTCTCAGGTACGCCTGGTCTCTCGTCAGACTACAGCCCGACAATTTCATCTGGGGATTCCTTTTTTATTTTTGCATAGCCATGACCGCCTTCTCTCTCTCTCGAGGAGTTGGCCACATAGTTCGAATTATTTTGGTTTACAGCGATCACGGATCAATATGGAAACAACTTTCGCCCTTATCAGGCGGGGTCAACACCATGCTGATGATCTCCGCCGCAGCTGTTACTATTTATTATCACAAGGGCCTTGAAGCATATAAAGCAATCAGGTCGAAGGCCGAAAAACTGACCGAAGTTAATACCAAACTCGCCACAAGTGCCGAGCAACTCCAACAGCTCAACTTTCATCTTGAAGAGATGGTTGACCAGCGAACCCGCAACCTTTCAGAATCGGAAAAGAAATTTCGAAATTTTTTTGAAAACTCCAAAGACATTATCTATTTTTGCGACCTCAGTGGCACCATCACCAACATCAACACCAGTGGCGTACGTCTCTTAGGTTTTGATGCTCTTCAGGATCAGGTCAACTTCCACGACCTCTTTAATAGTGTGAACGATCTTGAGCATTATTTGACAGAACTTCGTGAAAACGGCTTTGTCAGTGACCTGGAAATCGAATGCAAAGGAAAAGACGGCAGAACCCGTAATATTCTCCTCTCTGCCAACGCGCTTTATGACCAAAATGGCAACATTGTTGGCTGCGAAGGAATAGGGAAGGATATGACCCGGATCAAGACCATTACCCAACAGCTTATCAATCACGAGAAGATGGCATCCATCGGCCAGATCGCCGCCGGAGTTGCACATGAAATCAATACTCCACTTGGCATAATTCTCGGATATACCCAACTGATGATTGATGATTTCGAACAAGACTCGGAAACGGCCGTCAATCTTCGGGTTGTGGAACGGCAAACCAAAGCCTGCCGGCGTATTGTCGCTGAGTTGCTGAAATTTTCCCGACAGACCGAAAGCGAGAAATCACTTATCGACCTGAATAAAATCATCGCTGAAGTGTTGTCAGTCACCGAACATACCCTGAATATCCATCGGATTCATGTAGTCCGCAGTTTCGAACCTGATCTGCCACTCATATATGGCGACGCAGAGAAACTCCATCAGGTGTTTATCAACCTCTTTAACAACGCCCAGTATGCCATGGAACAAGGTGGTGAGATCAACATCCGGACAGGCAGGACCTTACAGGATGTACTCGTCTCGGTACAGGATACCGGGACCGGCATTCCTGACAACATAAAGAACAAGATATTTGATCCTTTCTTTACGACCAAAGAGGTCGGCAAAGGCACTGGTCTTGGTTTATCGGTTACCTACGGTATCGTCCAGGAACATTGCGGAGACATTAACGTCGAGAGCCCTATAATCGACCAAAAAACCAACAAAATGTTACAGGGAACAGCTTTCCATATTCGCTTTCCGGCAACCGAAAAGCAAAACGTCAACGACGAGGAGCACCAGTAAGATGGCGGAGATACTTGTATTAGACGATGTACTGGACGCAGTGATTCTAATTAAAAAAATACTCACTAAACAGGGACATATAGTCCACACCTTCACTGAAGAAGAGGAGGCGATCGATTACGCAGGCCTGAATCATGTGGATCTCGCCATTCTCGACATCAAGCTCAAGAAGATGAGCGGCATTCAGGTACTGGAACAACTGAAAAAGCTCATTCCGGAGGTAAAGGCCATCATGCTTACCGGTTACCCAACCATCGAGACAGCGAGGGAAGCAATCGAACTGGGAGCCGGAGAATATTGTGTGAAACCAATTGATAAAACAGAATTAGAAGAAAAAGTGGCAGAGGTACTTGCCCGATAAACATAAGCACGAAGCATAACTTACAGAAACCGAGGAGAATTACATGAAAAAATCAGTCTACTCCATGTGTGGCATGTGCACAGTCCGTTGCCCTATCCGCGTGGAG
Organism: uncultured delta proteobacterium; assembly: GCA_963829695.1. Classification (GTDB taxonomy): domain Bacteria; phylum Desulfobacterota; class Desulfobulbia; order Desulfobulbales; family Desulfocapsaceae; genus Desulforhopalus_A. Next base: position 134,357 of record CAWHJQ010000017.1, on the reverse strand, counting down.
TCCGAGGACAACCGGATCACCTGGATTGAAGGGAATCCGCATTTACTTGGCGGAGCTTTATGTGCCAAGGGTACTGCAGGACAAGCATTGCTGGAAGACGATCAACGACCAAAACAGCCTTTAATCAGGGTTGGGGACCGTGGCGCCGGACGCTGGCGGGAAGCCAGCTGGGACGAAGCGCTTGATTATGTTGCAGCTAAAATGACTGCCATAAAAGAGCAATATGGCCCCGAATCTGCGGTACTTTCATCTCGTGGCGGTCCATGGCAGGCAATGTACAAGGCCTTTATTCATGCCTTCGGCTCGCCCAACTACACCAACCATGACTGTACCTGTGGCCGAAACACTCATCATGCCAGTCTTTCCATTAACGGCGTTGGCCGCAAGGATTTTGCCTACGATATAAAGAACGCCAAACATCTGGTTCTTTTCGGCCGCGATATGTTCTCAGCTCTGCGTATCGCTGAAAATCATCAGACTCTTGATATGTTGGATAACGGTGGCCGACTCACCTATGTCGATGTCCGTCAGACCATGACCGGGACTAAAGCTACCCGCTTTTTCCAGGTTCGTCCCGGCACCGACTACGCGCTCGCGCTCGGCGTAATCCATCAGGTAATAAAGAAAGGCTACTACGACAAAGATTTCCTGGAACGCTACGTGACTGGTTTTGCGGAGCTCTGTACTTTTGTTGAAGAATATACTCCCGCCTGGGCCGCAAAAGAATGCGGCGTGAAAGAGAAAGATATCCTGGCCTTTGTTGAAGAGATCGGTGCAGACAGACCCAATGTCATTTTTCACCCGGGCTGGAACCTTGCCCGTTATAACGACTCTTTTTATGCAAGCCGTGCCATGCATATTCTTAATGTGCTGATGGGCAACATCGAAATGAAAGGAGGTCTTTTTATTCCCAAAGGGGCTGGTGATGCCGGCAAAAAAGGTATTCGCTCCATTGACTGCGGCAAACCCGACATCAAACGGGCTGACGGTGTCGGCTGGCAATACAACCATTTTGACAAAGGGCCCGGACTTGCCCATCTGTTCTTTAACCACATGCTGTCTGAAGACCCCTATCCGGTAAAAGCCTGGATTGCCATGCGTCACGATCCATTCAGCGGTATGCCGGACCCAGAGCAGCAGAAGCTGGCTATGGATAAATGCGACCTGCTGGTCTCCATCGACACCAATTACAGTGAATTTGGCTGGTACAGCGACGTGATCCTGCCGGAGTCTACCTATCTTGAGCGTGACACCCCAATAGTCCAGCAAAAAGGCCTCAAGCCGCGCCTTGCCGTACGGAGAAAAGCGGTTGAACCGAAGTACAACACCAAGTCGTCCTGGGAAATTTTCACAGGCTTGGCAAATCGCCTTGGACTGAACGACACCTTTTCTTTTAAGACCATCGAAGAACTCTGGGCCTGGCAGCTTGAGCCCACCGGTTATACCATGGCCGACTTTGATGCAAAGGGATTTGTCGAATTGGCAACCAGCCCGATCTTCTTTGATCGGGAACAGCTCGATGGCCAATTCAAGACACCAAGTGGCAAAATTGAGATCATCAGCGAAAAACTGACCAAGGCCGGACTGCCATCACTCAAGCCTTTTGAGAGTCCGGAAGCCCCGGAAAAAGGCATGTTCCGCTTAGTCTACGGCAAGGTGGCTGTCCATACACAGGGGCATACCATTAACAACCCGTTGCTCTCAGAACTGATGCCCACCAACACCGCCTGGATAAACACTAAAAGGGCGAAGAAACTCGGCATACAAAGCGGAGATCTCCTGGAACTTTCTTCAGCGGACCACTCCTACAATGCCACGGTAGCCGCCCATGTAACCGACCATGTCCATCCTGATGCAGTCTTCACCGTCCATGGTTTTGGCAAGGAAATCCCTCGCCAGACCCGCAGCTTCATGGCTGGTGTCAGTGACCAGAAACTGATGATAGGCGCGCTTGACAAATGGGACCAGGCAGGTGGAGGCGTCAATCTCTGTGAGGTTTTTGTCCATGTGAAAAAGAGTATCCGTAACACCAAGAGGAGACTTGAACTGTGAAAAAATATATGATCCACCTCAACACTCGCAGATGCATAGCCTGCCACGGTTGCGAGGTACATTGCAAAGTGAACAAGGGTTTGCCGGTTGGCCCCTTCCTCTGTGATATCAGTTGTACACCGCTGAAAATGGTGGGCGGAGTTCCAAAAACTGAAATCACCTTTTCCACCTGTCGTCACTGTGAAGATCCGCTGTGTGTGCCGGTCTGCCCGACAGATGCAATGGTCCAGCGCGCCGACGGAATCGTCTATGTTGACCAGGAAAAATGCATTGGTTGTATGGCTTGCAAAACAGCATGTCCATGGGATATTCCGGTACAAAACCCCGATGATGGTAAAGCAGTAAAGTGTGATATGTGCATGGACCGTATTGATGCAGGACAAAAGCCGGCATGTGTCGCCAAATGCACCACGCACGCGCTGAAACTGGTGGCACTTGAAGCAGTGTAAATAAAAAGGTCTCACTGAAGATATTCATGAACGTTGAAAACAGACATAAAGAAAGGGATTTCCTGGAAGTATTCCAAGAAGTCACCCGTCTCATCAGCATGGTCCATGACCCGCAACAGGTCATGGACCTGGTGGTCCGACGTCTGCCTGAACTCCTGGAGGTAGATGCCGCCACCATCAGGCTGCTCGACAGCGGTACCAACACTTTTGTGCTCGGTGCCGCCTGTGGGGTTTCCGATGAGTATCTGTCCCGCGCCACCATCGATTCTAATGAGGTGATGACGGCATTAATGAAGGGACAGCCGACCGCCAGAACCAGTATCGATCAAATCTGCGACCATGACAGTTGTACCTATATCTCCCGGGAAGGGGTAAAAAGTGCAATGTCCCTGCCTATCCTTTTCAAAGGACAGGTAACAGGTCTCCTGCGACTTCTGACTAAAGACACCAGGCAGTTTTCCGAGGGGGAAATCTCTTTTGCCATGTCTCTTGCCGAACAGGTCGGGGTGGCCATCTCCAATGGCCGCATGTTTCAGGAGATGGCTACCCAGGTGAATTTTTTCCGCACCTTGAAAGAGATCTCCAGGCTGGTCAACTCTACTCTTGATTTGGACCTCATACTGAAGACCATAGTCGACAAGCTCCCCGGAATAATGGGGGTAAAAGGCTGTACCATTCGCCTGCTCCATCCGGCGACAAACCGGCTGGAACTCGTTGCAGCATCCGGTTTATCCCAGGAATACCTCAATCGTGGCAGCATCAACCGAGAAGATTCGATCTTCAAGGTGCTGAAGGGAGAGCCGGTCTCCATTTATGATGCCCCAAATGATCCAAGAGTCGACTTTCACGAGGCGTTGAACAAAGAAGGCATTAAGTCCATTCTGGCCATCCCGATCAGGAACGAACAGGAAATTATCGGAGTCTTGCGGCTGCTCACCGGTGAGCATCACTCCTTTACTGCCGTGGAGACCAATTTTGCGATCACGGTGGCAGAAGAAGGCGGCAATGCCATCCAGAAAGCCCGAACCTATCGGAAAATAACCCTGCTTTTTAACCAGATCGAGGAGCATGAACGATTTCTGCAGACTATCCTCGACTCGCTGTGGATGCAACTGCTGGTCGTCGATCCGGATCAGCGAGTGATCATGGTTAACAAATATTTTCTTCAGACTAAAGGGACTACCGAGGCAGAAACACTCGGACGCAGTTATCGGTCCGTCTCGCCTTGGCAGACAGAAGAACGGTCCATTTGTCCGATAAGCACCGTGCTGACCAACTGCGAACCGATAACTGTTCTTGATCAGATGGATGCCGGTGGGACGGAACCAAAATGGTTCGAGCGCCATCTTGCACCAATTTTGGATAACAATGGGGAGGTTAGTTTTGTTGTTGAAGCCATCCGGGACATAACAGACCAGAAGTTACTGGAACAGGAAAAGATGGAACGGATGAAGCTTCAGGGTGTCATCGAGATGGCCGGGACCGCGGCCCATGAGCTGAACAGTCCGCTCTTTGCCGCCCTTGGCACCGCGCAACTGCTGCGGGACGATCTTCGTTCAGAGGAAATGATCGGCGAAATGGACATGATCATTCGCAACCTCAAGAACATGTCCGATCTTACAAGAAAGATGACCGCGGTTACAGGGTTTGAGAGCAGGGAATATGTCGGCGAGACAAAAATTGTCTCTCTGAAAACAGAAGGTTGATTAATTGAATTTCTCAGAACAACTGAGATGTAACAAAGGCAGAATAACATTTATTTAATGGAGGGAAGAAGAATGAAAAGAATCAAGACGTTGATTGGCATGGTGGCTCTTTGTGTGTTCACCATGGTGTCCACATCCTGGGCAATCGACGCACAACTGTCCGGCGAGAGGGTAAAAGCGGGTGATGCAATCACCGTTACCGGCTCGATCAATCCAGGCCAGGAGTTGTTTGTCGTGGTCACAACTGAGCAAATGTTCAAGGCTTCAGACGCCATCGGTGCAAAAGAGAAAAAAGAGCTCCGTGATGGTAAAGGCGGCAAAAACGCCTTCGGTGACACTGCAATTCCACCTGTTTACTATGTGGTCACCAGTGATCCGACCAAGCTGGCCACCCCCAAGTCGTCCACCAAGGGGCAGACCAGCGGTATTTTTGCTTTCCCTCCTTTCAAGTACGAGGTAAGGGTCAACAAGCTCAAGGCCTGGAAAGACATCCCTGAAGAAACCAAGAGTTATCTGGGACCAATTAAAGATGAGGCACAGTGGAAGTTCATCGCCTTTACCCATGAAAACAAGTTTGGTATCAACACCATTTCCAAGGAAGCACCGATCGGTGGCGGTAATGCCCGCTGCATCATGACCGATTACAACACCGAGCAGGAAGCCTGGAATAAAGGCGCTACCCTCACTCTCGATAAAGCCACTGGTAAATTCTCCGTAACCGTGACTCCCTACAAGAACCTGGCCCCGGACACCAAGATGAAGGTTTATGTCAACGGTCAGGATGTCGGTAATTTCGCCATTGAAAAGTCCACTTTCTTTTTCAAGACCGCAAATATCTATATGAATCCGCTGGTGGTTTTATTCGGTGCATTCATCATCGGCGTACTCTTTGTTATCATGGGTGCCGCCGGTGGTCTATTCACCGCTGCCTTCCAGGTGACAGTGCTTGGTACCAAAGGTCCAATAGGTATCAACGCAGCCAACACCATCAAACCTACTAACCTCTTCTTGACCCTCTGTTCACCTATCACCGGTTTGATGAGTTATTTCAAAGAGAAGCGTTTTGCCTGGCCGGTCGCGATCTTCTTTGCCATTGGTATCGTCATTGGTGCCTTCTTCCTCGGACCCAATTTCTCAGCCAAATACCTGCCGTTGAAGGCCTATAAATTCTACCTGGGTATTATCTGTTTGGTCATCGGCATCAAACTCTTCATGGAAAGTATGCCTAGCTCCATCGAGAAAAAGAAAGCGATGAAGGCCATTATCCAGAAATTCAATGCCGCAGTGAAAGAGGCCAAATCTTCCGGCAAGGCCATGGAACTTGGTAAGGTTGAATTCGAGAAATTCAACATCATTAAGTTCGACATGAAATTCTGGGGCGAGACCTTTGTCGCAAGGCCATTGATCATGCTCCTCTCCGGTATTCTGATGGGTATGATCGCCTCATCCTTTGGTGTTGGCGGCGGCTTTATGTTCATGCCGTTCATGACCACAGTCATGGGCTACCCGATGTACCTTGCGGTACCGATTGCCCTCGCCGGCACCTTCGCCACCTCGGTCGGTGGTATTGCCAAATTCTCCCTGATGGGTTACCAACCAGACTGGATAATGGCTGCAGCAATCGCCGCAGGTGCCATTGCCGGTGGTATGGTCGGACCGAAAATCCAAAAGCATCTCCCGGAGATTTTCTTAAAGAGAATGCTTGCTCTGGCGTTAGTCATCGTCTTTTTAAACTATACGGACGCACTCTTTTTCCTCCGTTAAATCATCAACCTGGGACTGATACACATGGAACAACTGTTTAAAACCATCTCAAACTTATTGGATTTGCTTTATTTTGAGGTTATCAGCCCAGGTTTTGTTCTCGTTGCCAGGGGGTTGGATATACTACTTATCCAACCCCTGCAATTCCTGCACATCCCGCCTGTTGTGCAGATTATGTTCATCGCTTTTTTGACCGGAATGCTGTCCATGGTCATCCGCCACCTTCTCCAGGTCGAGGAAAAAGAGGCCGTCTTCAAAGCGACATTTACCAAAAAGAAAGCTGCCCAGGATGACCTGAAGCTGATCAGCGACTGGAAGAGCAGGGAGACCTTTGCCAAGACCATCGACAACGATATCGATCAAGACTTCAATAGCTATCTGGCCGAGCGTTTTGCCAGACACGGCCTGGTCTATCTGTTGCCGATATTTCTTAGTCTGTTCTGGCTGGAAAATGCTCTTGAGTCATCGGGTATTCTTTTCCATGTACCCGAAAACCGATTCGGCATTGAAGGAATCTACCCCCAGTTCGTTTTCCTGCTGACATATTGTCTTGTCCTGTTTACATATTTTAGATTACGGCGGAAAAAACGAAAAATTTCAGACTGATTATCCGCCTTTTTCCGGGGAAGAAATGAATTATGCTGAATATACTCAAACAGTTCTCTGAGCAGCTCATCTCCCCTGATCTCTTTATCAGAAAGAGATATGCAACTTTTCAGGAGTTGCTCGAACGCGACAGAAAATGCCACAGCCTGCTCGCAGAACTCGAAGACATTTACTACAACGCCAAACCGGTCGATATCAACCGGATACGTGCTCTTTACAGCGATTTTTCCACCGGCGTTGCGGGGTTGGTCGCCGGCCTCTACAAGCTTGCTCCCGGACAGTATAAAAACCTTATCGATTACTACAAAAAGATAGATTTTTACGCCCGTTTTGCCCTCGCCCCGCCGAAATGCAACACGGCACCACCCTTTATCCTGCCAATTGAGGCACTGTATTCCGATGATCTCCAGACAGGCGGTAAAGGGTTGCACCTGTCCCACCTGTCGCATTTGCTCAAGCTGCCGGTTCCCGCAGGATTTATTATTTCAACCTCCGCCTGGAACTCTTTCCTGGAGCTCAATGATCTACGCCCAAAAATAGACCGCCTGTTGGCTCAGACAGATATCAATTGCCTCGTCTCGCTTCAAGAAGTATCAGAAACCCTCACCGGATATATTAACGAGGCTCGTATTTCACCCGATCTTGAACGAGAAATTGAGGTTGCAATCAACACTTTCGAGGCAAAATATCCAGGTGCAACCTTTGCGGTCCGTTCCAGTGCCGTTGGCGAGGATTCTTCTCTTAGTTTTGCAGGGCAGTACTGTTCTCTCCTGCACGTTGAACGGACTGGAATCATCGACGCCTACAGACAGGTTCTGGTCAGTAAATATAGTCCCGAGGCAATTCTATACAGGATAATCAAGGGCCTTGACGACGAAGAGACCCCCATGGCGGTCATCGTGTTGGTTATGGTGGAAGCCCGGATAAGCGGCGTCATTGCCACAGGTAATCCCGCCGCCCCCGATGACTTGACCACTCTTGTGCACTCGGTATCCGGTCTGGGCGACAACCTCATGGCCGGCAGGGCGATACCGACAACCCAGGAAATTCGTCAACTTGACGGCGAAACAGTAATCATTCGACACAGTCCGGATCAAGCAGACCAGGAACTCCCTGACGACCGCCTCCGATTACTTGCGAGTTGGGCTGAAAAAGTTGCTGTCTACTACCAGGAACCTCAGGAAATAGAGTGGAGCTGTGATACCGGAAATACTCTCTATCTCCTGCAGGCCCGTCGTCTGAGGTTGGAGCGTGACAAACCCGAAACCAATGGTCCGGACCTGAAAAACCTTTCGCTGCTGTTTCAGGGTGGAACAACCGCTGCCCCAGGTATTTGCTGTGGACCGGTGTTTAATCTCACGACAACTGCCGATCTGCAGAACATTCCTGACGGTTCAATTCTTGTTTGCGAAGTAATGCCTCCATCACTGGTAACGCTTTTGCCCCACCTGTCAGGAGTTCTTGCCAGGTATGGCAGCACTGCCGATCACTTTTCCTCGGTGGCCAGAGAATTCGGTATTCCAGCTCTGGTCCAGACAGAGGAAAACTGTTTGCAACTGAAAAACGGAACACAACTGACTCTGTGGGCGGATAAACAATCCGTTTACAGGGGTACTGCTCAACTTGCAAAGGACGGCAACAAGCTGAAAAGAACACATAACAGCCCCTTCTATCGCACCTTGAAAATGGTGATCGATTTCACCTCGCCTCTCGCCTTGATCGATCCGACGAGCTCTTCATTTTGTCCGGAAAACTGCAGGTCTTTGCATGATATCCTCAGGTTTACCCATGAAAAGTCGGTACAGGCCATGTTTATCCAGTCGACCGATAGTCTTTTTCGAAAACCCAAAGGGAAACGATTACAGACAAATATACCCCTGCAAATGCATGTCATTGATGTGGGTGGTGGTTTATCACAAGGTACTGCCGGCCAAGCGGAAGTTACAATCACTGATGTATGCTGCCTGCCACTTCAGGCGCTCTGGCAGGGTCTCGCCCATCCGGGGGTGACCTGGCGAGACCGATCCCATTTCGACTGGCAAAGTTACGACTCCATCGCTCTTGCCGGGGGAATTGCCGGCAAAACTGATAGTTCGCTGGTTAGCTTTTGCCTGATCTCGCCGGAATACCTCAATGTAAACATTCGCTTCGGGTACCATTTCACACTGCTGGATTGCCTCTGCGGAGACACTCCGGAAGAAAATTATATTCTGATGCGCTTTGCCGGAGGTGGTGGCAATAGCCTCGGCAAGGACCTCCGTCTCGGCTTTATTATAAAGGTCTTGACCAGACTCAATTTTGTTTGTGATCAAACAGGCGAGTTGCTGGATGCCAGGTTAATGCGGTATGATAAAAAGATAACCGCAGATCGTCTGGATCAGGTGGGTCGTCTGCTTGGTGCCGTACGGCTTCTGGACATGGTGCTCACCGACGAAAAGATGATTGAGGGTATGGTTGAGGATTTTTTTCGAGGCAGATATGACTTTTCAAATGAATAGGTTTGGCTGATGCCTGGGTATACACTCACCTGGATTACTAAAAATCTGGCTGTTGGATACGCTCCCATGTCCTATGAGGAACTGAACAGCCTCAAAGAACAGGGCATCGGCGCTATCGTCAATCTCTGTGGGGAGTTCAGCGACCTGCACCAAATTGAAAAAGATGCTGGATTTGAAGTCTTTTGGCTACCGATCCCGGACGAAACTGCGCCCAAGATGGCGGCAATGGAAGAGGGATTGGCGTGGCTTGATGAAGCCACCTATCTTGGCAAAAAGGTTCTTGTTCACTGCAAACACGGCATCGGCAGAACCGGTACCTTTGTCACCGCCTACCTGCTGCGTCGCGGATTCGGTTTGAAAAAAGCCGGTAAGATGATGAAAACCACCAGAGCCACTCCAACCAATTTTTCCCAATGGTGGCTGCTCCGAAAATTTGGCAAACAGGAAGGTCAGCTGACCTTCGGTGAACCCACTCCGGAGAACAGGAACAGCGCTGATCTGAGCGAATTTTACACTCGTTATGAGCAGCTGCTGAAGAAGATAGACCTTTTAACCGCACCACCTTCTCCCGAATGCTGTTCCGGCAGTGGCTCAGAGCCTTGCAACAGGATCTTTAAGCTTGAGCTTATTGAGGCGCTCCATCTGAATAATAAGGTTAACATCAGCCTATCCGCTGAACAGAGAAAGGCGGTCATCAAACTTGCAAATGGCTTTGGGAAAGAACCACCCGGACAGGATACGGAAATTGGCCAAACAGACGACGCCGCCGGAAAACCAGATTCAGGACAGGGGTGTCCCTTGCACCAGAACGATATCTGCCTGCTCCATAATGCCAGACCCATCCATTGCCGGCTCAAGGGCTTTGCCCTTAATGCCGAGAGTATTGCCGAAATTAATGGGGAACTTGCCCGACTATCCCAAGATGTTTTTGAGGCCCTGTTTGCACAGCAAATAGATCAACCCCCGCCTACGGTGAGTTTTTCCGACAGTGTTTCGGGCAAATTTATCCAACGTTATTTCCAATATCTCGCCGCCAGGAAAATCTCCGATGAACAACCCTAATTCCCTAGAGAACGATTCTGCCCGAAGACTGGTGATGATCGTCGACGACGAACCCGACATGTTGTCCATGTTGCGGCTAGTCATCGAAAAAAAATGTGGCTGCGACGTGATCTCCGCCCCGTCCGGGCTTGTTGCCTTGGAACGGCTAGGCAAGTTCAGGCCTGAGGTGATTTTAAGCGACATTAAAATGCCCGATCTGGACGGCCTGGAACTCCTGAAAAAAATCAAGAAACATGATCCAACAATTTCAGTCGTCATTATGACCGGATACGGCACCATCGATATGGCGGTCCAGGCCTTAAAGGATGGCGCCTACGATTTTCTGCAAAAGCCTTTTGAAAAGGAGCACATCGTCCGGGTCATCCGAAACGGCCTTGAGCGTACGGCTTTGTTACGGGCAAACTCTCAACTTCGAGAGAGACTGAGCAATCTTGCACAACCGGAGGGTTTCATCGGCCAGAGCCCTGCATTGGAAAGGATCCTCGATCTGCTGGCAAGGGTAGCGAATACTGATGTTACTGTACTGATCCGGGGCGAAAGCGGCACAGGCAAAGAACTTGCAGCCCGGGCGCTGCACAATCTCAGTGACCGCAAACAACGACCGATGATCACTGTCAATTGCCCTGCCCTGCCGGAAAGCGTCCTGGAAAGTGAACTTTTCGGCTACAGTAAAGGCGCTTTTACCGGTGCAACACAGGAGAAGAAAGGACTTTTCCTCGAAGCCGATGGGTCAACCCTTCTCCTTGACGAAATAGCCGACATACCAACCACTGTTCAGACTAAGCTGCTGCGGGTATTGCAGGAAAAAGAATTTCAGCCGTTGGGACAAAATAAAACCATAAAAGTGGATGTCCGGGTTGTCGCCTCCACCAATCAGGATCTGGAAGCCAAAATTCGGGTCGGCGAGTTTCGTGAGGATTTATTTCATCGCCTCAATGTTGTCACAGTGGTAATGCCGAATCTTGAAGAGATGAAGGAGGATGTGCCACTGCTCATCCATCACTTCCTGACACAGTTCAAACGGCAATACGGCCGGGACGACCTTATCCTCTCGCCTGACGTGCTCCAGTATCTCTATCAAAAGAAATGGCCGGGTAATGTGCGGGAACTGCAAAACAAGATCAAACGTATCGTTCTTCTTGCCACCCGAGGCCGAGTGGAGATGGCTGATATCAACGGACTCCACAACAATAAAAAACAGCCCGAGATCAATAATTTTGAGAATTTGTTCAGCTCTGAGTATAATGAAGCCAAAGCAGAAATGGTCACACGGTTCTCGGTGAGCTATCTGCGTAACCTCCTGACCCGCCATGGAGGCAATGTGACAAAAGCAGCGGCTGATTGCGGCCTGGAGAGGCAGGCACTGCAACGGATTATGCGGCGCTATAACATCATTTCAACCGATTTCAAAATGTGATTGATTTTACCTGTGCTATTTCCGACATCCATAGCTCACTGGTGTCTGTGGTTCACAGTTCACCTGAAGATAGAAAATATCAGGTCTTGCATAATGACCCACAACGTCAAAATCAACTTTAGCCTTAGCGGTCTCAGACAAGTCCAGTTCTACGTAGAGAATCCCTTCTTAGTCATAAAGAGGGCCTGCTATGACTTTCTCAAAATGGGAAAATGACAACATTTCCCCCTCGGCACATCACATCAGGCTGACTGTCCAGTTCTTCGATTATGTCTAAGTCGGTCGGATACATCGCTTTTGTTACAAATTGATTGTAGCCGAGAACAAAGCAACGACCTTCGTAGGCGATATGGCGCATTGTTATTGTTGCCTACCAGATCTCCCGCTGGTCTGCAGTTGGTTCGAGATAAATTTCAACACCTTTGACATATATAATGCCATTCGGGCTAGCGGCATATAATTCTCCCAGCAGATAAGACCGCGAAACCTGCCAACTTTCGTTGAAAATACAGGCAAAGAACTGCAGTCCCCTACACCCCAGATAAGACGCTCGGAACCCGTCGGTTTTAGCTTTCGATGATTGTCCAACAAACTCCCGTCGGGTCCAAAGTATAACTGAGAGCAATACAGAGTGCCCCGGCTGTAATCGACATCCCGCTGGGCCACGCCAATATCCGTATAGACACCTACTTCTTTGGCAGCCTTCTCCAAGGCTTTCACTTCTGGCCCGAAATTTTTATAGAGTTATCCGAATACCTTTTCCACAATTCCTTCCCTTTCCTATAGATTATAAGGCTCACGAGTGGTTAGTAATTTTATCATTTGTCCAAAAATCTGCCAACAGTTCCGCTTGATCAAGCACCTTGTTGACTGAAACGGTATATTCCCCTGTGCTTGGATCATCCGGTGGGTACTTGTGTTTTCTAAGTATGCGTTTCACTAAAACCCGCAATTTTGCCTGTACACTTTCCTTCAACTGCCAATCAATGGATGTGTTTTTTCTTACGCTGTCAACCAATTCATGGGCAATCTGTTTCAGTGTCTGATCGCCTAAAATAGTTTCTGCTGTCGGGTTATCCGCCAAAGCATCGAAGAATGCGAGTTCATCAACCCGAAGGTTAAGTTTCTCGCCTCGCTTATCGGCTTCCCTGATATCCTTGGCAAGCTGAATCAGTTCTTCAATGATTTTCGCAGAATCGATCAGGCCGTTCTGGTAGCGTTTAACTGCGTTGGCCAATAACTCTGAAAACTTCTTCCCCTGGACAAGATTTAATTTTGACCGATTTCTGATTTCATCGTTCAGAAGACGTTTTAACAGTTCGAGGGCCAGATTTTTTCTGTTCATCCCCTGAATTTCGGACAGAAACTCATCCGACAAAATAGAAATATCCGGTTTCTTTATTCCTGCAGCATCGAAGACATCGATCACATCCTCGAGAAATTATTGCATCATTGACAATCTGGCGGATGGCGGTCTCAATTTCCTCATTGGTGTGTGTCTTGCTCTGTTCATCAAACTTGGCAAAGCGGGCCTTAATCGCCTGAAAGAAAGCAAGGTCATCCCTAATTTCATAGGCCTTGGGGTGAGGGACGGACAGACTGAACACCTTTTGCAACTTGACGACGTTTTCCTTAAACCGATCCTTGCCGTTGCGAACAGTCTTCCCATTCTGCTCATCCGTCAACTCTGAGATGAAGTTGGCGGCATCCAAAATGAAACCCAGCTTCTCCTTCGGCTCCAAAGCAAAATATTTGCGATAATTGAAGGTGCCGAACATATCCCCGACAATTTCGTGCAGCTCCAGCATCTTGGCTACGGCCTCTTCCTGATCATAGGCCAACTGCCCTTTGCCCCTTTCGGCGTAAACGGCCATGGCGTTTTTCAGATCCTGGGCAATGCCGATATAATCGACGATCAAGCCGCCTTCCTTGTCGCCGAAAACCCTGTTGACCCGGGCAATTGCCTGCATAAGGTTGTGGCCGTTCATCGGCTTGTCGATATAGAGCGTATGCAGACAGGGAGCATCAAAGCCGGTCAGCCACATATCCCGGACAATAACCAGTCGGAGCGGATCCTTCGGGTCCTTCAGCCTATCACCAATAGTCTTGCGGCGTGGTTTATTGCGGATATGCTCCTGCCACTCCAGCGGGTCACTGGCAGAGCCGGTCATGATGACTTTGATCGTGCCTTTATCGTCATCTGCGTCGTACCAGTGCGGCCGCAGCTTAATGATCTGGGCATGCAGTTCGACACAAATCCGGCGACTCATGCAGACAATCATCCCTTTGCCATCCGCCGCCCCCAGCCGCTGTTCAAAATGGTGAATCAGGTCTGCAGCAACCTGCTGCAAACGTCTCTGGCTGCCAACCACAGCTTCCTTGCCGGTCCATTTGGCAAAGCGCTTTTGCCTTTCGGTCAACTCGTCGCCTTCAGTGACCTCCTCGACCCGTTCATCCAAAACCTGTTGATCGGCTTGCGAAAGCTCGATTTTGACAAGACGACTTTCGTAGTAGATGCGAACTGTGGCACCGTCTTCCACCGCCTGCTGAATATCGTACACATCGATATAATCGCCGAAAACCGCCTGAGTATTTTTATCTTCCTTTTCGATAGGCGTGCCGGTAAAACCGATAAAGGTGGCATTGGGCAGGGCATCGCGCATATGCCGGGCAAAGCCGTCAATAAAATCATATTGGCTTCGATGTGCCTCATCGGCAATGACGACGATGTTGCGCCGCAGGGAAAGAAGCGGATATTTTCCTCCCACTTGCTCAGGCAGGAATTTTTGGATGGTGGTAAAGACCACCCCACCGGATGCTACCGCGAGCAGTTTCTTTAATTCTTCACGATTGGCAGCCTGACAAGGTGTCTGGCGCAGCAGTTGTCGACAATTGCTGAAGGTTTCGAACAGCTGTTGATCCAAGTCGTTGCGATCGGTGAGCACCATCAGGGTCGGGTTGTTCATCGCTTCAGCCAGGACCAGCTTTCCGGCAAAGAAGACCATGGACAAACTCTTACCGCTCCCTTGGGTATGCCACACAACACCGGCCCGTTTGTCCCCGGCGGGTTGGTCCTTAGCGCTGGCAAAGCCATATTTCGCCGGATCTTCACGGCTCTCAAATTGTGCCGCATCCTCCACTGGCAAAGCTGCCCGAATCGTCGAGTCAATAGCCTTATTCACCGCATAAAATTGATGATAGGCCGCCACCTTTTTAATGGTTTCTTCCTTAGTCTTCTCAAAAACGATGAAATGACGAATGACCTCAAGCAGCGTTCTTTTGTTCAACAGCCCTTTAATCATCGGCTCCAGGGCAGATTCTCGTTTGGTGTCGACGATGGTTTCACCGTCTCCTGTTTTCCATTCCATGAAGCGGGAATAATCACTGGAGAGGGTGCCGACCTTGGCAAACCAACCGTCGCTAATGATCAGAACGGCGTTGTAGATGAAGAGAGAGGGGATCAGCTGCTTGTAAGTCTGCAACTGATTGAAGGCCGACTTGACATCCGCGTTCTCGTCAACGGCATTTTTCAGCTCCATTACCACTAACGGCAGGCCATTGATCAGCAGCACCACATCGGGTCGTTTGTTATTATGGTTTTCCAGCACCGTGTACTGGTTGACCGCCAGGAATTCGTTATTGTCGGGATCAGCAAAATCTACCAGCCAAACCTTGTCGGTCTTGGTCTTGCCGTCACCGATGGAGAATTTAACATCAATTCCATCGGTAAGCATCCGGTGAAAGGTTTCGTTGTTATCCAGCAGATTAATCGATACCGTGCGTAGTACCTTTTTAGCTGCCTCTTCTCGAGCTTCGGCAGGGATGGTCTTGTTCAGACGGTCAATGGCGCTCCGCAGGCGGCCTTGTAACACAACCTCGGTATATTCACGCTCCTTTCGGTCACCTTCAGAGAGCTCGGGACCAAAGGCCACCACATAACCATTCTCGCCAGAAAGGATGTCAAGGGTAATCTGTTCAATCTCGGATTCATACAGTCGGTTGCTCATGGCACCACCAGTCCTATAATTGCATCTTTCTCTGCCTCGAAACGGGCCTGAAGCCCTTCAAACGTTTTCTCGGTGCGAATCTTAATCGGCTCGTACCAATACTTTCCTTCCTTTTTCTTTTTGTAAAAGCAGAGGTATGACTCATGACCGGTCAAATCCTTATCAAAATGAAGGAAAGGCGAGAGACTGAAACACTCGGCATCCCAGACCACAAAGATCTGGTCTTGACCAAGCCCAAGAACGTAACCTTTATGCGAATCGGTGAAGGTGGGATTTTCATACTCTCGATTCAAAAAATGTCCATTGAAAGCTTCGCACTTGCAGGTTGTGGACAAGGATTCGAACCGCAGGATTTTGCAGTTCTCCAGGAAGCGGGTCTTGGTCAGCATTTCCTGAAAAATTGGCAAAACTTGCTGAAGCTCACTTTCGGCCTGTTCTCGAGTCGGCGCAGTGTGATGGGAAATGTCGTTGCGTATATCCTGTAAGCGCAACAGGTCGTCACACAGACTCTCATCAATTTCCTTAAACTTGAATCCAAGGTTGTTCGTTTTGCCGTTAAGAATCAATCCCTTAATATTCTGAATTTTCTGTTTGAGGGCATCGGATAAAATTTTGTCAGTGTTGAAATAGGCGTAACGTGGGTTACCGCCTGGATCAAAGGAAACAAAATGTTGTGCGTTTTTCATGTCAATGGCTTTATGACGGATCTCGCCCATGACCAGTGAATAAAACACAAAAACGATGGATTCCCAGGTATCTTTCAAGTGCAGCAGTTTCCGAACCGGGTCGTCCGCCCCTTCACCTCGTTCGGAAAGTCGGTAATTATAAGCGATGCAAGCTGGATAATCGTCAAAGACGACCTGCTTTAAATCTTCAAAACCCCGTTCTAAAAATTCGTTGTAGGCATCTTTGTAAGTCTCATGGGCAAGTTCGAACAGAATACGGCTACGCTGGAAAGGGATATTGGCAATGGTCACCTCACCCTCTTCATCCAAGGATTCGTTGAATCCCTGGCAACGTTGGTCAGCGTATTGTAGTTCGTCGCTCATACTTCGATCTCACCAGACATAAGTTGGGGAAGAAGGGAGTCACGGATTCCTGCAAGATTAGCTGATTGAGTTTCGTGCGCAACTTTGAGATCTTCAATCTGAGCGACAATGTTAAAATAGGCTTGTAAAATATCAATAGTAGGTAGACATATTTTAAAATCGGTTAGTTGCTGTGCATTGGCATTAGGTTGCGCTGAACCACTTTTTATAGAATCGATAAATTCGAAATATTGTCTTGACCTCAATAATTTTCCAATAAATACCGCTAATTCTGGTTGCGCAAATTGTATCCTTATCAAGTAAGAAGCAAATACAGCTTTTGGCGGATTCACCACCAAAATATTTTCACCTGTTGATGCTCCTGTGCGTGCAATAAATATATCGTAACCTTCAATCCTATATTTTTCCCAATTCTTATCATCAACTGAGCAATAGGGGACACTGTCCCAATTGATTCGGCCGTTTTGGATATCAGTAATTCGTAAAAAATGAGGCCCCACTTCTTCAACAGATGCACTTTGTGTAAATCCATACTGAATTGTTTGAGTGAAATCTTTTATTTTCCCAACCTGCCATCCTTCTGGAATCGAGCCAAGTTCGCTGTTCTGCATATCGCCGGTGGCACCGGGAAAGCGAAAATCCACAAACCATTCCTTGAAAATTGCTTGGGAAATGTCCTCCAGCGTGGCGTTGGTTTGGCGGTTCAGTTCGATCTTGTCATCTAACACAGAGAGGATGGCGGCGATACGGGTTTGGGTGAGAAAGTCTGGCAAGGTAACTGGAAGATTATAAAAATCTTCTCTACTTGTTGATGGAATAGCTGAGCCGCTATCCATGCCATTTATGTCATACGTCAGTAGTTGGTAGTAGGCAAACTTCAAATTAAGTTCGTCAGATTTTGGCTTTAAGTAAAAGGCTGTATCGATAACAAAAAATGGCTTATCTGAGTAATGAATCCCACGATAGGCACCTTTTCGCCCAACAACAACAGATGGATAGGCACATAATGATTTGTTCGTAAAGCCGATTTGCCCATTGGTGCCAAAAACGGGGATTTCGCCTTTGTGATTTGCATAATCTCTCAGAGATTTCCCATATTCTAAGGTTGCAAGCTCGCCCCACTTTGTTTCAATCCACCCACTTGCACTCATCTCAAGTCCCCTCCCAACTCCGCTTCAATCTCTTCTACCGTCGGTAGACTCGACTTCAAATTCTCCGGCAGGGATTGGGTGATTTGCCGTTCCCACTGGGCAACGCCGATAGGTTTGTTGAATCCAGCCAGTGAGTATTCCACCACCATCTGATCCTTGTCCTTAACCAGCAGGAGACCGATCGATGGTTTATCATCCGGATACCGCAACAGATCATCCACCACATTGAGGTAAAAGTTGAGCTGGCTGACATGACCGGGTTCAAATTTGCCCGCTTTTAGTTCAATCACCACATAGCAGCGAAGCTTAAGATGGTAGAATAACAAATCAAGATAAAAGTCCTTGCTGCCGACCTCCAGCGGAACCTGTCGCCCCACGAAAGCGAACCCCTGACCAAGCTCCAGCAGAAACTTTTGGATATGGTCGATCAGTTTTTGCTCCAGTTCGACCTCGCGGCGTGGATCATCGGTACCCAGAAAGTCAAAGACATAAGGATCTTTGAAAATTTGGGCGGCCATATCCGAATCAGCCGGGGGTAAAGCGGCTTGAAAGTTATTGATCGCCTTGCCTTGCCGCTCGTGCAGCCTGGTTTCAATCTGGACCGCCAGGGTGTTGCGGCTCCACCCGTGCTCCAATGTTTTTTTTGCGTACCACAATCGGATTTCCGCATCGCCTGCTTTCTCCAGCAAAGCCAGATTGTGGTACCAGGTGATTTGTGCAAGCACCTCTTGCACGATTGATCGTTCCGACCAGGATTCGGCGAATTTACGCATGTACTTCAGATTCCTCGGAGAGAATCCGGTCATGTCCGGGAAGGCCTTTTTCAGATCATGGGAGAGCCGATCGATGACCTTGGCACCCCAACCTTCCTTCTTTTGACGTTCAAGGATGGCTTGCCCGATATCCCAATACATCAGAACCAAAGCCGAGTTAGCAGACAACACCGCCTTGATGCGCTCGCGGGTGATGCGTTCTTTCAAGCCAGAGAAGAACGTCGCATATCCTTCGGGCATTTCCAGCAGGTTAGCCGGTACGGGCATCATCACTTCAGGTTTCGAAGAGCCCCTTGTTTTGCGGATATTCTCAGGATTTGTTGTGCTTTCTTTTTTCTTATTTATCGCATCAGAACTCATAGCCAATCCCCTTTAAGTTCTTGCGAATAGCCTTCTCCAATTCACTCCCCCTGGCAAACTGCTCGGCCAACTTGGTGGTGAGCACGTTCATCTTTTCTTCAAAGGGGATGCCGTCATCCTCTTCCACCTCGGTGCCGACATAACGGCCTGGCATAAGGACGTGATTATTTTTCCGAACTTCTTCCAGGGAAGCTGCTTTGCAGAAACCGGCGATGTCTTCATACTGTCCACCGATATTGCGCCAGGCATGGTAGGTGTCGGTGATCAAGGCGATGTCAACATCAGAAAATTCCTTATTGCGACGGTTGATCATGGAGCCAACCTTTCGGGCATCGATAAAGAGGATTTCGCCGGAACGGTCACGAAATTTACCGTTGGTCTTGTTACGGGCCAGAAACCAGAGGCAGGCAGGAATCATGGTGTTATAGAAGAGCTGGGCCGGTAGAGCCACCATGCAATCGATCAGACCTGCTTCGATCATGCTTTTGCGGATCTCACCTTCGCCACCGGAGTTGGAGTTCATGCTGCCGTTGGCCAGCACAATTCCTGCCGTGCCGTTAGGACTGAGCTTATAGGCAAAGTGCTGCAACCAGGCATAGTTGGCGTTGCCGGTTGGTGGCGCGCCGTATTTCCAGCGGCTGTCGTCGCGCAGATGTTCGCCACTCCAGTCGCTCACATTAAAGGGCGGATTGGCAAGTATGTAATCGGCCTTCAGGTCCTGGTGCTTATCGCTGAGGAAGGTATCACCTAGCTCAATGCGGGCATCAATACCTCGAATGGCCAGATTCATCTTGGCCAGCCGCAAGGTGGTAGGGTTAGATTCCTGCCCATAGATAGACAGATCTTTGATGTTCCCCTGATGTTCTTCCACAAAACGTTCACTCTGCACGAACATTCCGCCGCTGCCGCAGCAACCGTCATAGACCCGGCCATTGTAGGGTTCGAGCATGGCGACTAACACCTTAACGATGCTTTGCGGAGTCCAGAACTGGCCACCCTTCTTTCCTTCGGCATCAGCAAACTGACCTAAAAAGTATTCATACACTCGCCCCAACAGATCCTTGGCCTTGTGACCATCCTGGCTAAAGCCGATGGTGCCTATCAGGTCGATAAGTTCTCCTAAACGCTGCTTATTCAATTCCGGGTCGGCATAGATTTTGGGCAGCACTCCCTTAAGTGACGAGTTGATTTTTTCGATGGCGTCCATTGCCTCGTCTAGCCACTTGCCAATCTCCGGCTGCTTGGCCCGGTCTTGCAAATACTGCCACCTGGCTTTTTCCGGCACGAAGAAAATATTATTTGCTAAATATTCGTCAGCATCTTCCGGGTCGGCTCCTTCAAACTCCCCTTTACCCGCTTTGAGTTGCTCGTGCAAATCACTGAAAGCGTCTGAAATATATTTTAAAAAAATCAGACCAAGAACTATATGCTTGTACTCGGCGGCATCCATATTCGAGCGAAGTTTGTCTGCCGCCGCCCACAGAGTTTTTTCCAGTTCATTGTTTCCTGCCATTAATACTCTCTCCCGCCTTTCTTGTTAAAAATCTATTTTTTCAGCCCATCTTACAATCCTCCTCTATTGAGAAGACTTCGGCTGTCATTCTGTTTCAACTCTAATCTGCCGCCTATCGTGCTCTGTTAAACAGAGCCACTTTTTTCGTAATCAGTTGCTCAACCAATTTCTATCTATCAGAAATATAGTAACATTTTAGCATCATAACTGACTGTAAATAGGCGCGCAAGACCAAAGGATCAAGGCCGCAATTACCATGCCAAGGTGTGTTTCCATATTTCCACTAATCCCGGCGCCAACCATGCAAACCCCAGACCAGCGACAAGAGACCGATGAAGGTAAAACCGGCGGAGGTCCAGGAGACCACGGTAATGCCCCCAACTTTCCAGAGGAAGCCGCCAAGAAGAACGCCAACCATCCGTCCGACGCCGGCAGTGGCATAGAAGCCGGACATCATCGTTGCCCGAGATTTGGGCATCAGCTCGGTACTGAGGGAAAAACTGGTAACAATGGTGAACTCAAAGGTAAGGAAGACACAGAACATTCCAGCCATTGCCAGCGGTAATGTTCGACCCAGAAACGGCAGGAGTACATAAGCGACAAATTGCCAGACAGATCCCTAAGAATAACTGCCTTCTTTAATCCCAAACGATCGGAAAAGATCGCGGTCATTGATTCGCCGAGCAATTCGGCGGCTCCGATTGCCACGGTACTGAAACCAAGAGTGACGAGACTAACCAGGAAATCCTTTTCAAACCAAGCTCCATAGACGACGAACAAACTGTCATTGGCAATGGATATCCAAAAACCAAAGGCCAGCATTCCCACGGCGGGACGGATCTTCACGAGCTGCTTAAGAGAGGTGCGTACGTCTATTCTTTCATGTTTCGAATCGACATTTGGCTCGTCTGGAGGAATCACCCGGCTGATGGAGATCCAGCCTATCGCTCCGAGCAATGCCATTATATAAAATGCGTTATTGAGTCCGACATGTTCGATGATCAGACTTAAAGCAGGGATGCCGATCAGGGTGCTGCCCGCCCAGGCGGTTTCCACGGCGCCGATCACCCTGCCGCGTCTTGCATAAGGCACATTTCGTCCAATAAAAGCCTGAATCGCCGGATCGAATACCGTTTTACCAAAACTTGCGACCACCAGCCCAATGAACACCGGCCAATAGGTGGGTAACAGTCCACAAAGCAACATACCTCCGGCCAGGAGGGCAAGACCGGCCCTCATCGTAAAACGGTAGCCAATCCGATCCGCCAGTGGACCACTGAACAAGCCCAATAGAGAGGTTACCTGGCTGGTGGCAATAATCGAGGTGATTGCAGCAAGTGGCACATCAAGACCTCTGCTGAGAGTCGGAGCAAAAGGATAAATAAAACGCCTGCCCGTATTAAGTAACACCCTGAAAAACAGTACAGCGATTATCTGCTGCACGAGGCGGACTTTCCGGACTTTCATATTTTTCCTTTTTCCATGGACCCAATGCTCTCATAAGAAAGTCGAGGAGGTTGTTTGAGAATAGGTATTTTCTCTCAGATCAAGGCATTTTCAGGAAATCAAGCACAGCCATATAGTTGAGATCGGAGTCTACGCTTACCTGCGAACATTCATTTCCTGGAAATAACGCAGATTGGGGGAAAAGAGCATTCTCGGACAAGCTCCTAGCATGTCTTGACCACAACCAGGGTAATGTCGTCATTTTGAGGTGCTTTTCCCCTGAATGCGTTAATTTCCTCTATTATTGCCTGTAATATTTCTTCCGGTTGCGAGTCGCAGGTTGCAGCGAGTATTTTTCTGATACGTTCTTTGCCGAACTGCTCCCCGGTAGCACTCTCAACCTCCCAGGCTCCATCACTCCCGATGAGGATAAGTTGAGGGTCGTCTGATATAAGCAGCTCGTTGTACTCAAAATTCAGCTCTGCATCAACCCCCAAAGCCACTCCATTTCCTTTTAGCTCTGAAAATTCATGGCTGACAATGGAATAGACCATGGCCGGATCGTGGCCGCCTCGTACCCAGCGCATGGTGCTTTGCAGACGATCTACTTCCAGGTAAAACAAGGTGACAAAATTGCCGGATTTGCACGTATCCCTCCATAAGAGCTTATTCACATCGTTCATTATTTCATCCAGGCGACCGGGCAGAAAAACACGGCAACGGAGGAGCGCCCGCACTGTGGTCATCAGCAGAGCTGCGCCAATCCCATGACCTACTACATCTCCGACGACTACACTGACTTTCTGATCGTTATCGGGAAATGTGATAATATCAAAATAGTCGCCCCCGGTTTCGTCACAATAGAGGCTCATGCCGCTGGCCAGAAGACCTTTTGCCGAAAAGCTTTCTTGGGGCAGAAGGTTTTGCTGAACCTCCCTCGCCACGTTGATAGCTTCTTTCATGGCGAGACGGTGTTTGAGCTGCCCCGTCATCTGGTTAAAACTTCTGGTCAACTCTCCAACTTCATCTTTTGTCGTGATTGCAAGAGGAGGCCCGAATCTCCCCCTGGCCAGATCATCTGCTGCGGCGGAGACTTCCTTTATTCTCTTAGTTACTGCGTTTGTTGCCTGCCGGATAATAACCAGGATTAAAAGAATACAGAAGGTAAAAGTGAGGATATAAAAGAGCTTGAATCGAATAATCGGTTGCAACACTTTTTCACCAGGAGCCATAACTACCATGGTCCAGGGTGCTTCGGTAAGACGGTAGAAGCCACTTATCTCTTCGGGGGGAGAACCCGGACCGAAAATCGTACCAAAGGTTTTGTTTTGCATTGCCTTCAATGTTGCCTTTTCAAGAGCGTTGACGGTACCGAAAGCACGCATGGGGAAATAATCTTCCAGATTCAACACCTGAGCAGTGCTCGCCAGGACATTGCCTTTGCTGTCTAACAAATATGCCTTATTACTTTTCCACCAGGGAGCATTGATAACCTGACCAATTAATTTATCAAATGATATGATCACCTCCACCCTGCCCACTTTATTATCATCTTTGTCAGTTATGTCGGATATCAGTGACACTGTTCGATTTTTCAATTGACTATTGTATCTAGGCGGACCGATTTCAAACCGTTCCACACGATATCCGTGCATCATCCCCATCGCAGAATTCATTTTCATGCCTGACTCCGGTTCTTTGGAAATGTCGTTATCCGGCCATTCGACATTGACCCCGACAACTCCATCGAGTTCCTTTATCTGTTGAAGAATATGGGTGAAAATTTGGCGAGTGACTTCCGCATTATCAGAACTCCGCAAGAGATGGAGCAAATCCTTTGGTCTGCGCAATTCCATATCAATAAGATGAGCAGTTCGCTGTAATTTTGCGACTGCCGTCTCACCCCATTGATCAAGAAGAATATTCCGGACAAATAGAAACCCACCGACTGACAACGATATCAAAAGCAGAAGAGTCGGGGCCAGGATGAAGAACAGCGTCCGCTGTCGTAAACTTCTGGGCTGAAATATCATATTTTGCACAACCTTTGGTTATGGAACACAAGAAACCGGAAACCTTTTTCCATTCGTTACCAACATTCTAAGGATTCTTACCGCGCAAACAACCGCATGCGATTATTCATAATTGCTGGAGGAGGATGTCATATTGCGAATCAAATCACTATCAAGGCAAGCCAATAGCGCAGCTACACACACCGATTTGTTGCGTATACTTAAAACATCCTCTGAACATCGAGCCCTTTTCTTTTTAATATGTTTTACGTATACTGATGGAAAGTGGGCAAAACGTGCCACACGCATCTTTATCGTTCTTAAATCACAGCTGGGTGTGGCTGAACGTTGTGCCTGAATTTTCAACAAAGATATAACACTAATGGCGACACGGAAGCACATGAACTTTTGTCGTAAAACCCCCAAGCTGCAGTTTGGACAACAGATTTTTCATCTGGTTTTATTTCTGACACTGCTGTCGCTCCTCCTGCCGCAGTTTATTATAGGGGCGACAATTTCCGATGACGCCGAGCCAATTAAGATTGGTGCCATATTCTCGGAAACAGGTCTTGCAGCTCCCCACAATAAGCCACTGATCGAAATGACCAAATTGGCCATCTGCCATATCAACGCAAACGGCGGAGTGCTTGGTAAACCACTGAAACTGGTCCTTTTCGATAACCTCAGCACCCCCATCGGTTCCGCTCAGGCTGCGCGTCGATTAGTCTTGCAAGACATTACCGCGGTTATTGGTGCCCACTGGAGTTCCCATTCGCTGGCCATAGCACCGATCCTTCAGAAAGCTGGAATTCCCATGATCAGCCCAGGTTCTACAAATCCTGAAGTAACCAAGGGCAAAGACTACATTTTCAGGGCCTGCTTTCTCGATTCTTTCCAGGGAGTCGCCATGGCCAAATTCGCGCGTGATGAATTACACGCGAAAAGTGCCGTCGTCCTCACCAATATTGATGAGGCTTACAGCATAATGCTTGGCGAGTATTTCAGGGATGCTTTTAAGAAAACCGATGGTAAAATTCTCTCTGAAATTTACTATCGAGGCAACGCGACCGACTTTTCGATAAATATTAAAGAACTTATCCGGCTGAAACCCGATGTCGTCTACCTCCCAGGATATACCAGAGATAGCGGCCTATGCATTAAACAAGCCGCAACAATGGGTTTTTCGACAACTTTCCTCGGTGGAGACGCCTGGGATGAGATCGGGAAATTCACCGGACCGGCCATCAATGGCAGCTTCCAGTCCGCACCGTGGCATCCAAAGGTGCCTTTTGCTGCAAGTCGGAAAATGAAAGAACTGTATTATACTGCCTATGGAAAAGAGATTGAGAACAATAGCAGCCCTCTGGCCTATGATGCGGTGATGATCCTGGCCGACGCAATCACCCGGGCCGGGAGTCTTGATCGCAAGGCAATCCGCGACGCTCTCGCAGCCACAGGTAATTTCCCGGGAGCTACCGGAGCGATCACCTTTGATGAAAACGGAGACCCACTTCAAAAAGGCATCATTATCATTCAGTTTCAGGATGGGAAACAAATTTACAAAAAACTAATTATTCCATAGCCCGGCGTATTATGCAGATAAACAAGACGATGTTTCTTCTCTTCTTTCGATATCAAGCTGCAATTATCACATTTCTTTGCCTCGGATTTACGGTTCTTTCCATGCCCTCACCAGTGATGGCCGAATCAATAAAAATCGGAGCTATTTTTGCCCTTTCAGGCAAAGCAATAAAATCCAATCGCTCGAGTGTTCTTGGAGTGCAGCTTGCCGTCCAGGAGATTAATCTTGCGGGGGGTGTATTGGGCAAAAAACTCGAACTGCTCCTTCTGGATAACAACAGTACACCAATTGGCTCCCATATAGCTGCAGAAACGGCTGCCGGAGCAGGAGTGGTTGCGATTATCGGTTCGGTCTGGAGTTCCCATTCCCTGGCCATAGCTAAAGTTGCCGAAAAGCATGCAATTCCCATGATCTCGCCGATTTCTACCGTTCCGGCTCTCACCAAAATCGGTGACCACATTTTCCGGGTTTGTTACGATGATAATTTTCAGGGTAAAATGATTGCTGAATTCGTCTTCAAAGAAAGAATGGCTCGAACGGCACTGGTTTTTGTCGATATCGCCAGCGATTTCAGCCTCGACCTCTCAGAAATCTTCACCCGGAGCTTCCAGTCACTTGGGGGTAAAATAGTGAAGGAAATCGAGTATAAAACAGATCAAGTCGACTACCAGCCACAGATCAGGCAGGCACTGGCTCATGACGCTGATATCGTCTTTCTTTCAGGCCATGACGAAAGCGGATATATCGCCGACAAACTCCAGGAAGCCGGAGCCAGAGCAGTACCGATAGGCAGTGACAGCTGGGACGTCGAAAGTTTCTATGCTCTCGGTGGCAGCAAGATTAAGCGAGGGTATTTCATTACCCATTGGACACCGACTCAGACAGATCCTCGGAGTAAATCTTTTCTAAAGAGATATAAAAAGGAAGGCGAAATGAATGCAGGCACAGCGCTTTCGTTCGATGCTGTTCACGTTTTGATCGCTGCCATTAAGGAAGCAGGATCGACCGACAGCACCGCAATTCGCAGTTCCTTGCACAATTTACAAGGATTCAGGGGTGTCACCGGTGAGATTTCTTTCGATGCTGAAGGCAATGCTAAAAAACAGGCATCTGTGATAGAAATACGCGATGGTGTCCCCTACTTTCTCAAAAAGCCAAATCTTTGATTAACGCTGCTTGATACTTACCAGCATGAAAATTCATAGCCTCTCCTTTAAAATAAATACGGCAACCATTGTGATGGTGCTCCTTGCCGCTATAGCTGGAATTGTTTTGCAGTATCCAGCACAGTTGAGCAAATTTGAAAAGCAAACGGCAAGGACTGAGCTGCTTCTGGATACCCTCTACAAACAAAAACGAAACGACCTGGCAAATGAACTTTTTGCCGGCCAAAAGCGGGCTCTACAATCATCAATTGATGATATTCAGATGGCTGTTGAGGATATCACTCGGGTCTGTCTATATTCTGCGCAAGGTGAAAAAACATTTTGTGCCGGCTCTGAAAACCATCATATTGCCCACCCGGAAAATATCCCTTTAGAGAGCAATGGCCGCTCTTTCAAACAGTTTGATCTTAACGGCAGGCTTACCGGCCTATACCTCAACCGGATTGAGGTGATCGGTGAAACTTTGGGGTACGTCTCCATTTATTATGATTTTGAAAAAATCAGAAATGAGAACATGCAGACCTTGGTTAATTTTGGTTTTGCTACTCTTACCGCAACAATTCTTATCATCTTTATTTTTAATTTTTTCCTGTATTATTCTATTATTACCCCTCTCACGGTCTTAAGAGATGCAATGAGAAGGGTTGAACACGGACATCTTGGGGAAGCTGTCAATCTGGCACGGGATGACGAAATCGGAGAAATGGGTAAAGCCTTCAACGATATGTCCAACAATCTCCAGAAAAGCAAGGCCGAGCTCGAACAACATCGAGTTCATCTTGAAGATTTGGTGAGTGAGCGAACAGACGAACTGACCCAGGCAAAAGAACAGGCTGAAAGTGCCAACAGGGCTAAAAGTGAATTTCTGGCCAATATGAGTCATGAAATTCGTACGCCAATGAACGGTGTAATCGGCATATCATCTCTTCTTGAAGATACCAAGTTGAATGAAAGGCAGAGACAGTATGTGAAAACCCTCCAAACCAGCAGCAATTCACTCCTCTCTCTCATTAATGACATCCTCGACTTTTCGAAGATTGAAGTCGGCAAACTGGAACTTGATCGGGTCGATTTCAACTTGCATCAACTGCTCGATGACCTGATTGATATGATCAGCGTCAATATTAACGGAGAAAACCTCGAACTGATCTGCTCAATTTCACCCGGAACCCCAACCCTGCTCATCGGTGACTCCGGCCGCCTGCGTCAGGTTCTGCTTAATCTGGCGGGGAATGCCTTCAAGTTTACCACAAGTGGTCAGATTTCGATCACTATTCAGAGTAAAGAGGAGTCCGCCCAAGATGTCCTGTTGTATGTTACAGTCAAGGATACAGGTATCGGTATCCCTTTAGAGAAACAAAATACTCTTTTTGATTGTTTTACTCAGGCTGACAGCTCAACCACCAGAAGATTTGGCGGCACTGGCCTTGGACTGGCCATTTCGAAAGCCTTGACGGAGCTCATGGGCGGAGAGATCGGTGTTGAAAGTAGTGGACAGGACGGCGCTCTCTTCTGGTTTACTTCACGAGTTGACAAACAGCAGCCTCCTGAGCCTGCACCACAATTGCCTAAAAACCTGGCTGGCCTGAACATCATGGTGGTCGACGATAACGAGACTTTTCGGGCAAAACTGTCAGAACAGCTCGAACAGTGGGGTGCACAGATCAGTCAGTGTGATAGCTGCTTTGCGGCTATGTGCCTGCTCTGGGAATTTGCCCAAAAGACCAAGCCGATGGACATCATCTTCATCGATCAGGAGATGGCTGGAGAGGATGGAATAGAATTGGGCAGGACCATTAAAACAAGCAATTTATTTCCAGCCCTCAAGATGGTCCTTTTAGTGCCATTCACTCAGTTTAGTGTCGACAAATATTCCCATTATAATGACTTTGTCTCCACACTGAAAAAACCAATTCACTATTTTGACCTGCTGGATACAATCGATTTCCTTATTTCCGACGCTTCAGGCCCGAATTCCGAGAAGCCGGCTACGGTGAAGCCATGCTTTGAGACCGCACGCAAGAGAAACGAACACATTCTGCTGGTCGAGGATAATACGATAAATCAACAGGTGGTCACCGAAATAATGAAAAAACTCGGCTACCACAATTTAGACATCGTCAGCAATGGTCTCGACGCGATAATGGCATTACAGAAGAACAGGTACAATCTTGTCCTGATGGACATCCAGATGCCCAAACTCGACGGATTGGAGACCACCAAACTCATCCGTGCCGGTACCTCTGGAGTTCTGGACAAGGGCATCCCTATTGTTGCTCTTACCGCACACGCTATGAAAGGCGACAGAGAAGAGTATCTTGCCGTCGGCATGAACGACTACATACCCAAGCCAATTGATCCGACTCGACTCGAAATCACCTTGGAACGGCTACTGACATGCGTTCCGGCACAAGAACAGTTCCCAGCTGCCCCTGAAGTTGTTTCTAGCCTGCAACCTGCGACCAACCCGGATCTTCAACTGCTCGATTACGAGATGTTCGTGTCTCGGCTTTTCGGTGACCGGCCCCTTGCCGGAAGAATTCTTGTGGAATTCTTAATCAATCTGTCCAGCCTTCTCGAACAACTTGAGACAGCCCTGCAGGAAAAGGATTGCACGTCGATACGAAAGATAGCACACCAGATGAAAGGTTCCTGCGGCAGTGTTTGCGCTGAAAGATTACGCCGGATCATGACTGAGCTTGAAACAGCTGCCAAGGAGGAAAAAATAGACCAAGTTGGACAGCTGTTCAAACAAGCGAAAGAACAACTGCCATTGTTGCAGGAGGCGATATCAGCACTCGACCCAGAGAAGAATTAGCCATTGCAGGAAAACTACCGCCTCTAAAACTACCGCCTCTCCAAGCTACGGGTGATAATTCCCATAACCGAATAGACAAGCTGGGCTGCGGCGAAATCAGAGCCATGGTCGCCTTCCCTGGGGGCCAACTCAACCAGGTCAAAACCAACAACTTTCCTGCCGGCAACCGCTCGTTCCAGAAAGGTCAGGGTTTGGTACCAGTTTGGTCCGCCTGGAACCGGTGTTCCGGTTGCTCCGATTATGGATGGATCGAGGCCGTCCACATCAAGGGTCAGGTAGATGTTTTCCGGAAAATCCTGCGGCAATGCGAAGTCGGCAAGGTTGGTGTCATAGATTGCCCTGCCGTCGAGATGGCCGAGCCGATGTTTGATTCGATACTCGACTTCCTCCCGGCAAAGAGCCCTCACCCCGAACTGAAACAACCGGCAGCCACACTCTTCCAGGGCGCGGCGCATAACACAGGCATGACTGTAGGGAGAGCCTTCGAAGCTTTCACGCAGATCCGCGTGGGCATCGAGCTGGACGATACCGATGGGCTGAGAAAAAGTTTTGGCAAGGACTCTGATGGGCGCAAGGCTCACTGTATGCTCGCCGCCGAGTACCACTGGAATTCCCTTCCTGTCCACTACTGCCTGGACGGTTTCCTCAATGCGCCTGAGAATGGCAGAGATATCGCCGGCACAGTCAACAAAAGGCGTGGTGTCAATCCCGGCGGTGAGTGGTTCCGAAAACCCGTCCCAACGCTCAAGCTGTTGAGATGCATGGAGAATGGCACCGGGGCCCCGAGCTGTTCCGCCGCCGTAGGATACCGTCTGTTCCAGTGGTACGGGAATCACTTGGAAAAGCGAATCCGTTTTATTCGGACCTTCCGGCTCTAACTCCGACTCAATAAACCCTGGAAATTTGTTCGACTGCAAGATTTCCCTCTCCTAAGACAACCTGTTTTTAAAATCCTCATAGCCGAAGGTTCGAACACATTCATAGTTGTCGGTCTCCGGTTCATAGAGATAGATGGACGGCAAGCCCACCCCGTTAAAGGTATTGTTCTTGACCATGGTGTAAATGGCCATATCACTGAAAACCAACCGATCCCCCACCGAAAGCGGCTGGTTAAAGGAGTATATTCCCGCCACATCCCCGGCCAGACAGGAAAGACCACCCATTCGGTAGGAGTGTGCTTTTTCTCCGGCCTCTCCGGAACCTATGATATGCGGCCGATAGGGCATTTCCAGGACATCGGGCATATGGGCCGGGACCGAACCGTCGATAATGGCAATATCCATATCCGCCCGGGTTACATCGAGAACAGTGCTGACCAGATAGCCGCAGTTGAGCGCTACGGCTTCCCCAGGCTCCAGGTAGACCTGCACTCCCCATTTCGCTTTAAAAGCATTGATCACCCGGATCAACCGCTCAAGGTCGTATCCGGGACGGGTTATATGATGTCCTCCACCGAAATTGACGTATTTCATCTGAGGAATCAAATAACCAAACCGCTCTTCCACCGCAAGAACCGTACGTTCGAGGCAATCGGCATCCTGTTCGCAAAGGTTGTGCCAGTGCAAGCCGTTTACTCCTTCGAGCAGCTGCTCTTGCAGCTGGGCTCGCCGAATGCCCAGCCGGGAACCCGGCGCGCAGGGGTCGTACATCTCGATCGCGCCCTCACTGTGCTCCGGATTGATGCGAATACCAAGTTCGATCCTTTTACCCGACCAGGCAACATGTTCCATAATCATCGGTTTAAACCGTTCAAGCTGGGAACAGGAGTTGAAAAGAATATGGTCTGAAGTCAGGCAGAGCTCCTCCATATCAGTCTGGGAATACGCCGCGCTGAAAGTATGCACCTCTTTGCCGAACTCCTCAAATCCAAGACGCGCCTCATGGGGAGAACTGGCACAGACCCCGTCCAAAGTCTCGCCGATGAGGGGAAACAATCGGAACATGGCAAAGCATTTCAAAGCCAGCAGAATTTTACAACCGGTGCGTGCCTTCACATCGGCCAGGATCTGCAAATTCTGCCGCAGCAGTCCGACATCCACCAGATAGCAGGGAGTGTTCAGCCGAGCGGGATCAAAACGGTGTTCATAGTATCCATTCATTACAGCTCAACCGCAGTCCATGGTAGTCCATAACGATTTAAAGCGTCCATGAAAGGATCGGGATCGAATTGTTCCATATGCCAGACCCCCGGCCTATGCCAGGTTTTTTCGAGTATCAACTTGGCTCCGATCATTGCAGGGACTCCGGTTGTGTAGCTGATCGCCTGGGAACCAACTTCCCGATATGCCTCTTCGTGACTGCAGATATTGTAGACATAGAGTTTTTTCTCCTTGCCGTCTTTGACGCCTCTCAGCACACAACCGATGCAGGTCTTGCCTTTGGTGAGCGGACCAAGAGATGAGGGTTCGGGTAACACTTTCTTTAGAAACTGGATGGGCACTATCTGCTGTCCACCGAACTCTACCGGATCGATGCGGGTCATACCGACATTCTCCAATACTCGGAGATGAGTGAGATACTGCTCGCCAAAAGTCATCCAGAACCGGGCCCGTTTCAGTCCCCGCAGGTGGATGACCAGGGATTCCAGTTCTTCATGGTACATCAGATAGCATTTTTTCTGACCGATACCCTCCGGGAAGGAATAGTTCATCGACCAGGAGAGTGGATCGGTCTCCACCCATTCGCCATGGTCCCAGAAACGGCCCCGCTGGGTGATCTCACGGATATTTATCTCGGGATTGAAGTTGGTAGCGAAATGCTGGCCGTGGTCCCCTGCGTTGCAATCGATAATATCCAACTCATGGATTTCATCGAAATGATGTTTTTGCGCCCAGGCACAGAAAACGTTGGTCACTCCCGGATCAAAGCCGGAACCGAGAAGGGCCATGAGCCCGGCCTTTTCAAAGCGGTCCCGATAAGCCCACTGCCATTTATACTCATATTTTGCCTCATCGAGTGGCTCGTAGTTGGCCGTATCCAGATAATCGGTGCCGGTTTCCAGACAGGCGTCCATCAGCACCAGATCCTGGTAAGGCAGAGCCAGATTTACCAGCAGATCGGGCTTAACTTCCTTGAGCAGAGCGACAGTCTCGGACACGTTATCCGCATCAAGCTGACGGACCTCAATTGTTTTACCGGTACGTTCCCTGATACTTGCGGCAATCGCCTCACATTTGGCAAGGGTCCTGCTGGCGAGCACAATTTCCGAAAAACTGTCCGCGAGCATAGCGCATTTATGCGCTGTCACGCCGGCAACCCCGCCTGCTCCGATAATTAAAACCTTTGCCATAACAACCTCCATAGCTTTTTACAAATTCCAGGGTACTTCAATGATTGCCATTACCCTGACGCTACCGTTCAAAATAAGTATAACCCCGTAAACCCGCTTCGTAGGCCTGCATTACTTCCTTACGTTCAAGTGGCGTAATCAGACCTTGTTTCACTGCAGTTTCCGCAGTTTTCCTGAATTTCATCAGCAACCGTTTGGGATCATATTCCACATATGACAGGATATCCGCAACCGTGTCCCCTTCAAGCTCCCCGGAGAAATCATATTTTCCGTCTTTATGCAGACTTACCGTCACCACATTGGTATCCCCAAGAAGGTTATGAAGATCGCCCAGGGTTTCCTGGTAGGCACCGACAAGAAAAACACCAAGATAGTATTCTTCCGAATCTATCAGGTCATGGAGCGGCAGGAAACGTTTGGCGCCGAAACGGTCGACGAAACGATCGATTTTCCCGTCGCAGTCACAGGTGATATCGGCAATGATAGCATTTCGCGTCGGTTTTTCATTCAGACGATGAATAGGCATGACCGGAAAAAGCTGATCAATGGCCCAGCTGTCCGGCAGTGATTGAAAAAGGCTGAAATTGCAATAGTAGATATCGGAGAGCAAGCGTTCGATCTCATTGATCTCAGCCGGAGCATTTTTCAGCTCCCTCCCGGTCTTTAGAATCCGATTCAAAATGGTCCAGAACAGGTTTTCCGCAAGGGACCGCTCCCGAAGGGTTATCTGGCCTCGGTTGAACAACTGGCGGACTTCATCTCGATAATAGATGGCATCGTTCAGCGTCTCCTGAAGATTCCGGATCGATAGACCGCTCAGGCACTCCTGCATATTCAACAGCTGGGAAGGGCCGTCTTCAGGCAGTTTTTCAGGCAGGGGATCGGGTTCAAAAATGGTTTTATCCAATACATTAAAGAGAAGGACGGAATAATACGCGACGAGCGCCCGGCCGGTTTCAGTGATGATCGTCGGATGGGGAATTTCCTCCTCATCCAACGTCGTCATGACCGCCTCGATAATATCCGTGCAATATTCGTTGAGGGTATAGTTTCGGCTGCTCAGAAAATTCGACTGGGAACCGTCATAATCCACAGCAAGGCCGCCTCCCAGATCGAGATATTGCATCGCCGCCCCTTCTTTTACCAGTCCGGCATAAACCCGGCAGGCTTCACCGACTGCCGTGCGGATTTCACGAATGTTGGAAATCTGGGAACCAAGGTGATAATGGACCATCTGCAGGGAGTCGAGCATGCCTTCTTCTTTCAATAGGTCAACCGCATGGATCAACTGGGTAGTATTCAGGCCGAAAATAGAACGTTCCCCTCCGGATTCCGCCCAATGGCCACCTCCTTGAGTTGCGAGTTTAATACGCACGCCCAAGACGGGACTGGCACCAAGCACCCGAGATCGCTCAATAATCAACGGCAACTCACTTGGCATTTCCACCACAAGCAGGCACTTAAATCCCAATTTTACAGCATGCAAGGCGAGGTCAACGAACTCCTCATCCTTGTAACCGTTGCAGATAAGGGGCGCCTTTTTGTCCACCATCATGCCCATGGCGGCGATCAGCTCGGCTTTACTGCCCGCTTCCAGACCGTGATGGTACGGAGCACCATAGCGAATAATTGCATCGATCACCTGCTTTTGCTGATTCACTTTGATAGGATATGCACCCCTGAAGCTGCCGTTATATCCGAGGTCCTTCATTGCTTTGATAAACGTTTCGTTGAGATCGGCTATCTGGGCATCGAGGATATTTTCTATCCTCAGCAGGACAGGCATATCAAGGCCACGGTCTTTCAGCCCTTCGACAATTTCGGGGATAGAGACTGCACGATCTGCGGATTTCGGTGACGGCTGAACCAGCATGTCCCCATTCTCCGCAACCCTGAAATATCCGCCACTCCATTCTGCTACTCGATAAAGTTCCGACGATTTCTCAACCGTCCAACGTTCTAAAAAATGCGTCAATATTATCACCATTAAAAATGAACGCCTGACCAAAAAAACTGATCCAGCAATATAAACAATTAAAAACAGCATGTTGACCACAACTGGCCGACACTCTCTTCACCAAACTACTAACCCCCACAAAGAACGGGCATAAGTTCCTTCACTAAAGTACAAGAACCCGCTGGTTGTCGTCAATCAAATCTGCCGCCGTTGCTTTGAATAATACTATTTCCCGGCCACAGACTCCTGCAATATACTTAAGTAAATGCGGTCTTTCTTTACATCTCCTCGTCGATGATTATGTTCTGCCCCCATATCTTTTCAGATAAAATTTACAACCGGAGCAGGTGCTCTCGCATTCAACATATCAGGTGATTTAATGGTTAAGAAAAAAATGCAAACCGGGTCGGGAAAAACAATCGCAAAACTCAAAGAAAAAACAGCAAAGAGGCAAGAACCAGCGAGGCAACCGATGCTCCAAGCCCTGGTCTGGTATAAAGAGGAACATTACTCAGAACTCCGGGCCATGTTTGATGATGCCGAGCTGCTGCCGCTTACCTACCAACACTGGCTTGCCCGTGCCGAAGAGAAGAAGGCTGAAGTCGAGGCAGCCGGAGATCAGGTGATCAAGGTGTTTATTGACCCTGTAACCTTCCCTGAATGGTGCGAAAAAAGAAAATTACCCAAAGACGCCAATGCCCGTGCCCAGCTGGCAATTGAGGTTGCGCAGGCAGGATCTTTCAGCCTTTAAGAGCCTGTCCGAGAATAGACATTTTGTCCAAAATTGAGGCATTTTCACAAAACAAGCACAGTCATATAATTGATATTACGAGCATTGTTTTTTTGAAAATAACGAAAAGTTTGGGCATAAGGGCATTCTCGGACAGGCTCCTAGAAAATCTTCCAGAGAAATCTCGTCATGACCTCAAAATTCAGTCAGGGACAAAAGCCGTATACAGTGCCTGTACGGCCTTTTCATAATCAGCCACATTCACCCCGACGATGATATTTATTTCCGAGGCTCCCTGGTTGATGATCCGGACATTGACACCTGCATCCTTCAGGGCGCTGAATACTTTAGCCGCGATCCCTATCGTATGCACCATCCCCTCCCCAACTACTGCGATCAGGGCCAGGTTTTTTTCAATATACAGTTTGTCCGGCAAAAGGAGACGGCGGATCTCATCGAGCATAACTTCCTCCAGTCCCTGCAGGGCGGCATCTTCGATAATGACACTGATTGAATCGATACTGGACGGACACTGCTCGAAACTCACGCCCCGATCCCTAAGAATACCGAGCAGACGATGGGCAAAACCCACTTCTTTATTCATCAGGGTTTTCTCCAGACAAATCATGGAAAAATCCCTCCGCCCCGCAATACCGGCAATTTCTGTGGAGGAAATTGTCATTTCGCTTAAGTGGGGAGTGATAAGTGTACCGGCATCGCCCGGACGGTTGGTGTTTTTAATGCGAATCGGAATACCTGCCTCCCGAACCGGCAGGATTGCCTCGTCATGGAAGACCGAAGCGCCCATATAAGACATCTCACGGATCTCGCGAAAGGAAACCTCTTCTATGGTTTTCGGATTATCGACAATGCGGGGATCGGCAAGCAAGATGCCGGAAGTATCGGTCCAATTCTCATAAAGTATGGCCTTTGCAGCTCGCGCAGCAATGGCCCCGGAGATATCCGAGCCGCCACGGGAAAAGGTTTTTACCACACCATTCCCATCATGACCGTAAAATCCGGCCATGACATAGAGTGCTGCAGGATCGGACAGCCGCTCCCCCAATATCTGATAACTTTCCGGGTCAATAGTTCCATTTGCCCGGATAAGGATATATTCGGCAGGATCGACGAACTCGGCGCCAAGATATTCCGCGACAAGCATGGCGGACAAGTACTCCCCACGCGAAGCAGCATAATCTCGGCTGCATCCATCGATTAATTTTTTGCCGAACAGATCAACCTGGTCCGGCACCGCGGAGCTGAGTTGCAGTTCGCTTGCAATCTCTGCGAATCTATCACGAATAAGGCCAAAGGGTTCACATATGTCGGTGGACATGGCCACCATATCATGGCAAAGGTAGAGGAGATCGGTAATTTTAGCTTCCGCGGATTGCCGCTTGCCAGGGGCCGATACAACCACCACTTTGCGTCTGGAATCAGCCTCAAGTATGGCTTTCACCTTGCGGATTTGTTTACTGTCAGCCACACTCGAACCACCGAATTTAACAACAACCCGCTCCATCTTTATTCTCCTCCATCCCTCTCTGACCAGATAATTATAATTTTGACCCCCGCAAAGCACGGGGGTAAGTTCCTAAACGAGATTCTTTTCCAATAAACGGGAGAAGAATTTCTAAGTCACTAACCCCGGTAAACGGGAAGAAAGACAGGATAAGTACCTTGAGACAGATTATTTTCTTGCAAAAAAAACAAGAAAACATCTGTAAGGTACTAAACCGAAGGTACACTGCCCAGCCATTTTCGGCGACATCATGATTAATTCACATTCAAAAAAATCACAATAGTTAGCTGAGCGATCAAATATTAAAAGAAGCGGACTTTCCCGGTCTATTCCTCTTTGTCCATGGTAAAGACACCATCCCCATAGAACAAAAAAACCGCGGCCACAGAGGCGGCTGTCCGAGAATGCCCTTTTGGGGATTTCGAATCATCTCTTTCTCATTCAGGTGCGATTTTTGTCTAGCCCCGGTAAACGGGACAAAAGCCGGGATAAGAACCTTCACGAAATTCTTTCCTAAAAAACAAGAAAAGAATTTCTAAGGTTCTAATACCTCTCTGACTTTGGCAGCAAGATCGTTTACGGAAAACGGCTTCTGGATAAAATGGACGCCCTCGTCGAGCACCCCTTGATGGGCAATGACATTGGCCGTATAACCGGACATAAACAGGCGTTTGAGTTTGGGATAGAGAGATAACAGTTTTCCGGCGAGATCCCTGCCATTCATCTCGGGCATGACCACATCGGTTAAAAGGAGGTGGAGGTCGCCGGTATGCTCTTTTGCAAGACGGATGGCCTCGCCCGGAGTCGCAGCGGGCAGGACTTTGTAGCCATGAAGTTCAAGCATCGTAGTGGCCATGTCGAGGATCATCGGCTCATCTTCCACCAGCAGGATCACTTCATTGCCATACGCCACCGAACCGGCTGCATCTTTCTTAGGCGTCGGAGCAGCGTTCCCTCCGTATAGTGGCAAGTAAATCTTGAAAATGGTACCTTGCCCCGGCTCACTGTAAACATTTATAAAACCGTTATTCTGTTTGACAATACCGTAGATCGTCGCCAAGCCAAGGCCGGTGCCCTTGCCCATTTCTCTGGTTGTAAAAAATGGCTCGAACAGGTGTGCCTTAATTTCCACGTCCATGCCGCAACCGTCGTCACTGACCGCAAGCATTACATATTCGCCGGGAGTAAAGCCGGCATGTACTGTGCAATAGGCCTCGTCAAAAGCTACGTTATCGGTCTCAATGGTTACTTTGCCGGTATCGACAATGGCATCCCTGGCATTGACAAAAAGGTTGGCGAGGATCTGGTCGAGCTGGGAGGGATCCATATTGACCGGCCCTAGGCTCTTGCCTGGCCGCCAGGCCAGGTTTATGTCCTCTCCTATGAGCCGTCGCAGCATTGTCAGCATCCCATCCACTCTTTCGTTCAGGTCTATTACCTGAGGCGCAATGGTTTGCTTCCGGGCATAGGCCAAAAGTTGCCGGGTGATATCGGCAGAACGTTGGGCTGCCTTGCGAATCTCTTCAAGGTTGAAAAAGAGTGGCTGGGTTTTATCCAACTGCTTCTGAGCTAGCTCCGCATGCCCTAGGATAACCCCAAGCATATTGTTGAAATCATGCGCCACTCCACCTGCAAGACGCCCAATTGACTCGATCTTTTGTGCCTGCACCAATTGCTCTTGCAACTGGATGTTGGCTTTTTCTGACTTTTTAAGCTCCGTGATGTCTTTGATGACTTCGACGGCTCCGGTACGCAAACCAGTTCGATCATAGAGAGGGGCGGCAACACCCCAAAGATATGCGCCCTCACCATCGTTTAAAGTTTGAATAAATGTTTCCGCATAAACCTTATCAGCTACTCGCATAACATGGGAATAGGAACCCTCCCTCTCTTTTTCTGAGATGTTGAGGAGGTCAATCAGGATGGGCCGACGTTCTCCATAAAAAGGAACGGCGTAGGCATAGTCACCCTTGCCGAGCAAATCCTCCCTTCTAACATTGGTCATTGCCTCAGCAGCCCTGTTCCAAACAACGATTCGCTGGGCAGTGTCGATGATAAAGGTCGCATCCGGCAGAGAGTCGATGATGTCTATCAAATACTGACGTTCGGCCAGTAGAGCCGCCTCCGTCCGCTTACGATCGGTGATGTCGCGGTTACTCCCCCTTCGTCCCGTATATTTCCCATGCGCATCATAAACCGGGCAGCAATTATGCTCTAACCAGACCTCTTCACCGTTCTTTTTTAGAATAGGATATTCCATTGAATGATTGGGCGCATCGTCTTTACTTTCATCAAAATAATGGTGGTAAACCTTTTCGGCATATTCGGCTTTGACCATTTTGCACACCAACTGAGGATCGGATATAATTTCTTCCGGATCGTAACCGGTAATCCGTACGCAGGAGGGCGATGAATAAATGAATTTCCCATCCTGGTCTACCCAATATTCCCAGTCATAAGCAAAATCGGCGACGGTTTTGAAGCGTAGATCACTCTCCTCCAACTCCTTCCTGCTCATTGTCAGGGATTCAGCCATATCATGAAAAGCAGTGGTCAGCATCCCGAGTTCGTCTGTGTGAGTTGGTAGTTCACTACGTGCTTCAAGCTCCCCTTTGGCAAATTTTTGTGTCAAAAGAACAAGATGTTGTATTGGGGAGAGTAATGTTTTTCTGCCGATCATCCAGGATATGAAAATTGATATCACCGTGGTCAGAAGCAGGAGCAGCAAATTTCTGATCAAGGCGGCGTTGGCCGGCGCGAGGATATGGCTTTCGGGTATCCCAGCCCACACGTAGAGATAGGGAGAATTTTCATGAAGAAGATGAATTTTAACGTACGCAAATACTCTGCGCAAACCATCTGACCCCGTGGCGAAGAAGATTCCATCCTTCCCGCCTTTACTGGCGATGTTCCAGGATGTTGCTTGTATCGGCTTACCAAGGGGATTGGTCTTTTCCTCTGCCGGATAATAAAATATCCGAATTCCCTTATAGTCGGTTATAGCTAAAAAAGATTTCTCAGGAAGCCGCGTGACGTCATAAAAGCGGGAAATAACATCCAGCTTGAGGCTGGCGGCCAAAACGGCCTTGGGCCTGCCTTCTTTATCGAGGACGGGATAGGCAAAAGCAAATGCCGGATTCTCTGTCCCGACTCTGGTTACGATATATTCCCCGACGGCGAAATCATTTTTCTCAAGGGCTTCCTTTATATGTTTACGATCGGCGAGATTCGTTTCGGTGAAAGGTTTACCTGAGGCGATGACGTTCCCGTTGAAGTCGACTAAAATGAAATTGCTATAGTCAGGATTCTTCCGCAGCACACTCCTTAGAACAGCCGAGCTTGCGTTGGGTTCCATGGCTTGAATCGTAGGGGCTTGGGACAGAGTGGAGAGAATTTGTTGAGTTGACTGGGTAATGGTTTTTTGAGCTTCAGCAATGGTGTGGGTCAATAACAAAACATCCGATTCGGCCATTCCGATGAGATGCCGTCTCTGCTCTATTCCGGAATATACAAGAATGGCGAGGCAGGGGGTGACTGTAAAGAGTATGAGCAGAACCAGTTTATTTCGTATGGAATTCAAGGTAAAAAATTTCACGCCCATAATGCTCCGGGTAGAAAAAATCCGCAATGTTTAACCGTATCATATACGTTATCACTCACTGCTTTTCAACAGAATAGAGAACCTGTCGATGACCTTATTGGATTTTCGATTTGAATGCACTCCGGTTCTGCAAATCCAATCATATAGAGAAGGGCATCAAAGTTGGAAACAATTTAAAATGCAAATTGTGAAGTAAAAATTATTCTAGGTCAAGGCACCTTGCACCTGGAAACCGACAAGAGCGCCGCAATCAAAAAGTCCGCAAATTCTTGGGTGCCTCTATCGTCAAGCCTGATTCATTGTCCGTCATGTATAGTTTTTACCGATTTGATTTATTGGCGGACTCTTGCTATATGGTATTTTCACTCAGCAGATTACCCTTTTCAACCTTTCTGTACCTTAGAAATTCATTTCTTGTTTTTAAGAATGAATTTCGTGAAGGTACTTATCCCCCTCAAGGGAGGACTATACAGAGTACTCCCTTGAGGGCTGTGAGTTCTATGAACATGTCAACGGCAGATCATCTTCCCTGAGAAGCAAACCTTTTCCGCTATCGCTGAAGCAATGCCGGCTACGATGCGAGTGATCGCCGAGCGATGCACCGGCTGTGGCCTTTGCCGCAAGGATTGCCGATTCCTGCAGGATTACGGGCTGCCTGTAGATATAGCAGCAGGGTATGGCAGCGACGCGAAGGCAAGCAAGGCGGCTGCCTTTGCCTGCAGCCTCTGCGGTCTCTGCACGACTGTCTGCCCGGTTGGTATTGACCCCGCGGCAATGTTTCTCGACCTGAGAAGAGAGGCTTTTCTTGCCGGCGGCGAAGACATTGCCGAACATGCCCGCCTGCTTAACTACGAAAAAAGAGGCACCTCGAAACGCTATACCTGGTATACACTGCCCGAAGGCTGTGATACCGTCTTTTTTCCTGGCTGCACTCTGCCAGGCACCAGACCGAAAACTACCGGCAGGATATATCAGCAACTGCAGGTAAATGATGCCCATATAGGCATCGTCCTTGACTGCTGTTCCAAACCTGCCCATGATCTGGGCCGACAGCAACACTTTGAGGCGATGTTTTTTGAGTTGTGCCTGTATCTGACTGAGGCGGGGGTAAAAAAGGTGATCGTGGCCTGCCCCAACTGCTATAAGGTCTTTGCCCAGTATGGCCAAGGCCTTACCGTCGAAACGATTTATCAATATCTCGCGGCGGGCGGATTGACCGTAAAGGAAAAAATCGGCGGCACGGTGACGGTTCACGACCCCTGCGTCATCCGCACGGAAAGCGCAATCCACCAAGCCGCAAGATCGATCATCCGTTCCCATGGTCTGACAATCCGCGAAATGGATCATGCCGGAGATCGGACGCTTTGCTGTGGCGAAGGAGGCGCTGTCGCTTGCGTGGCCAAGGACCTTTCAGGACAATGGGGTCTGCAGCGCAGGCAGGAGGCCAACGGCGACCTTATCGTCACCTATTGTGCCGGTTGCGCCGGGATGCTCAACGGACTTACCCCGACGGTGCATATCCTTGACCTGCTCTTTGCACCGGAACAAACGCTTGCCGGCAAAATGCCGGTATCAAAAGCCCCCTTTACTTATCTCAACAGGCTGCGGCTGAAAAAAAGTCTAAAGCAAAAAAGTGCAGGGGTAACGACCAGAGAGCGCATCTTTAGACCGGCCACTGCCGGAAAAGGAAAAAGCCGACAACTTCTTCGGCTCCTTGTGCTGGTAACCGTTGTTGCTGCGATCTGGGGGATACGAACAACCGGCATAAGCGGGTATCTGGATCAGGAGGAATTTCGTTCTGTTATCAGCAATCTGGGGATTCTCGGCCCGCTTTTCTATATGCTGATCTACAGCGTAGCACCTTCTCTTTTTCTGCCGGGCCTTCCGTTGACCATTGCCGGCGGCATCCTGTTCGGCCCGGTCTGGGGAGTTGTCTATACCATTATTGGGGCAACGGTGGGCGCCTGCCTGGCCTTTCTCATCTCCCGTTACATGGCCGGCAACTTGATCAACGCCAAACTATCCGGCCCCAAATGGCGCACCCTGCATCAGAACGTCGAGGACCACGGCTGGAAGATCGTCGCCTTTACCCGCCTGATTCCGCTTTTTCCCTTTAATCTGTTGAACTACGCCTTTGGCCTGACCCGGATTAAATTCATACCTTATGCCCTGGCCACAGCCCTGTGCATGCTGCCTGCCTGCATCGCCTTCATCGTCTTTTCAAGTTCCCTGCTCGATCTGTTCAGGGGAAAGATCACCTACGAATTTGCCATCGGCTTAACGCTCATAATGCTCGTTTCCCTGGCCCCGGTATGCTACAAGAAATTCCAGCAGAAGAGGGTCAAGGTTGAACGACCGGAGACAAAATAACCTTTTTAATTTTTTCAATCCTTCAGGAGAACCCATGATGATGAACAAGCTACTCTGCATGATGACCGTTTTGCTTGTATTACCTTTACAGTCCGCATTCTCCGGGGCCGTTCCCGCCTTGACCGAAGAGCACCCGATTGCGATCGATAAGGCGGCCAAAACGGTCTCTTTTTTAGCGGAGGTCAACGGCAAATATTTTTACCAGCCGACCCGCCACTTCGCTGTCAATGCAATAGGCAGCAACGGTGAGAAATCCCTGCTGCGCGGTCTGGTCCCCGTGGTTGATTTCTACAATGCCCTGCTTGCCATTAATGCAAAGGCCGGTGAAAACATGACCATGGAAAACAAGGAAGTGACCAAGGTGGAGGGTTCTGCCTTTGCTGTGAGCGTAACTTGGGAGGGTGCCGGAAAATCCTATGGTATTGATGAGGTTGTGCTTGAATCCAACAAAAAGCCCATGGATATGCGTTTCGGTGGCAACCTGGCCACTGCCGACAGCAAGAAAACCGGCTGTCTGCTCTGTTTTGACAGCTGTCCGGTGGGCATCGTCAGCAACGCCCAGTATACCTACGGCGCCATTGAAAAACGAAAAGAGGTATCGATGAAGGGCAACAAAGATGTATTGCCCGCCGATGGGACCAGGGTAATCGTAACCCTGCAACTTCTCTAGTGTCTGTCCATAAATGGCATTTTTCCCTAACTCTTCGTCTCTCTCAACAACCGGAGCCCGGATAGCATGAAGATCCCGAGCCTTGTCTTCATCGGCCTTTTGGCCGGTTTTATCCTGTCGATATTTGCCGGCAGTTCGATCTGGCTTGAGATGCGGATCAATACCGGGCTTTTCCTGCCTCTAATGACGGTTATCGCCATTTTTGCCGGCACCATGTTCAAATGGCGGGTGCCGGCAAGGGTCGGCGTTGGCATGGAGATTATTCTTGTCAGCCTGCTTCTTTTGGTCTATGGATTTGACCCGGATGCTCTTCTCGCCATCCCGGCATCGACCTTCAAGGAAGGCTTTTTTCTGCATGGCTTTACTTTCCACAGCCTGAACTGTATCCTCGCCTCGATCCTTCTTTTAGGCAACTGTGCCCTTTTTGGGCCCCCGGATTTGACCAGGAGGCAGCAAATAGAGACTGACTCAACCCTATAAAAGACGGTTAGAAATCCTTACTCCCAGGAAATTTCGGTGGCACCAAAATCATTATCTCTGACCATCAGCGCCCCCAAGCTTATAAACGATATGCATTTCGGTTCCAGGGTACATTGCTGAAGGGAAATGGGG
Source organism: uncultured delta proteobacterium (assembly GCA_963829695.1). GTDB lineage: Bacteria > Desulfobacterota > Desulfobulbia > Desulfobulbales > Desulfocapsaceae > Desulforhopalus_A. Next base: position 90,172 of record CAWHJQ010000017.1, on the reverse strand, counting down.
TTTGTTTCGTTTCAGTTCAAACAAGGGCAGCCCTCAAAATGCATCACGCATGATCTGCAGCGCCTCATCCTTACCGATTGAGGTCAGGATACCGAGGTTGCCTCTTTCCACCGCCTTTTCGGCCATGAATTCCAGGTCCTCTTCCTTGACGCCTGCTTCACGCAGGTTCGCAGGCATCTTGATCGAAGCATAGAATGCTTCCAGTTTTCTGATACCTGCTTCTACTGCTCTGGTATCGTCTTCCTCGCGTACCCACATGACATTGCTAGAGAATATCGCAAAAAGCGGCAGATGCCGGGGGTGATTCGTATGGTCTGACGCATCCAGGACGGGGTGAGAGAAGCGCCAGGATAACCCCATGGGTCATATCATACTTGCTTGAGAGCACGTGTCCGATGCCGTGCAGCGGAAACGCGAACATGGGCTTGCCGAGCGGCAGCTGGAATCCGGCCAGGGCTCTGGAACTGACCCATATGAGGGGAATCAGTTCTTCTTCCGGCTGCCGCCAGATCCATTGAGTATTCGCTTTGAACTGCCGTCAGCGGCAATGCGCTATGGGCGCGGCGGATGGTTTGCACGCCTGCTTCGGAAACACCCCAATGTTTGATCTTGCCTTCCCCGATCAGCACACCCGACCACTCCGGCAACTTCTTCAATAGGCACATCGGGATCGACACGATGCTAATAGTAGAGGTCGATAGTTTCGAGTCCCAACCGATTCAAAGAACCTTCGACCCACGATTTGATCAGGTTCGGGTTGCTGCACACCATCTGTTTGCCGTCGACGTACTGGATGCTTAATTCGGTGGCAATTACTGCTTGTCCTTTGTATGGAACCAGTGCTTCTCCGACCAGTTCTTCTTTGGTGAACGGACCGTAAATTTCAGCAGTATCGAAAAAGCTTGCGCCTGGTCCGAACGCGGCCTGAGTCAGAGTGATGGCTTCTTTCTTTTCCGTAGCCGGACCATAGCCGTAACTGAGTCTCATACAGCCGAGTCAGATGGCTGAAACTTCCAGACCACTGTTACCAGGTTTTCCTTTTTTCATTGCTTACCTCCCCCATCGATTTGCCGTACCCAACTATTCAACCAGAAGTGACCGCGTGAAGTGAGGCACCTGTGAGTGCTAACTTATGCGAATACCCTTGATTGATGGTTCAACTATAATACTGATGTGCGAGGTATCGGTGGATTGATCCTGCCGGATTATTGCCTGATAGTCCGAGCACATTGGGTTTCTCGGAAAGATGGAGATGTGGTTAACAATCAAGCTCAGTTGTAATACTGTAAGTTAAGGTTAAGAGGTTGGCATAAGAAAGCAGACTTATGAAGGCTTGAGGTCATCAGGAACAAGCTTCATTAGGTAAGGCTGCCAATGGTATACCATTTCCAATGCTAACCTTAATCTTGCGATTACCAATACTACCGTTCAATAGTGATAACGGGACGACCTCCAACACTTGACAAGTCGTCTGTGAAAGCGTAATCCTCATGTGACCAGTAAAGATTTTTTGGTTTAATTTCTTCTTAGCCCTTGGGTCAAGGTCAATAGGAGATATGTTGACTATCTAAAATCAGAGATTCAGTAGTAGTAGCAGTCAGTACCACCATTCAAAATGGAGTAATTATCTCAATTGATTTTCTGGAACAATCAACAAGTTCGGGTGCTCCATTTGCAGCTGGTTTTCAGGGAATAATTATGGCTTTTTGAAAATGCCATAATGCTCCATCTCAGGTAGGTTTTGAGAGGCATGATCAAGTTCAAACTATCAGGAATAATCTCAACCTACGATATATGCCACAAACCGAAGGTTGGCATAGCAAACCTATGTCTGCTGAAAAATATTGAGCCAATAATTGTCCTGTTTTATGCATATTCGATTAGCGTAGGTTCGTCAGGTTCGGCAGGATTAGAATTTGCCTGTGCACTTTCGTAAAAATCCATATGGGGGGGGGGGCGGTGGTCTTCAGCAGACTGTCGAAACTCATCATTGGCCAGAATCGCCGGATAATAGTCTTTGTCAATCCAATAGACATGGTTTGCTTATTCCTTTTGGTTGCACAGAACTTAAACTGCTGTCTTAAAATTGGGGTCCACTATAGTATCTTTCAGAGGAAAACAGAAGGCGAGGTTTGGTTTCCACTTTTTTTTTGGACAATCCAGGAAATAAGGAATCCTGGGGAAAGAGCTTTCTTATTTCCGCATAGTGGATCGGGGGCATTATCATCCTCCCTGTTTAAATGATACGAGTGCGGACCAAATATAGGGAAGAAGCTCTAGGTACTATCCAGTGAAGAAGCGAAATCACAGGCTGAGGCAGGCGGCTATTTCTCCGACGTCAGAGAGGGTAGCTAAGGAGAGCACCTTGTCTCGAATTTTTTCGATTCTGGCTGCAGGCATTGTTCTTCCTGCCAAAGTCTCATATTTTTCTATAATTTTATTTGGAGGCAATGGATTTTGAGGAGCACCACTGGCATAATCCACATGGCCATTTATTACCTTGCCGTCAATAGTTTTGATAATGAGATAAGGCTCGGAATCGAAAGGCAGCTGAGTGTCTTCGATCAATTGCACTAAGGCAGCAAGTCTTTTTACTTCGGGGTCATGCAGGAGTGGTGATTCATATTCGGAAATGAAGGCTTTACCGGTAAGTAATACCACCGCAATACTATAAGGTAAGTGAAGCTGGGCATCGATCCTCGTTGATGGGAAATTGACCTTACCTATCATTTGTATCATTTGCGGAATGCACCGAACTTCAATAGATGCTATATCTGCAGCTGTTAACCGATAGCGCTGCTTTACGTCCAGAACCACGTCGATGCTGCTGTGGATATCACGGCAGGCAGCATAGGGTTTGATACCGCTACTAAGGATACCATAACCTGGCGGGCGTTTACAGATCAAGGAGTCTGGACAGGGGGCGGTTCGGGCATAGGTTTTCAGGAAACCTCCCCATTCAGCCTCGAAGATGTGTTCGGGACCGCTAAACCCGGAACGGGCCAGGCAGGCGCAGACAATACCTGTCTCAGATGCTCGACCGACATTAAAGCGCTTACTCATTGCACCGTCCATAGTGAAGGCCCAGGTTCCTCCAGTAAAACTGCCTGCCAGACCCAAGGCCCATACTGTCTGCTGCAGGTCCAGCCCCATGGCTTTTGCAGCTGCGGCGGTTGCGGCAAAACTGCCACATGTACCGGTTGAGTGAAACCCGTCTGAGTGATTATGTGGGCGATAGCCTCCGGTGCTGTCCAAAACCCTACGTCCCACCTCGTATCCGACAATCATCGCTTCAAGAGCCAGTCGGCCGGAGAGTGTGGGGAAAGCCTCCGCCACTGCTAGAATGACGGGTATAACGACTGCGCCTGTGTGATCGACTCCGCCAAAATCATCGAGTTCCCGGGCATGAGCAATAATGCCATTATGAAGAGCAGCTCCCGTGGGTGATGCGGTGCTGTTTGACCCCCACAGGGTGCAGGGACCACCACCGGGAGAGAGAAGAGCGACCGCTTTTTCTGCAGCAACTGCTTCCGGAGTATCGACCCCCGCCAGGGCCGCACCCAGGAGATCAAGGAACAAGTAACCGGCATACTCGACGACGGAGCTAGGGACGGAATCAAGGTCGAACCGAGTGCAGTATTCGGCAAGATGGCCAGCCAGGGTGTTGTGAATAGCGGAAGAGTTTCTCATGATGAAGTCAATAATCTGGAAGGATCAGTGATTGATAATCTGACTGAGAAAGAGAGCTGTCCTGTCATATTTGGGATGTTTGAAAAATGTCTCAGGATCGTTCTCTTCAACGATCTCCCCTTCGTCCATAAACACTACCCGATCGGCAACTGTCCTGGCAAAACCCATTTCATGGGTGACGCAGAGCATGGTCATTCCAGAACCGGCAAGATCTATCATAACATCAAGTACTTCTTTAATCATTTCCGGATCGAGAGCTGAGGTTGGTTCATCGAACAGCATGATCTTTGGACTCATACACAGACATCTGGCAATGGCTACTCGCTGCTGCTGTCCTCCGGAACACTGTCCCGGATACTTGTTCGCCAAATCGGGGATTTTTACCCGCTCTAGATAATTAAAAGCAAGTTCACGAGCCTCTTTGAGAGGCATTTGCCGGATCCAGATCGGCGACAGCGTGAGGTTCTCAAGAACGGTCATGTGGGGAAAGAGGTTAAAGTTTTGGAAAAGCATTCCCGTTTTCCGGCGTATCTTGTCGATCCGCTTGATGTCGTTGGTTAGCTCCATGCCATCAACAATGATTTTGCCCTGCTGGTGGGTCTCTAGGCGATTGATGCAGCGGATGAGAGTGGACTTACCTGATCCTGATGGGCCACAAATGACCAGCTTTTCACCTTTCCCAACCTCGAGATTGATGTTCTTCAGGACGTGAAAGTCATCGAACCACTTGTTCAAACCGGAGATGGTGACAATGTTTTCTCGTTCGTTTCTCTCTGGTGTTGTGGTTGTAGTCATGGTTGAAAATTCTCCTGTTGCTTGGGCTTATTGATGACTTGGATGGTATGTTTTCTCGAGGTAGACACTATAGCGGGATATGGCGAAACAAAAAACCCAGAACACTAAGGCGGCAAAGACATAGGCCTCTTTGGTAAAGCCGAGCCATTCTTTGTCGGCCATCGAGGCCTTAGCGACGCCTAGCAGGTCGAGTAGACCTATCACCGCCACAAGAGTGGTATCCTTTAGCAAGGACAGAAAGTTGTTGGCGAGTCCTGGGATGACAAGACGTAAGGTCTGGGGAATGATGATCAGACTCATCATCTTCCAGTAGGGCCAGCCGAGGGCCATAGCTGCTTCATATTGTCCCTTGGGAATAGCCTGCAATCCTCCACGTATTACCTCGGCCATGTATGCTGCGTAAAAAAAAGCGATGCCAACCAGTGCCCGTAAAAGTTTGTCAAAAGTCACATTCTCCGGTAAAAAGAGCGGAAACATCACCGAGGCCATAAAGAGGACACTAACCAGTGGCACCCCTCGGACGAATTCGATGAAGGCGACACAGAGGGCTTTGATAATCGGTAAATTTGACCGTCTGCCGAGAGCCAGCAAGATGCCGATGGGCAGGGCAGTAGCCATCCCGGATCCAGCGACCACCAGTGTAAGAAATAGGCCACCCCAGAAATGGGTTTCGATAAGTGGCAGACCAAAAATGTCTCCAACCAGCATAAAAAACGCAAATACTGGATAAACTGTAAAGAGGAGCACCCAATGCCAACCTGCTGCGGTCAGCCGACTGATGAACAACAGAAAAAGAGTCAACACGAGAGCAGTCAGGCCAATTGTTCCAGCCCCTTTGTCACCCAAACAGAAGAAAACCGTATAATAAAAGAACACTCCGACCAAAAGAGCAGAACCGATACCTGTCAGGACGGCAAATACTTGATTGCCAAACAATTCGAGAAAAGGTTTACCTTGCAGCAATCGATCTAAGGCAAAAGGCGCAAAGAGATAACAGGTAATAAAGGCAGCTGGGATAGGGCCATAGCAAAATAATACGGTAATTGCTGCAAGCAGAAAGAGAATAACCCTTTTCTTGGTTGTTCCCAAAAGAGTCGGCACAAAAAGAGGCAGCAGAGCGATAGCCAGGACAAAAAAAGTAAAATTTACCCGCCAACGTTCAACCAGTGGATAAAAACCGTAAAGGAACACTCCCCATCGGACTTTGACGAAAACCCAGCAGGCCCCCGTCGATCCACCTTGCGCAGCCTTGTCACAGACACCGCGTGAGTCACCGAGCCAGGTGGCATCAAGGATCCCCCAGCGGAACAGTGGTGGCACAGTTAATACTAATAGGGCAATGCTCAGCAGAGTAAGCAGGATATTCCCAGGTGTGGAAAGAAGGTTGCTTTTGAACCATCCCGCATATCCAGTACCAATTTTCGGTGAAGGCAAAGGTGGGCTTGGTCTCCAAGTTTCAGACATAATGCGTCCCTAAAGGCCCCGTAGGGCAAATTTTTTGTTGTACCAGTTCATTATGAGCGAGATGAACAGGCTTATAAACCAGATATACCGCCATAGTGATGCTGATTATTTCTACGGCCTGGCCCGACTGGTTTAGTGCCGTGCCGGCGAAGACATGGATCAGATCAGGGTAGCCAATTACCACAGCCAGCGACGAGTTTTTCACCAGAGTCAGGTACTGGCTGATTAAGGGCGGTGTAACAACACGCATTGCCTGGGGAATAACAACCAACCGATAGATCATCCATGGCCGATGTCCTAAAGCATATGCTGCTTCACGCTGCCCTTTGTCCACCGCCATGATGCCGGAACGCACATATTCGCCGATGAAGGTTGCGGAATACAGAGTGAGGGACAGCCAGAGAGCGATCAGCTCCGGTAGGACCGTAATTCCGCCCAGGAAATTGAAACCGGTCAGAATCGGCACTTGCCAGTGGAGTGGAAAACCCGTCAGGATCATGGCAACAAGTGGCATGCCAATAAGCAGGACAATGGCTATAGAGTAGTCAGGAAAGCGGCGTCCCGTTTGTAGCTGTCTTTTATTACTCCACCGAAACAACAAAATGGAGAGGATGATAGCCCCCAGAAAGGCTAATGGTGTGGCTATAAACCCAGGTTCCATAATTGGTTTTGGAATCTGTAAGCCACGGTTGCAGAGAAAGGCAATGTTGCTAAAATGCATGGCCTGCCCTGGTCCCGGCAGGGGCGTGAGGATAGCAAGGTACCAGAAGAGAATCTGGAGCAGGAGCGGAATATTGCGGATCACCTCAGTATAGGTTTCAGCCATTTTAGAGATTAGCCAGTTGGGTGAGAGCCGGATAATGCCGAGGAAAAAACCAAGGATGGTCGAGCAAAAAATTCCCAGAAGGGAGACCAGCAGAGTGTTCAGGAGTCCAACGACAAAGGCATCGGCATAGGTGCTTCTGCTGGTATAGGGAATCAGTTTCTGGCTAATATCAAAACCGGCCGGGGAATTCAAAAAAGCGAAACCCGTGGTTATTCCTGCTTTGTTAAGGTTGTGGGTGATATTGTAGAGAGCGTAACCAGCTACGACGGCCAGCAAGGTTAAGACCAAAGCCTGGGCGAGCCAGCCCCTTACTCGGGGGTCATTAAACAGATTTCTCCTTGGCTGATTTGTTTCGCTGCGGGTAACTTTCGACATGCAACTGATCTTCCTTAAGAAATATAGGGATTGTACATTTTGGTAAAAAAACCATAACCGCAGGTTACGTACTTGCGGTTATGGTGCGGCTCAATGCCGATCTAAAGATCGGCTTGATATACAAGCAATAATCTCTAATTTACCTGATAGGGGGCGCATACATAAGACCACCTTTGGTCCAGAGTGCATTGATCCCTCTCTCGAGACCGAGGGCGGTAGCTGGACCAACGTTCCGCTCGTAAACTTCTCCGTAGTTGCCCACGTGCTTGATGATCCGGTAAGCCCAATCGGCGGTGAGCCCCATGTATTCACCATAGTTGGCGTCAACACCTAGAAATCGCTGGATGGAAGGATTTTTTGATTTCATCATCTCGTCGACGTTCTTAGAAGTTATCCCCAGTTCCTCGGCGTTGATCATGGCAAAAAGAGTCCAGCGAACGATGTCGCTCCACTGTTGATCACCCTGGCGAACTGCCGGTCCAAGCGGTTCCTTGGAGATGATTTCGGGGAGGATAATGTTATCATTCGGCTTGCCCAGGGTGCTTCGTCGAGCAGCAAGTCCCGAGGCGTCGGTAGTATAGACATCGCAACGGCCGGTATCATAAATGACAGTCGCCTCGTCGGCAGACTCGTAGACAACCGGTTTAAAGGTCATTCCTTTGGAGAGGAAATAATCAGACAAATTCAATTCGGTAGTGGTTCCCGCCTGGGTGCAGACGCTAGCACCGTTCAGTTCCTTGGCACTTTTCACTCCAAGGCTTTTTTTAACCATAAAACCTTGGCCATCGTAAAAAATGGTGCCGACAAAATCAATTCCGAGTTTGGTGTCTCGTTGGTAGGTCCAAGTAGTATTTCGAGACAGAATATCAATTTCTCCTGATTGCAAGGCGGTGAAAGCTTCCTTGAAAGCAACCGGAGTAAATCGGGCCTTCTCGGGATCATTGAATATCGCCGCGGCAACGGCTCGGCCAAAATCTACATCGAGCCCAGTCCATTTGCCCTTGGCATCGGGAGCGGAGAAACCGATTACCTTGCCTGATACGCCGATGTTCACATAGCCCTTTTCTTTAACGGCATCGAGAGTGGAAGCTACTGCACTGCCGGCCATCCAGGCCATGACAACGGATGCTACTGCCAATGTCTTAATAAAACTCATACGCTCTCTCCTTTTAAATGCTGATTTGTATCCACAGCTAAAGATATTTGGCTGTGGTCTGGTCGAACCAATTGATTATACTATTCTAATTATCGATCGCAAGCTTCTTTTGAAACAAGTCATCTTGCATTGATCTATTTACCATCAACATATTCCTGTAAATATGTGAACCGTCCAGTAAGTTTGCCATTTTGGGCTATTGTTGCCCGCTGGATTACTCCCTCGGCATCGTTGCCGAGGATTTCCGGCAGAACTTTTTCAACCAAATCATTACCGAAATTGGTAGAGGCGTCCCTGGGGAGCTCGCATGGCAAGTTGTCGACTGCCATAACAGTGATGTTCGCCTCATCCGAAAGAGGATTTTCTATCTGATCATCACAGGGGTTGTAGTCGTAAATTGGGTCTTCAATAGTGCTTGGTCGCTTGGTGCACGGAATTGAACCTTCGATATCACAGGTGATGTCGGCAATGACGGTTATTTTGAAATCGTCGCTCAAGATTTCCTTTCTTTCGAAGAGGGCAGGTGCTTTCGGATCCCAAAAGGCCGAAGCGATAAGGATGTCGGCCACCGCTGCGTATTTGATGAAATCGGCCTCGTGCATTTGTGGAGTTCGGTAAAAATCATTCCTGCTGAAATCCTGGTCTTCCTTACTTTTGTTATAGTTGCGGGCGTTAAGTTGGACGAAGACTGGAAAGTCATACCATTCTTCGAGAAACTGCCGAGGAGTCACTTTACGAACACCCAGTCGGGTCAGTACTTCCATCGCTCCCTTGGCCACCCGGCCGCCACCCGTAAGAACGATTTTTATCGGAGGTAGATTTATTTTGGTAAGCTCAGACCACAGATCATCCAAATCGAAACATTTATAAGCTCGTCGGGTATCGAACAGGTTGTATCGTTGACCGAAAGTCCATATGCCGTTGTATGCGCCAACTATTCCTGCCCATCGACCGAAAGCAATAATTCTCTTGCCGGTCTGGTCAGTGAGCGTTTCGTAATCGATAAGCGAAATGTTCTTCTTCAGGATTTCTTGGAGCAATTTCCGATTATAAGGTTGTTTTTTGATAGTATGACTGAAAAAGAAATATGTTTTTTCTGGGATCAGAGCATCAACAGGGACCTCCTTGACTCCCAGGATAATGTCACAATCATCCAAAGAATCGACAAGCCTGATTCCTTCGCGCTCATACTCTTTGTCAGAATAACAGCGGATGTCACTTCTCTCGGCTACCACCTCGACATCGGGAAACCGGCCTATTATTGTTTTGGCTTGGGCTGGGGTAAGTGGCACACGACGATCAATCGGGACTTTTCCTTCCCGTGTTAAGCCTATTGTTTTATTCATTATATTCTTTTCCTTTTTCAAGCAGATAGAGCTTTGTTCAGTATGTCTGACAGAGAACAAAAGCGGACGATGTACTTTCAGTATTACCCAACATGGACACCTTTTTCTTGGAGATCCTATTCTTTTGCTTGAGATAAAAGCAAGCTATTTCTGTGTTAATGTCTTGTGCACGGACGGTCGATCCCATTTTAGTTTACCAAACAATACAAGAGAGGAGATAGAAATACTTTTCTCCATTGACATGTCAACTTGGATTTTTTATATACTTCTGATCTCGCTCAGTGAGAACGGCGTTATTCGACCGGACAAACAGTCGGAGAGGTGCTTGTTCACGTTACTGCTTCAGCGGCACCCTCGATTCCGGAAATTCCGGGAAAGGGACCCTCTGCCCAGGGGAAAATCACATGTATATTGCTGAATGTTCCGCTTTGGCCGCAGCCCTATGTTGGTCTTTTGGAGGTTTGTTGTCCACGACTCCGACACGTGCCTTTGGGGCCGTGAGGTTTAATTGCATTCGCCTAAGTATTGTCTCCTTCATCCTCATTTTTCTCGTCTTTGTCACCGGTAACTGGCGGACTCTAGGTCTTCATTCGGTCTTGGTACTGGCATCATCGGCAATGATCGGTATTTTTATAGGGGACACCCTTCTCTATGCCACCCTCAAGCGACTTGGTCCACGGCGGACCGGAATCCTCTTTACTACGAATGCACCTATTACGGTAATTGTCGGCTATTTTTTTCTCAAAGAATCACTTCCCGTTGCCACAACTATCGGTTGTATTCTGATTATGGTCGGTGTTCTGTTGGCAGTCTTTTTTGGTACTACGTCCTCCCAGAAGCATCCCTTTGAAAAAGTTCAAGGTTCCCTTGCCTCAGGAATTGTATTGGGTTTTTTATCGGCCCTTTGCCAGGCGATTTCTGTTCTTATTGCCCGTCCAATCATGGCATCCGGCGTCGACGCCGTGGCCGCCTCGGCATTACGAGTCGGAATCGCCGCTTTAGCCTTGAATTTTGTTTTTTTATTGCGGTCGCCAAGAGTTGGTTACCTGGCAATACCTGTGACCACGAAGCTAATGTGGCAAACCGGCTTAAGCGGTATTCTGGGCATGGCTGTTGGAATGACCTTGCTTCTTTTTGCCTTGGCCCATGGCACAGCTGGTCTTGTGTCGACTCTTTCCGCAACTTCGCCTATTCTCATATTACCTATCCTCTGGATTGCAACGAGGGAAAGGCCAGCGCCTGGTGCTTGGGTTGGAGCATTTCTGGCTGTTCTCGGTGTAGCTTGTATTTTTATTCCTTAGGTTGGGCGATAGGTATAACCGTGGTAGCGTTCACATTTGGAACCATGCTCTTAGCATTATACCGAGATGGTCCAGTATTGTTTTAATCACCGTCCGTCGTAGATGAAGCTGGTTATTTTCATCAACCCGCCGCAATGGTTGCAGAGAAATGGGTCTGCCTCCCAGATCTCTTTGATGCAGTCCCACCGGTCCAAGGGGGCTATGTTATGAATTATGTACTTAGGAAGGTTTTCAATACATTTTGTATCGCCTGCCTGGATCCGAACCTCGCTCTGCACACTGAAACCGGGAACCGTATCGCCTGGTGACAATTTTATTTATTAAGGTGCCGTCAAGACATCATGAATCTTTCAGTACCGAAGCACGGGATAATTCGGTGAGGGTGACGATTGTCCAACTTAGCAATAAGTTGCTTAGTGTTTGATTGTTAAGGAAGAAAAAACGCTGAATCATCTCCTCAATGAAACAACACTATTTCTCCATCTTGTAGACACATTCCTGATTCAGAGCGAGATATTTTGCATAGAATTTAGGACCAGAAATCGGTTCTGAAAATCAAAAATATACTGCCTGTAGATTATAGCTTTGGCACGCTTCAGTTGGAAGGCAAACCTCATACATTCAGATACTTCCTGACCAGTTTAAATTCGATCTTTACCTAAAAATATGCCAGGAATGACGCATCTTGAAATGCTAGATTATTATCAACTACGATAATTGCTCCATCTTCCCAACACGCTAGCGGCTGATAGGAATTTTTTATCAGGCGTTGAGGTTGGCAGCGGTGAGCCTCTTGGTGATTTCATCCACGCTGAAGCCCTGTGCCTTATTCTCAATTAGGGTTCTTCCGAATTAAGCGTACGTGCAGTGAACAATAAGTAGAGAAAAAACGGTTTATCCAGCTAAAGCGTTCTTTGCAAAAAAGTGATTTTACACAAATGAAAATATACCCCTCTGTTGTCAATGCTCTCCTCTGCCATCATTCCGGAGGGTAAGGCGGAATCCAATTTTTTCCAACAAATTCTAGATTCCGGATCAAGCCCGGAATGACGGCGGGCTGGCCGGAATGACACCAACCCGAAATGAAGCAATCAAGACTTGATGGCGGCGTAAAAACTCTTCATCTTGTTCGTTGTTACAATTTTTCTATCATTACGACGTACCGTATGTACGCCGAAATAATACGAAAATTGCACGCCTCCAATATGAAGCTTTTTACTTATCCATCGAAAATCGAAGTTTTTACGAGTTTGTCAGACTTGAGTTGGCTTGAATAAAAAGTACCCTTAAACTTGAAGATCCTCAATGAGTGCTGGTCCAGATTGATCATTATTTCGGATTCGGGCGTTTCTAATTGCGGTCGCTACACGTAAACCCTCTTTAAGATCGACGTGTTTCCTGAATGTATGCCAAAATGTTGAGGAGCAAAGCAAAGGCAATCAAGGCGGCAGCCGTGCAGAAAGCATCATGCAGACCACTTACCTGAGCCTGAATCGGTGCCAGAGTGGCCCCTTCCCTGCGACCTGCTCCGGCATAAAAGAGCGTACGCCCAGCCCAGATTGCGCCGATTACAGCCACGCCGACGGTTTGTCCTAAAGTTCGTGACTGGGCCATCATGCCCGAAACAATACCCAATTGGCGTGGCGGAGCAGCCCCCATAATCGCACTGTTGTTGGGCGACATAAAGATGCCTATTCCCGCGCCTATCAAGCAAATCCGCCCAGCATAGCCCACGAGGGTGGTATCCTGAGTCAAGGTACTGGCGGCAAGATAACCTAAAAGCATCGCGGCCAGGCCGGTTAGGGTTATCTTACGACTACCGATACGGTCTGACAAAGAACCCGAAAATGGAGAAGTGATTCCCAGCATAACCGGAATTATGCCCATAAGAAGTCCAACCTTCATGGAGGGGAAGCCCAGGATATTTTCCAGGTAAAAAGGCAACAGAATGACGGTTCCGCCCAGAGCGACAAAACTTATAAATCCAGTGGTCAAATTAACCCTGAAGATTGTGTTTTTAAACAATTTTGGATCGACCATGGGTTGGCCGACTTTATTTTCGATGAAAACAAAAATCACCAGCAGGATCAAACCTCCCCCAACAAGAGAATAAACAAGTGCTTGCAAAAATCCTTGTTGTTGCCCAATCGTCAGTCCCAATAACAATAACAAAAGGCCGAAACAGAGGGATAAAGAACCCAAAAGATCAAATTTCTGACGTCCACTGGGTCTAAAATTGGGCAAAAATCGATAGGCCAGGAGTGTACCTAGAATCCCCACCGGCAGATTAACATAGAAAATCCATCGCCAGGAAAGCAAGCCAAGAATCAAGCCGCCAAGAGTCGGGCCGGTGACGATTCCTACGGAAACGATAGCACCGATAAGTCCCATTGCCCTCCCCCGCTCTTCCGGTGGAAATGCTTCGGTGACAATCGCAGCACCAAGGGCCATGGTCATAGCCGCACCGATGGCCTGCAACACACGAAAAGCGATAAGCCAGTTCACCGTTGGAGACAATCCACACAGGGCCGACCCCAGGGTGAAAACGACAAACCCCAGCATATAGATAGATTTTTTGCCGACCATGTCGCCCAGCCGACCGATCCCGGCCATGCTGCAGGTGATAGCGAGCAGATAGGCAAGCACCACCCACTGAACAACTGCAAATTCGGTGTGCAGAGCACGTACCAATGTCGGCAGGGATACGTTAATAATGCTGCCATCCACCGTCGCGAGAAAAACCCCTGTACCTACTGCTGCCATAACGTGCCATTTGCGGCTGTAGTCTACCGAAATGGTATGGGAGGCATTGGAGGTACTGGTAATACATTCTGTTTTCATAAGCAGTCAGGTATCTTTCCAAGCATAGTCGCTTTGAAGTGTTCAATGTTTTTTTCGAAGAAGATCAGAAAAAGATAAGCCTGAGACTTCAGATAGGCGCAGCGAACAGTGGCTTTCAGTCTGCTGTCGACCAGATATACATGCTGGCCGTTCTCTCCATATACTCAACCTCTATAACTCTATCTGCAGGACTCCCGGCTATCCCATAACAGACGTGCAAAGGTAATAAATGTTCCTCGCGAGGATGGCAATATCTCGCACCTGGAGCACCAATCCAGTTGGTAAGTTTCTGTTCTCTCTCAACTTCCGACAACTGACTGCTCGTCATAACATCGACAAGCCAGCTCTCAAATCCCAGATTGAGTGCCATTGTTTCGGGAGTAGGCGGCTCACGAAAAGCATGAAGATTATGAAAGGAAGAACCGGAACCGATAATTAAGATATTCTCCTTCCGCAGTTCTCTAAGTGCCTTTCCTAAACCAATGTGTTGCCTTGGGTCCAAGCTGTTTATGAGGGATAACTGGAGACATGGAATCGTCGCAGCCGGATACATGAGCATCAGCGGAACAAAGAGACCATGGTCGAAACCCCGTTGACTGTCCAAGGAGGCCTTTATTCCGTTTTTGTTGAGCAGAGTCGATATCTTGGTTGCGAGTGCAGGTTGACCAGGTGCCGGATAATTCAACCGATATGATTCTTCAGGAAATCCATAGTAATCATACAACATTTCAGGATGGACATTGCCTTGAACTGCGGGTGCAGCTTCCTCCCAATGGGCACTGATCACCAGAATTGCATCCGGAGATATAAGCGTTGCTGGTACCTTTTCTAAAAAATCGATCAGGTTTTTATGCCGAGGATCCTGCAGTAGCGGCCATGGCCCACCCCCATGGGAAAGATACATCATCGAACCTTTTTGATCATTTCTGCTAGAGACCATTTTATCGCTCATACCCTGAATCCCATGCAATTGATGTCTGACTGTTTAATCCGAGGGGAGAAAAACAGCCCCTCGATCATCACCCGGAAAAGAATTTATTAACAATCAACCTGAAACCGCAGGCATTTGCACCATAATTGCCGTGCCTGTTGCACAGATGTTCTGCTCTGCCAAAAGACGCAATTCAACGGTCACTTTACGGCCCTTGATCTCAACAACCCTGCAACGAACCTCCAGTTCCACCCCAAGTGGTGTCGGTTTAAGATAATCCACCTTAAGCGAGGCTGTAACAAATCGTGATATAGGTTCCCCGCTCTCACGGGCCTTGGCAGCAGCTGCGGTTCCAGCACCGTGGCAGTCCATGAGCGAAGCAATCATACCTCCATAGACAAACCCTGGGAATCCTCCGGAATATTGCAGCTTTGGCGTATGACGGCAGACACCTTCTTCGCCGTCCCAGTAGCTTTTGAGATGCAATCCATGAGGATTGTTTCGCCCGCAACCATAGCAGTGTGCATAATCTTCCGGGTACATGTCTTGAAAAGCCTGTTCACTCATTTTTTCCTCGTATTTTTTTAAGGGTTGTTGGTGTTAGTGGGAAGCTGTTGGAGAAGGGTTATTTTTCCAAATAATAAAGAATTGGAAAAAAGACATTCTCGGGTAGCTTCCCAGTGCCAATCACCGTTTAATTTTCCAATCTATACAGTGACTCTGCAAAGATTTTGTCGCCCGGCGATCTCCCCACCGAAAGAGCAAAATTCGCAGTAAGTTTGACAAGGGCAGCATTGTCAGGTGCTGGCGAACCATCTGGCAACTGATGATTATTTTCAAAGCCCACCCGGGCATGCCCCCCTAATTTTGCAGCCTGGATCATGACATTATGCTCGCTCTGCCCAAAACCACATGCCATCCAAGGGCTCTTTCTTTTGAGGGCATTAACGAATTGCTGAAGATCGTCTTGTCCTCCGGCACTCCGCCCATCTCGCCCCAGCACAAAGAGCAACAGATGCTTTTCTCCGGGAAGTACACCCTCATCGCAAAGTGTTTCATACCACTCAATGTCAGTATGACCATAGAGAATATATTGCATCAAGACACCGGTCCGGCTCAGTTCAGAAAAAAAAGCATAGCCAACATCATAATCATTTTGATCTTTAATTATTTCACGGAGACCACAGGAAAGACAATGGGGTGCCAACCGTTTCATCTGCTCAATCTGTTCTGTGGGCTGATAAATGCCCCCGGATTCAGAGGAGACCTGGAGCAACATGTTCTCCCCCACCGCCTCCTCCAATTCCCTCAACATCGGCCTGTAGATTGTGTGATCCAGGGTATGTCTGCCGTTACTGTCTCGAACATGAAAATGCATCATTCCCGCTCCTGCTTCCATACAGGTTACGGCCGTTTTCACTAACTCAACGAGCGTAAGAGGCAACTCCGGGTGATCAGCTTTCGTTTTACGGGCTCCATTAGGTGCAACCGCGATCAGCATTGGTTCGTTTGTCAAAATGCTCTCCTAACACGCACTAAGCCGCATAAACCACCCCGGCAGCAATTCCAATCTCCGGCATCACCTCATAAAAGCTAATCTGCGGGGCATTTCCCCCGACCGCTCTATGGGCGGCAGCACCGGCAATCCAGGTATGGAGTTCCATTGAACCGATACCGGCTTCTGCAATCAATTCGTTTTGATCCCAAGTGTCATATTCATCCAGCCTGTTTTCTTTCAGGATATTGAGAAATCGCCAATCAGCATCTGCGTTGAGATGCATTTGCGCAGCGGTTCGCTCGCCCCGAGCGATCATTTCCGCACCTTCGTGGTGCATAGTATATAATCTATCTAGCCATTGCTGTTTGGTGAGTGATTGAGGAGCTGTTCCTCCTGAAAGCTGCCATGCCGCTACCGATTCTTCACCTTCTCCCAACGCCGGGTAATATCTGGTGGGGTGATGGGACATCCCCCCCGAGGACAGAAACAGGACTCGTTTACCGAGTTTTTCACTAAATCGACCAACAGCCTCTCCAAGCATCCGGGTTCGTGCAAATGGTACAAACGGTGGGGTAATACAGTTAATGAAAATGGGTATTACGGGCCGGGCCGAGAGCCCGCCGAGCATGAGTTGAATGGTTTGCGAGAACGCATGATCGACGGTCATTTGGTAAGAAACGGAGGTATCGATTTTCTGCTTGCGAAGATCGATCGCCAGATCTTTGGCAATGTCAGTCGGAACATCCAGAGAACCCGCAAAACCGCCAATATCACCTACAGCCTCTGCTTGAAATCCGACGCAAAACGACGGCATCATTTTCAGAAAAAAGCCGTTGAAATGGTCTGAGCCAAAAGCTACGACGAGTTCGGGATCAAAATTTTTGATTGCCTCAGCCTGGTCTGTAAAGGAGCTCTTGAGTTCCTCCCATCGCTCCGGTTCTTTTTTAAAGCAATACAAGAGGGGGCTGTGAGAGGCGCATATCAATCTGGTATTCATTCGAGTATTCCTATCGTTAGGAGTTAGTCTCTATACCCACCGGGCCTTTGTTGTCGGACGCTGTAAAAATTCGTTCAATATGTCTGTTCCGTATTCGCCACCTGCCATCTACACCGCACTGATATTCATCTATAAAATCAGCGACAAGAAACGGCGTTGCCGGGGAAATCGATGGAGGGCCGTCACCAGCAAAAGTCAAACAGACACTTTTGCCTTCAGCTTCCTCGGAGTTTCTGAGAGTAATCCTGAGACCAGTCTGCATATGCCTGGACGTTCGCACCCTCTCTGCTGTACGAGAGACAAAAAGCTGACGGATTTCATCCCTGCCGCAACTGAGCCGAGAACCATGACTGTACCTGGCATCTTCGGTAAACAACTCGACTAACTGTTCGATCATATTGCCATCAAGGAAATGGCAAAAATCGACATTCAAGGCTTCAATAGCCAGTCTGGTTTCAATTCGAGCCAACTTTTCTAGGGAAGTCTCCATTTACCTATTTCCCTCTGTTCGATAATGATCGGATTGCTTTGGGTGCCAAGTTTTTCGATACTGATTTCCACGGGACCACCGGTTACCAGAAAATTCGCCTGATGAATGGATTTTCTGTTTTCGGAAGGCCTAAACGCTGTACCGCAGGAAATAACATCGCCAGGACTAAGGGTGTGAAATTGGCTGATAAAGCTCAGAATTTCCGCAACCTTATAATTATAATATCGGGTGTTATCGTCGGCGACGGTTTCCCCATTCACCTTGCAGATAACTGCGAGGTTGTCCGGGTCTCCGACTTCATCTTCGGTAACCAGCCAGGGGCCGAGCACACCAAAGTTATCTGTTCCCTTGTAGCGTCCGGCATAGGAGAGATGCTGTTCTCTCTGCTCAATTTTGTTTGGGTCGTTTTTCGACGCATAGAGAGCTTGATAATGAAAAAGATCATCCGCCCTCATATCATTGCCGGTGATATCATTAAAGATTGCATAACCATAAATGTAGTCGTGTGCCGCCACGGCATCCACATCGCGGGCGGTTTTGCCAATGATGAGAGCAAGTTCCGGCTCCGGATGCATACTGCCATAGTAACTCCGCATAACCAGAGGCTGTCCATGTCCCGCCAGACATGAGGCCGGTTTCAAGAAAAATGCAGGATGGTCCGGGGCTGAAATTTTCCGACTATTGCTGGCCGAATTATTAAGAGCAACGCCACAAATTTTTGCCGGCTGCGGAACGGGAGGCCGCCAGATCACTTCATCTTCAGGAATAATGTTCAATCTGTCATTTGCGGCTAACACCTCTGCCGCAAGGGCCAATCCTTCGCCACCCAATTTAATAAAGTCAATCATATTCAGAGGTGGATGTTGCTCCCGAGACAATGCAAGACTCAAATCGATTAATTGTGATCTGTCATTAATCACCCCGATCTTTTCCTGATCCAAGTGGCTGAAGCTGACCAATTTCATTTTTCAAGCTCCTCCTCTATGTTCACATTCCTTAACCATCGCACCAGTCTTTCCGCTCTCCTCAGAAACAATGCCAATAGACCTTGACCACAATACCGGCCACCCCGCTCCATACTTCATGTTCAAGACCTCATGCTCCCATTCGGTCAGGTCACTTTTCCTGCTGAGAATATGATGGGAAAGAGGCTTTCACGAGAAGATTTGTGGTGCAATTTCACAAGTTCCTTGGAACGTTCCACATCTTTTAACCGGATCGCCTCGAAAATCCGATTATGTTCGTCCTTAATATCCATGATGCGATTAAGACGTAAGTCTTCAGTCCGAAATCGCAAAAAGATTTTCTGGCAAATATCTCGATATTGAGCGGATAGAATATCATTGCCGACCATATCGATTATTCCTCCATGAAATTCCGTATCTAAAATAAAGAGTTTTCGGGTAACGTGCCCCGTGATGGCATTTTCGTAATCGGATTTACGCTTTTCCAAGGTTTGCAATCTCTTATCGGTCATATTACGAATCGCCTTTCCGATAAAGCCAACCTCCAATATTTCACGAATTTCATAGAGGTTGTCTGCTTCCTTCTGAGTCAATTTATGAACAGAATATCCCTGGTTGGGGACAAAATCCAAGTATCCTTGCTGGGCTAAAATGCTTAAGGCATTGTTGACCGGTGTTCTGCTGACATTGAGCTGTATCGCCAGATCGATAAAAACCAGTCTCTGACCTGGTACAATTTCATAATTGAGCATCAACTCTATTATACGTTGATACACCTTCAATGTTAGGTTGCTTTGTTTCTTCAAGATTGTTAGCCCCATCAAATTTAGTACCTTAGAAATTGTTTCTTGTTTTTGAGAAAGAATTTCGTGAAGGTTCTTATCCCGCGCTCTTCAGCGGGGTTAGAGAAATTTCTTAACCTGCAAACACCCTCCAGGTTAGATCTCGGATCATTAAACTCATATATCCAACAACAATAAAATCAACGGCAAACAATTATTACATTACGAATAGCATGTCAAGCTAGCAAAAACTTCAGCCATTTTATAATTAAACCAGTCCAATAACCTTGAAAACTTTTCCACGCGAACTGTAGATCGATAGCACCTATCCACCACATTCCTTGATAAACTATCTCAGAGTACTTTTCCCACCAACCCAAAGACGCTCGCTTGTCCCATATCTTTATTACATGCAATCAGTCACGCAACTCAGCACTGATCAACTCTGTAACAGAATACGTAAAATAGCCATTCTCCACGAACAAGACAATTAATTACATACAATTACATTAAAATCAATTTTATTTTTATTACGGCAATATGAGGCTTTGACTCGATGAACCGCGAATTTTCCTCTAAAAAAGCTATTGACAGGCCATAAGTTTCATGTAATATATTTAACAAAATTACTATCAAGCTGGAGCAAGGAAAATTTGTTTATTTTTTTGATTACATGTAATTTTTCATACACAGAGTTGGATAAAAGGCCGGAAAAGACACCGTTACCTGTCAGCTCCAACATGAACATATGACTATCTTGCTTGAATTGTTTTAAATAATTAACAAGAGCACTGGCTATTTCCAGACAGTGGAATTTTCAACCTGAGGAGATATGTATCGATGAAACCAATCAAAACAAAAGACAAGACAGTCTTGAGATCTCTCGGCCTCGGCGGATATTTCGGCGGTGGTGCAGAAGGCATGGTAGACGTCAAAGATGGCAAGATTGTCCGTGTTCGTCCGATGCGGTATGGGTGGAAATATGACAAGAAAGATGTCCGCCAGTGGAAGATGACTCGAGACGGCAAATCCATCGAACCCACCTGGAAATCTTTGCCCGGGCCCTTTTCACTGGCCTATAAAAAACGAGTCTATTCGCCAAACCGTGTGCCATTTCCCATGAAACGTGTTGACTGGGATCCAAATGGCGAGAGAAACACCCAAAATCGCGGCGTTAGCAAATTTGAGCGCATCTCGTGGGACACGGCCAGTAAGCTGATTGCCGATGAAATCCGGAGATGCCATAAAGAATATGGCGTAAATAGTATTTTAATGCAAGGAGATGGCCACGGCGAATGTAAAACCATCAATACTCCCCACGGTCATCCAGGTGTTTTGCTTGAGTATCTTGGAGGCTTCACCCTCCAGGTACGAAATCCCGACAGCTGGGAAGGCTGGTATTGGGGTGCCAAACACGTGTGGGGTCAGGGCGCTCAGGGTATAATGTACCCCGCTGCAAATATCGTCAAAGATACCATTGAACACTCCGAGATGGTGCTTTTCTGGGGCTGTGATCCAGAGACAACGCCTTGGGGCTTTGTCGGCCAGTTTGCCAGCAGACTCTGCTATTTTTTCACTGAGGTAGGCATTAAGCAAGTCTACATCTGTCCTGACTGCAACTACGGCACTGCCATACATGCCGACAAGTGGATTCCCGTATTACCCAACACCGATGCCGCCCTCCAGCTGGCTATCATCTATATGTGGATCACTGAAGGCACCTACGACAAAGAGTATGTCAAGACCCACGCGGTCGGTATGGACAAGATAGAAGAATACGTACTGGGTAAAGAAGATGATGTTCCCAAGTCTCCTGAGTGGGCATCACCGAAATGCGGTGTTCCTGTCTGGACCATCAAGGCTCTGGCCCGTGAATTCGCTGAAAAAACTACGTCCATCGCTCACTATTTCGGCGGAGGTTTCATCCGTGGACCTTTTTCCCACGAACCTGCGCGTCTTGAATGTATTCTGCTCGGTATGCAGGGGCTCGGTGGGCCAGGTGTCCATCAGCACCAATTCACCTACTTCGGTCTCCCTCGCGCAGAAGGGCTTGGCGGGACGTTCTTCTGGAACCCGGAAATCGAAGAACGCATTGCCCTACCTGTTCTCAGTGCCGTCAGTGCCTGGCAGCAGCAGGTTATTCCCAAAACCCTTATTCAGAATGCAATCCTCTCTGATGAACCGATTACCTTTAGAGGCACCGGAGCTCAGAACGCCTTAACCCATGACCAGTTTGAACATTACGTCTTTCCGATTTCCAAGAAAGAGCAAGGATCCAAGATCCACATGATCTGGACGGACAGCCCTTGCAGGATCACTTGTTGGAACTACGGTCACGAGACCGAAATAGCCATGCAGAGTCCACAGGTCGAATGCATCGTCGCCCAGCACCCATGGTTTGAAAACGACTGTGTCTATGCCGATATCGTTCTGCCGGCCAATACCTATATGGAAGTTGACGACATCGTCACCAACATCCGTCAAGGAACGATGCAGCCCAATATCATGATTACCGAAAAAGCCATCGAGCCGATCGGCGAATCCAAGAGTGACGCGCAATGCGTCCTGGAAGTTGCCAAACAGTTTGAAGGCATGGAAGAAAAGATGACCGAGGGTAAAACCACCGCAGATCTGCAGAAACTGATCTGGGGCTATATGGGCGGCGAAAAACTTGTCTCCTGGGAACAGTTAAAAGAAAAACAATACTGGATCTATAACACCCATCCGGATTGGGAAAACGATCCTCCAGGATTCCGTGAATTCTACGAAGATCCGGAAGCCCATAAACTCAATACTCCGACAGGAAAGCTGGAGTTTTATTCAGAAGCCCTGGCCAAGGCGTATCCTCATGATAAAGAAAGAGGACCGATCCCCAAGTGGGTAGAAAAAAGTCATAATCACGACGAACGGATGTCCAGCCATCGGTCGAAGATGTTTCCGCTGCTGCAGATGTCCAATCACGGTCGCTGGCGGGTGCATGCCCAGTGTGACGATATCACCTGGACACGCGAAACCCCAACGATGAAAGTAACAGGCTCTGACGGATATAAATACGAACCATGCTGGTTGAATCCTAAAGAAGCCGAAAAACGTGGCATTAAAAATGGAGATATCGTCAAGGTCTTCAATGAGCGAGGAATCGTTTTGGCTGGTGCCTATGTTACTGAACGGTTACGCGATGGTGTCGCCTATATGGATCACGGCGCCAGACACGATCCGATTAAAACCGGCGAGATCGAACGCGGCGGTGCCATTAACACCATCACGCCAGGTGCCACAACTTCCGAAAACTGCGTTGGTCAGATTGGCGGCGGCTACCTGGTAGAGGTACAAAAAGTGAGCGGCGAAGAGATGGACCGGTGGAGGCGTGATTTTCCCGCAGCCTTTGACAGAAAGTATGATGCGGCATCCGGCCTTCGCGTGGAAGCCTGGATTGTTGACGGAGGAAAAAAATAATGAAAGTATTCACTGTAGATCTCTCAATCTGTAACGGCTGCTACTGCTGCCAGATCGCCTGTAAAGACGAGCACGTAGCCAATGACTGGACTCCTTATGCAAAACCGCAACCTGATACAGGCCAATTCTGGATTGGCCTGACAGAAAAGGTTCGTGGCCACGTCCCCCACGTCAGAGTTACCTACACCCCATTTTTGTGCAATCATTGCGATGATGCACCATGCATTGAAGAGTGTAAGGTAGATGCTATTTATAAACGGGACGACGGCCTGGTGATCATCGACCCGGAAAAATGCACCGGCTGCAAACTTTGTGCTGATACCTGTCCGCACAACTCGATTTACTTTAATGAGCAGCTGAATATTGCTCAAAAATGTACCGGCTGTAGCCATCTTCTCGACAATGATCCCGAGTGGACAGTACCCCGCTGTGTCGATCAGTGTCCAACCGAGGCCCTGCGCTTTGGTGAAGAAGAGGATTTTGCTGATTTCATCAAAGATGCGGAACTGCTCAATCCTGGGGCCGGTACCAAATCAAGAGTCTATTATAAGGGATTGCCTAAAAAATTTATTGCAGGCACCCTGTACGACCCTTCGCAAAAAGAGGTTATCATTGGTGCTACCTGTACCATGAAAGACCAGGAATCAGGGGAACTTTTCACAGAGAAAACCAGCAATTTTGGTGACTTTTGGTTCAAAGAACTCAAAGATGATCGAAACTATTCTCTCACCTTTGAAAAAGATGGTGTTACATTGACCATGGCGGATATTAAAACAGACATTGATCGTGGACTTGGCGACATTCCAATGGATATGGCGGGGAAATAGCCGTAGCTGAACCAACCTGGCAGCAAAAAACAATCGCAACAAAAAAAGGACCTCACCGAAATTATTCTCCCGGTGGGGTCCTTTTTTGTTCTGCGATTGTTATGTTTAAAGCGCATTATACCTTGAATTTTGCGAGGACATCCTTCAATCTCACGACTAAATCGTTAAGCTTTAGCACACTGACGTCGACCTGTGCACTGCTTGCGGACATATCCTTGGCTGCTTGATTAACCCCACTGATATCGCTCGCAATTTCGTCGGCCACGGTTGAACTCTGAGCGACATTCTCAGTCACCTCTTGAATCCCCATGGACGCTTGATTAACACTTTCAGCAATCTCCTTGGTGGTAACAGATTGTTCTTCAACAGCTGTGGCAATGACCGAAACCATTTCATTGACATCATTTATTATTTTAGATATTCCCTCGATTTCCTGAACAGTCCCAGCGGTGGAACTCTGGATGCTTTCGATCTTATTTTTAATCTCCAGAGTCGCACTGGCCGTCTGTTTGGCCAATTCTTTTATTTCATTGGCAACAACCGCAAACCCCTTGCCGGCTTCTCCGGCTCGTGCAGCCTCAATGGTCGCGTTCAACGCGAGAAGATTAGTTTGTTCCGAGATCTCCGTGATTGTTTCGGTAACCTTGCCGATATCCTGGGCAGCTTTGCCAAGATGATTGATCTGTTCCGAAGCGCTTTTGGATTTAATCACTGCATTTTCACTTATAGAACGGGTTTTCTCAGTGTTCTGCGCTATCTCATTGATGGTGGCGGTCATCTCTTCGGTGGCCGACGCGACCATATTCACATTGGTTGAGGCTTGCTCGGTGGCTGCAGCCACCGAGGACATATTGGCGCTCATTTCTTGTGCCGCGGTTGCAACGGTGTTTGATCGACTAGACGTCTCCTCGGCTCCCGCAGACATTTGTTTTGATATTGCAGATAGTTCTAGCGAAGAAGCAGTCAACATATCATTGCCGCCAAGAATTTCTTTCAGCATATCACGAACCTGATGCTTCATGGTAGTGAGCTGCAAGGCTATCTCTCCAAGTTCATCACCACTTTCTACAGTCAGGACGGAGGCAAAATCACCTTGAGCCATCGATTTGACATACTTGGAGATTTTATCGACGTTTTTCTTGATTCCAGTGGTTATAAAAACGGTCATTACAATAATGATGAGCAAAATAGCGATGCCAATAATAACATTTATGGTTCTCGCCAGGTGAATGCTCGATGAGATTTGCAACATGTTGTCATCAAGCTCTTTGGTCTGACTCCCGGAAAAATCATCTATTTCCTTGTTAATCTGTTCGGCAAGAGGATCGAATTGCCCCATCAATTTATTACCTTCATCAGGACCATCTTTTACATACATTGCTGCCATCTTCTTGCCCATATCGTAGTAGGCATTAAAATTTGTTTTAATCGTCTCTATGACCGCACTATTTTTGGTGTCGTTTTCATTACTGAACATTTTCTGGAAATCATCAGCTAAACTATTAAATTTTTCCGCCTCCACCTTAGCCTTATCAAGACCATCATCATACCCCGGCGCCCCTCTTGTTGCGGAGATATCCGAGAGGTATTGCTGAACTTCTATTACCTTCTTTTGCATTTCCTCGGCCTTCATCGCATAGACAAAGGACTCGGTGCGGGTCTGTTCAGCCAACTTTATTGATATCTCACCATAATACCAATTGATTAAGATGGAGATTGGGAGCAATACCGCAACGATCAAAATAATTGCTCCGAGCTTTTTGCCTATTGTCATTTTCATGGATGTCCCTCAATTTTAATTATGCCGAACTACAATACAGGGTGCTTCAACCACCCGAACCAGTCTTCTGAAAATTTCCTTTTTTGATGAGCCGTTACAGAAAGCTATCACAACCAAAAGGAAGAAAGAAGAGAAAATGGGGAAGAATCTATTTTGTCGAGGCGCTGCCCCACAACAAATACCGGAGTCAGATGACTTCGACCCGGAGGCAAAGCAATTCGTCGAATATCTATCTATAGGAATGACCTTAGGTACGGCTCACTTCTATAGATATTACCAATTTGACAGATAGATATATTCTGTTGTACGTATCATTACTGTCAACAATATCAATTTGTTGCGCATACCACAATATGGTATGCCGGTAAACTTTTAGCTTCAATAAGAGAGCAATGCCTTAGTCTCGGAAGTGGAAAAGTTGAGCATCTTGATGCTGTGAGCTGTTTGAAAAGACCAGCTTATCCCTCTTCGAGATATCTTTTGAAGCTTCAACGGTCACTAAGATTAAGGCCCATGCCCGTGGAGCACTGGCTTTTTTCTCGGATGCTCTGGCCGTCCTGGATATCGGCGGACAGAACAGCAAGGCTATTGCGCTGTCTGCTAATGATAAGGTGAAAAAATTCGAGATGAATGACCGCTGTGCTGCCGGAGCCGGAAAATCAATGACCAGCGTCTATCGGTACTTTCTCAAATGATCGAACATTTCAAGCAGGATGTTGTCATCGATTTCGTGCTGACCGCCTGCCATCCTTACAATGTGGAGTCATTTATGGTCGGCAACCATGTGACTGAGCACCATGGCCTGCCTTATTTGAAAATAGAATCTGATTATTCAGACAATGACGAGGGACAAATTCGCACCAAAATAGAAGCCCTTTGGGAAATACCCAAATAACAAGGAAAATGGAGTGAGCCATGAAAGTCGAAAAAGCCCTTAGTCGCCTGATAAGTTTCCTGCCTTTAAAAGACAAACAGGAAGCATGCGGTCAGGAGATAAAAGAATTGCATCAGAAAATGTTACGCTCATTTGTGGAACAGGGTCGGATCCTGACAAAAGCGGAGATGGCCCAGCACGTCGGCAGCATAGATGAAGCACTCAATGTTCTAAAAACCAATGATATGGTGGTGTTTTCCGACGGTGGAGAGCCAGTAGGTGCCTATCCGTTTACCATGGAAGAGCGTGAACACAAAATCCAGATCAATGGCCATAAAGTCAACGCAATGTGTGCATTGGATGCCCTGGCAGTCAGCCCTATGTTCGGAATGGATACGCACATTTTCTCCAAGTGCAGAGTCACCGGCGCACCGGTCTCTATTAAACAGGCAGGACTAACAATCGAGAATTTGGAGGAAGTGGGTGATCTTCGTTTCGGTATTATCTGGAATGCCGCCAGCTCCTGCTCCTGCTGCGCCAACAGTCTGTGTATGGAGATGATGTTTCTAAAAGACGGTGAGGTAGCAGACCAATGGCTGGCAGCAGATCAGGACAACAGAGAAATTTTTACCCTGCAGGAAGCCGTTGAGTTCGGATCGCGGTTTTTTGTGCCCTTGATGTCGTAGTACAGAAACCCATAACAGAGGAAATAGACTATGGCCAAAGTTCATGTGGAATTCATCAATACCTGCGCCTGTTGTGACGAACATGGCGAAAACATCAAAAACATTGCAGCCCGTTTTGGGGATAAGGTGAATGTATCTCTCTATTATGCCGGCAAGGACTTCGGCTACCTGAAAAAATACGGCATGATCACTAAGGGCACCATGATCATTAACGGCACAAAAAAATATGAAAATCTCTCGAAAGAGAACATAGAAAAAGCCATAAGCCAGGCCATGGAAGCATAAGGGAATGGGAACGCACCTGATTACCGATATTTTCCTGACCGCCTGGGATATTCTGGGCGATGTCTCCCCGTGGCTGGTGGCCAGTTTTATCATGGCAGGATTGCTGCGGCAGTTCCTCGATCCGGCAAAATTTCAAAGGGCTTTGGGGAATCGGGGCCTGCCCGCAATTATCAAGGCAACCCTTTCCGGAATGCTGCTGCCCATCTGCAGTTGCGGGGTTATTCCCCTGGGGTTGGGGATGTATTATACCGGGGCCTATCTTGGACCGACACTCGCCTTTATGGTGGCAACCCCCATTATCAATCCAGCGGCAATCCTCCTGGCCTACGGTTTGCTTGGTCCCCAAATCGCCACCATCTATCTGGCCGCAGGATTTGTGGTGCCGATTGTCATCGGCATTGTCGGCAATATGTTCGCTGGTAGTGAAATCCACGCGCCAGGCATGGATGTGCAGATAGAGCAGGCCAACCTTGAAGATGAAGAATCGATTTCGATCAGCGAAAAAATGCTGATCGGTTTCAAGTGGGGCATGTTTGAGCTGGGTACCATGGTGGGTAAATATATTGTCTTCGGCGTATTCCTGGCCGGAATATTGATCGCAGCCATTCCACAGCATCTGATCCAGGGGTATCTGGGAAATCCGGGGATGATTTCCATTCTCGGCATCGCCGTGCTGGGGTCGGTGATCTATGTCTGCGCCGTCGGCCACATCCCTCTGGTCGCTGCCCTGGTGGCAACGGGGGCTGCTCCCGGCGTAGCCATTACATTTTTAATGACCGGTGCCGCCACCAATCTACCGGAATTAATCAGTATTTACAAAATGATCGGCAAACGGGCGGTGCTGATCTATAGCAGCCTTGTCGTCTTCAGTTCGCTGATTATCGGCTGGCTGGCCAATCAATACCTTTTGCCGGGCTTTGTCCCCTTTTACAACCTGGACAAGAGCCAGAGTGCCATTGGACTTGCCAATCGTCTGATTGTGTCGGTTCCGGAGCCAATTCAATTTGTCTGTTCCATCATTATTTTGCTGCTTTTCTTGAGGGCCTATAAGCCGTTTGTCACAACTTTTTGGCAAAAGGCTGAGGCATGAAAAATAACAGATTTTGGTTGTTGAAACTATTGGTGCTTCTCTCTTTGCTTTCGGCCTATGGCTGTTCTGATAAAGACGTTCCAACCCCTGGTGATCAAAAGGATTTCAATATATCCGTTTTGGCTAATAACCAGATGATGCAATATTTTGTCGGCAACCATCCCGGACAAACCATTCTGAAATATGCCCAGGCCGATCTGGACAATGACGGCCAGGAAGACCTGATTGTGATCTTCATCGTAGAAAAAGGTAAAAAAAACATGATGTCTGTTATTCGTTATCAAGGTGTTGATTTAGTGGAAACCAATGCAGTTCCGGCACCTGTTTCCGATCAGATGATCCAGTTCAAAAACATTGATAAAAAACCGCCTCTTGAGTTCATCCTCCAGGGCCGCAAAGGTGCCAAGGTGGGGTATGCGATTTTTCGTGTCGAGGACGGAAAACTCGCGGATCTTTTTGGTGAAGGGATGGAAGACTGCTGTTAGACAGGTTTTGAGAAAACTTAAATAAGATGGCGTCGTAAAAACTCTTCATCTTGTTCGTTGTTACAATTTTCCTATCATTACGACGTACCGTATGTACTCAGAAATAATAAGAAAATTGCACGCCTCCAATATGAAGCTTTTTACTTATCCATTGGAAATCGAAGTTTTTACGAGTTTGTCAAATAAGAAACAAAACATAAAGAGGAAAACAAAATGGTACAGTCGAAGATAATCACCCGGAGAAACTTTCTCAAAGGAGCCAGTGTCTTAGGGGCGTCCGCAGCTGTTGGCATTGGCTTTCCAAACCTCATCCTTGGCAAGGGCGAAGACGATTATGTGGTGCATCTGGGATATTATGACTGCGATCATATGACAGCCGCTCCCATTGCCAGGGATGCCGGTATTTTTGCCGACCTGGGTCTGAAGGTCGAGGTGGTGGGCAATGGCAAAGTACCACAGGCCATGGCCGCAGGGAAAATGGATGTGGGCTATATCGGTTTTGTCGGCATGACCAAAGCCATTATCAAAGGATCGCCAATGGTGGCTGTGGCCCATAACCACAAAGGCGGTTCCATGTATATCGTTGCCAAAAACGATATTAACAAACCTGAAGACCTGCTGGGCAAGAAAATAGCCCTCGGTGCCAAGCCCGAGAAGAACAATGGCTGGTGGGTAACCTATGCCATGCAGAACAATATCCCGAAAGAGGCCGAGCATTATCAGAACTTCGTTATGACCGACCGGGATGAATACTTAGCCTTTAAAACAGGTCAGCTAGATGCCTTCCAATGCTGCGATCCATGGGGCTCCATGGCGGAATTCGAGAATGTAGGGAAAATAATCCGTACCTTTGATGTCTTCCCTAACGGTACCTGGGGTATTTGCTGTGCTCAGGTCATGAACCGTAATTTTGTCAAAGAACACCCCCGAATCGCCCAAAAAATGGTTCTCGCGCATATTCGAGCGCTGCAATATATTTATACCAAACCAATTCAAGCTGCGAAGATCTTCGCCGACAGCTACCATGTCCCATATGAGGTGGGCCTGATGACCATCTACAAAAAAACCGTTGGTGAATCAAGGACATTACGCTGGAACTTGGAAGAGGATGGTTACAACGAAACCGTATTACATAACGTCAATATCGGCATCTTCCCCAGTGCTCCCAAATACCAGGAAATTGTTGATACAAGCTTCCTTTCAAGTAATGACGTGCCTGATTTCGACGACTTTATCAGGAGCGAGGTTGACCCGGTCTTCCCGTTCGGCATGTCCTATAGTGATTGGAAGAAAAAAGCCGAAAGCTTAAAGGCATAGGTGCTCACAAAGATTCCATGGCGTTACCTAATCGGGCTGGCAGCACTCCTGGTTATATTCCTGCTGGGTTTTGTGAAAGATTGGCAAAAAGATACCATCAGTTACATGGGTATACCTGATGGATCGGCGGGCTTGCTTGCCCGTTATGTGCTCAAGGAGAAGATGGGTACGCACGCTATTCAAACCGTTGGCTTCGAACCCTATACCCTCTGTGACTGTTGTGCCAGTGCAACGCAGTATGCCATGGGTTCCGGTCGTCTGGATATCGCTATTATGTGTACCGAGGCAGCCCGGGAGTTGGTAGCAAGAGATAGGCGCTTTACGATTGCCGGCCCAGTGATGATCAACTCGGATATCTTCATTACCCGACCGAATGCTGATCTACACGAACCAGCCATTGGGGTGTCGCAAAAAAGAGAGCTTCAGCGGCAAATGGTGCGTAAACGCTTTGGCGCAAAAAGCAGCGCAGTGCCCATACTCCATGGAGCCGTTCCGTTTGCCTATGCCAGAGGAGTGGTCGAGGGAGCCGTTTTAGATATCACCAAGGCTTTTAATCTGGAAGGGGAATTTTCCTCGGCCGCTACGAACGGCCAGGATGTCTGCACCTATGTTCTGGTCACTAAAAAATCATTGCAGGGCAGCAACCAATATCAATATTTTTTAGCGGTATATAGGCGGGCTGTCCTGGAAATGAATGACCCAAATAATCTTTTACGCTTGCTGTGGACCTATGAGTCTGCAGATATTACTATCGGAGACATTGAAAAATGGACAAAAATGAACGTTCGTTTCACCTACCCTTCCACCTCCCCCCGGCAAGGATAGATTTGTCAAAGATCGGTTTCAATCTCAAAAACAAGATATACCAAGTGATTACCTTCGGCACCTTGCTGCTGATTTGGCACCTGGCCGCAATGTATTACAACAATCAACTGGTGATGCCTACCCCATGGCAAACAGGCAAAGCACTCCTGTTCGCTCTGCATGATGGCGAAACGCTGAAAAATTTGGCAATCACCCTTAATCGGGTAATGATTGGCTTGGGTATCGATATGGTTATTGGGCTGCCCATAGGGTTTGCTATGGGCTACTCAACAACTGTCTACAAACTTGTGGATCCGGTTATTGGACCCCCTGCGACAGGTACCCATTATGGCCTGGGTTCCATTGACCATTGTCTGGTTCGGACTGGGAGATGGTCCGACCCTTTTTCTCATCGCCATGGTTGCCACCTTTCCCATCCTGCTCAATACCATGGCAGGAGTCAGGGCTGTGCCGCAGAATTATTACCATGCTGCCCGTTCCATGGGCGCCGGGCGGCTAAGCATTTTCTCCCGGATAACCCTGCCCGGTGCACTCTTGGAAATTATCACCGGACTACGCCTCGGTCTCAGTGCCGGATGGATGAGCGTTATCTGAGCGGAGTTTATCGCCACGAGTGCCGGGTTCGGTTTCTCTATGATTGAAGCACAGACAGAGATGGAAACACCTCTCCTGATTGCCCTTATGATAATGGCTGCCAAGGTCGGATATTTGATCGACCTGAGCATTCTTTTTCTGGAACGGATGATAACCCGCTGGCGGTTTGTTCTCTGACCCCGATATATAGAGCAATGCATCTGCAACTAAAAGACATTTCCAAAAGCTACAGCAGCAACGGCCAGACCAAGACAGTGCTGCAGGATATCAACATCTACATCAATGGCGGAGAATTTATCAGCCTGCTGGGCCCATCAGGCTGCGGTAAAACAACCTTGCTCACAATTATTGCAGGCTTCCAGAATGCCGATAGCGGAACGGTCATATTGAACGGCAGGCAAGTCGAACAACCGGGTCTGGATCGGGGGTTTGTCTTTCAGGATTTTGCTCTGTTCCCCTGGATGACGATACGGGAAAATATCCTTTTTCCCATGCAACAAAAAAAAATCCCAAAAAGCCGGCAGCGGGATCGACTTCAGCAGCTTCTCGATATGGCCCAGTTAAAAGGTTCGGAAAACCTTTATCCCAGCCAGATATCAGGAGGCATGAAACAGCGCACGGCTGTCATCCGCGCCCTGGCATCCGATCCCGAAGTCCTGCTCATGGACGAACCCTTTGGCGCGGTAGATTACCAGAGGCGTCACAACCTGCAGGAGGAATTCGAGGCTCTGTGGCAGAAAAGCCCCAAACCGGTGATCATGGTCACCCACGATACTGAAGAGGCGGTCTATCTGAGTGATCGTATTCTGGTCATGTCTACCAACCGGGGTGCCATTGCCCACGACCTGGTGGTTGACCTGCCGAGACCGCGTAACCGACAATCGAACACCTATCTAGCATATCTGAGAGAACTGACCGATATTCTGAAAAACATTCAAAGCCCAATGTTTCTCAGCAGAAAAAACTGATATAATATGGATAAAATATGACTAACGCCATTATGAACAAACTCCAGCAGATAACGGAAGAGAGTTTGCTGGAAATCGAACAGGCTAAAGCCGCCGGCCGTTCGGCAATTGGTTTTTACTGCCTCTACTCCCCCATGGAAATTGCCGTGGCAGCCGATGCCATTACCCTGCCCCTTTGCGGCACCAGAAACGAGCCGATTGCTGCTGCCGAAGAGATTTTGCCCCGTAACCTCTGTCCCTTAATTAAAAGCAGTTTCGGCTTTGCGGTAAGCGATAGTTGCCCATTTTTTCGTTTTTCGGATGTGATTATAGGCGACACCACCTGCGATGGTAAAAAGAAGATGTTCGAATTATTGTCACGTTATAAGCCCACTCATGTTCTGCAACTCCCCCAAAGCCAGGATACGGCCATGGCCCTGCCCCTCTGGCGTCACGAACTTGATCGTTTCAAGAAAATCGTTGAAGAGCTGACCGGCGTTGAAATCACCCAAGATCGATTGCGGGCAGCAATTAAGCTCATGAACCGTAAACGCATTGCCCGGAAAGCCATTATGGACTTGAATAAGTTGAACCCTGCTCCTCTCAGCGGTTCCATGCTGCTCGAGATTCTTTTCAAGATTGGTTTCCTGGCCGACAAGGAAAAAGGTATCACTTTGATGGAAGAGGTTGTTGTCGAAGCCGGCAAAGGGACATTCAACTCACAAACCAGACAAGGGGACAAGCGTAAACGCATTTTACTCACCGGCGTTCCTGTAGGGGTGGGCAGTGATAAGGTTGTTAAAATCGTCGAGCAGAGTGGCGGCGACGTAGTCGCCTTCGAAAACTGTTCCGGGTACAAACAGGCATTTGTCATCGACGAACAAAAAGAGCCCATGGATGCTTTAGCAGAACAATACCTGGCCACACCCTGTTCAGTAATGAGTCCGAATACCGGCCGTCTTGAACTGCTCAAAGAGATGATCGAAGATTTTGCGGTGGACGGGGTCATAGATCTCACCTGGCAGGCCTGTCATACCTATAACATTGAAGCCTTTAGCGTGGACGAATTCATCCGGAAAACCTTCGATATGCCCACCTTACATCTTGAAACCGATTATGCTGAAAGCGACACTGAACAGTTGCGTGTGCGTATTGAAGCCTATCTGGAGATGCTGTAAAGTCGCTGGGTAACAGAATTATATTGAGAGAATTCTAATTATTTCTGATTAATGTCATGAAGCTTTGCTTCACAGGCCAGGAAGAAAGTAGAAGGGATGAAAACTATTTAACTTTCCATATTTGCGGAGCCCATGCAGATCCTATTCTATTGATTAAAACCTGCCTATTTTTCCTGAGATCCCAGGAACGTCCATTCCAATATCCTCTGGTTTTTTCGTGGAAGTGGTCAAGGTCGGAAAAAGGTTGGGTGCTGGACCAATTCGTGCTCGATAGTCAGTTAGTATCTTGCACGCTGCCTGACACTCCACCTGAAGTGACCAGCAAACATAATCTGGAAACATCTGGCATTCAAATTTTGTTTTTTGTTGTCAGGGTCATCTTGGTTTTCCAATGGCAAAAAAGATCTACTTGTGTGGATAGGTTTTTGGGACAACTTCTTCAGGACCTGCACAATAGAAAAATCAAGGCTAGGCTTTGATAGATAATTCAGATCTTCATGGCGAAAATATTAACCATTGTGCTAGCTCCTAACAAATACTCTCCAGTGGATAAAATAGATGCATACAGACTTCAACAAATGTATCGGGTATCATGTCTGCACACGAACAGGATCATTTGGCTATATCCGGATCGGAACTGGAAGAGGATTTTAAAGACGGTGAAAGCCGTTAGTTATCCGACACCATAACTGTGCCTTATGCTAGAATAGAAAACATTGTGCATCCACTAGATTAACTGTAGATCAATTATATTGATCTAATACTACAGATGATCTATAAATACAGACAACCGACTTAATCAAGATCGTTAACCGTGAAACACAGACACGGACTGCTTCAAAATAAAACGAACATGGTTCTCTAGTTTCCGTGGCTGAACGTTTTGCCTTCCCTCAGGGAGGTTGTGATGTCCGAAAAAGATTTCATGAAGCGGTTTCGTTTTTTTCGCCCGCGCAATACCGAGGATGGCTGCCGGGAAGAGCAAATTTCTGAAGGTTGGGCGGAAAATCGCTGCGGCCAGAGGGAATGGGAACATTTTTATCGTGATCGCTGGCAGTATGACAAAAAGGTGCGGTCCACCCACGGCGTCAACTGTACCGGCTCCTGCTCGTGGGATGTATACGTTAAAAACGGGATCATCGTCTGGGAAACCCAGGCCACCGATTATCCGGCCTGCGGCGAGGGTTTTCCTAATCATGAGCCCAGGGGCTGCCCTCGCGGCTGTACCTTTTCCTGGTACACCTACAGTCCGGTCCGTGTAAAATATCCCCTTATCCGATCGTCGCTGCTCGAACTCTGGCGGGACACCCTGGCAACCCATGGCGATCCCCTCAAGGCCTGGCGAGATATTGCAGGCAATCCCGAAAAACGCAACCGGTACCAGCGCGACCGGGGCAAAGGCGGATTGGTCCGCCTGTCATGGGATGAAGCCACAACGATCACCGCCGCTTCTCTAGTCCATGCCATCCAGCGATACGGTCCTGACCGGATCTTCGGTTTCACCCCCATCCCGGCGATGTCCATGGTTGCCTATGCCGCAGGGACCAGGTTTCTCTCCTTGATTGGCGGCTCCGCCATCAGTTTTTACGACTGGTACGCAGACCTCCCGCCGGCCTCGCCGCAGATCTGGGGAGAGCAGACGGACGTGCCGGAGAGCGCCGACTGGTATGAAGCCACCTACATGATCGTCTGGGGGACCAATCTGCCCATGACCAGGACTCCGGACGCCCATTTCTTCACCGAGGCCCGATACCGCGGTGCAAAAGTGACGGCGGTGGCACCGGATTACGCCGAATATGTCAAGTTTGCCGACAACTGGCTGCCGGCCCGGGCGGGCACCGACGCGGCTCTGGCCATGGCCATGACCCATGTAATCGTCAAGGAATTCTATGTTGATAAGCCCACAACCTACTTTATCGATTATGCCAAACGCTTTACTGATCTGCCGTTTGCTGTCGTTCTGAAGCCCGCAGGTGATACCTTGGTCTCGGGCCGCTTCCTGACCGCTGCCGATCTGGGAACGCAGGCAACCAACCCTCGCTGGAAAACCGTTTTCTTCGATGGCACAACCGGAAGCTGGGTGGTCCCCAACGGCAGCATCGGCTTTCGCTGGGACGAGGCCGCCGGCCATTGGAATCTCCACCTGCAGGATTCCCAAAACGATGCCGCTATAGATCCGCTGCTCAGCTATGCCGGCGATTGTGATAGCTGGCGGACGGTCACCCTGCCTTTTTTCGACGATAAAGGACCCGCATCCAAAAACGGCCGGGTACCGGTCAAAACGATCAATACCGCCGCAGGCGATTTGCTCGTCACCACGGTATTTGACCTGATGGCCGCCCAGTTGGGGATCGCCCGACAGGAGGACAATGGCCGCACGCAAGACGCCTCCGTGCAGTATCCCGAAGGCTATGACGATCCCCAGCCCTTCACCCCCGCATGGCAGCAGACAATAACCGGTGTCCCACAGCAGGACGTCATCCAGGTAGCGCGGGAGTTCGCCGAAAATGCTGACAAGACCCACGGTAAATCCATGATCTTTCTTGGTGCCGGGACCAATCACTGGTATCACAGCGATATGATCTACCGGGCTATCGTCAACCTGACAACCCTCTGCGGCTGTCAGGGCGTCAACGGCGGAGGCTGGGCTCACTATGTGGGGCAGGAGAAGGTCCGGCCCCAGGCCGGCTGGTCCCAGCTGGCCTTCGCTCTTGACTGGACACGCCCTCCACGCCAGCAGAACGGTACATCGTTCTACTACTTCGCTACCGACCAGTGGCGTTATGATGATCTTAATGCAGAATCCCTTCTCTGGCCCATGGCCGGTGGCGATTCCCCTCGGCATATGGCGGATTACAACGCTGTGGCCGTCCGACTCGGCTGGCTGCCATCCTACCCCCAGTTCAATCGCAACCCGTTGGATATCTGCCGGGAGGCGGTGGAAAAAGGCGCCGCCACCGATAAGGAGATTATCGCCCATGCAGTCGAACAGCTGAAAAACGGCTCGCTTCGCTTTGCCGTGGAGGACCCTGACCACCCGGATAATTTTCCCCGGGTACTCTTTCTCTGGCGGGCCAATCTGCTTGGGGCCAGCAGTAAGGGTCATGAATATTTTCTGAGGCATCTGCTGGGCGTTGACAACAGTGTCCAAAACGCCGAGAGCGAGCTCCGTCCCGAGGAGATCACCTTGCGGAACCCGGCTCCCGAAGGAAAACTCGACCTTCTCGTCACCCTGGAACTGCGTATGTCCACCAGCGCCATGTACTCCGACATCGTTTTGCCGGCAGCTGGCTGGTACGAGATGCACGATCTGAGCACCACCGACATGCACCCTTTCATCCATCCGTTCAACCCGGCGGTGGATCCGCCGTGGGAGGCAAAGACCAGTTGGGACCAGTTCAGCGCCATTGCCGAGAAATTCTCCGAACTGGCGGCAATCCATCTGGGGGAGATGAAGGATCTCGTCGCAACTCCGCTCCTGCACGACAGTCCGAGTGAGATTGCCCAGTCCGATACCCTTGACTGGCGCAAGGGCGAAACTGAACCGGTGCCCGGGCGAACCATGCCCCAGTTGTCGGTGATCACCAGGGATTTCCCCAATACCTATAAAATGATGACGGCATTGGGGCCTCTGGTCCATCAGGTGGGGGTGGGCTCCAAGGGCGTCGCCTGGTCCGGCAAAGAGGAATATGAAGAGCTTGCCGCCGAACTCGGTACGGTGACGGCTCCCGGCAAGAGCCACGGCATGCCGTCACTTACCACCGGCAAGCAGGCAGCCCAGGTCATCCTGAAGCTGGCTCCCGAGACCAATGGCGAGACCGCATTCAAATCCTGGGCCGGGGTCGAGAAGAAAAGTGGTCTAACCCTTACCCACCTGAGTGCCGGCCGCCGTGACGAGAAGATATCGTTTAACGATATCACCGCCCAGCCCCGAAAGATCATCACCTCGCCGGTCTGGAGCGGCATCGAATCGGAAACCCGGCGATATTCGCCCTTTGTGATCAATATCGAGGAAAAAGTGCCTTTCAGGACGCTGACCGGCCGAGCGCAGTTCTATCTTGACCATCCCTGGATGCTCAATTTCGGCGAAGGTCTCCCCTTGTACCGGCCACCCCTGCATCTGCCGCTGAACAACAGCCCCTACAGTGTGGCCCAAACACTTGCCAGAATGAAACCGGGCATAACGGAGGATGGCCGTAAAACCCTGGCCCTCAACTACCTGACCCCCCACTCCAAGTGGTCAATCCACAGCACATACTCGGATACCCTGATTCTTCTCACCCTGTTTCGGGGCGGCGAGGCCATCTGGATCAGCGACGTCGACGCCCGGACCCTGGCAGTGAGAGATAATGAATGGCTCGAGTGCTTCAATGAAAACGGGGTGGTCATGGCCAAGGCGGTGGTCAGTCACAGGATCCCACCTGGTGCGGCTTTCATGTACCATGCCCAGGAACGCCTGATCAACACCCCGGGTTCCGCGCTCTCCCAGCAGCGTGGCGGCACCCACAACAGCGTAACCCGAATTATGGTAAAACCGACCCATATGATCGGCGGCTACGCCCAACTCAGCTACGGCTTTAACTATTACGGTCCGGTCGGGTCCCAACGGGATGAGGTGATCGTTGTACGTAAAGCCGGGGAGGTGGATTGGTATGAAGATTAAAGTCCAGATGTCCATGGTACTCAACCTGGACAAATGTATCGGCTGCCATACCTGCAGTATCCCGTGCAAAAATGTCTGGACCACCCGTACCGGCGCCGAATATATGTGGTTCAACAACGTGGAAACCAAGCCCGGTATCGGCTATCCCCGTGAGTGGGAGAACCAGTCAAAGCACAAGGGGGGCTGGATTATGAATGGAGGTCAACTCCGCCTCAAGGCCGGCGGACGTCTACAGAAGGTTTCCCGTATCTTTCATAATTCTGACCTGCCCGCCGTTGACGATTATTACGAGCCATGGGACTATGACTACGAGAACCTCATTACCTCTCCGCATAAGAAACACCAACCTTCAGTCCGTCCGAAGTCCCAGCTGACCGGAGAGCCCATGCAGATCAAATGGGGGCCCAACTGGGACGACGACCTGGCCGGCGTCTGCGAGACCGGGGCCAGGGACGTCAATTTCAGCGGTCTTGATCACGCCATCTATCTCTCCTTCAAGCAGGTCTTCATGTTCTACCTGCCCCGCTTGTGTGAACATTGCCTCAATCCGAGTTGTGTCGCCTCCTGCCCCTCCGGGGCGATGTATAAAAGGGACGAAGACGGTATTGTCCTCGTCGACCAGGAGCGATGCAGGGGATGGCGCTTCTGCGTATCAGGCTGCCCTTACAAAAAGGTCTACTTCAACTGGAAGAGTGGTCGGTCGGAGAAATGCATCTTCTGCTATCCCCGGCTCGAGGCAGGGCTCACAACACTCTGCGCTCACAGCTGCGTGGGCCGCATCCGTTACGTCGGGGTGGTTCTCTATGACGCCGACCGCATCCATGAAGCTGCATCGGCCCATAACGATCGGGAAGTCTATCCATCCCACCTGGATCTTTTTCTCGACCCGTCGGATCCGGAGATAATCGCTTGCGCACGGAACCAGGGTATCCCTGAGCATGTACTGGCTGCAGCCCGGCGATCGCCGATCTATAAGCTGGCCAAGACATGGGAGCTAGCCCTGCCTCTGCACCCGGAATTCAGGACCCTGCCGATGGTCTGGTACATTCCACCCCTTAGTCCCGTCGAAGCACTGGCGGGGAACGAAGACCTCAGATCGGCGGTGGACAACCTCAGAATCCCGATACAATACCTGGCCAACCTGCTGACAGCCGGAGACGAAAAACCTGTTCGCATGGCCCTGCAACGACTGGCCGCAGTCCGGGCGTACATGCGCTCGGTGCGGGTGGAAAAAAAACCTGACGATACCATCGCGGCCTCCGTCGGCCTTGATTCAGAAACTCTCCTGAGGATGTACGATCTTCTCGCCATCGCCAGACTCGAAGACCGCTTTGTCGTACCCACGGCCTCTCACCCGGACGAGAGTCCGCTGCACAGTATCAAGGGATGTGCAGGGTTTCCCGACTGCCGGTGAGCGGGAAAGAGGAATAGGAGAATTTCATGACTGCAAACGATCGTGTGCAATGCAAACTGCTGGCGTTTCTGCTCGAGTATCCGGCCTCTTCATGGGATGCAGACCTCGCGGACGTACGCGAGGTCGTGGAGACGGTAGCCGATCAACAGCGGCGGGAACTCTTGCAGAGTTTTTTGAGCTATGCTGAAGCCACTCCGCTCCTACAGCTGCAGGAGATGTATACTTCAGCTTTTGACCTCGATCCGGCCACCAGCCTGCACCTGACCTATCATCTCCTTGGCGACAGCGAGGACCGCGGCAAGGCCCTGGCAAGGATTTTGTGGGTGTACCACCGCGAGGGGTACGACGCCGCTATCGGCGAGCTGCCGGATTATCTGCCGATGATGCTGGAGTTTCTCGCGTTGTGTCCAGAACCGGAGGACGCTACCCTGCTCTGGTCCTGTCTCGGCACAGTGAGCGCGATTGCTGAACATTTGGAAGAAAACGGACATCCTTATGCAGGATTGGTCAGGTTGGTGGACAACATTATCCAGCCTTGTATGCCAGACATCACTGCAGACATAAGCAAGGAGGTATGACATGGATCTGGGCAACATTCTCGCATTTGTTGTTTTTCCTTATATTACCCTGACAATTTTCACCGTGGGGCATGTCTCACGGTATGTAACCGACCGCTATAAGTGGAATTCGAAATCCAGTGAATTTCTGGAAAAGAAACAATTATTTTGGGGAGCAACAATCTTTCACTGGGGTATAATTCTGACTTTTCTCGGCCACTTCGGAGGGCTTCTGGTCCCCCAAAGTTTTTTAGACATGGTGGGCATCAACGGCCAAATGCATACAGCAATCGCCCATGCCAGTGGCATTGTGGTGGGAAGTGCCGCACTTATCGGCCTCGGATTACTCCTCTACCGACGCATGTCAGTATTGCGGATCAAGCTCACGACCAGCCAGAACGACTTCATCACCCTGGGCGCCCTGACATTTGTAGCCGGCGCCGGTCTTTACAATGTATTTTTCGGCGATTTTTACGTTCTGGACACGGTTGCTCCCTGGATCCGGGGGATCATAACCTTTACCCCTGATCCGGCGCTGATGTTGGGTGTCCCTCTGAGCTACAAGATTCATATCTTAGGGGCGTTAGCCTTGCTGGCATTTTCTCCATTTAGCAGACTCGTACATATCTGGAGTACCCCCTTTAGCTATTTTCTCCGGAGCTGGATCGTTTTTCGCCGTAATGTTACGGAATAAGGAAAATTTACACCTTTGATCCACTTTCGAGTGTAACAGGGGTCAACCGATCACGGAAAAAAACAAAAATCTCAAAGAGCAGCAAGACAAGGACGACCCAGGCAAAATAGTGAATCATCGCCCCATGCACTGGCCGCAAAAAAGAGTTCGCCGCTGCGCTCTGCGAGATATCGAAGTTCAAGGTAAAGGCATACATCATACCAAAGGTAAAGTTTCTCGACCACTGAGTAGGGTCATAGACTAGAAGAGCATCGGCGAATCCGTATAACCTGATTCGTTTAACAGCGCGGATAATTTCGATGATCTCGACAATGACAAACCATGATATAACCCACAGCCAGACCAGGAGGATAAGATTGGCCGGCACCACCCCGCAGACTGCACTGGCCAGGCCGGAAATGGACATTGCTCCATGGATGATGCAGTTGGTGTTGAACCAGCTCTTGTCCAGATCAATCCCCCTTCCTTCACAGGCGTAACGCCGCACGATTAGCGAGAAACTGACTATGTAAAACAACAAGCCGAGCAAGATCATCCAGGGAGCAGCTAGTCGATAAAAAACGCTCGTACCAAAGGCGGCCTTCCAGACAATAACCAGCGATTGCGTGCTGACCGTCGAAAGCAGGAGAACGCCGTGCACTTTCTGCCAGGATTCAGTTGTGAAAAACCGACGGAAATTTTGAACAGCATGGTAGACAAAACACAACCACAGGCCAATGTTGCCGATTTCCAGCAGTTGGACAAACGGCTTCCAGTCCGGCAGCCTCTGGCAAAGCGCTATACCGCAGACAGAGGTCCCGGCAATCCAGGTACCGACCGCAAAACTGCCTATCGGATTGGCAAAATGCGCTTGGAAAAGTTTTCCTCTCACCACATCCATACCGTAGGAACCGGCGATAAAGACTAAAAGAAGAAAAAGGATCAGAGTAAGAGACGGTGCAAGCTCTTTATTGAGGAAAGAAAACTGAAGGATTGCTCCATTTATGAAAATGCCGATGCCCATGACAATAGCACCGGAACCGGTCGGTGATGGAATGTTTTTCATGAACAGGAATCTGATCAGAAGAAACAAACCGGCGAGCAGCGATGTCCGAAGCAGCTCAAAGGAGGTGGAAATGACTCCGGTCAGGGCGACCCACACGACGGCTCCCACGCAAACGGTAAAAATCGTAACACCTTCCAATCGCCTGATGTTCATGGTCATCTTCATTGGACTCCTTGATCTGATAAATCTAAATCCAGAATAACTTTTGGCACAAGGTTGCAAAATGTCATCTTTTCAACAAACAGGCATCAAATAGAGCGAAGAATGTATCGCAGTAGCCATAAGCAAAAATTTCATGCTTCATGGGCTGGTGGCAAGCTACATGGAAAAAAATCAATTCACAGGCAGAATTTTACAAGATCTGATTAAAATCCTCCATCCGAAACTGGTTACAGAACAAGCTATCAAAATTTGGAAATTCAAAATTAGAGGCCAAACCATCTCCAGAGGGCGTATGACAATGCCGAGATCGTCCTTGTCTTCAGCTCATATTTATGTTTCTGTAACATTACGTGAGAAAACAATCATATATAGCTAACAAATATTCCATGATTTTGCGCCAATACCAAACAAACCTGATGCATTCAGTGGATATCCAATCTTCACGCTACCGCCTTCGACAAAAAGAGGTGGAAAATCAATGAACTGTTGGTTTAGAAGCAATCTTGGTGATGCCATGCTGGCAGGAGCATCATTAGAGCATATCAAACAACTTTTCTTGGCAGAATATGAGCCAGTCAACGGCTCAAAAAAACGAGCTTTATTTGTCCGCCACGAATCTGAAGGACGTCTACACTGTGAAGTCATAGTCTACTTTTCTCCCGCGACGGTAATTGTAGCAACAGCAGTTCATGCCACGCCTTGTAACAAGCCCTGTTCAGACGGTTTAAGTTTGTTGGCCGGCTCGGAGGAATCGTGGTCGGTTCTCTTTCCAGAAAAAAGTATCAAAAGCCTGTAACCTCATCCGGCAAGCAACCCATTAATACGCCAGGTGAATCCAAATTGGTCCGTCATCGATTATCAGCATAGGTTCCCTTCGGGTAATATGGAAAGAACAACGAAAACGGTATGGAAAGTCTATTTTATAGCCATATTATCGAATCAATTTCGGAAGCCCTGATAACTATCAATCAGGACAGAAAAATTATCGTCTGGAACAGGGCTGCCACGCGTATGTTCGGCTATGATAAGCCTGAAGTTCAGAATGCAAGTCTTGACCTGATCATACCAACAGCCTACTGGGAGAGACATAGATCGGGATATGAAAGTTTTTTTAGAAACATAGCGAAACATTCTAACTATATATCCGAAACAAAAAACTTTGAAGGGTTACGAAAAAACGGTGAAATTTTTCCTGTTCAATTGACACATTCACTATTTAAGATGTCGTAATAAAATTCGAAAACCGGACGCAAGAGCAAACCATAAATGTCATGGCTGGCAACTTACCTTTGAATCAAATAGTGAAAAAGGCAACTTTTTCAAAATTGTGGTCAAAACATTAACTTTAGACAAAACCGATGAAAACACCCAACTCCTACGAGACAGGGATAGGCGAAAACTAGACAAGGCCTGATGGATATTCGAACGAAACGAGTATATAACCCAGTTGATAAA
Source organism: uncultured delta proteobacterium (assembly GCA_963829695.1). Lineage (GTDB taxonomy): Bacteria > Desulfobacterota > Desulfobulbia > Desulfobulbales > Desulfocapsaceae > Desulforhopalus_A. Next base: position 46,381 of record CAWHJQ010000017.1, on the reverse strand, counting down.
GAAGATGGAATTCGCGTCCTTGTGGACCGAGTGTGGCCGCGTGGAATGACGAAGGAGCAAGTGCATGCTGACCTGTGGTTGAAAGACGCCGCACCGAGCACCCCCTTGCGAAAGTGGTTTGGTCATGACCGGTCGAAATGGGAGGTATTCAGGAACCGTTATTATTCGGAGCTTGATGATAGACCAGAAGTTGTGGCAAGGCTTCTTGATGAAACTGCGCTAGGACGACTGACGCTCTTATTTTCAGCTCGAGACGTTGAATACAACCAAGCGGTCGCACTGCGAGAATATCTTCTTTCGCGGCCGAAGAGAAGCTTCTGTTGCAAGCACTAAGTGATATGACGATCCAAAAACGAATCCATGCTGTTGAAAGGTATGGATATCTATTGATGTCTGGACAGTGCGCATCCAAAAATGTCAAATCGACTCTGAAGGAGGAATTCTGGTCGAAATATTTAGAAAACGAGTTGCTCGCTGTACGATGTAATGACAGCAAGGGACCGGCAATTACTTTTTAATTAAAATGTCCCGGTTTTTATCGGCACCTCTTTCACCTGACGTGCATCGTCTGTCTGTCCGATGGACGCCTCCTCCGGATGGGTATGCACTAAACCGGGCATCGCTTGATAGTTGACATGGCCGTAGCCAGTGACCAGACGGTCAACGCGGGCCGCTCCCTCTTCAGACGCCTTTTTGGCAAGCATTGTCACCCAGAACTTGTGTCGCAGTTTCTATTTCAATCAATTGTATTTTTTGCAAAGCCACTTACCCGGTACCTCTCGAAACACATTGCCGTAGTCCTGTAAACGACATGGGCAAACTTGGTGTATGGCATATACAGAAAGAGCATCAAAACTGAGATGAGATGCATAAAGTAGACAAGGTATCCTACAATTGGCATTCCAGCCCAGCGCAGCAATTCAGCGCCGAGACCTGTAATTCCTACGGCAGCTATTTCCCAAATAAGAAACCAATCATAAAATGTCCAGCTTGCCTTTCCTCTTTGCTCAAGTTTCAGGCGATTGCTCCAGAGAACCCAGATACCATAACTTAAAGAAATTGCAGAAATATTAGCCAGAGTTTTGAAAGGATCCGTCAACGGCAACGGAGCATGAAAAGATGGCCAGATAAGACCCAAAAGATCCTGCCTGAACGCCGACCAACATGTGAGGATAAAAGCACCGATAAAACCCAGGACCAGTGGTAGATGTCCCTTAACTCTGTCTGTGTTAGCAGTGCACTCACGGAACCGAGTATGCTTCATTATTTCAACAAGTGAAGGCCAGATAAATTCAATGAAAAACATGAAAACAGAGGGCCTGTATTCAGTTTTCATATTGGCGCTTTTGCTCATTCGCCGCCACATTGCATGAATTCCTCTATAAATTGAATATACAGCTAAGCCTGAAGCGGGCACCATAATTGACACAATAAAAAAGGTATTTTTGGGGTACCACTTGAAATCCCAGTGCCCAAAAAACTGGGTATAGCCGTTACGAGCAAAGACATCAACAGATGGAATATGCATTGCTCCTGATAGCAGCCAAAGGACAAAAATGATGACTGCAGGGACACCAATCAAAACCGGCAGATTCTTTACGCACGTTGCCAGCCGTGCAAGCCCAGCGGGCCAGCCATACGACGTGTACAAATAAGCGCGAATCGCTCCGAGAACTTCAGCAGGTTTTGCGCCGCGCGGACATATCTCTGTGCAATCCCCGCATTGATGACATAAAAAAACTTCTGGATCATCAAACAGGCGCTCTTTCATTCCCCACTGTGCCCAAATCATTTCTTTTCTTGGGAAAGGATGCTGATCTGATGACAGAGGACAGGCCACAGAACATGAGGCACATTGATAACACTTCTTCAAAGTATCGCCTCCCGTCTCTTTCAGAAATTTTAATAATTTCATATCTGGTTCAACGCTCATGATAGCCTCCAATAAAATTATTTATGATAATTGTTACCTTGCAATCACTCCGTGGGGTTCTCGGATCTGCGAGATGAGAATATCACCCTGTTTGGCGGCTATTTCAGTGTTTCCCTCGCCTAGAAAAAATCCCTCTCCTTCTAATACTTGAATTGACAGCTCGCCATCCAGGTCATGTGAATGAACTGGAAAGGTAACTCCTTCATCGAGGTTAAAATTGACAATTTTAAAGTTTGGTGAGTCTTCTACCAGAAAGAACCTTTTCATGGCTCCGGGAGTAAATTCATTCGTGTCTTGTAGTTTCAAAACCTTCATAGAGTCTCCTTAAGTTTTCTGGATTAATCAATTTCGACTACTGCTTATCCATCCCGACAACGGACCCTTTTACACTATCAGAATGCTATTTTTAGGCCGATGGTTTGAGATCACGCTTCAGAAAGGATAGTACCGCAGCCAATACAATGGGGAAGACCCCACACAGAAGATCAACGAGATCGCCCACAACAAGGAATACCCACTTCTCAATGCTACTTCATTTTGCGCCAACCTTCGCCGGTAAAGCGTTTTTCCCGCGAGACGCCCCATTCCTTCATAGCCTTTAAGTAGGTCAGCAGGTTGGTTTTAGCCAGAACTTGGATTTCTTCCCGTTCCACATTGCGTCTTTCTGTGTCATCGGGGGTAATACCTGCCCAGGTGACATAACCTCTATCGAAGACCCAGTTCGCAGTCAGTTCATCTGCATCCATTCCGAAGGTGGATGCATAGGTCTTGATGAGATCCATATTCAGTTCCAGAACCCAGTCGTTGTCCCATACCCTTTCCGGCCGGTTATCCTCATGCCCATTACTGCATTCAGGACAAAAGAGGAGGCTGACAGACTTCCTGTTCAGAAGCATCTTGCCAAAGAAGATCTCCGCACTTTTCTTGCCACACTGACATTTTAGATGGTAACTTTCACACATTGTAATCCTCCTTCCGTTCTGTGCTTCATGCCTTCTGCCAGTTCATGGAGCATGAGGCGATCTGTGTCACTTTGCATGTCGCTCTAATCTCTCGATTAAGAGCGGGTATTTCCGGTTGTCCATTACAGCGCGCTTGTCTGAGTGTTCAAAAAGGACAACGAGTTCTTCTTTTTGTTCGTCTGTTAACCTGCTGTCCAGCCAGGGAAAGAGCATTTCATCCTCTTTACGGATGTGCTCTTTCAGCAGCACTGCATAATCAAGCATGTTAGAAACGAACTTTTCTGTGTTTTTCTCATTAAGAGCGCGCAGCATTTCCTGAACAAAGGATCTTGCCCGCTTGTGATCTTCGTAAATCACCTGAAAGATATCCGCAGTGTCATCGAAATAGGTAAAAAGGATGGCTTCTTCTTTCCCATGATGCAGCCGATCAGCATAGGAACGGATGAAATCAATTCCGTTTTCACTACCCTGACGATCTCTCTCTGAGTTCAAATCCAGGTTTTGAGCAAGATCAGTTATCAAAGCCAACCAGCGTTTGATAAGTTTGTGCTCATCCACAAGAATCTGCAGCGCTCTGGAGAAACAACCTTCTTTTGAAGATGTATTCTGAAGTGCGGCGGTGTTGGATTGTACTGCGATATTTCTATCAGGATAAATTTCGGCTTCGATGCGGAGCGTCAGTTGCACTTCAGCCTCTTTGGTCAATTTATGTATTTCAAGAATATCCTTAAGCTGACAGAGGCCTACGGTACAGGGGCCACAGCCTATGCCATATTCCTCAAGTATTTTACCAACTCTGGGAAATTCTCTGATGATATCTTTAATTCCTCTGGTTACATACACTTGCAAGGTCGTCCTCCTTCACTGTTGAGTCGGTGCTGGTTGCTGATTTTATAATTTCATATTAGCAGAAGAAGGGCAGCCGTGCCTTGACCTAGATCAAGACCTGAAATTTATAGTGGACCCCAGTTTTAAGACGGCAGTTTAAGCTGTGAGCAATCAGAAGGAGTAAACTAACCGATGTTCATCAGCTTGACACGGGTGGTAAACCGAAGACTAGAGTGAGAGCGGACACCTCCAGTATATCCGGAGTATACATGAGAAGGGAAACCAAATGCGATTGCCTCTGCCAAGATTCACTTATCTTAAATTTGCTCCGGCTTGATACTACTACTGCTCTACGTCGAATACGGTATAGGTTCTTGCTGAAGGGATGTTTAACCAAATTTCTCCTTATCTTCTAGGTTATTCAGACAGAGCTTAAAGTCACCTGATCGTTTCAGAATCTTTTACTTTGCCAATATTTTTTTTTTAAGAGATTGGATAAATTCGTCCATTCAGCTCTCATTTATTGGCTTGAATAAGGTCTTTAACCTTACCAGCAATTTTCGTGGAACATAAACTGTCATCTTAACTCGTTATCTTTGAATGAGAGCCAGATGATATTGGAAACAGAGTGCCCGATTCAAAATGTGCCGAAGATGCTGATGTTATTGTGTGAAGAAAACATTTCCGCCATACCAGGGGGCACGCTATGCCGAAAAAGATGGATCTTGATCCAGATCAATGTGTTACTCAATCAGATTCGTTAATGTTGCAAACAAAGACATGACCTTGAGTTAGGAGAACGTGAATGCTTCGTGTTTTCAGTAACCAATTAATGGACCCGGAAAAATTTGTTGTCACCATTGAGTTGGTGCCGGGACGTGAATCCTTTGGCGCCAATACCGATACACTGGTGGGCATTGCAAAGGACGCTTTTGCCGACGGCAGGGTTACTGCCGTCTCCATAACCGACAACCCCGGCGGCAACCCTTCATTGTCCCCGGATGTTCTGGGATATGAAATCTTCAAGCATGGGCTGGATGTAATTGTTCATTTTACCTGCCGGGACATGAACCGGGTCGGTATGGAAAGCCGTGCACTGCAGCTGGCTCGTATGGGCATGAAGAACATTTTATGTCTGACTGGGGACTACAGCGGAAAGGGCTTTGGCGGGCGAGGCACTCCGGTGTTTGACTTGGACTCTGTCCTTTTGACTAGCATGATGAAGGGATTGAGTGACCGCATGATGGCTTCGGGCGATCCAGAGCCATTTTTTACCGGATGCGGGGTTTCCCCCTTTAAAACATTGAAATCAGAATGCCTGGCACAGTATAAAAAACTGGACAAGAAAATTGACGCCGGTGCTGCTTTTGTCATTACCCAGCTTGGCTATGATATCAACAAGTTCAATGAACTAATCCGATACCATAATGAAAAAAATGCATCAATACCGGTGATAGCTTCGGTATATCTTCTCAGCCCAAAAGCAGCCCGAGCCATGAACCGGGGCAGGGTACCCGGCGCCTATGTGTCCGATAGCCTGTATGAAACAGTAGTTAGGGAGTGGATAAATCCAAAGGAAGGCCTTAGTGCAGCCATTGAACGGGCTGCCCGTCTGGGTGTTGTTCTGAAGGCTTTCGGATACCGGGGGATTCACATTGGCGGCATACATCGAAATTTCAAGACCATTGCCCGTATACTGGATCGCATGAAGGAAATTGAAACTAACTGGCCCAGCTATCTAAATGAGTTCTCCAGCAAGGAAAAAAGCGCCTATTATGTTTACGATAAGGTCATTGAGAACAAAGCTGTTGCTGCCTCAAGTCCTGGTCTGAAGGAGAGGGTGCTGGAGCACTGGCCCTATAGAATGCTTCGATTCGCGCATAGTCTTTTTTTTGACAAAACAGCTCGCATGGCACCGGTTTATCGAAAGTTGGCAGCTTTTTTGGATTCCCACAATAAATCATGGATTTTGAAACGCGGTTTGGAAGACCCCATAAAAATACCACTGCTCTCCTGCCGGAGCTGCGGAGACTGCGGCATCCAGCATCTTGCCTTTCTGTGTCCGGAATCCGGGTGCCCCAAACATACGCGCAATGGCCCCTGCGGCGGCAGCCGGAACGGTGCCTGTGAGGTTTATCCGGACAAAAACTGTGTATGGATCCGGGCATACAACCGCCTGGATCATGCCGGCAAACTGCCTACTTTTCTAGAAGACGACGTGCCCCCTAGAAACTGGGAGTTAAACAAGACCTCATCTTGGATCAATTTTCACCTGAACCGTGACCATCAAAAATAAAGATTCAGTAATTTCGCCGTAAGAGAGCTCATCCTTTTACGGCAGTCTATATATCTATGAATTTTGACTCAACTAATATTTGAGAAGAGATTGAGAGTTACAATGGCAAGCTTCGGTATGGGAGTACACCTATTGGGTTAACCTTCCGGGACGGGCTCCACACCCGCTGGATTACACAACCTTGCCCGGCCGCACGTTACGTATACGCACAGAGCATCACCGAGATTATCTCTGCAACAATCTTCTACCAGTTATTTGCTTTTCTGATTAAAAAGCCTCAAGATAGGACTAGATACTGACCTTTCAAGATCAACTCGATCAGTTGCGTAAAAATACAATTTCTGCAAGATAATAAAAATATGCGATCCATAAAAAACAGTAATTGGAAGCCACTTATAGGTGGATATTTCTAATGCGAAGTCTTTCCCACAACCGGTGTCTACGCTACGCGCTGCTCCTTGTTACTCTGCTTTGCGGTCTTTCTGGTCATGAATCCTCGGCTCAGTCGACCACGGATCAGCATATTCTGATACTTTACGCTTATGGCTTTGGCGGTCGAGGTGTCGATCTGTTCAACGATGGATTCTTCAAAGTCATCACTGAGGCTGGTTTTCCTGTTTCAAATATATATGCTGAACACCTCGACCTGCAGCGCAACAAAGACTTGCCTGGATACAGTCAGGAAATGTATGACATGGTGCGCAGGAAGTATGTACAACGACACATTGATTTGATTATTACGATACAGCAACCTGCCCTTGAATTCCTTCTCACCTATGGGAAAGACATTGCGCCTCAGGCACCAGTGATCACCGCTCAAGGTCGCTCTTTGTCTGAAGCGGAAAAAGAAGGCCGACGTATTGTGGGTAAGGTCAACCAGTTTGACATCAAAGGGACACTGGAGCTGGCCCTGAGACTGTTCCCACAAACACGGCATGTGGTATTCGCCTCCGGCAGCAGTCTGGCAGACATAAAATCGGCCGAGCAGACTGCTCACATTGCGGCTGCATTTCCAAAACAGCTGGAATTCGAATACACCACGAATATGGCATTTGATGATATTCTGGAGAGAGTGGCTCATTTGCCTCCGCACAGTGTTGTTATCTTCACTCAATACAACAGAGATACTAAAAACCACATAGCGCTTGCCTATGAGGCCGAAAATATGATTGCAAAGAAAGCCAACGCACCGGTGTTCGGCTTGTACGATTATAATCTGAGAAACGGAGGCATCGGCGGTTCGGTTGTTCCTGTCGAGAAATTGGGTGTTCAAATTGGAATATCGGCGCTTGATATTCTGAAGGGTGTTCCTCTTTCATCCGTAGGTACTTTAGAGATGGTTCAACATATCCCGATGCTTGACTGGCAACAAATCCGGCGATGGGGTGGTGACGTCAGTAAGTTGCCTATGAACACAGTCTTTCTCGATCGTCCGCTATCGGTGTGGCAACAATACAACATCCTTATTGTCGGCACATTGATCTTTATCCTGATCCAGTTGCTGCTGATTGTTGCCCTTCTCATCAATACCCGCCGCCGTAAGATTGCTGAAGCCATATTGGTCAAAAGTGAAGATCGGTTGCTGGAAGCACACGAAATTGCCTGCATGGGCCTATGGGAGCAGGATTTAACAACCAACCACTTGATGTGGTCGGATGGCATCTTCACTTTATTTGAAGTCAATCGCGATACCTTTTCTCCCTCCTTTGAGGCGTTTATTGATTTCATTCATCCTGATGATCGCACCCTTCTTGACCAAGCTTACAAGAAGGCTGTTGAAAATAGGACGCCCTATAGAATTGAGCATAGATTATTGATGAATGACGGACGAATTAAATGGGTAAGCGAGATTGGCCGTACCGAGTACGACAATAACGGCCATCCTATCCGTTCAGTCGGTACCGTACAGGAAATCACCGAGCGCAAGCAAGTCGAAGAAGAGCTACGAAAAAGTGAGACTCGCTTTCGCACCTTGGTGCAGACTATCCCTGACCTGATCTGGTTGAAAGATAAAGATGGCGTCTACCTTTCATGCAACAAAATATTTGAACGTGTGTTCGGTGCCAGGGAGGAAGACATCGTCGGTAAAACCGATTACGATTTTGTTGATCGGAAACTTGCGGACTTTTTTAGAACATATGATCAAAAGGCAATTGCAGCGGGGAAACCGTCCAGCAATGAAGAATGGGTCACCTTCTCGGACGATGGACATCGTGCCCTGCTGGAGACAATTAAGACCCCGATGTACGACGATAAGGGGACACTCGTTGGTGTTCTGGGTATTGGTAGGGATATCACAGAACGTAAGCGTAATGAGGAGGCGTTACAACATTATGCATTTCTCATGAAAGAAATGGGGAAAGCCGCAAAGATTGGCGGATGGGAATTTGATACGTCAACCGGAAAAGGAACATGGACCGAGGAAGTGGCCCTTATTCATGAGGTTGATCCCAAAGAAGATACGAACGTAGAGACCGGAATTAGCTTTTACACAGGTGAATCCAGAGAAAAAATCACAAAAGCAATTCGAGATGCCATTGAGTCGGGAAAGCCATATGTCTTGGAATTGGAATTGAATACAGCAAAAGGAAATCACAAATGGGTAAAAACTATTGGCCATCCCATAATCGAAAACAATAAAGTTATAAAAGTGAGGGGATCGTTTCAAGATGTTACCGAGCGTAAGCAGGCTGATAAGGAACGAGAAAAACTGCAAATACAGCTGACCCAGGCCCAGAAGATGGAGGCAGTGGGACAGCTTGCGGGAGGGGTGGCCCACGACTTCAATAACATGCTGGGAGTGATTCTGGGGTACTCGGAACTGGCCCTGGAACAAACGGAGAACAACCAGTCCCTTCAATTCGATCTCAAAGAGATCCAAATGGCGGCACAACGTTCTGCGGATCTGACGAGACAGCTGCTGGCTTTTGCCCGGAAGCAGACCGTGGTTCCCAAGATAATCGATTTGAACACCACCGTGGAGAGCATGTTCTCCATGCTGCGGCGACTCATTGGCGAGGACATCAATCTGGTTTGGCTACCTGGCCAAAAGCCGGGATTGATCAAGATTGACCCCTCTCAAATCGACCAAATTCTGGCGAACCTTTGCGTAAATGCCCGGGACGCAATCAGCGATAACGGCAAGGTTACCGTCGAAACCGGTAATGTGGATATTGATGAAAATTTTCAGACCCAGCATGCCTACTTCCGGCCGGGCAAATACGTGCTACTGACGGTGAGCGACAACGGTTGCGGTATGAGCGAGGAGACGAAGGAAAAACTGTTCGAACCCTTCTTCACCACAAAGGAGCTGGGTAAGGGTACGGGATTAGGGCTGGCCTCCGTCTATGGTGTTGTCAAACAGAACAACGGCTATATCAATGTTTATAGTGAGTTGGGGCTGGGGACCGCCTTTAAAATTTACCTGCCCCGACATGAGACTGATGAAGGACAGCTCCAGACAAGGGATATAGTGGAGCCTGCTGTGCGTGGAAATGAAACTATCTTGCTGGTTGAAGATGAACCTGCAATCCTGAGAATGACCTCAAAAATGCTTGAGCAGCTTGGCTACAAGGTCCTGAAGACAAACATTCCAACTGAAGCCATTGATCTCGCACGCGCTCATGCGGGGGAGATCAAGCTGTTGATGACTGACGTGGTCATGCCGGGGATAAACGGCCGAGTCTTAGCTAAGAGTATTCTGCCCATCAACCCTGGTCTTAAATGCCTTTTTATGTCTGGTTACACTTCCGACGTCATCGCTCATCATGGCATCCTGGACGATGGAGTGTTTTTTATCCAGAAGCCTTTCAATAGGCAGGATTTAGCTGCCAAAATCAGAGAAGCACTCAAGCATGATCCGAACTGAGTAGTTGGTTGAAGATTCGTCACTGACGAATCAACAGAGATATCACCCAGTGACAAGAGATGTTTCTTGGTAATCTTCCATTGTAAAACACTCTTGTTGGGTTAACCTTTTGCCTGATCAGTTTTAATTTGATCCTGCCCAAATAGCTCGATCGAGAAGGAGCATTCTGGCTCTTTTTAATATTGATGGCGTCGTAAAAAATCTTCATCTTGTTCGTTGTTACAATTTTCTTATCATTACGACGTACCGTATGTACGCCGAAATAATAGGAAAATTGCACGCCTCCAATATGAAGCTTTTTACTTATCCATCAAAAATCGAAGTTTTTACGAGTTTATCAATATTCAAAATTCTTTCCAGGAATCCGACAGCAAATGGAGCATTTAAAATTATTAATGTTTCCAGAAAATCAACCAAGACACTTGCTCCATTTCCGACCATCACCGGCGTTGATAGTACTTTCATACCTATCACGTCGGCCATAGGTCCAAAAATTTGCGAAGATTGTAAAACAAGTTAATATGGTTGACTTGTGGAGAGGCACAGGAAAATCATTTCAAAGTTTTAGCCAATCAAAAAATCTTCTCAGGCAACCTCGAGAAGTTCAACCTCGTAGGTAAGGTTCAGCCCGGTCAGGGGATGATTACCATCGATGGTGACCGTCTTTTCATCCAATGCATTGACCACAAAATTGACCCTTTCTCCATCTCTGTTTTGATACTGCACTGTTCGACCTACCTCTACATTAATGTCAGGAGGGAAATTATTGCGATCAACCCTGATCACAAGGTCTTTGTTATACTGTCCGTACCCTTCTTCGGGAGAAATTAATATTTTTCTGACCTCTTTTTCCCTCATTCCCACAACTTTTGCTTCCAAGGCAGGCAAAATTTTACCATCACCAATTTTAAATTTCAGTTGAGACTTCTCATGGGGTATCCCAACAATGCTGCCATCGTCAAGTGTAATGGAAAATTGGATCTTGATGGAGCTTCCCCATTCTGCAGTTTTCATAATTATCTCTCAGGAGTCAGAGCATATGTTCATGTGGCTGGTACCGCTTTATCTCTGACATTTAATTAATAGTATTGCCTTCCAGATGACTGACAGCAAACACCAGCTTACTCAAAAGACTGTTTTTTCCAACGGGCGACGTTCAGGAACATATTCGTGGGGTATTGCCCCTTCATTCCATTGTCTCGAAACATAGAGATTACAGTAACAACTGCCATATTCTTTAATATCTTGCTCACAATACCGGCATGGGCAGATGATATCCCGATCATTTTCCAAGTCACCCGAGGCAAGCCTGCAGGGACAGGACATATAACCATACCGCTTTCTGTTCACCAGAAGTGCTTCAAGGAGCTCCAGGGTTTTCGACCTGTCCTTATTAAACAAGAGGCCTTTTTTCCCTTGGACGGCCAACAGCTTCTCGTATAGTTGCGCAGCATCCATCAGAGTCCCAACTCCTCCTTAATTTCGTTTTCCCTAAAACCAATAATGACCTTTTTTCCAATAACGATTGTGGGGAAGGAACAGCGTTTGTTAAGTTTTTTCACTTCTTCGAGCGTATCCCTGCGTTGCTGACCGACCAGAAGATCCACATCCACGGAATCAAAATCAAAATCCTCGGTTTTGAGCATTTTCTTAAGTGTATTGCAGTGACCACAAGTGCTTACGGCATATAACTTTATCATTTTATGTTTGTACTTCTGGAGGTACCATTGTCACTGGAATTTTACTCCTTTTTAGGACACCTTTTGCGGTAGTCCCAAGGGCTGTTTTGGAGAACAGATGCCTGTGGCCACCGAGCACAATTAAATCGCATTTATTCTTCTCGGCATTGCTCAGGATATCCTCTATTACTTCTCCATCACTAATAATGATTTCATGGGATGTGAAATCACAGGAATCATCAGCGATATTTTCCTGTTTACAGAAATCGTGTATGGCCTGTCTGATTATGACGCTGGTGGATTGTTTTCCGAGCAGCGATCTGTGCGCTGACATTTTGTGGGAATCCACCATTTTGTCCCATTGATGTGAGCCAAGCAAGCCCTTTAATCTTTCGTTCATATGATCAGGCAATTTCTCAATAACATGCAACATATAAATCGTAGCATGAAAACGCGTGGCCACGGCTATCGTAAATTCAAGAGCCTGCTGGCAATTTGGTGTTAAATCAGTGGCAAACAGAATCGATCGAATTGGCTTTAACATGATTTTTCCATCTCCTATTACAATAAATAGACATCAGTCCCATATCCAACAGTCCCGTATCTCATAGGATCGCTGTCTTTTTCAGTAACAATTAAATCCCTTTTAAATGTTTCTAGGAGCCTGTCCGAGAACAGGCATTTTGTCCAAAATCAAGGCATTTCAACAAAACAAACACAGTCATATAGTTGATATTGAGATTTTTTTTGAAAATAACAAAAAGTTTGGGCAAAAGGGCATTCTTGGACAGGCTCCTAGTAATCACAAAGCACTTTAGGTTATTCCTCCATGATACATGCTCATTAGTAACCTCAACCAAAGGTTACCTCAATAAAAATCAACATAACATGTAATAAATCATGCAAAACTCGTTCACCCCTACCACAACTGCTTCGGTTTGCACTTCATTTCCGCCAATCGAGTGTCAACATCCCAAGTATCAACATCCGGATTGATCGTCATACATTCCAAGCTTTACAAAAAAAACTAAAGTGGGGCCAATAAGAATAAAGCAGCCTACCAATAGAATACCAATTGAAAATGTGTACGATTCCGCCAAATATCCTATACATAATGGAGCGATGCCGCCGCCTATAAGAAATGCCAACGGCGGCCCCATTGCACTGGTTACGCTCCTCAGGGAAGGCGGTGCAATTCTCGACAAGGCTGCAAACCCTGCTGGGAAAAATGCTGTCAGCACTGCCGGCTGAAGAAACAGGACGAGAATCAACACCCACCCTGTAGTACAGGAGATCAACACAGTCAAAAGCCCCGTCAGTAGCAAAGAAAGTGCCATTACCTTCTTCTGGCCAACCCTGTCGGTAAACCATCCTGCAAAAAATATCATTACAATGCCCGATATTTGGGACAATCCGATCAAAGTATTGGCCCAGCCGAGGTCTACACCTCTCTCTGTCACAAAATAGAGGGGTAGCATGGCAAAAATTCCGGCATTGCCACTCATCGCCATGCCAAAAAGAACGGCCATGATCCAGAACGAACGTGTGGAACCAACTATCTTCACATTTTTCATGCTCACAGCTTTACCGGGAAAATCTCCTCCCTTCCCGAAAAGACAATAGAAAAACGCGGAAATAAGCGCTATCCCAGCCCAAATAAGTACTATCTCCCGCCAGGAGAACCAGTGTAGCAAAAATGCTGCAATAAGAGGTGCCGACACGAAACTCAGGGGTGGCGCACATTGGTGCACGCTTAATCCTTTTCCCCAGTCGGATTTCTGGATCTCTGCAGTAATTGTAGTAATAGCAGAAGGTATATGAAGGGCACCGGCAAAACCAACCAACATAAGCAAAAAACCCAATTCCCACCTACCTGTGACAAAACTGCAAGGAAGCAGGGCTCCCCCCGCGAGCAGAGCAGAAAATTTCAAGGTCCCGAGATGATTAATCCTGGCCGAAATAATACCAGAGCATAAAGGTGCCAGCAGATAGCCTAACGACATCATGAGAAACAGTGTTCCTGCTTCGCCATGACTAATCCCCAAATCTTTTTCAATTCCCGGCATTAGAGGTGCAAACAACACCCGACTGACAAAACCTAGATAAAAAAGCAAAGCCAAAAATGTCGTCAGCCCAATCTTGTCGCGGAAGGATTCGGGCATGGGACAATCGTACAAGCCTGCATCTTCCATCGTCACTCTTTCCTTCTTGAATAAATTCAGGCAAATATAGATCAATGTTCGGCAAAGGTGGCCAAACAATCGGTGAGTGCCTGCTCTTATAAACAGGGCTAGGAGTCTGTCCGAGAATGCCCTTTCGGAGTCTCGTACCTCGCTTACCTGCCCAAACTTTTCGTTATTTACAAAAAAACAATGCTCGCAATATCAACTATATGACTGTGCTTGTTTTGTGAAAATGCCTCGATTTTGGACAAAACGCCTATTCTCGGACAGGCTCCTGGTCATTGCAAGAACACACCGCGAAGCACTGACAATTGTAATATTGCCTCCCCCCTCTGTCAAGCAATGCCTGTTTCGAAAATGATCATATTTCGAATAATGCTAGATATCTTTTTGGTATTATAAATTAAACACTTACCAATCATGTCACATAACTTTGCATGTAAAATATTCTTGACATGTTTGCCGGGAGATGTAAAATGTGTTTTACATCGCGACATCATTGTTTCGCTATGTGAAACTTGATGTAAATTTAGTACACTTCCCATCCTTTGCACTGCTGATCTGCTTATGTCCGAAAAATTTACCTAAGCCGACAGTACGAACCCTAAAAAGAGGTAGATTATGACAGGAGTTACGTTAGACCCTTACAGTGGGTTACAAACTATCGAACTGAGCCACCCATGGGGCCACGGAGTGCCCTCCTACCCAGGACAAGACGATGTAAAAATGTTCCGCGCTGTTAGATTCGCTCAACATGGTGTCATGGCTCACCGGATAAACACCGTCATGCATACGGGAACGCATATGAATGCTCCTTTGCACATGATCCAGAAAGCAGCAGACCTGGCAAGCATCCCTGTCGATCGATTTTTCGGCAATGGCATTGTCCTTAACATCCCCAAAAAGAGTTATGAAGTAATCACCGCAGAGGATTTGGAAAAAGTGGGTTCAGGAGTTCGGCCGGGTGATATCGTTGTTATCAACTCCGGATGGCACCATAAGTATTCAGATAGCATCGAATACTTCGGCGAGTCTCCCGGCCTGTCTAAGAATGCTGCCGAATGGCTGGTGACAAAGGATTGTAAACTGGTTGGCGTTGATATGCCGCAGGTGGATCATCCCCTGGCTACCTCCTTAGGTCCCCACCGAGGCGGCCCCACCATGAACCGTTTGGCCAAAGCCTATACGGACGCTACCGGCCTGGATCCCAAAAAGGAACATCCGGAATGGAATGTGGCCCATAAAGTTCTCCTTGCAGCAGGCATTCCGACGATTGAACAGGTTGGGGGTGACGTTGACATACTGAGCGGCAAGCGGGCAACCTTCGCCGCCACCCCCTGGAAATTTGAATACGGTGATGCCTGTCCCGTTCGTTTTATGGCGATGATAGATCCTACCGGCACATGCAGGATTGACTCCGGAAAATAGTTAGTGTCTGACCATAAATGGCAATTTTGCCCTAACTCTTCGTTGCTCTCAAAATTTAATCCTCGGAGGTAAGCGCAGACTCCGATATCCTCTATATGCCTGTGGTTAAATTCATCGAGCGCCTCAATTTAGAACAAAATTTCTCATTTATGGACGAGCACTAGTTACCCTCAAAACTAAAGGAAAAAAACAATGAGCCTTGAAATCTATAATTTAAGTCATGCTTTTCACCACCATATGCCGGAATGGCCATCCACTCCCAGCGTCAATGTTATTGTCGATAAATTTCATGCCAAAGACGGAATTTATCAGATGAGGTGGGATGGTATTATGCATCGCTGCACCCATATGGATGCACCGCTTCATGTTACCGAAAATAGCCCCTGCATCAACAGCTATCCTACCTGGCGTCTCTGTGGTACCGGCGTTGCCGTATCAATCCCCAAAGGCAAATGGGGGGTAATTACTCCAGAGGACCTGGAAAATGCCAGCCCGACGATTAAGGAAGGCGACATTGTCATGATCAACACCGGCTTTCACCATAAGTGGGCGGATAGTGATGAATACTTCGCCTATGGTTGCGGCATCTCGGGAGAAGGTGCGCAATGGCTGGTTGATAAAAAAGTAAAATGTGTCGGCTATGGCCACCAGGCCAATGACCATCCAATAGCAACCAAGCTTGTTGATCATGGCCTCGGGCCCTCTCAGCCCCATTTGATCCAGGAATACAAAGATGCTACCGGTCGGGACCCTAAAGAAGATTTTCCGGATTGGGAACCGGCACATAAAATTCTCATGGTCAAAGGTGGAATCCCCGGCATTGAAAATGTCGGCGGAGATCTGGACAAAGTGACAGGTAAACGCTGTTTTTTCATGGCCTTCCCCTGGCGCTGGACAGGCGGTGACGGTTGTATCGTCCGAATCCTGGCGGTCGTTGACCCCGATCAGACTTTTCGCTTTGAAACCGGGCAGTGACCTCTCAGTAATTTCTAAGGAAATTGCTCTAACACACAGGCAATGTTGCAAAATTTAACAGCTGGAGGAACGTATGAAAAAACGAGTAATGGTTTTGCTGATCACAATCTTCATGGCAATGGCTTTTTGTGTACAGGCAAAAGAAGGTCCAATAGTTTTACGCTATGCTCAACAAAATCCCGAAAACGGGCTGAGCACTGTTAATGCCGTTGAACCATGGTTGAAGCAAATTGAAGAAGCTACCGGGGGCAAGGTTAAAATACAGCCGTTTTATGGGCAGACCCTCGCCAAAGGCAAGGATATGTGGGATGCCACCAAAATGGGTATTACTGATATTGGCTGGTGTTTTCATGGGTATTGGCCTGGCATGACACCTGTAACCGATGTCATCAGCCTCCCGGCCCTGCCGTTCACAAGCGCAGAGCGAGGCAGCCAAATTCTATGGCAACTCTATGAAAAATTTCCTGAAATCCAAAAAGAATTTACCGATGTAAAAGTCCTCCTCTTTTATACCAGCCCTCCATACACCTTGATAACCGTGAATAAGCCGGTGCATACCATGGAAGATCTCCAGGGGATGAAGATTCGGATGACCGGTGGTCCTCCTACCGATATGGTAAAGGCTCTTGGTGGAGTACCCATGCTGATCCCAATGCCCGACAGCTACATATCCCTGCAAAAAGGTGTTATTGACGGCATGGGAGCACCTTGGGAGGCGATCCATGTCTGGCGTTTTTATGAAGTGGCGAAGTATTTCACCGAAGTACCATTTCCTGCGGTTTACTTTTCTTTAGTGATGAACAAGAACAAGTGGAACAGCCTTCCCAAAGATGTTCAGGATGGCATTATGAGTGTCAGCGGAGAAGCCGGCTCAAAATTCTGGGGTCGCCACTTCTTTGACGACATGCGGAAACTGGGACTAGAAAAAGTCAAGGCAGCAGGTAACGGCGAAAACGTCTTTGCCTTGAGCCCGGAAGAGCGCCAAAAATGGATTGATGTTGGTGGCAAACCAATCTGGGCAAATTGGGTGAAGGATATGGAAGCAAAAGGTGTCAAAAACGCCCAATTGATCCTGGACACAACACTTAAAATGGGTCAGGAATAAGCTGTTCATCCAGTCCTTGTGTGTGCGGCGGCAAAGTATGATTCAGCTCTGCGCCGCACAGCAAAAAGTCACATTAATACAGTAAGCCGTTCTATCTGTTGAATCGGGAGAGAAGAGCTATGCAACAAACTTGGTTGGGAAAAGTGACTCACCTTGTCACCAGGATATTGACAGCCATTGCAGCAGCGGCACTGATGATCATGATGTGTCTGACTGCGGCCGACGTCGCTTGCCGGTATTTCTTCAACAGTCCAATATCAGGTGCAATGGAGTTAGTCGAATTCTTGATGGCTATTATCGTGCCTTTCAGTATCGCCTACTGTGCTCTTCAAAAATCTCATGTGGCGGTAGATTTGATTGTCGACCACTTCCCCAAACGCGTGCAAAGAGTCTGTCATTTTTTGATTACGATTCCCACCATTGGCTTTATCCTGCTTATTAGCTGGCAAAATTATTTAAGTATTTTTGATGTCTACGATTCAAAAGTAACTTCTGCGGTTTTAAAGATCCCAGCTTATCCGTTTGTCATCCCAGTTGCCATTGGTACCTTTGTCTTTGCTGTTATTCTGTTTGTTCAACTGTTCGATGCAAAATCGAAGGAGGCATCTCATGGGGCCAACTGAAGCCGGTATTCTTGGCGTATTTATTTTACTCATTCTCCTGTTGCTCCGGATGCAGATCGGCATCGCAATGGGGTTGGTAGGATTTTTGGGTTTTGCTTATATTGCCGGTTGGGAACCTGCCTTTGGAATTCTTAGAACGGTGCCTTATTCCACCTTTGCCAACAATGACATGAGTGTCATCCCCCTGTTTATTCTTATGGGATCCTTTGCTTTTGCCGCCGGGATGAGTGAGGATCTTTACCGATCTGTCCGCACACTTTTTGGCAGTCTTCGGGGTGGGTTAGCAATAGCGACAGTAGCAGCCTGTGCCTGTTTTGCCGCCATAAGCGGATCGAGCCTGGCTACGGCGGCAACCCTGGCAAAAGTAGCCATGCCGGAAATGGATAAATATAAATACGATACGGCGCTTGCAACCGGCTCAATTGCCGCAGGTGGCTGTATCGGAATTCTGATTCCACCCAGTGTGATTCTGATCATTTATGGCATCATTACCGAGCAATCCATAGGCAAATTGTTTATGGCAGGATTCATCCCCGGGATTTTGGAAGCGGTCTTTTATATCGTCACCATCATGATATTGTGTAAACGCAATCCTCTGTTGGGACCTCCCGGGCCAAGCACTACAGTGAGTGAAAAGTTTTTTTCATTTCTGAAGACATGGCAGGTAATTGTTCTGTTTCTGATTGTCATAGGCGGCCTCTATTCAGGTATCTTCACCCCTACCGAAGCCGCGGGAGTTGGAGCTTTCGGCGCCTTTCTGTTTACTATTTTTCGGGGCAAGATGTCCTGGCTCAATTTGAAAACGAGTTTGACCAGTACGGCATCGACCACCGGAATGCTGTTTATGATTGTCCTGGGAGCCATGATTCTTGGCTATTTCTTCTCAGTCACCAGATTACCCTTTGAACTTGCCTCAATGGTCTCCGCGCTTCCAGTCAACCGCTATGTGGTTCTGGCTATGATCCTTGTCACCTTACTGGTACTTGGCTGTTTGATGGATTCGATGGCCATTGTCCTGTTGACGGTTCCGGTCTTTTATCCACTCATTCTCCAGCTGAATTTCGAGCCGATCTGGTTCGGCATTCTCGTTGTCAGGGTAACTGAAATGGGCTTAATTACTCCGCCTGTCGGCTTAAATGTCTTTGTTATCCAGGGCATTACCCAGGTACCAATGCATACAATTTTCCGTGGAGTCTACCCATTTCTTATTGCCGATGTCTGTGAGATCATTTTGCTCATTGCAATACCACAAATCACTATGTTTTTGCCTAATCTGATGAGTTGAGAAATTCTCCTGAATTTACAGAAGACCTAGAGCTCTTTTTTGGTTTTCTACACAAAAAGTTTCAAGGTACCTTGCCGACCCATCCCAAAAGAGATGTGGTCGGCATTTTTAATTTTCATATCCGGCTGCCTGGTAATTTGCTATATTACCGAGGATGGGCAACCCTGCCTGATACCCCTGTCATACTAATGGGTATGATCCTTCCACAATTCTGGGAATACATTAAGGCAATGCACAAAAAGGGAGAATTATTATGCTTGATGGCGTCGTAAAAACTCTTCATCTTGTTCGTTGTTACAATTTTCCTATCATTACGACGTACCGTATGTACGCCGAAATAATAGGAAAATTGCACGCCTCCAATATGAAGCTTTTTACTTATCCATCGAAAATCGAAGTTTTTACGAGTTTATCATGCTTACAATTGATATAAATTTATGCAAAAAAGATGGGTTGTGCGTTGCTGAATGCCCTGTCTCAATTATCACTATGAAGAACAAAGACAGCGTGCCGGAAATTGTTGAAGGTGCGGAAACGCTGTGTCTGCGTTGCGGCCACTGCGTAGCTGTTTGTCCTCATGGCGCGTTGAGCCATGAAGCCTCACCCTTAGAGACTTGCACTGAAATGGTCAAAGAAATGACCATAGACAGAAAGCAAGCTGTTCAGTTTTTGCGTTCCCGGCGCTCATGCAGAGTGTTCAAAGATACGCAGGTAGAGAAAGAAACCATTGAGAAACTCATTAAAGCGGCCAGTTATGCCCCGACAGGCAGTAATCTTCAAATGGTTGAATGGCTTGTACTACGCGATAAAACTAAATTAAACGAGCTGTCCGGACTTGCTGTTGATTGGATGCGTGAAACACTTAAACAAAACGCCAAATCCGCGCCGCCATATATGCCGAGATTAATTGACGCCTGGGACGATGGCCACGACACGATCCTCCGCAATGCACCGACAGTAGTTGTGGGCATGGTGAACAAAGAAGCCCGCAACGGCCTGGTAGACACCACTATTGCCCTGACCTACCTGGATTTAGTCGCTCCAAAATTCGGCCTTGCCACCTGCTGGGCCGGGCTGCTTCAGGGAGCGATGTTATATTGGCCTCCCGTAAAAAAAGCAATGGGCATAACCGACGACTACCCTTTTCATTACCCAATGATGGTCGGCTATAACAGCATGCGATATTACCGAATGCCTGAACGTAAGACACCTTCGATTACCTGGAGATAGCAGCCAGACCAATTCTGAATAGTGCCGCTCAACCGGTTTATTCTATGAGTGCAAGACCTGGACCCACCGCACCATGGTGGGTTCAGGTTTTGTTATCTAACATCCGGCGACTTAAGGGATACTGATTTTACCGTCAATACATGAGATTAGGTAAGAACAGGATAATTTGAGGAAAAATTGCGAGAAGGATCGTGCCGATGAGCACGGCAATCATGAATGGTGCAATACCTTTGAAAATTGATTCCAGAGCAATAGCTCCACCGGACAATCCCCGTGCTACACCATAGACAACATAGACGTTTATCCCAACCGGAGGTGTGATAACCCCCATCTCCGTAACCATTACGATGATAATCCCGAACCAGATCGGATCATACCCGAGACCTAAAATCAAAGGAAAAAATATTGGAACGGTCAACATGACCAAGGCCAGGGAATCCATGAAACAACCGCCAATGAAATATACCATCACAACCATGCCAAGAATGACAATTGGTGGCAGATCAAAGCTGCCGATCATAGAGGCGATATCGTACGGTATTCTGGTTACGGCTAAGAATTTTCCGAAAACCGTTGCACCGGCAACAAGCATCATCACCATACAGGAGGTTTTGAGTGTTTCGTAGAGGGCATCGACGAATCGTTGCCAGGACAATTGCCTGCGGAGAACAGACACACCCAGCACGCCAAAAACACCAACAGCCGCAGCCTCCGTGGGAGTAAATAATCCGAAAAACAATCCCCCCATAACCAGAGCAAAGACAGACAAGGTTTCCCCCATCCCGGTGAGTGATATTAATTTCTCCTTCCAGCTAAACGATTCCCCTCTCGGCCCCTGTTCCGGCATAAAATGACACCAGATCATTACGGTGATGATAAACAAGACGGTGACCAGAAGTGCCGGCAATATACCGGCCATGAACAGTTTGCCGATAGATTGTTCCGTCAAAATCCCGTAAACGATCAGGACGACACTCGGTGGCATGATCATACCTAATCCGCCACCTGAGGCGACAGAGCCTGCTGCCAGTTCATCGGCGTAGCCGAATTTCCTCATCTCGGGAAGTCCGACGGTTGCCATAGTTGCGGCTGTTGCCGCACTTGACCCGCAGACAGCACCGAAAGCAGTACAAGCCGAAACCGTGGCGATGGCCAGACCACCCTTGGTATTTCCTAGAAATTTATATGCGGATGCATAAAGCTTGGCGCTTATCCCTGAGTTAAATGCCAATTGACCCATAAGGATAAAAAGTGGGATTGTGGTCAAATCATAGGATGAAAAGACATCATAAAAATCCTTGGCTAAAAGATTCAAACTCCCATGAACCGAGCTCATAATGCAAAATCCTAAAAAGCCAACCATGGCCATGACATATGCTACCGGCATTTGCGTCATAAATACAGCGACCATTAAGACAATGCCGACGATACCGATCAATGTAGGATTCATTTTTTTCTTAATTTTGAAAGAGTTTGAAAAATGCTATTGATGATTACCAGGACAAATATGACAAAACCGCAGGCCAGGATAAAAACGACAGCGTACTCAGGCAGTTGCAGATTCATTGACAATTCTCCGGATTCCTCCATGCTTATACTGAAGAGAAACATCCTCCAGGAGACCAGTATAAACAAAGCCAGACTGAGCAGTTCAGTGCAAAGCTCTATAATGAGTCTTACTTTCCTTGGAAGTTTGCGGATAAAAAGTTCAACACCTATATGCCCTCTTTCCTGATGGGTAAAAGGCAGGGAGCAAGCGATGGCTATCGCCCCCATAAAACTTACTAACTCAACGGTACCAAAGATTGGATATTTAAAAAGTCGTCCAATGACATCGAGGCAGGTCAATAATGCCATGCCAAACAAAAACACGGCCCCGACCATTTTGAGTTTTTCTGTCACAAATAATAAGGTTTTCTGGATCGATTCCATTGATGGTTTTCTCTCCACTGAACAAATTAGGATTCAGTCGGGGGACTGACCCACATTACGGATCGTCCCCCGTTCACGGTACAGAGACGCAGGATTACTTATTTGCCTCCAATGCATCACGGATAGCCTTAACAACAGCCGGTCCATCTATGTTCTTTTTACTAAGATCCGCTGCGTAGGCATCGATGACAGGAGCGACAGCCGC
The DNA here is from genome assembly GCA_963829695.1 of uncultured delta proteobacterium. Taxonomy (GTDB): domain Bacteria; phylum Desulfobacterota; class Desulfobulbia; order Desulfobulbales; family Desulfocapsaceae; genus Desulforhopalus_A. The sequence goes on along the minus strand of CAWHJQ010000017.1, from coordinate 23,849 downwards.
TTTCCAACGTTCAACTTCTTTGGCATCAAGTCCTGAAGCAGTATTACCCTGCTGCATGAAAAAAGCAAAACCGGCCAAGTCACTACTGTCCCACGCCTCGCCATGCTTGATTGACCAAATCTTGTTAATTGCTTCTATGGCCTCTTGGTCCTTTTTGTCTATTGCTGCCCACTTATCTTTATTCATGGTTACAAAAAAAGTAGTGGTATAGGCAGTTGAATAGCAACAGATTGCATGATGGACTACTTCACCAAGTTTCCATCCCAGGTTTGCTTCCAGCGGGTGTGCACTGCCGTCGACAACACCTTTTTGCAGACTCTGGTAAGAGTCAGGCATCCCCATTGCAACAGGAGTGGCGCCGAGTGCTTTAACCATTTCAGCACTCATGCCGGTAGACCGAATTCTCAAGCCTTTCAGGTCTTCAAGTTTGGTAACCACCTTATCACGGGTATGTATAAATCCTGGTCCATGGGCGTGCAGATACATTAATTTGGTATCATTCAACTCCTTGGGCTTAAATTTATTATAGATCTCGTTGGCAACTTCAGTGGCCACAACGCCCGAGGGATAACCAAAGGGAAGATCCAAAGTTCCGATCACCGGGAATCGCCCACGGTTATAAGCTAGGACTGAAAACCCTATGTCGGAAATTCCATCGACGACACCATCATAAATCTGCGGTGCCTTGAGCAGGCTGCCACCAGGATAATATTCAATCTTTACACGACCCTCAGTCTGTTTTTCCACCTCCTTGCACCACGCTTCGGCAAGTTTAGACTGGATATGCGTTGGCGGGAAGAAGTTACTGTACTTCAGAGTAATCGTTTTGGCAGTGGAAACTACCGGAGTTACCAGAAACAAAGAAAAAAGTGCGAGGATTAAGGTACTGGAAAAAACAGTCTTTTTCATGTGCAGCCTCCCTGAATGTTGTTTGATGTGAAACTACCTGTGCGAGATTACTCCTCCCTGATACTCCTGTTTGTCGCAGGAACCGAATATTTTTTAGAAATAGAGTGAAAACTTGATGTATACCCTCTTTCGAGGTGCTGGTTAATGTCTAAAAACGGTCATTACATACATTCATATGTACCCTGAACCCTACCTGATTGTTTTTACAGTGGCAATAACAAAGCTGCAAAGAGCATGGCAGCAAAAAATGTTTATCAGCACAACAAGTTCAGCTATAATATTCGTTTATTTTTGGCTGCACTTCACCACCCTTCATCTCTTTTACCAACAGACACTATCCGCTATGCAATATTGCATGTAACGTTGCGTTTGTCAATGCTTTCCTGTTGTAATATGGCTTTATTCCAGGTTTTTCAGCGAATTTTCCGGGCTTCCACCTACTCTTCGTTGATGGACAAATTATATCCAGATGGTGTCTATAAAACTACTCTCCTGCAATGTACCGATTTCCCTTCTTATGGATTTGCCGGCAAAGACAATCTCTAGCTCATAACTCCCGCTGTTTGCCTGGAGTCCGTCAAACTTAAAATCTCCAAAATCATCCGTTTCCTGTTCAGCAAGAGGCTTGCCTGCCTCGAGCAATTTCACCATTGCACCAAAGACACACTCGGTAGCCCCCTCTTCGCCGGTGGCCACACTGCCGACTATCATACACTTGTTGAAACGGTGAAGATTTTTGTAGTAGACTCTGGGTTGGGTAGGCATTCTTCCCTGACGCTAATGTTTCCAGTTTCTCTGATACTCTATATGCTGCGAGTTGTTCATCCTCAATATGCATTACAGACAATGCACCAGTCGGACAAACCTGAACACATCTCGGGGCTTTCCATCCCTGATCCAGTAGATGAGCGCAAAAGGTACATTTCTGGGGCACTTGCGCCTCCTGGTTCCACCAGATTGCACCATACGGACATGCAGCGACAAGTGCTATTTGACCTTTGGCTTTTTCGGGATCGATGAGCACGATCCCATCCGGCCGTTTGTATACTGCCCCGTTCTTTGCGGCTTTGATACACGGAGCATCGTCACAGTGCATACAAGGTTTCGGCAGATATGCCACATCAATGAGAGGAAACCGGCCCCGTTCTTTTCTGGAAATATTTATCCACCGTTGCCCATGTTGAGGCTGGGAGAGCGAATAACCTGGCCAGTCGTTGCCACAATGCTCATCCTTACAGGACAGGAAACAGTTATTGCAGTTTTCACACTTGGCTACATCTATGACAAAAGAGTATTTTTTCATTGCGGCGCCCCTTCCTGCCACAACTCAACCTGCACCAGACAGGTATTGGAGGCGGTCGAGTGAGATTTGGTGATGATGTTTCTGCTCGGCGTTAACACATTGATACACCCGCCCCGATCCGGCGATGCTCCCGGCTCTCCGATAGGATCGTAAATGGCCGATCCTTCAGCCGATTGCACGGTTCCCGGAGGAAGGCGATCTGTAAGATGGGCGGCGCAAATGACCTCCCCTCGGTCATTAAACAGTCTGACCAGACTGTTGTTGGTAATATTTCGTTTACGCGCATCTTCGATATTAATCCTGGCAATCCAATAATAGTAGCCGTCGATCAGCACCCGGTGATCCTTCACGTCGTTGATGACACTGTCTTTCCCGTCAAACATCGTATGAAAACTATAGCGAGGATGGGGGGAAATGAGATTCAAAGGATACTTGCTGTACAAATGGGTGGTGTGATGCCCTTCCCACGAAGGTATAAAAGTTGATATCGGCAGCCGTTCCGGGTCGTTTGGAGCAAATCTCTTCAGGCTGGAAGATTCGAACTCCAGCTTGCCTGATTGCGTCTGCAAGCCTTTTCGCCACTCATCGGTATAATCCGACGGCAATGGCGTTAATTCCGGAACATTCTTTTTTGCACCTTCTGCATACCAGCGATAAGAGACAGGAGCACGGTTTTCCACTTTTGGTGCCGGAACCACATAATATCCCTTCTTTAGAAATTCCTTCCATGACACCACGGTGGGCAGATCGCTTGCATTAAAAAGCCTGCGACACCATTCGAGTTCAGTGTTCCCTTCTGAAAAAAGAGCCCCCATCCCCAGTCGCTCGGCAAGCTCGAGAAAAATCTGATAATCTGACTTGGATTCACCGAGCGGTTTAATGCATTGATGTTGCATGGTGATGACTCTATGGTTCCACTGGATAAACTGATGATGACTGTATCCGCCGGAATTAGCCGTCTCGCCGATATCCCACCGTTCAAAATTAGTGCATGCAGGCAAGATCACATCTGCAAACTTTGCCTCCCCTTCGAACCAGATTGACTGATTGACGACGAACTCAAGATTGTCACTCCGATAGGCCCTGGCAAAACGGTTAGAGTCAGCCATTGTACCAAAATGTGACCCGCCGTATTTGTAATACATCTTGGCCGGTGAGTGGCCGGGAGCGGGATAGGATATTTTCTTAAACTGCCCTTCTATGCTTTTTGGATCTGTAGGATACCCCTCGCAGGATTGATTGAGGATCGCCTCCGGGATGCGTAATCTCGGAATCATCTGGGAAACTGAATTCATTGAGGGTAACTGCGGCATACGTTGATACATACTGACCCGCAACCCGGTATAGTCGAGATCTCCTGAAAGACCTCCCTCTGCGTACCCGGGAAAGTAAAAATTGGTATCCACCGGAGCGCCCTGCTGCAGGCAACCTAGATTTACACCGGGTTTGCCTAACCCCTGCATGGCCATAAGACAGACCATGGAACGCGCCCATTCAATTCCGGTTGCACAGCGACAGGCGCCGCCAAAGCCCGCCAGCCCACCAGGTGACAGATACGTTTTTCTTGTCCCCCACTGGCGTGCAAGAGCGCGGACGATACGAGCAGGTACGTTGGTTTCGGCTTCCTGCCATTCGGGTGTCTTGGCAATATCGTCGGTTTTGCCCAGAATATAGTCACGCCACTTTTCAAAACCCACGGTCAGATTTTCAACGTACTTCTTATCGTAAAGGCCTTCTTCTATCCAGACATAGGCAATGGCGAGCGACATACAATTGCCCGTATCAGGTCTTGGTGCGATCCATTTGCCGCCAAGAAGCGCAGCGGTATGATTATAATAGGGATCGATGTGGACCATCTTAATTCCCAGCGATTTTGCCCACTGCCGCCGCACGGTTCCTTCGAATGCACCGTATACACCACTCGTAGATTCAGGGTCGCTGGACCAGAAAACAATCATCTCTGCTTCCTTGAGACAATCCTCCACGGTTCCATAGGTATCTGTTGCCCCATTGCGAATGGAGTTGCCCCAATGATGCATGGCGCCCCAGTACCAGCCCTCCCAACTGTCGGGATTATGCATCACATGACTCGATCCTATAGTATTCATAAAGCGGGTCTTGGCGCTCAGCCAGTAGCCGATATTTCCCCAGGTATGATGGGACCCGCTGCCGTTCATGATCGCACCGGGACCGTGTTCTTTTTTTACTCTCTTTATCTCGGCTGCTACAATATCGAGTGCCTCATCCCAACTGATCCGCTCGTATCCTGAGATGCCTCGATTCTGACAATTGCGCTCTCCTCCTGCATTAAAATCAACGCGTTTCATTGGATATAGCAGGCGATCCTTGGAGTAAATCAACGACTTGAGCCCTAAGACATATGGGCTTACCGTTCCTTTCCGCGGTGGCGTAAAGGATTTGCCTCGGGCTACTATGGTCCACGACTTGCCATCGGTATCGTCAAATTCAACAGGAGTGATCCGAATGATCTTACCGTTTTTCACATAAACAAAGACAGGTCCCCCATTGGTGTTATTGACATACCTGGTCATCCCTTCGGCCACAGGTGTGCCGTATTTGGGGCTATCTGCAAGAGAGAGCAACATATTTGTGGTCTGCATGAACCAGATGACATCGTCGTCTTTTCCCTCGACATCCACCTGGAAATTTTTCATCGCGTTGATCTGCGTCAGATAGTTCCGGGGAGAAAGCATCAGCTTCACTGCCGTTGCAGAACTGGTGAAAATCATCGACACATCAGGGTGTAAGGTTACTCCTGCCGATGAAGATACTTTGCCGTTTTTGAAAATATAGGTACGCCCATAAGCATTACCACGTAATTTAATCTGTGCAGTCAGCTCTTTCTCCATCAAGCGAAGCTTGAACGAAGGTGCCAGCAGCTGTTTCACTCTGATCAGCAAAAACATTGCATACAGGATGAATTGAAACAGCAGATTGGATGTATTTTCTGATCTGGTCAAGAAACCGTCGACAGTGAGTCGCATCTTGATGGTCCTCCATGAATGAAGCATTGATTTGTAATTATTACATGCAATCTACGAGCCAGTATTTTATTGATTATTTACAAGGAGTTATGATTTTCATTGCAGTTAGTTACCATAATTGGTAATTATTATTTCCAAATACGGTTATTTTTGATTCGTTTTACCTTATATGGTGATCTATGGACGAAAATCTTTTTTTCAAACAGGCCACGCTCCTTCTTTGCAGCAGCCTGAATGTGGAAATCGCCCTTTGGCGATGTTTCCAGTTTGTCCGAAAACACCTTCCCGCCGACGCCATGTACCTCAATATCTACGAACCGAGTATCAGCGGGATCAGATATATCGCCATGGCCGACTCCGAAGGCGGACGCAAAATTGAAAAATCAATCAAACTTACCGCGGGGCTCATCCAGGCCATAGAAAGCGGCAAAAGATTAAAAGATTATCTCATTTTCAATACTCCGGAAGATGATCCCCTGGGACGAATCATCACTCACGAGTTTGGGCTGACCAACCACTCCTTTATTGCCCTGCGTCTCTTTATCGAAGGTCACCGGCTCGGGGTAATCGACCTGTTTGCCAAAGGCTTAAACCGCTTCACTGAAGAAGACGCCCACCTCATCTCGCAGTTACGGGAGCCATTGGCCATTGCCATGGCCAACGCCCTTAAGCATCAGGAATTGATCAACATCAAGGAACGACTGATATCTGATAACCGCGATCTGCACAGTGAGCTCTTGTCTCAAGCTGGAGATAAGGTAGTGGGAGCCGAAACGGGGTTAAAGGAGGTGATGGTCAAGGTAAACCAGATAGCCCATTTGAAAAATACCATCCTCCTTCTTGGCGAAACCGGCACAGGCAAGGAGGTGATTGCCAACGCAATTCATCGAGGATCTCCCCGAACAAAAGAGCCCTTTATCAAGGTGAATTGCGGTGCTATCCCGGAAAACCTGATCGATAGTGAACTGTTCGGTCATGAAAAAGGTGCTTTTACCGGTGCGGTTCAGCAGAAACGCGGACGCTTTGAAAGAGCGCATAAAGGAACTATTTTCCTTGATGAGATAGGTGAGCTCCCGCCTTGGGCGCAAATCAGACTGTTGCGAGTACTGCAGACCCAGGAAATCGAGCGGGTTGGCGGGTCGCCACCCATAAAATTAGATATCAGGGTGATCGCAGCCACTCACCGAGATCTCCTGCAGATGGTAAGTGACGGTTTGTTCAGAGAAGATCTGTGGTTTCGCATCAACATGTTTCCCATCTCCATTCCACCTCTTCGCGAACGGGTCGCCGACATAGCTCTTCTGACAGCTTATTTTCTTGAAAAAAAATCCAAAGAACTTGGCATCTACCCTGTACCACAAATTGCAGAAGAAGAGCTCAAAAGTATCATGCAGCAAACGTGGCCCGGCAATGTCCGTGAACTTGAAAACGCCGTCGAACGTTCCCTCATACTGCACCGTCAGGGACCGCTCTATTTCCACAAACCGCAGGCATTGTCGCCGGTAGCAAAAGCTGAAGTCTCCCTAAAAATAGAGCCGCAGTCCAGGACTCTTGACGAGGTCGTGCGCCGGCACATTATCCAAACCCTCGATATGGTCAACGGGAAAATAAACGGCAACGATGGAGCTGCGACTCGCCTGGGTGTTCACCCCAATACGCTTCGCAATCGGATGACTAAACTCGGCATCGAATTTGGTCGCAAATACAGGACGGATTAACCTTTCTTTGACTGCCTAGAACTATTATTGTCAGGGGAGCAAGAGGCAAGTAAGAGAATACGCCTTAGGTGGTGTGAGCAGAAAGACCGATCTCATGTCGTGCGGAAAGCAAGGTGCTTAAATGGTTTGGAACTTCATACTTTATCTACTCTATGGGTTAACGTTCTTTACCCTCGGGGTGGCAATCCTCTCAAGGGATATCCGTCTGAGTGAGCTCGGCATTGCGAGAATAATCTGGCTGCTTGCTCTTTTTGGCATAATCCATGGATTCCACGAGTGGTTGGAACTGCTGGAACAGCTTGCCCCTGATGTAAAAAACCCCAACTTTTCTGCATTTCGTCTGGTCGTCGTCAGCACTTCTTTCCTCTTCCTGCTCTATTTCGGTTTATTTCTTAACATCACAACCACCTATGGTGATCAGGCCCTGAAAACTACTCCGAAATCTGTCAAGGCACTGGTTGGTGTAGTGGCACTTTCTCTGATTATCGTCGCCGCATATCTCGATTTTGGCATCGGTACAGATAGCCATGTCCGTAATTTCGTAGCGTTTCCTGGAGGTTTGCTGTCCGGAGTAGGAATGGTGCTGTACTCGAGGACTGTGCGGTCATTTTCCGAGAATGTCGCAATCAATTTCATCTCGGCCGGTTGTTGCATGATAGGCTATGCATTTTTGACCGGGTTGGTACCTTCGGATGCAGTCGTACCGTTTTTTGGTGTCAAGATTATTCTGTTTCGAGGAGTGAGTGCATTTTTGATAATGTATTTCACCATCCGGGCTTTGTCCGTATTCAGCCTGGAACAGCGCGAACTGGTCAATGAACGGTTACAACGTTTCGCGCAGTCGGAAAAATTGAGTTCAATGGGAATTCTGGCAGCGGGTATTGCCCATGAAATTAATAATCCCCTGACCAATGTCTCACTCAATCTTGAAATGCTCAAAGATCTGTTGGGAGAGGATGAGCGGATCAATAAAAAAATTGCGGCAATAGAGCGAAATACCAACCGGGCCTCTAAAATAGCCACAGAACTGCTGCATTTTTCACGGGAGAACGAAGCGGCTCCTGAACCTGTTAATATAAACAGGATTATCGAAAGTTCGAATAACCTCTTGAAAAGCCAACCATTGAGTTCCATTATTCACACTACTCTACAGGCCGTCCCGATGATCATGGGCATTCCCTGGAAGCTGGAAGAAGTGTTTATAAACCTGTTGATGAACAGCATTGATGCCTGCAGTGAAAAAGACAGCATAGAAATCGAATCACTTTTTCAGAATAATAAAGTTATGGTGGTGCTCACGGATACCGGACGGGGGATTCTCCCCGAACATATCCCAAAAATATTTGATCCGTTTTTTACCACGAAAGAAATAGGTAAAGGGACGGGACTGGGTTTATCTGTGTGTTATAATATAATACAGCAACATGGTGGTGATATCGGGTTGGTGAGTAGTGAAGAAGGAGGAGTTGTGGTAACTATATCTTTTCCGGTGATGGCTGATGTCCAGTGAAACTATCCTTGTCATAGACGACGATCAGGATCTTCGAGAGAGTATCGTCGAGATCCTTGAAGACAACAGCTTCACAGCTATTGGCTGTGAGTCGGCAGAAATAGCTCTGCAGAAAATGAAGATCGAGCTCCCGGTTCTGGTCGTGGTCGATAATATGATGCCCGGCATGGGCGGCATGGCTTTTATTCCGCTGATAAGAAATGATTATCCCTGTATCAAGATCATAATGATCACTGCTTTTTCAACCGTTGATAACGCGGTAGCCGCCATGAAGAGCGGCGCTGATGATTATCTTGCCAAACCGTTTAAAAGAGATGATCTCCTGATGGCGGTAAAACGCAATCTGGAGACCTTGAAATTTGAACAACAGCAGCTTGATCCCAACATGGATGACGCCCTTGCCTGTCTGGCCAATCCGATTCGAAGGCAGATTCTGGCGGTGCTGTCCACGAAGAGGGAAATGCGCTTCATGGACCTTACCCGGCATATCGGGATCAGCGATCACACGAAGGTAAATTTTCACCTGAAAAATCTAAAATCCAACCACCTTGTTACCAGGACTCGGGAAAAAGGCTACCACTTGACTCCTCAGGGTGAAAAAATGGCTAATTTCCTCAATCTTTTCTCAAAAAATATTTCATAGAAAATACAGATAGATATTCGTTTTTTGTGAAGCGTACTTCACCGAATTGCCACATTCTGTGAGCAAGCTTTATCTGGAACCCTCCCAAGGTTGCCTTTATACTCTACCTAACAATGAGCCAGTATGTCTACAAGCTGAATTCGCACCAAGAATTCAGCCAATCCAAAATTCCAGTGAGGAGAACACCATGCTAAAAAAATGCGTACGTGTAATTGCTGTAACAGGTCTGATCTTAGCAGGTACCAGTTTCTGTGCGAGTGCCGCAGGAGAAGATATGCAGAAGCAGATTGATGGTATCATGGGTGCACTGCCGAAATTTGCAGTACCGATGCGTGAGGTAGGTGATAGATTCCAGAACATGTATTTTGCAGCAGAAGGTGGTAACTGGGCTCTGGCTTCCTATATGTCAAAATATATGGATAAGGCTATGAACCCGGCCAAAGTCACCAAACCAAAAGAATATCCTGACTGGACTGCTTTTTATAAGGACGATTTTGCTGCTGTTAATAAAGCAATTGCCGCTGAGGATTTCACCGCCTTTAAAAAGGAATACACAGCTGTCATCAACTCATGCAACGAATGTCACTCAGGTATGGGTTATGGTTTTATCAAAGTTGTAAAACTTGCTTCAGCTCCTGATCAAGGCATCACATACAAATTGACTTCCAAGGCGGCTGATGTTCCCAAGTGATTGGAATATAAATTAAAAGTAAAGGCCGCCTGTTTCTTTTCTGAAACGAGGCGGCTTTTTCGTTGAACTCTCAACCGAGATCAAAGCGGTCAAGGTTCATCACCTTGTTCCAGGCCGCTACGAAATCATGGACAAACTTCTCCTGCGCATCTGCACTTCCGTAGAATTCAGCCAGGGCGCGGAGTTCGGAGTTTGAACCGAAGACCAGATCGACACGCGTTCCGGTCCACTTAGCTTCACCAGTTGTGCGATCACTGCCTTCAAACAGGTCTTTATCTGCAGAGCTCGGTTTCCATATCGTCCTCATATCGAGCAGATTCGCAAAGAAGTCATTGGTGAGCGTCTCGGGTCGCTTGGTGAAAACGCCGTGCTGGGACTTTCCGAAGTTGGCGTTTAGAACACGCATGCCGCCAACGAGAACCGTCAGTTCAGGCGGGGTCAGCGTCAGCAATTGCGCCTTATCGACCAGCATTTCTTCAGCCGATACGGTGTATTTGGTCTTGAGGTAGTTGCGGAAACCATCTGCTTCCGGCTCCAGAGCGGAAAAAGACACAACATCGGTTTGTTCCTGCAAGGCGTCCATACGGCCCGGCGTGAAAGGAACCGTCACCTTATACCCACCATTTTTCGCCGCTTGCTCAACTCCCGCACAACCCGCTAACACAATCAGGTCAGCCATGGATACCTTCTTGTGGAACCCGCTTTGGATACTTTCCAGGGTCTTCAACACTTTCGCCAATTGCTCCGGCTGGTTGACTTTCCAATCCTTCTGGGGTGCCAGACGAATACGGGCACCATTCGCACCACCGCGCATGTCGGAACCACGGAAGGTCGAAGCTGAGGCCCAGGCGGTTGAAACCAGCTCAGAGACAGACAGGCCGGAAGCAAGGATCTTGCTCTTCAGTGCGGCAATATCACTCTCATTGATCAGTTCATGATCGACTGCCGGGATCGGATCCTGCCAAATCAGTTCTTCTTTAGGGACTTCCGGGCCGAGATAGCGTGCTCGAGGGCCCATGTCCCGATGAGTCAACTTGAACCAGGCGCGGGCGAAGGCATCTGCGAACTCTTCCGGATGTTCATAGAAATGCCGTGCAATCGGTTCATAGATCGGGTCCGTCCGCATCGCCATGTCGGCGGTAGTCATCATGATCGGAACCTTCTTTTTCGGATCGTGAGCGGCGGGAGCAAGATTTTTGTCAGTCGCATCCTTTGGCGTCCATTGGTTTGCGCCCGCCGGACTTTTCGTCAGTACCCACTCGTTGCCAAACAGCATGTTAAAATAATTCATATCCCACTTCGTCGGGGTCGGGTTCCAAGCTCCTTCCAAACCACTGCCGATCTGATCACCACCTTTGCCGGTGCCATGACTGCTCTTCCAGCCTAGTCCCTGCTCTTCGAGACCGGCAGCCTCCGGTTCAGGCCCAACCAGCGCTGGATCGCCCGCACCGTGGCATTTGCCAAAAGTGTGTCCACCAGCGGTGAGCGCGACTGTCTCCTCATCGTTCATTGCCATGCGCGCAAACGTCTCCCGAACGTCACGCCCTGAGGCGATTGGATCCGGGTTGCCGTCCGGGCCTTCCGGGTTGACGTAGATCAGCCCCATCTGCACAGCCGCCAGGGGGTTTTCGAGATCGCGGTCACCGGTGTAACGGCTCTTGGGCTTGTCGCTCGTAGCCAGCCATTCTTCTTCAGCACCCCAGTAGATATCTTTCTCCGGCTCCCAGATATCCTCACGTCCGCCGCCGAAACCGAAGGTCTTGAATCCCATCGACTCCATAGCCACATTCCCGGTGAGGATTATCAGGTCGGCCCAGGAGATTTTCCGGCCATACTTCTGCTTGATCGGCCAAAGCAGCCTGCGCGCCTTATCGAGATTGACGTTGTCGGGCCAACTGTTGACAGGTGCAAAACGTTGGTTACCGGTCCCAGCACCGCCGCGGCCATCGCCTGTGCGATAGGTACCGGCACTGTGCCATGCCATCCGAATAAAAAAAGGTCCGTAGTGACCGTAATCCGCCGGCCACCAGTCCTGCGAATCGGTCATCAATTTATGGAGATCTTTCTTCACCGCTTCAAGGTCCAGACTCTTGAATTCTTCAGCGTAGTTAAAATCTTCGCCCATAGGATTGGACCTAGGACACTGTTGGCGCAATACATCAAGGTTCAACCGGTTCGGCCACCATTCGAGATTAGACCTGCCGCCTACTACGTGTTTGTTAGTTCTTCCCGTTACTGGGCATTTTTTTTCGTCACTCATAAGGTTCCCTCCCATGCTGTATAAATTTATAGTTTTGTATACAGTAGCCAAACTCATTGTAGGATAATGATCGATCAACTCCGCATGAATACTCTCGACGGAAGGATGATCAGGACTATTTGCGAGAACATTCAACAAAGTATATCACTGCGGTAATTCGAAAATTGCTTTTCTTAAGCTTTTCAATCATCTGCCGCAACCGTATCTCTGAAAAATTATTCTGTGCATTCGTTGTCATAGTCTTTCAATAGTCGTTAGTTATTGATAAAGATTATTAAGTACTGACTTTAGATTGTCAACTGAGCTCATGAAACCCTGCTTTTTCTGAGCCGCTCGATGCGGTGCAGCTGCTATCCGATTTCCTGAATAATGACGCCACCTGAAGATCCCGGTCAAGCTCGGCTGATCCAAAAAATCGGTCCGGATGAATTGAAATTCGATAACAGCATAATTATGTTTTTTATTGGGTCGTCAACGCAGCTAGGGGAAAATTTCTTCTTCCTGATTCTGCCCCGGAAATGGACGAATACCATGAATCTAAATGCAAGAAACGGCAAATCGATGTCAGTGCTGCATGATACTCGCTGGGAACATATACCCACCAACTACAGAAAGCGGCTTGTCTGGGGTTTATGGTTTGTTACGTGGGTCGGTTTGCTTGCCGGTTTGTATGATCGCACCTTTTACGATTATGTAGTCGTTTTTTCAGCCGCACATGCACTGCTGGTGCTGTATCTGCTTGGATTTAACGCCTCCGCATTTCCAGCTCAAGTTCGTATCGCCTATTTTCTCTGGGTTGCCGTTGGAACCTACGTCCCCTATATGGAAATATTGATGTATATCACCATGGTCGGTCTCGCCACCAACCTGTTCTGGGGCTATTGTCCTTTGGCCCGAATGCTCTATCTCCTCCCCTGGAATAGAGAGGAACGATTTTCCTTCAATCTGCTTCGACGCGTTTTCCTCTCTCCCCCTGTTGCTGGAAAATTCAGACCACAAAATAATAACAGTGTATAACTATTGAACCAACCTTCATTACTAATATATTATTGATTTATTATAGTATGTTACAGATTATGCCGCGACCGGAATTCGTGCCCAGTTCGGTTGAACCGATTGCAGTCGACACCCTGGCCGGTGTCCTGCTCACTTCCTTATTTCTGCTCGGCCCTATATCGACATGGGAGTTGGTTACGATAGTCGCCTTGCTGGCCGCTGCTCGGACAATCCTTGTCGAGAGAAACTACACCGCCTACGCAACTGTCATGACACCGTTGATTATTCTGCTGCTGGATTTTGGCCAACCACCATCTTGGGGGACGATCTTCGACCGGCTGGTTGCCACCCTTGCCGGTTGCGCTGTGGCCTTCGCGTTAGGCTATCTGGGGTGGTCCCGACTGACGGCGACTGGCAAGGCTGTCGTGAAAAGCTAAAAATCTCTCCCAAGAAGTAATGATTTATCACCAACAGGAAAACCGCATAAGATATTTACCCCTAAGGTATAAAAATTGTTGATATGAAATCAATTTAAAGCTAGCATTGGATTCTGATAATAAAGCGCAATGGTCGGGTAAGTCCTTTATAGAGCAGCCTGAAAAGCAATTCTCATTGCCCATTGTAATTGCAGAATAATTTGAAAATCGGAAAGGAGGTCACCCCCGGCAGGATGTCTAGCTGCGAAAATCGGTGATATTTTTCGGTCGTTCACAGCAACATAGACATCATTTTGGAGGTATACGAACAAATTTAACCATAAGCACTTAAGGAGTCATCAATGGCAAATGGCACGAATAAGCAAAGTGGATCGGTTATGGTTGTTGGAGCCGGTATCGCGGGCATGCAGGCATCGCTTGATCTGGCAGAGTCCGGCTATTACGTTTACCTGGTTGAAAAATCGGCCGCCATCGGCGGAGTCATGTCACAGCTCGACAAGACTTTTCCGACCAACGACTGTGCAATGTGAGTAATCTCACCTAAACTGGTCGAGGTCGGCCGTCATCTAAATATTGAGCTTCTAACGAACACTGAGCTTCTGGGCCTCGAAGGCGAGCCCGGAAACTTTACCGCCAAAATTCATCAGACACCCCGATATATAGATCTTACCAAATGCACGAGCTGTGGCGAGTGCGCGAAGGTCTGTCCTGTTTCCCGCCCCAACGAGTACAACGAAAAACTCGATTTCCGCAAGGCAATTTACAAACAATATCCACAGGCTATCCCAGGAGCATTTGGTATAACCAAAAAGGGCACCGCCCCCTGCAAGGCCACCTGCCCTGCCCATGTCAGTATCCAGGGCTTTGTCGCTCTGGTGGGCGACGGCAGGTACGACGAGGCCTTGAAGCTCTTCAAGGAAGAGCACCCGTTTCCCGGCATCTGCGGCCGGGTCTGTCACCACCCCTGCGAGGGCGAGTGTACGCGTGCCCAGGTAGACCAACCTCTTGCCGTTCGGGAGCTGCATCGCTTTCTGGGCGACTATGAACGGGAAAAAGGTGAATTTTATCTGCCCAAGATCGAAGCCGAAAAGCGTAGCGAAAAGGTGGCAATCATCGGCTCCGGCCCGGCAGGCGTAACTGCCGCCTATGAGCTGCTCAAGCAAGGTTATCAGGTTACCATCTTCGAAAAACAGGACGAGCCCGGCGGCATGATGCGCTACGGCATCCCCGCGTATCGTCTGCCTCGGGACATCCTGGCCGGCGAGATCAAGGTGGTCCAGGATATGGGCGCCGAACTCAAATGCGGGGTCACCTTCGGCCGCGACATCACGCTGGATAGCCTGAAACAGGACGGTTATTCCGCCCTGTTCATGGCGATAGGTCTGCATAACGGCAGGAAACTCGGTATCGAGAACGAAGAGATCGAAGGCGTCCTGCAGGGCGTCGACTTCCTGCGCGATGCCGCAAAGGGCAAAAAGGTCGAGATTGGCCGCGAGGTTGTCGTCGTGGGCGGCGGCAACGTTGCCATCGACGTCGCCCAGACCGCCAAACGTCTCGGGGCCGATAATGTGACGCTGATCTGCCTCGAACGCCGGGAGGAAATGCCCGCCTGGGAATATGAGATCGTCGAAGCGGTGGAAGACGAGATCAAGATCGTCAACAGTTTCGGGCCGAGGAATTTCCACATCGACAAGGATAAGCAAAAAATTGCCGGCATCGAGTTCAAGAGCTGCAAAAATGTCTTTGATGAAAACGGACGTTTCAATCCCGAGTTCGACGAGAACGTCTGCCAGACCTTTCATTGCGATACGGTAATCGTGGCCATCGGCCAGAGCGCCAACCTCGACGGCATCAGGGAACAGGGAATCGCCATCTCCCGGCCGGGTGGCCTGGAGGCGGATTCCGTCACCCTGCAGACCCCAGTCGATTGGGTTTTTGCCGGCGGCGATGCCTTTTACGGACCGAAATCGGTGGTGGACGCGGTTTCCTGCGGCAAGGAAGCGGCCATCAGCATCCATCGCTATATCAACAACATAGATCTTCGGGAGGGCCGCGAGAAAAGTTGGGAGTTTGTCCGACCGGACATTGAAGGCGAAGAACTCAAGGACCGGATCACGGTCGACTGCCTTGAGCCAATAGTTCGTGCCGGCAATTTCCTCGAAGTTTCAAAAGGATATGACGAAGAAAGGGCAAAGAAGGAAGCGATCCGCTGTCTCAGCTGCGGTATCTGTTCGGAATGTTACCAGTGTGTCGAGGCCTGTCTTGCGGGAGCCATCGATCACAGCCAGGTTGCGGAAGACAAGAATATCACCGTGGGCTCCGTCGTGCTGGCCACCGGCGCCAAACCCTACGATCCCACCCCGCTCTCCGAAATATATCTCTATAAGAAAAATCCCAATGTCCTGACCAGCCTGGAATTCGAAAGAATGCTCAGTTCCGGCGGCCCCACCATGGGCCACCTGGTCAGACCGTCCGATCATCAGGAACCGAAAAAGATCGCCTGGCTCCAATGTATCGGCTCGAGGGATAACAATAAGTGCGGCAACAGCTATTGTTCCTCCGTCTGCTGCATGTATGCGATCAAGGATGCCATGATCGCCAAGGAACACTCCGGCGGCAATCTTGACGCCGCCATTTTTTATATGGATATCCGCTCCTTCGGCAAGGACTACGAGCTGTATTACGACCGTGCCAGGGACCGGGAAGGGATCCGGTTTGTTAAAGCCAGAATTCATTCGGTGATTGAAAATCGGGAGAACAGAAATCTCATTCTGCGCTTTGCCGATGAAAACGGCGCGATCATGGAAGAAGAGTTTGACATGCTCGTTCTCTCCGTGGGCCTTGAGGTTCCCGAGGCCACCTTAGAGCTGGCCGAGAGGCTGGGCGTCAACGTCAACAAACACAAGTTTATCGACAGCGAACCTTTCTCGCCCCTTGCCACCTCACGACCGGGCATCTTCACCTGCGGCACCTTCCAGGGGCCGAAGGATATCCCCGCCTCGGTGACCGAAGCCAGCGCTGCGGCGGGTCTTGCCGGATGCCAGATAGCTGCCGCACGGGGAACGGACACCAAGGAACGGGTAATACCGGAAGAGATCGACATCTCCGGCCTGGAGCCGCGTGTCGGTGTCTTCATCTGCAATTGCGGTACTAACATTGCCGGTGTGGTCGATGTTCCCGGTGTGCAGGAATATGCGGCAACGCTGCCGGGCGTGGTCTTTACCGATAACAACCTGTTCACCTGCAGCCAGGACACGCAGGCCAAGATCAGGGACAAGATCATCGAGCACCAACTGAACCGGGTGGTCGTCGCTTCCTGTAGCCCGAAAACCCATGCGCCCATGTTCATGGAAACCCTGGAAGCATGCGGCCTGAACAGATACCTGTTCGAGATGGCCAATATCCGCAACCAGGACTCCTGGGTGCATGCGGGTTATCCTGAGCTTGCCACGAAAAAAGCCGAAGATCTGGTCCGCATGGCCGTCGCCCGTGCCGTCCGGTTAAAGCCGCTTCATGGTAAGGTCATCCCCGTCAACAAGCGAGCCCTGGTCGTGGGAGGAGGAATCGCCGGCATGAACGCCGCCCTCGATCTAGCCAGGCAGGGATTTGAATCCACCCTGATTGAGAAAAAGACTGAACTCGGCGGTATGGGTCGAAAGCTGCATCATACCATTGAAGGCGCCGACATCAGGGCCTATGTGGATAAGCTTGCGGCCCAGGTGAGCTCGGATGAGAAGATCACCGTTCTCGCCGATTCGGAGATCGTCGGTTTCGAAGGCTTCCAGGGAAACTTCAAGACCGCAGTACGCGTGAATGGTCAGGAACAGCAGCAGGAAATCCAGCACGGTGTCATCATCGTCGCCACCGGCGCAGGTGAGTACACCCCGAAGGAATTCCTCTACGGGGAAGACGACCGCGTGCTCACCCAAACCCAGCTGGGCGACAAGCTTGAAGCAAAAGGCGCCGCGGGCCTGGATTCCGTCGTTATGATCCAATGTGTCGGTTCCCGCAATGACGAGCGGCCCAACTGTTCCAGGATCTGTTGCCAGTCGGCGGTGAAGAACGCGTTGGCTATCAAGAAAAGCAATCCGGACACCCAGGTGTTTATCCTCTATCGCGACATGCGGATGTACGGCCTGCTGGAAGACTATTACACCGAAGCCAGGAAACAGGGCGTCATCTTCGTCCGCTATCAGAAAGATAATCCGCCGGTGGTCAAGGCCGCGAATGAAGGCATACTGGTGACGGTCAGGGATCATGTCCTGCAAAAAGATATCGAGATTCAGGCCGATATCCTGGCACTTTCCGCTGGCGTGCATCCGGCAGGTTCGGAAGAGATAGGCAGGAAGATGAAGCTCAACACCAACTCCGAGGGATATTTCCTCGAGGCGCACGTCAAGCTAAGGCCGGTGGATATGGGCAGTGACGGTGTCTTCTTATGCGGTACCGCCCATGGTCCGAAACTGATCTCCGAGGCTATCGTCCAGGCCAACGCAGCAGCATCGCGCGCCGTCACCTTCCTCTCCAAGGATCAAATCAAACTGTCGGCCATCAAGGCTGAGGTGGACCCGGACCACTGCGTCAAGTGTCTGACCTGTGTCCGGTCCTGCCCGTTTGAGGTTCCGAGATTCAACATAGAGCATGGGGAGATTGAGATCGATCCGGCACTCTGTCAGGGCTGCGGAGTCTGTGCCTGCGTCTGCCCGAGACAGACCATTAAACTCAACAACTACGAAGACGACCAGCTCATCTGTGAGATCGAAACTCTGCTTGCGGGAGGAATGTAATGGCTGAATTCACACCGACTATTATAGCATTTTGTTGTGACTACTGAGGGTACTCCGCCGCGGACCTGGCAGGTTCGATGAGACTGACGTACCCCACGAACATAAAAATACTCCGCGTCCCCTGTACCGGCAAAGTGGATGTAATGTACCTGCTCAGATGTTTCCAGGAAGGTGCCGACGGTGTTTTTTGCGTCGGCTGTATGGAAGGCAACTGTCATTACAATCAGGGAAATCTCCGGTGCCGGGAACGTGTCGATTACATCCATGAACTTTTGGAGGAGATCGGCATCGAAGGCGACCGGGTCAGGATGTATAACCTGTCATCGGGCGAAGGACCGACGTTTGCAAAATACGCCCAGGAGATGACCGAGCACATCATGTCCCTCGGACCCAATCCGTTAAAGGTAAAACCCAGGAAGGCCGCTGTCCCTGCATAAGACAGCGATTTCACCTGGACCGAAACCTTTGAAGGATATGTTAAAAATAACGTCACCTAACTAAAGGAGTCAACTATGTCTGTTGGAGTGATAAAAATAGGCGGGAAAAAGAAAAGCAGGTTCATGGACACGGTCAAAAGTCTTCTGCCTGAAGGCGGGAATCTTGACCTGTGTCTCACCTGCGGAGCATGCACTTCCGGTTGCCCTGCAACCGGGCTGGAAGGATTGGACCCACGAAAACTGCTGCGTATGGCTGCCATGGGCATGGACGAGGAACTGCTGGCCTCCGACTGGCCATGGATGTGTACCATGTGCCAGCGCTGTATCTATGTTTGCCCGATGAAAATCGATATTCCCCAACTGGTCTTTAACCTGAGGAACAGCAGACCTCGTGATCAGCGCCCGAAAGGTATCCTGGGTTCATGCGACATGGCCCTGCGCAACGATACCTGCAGCGCCATGGGCGCAACCGAGGAGGATTGGCGCTTCGTGGTTGAAGATGTTGCCGAGGAGGTTCGGCGGGATCAACCCGGTTTTGAAAATCTGCAGGCCCCTATGGACAAGGCGGGAGCCCATTTCTTTCTGAATCAGAACTCGAGGGAGCCGGTGACCGAGCCGGACGAGATGATCCCGCTCTGGAAGATTATGAACAAGGTGGGAGCCGACTGGACCTACGGCTCCAAAGGCTGGGCGGCGGAAAACTATTGTCTTTTTCTTGCCGATAACGAAAGCTGGGAACACATTATCCGGGTCAAGGCAAAGGCTGTGGATGACCTTGGCTGCAAGGTATGGCTCAACACGGAGTGAGGACACGAACTTTTCGCAGTCCGGGCCGGACTGAAAAAATTCAACATCCCTCACAAGTTCGAGATAGCCAGCATCATTCAGTATTACGCGAAATGGATCCGGGAAGGAAGGCTGCCGGTGAGCTCAGATTGGAACAAGGACCTGAAAGTCACCTTCACCGTCCAGGATCCCTGCCAGCTGGTCAGGAAGTCCTTCGGTGACCCGGTGGCCGATGATCTGCGCTACGTGGTGAAAAAGGTGGTCGGTGAGGAAAATTTTATCGATATGACGCCCAACAAATCGAACAACTACTGCTGCGGCGGCGGCGGCGGTTTCCTGCAGTCGGGGTTTCCCGAAGCCCGTCGTGAATATGGTCGGCTAAAGGTCGAACAGATCAAGAATACGGGCGCACAGTATGCCATCACCCCGTGCCATAACTGCCATGCCCAGATCCATGACCTGGCCGAACATTACCACGGAACCTGGCATACTCTGCATCTCTGGACACTCATCTGTCTGTCCATGGGCATGCTTGGGGAAAATGAAAGAGTGTACCTTGGGCCGGAGCTCGCTAGTGTCGGTCTTTAGTGACTTAGAAATACTTTTCTTGTTTTTTAAGAAAAGTATTTCGTGAAGGAACTTATCCCGCAACGCTTTTCGGCGGGGTTAGTGACTTAGAAATACTTTTCTTGTTTTTAAGAAAAGTATTTCGTCAAGAAACTTATCCCGCAAAGCTTTTCGGCGGGGTTAGTGACTTAGAAATACTTTTCTTGTTTTTAAAAAAGTATTTCGTCAAGAAACTTATCCCGCAAAGCTTTTCGGCGGAACCAGCATCATTTGACTGGACCGGGACCATCCGTCCCGGTCCGTTTTGGAGGATATTATGATAGTTGCCAAAAGAAAACCCTTTGCCGAGATCCAGGCCATGCTGCAAGGGTATAACAAGGTTTTGAACGTCGGCTGCGGAACCTGCGTCTCCGTCTGTCTGGCCGGGGGCGAAAAAGAAGTCGAGGTGTTGAATACCGAACTCGAGATGGCCAGACGGCTGGATGATGATCCCATCGACATTCAGGGCCACACCATCGAACGGCAATGCGATCGCGAGTACCTGGCCGAACTCGACAGCATTATCGAAGAGGGAAAATTCGATGCGCTGATGTCCATGGCCTGTGGTGTCGGTATTCAGTTTCTTGCTGAACGATATCCGCTCATTCCCACCTTTCCGGCAGTCGACACCACCGGACTCGCAGTAAATCAGGCAGTGGGCTGGTATGAGGAACGATGCCGTTCCTGCAGCCAGTGCGTTCTCGGATTCACCGGTGGAATCTGCCCCATTACCATGTGTGCAAAACGTCTTTTGAACGGTCCTTGCGGAGGAACCAATAAAGGGAGCTGTGAAATCAGCAACGAGCAGCCTTGTGCCTGGTTTAAAATCTATGAACGTCTCTCAGGTCAAAACCGTCTGGACGATATTAAGAAAATATACACCACTCGTGGCTGGAAAGATCAATCTCCCAGGAACCTGATCCAACCTGGCTACAAAAAACCCGAAAAGATGGCAAAATAACAGGATAAAACGACTTATTCATTTTTTCCTCTTACCCTTATCGAGAAACAGAGGATTACATATGAGCACAGAAACACATTTCAACTCCGGAAGTAACTTGGAAAAGGTCCTTAAATCCGGCCAGTTTGCCTTCACCGGTGAGCTGGGACCACCCAGGGGAACCGACGCCGAAGAGGTGCGGGAAAAGGCAAAGTTTCTGAAAGGAAACGTCGATTCCGTCAATATTACGGACAATCAGACCGCGGTCGTACGGATGTCCAGTTGGGCGGCATCGCTGATTGCCATACAGGAAGGGCTTGAACCCAATTATCAGATGGTCTGCAGGGATAGAAACCGGCTGGCCATGCAGGCCGATATTCTCGGGGGTTCAGCACTGGGCATCCGCAATATGCTCTGCCTTTCTGGAGATCACCAGCAATTCGGGGATCATCCCGATGCGATGGGCGTCTTTGATATCGACTCCATTCAACTGATTGCCATGGTCAAGCAGATGCGGGATGAGGGATTATTTTTAAGCGGTAATGAAATCCATAAACCGCCGAAAATGTTTATCGGCGCAGCCGCCAATCCTTTTGCCGACCCATTCGAGTGGCGCGTTCATCGCCTGGCCAAGAAGATCGAAGCCGGGGCCGACTTCATCCAGACGCAATGCATCTACAACATGGCCAAATTCCGCGAATTTGTTCGCCTTGCCAATGAAGAGGGCCTCACCGAAAAAGTCTATCTTCTGGGCGGCGTCACCCCGATGAAGAGTGTCGGTATGGCAAGGTATATGAAAACCAAGGTGCCCGGAATGGATGTCCCGGATGAGATCATCGATCGCCTGAAAGGTGTCGAGAAGAATAAAGTCGCCCAGGAAGGCATCAATATCGCCTGCGAGCAGATTGAAGAATTCAAGGAAATGAAGGGCGTCCACGGCGTGCACATGATGGCAATTGAGTGGGAACATATGGTCCCCCAAATCGCTGAGCAGGCCAAGGTTTTGCCTCGCCCGGTGTTCGATTAAATTTAAGGTAGCTCGCATTCACATCACTCTACACAAGACCCGGTCGTTTGGAGATCGGGTCTTGTTTTTTGACATCACATCGAGTTCGGCTTGATAAAGTGTTTATAAAAGATCAAATGGACTGGCGACTGGATTGCGCATATCTTTTACGACATGGGTATAGATCATCGTGGTTTCCACCTTCGAATGGCCGAGAAGTTCTTGAATCTGCCGCAAGTCGACGCCACTTAGCAATAAATGGGTTGCAAAAGAATGCCTTAGGCAATGGACGGAGGCATGTTTGTGAATGCCGGCTTTTTTAATAGCAACTTTTACCGCCCGTTGAAGTGTACTGTCACTGACATGGTGCCGACGGATAATATTACTCCGCGGATCGATTGACCGATTAGCGGATGGGAAAAGATACTGCCAGGCTTTCTGGGTAGGAGCGTCAGGATACTTACGGTCCAGAGCATGCGGAAGCCATACTGCACCATATCCTTCCGTAAGATCCTTATCGTGGAGTGTCAAAACCTTGGCAATATGAGACCGCAACTCGCTTGTCAGAGACGCCGGTAGCAGTGTAGTTCGATCTTTACCGCCTTTGCCGTCACGGATGGTGACGAGTGACTGATCAAAATCAATATCCTTGATCCGTAAACTGCAACATTCATTGACGCGAAGACCTCCACCATAAATGATTTTCAACATCAGGCCGGTTGTGCCTTTCACTGATTCCAGAAGTTTTTTCGTTTCGTTTACGGAAAGTACAACCGGCAGTTTTTGTCCAGTCCGGGCTCGGACCGTATTTTTGAGATCCCCGAGATCTTGATTGAACACCAGACGAAAAAACATGAGAATGCTGTTAAACGCTAGGTTCTGCGTCGAAGCGGAAACATTTTTTGTCATTACAAGATAGGCGAGAAAATCCCGAACCAGATCCACACTGCATGGAGAATTATCGGACAAGGAAGGATTTTTGGTTTTACAGAATCTGAAATACTGAACGACCCAATTGAAATAGGTACGTTCTGTTCGAAGAGCGTAATTGCGTAGACGCAAAGCTTCCTGAAAATTCTGAAGAGCAACTTTTTGAGGGGTAGGATTATTTACTGTTGAAGTTGCTCCATGCAGTATTTTTGGAGAAGTCGATTTCAGAAAATTACTGAAATAGAGACGGACAGCCTGATCTGCCTGACGAATCTGCCAGTCTTTATAAGAGCCGGTATTATCGAGTTCTTTGATATAAAGAGGAAGAAGATCAGACCAGATAATCTGCGGGTAGCGCAATCGATATTCGAAGAATTTTCTGGTCCAGTGGACCATGAATTTTTCTTTTCCAGCAGCAACCATTTTGCTTTCAAGGAGATATTTCCCAAAATCAGCACTACGAAATTCATCGATATTATTCATGAAACCCAAAAATAGTAAGTTATTTGTGACTTATTGTCTCATCAGTATAACAGGCGATATTTCCCAAAAAGTGGCAGAAATCTCAGTCGAAAAACAGCAGTTCGATGAATAGTTACTGACGGTAACGAACAAACTAATCCTGTTATCAGCATGCGTGATAACAGGGCTTATTACCCAAAATGCCGCATAATCCATCCCTAACCGTTTTTTCTTGTAAATGCCAAATTTCTCACTTAGTATGAACACAAAATCTTACATTTCTATTACATGCGGATCAAGATAGCGAAATGCAAAAAGGAAAAGCAGCAAGAAAGTCGGCACGCTGACGATTGCGGCAGCGATTAAAAGGCCGGATCGGGCCTTCTTTTTTCCCGAAATGGTCATGCAGTATATTAATAGTTA
>CAWHJQ010000016.1:0-172394 GCA_963829695.1 uncultured delta proteobacterium | reverse complement strand
ACAATTTGTTTGATGCGACACCAGAGGCGAGGCAAGGCGTTACCCTCGATTCATGAAATGATGGTTTCCGCACAGGCACGAAAGAAAGTTAGTCATCATTTTGGTTTGGACTTCGATCAGCGAAGAATTCGTCCTCATCGCTTTGTGCCAGGACGAGATAAGCTGATAAAATGACAGATCTCCCAAGGTCTGGTTTGAGAGCAGGGTTCGATAGTATAAAGGTTTGTCTGGAATTGGGAGAAAACCAGTAGCGATACGCAGAGGGAGCTCAGATAACAGCAGTCGGTTAAGATAGTTTTGTACCGCTTCAGCCATAAAAAATTCGGGGGAAATATCAGCCAAGACTCCCTCAAGGGTAAAGAAAGCCTTGCGAAAAAGTATGAGTTCAGAGGGGAAGACATACCCCTCCATGGTCAACTCGGCCATAAGATTGAAGGCCATTTTCAGCGGGTCGTTTCTATGTTCCCTCAATTCGATGAAATCAGTGACGCATTGTTTAATCCCCTCAGTGCTGGCTTGCACACCCGTGCCTTTAAGCATCAGCTGGATCGACTCACAAATCCTTTTCACGTCATCCGTCATCATTCCGACCATCATTTCCACCATGTAACTACGCTGATTTCTGGTCAGGTACCCAGCGAGCGTCCAATCAATCAACCCGACACTGAAATCCTCTGAATTTTTGTCGGGAATTGCGAGAATATTGCCTGCATGTGGATCACCGTGAAACAGGGCTGTTTCTTTCATGGAAAAAAGCGGCATACAGATAATCGACTCAAAAGTCAGACGTGCCAATGCTTTCCGCTGAGCTTGGGATATTTCTGCATCAGTGATTCTGAACCCATCAATGAACTCCATGGATGTAATGGTTGGTGTACAAAACGAAAACAGTTCCGGGATCTTTACGCCGGGAACATCACTGTAGATATCTGCAGCCTCAGCCATATTTTCCTGCTCGGCCACCAGATTGATCTCGCGCACCAGATCGTCCCTGACCTCGTTGAAGAGATCGACTACCATCATATCCTGCAATCCATAGGTTTCCCGCCTCTTGTCGAGAAAACCTGCCAGATGTTCAAGAATGTGCAGTTCTTCCATGAGATGCGCTTCAATATTGGTTTTGAGTACCTTGAAAACTCCTTCCGACTTTCCTTCTAATGTATTATTTTTACAGTAAAAGTACAGGACCGCCGCAACACTTGCCTCGGCAACAATATCGGCAGCGAGAGAAACCTTGTGCGTTAAATCAACTTCTGCCAACCACTGGACGAGCTGTTGCTCCAGTTCGGAGGTATCGGTTCTGTAATACCCCTTTTCCAGCTGGATAAGCCATATTTTCAAGCCGGGGTCAAGCCCGGGATTACGAGCAATAATTTGCCCAAGTTTATGCAGAGTTGGAAAGTGAATGGCAAGATCGAGCAATCGCTCTCCGGTTTCGCAATCGGCCCTGAGGCTCGCTTGGCTGAGAATCGCTTTGCGCAGTCTCGGATATGATATCTTCGATAAAAAGTATTCGATACCATCGTGAACCATTGGCTCGAAACGGAAGAGACTGTCCGGCATCGCACTTTCTGGTCGTGCAAGCGTGACAAGGTATCCAGCGGCCTTTTGGCAAAAAGCCTCCTCTCCCATTGCTCGAACCATCATATCAAGCTGCCGGATCTGTTGTTCTTCAGTTGCATTTTGAAATGCCTGCAGAAACGCAATCAAGTCAGAGGGAATCATTTTATTTTCAATTCCATTGTAATCAATCAGATTGGTGGTGCAATTGTAACCACTATTCTCATATCGGTGATTGCCCGAACACCATGGGGTTCTCGTATCTCTGAAATCAGAATATTGCCTGTTTTGGCCGGAATCTCCGCGTCATTATCACCGAGGAAAACGCCTTCTCCTTCGATCACCTGTATGGAAAGCTCGCCATCCAGGTCATGGGAATGTACCGGAAAAGTGACTCCGGCTTTCAGATTAAAGTTGATGATTTTAAAGAATTCCGAATCTTCCACCAAAAAGAATCTTTTCATTGCTCCTTCAGTAAATTCCCGGGTACTATTGAGATCGAGTACTTTCATAACGTTCTCCAAATAATTTGAGATTTGCGCCTGTGAAATTTTTTTTGTTTTTCACTTATCAGGTTTAAATACAGACACTGAGACACAATAAGCATAAAATGTCTGGTGTCGCTGTCTAAGAGCCTGTCCGGGAATGCCCTTTTTATAAAGTCTCATTTTTCAACGACTGTCGAGAACAATGCTGGAAAAAATCTTATATTTACCGTATTAATTGATGATTGCAAGAATGATGGCGTCGTAAAAACTCTTCATCTTGTTCGTTGTTACAATTTTCCTATCATTACGACGTACCGTATGTACGCCGAAATAATAGGAAAATTGCACGCCTCCAATATGAAGCTTTTTACTTATCCATCGGAAATCGAGGTTTTTACGAGTTTGTCAAGAATGGCTTGACAGGTTATTCTTGTCCATAGCGCCTCTGTCGCTTCTATGACGAATTGGCCTTCTTCATGCGACGGAGGCGTATCTCTTTATTTTTGACAGGTGTTCCAATGGCCCCTCCAGAAAAAACAGCGCAAAATAAAGCGCAGCCCGGCACAGTAACAGACGAAACCATTCTGAAGATTGCCAAAGAAATTTCAATAAAATTTATTGAGGTTGGGAGGATAACCCCGGCAACTTTTGAACAGTCCTTTAAGAATATTTTTTCGGCCATAGATGCTACAGTAAAAAAGGTTAATCGATGATCTCTCTTGCAACAAATCTCAACTTTGCACCGCAAAAATTAAATCATATCCACTTGATGGGGATCTGCGGTACTGGTATGGCGGCTCTTGCCGGTATGCTGCAGACATCCGGCTACACAGTTACCGGAAGCGATAGCCAGGTGTATCCACCCATGTCTATTTTCCTCAATGATCTGAATATTCCCGTCTGCAGCGGGTATGGTGCAGGCAACCTCAAACCCGTTCCCGATCTGGTCATTGTCGGTAATGTTATTACTAGGAAAAACCCTGAAGCAATAGCGCTTGCAGAACTGGGGATTCCATATCTCTCTTTCCCTCAGGCCCTTTCTCACTTTTTCATACAGTCTCGGACCTCCCTGGTTATTTCCGGCACACATGGCAAAACGACTACCTGTTCCCTGCTGGCGACTGCTCTTTATCATGCAGGCCTTGATCCTTCTTTTATGATTGGTGGGATTGTTGGTGAATTCGGAACAAATTTTCGACTCGGCGGTGGAGAGCATGTTGTGGTTGAAGGGGATGAGTACGATACTGCTTTTTTTGACAAGGAATCAAAGTTTCTCCATTATTGTCCCAAGGTTGCGGTCATCACCTCAATAGAATTTGATCACGCCGACATCTTCGCTGACCTTGAGGCAATTAAGCGATCCTTTAAAAAGTTTGTTGCCCTCCTTCCTCATGATGGTTTATTGATCGCCAATTTTGATGATGCAAATGTTATTGAGATTGCAGCTGAAGCGCCCTGTGCTGTGCAAAGCTACGGACTCGACCCTTCATTCACCTGGTCCTTAAATAATATAAACATCGAAAAGGCCAAGAGTCATTTCGACGTCATGAAAGATGGTAAGCGATGGTCCTCAATGACTGTCGGTCTCCCAGGCAGACACAATTGTCTCAATAGCCTGGCTGTCTGCGCGGTTATGCATCATTTGGGTGTTGCATCCCCCACCATCAACAAAGGACTGGAAAATTTTGCAGGCGTGAAAAGAAGGCAGGAGGTGCGAGGCATCGAAAACGGAATTACCGTCATTGATGACTTTGCGCATCACCCTACCGCTGTTCGTGAAACATTGGCAGCACTTAAAAGCGGCTACGGCGACCGGAGATTAGTTGCTGTATTTGAGCCGAGAACAAACTCATCACGACGAGCCATTTTCCAAGACGATTATGCCGGCGCTTTTAACTCAGCCGAAATCATTCTGCTACGGGAACCGACGCCCGTTGAAGGTTTAGCAAAAGATGAGCTTTTCTCTTCTGCCAGACTGGCAAAGGATTTAATAAGTAAAAGAGAACTGGTGGCAGAGGCTTTTGCGACAACTGACGAGATTCTGGACCGATTGAAAACCATCCTTCAAGAGGGTGATGTAGTGGCAATACTCTCCAACGGAGGATTTGATAATATCCATATTCGTCTACTCGACCAGATAAGGTTAGCTGCTGGTATGAGCTGAAATCAAAGTTCCAAGAGAAGGCGCGACTGGCTTTGCCAAAAACCTTGGTAAACGGAAAAATAATTATTCGAGCACGGTACTAATTTTGCTACGCAAATCTTCGACCAGATGTTTTAGATTTGCCGCATGATTGCCGGCTTTCCCCATTTCCTCAATTTGAAGGGCAATTCCGGCACAATCTTCAAGGCCAAGGTTCAGGAAGGCCCCTTTAATGGTATGCCCGACTTTACCTATTGAAGTAGGATCATTTTCTTCCAAAGCGGTTTCCAGGTTCTGCATATGCATTCCCAGTGTTGCAATAAAACTTGGCAACATCATCTCGATCTGTTCGGTAGTAAGATCGAATTGCTTAGTCAGATATGTCTTGATATGTTGAATTTTCTGCTGATGCATATGCTCACACTTAAAATTAAACTGATAAAACCTAACCTTACAGATTTTTTACTGATTATCAGTAAAACTCAGCCAAAGATGTTTATCTTTGGCTGGTAAGACTTCAAAAATATGCAGAAATATATTAGCTTCGTTACAGTACTATTGAAATATATACCAACCTGCAACGAACAATTAAACTAAAACCGCACCTCTTGCAAAAAAAAAGTACCAGCCAGGAACTCTCCATGCCCATCCTCGACAGAGTTGCATCAGTTATTCATACTCACAAATTGCTCCGCGAGCATGACCGAGTAATCGTAGCCGTTTCCGGAGGTGCCGATTCCCTTGCACTGCTGCATATTCTCGCCGGCATCGACATGGCGCTGGACCTTGTGGCAGTCTATATCGACCACCAATTGCGGCCACAGGAAACCCCACATGAACAGAAAACTATTGAGGCCAGCTGCCTGGCGCTCAAAATTCCTTTTAAGGTCAGCACGGTAAACGTAAACGAGCTTGTTGCAAAAGGAAAATATTCTCCGGAAGAAGCCGCACGAATTCTCAGATACAGATCACTGGATGAGGCACGACATGAATACGGCGCCAGGGTCATTGCCGTGGGGCATACCGCAGACGATCAGGTTGAAGAGTTTTTTATCCGCTTGATCCGAGGCAGCAGCAGTAGAGGATTATCTGGTATGCGACTAAAAAGGGACCATATCATCCGTCCCCTTCTTTTTGAAAACAAGGCGCTGCTGACTGATTTTCTTTCTGGATTAGGCGTGCCTTGGTGCCTGGATTCCTCCAACCTTGATCGACAGTTCCTGCGAAATCGCGTTCGATTGGACTTACTGCCATTCCTCGAAGAAAAGTTTAATCCCGCACTTCGCAAAACTATTCTGCAAAGTATGGATGTCCTTGCAGAAGAAGATGAATTTCTCGAACAGCAAACACTGAAAGCATTTGCACAATGCATCGAGTTTTCTGACGTACCGACAACCCAAGGAAAATGTGCACAGCTTATCGTCAAAGGTGAAAATTTCCTAAAAATTCATTTGGCAATTCGCAGAAGAATCATCGAAAAATGCTGCTGGAAGATGGGGATTCGCCCAACCTATGAACAGATCCGCACCATTGCCGAGTTTGTAGAGAGTGGGAAAAATCACAGCGAAATACACCTTGGAGATGGGGTCCGTGCGGAAAAATCAGCACAACAACACCTGCTCCTCTCACGGCCTCTGCCAAAAGGTCTGGTTAGAGGATCAAGGCAACCTGCCTCTTCCATCGACCGAACCATTCCCGGTCCAGGTATCTATCTCATTGATGACGCAAAGAAGAAACTCATTCTTGAAGAAATCTCTCTCACAGCAGGGCACGAAAAAGCTGACGGAGAACTCCGGGTTGATCTGGGAAAGATCTCCTATCCTTTGCAGCTCCGTTCATTTCTACCGGGCGAAAGATTTCAACCCTATGGTAATCCGGGCAGGAAAAAGATTTCCCGATACTTCAACGAACTGAAAATTCCGACCAAAGAGCGGCCATCCTGGCCAGTGCTTCTCCGCGAAGACAAGGTAATCGCACTGATAGGATTACAACTTGACCACAACTTCCGGATCACAAGCAGTACCAAAAAAGTTCTCTCTATACGCTGGATAGACGGAAACAAATAAAATTACTCTTTATGCTTTTTTCCTGAGAATCCTCTTATCACCTATTCGCATCGTTATTTTTATACGATCGAGATACTCAAGAATCGGAATGGAAAACTTTCTGGTGAGTCCGGTCAATTCCTTAAATGCCGGTGCATCGATTTCCCCGTTTTTTTCCATATATTCAATAACGGAGGCAATGAGAGGCTCGATCATTTCCTTTTCGTAATACAGGGACTCACTGATCTTCAACAATTTACCCTCCCGCAATTGAAGATCGACAACATCTTTTAATAACCGGCTTGGATATTCCGCAAACCGTTCCATGGTTTCTTTTATTGTCGGAGTGGAAAGACCTTTTTCCCGATACCATGCACTGAGCTCTTTCCTTAGCTGCTCTTCATCTGCCTTTAACGCCACCTGATGATCGGCCATGCGGACGACCGACTCTTCCTGCACCACTACCGACTTTTTGATCAGGTCATTCATGCAGTAATTAAAGACTTTCAGGTCGACTTTCCGACCAAGACTGGTACGCAGTTCTTCTTTTGCCAATCCCGCCTGCAAAGGATTTTTCCGGTGATACGCCAGGAGGTAGTCGACCAGCATCGTTTTGATTTTCTCGGCTATCTCCACAACCACATAACGTTGGCTGGCGGAATCGACAACAACAATTTTTTTGGTGGAAATGGGCTCATTCAAGGCTTTTTTCAGATGTTTCCCGAAGAGTCCCAGACGAATCCCCATGTCATCGGCAGTCAATCCGATTTCCCTGCTTTCGCGGAGAAAGAACAGAGCTTTATCTTCAACAGTGCCATCCTGGAGAATTTCCAACATTTTTTGATTATATTGACGGTCATTGTCGGAGAGTCGTTTCCTTTTGCGTGGTGAGACATTACCCAGGACGACTCCCCCACCGATTGTTGCTACGGGAGAATAACTGCGTATTACGTAACGATCTCCGGGCCACACAGCAACCATATTTTCGAGGAGCAACTGAATAACGGCCTCATCCCCCGGTTGCAATTCGTCACGATCAAGAAGCGAAACCCTGCCGATAATTTCCGCGGTCCCTAAATGTACCCTCACCCTGGCCCGGTGTTTCATGGGCTTGGCATTAGATGCCAGGTAGAGAAACTGACAGTCGAGCATATAATTCGCCTGGAGAGTCCCGGGTGGCGCAAGCACCATTCCTCTCTCAATATCCGCGACATCGACCCCCTGGAGATTTATTGCCGTTCGATGCCCCGCCTCCACTTCGTCCACCGCTTTCGAGTGGACTTGTATTCCCCTGATTTTGGCAATTTTCTCCGTCGGGTAAATACGTAGATCCTCACCAACGGAGGTTCTGCCTGAAATCGAGGTTCCGGTGACCACCGAACCAAAACCTTTCATGGCAAACACCCGATCGACGGATAATCGAAACGGGCCAAAGACTTCGTGAAAATTGAATACGCTGACTATCTTATCCAGGGCGTCACGAACAAGGTCGATTCCTTCACCGGTGATTGAAGAGACATTGATAATGGGTGCCCCTTCCAGGAAAC
Source organism: uncultured delta proteobacterium (assembly GCA_963829695.1). Taxonomy (GTDB): domain Bacteria; phylum Desulfobacterota; class Desulfobulbia; order Desulfobulbales; family Desulfocapsaceae; genus Desulforhopalus_A. Next base: position 164,611 of record CAWHJQ010000016.1, on the reverse strand, counting down.
TTCCTTCACAAAACTCCTCGATCTCACCGTTCACCATCTCCAGCCAGTCAGGCTCAACCATATCCTTTTTGGTGACGACAATGATTCCCTGCTCGACCCCCATCAAGCGGCAAATCTCAAAATGTTCGATGGTCTGGGGCATGATGCCCTCATCTGCAGCGACAATAAAGGCTAATATATCGATACCCGATACCCCTGACACCATGGTCTTGACAAACTTTTCATGACCCGGCACATCGACTATTCCTATTCGATGACCACAGGGTAAATCCAGATAGGCAAACCCAAGCTCAATAGTGATGCCGCGTTTTTTTTCCTCTTTGAGACGATCTGTCTCAAAACCTGTAAGGGCCCTGATAAAGCTTGTTTTCCCATGATCGACATGGCCGGCGGTACCGAGAACAATCTCGCGCATAAGTTCAACAAAGGGGGGAAGAAGTAAATGTGACAGAGCTAATCATTGATCGTCGACCTCCAGCTCCGGAGGGTACGACCAATGGTTAAGCCGAGACTATAAAAAAGGGTTTGTGCGTTTCTCTGCACCAATCGTAGACTTGTGCCCGCCATAACCATGACCGGGCCAGACTATCGTTTCGGGAGGCAATACCAGCAACTTGGTACGAATGGAGGTGATCAATTCCTGATGCGATCCACCTGGAAAATCTGTTCTTCCCAGCCCACCGACAAAGAGCGTATCTCCTGTTATGAGATCAGGGGCGTTATACAGACAGATCCCTCCGGGTGTGTGCCCTGGGGTATGAAACACCTGGAATTTCACTTCGCCTATGATGATTTCATCACCTTCTTCGACCTTCACGTCTGCAGCCGGCGATGCTTCCAGCCCAAGCATGGAAAAATATTTCTTCACCTCGGGTTTACCAAAAAAAAGATCATCGGCAGAGTGCATAACAATTTTTGCTCCCGTTGCCTCCTGGATTTTCCTGTTTCCACAAACGTGATCGGGATGACCGTGAGTTGCAATGATATACTCAACACTCACTCCCATTTTTTCGACCTCGGCGAGTATTTTCTCTTCATCCCCTCCAGGGTCGATAACAGCTGCCTTTTTCGTCTTCTCACATGCCACTATATAGCAGCACACAGCCATGGACCCGACTATAATCTGTTTTATTATCATGGTATTGTGTTCAGAGTACCTGTTAAAAATAAGGTTGGTGACCACAACCAAGGTTACCAACCTTGATGGCGTCGTAAAAACTCTTCATCTTGTTCGTTGTTGCAATTTTCCTATCATTACGACGTACCGTATGTACGCCGAAATAATAAGAAAATTGCACGCCTCCAATATGAAGCTTTTTACTTGTCCATTGGAAATCGAAGTTTTTACGAGTTTGTCAACCTTGCTTTGAGACAATTCCGATAGCTTTGTATCTCCTAGGACTTAGTTTTTGGCATGGGATGGGCAACTGCCACCACAACCACAACTACTTTCGGTCGGAGCCATCTTAAGTGTTGCAGCAACTGCGACCGGTGGCAGCCGAATCTCAATTGCCTTTACCACCTCTGCAAATGCACGGACTGCGGGACTGTCCGCATCTGAGGACAAATACGGCGTGCCATCATCTCCCGCCAGAACAACCATCGGATCCATCGGAATTTTACCAAGGAAGGGCAGCTCAAGTTCACGGGCCAGGCTTTCCCCGCCGCCGGATTTGAAGATATCGACGGTCTCGCTGCAATGCGGACAAACGAAGCCCGACATATTCTCAATAACGCCGGCGATTTCAACCTTTACGGTTTTACAAAAATTAATCGATTTTCTCACATCGGCCAGAGCAACCTTCTGCGGAGTCGTCACCACTATTGCCTTGACGTTCGGAATAGTCTGGGCAACCGACAAGGGCTCGTCTCCGGTACCTGGAGGCGCATCGATAATGAGATAATCTAGTTCCCCCCAGTCCATATCCGAGATGAACTGTCGGATTGCCTGAATTTTCAGCGGTCCACGCCAAATTATCGCTTCATCCCTATCCCGCATCATAAATTCAAGGGAGACGACCTTCAGGTTATCACTATATTTAAGCGGTGGCACAAGCCCACCTTTCGTTGCAGGAGGCTCAACGGTTCCTTTCAGGTTGAGCATCCGAACAACATCGGGCCCATGGATATCGACATCCATAAGACCGACCTGATATCCTATATTCGCTAATCCCAGAGCCAGGTTGACGGAAACGGTAGATTTTCCTACGCCACCCTTGCCGCTCATCACTAAAATTTTATTTTTGATTTTTCCAAGAGATTTTTTTATCGCAATTTCCTGCTGCGCAGCAGCAGCTTGCTGTGATTCCTGTGTACCACAGGATCCTCCACAAGATCCAGACATTTCCCATCCTCCTTAACGTGAACAACATAAACAATATTCCAACGAGCTGACAGTGCCAGCCGTTCAATACTATCCGAACCCCCACACAGCACGGGGACTCTGTTTAGTACCCCCTTGAGGGGTATAAGTACCTTCACGAAACCCTTTCTCAAAAAGCAGAGAAAGGATTTCTAAGGTACTAAAAAACGACATCCACTAAAGTAATGCTGTTGCCTGGAAATGCAATCACTTTCATCTGTGTCACAAACGAGTACCTTGACCCACAAAACCGCACGATGCAGCAGATCACATTTTATTACAGGTCACTTTTTGTTGCTTTCTTTTAAGTCTCTACGTAATATGACAGATTGCGTGTTAATAAATAATTATTTCCACTGATAAATTACTTCAGGAAAAAACGATGCTAGGCTGGTTTAAGAAAAAATTCAAAAAAAAAGAGCCGGATGCGCCCACAGATGTTCCTCTTGCGGAACATGAGCAACCTGCAGACGATGCAATAACGGGAGTAAACGCTCCTCTTCCCATATCGCAGGAACAGGATGTAGCCGAATCAACCGTCACCCCGACCAAAACTATTGAACAGGTAGTTGATATACAGCCGGAGAAGTTTGAATTCACCCCATCTCCAAAACTGGAGCAGACAGGAGAGACTGAGGCTGAACCAGAGGCTGAACCAGAACCTGAACCAGAGCCAGAGCGGATGGAAACAGTAGATCCAATGCTGGTGCAAGCGGAAAAACCACTTAAAATTATTAAAGAATCGGAGAAGCCAGACCAAGCTGGAACGAAAAAAAAATCACTCTTTTCACGTCTCACGGAAAAACTCGGTAAAACAAGAGAGACGTTTACCTATCAGTTAGACGCGCTCTTCCTGGGAAAGAAGGAAATCGACGCAGACATGCTCGATGACCTTGAAGAAATCCTTATTACCGCGGATCTCGGTGTAGGGACCACACAGGAACTGCTTGAGACTGCCCGACGCAAGGTAAAGAGAAAAGAACTGTATGATCCAAAGCTGTTCAAAGAATCACTAAAAATACAAATCAAAAAGCTGATTGCCGAAAATGATGAGGATGCTGCCCTGGTCATGCCCGATAAAGGTCCTTTTGTCATCATGGTCATCGGAGTAAACGGTGTTGGCAAAACGACCACCATAGGAAAAATCGCCAGGAAATTCCAGCAGGCTGGTAATTCAGTAATGTTAGTTGCCGGAGACACCTATCGAGCCGCGGCTGTTTCCCAACTGAAAATTTGGGGAGAAAGAAGCAACGTTCCCGTTGTTGCCCATAAGGATGGCGCAGATCCTTCTTCAGTTATCTACGATGCCATGGGTATCGCCCAATCCCAAAATGTCGATATCGTCCTCATTGATACAGCTGGACGAATGCATACCAAAGATAATCTCATGGAAGAACTGAAAAAGATCAAACGTGTTATTGCCAAGAAAATGAAAGGTGCTCCCCATGAAATCATGCTGGTTATTGATGCCACTACCGGCCAAAATGGTATATCCCAAGCCAGACTCTTCGACGACGCGGTCGGAGTGACCGGCATAACCCTCACCAAACTCGACGGTACCTCCAAGGGTGGTATCGTCGTAAATATCTGTAAAGAAATGAAAATCCCCATCCGTTTTATCGGTATTGGTGAAAAAATGACCGATCTCCGGGATTTTGACGCCAATGAATTCGTCGATGCTCTTTTCCATAGCAGTAACAGCGACTCCAAATAATTAAATAACCCAGTATACTTCTCATGCAATATCAACGACAGCAGCAACCTGGTTGTGGCGGATGTTTGCTTATAGCTCTCCTGATTGTTTTTATATCCGGAGGCGCTCCTGCCCTCATCTCGTTTCTTGGTACTTTAATTTACACAGGACTGGCAGGAGTTTTGCTTTTCATCGCTCTGTTCTGGGGCTTTACCTACTGGGTCCAGAAGAAAGTTGCCACCTATGAGCAATCCCAGTCCGAGAGTCATAACCGTTTTGTCTGGCTCCTGGTTCATATTCTTATCCATACCGCTAAGATAGACGGCCAGATAACCAGGGACGAAATACAGACCATTCACCGATTTTTCCAATACAACCTGCGATATAGTCAGACCCAGATGCACTGGGTCAAGGAATTGATAAAAGAGGCCACGAACTCGACCCAGTCCCTTGATGCGCTGCTCCAGGAATTTAAGGCGACCTTTGCCTATGAACCCAGAATCATCCTACTGGAACTGATCTATCAGGTACTCTACACTAAGACGAGTGTTCCGGAAAATGAGCTGAAGATTGCCCGGGCTATTGCCGCCTATCTCGATATTTCCGAATACGACCAGCGCACAATTGAAGCCAAATACCGCTACAAACAACAGCACGGCACGGCAACGGGCCAGGACATGGCAGGGCAGCATTATGCTACCCTTGGCCTGGAAAAAGGTGCGAGCGCGGAAGAAATTAAAATAGCCTATCGTAAGCTAAGTATGCAATATCATCCTGATAAGGTTATACACCTCGGGGAAGAGTTCAGGGCTATCGCCGAGGAAAAAATGAAAGAGATTAATGCCGCATATGATTTTTTGAAAAAACTATAGCTTTGCGATACAAGAGCGGCCTGCCTAGGAGACTGTCCGAAAATGCCCTTTCTCCCAAACTCATCGTTATACCTGAAAAAATTATCCTCGGGATATCAACTATATGCCTGTGGTAATTTTTTCAGGAAATCCTCGATTTTGAAAGAAATTGCTATTCTCGGACAGTCTCCTACGTTGATATTTCGTGCAAACTGATAATTTTTACCGAATTTTTAAGGAGATATATAATGGCAGTTTCAGATAAAATGAGATCGTTTGCGGAGAAATCCTCCTGGATACGAAAGATGTTCGAGGAAGGTGCAAAGATGAAGGCCGCCCATGGTGCTGAAAATGTTTTCGACTTCAGTCTTGGTAATCCCGATGCACCACCTCCGCCACAATTCAATCAGGTTATCCAGGAAGTTGTCCGGAATACCAGTCCGGGAGTACATGCCTACATGCCCAACGGTGGGTATCCCTGGGTTCGTGAAGCCATTGCGGCGCGGATGTCCATCGAACAGAAGATGCCCATCGGCCAGGGTGACACGCTCATGACCTGTGGTGCTGCCGGTGGTTTGAATATTGTGATGAAAACACTCCTTAATCCGGGAGACGAGGTCATCATTCTCGCGCCATATTTTGTCGAATACGGCTTTTATATCGACAATCATGGCGGAGTGAGCAAAACGGTGGCAACCGATGAGGATTTCAACCTTAATTTACCTGCAATCGAAGCTGCAGTTTCAGATAAAACCAAAGCAATTATTATCAACTCCCCCAATAATCCCACTGGTCAAATCTATTCGGAAGAGTCGCTCGCCGCACTTGGCAGACTTCTCGATAAGGCGTCCGCTCAATTGGGAACCACCATTTACCTGATCTCCGATGAACCGTACCGGAAAATTGTTTTTGATGGCCATCAGGTCCCAAGCATTTTTCAGGTCTATTCCAACAGTATTGTGGTCTCCTCTTATTCAAAGGACCTTTCCCTGCCCGGCGAACGCATCGGTTATTTGGCTGTTCACCCGAAAATTGAAGATAAACCACAACTCCTGGATGGTCTCACTCTTGCGAACAGGATTCTTGGTTTTGTCAATGCTCCGGCGCTTATGCAGCGGGTTGTGGCAGAGCTTCAGGACGTGACTGTGGATACCTCAATTTATGCGAAGAGAAAGGAGATAATCTGCTCCGTTTTACGTGAGGCAGGTTTTACCTTCACCGAACCGAAAGGTGCTTTTTACGTCTTCCCGAAAACACCCCTGGCTGACGACGTGAAGTTCGTGGCCCTTCTGCAAGAGGAGAAAATCCTGGCCGTACCGGGTGTGGGGTTTGGCTCGCCGGGCCATATGCGGATTGCCTTCTGTGTTCCCGACGATGTCATCGTCAGATCGGCTGAAGGTTTTAAACGGGCGGTAGACAACGCCCGTTCATTGTAAGCAAAAAAAGATACCCAAACGAAAAGAAGGGAGAGTGATTAAGCTCTCCCCTCTTTTATTTTTTTTCCCCTCTCTGCTCAGATTTGTCCTTGAAAAAGAGTTTGATCGACACCTTATCCAGGCCGAGGCCCTCCCGAAAACGGTTGGTGAGATAGCGTTCGTAGGAAAAATGAACCCCTTTGTAACTATTTGTCATAACAACAAATTTTGGCGGACAGGTACCAACCTGCGCCGTGTAGTAAAATTTAAGGCGTTTATTCTTGTAAATCGGTGGTGAGTGGAGTTCGACGGCCTCACGCAACAGCCTGTTCAGGGCTGAAGTGGGAAAAGTCGCCGTATATTGCCGATACACGGAGCCGATAACCGGAAAAAGACGTTTTATCCCATAGCCGGTCAAAGCTGAAACGTTCAAAATCGGAGCATAGCCGACAAAGGGCAAGGCCCGGCCGACCTCCATCATGACCGCTTCCTTCCGCTTTTTATCATTTTCAATCAGATCCCATTTGTTCACCAGAACAATGAGCCCTCTTCCTTCTTCCAACACATACCCGATGACCTTTGTGTCCTGTTCGGTAATACCCTCGTCGGCATCGATAAGCACTACCGCCAAATCACACCTGGCCATTGCGGCCAGTGATTTGAGGATACTAAACTTCTCCAGCTTCTCTGTCGTTTTGCCTTTCCGGCGAATACCTGCAGTATCGATGAACAGATAGCTGTAGTTACCGTGGGTTACGAGGGTATCGACACTGTCCCTTGTGGTACCTGAAACTTCGGATACGACCATCCGATCCTCGCCGAGAATCATGTTTATCATGGAGGACTTCCCTACATTCGGCCGACCAAAAAAAGCGACTTTAACTGTCCCATCGGGGAGATTGATGTCGACATCGTCGCTCTTAATGGAATTGCACAGACCCTCCATCAGGGTTCTGAAACCGTAACTGTGTTCAGCTGATATCGACCAGAGTTCATCGATCCCCAACTCATAAAACTGCGTGAGAAGTTCCGTTTCAACTTCCGGACCATCAATTTTGTTGACCAGATGGAAGACCGGCTTCTCGGTTCGGCGAAGGATATCAACCACCTCCCAGTCGGCAGGCGTCAACCCCTGCTTTCCATCCATCAGAAACAGGATTATGTCCGCTTCCTCGATTGCCAGCATGGCTTGGTTGCGGATGTGACGCACCATAATGTCATCGGGATTATCATCTATTCCTCCGGTGTCCACCAGAATAAAAGCTTTTTGTTCCCATACTACCCTTTCATAATGGCGGTCCCGGGTAACACCCGGAGTAGGGTCAACCAGTGCCTTGCGTGATTTGGTAATCCTGTTGAAGAGTGTAGATTTTCCCACATTTGGACGCCCGACTAGGGCTACGATGGGGAGAGTACTGGTCGATGACATAATGTTTCCTACTAAGGCTCCATCCGCTCGAAACGAGACAAAGCTAATTGTTAAATAGGGATTGGCAAAGCAACTCTGCCATGAATTGTCTACTGTTTCAAGCAGGTGTCAATTCTATCAGTCCCCTTTGGACCATGGTGCGGACTAGTGGGTAATCCTTGAACAGCGGATCCTCCAACCGATTTCTGAGAGATATAAGGGCAGGTTTTATAAAATCAACAAAAAATGGTTTTTGCCTTACTTTATACAGAAAAGAAAAAGCACCTACTATCTGCATGTTTCTCTGAAAGGCAAGCAATGTAAACTGTTTTCTAAAATCCGGCTCAAGAAGAGTAACGTGCTGGCCTATGGCTTTTAGGTATACCGCTACCAACTCATCCTGGAACCGGAGGGGCAAATTACAATAGGGATCAATCAGGAGAGACGCCAGATCGTAGCCAAGCGGACCAAGACGGCCACCCTGGAAATCAATAAACCGGACGACGCCCTCTTTTATCATAATATTTCGGGATTGAAAATCCCTGTGCAGGAAAAAATCCGCAGGTGCCTCACCGGCAAGTCGGGCAATTTCCCCGAGCTCTTCCTCGACACCCTTCTCAACCTCAAGCTCCAGAAGTCCCTGCCAGAAGGCGCGTAAAAAATATCTTGATTCCTTTTCTATCATTATCCGACGATCATAACGTGCACTATCCCAGCACCATGATTCGTCAAAATCTTCAGCCCCTCGACTTTGCATCGTGGCGAGATCTTCAAGGGCAGCCTGGTAATACGCAACAATTGCCTCTTGAGATTGAATCGGTATGTCCTTTTCTCTTGCCACGAGATCATGCAGCCTGATATCACCCAGGTCCTCAAAAAGCAGTACTCCGGTACTCCTGTCCCAGCCATACAATTCTGGAACAGGCACTCCTTTTTTACGTAAATGGTTGCCGATTTTCCAGGCAGATCTTGCCTCTGCCAGCTCGTCTCGGCTCATCCGGGATGGTGCGGCGATGATACAAAAGGGCTTCCCATGCTTGCTCAACCGCCAGAATCTACGGGTCGATCCGTCACTGGCAATCTTGCTGCATTGTTCACCCGTGAAGCAGCTATCAGCCTCTGGCTTAGAGAGCATTCCATTACCAACGAGCAGATTTTTGGCGCACTGCAGTATATCGATATCTGAAAGTTGGTCTGTTTTCAAAGCTATCTCAATTTGTTCTATGGTCAGCGGATACAATCTTATCCACCAACCTGCTGCCGCATGCGACAGAAACATCATCCCAGATCACAACGCGTTCAAGATGTGTACCGTTTTCAATATGAGCTTCACCTATACAAGCCCATTCTTTAAGCTCTATATGCGCAGGGAGCTTGGCTCTCTTGGATATATTATATGGTTTCCTGACCGCACCAATTTCCTGCCAGCAGGGAATTGTATCGGTGAGCAATCCATGATGCAGGCTAAGATAATCATCGATAGTTCCCATATCCGTCCAAAAACAGTCATCCGCCCGATAGCAATTAATTGTCCGGCCTTCCTTCAGAATTTTTCGATAGTGGTCGATGATACACGAAAATTTTTTGATACCAATATCTTCAATGACGGAAGGTTCGATTACGTGCAGACCCGTAAATGCAAGCTGGGAGAGTTTACCGCGATTGTCAAAGCTTTCCACCTTGCCATCTTTCACCATCACATTGTTAAAACGGGGATAATTGTGCATCGCCAGGGTGACCAGATTTTTATTTGCCACATGATGACAGTACAAGTCTAGAAGATCGACGGTGTGGTAAATATCTCCATTACATACCAGCAGCGGCTCGTCCCGAAAATGCTTGAGAGCAGTACGCAATCCTCCTCCTGTCCCCAATATAATGTCCTCTTCCTGAACAATAACCCCTTGCACACCATCGAGAGCAGCAATAATCTTTTCCCGAAGATGATGACAGTTCACCACAATTTTATCAAACCCCAGCAGTTGCAGCCTTTTTATGGTGAGAAGGAGAAGCGGTTGGTTGAGAATAGGAAAGAGAGGTTTTGGCCGAATCAGCGTGTGCGGCAGCAGCCTGGTACCTAAACCGGCGGCGAGAATCATTGCTTGCATAGTACCTCTTCCGTTAAATTGAAACGTGATGGAAATCACACAGGTAAAGAGCGTACAATCATAATTTTACTCCATCAGGAGGGAGCCGTCCTCAAGTTCAGAAACCCCTACAACAACTATACCAGCTTTATTTGCCTCTTCAATCATTAACTCTCGATCAAAGAGCAGAGATTGGCCTGCTTCCACTGCAAGCACAGCTCCCTTCACTCTTTGCAGGTTGCGGATTGTGTTGATCCCAGTGGCGGGGAGGTCAAAGCGAAAATCCTGACCAGGTTTTCTTACTTTTACAACAACGGCTTTCTCTTTTGCAAGGGCACCGCCCCGCAAGATTGTCGCATCAGTCCCTTCGATCGCTTCCACCGCAAGAACGGTACAATCCCTGACCACTACACATTGTCCGATATCAAGTTCGCCGATTGCTCTGGCGTTTTGCCAGCCGAATTCAATATCCCGTCGCTGCTTTCTGTTGGGCTTTTTCTTCGTTATAACCCCGGCTGGAAAGAGCAGATGACCAAGATAAAGCGTCGATTCGAGCACCTTAATCCCTTCATCTTCAAGCGTTAAAGCAATAGCACGCAGAATAGCATCATCCTGTTTCCGATCGATTTTATTCCACAATGAAATTCCCTTCAAATCCGGGAGGATATCTCGGAAAATCTGGGTCTTGGTGATTGTTCCCAAGAATACCGTTTCCCCAACTCCTTCCTTTTTTAAGAAGGAGATCACCTTGCCAAGCTGTCCCAACTTAACCCAGCAGACTGCATCAGCCGTCTGGACAATTTCCTCGTCGGTTTCCCCTTTATGGGCGACAACCACCACACGTCTTCCTGCCTTTTGGGCCGCCTTTATAAAGAGCAGGGGGAATTGGCCGCCACCGGCAATAACACCGATATTATTTTTATTTATAACCTTCTGCAACCGATCTTAATCCTCAACCGTTTGTTTAACGACTCCGCGCTTGGAATCCTGGAAGAATTTAACGAGGGTTTGGACTTCCTCACATTCAGGAAATTCCTTTTGGGCCAGATCAATGGCATCTTTCATCAGAAGACTCGGGGATCTGAAAATGATTTTGTAAGCTCTTTCGAGCATTTTGATTGTCTCTCGACTGAAACCGTTTCGCTTCAATCCAACCTTGTTAATCCCGGAAATTCTCGTTCTATTCCGGGTCCCGGCAATAAGGATATAGGGAGGGACATCAAGACCAATACCGGAAACCCCGCCTATATAACTGAATGTGCCTATTCGACAAAATTGGTGTACGGCAACCAGCCCGCCAATGGAAGCTCGGTCCCCAACCTCTACATGACCGGCTAGCGTGGCAACGTTAGCCATAATGACATGATCACCAATTTTACAATCGTGAGCCACATGGGTATAGGCCATCAGCAGGTTGTGGTTGCCGATAACCGTTTTCCTGTGACCATTAGGGGTTCCCCTATGTATTGATGTGTACTCACGGATCTGGTTATCAGAACCGATAATCAGCTCCGTCGGCTCACCTTTATAACCGAGATCCTGAGGCGCGCCACCTACTACAGTGAAGGAACCAATCAGGTTTCTCTCGCCGATGGTCGTTGGGCCTGAAATAACGGCATGGGGTTCTACTCGGGTGTCGGCGCCAATCCGGACGCCCGCTTCTATTACGGCATATGGTCCGACATATACGGAAGAATCGAGCTCGGCTTTTGCATCTACTACTGCGGTGGGATGTATGGACATTATATTTTATTATGTTGTTAGTAGAATAATTTCTAACCCCGCTGAACAGAGCGGGATAAGTTCCTTCACTAAATACTTTCCTTAGAAACAAGGAAAGTATTTCTAAGTCACTAACCCCGCTGAACAAAGCGGGACGCTTTTCAGTCCCCCTCAAAGCATGGGGATTATAAAGAATACCCCCTTGAGGGGTGTAACTTCCTTCACAAAATACTACGCGGTGAACTAAATTTTATGTGAATGAGGCCATAAGCTCGGCCTCTGCAACCACCTTACCATCCACAGTGGCCTTTGCCGACATGATCATAATCGATCGTTTCTCCTTGACAAGTTCAAGGGTAAAAATCAACTGATCCCCGGGGACAACCGGCCTTCGGAACCTGGCCTTATCAATACCGGCGAAAAAGAGCAACTTTTTCCCAATGGTCTCGGGGTTGGCATAAAAAGCCATTATGCCTCCAACCTGGGCCATGCCTTCCAGAATTAAAACGCCTGGCATTATCGGTCTCCCGGGGAAATGTCCCTGGAAAAACGGTTCATTAATTGTTACGTTTTTTAACCCGACAATCTCTTTTCTAATCTCCATGGAAAGAATACGATCAACCATTACAAACGGATATCTATGGGGCAGCACCTTCAGGATCTCCAAGATATCTATGTTTTCCGGGATAACAACCTCACTCATGAATACTTCTCCTTATCTATTCTTCATTGTCGGGCGTATTACTAAGCTCTGCAATAGCCTTGCTATTTTTTCGTACTTTAGACTGCAATTCAGGTAACTTCGCAAAAATCGCGCTGGCCTTTGCCCATTGACGAATTGGAATTGCCGGAACGCCGCCAAGAACAGCACCTTTGGGTTGATCATTGTGCACTCCACCTCGGGCCGCGACCATAACCTGGTCACCCAGGGTGAGATGCCCGGCGGTTGCCGCCTGCCCTCCCATTACCACATTGCGACCGAGGGTTGTCGAGCCTGAAATGCCGACTTGTGCAACCAACAGGCTGTTCTCTCCGACAATCACATTATGGGCGACCTGAACAAGGTTGTCTATTTTAACTCCGGACTTAATCCAGGTAACTCCGTAGGCGGCACGATCAATGCAACAATTCGCACCGATCTCGACATCATCATCAATACGAACAATACCGACCTGCGGTCGTTTAATATGTTCCCCACGCTCATTGGCAGCATACCCGTAGCCGTCACTGCCTATAACCGTGCCGGAATGGATAGTCACTCTCTTGCCGATGATACAATTTTTATAGATAGTTACGTTCGCTTTAATAGTCGTATCGTCACCAATCTCAACCTCGTCACCAATCACCGCCCCCGCCTCAACAGTAACTCTTTCCCCGAGCTTAACCCTGTCGCCAATCACTGCCAGCGGCCCAATAGAAAGAGCTTTACCAAGGAAACAGTTTTCTCCGATAAAAGCCCTGGGGTGCAGACCTTTGGCCACAAACGGCTCGTCAACAAAAAAGCTATGAATTATAGCTACGGCCAGATAGGGGTCCTTCACTTGAATGAGGGGGATGTTTTCGACCTTCGCAACCCCGAGGGGAACAATTACCGCACCGGCCGCAGTCGTTTTGAGTGCATCAGCCATTTGAGCCTTGGCCAGAAAAGAGATTTCTTCCGCACCGGCTGTGTCTAAAGGTGCAAATCCACGAACAAGGACCGTTTTATCACCTATAACCTTTCCCTTCACCATTTCGGCGAGCTTTTCAATGGAAATTGATTTTTCTGTCATAAATTCCAACAAGTTAATAAAGAAAATATTTTGCTCTTGTACGATCAAAAACCTGCAGCGCATCCTGCCAGCTCTGTTCAATCTCCAGGACCGAACGACCATCTTCAAGCTGACTACGAACTTCACAATCGCCTAAAATAAGATCCATCGGCAGACGATCAAACTCATATTCATACGGCGGTGGTTTATAGTGAAAATGTTCAGGGTAAAGAATAATGACGGCCTGCATGAGGGCAAGACTGGTCCGATAGGGCATAAATGTCTGCGGGTTCGTCACATGGATCTGAAAACCACAGCATGGTTCTCCCGCCCATTTACCGGAGGTCGGCTCAAAAACTATTGGCCGCAGACAACATCCAGGCAATTCTGTGTTCTTTATCACCTGCATCACTGCAGTATGTCGCCAATACGGGGCGCCGACAAATTCAAAAGGAAGGGTCGTTCCCCTGCCCTCGGATACGTTGGTTCCTTCCCAGATAACCTGTCCAGGGTAAACAAGAGCAGTATCGGGGGTTGGCATATTGGGAGATGGGCAGACCCAGGGAAACCCAGTATCTCTAAAAAGCATGGCTCGGTTCCATCCTTTCAGTGCCACCACCTCAACTTCGGCACCTATACCAAACTCCTCGTTAATAAAAAGTGCGAGTTCGCCAAAGGTGAGGCCATGCCGCATCGGTAAAGGATACAGCCCGACAAAGGAACTGCAGTCGGCCTGCAGCAGGTTGCCCTCAATTTTTTCTCCGCCAATCGGATTCGGACGATCAAGCACAACTACCTTTTTACCAAGTTGTGCAGCCATCTCCAGGCAATAGGCCATGGTATACAGGAAGGTGTAGACCCGGGTTCCGACATCGATCAGATCGATAAGAAGTACATCAAACTGTGCAAACATCTCAGCCGTTGGCCGACGATGCTCACCGTATAAACTATAAATAGGTAGTCCTGTGACAGCATCAATAATATGATCGGACTCGATCATATTATCCTGTTTTTCCGAAAAAAAACCGTGTTGGGGAGAGAAGAGACAGGTTAACCTGTCACCATATTTCTGCTGGAGCAGAACCCTGCCATGGACAAATTCGCGAGTAGTCGAAGCCTGATTGGATAAATAGCCAATCCTTTGTCCCGGAAAGGACATCGCCCCATCGCGCACCAGTACCTCTAGTCCTACCTGCAGCATAATTACCAGACAAATTAAATATTATAGAAAAACAAACGGACGAATTCGTTATCTTAATGGCGGGAACAAGAAAAGTCAAAAAGTAGATGGCCGAGATGGCATTCGATGGCAAATAATTTCAACCACCCACCGAAGGCAGCTGGACGGATGATGCCTTGAAACAAGCTGGGAGAGGCAATGCCGGGAGATCCAAACTACAGGATCTCCCAACATCAAGAAAGATTATCCGGCCTGACCGAAGCGGTCATAATGGACAAATTCACTTATGGCTCTGCGCTTCGGGGCAGGAGGATCATGATCCGGATAACCGATTGGGATAAGTGCAACAAGTTCATAGCCTGGAGGAATCTGGAGGAGATCTTCAGCCGCCTTATGGTCGAAGGAACCGACAATCACCGATCCCAAGCCGAGTACGCAAGCTTTCAAGCAGATATTTTGACTGATGATCCCGAGGTCATACAAAAACCAGTGTTGATACCGGGTGACCTGCTGATTGTTATAGTACCCCGATTTCAGAGGATTGCCGCATACGCCGATAACAACAGGAGCCATCTCCATGCATTTTGTAGCTGGATTTTTTTTAGAGAGAAGACCGGTGAGGGAATTTTTGTCTTCTGCTGCCTGCACCACGACCAATTCCCAACACTGCAAATTCCCCCATGATGGGGCCATTCTTGCGGCCTCGAAAATCTCTGACAATATTTCGGGTTCTACCTGTTTGTCCTGAAATCGCCTGATGCTTCTTCTCTTGCTGAAAATATCGCCCATAGTAAAAGCCTCCAGTTATTCTACTTTACGGTCTATCACTGTTTATCGGGAATAGTAGGTATAAGGTGCTGTTCATCAGGAAAATTCATTTAAGATTTCTCTTGCGATAATCAATCTCTGAATCTCACTAGTCCCCTCATAAATTGTGGTTACCCTTGCGTCCCGTGCATATCTTTCAATCGGAAAATCAGAGGTATACCCATACCCACCAAAGATCTGTATTGCCTCATAACAGGCCTTGTTGGCAGCTTCCGAGGCAAAAAGTTTGGCCATAGAGGCCTCTTTGGCAAAAGACCGACCCTGTTCTTTTTTATAGGCCGCATTCATCAAAAGCAGGCGTGAAGCTTCCAAGGCAGTATACATGTCGGCAATTTTCCATTGAATCGCCTGGAATTCACTTATTTTTTTACCAAACTGGGATCTTTCCAAGGAGTATTGTGTCGCTTGATCCATCGCCGCCAGTCCAATCCCCAAGGCCAGGGAACCAATACCGATACGTCCTCCGGCAAGCTCCATCACCGCGGCGCGAAAACCGTCGTTGAGTTTGCCCATAAGAGCGTCCGCCGGAATGCGACAGTCCTGAAAAAGCAGTTCATTGGTAGGAGAACCATGCTGGCCCATCTTTTTCTCTTTTTTGCCGATTATCAATCCCTTTGTGCCGGCCTCGACCAGAAAGAGGCTGATTCCCTTACCCTTCCTGGCTGCCGAATCCGTCACCGC
Organism: uncultured delta proteobacterium; assembly: GCA_963829695.1. Classification (GTDB taxonomy): domain Bacteria; phylum Desulfobacterota; class Desulfobulbia; order Desulfobulbales; family Desulfocapsaceae; genus Desulforhopalus_A. Next base: position 148,633 of record CAWHJQ010000016.1, on the reverse strand, counting down.
CCAGACGACAAAAACACCGGCAAAAGAGCCGCTGGTGATAAATATCTTCGAGCCGTTTAATACCCACTCGTCCCCGTCCCGCACGGCAGTCGTCGTCATGCCGGCGGGATCGGAGCCTGCACCCGGTTCAGTCAGGGCAAAGGCACCTGCCAAATATTCCCCACTGCATATTTTTGAAATATACCGCTTTTTCTGCTCGGTGCTCCCTAGCGCCTGGATGACTTCGTTGACCATATTGTTGACCGAAACGGTTACGGCGGTTGATGCGCAAGCCCTGGCAATCTCCGTCATGGTTACACTGAAAGCAACAACTCCCGCTTCGGTACCTCCGAATTCGTCCTTGATGTTCAAGCCCATGAACCCGAGTTCGGCAAGCTTTTTGAGATTGTCATAAAACCTGCTGTCATCATTACCCAGGTCAAGTTCAGCGGCCACGGGCGCCAGCTCGGACCTCGCAAAATCTCGCGCAGTGTCCTGAATGAGTTTTTGTTCTTCCGTTAAATCAAGATACATAGGGGAATCCTTATTATGCTTTGTCGTGTTGTCTTGTAGTTAGTTAGCCTGGAAATTAGGTGCCCGTTTTTCCAAAAAAGCAGCCATGCCCTCTTTCTGCTCCTCACCTGCAAAGCAGAGCGCAAAAAGATCCGCTTCGTAGGAACAGGCTCTGTTCAGATCCAGCTCCAAACCATTGTTGACCACTTCTTTACAAAGCCTTACGGCAGCTGGCCCTCTGGAACAAATCAGCACCGCAAGCTCCATGCATTCTGCCATGAGCTGATCCTGGGGAACAACCCTGTTCACCAGGCCGATTCGACTTGCCTCCTCGGCGCCTATAATTTTGCCGGAAAAAAGGAGTTCGTTGGCAAGACCTTTGCCAATAAGCCTTGGGAGCCTTTGCGTTCCGCCGAAACCTGGAATAATACCGAGGTTTACCTCCGGTTGACCGAATTTGGCATTCTCGCTTGCAAGTCGCATGTCACAGGAGAGAGCTAATTCACAGCCACCGCCAAGGGCAAAGCCATTAACAGCTGCAATCACCGGCTGGGGCAGGTTCTCGATAGTTCGGGTGACAGTGTGCCCAAGTCGGCCAAAAACTTTGCCTTCATCTGGGTTCAACCCCTGCATAAAAGAGATATCCGCGCCGGCCACAAAGGCTTTTTCACCGGCGCCGGTGATAATCACCACTTGCACTGACCGATCCTGACCAAGCTCCGTGAAACAGGCGAGCATTTCTTCGAGAGTTGCTTTATTCAGGGCGTTAAGCGCCTTGGGCCTGTTGATGGTAACTGTTGCTACGGCCTGGGCTTTTTCAAGCAAAATATTTGTATATTCCATGTGAGTCCTCCGTGTTTTTCTACTGTTATGGTTCCAGGGTAAATTTCCAAGCACAATACCACTCATCAGGATGTTTGTCAGGAGGACACCCGAGACATTCGGTGCGAATTCTCTTGTCAATGGCACTGGCAAAATAGGTGTATTCCACGAGTCCCCCGGACTTACAGGGATAATCAGCCAGACCCTTGCGTTTTCGTGCATCCTGAACCCGACACCGATTCATTTGAAAGACAAAGCTGTTTTCCGTTTCTTCGACAATTGATTGACTGTTAATACTTTCGTAAATTCTAAAACCAAGAGCTTTCTTCAACCCTTCAAGCCCTGGATTTTCAGGCAACTCCAGAAAGTTACTGATGGAAGCAGCCTCCACAGGGGAAAATTGTGCCCAACAGGAATCGTTACATCTTTTGGCATCATTCATTCCTTCGGAAAATTCCACGGTTTGAAACCAAACGCCGTCTGTCACCAGCCAGTTTTTGGCCATCCGGTCCTTTAAGATCTTCAACTTATCGGCATCCATCTCTAGCAGAAAGGAGGGAACTCCGTCCTCCATTGTAAAGCCAAAAAGTTCGGACAGGTGCTTCATCTGAATTTCAAAGCTCTTTTTTGAAGCACTTTGTAACATCGCCAGGGCCTTCTCCATGCCGACCTGATGTTTTACCTCGGAGAACCAGAGCCCATGATGGATAATGAGCCGGTGGAAAATATCGACTATAAAACGGGCAGTTTCCCGCGAGTCCAGCTCGCCGGCAGTATTAGCCTCTATTGGCATATTGTCTCCTTTTTTATGAAGGTAAGATGGTAATTTTGTCCGGGAAAAGGCTCAGTGACACGAGACCTTTTTCGGTTACCAGATGGGTATTTTCGATGCCGACTACACCACTTCCGGGAAAAATGGTTTTTGGTTCAAGGGCAATGACCATATTTTCTTCCAGTGCAAGCTGCTGACCCTTGGCGATAAAGGGAAATTCATCCAACTCCAGGCCAACCCCGTGCCCGGTAAAACGAATCCGTCTCTCCCCCACCCCCATGAAATTTTCTGCATAGCCTTTTTTTTCAGCCAGGGAAACCATCAACTCATAGAGCTCTCCGGTGAGCGTTCCGGGTTTTGCCTGGGCCTTGATGTCTTCCTGAATTTCGAGCATTGCCTGATGGGCCGCGACCAGTTGAACAGGCAATTGACCAACAGAGAAAATTCTCGCATGATCGCAAATATAGCCATCCAAGGCAAAGACATAATCGACGAGAACGGGTTCATTGGCTCTGATTTTTCGATATCCCGCACCCTGTCCGATTACACAGCTAACCCCTGTTCCTCCGGTAGGTGAGGCGAGATAACTGGCAACAGCCGCACCATCGCCTGCCAGCAGATGACCGTAAAAAAGCTCACTGCCCCACATCCGCATCCGAACAATACCCTGATGACCAAGGCTCCTGGCATACCCTTCCAATTCACCGGCAAGGGTGACTTCGGATTTACCGACTTCAAGCATTTGCGGTACCTTGGCCGCCACCATATCGGCAAATTTTGCAGCAGCCTTGATTTTATCAATTTCAAATTGTGACTTGACTGCCCTGATCAGGCGAATTTCGAAAGAAATATCTTCAATCTTTGTTTGCTTAAAAATTGCACAATATTGAAAGTAGAGGTTCGTGGGCAAGACATCCAGCTCCATGCCTAATACTGAAGGAGCTGCGTATCCGTACTGCTCAAGAACGGCTGGAATTTTTTTAATACTGACAATCGAAAGAATTTCCTCAAGGGGCGACTCTTGCCGAGCCCGTTCAAATTCCTTAAAGATCATCAGGATGGGCTTGCCGGTAACAGGCACATACAGCCAACCCTGCTGGGAGGTCGCCCCAAAATAAAACAGATCGGTCTTCTGGATGATCAGAGCACCATCCATTTCCTTTGCGGCAAGAGCCTTTTGCAATTTTGCGATCCTGTTGGCCAGCTCACTCGCCGGAACAGAGACACTTTCGCGTGTCATATTTCCTCCTTGGTCGATCAATAGTTCAATACTGATAGAAGCCTTTACCGCTCTTTCGTCCCAGCCAGCCGACTTCAACATATTTTCTCAGCAAGGGACAAGGTCGATACTTGGAGTCTTTAAACCCATCATAGAGGGTTTCCATGATGGCTAGACAGGTATCCAAACCAATAAGATCAGCGAGTGCCAATGGTCCCATAGGATGATTCATGCCAAGTTTCATCACAGTGTCGATATCTTCGGCTTTGCCAACCCCTTGATAAATACAGAAGACGGCCTCGTTGATCATAGGCATAAGAATTCTATTGGCGATAAAACCAGGAAAATCATTGGCTTCGGCCGCTGTTTTGCCGAATTTTTGGCAAAGGGACCAGGTAAGGTCGAAGGTTTCCTGACTGGTAGCAAGGCCCTTGATGACCTCAACCAGCTTCATTACCGGGACCGGATTCATAAAGTGCATACCGATAACTTTGTCCGGCCGTTTGGTCTGGGCCGCAATCCTGCCAATAGGAATAGAAGAGGTGTTACTGGCAAGAATCACATGGGCAGGACAGGCTGAATCAAGTTCCCTGAATATATTGAATTTGAGATCTTCACGCTCAACAGCCGCCTCCACCACATAGTCTACCCCTGACATATCGGCAAGATTCGTCGTCGTTGAGATTCGGCTCAAGATAGTATCACGCTCTGAACTGGTAATCTTTTCTTTTTCCACGCTACGATTGAGGTTTTTCTCGATTGTCGCTAGACCTCTCGCCACAAATTCCTCTTTGATATCGCTCATCAGGACATCAAGGCCACTGGTCGCTGCGACCTGGACTATGCCATTTCCCATCTGACCGGCACCGACAACACCGAATTTTTTTATTTCCATCTGTTTCCTCCCTGCAAATAAAACCGTTTATCGATTGACAAACTCGTAAAAACTTCGATTTTCGATGGATAAGTAAAAAGCTTCATATTGGAGGCGTGCAATTTTCGTATTATTTCGGCGTACATACGGTACGTCGTAATGATAGGAAAATTGTAACAACGAACAAGATGAAGAGTTTTTACGCCGCCATCATCGATTGACAACCATTGCTACCGCTTCACCGCCGCCCAGACAAAGAGAAACCAAGCCTCTTTTGGCATCTCGTCTGGCCATTTCATGTAAAAGCGTAACGAGCAGTCTGCCTCCGCTGGCACCAATCGGATGGCCTAGAGCGACAGCGCCACCGTTTACATTGACGATGGACGAATCAAGCTCCAACACCCTGTTGATTGCAACCGAGGTCCCGCTGAATGCTTCATTTATCTCAAACAAATCAACGTCTCCAAGGGAAACACCTTCTTTTTTCAAAACTTTCGGAATAGCAAGAATCGGAGCCATGAGCACATGCTTTAGCTCTATTCCGGCCGAGGCCTGGGCACCAATTTCTGCCAGAATGGTGCAGCCCAGCTCTTCCGCCTTTTCGCGGCTCATTACCAACACGGCGGCAGCTCCATCACTGATTACCGAGGCATTGCCTGCGGTGCCGACCCCGTCTTTTTTAAAAGCCGGCCGCATCTTTTGTAAACTTTCGTAGCTGGTCTCCTGGGGACACTCATCAGTTTCAAAAAATTTTGTTTCGCCCCTCTTTTGCGGCAGTGGGACCGGAACTATTTCATCCTTAAAAACGCCTTTCTGAATGGCGCTCAGTGCTTTTTTATACGATTCCTCCGCAAAACGATCCTGTTCCTCTCTGCTTACTTGCCAGTTCTCGCAGATAAGTTCATTGGACATGCCCATATGGAAATCATTTACCACGTCCCAGAGGCCATCGTGGACCATATGATCCTCGATCTTGCCTGGTCCCATCCGGTGCCCCCATCTGGCTTTTTCGAGATAATAAGGAGCCGAACTCATACTTTCCATGCCACCGGCCACAATGACATCGGCGTCGCCACACTGAATGGCCTGGGCTGCGAGCATTACGGCCTTCAACGCCGAACCACACACCTTATTTACGGTAACCGCCTCAACTTCCTGGGGAAGCCCGGCCTTAATTGCCGCCTGCTTGGCTGGATTTTGCCCGTAGCCACAGGGAAGAACCATCCCCATTATGCATTCATTGACCAGTGCCTTATCTATATCGGCACGCATCACTGCCTCTTTTATAACAAGGGCTCCGAGATCCGTTGCACCAATTTTGCTAAGTGATCCTCCAAAGCTGCCGAAAGGTGTTCTTACTGCACTGACTATTACCGCCTTTTTCATAATACGCCTCATTTTTCAACCCGTTTATCTGAATCCTGGCTTTCTTATCGAGTTTTCATCAAAGTGAAAATTCCGGTGGCTCAGGCTCATCTCTCATCCGGTTCTAACATGCCCTGGTTGCCACATATTCGAACCGACCAAGCGCTCAATCGTATTTTCATGGTTATCTAGAAGTCTGTGTTTGTCAATGATTTTTAGCTGAATGAAATATAAATTCTGCAAGAAACTATCAAATTATCAGAGCTCACCATAAGTACCTTGATATCTTCTCCATTCTTGAATGGTTTTTATTCATACTGGAAAAGAATAAAAAATCCTTTGACAAATATTGACAATTAATATTTAGTTGAATATTAAATCCGACCGAGCGCTCAGTTGTGCTCTTGAGATCCAAGGGAGGAGTTTTTATCACCCCAAATCATTTTCAAATCTGAACTGTAAGGAGTCACCTATGGGCATGGAAAAACTGTACAGAGAAGTAATGGACCTTAACATGATGGATGATAATGACCAGAAAAGGGATGTTGCAAAAGCATTTTTTGAAAAGCTCAACTTCATGAAACTCCCTGAATATTTTAACTGGGCGTCGGAAATATTTGAAGGAATGCATGTAAAAGAGCGTGGCGATAAAACGGCTCTTATCTGGGCTGATATTGTGACCACGGAAAGCAAAAGCTATAGCTATCAGGAATTCTCCTTCCATGGCAACCAATGTTTAAATGCACTAAGAAAGAAGGGCGTTGAAAAAGGCAATAATATGTTCATGATGATGCCCATCGTCCCGGAAACCTGGTTTGCCAGCTACGCCTGCATCAAAGGTGGACTCGTTGTGGTACCAACAGCCACAACCATGACCGAAAGAGAATTAGAGTTTAGATTTGAAACCTATGCACCTGACTCAATTGTCGCCGATGAAATTTATTGCGATGTTATTGATGCGGCTCTTGCAACAACCAAAATGACCCCAAAAATCAAGCTGGTTCGCGGTAAAAAGGCCGGCTGGATCAGTTATTCGGATCTCACCAGTGAAGCCGTCGAGGCAGAGCCTGCCAAAACTCGGTCAGACGATCTGCTCTTCTGCTTTTTCACCTCCGGTACAACCGGTTTACCTAAACGGGTCGGTCATACTGCCGTTTCCTACCCATTGGGCCATCTCTCCACCTCGGTCATTACCGGCGTCCAAACCAGCGATATTCACCATAACCTCGGTGCTCCGGGTTGGGCAAAATGGGCATGGTCAAGTTTCTTTGCCCCTCTGAATGTTGGTGCCACGGCTTCCGGTTTCCACTTTACCGTGCTCGATGGCGATAAGTATCTGAAAATGATCACCACCCATAAAATTTCAACTTTCTGTGCACCACCAACAGCATGGCGTATGTTCATCAACCTCGATACTTCCAAATTTGATTTTTCCTCGCTTCGTCAATCGATTGGCGCAGGTGAGCCTCTTAACCCCGAAGTTATTACCAGATGGAAAGCCCTCACCGGCACAGAAATTAGAGATTTCTACGGTCAGACCGAATCAACGGCCATGATTGGCAATCATCCCTGGATGAACGGCAGAATGAAAAGTGGTTCTTTCGGTCAGCCTTCATTTATGTATGACATGGCCCTTTTTGACGATAACGGCAAAGAACTCACCGTGGCCGATGAACCTGGACATATCGTAGTGAAACTGGATAAGTGGCGGTCAATCGGTCTTTTTACCGAATACATCGGCAATCCTGAGAAAATGGCCGGGGTCTTTAGAGACAATGTCTATTATACCGGCGACCGAGCTTCCATTGATACTGACGGCTACTGGTGGTTTGTCGGCCGAAGCGACGATGTTATTAAATCCGCGGATTTCCGTATCGGTCCTTTTGAGGTGGAAAGCGCAGTCTTGGAGCATCCCGCCGTAGCAGAATCCGCCATTGTCGGTGTTCCCGACGAAAAGCGCCATCAACTGGTTAAAGCTTTTATAATTCTCAAGCAGAATCAAGAGCCGTCCAGAGAACTGGCCCTTGATATATTCAAACACACCATAAGAATTCTGGCTAAATTCAAAATTCCGAGAATCATTGAATTTGTCCCCGCGGTACCGAAAACACTGAGCGGAAAGATCCGAAGGGTTGAACTGCGGGAACAGGAAATTACTCGCCAGGCACAAGGCGGTGAGGCTCCAAAACTTGAATTCTTTTATTGGGATTTCCCAGAGTTGAAGAGCAAAAAATAACAGCTTTACCATCCAGGGAAGAGAAAAATGCTCTTCCCTGGGTGCACAACAAAACCACTTTCTCCGGAGTAAATCTCATGAATTTCCAACTAACTGAAGAACAAAATCTCATTCGCGACATGGTTCGTGAATTTGCCGAAGCGGAAGTGGCTCCAACAGCAAAAATCCGCGATGAAGAAGAGCGGTTTGACCGGGCGTTGATGTTTGACAAGCTCGGTGAACTTGGCCTGACCGGCATCGTTTTTCCTGAAGAATACGGTGGTGCCGGAGCAGACTATATAAGTTATGCCATAGCCGTAGAAGAACTCTCCAGGGTTTGTGCATCGACCGGCGTAACGCTCTCAGCCCACCTTTCCCTCTGCGCTAACCCCATCTACCTTTTTGGCAGTGAAGAACAGAAACAACAATTTCTTGTTCCCCTGGCAAAGGGAGAAAAAATGGGCGCTTTCGGGCTTACTGAACCTTCGGCGGGATCTGATGCCGGTGGCACTAAAACTACTGCTGTCCGTGAAGGTGATAGGTGGATTTTGACCGGCACCAAAATTTTTATCACCAATGGTGGAGAAGCAGAGACCTATGTTGTTTTTGCCAGGACCGATAAAGATGCGAAAAAACATCATGGTATCAGCGCTTTCATTATTGAAAAAGGAACCCCTGGCTTTACATTTGGTAAAAAAGAACAGAAACTTGGTATTCGAAGTTCCCCTACCCTGGAACTGATTTTTGAAAATTGTTCAATCCCCGCTGCCAATCTTCTTGGGGAAGAGGGACAGGGTTTTAAAATTGCCATGAAAACCCTGGATGGTGGTCGAATCGGTATTGCATCCCAGGCTCTTGGCATTGCCCAGGGAGCGCTTGATTTAGCAATAAGCTACGCGAAAGAGCGTAAACAATTCGACACCCCTATTGGCAAGTTTCAGGGCGTGCAGTTCCAACTTGCCGATATGGCCACCCAGATTGAAGCAGCCAGATTCCTCGTTTACAATGCGGCCTATAGGGCCAGTAACAAGCTTTCCTATTCTCAAGCTTCGGCCATGGCCAAACTCTTTGCCAGTGAAACTGCCATGAAAGTAACCACCCAGGCTGTACAAATCCTTGGCGGCTATGGATACACCAGAGATTTTCCAGCCGAGCGGATGATGCGCGATGCCAAAATCACCGAGATCTACGAAGGAACCAGTGAAATTCAGCGTCTGGTCATTGGTGCCTCTTTGATCAGGTAGCAACCGGCGACGGGGCTGAATGAAAAAAATGACTCAAATTTGTCGAGGAAAAATATAATGAAAATCCTGGTATGCATAAAACAGGTTCCGGATATGGAATCCAAGTTTAAAATTGCAGACAGTGGTACCTGGTACAATACCACCGATCTTGCCTGGCGTATGAACGAGTATGACGAATATGCCGTGGAACAGGCTGTTCAACTGAAGGAACAGATCGGGGATAGCGATATCACTGTTCTTTGCATTGGCCCTGACCAGGTCAAGGAGACGATGAAAAAAGCCCTGGCAATGGGCTGTGATCGCGGTGTGCATGTCAGTGAACAATCGAACTGGACTAAAGATGCAATTGCCAATGCTTCTCTCATTGCCGAATACGCAAAAGATCAGAATTTTGACTACATTTTTACCGGGATGCAGTCTCAGGACCGGGGCAGCGGACAGACCGGTGTTTTACTTGCCGAGATACTTGGCCTGCCGTGCGTTACAACCATCGTTGATTTTTCTCTAAAAGATGGCGAAGTAACCGTCAAGCGGGAGCTGGAAGGCGGCACCAAGGCAATAATAAAAGTTAATGGGCCTGCAATTTTCACCTGCCAGCTGGGGCTCAACAGTCCCCGTTACCCCACTTTGCCGAACATCATGAAGGCCAAGAAAAAGGAACTGGTCACTATTCCTGCCGAGCAACTGCGCAAAATTACTCCCCGCCAGGAAACTGTTAAAATGTATTTCCCGGAAAAGAAAGGTGGAGGTCTCATTTTAGAGGGCGATGCAGCTGATCTGGCCGAGCAGTTGATTAAAATTCTAAAAGATAAAACCAGTGTTCTGGCATAGAGGAGAATGATATTATGAAACTACTACTGGTTGCCGAATACCGAGATGGAAAACTGCTCGGATCCATCGCTGAACTTCTCGGGTTTGCAAAAGAACTGGCTGCGGATACCGCCGTCTTCCTGGTAGGCGTCGAAAAAAATATCCCGCATTTTAGAGGAAATCTCTATCTTGCCGACGTCAATACCTATCAGGAATATAATCCGGATGCCCATAAAGCGCTGCTGCTCCAGGCAATCGAATCTGAACAACCCGATCTTATAGTATTTTCCCACTCTTCCTATGGCTGGGACCTGGCACCTCGTGTGGCTTTTTCACTGGAGGCGGCTCAGATTTCGGAAGTAGTTGGCATTGATAACGGAGAATTTATTGTTCCCGCCTGCAATTCCAAATTACGCCGCCGGCTAAAAAGCCTGTCGGCAAAAACAGTTGTTACCCTTCAAGCCGGGGCCTTCTCCGCAGTCGAACCGAGTGACGCTCAACCAAAAGTTATGACACTTGGTACCGACACCGGGACCGCTATAACCTTCCTGGGATACGAAGCCCCGGAACAAGGGGGCGTGGATCTCAGTAAGGCGACGGTTATCGTCAGCGCCGGACGAGGAATAGGAAAACCTGAAAATATTGCTATGATCGCCGCACTGGCCAAGTCCCTTGGTGGAGAATACGGGGCCAGCCGACCGGTTGTCGATTCGGAATGGGTGGAACACAACCGCCAGGTCGGTACTACCGGACAGAGTGTGGCTCCAAAACTTTATGTGGCCTGCGGAATTTCAGGAGCTATCCAGCATCTTGCCGGGATGAAAAAATCGGAATTTATCGTTGCAGTCAACACCGATAAAGACGCGCCGATAGGCGAAATTGCCGATGTGCTCGTTGTAGCGGATCTCAAACAATTTGTGCCAATCCTGACAGAAAAACTCAAATCCCGTTAACAAGAAATATCCTGGAAAGAAGCAATCGGTAAAAGCAGAAAGGGGAACATAAATAAATGGCATAAAGACAACTATCATTAGAACGGATAATCGCCCATGAATGAATATTGTTCATATTTCCCTTTTGTTCTCCCGTTTTTTTGTATACTTTTCCTCGGCAGATGATTGGTACGGATTTTCAATAAAACGTGTAAAATAAGCAGCGCAGGGAGATAGTTGAATGATCGGTAAGGATACGGATTCACGTGAAGTTGTAACACATATTAAAAACCAGGAACTGGTGAAAGAACGCAGGCGGCAGATTGTAGACGCGGCTGTCAAACTGTTTATTAAATACGGCTATCACAAGACGACAACCCGGGCTCTGGCGAAAGCAACCGGTCTTTCCATTGGTTCGCTGTACGAATATGTATCCACCAAGGATGATGTTTTATACCTGGTATGCATTGCCATTCACACCGAGGTTGAACGGGGCGTCAAAGAGGCGCTTGCCCGCCCCACAGTGGGGAAAGCTGCACTTGCCGAGGTCATCCGCGAGTTTTTCCTGGTGTGCGACCGGATGAGTGATCATGTACTGCTCATGTATCAAGTCACTCATTTTCTCCCCTTAAAGTGGCAGGAAAAAGTTTTAGAGGCCGAACTACGAATTACCAATCTCTTTATAGAGGCAATGCGTGAACTACGGGAGTTGGGAAAACTTCCACAACTGGACGACGACACGATTAATCTGATTGGACACAATATTTCAGTTATCGGCCATATCTGGGCCTTTAGACGCTGGTATTTTGCCAAACATTTCACGATTGAGCAGTACATTGAACAACAGACAGAATTTATCATGAGTTTCCTTGAGGAAAAAAACAAATAGGTTTTCCACCCCCGCCAAGCACGGGGATAAGAACCTTTATACAGATTGTTTTTTTGCAAAAAACAATCTGTAAGGTACTAACCCACAAGGATTGCTCACGATTGCCGAAATCGTTTTCTGTCTACGCAAACACTAAATCATACAAATCATCCCAGTCACCTCGTACGACAGAAGGAGAAAACCTATGCACGCGGATGTTGAAATTTACAGGCCTAAAAACGTTGTCAGAGTAATCACCGCCACCTCACTTTTTGACGGCCACGATGCCTCGACAAATATCATGCGGAGAATCCTGCAGGATTCCGGTGTGGAGGTTATCCATCTGGCCCACAACAGATCAGTCCAGGAGCTTGTTGACACAGCAATCCAGGAAGACGCTCAGGGTATTGCCATGTCCAGCTATCAGGGCGGGCATATGGAAGCCTTCAAGTACATGATTGATTTATTGAAAGAGAACAATTGTTCCCATATCAAGGTGTTTGGCGGAGGTGGCGGAGTTATTGTCGCCGACGAGATAAAAGAACTCGAAAGCTACGGGGTAACAAAGATCTACTCACCGGAAGACGGTGCGTCCATGGGCTTGCAGGGAATGATCAATCATATGATCAAGCTGCTTGATTTTCCGACCCTGCCTTTCCACGACCTCCGTCCGGAAAATCTGAGCTGCAACAACCCAAAGACCATAGCTGGATTTATCTCTGCCGTGCAACAGGCAAAAGCCAACGGCAACGGCAAGCTGCAGGAAATGACCACAATCCTCAACACCCTCATCGAAAAGCACAATCCACCGGTTATCGGGATTACCGGCACTGGTGGGGCTGGAAAATCATCTTTGACCGATGAAATACTTGTCCGCTTTCTCTATGATATAAAAGACATTCGTATCGCCATTATCAGCTGCGATCCCTCCAGACGCAAGACGGGTGGTGCACTTCTCGGTGACCGGATTCGCATGAACTCGCTCAGCGGTTCTGATAAAGTGTATATGCGGAGCCTTGCCACCCAGAACTCTGCTACGGAGATTTCTGAAGCTCTGCCGGAAGCCATCCAGGTAGCCAAAGCTGCCGGCTTTGACCTGATCATCGTCGAAACAGCCGGGATCGGTCAGGGGGATTCGAAAATCGCTGAGATTGCAGATATCTCTCTCTATGTGATGACCAGCGAATTTGGCGCCCCTTCCCAGCTGGAAAAAATCGATATGCTCGACTATGCTGATCTTATAGTCGTCAATAAATTTGAGAAGAAAGGCAGCGAAGACGCCATTCGGGACATCAGAAAACAGGTCCAGAGAAATCGTAAGGAGTGGCAAACTGCTGCGGAAGATTTTCCCGTTTTTGGCACTATCGCCTCAAAATTTAATGATGACGGGGTCACCGCACTCTATCACGGGATAATTGAACAACTCAGCAACAAAACATCTCTTAACCTTAAGTCCAGCCTGCCAAAACCAAAACAGAAAATTCCATCTTCAAAATCCATAGTCATCCCATCGGAAAGGATTCGTTACCTGTCGGAAATTTCCGCCACCGTCCGCGACTATCACAAGAGATCGGAGCGACAGGCTAAAGCGGTACGACAAAACTATCATGTGCAGCAGACTATTGACCTGCTCGGTTTAAAAGAGGGCGAAGATATAAACAAGGCTCTCGAAGTGCTCAGGTCTGAAGCTGCGATAACTGCAAAAGCTGTCGACAGTGATACAAAAGAAAGCCTGAATAGCTGGCAGGAAAACAAACAGGCGTACACCGGAGACGACCTCGTCTACACCGTGCGTGGCCGGGAAATCCATGTGCCGCTTTTTTCAAGATCCCTTTCGCACTCGAAAATTCCCAAAATTTCCCTGCCGCATTATAGTGACCCTGCCGATATCTATTGTTGGTTGCGTAAAGAAAATCTCCCTGGATATTTCCCCTATACCGGCGGTGTGTTCCCTTTGAAACGCACCGGTGAAGACCCAACCCGAATGTTTGCCGGAGAAGGTGGCCCGGTCCAGACCAATAAACGATTCAAACTGCTTTCAGCAAACTATACGGCAAAACGACTTTCAACAGCCTTTGATTCAGTCACCTTGTACGGCTGGGATCCGGCCATACGGCCGGATATTTACGGAAAGATCGGGACCTCGGGGGTGAGCATCTGCACCCTCGATGACGTCAAACAGCTGTACGACGGCTTCGAACTCTGCTCCCCCACCACCTCCGTATCCATGACGATCAATGGCCCGGCACCAATCATCCTGGCGATGTTCATGAATACGGTCATCGACCAGCAGGTAGAGAGTTTTGTGGCTGAGAATGACCGACAGCCGAAAAAGAACGAATACGACGAGATCAAAGCCCGTGTTCTGGCCAATGTTCGCGGTACCGTCCAGGCAGATATCCTGAAAGAAGACCAAGGCCAGAATACCTGCATTTTCTCTATCGAATTTGCCCTGAAGATGATGGGTGATATTCAGGAATATTTTATCGCCCAAAACGTCAAAAACTTCTACTCGGTCTCCGTCTCCGGCTATCATATTGCTGAAGCTGGGGCAAACCCGATCACCCAACTGGCTCTCACCTTGTCGAACGGTTTCACCTACGTAGAATATTATCTGTCCCGGGGAATGGATATCGACCAGATTGCCCCGAATCTGTCGTTCTTTTTCTCCAATGGTATGGATCCGGAATATACCGTTATTGGCCGAGTAGCCAGGCGCATCTGGGCGGTTGCGATGAAAAAGAAATATGGCGCGTCCACCTCGTCGCAACGGCTGAAATACCATATCCAAACTTCAGGAAGATCTCTGCATAGCCAGGAAATCCAGTTCAACGATATCAGAACCAGTCTGCAGGCCCTCTGTGCGATCTACGATAATTGCAACAGCCTCCATACCAATGCCTACGATGAGGCGATAACCACTCCGAGTTCTGAGTCAGTCCGCAGGGCGCTGGCCATCCAGCTTATTATCAATAATGAATGGGGCCTGGCCAAGAACGAAAACCCCAACCAAGGCAGCTTTATCGTCGAAGAACTTACCGACCTTGTCGAAGAGGCGGTTCTCTCCGAGTTTGACAGGATCACTGAGCGAGGCGGCGTGCTTGGCGCCATGGAAACCGGCTACCAACGGAGCAAGATCCAGGAAGAATCAATGTATTATGAGCGGCTGAAACATTCCGGCGAGTATCCCATTATTGGTGTCAACACCTTCCGTAATCCGGATATTGATTTCGATCAACAGGCCGCGACCCTTGAACTGGCCAGATCCACCGACGAAGAGAAAAACGAACAGATTGCCAGGCTGGCTGATTTTCATAACAGGCACAAGAACGATTGCCCTGCAGCGCTGGAGCAGCTGAAAGAGGTTGCCTTGAGAGGTGAGAATATCTTTGAAGAACTCCTCGAAACCGTTAAACATTGCAGCCTTGGCCAGATCACCAACGCCCTGTATTCTGTTGGGGGGCAATATCGAAGGAGTATGTAACGGCATCAACCTTGATGTGAGATTACCCGATGTAACCTGACACGAAGATCAACTCCAGGCGAAATAGGGTTGCTCATAATGAGCAACCCTTGTCCCTCGACCGGCAAGAGCCACCTCACGAAATTGATAGAGTATCGCCGCAGTCGGGGTGGCGATGAAAGTGTCACCGACCGGCATGAAAAGGATTGGTCTGTCGATTTCATCCCCACCTTCAAGGGCCGGCGCGTCCCGCCGGAATAGTTCCTTGCAGGGGATTCTATGTATCGAAGCAACCTCCCGGTCGTTTTTGATTAAATGTTGCACCGCTCCACCCCAGATGACAACCGGAGTGATATGAAATCCCGACCTGGTAACGAAGTCATCCAGGCACCCGAGAAACTGATCTGCAGGAAGACTTAGGCCCACCTCTTCTTCCAGCTCTCGAAAGGCCGTCTGCTCAGGACTTTCGCCCGGATCAATACTGCCACCCGGAAAGGCCCATTGTCCGGCATGATTCTTCAGCCTTCCCGCCCTTCTGGTAAGGATGAGTGCAGCGCTGTCAGCGGGAGCATCGCCAAGGCCGCACAAGCCACCTTCTCCCCGATAGTCAACAATGGTGAGGGCGACTGCTGCCCGCCTCAATTTGCCGGGATCCAGACTGGATCTTGAAAAGTCGGCAAGGTTAACCTCAATAAGGTCTCTGAATTCTTCAGTGCAGGGGAAGAATTTCATAATTTTCAACATTTTTTCTCCCAAAAAGAACAACCAACTGTGAGCAACAATCGGCAAAACCATTGAATGTTGTTATTATTTATCCGAAGCATATGAAATCCTTGCCAATAGAATTCTTGCCAATAGACGAAATTGTACTACTGTTCCTAATACAGTCTATCAAGAAAAGGAAACAACACGAATGAATAAATATACTTTTTATCTTGTGGAAAAACGACCCCCCATTGCCTGGGTGTATTTAAATCGTCCGGAAAAGAAAAACGCCATGAACGCTGAGTCGTGGACTGAGCCGGTTGAAATCTTTGCTGAGCTTGACCGTGACCCCGAAATCAGGGTTGTTATCGTGGCCGGTAAAGGATCCTGCTTCTCAGCCGGTATAGATCTCATGGGGATGGTACCTCAATTGCCGGAACTCATGGACAAGAACCAGACCGGTGGTACCAAATGGAAATTTCTCCCGAAAATACGCCAACTCCAAGCCGGTATTTCGGCAGTGGAACAGTGCCGTAAGCCTGTTATCGCCGCCATCCATGGTCACTGTGTAGGCGCCGGCCTGGACCTGGCAACAGCCTGTGACATCCGAATCTGTTCTGAAGATGCACTGTTCTCCTTGAAAGAGGCGGCTGTTGGTTTTGTGGCAGACGTCGGCGTGCTGCAAAGGATCCCCCTGATCGTTGGCCAGGGCCACGCCCGCGAACTTGCCTATACTGCCAGAAGCATAACCGCAAAAAGAGCAAAAGAAATCCAATTGGTAAACGAAGTATACCCTGACAAGGCAACACTCATGGAAAAAGCCGAAGCACTGGCCCAGGAAATCGCCGATAATTCACCCTTGGCAGTCCAGGCATCCAAAGACGTCCTTAACTTTTGTGTTGGCAAATCCATTGACGACGGGCTGAAATACGTCGCCACGGTGAGCGCAAATATCATCCCATCGGGCGATCTGATGGAAGCGGTCAATGCCTTTAACGAAAAGAGAAAACCTCATTTTACCGGAAACTGAGACAATGAAAGAAGATGTACAGAACTACCTGAAACCAACCTTTTTCCTCGACTATGACACCCAAGAACTGGCCGACTTTGCCACCACTGTCTGCAAAGGCTGCAACACACCGACAGAAAAAGCGATAGCTCTCTACTATGCCGTCCGCGACCAGATCAAGTATGATCCGTACGACCTGAAATATTCACGGACAGCCATGAAAGCCAGTTCTGTTTTAAAGAAAAAAAGTGGCTATTGTGTTTCCAAGGCGGTCGTACTTGCTGCCGTCGGTCGACATCAGGATATCCCAACCCGTCTTGGTTTTGCAGATGTAACCAACCATCTATCGACTGCCAAATTAAGAGAAATGATGGGCACGGATTTATTTATTTTCCATGGCTACACCGAGATGTACCTCAATGAAAAATGGGTAAAGGCAACTCCGGCATTCAACCTTTCGCTCTGCACCCGATTCAATGTAAAACCACTTGAGTTCGATGGCACACAGGATTCCATCTTCCACGAATGCAATAATCTTGGCCAAAAACATATGGAATACGTCAGGGATCATGGGCATTTTGCGGACCTGCCTTTTGAGAAAATTTTCAAAGCCTACGGCGAAACCTATCCGAGGTTCTTCGAACATTTTGGAGGTCAGAAAGTACACGATTTTGCTGCAGAAGCGAAGGCAGAAGTATAACATTGTCCCAAACCTCTGAAAGTCGTCCCGGCAATACACAAGGTTGAGTGCGGCCAATGTTGACAGGTAGACTACCGTAGGACTTACGTTCAGACAAATCTGTTCAAGGGAGGAACTGCTATGACAATTCGTCGTATCGCCAAAATTTTCAAGAGCCAGGCAACCATTGAAGGTGCCGGCGTCCACCTGAAACGCGCTTTCGGCTATGCACAGGTCCCCCAGTTCGACCCTTTTTTAATGCTCGACGACTTCCATACCAGCAATCCGGCCCATTATCTGCCCGGATTCCCCTGGCATCCGCACCGCGGGATTGAGACTGTCACCTATATTATGGAGGGCAAGGTTGAGCATGGGGACAGCATGGGCAATAAAGGAGTCATTGGCGCCGGAGATGTGCAGTGGATGACCGCCGGCAGTGGCATTATCCACCAGGAAATGCCCAAGGAAAGCCCCACCGGAACCATGTGGGGCTTCCAATTCTGGGCCAACCTTCCCGCCAGCCATAAAATGATCGCCCCCCGCTACCAGGAGGTTAAAGCGGCTACTATCCCTGAGGTTACCATGGAGAACGGCGTCAAGATCAAAGTAGTTGCAGGCCAGGTCGCAGGTGTCAAGGGGCCTGCCCAGAATATTATAATTGAGCCGGAGATGCTCGATATCTCTGTGCCGCGGAAGACTGTTTTTTCCCATACCTTACCCGCCGGTCACACTGCGTTTGTGTATGTGCTTGATGGTGCTGGATTTTTCGATGACATTCGTGATGCATACGCTTACGAGGTAGTGGGCCATGGTTGGACCGACCTCGAACGTCGATGTATCTGCGAACATGAGACAGTGGTACTGTACGAGCACAACGGAGACCGGGTGCAGGTGACGACCACAGACAAACCGGTCCGTTTTCTGTTCGTCTCCGGAAAGCCACTCAATGAGCCTGTGGCCTGGTATGGACCCATTGTCATGAACACCCAGGAAGAGCTGAAGGTTGCCTTCGAGGAATATGAGGAAGGCACCTTTATAAAATAAGGTGCTCCTGCGTTAACACCCCACAAAGGGGTACTCTTTTTAGTCCCCGCGCTTTGCGGGTATAAGTACCTTCACGAAGTTCTTTCCTAAAAAACATGGAAAGAATTTCTAAGGTACTAAAGTGTTCTAAGGGATTTTGCCTTGTTGATTCTTTCAATACTGGCAATGGCATGCTCTTTGACGTTTGCAATATGCTGTTGCAAAATTCCGGTTGCTCCATCAAGGTCGGATGCTGCAATATACTCATATAATTTGACATGCTCCGAATCGACCGTCTCCATAGGGGTTACAAAAAGGACATTCCCCCGATATTTCAGGTAGAGAAGGTCAAACAGCGACCTCAATGTATTGATTTGAATGGTGCATCCTGAAAGGCCGGCCAGGACGAGATGAAATTCCATATCTCGTAAAAGTCGTTCTTTCAGGTAGATATCTCTTACGGCCTGGAGGTGGCTGTCGAGTGCCTTTTTCAGGGTTTTAAGTTTTTTCTTGTTCATTCCCGCTACGGTATTCGGTAGAAGCGAGGTTTCGATTAATCCCCGAAAATCATAGATCTCTATAATTTCTTTTAAGCTTATATTTTCAGTATAATATCCTCGATTGGGTTCATGGCGAACGAGCCCCTGGTCTTCAAGCCTTTTCAATGCCTGTATGATTGGAGTGGTGCTCATTCCCAACCGCTTGGCAAGATCCCCATAGGATATCTTTTGGCCAGGAGTGATCTCATTGAGGAAAAACATTCGACGAATGCCCAGGTAGGCTTCTCTCGCAAAATCATCCTCACTCTTTTTCTTTCTTTTAATTATCGGTTCCATCAGCAAACAGATATACCAAGATCTCCATAAAATCAATCAAAAAAGCAAACAATTACACCTTTCATTTGCCTAGTTTCTATCCTGATTAATTCCATTATATTCTTGACATACAGTTCGTAAAACTGTTAGAACATCGAATATCTAATCAGATATTTGATTAGATATTTAATCACATGTACACACGCAGGTACCCATACCAAGGAGAACGAATGGCTTTATCATTTATGGAAGGAAATGAGGCGCTGGCAAGGGGAGCCATAGCCGCGGGTTGCAATTTCTTTGCAGGTTACCCTATCACCCCGGCCACGACAATCTTCAATAACATGCTGAAAATGTTACCCGCCCAAGGCGGTATCTGCCTGCAGGGAGAAGATGAAATCGCCTCGATGGGATATTGTATTGGCGCATCCATGGCCGGCAAAAAGGCACTCACCGCAACATCGGGCCGGGTATCAGCCTGTACAGCGAGCAGATATCATTTGCAATCGGCAGTGAAATCCCCTTGGTAATAGTCGATGTGCAACGCCTCGGCCCTTCGACGGGCTCGGCTACTAAAGGCGCGGACAGTGATATTCAGTTTTTGCAATGGGGCAGCACGGGTGGCGTACCAGTCATAGTACTCGCCCCGAAAGATGCCTTGGATTGTTACCTCCTTGCCATTTATGCCTTTAATTATGCGGAAGAATTCAGATGTCCTGTCTTTATCGCCTCGAATAAGGAAATAGGCATGACGAAAGAGAGTTTTGATCTTGATTCTGTTATCTTTCCACCGATCGTCGAACGAAAAATGTTTTCCGGTGAGACATTTCTCCCCTTTGCCGCACAACCTGACGAGGCACCGCCGTTTTTACCTATCGGCGGTAACACCCTGGTCAGACAGACCTCATCGACCCATGGACCAGATGGTTTTATCACCAACGACCCGGACGTAATCGCCCGGAATCAAGAGCGCCTGCGCAGGAAAATCCTAAGCGCCTGCAACAGAATCACCCTCTTCGAAGAAAATATCAACGATCACACAGACACCTTGATCATCAGTTATGGCGTCACTGCACGCGCGGTTGAGGATGCCGGTAGAATCCTTGCCGACCAAGGCAGACCGGTTTCCACCTTGACCCTGAAAAGTTTGTGGCCAGTGCCTGAGGAGATGTTGCGGGAGAAGGCAAAGCCTTTCAAACGAATCGTGGTTTTTGAAATGAATCTGGGACAATATGTTCATGAAATACAGCGAGTGCTTGGTGGGAAGAAAGTCGAATTTTTCGGACAGATGAACGGTGTTTTGATCACACCTGCTCAAATCATGGAGGTCATTGGCAATGAATAGTTTTTTAAATAAGAGCCGGCCCCCTGTCTACTGTCCCGGCTGTACCCATGAGACTATCACCACCAGCCTCGATAAAGCCATGGTCAACCTGAATCTTCCGGCGGATAAAGTTGTGATGGTGACAGATATCGGCTGTTCCGGACTCTTCGATACTTTTTTCAATGTCCACGCACTTCACGGCATTCATGGCCGTGCCCTGACCTACGCAACGGGAATCAAACTTGCCAACCCGGATTTGCATGTCATTGTCACCATGGGCGATGGTGGACTAGGCATCGGCGGTGCCCACGTCCTGGCAGCATGTCGGAGAAATCTCGACTTAACCCTGATTGTACTTAATAATTTCAACTTTGGCATGACCGGCGGGCAGTATTCTGTCACCACACCGACAGATGCCGTGGTAGGATCAGAGTTTCTTAACCAGGCTGAAAGACCAATAGATATCTGTGGGATTGCAGAAAGCGCAGGTGCAACCTTTGTCGCCAGAAGCTCAGGGCTCGATCAAGACCTCCCCGAACTCATTGGCAGGGCCATTAAACATCAAGGATTTTCAATTATTGAGACCCTTGGCATGTGCACTGGACGGTACACCAAAAAGAATCGCCTTTCACCAAAGATCCTTGACCGGATGGTGGCGGATCTACCGATCAAAAGCGGGGTCGTTGAAAAGAATCAAAGGCCTGAATATGGGGAGCGTTATAGAGCGTTGGCCAAAGAAAGAAATATCTTCCCTGAAGATGTCACAGTCGACAAGGAATTCCATCTCACCGATTACCAGCATCAGGAGGTGGCTATTTTAGGCAGTGCAGGTATGCGAATTGTGACTGCCGGGGATATCGTCTGTCACGCAGGTCTCTCTGCCGGAATGAATGTGTCGATGAAAAATGATTACAACATCACAGTTCTGAGAGGCCAATCAGTGAGTGAGATACTTATCTCTCCAAGAAAAATCGGCTATACCGGCATTACCTCCCCTACTGTTGTCCTGGCCCTGAGCAAGGAAGGCGTCCAGCAGCGGAAAAAAATATTTGCAGGTCTTGAACCTGGCACTTTTGTTGTAAAAGAAAAGTCCGTCGATATCCCGGAAACCCCTGCTAATGTGGTTGAAATCGATTTTAAAGAATTAAAAATAAACAAACAGGATTGGGCTCTTGCCTCGCTTTGCATCATGGCCAAAAACGAAAAAGCCATCAATCAGGCGATGCTCGAATCTGCTTTAAAAGCACGCTTTAACGTAAAAGCCTATACAAGCTCCATGGAAATTGTGGATAAAATTTGTAGATTGAACACTCTCTAACCCAGGAGGAGCAATGGAAATTCTCAATACGCTCGGCATACTAGAGCACAATCAAGGCGCAGCAACCGGCGTTAACTGGAACACAACCCAAACCAATGGCACAATTGAGGTAATCTCCCCCGTTGACGGCAGACTGCTCGCCACCGTCTATCTCGCTTCAGAAGAGGATTACCAAAACTGCGCTGCATCGGCCAAAGTGGCCTTTGCCCAATGGCGAAAGGTTCCACCCCCAAAAAGAGGTGAGATCGTACGCCAAATCGGCGACGCCCTGCGCGCAAAGAAAATTCCTCTCGGCACTCTGGTCTCCTGGGAGATGGGTAAATCCCTCCAGGAGGGATTGGGTGAAGTCCAGGAAATGATTGATATCTGCGATTTCGCAGTAGGTCAGTCGCGGCAACTCTATGGTTGCACTATGAGCTCGGAACGAATGGACCACCGCCTCTATGATCAGTATCATCCGCTCGGGACGGTGGGCATCATCAGTGCCTTCAACTTTCCTGTTGCGGTCTGGTCATGGAACGCCATGCTGGCTGTTGTCTGCGGTGACACCACCCTGTGGAAGCCATCCTCCAAAACACCGCTCACGGCCATTGCTATCCAGCATATCCTTGCCGAAGTCATCACCAAGAACAAGCTGCCCGAGGGGCTTTTCAACCTGATCGTCGGTTCCGGATCGACAGTTGGAGAACTGCTGCTGCATGACCGGGACATTCCCCTTGTTTCCATCACCGGCTCAACCAGAGTTGGCCGCCGCGGTGCTGAGGTTGTTGCTTCCAGGTTCGGCAGGTCCATTCTGGAGCTTGGCGGGAACAATGCTATTATTCTGACCCCCCAGGCAAACCTAAAACTTGCAGTACCGGCCATTGTTTTTTCTGCGGTCGGCACTGCCGGTCAACGCTGCACCTCAACGAGACGGTTGATCGTCCATGAATCAATCTATGATCAAATCAAGCAGAGCTTAACCAAGGCCTATGGCTCACTGAAAATTGGTTCTCCTCTTGACGAAAAAAATCATATCGGCCCACTGATCGACGTAAAGGCGGTAACTGTTTACCAGAAGGCCCTGCAGGCCGTAACAGAACAGGGAGGAACTGTTCTCTGCGGTGGGAAGGTTCTGAATGGCAAAGGCTTTGAGTCGGGCTGTTACGTCGAACCGGTGCTGGCTGAGGCTGAAAACAGTTATCCGATTGTCCAGGAAGAGACCTTTGCACCAATCCTCTATCTGATAAAATATTCCGGTGGAGTTGAAAACGCTATTGCTCTCCAGAACGATGTCGTCCAGGGATTGTCCTCCTCGATATTCACCGATAACCTGAGAGAGGCAGAACTTTTCCTCTCTGCGGCAGGATCCGATTGCGGTATCGCCAATGTCAATATCGGCACCTCGGGTGCGGAGATCGGCGGTGCCTTTGGTGGTGAAAAAGAGACGGGTGGCGGCAGGGAATCCGGCTCGGATGCCTGGAAAGGTTATATGCGTCGGCAGACCAATACGATCAATTACGGCTTGGAACTGCCCCTGGCCCAAGGCATTAAGTTTGACCTGTAATACAGCCAATTGCTCAAGAACTACCATAAAGAAGAGAGGAGAGTTGTGATGAACACCACCACCGAGATAACTGACTATATGAATTTCCAGGATCTGCTGGAAGACGAAGAAAAGCTGGTTCGAGCAACGGCCCGCAATTTCGTCAACGAACATGTTATGCCGATTATTGATAAACATGCCCAGGAAGAAACTTTTCCTCGTCATTTAATCCCTATGATGGGCGAGATGGGTTTTTTTGGTCCAACCCTACCGGAGGAATACGGTTGCGCCGGTCTGTCCAATGTTGCCTACGGGCTGCTCATGTACGAATTGGAGCGTGGTGATTCAGGACTTCGCAGTATGGCTTCCGTCCAGGGGTCACTGGTCATGTATCCAATTTTTGCCTATGGCAGCGAAGCACAGAAAAAGCATTGGTTGCCGAAAATGGCCAAAGGCGAAGCAATCGGCTGTTTTGGACTGACGGAACCGGATTTCGGCTCCAACCCCAGCGGCATGCGCACCAAGGCTGTCCGTGAGTCGAACGGAAAATGGCGGCTTAACGGGGCCAAGATGTGGATTACTAACGGTACGGTGGCCGACGTGGCGATTGTCTGGGCCAGAACCGACGATGGAATTCGAGGCTTTCTGGTAGAAAAAGGAACTCCCGGTTTCACGGCTCCACAAATGAAGGGAAAGTGGAGCTTGCGAGCATCGATCACTTCGGAACTCATCCTTGATAACGTGGTGGTCGACGAGGAAAAAAGCCTATTGCCAGGGGTTATCGGCATCAAAGGTCCGCTTGGCTGTCTGACCCAGGCACGTTACGGTATAGCCTGGGGCGCCCTCGGTGCTGCCGACAACTGTTATCAAACTGCGCTCGAATATTCACTTAACAGAATCCAGTTTGATAAGCCCATCGCCGCCTTCCAGCTACAGCAGAAAAAACTGGCGGAGATGGTCACCGAACTCACCAAGGGACAACTTTTAGCGCTGCAACTTGGGCGACTGAAAGACAAAGGGTGTTACAGTCCGGCCCAGGTATCAATGGCCAAGATGAACAATGTCAAGATAGCGCTTGATATCTGCCGTACGGCGCGGACCATGCTTGGTGCTAACGGGATAATGGGTGAATATCCGATAATGCGGCATGCAAATAACCTGGAGTCCGTTTACACCTATGAAGGCACGCATGATATGCATACTCTAATCGTAGGTGAAAAAGTGACCGGGATAGCCGCCTATCGCTAGGAGCCTGTCCGAGAATGCCCTTTTGCCCAAAATTTTCGTTATTTTCAAAAAACAATGCTCGCAATATCAACTATATGACTGTGCTTGTTTTGTGAAAATGCCTCGATTTTGGACAAAATGCCTATTCTCGGACAGGCTCCTAAGAGTTTATCCGAGAAAATTCAAAATTACATTCAATCATAGGGAGATCGCCAATGAATAATCATATCAACTCTGTATTAGTGCTTGGCCTTGGAAAAGTCGGAAACCTCGTGGCCCTGCTGCTCCACGAGACCGGATTCAAGGTCACGGGAGCAGACCTGAATGCAACCGAGAAATTCCCATTCCCGACGCAATCACTCGACGTCACCAGCGAAACCGACTTGAGCAAGGCCCTCGCCAACCATGATGCAATCATTTCCTGTCTCCCTTACCATTTCAATGTCGGGGTCGCACGAATTGCAGCACAATGCAACACGCACTATTTCGATCTTACCGAAGATGTCGGCACCACCAGGGAAATAATTAAATTGAGTCGAAAAGCATCTGTGGTTATGGCTCCTCAATG
Organism: uncultured delta proteobacterium; assembly: GCA_963829695.1. Taxonomy (GTDB): domain Bacteria; phylum Desulfobacterota; class Desulfobulbia; order Desulfobulbales; family Desulfocapsaceae; genus Desulforhopalus_A. The sequence goes on along the minus strand of CAWHJQ010000016.1, from coordinate 123,364 downwards.
TGGCCTTGCACCCGGTTTTATTGCTATCGTGGGCGCTTCTCTTGCCGGCAAATTTACCAAGATAAGATCAATTAAACTGCGCGTCGGCGCCCTGCCAAAACACCCAACCGGTCTGCTTGGTTATGCCTTTAACTGGTCGCCGGAAGGTGTCGTCAATGAGTATCTCAACGACTGTGAAGTCATTGAAGGTGGGGTCCGAAAATTGGTTTCACCGCTGGAGTGGTTGGAAAAGATCGTCATTGATGGTGTGCAGCTCGAAGCATTCACCACTTCGGGTGGACTTGGTACTATGTGTGAGACCTATGATGGTCTTGTCGAGAACCTTGACTACAAATCGATCCGATATATGGGACACGCCGCCCTGATGAATTTTCTTTTACATGAGCTCCTGATGCGCGAAGACAGGGCGAGCACCGGCAAGTTGCTGGTCAACGCCAAGCCCCCCGTGAGCGAGGACGTGGTTTACATCCACGCTTCTGTCGAGGGATGGAAACATGACCAACTCATTCGGGAGGAATTTGTCAGAGCCTACCCTCCCGTTGTGATTGCTGGAAAACCGAGAAGAGCGATCGCCTGGACCACAGCTGCTTCCATTTGTTCCGTCGTAGAGATGGTGAATAGCGGTGCCCTACCCAACAAGGGTTTTATCAAACAGGAAGAAATCCCATTAGCCACCTTTCTTGCCACTCAGAATGGTCGTTTGTATGATGGCCAACCCCATGGCGGGAAACCGGCATAAAATACTCGGCTGGAGACTGATCTATGGTTACTACAAGACAAATGAAGTATACAAGCTTTGAACCGAAACAGGCAGCGGAGTAACGTAAAGTAAAGATTAGAAATCAGTCAACCAGGTGCCGTCTTGCTATCGACACCTGGTTCCAGGTTTATGGCAAATCAAGCCGAATTAACCGATCCGTTTTTTCCCCTCCCACTCCTTATCTCTCAACTTGAACTTCTGTATCTTACCGGTCGCGGTTTTGGGGAGTTCGCTGAACTCGATATATTTCGGAGCCTTGAAACGAGCCAGATGCTCTTTGGTGTAGGCAATGATATCCTCGGCTGACGGATTTCTGCCGGCTTTGAGTACGATATATGCTTTCGGAACCTCACCCCATTTCTCATCCGGGACCGGAATGACAGCCACCTCCTGAACGTCGGGATGGCCGTAGATGACACTTTCCACTTCGACTGTGGAAATGTTTTCTCCACCGCTGATAATGATATCCTTTTTCCTGTCCTTGATCTGGGCGTAACCATCCGGGTGCATCACCGCAAGATCACCACTATGGAACCAACCACCCTCAAATGCCTCTGCGGTCGCTTCAGGATCCTTGTAGTAGCCGGTCATAACATTGTTTCCACGCATGACAATTTCACCCATTGTCTTGCCGTCCCTCGGAACCGGTGTCATGGTAACAGGATCGACCACATCCATAAAATGGGTAAGAACATATGGAACACCCTGCCGTGATTTTGCAATTGCCTTTTCTTCCTCGGACATGGATTCCCAGCTTGGCTGCCAAGCACAGACACTGTGTGGACCGTACACCTCGGTGAGGCCATAGGTGTGGGTTATATCCGCGCCAATAGCCTCCATATTCCGAATAATTGCAGGTGCAGGTGGAGCCCCGGCAGTCATAATTTTGAGTTTCCGTTTCATTTTCACTTCGGCAGCTCCCGGCCAGGTACTCATGGTAATGAGTATCGTCGGAGCAGCACAGAGGTGGGAGACATCTTCCTTTTCAATCAAACGATAGATATCTTCAGCGATCACCGCCCGAAGGCAGACATGAGTCGCCCCTACAGCAGTAACGCCCCAGGTGAAGCACCAGCCATTGCAATGGAACATGGGGAGAGTCCAGAGATAGACTGAAGACGCGGTCAAGCCGGATTCCAACACTTCGCCTATGGCGTTCAGGTATGCACCCCGGTGGTTGTACATGACCCCTTTGGGACGACCTGTTGTCCCGCTGGTATAATTGATGGTCATCAATTGATCTTCCGAATCAATATTAGCCTCAAATGGCTCCGGTGAACCGGTGGCAAGGAAAGCTTCGTACTCCATCCCTTCAAGAGATATTGAATCGTTTACATCACAGACCGTAACATAAGTTTTGACTTTTGGCAGATCGCTCGGTTGGACCAGGTGGGCAAATTCACTGTCGGCAACAACCACTTTAGCATCAGAGTGATCAATGATATAGGAGACCTCTCCGCGAGAGAGACGAATATTGACACTGACAAGGACTGCTCCAATAAGAGGCACGGCATAGTGCGCTTCGAGCATTGCCGGGATGTTAGGACAGATAAAAGCTACCTTATCATCCTTGCCAATGCCCTTTTGTTGAAGTGCGCTGGCAAGGCGATAGATTCTCTCCGAAAATTCTTTATAGCTATAACGTTTCTCGCCATGGATAACCGCGGTCTTATTGGGGTAGACGAGGACGCTCCTGGTCAAGAATTCAACCGGTGTTAAGATACTTTTACTGACACTTGCTGCTTGCATTAGTTCTCTCCTTATTGGCTGGTTATCATGGGTATCAAGATATGCGCTCCAGAACAAAAAGCAGAGTCCAGTCATTTTCCTGAGGCGCGTACATCACTTAAAGAGCAAATAAATATCTGCTGGGGAAACATCGTGGAACTCCTGTCGCCCCAGGGCCTGGGTTAACAGTTTCAAGAAGTGCCGGCGGGGAAATGAAAAGGATACAATCCCCGCCGGCACTGACATGCAGTACAGCTTAATTATTTTTCATGCACATAAAACGGCCATTTATGGAAAAACCACTCATTCCATAGAAGTGGAATAATCCACCAGAAATTCCAGACAAGCGACTCACCGTGCGAGAACCCCTGAGCGAATTCTTCCATATGGTGATTGCCCAATACCGAGTGACCAAAACCTGTGTAATAGTACACCCAGTAACTTCCTGCAGCAAACAGTAACACGCCAACTGTCCTGACAAAGAATGCTGACCAGGCATCCTTGTCCAGACCAAAGGCAATATCATCAAAGTAATGGTGCCAGATCAAAAATGGTATCAAGGTGAAACCAGCAATTTCCGCTGAATGAAGCCAGAGAAAACGTTGAACTTCAGCGAGTCCCTTTGCTTCTTCCAGATTATGAAATGTCTCGGCCGGCACCCACATAGGGATAATTGCCCTACAGATGAGGGCTAAACCATAGGCTATAATAAGCGAGAGTATAACGGAAATAAGTCCTTTCCAGGGTTGGGGAAGAGTAATGAGACTCCAAGGCTTCATCCGCCAGACATTGGCAGTCATAAAGAGAACAATAATTGCCCATTCCCACCAACCAAAAACCCAGTGAACATGCCCTGTGCCACCAATACCTGCCCACCAGGACGTGTTGAGTGCGGCAATCACGGGCGGGTCGACTACGGGAACTTTGAAAAGTATACCAAAAAACGGCACGATCAGAATGACATAAGCAAATAATGTTATGAGGGAGCCCCAACCAAATTCTGCAAACCCTGCTGCGGGCTGCGGGATGTTACTTGGCTGAACAGGCCACTTACCAAAGAAAATTGTCGAAACCGGATATGTATAAAAACCTATCAAGACAAAACAGACTACTGCAATCTGAGCGTATATCGGTTTTCCTCCAGCAGCCTCGAGACCATAATAACTTAAGAAATTCAAGCCTATCCCAAGAACGCGGTAAAAAATAACATCTATCACGAACCAGACTAAGACCAAATTTACAATGGTCATAATAATTCCGCGCATTGGCTGATCAATTTTCTGAAAAGGCCAATCAGCAAGAAACATATGTTGCCAAATTCCTACCAAAATCATCATCGCCAGATACATAACGAAGGGATAAGGAAACCAACCTACTGGCCCTCGTGGATCACTAAAAATGTACCAGGTTACCAGGGCAATAGCCAGAAACACGACGAACGAGATAATTCCCGTGAGAGGCTGGCCCCATCTCGGTTTTAACGCTCCTACTGACATACGTTCCTCCTTTAAAAATGTTTATAATGATTGGTAAGTACAACTAACACCCCTCAAGGGGGTATAAGTACCTTCACGAAATTCATTCTTAAAAAACAAGAAATGAATTTCTAAGGTACTCATAAACTCTGGAATAACGACCAAACCCCGGTAAACAGGAAATAGGCCGGGATAAGTACCTTACAGATTGTTTTCTTGCAAAAAAAACAAGAAAACAATCTGTAAGGTACTAAAATGCAATGTATCGATCTTTCTTCCGGACTGCCATTTGTCGAATCTTTTCGATATACCAGCAGACATTGACTGAGCGATCGGTCAATGTCTGAAACATATGCTCACCATATCTCGGGAGTACTCTGTATTGGGAGTGAAGAACAATTGGCAAACTGACCAAGCGCTCAATCGCATTGACGATCATTATTCAGTACAGGTTTTTTGTCAATATTTTTTCTGCTTTCCTCCATTTTTATTGTGCTGCTTTTTCTTTTTATCGAGCTGACCATTTATCTATTATCAGACCAATAACCGTCCGTGGCTCAGTAACGTCCTCTTTTGAGATGGAATTCAGCAAGAAATTCGGAAGAAAAGGTGTCGAAAGAATGCGGGAACTTTAAGATGACAACAGGATGAAAAGAAGAAGAGATCAGTGATAAAATGTTTTTGTAATATTCAATAATCCCATGAATGAAAATAATGCTTAAATTCATATTTACACCTCAACGATACTGCTGTTTTGAGTAAAACTAAAGAGTTATGTCTGTTGACTAAAGAAATTGTTATTTAACGCTACCTTATCTCTAATAGAGAAGGAGTCAAAAATGAAAAACATTCTTTTGGCGACTGACCTCGCAGCCGAAACTAACCGAGCCTTCGACCGATCAATCAACCTTGCATCGACATTAGCGGCAAAGCTTCATATCATTCATGTATGCCCATTATATACTTTTCCCAAAAACACCAAACAGACAATTTCCTTAAAGCAAGATGCTGAAGACATGATCAAGAACTCCCTGAATGCCCATACGGAGATAAAAACCTTACGAACTTCCGTTACCGTCGTAGAAGGTGGGGAAACATTCGCTGAAATCATCAACCATGCCGAAAAAATTAAAGCGGACCTGATAGTTATGGGGATGCATGGTAAACTCAAATTGCTTGATATGTTTGTTGGAACAACTGTTGAAAGAGTCATTCGCAAGGGAATGAAACCAGTTCTGATGGTAACAGATAAACCTCTTCATGATTATAAGAATGTTTTGATAGGTATGGATTTTTCCGCTGGAGCTAAACAGGTTTTTCATCTTGCAATTGAACTCGCCCCTAAGAGCGCTTTTCATCTTATCCACTCTTATGATTTCCCTTTAATCGGTGATTATATGGCCCAGTACGCTGAAAAATCCCTAGCAAATAATGCAATGGAAGACCTGGATAAGTTTGTCAAAAAAAATAAAAAAGTACTGAAAAAAAATAAAGTTTCTATAGAAAATTTTCATTTTGAAACTGTGAAAGGAGAGGCCTATTCCAGCCTGACAAATAAGGCTGCCGAAGTGCAAGCAGAGCTTATTGCCATAGGAACCCATAGCCACGTTAGTCTTATGCCTTATAAAGTCGGTGGTACGGCAAGAGATATTTTGGTCACCCCACCTTGTGATGTGTTGGTTGCGAAAGGTTTGTAAGACTCAGACTTCAGGTAACAAACAGGTGCTCATCTCACAAATACATTAACTGAAGGGAGTAGAGATGAAAGAGATAAGTAAAGTAATGGCTTGTGTAGATTTGTCGGACTACTCAAAGATGACGGTCGAATCTACGCTGGCGATTGTTACAGGATTAAAGGCAGAAATTTTGCTGTTTAATGTCATCAACAATAGGGACATTGAATCCTTGAAGACCGTGAGCTCTCACCTTCCCAAGGAATTCGATGTCGACAGCTATGTAGAGCGAGTGAAAACCGAGCGACTTCAGCTCATTAATGAAATGATCGATCAACATTTTCCACAATACAAAGACCAAATGGACATCCTTATTGACGTGGGAATCCCTTTCGATGCAATTTTGAGGGCTATTGAAACGGAACATATTGATCTCGTGGTCATAGCCAGTAAAGGCAAAAGCAATCTTCTTGGTACTCTGTTTGGCTCTAATGCGGAGAAAGTGTTCAGACATTCACCTGTTCCGGTTCTAAGCGTCAGAAGCCGGGAACGATTCAGCCGGATCCACTAGGAAGGAGGATGTATTATGGAAGTTTTAACGCGAATTGTTGTCGCCGTTGATTTCTCGGTCTATTCTCCACAACTCATGGAATATGCGGCTAAACTGGCAGAACGAACTTCGGCAGAAATTGTTGCAGTAAATATCATTAACAAAAGGCTTTTCGAGCATGTGCAGAAGGAATTTGAAGAAGATCATCTCTACAAATTCTCATTAGAGAAATTTATAGATGATGAGACAAAGAGGCGAATAGAAAATATGGATACCTTGATAGGCCAATTTGTGTCGAACCGGATTCCCATCAAGACCATCATCAGGGGCGGAGTCCCTTTTGAGGAGATTCTTAAAGTTGTAGATGAAGTAAAGGCAGATCTTCTTATTATTAACTCTAAGGGCAGGACAAATTTTCAGGATTACATGTATGGTACAACTTCGGAGAAAATATTCAGCCACTCACCGGTATCTCTATTGAGCTTGAACCTGAGACAATGATGGCCCTTAGTAAGGCATGAATATAAAACAAGTATTCATGCCTTTCCTGTTTCATATCTCCATCCCAACCTATCGCTGACTATCTACCAGTTATCTTCCCGACTACACGTGGATTTTATTTACAACGGTCTCTTTTATTTCTGTTGACAAATAGTTAATTGTTGATATAGATTAATATTAACTAATATAAAATATTTGCTTTTTCTTCCCACGAATACAGCATGGGGTTGCATGAATATAGGCACGTTGATCAGAAGGGCCCGGAAGGAACAAAAATTGACTCTCAAAACTGTTGCAGAAAAGGCGTCAATTTCTGAAGGCTTTCTCAGCCAAGTTGAAAATGATGTCAATTCCCCATCGGTGGATACCCTTGTCCGGATCTGCAATGCCATTGGCATAGATGCCGGCAATCTTATCACCCAGGCTAATCAACAGGAAAAAATCATCATAATCAGAAAATCGGAGTGGGACGATATTGAGCTCTCCCATACGGGTTTCGTTACCCGCCGATTCTTCCCACCGGATACCAGGACCGTCATCGATTCATCCGTCCTGGTAGTTGAACCGGGCAAATCGATCCCTGCCAGGAAAAATATCAAAAACGGTCAGGAGCTTCTCTGTGTATTGAAGGGATCGATCGAATTGATGCTCAGCGATGAAAAATATTCTCTGGTTGAAGGGGATTCGGTTCACTTCCTGTCCAATCCCGTGAACCAGAAGATCACCAATAACAGCACCAACATCAGTTTTGTTTTATGGGTTGGAACAATTTAGTGACTTAGAAATAATTCTCTTGCTGTCCAAAGAGAATTATTTCGTTAAGGAACTTATCCCGAGGCTCTTATCGGGATTAAAACGTTAAGGAACTTATCCCGAGGCTCTTATCGGGATTAAAACGTTAAGGAACTTATCCCGAGGCCCTTATCGGGATTAAAACGATAAGGTTCTTATCCCGAGGCCCTTATCGGGATGAGCAGCTTCAAATTACTTTTGTACTTTTGAGGGAATACTCTCGTACTTTCGAGGAAACAATTCCTAAGTCCCCTCTCAACAGGATACTGAACAGAATCCCCATTCTTTCAGGGGATGAGAAAAGGAACAAAACCATAACCAATAAGGAGACTGAGGTATGATCAAGTTCAGCAAACAGCAGTTGAAAATTCCTAAATTACAACGACCGGTATACCTGGTAACAGCAGGACAATCCAAGTTTGACCGTGCCTTTCCGGACAAGCGCACGGAAGAACTGTGCATCGACTCATTCACCATGGCTGCAGGACTACTCGACATATCACCGGCAGAATTAAAGCGGCATATACATACATGTTATTATGGTCATTTTGCCGATCATTTTGGTGATCAACTGCTTGGAGAGTCGGTCATCCACGATCGGCTTGGCCTGGATCCTCTTGGCAACGTCGGCGTAAAAACCGGTGGGGCCACCGGCGGATCGACCATATGGGAAGCCATGAAGGCTGTGGCATCAGGCTACTCCGACTGTGTTCTCGCCATGGGCTGGGAACGGATGGACGAGGTCCCCACCGACGAAGGCAACTTCCTCATTTCCTGTGCCGCAGATAAAGATTGGGAATCCCCTCTCGGTCATATCTACACTGGATATTACGCAGTCATGGCCCAGCGTTACTGGCAGATCTTCGGCAAATCAGAAGACTCTTTCAGAAGAACCCTGGCCGAAATATCCGTAAAACATCACGGCTATGCCAGGTTCAACCCGTTTGCCCATTCGCCGATGAAAATCACTGTTGACGATGTGTTGAATTCGCCGATAGTTGCCAACCCTCTGCGAGCCCTCGACTGTTGCCTGATGAGTGTAGGTGCTGCCTGCGTCATTCTCTGCGACGAAGATACTGCGGTTAAACTGACGAAAAATTCGAAAAACAAACCACTGCGCGTCTGGGTCGCTGCCGGGTCACATACCCTTCGTCCTGCCGACAGGCTGGATATGGATATCCCATTGTTACCAAATGAAACAGCCGATCAATACAAGGATCTGGGCGAACGTTTCCCCGGCGGGGATAGATATCCGGGTTTTACCGGCTTTCTGGCAGCAAGGATGGCGGCCTATTACGGCTACGGTATGTGCGGTATCACCGACCCGACCAAGGATCTCGATGTGGTCGAACTGCATGACGCCTTCACTATCAGTGATGTCCAGACCTATGAGGATATTGGTATACGTCCCTATGGATACGGCCGGGATTATGTTGAATCGGGAGACTGTTATCACACCAATCCACACACCGGCGAGCCCGGCAAGCTGCCATCAAATCTCTCCGGCGGCTTGATTGGCTGCATGCATTCCGTGGGAGCCACGGGTATTATGCAGACGTTGGAAGTAGCAACGCATATCTGGAACAGATGGGGAGAAATCCATGGCGATGAAAAACTGTGGAAAAAATTCAACCGCGAAAAACCGAGTGACTGGACCAACCTCCAGGTAAAAGGCGCGAAAAGAGGGATGGCTATCAGCCATGCCGGTGTTGGTTCTCATGTCACATCCACCATCCTGATGGATCCGGATCATTTGATAAAGAAAGATGCATAAAGGAGAGATACTATGAGCATGTTCGGACAGGTTTTTGTCAAAGACAACAAATACAAACTTAAAGGTGAATTTCATCACCTGACACCTAACACCCCGATACGAAACGCCGATGACGGTTGGAAGCTCCTGGGAGTTACCAACCCGAGAGACATGACCTTTATCCATTCCTATGGCGGCGAAGCGATATTTTTTGACTCACTCAGTCAAGGAAAATTATTGGCTACTCGTTGCGACCATTCAAATTGTGATTCGAAGTCAACGATATACATTCCGTTTCGGGTCCACTGCCCAGACTGCCTGGGCAAAAATACAGTTATCGATTTAACCGATATTGCCAAGACAACGGCGCGTATTCATACGTTTATGGTATGTGAGCGGTCAGGGGCTTTCAACCTGCTTGACAAGCCTATCAAATTCATCAATATTGAATTTGAGGGGGTGGCAACTATCTTGATGAGCTATCTCAGCATCGGTGAACCCTCATTCGATATGAAGGTGATTCCAATCTTTAAGACCAAAGGGCCTACCTTCACTATCCTCGATTTGTCGTGGGTACCTGAAGGTACAACTGTCAATCAGCTCCCGGAGGGTTTCAGCTTTTAATAGTCGTATCGATCCGTAGGTAAGGCACAATACAAATCGTTTTTCGCAGTATCCTGGTGGGATGCTTGCAATAGCGCATCCTGTTGTTGGCTCCCGCCGGGAGTTTTTACCATAGACATATCTCGAACTTAATTATTACTTCATGTTCCAGGAGGACAGATGAATAAACCTGATATTAGAGTGGGGAAAACTACCATCGGTAATGTAGTCGATATTCTGGCGGAAAATTTCGGAGATAACATTGGACTTGAGTACCATGCCCTGGGTATCAAAAAGAATTTCAGGCAATTGCGAGAAAAGTTCGACGATGTTGCAAAAGGACTCATGTCTCTTGGTATTGCAAGCGGCGATAAGGTAGCGATTTGGGCCAACAATCTTCCGGCGTGGGTCTACACCCAGTATGGCAGCGCCCGGATGGGGGCGGTCCTGGTGACTGTGAATACCAACTATCGCAGCACTGAGCTGGAGTATCTTTTGCAACAGTCTGATTCTACAACCATTATCTTGACAGGTGGAGTAAGGGAAGCCGACGAATACCTCAAAGTACTGAATAAGGTCTGTCCAATTATCAAAGACAGTGAACCCGGGAAATTGAACTGTGAGAAACTCCCTTTCCTGAAAAACATCATTTATCTTGGCAAGGAAAAAATTGCCGGAATGTACAACTGGGATGATGTGCTGGAGATGGGCAAACGGGTATCGGATCAACAGCTGAAAGAAAGGCATGATTCGCTCAAACCGGATGATGTAATAAATATGCAGTACACATCAGGAACCACTGGATTTCCTAAAGGGGTTATGCTTTCTCATACCAACTTGATAGGCAATGCCCTGAGCATGGCCGAATGCATGAAGCTGACGCCAAATGATGCGATGTGTATTCCGGTTCCCTTTTTCCACTGTTTCGGCTGTGTTATCGGAACCCTCTGCTGCATGGTCTCCGGAACCACTATGGCCCCGGTCGTCTCTTTTACAGCCGCTAATGTCCTGAAAACTGTCGAGGCCTCAAAATGCACGGCTCTTTTAGGAGTGCCGACAATGTTCATCGCCGAGTTCGAGGAGATGGACAACAAGAGCTACGACACATCGAGTCTTCGTACGGGCGTCATGGCCGGATCAACCTGTCCTGTAGAAGTCATGAAGCGGGTGATCAAAGACATGGGGGCAAGCGAGATGACTATTGTCTACGGTCAAACCGAGGCATCCCCGGGAATCACCCAAACCAGGGATCGCGATTCCCTGGAACTGAAAACAACCACGGTTGGCAAAGCCCTCCCTAACGTTGAAGTAATGATTGTAGACCCGGCAACCGACAAGGAGCTGCCGATCGGGGAACAGGGAGAACTCTGCACCAGGGGCTATCATGTTATGAAGGGCTACTACAAAATGCCTGAAGCCACAGCAAAGGCTGTCGATAAAGATAACTGGCTGCACACCGGCGACCTGGCGATCATGGACAAGAACGGTTACTGCAAGATCACCGGCAGAATCAAGGATATGATAATCCGCGGCGGTGAAAACGTTTACCCACGCGAGATAGAGGAATTTCTTTACAGTAACCCGAAGATTAAAGACGTTCAGGTGGTTGGTATTCCGAGCGAGAAATATGGTGAAGAGGTCGCCGCCTTTATCCAGCTCAAAACTTCGGAAAAAGCAACCGAGACGGAAATAATCGCCTTCTGTAAGGATCAGATATCCTTCCACAAAATTCCCAAATATATCTTTTTTGTAGACGAGTACCCAACAACCGCCAGCGGCAAGATACAAAAATACAAACTGCGGGAGTTGGCAAAATCGAAACTGTCTAAAAATTGATAGCTGGGTAGATAAATGAAGAGGGAGGCCATGTTAAAACCGTTATGGGAGCCGTCGGAGCAGCGAATCAAGGATTCCAATATGTACAGGTTCATGCAACACGTGAACCGAACCTATGGGATGGAATGTAGCAACTACAATCAACTGTATCAGTGGTCAGTCGAAAATATTGAAGCTTTCTGGGCTGAGATGTGGCGATTTGCGGAGATAATAGCCTCGGTTAATTTCCAAAAGGTTATTGATGATCCAAACAAAATGCCGGGTGCTCAATGGTTCACCGGCAGCCGATTGAACTTTGCCGAAAACCTGCTGCGCTACCGAGATGACAAAACGGCCCTGATTTTCAGGGGCGAGGACACTCTCCGCAGGAGTCTTACCTATAAAGAACTTTATGCTGCAACGGCGAAGGTTGCCGCGTCTCTTCGTCTAGCTGGAATTGTTGCCGGAGACCGTGTTGTCGGGTTCATGCCGAATATGCCTGAATCAATCATCGCCATGCTTGCAGCAACAAGCATCGGCGCAACCTGGTCCTCCTGCTCTCCTGATTTTGGCATCAAAGGTGTGCTGGATAGATTTGGCCAGACCAGGCCCAAAATCCTCTTTACTGCCGATGGCTATTTTTTCAAAGGCAAGGCCATTGACAGTCTTGCCAAAATCGCGAAAATCATCAAACAAATACCATCCATAGAAAAGATCATTGTGGTTCCTTATACAAAGGATGCGCCGGATCTTGCCAATCTTCCCGGAGCCGTGCAGTACAGCGATTTTAGCAGGAACGATGCCGTCGAAATCGAATTTGCCCAACTGCCCTTCGAACACCCGCTCTATATTATGTACTCCTCCGGCACAACAGGCCTGCCCAAATGCATGGTGCAAAGTGCAGGCGGGGTGCTGCTCCACCAACTTAAAGAACTCCTTCTGCATACCGATCTCAAGCGGGAAGACACCATCTTTTATTTCACCACCTGCGGCTGGATGATGTGGAACTGGCTGACCACATCCCTTGCTGTGGGCGCGACACTCGTTCTGTATGACGGCAATCCCTTTCATCCTGGCCCGGATGCCCTGTGGCAAATGGCTCAGGATGAAAAAATTACCGTTTTCGGGACAAGTGCCGGATATATCGCGGCCCTTAAAAATGCCGGGGTCAAACCAGGCAAACAATTTAACCTGACCCCTTTAAAGTCTGTCCTCTCCACCGGTTCACCTCTTTCTAAAGAGGATTTCCATTTCATCTACAAAGAAGTGAAAGAAGATCTGCAACTGGCATCCATCTCAGGAGGCTCTGACCTGAATGGCTGCTTTGCTCTCGGCAACCCGATGGGCCCGGTCTATGAAGGGGAATTGCAATGTCGGGGCCTTGGCATGAAGGTTTTTGCCTATGACGAGAACGGGACGCCGGTGGTAGGCAAACAGGGTGAGCTTGTCTGCGCAGCGCCTTTCCCTTCCATGCCGATCTATTTTTGGGATGACCGAGACGGGTCAAAATATCAAGCGGCCTATTTTGAAGGGTTTCCTGGGGTTTGGACCCATGGTGACTTTATCGAGGTCACCGAACGGGGTGGCCTTATCATGTACGGCAGATCGGATGCCACCTTAAACCCTGGCGGCGTCAGAATCGGGACAGCCGAAATTTACCGGATCATTGAGCAGATGGAGGAGATCGACGACAGCGTCGTAGTAGGTCAGCAATGGCAAAACGATAGTCGAGTCATCCTCTTTGTAAAGATGAAATCCGGCCAACAGCTAACAGATGCGCTGCAGCAGAAGATCAGAAAAGATATTCGGCAGAATGCCTCCCCCAGGCATGTTCCTGCCAAGATAATCGAGGTGCCTGATATTCCATATACCCTGAACATGAAAAAAGTTGAACTTGCCGTGCAGAAGATGATCCATGGACGGGAGGTTAAAAACAAGGACGCCCTGAAAAACCCTGAAGCCCTGGATTTTTTTGCTGACATCAAAGAGCTGAACTTCTGACAAACGGGAGAAAAAATGAGAACATTTCCTCAATTGAACTTTGGCCTGGGAGAGACTGCAAACCTGCTGCGAGAGTCGGTGCAAGGTTTCGTCGGCACAGAAATTGCGCCTTTGGCGGCTGAAATTGACCGGGAAGACCACTTTCCCCCTGAGCTTTGGTTGAAGATGGGCTCGCTAGGTCTTTTAGGTATTACCGTCTCGGAAAAATACGGCGGCGCCGAAATGGGCTACCTGGAGCATGTCATCGCGATGGAAGAGATCAGTCGGGGATCGGCCTCAGTTGGTCTGGCTTATGGAGCCCATTCCAACCTCTGTGTCAACCAGATCAAGCGAAACGGTACTGAAGTACAGAAAGAACGCTACCTGCCCAAGCTTATTTCCGGAAAATATATCGGTGCACTGGCCATGAGCGAGGCAGGAGCAGGTTCCGACGTCGTCGGCATGCGACTGAGAGCCGTCAAAAAGGGTGACAAATATATTTTGAACGGCACCAAAATGTGGATCACCAACGGCCCCAATGCCGATGTCCTGGTGGTCTACGCCAAGACCTCGCCGGAAAAGAAACACCAAGGTATCACCGCCTTCCTGGTGGAGAAAACCATGGAGGGCTTTTCCACCAGTCCCAAACTGGATAAGCTCGGCATGCGTGGGTCTCCTACCTGTGAGCTGGTATTTACCGACTGTGCAGTACCGGAGGAAAACATTCTCGGTACCTTGGATCGAGGAGTTCAAGTGTTGATGAGCGGTCTTGACTACGAGCGACTGGTTCTTTCCGGCGGCCCACTAGGCATCATGACCGCCTGTATGGATGTCGTTTTACCCTATATCCATCAGCGTCACCAATTTGGCAGGGCTATCGGTGAATTTGAACTGATGCAGGGAAAGCTCGCTGATATGTATGCAACATGGAACGCCTGCCGGTCATATGTGTACACTGTTGCAAAAGCAGCAGATAACGGCAGCAATATCCGTAAAGATGCTGCTGCCGTCATTCTTTATGCAGCGGAACGGGCGACCTGGATGGCTCTCGAAGCCATCCAGTGCCTTGGGGGGAACGGGTATATCAACGAATTTCCGACCGGTCGACTGCTGCGTGATGCGAAGCTGTATGAAATCGGCGCCGGCACCAGTGAAATCCGTCGAATGCTTATCGGCCGTGAACTGTTCAGGGATACTGAAGATTAAGATTGATTACTTCTGGTCCCGCTTAATTATTTACGCCTTGCCATACAAGGATTTCACCGCAACCCGATCCAGGGAACCATCCTTTGTCAGCGGTAACTCGCTGACAAATTCGACATATTGGGGCTTTTTGAAACGGGCAATACGTTCGCCGACAAAATCAATTAACTCTTTGGCGGTGAGGGTCTTGCCTGCATGAAGTTGACAAACTGCTTTAATCCCCTCTTTCCATTTGGGATCCGGTACGCCGATAACCACCGTTTGCGCAACGGCTGGATGCTGGAGGATGACCTTTTCAACCTCAGCCGGATAGACATTCTCGCCTCCCGGTTTAATGAGTTCCTTTTCCGCTTTTCTTCCTGCGTAGAACAAAAATCCATCCATATCAAAACGGCCCAAATCACCGGTATGATGCCAACCTCCACGAAAAGCATAAGCGTTATCAACCGGTAGGCCCCAATAGCCCTTGAAAACCATGGGCCCCTTTACGGTAATCTCTCCAATTTCTCCAATAGCAACACTTTGATCGAGTTCGTCTACCAGTTGCACATCTCCAAGCATGATGACTTTACCGGCAGATCCTGGCCGATCGTTATATTTACCGATGGTTGCGAGGCATGATGTCTCCGTCTGCCCATACATAGCGTAATAATCGCCACCGCTTACCAATTGGAATTGCTCGATGACCTCTCGGGTTCCAAGACCGACAACTGCTCTGAGGGAGCTGATATCGCGATGCTCTTCTGCTGCAGCCTTAAGGATGGAATCGAGAATTGGCGGAAAATCAAAAAATACAGTGGCGTTTCTGTCCTCGATCAATTGTGCGGCCTCTTTTGCCTCAAATTTACTGATATTCAAACTTGAACCCCCGGCATGAAAAGTACTGGTAGCCATGAAAAGTCCAGCGACATGGAAAAGAGGCAACAGATTCAAATTCACATCTTTCGAAGTGAAGTCCATCGAGCAATTAAAATGCATGTCGGCGCACAGTATATTGCCATGACTGAGGAGTGCTCCACGTGGGTATCCAGCAACAGCTGCAGTGTGAATGATGACAAAGCCGTCTGAACTTGACACCTCCACAGGCGATATCTGCCCGTCCACCTCTAACAGTGAGGTAAATTTCAATGCATCACCAAGATCCGCCTTCAAATTATAGCAGGCTTTAACAGAAGGTAATTGGTCTCGACTGGCTGTAACTATGGGTTGAAACTCTGCATCAGCAAAGACGATTTTCGACTGGCAATCATTTAAGTTATAGCAGACCTCGTCAGCCGAAAGACGCCAGTTAATCGGCAAAACGATGGCACCTAAACGGGCAGCCGCACCGTAAACAAGGAAAAATTCAAGACTGTTTTTACCAAGCACTCCAATGCGGTCACCCTTTTCAATCCCGGCATTGGACAGGCCACCTGCCAAACGATCCACCTGTTTCTTGTATTCATCAAAAGTCAATAGTCGACCATCGTCGATCTCCTGCCAACAGATACGACTGCCAAAAGCGACCGCATTCCTATTGATCAGGTCATAGAAAGTAACGTCATAAATTCCCATGGAATTCCCCCATTTCTTTTAGAAATTCACTGTTGCATTTATTATTATAAAACACGAATTTTCAGCAATTTGTATGATAACTGCCCTGCCCTAATCTGGGTAATGTCGTACGGTAACAACCGGACAGGGTGATTTTAGAATTATATACTGCGCAGTGGATCCAACAATTATTTTTTGCGTTCGCGATACTTTTTCCACTCCGATAAATATCTGATCGATATCATTTTCTTCAGCAAAACACACCAAATCTTCGCCAGGTGACATGCCACGAGCCAGTTGGTGGGTCTCACAAACAATCCCTTTTTCTTGTAGAAATTGTTTTGCAAACGCCAAATCCTCTTCAGCTTTGCCAATTTTTTCAGGCTTCTCGCCCCTTCCGCCCCCCATTGAGGTGATAACAAGAACACTCGCCCCAAATTTTTCGGCGTAGGTTCTTGCCAAAGAGAGAGCTGCATTGGATTCATCCGAGCCGGTGTACCCTACTAAAAATTTCATTCTCCCTCCTCTTCTCAAGGTACTTACCAAGTGCCGCAAAAGACATTACATCCAACGCTTACGCCTTTTGTAGGATTTTATTTCTTTAAAAGACTTCCGACCGCCCCCACGGGTTATCCCCATGTAAAATTCCTTAACATCCGGATTTTCCTGAAGTTCCTTGGAAGGACCTTCCAAAACAATCCTACCGGATTCCATAATATAGGCATAATCGGAGATGCCCAAGGCGATTTTTGCATTTTGCTCCACCACCAGGATGGTGGTATTCATTTCCTTATTTATCAATTGAATATTCTCAAATATTTCTTTAACAAGCAGCGGGGCCAATCCCAAAGATGGTTCATCGAGCATGAGCATCTGAGGCGATGCCATCAATGCTCTGGCAATGGCTATCATCTGCTGTTCTCCACCGGAGCAATACCCCGCCATTCGATGGGTGATGTTCGACAACCGAGGAAAATGAGTATACATTAAGCGATGATCTTCCCTGATCTGTTGAGACCCATCTCGTCTGGTGATGGAACCGGCACGGATATTTTCATCGACTGAAAGGTGTTTGAACACCCTGCGTCCTTCCGGGACCATCACCGCACCAAGTTTTACCACATGGGTTCCCAACAGGTTGGTGATATCCTGACCTTTGAATTTTATATATCCTTCCCGGATGAAGCCGTTTTCCGGTTTGAGTAACCCGCTTATTGCCCGCAATGTCGTTGTCTTCCCCGCCCCATTGGTTCCGAGCAAGGCGACAATGGAACCCTCCGGAACACTCAGACTGACACCACGCAAAACTTGGACAATATCGTTATAGACGACTTCGATATTATTGACTTCCAGCTGATTCTCAATCTTTTTTTTATTCATAGCATGGTTTTCTATACATCCTGCCAACAGGAAACGATCCTCTGCACCATAACTTAGTGGGTCATGGCGCAGAAGAAAGGGGAACGAGTTTTGTTCTCTTAAATTTTCTGAGTATATACTGGAATAAATGGTTTCCCTGCCGATTTGAATGCGCCGTTCTTAACGACATACAACTGAAGCGAATCAACCCCGGCATGGTCGGTTTTCGAATAGGTTACCGGTCCCACTGTTGTCCCGGGTGAAAATTCATTATCTCCGTTCATCTCCTGCAGTTCGTCATAAAGAGTACTTTTGTTGATTTCCTTTCCTTTCGCTTTGGCGCGCTTGATGACTTCTGTTACAACTTGGGCCACCATCATGCCATTTGCGTAGTTATGCGAATTGGCGGTTTTGTCGTCACGCTTATATCTTTTTGCCAGTTCAAGCTGAGCGGTTGCACCAGGACTTGGTTCGCTGGTAATGATGTAGGAGGTTGTCCAATAGAAATTTTCAGCAGCACTTCCGGCGAGGGCAACCAGATCGTTACCACCGGTATAATGACAACCCAAAAAGGTCAGTTTTCCCTCTTCGCCAAAGGTTTTTGCCGTAAGGCCGAGACTGTTGGCATCTTTTAACATAGTTGCAACCGGGGATTGAACTGTCTGGCTGATTACATACTTAACGCCTTTACTGAGGAGCCGCTTCAGCATGGCTGTGTTATCGAGATCCTTGCCATGTTCAACAACTTCAACGATCTCCATGTCCAGCCCCGCGGCCACTGCTTTTTGCAGATCTTCAACAGGGCCACGACCAAATGCCGATGGATGGATAAAGAGGGCGACCTTTGGAGTGGCTCCTTTATTATTTTTCACAATATACTCGGCAAGGCCTATGGCCTGTGCGGAATAGCTGGCGATGGGCAGGAAGATGTAATGTGAATCGACCAGATTGCCGGCATGAAAAGAAGCCGGAATAACGGGCATTTTCACCTCTTCAAAGTCCTTTTTCAAGGCCAGCGTACTCCCTGTTGAATAGTTCAGGTAAAAGACAATTCCCTGATCGAGAAAATCCTCAAAATTTTGTTTGGTGATATCTGTTTTGTATTGGTCGTCCCGAATAGTGCAATCAATCTTATCATCTCCCAACATCTTTGTATCATTGACAAAGTTGAAGTAGTCTTCAACGCCCTTAGCATAAGGGTCACCGGCATCGGAGGTAGGACCGGTAATGGCTAGGGACAAGCCGAGCTTATATACATTTCCGGCAAGTACCTGGACAGGAAGGGTCACCATGAAAACAACCACTAACAGAAACATCCATTTGTTCATATTGTTCTTTTTCATTTTTCCTCCTTGATGTTGGTTATGTTGAGCAGTTACGTGGTCGAAAAGATGAACATTTTGTACAACGCCTTCAATACCTGAATGGCCACAATTTCACATAAGACCGCGCGATACGCCACCAATTGGCGATTCCACGGGGTTCAAACATTAGGAACAACACAATAACAAGACCAAAGCTTAAGGGCTTGAGTGCCGTGGCAAGATTTGAGGCAAAGGCAAGATGGGCGCTTGCCCATTCTGAAAGTTGTTCAACCTGCATATCGAGCACCTTTATAGCAAAAGGTCCCATAAAAGAACCTGGCAATGTTCCAAGTCCACCTACAATCGCCATGGCGAGATAGCTGATGGAATGATGCAAGGTAAAGGACTCAAGCCCCACGCCTCGATATAAATACGCGTGCAGAGCACCGGCCACACCAGCCAGAAAACCTGCCAAACCAAAGGCATACACCTTGGTGAACCCCGGATGCATTCCCATTGCATCGGCGGCTCGATCATTATCCCGCACGGCGACCAGGCATCGGCCATAGCGGGTCCGAAGCAGATTGCGCACCGAGAAGCCAAGCAGCACAATTACGACCAGGATCGCATAATACCAAAAGAGATAGTGGTCAGAACGTGATACCTGCCCGGTAATCCAGACAACCCGGCCCACAGATATTGTCTGGCCCTGATTGAAAAAATTCATGAAATTCATGGTCCATTGGAATATCATCTGAAAAGAAAGCGTGGCGATGGCCAAATACAGATGTTTCAGACGCAGAGCGGGCAAGCCGACAATGGCACCGAATAGAGCACCCATACATCCGGCCACCAGGATCATCAATGGCCATGCGTGGGTCAAAAGAACATGATTAACGCCCAGAACCCGAGCAAAAGAGGCAATCGTATATGCCCCGATGCCGACAAACGCAGCGTGTCCAATGGAAATCAAGCCGGCAAAACCAGTGACCAGATTCAATCCCATCACTGCAATGACCGCCACAAGTATGTTATCAATAACCAGCATATACTTGTTTCCGACATCTATGAACAAAGGCCAGAGGAAAAGACCGAGGATAAGAAGACCCATCGCGGTCCGGTCCAGGTTTGTGAAAAAAATCCTTTGCTCTTGCCGATAGGAGGTGAAATAATTCCCTGTAGCCAGCCAACGATTTGAAGACATAAATTACACCCGCTCTATTTCGTGTATGCCAAATAAGCCATGGGGTTTAAAAAGCAAAATCACCAGCAAAATAATATATGGCATGACTTCGCCTGTACCGTTCAGCCCCCAGTGACCATCCAGATATCCACTGGCAAATTGCTGTATCAGCCCCATAATGATCCCCGCCACAACCGCACCCAGAATCGAATCCAGTCCGCCGAGAATAACAACCGGAAAAACGACAATGCCAAAAGCATGCAGGGTATCAAAATTCAGCCCCGTAATATTTCCGATAATTCCCCCGGCAGCGGCGGCGCTCAGCCCTGCCATCGCCCAGGCCAGACCAAAAACCCGTGGTACTGAGATACCGATGGACATGGCCGCTAATTGATCGTCGGATACCGCCCGCATTGAAATGCCAACTGTTGATTTCTTAAAGAACCAGGTAAAGCCTGCAATCAGGGTGAAGGTGGTAACCACACCCACCATCTGCGTCCAGGAGATTGACACGCCTGCAACAGCTATCGGCGTTGTGGGCAAAAAGGGCGGAAAGGAAAAATTTTCCGCGCCAAAAGGAGTGAGATATATCAACCCATCCAAAATGGACATCAAGCCAATGGTTACCATGATAACGGAGATAATCGGCTCACCGATCAAGCGCCTCAAAAACACCCTTTCCACACTCATCGCCATAAAAAACGTCAGCACCATACTGACAGGAAAAGAAATGTAGATCGGAATACCCGCCCAGACAGTGAGGGCGTAGGTAATAAATGCCCCGGCAGCAATGAACTGTCCATGGGCAAGATTGAGAACCCGGCTCGATTTGTAAATCAGCACAAATCCCAGTGCAGACAAAGCGTAAATCGATCCGACGACGACACCACTGACTACCAGTTGGAAAAAATAGCTCATCAGTCCCCTTCCATTGTATAAAAGCGGATGGTTGTATTGACCGTTGTTGTCTGGCCGTCCTGATATTGATAAAAGGCCTCAACCCTTTTTTCTGTTATGGTTTCGTCATACAATGCTTCATACAAATCATGGTATTTTTCCCGAACAAATTTACGCCGAATTTTGCCGGTCTTGGTCAATTCTCCATCATCCATGTCCAGAAGTTTATAAAGAATTGCAAACCGTTTGATCTTAAAATGGGGTTTCTCTCTATTGCTATTAATTTCCACTACGGCACCATTAATAAGCTCGGCAACCTCCGGCTGAAACGAAAGATCCATATAGGTACTAAAAGAGATCCCTCTGTCCTCGGCCCATTTCCCCACGACGATCAGGATCGACATTTATCAGCGCAGCCACATATTCTTTTTTGTCCCCGAAGATGACTGCTTCTTTAATATATGGGCTGAATTTCAGGCGATTTTCAAGGAACATCGGGCTGAACATCTCACCGTTGGTATTGTGCATGACGTCGGAAATCCGGTCGATTACCACCAGATGACCGTTTGCATCGATATACCCGGCATCTCCGGAATGGAGCCAACCGCCTTCGAGCAATTCGGCAGTCTTTTCAGGCAGTTTGTAATAGCCTGGGGTAACCGAAGCGGAACGCGAAAGGATCTCCCCTTCTGCTGAGATCTTACACTCGGTCCCCGGCAAAGGTTTGCCAACCGTATCCGGCCGAACATCCCCATCCCTGTGCATATAGGCGATACCGACGATTTCCGTCTGACCGTATATCTGTTTGAGGTTAACCCCGAGGGCCTGATAAAAAGTAAAGAGCTCCGGGCCAAGGGCCGCTCCACCTGTATAGGCTCTTCGCAGTCTCAGCAGACCGATCTGATTGACCAGCGGCCGAAAAATGATCTGCTTGCCAAGCCAGGCCAAGATACGAAGTTTACCAGGCATGGGTTTCCCCGACATCCGATACCCTGCGGCCTCCTCCCCTATTTTCATGAAATATCGATACAAGGTCCGGTTGAGCCAATAGGACTCATCCATTTTCAACCAGATCTGCGAGCGGATGGTTTCATAGATACGGGGGGCTCCAAACATAAAATGCGGTCCGATCTCTTTCAAATCATCCATACTGGTTTCAACCGACTCCGGGAAATTGACCGCGATGCCACTTGCCATTGCCACGCCGAAGGAGTTCATTTGCTCGCCTATCCAGGCAAAAGGAAGAAAGGAAACATACTCATCGGTCTCTTCCAAAGGATCAACCTCAGTGAGCTGCAGCCCCATGTTGATATAATTTCGATGGGTCAACATCGCGCCTTTTGGTAGCCCGGTCGTGCCTGAGGTAAGGCAAATATGGCAGACATCATCGGGCGTTCCCTCATCCACCAAGACAGTAAACAATCCGGGATCTGCGAGGTGAACTTCTTCCCCTAGACTATACAGCTGTTCAATGGACATGAACCAGTCGTCCGCCTGGTACCCCCGCATCCCACGGGAGTCTTCATATATTACTTTTTTGACACCTGGGATCCTGTCTCTGACCTCAGCCACCTTATCGACCTGCTCCTGATCGTTACAAAACACGATACTGACATTTAAGTATTCGAGAATGCCACCGATTTCATCCGGCAGACTGGTCTGATAAATGGCTGCTGAAATGCCTCCTACTGCCTGGGCACCAATCGCCATATACAGCGTTTCAGGGATATTATCGCTGATGATGGCGATTTTATCCCCCTTGGCAAAACCGATTTTTTTGAGGCCAAGCCCCGCCTTACGCACAAAGCTATAATATTGATCCCAGGTGTAGCAATTCCAGCAGCCGAGATCTTTTTCCCTTAAGGCAACCTTCCCTCCAGTTGCCTCCACGCGCCAACGCAGGAGTTGTGGAATCGAGTGCTGTACTAGACGATTTTGATTGTCCATACGAAAATTATTCTTCTCCAATATAGGCTTCAATCACCTTGGGATCAGACGCAACTTCTTGCGGATTTCCAGCACCGATCAATTCCCCGAAATCGAGGACATAGATCTGATCTGAAATATCCATCACCACTCCCAGATCATGCTCAACAAGAACCACCGTAACCCCCCACTCCTTCTTAAGATCGAGTATGAAGCGGACGATGTCTTCCTTTTCCTCAATATTCATTCCTGCCATAGGCTCATCAAGGAGAAGCAATTTGGGCGCCAGTGTCAGGGCCCGGGCAACCTCCACTCTTTTTTGAACACCATAGCTGAGATTGCCCACCATGTTTTTTCGATAGGGTTCAAGCTCCATGAAATCGATAACTTTTTCAACATAGTCACGATTTTCCGCTTCCATTCGGGAAGCTCTGCCCCAAAAAATGATTGCGTCTAGGATCGAATATTTCAGGTTTTGATGACGTGCCAGGAGCAGGTTGTCGAGAACAGAGAGGCCACGAAACAATTCGAGATTTTGAAATGCTCTGGCAATACCCATATTGGAAATCTGATGCGGTGAGGAATACGTCAGGTTACGCTTGCCATAATGAATTGTGCCTTTGGAGGGATGATAGAAACCGGAAATACAGTTGAGAATACTCGTTTTCCCAGCCCCGTTGGGACCGATAATAGAGGTGATGAGCCCAGGCTCGATAGTGATATCGACTTTGGAGAGGGCGTTTAATCCGCCGAAGGTAAGTGTCACATCAGAAACAATTAGATGCGTCATAGATTTCTCCAAATCGCCTGTTCTAACTGGTACCTGCCAAGAAACGAGAGTATATCAAATATACTTATACATATTACTTATTTTAAAGATAATATCAAGTTTATAAAATAGCGGTATAATAGTAGT
Source organism: uncultured delta proteobacterium (assembly GCA_963829695.1). Lineage (GTDB taxonomy): Bacteria > Desulfobacterota > Desulfobulbia > Desulfobulbales > Desulfocapsaceae > Desulforhopalus_A. The sequence goes on along the minus strand of CAWHJQ010000016.1, from coordinate 99,413 downwards.
ATTTTACCACTATTGTGCCAGAGTCAACAAATGGGACCGAAGGTTAATCTTCTTGTTTTTTATCCCTAATTTACCTCGAATCTTGTGTCGGTGAAACAAGATCGTGTTTTTTGAAACCATCAACACTTCTGCTATTTCCTTGTTGGTCTTCCCCTCTTTTACCAGACTGGCCACTTTTATTTCGGCAGGCGTTAAGTGAGCCAGATCTGAAGTCAATTTATCTATAAACGGCGAAACGATATTATTCAAATTGGTTTCCAGAATCTGGGCCAGGGTTCTTTGCTGAGTGGTGAGACGTCCGTCAATGATCCGCTGCAGGTAGGGACTGACAAGCTCCTGGACGTTTCGCACTACAATTCCTCCCAATTCTTTTTTATCTTCTTCCCGCTGTTTCAGCAGAACCCTGAGGGCGGTATTTACTTCTTCAAGATGGTGAGATTGGGCCTGGAGTTCCTTTTCACGTTTTTTGAGCGCTTTTTCCGCCCGTTTTCGATCTTCGATCTCCTGCTCCAGCTTGAGGTTGGTCTGTGCCAGCTCAGCCGTCCGTTCGGTAACCAGTTCTTCGAGATGACTGCGATATCTATCCAACTCCCTTTCGTCCCGTTTCCGGTCACTTATATCCCTTAAGGTGACAATATTACCAAGTGGTTGGCCGTCGGTACCTTGATACAGAGTGGAACTCAGTTGCACATCCAGAATTTTTCCCTCCCTTGTATATCGACGCGTCTCAAAAAGATGTATCTTTTGCCCACTGAGCATGAGCTTAATTGCAGCCCTTGTCTCAGCTACATTTTCAGGAGGAACGAAATCGATCTGTTTGCCGAGAAGCTCCTCTCGTGACAGGCAGAAGGTCTGTTCAAAGGCTGGATTCACATAGGTGGCGATGCCCTTCATGTCATAGACCACGATGGGATCCGGAGACGACTCCAGAAAGGTCCGGTAACGCATCTCGCTTTCCCGCAGGACAATTTCCGTTCGTTTCCGTTCGGCTAACTCATGGCGAACCTCTGCGTATAAACGCGCCTTTTCCAGGGCAATAATTGCCAGGGCGGAAAATCGTTCTAAAGTTGCGATGTCCTCCTCGCTAAATCGTTTGTCTTTTTCCACATGGGCAAGCCCGATTACTCCCTGGACCCGACCATCGTATTTGAGTGGAATCCCTACAATGGAGCGAAGTCCATCCAAGACCTTATCGGCAATGCGGCCAGGCCAACGCTGATAATCATCCACGACAATCGGTAGCTCAGTCTGCCAGACCCGGCCGCCCATGCCCTCACCGACAATAACCTTCCGACCCAGCTGTCCCTTGAAAAAGCCCATTCCGACCAGCATCTGCATCTGCTGTTCGCCTGGTTCCAACAAATAGATATAGCCGTGCGCGGTGCCACTTAGCGATGCGGCTCGCTGAAGGATGTTTTCCAGCAATTCTGCTTTATCCAGCTTATCTATTAACCCCAGAGAGGTATCATGCAGGGCTTTTAAGGAGACGTTTTGACGATGGAAGGTTTCCTCAGCTGCCTTCAGGCGCTGAGATTCCCGGCTTAGGGCAGATATCTGCTGTGCTAGATCTGCATATGAAGGTTTGTGGTCCATTTGAGCTTCAGTCTCTCGACAGCAAAAAAATGTGCCCTGAAATTTTTCAGGACAAAGGACTTAAAAATCCAGCGGACTTTTAGCCTCTTTTTTAGTGATGCTCTTAACAGTATGGGTGTAAATCATCGTTGTCCTGATATCACTATGCCCCATCAACTCCTGAATCGTTCGAATATCATAGTTGGCCTGTAACAAATGGCTTGCAAAGCTATGCCTGAAGGTATGTGATGTAACCCGTTTAGGAATTTTTGCGGTTTTTACCGCAGCCCTGAGTGCTTTCTGTAAGGATGTCTCGTGGATATGATAACGCCTGTATTGATTGCTTTCTGAAATAAAGGTCAAGTCTTTTGTCGGGAAAAACCATTGCCAAACCAGCTCCTTGGCTGCATTTTTGTATTTTTTCTCCAACAGACCAAAAAGAAACACACCATCATACTCAGCTTGACGATCCTTTTCATGTAATTCAATTATCATCTTAAGCTGGCTCCTCAACTCATCAGCAAGAGTTTCAGGCAGAGGAACAGTTCGGTCTTTTTTGCCTTTTCCGTCGTGAATGGTAAGAATCATCATATCAAAATTGAAATTCTGAACGCGAAGTGACAAGCACTCAGAAATACGCAATCCACAACCATACATCAATTTGATAATGAGCTTATGTGGGTTTCGCATACACTCAAAAATTGAGTAAACTTCTCTCCTCGATAGAACAACAGGAATATATGGCCTTTTCTTTGCCCTAACAACACCATCCATCGTTCCGAATTCTTTCCCAAAAACATTTCTGAAAAGGAAAAGCAATGCACTAAATGCCAGGTTCTGGCTTGATGCCGAAACACCCTCATCAACAGCCAGCCAAGTCAAAAATTGTTTTACATTTTCTACGGTAAGTGTACTTGGATCTTTGCTCTTGAGATACGTTTGAAATTTCCGTGTCCAAATGATGTAAGACTTCAAAGTTTTGGGAGAATAATGTCTTAACTTAATGGTATTTCCTAATTCGGCAAAAACCGCAGACCAGTCGGCCCCGGTGTGTTTTTCGCCAGTGGTCTTAGGCAATACATCTCTAATGGATTCATTGGTTTGGAAAATATTCCTGTCGGCAACAAAACCTTCTTGATAAGACACAATTTCTTTGCTATGAATACCTGAGTCAGGTGAATGTATGGGTTCGATTTTTGGAATATTTTTCGCAACACTTTCGCATTTTATACTTTTTTCGACAGACAATTTCAGTTCGTAGAAAAGTGACACTGCGTGTTGCGCCTGTTTTAATAGGATTTCTGACTGTTTCTTGTCTTTGAGTTTTTGAATAAACGCGGAGAGGCTCAATTTTTCGAGTTGCCCCAAACTGTATTTGTGACAAAAATCGTAATAAAATCGAAGCCATTTAAGATAAGAACGGTGCTCTTCATGGCGCACACCCTTCTCTTCGAGAAATGTGGAATACTCGTAAATGATGGCAGTTGGCAAATTTATCATGTGGAGTTATCAGGTTTCTGCTTATCACTCGAAATTGAGTGTTATCCGGTTAGAAACAGGCTAACATAGTTTATGACACACTGTCAATAGGTGAGGAATTTGGGATTATCCTGACCAGGATAATCCCTTGTTCTCGGCGAGCAATCCGCTAAGGCCTTGATAAAATGTTAAAAATATGTTACCGCGAAAGACGAGAGCGGATTGATTAACATGTGTTCAAACAAATCCGCTCTCGTCTTTCGCGTACGCGGCATAGATTTTACAAATTTCTAAATTTCCGAGTCGCAATTAAACTCAGAAGAAATCGGGTAGCCGGGGGTTTTTCTCCCCCAGCCCCCACACCACCTAGCAAGCGGGTCCGCACTAGGCGGTTCCCAAAGAACATCGGACCGTAGCCGGATGAAGTATATCCGCAGCTCTTTGACAGCAAGAAGGCGACAACTGCAGATAATACCGAAAGTTGGATTGGCTCACATCGCGCCTACCATTGGCGTTCCCTGTCGGGTTGAATGCGTGGTAGAGCATATGAGGTCTAACTTCCCTCTATGAGTTTGGCCCTTCAGCGGGGTGAGTCTTCCAGGCTTTTCTATTCACCTGGCTCGTTTCCAGTCCCCCACGTGCCTTTTGGGTGACGTCCTTCGCCTAATACGGCCTCTGCTGACTCCTGCCCAAACACCCTGCATGTTGCCACGAAAGGCGCTGCCGAAACCTTGGCCGCCAGTTGGGCAGGCCTCCCCGGATAAGAACGTGAACTTCCCTTGTGCAACCGCGCCATTTACCGTATCTCCCGTTCCTTGGGCGTTGACATGTTGTGCTGTCTTACCCAGAGACTCGGCCTTGTATGACGTTTCTGTTCGTCAGCTCACAAGTTTGCACTCCGGCTTCCTTCAGACCCTACCTCGCGGTAACGCCCTTGCCTTCGGCTAGTAATTTATGTTACGTTTCAAAACGTTACATGGAACACTTACAGGGGACTTTAACCCCATGAGTTCACGCCCATGCCGGGCGTACACAAGGAGCTTGACCAGACACCGCGCACTACACAACCAAGCTTCGCTTGCTTGCTCAGCACACGGCGCTGGTCAGCTCCGCGATTATGCTTCTAACAACATAAGGAACAATAAGCTATGCCAACAATCTATGCAAGCAATATGCAAAACTATGTTAACGAAAAGATGCAAGCGCAATTCATATTATAATATCTGGTACGAAATTAGATTAATTCCTTAAGGCTTCGAAACACACATCTGATCTTTCAGTAGTTTGTTAACCTGACTTGTTGCAAGATCAATAATGGCATCGGCGTACATATACGTCGAAAAGGATTGAAATCGTTGTCACACGTTAATTACACAGCATAACAATCTGCTGTTGTGACGGCGATGATCTTGTCGCCCCAAGCAGTACGTTACGAGATGTAAGATGATTTCGATTAAAGAAAGGGGATACTTTTAGCAACAATAATATAACAAAGGTGATACAATGAAACGAAATATTAATCGTAAAATAATGTATGGTGGTTTCATTAATGATGTTTCATGCCTATTCTGTTTCATACGCGATGATTTTCAAATGTACATGGTGTATTCATCTCAAACAAATTAAAGCCGTTTTATAACTTATGATGCTGAGAAAACCTCGGAATCAGATGTCGCTATGTATGTGACATATTTTGAAGGAGGTAGCACTAAAATAGCCTGGCAGCAGCAAAAATGAATAACATAGAAGTAATAACACTCGACCAATTATCTCAAATACTCATCAAAGAAGGATTCATAAGAGAAGTTTATATCGATGAGTCAATGGACAACTTACCATTGCGATCATCAAATTAAATGATTATGCTTACAAAATTTTGAAATTTTTAGCTAAATCTGTCATTAGAGCTAAGTAACGCTCAATCAATGAGGAGCCTATAAGGGCATGAAATCTGGTTATAAAGACGCTATAAGGATTATAGTAATTGCGTATTTTTATACGTCTTAGCAAACGTATTTCGCAAGATGCTTGATGATTTATCTGAAGTGTAGGCACTATAATGCAAATACCATTGATCTTAGGTGAGCTAGTTTTATGTGTATGCTATTCCAGATATTTAAGGGTGATAGTTGAAAATAACAGATGCATTTCAAACTATTAACTATTACTGAGTCGCCTTTGGTCAAAAAAAAATTTACAGAAAGCAATTAACAGAAAGTTCAAGTCGCAAAAGCGTTAAAATTGAATATAACATTTGCACGGATGGCAAACAGACGCTGTATATCAGAGTTCTCAACTTGCGTCGCCGAGAATCGCGGAGCTGACTTCGTCAAGTCCTTGCCCTGGCGCTTTGCGCCAGAAATTGTCCCGATGACCTTTAAATACACTTGCAAGGTCAGGCGCAAGATGAGTGATGCAATAGAAAAAAATCAAACCAAGTTTAATAGTTTCGTAAGTAAAAAAGGACAATTAATCAAATTTATTGATTTCAATATGCCAAGCTTAGAGACAAATTCAAGCCTTCTTGAAGTACAAGAACGACGAAGTTTTACAGGCGGCAATCAATTTATTCTGCCAGCTGTCTAATAAGATAAATATAGTCCAAAAGTTGCAACTAGTGAAAATAGCGATTTGAAAGATGTGCTAAAAGCTATTTCAACTTTAGTAAAAGCTGCTGAAAAAGATCTGTAAATAAAGCAGATTATGTTGTATATATATATGTCCCTGAAGATGGTTTTAAAATTGGTTATGATTTTCGAAAAACGAATCCAACTGCCTTATTGTGCTTGATGAATACAGTGATAGCATAGAGTTTTTTAGCCAGAACATTGATCTTTTAAAAGAAGCATTTTCACATGCTAATAATATAATGGAACAAATACCTTCAAGTTTAAAAAAACAATAATAAATTGTATAATCGGGTAGCCGGGGGTTTTTCTCCCCCAGCCCCCACAACACCTAGCATGCGGGTCCGCACTAGGCGTTTCACGAAGTTACCGGGCCGTAGCCGGGTAGTGAATCTCACTCCACAGTTTCTTGATTGATATTAGACCTTGTTCAGACAACCATTTGTTCGTCATCCCTGTCTGTGTTGCAAATGTTCTCGAGAGATGCCAATAACTCTTACGACTTAGAGCAGATAGGATGGCATGCCGTTTGTTGGTACCAAGTTTCAGGAGGTTCCGAACTTTTGTTCTGGCGTAACGCCACTGTTTCCAGTAGCACATACGAATCCGGCGGCGAATCCACTCATCTATGCCGGGAATTGGACGATAATACTCTGCAATGCCAAAGTAGTTTATCCAACCTCGTAAATATTGCCTGAGCTTCATCATCCTATAATCCATGGATACCCGCCAGCTTCTGCCGGTGAGCTCACGGATTCGTCGTTTGAACTTATCAAACGCTTTTTCAGTCCAACGAATAGCACCACGTCGAAAGGTAAAGCCAAGAAATGAACATTCCTCGACATGCACCACCTTGCTTTTCTGCTCATTGACGAGCAATTTCAGCCGAGATTCGAGAAAATATCGAATCGACTTCATTACCCGCCTGCCTGCGCGAAGACTCCGAACTAAAATAATAAAGTCATCGGCATATCGAGCGAAACAGTGGCCACGTTTTTCCAACTCTTTGTCCAGATCATCGAGCATGATATTAGCGAGCAACGGTGAAAGTGGGCCACCTTGTGGAACGCCGAGAGGCGTCGCCTGCAGGCGGTTGTTCACAACCACTCCGGCTCGTAGGTACTTGCCAATAAGTTTCAATACTCGTTTATCATCTATCCGACGGGAAACTCTTGCCATAAGAACATCATGATCAACTCTGTCGAAGAATTTTGACAGGTCGGCATCTATAGCAATTTTGCGCCCTTCCCGGACATATGACTGAACACGGCGGATTGCACCATGCGCTGATCTGTTCGGCCTGAATCCAAAGCTTGACTCTGAAAAATTAGAATCAAACCAAGGTTCTATGACCTGAGTTATTGCTTGTTGTATGATCCGATCCAGAACAGTCGGAATTCCTAGCTTACGAATCCCTCCATCCGGTTTTTCGATCTCAACTCGCAGAACTGGTTTTGGGGTATAGTTTCCTCCAAGAATGGCAGTGCGTATCTCCTGCCAACATTCACGAAAATGGTAAGGAAAATCTTCAATGGTGACTCCGTCAAGACCTGGAGCTCCACGGTTCGATCTTACCTTCTGCCATGCCCGCGCGATGTTGTCAGTTCCTACGATACGCTCAAGTGAAATGGGATATAAAGGCTGTTTTCCAGTGCCGCGCACAGATGCTGCTCCCCCGGACGAGGTCGACACAGCCCTATAGCACACTGGTACTTTTCCTTCGTTCTTCATGTTCGGCCCTTCAGTGGGGTGATCCTCCCGGCTTTTCTATTCACCGAGCTCGTTTCCAGCCGCCTGTCTACCTTTGGCGACGTCCTGCACCTACTATGGCCTCTGCTGACTCCTGTCTCATCACAGTCGATGTTGCCATCGCCTGCGCTTCCGTTTCCGGATGCTCGTGAAACAGGCCTCCCCGGGTAAGAACGTGAACTTCCACTATGCGACCGCGTCATTTACCGTATCTCCTGATCCAAGGGCTTAAACATGTTGTGCTGTCTTACCCAGAGACTCGGCCTTATATGACGTTTCTGTTCGTCGGCCCACAGATTTACCATCCGGCTTCCTCCAAACACTACCTCACGATAATGCTCTTGCCATTGGTTAGTATTTTATGTTAAGCAAAAGACTTAACACAGGATCACACACAGGGGACTTTAACCCCATAAGTTCACGCCCATGCCGGGCGCACACCAGGCGCTTCCACATGGACCGCGGACAGCGCCGCGTCACAGTTGTAACTCCACGTTATGCTTTAAAAAATGGTACGAATCTGATGACTTGAAATGAGTAGAAAAGGGTCAGTGAGTATAATTATCAGTCAGGGTAATATTAAATATGGCTTGACAGGAAAAAGTAAAACTAATTGGTACGCTCTGAAGGAACTATTTTAATTTTACCCTGACCCTATTTATCGATTGTTTTAGAACATTATAAAAAGCCATCATTCGATAATATAATGCGATTAAAGAAAATTATTTAATAATGGAGATCCTAACTATGTCATTGTTTTAAAAATGCAAAAAAGACGAAGAGATAGATGGAAGCTACTTATGCTGATAGCTATTACAATGAAGCAGTAATAAATGCATGACGTAGATCGAAGTAACATTAGAAGGTGATAGACTCACTAAATCTTACATCTGTTATTCTTTCTTTCATCGCTACATTTCAACATTTACTTCAGAATCTCTTCCTACCTAGCATTGTAAAGAGATGAGTAATCCAAAAATTACCATCTTATCAGAAAAAAGTACAATCCAAGATTTGCCATCTGGTTGAGTATAGTTGATTTTGGTGATATTTAATTAACACATTGTTTTCCGCTAATACTTCAGTAGCTCAACAACAAAGTGATTTGAATCGAATCAAAGTAAATTTCATTACAGTATTTTCAAATGTGATATATGAAAATCAAGCCAATTCAATTTTAAATGATAGATTTAAGATTTTACGAAGACTTGTACAATCCGCATGATGAAATAATCTTTTCTTCTCAATTAAAACCATTATTTCAAGATATTAACCCTCAAATTGATGAATCTAGTGTTTCTGAATCTCAATGGGACGAATTAAAACGGTCAGCTGCAATTTCTTCTCAATTAGACTTATTGAAACTGTTAATTTGATGATACTGCTGAGCAGTAATACTCCTGCGTTGCGAAGGCATGATATTGCTTCCTTAAAAATTTCTGATAATTGGGCTGATTTTTTTCTTGTTATTGCTTAACAAATCATCATAAGGACAATCATCAACGTATAATAGATTCTCTCAAATGAATCATTTTCGATGATAAACAGAAAGGGAGTCAGAGCAAAATTAAATAATGCCAAATCGGATTCTTACTATCAATTAACACAAATAGAACAAATTTAACACAATGCATAATCGGGTAGCCGGGGGTTTTTCTCCCCCAGCCCCCACAACACCTAGCATGCGGGTCCGCACTAGGCGTTTCACGAAGTTACCGGGCCGTAGCCGGGTAGTGAATCTCACTCCACAGTTTCTTGATTGATATTAGACCTTGTTCAGACAACCATTTGTTCGTCATCCCTGTCTGTGTTGCAAATGTTCTCGAGAGATGCCAATAACTCTTACGACTTAGAGCAGATAGGATGGCATGCCGTTTGTTGGTACCAAGTTTCAGGAGGTTCCGAACTTTTGTTCTGGCGTAACGCCACTGTTTCCAGTAGCACATACGAATCCGGCGGCGAATCCACTCATCTATGCCGGGAATTGGACGATAATACTCTGCAATGCCAAAGTAGTTTATCCAACCTCGTAAATATTGCCTGAGCTTCATCATCCTATAATCCATGGATACCCGCCAGCTTCTGCCGGTGAGCTCACGGATTCGTCGTTTGAACTTATCAAACGCTTTTTCAGTCCAACGAATAGCACCACGTCGAAAGGTAAAGCCAAGAAATGAACATTCCTCGACATGCACCACCTTGCTTTTCTGCTCATTGACGAGCAATTTCAGCCGAGATTCGAGAAAATATCGAATCGACTTCATTACCCGCCTGCCTGCGCGAAGACTCCGAACTAAAATAATAAAGTCATCGGCATATCGAGCGAAACAGTGGCCACGTTTTTCCAACTCTTTGTCCAGATCATCGAGCATGATATTAGCGAGCAACGGTGAAAGTGGGCCACCTTGTGGAACGCCGAGAGGCGTCGCCTGCAGGCGGTTGTTCACAACCACTCCGGCTCGTAGGTACTTGCCAATAAGTTTCAATACTCGTTTATCATCTATCCGACGGGAAACTCTTGCCATAAGAACATCATGATCAACTCTGTCGAAGAATTTTGACAGGTCGGCATCTATAGCAATTTTGCGCCCTTCCCGGACATATGACTGAACACGGCGGATTGCACCATGCGCTGATCTGTTCGGCCTGAATCCAAAGCTTGACTCTGAAAAATTAGAATCAAACCAAGGTTCTATGACCTGAGTTAAGCTCGCCGGTGAACTTACCGTTATGCCTCAAAAGGACCATACATGACAAAAAATAAATTATTAATAATTTCAGTTTGTTGTGCTATTTTCATAACGTCATTTTCATTTGCTGCCGATGCTCCCACTTCTAGCTTCGAATCAAGGGTTCATGATGGGCACTTGTGCGCAAGAGGTTCAGCATGGGTCAACGCAAAAAACGTAAAACTCAATGTTTCATCAAAAGTAATGGGAGTGGCAGGCTCATACGATTCTAAAATATTCGAGAATCACGACATGAGGCTTACTTTAAAAGATTCAGAATTAATTAAAGGAGAAACCCCAGGAGAAGCTATTTTGGTAGCAGGTCGGGCACTACTGACAAAAAATATCGAAATAGAAGAAAATTATGCCATAGACGTACTTGATGGTGCTGCATTGTTTCAGCAGTTAGCCTTTACACTTCTTGAACTATCAACAGACATAGGCCCAGAAAACATAGCCCCACCATTCCATAAAGAGATCAAAGAATCTACATTCCCAATAAAAGCCAACACTCAAAGTGCGAGTGCCTACTTTTATCCCCCGTGGAACTCGGTTGTCGATTTAAAGAAAACAGAAGATGGGTCATTGTCATTTGAAATCGAGTTCCAATTCTATCTTGAGGGTGGGCAAGAAACAAACATGCATTTTGCTGGCACTTTATCTAATTACTTGAAAAACAATACCAATCAAAACCTTCCAGACGATTTCCCCATTTCAGACTGGAGACAATACAATATTGGTCCATATACAAAAAAAATGGAAACCGGCACAATTTACGATTTTGGCACTACTTACCTTGAAAAGCCTTACGCAAAATTAGGGGAACTTAGACAGTACATTCAGGAAAAATATAAATAAAAACAAGGCATAACAATGCCAATTAACGCGGAAGCAAAAAACGCGCCGGTTATTGGCGACGTGTGTTGAAAGAAAATTGCCATAGCATGATATCCGTGTTATTGTGTATCTATGATAAAGACATTCAAGGACAAAGGCACAGAAGATATATTCAATGGCAAAAATTCCAAAGATGCAAGGAACATATGCCCTCAAATCTTATGGAAAATTGCCTCAAGAAAACTTGATCAGCTCGACTCGGCAACCAGATTAGATGACCTAAAAGTACCGCCAGGCAACATGCTCGAAGCTCTCAAAGGTAATCGTCAAGGCGAACATAGTATAAGAATCAATAACCAATTTCGCATTTGCTTCGTTTGGTCTGATTATGGTCTCGATCTAGTTGAAATTATAGATTATCACTAAAATACAGAGGTCAGTTATGGTAAGAGTACCGACTCATAGAGAGCCAACACATCCAGGTGAAATGCTAATAGAAGAATTTTTGAACCCCATGGGTATAACACAAAAAGATCTTGCAGACTCAATACATGTTCCCTATCAGCGGATAAATGAAATTATTAATAAAAAACGAGGCATTACTCCGAGTACAGCTCTTCGTTTAGCTAAATTCTTTGGGGTATCCGAAGATTTTTGGATGAATTTACAATTAAGGTGTGACTTATATAAAACAAAACAAGCCGAAGAAAAAACTCTAAACGATATTAAACCGTTCAACAATAAATCCAATCAAAGGAAAAATAAAAATATCACACAACCAGGTGTTTAACCGGACCCGCAAAACAGCGCGGTCCGGTTAACTTCACGTTCGGCAGGAGAAAGATGGCTCACGAATTCGATGGGAAAAAATACGAGAAGGCTTCCGACCATCAAAAGGAATGGGGAACTAAGCTCATAGCCGAGCTTAATCTGAAGGGATCTGAACGTGTCCTTGATCTCGGCTGCGGAGACGGCTCTATCACAACCCAGATTGCAGCCCTTCTTCCTGAAGGCGAAGTGTTGGGAATTGACGCTTCCGAAGGAATGATCGGCGCGGCGTTGCCAAAGAAACGGCATAATCTGAATTTCCGCAGACTGGATATCAATGACCTCGATTTCGTTGAGCAGTTCGACGCAAATGGGTCTCAAATGGTGTCAAATGGGGCAAATGCAAATGGGGTCGGACCAAGATAACAACTTGTTTTTACACTCATAAAACACATAAAGATGTGTGGTTTTGCTCTTAGAAGGCACTTTTCAATGCTAAAAAATAGCTTCTAAGGAAACCAGGATGCCGAAATCAACTTTGAGTGGGGTTGATGTAATAACCTGATATTATATTACGGTTGAGTTGCATTGATCATTCTGCTATTGTCAGACTGTTTAGGCAGATACACAAACTTTATATCCTTCTATAGACCTCTCTTCCTATGCCACGAGCCCATAGGCACTATATCCCAGGTTGCGTTTGGCACATCACCCATAGATGCCATAAGCAGGAATTCCTCCTCAAATTTGAAAAAGATAGAATGCGTTGGCGGCACTGGCTTTTTGAGGCAAAGAAAAGATATGGTCTTTGTGTTCTAAATTATATTGCTACCTCAAACCACATTCATATGCTCGTCGTTGATACCGGTGAGGATGTTATCCCCCAAAGTCTTCAACTGATAGCTGGCAGGACCGCTCAAGAGTACAACATTCGCAAGAAGAGAAAGGGTGCATTCTGGGAAGATAGATATCATGCAACAGCAGTTCAGACTGATGAGCATTTGGCAAAATGTATTGTCTACATAGATCTCAACATGGTCAGGGCCGGCGTGGTTCGACATCCGTCAGCATGTGTCATAAGTGGATACAACGAAATCCAGACACCTCCCAAACGGTATTCTATTATTAACCGGCAAGCCCTCAATAACCTTTTGTTGCACACTAAACGAATATCATTTCCGTCAGATGCATCGAGAGTGGGTGGAGCTTGAGTTAAAGAATGATGAGTCCAAAAGACAATCATTCTGGAGTGAGTCAGTTGCTGTCGGTGATGAGTGTTTTATACAAAATATTCAGCAAGAGCTTTCAGGTAGAATACCCGGTCGCTCAATTGTATCTAAAAATGGGACTACCTCATTACAAGAACCTCAATCATCTTACAGCACTCTTTTTCGGGGGCGAAAGGGCGTTCTAAGCACTGAAAATTCCTATTTATTGCACTTATGTGTCTAAAATGATATGCGTTATCATGGTCCGACCCCACCACACCACCGCGTTAATTCAAAACCACAAAAAAATGAGACATATCAAAGAATCTGACTGGAAATATCTTCGTAGTATTAAGGACCAAGTTTTAAATCGTCATTGCGATGGCATTCTTGAAGTCATAGACCTGATCCTTCAGAACAGAAAAAGCGAAGAGCATAAATCATACATACAAATTTACAATCTTATTAATAGAAAAGATAATGAAATAGCAATCACCTACAATGATCTCAAGCGTAGCAATGCTATCGAAAAAATATGTCATATGAGAAGACACTTCGCTATGACAGATGAAGAGTTTTCAAAGTTCTCTGATGAAACCAAAGATATCGTAAATTCTATACTAGAGTTTTAGCAGCAAATGTAAAATTTCGCTAACCATCTGCTGCACCGGACCCGCAAACAGCACGGCCCCCTGAACTCGACGTCGGCAAGGAGATAACAATTTTGGAAAGATCAGCAGCAGCCAAGGATATGTTTTTGAAAGGGTATAACTGTGCTCAATCTATTCTATATGCATTTAGGAAAGAATTGGCTTTGACGGAAGAAACAGCTCTAAAAATATCCACAGGTTTGGGAGCTGGCATGGCACGCAAAGGAGAGGCCTGTGGCGCTGTAACGGGTGGCATATTGATACTGGGCATGAGACATGGCAGAGGGCTAAATGAAGATCGTACTGCTACGGAAACTACATATACCAAAACTCAAGAGCTTATGAGCCTATTTACCTCAAAGCATGGTAGTTGTTCTTGTCGGCAGGTGCTAAAAAACTGTGATTTATCAACCCAAGATGGGCAAGATTTTTTCAAAGAAAATGATTATTTGAATCAAATATGTTTGAAATGCGTACTGAGTGTTGTGGACATTCTAGAGCAAATTAAATGAAAGCCGAACCAGGGGAAGAACTTGACCGGACAAAACGACGCACCCGGCAAATTACCCGGAATGTTGTTCCTCAAAAGAAACATTCTTACTTGAAAAATGTGCATCCTGAATATATACTTAGTACATGGATAAGATATACATGATAATATTGAGTCAATGTGAAGGTTTTGAGTGGGATGATGGAAATATTAATAAAAATTGGCTGAAACATAAAGTCAGCCCTGCGGAGTGCGAACAGATATTTTTTAATAGACCACTAGTAATTCAAGATGACATAAAACATTCAGAGGCAGAAAAAAGATTTTATGCACTTGGCAGAACCGACTCAAAAAGAACGCTATTCATTGCCTTCACTGTTGGAAACAAGCGTATTCGGGTCATTTCAGCAAGAGACATGAGTCGAAAAGAAAGGGAGGTATATAGTAATGAGTAAACAAATACCAAAATTTAAGAACGAAGACGAAGAAAGAGAGTTTTGGGCAACTCATGACTCTACTGACTACATTAACTGGGAGAAAGCTGAAAAAATCACATTTTCAAACCTCAAGCCTTCCGTAAAAAAAATATCTCTACGCCTTCCAGAATCTATGATTGAGGAGCTCAAACTTCTAGCAAACAAAAGAGATGTTCCATATCAATCTCTTTTAAAAATATTTCTTGCTGAGCGTATAGAAAAAGAACTTGGTGCACACTAACCAAGAAAATGCTCATTAAGAAAAATTTTGCAAAACCAAACGTTTCTGCGGAAGCCGAAAGGAGCACCAAAAATTGGTAACGACCTAACCTTTTTTTTATTTTTTTCTTTTTCTGAGTTAGGTTTGTTCCTTGATCCATTCGACAATGTCTGTCAATACCTTTGCAGATTGAAGATCTCTTAACAGCATATGATAACCATTTTTATAAACAATCAATCGTTGGTGGTCCCGAGATTTTAAAGGTAATCGTTTGTAGAAGTCAAAAACAGGTTTCCATGGAATAATTTCGTCTTTTTCTCCATACAAAATCAGAGAGGGAGTTCTAAATCGTTCTGCGCTATCGAAAGCCCTGTCCATCAAATTTGACAAACCGTAAAGCACTCCGATTCTGGTTTTTTTTATAACGAGAGGATCCTTGCCCAATTTCCTGAGCATCTCAATATTATCAGATGCAGTAATCCCAAGGGATTGTCCGGTAACTTTTTCCCAAGGTATCGTATGAGCCCCGATCCATAGCGCCAATCTTTGGTACAAAGGCATTTCGGATCGAGCCCATACCGCAGGAGCAACTAAGATAACTCCATGTACATCTGGAGGATTACTCCGAGCCATTGTGACAATTGCAACGGCTCCACCCATACTGTCACCAAGAACGTACAAAGGAATATCCGGATATGCGTTTTTTATTACTGTAATAAAGGTGGCTAAATCATCTGTCATTGCTTGCCAGCCGCTCCATTTCCCACGTGTTCTGCTTTTTCCAAATCCTCTTTGATCGTAAGAATAAACGGCCACCTTTTGTTTATTAAAAAACGCTGCGGAACCCTTGATGAAATTTGAGTAGTCGTTAAAACCATGCACCGCAATGAGCACACCTTTGATTTCATCGGCAGGCAGCCACACTCTCAGTGGCAATTCGGTATTATCAAATGATACGAAAATGTGTTCCGTAATATGGGGGGATGAAAATAAAGTCGAGGATTCCGGAGGTGAGGCAAATTTTGGTGAACATCCGATCAATATACACAAAACACCTATCTGAAAACAGAGTATTGCTGCCTTGGGTTTCACACTTATATTCATCATAAGATGTTTTATATAAAGAAGTTTGACCCAGAAATTAAATGACCGCCCTGGTTGATCCTAAGGCATGTAAAAACTTGAGTTGGATTGAATAAAAAGTAAAAGGACAGGTCAACGTGAACCTGCCCTTTTCTTCGGTCAGAGATATTACCGAAGATACAACATCTTCTACCTTGATTGCTTACTGCGCACATAGTCGCAGGCTGTTTTCATCTCTTTCTTAAAGGTTTCATAGTCCACTTGCAAACCATTAAGATAGGTGCTCCATCCCGCGCTGGACTTGGCGTAATGAACTGCATCCTCGATCTCCGCATCCGTGGCGCCGTTCAACTTGGCAATTTCAGTGTGAAAAAGTGCACAGTAACGGCATCTGGAGATTCCAGAAATGGCGATGCCGATGAGTTCCCGATACTTGTTCGGGATTGGGCCTTCCTCAAACTGCACCTTCTTCATCAGCTTCCATTCTAATTCGAGAGTTGAGTCGGGAACCAATTTGAAGAAACTTGGTACAATTCCAAACATTTCCTTAATGTCAAGATATATACTTTCACGATCCATGGCGATACTCCTTTACGGGGAGGAAAAACTGCCGGGCCGTCAAACGCTTCCTGCAGACTTTAGCCAATGGTATCGACGAGAAACGGACATCATCTCTCCAACAATTCGATATCATTTAGAAATTATTGTGCGGCTTCCGTTTTGTCCCCGTCATGGAAAAATAATAAGCATCGCCGCCAACAGGGCAATGGGTGTTTTCTCATAAAGGATCTGCTTCACCAACCTCCTCTCAGGTTGATGCGTACTAGTTGATATGTTACTTGATTTTACCTGATCTTTCGCCCACTTATCCTATCCATAATGATTAAACTTTTTTTGTTTCTCTTGTCGGTTTCAATAACATCAACACCCCGAGCAGAGTCATTGTTCCTCCAATGATCATTTTCCATCCCAGAAGGTCTCCGAAGACTACTACACCCAGTAAAGACGCAATAATAGGGGTCGGTAAAAGTAGAGGTGTCACAACAGAAACGGGGTACCTTCCAAGGAGATAATACACAATCCCATGGCCGACGATGGAGGCTCCGACCGCTGAATAGAGAGGCGTCCAATAGTCGATGATACTTGCATTTGCCAGAATTTGGACTTGACCGGATTCAAAAATCGACGATAAGAGCAGCATTGATGGCAAGGCAACCACCGCGATCCATGCCTGAAGCCTGAACACCCCGAGACTGGGGCATTGCCTCATCAAGATTGTTGCCACAGCCATTACAAATGCCGCTCCAACCACCCACAAAATTGCGTCAAGGTGATTGAAGACAACCGGATCAAAGCCAATCACCATCACTCCACCAAAGGCCAAAGCTATCGACAGAATCGATGCTAAAGATATTTTCTCCCGCAAGAACAATGAAGCAAGTATGGCTGCAAACGGAACATAGAGCTGCGTAGTGATAGCGATAGAGGCAATATTCCCTCCAGCATTCAGACCGATAAAAATCATCCCAAAATGAAGGACACCCAAGAGAAAAGCCACCCTCAAGAGTGGCTTCATATGTCCCGGTGCCGGCCTCAGCCAGGGGAGCATCAACAGCAGCAGGAACAGAAAGCGTAGAGCTGTAAAAAAGAGGGGGTGAAATTTTTCGGCACCAATTTTCCCCGCGATAAAGTTCACGCCCCAGGCGAAATTGACCACCACGACCATCAGGAGATGGAGTGCACTCATGTTCATAGTCCTGGAGGAATTCATTTTAACTCAGTCTCTGAATCTGTGGCCGGGCAACAATGACTGCGCTTCAATCTTGACTCCTCTAATCGTAATCTCTTACTACCCTCCTCTTTCCAGGTCAATTTAAACTACCCTTTCACGTTAGATCTTGCTACTTTTTTTGCCGTCCGGAAATCTCCCGCAGCAAAGGCTGCAAACAAAGGATCCACCTCCAAGATCTTTCTAACCCCGGTAAACGTGAAGAAAGCCGGGATAAGTACCTTGAGACAGATTATTTTCTTGCAAAAAAACAAGAAAATAATCTGTAAGGTACTAATGCACTCCCGCCGGAGCCATGCCGGAACCAACAATCGCCCAAGGCCCTGGGACGTTGAACAGTCTCATCCACTACCAAACGCAACAGGAAGCAACTTTTTGATATTGCCGGCAGCACGGGTCATCTTGCAATCAATTTAAGGATCATTATAGTGATCGGAGTACCCGTCCATACCGGTCGCAGATAACTCGTCAGACTATCAAAGTCACAGTCATATCCTATCAATTAAAGCGCATGAAGATGCGACAGCAATTGAGACCTATGAATGGAGACGCACGATGGAAAAAACCGCCGAACACCAGCGCTTGGCTGATCATCGGGATCGTAAAGCAAACTGGAAG
Source organism: uncultured delta proteobacterium (assembly GCA_963829695.1). Lineage (GTDB taxonomy): Bacteria > Desulfobacterota > Desulfobulbia > Desulfobulbales > Desulfocapsaceae > Desulforhopalus_A. Next base: position 81,118 of record CAWHJQ010000016.1, on the reverse strand, counting down.
AAGTGGGGCCCGTATCTGAGTGAAAGAGCCTGGGGCACCGTGCGGGAGGATTACAGCCCATATGGCAACGCCTGGGATTACTTGCCCCACGACCACGCCCGCAGCCGGGTCTACCGCTGGGGAGAGGATGGAATCGCCGGCATCTCCGACCGACACCAGTATATCTGTTTTGCTCTGACCCTCTGGAATCATAACGATACTATTCTCAAAGAACGCATGTTCGGTCTGGCCGGGCCGGAAGGCAACCACGGCGAAGACGTCAAGGAGTACTACTTTTATCTCGACGCAACACCGACCCACAGCTATCTGAAGATGCTTTATAAATATCCGCAGCGCACCTTCCCTTACACCGATCTGGTGTCGGAAAATCGACGTCGGGGCTTCCATGACTTTGAGTATGAACTGCTCGACACCGGGGTCTTTGACGACAATCGCTATTTTGATGTCTTTGTCGAATATGGCAAGGCAGGGCCCGACGATATCCTGATCCGCATAACCGCCCATAACCGTGGTCCAGTGGAGGCGTCTCTCGACCTGCTCCCCACAATCTGGTTTCGCAACACCTGGAGTTTTGGCTACGAAGCCGGACCTAAAGCAGATGTGCCGGGCCGCCCAATACTGACGCGAAGCCAGGGTGTGAACGGTGAGGCGGTTGTGCACCTCACCCACCCGGCAGCAGGCGACTATTTTCTCTATGCCGATCGGCTGCAGGATTCAGGGAAACCTGAACTGCTCTTTACCGAAAACGAGACCAACACTGAGCGGTTGTTTAATTGGCCAAACGTTAGCTCCTTTGTCAAAGATGGCTTTCACCGCCATGTGGTCAATGGTGAGCCTAATGCTGTCAATCCGGCAGGAGTGGGCACCAAGGCCGCGGCCTGGTATAGATGCCTGCTTCCCGGCCAAGGCTCGTGCACCCTGCGTCTGCGCCTCGCCTCAATCTCCCTTGACAAACCCTTTGCCGATTATGAGACCACCTTTGACCGGTGTCTAGCCGAGGCCAACGATTTTTATAAAGCCATCCAGCACGAGGTCGGACCCGAACAGCTAGCCATCCAGCGCCAGGCCCTGGCCGGGATGATCTGGAGCAAGCAGTTTTTTTATTACGATGTCGAGCAATGGTTGCTCGGCGACCCCGGCCAGCCGGCACCACCGACCGCGAGGTTAAACGGACGCAACCATGACTGGGAGCACCTGAATAATTTCGATATCCTCTCCATGCCCGACAAATGGGAATATCCTTGGTATGCCGCCTGGGATCTGGCTTTTCACACTATCCCATTTGCCTTGGTGGATGCCGACTTTGCCAAGCGCCAACTCGATCTGATGGCCCGGGAATGGTATATGCACCCCAACGGACAATTGCCTGCCTACGAATGGCAGTTCGGCGATGTCAATCCGCCTGTGCATGCCTGGGCTGCGTGGCGGGTATATAAGATCGACGCCAAGCAATGTGGCAAATGCGATAGCCGTTTTCTGGAAGCTATATTTCATAAACTGCTGATTAATTTTACCTGGTGGGTGAACAAAAAAGACAGGGACGGTCGCAATGTCTTTCAGGGTGGTTTTCTCGGTCTGGATAACATCAGTGTCTTCGACCGCAGTGCACCGCTCCCCATGGGCGGCCAAATCGATCAATCCGACGGCACCGCCTGGATGGGTTATTATTGTCTGGTACTGCTCAAAATCTCCCTGGAACTCGCCCAGGAGGATCCGGTATATCAGGACACCGCCGCAAAATTCTTTGAACATTTCCTGCGCATTGCCAGAGCCATGACCGGCGACTACCGAGGCGGTTTGAGTCTTTGGGATGAACAGGATGGTTTCTTTTACGACACCCTGCATATGCCGGATGGCAAGATGGTTCCTCTCAAGGTCCGCTCGCTGGTGGGCCTGATGCCGCTTCTCGCCGTAGAGACCCTGGAGCATGAGCTGGTGGAGAGTATGCCGGTATTTAAACGGAGGATGAACTGGTTTTTTGAGAACCGGATCTATCTGCGCGACGAGGGTCATATGGCCTGTGTAAAATCACCAGGCGAGAATAGTCGGCGGCTGTTGTCGATCATCAATCGCGACCGGTTGGTGAAGGTTCTGAGACCGATGCTCGATGAGCATGAATTCCTTTCCCCCTACGGGATTCGTTCGATTTCCAAACTGCACCACGAACAGCCTTATACCATAAAGATCGATGGCCAGTCGCATACCATCAGCTACCAACCGGCGGAATCGACCAGTGGACTGTTCGGCGGCAATTCCAACTGGCGCGGACCCATCTGGTTTCCCATTAATTACCTGCTGATCGAATCCCTGCAGAAATACCACCATTTTTATGGCGATACCCTCAAGGTGGAATGTCCCACCGGGTCCGGAAACATGATGCACCTGGGCGATGTGGCAACCGAGCTGTCCCGGCGCCTGATCAAATTATTTCTGCGGGATGGGAAAGGACAGCGGCCCATTTACGGCGGCAATAGAGTTCTTCAGGATGATCCACTTTGGCGGGACCACATTCTATTCAACGAATACTTTCACGGTGACAATGGTGCCGGCCTGGGTGCCGGCCACCAGACCGGCTGGACCGGGCTGGTGGCCAAATTGATCCAGCAGTCAGGCGGCCGGCAGAATGGAGATTAACGAGGAGACAAGGTGATGAGTGCGGAAAATTTGCCGGATGTTGTGATGCCGCAGTGTCAGGTGGTAAGGATCTTAAGGGGACAGAAAGCCCTGGTGACCGGCGCCAACACCGGCATCGGCAAAGCTGTTGCCATTGAACTGGCCAAGGCGGGTGCCGATGTGGTAGTCAATTATGTTCGGGGAGAAGATCAGGCTAACGAGGTTGTCGCCGCGATCGAAAAAAATGGCGGTCGCGGCTATGCCCATAGGGCCGATGTCTCCCGGGAAGATCAGGTATCGGCGATGTTTACCAAAATGATAGCCGAACTTGGTACTATCGACATTCTCATCAATAACGCAGGCTTGCAGCAGGATGCCCCGTTTGATGAAATGACCCTGGCGCAATGGAAGCTGGTCCTGGATGTCAACCTGACCGGCCAGTTTCTCTGTGCCCGTGAGGCTGTTCGGGAATTCAAACGCCGCGGCGTGGTACCGGAAATCTCTTGTGCAGCCGGCAAGATCATCTGCATGAGTTCAGTGCATGAAACTATTCCGTGGGCTGGCCATGTCAATTATGCCGCCAGTAAGGGCGGAGTCATGCTGATGATGAAAAGCATCGCCCAGGAGGTGGCGCCATACCGCATCCGGGTAAACAGCATTGCTCCTGGTGCAGTGCGCACCCCGATCAATACCAGTGCCTGGCAGACCCCGGAGGCCTATGCCGCCCTGATGAACCTAGTACCCTACGGGCGCATAGGCGAGCCGGAGGATATTGGCCGAGCTGCGGTCTGGCTGGCATCCGATCAGGCAGATTATGTTACCGGCACCAGTCTGTTCGTCGACGGCGGGATGACTTTATACCCCGGTTTTGCAACCGGCGGATAGTGGAGTTGTTAGCGGAACTGAAAGTGCTGTTGTTGGAAAAAGGTGGTTGCTGGATGCACACCGGGTTTGATTGATCCTCAAAAAAGGGAAAACCATGGCTATCCATCTGGAACAAGACATAACTCAAATTTTTGCTGAGATGATTAAACGCGAATGGCTTGAAACTAATGGTATTGGCGGCTGGGCTGGTTCGACGATCGGCAATTGTCATACCCGACGTTACCATGGTTTACTGGTCGCAGCAACCAATCCACCTGTTGGTCGGGTAGTGCTGCTGTCCAAAATGGAGGAAACCCTGGTTTTGGGAGATACGCGTATCGAACTTGGCACAAATATCTATCCCGGTGCCGTTCATCCCCAGGGGTATCGCTATCTGACCGATTTTTCCAAAGATCTGCTGCCGAACTTTACCTATCGGACGAAAGGCTCTGTTCTGCAAAAGAGTGTGGCTGCGATCCATGGCGAAAATACCACCGTGCTTCTCTATCAGGTCATGGAGGCAGAAGCGCCTTTCCTGATGGAGCTTCGACCTTTTGTTGCCGGTCGCGATTATCACAGCCTGACCAGAGCCAACAACGATATTTCCCGGAAGGCTGATTTCACCGACGATGTCTTTTCCTATCAGCCCTATTCGTGGATGCCGACCTTATATATGCACCTTCCGGGAACAACCTTTGAGGCCAAACCGGACTGGTACTATAATTTCGAGTATCCGATCGAAAACGAGAGAGGCCTGGACTGTCGGGAAGATCTCTTCACTCCAGGCGTCTTCACCATTATGCTCAAGACCGGTGATCGACTGGGGATAGTAATCTCAACCGACAACCCGACAGGTCGAGATGCGGAACGGCTGCTGACCGAAGAAACGGCGCGACGAAAAAAACTTCTCGCCGGACTGCCTGTAGTCGATGAGCTCACCCAACCGTTATGTCTGGCCGCAGATCAGTTTATAGTTCGCCGCGGGGAGAATTCAAAGACCGTCATCGCCGGCTATCACTGGTTCACCGATTGGGGCCGGGATACCATGATTGCCCTTCCGGGTTTGGCCCTCATCACCAGGCGTCATGAAGATGCCGGAATGATCCTACAGACTTTCGCCGAAAGCATCGATCAGGGCATGCTGCCCAACCGCTTTCCCGATGACGAGGTGCAGCCGGAGTACAATACAGTGGACGCCGGCCTATGGTTTTTTGTCGCCGCCTACAAATATTATCTGTACACAAAGGATCAGACCTTTCTGAAAGAAACAATGCTGCCGGCAATGGATGACATACTCACCTGGCACCAACGCGGCACCCGCTATGGCATCCATATGGACAGCGACGGTCTGTTGCTGACCGGCGGACAGGATGTCCAGCTCACCTGGATGGATGCCAAGATCGGGGATTGGATTGTCACTCCTCGTAGCGGCAAAGCGGTGGAAATCAATGCCCTCTGGTACAACGCACTGGCCATCTATGGGCAGCTGCTCCGCCTGGTTCGACGCCGGAAAAAAGCGTTGATTTACCAGCAGCTGGCTGAGAAGGTGTTGAAGCGTTTTGTCCAGGAGTTCTGGAATCCGGAAAGCAATTGTCTCTTCGATGTAATCGACGGAGAAAAAAAAGATGGTGCCATCCGGCCAAATCAGCTCCTGGCCCTCAGCCTGCCCTTTCCTTTGCTCGGTCGTAATCGGGCCAGGCAGGTGTTGCAAATCATAGAAGAGCATCTGCTGACGCCCGTGGGGCTGAGAAGTCTTTCGCCCCAGGATCCGGATTATCATCCTGAATACAGAGGCAATGCGTTTCTTCGTGACTCTGCCTACCACCAGGGGACGGTGTGGCCATGGTTGCTCGGTCCCTACCTTACGGCACTGGTGCGGCTCAGGGGAAAGGCCGGCCGGAAACAGGGTTTGAAAATGATAGCGGCTATCCGCAATCATCTGAGTGATGCCGGTATCGGCCAGATATCGGAGATCTTCGATGGCGATGCACCCCACTCCCCTCGCGGCTGCATCGCCCAGGCCTGGAGCGTGGCCGAGATCGGACGGGCTTATGTGGAAGACCTGCTGAATATCGGTCCCGAAGAGAAGAAACTTGAGCGATAGATATCACAAAATATCAGACTGAATCTTTCAAATTTTCTTGATCTCTCCCAGCCACTTTAGTTCATAAAGATCCGTCCGCCGACTCTCTATATTGCGCACGCTTCCTTTTGCTCGCAGTTCCTTGATGCGGTCCATGTCGAGATCTGTAACCAGAACAGTTTCGATGCCCGGAGTTGCTTCAGAAGCAATGGAGTCGTGTGGAAAAGAAAAATCCGACGGGGTAAATATTGCAGATTGCGAATACTGAATCCCCATGGTCTCTACCTTAGGAATATTGCCGACACTGCCGGAAATCGCCACAAAACATTCGTTTTCTATGGCTCTTGCCTGGGCACAGCGCCGAACCCGCAGGTATCCTGTTTTAGTATCGGTCCAAAAGGGCACCAGCAACAGTTTCATACCCTTTAATGTCTGCAATCGGGCAAGCTCTGGAAATTCGACGTCGTAACAAATAAGGATGCCGACTTTGCCGACATCGGTATCAAAGACTCTTAGGTCGTGGCCACCTGTGAAGCCCCAGTTAGAGTCTTCGTCGGGGGTAATATGGAGTTTTTCCTGGGAGTCCCACGTTCCATCCCGACGGCAGAGGAAACAAACATTATAGAGTGTACCGGTATCATCAAGCATCGGCACACTGCCACTCACTATGTTGATGTTGTATCTGAGTGCCATTTCGATCAAACTCTGCCGCATTCTATCGGTGTGTCCTGCCAACATGCGCATCGCTTCAAAGGAGTTGTTGCCTTCATAGGTGTGAATGAGCGGCGCGTTGAACAGCTCAGGAAACAGGACGATATCTGCCTTGTAATCACTCACGGTGTCGACGAAGAATTCCACCTGTTGCATAAAATCTTCAAAAGAATCAAAGCGTCGCATCTGCCACTGGACAACGCCAAGCCTGGCAATGGATTGGGTTCTGCCTATCAGCTTGGTCTTTTTTCGGTAGTAAATGTTGATCCACTCCAACAACACCGCATTTCCATGGGAGTGGTGATCGGCAGGCCAATAATCATCCAGCAGGCTACGCACATGAAAGTTGTTGGAGATCTGAAAAGACAGCACAGGGTCGTGTATTTCCCGATTCTGTACACTCAGAATATACTCCTCAGGGGAAAGTTCGTCAGAATGTTTATGATATCCTGGAATTCGGCCACCCAGGAGAATCCCTTTGAGATTAAGGTCTTTGGCAATTTCTTTTCGTGCTGCGTATAAACGACGACCAAGCCTCATGCCCTGAAAGGCAGGATCGACAAAAACCTCAATGCCATAAAGGTAGTCACCATCTGGATCATGGGACTTGAAGGTTCCTTTGTTAATTATCTGGTCGTAGGTGTGCTGTTCTCCGAAAAGGCTGTAGTCGATGATCATTGACAGGGCAAACGCCACCGGTTTGCCGTGATCTTCGATGCATATCTGACCAGCGGGAAAGAGTTTAATCAGGGTGCTTATCTGTTCCCTGGTCCAGTGAAATGAAACATTCTTATAGACCCTGCCGCTGGTCTCCCGCAGGGCTTCGTAATCATCTTCAACCAGATATCTGACTTTCAGTTTGTGCTCTATTTCTTTATTGATAGTTTTCATACGTTCCAATCGTAAATATTTGAATGTTTGCAGGTCTGAAAATCGCCGGAATTGGATTTCAACTCATAGTAACCCCGGCAAACGGGAAATAAGCCGGGATAAGTGCCTTGGATGTGGGTCTACATCCTGATTTCAAAAGTATCTCAGGATTTCTTGTTTTTTACTGTGGTTTTCATTGAATAAGGCACTAATTCATCAAACCTGCTCAAACGAGTTCCTCTGAATATGCTGCTTTGCGGAATACCTGTTGCCACTCTGGGAGTCCCTTGACTTCTCTTTAGTTGCAACATATTTTGCATCTGTAGCAAGTCCTTTTATTCGAGGTAGAAAAATACAAACCTGCTGCGAAACAAGGACAGAAAGAGGAAGTCCTTTGTATGACAGCCGGGTTGCCATGAACAATGGTGATGCGGCTTTTTTTTATTTGATAGAGCTATCGATCTACGTTTGAGGTGACTGTACATCATGCTCAAAGGCATCTGAGTTGTACACCCCACTAATTTTCGTTTTGAGCTTCAATTTATCAGAATGTAGGGAGGTGCTAAAATGAACTTTCGATACCATACTATAATCTCAACGATACTATTTTCACTATTATTAATAGGGCTATTCAACAATGTGTTGGCAGCCGGGAAAAAAGACGCTGATCGGGATGATACTCAGTCAGTTGTTGTTGAAGGACAGATTGCGCCACGTCTCCAAAATCTGGGTGTTCATACCTTTCCGGTAACAACTGATTCGAACCGTGCCCAGCTTTTTATCAATCAGGGCATGAACCTCATGTATGGTTTTAATCACAAAGAGGCCGATCGATCCTTTAAGGAGGCAGCACGTCTGGATCCCGAGTGTGCCATGGCCTACTGGGGAATGGCTCTGGCACTTGGTCCAAACATCAATATGCCCATGTCACCCGACAATGAGCCGATCGCCTACGAATTAGTACAAAAGGCGATTTCTCTGAAGGACAAAACTTCCCCCAAAGAAAAAGCATATATCGATGCACTGGCAGTCCGTTATAGCAATGTTGTGATTCCGGATCGTACAAATTATGACCTTGCGTATGCTGATGCAATGAAAAAAGTGCACAACACTTTCCCAAATGATCCTGACATTGCAACACTTTATGCTGAGTCACTGATGGATCTCAGGCCTTGGGATTATTGGACTCGCGACCTAAAGCCTTATCCGGAAACTGCTGAGATCAAGAAAGTGCTGGAGGCTGTTCTGGCACATAATCCCAACCATCCAGGTGCTATCCATTATTACATCCATACGGTTGAATATGCTCATCCTGAACTAGCGGAAAGCGGAGCTGACAGACTACGAAAGCTGATGCCGGGTGCCGGGCATATTGTCCATATGCCTTCCCATATCTATCGACGAATCGGTCGATACAACGATGCAACTCTCAGTAATCTTGCGGCGATTGGGGCCGACGAAGACTATATAACCCAATGCCATGCACAAGGGTTGTATCCATTGGCATATTACCCGCATAATCTTCATTTTCTCTGGGATGCCGCCACAATGGAAGGCCGCAGTGAGCTCGCCATTGGAGCCGCAGAAAAAGCCTCTTCAACGATGCCGGAAGGTGTATGGCGTGACATACCTCTGTTGCATCAGTTTCTGGTGGCGCCTCTCTTTGCTTATACCAGATTCGGCAAATGGGATCAGATTTTAACTGAGCCGCATCCCCCAGAGGACAGTCCCTACTGGACAGGAATATGGCATTATGCCAGAGGACTCTCTTTTACAGCAAAAGATGAACTTGCTGCCGCAACCGGCGAACTCGAACAGTTAAAAAAAATTTCAGCAATCGATGGGATGGCCAATTACCGTGTAACATTCTCTAGAAACGGGGCGAAAGCTATTCTTGAGATAGCGACTGCAGTACTCTCCGGTGAGATTTACGCCAAACAAGGCAACTACGGTAAAGGGATTATCGAGTTAAATCGAGGAGTTTTACTGGAAGATAATCTGGTTTACAACGAACCGCCGGATTGGCATGTCCCCGTTCGTCAGGCATTGGGTGCAGTACTACTGGATGCCGGAAAACCAGAGGAGGCTGAGGCCGTTTATTGGCAGGATTTACGTCAAAACCGAGAAAATGGTTGGTCATTATTCGGCCTGACGAAAAGCCTTCGAGCCCAGGATAAAGAGACAGCGGCGGAAGCCGTTGAAGCCAGGTTTCATAAGGCCTGGAGTAAGGCAGACATAATCTTAACGGCGTCACGTATAATGGATGATTCGACAAAACCAATGTCAAAAATTGCTGGGAACTAGCTCAAGCATTGTTGTCATTGGGTTATTCATATCACTTGACCTGTCATATGCCGGTGTTCTCCAGCGAAAGCACCGATGGTTATGTGGTTGTTCAGAAGCAAGACACCGGCATAATTTCCGTAGACTCATAGAGTTGGGAGGTACACATGGAAGAAAATATGCTGATATCTATCAAGAAAACACTCATCTTAAGCCTTTTTGCCTTGGTATCTCTTGGATTTTTAGGCTGTGCAAATATAGGACATATCGTTCCTGTTGATAACCGGATTCAATTGAATGAGAAGAAAGACAACCAAGGCAATTTTATCGATGGCGACTTGACCTTAAACTACGATTACAGCATGACCGGAAAAAATCTGTATTTGTCAGGAGATGCCTCATACAGAGGCGGTGTCGATTATCTGAATATATATGTTCTATTCCTCGACCAGACTGGAACTGTATTGCAACAAAAGATTATATATTCTTCAGGATATCGAGTTTATCAGTCATGGCAGGCTGACCGGAAATTTCAAACAAATTTGGTGGTGCCAAACGGTGCGACCGCTCTAGCCTTTGCCTACTATTCCGAACCACGCAGTAGCCGTAAATAAGCCTGTGTATTTAGTGTCTTTTTGCCCGATATCTTCGTTATATGAAAAAAATAAGCCTCGTAATATCTAACATATGACTCCGATATAACTCCGGTAATTTTTTACTCATGCCTCGATGTCGAACAAAAATCCAACTAAATCGACAAGTAATAAAGAGTAAGGATCTTTACTGCGTTGTGAGACTCTTAGAAAACTTTTTTAAATTCTATGTTTTCTTTTCTATAACCGGCTTGAAACTCGGGAAGTGCCGACACCTGCTCAACAAGTCTCTCCACGTTCTTGCCAAGTGGAATTTTGATGTCTTGGAAGTTTTTTCCCAACTCGAGTAAATGGTCGCCAGATAATCCACAACGGTCGGTTGGTCACCAGAGATAAATCTCTTCTTCTCCAGTTCTTTATCGAGAATTGCCCATAAACTGGAGACATAGATTGCTAATTGCTTTAGCACACTGATTTTTTCAGTTTCGTCCATTTGAGTTTTATACTGAATCGCAAACATTCGGCCATAGGCAGTATGCAGCGTTGCATAATCAAACATTAACCACCGCAAAAATTCTGCCTTCCGAGATAGGTCGGCAGATAACATCGGTGACTTGTGTTTCTCGAGGAGGTAGAGAACAATTGCAGCGCCTTCTGTAATGATCTGGCCATCAGGTAATTTCAATGCCGGTACTTGATTGGTCGGTACGATGTCGGAATAATTTGGTACATCTTCACGTTTAACCGGCGTATAGTTAAGTTGCAGCTTTTCAAGCAGCACTGTAATGCCTGAAGAACATGAACCGGGAATAGTATAGAGTGTGTACATGATATCTCCGCTTTGGGGTAATTACTGACTGAAAGTTATACCAGCATCTGCACTGGGCCATGACTGGTCTTTTCTACGTTTGCAAAACGGTTCAGCATTCGTCTATCGTTTAGTGTAACCATTTTTGGTAGTTATACAACACACCCTATCTCGGAAGATGTAGAAAGGAACCAGGTAGGTCGTGGAATTGGCCTGGGATGATAGATTTGAGACAGCAACCTTAGCCCTCTTTTTTTTGCCAACCGAGGTTGACCAGGAAATGACCAAATGTACTCCAACATCTTGCGCTATGAATTAGTTATGTTAGATTTGTCGTAGAGTTAATTTGGAAGGGCATACATAACAAAAAGGAACGAACCATGAAAATCGGCATAATGAACAATCCATCCAAATCGGTCTACGATGAGGCAGTATTTTGTGGCAAATGCGGGTTTGATTTTTTGGATTTGACTATAGAAGGTCCTCATGCAACCACTGTTGATATTTTCAAATTTCGACCGCTTCTCGATTCCTATGGTTTAACCATCACGGGCCATACGGACCCTTGTTTGCCCTATGCATATCCCGTCCAGGCAATACGGGACGCTTGTCTTCAGGAATTGGAGCGATGTGCCAAAATATTTTCCGCCTTGGGTGCAAAGGTCATGAATATCCATCCCTGCTATTTTTGTCCGCCGGCTATGAACAAAGATTTGGTGGCATTCAATATCGAGGCAATAAAACCGATCGTTGAGATGGCTTCAGTCCATGGCCTCACCGTAGTCTTTGAGAACTATAAAGCCCCTTTTGACAGAGTTTCCACCTTTAAAACCCTGCTGACAGCGGTACCGGGTTTAAAAGTACACCTTGATTTTGGACACGCAAATTTCGGCCTCGACAATAATGAAGTTTTTTGCAGAGAAATTGGGGAACATATCCAGCATGTTCATTTTTCAGACAACCGATCCCGATCCGATGATCATATGCCTTTGGGTGTGGGAACTGTTGATTGGAGGAAAGCGGTCCTTGCACTCAAGGCGACCGGTTACGACAGCACTATTACCTTGGAAGTATTCTGCAATGCTCCCGATATGCAATACAAATACCTGGAAATGAACAGGCAATTGGTTCTGGAACTTTGGGATTAGTGCCTTACAAATTATTCTCTTGTTTTTTTGCAAGAAAATAATCTGCAAAGCACTTATCCCGGCTTTCTTCCCGTTTTACCGGGGTTAGACAATTGGGTGCCTATACCTGCGTCACCGCCCCACCTCCATCGCCAATTGAAGATTTTCATCAAGTTTTGCCAAAAATTCTTCTGTGGTAAGATACTTCTGATTTTCGTCAACCAGTAAGGCGAGGTCTTTAGTCATAAAACCCGACTCAACTGTTTCCACACACACCCGCTCAAGAGTCTCGGCAAACCTGATCACCTCCGGCGTCGCATCAAATTTACCCCGATAAGCAATCCCCTGTGTCCAGGCAAAAATTGAAGCTATCGGATTGGTTGAGGTTTTATTGCCCTTCTGGTGTTCGCGAAAATGGCGGGTTACCGTACCGTGTGCCGCTTCCGCCTCCACGGTCTTGCCGTCTTCCGTCACAAGCACCGAGGTCATAAGTCCTAAAGAGCCAAAGCCCTGGGCAATAATATCCGATTGCACATCGCCATCATAATTTTTGCAGGCCCAGACAAAACCTCCCCCCCATTTAAGAACCGCCGCTACCATATCATCAATCAGCCGATGCTCGTAGGTAATACCTGCTGCAGCAAACTTTTCCGCAAACTCTTTCTCAAAAACTTCCTGAAAAATATCCTTGAAACGGCCGTCATATTTTTTAAGAATGGTGTTTTTGGTAGACAGGTATACCGGCCAGCCGAGGTTTAAGCCATAATTCAGGCAGGACCTGGCAAATCCGCGGATCGAGAGATCCAGATTGTACATCCCCATGGCAATACCGGAGCTAAGAAAATCAAAAACTTTATATTCTACAGGTGCACCGCCATCTGACGGCTCAAACTTCATGGTCAGTGTACCTGCCCCGGGAATGAGGAAATCTGTTGCCCGATACTGATCACCAAATGCATGTCGACCAATAACAATGGGTTTTGTCCAGCCTGGAACAAGTCTTGGAATATTACGACAGATAATCGGTTGACGGAAAACCGTTCCGCCGATGATGTTCCTGATGGTCCCATTGGGAGAACGCCACATATGCTTGAGATCAAACTCCTCAACCCTTGCCTCATCGGGAGTGATGGTGGCACATTTGATCCCCACCCCGTACTGCTTGATAGCATTGGCAGCATCGATGGTAATCTGGTCACTCGTCTCGTCTCTCTTCTGGATACTCAGGTCGTAATATTTGAGATCCACATCGAGGTAGGGAAGGATTAATTTTTTCTTGATAAAATCCCAGATGATCCTGGTCATTTCATCTCCGTCCAGCTCAACAATTGGGTTCCTTACTTGTATCTTGGTCATTTCAGCTTTCCTTACATTACATTAGGTAAATATTTTATACTGATATTGTGATCCCAGCGCTAACCCGATATCCAGAGCCCTCCGATTCATTGCCAGAAAATCCTTTGGTATCCTCTTTTCCAACACCTTGAAAATAGCCTCGGGTTCAATAAGCTCCGTTATGCCGATAAGAGTTCCAAGTGTACAGATATTATAGACTATCGGTTTGCCTATTTTTTCCATAACCTGCTCGTACATCGGCAACTCCAGTTTCTTGGCATCTGTCTTTTTTGTGGTTTGCACAAAGCGGGGATCACTCAGCAAGAGCCCACCGGGCCTGATTAAATCAGAGAAACTATTATAGGCATCCTGGGTCAATGTCAACAGAATGTTTGGTTGCATAACCTCTGGATAGTTGATTTTGCCGTCAGATATAATAATATCGCTCCGGGTGGCACCGCCTCGAGCCGCAGCCCCGTAAGCCTGGGTCTGGGTTGCATTCTTACCCCCATAAATAACCGCTGCCTCGGCAAGAATAATAGCAGCCGTAATAACACCCTGACCACCGGATCCGGAGAAAACTAATCTTGTCATTTTCATAATCGTTATCTCCCCATTGCCTGCTGGATAATTTTGTCATACTCGCTACAATATTCCGGTTTATCCCGCTCGACAAAAATACCCCGGGCAACAAGATTCGGATTCTCCTGTAAGGCCTTTGAACCAATTTTGGCGGTATTGGTCTTATGTAGCTCCAGCATGGCGACCGCATCTCCTTCTTTATTTTTCCTGCCGTAATGGGTTGGGCATTGGGAAAGAATCTCCACCACGGAAAAGCCCTTGTGCTGAATAGCCTTTTTGAGTATCTCCGTCGATTCTCTGGCGTGATAGGCAGTTGACCTGGCTACAAAGGAGGCTCCTGCGGCAGTGGCCAGAGCGACAACGTCAAATTCGCTGTCAATGGTGCGATATGGTGCCGTGGTCGCTTTTATTCCAGGCCCCGACAGCGGAGAAAATTGTCCTCCCGTCATCCCATAGATCCTGTTGTTCATCACTATGGCGGTAATGTCGATATTCCTTCTTGCTGCGTGAATGAAGTGGTTGCCGCCAATGGCCAGAGCATCGCCATCGCCCATGGGGACGATAATGTTCAGGTTCGGTTTGGAGAGTTTTACTCCGGTGGCAAAGGCCAGAGCCCTGCCGTGCAATGTATGGAGGGAGTGGAAATCAACATAGCCGGATATCCGGGCAGAACAACCTATGCCCGAGGTCATGACAATATCGTTTTTATCCAATCCCAGCTCTTCAACAGCTCGCAGAAGAGAGTTTAAAATAATTCCGTGGCCGCAGCCCGGGCACCACATGTGCGGGAAGAACCGTTCCCTTAAATAATCCTTAACAGCCATATCATACTCCTCTTCCCTGGATAACTCTTAAAAGTTTTTTAATATCGTGCGGTGTGATCAGGTGACCGTCGAATCGGTTGGCTAAGAACACTCTTTCCGGTTTCGCAACGGCTGCCTTGACCTGTGCCATCACCTGCCCCATATTCATCTCGACCACCAGAACTGCTTTGGCTCCGCCACATTTTTCCCGAACCATTTCCGCCGGAAACGGCCAAATGGTTTGTAGTTCCAGGACCCCGATCTTCTCTCCTTTCGCACGCCGTCCTTCTGCCAGATGAATAGCCGACCGGGCCGATGAGCCATAGGAGACAAGGATGTATTCCGCATCTTCGAGAAAATATTCTTTATAGCGGGTGATCGCCTCGACATTGTTTTCGATCTTGTCGACCAGGTGGCGCATCAGCTGATTGACCACCGTGGGGTTGTTGGATGGAAAGCCCCACATATCATGGTAGAGTCCGGTCACATTATACCGATGCTGGCCCCCGAAATCGGACATGGGCAGTCGGCCATCCTCACGTGGCAGATAGGGGTGATAATCAACATCTTTGCCCAGAGAAGTGCGCAGCCGGTCGACGATCATCAGAGCCCCCGTTTCAGGGATTACCAGTTTTTCCCGCATATGCCCGACAGCTTCATCTAACAGCAGGATCACCGGGGTCCGATAGGTCTCGGCAAAGTTAAAGGCTTCCACCGTCAGTTCAAAGACATCCTGATGGTTGGAGGCAGTCAGAGCTATAATGCTATGATCCCCATGGGTACCCCAACGTGCCTGGTTGATATCTCCCTGGCTGACATGGGTAGGGTTCCCGGTAGAAGGTCCGCCCCGCTGGACGTTAGCAATCACGCAGGGGATCTCCGCCATACAGGCATAGCCGATGGCCTCCTGCTTTAAGGAAAAACCTGGTCCACTGGTTGCGGTCATGACCTTGTTCCCGGTAAGTGAGGCACCAAGGATAGCACACATTGAGGCGATCTCATCCTCCATCTGGATAAACTTCCCGCCTTTCTGTGGCAGCCTTGCGGAGAGGAGTTCGGCTATCTCTGTTGATGGAGTAATCGGGTAACCGGCAAAAAAATCCAGCCCGGCATAGAGAGCACCTTCCACACAGGCCTCGTTGCCTTGAACAAAACAAATATTCTCACTCATTGTTCTCTCCCTCATCCAGGATAATTTCGATGGCCAGATCCGGGCATCGTATTTCGCACAGTTTGCAGCAGATGCATTCTGCCGGACGAGTTGCAACCGCCTTATCCTTGTTATCCAGTTCCAAAACCTGTTTCGGGCAAAACTTGACGCAGATCCCGCAGCCCTTGCACCAGTCCCGGTTGATTTCATGTTGTTTCAGCTTTTTTCGAGCCATTGTCTGTACCTGTTTCTCCTGTTTTTAAAAAACCTTCCTCTATTTTCTGTCGAGAAAGGCAAAATACTCTTTGACACTCGGCAGCTTGCCGAGGAGGCCGCTGATGGCGGTGAGTTCTGTCGATGCCAGATAGACCTGGGCGCCATCGCCCAGCCTATTGTCGAAATTTCGGGTTGAGGTGGAGATAACCGTGGCCCCCGGCCTCACCCGCGCCTGGTTCCCCATACACAGGCTGCACCCGGGAGTTTCGACCCGGCAACCGACCTGACCAAAGGTGCTCAAACCGCCCTCCGCCCGGATGGCGTCGCGATCCATGCGGGTGGAGGGGGCGAGCCACATCCGGCTTTCGGCGTACGGCTCGCCATCGAGCAGGCGGGCTGCTGTTTGCAGATGACTAAGATGAGTCATGCATGAGCCGATAAAGGCTTCGTCAATCCTGGTCTCGACAACTGCACTCAGCGGTTTGACATCGTCCGGGTCATTGGGGACAGCCAGCAGCGGCTCGGAAATTGAGTCGAGATCTATTTCGAGGACCGCAAGATACTCAGCAAGGTCATCTCTTTTTAGGAGTTCCGGTTTTGCCAGCCATTCCTCCAGGACCATGATCCGTCGCAAGAGAGCTTCAGTATCAGAATAACTGTCCTCAACCAGTTGTTTCAGCAAGGTTATATTTTTGAGCACATTCTCAGTCACCGCCTGCAAGGGCAAAGCGACGGCGCAGGCAGCGGCGCTGCGCTCAGCGGAGGCATCACTCAGTTCAAAGGCTTCCTCGACGCTCAGGTCGTCGATGCCCTCAATCTCCAGGATAGCCCCGGCAAAGATATTTTTTTTGCCCTTTTTGCTGACAGTAAGAAAGCCCTGCTCAACCGCCGCCAGGGGAATAGCGTTGACCATATCCCGCACGGTGATACCCGGCCGACGCCTGCCGGTAAAACGCACCAGCACCGACGCCGGCATCTCCAGGGGCATAAAGCCCAGCGCTGCGGCAAAGGCGACCAGGCCTGAACCTGCAGGAAAAGAAATCCCTAAAGGAAAACGGGTATGGGAATCGCCACCGGTGCCCACAGTATCGGGGATGAGCATTTTGTTCAGCCAGGGATGGATAACCCCGTCCCCTGGTTTCAGTGCCACCCCGCCGCAATTGATAGTGGTCTCGGTCATTGTCTGCCATCTTGGACCATCTGATTTCTTGGGATAGGCAGCGGTATGGCAGAATGACTGCATGAACAAATCGGTCTTGAAACGCAGACATGCCAGCTCCTCAATCTCCTGCATAGTCATCGGTCCGGTGGTGTCCTGGGAGCCGACGGTGGTTATCTTCGGCTGGCAGACCGTTCCGGGCAAAACGCCAGGGAGTCCACAGGCCCGACCGACCATCTTTTGGGCCAGGGTATAGCTCTGGGATTCTTTAGGTTTGGGATTTTTGGTGCTTGCAAAAAAATCCGGCTCCGGGATACTCAGAAAACTGCAGGCCTGACGGGTGAGGCTCTTGCCGATAATGAGATTCAAGCGACCTCCAGCCCGATATTCGTCCTGCAAGGTGGGTGGCGGTGACTCTACAGCGATTTCCCTGTCATCACAAATGATTCGCCAACTCTTCAGATCGAGAACAATCTCATCACCTGTCTTCAGCTGCTGGACATCGCATTGCAGAGCTAAGGTTCCGGCATCTCGGGCGGTAGCATAGAAGATCGGGGCAATGGTCGCCCCAAGCACTACACCGCCCCGCCGCTTATTCGGAGTATTGGGGATATCCTGGCCGATATGCCAGGCCAGCGAATTGATCGCCGACTTGCGGGACGAGCCGGTGCCAACTACATCGCCGACAAAAGCCACGATCTTTCCGGCCCGGCGCAATTCGCTTATCTTTTCGATCCCGCCGGGAAAGCGCTTGGTCCCGAAAAAGGTGGCATGGAGTGGGATATCAGCCCGCGACTGTGCCTGGTTGCCGGGTGAAAAATCATCTGTATTGATTTCCCCATCCACCTTATAGACGGTCAGGACCATCGACTCGGGCAGTGCAGAACCCGTGGTAAACCACTCCGCTTTCGCCCATGATTCAATAACCTCCCTCGCATGAGGATTCTGTTCTGCCAGTTCCGCTATCCGGTCAAAGGCCTCATAGACTTTGATCAACCCTTTTAACGCTGATGCAGCGGGTGCTGAACCCCCTTCTGTTGCCAACAGCCGCAGCAGTGCCGCTATATTATAGCCACCGCCCATCTGTCCCAGCATCGCGATGGCTGATTTCGGTTCCAGTAAAGGCACCTGAACCTCGTCGAGAGCAACTTTTTCCAGCCACTCAGCCTTTACCTGTGCCGCTTTACCGACACCCGGTTCCACCCTGTCCTGCAGCAGTCCTAACAGAAAGTCACTTTCCGGATGGCGCTGTTCAAGGAGGAGGGTAACTTCCAGAACCTGCTGCCGGGTAAGCGGTAATGGCTCAACCCCAAGCATCAGTCGTGCTTCTTCTGTCTGCCTGTATTGTTTGATCATATTTGTTTCCTATCTTTGAATGGTGTCGTAAAAACTCTTCATTTACTTCGTTGTTGCAAATTTCACTATCATTACGACGTACTCTAGTACGCCGAAATAATAGCAAAATTCACACGCCTCGGATATGAAGCTTTTTACTTAACCATCACCAATTTGAGGTTTTTGCGATATTTTCATACTTGAATGGGAATAAATGAAGAGATTTCAGCGTGTTTACCCTTTAGTGGATGCCATGGTTTTGGTTCTCCTGAAGAATCCCAGGAGAATGGGCAGAATAAAAAGCAACAAAATGATCCTAAATAGATGATGGGTGGCGACAAAGGCGGAGTCATAACCGAGGGAAAGGGCCATCGCTGCCATAGCCTCCACCCCACCTGGCGCGTAAGAGACCCATATCTGGCCGAAAGGCAGGCCAAGAAGTTTTGCCGCAAGGGCTGCAAACAGCGCAGCAATAGTACTTGAAACTACCACCACGGCAAGAGCTCCGCCGACCAGTCGTTTGATATCGGCAAGAGGAATATTGGTAAATCTGGCCCCGATCACCGACCCGGTAATGACAAATCCGGTTAATAAAAATCCGGCTTGTGGCCGACCGGAAACAACGCCCAGATAGTGCAGAATGCCACTCACCAGGACACCAGATATCAGATAGGCTGCAGGGAGTCGTCTTCCTTCCAGAATGAAGCCAAACAGCAAAGTGAGCAGGAACAGGCCGGCTGTTGCCACAAGAGGAATACTGTTCTGTAGACCACTACTACCACTCCCCTGTTGCAGATCCAGCAGGTCGAGTACCAGCGGTAATCCGGTAGTGATCGATAGCAATCTGATGCTCTGGATGACGATAATTGCCCTGGCGTCACCTACCCCGGTTGCAGCAATGGCCAGGGAATAGGTCAAAGCTCCTGGTGAAGCCGCAAGGATCGCCGTCTCCTTCGATTGGCCAAAAAATGCGGTCAGGACCCAACTGCTCGCAAAGAGTATAACCCCCATTACCAGAACAAGACCACTCAGGCTGAGAGGCCACTTTACCGCCATCTCGAGAAAATCAGTGCTTACCCCGGAACCAAGCGAACAGCCGATGGCGGCAAAGGCCATATTCCTTAACCACGATGGAACGTAGGTCGGTAACCGGCAAAATGAGACTGCGGAAACGGCAAGGGTGGAACCAATCAGGGCGGCGGCCGGAAGACCTGCCATACGCGCAAGCACAGCCCCACCGGCACCAATAACAAGTGTAACAATCACCTGCAACACGCCTTTTCCCTGCAAACCCGCCATTATTGATTTTCCAGTCATGCCAATTATCTTCAACCTGCTCTTTCAATCCAAAATGCCCGGAAATATCACTCAGCGCTCTCGGCCTTTTTTGCCTTTCTGTTCCTGATTATTCTGCTGTAGAGGGGTGGCAGAACCAAGATCAGCACAGTGAGAATGTAGATCCCAATACTCCGTCCGGACTCAAGAAGAATCATCCAGTCACCACCGGAAATAGACAGTGCTCGGCGCAGATTATCTTCAAACAAACCGCCCAAAACCACCCCGAGAATAACCGGGGCAAGAGAAAAACCCATCTTCCGAAGCAGCCAACCGAAGAGACCAAGGCCAATAACCATATAGAGATCAAAGGGATTACTCACCACCGAGTATACCCCCATAAAGGCTAAAACGGCTATCATCGGGGTTAGATATTTCTGCGGGACGGTCAGGAGTCGCGCGAACAGACCGACCAAAGGCAGGTTGATGACCAGAAGTGCCAAATTGCCTATATACATTGAAGCGATGAGACCCCAGGCAATTTCCGGACGCTGTTGAAACATCAAAGGTCCTGGAGTGACATTAAAAAGCAGCAAGGCTCCGAGGAGAATGGCGGTCGTTCCGGAACCAGGAATCCCCAAGGTCAGCATAGGCACCATGGCTCCTCCAGCCGACGCGTTATTGGCTGCTTCCGGTGCGGCAAGACCACGAATATCTCCGGTACCAAAACTTGCACCACTTTTTCCGGCTATCCGTTTCTCCGTTCCATAGGCCACAGCCGATGCCACAGATGCACCTGTCCCCGGCAAAACCCCAATAAAAAAACCAATCAGCGAACAGCGGACAATTGTCCATTTAACCACTCCCAGATCCTTCCATGAAACAAAGCTCTTGCCGACAGGAAGAGCCTTCAATCTGCCGGTTATCTGATGTTCCACCAGGGTGATCAGTTCACCCATACCAAAAAGACCGATGACAATAACCAGGAAATCAATCCCAGCCAGGATATCCGGGATACCGAAGGTGAACCTGGCCACACCTGTATTAGCATCGATCCCGATGGAGGCGATCATCAGGCCCATTATGGCCGCGAGCAGGGTTTTAATAGGATTTTTGCCGACAAGAGAGGCCAGACAGGTAAAGGCGAAGACCATCAGGGCGACATAATCCGATGGATTAAAGTGAATTGCTACAGAGGCCAGCATTGGCCCGAAAAGGCTCATAAGGATGACCGCAAATGTCCCCCCGACAAATGAGGCTATTGCCGACAGGGACAGCGCCCTCCCCGCCTCCCCTTTTTTGGCCATGGGATTGCCGTCAAGGGTGGTAAAGACGGCACCTGCGTCGCCCGGAACATTGAGTAGTATGGACGAAATTCGACCACCATACTCGGCCCCATAATAAATCCCGGCAAGGAGGATGAGGGCCGATTCGGGCGGTAAGCCCAAGCCGTATGCAATGGGCAAAAGGATAGCCACTCCATTGATAGGGCCTATACCCGGCAGGGCTCCGATAAGTGTTCCTGAAAAACAGCCGATAATTACATACAGGAGATTCATCGGATCGAGGGCAACCCCAAAACCTTGATAGAGACCGGAAAATACTTCGTTCATGACAGTCCTCGCATTATTTTTATAATAATCCCTTCCGGCAGGTTCAGGTCCAACAATACAGCGCAGATCAGGTATCCGAAAACACCCGTTGCCACACCAAACAGACCGGCTTGCCAGACAGTTGCACCCAGTATTTTCGATAACACCAGGCAAAACAAGGTGGTCGACAGGATAAAGCCCAACGGCTCATAGAGATAGGCATAGGCCGACAGCAGGATGACAAGGATGGCAATTCGAACCAGGGTTGTTCCCAGGACTTTGAATCCATCTTTATCCGGAAGGCTGATTATGTAAATACAACAGAGACCGGCAAAGACCGAGAGTATCTGCGGCCAGGTCTCAGGGCCCAGTGGGTCATACTGGAACGGTGCTTCAATAATGGTAAAGGCAATAAAACCGTAGCCCAGGACAATGGCCAGGGCGATACAGCCAAAAATTCTATCCGCCATTTTTCCCTCCGAATGCCCCGGCCCGAATGTCGAACCGGGGAGCTGTTCTCACCGAGAATTTATTTGATCAAACCGGCTTCCTTGGCGATTCCGCGCATCTTTTCAACACGTTTTTTAACATCGGCATCAAACTCCTTGCCTGCCATATTGAGAGGGAGAAGACCTTTTTCTTTCTGAATCTTGGCAAATTCATCGGTGGCATAAGCCGCCTTGAAGGCATCTACCCAGGTGTTATAGGCTTCATCAGAGACGTTCTTGCCCATATAGTAGCCGCGCATGATGGTCCATTCGGCATCATAGCCAAGTTCTTTCGTCGTTGGGAATTTGTCAAAAGGAGCCGGCAGACGATCGGGGGACATGACTGCGAGTACTCGCAAACTGCCGTCCATGCGAGAAGCCATCTCGCCAACATCACCCATATATGCCTCAATACTGCCGCCAAGAAGCCCGGCAATGGCATCACCGCCACCGTCATAGGCAACATAGCGCATCTTTTTGGGATCTTTATCAACCGACTTAACCAGCAGTGCAGCCTTCATCCAATCCTGGGAACCCACTGAGCCGCCTGCACCGATGACGACACTATTCTCCGCCTTTTTCAACTGTGCCATCAAATCACCCAGCGTCTTGAACTTGGAATCGTTCCTGACGATAACCGCTCCGAAATCGGCGCCGGCAGAGGCGAGCCAGCGCACATCATTTTCCGTCCATTGTCCATATTTTCCTGTAGCAATATTTAAAAGAGAACCGGAAGAAAAAGCAACTATGGCATTGGGGTCATCGGTTCGGGTGGAATTAAACATGTTGATGGCCACCGCACCGATTCCACCCGGCATGAAGGTCACCTGCATAAGTTTTGGAAGCTCACTTTTTAGACCCAACATGGCAATACGACAGGTCAGATCAAAGCCGCCGCCAGGTTTGGCAGGGGCGATGCACTCAGGTCTTTCTATGGTTGTTGCAAAGGCCGAGCCCACCATAAGTGATGTACAGAGTAGAGTTGTTGCTGCCAATTTTCTCAGTTTCATACCGTGCTCCTTCTTTTGGAATGTTTCTTGGATGTGGACGCACGGGGTCAAGCGCCCCCGTTCTCCTAAAATAAACCGTGAATTTTTACATTTCTGAGCATAATATGATTAATCAGTAACAATTGGTCAATATTAGGTTTTTTTATAGTACTTTTGTGTTTTACAAGTACTTTTGCAGCTTATGTCGGCAGAGAACAACAGGCAGGAAATTATTACGATTTCCAAAAATTCATTTTCTCTCTATACTGTCCCATATGAAGACTGCGGTTATCAATCTCTACCAATCCGTTCGACCCAAACGGATACTTGACTCGGTGACCATTATCATCATGGTCCTGGTAGTGGTACTGTTGGTGTCCATCGGTGGCATCTTTTCCCAGCTGACCTTCGATATCGTCGACAAACAAACGCAGAAAAGAGCCATTCAGACCGCCAAGCAGATCGCTGTTCTCCTTGAGCGGCAGGAATCCATCAACAGACCACAAGACCTTCGCTCAATCGAGGCTCTCGTCGATACAATTGCAATGCAGACCGATGTCGAATACATCATCATCACCAACAGCGACGGTATCATCCTCAGTCACCCCGACCCGGCTGTGATAGGAACAAAAATCGCCGATCCTCTGGCGATCAGAGCCCTGAAGTACGGCAGTGATTACTCACAGCAAACCGTTGAAAATGGCCGTCGATTTATCCGCGGCTCGGTGCCCATTCTGAACCGCCATTATGTAATTATCGGTATGGTTTCGGCAGGATATCCGGTCGAATCCATGCGAAAGGTTTCTGAAGCCTACATTGAAAAGATCATTTTTTTCATTTTTGTCTTTATAACCCTTGGACTGGTGGCGGCTATTTTTATCGCCAAGGGCGTCAAATGGGTAATCTTCGGCCTTGAACCATCGGAGATCGCCTATATGTTCCAGGAAAGGACAGCCCTGCTTGAATCTATCCGTGAGGGTATTATTTCAACAAACGCCGACGGCAACATAACGTTGGTAAACGAAGCGGCTTTAAAGACCCTCAATCTGCAGGATCGGATGGAGTTAGAGGATAAACACCTGAACAGTTTTTTCCCCGACCTGGATGCCACTCATATTCTCGCTACAGGCGAACCGGTTTCCGACAGGGAATTCATTCTCAGCGGAATCCCAGTCATTGTTAACGCCGAGCCGGTTGGTGAGATGCATGGATTAGTGGTTACCTTCAGGAGAAAGGAAGATATCGACATTATTGCCCGGGAACTTTCACAGGTACAGACCTTCTCCGACATGCTGCGTGCCCAAACCCACGAATATTCCAATTCCCTCCATACCATTGTCGGTCTGCTGCAAATAGGGGCGTACGATGACGCACTTGATTTCATTGCCGACGAAACGAAGGGCCACAGAAAATTGATCAGATTCCTCGCCGAAAATCTGCCGGACAGATTGCTCTCCTCGATGATTATCGGCAAGTGTATGTACGCCAGCGAGCAGAAAGTCGAGCTGCTTATTGACCCGGAAAGCAGGATGATCGACCTGCCCGACGAACTTGATCGCCATACACTGACCACCGTGCTCGGCAATATTATCGACAACGGCATAGAAGCGGCTGTCGCCGGCAAAGACAAGCCCAGGGTGAGTCTTTTCATGTCCGATTTCGGCCATGACCTCATCTTTGAAATCGAGGATTCCGGACTTGGTATTGACGATGAGCTGCTCGATAGGATTTTTGAAAAGGGCGTCTCAACTAAAAGTGGCAACCAGCGAGGATACGGACTCTATCTTGCCAAAAAAGCCATCGACACTCTTGGCGGAACAATCGGAGTCGGACAGGGCGATGGGGGCGGTACTCGCTTTGAAATCATCATAGCAAAGAAAAGGTACAGGTCATGACACTCCTTGAAGTAGTAATTGTTGAAGATAACCAAAAGGTTTCCAGAACTCACCAGGCCTTTGTGGAAAAAGTCAGCGGCTTTGAAGTGACTGGTATTGCCAACACCATTGCAGAAGCAAGATTACTGCTGGAAACCCTTGAGCCGGACCTCATCCTCCTTGATATCTATTTCCCGGAATCAAATGGAATTGAATTTCTCCGGGAACTGCGTGCCAACCACCACGGTACCGATGTCATCCTCATTACCGCCGCACGCGAGGTGGAGATGCTCCATAGCGCCCTGCAGGGTGGCGCTTTCGATTATATGATCAAGCCGGTCTTTTTTGAGAGATTTCAGGAATCCCTTAATAATTACCATACCTACAAGAAGCAAATGGCAACAGCAGGAACTCTGACGCAGGAGGAAGCCGATCGATTATTTCGAAAATCGGCACCAGCGGTG
The DNA here is from genome assembly GCA_963829695.1 of uncultured delta proteobacterium. Classification (GTDB taxonomy): domain Bacteria; phylum Desulfobacterota; class Desulfobulbia; order Desulfobulbales; family Desulfocapsaceae; genus Desulforhopalus_A. Next base: position 55,904 of record CAWHJQ010000016.1, on the reverse strand, counting down.
TCAATGGCCGTAGGCGACGTACCCAAGGGTATTGATACGGTAACTCTTAAATCCATCTTGGCCGTATTCGAAGAGGAGGGCAACAGGGTTATGAGTGCCACAGAAATGGGCAATGCCATTGGTGTCAGCAGGACAACGGCAAGAAAATATATGGAATATCTTATCTCCGAGGGAATACTTACCATCCACCTCGACTATGGCACCAAGGGCCGTCCGGAGCGAAAATACCGACTCGACCACGCAGCTACAGATACTTCGGCGTAACCTTGCAGTCTAGGAGGTTGTCCGAGAATAGGCATTTTGATTAAGGTCGAGGCATTTACAAAAAATAAGCACAGCCATATATGCGATATTGCGAGCATTGTTTTTTGTGAATAACGAAGAGATTAGGCAAAATGACATTCTCGGACAACCTCCTATTGCAGGGAGGAACTTCGCCACTGCACCACTGCTTTAGCGAGAATGGAGAAGAAAATGCAACTCCACAGAGATATCGTTACCGCATTTTGCCCAAGAACGGTAAAATCGCCGCCGCTGATTGCCAGCGCCAAACGCAAATTATCTTCAAAGGGTTTTCCCAGGACATACCCCAAAATAAGTGTAGCTGACAGGTAACATGAGGGCAATGCCGTTTGCGGCGCTGATGCCGGGGATGGCCCCGATGAGCATGCCGAGAGTTATTCCAGCAACAAGCATCAGCAGATTTACAGGCATTGCCGCAGTGGTCAGCCCCTGCAAAAGCAAGTGTAGGGTTTCCATTTAGCTGCCCAGGCGAAAAAGTGAGCCAAGTGGCAGTGGCACACCTAGCAGAAAATTGAAAACACCATAGAAAAATATGGCAATGACAAGCCCTGTCAAGAGTCCCTGCATCCAGCTGCTCCCGACAAAACGGGCTATTGCATACGAGGAGATGGTTGTCGCCAACATGAAACCGAGCAATTCGAAAGAAAGCAGGTAGAAAAAAACAACCAAAACAAGTTTGACAACACTGCCCTTCAGTTGCAGGGTTGACATTTTATGAAAAAACAAGCTCAAAAGGCAGAGAGCGAGTAAACAAGAACCGAGCAGAACGGGAAAGGTCCGGGGTCCGAGCTGTTCGTAAGCAAAAGGGACCTCAATCCTTAGTCCGAAATAGAGGTAGACTGTTCCACAGCTGAACAAAAATAGAATAAAAAATCGCTCACTCACGGAACCAGACCAAACTTTTGTCCATACTCCCGAAGTTGCCGGACATTATGTTTGACATACTGGTCAAATTCATCTCCGATAACCATAAGCGGGAACAGATGCAGTTTTTCTCTTTGCCGAGGTAAAATCCCGGACGCCTCAAGGCGATAGAGAGTATTTACCCACCAGTAATATTCATCGTTTGAAATCTTCGGTGGTAGATAAAAACCGCGCCAGACCGGCCAGACCACGTCATATCCCTGTTCCCTGGCTGTAGGGATATCTGCGTACTTCCCCGGAAGTCTCTTCTCGGAAAATACGGCGAGGATTCTTATCGTGCCCCCTTTCAAATGGTTGACAACTTCAGTGAAATCGCCGGGAAAAACTTGGATATTTCCCTTAAGCAAGGCATGGGAGGCTTCACCACCCCCCTCATAAGATATATAACGTATTGATTTGGGATCGATTCCTGCCTTATCGAGGGTCAGGGCCATTTTCATCCAGTCTTGACTGCCAATGGAACCGGCGGCACCTATAACAATCTTGTTAGCTTTTTGCCTCAATGTATCAATCAATTCGTCCAAGTTCTGCCATGGTGCATTAGCCCGCACGGCAATTACTCCGTAGTCAGTACCCACGGCGCCCAGCCAACGGACATCCGCCTCGGTATATTTGCCAAACTTATGCAGGGCAAGATTGAGTGCAGTACCGGTGCTTGCGGCAACCACCATGTTGGCATCCTTACTCCGGACACTTACGGCATAGTTATAAGCCAAGGCGCCAATACCTCCGGGCATATAGTGAATGGGCATATCAATCAAGAGCGATTCGGCAACAGATTCTGCCAGCAGCCGGCACATGATATCGTGCCCGCCTCCCGGTTTGGCCGGTGCAATACACTCGGGTTTTTCCAGCTCAAAGGACTGCACCGGAACAACATCAAGGATGGTAATCAGGAGCAAAAAAACAAAGCAAATACGCCACATAGAAAATTCCTGAGAGTTTGCCGCATGGGCCGACACATATTTATGCCCAACAACGGAACATTCATAGTTTTGTAACGGTGATGCTCATCGCCGCTGGACCGCTGTCCCTTACCTGATTAAGTCCCTGGAGTTTTTCTTCGTAAGTGTCATAAAGATCTGCAGTTTTAGTGATTACGTTCATACTCAAATCCTGTAAAGGTGAGGTAGGTGATATGAAGTTGAATTAAAGGGATAACCTAAAAGAATCACCTCGACAATAGGAAGCAGGGGCGCACGAGAAGACCAGATTGTCAATCCATCCACTTCTTCTTAATGGCAAGGATATGATTAATATTTGCAAAAAACACATCAATGATCTCAGGATCGAAATGACTCCCCCTGCCTTCCCGAAGAATATTCTGGCAAATTTCCTCGGGAAGAGATTTTTTATATGGACGCTCACTCCCCAAGGCGTCGTACACATCGACAACGGCAACAATTCTGGCAATGAACGGGATTTGTTTTCCGGACAGTTTACAGGGATATCCTTTGCCATCCCAGTGTTCGTGGTGGCAGAGCGCAATGACCATTGCCATTTCCAAGAGTGAGAGTTCGCTGACATCAGCGCCCATGCGAACGATCTCCTCAAAATTGACTCCTTGCTGTGACCTTGGCGGCGGAATAATGGCGCAGAATATCGCAGCCGATTTCGCAATGTTTCTCTATTATACTCCGTTCCTCCTCTGTCAGTTTTCCCGGTTTCAGAAGAATTGTGTCGGATATACCTATTTTGCCGATATCGTGCAGGGGGGCGGCTTCCGAGAAGGTTTTGGCCAGCCCTGAATTCATCCCCGTGGCTTTGGCTAGAAGTGAGCAGATCTTACCCACTCGAATAACATGTCTACCCGTCTCATTGTCACGATATTCCGCCGTCTTACCAAGACTATACAACAATTGACGTTTAGTCTCTTCTAGTTCAATTGTGCGTTGTTCGACTTTTTTTTCCAGGTTTTGTTGATAGTCACGGTTCTGTCTGATAAGTTCAGCCGCCTGAAGAGTTTTTTCGATGGTATTTTTAACCAGGGAAAAGTTCTCAATCGGCTTTGTTATGAAATCGCGTGCTCCTATACGCAGTGCATCAACCGCCTGATCTACGGCCCCAATTCCTGAAACCACTATAATGGGAAGATCCGGCCATCTCTCCACAGCTTTTTCGATGAAATCATGGCCATTCATAATGGGCATATTCAGATCAACAGTCACCAGATCCACAGGCCATTGCTCCAGGAGAAAGAGTGCGTCCAAACCATTTTCAGCGCCCTTAGTCTCATACCCTTCTGTTTCCAGATAGTTGACCAGCAAATTTCTTATATCTGGCTGATCCTCAATAATTAAAATGCGACGATCGGTTTTTTCAGATGAATGGTTTGGGCATTTATCGTCGGACACGGTCGTCCTCCTGCTATCTCTGCTTGTACAAATATTATTCCCCATTATCTGAGTATACTTATGGTGAGAAAAATTACAAAAGCAATTATATTTCTCCCAAAATTCAACAGCTGGACCTTCAACAAAAAGGCCGGTATACAGCAGACACCGGCCTCAAATTATAAGCAGAATGAAGAATGACCGGAGGATCAATCTCCCAGGCAGGTACCTACGTTTCTGGCTGCCCGAATCCATGGATGATCAAGCGGCACTAATTTTTTCCTGCCCACCACATCCTTGAGGGGAACAGTTCTGGTGCCTTCTCCATGAACTGCCACCATCACCCCATATTCCTCTTGTTCGATACAATCGACACAGGCACTGCCGAGCCGGGTTGCCAACATTCTGTCTGCGGCAGACGGTGTTCCGCCGCGTTGGTAGTGCCCAAGAATTGTCAGCCTCGATTCCAGTCCCGTCATAACTTCAAGTTCCTGGCTCAGTCTGAGGGTATTATTCCCCTGCTGTCGGGAAAATTCCAGCAGAGCTTCTCCGGCTTTTTTCTGCGCCTTGCCGTCACCCTTTTCCTTAGCCTTGGCCTTTATCTCTTTCAACTTTGTCAATTTTGCATGATCTTCCGCACAAAGTGCACCTTCGGCTACGGCGACAATGCTGAAATTAGTGCCTCGCTGCTGGCGTTTACGGATGGCATTGGCTGTGGATTGCAGATCATAGGGGATTTCCGGAATCAGGATAACATCAGCTCCACCGGCAACCCCCGCCCCCAGTGCAAGCCAGCCGGCATTATGCCCCATAACCTCCACAACAATTATGCGGTGGTGGCTATGGGCTGTAGAATGGAGACGGTCAATAGCCTCAGTGACTATTTCCATTGCCGTGTGAAAGCCGAAGGTCACATCGGTCATGGCCACGTCGTTGTCGATAGTCTTTGGCAGAGTGAGAATATTCAGCCCTTTTTGGGCCAGGCGATAGGCATTCTTCTGTGTTCCCCCACCACCGATACAGACAAGTGCATCAAGGCTGTGACGATGATAATTATCACATATCACTTCGGTCATATCCATCACCTCACTGCCAACCGGCATCTTGTGGGGTTTATCGCGGCTTGTGCCGAGAATTGTTCCTCCACGGGTGAGAATCGATGAGAGCGTCTCCCTGTCAAGCCGCATGGTCCTGTTCTCCATAAGACCCCGAAAACCATCCCGAAAGCCCACAATATGCATCGTTCCCGTAGCCAATGCCGATTTACCGATCCCCCGAATGGCGGCGTTTAAACCCGGGCTGTCGCCACCTGCAGTTAATATTCCAATATGTTTACTCATCTTCCCTCTTTGTAGTGATTTGGATGACTGACCTGTTTAAAAGTGCTGTACAATTGAGGCTGTCACGTATTTTGCTTGGTAACACTTCACACAATAGTTTCTTCATCCTCGGGGTCAACAGCTACTCCCATTATTTACAGCAGCTGCAATGTTCTGTCTGTGTGTTAGTTTTCTGTTGATCAGCATTTTTAAAGTTCTGGTTAACCGGTGGAAACTGACTGATGAAAACAGTTTGGGCTGGTTTGCCGGCAAATTTTTTTCGAATTGCTGTAAACAGCGGTTTAACAGACAGCGCGAGGAGCAGCACAACGCAACCAATTTAACATTTTCCGGAACCAAGCCCGAGGCCTCACCGATAATGGCCCGCGGTGAAATATCCAAAAACCGGTAAAGACTATCCACTCCCAAGCCAAAAAGAACGGCACAGAGAGAAAGAATAGTCAGATAAATCAAAGTGCTTTTTTTCCCGAGAATTCCTGTCAAAACAGACAGAGAGGTGATATTGGTGGCAGGACCGACCAACAGAAAAACCAAGGCTGCCCCTGGGCTTACCCCTTTCATTATCAGTGCCGCGGCAACAGGTGTCGAGGCTGTGGCGCAAATATACAGAGGCACCCCAACCACCAGCATGACCAGCATGGAGCTCAGCCCGCCGCCTAAAAGAGTCTGCATCAGATCTTCAGGAACCAAGGTGCTGATTAAACCTGCCAAAAACACCCCGATAAAAAACCAGCCCGCTATATCCCCCCAGACTTCCCGATAACCAAAACGCACTCCGGAGACTATTTTCTCGGCAAAAGTATGATGACTGCTATGAACCTCATCGGGGCAGTCGAGTCCATCGCAGCATCCATCCACCGGACAGCTTCGATCCACCACTATTTCCTCTTGATTCTTCTGCCAGAAAAAGAGATTTTCAGTAAATCCGGCTATCATCGCCGTCAATAAGGCCGCAACAGGACGGACAATAGTCAACACAGGATCTAAAAGGGCGTAGCTCACTGCAATGGAATCTACCCCTGACTCGGGAGTTGAAATAAGAAAGGCGGTTGTGGCCCCTTTATTTGCTCCCTGCTTCCTTAATGATGCTGCCGCCGGCAGCACACCACACGATCAGAGAGGCAGCGGTACCCCCAGCATTGCCGCCTTGAAGACGGAGCTGTAGCGGCCGCGGCCGAGGTGATGCAGGACAGTGTTCGGGTTGAGAATTACCCGTAGCAATCCGGCGATGCTTATACCCACCAGAATATAAAAAGACGAGTCCAGCAAAATCTGCCAGATTTCCTGTATTAATTTTATCAATATTTCCAACATAACAATCCTCATTTACCGGTAATGCATCGTATTTCCGCACAAACAATCTTTCACAGCTCCAACCTGCATTCTATCAACCATTATCAGTTACGTCCTGTACAGCAATGAGCCGGCAACATCAATCAATTCGATCAACCGTTTATCCGCCGGACGATAGTAAAGCACCGTTCCCTCACGCCTGTTCACAACCAGACCCATGGTGCGCAAAAGCCTCAATTGATGACTGACGGCCGACTCGGAGACATTCAACAGCGCTGCCAGATCACATACACACATTTCCTGCTGCAACAGGGCATGGAGAATACGCAGTCTTCCAGGCTCGGAAAAGGCCTTGAAAAGCCGACATAATTGTTCCACTTCCCCGGATTCAAGATCCTGAGATCTGGCAAGATCTACCTTTTCCTGATGGACAATACGGCTGACACAACGATCACTGTTCATCACGTCTCCTTTGTTCGTATCTGAACATATATTCATATACATTTTCCAAGATTCCGTCAAGAAAAGCAGATGCAATTTTTCCATCAATTGAGCATACTGTCAGATAAGAATTTTCCTCATCATTTCTCATACAGCGAGCCGACATGACCTCCGACGTTCACCAGAAAGCAGGAACACTCTACATCATTCCCACCCCCATAGGTAATCTGGAAGATATCACCCTGAGGAGCCTGCGTATTCTCGGAGAAGTCGATCTCATTGCTGCGGAAGACACCCGGCACACCAAAAGGCTTCTGAATCATTTCGGTATCAATACTCCGCTGATCAGCTACTACCGGGAAAAAGAAATCGAGCGAAGCGAAGAGATCCTGAGTCGCCTACAGGAAGGTCAGAATATTGCCCTGGTCAGTGATGCCGGGACACCCTGTATTTCCGATCCGGGAGCAGTTGTCGTCAAACTGGTTGCCGAGAATGGTTTGACCGTGGTACCGCTCCCCGGACCATCGGCAATGACCACCGCCCTTTCCGCTTCGGGAATAACCGAGTCCGGCTTTCTGTTCCTCGGGTTTCTTCCTTCTAAAAAAGGACAACGGCGCAAACTGCTTTCCTCTTTGTTGACAAGCAACTATCCGATCGTGCTCTATGAATCACCCCACCGAATTGACTCATTGCTCGGAGACGCGCTGGAGATTTTCGGAGAAAGGCAGTGTTTCTGGGCAAGAGAACTGACCAAGACCTTTGAGGACCTTCAGCATGGAACCCTGAGCAGTCTGCTGGCAAAGAGCCGAGAAGGTCGCAACCGTGGAGAATTTGTGGTAATAATCTGGCCCGGGGTCGAGGAAAAGGTGCAGGGACAGACGGTAGAGGAACTGATTGTCTGGTACCGGGATAACTCAGATCTTTCCTTAAAAGATGTCAGCCTCCGCCTGGCCTCCGATCTCGGCATCTCCCGGTCCCAAATCTATCAACAGGCACTTACTCTCTGGAAGGAGACGGACTGAACCATTATGACTATGAAACGATTACGGACATGCATCGTCCCCGGGGGCAGATTTCAATACGGTCTGCACAAACCGGCATATACGGTAACCAACTTGAGGCTGCAGCAAAAATTGAGTCTCTCGGGATAACCGATAAAAATGATCCCGTCAGCAATGAGAAGAACTATCCCGAGAGTAACGTTGAGGTAAAAGAAGCCGACTGGATCTTCGAGATCCCCAACCCTTTTCCGTTCAGGGGCAGGACCTATATAGACAAGGAGTGGGCGGATGCCAGTGCCAGGCATCCGGAACGTATCAGGCTTCCACAACCGGAACAGGTTTCTCTCAGCCAGACCCTGCAACAAAATGGCATTGACAAGGCGCTGTTCGAACATCTCCCCAGCCCCTCTTCTTCTGGCACTTGCCACCTGCTCAACAGACCCTGAAGACCTGAAAAAACTTGCAGAACAGAGCTGCGAAATCATAAAAGACCAAGACAAACCAACCGGCCTGCGTTACCGGCAGGAAAGTTCCGGCAACCTGAAGCCGGTCATCCACGATCATGAGCTCTTTGAGGCGGTGGCCAACAATCCTCACCTGCCGGATGATTATAAGATAGTCATGGTTATCAGGCCCGGAGCCCAGGGGGGCAGCACCATTGTCGGAGAATGGCCACGGGATGAGCAAAGCCATGTTTTTGAATATCTCCGCCAAAACTCCTATATCCCGGGCGGCCATTATGCGGCAAATATGGCCGATGACGCCATCCGCTATTCCACCGAGGCACTCAGCAGTGAAGATCTCAGGGGACTGCGACATCTCTATTATCAACGCAGCTATGTCCGACTGGCTATAGATCTCGGCGTCCCACCACCAATAACCCATAAAAGGGCCCTGAAAGAAGCAGAACTGGAAGAGCTGAGAATCACGGTTATCTCAAAAGCAAAGATTAAAGGCATTGCACCGGCGACCCTGTGGGGCTGGAATTACGGTTTCGACTTTGCCCCCTCCAGGTACCGACTCCACGCCTCCCACCAACAAATTCATCAGCAGTATGCGATGGTACCTGACCAGGTCGAAAGCTATTACCACGGAACCAAACAAGCTGTCGGGCAAATACCGGCCTACAGCTGCGGCGATATGATAACTGAGCTGATAGAACAATATCAGCTGGAGCATGGCAGTGACTTTTTCAGTGATTATCGGCGGGCGATTACCACCAATCAGCGGATGGATGACCGCCAGGATCTGAGCTCTGACCTGGTAGTCTGGAGCGATAAAAGGGTTATGCTTTTTGTCCCCAAGGCACAGACATCTCAATGGGAACTGCAGATTATGACCCTGCCTGCCGGAGACGGCAGCCTGCCCGGAAATATTTTTGAGTGTGACAGCCAAACACGCCGATCACTCGATACCGGTCTGCTTATGGCTCAAAAGGTATTGGCTGGAATCGGAGCGAAAATGGTCACCACCATTGAATATTCAAAGAGATTGAATGAAAAGAAATCATTACGCCAGCCGCTGCTCTATGCCCTGCTCCCCCGTCTGCCGGAATCACCCGGGGCCTTCAGCGAGGCCCAGCTGCGCTTTATCAATGGGCATTATCCGGAGGATTTCTGTGCGGTGTGCAAAAAACAATTGCTATAGAGTTGCTGGCTCGGCTATTTTTCTTGAACAATCACCGTATTGAGATGCGAACGATAAATAACCTTCTGCAGGCCCAGCTGGGTCCGTGGATTGATGATAATCGGTCCGACAATATTGGCGTTGAGCGTAGGTGTTGACTTACCGTTGTTGTCCTTTTTGCTGAGCACCATGAAGATGCCGAGCTCTTCGGCTTTTTCCGCCTGCAGCAGATTGCGCTCTTCATCGGTTAACTCCAACTCATAACTGAGCCCATATTGTCCCGGATCGACCAGGGTAAAGGTCACCTTGGGTTCATCACAGGATTCCAGCCAAAAGGCGCTGATATCATTTTCCTCCTTGTGATAGACGACATAAGTAGTGTATTTTTCAAACCCTGGAATGCCGCGAGGAAAGGTCAATATTTTATCTGCATCGATCGTCGGGTTGTTTACAACTTGTCCATCTTTTGTCATATTGTTCTCCTTGACCTGAAAAGGTAAGTCATGATAATTTATTTCCTTCTCCCTCGCTCCTATAGTCGCAAAATTATTCAATTCGCCCGCACGTTTTATATTACGGAGAAAATAATGGAAAATAAAGGTTTTTTTGGTTCGTGGGGTGGAGCATTCATCCCGGAAATTCTGCATGAGACGTTTGAACAACTGAAAATCAATTTCAGAAAGGCCAAAGAAGACCCAGAATTCTGGCAGGAATATCTTGATATCATGTCCACCTATTCCTGCAGACCCACGCCGCTGACCTTTGCCGAAAACCTTACCAGACACTTTGGCGGAGCAAAAATTTATATTAAACGTGAAGACCTCAACCATACCGGGGCCCACAAGGCCAATAATGTCATGGGTCAGGGTCTGCTGGTCAAAAGAATGGGCAAAAAACGGGTGATTGCCGAGACCGGCGCCGGCCAGCACGGCATGGCCACGGCGACCATGGCCGCCAAATTCGGCCTGGAATGCACCGTTTACATGGGCGAAGTCGATGTCTGAGGCAGCGGCCCAATGTCTTCTGGATGGAGAAAATGGGAGCCACCGTTGTCTCGGTCAAAGACGGTTCAAAGACCTTAAAAGATGCCATCAACGAGGCCTTCAGGGATTGGGTCACCAATGTGGATACAACGCATTACGTCTTCGGCACGGCCTGCGGGCCCGCACCTTTTCCGGAGATGGTCTCCTGGTTTCAGTCAATTATCGGCACCGAGGCAAAAAAACAGATCCTTGCCCAGCACGGCAAAGCGCCAGCCCGGGTTTATGCCTGTGTAGGCGGAGGCTCCAATGCCATGGGCATATTCCAGGGATTTCTCGACAACCCCGAGGTGGAGCTTGTCGGCGTTGAAGCCGGAGGAAAAGGTATTGACACCGGTCATCACGCCTCGAGACTCTGCGGCAAAGACGCCAGCCCAGGCGTGGCCCAGGGTTATAAAACCATGTTCCTGCAAAACGATGACGGCCAGATGCTCGAAACCCATTCGGTGGCGGCCGGCTCGACTATGTCGGGGTCAGCCCTATCCTCGCCGACCTGGCGGAGAAAAAAGAGTCCGCTTTGAATCCGCCACCGACGATGAGGTCATGCAGGCACTTGATCTGACCATGCGTATGGAGGGTATCATTCCCGCTCTTGAATCTAGCCCATGGTTTTGTCCAGGCCTTTAAAGAAGCGCCTCAGCCTCAGTCCCGACGAAGCCATTATTATTAATCAGTCGGGCCGCGGCGACAAAGATATTTTTACCATTGCCCACGCCTTTAATGACCCTTCCTGGAAAGAGTTTATCATTGCCCGCGGCAGAGAATACAGCAAATAAGACCTACCAATTTTGTTCATCCGATAAGACAGAATGGTGAAACTATAATGTTACTTGAAAAAAACCTACGTACCCGACTGGAAAAAAAGAAAATTTTGCTGATGACCCATATCGTTCTAGGCTACCCTTCCTTTGCGACAAACCGACAGGTTATCGCCCAGATGGTCGATAATGGAGTGGACTGCATCGAGATGCAGATACCTTCTCCGAACCGATGGCCGATGGTCCTGTGATACTGAAAGCCAACCAGGACAGCCTCGCCCTTGGTACTTCCATTGCCGACTGTGTTGCCTTCGGCGAAGAGATGACCAAGCAGCACGATATTCCTTTTCTCTTTATGACCTACTACAACATCATTTTTAAATACGGCGAAGTGCGGTTCTTCAAAGATTGTCAACGAACTGGGATTAAAGGGTTGATTATCCCCGACCTGCCACCGGAAATGGGCGAGGATTTCTTCCGGCTGGCAACAAAGTATCAGGTGGCCCCCATCCTCATTTTCGCCCCAACCTCAACGGATGCAAGAATGGCGACACTCAATGAATCGGCATCAGGTTTCATCTATTGTGCCGCCCGCCGTGGAGTCACCGGTAAAAAATCCGAATTTGATGACGATTTCAATACCTACCTTTCGCGATGTCGAGCGGCAACGGCCCTGCCTCTGGCGGTGGGCTTCGGTATCCGCAACCGAGACGATGTCGCGGCCATTACCGGCAAAGCCGACATAGCTGTTATCGGCTCCGAGACCATTCGTTTGGTCGACGAACAAGGTGCGGATGCAGTTGGACCGTTTATCAGCAGTTTACGATAAAACAATGGAGGCGAGCATGCCTGATCTATCTGACACAACAAAACTTAATGAAACGCTTGGCACCACTGAAGTGCTGTGGGACCTGACGGATTTATATTCCGGCAGCGACGATCAATATATCCAGTCGGATATTGCGTGGTGTGAAGCCGAAGCGGCAGCGATCAAAAAAGCATTTTACGCTAAGGTTGCACAACTCGATGCAACCGCACTGCTTTCCCTGATTAAAAAACTTGAAAATCTGGATAGCGCTCTCACTAAACTCGGCACCTTCTCCTTTCTCAATTTCACTACCCAGATGGGTAATGCCGATGCTGGCGCACTCGACCAGCGGATTCATGAGCTCTATAGTAAATGTGGCACGGAAACAGTTTTTTTTGAGTTGGAATGGAATCAGGTCGACGAAAAACAGGCAGTCGAGCTGCTGAACGACCCCCAAATGAGTGGTTTCCGTCACTACCTGGAGACACTCGAGGCGATATCGTCCCCACCAATTGACGGAAGTCGAGGAGAATTACTCCTGGAAAAAGAAGCGGTAGGACGAAACTCCTGGACCACCCTTTTCGATAAGGTGTTCAGCAATCTCAAATTCGGCCCCAACAAAAGGACGGAAGAAGAAGTCCTGACCGATCTCTACCACGAAAACCGCAAGATCAGACAGAGCGCAGCGGCTGAGATGACCGAATGGGCTTAAGAACAATAATCATATTCTCACCCATATTTTCAACACGCTGGCCGCCGACAAAATGATCACCGATCGGCTTCGTAAACACACCAGCTGGGTCAGTTCCATGAACCTGCAGAACGAGCTACAGGATAAAACCGTCGACACTTTGATAGAAGCTGTTACCTCGCGCTATGATCTGGTCAATCGCTACTATCATGTCAAACGGCAACTGCTTGGCCTGGACAACTGGAAGATTATGACCGTTATGCCCCCCTTCCCTCTTTGCCGACCAAAATATCGACTGGAAATCTTGCAGGGAAACGGTACTTTCCTCTTTGCGGCCTTTTCGCCCCAATGGCGGAAATTGCCGAAATGTTTTTTATCTGCAATTGGATTCACGCCCCGGTGGCACAGGTAAACGTGGCGGAGCCTTTGCCCACCCCTGCGTACCCGAAGTGCACCCGTATGTCCTGGTCAACTACACCGGCAATCTTCGGGACGTCTCCACCGTCGCCCATGAACTTGGCCACGGCGTTCATCAGGTTCTTGCCGCACTCAGGGTCATTTCAACAGCGACACTCCTTTGCCGCTTGCGGAGACAGCTTCGGTCTTTGCCGAACTTCTTGTCTTCAACAGCCAACTTGACCTCTTGAAAATGACCAGGAACGACGCGCTTTTATCTGTCAGAAACTGGAATCCATTTTTGCCACTGTTTTCAGACAGACAGCCATGAATCGCTTCGAGGAGTTGATGCACGAGGGAAGGCGAAAACACGGAGAATTCAGCAACGAACAACTTAGCGAATACTGGCTATCCACCCAACAGGAAATGTTTGGTGACTCGGTCAATTTAAGCGATGAGTACTCATCTGGTGGTCCTACATCCCCCACTTCCTGTCAACCCCCGGATATGTCTACTCTTATGCGTTTGGAGAACTGCTGGTTCTTGCCCTGTATGGAATCTATCAGAAGGAAGGTGAAACTTTTGTAGAAAAATACCTTGAACTACTGTCGGCAGGCGGATCGGATTCCCCATATGAAATGCTGAAACCCTTCAACATTGATCTGGACAGTCCCGCATTCTGGATGTCCGGTCTTACAGTGATTGAACAGATGCTGACAAGGGTCGAATAGTTATTATTCTTCGACCTTTTTATTGCGCCGCCAATGAGGATGGGTAATACCCAGCTTATTGATCTTATAATTCAGAGCCCTTGGACTTATCCCGAGTTTATTAGCGGCGTTTTTCTGCACCCACAGGCATTCTTCCAAGATCCTCAGAATCAGTTCTTTTTCCTGTTCCGCCAAGGATTCCCCCAACTCCGTTCTCCTGCTCGTATCTTCCTGATATAAAGTCAATGGTTGCCTGTCAACCGGCCGCCTATGTATTTTCTCAGGAAGAGCCAGGTTGTTGGAATGTACTATGGTAGTTGTCCTCAAGAATCACCGCCCGTTCTATGGTATTCGCCAGCTGCCTGATATTGCCCGGCCAGTCGTAATTCTGGATCAATATTTTGGCATTTTCAGAAAACGACGTGATTTCACTGTGTATAGAGGCACAACATTTTTTCAACAGCAAATTTGCCAAGGGGAGAATACATTCCTTTCTTTCCCTTAGCGACGGAAGCCGAACCGGCAAGACATTGATACGATAATAAAGATCTTCGCGGAACAGTCCAACCTCCACCTGATGCACCAGATCTTTATTGGTGGCTGCGATGATTCGGACATCACTATGAATTGTTTTATTGCCACCCACTCTTTCAAACGATTTTTCCTCAAGCACCCTGAGTAGCTTGGTCTGCAGGCGTATATTCATCTCTCCTATCTCATCGAGAAAGATGGTACCGCCACTTGCTTGCTCAAACCTGCCAATCCGCTGTTTATCGGCACCGGTGAAAGAGCCTTTTTCGTGTCCGAAAAGTTCCGATTCCAGTAGATCTTCAGGAATGTTTGCACAGTTTATTTTAACAAAGGGCTTTTTTCGTCTCGGTGAGTTGAAATGAACCGTCCCGGACAAAAACGATTTTCCCGTACCGGTATCCCCGGTGATCAGGATCGTCGAGTCAGTTTTTGCAAATCGTTCCAGACTTTTCAGGATTTGCTTCATCTTGGGGCTTACAGCGATTACATCTTTGAAATCATAAACGACATCCTGATTTCGGCGGTGATAGGCAATCTCGAATCTCTGATCTCTAATCTCTATGGCCTTGTCAACGGCAATATTAATACGTGTTGGCGAGATGGGATGGATAAGAAAATCACTTGCCCCGCTATTCATCGCCTTGACGATTATTTCGGCCTTTTCTGTCTGGCTGGTCATGATAATCGGCAAAAACGGATCCTTGGTATGGATCTGGTCAAGCTGAGTCATCGACTTTCCATCAAGAGATTCCGTATCAAGGAAGATAAGATCAAACTGGCGGGACTTAATCTCTTCTTGAAATTCGGCTTCATTGGATATACAAGTCAACTCGCACCTGTCCTGAAGGGCGGACATCAAGCCTTCCTTAGTTGCCTCAAAAGAATCTGAAATGAGAACTTTATACATAAGAGTAATTACAATACGGTAAAAGAAATTTCGAAAATGTAACAGCTTCTTTTATTTATATGGTCAAAAGACAAAAAAAGCAAATAAAAGGGCTGATCTTTTTTGTTAAATGTTGAAAAAAAATTACAGGGGTATTTTATTCGGATGAACCCTCCTACGACCTGCCTCGATCTAGATGAGTACTGGATGCACCAGGCATTATTGCAGGCAGAAATTGCCGGTGAGAATGGTGAAATCCCTGTTGGTGCAGTTCTTATCGACGACAACGGGTTCCTTGCGGCTGCCGGCAATACCCCTATTCGCAATCAAGACCCAACAGCCCATGCCGAAATCATCGCCATCAGGAAAGCTGCAGAACGACTGCAGAACTATCGCCTGCCCGGTACGACCCTTTATGTAACGCTGGAACCGTGTGTAATGTGTATGGGGGCAATGATCCAGGCCCGGATTGAACGCCTGGTTTACGGGACCACTGACCCGAAAACCGGTGCAGCCTCATCAGTATACGCCATTGGCAATGACGGACATCTCAATCACGAAATCGAAATTCGCAATGGGGTACTTGCCGAACAGTGCAGTGCACTTCTTAAGATATTTTTTAGATCCAGACGAAAAGACAAAAAAGAGAACAGCCTCAAATAGCTTTGAGACATTTTTTTGGAAAGTGCTTACTTTTTGATTGCTAAAAGGTCATCGACGGTTTAGATAGTACCACACAATTTCCAGAGCATTTTGAGATGGAGAGATGGCCGAGTGGCTTAAGGCGCACGCTTGGAAAGCGTGTGTACGCAAGTACCGTGAGTTCGAATCTCACTCTCTCCGCCAATATATGAGTTCGACTTTGATAGCCGGGCCCTGCGCAACAAAGAATCGTGAACTCCGCCAGGTCCGGAAGGAAGCAACGGCAGCGAATCTCTTTGTGTGTTGCAGGTAACCCGGCTATCATTTTTTCACCGCTCCACCAGACATTTATTCATACCAGCCCCGGTGTTGCATGTCTTATCTTGTTCTTGCCAGAAAAGCCAGACCCCAAACTTTCAGTCAGGTAATCGGTCAGCGGCCGGTTGTCACGACTCTTCAGAATAGTATTATCCGCAACCGGGTTGCCCATGCCATTTTGTTTTCGGGGGTGAGAGGCGTCGGCAAAACAACGCTTGCCCGCATCATGGCCAAAGCGATAAATTGCCAGGCCGACGAGCCCGGCAAGCGGCCCTGCGACCAATGTCCATCCTGTCGACAGATCGCGACCGGTTCCTCCCTTGATTTGTACGAAATAGACGGTGCATCCAATCG
This sequence comes from uncultured delta proteobacterium, assembly GCA_963829695.1. Classification (GTDB taxonomy): domain Bacteria; phylum Desulfobacterota; class Desulfobulbia; order Desulfobulbales; family Desulfocapsaceae; genus Desulforhopalus_A. The sequence continues at coordinate 39,509 of CAWHJQ010000016.1, read as the reverse complement.
CGGCATCCAGGAGATTCGGGAGCTGAAAGAAAAGATTCGCTTTCTCCCCACTTCTTCACCATATAAGATTATCATCATAGACGAAGTACACATGCTGACCACGGAGGCCTTCAACGCGCTGTTGAAGACACTGGAAGAGCCGCCTGCGCATGTCTATTTCATGTTTGCCACCACGGAAATTCATAAAATCCCCATCACAATTCTTTCGCGCTGTCAGCAGTATGAGCTGAAAAGGATTTCGGCTAAAGAACTGTATGACCACTTTCAAAAACTTGTAAGCGCGGAAGGGTTTGAAGTTGACCCATCAGCACTATCTCTTATTGTCAGAGAGGCCGGCGGATCGGTCCGTGACGGTTTAAGTCTTTTGGACCAGATGTTTTCCTATGGTGAGAAGAAAATCAGCACCAAGGATGTCGTCGATGTTCTTGGCTTGATTAATCGTGAGGTACTCATGCGACTAACCAAGGCACTTCTTGACGGCAGCAAGAAGGAAGTGTTTCTGACTTTGGAGGAAATTTTCGATTTTGGCATGGACCTTAAAAGGTTTGTCGAGGATATCCTTGATCATTTCCGCACCCTTCTTCTCTGCAAAATCGAAGGATGCACGGACCTGATCGATCTGCCCGCCGAGGAACTAACGGAATTTAAAAACCTCGCCTCTGACTACACCACTGAAACATTGCATCTTAAGCTCTCCTTACTCATGGCGATGGCAGAAGATATTAAATTCTCCAGTCAGCCTCGCCTGAATCTCGAGACTTCCTTTCTGAAAATAATCGAATCGACAAACGTGATTCCAGTGGCCGCACTACTCAGCCACCTCGATAAAATCCTGTCGTCGCTTCCAGTAACACCAATGCCGCTCCAAGAGGTATTACAAACCAACGAGACAAATGAGCTAAAAAAAAAATTAATCCAACAGCAGCTCAACCCGTAGATCTTGACCCGCCAGCAAATTCAGAACGATTACAGCCGAATACTTCACATTATCCTCCGACAGCCGAGCCAATCGTGCAATCGGCATTACCGCCTGAACAAGAGAACATCTCCAAAGAGCCTAAACCTCTTGAAATCCACCCCCATGAAAAAGACATCCGCAAAGACTGGCCCAATTTTATCAATTATGTAAAAGAACGCAAAGTCTGGATGTCCCAGGATCTGCAGAGAGCCGATTCCTTCAAACAGAACACCGACGGGGAACTTTGCCTCACTTACAACGACCCGGCAAACTGTTCGGTACTCCGTCAAAAGGAAAACCATCAACTGCTCACAGAATTTGCCTTGGATTTTTTTCAAAAACCGTTAAAGGTACGTTTTATAATTCCGAAGATTGACAATACGCCGGATGCCAACGGGGATGAATCTCCCCAGCGCAAAAGACAGCAGTTGGCCAATAACCCACTAGTGGTCATGGCTGCAGAGATTTTTAACGGCCAGGTCGGAGATATTCGAATCGGCCCGAGAAGCAGATAATTACAACTGAGGTAAAAAAAATGGACCTTAACAACATTATGCAGCAGGCAAAAGCCATGCAGGAAAAGATGGCCAAAATACAGGAAGACCTCGCAAAAAAAACTATTACCGGCAGCTCCGGAGGAGGAATGGTCCTGGTTACTGTCACTGGACAGGGAGACGTGCTCTCAGTGGCTATTGAGAAAACAGTTATCGATCCCAACGAGACGGAAATGTTACAGGATCTCATCGTTGCAGCAACCAACGATGCAATAAGGAAAGCGAAAGAACTCAGCAAACAGGAGCTTGGCCAATTAACCGGCGGGCTCAACATCCCGGGCCTTACAAACTTCATGCAGCCTTAATTGTCCCATGCAGGTTATCCCTCCGGCTCTTGAAAAGCTTATAGACCAGCTGTCCCGTCTCCCTGGTATCGGCAAAAAAACAGCAACACGCCTCGCTTTGAACATTCTGCGCAAGCCTCCATCGCTTGCTCGGGAACTGGCCGAAGCTCTAACCGAATTGCACGACTCCATCCAGCTTTGCTCATGCTGTTTTTCATTCTCCGAAACAGATCCCTGCGCAATCTGCGGTGATTCCCGCCGTCAGGCGGACACTATCTGTGTCGTGGAACAATCGGGTGATCTCATGGCAATTGAGAAAACAGATAGTTTTCGCGGTCATTATCATATACTTCATGGTGTTATCTCCCCCATGGACGGAATTGGTCCCGACGAAATAAAAATTCGGGAATTGATGGCCCGAGTACGAAATGGCACGATCAGGGAGGTTATCATTGCCACCAGTTCTACTGTGCCAGGCGAAGTCACTGCCTCTTATCTCATTGATATCCTGCAGAACGAACCCATCCTGCTGACCCGATTAGCATGTGGAATTCCTATGGGTATGGATATAAAGTACGCAGATAAATACACTCTGGCCAAAGCGATTCAAGCCCGCGCAAAAGCAAGTTAGCACATTTTTCCCTCCATCTGAGCAAAATTATCGATGGTTTTCCTCATAATCACGAGTTTTTTTTCATGACCATGAATGTCCATTAATATTGAAATAACCCCGCAAAAAAGCAGCGGGATAAGTTCCTTCACGAAATTCTTTTTCAAAAAGCAGAAAAAGAATTTCTAAGTCACTAATCCCGATAGATGGAAAATAGGTCGGGATAAGTACCTTCACGAAATTCTTTCTTAAAAAACAAGAAAAGAATTTCTAAGGTACTAATTACTCTACCAGACTTAAAAAGGTGTTGCGGAGTGAATTCAATCATGTTAATAAATGGCTCTTGCAAAGCCTAGGAGAAGTTCTGTAAAAGTTTCAATCGTTTTCGAGGCTAATATAGCTATCCAGGCGCGTAGCTCAGTGGGAGAGCGCCACCTTGACGTGGTGGATGTCGTGGGTTCAATCCCCTCCGCGCCTACCAAAGATAAAAGGCTAAAGTGAGAACACTTGATTAAAGTGTTAATTCCTTTAGCCTTTATTTTTATATAGAAATTTCATGACTAATATAAGCGTAAACCTTATAGAAGGAGAGCCAGTCACAATTCCGGTAGGTAGCACCGTACAGGATGCTTTGACTGCTCTTCTCTCCAACAAACAGCGTAAGATTACAGTAGCTGCCAGGATTGGCAATGTTATTGCTGATTTCACCACGCCTTTAAACGAGGATACGGTTCTTATTCCAATCCAGATTGGTTCTGATGAGGCGCTTGACATTCTACGCCACAGCACGGCACATATAATGGCGTTGGCAGTCAGAGAGGTTTTTGGCAAAGACGTCAAGGTAGCAATAGGTCCGTCTATCGAAAATGGGTTTTACTATGACTTTTTAAGGGACGAGACCTTTAGTACAGAAGATTTTGAAAAAATTGAAGCCAAAATGTCGGAACTGGTTCGTGCAGCTCTTCCGTTCACCCGTACTGAATCGAAAAGTGCCGATGCAATAAAATTATTCAGTGATGAACAGGAAAAATTCAAGGTTGAACTGATTCAGGATCTGGATGTTGACACTGTTTCGTTTTATCAGGTTGGCGAATTCACCGATCTGTGTCGTGGACCACATCTGCCGAATACCTCTTTTATCAAAGCATTCAAGCTATTGCGTGTCGCCGGGGCATATTGGCGGGGGGATGAAAAAAGAGATGTCCTGCAACGCATTTACGGCACGGCATTTTTTGATAAGAAAGATCTGAAGAAACATCTTAATGCGTTGGAAGAGGCCAAAAAACGAGACCATCGTAAGCTGGGCAAAGAACTTGATCTTTTCACTATTCAGGACGAGATCGGCCCAGGGCTGATTCTTTGGCAACCAAAAGGTGCACAGCTTCGACGGCTCATCGAAGACTTCTGGAAGGACGAGCACTATCGGCATGATTATGAATTGCTCTATACCCCACATATAGCAAGGCAGGATCTCTGGAAAACGTCAGGCCATCTCGATTTTTACAGCGAGAACATGTACTCCTCCATGGATATTGACGAGGTAAAGTACCAGCTGAAACCGATGAATTGCCCCTTCCATATCGGGATCTACAATTGCCGGAAAAGAAGCTACAGAGAGCTGCCGATTCGTTGGTGTGAATTGGGTACGGTATACCGATATGAAAGAGCTGGCGCCCTGCATGGCCTTCTTCGGGTGCGTGGTTTTACCCAGGACGATGCCCATATATTCTGTCGTCCTGATCAGTTGGAAGACGAGATATTCAATATCCTTGATCTCAATCTTCATATTCTCAAATCTTTTGGGTTTGACGATTATGATATTTATCTCTCAACCCGCCCGGAAAAATATGTCGGCAGTGACGTAAACTGGGAGAGAGCTACCGAAGCCTTGAAAGGTGCCCTTGAAAAGAAAGGACTCGGTTATGTGGTTGACCCTGGTGAGGGTGTGTTCTATGGCCCCAAGATCGATATTAAAATCAAAGACCAATTAGGTCGTTCCTGGCAATGTTCTACCATTCAGGTTGATTTTAATCTTCCCGAACGGTTTGAAATGGGCTATACGGGTAGTGACAACACCGAACACCAACCGATCATGATTCATCGAGCGCTCATGGGCTCGCTCGAACGCTTTATCGGAGTGTTGATCGAACATTATGCTGGAGCTTTTCCGATCTGGTTTGCACCCGTGCAGGCACGGATCATGAACATCACAGACGATCAGGCTGAATACGGTGAGGTGGTCTTTAAAGAACTGAGGAAGGCCGGAATTAGGATTGAAAAAGATTTACGTAATGAAAAGCTGACCTACAAAATCAGGGAAGCTCAAGTTGCCAAAATCCCATACATGCTTATTATCGGTGACAAAGAAGTGGCCGATAACAAGGTAACTGTGCGCCTGCGTAACGGCGAAAATCTATCACCCATGACCGTTTCTGAATTTGCTGCTTTAATCACAGACGAAGTTCGGAAGGGCCGAGGATATTAGTGACTTAGAAAATCTTTTCTTGTTCTTTTCACAAGAAAAAATTTTCGTGAAGGAACTTATCCCGCGCTTTCTAGCGGGGTTAGTGACTTAGAAATTGCTTTTCTTGTTTTTTACCCCCTCAAGGGGGCACTGAAAAGAGCCCTGTTGATCGGGGTTAATCAATTTAGAATGAAAATGTTGCCCGGAACCGCTATAGGTTCAGAAGAAATCGGGTTATAACACAATATTAAGCTCGTAGAATCGGGGAGGTAAAGTTATTAACAGAAGAGGAAAGACTGGTCCGGTACAACGTGAGGAAAAAGCATTATTAAACGATGCGATCCGCTTTCCCAACGTCAGACTAATAGGTGACGATGGGGCCCAGCTGGGTGTTGTTTCAACAGAAGAAGCACGAAACATAGCGTACGATGCAGGTCTTGACCTGGTTGTCGTCTCGGAAAATGCCGACCCGCCGGTATGTCGGGTGATGAATTACGATAAATTCCGCTACGAGCAGAAGAAAAAAACCCAAGAAGCAAAGAAGAAACAGACGATTGTAGAAACAAAAGAGATTAAATTTCGACCTAAAACTGACGAACATGATCTTAATTTCAAAATCAATCATGTGAAAAAGTTTCTCGCCGCAAAGAATAAAGTGAAATTGACTATGCGATTTCGAGGTCGTGAGATCGTCTATTGCGAGACAATCGGTGTTGATGCCATGAACAAGATTGCCGAAGCACTAGCCGATGATGCCATCATCCTCCAGCCACCTAGAATGGAAGGTCGCCAGCTGGTGATGTTTGTAGGCCCAAAAGCATAATTTTGGTATAATTTTGAAGTAAGAGCCCCGTTAAGCTCGATTTTATATAAAGACAATTGCTGTTGAAAGAGATCCCCTTTCGCCAGCTGATAATTTGAAACCCCTTTCAATAGCAGATTTTATTGAAGTGTAAAGGAGTCACGACATGCCTAAGATGAAAACCAACAGAGGCGCAGCCAAGCGTTTCAAACTGACTGGGTCGGGCAAGATCAAACGTAATAAAGCGTTTTCAAGCCACATTCTGACCAAGAAATCAACGAAGCGTAAACGTGGTCTGCGTCAATCCGATATTGTCGATGCCACTAATTACAAAGGAATTAGGCGGATTTTGCCTTACATGTAAATGATGAGCCTGCTTTTTTTCCAAAGTATAAAAAAACGCTCTGTATGTACAGTATTAAGAACCTACTGCAAATTGACGGTAGGAATAGAAGGAGTTAAGAGATGCCACGCGTAACACGAGGTTTTAAAGCCCGTAGAAGAAGAAACAAGGTATTGAAGCTTGCCAAGGGATTTAGGGGTGGGCGTTCACGTTTATACAAAACTGCAACTGAAGCAGTTGACCGGGCGTTGGTATATGCTTACCGCGACAGACGCACCAAAAAAAGAGATTTTCGCCGTCTCTGGATCGCCAGAATCAACGCCGGCGCTCATATGAATGACATGAGTTACAGTAAACTGATGGGAGGCCTCAAAAAGGCCAACGTGGATCTTGATCGTAAGGTACTTTCCAACCTTGCAATACTCGATGCAGACGCTTTTAGCAGAGTGGTTGAGATAGCAAAAGAAGCGAACGCATAGCCATTTACCCATTCTTTTTTTCTGCGTGCCGGTTTTGGTTTTATTGACCAATAACCGGCATATTGTTTCTTTGAGTACCTAACTTTCGCATTCAACATGGAACAAGAGTTACAGAGCTTAGAATCCGAGGCCCGAGAGAGCCTGCGAGGACTGAACGACAAAAACCTTCTTGAAGATTTCCGCATCCGTTTTCTTGGGCGTAAAGGTAAATTTAGTACCATTATGCGCCAACTCGGCACAGTCTCCACAGACGACAGGCCGCGAATAGGACAGCTGGCAAATAGTATCAAGGCAGAAATTGAACAATTGTTTGAGGACAAACAAAAGGCCTTAAATGATGTCACTGGCGTCGACCGTTCCCATGCAGGACCAGATCTGACTTTGCCGGGACGTTGTCCTGCTGCAGGCAGATTGCATCCTGTAACCCAGATTATGCGCGAGACCTGTGCAATTTTCGAGAATCTTGGTTTCTCCGTTGCCGAAGGTCCGGATGTTGAACTCGATTACTACAATTTTGAAGCATTAAACATTCCCGCTCATCACCCTGCACGGGATATGCACGATACCTTCTATGTCAGTGATTCAGTGCTTCTGCGGACTCATACTTCGCCAATGCAGGCCCGCATCATGGAAGTCCAGCAGCCTCCCCTTCGGGTCATCGCCCCGGGGAAAGTGTATCGCTGTGATTCCGATATTACTCACACTCCAATGTTCCATCAGGTCGAAGGTTTTTTGGTCGACAAAAACATCTCCTTTGCAGACTTGAAAGGCGTTTTGACCGTTTTTACCCAAAAAATGTTTAAAAAGGATTTACCCCTTCGATTCCGCCCTTCCTTCTTCCCATTCACCGAGCCAAGTGCCGAAGTTGATATTGCCTGTGTTATGTGCGAGGGAGCCGGTTGCAGAGTTTGTAAAAAAACAGGGTGGCTTGAAATACTCGGTTCCGGCATGATTGATCCAGAGGTTTTTAAGATGGTGGGATATGATCCTGAAGTCTACAGCGGTTTTGCCTTTGGTCTCGGGATCGAAAGGATCGCCATGCTCAAATACGGCATTGACGACATACGGCTTTTTTACGAAAACGACCAACGTTTTCTGTCGCAGTTTTAGTCAGTTTCACTACAATTACGAATAATGCCATGAAGTTCACTCTTAACTGGTTACAAAACTATATAGATATTAATAGCTTATCTCCGGATGAGCTTGCTGATCATCTTACCATGCTTGGTCTGGAAGTTGATGCAATAGCACCCTTGTATCAGGAACTCGCTGCCCTAAAGACCGGCCTGGTCAAATCTACCGAGAAACATCCCAATGCTGACAAGCTCACTGTTTGCCAGGTACAGATTGGTGACGAACTCCACCAGATTGTCTGCGGTGCCCCTAACGTACGTCAGGGATTAGCGGTTGTTGTCGCTCTACCCGGTATGATTCTTCCCGGCAATTTTAAAATCAGCAAATCAAAAATTCGTGGTGTCGATTCCTTCGGCATGATCTGTTCGGAAAGGGAGCTTGGACTGAGCAACGAGCATGACGGCATCATGGAACTCCCTGAAGGGACCCAGCATGGTCAGGTCTTTATTAAAACAATGGGCCTGGAAGATACTTTCGTCGAAGTGGACCTCACGCCTAACCGGCCCGACTGTGCTTCGCTCATCGGAATTGCCAGAGAAATTGCCGGAGTGGTTCGACACCCCCTCACCTTGCCGGTACAATCTGCAGCTATCGAAAACACCAGCAGTGAATTTGCTGTGGAAATTGAAGCAGCTGAACTTTGCCCCCGCTACGCAGGCCGTCTGATCAAGGATGTAAAAATCGGTCCATCTCCCTGGTGGCTGAGGAAACGTCTTCTAAGTGTTGGGCTCCGGCCAATCAACAACATTGTTGATATTACCAATTTTGTCATGCTCGAATACGGTCAACCTTTGCATGCATTCGACTTTGATACCCTTGCCGGGAAAAAGATAGTTGTTCGTACACCACGGCAAAACGAGATGATCTTTGCCACACTTGACGAGGTTGAACGCCGGCTTGATTCCGAAATGCTCATGATATGCGATGGAGATAAACCCATCGCTGTTGCCGGCATTATGGGTGGTCTTAACTCTGAAATTTCTCGAACAACTACTAATATTTTACTTGAAAGCGCCTGCTTCAACCCGGTATCCATTCGTAAAACTTCTAGAAAATTAAATCTGGCAACAGATGCATCCTACCGTTTCGAACGTGGCGTCGATCCTGATGGCACTATAAAAGCCCTTAATCGTGCGGTCGAATTAATGTGCGAACTAGGGGGCGGACTCGCGCCTGATGATGGAATCGACCGCTATCCCGGAAAACTAGATCTCTCCCCTATCAGCTTAAGCGTGATCAGAACCAATGGGCTTCTCGGAATAGATCTTAGGATCGAAGAAATAGTAGATCTGCTTGAGTCAATCGGAATCAGTTGTCTGATTGAAGATAAAGACAAACTGACAATCCATCCACCCTCTTTTCGTGTCGACATAGAAAGAGAGGCCGATCTTATTGAAGAGGTGGCCCGCCTGTATGGCTACAATAATATCCCTGCCACCTTACCAGAAGTAAAGCTCAGCTATCCCGAGCAGGACAGCAATCGCCTCAGACGATTAAAAATTGCCGAACGCCTTACTTCCATCGGGTACACCGAGGCAATCAACTACAGTTTCATAGCCGAGAAGCATGCGGAGATGATGAATATTTCCGCAAATGATAAGCGATTTGAACCAGTAAGGCTTCTCAATCCATTGAGTGAAGATCAGTCTGTTATGCGCACTATGCTGTTGCCTGGACTGCTTGAAAACGTCAAAAGAAACATCAATCACCAAAGAACTGCGATTAAGATGTTTGAGATAGGCAAGGTTTTTACTCCAACCGGGAGCAATCTCCAACCAAAAGAGAGGACAATGCTGGCTGGTGTGCTCTCCGGTAATCGACACGGAGAAAGTTCAGCACTGCATTTTAAACAGGAACCTGTTGACGTCCTGGATGCGAAGGGCTGCGTCGAATTCATCATCAAAGAAATGGAACTCGGTGGAATCAGCGAAGAGGACACCGTCTTTTTTGCTCTTCCGGAAAATGGATGTGAACAACCTTTCGCAGAAAAAGGATACTCCCTCGACATAATCTGCGGTGATCAAAGACTTGGTACGCTTGGCAAGATCAAAACAGAAGTGCTGCGGCGCTTCTCCATTAAACATGATGTATACTTTTTTGATCTTGAGTATGATAGAATTTGTGAGCAGAAGACCATTGGTAAGCATTTCTCTTCTTTGCCTGTCTACCCCTCGGTAAAAAGAGACATTGCCCTTGTCGTTTCTGAAAATGTGTCCGCCGGTGAGCTTCTTGCTAAAGTTAGAAACAGCCCTGATAAACTAATTGAGAGCTGTGAAATTTTTGACATCTTTCAGGGATCGAAGATCCCTGATGGTTTTAAGAGTGTAGCCCTTACTATTACCTATAGATCACCAACCAAAACGCTTACGGAAAAAAATGTGGAAAAGTCCCATTCGAAAATAGTACGTTTGCTTACCGATGAATTTGAAGGGAGTTTCCGCAATGCATGATAACGGCAATAACAATCTTACCAGAAAAGAACTCACTGAAACCTTAGCAAACCAGCTTGGTTTTTCTCAGAGCAACTGTGCTCTTATAGTTGACAGCTTTCTCGACAGCATGAAGGGCTCGATGATGTCCGGTGAATCCATAAAACTCGTTCATTTCGGTACCTTTACAGTAAGAGACAAATCTCCTCGGAAAGGCAGAAATCCACGAACAGGTGAAACAATTACCATCAAGAAGCGTCAGGCCATAAGTTTCAGGCCCAGCAAAAAGCTCAGGGAGCAGGTGAATAGCTAGTATTTTTTTCTGATTCCTTGACGTAGAGATGAGGCTGGCATGATGAAAACTACAATACCAGATAAGCTCTATTTTAAGATCGGTGAAGTAGCAAAAATGGCCGATGTGCCGACTCATGTCCTTCGCTATTGGGAATCGGAATTTTCCGGAATCAGTCCGAAAAGGGCCAATTCCAAACAAAGACTCTATAGACGACAGGATGTTGAACTGATTCTTAACATTAAAACACTCCTGCATGATCAGGGATATACCATAGCTGGAGCAAAAAAGTTGTTGGAAAGCGGCGAAATACCTGCGCAGACAGGTACTGAAGTAAAGCCAACTCTAAAAAAAGTATCGAATACACTGCAGAACATAAAACAGGAACTTAGAGAACTTCAAAACCTGCTTACAAGTAAAAAAGAAAGGTAATACCTACCTGATATTGTTGACAGCATTTTCAACAAATGGTAGATACACAGCACAAGTCGGGATGTAGCGCAGTCTGGTAGCGCACTTGTCTGGGGGACAAGGGGCCGTAGGTTCAAATCCTATCATCCCGACCATTAATTTCAAGCACTTACAGTTTTTTGTAGGTGCTTTTTTCGTTTTGGGGCAAATTCATGTACGCAATGAGGTAACTGAAGCCCCTTACCCATGATGTTGAAATCTATGGAGGCATCGTTTCTGCTAATCGCTCCTTTGCTCCGGATCTGGTTGTTGGCGTTTCATTGAGCGGATGAGATATTAAAGATTTTACCCGAACTGGAAGTCCTTGATAAGGATATGTTCAACTCTGCAAAATATCTTATAAAGAAAACCATTAAGGGACAACCAGAACCGGACAGTAAATCGTATTGAGCACCTTGTGTGTAACACTGCCGAGGAAAAGGCCACCGATATCAGAGTGACCGTGTGATCCCATAATGATCAAGTCATATTCTTTAGATTTCGCAAGATTGGCCAACACGTATCCGGGTGATCCAGACATAGTCTCAAGCGTATAGTCGACTCCCTGGTTCTCGAAAATCCCCTCGGCTTTTTTTAAGATTTGTTCTGCCTCGTTTTTCATATTCGATTTAATATCATTAATCAGTAATTCCGGAACCTCGGGCATATACCCTCGCCATTCATAACAGTTGAGAATCGTGACGTGAGCACCAAACAATTTTGCCAGCTCAAGTGCATGTTTAGCGGCATTAACGGAGTGGACAGAACCATCAAAGGGTAAAAGAATTTTTTGGGTTTTCATGAGAAGCCTCCTGTTGTAAGAATTGAATATTTGCAGTGTCTCTTATTCATACAACCAGCTAGTAATGAGCATTATAAGACCTGGACCAGCTTAATCAAATTGATCTAAACAAAATATATTGTAGTTTGAAAATGTTTCGATGACACGTGCACGAATATTGTATCACGATGCCGATAATTTTCCAGTTAGGTAGCGAACGTGAATAATATCTTGGATTTTTTTCACATTTTCGAAAAGCTAATGTTGTATTTCATTAGCCGTATGATAAACTAACCCCATGAAAATAGCTCAGATCATTAGCCCCGACGGGTACATCAGTGACATACAAAGTAAGATTGACGCATTTGCCACCCTAGAGGCACGATTCTTCTTCCCTGATGTTTCAGACTATATCAGAGGGGCGCTTAAAGAAGAGAAGCCGTTTCTGTTTTCAGGCAGAAGCGGCAATGCCCAAATCGGTATCAAAACCGAGCTGTTATCTCCAGAAACTGTCCCTGAAATCGATAACCTGGATGTTCATCTTGACGGAAGACTACAGAATCTCAATCCCCTTCTGGGGGACGCCCTGAAGTTTTTTAAACCCGGTGATGAGATCGGCAGGCTTGTTATAATGGATCCTGAACTGAGGATCCACGATGTGCGCCATTATCTCCATAAAAGACTCTTCGTGGGGAGCGCTAAATGAAAAAGGTCACTATGACGGGTTTGAAATTAAGCAAGAGACCGACCCTCTAACCGGAAAAGACAGTGACTATATCCTTGTTGAATTGGAACCCTATCAGTATTGCTTTGAACCAGGCGCATTAAATGAATCAAGTGTCAACGATGTCATAAAAAAGGGACGCCTCGCCTTAGCGAAAATCCGTTCCAGGACTTCTCTGGTGTTAGACCAGGCCATGATTCGGCCGGGCGAGCTATTCATCGGTGCAATTAAAATATCTCTGGGCGATATTTACGGTATTATTGATGCAGTTACTGAACCGGAAGATCACGGAATAATACATCTTCCAGCCAGGGTTCTCGACCCTTTCCGAACCTTCCGGGATCGTCAGGTTGAGCTCTATCACTACGGGAAGACTGATGTGTCGCTCAGCCGTATTAAGGTAAGAATTCGCTTTTTCAGGGCTAGAAATCCCCTCACTGTTCCCCTGATAAAAACTAAGGTGAAAAACGGTTATAGGCTATTTGATCTTTTAACCAATGCCGAAGTGAGCAACCTTTTTCAATTTGTTGATGATAAGTCTTTGGGCATGATTCTCAACAAGAATAATTTTATTCAGATCGTTCGGGCCATTGACTCGCAAGGTCAGGCCCAGCTTGAAATAATCAAAAACGCGGTTTTGGAGAGCACTGTTCGCAAACCCACACAGACTCTGCCAAAAGAAAATAATGGTGAATTTACCAAAACCCTTGAGAAACTCTCAGTTCTTGGGGGCATTAACAGCAGGGTTTTTATCGGGGACACCTTTCCCTCTTCTGAAGTAATTGATGCATTAAGAATCAGTGGCGTCAGGACCTTTCTGATTAATACAGGAAACCCTTCCTTTGAAGATGATTATATCAAAAAAATGATCAAGCTGACCCATGCCGCTTCCTCGGATTGTGAGTTCTTGCGCTATGATGCGGAGACCGACAAACTCTATACCTTTTACCACGGTTGTTTTATTGAACCTGATGACAGAGAGCGCTTCGATGTGGTGAGATACTGGTTTGCTTTTTATGGCTCACATACAAAAGAGGCAGATAACCAGCTGACCATTGATCTGATCAATAAACTTGCCCTTAAATTCGGATGTGAAATGGGCATCGTCCACGGTGGTGGACCAGGGCTCATGAAGGAAGCCAATGACCTAGCCAGACTACACAATATTATGAGTATCGGGGTTGCCATCGAACTGGAAGGAGAACACCAACTCTCTCTAACAACCTGTGACGGTTTAATCAAATACCGAGAGGGTCTGCGTCTGGCTCGTCAGGATCATCTTCAGAAACTGAGCAACTTGCCCATCGTCAATACCGGTGGTTACGGGAGCGCTGAGGAGTTGTCTATCACCATCACCTCCATGAAACTCCATGAGAATCCCTTAACTCCTGTAATATTACTGGATCCAGACAATCTCTGGGCCCACACGCAGGCACAATTTATTGAAATTGCAAAAAATTTCTACGGACCGCTGTTTGTCCCCAACCTGATAAAACCATGCCGAAATGCCGATGATGCCCTCTCTGAACTGGTCTCTTTCTGTATGGATCCAAACACTTGGTACTTGAAAAACAATATTCCCAAAGACAGTGTCCAAACAGCCAGGGTTAAAGCAAGCCGAATCAGAACTGAAACCCTCCACCAGAATTATGTAGAAGTGTTTGACATGCCCAATCCCAAGCTTTCCTTTTGATCCAATCAACATACATCCCTCTGGGTAAATGAATGAGAGCCAGAGGGTAGTGCTGTTGAGAAAAACGTTCATTAGCAGTCACCCTGTCTGTTCTTATTACACAATGCCATTCGGCCAACCCGCATTTGGAGTTTGACAAATATGAAATTCACGATATTGTTTTGAGATACATTGTGGTACCAATCAATACTTATCAATAATAATGCGAGGCAAGCTAGTGTTCAGAATAAAGGCAATCTCCATCAGTGACCGTAAAGGGATACGAAAAAAAAATATTCAATCGACCGACCTCATTACTGATTTTGGGCTGAAAGCCGATGCTCATGCCGGTAAATGGCATCGCCAGGTGAGTTTTCTGGCCCAGGAGAGTATTGAGACCATGCGCGCCAAAGGTCTCGATGTGGTTGCCGGTAATTTTGCCGAAAACATTACCACCGAGGGACTTGACTTGACCAGCCTCAGGGTCGGAACACATATCATGATCGGCGAATCGGAACTTGTCATTTCACAACTTGGCAAAATCTGTCATACCCGTTGCGCAATCTATCATCAAGCCGGGGATTGTGTCATGCCGAGAGAAGGTATTTTTGGTGTGGTTATAGAAGGTGGGCGTATCCAGGTTGGAGATACAATTGAGATCAAGGATAAGGTTTCAGAGGCTGCAGCAATCATAGGCACCAAGGAAACCGAGGCCTGCTCCGGCGATGAACTCAAACGGCTGGTCACTGAAAAATACAAACCGGCCTTTATTCGATTTGATACAATAAGTGATAAGGAAGGCGGAACCCTTGCGGACATACTGCGAGATCTGACCATCACTCAGCAACTAAAAAATATCATCATCTTCGATCCTTCAGGGAGTCTGGGACTGACCTTGGCGAGTTTGTCTGTTGCTGTTCAGCGGGAAAGGCCCAACCATTTTGAGATGAATGGATCAATCATCGATTACTGCCGCACGATGGACGAACTGAAGACGTGATAATTTTCAGTGCAGCAGGTTATTAATGAGTTGCCGGTATTTCTTTTCAATGGCCTGCCTTTTCTTTTAAAGAGTTTCCAGGGAGGCATACAGTGACAGCTCTGCAGGACAAAAGGGTTTTTTTTCAATCAACTCTTTTCTCCCCAATGAACGCCAATGGTTCCAAGCATAAATTTTTTGTAGCCGACATTTATAAATCCGGCATCGGTGAACAATTGGGCGAGCTGTTCCGCGTTATAAAAATCCATCGTCGAGCCGGTTAAGTAAGCATATGCGGCCTTATCATCGGCAATAAATCTGCCTAGGATTGGGATACCGTAACGAAAATAAAATCGAACCAAGGGGTAGGTTAAGTTTTTAACAGGTGGCGTTGTGTCCAGGCAGACCACTTTTCCACCAGGACTTAACACCCTGCGCACTTCTTTTAGGACCTTTAGTGCATCATCCACATTTCTAAGCAGATAACCAAAGGTTACTGACTTAAAGATGTCATCAGCGAAAGGCAGCATGTTGGCGTCACAGGCCTGCCAGTTTATCTGCTTATCAGCAAAGCGTTTTTTTGCTTCTTTCAACATATTCAGCGAAAAGTCCCCACCCACCACTCTTGCTCTCGGGTGGGTGTCGGTCATCAGTGCCCCGATATCACCAGTTCCAGTGGCCAGATCAAGCGTCAAGCCGTCACCGGGATCACCAGCCATTTTCACCACAAACCTACGCCATTTCTGGTCCTGGCCCATGGTCATCACCCGGTTCATCAAGTCATAACGCCCGGCAATGGCATCAAACATCTTCTGAACACCAGGCCCCTTACTCAATCGTCTTCCTCCACAAAACATTCACAATCATACTTACCTAACCCCGGTAAACGGATAATAACCCGGGACTCTTTTTAGTCCCCCTCAAAGCATGGGGATTATAAAGAATACCCCCTTGAGGGGTATAAGTACCTTGGGAACAAATTGTTTTCTTGAAAAAAGCCAAGAAAACAATTTTTAAGGTACGAAATTAACAGGGTGCTGAGCCTGGTGTTCTTGGAAAAGCAATAGCCTCACGGATATTGGTCATGCCTGTTACAAACTGGACCAATCGCTCAAAACCAAGACCAAAACCCGAATGGGGAACCGAACCGTATCGACGCAGATCCATATACCAGTTGTAGTCAGCAAGGTTGATTCCCGCCTCAATCATCCGTGCTTCAAGGACTTCATATCGCTCTTCGCGTTGACTTCCACCGACAATTTCGCCGATTCCGGGAACCAGAATATCCATCGCTGCAACTGTTTTATTGTCATCGTTGACCCGCATATAAAAGGGCTTGATCGACGCCGGGTAATCAGTGACAGTTAGAGGACACTGAAAAACATCTTCCGAGAGATAACGCTCATGTTCGGACTGAAGATCTCGGCCCCATTCAACAGGATATTCGAATTTTACTTTAGCCTTTTTCAACCTCTCCACCGCCTCGGTATAGCTGATATGAGCGAACTCTTTTTTCACTACATTTTCGAGCTTTTGCAACAGTCCCTTTTCGATAAACTTGTCAAAAAGCTGCATATCTTCCGGACAGTTGGTCATGGCATCAGTGAGAAGATATTTGAGCATCTGTTCAGCAATCTCCATATTTCCCTGCAGGTCGCAAAAGGCCATTTCAGGCTCGAGCATCCAAAACTCTGACAGATGTCTTGAAGTATTGGAATTTTCAGCCCTGAATGTCGGCCCAAAAGTATAGACATCACCCAGGGCAAGGGCATACACCTCAGCCTGTAGTTGTCCACTGACCGTTAGTCCGGCTGATCGACCAAAGAAGTGTTCTGCTTTGGTTTTCTCCTGTCCTGTTGTTACCTGAAACATTTCACCGGCACCTTCGCAGTCGCTGGTGGTGATGATTGGAGTATGCACCTGAACGAATCCTCGATCCTGAAAAAACTGATGCACCCCAAAGGAAAGCCGCGATCGAACACGGCTAACTGCACCAAGAGCATTGGTTCTTGGCCGAAGATGAGATATTTCACGCAAAAACTCAAAAGAATGTCTCTTTTTCTGCAGGGGATAGGTTTCAGGATCGGCTTTTCCGATGACTCTGAAGCGGGTAGCATGTAGCTCGACCTCCTGCCCCTTGGCTGGGGATTTTTTTAGTTCACCCTCGACCATTATACTAGCCCCGGTCGATAACTGTTTAATCTCTGACACATAGTTATCAAGTTTTTCGTCGCCAATTACCTGCAGGTTTGACAGACAGGAACCATCATTAACCTCAATAAACGAAAAGCTGCCGGTATCTCTCTTGGTACGAACCCAACCAGCAATAGAGACAGGTTGTCCGACCGGTTTTTCCTGCAGAATATTTTTAATGCGTGTCTTCATTATCGCCACCAATTCAATTTTTCTTTTTAGTGCCTTACAGATTGTATTCTTGTTTTTTAGCAAGAAAACAATCTGTAAGGCACTTATACCCCTAAAGGGGGCACTAAAAAGAGTCCCGGCCTATTTCCCGTTTACCGGGGTTAGAATAATAAACCACCATTTCACCTTGGCCCCGGAGCCTCTCCCAACTTACTCCGCTGAGCTTTGCCATATGTCTTGCTGCAACTGCACATTTTATAGTAAGGAGGAAAAAAATATCCCGGTCCACCTCGGATAAACTCTCGAAATTTCCCTGTCCCTTGGAAATCACCAAATCCGCCGCATTAAAAACATCAAGGAACTCCGGAGAACATTCCTCTAACTCGGTTCCGGGGAATCTGCCACCGTTGGTGATAATGCGAGCAAATCGGTCTAACCCTGCGTCGATGGCATCTTCTAAAAGTGCGTCATTAATAATAGGTCCGTCTTTAACTGCAATAGTAATATCAAAACCGCGTTGATAAAGATATTCTACCAGCAATGAATCATAGATTATTTCACCACAATTATCGGTAAGATAGAGAATTTTACTGCCTTTTTTAAGACGTTCGATTGCAACATGGAACTGTGAAAAATTGTCAACCGCCAACTTTGTCGAACGACTGCGCTCCAGAGCCGCTTCAACATCAAAAGTCTCGGAAGCGCCGTAGTCTATAATATTTCCAGCGATGGCAAAACGTACCGCAGACGAAAACTGGTGATCAGTGCCTTGTATCTCCTCCCGCAGGCCTGGTACAATTTTCATGGCCTGCTCATTACTCGCCCTTTTTTTCCCGTAATAGGGATCCTCACAACCGGTGATTTCTGCAATCTTACGGTAAATTGGATTTGCGTTTGCCGGTGGACTTTTCCTGACGTCCAGTTCAGCTATAACCGCAGATACCGCTTTAAGGAGACAGAGTTGCTGAGATTCTGAACAGCCGGTAATGCGGGCTACCTGGAGAGCCTGACGCAAAAAACAGGGGAGACACTCTACATTGGTTTTCATAATAAATAATCTTTTCGTACATTTGACATCGCTGCGAACAGGGAGGTTTTAGCTGATGGTTCATCCTCGTATAGCGATTGTAACCAACTGCGAACTTTTTCACGTCTGGTATCACTCGATAAAGGACAAAGATTTTTTACCACCTCAAGCTTGAACCCGGCAGCTATTTCACAGACCTCATACTTTTCAAGATATGCCATCGGTCGAACGATAGAAAGGGTACCGGCAAATAATTCCTGTTTGGGCAGCATGGTTGAAATATTACCACTATAGATGGCATTCAGCATAAACGTCTCGATCAGATCATCTTTGTGATGCCCCAGTGCAATTTTGTTGTAGCCTTTTTCACGGGCAAGATCAAAGAGCTGACTCCGTCTGTTTCTTGAGCAGAGAAAGCATGTCCTGTCGGCTTCATCGAGAGTCCATTCGTCTATAACCTCAAACCCCAGGGACAATTCTTGCAATTGCCTACCAATAGCCTCACTCGGATCAGCAGCACCTTTTTCCTTCTTCCAAAATCCATGATCGATATATTGTACAGTAAGATTAAAATGTATTGGAGCCTTCCGCTGCCATATCTTAAGCACACAGGCCAGGGTGAGACTGTCGACCCCGCCGGATACCGCTACCAAAACTCGATCGCCTTCGGAAAACATAGAATAATCATGCATCGCCTGACCAATTTTTCTATTGAGATTGGCTGGCAATTTATATCCGGTCTTCATAATGAATTGATGAGTGGACAGCTGTTGGTTAAAAGAGGAGGTAAGTGGAGAAAACAAAGCCCACGATATGTAATTTCACAATGCCGCGGGCTTTTCAAACGAAAACAGCTGATCTGCTATTTCAGATAGGGGCATTCACTCAGCCGTTCTTTTATTCCCTGTTCCATGAGCTGTTCGACACTGACCCATTTAAAGCCTCTTTTTTTGGCTTTAGCAAAGGAGAAAATATTTTCCATAAAAGATTCTTGTTTTTCACGAATCTCTGCAGACCATAAGGCATTTCCGTTTTGGGAATTTACCAACACCATTGAGAGATCCACCGAAGCAGGCGAATCAACTGCATACTCGCTTCCTTCACGCTGTTGGTAACGACGTATTGTCGTCAACAACACGCCGTCACATTTTAATTTTTGTCCAAGCGCACTAACAGTTCCGGATATCCCACCAGAAATTTCCGGAACAAGTGACGCCACCTGATTTGAATTCAGGATACGTACCTTGGAGTTGTCTTTTAATTCAGCTCTAATGACATCAGTGGCAAAGGAGGCTCCCTTTTCAAGAGACTTTGCTTGTTCATAATCAACGGTTTCTGCCTTTCCGACTGATACGCTAGCCGGCAACACTGCAATACAGGCAAGAGGTTTTAGGGGGGCCTTTACTTGTTGACTTCCTCCTTTTCCTGTCTGGGTCGAGCAGGACGATAGCAGGATAACAGCACAACAAAAAAATAAAATTAATCTGGATAATTTTTCCACGAAACCACCTATAGGTTAAAGAACCGGTTGAGGAACTGTGCTCAATTCGACCATTTCAAATTGAGCTTATATCACAGACTTCCTTTGGAGGAGAGTGCACCTTCGATTTCTATTCTGGTCGTTGCCTTGTTCATAGCTCGGCCAAACCCCTTGAATATAGCCTCAATAATGTGATGCCCATTTTCACCATGCATCAAATCAATATGTAGGGTAAGCCCCCCATGTTGACAAACCGCACGAAAAAATTCCTTTGTAAGTGCTGAATCAAAGGTCCCAAGCTTTTGTTCGGTCACAACAGCATCATAATGTAAAAATGGACGGTTTGAAATGTCAACGACCACCCGTACCAGGCTTTCATCCATCGGCAAATAACAGCTGCCATATCGTGCAATTCCACCTTTATCAACCAATGCCGTAGCCATCGCCTGACCAAGACAGATACCTATATCTTCAACCGTATGATGATCATCCACCTGGGTATCACCATCAGCCTTGACTGACAGATCAAAAAAACCATGAACACTAAAGAGGGTAAGCATGTGGTCTAAAAACGGCACTCCGGTCTCGATTTCATTGTTGCCGGAGCCATCAAGATCTATATTCACCTCGATATCGGTTTCGGCCGTAGTTCTAACAATAGAACTCTTTCTTTCTTGCGTGCTCCGTGTCATAATATTACTCACAAAAAAATAAATTCTTCTTCACCGCTTACTGAAGAAAGGGGATATCCTGAAGAAATTCGTAAACATAGATTCAAATTGAATATGACAATATACTATATACCAACAAAACCATCTCTATTTTTCGTGACTTTCGAGAAGAAAATAATTATAATGATTGACTTAACTCAATTGATTTTTTTGATTGACACCCAGTAGCAGACCTTGTATATACACCGCAGTTTTGACACGAAAAAACTAAACGAGCGGGAATAACTCAGTGGTAGAGTGCAACCTTGCCAAGGTTGACGTCGCGAGTTCGAATCTCGTTTCCCGCTCCACTATAATGTACAAAAGGTTCGACACTGTTCGGACCTTTTTTTATTAAATGATCGACCATTTGAGGGATATAATGAAAACCTATCTTGCCCCAGTCAACGAGATCGAAAAAAAATGGTACGTTGTCGACGCAGAGAACAAGGTTCTGGGCCGTCTGGCATCAGAAATCGCCACTCGGTTGCGAGGTAAACACAAGCCGACTTTTTCCCCCTTCATTGATAATGGTGACTTTGTCGTCGTTACCAACGCAGAGAAAGTCTACCTCACCGGCAACAAAATGGATGACAAGAAATACTATCGTCATACCGGTTACATGGGCGGAATTAAAGAAGCCTCCGCCAAAGAGCTTCTGGAAAAACATCCAACAGATCTTATTATCAAGGCTGTCAAAGGTATGCTTCCTAGAAACAAAATTGGTCGTGCTCAACTGAAAAAGCTGAAGGTATACGCTGGACAAAATCATCCCCATGCAGCTCAACAACCTGCTGAATTAGATATTTAATCTTGGAGAATATAGATATGGCTCAAGATCGCTTTTATGCCACAGGAAAACGTAAGACTGCTGTCGCCAGAGTGTGGCTTACCCCTGGTACAGGTAAAATAATAGTCAATAAATTGGAAGCAGAGGCATACTTTGGCCAGACTTTCAAAAGCCAGAGAATCATCAAACCTTTCAAAGTTACCGAAACTTTGGAACAGTTTGATGTGGTTGCCACGTTGAGAGGTGGCGGCAAATCTGCTCAGGTCGATGCGTTGTCCCATGGTATTTCAAAAGCGCTGCTTGAATCTAATCCCGAAATCAGACTTCAGTTAAAACAATCCGGTCTGCTTACCCGGGATCCACGTGAGAAAGAGCGGAAAAAATACGGTCAGAAAGGCGCCCGCGCCAAGTTCCAGTTTTCTAAACGTTAAGATTTTACTGAAAACGTTTTTTATCGGAACAATCGGTGAACTGCAGAGACCTGTGGTGACAATATTGTTGGTATTGAGGGGAATGACAGTTCATCTGTCGTTCCCCTTTTTTTATACCTTGCCCACCTCCGCAAAGCACGGGGACTAAAACGATATAACATTTTCTATAGGAATAAGACATCATGCTAAACGTTGGAATTATCGGTGCATCCGGATATACAGGTGCCGAACTCGCCAGAATACTCTGCAACCACCCTGAAGTTGATATTACCGTTGCGACCTCGAGGCAAAATGCCGGTCGTCCGCTTTCGGAGATCTTTCCAAGCTTGAGGGGGAAGGTCGACATTATCTGCGAAAACATATCCGTTGCTGAAATGTGCACCAAAGCCGATTTCTTTTTCACCGCCGTTCCTCATAAAACCGCGATGGATCTGGTACCTGACCTGCTTGCCGCCGGCAAGAAAGTTGTCGATTTATCTGCTGATTTTCGGCTCCGCGATGTTTCTGTATATGAAGAGTGGTACCAACCACACTCTTCCAGCCAATTACTCAGCGAGGCTGTCTATGGCCTTCCGGAACTCTATCGGAACGATATTGTCGACTGCAGACTGGTTGCCAATCCCGGATGCTATCCAACATCAATTATCCTCGGACTTGCTCCGTTACTGAGAGCTGGTGCTATTGACGTTCAAACCATAATTGCCGACTCCAAATCGGGAACATCAGGAGCAGGCCGCGCAGCCCAGACAGGATCTCTGTTCTGTGAAGTACATGACGGTTTCAGGCCTTATAAGGTTGGCAGAGCCCATCGACACACACCAGAGATAGAACAGGAGCTCACGGTTCTTGCTGGAACTGAGGTTCGTATCACGTTTACCCCTCACCTGCTTCCCATATCCCGCGGTATATTGAGCACTGTCTACGCATCGTTGGCTCCTGGCTTTGATCGTAAAAAGATCGACACTCTCTACCGTAATCATTACCAGAATGAGCCCTTTGTCAGATTACTTGCTGAAGATTCGTTTCCGGCCACGCAGTATGTCCGAGGCTCTAATTTCTGTGACATTTCCTACAAAATTGATTCTGTGACCAATAGGATAATTGTAATGTCAACCATCGACAACATCGTCAAAGGCGCAGCGGGACAAGCCGTTCAAAATATGAATTTGATGAACGGTTTTAAAGAGAACACCGGGCTTACCACTGTGCCACTGTTTCCTTAACATTAACTAAGTCACTTTGGATTCTTGGACGATGTCTCTCTATTTTCGAAACATCAAATTGGTTATCAGCTACGATGGTACCGATTTCAGTGGCTGGCAACGCCAACCAAACGACTCCACTATTCAAGGTGAAATTGAGAGTCGCCTCACGCTGATGACCAGGGAAAAAATTGATCTGCACGGTGCCGGCCGAACCGATGCCGGCGTCCACGCTGACGGTATGGTTGCCCACTTCGGAACCAGATCCGCAATCACCTGTCATGATTTTTTACGTGGATTGAATTCAATGCTCCCCGGAGCTATTCGAATTCTTGATGTCGATGAAATTGACCTGGATTTCCACGCTCGCTTTTCGGCCATCGGTAAACGTTATCAATATATACTCTATACCGGCAAGATCCAACCGCCTCACTTGAGGCTATACAGCGTGCATTTCACTGGCAAACTCAATTTTCCTGCGATAAATAATTGTCTCAAACTGCTCGAAGGCACCCATGATTTTTCTTCATTTGAAAACAGTGGATCCAGGGATAAAAGTATTTGTTCCGGACGTGGCGCAGTGAGAACAATTATTAACGCCGAGCTGATCGAAGAACCACCTTTTAAACTGATTTTTCAATTTACCGGCGATGGTTTTTTGCGCAATATGGTTCGAAATCTTATAGGAACACTGCTTGAGGTGGGACAGGGAAAAACATCTATTGAGAAATTTTCTCGAATTTTGAAAGCCAGGGATAGAACCATGGCGGCTGCAACTGCACCCGCCCATGGTTTATTTCTAAAAGAAGTTATGTACTTACCCCGAGAACAGGGCGTCACTCCATCATCTCCTTAAGCGTATGCTCTTTATAAAATCAGAGTTAATAGAACGTCCCAAATGCTATTTTTTCTGCTATTTTTTCATGGCTGAGTGCCTGGCAAGAAGCGACTGAAGCTTCCAGGGAGAAGAAAGACATACCCTTGAGTCGTCACAGATCGTCATCACATCACAAAAAGAAAGAAATTCCGCAAGAGCTTCACTTATTTCCGTATCTTTTCTCTGAATAATTTTGAGTTGCCTTTTCATATCAAGCCCTTCAATCTTCAACCCTTTCAACCAGCCGTTTTCCGCCTCACGACAGATACTAAGGGCCGACAGACAGGTTATTCCCGCTCCGGACTCGACAGCACGTTTAACTGCCTCAGGATGCCCCATCTCCATCACGACGTTAACATCGTTCATATATTTACCAAACCGCTCCCTGACTGTTGCAGCGGTGCCTGAGCCACTCTCACGCATGATCCATTTTTTCCCTATGAGGTCTTTTTCAATATCAAACACCTCATTATGTGCCAGTGGATCAGTTGGTCCACAGAGAACGACCAATTCATCTTCAAACCATGGGCGCCAACGAATTTCTTCTCTTCCCGAGAGTGGACCTTCCACAAATCCGACATCCACTTCTTTGTCAAAAACAAGTTTTTCAGCATACCTTGTGTTAAACACCAACAGGTTAACATGGACATTGGGATGTACTTTTTTGAAAGCACCAATAAGATACGGCAGGATATAATTGCCCAGCGTCGTACTTGCAACTATCTCTATAGCACCATCGAGCTTATCATTTCGCTCAGACATGATAGTTTCAATATTACTAACCTGACAGGTAATATCTTTTGAAAGAGGCAAAAGGAACCTTCCCCGGGCATTAAGCAATAGACTTCTACCGTGTCTATCAAATAGCGAACCACCTAACTGGTTTTCCAATTCTGCCAAGGCCATGCTGACAGCAGACTGCGTAACAAAGAGCTTTTTGCTGGCCTTGGTGACCTGAGCTGTTTCCGCTACTGCTATAAATATTTCTAATTGTCTCAATGTAATAGACATGATAGTTCTCCAGACTGCTGATCACTTTTGCTGATGTTTTGCATCTTAATTATTTAGGTCTCTTGTGTCAATATAGCATTTTTGTAAAGTTTAACAAGTCTTTTTACATCAGGGATTTAGAGGTGTAACAAAGATCCGCGATATGGTTGGGAACAAATGAGTTTCTTATTGACACGCTTATAACAATTATTTAAGATAGGTCGCGAATTTGACCAGCGGAAAATGTTAACCAACTATCATGTAACTTGGTAGCATTGTATTAATTTTCAAAATACAATCGGACAAGGCATCAGTATGGAACATCAACTCACTGCATTTTTGTACCCGGAACAAGTTCTCTGGATAGCAGCATTCACGATTGGAGGGTTATCCTTCGCGCTTGGTCCTATTGCTATTGTCTATCTTTTGATGCCGCTCAAGACTCGGCAAATCAACAACAAAGCGCTTCAATTTATTGAATGCGGCATGGACCCCATCGGTGACAGTTGGATTCGTTACGGGGTTGTCTTCTATCTTTACGCCCTCATATTTTTAGCCTTCGACGTAGATGTCCTCTTCCTGTTCCCTGTAGCTATTGCATACAACGATGCAATTTTTGCATCTTCTATACGTGATTTTATCGAAATAGTCATTTTTGTCGGAATATTATCACTCGCAGTAGTTTATGCATGGATCAAGGGAGTATTTAAGTGGGAACGAAAAACGTACCTTCGGCGATAGTTCAATTCGCAGTCGTAGATAAATTGATAAATATCGGCAGGGCAAACTCCTTGTGGCCCCTGACATTCGGTATTGCCTGCTGTGCCATCGAAATGATGGCTACAGGATGTGCCAGATTTGATATGTCTCGTTTTGGTGCTGAAGTCTTTCGCCCTTCCGCCAGGCAAAGTGACGTCATGATTGTCGCAGGTACCATCACCAAAAAAATGATGCCTGGAATCAAGACGCTCTACGACCAGATGCCCGAACCAAAGTGGGTAATGGCCCTTGGCAACTGCGCAATTTCCGGTGGTCCATTTGCCTTTGAAAATCAATACAGCATCGTTCTTGGCGCCGATGAATTTCTTCCTGTCGATGTCTACGTTCCTGGTTGCCCTCCGCGTCCTGAAGCGCTTCTTCAGGGGATAATCGAACTTGAACATCTCGTCTCCGATTGGAAGAGGTGGAAAAACCCTGAGGCAGCTTGAAGTTCACGCCTCGGAATAACTCGTTCAATACCGCCCCATTTCATGTTTTTTGAAGTTCTTGGAGCATAGCAAAATGATTTGTGAAAAAACGAAATTGGCCCTCTTAAATCTCTTTCCAGAGCCGGAACCAGTGCAAGTTGCGACAGAGGTCTCAGGCGATGAACCGGACAAGAACATCCCAAAAGAACCACGCCGGAATGGACTGCTTGAACGTGATTACGCCGTACATGGATATCACCTCGATACTCAAATTGCACCTGATCAATTACTTGAAGCAGTCACTATCCTTGATGAGGCTAAATTTTTCATTGAGAGCATAACCGGTGTCGACTGGATCAAAGAAAACCAGTTGGAAGTTATCTACGATTTTTCCAGATATGACTTTGATCTTTGTCGCGTCGTCATAAGAACGAGAGTTGATCGTAAAAATCCCGCAGTTCCAACGATTACCGGGATCTATGCCGGGGCTAATTGGCATGAACGGGAAACCCATGAGTTTTTTGGGATTAAGTTTGAAGGACACCCTTACCTCGTTCCACTCCTTCTTCCTGAAGATGCAGATTTTCATCCACTCTTAAAGGATTTCAAGGCATGAATTCTCCAATAGAACTCCAACCGGACGAGACTTTCATCCTCAATGTAGGTCCCCAGCATCCTGCGACCCATGGTGTACTCCGGGTCAAAATGGAAATGAACGGTGAATATATCGTCAATGCCGAAACTGTCATTGGCTATATTCACAGGATGCACGAGAAGATGGGAGAGATTAAAACCTATCCACAATTTCTGATGAATCTAAGCCGCATGGATTACCTTGGTGCCCTTGGCTATTCCCACGGTCACGTGCTACTGATTGAAAAAGCATCGGGAATCGTAGTCCCTGAACGAGCCGAATATATCCGTGCCATCATGGTAGAACTCAATCGCATTGCTTCCCACCTTTTCTGGTTTGGGGCATTTGTCATGGATTTAGGTGGGTTTAGCCCTCTTATGTACGCACTGCAAGACCGTGAACATATTCTCGACATGCTTGAGGGAGTAACCGGCTCCCGCCTGACTTATTGTTACTTCCGATTTGGCGGTTTGTACAACGATGTCGATGATCAATTCATCTCGGCAGCCAGACGTTTCATACCCCGAATGCGAAAGTCTCTTAAAAAATATCACAGGCTGGTCACTGGAAACATCATTTTCCGCAAAAGGTTGGAGGGCATTGCCCCTCTCACCCAGGAAATGTGCCGTAAGTATGGCGCTTCCAGCGCAGTTGCCAGGGGTTCAGGTATTAATTTTGATGTTCGAAAAAATGAGCCCTATTCGGTGTACCCTGAATTTGACTTCGATGTACCCGTCTTCCATGAATGTGACTCGTTGGCCAGATACAATGTAAGAATGGAAGAGATAGAACAGTCCTTAAGAATAATTGAACAGGGGCTTGATAAACTGCCGGACGGCCCGATCATGCCCGAGAAAAAACCAAAACTCATCAAACCACCAGCCGGAGATTATTATCAGGCTGTAGAAACGGCTCGTGGAAGTTTTGGAATCAGGTTGGTCAGCGATGGCGGTAAAACACCATATCGCTTGAAGCTTCGTTCGCCAACCTATTCAAATATGCATTTATTTGATGAGGCTTGCAGAGGCATGATGATTATGGATGCACTTGCATTTATGGGAAGTCTTGATCTGGTAATTCCCGAGATAGACAGGTAAGAGGATATATTCTATGAGTTTAACACTTTTGAATGTCATTGTTGCTGTTGTGATAGCCATTGGTTTTGCAGCCCTCAATGCCGCCTATCTGGTTTGGGCTGAAAGAAGAGGGGCTGCCCGGATTCAGCGCCGGCCAGGGCCAAACATCAATGGCCCCTTTGGCCTGCTGCAACCTCCTCTTGATGGCATAAAATTAATGGCCAAGCAGTTGACGATTCCCGGAGGTGCCGACAAGGTTCTTTTTATAGCCGCGCCCGTCCTCGCTATGTTTCCAGCTATTATGAGTTTTGTGACCATTCCTTTCAGCGATACCATTGTGGCAAAGAATATGAATGTCGGTATCCTGATGGTTTTTGCGTTCGCTTCTATGGGTGGCATGTCCCTGGTTTTTGCCGGCTGGAGTTCTCGTAATAAATATGCCATGATGTCCTCGGTTCGTGCGGTATCCCAGGCAGTTGCCTACGAGATTCCCATGCTTATTACCACCATCACGGTTGTGATGATAGCTGGTTCCATGGATCTAACACAGATTGTACATCAACAAGCAGGGTCGATATTGCACTGGAACATTTTTCCCCTGCTCGGCAATTCACATAATATACTGATGCCGATGTCCTTTTTGATTTTTTTTACCTGTACCTTGGCAGAAACCAACAGGGCTCCATTTGACTTAGGTGAGGCAGAGAGTGAACTAGTGGCAGGATTCCACACTGAATACGGTTCCATGGGTTTTGGCCTCTTCTTCATGGGCGAATACGCCAATATCGTTATTGGTTCTTGCATGACCACTATTTTGTTTTTAGGTGGTTGGAACGCACCGCTTCCATTTCTTAGTTTCATTCCTGGAGTCTTTTGGTTTCTCCTTAAACTTTATATGCTGATTGCTACTTTTATCTGGATACGTTGGACTTTCCCGCGTACGACCATTTACGGACTGTTGAATCTCAGCTGGAAAATTCTTATCCCGCTGTCTCTGTTCAACCTGCTGTTTACCGCAGGATTAATAAAGGTGTTTTAAGATGGTCACCTATTTTTCAGAAATATATTATGGGCTGATAAGCCTTTTTATCGGGATGGGCATAACATTCAAAGAGTTTTTCAAGCCCACCGTCACAGTCTCATATCCTTATGAGACACTCATCATGTGTGATAGGTTTCGTGGCCATACCGAACTCATCGAAAATGAAGAAGGAAAACCAAATTGCGTTGTTTGCGGGCTTTGTGAAAAAGCATGCCCGTCTAATTGTATTTCCCTTGCCGGTGAAAAACCGGAAGGTGAGAAGAAAAAAGTTTTGACCAAATATATTCTTGACTTCACCAGGTGCTCGCTTTGTGGATCCTGTGTGGAATCATGCAACTTCAATGCTCTTAAATTCTCTAAAGAATACAATCTGGCGAGCACCAGAAAGGAAGATTTTGTCTTTAATCTTCTCAAACGTCTGGAGGATAGAAACAAATGAACCCGTCAATAGTTACATCCCCAAGTCTTTTCAGTGTCGATGGACTGGTCGGAGTAGTTTTTTTAATTATGGTGGCAATCACCATAATTGGCGGCTTGATCGCTTGTAACTCGGAAAGGTTGGTACGATCGGTTGCTGGTCTTATTGTCTGTTTCGTCGGTGTGGCTGGGTTGTACTACTTTCTGAATTCACCTTTTGTCGCCATGATGCAGATCCTTATTTATGTCGGAGCGGTTGCCGTGACCATTTCTTTTGCAATCATGCTCGCAGCCCCGGAAGAACAGAAAAGAGTGGGTCCTTCCGGCCCTCTTACCGGACCTTTAGGCTTTGCGACGGCTGCTCTTCTTGCCGGTGGTTTCTCGGTCCTTGCCATCAGGACGGATTGGAAAGTTATGGAAAAGATCAACGATGGATCAATCAAAACCATTGGTATCCATCTCTTAACGGAGTACTCAATGGTGTTTGAGTTAATATCCATCGTCCTCCTTATTGCAATTCTTGGAGCCCTGGTCATTGCCCGGGGCGGGAGGGAAGGCTGATGTCGCTGCTTACACTCTACAATGACCTCAATACTTTTCTGGTTATCGGTGCAGTACTTTTCGGCATTGGCATTTACGGTATCGTTACCCGCAGAACACTTATAGGTATGCTCATTTCTGCTGAGCTGATCCTTGCAGGCTCTTCAGTCAATTTCATGGCATTTAACCGTTTTACTGCACCGGACCCAGTTGCAGGACAGGTGTTCACTCTTTTTATTATGGCGATTGCAGCTGCTGAAGCTGCTATTGGATTAAGTATCATTATAGCAGTTTATCGCCAGATCAAATCGATAGATGCAGAAGACACCGTTCAACTCAAAGGTTAGTCAAGGAGCCACCTGGAATGGATTATAAATTACTCATAGCCCTGCTCATTCCGCTTATCGGTACACTGGGAGTTATGTTCAAGGGGGACAACGAAAACGTTCGGGAAGGGATATCTTCAGTTTCTTCCATCCTCCTCTTGCTGGTTGTTGGCTCTATGATTCCGGCGGTACTGCATGGAAAAACACTCATTTTCCACATGTTCACCATCCTTCCGGGAGTGTCTGTCACTCTGCGAGCGGATGCCATGTCTATGATTTTTGCCATAGTAGCCTCCTCCCTCTGGACGATAGCGGTTTTCTACTCCATGGGATATATGAGAGGGCTCAATGAACATGCCCAGACTCGCTTCAATGCCTGTTTTGCCCTCTCTATCTTCGGGGCCATTGGGGTTGCTTTTTCAGACAATCTTTTCACGATGTATCTCTTTTACGAGATCGTTTCCATATGCACATATCCACTGGTTGCCCACCATCAGGATGAAGAAGGATACAATGGGGCACGTAAGTACATCATTTACCTGACCACCACGGCCAAAGCTTTCCTGTTGCCGGCCATGATTCTTATCTATGTACTCACCGGTACCCTGGATTTTGCTTCCAATATTCATGGCGGGGTTTTTCCAGCAGGAGTAAATGGTACACTGGTTATCATGCTGTACATCTTTTGTATCCTCGGTTTTGCCAAGAATGGGGTCATGCCCTTTCATCACTGGCTGCCGGGTGCAATGGTCGCCCCGACACCGGTTTCTGCACTGCTCCACGCAGTTGCTGTTGTGAAAGTCGGGGTGTTCTGCACCACCAGAGTCATGCTTTATGTCTTCGGTACCGATACCATGCATGCCTTCAACCTTGGTATCCCCACTGCATATTTTGTTAGTTTCACCGTGCTCGTAGCATCGATTATTGCTCTTTCCAAAGATAACTTAAAAGCTCGATTGGCTTATTCCACCGTCAGCCAACTCTCATACATTATTTTGGGTGTTGCCTTGCTTACCAACCCAGGTATCCAAGGTGGATTGATTCATATCGTCAACCATGCCTTCGCCAAGATTACTCTGTTCTTTTGTGCCGGGGCCATCTATGTGGTTACCCACAAAAAAAATATCTCTGAAATGGAAGGACTTGGTAAAGCAATGCCCTGGACCTTTGGAGCCTTCGGTATTGCGTCACTGACTATGATAGGAGCACCGCCTGTGGCTGGTTTCATAACCAAATGGGATCTGCTCATTGGTTCGGTTGAAGCACATCAGCTTGGTATTCTTCTTATTCTCATTGCCAGTACCATGTTGAATGCCGCCTATTTTGCCCCGATTACCTACAAGGCATTTTTCGGTAAGCGCCCGGTAGGTGAACCTTTTACAGGTATTAAAGAAGCACCTTTGTCCATGCTCATTCCTATCTTGATAGCGGCTACCATTACCATACTATTAGGTATTTTCCCTGACTTCATGTTGCAATTTGTAAAGGCGGTGACGGGATGATTGTAAATCTCATTGATTTTCTAAAAGAGCGACTGCAAGCCGTGAAGATCGGCTGCTACATTGCTATTGCAGTCATGTTGGTCTGGTCGGTTGTGGGGGTTGATACCCATCACGCCCATACATGGATGGAAAAACACATTCCAGGATTCTGGTCGATTTTTGGTGTCTTGTCCTGTGTAGTTCTCGTTTACTTTGCGAGATGGTTTGGTAAAAGCGGAATCATGACCCGAGAGGATTATTATGACAACTAGTTTTATCCATCCGTCTCTCATTTTGATATGTGGTGCACTTATTTTGCCATTTATCAAAGAGCCGTTTCGTAAAATCTACCTTTGCAGTGTTCCTATCCTCACCTTTCTGGACGTAATCTATCTCAGCTGGCACCCTGGCGTGCATGGGGTAGTCACGTTCATGGGTGAATGGACACTTACCTTTGGGAGAGTAGA
This sequence comes from uncultured delta proteobacterium, assembly GCA_963829695.1. Classification (GTDB taxonomy): domain Bacteria; phylum Desulfobacterota; class Desulfobulbia; order Desulfobulbales; family Desulfocapsaceae; genus Desulforhopalus_A. The sequence goes on along the minus strand of CAWHJQ010000016.1, from coordinate 7,513 downwards.
CAGTCTTTCTATGATATTCGGTTTTATAATGGCCCTGATGGCCATTATCGGCACCGTTTACGGACTCCATGTGAAAGACAACCTACAACACATTGCTGCATGGTTCTATGTATCCGGTAGCCTCGGGGCAATATATTGCGGCGACTATTTAGTCCTCTTTCTTTTTTGGGAAATGATGGCCTTTGCCTCGACCTTTCTTATCTGGTGCAATACAGACAAAGAAGCGCTTGCCGCTGGTTACAGATATTTACTGATTCACACCTTCGGTGGAGTCGTTTTGCTCCTTGGCTTTGTCCTCCGCTATCAAGCCACAGGAGATCTGTCTTTCGTACAACTCGACGAGCATAACACCCAATTGTATACCTGGCTGATTATGGCCGGTCTTATGCTGAATGCAGCCGTCCCTCCCCTGCATTCATGGCTGCCCGATGCATACAGTAAGGCGACTGTTACGGGAGCGGTATTTATGTGTGCTTTTACCACGAAGACTGCTATTTACACTCTCGCCCGGGCCTTTGCCGGGTTTGATATTCTGATTGTACTTGGCGTAATCATGGCTATCTACGGTATTATCTACGCCATGATGGAAAATGATATACGAAAACTTCTTGGTTGGGAGATTATCAGCCAAGTTGGCTATATGGTGACTGGTGTTGGTATTGGCACCGCCCTCGCCATAAACGGAACCTGTGCACACGCCTTTGCTCATATCCTTTATAAAGGTCTGCTCTTTATGGCTGCAGGATCCATTATTCACGCCACTGGGAAATCGAAGTTCACCGAACTTGGCGGGCTTTACAAAAAGATGCCAAGCACCCTCTTTTTTATGGTCATCGGCGGTGTATCTGTTTCAGCGTTTCCCTTCTTTTCAGGTTTCGTGTCAAAATCGATGATAATTTCGGCGGGCTTCGAATCCCATTTACTTGTGGCCGGATTTCTCCTCACTATTGTTTCTGTTGGAACCTTTCTCGTCGCCGGGCTACGGTTACCCTATCTTATCTTTTTTGGTGAGAATAGGTGCAGCGAAGAGACCTGGGCGAAAGCTGAAGATCCACCCTGGAATATGCATCTGGCCATGGCTGTAACGGCATTTTTATGTCTGTTGATAGGTTCGTATACACCATTCCTCTATAATATGTTGCCCAACGCGGAGGTACCCTTTCATCCTTACAGTGGCTACCACCTGAGTGAAACCTTACAGCTTCTCGCTTTGACAGGCTTGGCATTTGTCTTTCTCAAGGATAAACTTGGACCTAATGCCACAATCAGCCTAGATCTTGACTGGTTCTACCGTATGGGCGGCAGAGGTTTCCTCTGGCTTGCCAAACATCCTATTCAATGGCTTGACGATGTCTGGGGCGTAGCATATAGAGTTGTTGGTCTTTACTCTCTGATGACAACGGCTAGCTTCTGGTCGTGGTTTGACTGGCATGCCATTGATGGAGTGGTTGATGGTAGTGCTCGGTGTGTGAGAGCAGTTGGCCGGAGAGTGACCATTGTCTTGCAGAGAGGTCAGATTCAGCAGACGATATATATATCGGTTACTTTTGCTGCTATTCTTCTCATCTCGTATGTCTGGCTATAATATTTTGACCTCAAGGATCATTGGTAATGGACCAACTACTGATTAACCCCGGCTTTCCCATTTTGAGTGTACTCATTTTCCTGCCACTGGTGGGAGCACTTCTTCTCTTGTTTGTGAAGAATGAGTCATTGTGTCGTTATCTTGCTCTGGCCACGACCAGTTTTGTGGGCGTACTTTCCCTTCGTCTAATATCCGGGTTTGACCAGACAACTGATAAATTCCAATTTGCAGAACACCATGGTTGGATTGAAGCTTTTAACATTAACTACACCGTTGGAGTAGACGGTATTTCCATTCTCCTTATACTCCTGACGACAATTATTATGCCGTTTTGTGTCCTGGCCTCCTGGTCATACATCAAGACACGGATTCAGGCCTTTATGGTATGCCTGCTTATCATGGAAACCGCCATGATTGGCGTCTTTGTTGCCTTGGATTTTGTACTTTTTTATGTCCTCTGGGAAGCAATGCTTATTCCCATGTATCTTCTCATTGGTATCTGGGGTGGTCCCAGGAAAATTTATGCTTCTATTAAATTTTTCCTCTATACCCTTGCCGGTTCTATCCTGCTTCTTGTTGGAATCATCTGGCTCTATACGGCCAATGATTACAGTTTCTATATTCCGGGTATGATGTGGCAGAATTATTCGCTCACTGCCCAAGTCTATCTTTTCCTGGCTTTTTTCCTGGCCTTTGCCATCAAGGTTCCCATGTTTCCGTTCCACACATGGTTGCCCGCAGCTCACGTTGAAGCACCCACCGCTGGATCGGTTATCCTGGCTAGTATCCTGTTAAAAATGGGAACCTACGGCTTTCTCCGATTTGCTCTACCTATAACTCCTGAAGCAACTGTGCTGCTTATGCCATATGTACTCTGGCTGTCTATTGCCGGCATCATTTACGGCGGTTTTACAGCTCTTGCCCAGAGTGATATGAAAAAACTTATTGCCTACTCATCTGTTGGCCACATGGGTTTTGTAACCCTTGGTATTTTTGTCCTCAACGTGAATGGTATGGAAGGTGCAATTCTCCAGATGGTCAATCATGGAATTACAACAGGGGCACTGTTCCTCTGTGTTGGAATGATCTATGAAAGAACACACAGCAGGGAGTTACGTTCAGCAACAGGGGTTGGTAAATACATGCCCGTTTATATCACTTTTCTGGCCTTCTTTTGCCTGTCCTCTTTTGGTTTTCCTGGAACAAACAGTTTTGTTGGTGAACTCATGATACTTGCCGGTGCCTTTAAATTCGGGATCGCCAATGGCGGTTTTCCATATCTTGCTCTCGCGGCAATCCCCGGTGCTGTTTTGGCTGCCGCATATATGCTACGTATGCTTCAGAAAATCATCTGGGGCGGTACTGATAACCCTGATCAATCTTGGATCACTGATATAAACAGTCGTGAAATTGTGACCCTCGCTCCTTTTCTCTTTTTCGTGTTTTGGATCGGCCTTGGGCCTCAACCGTTTTTGGACTTGATGCACACAAGCGTAACACAGCTTCTTCAACAGTTTGATGCCCACCAGGTCCAGGCCGTTGCAGCAGCCAGTTCGATTCTACATTAATCTAACCCCGCAAAAAAAAACGGGATGAGTTCCTTCACGAAATGATGTCCTTGAAAAAAACAGGAAATTATTTCTAAGTCACTAAGACCTCGTAAAGGTAACACGATGCTATTTCTACCTGAATTATCACTGTTAGGGGCTGGGCTGATTCTTTTCATTTTCAGTTTGGGCAATCCAAGTAGTGGAAAAATCAAAAATGTGGCCATGCTGCTGGCTGCGTTAACGCTGATTGCATCACTCATTGGCGTGAAGAGTGAAGGGAATCTCTTCTATTCCGCATATCATGTTGATTTTTTCTCACAGCTTTTCAAAGTCCTTATAGCCCTGGCTACACTCATCATCATGATTTTCAATGATAGAAATGGAGATCTTAAAGAAGAAACCCGCTCAGAATACTACCTTTTTTTATTCATGTCGGTTTTAGGACTTATGATGCTCGTATCGAGTGTCGAACTCCTTTCAATTTTTGTTTCTTTAGAATTATCATCATTTGCTGTTTATATCATGGTACCGATGCGAAACAATGATACAGCCTCCGGCACCCAGATTGAAGCCGGTATAAAATATCTGCTATTTGGAGTCATGGCAACAGGGTTAATGCTCTTTGGTATGAGCTATATGTATGGTTTGACAGGATCTACTCAATTACCAGTTATTGCAGAAAAATTGTCTCATATGTATAATCAACCGGCTGCCGTTATTGCCATCATTCTTGTACTGGCTGGTTTTTTCTATAAACTTGCTCTTTTCCCTTTGCATTTCTGGGTGCCCGATATTTATGAAGGGGCTTCAAATGAAACAACTGCCTTTATCGCAGCAGTACCCAAACTTGCCGCAGTTGCACTCCTTATTCGACTGGTAACCCTGGTAAGCTCCCAAGGTGCAGTGATAGTCAATGTGCTCATGGTATGTGCCCTACTTTCGATGTTTTACGGTAACCTATCGGCTTTAATCCAGAAAGATTTAAAAAGACTTCTTGGGTTCTCCGGTATTTCACACGCAGGCTTTGTTCTTGTTGGTTTGTTGACTTTTAAGCTTACAGGATATGCTACAGCCATGTACTATATCATGGGATATGTTTTCATGAATCTGGCCTGTTTCTTGGTAATCTGTTCAGTTGCGGAAAAAGGAAAGAACGTTCTGGTGGAAGACTTCACCGGACTGCATAAACGAGCCCCTCTCTTGGCTCTCACCTTGATTGTCGGACTCTTTGCCCTTGCCGGTATCCCACCCTTTGTTGGGTTTACCGGAAAATTCCTCCTGTTGCTTGGTGCCCTAAGGCAGGGACATCTCATACTTGTTATTCTTGCAGCATTTAACACAGCCATCGCGCTCTATTACTATCTCTCCATTGTTCGGGTTACCTTCTGCACCGATTCCGAGGATCGTGGAGCGATAACAAGTTCCGGTTTAAACAATACTCTCGCGGTGCTACTCATCATGACAATAATTGTAATGGGGGTAATGCCATCGCAATTCATTGCCATGACAAGCTCCGCAATACAAACAATCATGTAGGTTCAGTTTTGCTTGTTCGATAGGCCCTGATGCATAAAGCCCTCAGGGCCTATCGATTTGAGTGTCTTTTATGGTATATTCTTCCACACTTGCTTGACCTCTTGTTGATAAATTTCTCCTTTTGTACAACTCTTTTCTCAGATTGACAGTATGAATCCCTGGCTACTTATTATTATTTTTATTATTTTCAGTTCTTATCTACTCGACTTTATTGTTTCACTACTCAATATCAAAGGGCTGAACCCTGTTCTTCCAAAAGAATTTGAATCGATTTACAATACTCAAGAGTATGAAAACTCACAAGAATACACCCGAACTACAAGCATATTTTCTCTTGTTGAAAACACTATTTCCACATTTATCACCCTCCTCTTTCTGATCTATGGCGGATTCAATTATGTTGATATCTGGGCAAGGAGCTTTGAATTTGGACAGATCGTAACAGGGGTATTGTTTATCGGTGGATTGGGTTTTCTTACCTTTATAGCACAGTTACCCTTCAAGATTTATTCAACATTTGTCATAGAAGAGCGATTCGGTTTCAACCGTACTTCAATTACAACCTTCATTCTCGACATAATAAAGGGTAGCTTCCTCGCCATTGTTATCGGAGTCCCCCTTTTATCACTCATACTTTGGTTTTTTATTCACAGTGGTGAATACGGATGGCTCTATTGTTGGTTCGGTGTAGTAGCCTTTTCCATTGTATTACAATTTCTTGCTCCCATACTGATCATGCCTCTTTTCAACAAATTCATTCCACTTAGAGAGGGTTCCTTGCGAGACAATATCCTCAACTATACTCAAATCGAGCATTTTGAAATCCAGGGTATCTTCACAATGGATGGTTCAAAAAGATCTTCCAAACTAAATGCATTTTTTACCGGTTTTGGTAAATTCAGGAAGATCGTGTTCTATGATACTTTGCTTGACAAACTTAATGAGCCTGAAATAGTTGCAGTACTTGCCCATGAAATGGGACACTACAAGCACCGGCATCTTGTCAAAATGTTAATCGCCTCAATTCTACAAACCGGAGTAATGTTTTACTTACTGTCTTTCTTTCTTGATAATAGCGATTTGTCAAAAGCATTTTCCATGACAGAGACAACAATCTATTCTAGCTTAGTTTTTTTTGGTTTTCTTTATACGCCAATAAATCTTCTTATTTCCATCATCTTTAATTTTCTCTCACGTAGGAACGAGTTCGAGGCAGATAATTATGCCGTGCGAACTACAGGTTCTCCGGAATTTTTAATAACCAGTCTGAAAAAACTAAGCAAAGCTAACCTCAGTAATCTTACCCCGCACCCTGTAATGGTTTTTATCCATCACAGTCATCCACCCGTACTGGCACGAATCGAGAAAATGCGTCAATTTAACAAAAATTTGGGCCTGTCTGAAAATTCAACATAAAACTTGACACTATCGATAGTTAGATGGTTATCTAACGACATTATTTTGGTTTTTTTATAATATATCAAATTATTTGCTGTAGTTAATACAATGATGCATACTGTATCTATTTAAGATATTATCTTTTTCTGAATTATAGGAGAATAACAATGAAGAAAAATGAATTCAGAGCCCCTCTTATCCAATCAGCAGTTGTTCTTTGTGGCGTACTTGTTCTTTTCGCAATAGTTGCATCATCAGGTGCCACTAGCTCTGAAGGGGGAGTTCTTGCCATTATTTTTGGTATCGGCAATATCATTCTTTTTTTCATCGGTATGGGATTAGCACTTCTTTTTTCCATTGGCCTGCTTATTGCTATTTTTTTAGCCGCTGTGGCTATGGTCGATACCAAGCAAGCGTCTCAAATGTATTCTGATTTAAAAAAAAACTTCGCACTAAACGCAATATCGCTTAGTAAACAGTGCTGTGGAAAAGATATATCAGGGATAGCTAATAGCGATAAGGAGTACGACTTGATGAAACAAGAGATTGCCCAGCTTCATGAAGAGAATGTGGCATTACAGGGAAATATTAAAGGACTTACTGTTGACAATTCACTTCTTCAAGGCAAGGTTGATAACCTTAGTGTTGAAAATTTGGTATTTAAAGAGAAGATAGAAGAACTGACTGAGGCAGTTGATAACCTGCAGAATTCCGAAAATGAAATTAAAGATCTCGTTGCAAACCTCACAGTAAGAATCGAGTCTGGTTTGGATCAGGATTTAAAAGCTCAAATCAAGAAACTTGAGCAACTCCATGCAGACACACATAACGAAATCGGAACTCTTATGGAACGTCTGAAAAATATCGAGTCCACTCTCATTTCCCCACCCACTTCAGGCATTTTCACCTACATAGTTAAAGATGAAGACCAGGCCCTCTTTATCCAAAAAGTTGAAGAAGCTCTTGCACAGGAAATGACCTATGCTCAAATTGACGATTACTTGACCAATAATCTTCCCACTGAACTCGACAAAAACATCAAAGAACATCCTGCTCTTACCAAAAATTATATTAGAAGCCTACGAAGAGACTAGGAGTCTTGTCCGAGAATAGACATTTTGTCCAAAATCGAGGCATATTCACAAAACAAGCATAGCCATATAGTTGATATCGGAGTCTGCGCTTACCTGCGAGCATTGTTTTTTGAAAATAACGAAAAGGTTGGGCAGGTAAGCGAGGTCCGAGACTCCGAAAGGGCATTCTCGGGCAGACTCCTAGCTGAGTTTCTCTATATTCTTCAGTTCATTAAAAGCCGTGCAGCTAGATTTGTACGGCTCTTTTTCACTTTCTCCAGCTCTCTTTTTTCTATTACCACACAGCTACGCAATGTTAAGTTGACGTGCCGGATTTCCGTCATGTTGTAATTATGAATAATTCATCCTCA
>CAWHJQ010000015.1:0-139020 GCA_963829695.1 uncultured delta proteobacterium | reverse complement strand
TTCGGGGTTTCCTGGTTGCCGATCATCGTTGTCGGTATACTGGCCGGTCTTATATTCTATCAATCCGTTCCCCGCAGGCCACCGCGCAATCGTGAAGAAACGCTGCAAATGCTTGAGGAAAATGCCAAACGTAAACAATTCGAGCAAATAACCTATGTCACTCTCGATGTCCTTTTCTGGGTTATTATCGTCCTGTTGCTTCTTTCTATTGTCTACCGACTCTTAATGGGAATTTAGTACCTTAGAAAATCTTTTCTTGCTTTTTAAGAAAGATTTTCGTGAAGGTTCTTATCCCGCAATGCTGTTGGGCGGGGTTAGTACCTTAGAAAATCTTTTCTTGCTTTTTACCCCTCAAGGGGGCACTGAAAAGAGCAGGAAAGATTTTCGTGAAGGTTCTTATCCCGCAGTGCTGTTGGGCGGGGTTAGTACCTTAGAAATCCATTTCTCCAAAAACTACTTGTTCCAGGGAATCTCCATGGTTATTTCTTAGTTGAGTCGGCTGAAACTGAGAAGGTAGAATATTATGGATGAACATTGCAAAAAGGCATTACAGTACCTGGCCGGAAGTTCCGCGGGAGTCTCGGCCAAGGGGAGCTGCAAAATCGAAAATGGAGATGCCACTGACGTGGAATTGCTCGATTCATACTCGCGGGCGGTGATTACCGTGGTGGATGCGGTGGGACCGGCAGTCTTGATGGTTTCAAGGAAGAATTCAGGCGGTGGAAATTCTTTTGCACAAGAAGGGGCGGGCTCCGGGGTAGTAATCGCGCCGGATGGTTATATCCTCACCAACAACCATGTTGTTCAGGGAGCGGAGGCATTATCGGTCACCATGGAGGACGGCACGACCCATGAGGCGATGGTGGTCGGCACCGACCAGGCAACGGATTTGGCTGTAATCAGGGCTAGCGGTTCCGATCTGCCCTACGCAGTACTCGGGGATTCGAGCAACCTGAAGGCAGGTCAACTGGTTATCGCCATCGGTAACCCCTTCGGCTTTAATTCCACCGTATCTACAGGCGTGGTCAGTGCTCTGGGCCGAGCCCTTCGCAGCAGGGAAGGGCGACTCATCGAAAACATTATTCAGCATACGGCGCCTCTCAATCCCGGCAATTCCGGGGGCCCGCTGGTCGATTCGAGAGGCAGGGTCGTTGGCATAAACACAGCTATAATCGGCAAAGCTCAAGGGATCGGCTTTTCCGTGCCCGCCAATACCGCCATCTGGGTTATTTCGGAAATTCTGGTCCACGGGCGGGTGCGACGCGGTTATCTAGGGCTCGCAGCACAGCAAAGACAGCTCTTTCGTCGGCTGGCAAGGTGGCACAATCTGGAGAATAATTACGGTGTCGAGGTCGTCGGTATCAATGCGGATGGCCCATCGGCGCGTGCCGGAGTGAGGAAGGGTGATATCATAGTCTCCATTAAAGGGGTTAAAACCGAAAGTGTCGATGACCTGCATCGCACGCTTTCCGAGCAGGCAGTGGGAGAGCCGATAGATCTCGTCATCCTTCGTGGCCAGGAGCGCATTGTTTTTAATGTTGTCCCGGTAGAAGCGGTCAATAAAAATTAAAAAAAATGCCCCCAGCTGAGAAACAGTCGGGGGCGGCTGAAAAGCCTCACTCATCTCCCTTTACAGAGATGCCGCAACTCTCAACAGACAAAGTTGCTTAAGAGGCCGTCTCCCTTGGTAGGGAGATTGTAATCGCCAATATGACCACTACAACAATCACTTGACGTACTTATATTATAAGACATATAGGTGATGAGTCAATGATGATGGCGTCGTAAAAACTTTTCATCCGAAGTCTGCGCTTATCTGGTTCGTTGTTACAATTTTTCTATCATTACGACGTACCGTATGTACGCCGAAATGATAGAAAAATTGCACGCCTCCAATATGAAGCTTTTTACTTATCCATCGGACATCGAAGTATTTACGAGTTTGTCAATGATGGTATTGCAACAAATCCCTATTCCCCCTCTATTCCCACTCGAGCATATACTTTTCACCCGAGAGCCGGCGAATATTTGTCACATCCTGTGCAACTTCCAGACATCCCCGATATCTTTCTTGTTGATCTTTCAAGGCAAAATACTGAATGAAGACAAATTTTTCGCCAAAATTGATCCAGAACTCGGCACTATGTTTATCGCCCTTTCTGAAGGCGTCAAGGATCCTATTGACTGTACCGACCGAATTGGCTGGATGGGAGTCCTGCACAGCTCGCCCGATAACTTCCGGACTGCGGGGGAAAATTCGGTTCGGGCAGTCGGAAAAATAGACTATTTTGTCGTTTTCATCGACAAGGGAAATATCGACGGGCAGATGGGTCAGCACCAGATTGATCTGTTCCAGGGTCATTGTGCCGGTCTGCATCTTAAACACCTCGGGCGTCTTGGTCTTCTTGTCGGTTTCAGCAGTAGCTGGTTCCGGTGGTGTGGCCTTGAACATCGGTGGCGTAGTTATCCAGGCGTAACCGATAGATTCCTCTCCCTGTCGCACACTCTGCCAATTATCTTCACTCAGTACGTCCAGAGCCATAGGAAACAGAATATGTTCTTCCTGGTAGATCATGGCGGCAACTTGGCCAATGATATTTTGTATTCCAGTGGAAAAGTCGTCAAAATGGTTCTGGTCGAGATCTTCAAGTGCCTTTTTAAACAGGATGTCGATCTCATCGTGAATACCCCGCATTATCTGCGTCGGTCCGGTCACTCCATGTTTATCGAGGAGCGGAAAAAGTAATTGTTCCTTTCGGGCATAATGGGTGGAGATGGCCTGAAGACTGGTGAGCAGGTGATGGAAAAAATTCGTCATGTTCTCCATATGGGAATAATTGGGTGGACTGCCGCATTCACCGAGCAGATCTTTAATTTTGGCGATGACCTTCTCTGCCTCTCTGTTTTCCTCCATAAAGGTGTGGATTGGATGTCCCTCGGCCATTTCCGGAACCTGCTGGGCATCAAGAGATTCCTCGAATATTGCCATATGGAGATCGCAAAGACGCCGCACCTCATAGCTGGGAAGGCCGTCATTAATGAGGCTCTGTTCGAGATCGGCAATTTCCATGGTGCTGGTTTCTTCGGCTAGTGCGGCAAATTGTTTCTTCAGCCTTTCGGGATCTTCTCCTTCGTGCAGAGCGATAATGATATCTTTTAGCCGAGTCTTCTTGACCGGATCAACATATTTCTTGCCGATAAAGGCTTCAAATCCTTCACGACTTCTCAGATGAATTTCATTTTTCAATGCGCCGATCAGGTCGGTGGTGCTTTCACCGCTCATTTCGGCCACTTTTGCCAAGGTGGTGATTCTCCCGATAGTGCCGCGGATAAGGGGGTTTTTTAGGTTTTTATAGTGGCTGCTGCGCTCAGCCAGAAAACTCACCAGGTGTGGATAGTTTTCAAGTAGATCGTGTATATTTGTTTTTTCTGAAATATTCATAATATACCTCGCTTAAAAAACTGATACTTGCCTGAGATTGATTTTCCCATTGTTGGTCAACATTGGCTGATAAGGTAGACAACAAGAAATTATAACCATTCTCTTAACGGATGCTATTATGGCAGGGATAGAGGTTAATCTGACCGTGGAAAGGAAGTGTCTCATCGAGGGCTCCTAGGAGCAAGTCAACCGTCAGAGATGACCCTGCCGGAGCAGAGAAATGATTTGTTCTGAAGGTAATGGCGGGCTGTAGAGGTTTCCCTGGATCTGATCGCAACGCAGAAACCTGAGCAGCTTAGCCTGTTTTTCCTGTTCCACCCCTTCGGCTATTACCTCCAATTGGAGGGAGTGAGCCAGGGTAATGATTGAGCTGACGATGGCCAGGTTGTTGGGATATTCGGTCATGTCAACAATGAAGGAGCTGTCAATTTTCAGGGCATTGACCGGGAGGCGGCTCAGGTAGCTGAGCGAGGAGTAGCCCGTGCCGAAATCATCGATTGCGATTTGGAATCCCATATCGCGCACGGCCTCAAGTTTTGGGATGTTTTTTCTGACTTCTTTCATCACCGCGCTTTCGGTTATCTCAATATCAAGGCCGTCACTGAGACCGTCGCTTTCCTGCACTATCTCCCGCAGGGTATCTAAAAAGTTCTCCTGTTCCAGTTGAATAGGCGAGACATTGACAGCGACTCTCGGTGGATTGAGCTGCAACAAACGCCAGCGACGCAGGTCCTCCGCAGCCCGTCGCAGGATCCAGAAACCGACCTCAATGATCATCCCGGTCTCTTCCAGCAGATGGATAAAGTCGGTCGGCTGGACCAGTCCGGTTTCCGGATCGGCGAAACGCAGCAGAGCTTCCAGCCCGACGATACGGCTATCTGCAGTTGCAACCTTGGGCTGATAGTGCACCACCAGCTGGTCCAGTTCGATTGCTTTGCGTAATTTCGCCTCCATTGTGACCGAGTGGATGATACGTTCATTCATGGCGGGATCGTAGAGAAGGTAAGGTTTTCCCTCGTTCTGGGCACGTTTGAGGGCGATCTCGGCATTCTTGTACAGTGTGTCGGCATTCTCGGCATCCGAGGGGAACAGCGCGATGCCGACGTGAACGGAAAGATGGATGTCGGTGTTGCTGCCCCGGAACGGAGTGGAGAAGGCCTGCAATACATCATGTTCCAGCTTGTGGGCCACATTATTGGTATCGGTTATATGGGTAAACGACAGGGCGAAACGGTCGGCTCCCAGTCTAGCGACGGTTTCACAACTGCTGGTGGAATCACAGAGTCGGTCTCCGACCTGTTTAAGCAAGCTGTCGCCGATATGACGACCGTAGGTATCGTTCACATCCGAAAAATGAACAAGATCGACTAATAACAGGGCCACCATCGTGTCGGACCTTTCGGCAGCAGCAAGCTGCACCGGCAGACGTTCCAGCAAAAGACTGAGATTGGGTAAGCCGGTCATCGCGTCGTAATAGGCGAGATAATTAAGTTGTTCTTCCTTTTGGATGTGCTCAAGCGAGAAAGAAAGATCGCCCGCCATCTCCAACAGCAGCCGCATCTCCTCCTCGGTGAAGGCCTCCGATTCTTCGGAGAAGATTGCAAAGATCCCGATTACCGCTCCGTCAAGCACCAAAGGCAGCAAGGCATAAGCGGAATAACCGATGACTATCCCCTCCAAGTCGGCACTATCCTGGCAGCTCCGATGACGGACCACCGCTCTGCCGTTTCTATAGACCTCCTCAAGGCCGGTACGAACCTCAACACTGACCGCTTCGATCGGCACGGCGGTGCAGGAGGAATCGCCATGCGCTAAATGGCACCATTTTTCCGGAGCGATTGGATCGTCAAGGTTGCGTAAGGTGATCCCGGCTACCAGGTATCCCCCTTGATTGACAACGATCCGGCAGGCTTCCTTGAATAATTCTTCGCGGGTACGCAGGCGCACGATGGTCGAATTGATACTGCTGAGAATCAGATAGAGTCGAGCCAGGTCGGCGCTTTTGCGCTGACTTTCCTGGAGAGCCCGGGTTCTTTCCTCCACCCGCTGTTCCAGCGTGGTATTCAGCTCTTGGAGCTGGCGGATGGTATCGACAAAACCGCGATGCATCATCTCGAACGGCGCCATCACCTCTGCCAGGAACATCTGGCTGCGCTGGAGCTGGATCTCCCTCTGCTGTGGACTGCTATCAATGGCGGAAGTGCTCAGCATGATGTCTTGATGCATCCCAACCAGATCCAGGATATTGAGCTGTTCGGCTACAGCGCGCCGACCAAGCTCATAGGCATGCATCAACCCCTCTTCTCCGACCCCGCTCATGGCGTATTCCTTCAAGGCTTTTTGGTAGGCTGACTTCAAGGTGACAAAAGTATCTGCAGGACTGTCCACGGTCTACTCACTCCTCGTCGCACCTGGAACTCATCTGCCAGCGGGCGATGAGTATCAGCGCGTCGTCGATGGGCTTGGCGTAATGGTCCAGGATGTGGTTGGCAAGCACTTCCGGTGGATAAATAGGGGAAATGGTGTTGACGAATTCACTGATTATACCGTCGGTTGCCAGGGCGAGGATATCGCCATCCTGCAACCGCAGATACGACGGCTGTAACTCGGGGAGCCGGTAGCCGACAATCCCGCCGCGCATAGTGACGTATTCGGTTCGCGATCCTTCGGCATTCGGATGGCAAACCAACCCTTCAACGTTGCCGACCCCGATCCAGCTGAGCAGGCTCTGCCTGGTGTCGATAGTCATAATGGTACAGGCTATCCCGCGGCTGTTTTTCAGCGCTTGATGGCTGAGCCGGATCAGGTTGACCGGGGTCTCATCAAGATGGTCGTTCAGTACGTTGATAAAGATGGTGCCGGCAACGGCTGCCTCAGGCCCATGTCCTAAGCCGTCCGCCACGGCCAGCAGCCAGCCGCTTGTGGTTCTGGCGACCAGATGGTGATCACCGGTCTCGGTTTCACCGGGCAGTGGTCGCGTCGCTACTGCCCATTCCAGTTGTTGGTTACCAGGGATGGTCATGGTTACATCTCCCATTTGGTCATCGATACCGTTGTGCCCTTGCCGACCTCGGAAGAAATCTCAAAATCATCCATGAGACGCCGAGCTCCAGGCAGTCCCAAGCCCATCCCTTTCGAGGTGGTGAAGCCGTCCCGCATCGCCTGGTTGATATCGGCTATTCCGGGGCCGCTATCGCGAGCGATAACCTGTAACCCTCGTTTGCCACCACGGATAACACTGCGAAATTCGATTTCCCCCCGACCGGCATATTGCACAATATTGCGGGCGATCTCGGAAATGGCGGTCGCCAGCAGAGTCAAGTCACTTCCCGTTATTCCAACGGACATCGCCAGCTCACGCCCCTTCTGGCGAGCAATCATCACGGTGGCGTCGGAGGTGATGGTGACCAGCTCAGTGTTCATAGTGGTCACGTTCTGGCTTTTGTTCCGCGGCCCTGAGCATGGCCAGACCGTCCTCCAGATCAAGACTGGTCATGGTTCCATCCAGTTTCAACCCCAGCTGTACCATGGAAAAGGCGACATCCGGCTGAATACCGACGATCACCAGGTTGGCGCCCATCAGGCGAGTCATGATGCTGATGGAACGGAGTGTCCTGGCAGCGAACGAGTCCATCACATCAAGTACAGTAACATCGATCACCACCCCGCTGGCCCGATTGACACGTACGGAATGGACCAGATTTTCTTGCAGGCTGGTCAGATCGGTATCAGTTAAGGCCCCCTGAATTGAGGCAATGAGAAAATTGCCCTGTTTGAGGATCGGAACCTTCATCGATTGCTCTCCCGCTGTTGGTTTTCTTCGGCCTCGCCGAATTTCTTCACTTGATAGCCAAGAAGACGTTCGGCGTGTTCGATCCCATTCTGCAGATCCCCCACAGTATGAACCGAACCCATATCTATTCCCAGTGTTACCATAGTCAGGGCTATTTCAGGGGAGATGCCGGAGATCACCACCTCGGCACCCATCAACCGAGCGGCCTCGACGGTCTGCACCAGATGATTGGCCACCCGGGAATCAACTGTGGCTACCCCCGTGATATCGATGACGATGACCTTGGCTCGATTGACCCGAATTGACTCCAACAGGTGCTCGGTCAGTTGCCGCGCCCGATGTGAATCGATTTGGCCGATGATAGGCAAGAGCAGCATACCCTCACGGAACGGCAGTACCGGTGTGGAAAGCTCACGGATTGCCACTCGCTGGAGTGCCTTGATGGTGCGTTCGCGGGAATCGATATAGGTGTCGATGGTGAGAGAGATATCCAGAAAGACCAGTTTCAGCAGCGAGAAAAAGGTGGCCGTGACTTCTGCTGGGTTATTCCGGTCCGCTTCGAAGATATGGTTCCAGACCTCTCGCAGATAGAAACCGTACATCCCAAGATAAGATTTGACCGGTAGGTTGATTTGTTCATGAACGGTACCGATTTTCAGTCTCTCTTCCACATAGTCAAGGTTGTAATCACCCTGGGTGAGACGCATGAAGTAGGCTTTTTGCCTGGCCTTGACCCGGGCGAGCAGGTCGTTGTTCGGAAAGAAGGCTCTCATCTCCTCGAAGGCCAGCAGATGTTGGTAAAAAGCTTCGATGACTGCCTCGGCGTAACTCTCGGACAGCGGGGCGAGTTTACGTAAGCGCTCCTCATCCTCCGGACCAAATTGGAGAAATTCTTTCCGTCGGGCAAGCTCCCGATCGTCGATGTTCATCATCTCGGCCAGAGTAAAGAAGGTATCGGTTGGTTTCGTTAGTGATGGCGACATAAGAAAAGCTCCTTTTCTTGACCTGACAGCTCTCACCCAATGAAATCGGATGAAGTGACCGTCTTCCAAGTCATGGTGCAGGAAGGGCCGGCTCCAAACGAAAATAGGACTTACTTGCCTGAAGCATGTGGAAGAAGAGCCGTAAAGGTGGATAACACTTTAGGGGGAGGTAACAGGGTGTGTGCTTCTATGATCATTTACGGCAGCTCACAAAACCTCCTCGGAAAGCGTTTGAAAAACACCTCCATAAGATGGTTTGGCCATAAGCACCAATTTTTGTAATTTTTGTAATGGGACAGATACTCGAAGAAATGATATGCAGTGATTCAGATACATGCAAAAAAAAACTGATCACCATTGGCAAAACCTTTCTTTTAGTACCTTAGAAATTCTTTCTCCGCTGTTTGAGAAAGAATTTCGTGAAGGTACTTATCCCGCAAGTCTGTTGGGCGGGATTAAAGCCATATGAAGGTACTTATCCCGCAAGTCTGTTGGGCGGGATTAAAGCCATATGAAGGTACTTATCCCGCAAGTCTGTTGGGCGGGATTAAAGCCATATGGAGGTACTTATCCCGCAAGTCTGTTGGGCGGGATTAAAGCCATATAGAGGTACTTATCCCGCAAATCTGTTGGGCGGGATTAAAGCCATATAGAGGTACTTATCCCGCAAATCTGTTGGGCGGGATTAGTTATAAAACGCTGCAACAATTTGGCGATGTGGTTCAAGACATAACCAGTGCACCGGTTATGTCTTGAAAAGTTTTTCAGGAATTACGGTTCAACATCATGTCGATATCTTCCTGGAGGGCCTGGAGGTCCTCTTCATGTTCAACTTCATCCTGAAGGATCTGCAAGGCCATGTTATAGGTGACCGGATCTATGTCGCGGGTTTCAGCCAACATGGTGTTGTAAACTGAAATGGCACATTGCTCGCCTTTGATGTTTTGCTGAAGGAGTTGGACTACATAGGGATCTTCCGGAGCGTCGTAACCGCAGTTGGTGAAATCGTACCAAACCTGGGGACTGGTTGCCGGCGTGCCGCCCAATTGGATGATGCGATTGGCGACCAGGTCGGCATGACGTAATTCATCGGCGGCATGTTGCAGCAGTTCGGCGATTACTGCTTCCTTCATCGGTCCCTTGGCAATTTTTGCACCGAGCCAGTATTGGTAATAGGCCAGCCATTCATCGGCAAAGGCCTTATTCAGGAGTGACAGGACTTTTTCGACGTTGACGCCGACAATTTCTCTTCCTCTTGTTCCCATAGAGATCCCTCCTTATTTTAAAAAAATGATGTTACCTGCCTCATTCCTCCTCTTTTTTTAAGGGCAGGAAGTCTCAATGTCAAGGGTGATGGCGTCGTAAAAACTCTTCATCTTGTTCGTTGTTATAATTTTCCTATCATTACGACGTACCGTATGTACGCCGAAATAAGAGGAAAATTGCAGGCCTCCAATATGAAGCTTTTTACTTATCCATCTAAAATCGAAGTTTTTACGAGTTTGTCAAGGGTGCATATTCAAGATCAATTTTTGCCAACTCCGGCTTGTTCCAGACAACTGAGAGCTTATATTATAAGAAGCAGGATTATTTTCAGCACCGAAATCCCTTGCCATTTTCTGTCTGAATCCCCAGAGCCTAGTATATGCAGCTATCTGGAAGAACAATAGAAATTCAGGGAAAATCAGCAATATACTCCCCAAAAAACAAACGGACTGAACGAACCTGCTGAAACGGATTCAATTTGGATTCAAATCCATGAGAGTTGCTCTAAGTTCTAACCCCCGCAAAACACGGGGATAAGAACCTTTAGACCGATTGTTTTCTTGCAAAAAAACAAGAAAACAATCGGTAAGGTTCTAAGGAGGTCGTTATGGAAATTTATGATTATTGCAAAAATGTCAATACTGAACTCACCAAGTGGAAAGACAGATTGTACTCTGAAATCAGTAAAATCGATGACTTGGCCACGGGGAATAAACAACGGATGTATGAAGAGGTAAATGGGTTGCATATCATTATGAGTGAGTTGGAGGACAGGATCGAAAAACTGCAAACAGCTTGCCCTACTGAATGGAAACCTGACCAGGATGAGGTTACAAATAAAATTCCAGGATTAAGCGGCAGATATAACGACAAGCCGGGTGTTCGTTTCGACTATGAATTCGGGGGATAATACCTTGTGCTTTACGTATATTCGTAGTTCACGCAACATCGGGAGGTGTTCTGATGAAACAACAAAAAGATATGGTTGAGTCATTTCTGATGGCTCACCGTGCATTCATGCAAGGATTGGATAATTCATTCACGATAATCGAACAGAACCTCAAAGAGGCAGCAGATTTTGATGCTCAATGCTCAGGCGACTGGTGTACGAAAATGGAGAGTTCCATAGATGAACTTGCCAAGTCCGTCTATTCCATAAGCGAGCCCAGATGGTTATCCGATCAAGACGCAAAAAAGATTCGCGATTTGAGGCATAAAGTACATGATATTTATGCCAAATTCAAAGGAATCAGCTCACGCGCTACTCATTAGTACCTTAGAAATTCTTTCTCTGCTGTTTGAGAAAGAATTTCGTGAAGGTACTTATCCCGCGAATCTGTTGGGCGGGATTAAAGCCATACAGAAATTCTTTCTCTGCTGTTTGAGAAAGAATTTCGTGAAGGTTTATCCCTGCGATGTTGCGGGATTGCCATACAGAGGTACTTATCCCGCAAATCCGTTGGGCGGGATTAAAGCCATACAGAGGTACTAAAAACCATACACAGTCCCCGAGCTTTGCGGGGTTAACGATGGAATAATTACTGACAAGCACCGAACAGACCGACGATTCCATGCAACAAAGTTTCGCCGATCTGTTGGCATGTCCGAACATCAAAGAGCCGTCCTCCTCAATTTTATTTTTCGGGGATGACTCTTTTAAAAGGAGCTGTCGCATCTCTTCAGGGGGAAAACGGCTCCAACAGCTCCTTTTGTAGTTTGTTTAAGAGGAGAATTGCAATGTTATTTATATGTCAAAACTGTGGAGCGGTTACAGAAGACCCACAAACCCTATGCAACCCAGTCAACGAGAAATACAAAAGGAAATTATGCAGCACTCCGGAAGGTGAAGTGTGCGGTGAAAAAATTTCACTAATGAAATATTCATGCAGTTGTGGAAGTGTTTCAGCCAACCCACAGCATCTTTGTAAGCCAAGCAAAATTCAATAATTTCATCGCATCCTATAATTGTCCATATTTGCCGATAAGTTACAAGCCAGCCATCGACGGTTGAACTGCTCGTAAAAAAACGTCGATTTTATTGTCCGATGTACTCATCTCCTGGCTTGTCCAATCGATATCTGAGTGTGGCGCGGGATAGCCCCAGCAGCCTTGCCGCTTTGGAGACATTGTTGCCGGTAAAGTCCATGGCAAATTGGATACACCTTTTTTCCACCTCTTCCAGGCCGACCCGATGATCAAGAATGAGAAGTTTGACGATTTGGTCGAGATCCAGCTCACCCAGCGGTTTATCATAGGATCCGTGGAGGATTACGTGGCGGGAGGTGATCTTATCGCCTTTGGCCAGGATCATCGCCCGTTCCAGAACGTTACGCAGTTCCCTGATATTGCCTTTCCATGGATGGTCGTAGAGCATCTCCAGGACCTTGTCTGACAATATCGGTGGCTGTCGACCGAAAGCGATACTGAACTCTTTGATAAAATACAGGGATAAAAGAGGAATATCGCTTCGTCTTTCCCGTAGCGGCGGAATACGGATAGGAAAGACGCTGACACGATAGAATAGATCCTCCCGGAACGATTTCTCATGGACCATTTTTTCCAGGTCCTTGTTAGTAGCGGCGATGATCCGAACATCGGTTTGGATGGTCTTACTGCCGCCAAGTCGTTCGAAACTTTTCGATTCGAGCACCCGGAGAAATTTTGCCTGGACATCGAGCTCCATATCGCCAATCTCATCAAGGAACAGTGTTCCCCCCGAGGCCATCTCGAATTTCCCTTTCTTTTGTTGTTGCGCTCCGGTGAAAGCCCCCCGTTCATAGCCAAACAGTTCAGATTCGAGGAGTGCCGCGGGGATTGCCGCACAATTGATCGGCAGAAAAGGGCCTTTGCCACGGGGACTGTTGAGGTGGGTGGCCCTGCTGAGGAGCTCTTTCCCCGTGCCGCTCTCCCCGGTGATCAGCACCGTCGTGTCGGTATGCGAGACTTCGCCCGCCAGGCGGAGGATCTCGCATATCTCGGTCGAGTTGCCGATGATATTGTTGAAGGTGTATTTGCTCTCAATCTCACTCCTGAGATATTTCACCTCCGAAGTGAGCCGGCTGATCTGCATGGCCTTTTCGACGCAGGCGCGCAACTTGTCTTCGGTAAATGGTTTGGTCACATAATCGAAGGCCCCAAGGCGAATAGCCTCCACGGCATTATCAATGGAACCGAACGCAGTGATGATGATCACCGGCACCTCCGGCTTGCATTCCTGGATATGACCAAGCACGTCCATGCCGCCTACTTTGGGCAGCTTCAGGTCGGTGATCACCATGTGGATGTTTTCACTGTCAAAGATCTCAATGGCCGATGCTCCGTCGCTTGCCTCGAACATATTCAGTTGCATATCGGACAGCAGCATCATTATGACTTCGCGCATCCTGGTTTCATCTTCGATAATTAAAAGGTTAGTCATCGGTGCCGTGTCCTTTTAGTACTTAATCTGTCTCAAGGTACTTATACCCTCAAGAATGTATTACAAAGAATACCCGTCAAGCGAGTACTAAACAAAGTCCCCGTGCCTTGCGGGGGGTAGTATACATGGAAAAAACAGGTGAAAGGTCGTGCCCTTACCTTCGGTACTCTCTATCTGGATATGGCCGCGGTGCAGCTTGACGAGTTGGGAGACAATAGATAGTCCGAGACCGATCCCGTTATCGCGGAAGCTGACGAACGGTTCCATTATTTTGTCGAGATGCTCTTTCGAGATACCGGATCCTTTGTCGCTGATCGAAACAATCAGCCATTCGCGGGCGACGGTAAAGGGATTGCGGATGGAAATGAATCTCTTGTCGGCATTGAGCCTCTCCGGCTCATTTTCCGCTCTGATGCGGATGGTGATGATGCCACCGACCGGCATCGCCCTGAAGCTATTGAGGAAAATGTTAATAAAAATCTGGCGGATCTGTGACGGATCAGCCTCAAAAAGCGGAACGCGGTCGGGAAAGTCGCGGACGAAGCAATAGCCTTCCTCTAGGTATCGTTCTTCTGTTGCCGACAGCGTTTCTTCCAGCAGACGAATGATGTCGACCTCGCTGAATACCGGTGTCGCCGGTTTTGCAAAAGCCAGAAAAGCCTTCAGGGTGGTGTCCAGGCGAACGACTTCGTCCATAATGAAACTTGCCGCCTTTTCTCGCATTTCCCATGGGCGTTTTCGGTCGAGGACCACCTGGGTGGAGCCGAGGATGACCCCCAGAGGGTTCTTGATTTCATGGGCAATGCCGGCGGTCATCTTGCCCACTGCCGCAAGTTTCTGTTTTTCCTGCAGTGCGGCATAGGTGTTTTTGAGCTCCACCAGACTCCTTCGCAGGGAAAGAGCCATCCGGTTGAAGGATCTGGCCAGATCCCTGGCGATATCAGGATCCTTGATGACGACGCGGTACTCCAGGTCGCCACGGGTGATACGTTCAATGCCCTGTTGCAGACGGAGCAGGGGACTGATGATGGTCTTGGCCAGCAGATAACTCAGGACACTGGAAAGGAGGATTGCGATCACCACCAGGGTTATAGTGGTCTTCTTAATCAGCTGGATTTTATGAAGATAATCGGAGATGGACAGGGTGACGCCCACCGTCCAGTCTTTGTCGGGGTATTGGGAAAAAGCGGTGAAATACTGTTCACCTTCGTATGAGGTACGGCCAAAGCTGACTTTGCGTTTGGTGAGATCGGCAAGACAGGCTCGCAACAGCCCGAGATGCTCTGATTTGCCCGGTGGACCTGTGAGCCCCGGATGGGCGATGAGATGCCCATTCTTGTTGTCGAAGATATAGGCCACGCCCTGGGCGCCAATATCGATCCCCTGAAGAAATTTGGAAAAAGCGACCAGATCGATGTCGATACTGCAGACTCCGCGGAGATATTTATTCTCTTCATAGATGGGTGCGGACACGGTTATCCCGGGTTTCTGGGTGGAGGCGAACAGATAAACGTCGGTCCAATGCGTGCCCCTGCTTTGAACTGCGCCACGATACCAGGGGCGGACCCGTGGATCGAAGATCTTATGGACCTCAGGGCTTTGCGGGGGAACCATGAGAAACCTGCCCCGTTCATCTCCGAAGTAGATATTGACGAATTCGGGATGATCTTTCTTGAACAGATGGAAATAGTGCAGCAATGCCTGGTCGTCGGAGGAATCGATGAGTCCTTTTTCAAAGAGTGAAGCGAGGAGGTTGACGTTGTAAGTATGCTGGGCGAGAAAGGAGGTCACGCGCTTGGAGATCTGTGCCGCCGTGCCGATGGTGTACTGTTCCATCTGATCTTCGGCCACTTTCAAGGCTTGCAGGTATCCCACATACCCGGTGCCGGGAATGAAGATGACGATGACCAGCGCCAGGGCGAGAAAGACCCGTAAGTGGAAAGATTTCCTATACTTTCGAAGGGTATGTTTGAACCTCATTGCCCCGCTCTCCCAGGTACGGAACTTTTCCTGTAAGCCGACAAGAGGAGGAGCAGGTCGTTTTTCAAGATTTCGTCCGTTGTGCTGCTGTCCAAGTAGTTTTTTATCAGTTGTTCGCTTTGTGGTGAAATTCCATGCTGAGTGACCAGAACCTTCAAGGCCAAACCTTTGAATACCTCATTTGCCTTGCCGCCTTGAATGACCGCAAAAGAACTCCAGGCATAGTCGTGGTCGGTGGTGTTGTGGATGATCTCAAGACGAGCGAGGTCTGCCCATGTCAGTACGGACTCTGGGGCTTGACGCTGGTTTTTCATGCTCTTGTCTAAGCGAAACATCGACAGCCACGGGCTGGGCGGGAGAAAATTCAATTTCTCGTTTGGGTAGACGTCCAGGATGCGCTGGTAATAAGTTAAGCCTTTTTGTCTGTCCACCCGAAGGTCGCAGGAAATCCAGCCCAAGTACCAGAGTACCTTCGCTGCGATGTTAGGAATGTCTGAGTAGTCAGCCAGGATTTGAAGATAACTTTGGGTGGTCAGGTTGAGTTGGTGTTTGCCGGCCAGGCGATAATCGTCGCCCAGCTGGAGGTAGGCCAGCTCCATGGCGGCTATTCCCACGAGCTGCCGCTCGGTAGGATGCAAGAGCTTAATCGCTTTCAGCGCGGCAACTTTTTCAGTATTTTCTGCGAAAGTTGACCGGGCATAGGCCAATTGTTCCTTCGGGGTAGATAGAATTGGGATGCGAATGGTGTCAACGACGATAGAGTGGGAGGCATGCTCAATAGGTTTTTCGGCTACCTGAGAAGACCGGCAGGCGGCAAGCAAAAGGAGAATAAGCAGAACTATTGTTACCTGGTGTTTTAAGGCGGTGGTGCATTGTAGAGAGTCGGTCATAACATATTTCCAGGACATTTTCGATCCAGACACAATTCGGCGGATATTTTCCCACCTTCTCTTCTCGTATAGCCGATGCTTCGAAATCTTGCAATCGTTCTATAGTTTGCAGGAACCGTGTCACATTGGCAAGCAATGACGGCAGCGTCATTTTTATTGAGAAAATGATAGATTATTAATCATTTCCTCAACTCTTATGTAACTCAATGAAATGTTAAAACTAAAGTGATCTTCGGAGGCTTGGTTCTAAAATAAATTGACTATATGATCAAAAAAAGTTTTTAAAAACTGGCCGACCCTGTCGGAAATATATGTGGTTTGGCGATTCTTGCCAGGTGAAAGAAGAGCTGAGGGAAAGGGATACAGCATAGCCGGGATTCTTTTTCGTCGGCAGCTTGCTTGTTGGCAGTCTATTTGCAAATACAGCCGCGGAAAAAGGCAATACAGCGTTCTTCATGGGAATATCGGCTGCAGAAACCCAGGGAGTCCTGCTTTCCGACAAGAAGCAATGTCCTCTTGGGACATCCACCATCAATCAGTATCATGAGGAGTAACTGTATGAAAATCACGACCAAACTGGCTGTTACTATGATGTCTTGTTTTGTTATGGCCTTAACCACGGTACCGGAATACCTCCATGCCGAACAGAAATTTATCACCATCGGCACAGGCGGTGTTACCGGGGTTTACTATCCAGCAGGCGGCGCTATTGCCCGTCTCGTCAATAAAGGAAAAAAAGTGCATGGCCTTCGTGCCACCGTCGAGAGTACCGGCGGATCGGTGTATAATGTCAATGCGGTCAGCACCGGTGAGCTTGATTTCGGCGTCGCTCAGTCTGACGTGCAGTATGATGCTGTCAAAGGCCTGAACAAGTTCGCAGCCAGTGGTCCAAACGACGAGCTGCGTGCCGTATTTTCACTGCATCAAGAACCGTTCACCGTTGTTGCCAGAGCCGACTCAGGCATTAAAAAGTTCGAGGATTTGAAGGGGAAACGAGTCAATATCGGTGATCCGGGTTCCGGACAACGCAGTACCATGGCAGTGGTTATGGCCAAGTTAGGCTGGACGACAGCTGACTTCAAACTCGCATCCGAGCTGAAAGCCGCCGAGCAGTCCAGCGCCCTTTGCGACAATAAAGTCGATGCCATCGTGTACACAGTCGGTCATCCCAATGGATCCATCCAGGAAGCCTGTACCGCCTGCGATTCCGTACTGGTGAATGTGAGCGGCCCAAAAATCGCCGAACTGGTTGCCGCCAATCCGTACTACAGTGACGCCACCATCCCCGGCGGAATGTACCGGGGCAACCCTGACGACGCCAAGACCTTTGGTGTGAGCGCAACGATTGTCACTTCGGCCAAAGTTCCAGTCGATACGGTCTACTATCTTGTCAAAGCGGTTTTTGAGAACTTTGATGAGTTCAAACAACTCCATCCAGCCTTTGCCAATTTGGATAAAAAACAGATGGTCAAATATGGTCTTTCCGCTCCTCTTCATGAAGGGGCAATTAAATATTACAAAGAAGCCGGTTTGATGTAAGTCCGGATAAACGGGCGGGCAAGATTGGCGACTGACCATCTTGCCCGCCCACCTGGCTGGGAGGTTGTCCGAGAACCTCTTCGTTTGATCGGTTGTCTCAGGCAGGATTTACGTACGGTTTCCTCCTGAAAAAATATCAAGGGACGCGAAGCAGAACTGACTATAAGGAGTTGAATATATGGATGCAGAGAAAGAAAAATTTCTTGCCTCGGACGGGTTGGATCAGATGGTAGCCGACGCTGATACCGGTGGACGGGCTCCCCAAGACAAATTCCCCAAAGCGGTTCTATTCGGAGTGCCGTTGCTTTGGTCGCTGTTCCAGCTCTGGTATTCCTCGCCTCTTCCTTTTATCTTCAATTTTTTTGTCATCAACGACACGCAAGCCCGCTCCATCCATCTGGCTTTCGCCATGTTTCTGGCCTATGTAGCCTTTCCGACCTTCAAATCGTCCCCGACAAAGCATATTCCTCTACAGGACTGGATTCTGGCTCTGGCCGCCGCTTTTTCAGCCGCCTACATCTACCTTAATTACACCGGACTCTCTTCGCGTCCGGGAAACCCGACCACCTTCGATCTGATTATTTCCGTGGTCGGCCTCATCCTGCTCCTTGAGGCGACTCGCCGTGCCCTCGGCCCGCCCCTGATGGTTATCGGCACTCTTTTCATCATTTACACCTTTGCCGGACAGTATATGCCCGACATTATCGCCCACAAGGGTGCCAGCCTCGTCAAGGGCATGTCGCATTATTGGCTGTCGACCGAGGGTGTTTTTGGTGTCGCTCTGGGGGTCTCAACCAGCATGGTGTTCATGTTTGTTCTGTTTGGATCCTTGCTTGAAAAGGCGGGAGCCGGCAACTATTTTATTCGTGTTGCCTTCGCAGGACTCGGTCATATGCGTGGCGGGCCTGCCAAGGCAGCGGTCGTTAGTTCGGCTATGACCGGCATGATATCCGGCTCGTCAATCGCCAATGTGGTCACCACCGGAACCTTCACCATACCACTGATGAAAAAGGTGGGATTCTCGGCGGAAAAGGCCGGGGGAATCGAGTGCGCGTCTTCGGTGAATGGGCAGATTACCCCGCCGGTCATGGGCGCCGCCGCCTTCCTGATGGTTGAATATGTCGGTATTTCTTATCTGGAGGTTATTAAACACGCCTTTCTACCGGCAATAATTGCCTATATTGCCCTGGTCTATATCGTCCATCTCGAAGCCTGCAAGATGGGCCTGCAAGGACTTGAGAAAAGACATAAAAAGACTCTGGCCCAAACTCTGTACGGGATCGTCTCCGTTTTCCTCGGTGTCATTCTTACCGGCGCAGTCACCTATTATGGTCTGGGCTGGATAAAGATGATAGCAGGTGAGGGGGCGATTTATATCATTGCGGTCCTTGCCCTGGTGGCCTATCTTTTCCTGCTTTACCTCGCCTGCCGGGTTCCTGAACTGGAATTCACGACGGAGATGACAGAACTGCCCGATCTCGGGCCAACCACCCAGGCAGGTTTATACTATCTCCTGCCGGTTGTGGTACTCATGTGGTGTCTGACGGTAGAACAGTTCTCTCCTTCACTGTCGGTCTTCTGGGCGACTGTTTTATTGCTGTTTGTCGTTGTTACCCAAAGACCGATCAAAGGATATTTCCGGAAGATACAAAGCGAGGAGTTCAGCTTTCGCCGCGGCATTGACGATGTCATTTCCGGAATGGTCGCCGGTGGCCGGAATATGATCGGGATCGGGGTTGCAACCGCCGCGGCCGGCATCATCGTCGGCACCGTCACCCTTACCGGTATCGCCCTGGTCATGACCGATTTCGTTGAGTTGATATCCCTTGGCAACATGAATCTGACCCTGATATTTACCGCCATATTCTGTATCATTCTCGGTATGGGTTTGCCGACCACCGCCAATTATATCGTCGTCTCGACCCTGATGGCACCGGTCATTGTCAGCCTCGGCGCCCAGAACGGTCTGCTCATCCCTCTCGTTGCCGTTCATCTGTTCGTCTTTTATTTTGGCGTGCTCGCCGACGACACGCCGCCGGTCGGTCTGGCAGCCTTTGCTGCCGCGGGGATTTCCGGAGGAGATCCCATTCGCACGGGTATCCAGGGCTTTATGTATGATATCCGCACAGCAATTCTGCCTTTCGTGTTTATTTACAACAATGAACTGCTGATGATCGGGATCGGTTCCGCATTTCATTTTATTGTGGTGGTTGTCGGTGCCGTCGTGGCCATGCTGGCCTTTGCCTCGGCGACCCAGAACTACATGCTGACCCGGAATAAGCTCTGGGAGACGGCGCTGTTGCTGGCAGTGGCTTTTATTCTATTTCGGCCCGGCTATTTCTGGGATCAGATCTATCCGGAACTGGAGACTCGACCGGCGGCGGAACTGTCCCAATTTGTCGACAGCATGCCGTCGGGTGAGCAACTGCGTCTGACTTTGAAAGGTGAAAAAATGAGTGGCAAGGAGTTCACCATGGTGGTGTCTTTAGCCGTCGGCGATCAAGGAAACGGGACAGAACGGTTGCAGGCGATAGGCATGAGTACCCGCAACGAAGATGGCCGGATATTCATTGATAACGTGGTATTCGGCAGCGCCGCCCAAAAAGCCCGCATCGATTTTGACCAGGAGATCGTCAATTTCCAGGTGCTCACCGACCGACCGCCCAAACAGCTGATGTTCATCCCTGCCATCGCCTTGCTTGTCCTGATCTGGCTGTCCCAGAAACGGCGGATTCGAAAGGCCGCTCTCCTCGAGGACAGCAATATAGTTGCTGCTACTCAGTAAAAGTTGATAATGGGGGTGATGGCAGAGAAAAAAGAGACCGTTTCAGCATCGTGAAGTGAAAGAAACAGATATACTTACAACGTACTATTTATGAGGCAAAGAAGACAGTTATGGCCAGGCAGAAACTTAAGGAAATAGTGATTAACCGGGACTGGTGCAAAGGCTGTGGTATTTGCGTCAAGTTTTGTCCAACCAAGGTACTGGAACTGGACGAACGGGATAAATCCACAGTCGTTCGAGCTGAAGATTGCATTTGTTGCCGGATGTGTGAATTGCGGTGTCCGGACCTGGCAATTGAGGTGTTTACAGAGGTGTCGACAGAGGAAGGTGAGAAAGATGAGTAAAAACCTACGATTTGTTCAGGGCAACGAGGCCTGTGTGGAGGGAGCACTCTATGCCGGCATTGATTTTTTTGCCGGCTATCCGATAACCCCCTCGACTGAAATTGCTGAACTTTTGGCCGCACGTCTGCCGGAAAAGGGTGGAAAATTCATCCAGATGGAAGATGAGATCGCCTCGATGTGTGCCATCATCGGCGCCTCGCTTACCGGCAAGAAAGTCATGACGGCGACCAGCGGCCCCGGCTTTTCCTTAAAGCAGGAGGCGATCGGCTATGCCTGTATGACGGAGATCCCTTGCGTGATTGCCAATGTCCAGCGGGGTGGCCCCTCGACCGGCAACCCGACCCATGTCAGCCAGGGGGATATCAACCAGGCACGCTGGGGCACCCACGGCGACCACTCGATCATTGCGCTTACCGCCTCCAACCATCAGGATGTCTTTACCATGACGGTCGATGCCTTCAATATGGCTGAGACCTACCGCACCCCTGTTGTGCTGCTGTTTGATGAAGCTGTCGGCCATATGCGGGAGAAGCTGGTCATCCCCGAACCAGGGGAATTGGAGATTGTCGATCGGTTGCGGACTTCCGTCGGCAAGGGGGTCGATTATCACCCCTATCTGCCCCGGGAAGACGGCCGCCTGCCAATGTCGGATTTCGGAGCCGAGCACAGATATAATGTCACCGGTCTGTTCCACGATATGTGGGGCTTTCCCTCCAACAACCCGACAGTCGTCAATGAACTGCTTAAGCATCTGGTCGATAAGATTGAAAACAACGTCCACGCC
Source organism: uncultured delta proteobacterium (assembly GCA_963829695.1). Classification (GTDB taxonomy): domain Bacteria; phylum Desulfobacterota; class Desulfobulbia; order Desulfobulbales; family Desulfocapsaceae; genus Desulforhopalus_A. The sequence continues at coordinate 117,796 of CAWHJQ010000015.1, read as the reverse complement.
ATTACCCGCTATAAGGAACATTTTCTGGAGGGGGCGGAATATGTGCTGGTTTCCTACGGTTCTTCCGCCCGGTCGGCCATTCATCTGGCCAAAAGCAGGAGGGCAAAAGGCGAGAAGATCGGCGTCCTGGAGTTGCAGTCCATCTGGCCTTTCCCTACCGAACTGGTCCGGGAAAAATGTGCCGATGCCAAAGCTGTCCTGGTAGTGGAAATGAACCTCGGACAGGTTATGGCCCAGGTCAAAGCCGCAGTGGAAAAACCCCATCGGGTGTTTCTTGCCAACCGGATTGACGGGCACCTGATCACACCTTCAGACATTAAAAAACTCCTCCGGGTTATCCAGGGGAGGGGAGTATAATATGGCAGTCAATGACTATTTGCGTGAGAGGTTTTTCCCTCACATGTGGTGCCCCGGCTGCGGTCACGGTACCATCCTCAACTCGCTGATCCGCGCGATTGAAGAGCTGCAGCTGAACAAAAACGAGATCGTCATGACCTCGGGGATCGGCTGTTCGGCAAGGATCTCCGGCTATGTCGATTTCCACTCCCTGCATACCCTGCATGGCCGGGCCTTAGCCTTTGCCACCGGAGTGAAACTCAGCAGGCCGCATTTGAAGGTACTGGTGCCGATGGGCGACGGCGACGCCCTGGCCATCGGTGGCAATCACTTCATCCATGCGGCCCGCCGCAATATCGATATGACCGCCATCGTCATGAATAACCGGATCTACGGCATGACCGGCGGCCAGTTTTCGCCCCTTTCCGGGCCGGGAGTAAAGGCCACCACGGCACCCTATCTGACCATTGACAGCAGCTTCGACGTGGTTGAACTGGCCAAGGCGGCGGGTGCCACCTTTGTGGCCCGTTCCACCGCCTACCATGCCAAGGAAAGCACGGAGTTCCTGAAAAAGGCCATTCTGCATAAGGGCTTTTCCGTGGTTGAGATACTCTCCCAGTGTCCCACCCATTACGGCAGGAAGAATAAGGAAGGTGATGCCGTCAGCATGCTGGAACTGCATAAGACCAACACGGCGAAACTCGGTTCCAAGGCCCTGGCGGAGAACCCAAACCTCACGCCCCGGGGGATCTTTGTTGAGATAGATCGTCCGGAATACTGTGAGGAGTATGACAAGATAATTGCCTATGCAACGAGGGAGAAGACATCATGAGCAGAGTACGACTGGTATTCTCCGGCTCCGGTGGTCAGGGAGTGATAACGGCGGCCATTATTCTGGCCGAGGCAGCGGTTATTTATGAAGGCCTGAATGCCACCCAATCCCAGAGCTATGGTGCGGCGGCCAGAGGTGGATCGACCCGGAGTGATATCATTATTTCCGACGGTGATATCGATTTCCCGGAAGTGACCCAAGCCAATATCCTGGTCTGTCTGACCCAGGATGCCTACAACAGTTATTCTTCCATTATCCGGCCAGGAGGCCTTCTCTTGACCGACAGCCGTTTCGTGCAGATCGTTCGGAAAGTGGATGCCAAACAGATCGAACTGCCGATGTATGAGAGCGTCATGGAGAAGATAGGCAAACCGGTGGTCTTTAACATCTGCGTGCTTGGCGCCTTGATCGGCATTACCGAGGTGATCAAGCCGAAGTCGGTCATGGCGGCAGTTGCCGACCGGGTGCCCAAGGATTTTCTCGCTTTGAATAATCGGGCATTTGACCTCGGTCTGGTGCTTGGGTCGCAGTACAGCCTGTAGCTAGTGGTTTCGGAGGCTCCCTGCTGGTTGGAAAACCACGGGGAGCCTTTTTTATTCTCTTGCAGTATTCTCCATCCTTCGATGTTCAACCGGTTTGTCTTTGGTGTCATCACCTTTTATCCATTCCAATAGACTTCCCCCCGGAACCTTCAAACGACAGACCGGATATCCGCGATAACAAAAAAGGCAACCGTCATTAATTGACCAGGTCAGGAACTGTATTACAATAAGCTGAAGGTTCGTAACACTCTTATGAACTCTGTCTTTATCCCGCTAAATCGGGTGATACATTCTCTGCGTGCAGCGTGCGTGGCTCTCGAATGTCTAAGCAAAATTCAACTCCAAGGCTCTACCAGCCGGAGGTACAACATGAAAATAAACTTTACAGTTCTTTTTCTTTTCGTCGTTTCTGTAATGGCAGTTCCCAGCAGTTGGGCAGCAGAAACGGTCGTCGACATGTATGCGTTGACTCCGGAAGGTACCGGTACAAAAATCGGGACTATTTCAGTCAGTGACACGACTTACGGCACCCTTTTTACCCCGGAGTTGTCCGGTTTGACCGAAGGATTGCATGGTTTTCACGTCCATGCTAATGGCAGCTGTGCAGCCGCTGAAAAGGATGGCAAGATGGTTCCGGGACTGGCAGCCGGTGGCCATTATGATCCGGCGGAAACCATGAGCCACAAAGGTCCTTACGAAAATGGTCATCTGGGAGATCTCCCTGCTCTCTATGCCGACCGAAGCGGTATGGCTACGCATCCCGTACTGGCACCACGAATACATTTCAGCGAGTTGAAAGGCCATGCGCTGATGATCCATCAAGGTGGTGACAACTATTCCGATACGCCGATGGCACTGGGCGGTGGAGGTGCTCGTGTTGCATGCGGAATTGTCAAATAAGATGGTGTCGTAAAAACTCTTCATCTTGTTCGTTGGTACAATTTTCCTATCATTACGACGTACCGTATGTACGCCGAAATAATAAGGAAATTGCACGCCTCCAATATGAAGCTTTTTACTTATCCATTGGAAATCGAAGTTTTTACGAGTTTGTCAAATAACAATTGCCCAAACTTGTAAGCCCATTATTCTTATAAATAAATATACCAAGAAAGGAGATGTAGATGTCTGAAGACGAGCTGTATGATCTGATAATTTTAGGTGGTGGTCCCGCAGGTTTGACGGCAGGAATTTATGCCATGAGGGCGGCTTTAAAGACTGTCCTGATAGAAAAAGGCCTGCCGGGCGGACAGGTTGCGATTACCAAGGATGTGGAAAACTATCCCGGTTTTATCGAAATAGGCGGCTTTGAGCTTTGTGAAAAATTTCTCCAACATGCCAAACACTATGACCTTGAAATTGTCGACAAAGAAGCTGTGGCAACCGAACCTGGAGTTGACTACCATTCAGTTCGTCTCGTCGACGGTACGGTTTTGCGTGCTCATGCCATCATTCTTGCCGCGGGCGGAACAGCACTGAAACTTAAAATTCCGGGAGAGGATGAGAACTTCGGCAAGGGGGTTTCCTATTGCGCCACCTGCGACGGTTTCTTCTTTCGAAACCAGGTCGTTGCCGTAATTGGCGGTGGCGACACGGCTCTGGAGGACGCACTCTACCTGGCCAAAATAACCAAAAAAGTTTATCTTATCCATCGCCGGGATGCCTTCAGGGGCAGTCGAATCCTTCAGCAACGGGTTTTTGCCGAAGCCAAAATTGAGATCGTTTATGACACTGTGGCCACCGAGATCCTTTCTAATGACAGAGGTGTCAGCGGCCTGTCTTTAAAGAATGTTAAAACGGACGAACAGCGGATAATTGATACCGACGGGGTGTTTATTTTCGTCGGTTTTAAGCCAAACAGCCAGATCGTTCCCGCCGGGGTTAAACTGAATACCAGTGGCTATGTTATCACCGACGAGAAGTGCGAGACGACAATTCCCGGTCTTTTTGCCGTCGGCGACCTGCGGCAGAAGTATGCCAACCAGATTGTTCTTGCGGCCGCGGATGGCTGTACCGCTGCACTGGCCGCAGCCCACTATATAGAAACCCGTAAAGTCGATTGAGTGTTTCCTAAGGAGCCTATTCTCGGACAGGCTCCTTAGGAGGGGCGGTGTCAGGGCAGCTTGGCCAATTCGGTGGCTTTGGTAAAGGCTCGTTCCAGGTCAGGTAAATGGGTTATGTCCGGGACTACCTGGATATATCGAACAACTCCCTGCTTGTCGACAAGAATAATAGCGCGGGCGAGCAACCGTGGGCCATCAAGCAACAAACCGACCGACCGGCCGAATGATCCTTCTTTGTAATCCGAGAGATATTGGATATCTTCCAGTTTTGCTTCCTTGGCAAACCGCTCCTGGGCAAACGGTGTATCGCGGCTGATGGTTATCCGTTTAACGGAGGCCGGCATTTTATCGCCCTGTTCTCCGAGATAGTGGGTTTGCGCCTCGCAAACTTTAGTGTCAATTGACGGGACGAGGCTGAGAAAAAGAACCTTGCCACGGTAATCATTTAGATTGACCGGTTGCATGGTTGCAGCGTCGATGAGGCTGGTATTTGGCAATGTCTCTCCAACCTTGATCCCTGTGCCCGTTAGAGCCAGTGGCTCACCTCTTTTTGCCACCTGGGTCCCCGGAACAACGCTTTTCGAGTCGATTACAAGAGCAGCCTGTTTTGGCGCGCAGGCGCTCAGCAATAAGCCAATGGTCAGCCCCATTGACAACAAGCATATCCGTTTGAGCATGGTCTCCCTCCTGATTGCCTTGAGATGTTATTAACAACTCCGTAAACAAAAATAATCTGTAAGCTACTATAATGGCGATTTTAATCCGGTCAACCTGACGATCTATAATGGCGCTGCAAGGCGTCGCACCATCAGTGTTGTAATCATTACCTGAAGTCTTGGAGGAAATCCGGCAAAAAAGTCTCCATGCCGGCATGGGGAGGCGGCTGGTCCGGAATTAGACCGGGTGTGTAGCCTCGATTGCGAAAGGGTGCCAGCAACCGGGGATTACGGCTGATGATATGTACCGGCACTGACCAGGGTTCACCTTCGCCTGTCAGCTGCAGATTGGGTTGGTGATCCCCTAAAATGATGATCAGGGTGTCGGTTTCGACATATTTTGCAAGGTAATCCCCAAGGGTGGAAAAGTCGTAGGCCAGAGAGTGAAGATACGCGTCACCCGCATTTTGGAGATTGGGCCAGTAGATGGGGTAATAGAGAGGTTTCCGGTGGCGATAGATACTGCCGTCGCCAATCAGGTTCCAATCGGGGATGAATTGAGGCTGAATATTGAAGGCTGCGTGGCTGCTGACCAGGATGTAGCGAATAAAGAGGGGTTGTCGGTGCTGGGCTATTTCATGCCGTCGGACCCAGTCGAGGACGAATTGGTCGGGCATCGGTGCCCAGCCGAAAGATCGACCCTGATAGTTGAAATGCCAGGCGTAATAGAATTGTTGGTAGCCATACGAGGAGCCTTCGGGATAGGGAAAACGAGTGCCGGGCATGACCGAGACGGTTCGATAGCCGTTCTTGCCGAAAAACGAGGCCATGTTTGGCAGGGAGGAGCGTAGCAGCGCCGTATCTTCAAGATCGTTTTCCGCCCGCATCCCGAACTCCAGGGTGCTGTGGGCCAGCCAGGAAGATCCGCCGTAGGTAGGAGAGCTCAGATACGAAGAAACCGCCATGAAACCATGCTGATCAAGAATCCTGGCCAGGCTTGCCATGGTTGTCTCCATTTTCTTTCGGTATTCAGGTCGGCTGAAGACGGTCCTGCCATAGGATTCGACAATAAAGAGCAGGACATCGGCACCATGTAGACCTTTGAGCGAAATAGGCGCGGCTGTCCGCTCTTTTGCGGTTTTTTCCAGGCGGGCGAAGAATGCCTGCTGTTCTTTAAGCTGCCTGTGGATTGAAAGAATTTCCTGGCCGAAACCGACAATGGTTGGTTCGTCGGTCTTGGGCCATCCCCAAAACACTATTGTACCGAGCACAAGTCCCGAGACGATCAGAAAAGAGAAGCGAATCTTCTTGTTTAAAAACCCTCCGGCTGCGGTCCGCCAGCAGTACCAGCTTGAGATAATGATCCCCAGCACTACCGCTGTCGTCTCCAGCGTCCTCAACAGGAAATCCCCCTGTCTGGACGATGTCTTAAGCAAGTCGTATAGGTCGAAAAGATACCCGGAATCAATATAGAGATTGAAGGGGCGATTAAGGTACATGGGCACCACGATATCAGCGATACGAAATACGCGCAGTACCAGAAAGAAAAAAGTTATCGCGAGAGTGATCCAAAAGAGGGTCCGTTTTCCGAAGCAGGCAGCCGTGGCAAGCAGGACGAACAACAGCCAGACATCAACAGACGGCTGCAACAGCTGCAGGGAAAAAAGATGACGTGCCGGATAGTTGAAGTTCAACAGCACACTCAGCAGTAGAAAGGCGAAGAGACTCTTTAGCAGCTGTGAAGCAGACAGTTTTTCAAATTTCATGGCAGGTGTCGCACCAGGAGATCAAGGTGACGGGCGAGAAAAGTCAGCTCTCCGGCCTCGACCTGCAAATGTCGCAACCGAGCCCAGTCGGACAAGCCGGAGGGTGTTTCGGCGTTATGACTAAGCTCTCGTTCAACCGTTTCAATGATGGCATGCAGGAAATAGGTCTCATCTTCTTGATAATGATGGTTCCGTGGATGGATAACCCAGTCCGAACTGCCGGCGGCCAGGAGTTCCAGGCCCGGTCGCTGGACGAAGCTCAGCAAACGACGGCCGGTATGGCTCGCGCCGGCCAGTCTTGCCTCCATCGAACCGTGATACAGCTCGATTATCTGTTCGTCACCCGCCCATTTCGGCAAAAAGACAGTCTCCCCATCGAAGTTACAGGTGAAATAGGCCAGTCCGTTCGTGGTAAGATTGGTCAGGAGTTGCGGTAATAGGGCCGGGAAATCGACCAGATCAAGCACAGCGTGAGCGATCAGAAGATGAAACATGCCCTGCGAATCCGACCTGTCTGCCAGCTGTTCGGCACTGGACAGGTTGAGCGTAAGTGATATTTCAGCCGTAGCAGTACGGATTCGGCCACGATGTTCTCCCAGCCAGGACAAGGTATGGTTTTCTTTTTGCGCCCATTGGGAAAGGTATTGCCTTGCCGCTCGCAGTTGCTCCGGGTCGCTGTCGGTGGCCACATAGGCAACGGGGCCGCTCAACAGGTTTCGATCGACCAGGCGCTCGAGCATGGTTCCGATGCCTGCGCCGATCTCAAGAATGTTCACCGCTTCCCCGCTCGTGGTCTGCGGCAGGCTTTTGCGGAGTGTTTCCAAGACATGGTGATTGAGAGCACGGTCGTCAATGGATTTTTTTACGGCAAGATAGTGGGGATCAAAATTCTTCCTCCTCTCATTCGGGATCTGCTGGGGATTCTGGCCGTTGATAAAATTATTTGCCTGCATCGGCATCCTCTCGCCTGTCGTGCATGGCTTTTATCTCTCTCAGGAATTTGTCAATGATTCTGGTGCAGTCCTGCCAGGTCGGACTCTCGGCATAGCTCGCGGTGGCGGACAGAGACAGGCGTAGCAGGCGTTGTCGATCCTGGTGCAGATCTAAAAGTATCGACCTCAAACCGGCAAGATCACCGGGAGCGACAAGAAAGCCGTTTATTCCATGGCGGATGGTCTCGCCCGCGGCTCCGTCTTGGCTTCCGATGGCAGGCAGACCAAAGGCCATGGCCTCAAGGATGGCAATACCGAACCCCTCATAGGCGTAGGGCATGCAAAAAAGATGGTTTGTGGTGAACGTCTCAACTAGTTGTTTATCCCGGAGCGGCCCGAGGAAACGAACCGAATCCGACAGACCGAATTGCTGAACGAACTTTTTCGACCTGGCGGTATAGTCATGATCAAAATCGAGGCCTCCAACGACAGACAGGCGCCAGGGCACGCTCTCAATCCCGGACAGGGCTTCAAGTAGAGGCAATAAACCTTTCCTGGGGATGACGCTGCCGAGGAACAGTAATTCCAGGGGGCCGGAACGATGAGCCCGTTTGCTGATGAAATCAGCTGAAAGAGGGCTGCCGAAACGGTCTCCAGCCGGATAGGCAACAACCTGGGGCAGCATATGGTCGATTTGAGAGGAGACGGTTTGCCGGGTGGTCTGAGAGTTGTGGATAAAACCATCAACCGAGCATAGAAAGCGCCGTTCGATGAAGGCCAAAAGCCTGTTCTGCCAGTGTCCACGCGGTTCATCGCTGAGGAGATGATGGACCAGCGCTATCTGCAGCGGGCCGCCATGTCGATGCAGCCGTTTGTTTATGAGGAAGAGTGATGGATGACAGAGTTCGTCCTCGATAATGATATCAAAATTTTTAGCCGACAGCCGGTGAGAGAGTCGGCCGGAAAAGCCGAGTCCCAGCCGCCTGAGATAAGAGCCGGAGGGTAAACCGATAACCTCCACCTCATGGCCCAGTTGTCTCAGTCCTTCAACCACAATCCGGTCGTAGAGATAGCCGCCGGTAAGGGTCTCCAGACTGCCGTAAATGACCCAGCCGAGACGCATCAGATGCTCGCGGAAAGGGAAGTCCAGGCGATGTCATCCTCCCAGATTTTGACGGTTAGAGCATCCAGATGAAACGCCTGCAGCCGTTTTTTAAAAAGGTCGAGGGCGACGGTGGCCAGTCGTTCAATGCTGGGGTTGATACCATCGAATGCGGCAAGCGTGTTAAGGGTTTTGCCCTGAAAATCGGCTACTACCTCGTTGAGGTGACGCTCCATCTCGACAATATCTACCAGAAAGCCGTGTTGGTCCAAGGCTCTTTTAGCGAGGACCAGTTCCAGTCGATATCGATGGATATGTTCGATGTTTTCTTCTCCCCAGTCGCCGCCGATAAGGTAATGCCGGGCGCTGAATTCCCTCTGCATTCCGAGATGATACATTATTTTTTCTCCTTGTTAAATCATTCCTGCTTACCCGATTGGTAGTCGAAGATGACCTGAATGGTTTCTTCCGGTTGCTGGTCAATGAGCGCATAGGCTAAAGCCGCATCCGCCAGGGGAAAACGATGACTGATGCAGGAGGCCGGGCGAACCTGACGCAACATCTCCCAGGCCAGTTGGAGACGACGACTGTTCTGCCATCTACCGGTGAGCGCGGGGGCCAGACTGCTTACCTGGGAGCTGATCATGGAGATTCGGCCTCGATGGAAAAATGACCCTAAATCCAGCTCGGCCTTTTTTGCGCCATACCAGGAACCGACCACAATCCGACCGTTGAAGCGTACAACTGACAGAGCAGTAGTCAGCGCTGCCGGGTTGCCCGAGAGTTCATAGACCAGATCCGCCTCGCCTCCCTGGCCCGGCGTCCCACCCAAGCCGGAGAGCAGAGTCGGGTCGTCCGGCTCATGGCATGCTCCTGCACCGAAACGAAGAGAGGCCTCGCGCCGCAGCGGGTGAGCCTCGATGGTTGTCAGTGTTGCCAGTGGAAAGCGGGAGAGCAGGGCGGTAGTCAGCAAACCGATAATGCCTTGGCCGATAACAATAACCTTTTCGCCGAGCAGGGGGCTGCCGTCCAGCACCAGGTTGACCGCTGTCTCCATACTGGGCAGAAAAAGTGCGGTTTCATCGTCCAGGTCATCAGGGATGGGATGTAAATTTACAGGATTGGTGCAGAAGAGATCCTGGTGAGGTTGAAAGGCAAAGACCCGGCGGCCGAGCCAGTCGCCAGAGACGTCAACTCCAGTGGCGATCACCCGACCGACCGAGCAGTAGCCGTAGGCCAGGGGATAGGCAAAAGCGCCTGCCAGGGCACCAATGGTGCTGTCGATCGAGACACCCTGCGGCCACTGATCCCGGTAAACCAGCATCTCCGTTCCCGGACTGATTGCGGAAAAGTGTGTCCGGACCAGGACTTCTGCCCCACCTGGTTCCGGTGCCGGGCCGATTGTAACCTCTACCCGACCCGGTGCGATACATTCCAGGAGATGCCTCTTCATGGCTCCTGCCATTGAGGCTGAGCCCAGAGGATGATGTCTGGGCCACAGATTTGGTAAGTCAGTGGACTCAGATGCAAGAGGGAGCCATTGCCGACTACCGGCCGATTCAATACCGGCAGGCCGCCCACCAGACGGGGGGCGATGGTGATGATCATCTGGTCTACCAGGCGCGCCTCGATGAAACTGGTAATAACCTGGCTGCCACCTTCCACCATGATGCTCCTGATACCCCTCTCACCAAGTTGATAAAGCAGATTCGGCAGATCGACCCTGTTCAGATGATCACGACGGCAGCGGATGATCTCTGCTCCCCGGCCTTCGACCACTCCGACCTGTTCCGGGCCACTCTTGTCGGTACAGGCGAGCCAGCAGCGGTGATCGGTTCGGTCAAGAAGACGGGACTGCAAAGGGATACGCAGATTACTGTCAAGGACGATAGGCTGGGGATTCGGCCCCTCGATGAGACGAACGGTCAGCAGGGGGTTATCGACCAGCAAGGTGTTGATGCCGATGACGATAGCATCGCAGGCAGCGCGAATCCGATGGGTTAAGACCATCGATTCCGGGCTGCTCAGCCGAAGCTGTTCGCAATTGCGGGTGGCGATGCTGCCATCCACGCTCTGGGCGTAAGAGACGGTGACCAGCGGCCTGTGATGGCGGTCCAGAAATTGTTTGGACAGGAGTGGGAGCCGATCAAACCATTGGTCCTCATGGCAACTGAGACTACCGTCGTCTGTTGCCGGGGTAATCCTGCCATCGCGGCGCTTGGTGCCCTGAGGCTGTTCCTCATACATGGGTATCCTATAGCGGAATCGACTGCTTGGCTTTGCCATCCAGTTGTTTTTATAAAAGATCACTTGGATCAATTATCTCCCAGATTGATTGTTGACGATAGTGATCTTCTCGCGATAAGTCAAATACTTCATAGTAAGCCACAGGCCAGCTAGGCTAAAGAGCAGGTCACGGCACCGAATGATCAGGCAGAGGCTGAGTCCAAGGGCGTTTCCCAGTCCCATGCCTCCGGTCAGCCAGGGCAGGGCCGATTCCAAAACACCGATCCCGGCCGGTAAGGGCGTGAAAAAGGACAGGCGCGCCACTGCAACCACTGATGTCAGCTGCCAAAACGATAAGACAAGGCCAAGAAAATAGGACATCAGCCAGAATTCAGCGAAGACCGCAAGCCAGTGGCACAGGGAACAAAGGTTGGCCAGCAGGAATTGAGCTCGGTGCTTGTGAAAGAGGGTTGCGGTCAATGCTTCACCCTGAATAACGATATCCTCAAACGACCCGATGTTGCAGGATCGAGCAGGAAAATACCTGCCATAAATCCGGTTGCAGAGAAATACAGTTCGGGAAAGAGGCCTTCCACCGGAAAAGAGTGCAGCCAGGATGCAGATAAACACAGCAAGCATGCTGATGACTATGATCAGTCCCTGAACTTCGGCCAGGGGGTTGCCTCCGGTAATAAACGGCGCGAGCAGGCAGAGGGTCAGGACGATAAAACTCGCCAAAAGCTCCAGCAATCGGTCAACCACCACCGAAGTCGCACTGGACGCCAGAGAGATCTTGTGTCGATGGTGCAGGAGATAAATGGACAGCGGTTCTCCTCCAAAATGCGGGCCCGGGGTGAGGTAACTGATGGCGCTTGCTGCCAGGCGATAAGCGCAGGCCTCGAGCAAACCGACAGCCGCCCCCAGGATTTTTAACAACACCCACCATCTGGCGGTCATCAAGGGTAGGATGAGCAGATTGATACCGATAAGAGTCAGGAGAGCCAAGGGGCCGAGTCCCGCCAGAAGATGCCATACCTCCGACCAGTCTTGACTTTGCAGGGCATGCCAGGCCAGTGTCAAACCCACAATCCACAGTATCCAACGCCAGTTGTTTTTGACTGTAAGCCTGGGAGCAGATGAACCGGCGGGGGATCCAGGCAGGGAAGTGTCGGGCCTGGTCATGGGGTCTTGCCCGCGGTTGTTAGACGCTGGCTGCTGTTAACGCGATAGAGAATTCTTTCCTCCGGTGCCCAAGGTGAGAGCGCACCCGTGCCAGTCAACATTAGAGCGGCAGCCGCACTGAAGATAACCAGTGAACTTGTCGTTATCCCATATATTCCATAGGGCGCTTGATTATAGCCAAGCAGCAGGATCAGGCAAAGGCTCGCACTACGTCCGGCAAAACCAGTAACGGCAAGCAGACAGCAAAGGATCGCGGCCAAGCGCCAGGGCAGGGGCGTCTGATCAAGGTCAAAGTCAATGAGCGATATGATCCCGCCGAGAAAAAGAATCAGACGAAGCGCCAGCGGCACTTTATCTATAAAGGATCGTATCATAATGTCCAGCTCCGTTTGCTGGTTGGCAGGTGTCTGCAGTCGGCAGGAAACCACCAGCCAGTCTCGCAGAAAACCGAGCAGCAGTGGCGTCATAAATATACCGGCGGCGATAAAGGTGAAGGTTGGTCTAAAGATCGGCAGGAGCGCCAGCCCTACCAGACCCATCTGGCAACCGGCTATAATCCGGGCATAGGGCCGCGATTTTAGAGTGATCACGGGCAGACCCCGCCTTCGCCGCAGCTGGATGCCGAGGACAAACGCATAGTAGGCGAATCCTACCGGCAGATAGAAAATCGGCAACCGACCGAGGGCAACAGCAATCAGGGAGGCGACCAGCAAACCTGCTGCATCGGTTTCAATATCGAGCCTTTTACCGAGTGTTGTCTCGCGGCCCTGCTTCCTGGCAATAAAGCCGTCAAGAAGGTCGGCAAGAGAAATTCCGATATAAAGGAGTCCCGGCAGCCAAGAGAGAGCGCTTTGCAGCCCCTGGCCGCCTTGAAAGATCCACGGCATGAAACCGGCAAGGCTCACGATGGCTCCGGCGCGAAACAGAGTAATCCAGTTGGCCGCGCCCAAGGTGGGGAAAAGACGATCTTCCTCCATTGGGGGATGGTTGCTGGACAAATGTTGAACCAGCTGCCTCTGCAGATGGATGGCAACCCCAAGCCCGGGCAGCAGTGTCAAAATGGTGATCAGTTCATTTCGTAAGATGGACCGACCGAAGAAGAGAGTCAACAGCCAGGGGAAAAAAAGGATTACGGCTGCCCACCACGATCGAACACCTAATCGAGACAGTGTCAACAGCCGATCTCCTTTGCCGGAGTAGTCTCTTACCGCATTTTCCTCTGATGAGCCGGGCAGATCCTTCATTGCAATAGTCTCTTCCGGCACGCCGAGGGCTTTAAGAAGCAGAGCGACACAGATGCCGGTGCGATTATGGTCTCAGCCTTGCAATAAGTGTGAATTGGCGAAATGAACCATATTTCTCAACTACTCGACGCGGTTAGAACTCCAGTGGTTCAACAAATTCATGATCACTCTGTGCAAACGGCAGACCTAGATTATAGGATTCATATTCTGTCGGTTTTTCGAACAAGTTTGCACACTTTTTCTCAGCTTCCTTTCGGGCAGGACTTTTCATATACCTGTCCCAATCCTCTTTTTTCTCCCACATAGAAAGGACGAGGATCAAGTTGGGGTCGTCACAGCCATACAATGATTCAGAAGAGATATATCCTTTTTCTCTCATGGCTAATTTTCGGAACGCGAAGATTACTTCGGAAACATTCTTTGAATTTGCATTCTTGAATTTTCTTTTGATGAAGATTTTTATAGTCATGATGTTCTCCTTTGCAGTGTATCGGTTAAAATTTTTCACCGTTTCCGCTCAGTTTACTACTGGCAATGTCGGTCAAACCGGTATCCAACAACATCATTGCGGCTGGTGAAGGTATTTCATTTTTACCACGGCCTAAAGTACTTTTGACTCTGGTCATTATCCAATACATACCTGAGAATTATCTGGGGCCGGACGAATATCAATCAAGTTTCTACCTTTTCCTTGAACAGGGTTCGGTGTTGTTTTATAGCAAAATCTTTCATTATCAAGCTATTCTATACAAAAACCATTCCACCAAAAGATCGTGCTGTCATAATCTATTCAACTATGCAAAAGAACAGATTTTTTTGTCCATGGTATACAGGAGGAGATCGTTAATAGCCAAGGAGTTTTTCGGTTTTAAGGAAAGTATCCGGAAATATGGAGCAATGCGTAAACGTATTCAAAGTGAGAGTATCACTATATGGCAGGGAAATATGATAGTTGGCGAGGAAACATCTACCTTGACAAAAAGCCATATCGAAAAGCATTGGTGCTTCAAACCTCCCCGGAAAAGTCCCGGCCTCTTTATGAATGTAGACTCCGAAAAAAGTCGCCGGCATGATATTTCACGCCGGCTCAGCTTGTCGAGTAATGTTTGATAAACTCGTAAAAACTTCGATTTTCGATGGATAAGTAAAAAGCTTCATATTGGAGGCGTGCAATTTTCCTATTATTTCGGCGTACATACTGTGCATCTTGATGATAGGAAAATTGTAACAACGAACAAGATGAAGAGTTTTTACGACGCCATCATGTTTAATTGTTATGAAAATATCACGTTGGGCCAAAAAGTACGGCCCGCAAACCACAACGCAAAATGTTGTGCATATTTCTACCATACCCTACCAACGTGGTGGCGCTGCAGCTACTTCTGGTAGTTTTAACAAAAGTGCGGTTTGGCACGGCACTCATGTAACCTACATTAGCATTTGAGATTGTAAACTCATTCAAAAGATAAATGGCTTCGGCGTTGGTGTTCCACACAACATCGCCAGGTTGCAACAAAACAGGAGCTGGTTGATACCAATGATTCCCGTCATAATACGGCATAGTCAAAACTACTGGACGATAATTCTCATGAAAAACAGAAATTACATTCGCTTCTTTCTCAATAGTGCGTCGTGCCTGTGACAACTCCTCGGCAAACTCTAAGTTTAAAGTCGTATTTTCGCCATATCGTTTAAAGGCCTTGGCCATCTCAAGAAAGGTTCCAAGGAGCATAATGTCGCCGACAAAATGTGTACGTTCGCTAGCGATAATAACGTCATCACCATAACGCTGAAGCACACGAAAAGCAGAAGGTGACAGACCACCATTTTTATAAAAACGATTAAAATATTCATTGGATTTTGGCTCGTGCCTCGCAAGCAGTTCTTTGGTAACAGCTATGAACTCAGTCAAAGAAGGAGCATAGAAAGGGCGTGTTGCAAACCGTGTTAACCGCTCGCCTAACGAATGCATATTCATCTCGTGCGGCGTCAGTGTCTGATACAAAAACCCATCACCAAAAATGATTTTGCAGACATCAGCGTAAGGAACCACCTTTTCTTTTGATTTTTTGGTAGGAGTGCTGCCATTTCCAAGAAGGTCTTCCTCCTTTGCCACAAGCACTGTAAGAGGATCATTCTCACGTGGTTCAAAAGTTTGAAGATAGTGGGTCATAATTTCTCCTGCTCGTTTTTTTTTTGAGATGGATAATTTAAAAATATGCCTAAACAGAATCAGTTCGAATTCGACAGTTCGGTATCATAAGATAAAAATAATGATAGCAACACATGGTAGATATTGCGACACAAAGTAAAAAAATTGCGAAAACCAAGCTGAGAGGGTAACCTAACCCTATTGATCCGGCTGGATTTTCACCGGGCAGCCTTTAAAAAGACTCATCTGAACAAACACTCGTTAACACCTTTTCGGGAGTAGTCTCTTTCATACAAGGACAATGATATGGATCTCTTCTCTAGTATCCCTCGTTCCAGCTTAGGATATTTTCCTACTCCACTGATTAGATTACAGAATCTCGAAAAACTTCTAGGCGGCCCCCGGCTTTTTATGAAGCGTGATGATCAGACCGGCCTTGGCCTGGGTGGTAACAAAACGCGGAAGCTGGAATATTTCTTGGGAGATGCTATCACCAAAGGTGCGGATTGTATCATAACTGCAGGTGCGGCACAATCCAACCACTGCCGCCAGACAGCCGCGGCTGCAGCTTTCTGCGGCATGGAATGTCATCTTGTTCTCGGCGGATCGGCTCCCAAAAATGTGAATGGCAACCTTCTCCTTGATCTGCTCTTTGGTGCTCACCTGCATTGGTCTGGTGAGTTGCGAAAAGGCGAGAATATAGAAGAGATAGCTGATCAATTGGAGAGTAAAGGGAAAAACACCTATAAAGTTCCTTACGGCGGATCCAACGAGATCGGTGCGACCGGTTTTGTCGCTGCCATGTTCGAACTGCAGCTCCAACTTCAATCGATGGAAGAAACCATCAGCCATATCGTTTTTGCTTCGAGCTCGGGTGGAACACACAGCGGCATGCTTCTAGGTCGGGCAGAGCTGCAAGAGTCATATGGTCTTATCGGAATAAGCATCGATAAAGATGAAACTTTCGGGGTGCCGTTACAGGAATATATTCCCTTGCTTGCCAACAAGACAGCGGCCCATCTTGGGAGTGACCATACTTTTACAGAAACAGATCTTGATCTCAACTGCGACTATCATGGTGAAGGGTATGGCATCATCGGTGAACTTGAACGAAAAGCAATCGCCTTGACAGCCCGTTACCAAGGTATCCTGCTTGATCCTGTCTATACCGGCAGGGCAATGGGAGGTATGCTGGATATGATCAGGAAAGGCAGGTTTTCGTCTTCTGACTCTGTCCTCTTCTGGCATACGGGCGGCAGCCCTGCACTCTTCGCCTATGCTGACAGGCTTATCTGATGGTGTCGTAAAACCACCTCAACCCCCCGAAAAGAAGTCAGGTGCTCTTTATTCTTCATGGGCAAGATTCTTTGATAGAGCAACAACTATTTAACACTTTGGGACGTAAATAAATGCAGACAAAAAAAATCAAAACCATCGCCATCGTCGGTGCGGGGGCCATGGGAGCGGCGTATGCCACCATGTTTTCCGACGCAGGAAGTTTTTCACCTTTTTTCGTAGCTCATGGGGAAAGATACCTGAGGCTAAAAAATGAGCCGTTCATTGTAAATGGCAGACCTTATACCATTCCCGTCATGCAGCCCGACCAAGTCAAACAACCGGTCGACCTTGTTCTCGTTGCCTTGAAACACCACCATCTTCCAGAAGCTCTTCCACTTATTAAAGCCGTGGCAGGCACAGAGACAACTATCCTTTCGGTGATGAACGGTCTAGAAAGCGAACAGATTATCGGCTCGGTTTGCGGCATGGACAAGATGGTGTTTGCCATCGCGGTAGGCATTGACGCCGTACGGGAGGGGAACCGTTTTTCATACGCCAGACCCGGTAAGATTATTTTTGGGGAAGGACCGCAGAAGAGTGATGGATGCCGGGTGGATCTCCTCCGGGAGGCTTTGACCCGCGCAGCTATTCCCCATGAGGTTCCTGCGGACATGATGCGCATCATGTGGTGGAAATTTATGATTAATGTCGGTATTAACCAGGCTTCGGCGGTGTTGCGCGCTCCGTATGGCGTCTTTCATAGTTCCTCGGACGCTCGCGCCTTGATGCTGCTCTTGATGCAGGAAGTGGTTACACTTGCCGGGAAAGTCTCCGTCGATCTCAGCCAAAAAGATTTGGATGATTGGAATTCTGTTCTTTCGACCCTGTCTCCCAAAGGAAAGACCTCCATGCTTCAGGATATCGAGGCGGGTAGGAAAACCGAGGTAGAGATATTCGCCGGCAAGGTCGTGTCCATGGGGATTGAATATGGCATCGAAACCCCTGTTAACAAGACAATTCTGCATATTATCAAGGTAATGGAAGAATCGAGCCGAGCAGATCTTTACTGACATGAGGGAGTGTAAGAAAAATGATAAGGGTAAAAGAGAGCAAGGGGAAAGTCGTCACCGCCAAAGAAGCAATAGCATCAATAAAAAATGGCAGCCGTATCTTTATTGGTTCAGGTTGCGGTGAACCCCAGCATCTTATTCATACTCTGGCCAATAATCAAAAATTGAAAGATATCATGGTCTTTCAGATGTTGGCTCATACCCTTGCCGATTATCTTAAAGATGATACCTTTCTGGAGCGCTTTTCAGTAAAGCTCTTTTTTGTGCCGATTGCGATGCAACAGGCTGCCTTTGAGGGAAAGGTTGATTACATACCGACCTACCTTTCCCAGTTACCGAAGCTTTTCAGGAATAAGCAGATTGTCATCGATACGGTACTTATCCAGATAAGCCCTCCGGATGCCTTTGGTATTTCCAGCCTGGGGATTTCTGTCGATGTCACCCTGGAGGCAGTGAAGAGTGCGAAAACAATCATTGCGCAAATTAATCCACGGATGCCCCGAACCCACGGCGATGGATTTCTGCATATCAACGATATTGACTATCTGGTTCCTTTTGAAGAGGAATTGATATGTATCGATCAGGAAACCGTCGAAGAACAAATAGCCAGCCGTATCGCTCAGTACGTCAAAGAGCTTGTTGATGACGGCAGCACCTTGCAGGTTGGTTACGGACATATGCCTTATGCCTTGTTGAAGTATTTTGATGATAAGAATGACCTTGGTATTCATACCCATATGATTTCCGATGCGTTCATCCCTCTCATCCAACAGGGTATCATCACCAATAAATATAAAAATTTTATGACTGATCGTGCAGTAGCAACCTTTTGCATGGGGTCAAGGATTGCATATGATTACATAGATAACAATATCCAGTTTTATTTTGGAACGGCAGATTGGGTGAATACCCCAAGTATCATAGGTAAAAACGATAATTTCATATCTATCAGCTCTGCTTTGGAGGTCGATTTAACGGGGCAGGTCTGTTCCGATTCTGTGGGCAGGCAATTTTTCAGTGGCACGGGAGATCAGTCAAACTTCATCCGCGGGGCAACCCTGTCAAAAGGAGGATTATCGATAATTGCCCTTCCTTCAACAGCTAAAGGAGGCCAGGTGTCCCGTATCGTGGCCAATCTGAGTGCCGGCGCCGGGGTGGCAACGCTGCGAGCCGACGTCAATTTTGTCGTTACCGAATATGGTATCGCCCAGCTGAAAGGCAAGAGTATCAGCCAGCGAGTCATTGAGCTTTGCCAGATAGCCCATCCGGATTTTCGAGAGAGCCTTATCGAAGCCGCCAAGACCAATCATTACATCTTCCCGGACCAGTTGCCGCCATTGGCAGTAGATCTCATATTTATCGAGGAGTACAAGAGTCGGAAAACTCTGAAAAACGGCAAGACTATGTCGGTGCGTCCGCTTCTGCCCTCGGATGAAATTGCTTATCGCAATTTCTTTTATTCTCTCAAAGAAGAAACAGTTTTCTTGCGATTCTTTCATTCGGTCACCATTTTTTCACGAAAAATGGCTCAAGATCATTGGGCAACTATGGATTATCGTAAGAATATTTCGCTCATCGGCATTGTTCAAAACCGGGGCAATAAAGAAATCGTTGCCATCGGGACCTACGCTGCAATAGATGATAAATTGGCCGAAGTGGCTTTTGTGGTTCGGGAAGATTTTCAAAATCAGGGTATTGCCGGCTATATCTTTAAAGAGCTTGAAAAGGTCGCATCGGCAAATGGGTTTGAGGGTTTTTTTGCCACCACTTTACCCACCAATAAACCAATGATCAATCTTGCCAGGAAATGTTTCTCTGATATAAAAATTATAACGGTCGAAGATGAAGTGGAAATCTGGATAAGGTTTCAGAAGGAATAGTAGTAACTATCCGAGCCTCCTACAGACAAACCAGTTTCAGCAGGCTTTTGCCGATAATGAGTTGCACCCCGGTAATAAACAACAAGGTATAGATCACCCTGTTGAACCAAACGTCATTGAACCTCTTGTTTAAATAAATTCCAAGAATGACTCCCACATAAGTTAAAGGGGAGAGGATCAATATGGTTACCAAATTTCCGACTTTTAACAGCCCGAGATAGTGGTAGGGAATCAGCTTGATGACATTAATCGTGGCAAAGAAAACGACTGATGTACCGACAAACAGGTCCCTGGGAAATTTTTGGGGGAGCAGATACATCATTACAGGCGGACCTCCAGCATGGGCCAGGGTTGAGGTGAATCCAGAGATACAACCCAAGACGGCACCTTCCATAACAGCAGGTTTATGGCTTATATAGATGCCTTGCAGCACATTTTTAAACACTTGGTACAGGACGAACGTCACCGCCAGAATACCGATCCCGGTCTTGAGGATTTGCTGGTTTTCCCTGAAAAAACCAAAAAAGAAAGCGCCGAGGGCAATGCCGGTAATAGCTCCGGGCAGCAGTCTTTTAAGACTTTGTCGGTCGAAGCGATCACGGTAGTGAAGAACCGAGAAAATATCACAGATGATCAATAACGGTAAAAGCAGGGCGGCAGCATCGATGACAGGAATGGCCACCGAGAGCAAAGGAGTACCAAGTACTGCGGCTCCCGCGCCGAACCCTGCCTTGGAAATACCCAGTAAGGTAATGGCTATAACAGCATATATCCAGAAAATAAGTGGATAATCGGGTATCATCAACCGCCTCCTCTAATGATTTTTTTCGTTGTTTGGTAATTTCTTAGGCAGTGTGTAAGGTGATTAAGACATTGAAGATTATAATTATTTTGTAAGTCTAGATTAAATCTTTAAAAAAGAGAAGAAAAGATGTCAAAGAGAACAGCAAAGAGCATGTCTTACCCTCTGTCGATAGATTTTGCAGCGATAACCCAGCTCTTTTTCGTGGCGGAGGAGCAGGGGAGAGAAAGTCTTTTTGAGCATGAAACGTATAGCCTTTTAAGTGAAAGTGGTGCTGAAACCCCACCTGAAACCTCTCTGCTGACCAAAGGCAGCCGTCCGTCGGATGAAGAATTGATGTCGCTGCCGGGGGAGAAGGTTGTTCTCAAGGTGATCTCTCCGACGATCATCCATAAAACGGAGGTTGGAGGGGTAAAAGTCGTCGAGAAAAAAGCAGATAAAATTCGCTCTGCCTGGCGACGTATGCTGTATGAGGTCCCTGAAACGTATGGGGCTTTCATTGAAAAAAATCCTTCCCATGGACCGGAGATATACCGGGGGGTGACCGGGGAACAGTTGCAACAGGCCATCGCGAGAGATATTCGTGGCATCCTTATGGTGCAGTATATGCCGCCGGATTCGGAAGCATTTGGCAATGAGTTGATCGTCGGTATCCGCAATACCAGAGAGTTTGGCATGATTATCAGTGCCGGGCTTGGCGGTACCGATACAGAACTCTATGCCGAGAGGTTTCGTAAAGGCCAGGCTATTGTTGCTGCATCGACCGCGATCACAGGTGGGGAAGATTTTTTTGATCTGTTCCGGAAAACAATCTGTTACAAGAAACTGGCGGGTTTGACTCGTGGGCAGCGTAGAATCGTCACCGATGAGCAGATCATCGAGTGTTTCAGCTCGATGGTGGCGTTGGCCAACTACTATTCCCCGATTAATCCGGATGCGCCCTATGTGATTGAAGAATTGGAAATCAATCCTTTTGCCTTCACCGACTACTTGATGGTACCGCTGGATGGAATGTGTCGGTTCAGAAAACCGGGCCCTGTTCCTGCAAGCCGACCGTTTGAGAAAATCAGCCGCCTTCTGAAGCCTCAATCTATTGGTATTATAGGGGTTTCAAGTTCAAGGATCAACTTCGGTCGTGTTATCCTGAATAATATCCTGGCAAACGGTTATGACCGAACAAAAATCCAAATTATTCATCCCGGCCTGGATGTCTTCGAACAAATTAAATGTATCCCGGATTTACAAGCCCTTGAGGCGAAATTGGATTTATTGGTGGTGGCTGTCGGGTCCGAGCAGGTACCGGAAATTGTCGCGCAGGTAATCGATAATAATGCGGCTGAGACGGTTATGCTGATTGCCGGTGGAATGGGAGAAACCGGAGAAAGTGCAGAGCGGGCAATTGAATTAATGATCAAAATAAAGGCTGCCCATGAGCAGGAGGACGGCGGGCCTGTGTTTCTGGGAGGTAACTGTCTGGGAGTCATTTCTCATCCGGGCAAGTACGATACCCTCTTTATTCCCAAGGTGAAACTCCCGAAACAGCGAGGTAATCGCAGGCGAAATGCTGCCTTTGTCAGCCAGAGCGGGGCCTTTATGATCACAAGGTTCAGTAAGCGTCCTGAGCTTGATCCGGCTTATATGATTTCAGTCGGCAACCAAAACGATCTCACTCTTGGTGATATGCTCAGCTATCTGAAAAATGATCCGGCAATTGACGCTATCGGGGTTTATGCGGAAGGTTTTCAGGATCTCGACGGATTGACCTTCATCCGTGCTGTCCGGGAAGCTGTAACGGGAGGAAAAGATGTTGTTTTTTATAAGGCCGGTCGCACTCCTGAAGGGAAAACGGCAACCTCTGGCCATACTGCCTCCCTTGCCGGGGATTATATGGTCTGTGAGTCTTGTGTGCGC
This sequence comes from uncultured delta proteobacterium, assembly GCA_963829695.1. Taxonomy (GTDB): domain Bacteria; phylum Desulfobacterota; class Desulfobulbia; order Desulfobulbales; family Desulfocapsaceae; genus Desulforhopalus_A. The sequence goes on along the minus strand of CAWHJQ010000015.1, from coordinate 95,822 downwards.
CAGGCAGGAGGTATCGTTGCCCAGACTTTTTCCCAGTTTGAGGATCTCTTGATGCTGTCCCAGCGGCTGCACAACAAGCAGATCTTTGGCAATCGTCTGGCTGCGGTAAGCGGTGCCGGCTTTGAGGCGGTTGGCATGGCTGACAACATTCTGTCTGATGAATTCCAGATGAAAATGGCTGTCTTCAGCGACACTACAGTCGAAAATATTCAGAAAGTCCTAAGGCAAAAGAAGCTTGATAATTTGGTTGAGGTGAAAAATCCTCTGGATATTAATCCGGGAGCTGATGATGAAACCCATGTCAGGGTTGTGGGCAACCTGGCAAATGATCCCAATGTCGATGCGGTTGTTGTCGGCCTCGATCCACTTTCACCTGCCATGCGAACTCTGGCGGAGGGAGAGTCACTGCAATACAGCTTCGACGCCCCCGAAAGCATAGCAAAGATGATGCCTCAACTTGTTGCAGGACTTACCAAACCAGTTGTCGGTGTCGTGGATGGGGGACGTCTTTATGATCCATTGGTTGATGAATTGATTGCCAACGGAATGGCTGTTTTTCGATCCTCTGATCGGGCAGTGCAAACCCTGGTTATGTACATAGATGGACGATTGAATGCCGAAAAATTGAGGGAAGGGAGATACTTGTCAGAAGAAACAGATACCTCTTCTGCTTGACAAGTTGTTTGCGTGCCTTTGATGTGAAGAGGTGGCGCAACCGATGATTACATGTAAAACGATCTTGACAGGTACTTTTACCAGTGTATTGTTGGTTTGTGTGTCGCGATGACTATTTCGATATATGGTACGTATCGACTGGGTCGGGCAAAATGATAGATGAACAGGTTGGTACATCACTCTCGATAAATTGTTGGATAATACCGGCTTGAAAAAACCAGGGAAAGGAGATTTGAGATGGCTGACACTTGGGACCATTTGAACCAAAAAGTAATCGAATTAATGCAAAATGGTCAATTCCAGGAAGCCATGGTGACAGCCCATGAGGCCCTGGATACTGCCATAAAGGAAAACGGAGATGAGCATCGGAATGTGGCAGTTACGCTGAATAATTTAGGTGAACTGTATCACATGATGGAAGACTATGAGCAAGCGGAAAAGATCCTTCTTCAGTCTATCAAGGTAAGTGAAGCAGTCCATGGGGAATCATCTCTTGAGGTGGCTGATACTCTTGTTAACCTCGTTGAAATGTACATTACCCAGTTAAGATATCAGGAAGCGGAGCCGAAAATGGAAAAGGTTGCCGCTATATATGAGAAATATCATGTAGATGACCCGTCATTGCTGCCCCCGGTTTTCACGACTCTCGCTGTGATTTATCTGGGACAGGGAAAACCGGAGCCTGCAAAAATACAACTGGAAAGAGCTCTCCATCTGATAGAAGGAAATCAGGGGCCGGATGATCCAGGCCTTGGACAGATTCTAAAGAGTCTCGCTGTTATTGACAGGCATGCCGGGGATATGGATGCCGCGGAGAAAAAGCTACGCCGGGCATTGGTCATTTATGAAAACAGTATTGGCCCGAATCACCCCGAATTTGCCGGCATATTGTCTCACATTGCTGAAATCTACTTGACGAAAGGTCTGATTGGAGCCGCTGAACCACTGTTAAAACAGGCTGTTGATATTTTCAAAGGTACTCTCCCGGAAAACCATCCTGAAACCGGCTATACAATAGATAGGCTGGCGGCATTGTATGCAGCCACTGGCCAACCGGAAAGAGCAGAGCCACTCCTCCAGGAGGTTATGGAAATCTATTCATCGTCTCTCGGTGAAGAACATCCGGCTCTTGCGGAAGCTCAAAATAGTCTGGCCGAGATTTATATTAACAGCGGACGTCTTGATGAGGCGCTGTTGCTTCTGGAAAAATCTCTTGCCTGCAGAGAGAAAGTTCTGGGCCATAAACATCCTGCCATTGCGCAGTCTCTCAATAACCTTGCGGTAATTTATAGTAAGAGGGGTGATCGAAACATGGCCCTGAAGCAGCATCAACGCGCTCTTGAAATTCGGCAGGCGGCATTTGGCAAGGACCATCCTGCCATTACACAATCCCTTGAGAATATGGCCGCCATTTACAGGGAGCAAGGCAAACTTACCAAAGCCGAAGATATGCTCAAACAGTCCTTGGCCATTTGGGAAAAAGCCCACGGTATCGAACATCCCGCCACCGCCCAGAGTTATCACAATCTTGCCACTTTGTATGCCGACTCGGAAAAATACCAGGAGGCAGAACAGGCCCTTTTGACCGCTAAAAAAATTCTTGAAAAAGACAAAGATTCAAACAGTATGCATCTGGCAACTGTGTTTGAATCACTTTCAGGGCTCTATCACAAAATGGGTAAACTACCGGAGAGTAAGGAATATGCCGCTCGTGTATATAAAATACGCAACCCCCAACATATGAAGAGGCAATAGCATCAGGAAGTGAGTGACCCTTAAATTCACTCAATACCAGCAGTTAAATTGCTACTCTTTTCTCGACGTGCTGCCATTCCAGCAGAACTCAACGATATATTGCAAGGCAGGTGGTTGCTCTTTGTTATTTGATTGGCAACAAGCAACTGATCCACCGATCGATTGATGATCTGATCAGGATCAATGCCAACACAGATATGCTTCCCTTCGTATTTTTCAGGAAGATATTGGGGACCCATTACGAAATAACCTGGCCATTTTCATCCATTTCGGTACGGATCCTTATGCCATTCCGAGCATAATTACGGCCAGTTATTTCTTGACAACGGCTTAGTACTAAGACAGTCAGACGATCTCCGTACCTATTGGCAATGATGGCATCTTTATCTAAATGAAATCCTAATTTATATTTTTGCTGCATGTGTGACGATCGACGTACTGGTTAATAAAATGGAATTACAGTGAAAATTTAAAATCAAATTTGACTTTTGAAATGTCGTTTTGATAGAGTTTATCTATCGCTATGTAACACACATAATTGAGATTCTAAGTGAGCATCGTCTAATTGAGTGGATTGTAATCTCGCGATAGGAAAACAATCTGCAAATATATACGCAAACACTTAATTATTGGAAATAATGAAATGGGTTGGAATAAATTGTCAATATCTTCTAAAACAGCAGTTATTAACAGTGCTGTTGTTTTGATCCTGTTGGTCTTCATAGCAGGTTTCATTATGAATAAACAGAGTATACTTGTGCAACATATCTTGACTCAATATCAGGATATGATACAGCAAATATTTGAAAATCAAGCTGATAGGGATAACAGCTTATTAAGGGAACGACATGCTATTAATGCAAAGGTTTGCAGTGGCATGTCCGGATATTTTGTCTATAACTTTGATGTTGATGGGTTGAAAGTTAATCTTAAAAGTTTGTTGGCATTACCGGATATTACCGCCATTGTGATCAACGATGCCGATGGAAAATCTTTTTTAGCTATGTGGAAGAGTCAGGGAAAGATAACGGACGGCGATATCGTTAAAGCTGGAATAGTGCTTGATCCAGACAAGATGTTCAGTGAAAATATCTATTATGATAAAAAAATAATAGGCAAGGTACAACTCTTTTATACCGACAAACTGCTTGTAGCGCAATCGCAGGAGAGTAAACAAAAATTGCAGGCAGATTCCGATCAATTAGGTTCTGAAATAAGTGATAATATCAACTCAGCGAGGTATTCCCAAATAGTCGCTTTTGTTTTTATTGTGGTTTCGCTGATTGTCACTCTCATTATCACTCTTCGATGGATTGTCGTCGCTCGACTCCAAAAAATAACCTTGAACTTGCGGGATATTGCGGAGGGAGAAGGTGATTTAACCAAGCGGCTTACGGATAAGTTTTCTGACGAAATCGGCGAACTGTGTGGCTGGTTTAATCTTTTTGTCGGGAAAATTCAGGAGATTATTAAGGATGTTTCAGAAGGGTCTCAGGAGCTCGACAGTGCTTCAGGTAAACTAGCAGAACTCTCTGAAAATATGAAAAAAGATGCTGTCCAGACATCCCAGAAAGCAGGTAACGTCTCTGCGTCATCTGAAGAAATGAAGGATAACATGAATTCTGTTGCTGCAGCCATGGAGGAAGCATCAACTAATATTACGATGGTTGCCACGGCTGCAGAGGAGATGAATGTGACCATCTGTCAAATTGCAGAAAACACCGAACAAGCTAAGAAAATAACGGTTACGGCCGTTAGTCAGACCCAAAATGCTACGAATCAGGTTGACGAGCTTGGACGTGCGGCAGATGGTATCGGCAAGGTTTTGGAGACTATTTCGGAAATTTCCGAGCAGGTCAATCTTCTCGCTCTGAACGCAACCATCGAAGCTGCCAGAGCAGGAGATGCCGGTAAAGGTTTTGCTGTCGTCGCAAATGAGATAAAAGATCTCGCCAAACAGACTGCTGCGGCAACTGGTGAGATTCGGCTGAAAATTGAAGGAATTCAGGGCTCCACCAAGGGAACGGTCTCGCATATTGAACAAATCGCCAAGGTTGTTGATGAGGTGAACGTCATTGTCTCTACCATAGCGACATCCATTGAAGAACAGTCTACGGCGACGCACGAAATTTCTAGTAATGTTGCTCAGGCAAGTGAAGGTATTACTGAAGTAAATGAGAATGTTGCGCAGAGCAGTATTTCGGTAGGGGCCATATCTCGGGAGATTAGGGAAGTAACCGATGCGGCTAGAAAAATATCGGATAATAGCAATATGGTAAGTGAAAGTGCCGAAAAGCTGTCTCATCTTTCCAACGAACTCAATCTTATGGTCGGTCGCTTTAAAGTATAAATATAACCGGAAAACGGAAAACAGATATAAAAAGAGGGTTGGAGTAAGCAAGAAATCATCGAAAACTCATTAACTTTATTAAAAGAGGGAAAAATGAAAAAAATAAGTTTGTTAGGTGCAGTCGTTTTGGCAGCTTTCGTTTTGTGGGGGACAACAGCAATAGCCGAGACTTTTAAAATTATGACGGAAGAATACCCTCCATACAATTATACTGAGAACGGTCAATTAACCGGGTTGTCAACCGAGGTACTATTGGAACTAGCCAAAAAGGTCGGAAACCCAACAGATATTGAGCTCCTTCCCTGGGCAAGAGGTTATGGTCTTATCCAGCAAAAGGATGGGTTGATTCTTTATTCTATGACTCGCACCGAAGCGAGAGAGAATATGTTTAAATGGGTTGGCCCAGTTGCTTCAAACAAATGGGTATTCTTCGCCAAAAAAGGAAGTGGGATAACTCTGAGCTCTATTGATGACGCTAAGAAAGTCGGGAAAATAGGTACATATAAAGATGATGCCGCAGAACTCTTTTTGAAAGCAGAAGGTTTTACAAATCTCGACAGTGTTGTGAATGACGAGCAGAATGTACCGAAGCTGATGGCTGACAGAATTAATCTTTGGATTGTCGGTGAATTGCAAGGCATCTATAAAGCTAAAGCAAAGGGTGTTGGTGATAAGTTGGAGAAGGTCCTCGATGTGAAAGACACTCAGTTGTATATTGCTTTTAGTAAAAACACCTCGGATGAGGAGATAGCCAAATGGCAGGCGGTTCTCGATGCTATGAAGGCCGATGGAAGCTATGATCGAATAGTAAAAAAATACATGTAACTCGATCAATAACAGTTCGTACAAGACAGTAAATGACCTTTGTTTGCTGTCTTGTAGTCAATTCTCCATTTGCAAGTCACCTTGAATTTGCCTTCTACGACAATCTGCTTGCTACGGTGAATACAACTCAGCAAGATCATGCTGGTGTAGATCCTGCTAAACTCTCTTGACAAATCATCTATACCAGCAGAAATTGAGTTCTGCTGTTTCTTTCGTGAGTATGAAAAGTATTGCATTGAGTTTCATGTAATCTTGTAGTAGACAAGACAGTAACCCATATGTTAGGGTATTGATATCTGGTTAGTTAGTGTCTGTCCATAGTGACATAGAGTATTCCGGTCAATTTAACCAATAGGGAGAACAGGGGCATGAACAAATTGAAATCCGTTATGTTGATGATTGCATTGACTGGGATCATTTTTATCCCTGGGATATCGATAGCGCAAGAAATCGAGGCTATGCCGTCCCAAACTGAACCTTCTGCTGGAATGGTTGTGCTTGACCTGTTACTTGTGCGTCCCGTGTCTCTTGCCGGTGCCTTGGCTTCCACGTCAGTTTGTATTGCTACCATGATCCCCGCGTTTCTGATCGGAGTAGGTGAGCAATCAGCCCGCATATTGGTTGAAGCTCCATGGAGATTTACAGCCGGACGTCCCCTTGGAGAATTTAATACCTATTATGATGGTCGCCCGATTGGTCATGTCGAGCGTTAGTTGATTAAACATATAGAGGTTTAGAAAAAACCCTGTATTCCATCGTGTTTGTGCTCGTTTTGTGTGTTGTGGACTAAACGGTCCCTGACGATTGAACAGAACTTCTCTCACAGAGATAACCATTATTGCTTTTAAGAAAACAATCTTAAACTGTAAAAAAGAGATTAAGCGGAATCGTTGCAGGCAAAATGTATTTTGTAATCAAATATTGAAATTAGATTGTAGCCGTTTCTTGAAACCTATTTAATATCAATAGATTGGCCTAAAACAGACTTCAGCTTTCTGCTTTGCTAGAATCCTCGCAGAACGTGTTCTCTTTTTAGTAGCACTGTAGATGTGGAAATAGAAGTGAAAGTTTTCACACAAATGATCTAAATGTCACCGGGTAGCTTGTCAAATCAGCTGAAACTATTACCGAACATCCAGATAAGTCCGCCAACGATTACAAGCAATACACCTCTGACCAGCAGGTTACCGATAAGGAACCTTTCGACTCTACCGGCCTGCCCCGTCCATTGAGGAAGGTAGATCCGCGTGTTTACCGGCTGCGTCGCGCTTAAAGCAAATCAATATTTATGCTTCTAAAAGCATGTGCAGGATAAGTACCAAGCAGAACAACGCGTTTTGCGAAAAAGCGAAGTTCTTCAAAAGCCAACTGCAGTGAGCTTTCGTCTAGATGTCCTTCTACGTCTGCGTAGAACCGGGCCACGTTAAAGTGTTTATCGACATAGCTCTCGAGTTTCACCATTTGTACACCATTGGTCGCAAACCCACCCATTGCTTTATAGAGTGCTGCCGGAATATTTCTTACTTCAAAAATAAAACTGGTGAGATACCTTTTCCCTTCTTCAAGTTTCGGAATGTCATTTTCGCGGGAGAAGACCAGGAATCGTGTGGTGTTGTGGGCAGCATCCTGGACATCTCTTTTCAAAATCTCCAGGCCATAGATATTTGCAGCCAACTCAGAACCAATTGCTACCTGGGTTTTGTCACCCCATTTTTTGATATCGGCAGCACCTTTTGCAGTATCCGCAACGACATGTCTGTTGAGATTAAGCTCTTCGATTATCTTTTTGCACTGTGGAATAGCGTGGACATGACTATGAACATCTGTCAGTTCTTCAAGTTTCGCGCCGGGAATCCCCAACAAGCAGTGGCGAATCAGCTGAAAGTGCTCCCCGATTATATAGAGATCTCCTTCAGGGATAAGGTGGTGGACATCGGCGACGCGTCCGGCCAAAGTGTTGTCTACCGGAATCATTGCAAGATCCGCTTCTTTTTCTCGAACAGCCCTAAAAGCAGCGTCAAACGAAACACTGGGTACTGTTTCGAGTTCTGGATAGGCCATCCGGCAGGCAAGATCCGAGTAGGCACCAGCCATTCCCTGAAAAGCTATTGTTTGGTGATTTTGAGTCGTCATAGTTTATAGTATCTTACAGATTGTTTTCTTGTTTTTTTTGCAAGAAAACAATCTGTCTCAAGGTGTTTACTTCGGCCTATTTCCCGTTTACCGGGGTTAGACTATATTTGTTCTTAATATTACAGTTACTTCCGTCGGCGCAGACTCCGTTGTCTATTCTTCGAAATCGGCTAATTATCTTGATGTTGATGAGCATGACAGGTTTACAGTTTCTTGTAAATACTCTTGTTCCATTGATTAAAGAGTAACGGAGTTAGTGGAAAAGAAGTTTTGATATTTTTTCAGCGGTTGCTCGCAAGGGCGCAATCGCTGATTCCAGAAAACTGTCCGTCAACCGGTAAGCCGGTCCGGCTATAACTACTGCCGCCTTGGTTTTGCCCTCCAAATCGTAGATGGGGGTGGCAATAGCGTGGGTGTTGAGATAGCGCTCGCCTTTGTCGTAGGCGATACCGGTCTTTTTGATTTTCTTGAGAAGCTTTCGGTATTCGGTCTTGGAGACAATGGTGTTTTCGTTGAATTTCTGAAATTCCTGTTCGAGGCATATTTTCACAAACTTTGGATCGCTCTGTGACAAAATGACCTTTGCGCCAGCGGCTACGTTGAGCGGAACCTGTTCTCCCTGTTGAAAATTGAACCGAATATGGCTTGGTCCCTCCACATGAAGCGCCAGTACAACATTGGTTCCGGAAAGCATTTCCATGGCAACACTTTCTCCCAGTAATTGAGAGAGTTCTGCCAGGCACGGCTGGGCCACAGCGAGGAGTTGCCTATCGAGGGATCTGGTCGTTGCGTGGCCGATTCGTAAGGCTGAACTTCCGAGTAAATATTTTCTGGTCAGAGGATTTTGCTGAAGAAAGTTGGTTTCTACCAGCAGTTTTATTAATCTGCTGACGGTCGATTTGTGCATACCCAGCTTTACACTCAGGTCAGTTGTGCCCATTTCGTTGTTGTCTGGTGTAAAGGCCAGTAAAATACTGAGAGCTTTCTCCGCTGAACTGCTGTTCCCGTTTTTCGTCTTCGTATTCATCATATTTTGTAATATTGATTTTCCGATCTGTTTGGTTTTTCCCGAAATCAAATCAATAATTCTTTCGGTTCCTTCCGTGTATCGTTCCGTTTATTGAACTGACTGTTCCGTATGTTGAAACTTCTTAGAGCGAAATCAAATTTCTGTCAAGATGTTTTGTGCGGACAGTTTGACTGCTTCTCCTTGTTTTTAAGGTAACACACTAACTTAAAGAGATAATAAAGTTGCATCAAGCTTCACATTACATGTAAAATGATCTTGACTTGTGCGTGGGTCGGTGTATTATTGGTTTCGTATGTTGGTGTTAGTATTCCGACATACGGTACATTGTGAACGCATAAAGCAATGTGTGGTTTGTCTGTGCTTTTTTTGAAAAAGGCGATAATCCAATATGATGCGGTTCGGTGCGGTTATGTTTGAGTGTTATTGATGATTTTTTTCTTGCCGAGATAATACCGATTTTTGCCCCGTCTGTCTCAGCTGAGGAGGAATTATTGCATGCAACAAAACATGGGGTTTTACGGTTTTTAAACCTTTACACTCTGTTTTGTGAGAGAATAAGAGCAAGTACCAACCCCGAGAAATTGGAAATAAGTCGGGACTCCTCTTAGTGCCCCCTTGAGGGGTACTCTTTTCAGTGCTCACTTGATGGGCATAAGTTTCTTAACGAAATGATTTATTAGGAAAAAATAAAAATCGTATCGAAGCCACTAAATTCCGGGAGGTTAAATGATGAGTGAGCAAGTTTTTACCAACTGTACCAACGCCGGACCAGTCAGCGTCTACGTGAAAGATGGTAAAGTGACCCGTATGCGGCCCCTGGTTGCAGATGAAAAAGACTTTAAACCATGGGTCATTAAAGCCGATGGCAAAGAATATTCCCCGCCTAAAAAATTCAATGTAGCTCCTTATGTTCATGCGGATAGACGCAGACTCTACTCGGATGATCGTATTAAGTATCCGATGAAGCGAGTCGATTTTGATTCCAACGGCGAGAGGAATCCGCAAAATCGAGGAAAATCACCCTATGTGCGGATTTCCTGGGATGAAGCACTCGATATAGTTTCCAGCGAGATCAAGCGGGTGACGGAAACCTATGGTGGCTCGGCCATCAGCGGAATGACCTCCTCGCATCACAACTGGGGAATCGTCGGCTATAAAATGGGTCCTTTCGCCCGCTTCATGAATATGCTCGAATTCACCCCGGTGCTTGATAATCCTGATAGTTGGGAAGGCTGGCATTGGGGGGCAACCCATACTTATGGGTTTTACTGGCGTCTGGGTATGCCGGAACAGTATGACCTCCTGGAAGATTCTCTGCAAAATGCGGAAATGATCGTCTTGTGGTCCAACGATCCGGATTCCACCCGGGGGACTTACACGGGTCAGGAATCTGCCCTGTGGCGTCAATGGCTGAAAGAAAAGGGCGTCAGGATGGTCTTCATCGATCCCTTCCATAATTTTACTGCGGGGGTGATGGAAGGCAAATGGATAGCTCCACGAATGGGAACCGACACTGCCTTGGCCATGGCTATTGCCTATGTCTGGATCACAGAAGATATCTACGATAAAGAGTATGTCAAAGATCGCACCATCGGCTTTGATGAATTTAAGCCCTACGTGCTTGGTGAGACGGACGGCCAACCGAAAACCCCGGAATGGGCAGAAGAGGAGTCGGGAGTAAAAGCCCGGGTCATTCGTGCACTGGCCCGTGAATGGGCGGCCAAGCGGACGATACTGTCCGGCGGTTCCCGCGGTGGTGAAGGTGGAGCCTGCCGGGTGGCTTATGGAACTGAATGGGCCCGGATGATGGTCTTGCTTCAAGGTATGCAGGGGCTTGGGAAACCAGGTCGTTCCATCTGGGGAACCACCATGGGAGCACCTTCCGATACCAAAAACTGGTTCCCGGCCTATGCAGATCCCCAGGGACGCGTCGCAACCTCTAAGGTTGCCACCCACCTCCCGGTTAATCCAAACAAACAACGGGTATGGCGACTGACCTTGCCGGATGCGATTCTTAATCCTCCAATCAGCTGGTATGGAGAAGGTTTCTGTGGCCAGTCGCTGCAGCAGCAGTTCACCCATTTTGAATATCCGATGGAAGGGTGCTCGGAAATCAAGCTTTTCTACCGCTATGGTGGTTCATTCATGGGAACCATGAGTGATACCTCCAAATGGGTAAGAATGTACCAGAGTCCTAAACTCGAATTTGTTGTCAACCAGGATTGCTGGTATAACGGCGAAACCCAAATGGCAGATATTATCCTGCCTGCCTGTACCAACTTCGAGCGCGATGATGTCGGGGAGTGGGGTGCCTGCGGTGGCTATACCTGTCATGCGAGCAGTGGCTGTAACTACCGGATCGTCGTCCGTCAGCAAAAATGCCTTGAGCCGATGTGGGACTCCAAGTCGGATTATGAAATCTTTACCCTGCTTGCTGAAAAACTTGGCAGAAAAGAAGAATTCACCGATGGCAAGACTGAGCTCGACTGGGTAAAAGCCTTTTTCGATTCTTCCGATCTGCCACAGCATATCAGTTGGGAAGAATTCAACAAAAAAGGCTATCATATTATCAATATTGATGAGGATTACAAATCAACACCATCGCTGCGCTGGTTTGCCGAAGGTCGTGATTGTGATACTCCCGATACCAACAATCCCAAGCGTGGTACGGAGAAAGCAGGGCAACTTGGTACCTTCAGCGGAAAGATCGAGTTTGCCTCCGAGAGCCTGAAATCGAAGTTTCCTGATGATACAGAGCGTCCGGTCACGCCACAATATATTAAGAGCTGGGAAGGGCATCACAGTGAGATTTTTGCAAAATATCCATTGCAACTGATGTCGCCCCATCCGCGTTTCAGCTTCCATTGTCATTACGACAAACATACCGACTGGCTGGACGATATTCCGGTCCACCGGATTAAAAAAGACGGCTATGCCTGGTGGCCTGCGCGGATTAACCCTGAAGACGCAAAACTGCGTGGTATTCAGTCGGGTGATATCGTTCGGCTCCATAACGATCGAGGCTCTGTCCTCTGTATTGCAGTGGTTACTGGCCGCGTGCGTATCGGCGTTATTCATAGCTATTGTTCGTCGGCCAAGTACGATCCGCTCACTCCTGGAAAGTTTGATAGTCCAGATAGAGGTGGCTGTGTAGCCATCCTCACCTCTTCACGGATGGTGTCCAAGAATGTACCGGGAATGACCCCGAATTCGTGTCTCATCGAAATAGAAAAATGGGAGGCCTGATCAAATGTCTCGATTCTCCATACTGATAGATGTCAACAAATGCAACGGCTGCTACAACTGCTTTCTTTCCTGCCGTGATGAATATTATGGCAATGATTACCCCGCCTATTCTGCAGCGCAACCCCTGAACGGTCAGTTCTGGATGCAGGTGCAGGAAATAGAACGTGGTGAATACCCAAAACCAAAGATAGCCTATATCCCTAAACCGTGTATGCACTGTGAGTCTGCTCCCTGCATAACTGCCGCAAGAGATGGCGCAGTGTATCGGAGAGATGATGGAATTGTGATCATCGATCCGGAAAAGGCCAAAGGTCAGGAGGCGATCGTCAATGCCTGTCCGTACCGGGTGATCTTCTGGAATGCCGAAAAGCAGCTGCCGCAGAAGTGTACCATGTGCGCCCACCGCCTTGATGAAGGCGAAAAAATGCCGCGCTGCGTGGAATCCTGCCCCACCGAAGCACTGGTGTTTGGCGATCTGGACGATCCGAAGAGCCAGATCGCCAAGCTCTCTGCCAGTCTTGCCACCGAGAGCCTGCATCCGGAATTTGAGACCGATTCCCTTGTTCAATACGTGGGAATCCCAAAGCGCTTTGTAGCAGGAGAAGTTGTTTTTGCCGGCAATGAAGGCGAATGCGCTCCTGGGGTAAAGGTTAAACTACTCGGTGCCGGTGTTGCCTTAGAAACCGTCACTGATATTTTCGGCGATTTTGAGTTCGAAGGCCTGGGGAAGAATGAAAAGTATCAGATCGTCGTTGCTGCTGACGGCTATGTAGAAAACAAGGTGTTATGTACCACCTTCAAGGACGTGAACCTGGGTGAAATCGTGTTGGAGCCCAAATAACGGGTCGTCCGATAGGGGAGTCGACCGTTTCGGAGCGGTCGACTCCCTTTCTTTTTATTGTCATCCATATCAACGAGGTTGAGAAATGATCAGCGTTAAAGATGCCGAGGGTACACCCTACGATGCTGCAAAACATTCGGAAGTATACGGCTTGCAGAAAATTACCGAGACCCAGTCGAAACGAACCACGATCTGTTATTCCTATTTTCAGCCCAACGGTGGCGCAGAAATGACCTCTTCCCCAAAAGAGAGGGTCTATTATGTGGTGAAAGGGTCGATCACCGTATCAGGTCCTAACGAAAAACATGTCCTTAATGCCGGGGATTTAATCTACATTGGGCCTGGCGAAGAACGCGATATGGTGATCAACGGCGGAAAGCCTGCAGAAGTGCTGGTGACTATTGTCACCCCCTGACTGTGCCGGTTTTGACATGTAAAAAGAAATGCAGCACTAAACGTATCGAAAAGAGATTCTCGAGGAGAGAGGCAATGAAAAACATATTCAAACTGGATGGTAAAATAGCCATAGTCACCGGTGGAGCCGGTGGTATTGGGGAAGCCCTTGCCATGGGCCTTGGAATTCATGGTGCCACCGTGGTGGTTTCGAGTAGGAATCAAGAAGCGATTTCCAAGGTCGCGGGGAAAATAACCGCCGAATCCGGCAATGAGGCTATCGCTATTGCATCGGATGTCACCGATGAGAAAAGTGTGCAGAATCTTATTGACAAGGTTGTCGAAAAGTACGGCAGAGTCGATATCCTGGTCAACGCCATGGGCATGAATATCAAGCACAATGCTTTTGATTACCCCATGGAAGATTGGGACAAGCTCTTTAATGTCAATGTTAAGGGAACCATGATTGCCTGCAAGGCTGCCGGAAAAGTTATGCAGGCCCAAAAAAGCGGCGCTATCGTCAACCTGTCTTCAGTACGTGGAATCCGCGGTTATACCGGCGGCAATACCGGCTACTGTGCAACGAAAGGTGCAGTCGAGCTTATTACTAAAGCACTGGCTCTTGAATGGGCACCAAGCGGAATCCGGGTGAATGCTTTAGGACCCGCGCTGGTCATTACGCCTGGCACCAAGCATATTGCCGAAGATCCCAAGCTGGCTGCCAAATATGCCGCCGCAGTTCCAATGGGCCGGATTGGCTTACCGGAAGATATGGTAGGAGCAGTGATCTTTCTGGTTTCAAATGCGGCAAGTTTTGTTTCCGGGCAGACCATTTATGTCGATGGTGGACTCACCGCAGCCTAACCGGTAGCATGTCCCGAGAAAAGATCAAACGACTAATTAAATGTGAGGATACATCAATGACAACAGCTCAAATTTTGAGTAGGGCCAGGGATGAGAAGAGGACGGTGCTTACTGAGATAGAGGCTAAACAGATCTTGGGTGAGGCCGGCATTAACTGTACCCCGACAGTACTTGCGACCACCAAGGAACAAGCGGTGTCCATTAGTGAAGAAATAGGGTACCCGGTGGTACTGAAAATCTCCTCAGTGGATATTACCCATAAAAGCGATTCCGGCGGGGTCAAGGTCAATCTGAAAAATAGGAAAGCTGTTGAGCAGGCATATGATGAGATCATGACATCATGCCGAGCCTATGCACCTGATGCAAACATAGAGGGTGTTGCCGTTCAGGGTATGGCCAAAATGGGAACCGAGATCATCATGGGCATGATCAAGGACGCAAGCTTTGGCCCGGTGGTAATGTTTGGACTCGGTGGAGTACTGGTTGAGGTGTTAAAGGATGTGTCCTTTAGAATCGTCCCGATCGAGAAGGCGGATGCACAAGAAATGACTAGCGAGATCCAAGGCAAAAAGCTTCTTGAAGGGTATCGGGGACAGGATCCGGCGGATGTGCCATATCTGCATGATATGCTGGTTAAACTTTCCGACTTTGTCGATGGAACTCCGGGCATCGAAGAGATCGATATGAATCCGGTGTTTGCGTATAAAGATGGCGCCGTTGTCGTTGATGCCAGAATTATTTTATCCGCGTAAACCACACACTATACAAACAGACGACATAAGGACGGTGCAATTATGATGGATCTTTTTTTTAAACCAAAATCGGTTGCTGTCATAGGGGCTAGCGGCACTCCCGGAAAGCTGGGCTATGTAATAGTCAATAATATCGCACATAGCGATTTTGCAGGCGAAGTGTATCCGGTTAACCCAAAGTCGGTTGAGATACTCGGCTACAAGGTATACAAGTCACTCACGGAAATACCCGGTAACGTCGATCTGGTTATCACTGCTCTTCCAACTCCTAAAATGACTGTTGCTACCTTAGAGGAATGTGCCCAAAAGGGAGTCAAGGCAGTCATTATCGAATCTGCCGGATTTGCTGAAATGGGTGGCGATGGGGTTGGATATCAGAAGCAAATAGTCGAAATTGCAAATAAAAATGATATTAGGGTAATGGGACCAAACTGCTCCGGTATTGTCTCTCGCGATATTGTGACTTCCATTTACCCAATGACCAAAAAGGTACCGAAAGGTAATGTAGTGCTCATCGGACAATCCGGTCTTTTAGCGGCAGGGATGGCTGCTGATATCGTAGAAAACGAAAGCTTGAATATCAGCAAAGTTGTTTCGTTTGGTAACAAATGCGACGTAAGCGAAAATGATTTACTGGAATACTTTGGTAATGACGATGGGGTCGACGTTATTTCAATGTATTTGGAAACAATTTCAGATGGTCGCAACCTCACCAGGATCGCCAAGAAAGTTGCAGCCAAAAAGCCGGTTATTTTTCTCAGCGGCGGGCGCACTGAAGCTGGCGCAAAAGCTGCAATGAGTCATACCGGCAGTATTGCCAGTAACGCCAAGATTGTTGAAGCGGCAGTCAAACAGACTGGCATGATCATGGCCGATGATTTTACCGAACTCAAAGATTTCGCTAAGGTTTTTTCCACCCAGCCGCTTCCCAAAGGTAATCGCATTGCAGTGATCACCTTGGCGGGAAGCGTTGGCGTTAATGTTTCTGATCTGTGTGCGAGCCATGGTCTGGAACTTCCCAAGTTGACCACAAAAACCACCGAAAAACTGAAGGATCTGTTTGATACGCCTGTATCGAATCCTGTCGACCTGTATTTTTAGCGTAACCAAAATCGGTTTTACCAAAACCCTGGAAACCACTTTCCCCGACGCATTAAGAGATCCGAATATAGATGCTGCGGTACTCATTCTGGCAGGTTTCGAATATACCCAGGAAGCAGTTCAGAAGAAAATCGTTCAGAAGATCGTCCAGGAGGTTGGCAAGCCCGTGGTTGTTTGCATGATCGTAGGATACAACAAATATAAAAATGTCATAATGGACGAAATGGGAAAAGACTTGCCGGTGTTCCCTTCTCTGATTTCCGGAGTGAAAGCTTTAAGTAAATTGTGTGAGTACGGAATTCGCCGACAAAAATTATTAGTACCTTAGAAATTCATTTCACGTTTTTTGTGAATGAATTTCGTGAAGGTACTTATACCCCCTTGTGGGGTGTCAGCTTAAATAATCAGCATGCAGGGGGAAGCGTATGGTTTACGAGAATATTATTTACGAGAAAGAAGAGAACATCGCCGTCATCACCTTTAATCGTCCCGAGGCGATGAATGCCCTGAACAACCAGACCAGGGCAGAGTTTCGCGAAGCTATTGGTGACGTGGCAGCTGATGACGAGATCAAGGTGCTCATTCTCACCGGGAGCGGCAAGGCTTTCGTCGCCGGTAGCGATATCAAGGAATTCAATAAGACGACACCCTATGCTGCCCATAACATCATGCGGCTGGGAGAAATGGTCGAAAAGCTGGAAAAACCGGTCATTGCAGCTGTTAACGGCTTCTGCCTGGGCGGCGGTTGTGAAATCGCCATGGGTTGCGACATCATTATCGCTTCGGAAAAAGCCAAATTCGGCCAGACCGAAATTAACATCGGCATTATTCCGGGCGGCGGCGGCACCCAGCGGCTGCAGCGGCTCATCGGTGTCTGTCGGGCTAAGGAGTTGATCTATACCGGTGATATCATTCGTGCCGAAGAGGCCGACCGCATTGGTCTCGTCAATCGCGTGGTAGCGATGGACGAACTGATGCCCACGGCTAAAGAGATGGCTAAAAAGATCGCCACCAAGAGCTCCGCTGCCCTCAAACTGGCCAAAACAGCCATCAATCGTGGCATGCAGACCAACCTGGAAAGCGGTTTGAAGTACGAGTATGAACTCTACAGTATTTCTTTGAGCCTGGAAGACAAGGCGGAAGGTGTCAATGCCTTCCTGGAAAAAAGGGCTCCGAAGTTTGTCGGCCGTTAACAGCATTTTTATTAATGAGGATCTTAAACAAGTAGGAATGAGACAATGGAAAACATGGCAAATAAAGTAGCTCGTATACCGAATTTAGTGGATTGGTCGACTGGCGAAGTCAGATTAATGAGTGCAAAATGCAACTCTTGCGGTACGTATTTCTTTCCAAAAGAGCACTACCAACATCGCCCCGGCTGCTCAAGAGAAGGAGTGGAAGATGTCTTGCTCCCCAAAAAAGGCAAGTTGGCGAGTTACACCATTCAATATTATCCCTGTCCCGCACCATTTAAAACAGAGAAGAAGATTACACCCTACGGTATCGGTTTAGTTGAATTTGAAAACGAAAAAATTCAGGTTACCGGCATCATAGCAGAGACCGATCTTAAATCTCTCAAACTGGGAATGGAAATGGAAACGACCATTCTTGAGATGTATACCAATGAGGAAAAACAGCAAGTGGTGACTTGGGCGTTTCGAGCTGTTAAATAACTGTTAAAATTCATGATGGCTAAGTAAAAAGCTTCATATGCGAGGCGTAAGATTTTTTTATTATTTCGGCGTACTAGAGTACGTCGTAATGATAGAAAAATTGAAACAACGACACAGATGAAGAGTTTTTACGACGCCATCAAATATTAAAAGGATAATGACAATGAGAGATGTATACATTATTGGAACCGGAATACACCCCTGGATGGGTTTCTCTGAGCAGGTTTTCGCTGATTTCGCGGCTGTGGCTGTTGACAACGCCTTAAAAGACGCAAACATAGAATGGAAAAAGATTCAGGCGATCATGGCCGGGATTTTTATTTACGGTGGTAACGCCGGTCACCTTTCCGGGCAATATCTGGAGTCTATTTTCGGCGAAACCGGTATCCCGGTGGTAAACGTCTATAACGCCTGCGCTACCGGATCGGCCTCTATCAGAATGGCCTACAATAGTATCGCTGCCGGGGAGACCGATACTGCCTTGGCTTTTGGTGCCGATGTATCACCGAAAGGTTTTCTTACCGCCAAATCAGACAACGCGGTTCAGGACAGGGACGTGATCAGATGGAAAATGGGTGGTTTGCCTAACCCGATTTACTGGGCGTTGGAGTGCAGGAAAAGGATGGAGAAATACGGCACCACCGAAGAAGATCTGGCATTGGTTAAGGTCCTGATGAGTGAGTATGGCGCCAAGAATCCGAACGCTCGGTTTAAAAAGGTTTACACCATAGAAGAGGTGCTGAACTCTGTCTATGTTTGCGATCCGTTAAGACTCTATGAGATTTGCCCGGTGAGTACCGGTGCTGCGGCTGTTATTGTTACAGCCGACGAGGAATTGATCAGTAAAGCTGATAATCCGGTCAAAATAAACGCCACCACCATGGGCAGCGCAATCTACGGTGACCCGACCATTAGGATTTCGGCACTGTCTTGCCCGGCCGTAGCTGAAGCTCCTATGCTGAGTGAAAGTTATTCGGCTTCAAGACAGGCCTACGAGAAATCCGGTATCGGTCCCGAGGATATCGATGTGCTGGAACTGCCCGACAACAGCTCCTGGCATTACCTGGTATATTTGGAAACATGCGGGTTCTGCAAAGAGGGCGAAGCGGATAAGATGTTGCGAGACGGGATGACCAAAATTGGTGGGAAACTGCCCGTGAACCCAAGTGGTGGATTTTCCTCACATGGTGAAGCGCTTTCCGCTCAAGCTCTTTGGCAGGTCATCGAATGTACGAATCAACTGAGAGGAAGGTGCGGCGCACGCCAGGTGGAAGGAGCCAAAATTGCCATGGCGCAGACCTATGGTTTGATGGGTAACAGCGGTACTACGATTATGAGCGTATAAATTCAGCGCAATACAATTCCAACGAAGTCAGGCAGGCCCATGCTCCCAAAAAAAATTGGGTGCTGGGCCTGCCAATGTAACGGAACTCTTCACTTTTTCAGGTGATTTATCTGACTGGCAGCATACGCGGCACCAAAACCATTGTCGATATTTACAACTGTTACACCGTTCGCACAGGAAGTCAGCATAGCCAGAAGTGCCGACAGGCCTCCAAAACTGGCTCCATAGCCGACACTGGTGGGAACAGCAATGACAGGAATTTCAACCAGACCCGCGATGACCGAAGCCAGTGCGCCTTCCATTCCAGCTATCACAATCACGACTCGTGCATTGCGAATATCATCAATGCAGGCAAACAACCGGTGAATTCCGGCAACGCCAACATCAGAAATAAGGCTAACCTTGTTGCCAAGGGCCTGGGCTGTGACTTTAGCTTCTTCGGCCACTTTTAGATCCGCAGTGCCGGCGGTTACAATGACTATGCTGGTTTCGGTTTCGGGCAGAGGTTCGTGTTCATAAAAGAGGGTCCGGGCAACCGTGTTGTGCGTTACTGTGGGGCAGATTTTGCTGACCATGGCTGCTATTTCATCGCTTACCCGTGTTGCCAGAATGTTGCTGTGCTTGTTGAGCATAGCCTGAAAAATATCTACCACTTGCTGGGCTGTTTTATGTTCGCCGTAAATAACCTCGGGATGGCCATTTCGTAGTGATCGGTGGTTATCGATTTTAGTGTGGCCGATGTCTGTAAATGGCAAATCTTTCAATTTGATCAAAGCGTCGTCCGCTTTCATCTCTCCTCTTTCGATTGCTTCTAAAATATATTGGATGGTCGACTTATTCATGATGAGCGTCAATTGTAAGTGTTTTGTTCAAGCTTCCTGTTTGATATCCTTCAAGGTCGAGAGTCACATATATATAGCCACAAGCTTTCATCTTTTCTACCAGTTGTTTTCGCACATCGGTTTTTAAAAGGACGGCAAAGCTGGCTATAGGCACTTCAATGCGGGCAATATCCCCATGGCTCCTAACTCTTGAACCAAAGATATTGAGATCACGAAGTACCATCTCTGCCTGTGCAATCCTTTCAAGTTCTGTTACCGTGATTTGGGTATGGTAAGGGATCCTTGAAAGCAGGCATGCATAGGCTGGTTTATCCCATGTCGTAAGGGCCACCTCACGAGAGAGCGATCGGATGGTTTCTTTGGTGATGCCCAACTCAAGTAACGGACTAACAATGTTCAGCTCTCTCAGGGCTCTCATCCCTGGACGATAATCTTTCAGGTCATCCTTATTGGAGCCCTCAATGATGGTGTTGATGCCGATCTTTTGGGCCTGAGTTATGATTCTCTTGAAGATCGTTTTTTTGCAAAGATAACACCTGTCCGGTGGGTTATGGCTAATGCTGCTTGGTAGAGGCAGTTCGATAATTTCATGGGCAATGCCATGTTTTTTAGTAAACAATTTTGCCTCTTCAATCTCCCATTCCGGAATGTACGGTGTTTTTATCGTAATTGCCACCATGTTGTTGTCCAACGCTTCGTGGGCAACATAGGCGAGCAAACTGCTGTCAACGCCACCTGAAAAGGCCACCACTACCTCGTTCATTTTTTTGATGTGCTGGAGGAGTTGTAGATATGTCGGATTTTTCATTTCGGATAGATTACATTATATTGTAGAGATTTTTCAGCATGCCATTACCCTATACCTTACCTCGTCTTGCTAACCCCCCACAAGGGGGGATAAGTACCTTCACGAAATTCTTTCTTACTCTTTTCAGCACCCCCTTGAGGGGTGAAAAACAAGAAAAGAATTTCTAAGGTACTAATGAATTCACACCCGATAACCATAAAATATGTAGGGTGAAAAGTAAAAGATACTGTATCGCCTGAAAAAACAGTGTATTGATAATCCCTGTGGATGACTGCATAATACTCTGCCGCAGGTTATAAAACGGAAGATTCGTTGCTGGTTATTCTAGAGGTTATCTGATTGGGAGTCCGTAATTTCTTTGAAAAATGACATTGAAAAAAAGAATTACAACAAGGTGTTGTTGATTCTTACTTTAGCCATAGTTGGGGTAATTCTGTATTTTGGTTTGACTCCAAAAAATTATCCTATATCAAACAATATTCAATGGTTGCCTGAGACCAAAGGGTTGAGGTTTCTCAATCCCAGCCTTGCCTATCTGGATGATCTCGGTTCCTTGCGTGCTCAAATCTCCGATGAATTCACACTATCGATAACTGTTGCGGTTGCAGCTGTCGACACACAAGGATTCAAGCCAATAATCATGATCCATGACGGAAACGATCAATCCCAATTTTCCATTTCGCAGTGGGGAGCATCACTCGTCATCATGAATGCAGATGATTATGATTATTCAAGAAAAGCACCAAGGATTTCCGCACTTGATGTCTTGAAAGGGGGGCGGAAAGTTGAGATAGTCTTGACTTCAGGTCACACGGGCACGAGCCTGTTTTTGGATCGGCAGCTGGTTAAAGAGGACAGCAAGTTGAGGCTGTTGATTCCCCGTAATGGAGAAAAAATTCGTTTAGTGTTAGGAAATTCCGTTTATGGGAAGCATAATTGGGAAGGAGAAATTTCCTCGCTGGCATTTTATGGTAAAGCGCTCTCAGAAAAAGAGGTGACTCAGCGTGTTGAGCAAAGCTCGGAGGGCGTCTATTCATCGAAAAAAGAAGAGACGGATCTTTTACTCCTTTATACGTTTGATCAGAAAGAAGGCACCGTTATTCGAGACCGATCCGGCTATGGACACGATCTGCAAATTCCACGACGTTTTGTTGTTTTGAAAAAGGCTATCTTATCCTGGCCTCATCACAATTTCCCTCTTAAGCGGTGGTTCATCATCGATGTAACCTTGAATTTTATCGGCTTTATTCCTTTAGGTGGAGTGCTCGTTTTGTGGGTGCTATTGTCAAAACCTATGTCGTACATACATGCAGGTTTAATGGTTTTGGCTATCTGTTTTTCTCTGAGTCTTTCTATAGAAATTGCTCAAGTTTGGTTGCCAAACCGTGTATCAAGTATTTTAGATGTTGCTTTAAATACCCTTGGCGCTCTTGCCGGGATTTTGCTTGTTTCCATAGTTTTCAGACATCACCCTTCGAATAGAACAACAAATCACCGATCCGCTCACCCGTCTGAATGATGACGGCATATACCCGGTAATTAACCGGTAATCTTGGCCACTTTTCCACAGCCCCATATTGTAAATCGATAATTCCGATACGTAAAATAGGAAATATAGAAAACACCTTCTTGACTTCGGTTTCACCTGTTGATAGGGTAAATTCCCGTGAGCTGTGGATGTTGCATCGTTTATTTGAAATCACACAGCCATATTGGCTAGAACAGTGAATCTTAACAGATTGAAAACAAAAGATTAAAGGAAGAATCATGCTTGAAGTTACCGCACAGGCAAATGAAAAATTGATTGAATATATGAAGGCTAACAATATCTCTTCATCGCTCAGGGTTGCCCTTATGCAGGGTGGTTGCTCCGGCCCTTCCCTTGGCCTGGCCCTGGATGAAGAAAAGCCTCTTGATGAAGTGTTCGAAAGAGAGGGCCTCACCTTTCTTGTCGAGAAGAGCCTTCTCGAGCAATGCGGCAGTATTGCTGTTGATTATCACGATGCTGGAAGTCGATCCGGATTCGCCATCAATTCCACAAATCCGTTACCTGGATCAGGCGGTGGTTGCAGCTCCGGCTCCTGTGGTTCGGGAGGGTGTGGATGTTGATGGCTCATCTGTAAGGTACTTATAGCCCTGTCACGGGTGCTTGCAGGGACAGGAAAAGACAGTGTTACAACTTTTGAGGGCAAATCATGGGCAAAGCATTGCACATTCATTCGGCAAAAAAAGAGACTTTTCTGGACAAGGTTCGTCAGGAATTACCAAAAGGTGGTAATCTCAATCTTTGTCTGACCTGCGGCGCCTGTGCTGCAGGCTGTCCAGCGACCGGAATGTTGGATATGGATCCGCGAAAATTTTTGCGCATGGCCGCCATGGGTATGGAAGATGAGCTGAACGCTAATAAGTGGGTTTGGTTATGTTCCATGTGCATGCGGTGCACCTACGTCTGTCCAATGGAGATTAACATTGCCGGCTTGATCATGGAAGGGAGGAGGCTTTTATGGCCACGTGAGGACAGGCCAAGTGGCATCCTGCGATCCTGTGACATGGCTTTGAAAAATGACAGCACCAGTGCTACCGGAACACCGCCGGATGACTTTAGATTTGTTGTTGAGGATGTGCTGGAAGAAGTCCGGACAACTCAACCAGGCTGGGAGAAACTGGAAGCACCGATTGATAAGGAAGGTGCCACTTTTTTTCTGAGTCAAAATTCCCGGGAACCGGTGTCACTGCCTGATGAAATGGTTCCTCTCTGGAAAATCCTCCACCTTGCCGGTGCCGACTGGACCTATGGCAGCACCGCCTGGGCTGGTGAGAATTATTGCATGTTCCTGGCTGACGATGACGGTTGGCAACAGATCACCGAAGCCACGGTGAAAAAGGCGGAGGACCTTGGTTGCAAAGTGTATTTGAACACCGAGTGCGGCCATTCCACCTTCTCTGTCAACCAGGGGATCCGTCGTTTTAAAATTGACACAACACTCAATGTCAAAATAGTGGTTCATTACTATGCACAATGGATCAGGGAGGGCAGGCTCAAACCAAGCAGTGCTTGGAACAAGGACCTGAAAATGCGCTTTACCGTACAGGATCCATGCAATCAGGTACGTAAGGAGTATGGAGATGTTTACGCAGATGACCTTCGCTTCGTAGTGAAAGAATGTGTGGGTGAGGAAAATTTTATCGACATGACCCCGAATAAGTCGAACAACTATTGTTGTGGCGGCGGTGGTGGTTATCTCCAGTCAGGTTTTAATGAAGAAAGGCATACTTACGGCAAAATTAAATTTGACCAGATCATCGAAACCGGTGCTAAATATTGTATAACCCCCTGCCATAACTGCCATGCTCAGATACATGACCTGTCACATCATTTCAATGGCGGGTTTTATGTAAGCAATCTCTGGACTTTCCTGGCGCTGTCTCTTGGGGTACTTGGAGAAAATGAAAGAGAAGATCTCTGTGATGAATTACGCGGTATCTGGCTGCCCGGCGAACCGGGAACTCCCAACCCTTTTGACCACAAATAAGTGGTTGGCGTTCAGGTGGTTGGTGTTTCTATTGTAGAAAGGATGGCTGGCTAAGGGAGCCGGTGCTCTCCACGGACTGCAAACCCGTTGAGGATTCTGAAATGATCTTGTTCGGTTCGACTCCGAACCCAGCCTCCCATTCTCTCCTTAACCCGATATCAATGGATTGCTACATACGGGTTGTCTTCAACGTTGTTCGCCTTGCAAGTATTGACAAACTCGTAAAAACCTCGATTTCCGATGGATAAGTAAAAAGCTTCATATTGGAGGCGTGCAATTTTCCTATTATTTCGGCGTACATACGGTACGTCGTAATGATAGGAAAATTGTAACAACGAACAAGATGAAGAGTTTTTACGACGCCATCAAGTATTCATTGTTGCCATTAATTGGTGTTTACCAGAAAACGAGTACCATTGAAGTCGATGGCCACCCCATCCCAGGTAATTTTCGTTAAACGGGTATTGGGGGCGATCATGTCACCCTCCTTCAATATCTTTCCATTGATAATGATCATTCGCTGGGATGGTTCTTCCGAATAGGTGTGTCCTGCACATTTGAGGCTGGGTATTTCTGCCTGTAACTCCGGAGAAAGGTCCTTCAGAAAGGGAAGAGCCTTTTTTAAAGCCTTTGTTTGAATAACAGTCGGAGGCTCAGGGACACTATCTTCGACTGGAATGGACCGGACGATTTCATCTTTTTCTTTGATAACGACAAGAGGAGTGGAAATTTCATTTTCCGGGGTAACCTGGACAGAAGGGACTAGCGAACTGTTTTGGGGTGTGTGAGGTTGTGCGGCCAGAGGAGCATTAGTTGCCGTCATTGAGTCCTTTTCCAGAGGTTGTTGCCGATGCAGGAAAAAAAATATTCCAAGGCACGTGAAAAGCAGGAAAAAAACACCAATAATCAACGAGAATATCTGGTACCGCCTGAATGCTGATGAAGCTTTTACCGGTGGCATAGGGCTATGCACCGAGTACAGGCTTGGGGACGTCCCCTGCTGCCGCTCTTGGTCGGATTTTTTCAGTGCGTCGAGGATATAGGACATAAGGTTAATCCTTGTCAGCTGAAAACTGTTTTTTGTTTACTGTCTCAATTCCCGGTTGGATTTTTCTTAATGCAGGGGCAGGAGATGATGTAGTGGGCTGCGACTGTGCGCGTATGTTTTCGTCGGAAACCGGCAGGATGCTTTTTTTCAGTAAAACCACATTGTGCTTGAGCAATGCGAGGTTATCTCTCGAGTCGACAAAATAGAGGCTAACAGGTACCGCGATTGCCAACAACAAAAGAAACAGGGCCGTGATGATCCTTTTGGTTGGGTAACGTCTGGGATCGGTTATCGCCGTGAGCTCACGGGTTGCTCTTTTCATGATCTTCAAGCTGACGTGATCACTGTTATTTGCATACGCGCCGAGGAGAGCATGATCGCAGAGAATGTTTATTACCCGGGGTATCCCTTTTGAGATTTTTGCGACATGCTGGATTGCTTTTTTAGAGAAAAGAATGTTTCTGCTGTTGCCGCCGGCAACGGAAATTCTATGTTGTATATAGGTGGTTATATCTGCTGGTTGCAGCGGCCCTAAATGGTATCTGGTTGTGATGCGCTGGTTAATTTGAGATAATTTGGGATCACAGAGAATATGTTGAAGTTCGGGTTGACCGATCAGGACTATCTGCAGCAGCTTGTTGGTGTTGGTCTCCAGGTTAGTGAGCAGTCGAAGTTGTTCCAGAATTTCGATGTCGAGGTTTTGGGCCTCATCTACGATAAGGGCCGTGTTTCTTCCCTTTGAGTGGGCGTCAAGCAGATATGCATTTAATTGATCAATATATGTTTTTACTGAAGGATCAGTTGCCGTGATGGGGATTTTAAGTTCTTCACAGATGGTTTTAAAAAGATCCGTGATGGTGAGCTTTGGGTTTAAAACCATTGCGATGTCGGTTGCTTCCGGCAGCTGGTTAATCAGGCAACGACATACGGTGGTTTTCCCCGTGCCTACATCACCCGTCAGTAGTATAATGCAGCCTTCACTACTGATCCCGTAGAGTAAATGGGCCAGAGCCTCCCGATGTAATTCGCTCATAAAGAGATATCGGGGGTTGGGCGCGATGGCAAAGGGCTTTTCTGTTAGGCCGAAATAGCGTGTATACATGGGATCGCATCAACCATAGAATAAACCTGAAACAACATAACAACTCAGGAACTGCACAAGGCGTGCTCCAAAATTCTCTTTTTACAAACAAGTGATTATTATAAGATGGATTAGAACTATTTACCATTTTTCTTTGTTGCTTATTGTTTTTCTCTCGAAAAATCCTAAGGTATGCGAAAAGTTGTTCTGTGGATACTCGAGATAAAGTCGGCCGATCGGCCACAACTTTCAAAAATGACTCTCTATGCCAGTATTTGAATACCATGCTCTTGATGCAAAAGGGAAAAGTATCAAAGGAATAGTCGACGCAAACAGTGAATCTCTGGCGTTGATAAAACTCCGCTCAGAGGGGAAGTATCCTGTTTCTATCGAAGTGAGCAGAAGTAAACAAAGCAAAGCCGGTAGTCGAGGAGGGCAGAGGCTTGGCCTGTTCGAGCGGGTCAAGTCGGAGGAGATCAGCGTCATGACCCGACAACTTGCGACTTTGCTGGGAGCCGGGATTCCATTAGTGCAATGTCTTGATTCACTGGTAGCACAGACACGCAACTCTGTACTAAAAAAAGTGATTGCCCAGATTAAAGGTTCGGTAAACGAGGGTAATACGCTGACCAATGCCTTGGGGGAGCATCCAAAATTATTTTCCTCCATTTTTATCAACATGGTGCGTGCAGGGGAAGCGTCGGGGGCACTGGACATAGTTTTGGAACGACTTGCTGATTTTGGTGAAAAACAGGAGGTGCTGAAGGGAAGGTTGAGGGCCGCACTGGTCTATCCTATTTTCATGGCTGTCATTGGCTCTGCAATCCTGTTTATTCTGATTACGTATATCGTTCCCAATATCGCCCAGGTTTTCAAAGATATGAACCAGGTTTTGCCTTTGCCGACGATTTTCTTGATTGGATTGAGTGATTTTTTAAAAACGTATTGGTGGGCGACCTTGATTTCGTTAGGTTTAGCGTTTTCAATTATACGCTATTTTATTTTGAAACCATCCGGTAAAGCGTTTTGGGATTTGCTCAAACTCAAAATGTTTATCATCGGACCCGTTGTTCAGAAAGTTATTCTTGCAAGATTTTCTTCCACTTTGGGAAGTTTACTAGAGAGTGGAGTCGGGTTGATGTCCTCAATGCAAATCGTGCGGACCCTTGTAAATAACGTGCATGTCTCGCGAGTAATTGACAATGCAATGGAGCAAATACAAAAAGGGCAAAGCATGACAAATGCACTGTCGGAATCAGAGTGGTTCCCTCCCATGTTTGTCCAGATGATTGCAGTGGGCGAGCAGAGCGGAAGTCTTGAGAAAATGCTGGATAAGGTGGCCAAAGCGTACGAAAGAGAGGTCGAAACTGCGATCATGGGGATGACCTCATTGATTGAACCACTTATGATAGCCGTCATGGGATTGGCGGTCGGATTTATCGTACTCTCTATTTTGCTGCCAATATTTGAGATGAATCAGATGGTTGGATAGTAAATGATATAGTGAACGTTCACCAGCACCCTCTATACACACGATCAGACTGCCGAGCACATAGCCAACTCCATCCTCTTGAATTCATCCGGCCTCTTTAATTCATAATTGGATCTTACTCAGGAGTTGTGTATATTTCGTTTCAGTCACTATTTTGTGAGCTTTTGTTGTACTGATGTCTATTCTTAAAAAATGTCAGCCATAAAACTCCGCTCGCAGATCTCGATAGTCGGTTCTGCGGCAATGTTATTGAAAATATTTTCACAAATCACAGGTTATTCTCGTATGAAAATTGAACATGGACGGTTTTTAGAAAACCGGAACAAGGTGAGCGAATCAGGTTTTACTTTGATTGAACTTTTGGTTGTGTTGGTCATAATCGGTATTCTTGCTGGATATATTGGTCCGAAGATCATGGGGCATCCCGAAGAAGCTAAGCGGACCAAAGCAACCCTACAAATTCAGGGCTTGGACACGGCATTAAAGATGTATAAACTTGATAATGGTATGTATCCCACAACGGAACAGGGGCTCCAATCCCTGGTCGAACCTCCGGCTGTAGGAAAACTGCCACCCAAGTGGCGAGAAGGCGGATATTTGGAAAAAAATAAAGTCCCTCTTGATCCATGGGGGAATAATTTTGTTTATCTTAGTCCTGGACTAAATGGTGACTTTGATCTGAGCTCCTATGGCAAGGATGGCGAGGCTGGTGGGGAAGGGGACGGAAAGGATATAAATAATTGGGATATAGAATAGCAGAACGTTATGTCGCTGCCACTCCATAGGCTAACTTTGGGAAGGCCGGCAAGAGCAACTGATCCAAGCGGTTTTACCCTTATTGAACTGATAGTGGTAACTGCTCTGATAGGTATTATGCTGGCAATTAGTGTCCCTTCATTGCGCAACAGTATGTTCACAGATCCACTGAAATCCACAACCAGAAAAATAATTGGACTGGTGACGGGAGTCAGGGAGTTAGCTGTCCGCTCTCAACAATCATATCTTCTCCATATCAGCCAGTTGGAAAACCGAATCTGGTATGAGGCAGAGGTTGTAGATAAGGCAAAAAAAGAAAATGACCCTCTCAAGGGTGGAGAATTGCAGTTTCCTGAATCTGTGAGAATTTCAGGGATTTGGGTTGATGGCGATGAGGGTTCGTCAGAGGGTCAGGTAGTTGTTTGGATCAGTAAGCAAGGTCTTTTCAGTGATACAATTATCAGGATCGAAGACCACGACGGGAACCACCTGAATGTGCGGTTCTATCCGTTTCTCAAGCCCGCTATCGTGTCCGATCAGGTTACTCCTTTTTAGAACCTTAGAAAATCTTTTCTTGTCTTTTAGGAAAGATTTTCGTGAAGGTTCTTATCCCGCGCTCTTTAGCGGGGTTAATACCTTACAGATTGTTTTCTTGTTTCTAAAAGAAAAAATCTGTCTAAAGGCACTTATACCCCTCAAGGGGGTACTAAACAGAGTCCGCGCTCTTCGGCGGGGTTAAATTAACAGTTATGGATTCTCTATGGGTACGATGAGGCACTACCGTTCTTTATCGTTTTTAGTGTCTTACAAGTTGGTTGCTTGCTTTTTTGCAGGAAAAAGATCTGTAAGGTATCTCTCCTGCTCGCCGGAGTCAGACAATAAGGAAGCTTTTACTCTATTGGAAGTAATGATTGCCGTATCAATCATTGCTATTGCTCTTGTCGCCCTTTTCGGGTCCCAAGCAAGGAGTCTTTCCAATGCAACAGAGGCTCACT
Organism: uncultured delta proteobacterium; assembly: GCA_963829695.1. Lineage (GTDB taxonomy): Bacteria > Desulfobacterota > Desulfobulbia > Desulfobulbales > Desulfocapsaceae > Desulforhopalus_A. The sequence goes on along the minus strand of CAWHJQ010000015.1, from coordinate 66,284 downwards.
TTAATATTGTTGCACCTATGCTGGCTTCAGGAAAACTTGCAGAACTGGAGGCAGGAAAAAATGCTCCTGGAAATGATGAAGGTGATTTTGGTGATGAATTCCCGGGATATAGCTGGAAAATCCAGACCGAGAGTGCAACCTTTGATAGTCCCGAGGCTTTGGCGAAGTTAGAAAAACCGTTGCAGAAGGTCGAACTGACGGTGTTATGGAGTGAGACAAAGTTCAGCTATTTGCTCACATATTATGGTCGCTGGCAGGAGTAAAGTGCAGAGGCATCCAACTACAGTGCGGACGGGGGGCTTTACTCTCGTTGAGATACTCATTGCTATTTTTATTTTTGCTATAGTCATCTCTTCGGTATACGGCTCATATCGTGCAACATTTCGTATCGTTCACGGTTCGGAATTTCAGCTTGAGATCGCCGATAGTGCCCGGGTGGTAATGGAGAGGTTATCTGATGATCTGGGCTCTGTTGACCCTGTTCCCGGAGGATTTTTTCGCGGAGAAAGTCATGAATTTTCGGGTGCTCGAGGTGACAGCCTCTCCTTTATTTCATCAGCCCACCTTGTCCTGCGTAAAACAGATTTTTTTGCTGGTCCTGCTCTGGTTGAATACCAGGTAGAGCCTGCAGAAGAGAATGGTCTCCTCGATCTTTATCGGTCGGACATGGTTCTATTGCCCGGCGTAGAGCCAGGCGGTAACGATGTAAAAAAATACCTCATATGTCGAGGTCTAAAGGAATTTCGGATTACCTACCTTGACTCGGAAGGTAATGAAACTGAAGATTGGCAAGGCGAAGAGGTGGGCTCGCCCAGCGGCAACACTCCTTCGAAGAAGTCCCCATTTCCTTCCCTTGTCTCTGTGGAACTCAAATTCGCCGAATCGCAGGAAAGTGACAGCAGTACTGTTTTCAAATCTGCTGTAGCTTTGCCACAACTGTGGAGAAAGCAGTGATGAAGTCTGGGGCGTCAGGTGTAAGTACAGTGAAACTGAAGGATGAAAAAAAAACTCTTTGGCGAGATCAACGAGGCATGGCGCTTCTGATCACTATCTTGACAGTGAGTTTGCTTCTAGCGGTTACCATGCAGTTTCACAGGACAACCTGGCAACAATTCCTTGTATCCAATAACTACAGGGTGGAGAACCAACTCAAGGCGATCGCTGATTCAGGAGTAAATATCGCTCTGGCCCTCCTCCAGTATGACGGAAACAAGAATCAGACTGATTCATTGTTTGACAGCTGGGCGACACTAGACCAAGAGAAGTTCGAGGGAGTATTCCCATCCGGTGCACTGCATCTGAAGGTCGTCGATTTGTCGGGCCGATTGCAGATAAATAGTCTGGTCCAAAAAAAAGGTGCGGAATCGGGGGCCGGTGGTGACAGCAATACTGAAAATGAGATTCGCCAGACATTTCTCCGCTTGCTGCAATCCGGTTTCTTTGCGATAGAGGATGAGACGGAGGCACGAAGCATAGTTGATGCCCTGATCGATTGGATTGATGAAGACGACAAGGAATCAGATCTCGGTGCCGAAAGTAGCTATTATCAATCACTTAAGCAACCGTACAGCTGCAGAAACGGTCCGGTACAATCTATGGAGGAGTTGCTGCTGATAAAAGGCATTTCCCCGACATTGCTTTTTGGTTCAGGGGAAAAAAGGGGGTTGGCCGATTATTTGACAGTGTACGGCGATGATGGAAAGGTGAATGTAAACACTGCACCCCTTTTGGTTATAAAAAGTTTTGACCCGCTGATCGGCAACGATCTGCTTTTGAAATTTGACGAATATAGAAAGGATAAAGCCAACGAAGAAAGCCTGGTAAATTTGGGGTGGTACAAAAATATTGATAGCTGGCCGGGAGATATTGTGCTAGATAATAAATTACTGACCAATAAGAGTAGCTATTTTCAGATAATTGCTACAGGTATGTTTGATACCATGACCCACAAACTGGTCGCAGTGGCTGAGCGCTCAAGCGGGAGCGAGGTCAACCTGCTCTGGAAAAAACGGAGTAATTTATGACGAATACTTTGTTTTGCCTGGATATCCATAAAGATACTGTTGCGGCACTGGTGGTGGAGAGAAGTGCCAAAATCACCATTATAAAAGGCTGTGGTGCTGCTGACACAGTGGATCAATCCTTCGAAGATGCAATCGAAGATATTAAAGAACAGACGGAGTTTACGGGCGGTCCATGTCTTATAACTTTTGGTGCCGAGTTCTTCTCATTCAGAAACATCACCCTTCCTTTTTCGGACCGAAAGAAAATAGAACTGGCTCTTCCCTTCGAGTTGGTGGACTTCTCACCTGTTGATATAAACAGCCTGCTCATCGATTTCATTGTAGCCAAAACCGAAACTACCGGGACGGGCATTATCGCGGCCATGATTAGTCGGGAGTATCTGGCGGCTCATCTCTCTGTCTTGGTTTCTGCAGGAATTAGTCCCGATAGCATAGGAATCAGCGGCCTTTCGACTGCATTGAAACTTACAGAAGGACCCGTTGCTAATTTTGTTCTGATCGATATCGGATCATGCTGGTCAACCTTGTTTATAGCTGTGAATAGACAGGTTACACTTATTCGATCTCTTGGTATTCAACCGGAAGCTGACGGTCGAAAGGTATCTGATGATGCGTTTATTCAAAATGTAATGCAGACGGTGCTCGCATCGCAACTTCTCGATATAAAGGATCCCAACTTCAATGTGTATCTGACCGGCTCGGAGTCACGAATTAAAACAGAAATGCCGGTTTTGTCGTCGAGGTTTGACGGTGTCGAGGTAGCTGAGTTTCGCCAGAGTGCACAACCCCTTATAAAAATTGAACCGGATATCCACTCTTTTTATCAACCAGGGTTGATGGATGGAATTCTTGCACACGTATCAAAAGATGGTAAAAAGAGGGGGGAGTTTGACTTTTGTAAGGATGATTTCAGGAAAAAGAAAACCTTACTGGATTATCGTGACCTGCTATTGAAAACTGCTATTCCTCTGTGTCTCGTCATTGCTTCTGTCGTAGTCTATATGGGATATTCTTTTTCAATGTTACACGCAGAACAGCAACGATTACAGCAGCAGATTGCCGAGGTTTTCAAAGAGACACTTCCGGAAGTGACACGTATTGTCAACCCTGTTCAGCAGTTGCAAATTAAAAATAAGGAAATTAAAGCAACCTACAGTCCGGGAGGTGGCAGTGGTACTTCTTACACCATTATTGCACTACTCACTGAGCTCTCGGCTCGAATACCTGCAAAATTGCCCGTGAAAGTTGTTAGAATGGTCGCAGATATGGACACTATTAGGTTGAAAGCTGTCACCGCAGATTTTAATACCGTTGATAATGTTCAAAAGGAACTAGAGAAATCTTCATATTTTAGAAATGTTACCATCAGCTCCGCAAATCAGTCAATTCAAGGGAATGAGGTAAACTTCGAACTTAAAATGGAACTCGCCCGGCAATAATTATGGTCTCATGGGTTGATAATAAATTCCTGAAAAATATTTGGCAAAAATTGGGAATCGAAAAACTGGATAGCCGTGAAAAGTGGGTACTTTTCGGAGGGATTGGTTTTGTCCTCTGCTTTTTGCTGTTACAACTGGTGATTCTTCCTGTCCTCGATGCTCGGAGTAAATTGGAAAAATCGATTGCGAGGGAAAAACAGGACTTAATCGAAATAAAGGCGCTACAGCAAGAGTATCGTACCTTGAAAAGTCAGGAGGGAACTATTCAGGCCAGAATAAATGAACGCGGTTCCGGCTTCACCCTGTTTACCTTTCTTGATCAACAGGCAAATGAAGCAAAGGTGAAAAAGCAGATAAAATACATGAAACCATCGACAATTCAAGGGGATGAATTGAATGAAGCGATGGTGGAAATGAAACTTCAGCAAATTACTCTCACTGATCTTGTGAACTTTCTTCGGTTGGTGGAATCGGAAAAGAACGTTGTATTCATAAGAAGAATTTCAATTCAGGAAAGCGGCGATACGCAGGGATATTTTGATTCAATTCTGCAGATTGTAACCTTTGAGAAAAAGGGATAGAAATGATCCAATCCATCTTGTCGTTTCGATCATTTTTTTATTTTGTTTATGCAGTCTTGATTACCGTCGTGCTGTTGTATGTGCTCTTTCCCTCAGAAAAATTAAAAATATATTTCGAAGCTCGTATTGAACAGGTATTGCCTGGCAGTACCTGCAGTATCGGCCACATCGGCTATCTTTTCCCGTTGTCCGCTGCCTGTGAAACTATAAAAATCAGCAGGTCTATAGACAATCAGGAGTCAGATTTTGTTGTCGATCGGTTAGTGATTTCACCAGTTCCATTACACTTCTGGAAAACTTTTAAGTTAAGTGGTGAGATATACTCCGGTCTATTCGATGCCGTACTCGATTTGGATACGAAGGCACAGACATTTCAACTGGCGAATATTCGTTTTGCTGGATTGGAGGCGGGTAAGATCGCAGAAGGTATTGGTATCAAAGATAGAAAAATCTCTGGTGTTGTCGATTTTTCAGGTAAATACCAGGCAAAAAACAGCGATCCGAGTGGAGGCACGGGCCAGGGAAGTGTCCTGATTGTTTCCGGCAGTATGGGGCTTTTGCAACCAATATTAGCTTTATCGACCATTGAATTTGAGAAAATTACGGTGAAGGTGACACAGCAGCAGGGGATACTTAGCTTTGACGCAGGAGAGCTTCTTGGGAAGGATGTTAACGCCGACTTTACAGGGGAGCTCTGGTTGGCTTCTCCTCTGTTGAATAGTAACATCCAACTCAGTGGTTATCTGCAACCCAATGATAGCTTTTTGATCGACCACCCAGAGCAACAACTAATTATTCAACGCTTATTGCAACGATACAAGATGAAGGTTCTGCCTTTTAAAGTGGGCGGTACTGTAAAAAGACCGTTATTCAGATTCAGCACGTGATATCTTATGGCAGCTCGCATATCTGACATAATCCCTTTTCTTCTCATTACGTTGCTGTGTGTCGGCATTGTTGAAGGAGGCTATAAGATGTTAGAATACTTTGTTATGAGATCTCCTGTCGAAAAGGCGGCAATCTCGAATACCGTGACAGTCGAAAAGGAGTCGGCAGAGACGGATGGTCGGAAAGAACAGCAAGACTATCATATTATTTTGCAAAGAAACCTGTTCGGACCTCCTCCCGGCAAAGGTGAGCCGGGGGCAAATACTGCCTCGGATTATACTGAAAATCTGGAATCAACGAGTTTGAATATTGTTTTGATGGGCACAATAAATGGGAGTAGAGAGGGGGATCAGAGGGCCATTATCTTGGATAAAAGCACTAACAAGCAGGAATTGTATAAGACTGGAGATGCAATCCAAGGTGCTTCTATCAAAGAGATTCTGAGGGGGAAGGTAATCCTTGTATATAACGGCAAGGATGAAGTGCTAGATATCAACGAAGCTGCAAAGGAACGACCTGCTGTAACGTCGCCACCTGCTGGATCGGCTACTCGGTCTGTCAGGACCGGAGCATCGCCCCGTCCTGTGGTAACCCCAAGTGGACAAGCACCCAGAAGAAGGATCATAAGCAGACCAAGTATAATTCGACAGCCTCGACCGGTAAAGAAACAATGAGCAAGCGAGAACGTGATAACAACTATGAAAATGAAGGTGAATGATAAATGAGCAGATTTAAATATTCGCTAATTGGCGCGGTCATTTTCTGCATGTGTTTAGTCCTCAATTGCACGATTAATGCCGAGGAACTACCACGACCGCTATCGGGGGCTGAGCAGAGTGGTCAGCGGTTTATTACGATTGATTTCGATAATGTCGATATTCAATTATTTATAAAATATATAAGTGAATTAACAGGCAAAAACTTTGTGGTCGATAGAGCCGTGCAGGGAAATGTTACTATTCTTTCTCCCACGAAAATATCGGAAGACGAAGCCTACAGGGTGTTTGAATCGGTGCTGGAGGTGCATGGTTTCACCACCGTTGACGCAGGTTCAGTCATAAAAATATTGCCGTCAGCCCGTGCCCGGTCGGAAAACGTACAGATGTTGACTACAGGGAAATCGGATAATCCTCAAGACAGGGTTGTCACACAACTTGTTCTTTTGAAACACAGCTCTCCTGATGATATTAAAAAAGTGCTTGCACCGCTTGTTTCTCAAACCTCGGTTCTTATTTCCCACGCACCATCGGGCATGCTGATAATTACCGAGACGATGTCCAATATTCAAAAACTTCTCGGCATAATAAAGGTACTTGATGTCGAATCGAGGGAGGATGAGGTTGCATTTATTCCGTTGGTAAACGCTTCGGCAGAAGCAATTGCAAAGATTTTAACCAATGTCTATCAAAAAAATACCGTACAACAGAGGGCAGGTGCGGTAGGACGATCCTCAGATTCTATAATTGTTGTACCGTATGATCGGGTTAATGCCTTGATCGTTCTTGCTAACACCAATGAACTGAAACGCGTCAAAAGATTGATCGCCGTTCTTGATACAGAGGTGCAACGAGCCGAAGGGGATATCCGTGTTTATTATTTACAGAATGCAACTGCAGTGGATTTAGCCAAAGTACTCAACGACCTTCCTGAGGAGCTGGCAAAGGATGGAACCACTCCGGGGAAGGCTGCAGCCATTTCCAAGAATGTAAGGGTGATGGCTGATGCGGAAACCAATTCTCTAATAATCAGAGCTACAAAAGATGAATATATGGTGTTGGAAGATGTGATAAAGCAGCTTGATATTCCCAGAAGGATGATCTATCTGGAAGCGCTTATTATGGAAGTGAGTGCTACGAAAAGTTTTGATGTCGGCGTGGAATGGGTAGCCGGAGGAATATCTTCCAAAGGCAGAGGACAGGTGGTCTCGGGCTTTAATAGTAAAGATACTTCGGGTCTGTTGAGTGGAGTCGACGCAACCAGCCTGGTTTTGCCGGCAAATGGATTTACTCTGGGGTTTCTGAACCAAGGGGGGATCAGAATAGGCAATACGACTTTCGCAAATCTTGGTGCGGTGGTAAATGCGTATAAAGCGGACTCGGATGTTAATGTTATCTCTACTCCCCAGATTTTGACCATGGACAATAAGAAGGCCGAGATTTCCGTTGGAGAAAATGTCCCCTTTATTTCCAGGCAGGATAATACCTCGGGTGATACCACCGGCCTGGTTTTTAATACCTTTGAATACAAGGATGTGGCAACAAAGCTGTCGATTACTCCCCATATAAACCAATCCGATGTCCTCCGTCTTGAAATTGATACGGAAGTGACTCGGATAAAAAGCATTGTTGATAACGCCCCGACCACCTTTAAACGAACGGCAACCACAACAGTTATTCTCAATGACAGAGATACCGTCGTAATAGGTGGGATAATTGGCCACGATGCAACGGATGGTGAAACGAAGGTGCCGATTCTCGGGGACATTCCATTATTAGGTTGGTTGTTTAAAACCAATTCAACCACCAATAGTAAAACGAATATGTTCATTTTTATCACACCTCATATCGTCCGCAACCCTGCACAAATGTCGGCGGTTTCCTTGAAAAAAGAAGGCGAAATGGGGCTGGTATTACCAGCGGTGGAAAAGGAACTGCATAAAACAGCAAATCTTGACGATGCAATGACACTTACTAGGCAGGGTTACGAGAAATTACGGATTGGGGAGCTTGAGATCGCACGAGACTATTTTAGTGAGGCCCTGGCTATTGATCCGGCTAATCCGTATGCCCTTATGAACATGGGGGTAGTCTATGAAAAAGAAGGCAAACCGAAACAAGCCTTAAAAATGTATCAAGCTGTGGTTTCGGGCGGTTCCGATGCAGTATCCGATAGTTCCAGTGATCCGTTAAAAAAGGGAGTGCCGCTTAAAACCTTAGCTCAAGAAAGTATCGACAGAATACTAAAGACTAAAAGTACTCCGTAACTCCACTGAAAAGAGCGGGAATCCGGCGTGCTAATTAATTGGCCTAATACCTAGGAGCCTGTCCGAGAATGCCCTTTCTCACAAACTCATCGTTATATCTGAAAAAAATATCCTCGGAATATCAACTAGATACCTGTGGTAATTTTTTCAGGAAATCCTCGATTTTGAAAGAAATTGCTATTCTCGGACAACCTCCTAGATAAAATAAAATTTACAGCAAACGTTTACTGATTGAAGTGGGTATGAAGAAATTTGGTGAAATTTTAACTGAGGAATTTGGTCTGGCCTCAACGGCTCTGGAAAAGGCACTCAAGGCCCAAAAGGAGGGTGATGACCTGATCGGGGAAATCCTCATCAAAAATGGGGAACTGGATGAGTTAACTGTCCTGCAGGTAATTGGCATGATGTTCGATATGGAGGTTCGGAAATCCTTACCGTCCGATATTAAAACCGATTTTACTGACCGGGTCCCCATTAGTTTTTTGAAAAAGCACAAAATAGTACCGATCGTCACAGCTGATGAATCGTTTTTTGCAATTAATAATCCTACCTCTTTTCAAGCCCTTGATGATTTACGGAGAATTCTCGATAATAACACAAATAAAACTGTGTTGGCTCCTTCTCATCATATTCTCAATGCGATCAATTTTGCCTATGACATGACGCAGACCTCTGCAAGTGAGGTGATGCAGGACATTGATGACGAAGATCCGGAAAGGCTGTTTTCAGAAATCGAGGAGATAGGAGATCTTCTAGATGATACCAGCGATTCTCCTGTAATCCGTCTGGTCAATTTGATGTTCTCCCAGGCTGTGCGGGATAATGCCTCGGATATCCATATTGAACCTTATCAGAACAGCCTGAAAATACGGCAGCGGCTCGACGGTATCCTTCACGATATGTTGAGTCCCCCGAAACATGTGCAATCAGCTCTCATTTCCAGGGTCAAGATAATGGCCAACATGAATATTGCTGAAAAGAGATTGCCTCAGGATGGCAGAATTGAACTGAAAATCGCCAATAAGGAAATTGACATACGGGTTTCGACTTTACCGACAGCTTTTGGGGAACGCGTCGTTTTGCGTCTGCTGCGTAAATCCACCGTGATGATTTCCCTGAGAGACCTCGGTATGCCTCAGGATCGGTTTATTCCTTTTGAAAGAGAGATTAAGGCACCAAATGGTATTGTCCTGGTGACTGGCCCCACAGGATCCGGGAAAACTACCACCCTCTATGCGGCTCTCTCCTCTATTAACAATACGGATATCAATATAATCACCATTGAGGATCCAATCGAATACCGAATCAGTGGTATTGGTCAGGTGCAGGTTAATCCAAAGATCGATCTTACCTTTGCTTCCGGGTTGAGATCTATTGTCCGGCAGGACCCGGATGTGATATTAGTGGGGGAGATCCGAGATACGGAGACCGCTCAAATTGCCATTCAGTCAGCGTTAACGGGACATCTCGTTTTTTCAACGCTGCATACCAACGATTCTGCCGGGGCAATTACTCGGTTGAGAGATATGGGCATCGAGCAGTTTCTTATTGCCTCTTCCGTAAATGCCATTTTGGCTCAGAGACTGGTTCGAATTATCTGCGCTCACTGTAAAGAGGAATATACCCCCACACCGGAAATGCTGATGAGAATTGGCTTTGCTGAAGAAGAATGCCATGATCGGAAAGCATATCGGGGTAAAGGTTGTGCAAAATGTTATCAAACAGGTTACAAAGGTCGGTGTGGGATTTTCGAATTGCTCCTTATGACGCAGGACATGAAAGCCCTGGTTTTGCAGACATCTGATGCCAATCAGATAAAAAGGCGAGCGATTGAAAACGGTATGATCTCCCTCCAGAGAGATGGCGCGATGAAAGTGCTGCAGGGGATCACAACAATTGAAGAGGTATACAGGGTTTGTCAATCTTAGCCTGAAGCTAACTTTGATCAGAAGAGATAATGTCGTCGTTAAAAGTTTGACGAATGCCAAACTTAAAAATGTTTCATGTAAAAAACCACAAACAGCTTAACATATTCGATCCCTGGGGCCATTTGGGACCCAAGAGACGAAAACTTCTCGTTGACTCATGGTCGGGGCTGTTCCAGCAGAAAATCCTCCCCAAACTGCCGGTGGAGACTCTGCGCAGTCACTACCATGAATGGAATGGTCGTCCTACTAAGGAACTCTATTCGATGATGGGACTGATGGTTCTCCAACAGATGCATGACCTGACCGATGACCAAGCCGTGGAACAGTTTTGTTTTAACATCCAGTGGCACTATGCCCTCAATATCACCAACGCCTCTGACGCAGCCTCCTACATCAGTCATAAATCTCTCTGGACTATGCGTAACTTCATGTCCACAGATGAGACATACAATGAAATATTTGATAAGACACTGCAAACCTTAGCCAAGCTCTTCAAAGCCGACCTGTCCAAGCAGCGTATGGACTCCGTGCATGTGAAATCCAATATGCGCAATCTCGGCCGTATCGGGCTGTTCGCGAGAACCATCAAGAAATTCCTGGTTAATCTCAAACGTCAACACCGTATTCTCTTTGATCAACTTGACGAAAGCCTGACCGGGCGCTATCTCGGCAAAAAAGAAGGATCTCTTTTCGCCATGGTCAAACCTTCAGAGTCAAGCAGGACTCTTGACCAACTCGCTGATGATGTATTTATCCTGACCCAGCATTTTGGTTCAGAAAGATCCATCCACCACATGAGCAGCTTTAAGCTGCTGGTTCGGCTCTTCAAGGAACAGTGCATCGTCGCAGACGATAACACAGGTTCCACCGAACCAAAGGCAGTCGCCAGACCAAATAAAGATGTGCCTTCGGATTCTCTGCAAAATCCCTCTGATCCGGATGCCGGTTACAGCAGCCATAAAGGACAGGGCTATCAAGTGCAGGTCGTTGAGAATTACACTGAAGGTGCCGATAAACACCTTTCCCTGATTACCCATGTCGCCGTTGAGTCAGCGGACAAACACGATGCCGGCAGCCTGCTGCCTGCCTTGGAAAAACTTAAGCAACAAGAAATGTCTCCGCAGCAGCTCCTCGCTGATTCGCTCTATGGCAGCGATAGCAATTGCGAGCAAGCACGGAAAGAGCACTGTGTTACTGTGATTGCCCCGGCTATGCCTGGCAATCAGAAGAAAATGCACCTTGCCGATTTTACCATCAACGATCAGGGCTGGATCACTTCCTGCCCTCAAGGTTTTGCCCCGAGCAGGGTGAAAAAAATATCAACCGGCTTCAGTGCATCCTTTACACCAAGTGTTTGCTCCAATTGTCCTGTATTTAAACAATGCCCCATCTGCAAAGGAAAAAAGGCCTATTACATCCGCTATAAACACAAAGATATTCGCCTTGCCTGCCGCAAACGCATTGAGCCCACGGCCTTATTCAAGGATAAGTACAGGTTCAGGGCTGGAGTCGAAGCGACCATGTCTGAGTTCGACCGGCGCACGGGTGTCAAGCACCTTCGGGTACGCGGCATGAAGGCAGTATGTTTTGCCGCAGTAATGAAGGCCATAGGTGTCAACATTTTCAGGGCCAGTCGGCACAGAAAGTGGCAAAATGAACCACAGATACCACTATGTGGTGTTTTTTGGGCCGTCTTGGCTGTCTGTTGTCTTATCAAAGAGCAATTGAAGCGACGTTTACGAGAATACGTCGCATTTTATTTAAACTTTCAGCCGAATCGGTTGGATCGGTTGAAAATGGCGTTTTAGCTTTTTACGTGTCCATCAAACTTAACAAACTCGTAAAAACTTCGATTTTCGATGGATAAGTAAAAAGCTTCATATTGGAGGCGTGCGATTTTCCTATTATTTCGGCGTACATACGGTACGTCGTAATGATAGAAAAATTGTAACAACGAACAAGATGAAGAGTTTTTACGACGCCATCAAACTTAAAGATTTTTTTGAGATTGTTTATGGCTTCCTGGGAGTTGGAAAAAGGGAGCCATTTTTACATTTCAAGGTACGATAATCCTTCCCCGGCAAGCTTCTTCAGCTACAACACCATTTATTAGAACCCAGACGTGTCAACCAACTCATTAGATTTTTCTAAGCCACTCAAATGATCTGATTTTATGGGAAGCAATTTTATCAAAATGATGAAGGATCAACCCAGACTTCTTTGGAGTCTTGCCCTGAGAAAGAATTTCTGGATAGTTCTTTTGGTTGATATGGTTCTTATTGTCGCCGCTCATTTTTTAGCCTATCTGGTTCGTTTTGATTGGCAAATTTCATGGTGGATTCCCAAAATATTAGGTGTCCTTCCTTTTCTGATTATCAGCAAGATCCCAATATTTTTCATTTTCGGGCTCTATCAGGGGATGTGGCGATACACCAGCACTGCCGACCTGATCAATATAACCAAGGCTGTCGCCGTATCGTCTGGGATTATTATCATGTCTGTCCTGTATTTAAATCGATTTAATGGATTTTCCCGGTCGGTCTTTTTTATGGATGGCATTTTTACTTTTTTGTTTCTCTGTTTGCATCGTGGTACTATTCGATATCTTTTGCAAAATAAAGATCTTATGCCTTGGCTTGCTCAAGGTGAGGAGAGGCAGAGTAAGATAAGATTGTTGCTGATTGGCGCGGGTGCTGCTGCCGAAAAGGTTATTCGAGAGATTAAAGATAACGTAAACGTACCTTATGTGGTTGTCGGCCTCGTGGATGACGATCGTAAAAAGCATGGCTTGAAAATCCACGGTATACCTGTTGTGGGTGGAGTGGATACTTTACAGGAATGCATCGTCAGGACCAGGTCCGAAGAACTTTTAATTGCCGTTGCTTCAGCTTCCGCAGAACAAATGCAAAGAATTGTTGATCTTTGCCAGAAATCGAAGACCAAATTCAAGGTCCTTCCAAGCATGGGCGAGATTATCAGGGGGAAATTAAGCGTAACGTCCAGCCGTGATATTTCCTATAAAGATTTGCTCGGACGACCCGCAGTCCATCTGGATCAACAGGAAATTGGTCGCTATCTCACTGGACAAACAGTATTAGTGACAGGCGCGGGTGGTTCAATCGGTTCCGAGTTATGCAGGCAGATTATCAGATTTGAACCGAAAAAAATTATATTGCTGGATGCTGGTGAAGAGAACCTTTATAAAATCCAGATGGAACTTCATCATGAACACCAATTTCTGGACTATGTCCCGGTTCTCTGTAAAATCCAAAACCAAGCCTTGCTCACCGCAATATTTATTGAGTATGCACCTGCTGTGGTTTTTCATGCAGCGGCGTATAAACATGTGCCTCTTGTTGAAGCAAACCCTTGGGAGGCTGTCTTTAATAATGTATTTGCCACAAAAAGCCTCATCGAAACTGCTATTACCCATAAAGTCGAGCGTTTCGTTCTTGTTTCTACCGACAAGGCAGTACGTCCGACAAATGTCATGGGCGCGACAAAACGAGTGACTGAGTTGCTTATGCTTGCCTATTGCAATGGACAAACGACAACTGTCTCTGGAGTACAACACGATAAGACGGCCTTTATGGCCGTGAGGTTTGGTAATGTTCTCGGGTCTTCGGGATCGGTAATCCCCCTTTTTAAAAGTCAGATAGAGAAAGGCGGGCCCGTTACGGTTACGGATCCTGAAATGACTCGCTATTTCATGTCGGTCGAGGAAGCGGCACAGCTTATCCTTCAGGCTGGAGCCATGGGTGCGGGGGGCGAAATATTTATTTTGAAGATGGGATCCTTGGTGAAGATTATCAAATTAGCCCATGACCTTATCAAACTAATGGGCTATGAGCCTGAGAAAGAGATAAAAATAAAATATACCGGGCTTCGACCAGGGGAGAAACTTTACGAGGAATTAATCACCGAAGGTGAAGGTATTGTTCCAACAAAGCATGAAAAAATCATGGTTCTTCAGGGAGACAGTAAAACAAAAGAGGAAATGGAGAACCTTCTTCGTCGGTTAGCAAAGATGGCCACCGTCCACAATTCTCGTGGAATAAAAGAAGTCCTGCAGGCCATTCTACCAGAGTATACGCCAGATCTGGAGGCACTAAGCATTATTGAGCGAGGCCCCCTAAATGTTAAGGAAATATGTAATTAGTACCTTAGAAATTCTTTCGAAGTCTGCGCTTATCTCTTATTTTTCACCCCTCAAGGGGGCACTGAAAAGAGCAGGAAAGAATTTCGTGAAGGTACTAAAACACAACCGAAAGACTGGTACCCATTGTTATCCTGCCAAAAATCTCTTTAGTAGTTCTTGATAGTGGTTGGGCAATGTCCTCCTGGCCGGGGTGACAACATAGAACGTTCTCTTCATCGTGAGCCCCGGGATATGAATCTGCCTGATCTTGCCACTGAGTAACTCGTCCTGAATAGCATGCCGGGAGATCACGGAAACCCCCAAGTTGGCCTTGATTGCTTCTTTAACCGCCGCACTGGATCCCAAAGTTGCGCAGATATTCAGTTGGTTGAGGGTCTGATGCTGTTGTGCCAGGAGGGATTCTGTACTATTCCTGGTTCCTGAGCCGCGTTCCCGCACTATAAAGGGCAGTTTTTCGAGCTCCTTCATGCTAATTTCGGAGGGGACAGGATTGCTGCTGGCGGCCGCGAGGATCAATTCATCTTCGGCAAACGGATGGTACTGGAGTTTGGCTGTTGCGATTTTTGCTCCAACCACTCCGAGAAGCAATTCATTGTTGGCTACAGCCTCAACTATTTTTGCTGAATCGCTGATTCTAATTTCAAATGAAATACCTGGATAATCCTTTTTAAAGGCAGCGGCAAGTCCCGGCAGGATATAGGCACCCGGTATGGTACTGGCCCCGATTATCAGTTCCCCGGAGATGGTATCTCCCGTAGCGGAAATTTCCTCTTCAAGTCTTTTCAAATCCTCTAAAATAGCCATTGCCCTTGGGAAGAGAATTTCCGCTTGGGTAGTCGGCAGAATCGATCGTCCTAATCGATCAAACAGCTTACAGTTGAGCCGTGCTTCCAGGTTCTGAATATGCTCACTTACCGTTGGTTGACTGGTATAGAGCTCTTCTGCCGCTTTGGTGAAACTCCGTGCTTTGTAGACGGTGACGAAGATTTTAAGGTGTCGAGTTTCGATAGTCGGTATCCCCACTTATTTGAAATTCATTGAATTTTTTTCAGGTTATTTGGGATTATAGTGAGGATGCTTGCGATTTGCCAGTGAAAAACTCAGGCAGATCGCAAGCGGAAAGGATGGGTGAGTACGAATCGTCGCAACCACACCACTCTCGATAAAAGCGAGCCTCTGTTCAATGCCCCTGTGTGAGTAACAACCCCAAAAAGCAGGCAACCCACTAAAGCAGCAAAGGGGTGCTTAAATATCGCTCGGCGGAATCAGGGAGGACCACAACGATGGTTTTGCCCTTATTCTCAGGCCGCTTAGCAACCAAGAGAGCGGCGTGTGCCGCCGCGCCGCTGGAAATTCCACAAAGAATGCCTTCGCTGAGAGCGACTTTTCTTGCCGTTTCAAAGGCGTCATCGTTACTTACGGTAATCACCTCGTCGATAATATCGCGATTCAGAATGGCGGGAACAAAACCGGCACCAATACCCTGGATTTTATGGGGTCCTGGTTTGCCACCCGAGAGAACCGGACTATCCTGTGGTTCTACTGCGATAGATTTCATCGCCGGGTTTCTCTGTTTGAGAACTTCCGAGACTCCGGTGATTGTGCCACCCGTTCCAACACCCGCGACAAAAATATCGATCTTGCCACCCGTATCCCGCCAGATTTCTTCAGCGGTGGTGGTTCGGTGAATAGCCGGGTTGGCTGGGTTGCCAAACTGATCGGGTATAAAACTGTTGGCTATTTGAGCCTGAAGCTCTTTTGCCTTGGCAATGGCACCTTTCATCCCTTCTGCTGCTGGAGTCAGAACCAGTTCCGCACCCATGTGGGTCAGCAGCTTTCTTCGCTCAATAGACATACTTTCCGGCATGGTAAGAATTAGGCGCAGTTTTTTATGAGCACAGACAAAAGCTAAGCCGATACCGGTATTGCCGCTGGTTGGTTCAATGATAGTAGTATCTTTTGTAACACTACCGTCCTTTTCTGCGGCTTCGATCATTGACACTGAAATTCGGCATTTGACACTGCCCGCAGGATTGCGAGATTCCTGTTTGCCGAGGATCATAGCCCCGGTACCTGCCGAGAAATGAGCAAGTGTCAGAAGTGGAGTGTTACCAATACTCTCAAGGATAGTTTTCGTCATAGTGATAACCTCTGTGGTGAGAAATATTTGAATGGTTGATTATCCCCCTGTCGAACGGGGTTCGCTTTGAAACGGTTCCTAACCCCCGCATAGCACGGGGGTAAGAATCTTTAGACAGATAGTTTTCTTGCAAAAAAACAAGAAAAGTATCTGTAAGGCTCTAACCCCGAGAGATGGAACATGAGTCGGGACTCTGTTCAGTACTCGCTCGACGGGTATAAGTACCTTCACTAAATTCTTCCTTAAACTGCAAGAAAGAATTTCTAAGGTACTAATCAGAGTTTGTGTAAATCAGCTCTGGTCGCCTTAATAGTACTTTTGTGCCCGTGGCTACACTTTCCGTAAGCCAGATATTACCGCCGATAGTTGATCCTTCACCAATAATCGTTTCCCCCCCAAGAATGGTGGTGTTTGCATAGATAATAACGTTGTCCTCTATGGTTGGATGGCGCTTTTTATTCCGTAGTTTTTCACCAGCATTACGGGGTAGAGAGAGGGCTCCCAGAGTAACTCCTTGATAAATACGGACATTGTTTCCGATAATAGTAGTTTCCCCAATGACGACACCGGTACCATGATCGATAAAGAAACCATAACCGATCGCTGCGCCGGGATGGATATCAATGCCGGTCTGGCTATGGGCATATTCGGTCATAATCCTGGGAATAATCGGGACGTTGAGGAGATATAATTCATGGGCGAGTCGATAGGTGACTGTCGCGAGCAGTCCAGGATAACAGAAGATGACCTCGTCGGGACTTTTGGTCGCAGGATCTCCTGTAAGTGCAGCACGGATGTCGGTTGCCAGGATTGCTGCAACCTTGGGCAGCGATTCTATGAAGGTCAGAGCAATTTTATGGCTTTGTGCCTCGCAATTGATACAAGGACGATCGTTTCTCCGGCAGTCGTGGCGGATAGCCATGGTAATCTGTTCAGATACTTTATCATACAAATCGGTTGTTTTCTTGCCGATATAATATTCAAGATTGGAAGCATGCAGTTTGGTGTTGGAAAAGAATCCAGGAAACAGGATACGCTTGGCCTGTTCAACGATTTCGATGATTTTTTCCTGGGAGGGAATGGATACCGGACTGATATGTTCATAACACTCTTTGGTGCTCCACGAAGATAACAGTTCCGTGACTATCTTGGGAACCTTATTATGCTGACTGCAATTGGTTACCTGGATGTGGTCGCAGAGTGCAGAAATTGATGTCGTATCAATACAAGAAGGTCGGTAGTTTGGCATGGCCGGCAATATTGGGTTGAGGGTTGGTTGCGATAATCGATTGAGTCATTTTCTAATCTTTTCGATAACATAAATTCCATAGGTAGCCCGGAGATTGGTGAAGTAACGGATAATAGATCCTTGGCTGTTCGCCGGGTTGGTACTTATGGTGATTTCTTTAAGAATATTATAACCAACATCGCGCGAGAATTTTCGAAAATCTTTCAAAGTAATGACTCGGATATTAGGTGAGTCATACCACGAATAGGGCAGTTGATCGTTTTTAGGAGCCACGCCTTTATATAAAAGCTGCAGACGAATTGAATAGTGGCTGAAGTTAGGAAAGCTGACGATTACCTTACGGCCAATTCGAGCCAGAGAGCGGAGCAGGCGGGCTGGTTCGAATACCTGCTGCAGTGTCTGGCTGAGAATAACATAGTCAAAACTGCAGTCGGGGTAGTCTTCGACCTCTTCATTCAAATCTCCCTGTAGGACGCTGAGTCCTCGGCTGATACAGTGGGCTGCCTTTTGTTTGTCATGTTCAATGCCGGTGCCGATAACATTTTTGGTGGCAGCAAGCCAAGCCAAGAGGTCACCGGTGCCACAGCCTAGATCGAGCACCCGGCTGTCGGGGGCTATCATGGAGGAGATAATGCGCAGGTCAAAGCGGATGTTTCCTGATTCAGGAGATACCATCGAGAAACCCCCCGATCAGTCTGGTGAACCTTTGGTCCGGGATGAGAAATGCATCATGGCCGCAATCCGCTTCAATCTCACAAAAACTGACATTCTGTCCGCAACGCTTGAGCGCCTGAACCAACTCCTTTGCCTGGTAAGTTGGATAGAGCCAGTCTGAACTATATGAAACGACAAGGTATTTAATCTTCTTGTTATTGGTCTCTTTGAGAAGTGCAGGCTTACAGATTTGGCCAACCACATCAAAATAGTCCGACGCCTTAGTAATGTAGAGTAACGAGTTCGCGTCAAACCGGCTGACGAACTTGGAGCCCTGATGACGCAGGTAGCTCTCAACTTGGAAATCTCCGTCGAAGTCGAAGGAGAAGCTCGCCTTGTCTTGTAGTTTTCGGCCGAATTTACGGCGCATAGCCTCGTCGGAGAGATAGGTAACATGACCTATCATCCGGGCGACCGCCAGTCCCAGATCAGGTTTCCGGCCGCCGTAATAATTTCCCTTCTTCCAGTTGGGATCGGCCATGATTGACTGCCTGGCTATCTCGTTAAAGGCAATAGCCAGGGCTGAATGACGCATGGTGGTGGCTATAGGCACCGCAGCTCGAACCATCTCCGGATAGCGGACACACCACTCAAGGACTTGCATTCCTCCAACTGAACCGCCGATAACTGCCAGCAGGCGTGAAATGCCAAGGTGGTCAATCAGGGCCTTTTGAGTGACTACCATGTCCCCTATGGTCATCATGGGGAAATCGAGACCATAGGGATTGGAGGTCTCCGGATTTATGGAACCAGGGCCTGTTGATCCCATGCAGCTCCCCAAAATATTGGGGCAGATGACAAAATATCGATCGGTATCGATTCCTTTACCTGGGCCGACCAAAAAGTCCCACCAGCCTGCCTTATCATCCTTTTCGTCCGTTGCATAAAATCCCGCTGCATGGGAGTCGCCGGAAAAAGCGTGGGCCAGGAGAATACAGTTGTCCTTCTGCTTGTTGAGTTTTCCGTAGGTTTCGTAGGCGATTGTCACAGGGCCAAGTCTGGCTCCGCTTTCCAAAACGAGTTTCCCGGGTGGTTCGGCGAAAGTATAATACTTCTTCTCAACTATCCCGACGGAAGAAGCCTGGTTGGTTATTGTTACACTCATCTCGTACGGTTTATGGGTGGCGAGGGAGGAGTATCCGACCTTCGCCTGGTTTGCTAAGCTGCTGCACTGGCCAATGCCTGTTCAATATCTGCGATAATATCGTCGATATGTTCAATGCCGACCGATAAACGGATCATCTCCTCTTCGATGTCACATTCTTTGAGTTGTTGTGGCGATAATTGTGAATGGGTTGTCGATGCTGGATGAATGGCCAACGACTTGGCATCTCCAACGTTTGCTAAATGGGAGATCAACAGCAGATTGTCGATAAACTTTTTACCTGCTTCCAGACCGCCTTTAATACCAAAGGCAACCATGCCCCCAAAGCCGTTGTGCAAATATCTCTCTGCCAAATCATAACCGGGGGAGCTTGATAATCCCGGGTAATGTACCCAGTCTACTCCCTCGTGTTTATTGAGATAATCGGCAACCTGTACACCATTTTCACAGTGGCGTTCCATTCTCAATCCCAGCGTCTCAATGCCCTGCAAAATTGCCCAGCAATTGTCTGGGCTGATGCTGGCACCTAGATTTCTGAGAGGTACCAGTCTCATACGAAGAGCGAAGGCGACGGAGTTGAGGTCTCCCAGATCATGGGCGTAACGAAGGCCATGGTAAGAATCGTCCGGCTCATTAAAGAGTTTGAATTTCGGATCCTGCCAATTGAAATTAGCCGCATCGATTACGATACCGCCGATACTGGTCCCATGGCCGCCAATCCATTTGGTCAACGAGTGGATGACAATATTGGCGCCATAGTCAATGGGTTTGAGGATACAAGGCGGTGTGAATGTTGAATCGACAATCAGCGGCAGGTTATGATCACCGGCGATTTTCGCCAAGGCTTCAAGGTCGGTCATGTTCAGTGAAGGGTTGCCGAGGGTTTCACAATAAATTGCCCTGGTCCGTTCATTAATGGCAGTTTTGAAGTTATCAGGGTTAGTTGGATCAACCATTCGCACCTTAATGCCAAGTTGTGGCAGGATGGAAGTAAATTGGACAAAGGTGCCGCCGTACAGGTTATTGGCCGAAACCACCTCGTCCCCCTGGCTGCAGATATTGATAATAGAGTAGAATATTGCCGCTGTCCCGGAGGCAAGTGCCAAAGCCGCTGCACCACCCTCCAGTTGAGCCATGCGTTGTTCCAAAACGTCTTGGGTCGGGTTACCAATTCGGGTATAAATATTACCCAGTTCTTTAAGGGCAAAGAGGTTGGCGGCATGTTCGGTATTTTTAAACATATAGGCGGCAGTTCGGTAGATGGGTACCGCTCTGGAAAGGGTGTCCCTGTCCACGTTCTGTCCGGCATGCAGAGCGAGAGTTGCAAATTTCATATGTTTTCCTCTTTTCAGTGTGTGTTGTTATTGGTTTATGGGCAGGTCTGCTTTGATTTTATCGACAAATTGTCGGATAGATTCCCCGCTTGCAGTTTTGGCCTGCGGATCGATTTTAAGGAGTTCTTCCCAGCTGTCAATTGCGCCTTGAGGATCTTTAAGGTCGTACATCAGCACGATGCCCTTATTAAACCTGGAAGGTAGATGGCTGGGGTCCATCTTTATTGCCTTATCAAACGACTCTATTGCTTTTTCCGGTTGCTTTGTCCTGCGGTACATTACCCCAAGGTCGGTGAGCAGATTGGCATCTCCCGAGTGTAATTCCAGGGACTTTGTATAGGCCGAAATTGCTTTTTCCGGTTGGTCGGAATCATAATAAAGATGGCCTAACCGAATCCAACTTTCAAAGTTATCAGGATTTGCTGTTACTTCAGCCTCCAAATTGATGATAGCTTGCTTGGTTTCGTCGGTCTGAGATGGAGATTGACTGTCCTCAACCGTTGATGGTGCCGATTCCGGAGAGCCCCCTTTATAGACGGTAAAAGCTATACCGGAGAGAAAACCGAAGACAAAAATGATAAAATACGTGACCATCTGGTTCTTTCCTGTCATGTTTTTTCGTTCTGGAGCGCTGTCCTTTTTTGGTATTTTGTCTCTTGGTGCCATATGATCTCTGTTGTTTGCTGTAGATATTGTTATGAGAAGAGTAAATTGTTCACCATTGCAATGAATTCATGCTGCTTTCGAAAGAGTATATTTTATACCACGCAGTAGTAGGTCGTTCAATGTGTATATTATTATAGACTATAAAAACCTGGACTCTGTCGACAGAAAGATGTCAATATAAATGGCGACGTTGCAGTAGATTTCGACGAGAGCATTCAAGTCATCGCAATGTTGTCTATTGTGCTGTTCCAGAAGAATACATATATCTGTTCCAGGGATTTGTCCAGTATGTGAAATAAATCACTGGGACGGAAATTCACTCCCGATAGGTTTCGTCTGTCGGTCAGTTAAATGCTGCGAGCAACTATCCTCCGGAGGATCAAATATGAAGGTGATGCAAAATGTTGAAAGTCAGACCAATCGTGACGGTGCAAACTGGCCTACAGCTGCGTTTCCCTCGACCGTGAATGCCATTAAAGAGAACATCGTTCACCATCTGATGAGTTTCCAGGGACGTGATCCTGAACGATCCGGAGCCCAGGATGTTTACAGGGCTTTAGCGTATACCATGCGGGACCTGATGGTGCAGAAATGGATTTCCACCCAGAAAGGTATCTATGCAAAAGAAAAGAAGCGGGTCTACTACCTCTCCCTGGAATTTCTTATTGGCAGGTCGCTCGGCAACAGCATGATTAACCTGGGAATTTTGGAGGATGCCAAGCAGGCTGTCGAAGAATTGGGTTTTGATATGGCTGAAATCAGGGATCAGGAAGAAGACGCCGCTCTTGGTAACGGTGGTTTGGGACGACTAGCCGCCTGTTTCATGGATTCCATTGCGACCCTGAAGATTCCGGCCTATGGCTACGGTATTCGGTATGAATATGGCCTTTTTTTTCAAAAGCTTGTGGATGGCTATCAAGTTGAAGGCCCGGACAACTGGCTGCGAAATGGCACCCCCTGGGAGTTCGAGCGGCAGATGCCGATCTTCCGGGTACAGTTTTTCGGCAATGTAACCAGCTACGTGGATGAAAAGGGCAGGTATCGAACCAAATGGATCAACTCTAAAGATGTTATGGCTAAGCCCAGTGATATCATGGTCCCAGGGTATAAAAATGACCATGTAATTAACATGCGGCTCTGGTCAGCCTTTGCCTCAAGAGAGCTGGACCTCACTGATTTCAGTCGGGGGGATTATATCGGCGCAGTCGAATCAAAGGTGAGCTCCGAAACCATCTCCAAGGTTCTCTACCCTCCTGATCATAACTATGCAGGGCAGGAGCTGCGTCTGAAACAGCAGTACTTTTTTGTCGCCGCGACCTTCCAGGACATCATGCGGCGCTTTAAGAACAAGCATTCGGGTTTTGAAAAATTCACCTCTCTGATTGCAGTTCAATTAAATGATACCCATCCTTCCATTGCCATTCCGGAATTGATGCGGCTGCTTCTTGATATTGAAGGAATGGGTTGGGAAGAATCCTGGGACATTACCGTCAATACCTTTGCCTATACCAATCATACCCTGATGCCGGAGGCCTTGGAGCGCTGGACCGTTGATATGATGGGCAGGGTGCTGCCGCGTCATTTACAGATCATCTATGAAATCAATCGAAGGTTTCTCAACGAGGTGGCACAGAAATACCCAGATAGTGAGAAGAAGTTACGCGATTTTTCCATCATAGAGGAAGGTCCTGTGCAAATGGTCCGTATGGCTCATCTGGCAATTATCGGTAGCCATAGCGTCAATGGGGTGGCGGAGTTGCATACCCAGTTGCTCAAAGAACGAATTTTCCCTCATTTCCATGAATTTTTCCCTGGAAAATTCAATTCGAAAACGAACGGAATCACTCCGCGCCGTTGGTTACTGGACATAAATCCTGAGTTGGCTCTTCTTATTTCAGCCCAAATTGGGCCCGCCTGGATTACCGACCTCGACCAATTGCGTGGTCTCGAGCCTTATGTGGATGACCCGGAGTTCCTTGCCGATTGGCAAAAAATCAAGCTGAACAATAAGGTACACCTGGCAGAATATATCAAAAAGAAATGTAAGGTTACGGTTAACCCGATTTCCATGTTTGATATCCAGGTAAAAAGAATTCATGAATATAAACGGCAGCTACTTAATGCTTTGCATCTCATCCATCTCTATCACCGGATAATTCGTGGAGAGGCGGAAGGTATCGCACCCCGGACAGCAATTTTTGCCGGTAAGGCCGCACCTTCCTATTGGCGGGCCAAACTGATCATCAAATTGATTACCTCAATTGGCGATGTTGTGAACAAGGATCCCCGAGTGAAGGACCGGCTGAAAGTGGTGTTCCTGCCAAACTACAATGTTTCCCAGGCGGAAATTATCATGCCTGCTGCCGATCTCTCCGAACAGATCTCTACCGCAGGAACTGAAGCGTCGGGTACAGGCAACATGAAGTTTTCCCTGAATGGAGCGCTGACCATAGGTACCCTGGATGGCGCCAATATTGAGATTCGCGAGGAGGTTGGAGAGGAAAATATTTTCATCTTCGGCATGACCGCCGAGGAAGCCGAGTTTGAAAGGAAAAATATCAGTCGTACGCCTTGGCAAATCTGCCAGCGAAATGAAAGCATCAAAAATGTGATTGAGTCTATCGGTGACGGTTCATTTAGTAATGGTGACAAAGAATTGTTCAAGCCACTCGTCGAAAGTTTGATGGATAAACATGACCCTTATCTGCTCCTCCTTGATCTTGAGTCGTATATCGACTGTCAGAACAGGGTGAATGATGCGTTTCTTGATACTGCTGCCTGGTCGCGAACAGCCATTCTTAATGTCGCAAGAATGGGAAAATTCTCAACCGATCGAACCATCAGGCAGTATTCCGAGGAGATCTGGTCCGTTCCAGTCGAGTAGGAAGGTGCGAAGAATAGCAGCAGCAATGATTACGAAAGTTCAATTTTCGCTCAACCATCCAGCTTGACCTTGATGTGAATATCGAGTATTTACATGCCAGAATTAAAGGGTGACGGAATCAACATGAGGCTGTTGCACCAAAAAAAAGGGATTACAGATTGTTCTAATCTGTAATCCCTTTGAAATTGCTGGAGGCGGCGATCGGAGTCGAACCGATGAATAATGGTTTTGCAGACCACTGCCTTGGCCACTTGGCTACGCCGCCTTCCGTTTGAAGGACATCTTTATACCATAGCAGAAAAATTTAACAAGGAAAATGTTTAATGGGTATGGATATTGATTCGCTGGTGCGAATCAACAAGGAACAGTTGAGTACATTGGAGAAAACACTCGGCTATCGGTTTACCGATCTCCGTCTGTTGCAGAAAGCGCTTGTCCACTCATCTTACGCTTTTGAGCAGTCACAGGGTGGAATTGATAACGAAAATCTGGAGTTTATAGGAGACGCTGTCCTTGATCTGGTTATCGGCCATATTCTCTTTCATCGTTATCTGAATATGCGTGAGGGTGAGCTTACCAGGCTGCGTTCTTCTCTGGTCAATGAGCAGCATCTGGCCAAAATGGCAAGAGCTTTGGATTTAGGTAGTTATCTCGCTCTTGGAAAGGGTGAAGATGCTTCCCATGGCCGTGATAAATCCTCGATTCTATCCTGCGCATATGAGGCGATTGTCGGTGCCGTCTTTGAAGACGGCGGCTATCAGGCCGTTTGCGAAGTGATTGAGAGATTTTTCCTGCCGGAGATTGAGGGAAAAAAGGAAGAGTTGCTGTTGGCTGATGCCAAGAGTCGTTTGCAGGAAGCGCTCCAGGAAAAATACAATGAGGCGCCAACCTACAGGGTAGATGCCGAAGAGGGACCATCTCACCAAAAAATATTTACCATTGCCGTCTGTTTTCGGGAGCAGGTTCTTGGGGTAGGCAAGGCGGGCTCCAAGAAGGAAGCAGAGCAACGGGCGGCCACTTCTGCTCTGGAAAATCTGGATATTATCATAGGTTGATACTATGTTTCTGGTAATTCCGATTTTTATTCCGCACCGCGGTTGTCCGCATGACTGTCTGTTCTGTAATCAACAGAAAATTTCGGGATATGACAGGGACGATACTGCCCGAGTGGAAGTTGTTGAGACGATAAACGAATGGCTGGGACGAAATACGGATCGTAGCCAGGTACAGGTAGCCTTTTTTGGTGGATCTTTTACCTGTCTGCCGGCTCGGGAGCAGGTTGAGTTATTATCGGCGGTTCAACCGTATATCGAGGGGAAAAAAGTTGACACCATCAGAATTTCAACCCGGCCGGATTGTATTGACCGGAAAGTCTGTGATTTGCTGAAAGAGTACCACGTCGGGGTGGTCGAACTTGGCGCCCAATCGATGAATGACAAAGTCTTGCAAATGTCTCTTAGGGGGCATACCTCAGAACAATCCCGAAATGCTTTTCGGTTGCTGAGAAAGTCGGGAATGCAGGTGGGGCTTCAGCTTATGCCGGGCTTGCCCGGTGAGAGCAGCGCGTCGTTTTTGCATGGAATTGATGAGGTAATTACCCTGGGACCAGATTTCGTTCGACTTTATCCTGCACTTGTGGTGAAGGATTCCGGACTGGAAAAACTGTACCATGCCAAGCGGTACACACCGCTCTCCCTCGGTAAAGCCATAGCGCTCAGCGCCAGGTGCTACGAGAAGTTGACTGAGGCCGGAATCAGGGTGGTGCGGATGGGGCTCCAACCATCGGAGTCGCTTGCCAAAAGCGTTGTTGCCGGACCATATCATCCTTCTTTTGGAGAACTGGTCCAATCAAGACTCTGGTTAAAAAAGATTCGGGCACAACTCGGCCTTCTCGGACCGCAGCAAACGCTGCACATTCATATCTCACATAGGGATATGTCCGCGGTGGTGGGTATGAAAAAAAACAATAACAAGAGACTGGAAGAACTCGGATTTTCAGGTCGCTTTACAATTTCACAGGACAAGAATATGGCCCGGGGAAGTATACACTATGCTGTCTGTTAATCATTTGGACATTCGATACGGGGAAAAGCATTTATTCAATGATGTTTCAGTTCAGGTTCACGAAGGCAATCGCGTTGGTTTGGTTGGGGTTAACGGAGCAGGCAAGACCACCTTATTAAAAATTATGGCCGGAATATCGGAGACCGATGATGGGGTTGTCACCAGGGCCAAACATTTTACCATCGGTTATCTGCCTCAGGAATCAACGGAATTGTTTTCAGAGCGATCCCTTTATGAAGAGGCAGAGACTGCCTTTGCCCCCCTGTTAGCTTTGCAGGCTGAAGCATCACAACTTAATGAGCGGATGCTGGATATGGATCCTCACACCGAGGAATTTCAGGGTATTCTTCTACGCCAGGGAGAGATTCAACATCAACTTGATGCCAGTGAAATTTATACCATCGGCGGCAAAATAGAAAAAATTCTTTTGGGCCTTGGTTTTCGCCGGGAAGATATGGACAAACCGGTAAACGCCTTTTCCGGCGGTTGGCAGATGCGGCTTAAGCTTGCCAAAATGCTGCTGGAGGCTCCTTCGCTGCTGCTGCTTGATGAACCGACCAACCATCTCGACCTTGACTCGCTTACCTGGGTCGAACAGTTCCTGAAAAATTACAAAGGTTCGATGGTAATTATTTCCCATGACCGCACTTTTCTCGACAAGGTCACCGAAAGAATCTGGGAACTTAGTTTCGGCCGTATTGATATCTATAAAGGGAATTACAGTTATTTTCTGAAAGAAAGAGCGGAGCGACGGATTATCGAAAAAGGTGCCTACGATAACCAGCAGGCCAAAATCAAACAAACCATGCGCTTTGTTGATAAATTCAGGGCTAAAGCGACCAAGGCCAGACAGGTGCAGAGCAGGGTCAAGCAGTTGGAAAAAATAGATCGAATAGAGTTGTCTGAGGAAGAACGTCAAATCAGATTTACCTTTCCTCCTGCCCCGCCTTCAGGCAAAGACGTTCTTACCGCTGTTAAGGTCAGCAAAAGTTATAACGGCAAAAGAGTTTTCAGTGAGGTTGATCTGTTGCTCAGCCGTGGCGACAAGGTCGCAGTCGTTGGTGTAAATGGAGCCGGTAAATCGACGTTTCTAAAAATCCTGGCTGGTCAGATCGAACACGATTCTGGAGAGATTCGTTTGGGGTCCAATGTCAGGATCACCTATTTCGGCCAGCATCAGGCACAGGAACTTTCCCCTGAGTTGACGGTGTTAGATACCATGGCAATTTCCGGGGAAGAGATGACTGTCACCCGGACCCGCTCGCTGCTTGGGGCTTTTCTTTTTCGGGGCGCAGATGTCGAGAAAAAAGTTTCCATTCTCTCCGGTGGTGAAAAAAGCAGGCTGGCCCTCGCCAAAATGATAGCAAAGCCGGCAAACTGTATGCTCCTTGATGAGCCGACAAACCATTTGGATATGAGTTCCCAGGATGTCCTGCAGGAAGCAATGGCACAGTATGACGGGACAATTGTTGTTGTCTCGCATAACCGTTACTTTCTTGAGGGCTTTGTCAATAGGGTTCTTGAGGTCAAAGACGGTAATATCACTCTGTATGAGGGGAGTGTCTCGGAATATCTGGCAAAGCAGGAGCTGCTTCGTGAACAGGAAAAAGAACAAGCGGTGAGTGACCGGAAAGCCGAGGTCGACAATACCAATAAATCGCCGGAATCCCAGGAGAGTCGAAAAGAGAAAAAGCGGCTGGAGGCACAGTCGCGGCAGGAACGAAGCAGGCGAGCCGGTCCCTGGCTGAACCTACTTGCCGAAGCGGAGAAACAGGTGGAGTTCTATGAACAACAAAAAGACGAACTCGAAGCCCGTATGGCCGTTCCTGAACTTTACTCGGATGAAAGTGGCTGGGTAAAGGTGAGTAAAGAATACGAGGAGTGCAAACGCCGCCTGGATCGGTGGTTCGAGAAATGGGAAACAGCGCAGGAGAAGATTGATGAAATCGACTCTGAAATGAATCTTGAGTAAAGAGATGGGGAAGTGTCGATCCACCTTAAATTGAATTATAAGTCAGTTTGCTAAAGATGATTCTCGAATTTGTTCCTGAGGTCGTTCTATGGCCAGCACCTTCTCTTCTGCGGCAACGACTTCTCTATCAACTCGTCCGTGGTTGAAAAGCAGGATAAATAACAGCCAGCCATAACAGAGCACTGCCGGCGCTGCCACAAAAGGGAAAAAATATCCTAGGGGGCAGAGAATGCATACCGTCAGCCAATGGAGCAGTATCACATTTTGTGAGTGGAGTCGAATGGGAAAGTCACCATGTCTGCTAATCACTGCAAGCCCACTGAGGTTCCAGCCGTAAAGCGCTGTGAAGGCATGCATTCTTAGGAGGGGTACGGCTTCCTGTGGATTGTATAAATTAGAGAAAGCCAGGAGAATATAAAGTATCCCCGTGATGGAAGTAATCAGCAAAAAGAGAATGCCGGAGGTGAGAAAGGTTTTTTGTTGCAGGTGGATTCCCTGCTTCCAATAGAGATGGAGTACCAAGGCAACTGCCAGGAAAAGAATTGAAGCAATAGCTACCTGTGGGATAAACCAGTTTGCCAGGATAAACAGGAAGAAGATAATCACCCCAATATTGATCACCCAAAACGACAGCTCTTTGAAAAAACGGGTCGGTGGCTTCGTGTTATTTTTCATGAGAGCAAATATCACCGACATACTGATGAGTGAAATGGGAAAGGAAAAACCGAGGAAAAAGGTGTCCAGTTTCAGTTTTTTCAGGATGAGCCAGTGACCGAACTGGCTGTTAAGAACGGCCAGACTGGAGATGAACAGTGCCAGGGAAAGGCAAAGGAGCGAGGCTTGGTGAAATTTTCTGGAGGTACTTTCCTTACTTGAAAAAAGTGCTCGAGGGAGACAACTTCCGAAATGATTGACTCGGACATTTTCGATAATTATCGCCAGCAACAGAGGGATTACCAGGGTGGGTTTATACCATCCCATAAAGGCGCAAAGCGCAAAGGCAATGGACAGCAGCAAAAATGCCAGACCCTTTCTGCTGAGTTGTCGGGTATCTTCAGTGAAATAGACGAGTAGTGTGCCGCCAGTACACAAATTAAAGAGAAAAATGTGCAGTCGCTCAAAATTCATTACCTCCGGTGGGATAAGGTGATGAAGAAAACCACATGTCATGGCAGTAGTCATTATTAGCCATAAAGTTATCTTAAACTGTTGGTTCAATGTTCCTGCACCCGTATCTTTAATGGTCGGATTGCGTTTCGGACAGACCGCTGGTTTTTCTCCAGCAGATTCCTCAGTACTATATCCAGGGTAGGGTGCCGGAACCTGAAATGGGTTCTCCAACCATCTATTTTGGATTATACCTGTTGGGTAACTTCTTCTTGCTTCTTTTTTTAGCCAGGGCCAGACGGCCTGCAGCGGCGCGTTTTTCGGCTCTTGCTATGAGGTGCTGATGGATGCAGATATTCCCTTTTTCATTTTCAGAGAAAAGCTGGGTGTAGGAGCCGTCGCTCTGCATTTCCCATACATTTCTGGTATTGGTCAGTTGCAGATCGAGCAGTTCCCTGAGCAGTGCCTTGTGTTGAGGTGCAGTAATAGGAGTGCATACTTCGACCCGGCTCTCCAGGTTGCGTTTCATGAGGTCGGCGGAGCCGATGTAAAACTCTTCGTCACCGTTGTTTCTAAAATAAAAGACACGGGTATGTTCGAGAAATCTACCGACAAGTGAAATAATCCTAATATTTTCAGACAACCCTTTTATTCCGGGGCGAAGCCGACAGGAGTCCCGAACGATAAGATCAGCATGTACACCGGCCTGGGACGCACGGTACAATGCTTCGACCATATCTCTATCCACCAGCGCGTTGGTCTTGAACTGAATAAGTCCTTTATTTCCCTGCTTTTGGTGAGCAATCTCTCTTTCAATTTTAGTGAGCAGGGCTTTTTTCAGCATCTTAGGCGACGGCAATATCTTGGTGTAACGCCGCATTGGAGTGTAGCCACTGGTCAGATAATTAAAGAGTTCGGTCAGGTCGGCACCAATATCCGGATCACAGGTAATAAGACCCAGGTCGACGTAACCCCTGGCTGTCCCTGCATGATAATTTCCAGTGCCTATGTGGGTGTATCTGCGCAGACCGTCATAATCTTTTCGGATAACAAAAATGAGTTTGGAATGTGTTTTCAGTCCGACGACGCCATAGGTGACATGGATACCGGCCTCTTCAAGAAAACCGGCCCATCTGATATTAGCCGACTCATCAAACCTTGCCATGAGTTCTACAACCACAGCGACCTGCTTGCCGTTCTGAGCTGCATCGATCAGGTATTGGATGATCTTGGAATCCTTCGCCGTTCGGTAGAGGGTCATCTTGATGGCCATTACTTTTGGATCCGTACTTGCTTCTCTTAAAAACCGCTCAACCGAAGTGTCAAAGGACTCATACGGATGTTGCAGCAGGACATCCCCGTGCTCCCGGATGACGTGGAAAATGTTCGGATCGTCGCCAAGAAGCTCGGGGTTGTCTACAGGGTGGTGTTGAGCAAAGTGCAGGTCGGGTCTGTCGATTGCGGCAATTTGGAACAAGTCGCGCAGGCCCAGTATCCCATCAACTACATACACATCTTTTTCTGCATCGACCCCAAGTTCAGCCGCCAGTTTTCCTTTATGGATGTCAAGCATGTCGCTGCCCACTTCCAGCCGGACTATTTCGGCAAATTTTCTATCCCGCAGGGCGGATTCAATCATCAACAACAGGTCATTTGCTTGTTCTTCGTGTCGCTCAGTAATGGCGTTGCGGGTTACTCTGAAGGTCTCGCAGGTTTCAATCTCCATGCCTGGAAGAAGGAGTTGCAGGTTGTTTGCGACCAGATCCTCAAGAAGAATATAGACATGTTCCTTGCCGATCCGGATAAATCTTGGCAGGTCTGAGCTGGTTGGAATCTTAAGGCGATTGAGATAGCTGTGGTCACTGTCGGGATAACTGACACTGACCAGGAGATTGATCGACAAATTGGAAATGAAAGGAAAGGGATGGGCGGGATCCATCCCTTGCGGGGTAAGCAATGGGTAAATTTCATTACGAAAATAGAGGTCTATGGCTTCCTTTTCTGCACTGCCGAGATTTTTATATTTTTTTATTTTTATATCTTTTCGAGGCAGCAATCGCAGAAGTTCGTTCTCAAGAGCCAACTGTTGGTCAAGAATTTCTCTGACGGCTGCATGACAGATATCAATTTGTTCCTGCGGCAGGCGGCCATCGATGGAAAGAAATCTGACACTCGCGCCGACCATCTGCTTAAGGCCACCAATCCTTTTCATGAAAAATTCATCCAGATTCGAACCGACGATTGCAAGGAAAAAGACTCGTTCCAGTAGAGGGTTGCGTGAATCTTGGCCTTCGTGTAATACCCTTTTGTTGAATTCAAGCCATGACAATTCCCTGTTTAAAAACCACTCAGATGACTGCAGGTCGAAGACGGTCGGGGTTTCCTCAATATCGGAGATCACTTTTTCGGCCTTAGTATTTGCTGGAGTTTCTGTGCTCATATCTGTCGGTATATACTTTTTAAGTGGTCATCGAATGTAACCAATTGCTTCTGCATCAGCTCATTAATAATATATGTTAGCAGATCTGCCACTGAAAAGAAACACTGGCAAATCTGCTCCAAAGAGATGACGTTGTCATAAATGTTCATTCATAGAATGTAAGCATATCGTTACATTTCTCGTTTTTCCAATGCGTTGGATTGCGAGGAGAATTTTCCTGTGCTAAAGTGAGCTTATCCTATCAGTTTATCAGTGAAGGAATATCTTATGGAAAAAGAGCATAAAGATTACCTCAATTCACCTTGTTCCAAGGTATTGAAGGGTCTTAATCTTTATATTGTAGCGCGGGGTAAAACATTATTGCAATTGTCGGATCTCTGCTAACTGAACAACTTAATCGAAACAAAACAACACATTGAGCGACCATGGATTCCTTCGTCTATTTTCTTCCTGTTTCACTCGATCGTAAAAAGCTACAAAAGAATTTACCCAACACCTCTAAGTACCTGATTTCCATTGAAAAAGGTGAAAAGTTGGAAGGTGTACTCCTGGATACCTTTGATTCAGCGTTGTTCCTGTCAGCAAAAATGCTCTTTCAGGTTGGAGACATGTTGTTTGTTGTTAACCTGCAAACGGCTGAGTTGATTGAGCAGGATTCATCTGAAAACTGGTCGTTTGCAACCGACCTGCCGGAGGGACCGGTCGGGTCTCTTTTGAAACGAGTGTCAAGGCTTCGGGCATTTCTTCCGGTGGCCAAGGTCGAACTGTACTTTCTGCACGGCCTGCTTCTTGACGATGAGGGAAAGACACGTGCCCGATTTCGTAATCTGGCCATTAGTCGTGGGCGAAAAACAGTAGGGGTTGGCAGCACCCAGTACTTACGTGGTTACGATCAGGCCTATGCAGACCTTCGGTGGTCGCTGGAAAAAATAGGAGCAAGTCCTTGCCGGGATGCGGGACAGGTGTATGAGTCTTTAGCTATTAAAAGAGAAAAACACACCGTAAAATCGACCGTCGAACTCAATCCTGATGCGCCTGTAGCAGAAAGTGCTCAAACGATAATCAATGCATTTATAAAGATAGCTCGCCGTTATGAAGATGGCATTGTTGCAGATTACGATACGGAATTCCTCCATGATTATCGAGTCAGTTTGCGAAAAGTCAGGTCGGTATTTAGTCTTTTCAAAGGAGTATTCGACCAGGAAGAAACCGCTTACTTAAAACGGGATTTTGCAGCTCTTATGCAAAAAACCAATACCTTACGCGACCTTGATGTCTATCTTTTAAACAAGGAGCAATATTTAAAACTGGTACCGGTTGATACTCATGAAGGACTTGGTATTCTGTTTGATTATTTCTCCCGAGAACGAAAAATCGAACAAAAAAGAGTCAGTAAGATCCTTCGGAGTAAGACCTACCTTGATGAGATAGGCAGGCTGGAAAAACTGTTTGCAGGCGATTCGTCCCTTAAGGGTGGTCCAATGGGAGAGGAAAAATCCCTGGTATTTGCCTGCGGGTCAATCCTGAAACGGTATGGCAAGGTATGTAAAATCGCTCGCAGTGTTGATGAGAACACGGAGGATGCTGTCATTCATCAGCTACGAATCAATTGCAAAAAATTACGCTATTTGATGGAGTTCTTTACTCCATTATTTCCAGGTAGCGAAATTAAGTCTCTCATTAAATCGCTCAAGTTACTGCAGGATAATCTTGGAAAGTTCAATGATTACTCGGTCCAGCAAAAATTTCTCAGACAGGTGTTAAATGATAAAATGCATGATTTCAGTGGGTGGGAAATAAGAGTTGCCGAGAGTGTTGGGGCGCTTACTGCCATGCTCCACCGGTTGCAAGAGAAGGAAAGGTATCAGATTGTGGAAAATTTCGCTCGTTTTGACAGTGCCAAAACCCGTGCGACCTTTATAAAATTATTTCAAATCGAGGAAATTGTGCATGAAAATAATAGCCTGCTATAGCAATAAAGGGGGAGTTGGTAAAACGGCAACTTCTGTGAATCTGGCCTATGCCAGTGTAATGAATGGCAGACGGACTCTGTTATGCGATCTTGACCCCCAAGGTGCTTCGGGCTTTTATTTCCGAGTGAAACCTTCGAAGAAGCTGCAGGACAAAGCGTTTTTTAAGGATGTGAAAGGTTTTTTAAACGCTATTCGGGCCAGCGATTTTGATAATCTTGATCTGCTGCCGGCAAATTTGACCTATCGCGACTTCGATATTTTTCTTTCACGGATGAAAAATAGCCGATCCCGCTTGAAAAAGGCCCTGAGAGAAGTCGACAGTGACTACGATGTTGTTATTTTGGACTGTCCACCAAACATATCCCTGCTTTCCGAAAATGTGTTTAAGACTGCCGATAAAATCGTGGTTCCGGTAATCCCAACCACGTTGTCTGTGCGTACATTCGAACAGCTCAATGGTTTTTTTAAAGAGAACGAATATCAGCGAAAAAAATTATTACCCTTCTTTTCCATGGTGCAAAAGAGTAAAAAACTTCATAAAGAAACCATGATTACATTGCGCAAAAACTATAAGAGCTTACTTAAAAACTATATACCTTTTTCCACTGAAATAGAACGGATGGGTGTCCACAGAGCCCCGGTTTTGACCTATGCAGGCAAAGACCTTGCGGCAAAAGCGTATGATAAAATTTGGAGAGAGATTGAGGAAAGAGCCAAAATCAAGTGATTGCCCGAACGAGGCTGTTGAACATTGTGTTTAGTTAGCTGAGCTCGGTTTATCAGAAATTTTATGAGGTCTGATATGGGAAAGAAAAAAAAGAAAAAGAAATGTTGTGAAAAGTACAAAAAAAAGAAAGGGAAACGCTGTCCGGACTGTCCAAAAGCGTAACGATGAAGGGCTCCAACAGACTCCCAGACCTACTAACAGCGTTGCGCGCCAATCCGTCGACCTTTGATGGATCTGATTATATAGCGTCCCTGGCCTAAGAGCCGTGGATTCCATGTACACCTGAATTGGATTTCTTTTCCCACTGTTATTTTACTAATATCCCTAATTGAAATATCAAAACCGATACCATTAAGGGACATATCGTAAAGATCCACTTCAATGTATTTGCCGTCGTTGGCGGACATCAAGATTTTCCCTCTTTGCTGTTCTCTTTGAATTGTTCGACGATTGAAGTCGCAACGGGTAATTTCCCCGCATTTATTGCAGCGGATGGACCTCCTCCGGGTTCCGGGTGGTACAGCCACCATTCGTCTTCCCTGGCATGCGTAACACTTGAAGTGGACTCGTCCATTGACTACTGGGAAGGTTTGCGTTTTGGCCATAAGAGTACTTCTCCATTATAGATAGGTGCTTCGGGGTGGCTGAATGTTATTTGATGGTTCAATTCGACAGTATGCAAATCTCCCGTATTGCATAACAAACTAACCCTGGAAAACGGGAAGAATTAAGACAACCTGACTATTAATACGTACAACTAATGCATAGCTCCAGATTTTTCAACACATCTGTTGAAAACCTGTGATATGATGTTGCATGTGGGAAAAGGTAGCTGATCGTCTTATGCTCGACAAACAGGAGAAAATACATGGTCTCGGTTTTAAAAAAAATTATGCCCTCCAAAGTAAAAACAAAACTGCTCACAACACTGGGAGTGCTCATTACGCTGATGGTCGCTGTGCCAAGCATCCTCTCTTATAAATCCACACTCAATAATACAACCAAGAATCTGGAAGAGGAACTGACGGCTACCATTGTACAGGTCCGCAATACGATCACCACTGGAAAGGCCGAGCAATTAAGGCTCTTGGCCCATACTGTGGCGGGAATGCCATCGATTCAGGATAACCTGATGTTCCAGAGCAGAGATGACCTTCAAACTGTGGCGGCACCACTATTCGAAGGGTTAAAAAAGATTATCGACCTTAACGTTTTTCATTTCCATCTGCCACCGGCCACTTCCTTTTTACGATTGCAAAAGCCGGAAAAATTTGGCGACGATCTCTCCAGCTTTAGAAAATCTGTGGTGCAGGTAAATGAGAACTTGAAGGATGCTGTAGGAATCGAGGCCGGGGTGGCTGGGTTATCTATACGGGCGGTCGTTCCCGTGATGTATCTTAATAAAAAACATGCCGGGTCGGTTGAATTCGGTGCGCCGATAAATGATAAGCTGCTGGAGCAGATTAAAGCGAGCATCCACAATGATCTGTCCGTGGTTGTTCCCGACGGTGATGGTTTTAAATATCAGGCCAAAACCAACGATCTAGCCATTGCAGAGAAGGAATATCCGTTTCTGAGAGAGGTTATGCAAGCAGATGCCGTTAAAGTTCAAAGGATGTCGAAAAACGGCTTGGAACTTATGACGGCTTATCTGTCGATTCGCGATTATTCCGGCAATGGTGTTGGCGTTCTAGCGATATCGAGAGATATTGATGCCGTTCTCTCCGCTGCAAAGAAAGGTGCATTGACCTCACTTGCCATTGGTTTTTTTGCCCTTGTAGTAATTCAATTCTTTGTCTATTTCCTCTTTACCCGGCTTGTAGATAGACCGATTAAGAGTCTTACCAGCTTACTTGAGCAAGCCAGTCGGGGTGATTTATCACAGGAGGTCGACATGACTGCAATCTCGCCGATCAATTGTTCAGAAAGAATGCAGTGTAATCAGAAAGATTGTTCGATGTATGGCAAAGAAGGGTATTGCTGGGAAGAAGCCGGATCGGCTGCGGCATATGTGCAGTGTCCGAAAATTGTTTCCGGTGAATATTCTTCATGTAGTGAATGTCATGGTGTGTTCAGGAAGACAGTGTTGGATGAGTTCTCTGAGCTGAGTGTCTATATGCATTCTTTTATTGGAAATGTCAGAAATCTTGTCAAAGATGTAAACAGCAACTGTAACAACCTCAATAATTCGTCCTTGGCGCTCGCGGAAATATCTGAAAAGATCGATGCGGGGGCAACTGATAGTTCGCAAAGAGCCGATGCAGTTGCCGCCGCAACCGAAGAGATGAGTTCAAACATGACCTCTGTAGCCGCTGCAACTGAAGAGGCTGCGGCAAATGTCAATGTGATGACTACCGCTACTGAAGAAATCAGTGCCAATGTTGGGGATATCCAACGTTCAACAATGAATGCCAAGGAGATTACGGGCGATGCTGTGATGCAGGCCGCGGATATCTCCGAGAAGGTGGATGCGCTCGGTAGTGCCGCGCTGGATATAGGCAAGGTAACAGAAACCATTGCCGATATTTCTGCCCAGACAAACCTGCTCGCGCTTAATGCCACAATCGAAGCAGCCAGGGCTGGGGAAGCAGGAAAGGGATTCGCCGTTGTGGCCAATGAAATCAAAGATCTTGCCAAACAGACTGCCCAGGCCACGGGGGAGATCAAACAACGCATTGACGGTATTCAGACTTCCACCAATGTCACCGTGACGGGAATTAAAAAAATATCCGATATTATTACAGAGATTGATACAATTGTTTCAAGTATTGCAGTTTCGCTCGACGAGCAGAGTGCAACAATGACAGAACTGACAACCAATATTATTCAGGCAGGTGAGGGGATCAGCGAGGTTTCTGGGAATGTGGCCCAGAGTTCCGTCGTGTCCCAGCAGATTGCTGCAGATATTTCGGAGGTGAATAACGCGGTTAGAGAAATATCGACAGGTACCGGCGATGTGCGTCGAAATGCCGAAGAATTGCGGCTACTCTCGCAGTCCTTGAAAAATCTGATAGAAAAATTCAAAGTTTAGCCGCTTCGATCATCCATGTCTCCTGTCGAATAAGATATGTCGGTTTTTATTTGACGGGAGACGGTGGGCGAATGACCCATTACAAGTGGACTATTTCTTTAAACTCATCTGCCCCCAGGATCAATTTCACGGTACTGAAAGATCCCATAATGGTACCGATCACCCCAGGAGCCAGCACACTTTGTCCCGCAAGATACAACCCTTTCACGGCAGTGCGGTTCAGGAGGGCAGTGGCCAGCATTTGGCTGGATGAGCGAAGCACTCCGTAGGCACTCCCTCCGGGACTGTTGACCCAGTCCCGCATTGTCAGAGGTGTGTAGGCATCAAGGATCTTGGCCTTGTTGAAAGATCCAAACAGTTGTTCCGCTTCCTGGATCAGCTCTGTGGCGCATTTTTCTTTTAACTCAAGATAGTCTTTGCCGCGATGACCACTTTTGGTATTCACCCAGGGTGCCCACAAATCGTTATGTCCGGAGGTTAAAATCGAGAGGAGATTGGTACCTTCTTTTTCGCTCTTTCGTATCTGATAATACTTGAGATCCGGCACATTCCCTTCGTGGTCGGTCTCGACCTTGAAGATATTATAAGGAATCTCCCGATGCCCAGCGGCATCAATACCTACATGTACCGAAAAAACACCATGGGTATCCTGCAAATTGCTGATCCGTTGTCGATATGAAGGTTTGACATCTCCCGGTGAAAGCATTTTTAAAACGACCTTCGGATGCACGGCTCCAATTACCGTTGAGGCTGTTATGTCT
The DNA here is from genome assembly GCA_963829695.1 of uncultured delta proteobacterium. GTDB lineage: Bacteria > Desulfobacterota > Desulfobulbia > Desulfobulbales > Desulfocapsaceae > Desulforhopalus_A. Next base: position 28,115 of record CAWHJQ010000015.1, on the reverse strand, counting down.
TCTCCTGATTGTAATTGGACACCTGTGACCACCCGTGAGTCGACATTGATCCGACTAATTTCTGCCCCGGTAATGATCTTTCCACCCAATTCTTTCAAGCGGTCCGCAAAAGCATCTGCCATAGCCGATCCACTCCTCTCCAAACGCCATGATGAAGAGACATAGGAGGCGAGAGCCATATTGTGGTAATAGGCCGGACAGTCGTTTAACGGCACACCGATCCAACAAGAGGGGATGGCCAGGACACTGCGCAGCCTTGGTGAGCACTGAAGGCTGTCAAGAATTTCACCTAAAGGTTGATACTGATCAAGCAGGGAGAAATCGTTGTCGGGCGAGTGTAAAAAATCGAGCCCGTGCAGCTGCTCGGCTGCTCTATGAATGGGAAGGAGTATTTGGTCTATTTCCTTCCATTCGTCTGGAAAAGCCTGTTTGAGGTTTTCCGCATAGGCATCGATACCTTGAGGCAAATCGAATGTTGAAGAGGGTCCACCGGAAATATCAAAAATATATCGGTCGATAATACCGTTTTGGCCAAGCCTTGTTACCGGGATCGAATCGGTAACCCCAAGATAGTTAAAAAATTTTCGTAGAATTTGGCCGCTGTCCAGCGAGCCAAGGTAATGTACGCCCACGGCACACTCAATTCCGTCACGGGTATAGCTGCGCAGCAGTCCACCCGGCTGGGAGTTTTTCTCCAGAACAGTAACGTCAAAGCCAAGTTTGGTGAGAATAATTGCCGTGCTCAGACCACCGAGACCGCCACCGATAATCAACACTTTTTGGGGGAGAGATTTAGAACTTTTCATATTTCATCACCAGGGATTCCAGCAACTTCGGTCCTAACGAACAAGATATTCCCACAAAGGGCCGACATATCCACGGGCATGCATCTTGCTCACTGTAGCGGCGGCCTTGGCGCCACCAGAGCCGACCACCCAGTTAATTCGCTTGCCTACTCTTGCCGTGACAAGGGCCTCTATGGTTGGACGGTCGATATCGTCAGCTTCGTAGAAGACCGGTTCCAGCAAATTGGTAGCAGAGGTGATTTTTCCCTCATCGAGGGCGATGTCATAAAGAGCGGTCCTGGGATAGATCCTGATGCCGATGAAAAAAAAGAGTACCGTTTTATTGAGCTTGTCGATGTTATTCAAGCTTTCCGTGATTGTCGTTGCCGATTCACCAGGGCCACCCATAAGGAAATAATGGGCGACATGCAGTCCGGCCCCGACTGCTTGTTGATGGGCGACGAAAACATCATCAACACCAAAAGGCTTTCTATAAGTTTTTAACATCGAATCCGACAGGGATTCAGTGCCGAATTCCACATGGGCAAGACCGGCATCCGCCATAATTGAAAAATAATCAGGGGGGAGTCTGACAGGGGCAAAAAAACCGCCCCACGGAATCGACACTCCAGCGGCCTTGAAAGATTTGGCCACAGCCAGGCTGTGATTGATGTCGGAATTAAAGGCGGAGTCGGTGACAAAGAAATATTTAGCTCCGGCTGCCTGGAGCTCCAGAGCAGTCCGGGCTACTTCATCCGGCTCTACTAACCTGTGTTTTCGTCCCTCGATATGAGGGTAAGGGCAGTAGATGCAATTGAAACAGCAACCTCGCTTGCTCTGCAGATTGAGCATTCCACCCTTGTCAATATAGTGACGGTTGTGGTCTGCATGGTTCCGGAAGTCGCGTACTATCCTGCCGTCCCATGGAACAGGAGTCCATGAGGTGGCCGTAACCAAGGATGAAGGAGAGATTACTCCTGAGATCTGGGTTGGATCCTGACCATTTTTTATGGCCTCGACAACTAGGCCGAATCGTTCCCCTTCGCCAATGATACCGTAATCGACGCCAAGGGCCGAAAGGATCTGTTCCGGCATGATTGTGAACCCGCTGCCGCCGCAGATAATGACTGCTTTTGAGCCTGTTCTTAGGCGGGAAATAAGCTTTTTAAATTCATTGATAAAGTACAGAGAGTCTCCAGCGTCCGTGTTGTCAATATTACGGCAGGACATTCCAATGATATCCGGGGAGAAATCAAGAAGTATACCGTTAAGGTCTGCCAAGGAGACGACATTGAGATCCGCGATGCGTACTTCGTGTTCCGGTGAGATGGAAGCGGCCACATAATCTAGACCTATAGGATACACCGGGTAGGGTATAGCGAGGGTATTGGGTGAGATAAGTAGGATTTTCATGGACCAAAAAGCTCGATGGCCGTGATATATTGGCCTAGACCGAGCACCAGTATTTTGTTCGTTTGGTCGGTTATGGCAATATCACCGCCTCCAGTCAGGTTCCCAGTCAGGCAACCTGGGATAATCCCTTTCTCCAGAAAAGAAGCGGCAAGCACGGTGGCTACAGCAGAGGCGGAGGCAAATTCACCGATAAATCTACGGTAGTCGACAACTGGTGCTGATAGTTTTGAGAGCTCAATAAATCGGGCAAGTTGCTGGTGCCCTTCGCTGGACATTGTCGCCGGGATACCGACCAAAACAAGTGCATAGTCGGCGGTAATTTTTTCTGGGCCTCCCAGAGAATCCAGCACTGCGGTTATCACACCAGCTGCCTCGCAGCTTTGATAGAAAGGAATGGAGATACCACATTTTGCCCCTTTTTGTTCCCTGCTTACACAAAAAGCACCGCCACCGTCGGCAAGCGATGATCCCGGGATAATTGAAGGATCAAACAGTGGGGAAAAGATATCATGTCCTTCATCTACCCCAATAATAAAAGCTGATTTTGCCGAATCATCAACCATAAGTTCTGCCGCAAGCAGCGCCTGTTCAAAAGAATAGTCACCGCCACTGGTGGTGATATTGGCTCCTGTTGCCCCGAACATGATCGCCACCTGACTGGCTGGCCCGTTGTGAACGGAGCCAACGAAATCGGTGGGACTGGGAAACTGTTCTTTAGAATCGTTCAACCGGGTCAAAAAATCATGGGTTTCGGAAAGAGCACCCCAGCCGGTACCCATAAAGACGGCACTCGGTTTTGGAAATTCGATCCCCGATTCAGCGTGGGCTTTTGCTGCCAGCGACAGTGTCATTTGTGGCAACCGCTTTAAACGACGTATCAGTCGAGGTGGCAGGTTTTTGGCAATAGCCGCAAGTTCTGCTCTGCCGGCAACGGGTTCACCTGCATTTATCCGGCTGAGGGTCGCGACCATATCTCCGGCTCCGGTGAGACAGGCATACCCGTGGAGAGCCAGACATGGGCGAGTCTGCCGGGGTGCTGACTTGGCAAAGGTATCAGGAGTACCGATTACGATGGAACCATTGTTGCCGCCAAAACCAAAGGAGTTGGAAAGCACGGCCTTGGCAGGACGTTCCAGCGGTTTTCTGAGCGGGGTGAGACCAAGATCAGGATCAGCCGTTTGTATACCGGTATTGGCAGGCATGAGGCCATGTCTGACAGTTATCATGGAAACAACGGCCTCAATAGCCCCAGCGGCAGCGAGGGTGTGGCCGGAAGCGCCCTTGATGGATGAAAGCGGCGGCAGGGTGGTGAAAAGTCTGTGCACGGCTTTGGCTTCGGCCAGATCGTTTTCACGAGTTCCGGTGCCGTGCAGACTGAGGTAATCGATGTCATCCGGATTGAGGCCGGCATCGTTCAGCGCTTCCTGCATAGCCCTGAAAGCACCGTCTCCTTCAGGATGGGGTGCTGCGGGATGGTAGGCGTCGCAGGAAAGACCGGCACCCAGGAGTTGGAGATGAAAATGATCAGGTTTTTCCGTGGTAAGCAAAAGCATGCCCGCACCTTCAGCCACCGCCATACCCTGTCGATCCCGATCAAGGGGCTTACAGCCACCACGGTCGACCAGTTGCAGGGAATGGAAACCAAAATAGGTCAGACGGCAAAGTGAGTCCACCCCTCCGACAAGAACCGATTTGACCTGTCCACTGCGCAGCATTTGCAGGCCAAGGGCAATGGCCACTGCGCCGGAAGAACAGGCGGTGGACACGGCCAGAGCCGGGCCTGTACACTGAAGTTTTTGAGCAAGGTGGTTGGCAACAGTGTTTAAACCGTGGTGCCGGTACAGTGTTTTGTTTTGGTCATTATTTCTCAGCAACCGTTCGGTAGTTAGAATGCCACCGGTGGTAGTGCCGATAATTATGGCTTCCGGAGGATTCAGGCAGCCCTCCATGGCTTGCCTGGCCGCAATCTCCGCTAACCGATGGGTTCTTGGCAGAGGTGAGGGTTCATCCAGGCCGAACACTTGTCCAACCGGCAGCGGTCCTCCTTGAAGCAGGGTAAAGAGCTCAAGTGGTTTTATTGCCGAGCGGTTCTCACGCAGCGTTTTTTCTGTGGCCGCCTGTCCGGACCCTAATGGACTGATTATCCCGGCTCCGCTGATATAAACGGGTCGTGTGGTCAACAAGACGTTTTTTGCTGAGTTTGTTTTGATGTAGTCAGCGAGATTGGCAAGCGAGGAAAACACCTTTTCGCCGACCTCCTTGTTGTTAATGATGATCCCATAGTCTTTTTCAACCATGACCACCATTTCCAAGACATCAATGGAGTCGATGCCAAGGTCACCACCGACTAATTGGGCATTTTCGTCAAAATTTTCCGGCGTCACGTCCTGCAAATTAAGGATATCAATAAGTTTGACTTTTAGTTCTTCTATAAGGCTTGGCATAATTTTTGGATTTTGCAGTCAATTAGGTTATATTACCAAAACCGATCGAGACACGTCTGCATTACGACTCGGTTTACTGAAGGTGCACGCGATGTTCCATTGAGATATTTACCTCCTAGCATCGCCACCTGCAACAATACGATGGATTTTTATACACGTCCATCATATATAACCAACAGGGATTTGTCATCAATTTTGGTGGTACCTTCCGGATCAATACACTGTCGGTAATTAATATTTGGTATGAATACGATAACACTCTCCGATCTCACTCTTGAGGACTTGCTTCCGCATCGTGGCAACATGATGTTTGTCGACGAGGTTCTTGAAGTTGATCAAGTACATGCCGTGACGATCTGCCGTGCCCAAAAATCATGGCCTATGGCAGATAACAAAGGGGTGCACCCCTTAATATTAATCGAACTGGCCGCGCAAACGGCAGGAGTGTGTAACGGTTGGGACAGAATACAAACCAAGGGCATTGATTCGGACAAGATGGGCTGGCTGGTGGGTATAAAAGGGGCTGAATTTTTTCTTGATTACCTGCCTTTTGGCAGTTGTGTTAAGTCCAGTGCCGAAAACACCTATAGTTTTGCCAATCTTCGAGAAGTGTCCTGTGAGCAAACCATGGACAATAAACTCATCGCTAAAATCACTCTACAGCTCTTTCAGGCATAAGTAATAGGGAAAGGTAACATGACCACCGAAATAGAACAGCAAGTCGCCATAGTAACCGGAGGCAGCAAGGGAATCGGCAGAGCCATCTGCATGGAGTTGGCCGGATGCGGTTATTACACCGTAATCAACTACATGGGAGATAAAAACGGTGCGGAACAGACCCTGGCCATGGTTGAAGACGCGGGCGGTCGAGGAGAGATTTATCAGTTTGATATCAGGGACGGACAAACCACGGAGAAGGTGGTTGACGATATCGCCAAGCGACTGGGCCACATTGATGTTCTGATCAACAACGCCGGTATTATCGCGGATGGTTTATTTATGATGATGTCACCGAAAAGCTGGAATTCAGTCATCGATACCAGCTTGAACGGATTTTATAACATGACCCGACCGGTGATTGAGCAAATGGTGCGCAGGCGAAAGGGAGCCATTGTTTCCATATCATCCGCCAGTTCTATGATGGCACACCGTGGTCAGGCAAACTATGCCGCAGCCAAGGCTGGTTTGAACGCGGCCAGCAGATCGGTCGCATCAGAAGTTGCGCGGCTTGGTATCCGGGTTAATGTGGTGGCCCCCGGCCTGATTCAGACGGATATGATTCAGAAAGCCCCTAAGGAACAGATCAAGGCCATGATTCCCATGGCCCGTATCGGTCAGCCGGATGAAGTTGCCAAGGTGGTAGGGTTTCTCTGTTCCGAGGCAGCCTCTTACGTGACCGGTCAGATAATTTCGGTGAATGGCGGGATGTTTTAATGAAATTTTACCTATCGCTCCTTGCTGTCTGTCTCTCTTTCTTTGCCCTGATTTTTATAGCTGAGGCTGCCGATCGGGGTACCATTCAAATCCATTCAATTAAGGCGGATTTCATCCAGGAAAAGCACCTGAAAATTCTCGCCCGCCCCATCATCTCCACCGGGACTTTGACTTTCGAGGCCCCACAATCCCTGCGCTGGGAATATCAAACGCCCATTCCATCCATTCTGCTTATGAACGGGAGCAAGGTGAAGAAGTTCATTGAAAGGGATGGCCAACTTGTGGAAGACACGGGGATGCAATTTAACTCCATGCAGGTGGTGTTGGCTGAGATCAGCAACTGGCTTGATGGTCGTTTTACAGACAACGAAATGTTCAGGGTCTCTTTTCCAGCTGAAAATACTGTTCTGCTCACCCCAAAACAACAGGCGCTCGCTGGTTTAATCAGCAAAATTGAACTGAAACTTGCAGATCAAAAAGGCCTCCTGGATAGGGTAACTATTTTTGAGGGACCTGATTCCTACACGACGATGACTTTCAGCAAAAGGATTCTGAATCAGGACATTGCCACCTCGGTTTTTACCACAAAATGACAAAATTTTTCCTCTGCCTGTTGTTGCTGACTTCCCTGATGTCCAGCTGTGCTGCAGAAAAGCAGTTACTCCTGCCGGAATTGGCAAATGTCCCTGGTGCCTATGATGCCCGAACTAAACAGGGAGCACAGGCCTGTGCGAAGGTCTTTCCTCAGGGAAATTGGCAGTTTGTCCACGCTATCGATTTCTCCATGAGGGACGGATCGGGCACCACTGTTGTCGGCATCACCACCCTGAATGGAAAGGATATGTCCTGCGCTTTGGTCACGGTTGAAGGGCTTACTCTTTTTGCGGCTGATTTCCATCAGGACAACAGCTTTGAAATTCGGCGGGCGGTGCCCCCATTTGATTCTACCGATTTTGCAAAAGGGCTGATGGCTGATATACGGGCAATCTTTCAACCGCCGGCCGGAAGTAGCAAGGCCCAACAAGGGCAATTAGCCGGAACCACCCCTGTTTGTCGTTATACAGACGCGGACGGTGGCGTGGTTGATGTCCTGCCAAATGTGGATGACTGCTGGCAGATAAACAGCTATACTCCCGCCCTGGTCATGAATCGTTCTATTGTCGGGCAATCATGCAGGAAAAAAGATGCCATCTCCATTCCGGACTATCTCGAGTTGAAAACCTATGGGCAGACCGGTTATACCCTGAAAATGAAATTGATAAGTGCTGATAAAATTAAATGAAATTCAAACTTATATATCCCAAATGGGCCAAGTTGGACAGGCAGACCGAGTTCCATCTACCACCCCATGGCCCGGTGGTTTTTGCTGCGACACTCCCCGATTATGTTGATATCGATTTCGTTGACGAGAATCTGGAAGACATTGATTTTGACGCTGCCGTAGATTTTGTCGGCATCTCCATGATGCTCACCGTGCAGGTCAAGAGAGGCTGGGAGATTGCCGATATCTATCGCAAGAGAGGCATTAAAGTCATTTTCGGCGGGATTGCCACCATGCTCCATGCCGAGGAAACCATGGAACACGCCGATGCGGTTTTTCTCGGCGAAGCCGAAGGCCGGATGGAACAGGTTCTCCTGGACTTCAGGCAGGGAAAGTTGCAACCCTGCTATGATTTTATCAACGACAGACCGGATATTGCATTGGTTGGCCCGGCGCGCAGGGATATCCTCAACCGCAAGCTCTACAACTATAAGGGCGTGCAGATGGTGGATCTGGTGCATGCTTCCCGCGGCTGCCGGTTTAACTGTTATCCCTGTGCCGTATCTTACCTTGGGGGGAGAGTATTTCGACCGCGGCCCATTGATAAGGCAATAGCAGAGATAGCTGGAATTGACAACAATCGACTGTTTATTGTCGATAACTCCCTGGCGCAGGATACCAAATGGGAAATGGATCTGTTTCGGGAGATGATCCCGCTGAAAAAGAACTGGTGTTCCCATCCCATAGAAGACAAACCGGAGGTTCTTAAGCTGGCTGCCCAGGCCGGGGCCTGGTATGTCTACCAGGCAGTCTTTGATACCTCCGATTACATCAGGGAGCGGATCAAACGGTACCACGATCATGGGATCGGGGTGGAAGGAACCATTTTGCTCGGTCTCGACAGTCACACGGAGGATTTCATCAAGCGCCTGATTGATTTCTTACTTGAGATTGAGTTGGATCTTGCCGAATTTACAGTGCTTACACCATTTCCTCATACCAAAGCCTATACGGAACTGAGTCAGCAAAACCGCATTCTGTCCAAGGACTGGAATGAGTTTTCAGCTGATCAAGTGGTCTATCAGCCCAAACAGATGAGCCCGGAAAAACTCCAGGAGCTGCTTGATTACGCCTGGAACACCTTTTATCAGGATGAACCGCAATCGATAAAAATGGCCAAGTTGTTTAAGCAGGTTGTAAAAAGAGAAATGGCGGATAATACCTTCCGCCCGCGGGACAGAAACCTTGCCGGACAATCTTTTGGTAAGGCGGTGAACAGAGAAGATGAGCGCTGATTTTCCGATAAATATCGACACGGCCATACACGACCTGCTGGAGGGGCCAAAATATCCGGACAGAGAGTTCGTCCGTTCCGGCGCCACCTTTGGTGAAGTCTATGCAATGGCAAACCGGTTGCGTGTTCCGCTTGACGAAGCTGGGAGTCGGGGGGCGCTGGTCTGCCTTGTCGCCGATGATAAGGCAGTCATAGCAGCAGCACTTCTGGCGGCACTTGCGAGCGGCTCGACACTTCTGCTGCCCTATGCATTTTCTGCCAAGATTATTGCCCAGATGCACCAGACAATTGGGTTTACAATTGCTCTTTCCGACGTAGACAGAGAATTTCCTGAAGGAGTGAATGTGATCTGTCCACAATCGGCAGAAGCAAACGACTTCCCAGGTCCTGGTCGGGAGGTTCGGGCACAGTCAGAGTTGTTGCAGATCTTCACGGGTGGCTCCACCGGCACGCCAAAGATCTGGTCCAAAACGGTAGAGAATATTTTCGGCGAAGGGTATTTCCAGGCAAGTCGGTTTGCTGTGACGAAAAACGACTGCATCTTGGCCACCATTCCCCCATATCATATTTATGGCCTGCTTTTTTCCGTTGTTATGCCGCTGGTTTCTTCGGCAACAGTTATCAACGAGACGCCCTCCTTTCCGAGCGATATTGTCCGTGTTGCAAAAAAGTATAAAAGCACCATTCTGGCTAGCGTCCCGGCTCATTACCGAGCGCTGCGTGAGAGGAAAATGTCGTTGCGGCTGGCCTTTTCATCGGCGGGTGTGCTTGACGCCGCGGATAATGAGGCATTTTGTCGACACAATGAAGTTGGAGTGGTAGAGGTATATGGCTCCACTGAAACCGGTGGTATCGCCACGAGAATCATGGCACAGGGAGAAGAATTTTTTACTCCTTTCCCAACGATTGACTGGAAGATTATTGACCATCGCCTGGCCGTACGTTCACCCTATATTTCCCCTGAATTACCCATTGATGCAAACGGTTTTTTTACCACCAATGATCGAGTCGAAGCCATCGGAGAAAAATCGTTTTGTCTGAAAGGGCGGTCCGATACCGTAACTAAGGTGGGAGGTAAACGGGTTGATCTTGATGAAATCAGCCTGTTTATTAAAAAGCAAGCCGGGGTGACCGACTGTGTAACCCTGGCCATGCCGGAATCCGGAGGGCGTGAGCACCTTGTCGGCACTTTGATTCAGGGAGATACCGTCAATGTGGAGATGATTAAAAAAACGCTGGCCGAGACATTTGAACCATACGCCTTGCCGCGTCGTATGAAAACAGTCGCTCGGATTCCTCTGAAAGATAACGGTAAATACGACATGCAACGCATTGTCCAACTGCTGGAAAAATGAGCGATCTGCACGAAAGTTTTGCCGAGGGCTATGCTTCGCTTTCCGCCTGGGCCGATCTTCTGGACCGGATAAATGTTTTTCCTGTGGCCGATGGCGATACTGGAACAAATTTACGTATCAGCCTGATACCACTTCGTAATTGTAACAAAGACAGTGCCACAACCCGCAAACTGTTGGCTCGCTGTGCCACCGGCAACTCAGGTAATATTGCCGCTGCTTTTTTCCGGGAATTTTGCCTGGCAAAAAACTTTGCCGAGCTTTCTGAAAAAACAACCTTGGGCAGGGACCGTGCCTGGCAGGCCATTGCCCGCCCCTGTGCGGGAACAATGCTTTCTGTTTTTGACAGTTTAGCCTCGATTCTTGCCTCGCATACAGAGTTGAAGACAATGTATGCGCCCTTGAGCCTGGCCTTGCAACGAGCGGTTCACGAGACCTCGGAACTGTTGCCTGATCTTAAAAAGGCAGGCGTGGTGGATTCCGGTGCTTTAGCCATGTATGTTTATTTTGACGGTTTTTTCAGGCATCTCACAGGGCAGAAAGACAGGGCCGGATCCATCTTTGATATTTTTCCCGGCAACCTTGCTATCAGCAGCTCTTTTCAACCTCACAGCACTGATGCCCATTGTGTTGATGTTGTCATTCAAATGACGGATAAAGATACTGCAGTCAGAGACAGCCTTGCCGAACTTGGAGAATCTGTGGTGGTGATGCAGGATGAATCTCTGCTTAAGGTCCACATCCATAGTCCCGATCTCGATGGGCTGCGCAGGCATCTTTGTTCTTTTGGTGATATCGTCCACTGGTCTGATGCTGCAATAGATCAGAGTGGGGTGGAACATCTCTCCGAGCCGGGTGAAAAACCAGTGCTTCACATCGTAACGGATGCAGCTGGCTCAATGACCAGGGAGATGGCCCTGCGTCATGGCATTAGTCTGCTTGATAGCTATATCATCACTGGTGACGATTCGCGGCCTGAAAGTCTGTACAGTCCGGGACAAGTGTATCCCTTGATGCGCCAGGGCCGAAAGATAACCACTGCCCAGGCCTCCACCTTTGAAAGAAATCAGCACTATCAGAACATTTGCAGGCAGTTCGGTCAATCCCTCTACCTTTGCGTAGGTTCCGCCTTTACCGGCAATTACCAGACCGCCATGGCCTGGAAAAAAGACAATGACCCCGAAAATATTTTTACGGTTATGGATACCGGTGCAGCCTCTGGACGCCTGGCACTCATTGCTCTGCTTACCGCCAGGCAGAGCCAATACCCTCCAAAGCGTTGAGGAAGTCATTGCCTTTGCCCGAAGGGCCATTGCAGAATGTGCGGAATATGTTTTCATAGATGAACTGAAGTATCTGGTAGCCGGGGGGCGGGTTTCCAGGACTAAGGGTTTTTTCGGGGATTTGTTGTCGATGAAACCCGTTATCAGTCCTGCCGCCGAGGGCGTACGTAAAGTTGGCGTTGTCCACAGCAGCAAGGGACAGCTGGCGTTTGCCCTGGAACGGCTAGGTGAGCGGTTTGGTGACTTGAGTGCCCCCGTAATCCTGCTTCAATATTCGGATAATGAGCAATGGGTGAACGGCACGGCGCAATCACAGGTGCGGCAATTGCTGCCGGAATCGGAAATTCTGCTCACTCCTTTATCCCTGACTTCCGGTGTGCACATGGGGCCCGGAACTTGGTCGATAGCCTTCATAACCGTTGAAGATGAAAAACTGTAATTCGGTAACCCTGAACTCGAACTTTTCCTGTGTAAATATGAGACCTGCCGTCATTATCCCTGTTTACAACCATGGTAGGCAAATTGGCGAGGTCATACGTCAAACTCTCGAACTTGGCCTGCCGATTTTTGTGATTGATGACGGTTCAACGGATGGTACAGCTGAACTTCTTGACACAATGAGTGGAATCAGCATCCTGCGTCATTCTGTCAATCAAGGCAAAGGGGCAGCAGTCCTCACCGGATTTGCTGCCGCAATAGAAGCCAAATGTGATTGGGCAATCACTCTTGATGGGGACGGTCAGCATAATCCCGAAGACGCCAGGGCCCTGTTGGGTGCAGTAAGTGACGGTGAACGCTGCATTGTCATAGGCAAACGCCAGGGAATGAACGGGGGAAAAAATGTGCCGTGGACCAGCAGGTTTGGCCGCCAATTTTCCAATTTCTGGGTATGGGCAGCCGGTGGACCCTTGGTGGAAGACTCTCAATCCGGTTACAGGCTCTACCCCATTCCCGAGGTTTTGCAACTTGAGGTAAAGGCTAAACGGTACCAGTTCGAAGTTGAAATACTGGTCAAAGCCAAACAACAGGGAATCAAAACAAAGGAAGCACCGGTACAGGTAGTCTATCAGGCAAAGGGCAAGCGGGTGAGTCATTTTCGGCCCTGGCTTGATTTCTGGCGCAATTCCGTTACGTTTAACAGGCTTATCTGGGCTCGAATCTTTAGGCTTGTACGACTATGAGCGGTTTTTGGTATAACCTGCTTGTTCGCGTTGCCGCGTTCGGTGGGTCGTGGCTCTTCGTTGTTGTCTCCCGGATTATTGCGGCCGGCTTTTTTGTGTTTTCCAGGCGGGTTCCGGAAAGTCGCCGATTTTATGCCATCCTCTATCCCGAGCGAGGAAGGCTGTACCACCTCTGGTGCACCTTTTGCCAATATCAGAATTTCACCACCATCCATTTTGACAGGTTTTTAGCAAGAAAGACTCCGTCGGCCACCTTTGCCTCAGAAGGATGGGAGAAGCTGGAAGCGGTCATCGGCCATCAGGGCGGTATTCTGCTTATGTCCCATCTTGGTAATTGGGAAATGGCTGCGATGCTCCTTAAACAGCAGAAAGAGGATCTGCCGCTTCTGCTCTATATGGGAGTCAAGGAAAAGGAAGGGGTGGAACGGATGCAAAAGGATGACCTGCGCAAATCCGGAGTAACCATCATCGGCGCAGACCGGAACGACAATTCGCCCTTTTCCGCAGTGGAAGGTATTCGCTTTTTGCAGGCTGGAGGCTTGGTGTCCATGGCAGGTGATATTGTTTGGCGAAGCGATCAACGCAAGGTGCGTGTCACCTTCCTGGGCCATGCCGCTTATCTGCCGGAAGCACCTTTTATTTTCGCTTTGGTAGCTGGTTCGCCACTGTTTGCTTTTTTCGCTTTCCGCACCAGTAAAAACAGTTATCGTTTCAGCCTGTCTGACCCAATTCCAATCGAGGCGGCAACCCGCGCCGAAAGACCCGAAGCTATCGCCCGGGCTGCCCAGTATTACGCCGACCTGCTAGAACAATCGCTGCGGCAGCATCCCTTTGAATGGTATCATTTTAATCGGTTTATTCATTGATGCGTTGATGCTTTGGTATTACTCAAAATCGTCCTCCTGCCTTTATCCACCTGCCTTTATTCTGGTCGGTGAGCAGACTTTAATACCCATCAAGGCACAATTTCCACCCTTTGATAACCATCTAGAAGTAATAACAGGTCTTCTTTAGGTAATTCGCGCACCTGACTTGGAAGCCAGTTATATCTATCAATGAGATATCTGTAAATCGCTTCAAGCTCATTCAAGTAATCATAACCCATCTTTTTGGCAATTTTATTGCCGATTTCACATAAATCTTTGTCTTTACCTTCTGCTGAACAATCTAGAGTGGTCATGAGCATTCTCCTTTTAAAAAAATAGTTGTTCCCTTTTGTGAAATCCCAGGGATTGTGAATCGGCTGTCCGCCGACTCGGCTTAAACTGTTTTTTTTTATCAAGGACTTACATAAAACTTTGGCCAAGTTACCCATCGCCTCCAATTACGGAGGGAGATAAAATTGCTCATTTATGGACGGACACCAGCTCATCGCCGGGCAATTTAAAAATTATAATTATTGATGATCGGACGATCAAGTAGAACTTGCAGTCTCCGATCGCTAACGGCAACAGGTAACCGATCCAGGTCATTAGCGATAAAGGGGAGAGGAATGATAAAACCGGGTCCCGACGAATTCCAACCACCTATCGGCTATTCTCGGCTCTGGTCATGGGCATAGGCGGTAAGTGAGATGGGATGCATGCGGACATCTTTTATCCCCGGCATCTCCTGGACGAGAGCTTTTATCTCATCGGTCAGTTCCGGCTCCATTGTCTGGTTGAATTTTACATCGACTGTTACGATTCCATCATCGGCATGAACTTGAACTGTGGGGTAATCATGCACCAGTCTGGCCCTTACCAGGGCAGCAGTGACAAGGTCGTCAAGCACCTTCTGTGATGCCGGAGTCGCTTTGAATTGTTCCATTTGTGCGGCCTGGCAGATGAGATTGGCCGCATCGTCCACCTTCAGTTTGTGGACATGCAGTACCATATCGTAGAGACATGAATCCCAGGTATCCACTCCAAACAGGTGCTTACTCCACTGCCGCCGCTCATGGTCGTCCCGGTCCAGCTGGTCGATCGCTTGCTTCTTGCTCAACTGCCGGCGGGTCATCATTAGAGCCACCCGATCGTCCAGATCTGCCAGGATACGAACCTTGAGAACGTGTGACACCCCATGCAGGAAAAACTGGCCGGCCAGGCCGTGGTAAATCACATTGTCGTTATGAACCTTTTCAAGAATAGCTGCGGCAATATAGGCCAGATAGCGTTCCCTGCCGTAGGTGAAACGCTCTAATATAGAGGGTGCGTCGTGCAGGGCATGTTCAAGTTTGATTTCATCTATGTTGAAATGCTCCGATGCCTCTAAAAGAACCTCGCGCGAGATACATGTGTAGCCGAGAATCTGAGCGACCTTCTCGGCCACCTCTCTTCCTTTGCTGAAGGAACCACGTGAAATAGTAATTATGGCCATAAGAACCTCCTTGTTAACAAATAGTGTCGGTCATTTTCCGTGATGCTGTCTTTCCGGTAGTTACTCAACCAGTTGTTAATGACCGCCACTTTTTCGTCGAAAGACCATGCCGGTGAGCATACCAACCGTCATGGCCACCGCTACCGCCAGTAAGCCGTACGCTACCCCGTGCTTTTTCGCCATATTTTGCAGGACTGCGGGTATCCCTTGCAGCTTGACGTCGAAGGTAGTGGTCCGCTTTTCCAGAATCTTGCCGTTCTGGAGGACCCACAGGGCCACATGGTAGATACCGGGTTTGATCCTGGACGGCAGATGAATGCTCGCCTGTGCAAGTTTCTCCCCCGACCCTGGCTTGGTAAGCTGCAGACCGCCCGGATAGAGATGGTAGAGTTTGTCACGTTCCTTGAGCTGGATAAATTCCTTGAAGATGGTGTCATCTTCCACCGGCTTAAGCCGACCGGTGAATTTGGCTACTTTTTCCAGGGCGCGATATCCCCAGGGGAAGTCGCCGTTATCGTGATCGAGCAAAGTCGGGTCACTGCTGAAGGCGATATAGAGCAGTGGAGCGTTATCAATATCAATCTCGCCGCTGTTCATCCACAAATCCCAGTGTCGGGCTTTGCGCATCATTTCCTCATCAATCCTCTTGCCGCGGATGGTCAGTACGGCTTGGCTGCCCTCCGGTAGGTTTCCGCTGATGTGCATATCAGTACCGGAAAACAAGGACGTGATAGATATTGATTGCGGCTGTACCGTCAGCGTGCCATCGGCGGCAAACGCAGGTGAAATCGACCACAATGCCACTATCAGGCTAAGTCCTGCGAGGAAGAGGACAGGTCGTGTGCAATTATTTTTGTTCATCTTATTCTCCCCCTTTGAAATCGAGCATGTAGTGGGGGGAAAGGAGCAGCCCCAGAAGAATTTTCACCATTACCCCTAAAACAATGCAGGCCAGCAGTGTCTTGAGATGATCTGCCTTGAGGCGATGACTGAACCGCGCACCGATCTGAGCACCTATACTGGAACCAAGCAGCAGCAGGATGGCCAGGATCATATCGACGGTGTGGTTTGAGGCGGACTGCATGATGGTAACGTTGGCGCAGACAAAGACTTCTTGAAAAAGATTAGTCCCGATCACCACATGCATGGGCATCTCCAGCACATAGCACATGAGCGGCACCATTATGAAGCCGCCGCCTAAACCCATGATCGCCGCCAGCATACCGACAAAAGTCCCAACCATGAAAGGCAGGATTGGGGATAAGGTCACGTTCGATTTAGCGAAATGAGTTTGCCAGGGGAGACTTGAGGTGAATCGACGAAAGGACGAGATGGGTTTTTCTTCATCTGAACGACCGTCAGCCGCTTTTTTGCGGGACTGGATGCTCTCAACCAGCATATAGCCGCCAACCAGAGACAGCATTACCACATAGGTTATCTTGATGAAAAAGTCGGCTCCTCCCAACAGGCGGAGGACTTTGATAATCTCGACACCAATGGAACCGCCGAGAAAACCGCCCAGCAGAAGAATGGTCCCCATTTTCAAATCGACATTCCCCATGCGGTAGTGAGCAAAAGTTCCGGAGGTGGTTGAGGCGACAATCTGGTTGGAGTCGGAGGCTGCAGCGATGGTGGGAGGAATGCCGGCCATGATCAAAAGTGGAGTCATCAGAAAGCCGCCACCTACACCGGTAAGACCGGAAAGACACCCGACCCCCATTCCTAAACCGAGCAACATGAAAATGTTCAGGCTATGCCCGGCAACGGGCAGGTAAAAATCCCAAAACATGAGAGCATATCTCCTTTATACCAAATGTTGAAAATCCGAAAATCCTGGTGGGCCGAAAAAGAGTACTTTCGTCAGTCGGGAGCAGGTTTCGCAGGTAGGGGATGAAACACTGCAGGCACTTGTGAGACCATCTTTCAACCGAAGTTTTACAATCGGCTGGGGCGCAGGGACGGCAGAATTATTAAAAGAAACTAGCAATTTTTTTATCCACTTGCAAGTACATTTTCCAGAAAAAGAGAGTCCAATCCATTCTGCATTTGTTGAGAGCTTTCTGCTATAGACACAGGGTATCTGTCGCTGCATGTGTCACAGTTATTCAATCGAAGAGCTGTAGAATTTGTATTGAAATCGGTTGCTTCTAAGCTGAGAGCGGAAGGGATCGGTCGACTATTTTTTTCTTGATTACGTATAGCACTTAGCCGGGAAACGAGCGGGATTAAACACGCTTTAGCCGGATGAACCAAATTAATTTTTTAATAACTGTGACTGTCGGAGCCAGACATTTTGATTGCGGAACGGTCAATTTTTGGATAATCCGAAAGATGAGAAGATAAATATCACTAGGCGTACATCGCTTTTCTCTTTGCTCTTTGTGCTGTTCTTCCCGGCAGCGGGTTCTGCCCACCTCGCTCCGGCATTTGCTGGATAAATGATGGGTGGGCATTGTAACCTGTCAGGTCCTGGAGTGGGCGGGGAGAGTGCATTGCTTATGAGGCAATCGTTACGATTGCCGACAGGTATTCTGGAGGTGCTTGGCAATGTCGTTGAAAATATCCCTGCTCATGTCTAAAAAGCGAGCAATACTATCTCCCTTTTTTGCCTGCATATCTGCTGTTGTTATATGGATTCTGCTGACTTGCCTGGTTAGTATCGGCCAGGACAACAGTCTGGATACCATTCGGATTTTAATAGATACCAAAGCGCTTACCTTGAAGGTGCTGCAAGGTGACCGGGAAATGCTCACTTTCTCGGATATTGCCATTGGGCGTTACGGCACGTCGCTCGACAGGCGGAGGGGAGACAGTAAAACCCCCCTGGGGCATTTTATCATTGCCTGGATAACGGATGATACTTCCTTCCATCGATTTTTCGGTTTTAACTACCCCAGTAAAGAATATGCAGAACGTGCTTTCAAGGCAGGTTATCTGGACAAAAAGACCTGGGGCAAAATCCACCAGGCTTTGGCAGCAGGGCGCCTGCCCCCTCAGAATACCGTTCTTGGTGGCAACCTGGGAATACACGGTCTCGGCAGGGGTGATATAAACGTCCATAAGCGGTTCAACTGGACCAATGGCTGTGTTGCCCTGACCAATGATCAGATTGACCGTCTTACACTCTGGGTAAAGATTGGCACCCCGGTTGAAATACGTTGACGCTATTTTTATTTATTCTCTAACAGAAAAAAGGATAGCCTGTCTCCTCCACCGGTATTAATATAAGTAGTGTTGTTGCGAGGAAGCCGGAACTTACTGGAAAGACCAACTTATTAAACCATAACAAGGAGGACTTCACATGAAACGCACTGCTAAACTGCTTGCTCTGTTCATCTTTCTAGGCCTTGTCGGCTGTGCCGGGACCAAGGATCTGGAATCGGTGAGATCCCAGGTCGAACAGGCTAATGCCACGGCCGATTCGGCCCTAAGGGTGGCTAATGAGGCCAACGCCACTGCCCAGGAAGCCAAGGCTCTTGCTCAGGAAGCCAATGCTACTGCCCAGAGTGCTAATGCTACTGCCGAGAAGGCCAATGCTACTTCCGCAACCACGGAAGACAAAATCGACCGTATGTTTAAAAAGGCTATGTACAAATAAGTTTGGGTTTGTGTTAGAGCCCTGCCTGTCCTAAGCGGGGCTCTGTTCTCGTCTGAACCTTTTTGAAATTGATGTGTTCGTAAAAAGGCCCAGGGACTGTCATTCCGGCGAAAGCCGGAATGACGCAAACCGAAGAGTTCGAGGTTTTTACGAATTCATCAAAATTTAAAGCCATCCGGGCCAAAAGTGGTAATGGGAACCGGTATGCCGTTCTGTTCCTGCAGTGTTCGTTGGATAGTTTTTGTATCGAGTATCACATCCTTATTTTTAATTTCGTCGAGAATCATTGAATCGGCTATGCTTTGCAGATCCTGGTTTTTCTCCAGATCTTCATCCATCAATGGATGAACTTCCAGAAAAAGGGTTTGATTTTGCCAACCCAGCTTGATCGGCTGGTTCACAAGCTGCACCATCGTCTGTACCGGTATAATCGGAAAAAGTTCCTCGATGTCCTCGGGATACATGCGCACACACCCATGGGACACCCGCATACCCACACCATAAGGCTTATTGGTTCCATGGATCAGATAACCGGGGATATTCAGACGCAGGGCATAACTGCCAAGGGGGTTATCAGGACCTGGCGGAACGAAATCGGGCAGTGGGTCTCCTGCGGCTATTGCCTGTAATTTAAGGGATTCGGGCGGATACCAGGATGGATCTTTGTCCTTTCTTACAATCCTGGCTTTGCCTAGAGGCGTATTCCAGTCCATTCTGCCGACACTTACCGGATAGGTTTTGACCATAGGCTTTTTCTCCAGACTATCCAGGTAGAAATAATAGAGGCGCATCTCGGGCAGATTAAGCACAACGCCTTTACGTTCAGCACGAGGAAGAATAAACTGGCCGGGGAGAACAACTTTAGCGCGTTTGGCAGGTCGCCAGCGGTCGACATTCGGATTAGCCAGCAGGATCTCCTCCTGCCCCAGATCGTATTGCCGGGCAATATCGAGCAGGGTGTCCTCGGTGAGGGCTCTAACAGTTGTCGTGAAGCCGATAAGGTCAACACCTGCGGGAGGCATTGGATACGTCGTCGCCCATAGAGGTGAGGATACGCCGACAAAAAGAACCAAAAGGATACACAGCAGAGAGGTGGGCATCTTACGAAACTGCAGTGCACCGTTTAAAAGCGAAAAATTAGTCATGGCCGAAAGAATTTTGTGGTTGATAGGTAAGGTAAGATAATACGTTATCATAACTTGTCTCTTTTTCAACTAGCATTTTTTTCAAGTCCAAATTCCCAGCAGATCTCCTCCAAACGTATGTCGCATCTCTTTCCGGCAAGATATACCGCCACATTGGGTGGCAATTCGTAGATCTTCCCCGCTGTCCGGTTAAAAATGTTTCAGGGCAACGAGCAGATCATCCTGTGTGCAAAGGATAGATATTACCGTAACAGGCTCCATGTCTTTTCCAATATGCCTGCCATGGAACAAAATATCGCTCCGTTCTTCCCCTGAAACCTCTCATGTCAATGTCCAGTCCAGCCACACAGAAAAGGTTCCGGAGGTCATCCGGCCCGGTTGCAGCAAAGGCCTCGGATACGCTTGACAAGTTATTCTGGAGGTGAACGAGTGTCGCTGCAAAGTGCGGTGTCTTGTGGGCAACGATCCAGGGCATCTGAGGAAACAACACGGCCGAAAATGGATGTGAACCATGGCCTGGTTCCGGCGGCAGAACAAAGGAGAATAATTCTGCGCTCAAGTGCTCGCCGATTGCATTGAAGCTTCCGGTTTTCCATTGAAAGTTTTTTTGGTCAAGGTCTTGGCGAAATTGGGAAGCTAATGGAAAGGTGACATGGGAGCCGGAGACGGAGAGGGGGATAAACTGGCCATCCGCGTTGGGTTCGGCAATTTTTTCAATAATCACCCTGAGGCTTTTCCTGTCATCGTTCTGCTTGTCCCAGACCAGATAATCAGGCAAAACGACCACGAATTTACCTGATTTATTGCAACCAAGATGTATATGCGTCTGAGCGAATTGATACTGCTTCAAGTATGGGAGGATGAAATCAGATGGCGTTTTGTCCACTCCGGTGCCTGATCTGTCAAGGACATGTTGACCAGGCAATCCGCTGTATCCACCCCAATTTTGTTCGTAGGGAACCATTGTCGAAAGGATGATAATCCGATCACGTCCATCACTTCGTTCATGTGGCAAGGAATGGAAATGGAGGAGGTTATTGTTCACACTTATTTCCGAGGGAGGTGGCAATTTCCCCAATTTTCCAATAATCGGATTATTGAACCCGAGGGAGAGACAAAGTTTTTTCAAACGTGGCAAAAAGTCATAAGCAGAAATTAATCGACCGCGGATTTTACATGAGGGAACATGTGCTGCCGGTCCAAAAGATATCGGTTTCATCGCTCTTAGCCATCCAAAAAAATTAGGTTTTTACGAGTTTGTCAACAATTGACATGCAGATGAGTGGTGTCGAACAGTTTGACTAAGGATCATTTCCTCCTCACAAAAAAGTTATCGAACCCTGATAACCCACCCTGCTGGTTTGCTGAACGGGTCAAAGGGCTTCGCTTCCTTTATCCATTGGCATAAGCAACCGGCATGCCAGGTCATCGTGACAAGAAAATGTTCAGATATATATTATGTGTGAAGGAATTCAACTGATCATCAAAGGATCGCTGATATGCGGCTAACGTAATAATTTTGTGGTGTTATTACTGAAACAACTTTCAATCTTGAGACCCGCCTGGAGACCGACTTGGTAAAGCGGTAGGCACGGCAGGTGACAAAGGGGACGAGATTTTTGCGAGAGGGCTGTTCTTTCAAGGTGTCCAAATATTTGCAGGGATGTAAAAAAAGCTGACAATACTTGTACCAGATAGCAATCTTCGCAGGATAAATAGGGGGAAATAAGGAGACAGGGAAATCGAGGAAGAAATAGGGTGACATCATGCGTATTTCTTCTGATTTCAGTTATTACTTATCTTGGGTGTCCCTGTATTCTTTATTTTTATCGGCGCTATACAACACGTGGTAGCCAGTTCTTGACTTGAGAAATCGCCGTGACTAAAAAATATGAATGGAAACTTAATGATATAGAAAAGAAATTAAACGAAAGATATAGAGTTCGAGCCTGGATGAGGCAGCGTGTGTAAGAAAGAGTCATAGCATGGTCCAGGCAGGTTTTAATTGTTGTCAGGCTTCCGAATGTTTCTTATGAAAGTCCATTCTCGCGGCGTCCTGGCCAACGGGCAGACCCATCATGCTCATCATGAATTCGTAAAAACCTCGATTTTTGATGGATAAGTAAAAAGCTTCATATTGGAGGCGTGCGATTTTCCTATTATTTCGGCGTACATACGGTACGTCGTAATGATAGGAAAAGTGTAACAACGAACAAGATGAAGAGTTTTTACGACGCCATCCTGCTCATCATGAGCATTAAAACACCATCAAGCCAAAGGAGAAATGATCATGTCCACAAACACCATCCGACTTCACCGAGTTCTCCGTGCCAAACCTGAAAGAATATATCGGGCGTTTCTTGATGCCGATGCAATGGTCAAATGGCTTCCCCCGAACGGCTACACCGGCAAGGTTCACCATGTGGATGCCAAAGTTGACGGCACCTATAAGATGTCCTTCACCAGCTTCGCCTCAGGCAAAAGTCACTCTTTCGGCGGGACGTACCTTGAACTTATACCGAATGATCGCATTCGCTACACAGACACGTTCGATGATCCGAACTTGTCCGGAGAAATGCAGACGACGGTTACACTAAAACAAGTGTTCTGTGGAACTGAGTTGAATATAGTTCAAGAAGGAGTTCCAGATGCCATACCACCCGAGGCTTGTTATCTCGGCTGGCAGGAATCGCTTACGCTCCTTGCAAAACTCGTCGAGGCAGAGATTCCAGAATAACGAAATAACGATTAATTCATGTACGAATTTGGTTTGTTCCGTTTCTGTTGCGTTGCGGTTCAGCTGAGGAGGCTGTAGTTTTCCGGCTGTTCAATTGTTTTGCTAGCGGTCTTTAAAAGGCAAACATCCGTTGCAATACTGAAATAATGTCTGCTTGCGTCTTAGGATCAATCGTTCCGAGCTTTTTAATTAGTCGTGTTTTATCTATCGTTTGAAGCTGATCCAAAACGATGTGGCCTTGTTTCTTTGTAAAGGTGCAAGATGCCCGAGTAGGATAGTCTTTGCTTGTAGAGGTCATTGGCGCGATGATAACGGTTCGAATATGCTGGTTCATTTCATCAGGTGAGACCACCATGCATGGTCGGGTCTTTTGAATTTCAGATCCAACTGTGGGGTCAAGACTCACTAAGAAAACATCAAAGCGTTTCGCTACCACTGCCATTCTTCCTCATCCCATGAATGTAAAATGCTCTTTTCATCGATAAGGGGTTTGTCATCACCTTTTTCCCCCATCATTTTGAAGGATTTTGCCCATCCCTCCCGAGCATTTTTTACTGGTCGAATAATGATTTGATTTTTTTCAACCTCTATCTCAACGTCATCCATTATTCCCGTTTGTTCCAAGATAGGCTTTGGAATACGCAACCCTTGAGAATTACCTATTTTTATTATACGAGCCCTCATTGTTCCATCTCCTTGTAGAGTGCATACATTGTAATTACAATGCACAGTAGTGTCAAACCAAAAATCAAAGAGGTTGGTTCAGGCCAATGGCGGTGCCGGCTGGCTCTCTTTTACATTTCACACTTCTCGGCAAACGAATAATAGCCCTTCGCATTAAAGATAATATGGTCTAACAATTTCAAGCCTAATATATTGGCAGCGTCTTGAAGTCTCTTGGTTATCTGCCGATCTTCATCACTGGGTCGTAATTCGCCATTCGGGTGGTTATGCGCCACAATAAGGGCAGACGCCCTTTCGGCGATCACATCGGCAAAAACCTCTCGTGGATGAACCTGGCTTTTATTGACCAGGCCAATGGTAATCACCCGCACATTCATTACCTCATTGGCTCCGTTTATCGAGACACAAAGGAAATGTTCCTGCTTGCGGTCGCCATAATGCTGGATGAGGGGCAGGATGTCGGCGGGGAATTTGATTTTCAATCCTTCCGGTTTGATCCGCCTTCGGACAAATTCAAATGCCGCAGAGAGGGCGGTGGCTTTGGCTTCACCAATTCCGTCAACCGCAATGATATCTTTTGCTTGAAAGCCTAGGCCTTTTTCATCAATGATTTTAATTATCTTTTTGGCGAGGGAAAACACATCGTCTTTCTGGGTGCCTTTGCCAAGGATAATGGCCAGCAATTCCTGGTCGGAGAGAAACCCGGCTCCTTTTTCGAGAAGCTTTTCACGGGGACGTTCGTTTTGAGGGAGGTCCTTTAGTTTTTTCATGTTGTTTTCTGTTTCCTGCCTCCTGGCTTCTTCTTGTCACTCTCCATCTTCGCCTTCTCCGCT
Source organism: uncultured delta proteobacterium (assembly GCA_963829695.1). Lineage (GTDB taxonomy): Bacteria > Desulfobacterota > Desulfobulbia > Desulfobulbales > Desulfocapsaceae > Desulforhopalus_A. The sequence goes on along the minus strand of CAWHJQ010000015.1, from coordinate 4,313 downwards.
AAAATGCGCTCCAGCAGTTTTTTCGCTGGTTCATCACTCGGGTCCTGCGGCACCAGTTCGCCGCGAAAGGCCTTGGCCAGGATGGATTGGGAGAGTTTGTCGATGTGGGTTTTGGCCTTCTGGTAGTGGGCTTCGAGTTTGTCGGCGAGGGCGAAGAGTTTATCTACTTGGCGGACTATTTCTTTTTGTTCTTCGAGGGGTGGGAGGGGGAAAGCAAATGTTTGTAATAAAGACATTTCGAGTCTCAATGTCCCATGGGTAGCTTCTTTGATGAAACTTAACACGTTTCCTTGAATACTTTTGAAGACAAGAAATAAGTATTCAGGATTGGTTGCTGGATACGGGGTAATTCCCTTCATGTCTTGATTTATTGTCACTTCATTTTGAGTTACGGCTACAGGGAACGTATGCGCTAAAATCATTCCTCGAATCACAAACAAGATGCTGTTTTGTGGTATTAATTTTGTCGACGATTTTTCTAATGCATTTTTTGAAATAAAATTTCTTCCTTTCGATATTCTATCAACTTTCATGTCTTTGGGGCTTATCCAGGGGATAGTCCCATTCCAAAAGTTAAGATTTGATTTCGATGGAGTACCACCTCCTTGTATTTGGCCCAAATTTACTAATGGAGCATAAATCCAATTGCTTGGCAAATCGGAATATTGAGTTTCTTCAAAAACATTTAAATAACCATCCTTCAATTTGTTTGGAAGAATGCTTAACAATCTGTCCGCACTCTCAATCCCCGGATGCTCCTCTCGCCATTTCTCGGTCAGTTTGCCGGTAACCGCAGCAGTGAGCACCGACTGGCGGAAGCGTTTGATAATTGTTGGCACCCGATCGAGCTGTGCTTTCAACGAATCAATGCGGGGCATGATTTTGTCCAGCTTGACGACAATACGTTTTTGTTCGTTGAGGGGTGGAAGGGGAAAAGGGTACAATTTAAGAATCGTTTGACTTATATTCTTTTGAGCTCCGCCTTGTCCAATTTTGAGCAATTCAGGCTCCTGATATTTCAAGTAATTGAATAGAAACTTATTTGGAATATCACCCCAAATATGGTTTGTAAAGGCAATTGCCTGGTTCGTTGTACATCTTATTCCTGCAATACCAAGTTTTCCAATGCTTCCGTACATTGCTAGTAAAATGGAACCAAGTTCAACCCATTTAGTGGAACTTTTTTCCATTCCTAATTTTGTTATTTTTTTCTTTGATGTTGTTACAACCCCGTTGTTTAGATCAGCGATTATTAACCATGGAATATCTCCATCGTAATATTTTTTCTCCGAAGCTTTTGGTGTCCCCCCTGAGCCCCATGTAGCAATCTCATTTAAGGTGGTTTCAACCCATCCCATCGGAAGCAATTCACTCATTCCGCCTCCTCCACTTCAATCAAATCAAGGATCAGCTGCAATTCATCGACACAGGCATTGAGCTCGGTAATGGCGTCACCGGCCAGCACCTGCGGTTCCGGAAGTGAGGCGGGATCTTCCAGATTTTCGTCTTTCAGCCAGGTAATATCGAGGTTGTAATTTCGCTCTGTGATCTGTGATAGGGCAAACTTGCGGAACCGACCCTCTGCACCAAGATCTTTGCGTTTGGACTGTCCGTTGGGGTCTTTGCCATAACATCTTTCAAAATCGGTGAACATGGCGGCAGTCAGGGGTCGGTCTTTTTTGGTAACCCCGGCAATATTGGTGCGGCAATCATAAATCCAGGTGATTTCGGTGGGCATACCCTTCTGAAAGAAAATGACATTGGCTTTCACCCCCTGACTGTAAGGGGTAAAGGTGCCATTGGGCAGGCGTAACAGGGTATGGACATTGCAGTCTTCCATCAGGTATTTAAACACATCACCCGCTGCATCGGAAAAAAGCACATTGTCCGGCAAGACCATGGCCGCCCGACCGCCGGGCTTGAGGATGGTGACCACATGCTGAATAAAATTGAGCTGTTTATTACTGGTGGAAACGGTGAAATCATCCCGCACCGGCGCCTGATTCGCCCCTTTGGTGCCAAAAGGTGGATTGGTGAGAATGCAATCGTATCGCTCACCACGATCCGGTTCATAAATGCTGTCTCCCAGGTAAATCTGTGGTTCAAGGCCATGGAGAAAAAGATTCATCAACGCAAGCCTACGGGGGCGGGGAACCAACTCCTGGCCGAAATAGGTCTCTTTTTTGATGCGAAGGACGTCTTTTCTCTCCAGTGCCCCTTTGGTAACGGCCATAAGCCATTCATAGGCCACCATTAAAAAGCCGGACGTACCACAGGCGGGATCACAAATCCTGTACTCTTTGGTTGCCCGCGGGTCGGGTCGCATCACCTGGACAATAGCGCCGATAAGCGGACGCGGTGTGAAATATTGGCCCGCACCTTTTTTGCCCTCGGCGGCTGATTTTTCCAGAAGGCCCTCAAAGGCGGCGCCTTTGACGTCCACATCCATGGCAGACCAGTCTTCTTCATCAATCATGTTAATGACTTTTTTCAGATTGACCGGATTGGTGAAACGGGGCATGGCCTGGGTGAAAATATCCCCCAACAAACCTGACTGTCGACTTAATGCCCGCATGATCTGGGCAAAGGCATCAAGCAGTTCGGTGCCTGATTTTTCGGTAAAAGGCTGCCAGGAACAGTCTATTTTGACAATCTTTTTATTCTCTTCATACGCCATCTTCGCCAGGTCGATGCCCTTCTCGTTGGCCATTTTCAGGAACATCAGGTAGGTCAACTGTTCTATATAATCGCCATAATCAATACCATCGTGACGGAGGGTATGACAAAAACCCCAGAGTTTGTTTACAACATCAGACATTTTGAATAATTCCTTGATTCTTTCATGGAGCGCACCGAGGGACTAAATTCAAAGATTTTTAAAACCCTCTTTCCTCCGTGCTCTCTGTGAGTTCAGTGAGACAACGCTTCTAAGCAGCAAGAGCCTCGTTAATTTCATGTATCAGCATCTCGAATTCACGACCAAATATCTGCTTGGCCTTGCCCAGTCCGCCGTGCCGTTCAAAGACCGGCATTATTTGAAAATCCTCTTTGGCAAGAGCCAAATTCTCAATAAGGTGCTCTTTGATGTAGGCCAGCCAAGTCAGTTGTTCATCGCTGAAGGTATGGCCCCGGGCTATTTTAGCCACAGCAAATTCAACCCGTTCCTGGGCCGTGAGAATGGGGACCTCATAGTTTGAGGCATGTTGTATCATCGAGATGATGTCCGCAAGGGGTTTCTTATAAACTAATTCGTGTCCTCGCTGTAAATTTTTTTCGGAGAAATCGTTTTTATGCAGTTTCTCACGCAGATCTTCCAGTGCATCAATGTTCCAATTTTTGGGTTTTGCCAGCAATATCTCAATGGCTTCAATCTGTTCAGGATTCTCGTTAACAAATTGTTCAAAGAGTTTGAGGTAATCCTCTGGCCTCTGGTAATCACTGCCAACCCGAAACATTACCTGATCTTCGACGGTATCGACAATATCATAGCCTTTAAAAAATACCTTTTGCGGTCGAGGGTAATTCCCCAAAAGGTCTTGAAAATCCTTGTCCCGCAGGAGCTGCATAGTCTCGGTAAATTTTTGTTCAATATTTTCTTTTAGTTTGTCGGCATAGGCCTTTATATCGCCATCGGGGATGTACTTGGCAAATTGTTCCCGCGCCTCGGCTCCCATGTTCTTTTCAATTCGCCGCAGCCGTTTAAGCAGCCGATTTGTGTTGTACTGCCGGTCGCGGTTGTCATAGATTCTTTCGATAATTTCTGAAAGGGGCTCAGTCGTCTGCTGGAGAGTGACATTGAAATCGGTGGCATTTTTGAAATATTCTATCAGTGAGCCGTCAAAGCAGTCAACAATGGTAAACTGCTCCTTGTTGATTTCAGGACAAAGCCGCGTACCACGGCCCAACATCTGCACCCAAAGAATCCGCGACTTTACCATGCGCATAAAGACAACCATTTCAATGGCTGGAATATCCGCTCCCGTGGTGAGCATATCGACGGTCACGACAATTTTCGGTTCGGGCCGGTTTCTGAATTGCCGTATCTTTTGCAGTGGCCGGTCCACCGTCGGGCTGCCGGTAATTTTCATGGCAAAATCATCACCCTTGCCATAGATTTCTTTACAGGTACGAACAACTTCATCGGCATGGGAAACATGGGGCAGATCATTTACCGCAAATATCAACATCTTCGGGAAGCGGTTATACTTCTCTTCATGCAGATCTGTGTATTTTTTGATCGTAGTAATGATTTTCCGGGTACTGTCCGGTGAGGTGATTTTGGCCTCTATCTCACTTGCTCCAAATTCGCGCTC
>CAWHJQ010000014.1:0-332963 GCA_963829695.1 uncultured delta proteobacterium | reverse complement strand
TTGGAAATGGGAAGTCAGTTGGTTTTTTTCAATGAGTTCCTGAAGCATGTGCCTATTGGTTTGGTCTGGCTCATTGGCGGTTTCAGACGCACGCTGTAACAAAATACCCTGGTGGGAAATCAGTTTCAAATGTGGCATACGAATATCTTTCCTCTTGTTTCTCTTGACTGGGTTCATGATATGTGATCGGTCTGTTTGAGAATGATTCTTCCTGGTTTGATACGAAAACTCTTGTATCATGTACTGTTTCAGCGAATCTATAGGATACGGCCGGCAGGGTAGGCGAATGATGTTAGTTTTTGTTTAAACTTAGATGAGAGAAGAATGAGCGGCCAGGCAGGGGAAGAGATTTTAGGAATGCAGTTGTCGGAAAAGGTTGTCATCTCTATCAGGAGTAAGATAGGATAGTGAACTTCAACTCGTGTTACTCGAAAATTTTTCTCTTCACTCAGGATATATCCATGAAGTCAAATAGTTACTTTTGCTTTTTCTTTTTTGTTACAGTCTTTATCGTTGGCATTGGTTTTCCATCATTGTCCCAATCGGCTGAAGGCAACCCGGCTAAGGGAGAAGCGAAGACGACTGTCGTCGAAGAACAGAAGACCACCCTTATCCAGATATATTCTTGGGCCACTATCCTGCCCAAAGAATTAATTGACTTGCAGAACAGTCTGACTCAAGAAAAAAACATCAAGGGAGTTGAAGAGGAGCTCGCGGGCCTTGCCAAAGAAGCCAAGGAGCTCAGAGGGGATGTAGCCACTGCCCGGAAGGCCCCCGATCTGCAACTTATGCAGGTGACGAACTATCAGGCCAGGGTCGACAAGATTAGCAACCAGTTAAAAAATCTTAGTGAGCCGATAACTTCGACCATCTCCAAGCTTTCGGCAAAGAGAAAAGAATGGCAAGCAAAGAAAGATCAGATTACAGGGTATGATAAAAAAGAGGTGCTGGCTCTGGCTCTGGCTAAGGAACAGCAAAAAATGCTGGTCCAGACCGTTGACAAAGCCCTGCAACTTATTGAAGATCAACTCAAGCTGGTTATGGCCGTCGGCCAGAAAATTGGTGATCTTCAGATCCTGCTCTATTCCGCCGGCACCGATCTGAAGGCCATGAATGCCGCGCTGAGTGCTCTGTCCATCCAGCAGACCTCGCCCTCAATGCTTTCCAGTAAATTTTATACAAGGATAAATGCCAACCTCTTCCGGCAAACCTATTCGAGTACCAGGGGATTTATTGTTAACCAGTTGAAGAGTTTGGAAAAAAATAGAAATATTGTCCTGCTCAGTTTGTTTGCGTTTCTCCTGGTTTGTTTTGGCATGTACAAAACGAAAGATCTGATTTCTTCAACCTCCCGTTGGTATCCCTTTGCCGTCTACCCTGTGGCTACGACTGTTTTAATGGCCTCAAGTCTTAATGGCTTCATCGGTATGATGTCGGTCAATTTTCGTTTGCCGCAGCAGTGGGAGGCACTTCTGCATATATTGACCCTGCTGGCAGCGATCCGTTTAACCACCCTTCTTATAGAAAACGAACTCAGGCGGCGGGTACTCGTCCGCCTGATCATTTTTATGGCCGTTGCCATGTTTATGGTTGCCCTTGGGCTGCCCCAGGTGTTGATCCTGCTCTATGTCTTTTATGTTTCACTTTTAGCCCTTGTCTACTATTTTTACCAGCTTCCAAGTACCAGAGGCAAGACCGACCTTAAATCATGGCTTAAAAGAACCATGGGGATATTACCGGCTGCAGTACTGATTTTAGGTATTTCCGGCTATGATCATTTTGCGGTGATTCTCTTTTCGACTTTGCTCTCGGCGGTCATTGCCTGTCTGATCGTCTGGATGCTCTATCGACTATTGTTCGGATTTCTGGATCTGCTGCTCTCCGTATTGCCGTTTACCTTGCTCAGGGAAAGTCGGGAAATAATTCTGAAAAGCCTGCAACCGATAATCGTTTGGTTACATATTATTCTCCTGATTGCGATCCAGGGAGTTGTCTGGAATCTCTATCCCACTCTGAACGGTGCACTTGGCGGGATCTACAACGTGGGTTTTGTTTTTTTAAATATCCGTGTCTCGCCCGGTTTTTTTCTCACGGTCATCTTTGTCATCTACGGAGCTATCCTCGCCTCGAAGGGGATCCAAACGCTACTCTTGAATAAGGTCCTTCCCCGCTACGGCGCGGCAAAAGGGGTACAATTGTCGATTACCCGGTTGGTCCACTACGCTATTTTAACTATCGGCTTTCTGATCATGTTGAGGGTTCTGGGTTTTGAACTCAACCAACTCGCGCTCATCGGTGGTGCATTGGGAGTAGGTATCGGATTTGGTTTGCAGGCGATCGTCAACAATTTTGCCAGCGGTCTGATTTTGCTTTTTGAAAGACCGATCAAGGTTGGGGATACCATACAGATTGGGTCTGAAATAGGAGAAGTAAAACATCTTGGCCTGCGTGCCACTATCATCCAAACCTTTGATAACGCCGAAATAGTTGTCCCTAATTCCGATCTTATTACCGGGCAGGTGACCAACTGGACCCTTGGTGAACGAAAAGTAAGGATTCGGGTGCCGGTAGGCGTGGCCTACGGAACAGACGTCGCCAAGGTATTGGCAATTCTTCTTAGCTGTGGTGAAGCCAATCCTGTGGTTCTCAGTACTCCAAAACCGACAGCATTTTTCCTGGCCTTTGGTTCCAGTTCCCTTGACTTCGAGGTCCGAGTCTGGATCTCAGAATATCTTGATAAGATTCAAGTATTGAGTGATTTGAATCAAGCGATTGAGAAAGAATTCGCCACAAATAACATTGAGATACCATTTCCGCAGACCGATCTGCATCTTCGTTCGGTGGATGAAGCTGCTGCTGTCCGAATGTGGGGGGCTGGATCTCCAAACGAACAGAACATGGCAGGTTATTCCATTCCGGATAAACAGGAACCAGCTGATCTGTCTTAAGGTAGAATGTCAATTGAAGAGAAACAGGATGAAGCTTCTCGGACAGGCTCCTAAGTAAGACGGGTGCTGCTTGATGAAATGCTGTAGGACCAAAAAGAAAAATCCCTCAGAAACTGAGAGAATATTTTTTTAAAAGAGAAGATTAAAACGAACTGTGAGGAGAAAGGATCAGCAGTAATAAACCTCTTGTTACTGCTGATCCTAATATTATCAGATCTTTACTACATTCTGTGCAGCCGGACCTTTTTGGCCGTCTACAACTTCAAAGCTGACGCGCTCACCTTCAGAGAGAGATTTGAATCCGTCTGCTTTAATAGCGGAATGATGTACAAATACATCCTGGCCTCCATCTTGTTCGATAAAGCCAAAGCCCTTTGCATCATTAAACCACTTTACTGTTCCTTCTGCCATTGCTAACTACTCCTGTGTAATGGGGTCCATTATGGCCCCTTTTTTCGATTGCCTGAGTGCTGTGTGCTGACTCAGGCATCAGTCTGCATTGCAAACTGAACTTGTTGTCTGCATAAAAAAGTTATACAGACGAAATTTGAGAGCTGCTGTATGCCCGCACCCGGTTATGCCATAACGCTGAATTTTAATATCTTGAGCAAAGGCAATGTCCACTGGGAATTTTTTTTACGCAGATATCGTTTCAGCACTATCTGCGCTTTTTGCCCTTTTTCGGGGGTTGGGCCTCGTTGCAGACCAGTGGACGATTTTTGTAATCTTGTTTATTTAAAGTTTCCATGGCACGATGACCTTCTGATCTTGTGGACATCTCCACAAAGGCAAAACCCTTTGGCCGGCCTGAAAAATGATCTATTACTAGGTTAGTATTAACAACTTCGCCAAAATCATTAAATAATTGTAAAACTTCCGCTTCTGTCACATCATAAGGCAAGTTGCCTATAAAAAGTTTCAATTTGCTGCTCCCTGGGACTATGATCGGCAAGAATCCTTACCGGCAACAAAAAATGCAGAGAAACTGCAAGATGACTGGCGAGAAACACTATGCGTGATCGGATTTACGTTAGGACTCACAACTATGGTATACCTTAAACGCTATAAGAATACAAGCAAATAAGATGGGACACAATTATCAAAAAATGAGTGATTTGAACATATAAGTGCCCTGAAAAATTGATTTTTCGTTTTATAGAAAGCAGCTCATGATAGTATTTGTCCCCTCGCTCGAGGAATAAAACAAGCATATTATCAAGAATCCTGCGCGGCTTCCTGATAATGTTCTCACCAGCATTAAGGCATTGTTATTGGAGGTTTTCCGCCTTTCTTTTTAGGTTTTCACGCTGATAATAGTCGTAGTCGCCTTCATAGATTCGCATGTCGCCATGATCGATTTCAAAGACCCGGTTGACCAGAGAGCGCAGAAAATGGCGGTCATGGCTTACCAGAATCACGGTTCCTTCGAATTTTTGCAGGGCTTCAAGAAGTACCTCCCGGGACTGGATATCCAGGTGGTTGGTTGGTTCATCAAGCACGAGAAAGTTTAAGGGACGACCAAGCAGAGTGGCCAGAATTATCCTGCTCTTTTCACCGCCGGAAAGATGGGCAATACGTTTGTCTACATCATCACCCTGAAACAGAAAAGCGGCACAGAGGTTGCGGATAGTTCCGATATTTTCCAGCGGTAAAGCTTCCTGCACTACTTCAAAGACAGTCTGTTCCGGCCGAAGAATGTCCATGGCATGTTGGCTGAAATAGCCTGTGGTAACGCCGACACCAACAGTTACTTCTCCAACTGTCGGTTCCGTGTTACCGGTGATACTTTTTAGGAGTGTGGATTTCCCGGCCCCATTAACTCCGACGACAGCAATTTTCTCGAGTCGTCGTACGGTACCGGTGAGTCCGCTGAACACGGGTATTTCTCTACCTTCATGGCCTGTCCAGGTCTTGCCCAGGTTGGTCAGGTGCAGGACATCATCACCACTTCGTGGTGGTGTTGGAAAATTAAAGTTGATGGTTCTCTGCTCAGCCGGCAGGACAATGCGGTCGATCTTTTCTATCTTCTTGATTCGGGACTGAACCTGGGATGCATGGGAAGCGCGGGCAGCAAACCGGGCGATGAATTCTTCTTCTTTGGCCAGCATTTCCTGTTGGCGGCGATAGCTGGCCTCAAGCTGCTGACGTCGGATCTCACGTTCCTGCAGGTAGAAATCAAAATTTCCGCTGTAGGTTGTGGTAGAGCCGTTGGCTACTTCAATAATCCGGGAGACGATTTTATTCATGAACTCCCGGTCATGGCAGGTCATGAGCAGAGCGCCTTTAAATTCAGTGAGCAGCCATGTCTCCAACCAGAGGATTGATTCTATATCCAGGTGGTTGGTTGGTTCGTCGAGCAGCAGGACATCCGGGTTAATGGTCAGAATTTTCGCAAGGGCTATGCGCATCTTCCAGCCACCGCTGAAAATTTCCACAGGACTGTTAAAATCTTTCGGTGAAATTCCGAGACCTGTGAGAATCGCCTGAGCCCGCGGTTCGAGATCGTAGCCACCACGCTGTTCGAAGATTTCCACGCATTCGCCATACCGTTCTAGAAGATCGACCATTTGATCGTCTTCCATGGGTTGGCCCATTTCCATTTCCATCGCAGCTATCTTTTCACCGAGAAGGACAATATCTCCGGCTGCCGACATCACTTCGGTGATGACGGAACGACCGGCCATTTCGCCGACATCCTGCGAAAAATAGCCAATAACTGTCTTCTTAGAGCGGGAGATATCGCCTTTATCTACTTCTTGCTCACCGGTTATCAGACGAAAGACAGTAGTCTTGCCTGTGCCGTTGGGCCCGACGAGGCCTGTTTTTGTGCCTGGGAGAATCTGTAGACTGGCGTTTCGAAACAGGACCTGTGAGCCGTGCTGCATGTGGATATTCGTTAAATGTATCATAATAGATGATAAAGAAAAAATTTTTGGAAGCTACCACGAGACGGTAAAGCGATGCAAGGAGAATTTTAGCTGCAACCAATAACCCCTGAAAAGTACCGAAAGGTGCGAAAGGCCTAAAGGTAAGAGATGAGAGAAGGCGTTATATATCTCATTTGTCGTTATCTACTTCAATCAAAACCTCGACATCCTGCCAGGGTTTGAACACGGGTTGTATAGTTGGATCGGCGATTATTTTGCAGAAAATCCGACTGTCACCCTGGATGGAATTCAGGTAAACGGGGGTGGTTGCAACAGAAGGCGATTTCTCACCTTGTTTTGGCGAGGGGAGCATCACCTGCACTTCGTTGGGAATGACCCGAACTTTTTTGATCTTGAGGTTGGCCGGCAGTTTACCGACGAGCTGCGGCACGATCGGGATGGTTTTTTTAATGATGCTTGCGAGGTTAACTTCAATCTGCGCCGGTTCGCTGCCTAGAAAAGTAAGGTTGGAGGGGAGGCGCAGGTTATCACCTGTTATCAGGATTGTCTGTTTTCCCTTGACCATCTTGGAGAGATCGACCATCGCTGTCGGCTGTGTCATGAAGAAGCTGTCGATCTCGGATTTCGGTCCGGCGAGATGTACCCGTAGTTGTTCTGTCTTTTCGCCAACAAGCAGAAGATTATCCGAAGGTTGGATGTATTCAATTGCTAACGGGAAGACTTTTTCCACAACCTGTCTGTTGACTGTTATGAGTGTTGACCAGAAGACAACAGCAATAGCCAGACTTACTCCGGCAGGAATCAAAGTTCGGCGATGAAGCAGGCTCTGCAGCTCCATATCGAGGATCCCTTTCTGGTTGTTATGGTTCTTGATAACAGTACTGATTTCTGCAACAGAACCCAGCTTTTTCATGGTCCTGTCTTTGAAGGCGGAAACCACACCCCGTTCTTCAGAGACAACCAACACGAGAGCATCGGTTTGTTCCGCCAATCCCATTGCGGCATGATGTCGCGTGCCGTAATCTTCAGTCAGTCGAGAGGTCTGGGAAATAGGCAGCCTGACCCCGAAACTGGCTAGTTTGTTATCTTCAATTATCATCGCTCCGTCATGTCCCGGAGAATTGGGATCGAATATACTCATTATAAGCGGGATGCTCGCTTCTGCAGCAAGACGATGGCCTCCGGACAACTTTTCCAACACCGGCTCCATACCTGGATAAACGATGATCGCTCCTCTCTTTTGTCCTGCCAGTTGCCACAGGCTTAAGGCAACCATGTCAATAAGATCTTCGTCTATGGAACCTGTCTTTTTCTTTTGCAAGGAGACAACTTTTTCGAACATTTTTCTCAGTTCAGGTTGGAAGATAACAATCAAGGCGATGACCGCCACATTGCTCACGTTTTGAAATATCCATTTCACACCTTCGAGATTCAGGATGCTTGCCAGGGCTATCACCAGAAAGGCAGCGAGAATTCCGACAAAAATCTTCCAGGTTCCAAGTCGAACCAATGTTCGATAGAGAAAGAAAAGCCCTGCAGTGATAATGGTAATATCCAGGATAGCCTGCCAGGTAAGAAGTTCATGCAATAAAAATATTATCTTGGTCATAGTATGCTCTGCACAGGTGCAGTTTCATTTCTTTGGTGTTTATAGGCGGTGGGAGTGTTTTCACAATATAACTTCTTGGGTATTGCGGATAATACTCTCATTTAGGGAATTTCTCTCCCAATAATTATTGAGGCAATTTGGGGGGATCGAGAAAATATGCAAATCTAAAATTTAAAATCTGACCCCACAAGGGGATAAGTGCCTTCACGAAATTCTTTCTTAAAAAACAAGAAATGAATTTCCAAGGTACTAAAATTACTTTTGGAGCAGGTATAAATACTATGCAAAATGCATTGTTTGCATCTAATCGATATCTCCCCTTTTGTTCGCGTCCACTCGTGGACGAATTTTCTGCTCTTGATCTTCCTAGCAATTTCTCTTAATAAGAGTGGACGTTTTCAACAGATTATCCATTGAACTTTTGAGGTACAGCATATGACTAATTGGGAATGCAGTGTCTGTGGTTATGTTCACAAAGAAGCAGAACCACCGGAGAAGTGTCCTATTTGTGAAGCTCCGGCCCAGATGTTTAAGGAAGTGACAGACGAAAATCGGGATGTCGTCGAACCGGAAACAGTTGCAGTGAAAGAAACCGTTGCAGAGAGACGATGGCGATGCACTGTCTGCGGTTATGTTCACACCGGGGATGAACCACCGGAGAAGTGTCCTGTTTGTGATGCTCCGAGAAAAATGTTCGTAGAAATCGATGCCAATGGTAAGGCATTAGAAGAACTAAAGGTTGAAGAAGTCGATCCGTCGATATCGCTCGGCTTAGACCATGGGAAAAAACCGTCTGCCACTCTCTTTGATAAATTTGCCGACTTTTCATTAAAACACCATCTCCATCCGATCACGGTCCATTTTCCCAACGGTATCTTGCCGGCGGTGGTCATATTTTTAGGGCTAGCTGTCTATTTCAATATCACCACGTTGGAAACTGCGGCATACTATAACCTGATCTTTGTGTTGCTCATGCTGCCGATAGTTCTATTGACCGGTTTCATCGAATGGCAGAAACGGTATAAAGGTATCAAATCGGCGATCTTTATAACGAAGATAATCTGCAGCCTGATTATACTGGGAGCGGTCAATATCCTGGTGTTCTGGCGTCTGATTGATCCTGAAGTTCTCGCAGAAGGTTCTCCTTCAAGATTTATTTATTTGGGAATCTCGGTGCTTATGCTTGGCGTAGTTGGCCTCGCCGGCTATCTTGGTGGGAAGTTGCTGTTTGCCTCGCGGGGTTGAAAGTTTTATTGCCAATCGTTTTATCCCTTGTCTGTGGATGAAACGATTGACTTTGGCCCCTGATTTTTGAGTCGTTTACCCAGCCTGTCAGGCTGGTAAAAAAGGACTGATATCTTTTTCATACTTAGTTTTTACTTTAAAGCCCTTCGCTGTTAAGGCGGAAATTGCCTTATCCCCATCCTGATTGGTAACCCGGATGACCATCTGTGTTATCCCCTCATATCTTGTTTCCGGCCAACAGAACAAACTCTGGATGTTTACGCCGTTATTTTGCAAGGTCTGAGCAACCTCGGCAAGTTTGCCGATGCTGTCTTTGACAAAGATGCTGAGCCGGATGCTGTCGTCGCTGATACCGATGGCCTGGAGCAGAACGCCCATGACATCTGTGCTGGTGATAATGCCTACAAGTTCGCCTTCCTCCATTACAGGTAAAGCGCTTATCCGGTGTTGCTGCATGATGAACGCTGCTCGTTCGATGGTGGTATTCGTAGGTACGGTCACGACTGTTTTGATCATGATCATCGATACTAAAACCTTCTGCAGCAGGTAGTTGAGTTCATGGGTGGAAAGAGAGGTGGCCGGCGAGGCCCAATTCTGTTTGAGATCCCTGTCCGAGACCATACCCACCAACTTTTTTTGGTCATTGACCACCAGAAGGTGATCTATCTGCTTTTTTTCCAGCAGCTCTTTTGCCTCAACGAGAGTGGTTTTTGGTGATACGGTGATAAGGTCGGTATGCATTATTCTGTCGATGTACATGGTGGTCTCTCTCCCCTGAAAATAGTCTGTATATATGTTTCTATTAATTTGGTTTTTATCGAATAAAATCAAATTTTCTTTTAAATTCTTCTATATTATAGGTTGGTGGTTCGAGTTGTCAAAGTAAACAAGAAGGATCCTCCGCGGAAAGATGAATGCGAAACCCATGACCCTGCGGCAAACAGTTGACGAGGCTGGTTGAGTATGGTTTTCTGGGTGATGAAAAAAAACTTGCCTGTTCACTGAATTTCGGAGTAGTTTGCTCAGTTCTTTCAATGTGTACAATGCCCGCCTCGGGGTTGGGGGATACTGAAAATCAACAACATATGATTTCTATTTATCAGGAGAAATTGTGACAAAAATAAATGACAACGCACTCTGGCTGTCCGGCAATGAGGCTATTGCCCTTGGCGTCTATGAGGCGGGAGTGAAGGTTGCTTCCGGGTATCCCGGAACACCCTCAACAGAGATCATGGAAAACCTCTCGAAATATGAGGGAGTTTACACCGAATGGGCTCCTAATGAAAAGGTAGGACTGGAAGTCGCTATCGGTGCCTCTTTTGCAGGGGCAAGAGCCCTTGCCACCATGAAACATGTTGGGGTTAATGTTGCGGCCGATCCGTTGTTCACTGCTTCCTATACCGGTGTTTGCGGTGGTTTGGTGCTGGTGAGTGCCGATGATCCGGAAATGCATTCCTCACAAAATGAACAGGATAACCGTAATTATGCCTTTGCCGCCAAGCTGCCGATGCTGGAGCCCTCAGACCCAAGCGAAGCCAAGGAAATGGCTAAGCTGGCCTTTGATCTCAGTGAGGACCTGGACACCCCGGTGATGCTGCGCATTACTACCCGCGTTTCCCATGTCAAAGGTGTTGTGGAGAGAGGAGAGAAACGAACAGCTCATGCTGTCTGCGGTATTAACAAGATACCTGGAAAATTAGTTATGCTGCCGGCCATTGCCCGTAAGCGTCGGGGTGTTGTGGAAGAGCGGATGGCTAAATGTCGGGAAATGGCTGAAACAGCAGCGTTTAACCGAATAGAGGAGGGTGACACCAAGAGAGGCTTTATCACTTCCGGGGTTTCCTATCTCTATGTTAAGGAGGCCTTTCCCGAAGCCGCCGTTTTGAAGCTGGGTATGTGCTGGCCACTACCGGAGAAGAAAATTCGCGCTTTTGCCGGCATGGTGGAGGAACTTTTCATTGTGGAAGAGCTTGACCCCTTTCTGGAAACGCATATTAAAGCCATGGGCATTGAGTGTCATGGTAAGGATTGCATCCCCAATCAGGGCGAGCTGAATACCGCCATAGTCCGCCAGGCGATTGAGCCTGGTTCCGGCCCGGTTTTGTTTGAGCCGGTAGAATTACCTAACCGACCGCCGAATATGTGTGCCGGGTGTCCGCATCGTGGGATTTTCTATAACCTCTCCCGGATGAAAGTTTTTGTTTCGGGCGATATCGGCTGTTATACCCTTGGTTTTCTGCCGCCGCTGTCAGCCATGGATTCCTGCGTCTGCATGGGGGCTTCGATATCGATCGCCCACGGGATGGCCAAGGCTCTAGGCGAAGATGGCTATAATCAGGTAGTTTCGGTCATCGGCGATTCGACCTTTATTCATTCCGGAATTACCGGTCTCATCAACACGGTTTATAATAATTCAGCCTCGACGCTCATCATCCTCGACAATCGTATCACTGCCATGACGGGGCAGCAGCAAAACCCGGCAACCGGGTATAACATCAAGGGAGAGGCTGCAAACGCTCTTGATCTTGAAGGGTTATGTCGGGCAGTGGGAGTCAAACATGTCTATAAAGTTAATCCCCACGACATTGTCGAAACCCGGAAGATAATGAAGGAAGCTGTAGAATTGAAGGAACCTTCGGTCATTATTTCCGAGGCGCCCTGTGTGCTGCTGCCGGAGATGAAAGAACGCAAACCGGTTTCGTATTTTACCAACCAGGAAAATTGTGTCGGTTGCATGTCCTGTATCCGTCTTGGCTGTCCGGCCATCAGCTGGACGACTTTTGCTGAAGGTGAGGCCGAAGAGCGCGGCTATCGAAATAAACAGAAAGGAATTTCCAAGATTGATGAGATTCTCTGTAACGACTGTGGTCAGTGTGCATCACTCTGTAAATTCAACGCCATCACCAGAGGAGAGAGAAAATAATGGAAGGTACAGGAAATATCCTCTTTTCAGGGGTGGGTGGCCAGGGGATTTTGCTGGCCAGTGAAATCACGGTCTATGCCTTGCTGTCGGCAGGGTACGATGCCAAGAAGAGTGAGGTGCACGGAATGGCCCAACGTGGCGGTTCCGTTACCGCTCAGTTGCGTTATGGCAAGAAGGTCTATTCACCGCTGATTGAGCCTGGTTGTGTTGATATCCAGATGGCTTTTGAGATGATGGAGGCCGTTCGCTATCTGCCGTTTCTGCATAAGGGCAGTAAGGTAATCGTCAATACCCAGAAGATTTTACCGCCATCGGTTGCTACCGGTCAGGCGGAATATCCCAAAGATGTCCTTCATCATCTGACCGAGCGGGCTATTGTCGTGGTGCCGGTGGATGCCTTTGATATTGCCCGGGAGGTCGGCGAGATCAAGACGGCCAACGTCGTTATGGTGGGGGCGCTTTCAGTCTTCTTGCCAATCGATCCAGCCATATATGAAGAGGTCATCCGTATCCGGGTGCCGGAACGATTCAGGGACGTTAATCTAAAGGCATTTGAAGCAGGACGAAAAGTCAGCAAATAAGTGAGAGGAGAAGAGATGCCGGAAATATATTGGGAAGAAGAGATTGAGACATTACCTCGGGTGGGCTTAGAGTCCATCCAGTTACGACGGTTGAAACATCTTGTCGCCCGAGTATATCGGACGGTTGAACCCTATCGCCGCAAGATGGATGCGATTGGCTTGAAGCCTGATGATATTCAGACGCTAGCCGACCTGGCCAAGCTGCCGTTCACAGTTAAAAACGATCTTCGGGACAACTATCCATTTGGGCTGTTCACCGTGCCTTTGGATGAGGTCGTGCGGGTACATGCATCTTCCGGAACCACCGGCAAACCAACTGTTGTCGGCTATACCGCAAACGATATCAAAACCTGGTCCAATGTTATGGCGAGGGCTCTCTGCTGTGCGGGTGCCACCAAAGGTGATATGGTGCATAACGCCTATGGTTATGGCCTGTTCACCGGCGGTCTCGGGGCCCATTATGGTATCGAGAGACTTGGGGCCACTGTCATTCCGGTATCCGGTGGTAACTCCAAACGTCAGATCAACATTATGAAGGATTTTGGCTCCACTGTTTTACTGTCAACTCCTTCCTATGCCCTTAATCTCGCTGAAGCCATGGATGCTATGGATGTCGATCCTAAATCTCTCTCCCTGCGGGTGGGGATTTTCGGAGCCGAACCGTGGAGTGAAAATATGCGTGAGGAGGTTGAGCGGAAGTTGAACCTCAAAGCGACCGATATTTACGGCCTTTCCGAGGTTATGGGGCCGGGTGTTGCCCAGGAATGTCTGCATACAACCCGCGGCATGCATATTTTTGAGGACCATTTTTTGCCGGAGATCATCGACCCTTTGACAGGAGAAGTGCTGCCGCCTGGTGAAAAAGGGGAATTGGTCTTCACCACTCTCACCAAGGAGGCCTTCCCGCTCATTCGTTACCGGACCAGGGATATCTCCAGGCTTTTCTACGAACCCTGTGAATGTGGCAGGACCCTCGTTCGTATGGAAAAGGTGACCGGCAGGACTGACGATATGTTGATCATTCGAGGTGTAAACGTTTTCCCATCCCAGGTTGAGCATGTTCTTATGGGCGTTGACGGGGTCGAACCCCATTACCTCATTGTTGTCGATCGGGAAGGAAATCTTGATACCATGCAGGTTCAGGTCGAGGTGAGTGACGGGGTGTTCTCTGATGAAATCAGGGTACTTGAGAATCTGACCAAGCATATCCAGAAGGAGATCAAAGATCTGCTTGGAGTCACCTGTAAAGTGAAACTGGTTGAACCGAAAACTATCCAACGCAGTGAAGGAAAGGCGCAGCGGGTTATCGATAAGCGCAAAATCTGAGGAAGGGAGGTTGATATGCTGGTAGAACAAATTGCCGTATTTCTGGAAAATAAATCGGGACGATTGGCGGAAATAACTGCTGTCCTTGCAGAAAATAATATTAATATTCGAGCCCTTTCCGTCGCGGATACTGCTGATTTTGGTATTCTTCGACTGATTGTCGACAATGTGGAAAAGGCTAAAGCCGTCCTGAAAGAAAATGGCTTTACTGTTGGTAAAACCACTGTTATCGCTGTTGAGGTTGAAGATAAAACCGGGGGGCTGGCGAAGGTATTGAGTTGTATTCATAATGCCAACATCAATGTTGAGTATATGTACGCTTTTGTCAATAAAACCGGTGAGAATGCTGTGTTGATCTTCCGATTTGAAAAGACGGAGGATGCCATTGCCGCTCTTAAAAAGGGTGGTTTTACCATTTTAACAAGAGAGCAGATCTGCGCGTTATAAGTTGAGAGCGGTCTTGCGCGTTTTTACAATGAAAGTATACGAGTAACACGACAACCTTAACCCAAATAATCGAATGTACTGGCAAAAAGAAGAAGAGTGCATGCCACGCCCGGATCTGGCAAAACTGCAGCTTGAGCGGTTGAAAAACACCCTGAAAAGAGTGGCAACCAATGTTCCGTTCTACAGGAATAAATTCAATGAGTTAAAACTTGATCCTGAAAAAATAACCTCGCTTGAGGATTTGCGGGATTATCCGTTTACCATGAAGCAGGATCTGCGTGACAATTACCCCTACGGACTTTTCGCCGTACCGCTCAGGGACGTTGTTCGGGTTCATTCTTCCTCCGGCACAACGGGGATTGCAACGGTTGTCGGTTACAGTAAAAATGATATCAATACCTGGTCGGATCTTGTGGCCAGGGTCCTCTGCGGTGCTGGAGTAACCCCAGACGATGTGATTCAAATTGCCTTTGGCTACGGTCTTTTTACCGGCGGTTTCGGACTGCATTACGGAGCGGAGAAACTAGGGGCCTCGGTTATCCCAATTTCTTCGGGTAACACCAAGCGGCAAATTCAGATTATGCAGGATTTTAAAACCACGGCTTTGGTCTGCACTCCCTCTTATGCCCTGAAGATTGCCGATGTAATGATGGATATGGGGATTAATCCCAATGGCTTATCCCTGCGTTACGGCCTGTTTGGGGCTGAGCCCTGGTCCGAGGCCATGCGGCTCGAAATCAACGAGCGGCTGGGAATACGGGCAACTGATAATTATGGACTTTCTGAAGTTATGGGACCTGGTGTTGCCGGGGAATGCAAAGAATGTAATGGCCTGCATGTGAGCGAAGATCACTTCTTTATTGAATTACTGGATCCGGAAACATTAGAGCCGGTCGCTCCAGGGGAGGTAGGAGAACTGGTATTAACCACTCTTACGAAAGAGGCCTTTCCGGTAATCCGTTACCGTACCCGTGATTTGACCCGTCTGATTCCTGAACCATGTCCCTGCGGCCGAACCTCTGTTCGGATCAGTAGGATGCTGGGGCGTTCCGACGATATGCTGATCATTAAAGGGGTGAATGTCTTTCCGACTCAGATTGAATCGGTCCTTTTTGAAATTGAAGGAACCGAACCCCACTATCGGCTGATTGTTGAGCGGGAGAATAATGAGGATATATTGACCGTCATGGTCGAGGTCGTTGAATCGATTTTCTTCGATGAAATGAAAAAACAGCGGGCTCTGGTGGATACTATTAAAAAACGTCTCGCCTCTGAGTTGGGGATTGGTGTACAGATTAAGCTCGTTGAAGAGCGAACCCTTGAACGTTTTAATGGCAAAGGTGCAAGGGTAATCGATAAGCGTCAACTCTGATGGTGTCGTAAAAACTCTTCATCCGAAGTCTGCGCTTATCTGGTTCGTTGTTACAATTTTCCTATCATTACGACGTACCGTATGTACGCCGAAATAATAGGAAAATTGCACGCCTCCAATATGAAGCTTTTTACTTATCCATCGGAAATCGAAGTTTTCACGAGTTTGTCAACTCTGATTTATCTGGAAATTACTGGAGATTGTCTTGGATATTGTGCATGGTTTATTAGTGTTGGCTGTGGTGCATACTCTGGCTGCGGCATCTCCCGGTCCTGATTTTGTATTTGTTTCCCAGCAGACACTGGCCAACGGCAAACGTACCGGCTTGTTGTGCAGTTTAGGGATTGCACTTGGTCTCTCCGTTCATATCGCCTACTCAGCATTCGGGCTGGCAGCGATAGTCGCCCATTCTTCCGAGCTGTTGTGGTGGGTAAAAATGCTGGGTGGAAGTTACCTGATCTTTCTGGGAACAAAAGGATTGCGGGCTAAAGCAAAGGCAGGAGGGGTGGTACAAGGAATAAAACGTTCAGCAGAATCTTCTCTTAAAATAGTCGGCGCAGGATTTCTTTGCAACGCCCTTAACCCAAAAGCGCCTATCTATTTTCTATCACTCTTTACTTTGGTCCTTTCCCCCAATATGCCATTATATCAGATTGCAATCTTTGGTCTCTGGATAATGTTCATTCAGTTATGCTGGTTTTCCTTTGTGGTAATGGTTCTTTCAATCCCTTCCGTGAGCCGAAGGTTTCAGCGGGCAGGGCATTGGATTGACAGACTGCTTGGTGGTGCGATGATCTTGCTTGGTGTTAAAGTATTGATGAGCAAGACCAGTTAGTGTCTCTCCATATACCTTCCCGATTTCTATCACCTATCCTGCTCTGCCAAGAAACTCAAATCAATGAAAAGGATTGAGCTGCAATGAGATTTTGGTATAAAAAATGTTCCCAAACAGTTAACATAAAAATTCTGAGGATATTGGGTAAGGAATCATTGGTAAGTAGAGGAGGATAAAATGGCCAAATTTATCGATCAGCCGATTGTGATAGAAGCTATCGACAATAAACCGAAAATTATAGAAGAGTATATTGGTGCCGTGAACTCCGGCACAAAAGAGCTCAGTGTTGCCATTATGAGAAGTCCTTCGGGCTGGATTGAACCTGGTCAGACTCCTGAGTTTGCCGAATATTTGTTAGTACTGAAAGGTTTATTGCAGGTGAAAACGGTGAACCGTATGTATGAGGTGCAGGCGAGTCAGGCAATTATCCTGGATGCTGGGGAGTGGGTGCAATACAGTAGCCCATCCGAGGAAGGTGCTGAATACATCGCGATTTGTCTTCCGGCTTTCACTTCTGCTACTGTGCATAGGGACGAAGAACTATAACGGTGGCATGGCATCGACTGGAAGTGAGACATTTGAAATGGAGACTTGTATGAAACGGGCACTGCTTATTGTTGATATGCAAAATGATTATTTCCCCGGTGGCAAAATGGAGCTTGTGGGGATTACTGAGGCTGCTGAAAAAGTTGCTCATCTGTTGGCGATGTTTCGCACTAAGGAATTACCGATTTTTCATATCCAGCATCTATCAACCAACCCGGGAGCCACTTTCTTTCTGCCGGATACGGATGGAGTGAAAATTCATCCGTCGGTTGCTCCGAAAGATCGGGAACCAGTGATCAAAAAGCATTTTCCCAACAGTTTCAGGGACACGACTTTACTCGCAGAACTGAAGCACCATAGTATCAAGGAGCTGGTTATTTGCGGGGCGATGAGCCATATGTGCATTGACACCACAGTCCGGGCTGCGTTTGATCTCGGATTGAGCTGTGTAGTGGTTGCAGATGGTTGTGCTACACGGGATCTAACCTATGATGATAGAATCATTGAAGCAGCGCAGGTGCATGGTGCCTATATGGCATCTCTTGCGGCAGTGTTTGCAAAGATAACGAAACTTTCCGAGCTTGAAAAGATACTCGATCCGGCAACATAATCTCTTTTAGACCGCATTTTTTATGAGAAATGCCGGCTTGTTACAAGCTGCTGAGAACAATGAGGCTCAGCAGATGAAAGCAGCGTTGATGTTTCTGCGACTTATCGATCCTGAAAACCCAGGTATGAGTCTTCAAATTTTTTCTTTCCAAAGGATAGAAAATCAGAGAAACTCCACTCTTCGTTCGTCAATAACTCGATATATTGGGGTTTGATCACATACGTCATTGCTGTGACCGAGCTATGAGTTTGGGTGATAACTTCTATTTCCTCTCTTTTATACAGATCTCCCTCAAAGGTATCCAAACGTTCTATCGCCTCAGCAGAAAGGTTGAGGTAAAGGACTCCGTGGACCCTCGCTCCCGGCTGCGGCACAATACCCGGATACTCTTGCTTGATAATTCTTGAGCGAAAAAAATTGATAAGAGTGCCTTGCGTAAAGTCGGCTCGGCAACCGGCAACTTTGAACATGATATCACTGCACATCAGTGATCCGTAAGTAAAGAGATTGTTCATGAGATCCCGTACTGTTCTAAATTAATCTGAACCTTTATTGAAATCGACTCGATCACGTCGATTTAAGGTTAAAATATCAAGACGTCAGTGTTTTCATAAATCGCTCGCAGCTGATGTCTTTCCCTTACCGATTGATCTTTCCCTCGTTGTTTTTCTTATCAGGAAAAGTCGTAAACCTGCCCTATTGACAAATTGCCTGATCATCACAAATTTTGTTTATATATCGCGAGAACAAGTAATGCAATTGTTTTCACCACAACTCAGGAGGCTGTTGCACGAACTGGATATTTTCGATGTTCTTTCGTTGGCGATCGTCAGTTTTAGCGATCGATAGTAATGAGTTTTGATTTGAAAGGAGGCAATTCCATGAGCCATACATTACCTGCTTTACCTTATGCGTACGATGCGCTTGAACCATATTTCGATGCTCAGACAATGGAAATACACCATACCAAGCATCACCAGGTTTATGTTGACAAATTGAATGCGGCTATAAAGGGCAGCGCTTCACTTGAGGATCTCAAGTTAGAACAGTTGGTGAGGAATCTCAGGGAGGTACCCGAAAAGATCCGTACAGCGGTTAGAAACCACGGAGGAGGGCATGCCAATCATAGTTTTTTCTGGCCGATACTGAAGAAAGATGTTGCTGCTGCCGGCCCTGCCGTTGACGCCATAGCCAAAAAATTTGGCAGCCTTGAAGTTTTTAAAGAAAAATTTTCAAACACTGCTGCTATGCTTTTTGGCAGTGGTTGGGCTTGGTTGGTCTACGATCAAGGGCAACTGGACATCATAACCACAGCTAATCAGGATAGTCCGCTGAGTACAGGAAGAACTCCGCTGGTCGGGTTGGATGTGTGGGAGCATGCCTATTATCTCCGTTATCAGAACCGAAGACCGGAGTATATTGCCGCTTTTTTCAATATCATTAACTGGGAAAAGGTCAACGAACTCTATCTGGCTGCAAAGTAGTAAAAGGGATTGTAGACGATTAACCAGAAAACAACAGCCCTGTAATCCTTAATGAGTTTATGGGGATTACAGGGCTTACTGCCCTCTGATGACTAAGGATAGACCATAAGAGGCTGTCTGGAAATGTCTTGATTTTGGATAAAAAAGCCTATCCTCAGCCAACCTCCTAGAACAGTAATACCGGACATTTGACATTGTGCAGGACGTGGTTGGCAACTGAGCCAAACAGTACGTCCCGTATTTCTCCACCACCTTCATGGCGTCCGATGACCAGCAGTTGGAACTCCTGGACATTGGCAGTGTAGGTAATTATGTCTCTCGGTTCGCCAAATTCAAGAATAAGTTCATTGGTGAAACCTGCTTCTTGTAATTTGGCATCGGTACGTTCCAGAAGTTTTCTGCCCGCCCTGGTGGCGTTTTCCCTCACCATGTCCAGCTGAAATTCAGGGATCATTCGGTAGGCTAATTGGTTTTTGTTGATAACATGAATTAGGGTCAATTGTTTAGAGAAGTGGTCCTTCAGTTTGATAATGGTGTCAATTGTCCTCTTGGCTGTAGGTGAATCGTCGATTGGAACTAATATTTTCGGTATCATATCAACCTCCATATATAGTCATTCAATTTGACTGTCTTCACTTTACCCCGAAAATAGGGAAAAAAGTGGGGATTGTACCTTCAGGAAGGTTTTTCTTTAAAAAAGGTGGAGAAGAAGTTCGGTTCTTCCGGATTAAGCGTGCTTTTGAAAAAAATTGTTTTTTTGTTAAGTGACAATAGACTCCCCAGTTGCCATTGTTCTCCTCTGGGGTCATTCCGGGCTTGATCCTGAATCCAATTTTTTCCAACAGTTTCTAGATTCCTGATCAAGCCCGGAATGAACCAATCAAGACTTGAGTTGGATTGAATAAAAAGTATTCTTAAACCGGATGAACAAGAAGTTCTAAGTTATTAACCCCGCTAAAAAGCAGCGGGATAAGTTCCTTCACGAAAAAATATTCTTGTGAAAAAAACAAGAATATTTTTTCTAAGTCACTAAATTATATCAGCCATAAACTAAACGTGGAAGGAATAAAACGAGATCCGGCCAAAAGGTCAGGACAAAAAGGATGGCAATCTGGATTGCAAGAAACGGCAAGACCGCCCTGGTTACATAGACGATATCGCGATTCACCGTGGCCCCGGTAATATACAGACTGACCCCAAGTGGTGGTGTGCAATAACCGATACCGAGATTGATGGTCATAAGTAGACCAAAGTGCATAGTGTCGATACCAAATTTCGCGAGCAGAGGCAGAAAGATAGGAGTGAGAATAAGCGTCGCTGAGATGATATCCATAAACATGCCGATGAACAGCAACAGGAAATTTACCGACAACAGAAACACCCATGGCGATGAAATATTGTTGATGACTATCGCAGCAATTTTACCGGGAATCTGCTCAAAGGTTAAATATTCACCAAAGACAGAAGCACCGGCGACAATAATCAGCAGTGTTGCCGAGGTGACTGCTGAAGAGACTATGACCCGTTTAACGTCACCAAGTTTCATGTCGCGGTGGAGGACGATTTCGACAAAAAAAGCATAAAAACAGGCAACGACAGCTGCTTCGTTTGCCGTAAACAGTCCCGAATAGATGCCGCCGAAAATCAGTACCGGCAACAAAAGCGCCCAGATACTCTCCTTCAACACTGCAAGGACCTCACTGAATGATGGTCGGTTCCGTTGCTTCATGCCCATTTTTTTGCAGACAAAATAGGCGTAGAGACTCATCGCCACCATAATGATTATTCCCGGAATAAAACCGGTGAGAAAAAGTGACTCCAACTGGTCATTACTGACCATAGCGTAGAGGATCATCGCGATTGATGGAGGGATGACAACACCAAGGATGGGTGCAGTGGTCATGAGGCCAACGGAAAATCGTTCGTCGTAATCGTTTTCGATAAGAGCCGGGATCATGAAGCCGCCAATGGCGACGACGGTTGCAACGGTTGAGCCAGATATGGCACCGAAGAAGCCGCAGGCGAGAACACCGGCCATGGCCAATCCACCCGGAAGAAATCCGACCAACACATTGGCTGTTTTAATGAGTTTTTCGACAATGGATCCGGTGGTCATAATATTGCCGCACAAAACAAAAAACATCACTACCACCAGAGCAAACTTATCCATACTGCGATAAAGCACCTCGATGACAATCTGTGGGTCAATTCCAACCAGATAAACGAGACCAACGGTACCGGTGAAAAAGAGAGCCATGAACACAGGAACCGTGGAGGCCAGACAGCCTAGTAACAGGGCAAAGATTAGGAGGTAGCTGTTTTCCATCCGTTATTGCCTCCCTGTAAGGTCTTTTTCACCAGTCCAGTCTTCTCGTATCACAATCAGGGTTCGCAGAAACATCATAAAGCCCATAACGGGCAACACGGCATAAAAATAAAATTCCGGGATTTGCAATGTCGCTGTTCTGGCATATTCATCATTGTACATCATGATTGTCATCTTTATCCCGAGATAGACCATTACCCCGGAAAAGAGCAGCACCGCACAATGGGAGAACAGGGCGAGGGGCTTTTTCAGAATCGGCAGCATCTGTGGCAAAGCGTCTATGCGGATAAGTGTGCGAGTGCGGATTGCTGCAACACAGCCGATATAGGTCGAAAAATAGATGACCTTGCGCACCACCTCGTCCGACCAATAGAGACTTACATCATTGGTGGCCTTGCGCAGGATTACATTGGCCATAGCTGTAAGCAGTGCAACACTGACTGCGACAAAAAGTGACCATTCTTCAATGTGCAGCATGGTCTTGTCAATTCTTTTAAAAATTTTTATTAACATATCAAATAATTAATAGAAAAATCCGAAAAGTTTGGGCTTTTACAACACTATTTAAAGTAGCAGAAGAAAAATTCTCATCTAACACCCCACAAGGGGGTATAAGTGCCTTTCGCAGATTGTTTTCTTGTTTTTATAAACGAAAACAATCTGTAAGGCACTAATAAATATTAACAAAGTTGGGGAGTTAGTTTAAAAAAAACAAACAGAGCCTAAACCACACACGTTCGGATTGCAAGCACCTTATAGTGTTTAACCTGAAGTATTGCCTGAAGCAGTTGCCGAGAAGATTGAGGACAGGCCCTAAACAGGAAAGTCTGCAAGTTGTTGGCTGATCCGCTTTTAGCTAACATTGTGGTTCAGCTTTACAAATGTGGTTTATAACAGTAGATAAAGTGGAGAATCGAACCAAACAGACGTCATGACCATTCTATCTCAAAAGGAGAGAACCGCATGGAAAAAGGCACAAAAGGAGACTTTGTTTATACCGTACTCCGGCAGGATCTGGCAAGTGAGGTGGCGGTCGGTACCGAGGATGAATTCCCGGAGGTGCTGGCTACATCAAGAATGATTGGTTTGATGGAGGTGTCTGCTGCCAGGTTGCTGAAACCTTTACTGAAACCAGGAGAACTTTCGGTAGGCGTCGGCATTGATATTAAACATTTTGCTCCGACCCCAGTGGGAGAGGAGGTCAAGGTTGTCGCAACTTTTCTTGAACCGGATGGGAAATTATATCTCTTTGAAGTGGAAGTTTTTGACAGGGCTGGAAAGGTGGCCAGCGGCAAACACACCCGGGCAATTGTGGCAAAGGATCGCCTCATGGATGGGGCGCAGGCTAGAATGGCTAAGGCTCAATGAGAGTTTTCAGAAATCACTTTGCTTGAAATGAGGTTTTTGAATGTATTAACAGTTGATCAAACGACCTGTTGTCAGGACTGATTATATGTTGCCATCTATCCGGCATGACTTCATTCTTGCGCTTCTAGTGACAATCAGGGACAGACCACGGTTTTTCGTTTATCAAAAAAAAACGTGGTCTGTCCCCGATTGTCCAAGACCGCGCCGAAGACCGCGCCGTAATGGGGCAGTTCATTCGTGAGACAAACAAGGGCTTGCCCTGGCAGCGGTCGGTCAAATCCTTCAACATCTGCGGAGCATCGTCCAGTTCCAATAAATGTGCAGTAGCTCGCACGCCAACACCCTCGGCCGCGTGGTGAATAATTTGTCTGATCGTTTCTGCCTACAATTGCAGGCCAAATAGGGCACTGGCCTGAGTGGCACCAAACCGTTTGCCACAGGTCCGACAATAAAGCAAATCACGACTCTTGTCCTTACCATATTTGCCGCGAATAGTGATATTGCCCTGGCTACGCAGGCCATAATCCTTGCATTGTTCATTGGGACAGAAATGCTGCTCAAGTTCGTTCATCGATTGCCTCCGGTATAAAATTAAGCCGCCAGAGCCAATCATAAGGCAAGCCGGATTTTTTTGTCAACTAATTGGGGACATCACCAGTATATTCAACATAGCAGAAATATTATTTTTTCTTTCTTCTGCCAATTCCTGCGAGGCCAACTAATCCTGTACCGAAAAGAAAAATGGTGGCTGGCTCAGGAACAGGGGCTGCTTCAGCAATATAACCGCTGATATTTCTGTTGTTCCCCTCATCATTCCATTCCCCACTCCAGCCACTCTGTTTCCACATGGCGAGATGCTGCTCAGAAGCTGCTCCATAGTTATCGTTAGGCTCACCTACATGCCAGTTTGTATAACTCCAGGTTTCACCAGAGGCCCAGGTCCAATTTGCCATCGCGTTAGTTTCAGAGACAGGTTGGGAGGCGCCAAGCCAATATTCCCCTGCAATCCCATTCAATAGACTGTTAGCGATAAAATCTTGTTCAGCCTGTGTGGTTATAGTCGCAAGATAATACTCTGAGCCGAGTTTCGTCGACATATCCAGTGTAGATTCATCCCAACTTTTACCTGCAAACTGGATAAACTCATAATTGTGGCCATCAAAGAGCAGAGCACTTGCATTATTGGCTAAGATCAATACTCCCATTGTTAGTGCTAGTGCCAAGATATTTTTCATTACTACCTCCCTGAAAAAAGTTATCTTCCTCAGAATTATCTCCCTCAGAACACAAAATCATCTCCCTCAAAACACAAAAATTGCAAAAAATACTTTAAATAGTTTATGCAAAACGAGCACCATACTTGTAGTATTTTTTTAATCTTATAACATTTTGATTTTACGAGACTAAAATATATCAGGTGATGAACTGAAAAATATTTTTCCGCTTTTCCGGGTGTTTCCCCGGAAAAAATTCAATTATAAGGAAAAATAAATTCAAGAATATATGAAATTAGGTGTCGTGGATATGCTAAATCTCCTGCTTGGAGAGTACCTTCATCAGAGATAATTTCAGAAAATCCTTGGGTGAGGGTTGGATCGTTTGACGAGGAGGACATTGCCGACCCAGATCTCAAAAACATACAAGTGGAACATCAAGAAAATGAACCTCTAAAAAACTTTTGGGGTTACAACTCGACCTCTTCTTTTGCCATCAAATCCATGGTTCGCAGCCAGCGTGGCCATCTCTACCTCTATTGCTCTGATGCATCTCACCAAAATCCTTCATCTACCGACTGGTGCAACGGCTTTGGGGGAGCCATTGACCGGAAAAAAGCTGAATCAATCTCCGACCATAGGTTCATTTCTCTTTACATCCTTGTAAAATTTCGCCGGAGAATTACTTTAAAGTGTAGTGCTGTCTACCAAGAAAATCTTCTTAATTCAACCTGATGCGAGGTGTTTATGCTCACTTTAAAGCCCATAGCCGTTGAAGCGGTACCCATGGCCCTGGAGAAAGCGCAACAATATCGAAGGCTGAATGAACCCAACGAGGCGGAGAGCATCTGCCTGGATATTTTAGCTGCGAGTCCGGGACATCAGGAGGCGCTGAAAACCCTGCTTCTGGCCCTGACCGATAAATTTGCCGATTATGGTTTGAACCCTTCGTTTGAACAGGCCAAAGCGATTATCAGCCAAATTGAGACCTCCCACAACAAAGCCTATTATTCCGGAATCATTTTTGAGCGCCGTGCTAAATATCATCTTAGGCAAGGCGGGCCAGGCGCCGGTACCACCGCTTATATTTGGCTGATTCAGGCGATGGACGCTTTCGATGAAGCGATGGTGGAAAGCGATCCGAGACAACAGGATGCAGTGCTGCGCTGGAATTCATGTGCCCGGATCATCAACAGCAATCCTGAAATTCGTGCTGAAGAGGGCGACAGGACGGAAATGCTGCTTGATTCTTTTGACATGCCGCACTGAAAATAAAGAAGGTAAGGATTCTGTTGTTACCCAGGCTGGACCATAGCTTGGCCTTGGCCTGGGCGACAACCGGTTTTCCCGTCAGCCCGTCTTTCACCGGCGATGCTTCTTAATTAAGTCCTTGGTCTGATTGATTCTCCTGGTTACGAGAATCGAGCGGGGGCAGGCTTTTGTGCACTCGAAATGGGTCTCGCAGGGCCAGACGCCGGTTTTGTTGTCCAGGAGTTCCAATCGTTCATCGAAGGCCCGGTCCCGAGAGTCGGCAATAAAACGAAAGGCTTGGGCGATGGCCGCCGGGCCGACGAAGCCTGGCTTTTTTTCGATCACCGGACAGGCGGAATAACAGGCGGCACAGAGAATGCAATTGGTCGTGTCGTCAAAGGCCATCCGCTCTTTCTGAGTCTGTAACCGTTCCTTGCTCTCGACCGCCTCGTCGTTGATAAGATAGGGTTTAAGAGAGCGGTACTTGGCAAAGAACTCCTTCTGATCAACGATCAGATCCCGTTGTACCGGCAGATAGCGCAGGGGTTCGACGGTGATCTCGTCCCCATCTTTTTCCGCCACGTCTTTCACCAGGGTCTTGCAGGCCAACCGGTCCTTACCGTTGATCCGCATGGCATCAGAGCCGCAGACCCCGTGGGCGCAGCTCTTACGGAAGCCGAGGCTGCCGTCCTGGAAACGCTTGATCCGCATCAAGGCATCGAGCAAGCGTTCGTTCGGCTCCGCCTCAACTTCATACTTCTGGAAGTGCGGTGCTGTATCGATATCCGGGTTGAAGCGTTGGATGTTGAGAGTAATCTTCATTACAGCTCCTTTTTAGTCCTTTTACCTTAGTAGCTACGAGGTTTAGGTTGCCAGATGGACGTGTCTACCTTTTTGTAGTCGAGTCGTACTGTATCCTGATCGAGGAAGGCCAGGCTATGCTTGAGCCAGGTTGTATCATCGCGTTCCGGGAAGTCCTCCCGGCTGTGGGCGCCACGGCTTTCCCGGCGAGCCAGCGCCGAGGTGGCCGTGATCAACGAAAGATCAAGCATGTTACCCAGCTCGATAATGTCCAGCAGGTCGGTGTTAAAGCTCTTGCTGGTATCTTGGACACGTACCCGCAGGTAGCGTTCTCGAAGCGCCTGGATCTCACCGACAGCCGCCTGCATATCCTCTTCATTCCGGTAAATGCCAACCTTTTCCATCATGGTCGCCTGCATCTCCTCGGAGATGACCCCGCCGTGCGGTCCGGTCTTTCCATCGGTCAGGCGAGAAATCCGGGCACTGGCCTCATCGGCTGCGTCCGTTGCCGGAATGATCAGGTCCGCCTGTTTAACATAATCGGCAATGTGTTTGCCGGCGCGACGGCCGAAAACCACGAGGTCAAGCAGGCTGTTGGTTCCGAGCCGGTTGGCGCCGTGCACCGAGATGCAGGCACATTCACCGACGGCATAGAGACCATCGACAATGGTGCCTTGGGCATCTCCGAGCACCCGGCCATGGACGTCTGTGGGGATACCGCCCATGGCATAGTGGGCGGTGGGTAGGACGGGAATAGGCGAGTCGGCTGGATCAATACCCAGGTAGGTCTGGCAGAAGTTACTGATATCCGGCAACTTGGCATTGAGCACCTCCTTGCCGAGCTTGGTTGCATCGAGATTGACATAATCGTCAATCTTGCGATCGCCTCGGATCCCCCTGCCGGCTCGGATCTCTGTCATTATAGCCCGAGAGACGATGTCTCGGGGGGCAAGATCCAAGAGGGTGGGCGAATAGTGCACCATGAACTGCTCACCGTCTCGATTGCGCAGGATGCCGCCTTCACCTCGCACGGCTTCGGTAATGAGGATGCCGAGGCCCATGATGCCGGTGGGATGAAACTGGTAAAACTCCATATCCTCCAGTGGGATGCCCCGTCTCGCGCAGACCGCCGGGCCGTCGCCGGTATTGGCGTAGGCGTTGGAGGTGATCTTGAATATCCGACCAAAGCCGCCGGTGGCAAAGAGCACCGCCTTGGCGACGAAGGTGTGAATCTCGCCGGTGGCCAGTTCGACCACCACCACGCCATTGCAGGAGTTGCCGGAAAGGAGCAGATCAACCACCTGGTATTCGTCGAAAAAGGCGACGTTGTTCTTGATGCACTGTTGGTAGAGGGTCTGCAGGATCATATGTCCGGTTCGGTCGGCAGCGTAACAGGCGCGGCGCACCGGTCCTTCGCCGAAGTTGCGGGTATGACCGCCGAAGCGGCGTTGGTCGATACGGCCCTCGGGGGTACGATTGAAGGGCAGGCCATGGTTCTCCAGATCGTAGACCGCCTGGATTGCTTCCTCCGCCAGGATGTGTACCGCCTGCTGGTCGGCGAGGTAATCGCCGCCCTTTACGGTATCGAAGGCATGCCATTCGGGCTTGTCCTCCTCGACATTGCCCAGAGCCGCGCTGATTCCTCCCTGGGCGGCGCCGGTATGGCTGCGGATCGGATAGAGTTTGGAGAGCACTGCTGTCTTCGACTGCCGGCCAGCCTCAAGCGCTGCATAGAGTCCGGAGCCTCCGGAGCCGACAATGACCGTGTCAAATTGATAGATCACGTGTTTCTCCTTATGGTAAATGTTATGAGCAATGGAAATCGAATTTGTCCATTGTCTGTGTGTGTGGGGGACTCCTGAGATCTACGGATGATCATCGATCATCTCGACTCATTTAAACAGGTTGATTTCTAACAAACAAGATATTTTTTGCAGACTAAGCGGATCTATGGGCGTAGCATGTCTGCCTGGAAAACGCAGGAATTTATCTACTCGCTTTCCTGTCACTATTTTAGGTGGTAGTCCGTAACCTTTTAGGTTATCAAGATGAAAAACATTCTGCTGGGAGCTTGTCCGAGAATGCTCTTTCCTCTCTCTGAAATTGGCAGTATGGCAATTAATGTAATGCTCTCAAGTCAAAACTGAAAAAATTCTCTTGGAAACGTTTTTTTGTTGAAAAATTTAAATCTTCCTGAAGCTCCCGGATTACGGTGTGTCTTAATAAAAGATACCATATGTTGTAGTTTGGCCTTGAGCCCTCCATAAATGTGGTGTATAAAACCTTTTGAAATTATCTCTGATTTCAGCTGAAAAAGAAGACTTCCAAGCTCTCTTTTTCACGCTGAATTGAGCACATTTCTCATAGATTAGAGATTCCTCATTGTAAATTCATCCAACTGAAAGAGGGGCTGCATGACACCTGACTTAACCAAACAGGGTTTGACGAGTACTGCGGAAACAGTGCTTGCGAGACGGTATTATTTGAAGGATTCGAAAGGGAACGCTATTGAGACATGGGAAGCCTTGACTCGTCGTGTAGCAAATGCGGTGGCGGATGTCGATAAAGAGCGAAAAAATCATAAGCAGCTTCAGGAAGATTTTTTCGACATGATCTACCGTTTGGATTTTCTGCCAAACTCTCCCTGCCTGATGAATGCCGGAACGGACCTGGGTCAACTCTCAGCCTGTTTTGTCCTCCCCATCGAGGATTCCATGGACGGCATCTTTACCGCCATCCGTAATGGTGCTCTGGTGCATAAAACCGGTGGTGGTACTGGCTATTCCTTTTCTCGACTTCGCTCTAAAAACGCTTCGGTTCGTTCCACCCAGGGTGTGGCGTCGGGACCGCTGTCGTTTGCGGCTGTCTTTGATGCGGCCACCGAAACCATCAAACAAGGTGGCAAGAGGCGTGGTGCCAATATGGGTGTTTTGCGGATTGATCATCCGGATATCTTGGATTTTATTACCGCAAAAGAGGATCAGAATACCTTTAATAATTTTAACTTCAGTGTTGCTATCACAGATGTTTTTATGCGGGCGGTGGAAGATGACGCTGAGTT
Organism: uncultured delta proteobacterium; assembly: GCA_963829695.1. Classification (GTDB taxonomy): domain Bacteria; phylum Desulfobacterota; class Desulfobulbia; order Desulfobulbales; family Desulfocapsaceae; genus Desulforhopalus_A. The sequence continues at coordinate 304,128 of CAWHJQ010000014.1, read as the reverse complement.
TGATTTGATCGAACCGTCGACAGGTGAGATTGTGAGACAACTTAATGCCAGAGTGGTCTTCGATTTGATTGTTGATCTTGCCTGGCATAATGGGGAACCCGGGGTTCTCTTTATTGATATTGCCAATAAAGACAACATGACCCCCCAACTCGGAGATTTTGAAGCGACCAATCCATGTGGTGAACAATGGCTGCTTCCTTATGAAAGTTGCAATCTAGGCTCGTTGAATCTGGCAAATTTTGTCAAGAAAGGCGAGGTTGACTATGAAAGGCTAAAACGGGTCGTACAGACCGCTACGGTTTTTCTCGATAATGTTATAGATTGCAATCGGTTTCCCATCCCGGAGATTAAGGAAATGACCCTGAAGACCAGGAAAATAGGCCTGGGAATTATGGGACTTCATGATATGCTTATCCAGCTGGAAATTCCTTACGGGAGCGAGAAGGGCAGGGAAACGGCCAGTAAGGTGATGCGTTTTATCAGGGATGCCGCAGAAGCATGTTCTATCGAGATAGCTAAGGAAAAGGGACCCTTTCCTGCCTATGATTCCAAAGTCAATACGTATAAACCGCGGAGAAACGCAGCGCTTACCTCCATTCAGCCGACCGGAACCGTATCGATGATTGCCGATTGCGCTTCGGGCTGTGAACCTTACTTTTCAATTGTTATGGTGAAGCATGTCATGGATGGCGACAGGCTTATCATGGTGAACAGGTATTTCGAGCGAATTGCAAGGGAAGAGGGCTTTTTCTCGGCTGAACTCATGAGCAAGGTTGCCGACAGCGGAACGGTAATCGGCCACGACGAGATTCCTGCAAAATGGCAGGAAATATTTCGAACCGCCCAGGATATCAAACCTGAGGATCACATTCAGATGCAGGGAATCCTGCAGAAAAGCGGGGTTGACAGCTCGATTTCGAAAACCATCAATCTGCCCAACAATGCCTCCCGTGAAGAGGTGAGGCTCGCCTACATCAGCGGTTATAAACTTGGCTGTAAAGGACTTACTGTTTACCGGGACGGTTCACGGGATCATCAGGTACTCAACACCAAGGAAGGATCAGCAAAGGAGCAAACTGCAATCGTCTCTGAAAGAGGGCCGATAAAACAGAATCTTCCGGATACCCTTGATGCCAAACGTTATCGGGTAAAGGATCAATTCCAGAAGTCGGTATATATTATTGTCTGTTTTGATGAAAATGAAAAACCGATGGAGGTGTTCGCCAAATTCCCCTTCGATAATCGCGTTGATTTAAAAGATAAATCGACTATGTGGACAACTACCTGTCGTCTTGTTTCTCTGGCATTGCGGTTTAATGTACCTATGGATGAAATTATTAAACAGCTTGACAGGTCCAGTGGACATATGCAAGACCTGCCTGCCCAATTAGGTAAACTGTTTAAGTCATTTTTGGCTGGAACTCAGCAGGGATTTTCTTCGGTTTGTCCTGAATGTTCCGGCCAGCTCCGGTTTGAAGAAGGATGTGAAACCTGTCACGATTGTGGGTATAGTAAGTGTTCATAAAGCATAACTATTCCGCAGCACCCCATCTGTCCACGATCAGGCCGTCCAGCATACCGAATGTATAGCTGAACAACCTGATCGTGAACATCTGGAGCACTGATGAATAGTTACAGTCCCGGATTGTTGTAGGTTTTTTGCATGTAGCTGAATAGTTACCATAAAGCATAACTATGTTTTTGGAGGGTATATATGGCGAAGATAGGCAGAAATGAGAAATGTCCTTGTCGAAGTGGTAAGAAATTTAAACATTGCTGTGCATTGAAGGATCAAAGAGCAAGGCCGCAGCTCACTCCGGAGCAGGCGCTGAAGATTACCCTGATGAGTGCCGTTAAGGAAATTCAGCAAGATGCTGTGAGCAGGAAGGTGATGTCCCGTGAGCTCGGTGTTTTCTTCTTTTTTTCAACGGCAAAAGGGGATGCCTGGCTTATGGAGATGACTGATTGCGATTGTGTTCAGGTCGCCCAGGGTGGGGAGCCATTGGACGCTCCTATTGATGAGAACTCCGAGACCATTGAGATTAACTGGAGTCATACCTTTGCTGTTCGTAACAAGCAAGTTGAAATAACTGCGTATGCCGACAAAAGGGTTACGATCCTTGAGGATGCTCCGGGGTGGGAACTCAAAACCGCAGTGAAACGCATTCGCAAAAAATTCAGTGAAGAGCAACTCAAAAAAGTACATCTGCCTCAACCGGAACAATCCACTGCCACATGAAACGGAAAGTGACTGCAGCGTTACGAATGGTTCCGATGATTATCGTCATGGGAACCATTTTTTTTCTCTCAAATCAGACCGGGGAAAGTCTCTCACTACCGTCGATACCGGGAATCGATAAGTTCGCCCACATGATCGCTTACGGTGTATTGGCGGGCACTGTACTCTTTGCCCACAATGAGCAGCAGAGAAACCGCAGACCTTGGAGAGTGATGGTGCTTACCATGGTCTTTTGTCTACTCTACGGTATCTCGGACGAATTTCATCAGTCCTTTATTCCAGGAAGGACGGTCAGTGTCTATGATCTGTTGGCTGATTGTAGTGGAGCTGCAATGAGCTGTATCTTTTGGGCAAGGTGGCGACAAAGAATTCGAACGATCAGGTGTTTGTAAGATTGTCGAGGTGCTTTCCTTGCAATACGACAGGCAGAGTCGTATACTCTTCATAGGTATGTATCTTTTAGTGTTAGCAGAAGAGGTGAACTATGATTGGCGAATCAAGCGGTGTAACCACCCTTATTAATAATGAGCGAATACAAAAGGAAAATCAAGTCAGGCCGGAGAGCAAGGTGCCTGACCCTACCGAAGAGATAAAGGAAGGGAAAATTTCTGATGTAACTTCCTTTTCATCCGAGGCAATGGCACTTGCCGGAAATATTGTTCCAATGGGTGGAAGTTCAGCCCAGGGTCAGGCAGAACAGCAGAATCAGCGGCAAGCAAAAGGTCGGAACAGTATTCCTAGATTTCTCGACATCAGAGTTTAGTGACTGAGAAAAAGTTTTTACTCTGAGTCAGGTTTTTCATACATATCGTTGTACCGGGGGGAGCAAGCAAATGTTTGCTCCCCCTCTTTTTTAGAGTTTGTTGGCAGCTCCGATTACCTGCGACTTTGCAGTATTTTGGCCATATCCTTGGCAAAATAGGTAATAATTATATCTGCTCCTGCCCGTTTGATAGACAGCAGAGTTTCTTCCATTACCCTGTCCCCGTCGATCCAACCCTTTTCTGCTGCTGCTTTGATCATGGCGTATTCACCGCTGACATGGTAGGCAGCAATCGGCAAATCGAATTCGTCACGAAGCCGGGAAATGATATCGAGGTAGGCGACCGCCGGCTTCACCATTATGATATCCGCCCCTTCGTCCACATCCAGAGTCGCCTCCCTCAATGCTTCGCGGCTGTTGGCCGGATCCATCTGATAACTCTTTCTGTCACCGAATTGAGGTGAGCAGTCAGCAGCATCTCGAAAAGGACCGTAAAACGATGAGGCATATTTAACTGCGTAGGACATTATAGGAACTGAATCGAAATTGTTTTCATCAAGGGCTGCACGAATTTCAGAGACCCTGCCGTCCATCATGTCCGATGGTGCCACCATGTCAGCGCCTGCCTGGGCGTGGGAGAGTGCGGTTTTAGCCAGGATTTCAAGGGTCGCGTCGTTGTCTACCACGTCGTTAATCAGACAGCCGCAATGCCCATGGTCGGTGTATTCGCAGAGACAGACATCGGTGATGATCAGGATTTCCGGGACCTTATTTTTCAGTTCTTTGATGGCAGTCTGAATGATACCGTTTTTGGCGTGAGCACCTGAACCTACAGCATCCTTTTTCTCCGGCAAACCAAAAAGGATCACCGAGTTGACTCCAAGCTGTAAGCATTCTCTTGCCTCTGCCTCCAGAAGGTCGACAGTCAATCGAAAAACTCCCGGCATAGAAGAAATCTCTTCCCTCCTATTCTTGCCGGGGATGATGAACAGGGGATAGACAAATTGGTCGGAAGAAAGTTGAGTCTCTCTGATGAGGGCGCGAAAGGCACTGTTTTTACGAAGTCGTCTGGGTCTATATTCTGGAAAAACCATTAATGCTCCTGTAAAAGGTAGGGGTTGGTATATTTAAGAGATAAAAATATCAATTTAACAAGAAAATTTGTATCTTTTCCTTATGTTATAAAGTTACTGTAGTTATTGTATAATTTCAAATGATTTGAGTTTTTTGTGCAGGTGGCTTCTTTCGAGTCCCACCTGTTCTGCAGTTTTGGAGATGTTGTTTTCATTCTGTAAAAGTTTTTGCAGTAGATATTCTTTTTCAAACAACCTTTTTGCGGTTTTGTAGTCTGCAGCTAAAAAGGGATTCAAAGTGGAGCTGTTCCCGACAGGACCTGAAAGTTGATTGGGATTGAGGAACGTGCGAATTTGGACAGCCGTGATAGTCTGTTCCTGACACATGATCGCCAGTCGTTCAATGAAATTTCGGAGTTCCCGAACGTTGCCGGGCCAATGATGTTCCATCAGCGCTTGATAGGCGTCGGGGCTGAATTCTTTATGTTGTACACCTCGTGTGACCAGCAGTTTCATAAGATCATCTACAAGTAGTGGGACGTCTTGCAGTCGATCGCACAGTTTCGGGACGTGAATGGGCACAACGTTGAGTCGCCAAAAAAGATCCGCACGGAAATTACCGGCCTCGATCTCTTCCTCGAGATTTTTATTAGTGGCAGCCAGTACCCGAACATTGACTTTGATCGTTTTATTGCCACCGACTCTTTCAAATTTCTGCTCCTGCAGGATGCGCAGGATCTTGGCCTGGGTGTTCAGGCTCATATCGCCGATTTCATCTAAGAAAAGAATGCCACCATCTGCTTGGTCAAATTTTCCTCGTTTACTTGCGTGAGCCCCGGTAAAAGAGCCTTTTTCGTGTCCGAATAGTTCTGATTCGATAAGCTCTTCGGGGATTGCAGCGCAATTCACCTCGATCATCGGCTGATCGCTTGAGCGGGAGGCGCGATGAATGGACTGGGCGACCAGTTCTTTTCCCGTTCCGTGGTCACCCCTGATCAAAACCCAGGCATCGGTTGGGCCAACCATCTCGATTTGTTGCCTTAATGCCTTAATCAGTTCCGACTCTCCCGTAAGGATCGATTGCTGAGTTGATCCTTGGCGCAGCAGGAGGTTTTCCTGTTTGAGCTTGGCAAAGCGTAAGCCGTTGGAGATGGCCAGGATAATTTTGTCATAGGAAAGGGGCTTCTCAATGAAGTCGAAGGCTCCTTTACGGGTGGCCTGGACGGCTGTTTCGATTGTTCCGTGGCCGGAAATCATAATAATAGGCATACTGTATTGCTCATGGATTTTCTCAAGAGCAGTCATGCCATCCATGTTATCGCCCATCCAGATATCCAGCAGGACAAGGTCAACATTCATGGTTTCCAGTAACTCAAGGCCTTCCTCGGCAGAAGAGACGCCAATCGAGGAAAAACCTTCATCGTCAAGTATGCCGGCCAAACTCTCCTGAATGCTTATTTCGTCATCTATTATTAGTATACGTTTGCTCATTGTTCTGGTGACAGCTGTATGCATAAAGGAAAATCCGGTTAAGCGGGGTTAGCATAATTCTTGCCTATTAAGGAGTGGCAATTCGATTATGAAAATTGATCCGGTTGGCTTGTTGTCCTGTACTCGAATGTATCCATTGTGATCGGATACAATTGTGGAAACGATGGCCAGACCAAGACCTGTACCTGTTTTTTTGGTCGAAAAGTAGGGTTCAAAAAGTTTCAGTTTATTTTCATTAGAAATGCCAGGGCCATCATCATGTACCTTGATGAAAACATTTTCCTGCTCCTGATCAAGGGACAGCTCAATTTCTATTGTACCCCCCTCAGGTAAAACTGCAACAGCATTGTCCAGCAGGTTGATCAGGCATCGTTTGATCTGTTCGGCGTCAAAACTGAAAACAGGAATAGGTGTTTCCATCCGACAGCTAAATGAGATATTTTTGTGTGCTTCCTGGTAGAGAAAGAGGGTATTGTGGCACAATTTGGTCAGGTTGTCGGGGGATTTATGTACCTTTGGCATTCTGGCAAACTGGGAGAATTCGCTGACCAGTCTTTTCAGTTCATCTACCTGTGTGATGATAGTATTGGTACACTGGTCGAAGATACTGTTTTCCTCATTGAGTATTTCGGGATAGCGTCTGCGAAGTCGTTGGGCGGAGAGCTGTATCGGAGTGAGTGGATTTTTGATTTCGTGGGCAATACGCCTTGCCACTTCGCGCCATGCAGCCATACGCTGCATCTTTTCAAGTTTAGTAAGGTTGTCAAAAACCAATACAAAACCAACCGGTTTTCCTTCCTCATCTTCCAGTTTGGTAAAATTGACGAGCAGAGAATAATTCTTGCCAAGTACGTTAAGTTTAATGTGCTGCTCGACGGTGGACTTGCCTGTTGCCTGAAGTTCTTCTATGAAATCGTCTACAATCGCTGCTTGGTGTGGTGGCAGAACATCATTGAATTTCAGTCCTATGAACATTGATTTGTCAATGCTCAGCAGTTTTTCCGCAAAGCGGTTGATGGTTGTTATCTGGCCGTTTTCGTCAAGGGAAATGACACCTGCAGAGACGTTTTGCAGGATGATTTCCGTGTATCGTCGACGTTGCTCCGACTCTTGGGAACTTCTCTGTAGAGCGGTATGGGTCTCGGCAAGGTTTTTATTGCTGACATTCAGATTAAGGGTCATCTGATTGAAGGAATTAACGAGCAGTCCCATCTCATCGTTGGACTCACGTTCCATTACAAACTCCAGGTCACCGTCTGCGACTCTTCTGGTGGCCAGTACGAGTTTTTCAAGCGGATCGGTGATACCTCTGGAAATATACAGACCAAACCAGATGGCGGCGAAAATAATCAGTAGAGTGACAATGAGAAGAATGATGAGCAACCAAAACTTAAATGGTTCTTTAAAATGTTTAAGTTGCCGGTATCCTTCAATGCCTTGAGAGATAGTTGTCATGCGGGCTAGTTGCTCGCTTTTTACCAGAAGGGAGGTGATAAGCATTGCCCGGCCAAGTCCACCGTTGCCTATTTGGACCTCGGCAATACAGTTGACTAAATCGCCTGATTTTATCTCCTGAATCAGGATTTCCCGACCATGTTTATTCCGAACCTTATCGAGAAGTTCTAAGGATATTTGCGGAAGTATAACGCCTCGAAGTTGCGGTCCCTTGACGCTTATTTCCAGGTTCTTGTCATTGGTTATGAGAGCGAGGCTGTCTGGTCCGTTAATGGGATTGAAGGTGAGAATATTGTCGAGCGCATTGTTGATCGTCTCAGGCGTATACGCGGCCATATCCAAATTCTTCAGCCGAACGGCAATACCTTCACTCATGAGAGTTACCTGTTGTTCTTTTTCATGTAACAGGGATTGGGCGAGTTTGAGGGATTCTGTCAGAGAATCTTCTATGCTGGCATTAAACCAATAATCCATGCTGGTTGAGACAAATTGGAGAGCAACAAAAAAAAGTAATATTGTTGGGATAAGGGTAAGCGAAAGAAAAGAGGCGATCAGTTTTGTTTTGAGTTTATTGCCAAGTCGGTTGACTCTTCGTTCAAATAAAAGCTCTGCCAGATTTCGTAAAACCAGGAAGAGGACGAGCAGGACCAGCAGGACATTAATGTTAATAAGGGCAAAAACGAGGATACTGTTGTTGACCGGTAATTCAGCTTCGTCTCTTAGAAGTTGACTTTGGAGCCAGATAAATAAGGGGATCAGAAGCAGACAAATTAATATGACCCGGCGGATCAATTTTTGTTTCTGACGTACCTGTTTTGCAGTATACGGCCGTTTGGTATTCGGCTTGCCTTCTTGAGAAGGTGTTCGCATGGTCAAAGCTAGTAGTTAAACGTAATAGTATGCCAGTCGGTTTCGACATCCCACCAGGAGAGGAATGGCAGGATGGTATGCAAGCTTAAAGGCAAGGTTTTTTGGTAGAGTTCTGCTCTCATTTTGAGCTTATAGGTATTATTTGGCAGGAGTTGATTCAGCTCTATAACTTTGGCGCCGTTTATTTCGTTAATTTCTTTCTGTGCTTCAAATAGGGATCGGAACGACAGTACCTTGTTGTTGTCCTCTTCCAGGGTAACCCTATACGTTTCCTTAAGAGTGTCGAACGTCATGATATGTTGGAAATTATATGCGACTACCAGCTCGTCAGGCCACTTTTCGGTTGTTTTGTACAATTCAACAAAAAAAGAGAAACGAAGTGGGATGCCGCTATTGAGTATTTCTATCATCTCGGAGGTAAAGCTGTTTTCCAGAGTTCCAAAAACGATCAGATGAGTTTCCGAAGTAGTGGCCGTTAATTCATTGATGGTGGCTTTCTGTTCTGGATTGACTTCTGAACAGGCCAGGGCAGGGAAAATCAATGTTAGAAATAATACCAATATGAACGAGGTGGGTTTAAAGCGCATAGTGTATCAAAGCATGTGTAAATCGGAATAACCGATGGATGGTGTTGTCGTAAAAACGATTTCTGTCAAACAAGTCTTCTGTCAATTCGGATCGTCTTTAAATATTATCAATATTTTCTGTTTTCGTTTTACCTTTTTGATGTTACAATTTTGGAATTTTTGTTCAAAGTAATCTACCTGATCTCTTTCCAGATGTCTATCGCTTGTTCTTTGCTCGCCGATCCTTTCTATTAACTGGTGAGAAGAAAATTTTGCATGGTTGGTTGACAACAAAGAAGAAGGGTGATATTGTGCATATGAACATAAAAAAAATGGTGTCTCTTTTATTAGCTGATATTCAAGAAGAAAAATTATATTTACAAAGGGTTGATGAAAATGCGTATAGCTATTCCGACAAATTCACCAGGTGGTCTTGATGCAGACCGATCAGAACATTTCGGTCATTGTGATATCTTTACTATGGTTGATATTGATGAAAAAAAAGAAATCATTGATGTGTCGATCATTAAGAACGGTGACCATGAGGCCGGAGGCTGCATGGTTCCGGTGAAAATTCTTCAAGATGCCGGTGCGGAGGCGATTATTGTCGGCGGAATGGGGGCAAGACCTATGCGTGGCTTTACTGATGCGGGTATCGCTGTCTATTTTGCCGACCGAAGCAGCATGAAAACAGTACAGCAGGTCGTTCGTGGGTTAACAGCCGATCAGTTGCCGATCATGCATGCAGACCAGGTCTGTAAAGGATCGGGAAATTGTCATCACTGACAGATTGAATTTTTCGCCTGTTGCCGGGATAAATAATTTTCGAACAGAATGCTCACTTCTATGAGCATTCTGTTCGTCCTTTCCCGGCTAAATAGTAACCATTTCATATTTTCAGCTATAGACGAACAGTGCAAGCGATCCGACAGGAATTTACTCGGACACCGTTTCAGGCAGAGTAAAGAAAAATGTCACCAAGACCAAAGAAAGCGCGAAATTGTCAAGGAAGGTTCTGTGGCAGGGCCTTTAAGCCGACGGGAACCCCCCTCTCCGAGCTCATAAAGATCGAATTGCACCGGGATGAACTGGAGGCATTACGCTTATGCGACGGAGAAGGGATGACTCAGGAAGAGGCCGGCCTGAGTATGGGGGTATCCCGGGGAACGATTCAGCGCATAATTACCATCGCCCGGAAAAAAACAGCTATGGCGCTGACCTCTGGGCAAGCGTTAATCTTTGTCGATGAAGAGGAGCTTGAATAACCACAGGGAAGTGATAGCTCAATCTCCCAGAGGAATTCCAGTCTGCCTTAAATATTTTCTCTTGTCTTGTCAAAGATAATATTCGGCCATTTTTCCATGAAATATTTCAGCATCCACTCGTTTTGTGCCAGGTAGGTAAGAAATCCCTCCGAGTCAAAGGCGAGGGCGCCCTGGTTTTTTCTTTCAAACTCAGCCATGGCCTTTTTGTCCTCGCATCGAACCCAGCGTGCGGCCTGGAAGTTAACCGGTTCATAAATTGCCTTGACACTGTATTCATTTTGCAGACGGGCCATGGTCACCTCAAACTGCAGTACGCCAACGGCTCCCATGATATAATCTGAACCGATCAGTGGGCGGAACACCTGGATTGCGCCTTCTTCAGCGAGTTGTACGAGACCTTTCTGCAGTTGTTTCATTTTGAGCGGATCTTTCAATAACACCCGTCGAAAGTGTTCCGGTGCAAAATTGGGAATACCGGTAAACTTCAATGCTTCCTTCAGGGTAAATGTGTCGCCAATTTTGATGGTTCCGTGGTTGTGCAGGCCGATAATATCCCCCGGCCATGCCTCGTCTACGTTGGCTCGCTCCTGAGCCATGAAGATAGTGGCATTGGCGAGGGTTATTTCCTTGCCCAGTCGATGATGTTTTACTTTCATGCCGCGGGTGAATTTCCCCGAACAGATGCGGAAAAAGGCGATGCGATCTCTGTGCGCCGGATTCATATTTGCCTGGATCTTGAAAACGAAACCGGAAAAATCCTCTTCGTTCGGATCAACTATACGAGTCGACGATTGCCGCGGACCAGGCGGTGGCGCCATTTCAACAAAACAGTCGAGCATCTCGCTGACCCCGAAGTTGTTGATTGCGCTACCGAAAAAGACCGGAGTTTGGCTGGCATTTAGATAGTGATCGTATTCAAACGGATTGGCTGCACCTTCCAGGAGATCGAGATCCTCCCTGAGATTTTCGGCAGCTAATGTGCCCAGGAGTTCGTCAACTTTGGGATCATTCAGATTCTCTATCAGGATTCCTTTGATATCTCTGGTATTCTGTCCGGGGGTAAAGAGATGGAGTGTCTTTTTATAGATATTGTACACCCCTTTGAAGGTTTTGCCCATTCCGATAGGCCAGGAGAGGGGAGTGCATTCTATTTGCAGTTTTTCCTCTATCTCGGCCATGATATCGAGAGGTGAGACTCCTTCACGATCAAGTTTGTTGATAAAGGTTATGATCGGGGTATTGCGCATACGACAAACTTCCATCAGTTTTTCAGTCTGCGCCTCTACTCCCTTGGCGTTATCGATTACCATGACGGCTGAGTCCACGGCGGTCAAAACCCTGTAAGTATCCTCAGAGAAATCCTGATGGCCGGGAGTGTCGAGCAGGTTTACTTCGTAATCCCTGTAGGTGAATTTCATTACCGAAGTGGTAACGGAAATTCCGCGCTCCTGCTCAATAGCCATCCAGTCGCTGGTTGCGTGTCGTTCAATTTTGCGGGATTTGACGGCACCTGCCAGATTGATGGCGCCACCGAAAAGAAGCAGTTTTTCTGTAAGGGTTGTTTTTCCGGCATCCGGATGGCTGATGATACCGAAGGTTCGTCTTTTGGCTATTTCCTGAGAGAGTTGTTTGCTCATAACTGATGAAAATGTGACTTTGATTTATGGAATGATAGTAATATAACTGCAGGCAGAAGAAAATTGCATAGCATAGGTCCTTTTTCAAATAATGGAAACAGAAAACGAAATCCAATAGAAAATAAAAATAGAATTCGGGAGTATGATAGTTAGGGCAGTTTTGTTTTGTCATCGACACCCCAGGAAAGGGATGGCTTATCCTGTCACTTGAAGGATTACCTCCTGCACTTGATCATTTAGAGTAAGAAAAATCCTTAAGGCCCCGAGGGTTAGTGCATCTCTGGGGCAGTACTGGAGATGCTGCTATTATCTGTTTGATCGTGAAGTATTAATTTTCCGGAGTGTGGAGTCGTCGGGGAGTTTGAAGATATCCGGATCATTAGTCTTGTAGACTTCGACCCCATCTATTGTATCCAGGTTGAGGTTTTTTGAGTGGCTGGTTGCGCCGCTATAATGGGTAACGATATCTTGGCTCACCACTACTTGTTTCAGTTCTTGTTTGTTGTTCACTACGGTGAACGAGCCTATTATTTCTTGTTTATTTGTTTTCATTTGATCTTTCCAATTCCCTCCATCTCGAATTGCCCCCTATTATGCTCCTCATGTCATATTTCAGTTCATATGACACACGCGCAATTTGTTACTACCAATATGAAAAGTCTAGAGTTTTCTTATTATCATTTTGTGCAGTTTGGTCAAGCCAAAGAAAACCGATTGTAATTATTTTTATCATAAATCTAACTGAGAGAGAATGGGGGAGAATCGCTGGTTTTTATATGGTATTTTTCCCTAAAGGTTATGGTAACATCTAGTAAACAAACAATATATGAGATGATGGATGAGAGCGGATTAAGTGCTTAGAAATGAGTGTGGCGCTGAAAATAGCCGTGCTGGAAGGTGGTTCCCAACTGTTAAAAAATAAATGAATAGAATAATTTTTCGACGAAAATTGCCATGGCGTGGCTAGTTTATTTTGATTTGCGATATGATATTGCTGAGCGATATGTGCGTGTTGTGTCGTCGCTAAAATTTAATGGCGTCGTAAAAACTCTTCTTCTTGTTCGTTGTTACAAATTTCCTATCATTACGACGTACCGTATGTACGCCGAAATAAAAGGAAAATTACACGCCTCCAATATGAAGCTTTTTACTTATTTATCGAAAATCGATGTTTTTACGAGTTCGTCAAATTTCATTTTAAAAAAATTGTCGGAAAATAGTCATACGCTCTATGGGGATGCCATAGCAGAATAGTGTAATCCCGTTTTATAATACCCAGTAATGTATTAATATATAAATGACTATATCAAAAAGTTGAGTGTTTCTATGCACGGACTGGGACAACTGTTTTTTATGTTGGATGGTGGCAACTTTAGACAATTGTCTGTAGTATGGCTTTCACATGTATAGGTGAAAACAGTAACCTTCCAAGTTGATAAATCTACATAATTCCAACACCTTGGGTTGAAAATTGCAGAAACACTATTCCTCCTTTTGCGAAGAGATAAAAATTTAACCTGAAATAAAAAAGATGAAAAAAATTCAAGTAATCAACCCAATAGTAGAGCTTGATGGCGATGAAATGACGCGCATTATCTGGCAACTTATAAAGGACAAACTGATTCTTCCCTATCTGGATTTGGATATTCGATACTATGACTTGGGAATCGAAAAACGTGATGAAACAGATGATCAGGTTACGATTGACTCGGCGTATGACATCAAAAAGTTTGGAGTAGGAATCAAATGTGCAACGATCACCCCCGATGAAGCGAGAGTTAAAGAATTCAAGCTAAAAAAAATGTACCATTCTCCCAATGGTACTATCAGAAATATTCTTGGGGGGACCTTGTTTCGCGAGCCTATCATGGTAGCTAACATACCACGTCTGATAACTACCTGGAAAAAACCGATCTGTATCGGCCGTCATGCTTTCGGCGACCAGTATCGGGCAACCGATTTTTTGGTAAAAGGGAAAGGGAAATTGACGATTACCTTTACTGCCGATGATGGTGAAGTCCAAAGCTATGATGTTTATGATTTTGACGGTAGTGGGGTAGCTATGGCCATGTACAACACCGATGAGTCCATTTACGGATTCGGCCACGCTTGCTTTAATCAAGCTCTTTATAAAAAATGGCCACTGTATCTGTCTACCAAGAATACTATTCTCAAGAAATATGATGGCAGGTTTAAAGATATTTTTGAAGAACTTTATCAGACAACTTATAAACCGCAAATGGATGCCCTTGGTCTTAGTTATGAGCATCGATTGGTGGATGATATGGTTGCTGCTGTTCTGAAGTGGGATGGAGGCTTCGTCTGGGCTCTTAAAAATTACGATGGGGATGTGCAGTCGGATACCCTGGCACAGGGATTTGGTTCTCTAGGATTGATGACCTCGACTCTGATCACTCCAGATGGAAAGACTATGGAGGCCGAAGCGGCCCACGGCACTGTTACCCGCCATTATCGGGAACACCAGAAAGGACACCCTACATCGACTAACCCTATTGCTTCCATTTTTGCCTGGACCAGAGGTTTGGCTTTTCGAGGCAAGCTGGACAACAATCCGGAGCTCATCACCTTTTGTGAAGCCTTGGAAGCCGTGTGTATTGAAACGGTTGAGAGCGGGAAAATGACTAAGGACCTTGCGCTCTGTATTCATGGCAGAGATTTGCAGCTGAGTCATTATCTAACCACCGAAGATTTCTTAAGCGTACTTGGCGAAAATCTTCGGATAAAACTTTCAGCTTAGCTTTCTTTTAATAAATTCCGGTGGCTTTTAAGCACATCAAGGTCTTGTTTCAACAACCAAGCCTTGATGTGGTACCTCTGGGCCGGAAGGTTTCAACCGTAAACGAGCTGTCCGCCTGAATATCCTAGCCCCGCGGCACAAGCAAGGCACAGTATATATATGAGCATCATTCTACTTGGCGAGGCACCTTTTTTCTTGAGTACGACAGAAAAGATGAGCAGTATGGTAAGTATCGCCGCCAAAATCATCTTAGCGACGATGTAGTTATTCCACTCTCCTTGCTGGAAATGCAACCAGTCGAGAATCCCAGCGCCTATTACCAGCGGTATAGCTACCAGAGCCAGTACTGAGCAATAATAAGCCGTCTGATCGAAATTTTTATTTTTCCAGATTAAACCGAGAAACGAAAAGACTACCATACCAATTATCATCCCCATCGGTACATGGGTGAGCATCGGATGGAGAGGGTGGCTGTATCCGATTTTTGCCAGCAATGAATAAAAATTTTCTACCATACAAGTCTCCTTTTTGTGACTGAGTTCCTTAAAGATTGCTTTCTTGTTTTCCACCCCTCAAGAGGGTGATGAAAAAGGGCCGATTTTTTTTGTGGGCGCGCAAGGAGGGATAATGAGTTGTTTTTAATAGTAATCATTATCATCAGTTGTCGAGAAGAATTTTATTATCCCTGGGAAAATATTTCCCAGCACATTTACTGAGCCTTCTCCCGCTTCATGGTTTTCAGGTAAGCGTATATGTCGGCTGCGTCCTGCTTTGAGACCTTCGATTCAGGGAAAGGGGGCATGATTGGGGCATCGGTGGTCCTTAATTTATTCACAAAGCTGCCAAATCCCATTTTTATTCCTGCAATATTGGCAGCTCGACCATCATTACCATGGGGGCCATGGCACGCGGAACAATTATTCATCATAAACCATCTCTTCCCATCTGCCGGATTTCCCGGAGGGGCACTGCAACCACTAAGGAGGATAAAACAAAGAAGAAGCCCCATGGCAAAAAAGCGGGAATAAATTTGCACTAACATTCAAACCTCCTGAGTGTGTCGTTGTTGGCATTTAAATGGTTGCCGGTCATCAACGTACCCTAAAACACCAATAGTAGCGGCACGATAGAGTGTCAGCAGGTTGCCTGAGAAGTTACTTTCCCGAACAATGAACCAAGTTTAGATCAAATGCAAGTCATTTCCTCCGGCAAGAGGACCACAACTGGTTAATATTTCAATCAGTTATTGGTTTGCTTGGCGTGGTTTCTGTTGTAGGAAGGCTGCATGCAATACTTCGAGGATCTTGGCTCGATTGTTTTTTGTCTGATTGAGCAGGATGGCAAAGGGTATCAAGTTGTTTCCCTGTGGAAAGTATCCGACATAGCAGTATACATCTTTCATTGTGCCGCTTTTTAGCAGGATGTCGCTTTGCTTGTGGAGTAGTTCGCTATAAGGCTTGAAATGATTAAGAATAGTAAGAAGAGACGCTGGACTCACCCTATTTTGTCTCGACAATCCGGAGCCTTCGAACACTGCGATCTGCATTGGACTGAGTTGCAAAGTTTTTTTGATAAACAAGGCAAAGGTTTTACGGGACTTATCCCAGGTTGCCGGCAGTCCGTAAGATTTAACCCCGCAAGTAAGAAAAAGTTGGTTGGCGATAAAGTTGTTGGAATTTTTCAGACAGGCCCTGATGATCTCATCAAGTGATTTTATGCCTCGGTAAATAAAGATCGGTTTCAAGCCCTTTGGGACTGATTTCTTGCTGTAACCTTTGTTTATGCTTATTCCGGCTTGCTTAAAGAGACCAGTAAACAATTCTCCTGTGTAGCGGAGTGTCGGGGAGAGCAGTCCCGATCGCGAAAGAGTATCAATATTTATACGATAACGGCCTGGTAACAAGCTGGCTCCCGCCTCTGACATCAAGTTGATAACTGGAGTCTGTGGCTCGCCCGAGTCAATTGTACGATCATCGTTCACTTCTACCGGCAGGGCGTTAAAATTCACTGCCAAAGCACCGTTCGGGGCATCATAGGGATTGGCGGAATTCTCAATTCCTGCTGTTTCTCCGTTTAAGGCAAAACTGCTTTCATCCAGAAAAAGTGATTTTATATATTGAACACCAAGTCCAGCTAGTTTTGTCCCTATTTCCAAAATGGCTTCGGAAGTCAAAAAAGGATCGCCATAGCCCTTGATATAAAGGTTATTATGTCCGTCGAGAAAAAAATGTGTTTCAAATCGATAATCTTTCCCAAGTTGGTCAAGGGCGACCAGACAGGTGAGAATTTTCAGGGTGGAGGCCGGAATAAAAAGATCCTGTTCCCGGTATTTCATCCTGCCGGAATCATCACTGACGATAAATCCACCATTGTCGATGTATTGTTTCGCTTCTAGAGAACCATAGGCGCAGAGCGGCTGAAGGAGTGACCATATCAGAAGTACAGAAAAAAACACCCTGCATCCAGAGAGAAACATATTTCTTGATTTCAAAATCTTACGCTGTCCTATAGCGCCGTCGCGTCAGTAATTGTTACCCTGCTCAATCAGCTTTACTCAAGTGCATTCCAGGCGGTTTTTAGAATCTTGGTCTTGAGGCTGCGCTCCTGATCAAGAACAAAAATCTCTGTCAGAGCCTCAAGGGGTTTGATACCGGGTTGAGCACTGGCCGAGACCATCTCCATCTGCACAGAATCGGAACCGATAATTGAAAATCCTTTGATCAGTGGTCGAATATCAATCTGCTTAGTGCTTCCTTTCCTCGTTTTACCTATGATAAAGCTGTCGCTGTTGATAAACTCGACTGTTCTCGACTTTTCAGAGTCGGTAATAGCTCCCGGGAGGGTGAGAGTGTAAGATATGAGGATCTTTTCTGGAACCTTGCCTGAATGGATTTCGATTTTTGTGATTTTTAAGCCTGGAATGAGTTTGGCATTCAGTCGTTCCGCAATTAATTCCGGATTCTTGAGCGGTGCGGGAAGGTCCATAATGAAAAACTCAGCAAGACTTTCCGTTCCTACTGGCAGAGCTGGTCCGAATGAGATTTTCGGAGAAGGATTGAATCCCTGGCTGTAGTTAGTTTCAACAGATGCACGTCGAAGGGTGCGAAAGATAACTTGAAGTATCTCCAGATGACCAAGAAAACAGATGTTCCCCATTCGAGAATAATGAACTTGATATTTGAAGTGACTTGTTTCGGCCGGGTTCTCGCTCCGGCTTTTTTCAGCGTCCGTCGGTGGAGAGGACGAGAGGTCCGTATTCACCACTTTTCCTGAACGATTATAAACAATGGGCAGGAGGGTTTTGAAATCACAAAGGCCGCACTTCTGACAGGCATGGTAGCGGCAGTCAGGGGTGTAGGTTTCTTCTTTTGCTTTTTCCAACTCTTCTTTTAGAAATTGGAGATCGACTCCTGTCTGGAGATGTTGCCATGGCAATGTTTCATCTATCTCTCTTGCTCGCAGGAAATCGTCGAGGTCAAGCCGGCAATGCTCTGCCGCTTTTAGCCAACGTGACAAGTCAAAATTTTCGTCCCAACCATCGAGGCGTGCACCTGCCTTCCAGGCAAGTTCCACAAGTCTGGAAAGGCGTCTGTCACCCCGGGAAAAGACACCCTCAAGATAGCTGATTTTTGGGCTATGGTATCTGAAATTGACCCCTTTTCTGGGCAGTCCGTTTTGCAGCCGACGTATATGTTGTGTGCTCTCATCAATGGTGAGTTGCCTTTCCCATTGGAAAGGAGTGTGGGGTTTAGGTACAAAGGTGCCAATGCTGACATTGATCTGTTTTTTACCTTTTGGTGATCCACCGCCACCCCGCACCGACATTGCTTTTTGCACCAGTTGGATAATCTCATCGATATCCTGATCCGTTTCGGTTGGCAGGCCGATCATGAAATAGAATTTGATGATCCGCCAGCCGAGAGCAAAGGCTTCGGTACAGGTGGTGAGCAGATCGTCTTCTGTTATCCCCTTATTTATGACTCGTCGCAGCCTTTCGCTACCGGCCTCGGGGGCGAGCGTAAAACCGGTTTTACGAACTCTTTTCACCTGCTCCATAATTTTAGGTGTAAGGGTTCCCACCCGCATTGAAGGCATTGCTACCGAGATGAATCTTCCGGCAAACGCATCCATCAACTGGGGAAGCGTCTGCTCCAGGCAGGAATAGTCTCCGGTGGAGAGCGACAACAGCGCCAACTCCTCAAACCCTGAATCGTCTAACCCGCTTTTGGCGAGTTCCATAATCTTCTCCGGACTTCGCTCCCGCACCGGTCTGTAGATGATACCTGCCTGACAAAAGCGACAGCCTCTGGTGCATCCACGTGCCACTTCAATTCCCATCCGGTCGTGAACGATTTTGGCGTTTGGCACTAGAGGGTGTTTAAGGTGATCTATCTGGTTAAGATTATTTACTATCCGTCTGGAAATGTGTTCTTTTTTGCCACCTGTACGGTGTATTGCAAGTAATTTTCCATTGGAACTGTATTCCGGTTGAAAATGTGACGGTATGTAGACTCCATCGATTTCGGCGAGCAAATCCAGGAGAACATCTTTCGCCGGCTTGTCATCCTTATGCTCGGCCAGAAGGGATGCAATATCGATAATTGCTTCTTCACCATCACCCAGGAGAATAGCATCAAAAAAATCGGCTACCGGTTCGGGATTAAGCGAACATGATCCACCACCAAGAAGCAGGGGAAACGAATTGTCCCTGTCACAGGAATAAAGAGGGATGCCAGCCAGGTCAAGAATTGTCAGTATATTGGTATAGCAGAGCTCGTAGGGCAGTGTAATGCCCAGCACATCGAAATCGGTAAGAGGATGGGCTGACTCCAGGCTTGTCAGTGGTTGCTCTTTCTGCCGTAGCAGCCGTTCAAGATCTATATCTGGGCAATAACACCTATCTGCCAGGAAATGCTCTCTGTTATTCAAAAGGTGATAGAGAATTTGCAATCCCTGATGCGACATGCCTATCTCATAGAGGTCGGGAAAGATGAGGGCGAAGCGGAGCTGTGCCGACTCCCACACTTTTCGAACGGAATTATATTCATGGCCGAGGTAGCGGCCAGGGCGGGTAATAGAGGAGAGTACTGTACGATCTGTCATTAGAAATCCATAGAGAATTACGAGAGAAAAGAGGCTGGTGACTTCATGTCTTCGTGGGCTATCCCACCCACCAGCCTATCCATGTACTTAAATTTGGTTGACTTTTCAAGTCAGTATGATGTATTCAAAAGAGTTCGATAAGGCTTTTAACATAAGCATTCGTTATAATATGTAAAAAAAGGATGTGTCTGATGAAGTGGTTTTCTTTTCTTGTTGTGGTTTTTGCCGCAGTGAATATTTTCACTTCTTCGGTAGCTTTTTCCGAACCAGAGAATCAGGTGATAATAAAATCCATTTCCCACTTCAAGGATTCCGTGGCCAAAGAAACGATAACCTTCAGTTTTGCTGCAACCGTGGTCCCCAAAATATTTACCTTACGAGGAGAAAATCCTCGTCTGGTTATTGATTTTCCACAGAGTATTTATTTAGGCAAAAATTTCATTGAGCTGGCCGATGGTACTCTTGCTTCAGCGATTCGAATAGGATTACATCAGACACCTGTTAAGTGGACCAGAGTAGTGGTTGATTTATCCAAGGAAACACCGGTCCAATATACCAGTGAGTATTCGGAGCAGGACAACACACTGATCGTGACCTTAACGCCTGATACTCATGAACAGCAATCAGGTGCTGCTCCTAACCTTCAATCGGAGAGTAGGAGCACTCCGCCGAGCCAGGTTGCACGTTTGGCGAGACCTCTGGACGAAAAAAATGTATCTCCTGTTTTGTCAGCCAAAAAAGTGATTGGTAAAGCTGCCGGTAAGGCCATTGCCACCTCTGTGGTGCCGACGATTCTTGGCATTTCCTTTGACGATTCATCCAGTAAAGGGGAGATGGTGCTTTTCCACTTAAACGATTTTTATCCACCAACTGTCTCGGCGATCGAAAAAAATGCTCCTCGGGTTCTTTGTGATTTCTCCGCAATGAATCTGGGCCCCGATGTTCAAGAGACCATCTTAGCTAACGGTAAATACATTGAGCGTATTCGCACCGCAAAACACCACGATCCGGAGAAAGTGCGGGTTGTTCTTGATCTCTCTCCGGATCGAGACTACGATTTGCAGCAGGTCTTTTTCAGAAATGAAAACCTCTTCGTTTTGATAGTGAATGAGTTATCTCCAATCCAGGGTGTTCATTAGGCAAAAAAAAGAATGATCAGCGAGGTAAAATTACGGCATATATTGCTGAACGTAACCGGCTGGGGGCCGTAGCCGGAAGGTCTCCTTCTCATCGGTAATGAGAACATTTGATAATTTTATGTGTATATCTGTTCCGTAATCAAGCCCGGTTATCTTGATATCCAGAGGTTGTTTGCATTTTCCCAGTGTCACCCAATTATCATAGGTGATTTTTGCTATTTCCCGGCCATTTCCATTTTCCAGCAGCCGAACAAGAAACACCTTCTTGTCGCGATCAAAAAGCAGGTGGCAAACACCTCCTTGTTCCTTGCTCTTAAAGGTTAGCCAGATGCCCCTCGAATCTCGATCATCACGGATATCTGTTATGGCTTGACTGGACAAATTGCTTCTTCCAGTGAGCCAGGAGCCCCAGTCGCCTTCCAAGAGGTTGCCGGGTATATCGTTACGCAGACCGAAGGAACGAAGGCTTCCTGACAGATACTTCTTCTCCAGGGTGTTAACGGCCTGGAAAGCAATCTGATCTCCGGCAATAACCAGGATCGGCTGACCGAAGGGATTTGTCATTACAAATTTATATGATGAGGGCAAGGAAAACTGCAGAAATCCACTCAATGCTTTTTTTTCAAAGGGGTTCCGGTAGAAAAGGAGAAGATCTCCCTCCAAAGTTTTGCCACAAACAGCATCTTGAGCAACAAGAGTGTCAACCAATTGTCTGACAGAGTCAGCCTCCGCATCACCCAGTGGCTCCTGCCAAGGTTTTTTGGCACAACCGGCGAGGAAAAAGGATACAAGCAGGAGGAGCAAAACATGTTTAAGGTAACAAAACAAAGTTCTATTGGTTTTCCAGGGCATCGATTTTTTGTTTAACAGCTGTTTTATCTTTTTCATCTTTGAACATCTTATAGGCTCTTTGGTAGATCTCTACAGCCTCGGGAAATCTGTTAAGAGAACGGTACACGTCGCCAAGGTGATCACATATGTGCGGGTCATCAGGTATCAGTTCCACCGAACGTTCGAGCTCTTTTACTGCTTGCTGAAAATCACCGAGGCGATAGTACGCCCAGCCCAGGCTATCTAAAATGTAGCCGTTGTCGGGCTTGAGCGCAGCTGCCTTTGAGATATATTCAAGCGCCTTTTTAAGATGCATGTTCTTGTCGGCCCAGGTGTACCCAATATAGTTAAGTGCTTCGGCATGGTCCGGCTGGAACTCCAGCACTTTTGACATCATAAGGAGAGCTTGGTCTGTCATACCGTTTTTGTCCAGCACCAGAGCATACTCAAAAAGCAATTGATGATTGTCGGGGTAGATACTGACCGCCGTTTTCATCAGTGCCATAGCTGCGAGATTTTCACCTTTTGCCTGGTACAAAGACGATAACAGGGCATAGAAGAGTGGGCTCCGAGTGGCTTCAGATTCGGTATGCTTTTTTAGAAGCTTGATAGCTTCATCGATGTTCCCCAGCTTTTGAAGGATACGGGTCTGCAAATAAACCGCGTCCTCGAGTTTATCACTCTCAGGGGCGATGTGAGCGAGATGGGCGAGGCTGGTAGAATAGTCTTCTTCCTGGTAGGCGAGCAACGCAAGGATGTATCGGGCCTCGGGTTCGTCGCTTTCCTTGGCAAGTCTGGTCAAAATTTTCTTTGCTTTTTTTACTTCATTTTTCCGTAACAATACCTTGCTGATTATGAGATCAATGTTCGCTGGTTTTTTGCTGTACAGGCGAGTGTCATACAACTCCTTCAGGGCATCGTCGTTTCGTTCAAGGTCGACCAGGATCTGAACGCGACTCAGCGCTGCCTGCTCATCAAAAGGGTCATCGTCAGTTATCGTTGTATAGATTCTCAGGGCATCACTGAATTTCTCTTCCGCCACGTAGAGATAGCCAATTTCATAAGCTAACTCTTTTGACCAGTTCAAGGCGAGAGCCTTTTCATATTCCCGCTCCGCCTCTTGATATTTTTCCATCTCCTTCAACAATCTGGCATAGGACAAATGGGTAAAATATGAATTGACGTCCTTCTTCAGCAATTTTTTGAATATGGTCTCTGCCGTCCGGTAGTTTCCCAAATGGCTGTAGAGTAGTGCTAACCTTAATTGAACACCTTCATCATCCGCTTCGCTTTTAAGAACTTCGTTATACAAGAGGATAGCATCTTCGACTTTTTCCTGTTGTATATACAGATTGGCCAGAAGAAGCCTGTAGGTGTTGTTGTGGGGCTGAGCCACTATCGCTTTAGCAAGCCAATCCGCGGCTTTTTCGAACTCTCCCATTTTAAGCAGCAGTACTGGGATTTTTTCTTTCACATATCCGGCTTCCGGATCGCAGATCAGAGCTTTTTCATAGGCCCCAAGTGCTTCGGAGTATTGATCTTGGAATTCGGCATGGGTACCCCAAAGAAAATGAAAATATGCGCAAGCGAGATCCGTCTGGTTTTCCGCGGCCTGCTGCACTGTCCTTGGCTGAGATGAGACCGGTTGTTTGGCCGCACAGGAGCCGAGAATGATACAGCAGCAGAGAGCAAAGAAGAATTGAAAACAGCGAATCATGGTTTAAACCTGATAGGTTAAAAGTGCAGGGAGATGGGGGGTGACGTACTCTATTACCTTTCGGTGAATCTCCTCAATCGATCCGGTTGCATCTATTGGCTGAATGTAGGGTCGTTTGATCGATGAAAAAATGGCTGCGACTTGATCAAGGCTTTCCCTTTGCTCAAAATCGTTCAGTTGATCCCCGCGCCCGGATGTGATTCTTTTCAGCCCGGTATCCAGGGGGACCTGGAACAGTAATGCCAGATCGGGATCGGGGGCAAAATGGTTCATTGCCAGAATATTTTCAGGATCAAATCCTCTGGCCCCCTGATATGCAGCTGTCGAAAGGAAATACCGATCGCAGAGAATAACCTTCCCCTGCTCGAGAGCCGGGACCAGTAGTTCATGCACATGCTCCCGCCGATCAGCTAAAAATAATTCAAGCTCATCTTCACGGCTGTATTTATTGCGGTTCACGTAAAGTGATCGTATTTTTTTGCCGTATTGTCCTTCCGTTGGTTCACGAGTAGTGATAATCGGATAACCTTTGCTTTGCAGATAATTGCTGAGCAGCTGCAACTGGGTAGATTTGCCAGTGCCGTCTGTACCCTCGAAAACAATCAATCTTCCTTGTCTTACTAAGTTGGTCATGATGTAATTTTTAAAAGTTTTGGATGGACCGGTTACGGCTTATGAACGCGGCCAGGTTGACTGCTTCAGCAAGGCTTCGGTGGCTGGCCAAACCTTTACCGGCAATATCATAGGCCGTGCCATGATCAACAGAGGTACGGACAATCGGCAAGCCGAGAGTGATGTTCACTCCATCATCAAAGTGGAGGAGCTTAAAAGGGATAAGTCCCTGGTCGTGATACATACAAACCACCGCATCAAATGATCCTGAGGCAGCTTTGAAAAAGACCGTATCCGGCGGATACGGACCAGAGACATTAATGTTATCTTTTCGGGACTGTTCAACAGCTGGGCGGATGATCTGATCCTCTTCGTTACCAAAAAGTTTGTTTTCCCCACAATGGGGGTTAAGACCAGCGACTGCAATTTTTGGATCATTGATACCAAAATCGACCGTCAGGGCCTGATGAGTTGTGCGGATCATATTGTAGACCCCAGCAATTGTAAGAGCATGGGCAACTGCACGGAGTGGGCAATGAATAGTGACTAAAGTCACTCGAAGCTTGCTGCCGGCCATCATCATCGCAAAGGTCGTCGATTTTGTAAGATTCGCGAGCATTTCCGTGTGGCCGGGGAAATGGTATCCGGCATCATTGAGTGAACTCTTGGAAATGGGACACGTCGCAATTCCCTGGATGAGACCTTGCTGAGCTAATTCAACGCCGGCCTCAATGTAATGAGCCATGGCTATCCCGGTGGCTTTATTGGGATGTCCCCATTCAATATCCCCTAATTCGAGTGCTGAAAGCTGAACGACCGGGATACCACTTGTAGGTAAAGGAGAACCAGGTAACCATGGTACACACGGGGCGGGTAATTTAAGGTCGGTGCCACATTTTTCAAGAACCTTACTGTCTCCGAGCACAACAGCACGAATATCGGAGGGACTTTCGTTTCCGGCAAAATAGCGCAGAATAATTTCAGGGCCTATTCCCGAAGGACAACCCATGGTAATTCCAATTATTATCATAAGAGGTAGTGTACTGCGAAAAATTGTTTAAGCCAAGCAGGGAAGTACATCAAGTAATGGAAATAGTGTCATGTTATGTCAGTTTTGATAAACTCGTAAAAACTTCGGCTTCCGATGGCTAAGTAAAAAGCTTCATATTGGAGGCGTGCAATTTTTCTATCATTTCGGCGTACATAAGGTACGTCGTAATGATAGAAAAATTGTAACAACGAACAAGATGAAGAGTTTTTACGACGCCATCAGTTTTGATATTGCATACACTTCACGCCGCATACATTTCACATCTGCTCTCTTTATGCTTTACATGGTAATCAGTCAACCTGCTATTCGCAAAGGTCAAATGCGTTGTTAATATGTTCTATCTGCTGGTGGCAGGCGTTGCCACAGTACAATGATATCACGTCAAATCTGGCTGGAGTGTCGAAGAGTCGATGTTCTGCCAGGTAACATTGTGCGGCTCTGCTTATCTGTCTTTGCTTTCTTAGATTGACGGCTTCGGCTGGAGAACCGTAATGAAGACCGGTCCTCGTCTTGACCTCGATAAAAACAAGGTCAAGACCATCCCTGGCGATGATATCTATTTCCCCTAGTTTGCAACGATAGTTTTTGATGAGGATTTTATAGCCATTTGCTTTCAGATAATTGGCGACTGTTTCCTCACCGCTTTTCCCGAGACGCTGTCGATTATTCAACATACTCTCTGACTCCCCTGAAAGTTTTGCGATGAATTGGACAGATCCCATTTGTTTGAATGGCGAGACGATGCTCCCGCGTAGGATAGCCTTTATTTTTCTGGAAATTATAAGCAGGAAATTGTTGGTGGTATTCGACCATAATACGGTCTCGCTCCACTTTTGCCAGGATGCTTGCGGCTGCTATGGAGCTACTTTTCGATTCACCTCTTATCAATGGTTCCTGGGAGGTGGGCAGGGGGATTATAAATTTGCCGTCGACAAGAATGAAATCTGGAGCAGGTCCTTGAAGGCTGTCCACAGCGCGTTTCATAGCAAGCAACGAACCCTGTAGAATATTGATCTCGTCGATTTTCTGTTCGGAAACGATACCAATACCGTAGGCGGCACCGATGTTCAGCAAGTGGCTGCGTAGTGCAAGCCTTTTGTGGTGGGTAATAATTTTTGAATCAACAAAAGGAGAGTGGTCGCAGTCAGTAGGCAAGACAACACAAGCGGCAACAACAGGTCCTGCCAGAGGTCCTCGGCCAACTTCGTCACAACCCGCAACGCAGACAAATCCCTTTGAGTAGAGAAGTCTCTCGAACCCAAAGTTATCCTCATCGCCGCTAAGTTCGGAGAAAATGACATTCATCATCGAGGCAGGAAGTTATCTCTGCCCTCATCCGGTCCTGACCGTAGAGGAGCACCTGAGTCAGAACCGGGATGATAACTTTGAGTACTATTAACGCGGCATGCTACGTTCACGGATACGAGCAGCTTTACCAGTCAGGTTGCGCAGATAAAAGAGGCGAGAACGGCGAACACGGCCTCGAGTAACAACCTCAATGGTTTCAATACGAGGATTGTGAATAGAAAAAGTTTTTTCCACCCCAACACCGTGGGAAATTTTCCGTACAGTGTAGGAAGCATCCATGGTTCCACGCTTTCTCATGATAACCACGCCCTGAAACATCTGAACGCGCTCTTTTCCACCTTCAATGATGCGGATATGTACTTTCACGGTGTCACCGGGACGGAAATCCGGAAGGTCTTGTCTCATTTGCTCTTGGTTGATTCTGTCAATAATTGTGCTCATAGCGTCTTCTATTGGTTGAAGTATATTGAGGATTAGATCCTGTTGATGAAAGAATACGATTGTTAAAGTATTAAATCTAACACCCCAATGGGGGTGCTAGTACATTTCGCAGATTATTTTCTTGGTTTTTATGAACGAAAATAATCTGTCAAGCACTAAATCTCAGGACCCAAGCAGTCTGTCAATGATGATAGACACAGCTGAACGAACCGAGAGGTGATTATATTGTGTTCCACCCTTGATTGGGGGGAGTGTTGCATCCGTTAATTGAAGTATTTCCGGAGCCAAGCCATGCGCTGTTCCAAAAAGCAGCAGAACAGGATCTCCTTTGGTAATTCTTTTACCCAGTTCGACATAACTAAGAGTGTTGTCACGTAAAAGAGCACTGGTTGCAACAACAAAGGGTCGTTTACCGTATTGTTCTGTGAGGGCTGTCGTCACCTCCTCCAGCGAATCGGCAAGCCGCACAATACTGAGCGCTTCCTTCCGTGCTGGATTATATGTTGAGCCATGTCCTGTCTGCCAATGATCCAACAATTCCCTGACTAATTGCTGCTGGTCTTTATACGGTGTAGTTACGAAATAATTTGCAACTCCATAGGTTTTTGCCGTTCTGGCGATATCATGTATATCAAGATTTGTAACGGCAGAGCCTATTATTTCGCCTCTTTTGTTCACCACAGGATGGTGTATAAGGGCAATATTTAAAATTAACATACCCTGATACGTCATTTTAATTCCGATTGCACTGAATTTTTTCCACCCTCTCCAAAAGACTGTGCTTTCTCAGCAGCAAAATCTCATTGGCCGTGAACTTTTCCTTTCGTATTAAATCCGGACGTCTTTCAAGGGTCCGAGTAACTGAGGCGATAAATCGGTATGCCTCAATCTTTTCATGGTCACCAGACAGCAGCACTTCGGGTACCGAAAAGTTATTGAACTCCCTTGGTCTGGTGTACTGGGGATGCTTCAACAGGTTTCTGCTGAAAGTATCTTTTGTTGCCGAGTCGGCACAACCGAGAACACCCGGCAACAAACGGGTGACTGAATCGATAACCACCATAGCCGCCAGTTCGCCACCAGTGAGGATAAAATCTCCAATGGAAATTTCATCATCTACATAACAATCACGGAACCGCTCATCGACACCTTCATATCGTCCACACACCAGAACAAGATGCTTCTCCTTGGAGAGCTCCTCGGCAACTGTCTGGTTGTACCTGCGACCTTGCGGGCTAAGCAGGATTATCCTCGAACTTTGGCCAACGGTTTTCCTGCTCTCAACCCCTGCTGCCAGCGGTTCGGGCTTCATTACCATACCCTCGCCGCCGCCAAAAGGACGATCATCCGTCATCGCATGGGGATCGTCCGCAAAGGATCTGAGATCAATAATATTTGTACTGATCTGCCCATTCAAAATCGCCCTTCGGATAATCCCCTCTTTAAGAGGCGATTCGAGAAGGTCGGGAAAAATTGTTAAAATATCAAAAATCATTCAAGGACATCTTTAACAATTATTCGCCTGCTTCATTCGTGATGTCCAGTAATCCAGGCGGTAGGTCTACGATAAGCTCTTCAGCGGTTTCTTGCACAATTATGCTTTTCGTAATCGGGATAAGGATTTCCTCCTCTCCGGATTTGACGATCATAATGTCTTGGGCACCATTGCTGAACAGACTTTCTACCCTGCCGATGGTGTGGCCGTTTTGGTCAATGACCAATTTGCCCTCATACTGATACCAGTAATATTCGCCGTCGGCGGTATCGGGAAGAAGGCTTTTCGCTAGTAGAACACCCCTGCTCTCGATTTCTTCAGCAAGATTTCGACTATCAACTGAAGCTAGTTGGACAATGGCGAATTTCCCCTGTACCCTAAATTTTAGAACAGCAAGGGGTGGAGATAATTTCCCGGATGAGTCGACCAGAACAATCTCCTTATACCCACAAAAATTTTCAGGTTGTCCCGAAAAGGAAAAGATCTTCACTTCACCCCGTAAGCCTTGTGCCTTGGCAATTTTGCCCAAGAGTACATACTCGTCGGCGGGGTAAGAAAAATCTTTAGCCATATCAACTAATACTTATTCAACAATCTCAAGTCTTGAGCGTTTGTCGACTTTTGCCGCAGATGCTGCAAGCAGCGATCGCAGTGCTCTGGCAGTTCTGCCTTGTTTACCTATGACCTTGCCTAAATCTTCCGGAGCAACAGCCAGTTCAAGGATCACATTGTTTTCTTCATCAGTTCGTGTGACCTTGACGGCATCCGGTTGATCGACCAGAGATCTGGCGATAACGGCTATTAGTTCTTCCATTACTATTGTGCGACAGCAGATGATTTCTTGATCAGGCTCTGAACAGTTGTCGTCGGCAAGGCACCTTTGCCCAGCCAATTCTGCAACTTAGCATTGTCAATAGTGATGACGGCAGGATCCTTGAGTGGATCATAGGTCCCAACTACATCTAGAAATTTGCCGTCACGCTTGCTTTCACTGTCGGCTACGATAATACGATAAAAAGGTTTTTTCTTTCTGCCAAGTCGAGTCAATCGAATACGAACTGCCATTCCGGTATATCCTCCGGTTAATTTTGTCTGTTATTACAATAATCTTCTGAAAATACAATTTCCAGAGAGTATCTATCTTCTTTTCATGCCTTTGGGCATTTTTCTTCGTTTTACACCGGCGATAGCACCCGGTTTTCCACGAAATTTCTTCATCATCTTCAACATTTCCGAATAACTCTTTATAACTCTGTTGACATCGCCAATATTTGTGCCGGATCCTGCCGCGATGCGTGTCCGTCTGCTGGTATTGATGATTTGATGGTTTTGCCTTTCCTTTCTGGTCATAGAACGGATTATTGCTTCCGTCTTGACAAGCTCTCTCTCATCTGGTTTGGGTGCGTTTTTCAGTTGTCTTAGCTTATTGATACCCGGAACCATATCGAGAATCTGCTCGAGGGAACCCATTTTTTTGATCTGTTGGATCTGATCAAGAAAATCCTCAAGAGTGAATTGGTTTTTCCTCAGCTTGTCGGCAATTTTGTCGGCTTCTTTTTTGTCGACAACAGCCTCCGCCTTTTCGATCAGGCTGAGAATGTCGCCCATGCCGAGAATACGAGAAGCTACCCTTTCCGGATGAAAGACTTCCAGATCCTCAAGCCCTTCACCAGTACCAACAAATTTTATCGGTTTGCCGGTGATGTCCTTAATAGAAAGGGCTGCACCACCTCGGGCATCTCCTTCCATCTTAGTGAGGATGATGCCGGTGATTTCCAGGTCTTTGTTGAACTTATCGGCAACAGTTACTGCATCTTGACCCGTCATGGCATCGGCCACAAACAGAATCTCCGAGAGCGGGATTGCTGCCCGAATTTCCTGTAGTTCGCCCATCAGCGCTTCATCAACATGCAGACGTCCGGCAGTATCGATGATTACTGTATCGTAATTATGGATGGCTGCCTCGTTCATCGCCTGAAGGCAGATGTCGACCGGTTTCACATCAGAAGTGGATGGGTGCACCGGGATAGCAAGTCGAGAACCGAGTACCTGAAGCTGTTCAATGGCCGCCGGGCGGTAAATATCGGCTGGGACGAGATAGGGCTTTCGTCCTTTTTCTTTTAGTAGTTTAGCAAGTTTTCCGGAGGTGGTGGTTTTACCGGAACCCTGGAGTCCGGCCATCATAATGACGACCGGCTGTCTTCCGTCCAAGTCGATCTGCTGAGTGTCACCTCCTAGGAGCGTGACCAGTTCTTCGTGGACGATTTTAATTATTTGCTGGCCCGGCGAGAGACTCTTTGATACTTCCCGGCCTATTGCTTTTTCAGTGACAGCTGCAACGAAGTTCTTAGCTACCTTGAAGTTGACATCGGCTTCCAGAAGAGCAGTGCGCACCTCATGCATAGCCTCGTCGATATTCTCTTCGGAGAGCGTGCCGTGGCCGCGGAGTTTTTTGAATACCCCTTCCAGCCTGTCTGTTAAATTTTCAAACATAGTGTCTTATTGCAGTCAAATGGCCCACATGGTTTTTTGAAACCTTTAGTGCGTATCACCAAAACTCTGTAAACAGGACAGACGTTAATGGATTCAAAATCAAAAGAGAAGAAAAATACTTTGTATTTATATGGATGTCAAGAAAGGAACGAGTGCTTGAGGAAAAAATGGTTCCTTGATCATTTATTTCAAGAGGAGGTCGTCGTCCGGACCTTATCTGTTTCTCGGTAAAAATCCGTATTTGGGCAAATAAAGAAGGATAGAAGGCCAGAAAATCAAAACCAATGCCATCCAGAAATACATACTCCCCTGGTTGCTAAACTTGCGGAAAAAAATGTCACGCAGGACAACGAACATCAAGCCCATGTTGAGAAAAAAACCGAGCAGGCATATTGGAATCAGGCGATTGAGTTGATGTAGCTGGGGCAAGTATATCAAGCTGATAATGAGGCCTACCGAATACAAAATTGCCAAGAGTGAGAAGATCTTTTCGAAAATATTCATGGTAATTCATTGGGTGAAGTTACGTTGGTCGGAAAAAATCGTTTCTAAAGCTCTGAAAAACACCTGAGGACTAACCGGATTGGATTGGAGCCCGCGTTAAAACGAGATATTGTACGACATTTGTCATATCAGGTCAACTGGAACAGCAGCGCTGCCGGAAAGCGGTGTCTTCAGTACTCGAACGCAGTTCTTGTCTATACCTTGTCCCGTGAGCGATGGTGTCATATGTTTTCAACGTAAGCATCTTCTTTTTCTATGAGGATACAGATGAATGATCTACTAGAATGCAGGCTTGAAGAACACCGCATAACCTCAGAACCCTTCTTTCTTCCCCGAGCAAATGAAATCGAAGTCGCCCTGGCTGCTAGTGCCAATCAACTTCCTTTATTGCTTAAGGGCCCAACAGGTTGCGGAAAAACAAGATTTATGCAATATCTCGCCTGGCGTCTCAATAGACCCCTTATTACAGTTTCTTGTCATGATGACCTTTCTACCTCTGACCTGGTTGGGCGATATTTAGTTAAAAAAAACGAGACGGTCTGGCAGGACGGCCCTCTGACTCTTGCTGTTCGGGCAGGGGCGATCTGCTATTTGGACGAAATAGTCGAGGCAAGAAAAGATACCACCGTCGTTATTCATCCGCTGACCGATGACAGGCGGGAATTACCGGTCGAAAAACTTGGCAAGCTCTATTCCGCTCCTCCGGATTTTATGTTGGCCGTCTCCTACAATCCCGGCTATCAGAGCGTGCTGAAGGATCTGAAACCTTCCACCCGTCAGAGATTTGTTTCTCTCAGTTTTGATTATCCACCAGCCCAGTCTGAAAAAGAAATTGTGATGCGGGAAAGCGGGATAGATGAAAAGATGGCGATCAGGATGGTGAAGCTGGCAACTATGACCAGGAGCCTTAAAGAATCAGGCCTTGCCGAGGGCGCCTCGACCCGGCTCATTATTCAGACTGTCAGATTGATCGGTTCCGGCATAGATGCGGTCAGCGCTTGCAGGGCAGGAATGCTCCACAGTCTGACAGATGATTCCGAGTTGCTGGCAGCCATGGACGAGATGTTGTTTTCCCTCTTCTAGCTGAATTAGATGAAACTCTCCGAACAGAAAATGAGGTTTTATTCCAGCGTTCTTCCGTCCAGGCCCAATGCTTGGGAAGTTGATGAGGTTTTTGAACACCTGGCAGAACTGGACGAAACGAGCCTGGATGCACTGTTAAGTCATGTTGAGGCAATATGGCCTGTCAGTCATAGTCTTTGTTTTACCTATTTGACTGAGGGTGTTCGAGCGTTAACGCTTTTCCCTATAGATCTTCTCGGAGAATGGGTCCGCCGGATTCTTGGCGTGTATGAGAGCAGCGGCTTACTTGGCGCGCGTCAGTTTATGGCTGACGTCGATAGATTTTTTCTTGGTCCCATGCGTGGGGAATCCGGAGTGGCGTTCGAAGAAATTTCGGTGAGAATGATGCATTATCTGCGTGGTATCTCAGGACAGTCATTTGATTTTTCCGTTGCTCAATTGCCATCCACCGACACAAAGACAATCTATTTGCCTGAATTTCTGGATACTTTTGCGAGCAAGGAAAATAATATTTTTCTTTATAAGTTCCTCGTCAGCCAGCAATGGGGGCAGATCCAAACCGGGATTTTTTCTGAGGTTCTCAGCTGCTACAATGTTACACCGGATGTATTTTCGCCTTATCAAGACAGGGAGTTGGCAGCAGATCTCTTTTCGGTGCTCCAGTTCATCAAAGTGTTCCATTATCTTGAGTTGGAGTTACCCGGACTGATCCGACAAGGTCGGGAATTCTGTTGCAAGGTATTAAAAACTCTCGCTCCTGGTGCTGGGAATAATGAAAAAAGTGTTACTTTGCAGAATATTCTCATGCAATGTGTAAGTTGTGACGGGCGTGCGGCTACAAGGTTTTCATTGAGAAAGAATACCGGTCTGGAAAAAATTGACGATCTGGTGACTCGTGGTGTTTTTAATGTGTTACCTGATCTTTATGAGACATTCACTCGATTGTCCGGTTCCTACAGACTTGGAGCTGTTGCCCTGTTTCTGGGTGAATTTCAATTTGCCAGAGCAGCGGAAACCATTAGGTTACGGCGGGAGGAGGAAAAAGAGAAGTTTGTGGCGCTGCTCGCTAAATTTCTGGAACAACAGGGAGCGCTGCAAAAAGAAGAAACTGAACGAGGTAACACAGGCAGCTTGCAGGAAAAGATACTTCTCCTTCTGCAGAAGCAGCAAATGGAGAAAAACTCAAGGGGAAAGGATGCCATACTACTTGACAATGAAGGTCTTGAAATCCCTGAAGAGCTTGCTGCTCTGATCAGGGAAATAGAAGATGACCTTGGCGTTGTGCCCGAAGCGTATGTACAGGCCGCAGCAGGCCAGGCCGGACATGGTGTCAATCGGCAGGAATCTGAAAATTGCGAAGAGGTCGGCAGCCTCATCCCAACAAATGCCTATGTATACAATGAGTGGGATTATCGGCGTGCAGGATACCGTGCCAACTGGTGTACCCTGACTGAAAAAACTCTTCATCCGGTTCGATCCGGCTTTGTTGTCGGAACATTAAAAAAATATCAACCACAGCTCAATAAATTGCGTCGTCAGTTTGAAATGTTGCGAACACGAGACCGCTTTGTCAGGAGACGTCGTGATGGGGATGACATCGATCTCGACGCCATTATCGAAGCGCTGGGCGATTCCAGGGCTGGGCTTTCACCTTCAGATCGCCTTTTTGTCCAACTTTTACGAGATGAAAGAAATATTGCCGTCATATTTCTGATCGATATGTCTAATTCAACTTCCGGCTGGGTGGGGGTTGCGGTAAAAGAGGCGCTTGTTCTACTGGCAGAGGCGCTTGAGGTAGTCGGAGATCGATATGGAATATATGGCTTTTCAGGAATGAGGCGTTCCCGCAGTGAACTCTTCCACATCAAACATCTCCATGAGCCCTATGGCAGAGAGGTGCAGGGAAGAATAGCTGCCATTGGACCGAAGGATTATACACGTATGGGGCCGCCGATACGTCATTTGACGAAAAAGCTGCTTGACGCACAGAGTACAGTCCGGTTGTTGGTCGTTATTTCCGATGGGAAGCCTGAAGATTACGACGACTACAAAGGACAATACGCGATTGAGGATACCAGAAAAGCTCTCTTAGAGGCACGAGGGAGCGGAGTCTATTCTTTTTGTATCACTATAGATAAATCCGCACATGACTACCTGGCATATATGTTTGGTAGAGGAAATTATATATTTGTAAATGAGGTATTTTCTTTGCCGGCAAAAATGGCAGAGATGTATCGGCTTCTCACGAGTTGATTTCGGTGGAGATACCGACCTATTGAACTGTTATGCCTCTAAGTGAGGTTACAATATAGGTGAGGGAACAATATGGATACATTCATCAAATCTTCTGCGCACTGTAAAAATGATCGTGGTTATTAGGTCCGTTTCAATATTTCCCCTTGAAATGAACTGGCCATGTATGATCCTTTTTTCTAAAGGATGTAGTTTTAGAAGCAATGGTTTTTTCCAAACATGATTCTCTGATTCTTTTTAAAAATTCTAACAACATTTATCATTCAACTCAAGTTCCCGCTGACTGTTAAAAAATAAGGCTCAATTTGCTGTCACTCGAAGTTTAATGCTGAGAGATAGTGAAACATGGGTATGTTTTTTTTGGCATTTCGTGGAATTTAGGCAACCCATACAAATGAATGACGAATGTGCAAAACTTGACATATTTATCTTGAGTATTGTTTTGATATTTGATAAATAAAATTGATTAAGTCTTATGTCGGTTTCTAAGATGCAGTTTCAATTTCAAATTTGAATATATCAGTTTGTCCGATTGTACTTACGGAGCCCACTAAATTTAACCAAAAAGGAGGTGTAAAAGAGGAGCGAAGGTGAAACATGAACTCGCAATTCATTGTGTGTCAATCAATCACTCGAAAAAAGATTAAATGAGATAAATTGTAAATGTTGGGCTGTGTAAGGTTGAGTGATTGACAATGTAATGATCACTATTCCAATAAGGAGATAGATATGTCGCAACAGAATCAATCAGTTCCGACTCAAGCTTGGGTTACTGTTTTTGCGGGAATGGCAATAAATCTTTGTCTCGGTATCTTGTATGCTTGGAGTATTTGGAAATCAGCTCTCGTGGATGTTGATAAAGCCGGTCAGACGATGGATGGGATAAACGCCGGATGGGTCTATCTCAACAATGCTCAAGCAGCAACCCCCTTCTCCCTTTGTGTAATCATCTTTGCCCTCCTGATGATCCCCGGAGGACGTATTCAGGATAAAATCAGCCCGAAATTTGGTGCTATTCTCGGTGGTTTGACTCTCGCAGCAGGTTGTATAATTGCTGGTCTCATGAAAAGCTACACAGGTATCATGATTGGATTTGGTGTTTTGGGTGGTATTGGAATGGGCATCGGTTATGCAGCACCTACGCCAGCCGCTCTCAAGTGGTTTGGTCCCCATAAGCGTGGCTTGATTGCCGGTATAGTCGTTGGTGGATATGGTGGTGCAGCGTTGTATATTGGCGCATTGGGCTCCTATCTTATTAAAAACTACGGAATTACCGGCAGTTTTGTCGGTCTTGGAGTCTTCTTCGCCGCAGTTGTTGTTATTGCAGGATCAATGCTGAAAACCCCACCTGAGGGATATAAGCCTCCAACTCTTTCCGGTGGAAATCTGGCTACTGCAAATTCGACAATTACCAACTGGGAAGCTTCTGATGTGGTGAAAACCTGGCAATTTTATGCCTTGGTTGTCATGTTTATCCTTACGACTCAGTCAGGTCTGCTTATCATCGCCAATGCCAACGGGCTGCTAATGAAAGCCGCCAAAGGTATGGATTTTTTCGTAGCGAATGGCTGGATTCTTGTTTCTTTTGGTGGTTTGGTTAATGCTTTTGGCCGTGTCGGTACAGGTTTCTATTCGGATAAGATTGGACGACTTAACGCTTATTGTCTGAACTGTGGTATCTCGGCTATCTGTCTGTTTTCTCTTCCTTATGTAATCTCTACCCAGAATATTCTGCTGTTGTTCATTGCTGTGGGAATCGCTTACTGGCAGTATGGCGGTGGCCTTGCTCTTATGCCATCCTTTACTTCTGATTTTTTCGGACCGAAGAATCTTGGTATGAACTACGGGTTGGTATTCATCGGCTGGGGACTTGGGTTTTTTATGGCCAGATTGGGTGGAACTATCCAAGATATTACCGGCAGTTTGAACTATGCCTTTTACATCTCTGGTGCATTGCTTGTCGCTGGAGTTATTCTTGCACAGATGACCAGGCGTCCAATGCATACGGATGAAGTTCGAGTTGACAAAGTAACTGCATAATTAAAATCTTTTTCTTGATTCAGGTTTGGTTGGGTTTTGGAAATCAGAGAACCCAGCTGAAAAATATTAAGCCATATGCAAGGAGTGATTTTTATGAGTGATAAGAAAGATGTAGTAGAAACCTCTGAAGCTGAAATCGCGGTTCATTGGACGGAAGAAGCTTACTATCATGCATCTCCAGACTTCATCGGACAGGCAAACCTTACCGACAGCTCAATTTTTGAGCGTTTCAAGTTGAAAAACTTTCCTGATTACTACACTGAGTTTGCAGAGTTGTTGACTTGGTATAAATATTGGGACGAAGTACTGGATTCAAGCGATGCGCCTTGTTTTAAATGGTTTAAAGGTGGCAAGATTAATGCCAGTTATAACTGTATTGACAGGCACTTGGCCAAGAACAAGAATAAAACAGCGATCCATTTTGTCCCTGAGTTAGAAGAAGAAAGAGTGCAACATATTACCTATCAGGAACTCTATGTTCGCGTCAACGAGTTCGCAGCCCTTCTTAGAGATACTGCAGGTTTGAAGAGAGGCGACAGGGTGACGGTTCATATGCCGATGTCGGCTGAGCTGCCGATCACTATGTTAGCTTGTGCCAGACTTGGAGTTATTCACTCTGTGGTATTTGGCGGCTTTTCTTCGAGCGCCTGTGCAGACAGAATTGTTGATTCAAACAGTCGGGTTCTGATCACCATGGACTCTTACTACCGTGCGGGTAAGCTTTTGAATCACAAGGCCGTAGATGATGAAGCATGTGAATTGGCAGCTAAAGAGGGACAAAAAGTTGACAAGATGCTGGTCTGGCAACGCTACCCAGGCAAGATGTCGTCGGATTCGGCCCTTGTTGAAGGACGTGATATCGTCATTGACAATGAACTGAAGAAATATTACGGCGCACGTGTAGAGCCCGAGCAAATGCTTTCAGAAGAACCACTCTTTCTGATGTACACCAGTGGTACAACGGGCAAACCTAAAGGTGCCCAGCACGGGACAGGTGGATATCTCGCTTATGTTACAGCAATGTCTAAATACATTCAGGACATACATCCCGAGGACGTGTACTGGTGTATGGCGGATATTGGCTGGATCACAGGTCATTCCTTCATCGTCTATGGACCTTTGGCTCTCTGTGCTTCTTCGGTAATTTTTGAAGGTGTACCGACCTATCCTGATGCGGGACGATCCTGGAGAATTGCTCAGGAACTCAATGTTAACATTTTCCACACTGCACCGACTGCTATCCGGGCACTCAGAAAAGTTGGACCGGATGAACCCGCCAAGTATAATTTCCAATTCAAGCACATGACTACTGTTGGTGAGCCGATTGAGCCTGAAGTGTGGAAATGGTACGAGAAAGAAGTCGGCAAAGGCAAGGCGGTTATAGTTGACACCTACTGGCAGACTGAGACGGGCGGATTCCTCTGTTCGACAGTACCGGGGCTTCAACCAATGAAGCCGGGTAGTGCCGGGCCTGGTGTACCGGGCATTCACCCGATCATCTTCGATGAAAACGGCAAGGAAATACCAGCCGGTGCTGGAAAAGCCGGCAATATTTGTATCCAAAATCCATGGCCGGGCTGCTTCCAAACCATTTGGGGCGACAGGCAGCGATTCGTCGATACCTATTTCGGCATGTATAACAAAAATCCCGACAGCAAGGATTGGCGGGATTGGCCATATCTGACCGGTGATGCCGCGGTGCAGGATGCTGATGGATATTTTCGTATACTCGGACGTATTGATGATGTTATCAATGTTTCGGGCCATCGTCTCGGCACCAAGGAAATTGAATCAGTATGTCTGACGGTTCCAGAGGTCGCGGAAGCGGCGGTTGTTCCGGTCAATCACGAAATAAAAGGTAAGGAGCCTGAAGTCTATGTATCGTTGAAGCCGGGCTTTGAGGCGTCTCCGGAAATCCAGCAGAAAATTGCCGATGCTATAACATTCCAGATTGGCAAGATTGCTAAATGTAAAAATGTTTGGATTGTGCCCGATATGCCGAAGACCCGATCCGGTAAGATTATGAGAAGGGTACTTGGCGCGATCTCCAATAAGGGAGATGTCGGCAATGTCATGACGCTGGCTAATCCTGAGATCGTAGAACAAATTCAGAAAATGGTAAAAGATAGTGGGAAATAGGTAGTACTGTAACCAGTGTAGCATCTACAACCATCCACCTGTAGTTGCAAGATGGTGGGAGTCTTAATGACTCCCACCATTTTTTTTGGTTTTCCGGGGAGTTTTACGGTAAAGTGGACTGATTCGTTTATTACTTGTCGACATAAAGGGAAATTATGAAACCAGACTTCTATCTACCTTATCTTATTAATTATTCTCATCCGGTCGCTGAAGATATTGTAATCTTTTGTGTAGCTATGCTTACGGCGATAATTGTTAGTGCCGAGGGGCAGGCATTTATTGCCACCCTTCTCGGAGATTCAAAGATAGCCGCCAAAGATCGTTTCCATTTTAATGTCTTTATGCACATGAGTATACTTGGCACTTTGAACTTTTTCATTGCTGGGTTCGGTTGGGCGAAAGAAATTGATATTGATACGAAAAACTTTAAAAAATATCCCCGGCTCTTTCTTTTACTGAGTAGAATATCCGGCCCCATTGCTAACATCCTGATGGCTAATATTGCCGCTAGTCTTGCCTGGATTCTTGGTACATACGGTTTTGAAGACAAGGTCTTTTCCATTATCGTTGTGGTTAACGTCACCATGGCCGTCTACGGCTTGATCATAGTATCGCCACTCCCAGGGTACAGTTTACTCTTAGCCTGTTTGCCAAACAGCAGATTTTTTGAAAAGGTAAAGAGCGTAATAAGTATTGCTGGGCCCTATTTGATTGTTGGTACGTTCTTGCTTGTCAGGCTGAGCGGGTGGGAGGGGATCAGTTCTTTTTTTAATCCAATCGTTTCCACCATTACTACTTTTATTCTGAATGGTTAGTGACTTAAAAATTCTTTCGAAGTCTGCGCTTATCTCTTGCTTTTTAAAAAAGAATTTCGTGAAGGAACTTATCCCGCCGCGTTATGGCGGGGCTAGTGCCCTGGAAATGATTTCCTTGTTTTTTGCAAGAAAATCATTTCGTAAAGGATCGTATTCAACTCAAGTGGAGGATTGATAGAACCACTGTTCGTTGTGGTTAAGATACTTTCTTATCGAAATGGGGAGGTTAGCCTGATCGTGTTTGTGTGCTGGTCTTCCTTTTCAGGAAAGCTCATTGAAACGACAACTCAGAACCAAGTCTCCGTCTTCGTAGACGGTTTTTACCTTATATGGTAAGGTCTTGAAAAGTCTGATCATTGCCTTGTTGGTCGGAAAAGTATAAGCAACCAGCCCTGCAATGCCATTTTCTCTCGCAACTGCTGCAAGTTTTTTAAGGAAAAAGGTACCAAGTCCTTTCCCCTGATATTCTTCACTTACAGAAAAGGCCACTTCGGCTATGTTTTCACCTTCCAATTTCATGCACTCGGCGACGGCCACCACCCGACCAAAGCCGAAATCTCCAACCACAGCCACGAGAGTCAGATCATTTACATAATCAGTCTGAGATCGACTCTCCATTTCCGGTCTGGCAAAAATTGTTTTCTGGCAAAAAAATCTTGTCAGGACATCTTCTTTGGGGAGGCTATAGTAATGTTCCTGAATGCGGCGCTCATCTACCGGTTTTGATGGCCGTATAGTGACTGTTTTACCGTCAATTGAGAGGACTTCTTCAAGTTGGATCGGGTAGACAGCTTTGGCCGCTTCACCTAGATTTCTTTCAGCACCAATGAATCCACGTTCTTTTGCTGCTTCGAAAAGCTCTTCCCTGAATTGCGGATGGGCGATACTGATCATGGCAATAACGCGTTCCTGAATGCTTTTTCCAAATAGATTTACGGACCCGTATTCAGAAACCACATAATGGACATCACCTCGAGGAACAACAACGACATAGTCTTGGAGGTGGGGGATAATGTTCGATGTGAGTCCGTTTTCTGTCTGTTGAGTGGAAAAAATCATGAGAATGGATTTACCACCAGATGATCGTCTGGCACCCCTGACAAAATCTGGAATACCCGATACGCCGGCAAATCGGGTAGATGCAGAGGCCTCAGCGGTCACCTGG
This sequence comes from uncultured delta proteobacterium, assembly GCA_963829695.1. Classification (GTDB taxonomy): domain Bacteria; phylum Desulfobacterota; class Desulfobulbia; order Desulfobulbales; family Desulfocapsaceae; genus Desulforhopalus_A. The sequence goes on along the minus strand of CAWHJQ010000014.1, from coordinate 263,822 downwards.
CCAGTGAGATCCATCATTCGTGCAACATTCATTGAAACCATTCGGTTGTGCTGAGAAATGACAAAGGGGTCGTTGACATAATCAGAAGGATGAAAATCTATGGCTGGATTATCGTTGAGGAATTCGTAGAGGTTATGGCTACCGATTGCCATTGATGCAACCATCTTACCCTCGTTGATGCCCTTTTTCTTATTATTTATGTTTCCTGTTGCATACAGATGCATAATATCATCAGTCAGAAATTGAGAGTGGACACCAAGGTCTGTTTTCTTGGAAAGAGCTTGAACAGTTGCCTGAGATGCTGCATCAAGACCAATTTGCAGGGTTGAACCATCCTCAATCAATCGTGCAATATGATTGCCAATCCGAGTAGCAGCTTCGGAAAATGTTTTAGTGGGCGGTACTGCCAGCAGATCTTCTTCGTGCTCAACAATAAGATCAATATCGTTCACATGAATGAAACTTTGGCCCATGACCCTTGGCATCCTTGGGTTTACCTGAGCGATGACAAAATCAGCTGACCGAGCGGCAGCCAAAGTGACATCTACAGAAATACCAAGACTCATCCAGCCGAAATCGTCGGCAGGTGAAACCTGGATCAATGCAACGTTTAATGGCATTTTACGGGTTGTAAAAAGGCTGGGGACATCGGACATGTTCATCGGTGTGATGAAGCGCCGTTGTTTGGCAATGGAGTCGGATTTGGTCGAACCAAGATAAATAGAACGAATATTTAAGTTGGTATCCCGGGTCTTGTCGGCGATGGCGGTCAGTGATGCCGTTTCACGGCCAAGGAGACGAACTATTTCCAATCCGCTAAAATTGTAAGTCTTATCAACTAATTCTTTGACTAGTATCTGGGGTTCTCCACAGCCCGAACCTATAAAAACCCGTTGCCCCGAGCGAATGCGCGAAATAGCTTCGGCCGGACTTACTGATTTCTGCAAATAGGTATCAGCCCAGTATTGGGTGTTAGGCATGTTCTGCTCCTTGTGATCTTTGTTGGACACAGCTGTAAAGCACCAGGAGAGTATAATTTCTCAGCTGGTTATTCATATCGCCGGCAGTCTTAAATAGAAAATTCCAGTAGAACGGAAGAAAAAATAGAAAAAATATGTTCTATCTTAGCTTACTAAGGATTCAATCACAACTAATTTCCCGAATATTGAGCTGAGCCGGCAGTGGAGAGCTGGAGGAGAAATACAGAAAAAAGCGGCACCAGGAAGTATCTACTTCCTGGTGCCGCCTCTCAGGTTCGAAAATCACTCATCAGTATAGTGTTACATCTTCTACGAATCGATTGCGAGGCAATTGTTTATGTAGGCTTTATATGTCAAGCCTGTGTAAGTGAAACGAGAGTCTGGTGTTTGGTCGCTTGCCAACAACATTCGATAGATGAATCTTTTATTTGCTTTTTGTTGAACGGTTTTCGAGCCGTAATAGAGCCAACTTCTTAGTTGGTTGCAGCTATATTGTGGGTTTGGGGAACCGGTTTAGGCTCGATCCAAGGTTTACCGACGGGCAGTACATCGTGTCCGAAAACCTGAAGGAAGATAACGTGAGCCATCATGTACCAGGCGTTCAGAGCACAGCCAATGAGTACGTAGGCTGCGACCTGCTTCATGGCTGGATACCCGAAGTGTGCCAGGTCCAGCAAGATGAATCCGGCAACAAGCAGGGTAAAGGTGGAAGCCATCGCTCCGTGGATTCTCATGGCTCCGACCCACAAAATCATGGTATAGAGGGTCCACACAACGAGAAACCAACCCAGGTCGGTTCCGCTGGATTTATAAATATCAAATTTATTGAAAAGCAGGATGATACTGAGTGCGATCCAAAACGCACCATATGAACAAAATGCACTATAACCAAAGTTGTTTCCTGCCTTAAATTCCTGCAAGCCGGCCATGAGCTGTGCGAAACCGCCAAAAATGAGGCCGCAGGCGATGACCGGGCCAATTCCGCAAAGATCGAGATTGTGAATTTGCAGAATAAACGTAGTGAGACCGAAACCTGCTAATCCTACTACTGCTGGGTTACCCATCGGGGTTTGCTTGTCTGCCATGTTTTTCTCCTTCGTTAAGAATGTTGAATGTTGGTGTATCCTCTTGTACAACACGAATACAAAAGCAAACAATATGCCATTAACCGGAATTAGTAAATATTCAGTAATGTAGGTGTCTTATCTGGTTGTGTTTAAAGGGGGAGGGGTACAATTAAAGTTGTAGTCATTGGGTTTGTTCCCGCTGAAAGCCGCAGTTGATCAATCTTCCAGGAGAACAATATTTGTTGTAAGAACAATAAAAGTTGTAGGGCTGTTCCATTTACTATTTGTCTGATTTTATAGATTCTTTAATCTTTTGCTGAGGGCTTGTTGGGAGATCCCAAGCATAGATGCTGCGATGGATTGATTGTTACCTGTTCGGTGCATTGCTTCCTCGACCAGCATGCGGGTCGCTTGTTTTATGGTAGGTAAGGGGTTGGCAAAAGTGATTGGAATGCCCTCATTCCGGCCATTTGTATGGTGGTTTGTTTCTGCTTCTTGTGCTCTGGAGATATGGCTGCGGAAAACGCTGAGAGGAAGAATGCCATTGTTATTCTGGGCTATGGCATCAAAAATCATAGCCTGCAGTTCTCTAATATTTCCAGGAAAATTGTATAACTCCAGCAGAATCATCAGTTCTTCGGGTATCCGAGGTTTCTTTTTCTTCAGTGTTTCGGATGCGCATTCAACGAAGTGGTTAACGAGCACACTGAGATCTTCCTTACGCTCCCGGAGTGGAGGCAGAATGATCCGGTGGGTTCGAAGACGATAATGAAGATCCTGGCGGAATAGTTCTTTTTGCTGAAGTTCCCAAAGGTCGACATGTGTCGAGGCGATGACACGGGCGCTGCTCGTCCTGTTGGTGTCCTGGCCAAGCGGCATATACTCTTTTTCCTGGAGAAGACGGAGAAGTTTGATTTGGGAAATTGGGCTCAAGTCACCAATTTCATCGAGGAAGAGCGTGCCATTTGCCGCACGTTCGATAAGGCCGAGACGATCGGAATCAGCGCCGGTAAAGGCGCCTTTAATATGGCCGAACAGGGTGTCAGAGAAGACGTTATCGTCAAGGCCCGCCACATTGATTGCAACAAATTCTCCAGTTTTTCCGCTCAACTGATGAAAGGCCCTGGCAAATAATTCTTTTCCAGTTCCCGTTTCCCCACGAATGAGTACGGGCTCTGAGGTTTTGGCGGTGGATTCCACATAGTTGAACAGGAGCATCATTTTAGGCGAGTTGGTAATGATGTTTGTAAATGCTTCCGGGTGCTTCAGGCTGCCTTCGCGCAGTTGTTGTTTTAACTCTTGATTTTCCTGATGAAGTTCGCGGTATTGAAGACTCTTTTTAACCGAAGCAATGAGACGGTTTTCGTCGACGGGTTTGACTATGTAGTCGTAGGCGCCGGATTTCATGCATTCCACGGCGGTTTCGGCATCGATGCGACCGGTAATGATAATGATCGGAACATGTTCATTCCGGCTGCTTATCTGTTCCAGAATCGACTCCCCATCTACATGAGGCATGTTCAAGTCCAACAGGATAACGCTGGGCGGTCGCTGCTTCACAATGGTCATCGCCTGCCTGCTGTCTGAACAGGTGAGGACATTGTTCATCCCCGCAAGTTGGAGGATTGTGTCAATCGAAAGAAGGATAGACTCTTCATCATCGATCACTAGAATAGGATCGGAGGGGTATGGTCTCTTACTCATATCATTCTCCCAATCACTTCGTCGGAGCTATAACGAGGCAGCAAAATTGTGGCAGTTGTTCCTTCCAGGAGTTTGGAGCTAAAATCCAGCCAACCTCCGTGATTACGGATTATGGTATCCGAGATGGAAAGTCCAAGTCCCGTTCCGCTGCTGTCGCGTTTCGTTGTAAAAAAAGGATCCTTGATGCGGGCGAGAACTTCTGGACTCATCCCCGGACCTGAATCACGTACTTCCAGAAAAATTTCTTCAGATTCTTCAATATACCCAGTGGTGACGCACAAGATCTGGTTCGATTCAGTGAGTGCCTGGCAGGCGTTCACCACCAAATTAATGACAACCTGGCCTAGTCTCTGGCTGTTGCCCTGTATCGTTGGCAGATTTTCAGAATAAACAACCTGGAAATTACAGGTCGCCTTTTTGATGAGGCTGGATATTAATCCTAGTGCTTTTTCAACCACTTGGTTGAGGTTAACCGTCTCCCTGAGGTCAGATGGCTTATGGCCCGAGAAATCTTTCAGATCGCCGACAATACGTTTTACCCTTTCCACTCCCTCATGAGAATAAAGAAGGAGTCGTGGCATCCTTTCTCTTAACTGAGGGTACTCCATGGTACCAACTTCAAAATCGCCATGCAATTCATAATGAGCATCCAGAATCGGTTGCACCGCCCGCCACAATTTGTCGAAAACCTGAATGTTGAGCATAACAGAGGAGATAGGATTGTTAATCTCATGGGCAACGCCGGAGACCAGTGTCCCGAGTGAAACCATTTTGTCGGTTTGCATCAGCTGTTCCTGCTGCATTTTTGTCTGGGCTTCTATCTTCTTTTTTTCGGTGATATCTCTAGCTGTCATGAGGAAAGTTGATACTTGATCTGCCGTGTCCAATTTTGCAAAAGTCGCCTCAACCGTTATTGTTCGGGTGTCTTTTAGAATAAAAGTTGTTTCAAGCAGATAATCATCCGGTTGATCGTTGGTGATTTGCAATAATTTTGCCATGAAAGATTCCTGCCGATCATCCGGAATCATATTGATGATCACCATATCCATCATTTCAGAAAGAAGGTAGCCGCTTATTCTTATCCATGCGGTATTGGCATAACTGATATGGAGATCTGAGTCGAAGAGCAGGATGATTTCCCTTGCCGTCTCGGCCAGCAGGCGATATTTGTTTTCACTTTTCCGTAAAGATTCTTCAATTTCCCTGCGATGGGTTTCTCCGGCAGCTCCCTGCCAGACAATATAAACCGAGAGCATAGCGATTACTGCAAGGATTCCGAGGAAAAAAAAGGTCATACGCTTAGTTATGTGGGCAATTTGAGCATGTACATCTTCGACATATACGCCCGTACCGACTATCCAGTGCCACGGTCTGTATTCCTGGACAAAGGAAATCTTGGAGAAAATCCTCGTAGGTTCATCCTGCCATTGCCAATGATAGTTGACATATCCTCCCCCCGTTTGTTTTACCGTTTCAAGAAAGGCCTGGAATAATTTCTTTCCGGCAGGGTCGACCGTCTCCGTGACATCCTTGCCTTCAAGGTCGGGACGATAGGGGTGCATAATCATTGTGGGATGGGTGTCATTGATCCAGAAATAGTCTTTGCCTTCAGGGCCGTAGCGGAGACTTCGTAGATGTGCTGCGGCCTGTCGTTTGGCTTCCGGAACAGTGATAGATTTGTTTTGTGCAAGTGCGGCATAGTAGCGGATAGAACTCATGGCTGATTCACTTAGGGCATGAATCATTTCCCGTTTTCTGTCCATAAGATGGGCTTCAACTTTAGGTAAAATGTAGCCGAAAAATGTTCCAATGAACAAAATCATTGAGAGAAGAACCGGCATGAAAATTTTCGCAGGGACCACATTTGGAAAAAAGGGCTTTGATGGGCTTTTCATTTCAATCTTACCTGATATTTATAAGTGAACGCGTTAAGAATATGAGCAGAACGATATTCCGCAACGAAATATTGCTGAGTAATAAATTTCACTCACTTAGTATTCTCTCCATGTTGATAAAACAGTTAAAATGCTCCTTGTTAAGCGGCTAGAACCTCAATAAAACACTATTTTAGTGGGTGGATATTTTGTTGTGATGTCTAAAAGTATTTTGCTATTTGTAATAAAATTAATTGAAGATATCGATAAAGTCGATTTCGAATGAAGATTTTAGTGTAACAATGTTCTGTTCGTTGTGCAATTGTGTAATATTATGTTTAATAAAAAAGCATAATATCAGTACGATAACATCAAAACACAGTAATAACGATATCCTTTTTGTTTTCCAATAGGTGGAAAAAAAATAAACTGTTCAGTTGGGTGGTGATGTAGGTAACATATAGTAATAATAGTATTAAATAAAATATATGCCGAGGTCTTCTGTGGCTGTCGTGTAACAATGTTTGATTTATCTCTTGAACTATAATCTGCTATGCAGTATAAAATTTGATTGAGACTGGTGGATGGATTAAAATTCAGACCAAAAGGAGCAGTTATGGGTAAGTTTGACGAGGTGTTTCAGCGGAGTGTAGAGAATCCTGAGGAGTTCTGGGCAGAGGCTGCAAAAGATATCACGTGGTATAAAAAACCCGAGAAGGGTTTGGACGATTCTAATCCCCCGTTTTATAAGTGGTTTGTAGGCGGGAAGATGAACACCTGCTATAATGCGGTTGATCGTCATGTGGAAAATGGTCGTGCTGATCAAACTGCGATAATATACGACAGTCCTGTGACGAACACCATTGCCAAGATCACTTATAAGGAACTGCAAACCAAAGTAGCAACATTTGCCGGTGGCTTGGCTAGTCTTGGCGTGGGGAAAGGAGATACGGTAGTCATTTATATGCCGATGATTCCTGAAGCGGCAGTAGCCATGCTGGCATGCGCCAGGTTAGGTGCGGTGCATTCGGTCGTTTTTGGTGGTTTTGCTCCCCATGAGCTTGCGATCAGAATTGATCATGCGCAGCCCAAGGTATTAATTACTGCCTCCGGTGCTATCGAGGGGAAGAAAACCCTTGAATATAAACCTCTCGTAGATAGCGCCATTAAGCAGTCGACCCATGAAGTTGAAAAAGTAATTTTATTTCAGCGCGATATCGTCAAGTCTACTATGATTGAAGGACGAGATGTTGACTGGAGTGAGTTGGTTAGTAAAAGTAAGCCGGTAGGATGCACTGAAGTTGATGCTACTGACCCGCTGTATATTCTTTACACATCAGGCACTACCGGTATGCCTAAAGGGGTTCTGAGAGATAACGGTGGTCATGCGGTTGCTCTTCTGTGGACCATGAAAAACCTCTACGACATTAATCCCGGTGAGGTTTGGTGGTCTGCTTCCGACGTCGGTTGGGTTGTTGGGCATTCATATATCGTTTACGCACCGTTACTGCAGGGTTCAACTACAGTTTTCTACGAAGGAAAACCCATCGGAACTCCAGATGCCGGGGCTTTCTGGCGAGTAATTTCACAGCATAAAGTGAAGACCCTCTTTACTGCACCGACAGCTTTTCGGGCAATTAAGAAGGAAGATCCCAATGGAGATTTCATTAAAAAATATGATATTTCCTGTTTTAAATGCCTCTATCTCGCCGGGGAGCGAACTGATCCTGATACCCTGCACTGGGCTGAGGATATGATTGGTGTTCCCGTTATTGACCATTGGTGGCAGACGGAAACCGGCTGGGCAATTGTTGGTAATTGCCGTGGCATCGAAGAGCTTCCTGTGAAAGAGGGCTCTCCAACTAAGGCACTGCCTGGGTATGATGTTCGGGTTGTGAATGACGATTGTGAAGAAGTTCCTCGTGGAACAGAGGGGAACATTGTTTGTAAGTTACCGTTGCCTCCAGGAACATTAACGACTCTGTGGCGCAATGATGAGCGTTTTGTCAAGTCTTACATGACCAAGTTCCCTGGCTATTACGAAACGAGTGATGGCGGATATATCGATGAAGACGGCTATGTCTATGTCATGGGACGAATGGATGATGTTATCAACATCGCCGGACACCGTTTGTCAACCGGAGCCATGGAAGAAATCATCTCTAACCATCCGGATGTTGCCGAATGTGCAGTTTTTGGAGCTGATGATCAAATGAAAGGTCAATTGCCCGTCGGTTTCTTTGTCGTCAAAGCCGGGGTAACCCGCGACGGTAATGAAATTAAAGACGAGCTGGTTAAGATGGTTCGTGAATCAATCGGTCCGATTGCCTGTTTCCGTGATGCCTGTCAGGTTGCACGTTTGCCAAAAACCAGATCCGGTAAGATCTTACGCGGTACCATGCGTTCTATCGCCAACAACAAGGATTATAAGGTTCCATCAACTATCGATGATCCAACGATTCTTAATGAGATCACCGAGACTTTGACTAAGATGGGATATGTGAAGAAATAAGATAAATCTAAGCGGGCAGCTGTCCTTCCGGGCAGCTGCCTTTTCCAACAATCTTTAGGGGCTGGAGAGATCTCCTGCTCCATTTCCTAGGATGAGTGTTTATGAAGATCCATGAATACCAGGCTAAAGAGCTTTTCCGTAAGTATAAGGTGCCAACTCCGGAAGGAGGTGTAAGCAACACCGCACAGGGTGTTGGAGAGATTGCTGCTAATCTGGGCCTGCCTGTTGCCGTCAAAGCCCAGATCCATGCTGGTGGTCGGGGGAAGGGAGGTGGAGTAAAAATTGCGAAAACGAGCCAGGAAGTAACTGCAGCCGCAAAAGCGATACTTGGTATGACTCTGGTTACCAAGCAAACCGGTCCTGAAGGACGTGTCGTTAAGACGATACTGGTGGAAAAAGGGGTAGCGATAAAAAAAGAGCTTTATCTCTCAATTATTCCAGACCGTAGCACAGCGACCATCACCATCGTGGCAAGTCAGGATGGCGGCATGGATATTGAGGAAGTTGCCGAGAAAACGCCTGAGCGGATAATAAAGGTTCCGGTAAATCCGATAACCGGCATTCAGGGTTATCATTTGCGGCGGGTTATGTTTGGGCTTGAGTTGGATAAAGCGTTGATGAAAGAATTCGGCGTTATCTTGAAAAATCTTTATAATCTTTTTGTCGACTACGACTGCTCCATGGTCGAAATCAATCCGTTGATCGTTACTGAAGATAATAGAATTATCGCCTTAGACGCCAAAGTTGCTATAGACTCCAACGCTTTGTTCAGGCATCCCGATGTCGTGGCTATGCATGATCCGAACGAAGACGATCCTGCCGAAGCAGAGGCAGCCAAGTTTAACCTCAATTACATCAATCTTGATGGCAATGTAGGTAACATGGTTAATGGAGCAGGTCTTGCCATGGCGACTATGGATATCATCAAGCAAGCCGGCGCGGAACCTGCAAATTTCCTTGATGTAGGTGGTAGTGCCAACGCAGAGATGGTCGAAAACGGTTTTCGTATTATTCTGAGTGATTCAAAGGTTAAAGGTATTCTGATTAATATTTTTGGCGGAATACTTCGCTGTGATGTTTTGGCTCAGGGTGTGGTTCAAGCTGCTGAAAAAATTAATTTATCGGTTCCCGTAGTTGTCAGGATGGAAGGAACCAATGTTGAGGAAGGACGGCGAATTCTCGCAGAATCCGGGCTGAAACTAATAAATGCGACGGATCTGGCCGATGCTGCCAAAAAAGTTGCCGAACTTGTAGCCTGATTGATAAACTGTTACGCCGACTAGACCATCCACAAAATTCCAGTATTAAACATTACCAGCACGAAAAAGAAAATGAGGAACGAGTAAAAGATTCTTTTCTCTTCCGGCTGGAGGAGTGTTCTTTTTTTGTGTTTCAGGCTGGTCTTCAGGAAAGATAAATGTGGCATCAAAAGCTCTGTGGTTCCAGGAAAGATATTTTGATGTAGGGTTATGAGGCAGACGTTGGAAGAAAATCGCCTGACTCTAAAAAGGTGTATGTATAAATATACTTGCAAAGGAAAAAAATGAGCATTCTAGTTAATTCCCAAACACGAGTCCTTGTTCAGGGTATCACCGGCAAGGAAGGGCAGTTTCATACCCAGCAGTGTATCGCTTACGGTACAAATGTGGTAGCAGGAGTGACGCCTGGAAAAGGTGGCCAGAAAATGGATTCGGTACCTGTTTTCAATACGGTTCAAGAGGCCAGGGATAAGACCGGAGCCAATGCTTCCATGATCTTGGTTCCGCCTCCTTTTGCAGCCGATGCCATTCTCGAGGCTATTGATGCTGGTGTAGAGCTTATTGTCTGCATAACTGAAGGTGTTCCGGTTATGGATATGATGAAGATCAAGAACTACCTGGCGACGAAAAAGACGACCAGGCTGATAGGGCCGAATTGCCCCGGAATTATTACCCCGGGTGAGTGTAAGATTGGCATTATGCCTGGTGCGATTCACACCCCGGGTGGTCCGGTTGGTGTTGTTTCCCGTTCAGGGACGCTCACCTATGAGGTAGTACATCAATTAACCCAGGTTGGACTTGGTCAGACCACCTGTGTCGGTATTGGTGGCGATCCTATAAATGGAACGGGCTTTCTTGATTGCTTGAAAGCATTTAATGAAGATCCAGATACCAAGGCAGTGGTCATGTGTGGTGAGATAGGTGGCAGCGCGGAAGAGGAAGCGGCCGCCTGGATCAAGGCCAATATGAAAAAGCCGGTAGTCGGATTTATTGCAGGTTTGACAGCTCCTCCAGGGCGAACCATGGGCCATGCCGGTGCAATTGTAAGCGGAGGGCAGGGCACTGCCACCGCAAAGATCAAAGCAATGAAGGATGCCGGTATCTATGTGTGCGAAGATCTGGGTTCCTTAGGTAAATTATGTAAGGAAGTTTTTTCCTGATTATGTGGTCGAAATGATGGTGCACTGCAAAGTGCACTTTGAATTTTGTTTCAAGGAGACACAATGAAGACAAATGACCAACTCGACCAACTCGCAAAGCTCAGGGCTGAGGCCCGACTGGGTGGTGGTCAGAAAAGGATAGATAAGCAGCATGCGAAAGGGCTTATGACCGCCAGAGAACGCATCGACTTACTGCTTGATAAAGGATCGTTTGAAGAATTCGACATGTTCAAGGCGCATAGATGCAAGGACTTTGGCATGGAGAAACAGATTTTTCCCGGGGACGGTGTAGTAACCGGGTATGGTACGGTAAATGGTCGGATTGTCTATGTCCATGCCCAGGATTTTACGGTACTTGGTGGTTCTCTCTCCGAAACATTTGCTGAAAAAATTTGCAAGGTAATGGATCTTGCCCTTAAAAATGGGGCTCCGGTAATTGGCTTGGGCGATTCCGGCGGGGCTCGTATCCAGGAAGGCATTGAAAGTCTGGCTGGATACTCGGAAATCTTTCAGCGTAACGTCATGTCTTCAGGAGTTGTTCCGCAAATTTCCGCAATTTTCGGACCTTGTGCCGGAGGTGCTGTTTATTCTCCTGCGCTGACCGATTTTGTGGTCATGGTGCAAAATGAATCGTACATGTTTCTCACTGGCCCGAAAGTCGTTAAGTCGGTGACTTTTGAAGACGTTACTACGGAGGCCTTGGGTGGGGCGGCAATGCACGCTACCAAGAGCGGCGTGTCCGATTATGCTGCAACGTCTGGTGCCGATGCTATCGAGTATGTAAAAAGACTCCTCTCTTTCATGCCGCAAAATAATATGGAGAATCCTCCCGTCGTACCGTGCACGGATCCGGGAAACCGTGAGAGTTTTGCTCTCAATGCGATTATCCCTGAAAATCCGAATGCGGCATATGATATGAAGGATGTCATTCTGGACACTGTTGATAATCGTGACTTTTTTGAGGTTAAGGCAAGCTTCGCCCCTAATCTGATAGTCGGTTTTGCCAGGTATAACGGGATGAGTGTCGGCATCGTTGCCAATCAGCCTGCATATCTTTCCGGGGTGTTGGATATCGATTCATCGGTAAAGGGAGCCCGGTTTGTGCGATTCTGTGACTGTTTTAACATTCCTGTCGTTACCTTTGTTGATGTGCCGGGGTTTCTGCCGGGAACAGCGCAGGAATATGGCGGGGTGATTAGAAATGGAGCAAAAATTCTCTATGCTTTTGCTGAGGCCACTATTCCAAAAGTTACTGTTATCACAAGAAAAGCATATGGTGGTGCCTACTGTGTAATGTCTTCCAAGCACCTGCGGGGAGATATCAATTATGCCTGGCCAAGCGCGGAGATTGCAGTGATGGGAGCCAAGGGTGCGGCTGGTGTACTCTATGGCCGCGAGGCCTCGAAAGCTGACAATCCTGGTGCATTTCTCGCCGAAAAGGAAAAAGAGTATCAGGATAAGGTCGCAAATCCCTACATTGCAGCCCAGCGAGGATATATCGATGATATCATAGAACCCTCCAAAACCCGGGCTAGAATTATCCGGGCGTTAGAGCTAACGCGAAACAAACGCGATACTAATCCTATGAAAAAACATGGCAATATTCCGCTGTAACTGACCGTAGTCACTTTGATCACAAACAAGGAGATTCAAATGACAGTGAAAATCATTATCAAACGAAAGGTCCAGGATGAAAATGCTAGCCAACTCACACTCCTTTTAAAAAAATTGCGGGCACTTACTCTGGAGCAACCTGGCTATATATCTGGGGAGACTCTCAGCAGAATCGATAACAAGGATGAGTTAATGGTTATTAGCACCTGGCGTTCTGTGGAAGATTGGAATAGCTGGGTTAATAATCCCAAGCGTATCGAAGTTCAGACCGAAATAGACAAACTGCTTGGTCAGGAAACAGACTATGCAATATATCGCGCATAAGATTGAGGTTCGTGTCTGTAATTCGGAATGCTCGAATTGTTATGCCGCCCAAGGCACAGGTTCTTGAGTTTAAGAAGATGACCTTAAGACATTAAAATCAGTGGGTGAGTTGATGGCAGATAAAAAAAAGAAATTGGCCGCTGCTCTGGCTGCTGTAAGTCTCTATCTGCAACAGGAAGAGGCAATGGCATTGGAACAGCAGGTGCCCTTTGGAGAGACCCCAGGTGCCGTGTATAGTCCGTGGGGGCTGAGTGGTTGTCAGGAAATGATGACTATGCGGAGATTAATCCAAATAAGAGCGTTTACCCGCTTTTAATAGAATCTAAAGTTTAAAGATCAGGCGATAGGAGACATAGGATGAGTGATCAAGTAGAAATGACCCCATTGAATTATAGCGCGGATCGGCCAAAGGCCAAGAACCCTGTGAAAATAATGGATCTGTCCATACGTGATGGACATCAGTCCCTTTTTGCGACCCGTGGTCGTACGGAAGACATGATCCCGGTGGCAGAATTGTTGGACGAAGTTGGCTTCTGGGCAATTGAAACATGGGGTGGAGCAACGTTTGACACCATGCACAGGTTCCTCAATGAAGACCCCTGGCAGCGGTTACGCACCCTTAAAAGATATATTAAAAAGACGCCGTTTTCCATGCTGTTGCGGGCTCAAAACCTTGTTGGTTACCGTAATTACGCCGATGATCTTGCCTATGCCTTTGTTGATCGGGCGGCGGAAAACGGCATGGATGTTTTCAGAACATTTGATGCCTTAAATGATTACCGCAACTTCGAGACTGTCGTTAAAGGGATTAAGAAAGCCGGTAAGCATTTCCAGGGTTGTATTTGTTATACCCTTACCGAACCCCGCCTCGGTGGGGATGTTTATAATCTCGAATATTATACTGACAGGGCGAAAACACTGGAGGACATGGGGGCGGATTCTATCTGTATTAAGGATATGGCCGGTTTGCTTGCACCTTATGATGCCTACCCGCTGGTCAAGGCCTTGAAAAAAGCTGTAAAGGCACCCATTCATTTGCATAGTCATTTCACTTCAGGGATGTCGCCAATGACCCACCTGAAAGCGATAGAGGCTGGGGTGGATATCATCGATACCTGTATGACACCGTATGCCTATAGAACTTCCCATGCAGCGGTAGAGCCTTTGGTTATGGCGCTTCTCGGGACGAGTCGCGATACCGGTTTTGATATTAAAAAACTGGCGGTCATAAATGAGATTCTGGAAAAAGATGTGATGCCGAAATATAAGCATCTGCTTGACGATTCAAAGGTCTCCATAATCGACATTAATGTTCTGCTCCACCAGACTCCCGGCGGGATGCTGTCCAATCTCGTCAACCAGCTGCGAGAAATGGATGCGCTGGACAAAATCGGTGAGGTATACAAGGAATTGCCGAAGGTGCGTAAAGATCTGGGTCAGATTCCTCTCGTTACCCCTACAAGTCAGATAGTTGGTGTGCAGACGGTTAATAATGTTTTGCATGACACCCCCGGTGAGCGGTATAAAATGATCACCGGCCAGGTGAAGGATCTCTGTTACGGCCTTTACGGCAAGACTGCGGTTCCGATTGATGCTGAGTTACAGAAGAAAGCTCTTAAGGGCTACCCACGTGGAGAAACGCCTATTACCTGCAGGCCGGCAGAGGTACTTGAGCCAGAGCTTGAAAAGGCCAAAGCCGAAATTGGTGATCTGGCTGTTGATCTTGATGATCTCATTCTCTACGCCCAGTTTCCGGTTACCGGGAAGAAGTTTTTAGAATGGAAATACGGCAAATCCGAGCCACCTGCGAGCGTGAAGCCCATTACCATGGAGGAAGTTAAGAAAAAAGACGAGATCATTAAGAAAGCCAAGGCCGGCTTACTTATTGAACCTAAAGGCGACGCTCCGCTGAAATCTCAGGCGGTTAGAACCTTCAACGTCTTCGTAGATAATGAATATTTCGATGTGGCTGTCGATCCGACCGGGGCTATGCAGGCAGTTTCTGTAGCCGCTCCAACCCCGGCTGCTCCGGCTCCGGCTCAAACTGTTGCGGCTGCACCTGCTCCGGCAACAGTTCCCGCACCGGCAGCGGCCGCCTCGGTGGACGGAACTTTGCTTCTTGCCCCGATGCCCGGCATGATCATTAAATATGAGAAAAAAAATGGAGATGCAGTAAAAAAAGGTGACACCCTTGTCGTTCTTGAGGCAATGAAAATGGAAAATGCCCTTACTGCTCCCTGTGACGGAACGGTTCAAGGCATAAAATTTGCCAGTGGTGACACTGTTGCTAAAGGTGCTGTACTCTGCGTAATTAGTTAGCTCGCTCCTGGCGCGGGACTTTGTGTTGTCCTTTTTGTGAAGTCTCGCGCCTCGTCTTGGTTGTTTCCTTACCATCAGATAGGTTATTTGTACTACCAAGCCGGATTTTGAATTTTCGAGCTGCGAGGTTGTTATGATCATCAGAGAGTTGAATGGGTATACGCCGAAATTTGGCGAGGATTGTTTTCTGGCCGAAAATGCAGTGATCATTGGCAATGTGGTGATGGGGGATCAATGCTCCGTCTGGTATAGCGCAGTGCTTCGCGGTGATGTGCATTATATCAGGATAGGCAATAAGGTAAACATTCAGGACGGCGCTGTGGTCCATTGCACCTATCTGAAATTTCCCGTTAATATTGGTAACAATGTGTCTGTGGGACACAATGCCATCGTCCATGGCTGTACCATCCATGACAATGTGTTGGTGGGTATGGGGGCTATTGTTATGGATGACTGCGTTGTAGAGAGTCATACAATCATCGCAGCGGGTGCAGTGGTCACGCAAGGAACCCATGTCGAGTCAGGAACGATCTACGCCGGGGTACCGGCTAAAAAAATAAAGGACATCGGTCAGGACCTCATCTCCGGCGAAATTGAGAGGATCGCCAATAACTATATCGAATACTCAGGTTGGTATAAATAAGGAGAGGTTTATCTAGTTAGCTTGCTTGTGATCTTATAACGAACTTTTTTTCAAGAAGGCGAGTAGGGTATCCGCTGCTGCCGTAGGAGATGTACGTTCCAGCTCCACATCGCTTCGCAATCCAGGGAGTGCGGCTTTAACCTTAGGGTCAGTGTAAAACCATTGTCGTAATCCGTCATCAAGGAGAAAAGACATCCATTCAAGTGTTTGGTGTTGCCTCTTTTTGGCCATTTCGCCACTTGCGGTAAGTTTCTTGCGATGGTCCAGGATGGTATCCCAGATTTTGTCAATACCTGTTTGTTCGAGTGAGCTGCAGGTCAGGACTTGTGGGCTCCAATTCGGGCTATTCTGCATAAGCATGTGCAGGGCAGTTTCGTATTCCTTGCGGGCAATTTCAGCTCGCAGCACATTGTCGCCGTCTGCCTTATTGATGACAATGATATCCGCCACCTCAAGAATTCCTTTTTTAATTCCCTGGAGTTCATCGCCTGCACCTGCAATCATCAAAACCAGAAAAAAATCAACCATTGAGGCCACGGTGGTTTCCGATTGACCAACGCCGACAGTCTCGATCATCACAACATCGTAGCCTGCCGCCTCGCAGGCAAGCATGGTTTCCCTGGTTTTTCTGCCGACACCCCCAAGTGTTCCACTTGAAGGAGAGGGGCGGATAAAGGCATTTTCGTTGACTGCCAGGCGTTCCATGCGGGTTTTATCGCCAAGAATAGACCCGCCGCTTCGGCTGCTGCTTGGGTCGATGGCCAGAACTGCCACTCTATGTCCCATATCTGTGAGCATGTTGCCAAAGCTTTCAATATAGGTACTTTTTCCAGCACCAGGAACACCGGTTATACCAATTCGATACCCTTTGCCGGTGTAGGGAAGTAATTGGTCGACAATTATTCGAGCCAACTCTTGGTGGGCCGGCAAGGTGCTTTCGATAAGAGTGATGGTTCTGGCGAGCGTCAGACGATCTCTCCTGAGAACGCCGTCTACATATTCCTGAGGACTTTTAAGCATAGGAAAAGTTACACTAAATGGTTGATGGATAAAGCGATCGCTACCGAAAAGTGAAAACACAACGGATCCAGAGATTAAGCGAGGGAAAACCTCTGGACCCGTTGTGGTACTACCTGTTTACACTATTGATGTTTTTCCTCTATAAGTGAAAGAGTTTTGTCCGCAGAAACGGGGATCGGAGTACCCGGCCCGAATACAGCTTTGACTCCGGCTTTGAAGAGAAAGTCATAGTCAGCAGGAGGGATGACACCACCTGCTACAACCAGAATGTCTTCACCACCGTGTTTTTTCAGTTCCTCGATGAGCGCTGGAATGAGCGACTTATGACCGGCAGCAAGACTGGAAGCCCCAACCACATGGACATCATTTTCGATGGCCATTTTAGCAGCCTCTTCAGGCGTTTGGAACATCGGACTGATATCCACATCAAAGCCGAGATCGGCATAGGCGCTTGCGATTACCTTGAAGCCACGGTCGTGTCCGTCCTGGCCCATTTTGGTGACCAGCAACCGAGGGCGCCTGCCATGTTTTTCAAGGAATACATTGGTACGTTGTTTGATGGCAGCGATAGTTTCATCATTTGCCCCGAATTCAGATGAATACGCCCCTGAGATGCATCGGGTAGTGGCAACGAAACGACCGAAAACGGTTTCCATTGCATCGGAAATCTCACCTACCGTGGCTCTCGCTCGAACAGCAGGAAGGGCGGCCTCAAGGAGGTTGCCGCCATTTCTGGCAGCATCGGTGAGATCGGCGAGCGCTTTATCAACTGCGGCCTGATTACGACTGGCTTTGATCTCCTTGATACGGGCAACCTGTTCGTCGCGAACCGTTGCCGGGACTTCTCTGACCTCGAAATCTATTTTTTCATCCGACAGCTTGTATTTGTTCACGCCGACAATGACGTCAAGACCTTGATCTATTCTGGCCTGTTTCCTGGCTGCCGATTCTTCGATACGCATTTTAGGCATGCCGGTTTCGATGGCCTTGGCCATACCACCCAAGCTTTTAATTTCATCAATGATTTTCTGCGCTTCGTCGATAATACTGTTAGTAAGGGATTCAATGTAGTAGGAGCCCCCTAATGGGTCGACGACGTGACAAACCTGCGATTCTTCCGCTATAATGATCTGCGTATTCCTGGCAATGCGGGCTGAAAAATCAGTGGGCAGACCGATTGCTTCGTCAAAGGAATTGGTGTGTAGGGACTGGGTACCACCGAGCACTGCGGACATGGCCTCAAGCGTCGTACGGATTACGTTATTGTAGGGATCCTGCTCTGTGAGACTCCAGCCGGAAGTTTGGCAATGAGTTCGAAGCATCGATGATTTCGGATTCTTCGGCTTGAATTCGCTCATCAGTCGATGCCAGAGGGTTCTGGCGGCTCTCAGCATCGCTATATCCATGAAGAAGTTCATGCCTATGCCAAAGAAAAAGGAGAGTCTAGGGGCAAAGGTGTCTACATCCATACCGCTCTTTAAGGCGGCTCTGACATACTCGACACCGTCAGCGAGGGTGAAGGCAGTCTGTAGAACGCTGTTGGCACCGGCTTCCATCATATGATAGCCGCTGATGCTGATAGTGTTGTACTTTGGCATATTTTTAGAACAGAAGGCCATGATGTCGGAGATTATCCGCATGGAGGGACCAGGAGGGTAAATATAGGTGTTTCTGGTCAAATATTCTTTGAGGATATCATTTTGAATGGTGCCTTCCAGTTTATCGTGGCTGACACCCTGCTCTTCGGCAGCAACGATATATCCGGCAAGAATAGGAATAACCGCCCCGTTCATGGTCATGGAGACCGACATCTTGTCAAGAGGGATGCCGTCAAAGAGGATCTTCATGTCTTCCACGGAATCGATGGCAACGCCGGCTTTGCCGATATCACCTGCAACTCTGGGATGATCTGAATCATATCCGCGGTGCGTAGCCAGGTCAAAGGCCACTGATAAGCCTTTCTGACCGGCTGCAAGAGCCTTATGATAAAAGGCATTCGATTCCTTGGCTGTGGAAAAACCAGCATATTGGCGAATTGTCCAGGGCCGTCCAGCATACATGGTTGACATGGGGCCACGCGTATAGGGAGGCATCCCCGGCATGGTATCGGCGTTTTCGATGCCTTCGAGATCTTTTGCAGTGTAGAGTGCTTTAACCTTGATTCCTTCCGGTGTCATCCAGTCGAGTGCATCAACGGATTTCCCCTTCATTTGTTTGGAGGCGAGTTCTGCCCATTTCTGTAATGTTGGCTGCTCTGACATCATTTGCTCCTTTTATACATGAAATCATTACCCCGGCAGGGGTTTGAGTGAGTAGTATCTATGAACGTTCACAAAGCTCAACGAGTACGCCACCTGTCGCTTTAGGATGAAGAAAAGCGATTTTGGCACCGCCGGCGCCAATCCGTGGTTGCTGGTCGATGAGCTGAATTCCTTTGTCCTTTAGTTCCTGCAAAGCTTCATCAATATTGGCTACTCTGAAGGCGACATGTTGGAATCCAGTGCCTTTCTTTTCAATAAATTTTGCTACCGGGCCATCCGGTGCGGTAGATTCGAGGAGCTCAACTTCACTTTCTCCAACTGGGAAAAAAGCCGTCGTTACCTTTTGGGTCTCAACCGTTTCCGACCCTTCAAACTTAAGGCCGAGTATCTCCGACCAGAAGTTTTTTCCATCATCAATGCTGTTAACGGCTATTCCCAAATGATCAATTTTAAGTATTTCCATTGCATTCCTCCAAATAGTAAAATTTGTGACGTAACATATATTATCGAGTGGGTAACTTTCAGTAGCCTGACCAGGTTCTATTTTTTCTCAGGTCCAGAGCGCTGAGTCGGTTGTAGTGGATTTGCCATCATTCCCTGCCAGACCATTTCGAACATAATATTTGCCTGGTCAGACAGAGAACCGTTCTTTCCTCGAAGAATCCACATAAAGAAACTGCGTTGAACAAAACCCATCAGGAAATCGAGCAGAGTGCCGGCCCGAACGTGTGGGTTTAGGATTCCTTCCTTTTGTCCCTGTCTCAGGACATCAATCATGAGTGACATCATACGGGGTTGGGCGAAGGTTTCGTCTGCCATCCATGTCTTCATTGGCAGGGTCATAAAAACTATCCTGCCCAGACCCTCATGGCGCTCGTAGTAGTCGAGTTGCAACCAAAAAACCTTACGTAGTTTTTCTTTGAGGTTCTCTATGCCCTGAAGGTGATCAATAATTCGATCAGTGAGCTTGCCCATCCATATGTCGACGAATGCAAACACCAAACGTTCTTTGCTGCCGTAATGTTTGTAGATTGTCGTAAAGCTGACTCCAGCTTTATTGGCAATGTCTCGAATGGAAGCTCGGTGAAAATCAGAGCTGGAAAAAACTTCCAGGACGGCCTTCTCGAGTCGCTTGTGTATATCTTCGTTTAATTCATCTGACATATCTAAAGTTTGGTCTTGTTGAAAAACTTTGTTCTTATCATGGAAAAAATATACCAGTTTCGTCCGTAAGTTGAAATGGTCGCTGGTATGATCAATGTAGTATCGTTATTGCTGAATAAAAAAGTTAATTTGTTGAATTGTCGTGAAAAAAATTAATATCTTTTTGTCGGAAACTTGAGTTGGATAACAATGTTACACGTATGTTGTAATGTATTGCTTATAACTTTACAAGTAAAAAGCTGTGTAGTGTTCATTCAGTTATTTCCCAAAAAGTGATAACAGCACACCTGCAGAAACCGCAGAGCCTATAACCCCGGCAACATTTGGTCCCATGGCGTGCATAAGAAGGAAATTACCAGGATCTTCTTTCTGTCCGACAACCTGGGACACTCTGGCGGCCATCGGTACTGCTGAAACACCAGCCGATCCGATAAGCGGGTTGATGTTAATGTTCATGAGTTTATTCATAAGCTTGGCGAGGAGGACACCCGAGGCGGTGCCTATGGCAAATGCGGTTACCCCCAGGGTGAGAATAGCCAGGGTCTCTATCTTTAAGAACTGCTCGGAGGTAGCGGTCGCCCCAACAGTCACGCCGAGAAAAATAGTTATAATGTTGATAAGAGCGTTTTTGGAGGTATCTTCAAGTCTTCCGACAACTCCCGATTCCCTGAACAGGTTGCCGAGCATCAACATACCAATAAGTGTTGCGGCCGGAGGTACCATTAATGAGACCACAATTGTTACCACTATTGGAAAGATAATTTTTTCTCTTTTACTCACATCCCGCAGCTGGTTCATCCTGATTAATCTTTCTTTCTTCGTGGTAAGCAAGCGCATGATTGGGGGCTGGATTATAGGTACAAGGGCCATGTAGGAATACGCGGCGATGGCAATAGGGCCAAGGAGGTGTGGTGCGAGTCTTGATGAGAGGAAAATTGCTGTGGGTCCATCCGCTCCCCCGATAATTCCAATGGACGCAGCTTCCTGGGCAGTAAACAGGCCGCAGGCGATTGCCCCAATGAAGGTGATAAAAATACCAAATTGGGCGGCCGCACCAAGGAGCAGTGATTTTGGGTTGGCAATGAGTGGTCCGAAGTCAGTCATTGCTCCCACACCCATAAAAATTAGTGGAGGAAATATACCCAGATGATCTCCCTGAAATAAATAAAAAAGTAACCCACCAGGTTGGACGGTATGAATGAGGTTGCCCTTTATTTCCATTACCGGTTGAGCCATTAAATCGGCAAAAGGGAGATTGGTCAGTAAAACACCAAAGGCAATGGGAACCAGCAGAAGCGGTTCAAATTTTTTGACAATTGCCAGATAAAGGAGCAGGCAGGCTATGCCGATCATGATGAGCGTTCCTATAGTCAGACCGCTAAATCCGGTACTTTTGGCGAATTCGAGAAGAGCTTGCAGCATGGTAGATGTCTCCCTTTAAAATGACAGGACAACCAGGATGTCGCCGGCGTTAACCGATACGCCCTTGGTTATGCTGATTTCCTGAACCACGCCATCGGCGGGGGCCATGATTTCGTTTTCCATTTTCATCGCTTCAAGTATCAAAAGGGTCTGTCCTTTAGTGACATTGTCTCCGACAGTCACCGCAACCTCGAGCACAGTTCCAGGCATGGGAGCAACGATGGTTCCCCCGGAGAGTACCGGCTCAACTTTGGCTGCTGCGTGGGTTGGTTGAACGTTGACTGTAGGTTTTGGCTTGGTATTTGTTGGGGACACAGCAGCTTTAGTTTGAGTCGGCTGGGGTGCAATTTCTTCTGCCAATTCCTCTATTCCTACTTTGTATTCGCTGCCGTTTACAACAACTCTGAACATTTTCATCTATAGGACCTCCAGTTATATTTTAAAATCTGCTGTTCATCTGATCAATAATGCCTGCTCGATTCCAGATCGGTGACTGATCTTCAATTTTCTCAATATTTTTAATTATTATGCGTCCAACCGATGTTTTCATTTTCATGGCAATTACACTGGCAATTACTGCCACAAGTTCATTATCATCCTGGCCGGGTTCGACCTTGATGTCCGGCAATTTTTCTCTCGTAGGAACAGTTGGTGTGATTTGTGTTGGTTTTGCTCTGGAATTATTGAGAATTTTATCCATCAAGGAAATGATGAACTGTAGTATGATGAGCGCAATGAAAGTGATGCCCATCCCAAGAATAGTCGTAATGAGCCCCGCCAAAAGCTTATCCGAAATGGACAGGGACTGGATGATTTCGGGATTGGCAAAACGAGCCATCAATTCCGTAACGATCATAGTCTTTCTCTCCTATTAAAGTGGTATGTTGCCATGCTTTTTTGCAGGTCGTTTTTCCCGTTTACCTTCGAGCATATTAAAGGCGTCGATAATTCGCTGGCGAGACGTGTGTGGCTCAATAACATCGTCAACAAAACCACGTTCCGCAGCCTTGTACGGTGTGGCGAACTCGGCTGCATACTCTTCGAGTATTTTCTGTTTGGTTGCGATTTTATCTTCCGCTTTGGCTATATCGTTTTTAAAGATGATGTTTACTGCACCTTCCGAGCCCATGACGGCAACCTCAGCTGACGGCCAGGCAAACACCATGTCGGCACCGAGGGATTTAGAACACATGGCAAGGTAGGCACCACCATATGCCTTGCGGGTCAACAGCGTGACCTTAGGTACCGTTGCCTCGCTGTAAGCAAAGAGCATTTTTGCACCATGTCTGATGATACCGCCATATTCCTGAGCAGTGCCAGGAAGGAATCCAGGGACGTCAACGATGGTCAATAATGGGATATTGAAAGCGTCGCAGGTTCTGATAAATCTGGCCGCCTTGTCACCGGCGTTCATGTCGAGACAGCCGGCCATGACCTTTGGCTGATTGGCGACAATGCCGATCGCTTTGCCGTTGATTCTGGCAAATCCGGTTATAAGGTTGGTGGCGAAATAGGCTTGGCATTGCATGAAATCCCCGTCATCCGTGAGAGGAAGGATGACATCGAGTATATCGTAAGGTTTGTTGGGGTTGTCCGGAACCAGGTCATCCAGTTCGTAGATTTGTCTGTTTATGTCCTTGCCGG
This sequence comes from uncultured delta proteobacterium, assembly GCA_963829695.1. Classification (GTDB taxonomy): domain Bacteria; phylum Desulfobacterota; class Desulfobulbia; order Desulfobulbales; family Desulfocapsaceae; genus Desulforhopalus_A. The sequence goes on along the minus strand of CAWHJQ010000014.1, from coordinate 240,855 downwards.
AAGCCAGGGAGGGGCTTTTCTCCATACTGTTTGAGGGTAGAAACTGGATCAGCTTTCGGATTTGAGCGAGACAGTCCAACTCGTTATCGGTGATAAAGTGAGCATTACCACTGACACTATTATGGGTCATGGCTCCTCCAAGTTCCTCGGCGGATACTATTTCCCCAGTAACCGTTTTTATAACCTGTGGGCCGGTGATAAACATCTGTGAAGTCTTGTCGACCATGAATATAAAATCGGTAAGTGCCGGCGAATACACCGCACCACCGGCGCACGGTCCCATTACCGCGGAAATTTGGGGGATGACTCCGGAATATATGGAATTTCGGTAGAAGATATCGCCGTACCCAGACAGGGCATCAACTGCTTCCTGAATTCTCGCTCCTCCTGAATCGTTCAGGCCGACGATAGGAGCACCGACCTTGGCCGCACTATCCATGGCTTTGACGATTTTTCTTGAATGCATTTCCCCCAATGACCCACCGGTTATGGTGAAGTCCTGCGAATAAGCGAAGACGACTCTCCCCTCGACCTGTCCGTATCCGGTAACGACTGATTCTCCTTCAAAATCGAGCTTGTCCATGCCAAATCTGGTACACCTGTTTTTAACAAAAGCATCCACTTCAATGAACGTGCCTTTGTCAAAGAGGTGTAAAAGCCTTTCTCGTGCACTCATTTTGCCTTTACTGTGCTGCGCTTTTAGTCGCTCTTCTCCTCCCCCAAGGGCAATTTTTTCTTTTTTTTCCAGCAAGAGTTTTCTTTTGTCTAAAGACATATTTCGTGCTCCTTGATTTAGGGTTGTAGGATGTTAGGTTACTCGTTGGTCGTTCGGACTATCCGTTGGTTTAATGTATTGGATAATCTTCGGATTTGCCATGCCTTGCCAGACCATCTCAAACAGGTCGTTTGCCTCTTCGACAAGACTGCCCTGCTTGCCTCGTATTATCCACATAAAAAAGGTACGCTGAATGAATCCGAGCATAAAATCGAGAAGGGATCCCGCCCTGACGTTCGGGTTGATGATGCCTTGTTGTTGTCCCTTTTTGAGAACGGAAAGTATCAGGCTGACTCTTTTCCTCTGATCGAAGGATTCGTCCTTCATCCAGGTCTGCATGGGCAAGGTCATGAAGAGAATTCGGCCGAGTCCTTCGTTTCGTTCATAATAATCAAGGTGCAGCCAGAACACTTTTCTGAGTTTTTCCTTGAGGTCTTCAATGCCGTTGAGGTGATCCGCAATGCGATTGGTGAGTTCGCCCATCCAAATATTGACAAAAGCAAAGAGAAGTCTTTCTTTACTTCCGTAATGTTTGTAGATAGTTGTGAAACTTACGCCAGCCCTTTCTGCTATTACGCGTATGCTGGCTTTATGGAAATCTGAGGTGGAAAAAATTTCCATAACCGCCTTTTCCAGTCGTTCCTGTACCTCTGGGTTGAGTTCATCTAACATTGTTACTTTTTAATTGTCCCGCAGATTATGGTTGTTGTTGATTGTTTGGTGGTAAGACACTAATAAAATACATAAATAGAAAAATATCTTAGGTGACTGTCGTGCTGTTTTGAAATTGGTTTTGGTTTGGTGAAGAAGGTGTTATGATTTTTAACATACTAATATTAAACAGTAATCTTGTAGTTATTTGCTAGAACTGTTTGTCTAAGTGTAACAATGTTACTCTTATACTTAATGTATATCCAATTTGTTTGTCAAGGAGAAAGAGTTGACGGCAGGATCAAGATTCGTTGCTTGTTCCTGAATATATTAAAATTGCAAAGAAAATGCTGTCTGTTATCAGGGTAGAATAGTTCTGCATATCTTTTTAGGAAAAAATAACTATTCTCAGGCAGCCTCCTAGGCTATAGTTTAACCATTACTATTTTTGAGTTCGCGCAGAGTGTCTGGGGTCTCGATTGGTCTCTTATCTGGAATAGTGAGGAAGGTCGAATGCACATCAGTGGTTCTTTAAAAATTGGAGACATCCAGCTCCTCTGGTTGAGTGGTGGAAATTTTAGACTGGACGGGGGAGCAGTGTTTGGTACAGTGCCTAAGGTACTGTGGCAAAAAAGCTATCCTGCCGATGCAGAAAACACCATTCCAATGTGTAATGCTCCTCTTCTGGTTATAACACCACAAAGCATTATTCTGGTCGACACCGGGCTTGGCAATAAACTTACTGATAAACAGAAAAGTATTTTTAAGGTCAGTGGTGAATGGAATCTAATAGCTCAATTAGCAAACTATGGCATACGGCGCGAACAAGTAACGCAGGTCGTTCTCAGCCACTGTGATTTTGACCATGCCGGCGGTATTGAATTTTACACTCAGCAAGGCAAAGAAGAACTGACTTTTCCTGAGGCAGTTCACTTTATCCAAAAAAAAGAATGGGAGGATGTTCAAAATCCCCATCCGCGTGCAAAATCCACTTATTTCGTGGATAATTTCTCTCTGTTAAAAAAGAGTAAACAGCTCGTATTGCTTGAGGGGGAAAAAGAAATCGTTCCCGGGGTGGTGCTACGCCCTACTGGTGGCCATACGCGGGGACATCAATTGGTTGAAATCAGATCAGGAGATCAGGTGGCTGTTCACCTTGGGGATCTCTTTCCGACGCATGCACATGCAAATCCATTGTGGGGAATGGCATACGATAATTTCCCCCTTGAGGTTATAGATCTTAAGAAAGAGTTATTTGATTATTACATTCCACAAAACAGTTGGTTTACATTTTATCACGATCCCTTTGTCAGGGCCTGCATGTTGGATGTGGGTTACAAGGTGAAACAAGCATGGCCGGTGGTTGAGTCTGATCGAATTTGTTAAATCATTTATCAAACTAACCCCGGTAAACGTGAAATAATCTGTAAGGTACTAACACGCAATGAGTGTTGGATAAACAAAGAAGAAAATTTATCTAGAGGTTCTCAGATATGATTCTAAAAACATTCCGGGCAATGGTGGTTGAGGAGGATGAGAAAAAAGGCTTCTCTCGTTCAATTAAAAAAAAAACAATCGATCAGTTACCGGACGGTGAGGTCTTAATAAGGGTTAGCTGGTCTTCTCTAAACTATAAGGACGCTTTGTCAGCAAGTGGTAACCGCGGCGTGACAAGACATTATCCTCATACACCTGGAATAGATGCCTCAGGGATTGTCGTGGAGAGTAAGAGTGATGCATTTCACACTGGTGATGAGGTGATTGTCACAAGTTATGATCTAGGTATGAATACTTCCGGCGGTTTTGGACAGTACATCAGGGTGCCGGCAGGCTGGGTGGTTCCACTGCCCGTCGGACTCGATCTCAGGGAAAGCATGATTTTTGGTACTGCCGGTTTTACTGCCGGCATGTCTATTCTGGCTCTTGCCCACAGTGTTCCAGCTAACAAAGGAGATATCCTGGTAACCGGGGCAACAGGGGGCGTCGGCAGTCTGGCTGTTGCGATGCTCTCGAAACTTGGCTATTCGGTGACTGCAGTCAGTGGAAAAAAAGAAGCGGAACCGTTCCTTGTAGGTCTAGGTGCCCAAAAGATTCTTTCAAGAGCCGAGGCGACCATTGGCCATGAACGTCCATTGCTTAAGGGTGTCTGGGCGGGAGTGATCGACACCGTCGGTGGGGAGATTCTAGCTGCTGCCATCAAGTCTACGGATCTTCAGGGAGTTATCACCTGTTGTGGTAATGTTGCTTCTCCGGACCTGCCGTTGACGGTCTTTCCCTTTATCCTGCGTGGAGTTTCGCTGGTAGGCATTGATTCCCAGAATTGCTCCATGGAGCATCGACGCAAGGTGTGGCAACACCTTGCCTCCGATTGGAAACCAACCCAATTGAACGAACTTTGTCGAGAGGTCTCTCTCGATAATCTGGAGAAAGAAATTGAGTTGATCCTGAAAGGGGGGCAGACCGGCAGAGTTATTGTCCGAATGGATGCATAACGGAAAAGCGAGACGATAACGGATTAAGATGGAAAGCAGAAGGGCAATCGAGTTTGCATTTTCGGAGACAGCTTTTGTCTGCACCTTCGGCTGAAGAGGCAAAAGAGATACTAACTGAGAAACAGGAAAACTTTATGAAAAGAACTGGTTTTGTGTACGATGACAGATATCTGTTGCACGATACAGGAGGGTACCATCCTGAATCACCGGAACGTTTAAAAGCGATCTGTAAGAGGCTCTCAGACTCCGGATTAATGGAAAAACTTACCCTTATAACGGCAGACAAGGCGAACCAGAGGTGGATAGAGGCGATCCATACTATTCACTATATTATGCGTTTTGATGAGGCTTGCATTTCTGGTCTTAGCGAATTCGAGCATCCGGATAACGCCATTTGCCGGGATACTTATGACATTGCTATCTGCGCAGTCGGAGGGGTTCTTAAAGCAATTGATATGGTGATGAGAGGTGAAATTAACAATGCTTTTTGTGCAGTCCGTCCTCCCGGGCACCATGCGGAGGCAGATAAGCCCATGGGTTTTTGTTACTTCAACAACGTAGCAATTGGCGCCAGGTATGTTCAAAAGGAACATAACATTAAAAAAGTTGCTATTATAGACTTTGATGTTCACCATGGTAACGGTACACAGCATATTTTCGATCGCGATCCCTCTGTATTGTACTATTCAATCCACGAGCATCCTTCTTTTGCTTACCCAGGGACCGGCAGGGAATTTGAGGTTGGTATTGGTGAGGGAGAAGGGTTTACCGTTAACTCTCCAGTCCTGCCTGGGAGAGGTGATGCTGAGTACCGTCGATTGATCATGCAGGATCTTGTCCCTGCTGTTAAAAAATTTGAACCGGAATTCATAATGCTGTCGGCTGGTTTTGATGCCCACGAAAGTGACATGATGTCCGGTACGAATCTGTCGACAGATGGATATGATTTCGTTTCAGAAGTGATCATGAACCTGGTGGACCGGTTTACTGGTGGTCGGGTTGTATCGGTGCTTGAGGGTGGTTATAATCTCGATGTTTTACCGATTCTGGTTGAAAACCATATCAAAATGCTGGCGGCAATCAAGTAGCCAATGCAGTCGGAACCAATTCATTTACTGAGATAAAAGAAGAATTCTAGGAGGTATTATGTTTGTAGGCGATAGAATGTCAAAAAACCTCATTACTGCCGGTCCGGAAATGACGATATGTGATGCTAAAACTTTAATGTCGGAAAAGAACATTCGCCATTTGCCGATTGTTGATGAGGTTGGAAAGCTTATCGGTATCGTCACGGATCGTGATATTCGCGACTCTATGCCATCTACCCTGCTCAAAAAACCGGACTATGACATTACTCTGGCCAAAATAGGTAATCATCCTATCGGCGATATAATGACCAAAACACCAATGTCCATCTATGCCTACTATACACTCCAGGATACTTTACTGGTAATGCAGAAACGAAAGGTCGGAGCTTTACCGGTAATTGATGAAGAGGGGTATCTTAAGGGTATTTTATCGACACGTGATTTGTTGACCGCCTTTGTAAATATTATGAATATAGATGAACCCGGCAGTCTATTATGCATTCTGGTCAAAGAGCAACAGGGGCAGATGAAGAAAATTGTCGATATTATAACAGAAGAAAAAATTTCTCTGGGAAGCGTGCTGGTGGCAAGGTACTGGAATAAGGAAAGAAGGGCTGTTTTTCCTTATTTGCTGACCAACAATGTTATCAACGTAAAAAAGAAGTTGCTGGCAAGTGGTTTCGAACTGATAGATCCTATGGAGTGGTATCTGAAACAGTTGCCTCAGAAAAGCTAGGAGGGTCTCCGAGAATACACTTTCGGAGTCTCGTACCTCACTTACCTGTACAAATTTTTCGTTACTCTCAAAAGCTAATCCATGGAGGTAAGTGCAGACTCGGATATCGTGTATATGCCTGCGGTTAAAATTATTAAGTGCCTTGAGTTAGAACAAAGTATCCCATTGAGTGATAGACACTATCTAGAATATTTGTTTGGAGGATTACGTTGGAATTGATACGATCCGACCTGTCATAAGCTGGAATCAGTTGCAATTAATTAAGATGTGTACTGTTTCCAGCAGACGAGCTTCCCGCTGATGAACATGTTCGGGTGGGTGATATATGGAATTTCAAAGAGTTATGAGTAAAAAATCGATATTGATATTTGGAATCAATCTGATTCTTGTTGTTTTGCCTATATTTGTTGTTGCTGTGGATGCTTTGGGCAATGGGGATGAGTATAATCTGAAGAAAACGCAAATGTCGGTGAACAAGCTCACGGCAAGTGGTGATGACCTGGCCGATATTGATGTGGGATGGCGGTATTATCGTGGGGAAGGGGTTGAAGTTGACAAGGTCATGGCTTTCCGTTGGTTTCTGCTGGCTGCGAGGAATGGCAACAAGAATGCTCAAATCAAAGTGTCTAATATGTACTACCTCGGTGAAGGGGTAGTCAAAGATGAACAGAAATCGTTTTATTGGATGAAAAAGACAGCGGAGATGGGGGTCGCCAGTGCCCAGTACAACCTGGCAATGATGTACGATAATGGCACGGGGACGGAGCAATCGAGTGAAAGCGCTGCTAAGTGGTATGAAAAGGCTGCCGAGCAGGAATATGTTCTGGCCCAGAATACGTTGGCCTGGAGATACAGTAAGGGAATCGGTATTACGCAGAATAGTATAAAGGCTGCCTACTGGTACCAAAAATCTGCAGAAAATGGCGATCCCTTCGGTCAGTATAATATCGGCAGAATGTTTGCCAAAGGGGAAGGGGTGGAGCGTGATGAACATAAAGCTTTTTCCTGGTGGATGAAATCAGCTCAAAATGGCTTCGTCCTCGCCCAGAGCAGATTGGGCTATAATTATGCGAAAGGAATGGGCGTTGACAAAGATCCCAGGCAGGCTTTTAGGTGGTGGACCGTCGCAGCAGATGGAGGCAACGTGGTAGCCAAAAGAAATTTGCAGGTATTATGCCGTGAAAACCCTCAAGCCTGTAAGCCCCCGGTTGCCAAACAGTAATTCTCTCTGCTGGTCACCTCTGCTCGGCAAGGGAGATTGATTACGTTGGTGCAGCCAGAACCAATATTCAAACAAGTTGTCAGTTCGAGTTCAATTCCTTTGCCAGCTCTTCCGAACTCATACTCCAAAAAGGACTTCCGTCAGAAGTTAAACGGACCTTTAATTCAAAGTTATCACCCTGTTTGACTTTGGCCGCCATAAATACATCCTGCCCGTCTATCACAGCCCAACAACCGCTTACTTTGGTCTTGATTCCCTTGCGAATACCGGTCTCATGGGCGGTTCTAAAGGCTGCAGGGCAAAGGTGTACAAGAATTTTCTCACCACCTTCCTCCAGAACGAAGGCTGTTCCGGGATCCATTCCAGGGAAAGGAGTAACTTCTTTGAATTGGATAATATTTCCCTTGAGGGAGTCCCTTTCCTTGGCGTTGTAAAGTTTATTGTAAGGGGAATTCTTTTCCCAACCGACATAGTTGACTTTTTCGGACGCTTCAGCTGTCGAAAAGAGGAAGAAGATGATGGTTATAAATGCGCAGTAATACAGGAGGCTGTTTGTTGTAAATGTTCTCATTTTTTTGTCTCCCAGCTGGTGTAAGTCTCTGTGATAAGGTTTTTATTAGTTCTCCTGTTGCCGGAGATTGAGTTCCAAAGTAGATATTAACAGCGAGAAAAGGATAATCACTTTTTTCTGTTTTGTCTGAAAAAATCCTCCAGGAAGTGTTTCCTCCAGCCGTCAGTTTGACGTAACTGCGCAGGTTCATCCTGTTTTGTGGAATTAATTGTTTTTACGAGACGTTTCAGTTCTGAACTATTGCCGATAAGACAAGGGTCAATACCAAGTAACTCACATTTTAACATGATGAGTTTGTTGAGGTTTTCCATGCCGAGCTTGTCGTTTTTGCTGAGTCGCAGGGGATGATGAAGATCAGGGTAGGTCGACACCTGCTGTCCTAAGGTTGTTTCGATAATGGCGGTTATCGTCTTGCCATATTTGGCAGTAGATTTGTCGGACAAGCCGGTTTGCGTTTTGAGGTCGAGAATGTTTGCAGGCTGTTGCCTGGCGATTTCAAAGAGAAGAGCGTCTTTAATCACATGGCCGCGAGGTCGATCAACTTTTCGTGCCACACCCTCGCGCCAGGTAGTCAGATTCTTGAGGATGGCTAATCCCTGTCTGTCGAGATGGCCATTCCCTCTGATCTTCTGAAAGCGTTCATTGTCGGGTGGTCCGGAATAGCTCGCCGGATTGTTGAGAAGGTTCAGTTCTTCTTGCAGCCAGGACTTTATCTTAGGGCCGATTATTCGGTTAAGAAGAACGACTCTCACTGCTCGGAGATAGCGTACATCATCCAGGGCGTATCGTGTTTGCTCATTGCTGAGCGGCCGTTGCAGCCAGTTAGTACGCGTCTCCTCTTTAGACAGAGATATGTCGAGGAGTTCCTTCACCAGATTGACCAAGGAGAGAGTAGCCGGCAGGTTGGCGAAACCTGCAGCCAACCTCGTGTCGAAGATATTTTGCGGGGTTGCTCCGGTCGCCCGCTGCAGAATTGCCAAATCCTGTGGAGCATCATGGAGAATTTTGATGACTCCCCGGTCGGAAAGGAGTTTGCCGAGTGGTTGTAAATTTTTTATAGCAATGGGATCGATGAGATAACAATCTTCATTGGATAACGCAATCTGGATCAGGCCCAATTGTGGATAATAGGTACGCTCCCAGACAAATTCGGTATCCAGAGCTACGGCATCGGTTTTTCGAGCCCGCTGCACCAGCGTGTCCAGATCTGCTTCATTTAGAATAAGGGTGTTAGTTTTTTCCATAAGGTTGGCTGATGAGTGACTTAGAAATGATTTTCTTGCTTTTTTTAAAAAAAGCATGTTCGTGAACGAACATATCCCGTTTTTTTAGTTCCCTCCTTTGGAAGGTACTTTTTGCAGGGAAGGACGGCAGTAAATACTGGTCTCTCGATCAGGATTGTGTAGTCCATTATTCCCCAATGATCTTCTGCTTAAAAAGACATAAAGACGGAGAAAAAACAAGAAATATTCTTCTTTTATGCTGTCTATTTGTAATATTCTCTCTTATTGTTGGAGAAAAATAGTAGCAGAATACATATTTGCCGGTGAGAAAATTATGGTTGTATATATACTCAAAAGAATCCTCCTGATGATACCGACCCTCCTCGGAGTGATGCTGGTCACCTTCGCCATAACCCAGTTTGTACCTGGTGGTCCGGTTGAAAAGATGATAGGTGAGATTGAGGGTCTTAATGGCGGGGGTGGGGAGGTGAGAGCGAGCTCATCTGCACTGTACCGAGGGAATTCCGGTCTTGATGAAGAAAAAATTAATCAATTGAAAAAATTGTACGGATTCGACCAGCCGCCTGTGACCCGCTTTGTCAATATGATGAAGAATTATATCGTCTTCGATTTCGGAACGTCTTACTATTATCATCAAAGTGTGGCTGAGCTTGTTGTTTCCCGTATGCCGGTTTCCATGTCGCTTGGCCTTTGGGGCTTTTTGATTGTTTATGGGGTCTGTATTCCGCTCGGAATCAAAAAGGCTGTGACTGATGGTTCGCGCTTTGACGTCATCAGTTCATCTATTATCCTTATTGGTTATGCCATTCCTGGCTTTGTCTTGGGCGTCCTGTTAATTGTGCTCTTCGGGGGGGGGAGCTTTTGGTCAATTTTTCCTCTCCGGGGTCTTGTCTCCGATAATTGGCACGAGCTGAGTCTAGGCATGAAAATATTGGATTATCTTTGGCACATGGTTTTACCGATCACGGCAACTGCCGTCAGCAGTCTCGCAGTTATGACCATGCTCACGAAAAACTCTTTTCTTGAGGAGATTCGAAAACAGTATGTGCTTACAGCAAGGGCAAAAGGACTTCCCGAGAACCAAGTGATGTATAAGCATGTTTTCAGAAATGGTATTATTCCCATTATCACCGGCTTTCCCGGTTATTTTGTCGCTTCCTTTTTTACCGGCAGCCTGCTCATTGAAACTATTTTTTCGTTGAATGGCATGGGACTGCTTGCCTATGAATCAGTTCTCAATCGTGACTATCCGGTGGTTCTCGGAACCCTATATTTCTTCACCCTTATCGGGCTCATCTCAAGATTGCTGTCTGATTTGAGCTATGTGGTGGTTGATCCCCGCATCAGTTTTGAGGGTTTAGATGAGTGAAGTGCAACCCAGTGCTAAGCTGAAACGAGCAGTGTCAAGGAGAAGGGCGAGGATCTGGCAACGCTTTAAACGTAACAAGCGGGGGTATTACAGTCTCATTCTCTTTGTCATCCTGTTCGGATTAAGCTTGATGGCTGAGGTGATCAGTAATGACTCACCCCTCCTGGTAAAATATGATGGAAAATTCTATTTTCCAATTTTCGTTTCATATCCGGAGGTCACTTTTGGCGGCGACTTTGAGACTGAAACTGATTATCGTGACCCCTATATCCTCAAAAAACTGCAAAAACCTGGCAATTTCGTCTTGTTCCCCATTAATAGAAATAGTTACAACACCATCAATGAAGAGATTGTTGGTCCGGTTCCCTCGCCCCCGACCAGAAATAATTTCCTCGGTACCGACGACAGGGGCAGAGACGTTCTGGCTAGAATTATCTACGGTTTCAGGTTGAGCATCCTTTTCGGCTTGGCACTCACCTTTACAGGGACTTTGGTCGGGGTGGTTGCAGGAGCTGTTCAAGGGTATTTCGGTGGACGTACGGACCTCCTGGTTCAGCGATTTATCGAGATATGGGGAGCTATGCCGGAGTTGTATCTTTTGATAATTTTTGCCTCGATATTTAAACCCAGTATTTTGCTTCTGCTCTTTTTGCTCTCACTGTTCAGTTGGATGGGATTATCTGACTATGTCCGGGCGGAATTTTTACGAGGCAGAAATCTTGAATATGTCAACGCAGCCAGAGCCCTGGGGGTTGGAAATGTAACTATAATGTGGCGACATCTGTTGCCCAATGGCTTAACGCCGGTTATCACCTTTCTTCCTTTCCGAATTTCTGCAGCGATATTGGCTCTGACGAGTCTTGATTTTTTAGGTTTGGGAGTGCCACCATCTACGCCAAGCCTTGGTGAATTACTTGCTCAGGGAAAGGGGAATATCGAGGCCTGGTGGCTTTCATTATCCACTTTTACTGTTCTCGTCGGTATGCTGATACTGCTGATTTTTATAGGTGAAGCGTTACGGGAGACGTATGATCCCAGGAAAAATTGAATTCAGTCTAGCCTAAGACCTATAAACCGATTAGTGGATTGAGGAATATTTTTATCGACCATCGGATTAAGTACGAAGAGTTTCTAGATATTGACTTCTTGCCTATCTGATTATATCGTAGGGGCGTGTTGTTTTTTAATATTAACTAAGTGAGATAATTTTGTTTACGGCCCCTGAACAGTCAAAGACCCAAATTCCATGAAAAGTAACCCAATTGCACAACTCGGCAATACCGGCCTTTATGTGCTGACTGATCTCGGACGTATGGCGATTTTCCTTCTGAAGTCTTTCCGAGGCATGCTCAGGCGTCCGTTTAGACTGAAAGAACTGGTGCGCCAAGTGCACTTTATTGGTGCGGGTTCTCTGGTGGTGATTTTTTTTACCGCATTGTCTACCGGAATGGTACTGGGGCTTCAGGGGTACTATTCATTGAATAAATTCGGTGCCGAAGGGATGCTTGGCTCTGCCGTTTCTCTTACCCTTATTATGGAACTTGGGCCAGTGTTGACTGCATTGATGGTTGCAGGGCGAGCTGGTTCTGCCATGTGTGCCGAGATCGGTATTATGAGAATTTCCGAACAGATTGATGCTTTGGACTGTATGGCCATTGATCCGTTTCGATATTTTATTACCCCGAAATTTCTCGCCATGCTCATAGCTCTGCCCCTTCTGACTGCTGTTTTTGATGTGGTTGGTATTGCTGGTGGTTATATGGCTGGTGTTGGAATGATGGATGTTAGTCCCGGAAGCTATATTCAGGGCATGCAGACGAGCGTTACCAATCACGATATCCGGCTGGGAATAATCAAGTCCTTCGTTTTTGCTCTGCTGGTAGTTTGGATTTGTTCTGGGCGGGGATTTTTTGTCCGCGAAATTCGAGGGGCCGGATTCGGTGCGGAAAGTGTCAGTCGGGTGACAACTCAAGCCGTAGTCTTTTCCTCTATTTCCGTGCTGGTATTTGATTACCTATTGACTGCGGTGCTTCTTTAATGACGTCTGCCATTGAATTCAAAAATGTTGTCAAGACCTTTGTGAAAAAAGATGGCGGAGTCCAGTATGTACTCAATGGTGTGGATTTTTCTATTCCGACAGGCAAAACCACGGTAATTGTCGGCGGGAGTGGTCAGGGGAAAAGTGTCACCTTGAAACTTGTCCTGGGACTTGTGGAAATTGACTCCGGGCAAATCTTTGTCCACAATAAGGATGTAACAGGTGTTAGGGGGCGGGATCTTGAGCAACTTCGTACTCATTTTGGAGTTTTGTTTCAAGGGTCGGCACTTTTTGATTCGATGACTGTTTTTGAAAATGTTGCTTTGCCGCTGAGGGAGCTGACGCAAAAAACAGAAAAGGAAATTCAGGATCAAGTCGCAGCGACGCTCTCTCAATTTGAGTTAACGGGTCATGAGGAAAAATACCCGGCGCAGTTGAGTGGGGGCATGAAAAAAAGGGTGGGGCTTGCTCGTGCTATGCAGCTCAAGCCTTCGATTATGCTTTTTGATGAACCTACCACCGGTCTCGATCCTGTTATGAGTCATGAGATATATCACCTTTTTGCCAGGACTCAGGCTGAATTTGGATTTACTTCCGTGATCGTAAGTCACGACGCACCAAAAATATTTAACCTGGCTGATCAGGTTATTATATTGAATAATGGTAAAATTGATGTATTTGACAGCCCAGAGGAAATTCAGTGGTCTGAAAAAAAACATGTTCAGGAATTTGTTCAATCAACGATGGGAGACATCTATCAAAGTCACCTGGTGGAATAATGAAAAATAATACTTTAGAAATGGTCGTTGGACTGTTCATGATCATAGGTTTTGCGGCTTTTGTCTATCTAGCTTTGCAATTAGGAGAGGTGTCGTTTTTAACGAGTAGTAAAACATATGTTATTAAGGCCGAATTCAACAATGTTTCCGGAGTTAAAAAAGGCGCATCCGTTCAGGTTGCAGGCGTTGATGTAGGTCAGGTGAACTCGATCAAACTCGGGAAGGATTACTATGCCATTTTGTCCCTGCAAATTGATGACAGTCTGAAGGTGCCCATCGATTCAATGGCTTCGGTTAAGTCACAGGGAATAGTTGGAGATAAGTATATCCAGTTGAGTCTTGGGGGAGACGAAAAGGTTTTTAAGCCCGGTGGGATGATAAAGGATACCGAGTCATCGCTGGATATTGAGTCCCTGATTAGTAAATTTGCTTTTGGCAGTGCAAAGTAGTGAGCAGCATAATTATCCTGTTAACAGCAAAATTTATGCGACTCGTGAAGGGTGGTTGTAATTTTGTTCCCTTGTCGGGTGATCGTTCTTTATGCAGTGTTTCAAAAAACAAGAACAGGATTTGTAACATACCGATATACGTGATTGGCATACACGATTATAATTTATGAGCTATAGAGATAAAAATGAAAAAAATACTTTTATTGTTAGGAATCCTTTGTAGTTTGTCGGTTGGAACTGTTTTGGCTACAGAACCGAGTCCTACCTCCGTTCTTAAACCTGTCCTAGATGACCTTACTGCTGTTTTGGGAGATAATAACCTGAAAGGTAAAGTGCATCTTACCGAGCGAAGGGACAAGATTATGTCAATTATTAAAAGTGAGTTTGATTTTAGAGAGATGTGTAAACGTGTTCTGGGAACAACATGGCGGCAGATTGACGACAAGGAAAAGGATCGTTTTACTAAAATCATGACGAAGCTATTGGAAAATGTATACATCGGTAAACTGGAGGGCTATTCGGGACAGACCATAGAGTTCGTGGGGGAAATAGTCAAAGGCGACAGGGCTCAGGTTACGACCCTCATAGAAAATGGTGACAAGAAAATTCCAGTGCACTATATCATGAAGAAAACTGATTCGGGATGGATGGTATATGACATCAACATTGAGGGCGTAAGCCTGGTGAGCAATTATAAGGAACAATTTAAATCAATACTGCGTACGGACGATTACAATGGTTTGGTTAAAATATTGCAAGACAAGAATCGTTCATTTCTTGAAGAGGCGCAGTAAGCCGCCCATGGTTGAGTATACCGTTGAGTTACAGGAAGGTTGTTTTAACTTCCTTGAAAAATCGGAGGCAGCGATTCTGATGGACAACCTGAAGAGAATTTTCTGTGCCGCAGGAACGCAGGTATTTCAAAAAGGAGATCCTGCCGATTGTTTGTATTTTCTTCAGAATGGCCAGGTCGCCGTCCAAAACAAAACAGGGTTTGGGGAAAGAATGCAGGTGGTAGCCCTGCTTGATCCAGGAGCTCCTGTCGGTGAAAAAGGATTGCTTGGTCGACGGGTACGTGGTGCGACCCTTACGGCAGTTAAAGATTCCGAACTTCTTGTTCTGTCCCACGAATCCTTTGAGCTTTTGGTTGAGGAGGAACCTGTTCTGGCAATCAAGCTGCTGAAATGGTTGTTGAACAGAGTGTCGTTACGTCTTGAAAAGAACTCTGAGCGTCTAGCCCACGTTCTCTAAGAGGGTGGGGGGTGAGATTTGGATTATCTGAGTGTAGCCAACCGTATGGCATTTCTAGATTTTCAATCTCTCTTTAAATTGATTTTCTCTTCCATGGTGTTTTTTCCTAGCCATTCTGATATAAATTGATTATTTTTCCTTTCTTTTATTTTCTGATTCGTTGTTGGTTTTGACCGTATTATTGTTTTATGAGACTGCTTTTTGAAGAAATCACCGGGAAATCCCATCGATACACGATAAGTGGTAGCTGCTGGTTCCCCCCTGGAAATGAGAAGTTCCTCCTCAAGGCCAAGGCAACGATTTGTGTTTCCAGGCGTAATAGCGAGACTGTGCTTCTTGAAGGTAAGCTGGAGGGGCAGCGTACAGCTGCTTGCGACAGGTGTGGGGAGCAAGTAACGGAAAAACTAGTCTGTGACTTTGTCTATCTGGTTACAACCAGGAAAGAAGAAGCTCTTAAAGAGAGAGAAATTGAGTGTACTGATGAGGATGTCATTACACTGTATCTCAAAGAGACAGAAATTGATGTTGATGAGATCTTACGCGAGCAGGCCTATCTGGCTAACCCGTTGAGAACTCTATGTAGTGAAGATTGTAAAGGTATATGTGCTGGCTGTGGGGTAGTTTTGAATAATGAAGCTTGTTGTTGTTCTTTAGATAAGAGCAATTCATCTTTTGCTGTTCTTAAAAAACTCACCAACAGTTGATAAAGTTAATACAATGGTATGATACATACCTAATTTGGAGGATAAAATGGCCTTACCTAAAAGACGACATTCCCATTCCCGCACTCGGTTAAGACGTTCCCATGATTTTCTAACTGCACCGGGCCTTTCAGTGTGTGGAGATTGCGGTGAACCTAAACTACCACATCGTTTATGCGGCAGTTGTGGTAAGTACAAAGGGAGAACTGTTTACTCTCTTGATGCTGAAGTAAAATAGGAGAGTAGTGTGCAAATAGCCCTGGATGCCATGGGTGGAGACGATGGCTCAGAGAAACTGATTGCCGGGGCGCTGCTTGCTGTCAAGCAGACTGGCTTCTGTGTAAGCTTGGTTGGGGACGAGAGTCTTTTAAATAAACACCTCGATCACTTAGCTCCTGATTCCAAGACCGCGAAGCTGATCAAGATAGTTCATTCATCTCAGGTTGTTGATATGAATGAACATCCTGTTGACGCAATTCGAAAGAAAAAAGATGCATCTATAATGGTGGCCTTTGACCTTGTTCATCGTGGAGAGGCTCATGCTGTTGTAAGTGCGGGTAATTCGGGAGCAACTCTGGCTGCAGCAATACGCAAGCTTGGTCGATTGGAAGGGATTTCCCGCCCTGGTATTGCGTCAATTTTCCCGACCCTCAAAAAACCTGTGGTGCTGATGGATATAGGCGCAAACGTTGATTGTCGCCCACAGCATCTTTTTCAATTTGGAGTGATGGCTTCGGCGTTTTCCCGCATTAATGATGTTACAAATCCTCGGGTTGGACTGTTATCCATTGGTGAAGAGACAGGCAAGGGTAACAGTTTGATAAAAGAAACATATCCTCTGCTGGAAAAAAGTTCTCTGAATTTCATCGGTAACGTTGAAGGACGGGATGTCTTTCAGGGCGATGTGGATGTTATCGTCTGTGATGGCTTTGTAGGCAACGTGTGCCTTAAGGTTAGTGAGGGACTGGCAGAGGCAGCCATGCAGATGCTGAGAGACGAAATCGTCAAATCGCTGCGTGCAAAAATTGGGTATCTGCTTGCAAAACATGCGTTTAAATCCTTCAGAAAACGGGTCGATTACGCAGAATATGGCGGGGCTCCACTCCTTGGAATAGATGGAATCGGAATAATTTGTCATGGCAAATCCAGCTCTCATGCGATTAAAAACGCCATTCTGGAAGCTGCCAAAATGGCAAAGGGAAATATCAATAAGGATATCCTGGAAAGCCTTGCCACCAGCAATATCGTCGAACATTTGGAGATGTAATGGGAACTGTTGTAATGGGGACTGGTTCATGTTTACCTGAAAGGGTTCTCACCAACCTCGAGCTCGAATCGATTGTTGATACGAGCGCTGATTGGATAAAAAGTAGAACAGGCATTGAAAGCAGGCACATAGGAGGTAAAGGAGAAAAAACCTTTCAGCTTGCAACAAAGGCTGCGGAAAAGGCTCTTGCTGCTGCCGGCGTGTCAGCCGAGGAACTTGGCATGATTGTTGTCGGGACTATTAGTTCTCATATGCTTATGCCTTCAAGTGCTTGCTTTGTTCAAAAAGAACTCGGTGCGAAAAACGCTTTCGCTTACGATCTCAATGCGGCTTGCTCCGGATTTCTTTATGGGCTCGATCTTGCCGATAAATATATCCGAGCGGATCACTCCATGAAGGTGCTTGTAATTGGTGCAGAAACTTTGTCGAGTCGTCTTAATTGGCAAGACAGGAACACCTGTATTCTTTTTGGTGATGGTGCCGGAGCCGCAGTTTTTGGTCACTCCGATAGCGACCGAGGAGTAATTGGCTCCAATATGCGTTCTGATGGAAGTCTGTGGGAACTCCTCTATATGCATGCACCCGAAAGCTCTAACCCGGATCTTCTTGTTGAAGGTAATATCGGGGCCTATATCCAGATGGAAGGACGGGAGGTCTTTAAGCATGCAGTACGGGCTATGGAAGATGCGGTATGTGGTCTTCTTACAAGAGAGAAAATCAGCAAGGATTCTCTGAGCCTCGTTATTCCGCATCAGGCCAATATGCGAATTCTGACTAATTTGATCGATAGGCTCGGTATACCCCAGAGTAAAGTATTTATAAACGTTTCCAAGTATGGTAATACATCCGCTGCATCAATTCCAATTGCCCTTGATGAAGCAAATAGCAGTGGCTTGATTTCGCAAGGCGATACAATTTTGTTCTGTTCCTTTGGGGGAGGTTTTACCTGGGGAGCAACCCTGATTAAGTGGTAAACAGGAGATTAAGTATGGATTATTTCTTATCCGAAGAGCAACAGATGATTGTCGATATCGCAAGGCAAATCACTGATGAAAGAATAATACCCAAACGTGCAGAACTGGACGAAAAGCATGAGTTTCCCCGGCAGATTCTTAACGAGATGGCTCAGGCCGATCTCTTTGGAGTACCGATTCCCGAAGCTTATGGTGGGTTTGGCGGTGGCTGCTTTGATATAGTGCTCACGGTGGAACAACTTGGGCGCGGCTGTATTGGAGTCGGAACCGCTTTTGCGGCAAATTTTCTCGGTGTGTACCCCATCATTATTGGTGGTACGGAAGAGATGAAACAAAAGTATCTCCCCGATGTCGCTACCGGTAAAAAATTCGGTGCCTTTGGTCTGACCGAGGCCAACGCCGGCTCAGATGCGTCCGGTATTCAAACTACCGCTGTACTTGACGGTGACGAATGGGTCCTAAATGGTACAAAACAGTGGATTACCAATGGCGGTGAGGCACAGATTTATTCGGTTGTGGCCATTACCGACCGAAGCCGCGGACCTCGCGGGGCATCATTATTTGTTGTGGAAGAGGGTGACCCCGGTTTTTCCTGTGGTCCCAAAGAAAAGAAAATGGGAATCAGGTCTTCTTCAACAACTGAACTTATCTTTAAGGATTGTCGCATTCCGAAAGATCGGATGATTGGGCGTCCGGGAACCGGCTTTATCACCGTCATGAAAACGTTGGATCTTTCACGACCCGGCATCGCAGCTCTTGGCGTTGGACTGGCCCAGGGAGCTCTTGATGTGGCTGTCAAATATGCGAAACAGCGTCAACAGTTTGGCAAACCGATTATCGCTTTCCAGGCAGTTCAGCATATGCTGGCCGATATGGCTATAGGCATTGAGTCGGCCCGTGCTCTGGTCTACTCTGCTGCAAAGCACATCCAGGCACACCCGAAAGATATGTCCAAGGCATCCGCGATGTGCAAAACATATGCAACCGACGTGGCGATGAAGGTCGCAACCGATGCAGTTCAGGTTATGGGTGGCTATGGGTATATGTGTGAATATCCTGTAGAAAAGATGATGAGAGATGCAAAAATATTGCAAATTTACGAGGGGACCAATCAGATCCAGCGTAATGTAATCGGCCAAGAGCTTAATAAAGAATATTCTTGATTGAATCCATTTGTTCTCATCTACTGCATAGTAGAAAAATAGGTGGGTGAGGGTATTTGTTATAAATACAGGTTGTTGAATGAAAATTATTGTATGTCTCAAACAAGTCCCCGATGCCAAGGATGTTCGACTGGATCCTGTTACCAATACGCTTGCCAGGGAAGGTGTTCAGTCGATCATGAATCCGTATGATCAACATGCACTGGAAGAAGCAGTTCGTCTCAAAGAAAAACATGGAGGCGAGGTTGTTGTTGTGTCTATGGGACCACCACAGGCAGAAGAAATGCTTAGGTTGGCCATCAGTTGTGGTGCTGATAAAGCGGTTCTCGTCTCAGATAGATCATTTGCGGGCGCAGATACCTGGGCGACTTCCTATACTCTTGAACATGCTCTGAAGAAAATCGGCAAATTCGATCTGATCCTCTGCGGTAAACAAGCTATTGATGGAGATACCGCACAAGTTGGTCCAGGCCTTGCCTGCCGCCTTGGTATTCCCTATTTAACCTGTGTCCAAAAGGTGCGAGAGGAAACTGACAAAGGGTTGATAGTTGAGCGGATGATGGACGATGGCTACGACGTAGTTGCTGTGAATTATCCGGCCTTGCTAACAGTTGTAAAGGACATCAACAATCCCCGAGTACCATCACTTAAAGGGAAAATGAAGGCCAAGAAGGCTGAAATAGTCAGGTTAAGTGCAGAAGATATTGGTGCTGATCCAGCCTGCATTGGTCTTCCCGGCTCTCCTACCAAGGTTGTCAAGGTGTTTCCACCGGAGGCAAGAGGTGGACGGGCTGTTTTAACCGGCACACTTGACGAACAGCTCGATCAGCTTGTAGAAAAGTTGATCCCATATCTGTAACAGAGCAGAGGTATTAATACTATGTTGAAAGTTAGTAAAGAGCTTTGTATTGGCTGTGGGATTTGCGAGGACAACTGTCCCTTCGGTGCTATCACCGTAGTAGACGGGTTGGCTGTTGTCGGCGATTCCTGCACTTTGTGCGGGGCATGCGTCGAAAGTTGTGAGGTTGAGGCTCTCTGTCTTGAGGTGAAATCCAAGAAGGTTCAGGATGATTTGGCAGCCTGGACAGGTGTTTTAGTCTTTTGCGAGTATAGAAAGGGCGAACTCGCCCCGGTCTCCCTTGAACTTTTAGGCGTCGGCAGGCAGCTTGCAGACAAGCGTGGGGTGCAGCTCAGTGCTTTACTGCTCGGTCATGAAACTGGAGAGACCGCACATTTGCTCATCGGTCACGGTGCAGATATCGTATATCTAGCTGACCATGAAGCGCTTCAAGAGTTCAGAGATGATTGTTATAGTCAAGTAACGGAAGCGACAATCCGGAAATATAAACCTGAAATCGTCTTGGCAGGTGCTACTGCTATTGGTCGTTCATTTATCCCTGGAGTTGCAACAGCATTAAATGCCGGGCTTACTGCCGACTGCACCAAGTTGGAAATTCGCGACGAAGATGGTGCACTTTTGCAGACTCGGCCGGCGTTTGGTGGCAATATCATGGCCACCATAGTTTGTGAATCAACCAGACCACAGATGGCAACGGTTCGTCAGAAAGTCATGAAAAAGATTGAGTTCGATAGTTCCCGTACGGGAACTATCGTTAAAGTAAATCTGACAGAACAGCAGTTACAGAGTCGTGTACAGGTTCTTGAATCTGTAATAGCGGAAGCAGGTCGTGTCAATATTCAGGAGGCTGATATTCTCGTTTCGGGTGGTCGGGGACTTGAAAACGCGAAAGGTTTTGACTTGATAAGAGAACTGGCTGAAACAATGGGGGCAAAAGTCTCTGCATCGAGAGCGGTGGTCGATGCCGGGTGGATTCCGTATCCGCATCAGGTTGGGCAAACCGGTAAAACCGTGGCTCCCAAATTGTACATTGCCTGCGGTATATCAGGGGCAGTGCAGCATGTTGCAGGTATGCAGTCTGCGGAAACCATTGTCGCCATCAACCGGGATGAAAATGCCTCGATATTTAATGTTGCCGATTTTGGGATTGTTGGCGATCTTTTCGAAATAATCCCTAAATTGATCAGAAAAATCGAGGAGCGTCGCTAAGTCATGAGCCTGGATGGGAAAGTCGCCGTTGTAACAGGTGGGAGCCGTGGGATAGGCCGTGCTATTTGTATTCGCCTTGCCGGTTTGGGAGCCTTGGTATACATCAACTATGTCAGTCGATCTTCGGCAGCTGAAGAAACTCAAAGACTTATTCAAGAAGCTGGCGGCAAGGCTGAGATAATTGCTTTCAATGTAGCAGATAATAGTGCTGTTCTGGACGGATTTAAAAACATTATCGCTGCTGCTGGATCGGTGGATATCCTGGTTAATAATGCCGGGATTACGAGAGATGGTCTGATGGCCCGAATGAAAGAGTCTGATTGGGATGAGGTCCTGAATACCAATCTCAAAGGCTCATTTTTATGTGCTAAAGCAGCATCAAGGGCGATGATGAGGAAAAAGTGGGGCCGGATTGTGAATATCTCCTCGGTATCTGGGGTTGCCGGCAATCCAGGTCAGGTAAATTACTCGGCGGCGAAAGCGGGTCTCATCGGACTTACTAAATCTATGGCCAGGGAGTACGCTTCTCGCAATATTACGGTTAATAGTGTAGCCCCTGGCTATATCGAAACAGAAATGACTGATTTGCTCGATGAAAAGAATCAGGAACAGATTAAGGGCGAAATTCCGCTCGGCAGGTTCGGAAGAACTGAGGATATTGCAGGGGCAATAGCCTTTCTCGTATCCGAGGATGGTAGCTATATTACGGGGCAAACGCTCCACGTAAATGGCGGTATGTATATGTAATCCGGAGAACGGATAATTGTGTTGTTTAGTAAAGTAAAATCATTGAACATGGTCTTTTTAGGACTATGTCAAATTTCAAGTCAGGGAGAATGATAATGGCAATCGAACAGGAAATGATAGATATAATAGTTGAGCAGTTAAGCGTTGAGAAAGAAAAAGTTGTGGCAAATGCCTCATTTGTCGATGACCTTGGTGCAGATTCTCTTGACCTTGTTGAATTGATAATGGCTATGGAAGAGGGATTTGACATTGAAATTCCTGATGAAGATGCCGAGGGTATCACAACTGTCCAAGATGCTATTGACTACGTTAAAAAGCTCAAATAGGTTTTGACTTTTGATAAAATGTAGCAATTTTTATATACCCCCGTTTACACGGTGCGTCAGTAACAATACATAAAAGGAGTAATTATTGTGAAGCGAAGGGTAGTCGTTACGGGTGTAGGTTTGGTTACACCTCTTGGTACCGGTGTTGAGAAGAGTTGGCGGAATATTTGTTCCGGAGTGAGTGGGATTGATCTGATAACTCGATTTGATACTAGTGATTACGCTGTAAAAATTGCTGCGGAAGTAAAAGATTTTCGGGCACAGGACTTTTTTGAGAAAAAGGCTACGAAACACTTGGATCTGTTCGTACAATATGGCCTGGCCGCTGCCCAGATGGCAGTTCAGGACAGTGGTTATGAGGTAACCGAAGAAAACTGCGGAAGAGTCGGCGTTATTACAGGTTGCGGGATGGGCGGGTTACCCACCATCGAACGCTACCATAGTGTCGTTCTTGAAAAGGGACCTAAGAAAATCACTCCCTTTTTTATACCAATGGTTATCCCTAATATGCCATCCGGACATATATCCATGGCTATCAAATCGAAGGGACCAAACCTTACTTTAACCACCGCCTGTGCTGCTGGTACCCATTCTGTTGGTGAAGCTTATAGGCACATCAAATATGGTACGTGCGACATGGTTGTGGGAGGTGGCGCTGAAGCTGTTATCTGTGGCCTTGGGGTTGCCGGATTTTCTGCGATGAAAGCCTTGTCTGTACGAAATGAAGATCCACAGAAGGCCTCGAGGCCCTTCGATAGAGATCGAGATGGATTTGTCATGTCCGAAGGGGCAGGTATGTTGGTTTTAGAAGATTACGACCATGCTATCGCCCGCGGAGCAAAGATATACGCAGAGATTTGCGGTTATGGGTTAAGTAGTGACGCCTATCATATAGCAGCACCACCAGAAGATGGTGAAGGTGGAGCGAGGGCTATGAAAATGGCTCTTGAAGATTCTGAATTAAATCCTGAGGACATTGATTACATTAATGCACATGGTACCTCAACCCCATTGAACGACAAGTGTGAAACCCAGGCTATTAAAACGGTGTTTCAAGAACATGCCAAGGTCTTGGCCGTCAGTTCCACTAAATCGATGACTGGTCATATGCTTGGCGCTGCAGGAGGTATAGAGGCAGTTTTTACGGCACTCGCGCTCTATAACCAGATTGCCCCTCCAACCATTAACCTTGAGAATCCAAGTGAAGAATGTGATTTGGATTACGTTCCCAATGTTGCAAGAAAAATGAATATCCGAGCTGCTCTTTCCAATTCTTTTGGCTTTGGGGGAACCAACGCTGTTGTGGCAATGAAAAGATATGGATCGTGAGTTGCTTCTGGAGGACAAAGTGAAAATAGTGCTCGCCGCCGATCATGGCGGCTTTGAATTGAAAGAAGCGATCAAGGAAAGTCTTCTTCTGGCTGGTCGTGATGTGGTTGATGTCGGTTGTGATTCAAAAGAAGCGGTAGATTACCCTGATTTTGCCGAGAAGGCTGTCTTGAGCATAGTAAACGAGGATTGCCAACGGGGTATATTGGTTTGTGGTACCGGTATTGGTATGTCCATCGCCGCAAACAGGAACAGACACATCAGGGCGGCTAACTGCTTTGATATCAAAACTGCGAGATTGAGCAGGGAGCACAATAACGCCAATATCCTCTGTCTTGGAGCAAGGGTACTCGAAAAGGATATTGCTTTACGGATGGTAACGACTTGGCTTGAAACTGAATTTTCTGGGGGGCGTCATCAAAAGAGGGTGGCAAAATTCAGTGAGTAACATGGTATGGTTTAATTATTTATCTATAGTAAAGCCGATTTTGCTACCGCAAAATCGGCTTTACTATTTTCTGGTGTTCTCTCTTCTTTATTCTGGTTTTTATGCAAATTCCGTGAGAATATGGCTAGAACTACACTACATTTAGTGCCGAAGACAGTAAGTTTTTCTATAGAAAAAGTATTACCGCTCAACTGGTACTGATAATAAATGTGCGAAATATTTGTTTCGCGGGGAGGTGTTCAATGAAATGTCCGTATTGTGAGCATCTTGACAATCGCGTGATTGATTCACGCCTTAATAAGGATGCGACGATTACCAGGCGAAGAAGAGAGTGTCTGGCTTGTGATCAAAGATTTACAACCTATGAACGCCTCGAAGTAATGTTGCCTGTGCTGGTCAAAAAGGATGGGAGAAGGGAGGGGTGGGATCGTCATAAGCTTGTTGCAGGACTTCAAAAAGCATGTGAGAAACGATCTGTAAGCCGAGATAAAATTGACGAATTTACAGACGATATTGAGCATAAGCTGCAGGATTATGGCGCCAAGGAAATTCCTTCACAGGTAGTCGGTGAATGGGTTATGGAGGGCTTGCCCCTCCTTGATGAAGTCGCGTATGTTCGTTTTGCTTCAGTTTATCGGCAGTTTAAAGATGTTAATGAGTTTATGGATGAACTAAAAACGCTACTTGATTCTAGAGGCAAGGATGAAGGAAAAGCAGGATAAACAGTATATGCGTCTGGCGCTGAAAGAAGCCCGGAAGGGGTTGGGACGTACTTCACCCAATCCTTGCGTTGGTGCAATTATTGTCAAAAACGGACAGATTATTGGTAAAGGTTACCATAAAAAAGCAGGATTGCCGCACGCAGAAATCAATGCTATTCAAAATGCCTCCGAATCGGTTGCCGGTGCAACTATCTATGTTACCCTAGAACCATGCAGTCATACCGGAAAAACGCCACCGTGTAGTCGGGCCATACTCGAGTGTGGCATTTCACGGGTGGTGGTCGGTATGACCGATCCGAATCCACTGGTGAATGGCGGCGGTCTTGTTTCTCTGAGAAGTCATGGTATCGAGGTGATCAGCGGAGTGCTGGAACAGGAATGTGAAGCACTCAATTATCCCTTTATCAAGCACATTACTCAAGGATTGCCTTGGACTATTATGAAGGCGGGTGTAAGTCTTGATGGTAGGTTAAACTATCAGCGTGGATTCAGTGGCTGGATTACAGGTGAGCAATCAGTACATGAAGTGCACAAACTTCGAAATATGGTCGATGCAATCCTTGTTGGCAGGAATACTGTTGAGATAGATAACCCCTCACTGACCACGAGATTATCACGCGGTGTGTCAAAAGATCCAACCAGGATTATCCTTGATAGCGATCTGTCAACTTCGCTTTCCTCGAAGGTATATCACCTCGATTCAGAGGCACCTACCTGGGTTGTTTGCGCAGCAGATACCCCCAAATCACGAAGAATGGAATTTCGAAATCTTGGAATCAGGCTCATTGCAGTTGATCGTACGACAAAAGGTTTGGATCTGCGCCAACTTTTAAAAGTACTTGGCCAGGAAAATATTTGTTCCGTTCTTATTGAAGGGGGAGCCCGTCTGCATGGTGCTTTCCTCCGTGAGAAACTATTTGATTACGCGTATCTATTTTACGCGCCGCTCTTTGCTGGTGATCAAGGTGTTCCACTGGTTGAGGGGTATAATGTGCAGGATCGCAATGCTGCGCCTCGTCTGGTCCATGTTACCCAAAAACGGCTTGGAAGCGATATTCTTATATCAGGACAAGTGAGTTACCGATAACTTTTTATCTTACGGAATTTGCTGCTGGTGATCGAGGTATCGTTCACAATCGGCAAGATTTTTAAAGGTAATTGACAGGGTGATTTCGTCTTTTTCAAAAGAGGGTGAGTGAGAAATTGAGAGATTTTCTGGAAGCTGTAATTCCTTGACATGTTTTGCAAAGATCTCTTCAGCTGACGAGGTCATAGGGCTAATTGCATGTTGAAGCAGACCTCCGAGATGTTGTATTTTTTGGGGGACGTTCATCTCCTTGTGGTCGAGGATTTCAGTAATTTCTTTATTCTGTAAATAAGAAGAGATGGATAATCCTTCTCGAAACACGATATCGCGGATGAGGTTGAAAAATCTCTTCTGCTTGCCCTCTCCCATGCCGAGATTTTTAAACAATTGCACTAATGCCAGTTTGTCGGCCTCTTCCGGGAGGGAAATGATTTCCGAAGCCATTCGATCCTGTATGCGACCCGCATGTATTTCGCTGATGATTTTCTTATCTTGTTGAAGAATATTCAGTAAGTTAGGGATAACAGATCGTCCGTTTTTCAACTGAAGCTTTTTCTGGAAAGTGGTAACAATAGCCTCCATTTTAAGGCCTCGGGAGGCTATTTTGACAAACTGAGCTTTTTCCGCGAGAGATAGCTTGGAAGCACAGTTTTGATCGACCAAAATGAGATTTAATATGAAGCTGTACGGAGCGTCTCTGTTTATAACCATGCAATCGACTTCAGATGGACCAATGAATCTGCTAATGAATTCAATACGCCTGGAACCCGTTACTATTACAAAGGTGTCTTCAGAGTCCGCAATGACAAAGGGGGGATGAATAACGCCATTTTGGGCAAGGTCTTCTTGTAATTCTGCAGGAATAACTCTGAATTCCCATGGATGTAGGTTCCATTCAGTGCTAAAATTTATTGAATCCAATGGTATTGATTGGTGGGACAGAAACATGATTCACACTGTAACAGGAGTTGTTGATTTAGTGCCTTACAGATTATTTTCGTTCACTCTTTTTAGTACCCCCTTGAGGGGTATAAAAAACCAGAAAAATAATCTGCGAAAGGTACTTATACCCCTCAAGGGGGTACTAAAAAGAGTCCGCGCTCTTCAGCGGGGTTAGTCCGCCAGACGGCGCAGAATAAAAATGGATTAGCCTAAGCGGGGAAGATCACACCCAGGCTAATTATCTTACATGACAGAAGAAGGTGTTAAATCTTATAGACTGCAAGAAGTTAGGTTTCGTTGATCTTTTCTCGCAGTATGCCTGATGGCTTAAAGGTGACTACCCGGCGCGCGTCGAGGGTCAATTCGTCTCCGGTCTGTGGATTGCGACCTCTTCTGGAATTTTTGCACTTTACGTTAAATTTGCCGAATCCGCTTAAAAGGAGATCAGACCCATTTATCAGGGAATTTTTGGAAATACGGAGAAAGGCCTCAACAGAGTCAGTTGCCTGAGCTTTTGTTAACCCTGCATGATTTTTATACACTTGCTGCACTAAGTCTGCTTTGGTAAGAGTCATATTTCCTCCATAATTGTCTGTTTTAGTTGTGAAACCCTTCTTAAAGATAAACTTTTGACACAGAAAGTCAAATTTTCCGTAAAAGAAAGAAATAGATCACTCTTTTAGATTTCCTAAACAACAGAGGCAATTTTGAAAATTGGCAGATACATCGCGACAACCAGACCACCAATCATTCCTCCAAGAAATACCATCATAAAAGGTTCAATCATGGCTGTGAGATTATCTACTGCCTGATCGACTTCCTCATCATAAAAATCGGCAATTTTTTCCAGCATGGTGTCCAATGCCCCAACAGTTTCGCCAACGTTTATCATTTGCACGACCATATTGGGAAACACTCCACATTCCTCCAATGGTTCAGCGATTGGACGACCTTCGGCTATCGATTCACCTACCCTGAGCACAGCAATTTCAATAACTTTATTGCCAGCTGTCTTCGCGACTACCTGTAAAGCTTCAAGAATAGGCACACCACTTTGTAGCATGGTGCTGAGTGTTCTGGTGAATTTGGCAACAGCTACTTTTCGCAAAAGGATACCAAAAACAGGCGCTCTCAATAATGCTTTGTCAGTTACCAATCTTCCTTTTTCTGTAGCATAAAATTTTTTAAAAATCATTATTACAGCGAAAAATCCGATTAGTATATAAATAAAATTATTCTTAAAAAAATCACTTAGATCTACAACAATTTGAGTAGGAAGAGGTAGAGATGATCCAAAATCTTCAAACATTTGCGTGAAAACAGGAACAACAAAAACCAAAATAATTACAAGGATTAAAATAGAAATTGCCAGACAGATCGTCGGATAGGTCATGGCACCTTTGACTTTCTTTTTGAGGGCCATAGATTTTTCCATGAAAGTTGCAAGTCGCCCGAGAATGGTGTCGAGGATACCACCTGTTTCACCAGCCTCAATCATGTTGGTAAAAAGGTTATCAAATACTTTAGGTTTCTTACGCATTGAATCGGCGAGAGTTGACCCTGCTTCTACGTCCTGCCGTATCTCTCCGAGCGCTTTTTTAAAGGTCGAATTACTTTGTTGCTTCTCTAATATTTCAATACCCTGAACCAAGGGCAAACCCGCATTGATCATAGTTGACAGTTGTCGAGTAAAGATAACAATATCTTTGCCTGTTACCTTGGGTTTAAAGAATGCAATATTTTCTAAGAGATCTTTCGGCTTCTCCTTTACAACTGGGTTGGAAATTCTTAACCGTTTTACCTGTGCCAGTGCTGCTACAAGGTCAAGTGCTTCGACCTCACCCTTTCTTTTTTCACCGTAAGAGTTTTTACCTTTCCATCTAAATACTGCCATTTTCATCTCCGATTTTGCGGAACTCATAAATAAAGAATTATCAGTTCGTTGTTTTAGTCACAAACAATCAATAATGTCGATTGTATAGTATCATTTTCCATAATACAAGCTCAGACGCATTATCTTGCACTCAAATTATTTTTAAGGGAAGGGGGGAAGTAGCGGCTTGGTAATTAACAATGATTGGGGAAAGTGTAGAAAAAGCTTGTCTGCAACAATCCGGCTTGGTATACTAAAAAGTTGCTAAATATTTGGCTATGTCAGTCGTTGGTTACCCACGACTGTTGTTCCTGGCGTGAGTGGTAGGTGTGCCAGTAAGTGATTGACCAATTGGAGGATAAATATATGCAGAATCAGGCCACAGTAAATTATAGAGATGGTCGTTTTCAGCCTGTCATAGATAAGTGTGAAGGGTGTGGACGTATTGTTGAACAGGAAGAAGTGCAGTACTGTAAGAGCTATTTGTATCCGGCTGCGAAGTGGAAGTTGGGCTTGTGTAATTTTGCAACCCATGCAAAACCTGAAATTGATATAATTAAAGTCAGAATTAATCCATTGAAGGCTGCCAAGCGAGCTTCAAAAAGGAAATAGTTTTCAGTAAGTTAGAAAAAAGGGACTGTTTTTTAAAGGTCCCTTTTTTTCGTTCCCTTATTCATTTGTCAGCTAACGTTCGCCAAAGATTGCTGTGCCGACTCTCACTATAGTGGCACCTTCTTCAATGGCAATGTGGAAATCATTTGACATGCCCATTGAAAGTTCCGGGTTTGTAATTGACGGAAACAGTTCTTCCTGAATAAGTTTTTCCATCAACAATCGTAGACTCCGAAAATATGGCCGTGACCGCTCTGGGTTATCTACCAGCGGGGGCATGGTCATTAGGCCGCATACTCTGATCCTTGGTAGTTCATTCAATTTATTAAGTAATTCTGCAGTTTCGCTGCTTTTCACGCCGGCCTTGTTAGCATCATCGCCGATATTTACCTGAATAAGGACATCCATAGTTTTGTTTAAAACCTGTAGGTGACTGCTCAAAGCTTTGCCTAGTTTCAATCTATCTACTGTCTCAATCACGTCACATAACGAGGCTGCTATTTTAGCTTTGTTACTTTGAAGGTGACCGATAAAATGAAAAATGACAGGAGGTGGAACCTGATTTCTTTTAATCTGAACTTCCTGAATGTAATTTTCTCCGAAAATCATCTGGCCGGCCGCATATGCCTCAGTGATTTTCTCGGCTGGAAATCGTTTGGAGACTGCTACCAGTTTTATATCATCCGGGGACCTGTTGACCTTAATTGCCGCGCTTGCGATCTTTTCTCGTATTCTTTGTATGTTTTCTGAAATCATTGCCAAAATCATTTCCTGTTAAATTTGAAGAGATTCTCAGCATTGGCTGTGGTTTGCCTACTGACTTTTTCAATATCTATTTCTCGAAGCTCAGCGATTTTTTTTGCAGTATATAACAAATAAGATGGTTCATTTCGCTTACCGCGAAATGGTTGGGGGGCAAGAAAAGGCCCATCGGTTTCCAAAACCATTGAATCTAGTGGGATTTCCCGGGCCACTTCTTGTAGCATCACGGCGTTTTTGAAGGTCACTATTCCGGGAATCGAAATCAGCATGCCAAGATCCAAAACTTTATGTGCAAAGGCAACATCGCCG
The DNA here is from genome assembly GCA_963829695.1 of uncultured delta proteobacterium. Lineage (GTDB taxonomy): Bacteria > Desulfobacterota > Desulfobulbia > Desulfobulbales > Desulfocapsaceae > Desulforhopalus_A. Next base: position 210,860 of record CAWHJQ010000014.1, on the reverse strand, counting down.
GAAAAACAGTGCATGATACCACCGTAATCAAGAGGTTTGCTCTCACGAAGAAGTTTTAAGGTGTCGTTGTTGGCATCTCTGTTATGGACCACTACTGGTAGCTTGAGTGCGTGGGCCAAGTCAAGCTGTCTCTTAAAATGTTCACGCTGTTTGGAAGGATCAGAGTGTTGCTTTACGTAATCCAGTCCGATCTCACCGAAACCGACTATGTGATCTGAATAAGAAATGTAGAGTTGTTCAAGTTCGATATAGTGGCTGCTTGTCAGATTGTCGACATCATGTGGATGAATGCCAATGGTGGCCGATACCTGCTTATAACTGCGAGCAAGAGTAACAGCATCCCTGGAACTGGCAAGATCAATGCCAATAGTTATGATTCTCTCGATGTGGTTGGCAAATGCTTTTTCAAGTACCTTCCCAAGATCGTCTTGATATGCAAGCATATCAAGATGACAGTGTGTATCAATGAACTGGCTGGAGTGAGAGAGCCGAGGGAGTTCTTTTTCTAATGTCTTCAAAATATAATCCTATGCTTTTTTAACAAAAATGACCAAAAGACCCAATTTAGAATTTTCGATCAATGTTCAATGGTAGCAATAGAAGATACAATAGCAACAAAAAAGACTTTTCTGCTGTATTATCAGGTTGGATTTGCAATAACTAAATAAATATAATATAGCTTCATATAGATAAAAAACTATCGTATAGTGGTAAGAGCAATATTTTGTTGCATTTTTTGCGTGTTGCATGGAAGGACGCCCTTCTGCATTGACAGAAAGCTCTGAAGGACGTGGAAGTTATGGCATGTTGACAATTACGCTTCGATATTCTGTTATGTCAAATATTATTTGACATACTTTACAAAGCTGATACCAGCGACCAACATTTACGATGAGGTTTGTGGCATGAATTATGGGATCGTCAGTCAAGAGCAACTCGAGCAGATAGATGTGATTTTGTCAGACAAATTGATAAAGCTCGGTGTTGATTGTGTCATTATAATAGACATGGCTGGAAATATTATTACTGCAAAGGATAATGGCGAAAGCAAATATGACGTCTATTCCTTCGCAGCACTGGCGGCTGGTAATTTTGCTACGGTTGATGCCATGGCCAAACTTGTTGGTGAACAGGAATTCTCGCTACTTTTCCATAAGGGTAAGGAATCGAACATACATTTCAGTAAAATCGACGATGAGCTGCTTCTTATTTCTATGTTCGGCAGGGATATATCTCTTGGTTTCCTTAGATTGAATGTTGTTGATGTTATTGAAAAAATAAGGAATATTTGGAACAAAAAATAAATCCAGGAAGTTGAACCCAATACCTGGAGTCGTCAATCAATGACTTGATCTTTCTGAAGGGAAAATCGATAGGGAGTAGAACGTTGAGTTTTATCAACTTAAAGGACAAAATTGTTCAGGTTAAAGTAGTGTACTACGGGCCGGGCCGGTGTGGGAAAACTACTAATCTTGAATATATCAACCGTACGTACCGCAAACAGATTGTCTCAGAGATGGTGAGTCTTAAAACCCATGGCGATAGAACGTTGTTTTTTGATTTTCTCCCATTTGATATGGGGCAAATCAAAGGCTATGATATCAAAATCCAACTCTATACAGTACCGGGACAGGTTAAATACAATGCAACTCGAAAGCTTGTCCTGAGAGGTGTGGATGGAATAGTCTTCGTTGCCGATGCTATGGAGAAACAGCGGGAAAAGAACATTCGATCTTTAAATCAGTTGCATGAAAATCTCCAATCATACAAGGAAAGTATCTTTAGGATACCACTGGTTATGCAGTACAACAAAGTTGATCTTAAAGAGCACGGCATTCCAGTTCTTCCGACCTCGGTGTTGCAAAAAGACTTAAACAGTCGATTGAAGGTACCTTATTTCGAGGCAAGTGCAATTACCGGGTATAATGTCGCCGCGACACTGAAGAAAATTATCTCTTCTTCGGTGATTTCAATACAGAAAAAATTACTCTAGAGAGAACTGTGGTGAAACAGTATAGCGAAAACCAATACGACGATGATTTGACTGTTGGCACTGATGACTATGATGATTCATACTACACTGGTTCAGTTGACCTTTTTGAATTTTCAAACGATGAAGAATCGCCGATTTGTCGGTTGAAAAGTCTGATATTGTCGATAGATTGGGAGATAACCGACGAGATACTCATGCAATTTAATGAGGAATTGGCTGAACTTCGCGGTATCTGGGCCGGAGAAAAAATTAATTTGGTTTATGTTCAGGCTCTTGAAAAAATCAGCAAGTATATCTATCAGAAAAAAGCAGATTCTCACCCAAGTGCCATCAAACTTCTGCTGACTTTGTACCATAACCTTGAAAAAATCGTTTCATCTCTTGATCTGACCGAAGAACAGAAAAAAGAAATATTACTTGAAGATGTGAAAAGATTTGAGAGCCTTAAAAATCACATTGATAAAGCATCCGAGACTGTTGATGGAACGCCCATTTTTCAGCCGAAAATACAGAAGCGAGCTAAAAATACCTATTCTGAAAATGATATGCTTAACTTGAAAGCCATCGTTCTCGGAATCGATTGGGAAATAACCGACCAGGATCTCAATGAGTTACGGCAGGAAGTGGTTCGGCTAGAGGAAAAATTCGCAGACAGTAGACCGAAGCTTATCCTTTTGCAGGGTATTGGCACTCTAGGCGCTTACATAAAATTGAAAAAGAGCAATGCTCATGCAGACGCCTTCAAATTGTTACACCTTTTTTATGAAAACCTCGAAAAAATAGTTGTTACACCAATGAATCTGGAAAAGGAAAAGGCTATTCTTTTTTCGGTTGTTGAAAAGTTTAACTCTTTTAAAACTTTATTAGGTGCCACAATTGCGCCTGAGGCGATTAGTCGAGACAAGAAGGAATCGGACGAAGGTATTAGTCCCGTCGATTCAGGTGCTATTGCTCCGGCTTTCGCTGATCTTCCTGAAGAAGAAATCACCGGCTTTCAGGCAGAAGAAGAGGCTAAGGCTCTTGGTTTTGAAAGTTCTGCTAGTGTCGATAGTCATGTTGAAAGCTTTTTTATGGATGACGGCTTCAAGCCCCCAGAGGAAGCACCTTACATTGCTGGGAGCGATTCGGTAGGTGGAGGAAATCCCGAAAATGCTCTCCAGGGTGTGGATGTGGAGGTTGATTACGAGGATAAGGTTTTTGAAGGAGTCCCATCGGAAAGTGACATATTCGCTCCTGCGATGAGCCTGGCAAGCGAAGGACAAGGTTATATCGAACCATTATCGCCGGCTTTTCAGGATGAGGATTTGGCAGGAGATGAAAAACTGTTTGCCCTAACGGATAATATTGGTTTGCCTGTTGAAGGAGTTGAAAAAACTTTAGCGGATTCCCCGCTTACAACCGAGGATGAGGAGGAGACGGAGCAAGATTTCGGAAAATTGGATAAAGACCTGGTTCTCCAAGGAGTCGCAGTTGAAACCGACGCCGATGATGACTCAGATGAAGAAGCCCTCCCGATGATGGGAGGAGAATTGGCCCCCGCTCTTGCTGGAAATGACGAAGTGAGTATTTTTAATGCAGAACTCTTTGAAAATTCTGCTGAAGCACAAAATATTGACGATGAAATAGCAGGGACCCTGGGGGGATTCTTCGATGAGGAAATCGAATCACACTTGGCCCCAGTCCCAAAAGTAGATGATGATTATCTCGAGGTCAGCTCTTCGACTAATGATTTGGCAGATGTTGAAACGGAATCTGAAGGTTATGGTGACTCTTCACCTCCTTTTGATGTTGAACAATCCGTGCTGGAAGACTGGGCTGAAGAGGATATAAGTGAAGAAGCAGGGTTGACATCCTTTGCCGAGGATGAGGAAATTGTCCTCGACAGAAAACCTGAAGAGCTTATAGATGAAAATAAAGGTGGTATTGCATCCGAGACTGAGATAGAGGAAGAGCTTGAAGATGTAGAAGATGTAGAAGATGTAGAAGATGCAATTGCTTTTGTCTCAGAATTGGAACATGAAGAGAGTTTGGATTCATTTTTTGGTGATAATGATTTTGAACAAATCACCGAAGATAGTTTGGGAGAGGGACAAGAGGAATATGCTACAGAGATTGAACAGAGGCTTGATTCCTTTTTCGATCTTGAAGAAGGTGTTGAAGATTTAGATGAGGATCAGTTGGTTTTTGCTCTATCGGAGGGACAGGTAGAGGATATTGCAACCGTTGCAGTAACTGTTGTTTCCCCCGTATCAGATGATCTCGAAGCGGATGAGGTCGTTTTTGAACTGGTCGAAGAAGTGGATCAGGTGTCTGGGCTAGAGTTTGACATAGAATCTAACCTTGAAAAAAGTGAAGAGACATCTTTTGATGGGTTGTTACCAGGCGAAGCAGATATCACTTCCTCGGCAACGGTTACTGAGGATGACAATGAGATTGTCGAGGAGTTCACAGAAAATTTCGTAAACTCTCTTGAGACTGATAAAAATGAAGATGTTTATAGTTTTTTGCAAACTTGTGTTGAGTCCCTGGGTATTGAACTCGATGATAAGGTTATCTTGGGCCTTTGGAAAGAGCTAGACAATCTTAATCAGAACCTGATTGATAAACCACTGGAAAAAACTTTTTTGCAGCTATTTTCAACTGTGGCCAGGCATATTGATAAGAATCGCTATGATTCAAGCAGCCATGCCTATGTTTTATTGCAATCTGTATGTAGTGCATTGACTACATTACAAGAGGACGATCTCTATCAAAATCAAGAATTGTTATTCTCAGAAACTCAAAAGGTTATAAAATGGCAAGAGGATTTGTTGGCAGAGCAGATCGCAAAAAAGGAAGCGGAATTAACAATCGGTGATTCTCTACTCACCTTTCAGGAGGGTGATTCAGGAGATTTTGATGAACCACTGGCGAATTATAGAGAAGACCCTGTAGTTGAAGGATATGTTAATGTTAATGATGACCTAAGCGATTGGGTTGATCCTCAGGATATCGCATTAGGAGACGCAGACAGCAAGATTTCCGATCAGAACGAGTTCGCAGAGCCGACGAAATTAGAGGAACGACAAGGGAAACATGCTGTGGGGGGCGACACTAAAACACTCACAGATGACCTTAAGCAGGAAATTTCAACGCTGCGTCAAACCCTGCAGGATGAGATTGAAGAGTTGCGGAGAGAGTTGAAGGGTAACTATCCTTGATTGTGTGATAAAGCAAGACAAGTTACCAAAGGGTTATCTCTCACGAAGAGATAACCCTTTTTTTATTCTTTTATTCTTTGTTTGGAAACTATCGATTCCAGGCAATGCAGGATAAAATTGTGTAACAACTCAGCGAGAAACCAATAAGAACTACAATAACTCGGAAATGTTTATTGGTTGGATGAGCTGAAAATAACGTAAGAAAGAAGAGTCCAGGCACTCCAATTCCAGCCACTAGTGGAGGCAGATATCGCAGCAGTTCCTGAAGGCCAAGAAAAAACCACGGTCCCGGTAAATAACTTATCCCGAGCCGATACGGTTCAAATGGGGCTGAGATGAACACTGAAAAAATCAGGATTGAGGTGGTTAGAGGCAGGTGTTCACGAATGTTAACTCGGTATATGCGTAAATGATTCCAGGCGAATATCAGCAGGAGAAGATCAAGGGCAACAACATGGTGTATATAAACTTTCCTCAATCCACTGTCGCTTATTGAGAAGAAGAGATTGTTCAGAGAGTGGCCAACAACTGGTATGGCTTGTATAATGTTTTCGGCAATTATTCCCGCTGAAGAGCCGGTATTGTCTCCTCGGAGAATATAACCGGTAAAGAGCAATAGTAGGATAAGAGGGAGGGTTCCGATCAACCGTATCCATTCCAATCTACTATAATTCAGGGTTTTTTGGTAAACTGCGAGCAAATGAAAACAGCAAAAGAACAGGAAAAACTGACTGGAAAAGAAGTGTAAAGATCTAAAGAAACGACCATAAGGGGCGAGCAGATCAATAGAGGTTGTTGAGTAGAACGGATTCAGATAATCATACTGCAAACCGACTATGATTCCCGAAAAAAGGGAAATATAGAATGCTATTAGAGCCCATGCCCCCCATTTTATGTCCTTTATGATAGAAGTATGTTGGAAAAGGATACTAACCCTGCTGAAGAGCGCGGGATAAGAACCTTCACAAAATTCTTTCCTAAAAAACAAGAAAAGATTTTCTAAGGTTCTAAAGGGGCGATGAAGAGACTTAGGTAGTGACGACATAGAGCGGTTCGTCTTGTCTTTTTTCGACTGGTAAGAAGGTGAGAGATTTTTGGGCAGGGCCCCGAACAACCTCTCCCGTTTCGACGTTAAAGCGGCTCTGATGACAAGGGCATTCCAAGATGTCCTTGTCTTCCTGATAATTGAGTTTACAGCCAAGGTGTGTACATTTACGGGAAAGCGCCCAACATTTGCTATCGCGGTCAAAAAGGATAAAATCTGTTGTGATCAAATAACCGGACGGCGGCACAGGCTTGTTGATGTTTATGTAGGTCGGTTTTCGGGGGATTTTGAAACCGGAAAATTGTAAAACAGGATAAAAAAACGCTAGCGTGCCCAAAAAAGTCAAACATGTTCTTCTGGAATAGTATTTCTTGGGTGTCTGGACGATATTTTTCATGACTTGGGTTCTGAAAACTTCTGTATCAGCATCTCATTTACGTGGGGTGGTACCAAGTCGCTGACATCCCCACCGTTTCTTGCAGCATCTTTAATAATCGATGAACTGATAAAAATCCAGCGAAAACCGGGCATGAGAAATACGGATTCGACTTCACGCTGGAGTTTTCGGTTCATAAGTGCCAACTGAAATTCATAATCGAAATCCGACACAGCCCGAATCCCTCGAACAATAGCCTTGGCATTGTGCCGATAAGCATAGTTGACCAGAAGGCCTGAAACAGATCTGACCAGGATGCGTGGTACGCCATCAAAGGTATCTTCGATCATCTGCATTCGTTCATTCAGAGTAAAAACCGGATCTTTTGAAGAGTTTACGGCAACTGCAACAATCACCTTATCAAAGAGATTGAGTGCCCTGTTAATAATATCCACATGGCCCATAGTGATGGGATCAAACGTTCCCGGATAGATTGCTATGGATGGTTCACGGATTACTTCGCTGGTCATTGCGCTCTCTTTATAGAATTATGAGGGATAGGCCTGTTGTTATCCAGGCCACATTCTGCAACACTAGAGGGGCTGTAAAAACAAAAAGCCGTCTCACCATAAATGCGTCTATCGATTCGTTTGAGTGTTGATAGGGTCAATGGTAATTCCACATTATGCTTCTCCTCCACTATGAGTAGGCCACTCTGAGTTAAGAGACTACTATTGTTTACAAATTCAAGTACAGAAAGAGACATGTTTTGGGCATAGGGTGGATCCGCAAAAATGAAATCAAACCCTGAATGTGTTTCTTTCGGCAACTTACTAAGTGGGATATTTTTGGACAAATCATGGCTAATTACTCGCATTTCACAATCTCCTGAGTAGCCGGTGAGACAGAGGAGAACATTCTTTTTGATAAGCTGCAATGCAAGACGGCTGTTGTCAATAAAGACGACAAATCGAGCATTTCGACTAAAGGCTTCGAGCCCTATTGCACCCGTACCGGCAAAAAGATCAAGAACAGTCGAATGTTCAACTCGTTTGCCAAGTATATTGAACAGTGCTTCTCGTGCCCTGTCAGAAGTGGGACGTATGCATTGTTCGTGCGGAGGGGGCGTGAATAATTTGCGGCCTTTTGCCGTTCCACCGATAATTCTCAAAGGTAATCGACGTAGTTGGGGTTCTTAAAAGAAATAAATTTGATTAGAAGGATGTGATCCAACCAAACATTTCAGCGAAATGTGTAGCAATATAATCATTGGAGATATCCAAGGATCGTTTCGCCGGCACGTACTTTGTCACCCTCTTTGATGAGCACCTCGGTTTCGAGTGGTAGGTACAAGTCTACTCTCGAACCAAATCGAATGAGGCCGAACCGTCTGCCCCGGGACACTTCGTCGTCGGGTTCCAGCCAACAGACAATTCTCCTGGCAATCAACCCGGCAATCTGCACAAAAGCCAAGGTCTTTCCTTGTGGAGTTGAAATGATGGTTGCGCAATATTCATTTTCCAAGCCACCCTTGGTGCTGTCAGCTGAATAGAATTTACCAGGCTTGTAAACTACCTTTTCGACTCTCCCATTGAATGGAATTCTATTGACATGGACATTGAAGACATTCATGAAGATTGAGATCTTGATGACTTCTCCTTCAGCAAATGGATTCTTTGGGATTTTTTCAACTTGGATTACTTTTCCATCGGCAGGAGAGACGAGGGCGTCTTGTCTTTCCGGAGTGAATCGTTCGGGATCTCGAAAGAAACAGAGTATAAAAGTGGTTGCAATAAGTGAAATCGCTGTAGCTGTAGACAGATCAAGAAGAGCAAGAATAACAGTGCAAAGGACAGCAAAGCCGATAAAAGGATATCCTTCCTTCGCTACTGGTACTTGTGGAGTAAGCATGAAATTGTATAACCTATACTTGAGGGGAGTACTATTTTGACTTATTTGCCCGGGACATGGCGATGATGCCGGTTCGGACAATTTCTTTGATGCCTATGGGGCGAAGGATATCAATGACTGCCTGGATTTTCGACGCCGAGCCGGTGAGTTCCACCGCATAGCTCTTTGCGCTCACGTCTACCACTTTGCCCCGAAAGATATCAATGACACGCAAGACTTCGGCACGGGTATGTGCTTCGGCCTTCATCCGGATAAGTACCATTTCCCGTTCGACATATTCCTTGTCGGTTATATCGGTGACTTTAATGACATCTATCAATTTATGGAGCTGTTTGGTTATTTGTTCAACAACAGAATCATCACCTCTTGAGACAACGGTGAGAGAGGATACACCCGGATCGAGAGTTTCTGCTACGCACAGGCTTTCGATGTTAAAACCGCGACCACTGAAAAGTCCCGTCACCCGTGAGAGTACACCTGGTTTGTTTTGAAGAAGGACAGAAATTGTATGTTTCATCTGCTTGATCCTGAGTGTAGTAAATTCGGATTTGCCATAATTACCCCAACCCCGGTAAAGGGGAAAAAAGCCGGGACTCTGTTTAGTACTCGCTTGACGGATACAAGTACCTTGAGACAGATTATTTTCTTTCAAAAAAACAAGTGAATAACCTCTAAGGTACTTATCCCGCCCAAAAGCATTGCGGGATAAGTACCTTCACGAAATCCTTTCTCAAAAAGCAGAGAAAGGATTTCTAAGGTACTAAGGCACTAAACAAGCAGCATTTCCGTGTTGGCTTTGCCGGCAGGTACCATCGGGTACACGCCTTCTTCCTTTTCAACCTTAAAATCCATGATAACAATATTGTCGGTTGCTAAGGCCTCTTTAATAACCGGTACAACCTCGATTTTGGTGGTAGCTCTGAGACCGACTGCACCGTAAGCCTTGGCAAGGTCGACGAAATCAGGGGTTACATCCATAGTAGTGGATGCATAACGCTTACTATAGAATAATTCCTGCCACTGCCTTACCATACCAAGATACCCATTGTTCAAAATTGCTACTTTGACCGGACAGTGATATTGTTTGGCAGTGGCCAATTCCTGGATATTCATCTGGATAGAGCCGTCGCCGGCAATGTCGATAACTGTTTTGTCTGGAAACGCCATTTGCGCGCCAATTGCTGCAGGGAGGCCAAAACCCATGGTTCCCAGGCCACCGGAGGTGACAAAATGACGGGGGTAATCAAACCTATAAAACTGAGCAGCCCACATCTGGTTCTGACCAACTTCGGTAGTTATAATTGCTTTACCGCCAGTAAGTTCATAGAGGGTTTCGATGACGTACTGAGGCTTAATGATATCGCTGTTTTCTTTGTATGACAGAGGGTGTTTTGCTGTCCACTCACAGATCAGATTAAACCATGGCGTATGTCTTCCGGCTTCTTCCTCAAGGTTGACATTCGCTTTAGTATCAAACCACTCATTTATGGCGGCAAGAGCGTTTTTACAATTGGCCACTATAGGAATATCGACCCTTACATTTTTGCTGATGGAGGTGGGGTCGATGTCTATATGTATGATTTCAGCATGAGTGGCGAATTCCTCAAGTTTGCCGGTCACTCTATCATCAAATCGGGCACCGACTGCAATCAAAAGATCGCATTCCGCAACCGCCATATTCGCGGTATATGTGCCGTGCATTCCAAGCATACCCATGGAAAGTTCATGCGTCCCGGGGAAAGCACCAAGACCCATCAAGGTCATGGTTACCGGGATATTAAGCTTTATTGCCAGTTCGGTCAGTTGTTTTGACGCATCCGATAAAATGACACCGCCACCGACATAAAGCACTGGTTTGGTAGCTTTCATGATTTTTTTGCAGGCTTTTTCTATCTGTACCGGATGCGGCTTGTATGTTGGCTGATAGCTCAACATATTTATACTTGTTTTTTCCGGATAGGTGAGTTGGCTGCCTAGGAGATCCTTTGGTAGATCAACCAGCACCGGGCCGGGACGACCTGTGCGGGCAATGTGAAAAGCCTCGCGTATGGTTGGAATTAAGTCTTCCATTTTGCCGACTAAATAATTGTGTTTAGTACAGGGTCTGGTAATACCAACAATATCGACTTCTTGAAAGGCATCGTTGCCGATAAGGGCTCGAGGTACCTGACCGGTTAATACCACAAGTGGAATAGAATCCAAATAAGCAGTCGCGATTCCAGTTACCCCATTGGTAGCTCCTGGACCGGAGGTGAGTAGTGCTACACCGACTTGACCCGTCACTCTGGCTAATCCATCGGCAGCATGAACTGCACCTTGTTCATGTCGGACCAGGACATTTTCAATATCGGATTCCATTAAGGCATCAAAGAGGTCGATAACTGCGCCTCCGGGATATCCAAAAATTATTTTAACGCCTTCTTCCTGAAGGCACCTGACAACTGCCTGGGATCCGGAAATTTTCCCCATCAATGTATTCCCTTATAATAATTGAGAAAGTTTCATTGGTGTCGAAGAACATCTTGAAAAACCAATGAATTTTAAACGAACAGAAAATATATCTGTCAAGTCAGAATATGTCAACCGGCAAAGGGGACAATGGACAAAATGGCTTGGAAATGTATACGATAGCTGTAGTTACCGATCAGGGAAATTGTTTGTATTTTGCATGAGACATTTTCTTGTTGTAGGAATAAGGTCGATTATAATGGTTGCAAAAAGGCCCAAAACATAAAAAAAGATCTTATCTTTTACTATGAAATAAAACCAACTTGACAACTTCAGCCGAAGATGTGTACTCTGATTTCTATATAACCCAAGACTAATTTTAATTAAAATCGAATACATGAACTTTTTAAACTCGCTACTCTCTCTTCTACTAAGTCTTCTACTGCCTGAATCCGTGGCGGAGGTGGAGGAGTTGTAGTTAATTTAAAAACTCAAGACACCAAGAGGCCACGGTTTAACAACCGTGGCCTTTTTTTTTGTAATTGTCAGACTCAATTTGTCGAGGAGAAAACATGAAGCCTGAGTTAGTGAAAAAATACCGCCCTTTTCCGTCGATCAATCTACCGAATCGAACATGGCCTGAAAAAAAGATAAATAAGGCGCCTATTTGGTGCAGTGTTGATCTCCGAGACGGCAATCAGGCGTTGATCCAGCCGATGAGCCTTGAAAAAAAGCTGGAGATGTTTGCTCTCCTGACTCATATTGGATTTAAAGAGATCGAGGTAGGATTTCCCGCAGCATCTCAGGTGGAATATGATTTTACCCGGATGCTCATAGAAAAAAAGCTCATTCCCAAAGGCGTGTTGATTCAAGTCCTGACTCAAGCAAGGGAGTCTTTGATCCGGAAAACCTTCGAATCGTTAAAGGGTGTAAAAGAAGCAGTGGTTCATCTGTATAACTCTACTTCGACTTTGCAACGAAGAACTGTTTTCAAAATGAGCCGAAAGGAGATCGTTGATCTGGCTATTCAAGGTGCCAAATTGCTCAAACAGGAGGAGAAGAAATATCCGGAAACCATATTCAGGTACGAATACTCGCCGGAGAGTTTCACTGGCACCGAGTTGAGTTTTGCTCTTGAAATATGTGAAGCGGTAATGGGAGTTCTTCAGCCAACCCCCGAAAATAAGATGATTATTAACCTGCCTGCAACAGTCGAGCTGTCAACTCCGAACATATACGCAGATCAGATAGAATGGTTCTGCAGCAACATGGCAGATAGAGAGTCAGCCATAATAAGTATTCATGCGCATAATGACCGTGGATGCGCTGTTGCTGCAAGTGAGTTGGCATTGATGGCCGGGGGGGAGCGGGTTGAAGGGACATTGTTTGGCAACGGTGAACGAACAGGGAATGTTGACCTTGTGACCCTTGCCCTGAATTTATTTACCCAAGGAATCGATCCGGAGCTCGATCTCAGTGACATTAATGGTCTGATTGATACCTATGAGCGGGTCTGTCGTTTGCCGGTCCATCCACGTCATCCGTATGCGGGAGAACTTGTCTATACTGCATTTTCCGGTTCGCATCAGGATGCGATTAACAAAGGAATGCACGAATATGTTGAGACGGATTCCGGAGTATGGGAAGTTCCATACCTCACAATAGATCCTTCGGATGTCGGTCGCACCTACGAATCGATCATCCGTATTAATAGCCAATCAGGAAAAGGTGGTGTGGCCTATGTCTTGGAAAAAGATTTTGGCTTTAAGCTCCCCAAAGCGATGCAGCCGGAGTTCGGCAAGATCATCCAGGCGGTAACTGACAGAGAAGGAAGAGAGCTGCTGTATAGTGAAATTTTCAGTGCATTCGAGAATGAATATCTCACCTTGAACTACCCCATACGAACTCGATACTTTCAATGTGGTAAAGAGACATATCAATAAACAGGAAAAAAAATCACATGCGGATGTTGAGGCCGTTCTCCTGGTCAATGGAGTGGAAACGAACATATCGGCATCCGGCAATGGACCTCTGGATGCCTTTTGTTCGGCATTGAAGCAAAAAATAACAGGCGATTTTACACTCACCAGCTATCACGAACATGCCTTGAATGGTGGGTCAAGTGCAAATGCTGCAGCGTATATCGAGATACAGGATGCGAGCGGTTCTGTAAGTTGGGGAACGGGAGTCGATACAGATATCATCATCGCTTCAATCAAGGCGGTTTTGAGCAGTTTGAACCGACTCGATAAGTGTGCTCACAACTCGAAGGCTAATGATATTGAAACAATATGACAAAACAAGTCAATAATTGCCGGAGAATATTTGTTGAATTAATGAACGAAAAAATAGGTGGCTATACCTATCGAGGCAAGCCAGATATTAGTGATGTTTGATACGGTTATATTCAATATGGCCGCTAGAGGTTTCCCCCTGTAAAGCAGTGCCAGACACGATTTGAATTCCGGCCAACTTGTTAAGGTGGCAAGGATGATAAATCCGATAACTCCTTTGGGTGCTTTGGAATGGTTTGCTGTAAATGATACAACCGGATCGAGATAATAGCCGGATACCGTCAAGCCAATTATCGCAGGTATGAACCAGAACGTAGGTCTGAACGAGTACTCTTCCAGTTCTTGTATTGCCGCTTCCCTTGGGCGGATAAAAAAGAGAAGAAGAGTCACAGGGATACAGAACAACATCCAGAAAAAGTATTGGGAAGGATTCAAAAAGAAGAACGAAACGGCAAAGCAGGCTGTGCATGTAATTGTAGCGGCGGTATATATCCTGTTTGTGGTAAATGTTTTTGTTACCTGTTCGCAGATAACTGCTGCAGATAGGAGGAGGATGGGATTCATGAAATTGGATCCTAAGGGGGTGGAGGCAGCAAAAATTAAGTCTCCGACCAGCAAACCGACCAGCAGACAAACAGCTTCGGGACCGTTGGTAATGAATCCTGTTAACGTGCCGATACCTCTATTGTTTTTGAGGCATTCCATTATTATTTCGATGGCAACGCCTATGCAGAGCATTGCTATGATGATTCCAGCTGCACCAGCAGTGGCCGACAGGATATTTCCACCAAAGAGGAGGGAGCTGCCGATAAAAAAGACCAGGACCAACACCCAGGCGATAAGATCCAGCAGACCAAGAGATTTTGTGATAAATTTTTTCAAGAGCTGGTTGAAAGATGATGAAGGTGGTTGGAATCAGTGTTTGTTCCTGGTGATGAAATCAGCAATACTGACTTTGCTCATAAACAGTGCACTGAGAATATGGTCGTCGACTTTTAGTGCCGGGATCATTCGGATCCCATCAATCCAGGTCCTTCTCGGTGCAGCCATGACATCGACTTCTTCCACATGAATTTCAGGGTCACGGGAAGTTATCTCAAGGAGATATTTTCCAGCTAAATGGCAACGTGGGCAAAACAAAGATTTATAGAGCGTTATATGCATGAGGATAGTAGGCAGGAGTTGATTAACGGTGATTGATAATTCGGGTCTGGAGAAAAAGAAAATTCGGAAAAGAGAATTCAAAGGCTTAAGGATAACTAATCTTAAATCTTTTCACAACAAAAAACTGGAGCAATAGATAGTCCTGCATGGAAGCAAAGCCGAAGAAAGCTTTTGTGGCCATAAACAAACACTTAGCACACATTTGAGGAACGAGATGACAACTGAACAGGCAACGTGCAGGAAATGTGGCAACTGTTGCAAACAGGGCGGGCCTGCTTTACATATCCAGGATCTTGAACTGGTTGCAAGTGGAAAAATCCCGTTAAGCAGCCTGATCACTATCAGGAAAGGGGAATTGGCCCATAACCCTTTGACAGGAATGATTCAGCCAACGACGGTTGAGCTGGTGAAAATAGTCGGTACCGGACGGCAATGGGATTGCTGCTACTATGACGAACAATTAGGCTGTACCGTTTATGAAGACCGGCCGTACGCCTGCCGGGTTCTCAAGTGTTGGGATACAGTAGAAATTCTGGGTCTTGTGGAGAAGGATACCCTGAGCCGGTTCGATATTCTCGAGAAGGATGATCCGTTAATTCCGGCAGTATTGGAACATGAACGAATCTGTCCCTGTGATGACTTAGGCTTTATTCAGACTAATTTCGGTCAGCTGTCGGAACAACAGAAAAATGAGCTGGAAAAACGGGTTCGTAGCGACTTGCGCTTTCGGACAAGGGTTATTGCTGATTTTCAGTTGAAAGTGAGTGGGGAACTTTTTTATTTTGGTCGGCCACTCTTCCAATTGCTTCAGCTTTTAGGTGTAAAAATATCTGAATCATCGGCAGGGATTCACCTCAGCTGGGGGAAATAGAGATATCTGCCCAGGAGAGTCCAAGGCAGATATCAATCTCCACTGGTTACCATCTCTTTCTTGAGAGTTCTTCACCTCTGGTAGAAATGGTTATTTGCTCCACAGGTACCGATTTCCCTGCTTTCTCGATTGCTTTCTGAACGATGACATTCATTGCTGAACAGCAGGGGACCTCCATTATTAGAATAGTCAAACTCTTCAGGTTGCAGGTGCTGATGATTTCAGCAAATCTATTTACATAGCTCTCTGCATCATCAAATTTTGGGCAGCCCATCATCACTGTCTTGCCTTCCAGGTACTTTCCCTGAAAATTCCGAACGGCTACTGCCGTACAGTCTGCTGCGACCAGCAAATCGGCATTTTGTAAGAATGGGGCATGGGCAGGGATGAGACGAATCTGCACCGGCCAGTGGGTAAGTGCTGAATCGCCGGCCTTGCTCATGGGGACTTGGGTTGGAATATTGGCAGACTGACAGGATGAACCGCCTACTGGTGGAGCTGGTTTAAACGATTGGATATGCGTCGAAGCACATCCGCAATCCATCGTTGCCTGTTTATCGGAGTCAGCTTTTTTCTTTTCCTCCTCCAGATAGACCTCAACCGCTTCTTCATCAAATTCGTCTGCTTCCCGCTTGATAACCTTCAATGCTCCGGTTGGACAGGAACCGAGACAGGCTCCCAAGCCGTCGCAAAGTTTGTCGGCAACCAATCTGGCTTTGCCGTCAATAATTTTTAGCGAACCTTCGGCGCAATCGGGTACACATTGTCCGCAACCGTTACATAATTCTTCGTCAATTTGAATAATATTTCTCACTTCTTTCATATGTTCATCCTCTCAATCAGGTTTTTTATGGGCTTGTTTCGAGCTGCTGCAATTCAGGGATCAGTTCTATTTGTGTCCTTCATGTTGTACGGCAATCAGCAGCGTTTATGTCTATATATTAGCACAGAAGGCGTTGAAATCCTTGATTTGGGTCAAGTTGTACTATTTTTTTTTAATGAGTTCTCCTGATTTTCCCCCCAATCAATAGGGGGCCTGAACTGATAACAGTTGAAAAAGCAAAAAAAGGCGTGATATCGAAATCGATACCACGCCTTTAGCCTTCAATAAGCTGGAGAAAAACTAGCCGAGTATGGCCTGCAGGTCTTCTTCAGGTGTTGCAGCAATAGGCTTACAGTTAAAGTTTTCAACCAGAACGTTGAGGACGTTTGGAGAAATAAAGGCCGGCAAGGAGGGCCCGAGGCGGATATCTTTTATACCAAGACTGAAGAGGGTCAAAAGAATAACAACGGCCTTTTGCTCATACCAACTAAGAATCATAGAAAGCGGCAGGTCATTGACACCACATTCGAACGCGCCGGCAAGTGCTACGGCAATTTGGATTGCAGAGTAGGCATCGTTGCATTGGCCGACATCGAGAAGACGGGGGATGCCGCCGATATCACCAAGTTTCTTATCAAAAAATCGGAATTTACCGCAGGCAAGCGTCAGAATCATGCAGTCTTTAGGAACTTTTTCAACGAATTCGGTGTAGTAGTTACGCCCGGGTTTTGCACCGTCACAACCGCCGACCAGGAAGAAATGGCGAATTGCTTTGCTTTTTACTGCTTCAATCACTTTGTCGGCAACACCAAGAACAGTATTGCGGGCAAATCCGCTCAAAACACTGCCTTTGTCGGTATCTGCAGGGAAACCGGGCATTGCAAGGGCACGATCGATTACGGGCTTGAAATTTTTCTCTTCGCCGATATGAACCAGGCCGGGCCAGCCAACCAGACCGGTGGTAAAGACCCTGTCTTTATAGCTGTCAGCCGGTTTTTGAATGCAGTTGGTGGTGAAAAGAATCGCGCCCGGGAATTCCGGAAACTCTTTGTGCTGATTCTGCCAGGCAGTTCCGAAATGACCGTAAAAATGACTGTATTTTTTGAGTCCGGGATATGCATGGCAGGGCAGCATTTCACCATGGGTATAAATGTTAATACCTTTACCCTCAGTCTGTTTCAGCAACAACTCCAGGTCTCTCAGGTCGTGACCGGAGATAAGAATTGCTTTTCCGGCTTTGGCACCAAGAGGCACCTCTGTGGGAGTGGGGTGACCGTAGGTACCAGTATTGCCCGCATCGAGCAGTTCCATTGCCTTGAGATTTACTTCACCGCATTTCAGTGCTAGCCCAACCAATTGTTCAAGACCTTGCCCACTTTTAGTGAACTCTGCCATGGTTTCATGGATAAAGGCATAAATCGAATCGTCTTCCTGGCCCAGAATAGCGGCGTGATCCCCATAGGCAGCAAGTCCGCGAAGGCCATAAACGGTAATCTGTTTCAGGGAGCGGAGGTCTTCATTGTCGTCGAGTTTGTGCATGAAGTCGAGTTCTTCACCCTGGGCAACAAGACCTTCAAGAGTCGAGGCAGGGGAAAATGATGCAGCTGGGGCGGCAAAGTCGACAGATCCGCCGGCGGCGATTACTTTTACTTTAAAGGCATCGCGTAATTCAACGGTTTTATTGATCCAGTTCTGGAAGCGAAGCGGATCAAAATCCACGTTGGTCAGACAGGCGAAAATCGCTTCGAGGCTGAAGCGGTTGATGTCATTGTCGATGAGACCAACTTTTCTACCAGCCACTGCGACCAGTGATAACCCCTGAACTGCATAGGTGAGAAGATCTTGAAGTGCTGCGACATCACCTGGTTTGCCACACACACCAATTTTGGTACATCCGGTTCCTTTGGCAGTTTGCTCGCATTGGTTACAAAACATATTATCCTCCTGAGACAAGTTTTAGTATTCTTTGTTCGAATACCGTTGTTTGAATAGTTCAGCTATGTAGTGAGTTTTTGAACGGCACGTTCAATTGAGGCGAGAAAGTTCGCATTCCTCAACTGATGTTTAGAAGAGAGTACACAACAAATCTTTCAGTATCTTTGATTTAGGTCAAGAAGATAGTTATTTTTAAAACTATTACAACGTGAGGGTAGCAAGGAAGGTCGAGGTTGTTGCTCGGTGATAAGGACTGCCGGAATAGTCTCCACAGATATTTAACGGGGTAAAACCGGCTTTACTGAAAATGGAGAACCATCTGTCGGCAGAAAAGCCGGCAATGGTGTAAATGGAATTCCAATCCTCTTTGGCCTCGCCTTCCACCATGGGGCGAACCCTGTATCGTTCTTCTATTTGAACTGATTGTGATTGCGGTTGATATTGCTTGAGTATTTCTTTAATGATTTTTCCTCCTCCAGGGCGATCAAGCATCTGAAACTGGAAAGTCTTTTTTTGCCTGATGAAATCTTCTGTCGGAATAAAGAGCTGGACGAAAATTTTGCCTCCAGGCTGCAGAGAGTTTCTACAGCTTTGCAGGCATTGGATGATTTTGTCTTCGGAACCAAGAAGATTGAGCGTATTGTAGGGAATGAGGATTGCGTCAAATTTTATAGAAAAAGCCAGGTGGACCATATCCATGCAAAGATAGCGAGGGAGAGTGCTCAGCAGGATGTTGTCTTCGTGTGGCCAGCCGTAACATGGGGATGGATATATCTATACCGACTATAAAACGGCTCAGGACCTGCACTGTTCTGATAGTTTGCGGGCAATGCGGCCGGTGCCGCAGCCCAGCTCAAGGAAGTTGCCCTGTTGTGGCAGAAGCTTTTCAAAGAAGGCGATATCCGCTGTATAGCTATCCATTTCAAGTGCATAGAATTCACAAGCGAGCTGCTCAGGTAAGGAAAGGAAGACGTCCTTGGGTTCATCGTTATAATCTTGATAGATTGTTACCATTTAATTCTCGCTGTTGTTTTTGGTTTTTGGCACTATAAAGAAAGCAACGATAGCATGCATATACCATTTGGCCAAACAAGTTTTGAGTTCATCGGTTGCAGGCGAGGGTGTAGAATGGACAAAATCTGACGGCGAATATCAGTAGCCTTGAATAGAGTATAATCGTTGCCTTTGCGACTTTGCGCCTCTATCACAAACTTTTACGCTGTAAATAACAGGAAAATGAAGATGATCTGAAAAAATATCTTACAAATTTCGACTAAAATTGCTATAGCTTTGCCAGTCTGTAAAGACGGAATACCGGTCGCGGACCTACCCGGTTAATAAAACAAGGACGAAAAAATGAAAACTATTGTAATTTGTTCCGGCGGACTGGATTCCGTCACCCTCGCCCATAAAGTGGCGGTCGAAAATGAGCTGATCGGGCTTGTTTCCTTTGATTACGGCCAGCGCCACAAGAAAGAAATCGATTACGCCGGGAAATGTGCAGACAGGCTCGGTACTCTCCACCAACTCATAGACATATCCCATATTGGTGCGATGCTGGGTGGTTCTGCTCTCACCGATGATATAGCTGTTCCGGATGGCCACTATGCCGAGGAGACCATGAAAGTTACGGTCGTGCCCAACCGAAATGCCATTATGTTGGCAATCGCCTATGGCATTGCGTCGGCTCGCGGAGCTGATGCGGTTGCAGCGGCTGTGCACGGTGGAGATCATTTTATTTACCCCGATTGCCGTCCCGCTTTCATCGAGGCATTTCAAACCATGCAGAAATACGCACTGGACGGCCAGTCGAACATCAAACTATATACGCCATTTGTCATGGTTTCCAAGGCTGATATCGTTTCAATAGGGCAAGCTCTGGCAGTGCCTTTTGAGAAGACCTGGTCATGTTACAAGGGTGGGACAACGCACTGCGGTCGTTGTGGAACCTGTGTCGAGCGCATCGAGGCTTTTGATCTTGCCAAGGTGCCGGATCCTACCGAATATGCAGATACAGAATTCTGGAAAACAGCTGTCCTGAATGTCAAGAATAGTGTGGTGGTTTAAGTGTTTAAAATAACTAAAGAATTTACCTTTTCTGCTTCCCATCAATTGCTTGGATTGGCCAAAGATCATCCTTGCGCAAGGCTGCATGGGCACAATTACGTTGTCGAGATCGAATTGTCGAGTAATGAACTGAATAGCCATGGTTTTGTGCGGGATTATCGAGAATTAAACGCTTTTAAAGCGTATATCGATGACGAGATAGATCATCGGCATCTCAATGATATATTCGGCAACGACTTCGTTACTGCCGAATATTTAGCGAAACATTTTTATGAATGGTGCATAGCATGTTGGCCTGAAGTTACAGCGGTACGTGTTAGCGAGACGCCGAAATCATGGGCAGAATATCGGCCATGAGCGTGTCTGAATCCATCTGTATCAGTGAGATTTTTGGACCCACCATTCAAGGGGAGGGATCTTTCATCGGTCAGCCGACTGTATTTGTTCGCACGGGAGGCTGCGATTATCGTTGCACATGGTGCGATACTTTATATGCAGTGGAGAATCGCTTCCGTAAGGATTGGACAAACATGTCGGCTCATCAAATCCTTGAAAAAGTCCGTATTCTTTCCGGTGGGCGTCCTTTGATGGTTTCTTTGTCCGGTGGCAATCCTGCTCTTCAGCCTTTGGGCGGGTTACTTGATCTTGGTAGAGCCGCGGGTTATACCTTCGGCCTGGAAACGCAAGGCAGTGTTGCAAAAGATTGGTTTGCCAAATTGGATGTCCTGACGATCAGCCCAAAGCCTCCTTCCAGCGGCATGGCAACCGACCGGCAGAAACTAAAGGAGTGCGTAGAAGCCGCCGGAGAAACTTCGACGGTCCTGAAGTTTGTTCTATTGGATGAGGCCGATTATCTTTATGCGCGAGAGGTTGCCGAGAAGTTTCCTTCTCTGCCTGTCTATTTGCAACCCTGCAATCACACCCCGCCGGCGGGTGGAGGTGAATCTCATCTCGAAATAGAGGCGATCCGCGAGCGGATGTTATGGATTGTAGAAAGGGTGATCGCCGATGCATGGTTTGCCGCACGAGTTCTCCCGCAACTGCATGTGCTGTTGTGGGGAAATAAGCGGGGTGTTTAGTGACTTAGAAATTCTTTCTTGCTTTCTGAGAAAGAATTTCGTGAAGGAACTTATCCCGCTCTTTTCAACGGGGTTAGTGACTTAGAAATTCTTTCTTGCTTTTCACCCCTCAAGGGGGCACTGAAAAGAGCACCCCTCAAGGGGGTATTGAAAAGAATATGAAAGAATTTCGTGAAGGAACTTATACCCCTCAAGGGGGTACTAAACAGAGTCCGCTCTTTTTAACGGGGTTAGTACCGTTTGTCGGGGATAGTGAAAATGAAGGAGAAAACGATGAGCAGGGAGACGATCTACAACAATCTGACACAGCTTGGTGGACAGTCAAAATTGCCCGAAAGTCCTGAAAAGGCAGTTCTGGAACGGGTGAGTAATCCACAAAAGGGCGTGTCGTATTTGGTGCGTTTTACTGTGCCTGAATTCACCTCCCTCTGTCCGATTACCGGTCAACCGGATTTTGCCCATATTATGATTGATTACGTGCCGGGAGAATGGCTGGTTGAGAGCAAATCCCTCAAGCTGTTTCTCGGATCGTTCCGAAACCATGGCGCTTTCCATGAAGATTGTACTATCACAATTGCTCTCCGTCTTATCGAATGCTTACAACCACAATGGCTGCGCCTTGGCGGATACTGGTATCCGCGGGGAGGAATGCCGATTGATGTTTTTTATCAGACTGGAGAACCACCCAAAGGGCTCTGGATTCCAGATCAGGGTGTTGCCCAATATCGTGGTCGTGGGTAACCAAAAATTTTAGTTTCAGATGGATTGTTCAATTATCATCAAAGAAAATGACAAAATTGAAATACAATTCAAATCCTACTGTTTACTCCACGGAACAAGGCAGGATCTGCCCGAACTGTAACAAACCCGTAAACGGCTGTGTTTGCAGTAAGAAAAAATCTGTTACCACCGGCGATGGAGTTGTCAGGATAGGAAGAGAAACAAAGGGGCGCAAAGGAAAGGGTGTGACGACAATTTCGGGCATCCCGCTCGATCCATCCGGTTTGCTGACACTGGGAAAAGAACTGAAAAAAAGATGCGGTTCCGGTGGTACCGTTAAAGACGGTATTATCGAAATTCAGGGTGATCACCGAACTATCCTTCTAGAACTGTTGCAAAAACGTGGCTACCGGGTGAAGCGCTGTGGCGGGTAAGCGCAGTAACAATTCTTTATCCGCAACATCATCAAGCAACTTATCCAAACCTGATTCATTACATCTTCCTTAGATTAAGTTTGTCACATGGGGGATTTTTCTAAAACACCAAATGATAAAAGAATTGATCTGCTTAAAATAAAAACACTTGCATACATCCGTGTATGTATATATATATCGTGCGCAATATTGAAATGGCTTAAACGTATTTCTTATGGAAAAAACACAATATAGAAATGGTATGACTATGTCGATAATAAAACGAAAAACATGCATTTTCCTGGCCGCCTTATTAGTAGGATCTCTGCTTGGCGGTTGTAAGGACCAGACGCCAAAACCTCAGACGGCAAAGGCTCCCGTTGAGGTTGACGTCGTCACCCTCAAAGCACAACCGGTTAAGCTTGAAGCCGAATTACCGGGAAGAACTGCCGCCTACCGGGTAGCAGAGGTTCGTCCGCAGGTAAACGGCATCGTCAAGAAAAGACTGTTCACAGAAGGTAATGTAGTTAAAGCCGGAGATATTCTCTACCAGATAGATCCAGCTACATATCAAGCAAAACTTGACAGCGCCAAAGCCACTCTTGCCAAGGCCAGAGCTGTTGAATACTCAGCGCAACTGAAAGCGAAACGATACGCTAATTTGGTCCACACCAAAGCGGTAAGTGAGCTTGATCAAGTTGAAATTGAGGCGGAATGGAAGCAGGCCGAGGCCGATGTCTCTTTTGCTGAAGCGGCATTAAGCAGTGCCCGAATCGATCTTGAGTACACTCGGGTAACTGCGCCGATCAGCGGCCGGATCGGTAAAACGATGATCTCTGAAGGAGCTTTGGTTACCGCCCAGCAGAGCACACCTCTGGCCATTATCCAACAGCTGGATCCACTCTATGTCGATGTCACACAATCAAGTACTGAAATGCTGAGGTTGAAAAAGAATTTGACTGCCGGCTTGTTACAGGACAGCAAAAAGGTCAATTCAAATGTGACAATTCTGCTTGAGGATGGTTCGGAATATGGAAGGACCGGTTCCCTCGAATTTTCCGATGTAACGGTAGATCAATCGACCGGAACCGTTACCCTGCGTGCTCTTGTCGCCAATCCTGACCAGGAGTTATTACCTGGAATGTTTGTCCGGGCTCGAATTGCCACGGGCGTGCGACAGGATGCTATTCTAGTACCAGCCGAGAGTATCAGCCGAAACTCCAAAGGACAGGCTATTGTCATGTTGGTGAATCCCCAGTCAATTGTTGAGAGTCGTATCATTTCCAGCGGACAAAATATGAGAGATAAAGTTTTGGTCAATGAAGGTCTGGTCGCTGGAGAGCAGGTGATTGTAGCTGGTCTTCAGAAAATCAGACCCGGAGCTCCAGTCAAGGCGGTTGAACAGAAGGTCTCCTTATCAGGACAGCTTGCCCAGAAGACCAAACCCACAGCCACAGCAGCACAGGCGG
This sequence comes from uncultured delta proteobacterium, assembly GCA_963829695.1. Taxonomy (GTDB): domain Bacteria; phylum Desulfobacterota; class Desulfobulbia; order Desulfobulbales; family Desulfocapsaceae; genus Desulforhopalus_A. The sequence continues at coordinate 187,052 of CAWHJQ010000014.1, read as the reverse complement.
AGTAAATCATGGCCAGATTTTTTATAGACAGACCCATTTTTGCATGGGTTATAGCAATTGTTATCATGCTGGCCGGTGCCTTATCCATCATTCGCCTGCCGATTTCACAATATCCTGAAATTGCCCCACCGGCGGTAAATATTACCGCAAGATACCCCGGCGCTTCAGCCAAGACCATTGAAGACAGTGTGACCCAGATTATTGAGCAGAACATGAACGGCCTCGATAATCTGTTGTATATGACTTCCCAGAGTTCCTCCGCGGGATCGGTGACGGTAACTCTGACCTTTAAAGCAGGTACCGATCCGGATATCGCTCAGGTGCAAGTCCAGAACAAACTGCAGCAGGCAACCAGTCAGATTCCCCAGGAAGTGCAGCAGCAGGGTTTACAGGTCGCCAAATCGAATTCAACTTTCCTGATGGTGGTCGGTCTCATTTCTTCCGACGGCAGTATGGATAAAAACGATCTGACGGATTTTATGGTTTCCACCCTCAAAGATCCTTTGAGCCGTACCACTGGAGTTGGCAATATCCGGATTTTCGGTGGCCAATACGCCATGCGAATCTGGCTTGACCCACATAAACTCAACAGTTTTCAGCTGACACCCGGTGATGTCAGTGCGGCGATCTCGGCCCAAAACAATCAAGTTGCAGTCGGCGATCTGGGAGGAACTCCTTCTGTTGCCGGACAGCAGGTAAGCGCCAGTATGGTAGCACAAACCAAGATGAGTTCGCCCGAACAATTCTCCAATATCCTGCTCAGGGTAAACAATGATGGCTCCCAGATCCGACTGCGAGATGTCGCCCGGATAGAGATTGGTGGGGAAAATTATGATTCGGTGACTACCTTTAACGGCCAGCCGGCGGCCGGGATGGCCATAATGCTTGCCACCGGTGCCAATGCTCTCGATACGGCCCAGGCGGTTCGAGATAAACTCTCTGCTTTGCAGCCGTATTTTCCGGCTGGGGTTACAATAGTCTATCCCTACGACACCACGACTTTTATCAGAATTTCTATCGAAGAGGTGGCACAGACCCTGGTCGAGGCGATTGTCCTTGTTTTTCTGGTAATGTTTTTGTTTCTGCAGAATTTTAGGGCGACGCTTATCCCGACCATAACCGTGCCTATTGTCCTGCTCGGTACCTTTGGGGTGATGTCTGCGTTTGGCTTTTCGATCAATACCCTGACCATGTTTGGCCTGGTGTTGGCTATCGGTCTCCTGGTCGACGATGCCATAGTTGTGGTTGAAAATGTTGAGCGGATAATGGCAAAGGAAGGGCTATCGCCCTTAGAGGCAACCAGAAAGTCCATGGATCAGATCACCAGCGCCCTGATCGGTATCGCGCTGGTACTCTCTGCCGTTTTCGTCCCAATGGCCTTTTTTGGCGGTTCCACCGGTGCCATTTACCGTCAGTTCTCCTTAACCATTGTCTCGGCGATGGCCCTTTCGGTTTTTGTGGCGCTGACTCTTACCCCGGCGCTTTGTGCTACTCTGCTGAAACCGGTTAAGGTTGGCAGGCATGTGCGGAAACGTGGTTTTTTCGGCTGGTTCAACCGGATGTTTACCCGCAATACAGAGCGTTACACCAGCAGCGTCGACTATGTCTTGAAGCGATCGGCCCGCTTCATCCTGGTCTATCTCGTTTTGATAGGAGGGATGGTTTTTCTCTTCACCAAATTGCCGACATCCTTTCTCCCCAATGAGGACCAGGGTGTCTTTCTTACCATGGTACAGTTGCCAACAGGCGCAACGCAGCAGCGCACTCAGGAGGTACTCGACAAAGTGCGTAATTACTATTTGACTGAAGAAAGTGACAACATGGTGTCTGCTTTTACGGTCGCTGGTTTCAGTTTTGCCGGAACAGGGCAGAATATGGGGTTGGTTTTCGCGCAGATGAAAGACTGGAGTGAGCGAAAAGGCAAGAACCAATCGGTCAATGCGATACTCGGCAGAGCTATGGGATATTTCCCCAAGATTAAAGAGGCGCAGATCTATGCTTTTAACCTGCCTTCAATTCCGGCTCTCGGTACTTCAACCGGGTTTGACTTTTATCTACAGGATCGCGCCGGACTGGGGCATGAGAAACTGATCGAGGCAAGAAATCAGCTGCTTGGTATGGCCGCGCAGAACCCCGACCTCACCCGTGTCCGGCCCAATGGTATGGAAGATACACCGCAATACAATGTGGATATCGACTATGAAAAGGCCATGGCTCTCGGTATCACGGTCAATAGTATCAACACAACCCTGTCAACCGCCTGGGGGTCAAACTATGTCAATGACTTTGTTAACGAAGGGCGGATTAAAAAAGTCTATCTCCAGGCGGACGCGCCCTTTCGGATGCAGCCTGAAGATATCAAGCAATGGTATGTTCGCAACAAAAATGGTGACATGGTGCCGTTTTCTTCCTTTACCAGTGGGCATTGGAGCTTTGGTTCTCCACGTTTGGAACGCTTTAACGGCAATCCGGCTGTTGAGATTCAGGGTGAAGCCGCGGCCGGCAAGTCAAGTGGTGATGCCATGGCGGCGATTGGTCGGCTGGTGTCTCAACTTCCCAGTGGCATTGGTTATGAGTGGACCGGAACATCCTTTCAGGAACAACAATCCGGCTCTCAGGCTCCTGCCCTCTATGCCATCTCTCTCCTGGTGGTCTTTCTCTGCCTTGCCGCCTTGTATGAAAGCTGGTCCGTGCCGTTTTCGGTAATGATGGCCGTGCCTCTTGGGGTACTCGGCGCCCTCGGGGCAGCATATTTACGCGGTATGGAAAACGACGTCTATTTCCAGGTAGGACTGTTAACGACTATAGGATTGTCGGCGAAAAATGCTATCCTGATCGTTGAGTTTGCCAAGTCACACTATGATGACGGGGCAGACCTCATCACAGCGACAATCGAAGCCTGCAAAATGCGACTCCGGCCGATCCTGATGACCTCGTTTGCCTTTATGCTGGGGGTTTTCCCCCTGGTGATCAGTACCGGCGCCGGCGCTAACAGCAGGCACGCCATTGGTACGGGTGTGTTTGGCGGTATGTTATCGGCGACGCTTCTGGCTATCGTTTTTATCCCTCTCTTTTTTGTTGTCGTTATGAAAATCTCTAGAAAAAGCCAGGCAAAGCAGGAAATTGCTGCTTCTGTTCAGGAGGGTTGATGGTATGAAGAGTCAAGCTAAAATCCTCTCCCAAATACTCAGGCATCTACTCACTGGAGGCCTGTTTTTGCTTGTTGTAACCGGTTGCACCATGGTTCCTGAATACCTGCGACCGACAATGCCTGTTGCCGACAACATGTCTGGCTTCAAGGATCGCCCGGGCGAACCATCAGGTAAAAAACAGAAGATTGCCAAAGTCTCTGAACTGGGCTGGCGCAATGTTTTTGTCGATCCTCTGCTTCAGCAACTGATTGAAACCGCACTGAGCAATAACCGTGATTTACGCGAGACGGTCCTTAATGTAGAGTCGTACCAGGCTCAATACCGCATCCAGCGCTCAGCATTGCTGCCAACTATTGCCGGGGACGGTTATGGTGTAAAACAGCGCACCCTGGGGGGAAGCGGTCATGTCACCAGCGAGACCTATTCGCTGAAAGTTGGAACCACGGCCTATGAGCTCGATCTCTATGGTCGGGTCCGAAGCCTCAAGGATCAGGCACTGGAACAGTATCTGGCGATGCAGGAAACCCGGAAAAGCGCAACTATCAGCTTGGTTGCAGAGGTTGCCCAGTCGTACCTCACCTGGCGGACTGATCGGGAACTCCTGCAGATTTCAGAGGACACCAGGAAGATTGAAGAGGAATCTTATTCACTCATTCAGCAACGTACAACTGCCGGGATTGCCAACGAACTCGATCTGGCTCAGGCCCGAACCAGTTTGGAAACGGTAAAAGCCAATCTGGCCCTGTACCGAAGGCAAGTGGCCCAGGATCTTCATTACCTGACCTTGCTCACGGGAACATCCTTACCGGATATGTCGTTGAATGAAAAAATTTCACTGGTTGATCTCGTCCCCCTTTCCGGCATACCGTCGACACTTTCGTCTACGCTGTTGCTGGAACGACCGGATATCATGGCCGCGGAACACCAGTTAATTGGGGTCAACGCCAATATCGGAGCGGCTAGAGCTGCATTTTTTCCAACCGTTAGCCTGACGGCCAATGCCGGGGTGATAAGCTCCGACCTTTCCGACCTCTTCGATGGCGGCTCAGGTTCATGGCTATTTTCGCCGACCATAAGCCTGCCGATCTTTACCGCCGGCAGATTAAAAGCTGAGCTGGATGTCGCAAAAATAAGAAAAGAAATCTATGTCGCCCGGTATGAAAAAGTTATCCAGACGGCCTTTCAAGAGGTAACTGACTCCCTGGTTGCAAGAGAAACCTATACGGATCAAGTCCGTGCTCAACAGGCCAATCTGAAGGCAAATGAAGATTATTTTACTCTCGCCAGGGAACGTTATCGGCAGGGAGTGGACAGTTTCCTCGTCCTGCTTGATGCCCAACGTTCGCTCTACACCTCCAGGCAGAATTATCTTACCTTGAACCTGGCTCAGCTTGCCAATGAGGTGAATCTCTACAAGGTTCTTGGCGGCGGTTGGAAAGAATAGACGGAAGGAAGTAAGGAAGTACTATGGCCCGAAAAACAAAAGAAGAAGCTCTCAAAACCCGCGAATCGATTTTGGATGCAGCGGTGCAGGTTTTTTCAGCCAGGGGGGTCTCCCGCACCACCCTGGCAAACATAGCAAAGGAAGCAGGCGTGACTAGAGGTGCCATTTACTGGCATTTCCAAAATAAGGAGGACCTGCTCAACGCGCTTTGGCAGCAGATCCTCCTACCATTTGAGCCTATTAACCAGGCGATAGCAAATCCGGATGAGCCTGATCCCCTCGGTAAGTTTCAGGAAACACATATAGCATTTTTTAAAAGCTTGAAAGAAGATCCCAGGTTGTTGCAGCTTTGCCAGATTCTGTTCAACAAGTGTGAAGCAGTAGAAGGGACCGGCACTCTTCATATGCATAGAGTCAATTGTCATCTTGAAGGACAACGTAAAATTGAAAATATTCTCTGTAAGGCTATAGCCCTTGGGCAATTACCGGCGAACCTTGATGTTCGTCTGGGTAGCATTGCCACCCTCGCCTTTATTGACGGCCTGGTGAATAATTGGATTATGTTTCCAGGTCTCTTGGATGTCGATCTGGAGATTCCAGTTATTCTGGATGGTTTGATACAAATGTTACGTTCCGGTTTTGTTCGTTGATGCAACCAGTAAATGGCCAATACGTCCTTGACTGGTGTGTTAATAACGCAACCCGTCAAAGCTCGGCGAGTATATATTTTCCGATCAAAAACTAAAAGATACTGCTGGCATCAGGCGCTGTAAAACAGCGGATTGGCAAGGGGCATAGTTTTGAGAGGTTCACCCCATTCACTGTGAATGATACTGCTTTTTCGATTGTGCCGTCATTAGCTTTAGTTCCTGTCGTGCTTGCCGTGTTTGTTGTACCTGTCATACCGGTCGTTTCTGCCTCTATCTTCTTGTTGGAATTGCCGTCCTCTGTCCCGATTATGCGGTACTTTCCGGATACCCCAATTATTGCTTTTCTCCCAATGCCTAGTTTTTTCCCAATTTTTCCAGTGTCTCTGGACTTCCTTGTGAGGTCTTCGTTCGGGGTTCCATTGTTGCCCTTTCCAATGGTGGTTTCTATAGTCATTCCGCCAGTGTCTGGGGATATTATGATAAAAAGAGGGTGTATGCTTATAGTGGTGCCAACCTGAGTTGTAGTCACGTGAGCGATACCACCGTCCTTCGTATGGACGCCACCACCAACCATCGCTGAAAAATATGTCTACATCTACGTCAGGAACAACGTAGACATACGTATTGGGCAGCACCACCAAGGTTGGTGGTTTCCGAAATCGGATGACTGGTGGTAGTGGTAGCGAAAAACCAATGTTTACACTTCCCTGTGCCATCATTGGCGGGGGAAATGAAAACATCATTGTGAGCAGTACCATTCCCCAAAACAGTTTCTTCATTTGGTATTATCCTCTTGTTAAAATTACTTTTTGTAGTGTCGGCCGTGTAATGCAGGCCCTATTGGTCATAGCCGATGTACCAATGAGCCATGAGGCATATTCGGCCTTATATTGGGTTGAGGTGACTGAATTCAAAATCAGCATTGATGCCGGTGTCGAGATCAGTCATTTCCCAGTCTCTTACTTATTGAAAAGGTATTCACTGCGGCTTTCACTGTCGACTATGAACAAAGGAAAATGAGACCAACGTCCCACAAAGGGAATAAGTACCTTCACGAAATTCATTCTTAAAAACAACAAGAATCGAAACTAACCGCTCTTTCAGTTTGCGATGAAACCTGGAAGAGGGCTGCCATCAGATGGATTTGCCATGGCTTTTGCCCAAACGGATGCGGTTTCGACGTAAGGTGTCCACAGCAGTAAGTGATAAGGCGAGCCAGGCAGAGCCCGCCGTGATTGCACCCAGCACATCGCTCAGATAGTGAGCGCCGAGGTAAATGCGGCTAAAGCTGACCAGCAGAATCAGAACGAATCCGCCAAGAACTGCCCCAACTCTCCAGCGCCAGGTTTTTAGGGTGATGACCGCAAAAACGGCAAGCAGACCATACAATAAAGTAGCGGCCATGGTGTGGCCGCTCGGGAAACTATAACCGTGGAATATCAGGAATGAATCTACAAAATTCGGACGGTGACGATGAAAGGCGAGTTTGAGGAGAACGTCGAGGATCATCCCGCAGGGTAGTACGAGAAACAAGGCCAGCAAACGATACCAGCACCGCTTCCACCAGAGAATAAGAGCCATGACTATCCCAACTCCTGTCACCCAGGGCAGCGAAGCGAGGCCACTTATAATTTGCATTATTTGGGTCAGTCTGTCGGTCCGGTGCTGGTGAAACCACATTGCGACATTCTGGTCGACGATCGTCAGCGGGTCACCAGCCACCACATCCTGAGCGATACCGCCAAATAACCATGACGCACCGATTATGATGAGGATTCCAAGAGTCAGATGAAGTCCGAGAAATCCATGGGGTGAGAGACGATCAGCCAGAAACTCAAGTTGGGGAGCGAATCGTCGGTTCAGGGCTCTCATGCGCGGATGGTTAATCACAGCCTGCCAATGCTGCCTCACTTCGGTCTCGTGCTGCACAAGCCAGCGCCAAAGCCAGCCGATTATGACGATGAGCAACAGCAAGCCCCCGAGGATTTCGCCGGCACCGCCAATTTTCTGCGCGGCAACCCGCCAGCTCTTTCCCGCTACGTAGCCAAGCATGACGAATACACTCGCCCAGACGATGCAGCCCAGAGCATTGAAAAACAGAAATTTCCGATAGGGCATGCGGCGGGAGCCTGCGACGAAAGGCATCAGTGAACGTAACAGATGAAGAAAGTGACTGCTGAAGACGGCTTTGCCCCCATGCTTTACAAAGAAGCGATCAACACGTTCCAGGTGTTCCTGACGCAGGCCGAAACGTACCCCATATTGCAGCAGCCAATGTCGTCCCAGATGACGTCCCAGTTCGAATCCGATGCTGTCACCGAGAATTGCGGCGAGGGCGATCACCGAGATCAGAGCACCAAGATTGAATACTCCTTGCTCTGCGAAAAAGCCTCCGACCAGCACCAGGCTCTCGCCCGGCATGAACAAACCAAAAACAGCCTGGCACTCCAGTGCCACGACAAGAAAGATTGCCAGGTATCCCCAATAGCCAAACTGACCGATAAAATTGACTAAATAGTCGAGCATAATCCTGCTTGTCCTCTAGCCGCAGTGTCGTGTCGAACAGGGCGAGTTGTCTGGAAGCTCCGTTGAGCGGTGTTATTTGGATAGTTGCTTACTTTCGCTCCTTGAGTAGATCACGTATTTCTGTAAGCAATACTTCTTGAGTTGAGGGTGCTGGGGGAGCAGCAGGCGCCTCTTCCTGCTTTCGTTTAAGCCTGTTAATGGCCTTGATAGCGATGAAAATTGTGAAAGCTATTATGGTAAAATCAATCACCGTTTGGATGAATTTTCCATAGCCGATTGTCACGGCAGGAATTTCTCCAGAAGCCGCTTTAAGAGTAATTGCCAGATTGGAAAAGTCGACTCCGCCCAAAAGCACTCCTATTGGGGGCATAACCACATCGCCGACAAAAGAAGAAACAATTTTACCAAATGCGGCACCAATAATGATACCAACGGCCATGTCGACCACATTTCCTTTTACCGCAAATTCCTTAAATTCTTGCATCATCCCCATGATAAGCTCCTTGATTTAACATGATGTCTCTGCTGTTTCGGCCTCTCTGTTCTGTCGACGCTCTACTCTTCCGATGGTACGATAAGGGTTTTCCGGGATAAATTGATTACATTCTATAGACAGTATAGCTTTCTGATTATTCACGCTTAGTTTGTATGTTATGTTTATCCGGCGATCGTGTCAATACCTATCTTGATATCGGAGTCCCCGACGTTGGTAAGATTGTCAAGATCGTGGTTTTCCTCGGTGTGGTCGATGCGTTGGAGTCCGTGCGGTAGATCTAAATGAAGCGGTTTCATAAAGCCTGGGAGAAAAATAAGCCATGAGCCAAAACAATTCCGACAATGAACAGGTTTTCCTAAAAGGTCATAATCTCGATCTGTTAGCCAGATCATTTCGGGAAATTGTTGATCTTCATGATCGTAAGTATGGTTTTCCATCAAAGACGTACGAGAATTGCTTTGTCGGCAGTAAGGCGGTTGAGAAACTCATTGAAAAGGGCTTGGCAACAGACGAGGATGATGCCGTTCGTCTTGGAAATGTGCTGCTTCAGAGCGGGATATTTCATCATGTCCAGCGGGCTCATGCATTTAAAAATGAGTATCTCTTTTATCGTTTTTCAACAGATGAACCTCATGGTGCAATTCCGGATCGGGTTGCTGGCGGGAGTTCTGTGAAATGGGCTGATTTTTTTCTCAAGTCACCATCGATCAATGGGGGCAATGATGTATTGCAGCCATCATTGCCCGGACCTGATGCAGATCTTGCGGACATGGAGCAAGAAGCGTTGGAAACCATCGGATTATCACCGCTGGATGAGCATAACGCCAGACTCCTCGACAATGTACATCCCAAGAAATGGACCGATCCAGAGCCTAAACCCTCCTATAATCTGGTGGTAGTCGGTGCGGGAGCGGGGGGGCTGGTGTCGGCTGCAGGCGCGGCAGGGGTCGGAGCCCGTGTGGCCCTGATTGAATCCCATCTTCTTGGGGGCGATTGCCTTAATGTCGGCTGTATTCCATCCAAGGCCCTATTGCGCTGTGCCAAGGCGGCGGCTGCAGTGCGTGATGCCGGTCGGTTTGGACTAAGAATTAAAGGGGAGATTTCCATTGACTTTGGCTATGTTATGGAGCGAATGCGCCGATTGCGTGCGCAGATTTCACCGATGGATTCGGCACAGCGATATACGGATCAGCTTGGTGTTGATTTGTTCATGGGAAAGGGGGTCTTCATTGGAAAAAACAGCATCATGGTAAACGGTAAAACCCTCAACTTCGCCAAAGCTGTGGTTGCCACCGGTGGGACTGCCGCCATTCCCAATATTCCGGGTCTTGCCGACGTGTCCTATCTCACCAATAGCACGGTATTTAACCTGACGGAACTGCCGAAACGTCTTGGCATTATTGGATCCGGCCCGATAGGGCTGGAGCTTGCCCAGGCATTTCAACGTTTGGGCTCCCAGGTGACGATTTTTTCACGCAGTGAGAAGATAATGCCCAAGGAGGATCCGGAAGCAGCCGAAAGAGTAAAGGAGGCGATGCAAAAAGAAGGCGTAATCTTTTCCTTTAATTCCAGTTATAAACGTATCGAAGGACAGGATGGCAAAGGGCCGGTATGCGTCGTCCTTGATGGCAGCGGTGCGGAAAGTTTCCTTGAATTCGACGCCTTACTGATAGCCACCGGTCGAAAACCTTCCGTCACTGGATTGGGATTGGAGCAGGCCGGGGTAGAATTCGATGGTCGAAAGGGTATAGTAGTTAACGATAAACTACAAACGACAAATCCCGATATCTATGCGGTAGGAGACGTCGCCGGTAAATACCAGTTTACTCACATTGCCGATTTCATGGCCCGCTTAGCGATAAAAAATGCATTGTTCTTTGGCCGTGATAAGGTATCAGATCTCTTGGTTCCCTGGGCAACCTACACCGATCCGGAAGTCGCGCATGTGGGACTTTATGAGAAAGATCTCAAAGAACGAAATATTCCTTTTACCACCTTTAAACGTGAATTTAGTGACGTGGATAGAAATATTGTCGATGGAACAGATTACGGCTATGTTAAAATCCATGTAGCTAAAGGTAAAGATCGGATCCTGGGCGCAACCATCGTCGGTGATCATGCAGGTGATATGATCAGTGAAATCAGTGTGGCTATGCAGGGCGGAATGGGGCTTGGTCGACTTGCCGGTGTAATCCATCCCTATCCGACAACTGCCGAGGCGATTCGCCAATGTGGTGACGCTTATAACCGTGCACGCCTCACCCCAACCATTAAGGGGATTTTACATAGCCTCATGGCCTTGAGACGGTAATCGATTTGAATTGATTTTAAACAAATGTCACGCTGAAGTGTCGCCGAGAGTTACCACATCGCCTGCACTTTCTGGTTTTACCAAGGAGAGAATACCTATGATTTTAGATGTACTTGAGAACGCACACCGATATTTGACCCTGAACAAGGGGTTTGCAAAGGCTTTTGAATTTCTCAACCGGTTGGATCTGAAGGAGCTGCCGGTGGACAAATATGAGATTGACGGGACCCGGATCTATGCAATGGTGGCTCTTGATCCGGGTCGGAAAAAAGAAGATGCCCAACTTGAAACACATGAAAAATACATTGATATCCAATTGATACTGGAAGGAATCGATACTATGGGATGGCGCCCGAAAACTTCTTGTAAGCTACCATCTGGAGAGTATGATCAGGAAACGGACCTTCAGTTCTTTGCTGACCAGCCAGATGCCTGGTTATCAACGAGAAGCGGAGCGTTTGCGATATTCTTTCCGGAAGATGCACACATGCCACTTATCTCGTCCGGGCAACTTCATAAGGTTGTTGTCAAAATAGCAGTGAACCAAGAAGGTAAAAGCTAAGATTTTGGTCCTTTTGTTTAGTGCCTTACAGATTATTTTCGTTCATAAAAAACAAGAAAAATAATCTGCGAAAGGCACTTATCCCGGCTTTCTTACCGTTCACGGGGGTTAGTTGTGGATCACTGGAAAATCATTGTACTGGAGATATGAACCGGATATGATATGCAGCAAGACGTATGTGACATCCTGTTATTACTATCTCCTGTCTTTCTTGCGGAGTTTGTTGCTTTTGGGTTACCGTTCACTCTCAACCTGATAGGCCGGACAGGAACTTGAGCTTACGCATTGTCACCATGCTGAGTCTCCCGATATAAAACCTTGAAACTCAATCTGACATAGGACTATGTATACAGCACATTATAACTTAAGGATTAAGCCCTTTCAAATTTCCTCGGATGCCACTTTTATGTGGCTTGGGGAGAAACATAAAGAAGCTTTGGCAACCTTGAGGTATGGCATCCTCGATAATAAAGGTTTTCTGCTTCTGACAGGTGATGTGGGCACCGGGAAGACGACCCTGATTAATTCCTTGATTGCGAGCCTGAGTGATGATGTGATTTATGCCTCGATTCCTGATCCGAGTTTGGATAAAATGGATTTCTTCAATCATATTGCTGCAGCCTTTGCTATTGGTGGGGAGTTCACCAGCAAAGGAAAATTCTTATCGAGTTTTTCCAAGTTCCTGCATAAAGCCTATGAAAATAATCGGAAGGTGCTCCTCATCATAGATGAATCCCAGCTTTTGACTCAGGAATTGTTGGAAGAAACACGTCTCCTGTCAAATATTGTAACAAAAGACAGTAACCCTTTGCTCAATATTTTCTTTGTTGGCCAATACGAATTCAACGAAGTAATCAGGCGCCCTGAAAACAGAGCTATCGCCCAGCGGTTAACGTTAAACTACTATATTGAGCCATTAACCTTTGAAGAAACCGGAGATTATATCAGGCACAGATTGAAAATTGCAGGGACGACAGAAAGAATTTTCAATGCTTCTGCTCTCAGAGAGATCTTTGCTTTTTCAAATGGATTTCCTCGAAGAATCAACATAATCTGTGATCATTGCCTGATGAGCGGATATGCTGAAGATCTGAAAACGATAACTGGTTCTGTTGTCAAGGATTCCTCCAAGGATTTACAGATACCGGAACGTAGAAGAGAGCAGAACCAGGCAAGTAAAATCACGGTACAGCAACCTTCCGATACCTCTATAGCCGTTGCACCAGAGCAGCTTGGTGCCCAGTCAAGTCAACCAACTCAAGTAGCGCAAGTCAGGGAGCAAAGGGAGACAGTCAAACTCTCTTTAATCAGGCCAATCGGAGCTCTTGTTTTGATTATTTTGGTCTTGATGTCTTGTTACTTTATATTTCCTGATTTTATAAATAAAAAATACCAAGAAGCCATTGATTATTTGACTTCGATTAAAGATAAGGCAGGGTTAACTCTTTATGAGTCATCCGGGGAAAATATCCAACATAAACTCCAGGGAAAAGCTGTTTTTCCTGGTAGCGCGAATGGACCTGAAACTCTTCCTGCCCCTGATGTCTCCTCGACTGATAAAGCAACGAATGTTTCCCCCAAAAAGGAGCAAAGGATATTAGCCGCATCGGCACTTGTTGGAAAGCCCAAGACATTGGCAACTACAGCAAAAGCGGATAAAAAAGATGTTGAACCTGTGGCCTTTGAATTAAAAAAAGATGATCCGGCAGCCATTGAGAAAAAAAACGTTGAATCTGTTTCACCTGAGTCGATAACAGTCCAGCCTCTGCTCCTCGCCGAGCGTTTGACTAAAAAATCTACCGAGATTAATTCCGGAAAGCCGAGCCTGTCATTACCCGAAGAAAAGCTGGTATTACGATTTGAAAACGATTCAAATATATTTAGTGCATATGATATTGAAAAGATGAAAGAATTCGCCAGGGTGTTGAAGGTACACCCAGAGGCAATCGTCAACATTTCCGGCTATACAGATTCAATTGGTGATGAAGCGTACAACAAACGACTCTCCCAATTCAGGGCTAATATGGTCAAGAGTTTTCTCATGGGGCAAGATTTGCCTTATGAACAAATTAGAGCACAAGGATATGGAAGTCAAAATCCGGTAGACAGAAATGATACGGCCAAAGGCCGTATGATGAACAGGCGTGTCGAAATCAAGGTGATTGCCAAAAGGTAATCTCTGATAAGAATTTTGAAAGCTTCCTCTGTTATTCAGTTAATGCAGATCGCCAGCACTCAGGCCATGATTTATAATAAGGTACAATGGACTCGAATATGTCTTTAACTATTGCTGAATTAGCTGTTTTCTTAACACTGCTTTCTTCAATCGTGCCTTTGTTTTTTCTGCGATGGCCGTTTTTTCTAATACGATTATCGTGCCTTTTTTTAGGAATTTCCGGCATTGCTTCTGCCTGGGCAGGAGGCATGGCACTTCTGACGAATTCCACTGAGCGCGTTGTCCTTCCCATCGGCCTTCCTTGGCTGCACATGCTTCTCCGCATTGATCCTCTTTCCGGTTTTTTCCTGTTTATTGTCGGATTCATCACCTTTGTAGCTGCATGCTATGGTCCCAGTTATATAAAAGAGCATATCGGCGGCCCGCAACCTATCGTAACATTGACATTTTTCACAGGCCTTTTTGTTGCCGGAATGTACGTCGTTTTACTGGCAGCAGATGCATTTTGCTTTATGATTGCCTGGGAACTGATGTCTGTTGCAAGTTATTTTCTGGTTGTTTTCGAGCATCACAAAGCTGATAATCGCAGTGCAGCCTTTGTTTATCTGTTAATGGCCGTTGTGGGTGGGGCGGTAATTTTGCTTGCCTATGGTGTTCTTGCCGGTTTTTGCGGCAGTTTCAGTTTTGCGGCAATGGCGACGGCCAATCTGACCCCACTGTGGGCAACTACCGCTTTTTTACTGGCCTTTGTCGGTTTTGGCATGAAAGCCGGCATTGTCCCGCTGCATGTGTGGCTGCCGCAGGCCCATCCTGTGGCACCTTCGCATATCTCCGCGCTTATGTCCGGTGTTATGCTCAAAGTTGCAGTGTATGGATTTATTCGTTTCGTCTGGGAACTGTTAGGGGGCATACAGTGGCAATGGGGAGTACTGGTTCTATTAATCGGTGCAGCCTCAGCCGTTCTTGGGGTGTTGTATGCGTTGATGCAGCATGACCTCAAACGCCTACTGGCATATCATAGCGTAGAAAATATTGGCATTATTTATATCGGTCTTGGCTTGTCCATGATTTTTTCCGCAACCGGTCATATGGAAATTGCCGCCCTTGCCTTAATTGCCGCCCTCTATCATTGTTTGAACCATGCGCTTTTCAAAAGCTTGCTCTTTTTGGGGGCAGGTGCAGTATTGCAACAGAGTCACCAGCATGACATGGAAAAAATGGGAGGGCTCATTCGGAGGATGCCGGTGACGGCTGTCTGTTTCCTGATTGGCTGTATCAGCATTTGTGCACTTCCTCCTTTTAATGGATTTGTTTCGGAATGGTTGACCTTTCAGGCTGCCTTGCAAGGTACTGCCCTGAAAAGCGGGATCCTTGGGGCAATGATCCCTGTCGCTTCGGCAATGCTTGCTCTGACAAGTGCTCTGGCGATTGCCTGCTTTGTCAAGGTATATGGTGTTATTTTCCTCGGACTTCCCCGAAGTGTCGAGGTTTCGGAGGCACATGAAGTGCCATTTGGGATGAAGTTTGGGCAAATTGTTCTGGCCATCTGTTGCCTGGGCTTTGGCATATTTCCTAGTTGGATGGTAAGCGCACTCAATATTATTCCCGCAACTCTTCTCGGTACCGGCTTGTCAAAGGCCGCGGATAATGGCTGGTTATGGCTGACTCCGATAGATAAACAGACAGCTTCATATGGTGCACCAGCAGTCCTTTTGGGTCTTTTGGTGAGCTGGCTGATAGTGTTTTTCTTTCTTCACCCGCCGCAACGTGACAATCGTATTCGTATTGCCCCTGCCTGGGATTGCGGGTTCGGTCCATTGAGCCCCCGTATGCAATACACCGCTACATCCTTTGCCATGCCAATCCGTCGCATTTTCTCGTTTGTCTGGAATATTTTTGAAAAGGTCGAACCGGCCAAACAGAATAGAGGCCCACGATATTATCTACAGGTTCGGGATTGGGCATGGCTGATGGTATATCTCCCCATAGGCAAACTCATACTGAAAATGGCTCAAAGAGCAGCCCGTATTCAGGGAGGAAACCTTCGTGTCTACCTTGCCTATTCTTTCTTTACCTTGCTGTTCCTGTTATGGGTGATTGTATGACCGGTTGGATTTTTGCTATTGTTCAGACTATTTGTGTTGTTTTGTTCGCGCCGTTTATGGCGGGTTGGGTCAAGTGGCTAAAATGCAAACTGCAGAACAGGCAGGGGCCTCCTCCCTGGCAGCCATACCAGGATTTGCTTCGACTCTCCAGAAAGCAAGTCGTGCTGGCGGATACGGCGTCTTTCCTTTTTAGGGTTGCCCCCTATGTGGTTTTTAGTGTCACTATAGTTGCGGTTTCGGTCATTCCTGTAGTCTCAGTACAATTGCCGACCTCGGCCCTGGCTGATGTAATTGTCCTGGTCGGTTTCCTGGCTCTCGCCCGTTTTTTTCTTTCCTTGGCCGGCATGGACGTAGGTACCGCTTTTGGAGGAATGGGATCTTCCCGGGAAGTAACGATCTCTTCTCTTGCCGAGCCTGCTCTGCTCATGGCCTTTTTTACCTTGGCGATGAACGTTTCCAGTACCAACTTATCAACGGTTATAGCGCATTTAGTCCAAGGCCCCTTTACACTCTATCCGTCGCTTATCTTTTCCTCGTTGGGCTTGATTCTTGTTTCGGTTGCCGAAACTGGCCGCATTCCAATCGACAATCCAGCCACCCATCTTGAACTCACCATGATTCATGAAGCCATGATCCTGGAATACAGTGGCCGCCACCTGGCCCTGATGGAATGGGCGGCCATGCTCAAGCTCACGCTTTACTCTTTGTTGATTGTCAATTTGATAGTTCCCTGGGGCGTGGCTATGACGCTTGCGCCGGACGCTCTGGCGATAGGTGTCGTGAGTGTCGTCTGCAAGTTATTGGCCTTGGCACTTTTTTTGGCTGTTGCCGAAACCGTACAAGCTAAAATGAGACTCTTTCGTGCACCTCAATTTCTTGGTTTGGCCTTTGTCCTTTCATTGCTCGGCATGATGAGCCATATTATTCTCGAGGTTCGTTAACATGTTGATAACGACGCTGTCACTCCCGGAGCAGGTGGTCCTGACCCTGGCTGCTATGATTCTATTGTCCTCTTTTATCATGCTGGCACAAGTACGTGTCAATAGCCTGATTAATACCTTTGCATTGCAGGGCTTGTTGTTGTTTTTTGCAACACTCCTCATGGCTTTCATTTCCGGGAAATACCAATTGCTGATCTCTGCGGCGTTGACCTTGTTTCTCAAGGTCTTTTTTATTCCCGGCCAATTGCGTCTTTTGGTTGTCCGACTCGATATCAACCGGGAGATAGAGAGCATAACCAATCCTTCTTTAGTTATGCTGTTTGCTGCCGCTCTTGTGCTCTTTAGTTACTATGTTGCTTTGCCCATTCGAGCGTTATCCTTATTGGCCACTCGCAACACTATCGCAATTTCTCTGGCGGTTGTGTTGATCGGTATGTTGATAATTATCTCCCGGCGTAAAGCAGTTTCCCAGGTTGTGGGTTTTATGTCCATGGAGAACGGCCTGTTCTTTGCAGCGGTTGTCGCCACCTACGGTATGCCGATGGTGGTAGAGCTGGGGGTGGCCTTTGACGTACTTGTCGCGGTTATTCTTTTCGGCGTTTTCTTTTTTCATATTCGCGCAGAAATCGGCAGTCTCGACACCGATCGTCTCAATCACCTGACCGAGGTCGAAAAATGATAACTCTCGGTCTGACTCTAGCTTTCCCTCTATTTGGTATTTTTTTGTTTGGCCTGATTGGTCATTGGCGGTCCGCAGGAACCATCAATCTGGTGGTGAGCATAGCAACTTTTTCAACCGCTTTGCTTACCGCGATAGATGTCTTTCAATATGGTCCCATCCTGTCAGCCGGTAAGTTCTTTTACATCGACGCATTCAATGTATATCTCATCCTGTTGAATGCCTTCGTCGGAATGACAACCGCTGTTTTTTCGGGGCGTTATATGGCCCATGAGGTAGAGATAGGGCGGGTGGACGACGGGAGAATGCGGCTCTATTATTCCATGTATCAGGGCTTCCTTCTCACCATGCTCGTTGCTTTATCCACCAATAATCTCGGCGTGCTCTGGGTGTCTATAGAAGGGGCTACCCTGGCCACTGTTTTATTGGTCAGTCTGTATCGGACTCCTGAATCGATTGAAGCCGGGTGGAAATATTTCATCATCTGTGGTGTCGGTATTTCCCAGGCCCTGTTTGGTACCATCCTTGTCTATTTCGCAGCTGAAAAGATAGTCCCGGGGCATGATGAAGGTTTGCTCTGGACGGTGTTAAGGGACCATGCCGATAAAATGGATCCCGGGGTAATGGCTTTGGCCTTTGTTTTTCTGCTGGTTGGATATGGCACCAAAGTTGGTCTGGTCCCTTTGCACAATTGGTTGCCGGACGCACATTCAGAGGGACCAACGCCTATGTCCGCCATTCTTTCAGGGCTGTTGCTTAATATTGCCCTGTATGCGATTGTCCGCTTCAAAATGTTGGTTGATCCCGCCCTTGGCAACCATCTTGCCGGTAATCTTATGATGGGTTTCGGTATGCTCTCCTTTTCAGTTGCCGGACTTTTGCTTCACCGACAATACGATGTGAAAAGGATGTTTAGTTATTCTTCAATCGAGCATATGGGCTTGATGACTTTCGCCTTTGGAATTGGCGGACCATTGGCAACATTTGGGGCATTGTTGCATATGATCGTCCATTCATTAACCAAATCTGCAATTTTTATCACGGTAGGTCACGCAGCTCACGTTGCAGGTTCTCAGGTGATAATCGAAATTCGCGGGCTTATAAAGACTCAGCCTTTCGTTGGCTGGGGGTTTTTGATTGGTACCTGTGCCATTGCCGGTTTACCGCCCTTTGGGGTCTTCACCAGTGAATTTTTATTATTTACTGCTACGATGAAGAGTTATCCCTGGCTGGTTCCGCCACTGCTTCTCGGTCTGACAATAGCCTTTGCCGGGTTGTTTCGAAATCTGCAACCAATGGTGTTCGGTGAACCGCCGGAAAATCAGATCAAGGTAGCTGCCAACATGTGGCCGGTTGCCCTGCATCTGGCCTTGGTGTTATGGCTGGGTATCTCAATTCCCAATGTTCTGGCGCAATGGCTTAATCAGGCAACTATCATGATTGTCGGGCAGGGGGTATTATGAGTATGCATGGAAACCAAGGGCAGCTTGCCGCTCCGGATGTCGATTCTCTCCTGCTGTTGCTGAATCAAGCTGGTATTCCTACCGCAAAACATGCTGATGTTAAAGGGGCTGCCAAAGCTGTAGTCATAGATGCCCGGCTCTGGGGAAAGGTAGCCGCGGTGATGGTGGCACACAACGTTCGTTGGTGCGCTGTGTGGGCAGAACACCGTCCTCCCGAGATGCTCGTCACTGCGGCATTTGCCGGTAAAAACGGTCATGTGCTTTTTCGTACCGTCGTGGCCGACGGGCAGGGCGAACTCTCATCGCAAACGCCTTATTTTCCGGCGGCCAATCGACCCGAGCGATACATTCAGGATATGTTTGGCATTCATTTCATTGACCACCCGGATCAACGCCGCTGGATGCGTCATCTGGCATGGAATGATGACCAATACCCCTTGCGAAAAGAATTTCCGCTGGCCGGAACACCTTTGGATGATACTCCACCCGATTGTGAATATCCGTTTATTCCGGCTGAAGGAGAAGGTGTTTACGAAATACCGGTTGGTCCGGTGCATGCCGGGATTATCGAGCCTGGCCATTTTCGTTTTCAGGCGATGGGCGAGGCTATACTCAGTCTTGAAGAACATCTTGGTTATGTCCATAAAGGAATAGAGAAATGCGCGGAAGGAAGGGATATTGCCGGTCTCGCACGCCTTGCCGGACGTGTTTCGGGAGACAGCACGGTGGCACATACCTGGGCGGCCTGCCAGGCCTGTGAATATGCAGTCGGGATCGCTGTACCGCCGAGGGCTTTGGTGATACGGGCAATTCTTGCGGAAAGGGAACGGATAGCCAACCACCTCGGTGATATCGGTGCCTGTTGCAACGATGTGGGGTTTGCCTTTGCCCAGGTGCAGTTCAGCCGCTTTCGCGAACTCTGGCAGCGGCAGAACGCAGCTATCTTTGGTCATCGGCTGTTGATGGATGTGGTGGTTCCCGGAGGGGTCGCCTTGGATATAAATTCGGAACAGATTGAAATCCTGCTCATAGCTGTACGACAGTTGCGAGATGAATTGCAGGGATTGCTCCCGCTGCTCTACGAATATCCGTCTTTACAGGATCGGTTACACACAACCGGTTTTTTATCTCTGAGCATGGCCAGAAAAATCGGTGCCTTAGGGTATGTCGCTCGGGCCAGCGGCGAATGCTGGGATGTGCGTCGGGATGCACCCTATGCACCGTATGATCGAATCAATATTTCCGTTCCCTGCTACTCCGGAGGTGCTTCGTCTAATCGATTACGGGTGCGTTGCGATGAAATCCTTATTTCCCTTGATTTACTCGATATGCTCTTTACCAATCTCTCGACGGGTGATATTCGGGCGGAGATTCCAGTTGTCTTGCAAGCCTGCAGTGGGGTGGGTATTATAGAGGGCTGGCGTGGTGAAATACTCGCGTATGTTCGTCTGGAAGCCGATGGCACTGTCTCCAGGTATTTCCCTCGCGATCCCAGCTGGCTTAATTGGCCGGCTCTTGAGGTGCTGATTGGAGGAGAAATCGTGCCTGATTTTCCTCTCTGCAACAAATCGGTGAATGGATCATATTCCGGACACGATCTGTAGAGAATGCCTGCAAAAAAAAGATACCTGTCTCATCGTTGTCGGCTGCACACTTCCACAAGCAAACATGATGAGTACTGTGTCTGCGTTTTGTGTTTTTCAGTTCAATTCTTAAAAAAGTTTTGCACAACAGGTAACTCCAATGTTCAAAGTTCTTGGTAAATGTTTTAAGACTGGTTGCTTAACGGAAAAACTTCCGGCTCGCGACAGGTCGGTGACTCAAATCGGGTCAGCTTGTGAGAAAGAAATTGCACGCCTTTTTGCCAAAAGTCTGGCAATTCGTATGGTCGATGCTGGTTCCTGTAACGGCTGTGAGCTGGAGATGCATGCGGTGAATAACAGTTTTTATGACATAGAAAGGTTCGGTATTCATTTTGTCGCCTCACCTCGTCATGCAGACCTCCTCCTGGTAACGGGTCCTGTCTCCCGACACATGCAAGCTGCACTCAAACGGACCTACTCTGCCATGCCCACACCAAAACTGGTCGTTGCCATGGGGGATTGTGCTGCAGACGGGGGAGAATTCGGTGTTTCGTACGCCAGTTGCGGAGCCGTTGCCAACGTCATTCCTGTGGATGCTGTTATTCCTGGCTGTCCCCCAACTCCACTCCAGTTGCTGCTGGGTATTTTGGAATTACTCCAGCGATATTGAACTCACCCCGGTAAAAGGGAAGCAAGCCGGGTTAAGAACCCGCCTCTTGAGGAGACAAACATCTCCCAGATATCGACCAGATGGTGTAAGTGTCATATTTTAACTCAACTTTCCGACCAAAAAGAAAAAAGTAATGCAATATTCCTGCTGTTGACCGCAAACAGTCTCGGTGCAACCAGGTTCCAGGTAGTTCGTTTCATTACCCTGCCTTTATAGAGCATCCTCTCTCAACATGCTTACACTTTTCGAATAGAGAAAAATGGTACGATGTTTTTCTGGCGTTCCGGTAGCAGGGCAACTACCATGAGTATCTAACAAATTGTTTTCTTGGTTTTTGAAAGGAAATACCTTGTCTCAAGGTACTTATACCCCCCCTAAAGGGTGTTGAACAGAGTCCCCGTGCTTTGGCGGGGGATTAGGACATAATTGCTAACAATTTCCTATATAGGAGGGTTTATTCATGGAAAAACATTTTCTGGCTACAATCAGTAGCGAAACAGACCATCTTTTTGGCATTCGTTTTATCTGTTCATTTTTCAATACCATGGCTGAAAACAGGGTAACTCTTCTCCATATCTGTAGACTTGACAGCAAGACAAACGTTCTGACGTCAATGTGGGATAGTCCTCAAGACAGCAATTCTGTCAAGATTTCTCTTGAAGCGAAAAAATCCATACACAAGGCGCAGATGTTGCTGAGTGATTATAAGGTGCCGGTCGATCGGGTGTTGGTTAAAACAGTCGCTGAGAAGTACGGAAAGGTTAAAGATATAATAATTGAAAGTTCTCGTGGAATGTACGATGCAATTGTTCTCGGAAGACGAGCATCATATGCCTTGCAATGGATGTTTGACAGGCCGGCCGATGAAACTTTCCAGGCAATGATCAAAGAACATTCATGTGTTTCGCCTTTATGGATTTGTCCTGATGTGGATCCAAAAAGAAAAAATGTTCTGCTCTGTATAGATGGTTCGGAGATGGGATATCGTGCAGTAGATCATGTTGGTTTTATACTTTCTTCTCAAGAGCAACATAAAATTACCCTTCTGCACGTCGGAAACGTTGGTGCTGAGTGCGAGGAGTTTTTAAGGCGAGCTGAAGCGATACTGCAAACCCATAAAGTAGATCCAAAACGCCTCGATCGCAAAATCGTCTGGGGCCTCTCTGTTCCAGGCACTATCCTGAGCGAAATCAATAAGGGCAATTACGCTGTTGTTGCACTGGGGATGGGCGATAAAAAGCTGAGAGAGGGGAGATTCAGTATAGCTGGTTCAACAACGGCTAAACTGATCAGCAAGTTAGAAAAAACTTCGCTTTGGTGCTGCCCTTAGCTTGGTTTATGAATTTCTAAGATATTAATGTTGTTGGGCAATAAAAAGGTGACAAAGAGAAGGTTACGATGAATTTATTGGATGGCGTTAAATCAGCAGATATTAAAATAACCAAGGAAGTTAAAAATTTGAGTGATTCTGTCAAGGATAGGAGTCTTTCCATGGTGGACAGGATCGAATGTTTTGAAGACATTATCAGTCTGGAGATTGGCGATACCTCTCTGAACAGGGCGCGTAATCTCGAAAGAGAGTTGAACATCCGTCAGTTGTTTATCAAATATGAGGGTGAAAATCCTTCCGGTACACAAAAAGACAGGATTGCCTTCGCCCAGGTGCAAGACGCTTTCAGGAGGGAGTATACTGTCATATCACTGGCGACATGTGGTAATTACGGTGTGGCCGTAGCTTTTGCGGCTACTCTCGCCGGATTGGAATGCAGAATTTTTATTCCTGAAAGGTATCATACAGATAGGATACAGGAGATGGAAAAATTTAATGCCCAGATAATCCGACTACCCGGTTCGTATGAAGATACGGTAACTGAATCAACCAGAATGGCAGCAGAGAATGAATGGTATGATGCAAATCCTGGCGGTGCAAATACTCCTTTGCAGATTTCAGCCTATGCAGGAATAGCCTATGAAATATACGATCAACTGCATGAGGCCCCTAAGTGCATTGCCGCCCCTGTGTCAAATGGAACCTTACTGGCAGGAGTTTACCGTGGCTTTGTCAGCCTTTACAAACGTGGTAAGACCTCCAGAGTACCGCGGTTTATTGCAGGATCTGCTGCCAATAAAAACCCGATTATCACTTCTTTTAAAGCAGGACTTGACCAGTGCCTGGATATCGATCCTAAGCAAGTCAAAGAGACAGCCATTAATGAACCACTGATCAACTGGCACAGTTTTGATGGCAATGAAGCGCTCTACGCCCTTAGAAGGACAGAAGGGGACGCGAGGCACATCAGTGATAAGAAGATGCGGGAAATGAGTGCCTTCCTCCTGAAAAAAGAAGGATACAGGATATTGCCTGCTTCAACCGCCGGGCTGATTGCCTTTTTGGAGAAGCATCAAGAAACTGAATTTTCACATGACAGGTATGTAACAATATTAACAGGGAAATATTAAATCATGAAAACCACAATCGATGGGAAAACCCTGGTCTATGCAGATGGTGCATTTAACACCCCAAACGGAAAAACTGCCCATGGCCTGGTCAGGTTCACTGAGAGATATGAGGTGGTCGGCGTAATCGATCATGTCTACGCTGGACAGGACGCAGGGGAAGTACTCGACCAGAAAAAAAGCAATATCCCAATCTTTCCGAGCCTTGACGTTGCTATAACTGGACTCGGTGATGGGCTGAAGCCTCAGAACCTGGTGGTCGGCCTAGCTCCCGATGGTGGGCGCTTGCCGGTCGAGGCAAAAAAAACTATTCGGGCAGCCCTGGAAATAGGCTTAAATGTGGATAGCGGACTGCATGATTTTTTGTATAAAGACGAAGGACTAATGGCCATTGCCGAAAAAAATCACTGTCGGGTCCGAGATATCAGGAGAACACCTGACCGGGATGAACTGCATTTTTTTACCGGCAAGATTGAAAAGGTAGACTGTCTTAAAATAGCAGTTCTTGGAACCGATTCGGCTATTGGCAAACGGACCACTGCTTGGATCATGGTCCATGCAGCCAGGCGAGCAGGTCTTAAGGCTGAAATGGCAGGAACGGGGCAGACTGCCTGGATGCAGGGTGCAAAATATTCTATGATTATGGATAGCTGTATAAACGATTTTGTATCTGGAGAAATTGAACATGCCGTTTATCAAGCATGGGCAAATGAATCTCCGGATATCATCTTCATTGAAGGGCAGGGCAGCCTCATGAACCCGGCCTACCCAGGGGGATTTGAGATCCTGGCTGCAGGTCGTCCCGACTATGTGATTCTTCAGCATGCCCCCATGCGGTTGGAGTATGATGGTTTTCCTGGATATCGGTTGCATTCGCTGCCTGAACAGATCAACGCCATTGAAACAATATCCGGTAAAAAGGTCATTGCGGTCACTCTCAATCACGAGCTTATGGCAACGGCAGACATATTGCAAGCGTGTACGAAAATCACCCAAGAAACAGGATTACCAGCCTTTGATGTTCTACAGTTTGGTGCCGACGAGTTGGTTCAACTTTTGAGGCAGCATGTAAAATGATTTTCCTTGATTCCTTTGCTTCTTAACGAAAAAAACATGAAAATCAGTAAAATAGAGTATTTTAGGTTGGATATGCCACTGGCCGTTCCTTATACCATTGCCTATGAGACAGTGAGCCATGCCACCAATATTATCCTACAAGTCGTTACGGATTCCGGGATCACCGGCTGGGGCTGTGCTGCCCCGGACCTTATGGTTACAGGTGAAACGCCTGAAGATGTGATACTCTCAATTGAAAACGTGATTAAAGGAACGCTGCAAGGCCGATCTCCTTTCCATATCTCAAAAATAACCAATGAGTTAAAACATCATCTGCCAAAAGCCTCTTCTGCTATTGCCATGGTTGATATGGCGCTCTACGATATCATGGCCCGCAAGGCCGATCTTCCTCTTTATCAGTTGCTTGGTGGTTTTAGGGATCACATTCACACCAGTATTACCATAGGTATCCTCTCCTTGGCTGAAACCCTGGAACAGGCAAAAAAGCATCTGAATAACGGATTTTCGATCATCAAACTGAAAGGTGGTTTTAACCTGTGCGAAGATATTGAAAAGGTGCTCAAACTCCGGGAAAGTTTCGGCAAGGACTTTCTGTTGCGGTTTGACGCCAACCAGGGATACACTTTCGATCAGTCTGTGAAGTTTATCAACAGCATAAAAACGGCAAACCTTGAGATCATCGAGCAGCCCACCTGTCAGAAAAAAGACGAGAGACTGGGTCGAGTCACCCAGGCGGTGTCTATACCGGTCATGGCCGATGAAAGCATCAAGACCTTGAAGGATGCCTTTAGGCTGGCCAGCAACAATTTGATAGACATGATCAATATTAAGCTCATGAAAGTGGGTGGCATCTTTGAATCCAAGCATATCAATTCTGTGGCGAAAGCAGCCGGTATGGAGGTCATGGTAGGCTGTCTGGATGAGTGTGCCCTCGGCATTTCCGCAGGCCTGCATTTTGCCTTAAGCCGAGGCAACATCGAATATGCCGATCTGGACGGACACCTAGATCTCCTGGGAGACCCTTTTAAAGAGCTATTTCAACTGAAAGATGGAATTTTATATCCTACTGATGCTCCGGGACTGGGGAAAATAAATTTATAATATCGATTCATGATAAAAGGGATAATTCCAGGCATTTGTTTTCTTTACGGTTATCATCGCTGGATGTTTTCTTGATCTAAAATGTACAGTATCCTCTCACAATCGGTAGCAATAGTTTATCCCATATCTCGTGTGTCATATTTTTGTAAGAAGAGGTCGTTATGATGGTGCTATTTATTTTTATACCTTATAAGGGTGGTGTTGTTTTGCTTTTTTAAGCCTATATTTTGGTTTAATTTAGGGAATAAGTGAAATTTTACGAAAGGTAAAGGTCTTAAAAATATGGATAAGTCGGATGAACGGAGAGTATCACTTCGAACACCTTTTGTTTCAAAGGGGTTCTGCCATGTACGTGAGATTGACAAGAAATATAGCGGCGCATTGCGTGATATTAGTATAGTAGGCTTGTTCCTGGAACTCAATGATTGTCCGAGTGTTGGCTATCACTGCAATATTACTATTGTCTTTGAGGGGAAGCATAGTCGTTTAACGATAGAGAATGTACGTGGTGTCATAATTCGCAGAGAAGCAGGTGGAGTGGCAGTACGTTTTGACGAACGTTTGGAATGGTTTCTCTTGATACCGCTGTATTTTCATAAAATGCGTGATCTGTCACAACCCGGATAGCTAACAGCATTTTTTTGAAATGGTTAAGTAAAAGGAGGGGGCAAGAAGGTCCCCAGACTCATGACCTTCGCCTCCTCCGTATTATGAGCCGGAACGATGGCCAACTGTTACATGCCGAGATAGGCTTCTTTGACATGGGGGTCGTCGATCAAATCACTTGCCTTGCCTTCCATCACCACCCGACCATGCTCCAGGACGTAGCCACGATCACTCAAGCTGAGTGAATGCCTGACGTCTTGTTCCACCATCAAGACTGTCGTTCCCTGGTTGGCGATCTTTCGTACTGTCTCAAAGATGTCTTTGATCAGTATCGGTGCCAGTCCGAGGGAGGGCTCGTCCAACATCAGCAGATGTGGCTTGGCCATCAGTCCTCTGCCGATGGCAACCATCTGTTGTTCCCCACCGGAAAGGGTCATGGCCAACTGAGTTTCCCGCTCGGCAAGTCGGGGGAGTAACTCGTATACCTCTTTGAGTGTCTGTTCTAGGTCTGGCCGCGCTCTCTTATTGAATGCACCTACCAGGAGGTTGTCACGAACCGACATTAAGGGAAAAAGTCGCCTTCCTTCAGGGATATGGACGATACCCTGGGTAACTATTTTTTCCGGCGGTTCATTATGGATGTTCTTACTTTCAAAGGAAATCTGCCCGGCGGTGGTCTTCATCAGCCCGGAGATTGTTCGGAGCAGGGTGGACTTTCCAGCGCCGTTACCACCGATAATACTGACCACTTCCCCCTTTTCAACCTTGAGGGAGAGTTCAAAGATGACCTGGACGTCGCCATAGGACGTATTAATTTTATTTATTTCAAGCAACGACATAATCTTCTCCAAGATAGGCCTTAATGACATTCTCGTTATTGGCGATCTCTTCCGGTGTCCCTTCGGCGATTTTTTTTCCAAACTGGATAACGACAATCCGGTCGGAAAGTGCCATGATTGCCCGCATTATGTGCTCGATGACGAAAATAGTGATTCCCTTGTCCCGGAGTTTTTTGAGAATGTCCACCATCTCATCCACTTCGTTGGGGCGCAGTCCTGCCATCACTTCGTCCAGCAGCAAAAGTTTTGGCTCAGTTGCCAGGGCCTTGGCGATTTCCAGACGCTTTCGATCGGCGATGGTGAGATTGCCGGCGAGGATATCCTTCTGGTCGGCAAAGTTCAGGGATTCGAGGACTGCCAAGGCCTTTTCCTCCGCGATTTTCCTGCTGTTCGTTGTTGAAAAACTTGCAACGGTAACATTGTACAAAACATTTTTCGAAGCAAATGGTTTGACAATCTGAAAGGTCCTGGCAAGACCCATTTTACAGAGATTCCATGGTTTATAGCCGTTTATCCGCTCGCCGTTAAAGGTGATTTCCCCTGAAGTCGGGGCAAATGCACCGGCAATACAATTGAAGGCGGTTGATTTGCCGGCACCATTGGGACCTATCAAACCTAAAATCTGTCCGGTTTCTATTGTCAGGTCCAGCGAATCAATGGCCCGAAGTCCGCCGAATTGCTTTGTCATATTCTTTACATTCAGAATATCCATATGCTTATCTCCCGGTAGTTGTTGGTGTCCAGCGGGCGATCAGTCTCTGATAAGCCCGGTTGATCGGTTCTTGAATGCCCCGTGGTTGGAAGAGCATAACCAAAATGAGGACCAGACCAAAAATAATCAGATGCAATCCCGGCAGGGTATCGCCAAAATAGATGCGACAAAAGTCCCCCACTGGCCGCAGCAGCAATGCCCCGAGAATCGGACCGGCGATAGAACCACGTCCGCCAATAAGGGCGATGAAGGCAATTTCAAAGGACATATCCAGGGAAATTATACTCTTTGGATGGATATACAGACTAAACTGGGCGTAAAATGTACCAGCAAGAGCCGTCAAAAACGAGCTCACCGCCATTGCAATCAGTCGTGCTCTGGCCACATTGACACCGAGAGCCATGGCTGCTTCCGGTTCCTCGCCGCCCGCAATGAGATAATAACCTAGTTTTGAGCGGGAAAGCATGTACGTCAGCACCGTAACGGCAATGAGCATGATGAGGATGATGTAATAATAGGGCTCTTTGGTGGAAAACATGAAACTTGCCAGACCCGTTTGCAGAGGTGGAATCTGCAGGCCCCGCGGTCCGTTTAATTTCAATGGGCCGAGGTAATCGATATTTTCCACCATCACCCTGAGCCCTTCGGCAAAGGCAATGGTTGCCAGTGCAAAATAGGCGCCTCGCATCTTGAGTGTGGGCAGACCGATAATTATACCCGCAACGGTGGCCAGAACTCCACCAACGAGCATGCCCAGCCAGGGGCTGATGCCGTATTGCAGAGACAATATCGTTGAGGTATAAGCGCCGATCCCGATAAAAGCAGCGTGACCGAGCGGTAGAACGCCGGCAAAACCACCGACAATATTCCAGCTGGTTGTCAGATAGGCATAAAAGAACAACAGTACCAGGATATGCAGATAGGTAGCGCTACGGACGACAAGCGGCAGGCCGAAGGCGATCACCAGGAGACCTACGAGCGCAATTTTATTGATATGCTGACGGTTCATTGCATGAGTCCTTATTTTCCAAAAGAGCCTTCTTACATTCTGCGGCTGACTGACTCTTTTTATAATCTTTATGTAGCTGGGGGTGCCGAGGATGGTCCAGCCACCCTTTCTTCTACCAATCGTGTTTTTGACCGAAAAGGCCGGACGGCTTGACAAAAAGAACGATCAGAAAGAGGCCGTAAACAATTGCTTCAGTCCAGGTGGCAGTCATGAATTCCGGCCCCACCGACTCGATCAAACCAATAATAATGCCTCCGACCAGGGCTCCGCTGATCGAACCAAGGCCACCAAGAACAACTATGATGAAGCCTTTGATATCAAACAGAACACCAACCGTTGGGAAGACGTTGTAGAAAGGGATGAGAGTGACGGCTGCAATACCGGCTGTGGCGGAACCCAGACCAAAGGCTACGTTGTAGATGCGATATTGATTAATCCCCATCAGACTTGCTGCTTCCCGGTCCATGCTGGTAGCCCGGATAGCGCGGCCAATCAAGGTCTTTTGTAGAAACCAATGGATTGCAAAGGCGGTGATGATTGCAGTGATACAGCCGTAGAGTTTGGGAACCGAAACAAACATATTATGGAATTCAAGCATCTGCCCCTGAAGGGGATTGTTGGTCAGGGAACGATACTGTGGGCCAAAGAGTAAAAGCGTCAGATTGTCGAGAATGTACCAGATGCCGGTGGTAACAATAATAACAGTAATAGGTTCGCGGACATTCTTTTCGGCGATGAAAATCGGCTTGATGACTATGTCCTGTAGGTAATAACCAAAAATGAACATAACCGGGATAACTATGATAAGGGCCAGGTAGGGATGAATACCGGTCAAGGTTATTGTCCAGTACGTTGCGTACATAGCGACCATCAGCATCGAGCCGTGGGCAAAGTTGATGACCTTGAGAACACCGAAAATAATGGTGAGTCCCATTGCCGTCAGGCCGTAAATTGATCCCATAAGGACACCATTGATCATGTCCTCTATGATATATTGCATTGTTTCCTCCCTGTAGAGCCGAAAAGATGGTTGCAGGCGGGGACATTTACACTTTCCCCACCTGCCGGGCGACCAACCTTTGCTATCGGTATCTTATTTATTGGGCATCGGGAAAACCGGGGTATAACCGGCGCGACGAGCTGATTTCGGCCAGACGGAGATACGCTCCAATCCTTTACCGATATCATTTACCTGAACCATTACCAGAGAGGCTTTTTCATTTTGACCTTTTGCATCAAATTTAACTGCATCGTAACCGACTATCATACCAGGGCCATCGGTCAGGTTCGTGGTTGCCAGGGCCTCCCGGATTTTGGCAGGATCTAAAGAGGCAGCGCGCTCAAGGGCGTCTTTGATGACATACATTGCCACGTATGCATCAACAGCTTCACCGGTGAGATTCTGGCCATATTTTGCTTTATATTTCTCGTTGGTTTCTTTGGCGCCGGCTTTGTTTATATCTGTTTCCCACTCAACGATATCATAGAGATACTGGGCATTTTTACCAACAGTGGAAAGAAAAGATGGATCAGCATGACCACCGCCACTGGTGATGATTGCCTTTAATTTCACCTTGTACTCGGCAATGGTATTGGTGAGAAGAATTGCATCAGCCGCATTGGACACCAGCATCAGGACATCTGGTCTGGCTCTTCTGATCTTTTGAACGACCGGGCTCAGGTCTGTCGTGGTGGAAGGATAGGGCTCATCAAGAACCACTTCATATCCAGCTGCCTTGGCGAGGTCTTTCCACTGGGTGGCAAAACCTTTACCCCAATCGCCGTTTTCATACACAAACGCCAATTTTGTTACCTTGGTACCGAACTCAGCCTGCATATCCTTGAGGAAGGTAAACTGGTCCCTGGTCCACCAGGAATCTTTTGCAGCAATTCTGAAGACGTTTTTGAAACCCTGGTCTGTGATTTTATCTGATACGGAGACGGGCACGACGAAAGGAATACCATATCGCTCCGCAACTGCTGTAGTTGGGTAGGTGACGGCGCTGTTCCAGCAACCGGTCAAAACATTGACCTTTTCGGTATTGATGAGTCGCTCAGCTTCGGAGACGCCTTTTTCCGGTTTTGATTCTGAATCTGCAAAAAGCAGTTCCAGCTTCATGCCACCTAAGGATTTGATGCCACCAGCGGCATTAATTTCCTCTATTGCCATCTCTCTGGCGGCTTTGCCTTGCTGTCCGACTGTCGCAGAAGGTCCTGAAAGGGGGACAATATTGCCGATCTTTACGGTTTCTGCGTTGGCCAAGGCAAAAGAACCAAGGGCCAGCGAAAAAGCAACAACGGGAAGGGTAAATCTGTTGAGCATGTTCATACAATCCTCTCCATGAAATGTTTCGCCCTTACGGCGTAAAAAAGACCACCGCAATAGTCTGCGATGACTGCTTTCCTTTGCTCTTTCATAACAAATAGCATGCCAGAAGCCGATCTTCCTCGAAGTTGGTGGTAATTGGTTCCGGAGCAGACGTTGCAGGATAAAAAGACCTCGCAGGAATGCGGTTGGCTTGAATGCAAGTGAATGGTATGTGTCAACTTAAACGTCAACCCTGGTTGACAGTGTAAACCAGGGTTGACAGAGGAAGTGGCAGAGATATCGTATTAATTGTTGAATGGTTAGATGCGTCGACGATAGCTGTCAAGGGTTGGTTGCTGTAATTTAAGACTCTTGTGGAGGGGTACTGGTGGTTTCTTTTTTGATTCGCTTATGAAGCGCCTGCCTGGATATTCCCAGGAGTCGTGAAGCCTGACTCTGATTGTTTTCGGTAGCCATTAGAGCTTGTTTTACCGCATATTCTGTCAACTCATCGAGGGTAGGAAAATGGCCAAAGATTTCAGGGAGGTTGCTCGCCGGAGTATTTGTGCCTGTTTTTGTTGCACCGGGGGAGACAAGTCTTTCGGATATCAGGTTCGCTTCAATGCGGCCATGGTCGCAGCGGGCGACCGCATCGACGATATATGCCTTTAGTTCACGAATATTGCCCCAGAAGGGGTGGTGTAACAACAGTTTCATTGCCGCATCGCTGACTTCAGGGGACTCCTTATGCATAGCGGCAGCAGCTTTGGCTGCGAGAAAAACAACCAGGGCGGGGATGTCTTCTCTACGTTCACGAAGTGGGGGGACGCGGATCAGATGGGTGCTGAGTCGATAGTAGAGATCCATTCGGAACTCACCATCCTGTCCGGCCAGCATGGTCAAATCCTTGTTGGCCGCGGTAATAATCCGGGCATTGCAGTGTGTTGCCTGATCCGAGCCAAGAGGATAATAGATATTTTCCTGAAGAAGCCGGAGTAATTTCACCTGGGACATTTCACTCAGGTCGCCTATTTCATCAAGAAAGATTGTTCCATTGGCCGCTTTCTCAAGCAAGCCGGAACGGACACTCTCCGCTCCGGTATACGCGCCTTTGGCATGACCGAAAAGGGTGTCTGAAAAAAGAGTGTCATCAAGCCCTGAGACATCGACAACGACATACTCTCCTTTAAGACCGCTGATCTGATGAATTGCCTTGGCGATCAGTTCCTTGCCGGAGCCGGTCTCACCAAGGATCAAAGTCGGCATGCCACTTTGGGCTATACTCTCAATATATTGAAAAATCGCCAGCATGTTCGGGCTCTGGGTGATGATTCCATCGAAAGCTTTATGTCGTTTCGTGCCTCCACCAAAGGAAATACCCTTCAAAGACATGACTTCATTTCTGAGCAGGCTGATTTCCAGGGAATTTCGCAGGGCGGAACTGAATATCTTCAGATCGATTGGTTTCACTAAATAATCATGGGCCCCGAGTCGTAAACATTCAACGGCGGTCTCAATCTCTGAATTGGCAGTTATTATAATGACCGGAACCTGAGGGTGGGTGGTTTTCAATTCACGAAGCACATCCTGGCCAGTCAGGTAGGGCATATTGAGATCGAGAAAGACGATCGGCGAACTCATGGTGTTCAAGGTAGACGACACCTTGCGACTGTCGTTGAGAGTGACGATATTTTTCATACCCATGGAGGTGAGCAGCAAACTGTAGGCATCAAGTTCCGATTGCTCGTCGTCAACCAAAAGGATGTGGCAGTTTTGCATTTCTGAGGTGATCATTGTTTTTACTGTGTTTTTATTTTCATCAGTTTGATGGTAAAATGGGCTCCGGTTTCGGTGTTTTCCGCCCGAAGTTCTCCATCCATTTCTTTTTCTACTATCATTTTAGACATATAGAGCCCCATTCCTGTCCCCGAAGAGGTGCCTTTCGTGGTATAGTAGGGGTTAAAAATCTTTGGCAACAAATGTTCCGGGATGCCACAACCGCTGTCTATAATCTCAATAATTGCATGATTTTCACGGTCTGAGATAACAATATCAATGGTTCGGGCAAGCCGCTCCTTGCCGTTGGTACCGGTCAGTATAGCATCTTTGGCATTGGCCAGGATATTGACCATCGCATGAATAAATTCTCCATGATATCCGAGCACGATCAGTGAGTCCGACCCTGTATTGTTTTTGACGGCAAGGCTTATTCTGTTGTTTCGCATCTGCGCTTCCATCAACTTGACTGCGCTGATTATAATCTTAAAGACATCAACAGGCCCCTTCATTTTTGACGGCTTGAAAAAGTTTCGGAAATCATCAATGGTCTTGGACATGAAACTGATCTGGTCGCCTGCACCGCTGACTACTCTCTCGACTACCTCTTTAGTGAGCATAGAGTTGTAATAGGCTGCCTGTAGAGTTGAGATATAGGTTGCAAGTGTATTGAGAGGTTGCCGCCACTGATGGGCGATAGCCCCCAGCATCTCGCCAACTGCAGCCAGCTTTTGGGCCTGCATCAATTGTCCTTCTGCGTCGACACGTTTGGAGATATCGCGGATGCTCGACAGAACCAGATCCCGGTCGTTAAGGGTGAAACTGGTTAAACTGACCGATGCCGGGAATTCGATGCCATCAGCTCGAATAAAGGACCAGCGGAAGACATTTTGCCTGCCATTGTGTGATTCTTGGAGGATGGTTGCCAGCCTGTCACTGCTATGGGAGCCGTCGGGTTGAAATTCCGGTGAGCAGTCAAGGAGGCTTTTGGCAACTAATTGTTCACGGGGCAGGCCAAACATCTCCTCGGCCTTTTGATTGCATTCGACAAAACTCAGTTGATTACTGAGGAGAATCGCATCATTGGCCACATTGAAAAGGGTTTTGTAATAGGTTTCAACCTCTACTCTTTTAGTGATATTCCACTCCAGATCCTTGCTGATCCCGGAGAGCTCCTCACGGTGCTGCTGGACAGCGGTACTATACCGTTTGTTGAAGAGAAACAGGACAATACTGCTTCCGACAAGCCCTACAATAACGATAACTAACAAGATGCCAAGGATCCGCAGAACAATCTCCATGGCAAAAATCATTGTGGTTTTTCGGGTCATCGAATAGGCTTCATCGCGGGGTACGGTAACACATAAAAACCAGTCCGAGCCCTTGATCTGTATGAATGACAGAATATTATCCAGGCCGTTTTTTCCTTGATAGGAAACGGTACCACGGCCTGCAGCGTTGAAGGCGCTGACCTTATGTTCAAGTCCTGGTTCGATGGTCTGCAGTTTGGCACGCATGACATACGCTTTGTTTGGGTGGATAATGATTGTTCCGTTCTTTTCAATGATGAAGGCAAATCCAGACTCGCTCTGTTTGTAGTTAAGGACATTTGGCACCAGTGAATCAAGAACTGTATCGGCGCCCATCACCCCGACAAACTTGTTGTCGGCAAAGAGAGGTTTTACCAGGGCGATGACCAGTTGGTTGGTTACCAAATCTATATAAGGTGTGGTAAAGCTGACAGTCCCTGTTTCGACACCCCTTTTATACCAGGGCCTGTTACGGGGGTCGTAGTCCGCCGGCGGTAACCATTCAGCGCCGTCAATGAGCAGACCGCTGGGCGTGCCGATATAGACATCCGTGAAGTGGCCTGCCTTCATGGCCATGTGCAGCGGCAGCATGGTGGAGGGAGAGCGGTTAAGAGCATGTAAGGAGACTGAGTCGGCAGTCGCTTTTAAAATTTTCATTTGTTGATTAAGCCAGATATCTACGGTATTTGCCGCTTTGGTTGCAATCTCCTCCTGTTGGGCAATAACCGTTTTTTCAACTACATGCTGGGTGATCCGGTAGTTTATAATTGTGGCTGTCAGGACCGCGATGGACGATAGAGTGATGACGGTAATTGTTTTCTTTATATGGTATTTCATGGTGTACCTGCACTGCAATGACCGGATTGAGAGTCTCTAGGAGGCTGTCCGAGAATGCCCTTTCGGAGTCTCGTACCTCGCTTACCTGCCCAAACTTTTCGTTATTTTCAAAAAACAATGCTCGCAATATCAACTATATGGCTGTGCTTATTTGGTGAGAATGCCTCGATTTTGAACAAAATGTCTATTCCCGGACAGGCTCCTACGGACAATTAAACTTACTTTGTTCAAGAAGGGAAGACGGAGTTGCTCGTTTTTATAGAATGCCGGGAGGGCGGAATGCAAAAAGGTGCAGGCCCTGCCGGTCTCATTGCCAATTGACTTTGCAATATTGAAGCCAGAATCAGATAACAAGGGCCTGGTAAGGTTCACGGCATGTATATTGCTAGGAGTTTGTCAGCTTTTTGCGCATCATAAACGCCTATATCGAGAAAAAATCAACCAGCTGAAGACATTTTTTTTACATCCGGAATAAGGTTGGAGTAGCTCAGATGAATACAGACATAGCTGTTGAAGAAATCCTGAATTCTATAGATTTGGCACTTCTGGTCGTCAATAAAGAAGGGATGATCACCTTGGTCAATAGTCCGGCGGTGATGCTTTTGGGAATTGACTCAGAAAAATTGCTTGGTTCGAGTTTGAGCAATATTTTCCCTGCGGCGGTAGAATTGGTGACTGACAGTTTCAACAAGCGTCAATCATATCCAGCAAGGCAATTGTTGTGGAAGGGGTCCCCGTTGTTTCTTGAGGTAACACCTCTTCTCCGACAAGAAAAGGTGTTAGGCACATTGTGTACTCTCCGTGATGCCGGTTTTCATGATAAGTCTGCAGATGCCGCTTCTTCATATGAATATCTGAGCCGTCTGTTTGAAACCATTTTTCACTCTTCCTCCGACGGGATTTGGGTCTGCGATGGGAACGGTGTGGTCATAAATATTAATAAGGCATCGGAGGCCTTAAATGGAATCAAGGCGGAGGATGTCATTGGCCACAGCATCAAAAAACTGGTGAGTCGCAACATTTTCGACAAATCGGTAACAACCAAGGTTATGGAGAGTGGGAAGAGACAGACGGTAATGCAGCATATCTCCAAGACCGGTAAATATCTGCTATCAACCGGAACGCCATCATTGACGGAGGACGGTAAAATAGCCCTGGTTGTGGTTAATGAGCGGGATATGACCGAGTTGAATACGCTCAGAATGCAATTTGAGCAGAGTCAAAAGGTGAGGGAAAGGTATCGTGAGGAACTCACCGACATCTCCCTGCTGGAGCTTGAGCGAAATGATATCATCGCAGAGAGCGTGTCAATGCGCCGCATACTTCAGATGGCTTTGAAACTCTCGCATATTGGCGCCTCAAATATCCTGATCCTTGGAGAATCAGGGACCGGGAAAGGGCTCTTGGCCAAACTGATTCATAAGAACAGCTCGCGCAACAACCATCCCCTGGTCGAAATAAACTGTGCTGCTCTGCCTGAAAATCTGCTGGAGGCAGAGCTCTTTGGTTACGAAAAGGGGGCCTTTACCGGTGCTGACGAGAAAGGAAAGATTGGTCTTTTTGAATTAGCCCAAGGGGGCACACTGTTTTTGGATGAGATTGGCGATATGCCTTTGGCGCTTCAGGCGAAGCTATTGAAATATCTGGATAACAAGGAAATTCGCCGAGTCGGTGGAACAAAATCGATCAAGATCGAGTGCGCAACTATCGCAGCAACCAACAAAGATCTGGAAGCCCTGGTCGGTGAAAAAACCTTTCGCAACGACCTCTATTACCGACTTAATTCCTTTATCCTGAATATCCCACCGTTGCGGGAACGGCGGGAAGACATCGCCGGGTTGATTCGTTTTTACCTCAATGAATCGAACCGCACCTATCATTGTTCCAAGACTATCAATTCGAGGGCTATGCGTTCGCTGCAGGGGTACAGGTTTCCAGGCAATGTCCGAGAACTGAAGAATATCCTGGAAAATGCCGTGGTCATGAGCAACGACGATCAGATCAATGAATTCATCCTCGCCAGTGTCAGCGACCATCAGCCTCAAGTTGAGGGTGATAGCATATCCATGCCGATTACCGGCGACCTGCAACTGGCAGACAAAATGCGGGCGTATGAAAGGCACTTGTTGAGCGAGGCCAGAAAAAGGTGCAGAACTACCCGTGAGGCCGCCCGTTTACTGGGGATCAGTCAGCCCTCTGTGGTCCGTAAGTTCAAACAGTTCAGCGTTGATTGATTTTAAAACAGATCTGGAAAACCTACCGATTCAAATCTGGATCAGGATGATAGCCATCTCCACGAAATAACGCTGCAAATTGGAAATGGTTATGATTTGATTTTGGATCTATTCTATCAAGCTGTTATTATGTAATAAAATACATAATTGATTCATTTGTTGATCAAAGTCTATGCATCAAGGGACGTTGTTGCAGTCGGAGTAGGGAAATATGCCCCCAAAATCGCCAGATTCGGGGGATGGCCTGGATTTTGCTTGAGAGAGGTGAATACCTGTAACGATGGTTCGAGTTATCGCTCAAAAAATCTTTTTTCTACCGAGGAATATTATGGATAATTTACAAACAAACAGCAGTTTACATGAGCTTCGAAATAGTGTTATCGCCAAAGGAAATGTCAGCGGTACCGACCGATATGTCTCCCATGCCAAAGGAGCTTTGATTACCGACATTGAAGGGGGCGAATATCTTGATTTTGGAGGTGGTATTGCGGTTATGAACGTTGGCCATTCCCACCCCAAGGTCGTTCAGGCGATCAAGGAACAAGCGGATAAGTTCACCCACACCTGTTTTATGGTCAGTCCCTATGAGGGGCCGGTAAAACTTGCTCAAAAATTGTGTGATGCGGTTCCCGGTAATTTTCCAAAGGCAGTTATGTTTGCCAACTGTGGCGTTGAGGCGGTTGAGAACGCTGTGAAGATTGCCCGTTATTATACAGGGAAATCAGGGATTATCGCCTTTGAAAATGGTTTTCACGGACGAACCTTGATGGGGATGACGCTTACCTCAAAGGTTAAACCTTACAAACTTGGTCTTGGCCCCTTTGCTCCAGAGGTATACCGGATTCCTTTTGCCAACTGCTATCGTTGTCCCTATAATCTCGAATATCCGGATTGTGGTGTTGAATGTGCTGATCGGTTGAAAGATTTCTTTATCAATTATGTCGCGGCAGAACAAACGGCTGCCATCATCGTTGAGCCTGTGCAAGGGGAGGGTGGCTTTATTGCTCCGCCTAAGGAATATTTCAAGAAACTGAAAGCCATTTGCGAGGAAAATAATATTCTGATGATCGCAGATGAGGTGCAGTCCGGCATGGGGCGTACCGGTACTATGTTTGCCATGGAGTATTATGGTGTTGAGCCTGATCTGACCACTGTGGCCAAAAGTCTTGCTGCCGGTATGCCACTTAGCGCAGTTGTCGGCAAGAAAGAGATTATGGATTCCGTTCATGCCTCCGGAATCGGCGGTACCTACAATGGCAATCCAATCTCTTGTGCCGCAGCTCTGGCTGTTTTCGATATTTTCGAACAGGAAGACCTGTTGGCGAGAGGGCAAAAACTCGGTAACAAACTGCGGGAGACATTAGTCGGTTTCCAGAAAGAGTTTGATATAATTGGCGATGTACGTGG
The DNA here is from genome assembly GCA_963829695.1 of uncultured delta proteobacterium. GTDB lineage: Bacteria > Desulfobacterota > Desulfobulbia > Desulfobulbales > Desulfocapsaceae > Desulforhopalus_A. The sequence continues at coordinate 148,621 of CAWHJQ010000014.1, read as the reverse complement.
ACTTGGGCCGATGATTGCCATGGAGCTGGTTCGTGACAGAAAAACCAAGGAGCCTGCTGCAGCTGAAACCAAGGCGCTGGTTAAATTCTGCTTTGAGCACGGATTGTTGATCCTGGCCTGTGGCACCTACGGTAATGTTATTAGATTCCTGATGCCATTGGTCATTACTGAAGATCAATTACAAAAAGGTCTTCAAATCGTTCGCGACGGTCTTACCGTCAGTCAATCCTGATAAATTCTTAGCGAGAGGGAAAACTGATGTTTGGGTTTTACAACCGTATTCTGACGATCAATTTAAGCACAAGCTCCTTTGTCATTGAATCCATTGCCGATGATCTGCTCAAGACCTGCATGGGTGGTAAAGGTTTGGCCACCCGCTTGCTTCTTGATCGAAATAAAGCCGGAGTTGATCCACTTTCTGCCGACAATCATCTGATTTTTGCCACCGGGCCTTTTTGTGGAGGGCGCATGTGGGGCGCGAGTCGTTTTGGTGTGTTTACCAAATCGCCGCTCACCGGGTTTTATGCCGAATCGTATTCCGGCGGCAAGGTACCTGAGGCTATTGATGCAACTGGTTTCGATGCGATTGTTCTGCACGGGAAATCTGTAAAACCGACAGTTTTATCCATCCACCCAGAGGGCGTTGATTTTCATGAAGCCGGAGATCTCTGGGGGATGGAGACTTTCGTCGCCGAAGAAGAAGCCTTGATCAGGTTTGCCAGACACCAGGAAGGTTTTCGGAAGCCCGGTGCCGTGGTCATCGGCCCGGCTGGTGAAAACCTGGTTAAGTTCGCAATTATTGCCAATGATAAATGGCGATGTGCCGGCAGGGCTGGGGTTGGGACGGTGATGGGGGCAAAACTTCTTAAAGGCATTGTTTTTCAGGGTGATTGCAAGCGCCGTTACGCCGACCCCGAAGGTGTTGCCGACTACGCAAAGAATTTTTCCCGGACGAATATGGAGAATCCCGGGGTCAAGGCGTATCGGAAATTTGGTACCACCATGATGGTTACCTTGATGAACACCGCAGGTGCCTTCCCGGCACGCTACTGGAACCAGGGGTCCTGCGAACACTCCGAAAAAATCAGTGGTGAACGCTATCATGAGGAACACGAGGTGAAACCCCATGCCTGCGCCAAATGTTTTATGGCCTGCGGACGTATGGCCCGTTTAAAAAAAGGACGACACAAGGATTTGAAGCTAGAGGGGCCCGAGTATGAGACTATCTACTCCTTTGGTGGTTTGTGCATGATCACAGAGATGGAGGAAATCGCATACCTCAACGATCTTTGCGACCGTTTGGGTATGGACACCATTACTGCCGGCAATCTCTGTGCGCTTGCCATGGAGGCAAAAACCAAAGGCTTGCTGGAATATCAGATAGATTATGGCGATGCTGATCAACTTGCTGCGCTGATCTGTAAAATTGCTGCTCGTGAAGATCTTGGCAATATCCTGGCAGACGGGATTATTCCAGCCTCCAAGCAATTGGGATTGGAGGATTTGGCCATCCATGTCAAGGGGATGGAGCCCGCGGGTTATGATCCCAGGGTACTTAAAGGCATGGGACTTACTTTTGGAACTTCCCCTCGCGGAGCATGTCACTTGCGGACCACGTTTTACAAACCAGAGCTCTCGGGAATGATTCCAGCTGATCAGATCGAAGACAAGGCTGCAATGCTGATCGAATTTGAAGATCGGCTGAACATCTTTGACACGCTGATCCTCTGCCGCTTTTACAGGGATCTCTATTCCTGGGACGAACTGGAAAAAGCTATTGCACTGGTTACCGGAGAGGCAGCAAGCAAAATGGATTTGCAGAAAATCGCCGCTGGAATCTGCGATATGACGAGGCAGTTTAACATTCGGGAGGGATTGCAGGCAGAGGATGACCGTTTACCTAAACGGTTTCATAACGAGCCACTCCCTGACGGTAGGTCTCTTGCTGAGGAGGAGATGGAGCATCTACTACAGGACTACTACCGTCTCAGAGGCTGGAACAGTCAAGGAATGCTGGAAAAAAATACGATTACGGCTTGATAATAACGTTTGGTCGCTTCACCCCGGTTTCTAACTGATACGCAGTTAAAATCCAGGGTAAAACGGCGTGATTTTAGTTTGATGGAGGATATCTATGTGCTCGATGATAATTAAAAGAAAAATTCTTTCCATTTTGGCAGCAAATGTTGCCAACAATAAAAACCCTGAGCTTGTTGACAGTGTAACTATTGCCGAAAAAATTCATACAAACCTGACTGAGACTCAGGGAATTATGCGTTCCTTGAATGAAGCAGGGTTTATTGAAAGTGACCTGGAAGCTCATTATTCCCTGATTACCCTAAAGGGAATGCATTTGCTTGTTCATTAATTAACATCCTTTCCTCATTAAGAGCAGCAGTACCTTAGCGTTATTTTTTTCAAAACTAATAAGAAAGAATTTCTAAGGTACTCGTTTGTTTTTATCCCTTGTTCTACCCCAAAAACGAGACATTTGTCGAATGCACCCGAAATATTAATTACCTAACCATATTTTGCGCACCGGTGTGCAAAATATGCAGCTGGCTGATATCTCAATTGCCTGTCACCTCAATGATAGCGCGGAATATGTAGTTTTTACGAACTGGCACGAAAGATGCTCTATCAAATGAGTTGATTGGAATCCAGGGAGAAGGTTTTCGTTCTTCCCGATTTTTCTTTCACATCTGACAACAATACCGATACTAGTCGCTAAACGATCAGGATGTTGTACCAGGGGGGGGCCTTGGTGCTTTGAACCTGTATTTCTGATACATGCACGAGGGGGTGATGCTCGCAAAGTCAAATTCATTTGATGTATTGGTTCAGTCTAAGGATTTCAGAGGCGTAAAGAGTAGGACAACCTCTGAAAAATACTATCTAAAAAAAGGGAAACACCAGGGCAATTGAACAGCCGGTTAAATGTTCATTTTAGGCTGGCGACTGTTGCTTTCAAAAAGGAGAAAATAATGAAACGATTCACTCTTGTTCTATCTCTTTTCGCAGTATTCTTTGTTGTAGTAGGTGCCTGGGCCGTGGATAGGGCTACCATCAGTAATACTGTTGATACCATCGTTGCCGAAATTGAAAGCGGTAAGGATATCGCGGGCATTAAAGCCGATGCTTATGAACCTTATGTGTTCGTTATGGAAGAGGATGGAAATTTGCTTGTTCACCCAACACTTGTTGGAAAAAATTTAAAAGAAGCAGCGCCCCCAGCATATGCAGCGCTCTTGCAGGCAAGCCCGGAAGGAGCATGGGTCAAATATGAGTGGAAGGGCAAAGAGAAAAATACCTATGCCAAAAAAACTACCAACAACCTTATTGTTGGTAGTGGCTATTAATCATTTGTTAATCAGAGAATAACCGTGTTGAACCAGATAGTGTCAATTGGGTATTATCTGGTTCAATTTTCCTGCTACACCAAGGTTGTTTCCGATGCTTCCAATCCTGATGGCGTCGTAAAAACTCTTCATCTTGTTCGTTGTTACAATTTTTCTATCATTACCACGTACCGTATGTACGCCGAAATGATAGAAAAATTGCACGCCTCCAATAGGAAGTTTTTTACTTATCCATCGGAAATCGAAGTTTTTACGAGTTTGTCAATCCTGCTGTAGCAACTCGGGTACACACCCCAACAGCAAGCGCAAAGAGAATATCAAGAGAGAGGAGTTCTGAGACAGATCGATCGTAGAGAATTTTTGCCTCAGCAGGGAAGTCCTCATCCCCAAGCCAATACAGGACAACCACAGGAATATCAGGGGTAATTGAAAAACGAAAGGCGGCATCTGCCATCTGAATTGGCGTCCCACCCAAATTTCCACACCATATTTTGAATTGTTCAAGATCGTTGTCGAACCGTTGACTGATAAGATCGGTTGGTATTTGGTGCGGCCCTCTGAAAAAGGTAGAACCACCGGGAAGATCCTTTTCCGAAACCCATTCTTCACGTAAACGAATGTCTTTTGCCCGCAGGAGGTAGTAGATCACAAATAGATCGAAATATTTGTGGGGCAGTGGACCGGTAGCAACCACATGTTCGATTTTTGAATTGGTCAGATCGAAGACATATCGATCGCCCCAAACTTCAATAGAGTATTGGCGCAAATCAACATTATAATTACATCTGCCATCTCTGCAGAGTGTCTCCGGGGTTGCAGCGTCCAATTCGGTAAAATAGCTTTTATCAATTATTTCTGTCATAGGCTTCAAAGGCGTCATAGAAATCAATCAAGAATCTGGCTAAGAAAGAGCTGGGTCCTCTCGTGTTGTGGATTGTTGAAAAATTCTTCTGGATTATTTTCTTCGAGGACCTCGCCTCCGTCCATAAAAAGGACTCGATGGGCCACACTCTTGGCAAAGCCCATTTCATGACTGACGACAAGCATTGTCATACCGTCCTGGGCCAGACTGATCATGACATCCAGCACTTCCTTTACCATCTCAGGATCAAGAGCAGAGGTCGGTTCGTCAAAGAGCATGGCGTTTGGTTTCATGCAAAGACTACGTGCGATGGCTACCCGTTGCTGCTGTCCACCTGACAGTTGCCCTGGAAATTTGTGGGCCTGCTCTGCAATACGTACCTTTTCCAGGTAGTACATGGCTATTTCCTCAGCTTCTTTTTTAGGAGTTTTTCTTACCCAGATTGGGCCCAGAGTCAGGTTCTCCAAGATGGTGAGGTGGGGGAAAAGGTTGAAATGCTGAAATACCATGCCGACTTCGGTGCGGATTTTTTCTATGTTTTTCAGGTCATTGGTCAGTTCAATACCGTCGACAATAATTTTCCCGCGTTGATGTTCTTCAAGACGGTTTATGCAGCGGATCAGGGTAGACTTTCCTGATCCGGAAGGTCCACAGATGACGATCCGTTCACCTTTTTTAACAGTCAGGTTAATGTCTTTCAAAACATGAAAATCACCATACCACTTGTGCATATTCTCGATGGTGATGATCGGGGTTTGGTCGATTGTCTTTTCTGCTTGTTTGGTGTTCATCAAATTCTATCCTGGGTCTTAGTCACTGTTGATCGATTAGAAATCATTACAGGCTGGTATCGAGTTCTCTTTCCAGTCGTCTGCTGTAATTGGACATGAAAAAGCAGCAGACAAAGTAGATGAGGGCCACAAAAATATATGCCTCGGCCGAGTAACCCATCCATTTAGGGTCGGAGAGGGTAGTCTGTGTTGTCTTGAGTAAATCGTAAAGGGCGATGATAACCACCAACGAAGTATCCTTGAATGCCGAGATCAGAATACTCACCGAGGGCGGGATGACAATCTTCAGTGCCTGGGGCAAAATGATCAGCCGCATAGTTTGAAAGTAGTTGAGACCGAGTGACTCAGCGGCTTCATACTGACCTTTGTTTACGCCCTGTAATCCACCCCGAACAACCTCGGCGATATAGGCAGCCGTAAATAAGATGATAGCCACCTGTGCCCTCAGTATTTTGTTGATGATCACTCCCTCGGGCAGAAAAAGGGGAAAAACAACGGAGGACATGAACAGCAGGCTGATCAGAGGCACGCCTCGGATCAGTTCGATATACACCACGCAAAATGACTTTACGACCGGCATGCTCGACTGACGGCCCAGGGCCAGCATTATCCCAACAGGGTAGGCGGCAGTGAGACCAAAAACAGAGAGGAGCAGGGTTAAAGGGAGGCCACCCCAGAGATTACTTTCAACCGGCACAAAACCGAACAGTCCACCTTTTAATAAAACGCCCATGGCAAAGAGACCGGTCATCCAGGCGTAGAAGAGTGATTTTTTCCAATGGTTACGGTTTTGACTGTAAAAAAGCAAGGCTATTAAAATAACCACTGCCAGAAGCGGGCGCCATTGAAGATCGTGGGGATAAAAGCCGAACAGGATAAACCGGATATTGGCGGTAACAACAGACCAACAGGCGCCTTGTCCGGCCTTGCACTGTTCCCCGGATGGCAGCCAGCTACTGCCGATAAAAGCCCAGTTAACCAAAGGCGGTATTGTTAGCCAGAGTAGATAAAGGACCGCGAGAGTTAAGGCTGAATTATACCAACCATTAAAAAGATTGGCTTTCATCCAGCCGATAATCCCAATATTGGTCAACGGTGGCCTTATGAGTTCCTCTGTATTTTTGTGTAGACTCTTTTCCATAGGGCTCATTATCTTTCCACTAATGCGATTTTCTTATTATACCAGTTCATGAATGCTGACGTCGACAGACTAAAAAAGAGATAGACGATCATGATCATGGCTACGCCTTCGATGGCTTGGCCTGTTTGGTTAATAGTTGTTCCGGCAACAGATACGAAATCCGGGTAACCGATGGCTACTGCCAGCGAACTATTTTTGGTCAGGTTAAGCATTTGGCTGGTAAGCGGTGGTACGATAACTCTCATTGACTGAGGCAAAATAACCAGATTAAGTACTTGGCCCGGTTTTAACCCTATGCTCAGAGCAGCTTCGGTCTGGCCTTTGGTTACGGACTGGATACCGGCCCGAACTACTTCGGCAACAAAGGCCGCGGTATAGAGGACAAGGCCAAGGAGGAGTGCGGTAAATTCCGGGGTGACGATGACACCACCCTTGAAGTTGAAACCGGAAAGCTTAGGTATATTCATGTCCGTAGGAGCTCCGGTCAACCACCAGGTAACGAGGGGCAAACCTACAAGAAGGGCCAGAGAGACTCGAATGAGGGGAAAGATCTGTCCGGTCGAAGCTTGGCGCTTTGCTGCGAATTTTTTCAGGAAAAAAACAAGAACGCAAGCGACAATCAAGGCAAAAAACGCGAACTTATAAGCTTCATGCCAGGCAGGAACGCCGAAAATCAGTCCTCTGTTGCATAAGAACACTCCCGAAATAGGATTGAGAGCCTGGCGCGGCGATGGCAGAATTTCATAAAAAAAGGCGTACCAGAAAAAAAGCTGTAACAGTATCGGAATATCCTGGAACAGTTCGATATAGATGGCAGATAGCTTTGCCACCAGCCAGTTTGAGGAAAGTCTGGCAATACCCAGCACGGTTCCAAGGATAACTGTGAGGATTACTCCAATAAAGGAGACAAGCAGGGTATTGAAAAAGCCAATGGTAAGAGCCCTTCCATAGGAGTCTGCTGCCGAATAGCTAAAGAGCTTTTCCCCAATTTCAAAGGAGGCCTCTCGATGAAGAAAACCGAACCCGGTAGAAATTGACTGTCTCTCCAAATTGACAAGCGTGTTGTGGACCAGGTAGTAGCCGAGCAGACCTACCCCTGCCACGGTGAGAAACTGGTATAAAATTGCAAGCTTGGCCGGATCACGCAGAAACGGGATTTTTTCTTGTGCTGATGTTTTCATATCCACCTGTATAGCTGCCCGAAGAGTGTTTCGGGCAGCCATTTACTGAAATTACTCGGATCGCTTGTTACTTGAAAGGAGGTGAATACATTAAACCGCCTTTATTCCAGAGTGCGTTCAGACCACGTTCGATCATCAAGGGAGTGTGTATTCCGACATTTCTCTCAAAAACTTCACCGTAGTTTCCAACCTGTTTAACAATATTATAAGCCCATTTTTCATCAAGACCAAGAGCTTTACCATTGCCTGGTGTTACTCCGAGGAAGCGCTGCACCTTTGGGTCAGTGCTCTTCATCATCTCATCGATGTTGGTGGATGTAATACCAAGCTCCTCAGCCTCAATCATTGCCATTACAGAGTAATTAACGATGTCCATCCACTGGTCATCGCCATGACGAACGGCAGGTGCCAAAGGTTCCTTGGAAATGATTTCAGGGAGGATCTGATAGTCACTTGGGGTGGGAGCAACTGCACGAATACCGGCAAGTTGAGATGCATCGGAAGTCAAGCAATCACAACGTCCGGCAAAAAAAGCCTTGGAAAGTTCTGCGGTATTCTCGATCACTACAGGTTTCATTTTTAAATTATTGAAGCGGAAATAGTCAGCTACGTTCTGTTCGGTGGTGGTGCCGGGAAGCACACAGACCGTCGCACCATCGAGTTCTTTGGCACTTTTAACCCCAAGTTTTTTTGGAATTAAAAAACCTTGGCCGTCGTAATAATTGACATGCACAAAGTTAAGGCCAAGATCTGTATCCCTGGTCAGGGTCTGGGTGGCGTTTCGGGTGAGGACATCAATTTCGCCTGATTGCAATGCGGTAAACCGGGTCTTGGCGGTAAGAGGGGTGTATTTTACTTTGTTGGCATCGCCGAAGATGGCGGCTGAAATCGCCCGGGCCGTATCAACATCGAGGCCTTTCCAAACGCCTTTCTCGTCCGGTTTTCCAAAACCGAAGAGATCACCGTTAACGCCGGCCTGAACAAAACCTTTGGCTTTCACATCAGCGAGGGTACCGGCCATAGTAACCCCTGCACTCAAGCAAAACGCTACAACCATTGTAGGTACAACTTGCTTCAACTCTCTCATTGAATGTGCCTCCTTTAAAATGAAAAAAGATATTACTGCTTCAAGACTGTTCGTGACAGTCATCTCCCACCTGTTTTGCGGTCTTAACTGTTTAAAAGTAGCTATAAACGAAATTGATTTATTTGATTAAAACTTTTGTATAATTATCGAAAAACAGTATTTCTGTCAAGGTGTTTGGTACCATTGAACAAAATTTTATTTAACCAATCTACAGGTTACTCTGTTGCAAAAAATCGCTCATGGGATATGTGTTGAGCAATTTCTTCGGGTAGAAAGTCGAGAAAACTAAACAAGTATTTTTCGAAGTTGACGGTTTGTAGAAAATTTTGCCGAATAAGGTGTTGCGTGGCCGGGTTGTTGTCGCTATATCGTTCGAGGATATATTCGAGTCTGCTGCTAAGGGAAACCACTTGGTCATGGAGGACCCGTTTGTCGGCATAGAAAACCATCTCTTTGGTTCCAAAAATCCCCTGTGCGTAGAGGTGTGCGTTATAATTTTTCAGTACTACATGTTCAGCAACAATTTCGCTCACTTCCGGATATCCGAGGTCGATACAAATTTGTCGGCCAATTTCTGCATGACGGCATCCGGTTTTAATACAGAGCGTTTTGGCAATATCATGGAGCAAAGCACCTACAATAACTTCTTCTTTATTCGGCAGGGGCTCGATAATTTTGCCGGTTCTGCGTAGGCCTTCAACCAGAGACTCCGCGACCCGGGCGACAACAAAGGAGTGCGCCCGGATATTATCAAGCATCTCGAATCTATCATGAAACTCAAGACACTGGGATATAGAAGGAATGCGCTTTGCCATAAAATTCTTTGATTTCAGGTGTTGCAAGGAGCAGTAAAACCCCTGACTTGGAAAGACGAGGTTATCTGCTGCTCAGTTCATGAACCGCGTCAACAGCAATCCTTGCCTGATCGGGTGGCGTCAACTGATGAATGCCATGACCGAGATTGAAAATATGGCCATATGCATCCTTTGCACCCTCAAGTAACCGGCCGATTCTCTCCCACAGCTGGTCTTTTGGCAGGAGCAACGCGAATGGGTCAATATTGCCCTGTACCGCTTTTGAGCCAATTCTTTTGATTGCGTCGCCAATATTAATGCGCCAGTCAATACCAATCACATCTGCTCCCGAGGCGACTGACAGATCCAGCAGGGTAGCGCCGTTGTTCGCGAAATAGATCAACGGAATATCGTAACTTTTCAGGGAGGCAAAAATTTTCTGCACATATGGCAAGGCAAAATCATTGAAATCGCATGGTGCCAGTATTCCTGCCCAACTGTCAAAGAGTTGCAGGGCCTGGGCTCCGGCTCTCGCCTGGGCCTGCAGGTAGAGGATTGTGCTTTTGGTAATTTTGTCCATCAGCTTATGAAACAGTACAGGCTCTGTGAACATTAATTTTTTGGTTTCCCAAAATACCTTGGAGGAACCACCTTCAATCAGATAAGTGGCACAGGTAAAGGGAGCTCCAGCAAAACCAATGAGAGGCACCTTGAGTTCTCTTCGTAAGAGCCTGATGGTTTCCATGACAAAACCGGTTGATTCGTCTGGGTCTGGGATAATCAATTTATCAAGGGCTGCCTGGTTGCGAATGGTCTCCCGAAATATCGGGCCACGGCCCTCATGAAATTCCAGTGGTGCCCCCATGGCTTCCATCAGAATCAGAATATCCGAGAAGAGAATAGCCGCATCCATCCCGAGAAGATCTACGGGTTGCAGGGTCACCTCAACACAGAGCTCCGGGGATTTGCAAAGCTCCAGAAAAGTTACATTTCCACGAACCTTCTGGTACTCGGGGAGGTATCGTCCTGCCTGGCGCATCATCCAAATCGGGGTGTAGTCCGTCTTTTCACCGCGGCATGCTTTGAGAAATGTCTGGTTCATAAGGTCCCATATTGGTTGAGTAATAGTTGAATAATGGTTAGTACCTTACAGATAGATTTTTTGTTTTTGTTCAAGAAAATAATCTGTCTCAAGGTACTTACACCCCTCAAGGGGGTACTAAACAGAGTCCCCGTGCTTTGCGGGGGTTGGATTCCTTTTCAAATGTTATTCTGATGAATCTTTGAGAACTATTTGTCGGGGAACATAGCTACAAAATGGTTCCTGAGCGAGATAGTCTCCAGTCATGGAATAGGCCCTGGCTCGACATCCACCGCACACCCCGACATATTCACACTTTCCACAATTGTCCTTATACCCTTTAAAATCACGAAGTTGAAGGAAAAGTTTCGATTCTTCCCAAATTGTCTTAAATGAGGTCTTTTTGATGTTGCCGGCGGATTTGGCAAAGTAGCTGCAGGGCTGCACTTCTCCATCAACGTCAATGAGACAAATGAGTTGACCGGCCAGACAGCCTTTGGAGCCCCCTGTGGAAAATTGCAAATTTCGACGTTTATGTCTTTCGCCATCTTCTTTATCTTTTTGGCGCACAATACGATAATAATGAGGGGCACAGGTTGGTCGCATTAACAACTCGTTTTCTTGTTTTTCCACCTCATAATGCCACTCCAGTATCTGGTCATAGACATCTTCGGGGATCAGTTCCTCCATGATGTCTTCCCCTCGGCCTGTGGGCACGATCATGAACATGTACCAGGCGGTTGCGCCGAGACTTTTAACGAGCTTGTAAATAGCAGGGATTTCTTCTCGGTTACGCACGGTGAAGGAGGAGTTAACGAGAAAAGGGATGTCGTATTTCTTAAAAAGTCTGATGGCATTCATGGTGCCATCAAATGCGCCTTTCTGGTTGCGGAAATTATCGTGGGTCTCAGCTTTGGCACCGTCCAGACTAAGGGAGACCATCTTGATTTGTGTATCTTTGATTTTGCGGCAAATATCATCTGTTACCAGGGTGCCGTTGGTGGCCAGACACATTCGAAACCCCTTGTCTGTACCATACCTGGCGATATCGAACACGTCAGCGCGAAGGAGAGGTTCGCCTCCGGAGAGAACCAGAACCGGGCTCGCGTAGGTGGCGATGTCATCCATGATCGCTTTAGCCTCGTCGAAAGAAAAATCCGGATGGCCTGCAATATTCAGTTCCGATGAGGATCGGCAATGCACACATTTGAGATTGCAGCGTCGGGTGATTTCCCAGGCTATCCATTTCGGTTCAAAATCCATACATCTGCTCCAGAAGGTATTGTGATCGTTCGGTGACAACGCACTCAATGTTTTATGGTGAAATTTCCTGTTCATCCAAAAAAAACATACACCATCAAGGTTGAAAATAGTAAGTATTTTCATGGAGAAATAAAGAGATTGTCTTTTGCAGAAAGAAAAGACGTGAGAGCCAAGGGACTGGACACATTTTTTTCGATAACTATATGGAAGGGTTGATGTAATGATTTGATTTTGTGGACATCGATAATTTACTGGATAATTTACTGTATTGTTGAACTTTATAAATTACTATAAATAGCTTATAGTGGGATCCCATTTTCACTCGGTGCGAGTGTCGATAGGGCACGCCGTACTAGTTGTTTGAAATAAAAGATAAAGTTCAGGTTTGCCATCATATATGTCATAAGTTTTATAATAAAAGGGAAAATATGTTGATTTCACCGGTTGCCATTGCCAGTCCGGAAGGCGAAAAAATTTTCAATGGATTACTTGATCGTTTCCAGGCGGCAGATAGTTCTTGTCAGCAGTCGGTTACTGAAATTTTGGAGGCAGTCAAAAATGATAAAGATCAGGCAGTCCTGACCTATGGTCGTAAATTTGACGCGCCGAATCTTACCGCAGGGCAGTTACAGGTAAGCAGTGGGGAACTACAAAAAGCTTATGAGCTGGTTGATGAAAATTTCCTTGATACCCTTGGCAAGGCCATTGAGCGTATTCAGACATTTCATGAGCGGGAAATGGAAGATTCCTGGCTGCAAACCAGAGAGGACGGGACTATTGTCGGAAGACTGGTTCGTCCCGTTGATTCCGCCGGGCTCTATGTCCCAGGAGGAAAAGGGGGCTCCACACCACTGGTTTCCTCGGTCCTGATGAATGGCATTCCGGCGGGGATCGCCGGTGTTAACCAACGGGTAATGGTCACGCCCCCCGGGGAAGATGGCTCTATCAGCCCGCATCTGCTGGTAGCCGCCCAGGAAATTGGCATTACCGAGATTTACAAGGCTGGGTCTGCCTGGGCGATTGCGGCGCTTGCTTACGGTACCGAAACGATACCCAGGGTAGATGTGATTGTCGGACCCGGCAATCAATATGTTACCGAAGCCAAAAGACAGGTGTCCGGCATGGTGCGTATCGATATGATCGCCGGACCGTCCGAGGTGCTCATCGTGGCCGATAAGTCGGCCTGTGCCGCGAGTGTGGCAGCAGATATGCTGGCCCAGGCAGAGCACGATCCGCTCGCCCTGGCCATACTTGTTACCACCCACGAGCCACTTGCCGGTGAAGTGTTAGCTGAGCTTGAACGGCAGCTGCCGCTTCTTTCCCGCGAGAAAATTGCCCGTACATCGCTTGCCGACCGGGGAGTGATTCTCATCGCGGCCGATTTAGAAGAGGCGATTGAGGCGGCCAATGGTATAGCCATTGAACATCTTGAGCTGATGATCGAAGATCCCTGGGCGCAACTCCCACATATTCGCCATGCGGGGGCAATTTTTCTTGGCAGCAATACGCCGGAAGCGGCAGGCGATTATTTTGCCGGACCAAACCATGTTTTGCCAACCATGGGAACAGCAAGATTTGCTTCAGCACTCGGGGTTGAAACATTTTTAAAGAAGAGCTCTATTATTAGTTATTCCGCAGGGGCTCTTGCCGCCGATGGTGAGCATATTATGCGCTTGGCAAAGCTGGAAGGGCTGAGTGGTCATGCCGCTTCAGTTGCAGTCAGGCTCGGGAAATAATGTTTGATTTCAATCAGCGTCTGGAAACAGGACTGAAGATTCTGGGGATTGAGATTTCTCCTGAAGCTTTCGACCGGTTGACCCTGTATTTCAGTGAGCTGAAAAAATGGGGCAGGAAGGTCAACCTGATTGCCAAATCGGCCAGTGAACAACAGATTGTCGAAAATCACTTCATCGATTCCCTGACCATTTTACCGCTTCTATATGGAGCAAATACACATCTTCTGGACATTGGCACCGGAGCAGGTTTTCCGGCCCTGGTTTGCAAGGCTGCGTGTCCGGAAATAGCTATAACCCTGGTGGAACCTCGTTTAAAAAGGGTAAGCTTTCTTGGGCATATAGTCCGGTCTCTTGGCTTGCAAGAGGTAAGAATATTGTCCTGTCGTGCGGAGGATGAGGTCCAGCTTCCTTCGACGCTGGAGTTTAGTCATATAACAGCAAGAGCTGTAACTGAGATTGGAGCTTTTTTGCAGATGGTCGAGAGGTTTTCTCAATCGAGCCCGCAGCTTATCTGTATGAAGGGGCCAAAGTGGCGGGAGGAGCTTGCCTCAGCTTCGGAGATTCTTGAGCGTTCTCCCTATAGCTTAGAGCGTGTTGTGGAGTGCACTCTGCCTTTTTCAGGAGCAGAACGAAGTCTTTTAATGTTTGGTGTAAAAGAAAAAGAACTTAACCATAGAATATAAGGTGAATAAATGAAAAAAATTGCAATTCTGGCAGGGGATGGAATTGGTCCGGAAGTAATGAAAGAGGCAATTAAGGTCTTGGATGTTGCACAGAAAAAATTTTCCTTTGAGCTCTCCTATGAACATGCCGATGTTGGCGGAATTGCAATCGACAATCACGGCGAGGCCTTACCTCAATCAACGCTTAGGTTGTGTGAAAATAGCGATGCCATCCTGTTCGGATCCGTCGGTGGTCCGAAGTGGGAAAGTCTGCCTCCGGAAAAGCAGCCGGAGCGCGCGGCACTCTTGCCTCTTAGAAAACATTTCGATCTGTTTTGTAATTTTCGACCAGCCAAGGTATTTAAGTCTTTGACTGCTGCCTGCCCCCTGCGACCGGATATCATCGGTGACGGGTTTGACATACTCTGCGTTCGTGAGCTGACCTCAGGCATTTATTTCGGTACACCGAAGGGTAGAGAGGGAAGTGGCGCGGACGAGCGGGCTTTCGACACCATGGGCTATAAACGATCGGAAATTGCCCGGATCGCCAGGATGGCCTTTGATGCGGCTCGTCTCAGGCGGGGCAAGGTGACTTCGGTTGATAAAGCCAACGTTTTAACCACTATGGTGCTTTGGCGTGAGGTGGTAATAGAAATTGCCGCAGAATACCCGGATATTGAACTGAATCATATCTATGTGGACAACGCCACCATGCAGTTGGTCCGTGACCCACATCAGTTTGACGTCATGTTGTGCGGCAATATGTTCGGTGATATCATTTCCGATGAAGCTGCAATGCTCACTGGGTCTATGGGGCTTCTGGCCTCCGCCTCGCTGAACAGTGACAATTTTGGCCTTTATGAACCTGCAGGTGGTTCAGCACCGGATATAGCCGGTAAAGGTATCGCCAATCCTATCGCTGAAATTCTCTCTGCAGCGATGATGCTGCGTTACAGCTTTGGCTTAGACGATGCTGCGGTCGCAATTGACAATGCTGTGGCCACAACCCTGGAAAAGGGGATTCTGACCGCAGACTTGACCAGGGATAAATCGAAGGCCGTGGGTACCGCCGCCATGGGTGATGCCATAGTCAAGGCAATGCAAGGGTAAGTGCAGGTCTGAGAATACCGGGAAATACACATGACCAAAATGGAAAATGTCATTCTGGTGGCTAACCAAGCCTCCACCGAACTAGGATATAAACTTGCCGAACGGCTCTGGATGCCGTTTACCGAAATGAAGCGAAAACATTTTGCCGACGGGGAGTGTTACCACGCCTTTCCGCAATCGATAGCAGGCAAGGATCTTGTCATTCTTGGCGTGACCCATGATGACAACTCACACCAGGAATTGCTCGACCTTATCTCGGGGGGGAGGTATTGGAATGCTGCTTCCATTAATGTCATTATCCCATTTCTCGGTTATTCTACCATGGAAAGGGCCAAGCCGAATTCTTACGAAATTCCCAAGGGAATAACCAGGACCAGGCAAATTTTCAGGGCAAGACCGAATTTTGTTGCCTTTGTTGATTTGCACTCAGAAGCTGTCTTACACGCCCATGCCGGCGAGGTAAGCACCAAACATGTCTGGTCGGATAATTTAGTGGTTGAGAAAATTAAAAAGAGCGGCCTGACTGATTACGTCCTGGTTTCCCCTGATTACGGGTTTTCCAAGCGGGTTGCCAGATTGGCAAGTCTGTTGAACTGTCCACACACTGCAGCCGATAAAGACAGGTACGACACCGACAAAACTATTGTCAGTCAGGTATCCAGTGTAGTGAAGGGTAAAACTGCGATAATTTGCGATGACATGATACGCACCGGCGGCTCGATTCTTCAAACTGCCCAAAGATGCCTTGATGCGGGAGCGAAGGAAGTGATTGCCCACGCAACACATCTGGTGATGGCAGGTGATGCTATGGAAAAATTCAAACAGGGACCAATCTCAAGAGTGATTGGTTCGGATACTTATCCGGGAAGAGAGAGTGACAACTTACTGGATGTCTATTCAATAGCGCCACTTTTAGCTGAGGTTATTGAAGCGCATTTACAAATATAATCGGAAAATTGCCAGAGAAGTTGATGAGCCTGCGGCTAGGGGTCTTCCAGGCATGCCGGAAAACATGATATATCTTTAACGCACGATACCTTATCCCGACCGGCAATGAAACGAGAAGTCATAGCACAAAATCTTCAGCGTTCTCTCCTCTTTAAAGATGCGACGCCTGCGGAGCTCGCGTCCTTTGCAGAAGTTGCCAGGGTCCAGATTATCCCGGAGGGGGGGTATGTGTACCTTCAGGGTGATGCCAGTGAGGTCTTTTTTGTTATCGCTATGGGGGAGGCTGGACTGGTTCTTGGCCGGGATGACGGCGTGTCCAGGGTCGTCGGCCGAATCGGACCAGGGGGCCATTTTGGTGAGACCGGTATTCTTACCGGTAAACCCCGCTCACTTTCGGTTCGGGCTTTGTGCGATTTGGTGGTTATCTGCTTTGATAAAAGATATTTCAGGATCGCTTTTCTCTCCAACAATAAAATCCACAAACAGCTTGATGCGGCATTGGCCGAAAGGCTGAGGGTTGCCTTCGTCGATCAGATCGATACCAATGGCGATGAAGGTCGGCATGAAGATACATCCGTCGCTGATGATGTGATTTTATTCAAAGACAAATCCTTGTCGGCAATTCAGCTGCGACGGTTGACCAAACAAAGAGACACTGATATCCGAGGGTCGAAAACTGCCAAAAGGACTCAAGCTGTCATCGACTGTTTTGCCTGCAACAGCACACCTTTTATATTGACGGGGGAAGCAGGGACCGGAAAGACGATTATTGCCCGGCAGATTCATCTGGAAAGCAGCCGTGCCGGCGGGCAGTATCGGGAAATTGATTTACGGGAATATGAGCCCATGCGGCTTGAACGAAAACTCTTTGGTATGGAGCAGAGTGGTTACCCCTTTGCCCAGGCACGTCAGGCTGGTTTTTTTGAACAGACCTCCGGGGGAACCCTGGTGTTTACCCATATACACCTAATGAAAAAGGAGCTGCAGGAAACGCTTATAAGGATCATTGAAAGCAGTACCTATAATCATGTTGACAGTGTGCGACAGCAGGCCATGGAGTCGAGAATCGCTTTTATCAGCACTTTCTCCCCCGACTATCTTGCAAGTACCGGAAAATTGTTGCCTGAACTTCTTGCCTTATTTGAAACGCAGCATTTCAATGTCCCGCCCTTGCGCAATCATAAAGAGGACCTGCCAAGACTCGTTTCTCATTATCTCGGCCTTTACAGCAAAGAATATGGAAAAAAGATCCACAAGGTAAGCTCTGAAACCCTTGGTATATTCATGAATTATGATTGGCCGGGTAATTTGACTGAGTTGTCCAGTGTTATACGTCGGGCCGTCATGTTGGCAAAAAAGGATGAAATTATTCCCGAGCAGATCTTGCTTGGTCTGCCCAAAACGGAAGGGAAGTGGGAATACAACATACTGCGCATTGACTGGATCAGGAAATTTCTGGCGAGTTCGATCTTCCCACGAGTTCCACAGGTTGTGATAGGCTGCGTATTTCTGATTACTGTTTTGTTTCTTTTCTACGGGCCCTCAAATCCAACATCGAATATCGGTCTTACTTTAGGTTGGTATATAGGCTGGCCGCTGTTATTTTTCTCATTTTTTTTCCTGGCAAGAACATGGTGCAGTGTTTGTTCTTTTGCCGTGCCGGGTACATTCCTGCAGAATATTGTCAAGCCAACCCGTAAGACCCCTGAATTCATCAAAAAATACTCCGGTTGGATCATGGCTGCGCTCTGTATACTGGTGTTCTGGGCCGAGATAACTTGGGATGCCTACAATAATCCTTATCTGACCGGTGGCATCATCCTGGTTATTACCCTCAGCTCAATTCTGTTCAGCGTCTTGTTTTCCAGGCGAAGCTGGTGCAGATATCTGTGTCCTTTAGGTGCCGTTAACGCGATTTTCTCCATGCCGTCTGTGGTTGAGTTGCGTTCGAACAGGCATGTTTGTTTGAACCGGTGCCGAAGCCACGCATGTTTTACAGGAGATGCCGATCTCTCCGGATGTCCGATGTTTAGACATCCGTATCTGGTTGATAATAATAGGGATTGCATCATGTGTGCAAAGTGTATCAAGAACTGTGATAACAGTTCTATTCAGCTGAATCTGCGTTTGGCTCCGCAGGAGTTATGGGCATTGGAGACTCCAAGGCGGGCGGATAGTTTTCTGATCGTGTCTATGGGAGCAATCTTTTTTCCTTTTACCCTGCAGGCTGAATTTTCCAGACTGGTCATTTGGTTGGTATCTGTTTTATCGCACGCAGGAATTATTTTGCCGGAACACGTGGTTGGCAGCGTGCTGTTTTTTTTGTGGATTTTTATTTTCCAGTTAGGGTATTACCTTATGGTTGTTGTTCAGTCTCAGTACGCGAAGATGGACAAAACCCTCCTCCTTCCACTGTTTGGGTACGGCTATATCCCTCTTATTCTTGGTGGCTATATGGCGGTTCATCTCGATTCTTTTATCAGAGGTGCGGGCCGTATCGTGCCAAACATACAGGAGCTATTCGGTTGGCAATATTCCTACGACAATATTCGATTGATCAGCTCTGACTCAACCTTTGTCCTGCAGTTTCTTACGGTATTCGGAGGATTGCTGGCATCCCTTTATGCAACCTACAGAGTTATTGATCGGGTAATGGCCGGTGATACCGTGACATCGAAATCGTTGGCTATTCCTTTTAGTTTTCTCTTCATCCTGGCCGGACTTTTTGTGTTTATAATCTGACATTATTCGAGGGAATAGCCAGTCATGAAATTACACTGCGTATACACCTTATTCGATATTGCAGGCAGTAAAAGGCACCAAAACATTTCATTTCTGCTACTCTATCTTTGAAAATAACAGATTGACTATTTGCTGTTGAATTGCGACAATACATAACTCTTACAATGGATAACCCGGTAAGAATGTTATCAGATAGGTGAAGTAAGGAAGCTTCTGCCATTATTTAAGTAAATGATGTGTGGATCCCAGTAAAAATTTAACTACATTGCAATTAAGTTTATGAAAACTAATCGGTATATTGTTGTTTTTTCTGTGTTCATGCTCTTGTTTTTGTCCGTCGCTGGTCGGGGTATAGCCGCTCAAAGCAGTTATCCTGATCTTCTCGGAGATGATTCGACCCAACAAGACACACTTGATGAGCCAGCCAAAGTCGTCGTCCATGATCCGCTGGAACCAATGAACAGAGCTTTTTTTCAGTTTAACGATAAGTTTTACGAATGGTTTCTTAAACCAATCACAAATGGTTATATGTGGGTTATGCCCCTTGAATTGCGGGAGTCTTTTGGTAACTTTTTTCTAAATTTCGCCACGCCGGTCAGGGTTCTTAATGCTCTTTTACAGGGAGATCTGGAAAAGACCGGTGTCGTTCTTGAACGATTCCTGATTAATAGCACCCTCGGCGTCTATGGTTTTGCCGATATTGCATCTAAGGAGTTTGATATCAGACCAAGGTATGCGGATTTCGACCAGACTCTCGGGAAATGGGGTATGGGTGCAGGGATCTATTTGTGTTGGCCGGTGGTTGGACCTTCAAGTGTGAGAGGTTCTCTTGGGTTAGCTGTGGATGCCTATTCTCATCCTATCCCTTACTACTGGGATAACTACGCGATTGATGCATCCTATTACACAGCAAACAGGGTGAACCGCCTGTCGTTAAACCCAAATGCTTATGAGGATCTAAAAAGGTATTCAATAGACCCCTACATAGCCTCCCGGCAAGCCTATTATGATTATAGAGGGGCTTTATTAGACCGCTAAATCCAGATGAGAATTTGAGAAGCAAAAAAAATCGGGCAGAAAATACAAATTGCGTAAATTCTACCCGATTGGGGGGGGCTTGTTTGTGTTGCTCTTGGAACATTAATAACGATGCAATCGCTGTGCCAAATATTTTTTATTGATGCTGTTACTAAGATATAGCTATTCCATATATTTTTCAACAAAAATTGTCAGCTTCAATTTTTATGTAATTCATCGATTACACAAATCGATTTTGTATTTCTATAATGTAATCAAAATCCAGTTTTTTGTAATTCATAGTTTTGTAATTCATAGGATTGGAACAAGCATTTTCAACCATGTGGTATCCTAGTGCTTATGCAAGTTTGTCTAATGCGGCCATTATCTGGTCGTATTTGATGAGCTTTTTGAGCCAATCCGCAGGAATTTTATCTTTGCCATGGTAAGCACCAAGAAGCATACCGACTGCCATTCCACGGGCTGCAGAGTCTCCTCCGGCCATTACCGTTTGAATTAAGGCTTGCTCAAGATTGTCTTCATTTTTTAAAACTGTGTAAACAGCCCCAGGGAGTGCGGCATTAATTGAACACATCTGTCCAAACTCCTTTATTTGCCGGCGGGTGCTCATCTGTGCCGGTTCCAGACATTTACGAAGTCGTTGATTTAATTCCGGACTGTTTTTTGTTTGTGCAAGTGCCTGTTCAAAGGCCTCGCGCGGGGTCGAGCCGTGGAGAATAGCGTAGCAACTGCAGGCCAGAAACAAAGCTCCGTCAAGAACCCCTGGTCCACGATGGGTAAGTTCTGTTTGAGCCTTGACTGTGGCCAGCATTTCGTCGAAATTATCCCTGTAGCAATAGATCAGAGGGGCGATTCTTGCCGGACCCCCGAGCTCGGTGGAATTGGAGCCACAGGTTTCAGGTCCTTTGCCGGCATCAAGGTTCTTTAAGGTCTCTTTTGTGGCGTGGTCCATGTAGCCTTCATATTGAGCGATAAAGGATTGCCAGTCTCCGGCATAGGTTACGGCATCGAAATGACCATCGTGTGTCGCGAGATGTTGGAGCAGATGGAAACTTTGGTCACCGTAATGGGTGAAATCTCCTAACTTTTTTGATGGGTGGTACGTTCCCTCGTGTGGCGGGAGAAGACTGGTGATTTTGCCAAATTGTTGATCAATTTTAGTTGTGTCATATATCCAATGCGTCCCAAGAGCGAAAGAATCGGCGACAAAAGAGGCGAGTACCATTGCTTGAGCTTGTGCTTTCATAAAGAATCTCTCCTGTATTTTGAATTCCTCTGAATGTATTACCCGGTTCGTTCATGCAAAAAACCAGAAAACAGTCTGCAAGGTACCAAGGGAATAATGGTATAACTCCCATGATCTATAAAAAGTAAAAGCAAAAAACAGATCTGTCAAAAATTAACAGAAAAAGCAGAGACAACTTCCTGGCGAATAGGTTGCCTGTAAATACAATCTTTAGCTGTTTTCCGATAAACAAGCGGTCTTCTGAACTACTTAGTATCCCGAGATTTTTACCAATTGAAACTAATTGATGCTAGACGAGCGGTGTGTTTTTGTGTTAGCTATTAAATTAAGCAATTTTTGTAGTGATAATAGGTGACTGGAATTTTTTGACAGGTAAAGTTCTGCAGAGATTCAATCGATGCCAGCGTTTGTTTTCATTTTTGGCAGATCTTTCATGAAGCAAAGATCTGCTGTGTTCGTTTGGGTTTCTTGAACGTCGATGTTTATGGAGTTTTCGGATGAAAAGATTTATCAAATATGGTGTTCTCCCCTTAATTACTTTTTTATTTCTTTTAACCGCGACCGTCTTGGTTCTACCGGTAGTCTTTAATGTGGAAAAATTCCTTCCTGAAATTGAAAAGAAATTGTGTGATGTTACCGGAAGGCAGGTTTCTATTGGACCGAACATGGGGCTCTCTTTTTTTCCAAGGCTGAACATTTCGTTATCCGATCTGAAGATAGGCAATCCCCAAGGGTATGTATCGGATGAGTTCATCAAAATTGAGTCTTTCGAAGCGAGGATCAAAATACTGCCTCTGTTAAAAGGAGATGTAGAAATTAGCCGGCTTATTATTGGCGGTTTGGAAGTTAATCTGGAAAAGAAAAGTGATGGTGGGGAGAATTGGGATTTTACTCGGGTGAATAGTGAGGGGAAAGACCATTACTTCATCATTTTTGAGTTTAGTCCAAAGTCATGTTCCAAAGGATCTCGCCATTGCTCTTTTTGCGGTTACCGATGGTACGGTGAATTGGGTGGACAGGACCCAGTATTCCCATCGAAAGTTCGATGATCTGATGCTCGTTCTGAATAATGTCTCGTTGAATAATCCGGTTGCTGTCGATTTTAAAGGCTTCCATGGGAGGAAAAGCGTTTGCTGCAGAGGGCAAACTGGGACCTCTTGGGAAAAATACCGGTCGGGGAACATTGCCTGTAGATTTGGCGGTGAGTTTCAGCAACACCTTGCGAGGGCAGGTAAAAGGCCAATTCCTCAATCTACCGGGAGATCCTGGCTATGACCTTGATCTGCACGTGCTCCCTTTTTCAGCGAGAGAGCTTTACGCGTCGCTTGGTTTTGATTTTCCTCTTGTAACTGCTGATCCAACTACTTTTCGGTCGGTTGGCCTTGATCTCATTGCCAAAGGAGATAGTAGAAAGGTTTCGATCGAAAAAGCCAGGATTAAAGTTGATGACACTCTTCTTAATCTTTTCCTGATAGTGAACGATCTTGATCATCCTAAGCTGGGGTATACACTGGACATCGATCGTCTTGATCTCGATCGATATCTGTCGCCTGGTGCAGAAAAGGGAAAAAACAATGAACCGGATAACTTGACCCCGAAGAGGCAGGGAACGAATGACTACAACCCTTGGCGCGGAATTGCATTAGACGGAGCCATAAAGGTTAAAACATTGATAGTTGGCGGAGGATCTGTTCATGATCTCGATGTGCATCTGAGTGGTGCGGATGGAATTTTTGAGGTTGATCCATCTTCCTTTGCCCTAAACCAGGGGCATGCCCAAGCAACTGTGACCGTGGACTTTCAGAGTGACATTCCACAGACGAACATCGATATCAAGGCCCAGGGGGTCCAGGCGAAACCGTTTTTGCATGATTTTTTGGCAAAGGATTTTTTAAGTGGCACCTTTGATACGGATACTCGCCTGTTGTTTTCCGGGGATAACGCGGATGCAATAATGCACAGCCTCTATGCTGATGGAACGGTTGTTTGTAAAAATGGTGCTCTGGAGGGGATTGATATGGTGAGTGCGAAAAAGAATTTTGAAGTTGCACCCATCGGCTCTGATCCTTCTGTTCTGAAACACCGCACGGAATTTTCAGAGCTCAAGAGTAATTTTACTATCAGAAACGGTTTGGTTGACAGTCGAGAAACTACTTTGAAGTCTTCATTTGCAAACGTTCAGGTTTCGGGCACAGCTGATCTCGTCGGCAAACGGCTGGAGCTGAAGGTTGAATCAAAGCCTATCGTTGTGACGACGGAAGAACAAAAAGAGAGGAAAAATTCCTCAGAGGGTTCAATCCCTTACGCAATATCAGGGACCTTTACCAATCCGAAGATAATTATAGATGCGAAATACTTATCCTCGGGAGAATTGGAACTGCCTAAACAGCTGAACATGCGAAGTTTGGTCGATGAGAAACTTCCTTTACCAATCGACTCGGAGGTGAAAGACTCGGTTGGTGCGACTCTTATCGATCCGGCTGTGGTTGCGCAGCATTTCGACCTGCAATCGATCGTGATCCCCAAAAACCAGGTAAAAAAACTGCTCAAAGTAGGATCAGGGAAGATGCGGATCCATCCTTTACAACAAGAAGATTCGTGGCACTGAGGTGTAGTTTCCGCCTACTCTGTTTCTATGAAATGGCCGTCGAACAAGCTCCTGGGGACGTATTCAGAGGGGAAGGCTTATCGAATCTGTGCGACTCAAGACCCCGTCTTTCAGGGTCAGGCAGTGATCCATCCTTTCAGCGAGTTTGATGTTGTGGGTGACCATTATTGTTGAGAGTTGGCGATCACGACACAGTTCGTGCAGCAGTTCGAAAACAACATCTCCAGCTCTTGAATCAAGATTGCCGGTCGGTTCATCAGCCAGCAACAGCTCTGGGTTCATGACGAGAGCTCTGGCAAGAGCTGCCCTCTGCTGTTCCCCGCCTGATAGTTTTCCGACCTTGTGGTGCAGGCGATGACCAAGTTCAACCCGTTCAAGGAGTTTTGTCGCGGGTTCCATCATGTCTTTTTTGTTCCTGCCGCCAATCAATGCCGGCATCATCACATTTTCAAGGGTTGTAAAATCCGGCAGCAGGTGATGGAACTGGAAGATGAAACCAACCGTTGCATTCCTATATGCGGCCAGTTCGTTCGGGCTTTTTTTCAGCAGGGGTTTACCTCGGTAGAAAAGTTCCCCGCTCGATGGCTGGTCAAGGGTTCCAAGAATTTGTAACAAAGTGGTCTTGCCTGATCCTGAAGCCCCGATGATAGCGGTCATTTCCCCAGGTTCGACCGAGAGGCAGACATCTCTCAATACGGTCAATGGGTTTACACCATTACCATAGGTTTTTGTGATGTTTTCCGCACTGAATAGAGCCATTATGAGAGCACCTCGGCCGGATGGACGGTGGATGCCTTCCATGAAGGATAAAGGGTAGCCAGCAAGGTTATGACTATCGAACTCACGGCGACTATAGTGACATCCATCGGCAACACCTTAATGGGAAGGGTGGTCATAGGGTAGACGTTAGACGGTAGTTCTATAAAATGATAGTGCGAGAGCAGTTCGCATAACCCCAGTCCTCCGGCAACGCCAATGGCTGTCCCGGCAACGGCGATTACCAGTCCCTGGAGGAAAAATATCTTCATGATGGCGCGGGAGGTAGCTCCCATTGATTTAAGAATGGCAATATCCTTGCTCTTTTCCATGACAACCATTACCAGGGCACTGATTATGTTCAGTGCCGCCACTAAAATGATGAGTGCCATGGCGATAAACATCCCGATTTTTTCCAGCTTGAACGCGGCAAAGAGATTGCTGTTCATCATCATCCAGTCTCTGGCAATAAAACCCGGACCGAGTGTTTTGGTGATCTCTTTGGCTACCTGATCGGCATTTCCCAGTGCACTCTTTGTCACCGCTACTTCTATTCCGTGGGCAATGTCGTCCACTCCAAGGAAATTCTGGACATTGGCAAGTGACATATATGCCAGGGTCGAATCGTATTCAAACATGCCGGTTTCAAAAATACCCGATACCCGGCAGGTTTTGACTTTTGGAATGATACCCATGGGGGTGAGAGGTCCGGAAGGGGATATCAGCCGCACTTTGTCGTCGACACCAACTCTTAGATCTGCTGCTAGATTTTTACCAAGAATGATATTGGGTACTCGTGCTGTTTTATCCTGATCGAGGTCGTTGATTGATCCTTCAATCATCTGTTTCGAGAGTCCGATGACATTTTTAGCAGTTGCCGGGTCCAAGCCGCGCAGGACAACTCCAGTTCCTCCGCTCGAGCCGCTCAGCAGGGTTTGGGCGTAGAGATATGGGGTGGCACCGGTCACATCTTTGACGGTCAGAATTCGATCTCTTATCAGTTGATAGTTGTTGATTGAACCACCCAATCGCTGAACAATGATAGGGGAATTGACACCAAGGATCTGATCGCGCAATCCGTCGGTAAAGCCGGAGTAAACGGCCAGCACGACAATGAGGGCGATGACTCCCACGGTGATTCCTGCGACAGATATCAACGAGATGAGTGAGATGAAACCGTGCTTATGTTTGGCCCTGAGGTACCTCAGGCCGACAAACCATTCAAACATATTTAGTGAGTTACCGGAGTGCTAGGTGATGGGGTAAGTGCCTGATAAAAACATTTTGTGAAGGCGCTTAGCCCGTTTATCGGGGTTAGTCCTCTTTTTCCTGCTGCAACTTTGCCTCGGGTTTGAGGTGGGGAAAGAGGATGACGTCGCGAATCGATGGTGCGTCGGTAAGAAGCATAACCAGTCGGTCTATGCCGATGCCTTCCCCGGCAGCGGACGGCATACCGTATTCCAGGGCCCGGATATAATCGGTGTCCAGTTCAGGGTATATCTCGTCGTCATCGCCCCGGTCGGCTATCTGTTTTTCAAAACGTTGAAGCTGATCAATGGGATCGTTTAATTCACTGAAACCGTTGGCCAATTCACGCCCGGTAATAAACAGTTCAAATCGATCGGTTACTGTCGGATCCTGTTCGTTTCTTCTGGCCAGTGGGGAAACCTCGGTAGGATAAGAGGTGATGAAGGTCGGATTAATGAGTTTTTCTTCGACCAGCAACTCGAACAGTTCAGTCTTGGCTTTACCCGGTCCAGCCTGCTCTTCGAGCTTGATCCCCTTGGCTTTAGCAAGCGCCATAACCTTGTCGTCGTCTGCCAGTGTCTCTTGGTCGAGCCCGGCAACTTCGATCAATGCCTCGTTCATGGTCATTGTTTTCCAGGGAGGCGTCAGGTCGACCTGAATGCCCTGATAGGTGATCTTCATCGTGCCGTTAACCTTTTGGCAGACTGATGATATCATCTGTTCGGTAAGAGTTATCAGGTCGTTGTAGGTAGCGTAAGCCTGATAGAATTCAAGCATTGTGAATTCCGGATTATGGCGGGTGGAAAGTCCTTCATTTCTAAAATTCCGGTTAATTTCAAAAACCCGTTCAAAGCCGCCGACCAACAGACGTTTGAGATAGAGCTCCGGTGCAATGCGGAGATAGAGATCCATATTCAAGGCGTTGTGATGGGTTTGAAACGGTTT
The DNA here is from genome assembly GCA_963829695.1 of uncultured delta proteobacterium. Classification (GTDB taxonomy): domain Bacteria; phylum Desulfobacterota; class Desulfobulbia; order Desulfobulbales; family Desulfocapsaceae; genus Desulforhopalus_A. The sequence continues at coordinate 122,023 of CAWHJQ010000014.1, read as the reverse complement.
AGCCGTCGCCCCGCCGGGAATTGACTGCATCATTGGTGTTTCGACTTCCATGAAGTCATTGCCGTTCAGGTAATTGCGGATAAGACGAATGATTTCAACACGTTTTTGGAATGTCACCCGGGTTTCCGGGGAAACGATGAGGTCAACATATCGCTGACGGTAGCGGGTCTCGACATCGGTCAGACCATGCCATTTGTCAGGGAGGGGGCGAAGGGATTTGGAAATCATGGTTATCTGCCGGGCCTGCACAGACAGCTCACCCACCTTGGTTTTAAAAAGGGTGCCTTCGACTCCGATAATGTCACCGATGTCCCATTTTTTAAAGGTCTCGAAAACCTCGTCACCGAGAATATCTTTTTTAATATACAGCTGGATCTGACCGGTTTTGTCGCTGAGAGTGCAGAAGGCCGCTTTACCGAACTTGCGCATGGCCATAATCCGACCGGCGAGCGAATAACTGGCTCCGCCAGGCTCAGCATCCTGTGGCTCAAGACCGTCGCCTCTAGGGAGAAGTTCCTGTACTGCATTGATGGGTTTGAAGCTATTGCTATAGAGATTTACCCCTAGCTCTGCCAGGGATGCCGCTTTTTCTCTACGTTGTGCAAGGATTTGATTTTCTTCACTCATGATAAACGCTCATAGAAATATGGAGGAAGGCTATAAAAAAAGCGGCAGAAATCTGCCGCCTGTTCGTCGTTTGAAATAACAATAGAGGAATTACCTGGAAATGGTCGTTTTGTCAATTCTTTTCAGGGAAAAGTGGTGTTGGAGTCTGCCCTGAGAGTTTGGTTATTGCGTAGAACATTAGGCCGTTTAGAACCAGGCCGTGGTTGATTGTACCATCGTGAATGAGGGCAAAGGTCTCGTCCTCCGACAAGGTAAGAACTTCGATGTCTTCCATCTCATCAAGGGTTGGCTCTGCCACCTTTCGTACATTTTCAACCAGAACGGTATAACAAAAATTATCCTGGATCGCCGGGTTCGGACAGACCTTACCGATGATTCTGGCATTGTCGCCGGTATAGCCAGTCTCTTCGAGCAGCTCACGGAGCCCGGCTTCAAGAGGCAGTTCACCCTCGTCTACGGCCCCACCGGGAATTTCCAGTTCGATCCGATCAGACCCAAAGCGATATTGGCGGATAAGGACGATTTCTTTTTTCTCAGTACAGGCGACAATATTCACCCAACGCGGGAAATCCAACTTAAAAAAATCTTTCTCTATTCCGGTACGATCGCTATGTACTCTGCTCGCCATCAGCTTCATTACCGGTGTGGTAATAAGTGTCCGGAGGGCGGATACCTGCCGCTGCCTGCCAACGCTGCCCTTCTTGCAATTTTTCACTTTCGTCTTCCTGTTTGTTGACTATTGTAATGGAGAATGATTGACAATAGTTGAAGATAGAGCAAACTGCGTTGATCGCCAAGCATCTTTTTGGAAATATGCTTTCAGAAAGTGGAAATCCCGGCAAACCGATTGCCCAAACAACCGCAAATCGGTGTTCGGCCAAAGATGGATCTGGATACCTTCCAGAAGGAATAAAGATGACTTCAAAACAAACACTGCAGGCAATATTTTTTGACTTCGACGGCGTAATCGTGGATTCAAATCCCACCAAGACTGAAGCATTTCGGACCTTATTTAGCAACTATAATGAAAAAATTGTCGAGCAGATCGTTGCTTACCATCAACAACACGGCGGCATCAGCAGGGTGGAAAAGATACGGTACGCCCATCGGCATATCATCAAACAACCATTAACGGATGAGGAGCTTGCTGCATGGGCTGCAGAATACTCGAAGCTGGTTATGGAGAAGGTTATTGATGCTCGCTGGATCGAGGGTACTAAAGAGTTCTTGGATAAGATACAAGGTTCCTTACCTATTTTTGTGATCTCCGGTACTCCTGAGCCTGAACTAAGAGAAATAATTGAACGTAGGAAAATGTCAGGCTACTTTAGAGAGATACTGGGTTCGCCGGTCAAAAAACCGGCCCATATCCGCAAGCTTCTCTCCGACTACCAACTTGTCCCCAAAGACTGTGTTTTTGTTGGCGATGCTTTGACGGATTTTAATGCAGCCAGGGAAACCGGTCTGCAATTCATTGGTATTCGGGGCGAAGTCACTTTTCCGGATGGAACAACTGTCCTGTCGGATTGTAGAGGGCTGGAACAGGCGATTTCAGAACATTTTGTTTGGTAAACCTCTCGCTTCCCCTCCCGTATTTTCCAAACATTGCCCCATGGTAATGCTCTTGCAATCTGCTATCAGGCCACTTTAGCCGTTTGACTCAACAAGGGATCATATACGAGTGACTTTCTCCACAGCAGTTGGGAGCCTCTTCTCGGACAGGCTTCGGGCACCCTTAATGGATGAATTCAACTGTACTAACAGAGATCATAAGAAGCGAGTTTTGCTGCCGTTCCAAATATTTACGTGGCTCTCCTTGTTCTACTGTTTCTTGTAAGCACTCTTTTTTGACATGTTTAACAGAAAGATCGCACTAACATCTTGCAAAAACAATACCTAACGATTTATATGTAGTTATGATGGGTTAGATGCTCCTGGATGGAGCAAATCTGTCTTCGACCCGGCCCATTGATCAGCAGAAATGGTTCATTTTGAATTCTCGATTGTGTGGGTTCTACAGAAACTAGTAAAGCCCTTGTTAGTGCGCCAAGCGCAGCTTGGTGCTTCTTATAGGGTGCCCTGCTTAAGTTCCTGGGCAGGGAGTTCGGGGGACAGTATACACAACTATGCATAAGGAAAAGTCCAGTTGACAATAATTTCACATACTGTCCCCATAATTCCAGAATTCCGCCATGAAAACTTAATTCTACAGAAATACAAGAGATTCGGTGAAACGGAGGTGGGCTCTGCTGAGGAGCAACCAATCAAGGGATAGCCGAATGGGCAGCGAATTGTTCGTCGACTTTCTGGGAGCCTTCGGGCTCCTCATTTTCTTTTGCGTCGGGGACTGCTTTTTTAATTCGCTACCCTCCATGCCTCAAAAACCTCGTGGTCCGGGGCAGAGCTACGGAACGGCTTGACCACCACCGATAAACATCATTTATCTTGGGAAGTTGTCCATCAATTATCGAGAACGAGCTCAACCCGCGCGTTGCGCAATTGTAATCACGCTTGACGTTAATCATGTCATGCGTTATTATGTGATACATGATTAACTCATTCAAATGCAAATATACTGAAGCGCTATCAAGAGGCACTAATGTTAAGAAATTCAATAACATTGCGAAGGTTGCCAGACGTAAGCTCAGACAACTCGAAATTTCTAATTTGCTTGATGATTTAAGAGTGCCACCCGGCAATCATCTTGAAGCGCTCAAAGGTGATCGCACTGGTCAATACAGCATCTGCATCAACGATCAGTGGCGAGTCTGTTTTAATTGGACAGATGCAGGTGCAGAAAATGTTGAAATCGTGGATTACCACTGAGAAGAGGTTAATATGAAAAAACTAGATCCAGTCACTCCAGGTGAAATTTTGTTAGAAGAGTTCTTAAAGCCTATGGAACTGAGCCAATATCGTTTGGCCAAGGAGATTGGGGTTCCCGCCCAGCGTATCAGTGAGATCGTTTCCAATAAACGCTCTATTACAGCTGATACGGATTTACGATTGTGCCGTTTCTTTGGTTTGTCTAACGGATATTGGCTACGTGCTCAGGCTGCATACGATACGGAAGTAGCAGAAATCAATCTTGCACCATTGCTTAATAAGATCAAACCTTGGGCTGAGCACTTGGCCCAACAAGAGCATTAAGGGCGACGGCAAAAGACCGCCGCGCCTTATGCCCGGCGTTATGAAAAGAAAATAATGAATCAATACGAAACAGGTTTTGACCATGCACTATTTTTTGGAATTGGAGCAGTTACAACCATTATTGTCTTGAGTCTCATTCCGTTAGATCTTGCAGAGAAAATACAACCAGGACTAACTGTTCTAAGTTTTTTTGTTGGTTTTGGATTATTGATATTTCAGTTAAATAAACAAAATAAGAACAATTTAAATCTACAAAGACAACAATTTAAAGCAAAAATCCAACAAGAGATTTTCAACGAAATTTGCGAGGGGATTAATGAATCAACAAGTGCTCTTATAAATGTTCAAAGCAAACTTTTTGCTGTCAGTCAAAAAATCGATAGCAAACGATTCTTAAAAAGCGAAGGGATAAAGACGAAACCGTTATCAGAAAGAACAAGGGATTTTATTGACTATCATCATTCTTTCTCAAAAGAAATAATCGAAATAGTTTATATCCTAGAGAAATATGTAATTTCCTTTAGGTAAACCCCCGGCTTTGCCGGGGGACAACAAAAGTTTGACAGATCCTGAAAAATAATGAAGCCTCACTTCCCTGTGAACCGATCAAAGTCACGAGGAGGAGGCTTCATGAACAACACGCAAAGCTTAAGCCACTCGAAATGGGAATGCAAGTACCATGTCGTTTGGATACCCAAATGCCGTCGAAGGTGCTCTATGGGCAGCTTCGTAAAAATCTTGGAGAAGTCTTTCATGAACTTGCGCGGCAGAAGGAAAGTAAAATTTGTAATTACAACAATCATTTAATGGATATTACTAGCTATCTGCACAACCGGATATTTGAAGGGCAAAACATTCTTGTAGGAGAAATATTTGAGAATCAAGAAACCCCTAGAAGATCAACTTATTGAAAATATGTCGTTCTTTGCAAGTCAACCACTAGATCTTTGAATGAGCAAAAGCATTATTTTATGCATTAATCTACCTTGGGGAAAAACTATTCTATGGCACGCAGCATTAATAAGCACAAAAGATATATTATTTCATAACCCACAATCGGACAATCTGGGGTCGGACCAAGGCATATTGTTGATTTGACAAAATAATATCATAAATATAAGGCTATATCTTACCTTAAACCCGTCATTTTAATGCTCAAAAATGACTTTTAAGGGAAAAATTGCACAACAAAAACATTCTGCGGACAAGCCGCAGGTGTTCTCGTTAGTCGCCAAGACCTTACCGGGAGGTCGAATGAGCCTTTTCTACAAATTCCAGTATCTGGTCGGCATAACGCCGTGGGAGCGGATGCCGTCACTCCCTATAGGCGAACAGGCCGTCGCGCTCCTTGACCAAGAAGAGAGCGGTCGAGAACCTCCTTACGGGCGTGCGCTCGATCTCGGATGCGGCACCGGGTACTGGTCGGTTCGTCTGGCTCAACGCGGGTGGGAGGTAACCGGCGTCGACATTGTGCCGAAGGCAGTGCGTAACGCCCGCGAACGCGCACGCAGAGCCTGCGTGGATGCTCTATTCGTCGAAGGGAGCGTCACGGCGCTCACGGCCGCAGGCATTGGCTCGGGATTTCGCCTCATCCTGGACTTTGGCGTCGTACATGGTCTAACGCCCGAGCAGGTGCGGGCGGTAAGCCGTGAGGTCACGGCGGTGGCCTCCGAGGACACCACGCTCCTGATGTACGCGTTCTCACCGGGGCGCAGAGGACCGCTGCCACGAGGGATCAGTCGGGAAGAGATCGAACAAGCTTATGGGGGGTGGAGGATTACCGACGAGGAAGCATTCGATTTGACCGGGGCCCCCCGTTTTGTGCAGAAAGCACACCCTCGTTTTTATTGCCTTCGCCGCGGACGATCGTGACGGCGCCACGGCAGGGGGACAACGTAGCCTCATCGGCGCGGCGGTCGCAAGGATCGTTCAGCGCCGCATCGGAGATCGAGCGCGGATGAGCCGGGCTAACGAGCCCATCAAACCGACGCTCTCTACGCTGCGCTTCATTCGCGGCGCTTACGGGCAATGTTATTTTTACGGGTACAGGAAATTAGTAAATATTTCAGACCGAAAGACGGGGTCGGATCTTAATTATTAATTATTGACAAGATACACACCATCGGAACGTAAAAAAAGAGGGATCACAATTTTTCCAATTACGCCTTCACCAGATGAACTGGTGTAGGCTGCGTTGAACATCTATGAAATCAAATATACAGATTCGAAAAGGTAGACCGGAAGATAATGTCGAGGTGACGGCTTTTGCATTTGAGATTATGAGATCATTAGGCATTGAACCAGATCCTGAGCATATTGACTACGCTTTGGCCACATTTGGGAAAGAGCGAGAAATCCCTTTAAGTGATTTCGTCGCAGTAGATGGGGAACTACTTGTAGGGTCTGTTATCCTGAAGCCCATTACTCCTTCTATTGCAGAAATGACCGGCTTCTATGTGAGAACTGATTTTCAGGGGCAGGGAGTCGGATATAAGCTAATTAAGACTGCGTTGTCTGCTGCTATTGAGACGGGATATGAACAGGTTGTATTGACAACAAACAGAAATATGACAGCGGCGATAAAGCTATATGAATCTTTTGGATGGGAAAGACAGCAAAGGAAGCCTGATAATGGTGCTGACTACCTGTATTTGTTAAGTGTTCGAAAATGTTTAACAAGCTAGTGCGCCGGATTACTATTCCGCTGCGCTCCATGGCAACCTGTGACCAATTGGGCAATTGGGGTCGGACCACGGCCTATTACTAATAGGCACTACATTCCTGGCTGTGTTTGGCATATTACCCAGAGTAACATTAGCCGCCGCTCCTTCGTCGCTCGGGGCAATGCAACTGAGAGATCGGTGTTAGGCGAACAAAAAACAAACTGGAGGATATTCTTATGAAGATTATTGTTGTTGGTGCGACGGGCACTATTGGAAAAGAAGTAGTCAAGGTTCTTGAAGGCGATCATGAAATTGTAAAAGTCGCGCATAGAGGAGGGGATTTTAAAGTTGATATAGCTTCAACAGAATCTATCGAAAAGCTCTTTAGTAATATTGGTTCATTTGATGCCGTCATCTCCACTGCGGGGTTGGCAAAATTTGGTGGTCTCGATGAACTAACCAAGGATGATTATCTTCTTGGATTAACCAATAAGTTGATGGGGCAAGTAGACCTTTTCTTGATAGGCCGCAGGTACATTAATAAAAATGGTTCATTCACTTTAACAAGCGGTGTCTTGAGTCAGGAGCCAATGAAAGGAAGCGCCTCAATCAGTATGGTGAATGCAGGTCTCGAGGGTTTTGTTCGAGCCGCAGTACTGGAGATAGACGATGGTATACGCCTCAATGTTGTGAGTCCTGTTTTTGTTAAAGAAACTATGGAAGCAATGGGAATGGACAGCACGCATGGGATGCCTGCAGCTAAAGTAGCACTTGCCTACAAGGAGAGCGTGGAAAGCCTACGGAATGGTGAGATTCTAGATGTGAGAAAAATCACCTAACGAATTTCTGCGCCTGACCGACAGCCTTTTGATGTGTATGATGCACATCAAAAAAAGAGGGGAAATCAAAGAACGGCTTAAAAGGGATGGGTGGATCCTCCATCATACAAAAGGAGACCATCATCAATTCAAGCGTCCTGAAAAGCCTGGGAAAATCACCATTCCCCATCCTAAAAAAGATTTGCCTGTTGGCACTCTTCGAACGGTTGTCATTATGATCCGATCCCATTGTCCGTTTTTTATCTGGTAGCCCGATGACGGGCATAAAATTAGGTTCTGCAATATCTCGGAACCGCGAGGAGTAATAAGGTGGTCGAAAGAAATGGAAGCTGAAGTGAAATACCTGGAAGGTGAGCAACTGGCGAACGGCGTTGAGGTACGGTTTTATGATGAATCTCGCAGGGTGGCCGGTGATCGCTGGCAGGTCACAGTGCGCTACGATGCCGTGGTCTCGGTCTCTGAAACCTTTTGGAGTCTGGTGAGTGGAGAGCTGGAATTGATTGAGGAGATTCGTGCCGCCTTAGGGGAGAAGATTGTCCTTACTAATGTCAATGAGCGGAATTTTATTTCAGCGGAGGAAAAGGAGGCGTTAGTCGTCGAAATAGTCAGCCGAGCTCGGACAAACATCTTCGGCTATCTCGCTGATCCTGGATTTCCCGAGCGTTTTTTTCAACGCCGTTTTAAGGAGGCGCGCGAGGAAATTGAGCGAAAAAAGAGAGAGGTGTGGGTTCCGGACAACGAAGATGTGGAAGAGCCGGTTGATTTTTCCCATCTTTTTTTAGATGTGAAAAAGAGCGAGTAACGCAAATCAATTCAGGGGACATACGGACAAAACCATACCAAAACGGGATTGGACCAAGAATTACAGTGAACACTTAAAGGAGAGGGGAAATGTTGAAATACGTATGGTCAATTTCAATTATTTTGCTTTGTGGCTTGTTACTGTCCATGCCTGCTTGGTGTCTTGACTTGAAGCCGGGAAAATATGAAATTACATCGAAAGTGGATATAGCCGGGATGGCCGGCATGATCCCGCCACAAACATTTGTCCAATGCATGGATGATAAGACTCCGGTGCCTGAATCAACAGCTGACGCGGAAGGCTGCGAGGTTAAGGATATAAAAAGCACCTCGAATACAGTTAGTTACAAAATGGAATGTGATCAGCAAGGCATGAAAATCATTAGCTATGGTGCGATGACTTACCACGGTGATTCATTTGAGGGAGCTACTCAAATGGTGATGGGAGCCGAAACCGGTGGTATGACCATGACACATAAGATGGCAGGTAAACGCATCGGCGATTGTCAGGAAGGGAGATAAAAAACATTGCTAAACTCTCTTCTGGTTCCCTTCAACGCAGGATTCTCAAAGTGCATACTATAAGTTCTGCGGAGCGTTCGAAATTCTCCCCGCAGAACTTGTCGATCTTCCTGCTATCACACCTTAAACTTACCAACTATGGCATTTAATTCATCTGCCCGGTTAAAAAGATCCTGAGCGTTTGATTTTACTTCATTACTGCTTTTGGAAATATTACGTGAGGCTTCGGATACTTCGGCAATATCTTGGGAAATACTTGCTGAGACAACTGAGCTTTGGCTGACGTTTTCATTTACTTCCTGGATACCCTGACTCGCTTGGGCAATGTTGTTTGCAATCTCTTGAGTTGTGACGGCCTGCTCTTCCACAGCCGTTGCAATAGTTGCCACTATTTCATTAACGCCTCTCATTACGCCACTTATCTGCCCAATCTCTGTTTCTGCAGACTTGGTGGTGTTGAGGACTTCGGTAATCACTGCTTTGATATCCAGCGTTGCTATCGCGGTTTGCTTTGCCAGTTCTTTTATTTCGTTGGCTACGACCGCAAAGCCTTTCCCTGCTTCTCCTGCCCGGGCTGCCTCAATAGTTGCATTTAAGGCAAGGAGATTGGTCTGCTCCGATATCTCCGTTATGGTTTCAGCGACCTTCCCGATCTTATTAGCCGCAACGCCCAATTCGTTCATTTTCTCATGTGCGCTTTGCGATTGGCTTACTGCATCACCGGCAACACCTCTTGCTTTCTCTGCGTTTTCCGCTATCTCCTTGATGGTTGCACTCATCTCTTCGGACGCTGCTGCGACCATCGATAAATTGGTCGCAGACTGCTCCATTGCAGCAGCTACGTTATTGATATTTGTACTCATTTCTTCGGATGCTGTCGCAACGTTCGTTGAGCGCTGCGAAGTATCCTCCGCACCAGAGAGCAGCTCCACCGAAATATTGGAGAGCTTGGTAGAACTTTCGCTTACTTGTGTTGAGTTGTCCGCTATTTGTTTGATAATGATCTGAAGTTTCTCAATAAACACATTGAACCACTTGGCCATTTCTCCGACTTCATCCTTTGTTGTCACGCTAAGCCTCATTGTGAGATCGCCTTCCCCTTCTGCAATATCTTTGAGTCCTGCTACTGCGGCATTAATTGGATTGGTAATTCTTTTAGAAGCAAAATAAATTAAAAACCCGATCACAAGCTGAGCAACGAGCACAACGGCGATCAAGCTGTTGCGGATAGAATGAGGCGCTTTGAGAAATTCTTCCCTGTTTTGAGTTAAGGCAATACTCCATTTTTTGATCGGAACCGGTGCATAACCGGCTATTTTCTGCACACCCTTAAAGGTGTAATTCTGAACACCTTTTTTCCCGGAAAGCATTTCTGCTGTTATGTCTTCCATGCCTTTCAACGTCTTAAGATCCAATTCGAGAATATAGTTCTCGTTAGGGTGAGAATTAATGATTCCGTTTTTATCGACCATGAACGCGTATCCTGTCTCTCCAACCTTTGAGCCGGATACGATATTGATTAATAATTCAGCTTTGACCGAGATTCCAAAAACTCCCAGGAAGTCGCCGGCATTTGAGGTAACCGGGGCACAAACAACATATATCAACTTGCCTGTGGCTTTTGATTTCACAATTTCTCCGACTACCGTAGATCCTGTCTTTTTCGCTTCTTGAAAATATTCACGACTCGAAATGTTTGATCCCTTGTATTCATTGCCGTCAGCAAGCTCGCCAGTTAGCAGTAGACCATTTGCATCCGTTACGAAAATACCGAGATAATTTTGGTCAAACACCTTAAATTTCTTCTTCATATCCTGCCGAAGCGAGGCTAAATCTCCAGCCGCTCCTTCTGCTCCCACTTCCTTAACTTTTGCCAGGGTATTAATCACATCAGCGTCAGTGGCAAACGCACTAGCCGTCACAGTCTGCAGTCTAATTGTCGTCTCAATTGTCTGAGCAAGGTTTTGAGCATATTCTTCGGCGTTTTTCTCTGAAACACCTGACAGAGCCGTGGTAGATTCGAAAACAGAAACGGTACCTACGATGAGCAGTGGTATCAGCACGGCAACACATCCACCAAAAACAAGTCTAAAAGTTATTGATCTGAAATTAATTTTTTTCATTAATTTTCCTTCATTGAGAATTTGTTAGAACAATTTTTGGTTAAAGAATAACCTTATCTGAATAATTCTATGGGATCGAAAATCAAAAATCAAATGATTTGAATGATGAAACTGATCTGAGGGGGATGACTCCTGTGGTGCAGGTTGGGGTATGGGGGGTATCTGGTCGAGACACTAACTGGAAGGCTGCACATTAAACATATTTTCATATGGTTAGCATATAATGATAATTTGAAATCTCGTGAAAGATAATTTTTATTATTGTATAATATCAATTGGTTGGTGATTTGATTGGATTTTCAGAATACAATTGAGTTTGGAATTCGCAGGAAATTTTCTTTTCTATAGGCTGAATCTTTAAAAAAATAGTACAGTTGATACAGGTCATCTCCACGGGGCGTGGATAGCGAGTAGAAACTCAATTTGATTGGATCAATATGTCTTCTGAACAAAACAGCAGAGAGCATGAATGGTGTATTTGACAGGAAAAGAAATTTACCAGTTTTTGCATAGGGTCAAAGGTCGCTTGCAAGGAATTGCCGTCTATGCGCTGGTTGGCAAGAGTGGTACCGGCAAGAGCTTTCGTGCAAAATTGCTCGCAGAAAAAATTGGTATTCCCTATATCATCGACGATGGGTTGCTCATTTGTGACGAAACTATTCTGGCAGGTCGATCAGCGAAGCTGGAAAAACTCTATATCAGCGCCATCAAGACAGCTCTTTTTGCAAACACACAACATAAAAATGATGTTGTTAAAATCATTCAGGAAAAAAGAGTTAAAAAAATTCTTATTCTTGGAACCTCTGTAAAAATGGTTGAGCAATTGGCCAGAAGGCTTGAATTACCTCCCATAAGCCAGATAATTCAAATAGAAGAGATCGCTAGTGAAAAGGATATCGAAGATGCAATTAAATCCCGTTATGAAGAAGGAAAGCACGTCATTCCGGTGCCGGCAATCGAAGTAAAAAAAGATTATGCCCAGATTCTCTCTGATTCTATTCGTATATTTTTTAAAGGTGACAAACGTCAGAATGGCGATAAAAAATCGCGGTTTTTTGAGAAATCGATAGTGCAGCCTGATTTTCATAATAATGAAGAATCCGGCGGGAAGGTTACTATCTCCGAGGCGGCTCTTACTCAGATGATTTTCCATTGCATAGATGAGTACGATGGCGACATTAAGGTGAACAAGGTAAAGGTCAGAGTGGGATTGTCTGGTTACAGTATCAATTTGTTTATTGTTGTTTCATATGGTAAACCCCTGAACACTAATCTTGAGGAACTGAGAAAATATATTCAGAGTTCAATTCAGAGATATACGGGTATCATTGTTGAGACGTTGGAGATATCCGTGGATAAGGTTGACGGCCGGAAAAAAGAGGAGCAGGGTAAAACCAAGAACAAGCTACGGATACTTCCCTAACTGTAGCGCATCATTGCAAATTACTGAATATTCGTAGCCAAGAACCTGTCCGAGAATGCCGGGACGCTGATTAACTAGAAAAAAGTCCTCGGCAAAGTGCGGCGCTTAAGCCGTTATCAGCACAAGAGCCGAAGGGTTTAAAGACAGATATATTGGTTCGCCGATCCAAGGTGGTGGCGGGTCGATTGGAAGTTCGAAAGTAAGAGTGATTTCAACTACTTGCAAGGTGAGTCTGTACGTGCTGCCCTGGAACAGTCGGTCGATGACAGTTCCTGACAGGCGTGCTGCATCTGCTCCATCTGTTTGTGTCTCTCGGAACCCGATGAGGCTTGCGGCTTCAGGTCGAATCAGCAAGGTGGTCGCTGTTCCCGGTTGGATATTCTTAGCCACTAATGGCAGATTGCCAAGTGCGGAATAAAACACCTGGTTGGCACCGACCATGCCTTTAACCAGGTTCCGAAAGCCGAGGAACTTGGCGACGGTGGTATTTGCCGGATTCCGGTAGAGGTTCTCCGGGGTATCGAATTGTTGCAGGATGCCGTGGTGGAGGATGGCAACTTTGTCCGCGATACTAAAGGCCTCGGCCTGGTCGTGGGTGACGAAAACAGCGGTGACTGCCAGGGACTTAAGGATTGCCCGAATCTCACCGGTCAACCGGTCTCTCAGTGCCCGGTCAAGGGAGCCGAGGGGTTCATCTAAAAGCAGCAGTTGAGGTTCTGGGGCAAGGCTTCTGGCCAGAGCGACCCGCTGTCGTTCTCCACCCGACAACTCATCGATTTTTCGATGTTCCAAGCCGGTAAGGCCAACCATTTCAAGCACAGTCTGCACTCGTCTGGTCAACTCCTCGTTTGGGCAATGCTGCATTTCTAAGCCGAAGGCGACATTTTGCAGCACGGATTTGTGGGGAAAGAGGGCATACTCCTGGAACATCATACCAAAATTACGCTTGTGCGGTGGGACGTCACGAATGTCCTTGCCGTAAAACTTGATTGTGCCTGCATCTTCTTTTTCAAGTCCAGCCAGCAGACGGAGCAGGGTGGTCTTGCCGGAGCCGGAGGGGCCAAGGAGGCAGAGGATTTCCCCTTGCTTCAATGAGAAGTTGATATCCTGTAAAAGCGGCTGCCCTTCATATTGGTTCGAGAGATGGTCAACTTCAAGTATGTTTCCGGCATCCTGCATTAAATACTCTTCTTTTAAGTCTTTCACTTCAATTGATCAGGGATTTTTTTTGAGCTGTCCAGTCTGCCGAGCAGCCAGAAGCCGGAGCAGGTGACCAGCATGAGGATACTGCTCATAGCCATCGCTTGTCCATAGTTTAACTCACCGGGTTGACCGAGAAAACGGAAGATTGCCACCGGCATGGTCTGGGTTTGAGGCCTGGTGACAAAGGCTGAGGCACCGAACTCGCCCATGCTGATGGAAAAAGCAAACACCGCCCCCACCAGGATTGCCCGGCTGATAATGGGGATATCCACCCGCCGCCACACCTGAAAAGGGGATGCTCCAAGCAGGGCGGCCGCTTCCCGTAAAATCTGTGGAATTTGTCGCAGACTGGGCAGGATGCAACGAACAACAAAAGGAAAAGCGACCAGCGCATGGGCTATGGGGACCAAAGCCAGTGAATCACGAAGATTCAGCGGTGGTCTGTTGAGGGTAATGATATAGCCGAAGCCGAGAGTGACCGCCGAGGTGGCAAGAGGTAGCATGATAATTGCGTCCCAAAAGGACGAACCTCTCTCCCTGGCAGACGCCAGAAAAGTGGAGGCGAGCAGGCCAAGGATTACTGCGATGGTCATCGCGGCTAGACCAAAACCGACGCTGTTGGCCACCGCCGAAATCGGTTCGACAAAAAAGACGGACCTGGCCGGGTTAGTAAAGAGTGCCTGGTAGTAGGCAAGCGTCAGACCATCTTCACCCGTTACCGAGCGGACCAACAGGGCAAGAAGTGGGGTCAGCAGCAGGAATACCATAAACAGGAGGTTGGTGCCGATAAAGATCTTCTGAGCCGGTGTCTCAATTTTCACAGCAGTGCCTGTCGCCGAGTCGGTATAAAAGGCAACCCGGGATTTTTTACCAAGTCGGGCATGGAGCCACATAAGCAGAAAGTTGACGGCGATCTGGATCAGGGAAAGAGCTGCTGCCATGGGTAAATTAAAGAGCTGCACCGACTGTCGGTAAATCTCCACCTCAAGTGTTGCGTAACCGGGGCCCCCAAGGATGAGAACCACTCCAAAACTGGTGAAGCAAAAGATAAAGACCAGCAGCGATGCAGAGCCGATGGCGGGCATTAAAAGCGGCAGTGTTACCCTGCGAAAGGTCAACCAGGGCGTGGCACCCAGCATTCTCGCCGCCGACCGCAGGTCTGGGTCGAGTCCTGCCCAAAAACCTCCGACAATCCTCAAAACCAGGGTGTAATTGTAAAATACATGGGCGAGGAGGAAAAAGTATATGGTCTGGTCGATTCTGATTGGTGGCTGGGAGAGGTGAAAGCCTGCCATCAGCCAGTTGTTCAGCAATCCGTTCGGCCCCAGTAATGCCCGGAACGCCGCGGCAGTGACGACTGTCGGGAGTACGAACGGTACCGTCATCAGGGACTGGAGCAGATTCTTGCCGAAAAATCGATAGCGGGCAAAAACATAGGCCCCGGGCAGAGCCAGCACCAGAGTAATGATGGTGGATAACGCGGCCTGCCAACAAGTGAACCAGAGGATCCGGCCATAGATAGGAGAACTAACCAGCTTGCTGAGTCTGCCGGGATTCCAGGAATCCTCCGGCAGGAAGCTTAACAGCACTATTTTGGTCAGTGGGTAAAAATAGAATAGTGCCAGGAAGACCAAGGGAAGGGAGAACAGTAGCCACCGGAACAGAGGTTTGGACCGTTTCACGTACCCTACTCCCTTCTACTTGAAAATGACGCTTGATTATCAGCGAAGGACGACATTCGTCCAGGCTTCGATCCAACTCTCCCGGTTAGCTTCGATAGCCAAAGGGCTGACCATTACCGGTTTTCTGGCAACTACCGCGTATTTGACAAAAACATCCGGAAGCTGAGCCGTTGTGTTGGCAGGGAAGACAAACATCTGCAACGGGATATTCTCCTGGAAACTTTTGCTCAGCATAAAATCAACGAGCTTTTTGGCAAGCTGAATTTCCTTAGTACCTTTCAGGATGCCGACGAATTCGATCTGACGAAAGGCGGTATCGTCGGCAACCAGTGCGGCGGTGGGTGCTTCGGTCAGCGGTTTCTTAGAATAATGAACAACTGCAGCCGGGCTGGAAGCATAGCTGACGACGATCGGGCGGTCGCCTTTCGAGGCAGAAGTGAAATGGCCGTAGTAGGCATCCTCCCAACCGTTGGCGATGATCACCTTGTTCTCTCGCAGCTTTTTCCAGAAGCCGAGATACCCTTTTTCGCCGAATCTACCAATGGTCGCAAGGAGAAAGGCCATGCCAGGTGAGGAGGTGGCCGGATTTTCAACCACGGTCAGCCCTTTGTATTCCGGTTTGACCAGGTCGGCCAGGTCCATTGGCGGCGTCAGGTTATGTTTTTTGAACCACTCTTTGTCGTAGTTGAGGCAGACATCTCCGTAGTCGACGGGCAACAGTCGATTCTGTTTGTCCAGTTGCAGGGAAGCGGGGATCTTGGCGAGCAGTGGTGAAGCATAGGGCAAAAAGATACCGGCATCGATTGCCCGGGAAAAAAAGGTATTATCAACCCCGAAAAAAACATCGGCCAGAGGATTGTCCTTGGAAAGAATGGCCTGCACCAGGGCGGCTCCGGCATCTCCTGATTTCAAGAATCGAACTTTAACATTGTTTTCCCGTTCGAAGGCAGCGATAACTTCTTTGCCTATATTGAAACTGTCATGGGTCATGAGGGTGATGGTTTTTTCCGCTTGAACCGTGTTGGCCAGAAACATTCCCAGTGACAGAATCAGGCATCCTGCGAAAAGCAATACTCTCTTCATGCAAGCCTCCAAAATGATAAAAATAAGACATCTATAATTTATGGGAGTATGTGGCTTCAATAAAAAACCGTCTCCGGTCAGGAGACGGTTACATTGGTCACACCCAATAAGATAGGTTATCTTATAGCGGTTTGCAACAGTTCAGTGTGTACCTATTCATGGCAGAAGTCGTCGTTCAAGTCGACTGGTCGGGTATAACGACGTTTAAGTTTCTCCCCCAATCGAATGAGGCAATCACCAAGGGCAAGTTGAAACCTTGCCCGCCAGCCAGGATTGGCGGCATTGTAGAGAGCAATCAGCCGTTGTCGGTCTGCCTCTTCCAGTAAATCCCTGCGCTTTTCTTTGAGCGTTAATTCCAGTAAGAGCGGGTTCATTAGATCACCTTTTGTAGGATGAATTTGGTAAATTACTCTACATGTTGATTCGTTACTGGTAGCTGCCGATTCCGCTGAGTCCGGAATCTCCCGGGGGACGGCTGATAAACGTTTCCACTGCACTGGCCAGGAGCTCAACGCCTTCTTTAATCTGCTCTTCGTTCGCCCAGGCATAGCTGATACGAAAGCAGTGGACAAAACGGTGGTCAATGTCAAATAAGGGCCCGGGCAGAATGGACACACCTTTTTCAATGGCGGCCAAAAACATGGCGACACTGGAATATCCCCGAGGCAGTTCAAGGAGGATCGAATAACCTCCATCCGGTTCGGTCCAGCTTATTTCTTTAGGCATATGTCTGGCGAGCGCTTTCACCAAGGTGTCGCGACGACTTTTATAGATGGCCAGCATCGTCTTGGTATGGGTGTCGAAGTGGCCCGATTTGAAGATGGTAACGGCCAGGCCCTGAATAAGGGAAGCGCACGAATGGTCCATGAGCCGTTTCAGTTCCGCAAGTTGCTGCACGCGTTGCGCCGAGCTGATCAGCCAGCCAAGCCGCAGACCGGTCATGATTGATTTGGAAAGGGAACTGACGATCACCGTCTGTTCTGGTCCCAGCTCCTGCATGACGCTTGGCTGTGGGCTTTCATCAAAACAGAGGTCCCTGAAGATCTCATCGGCTACAACAAGGCTGCCGGTTTTTTTTGCCCATTCCACCACCATGGAGTATCGTTCTTTACTGAGATTGGTTCCCATAGGGTTATGAGCATACGGGCAAAGATAGAGCAGAAAAGGATTTTCCCCGGGAAGGCCAACAGGCAATTCGGGTATGGGACCCTGCGCATCCCGGGTGATGGTCTCGACCCAATGGCCCATGGCTGTAAAGATCTCGGTAATTCCTTTGAAACAGGGGGTTTCGCAGACCACCTTGTGGCCTGATTCAAGATTTGCCTGGGCAACTAGAGTAATGGCCTGCATCGAGCCGTTGGTGATGAGCACCTGGTTCGGGCTGACACTGGCTCCCCGTTTGCTAAATCTGTCGGCAATTTCCTGGCGAAGATCAAATCTTCCGAGTGGATCAGTTGCCTCAAGAAGTTCATTGCCGCCATTCTGCAAGGTTTCCATGGTAGCTTCAAGGAGAAAGGACTCGGGCAACAGGCTAGGGTCTGGAACTCCTCTGGTTAGGCGAATGATCCCGGGTTTTTCGGCAAGAGACATGATGTCGCTGAGAGCTTTACCGATTCCCATTCGCAGTCGCCTTGTGGCAAACTTACGGGAGTACTCAATTAAGGGTCGTTTGCTCTGCTTTTCCATTCCTGAGTTGCTGGACTCATCGGCAGTCTCATCTCGTTCTTCCTCCTGCGCCCTGGTGGCATCCTGAATAAAAGTCCCGCGACCCACATGGCAGTTTGTATGTCCGGCCTTGCCCAGATCCTGGAGCGCTCGACGAACCGTGGCCTGGGTGACCCCGATCTCTTTTGCCAGGCTGGTGACTGATGGTAATTTGTCGCCAGGGCTTAATTCTCCCGTAAGAATTGCTTCTTCGATTTTGGTCCGTATCTGCATGTACAAAGGGGTGTCCGATAGTTTATCTATGGTGTAATTCGGCATGCTGCGCTCCTTGTTGTGTATTGATACAGTATTGATACAGTATTGATTGGTTTTATGTCAAGAGAAATAATGTCAGGTTACTGTAGTTTTCTTATAGAAACAGTGCTGTGATCAATTGTGACAAGCGGCTGATAAAAGGTGTCGGAGAGCGGCAGACTGGAAAGAATAACCGTGGATACAGAAGATTACTTTTTCAGTAGAACCACGGTTTCGATATGATGGGTTTGGGGGAACATGTCGACAGGCTGAATCTTGCAGATAGTGAAACCCACGTCGGTAAGTGCTGCCAGGTCGCGGCACAAGGTGGCAGGATCGCAGGAAATATAGACCAGACGTTTGGCGGTAATTGTGGCCAGCGGACTGGCCAGATCGGGTGCTCCGAGCCGGGGCGGATCGATGAGGACACAGTCGAACAGTTCGCCTTTTTCTGCAAGTTCTATGCACGCACTATGTGTTGAGCTTTTCAGGAAACGGGTATTGCTCAGTCCTGCCTTTTTTGCATTACTTTTGGCGCTACGTATAGCCGATCCCTGGCCCTCAATACCGAAAACCTCTTTTGCATCCATGGCAAGAGGGATAGAAAAATTGCCCATGCCGCAATACAGATCCAGAACTGTCTCTGTTTTTGTTACCTGGCAGAATTCGAGAACAGTCTCAATGAGTTTTCTGTTTTGAGCCAGGTTAACCTGGCAGAACCCACCAGCTTCCCAGGAAAGGTCAAAGGGCCTGCTTGTTTTGGTGATCGCTGGGTAATTGATGGTGAGGAGGTGATCCGTCTTTTCCTGTTTCCCAGCTTCAACATAAGGTCCTGTGATCGGAAAATCTGTGCCGACGAAGAAAATTCTCTCCACCTCATTGATGTCCTGACAAAAACGTTTGGCGGATTCTATATCGGCGGGTCGAGCCTTTCTGGAAAAATTAAAAATACAGACGGTTTTTCCTGTCAGGGGATTGAGTTGCAGTTCTACCTCTGTTGAAAGTTCACATAACCTGATACCGTCTTCATGTTTCTGCAGAGCGCTGAGTGTGCAATTTATGGATTCTCCGGCCAGCAGACACGCATCAATCGGGATGATGTCATGGGAATGAAAACGATGGAATCCGACCACGCCGCGAACACCAACCTGCAGGCGGATGCGCTGTCGGTAGGCAAAAATGGCGGGTGACGGGAGAGGATCTTCCATGAGATGAACGGCTTCACGGATTGCTGACTGGTTTTGTCGGTCAAGAAGATCTTCGATAATCCCTTTCTTGATAATCAGTTGGGTCGCATAGTCGCAATGCTGTAGATCACAGCCGCCACACTGGCCGTAATATTTGCAGGGTGGTAGTATTCTGGCAGGATGTTCTTGCAGGATTTGCTGTACTTTGCCAAAAAGATGGTTTTTTTTAACTTCTTCTATGGTTATCATTAGCGTCTCATTCGGCAATACATGCCGAACGAGGGTAACCTGTCCGGTGGAAAGGTAGGCTAACCCGTACCCTCCGTTGACTATCTTTGTTATGTTTATTGTTTCAAGGCTCATCTTTCAATTCCCGGCAGGCAAGGTTCAATATTCATGCGTTTGAAACGGATATCATCGGTGCAACGACCCATTCCAAATTTTCCACCTTCTCTTAATATACCATCCCTCTCTTGTCGAATAGTATTCTTTCTCTCTGCTTTTCTGTTGATTATAACCATGACGGCTTCAGCCTCGGTTAAGCTCACGATTAAGGTATCCGGAGTCGATGATCCCTTGTATGAAAATGTCATGGCGCGCTTGACCATCAATCCGCAGAAAAACAATGAACGACTGCAGCCGAAAACGATCAGGCGTCTGCATCGACAGGCGAAAGATGATATCCGGTCTGCCTTGGCGCCATTCGGATATTATAATCCGATTGTTAAGAGTAGGTTGGAAAGGAATGGTGATCTCTTTCGTGCTGAATACACTATTGATAAGGGGCCTCCTGTTATTGTGGAAAACGTTGACGTTGAGGTGGCCGGTGCCGGGAGGAAAAATAAGCGGCTTTTGAAAGCTGCAACCAGGTTCTCGGTCAGGGTTGGAGACATTCTGCATCAGGTCTTGTACGAGAAGGAAAAAAAGAAACTGGTGTACCTTGCTCTTAGTGAGGGTTTCCTCGATGCGACCTTTGCTGAACGGGCCATTCGCATAAATATCGAGACAAATAGGGCGGCTGTCCATCTACGTCTGGATACTGGCCGCCAATATCTTTTTGGCAAAACAACCAGCGTCCAGCAAATCCTCGACCAGGATCTGCTGGATCGATATCTGCCTTATAAAGCGGGCGATCCGTATAATCCGGCAAAACTATACGAGTTGCAATCTATTCTGTACAAGACAGACTATTTTAGCCGGGTGGAGGTGCGGGGGCAGACCGACAAGACTACGGATTTTCGTATTCCGGTAGATATAGCCCTGACTGCTCCCGAACATCTGAATAAATATAGCCTGGGTTTGGGGTATGCCACTGGTACCGGCATAAAGGGAAAGATAGACTGGGCCAACAGGCTGTTTAATTCCAGAGGACATAAAATCAGTGCCGGTCTTCAGCTGGCTGAGTTGGAAAATATAATATCATTTCGATATGATATACCTCTTGGTGACCCTCGCTACAACAAGCTGGCCTATAGTTTGGGCTATCAGGATAAACAATGGGACGATACAAGCACCCAACTGTTCACCGCCGAGGTGGCTAAGGAATATTCCGGCCCCCGCTATAGCCTCAGTGGTGGTGCGGAACTGCGTGATGAGATCTACGATCTGGGTATTACCAGCGGCGACTCGACGCTCTTTATTCCCTCGCTGAAAGCCGGCATGGTGCTGGCGGACAATGTTCTCAATACAAAAAATGGATTGCAGGCATCGGTTGGTTTGTTTGGTTCTGTCAACGGGTTTATCTCCGATGTCAACTTTCTTCAGGCGACGATAAACGGCAAAGGGATTATCTCGCCGTTTGAAGACTGGCGGGTAATCGGCAGAGGCTCACTTGGAGCTACCCTTGTTGATACTATTGACAGCTTGCCGCCATCATTGCGGTTTTATACCGGTGGTGACAGTACCATTCGTGGCTACAGTTACAAATCCATTGGCACCAAGGATTCATCCGGCGCAGTCATCGGTGGCCGTTATCTGGTGGTGGGAAGTATCGAATTAGAGCGGGTTGTATCCGAAAGTTGGAGCCTTGCCACCTTTTGGGATGCAGGGACTGCAACAGATGACCTGTCTCTTGAGATTTCAGCCAGGGAGTGGGCGCAGGAATTAGGTATCGCTTACCTTTTGGCCAAATCCGATTGGATGTCGCCTCCGCAGTCACAGAAAACGGCTCTCCTTTTCGAGTCCACCTGACTGTTGGCGGGGATTTGTGATGAAAAAAATCTCGATCCTCGCAGGTACTACTTTGCTTCTTCTGGGTGTTTGTTTCGTGTTCCTGTTTATGACGGAATCCGGTCTGAGAGTCATTGAAAAGGGTGTCAATCGATTCAGCGGTGGTGTGGTGTCCATTGGTCGGGTAGAGGGAAGATTGCTCGGTGCTGGAACTTTAACCCATATTCGGCTGGCAAGTTCCGGTGCAGCCTTTGATATAGACCGGCTGGACTATTCCTGGCGGCCGGAAAACCTTTTTAAAGCAAAGCTCAAGGTTGGGAAACTTATAATATCCGAGGTCAACATTGCCTTAAAGGATAGTCCGGAAAACCCACCGGCAAGCGATGCTGTTGGATTGCCTGAAATTAAATTGCCTGAGGTATTGCTACCCTTTTCTGTTCTGGTCGAACGTCTCTTCGTGGACAAGCTGAATATCGTGGGCAATGATGGTAAAAACCTGCTTGTTGTCGACAAAGCCGTTGCCCGTTTCGAGGGCAATGCAGATCGAGTAACTGTTCATGAGTTTGATTTGCAGGGGCCGGATATTGGACTCAACTTTCATGGAAACATAGAAATTCAGGACAACCGAACCCTGGATTTGCTGGGTAATTGGCGAGTGGCTGGGTTCGGATTTCAGCCAATGGCTGGCACCTTTTTAGCGAGTGGGCCGCTCAAAGGTCCGCATCTTGAATTTGGGGTACATAGTCCTGCCGCTATCAGGGTTGCGGGAGATTTTGTGAATCTGCTGGAGAAACCGGAATGGACAGCGAAATTTGAGGCAAAAGACGTCGATCTGTCGAAGCTCATCGAAGACTGTCCGAAGATCGAACTGGCTACGGTAAGAGGGGATCTCGCTGGAGATTTCGCAAACTATCGGGGGCACGTTCAGGCCGAAGGGACCTGGGATACCCTTGAGGGGATGCATCTCGTCAGTGATATCACAGGCGATTTCCTGGGAATTGATTTTCCATCACTGCGCATTGATACCCGGGAGAGTTCTGCCCAGGCTGAAGGCGGTAAAATTTCCTGGAAGGATATTTTTTCTTGGGAAGGACGGTTTTTGTTCAAGAATTTCGACCCATCAGTCATCACCAAAGAGTTGCAGGGTCGACTCACCAGTGAACTGGTCAGTGTCGGTGATGTTAAGGAACATGGCGTTGTCGCCTCTTTCGATGTATTGACCCTGAAGGGAGTGTTGCGAGACCATAACGTATCGGCGAAGGGGAAAGTTTTTCTTAGCGAGACCGATGTGCATACAGATGGCTTGACTCTACGGAGCGGTGACGTTGCAGGCGTAGCTCATATTGAAAATGGCTTGTTTTCCTGGGCCGACGAGCCTCACTGGTCCGGAAAAATACGTTTGGATGGTTTTGATCCATCCTGGTTGTATCCCGAATTTCCCGGCAGCATCAACGGTGAATTTACAGGTGAGGGAAGTTTGGGCGATAACGGCCTGGAGGGATCGCTCAATATCAAGAAAATCTCCGGTACACTTCGGGGCAATGAACTCTCAGGCGGCGGAGAGATCTCACTTTTAGACGATACCCTCCAAACATCCGGAATTAATCTACAGAGTGGAGCATCGAAGTTGGCAGTTAATGGTCAGGCGGGACAAGGTCTGGCTCTTGACTTCACCCTTTCTTCTCCCGACATTGGCCTGATCCTGCCGAACAGTAAAGGGAGCTTGTTTCTTCAGGGGAGCTTGAAAGGG
Source organism: uncultured delta proteobacterium (assembly GCA_963829695.1). Taxonomy (GTDB): domain Bacteria; phylum Desulfobacterota; class Desulfobulbia; order Desulfobulbales; family Desulfocapsaceae; genus Desulforhopalus_A. Next base: position 98,842 of record CAWHJQ010000014.1, on the reverse strand, counting down.
AAACTGGGTGATCCACAACTCGATGCAAAAATGCCGGGAACAGGACTCCGCTACAGGAAAAACAGGGTTGCTCGGGTACAGGCAGAGATACATTCTTTATTGAAAAGTGATGGCCGACTTATCGGTTCACTGTCTGGTGAAAAGATATCTCTGCCCGGTTTTTTCATCGATAATGGTACCATCGATCTTAATGGTACCTTGGCCAAACATCAAATTGTGGTTGATGGCACCGGGCCAAAAGGTGCGTTTGGGTTCAAAGCCCATGGAACCTATCTTAATGAGTGGCATGGGGAATTATCTCGACTCTATGCGAAATCCGTAGATTATGGCTCCTGGCGGCAAGAGGGAAACGCAACAGTTACAGCCGGTAGAGATGGCGTTCTGCTTGAAAGGTTCTGCCTGGCGGACGAGAAGAGCACTGTTTGCCTGGGGGGTGATGTGCGGTTGGGGAAAAAATTATTATGGGCAACACATGGCGAAGTTCACTCGGTACCACTGGAATGGCTCAATCGATTGAATTTGGCAGCAGAGCCTGTAAGAGGAAGGGGTGATGCTGATTTTTCCGCAAAAGGCGATGATCACCGCATCCTCTCAGCAAAGGCGAAAGCCAGAGTTTCGTCAGCCGATGTGTTGGTGAAGGCACAAAATACCGAACGAGTTACGCTTTATTTTGATGATTCTGTTTTGACTCTGGAATTGACCGATAAACTTTTGCATGGGAGCGTTAATGTCCGTATGCGAAATGGCAGCCGGCTTGTCTTGACCGCAGATGTTGAAGGCGCAGGTAACTTTGCTGATCCGATAGGTTCTCTTCCCCTGAAGGGAAATCTTCAGTTGAAAGAATTCGATCTGGCCACACTCAGTGCTTTTACCGGTTACGGCGTGGAACCGACAGGGTGGGTGGACAACGCATTAACCCTGGCAGGAACGGTCGGCCAGCCAATGATCTACGGTAAAATTAACATTCGGGATGGGGGGATTGACCTGCCCTATCAGGGTATCACCTTGTCAAATATTGTGTTATCTGTTGAAGCCGGGGAAAATGCTGCACAGATCACAGGTAAGGCGACGTCGGGTCCGGGGCAACTGACAGCCGTTGGTTCTCTACAATATGGAACGAAGGGTCTTGAAGGTAAATTGAACATACAGGGGGAAAATTTTCTTCTGGTCAACCTTCCAGAGTATGCTCTTCGGGTCAACTCTGATGTTTTGTTGACTTTCAGCAATGATAAGGGCGAAATACAAGGCACGGTTGACGTCCCTTATGGGCTGGTAGCGCCGGAAGCAATGACGGATTCGATCAGTGCCTCGGAAGATGTCATTCTTATACACGGTACCAAGGAAGAACGTTTGAATGGTTGGCCCTTTGACATGAATATCAATGTTCGATTGGGTGACGACGTGCGCGTTGATGGATATGGTTTGAAAGGCAGGCTTGTGGGTAATTTGAGAGTCAATACCACGCCTGACAATTCTTTGTCGAGCAGGGGAGAACTTGATCTGGTTGAAGGGACCTTTACTATTTACGGTCGGACTCTCAGTATAGAACGGGGGCGGATGTTGTTCACCGGAGGACCCATAGATAATCCTGGTATTGACGTCAGGGCTCAGGTAAAAGTCAGTGATGAGGAGGCCAGAGGGAAGGGCTATACTGTGGGAATGGACATCAGCGGACTGGTTCAAGACCTGCAATACCATCTTTTTTCTGATCCCTATATGGAGGACAGCGAAATATTGTCACTCATGATTGTCGGGCATTCTCTGGCTGATTCCACCCAGACGGAGGGAAATTTACTGGAGGCGGCAACGGTGACATCGGGCTTGAAGGGGAGCTCGAAATTCGTCAAAGGGATTGGCAGTTTCCTGCAACTTGATGATTTGCATCTCGAGGGCAGCAGCACTAAGGAAAATGTGTCGCTGGTCGTTGGTAAACGAGTTACCAAGGCGCTGTATCTTGGCTATGATTTGAATATGTTCAGCCAGCTCGGGGAGTTTCGGGTACGTTACGATTTGACTCGGGGGTTTTCCGTAGAAACGAGAAGTTCCTCAGAATCGACTGGCGCAGACCTCCTGTATTCCTTTGAAAGGTAGGCGGGGAATGGAGTTTCTTTAAGTAACAAGAAGTTTACAGCTCTGGTGGTTGAGATACTTGATTAGTTGAGCGACTCAAATCTGTTCTTCTCGAGGTTTTTCCACACCTTGTCAGCAGGAAATATTTTGCCGTTCATGGCAATGTAGACTCCCGGTGCCAGTGACTGGACGGCACCGAGGGCACAGCCAATATTAAAGACCGCGTCGCTTGTCTTAAAAAGAGCAGGTTCCAACGCGCCGGTAAGAACTATGGTTTTTTGGGGGATTGTCATGAGTGCTTTTGCTGTTTCCACCATAGTATCAGTACCATGGGTGATAAGTATTCGGTCACATGGATCATTGGCTACAGTCTCGGCAATCAAGGTCCGGTCCTCGGCCGTCAGGTCAAGGCTGTCTTTTCTCATCAAGGAATTGACCGTATAACTGATTGAAAGATTAAGCTCCGACAGCACTTTTTCGATATTCGGCGGTCCCACCTCGTATTCGCTTTTTGCGTCGAAATAGACCTTGTCGATGGTGCCGCCAACAGCGATTATCGAAATTTCGCTCATACGTATCTCCGAAAAATAGACAAAGACATGGTAAAGTCTCTGAGGATGTATCATTAATAAAACTCTTCATATCACTCATACACCCGGTGCAGCGAAAATCCAAGCTTTTTGGCTTGTTTTTCCGGACAAGCCTACACATATATTAGTATTTTAAGATATTTGAGAGAGATCTGGGGCGGGAGACGGGAGATCGTGATCGTTAAATTTGTTGGAAGATTGTTGTTTTTTATGGAAGTACGAGCGCTTTGGATACGTTTCAAATTCAAGCCGTTGTCTATAGAATTTGATGAAAGAACAGTCTCTTTTTAAGGAGGAACAACGTGGCGGGGAAAAAAGATCCGGTAACGGTTCTGGTGGTAGATGACGATCAGGTGCATCGCTTTATGCTCTGTTCTATGCTGAAAGAGTGGGGCTGGCGTTGTGTTGAGGCCGATGACGGTATCACGGCGGTGGCTGCAGTTCATAAAAAAAAGTATGACGCAGTGTTGATGGATGTTCGGATGGCCCAAATGGATGGTCGTGAGGCATTCACCCGAATTCAGGCAAGCCATCCCAGTCTGCCGGTGATCATAATGACCGCATATTCTTCCGTTGACGATGCCGTGGAGGTTATCCAGCAGGGCGCACATGACTACCTCACCAAACCGCTTGATTTCGATAGGTTGCGTCTTGCCTTGATGCGTGCGGTCGATCATCACCAGGTGGTGAGTAGGAAACAACAAGCGGAACCCGGCAGACCGAAGTTGGAGACAACGATGATCGGCACTTCGGCACCCATGCTTGAGTTGCTGGAGATGGTCAGCTATGTGGCTCCGACCGAGGCGACGGTACTTATTTATGGTGAGTCTGGTACAGGTAAGGAATTGGTAGCCGAGGCACTGCATAAAAACAGCGAACGTGAAAACAGGCCTTTTATCAAGGTAAACTGTGCAGCCCTTGCCGAAGGTCTCCTTGAGTCGGAACTTTTTGGACACGAAAAAGGTGCTTTTACCGGGGCGGAAAAACAGCGGGAGGGCAAGTTTGTTCAGGCCGATAGTGGCACCCTCTTTCTTGATGAGATAGGTGAGACCTCTCAGGCTATGCAGGTCAAACTGCTTCGGGTATTGCAGGAGCAGGAGCTGCAGCGAGTTGGTGGTGAGGAAACGATCAGGGTGGATGTTCGTATCATAGCTGCCACAAACAGGAACCTGGAGGAAGAGGTTGCCAAAAATAATTTCCGGGAGGATCTGTATTATCGGCTAAATGTGGTGATGCTCACCGTACCGCCTCTTAGGGATCGGAGAGAAGATATTCCAAAACTGGTGGAATATTTTGCCCATAAATTTGCCGAAAAAAATAGACGGGTTCTAGATGGAATAACTTCCGAATGTATGGAACTGCTTTCTTTGTATAATTGGCCCGGTAATGTCAGGGAACTCGAAAATGCAGTTGAGCGAGGTATTATTCTTATGCGAGGTACTGAACTGACAGAAAAAAGCCTGCCGCTCCCCATACAAAAACAATTCCTAATACATGGTGATTCGGATACGACAGAGCCTGTCTCTCTGTTCGATGCAGAGAAAAAACTCATCCTGAAAACCCTGGTCGACACAGATGGCAACAAAAGTGAGGCTTCGAGAAGATTGGGCATCACTCGTAAAACTCTTCAGAGTAAATTAAATAGATACGAAGACCTATAAGTTGGGATGCGAATAGATCCTTTGGTAGCGACTAATTTTTTATATGAGTAATATTAATATTTTATACTATTCATTTATGCATTCTGTGTGAGCTCGCCGTCAAACAGTAATCGACTTATTTCGGGCCGTTTCTCACTTGACACGACACATGTTTATTAAAGGTTAAGGCTTACTTGACAAGGAAAAACCGGCTACTTATTGTTGGCACAAGTTTAAATAGGCAGTAGTCGAGGTCATCGCTTTTGATTGAACGATACTCGGCGTAAGATTTGGAATTTTTAGTAAGAAGGGAGGAGTGGGTGAGCGTAGAGAAAGTAAAAGAAGAGCTTCAGGATGAATCCGAAGTTGCAGTTGAGGCCGAAAATGGTTCCCCAATCCCTGAGGAACCCGTGGAAACTGAGGGGCAGGGAGAGGAGGTGGAACGTGATTTAGAGAAAGAACTCGCTGATGCTCAGCAAGAGATTGCTGATCTTCGCGACAAAATGTTACGGGCTGCTGCGGAAAATGAGAATTTTAAAAAGCGGATAGAACGTGAACGACAGGCCAGTTTAAAATACGCAGGGGAAATAATTTTTAGGGAAATGTTACCCGTAGTCGACAATCTTGAGCGGGCCATAGAACAGGGAGTGACTGAAGGTGCTCCTGCTGAAAAGAATCTTGCCGCCTTGCTTGAAGGCGTAGAACTCACGTTAAAGAGGGTCGTCGCAACGCTGGAAAAATTTGAAGTAAAGAAGATAGAGAGTATTGGCAAGCCCTTTGATCCCAAACACCAGGAAGCATTGACCATGGCTGAAAGCAATACCATCCCTGCCAATCATGTCGTCACCGAATTCGAGAAGGGATACTCCTACAAAGATAGGCTCTTGCGGGCTGCCAAGGTTGTCGTCTCTTCCGGGAAAAAAGAGGACGAACCTAAAGAATAGACAATGTCGGAAATCGTGTCAATCTCTTGACAAATAAGGGAAGATGACAATTTTAGAAGAGGTTGCCACTACCACAGGTAGAGCAATTAATCGAACGTTTAAGGAATGCTGGACGGATACATAATCCGCTGAGAATGATTTAAGGAGAGAGAAGATGGGTAAGATTATCGGAATTGACCTGGGTACCACCAACTCGTGTGTGGCAATTATGGAAGGGGGCGAGCCAAAGGTAATTGCCAATGTTGAAGGAAACAGAACAACTCCATCCGTTGTGGCCTTCACTGATAATAGTGAGCGATTGGTGGGGCAAGTTGCCAAACGTCAGGCAGTAACCAATCCAACGCGTACGCTGTATGCGATAAAACGACTTATCGGACGAAAGTTTAGCGATATTGAGGTAAAACGTTCGATCGAGATCAGTCCGTTTAAAATTGTCGAAGGCAACAACGGTAGCGTAGCTGTCAATGTTGATGGCACGGTGTATCGGCCTGCGGAAATTTCGGCGATGATTCTGACTAAGATGAAGCAGACCGCCGAAGAGTATTTGGGAGAGGAAGTAACCGATGCGGTTGTTACCGTACCTGCGTACTTCAATGACTCGCAGCGTCAGGCCACCAAAGACGCGGGGAAAATCGCCGGGCTCAATGTTTTGCGAATCATCAACGAGCCGACGGCAGCATCGCTTGCCTACGGTCTTGACAAGAAAGGTGAGGAGAAAATCGCGGTCTTTGATCTTGGCGGAGGTACTTTCGATATTTCCATTTTGGAGATCGGTGACGGTGTTTTTGAAGTAAAATCAACCCACGGCGATACTTTTCTTGGTGGTGAAGATTTTGATATGAGGGTTGTTAACTGGCTGGCCGACGAGTTCAAGCGTCAGCAGGGCATTGACCTCAGATCTGACAAAATGGCTCTGCAGCGTCTGAAAGAAGAGGCAGAGAAAGCAAAGATGGAGCTCTCCACCACTAAGGAAACCGATATCAATCTGCCGTTTATTACTGCTGATGCTTCCGGTCCAAAACACCTTAATTTAAAGCTGAGCCGTGCCAAACTTGAGAATCTGGTGGAAGATCTGATCGAGCGTGTCGTTGGACCCTGCGTGACCGCGTTAAAAGATGCCGGTCTTTCAGCATCTGATATTGATGAGGTTATTCTGGTCGGTGGTATGACCCGTATGCCGAAGGTGCAAGAGAAGGTAAAAGAAATCTTTGGCAAAGAACCCCACAAAGGCGTGAATCCTGATGAGGTTGTAGCCATTGGTGCGGCAATTCAGGGTGGTGTGCTGAGGGGTGATGTGAAAGATGTTCTGCTGCTCGATGTTACTCCGCTTTCCTTAGGTATCGAGACTCTCGGTGGTGTGACCACCAAATTGATCGAAAAGAATACAACCGTCCCGACCAAGAAGAGCCAGATTTTTTCCACTGCTGCCGACAATCAGCCGGCAGTATCTATTCACGTGCTCCAGGGTGAGCGTGAAATGGCTCAGGATAATAAGACCATCGGCCGTTTTGAACTCAGCGATATTCCTCCCGCCCAGCGCGGAGTACCGCAGATCGAGGTTACCTTTGATCTTGATGCCAACGGGATTCTCAGTGTAGGGGCTAAGGATCTGGGAACCGGCAAACATCAATCCATCAAAATTACCGCTTCCTCCGGTCTGACCAAGGAAGAGATCGAAAAGATGACCAAAGATGCGGAGCTGCATGCCGAAGAAGACAAGAAGCGTAGGGAGCTGGTAGAGACCCGTAACTCTGCGGATGCTATGGTTCATGCAACTGAAAAGAGCCTGAAAGATCTCGGTGACAAGGTCGATGCCGAAACGAAGGGTAATGTTGAAAAAGAGATGGAGAATGTCAAGAAGGTAAAAGATGGTGACGACATTGAGGTTATTAAGTCGGCGGTTGAGGCTTTAACCCAGGCATCTCACAAGCTGGCGGAGTTGATGTACGCCCAGGCCTCCAAGGAGAATCCTGATGCAGCAGCAGGCGCTGAAAGCGGAGCCAAGCCAAAGAAAGACGATGATGATGTGGTCGACGCTGACTTTGAAGAAGTGAAATAGCTCTTGACGTTGATTCTAACGATCTGAGAAAAAGGGAGTCGGGAATGAGTGTTTCCCTACTCCCTTTTTTTTATATTTTACGGTATGGTACCGTACCTGCAGTTCACACTTTCAATTTCAATAAAAATTATCCTTCAAACACAGTTATGAAAATATTATCAGGCATTCAACCTTCCGGACAACTACATATCGGGAATTACTTCGGTATGATGCAAACCATGATTTCTCATATGGAGAGTGCTGAACTCTATGTGTTTATCGTCGATCTCCATGCCCTTACTTCAGTCCATGACCCAGCCAGGCTTGCCACCGGGACTCTGGAGGCAGCCGCCGATTTTTTGGCGCTGGGGCTGGATCCTGAAAAATGTACTTTCTGGGTGCAATCGGATGTGCCGGAGGTGTGTGAACTGACTTGGGTGCTGTCCACTCTCGCCCCGATGGGACTGATTGAGCGTTGCCATTCCTATAAAGATAAGGTGGCTAAAGGGGTTACTGCCAGTCACGGGCTTTTTTCTTATCCGGTATTGATGGCAGCAGATATTTTGTTATATCAGGCGGAACAGGTTCCGGTCGGAAAAGACCAGAAACAACACCTGGAAGTTGCCCGAGATCTTGCCATTAAATTTAATAATCAATATGGAGAGACCTTTGTCGTGCCGGAGCCTGCTATCAGTGAAACGATGGCGACAGTTCCCGGGATAGATGGTCAGAAAATGTCCAAATCCTACGGCAACACCATTCCTATTTTTATGGAAGGTAAGGAGTTGAAAAAACGGGTTATGGCTATTGAGACCGATGCAACCCCGGTCGAGGATCCGAAAGACCCGGATAAATGCAACCTGTATAAGATCATGCAGCTGTTTGCGGCCCCTGATCGGATGAAGGAGATACATGAGCTTTATGTAAACGGTGGTGCTGCCTACGGCTACCTTAAAATGGAATTGCTGGATTTGCTTAATGATAAATTTGGCGAGGCCAGAAAGAAAAAACAGGAATATCTGTCCGATCCGGCGATGTTGCGGGAAATTCTCAGAAAAGGCGGGGAAAAGGCTCGGGAAAAAGCGACAGTGACCCTTGATCTGGTTCGTCAAAGGGTTGGTTTAAAATATTGAGTTCGAAATATTGCTGCAACGAAGCAGATGAAGAGTTTTTACGACGCCATCAATATTTATTCGGAGGAAGATTATGGGCTATGGTGTGACTCGCGAAGAGGGGCTGGAGCTTGTCCGTATCCATTTAAAGAATCAGCACCTTATCAACCATTCACTCGCTGCCGAGGCGGTACTTCGTGCCATGGCCGAGCGGCTCGGAGAAGACCCGGAAAAATGGGGACTTGCCGGACTCCTACACGATCTGGATAGTGAAACGCAACCTGATCTGGCAACCCATACGTCCGAGACTGTGGCGATCTTAAAGGAAAAGGGGGTGGATCAGGAAATTGTTGAAGCTATTCGCCTGCACAATCCTACCGCCTGGCCGGGAGAGCAACGTACCACGGTTTTTCAGTACGCCCTTGCCGCGGGCGAGACCATAACCGGTTTGATCATTGCAGCGGCTTTCGTCAATCCTGCGAGGAAATTGGCTGCTGTAAAGGCTAAATCGGTCAGAAAACGTTATAAAGAAAAAGCTTTTGCCCGGGGAGCCGACCGTGAAACCATCGCCGAGTGTGAACAGGCTGGGATTCCGCTGGCCGATTTTTGTGAATTGAGTCTTGTCGCCATGCAGGCAATTGCCGATGAGATCGGTCTTTGACCCGACCAATTTGAAATATCGAAGAATATCGAAGAATATTGAAGAGCGAGTAAAGGGGTAACGGAATGTAGGATCCGTTACCCCTTTGCTGTTAATGCCGATTATTGTTAACAAACTCGTAAAAACTTAATATTTCGGATGGCTAAGCAAAAAGCTTCATATGCGAGGCGCGCAAAATTTCAATCATTTCGGCGTACTAGAGTACGTCGTAATGATTGAAATTTTGCAGCAACGACGCAGATGAAGAGTTTTTACGACGCCATCATTGTTGTTTACTGGAAGTTTACTAGCTCAACATCAAAGACCATGATCGCGTTCGGTGGGATAGGGCCGCGTCCGGAGGGACCATAACCAAGACTGGGTGGGATAATCAGCACGCGCTTTTCGCCCTTTTTCATGCTGAGTAGTGCTTCGTCCCAGCCTTTAATCACCTGACCTGAACCCACGGGGAAATCGATTGGCTGTTTTCGATCGTAGGAACTGTCGAACTTTTTGCCGTTCAGCAGTTTACCGGTATAGTGGACTGTGACTACTTGACCTTTTTTCGGGGTCTCTCCTGCTCCTTCCTCAACAACCACATATTTCAGACCTGAAGGGGTAGTCACGGCTTTGGGCCATCGTTCATTGATAAGAGCTTGCTCTTCTTCCATTGCAGCAAGTTCCTTGGCTCGTATATTTTTATCGAAATTGGCCAGCAAGGTATCGAAAGCTTTCTGGTCACTCTGAAAAGCTTCAGCTGCTGCGCCAACACGGATAATCTCGACGGAGTTGATGATGTCGTTCCCTTCGATTTTATTAACCACGTCCATGCCGGATACAACATGGCCGAAAACGGTATGCTTGCCGTCCAAATGTGGGGTTGCCACATGGGTGATGAAAAATTGGCTGCCGTTTGTTCCCGGTCCGGCATTCGCCATGGACAAGATCCCCGGGCCCGAATGGGTCAGACTTGGATCAAACTCGTCAGGGAAGGTGTAACCAGGGCCACCGGTCCCGGTTCCGAGTGGACAGCCGCCCTGAATCATGAAATTCGGGATAACACGATGAAATTTTAGACCATCGTAAAATTTATCACCTTTAGCCTTGGCACCACCGCCGAGATCTTTGGTTCCTTCCGCCAGGCCAACGAAGTTTGCCACGGTGAGAGGAGTTTTTTCAAATTCCAGCTTACAAATTATTTCTCCCTTGGCTGTGTCAAATTTTGCATAAAGGCCATCTTTTAGCTTTGTTGTTGCCATTCCTGATTCTCCAGATAAAAGTATAAAAGTAAAGATAAGTACAAACAGGGTGCAGATTCTATACATAGATTGTCCTTTTGCAAAGGTTTTAAGGGAAAAACATCACCAAATGATATATGTGATTGGGTCGATACGCAAATAAAGTGGCGCATTGCAGCCAAGTAACGGTCAATAAGTCGATCAATACTATACCGGATTGTAACGACGGATTACAGGGATTTCTGGGTGTTTATTATGGGTGTAGTTGCGTAGCCGGTGGAATGGTCAGTTTCACCTTGAAAAGAAGTTCTCGATTCGCGCCGTCTTTTTTTCTGTCGACCTTGATGTTAATAATCTCGCCTTCCTTGGTACCAAACATGGCGATTCTCAGGTCAGCCATGTCAGAAACAGGATACCCATTGACCTCCCTCAAAATGTCACCCACGAGCAGTCCCGCGGCCGCTGCCTCGCCGTGGGGGCTAAGTTGGCTGATTTTTTGATAGGTTTGGTTGTTTGCTGTCTCTGTGGCGAGGACGATACCGATTCGTGGCAACGGGGGAAGTTCGGCGGGAGCAGTAAGGAAATAATAATCGGCGACCTTCCCCAAGTTGACAGGTGCGCTGTCGTCGTAGATATTCAACACCGAGGCTTGCAGAACAACAGGCAGCCTTCGCGCCACTCTGGGTGGGATCCCGGAGTCTTTCCTGGTATGTTGGGAGCCTGCCAGTACAACCATCCGGTAGCCGGGGTGTTTGGCCAGGAAAGTGGCAATGTTTCTCGCCATGGTCTCGTCCCAAAGCCCCTGAGCCTGAATAAAGCCGCTTTCCGCACCAAGGCCGAGCCTGCCCTGTATATGGATATCGTGCATCAGGGAAAGTCGCTCACTGTAGCCTTCCATGTCCAGATCCCGATCCTTGGGCAGCGATTGCTGAACCTTTTTGTCCAAACTATCAGTACCTCCTGTACGAAAAACTTCGGAGACAATATTGCGGTCAAGGTTGAGCCCGATTACAGGGATGTGGTTTTTTCTGGCAAAACGGAGGGTATCACGAAAAAGCCGGTAATCGAATTGCCAGACGTTATAATAATCGGATTCCTTAAGAAAGGTCCGCTCATCAATTTCCTTGCCGCTTAAGGTGTATCTGTCGAGTGCCGGTTGGGAGGAGGTGGGAAACATCTCCATACCGATGGCAAGGTGATGATTTTTTCTATATAGAGCTTCAATAATTCGGAGTTGCAGAAGATGATCGGCAAGAGAGGTGTGGGTCTCCCCCACGTACACAACCTGGACGTTGGCAAGTTTCTGAGTGAGCTCTTCAAATGGGGCTAAAGTGGAGACAGCACCGCCAGAGGGCAGCTCCTCCAGGACAAAATGGAGACCTGATGTGGTCGGCTGGATTCTCTTTGTCACATTATGACCATTTTGAAATTCCAGGTAGGAGTACTTCCCGTAATGGCTGATTCGATTGCTAATGCTCATGGTTTGGTCTTTTTCGCTGCTTGAAATGAGTACCGCCACATAGCTTCGATTCAATGGATTGCGACGCACATCCAGCGTAAATCCTTCTTTGAGATGGTTCGGTAGGCCGAAAAGTGCTTTGCTTGGAGCTTGGTCGATCCCAAGAAAGAGCAGATTGTTCCGGCTCAGTTCCAGGTTGGTGACTTTTGCGGCAGTGGTAAAGGGCAGCATTTTTTTGCCCAGGCCATCAAGCAGTGGTTGATAGAGGTCCCGGTCGCTCTCTTTAGCAAGAATTACCAATTTCTTTTCTGCTCCAAGGAACCGGGACCAAACGGGAGGCAGCTCCTCCGCTGTTAATTTTCTGAGAAAAGCATGTTCTGGATCGATAGTAAATTCAAGTGGTAACTGGTCAATAGAGGCAGGAATTCTGGTTGTTCGCTCAGTTATCTTTGTGGTCAGGTTGATGGTCGACGACATTGTCTTAATCCTAATCGGTACAACCAGAGAAAACGGTTTTTCTGACTTTTGGAGAAGTTTGAAGGAGAGAATGGTGTGTTCGCCTGAATACTCAATTTTGATATCTTCTACACCCAGATCGGGAATATAACTTCTCAAAAGTCTTTCAGAAAAAAAGGTTCCAAGATCAGCTCCTGAAGCAGCTTCAAAACTCATTTTCAAGTCGTCCCAGGTAGCCTGTTTACCATAATTTTCAATGTAAAAACGACGTAATCCGTCACCAAAGGGTTTGAAGCCGATTTTCTCACGCAATTCCTGGAAGAGCAATGATCCTCTCTCATAGCCGACCGCTCGCCTTGCTTCAGCCAGTGGCTGGTCATGGCTAGCAGACCTGAAATCTGCAAGGGGTATGGCTGAATCCTTGTGCACATAGCTGAGGTATCTGGTAATACTCTCCAGGCGATCTGCAACACCTTCCCCTTTATCCTCTCTGTAGGCATGGTCGGCCAGAAAAGTGGTCAGCCCTTCGCACCAGTTGCCTTGTGAGGAATTAACTTCCACGGCATTACCGAACCAGGAGTGAACAATCTCGTGGCCAAGGGAGGTTTCCTTAATAAAGGGGAGTTGCAGGACCATCTGGCCGAGAAGGGTGAAGGTCGGCATGCCATAGCCGGTGGGGAGTCGGTTGGCAACAATAACATAGTGATTATATGGATAGGGACCAATTTCCTTTTCATAGCGATTAATATAATCCCCTGCCGCCTGGAGATATCCGCCTGCAAGGTCTTGGTCTTCTTTGAAAAACATCGAATAGACAAAGAGCCCCTCTCGGACCTTTTGTTTTTCAACGGAATATGGCCCGGCGGCAAAGTGAATGTCGGTAACAGGTCTGGAAAAAGTTGCACTGACCATGTTGCCCTGTTGCTTGAGCGGAAAACTGTCGGCTTCCGTGATCGCAGAAAAATTGTCGGGCAGGATGGCCGCAACATGGAACAACATTGGTTGATTCGGCAGCGGGTACCAGTCGCTGGTCAGGGAAATTCCTGATGGGCTGATCAGGTTGTCAAACTCGTTTTGAATGATTTTAGTATAGGAAAGGTAGAGGGTACGGTTTGTTTTTGTTGAGGGAAGAGTCAACACATTCTGTCTTGGCAGGAGTTCGTGTTCCCCTCCGTTTTCATCCTTGAGCAGGGAACCTGTAATCTCAAGTCCCTGAAAAGAAAGGGTAATATTTTGTCCTGCTGCAATGGTAATCCTGCTTGTGCCGATAAGTCGACCTTCTTGTGGAACAAAGGACAGCGAGAGTTCATAGTTGGTTTTTTCAAGTTCTGCTGCCAGGGAAACCGTGCCAAAACAACAGCAGATGATAAAGATGAGGGTGAACCATGCGGGAGTACTTGGTAGGTGATCAGAAAAATATGCCATTTGACTTAGCCCATGATAAAAAGCAGGTTCTTTACCAGATTGAATGCTCCGATGGGGAAAATTTTTCCTTGTGTCTGCTATAGAGTAATATCAAAAGTCCTTTTTTGCTAACCCCTATAAACCGGATATGTATTTTAATGAAATTTTTTCTGAAAAAATGCGAAAAAAAATAATTTCCAAGGCATAAAAATTCCATCTTTATCGTCATTGCAAGGTGTCACAAGTGAACAACACAGAGGAACAGATCAAAATAGTCGGGATAAACGCCAGGTTTACCCATTCCTGTTTGGCGCTTTTTTATGTCCGGAATGAGCTCGAGAAGAACTGCCCTGATTTTGGCGGTGAGCTGCTCCAGTTTACTATCAATGACAATTACTATGAGATGCTGCTGCGTCTCAGTGAGGGGAGTCCCAGGTATATTTTCTTTTCAGCGGCAATCTGGAACAGCAGTCTGATCGAGAAATTGACCTTGGACCTGCGCATCTGCCTCCCTGCCTGCCGTGTGGTTATTGGGGGGCCCCAGGCTTCGGTTTTGGCTGATCGATTAGACAGTTTGGGTCGGGACATCTATACGGTGGTGCTGGGTGAGATCGAGGCGGTGGGACAGCAATTCTACAGCGACCTGCAGGCCGGTTGCTTACGGTCCCGCTACCGAGGATCTTTTTTTTCAATGAAGGAGAGATCCTTCGATTACCCTTATCGACAGGCTGATTTTGCCGATCATCTGAAAAACAGGCATATTTATTATGAAAGCAGCAAGGGCTGTCCCTTTGGCTGTACTTATTGTCTGTCCTCTGCGGAAAAGGGTCTGTATCATAAAGAGCGTGCAACGGTAATAAGAGAGCTGCGGGAAATCCTCAGTCATCAACCCAAAGTTGTTCGGTTTATTGATCGGACCTTCAATGATGTTCCTGACAGGGCTCTAGCTATATGGAGCTTCCTCGCGGCTGAGGGTAAAGAAACCCTCTTTCATTTCGAGATGGCTCCCGATCGTTTTACCGAGGAGATGTTCGACTTTCTGGCAACGCTTGAACCTGGCCGCTTTCAGTTTGAACTCGGTATACAATCAACTCATGAGAAAACTCTCGAGGCAGTCGACAGGCGTGTTGATCCGGTCGAAGCACATAGAACCATTGGGAGACTGGTGAGTCTTGGTACTATTCATCTCCATGTCGATCTCATTCTTGGTCTGCCTTATGAAACCCGGCAAAGCTTTGCGGCTTCTTTCAGGGATGTTTTCGACATGGGTGCCCATTATATCCAGATGGGGCTGTTAAAAATTCTGCCGGATACGCCTATTTGTCATGGAGCTCATGAATTCGGCTATGTACACTGCAATGAGCCGCCTTATTCCATCCTTCAAACCAAATGGATGGACCACTCCACTCTCAGTGAATTGTACTGGTTTTCCGAGGGGGTTGAAAAGTTTCACAATAACCGTTACTTCGTGTCGCTTTGGCGGTATTTACGTAAGCAGAACGAAGATATTTACGTTTTTTTTCAGGAGTTACTTGCCATTTGCCACGATAGCGGATTCTTTCAACTTGCAGCAACTCAAGAGCTGATGTGCACGAAGCTTGTCGAATTAGCTACCAAACGAGACGATGGGGATTTGATCGTTGAACTTCTACGATTCGACTGGCTTCGTTGTGGTTTCCGTTTTCTTCCCTCTTGTCTCAAGGTTGATAGCGGCAAGGAGCAGCCGGAACAGACAAAATCCAGTCTTTACCAAACGCTGCCTGCGGAAATAGAAGGAGTGTATCGTAAAAATAATCGCAACCATTTCTTTCGTAAATCATATTTTTTACGGATTTCGCAAAAAATGCTTAATGAAATTGGTGTATCGTCCAGCGTAGAGCACCCTTGTCTTTGTGTTCGGCAGGAACGGGAAAATTCTTTAAATTCATTTAATAACTTCATGATACTATAGAGTAAATAGAGAAAAACAGGAAAAATGTTGACCTTATACACGGTCGTTATATAGTGAGCAGCTGTTTTTCATTAAAACCATAATTAAACCGAAAAAAAAATCAAAAAAAGGAAGAGGGAGAATTTCATGCCGGTGTATAAGATCAAGAAAATAAACAATATTGCCAAACAAGGGTTGAGACTGTTCAGTGATAAATTTACGGTTTCCGCAGATGAAGAAGCCCCAGATGGCATTATACTCCGTAGTTCTCCCTTGAATGTAGATGATTATCCGACGCTTCTGGTCGTAGCGCGGGCCGGAGCAGGCACCAACAATATCAACGTTGACCAAGCTACAGAAAGAGGGATCTGTGTATTAAATACCCCCGGAGCAAATGCCAACGCCGTAGTTGACCTGGTATTTCCGATGATCGGCGTGTGGAAGCGAAATATTTACAGAGGGATCGATTTCTGTAAATCCCTTGCGACAATGGCGCCCGAGAAGGTTGGCAAAGAGGTTGAGGCGCGGAAGGCAGCGTTTAAAGGTGAAGAAATTGCAGGAAAAACCTTGGGAGTTGTAGGACTCGGCCAGATTGGTGTACGGCTTGCCAATGCTGGAATCTTCAGGTACATGAAGGTTAATGGCTATGATCCGGCACCGTCTCTCGCTAATATTCACCAGCTTTCCCCGGACGTTCGGATATGCCGGAATCTAGGGGATGCGGTTGGGAATGCCGATGTGGTGAGTCTGCATTTACCCCTTATCGATCGAACCCGTAATCTGGTCAATGCCGAGTTTATTGCCAGAATGAAAAAAGGGGCAATACTGATAAATTATTCCAGGGGACCGATTGTTGATGAAGAAGCTGTCATTGAGGCACTCGACAGCGGTTATCTCGAGGCATATCTTTGTGATTTCCCGACTCCGGCACTGGTAAAACATGACAAGGTGCTGACAACGCCCCATTTGGGCGCATCCACCTCCGAATCGGAAGAAAATTGCTCCACCATGGCGGTCAAAGAGATCTCCAACTATTTGAAATACGGCAATGTTACCCACAGTGTCAATTTCCCGAATATTGAATCGACACCGAGCGACAAAGTACATTCCAGGTTGATAGTGATTAATCGGGACGTCCCGGGAATGATCGCGTTTGTGTCAAATATTTTTGGTGACAATAAAATAAACATTGCAAGTTATTTGAACCAATCGAACGGAAAAGTGGGCTACAACATCATTGATGTAGAGGTAGCGATTCCGGAGCTAGTTCTTGAACAAATTCTGAAAAATTCAGACGTTATCCGCACGCGTATAATCACTTTCAAACAATCGTAAATTGAAAGATCAGGTGCGGTTAAAAAAACTAGACATGATATTGCATAGATATTACAGACAAAAATTATAATATTCGCCTGAATCCGGAAAAATATAGTATAAAAAATTGAACATTTATGGCTTGCATGTTGGCCGTTTAGTAGCACAATCTGTTGTAACATCTTGAATTTGTGGTAGTACGATGTTTAACGAAAGATGGCATGTGATATGCATTAAATATTATGCTTTATCTCTTCTCTCTTTTCTCCTGGAAAAACCGGACTCCCCTGCTAGGGTCCGGTTTTTCTATTTTCATGCCCCTTGTCTGGAAAATCCATTTTTTCAAAATTCATGAATAATGCAACTCTTGCCGGTAGTGTTGCAGAAGTGCAACACCTATGACCGGTCCGCCATAGCTGCACTTGTCGAGGTCATGGTCGGCCATCTCATGTTGTCCGATTCGCTTCACGGGAAAATTGTCTTGCTCAAACCGAATTTTATCAGCAGTAGCGGACCTTCCCTTGCCTGTACTAACGGCGAGTTTATTGCCGGTGTCGCCGGTTGGTTTCTTGACCAGGGGGCGAGGGTTCTTGTTGGGGATTCACCGGCCTTTGGCAGCAGTGAAAAGGTTTGTCGCACCTTCGGAATTACAGAGGCACTGAAGGGAATGGATGTTAAATTGGTTCGTTTTAAGAGTTCGGTCAGCACACGACTAGCGGGGGGCGTCACCGTAGCAATAGCCAGGGAAGCGCTGGAATGCGACCTTTTTGTGGGGCTACCCAAGATCAAGGCTCATAATCAGATGCTTGTGACCATGGCTGTCAAAAATATGTTCGGGATCGTTAAAGGGGTCAACAAGGCAATGTTGCACATGGTTCATGGCGACACTCACGAGATGTTTGCCGGAATTATTCTAGATCTTGTACCTCTACTGCCCTCCCAATTGCACCTGGCTGATGGTATAGAGGCCATGCACGGATCGGGCCCCCTTGACGGCAGGAGTTTAGCGCTTAATTGTATGGCAGCGGCACGTTGTCCGGTCGCACTTGATACAGCGCTTCTTGATCTGCTTGAGATTAACCAAGCAAAAAGTCCTCTCTGGCGGGTTGCTTCAAGGAGAGGACTGGATGGCAGCGAAATTCACAACATTCGTTATCCACTTTGTTGTCCACGAGATTTTCATGGTTCAGGGTTTATTGCTCCCGATAGTTTGAATGGTATTCGCTTCAATCTTACCAGGTTTTTACGAGGATTGATAAAAAGGGTGGCTCTGAAGGTTTTTGACTAACCCGCATTTATCATGAACATGATAATGCCTCGATTTTGAGCAAAATGTCCACTCTCGGACAAGATCCTAGAGAAAGCTGAGCGCAACGGTTACAACCAAATTATTCAAATTATTCATGAGGATTGCATTATATGCTGGATTTGCAGGGAAAAATAGCACTTGTAACCGGGGGATCACGGGGGATTGGGCGGGCCATTGCCATCAGGTTAGCGGAACATGGTGCAGATATAATCGTCAATTATGTTCGTCATAAAAGAGATGCCGAGGATACAGCAACGGCGGTTGAAACATTGGGTCGAAAATGTCTCCTGGTCAAAGCCAACGTTGCCAACAACGAAGATGTGAAAAATATGTTTGCTGCCATCGCCGAAGAATTTCATCATCTGAATATTCTGGTAAGCAATGCCGCTTCGGGGGTTTTGAAGCCGGCAATGGAGTTGACGGAGCGTCATTGGAACTGGGCAATGGATATTAATGCCAGGGCATTACTAACGCTGGTGCAACAGGGACTTCCCCTGATGGATCGTGGAAGCCGCGTGATTGCTGTTTCAAGCCTTGGTTCGGTTCGGGCCATTGAAAATTATACAACCGTGGGGGCATCAAAAGCTGCTTTAGAATCTCTGGTGCGACACCTAGCAGTGGAACTCGGTCCCCAGGGGGTCAATGTGAATACTATCAGCGCAGGAGCCGTGGATACTGATGCGCTGAAGCATTTTCCAAATCGTGATGAAATTCTCCATACAGCGATGGCCCGGACCCCTTTGGGGAGATTGACTACACCCCAAGATGTAGCTGATATTGCATTGTTTCTTTGCAGCAATCTGTCAACCATGATTCAGGGCCAGGTGATCATTGTTGATGGTGGCTATGCCATCAGGGGATAGGCTTATATAGAGCAACCGAGAGAGATTCATGAGTAATGGATGCAACCTCCGGTTTCTTGCTCGATAAACGAGTAGCGCAATGACAATCAGGTCGTACAAAAGTGGCGGATGTATGAAAGGCTAGTATCGGGGCCACCCAAGTTCGCAATTGGCAAGATGGTTTCAGGTCAAATATTTGGTAAGCCGTTGTAAAAAAATAACATGGCCAAGGGAATGCTCTGAACGGTCTAACCCCGGTAAACGGGAAGAAAGCCGGGATAAGTACCTTGAGACAGATTATTATCTTACAAAAAAACAAGAAAATAATCTGTAAGGTACTAAGGAGCCGTAACGAAATGAGTGAAAATGTCCAGGTTATTTCGTAACGGCTCCTAAAAAGCTGCACAGTCATCTGGTATTGCAAACCTTAATCTGCTATAAGTATAACCTTGCCAAACACAAATACGTAGAAAAAATTATGTACCATAATCGAGATAAAATAATTCTAGCTTCAGGGTCTCCACGCAGACAACAGTACCTTCAAGAAATGGGGCTTCGCTTCACAGTGAAAACCTCATCAGTTTGTGAGGATTGCCTCAACCATGAAAGTCCTGAACAATTTGTGCTGCGAATGGCCCATGAGAAGGCTGTTGAGGTAAGTATCGAGTTTCCTGACTTTTGGGTGATAAGTGGTGATACCGTGGTTTGTCTCGGGGATAAAATTCTCGGCAAACCCGCTGATGAACATGAGGCAGTTGCTTTGCTCATGGCACTTTCAGGTAGGGAACACAGTGTTAAAACCGGTTTTTGCGTTGCCCACGGATCCCGTGGGGTGAACATTGTTCAGGCAGTCACAACCAAGGTCCGGTTTGCAGAGTTTTCCGAATTGGTTGCCCGTGCTTATGTCGCTACGGGGGAATCTCTTGATAAAGCGGGGGCCTACGGCATTCAGGGAAAAGGGATTTTTCTCGTTAAAACTATCGAGGGTTCTTATTCCAATGTTGTCGGTTTACCGCTCTATGAATTGATGGAAGTTCTACAGGAAAATGGAGTTATTGAACTTGATGGTTTTGTTGCCTGAGTGGAGGACTATTTTTATTATTTAATTTTTTTGGTGTATGATTCAATTTGGAATAGACTGTTATTGTAGTTCGTTGAAATTAAATATAGACACAAGATAAAAATGATGCCGACCTTTTTTACTAAATACTATCCGTTAAGGACGATGGTGTTCTTTCTTGGTGAAGGTGCGCTTATTTTTTTATCTCTTTTGATTGTGGATTTGGTCATGTTGGGATCGGGGTCATTTTTCCTCGATCTTTTGCCTAATGCGACCAGGGCGCTTCTGGTTACCCTTATTTTTCAGCTCTGCCTCTATTTTTTTGATCAATACGATCTCCGCAATGAGGTGTCGTTGCCGAATACTTTTAGCCGTATGACCCATGCATTCGGGGTTGGTTGCATCTTTTTAGGTGGAGTTTATTACTCCATTCCGTCTATGATAATATCCCCCCGTATTTTTTGGCTTGGCTATCTGGTGATCTGTCTGTCGGTATCTCTTTGGCGAGGTGCATACTATCATATTCTACGTAAGCGACTCTTCGTTCAGAATCTATTAGTGGTCGGAACCGGAACCTTGGCATCCGATATTGCCAAGGTGATAGAAGGGGTTCAGGACTCTGTCTATAGGGTAAAAGGCTTCGTTGGGGACAAAGAACCTACCTTTAATCCCCATGGTGCTCCGGTTCGGCCCACTATAGAGGATTTCGCGGAATTCCTCTTAGGACATGATCTTGAGAGAATCATTGTTGCTCTTGATGACCCAAGGGGAACAACTCCTGTAAGTGCTCTTCTGAAATACAAGATGCGGGGAATATTCATCGAGCAGAGTACTACTTTTTATGAGCGGGTCGAGCGAAAGGTTCTGGTGGAGAGGATTGCTCCAAGTTGGATAATTTTTTCCGATGGGTTTGCCCTCAGTCGGTGGAAATACCATGTGAAAAGGCTCATGGATCTCTGTTTTTCTTCTATCTTGCTGGTAATCAGCTTGCCTGTTCTGCTGGTAACCGCTCTGCTTATCAAGCTGGAGTCCGCTGGTCCGGTTTTTTATTTTCAAGAGAGGGTCGGGGAAGGTAACAAACCGTTTCGAATGATTAAATTCCGTTCCATGCGACAAGATGCGGAAAAAAATGGTGCGGTCTGGGCCAAACAAAATGATGATCGGGTAACCCGGGTCGGACAGGTGATCCGCACCCTGAGAATAGATGAATTACCACAACTTTGGAACGTACTGAAAGGAGACATGAGTCTCGTCGGTCCACGACCCGAACGACAGATTTTCGTTGATCAACTGGCCCAAAAAATACCTTATTACACTATTCGGCATGAGCTGAAGCCAGGAGTGACGGGATGGGCACAAATCTGTTATCCATATGGCGCATCTGAGCTGGATGCCTTGAAGAAATTGGAGTATGATCTTTATTATATGAAAAATTTGTCGATCGCTTTTGACCTGATGGTAATTTTTAAGACGGTAAAAATAGTTCTTTTTAAAAAAGGTTCCAGGTAATACATGAAGCGGCTGTGATGGAAAACATCAGATATGCGAATAGTGGTGTCGAATAATGAATGAGATTGAGTTGCAGGGCAAGAGCATTGAGGCATTGAAGTCATTTAACAATATCATTGTGACAAGCCGTCTGTATCCTCCGGATGCTCCGCAGGTAGCAACCGCCATAGACAGGGGGTATAAAGCCATCAAAAGCTATATGCGGCTCGATGGTGATTTGACGTGCTCTGTGAAAGGGGAAATTTGCTCTCTTTGCGGGCAACCTCTGAAACAGGAAACACTGGATTTATTCCCCAATTTAGTCGTTTATCGGCAATTGAGGCTGCTGGGCCTGTCGGAACTGGTTATCAGTTCCGAGATGGACCGTTTTGCCTTTGGTCAACTTATTTCCGTGTTTAACGCCTCTATTGAAAAAATTACCAAAGAAGGCGGGGGAGGAGAATATATCACCAGCCTGGGCTTGGCGAGCTATTTTCCCGACGAGCCAGGTGCTCCAAATGAAAGTATGATAAACAAAGAACGCAAAGACGATTTGCGGCCCCGAAATCTGGTAAATGTGCGGCCGGAAATGGTGGCGTGTCTTTTTGGCAAGGACAAGAGACCGGTTATAGAAGCAGAGCTGCAGAGAAAAATGGCAACAACGGAAACGGCAATCGATATCCTTGCGGCCTGTGTAGCGTATATTTTGTTGGAAATTCAAAAAGAAAAGATGATTGTCGCTTCACCGAATTTTCCTGTAATACTGGACAAAGCGGAGACTTTGATCGAGACAAATAACAAGCAGGGCGTGGCGCTGGGACTTGCAAAAGTATTTGTAGAGAGTCTGAAGGAGCCAGCCCTTTGTGTTGTCTTGGCCCAGCAATATCCTCATGATTTCGGAAGCATGTTGTACAATGGGTTGATGGCTTTTCTCTCAACAGAGCAACTTGCCGGGATAATGGTTCTTTTCAGGGAGCAACTTGCAAAAGCGAGACGAATTGGGGGAGTCAAGTCGCCCCAGGTTCAGTTTCTTGGGAAGGTACTACTGGCCCTGATGAACAGCAAAAAGGGGAAACATTTTCTGAGCACTGAGAAGGCAAAAAAGCTTATCCACAAGGGCGAAAGAGAAAGGAAGAAGCAACGCCTTGAGGCTGGAGTAAAAGGATTTCTGAAGGGAAATACCAGCCTGCTAAAAAGTGAAGAGCTTGTTGATTATCTACCTGATGCTCTCAGCCAAATACAGAAAAGGACAGGTGACGCAGATTTTACGGTACTGCTGAACGGTATGTTTGTCTCTCTTAAGGAAGTTGATAAAGAGACCAAACAATCCTTACTGAAAAGTATAGTGACCATCGCTGAAAACTTCTTTGCCGATGCCAAGTGGAGTCACATTGACCTCATCATTGATCTGCTTATGGAAGAAGTCCGAAAAGGTGGGGTCGGGGATGTATTGATGGAGAAGACGGCAACTCTTTTGCAACAGGTTATGCAAAAGAGTTGGCAGGTTGGAGAGAACGATCGGGGGGATAAAATACTTACCTTTTTTCATCAGATCCGATCAGGTGAGATACCTCACGCCGCTTCAATAAAAGCTATAGTGGCAAAGGTTCAGGATAGGGGGATTATACGGGCAAATTTGCCGCACCTGCTTGCTGAGTGTCTCAATTCTCCGAAGGATCAAACACTCAGTTTACGCTTGATATTTCAGGGACCTGTTGCTCTCCGTTTTCTTGTTGATGCTCTCATAAAAGCCGACAACGCAGCCGATCGTCTTAAACTTATAGATCTTCTCAGTTATAGCCCCCATTTCCTCCCTTCTGTTGTTCACGAGCGATTGCAGGAACATATGGCCTGGTATGGTAAACGTAATCTTATCAAGTTGCTTGGTGAAACCGGCAACAAGGAAGATGCTGAGAGTATTTTGCACTATCTGAATCATGATGATTTTCGGGTACAGCGAGAAGCGTTCCTCACTCTCTATAAGATAGGTGGCAGTAATCGAAAACGATTGTTGCTGAGAGCACTTGAAGAATCTTCCGAACTGATAAAGGTTCATATAATTGAGGCTTTTGACTCCTTCTGTGATTCGGAAGTAGCGGCAAAACTCGTCGAATTGATGATGTCCCATGAGCAATTCGATGAGAAAAATAGAAGTAGTCTATTGCTGCAGCTATTGGAAACCCTTGGGAAGTGTCCATGTCCGGCAGCACAGAAAGGCGTCCATGCGTTTCTGCAGACAAGAGGGCAGCGATCAACGAGAAAGATTCCCGAGGAGGTCTGGGCTGCGGCTGCAAAGTCTTTGATGTTATTGCAGGACGAGGTACAGGAAACTCGGAAAAAACATGTTCAAGCCGGCAAGTTGCGGAAAAATGCCCTCAAGCAGGCCGCAAAATTGAGCAAGACAGCGATTTCCCAGAGAGTTATCACAGGATTGCCACAGGAACAGGCGGTACGTACCCTTCTCTTGCGCGGTGAGAAAACCGAAGCCGCCGAACAGCTACTCGAACTTATTGAAAGAGCTGCCCGTATGCGTAACTTTGTTCAAGCTGAATTATTGAGGGAATGGCTAATCGAAATCGACTCGACGGGTCTCAGTCGGATACTTCGGGCTGCGGAGAGTATTGACAAGGAGAAAATTGCATCCATTGATAAAAGTCATTTGGAGATTTGGGGGAGACTGTACGATATTCTGACTACTGACGAATTCAGCGCAGTCTATCATGCTCTAAAGCATAAGAAATATGAAAATGAAGAGATCATCATCAGCCAAGGCGCTTTGCAGGGATCCCTTTTTTTTATAAATTCCGGGAAGGTCAAACTCTATTTTGATGATAACGGCAGTGATGTATTAGTCAAAACAATGGGGCAAGGTGAAATATTTGGTGGTGAGGTTTTTTTTGAGGCTTCAGTTTGGACGATTTCGGTTGCCGCCATCGAAAAGTCGGACATTTCGATTTTGAAGCTGGATACACTTCAAGAGTGGGTAGAGGATTTTCCAGGGCTAGAATCAAAATTGTCTGATTTTTGTAAAAGTTCCGAAAAAATTAAGGACTTCATACAGCAGAATTCGAATGATCGACGATTGTACAAAAGATATAAGATTTCAGGGAGAGTTGTCTCAACACTGCTCGATAACCGCGGTCGAAGTATTGGCTCAAAGCCAAAAGTAGAACTCTGTGACATTTCTGAAGGCGGTATTTCTTTTCTGGTCAGGATTTCACAAAAAGAAAACGCTCGGATGCTGCTCGGAAGAAAGATGCAGATTAGCCTTCCGGTGGTGGAGAAGTTTGGTAACGGCTTTACTGTAATCGGTGATATTCTCGCAGTGAAAAGTACCTATGCTGTGGAGAACGATTATTCTCTGCATATGAAATTTGACAGCTTAATAGACCGGAAACAACTGCACGATATTGTCGTAGCTATGCATTCGGAATCACAGGTGATCGAATAAATGTCAATTCAAGTTTGTGCAGATCACACGGTTTCATGCGGAGCATGTTATGTCCGAAGGTAATGATCTGATTTCTCAGTTCTATCTCAAGCATCTGGATGGTGAATGGCAGGAAAAATTCATCTCCGATTGTCCCTTTTGCAAAGACCATGGCTATGCTAACGGCCGCCTTATGGTTTTTCTGAACAAGGATAGTTTTTTTCATGGCTATTTTCGTTGTCTCAACCGTTGTGTTCCTGGTGGATTTCCGGTCTGGTTTGCCCGTCTCGCCGCCATTCCGTTGAGTGAGGTACCGGATTACGATCCAGATCAGGAGATCGTCACGGAACAACCTGATTATCCGGTGGAAAATATCAATGACGAGATACGTGCATTCAGAGATAGAATTTCAGATTCTGTGTATGACGTATTCAAGCAAAGCGGTATTGCAAAAGCTGCTCTCTTGGAAATGCAGGTAGGATTCAACGGTCGCTATATAGTCTACCCTTATATTCAAGATGATGGTAATTGTTATTCGGCCCGCTGTGTCTATCCGGAGAGGTCGGAAGACTATTTTTGGCACGGCAAGGAAAAATTCAGCAGGGAGCCGTTTAATATCTTTAATGTTCAGGACATTAAGCGTTGTGAGAACGGGGCGCTTTTTATTTGCGAGGGTGAAGAAAATTTACTTGCTTTGAAGCAGCTCGGTTTCCCCTGGCATTGCGGTCTCTCACTACAACGCTTTGGAGAAGATCCCCACACATTTGTTTGAGAAGGTGAAAACGCTCTTTATCTGTGTTGCCAACAGCCTGGAATCGGAAAATAGTGCCAGAAATCTAGCTTCCAAGGTCGGTTACAAGGCCAGAATTTTGGGCTGGCAAATGCAGAGTCCCAAGCAATATACACTTTGGCAGCTGGCGAAGGACTCGGGGAAAACCTTTGGTGCAAAAGTCGGAGAAATGTTAAAAAGCTCCCATGCTTTTTCTCCTTTTTCATCTCCCCTCCGGGAATATCATTGCTTCTTACAAACTCTGGAAAAAGAACAGGGAGAGGAATTCCAGAATTTGTCTTCCGGGTTTCCTCTTATGGATGAAGCTCTTGGCGGTATCCATGGCATCAATGTGATCGGTGGAGCCCCAAAAGTTGGGAAATCGACCTTTATGATCCAGATTGGATCAGAGATGGCGTTGAGACAAATTCCGGTTCTTTACTATGACTTTGAAAATGGTCGACAGAAAATATATCAGCGAACCTTGAGCCGACTTGCTCGACTGTCAACCGACCAATTGAGAGAGCCGGGATTAGCGGAAGACCAGAAAAAAAACTATGAGGTAGCCCGGAGGAAACTGCAGCAAATGTTTTTTTTCTGGCGAGTGATAAATGATCGGAAAGTAACGCCTGAGTTGATGCGGAAACATATCGATTTCATCCGCCATGAAACGAGAAGTGAATATACCGTGGTGGTGGTCGACAGCCTGCATAAATTGCCGTTTAACCAATTCACAGAGAGACGCACGGGTATTGATGCCTGGTTGCGGCAGATGGAATCTATCCGCGATCAGTTGCAGGTGTCGTTTCTTGTGATCTCGGAACTCTCCAGAGGGGGGGCCGGTTCTTATCTTGAAGAACCCCATCTCGGAGTTTTCAAGGGATCCGGGGATATCGAATACAGCGCCGATAATGCCATGGTGCTCCACCCCTCAGCCCCGGAAAGAGATAGAGCCGATCGATCGGCAGGAAAAGGTAATACACTCTGTCTGGTGGCGAGCAGGGAACATAGTCCGGGCAGGATTGCCAACTACTCCCAGGATTTCCCCTATTGGGGGTTCAAAGAGCAACAAATTCCGGAGAGAGAATAACAGACTTCTATCACAGCTGTTGATCAACCTGCCATTTTCCAAGCGCTGTCAGTGCTCTTTCCGCCCGCTCCTGTCCCCTGAATTTTTTTCTGATTTTCTTCTCCCACGCGGGGAAGAGTCCGAAGTTTATGTTCGACGGTTGAAAACGAGCTGGATCGCTTTCGGTGAGGTGGTTGATCAAAGAGCCGAGGGCCGTCTCACGTGGGGGAACGACAGGGGGTAAGTCTTTTACCAGGCGGGCCGCATTGATTCCGGCAAGTAACCCCATTGCCGCGGATTCGACGTAGCCTTCAACTCCTGAGAGTTGACCGGCCAACAGCAGGTCCGGTCGGATCCTGAATTGCAGGGTTGGCTGTAGCAGTTCAGGTGAGAGCACAAAGGTATTGCGATGAATTGAGCCCAGTCTAGCGAATTGGGCTCTCTCCATTCCCGGAATGAGTCGAAAAATCCGTAGTTGTTCGGCGTACGTCAACTTGGTTTGAAAACCAACCATGTTATAAGTGGTTCCTGACAGATTTTCCTTGCGCAGCTGGACCACGGCGTAAGGTTCTTCCCCAGTTTTAGGGTCGGCAAGTCCGACTGGTTTCATCGGTCCAAACCGCAGGGTATCGTCACCACGTGACCTGATGACCTCAACCGGCAGGCAACCTTCAAAATATTTAGCATCCTCAAAGTCCTTGAGCGGCATACACCCACCATTGCCAAGTTCATTGATAAAGTTCAGGTAAGAATCTTTATCCATTGGACAGTTGAGGTAATCCCCTGGGCCATCATCGTAGCGTGATTTACAATAGATGATGTCCATGTTCAATGAGTCCGCGTCCACTATCGGCGCAATGGCATCATAAAACGCCAGCCGCTTTTTTTCAGTCAACTTAGCGAGGGATTCGGCAAGAGGGTCGGAGGTAAGTGGGCCGGTGGCAAGGATAATGGGGCTGCCTGTTGGTGCAGGGATTTCACGGATCTCTTGCCTGTTGATTTCGATCTGGGGATGCTCCTCCATGATTTCAGTGATTCGGCCGGCAAATTTTTCTCTATCCACCGCAAGGGCTTTACCTGCAGGCACTTGAGTCTCGTATGCTATCCGGATGATCAGAGAGTTACAGCGATGCATCTCCTCTTTGAGCAGCCCGACTGCAGATGTTTGATCGTTTGACCTGAGTGAATTGGAGCATACCAGTTCACCTAGTTTTTCTGATTGATGTGCGGGACTGAAAGTCTTCGGTTTCATATCGATGAGATGAACCTTGCAGCCTCTCTCGGCAGCTTGCCAGGCAGCTTCACAACCTGCCAATCCACCACCTATAATTGTAATTGTATGCTGATTTTCCATGGAGTGTGTTTATTAATACGTAAAAGATTTTAATACGTTGAGGTTAGTTGTGTTTTTAGCTTTGACAACAGAACGTGAATAACTCCGTTACCTGCCGGGCGGGGAGGGAAGAACTACACAGAATATCGTGATAATTCCGACCATGCTTTAGGCATCATCAATTATTTGTTGACGATCAGCAACAATATAATAAAGAAGTCCACCGAATTCGAGGAGTACCATCAGCCCGAAACCGGCTTTGAAACCATTTGGCGAGAGAGCTATTGAGCCATTAGTAAAGAAATCAACGATTCCACCAATGGCCCATTGAGCTGCAAAGGCGGTGACGAAAACCAGGAGATTGACTGCAGTGGTTACCCGGCCGGATAGATAGATCGGAAAAGACTGAGACAGTGCGGAATAGGCAATGATACCCGATGTTCCAAGAAACCCAAAAGCCAGCCAGACGGGAATACTCCAGCTAATAGGACCGAAAATCAACAGGAGCTGGACAATAATAAAAAGCGCCATGCCGGTTACTGCGGTGGCGGCCACGGAAACGCCACGTTTGCTCAACCTACCGGCAATGGAACCAAGGGTGATAAATCCGGCAATCATGGCGACCGCGACCCAGAAAAGGAGTCCGGCAACCGCGGTCCGCTCGAACTTGGCAACATGGGTAAGCCAAGGTCCGGCCCAGAGTCCCTGAATGGCCAAAAAAGCAGCCTGGGACATGGTGGTCAGCGGTGCGGTACGCCAAAATTTACGACTGGTAAAGATCTCCCGGATACCACGCAGCTGGTTTTGCAGGCTTTCTCCGGTACCTTCGATTTTTTTCTCAGGGACAATCAAGTAAACAGCAACTGCAGTTAAAAGTGTCAAAAGAGCCAGGCCCGCAAACACACCTCGCCAGTCCGTAAACTGTAAGGTTGCCTCAACAGGGGAGGTCGCGGCCAAAGCTCCAAGACCTCCGGCAGCCATTTGAAATCCATTGATCAGCGGCCATTTATCCCTGGAAAACCAAAGGGTATATCCCTTGAACGCGGCCATAAGGCAAGCGGAAACACCGAACCCGATCAAAGCCCGGCCCATGATCAGGCCGGTAAGGCTTTCCGCCCGGGAAAATACAAATGCGCCAAGCGCTGCAAAAACGAGTAGTACAGCTTCCACCTTTCGGGGACCAAATCGATCGAGCAGAACCCCAAGAGGGAGCTGAAATGAGGCAAAGGAGATAAAATAAGTCGCGGTGAGCAAGCCAAGGGCCGACGGACCGACCCCAATGTCTGAGATAAGGTCGGGAGCTATCACCGCATTTACTACCCGGTACAAATACGATATAAAATAGCCGGCGGCAAACGGAAGAAAGACCCTGCAGATAGTCAAGGGGCGAATGGTCATATTAGTACCTTACAGATTGTTTTTTTGTTCCTGCAAGAAAACCATCTGTCTAAAGGTTCTTATACCCCTCAGTGGGGTACTGAACAGAGCACCCCTCAAGGGGGTATTGTAAAGAATCCCCGTGCTTTCCGGGGGTCGGCATAGTGAGTAAAGGGCTTTCAGTTGTTTTTATCTTCTTGGATATTCGACGATAACACGTAATTTTTTTCTTCCCCAGGCGAGAGCCTCACTGTGGGAATCAAAATAGAGATCAATCCGACGCGGTCCTTTGATAGCACCCCCCCTGTCTTCTACCACACCCCAGCCATAGCCCGGAACATACATGCGGGTACCGAAGGGATAGTATTTAGTATCCGCTGCAATAGTGCCGTCCTGGGGCAGCAGATACCAGGGAAAAAGAACGAGACGAACCGGGATCATCCAAGGACGGGAGATGGAGTCGGCAGAGAACAGTCCCTCCTCCGGTTCGTAGGGGACGGTGTTCCTGGCCGTCAGGCCACTGTACTCTCTGCCGGCGTTGGTCCCGGAACTGACATATCGGTTCCAGAAATCCAGTTTAAGCATGTGCCAGCTCCCACGTTCCCAGCTGCAACAGGAGGAGCAGCCACAGTAGGCCGTGGTTTCCATTATTTTTCCGATCGGTGGCTTGGCACAGCCACTGAGCAGCAATACAGTCAGGAGGGAGGCAAAAAGGAGTGTTTGACCAAATCCGCTAGCGTGGAATTTGATATACATGCTGATTTTTTGCGTCATATTTGTTTCTAGTAGTTATGCGTAGTTATGATGATAAATCGAAGATCAAAAAAATGTCGACTCCTTCGATAATACCATGTAACAGACGATGAGTTGATAGACAACAATTATATAATCAATAATTTTGAAGCAAAAGACACTTAAAATGGTCTTCTCAGCAGTGAGCTCCCTCGTAAAATCAGGATAAAAGTGTCGGGTTTCGATGGAACTGCACCAAGTTTTACCGACTATTTCACGATTGATTCGCTGTCAAAATCGAACGTCGTGAACAGTTCTCAGGTTCTGTAGAACCATTTTTTTACTTCATCTTTGGTGAATTGTTTAACAACTGGTCTGCCATGGGGACAGTGTGAAAATAAATCGGCCTTGGTCATGCCGTTGAGGAGATTGTCTATTTCCTGTTTTGAAAGTGCTGTCCCGGCCTTAACTGCGGCTTTACAGGCCATTGTCGCCAGGATAGTATCAAGAAAGCCACCCGTATCTCCTTTACTGTGCTCGCTGCCGAATTGTTCCAAAATATCGAGAAAAAGCTCGCGGGGGTTAGTGAGACCGGCAAGAGCTGGAACTGCGGAAATAATAAAGGTGTTGCCGCCGAATTCCCGGATGGAAAAACCAATCCGATCTATTTCCTCTTCGTTTCTTGCCACTAGCTGAGCTTGAAAGAGTGAAAGTTCAACAGTCTCCGGAAACATTAATGTCTGTCGAACAACAGTGTTGGCGAGATACTGTTTACGCAGTTTTTCGTAAAGCAATCTCTCGTGAGCCGCGTGCTGATCGATGACCAGGAGTCCCTCACCGGTCTTACAGAAAATGTAGAGGTCATCATATTGGCCGATAACCAATAGGTTATGGCTGATTGATTTGTGTTCTTCTCTGTCGGTCCTCTGATGAAATGGCAGTATACATTTTTCCGTAGAGCATTGCTGTATTGGTTCGGCTGTGGCAAAGAGCGGTTGACTGACGGGTGGTTGCCTTGAGAGTGCCGGTGTCGATCTGGCTTTATCTGTTGGGAGAAGATTCCGATTTTCTTTTGAGCCGGTAAAATGGCCATCTTGGTTTTGACGGAAATCATCGGCGGATTGCTCGGTAGAGTTGAATGACGAAGCAAAGGTGTGTGTAGTCGCTTGCTCATATTCCAGTGGAATTGGTGTTCTGTCAGTGGTTCGACCAGCTCCGAAAAGAGTCGCTTTGATTGCCAGCTGATACTCTCTCATCGCTTGAGAAACCGATTGACTGAGGAGGATGTGGACATCTTGAGAATTTCGAAACCGAACTTCATGCTTTGCCGGATGCACGTTGACATCAACCTCATCCGGCGGCAGGATCAAATGCACCAGACCTGAGGGGTTCTTTCCTTTCATCAAAAATCCGCGCAACCCTTCAGTTACACCGTGAACGATCATCCTGTCCCTTATTGCCCGGCCATTGACAAAAATGCGTAATTTTGCAGGTCCAGGGGTCACCTTTTCCGGTGGGACAAGAAATCCATATACATAGCGTATGCTTTTGGGTTGTTGGAATGTCCCGATGGGAATAAAAGGACTGTCGTAGTGCATGATGTTACCGAGTCGTTGTTCAATAGACAGAGCATTGTCAAGATAGATGGTGTCTCTGCCATCGATTCGGAGGATAAAGGTGACAGTCGGGGAGCCTAAGGCATAATTTTTTACCACTTCATCAATATGACCGATTTCCGTGCGAGCAGTCCTTAAAAATTTTCGACGGGCGGGAGTATTGCCAAAGAGGTCGCGTACCTCAATAGATGTACCGAAGCTACAGCCGATTTGGTGTACTTTGGTTAATTTGCCAAAGCGCAGTACCACTCTTGTGCCGAGTTCGGCCTGCTCAGGGCGGGAAGTAATAGTCAGTTGGGAGACAGAGCCGATGGATGGAACGGCCTCTCCACGGAAGCCAAGGGTGCTGATAGCTCCAAGGTCTGTTTCCGTCTGAATCTTGGAAGTACCATGACGTTCCAGGCTTAAGAGCAAATCGTCTTCATCCATCCCTTCACCGTTATCTATGATACGGATCAGTCTGGTGCCGCCGCCCTCGACCTCAATTTCAATCCGGTTGGCCTTGGCATCCAGACTGTTTTCCAGCAGTTCTTTGACAACCGATGCGGGTCGTTCAACAACCTCGCCTGCCGCTATTTGATTGGCGAGTTGTTCGGGGAGTATACGGATTTTTGACATGTTACCGACTTTCCTGTTGATAGATCATAGGCAGATGTTATGGTGTTCCACGATGAGTTAACCAGTGCCTGTGCAAGCAGTTGAATATTACCATGAGTGTCTAGATAGTGTCACCCCCTAAACCAAACCCCATAAGGAAGAGACCGGCTGGAAAACCAGCAGTTCGTCGCAAGATCTATACAGAAAGGCATATCTCGATTTTTTTGATTATCATCTGTCTGCTTCAGACTGCTTTTTTGGGAAGTCTGATTTTCCTCCTGATCCGCCTACGAATACCTGATATTAGCACGGTTGCCAATTACCAGCCGGCTCAGGCTACCATTATTTACGATAGTCAAGGCAAAATCGTCGAGCGAATGTTTACTGAAAATAGAACGGTAATACCTCTTCAGGCAATGTCACCCTTTCTGCCGAAGGCATTTGTTGCCGCTGAGGATGGCCGGTTTTTTGAGCATCCCGGTCTCGATTTTTATTCGGTTATTCGGGCGATGATTAATAATTTCAGAGGTGGCTCAAGGAGCCAGGGCGGATCGACAATTACCCAGCAGGTCGCCAAGTCGTTACTTTTGACTCCGGAAAAGACCTATGTGCGTAAATTCAAAGAAGCCATCTTAGCCTGGCGAATTGACAAACTGCTCAGCAAGGAGGAAATCCTCTATATTTATCTCAATCAGATCTATCTTGGTGAAGGGGCCAACGGGGTTGAGGCCGCGGCGCAGATCTATTTCGATAAAAGTGCCGCAAAGCTCAACCTCGGTGAGTGTGCACTTTTGGCCGGCTTGCCGCAAGCCCCGAGCAGGTACGCACTCTTTACTCATCTCGACAGGGCGGTTGAACGACAGAAATATGTTCTTAACAGAATGGCGGCCGATGGCTATGTCAGTGCCGAGGCAGCAAAGAAAGCCTATGACGAAGTGGTTAGGTTAAGTCCGCGCAGCCATCAAGCAAACGAAGAAAACGGTTATTACCTGGAAGTAGTGAAAAAACAGGCTCGGGAGATTTTGCAAGAACCGCTACAGACTGCGGGCGCAAAAATATATACTCATTTAGATTCAAGAATCCAGGAACAGGGGCTTGCTGCAGTACGCCGCGGGGTGAGAGCGAGTCTGAGTCGACAGACGTTGGCCGGGAAAAATATTGAGGCCGTTCCACAGGGTGGGTTGGTGTGTATCGAAACAGCATCGACGAGGGTCAGAGCCCTGGTCGGAGGCACCTCCTTTGAAAAATCACCCTTTGATCGGGCAAGCCAGGCGAGAAGACCGGCCGGATCGACTTTTAAACCCTTTGTCTTCACAGCCGCACTCACACTGGGTTGGTCATCCAACTCGCTCATTGAAGACAGCCCGATCACTATCACCGGTAGAGATGGTAAAAGCTGGAGCCCCAAGAATTACGGCGGCGAATACCATGGGCAGACTACGCTTGCGGATGCACTGGCACATTCCCTTAATTCCGCGACCGTACGGATTATGCAGAGAATTGGCTATCAAAAGGTACATGAAGTAGCCAGGAGGGCAGGATTTACGTCGAAATTGCCACCCGATCTTTCCCTGGCACTCGGGTCCGCGGATGTAACACTTCTGGAGTTGACCGCTGCATATACCCCTTTTGCCGGAAACGGTAGTTTTACAGAGCCTTCGTTTATAGCTAAAATAGTACTTGCTGACGGGACCGTCATTTTTCCGGAAAACGAGAGAAGTCGACAGACAGTTGCTGACCCGCAAGTGATGGGGCAGATGCGGACAATGCTTAAAGGTGTGGTAACCGAAGGTACAGGTAGGAAGGTTGCCGATGTACCCGGAGTCAGAGGCGGGAAAACAGGAACCTCGGACGAGAACCGTGATGCCTGGTTTGTGGGATACGATGCAAAGTACACCACCGGAATATGGGTTGGAAATGATCAAAATCAACCGCTGGGTGCTCATGACAGCGGCGGTTCCACTGCGGCGCCTATCTGGCGTGATTTTATGCTGGCTATTCAGAATAACTAGTTTTAGTTTCAGGCTAGTTATCGGTTTCACGACTTCGTCGTGCTATGCTTCGCCGACAATACCACCCAACTATTGGGATATACGTATATCCTTCACCTTCTTCATGACGGCGTTCTTGGTTGCGCCGCTCTGCTTCGGAGTTAAAAAGTTCTTTCTCCTTTCTTCTTCTCCGATGAGACTCTGTTGCATGCATTGGCCTCTTCCTTCTTTATATTTTTCTATTTATCTCTGCAAGTCTGGATTAATTACCAACGACTGACAGATATTAAAAAAATTGTAGGAGGTGCTTACAAAGTGGAACTCACTTTTAAAGTATAAAACCCATAGACATTTTTTTTCAAGGGGAAAATATCATAAAGCAATAGGCTGTCCTTTGTCTAGTGGGTAAGTTGGTCAAAACAAAGGGAAAACGCGGAATTTAAATATATTGCAGCCATCACGCATCGCTTAATCACTTTTGAAGAGCGCGCGCCACAGTATCAACTACCTTCATTGAGCTCTGTGAAACCTAAAGCCTCGTTTCGATCATCAGATCAAAAAGAGGCTTTATGGTAAGGGATGCAGCGTGGCGAAAGTATCAACCAAAGATACCTTTAAGAGTAAAGAAAAAGAGCATTGCCATAAGAGCCCCGGCCGGAAGGGTTACCAGCCAGGAGATGATGATATTAAGTACAACTCGTAAATCAAGTGCTCCGATCCCTCTGGCCAGGCCTACTCCGAGCACTGAACCGACGAGGATATGTGTGGTGGAGACAGGAAGACCGGTTCGTGAGGCAATAACAACCGTAGTCGCCGCAGCAAGTTCGGCGCAGAACCCTCGGGAAGGAGTGAGTTCGGTGATCTTTTTGCCGACTGTCATCATAACACGGTAACCGAGAGTGATCAGGCCAAGAACAATGCCACATCCGCCTAACAGAAGAATCCAGAGAGGCAGAGGGGACGATTGCATAACCTCACCACCGGAACTGATGATACTGTATATTGCGGCCAGGGGACCGATCCCGTTGGCAACATCGTTAGAACCGTGGGCAAAGGCCATGGAGCATGCAGTAAAGAGCATCATGGGAGTGAAGACTTTCTCGACACTGGCATAACTGAAGGATCTATTGGCTCGTGGATCATCTTGGACCTTGCGGATAAAAAACCAGCCAATGCTTGCGGTCAATAATCCAAAAAGAGTTGCCACAACGAAGCTTTCGATGGTAGTTAGTTTCAGATGGAGATGGCTTAGACCTTTGAAAATGGTGACTAATGAGATTATAAAGCCTACTAAAAAAATATAAGCGGGAGCGTATTTTTTGGCATTTTTAAGGGGTTCGTCGGTATTGAAAATGAGCTTTCTGGTGCTCATAACCAGCAAGAATGAGAGAGTACCACCTACAACCGGTGAGATTATCCAACTCATCACCACGCGTCCGACCTCGCCCCATTTTACAGCATCGGGGCCGATACCGACAATTGCAAAACCGATGAGGGCACCGACAATCGAATGGGTCGTCGAGACCGGCCAGCCCTTGGCGGAAGCGATCATCAGCCATACTGCAGCGGCCAGCAGGGAGGCCAACATACCGTAGATCAGAATTTCCGGATTATTAATTATTGTGCTTGGGTCGATGATCCCTTTTCTAATGGTTGCTGTAACATGGCCACCTGCCAGTACTGCACCAAGAAATTCAAAAATCATGGCAATGACGATAGCCTGTTTTACCGATACTGCCCCTGCCCCGACGGATGTTCCCATCGCATTGGCTAAGTCGTTTGCGCCGATCCCCCAGGTCATATAAAGGCCAAAAATTACGGCCAAAATCATCATGGCGGTTCCATACGCTGCAATAATTTCCATTGGAAGCCTCGTAAATTATTTAGAGAGAAAAAGAAGCAATCGATCAGCCAGGTTTTCCGATTGATCGGAAATGATTCCAAGCATATCAATGATTTGGTACCAGAACATTATCGAAACGGGATCAAGGCTTTTTTCGATGGAAAATAGCTTCTTTTTTATCCGGTGCATAATTTCATCAATATTGTGCTCACTTCTGCGAACACCGGCTATCATTGCGGTAACTTTATCGAGTTCCCGGCCCGCAAAGCCAACTTCCAACAGTTCATCGAGTTGTTCGATCATGTCTTTGGCAGCGGCGGAAATTTCCATTGTGCCTTCCAGAAGCTCATCCAACAACGCTTTTAGCTCTTCCGGTACTGTCATTTCACGGAAAAGAAAGGTCTTGCCTATGTCTTCGGCGGTGTCGGCGATTTTGTCCTGGTCTCCGATGAGACTCAGGAGATCTTCACGGTCAACGGGGAGGAAGAGGGATCTTGGCAGATTCAGTCTGAAGGTGGACTTTAGTTTGTCTGCCTCTGTTTCGAGTTGATTAATCTGTCCGGCGAAATCCGAAACAAGCGAACTCTCTCCCCGATAAACGGCGTCAAATAAAGGTGGGATTAAACAGACACAGGAAAAGACCACTCTCATGTGTTGTTGGATAGGTTTGAATGGTGACCCTCGAAGAAGCCCGGACAGATGACGGTTTGACATGATTGGCATGATACAGCAACCTCCTGAGCAGAATGTATCCTTTAAATACGGTTTTCTAATAAAATATACGATCTCAAGGTATGCTTATGAGCAGTTTCGATATAAGCGTAACGGTAAAAACGTGTTAAATTTGACCGCTTCAATACTAAGTTTACCAGGAAAGTCAATCGTTTTGTTGTGAAATACAGATCATTGTTTGTCGGAAATTCAACGGTTGAAAGGATGAAATCAGTATTTCTTGAACAATATCCTGAGTCTTTCAAACAAATGATTTTGAATATAATAATCAGTTCGGCGAAACAAGAAAAAAACTATCTGAGATCGTTGATTAGTTGGGCGAGTGGTTCCGCCGGAAAACTGATTGGCATAAAACTGTTACCGGTCTGGATAAAGATACTTGGTCCCTCCCTTTGTGCACTATAGATTATGTGGTGATTCTTGATAGCGCCGGCATGCAGCCAGAAACTCCCGAAAGGGTCCATGGGAGTATGGCCCACGATAAACCTGGTCTTCTGAGGTCGGTCAAGACATTTTCTCAGGTTTTTTACGTCCCTCTTCGAATAACCGGCTGGGTAATTTGTCCGTCGTAACCGGTTGTTGGTCAGCTCTTCCGCAAGTTTTCTGTTGTCAGCAATATTAATAAGATCGTCTTTAGATATTCCATTACGAGGGGGACCTGCATGACAAGCAATGAAACTGTCGGAACAGATGATGTACGGTAATTGTTCATAGAATATTTTCATCTCCTCTACGTATTCGGAACCGCGTTGCTCAAGGAGTGTTTCTTGAAAAAGAACACCCTGAAGAAAACCGTTCTTGTTGATTTCATGATTAAAGCTGTCGTGATTTCCCCGAATGTAGAAAAAATTTTCTGGAAATTTGAGTTTGAGTTGAAAAATCAGATCCATGATGAGCATTGAGGTCTCGAACTTATCCATCTCATCGATATTTTCAGAATGGACGGCGTCTCCAAGTATAATAAGCTGTGCGGTTTTCATCCTCAAACAGTCAAGCAAACAGTTCTCGCTGAGAATTTTCAGAAGATTGTCAACTTGGGCATGCAAGTCACCTACAATGACCGGGACAGCATTCCCGGTAATTTCAACCAGCCCGCCGGGATTTCCCATTCTGTTCTTTGTCCGACACGGTTCCTGACGCAGCACTGCATTCACTTCTCTGATGGTTCGCAGTGCCTTGTCGGGAGGGAGGGGCTCAATGTTCTGGCCGTAAATTCGGCGAACTTCCAGTAGTGCATTATACCTACCTCGTTCTAATTGCTCTCGGTAGTCGTGATTGTCGATTCTGACGATTCTCGTTTCTCGTTCAGGTGCCAGAGGAGTGAGCAGAAGATCGCCTCTTCGGTTGGTGACACTCACATGTCGTTTGGCGACTGAATCATTGAAATGAAATAATTCGTTGAACTCATTATTTGCCTGTCCTATAATTATTGTTTCTCCCGTACAAATTCGGACGAAGCCGTTAATCTTTCGAGTGGAACAACCTTGCTCGGTGTTAATAATCCAGTTCTTATGAACGGACTTTTTCTTAATACCCAGTGCGATTTCCGGTTGGAAACGCAAAGGTATATCGCCGACTATAAGCTCTAAGCACCTGCCATCATGGGCGATTCTTCCATCCCGTGTAAGGTGTTGGGGTTCGTTGCCAAGTGTCAGCCACTGGATTGGATAGCGCCTGCGGATGAGCCATTTCCATCCGGCGATACTTTTCAGGCTCGGTCGCCTGGGTTTTCGGTCAAAGGTCCAACGAGGTATGTTTGCCACTCCTTTCTCAGCTATTCGCATAGGTGGTTTATCCAGACTCTTTCGGACATAGACATTGATTCCAGCCCTGTGCAGGTAGAGAGCTACTTCCCTATATACGGCGACTTGCAGCTTTACCATTTCCAGGCTGAGTTTCTCGTCAACCGGAAAATATCCCTGGCTTTGTCGGTCTATTCGCTGTTGGTAAATGGTTGAAGGACTCGGTATAAGAAATTCGAAAATGTATCTGTGTCGCCAATCGGTTTGCAGAAAGTTCTTCTTGAGTGGCGGAATTTTGATTCTATCAAGTTCCAGTTCCAAGGGAACGCTATTGTCCAGCCATTCTTTATCAAAAACCGTCAGTGCCTCTTTATGGCCACGAAAAGGCAACCCAAGGTGGACTTCCCGAGGTCGGTAAACAAGAGATTGATCTTTCCACCAACCTTTCTGAGTCAGATCCAGATACCCTTCATTCGGCCATCCACGTATCTGTTCAATATAGTATGATTTTCCGGCTCCTGGTGGGCCGGTAACCACCAGCTGTAGAAACTCCAAACCTATAGGCAGTTCAATGCCGCGAATGTTTTGGAGTTCCTTAATAGGTTCGAGAATTTTTTTTAGAGGATCGGCCATCGTAAAAGGCAAGTTCCTAAAAGTTGGTTGGATGAGTGGGGTGGTAATTGCAAAATATTTTACGCGAGTTGCAGCATATCTTTAGTACATTCTAAAAAAAGTCGATTTTTGTGGAATATACACCCTGGATAAATGAAAAGGAAGGTCTCAGATCCTGAAACAGCGAAAGGTTTGTCAGCTATCCTTTGATGAAAAATGTTAAAATAACGCATTACCGGTATGTTATGTGGCTTGCTGTTTTTGACAAGATGGGGTAGTAAGGGGTTATACACATATAGAGGAGGATGTATTATGGAAATAATTATCGGGTCAATCCCACCCCTGATATCACAGCGTCAGAGGCTGCCTCAGAGCAATAATTCTGTTATTACAGCTAAGCTGCTGCATGTGAGGCCACCCAGAAAAGGAATTGCCGGTCCTTCGGGCAGGGAGCGTCGAAACAGGCAGGCTAATGATCCCCGATTGGGTAGGGTGCTCACCATTATGGTTCCCGATGCCAGTCAGCTCCCTTCTGATATGGATAGCGCCAGATATGATGTGTCCATTCGTCTTATCCGTAGATAAGTTCAAAGAATAAAGGCCCTTCAACCAAACAGGTTGAAAGGCTTTATTCTTTATTGCATATGGAAAAAAGACAGGTTTCCAGCTCTGTTAATGGACTTTTTCCAGTACGTCTTTGAAGGGTCAAAAGTAACAAAGAATTTCTAAGTCACCGACTGCCGCAAAGGATGTGGGGGCAGTAATCCCCGCAACGCACGGGGATTCTTTATAATACCCCCTTGAGGGGTGCTCTGTTCAGTACCCCCTTGAGGGGTATAAGTTCCTTCACGAAATTCTTTCCCAAAGAGTAGGGAAAGAATTTCTAAGTCACTAACCCCCGAAAAGCACGGGGATAAGTTCCTTCACGAAAAAATATTCTGGTAAAAAGAACAAGAATATTTTTTCTAAGTCACTAAAAAGCGTTCATAGTCCAGATACCACAAGGACAGGTATCTGCACAGAAGCCGCAGGCGATACATTTCCTGTCGTCTGAAACATATTTATAGCTATTTGCCAAATCAAACTGATTACCGCTCTTCGAGCCGAATTCCAATTCTCTCCGACTGATGGCCCCAGTGGGGCATATTGTTTCACAGAGGTGGCAATCACGGCAGGAGGCGCAGGAAAGGCATCGATTGGCCTGGTCTGTTTCCGTGTTACCAATTTCAGTCGGGATGTAATGAGTGATGGTCAGGGCATTCTGGGGGATGACTTCCTTTTGGAACGGCTTCCACTCCAGTCCCTTGCAATCGGCGATGATATACTCTGCAGCAGTTTTGCCGGCTCCCAGGGCGTGGGTGGCAAGACCGGGTCTTTCTACATCGCCCACCGCGAGAACCTGTGCATCTGATGTAAGGTGAGCCTTGTCTGTGGTTATCCAGGAGGCTCCTCCGACAGTTATTGTCTCAATTGTTTCCGGCAGAAAGGAAAGGGCGGGAATATCACCGATGGAGATAATCACAGTCTGGGCCGGAATCAGTTCTCCTTCTGTCGTTACCAAACCTGTATCGGTTACTTCCTTGGTTATAACCGGCCATTGAAATTTGGCTCCCAGTGCCTCAGCAGCCTCTTTTTCCTTACCAAAGGCGAGAGGTTTCTGAATATCAACAAGGGTAACATTTTCGGCACCAAGACGGTATGCTTCGCAGGCGACATCACAACCGACGTTTCCGGCACCGATAACAACCACTTCCTTGCCGACGGGGAACGGCGATTCGCTCTTGGCCTTTTTAAGAAAATCTAGAGCAGTAAACACTTTTTCGCTACCGGGAAAAGTGAGTTTTCGTGGAACGTGGGTTCCGACAGCCACAACGATATAGTCGAATTCCTTTTTAAGTGTGGCAAACTTTTCTTTTGTCATCTCCACACGTAGGTCGATTAAAATGTTCGGTGTCTCTCTAAAGCGCTTGACTTCCTGATCCCAGATGGCCTGAGAAAGGCGTTCCCAAGGAATTACTTGGGCAAGCTTTCCGCCTATTTTGTCATCTTGTTCAAAGATATGTGCTTCAATTCCGGCCAGAGCCAGCTGCCAGGCAACATTCATTCCGGCAGGGCCACCGCCAATGATGGCCACCTTTTTTCCAAGAGAGTCAGCTGCATCAGGTGCTTTGACATGGTTGACCGATTTGCCTAGAAGCTGGACATCGATAGGATCGTCCACTCCTTGGCGGGAACAGTTTTCCATACAGAGATTAGGGCAGACTGAACCACAGACTGAGGCGGGCAGCGGGGTATATCGAAGAAGCATTTCATAGGCTTCATCGATCCGTCCTTCCCGGATAAGCCGTAATCGGTCAACCGTGGGTATATGTACCGGACAATAATAAGTACATGGGGCAGCCGACTCACAGTTAGCCCAATACGGTTTTTTTCGGCGGAGATCGCCGGTGACAATAGTGTCGATCACGCTGCGATCAAGGCCTGGTGCGAGGTCTCTTAGGGGGTCGCCTCCGAAGGCTTTGTTCCAGTGTTCGTTTCTGAATTCGGCCATTGGCATGGGGCCGGCAAACATGAGTGCTCTTTCCTGGGGGCTAATCGGTAAAAGTACCCCCCATTCTTCACGAATGGTCAGGGTATCGAGAAGATCAGGTCGGCGGATTTTGGCAAGGAAGTCACCAATATTGCCCTGAAGCCACTGCCATTGTTCATCATCTGGGATTGTCAGTTTTGCATTTGTTTTGGAAAAAGAGTTATCGGTCTTACCCCGGAAATAGATAGTACCGCCAACCATTCCCACACAGGGGCGGTATCCGAGAACATTTTCAGGATTTTTCGGATTGATTCCGCAGACCACGGCAATACCGCCACAATTGAATTCGGCAAAGGAATCGCCTGTGGAACCCAACACCCAAAGCTCCGGTCGTTCGTACTCGGGGTTCCATTTGGTCATGGTTAAACCACGGGCACCGATGGATCCTCCAATGAATACTTTACCGTTGGCCATGGCATTGCAAACACCATTGGTCGCATCTCCGAGAACCGCAATTTCAGCACCTATGTTCAGGTAGCCAACGTCATCGGAACTCGAACCTTCACAAATGATTGTAGTGCCGGGCATGCCCATGCATCCGAGCCGCTGTCCGGAAGGTCCCCTGACTGTAATTTTTAGCCCATCCTCTCGTTGGAGTCGGATGCCTATATTGTGCTGGCCAAATGATTCGAGCGTAAGGTCGACCGAAGACGCTGCAGCCTGTCGCACCATTTTCTCGAATTCCATTGAGCCAATGCGCCCACCTTGTTCATTAAGACCTTTTACAACCGTAGTAGCCACTGGGAACTCCTTATAACAGGGGTGCGGAAGGGGTCAAGGCATCTTCCGGCGTACCACCTTTTTTAATTTCTCTCGTTGTCTGCTGTCTATTGTCCAGCACCGATAAACAAAAACTCCACCGGGACTATTGTTGCTTCACCAAAATATTCCCCATTTTTTCAGTGTCCCTTTGAAGGGGAACAAGAAAAAAATTCTATGGCACTAACAGACGTATCTGATCTGCAGTCTGTCTGCAGCAGCTTTGTCGGCAATGCTTATAGCGTCGGACATGCCAATCGGCAAACTCTGGGATCTGCCCAGTGGTGCCATAATCTTTTTGGCCTCTGTGTTAATGGACATAAAGACGTCCCCGACACGTTCGGCAACTTTGTCAGGATCAAGCCGGCGATATAGTTTTGTGTTTTGGCTGGTGATTCCCTTTGGACAAATGCCCAGATTGCAGACGTTGCAACGGTTTTTTTCATTACCTAGACAACCAGCGGCGGCCTGCATAATGTATTTACCGATGTGGACGCCGGAGGCGCCAAGCATAACCATGGCCATTCCATTCTGGGCCACGTTGCCATTTTTACCGATACCACCCGCAGCGAAGATGGGAATTTCATTCTGCTTACCCTGAGCGGCAAGATCCAGATAACAATCCCGAACACAGGAAGCGATAGGGTGGCCGGTAGCATCCATGGAGACGTTGTAGGCAGCACCGGTACCACCGTCGATACCATCAATCATCAGGCCACCGGCATATGGATTACGAACCAGATTGTTCAGCACCGATTTGGCCGATGTTGAAGCCGAAATCTTAGGATAAATAGGAACCTTGTGATCAAAAGCAGTGGAAAGGGTCTGGATCATCTTCATGACGCTTTCTTCGATGGAGTATAAAGTCTGGTGTACCGGAGGTGACGGCAGGTCAACTCCCTCAGGTACTCCACGCAGACGAGCTATGAGCTTGGATACCTTATACCACATGAGCAGGCCGCCATCGCCGGGCTTTGCCCCCTGACCGTATTTAATCTCAATTGCGGCGGGGTAACATTGCATTTCTGGAATTGCCCGAATAATTTCATCCCAGCCGAAATAGCCGGAGGCTATCTGTAGGATAATGTATTTGAGGTAAGGACTCTTGAGGACCCATGGGGGACAGCCTCCTTCCCCTGTGCCCATGACAACAGGTATTCCAAGAACCTCATTGCAGTAGGCGACTCCCTGCAGCAGGCCAAGCCACATGTTTGGAGAAAGTGCCCCAAAGGACATGGA
The DNA here is from genome assembly GCA_963829695.1 of uncultured delta proteobacterium. Classification (GTDB taxonomy): domain Bacteria; phylum Desulfobacterota; class Desulfobulbia; order Desulfobulbales; family Desulfocapsaceae; genus Desulforhopalus_A. The sequence continues at coordinate 54,877 of CAWHJQ010000014.1, read as the reverse complement.
ACCGATGATAAAAGGGAAGATCTCGCGGGTGGGCGGGATCCATCCTCCGTTCAATGTACGTTCAAGAAAATCCTCTGGAGAGAGGATCCGACCAAGCGTTGTGGTCACCGTGAATTCATGTCTGCCGGCATCGAGTGCCGGATCGGTAAGCATGGAGATACGGTTAAACATGATTCGGTCCAGAAGGGTCGGTCCTGTCGTATTTCTGCGGCCGCCACGCTTTCTCGGTTCACCTTTAAGGTTTTCAAAGAAGACAGTGCGGTTTTCGTTGGTGCCGGGGACAGGTGTTATCGCCTCATTAGGGCAAACCATGGAACACATTCCACAGCCGATACAGAGTTTGGCCGAATCGGTCTCCTGACGGATACCCGTAAACGTCCTGTAATCGTTTCCACGATCTTTATTAAATACATCGAGCTTCGGTACTCTCTGCCGCATATGTGCAAGCCGGATGGCCCCTTTCGGGCAAACCGCCGTGCACCTGCCACAAAGGGTACACCGGTCTTCCCGGTGCTCAATAATCCAGGACAGATCTGTAGGGGTTAGGCTGCGAGGGGTAATGGAAACGGATCGTACTGAGACCATATTTCTAATTCCTTTCTGTGTGGGGGGATAATAACTGTATGTTCACGCATCGGTTGAAAGTCGAGGGATGGGTCTCGATCCGGAATCATCGCATCGACGCCGCATAGCTCGGAGGCGATAGCCCAAACTCCCTCGCGACCGCCAACTGTTGCCGGTCTCATTTTTTTCTGATCCATAACCAGCAGGCACGTCTCGTCGGGTAGAGTCCCTATAACTGCGTTGGGACCATCGATGATCAGCCGTTTGCATGCCAGACGCAGGCCGGCGAGGAAGTCTCCCTGGGGATGTTTTGCCAATTCAGCATTGTTAAGTGGTGTGATGATATGCTTATAGGCCTGAAGGGGGAGTTGTAATTTTTTTAAGGTATAGTGGAGAATGTGGGTGAATACCTCACTATCACTTTGATACCCCGTGTAACCAGGAATATTCTTGCCAATCAGCCAATCACGAATGGGGACAAATGCGGTATTTTCACCATTGGTCATAGTTGCTATTCCCTGAATAAAGAAGGGATGGCAGGCATAGAGATTAATACCGTAGTTTGTGTTCTGTCGACCCTGAGCCATGCAGACTCGGGATTTGATCTGACCATCGTGGAGACAGAGGGCGTCACCTATCTGCAACGGCCAGCCCACTTCCTTTATCATGGCAACATCCGGGTAAAATGAGAAGACGGTAATGTTGTCTTCTTCTTTGCCAAGTTTTCTGAGGGCCAGTCGGGTACGAAGCAGCTCGGCCTCACGTACTTCCTTGCTTTGATCCCGGAAAGCAACCGGCATCCGGTAAGCTCGAAGGAAATAGCGATGGCGATCGTCAGCGTCAATGAGTTCGGGTTTCATAGCAAAGCGGTGGTCGTATTTGAGTTCGTAACCGCGTTTTTCCATATATTCGGTCAGTCTCTTCCATGCCCTTTCCGTGTGGGCGATGCCTGAAAGAATCGGAAATCTGGTATCATACTTGAAGTCAGCAAACTCCATACCACGGAGTAACAAACCAAGGCCGGATCCATCATACCCTTCCTTCATCGCCTCCATCGCTGTGAGAACCTCGTATGGAGAAAACGGTTCATCCGCTGTTTTCAGGGCTAAACGACACATGTTGCTCTCCTGCTGCTTGTGTAAATTGATTGATTACTTAAGGTAAACGTCTATCGAATGCAGATCTGTTGGTGGATTCCTGCTGGATAAACAAGGACAAAAACGTATGGCTAAGACAATTCATTTAGCCAGTTATGACAAAAAAGTCAAGAATATTGCTGGGAGCTAAAAGTAAGTTGAACTTTAAAAAGTTGAGGCGGTTATCCTTAAGAAAGATGGGCCGTTAGATTAGACGAAGGCGTCCATCTTTATGAGGTTTCTACAGGCTTTTGTAGGGAGAAATTTGCTGAATAAACAATAAGGTAATCAAGGAGACCAGCTCAACTCCTCCGTAGAAGCGGAAGAGTTGAGTAGAAATACCGAGGCAGGCAGACACTGACCGATTATTTGAGAATACTATCAATCTTACCGAGATTCTTTACCTGATTAACCTGTTGCTTGACATCTGCGACTTCTTTGACTCCAGGGATATCGTTGATGATATCCTTGCCGGTTTCTTCAACATCTCGCAATCCATTTTTGAACGAAGAAATCGCTTTTCCTAGACCAGCTCCAATCTCGGGAAGTTTCTTCCCACCAAATACCAGAAATGCTATGCCTAATATGACTATAAGTTCTGGGGTTCCAAGACCAAACATTTGTGATGTCCTCCAATCGCTAAGAACTAACCCCGGTAAACGGGAAATAGGCCGGGATAAGTACCTTCCAGATCGGTACTATTTTCAGTACCTCTTTGTTTGGTACTATCAGGCCTTGTCATTATTATCTTTTTCGTCTGGGGCTATTTTATCCGAATCATTTTCTTTTTTGGTGGCTTCTTTGAAATTTTTGATACCTTTTCCAATGCCGGAGCCAATTTCCGGTAACTTACCAGCCCCAAAGATAATTACTATAATTACCAGAATAACAATAAGTTCTGGCATTCCAAGTCCAAACATAACCTTACCTCATCCAAAATACTGTGAATAATCAGAAGCTTCCTTTATTGAAGGCTCCGTAAGAATATTTCTATTTAAACGACATTAGAGTAGTCGCCTGCACTTGTCAAGGTTCGCATCGATCCGGTGAAGGGCTTTCTCGCCTGTAGGCATCGGTGATCCTAAGACCGTAGTGCATTTTTTGAAACAAAATCCTGAACTTTTTTCATATCAGCATCCATGAGCACGCAACGGGTGGGTTTGCCGGTGATACCGATGAGACAATCCGGAACCTCGGGTGGAGTGCCTATGGCTTCTTCTACCACGGTAACAAATTTGGCAGGATGGGCAGTGGCCAAACAAACCATTGGGACTCCAACTGTTTTGTACTGTTCAGCAGCCTTTACCCCTATAGCCGTATGTGGGTCGAGGACATAGTTATGTTTCGTATAGAAGGATGTAATTGTTTCCGAAACTGCTGTTTCAGAGATTGATGCGGCAACAAAATCCCGGCGAATCTGATCCTGGCAGCTCAAAAGATCAATTTTGCCGTTTTTGGCAAATTCTTCCATTAATTCTTTGGTGCGCGCTGCATCACTGTCCATCAAATAATAAAGGTATCTCTCGAAATTGGAGGCAGCCTGAATGTCCATCGATGGGCTGGATGTTCTTTTTACTTCAGCCAGTGAGTAATCACCATTATTGATAAAGCGAGTAAGGATGTCATTTTCGTTGGTTGCCAGCACCAGCTGTCGGATTGTTCCAGCGGGAAGCATTTTCTTGGCGATAAAGCCGGCGAAAATATCACCAAAATTTCCTGTAGGGATCGCAAAATCGACGGATGAATCTTTTTCGTGCATCGCGACATGCAGGCAACTGTAGACATAGTAGACAACCTGGGCGAGGACTCGAGCCCAGTTGATGGAATTGATTGCACCTAGGTTAAAGGTGTTTTTGAACTCAATATCGCTGAATATCTTTTTGATAATTGTCTGACCGTCGTCAAAGGAGCCCTGGATAGCGATATTGAAGACATTCTCATCGAGAACCGTGGTCATCTGTTTTTCCTGAATCTCGCTTACCCGTTGGTGTGGATGGAGGATGAAAATTCTAATCCTGTCCTTGCCCCGCACTCCGTATATGGCAGCTGACCCAGTATCTCCTGAAGTCGCTCCGAGGATATTGAGAACGGATTGGTCCCTCGCCAGCAGATACTCGAAAAGATTACCGAGAAACTGCAGAGCCACATCCTTGAAAGCCAGCGTAGGGCCATGGAACAGCTCAAGAATGTGCAGGCCTCCTTTATGAACCAGCGGGGTGACGGATTCAGTAGCAAATGTTGAGTAGGAACGGTTAATGATATCTCTCAAGTCGCTGCTCGGAATATCATCGACAAACCTTGACATAACCTCGAATGCCAGTTCCGCATAGCTTAGTTTTTTCCAGGAGTTGAGGGTTTCACAGCCGATTCGGGGTATGGTGCGGGGGAGAAGGAGGCCACCATCATCAGCAAGACCCATCATTACAGCCTTGGTAAAGGGGATGGGAGTGATCCCTCCCCTGGTGCTTAAGTATTGCATAATCCTAGTTTTTTCTCATTTTAGTCAACAGATGTTTGCCTGGAGCTTCAATCTTTGGGCGAAGATTCTAATTCAACACGTTTGCCTTCAGACCAAAGTCCTTCCAAATCGTAAAATTTCCGCTGTTCATGGTAAAAAATATGGACTACAACATCATCAAAATCAAGGAGAACCCACATCCCTTCTTGGAGACCTTCAGCATTGGAAGTCTTTATCCGCTTTGACCGAAATTTGGCTTCTATCGTTTCGGCGAGGGCCTGTACGTGGCGGGTTGATTTGCCGCTCATGATTAAAAAGTAATCGGTAAAGCTGGTCAGGCCACGTACATCCAGAAGAACCAATTCTTCAGCTTTTGTGTCGAGTGCGGCTTCGGCACAAATCTGAGCTAATTCATGGCCGGTAATATTCTGGTACTCTTTCTTAATTTGTTTCATAATTATCTGTTCCCTTTTCATTCAGGGCTGTCAATTTTTTTGTTCTTTCTGTTTCGATTTCCTTGGTGGAAACTCAAAACTTACTTTACCATTTTTTGCAAGAACCAGAAAGGCATCAAAGGGTCTCTTTTTTTTAGATATGAAACCTTCAATCAATTCGGTTCGGCCTTGCGACAAAAGTTGTGTTATGTTTTCTTCGGTAATCTCCTTGGAGAGGATTATTCTGCTGATCTTTAGACCTTTTTCTTCTCCATCGAGCGCAGATTCCGACATGAACGCCATCGGTGCGGCAAACACCCTGGTTCCGTCAATCGGCGAAAAGCCGAGAGACTCGCCCTGTTTTATGGTATCAATATCGAGATCGGCGTTTGAATCTGCAAACATAAACTCTATTTTATTGTTGGCAAGTCGAACTGAAGCGGTAAAAGGTTTTCCTTTTTTTGACCTGAAATCGCTGAAAGGTCCAATGGTGTCACCCTTGAGCAGGGCAACTACCTCAGCATCGGACAACATGCGACCTCCGAGTATTTTGCGAATACTTATTTTTTGGTCTTCTGAAATATAAGCAGTGGGAGAGCTAAAGATGCGGATGTTGTTGACAGGGCTGAAGGGTGCTTCTTCCCGTACCTCATCGTTTTCGAAATTTTTGACCTGATCGATGATGTGTCTGGTCATCGACTTGATTTCATCCATGAATTTATCACGGGTGAATTCACCTTTGAGGATCTGGTTGAGTTTGAATTCCCATTCGCCTGTCATCTCAGGAGAGGCCAGAACTTCGATTTTCATGGCTTCCAGCAGAGCTAACAGTTCAAAGGCCTTACCTGTAGGCGTCAGGTCCCTTCCTTCCCGAACGACATATTTTTCCTTGATAAGTTTTTCAATGATGGCAGCTCTGGTAGCGGGCGTACCGAGACCGCGTTCCTTCATTGCATCGGCGAGTTCGTCGTCTTCGACCAGTTTGTCGGAATTCTCCATGGCCGAGAGTAAAGTTGCCTCGTTGAATCGCGCAGGTGGTTTGGTCTCTTGGTCTTCTCTGTCTATATCACTGCAGAATATTGGAGCGTTATGAGGCACAGGGGCAATGATTTTGTCTTGGCCGTCACCACCGATGGTGCCGTAAATTGCTTTCCAACCAGCCTCCAGTAAAATCTTACCTTCAGTGAGGAAGGTCTCTTCCAGAACGTGAGAAAGTCTCTTGGTGTTCTGAAATTCTGCCGGTGGAAAAAATACCGCCAAAAAACGTTGTACCACCATCTGATAAATCTTAAATTCAGGTTCCGATAAATTGGATGGCAACAGAGTTGTTGGGATTATCGCATGATGATCGGAGATCTTAGCATTATTAAAGATACGTCCATTGGGTCGAACGTAATTTTTATCGAGTGCTTCTATGGCAAATTTGCCAAGCTTCCAGTCTGCTTGACTTTTGAGGGTATTTTTTACAGTGGCTATATAATCTTCAGGAAGATGTTTGCTGTCGGTTCGAGGATAAGTCAGGACTTTATGTCGTTCATAAAGGGCTTGGGCAATTCCCAGAGTGTTTTTGGCGGAAAAGCCAAACCGTGAATTGGCTTCCCTTTGAAGTGAGGTCAGGTCGTAGAGCTGTGGTGAGCTTTGAGTAGTTTTTTTGCTCTCTTCTTCAATTGTAGCAGGTTTGCCGGTACAGCGAGCTATGATGCTTTCGGCCTCTTCGATTTGCCAAATTCGATCGGCTTTTTCATATGGATCTTTAGGGTTTTTAACAAAAGAAACGTTTATCCATTTTCCATCATATGATTCGCCATTGAAGGTAAAGTGGGCAAGCAGGTTCCAGTAAGGACGGGCAATGAATTCGTGACGGGCACGTTCACGCTTGACAAGCAGCGAAAGGGTTGGGGTCTGCACTCTGCCACAGGGGGTGAGGAAAAATCCGCCTCGCCTTGAATTGAATCCAGTTAGAGCTCTTGTCGCATTGATTCCTATCAGCCAGTCAGATTCTGAACGACAAAGTGCGGTGTCTTCCAGCGGGCGCAATTCTTCGTTTTCTCGCAACGAAGAGAATGCATTTTTAATTGAGTCGGTCGTCATCGACTGCAACCATAATCGTTTAAATGTTTTTTTTGCGACGGAACTGTTCCAAACATATTTGATAATGTATTTAAAAATCAACTCACCTTCGCGGCCAGCATCACAGGCGTTGATGATTTGTGTGACATCCTTACGACGGATCAGTTTTTGCAGCGCGTTTAGCTGCCCTTTTGTTCCGTCTAGACCTTTGAGAGGGAAGGAATCGGGGAGGATGGGTAAGTTATCCATATTCCATTTCTGATATACCGGGTCGATTTCCTCAGGATAACAGATAGACACAAGGTGGCCGATGGCGTAAGAAACTATGTAGGTCTCCCCTTCAAAATGAGTTTTTTCTTTTTTGAATTTGCCGGGAAGCACTTTAGCCAAGTCGGCAGCTACACTGGGTTTTTCTGCAATTATAAGAATTTTCTCTGTCATAAAATCATATGTTGAGCGAGTTAAATAAACGATTCAATCGGATCGAAGTTAAGAGTGAGGTTGTGTCGTACTACCCCATCAATAAGAATCCCAAAAATAATATTGATATTTACCTCAAATTACAAAGGGATATGGATGCTGCTGACCCGAGACGCAGTAAACAATGCAACGTTGGAAGGTATTTGGAGCAGTCGTTTACATAAAGGTACAACCGCTGTTTGTCAAATAAAATTTTTATTACATTAAGGGAGGGGGAGCTCATTCAAGAGTGGCATGGAATGAGGTTTTGATTAAGGCAATTAATTGGATTAACATAATAAAAAAGGATTATTCACATTCAGGTAAACTCAGTAATTCAACGGTTTGAGACTCAATAAATCTAAAATGATAAAATCAACCACAGTAATTATACGCGCTAACCCCGGTGATAGTCGGCCGGTGTACGCATCAACTAAGTCGCCCTGTTTCTGCGTTAAGTAGAATACCAATAATGCCTTTCGGCTTGACATTAGCTAAAATTTATGGTTTCTTCGCACGTCGAGTAATCCTTTTTTTGCTTTGGTCTGGATCCATTTCAGCTGGACGTATCATTTAGGTTATGTTTCGGTTTTTCGATCAAAGTAGGGGTTGGTTGGCTATACATCCTATTGCTTTTAGCTTTTAGTAGTGGGACGGCTGTTTGGAAGTGGGCTTTGCCCGCTTTTTTTTATGTCCGCGTATTGGTCGTTGCGGTTGTTGGCATTGAAAAAACTGTTGTTTTTGGCTGTCGGTCACTAGCGACTGGGGAAGAAGTAATGAGTGAATTAATTATTGATAAAGTGCGGAATTTTGTACAAAGCCTGTTACCTTCCATGGGACTTGAGCTTTTTGATGTTCAGTTTCGTCGAGAAGGGGAAGGTTGGGTGTTGCGCGTTTTTATCGAGTCGGAAACAGGTGTGACACTAGATCACTGCAGCACTGTCAGTCGTGAACTGGGGCGCTATCTTGATGTGGAAGATCTTATCGATCATGCATACTATTTAGAAGTGTCCTCTCCCGGTCTGGAAAGGCCGCTCAGGTCAACCGATGATTTCCGTCGATATTGTGGAAAAAAGGCCAGGGTTAAATTTCATGACGCTCTTGATGGCGAGAAAGTATTCGAAGGTGTAATTGAGGAAGTTGTGGATGATCGGATACATCTGAGGTTGGAAGATGATCGTTCTATACAGTTCTCTTTTGAGATGATAAATAAGGCTAGGCTGGCAATCTGAGCAGAACGGCTGCATATCGTTTTTAACAATGTAATGTTCTCCGCATGTCGGAGCTGAAAGTTATAATGACGGGGTAAGAGAATGCTATCAGATTTGAAACGCATAATCGACCAGATCAGTAGAGATCGAGGTTTTGATAAAACATTACTGATAGAGGCCATCGAAGAGGCGGTCCAGTCTGCGGCCAGGAAAAAATTTGGTAGCCGTCGAGACATGGAAGTTCGGTATAATGAAGAATTTGGCGAAGTAGAGGTGTTTCAGTTCAGAATTGTTGTTGAGGAAGCAGAGGACGAACAGACTGAAATCTCTTTTGAGCAAGCCAAATTGCTCGACCCCGAAGTGCAGATTGGTGATGAACTCGGTGAGAAGATGGAGAACATCTCTGATCTGGGTAGAATAGCAGCGCAGTCAGCCAAGCAGGTTATCATTCACAGAATGAAGGATGCCGAGCGGGAAGTTATTTATGGTATGTTCAAGGACCGCATTGGTGAGGTTGTCAGCGGGATAGTACAGCGCTTTGAACGGGGAAACATGATAGTCAACCTTGGCCGTACTGATGCAATTTTGCCGAAAGATCAACAAATTCCGAAACGTTCTTTCAAACAGGGCGATCGGATCAGGGCTTATTTGAAAGAGGTTCGACAGACCAGTCGTGATTCGCAACTTATTTTGTCCAGAACTTGCGATGAATTTCTTGGTAAACTTTTCCAAATGGAAGTTCCGGAAATGGCCGAAGGGATTGTCAGGGTAATGGGTGTTGCCAGGGAGCCTGGGTTTCGTGCGAAAATAGCGGTTAGTAGTTCTGAGGGAGACATTGATCCTGTAGGGGCCTGTGTTGGTATGAAGGGATCTCGGGTTCAAAATGTTGTACAGGAATTGCAAGGTGAGCGTATTGACATTGTCACCTGGAGTCCTGACCCTGCCAAATATGTTTATAACGCTCTTGCTCCTGCCCATGTAAGCATGGTCATGGCTGATGAGGAAGCTAATACACTGCTGGTGGTTGTCCCCAACGATCAACTTTCGCTTGCAATAGGTCGACAGGGTCAGAATGTTCGACTTGCCTCGAAACTTATTGGTTGGCGGATAGATGTAAAAAGCGAGCAAAGATATAATAATCTCTCGGATGAGGGGTATCAGTCTCTGTTGAAATTAAAGGGCGTTGATGAATCTCTGGCTGACCAATTGCTAGGGAAAAATATTTTTTCAACAGGAGTCCTTGCAGAAAAAAGCGTTGATGATCTCATTGTAATACGGTCGATTGATGAAGAGTTTGCAAGTAGACTGATTGAGGAAGCGAAGACGATCCCCTTTGAGGCAAAAGGACAGCCGAGAGAGGATATTGCTGAGACAAGGGAGCCTCCTCCGGAATCCCCGGATTTTGAAGGAGTTGAAAAGGATGTTGTTCCTGTCGAAGCGGTGCGCGAAGGTGAGAGGGATAAAGAGGCGGAAGCCGTTGACAAGCCCGACGAATGACAGGGCCGTTACGAACCTGTTGTTCATGTGGTACGAAAAAACCGAAACACTCGCTGCAGCGTTTTGTCTGGAAAAATGAAATGGTGGAGCCTGATCCCAGGCAATTACAGTCTGGGAGGGGGGCCTATTGTTGCAAGAATGAGCAATGTCTCCTGCTTTTCTTTGATAAGAAAAAAAAGTGGAAAAGATTGTTTCGTCTTTGAACAAAGAGATTTAAAATGATTCATCAATGGTTGGTAGGTGTGGTCACCTTGGAAATTGATGGATGAAATGACTGTTGCGATGCAATACGGGAGTAAAGGATGAGCAAAATCAGGGTGTATGAGTTGGCCAAGGAAGCCGGCATGAGCAGTAAAGCGTTGACTGATAAACTGATTGAACTCGGCTTTGACATCAAAGGCCATAGTTCATCGGTTGACGATGATACAGCTGAAAAGATCCGGAATACTATTCTGAAGTCGGCAAATACCGAGCTTGTTGAGAAGCGTATTGATAGCGATAAAGATGGGCCAACCGTTATACGGCGGAGATCAACGGTAATACGACGGAGGGCTCAGGTAGTGGAGGACACACCAGAACCTCAGACAGAAGCAGAACCGGCAGAGGCAAAAGGTGAGGAGACTTCGAGCAGCTCGGTCGTTCAAGAAGAACAACCCAAGGAGATTGCTCCACCGGTAACCGCCCAGGATACAGAGGCATTGCAAGCTGAAAGTTCCAAAACTGAAACTTCCGAATCAGGAATAACCCAGATAAAAGAAACTGATAGTGTAATTGAGCAAGAGAGCACTCCTGCCGGAAAAACAGAGGTTAAAGAAGAACTGAACGTTGTTAAAACAGACGATATCTCCCCTGACGAGCAATCCGCTGCCTCTGACCGAGAAACGACTAAAGCAAAGGATAGCGCTAAGAAACATATTGCAGTTCGGCCCGGCAAGAAAGAAAAGCAACCTGTGCAAAGAAAGGCAATATCCCGAGTAGTACGCACCATCGAACTACCGAAGGTAGAGGAAAGACCCGCACGTCCGGTAAAAAGGAAAAGTGTGAAACCTGTTCAGCAGAGACAGGCTACACCTGCTGCTGTTCCATCCAGAACGCCGGTTGCTCCAACGGTCGATGACAGTGGACGAGTTAAGAAAAAAGGGAAGAAAAATATTCCGATAAAAGAGGATAAGGCTGTCGATACTCGTCGGGGAATAAAGAAGCCGCAGAAAAATGTGAAATTCACCCATTTCGCTCAAGATTTCCAGGGAAGGGAAGGCGCACGACGCGGAAAAAGAAGTAGAAGAGTATCAAAGGTTGTTTCCCCACCTTCTGAAATGAAGGCCAGCAAAAAACGATTTAAAGTTTATGATGCTATCACCGTTGGTGATCTTGCCCAGCGGATGAAAATTAAAGCAAGTGATGTGATAGCCAAATTGATGGGATTGGGAGTGATGGCCACCATCAATCAATCCGTTGATACTGAAACCGCGATACTCATTGCCGCCGATTTTGACTATGAGGTTGAGCAGGGACTGACAGAAGAGCTTGGAATGCAATTGCTCAATGAGTCCGAGGAAGGGGGCGCGCAACAGCTAAGATCGCCTGTTGTTACGGTTATGGGCCATGTCGATCACGGGAAAACATCAATCCTTGATGCAATTCGTAAAACGGATGTTGCCGAAGGGGAAGCTGGAGGTATCACACAACATATCGGTGCATATCATGTGCGATCGGCATCCGGAGATGTAACTTTCGTTGATACTCCAGGACATGCCGCGTTTACAGAGATGCGTTCCAGAGGTGCGCAGGTTACTGATATCGTTGTACTTGTAGTAGCTGCCGACGATGGCGTTATGGATCAGACCAGAGAGGCTATTCACCATGCCCAGGCTGCCGAAGTCCCTATCCTTGTAGCGGTCAACAAGATAGACAAGGACAATGCCGATATAGATAGAGTGAAGCGAGAACTCTCGGAACTTAATCTTATGCCTGAGGATTGGGGCGGAAGCACGATCTATTGTGAGACGTCAGCGAAGAAAAATATCGGTATCGATAATCTGCTGGAGTCAATTCAACTGCAAGCGGAAATTTTGGAACTTCAGGCTGACAGTACCAGGAAGGCAAGAGGTCGGGTTCTTGAGGCCCAGCTACATCAAGGACGGGGGCCAGTCGCAACCGTTTTGATTCAGGATGGTACCTTACGCCTTGGTGAACATTTTGTGGTCGGACAGTTTAGCGGTAAGGTCAGGTCCATGCTCGATGACAAAGGAAGGAAAATCACAGAGGCCGGGCCATCAATCCCAGTCGAAGTTCAGGGATTGTCCGGTGTACCGAGCGCGGGTGATGAGTTCATCGTTGTGACCGATGAAAAAATGGCAAGAAGTGTCTCACAAGTGCGATCACTCAAGGCCAGGGAAAGTGAGCTTGGCTCCAACAATAAGATTTCTCTTGATAAGTTGTTTGAGCAAATGAGTGAAGGCGACGTTCAGGAACTTCGTGTTGTGCTCAGGGCCGATGTGCAAGGTACCTTAGAGGCTTTTGCCAAGGCAGCAGCGGATCTTTCGACCAAAGAGGTCAAGGTTAAGGTTTTACATGAGGGTACCGGCACGATAACCGAATCGGATATCCTTCTTGCCTCGGCGTCCGATGCTATTATCATTGGTTTCAATGTCAGGGCAAGTGTGAAAGTCAAGGAGTTGGCAACTAAGGAAAATGTCGACGTTCGATCCTATGATGTTATTTACCACGCCCTGGACGATATTCGTAAAGCAATGGTCGGAATGCTTGAACCTACTTTCGTTGAAGAAGTCATTGGACTCGCAGAGGTACGTGAAACCTTTAGTGTGCCCAAAATTGGTACAATTGCCGGCTGCTCTGTAATTGATGGTAAGATTCTTCGAACTGCCAAAGTCCGTGTACTACGGGAAGGCGTGGTGATTTACACAGGAAAAATTTCGTCTTTGAGGCGGTTTAAAGATGATGTAAAAGAAGTGATGTCTGGTTACGAATGTGGTATCGGCGTCGAAAAATTCAATGATATTAAGGTAGGGGACCATCTCGAGGCTTTTATTATGAATGAAGTCGCGGCGACCCTCTAACCCCCGCAAAGCACGGGGACTCTGTTCAGTCCCCCTCAAAGCATGGGGATTATAAAGAATACCCCCTTGGGGGGTGCTCTGTTCAGTACTCGCTTGACGGGTATAAGTTCCTTCACGAAAAAATATTCTTGTAAAAAAAAAGAATATTTTTTCTAACTCACTAATAGAAAAAGGTTATTCCGTGTCAAGTTGGGATCCAAAACAAACACTCGATTCCATAGGTGTTGGTCGAAAAAATGAGCAAAAACGTTCATCTCGGGTGGCCGAGGCTATCAGAAACGAAATATCAACTCTCTTAATAAGCAAGGTGAGAGATCCCAGACTCTTAAATGTCAATATTTCAAGGGTTGAAGTTCCTGATGATTTGAGCCTAGCTCGTATTTTTTTCACCGTTATTGGGGGAAAGAAAGAAATTAAAGAGGCAGGGATCGGCTTGGAGCGTGCGAAGGGATTTATGCGAAGCCATATTGCCAAAACGCTCAATTTGCGCTTTACGCCAGCTCTTATCTTTCGTTATGATAACGTGGTGGAAAAAGTAGCTGAGTTGGAGGAAATTTTTCAGGAAATTGCCAATGAAAGAAAAACCGGAGAGGACAATTCCTGAACGTATAATCCAGGATATTAGACGAGTAGAGAATATTGTACTTTTCACCCATACACATCCAGACGGAGACGCATTGGGGTCGCTGTTTGGATTAGCCGATATTCTGGAAGCGCTTGGCAAAAATGTCTTCTGTTTTTTAGAAGAGCCGGTCTCCCACCTCTATGCTTTCTTGCCTCAAATCGGTAGGGCTCATAACAGCCTCGAAGAATATAGAACTTTTTTAGCCACTGCCGGTGAGAATGTTATGAGTATCGCCCTCGATTGTGGCGATGATGATCGACTTGGTAAATTTAAACAAGAGTTTTTAAAAAGTGTCCCATTTGTAGTTATTGATCACCATCAATCGCATAAAGAATTTGGGACAGCTCGGTGGGTCGAATCTCATCGATCCTCCACAGGTGAGATGGTTTATGAGCTAGCTTTGGCTCTTGACGCTCCAATAAATTATACATGTGCTTACAACCTCTATGTAGCTATTTGCACAGATACTGGGTCCTTTCGTTATTCATGTACTCGACCTAGAACCATGCAGATTGCTGCTGAACTCCTCGAAAAGGGCGTTCAACCAGAAGAGATCTCCAGTCACCTCTATGATAATTTCAGCCGGGAAAGGTTGAAGTTGATGGAGATGGTGCTTTCGACTATCAACCTTTTTGAATCCGATCAGATAGCTTTTATGCATGTGTCAGATCAGATGCTGACAGAAAGTGGGGCAACTCTTGAGGATGTTGAAGGATTTATAGATTTTCCACGATCTCTTCGATCTGTCAAGGTTGCTGTTTTAATAAAAGAGGCCAGTGACGGATTTATTGCTGTTAGTCTTCGGGCAAAGGGGGATTGTGATGTAGCGGAAGTTGCAAAGTTGTTTGACGGTGGTGGCCATCGTAATGCAGCTGGCTTTCGTTGTCAGGGAAAGACCATAGAGCAAATGTGCCTTGAAATAAAAGGTGCGCTCTCTAAGGCGTTGAACTATCAAAACTGAGCGAGTAATTTGCTGATTTGCTGACTCGATTGCAGGTTATTATGAGCCCGAAAACTATAGACGAGTTCGATGCTGGTGTCTTTCTTGTTGACAAGCCGGTCGATATTACCTCTTTTGGGGTGGTGAGTCGATTACGTCGAATTTTGCAAATGAAAAAAATTGGCCACGCCGGAACTCTTGACCCTTTTGCGACGGGTTTATTGATTGTTTGTGCCGGCAGGTCTGCAACAAAGCTTATCTCACAGTTCATGGAGGGGAAAAAGGAATATCTGGCCACTCTTCGGCTTGGCGTTGAGACTGAGACACAAGATACAGAAGGTGCGGTGTCTGGACGTAGTCCGGTTGGCGAGATATCAAGCCTTGAAGTGGAGGAATGCCTACAAAGATTTAGGGGCAGGCAAATGCAGATTCCACCGGCTTATTCAGCTCTGAAGCACAAAGGAAAACCGCTGTACTATTACGCCCGTAAAGGAATTCTGATCACCAAAGAACCCAGGGAAGTTGATATCGCAATACTTGAACGGACCGATGGATGTCGAACCCTCTCTGGAGAGGAGGCAGACCTTGGCGTCAGGGTTGTCTGTAGTAAAGGCACTTACATACGGACACTGGCTGCGGATATAGGACGGAGTTTGGGATGCGGCGCCCATCTTGTTCAGTTGCGAAGGATCAAAAGTGGTAGTTTTACAATTGACAATAGTTTGACTTGGGATGATTTAAGCGGTGAAGACGCAGTAAATCAATGCCTCGACAAAATGATAACGGTTGAACAGGTCTGTAAACTATTGCAAAAATCCCACGAGTTGGCTAATGTGTGAGTAATGTTTAACGTATGGTAAAAAAAGTATCTAGCTGGTCTGCAGGGTTCGCCACCAAATTCGCAGGCTGATTGTTGTAGAGAGTAGAGTGTCTTTGTTAAAGACTACAGTGTTGTAAATAATCAATTTTGATGGCGTCGTAAAAACTCTTCATCTTGTTCGTTGTTACAATATTTATATCATTACGACGTACCGTATGTACACCGAAACGATAGAAAAATTGCACGCCTCCAATATGAAGCTTTTTACTTATCCATCGGAAGCCGAAGTTTTTACGAGTTTGTCAATTTTAACTATCTGGTATTTATTATACAGTTTCAGGAGGATTGTCGTGGCACAGTCAGCAGTTAGCAAAAATGAAATAATTGAGAAGTTTAAGATCCATCCAACCGACACCGGCTCGTCCGAGGTACAAATTGCTCTTATCACTGATCGCATTCAGTACCTCACCGAGCATTTTAAAGTGCACAAAAAAGATCATCATTCAAGGCAGGGGCTATTGAAGCTCGTCGGTCAGCGACGAAGTCTGCTTGATTATCTAAAGAAGAAAGACGTCAATAAATACAGAACGATGCTGCAGGAACTTGGTCTTCGTAAATAGACTTTCGTTTTTGTCAGGCTCACTTGTTGACCTGGGCATAGTGCCATCTTTTTACCTCAAACAGACCCTTCGTTTAGGATTTGTTTGAGGTTTTTGTTGTTTAAGGAAGTCCGAGAAAATAGAGCATACGGGGCTGGTGGATAATCCAGTCGGATAATTTGGCGCTGCGCCTTTCCCTGATGCCGCACATCTGGAGAAAACATGTTTAATAGAGTAGAAACCGAAATTGGTGGAAAGACTATATCCATCGAAACTGGTAAAATTGCCAAACAGGCATCAGGGTCTGTTGTTGTACGTTCAGGAGACACCATGGTGTTGGTCACCGTGGTCGGTGCCGGTAAAAGCAAGCCGGACGCCGATTTTTTACCATTGACGATCGAATATCAGGAAAAGCTGGCAGCAGTTGGTAGAATTCCAGGTAATTACTTTCGTCGGGAAATCGGCAGGCCAAGCGACAATGAAGTACTTACCTGTAGAATTATTGACCGTCCCCTTCGTCCATTATTTCCAAAAGGTTACTCTGCGGAAACACAGGTTATTGCAACTGTCCTTTCAGCAGATCAAAACGTTCAACCTGATATGCTTGCGTTGATAGGAGCTTCATGTGCCTTGACTATTTCCAATGTGCCGTTTGGAGGACCAGTTGCCGGAGGCAGGCTAGGCTTTATTGATGGCGAGTATGTCCTCAACCCGACCATTTCCGAATTGACCAAATCCTCCATGGATATAATTGTTGCCTGTACCAGGAAAGCTGTGGTTATGGTTGAAGGCAAGGTCGATGAATTGAGCGAGGATGAAGTCCTGTCTGGTATTTTCTATGCTTTTGAGCACTTGCAACCACTTATTGATGTCCAGGAAGAATTACAGAAATTATCAGGTAAGGCTAAAGCGGTGGTTGAAACTCCGCAGGTTGATGAAACGCTTTTAGCTAAAGTACGTGAAGTGGCAGCCTCAGGAATGGAAAAGGTCTTCAATACTTCTGATAAACTGGAACGAGGCAGTGTCTATGATGTTTTGAAAGAAGAAGTTCTTGCCAAGCTTGACCCGGAAGGGGAAAAGGAAAGGGAAATAAAGGAGTTGCTATCCTCCTTTAAAAAATCTTTCATGCGTGACAAAATTGTCAACAGCGAAATCAGGATCGGCGGACGAAAATGTACAGAAATTAGAACGATCAGCTGTGAAACAGAATACCTACCACGCACCCATGGCTCAGCCCTGTTCACCCGTGGTGAGACTCAGGCACTGGTGAGCACTACGCTTGGTAGTGAGCGTGATAAGCAGCGTGTAGAAACCCTGCAAGGGGAACAACACAATCGTTTTATGCTGCATTACAATTTTCCCCCATATTGTGTAGGTGAAGCTCGTTTTTTACGTGGTCCATCTCGTCGTGATATTGGTCATGGGACACTGGCTACCAGGGGATTGGAAGCAGTATTGCCTGCTGAGGAAGATTTTCCGTATTCGATCAGGGTGGTTTCGGAAGTTCTTGAATCCAATGGCTCCTCTTCCATGGCCACCGTTTGTGGCGGAAGCATGGCAATGATGGATGCAGGAGTTCCCTTGAAGCGACCAGTTTCAGGTATCGCTATGGGACTGATAAAAGAGGGAGATAAGGTCGTTATCCTTTCTGATATTTTAGGTGATGAAGATCATCTTGGCGACATGGACTTTAAGGTTGTAGGTACGAGTGACGGTATTACCTCTTTGCAAATGGATATCAAAATCGATGGAGTTGATCGGGCAATAATGGGCAAAGCCCTTGAACAGGCCAAAGATGGACGCGTCCACATCCTTGCTGAAATGATGAAGGGTATTACTAAATCCCGTGATCATGTTGTTGATCATGCTCCAAAATATATGGTCCACAAAATCAGCCCGGATAAAATCCGTGATATTATTGGCCCTGGAGGAAAAATCATTAAAGAACTGTCAGCTGAATTTGATGCCAAGATTGAAGTTGATGATTCCGGGCTTATAAAAATGTTCGCTCTGAGCGGCGACCTTGCAGATGCCCTATTGGCGAAAGTCAAAGCGATAACCGCCGAGGCTGTGGTTGGTGCCATTTATAAGGGGACGGTGAAAACCATAAAGGACTTCGGTGCCTTTGTCGAAATTCTTCCCGGTACTGATGGATTGGTACATATTTCCGAGCTGGATATAAAAAGGGTTGCCAAAGTTACCGATGTTGTGAAGGAAGGCGATGTCATTGAGGTAAAAGTTCTCGACGTGGATAATAGAGGCCGGATCCGACTGAGCCGTAAGGCATTAATGGAGGAGTAGTACTTCCTTAGACTGGTAGAATTTTTTGTAAGCCGACATCCTCAAAAGGGTGCCGGCTTTTTTTATAAACAATAATCGAACATGCCAAACGAAAAAAGGTAGCTGTCATGAATGAAAATGAAGTGAAAGTGTGCTGGCTCGTTCCAGAGAATGAACGGGATCTCCAATTTCCGAGTTACGAAACAGCAGGTGCAGCAGGCATGGACGTGGAAGCAGGTGTCAGAGGCAGTCTGGTGATACAACCTGGCGAGAGGGCTCTCGTTCCCACTGGATTTAGTGTAGCATTGCCAAAAGGATATGAATTACAGGTGCGACCTCGCAGTGGTCTGGCTGTGAAGTATGGAGTGACTGTCCTCAATAGCCCGGGTACAATCGATGCCGACTATCGTGGTGAGATTCAGATCGCTTTAATCAATCATGGCAAAGATCCCTATATAATAAATAGGCGGGACCGTATTGCCCAGCTGGTTCTGGCACCGGTTGTGCGCGCAAATTTTAGAGAGGTTAAAGTTTTGGACAAGACTGAACGAGATTCCGGTGGCTTTGGACATACTGGAGTTTGAGGAAGATGCATTTTTCAGTATTGGGCAGTGGAAGCCGTGGCAACTCCGTCTATATCGAAAGTGGCAAGACAGGTATTCTTATCGATGCCGGATTTTCCGGTAAAGAAATTGAAATGCGTCTGAAGTCGATTGGACGTGATTTGTCAAAGGTGCGTGCTCTGTGCATAACTCACGAACATAATGACCATATCCTTGGTGCTGGAGTCATTTCAAGACGGTTCAAAATCCCAACCTATCTTAATGGGGGCACTTTTTCGGCCGGAGAAAAAAGACTGGGCAAGCTCTTTGCTCATACGGAGTTTGAGACGGGAGATCTCCTGCAGATAGGTGACCTGCAGGTTCGGTCGTTTAGGATTTCCCACGATACAGCCGATCCTGTTGGGTATGTGGTGAGCGACGGAAAGAAGAGCATTGGCTATTGTACCGATACCGGAAAGGTTTCTCATCTTATAGGCACAAGGCTGGCTGGATGCAATGGACTCATCCTGGAGTTTAACCACAATCTTCAACTGTTGAAAAACGGCCCCTATCCGTTGCCTTTGCAACAACGGGTTCGTTCCAGCCGTGGCCATCTCTGCAACGAGGATGCCGCTGTGTTTCTGGCTGGACTTATTGGGGATAACCTTCGTATTGCCGTTCTCGCACATCTGAGTGAAACAAATAACACACCCGAACTTGCTCGACAAGCAGCTCTAGGCTCGGTGCAGGAATGGGGAGATACTTCACTGATTATCGCTACCCAAGAGAAAGCAACAACTCTTCTCGAATTGTAAAATATCCGGATGATCAGTGCGTTGCGGAGATGAACATCCAGATATCAGCTATCATGCTTTAGGCAGAATAATCCTTTTTTCTTTGGCTCTTTTCGGATTGGGTTTGTAGAGGATAATTGTCTTTCCTATTAACTGAACAAGCGAACTTTGTGTCTGTTCAGCAATAGTTTTGGCAGAACTATCTTTTTCCAACCCGCAGTTGCTGCCAATCTTAACTTTGATAAGCTCATGGTGCATCAGTTCGGTTTTAATATTCTCAAGGACACCCGGGCTTAATTCATCCTTGCCGATTTGGACAAGAGGACTGAGCGGGTGAGCAAGGCCTTTGAGGAATTGTTTTTGCCGTGTGGTGAGCGGTGGTACAGACTGAGCCTTCTTTTCAGACATTTAAATATTTCCTTTTAATATAAATGATGGCGTCGTAAAAACTCTTCATCTTGTTCGTTGTTACAATTTTCTTATCATTACGACGTACCGTATGTACGCCGAAATAATAGGAAAATTGCACGCCTCCAATATGAAGCTTTTTACTTACCCATCGAAAATCGAAGTTTTTACGAGTTTGTCATAACTAAAGAGAGAGATAAAAATTCATGCAATTAGCCAATTAGATTCTTGAAGATTTCATAACCTCCAACCCATGTGCCTATTGCAGAACCAAAACCGGTGAGGATAAAAACCAAAAATACCCTGAGTAATCGATTTCTCCACCAACCTGTAAATGAACTGATATCTTCTCCGGCTGTTTCAAATTCCTTGACCACGGGTGGGCAGGCCATGACCTGAATAAAGGCGGTGACATAGCCTGCTCCGATT
The DNA here is from genome assembly GCA_963829695.1 of uncultured delta proteobacterium. GTDB lineage: Bacteria > Desulfobacterota > Desulfobulbia > Desulfobulbales > Desulfocapsaceae > Desulforhopalus_A. The sequence goes on along the minus strand of CAWHJQ010000014.1, from coordinate 34,531 downwards.
ACTGGAGTCAGGCTTGTTATGGGTGCAGATGCAAAAGCACTCAAGGTTGTCAGTGGATGCGCCAAGGCTAGCAGGGCACCGATAGAGGCAGGGATACCATTGGCTAGAATCCAGAAGACAATATTGTCTCCTGCCGCTGAGGCTCCTTTTTGGGAAGCAATTACACCAATAGAGCTGATGATCATCAAAGGAATGGTCCAGCCGGCAACTTTATATCCCTTAGACACCGGTGGGATGAGGGTTACCTCTGATATTTTATGCTTGTTGTCAGTGCCAAATTTTGTGAGCATCCCAGCAATATGGCCGGCTCCAACCACTGCAACAATTCTCTTACCGGGAGACGATTTGATTTTTTCAACGAGATATAGATCCCGTTCATCAATGAGCACTCGTTTTAAGTCGGGCAAGGTTTCCCCCATTTCCTCCATCAGCTCAGTAAGTACATCCTTTTGTTTGAGTTCCTGAAGTTTTTCCTCTGATATCTCATTCTTATCAAAGAGGCTGGCGAGCAGTGAAGCAAGCAGATATCCTTTTTTAAAAAAGGAAGTGGATTTCCAGGCTCGGCGAAGGGTGATGCGTACATCCCGGTCACATAGAGAGAGAGGGATCTGTAGCTCTTTTGCAGTCTGGGCAGCCATTAAAAGTTCCGCTCCCGGCGTAACGCCAAGCTTACCACCAAGTCTTTTCTGGTATGAGGCCATGAGAAGACTGACGAGTAGAGTGGAGAGCTGCTTGTCTTTAATAATTGTTTTTAAATTAAGAGATTCCCACTGTTTCTTTTGAGTGAGTGCCCGGTATCGTTTGTCATCAAGTTCTAAACAGACACAATCAGGGTGTTCCTGTTCGATGACTGTTTTAACGAGGATCACAGATTCTTGGGAAATGTGGGCGGTGCCGATTAAAATGATAATTTTGTCACCATGTTTGACAACATGGACATCAGTCCCGTAGTCATCATGGGAAGGAAAAGGTGCATCGGTTTTTGACATGATAATTTGCTTTTGCTCAAGGCATGTAAGTTGGTAGGTCAGCAGATTTTAGCTTAGGAGCCGTTACGAAATAACTAGGCTATTTCCACCAGTTTCGTTAGGGATCCTTATATCCCTCAAGGGGGTACTAAACAGAGTACCGCTCCGGGCATTTTACCGGGCATGTTATTTTTTGACAACGGCTTAGAGAGAAAATGGTTAGTTGAGTTTTCTTTCAGCAGGATCAAAAGTAGGCATCATTTAAACTTTTGTCATCCATAATTTGGAGGGTTAGAGACGATAATAATCGGCCCGCTAAAGAGAGCGGGACAATTATTTCACGAAAGGTTTCTTGTAAAAGAACAAAAAAACACATTTCTAACACCCCCACAAAGGTATAAGTGCCTTACAGAATATTTTCTTGTTTTTTATGAATAAAAATATTCTGTAAGGCACTAAATCACTCAAGGTAACCTGCTCGTCAGCTACACCTTTTTAAGTTTCAATATGGAACCGGGAATGATCAAGTCGGATGTCAAGTTGTTGATTTTTTTAATATCGGCAGTCGAGGAACTGAACTTTTGGGATATGGTCCAGAGTGTATCACCGTCTTTTACATTGTACGATTGATAGAGAGAGCCTGTTTCAGGATGTTGCAATATCTTTTTATATTCTTTTGCTGCGACCAGCCTAATAGTATCATCAGATGCGGCTGAATCCAAGTTCCCCGCGCTGTCGCCATGATCTATATAAAGGGCCAATTGTTGACCCACTCGTATGGTGTCATTTTTTAAACCATTCCAGGCAATGATCATTTTGGGCGGCACCTTATATCGCTGTGCTATCTTGGAAATAGTGTCTCCTTTCTGTATCCGGTGCAGGACCAGGCTTTCTTGGTAAGCAGCCTTAGCTTCCGAGGGATTTTTCGGCAGAAGTCGGTAGGTGATTTTGCTATAAGGGATTCTCAGCTCTCGGCCATAGGCAAGTTTGCCATTACGCAGCTTGTTTATCTTAAGGATGGTTTTCTTGTTTACATTATAAGATTTACAAATTTTAGAAAGAGTGTCCCCTCGCTTGACTTTGTGGGTTTTGTAACCGGTGCTGACGATGGACTGCAGGCGGGAAAGATTCTTTTTTGCGATATTAGCTGTTGCTACCGGAATTTTCACTTCATATCGATGTAAATTGAGCGGGGTTTTACCAAGCCGTAGCTCCTGATTCAACCGCTGGATCTCTTTGGTTGAGCTGTTACTGACCAAAGCGATCGCCTCAAGGCTCATACCTGGACCGACAGTGATAGAATCGTAGTGCAGAGGCTCAGAATAAGGTATATCTGTAAAGCCGTATTTTTCAGGGTCCTTGGCAATTAAAAGCGCTGCGATGAGTTTCGGCACGTAACGTTTGGTCTCAAGGCTCAAATACTGTTTACCCGCCAGATCCCAGAAATTATCAACATTATACTTTTTAAGACCGTTTCGTATTGTTCCAGGTCCACTGTTGTAAGCTGCGACTGCGAGGTACCAGTCATCGAATTCTTTATAAAGATCGGACAGATAGGTGACAGCAGCCTTAGTGGATTTGAGTGGATCGCGGCGTTCATCCACATATTTGTCGACTTGCAAATCATATTGCTTGCCGGTTGGCTGCATGAATTGCCAGAGACCGACAGCTTTTGAACTGGAACAAGCCAGTTGATTATATCCGCTTTCGATCATAGCCAGATAAAACAGGTCCTTTGGCAACCCAGCTTCTGCCAACTCCTTCTCAACCATGGGTCGATATTTGGTTGATTTGGCTAGCCAGTGGCCAAATTGTTTCCTCTGTTCGTTTTGAAAAAGATCCAAATACATATCGACTTTTTTGTTCAGTACCACAGGAAAATCAAAAATAACACCATCGGATGGCGAAATATAACCCGGTAAAGATTTCTCGTCCCAGTTACCTGTTTGACTGAGGGCCACTAGCTCTTCATTGAGACAGGCCTTGGACTCGATATCATCGAGTTCGTCTTCAGTAGTTGCATTAATGGCATTACTCGACGGTTCTCCAATAGAAAAATCTGGAATTCGGGTAACATTATTGTTGTTTGTGCAACTAGAAAGGGTAATTGCAAAAATTGACAGAGACAGGCCTACGGAAAGCGTTTTTAATATGGAAGTCATTTTCAAATTGTTAGTCGTCTGTGACTGGAAAGGTTATCAAAAAGACAGCCAAGTTTATAATTAGCCTGTTGAGATATATTGGCTAACCATGTACATTCTTACCTGGTCGGTTAAAAAATTTTCAGCAGACTATTTAAAACCGAGATACTGAGTAATTGCAAGGTTTATACCCTCTTTATTGTCAAGCTATATTTATCTGCTGTCGTTAGGTGTCTTGAAAAAACAATTTTTGGAATCATGTTGAAAAAGCTATTCTTATTCTTAATAATCACTTGCATCATTGTGGCAGCGGGCCTGTTTGGAACAATTTACCGGTTGGTTGTTTTAGAACCGGGCGATGAGATCAAGATAGAGAATATTCAACAGATTCTCGGGAAAGAGAGTAATGTTTTCTATAGTGACGGCAAAACAAAACTCGGGGTTTTTTTTGATACTGCACACCGTCAGTATGTCTCATATAGTGAGATTCCCAAGAATTTTGTCAATGCGGTGGTGGCTTCCGAAGATAACAGGTTTTTTTCGCATTATGGTTTTGATGTTGTAGGAATCGTTCGGGCTATGATCAAGAATATTCAAGCGGGGAGAGTGGTGCAGGGGGGCAGCACCTTGACCCAACAAACAGCAAAGAATCTGTTTAAACGATCGGATAGATCAATTGAAGCAAAGATTAAAGAGCTTCTTTTTGCCCTGAGGCTGGAATACTATTATCCCAAAGAGAAGATCTTTGAATTTTATGCCAATCAATTTTACGTGAGTGGTAATGGGCATGGACTCGGGGTTGCAGCCAGATACTACTTTGATAAAATGCCGAGCGAATTGTCTCTGATAGAATGTGCATTTATTGCTGGAAGCGTGAAAAGACCGAATTACTACAATCCATTTATCAAAAACACTGAGCAGGCCTCGGAACTCGCTCGGTCGCGGGCAAAAACCCGGTTGAGGTATGTTCTCGATAATATGCAGGAGTTGGGTATGATCGACGCTTTCACCTACAACGACGCAATAAATTCGGAACTTGTTTTTAAAAATGGGAAAGTGGGATATGACCTTGATTACGCAATGGAGTTGGTCAGGGATGCGGTTTCCTCAACCGAGGTACTCGATGCCCTTGAACTCCATGACGTAAACAATATCTCTACATCCGGCGTACGAGTGATTACCACGGTAGATCGAGATCTACAGCAGAATACCCTAGCCATTTTACGTGGTGAATTATCCAGATTGGATGTTCGACTCAGAGGTTATGAACGGCAAGAGGTTCAGGCTGAGTTGGCCGCCCTCGATTATTCAGGTGACTCAGTTCTAAGCAAAGGCGCTTTCCTGTTCGGTCATATCCAGAATATTGAAGGCGAGGGCAAGAATATACGTATTACTGTCTCCCTGGATAAGCAATTAGGCCAGGGGGTGATAGATTCTGAAGGACTTTCCGGATTGGTCAAGGCACGGTTAAAATGGCAGAAAAATCGATGGAGCGAGACAGAAAAAGGAGACCAGGCTAAACTTGTGACTCAATTGAAGTCCGGGGATAAGGTGTGGGTGAGTGTGCGCGAAGTTCCGGAAAATAAACCAGCGACTACTTGCGTTAGAAAAATATCCGCAAGTGCAGGGTGGAGCGCTGGTCATAAAAGATGGTGCCATAAAAGCTATGGCAGGTGGGACCGAAAACAGATTTTTTAATAGGGCTATCCAGGCGAAAAGGACTATGGGATCATCCTTTAAACCATTAGTTTATACCGCTGCACTCCAGCTCGGCTGGAACAGTGCCGACAGTCTGAAAAACAGCCGGAATGTCTTTGTCTATCAAGATCAAGCATATTTCCCAAGACCCGACCATATTAGCCCCTACGACTGGGTCTCCATGAGTTGGGCTGGAGTACACTCTGAAAATGTCGCCTCTGTATGGTTGCTCTATCACCTTTGTGATAAGCTCACTACTCAGCAGTTAAGCGAGGTCGCCGACAAAGTCGGTTTAGGGCCGAAAATGGGCACTGCGGAAGAAGTACCATACCGGAGCTATAGGGCAACAATTCGTGACAAATATGGCATTCAGGTCAATCGTGAAGTTCTCCGTGCCTCAGCTTATCGTCTGGCGATTGACAATCTGGAAACGGATTTTATATTTGACGGAATGATGCAAGAGTATGAGGTGTTGAAGGAATTACCCTACGGGCTGGATTATGAAAAATTTTTAAGGGACATAAATAATGAATTGGCGCAACGGAGGACGAAACTCTCAGGATCTGAAGTGAGTGAACTGAATTTACGCAAGAACCTGCTTGCCAATAATTATCTGCTCCTTGAACCACTGCGGAAAGAATTGACTCTCTATAGATCGCTTATTGAAGCAGACGCTGCACCAGGCTCGGCTGATTTTTTTGACTCTACCAGTGGCTACTCACTCTACGTAGATAGACTATCCGGTGAGTTGCACTTCATGCGTCTACAGGGTGAAAAAGGCAGCTTGGTCCGGATGGACCACTCTGAGATTAGAAATCATCTAGCATGGTTGACAGATGAGGAAAAATCACGATTCTGGGGAAACGTCAAGTTAAATTCTACTTTGACAGTACATGCGTTTGATAAGGTGAACGAGCAGCTTGAATATGAGTATCAAAAACTAAACGACGAATTACCCTACAGTATCGAGGTCCTTTCTCAGATAAGGGATTTTCGAGTTACTGTGGGACTCTATTATATCATTCGGTTAGCCAAGCAGCTTGGAATCACAAGCACTCTCCAGCCGGTGCTTTCCTTTCCGCTTGGATCAAATGTCGTTACCTTGCTTGAAGCCACAAAAATGTATGAAGGACTGATTACCGGACAAGTCACCACTTTCGGCAAGAGTAACCAGGAAGAGAATAATGATTCATTGGCAATTTTGGATCGTATTGAATCAGCCGAGGGCGAAACACTTTTTCAGCCGAAACCGGTTAAAAAACAGGTTATCAATGCAAAAATCAGCTTAGCGATTGGGCATCTCCTGGAAAATGTTGTGAAGTTCGGTACCGGCAGAGGTGCCGATAATAATGTCAGACTTCGAGATGATGGCCAGGTTAACGGCAAGAAAATCGCTGACTTAAATTTTGCCATTCCACTACTTGGGAAAACCGGTACAGCCAACGACTATACCAATGCCTCGTTTTTCGGTTATTTGCCGGGAATTGCTGAAAACGGGGTGGCGATGACTATTGCTGATGGGTATACTCTTGGAGTTTACGTAGGGTTTGATAATAATGAACCGATGAGGCGAAATTCAAGCCGTATCAGTGGCTCAGCCGGTGCTCTACCAGCATGGAGTGAAATCGCAAATGTCTTGTTGCAGGAGCAGCATTACGCAAGTAGACTTGACCCAGTGGATCTTTCTTTTAATGGTCTCAGTATAAAAAGGGACAATCTAGGCCAACTGAATCTCGGTGTAGATCCGCAGCAGGGCGGTAAAATTGTCGAACCTGTGGTTCAGGTGAGTGATAGTGTACGTTCTAAGCCGTCCATTCTAACTTTCGGCAGTACGACAGACACGGGGCGGTTTGTGATGGAAAGAGATTTTCAGCCCTTCTGGAGAACGACCACCGAAACACAACACTGACTGAGCGGAACGGTTTTTTGTTCTCTCAGAGTCATTACATTTCAACAATTATTTAATATCGGTTGATTCCTACCGATATTATAACAAGTAGAAAAACAACAACGTTAAATTATCGAGAAAACAATATGAAGAAAATCATATGGGGTGCATTTATTGCTTTTTGCGCCGTCAATCTGAGTAGCTGTGCCCTTCCTGAAAAACCGAGGGTAAGTCAACTCCCTTCACCAACTTCTTCCCAACAGTCTTCACCCGTATTTATTCAGGATGACGATGGCCTTAAAGGGCAGGAGCAGCCAAAGTCCCTGGATATCGAGGAGCAGCAGCCGGAAAAGGGCGTTGAGATGGGTGCGGAGGTTGAGTTGCCTTCTGCTGAGTATATTAACGACAGAATTTTTGAGTATGGGCGTAAGCTTGATAGTTGGAAGAAGTTGGATAGTCAGTCAGTGAACGTGAAGCTCACGGATAAGGAGTCGGCGCAGAGGGTGGGCTGCTTTCAGCGGTTGCAGACTGTACTGAATGGTTACAGTGAGTTACGTACCAGGATGCTCCAAGCCCGGAAGGTTGATGTCGCAGCTCAAATTAGCAGTCAGGATATCTTCGAACTCCAGAAGAACGACATTTCTTTTTTGGAAGATGCTTGCGGACGGTTACTGGCCCACTCGGAGGACAAAGGTGTTGGCTGGAATCAGCGGGAAGGAGGGGCTGACCTGACTCAACTCGAAACTTTGATTGCCAGATACGCAACCACTAAGGAATACGAGGAGATTATCCAGGTTTGGTTGAAGATTCCAGAGTCTCAACGTTCTCAGGTACATCTCTGGACTAAAATTCTCTATGGTAATGCCCTGATTTCTCTTCATCAGGAAGAAAAAGCGGCAGAGATTTATCAGCAGGTGGTTAATCAGATGTCGGGTTCCGATGAGCAGGCTACCGATTTGGTCTCTTTGCGGACGATGCTGGCGGATCTCTATACCGCTTCGGGCAATTACAGCTCGGCTGCCTCCGAATATAAGAAAATTTCTAAGGATTACCAGAAAATTGGTCAACTCCAAGAATGGTCTAAACTTCAATTGGCGTTACTAGATCAGTCTAAGGGGGGCAGCCCTGAGCTCCGGGAATTCTCCGAAATGCTCAGAAATTTTTTAGGTTTCGTTCCTGAGCGGGATGGATATAAAATAGGCTGGCAGGCAGAAAAATTCCTGGCCAGTTATCCTTATTCTCCTGTCGTAACCAACGTAAATTTCATTAAGGATTCTGTCTTGGCCTCGGCTGACAAGTGGTTTAATAAATCCATGGATGAAATTAACAAACTGAGTAATGAAAAGAAATTTCCTGAGGCTCTTAAGCTTCTGGAGACACTACCAACTGATATTCTAGGTCCTGAAAAGCAGTTTGTGATCAAATCAAAAAATGAGGAATTGCAGTTGGCGAAGGCGGTTGAAAACGAAACAGGTAAAATGGCCAGTATGCAGGAGCACCAGAACCAGTGGAACAATGGTATGTTGCTGGCCAAAGATGGCAGGTATGATGAAGCTATCGTGGTTTTCACCAACTTGATGGATAGTGAATATTCCACCAAAGCTGAGACGAAGATCAAGGAACTGTCTTTGGAAGCTGCAAAAGCTGACAGGAGAAAAGCAGCCGACCTCTTTATCCGATTTACCAAAACGACGGATCTAGAGAGCAAGAAAAAACTCCTTATAGGATCTCGTAAGCTATTGAAAAACATTCTGGTCAAATATCCCGAGGTAGAAATTGCACCAAAGGTGCTCGGTAATATTGAGCGGGTAGAACAGGAAATGAACGTATTAGACCCCAATCTTGTGTTCATGGCAGACCAGGAAGGTACGCCAGTTGTTAGGGATGACGGTATTGATCGCGGGTTTGTGATGCCTGAGACGAAGGCTTTGAGCAAGGAGAAGACTTCGATCATGGAAACCGATCTGCCTCTATCCAAAAGCCAATAATTGTAACAGCTTAAATAATTCTAAAAAGGCCGCCATCCTCAAGATGGTGGCCTTTTTAGTTGCTACTCTTTGAGTCGAATTTTCAAAGAACCTTCCTCTACGGTGATGGAGTCGACCCCGTCTGCAAAGGTTTTCCAGAAGCCCTTATCCCCTCCGAACTCCTTGATGAGGTCTATGTTTTTAATTCCTCCTAACCAGGCATTTGGCATTGGGACTCCCATCAGGCTGATACCCTTTAATTTAATCACTGGTCTTCCATCCCTGTAAGCAAGTTCAGCGCCGGCCTTTACTCTCAGTGTTTTTCCTCCAAGCATCGGAAAATCGGGATCAAGAGGAATGAGTAGCTTGATGCTGACCGTATTTTCTGCAAGGTCGATGGCCAGTTTTTCGGCTAAGTCAGTATTCTTTGCTAGCATGGCGTTCAATTCACGTTCGGTGAAATTGATATTCCGAGTCCCTCCTGTTTCACTGTATTGTTCCGGTAATAGTGTGCCGTTTTTGGCATACTCTCTTTGTTTTTTTGGTACCTGGCGGCTAAGATCCTCAAGTTTATCAAGTTTTGCCGCCAGTTGCTGTGCCTCACCTTGAGAGAGTTTCACTGGGCTGAAAGGAGCTGGGAAAAGATATAATTTGATAGCAAAGGCAGTGGCAACAATTGCAATACACATTGAGGCGAGTACTATGCCCAGCACCTGCATCCCTGAAAAGCCTGGCTTTGGTTTTGGATTTTGTTGTCTCGGTAGCTCACCTGTCATGGTTATTTCCTGTTATCTGTTGAGGATTTTGATAGCGTCAGTGTATCGAAAGCAACTGACTGGAACCCCAGATTATAGCACACAATGACAATAAATCTCTGATCATTGTGGGAAGATAGAGGTCAATAAAATGGAATTTGACGATATCAGTAAGTTGATTACTGTTTATCTGCTGTAAAATCAAAAAATAACAAAGGAGGCAACAATGGGGAAAAAGATTCTTGTGCCGCTAGCCGAAGGTTTTGAAATGATAGAGGCTCTAAGTGTCGTGGATGTTTTTCGGCGGGCTGGGGCCCAAGTCGATTTAGCCGCAGTTGGTGACGAGCTGCAGGTGACTTCATCACATAACGTAAAGGTTCTGGCTGACAGGCCGCTTTCTGATTGTGTGGATGACACATATGACTTGATTGTTCTGCCCGGCGGAATTCCTGGAGCAGAGAATCTGAAGAATTCAGTTGTCCTTGCGGAACTCTTGAAAAAACAGGATAGTGCAAACAAGCTCTACGGGGCTATCTGCGCCTCTCCGGCTGTTGTCCTGGAACACCTCGGGCTGCTTGAAGGGAAAAAAGCCACCTGTCATCCGAAGTTTGTAGGTCAGTTGAGTAGCCAGGAGCATGTCGGGGAGAAGGTTGTTTTCGACAAGAACTGTGTAACCAGCAGAGGAGCCGGAACCTCTATTGAATTTGGCCTGGAACTACTCGGTATCTTGATGGGAGAAGAAAAAAAGAGAGAGGTGGCTAAGGGCATGGCGATAGAGTTGTAAAAGGTTACGTTATTACTGATATGACGAAATCAAACCTGGGTTTAGATTTCCCGCTACTAACGGGGGGATATATCACGGATTCCGGCAGAACAATCAAATTGTTCCCAGGTTGTGCCGATTTTCGTGTCACTGTTCAGCTATGTCCATTGTCCAGTGAATGCGTAAGTAAGTCCACAAGTGAGACAAAGGAAAGGGCAATTTCATGGGTTGCAGCCAAGTTGACCAGTGGAGCAGCGTCATGCTCGAGAGCCTCTTTCCATCTCGAAGCGCAGAGACACCACCGATCCCCCGGTTGCAGTCCGGGAAATCCGGCCATTGGCATGGGTGTCGACAGGTCGTTCCCCTTGCTTTTTGAGAATTCTAGGAACTCTTGGGTAACTTGAACACAGACCCCGTGGACTCCATAGTCGTCGACAGTCACTTTACAACTACCGTCCCGGGTAAATCCGGTCATTGGTTCGATGCTGCATATTTCCAAAGGGGTACCGAGAACATTCTTATATTCAGTCATACAATTCACCCTCTTAGGTACTCGTTAATGTAAAGCTTAGTCTTATTGCAAATCATCTTGTTATAGTAATAAGTGACTGCGTGGAAATGGCAAACTATTTTTGTTTGGCGTCCATCTGGAGAATGGCACACAATAATCTATAGGTGAACCCCCAGAGGTAGTAATCGTTGAGGGGGTAGGCTGGGAAAAGGTGACCGGGTATCATTTCCACGCTCTTATGCCGCTCAGTGTCTTGAAACTGCCGGATATTGAGCCAACAGGCACTTTGTATCTCTTGTGGGCTCAGATTAAGGCGCGGCTGATTTGCGATGGTGAAGAGAAAAGGTTCTACCCAAAGTGGACTGTGGAGATTGAGACCGGCAGGTTCCAGAGGAAGACGTTGCCGTAGTTGATCTGCCTCAAGGAGAATGCCTGTTTCTTCTATGGTTTCTCTGATACAGGTGGCGAGAAGGTCCTGATCCTTAGTCTCCTTTCTGCCTCCGGGAAAGGAAAAATGGCCGGACCACGGATCGTCGGGGTGAGCAACTCTTCTGAGGATTAAAAAACTCTCGCGGGGCGCAAGGCTCCTTATGATGGCGACGGCAGCAGAGGCAGTTTTGGGTGGAATCGACATATTATCATGCAAAAAAGAGTTAGTATCGGCAGATGCTTATTGAGGATATTGGAAACCAGTCTCTTATAAGGTACCATTTCTTCTCAGAAATGCAACTATGGTTGGAGCGTTCCATTACCTGGGACCAAGGGATAGAAAATCATTTACAAATAGGGAGAAAGGCATGAAGTATGATGTGACTGTTTTTAAGCCGTATTCATTTCAGGTCGGTCAAAAAATTCGTATCGAAGGTTCTCGCAGAAAAGGGGATTGGGAGATTGCGGCAATCGGTGAACACAAAATAACCCTGAGATGTCCTCTCTCCAAAAAAGAGTTTGAATGGACCAAGTTCTGTTATTTTGTCAACGAAGAAAAAGGGGTGGAGTGGCCTCGACAATCATAAGGTAGGATGAAGCCATGTGTTTGCTGTTTTTTTCATATCGAACCACTCCCGGATACCAGCTGGTTGTTGCAGCGAATCGGGACGAATTCCTCTCTCGACCTACTGCTGCGCTTGATTTCCTCGATAAAGAAAAAACAATACTTGCCGGGCGTGATCTTCAGGGGGGCGGCACCTGGCTTGGGATTACGGCGCAGTTGAAATTTGCTGCAATTACCAACTATCGTGAACCTGCGACCAATCGAGCTGACGTACCCTCTCGCGGGAGGATCCTGCTCGACTATCTTACCGGTGATTTGGCTGCCGGCCATTATATGCGAGCACTTGCTGACAAAGGTGACAGATACAACGGATTCAGCCTGATCCTTGGAGACAGAGAACAGCTCTATTATTATTGCAACAGATCGGTCGGACCGAAGTTGCTTGTCCCAGGTTTCTACGGTCTCAGTAATCATCTGCTCGATGTTCCCTGGCCCAAGGTGACCCGGGGAAAAGAGCTGCTTTTTCCCCATATGGTGGAGACAAACCGGATCGATCCTGTCAAGATATTTGGCCCGCTCGAAGATACGAAACGTCCATCGGATGAACAGTTACCCAACACAAAGGTTGGACTTGACTGGGAGCGGCTGCTGAGCACCATCTTTATCGATGGAGTTGATTATGGGACCAGGTCTTCCGCGGTGATTACTGTCACAGATAAAGGAAGCGTCGAATTTGTAGAAAAAACACTGCAAAGATCATCCTCGAAAGGTGTCGACTCTCAACTTGCCCGATTTTTCATGAATAGTTAGTGCTGCTTACGTTCAGCTTGAGCCGGTAGGGTGGATGTCCTTACCGGCTTCTGATAGGTGCGGCATGAACGGACAGACCCTCAGTTCAGGATCGGCGGTAAAGCATCAGGGTCTCTGAGGGCTGAGATAAGGGCTTCTGTTTTGAAATACCCATCAAGAATATTTCGGTTAGCCTCAAGCACTGGAATCGCCTTGGCGGCAATCCTGTCTGCTGATTCGTTAAAACCGTATTCACGCTTGATATAGACTCCGGCCGAGCGAATCAGGGCCTGAAGAACGGCTTTCATGTTGCCATCAGCTGAATACCAGACGTGTTCCAACACTTCATGAACCTCGAAGAAAAGTCCGAGATTCCAGAGCACCAACCCCCGCTCAATCGGGTTGGTTATGCCACTATGGATGACGTTAAGTGCCTTTGTGTATTGGGCATATCGATCTTCAAGGAAGGCACGATAGCACTCAGCAAGATACTGTTGCCGATAGTTGGTAACAATCCTGGTTAGCTTATCGGTACTTCCTGTCTCCACTGCCTCGGCTAATCCTCCTGATAAATCATTGCGGATATCCCGGCTCAGCCGGTCTTCAAAAGGGTTGAAAATCTGGTCTGTCATAGTTGTATTCTTTGTTAAACAGGGTCGTAAGGAGATGTATCTTACCAAGGTTTACACTACATTGGCAGGTTCCTGATGTTGATGCTTTTTAATAACAAAATAAATAACCGGCACCGCCATGCGGCTGATGAGGAGTGAGGCTATCTCTCCGAACATCAACGAAATAGCCAATCCCTGGAAAATTGGGTCGGCAAGAATCACTGAGGCTCCGATGACTACCGCCAGCGCAGTGAGCAGCATGGGTCGGAAGCGGATTGCTCCGGCGTCAACCACAGCCTTGGCCAGCGGTTCACCTTGACGGAGCCGTAGCTCGATAAAATCGACCAGAATAATTGAATTACGCACGACAATACCCGCCCCAGCCATAAAACCGATCATTGAGGTAGCGGTAAAAAATGCTCCGAAACCCCAATGGGCTGGAAGGATACCGATGAGCGAGAAGGGAATGGCTGCCATCACGGCCAACGGAGTAATATAGCTTTTAAACCAACCGACCATAAGCATATAGATAAGTACCATAACTACGCAGAAAGCCAGTCCCAGGTCGCGGAAGACTTCAAGGGTGATATGCCACTCCCCGTCCCATTTTATGGATGGTTCATTGAGCGAAAACGGTTGATTCAAGTTGTAGATTTTTATCCTTTCCTGTCGACCTCCAAAATCTCGGCCATCAAGTTCTGCAAGTTTTTTGTTCATCTCAAAAATTGCGTAGACAGGGCTTTCCACCAGATCGGCGACATCCCCTGTAACATAGATGACCGGCTTAAGATTTTTGCGATAAATGGGTTGCTCTACCTTCTGCTCCGAGACCGTTACCAGCTCTCTTAGAGGAACCAGCTGTGACGATGGGTTTATCTCGGAATGCAAAGAGATATTCAGGATTGATTCCACCCTTGCCCGATATTCCGCGGGAAGTTCCAACACCATTTCAATTGCTTCCTTGTCTGTTGGTTGATGGTAAAGGTCGAGAGAATACCCGCGAACGGCGATTTCGATAGCCCTGGTTATCTGTTTTTCAGAAATACCGTTTAAAGCCGCCTTTTCCTTGTCAACGGTAATGACCTTACGTAGGCGATCCGCTTCACGGTACCAGTCGATATCAACAACGCCTGTTGTCGTAGAGAAAATCTTTTTTACTTCTTTGGCAAGTTTTACTCGCGAAGCATCGGTGGGGCCGTAGATCTCGGCCACCAGGGTCTGTAGCACGGGAGGACCTGGCGGAACCTCGGCCACGACTACGGCTGCTCCGTATTTGGCAGCGATTGCCGCAAGTGGTGGCCGAATCCTGGTCGCTATATCGTGACTCTGCAGGGAGCGTTCGTTCTTTGGTAGAAGGTTCACCTGGATATCGGCGACGGTCGGCCCACTGCGCATAAAGTAGTGACGGACAAGGCCGTTGAAATTATAAGGAGAGGCAGTACCGACATATATCTGGTAGTTGGTGACGGCTGCATCCTTTCTGACCGTGTCTGCCATTTCTTTAACGACCCTTGCCGTCTGCTCAAGGGTTGATCCCTCAGGCATGTTAAGAATCACCTGGAATTCGCTTTTGTTGTCAAATGGCAGCATCTTGACCTTAACCAGGCCGAAATAGACCATAGAGCAGGTGCCAAGGAGCATGGCAATAATGGTCGCGAAAAATAATATACGCCACCCACTATGGGCAAGAAGGGGATCCATAATCCTGTGGTAGACCCGAGTGAACCAGTCGTCGGGCTCACTATCCTCTTCGTTATGATTGGGTGACGGTTTCTGGTTTTTTAAAATATGCGTTGCTGCCCAGGGGGTGACGGTAAAAGCTATAATCAAGGAAAAGAGCATGGCCGCAGAAGAACCGATCGGAATAGGGCGCATATAGGGGCCCATCAGTCCACCGACAAAGGCCATGGGCAATATTGCCGCAATGACTGCCCAGGTTGCGAGGATGGTTGGATTCCCTACCTCGGCAACCGCCTCAATGGCCACCAGCGTTCTGGGTCTATCTTTGCTGCTCGGTAACCGGAGATGACGGACAATATTTTCGACGACCACGATCGCATCGTCAACCAGAATTCCTATGGAAAAAATGAGAGCGAAAAGGGTGATGCGATTCAACGTGTAGCCATAGAGATAAAAGACCAGTAAGGTGAGGGCAAGCGTTGAAGGTATGGCAAGCATGACTACGATTGACTCGCGCCAGCCAAGGAAAAAAAGAATGAGCAGGGCCACCCCAAAAACAGCGATACCCATATGCAGCAGCAGCTCGTTGGACTTCTCTGAGGCGGTCGCACCGTAATCACGAGTCACACTTATCACGAGATCGGCAGGAATAAGGCTCCCCTTAAGGGTTTCCACCTTTTTCAGTACATCGTGTACGACAGAAACTGCGTTTGCTCCGGGCCGTTTAGCAATAGACAGGGTAACTGCCGCTTCTTGACCCTCGCCGTGATTAACTCCATATAAGACGTAGTCTACAGGCTCTTCCGGACCGTCGGTAATCTTGGCGACTTCATTCAGATAAATCGGTTGCCCGCCATAAACCCCGACAACAATACGACCAATTTCTTTCGCATTGTGCAAGAATGTGCCGGTCTGGAGCAGAATTTCCTGGTTGAGGGATTTGAGGCTGCCTGAATGGGATTGACTGTTTGCTGCCTGAATCTTTGGGGCTATTTCGGTGAGAGACAGGTTTCTCGAGGCAAGCAACAGGGGATCGAAGTGGATGTTTAAGACTCTTTTCGTTCCACCGATTATTTTGGTCTCCGCCACCTCATTGATACTCTTGATGGCGTCGTCAATCTGGGCTGCCATCCGTCGCAGCGTATAATGATCATAGCCTTTGCCATGGAAGGTCAGGGCCATAATGGGGACATCGTCAATAATATGTGGTTTGATGATCGGCTGCCCGACAGTATGGGGAATCCGGTCAAAATTGGTGGCCAATTTCTGGTTCAATCGAACGATGGAAGTCTCAAGGTTCTCACCGACGAAAAAGCGCACCACAAGAAGACTTTGACCGGGCATGGAGGTCGAGTAGATGTATTCGACTCCGGGCAATTCGTAGAGCAGCTTTTCCATTGGGATAGTCAGCCGTTCTTCTATTTCTTTCGGTGCGGCACCCGGCATGGCAACCATCACGTCGATCATTGGTACTTTAATCTGTGGTTCTTCTTCTCTTGGCAACAGAACGATGGCCAGAAAGCCGAGAAGAAGGGAGACGATGATACCGAGTGGTGTCAGCTTGGAGTTGATAAATGCACGCGCCAAACCTCCGGCAAAACCTGTCGTGTTATTTGAGGAGGACTTCATAACTGAATTACCCTGGATTTTTTGTGTAACATTATGAGACTATTGAATAATAACTGGTTGGCCGTCCGTGAGGTTCAGGTTGCCCTGGGTGATAACGGTTTCGTTCTCCGTGAGTCCGCTGAGGATTTCAATGTGGCCATCACTTTGGGCACCGGTCCGAACGAGACGAAGTATGGCCCTATTTTCATGCATAACGAATACTCGTTCCATCTGGCCGTACGGTATCACTGCCGAAGTCGGAACTGTCAGGGTTTCTGCCTGTTCTGTAACCAGGGCTACCCTGGCAAACTGTCCGGATCGAAGTCGGGGATCTTGTTTGATACGGAGCTTTATCGGTGCAGATCTGGATGATGGGTCAGCAATCGGGGATAACTCAGCGACAACCCCTTCGATGGAAAGATTCACGGACGGAACAAACACCGCTAAGTGGTCATTTTTTTTTATTCGGAGCATCATCGCCTCGGGAATATCCGTTAGTACTTGAAGGTTATTTTCTTCTTCTAGATAGAGAAGAGGTTTTCCGGGCGTTGCCAGGTCCCCTACATTTGCCGGTTTTTTAGTGATAATACCGGAGAAAGGTGCAGTGATTCGAGAATAGGCAAGCATCGTCAATGATTCTTTATAGGCGGCTTCTGCTATTCTGGTACTGTCTCTCAATGATTTTACCGTTTGGGGGGTTGCAGCGTTTTTTCTTAAGAGGCTTTCTTCTCTTGCAAGATTACGCTCAGTTTGTTCGAGCCGTGCTTTAGCTTGCTGCACCTGCGCTGAGATTTCTCCAGCACTGAGTTCGATGAGGAGATCGCCCCGCTTGACCATTGATCCAAGATCGACCGGAAGGTTGACAATATTACCTGTTATCTTTGAGGAAATCTCCGCCCGTTCGACAGCCTGTATTGTGCCGACCACCTCGACCTGATCACCGGCAATTCTTTTGGTCACCTTGGCAACGGACACTTTGGCAGACGGTTGAGGCTGGGAAGCTTTTTCAGATGTTGCTTCATTTTTATCACAACTTGAAAGAAAAGCAGTGAGTATCATAACGATGAGCATGGAACTGCATTGTTTGAGCTTCATTTTCAAATCTCCTACCCCAATAATTATCTCTTGGAAAATTGTTCAAGTCCCACAGCCATTCGCAGGTTGGCAATCGCCACCTGATAACCGGCTTTAGCCGCTAGATTTCTGGCTTGTGCGTCAGAAAGGCGTAGTTCAAAATCAATCAAGTCGGAGGCAAGAATTACCCCCTCCTTAAACCGGGCTCGACTGAGTCGTGTAACCTCCGTGGCGACTCCAACCATTTTTTCAGTGACGCTTTGTCTTTTTCTTGCCTGTTCATAGTCAAGAAGGGCCTTTTGAACTTCCAAGTTGAGAGTAAGTTCTGTTTTTTTTCTAAGATATTGAATCTCCTGAAGTTTAAGTTGAGCGATGGCGATCTGGGAGGAGCTTTTTTTGCCGTCAAACAGAGCGTAGTTGAGCCTTATTCCGGCCATCCATGAATCACCCGTTTCGTCGAGCACCCAGCCCTTATCAACCTGATAAGAGGCAAAAGCGTCTATCGATGGCAGCTTGCCGCCGTGGGCCTTCTTCAGCTCAGCTACGGCCTCTCTTTCAATGGCCTCAAGCTTTTTTAACTTGTGGTGATTATGAAAATCGAAGGATTCAGGGATCTTTTGTTTTAGACTGCTGTCAGGATCAACGGTGACTTCTCCTTCCGGAAGGCCGAGGAGGTTAAGAAAGATTCGTTTAGTGAGTTCCAGTGTGTGTTTGGCTTTTATAAGATTTTCGTCGGCAACTGATTGCTGCAGTTCAAGGCTGAGGAGGTCTTGCTTAAGCAGGTCTCCGGCATCAAATCTAGCCTTGCCAACTTCAAAAGCTGCGGAAATTGAGGCAAGTGCTTCTTTACGGACAGTAACCATTTTCTCGGACTGAATAATAGCTTGGAAGGTTTTTACAACCTCGAATCCAAGCTGCTGGTGAACAGCTATAAGATCAGTCCGGGATATATCGATATTTGCGTTGGCGACTGCCTGGTCGGCACTGTCCATGCCTCCATTATAAAGCCGATAGTTAATCTGGGCCTTGACCTGGAGGTTGTCGGTCCTGCCGGGATTATTGAAATTGATGGTATCGTTAAAAGCACCTTGGTTGAGAATATTGCCAAAGGAATACATGGGGTTGTTGGTTTGGCCATATTCGCTGGAAACGTTCACCAAGGGGTAATCGACAGCCTGGGACATGGTGGCGGCGGCCATTGCCTGTTCAATTCGGTTCAAGGCAATAGTGCTGTCGGGGTTCTCGGCGATGGCGAAGGCTACTGCCTGTTCCTCGGTCCATATCTTCCGGATCTTAGTTGCTGGTTGGTTGTTGTCGGCCGAATGAACATTGGTACAGCCAATGAATAAACCGAGGATAGCAATAATATAATATCTTTTCATTTGGTTATCCGATTGTGACCTTTGATCTTGGAATTGCGTGTTGTGTGTATTAGAATTTAATTAAAAAATTAAATACTCTAATTCGTCCTCTTTTCTTTGTCAAAGAAAAAGTTGCAGATTTGTTCTGTAGTTACTCCTGTTTTCCAAAAGCATAATTCTATAAATTAGAGAGGATCAATTGTGTATATGCACTGTCCTGAAATCTATCGCTAAATGTCAATCTGGTCAAGAGAATAAAGGTGTTAGGAGCTGGGATCAAAAATCAAGAGGTGAGATGTTCAGCCAACCGAAAATCACCCTTCATCGAGGTGACAGAATAGTAATCGATCTTGATATGTGTCGTAGGCAGTGTTTGTTGCAAGGACTCGATGATATCAGCCTGACTTTGGATAAAGCGGATCATATTTAGGGTATATGAAAAGAAGAGCAGGAAGAATTGTCCATGGCTGTTCGGAGATTTGTCGTAATGTAGTGGACAGCAAAGGTGTTATTTGTCTGCCGTCAGGGTTTTCAGGCCTTTTTCAAGTGCCTTAATATCGACAGGTTTGGCCAGATAGCTGTCCATGCCGGCTTCAAGGCATTTATCCTTGTCTCCAGCCATTGCGTATGCTGTCAGGGCAATAATAGGGATATCCTGTACATGTCGGTAGTCTTCTGAACTCCTTATTATCTTCGTCGTTTCGATGCCATCCAGTTCCGGCATCTGAACGTCCATAAGGACAATGTCAAATTGGTGCGTTTTGAGAAGTTTAAGAGCTATATTTCCATCTCCGGCGATAGTTGATCTGTGTCCGAGCTTGGTGAGAATTGCCTGTAGAATCTGCTGGTTAATCTGTTCATCTTCAACTATCAGAGTTGAAAGACGACGATTCGGGCTGGTCAGAATGGGAGTCGGAATCTTTGCGGCCTCTGGGGCCGAGTAAATCTCCCCTTTACCGACTACCAAAGTGAAGGTGACCGTCGTCCCCTGTTCTGCATTTCTTTTTAGTTGCACAGTACCATCCATTCGTGTGACCAGCTGTTTGACAATACTGAGACCGAGACCTGTCCCTTTGACTTTTTTCTGTCTCGGCGATTCTATCTGAGTAAAGGGCTCAAACAGTTCATCGCCAATGTCATCTGGGACTCCTATACCAGTGTCGGCAATAGTGAACTCAAGCCTTATGCGGTTCCTTCCGATCGCCTCAAGCGTCCTTATTCCGATGTGTATTTCGCCCTGTTCAGTGAATTTTATCGCATTTCCAACCAGATTATAAAGGATTTGCCGGATGCGCACATGGTCAGCGACGAGAATAGTGGGGACTTCCGGAGAGATAGAACACAAGAGATTGACTTTTGGGTAGTTTATGGCGGTCTTGAAAGAGATAAGCAACGGTTTAACAATTTCCCTGATCTGGAATTCTTCAGGGGTAATCTGTAGTTTTCCCGCCTCTATTTTCGAGTAGTCAAGGATGTCGTTGATGATGGTAAGCAGGCTTTCTCCGGATGCCATTGCGGTTTGGACATATTCAAGTTGTTCGTCGTCAAGAGAGGTCATGGTCATGAGCTGAAGCATGCCGAGAACACCATTCATGGGAGTTCTCACTTCATGACTCATATTAGCCAGAAACTCCGACTTCGCCATGTTTGCCGCAAATGCCTGTTCTTTGGCAGCCTCCAGTTCCATCATTATTTTCTTTCTGGATGAAATATCTCGGGTGACCCCTATGATACCAGTGAAGTGGCTGGAACTCTCCGGAAGCGGAGAGGCAATACTTTCAACCCATATTTCCTCACCGCTAGCTGTTCTGATTTCAGATTCCCAGTGCAATGATTTGTCTTTGGTCTGAATCAGTGACTGGAAATGATCGTTTGTGAATGGTGATGATCTAAGGATATCCCTATGAATTAATGAGATAGCCTCCACCTGCGGAAAACCGGTAAGATGGCTAAATGATGGACTGACATGCCTGGGAGTGAGTTTATCGTCGGTAGTCCAGATTACATCATGGACATTATCTGCAAGTAACCGATAGAGGTGTTCGCTTTTTTGCAGAGCTTCTTCTGTAGATTTTTTTTCGGTTATATCCCTGGCAATTGCCATGTAGAGATCTTTCCCGTCGATGGTCAAGTGGAGAGCACTGATTTCGACCGGGAATTTGGCACCATTTTTTTTGATATAGGTTGTTTGAAAAGTGGCATTGCCATATTTATTGAGTTGTATTTCTAATTGTTTGTTGTGATCAGAATCCTGGTCGCTGCTGATATCAAATGGAGTCTTTTGCAGCAGTTCTTCGCGGGTGTAGCCAAGTCGCTTGCAGGCAACATTGTTAACATCCGAAAAATATCCGTAATTGGGGCTTTTTTGATCGAGGGAAATAACAAACATCGCATCATTTGCATAGTTGAATAGTTTGCGATATTTGTTTCTGCTCTGTTCGAGTTCTTCTTTTTGTTCTCCACAAAGAAAGAGGTCGTGGACGGTTGTTAAGACGGAACCCTTCTGTTGTGCGATAAGGGTCTCGAGTTCGGCGATTCGTCTCTGAGCTTGTTGCAATTCAGACCGGAGTTCCATAATAAGTTGTGAGGGCATGATCAGCTACACGACAGGTTCTGTGGTGATTGTAAGTTATCGAGAAAAATAGGTAGCGATTAAAGTCATTGTGAGGATGTTACAGTATTTGTTATGTGAGAGTCAAATCGAAATGAAAAACAAATTACATTGATAGGAAATTTGAAAATAAAGCGACTGCGGCAAGGCAAGTATACTACCGAGTACCAGGTTTTTTGGCGACCAACGAAATCGGCCATATATGACCCTGTTCTTATGACCCTGCTCTTAAAACTTTTTAAAGCTCAGGGTCCTTTCTGGCGGTCAGAAACCTTATGATCATTGAAGATGTTCGAGTCCCGGAGCGGGAAAATGGCTGCACAGTTTTTGGACTTCTTCAGCTGTGCTAGTCAGGAGCCCATCGTTTTCCGGATCGGAAATGACTTTTTCGATGAAGGTACTGATCAACAACATTTCATTCTCTTTGAATCCACGGGAGGTGACTGCCGGGGTTCCAATACGTATCCCGCTGGGATCAAACGGCTTCCGTTTATCGAAGGGGACGGCGTTGTAATTGAGGACAATGCCTGCTTTGTCCAGCGCCTTGGCAGCAGTTTTTCCTGAAATATTTTTATTGGTGAGATCGACCAGCATAAGATGATTGTCGGTGCCATTGGTGATCAGCGTAAAGTCTTTAGCCATTAGGGATTCTGCTAAAACTTTAGCGTTTTTGACTACTTGAACAGTGTATTGTTTAAAGGAATCGGATGCCGCCTCTTTCAGGGCCACTGCAATAGCTGCCGTGGTGTTGTCATGCGGTCCGCCCTGCACCCCCGGAAAAACTGCTTTATCTATTGCTTGCGCATACTTAGCCTTACAGAGAATCATCGCACCTCTTGGGCCTCTGAGCGATTTGTGGGTGGTTGTGGTGACGACATCGGCATAAGGTATCGGGGAAGGATGAACACCCCCGGCAACAAGTCCTGAAAAATGTGCCATATCTACCATGAGCAGTGCGTTCACCTCATCGGCGATTTCTCGAAATTTTTTAAAATCGAGTATCCTAGGATAGGCAGAATGGCCGGCAATGATAATTTTCGGTCGTACTTCTAAAGCTTTTGAGCGAAGAGTGTCGTAATTAATCAGGCCAGTTGCTGCATCAAGTTCGTAGGATTGTGCGTCAAAATAGCGTCCGGAAATGCTCACCTTGGCACCATGAGTTAGGTGGCCGCCATGGGGAAGGGCCATGCCGAGGATGGTATCCCCTGGATTAAGGAAGGCGAGGTAGATGGCAATATTTGCAGGTGATCCGGAGTAGGGTTGGACGTTGGCATGCTCTGCCCCGAACAAATCCTTTGCTCGCTTGATTGCCAGTTGTTCAATCTGATCTATGAGCTGTTGTCCTTCATAATAACGTTTTCCTGCATATCCTTCGGAGTACTTGTTAGTGAGAACTGAGCCAGTAGTTTCAAGAATAGCCTTTGAAACATAATTCTCAGAAGCTATCAATCTAATCTTGTCGGCCTGACGTCTTTCTTCCTGCTTGACCAATCCGTAGATTTCCGGGTCAAGGTCTTTAACACTTTCCATTTTTTCTCCTTGTGGCTCATCTTGCAACTAAGCCAGTACGTACTTATCGTCATTGCCGGTAGAATTACATTCAGTCACAATCGATTGACCTGTGTCCGTTTGAAGAGGTCAGCGTATTGTCAACTTTTTTGGAAGAGTACCTGCGTCTGAAATGAGTGATTGTATGTATATGTAAACTTTTGAACATCCCGTAATCAGTGAGGCAACAACTATAATAAAAACAGCAGTAATTGAACAGAAGAAAGTGCAAAAGGCATCAAAAGAAGAAGGGTGAAACAGGGAATAGTGGGATGAATACAGATTGGGTAAAATTACGTTATCGGTAGTTTTGACAACCTCATAAAAACTTCGATTTTCGATAGATAAATAAAAAGTTTCATATGGGAGGCGTGCGATTTTCCTATTATTTCGGCGTACATACGGTACGTCGTAATGATAGAAAAATTGTAAAAACGAACAAGAAGAAGAGTTTTTACGACGCCATCAGTTTTGGAAAGTCAGTAAATACACCTGTAGCCCCCATGGCAAAAAGTTCTTGCTGTCTCTTGTTAGAATTTACTGTGTAGACATTAATCCCAAGTCCAGCCGCGCGAAGTTTTTTGATTAGGGCAGCGTCTGTGATGTCGTCGGCGGGGTGATAGGCTGCAACACCCAGAGATTTAAGGTACTCAACAAGATTTCTCGGGTGGGAACGATGCTGGAGGGCCGCAATTGATATTTCCGGGGCACAATTTTTTGCTATGACAAGATAGTCATGATTGAAGGAAGAAATGAGGACTCTGGATGCAGAGTTGGTCTTTCGGATTACTTCAAGCACGTATTCCGTCACCTTTTTATTTTGTTCCTTTCCTCGATGGTCTTTGATTTCAATGTTAATTGGAATTTTGTGCAAAGAGCGGTGAAGAAGCGTCTCTTCAAGGGTTAGTATTTTCTGAGGCATCTCTTTCATGAGTTGATCGAGAGAGGTGTCCTGTTTGGCTATGGTGTCAAATGGATCATTCTCAAGAAACCATGATCCAATATCCAGAGTTCTGAGCTGGCTGAGCGTCCAATCATTAATATTTAGCGATCGTAAACCAAATTGTACGCATTTGTCTGCTGCATCACTTGTTCTGTCTAAGGTTGGATCGTGGAAGACAACAGGAACAAAGTCTTTGCTCATCTGAATATCCAACTCAATGAAGTGACAACGACCTATGCTAGCCTTAAACGAAGAAAGCGTGTTTTCCGGATAATGCGCCCGGAATCCCCTGTGCGCGGCAATCAGACGAAGTGTCTGAAAATTATCAAAAAAGGTCATGGCGAATTTCAAGCTGGAGTCATTTTGAATATTTTTTTGATTTTTGTGAACCACTGGGCAGCTAAAAAAGGATATCTCTCTGGATATTCACCAATATTTTAATATAATAGGAGGCGTAAAGCATTAATGCAATGTTAATGAGACTGTTTCATATCAATTTAAATCATTGCTGCAATGAGCGGAAGTAGTCCATTTTTCTAAAGTTGTTGATTCTTGTGCTTATTTGTTAAGTCTAACTTGCATTCTCGGTGCAAGCTGAGTTAAGATTGAGCTCCCATAGTTAACCACAGTTAATCTATTGTCAGATCTTAAGACCTAATTTTCAAGCACGGATGGTTCCAATTCAGTTATGATGTTTTCAAACACACCACTTTTTAGAGTTCTTCTCATTGTTTTCCTCATTCAGGTTGTTGCTTTAACATGTGATTTAAACATCGACGCTTCGGCTGCGAGTAAGGATAAGTACGATATAATTTATATTTTAACCAAGGATTTGGATAGGGTACTCGATTATAAGGAAGAACTGAATTCGGTTTTCGATGCAAAGATCTTAAAAAAGTTGAAAATAGTTGGACGAGGTGATGAGTATGCGTTGATCTATGATGGTAATGACTCGGCCAGAACCGTTACCCATACACTCATACAACACGCACAGTTGTTAGAAGAAGCAGGCTTGGATGAACCTAACGCGACAAAGGAACAAAATTTCCATAGCCTGTATAATGTCAGCTATGGTATGGGGCCGAATCTGGAACCGCTGAAAAAGAAATATGAACAAATCTATGGATGTCTCGGTGAAGAGGTGAAAAATGATCTCTATATTGAAAAGACAGATTATGGAAATTATACACTCATCTATCGCCGCCGGGGTGACAAAACCTCAACGACACAGATAGCTAAAAAGCATGCTCGAATTATGCGGACAAAGGGGATAAAAACTTCCATTACCACGGAAAATAATAACATGGTGGTCTATGGCGAATCCAGTCTGATAGATGATGTCGGTCCCGAAAAACCTATAATCTGTCAGCTTCCCGCCATGAATACACCCGCAGCGACACCGATACCCGAAAAAATTGTGGCTGTACCAAAGGTAATAAAAGAAATAATACCAGCTACACCTGTTATTTCATCGTCAGGTGTTTCTAAATTTGAGCAGTCAATTGAAAAATACATAGACAATCTAAGAAGAGAAGGGCGGATTGCCAATGATGAGTCTACCGGGTGGATGGTTTACGATCTAGAAAAGAATGAGAGTATTATTGACATTAATGCTGATCAGGAATTTCAGGCAGCGAGCATGATAAAACCCTTTATTGCTCTGGCCTTTTTTCATCAAGTTAAGTATGGCAAGCTGAAGTATGGTTCCGGAAGCAGAAAAAAAATGGAAGCCATGATACAGCGGAGCAATAATTCCGCAACTAACTGGGTCATGCATCAGGTTGGTGGACCAGGGAAATGTGATGCTATTCTCAAACAGAACTATTCTCAAATTTTCAAAAAGACAGCAATTAAAGAATATATCCCGGCAGGTGGTCGCACTTATCTTAATAGTGCTCCTCCTTCTGATTATGTGAGATTTTTAAGAGCACTTTGGAATAAGGATTTACCGGAAGGTAAGGAGATTCGGAGATTGATGGCTTTGCCGGGACGTGACCGCATTTATCAAGGAACATCTCTTCCTAAAGGAACTCTGGTCTACAACAAGACTGGAACCACAGGTCACCTCATTGGAGATATGGGAATACTTGTGCCAAAAACTAAAAATGGCGGGACATTTCCCTATGTCATTGTCGGAATTATCGAAAGGCGTTCCAAGGCATCGAGTTATGGACAATGGATGAACTCACGCGGTCGGGTCATTCGGGAGGTCTCAACTTTAGTCTATGAAGAAATGAAAAAAGAGCACTCACTTCTGTGAGTCACAAGTAGTGAATGCTCTCCCTCTTGCTGTAATAGCGATAAACGAGATTCTTTAGTGTCCCCTTTCCGGGGCACTAGATCTACCGGCTCCTTGCGAGGGGAAGTGATTTCACAATTTTTTTTCTGTAAAACAAGAAAATCATTTCAAAGTCACTAATACATTTTACGTTTTCCAAAATTAGATCCGATTACATTGAAACTGTTTTCAACAATGAACAGGGCGTCTGGATCAATGTCGAAAACTTTTTCTTCAAGACGTTTTAGCTGGAGATTGTTGGTTATGGTCATCAGCATTTCTTTTCGTTTCCCTGAATAGGCACCCCTAGCTTCAATCAACGTCACTCCCTGATGCATGTCATGAGTAATTGTGTCAACAATTTTCTGGTGATTATTGCTCAGAATATAAACTATCTTTCTTTGATTGAACATGGCAAGCACATGTTCCAGGCTAATTGAGGCGATAAAGGTCAGGATAATTGAGGCAATGACGATATCAGGTTGATACTGAGTAAACACAAAGGTAAAGAGGGCAATATTGTACAGCATGAAGAACTTCCCTACACCAAAGTTGAATTTCTGATTTAAAATAATAGCGATAATATCCAATCCTCCTCCTGAGCCCCTTGATCTCAATGTGGTCCCGGCACCTACACCACATATGGCTCCACCTGCTATTGCAGCATACAATTGATCGTGTATTGCGAAATCAAGTGTTAAAAATTGCGCGAAAAAGGTCAGCGAACATACTCCATAGACGCTATAGAAAAAAAAGCGTCTGCTCAGGAAAATCCAGCCGACGATGAGGAGAGGAATATTGAAAAGAAAATACCAAATAGCGGGAGACAGAATATTACTCTTGTAGTAGATCAGGAGTGCGGTACCGTAAATCCCACCAATGATAAATTTTTGATGGACAAGGATGGCTTCGGCGCCTATTGCATAGACGAGTGAGCCTAAGGTGATGAGCAAAATGTTCCAAATAACGGAAATGGCGGGATGCTTTGAGATCATAGGATTGCCTTGATTTTAGTTCGATTCAGAAAAGTGTTTGATCGATTTTAGTCTTGCTATACTTACAATAGAATAGTTGTGTGTCAACCCGTTCTAACAGTAGGTGACGATTTAAAAGGTTCTATTATGTTGTCGCGAATACAACAGGAACAAACGTTCTCAATAGATGGCTAAAATAGAGTTAGCTCAGCTGTAAAATTTTTGATGAATAATTATGGATCAACTTGTCGTGTTTAAACACGATAACGCGTATGGCTTTTAATAAGTGAACTCTGCCTCAAGATATGGAGAGAATTATGAAAGTGATTATGGACGTTTGCATAGTACCAATGGGGGTGGGCGTTTCGGTATCGAAATATGTGGTTGCATGCCATACAATTCTGCAGAAAGCTGGATTAGAAACCCATTTACATGCGTATGGTACCAATGTTGAAGGTGAGTGGGACGAAGTGATGGCAGCGGTAAAAGCCTGCCATGAAAAAGTGCACGAAATGGGAGCACCTCGCATAACTACGACGATAAAACTAGGGACAAGAACAGACCGATCTCAGACAATGAAGGATAAGGTTTCGAGCGTGCTCAATAAATTGAAGTGATTAACCCACTGGATCTTCGGTTTCCTGTGTGTACTGGAATATAATCCAACCAGTAGTAATTTAACTGCCTGTCGAAAAATAGAGTTGTTTAGATTCGAGGTAATCATGGAGTTTTTTCAGGGCGGTTTGTTCAAGTTGGTATATGCTTCCTCTAGTTACATTGTAAACTTTGCTTATAGAGACAACTGATTGATCTCTGCCTTGATACGGGGGAAAACCATATCTGCGTTTGATGATGTCGCCACATTTTTCTGACAGCAACTGATCAATTGCTCGCAGCAATGTCGCATTGAGCTCTCGTGATTCAAAGTTTTCCGCGAGTGGCGAGATGTATGGATTAAGCCCGGGAAGAGGGATGGACAAATCTCTCTCCAGAATATCATCCTTGGTAGTTGTTGCGTGTTTAATTTGTGTTAAAAACATCAAGAGGTTCTCTGTGTCATCGTTTTTCGCGGCTTTGGTATAGTGATCAACAATGTTGGTCGAGAGCCGAATGAGACGGCCCTCTAGAGATTGACGTTGGATCTCTTTGAACACCCAGTTTGCTGCAAAGGTGGAAAATCGGATACCAAACGATTGGTGATATCGATAGGCTGCCCTGGCGATACCGAAAGAACCGATCTGGATTGCATCTTCGAAGGTGACTGATTCTTTGTATATATTATTGATCCTAGTCGCTAGCTTTTTTACCAGGCCAATGGTCAGTAATATATAGATATTCCTGAGAGTATTGAGTTTTTCGACAATAGCATGAAGTTTAATAAAATGCGGTTCTTGAAGATCAATTTCTGTGGAGCTACTGAGGATACGATTCCAGACCCGGGCAAGGATAAGATGTTGAAAGGTTTTGGCCAGAGGGAGTGATATCCTTGTTGGATTTGCACTAAATAGAAGAAGTGCCTCCTGTCGTTCTTCCTCAGAGGAGGATGCAGAGCTGAGGGTGCCAAAAAATATTGTTCTGTTTCTAAAAAGATAAATATTTTGGATAATAGTAAGAGTAGCTTGCCTGAATTTTCTCGAGTTCAATACTATTTCCGTAAAACGATGGCGATTGAGAAGTACTTCTGTCGCCAATTCTTTTTCTTCCTCTGTAGTCAGATGACCGAAATTTTGAGGGATTGAATGGCGGTCATCTGGCAATCGTCCTTCCTGTTGCAACACTTTTTCTTCAAGACAAGGACTGAGGATAAGCTCTCGGACGCGGACAGCAAATGGAACCAGCGATGGAGTTGTTGCGAGCAGATCGATCCGCTCCGGGGATTTATTTTGTCTATCCAGCATCTTCAAGATTCTGTGGTCAAAGAATATCTGAAAATTATAATAATTATAATAAGTTAGCTTGTGAAATTCAAATATCTAACAAAAAGGACATCACAACTTGTTTCAAATATTGAAGAGTTCATTCCAAACAGGGCAGAATATCTACCTTTTCTTTTCAAACAAAGTTGAGATGCTTGTCTATCGTCTTTCAGCGGACATTTCTATAAGGATAAAAAGCCAAAAGCCCCAAGCAGAGAATCTGCCTGGGGCTTTTGGTTATAAAAAACGGCGGTGACCTACTCTCCCACACAGTCGCCCGTGCAGTACCATCGGCGCTAAAGAGCTTAACTTCCGTGTTCGGAATGGGAACGGGTGGATCCTCTTTGCTATGACCGCCGTAAAACTGGTCGTAATTGGGCAGGGGGAAATGTTGTTTGTTTACTCCTCCTGTCCCTTATGTATATTTAATATGTCATCCCCTGAAGGGGACATGCTTCTCTAAGATAATCCCTCAAAAAGCGAAGAGCTTATCAAGAGTCGCACGATAATCGAATAGTAGGGTAGTCAGTAGAGTATTAATCAAAAAATATGGATAAGCCGCACGGCTTATTAGTATCGGTAAGCTCCATGTATTACTACACTTCCACACCCGACCTATCAACGTTGTGGTCTACAACGAGCCTTCAGATGGTTTACACCATGGGATATCTTATCTTGAAGTGGGCTTCCCGCTTAGATGCTTTCAGCGGTTATCCCTGCCGAACTTAGCTACCCAGCAATGCCCCTGGCGGAACAACTGGTGCACCATAGGTTCGTCCATCCCGGTCCTCTCGTACTAGGGAAAGATCTCCTCAAATATCCTGCGCCCGCAACAGATAAGGACCAAACTGTCTCACGACGTTTTAAACCCAGCTCACGTACCACTTTAATTGGCGAACAGCCAAACCCTTGGGACCTGCTTCAGCCCCAGGATGTGATGAGCCGACATCGAGGTGCCAAACCTCCCCGTCGATATGGACTCTTGGGGGAGATAAGCCTGTTATCCCCGGAGTACCTTTTATCCGTTGAGCGACGACCCTTCCATGCGGAATCGCCGGATCACTAAGACCTACTTTCGTACCTGCTCGAGATGTCTCTCTCGCAGTCAAGCTCCCTTATGCCTTTACACTCTACGGCTGGTTTCCAATCAGCCTGAGGGAACCATCGCGCGCCTCCGTTACTCTTTAGGAGGCGACCGCCCCAGTCAAACTACCCACCAGACAATGTCCTGGATCCGGATTACGGACCGCAGTTAGATTCCTAAGATAACAAGGGTGGTATTTCAAGGGTGACTCCATCGACACTGGCGTGCCGACTTCAAAGTCTCCCACCTATCCTACACATGTTATCTCAAAAACCAATGCCAAGCTATAGTAAAGGTTCACGGGGTCTTTCTGTCTAGTTGCGGGTAACCGGCATCTTCACCGGTACTACAGTTTCGCTGAGTCCCTGGTTGAGACAGTGGGGAAATCGTTACGCCATTCGTGCAGGTCGGAACTTACCCGACAAGGAATTTCGCTACCTTAGGACCGTTATAGTTACGGCCGCCGTTTACCGGGGCTTCGGTTCATTGCTTTACCTTGCGGCTGACAAGTCCCCTTAACCTTCCGGCACCGGGCAGGCGTCAGACCCTATACTTCGTCTTTCGACTTCGCAGAGTCCTATGTTTTTAGTAAACAGTCGCTCCCCCCATTTCACTGCAACCAGACTAGGCTCAATTAGTAAATAATATCACCTTGCTGGCACACCTTCTCCCGAAGTTACGGTGCTATTTTGCCGAGTTCCTTAACCAGAGTTCTCTCAAGCGCCTTGGTATCTTCTACCTGCCTACCTGTGTCGGTTTACGGTACGGTCACATTCATAACTAGATACGAGGATTTTCCTGGAAGCATGGACCCAGCCACTTTGTTGTCTAAAAGACATCGTCATCACGCCTCAGTGTTATACAAGGACCCGGATTTGCCTAAGTCCTCCACCTACACGCTTAAACCGGGACAACCAACGCCCGGATGGCCTTACCTTCTCCGTCCCCCCTTACCATCAAACATTATGAAAATGGTACAGGAATATTAACCTGTTTCCCATCGACTACGCCTCTCGGCCTCGCCTTAGGGGCCGACTAACCCTGAGCAGATTAGCTTGACTACAGGAAACCTTAGGCTTTCGGCGACAAGGTTTCTCACCTTGTTTTTCGCTACTCGTGTCAACATAAGCTCTTGTGGAACCTCCAGCACTCCTTACGGTGTACCTTCACAGGCGGCCACAATGTTCTCCTACCATTCAGAAATCAGAGGACAGAGGACAGAAGTCAGTTTAGTCAGGCGCTTCGCGCGGTTATTGACTATTCCAGCTTCTGTTCAAGCCCATGAGCATTTTCGAGATTTCTTTATATTCATCCCGCCAACGCTTCCAGGTATCTTCTGATATATACTCCAGATCAAGACAGTATCGTATCCAGACTCTCATCTCATCACTTGAACCAACGGCTATCGAGAGATAACGCTTGAACTCGGCTACGGAAAAACCTTGTTTAGCAAATCCCTCTGCGATATTGGCACAAATGGATTTACTTGCTCGCCGTAGCTGTTCACCAAGCCCATACTGTTCTCTTTTCGGAAACTCCAGACTGAGTCTGTGTATCTCCAAAGAAATCTTGTATGCTCGTTGGAACACTTCTAAATCTTCAAATGAGGTAATCATCTGTCCTCTGTCCTCTGTACTCTGATTTCTGAATCCGTAGCTTCGGTACTATGCTTAGCCCCGTTAAATTTTCGGCGCGGTATCATTAGACCAGTGAGCTATTACGCTTTCTTTAAAGGGTTGCTGCTTCTAAGCCAACCTCCTGGTTGTATAAACAATTCCACATCCTTTTCCACTTAGCATAGATTTGGGGACCTTAGCTGACGGTCTGGGTTCTTTCCCTTTCGACCACGGAACTTATCTCCCGTAGTCTGACTCCCGCACTGGAACTTGACGGTATTCGGAGTTTGAAAAGAGTTGGTAATCCGGTGGGACCCCTAGTCTTGTCAGTGCTCTACCTCCGTCAGTCATCATGCGAGGCTATACCTAAATATATTTCGGAGAAAACCAGCTATCACCGAGTTTGATTAGCCTTTCACTCCTATCCACAGCTCATCCGAACAGTTTTCAACCTATATCGGTTCGGGCCTCCATCTCGTGTTACCGAGACTTCACCCTGGCCATGGATAGATCACCCGGCTTCGGGTCTACCCCATACAACTAAACGCCCAGTTAAGACTCGCTTTCGCTGCGGCTCCACCTCTCGGCTTAACCTCGCTGCATAGGGTAAGTCGTTGACTCATTATGCAAAAGGCACGCAGTCACACTGTCTTACGACATAGTGCTCCTACTGCTTGTAAGCTAACGGTTTCAGTTTCTATTTCACTCCCCTCCCGGGGTTCTTTTCACCTTTCCCTCACGGTACTCGTTCACTATCGGTCATCGGTTAGTATTTAGCCTTGGAAGATGGTCCTCCCAGATTCCCACAGGGTTTCACGTGTCCCGTGGTACTCAGGAAATCCCTAGGGTGAAACTGTATTTCGCGTACCGGATTATCACCGTCTATGATCAGCCTTTCCATACTGTTCCGCTATACATTTTCAATCCCATGTCGGGCTCCTACAACCCCAGACTTGCGCCTGGTTTGGGCTATTCCGCTTTCGCTCGCCGCTACTGACGGAATCTCTAAATTGATTTCTATTCCTGCGGGTACTAAGATGTTTCAATTCCCCGCGTTCGCTTCATGTACCTATGTATTCAGTACATGATGACAAGGTATAAACCCTGCCGGGTTTCCCCATTCGGAAATCTCCGGATCAAAGCCTGTTAACGACTCCCCGAAGCTTATCGCAGCTTACCACGTCCTTCATCGCCTTCCGATGCCAAGGCATCCACCGTTAGCCCTTAATAGCTTATCCATAAAACCTGATTAAACTTTTAGAGTTACAGAAATTTTCCTAAGAAAATTTCGTCTTAACTCTTATCCCCTTGCGGGGTTAAGGTTATTAACTACTGTTACCTTCAAACCTGGGGGTGTCTTCTACCTTCATTTAGTGATACCGTGGTCCCTAAAGACCGGTGTACCTGAAGATAAAATCCACGGTTCAAAGGATTTTTAACTACTCTACTATTCAATTATCAAAGATCAGTGTTATAAAAACAGAACTTACGTTCTGATTTTTACGTTCAAAATTTTTTAAACGTAAAAATCAACTCGTAACCAGTCTGTCCTCTGTCATCTGACTTCCGTCATCTGACAATGGTGGAGGTGAACGGGATCGAACCGATGGCCTCCTGCGTGCAAGGCAGGCGCTCTCCCAGCTGAGCTACACCCCCAATATAACAGGTGGTGGGCCTAGGTGGACTTGAACCACCGACCTCACGCTTATCAGGCGTGCGCTCTAACCAGCTGAGCTATAGGCCCAGTTTTTAAACCGCTGTTTTGGTTTTATACTTCGTCGTTGCTCAAAATGATCTCCTCAGCGTATTTCCTATACGCCTGCGGGATCATTTATCACACTCCTCGTCTAAAACCAAACCATCTGGTTTAAAACGCAAAAAAAAACCTCAAGCAACTGGTTTTAAGTTCTTCCACTTAACTTAAAGATCATCACGATCCCTCAAAACTGAATAACAACGGCAAACGGGGTTAATCCCCAGGCAGAATTTATTCCCCAAAAGGGGATAAGTTCCTTAACGAAATGCAATGCATTTCTAAGTCACTAATCTGCGGTTTCCTTAAAAAGGAGGTGATCCAGCCCCAGGTTCCCCTAGGGCTACCTTGTTACGACTTCACCCCAGTTACCAATCATACCTTGGCAGCCTGCCTCCTTGCGGTTAGCTCAACTGCTTCTGGTACAACCAACTCCCGTGGTGTGACGGGCGGTGTGTACAAGGCCCGGGAACGTATTCACCGCGGCATGCTGATCCGCGATTACTAGCGATTCCAACTTCATGGAGTCGAGTTGCAGACTCCAATCCGGACTGAGACATAATTTTGGGATTCGCTTCACCTCGCGATGTCGCTGCCCTCTGTTTATGCCATTGTAGTACGTGTGTAGCCCTGGTCATAAAGGCCATGAGGACTTGACGTCATCCCCACCTTCCTCCGGTTTGACACCGGCAGTCTCTTTAGAGTGCCCAACTTAATGCTGGCAACTAAAGACAAGGGTTGCGCTCGTTGCGGGACTTAACCCAACATCTCACGACACGAGCTGACGACAGCCATGCAGCACCTGTCACCGAGCTCCTCAAAGAGGCACTCTCGTGTTTCCACAAGATTCTCGGGATGTCAAGACCAGGTAAGGTTCTGCGCGTTGCGTCGAATTAAACCACATACTCCACCGCTTGTGCGGGCCCCCGTCAATTCCTTTGAGTTTTAATCTTGCGACCGTACTCCCCAGGCGGTCAACTTAATGCGTTAGCTCCGGCAA
>CAWHJQ010000013.1:0-394919 GCA_963829695.1 uncultured delta proteobacterium | reverse complement strand
AAAGAGAACTGCAGATCGTCGCAGAGCAGACCCAGTGGGCGGGTTATGAGGCACTTATCGCAGGCGGCTTCATGAAAGATAAGAATCGTTGTTCTTCCCACAAATTATCAATATCAGGGAAGCGATATGCGCGTTTGGTGCCTGTAATCTATTACCAATGGCATGTTTACATATGAAAAGGTGCAAAGCAGGCTTGTCGTTTTCGGAAATATCTTGTTCAAAATCGACAATTACTGTTTTACGGCTGCTTTCGTTAATCTCTCTGCTTCTTTTTGCCGCTGGCTGTACCAGCCTGCCAAACGCCCCGAAAATAATTGATGAACTTCCACCCTACCTTAGTTCTCCCCAGATCAAGACAGTAAATGGTTTCCTGTCTCCCCGCCAAAGCAAGGTATTACTGGAACGGTTGAAACATTCAACCAATACCTCGAACGTCTTGGAACGACAGACGGCAGTAATTGAAGCAGTGAGCGGGAGTCCGCTCATCAAGGGGAATAGAGTCGAATTGCTCATGGACGGGCCGCCTACCTACAATGCCATATTCAAGGCGGTTACAAATGCAGAAGAGACAATAAACCTCGAAACATTCATATTTCAAGATGACGATGCAGGTAAAAAACTTGCCGATCTTCTGATTCGCAAACACAGCGAGGGCGTTACTGTCAACATTATTTACGACGCTGTGGGCAGTATTGATACTCCCTCCGCTTTTTTTCAGGGGCTTAAGAACAGGGGGATAAATGTTGTTGAGTTCAATCCACTAAATCCATTTAACAATCAGGTGAAACTGCCGGTAACCGCGCGTGACCATCGAAAAAATATTGTCGTTGACGGTAAACTTGCCATCATTGGAGGGGTGAATATCAGCCAGGTGTATACCAGCCGATTTTCTGGAATTGAAAAAGGGGATGCCACCAATTTGCCATGGCGTGATACCGACGTTCTGATAGAAGGCCCGGCTGTGGTGGAATTTCAGAAAATATTCCTCCACGCTTGGCATCAACAGAAAGGACCTGAGCTTGCAAAAAAAAATTATTTCCCAAAATTGGAGAAAATGGGCAATGAAATGGTGCAAGTGGTCAACAGCAGTCCCGGAGAGTTGGGTCGAACGACGTTCATAATGTATGTCTCCGCCGTCACTTTTGCAGAGCAAACGGTCCATGTAACAGCTTCCTACTTTGTCCCCGATGAACAAATGGTGGATGCCCTGGTGGATGCCGCCAGACGCGGTGTCGAGGTGAAAATCGTTCTTCCGGAAGTTAGTGATTCGTCAATGGCCCTGTATGCCAGCTGGTATTATTATGACGAACTGCTGGAGGCTGGGGTGAAATTGTATAAGCGCGGCAATGCCGTATTGCACGCAAAAACTGCAGTAATTGACGGTATCTGGTCAACTGTGGGATCGACAAACCTTGATTCCCTGAGCTTTTCCACCAATTTTGAGGTAAATGCGGTTATTCTGGGAACCGATTTCGCTGCCGAGATGGAGAAAATGTTTGTTGAAGATCTCGCCAATTCTGATGAAATCACTAAAGAACACTGGGACGAAAGATCGCTGTTTTCCAGAATCCGCGAGTGGATTGCCCATTTATTTGCTCACATGCTCTGAGAGTTTTCCTGCAGGGATGGCAATATTGCTGTTTCAGCCCGCCAGGCTTCTGGCGTAATTGCCCTGAACTCCGGAGCAGCAGATTATTTCAGACAGTAAGCTGCGATTAAGAAAGTGCCATACCATGATGACACAGCACGGAGATCCGGGGCAAACCACGGTTTGATATTGGGACAATAGACAAATCTCGATTACTTTGGACCACCCGTCATATCAAACCTCCAAGGGAGAAGATGTCTACTGGCAATGCTATGCTGAAAAATATTTCCAGAGAACAGGATGTTTCCTGATCAGGTAGACGTGCCTATTTCAATGGAATTATTAAGAAATGGAGCATCTTTAGAATAGAGATTACCAAAGACTCTCACAAGGACAACAGCACTCCAACCTGGGAAGTTCACTATTGCTTTAAACGAGCAAGAAAAAGCTACTCGCCCGTAGATGTACTTCTATCCATGAAGCGTCTCAATCCACCGAATGGCCTCGGTGTCATTTACTTTCCCAAGATACCGCTGCGTAGTTGACAGGTCAGAATGTCGTAGAATAACCTTGCTGATGATTTCTATGGGAGTTCCAGACCTTGATGCATAGGTTGCGGCATGTCGTCTGAGGTCATGTGGCCGCAATTCGAT
This sequence comes from uncultured delta proteobacterium, assembly GCA_963829695.1. GTDB lineage: Bacteria > Desulfobacterota > Desulfobulbia > Desulfobulbales > Desulfocapsaceae > Desulforhopalus_A. The sequence goes on along the minus strand of CAWHJQ010000013.1, from coordinate 392,678 downwards.
GTTGACTATTTTGCCAGACTTTTTCACCATCGACCATGCAGCGACATAGAAAATTGGAAAAATCCGATCGTTATCACCAATTTCCTTAGTAGCTACATACCCGGTTAACCTTACCAATATTTTTTGCGGAACATAAACAGTCTCCCCGACGCGGCCACTTTTTGGGCTCTGAATGATCAGGCTTCGTTCTTGGATATCAGCTGGAGTCAAGTTCAGGACTTCGCCGACTCGCATGCCGCCTCTCGCCATCAATTCCAGCATGAGTCGATTTCTTGTGTTTGTGGTTCGAAAGATAATCTCATCAACTTTCTCTTTATCGACAATATTCCATTGAATAGCCTTTGGGCGTTTGAAGATCTTTCTGATGACAGAACCGTTGCAGGGATTGGTAAGTGCCGGGAGTCCGGTGTTGATTATGAAGTTGTAGAAAGATGAAAGAACTGAGTACCGATTCCGTTTGGTGGCCTGCTTGTTATTTTTCGTCAAAGAAAGAAGAAACTCTAAAACTTCCACTTGGGATATGCTGGCGAGATCATGTTTGCCGAAACAAGCTGTGAACCGGTGCAGGACAAATTCACATGTCTTGATGGTATTTTTTTTTCGAATTGGCCTGGTGATACTGCAGATGAAAATCGACTGCTTGTGATACTTTCATGGTGCACCTCCTATGGATGTGGTTTATGAGCAATGTGCCCTCACTGAAGTATACGACATGATGTATAAAGGTGTTGGCAACGCTTACTGGACGAGTGAAAAATCGGTGGTCGAGTTCGAGCGTCACCGGGCGATGGACGGGATGCAACAAGAAATCTTCAGGTTGCATTACGGTCGATGTTCCTTCAACCAGTCGCGAAGAGCGGAATTCATACGGCTCTGCCAACCTTTGCCAGTGGATTTGAAGGCATCGAGAATGTCGTTGTCAAACCTGACGGTAGTCGATTTCTTCTGCCCTGTTCCTGGTGGTCGGCCACGCAGGGCCTTTTTGATCGTTTTCTGTGCTGCATCACGAGAAACGACTTTTTCGCCGATCGCCCATACGCCGCGGGCAAAATCCTCGTCGGTCAGCTCCGGGGCGTCGTCTGGATCAATCCAGATACTTGGAATATTTTTCTTTTTCGCGGTCATTTGCGTACCTCATTGAAATAACGCGGCGGGCTTTGCCACGCGGTGTCCAGACCAGAACCACCGCCCGAAGATCAAGCAGACCGATGGAGATATATCTCGTCTCACCATAATCCCTGCGGATATCCTCAATGGTGACATTGACCGAAGCAAAGACTTCGCCAGCTCTTGCAAGGTCAAGGCCACGTTCCTGCAATGTTTTATCGCGCTTGTCCTGGTCGAATTCTATTTCCATGAATTATTGTAGTAACAAAAAACATTAAAGTCAATATCACTGATGAAGTGGCGGTGGAGTTTGAGAAGCACCAGGAAATTTCTATGGATTCGGTATAATAACACCAAATCACAAACAGCAGCGCTGCCGATTGAACGGCAAGCAAATATGACCAGTTTTAGTGTAAAGATGTTAAATGGAGCAACTTTTCAGTTTTCAACCAATTCATGGATAGGCTTTACTCTCAAATTCTTTTTTTGTTGTTAGGCGTTTCGGAAAGCGTAACTTCCTGGATACAGTAGTAGTGAAAGGTCTGGGCGATGGTAAAATATTCAGATCTTCGGTTCGGCTATCTTAACATACCCGCTATGCAGCCTGCTACCTGAGCAGCTGCACCATATTTGTTTATTTCAACGGTTAAATAACCTGGCGGCAAAGGGACTGCCCATCTTTTTAGAACGCGCTAAATTCCGGTCAGGTTTATTGACTTGTTGTGTTTTATCCCTCCAGCAGCGATCTTGCAAACACAACGCTTTATCCTACAGCAAGATGAAGTCGCGGGGAATAGCTTTGTATGTGGAGCCGATGCTGGGGGTGGCCGGGACAGAGATAAATGGAGAGTCTTTTCTGATGCCCAATAATCGTCAATTAATTATTGACAAACGATAATTAATTAATGTATTTTGATAACAATTGAAGTAACCGTTCACCGGGGGCAGCTGCATTAAGGTCCATTGGACCGGATAGAAATGAGGGAGGGGAGGAGAATTAGTTCGGCAAGGAAATTGGCCAGGATTGGAAATACTGTTTTTCCGTGAAAGAGGCATTGACAAGCTTGGTTAGGAACAGGAAAGGATTAATACCATGGATTTGGCAAGTTCGGACGACACTCAGTAAACGTTCGGTAAAATGCTCACCAATTTGAGACTGCGATCCGAAGCAGATTTTCCGCCATTGCACAGCAGGTCTGATTGCACGTTCGGCGCTATTGTTGGTAGGTTCGACACCGTCGTGTTTAAGGAAGGTGAAAAGATGTTGCCAGTTGTCAAGCAGTCGTTTTGTGCGAGTCTGTACTTTTTGATCGGAACTGTAGCGGAAAATCACACAGAAATCGTTCATCCGATCCCGCATAGGTTGAGTATCAGCCCACAACTGTTTCCTGGATCCGGGATAATTTTGGAAAGCATGCCAGCAGGAAAAAATGGCTCCGATATCCCCCAGCATATTTCTGGCAAAGCAATATGCGTGTGGACTTGAGCGGTCCTCCTCAAGAGCTTTAAGCTTACGGATGATATGTGCCCAGCAAAGTTGGCGAAGGCCATTTTTGTGGTAGCTGGCATAGGCCGAATGATCGTCGCTTGTGATGACGCCGTCGAACGATTGGCCAAGTACTTCACGCAGCACTTTGGCACCACGGCTGGGCGAGACATGAAAGAGGACGGCTCCAGGAGCGACAAAGGCCCAGAGGTAACGTCTTTCATTTTTGTATCTCCAGCCGGTTTCGTCAATATTGAGGTTCAGGGCCGAAGCGACATATTGCTTGATGGCACCGACCGCAGGTAAAGAGGCGTCGGATACTCGTCTGGCAGCATTACAGATTGCTCCGGTGGAGATGGTAATGCCAAAGAGCGATTGCATAATCTCAGCAATGCCCCTGCGGGTGACGCGATGAACCGTGGCCAAATAGGCAATGGCGGAATGGATCCGCGGGCCGAAACAGGACTGGGCTACATGCCTGGGTAATGTGGCGGCTGTGCTGTGACCGCACTGACAAAGCAACGAGTGACAGCGATACTCCTCTTTGATCGGGATTATCACCGGGAGATCGAAGACCTGGTGGCGTACCGGCTGAGAAAAAGGATTAACAAGGGGTTGAGAAAAACTATTCTGACAGTTTTCGCAACGTTCGGGGAAGATATCATGAATTTGATCCATTTCCTCAGCGGGCAAGAGTTTTCGGTTTTTGCCTTTATGACCGGGTTGACCACCCTGTTTACGTTTGCTCTTTGGCTTGCTTCTAACCTTTTTGACACCGGGCGGATCGGAAGAGGGAGGACGAGAAGAGTTTGACGAATTTCTAGTCAGGTTGGCGATGCTCTGTTCCAGTTGACGGATATGCGCAGCAAAGGACAGGAGTTTATCGATGACTGCTTCCCTGCCGGAGTCGTAGATATGTTGAGCTTCCTGTCTATCCATTACAAAGCTTATTGAGGTAATCGCGGGTCAAGGGATAGCCGTACATAGCCTTGATGGAGGTCAGTTGTTTTTGGGTTTTATTGTATTTGCCGCGGCCGGATGTCAAACCGAGCAAGGTCCAATTGGCTGCCCGATAACAGGTCCCGGCAAATCTTTCGGTATCGACGAAGGTTTCAAGCCAAAAGATCGGATGATTGTACACTTTTTGCCAATCTGAAGAGATGGATCTTGCAATACGGCCAAGCAGATGAGATGCAAGATGCGGGATTCTTACCCAAGGTAAAATGAGGAATCTGCTATTGTAGGCCAACAGATGGCGGTTGCGCTCCCTGGCTTCAGGCGACCAGCCGAGGAAGATGTCGCGGCAATCGATGGCGTATGGTGCCGAGGAAAAGGCGAAGCAGGCCAATAATCTGTCACCGGCATAGACCAGATATTTGAGATGTTCGCCGACCGGGTTAGTATAACCGAGGTAGTGGTACTGCCGAATAAGGCCATTAAAGAGCTTTTCTTGAGGAGTCCTTCGGACTTGGCGTAGTTCGATTGGTGCAAGGTCACCCAAGGTGACAGTGATTGGAGTTGGCTGGAAATCGAGAGTTGCCGGAGTTTTTCTTCGTCTCGTGGCATTATTATTGTTGTCAATAATTCTGGGTGGAAGGCTTAGCAGCTGATTTCTTTCGAGGTGGAGTAAAAGCCCACGACAGACGCCATCTTTGAGTTGGCCGTTGGCCTGACGCCAGTCCCAGGCCTCACAAAGTCTTCGGGAAATGGCGCTACGACCTTCGCTTCGATAATCATCGATGACCTTCTTAATGAAGGAAAGATCGTCTTGGGTAATAACCCTTTTGCGGTAGGTGAGAGGAACGTTCATGCAAATGAACGTAACAGAGTCTTTTAATGAACGCTCGGATTTTTTTCAATGATGAGAAAAATCCCGGTGAACGGTTACGAATTGTTTAATGCGCTTGGTCGTTCTAGATCAGCACTTTCTTCTAATCTCGAACAAATTTTATCTTGGTTTACCAGATCTGAAATTGCGCTCGTTGATAAATTTGATTTTGATACTGCTGTAGAAATAGCTATGAGGTCTGCTAATATTAAAGTCTCTTTTTCTCAAAATCCGCAGTATGAATTTGAAGGTAGATCATTAACCTTCTTTGTAGACATTCTTTATATTTTGTTTGAAAATGCTATTTCAAAATCCAACATCGCAAAGGATGAAGTTAATATAAAAGTTAGCCTAACAGAAAACAGTAACTCAAATATTGTTTTAGCTATTAGCAATAATTGTAGCATCATTGATAGCATTGAAGAATCAAACAAAAAGCTTAATTTTTATCGGGATTCGTACGGCAAGGATAAAATCATTAAAGACAACGTACAAGGTGAAGGCGGGACAGGATTCTTTAAAATATGTAAAATTCTTACAAAAGATTTAGATGTTCGTCATACCAATGAATTTGGCTATGATGATGAAAACAATTTTTCTGTTAATATTACGATCATAGATACTTCAAAGGTTATCCGCTATGAAAATACTAATTGTTGAAGATGACTTTGATAAACGGAATAAAATTAAGGATTTTATATTTTCTTCGATCAAAGAAAATATCATTGTAGAAGAAAAGGAATCCCTCAGATCAGGGCTTCAAGCAGTTGTCCAAGGGCAAGGATATGACCTCTTACTATTAGATATGAGCATGCCAAGTTTTGACGTCGGTTCGTCTGAACCTGGTGGCGGCACTCCCGAGAGTTTTGCAGGTCGAGAGCTCATGTCGCAGATGAAATTGCGAGATATAAAAATTCCAGTTATCGTAATTACGCAATATGATTCTTTTGAAGAGGGAACAGTTTCTTTGGACGATTTGGCCAGCGACTTTCGAACGGAATTCGGAGACTTTTTCCTAGGTACTGTATATTATAACTCTGCAGTAGATGGTTGGAAAAAGGAATTATCAGAGTTTTTGAAGATTTTAAATAATAAATAATATGAAGACTCTAATCGTTGATGACCAATATGAAAAAGTCGAAGTTTTGTGCTCAATATTGAATAATCTTGACTGCCCTGACTTTCAACAAGTAACCTGTATCCGTGATGCACTTGTAAAGCTTAAAGATGAAGTTTATGATTTGTTATTGCTGGATCTTCAACTACCTGCATCATTGGGTGACCCTGTCAACCCACAAGGTGGAAGAGAACTTCTTGATCGTATTTTTCTCGATAAAGAAATACGAAATCCAACACATGTGATAGGCATAACCTCTCATAAAGAATCGTATTCCTTATGCTCAGATTATTTCAAAAAAAAAGGATGGACACTTGTTGAAGGAGTAGATGACAGGGATTACTTAGAGTCATTGATTCAGACTAAAATTGATCATTCTAGCCCGAAAGCTTGTAACTTTGATGTCGCAATAATCACTGCCCTTGGACACACCGAACTTGAGGCCGTTCTTAAACTTCCATGTAGCTGGGCTGAGTATTATAGCAAAGATGATTGTAATATTTACCACACAGGCCAAATTACAACGCTAGGTGGTCAAACTAAAAGTATAATTGCTACCAGTTGTCCTCGGATGGGAATTGCATCTGCTGCCTCTATCGCTACGAAATTGACCTTAAAATTCAATCCAGAATATCTGATTATGACGGGGATACTAGCTGGAATTAAGGGTAAGGTAGATATTGGTGATATTATTGTCGCTGACCCTTGCTGGGATTGGGGCAGTGGTAAACTCACAGTTCGGGGCAACAGGCCAATATTTTTGTCCGCTCCATATCAAATCCCACTAGATCCTCGGTTACAAGCTATCGTCAAAAAGATATCAATAGAAAGAACATATCTCGATCAAATATACTGTGAGTGGCGAGATGGGCAAAGACCAAGTCATGATTTAAATATTCATGTTGGTCCAATTGCCACCGGCGCTGTAGTCTTAGAAGATCCCAAGACAGTAGATCTAATTTTAAGTCAAAACAGAAATACTATTGGAGTTGAAATGGAGGCATATGGAGTGGCTTCAGCAGCGTCTATGGCGAGCAATAATCCTCCGAAAGTGCTAATTGCCAAATCTGTTTGTGATTTTGCCGATCCTCAAAAAGATAATGAATGGCAAACATATGCTGCTTACACTAGTGCATCATTCGCTTTCAAACTGATAGCAGAACATTTGTACCCACACTAACATGGGAGAGGTTTTAATAAATAGAGCATAAAAAGGGTCAGAGTATAATCAAGCATTTTCTTTTCGCCATCCCAAAGGTCGCCCCCTTTTCTTCGCCTGTGCCCTCCTGCCGGTTAACGTTTCAATTTATTTCTTAAATCTATCATTTCCAAAAGCCAATCCTTTGTTAGTATTTGCTCGTATTTCTTCTAATAATTTTCCATCAAAATGCCGAGCAAACAGTATGCGATAGTTTTCCCCTCGCTTTATGGGATCTGACCCCAGTGCAAGGTACTCCGGGTGTGGCCCACATAAGTCGGAAGCCTTACCCAAAGTATTGGTGTGATAACTTGACCAATGATATTCGGCTGGGTCTGTAACACTTTTTCTCTGACTGAATTAAGTTCTATATATCTGTATAATTCTAGCAGGTAACGATCCCCCTAAACCAAGCAAGATTTGTAACGGCCTTCCCATAATGTCCCGCTTCGCTGATATTCAGAATTAAAATATCGCACATAACGACGCCCCAATGATTGGATCATCAGGCTCAGTGAGCCTACCTGCCGTGGGTTCATAATAAATGCACATGATAGGTCATACACCCTTATTTGGTGAAGAGTTAGTCTATGTATCAATCACGATTACCTGTTTTATAAAAGACAGCATTCATCTTTAAAACTAGGTGTCCGCACGATCAATTTGCAAATCCTCAGCAATCTCCTGGAACTGCTCCAGAGCTGCTTCCAGATCTTCGACTATCTCGGCAGCAATAATGTCTGGAGCTGGCAGGTTTTCTGAATCTTCCAGGGAATCATCTTTCAGCCAGAGGATATCCAGGCTGGCTTTATCTCGATTTACTAGCTCCTCGTAATCATAAGAACGCCAGCGCCCCTCTGGGTTCTTCTCCGTCCAAGTGTCTTTTCGTTCATGTCGGTTGGCAGGGTTGTAGCACTCAACGAATTCATCAAGATCATCACGTTTCAACGTATTCGTTTTGAGGGTGAAATGCATATTGGTACGAAGATCGTAAATCCACAGTTTTCTGGTCCAGGGCAATTCACTTGCTGGTTTTCGATCAAAAAAGAGAACGTTTGCTTTTACTCCCTGAGCATAGAAAAGACCGGTTGGTAAACGCAGCAGCGTATGTACATCACAAGATTTTAAAATCGCTCGGCGTATAGTCTCCCCAGCACCACCTTCGAAAAGAACGTTATCAGGTACGACAATAGCACAACGACCATTTTGTTTGAGCTGGGTGACCACATGCTGGACAAAATTAAGCTGCTTATTGGAAGTAGTGGTCCAGAATCCTTCACGCTCATAGGTCTCTTTTTCTTTGTTCTTTTTCCCATCAGCACCAATAATTGTCGTGCTGCTCTTTTTTCCAAACGGAGGATTGGTCAGGATAATATCGAATCTGTCTCCTGAATCACTCCCCAAAGCATCAGCGACATTTAGTGGCAATTTACCACCATTAGTGCCGATTCCATGGAGCATGAGGTTCATTGCACAAAGACGAGCGGTGTTCTGTACCAGCTCCCAACCAGAAAAAGTGGAATCTTTCAGGCCTCGCTTCTCCTTCCTTGTCATGTTGGGAATATTTTTCAATGAGGTAGTCGTGCGCAGCAAGAATAAAGCCACCAGTACCACAGGCTGGATCGCAGACTGTTTCATCTGGCTTTGGTTGCATTACATCTACAATCCCTTGGATAAGTGACCTCGGAGTGAAATACTGTCCGGCTCCAGACTTGGTGTCCTGAGCATTTTTCTCTAAAAGCCCTTCGTAAGCATCCCCCTTTACGTCGGCACTCATTATGGACCAATTTTCTTTATCAATAAGGTCAACAATCAACCGCCGAAGTTTGGCCGGATCCTGGAATTTATTTTGGGACTTATTGAATATGAGACCGAGTAACCCTTTTTCTTTGCCCAGCACTTCAAGGGTATGACGGTAATGATCAAACAGCTCGTCACCGTCTTTCGTGATGAGACTTGGCCAATCATAGCCTGGAGCTACTTTGCTTTCCTCGTCATAGGGTGGTTTTGATCTCTCATCAGCCATCTTCAGAAACAGCAGATACGTTAATTGCTCAACGTAATCGCCATAGCTCATGCCGTCATCTCTGAGGACGTTACAATAATTCCACAATTTTTGAACAATGTCTGCAGGAGTCATAAAGTTATTCCAGATACCTCAACAGAAAAAACACATTGACATTATGCGTTTTTTTCCCTAATTTATAAGTAGATCTTCGGATCGTTTGACCCTTTGCCTAAGGCTTTGGATCGTGGCATTGCCTCAGTCGCCGTTAAGACTGGGGCTTTTTTTTGTCTCCATGTAACTACTTTCTCTTCGTATTTTTAATAAATACTGAGCATCGGCGGGAAAGGCTGTAATAAACTGCAACTCTCCTTTTTTGCCAGAATCCTCCAAGACGACTACATACTTTTCTTCAACAACCACTAGAGTTCTTCTCTTTTTTTGCCGCCCCCTGCTATCTGGTCTTAACTGATGGAGGCGGTCAATTGACCCTTTCGTTGCGGTCAAGACCTCTTTTATCCATAAAATGCGCCTTGCACGGTTTTTCGAAAAAGGTTTGTCATGAACTCCTCCCCCAAAGCGATAATCTGAGCCCTCAGAAAAGGCATGTTTAAAATTTCTTTCATTAAATTTTATTCTATTGCCATGCCAATCATATATCTCAACCTGTTGGCCATCTCGAGAATATACGTAAGTTTCTACAAACACCTTTCGATATTTTTCAATTAGCTCTTCTTCCGAATCAGCTTTCAATCGTAAAAGTGGCCATAGATGGTCAGACATATACTACCGTCCCTGCCAATTAAATATATTAAACTTACTTGCATCAGGAAAGGTTGAAACATGCAGATGTTTAAAACCGACTGCAAGGGCAAGATCATTACAGAAATCAACTTTAGTTTGACTAGAATTACGATTGTTCCATGCGTATCCAACAGCACCTATAAACAGGTCAGTCAACTCAATTAGAGGTTGATTGCTTGACGTTACAGGCTCAAGGCTGACGATCTTTGCTTTACCAGAAAGTTTACGTTGGAGGAAAAAACGAAGATCCGAAAATCTGTTCTGTGTCTTATTTTGCTGCCAGTCCATATAGATGTGATAAACACATTCCGGTTTGAGCCAATGTATCAACATCTGGTAGTAAAGTTTGTAAAACCCCAACTCTCCATCGCCCATATTGTATTTTTCATGATCGAGGCATGTTCTATCTACAACTATGCAGCGGAAAGAAAGGTGTTCATCTTTTCTGAATAGTTCGATAAGCTCCCAATAAAAATCTTTTCTATTGGGTGAAAGCCTTTTCCAGCCAAATTCGCCCTGGGTGTTGAACTTCCTTTTTAGACAGTGAACCTGATGAACTATTTCCCGCTTATACTCACGAGGGCAGGATATTGCGCCTATTACCATATAGGTATCACTTTTATCAGATGTATGACGGCTTTCATCGCAATATAAGTTCATGGCACATAATGGATTGTCAGTCATAATCTTTCCATTCCTCAGTTATGGCCAGCAGATATTTTTCTTTTGGCAGAAGGGCGTTCCTTTTTTCGTTTTGTGGGCGTGGTTGTTTTCCTTATACGTTCAAGTAGCATGGAAGCTGGTTCATCAGTTGGCTCTGCATAAACAAGTTCACCGGAAAATGCCTTTTGGAGAATTGATTGACGAAGCTCTCCGCACGTCTTAAATTAATGATTTAATATTTCCTCAAGATTTTCAATGAATGCCATCTGATTTCGATCTGATGTATAATTACTGTTCTGTTCTTCCCCAGGCGGGAAGGGATACGCAATATCTCTGAAACGTGACAGACTAATTTTTAACTGCGCAACCCCTTTTGTTATTGCGATAATTTGAGATTTCACCAATTGAAATTAGTTGACATGGATAAGTAAAATATTTGGGACTGTAATTTTCAGACAAAGTCCATTTCACGCAATCTGCTGTGATAATCTGCTCCTTGATTACCAAAGGGATATAAACAAGAATCACCAGGCGGAGCACCCATTTTGGTGATCAGGATATCACCCTCTTTAACTTGGTGTGCTTTAAGCTCTTCCGCCTTTTCCTGACTAACATACTTTGTGATCTTCTACCTTTAAATATTCCATTCCGAATATTTCGCACAAAAACTAAAGGTACACCCTCTGTTCGATAGTCCGACACTTTAAGGTTACTCCCAAATGGTCCTATCGCCAGTGAATAATCAACTGAGAGAGGCTATTTGGGCAGGTGTTACCCATACCCAAGAATCAGGAATCGCCGGCAATTCCGAGATGTATAGGATAAGCCGTATCCTTATATTTCTTTTTCCACTTGCATCATTTTTCGGGGCATTGCCTTTGACTTTCATCTTGGCAAGTTCGGCTTCTTCCCATTTGGAGCGGCGTTCTGCAAGGATACGTTTGAGGAGTTTTGAGGCAGGTTCAACATCGGGGTTTTGTTTTCGCCATTCTTCGGTGAGTTTGCCTTCTACTGCTGCTTTGAGGACGGAGGATTTGTAACGTTTCAGGTTGGCTTTGACTCGCTGTAGGTTGGTGACTGCTTTATCAAGTCGCGAGAATTGTTTTTCTATTTCTGCAACGATTCGTTTTTGTTATTCAAGGGTGCCAATAGGAACATCAAATCTGCTCAATGTATTTTTGCTGAAATATTGCTTTGACTCCTCGTAAGCCTGTTTTCAATATCCTTCCGCAAAGAAGCTTCATAATCAATTTCGAGATTATATATCTAATACTTGCTTGTCGATAATTTTAAAATTTCAATACCTTGATTCTGCAATGCAAGACCGCTTCCTCAGTAAACACCAGTTTTTCCAGATTGTTGCCCCACGACATAACTATTAATATGTCATCCTGTCTCAATCTTATTAATGGAATCACCATTTGCTTGTTCCATTCAGGACCCTTTCATCTGCTGAATCCAATGGGACGTCATTTCCGCTAATATTGAAATTCGAATGACTGGAATACGATTGCCGCATGATCGTTGCTCTTAACGCAACATCATTTTGTAGACTTATTACTCTCCAAGTTTACTTTATCCAATGACTCGGTAGTACCTCATTCACTCTGCTAATCCCTCTTCAATTCTTTAACATATTCATAATCAACCGAATCATCAGTTCTTTCTGCCTCGGATCACTTTCTGCAATCAACAAGGCCAAAGCCACAAGTCCATTCTCATTAATACCAGATCGTTCAAGCAAGCCATTTTCCCGCAGAAAAAGCAGAAACAGAAACGAACCAATCCTTTTATTTCCATCAGAAAATGGATGATCCTTAATCACAAAATAGAGCAGATGGGCAGCCTTTTCCTCCACATTCGGGTAAAGATCCTCGCCATCAAAGGTTTGATTGATACTTCCCAAAATACCTTGCAGATGTCCCTCTCGCTCCTGACCAAAAAGATCGCTTGCTTCACCACGTTTGATTAGCTCAGCCTTCAACGTTGCAATGGCCCCTTTTGCCTGCTGGTAATCAAGGGCATGTTTGGCCGGTTTGCTCTCCTTGGGCAGCTCAAGCTGGTCCTCATCATATTGAAGGAGAAGCGTCCAAGACTTGGCATAACGGGTAATGACTCCGAGGACGGCTTTGCCTTCATCGGTGATTAGCTCATGGTTTTGCAGGGTACGGGAAAGAAGAGCTACTGCCTGTTCCATCTCCACAAGGCCTTTTTCGGCCAAGCGTCTTTCGTTGACGGTATAACCTTTTATTAGATGATCTTTAAGAACTGAAGTTGCCCAAATACGAAACTGGGTACCACGAATGGAGTTCACCCTATAACCAACGGAAATTATAGCATCGAGATTATAGTAGTCCACCTGGTACGTCTTTCCATCAGCGGCAGTTGTTGCATTTTTTGCAACAACTGCATCACGCTCCAGCTCACCAGACTTAAAAATATTATTCAAATGCCTGGAAACAACTGACTTATCACGTCCAAACAACTCAACAATCTGGTTCAGGGAAAGCCAGACAGATTCTTGATAAAGGTTTACCTCGAAAGAACTTGCACCATCGTTTGCCTGATAAAGTACTATTTCACCGTGTTTATTCTGCATATTAGGCAGCCAATGCCTCGTTTAATTCTTCAATGACACTCTTCAAATCATCGCCAAAGAGCTGGTGCACTCTACCGAGACCACCTTGCTGGGAAAAAGGAACGTAGTCAAAATCATCGGTTTCAATGCTCAGGTTTGCGGCAATATGGTCTCGTATCATCACAAGCCACTTACGCTGCTCTTCAGTAAACTTCTTTCCACCTGCTTCCTGCTGTGCCAGCCATGCCCTGAAGTTGACTTTCACCTTTTCCGGAAATGGCACCAGCTCATTTTCCCGGTGCATGGCAAAACGGACCAACGATACCAGATCGGTGAGGATATGCGGAGCATTAACGCCTTTTACCTTTGATTTATCTAATGCAGCATAGGCATTCCAGAGAGCATCAACCTTGATATGTCGAGGAGGCTTTTCTATCTGCTCGGCCAATTCCTTGATATCTTCAAAGCGCAACCGGCTTTTATATGGCGTATTATAGAGGATCTGCAGGGCGGAAATCTCGTCTTTGTTTTCCTCTAAAAACTCCTCAAAGGATTGAACCAGGCCTCTGGCTTTTTCCAGGGCCTCGGCTGAAAATCCTGCTTCAATCAGTTCATCGATACTGACTGTATCAATAACTTGTTCGTTTTTTTTCTTTATTTCAAGCAGGAGTGCTCGCAGCTTTGGATCATAGAGAGGCTTTACCGCTTCTGAAATAGTCTTTACCGCCGCTGCTTGTATTTGTACATCTGTTGGCTCATCAACTCCCAGGTCCTGCTTTGCGCGGTCTATGTGGGTATCGGGCTTTAGACTTACAACCAAGTTTGTGGTCAACTGTTCAATGCTGGTACCGATTACCTCCTTAACCTGCTTCCCATCCTCAGGTGTCATTCTTCTCGCCATTCGTGCAATTCTGGCGGCAAGGGAAGATATGACATCGGTTTCGATATTACCCAGGCTTACCGCCTGCAGGAGTTTTTCAAAACTGGCAGTAGGTTTTCGCTCCATAGGCCGGGAATCGGTTTTATCCAATTCACAGACACCCACACAATCGACGATGACAAAATGATCTTTGATTTTGGCATCAGGAGTAACGGCCTGGAGGTCATTGGCATTTATTATCCGCACACCACGCCCCTTCATCTGCTCAAAAAAGCCTCGTGATTTTACCGCACGCATGAACATGACTATCTCAAGCGGTTTAATGTCGGTACCGGTAGCAATCATGTCGACAGTCACAGCTATTCGAGGGTTAAAGCTATTGCGAAACGTGGCTATAAGATCCTCAGGTTTGGCACCGCTGGTCTTGTAGGTGATCTTCTGGGCAAAGTCATTACCTTTGCCAAATTCTTCCCTCAAGATGGTAACGATGTCTTCAGCATGACTGTCATCTTTGGCAAAGATAAGTGTTTTCGGCACGTAGTCTCGACCGGGAAATATTTCGGTGAGGACTCTCTCTTTAAAAGTACGGACAACAGTTCTGATTTGATCCTTTGAAACCACCTCACGATCAAGTTTATTTGGGTCATACTCAAAATCTTCTTCTAGCTTTTCCCAGCGCACTTTTCGGGTGTCCCGGTCCCGCTTGTCGATATAATAACCGGCTTTTACTGAAGAGCCCTTTTCTGTGATTTTCGTTTTAATGCGATAAACATCGTAATTGACGTTAACCCCGTCAGCCACAGCGCGCTCATGATCATATTCCATGACCAGGTTTTTGTTGAAAAAGCCAAAAGTCTGTTTGGAAGGGGTCGCAGTGAGGCCAATGAGAAAAGCATCGAAATATTCCAGCACCTGTCGCCAAAGATTATAGATGGAACGATGGCACTCATCTGTGACAATAAAATCAAAGGTACTGATGGGAATTGCCGGATTATATTCAAGAGGCAGTACTTCTTTAAAGAGTGCTTCCATGCCCCCTGCTGTTTGCTCATCATCATCTTCTGCTATATCCTGCCCTTTGAGCATTGAATAGAGGCGCTGAATAGTGCAGATGCTTACGCGAGCCGTAGTATCGAGTGTGTTTGAGGCAAGACGCTGGACAATGTATTCTTCGTGGAACTTGAAGTTATTGTAGGGCGAAACATACTGCTGGAACTCTTTCAACGTCTGCTTGCCTAGATTTCCCCGGTCTACTAAGAAAAGAATTCGCCGTGCGCCAGCAAACTTGATGAGCCGGTAGATAAAATTGATAGCCGTAAAGGTCTTGCCACTCCCTGTCGCCATTTGGATAAGGGAACGGGGGCAGTTTTTGGCAAGAGATACTTCTAGGTTTTTAATTGCCTGGATCTGGGCCAGCCATAATCCATCTTCATGAAGAGATGGCAGATTTTTCAGCTTGCCTCGCAGGGTGATTGCTTTGTGGATATATTGCGAAGCGCCTTCTGCGGTCTGATTTTCTGCCTTTCCCGCTTCTTCTGTAAAATCATCCGGCTGGTGAAAAGCAAAGACCTGCCTTGAACGAGGTTCAGGGTCAAGATTGTTGGTAAAGCGGGTTTCCACACCAGTTGACTGATAGCAGAATGGTAGCGGTTTTGTCCAGGCGGGAAGGCCATCAGGGAGCCCTTTCGAATATTTGTCGGACTGGATTTCAACCCCGGTTAAGGTTGTACCTGACTTCTTTGCTTCAATAACACCTGCTGCTTTACCATTAATGTAGAGGAGGTAGTCAGCAAATCCATGTCCTGACTTCAAGGGAAACTCACGAATAGCAACACCTCTGCCAGCATGAATATTGACATCCTTCACATTCTGGATTTTCCAACCAGCTTGTACCAGTAAGGTATCAATATTCTCACGGGCTTTCTCTTCAGGTGTCATTTGGATTACTCCT
The DNA here is from genome assembly GCA_963829695.1 of uncultured delta proteobacterium. GTDB lineage: Bacteria > Desulfobacterota > Desulfobulbia > Desulfobulbales > Desulfocapsaceae > Desulforhopalus_A. The sequence goes on along the minus strand of CAWHJQ010000013.1, from coordinate 377,061 downwards.
TGAAGACGGTAATTAACTACACTCTCTCGTTTTTACCACTCTGCCTTTCATTCTGCCGGCCAATAAACCATTACAAGAGGCATTAATGCGCGACCTTCCATGTTCTTGGCATTTATTTACCTCATCCAGACTTATAGATAGAGTTTATACCAATACTAGATAGCCGGAACTCTCACAAGAAAAGAATTTCTGACATTCTGGTTAGTTGATGGGAAGAATTGAACTTTTGCTCCTGTACCGCAATTAAAGCATAGCTGAGAGGCAATCTGTTGAATTTTCAAGAATTAACTTTCGCAGCAGAAACTTTTACGTTAGCGCTTCTGGCGAAGTCTGGAACGAGCTGGGATTGTGTCGATTGAAGCGGGCTGATTGTGATGGTTGCCATTCCAATCTCCCCGTAGATTTCCGGTAAATTGGCATGACAAATTTGAAGCACTTTAAAGCAGAAGATACACTCAGAAGTGGCCAGAAACAACAAAGCTGTAATCCCCATCATATCTAGGAATTACAGCTTCTTGGCATTGGTGCCGGAGGTCGGAATCGAACCGACACGAAGTTGCCCTCGCTGGATTTTGAGTCCAGTGCGTCTACCAGTTTCACCACTCCGGCGTAAAGTTCGTATATACTCCACTTTCCCGTTTTCCGTCAAGGGTAAAAGTGGCTAACCCCTCCACTATCTTGCAGTTTCCAGGAATACAGAGCGCAGGTTATACGAATAGACCGCTGCCGACCAAAGGGCGAGAAAGAGAGAAATATAAATAAGCACCGTGCCTATTTCGTGTTGGTAGGGAATCGGCAGTACGTTTAAAGGGAAAATCAGAAAGCCGAGCCCGAAATACTGGAAGTTACTTTTCAGCTTACCGACCGAGCCGGCGGCCACGACCTTGCCGGTGGTTGCAGCAAGCCCCCTGAAACCGGTGACGATAATCTCCCTGCAGATTATAAGCAGACAGACCCATGCAACAATTTTGCCTAAGGGAATGAGCATGACCAGCGCGGTTGTGACCAGCGCCTTGTCGGCCAGCGGATCCATCAATTTGCCGAGGACAGTCTCAATGTGGTAGCGCCTCGCCACCCAGCCATCGACAAAATCAGTCAACGCCGCAACGGTAAACACGATGAAGCACCACAATTCCACCGTAGTAGTCTGGTGAATGGAGAACAGCACTATAAGCACAGGAATGAGAGCAAATCTGAAAGCTGTCAATACATTGGGAACTGTAACGAGTCGTTTCACCCCAGGGCCCGCAAAATGGATATTACCATGTTGTTTTGTATACCTTGTATCGTTTAAGAACCTTATTTATATAGTGCAGCGTCTCGGGAATTCTGGGAACCCCTCCGGTGCGAGTTACCAGCCCCGGACCGGCATTATAAGCAGCAAGGGAAAGAATGAGATCATCGTTGAAGATATCGAGGAGACTGCGGAAATAACGGGTGCCACCATCAATATTTTCCAGGGGATCAAACGGGTTAATTACTTGCAATTCAAGTGCTGTTCCAGGCATGAGCTGCATCAATCCCTGGGCGCCGCACCGCGAAACTGCTTGATAGTCAAAGTCGGATTCGGTATGAATTATAGCTTTAATAAGCGAAGGATCGACGTTGTAGCGTGTTCCGATCCTCCGTATTTCCCTGTCATATCTGGCGAAGTCTACTTCTTGATATGGATCTAAACCCTGAGACATGTTCGACCAGCTACCACTCTCTTTCTGCAACTCAATTGATTTGCAATCAGAGCCATTCGGCACATTAGTGAAATTTATTGCGCCTGAGCGATCATGACAGACATACATTTCTGCCCGAAGGGTTTGGGTGTCAATAATAAATAGCACTATCACCAAAACTGCTGACATACTGACTACAAAGTAAGAAGGGTAGAACCGGATACGGCTGAAGATGGCAACAAAGCCGTGCAAGGTTGCCTCCTTCATGCCGGGAGACTTTCCTGTGTCCAAGAAAATATCATCCAGGGCACCTGTCATTATTTGGTTCGTTTTTCCCAGTCTGCAAGAAATTGTTCTATCCCGATATCGGTCAGCGGATGTTTGGCCAACTGCGTGATTACTTTTAATGGAATGGTAGCAATATCCGCACCGATAAGAGCTGCATCCATTACATGCTGCGGATTTCTGACGCTGGCCACGATGATTTCACTCTGATATCCATAGTTGTCGTAGACCGTCGCAATATCGCTGATCAAGTCCATACTGGGGGTACCGATATCGTCTAATCGCCCGACGAAGGGGCTGACAAAAGAGGCGCCCGCTTTTGCGGCCAAAAGCGCCTGGGCAGCGGAAAATACCAGGGTAACGTTGGTTTTGATTCCTTCGGCAGCAAGTTTCTTCACCGCTTTAAGCCCTTCGATGATCATGGGAATCTTGATGACGATATTATCGGCAATCTTCGCCAATTCTTTTGCCTCGGCCAACATTCCTTCCGCCTCAAGGCTCACCACCTCAGCACTGACCGGGCCATCAACCAATTTACAGATTTGGGTAATAATCTCTTTAAAAGGCATATTTTCTTTGGCGATAAGCGAAGGGTTGGTGGTAACCCCGTCAACCATCCCCATCTCAAGACCTTTTTTGATTTCTTGGATATTCGCTGTATCAATAAAAAACTTCATTTATTTTCTCCTTGATTGGTTCTGAATATATTGCAGCATTCCTTGCTGCAAAAATACTGTTTTTTACCTTTGTATTCATATTGAATGGCCTGTTGTCGTGGTACGAGTTTTTTGCAGACCGGATCTTCTTCCAGGGTGTCGCTCACCGGCATTTCCTTAAGTGGTTTTTTCCACCGACTGCGCTGGTCTGTTGGCTTCCTACTTCCTCCTGTCAGCAGCCGATAGGCAAGATAAACAAGAAGGGCAATGATAATTATCCGTAAAGGGCTCAATGTGTTTTCTCGCTGTTTTCTTTCAATAGGTTACAGTTTATTGACCCACCCGCTCAATCAAGCATGTCATCTTTTTGTAGTTTTGGCAAGGTCGGTTATTCAGCCCATACACCGCGAATGATTTCTTGATTTTTGCCATTCGTCGGTGCTAGTCTCTCACGCAAACGAAGTTCCATACTCGAAATGGTTTCATTGCCGGGCCCAATTCTGAAGTCGGGTTCAAGCTCGACAAACGGCACCAAGACAAAGAGGCGGTCACCAATGCGAGGATGGGGTAGAATCAGCTCCGGACGATCAATGAAGACGTCACCGTAATAAAGCAGGTCCAGATCCAGACTGCGATCCTGGTAACCAAAAACTTTCTCGTTCCTGGTTCGGCCAAACGAAGCCTCTACGGCAAGCAGAACTTCCAGCAGTTCCATGGGTGACAACAATACCTGTAATCGACCGACAGCATTGGTAAACCAATGTTGACTGGTCATATCGACAGGTTCAGTGATGTAAGGGCTCGATAACCCGTCTAAAACAATGCCATCGACATTGCCGAGAGCTTGCCAGGCCCCCTGCAGAAGCGTCTTACCATCACCGAGGTTGGACCCCATGCCGACAAATGCTTTCACTGCTGTTACTTTTGACAACCTGAGGTCCCCCGGAGCTTAAAGATCCTGAAGCCCGAGCACATCGAACATGGAATACACCCCACATTCCTTGCCGGCAATCCAGGCAGCGGCGGTAGTGGCACCTTTGGCGAAATGATCGCGGCTGTGTGCTCTGTGTACCAGCTCTATTCGTTCTCCAGGTCCGGCAAAATAGACGGTATGCTCTCCAACGATATCGGCAGCTCTGATAGTCTGAATACCGATTTCCTTTGGTTTTCGTTCCCCAATTATGCCGCTGCGCTCAAGGACAACAACATCCTTGAGATTTCGGTTAACCCCTTCGGCGGCCATTTCCGCAAGCTTAAGTGCCGTTCCACTCGGAGCATCCTTCTTTTTATTATGATGTGCCTCAATAATTTCGATATCGTAATCGTCTCCCAGGATTGCCGCCGTCTTCTTGACCAACTTGAAAAGAACATTGACACAAATCGACATGTTGGGTGCCTGAACACAGGGGAAATTTTTCGCAAGTTCCTTTAATTCTGCCAGATTCTCTGGAGAAAGACCAGTGGTCCCGATAACCATCGCCTTGTTGTGTCTGGCCGCCACCCTGGCGAACTCCATGGTCGCCTTGTGAAAGGTGAAATCAATGATCACTTCCCCTTTGTCTATGACCGATTCAATCCCCTCGCCTATGATGACTCCATTTTCCGAGCCCAGCGACAACAGTCCGACATCCTTACCGATAGCCGGATTGCCAGGTGCCTCGAAGGCAGCTGCATATTCCAGCTTGGGATGTTCGTTGACCATATGACCGACTCGCTGACCCATCCTGCCGGCCGCCCCGGCTATTATGACTTTTATCATCTGTAAACTCCTTTGCTTAGCACCTTTGAGATTCTTTTCTTGTCTTTGCAGAATCAATTTCGTAAACGTACTAAATGAGGTCGAGTCCGGCCATTGCCGCTTTCATTTTTTCGAGACTTGGCACATCCATAGGAGCCAGTGGCAAGCGGGTCAGACCGCTTTGTATCTTACCCATCAACTCCAGCGCCATCTTGGCGGGAACCGGGTTGGGATTGCTGAACATCATCTTCATCAGATCGTACATACGGTAATGAAGTTCATTGGCTTTCTTCAGATCACCAGCCAGTGCCGCCACCATCATCTCCGCCATACCCTTAGGATAAACATTGGAAATAACTGAGATCACGCCTCTCCCACCGATAAGGACAGTTGGCATAGCTGTAAAATCGTCACCGGACAAAACGATAAACTCACCGGGACATTTGCGAAGAACATCGGTGGCCTGCTCAAGACTCCCGGCTGCCTCTTTAATACCGATAATATTGTCAATCTCCGCTAACCTGGCTACAGTTTCCGGCAACATATTGACGACGGTTCTTCCTGGCACATTGTAAAGAAGCATCGGGATATCAACCTGCTCGGCGATCTTCCGGAAATGGAGATACATACCCTCCTGATTCGGCTTGTTGTAATAAGGCACTACCGACAATACTGCATCCGCACCACTGTCCTTTGCGCTTTCAGTCAGTTCGATCGCTTCAATGGTATTATTACCGCCAGTTCCGGCAACAACCGGAACGCGGCCGTTAACCGTCTTGACCGTGAGGTCGATCACCCGTTTGTGCTCAGCAAAACTAATGGTCGCCGATTCCCCGGTCGTTCCACAGGGTACGATGCCGTGGGTACCATTTTCGATCTGAAACTCGATAAGATCTACAAGACCTTGTTCATCCAACTCGCCGTCGATAAATGGGGTTACAAGTGCGACAAGCGCTCCGTGAAATTTCTCCATGACTCCTCCTCGTTATTCAGCATTGTTCATCTGCACAATCAATCAGAGCAGCGCTTCAGCGGTCAAGTTTCCTGTACAAATCAGCCTGGTGGGACCTTGTAGGTAGACATTTTCCGCCACAGGCCCATCATGCAACTCAAAGAATATCGTTAAAACATCGCCACCGGTTGTAACAACTTCCACGGGAGAATCCTTGCCCTTCAGCAGGGAAGCAAAGAGAGCGGAGGCCACGGCCCCGGTACCACACGCCATGGTTTCGTCCTCGACACCACGCTCATAGGTACGCACCTTGATCTTGCCGTCGGGTAATAACTTAACGAAGTTGGCGTTCGCCCCCTTTGGCTCAAACATTTCATGGAATCGAACCTTTCGTCCCCATGTTTTCACGGGGACATCATCTTCCTGAACGAAAATTACCGCATGAGGCACGCCGGTATTGACATAGGCAACCGCACGCTCTTCCTCGCCAATCCGTAGAGAGATATCGAGGCGAAAGTCAAAAGGTTGTGTCATTTTCACTCGGACAACGTCCTCTTTCTCGCATATTTCCGCCTCAACAATACCGGCCAAAGTTTCAAGTTTCATTTTTTTGCCGGCAATATCATGCCGATACGCAAAACGAGCGGCACATCTGGAACCGTTGCCACACATCTCGGCAACCGACCCATCTGCATTATAAAAATTCCAGCCAAAATCGGCTTTTGTCGATTCTTCTATGAAAATGAGACCATCCGCTCCAACGGAAAACATCCGCCGACATATTTTACGGGCAAGGTCCGCCTGTTCAGCTCGAGGGATTCCTATAGTGCGGTTGTCGATAATCACAAAATCGTTGCCGGTACCATTCATCTTTTCAAAGGCAATGGGAAAGGTAATTGCCATCACAAAAACTCCTTATATTTTTCTCGGCACATCGGTGATGTGCAGTCTTTTAATCCCTCTGAAGATTTCGGGATTTTTGGTAATAATGCCCAGTGAGGGGGTACTCTGTCTAATTCCCGTTGATGGGGATACATTTCTTTGTGCAAAGTCTAGGAAGCCTGTCCGAGAATGCCCTTGAGGAGTGCTCTGTTTAGTACCCCCTTGAGGGGTACAAGAAACTGATAGCGGTTAATACCTGACTGTCGCTTCTTTTGATTTTTTGCTCTCGTTTGGTGGTGTTGCCTGATCGAAGGCAGTGATTGCATAATAATAGCGTACATTTTCACCCGCCTTGGAATCGACAAAGATCGTATACGCCGGCGCCACCTCACCAAGCAGTTCATAGCTGTTCTTGCTAGCAGTGCGGCGGTAGACCCGATAGCCGCCTAGATCGGCTGCATCACTCTTCTCCCAGAAAACCTTAATGCCAACATCGGTTCGTACTGCCATTACTTCGGTCGGTGTCGGAGGTGGCTTAAGATCAAGCGGAGTTGCAGCAACAGCCTTACTGACCCTGCCGCTTACCAGATCGCCTTTTAAGACCATCATACTCTGAATGATGTAAAAATACTCCTGGCCATTACTCACTTGGCGGTCAACATACTCTGTTGCTGCCACCGGCTCTCCCAGCCGCTCGAACTCCTTACCCTCAATACTGCGCAGCACCTGATATTTCATACCCCCTTCGACAGGGCTCCCGTCCACAAGCAAAGTAACCGGCTGCCATTTGAGGGCAACCTGTCCATCCCCAGCCGTTGCTGTTACGCCCTCCGGGGCTGCTGCCGGCTGAAACCAGACAAAGGTGATGATATTAGAATCCGCACTGTCCGCCCACCAACTGGTCCGGGAACGAACCTTGAAAAAATACTTGTCACCGTACCTCAGAAGAGATGACTCGTAGGTTGCCTTTCTTTTTATTTTTCCGTCAAAAGGTGCACCGCCGGGGATTTCTATAGGGTCGCCGAACGGGATAGGGCAAGAACTACAATAGTCTTCAATCGGTATCTCTGCCCGATACAGTTCAAACGATGATATGTCGTCGAGCGGTTTTCCTGTAATAGTTTTCACAGGATACGACCAACTAAGCTGCACACCTTTGTTGTCCAGTTTATAGGCCAGGTCGCTCACTGGTTGAGGAACTACGCTTTCCGGTGGTATCGGAGCATTCTTGTAGCCACATCCATTGAGTAGAAGAAACACACCTAGAAGAAATATTCCCTTTACCCATATCACATATGCGTCTTTCATTGGGTGATGCCCAGCTGTTTTTCAGCTGCAATCACCGCTTCTTCGACCCTGATCGTCGCGGTTCCCCCCGTGGAAACCCGACTATTTATCGAACCTTCAACACTCAATACTTCATAGACATCCTTGTCGATTACCTCGGAAAACTGAGCCAACTCCTGCAGATTCAGATCCGGCAACTCACAACCTTTTTCCAGACAATAGGCCACAGCCCTGCCGACAATACCATGGGCCTCCCGGAAAGGAACATTCTTCAGGACCAGATAATCGGCGAGATCGGTTGCCGTTATACATCCCGTTTTGGTCGCCTCAACCATCCGCGCTGTATTAAAACTAAGATTCTCCAGCAATTCGGCCATAATCGAAAGAGATGCAGAGACGGTATCTACTGTATCGAAAACCGGTTCTTTATCTTCTTGGAGATCCCTATTGTAAGTGAGCGGCAATCCCTTCATAAGGGTAATAAGGGTCATAAGACTTCCGACTACCCGGCCACTCTTGCCTCGTATCAACTCTGGAATATCAGGGTTTTTCTTTTGCGGCATAATCGATGATCCGGTACAGAATTTGTCGGAAATATTGACAAAATTAAATTCCTGACTTGACCAAAGTACCAGTTCTTCAGAAAGCCTGGAGAGATGGAGCTGGATCATCGTACAGTCACTGGTAAACTCAATGGCATAGTCCCGATCGCCGGAAGTGTCCATGGAATTGGCGGTAACACCGTCAAAACCCAGGGCTTTCGCGACCTGTTCACGATCAATCGGCAAACCGGTTCCAGCCATTGCTGCACAACCGAGCGGGGAAAGGTTGAGTCTTTTGCGACAATCAATTATTCGCTCCCGATCCCGGCCAAACATTTCGTAGTAGGCCAGCATATGGTGAGCTATCAATACCGGTTGAGCCCGTTGCGTATGGGTATAGCCCGGCATTACGTTACCAAGATATTTCCTGGCCAGTAGCACCAATGCCTTACGAATATTGTCGAGCTGTACGGTGAGCGTATCACACTGATCGCGCAGATACATTTTGAAGTCGAGAGCGATTTGGTCGTTTCTCGACCTGGCACTATGCAGCTTTGCGCCCGCCGGGCCAATCCGTTCAACCAGGGATTTTTCGATATTCATATGAATATCTTCAAGCTCGCGCCTGAACTGAAACGTTCCCTGGTCGATTTCCTTTTCGATCGCGGTAAGACCGTCTATTATTGCCGACAGCTCTTCTCCGGTGAGGATTCCCTGACCGGCAAGCATGGTGGCGTGAGCCTTACTGCCGGCAATATCATATTTGTAGAGCCGGCAGTCATAGTGGATGGAGGCGGAAAAAGCCTCCACCGAGGCAGCAGTTCCCTCGCTGAAACGCCCTCCCCACATTTTTTCGGATCCACTCGTTTTGGTCTTAGTCATATCTCGGCTTCCTATTTGTTACATCGGCCCTGCAGTGCATTTATTTTCAACCGCAGACCATTAAGTCGGATAAATCCGGTGGCGTCACTCTGGTCGTAGACCTGGTCTTCCTCAAAGGTTGCAAAGGATTCCTGATACAGGGACTGGTCGGATTTACGCCCAACAGAAATGCAGTTCCCCTTATAGAGTTTCAACCGAACGGTACCGTTGACCGTCTTCTGGGTTGCATCCATAGTCACCTGCAACAATTCGCGTTCCGGAGAGAACCAGAAACCGTTGTAGATAAGTTCGGCATACCGGGGCACAAGCGAATCACGGATACGCATGACTTCGCGGTCGAGGGTAATTGTTTCAAGGTCCCGATGAGCCGTACGGAGAACGGTTCCACCGGGAGTCTCATACACACCGTGGGATTTCATGCCGACAAACCGATTTTCAACCAAATCGAGTCGACCGATGCCATTGGCTGCACCGAGTTTATTCAGCCGGGTAAAAAGCGCCAGCGGCGTCATTTTTGCTCCGTCCAGAGCCACTGGATCGCCATTTACAAATTCAATTTCCAGGTAGGTCGCAACATCAGGCGCCTTTTCCGGTGAGACGGTGAACTTGAACATCTCTTCGTCCGGCTCGTTCCATGGATCTTCAAGGATTCCGCCTTCATAGCTGATATGCAAAAGATTTTCATCACAGCTGTAGGGGTTTTTCTTGGTAACCGGAATTGGAATATTGTGCTCTTTGGCAAACTCCACCAGCTTCTGTCGGGAATTGAGATCCCAGGTTCTCCAGGGAGCGATGATCTTCAGGTTCGGGGCAAGACCAATATAGCCCAGTTCGAACCGGACCTGATCATTTCCTTTACCGGTTGCACCATGGCTTACCGCATCAGCGCCCTCTTCCAGAGCGATGCGCACCTGCTCTTTGGCAATAAGCGGTCTGGCGAGCGAAGTGCCAAGCAGGTACGAACCTTCATAGATGGCATTGGCCCGAAAGGCCGGGAAAATATAGTCTTCGACAAATTCTTTTTTCAGATCGGAGACAATCACCTTTTCCGCACCGGTGGCAAGCCCCTTTTTCTGCACGGCTTCCCAATTTTCTTCCTGCCCGATATTTGCAGAATAGGCGATCACCGGACAGTCGTACTCCCTCGCCAACCACTTCAGAATAACAGATGTATCGAGACCGCCCGAATAGGCGAGTACAATCTTATTTACACTCATATCAAGTCCTCAATCTTAGCAGTAAAACACCCTGGGGCGTATTTTATATAATTATTAATTAATCGTTATCCGATCAGAATTTCGAGTATAGCCTTGTGGAGATGCATTTTATTTTCAGCCTGATCAAAAGCCACGCACTGCCTGGATTCCAGCACCTCGTCGGTAATTTCCTCACCCCTGTGGGCTGGTAGACAATGCAGAACAATGCACTCAGCAGGAGCTTTAGCCAGCAAATCGCTGTTCAGTTGATAGCCGGAAAAAATCCGCAATCGTTCTTCCTGCTCGTTCTCCATTCCCATGGAGGCCCAGACATCCACATTTATAACGTCTGCACCCTGCATCGCCTCTTCCGGACTACGAATCAAAGTGATTGGTTTGGTCGCTATCTTCCTGGCTGCGTCAAGAATTTTGCTATCGGGATCATAGCCTTCGGGACAGGCCAAAGTTAGTTGAAAACCAATGACGGCCGCTGCCTGAATCCAGGAATTAGCCATATTATTGCCATCACCGAGCCAGACAATGTGCAGAGCTTCGAGCGCGCCTTTCTTTTCAATGACGGTCATCATGTCACTCAACACCTGGCAGGGATGATGGACATCAGTCAAGGCGTTAATCACCGGAACCGTAGCGTAATCAGCGAGTTCATCGACCACAGCCTGACCAAATGTCCTCACCACCATCCCATCGACATAGCGGGACATAACCCGTGACATATCTTTTAGCGGCTCAGACCTCGCCAACTGTGTATCGCGGCCGGAAAGGAAAATAACTTGCCCCCCGAGACCATACATGGCCGATTCAAAGGAAACACGGGTTCTGGTGGATGGCTTTTCGAATATTAGACCGATGGTCTTGCCGTTCAGTTGCCGATGGATCTTGCCGGACTTTTGCTCTTTTTTCAGTTCAATTGCCCGGTCTATAAAACCGATCAGCTCTGCTTTCGTAAATTCCTGTAACGATCTTAAATGCTTTGGCACCCTATTCACCTCAAAACAAAAGGGGGAAATCTTCCCGCCGGTTACCTCCCCATACCTGCACCTTGCTTTCATATATTCCCCCTAAGGGGCCACTGAAAACAGCCCCGCTCTTTTCAGGAGGGGCAGAGGAGAAAGGAGGTATCATTACATAAAAGAGGGGTGATTTGCAAAACATTTCCCCCAAAAAGCAGTAACTGACCTCCTTTTTCTTCCTGCACTGGCCAGAGCGTCAAAACTCCGCCAAGACTTCAGCGAGTGCCGACACAATCATGTCAATCTCATCTTCCGTCACGATCAGAGGTGGAACAAACCTGAGAGCAACATTACCTGCAAAGTTCATCAGAAAGCCTCTCTCAAACATTTTATTCACAATCTCGGTACCATGAGCAACGCCATGGTCGGTGAGCACGGCTCCGACAAGCAGCCCCATGCCTCGAATAGAGCTGAGCATGGCCGGGAATCGTAGGGCGAGTTTATTCAACTCAGCCTGAAAATAGTCCCCTCGTTGTCTCACTCCTGCCAGAAAACCGTCCGCCAGCATGATCTCCAGAGTGGCCACAGCGGCGGCACAAGCCACCGGATTACCACCAAAGGTGGAAGCATGGGTTCCGGGGACAAATGGTGCGGCAATTTTGGCACTGGTCAGCATAGCACCGATTGGCAACCCGTTACCCAGCGCCTTGGCCATGGTCAGAATATCCGGCTGAACTCCAAGCTGTTCGTAGGCAAAGAGGGTTCCCGTTCGGCCCAGACCTGTCTGGATTTCATCGAAGATGAGCAACAAGCCATGTTTGTCACAGAGGGCTCTGATTCCCTGCAGGTATTCCTTTGCCAATGGCCGCACCCCGCCCTCTCCCTGCAACGGTTCACAGAGAATGGCGCAGGTTGAGCCGTCGATCATCTGCTCCAAAGCCTGCAAATCCCCAAAAGGTGCGTGCAGAAAGCCCTCGGGAAGCGGTTCAAAGCCTTTATGGAATTTCGGCTGGCCGGTTGCCGCCACTGTGGCAAGAGTCCGGCCATGGAACGAGCCCGAGAGGCTGATGACCTTGTAACGTCCCTCGCCTGAGTAAATACGAGCCAGCTTAATTGCCGCCTCATTGGCCTCGGCGCCACTGTTGCAGAGAAAGAGTTTTTCCCCGAAAGAATTATCGGTGATCATCTCGGCCAGTTTAATCTGTGGTTCGGTATAATAGAGGTTGGAGACATGCACCAGCTCACCTGCCTGACGGCAGATGGCTTCGGTTATTTTCGGATGACTATGGCCAAGAGCGCAGACAGCGATACCTGCCATAAAATCCAGATATTTTTTACCATCAGCGTCGGTCAGCCAACAACCTGAACCCTTCACCATGGCTGCGGGGTACCTGTTGTAGGTGCCGATGAATACTTTGTCGCCTCGTTCTTTTAACTGTTTATTGCCATTCATAGTCAATATATCTCCGTCCCCACACCTTGTTTGGTAAACATCTCCAACAGGATCGAATGCTCAACCCGTCCATCGATAATATACGTTTTGCCTACCCCACGCCGCAGGGCATCTTCACAGCAGCGCACTTTCGGAATCATACCGCCGACAATAGTCCCGTCATCGATCAGCCCTTCCAATTCCTGCCGCGACAGACTGGTAATCAGATCACCAGCCTTATTTTTTACCCCGGCAACATCCGTCAGAAGCATCAACTTTTCAGCCGACAAGGCTCCGGCTATGGCTCCGGCAACCAAATCGGCATTAATATTAAAGGCCTGGCCGTCGGTCCCGACACCCACAGGGGCAATCACCGGGATAAAATCCTTCTGGTAGAAACTTTCCAGAACACCCTTATTGATCCTGGTTACCTGGCCGACCCGTCCCAGGTCGATGAGTTCCGGAGGTGCCTCCTGTAGTGGATCATCACCTTTTCTGCAGCTCATTTGGAGCTTCTCGGCACAGACCAGATCGCCATCCCGGCCGGAAAGACCAACTGCCTTGCCGCCGCAATGGTTAATCAGGCCAACTATCTCTTTGTTCACCTTGCCCACCAGAACCATCTCAACCACATCCATGGTTTCACCGTCGGTTACGCGCATCCCCTGCACATAACTGGGTTTGATGCCCAGGCGATCGAGCAGGTGGTTGATCTGGGGGCCGCCACCATGGACGATAACCGGGTTGATGCCAATCTGCTTGAGCAGAATAACGTTCAGGGCGAACTGTTTCTTCAGGTGTTCATCAACCATGGCATGACCACCATATTTGATAACAATGGTTTTGTTCCTGAATTCCTGCATATATGGGAGAGCTTCAAGAAGCACTTTTGCCTTTTCGATACTCTCCTCGACGGTTTTTACCATAGCACCATTTTCGATTCTTTAATCGATCCTTATATTATTCCATAAAATCAGTGAGCTAAACCACCGAACGAATTTTTGATACATGGCGCTATTGTAATTGCTGATATAATGTAAGTAAAGCACTGTTTGTTTGAGTACCCGCATACCATGGCTTTACATTTTCAGACCTTTACGCTACGATGGCCTCGGTACAGTTACTGCTCTGGCTATCATATTAACTACGGAGAGTCCTGATGAAATTCATCAATTGTTCTTTTATCATGTTCAGCGTTTATTCCGTTTTGTGCCTTTTCTTCATCGGCACGGTACCCGTCCGGGCAAATGACGCGCCTATTCATATCGAAGCAAACCACATGACCTCAACCGAGCGAACCAATTCAGTGGTTTTTACTGGAGAGGTCGATGCCAAGCAAGGGGACGTGAGGATCCGTTCCGATAAAATGACCGTCTATTACACTCAGACTGACAAAGACAAAAAAGCAGAGAAGACAGCCACCCAGCAGGTGGAGAAACTTGTCTGTGTCGGTGATGTGGAGATAACCCGGGGAGAATGGTTGGGTACCTCCCAAAAAATGACCTATCTCTCCAATGAGAGACAGGTTATACTTACTGACAATGCCAAAGCGTGGCAAAATCAAAATATGGTGAGCGGAGACAAGATCATCTACTATCTGGATGAAGGCCGTTCCGAAGTCGTCGGAGACAGAACGGCAACCACGATTGGCGGAAAAGAAAAGGACGGGAAAAAACCTTCCCGGGTGAATATGACTATTCTCCAAAAATAACATACGTTCTCGGAAGCAGAAAAGCACATAGATCACGCACGATGTCGATACTTGAAACACAAAATATAGTCAAACGTTACGGCGCCCGAACAGTTGTCGATGGCGTCAGCCTACAGGTACAAACCGGCTCTGTAGTCGGCTTGCTTGGCCCGAACGGGGCCGGCAAAACGACAACCTTTTATTCCATTGCGGGCTTCATTCGGCCGGACGCGGGCGACATTATCTTTGCCGGTGAGGTCATAACCAATCTGCCCATCCATAAAAGGGCTTTGAAGGGGATCTCTTATTTAGCCCAGGAACCATCGATTTTCAAGAAATTGACGGTTGAAGAGAATGTCCGGATTATCCTGGAACCTTTGGGGTTATCGAAAAATGAGATTAAATATCGTATTGATGAGTTGATGGCCGACCTCAACATTGAACATCTCAGGCACAACAAAGGTCATGCTTTGTCAGGGGGAGAGCGGCGAAGGGTTGAAATCATGCGCGCTCTGTCCACCCGGCCAAAATTCATTCTGCTTGACGAACCGTTTGCCGGTATCGACCCGCTGGCAGTCCACGATCTCCAAAACATTATTTTTGATTTGAAAGCAAAGGGACTGGGAATTTTAATCTCAGACCACAACGTAAGAGAAACTTTGCAGGTTTGTGACTTTGCTTATATTATGAATGCAGGACAAGTACTCACAAGCGGCGTCGCTGACGATATTATTGAAAGTGAAGTAGCAAGGAAAATGTATCTCGGCGAAAATTTCCACATGTAATTCTAATATCTTATGGCTCTAGAACTTAGACAACAGCTCAAACTCACGCAAAAATTGGTCATGACGCAACAATTACGTCAGGCTATCAAGCTTCTGCAATTGAACCGGCTTGAACTTTCTGACGCGTTGCAGGCCGAAATTGAGCAGAATCCAGCACTTGAAGAAGATTTTTCAACAGCGGAAACTGTCGATAACCCGATGTCACTTTCTTCAACTATTGAAGCAACCGGTGGCCAATCGGAACCCGATGTAACCGAAAACATCAAGGTTGGCGACACATTGGCTGAAACCAACTGGGAAGATTACGCCAACAATTTCGACTCAAATTTTTCCTTTTCCCACGAAACCCCTGCCGCCGACGCCCCATCGCAATTTGAATTCATCTCTGAAAAACCGGGGTTGATGGCCTATCTGCAATGGCAACTTGCGCATAGCGAGCTCGACGAACTTGAGTGGGACATAGCCAGGTTCATTATCGGCAACCTTAACAGATATGGTTTCCTCGAAGTTGATATCGCCCAGGTTGTTGAAGAAACCGGCTGCGAACAGGATGATGCAGAGTACATTCTGGAAGTGATCCAGGAGCTTGATCCACCAGGAATTGCGGCAAGGAATGTCAGTGAGTCCCTTTTTCTTCAACTTGAGCGGTTAGGGCAAGGAAAATCTCTTGCCGCCGAAATAGTGCGCAATCACCTGCCTCTTCTTGAGACCCGCAACTACAAGGCGCTTTCTCGAGCGACCGGACGGAAAAGGCCCGAAATTGAAAGAGCTATTAATTACATTGTCACCGAATTGACTCCCTTTCCCGGGCTGTCTTATGCTACCGAAGAGACCAATTACGTTGTGCCTGATGTCTATGTTCGAAAATTTGACGGCGAATATGTTATACGACTGAATGACGATGACCTGCCGCAACTGAAACTCTCGTCACTGTACCAGGACCTGTTGAAAAACGATAAAACCCTGGAAAAAGAGTCGCGCCAATACATCAACGAAAAACTGAAAAATGCCGACTGGTTTATAAAGTCCCTTTATCAGCGACAACGAACTATTATAAAGGTGATGGAGTCCATCCTGCGTTTCCAGTATGATTTTTTTGAGCGGGGAGCGCAGTACCTGAAACCACTCATCCTCAAAGACGTCGCCGATGATATTGAAATGCATGAGTCAACGGTCAGTCGCGTTACTTCCAATAAATATGTCCACACTCCCCGGGGAATTTACGAGCTGAAATACTTTTTCTCAACGGCCATTCCGCGAGAAGGCCAGGCTGACATGGCATCTGAGTCGATCAAGACTATTATCAGGAAGATGATTCAGGAAGAAGAGAAGGACAATCCCCTCAGCGATAATACCATCTCGGAAAAACTTGCTGAACGTAATATCAAAATAGCCCGCCGAACGGTCGCCAAGTACAGAGAACAACTCAAAATTCTACCAGTCAAGCATCGCCGCCATGCTAAATAGCCGGCAATGAGTGTCCTTGAACGGGTTTTCTATTTCCATCGGGAAATCCTCAAAGGCAACTACCCTAACTCGAGAACTCTCGCCGATCATTTCGAGATGTCCAGCGCTACATCGAAACGTGATATCAGCTATCTCCGAGACAGACTGTGTGCCCCACTAGCTTTCAACTCAAAGAAAAACGGCTTTTACTATCTGGATGGTTTCCATCTACCTTTTGAAGAAAGTCCCCGTATCATTTTTCTCCTGGCAATGCTCAGCAAGCTGGCCGATGAAGCCGGCCTTGGTGGATTACAGGAGGTCAAACAGCTGGAACAACGGCTGTCCACCATGATTTCCCCCGATTACGGAACAGTTCTTGACTCTCTGCACTGTCTGTGGATCGAGATAGAATCGATTGATCACCAAATTTTTGAAATTATTATTGAAGCCGTCGTTAAAAAACAACTTCTCGCCCTGCAATACAAATCTATCGGGGGAGAAACGAAGAGCCGAACCGTAGCCCCACTACAAATCATCAATTACCAGGGCCGATGGTATTTCTATGCATATTGTTCTCTGCGTCAGGAAAACCGGCTCTTTCATATTGGCAGGGTTCACAGCGCTGAGCTCACCAACCGTGACATTCCGGAGGATATCTCCCTTGACCGAAGCACAATTGGACTCTCATTTGGGATTTTTCAGGGAAAACCACGCTACACCGCCGAAATTCTTTTCACCTCGACAGCAGCTGAACTCATAAAAAATCAGCGCTGGCACAGAAATCAGGAAACGGTAGCCGTCGAAAACGGTGTGCTGTTGCGGCTCCCGGTCAGTGACGACCGTGAGCTGGTAATGAAAGTACTCCAGTACGGCGCCATGGCCCAGGTGCTCGCACCACCCGAACTCATCAACCGTCTGCAAGATGAAATTATCGCTATGGCCGAGAACTATCGTTCCAAGAAGGCTGAAATCACTGCTGTTCTCGAAAAATAACACTAACCGGCTGCAAAAAGAGTAAAAATGACAGCCTAATTATGTTAGTATTCGACCTCGTTTTTAAAATGAAACAGATGTTACTTACTGTTATTTTAGATAAAATGTAATTTTAAAAGAAAAGAGGGAACTGATTTTTTTCACGCAGTATGTGAAAATTAATCGTCTCCCGAATGAAACTAATTATTTATTGGGGGAGAAAATCCATGAAGTACGCTTTTATCGTTTTAATTGCAATATATCTGGTTACCTATGGCTGCAGTCCCGATAGTTCCAAAAAGGCAACGAAAAGCCAGGAGAAATCAGCCCCCGCTTCGGTGGTGATTCCTCATCAGGGTGAGATGGTTGCAGTCCCTGAGCAGCAAGTAGAACCCGCCGGACAAGCTCCGGCTGTTGATCAACCACCAGCTAAAATCACCGAGTCCGAACAGGTGGTTATGCCTTGTGGTCAGACGATGGCCAAAGCAGATATTCCGGAAAATCTTCCTTGCCTCAGACCGCAAGCACAGCCACAACCACAAATAATCCAGGATACCGCTGACAAAAAAGGGCAGGATCTTGCAAACGCGATGCAGAAAATGATGGAAACAACCAACAACATGGTTCTGGCAACCAAACAGCTGGTCATCATCACCCAGGAAATGCTGAATGCCGGCAAGGGAGGGGCTGTGGAGGTAATCGATACGGGAAAAGAAATCATGGAGACCAAGGAAGAGACCAAACCCGTTGAGCAATCGACTGAAGCTCAGCAACCTGCAGCGGCAGCACCGGCGAAAGATGTAGTCAAAACGATGCAAGACGTAGTTTCTGCAGCCCAAGAGCTCATCGAGGCTACCAATAAAGCCATATCCACAACTCTCGAAGCAAAACAAAAACAATAATTCCCTCTCCACCCCCTGACTGGTACAACAGCCAGGGGGTTTTAGTACCTTAGAAATTCATTTCTTGTTTTTTAAGAAGGAATTTCGTGAAGGTACTTATACCCCTCAAGGGGGTACTGAAAAGAGTCCCCGTGCTTTGCGGGGGTTGGAATCGTTTAGACGAGACGGGTGCCGCTCCTTTTTTTTTTCGTTTCCGACGAGAAGAGGCAACGTTGCCAAATCACAGCAGGGCAATTATAATTTTGCTTTATCAGTCTACGGACGAAGTTGATAACCAACGCCCTGCAACATTATAACCTGATGTATAAACCGGGTAGTCCATGTGCCAGCGACTCGTTTCACAACCATTTCTTATAATACTGGTCTGCTTCTGTTTCTTCCTTTCTTCCTGTTCAAGTCTGGTAACTACGGCCATACGACCGGCCATCGGCAACATTCAACAACAGACCGACATTGATCTGGTCTGTGAGGGTGTCCCAGCCTACCTGCTGATGATCGACAGTATGCTTGTCTCATCTCCTAAAAACAGATACCTGCTCCAGTCGGCAGCTCAATCATACAGTGCCTACGCGATGGCTCTGGAGGAATGTGACGGCACCGGCGATAAAAGGATCGCACCAAATGTCGACAAGGCAAAACTATACGGCCTCCGGCTGCTCCGTCACTATCTCCCGTCAATCACCGGACAGGATTACCAGGCGTTGGACCGGGAACTGGCTAAACTTGATCGAAGTGATGTTCCCGACGTTTTCTGGGGCACCTTCGGTTGGCTCGCCTGGGTAAAAGATCAGAAGGGCTCTCCGGAATCAATTGCCGATATTGTCCCCATTGAGAAAATCATGGCTCGACTCCTGCAACTCAACGAATCCTATCAGGGCGGTTCCATCCATCTCTTTTTTGGCGCCTATTATGCTGCAAAACCTGCTATGTTTGGCGGCAGACCCGATCTCAGTAAAATCCATTTCGAGAAAGCGCTTCAACTTTCCAAACGAAAATTTCTCCTGACCCAGACGACCTATGCCGAGACTCTGGCCAAGACAACACTCGATCAGAAGCTCTATGACCAATTGCTTAATGAGGTGCTTGCCTTCCCACTCGACAGCGCACCGGAATTCGGTCTCAGTAACCAGATCGCCAAAAATAGAGCAAAGCGACTGCTGAAAGAAAACTATTTCGGTGAGTAATGATGGCGTCGTAAAAACTCTTCATTTTGTTCGTTGTTACAATTTTCCTATCATTACGACGTACCGTATGTACGCCGAAATAATAGGAAAATTGCACGCCTCCAATATGAAGCTTTTTACTTATCCATCGAGAATTGAGGTTTTTACAAGTTTAGCAAATATTCGTTCTCTTCAAATTGATCGAAACGGAGAAACCATGCAACGTTCTACGACCCTGACTCTGGCACTCTTTTTTCTCTTTACTTTCAGCTGCAATTCGCTTCAGGCAGCCCCTAAATATCTCTTCAAAATTGCAAGTCTTGCTCCGGCCGGTTCGGTCTGGATAGAGCAGTTTGAAAATTTCGCCAAGGAAGTCGCCGAAAAAACCGGAGGGGAGGTGGGATTCCGCGTCTACCCCGGCGGCGTTATGGGAGACGACCAGTCTATGTATCGTAAGATGCGGGTCCACCAACTGCAAGGTGGTGGATTCACTATGACCGGCATTTCCACCGTCGTTCCCGACTTCAGAGTCCTTTCCATTCCCTTTTTTTTCGAGTCTTATCAAGAGGTCGATTATGTGACAAAAGGACTGATCCCCACCTTTAAGGAACGGTTCCATGACAAAGGGATGGAATTTATTGCCATGACCGAGGTCGGCTTTATCTACGCCATGTCAACACGGCCGATATCCAACTTTGACACGCTTATTCATTCTAAAAACTGGAGCCCTTCAGGCGACCCTGTTTCCGAGGTATATCTTTCCTCCCTCGGCATTTCACCGATACAGCTGTCAATTCCGGATGTCCTGACCTCCCTGCAAAGCGGACTCGTCGAAACGGTCTACAACTCACTCTACGGCTCTCTTGTTTTGCAGTGGTTCACCAAAGCCCGCTACATAGCAGACGTCCCTTATGGCTACGCCTACGGGGTCTTTGCCTTAGATGGTGCCATGTTTGCGAAACTTCCCGAAACGGACAGGAAGGCAATCCAGGAGGCTGCACTAATCCACTTTCCAGTCCTGCTTGAAAAAACCAGGGAAAGCAACAGTGAATCCCGCCGGGTGCTGGAAACACATGGCTGTGAATTTCTTAAAATTGACCCGGAAACGTTGCAGGTATTGCGGGACAAGAGTGAGCAGTCCGTCAAATTGCTGGTCCCTCACTCACTCTCAAAGGGTATCTACGATCAGGCAGTTGGGCTGCGTAAAGAATTTCGCGACAAAAAGACCGTGGAGAAGGCTCATTGATTGAAACCAATCCATCCATTCAGACGCATCCGCTGCTACGTCTACTCGACAAAGGGGAGAGCGCTCTTCTCTGTCTGCTGCTCGCTGCGCTGATCCTGCTTGCCTGTGTGCAGATTATCCTGCGCATTTTTTTTTCGAGCGGCTTGTTCTGGGCGGACCCGCTTCTGCGCTATCTGGTGCTTTGGTGCGGCTTGATCGGTGCGGTTTCCGCCACCGGCCAGGGCAAGCACATCGCGTTGGATATTGCCGCCAACTATTTACCCAATAAGATTGAACCGTGGGTCACTCTCGTTACCTATGTATTTTCAACCCTTGCCGCCGGAGGACTGACCTGGGCAGCATGGCGATTTCTTGGCGGTGAGATCGAGTTCGGCGATTCCGGTCCTTTGGCGTTGCCCCTCTGGTTCTGGAACGGTATCTTTCCCGTAGCCTTCGGGCTCATTACCCTCAAATATCTGCTGCTGCTGTTAATGCAGATAAAAACCCTTGTCGCCCCAAGCCGGCAGATGTCAAGCGACCGATCATGAGCACCCTGAAAATCCTGATCCTTGTCCTGGCCCTGTTCAGGTCTCCGCTTTTTCTGGTCATCGGTGCCTTAGCCCTGCTCTCCTTTTATTCTGCTGGTATTGATATCTCAGCAGTTATCATCGAGATGTCCCGACTGGCCGATACCCCGCTGTTAGTCTCTTTGCCGATGTTTATTTTTGCCGGCATTCTACTCTCGGAAAGCAAAGCACCCAGCCGAATGCTCCGTTTCTCACAGATTTTTCTCGGTTGGCTGCCGGGAGGCCTCGCGGTCATCACCCTCACCGTCTGTGCCGTTTTCACCGCTTTTACCGGCGCTTCGGGGGTAACCATCTTTGCTCTCGGAGGTCTGCTGTTACCGGCTCTTTTAAAGGATGGCTACGAGGATCGTTTTTCCATGGGCCTCATTACCTCTTCAGGCAGCCTTGGCCTCCTCTTTCCCCCCAGTTTGCCACTCATTCTCTACGGTGTCATCTCCGAATCGAGGATCGATCATCTCTTTCTGGCAGGCATCCTGCCGGGTATTCTGATGCTCTTGCTGCTGATGGGCTATGCGGTGGTGAAAAGCCCACCCCGGCTCACTAAACCTGGTTACAGTGCCGGGGAAATCCGGCAGGGCCTTCGGGAAGTTGGCTGGGAACTGCCCCTGCCGGTTATCCTGCTCGGTGGAATTTATGGCGGGATCTTTGTTCCGGGAGAAGCGGCTGCCGTAACCGCTTTTTATGTGCTGGTGGTTGAGGTATGCATTCACCGGGACGTGACACTGAGACAGCTGCCGACCATTATGAGTAAATCCATGGTGATGTTTGGTGGGATACTGGTCATTCTCGCCGCCTCCATGGCCACAACCAACTACCTGATCGACCAGCAGATACCATCCCGGCTATTTGATTTTATTCAAAGCTATATCGACAACAAATACACCTTCCTACTCCTGTTAAATGTCTTTCTGCTCATCGTCGGGGCAATGCTCGACATCTTTTCCGCCCTGGTCCTGATCGTTCCTTTAATTCTACCAATCGCCAAAGGATATGGGATCGATCCCATCCATCTGGGCATTATTTTTCTCACCAATTTGCAGATTGGCTACTGTACCCCTCCGGTAGGATTGAACCTCTTTCTCGCTTCCTACCGCTTTGAGCGACCAGTGACAGAGCTCTACCGTGCCACTCTACCTTTTCTAGGCCTATTGCTGGTAACTCTTGTTATCATCACCTATATTCCCTGGCTGAGCACTTTTCTGATTGGTTTCCTTGGATAGAACCGGCAGAATAGCCGTTGCAGATCGAATACCTCAAAAAATCATTTCAGCATATTGAGCCTTGACGGCATACTGGTTTTAATCGTTTCCGGTGAAGCCACACACAAAATCGGTGAAGTTTTCTGCAGATCGTATTCAAATTGAAAACCATCTCTTTCAAAGAGTTCCAGGCAGACATCAACCACTTCGGCATCAAACAGCGTTCCCCGATTTTCTCTGAGTTCGGCCAGGGCGAGTTCAATACCCCGGGCGGGACGGTAGGGCCTGAAGGAGCTTGTCGCCTCGGTTACATCGGCAACCGACAGAATCTTGGATTCGAAGAGTACCTGATCACCTCGTAGGCCGAGCGGATAACCGGAGCCGTCCAACCGCTCATGGTGCTGAAAGACCATTTGGGCGCAGGGCCAGGGAAAGGGGATGTTTTTCAGGATCTCAAAACTGATCTGGGGGTGGATTTTAATAACTTCCATTTCGGCATCCAGAAGCGTTCCCATTCTATTCAAAATCGAAACGGGAATCCTAATTTTCCCAACATCATGAAGAATACCGGCGATTCGAATCCCCTCGATAATCTGGTCAGACAACCCTATCTTTGCAGCTATTGCACAGGCCAACTGGGCCACCCGGTGCTGATGCCCGGCTGTATACGGATCCCTGATTTCCGCCATCAGGGCCATGCTGTAAATACTGCCATGGAGCATTTCGGAAAGCTCAATCGTTTTCCTTTCCACCATCTCCTCCAGAAGTGCATTCTGGGAAACCAGCCTGGACTTCATCTCCTCCAGCGCAATATGCGTCTGCACCCTGGCTGTCAGTTCCGCGGCGTGAAAGGGCTTAGTGATATAATCGACAGCCCCCATTTCAAAGGCTTTCGTCTTATCAACCGTTTCGCTCCGGGCGGTGATAAATATCAGTGGAATCGACTGGGTAGAGGGGTCTTTCTTTAGCCTGGTGCAGACCTCATAACCATCCATCTCCGGCATCATGATATCAAGCAGAATAAGGTTCGGATGGTATTTAACGGCATACTCAAGGGCTTTCTCTCCTCTTTTCGCGATGCCAAGCCGATACCTTTCCTTGAGGGTACTGACTAATAAATCTATGTTCGTTGCATTATCATCCACAATGAGAACGAGCGGTCGAGAGTCATTCATCAGTGTCCCTCCAGAACATCCTGGATTTTTCGAATTGTGGCCAAAGCCTGGTCATAGTCATACCGGCGCGTCTGGCTATCCAAGGTCTTGATCAACGAGGCATCGACAATTTTTCGACCAGCCACTTTCTTCCTGATTTCGACAGTTAGAGCCTGAACGTCATCTGGATCGGCCCGGTCGATCGCCTCAGTCAATGCCGATAACAACCGCTCAAGATCACCTTCTGCATTCGGGACCAATACGTCCTCACCATCATTTTCGTCTATCCCCGCCAGTGGTTGAAGCAAACTCAGAAGGCGAGTCAACTCTTCCTGAAGCCGCGTTGTCAGCTCGGCCGGGATTTCTGCCGATTCCTGCATGCTGCACCCGAGTTCCAGCGCAGCCGCAGCGTGCTCTACATCAAGGGCACCGATATTGGCCGCGCTTCCTTTGAGTTGATGGGCAAGATAGTGGAGGGACTTTGTATCTTTTTCATCCTGTGCCTGCTGCATTATCCCAACCATCGAAGTGGTATCCTGGTAGAATCCAACCAGAATCCTTT
Organism: uncultured delta proteobacterium; assembly: GCA_963829695.1. Lineage (GTDB taxonomy): Bacteria > Desulfobacterota > Desulfobulbia > Desulfobulbales > Desulfocapsaceae > Desulforhopalus_A. The sequence goes on along the minus strand of CAWHJQ010000013.1, from coordinate 352,886 downwards.
GATACGTCGGCCAGTCAAGACCTGTGGCCCGCAGAACCCCCTCGACATCAACTCCCGGAATTTTTAAAGGAATTGGAGACGTTTTATCCGATACAGACCGTTCGTCCCCCAGCGAATCAGCCACAGCATCTTTATTAATATCGAGCCTAATCACATCAGCTTTTCCAACATCAGTGAGGTTGTTTTCGGCAAGCCTCTTTCTGTTCCGCAGAAGACGCCAGAGAGTGTAAAAAAAACGGTCCTGATTGATAGGTTTGGCGACATATCCATCCATCCCTGCCTCCAGACATTTTTCCTCATCGCCTTTCATCGCATGGGCTGTCATCGCGATAATCGGCAGTTCGTCGCAACCGGGAAGGGCTCGGATCAATCTTGTTGCCTGATAACCGTTCATCTTCGGCATCTGGATATCCATAAGAACGCCATCGAATATTTCTCTTTTCACAGCCAACACGGCGTCTTCACCATTGTCTACAATCTTGACCCGGACCCCGGCGCTTTCAAGGATGGCTCTCGCCACCTGCTGGTTGGTGAAATTATCTTCAGCAATCAGAATCCTGCATCCTGTCAGGTGCTTCTTGTACATAGAGGCCCTGGTGGTGAAGTCAGTTCCGGTACCGCCCTTCCGCAGTCCCTCTTTGCCGAAGGCGTCCATGATTGCATCAAACAGGGTCGACTGGAAAATCGGTTTGGTCAAAAACCCGTTGGTTCCAGCCTGTTCCGCCTCGGATTTATGCACCTCTCTGGCAAACGCCGTCATCATAATGATCGGCAGGGTAAGGTGAAGTTCCTCACGAATCTTTTTGGATGTCTCGATTCCGTTCATCCCCGGCATTTTCCAGTCCATCAACACCAGCTCCACCGGCTTCCTTCCGTCTGGGCTTTGCAGTCGCTGGATCGCATCAACCCCCGAAGCCACTGTCTCCACCTGGAAATCAAGGGAAGAGAGCATTTTTGCCATGATAGTTCGACTGTCCATACAATCGTCCACCACCAGGACATTCATCCCACTGATATCGGTTGGAATATCAAACATCGACCCCAGGGGTGTCGCAGCCCTTACCAGCTTTACCGTAAAATAAAAGGTACTTCCCTGACCAAGCATGGTGTCGACACTGATGGTCCCATCCATCATCGTCACAAATTTTTTACAGATGCTCAAGCCCAGGCCGGTACCTTCATATTTTCTGGTTGAGGAGGAATCCCCCTGGGTAAAAGGTTCAAAGAGAAATGGCAGATAGTCAGGAGGAATCCCGGTACCGTTGTCTTTGACGGCAAATTTAAGCATCACCTCGTCGGCAGTGAGCCCTTGGGTGATATTGCTCGTATCCCTGACACTCACCAGAATAATTCCATCCGCCCCGGTGAATTTCAACGAATTCCCAATCAGGTTAGTCAGGATCTGCTGAAGGCGCAGAGAATCGCCATGCAGGATCCGAGGAGTATCCTTGTCAATATCAACCAGCAGCTCGATACCTTTTTCTGCAACCTGGTTAATGAAGACATCCATCACCCGGTCAAACATTTCATCGAGTCTGAAAACCCGATCCTTCAGCTCCAGCTGGCCAGCCTCGATTTTTGAGTAGTCAAGAATATCGTTAATAATCCCCAGAAGGGAATACGAAGAATTCTGAATAATGTGCAGATAATGTTCTACTTCCTTTGAAAGAGTCTCGGCCAGAGCCAGATCCGTTGCTCCAATAATCCCGTTCATCGGGGTACGGATTTCATGACTCATATTGGCCAGGAACTGGCTTTTAGCAATGGTAGCCGTCTCAGCCTGTTCCTTGGCAAGGGCCAGTTCCATATCCATTTTTTTGTGCAACTCAATCTCTTTGGTCAGTGAAAGATGCGAGGCCTTAATTTTGCGATTGAGTTTTAAGACCAGGCCGGTAAAGGCGACATGCGAGCAAAATACAATGAAGCAAAAGAGAACCCATGGCCCATAGTCGCGCAAAATGTTTTTCATGGTCACCTTGCCCAGATCCTTATAGGGACCGATACGCAAGTACATCATACACTCCATGACCGGCTGGTAATTCAACGGTATCGTCCAGCCCGCACAACCTGCGGCCAGAGCGGCAGGCGAATCGACCTTCAGCTGAAGCAGTGCCACGGCAACCTTCTCCGCCAGTTCATCCGGCGTCTCTTTGGTCTTGGCCATCGGCCAATCGGGATACTCCCTGGTAGAGCAGAGATACGGGGTTTTCAGCTGTGGATCGTACAAGCGGGGAAAAACAAAATAATCCTGCAAATTGATTTTACCCTCGGCACTCAGTTGCTCAAGAGTATTGGTTCGTACTGTCCCAACATCGACAAGTCCATCCCGCACGGCATAGACAACCTCATCATGAGTCTGCCCATAGATGAGCTTTTTAAAATCACGATAAGGATCAATGCCGTGTTCCTTTAATTCCCGCCAGGCCATCTGCCAGCCACCAAGAGATCCCTCGGAGACAGCCATGAATGACTTCCCTTTAAGATCCGACAGCTTTCTAATATCGGTTCGATCCGCACGACTGAAGATCACACTGCCATACTTTGAATAAACCCGGCCCAGCCGTAGCTCCTTCAATGTCACGATTCTGTTGACAGAATACCCTTCTTCCAATTCCACATAAAATGATGAATTGGTCAGGATGAAATCCACCTCTGAATTCTGTACTGCTGCGGTAATCCGGTTATGAGCCAGTGGAACAATCACAAAATGATATCCCGGAATATGACTGGTGAGATACTCGGCTGTTGGCGACCAGCTCTTAAGACACTGTTCAGCTCCACGCACAGCCAGCACGCCGATCTTCACAGATTTTTCCATTGCCCGTGAGCCTGTGGCAAGAGCAAGCTGCAACAAACAAATGGTACATATCAGGACACATTGCAAACCGTACGAACAATACGCCTTGATCGGATCGGAATGTTCAATGGGTGTTCCAAAATCACAGTGCATCGCCACCTCCAGATCAAATTGAGACCGATAAGAGGTCAGCCGGCTTATTCCAAAAACAAGCTGATAGTTACTTTGCTGGAACGGGATACTCCAAGTCATTATTGTAGGTCAAGCGTAGTATTGTGTTCCGGCCGATCTCCAGGCAGAATCAAAATCAAGCCTAAATGACAGCTCAATCAAGTTCTAAAACTCCAACATAGGGGAGATGACGATACCCCTGTGCATAATCAAGACCGTAGCCGACAGCAAACTCATCGGGAATCTCTACTCCGCAGAAATCGATCTGAACATCGGCTATCCTGGCTTCCTGTTTGTTGAGAAAAGCGCAGGTTTTCAGTGACCGCGGATTTCGGTTGCGCATCATCCGAATCACCTTGCTGAAGGTTCGTCCGGTATCAACGATGTCTTCGACCAATAGTATATCCCGGTCCTCGATAGATGAGTTAAGATCCATAACAACTTTTACATCTCCACTACTTATAGTACCATCTCCATAACTTGAGAGGGTCATAAACTCAACGACCAGAGGGATTTTGATTTGCCGCACCAAATCCGCCATGAAGATAAAAGATCCTCGCAGCAAACCGATAACTACGAGTTCTCTCTCAAGCTCTCCGTAATAGTTGGTTATTTCCGCTCCTAGCCGTTGGACCGTTTTCTTCACTTCGTCTTCCGAGACGAGTATCTTGGTAATTTCATGGTTTTTCAAAATATTTCCCTATTTCATCGTCTTATATTCAAGGCTCGAGAATTGTATTGTCGATGAGCCTGATTTTTTCAAGAGCCACGGCAAGAGCCATGAGCGTCTTTCCTGTTATTGATTCGACGGGATCCAGGGTCACCGGATCGCAAATGGAGATATAATCAACTTTAATTTCTGGAAAAGCTGAGAAAATTTCACCTGCCTGGTCAATAATCAACTGATTATCCACGATACCACTTTTTACCATTTTCCGGGAATTTTCAAGAACTCGGGACAAACTCAAAGCAGCCGGACGCATATGATCCTTCAGGTAGGCATTCCTGGAGCTCATGGCCAGGCCATCCTTTTCCCGGACAATGGGGCCACCGACAATCTCAATGTCAAACTTGAGATCCTTCACCATCTGCCGGATGATGGCCAGCTGCTGAAAATCCTTCTCCCCGAATACTGCGACATGGGGTTTGACAATATTGAACAGCTGAGTCACAACCGTTGCAACACCTCTGAAGAATACCGGTCGTGACAAGCCACATAGATGACCCGGCAATTTTTCCAGCTCGACATAGGTCTGATACCCCTCCTGATAGAGCGCTTTTTCTGTTGGTACAAAAACGGCATCCACCTTCTCTTTTTCAGCCATCTCCAAATCTCGTTCAAGGGAACGGGGATAGGAAGCGAGGTCTTCGTTTGGTCCAAATTGAGCAGGATTGACAAAAATACTGATAACCAGATCGTCCGCTTTTTGTCGAGCAAGTCGCATCAAACTCAGATGTCCTTCATGCAGATACCCCATAGTTGGCACGAAAGCCGTGGTTTTCCCTGCCTGCCTCAGTTGGTCTGCCCGGGTCTGCATCTCTTGCACGGAATGAATAATCTTAATAGCTCCACCTCATATAGTATTTATGGCCAATAGAAATCGAAGGCCAAGTTACTTATCCCCAAGCCTTGTGTGGGTTAGAATATCCATTCACTATACCAAAACAACTGAAAAAAAACTATCCTTCAGAGCTTACCTTGTCACCGAAAGCCCTTGTAGCTGTAACAACAAACCGAAACGGAGTGCCCGGCATAACAGCCTTAAAGGGAAAACAGGTTATAAGAGTTAAAAATCCTTCTCGTTCACCATCCAGAAAGAGGTCATCGGCCCGGACAATTCCGGTGGTCTGCACAATGAAGCGGCTTTTGCCACCTTGCGCCGCAAGAGTCAGGACATCCCCCGCTTTGAGATCCTGTAAAAAGCTAAAACTGGTATCCCGATGTCCGGCGAGCATGCAGTGTCCCTCCTTTCCCGGAGCGCTGCTCTCTATCAGATGACCGGGACCAAAAGCCAAAACCTCCCCACTCTCCCCCTCAAGGACGATGAGATCAACCCCCAACCGGTCGTTTTGCAGTCTGCCAACGGGCCAGGTATCGGCCCAAGGCCAGGGTTTGACGATATTGCCGGTAGCCAGCGATTTTTGCCAGGCCCGCTGCAGCAGATGCTGGGCAAGTAGAGCCTTGGCTGGAATCCAGAATCCTGCACAAAGAAAAGACATCCCGGCTACAACCATCACGATTACCGCTATTTTCCATGGTTTTGCCATCTTCTTCTCCTACTCATGCTCAGTAAACCAGCTATCGCCAAAAAGGCAGCACCAACCAGCAGGCGCAGATTGGCGGGTGTTGCTGTCTTTGGACCTCCGCCAAAGACAGCCGCTGCCTGCCATCCCTGCGGCAGATGGGTCTTTACTGCAAGCGTCATCTCTTTTTCCGCTTGCGGCCTGCTGACCACACTATCAACAGCAACAAGACTGGTGTATTTGCTGACCAGATGGTGCTCCAGAGCGGTTTTCAGGACCACCTCTCGGACTTTCAGAGGGTCGGCGCCTAAGGCCAGCGACTCCATCTGGGAACGAATCTTCTTTCTCGCCCAAAGGGCCCCAATGCCCTCCCGCTCGCCATAGGTCGAGGTGTCAACCATGGTTGCCCAAGGTTTGCCAAGCCTCGTGCCGGTAAGGCGAAGAGTCGCATTTTCCCAACCAGTCCTGACCGCAAGCACCAGAGGTTCTCCCAGATACAAATCGGGTAAAGGAGATGGGTAGCCTTCGATTTCCTTGTCACTGCCGGCCAGTTCGAGCTGTAGGTCGGAGAGAACCGGATGCTCAAGTTTAGCAAACAAATTGTCCATTTTCTCTTTTACTTCGGTATCTTTTCCGATATAGGAGAATGTTCCGCGGCCGATGCCTGCTGCCCGACTCATAAAATATGAGTTGGGTGCGGAACCGATACCGACAGTGAAGAGCCGCGAATCGCCTATTCGCCGGGCGATAATTTTCAATAGCTCATCCTCATTACCCACCGCCCCATCGGTGAGAAATACTACCTGTCGCAGTCGCTCATGGTGATGGGAACCATCCAGGGCAAGTAACAACGCAGGTTTCATCTCCGTACCGCCATCGGCCTTGATATGATTAATATAGCTCTCGGCCTCCTGGAGATGTGCTTGATCGGCCTGTTTGGCCTCACTAAAAAGTGCCTGGGCAGAATTGCTGAAGACGATGACATTGAAGCGATCCGATGGCTGCAGGCTGCCGAGCGCCATGGAAATAGCGGCTTTTGCCTCTATGATGGAGGTTCCGGCCATTGACCCGGAAACATCCAGAATAAATATCACTTCACGGGCCACCGAGCTTTCGGTCACCATCTGGGGCGGCATGAGCATCAGCAGCATATACTGGTTACCTCCCAATGTTTCCGCAAAAAGCGCTGCTTTGGCAGCCTCTGCATTCTCAGGTTGCCACTCGATGACGAAATCTCGGTCTGCTTTCACTTCACTCGTCAGGTGAATACTGTAATGGCCTTCACCCATTTCTTCCGATTCGATCCCATGATAGAGCGATTCCAGGCGGGAGAGAGGCATTCCGGCAGCCAGATCGATGGCCATCTCAACCGGGATGGTCGTTTTCCCTTCAAGATCCACCGGCGGGGTGATCTGTGACGCATCAGGAACCTGATAGGTATCGACTGCCCAACCGGTAGAGGTAAGCCGCATCGGCTGCTCCACCGACTCTGTGGCTTCGGATGATTCCAATGACTTCTCCGACTCCACCAAGGGTTGGCCCGGGATATATCTTGGTCCGATAACCATTGGAAAACGCAGCGAAAAAACTCCATTTGCGAAACGGACTGTCTGCTGGTATTCGATCTCGACCCTTACCTCTTCCCCGGGCCCGATATTTGCCACCCTGGTGGTGAATATATTTGGTCTGTTCTGCACCAGAAGTGAACTTTTCCGTCCTTCCTGTTTGGCTTGTTCATAGGTTTTGCGGGCCTCTTCCTTTTCCATTATTTGTCCTTCCAGCAATCGCTCTCCCACCTGAAGCCTCAGATGATCGACACTACTCTCGTCCGGCAACGGAAAAACGTACACCGCCTCGATCCAGCTCTGTTCGTTATTAACAAAGCGCTGTTCGACCTTCACTCTCGCGGTGATGCCGCTCACCTGTATGTTCACCTGCTGGGACAGATGAGGGGCCGGCTGCAGTTGTCCATTCTCCATCGCCACCAGCAATTCGCCTCCTCGTACGTTTTCAGGACGGACATCTTCCTCCTCTCCGGTCATTGCCGCTGCACCATCCCACAGCACGCCAAGAAGAAGAATGACTACCATTACGGTTACATAGACAATCAACAACAAATTACCCGGATCACGCAGCTCGCTTGAGCTATTCTTCATTATTTCATTGTGGTATTCTTTCATTTCCAGTTCCTCTCAGATTTCATGCCAGACAGTTTTACTTCGACTACCTCCAATAAACCAGAGGATGATGACGGAGCGCTGAATCGATTATGACAAGGTGAAGGAGGAAAGTGATCAATTATGACCGTGGGTAAAGATCGGGTGGCCAAAAGACTCTGAGTTGAGTATGTTTTTCTCTTGGTAAAAACAGAGGATTCGCCTCTTTTCCAATACCTCAACCACATTCTAAAACCAATGGCCTACACTATCGCCCTTGTTGAAGACGACGATCTGCTTCGAGCCAACTATACCAAAGCCCTGGAGCGGGATGGGTATTTGGTGCACAGTTATTCCAGCCGTCCTGAGGCTCTTGAGGCTTTCAGAAAAAAGCTGCCCGACCTGGCCATTCTCGATGTTATGCTTCAAGACGAAATGGAGGGCGGATTTAGCCTCTGCCTGGAATTGAGGCAGCAGTCACCGACAATTCCGATAATTTTCCTCACCGCCCGGGATTCCGATCTGGACCGGGTAAGCGGGCTGCGCCTCGGCGCCTGGGATTATCTGACCAAGAACACCACCACCCTTGATTTTTTACCGGTGCGAATTTCCGCCCTCTTTAAAATCGTTGAGTCTCTCAGTAGAAATCAGGCAGCAGGCACCGATCACATTTTTTCGGCGGGACAGTTGAAAATCCATCAGGAACGAAAACAGGTCTTCTGGAAGGACAAGCTGATCGACCTGACGCTTACTGAATTCTGGCTGCTGCACGCCCTGGTCAGAATCCCCGGACACGTTAAATCCCACGATCAGCTCATGGAAGCTGCCAATGTGGTGGTCACCAACAACGCAATCACCGCACATATTCGGCGTATTCGTGATAAATTTCGAGATGTTGATTCCTCCTTCGATTCCATCCGTACCGAATACGGTATGGGCTATCGCTGGCTGGCTGACTAGGAGCCTGTCGGATTATGCCCTTTTCCCTCATATCTTCGTTATCTTTGAAAATTAATGCTCACAATATTAACTATATAGCTGTGCTTAATTTCCAAGGATGCCTCGATCTGAGAAAAAATAGCTATAATCCGACAGGCTCCTAGAGTATGCGGATCTCCCTGCGCCTCAAACTGGCTTTAGTCTCCTTGCTCCTGCTGTTCATTCCTTTGACAGGATTCCGCTTCAGTGAGCTTATCAAGCAGAACCTTCTGGAAAGTCGCAGGGAAACCATGTTGTTTTCCGCCCGTGCAGTCGCCTCGACCCTTTCCGGTCGGCCCGGACTGCTTGACCGGGAACTCTTCCATAGCGTAAATGCCGGCCGCGATTTATACCTTTACCAGCTCTCCAATCCGATGCGAATCAATGGCAAGACCGATGACTGGCAGCCACAGCTCGAAGAAGCCGACGAATTCGGCAAAGAGCACCTTCTCTTTTCATCCGAACCATACAAATACCAATCGTTGCATTATCGGCACCTTACAGGGGTTCGAGGTGACTATCTCTATGCCATTTTTCTGGTTACCGATGATAAAGTAATTTACCAGCAAAGCAGCTCCCTGCGTCTCGATTTGTCCGACCACTTGGAGATCGGCATAGAGGATCAGCGGGGAAAACTGCGAAAGTATCTACTCACAGCCATCCAGCCAGGCTGGGTGAATGCATCTCTGATGTCCGAAAGTTTAGATGAGAAAATCCCGACCAGAGTAGAGCCAAAAATTCAGGGAATGTGGGTCGAATCATCCGGAGGCTACACAATTGAACTCAGAATGCCTAAGGCTATGGTGGGCCCAAAGCTGGCCTTTGCCATCGCCGATGTCGATGATCCTGTTGACCGTACAACCATGACACTGATCGGGACCGCCGCCACTGAGGAACGAGAAGAACTCGGTTGGCTGCTCTCCCCGTCCGGTGCCATTGAGGAGATTCTAAAATCCCTCGACCGGCCCCATTCCCGGGTAATGATTGTCGATTCCAACCGCAGGGTGCGGGCAAGTTTTGGCAACCTTGCTGAAACAAACGACATTGAGGATACCAACACCTCTGTGCTCACCACTCTGAGCTCGCAGGTCTACCGTCTTCTGGCCCCTCTTTACCGATTCTTCACCCGATCCTTTGCCACAGATTTCAGCCAACCGGCAGCACAGCCTTCAACCCTTGATATCAAAGGGGTCAAAGAGGCGCTTCTGGGAACGTCAAGTGTCACCAGCTATGCCATCAATGACGGTCAGATCGAAATCATGGCAGCCATCACGCCTTTAAAGGAAAAAGATTCAATCATCGGTGCAGTGGTGGTGGAGCAGACAACCAATTCGATTCTGGCTCTGCAAAATAAAATGATCGAGGAATCTCTGACCCTGACGATTCTCGTCTTCAGCTTTGGAGGAATCGGTCTTATTATCTTTGCCTCACGCCTTTCCTCCCGAATTCGGCGCCTGGGCAGCCAGGCTGCATCGGCCATCAGCGAAACCGGACAGATCCGGACGACCATTTTACCGATCACAGCCCGTGACGAGATCGGTGATTTGTCCCGAACCCTGACAACCATGCTCAACCAGCTGAAAATTCAGACGGAATACCGCGAGAAAATGGCCGATAACCTTGAGCATGAGATGCGCACTCCCCTGGCCGGCATCTCCGCCTCGCTCAAAAATATGGCCAAAGAGATGGATAATCCACCAAAGCATCTCACCGAATATTTAAACTGGGCCCTGGAGGATGTCGCCAGGCTCGAAGCCCTGCTCACCGCTGTACGCGATGCCACCAATCTTCAGCAAGCTCTCGAACATGACTTCAAGGAAGACTTTCTGCTCGATACGGCAATTGACATGTGGCTTACCCATAGCTGGCACCAGGCCTTCCCGGAAGCAGAGTTCGTCTTTCAAAAACCGGTGGCTCCGGTCACTCTCCACGGCGATCCGGCCCGTATTCGACAGATGCTCGACAAACTGGTTGAAAATGCCATCTCCTTTCATGACCCAGCAACCCCTATCAAGATTTCATTGGCTGAAAATAATGACAGAATCACCCTCACAATTGCCAATCAGGGACCGACCATTCCGGCAGAATTGCAAAACCAGATTTTCAATTCCATGGTTTCCTATAGACACCAGAAGGGCTTCGGTCCGCATCTTGGCCTTGGCCTCTACATCGTTCGCACAATTGTCGAGCATCACCAGGGGACGGTGAGTGTCCACTCCACGAAGGATGACAAGGGTACGGTGTTCACTGTGACACTTTAGTACCTTAGAAATTCTTTCGAAGTCTGCGCTTATCTCTTGTTTTTTAAGAAAGAATTTCGTGAAGGTACTTATACCCCTCAAGGGGGTATTCTGTTTAATCCCCATGCTTTGAGGGGGACTAAACAGAGTCCCCGTGCTTTGCGGGTGTTAGATCCTTATTTCCCATGAGATGGGCCAGCGCTTGCTGCAGGATCACAAAACCGTTTTTGGTCAGAATCGATTCGGGGTGAAACTGGTAGCCGATAAAATTCTCCCCTTTGATGGCCACAAATTCATTCGAATCCCCGAGAGTTGCGCATTCGTGCCTATTATCCCCTGCTACTCTCCTCCCTGCAAAGGTATTATAAAAACCCACCTTCTCCTGGTAGCCGAACAGATCAATCTCCAACTGAGAACCCTGGAGCGGTTTTTCCTTTTTCTTCACCGCATAGCCTAGACAGCGACAGAGGATCTGGTGACCAAGACAAATAAACAGAGCCTTTTTTCCGGCGCTGAGCAGTGCTGCTGCTATCTCCATGTTCTTTTTTATCTTTTGGTCGGAATCATTGTTTGGATTTCCCGGTCCGGGGCCAAGCAGGGTGATGTCCGCTGTATCTTTGTCAAACGGATAGTCCTGGTAGCTGATGATGGTCGTGGAAATTTTCAGTGAGTTAAAAATGTGCCGAAGCATATAGATGAAATCATCTCCGTTATCGATCAAGGTGAGGGATATTTCTCCTAAGTTACGACTGAAATCATTCGCTCGCTCCTGTTTGAAAAACCAAAAATTTGAAAGATCCTGATTACGCCGACTCAGGGTCTCGATAATATCGTCGTCGTTATGGAGCCCCGGCAAAAGCGGTGGCACCACCTCACGGCTTGATTTGGTCAGCAGCGGTCTGAGAATTGCCCTGCTCTTTGCTGCGGCCTCCCGAACTTCTTCCGCCGGCACAGAATCTTTGACCAGAGTTGCCCCGGTACTGAAATTAAAATTGCCAGCGTTATCTATTTCCAGTGTTCGAATGGTGATAGGAGAATCGAGATAATCGCAGCCGTCCGGATCGCGACCCACCAGCATTAGGCCACTTCCATAATATCCTCTCGAATTCTTGGAATATTTCTTGATGATTCGGCAGGCATTTTCCACAGGACTCCCAACCACCGTTGCCGCAAACATGGAATCCAGGAAGAGGTCGTAGAGGTCTTTTTTGCTGATCCCGGAGAGCAGGTATTCCGAATGAATGAGCTGAGACATTTCTTTGAGTAATGGCCCGACAATGGAACCGCCCTCGCTGCACATCCTGGCCATCATCTTCAGCTCCTCGTCGACCACCATGAAAAGTTCATTTATCTCTTTTTGATCATTGAGAAAGAGAAGCAGTTCATCTTTAAAATGAGACTGACACTCGTAGGCAATATCTTTTCTGAAAGTGCCGCTGATTGGATTCATCTTCACCCGGTTTTTTTCAACCAGCAGGTGCCGTTCCGGCGTCGAGCCAATGAAAAATCGGGAGGTATCGTAAAAGAGAAATTTCCAGTAGGTGCCGTAATCTTCTGATACCAATGTTGAAAAAAGGCTGCAGGCCGAGGCGACGGTGAAACCTGCGATGCTTCCCCTGCCGCTTCTGGGTATAACAAAGTTTGCCCCCTCACCCTCGCCGATTTCATCACTGACAATTTTACTGATTATTTTTCCATATTCATCTTCTGTGGTGTCGTATACAAGCCCACCGTTCAGCTCTATTGGTTCAAGGGGCAGTAGGCGAAGCAAATCTCTGCTGAACACCGTCAGTTGATCTTCAATTTGTATGGTGCGAATTTTTTCCCCCTGGTCATGAACCTCGAAACCACGCTCTTTTATCTGGCAGAAAGGAACTATACTGATGGTGTCGTAATGTCGCCTATCGCCGACTGGTCCTTTTTTTCTTGGGATATCTTTTAGATAGTCGAACGTGCTTGCTGTCCCCAGCAGAATCAGAATTTCCTCACTGTCCTGTTTCTGGATGAGGCAAAAGGCTTTTTTGCCGGATAGAATGGATGGAATTGTCTCGTTCATCTGGTGTGCTCCTGTGGTTACGCCCGGCAAGGTTTCACCAGGTTTGGAGGACACAATCAAACAGACAATGCAAAAGACCCCGTCAAACCTGGAGGAGGTTTGCGGGGCCTTTTAATGTGGGATCTTCAGCCTAAAATGCTACCAACTCCGGAATTGCTCTGTGCGCCAGCCGCGCCAGATACAACAAATAGAAGCGGTGCACCACCAATTGAGTTGGAAAGTAATATTCATTTTGTCCGTTATAGGTTTTTCTCCCCCGCTTCTCCGGGGAAGGAACGATATGGATGATAATCTCTTTTTCACATTCAATTTCTCATACTCCTATCGCCTCATCTAAAACTTTTCTGACAGTTTCTGCCAGATCTCTTCTGGAGAATGGTTTCTGAATGAAGTGCACCCCTTCGTCAAGGACGCCGTGATGGGCAATGGTATTAGCAGTGTATCCAGACATGAAGATACATATCATATCTGGGTAAAGGGTTTGTAAAGAAGTCGACAGCTCAAGGCCGTTCATATCGGGCATGATTACATCTGTGAGGAGTAGGTGGATTTCGCCTGCATGTTCCTCGGCCAGCCTAATTGCCCCTTTTGATGTCTCTGAGGTCAACACGGTGTAAGTCAACTCCTGAAGGATTCGCCTGACGATTTTCAGTATCGATGGGTCATCCTCAACGATGAGGATCGTTTCACCACGACCGGTCGGGAATTCAGCTGCGATTTTTCTCTGGATCTTGACGGCATTGCCTTCATGCGGGGTTAGGTAGATCTTGACGGTGGTTCCCCTCTCCGGTTCGCTGTAGACGTGGATGAACCCGTTGTTTTGCTTTACAATTCCGTAGACCGTGGATAGCCCTAAACCGGTGCCCTTATCTGCAGTCTTTGTGGTGAAAAAAGGATCGAAAATATTACCCAGTATCTCCTTGTCCATGCCGCAGCCGTTGTCGCTTACAGCCAGCATGGCATAGTCGCCTGGAATAAAATCATGGTGATCGGCACAATAGCTTGAATCAAAAGTGACCATTTTTGTTTCGATGGTGATCTTGCCAACTCCGGCTATGGCATCCCGGGCGTTGACGCACAGGTTAGCCAGGATCTGGTCAATCTGGGAAGGGTCCATCTTGACGGACCAGAGCGCTGCCCCTGGCAACCAGGCAAGAGTGATGTCCTCACCAATGAGGGTCCGGAGCATTTTGAGCATACCCTCAATATTTTCATTCAAGTCAAGCACCTCAGGGGCGATTGTTTGCTTGCGGGCAAAAGCCAGTAGTTGGCGGGTAATGTCAGTTGCATGTCTTGCGGCCTTGAGAACTTCATCAAGGTCGGAACGCAAGGGATCATCGGTCGAGTCCATTTTATCCCTTGCCAGTTCGGTGAAGCCGATGATCACACTGAGCGTATTGTTGTAATCATGCGCCACCCCGCCTGCCAGGCGCCCAACGGATTCCATCTTCTGGGCCTGGTAAAGCTGTGACTCAAGATCTTTACTAATCTTTTCCGCCGTCTTGAGATCGGTGATATCGAGAATGGCCCCGATCAAACCACCAACGGAACCATCCAAGTTGTTAAACGTGGCCTTGTGAAAAATCACATTATGAACAATTCCAGCGGCATCTTTTACTACAGACTCGTAAATTTGTGTTCCTGGGTTCTGCAGCAAAGTTTGATCATTTTCATCATATATGTCAGCAATTTCTTTCGGGGATAGCTCATAGACTAGTTTGCCGATCATCAGTTCTCTTTCCTGCCCAAAAAATTTTTCAAAAGAACTATTGCATCCCACAAATCTGCCATCCACATCCCTATAAAAAACGGGGACCGACAGGGTATCAATCAAGCTCTGCTGGAATATGAAGGCATACCTTAATTCCTCGGTCCTCCTGGCTACCTCGGACTCCAGTTCTTGTCTGTAATTACTCATCAAATCGTTGTAGGCCTTGACCTTTAGCTGGGATCGGACCCTGGCCAAAAGCTCCATCTTATCAACAGGCGTTGTAATAAAATCATCGCAACCGGCCTCAATTCCTTTTACCCGATCTTCCGGTTCCCGTAATACGGTAACCAAAATTATCGGCAGCAGTTGATGTGTATGATCTTGTCTGATCCTGCGGGTAACTTCAAAACCGTCCATGCCCGGCATCATTACGTCCAGCAGAATCAGATCGATTTGATTATCAGAAAGTTTTTCCAGCGCTTCTTCACCGGTTGCCGCCTTGACAATCTCATACCCCTGCGGAACAAGATATGCTTCAAGAAGTTCGTTGTTTTGGGGCTGGTCATCAACAACTAAGATTACTGGTTTATCTTCCATCCCTTGTCTCTTTTAAAGATTACATTTTCAACATATTGAAAAATTCACTTAATAAAGTGATTGATTTCTTTCACAAAGGTCCGTGTATTTATCGGCTTACTTATTAATCCGCTGTTGGGTATGTCTTTTGCTTCTTCTATGCCTTCTGCCATTACATAGGCTGTCACAAAAATGATGGGAATATCGCTTGTCTCTTGGTCTTGTCGCAATATTCTTGCGGCTTTGGTTCCGCGCATATCCGGAAGCCGTACGTCCATCAGGATGATATCCGGTTTTTCCTTCCTGGCAATGGCAATTCCATCGGCCGCATTCTCAGCCTCAAATACTTCGAAGCCGGCGATCTCCAAAAGGTCTTTTTCTAACATCAGATTGTTGGCATTATCATCGACAACCAATGCTTTCTTCCGCATCTCATGCCTCACTTTTAGATAAAATTGGCAATGTAACCCGAACCGAAGTGCCTCTACCTAGTCCCTCTGATACGACAGAAAGCATCCCGCCGTGCAGTTCAACCAGCTTTTTAGAGAGCGGCAAACCGAGTCCTGTTCCCTCGGTTACCCGGGAATAAGGGGTATCGACGCGGAAAAATCCTTCGAAAATTTTCTCCATGTTTTCAGCTGCGATACCGACTCCTGTGTCCCAGACCACTATTTCTATCTCGGAATCGGTTTTCTTCGCCAGCATGCCAATTTTAGCGCCATCGGGGGTATATTTAACTGCGTTTGAAAGCAGGTTGTAAATGATTTCTCTTACCTTGAGCTCATCCGCCACAATATTCGGCAGATCTTCGGCTATTTCAAGAAGCATCTGAAGCTTCTTTTTACCTGCCATATCCGCTACCAGCCGTGTCATCTCTTGTAATAGGCTTTTCATGGGTAAGCAGGATAATGCCAGATTCATCTTTCCGGCTTCAACTTTTGCCATATCAAGTATCTGATTTATCAGTAAGAGAAGGTGCCTTCCGCTGGTTAAAACATTATTAACGTATTGCTTCTGCTTCTCATTAAGTGGCCCGAAAGACTCATCGTATAATACCTCGGAGAAACCGATAATGGAGTTAAGCGGGGTTCTGAGCTCATGCGACATGTTGGCCAGGAATTCCGACTTAGTCCGGGTGGCAGCTTGGGCAATATCCACGGCCTCCATCATCTCTCTTGCCAGTTTTTTATTCTCGGTAATGTCCTCGATGGCAAGGAGGATGATCCGTTCTTTTCCCGACACTCTTTGAATTTGTCGGGCATTCAAAAGCATTATACGCCTGCCAATGGTGACAAAATTGTGTTCAACCTCATAGTTGTCAAAGGCAGTCTGCTGAGGCAGGATATTTTCCAGCAATTCACGAAGCCTGGGGATATCCCACTGTTTATTGCCCAGGTCATAAATAAGCTGTCCCACCGTCTCTTCAGGGTTTACCTGAAAGAATTGATAGAAGGAACGGCTGACTGAGACCACCCTCAGATCTTGATTAAGAATGATTAAGGGTTCACGCACGGTGTTGATGATGCTCTCAGCGTATTCGCGGGCTGCATCTTCGGATATTTTTGTGGCTTCCAGTTCTTTCCGGGTCTTTTCCAGTCCGGATTCAATCTCCTTGCGCTTGGTAATGTCCTCGATGGCCAGGAGGATGATTCGCTCTTTTCCCAACACTCTTTGAATTTGCCGGGCATTCAAAAGCATTGTACGCCTGCCAATGGTGACAAAATTATGTTCGACCTCATAGTTGTCAAAGGCAGTCTGCTGAGGCAGAATTTTTTCCAGTAATTCACGAAGCCTGGGGATATTCCACTGTTTATTGCCCAGGTCATAGATAAGCTGTCCCACCGTTTCTTCAGGGTTTACCTGAAAGAATTGATAGAACGAACGGCTGACTGAGACCACCCTGAGATCTTGGTCAAGAACGATTAACGGTTCACGTACGGTATTGATGATGCTCTCAGCGTATTCGAGGGCTGCATCTTCAGATATTTTCCTGACCATTCTCTTTCTCCTGGTTTCGGTGATGCCTTGTGCCACCTGTTGACCGAGTTCATCACTTACCGAGAGCATGCAACACTGGGGGGAGGCTCTGAGGGCTAATGATTCTGCGTTATCAAGCCACTGTGCTCATGAAATTTCAAAGATGCCTAATTCATTTCGTTTTTGAGCGATGTAGGCAAAAAAATCTCATTCTTCCGGCTCCGGCAATCTCACCAACCTCGGCGGTGGTCTTTCTTGAGTTTTCGTAAAAGATGGAGTCTGCTTACGAAATGGAAATTATTGTACTTTAATGACACTTCGGTATTTGAAACATCAATTAGTTGAACTTTTTTAAGTTGCATAATTTCCGATACAGGCATTATCCAATCGAGGACTCATCTTATTTGAATAAAAAGAAATTATTTCAGGTAGCCAGCTTCTGGAGCCAATTTCAGGTGCTGTTCGACCTGTAGCGGAGTACGAAGTTTCGATGTCGGCAGGTCAATAACCTCTTCCACAAAAAAAAAATTCGGGATCTGCACCATTGCTGTACGGATTTCCGCTAAGCTATGTTTCTGTTCCCGATATCGACGAATAGCCAAGTTTAATTTATTTGAGTCCAACAGCTTTGGTTTTCCGCCTTGACGCCCTGTTCAATCCTGGGCGTTCGGACAAGGATCCGCTCTGTTAATCGGAATAGATCTTTTCGCAACCAACCCCTTGCAAAGCATCCTTTTGTAGATTC
Source organism: uncultured delta proteobacterium (assembly GCA_963829695.1). Classification (GTDB taxonomy): domain Bacteria; phylum Desulfobacterota; class Desulfobulbia; order Desulfobulbales; family Desulfocapsaceae; genus Desulforhopalus_A. The sequence goes on along the minus strand of CAWHJQ010000013.1, from coordinate 335,235 downwards.
ATATTTTGGTCGTCGGTTGATACCCTGGCGTACCCAATCAGCATGCCTCGCTCCAATGTTTCCAGAAACTCAAGTTGAAGTATTATAGTTAAAATGTGTTAATTGGATAATATTTTTGCAAGAGAAATGCAAGAAAAAAACGTAATATGATTGATAGGATTGCGAGTTGATGACATTTTTTACCAGTTCATAGTTGTTTTAAAAGGGGAGATTGTCGCTGGAGTCTCAAACAGCAGGATCTCCCATGCGATCATCATCAGCGATTTTGAAAAACATTTTCACATCAGGACTCTCGCTCTGACGCCGGCTGTATTCCGGCGGACTCTCCTGGACAAAACCTAATTGCAGAAACAGAGCCTGCAGGCGGGGATTTTTCGTCAAAGAAATAAAACGGCTATAGCCTTGCTCAACCATTGTCCGCATAAAGGCGTTGACCGTGAACACTCCGATCCGTTGATTTCGAAAACGGGTGGAAATAGCCAATGCGCCCAACTCTACGGTCCTCTCATCTATTATCTTCTGCTCCAGACAACCGACCACGATACCATCGATCGCCGTCACAAAAAACCGCTGCCGGTTCCGGCTCAGATAGGCTTTGCTCCGGGGTTTCAAAAAACCGGCACGTTTATACATGGTGAGAATACGGTAAACGATTGCCACATCTTCATCGGTTTGCACCTGCCGAAGTTCCTCGACGAAGTTATCGGCTATCATCGTCCCTGTCCCTTCTACGGTAAACAACTCATGCTTGATGGTGTTCTTCCCGGCAGGCAGAATATGAATACGGTCGCAGAGCCCTGCCTCTATCTTTTCACAGAGGCGGTTCATGGTGTCTCTGAAGTTCACATTGGCAATAAGATCGCCAAAGTCTTCCGAGGCTTCCCTTACCCTGCTTGTGGTAAGGGCATTAATTTTATTGCCTTTGTTATCCGTCAGGTACCGGCGTTCAAGAAATATGAGCTTGTAAATTGTAACCGGATGCCCCAAAACCGCTTCATAAAAATCAACTTCCGGAGCAATCCTGATGAGGCTGGTTTCGGGTAGACGCTGTTCCAGCTTTCGCAACAATTTCTGGTTAGCAAAACGATTGGGAAGGTTATGGAACAGCGTTGTAACAACTCCTTTCCTCACTAAAAATTTAATATCGGCAACAATTTCATTGAAATGATCGCGCAGAATTCCCTCCCGACAGGCTATACAAACTGTCCTGCCGACCAGATTTTTTATATATTCATTTAAATAAAGCTGTACCATGATCAAACTTTGGGACGACTATTTGTCGTTGGATACCCAACTCTTCGAAGTTCTTAAAATCGAAACCAAAACTATCATGTTCGAACATCTCTCGCAATATTTTCAAAAAACTTCATCTGTCCTTCATCTAAATTGTATATTTTACCACCAAAATCTTTAAAAAGATTGAAAAGAGGTTTTTTAAATTTGGCCAATCCCTTGTAGACTTACGTGACACCACTCAACTCTGCATCAACCAGTAACCTGAGCGATGAAGTTCACTATCACATTAATCGTAGAATATAATGAATATTTTAGTTGTAGAGGATGAACCTGAGCTCTTGGAGAAGCTGGTAAGTGTTTTAAATAGTGAGCAATACACGACTGAATCAGCCAGTGATGGCGAGGAGGCTCTTGATAAGATATGGAATGAAACACACGATCTCATCCTTCTTGACATCATGCTTCCCCGTCTCAGCGGCCTGGATGTTCTGCGAGAGCTAAGAAACGGCGGCATCGTCACCCCTGTTCTCATGTTGACGGCAAAAGGGGACGTGGAGGATAAGGTTCTCGGCCTGAATCTGGGTGCGGATGATTATCTGCCAAAACCCTTCTCCCTTGCGGAATTACTTGCACGGGTCAGGGCATTGCTGAGACGCGGGATCGAAGCAAATCCTATCATTGAAAGCGGCAACATCAGCCTCCATACAGTCAGCCGTGAAGTTTTAAAGGATGGAGAACCTGTTTCACTCACGGCCAAGGAATTTGCCATTTTAGAGTTTCTTCTGCACAACCGGGGAAGAGCAGTTTCCAGATTTGTATTGGCAGAGCATGTCTGGGGAGATAATTTTGATTCATTCAGCATGTCAAATTTTGTTGATGTTCATATTAAAAACCTGAGAAAAAAACTCAAGACCGACGAGGCACTGCAGCTGATAAAAACTGTCCGGGGTTTTGGCTATATCATTGACAAGAACAACCAATGAAAGCTCGAACCAAAATTACGCTCTGGACGGCATCCCTTACTCTTATTGTTGCAATCAGCTTCTCCGCAATTGTGTTTTACGAACTGATGGAACAACCCTTCAGATTAATTGATAGGGATTTACAGGATATTGCTGAAGTTGTCGGTCAAACAGTCAGCAAAAGCGACCACACAGATCTCGACCAGAAAACCACCTTGACCCGGCATCCTTTTGACAAGTATTGGATCGAGGTCAAGAATGAGGGCGGAAATATTCTCGTAGCGTCTCAGATGGTCAAGTTTGTAGACATTCCAGCACGCAATGATAAAAAATTCTACTTTGTGAAAAAAGCCATACCCCTCGAAAAGATTGGGATCGCTCAGGAAGACAGTGAAGAGATTGTTGATCTCCCCACAAAACTGGTCACCTTCCGGGTGATGGCTGACAGAATAATATTGGCCGGCAAAGTGTATGAGTTAGTGGTTGCCAAACCAATTCCGGTTCTAGTCGAAGAGATAACTGAGTTGATAGTTGATATACTTTTGGGAATCATCCTTGTTACAATAATTGCGGTTATAATCAGCTATTATCTGGCCGGGAAAATTCTGCAGCCACTCTCAACCATCAATACCCTGATTAAGGATATTAGCGACAATTCTCTGGATAAGAGAATTCCCCTGGGAAAAAATAAGGATGAACTCCATGTCCTTTCCAGGTCGTTAAACGGCATGTTTGATCGCTTGCAGCATTCCTTCGGCAGGCAAAAGGAGTTTATTGGTAATGCCTCCCATGAGTTGAAGAGTCCGCTGACTATTCTTATGCTGGGACATGAAGAAATGCTCTCCAGGGATCTCCCTCAAAATATCAGAGCAGGGCTTGAAAAACAGTTGATCACGCTACGACGTTTAGCAAAATTAGTCCGTAATCTTCTCAACATATCACGTCTTGAACAACATGAAACACTTCACCTGGAAGCTATTAATCTGACAGACTTAATCTGTCACGTTATTGACGAATTTAAAGAAATACTCCAGTCAAAAAACATTTCTCTTGAGACTGAAGTAGAGCCTCTTCCCTTTACGGGCGATTCAGAAAAAATCCTCCAGATGCTTATTAATCTTATAGACAATGCCATAAAATTTAACCTGCCAAGAGACGGACATATATGGATCGCAGCCCAAAAAACAAAAGGAATCATCCACCTTACGATTACCAATACCGGCCTGGTAATTCCTGCACCAGACGTCCCAAAAATTTTTGATCAATTTTTCCGAGTAGAAAAATCTCGTTCGGCAACGTATGGCGGATCCGGTCTTGGTCTTACCATAGTGAAACAAATAGTAGACTTGCATCACGGGTCGATTTCAGTGACCAGTACTCCTGAAGGGATCACCCGGTTTACCATCGAATTGTAACCCCCGTAAAGCACCACGGGAACTGTGGACTTGTCCGGCAGGCTGAGCCCCTGTGAAGTCTTGTCTTGTCGATTTTATTCGGTGTCGTGTACCTCGGATAACTGGAATTTCATCATAAAATAGAGTAACAATGCTACATTGATCTATAATTCCTACCGCTTGGCGGTTTACATATTTTATTGGACAGGCAAGTTATTCTTGTCATAATCTCTATTTCGTGAAGTTAGAAACGAACAGGCTTGTCATGCTTAAACAAAAATTATCAGAAAACTGGCAGTGGACTGGATTATGTTTAATCTTAATTCTTTCAACCATCTATTCAAGGCCCCCGATCCCGATTGACGAAACGAGATATCTCTCGGTTGCCTGGGAAATGTGGCAAAACCACAATTTCCTGGTTCCTCATATCAACGGCCATCCATATAGCCACAAGCCGCCGTTATTATTTTGGCTTATCCAGCTTTCATGGCTGCTCTTCGGGGTTGGTGAGTGGTCGGCGAGGCTGATTGGACCCTTGTTTGGTTTTGGCTCTGTTGTCCTCACGGTTCGACTCGGAAAGATTTTATGGCCAACGAACAAGGGGATTAGTTTGGCCGCTCCATTTATCCTTTTGGGAACATTCATATGGAGCGTCTATTCCACCCTGACGATGTTCGACACCCTTTTGACTTTTTTATCGCTGTTAGCACTCATCTCGATATTGGAAGCACGGCGCAGCAACACCATGTTTCCCTGGTTTTGCCTTAGTTTCACAATTGGGCTAGGTATACTCGCCAAGGGCCCTATTGTTCTGCTGTACGTATTACCACCAATGCTCCTTGCGCCCCTGTGGAGCAAGAAAGACCAATTGTCTTGGAGAAGATGGTATGGCCTTTCAGTTTCAGCAACTGCAGCTGGTATTGCAATTGCTCTTTGTTGGGCCATTCCTGCCGCAATTGTCGGAGGTGAAGAATACAGGCAGGCAATACTCTTTAGTCAGACAGCCGGACGAATGGTAAAATCTTTTGCCCATGGCAGACCGTTCTACTGGTATGCAACCCTTTTACCAGTGCTCACTCTGCCCTGGTTCTTCTGGATACCGGCATGGCGAGGGTGGAGAATAAAATCTTTTGATAGTTCAACACGTTTTTGTTTGAGCGTAATATTGCCTGCCTTTCTGCTGCTCTCTTGTGTGAGTGGTAAGCAAATACACTATATATTGCCTCTGCTTCCTCTTGTTGCGCTTCTCATCGCCCACGTAGTGATAACTGCACCAAGACAAACACAATACGATCGAATCCCTTTACTGGTGATTTTTTTAGGATTAGCGATCGCGCTCGTTATTGTTCCTCAGTTGCCATTACACGGTGGGGACAGGGAAATGCTGAAATTTATCCCAAAATGGATTGCAATTGTTCCGTTTTCTACCGCACTGTTCTTATATATTTCCCGATCTGATTCTATTCTAAAATCTATCAAAATTGTTTCATCCAGTATGCTGATACTGACCATATTTCTTCATCTTGCGATTGCAGATCCACTGCATGAAATCTATGACCAGACTGTTATTGGCGAAAATATCAAGCAGGTACAAGATGAAAACGAGCAGGTGGCGGTTTTTCCGGCTGATCTTTCTGATCAATTCCAATTTGCGGGAAGATTAAAGACACCTCTCATTCCCCAAAAAACAATGGCTGAATTGGCAGAATGGAGCATCGAAAATCCCCAGGGATTCATTTTGATGTTCACTAAAAATAAAGCATATGAACAGCTTAAGGGTACTGCCGGAACCGCCAAACAGTATAGCAACGGCTGGCTGATTTTTCGTCCGACAAAGGATTTTAATGCCAGCTATAACCAGTGGCTTGCACAACCAAAAGATTAACAGTAGGCCCCAGGAGGCTGTCCGAGAATGCCTTTTCTCCCAAACTCATCGTTATACCTGAAATAAAAAACAACAGGGATAATCTGCGAAAGGCACTTATTCTCCAAAAGGGGGCACTCAACAGAGTGCCCCCTTTTGGAGTCTTGGGGAAAATGGAGGAAAAATAAATTTTACCTTAATTTTATTGATGATTAACCACAATTTATCTTTACAGGAAATAGTCGAGATGACATAATGGGCGCCGGAAAGGCGCCTCTGCAGGACATGACAATTGCCTGGAAATCGTTGTCTTGGAGGAATGAATGTGTTGGTTAGTCGATGTAGATGTCTGGGAGAAATGATATGGTTTTGAAGGTGATAGCTCCAAGGCGATGTAATCCGCCACGGGTTTTCGGTGCGTTATTGATTCTTTTTGTTATGCTTTTTTCGTCGCTGACCTCGGCCTCGGGAAAAGAGACAAGTTTTGCAGGGCAGGTCCGGCTGGATCTTTTTGGTAAGGTTCTCAATGCTCACAGCAACGGAATTGGCGATACCAAAATACAGGTATTGCTCAACGGAACTCCATTGAGAGTCTCCAACCCTAAAGAGCATGGTGAATCAAACGATTTCCTGACGACAGAGAGCGATGGGAGCTATCAGGCCCGTTTCTGGCTGCGAGCAGGACTAATTACGGATGAGAGCAAATTGACCATCACCGCCTACAAACCCAGTTTTGCAAAAGACAGCTACGAAATTAACGGGCATGAACTAACCAAAGATGGTTCAAACTTCATGGGCCTGGCAGATATTCATCTCAAGCGTACCACAGGACCCGCCTTTTGGATCGCTTTGATCGTATTCGTTCTCGCCTATATTCTGATCTCTTTCGAGCTGTTGCACAGAACCATGGCGGCCATGCTCGGGGCGTCGATCATGTTGGTTATTTCCTATACCTTCGGCACTCTGAATCCGGAGTACCACATCCTTTCCTACGATAGTGCCATCAAAGCCATCGATATGAATGTCATCTTCCTGTTGATGGGTATGATGATTATCGTTGGTATTCTTAAACATACCGGGATTTTTCAATGGTGTGCCTACAAGTGTTATCAGCTTGCCCGCGGTAATGTCTATATGCTGGCCGTCATCCTCATGGGTTTTACAGCGTTTGCCTCCGCGTTCCTTGACAATGTAACCACCATGCTCTTGCTCACCCCAGTGACCATCGAAATTGCCGTCTCTTTAGGGATTACGCCACTGGCTCTGCTGATCCCGGAGATTATGGCCTCCAATATTGGCGGTACCGCCACCCTGATCGGCGATCCGCCCAACATCATGATCGGTTCCTATGCGCATCTCACCTTCATTCAATTTGCCCAGAACCTTGCCCCGGTCTGTGTAATAGTCATGGTGATCCTGTTCGTATTTTCAAAATATATCTTTGGCAAGGAATACAACAAAGCCAAGGTTGATGATATTCAGAAGTTTATCGTAGAGCTGCGCGAAGAATATAAAATTACCGATTCTACCCTCCTTGGGGTAGGGCTCGTCATCATGACAATAGTAATAGGGCTCTTTCTCACCCATGGCATTTGGCACATGGAGGTCAGTATCGCGGCTCTATTTGGTGCCTCGCTTTTGTTCACCTTTGGCCTTTTGACCAAAAAAGTCGATATGCTTGAGCTGATAGAAAAGGACATCGAGTGGTCAACCTTGCTGTTTTTCATGTTCCTGTTCATTCTGGTGGGAGGGGTTGAAGAAACCGGAATGCTCGATATCATCGCGGATGGCGTTCTTTATTTAGCCCATGGCCATTTAGTTACTTCGATTTGTCTGATTCTCTGGGTATCGGCGATAATGAGTGCCTTTGTCGACAACATTCCGTTTACTGCCACCATGTTACCAATTGTGGCCTACCTCACTCAAGTCATTCCAGGAGCGGAATCCGGAGTATTGTGGTGGGCTCTGGCGTTCGGTGCCTGTTTCGGCGGCAATGGAACCATGATCGGAGCGAGCGCCAATGTGGTCACGCTGGGGATTTCAGAGTCGGCCGGATATCCGATTCGCTTTTTCCAGTTTATGAAAATAGCCTTTCCTTTCATGCTGATCAGTGTAGCTGTTGCCAATATATGGTTGTTGCTTGTTTATTAACCGAGGTTGGATATTAAAGGAGTCCTGCCATGAAAAATAGTACCCCGGCTCTTACCCGTCTGCTTATCCCGGTGAAAGATTATGAGCTTTTCAAAAACATCCTGCCCCTTGTTGAACTGATGTCCGGTTCAATGACCGATGATTTGGAAAAGGTCGATCTGCTCCACGTTGTAGGCGGATCATTTATGAGCACCCATCTTGAGAATATAGATTTTCGTGCTGGTCGCGTTCTCTCGTCTGATCTTATGCAGCGATTGCGGGATAAGCACTTTCAGGAAATCGTTAATCCGCTTCTGTCTCAAATTCAGGAACTTCTGCAAAAAAGTGGTGTTACTCTGGAGGCTGGCGTCCGTGTCGAAGACGGTGATCCAGTAAAAAAAATCACCTCGATCTGCGACAATGAAGGGTATTCGACATTGATCATGAGTCGCAGGAAAGGAGAAGAAAAAAGTATTTTCATCGGAACCGTTCTCAATGGTGTCGTGAATCGTCATCTCCGTGCCAGCTGTTATATTGTAGGGGAAGAAGGTTTTGCGACCGGCGTGTCTCCTGCGGCCCGTATCATGATTGGGGTTGACGGTTCACCAGCTTGCCTTCGAGCTGTCCATGAGGCTGCAAGGATATCCGGAAAGGCCTCGGAGGTGGTCGAAGAAATCTCTCTTGTCAACGTCCTGGAACCCTCTTTTCTCTACGAAGAAGGTGGCATCGATTGTCAAAAAATGAGCGAAACCGGTTATCAGTACATGCAGCGGGCAGAGGATATTCTGGTCAAAGCAGGAGTGGCGAAATCGAAAATTGTTGCCACCGTGCTGTTTGGAAAACCCGGTGAGACGTTGACAAAACATGCCCAATCCTTCGGTGCCACCATGTGTTATGTCGGCCGCCGGAATAGATCCAAGATCGCCGAGGTCCTGCTCGGTTCAGTGTCCGGAGATTTTATCAATCGCTGTCGCGAAAGAACTATAGTGCTGGTCAGTTGACCAGTTTAGGTCAACGAGTGTCAGTGCTGAAGCTGATATCCCCTAACAAAAATAATCTTCTAGGAGATTGTCCGAGAATAGGTATTTTCTCTCAGATCAAGGCATTTTCAGGAAATCAAGCACAGCCATATAGTGGATATTGCGAGCATTGATTTCCTGAAAATAACACAGATATGGGGGAAAAGAGCATTCTCGGACAGCCTCCTCGGTTGCTTAGGGGAGTATAGCCAGCCTAATCCCAAGAACAATAAAAAGAGAGCCGACAAGCGACTGAAGGATACGTGGGAGTAAAGTTATTGATTGTAGTTTTATTGCGACTAATGAGGTGAAGAGCGCAAAAAGGATATTCACCAGCGTACCATTCACATTGAACAGGAGACCCAGGAAGAGAAAAGTCATTGCCGGATTTGTCGCAGTCGGTGAAACAAACTGCGGAAGGAGTGCCATAAAAAAGAGTGCGACCTTTGGATTCAAGACATTAATAAGAATCGCCTGCCTGAATATCGTGGTAAGTGATAAGAGTGACAACTCTTTTGTTTCATGGCTATTTTTTTGTTTTAAGGGAAGGAGTGCTTTAATTCCAAGATAAAATAAATAGCCTGCTCCTACATATCTGACAGCAGCAAATGCCACCGAGGAGGAAACCACAATCATGGAGAGACCAAAAGCGGCTGCCAGCACATGGACCATACACCCTGCACCAATGCCAATTGCTGCGATGACCCCAGCTTTCTTTCCCTGAATAGCACTACGATTTGTTATGTAGAGAAGATCTGCGCCGGGGGTAATGTTCAGGAGCAGCCCTGCAAAAATAAATAAACCTATATCGGTTACCCCTAAAAGAGACATTTCTTCTTACCTCTAGAACAGTTTCAGACCTTCAACTTCACCTGGGCGGATTGTTAATGGGATTCTTCCTAACCCCCGTAAAGCACGGAGACTCTGTTCAGTACTAGCTTGACGGGTATAAGTACCTTGCGGGATGTTATTACCCTCAAAAGGATAATACCGTCACTTAATTATTTTTTTGCTGAAAAAACAACAACGAAATTTCACAGGACAAATGACTCTGACGAAAAGCATTGTGTATTAGTGCCTTACAGATTATTTTCGTCAAAAAAACAAGAATAATAATCTGCGAAAGGTACTTATTATCCCGGCTTTCTTCAAGTTTACCGGGGTTAGAGGATAATTAGAGAATAGTTCCTGCAGGCGTATACTCATAAATTTAACCCCGCTGAAGAGGGCGGGATTCAAAAGCAACAACGGAAATACCATGGATACAGAAACAGCCAGAAGCCTCTTTTCGAAAGATCGATATGCCGCACTTACCGGTATTGAAATAGTAGAAGCCGGAAAAGGCTATTGTAAGGCCCGTCTGACAATCGAGGACAAACACCTCAACGCAGCAAACGTCGTCCAGGGCGGTGCTCTCTTCACCCTTGCCGATCTGGCTTTTGCCGTGGCATCAAACAGCCATGGCCAGTTGGCTTTGGCAATCAATGTCAATATCTCGTTTTTAAGCAGTAAATCGTCAGGTACCCTCTACGCTACGGCAACGGAACTGGGCGAACCGAAACGATTGGGTGCCTACGATGTCTTGATCACCGACGAAAAAGGGAAGATTATTGCCAGATTTAATGGGATGGTCTATCGAAAAAATGAAAGTTTGCCGATAAAAACGGTGTAACCGCCCCTTTCCTCGTCGCGCGGCTGTATCAAATTTAGCAGAGCTCAAAAAAGAAAGTTTATTCAGCTATCATTGCCGGCTTTCGCAATGGGTTGCTCTTGAATTTCGCTTAACGTCTATTCGCGTAATGCTAAGCTCTCATGTTCGTTCGGACTATATCGATTCAACATACGATAAAAATAACTCCCAACTTTTTTTCCGCGCTTATCAATCGAGATCTCATGAATTGGTCCGAGAGCTCGATAATGAAAGCTGAAATAACTGGGATCAAGCATTTGCCTACTTTGGGAAACCACCAGAATATCGCGACCTGCAGCCTCTTTTGCTGGATACCAATAACTATACATAAGATCGTTCAGGCCAAACAGATGTCTTCCGGTTATCTCCGCCATGGAATATTTGGGATATTTGGGATATTTTTCCTGATCCACAGTCATCTGTTTATGAAGGTAAAAGCCAAGCCCGCTTGCGGTCCTATAATGATCCATAGCCACAACAAGAGGACGTTCTCCATCTTTTAAAGCGACGGCTCGGACTTCTTCCTCGACCTGCTTCGCAAGATTTTCTTCGCCAAAGAGAAAATCATTTTTAGTAAAGGAAATTCCAGGCAAACCAAGTGCACAATAGTGCAGCATAAGGCCATAAAGAAGAGCAAGGGTGACAAGAGTCTTTGGCCAGAGCCGAACCACACTTCGTTGCAGTCTGCCCTCTGAATGGACCATGGAATAGGCCATAAAGGGCAGGATCGCCAGCCAGAGCGGGCCCGTCCAGTTCAACTTTATCTCCTTGGTGATACTGAAGAGCGTCAGGATGGACAGCGGGATAACTGTCATTGTAAGGCAGAAGTAAAAATCTCGCCGAGACCTTCCAGCAGCAGAGTAGGCGAGCACTCCGGAGTGAGTGGTAGGTGGTCGCACACTGGCGATTGCCGCCAAAAAACCCGTTGGCGTCAGCAGTATCAGGATACTGGCCAGCAGCTTATGGGTTGAAAATTCAGATGGAGCCTGCAATCGTCCCTGGCTCTGAAATAAAAATGACGCCCAGTCGTGTTGATAATTCCACCATATAACTGGGGAAAAGAGAGCACAGGCCAGGAGTGCCGCGATGTAAGGTTGCGGCCTGAACAACCATTTCCTGGCGGAACTATCGAAAAGCATATAAAGGAGGATTGCGGGGCCAAGAAACGCAATTGTATATTTTGAGGCGAGCCCAAGTCCCAGACAAATTCCAGCTCCGTACCAGGATCCGGTATTTTGTAGTACAAGAGCGCGATAGAGATAGTAGAGTGCCCCGGACCAGCAGGCGATCAAAGGAGCATCCGGGGTGCTCACCAAAGCAGTTCCAAAAAAAATGGGCAATATCGCCACTAGTAGTACAGCCCTAAGAGCAGTCTCCCTGGAATAGAGCCTTTTGGCGAATTTATAGGCAAAAAAAGCGGTGATAAACCAGCAGCAGAACGCCCCAATCCGAACGCCGAATTCGTTGTCGCCAAACAACAACGTTCCGAGTCGGATCAGCAAGGCCACCACCGGCGGATGATCAAGATACCCGGTAGCCATATGTTGTGAATAATTCCAATAGTAGGCTTCTTCCTGAATCAGTTCGGTGCTGCCGAGATAAACGAGATGGAGCAGGGTGGCATAGCCGATAAACAGGAAACAAAACAGTTTCCAGTTACCAACCTCCCTCAACCGCAAGATTCCAAAGCGGATGATGAACATTGCCGCCATCCAAACAGCACAGCCGGACAATACCAGGAAAAGCGGCAGAAGACCGGTGGTTGTTGTCTGCGATAACAACGGGGAGGCAAGCAGGCCACCGCGGAGAAAAAGCCCCATCAAAACAGCAGTAAGGAAACGAAAATAATCACCCGAAACCGGCGCAACCATTTTACTATATAAAAATCGCCGCATAATCGGGTAACTCATATGCACAGACAACAGAAGGCTGACTATATGACTCGTTTCCAGTCTATATCCCCACCTCGTCAAAAAAGAAAAAATGGCACAATCGAGCAATCCTACCAAAACGCCCGTCACAAGAAACAACGGGATACACTGGATGATGGGCTGTTTTTGTAAAAGTCTGCAGAGTTGGCGGCAGTACTCCTGCAAAATGGTGGAGTTCATTTTCGAGATTCCGGTGGATCGGTCTCTAAATGATATCGGTTGTTCATGAACACGAAATGAGCTTTCCGCCTGGGCAAGAACTTCCAGACCGATCTTGAATCCCGGCAAGTTACTGTCGAGAGAGCTGAGTCGCTCCCTGCTGACCGCGAAAAAACCGGACAACGGATCTCGAACCGACGTGATCAGCCTGGCAGGCAGAGCAGCAAGTCGCGAATTGATTTTACGAACCATCGGCCAGCCAGGCGTTTCTCCCCCGACCACGTATCTGCTGCCAATAACCATGTCATGGCTGCCTTGTGCCAGAGGTTCAAGAAGTGAGGGAATGGCTTCAGGCGGATGACTCAGGTCGGCATCCATCACCACAACCCACTCATTCCTCGCCACCCTGGCGCCCGCAATGACGGCACCGGCCAGCCCCCGTTTGTTTTCACGGTGGATCAGGTGTACGTCGAGATCCCCTGAATACCCAGTAATCCTTTGTCGCGTCCCATCAGTAGAATTGTCATCGACGAAAATGATCTCCGGTTTCAGCCCCTGTGGTCGACTCACACTGGAAATTTTCTGTAGAAGCGGCAGGATGTTATCAGCCTCATTCAGGGTTGGAATAATGATGGAAAATTGTTTCATCTGTTCTCACATTTTCAGTACTGAATTTGTTGTTTCGATTCATTCAGAGTTGCCGCAACAGGCCTGAAGGTAACAGGTGAAGGTGAAGAAAGGATGAAGTGCATCAGCAAAGCAATCTTTCGCTAACATTACAGTTTTGTAATGTTAGCGAAAGGCTGTTGCAATGTTGTATGAATATACTGACAATCCACTGCAATCATCCATTAACACAAGTTAATTTTCAGCACGTTTGAGGAATTTTTATGTTAGAGAAATCACCACAGTCCAGCTTCCCGACAGCTCAATCATCAGACTCGATAGCACTTCCGCAAACCACGGATGTATACAGCTCAATCCAGAGAATCAACGAGGCGGTTAAGGAGAACTCGAGCTGGATTTCTCCGCTTAAATACGAACTCTCCAAAGTTATAATCGGCCAGGAACACCTCATAGAACGCCTGTTGGTCGGCCTCCTCTCGGGGGGGCATATCCTCCTTGAGGGTCTCCCGGGTCTTGCCAAAACCTTGGCTGTTAAAACCCTGGCCAAAGCTATACAGACCGATTTCAGACGAATCCAGTTTACTCCGGATATGCTGCCTGCCGACATTATCGGCACCCAGATTTACAATCCACAGCAAACGACTTTTGAGGTAAAACAAGGTCCGATCTTCTCCTCTCTCATTCTAGCCGACGAAATCAATCGTGCTCCGGCCAAGGTTCAGTCTGCTCTCCTTGAGGCGATGCAGGAAAAACAGGTCACCATCGGCGACCAGAGCTTCCTGTTGCCCGACCTCTTTCTGGTCCTTGCCACCCAAAATCCGATCGAACAGGAGGGCACCTACCCGTTGCCTGAGGCCCAGATCGATCGTTTCATGCTCAAAGTAGTCATAGGCTATCCAAGCAGAGCCGACGAAAGAGCAATTCTCGATCGTTTCGACCATACGGACTCAGAGGTGCAGATTGTCCCTGTTACCGACCCACGCGATATTCTGGCCGCCAGAAAGGTTATCGATTCCATCTATATGGACGATAAAATTAAAGACTATATCGTCTCCCTCGTCTACGCCACCCGTGAACCGCAGAGCTTTCAGCTTGAGCTGAAGGAATATATTGAGACCGGCGCCTCCCCCAGGGCCACCATAAATCTCAAAGCCGTATCACGCTGTCTTGCTTTTCTTGCCGGCAGGGGCTATGTGACGCCGGATGATGTTAAAGCATCGGTGATGGACGTCATGCGGCACCGGCTTCGAATAAGTTATGAGGCCGAGGCGGAGGGGATCAGCAGCGAGGATATCATCAGAAAAATCCTCGACACGGTTCCGGTCCCCTGATTTCATCGAAATGACCATGGATACATTGCTTACCAGGGAAATTCTGAAAAAAGTCCGTCAGATTGAGGTGCGGACTAACCGGTTGGTGAACGATAGCCTTGCGGGCAGCTATCAGTCGGTTTTCAAAGGACGCGGCATGAACTTCGATGAGGTCCGCGAATATGTCCCGGGTGACGATATCCGGACAATCGACTGGAATGTCACCGCCCGTACCGGAATCCCCCATATCAAGAAATTCACCGAAGAGCGGGAATTGACCATAATGCTGATGATAGACATCAGCGGTTCCGGCGATTTCGGGTCTGCCGGCAGCTCTAAACGGGAGATGATGGCGGAGGTTGGCTCGGTTTTGGCCTTTTCGGCGGTACGAAACAACGATAAGGTCGGCCTTCTCCTGTTTACCGATTTTGTCGAACTCTATATCCCACCCAAAAAGGGACGGGGTCATATTCTACGGCTCATCAGGGAGATCCTTTTTTTCCAGCCCAAGGGAAGAAAAACCGACCTTAAAGTCCCCCTCGATTTCACCAACCGGGTAATAAAGAGAAAATGCATAGCCTTCCTGATTTCCGATTTCTGCCTGCCGAATAACTTCGATCAAGATCTGAAAGAGCTTCAACCGAAACTGCAGATCAGCAACCGACGACACGACCTGATAGCAATGATCGTTTCAGATCCACGGGAATTTGAGATTCCCGATGTCGGCTGGATTACGCTTGAAGACGCCGAGAGCGGCGATCAGATTGATTTGAACACCTCCGATGCCACTGTCAGAAAACGATACTGTGAAATGGCTGCGGAGAGGCATAAAACTGTGCAGAAAGCTCTCCGTTCGGCCGGCATCGACCTCCTTGATCTCTTCACCGATACCTCATACCTACCGGCCTTGCTCAGTTTTTTCAGTGCTCGGAAAGGGAGGAGGGTGTCATGATAAGACGAGCCTTAGCCCTCGCTTTGTTTTTGCTCTTTATTCTACCCGCCTGGAGTTTTGCCGCCGGCAACGGAGAAGCTCCCTTAACTCTTTTGAACAAGCCCCAGAAAAGCGCGCAGACAGCACAAAATCAATCTATATTAAATAAAATCGAAGAATTACATGATATACATGGGCCTGTGCCAATAACAGAACAACCACCCTACCTTCTTATTGCCGGTATCCTCTTTTTGCTTCTGCTCATCGCTGCTGGAATTGTTTGGTTTTTAAAAAACAGAGGCAAACCGACTCCACCAGCCATTCCTCCCTGGGAACAAGCCCTGCTGGACCTGAAAGACGCAAAAAGGTTGCTAAGTCCGGAACGGGCTCTTTTGTATATGGACAGGGTAAGCCAGATACTGCGAAGCTATATCGAGTCACGATTTTTTATCCAGTCGACCCGTCAAACCACTCGGGAGTTTCTTCATGGGCTGACGGAAATTGGCGACACCTCACCCTTACAAACGCATAAAACCGAGCTGCAGGCTTGCCTGGAACAGGCGGATATGGCCAAATTCGCGCACCATATCCCAGAAATTAAAAATCTTGAGATGGTGGAAGAGGCCGTCACCACTTTTATAAAGAGGACCGAACCCGCTGAAACGCTAAAACCAGCCAGGCAACCAAAGCAAAAAAACCGTAAAAAGCGAGACCGATCATGAGATTTCTCCATCCTGAACTGCTTTGGCTGCTCGCCTTACTTCCCTTGTTGGCTTTCCTTTATGGTCGGGCCGGTGGAGCCCCGGCACTTTTATTCTCCAGCACTTCCCTCGCGTCCTCTCTAGCCGGGGCAGGAAAGACCCGACCGGGCACATACCATTTCCTTCTGCGCCTGATCGTCCTTGTTCTCCTCATTCTGGCCCTCGCCAGACCACAGTGGGGGAACAGCACAACCGAAATTGAAGCCAGCGGCATTGACATCCTCCTGGCGGTAGACGTTTCCGGATCCATGGAGGCGATGGATTTCACGCTCGGCGGCAGACCGGCCAACCGACTTGAAGTCGTCAAAAAGGTAGTCAATGAATTCATCGATCAACGACCCAACGACAGGATCGGTCTTCTGGCCTTTGCCGGTCGTCCCTACCTGGTCAGCCCTCTTACTCTTGACCATAGTTGGTTACAAAAGAGGCTTGAATCATTACAAATAGGCATGGCCGAAGATGGAACGGCCATTGGTTCGGCAATCGGCAGCGGCACCAATCGCCTGAGAGACAGAAAGTCCAAATCGCGTATTTTGATCCTGCTCACCGACGGGATGAATAATTCGGGCCGGATCCCACCACTCATTGCCGCCGAAGCCGCCGAAACAATGAATATCAAAGTCTATACTATCGGTGCCGGTACCCGTGGTGAGGCACCAATGCCGGTGACCGACAATTTTGGTCGCCGCAGAATCGTACAAGTACAGGTTGATATTGATGAAGACACGCTAACCAAGGTAGCCGAAAAGACCGGTGCCATGTACTTTCGGGCGACCGATACGGCTTCCCTGTCCAAAATATATGACGAGATCAACAAGATGGAGACAACAACCAGAACCATCAAAAATTTTGAGTCGTACCGTGAGCTGTTTCTGTATTTTGTCCTCGGTGCCTTAATCCTGTTGGGTCTTGACATTTTTCAGTCGCGGAAAAAACTGCCTTAAGTGAGATAAATTATGGATTTTGCACAACCGCACTGGTTACTCGTCGGCGTTATTTCCTGTATTGGACTGTCTTTCCTTTTCCGCCTCATGCAGAAGAAGCGGCAGGCGGCTCTTGAAAAATTCGCCGCCCATCAGCTCATCGGACGACTGACGCGTAATGTCTCATGGAACAGGAGACGGTATAAAAATATTTTGCTGCTTGTTGCAGTCTTTCTTTGTTTTGCGGCTCTCGCCCGTCCCCAGTATGGTTTTAAATGGGTGGAGGTAAAGCGCAAAGGCATTGACCTTCTCTTTGCTCTCGATACCTCGAAAAGTATGTTGGCGGAAGATATAAAGCCATACCGGTTAAAAAGAGCACATCTGGCAATACTCGATTTTGTCCGACAACTGAATGGTGACCGGGTGGGTCTCATACCTTTTGCCGGTTCTGCCTATCTGATGTGCCCATTGACGCTGGACTACTCAGCTTTTGAGGATTCCCTCGCCGCCATAACAACAGACATTATTCCACGCGGTGGTACCAATATTGCGACGGTTATCGGCATGGCGGACGAGACGCTTAATAATGCGGCAAATCACAAAATTCTCATCATCTTAACCGACGGTGAAAATTTGGAGGGTGATGCCATAAAAGCCGCGGAAGACGCCGCCAAACATGGATTGACGATCTATACCGTTGGTGTTGGCACCAGCCAGGGCGAACTCATCCCTGTTTCAGAAAAAAGCGGCAAGGGTTTTGTCAAAGACAAACAGGGTAATTTTGTTACTTCTAAACTTGACGAGACAACGCTTACAGCCATCGCGAAAAAAAGTGGCGGTCTGTATGTTCCCCTTGGACCGGATGGCGAAGGACTGGATACCATCTATCAACAAAAACTATCACTTGTCCCCAAGGAGGATCTGGCCGAACGCAGGCATAAGGTTCCCCTGGAGAGGTTCGAATGGCCGCTTGCAGGTGCATTTATTTTCCTGGTCCTTGAGTTGCTGGTCGGAGAAAGGAAAAAACCGCGCTCCCTCACTTTTTTCAATACACTGCGCCGCAAGGTCTGGCGGGGGAAGAAGGTGACCGAGGTAACGGCCGTTATTCTGCTGCTGAGCCTCAGCGTCGCCACAAAAGCATACTGTTCCAAAGGCGAAGAGGCTTTTGCCCGAGGTGACTATCTGCATGCGTCTGAATATTATCAGCAGAAACTGAAAACCTCGCCAAACGACCCAAAACTACAATATAATTTTGGCACAAGTTCCTTTAAAAATAATATGTATGATGATGCCATTGAGGCATTTTCCAAATCACTCAAAAGTGACGACATAGATCTGCAGAAAAAGGCCTATTACAATAGAGGAAGCAGTTATTACCGGAAAGGTGTGGAAACAGAACGGACAGATCCGAAAACCACTATCGACCAGTGGGAAAAAGCACTAAGTTCCCTGCAGTCCGCCCTGAAGCTCGATCCCGATGACGCCGATGCCAAGTACAACCATGAACTCATCAAAAAGCGGCTGGAACAGCTGAAAAAACACCCAGCAACAAAAACCGCAGGATAAAAAAGATCAACAGGATCAAAAACAGAACAAAGATTCAAAAGATAAAAAACAGGATAATACTTCGCAGCAGGACAAAAAGCAGAAACAGCCGGAAGCAGACAAACGAAATTCTCAAAATGGGCCGTCAGGGGATAAACAGGATGCAGAGAAAAAGAAGGAACAGGGGAAGGACAAACAACAACCACAGACCGCAGAAAAAAATGAAACAAAACCAGACAAGCCGGCACCATTAAATCCTGCTCAGGATAAAAATAAAAATCCGGGGCAACAAGCAAAACAGGATGCACAGCGCGAGCAACTTGGTAAAATGACGAGAAAGGAAGCAGAGAGCCTGCTCAATGCCCTGAAAAACGAGGAAAGCGAATTGAATTTCGTTCCGTCCGATCGGAGCAATAATCAAAATGACGTAGAGAAAGACTGGTAATGCGACAAAAATTAATACTCTTCAAGACGATACTCTGTCTTACCGTACTCGGCCTCTGCACCTTTGGCTCCGGCCTGTCGCAGGCCTACGCAGAGATCGTTGTAGATGCTTCACTGAGCCGGATCTCCTTTCCCCAGAATAAGATGGTTAGGTTGACCGTAACGGTTAACGGAACAAGTCATAATGCTGATATTGAACTGCCGGAAATCGACAATATCCGCGTGCAAAGTCAGGGTCAGGCGAGTCAGATCAGCGTGATCAACGGCACCATCTCTTCCTCAATTTCGCACAACTACCTTGTCCAGGCTCAGAAACCCGGCACGTATACCATCCCTGCCATAAAAGTGACAGCAGAGGGGAGCACATATTTAACAAAACCTTTACAGTTTGAAGTAACCCCGGCCGGACAGCAGCCCCAGGGGTATTCGCCCACAACGGATCAAGCATCTGGAGAGGTGGCTTTCATCCGTATATCGGAACCAGGCAGTCATTACTTAGGAGAAATTGTCCCGTTTACAATCAAAGCCTATTTTAATCAGGCCTATAGGGCTGAAATTAACTCGTCGATGACCATCCACGGGGACGGGGTGGTCATGTCCCAGCTGCAGGACAAACCTCGGCAAACCGAGGAATCGGTAAATGGCCGGATGTATCATGTTCTCACCTGGGACACCAGCCTATCCGGGATAAAAATGGGTGAACATCCGATAAGTTTTTCCCTTGATGCTACCCTGATTATCCCTCAGAAACGACGTTCCTTGTCTCCTTTTGGCGGAGACAGCCTCTTGGACGATCCATTTTTTAACAACTCCGCCATCGACAGCTTCTTTAACAATATGCAACGGAAACCACTCGTTGTAGTCAGTCCCCAGCTGGCTTTCAAGGTCCTCCCTTTGCCCACTGACAATCAACCTGACAACTTCACCGGGGCCATTGGTGATTTTAATCTGCAGGTTGCAGCGAAACCTTTAGATGTAGAAGTCGGAGAACCGTTGACACTTACCATGGAAATCTCCGGCACGGGTAATTTTGACCGGGTAGAGGCTCCTGCTTTTTTGGAAAGTGACGAGTGGAAAACCTATTCCCCAACCTCGAACTTCTCGGAACAGGGAAAAAGTTATGCAGGCACCAAGACCTTTGAACAAGCTATCGTTGCCAAGAACGGGACAGTAACCGAAATCCCCTCCCTCTCTTTTAGCTATTTCGATCCCCAGAACAAAAAGTATATCACCAAATCCAGCGAAGCTGTTGCTATTAATGTGAAAAAGCCAGCCACCGCTACTGTCGCACCACCCGTTCAATCAATGGCACATCCGCAACAACAATCAGCCAGCCAGACAGCTGCCGCCCCGACCATTGCCGGGCTGGCCCCGATCCATCTGGAAACCGGAACCTATCACGATCATATCAATCCACCGTTTAAAAGCATTTGGTTCATCGTGGTCTGCGTATTCTGTATTCTGGTGATACTCGTTCTTTTTGTGCTAAAGATACAACAACGAAATATCGAAAAACATCCAGAAATCCAATTACATAAACAAAAGAAACTGCTGCTTGCAAATGATCTGAAAAGACTTGAACAAGCCCAGGCCGGTGGAGAGAGCCTCATCTTTCTAACTCGTGCCAGAACGACCATCCAGAACCAGCTTGGCCTTCGTTGGAATATCGAACCTGCAGCTCTGAGCCTTGCTGACATTAAAAGTCGATTGAACCCGGATTCTCGTCTTATTGAGATTTTCAGTACCGCTGAGGATGCTGCGTATGGTGGAGCTTCCCTCACCGCCAAAAAAATGCAAGATTACTTAATTAGTCTAAAAACGGAGCTGGAGAAATTGCTATGAAATGTAGAGGCTTTCGTTTCGTTTTGGCCATACTGTTGGCCAACCTCCTGTTGTCGGCTACAGCGGTTCTTGCCGGTACTGTTGAGAACGGCCTTTTCCAACAAGCTAATGAAGCGTACAGTCGAGGCGATTATGCTCAAGCCATCTCAAAATACGAACAGATAACCGCAACAGCGGGATATTCACCATCGGTGCTCTACAATCTCGCCAACGGTTACGCCCTGTCAGGGGAAACAGGCAGAGCAATACTCAACTACGAACGGGCTTTACGACTGTCACCATCGGATTCAGACATCTCGGGCAATCTGGAATTGATCAAAAAAGAATACGGTCTCTTCCCCAAAGAATCCTCCGGAGCTGAACGGTTTTTCCGAATTCTGAGCCTTAACCAATGGACAGCTCTCATTCTGATTTCACTCGTTCTGGTTACAACGTACCTGCTAGCCGGCACCAGGTACCGATTCTCAAAGCAGCTCAATATCGGTGTGGCAACAAGCTGTTTCCTGGTCCTCTGTTTATCAATCGCGGGAACCCTGTTCCAGTATCAATACTTCAATCCCTCGGTGGTCGTCTCACCGGATGGGAAATTGTGTATCTCCCCGTTTGAATCATCAGCTTCCATAGGTGCTTTGCAAGAAGGTCGATTGGTCTATCCTCAAAAGAAACACGGCGACTTCAGCTATGTTATCGATGAGACAGACCGAAAAGGCTGGATTCCTTCCTCGATGATCGAACCAGTCTGCAAAACGGTCGGCTCCGATTCGTGATGAATCTAACCCCGGTAAACGGGAAGAAAGCCGGGATAAGTACCTTACAGATTATTTTCTTGCAAAAAAAAACAAGAAAATAATCTGTAAGGTACTAACCGCAGAAATCCAAGATCTGCTCTGCTCAAATGCAGATTTAAGGAGGTAAGCTTTCAACTTTTTCTGGACTGAGTAAGTAGAGAGCACCGCAGTCGCAACTTTTGGATCTGCGGTGCCCATGAGATCAAACTTTGAATTTATTGACCATCTGATTGAGTTTTTCTGCCAGCGCTGCCAACTCCGCCGAGTTCACATTTACTTCTCTACAGCTGTTCGATATGTCAGTCGAGGATATTGTCACATCGCCAATATCCCGGGCAATCTCTCCTGATACGTGGGAACTCTGCGCCACATTTTCATTTACCTCACTGAGCCCGACAGAAGCCTGAGAAACATTGCTGACGATTTCCCGGGTTGTTGCCGACTGTTCTTCAACTGCAGAAGCAATGGTTGCCACTATTGAGTTAATTTCATCCACAACCTCGGAGACATCATTGATCTCACTAATTGTGCCCTCGGTGTTGGATTGAATTTCCTCTACCCGCTTTTTAATTTCTCCTGAAGCCGCTGCCGTCTGGCGAGCCAACTCCTTAATTTCGCCGGCAACAACAGCGAACCCTTTGCCTGCATCTCCTGCCCTTGCTGCCTCAATCGTCGCATTAAGCGCCAGGAGATCTACCTGGCTGGAAATTTCTGTTATGGTTTGCACAACTTTGCCGATTTCCCTGGCGGCCCGACCCAACTCACCCACCTGTGAGGAAGCACTGACTGTTTTGGTAACGGCAGAAGCCGTTATATTTCTTGCTTTTTCAGTATTTTCGGCAATTTCATTAATGGTTGACGACATCTCTTCCGTTGCTGCTGCAACCATGTTGACATTGGTAGATGCCTCCTCCATCGCTGCAGCAACTGAGTGCATATTCGCGCTCATTTCCTCACTCGCCGCAGCAACACCGTTGGCCGTGTCAGAGGTATGCGCTGCATTGGTTGCCATCTGTTTGGAAATCCCGTTAAGAGATTGCGAGGAGGTATAGAGAATACCGGCGTTTCCTGCAACATCCTTAATGATATTTTGCACTTTCTCAACAAACTGGTTGAACCAATGAGCCATCTCTTCCGTTTCATCACCCGAATTATCGATTATCCTTTTGGTCAAATCCCCCTCACCCTCGGCAATGTCCTTCAACATTGCGATCATGACATGAATCGGTTTGGATATTCCAAGAGAAACTATTGGATAGGTTAAGGCAATTGACAGCAAAATAAGACCGAGAATCACGCCGCCCTGCCAATAAATCTGCGAACGGATTGCTGCACTTATTACCTCTTTTTTGATTGCAATCGCTTTGTCGACGTCATCTGTGTAAACGCCGGTGGCAATGGCCATATTCCATTCTTTGAAATGTTTCACATAGGTCAACTTTGGTTGCGGTTCCTTTTCTCCTAGTTTGGCCCATTTATATTCGTCAAAACCAGCCCCCTTTTCGCGCGCAATGTCTATCTGAGCAACAACCTGTTGCTTGCCGTCAGGGTCCTTGAAAAAAGTATCCGGTTTGCCGACAAGACTCTCTTTCGGGTGCTGCAGCATGATCCTCGAAACCGTATCCATGGTATAAAAATAATCTGTGCCATCTTTCCCATACCGAAGAGAGTTTATTGCACTTAACGTCTTGGACTTCAGTGTTGCAGCTGTGGCCTCTTGGGATTCCTGGAAATTGTGTTGAGCAATATCATAGGCGACCGCAACGAGAGAGGTCAGCATTGTTCTTTTCTCTTCCATTATGGCATCACGATACCCGGCAACTTCTTCATTTCCTCGATTTACCAGGGAATAAGAAGAGATTACCACAGATACGGTACCGAGTAATAACAGACTTAAAATCACCAAACTATTTATTTTAGTACTAATTGAAGCTCTTATTTTCACTCAAATCTCCTTAGGGTTTGTCCTCCGAAAAGCGGCAGACTTTATAATGCCCTTTGCTGGGGTGTAAATATTTTTATGCTGACCATTCCATGCCACTTTCGACATCAATTACAAAAAATTGCGACGGAACTCGGTAAGTTCTGCTGCCGCTTCCTCAATATTCTCAGAAGAGAGTTCCAATTCATACCGATAATTACTCATGCTCTTGCCATATCGTTTATCGTAGTATTCAACAAGCAGATGACGGACCAACTCCTGCAATTTTCCGGTTCTGAGGAGCAGGCACATCATCTCTACCTGACTCTCTCCCATCTTCTGTTTGAAGGTTTTCAGGATATTCTCAATCCGGTTTCGCATCACCTCATTTTCCACGGGATAATCCTCAATTATTCGTCGTATTCTGGTGACGAGACTGCAATGAACATTAACCAGTATAGCGTCCTGCATAGCCAAGGCCAGAGGCTGGGGGATAAAAACCCTGCCGATCTTACGACTTTCCCCTTCAATAAAATAAGGCTCTCCTCCCAAGGTGCTGATAGTCTGCGCCAACCGGCTTTCAAAGGTCCTCTGGTTGCTCGGCTGCCGATCCAGACCACCAAAGAGAGAACTGCGATGTTCGGCAAGATCTTCCAGGTCGATGGCGCACTTCAATTTTTGCAGAATGCGGGTTTTTCCCGTGCCGGTAAGCCCGTGAATAACAATCAGTTTAGGACGGAAGTTCTGTAAACAATTGAGGACACTCTGTCGGTATTTCTTATAACCTCCTTCAAGCTGGAAGACCTTGTATCCCGACTGGTCCAGGAGATTGACAACCGACAGCGATCGCATTCCCCCTCTGGCACAAAAGACGGTGATTGTTTTCGATTGAAAGGGTTGAAAGGCTCCGAGCAGCTCTGCTAATTTATTTTCAACATAGTCGAAGCCTTTATCTACAGCCTGTTCATGACCGCCATGGCGGTAAATGGTGCCAATAACACTGCGCTCATCCTCATCAAACAGCGGAACATTAATTGCCCCGGGAATAGTCCCGGCCAGAGATTCTGCTGCGGAACGGACATCGATTATTTGATGGCCGCCTGCTATCGCCTCATCGAGTTGTATAAGCCGGGATGATTTGCTCAGTATTGCCGAACGAGATAGATCTTTTTCCATTATCACTAACTTTTTTCCTTAACCTTTAACCTTTATAAATTTCCTGCCAGATACTGGACTATAGAAACCGCGCTGAGAGTTGCTGTTTCCGCCCGCAGTATCCTGTCCCCAAGACTCACGGTACGCCATCCCAGCAGACGTGCCTGCTCAACTTCCTCCCGGCTGAATCCACCCTCGGGCCCAAGCATAAGAGCGAGCGCGGTAGCCGTGGCGATATCCGCAATATCATGGAGGTGGATCATCTTTTCCTCTTCCCAGAAAAGAAGTCGCAATACCGTACTATCAGCCGAATTCTTTCCGAGCGACTCGGAATACGTGGCGGGCGCGTCTATTTTTATCGACTGGAGTCGGAGACACTGTTTGCAGGCCGCCAGCCCGATTCGCTGCCACCGCTCATGTTTTTTCCGGCCTTGGGTCGAATCCAGTTTTCCCTGACATCTTGAACTCTGAAAGGGAATCATCCCCGTTACCCCCAGCTCGGTACATTTCTGTACTACGGTATCCATCTTCTCTCCTTTCAAAATCCCCTGCCACACCCAGACTGATTTGCCTCCCTCCGCCTGGTTTACGGCAACGCCTTCTATATGCGCCTCCACCTGACGTCCGACAGTCGTGAGAGCAGCAAGGTAGACTGTCCCAAGGCCATCAAGCAGCTCAACTGCATCCCCAGCTTTCAACCGCAAAACTTTCCAAATATGCCGCGATTCCTCCTCCGAGAGAAAGACTGTGTCCCCATTTCGTGAAGAAGGATTGAAAAAAAAACGTCGCATTGATCTATTACCATCCCATCATATGAAAATTCGTCTGTCGCAAAATCCTCAACCGGCTCAACTACCATTTACTCTTTGAAATTGACAAATCCTCTCTCATTCCGTAAGTATGAATAAACCACACCATGTTCCGATCCATCATTCGAATAGCCCCTGAATCGAGAAGAAACCATGTCGATTGAACGAAGAGAACAGAAACGCTTTTCCCTCAACATTCAAGCCAGAATATCATATAGACATCTTGAAGATCAACCGCCTGTGATTGATACGGTCGCGGCCAATATCAGTTCGGGAGGGGCTTTTGTGAAAACTTCCCACAGATTCCCAATGGCTGCCAAGGTTCAAGTCGAATTTTATCTAAACTTCGATGACCTGAAAAAACTGCGTTTCATCCTCTCCGTAGAAAGTCTGAAACAGTTTACCGGCAAAAACATCTGGGTGAGCGCGACCGGTATAGTCATCCGTCAGGAGCCGGACGGGGTGGGTATTATTTTCGATACCGATTACCAACTCACCCCGATGACCAGCCCAAACAGCACTAACCCTCGCAAAGCAGGGTAATACCGGTCCGGCTGCACACTCTCAACCTCTTCCAAACCTTAGAACAGCCCATTCCTGACGGCTCTCCTGTCCTGACAGTTGTAAGCCTCTTGCCGTAAAAACGGCGATTATATTGGCAACCTGCTCACCTGCCAATAACCCGGAAAGAATCAGCTTACCACCCTCTGCGGTCAAGCGGGTTAAATCGTCTGCCATACTGATTAAAACATCGTGAACAATATTGGCGACCACTATGTCATATGGCTCTACCAGCGAGGAGAGGGGAGCAAGGCTCACCTGCATGTGATCCTGCAACGCATTCCTATGTACATTCTCCTCTGCAGCGAAAACCGCCTCGGGATCATTGTCTATACCAAGGACATCCTCCGCCCCAAACAGCAATGCGGCCATACCGAGAATGCCGGTTCCTGTGCCCACATCAAGGAGACGCAATCCACGACTTCCAGCCAGGGTCTCCTTGATAAAGTCCAACGACAGACTGGTGGTGGCATGGTGACCGGTACCAAAAGCCATGCCCGGATCCATGGTGATAACCGCCTCTCCCGCAGCCGGGAGGTATTCCTCCCATGTCGGGGCAATAACCAGGCCTGGTACGATGGCAAAAGGTTTGAAATGTTCCTTCCAACTTTTCCCCCAATCCTCTTCGTCGATTACGGTTGATGAAAGGATTGGCCGTGAAACATTGAAAATACCAGCTAACTCATCCAGATAGGACGAAACCTGAACGAGGATGCCATCAACTTCTTCCACCTTCATATTTGCTTTTTGAAGGTAACCGTTCACCGTCCCGTAAAGAGGTTCATCCCGGGCACCCGTCTCAACTCCTGCTTCGATCACCCCGACCAAGAAATCACTGATCGACTCCACCAGCAAGGGATCCGTCTTTATTGATATCTTCAACCATTTATTATCGAGACTCTTTCCCTCTGCACTTGTATTCAATTTTCCACCTTACTTCTCGTGCCCCAATTCTGGAGAGGGCAACAGTTTTTCATATGACAAACGGTTCAGTTCACGCTACTATGTTGAATAAATGATGGTTTTTCTCTTTTCCCTCAACAAGGAGGTATTCTTTATAATACCCTCTGAGGGCTATTTCTTTTAATAACTGCAATCAAAGGTCTGCATTGCATCCAAATACTCACACATTTGATCATCTTACTGCCTGTCCTGACTGTGATCTGCTTTTGTCCAAAACAGAAGCACCCGGCGGACATTCTATCATCTGTCCCCGTTGCGGCAAGACAATAAGCAAAAGAACAACCGATTCAATTATAAAAGCTCTGGCCCTTAGTATTGCCGGCCTGCTCATGTATCTCCCTGCAATTCTTCTGCCTCTTATGACCATGAAATCATTTGGTTTCAGTGACTCAGCCAATATCATTGACTCAATCATTAATTTTTATCGAAATAGTTACTACTTTGTCTCATTTATGGTGCTGATCTCGGCAGTCATCTTCCCCCTAGTACTCCTCACCTCAATCTTGATTATTTCCGCCCAGCTCTACCTGAAACGATACCCATCGTACCTGGCCAGGCTGTTCCGAACCTACCTGCATCTGGAAGAGTGGGCAATGGTGGAAGTGTATTTGCTGGGCATCATGGTCACTATTATTAAAATGAATGATAGTACTGAAATCAATTACAATACGGGAATTTTCTGTTTCACTGGTCTGGTCCTGCTCAACCTCACCATAGCGACGATCATTGACCACGACTTCTTCTGGCAAGCCATTGAACATAAGGGGCAAATGAGGCAACCCGAACCAGCCACTCTCCATCACCACCAGGGTAATGCAGTTGTCAATGCCGCCCGCCAGGGCTTGATCCTTTGCCACATCTGCCGCAAACTATCGTCGTCTGCCCTTGAAGGAAAGGGATGTCCACGTTGTGGAGAAGCCCTTCATACCAGAAAGCCTTCCAGCATTTCAAGGACCCTGGCTTTGGTCCTCACCTCGGCGATTTTTCTTGCTCCAGCCAACCTGCTCCCCATAATGCGGGTCGACTTTCTGGGAATCCCCGATCGATCTACAATCATAGACGGGATCATCTATTTTTTTCAGCATGGTTCCTACTTTATTGGCCTGATCATTTTTACTGCATCCGTTCTTGTCCCCGTATTCAAGATCGTCGGTCTCGTCATTCTGCTTCTTTCCACCCGTCCGTGCGATTTGCACTTGCTGAGACAGAAAGCCAGAATGTTCCGGTTTATCACTTTTATCGGCAGGTGGTCAATGCTTGATATTTTTGTCATCGCCCTGCTCTCTGTTCTGGTAAATTTTGGCTTCTTCACTTCAGTACATGTAGCACCGGCAGCCACTTACTTCTGCATCGTAGTCGCATGCACCATGTTTGCGGTCATTACCTTTGATCCGCGAATTATATGGGATAAATGCTACTCCAGCGAGAAGAAGGCCAGCAGTGAAAACCCTCCAACTAATGTCGGAAACACGCTATGACAGCCGAACCTGTTGTTAAGAAAAATCGTGGTATCTCAATAGTATGGACGCTACCCATTATTGCTCTTTGTATTTGTGGCTGGCTTATCTTCAACAGTTACAAAGACGCTGGGGTGGACATAACCATTTATTTCAAGGACGCATCCGGCATTATCCCTGGAAAAACCCAGATTATGGCCAGAGGCATACCGGTCGGTCTCGTCAAAAAAGTTATTCCCGACCTCGATAATCAGCAGATAATAGCCATAGCGAAAATGGAAAAAGAGGTCGTGAGCCATCTTGTTGAGGACACTCTTTTTTGGATAGTTCGTCCCCAATTGTCGGCAAGCTCTATCCAAGGCCTCGACACTATCTTCTCCGGAAGCTACATAGGCATTCAAATCGGCACCATGACCAAACCGAGACGCGTGTTCAAGGGGCTTTCTTCCGCTCCGCCCGTCTCCCCCAAAACACCTGGGCTCCACTTTCAGTTGACAACCGAAATGCTTGGGTCCATACAGACAGGAACCGGAGTCTATTATCGAAATATAGAAATCGGCAAAGTCCAAAGCTATCAGCTTGTAGACGAAACACATGTCCTGATCGATCTCTTTATTGAACCTGAGTTTGCCCATCTTGTGCGGGACGGCAGTCGTTTCTGTAACGTCAGCGGCGTCGAAATCAGTGGGAAACTGCCCAACCTTAAAGTGCAGGTCGAATCCCTGGCATCGCTGTTGCGAGGTGGCATTCTGCTCTACACCCCGGAACAACTCCTGAACAGTCCTGTGGCCGAAAACGGCCATGTTTTCTCGCTCTATCCCAACCTCGAATCGGCCAATTACGGCATTCCGATGACCTTAACCCTTACCTCGGGAGAAGACATCGTCGTGAAATCAACCAAGGTCATGTATCGTGGCCTTGAAGCAGGGTTTGTCAAAGACCTTCAGATTAACGATGATAAAGCGAGAACAGTTACTGCCCAGATTCTTCTCGACCCCAGAGCCGAGCTTATTCTCCGTGAAAACACTCAATTCTGGTTGGTGAAACCTGAGATTTCATCAACTGGGATACATAACCTTGGGTTGCTTTTTTCCGGGGCCCATATCTCTTTTCAGCCTGGGGATGGGGCTTTTAAGGACCATTTTGAGATTCTCCCGGAACCGCCTCCGCAAGCACCACTGAGAAAAGGACGATCTTTTGTGCTCGTCTCCGAGAATCCCATTGACCTTTCTGCCAAATCTCCCGTCTATTTCAAAAACATCCAAGTCGGAGAAATAGTTGATATTGACTTGGCAAAATCTGCCCGAACCATCCACACCACCCTGTTTATCTATCAAAAATATCTCCACCTGCTCAGTAAAAAAAGTGTCTTTTGGATGCATTCCGGTCTCGAAATTGGAGCGAGTATTGATCAGGGGTTTGAAATTTCGACTGGGCCACTGGCCAACCTCCTCAATGGTGGAGTAAGCTTTACTACACCGGATAAACTCAGAAAACAAAAAAGCTTCTCTCCGGATGAAGGCTTTCAATTTCCACTGTACGACAGCTATAAAGATGCCATCGCCGCGGTACCCGACCTTCGCCCTGCCGGAAAACACTTTTTGCTCAGGTCGAAGGATGCACAATCCCTCACTATAGGCGCTCCAATACTGCACAAGAACATAAAAATAGGCGAACTTGAAGGCTTCCGCTTAACGCCTGACCAGCAGGGAGTATTGATCGAATGTTTTGTTTATGATGAATACAAGAAACTTATCCAGGGAAGGACCAGATTTTACAATACAAGTGGTTTCCAACTCTCGGGTGGACTGAACGGCCTCAGGCTGCAGACCGGATCACTTCACTCTATCCTTGCAGGTGGCATCAGTTGCATCAATGTACCTGATGGGGCGTTCATACCCTCCGACACACCCTATACACTCTACGAAAACCAGCAGGAAGCACTCCTGTCCGACAAAATAGCGCTGACAATATTTCTAAAAGAAAATAATGGGCTGAAGGAAGGCTCACCACTGAAGCATAAAGGAATCGAAGTTGGTCAGGTTACCAAACTCGCCTTTACTGAAAATCTACAGATGATCGTCGGTACTGTCCGCGTCGACAGGAATGCTGCTCCACTTTTCAGAGCCACTACTTTAATCTGGGTGGAGAAGCCCGAAGTTGGCCTGTCAGGTGTTAAAAATGTTGAAGCCATCCTCTTTGGTTCCTTTCTCAATATTTTACAGGGAAACGGCCCACCCGCCCGAACCTTCACAGTCCTGCCACAGCCACCCCAAACAGAGATCGCAGGCCGCGATGGCCTCGGCATCGTGCTGGAGGCAAAACATCTTGGCTCACTCAGTGTCGGCTCACCTGTATATTACCGCCAGGTTCAGGTAGGACGGGTTACCGGCTATGAACTCTCTCCAACTTTTCAGAAAGTTCAGGTGTTCGTTTCCATTTCAAAACAATACCGTCCGATCATACGAAAAAACACTCGGTTCTGGAACGTCAGCGGTACTAAAATCGAGGGGGGAATTTTCTCTGGAGTCACCATATCCGCTGCCTCCCTTGAAGCTGTCATGCGAGGAGGTATTGCTCTTGCCACCCCCGACAACGAAAAGACCGGATCTACGGTACTGTCCGGCTACCATTTCACCCTCCAGGACGAACCGGAAAAACAGTGGCTGGACTGGAATCCTGATATCATTCTTCTCGAACATGAACAGCCTCGGAATCTTCCCGGAAAGAAGTAACACCCCACAAAGGGGTACTCAGTTCAGTCCCCCTCGTAAGAGAGATGCTGCAAGAGTGTATACAGCAATAATGTCGACTCACTTGCAAAACTCTGGGAGATTATTACCTTAAAAAAGAGCGCCTCACCTCTTCTTTCAAACCAGTAATGCCTCTTTACCGGATAATATATGCGTCTTCCCAAACCCCATCACCTCATTTACGGCACCCTCCAAGATTACCTGACCGGAGAAGAATTGACCGACACTGAC
The DNA here is from genome assembly GCA_963829695.1 of uncultured delta proteobacterium. Classification (GTDB taxonomy): domain Bacteria; phylum Desulfobacterota; class Desulfobulbia; order Desulfobulbales; family Desulfocapsaceae; genus Desulforhopalus_A. Next base: position 303,829 of record CAWHJQ010000013.1, on the reverse strand, counting down.
GATGAACGTATCCGCCAGGATCTTAGCCGATTTATGGTGGAAGAAAAGGGTTACGACAAAGAATGCCTGCAACCAAGGCTCAAGATTGAAACACTCTTTTCCAGATGTTTTGTCACCTCAACCATCGAACTAACAGTTTCCCTACAGCAAAAACAGTGCATAATTATCCGATACGGCCCAGGTTCTCTGGTCAGCAGAGAGCGGGCCGCAATAGCCGCAGCCAGAGTTATCAACCCTGCTTACTGTATTCCACTTGCCGTTGTTACCAACGGTAGTGACGCCGAACTTTTGGATACAAGAACCGGCAAGATTCTTGGTTATGGCTTAGACTCTATCCCCGATCGTGACAGTATCGAAAAAACGTTCGCACAATTAGTGTTTCCCCCCCACCAGAGGCAATGAAAAGGGAGCGGGAATTACGTATTCTTAACGCCTTCGACGTTGAGCGATGTTGTTTTTAGTGCCTTATAAATTCTTTTCCTTGTGCTTTTTACCAGGAAAAGAATTTGGTGAAGGCACTTATCCCGCTCTTTTCAGCGGGGTTAGCACCCTAGGAACCTGTCCGAGAATGCCCTTTCGGAGTCTCGTACCTCGCTTACCTGCCCAAACTTTTCGTTATTTTAAAAAAACAATGCTCGCAGTTAAGCGCAGACTCCGATATCAACTATATGGCTGTGCTTGTTTTGTGAAAATGCCTTGATTTTGGACAAAATGTCTATTCTCGGAAAGACTCCTAGGACCTTACAGATTGTTTTTGTTTGCAAGAAAATAATCCGTCTAAAGGTTCTTATACCCGTCAAGCGAGTACTGAACTGAGTACCCCCTTGTGGGGCGTTGGAAAAAAAATCCATTGCCTCTTTTGTCAAAAGATTATTAATTACAGTAAGAGAGAGTCCTTATAAAGTGCTGGAAAACGTCCCGTTTGCCTGGTATTGTTCGGGCTCAACATAACCAGAACACGAAACATCTATCAATTTAAGGAAATAATAATGCCAACATCCCGGAATAACTGGACGAAATCAAGCTGGAAAGATTTTACCGCACTGCAACAGCCAACCTGGCCGGATCAGGCGGCTGTCGACAAAGTACTTGCCAATTTAGCTGTTCTTCCCCCTCTCGTCTTCGCCGGTGAGATACGTTCCCTCAAACAGCTTCTGGCCAAAGCAGTAACCGGAGATGCCTTCTTGCTCCAGGGAGGTGATTGTTCCGAAAACTTTTCCCAGGTAACCGCCCCAAACATCCGTGAGACGCTGAAAGTATTACTGCAAATGGCTGTGGTCCTCACCTACGCCGGCGGCAAACCGGTGATTAAAGTCGGCAGGATTGCCGGACAGTTCGCCAAGCCACGTTCCTCTGACACCGAAATTATTGACGGTGTTGAGCTGCCATCCTACCGGGGCGATATGGTAAACACTGCAGAATTCACCCCGGAATCCCGCAACCCCAATCCAAAATACATGCTCAAGGGCTATAATATGGCCGCTTCGACCCTCAATCTTTTACGAGCCTTTACCCGTGGCGGCTATGGTTCCCTGCAGAGGGTGCAGGCATGGAATCAGGAGTTCGTCGCCCAATCCCCTATGGGACGTTCCTATGATCGTTTGGCCAAGCAAATCAGCCATGCCATCAGATTCATGGAGACTATTGGAATTTCCTCGGAAACCCCCCAAATTGAGCAAACCCAACTGTTCACCTCCCATGAAGCGCTGCTCCTCCAATATGAGGAAGCCCTGACCCGCATGGATACGATCACCGGCGATTGGTACGATTGTTCAGCACATATGCTGTGGATCGGTGAGCGCACCCGCCAGGTGGATGGTGCCCACATCGAATTCTTGCGTGGAGTACATAATCCTCTTGGCTTAAAACTCGGTCCCACCTACGACATTGATGACGTGAAACGTATTATCGAGGTCCTAAACCCTGACAACGAAGCTGGACGACTCACCATAATTACCCGTCTTGGCATGAAAAAAATTGAAAAGGCTCTACCTCCGCTGCTGAGGGAAATGAAAAAAGAGGGCTTCAATATCGTTTGGAGTTGCGATCCCATGCATGCCAACACCTATACGGCCAAATCCGGCCACAAGACCCGGAATTTTAATGATATTCTTTCCGAGATAACTTGCTTTTTTGAAACCCATTGGTCGGAGGGCACCATTCCCGGAGGTATCCACCTGGAGATGACCGGTGACAACGTCACGGAATGTACAGGCGGGGCTCACAACATCGTGGATGAAGAACTGGCAGACAATTACCTGACCAGCTGCGACCCACGGCTTAACGCAGAACAAAGCCTGGAAGTCTCATTTCAGATAGCCGACATGATCCGCAGCTGATCCCCAGGAGGCTTCCCTCAATCACCCGGGCATCGAACGAACCAAAATATTGTTGGTCTACTTGATGCCCGTTTCTTCATGATTACATTTTAGCAATCTTTCTTGACGGTCTTTTTATCACGTTTACTGTGTTCTCCAAAGAAACATAACTGGTTCGATTTATTGATTCGTTTCCGAATGGGAAATAATTCATCTCAAAGATGGATCGTTCCCTAACTACCCAACTTAGTGCCTTAGAATTTCAATTCTTCTTTTTTACTTTTATGACGGTGCTTAAAAAGTCGGATTGAATTTCGTGAAGGTGCTTATCCTCCTCAAAGAGGGACTGAAAAAAGTCCATTTGGCGGGGTAGAATCTTTATTCAAAGGAGAATAAACATGCACAAAAAAAGATTAATTTCCTCGGTTCCCTGGCTGCTCACCCTCATGGTGCTCAGCCTAATGCTCATCGCCGCTCAATGCATTGCCCAGACTGACGCAAACCAAGATGAGGACATCCTCAACAGGTCGTCACAGGCGATTGTAAATGTCGTCAAACGAGCCAAACCCGCAGTGGTCAACGTCAAGGTGGAAAAGACCGAAAAAGCAAATTATCCTGGTGGCTTAGGACCTGAGGATCTGTACAATGATCCTTTCTTCCGACACTTTTTTGGACCGCAATTCCGCCAACAACAAAAACCACAAGAATTTAAAGAACATGCTTTGGGCTCCGGTTTTATTATCAGCAAAGATGGTTTTATCCTGACTAATAATCACGTGGTTGAGGGAGCCGATAATATCAAAGTCACGCTCTCCGATAATCGAAGTTTCGATGCCAAAGTTATCGGCACAGATCCCGAGTCTGATGTGGCTCTGATAAAAATTAACGACCCCGAAAACCTTCCAATACTCCCCCTCGGGGACTCCTCCAAACTAGAAGCTGGAGAGTGGGTAATTGCCATCGGTAATCCTTTTGGTCTCACTCAAACTGTAACCGTCGGGGTTGTCAGTGCTACCGGACGATCCAGTGTTGGAATCAGCGATTACGAAGACTTCATTCAAACCGATGCCGCAATCAATCCAGGCAACAGCGGCGGACCTTTGATTAATGGCAACGGAGAAGTTATCGGTATCAATAGCGCAATCTTCTCAAAGACCGGCGGATATATGGGAATCGGCTTCGCTATCCCCATCAATATGGCTAAATCCATTGAAGCCCAGCTGCAGAAATTTGGCAAAGTAACTCGCGGTTGGCTTGGAGTCGTTATTCAGAACGTGGATAAAAACCTGGCCGAATCATTTGGCTTAAAACAAGTCGGTGGCATCCTGATCAGTGAAGTACAAAAGGATTCTCCAGCCAGTGCTGCCGGACTTCAGCAGGGCGATGTCATCCTTCGGTTAGACGGAATTCAATTACTTAATGTCTCCGATCTACGCAATCGAGTGGCCCTTCTCCAACCGGGCAGCAAGGCAATGCTTGATATTATGCGTAATGGTAGTGAAAAGAAGGTTCAGATCACTATTGGCGAACAGCCTGCGAATTTCAGTAAAAATGGTCTAGGTACGAATAGCGATGGTTCACTTGAGAAATTTGGCCTCACTTTGCAACAGCTCACCCCTGAACTTGCCAAGAAATTTGGTTATGGAGAAAACAGCGGCCTTATTATAAGTGATGTTACTTCGGGTAGCCCAGCAGAAGCGGCTGGTCTTAAGCCGGGTCAACTGGTAGAAGAGGTGAACAGAGAAAGGGTCAGAAATTTGAAAGATCTCGACAACGTTCTAAAACAATCAAAATCCAACAAGATACTTCTGAGGGTCCGCGCCGGTAATTACTCCACGTATGTAGTGCTGGAAGTAAGGTAGGGCCTCAACAAAGCCGCCTTCTCCGCTGTACAATCAGGCGGGGGATGCGGCTTTATCTTCCGGATGCTTGCGGTTTTCGGCAATCTCCTGCCGGCGAGCGATGGCTATCCTTTCAAATATCTCAATTATAACCGGAAATTTCTTGAAATCCTCGGTGGATATCCTTCTCAAAACGACATCCGTTTTCGCAACAACTGTGGCGGTACGTTTTTTCTCTTTGCCAAAATAAGCCATTTCACCAAAGATCGTTCCCGCTTCCATGGTGGCGAGCATCTCTCCCTTCCCATTGATAGCTACTACCGTGCCACTGTCCAGATAATAGATCCCATCCGGGACACTATCTATTTTGATTATGGTGGCATCTTTTTTACACCATTCCAATCTGAAATATCGCTCCCAGTCGGTATCCACAACCAGAGCATGGTAGAAACTCGAGTTCATCGCCCGAAGCAATTCTTTTGAGAGATGAAACAACCGTTCGCCCAGGGAATCGCGACTCTTTTCCATCAGCTTCATTCCCCGCTGATCGAAATCGTCTTCCGGGAAGGGCGTTTCACGGATGTATTCGAGAATACGGCCCGTACCGACATCTTCCCTGCCGGTCAACTCCTTGAAATAATTCTGGGCCACGAGAAGTTCTTCCCGGACCCTCGGAAAATCCGGTTCTACGCCAAGGAGCAAATTGCCGCTGAAAAATTCCATCGCTTCATTTTTCATTTGAATAAATTTCAACAACTCAGTTTCACTCAAGTCTTTCGGACAATTTTGGATTCCGGGTTTATAGAGGGTGAAAATATTCATCGGATGCAGAACACTTGTCAGGCTAATCTTGGCTATAGTGACCAGATACTTTTCGAACCCCTGCTGATATCTTGCAACTTCCCTATCCATCAGCAATTGTGTACCAAAATGGCCGCAAAGCTCCTCAAGACGGTTGGCAACGGCAAAGCTCGAACCAAATTTGGCCATTCTGGCACCAAGTTGTGCTTCGGTTATCCGTCCAAGCAAGATACCCATTCTGGTTGGGGCGAGATTTCCATCGGCGATGGCCTCGGCCATTTTCATTGCGACCTGCAGAGCTCGAGTACAGACACCAACGCGATCTTCGCCGGGTCGCTTATCAAAAATAACCAGGCAACCATCTCCGGCAGATGGTTCAATTTCCAGGGGAAGACTTTCCTCCTGGTTGACAATGTTGTTCATACTGCCATGGTAATCGATCAGGAAATCGCGAATTTCCTCCGGGTTCATCCCCGAGGATTTTCGTGAATACTGAACCATGTCGGTCAAGAGAATGACAACTTCCCTTTCCGGATCACTGTTCAACATCTTTGCAAACTTCTTACGAGGCATCAAACACCTTAAATGCTACATTCCTGACGTCTAAGCTCGTTACTCACTCAATTTATCCAACCAATAAATGTAATGGCGGCAAGAACGGCGACAAAAAACAGCGCAATCTTTACGTTGACAGAATTATCTTCGTGATGTTCATGGTGGGCATCAGACATAATTTCACTCCTTTTAGTGACTTAGTACCTTACAGAATGGTTTGTTGTTCATTTCAAGACAACCATTTTATGAAGGAATTTCATTTCCCGCAAGAGTGGATGAAACAGAGTTCCACTCTCTTCCCCGGATGACATTTAATTGCAGTAACTTTCCCTAATAATTCAGCCAAATACAACATCCATGAGCTCTTGGAGATTTGCGACTCCAACCAGTTCAATTCCCGGTGTCCAGGTTATTCGTTCCTTATTACTTCTGGGGAGCACAACGCGCGTAAAACCTAATCTTTGCGCCTCGCGAATCCGAACATCGACATGGCCTATGGCACGTACTTCGCCGGCCAGACCAACTTCCCCGCATACCACTGTTGTGGAGGATATCGGTTTTTCCAGAAGACTGGAGGCTAAAGCACAGATTACCCCAAGGTCGAGCGCTGGTTCATCAATACGCATGCCACCAGCAATATTTAGAAATATATCATGACCGTACATATCAAGACCACCCTTTTTCTCCAAAACAGCACAAAGCAGGGATAGCCGTTGCTGGTCGGCCCCTATCGCCGTACGCCTGGCCGTACCAAGGTTGGTTGGGCTGACCAGAGCCTGTACCTCCACGAGAATCGGCCGGGTCCCTTCAACACTCGGCAACACCACTGAACCCGGTGCATTTAATGGCCGCTCGGCCAGAAAAATCTCAGAAGGGTTACTCACCTGCACCAGACCTTCTTCCTTCATCTCAAAGACGCCGATTTCGTTGGTGGAACCAAAACGATTTTTCACTGTGCGCAGGATCCGGAAAGCATGGCTACGATCTCCTTCAAAGTAGAGTACTGTATCGACCATATGCTCAAGCACCTTTGGGCCGGCTATAGCACCATCCTTTGTTACATGCCCCACAAGTACGACTGGGATATTCTCTTTCTTGGCCATGCCCAGCAATTTATAGGCTGATTCCCGCACCTGGGTGACCGACCCGGGAGAAGAAGACACGTCGGCGCAGGTAAGAGTCTGTATTGAGTCAACAGCTAAAAGGCTTGGTCGCATTGCACAGGTCATGGCTATTATGTTCTCGACCACGTTCTCTGTAGCTAGAAATTCTTCCGGATGAATTGCCCCAAGACGCCTGGCCCGCATTTTTATCTGCCGTGCAGACTCCTCGCCGGATACATAGAGGACTTTTTTGTTGTCTTGAGCTATCGAAGCGAGGAGGTGAAGGAGAAGGGTGGATTTGCCGATGCCGGGTTCGCCACCGATCAGCACCACCGAACCCGGTACAATACCACCACCTAATACCCGGTCCAATTCATCAATACGGGTGCTGATACGTTCTTCGTCTCCATCGGGAGCTAAATAAAGAGGTTGCGGTTGTGATGAGGATCCTCCACCAGAGGCATGGGGAATGATTATCTCCTCAATCAGGCTCTCCCATTCACCACATTCGGGACAACGCCCCAACCATTTGCCAGTACGATGACCACACTGTTGGCAGACAAAAATCGGCCGATTCTGTTTTTTGTTTATTAAATTCATTATTCGCGTAGGTTGCTCAGAGCTGACAAAAAGTCGATGCTTAGCCTTTACACACAGTTAAAAGGATCTATACTTTTATGCATTCTGCCGGTGCCGGTAAATATTTTTGAAATATTGTTCTGCAGACAGTTCGTACCGTCCCGCAGAAATGACTATGAGCCTGTCCGAGAGCTGATAAACATTAACAGTTGCAATTGTTGAGATAACAATTGGTACCCAACTTATACTTGAGGGTATGGTCTGTTTAAATATTCACCTTAATCGTTATACCAGTATATACGATGCAAAAGCAACTCCAAGTACCCTATTCTCCTACGGCGGAATGGATCCCCTTATCCCAGGCGCTTTCCCTCATAATCCGCAGGAAAAGGCTATTGGGCTTAAGCTGTATTCTTTTCCTGACAACTATCACACTCACCTGGCTCGGCTATCATTTTACCGTTGATTTTATGGATGGGTTGACAGGAAATTTTCTGGCTACGGCTCCAGCGACCGATACCGTTCTTGGCTGGATAAAATATACAGGCTGGCAGGTCAGTAGCTGGCTGTTTCTTATAGTCTCGAGAATTGTTGCCTTTTATCTCGCTTTTCTCTTTGCTTACAGCCTTTCCACTCCCGGTTATGTCTTTCTCAGTACAGCTGCCGAAAAACTGTACACCGGCAAACAGTTCGAAGGTGATACAAACTTTTCTGTAGGCGGTTTTTTTTCCGACATTTTCGAGGGAATCAAAATAGCCTTATTGGGTATTCTAGTGACCATTTTGGCCCTCTTTATCAATTTCATCCCAGGGATAGGTCAGGCAGTCGTCTTTCTGCTTTATACCTACTATTCGGCTTTAATGTTTATCGATTATCCGGCCTCGCGGCGTCGCTGGTCCCTTGGCAGAAAACTTCGTTGGCTTCGGACTCAAAGCAGTCCCGCCTTTCGGCTTGGAGTTTTCCCTGCTCTTATCAGTATGATACCAATAGTTAACATCTTTGCAATCGCTCTCTTTTTTCCGTTGCTTACCGTCCACAGTACCTTGAATTTTTCAGCCATCGAACTTGCAAAGAACCCTTCCATCACCTCTTACCCAACTCAATAGAGCTGGACTTTCCTAGTACCCTCAAGCGCATAAGTTACTTCACTAAGGGAGATTTACATGGGAACAGAAATCGAGAAGAAATTTCTGATAATAAACGATGACTGGCGCAGCCTTGGTACAGGCGAATCCTATTGTCAGGGATATTTAAACGCGGAGAAAGGCCGGACAGTGCGGGTGAGAATAATCAATGATCATGGTATATTGACTATCAAAGGCCCAAATGTTGGTGGCACAAGACTTGAATATGAATACGATATTCCCATTAATGAGGCCAGGGAGATGCTATACGAGCTCTGTCACAAACCTCTTATCGAAAAAACCCGATACAAGATTCCCTTTGAGGGATTTATCTGGGAAGTAGATCAATTTACTGGAGAAAATGAAGGTCTTATTTTCGCAGAAATTGAACTGAGTTACGAGGGCCAAAAATTTGAGAAACCTCCATGGATAGGTGAAGAAGTCACTGATGACAGCAGGTATTACAATGCCAATCTGGTCAACAACCCATATTCAAAGTGGAAAAAGTAGTTGAAACGCACAATTTTGTGACTCAAAAATGATTTTGCTGTTATTTTGCGTACTGAGGGAGCGCTGAAAAAAAACTCACTAAATGGGATTTGTTTATTAAAACCAAAAATAGTTAATTCTAATTTACTATTTGACAGCAACAGATTAGTATACCGTGCAGCTGATACCATTGTAGTATACAATATCACTGGTACGAAAAAGAACCAGAGTGTCTTTTAAAGTTGATTGATGGAGAGTGAGAAAGCGGAGAGCCTATAACAGGGGCTGTTATCAAAAAAAAGAGGAGATCAAAAAGATGAGGAAACCGAAAAATCTTATTGCTGCATTCTGTGGCGCAACGTTGTTGCTGGCTTCGATGAATGCCTTCGCGGCAGAAAAAACGCTGGTGTTTTGTTCCGAAGGCAGTCCCGAAGGTTTCAACCCCGCCTTTTATACTGCAGGGACAACCTTTGATGCCTCTTCCCGCCAGATTTACGACAAACTTGCCGAATTCAAAAGAGGCACGACTGAAATTGGACCGGGTCTCGCTGAAACATGGGATATTTCCGCCGACGGGAAAGAGTATACCTTTCATCTCCGCAAAGGCGTAAAATTTCATACAACCGCTAAGTTTACTCCCACCCGCGATTTCAACGCCGATGATGTTATTTTCAGTTTCATGCGCCAATTTGATGTAAACCATCCCTACCATAAAATAGGGGGTGCTTCCTATGAATATTTCAACAGTATGTCCATGCCGGATTTGCTGAAAGACATAGTCAAGGTTGATGACTATACCGTCACATTCATCCTCAAGCGCCCTGAAGCTCCATTTATCGCTAACCTGGGTATGGATTTTGCCTCAATTTTCTCAGCAGAGTACGCTGACAAAATGATGAAAGCCGGCACTCCGGATGTGATCGATTTCGAACCAGTCGGCACCGGCCCTTTCCAGCTGGTAGCTTATCAAAAAGATGCTATGATTCGCTATAAAGCCAATCCAGACTACTGGGCAGGTAAGGCACCTATTGACAATTTGGTCTTTGCCATCACTCCGGATGCCTCTGTTCGCTATCAGAAACTAAAAGCCGGTGAATGTCATGTTATGCCATATCCGAATCCAGCTGATCTGGAAGCGATGAAAAAGGATCCGGATGTTAATTTGTTGCAAAAAGAAGGCCTGAATGTTGGATACATGGCCTATAACACCCAAATGGCCCCCTTTGATAACCCTAGGGTTCGCAAAGCGCTGAACATGGCGATCAATAAGAAAGCCATCCTCGAGGCGATCTTCCAGGGTGCCGGAACAGTTGCCAAAAATCCTATTCCACCAACTATCTGGTCCTATAATGATGCCGTAGTTGATGACCCATATGATCCAGCTACCGCCAAAAAAATTCTGGCGGCAGAGGGTGTCAAGAACCTCGAAATGAAGATTTGGGCTATGCCGGTTCAGCGGCCTTACAACCCTAATGCCAGGCGTATGGCTGAGATGCTCCAGTCGGACTTTGCCCAAATTGGCGTTAAAGTGGAGATTGTCTCTTACGAATGGGGTGAGTACCTCAAACGTTCCAAAGACGTAAAACGCGATGGTGCCGTCCTCCTCGGTTGGACCGGAGACAACGGTGACCCGGACAACTTCCTGGCCGTGCTGCTTGGATGTGACGGTGTAGGCGGTGCAAACCGCGCCCAGTGGTGTTATAAACCCTTCGAAGACCTGATCCAGAAAGCCAAGATTGTATCTGATCCGGCTGAACGTACCAAACTCTATAAAGAGGCTCAGGTTATTTTCAAAGAGCAGGCTCCCTGGGCAACTATTGCCCATTCAGTGGTATATCAGCCGGTACGCAAAGAGGTTGTCGATTTCCGTATCGATCCTTTCGGCGGCAATGTTTTCTACGGTGTTGACTTGAAGTAAATTACCCTCGCAGGCCGGGCAGAGAAATCTGCCCGGCCTTTTTCATGCCGATTTTTACTCTGAGAACTGAGATATGTTTCTTTATTTTTTAAGAAAAATTGGGGTCATCCTCCCCACCTTTTTCGGCGTTACCCTGGTGGCTTTTATCTTTATCCGCACCCTCCCCGGTGACCCGGTGCTGCTCATGGCCGGAGAACGGGGAATGAGTGAGGAAAGACATACCGCACTGATGGCTGAACTCGGTTTCGATAAGCCGATCATCGTGCAATATGGATTATATCTCAAACAACTGCTACATGGTGACTTAGGCACTTCAATTACCACCAGAAAACCGGTGCTCCAGGAATTCATGACCCTGTTTCCGGCGACGGCCGAACTTTCTTTATGTGCAATGATTATTGCGATTTTCTTCGGTTTGCCGGCCGGGATGATCGCGGCCACCCGGAGAGGTTCAACGTTCGACCACACAGTGATGACCGGTGCCCTGGCCGGGTATTCCATGCCGATCTTCTGGTGGGGGCTGCTGCTCATCATCTTTTTTTCCGGAATTCTTGGCTGGACTCCTGTCTCAGGCCGCATATCATTTCTCTATTATTTTAAACCTGTCACCGGTTTCATGCTCATCGACAGTTACCTCTCCGGGCAGGAAGGTGCCTTTACTTCGGCGGTGTCCCATCTCATTCTCCCCGCTATCGTGCTCGGCACTATCCCGCTGGCAGTTATTGCCAGGCAGACCCGTTCTGCCATGCTTGAAGTTCTGAGCGAAGATTACGTACGTACGGCCCGTGCCAAAGGACTTGGCCCCCAGCGGGTCATCGGCTTGCATGCGCTTCGCAACGCCATGATTCCTGTCATCACCGTTATTGGTTTGCAGGTCGGGGTGCTGTTTGCCGGCGCAATCCTGACGGAAACCATCTTTTCCTGGCCTGGAATCGGCAAATGGATGGTGGACTCAATCTTCAGACGAGACTATTCATCAGTTCAGGGCGGCCTGCTGCTGATCGCCGCAATCGTCATGTTCGTCAATCTTGCGGTCGACCTGCTCTACGGTTTGATCAACCCGCAAATACGCCATACGGATTAATTATGACCGAAACAACCATGCAAGAAGTTGTTGATAGTACAGAAACTGTTGATGATCGCCCGACCGGTTTATGGGCGAGCCTAAGCGAATTCTGGTCCTATTTCAGTGAGAATCGCGGTGCCGTCATGGGACTTTTTATTTTCATTGCAGTTATCCTTTTAGCCGTCTTTGCCGATCTTATCGCACCCCATCTCCCTAACCAGCAGTTCCGGGATGCTCTCCTACAACCACCATTTTGGGAAGCAGGAGGAAATTACCACTTTTTACTTGGCACAGATGCCATCGGCCGGGATATGCTGTCACGATTGATTTACGGCTCCCGCTATTCGCTCTTTATCGGCTGTATCGTGGTGTCAATTTCACTGGTTGTCGGGGTAATACTCGGCCTTATGGCCGGATTTTTCCGCGGTCGGGTGGATACCTTCATTATGCGCATCATGGATGTAGTCCTGGCCTTTCCAAGCCTGCTGCTGGCTCTGGTCCTCGTGGCCATCCTCGGGCCGAGTCTGATGAACGCCATGGTTGCCATTGCCATTGTCCAGCAACCTCATTACGTCAGATTGACAAGAGCGGCAGTAATGTCGGAGATGACCAAGGACTATGTTACTGCAGCGAGAGTTATTGGGGTACGTTCCTTGAGGCTGATGTTTATCACCATTCTGCCTAACTGTATGGCACCACTCATCGTTCAAGCGGCCCTTAGTTTCTCTACAGCCATCCTTGACGCCGCAGCACTCGGATTTTTAGGCATGGGCGCCCAGCCACCAACCCCTGAATGGGGGACCATGCTGGCAGAGGCTCGAGAATTCATTCTCAGGGCCTGGTGGGTAGTCACCTTCCCTGGGGTTGCTATCCTGCTCACTGTCCTGGCGATAAACTTGATGGGCGACGGTCTGCGCGATGCCCTCGATCCGAAACTCAAACGATCGTAATTATACCATGCCATTACTCGAAATAGAAAATCTCAGTGTAAGCTTCCAGACTGCCGGTGGCCAGTTTATGGCTGTTGACAGAATCTCGCTGAATATTGAACCCGGAGAAGTCGTCTCCATCGTCGGGGAATCCGGCTCAGGGAAATCCGTCTCGATGTTGGCGCTGATGGGTCTTCTCCCCTGGACGGCAACCATTACCGCCGATACCCTTCGTTTTGACGGCCAAGATCTTAAAACCATTAGCAATACCCAACTCAGAAAGATCATCGGCTCCAAAATGGCGATGATCTTTCAAGAACCGATGACCAGTCTCAACCCTTGTTTCACAGTCGGTTTTCAGTTAACCGAGACGCTGAAAATTCACCTCGGAATGAATAGGGCAGAGAGAAAAAAACGGGCCATTGAACTGCTGGATCTCGTTGGCATCCCTGATCCCGAGAAACGCCTCTCCGCTTTTCCACACCAGCTTTCCGGCGGTATGAATCAGCGGGTTATGATCGCCATCGCCATCTCTTGTAATCCCATGTTACTGATCGCCGATGAACCTACTACGGCACTCGATGTCACAATCCAGGCCCAGATTCTTGATCTCCTTCTCAAGTTACAGAAGGAAAAAGACATGACGCTGATACTGATAACCCATGATATGGGAGTGGTTGCCGAGACCGCCGAAAGGGTAGCAGTGCAGTACGCTGGTCAACAGGTGGAAAAACAGTTGGTTAAGGGTTTGTTTTCCGATCCGCACCACCCCTATACCCAGGCACTGCTCAACTCCCTGCCGGAAAGGTCAAATTCAAAGATTCTGCCTTCAATTGCCGGAGTCGTACCCGGTCAATTCGACAAACCGGTTGGCTGCCTCTTTTCACCTCGCTGCAAATATGCCACCGACCTTTGCCGAAGTACTCCGCCTGTGCCGGCATCGCTAGCGTTTGGCCGTTCCCTCTGCCATTATCCCCTTGCCGCGGGGCTCCCGACCAACTACCCCAAGGAGGTAAATGCATGAAAGGAGATGTTGTCCTGGAGGCCGAAAACCTGACCCGTCATTATGAGATCGAACGTGGCACCTTTAAGAAACCCGCGATATTAAAAGCCCTTGACGGAGCCTCCTTCAAACTGATCAAAGGGAAAACCCTTGCAGTTGTCGGAGAATCCGGCTGCGGTAAATCAACTTTGGCACGATTGGTAACGATGATTGAACGGCCGACATCCGGCGAGCTGAACATCACCGGGACCAATGTTGTTACAGCTGATCGGAAAACGCTTGCCGGTCTGCACAAGAAGGTACAAATTGTTTTTCAAGACCCTTATGGTTCCCTCAACCCACGCCAAAAAATAGGCCACGCACTTGCGGAACCCTTGCTGGTCAACACCTCCATGAAAAGCAAGGAACGTCGGGAAGCCGCTCTGAACATGATCAGCCTCGTCGGACTACGACCGGAATACTACGATCGTTATCCTCACATGTTTTCCGGAGGTCAGCGTCAGCGGATTGCAGTCGCTAGAGCCCTGATGCTCAATCCTGAAATCGTGGTTCTCGATGAGCCCGTTTCTGCCCTTGATGTCTCTATTCAGGCACAAATCCTCAACCTTATCGCCACCTTGCAGGAGCAGTTCGATCTAGCCTATATGTTTATCAGCCATGACCTGTCGGTGGTGAAACACATTGCCGATGAAGTAATGGTCATGTATCTCGGCAAACCTATTGAATCAGGCAGCAGAGATATGCTGTTTAGCAAACCACACCATCCTTACACCAGGGCTTTGCTTTCCGCCACCCCTGTAGCAGATCCTTTCGTAACCAAGGAACGGATAGTGCTCCGGGGAGAATTACCCTCCCCTATTGCGCCACCCTCAGGATGTACCTTCCATCCTCGTTGTCCATCAATGACTGATATATGTCGGGGGAAATTTCCAGAGCAACGCGAGATTGACGGTTGCATGGTTGCTTGCTACCATCCGAAGACCTATTAGTGACTTAGAAATTCTTTCTCTGCTTTTTGAGAAAGAATTTCGTGAAGGAACTTACACCCCTCAAGGGGGTACTAAACAGAGTCCCGCGAATCTTTTGGGCGGGATTACTGAAATAAAACTCACCACCCTTCAACCCAGGAGGAGTTGATGAAATTTCTTGCCATTACTAACAATGCTACCATTCCTGCCCTCGGACTCGGAACCTGGAAATCGAACAAAGGAGAAGCAGCACAGGCCGTTTCCACGGCATTAGAAATCGGCTATCGCCATATTGATTGTGCTTCCATCTATCAAAACCAAAAAGAGATTGGTGCAGCTATTGCCGGAGCCCTCAATTCAGGGCAGGTCAAGAGAGAAGAACTCTGGATAACCTCCAAGTTGTGGAACAATGCCCATGCTAAAAAACATGTCCAACCCGCCTTGGAAAGGACGCTGAAAGACCTGCAACTTGATTACCTGGATCTATTTCTTATCCACTGGCCAGTCAATTTCCAGCCGAATATTGTTTTCCCAAAACGGCCCGAAGAGTTTCTTGCCCCCGATGCCATACCAATTATAGAGACATGGCAGGCGATGGAAACGATGGTTAAAAAGGGGTTATGCAGGTTTATCGGGGTTTGCAATTTCAATCTCAGCCGATTGATAGACCTTAAACGCCAGGCCAAAATTCAGCCGGTAACCAATCAGATTGAGTCGCATCCCTATCTGCAGCAGGCAAAAATGCTCCGCTACTGTAAAGAAAATGCTGTATTGCTCACAGCCTACTCACCCCTCGGCTCTGCAGATCGACCTGCATCCCTTAAAAAAGACAATGAACCTTCTCTACTGACCCATCCACTTGTCCTGGAAATAGCAGAAAAACAGACCATTACACCTGGCCAGGTACTCCTTGCCTGGGGACTTTCCCGAGACACAGTTGTTATCCCTAAGTCAGTGAACCCATCAAGATTGAAAGAAAATTTTCATTCCTCCCAAATTGTACTTGAAGCGTGCCGATCTGTCGGCAATCAATGCACTTGACCAAGGATATCGCTTTGTCGATGGTGGGTTTTTCGAAACTCCCGGTTCACCATATAGTGTTGCGGGACTTTGGGAAGACGATTAGACTAGCATAAGGAAAGGAACACTCGTTTGAGACGGGTTCAATTAGTTTGTTATTAAAAACAATGCAAAAAAAATCTGTACCTGATCATACTTCAACTACCGATGCTCTTAAAACTGAGCTCGCGTCGAAAATCACTCGCATCAAGCAACTCGAATGTGAGTTGGCTCTTGCCAAAAAGCAATTGGCTATTGAAGTCGAAAAACGCGAAACGTTCCCAGCCCATCAGTCCAAAGAGGCTTTTCGTCGATCCCAAGAGATGCTGCAATCTGTGATTGACAACATTCCACAGCTAATTTTCTGGAAGGATCGCAACTCAGTTTATCTTGGCTGTAACCGCCTTTTTGCAACGGCTGCCGGGCTGGACCATCCAGAACAAATTGTCGGTAAAAGTGATCACGATCTGCCATGGACTCCGGAGGAAACGCAGTGGTATCTCTCATGTGACCGTCGTGTTATGGATAATGATACGCCGGAGTTACATATCCCCGAGACACAAGTTAGGGCGGACAACAGGAAGACCTGGATTGATACCTGCAAAATCCCTCTCCATGATATCAACGGCAGGGTCTGTGGAGTTATCGGCACCATAGAGGACATTACGGATCGCAAAGAGGCGGTAGACATTATTGTCAGGCATCATAATAAGCTTGAGGAGCTGGTAGGAGAGCGTACCGCCGAACTCATCAAGGCTAAGGAAAGAGCAGAAAAAGCAGTCAATGCCTACCGCTTACAGCATGATTTTTTTCATACTCTGGTAGAGACCATCCCAAATCCTCTCTTCTATAAAGACAAAGAAGGGCGCTATACCGGCTGCAACGCTGCCTTTGAAAACTACCTGGGAAAACCTAGAAGCGCTATTATCGGAAAAACGGTTTTTGAAATGGCTCCCCCGGACATAGCAGAATATTACCATCATCAAGATCAAGAGCTTTTTGAGAAGCCGGGAACCCAGCATTATACGTGGAAGGTGCCTAGGGCTGACGGTTCCCTGCGCGACGTAATCTTCGACAAAGCCACAATCTATGACAATAACAGTAGCGAAGTGATCGGCCTTCTCGGCATTATGACCGATATCACAGAACTGGAAGAGGCTCGCAAAGAAGCTGAGGTTGCCAACGAGGCGAAAAGCAAATTTCTGGCGAATATGAGCCACGAAATCCGCACCCCCTTAAACGGTATCATCGGCATGTCTGAGTTGCTGCTGAAAACCAGGCTCGATCCTGCACAGTCTCATTATGCGCAAACTGTCGTGGCCTGTGGCACAGCACTGCTCACGGTCATCAATGACATTCTGGATTTTTCCAAAATAGAAGCCGGCAAATTGGAATTCAACATTATCGACTTCGATCTCCGCAATATCATGGCGGATTTACACAGAATCCTCCACTTTCACGCTGCACAAAAAGGATTGTTGTTCCAGGTAAACATTGATCCAAAGGTTCCCCCCCTTTTAAAAGGTGATCCGACTCGCCTCAATCAGGTGCTTTTGAATCTGGCCTCTAATGCGGTGAAATTTACCGAATCTGGAAAAGTGAGAATAGAAGTTACCTTGAATTCAGAGACGTCAACCTTGGCCAGACTTCACTTCAAAGTGAGTGATACCGGCATTGGCATCGCCCAGGAGAAAACTCATCGTCTCTTCCAATCATTTTCTCAGCTCAATAGCTCTTTTTCCAGAAAGTACGGAGGCACCGGCCTGGGTCTCGCCATTTGCAAAAAACTGGTCGAGATGATGGGCGGAGACATCGGCGTGGAAACCAGCGACCATGGATCGATTTTCTGGTTTGATGCCGTTCTGGAGAAGCAACCCGAGGCAAAGCCGATGGTAGCGGATATTGCAGCGCCTACTCAGTTACCCGGCCTTGGATTGACGAACCGGTCAATCCACATTTTGCTGGTGGAAGACAATTTCATCAATCAGACAGTGGCCTCGCATATTCTTAAAAATCTTGGCTGTACGGTCGTTGCCGTGGAAAATGGCCGACTGGCGCTTGAAGTAATCAAAGATAATGCTTTCGACCTGATTCTCATGGATATTCAGATGCCGGAAATGGACGGTTTTGAGACGACTCTAGCCATTCGGGAATGGGAGTCCCAATTGAAAGGTAAGCAAACAGTCAATAAGGCCGATCTTGCAGACCATCCCCCAGAACAGCGAATCCCGATTATCGCCTTGACTGCCCACGCCATGGTCGGAGATCAACGGAAATGCCTTGAGGTCGGCATGGATGATTACATTACCAAACCGGTAGTTCCCGCCATCTTATCGGCAAAGATACGACAGTGGATATTGAGTAACGATGACAACTGTTGCCAACAAGGCCGGCATTCAAGATGACGCTGCAGCCGAGCTTGATACCTCGGCAGACAAAGAGTATACTTCATCCCATATTACCAAATCAGTCATCCTGTATATTTTTCAGATAAAAATTATAATTTTTATCCACATCTTCTTAGCAACTCTACCTATCAGAGGTTACAGTGGACATCACATTCAAAAAAGCCGCCACCTTGAAAGATCATCCGGAGGATTCCACTCTGGGTTTTGGAACAGTCTTTACCGATTATATGTTCAATATGGATTACAATCCACAAGCCGGCTGGCATGATCCGCGTATCGAGCCTTATGGCCCGATTGAAATGGATCCTTCAACGATGGTACTCCACTATGGCCAGGCAATTTTCGAAGGCTTGAAGGCATACAGAACTGAATCGGGTGAAATTCAACTTTTCAGACCGAAAGACAATTTAAGCCGTCTCAATAAATCAGGTCATATGCTCTGCATGCCTGAACTGGACGAAGCATTTATCCTTGAAGCCCTTATAAAGCTTTTAAAAATAGAAAAAAACTGGGTTCCCGGGGCACAGGGAACCTCTCTTTATATTCGACCGACCATCATCGCAACCGACCCTTATATCGGTCTTCGTTCGTCGAACACTTACAGATTTTTTATCATTTTGTCTCCTGTTGGAGCGTATTACCCGGAAGGATTCAACCCTGTGAAGATCTGGGTAACAACGGAGCATGTTCGCGCGGTAAGAGGGGGTGTCGGTCAGGCAAAAACAGCCGGTAATTATGCCGCAAGCCTATATGCAACTGAACTTGCACACAAAGACGGATATACCCAGGTAATGTGGCTTGACGGAGTCGAGCTTAAGTATATTGAAGAAGTTGGATCAATGAACATTTTCTTCGTGATCGGTGACGAACTTATTACCCCTGAGCTCAATAGAAGTATCCTGTCTGGAGTAACACGGGACTCAGTAATTAAACTTGCCAAATCCTGGGGTGTGAAAGTTGTTGAAAGAAAAATCAGTATTGATGAAGTCTTTGGTGCTCACACAACGGGGGAACTCAAGGAGGCTTTCGGTTCAGGAACCGCTGCTGTCGTCTCACCTGTTGGCAACATCAAGTTTAACGGCAAAGAAATCACCATAGGCGATGGCAGTGTAGGGCCACTTTCTGCAAAACTCTTCAAAGATCTTATGGCCATTCAATACGGTAAAGCAGAAGACCCCTTTAGCTGGATCGTACCTGTGCGATAAGAGATCACCAAAATAGCGGAGGGACTTCTCTTAAAAAAAGAAGTCCCTCACATTCACTTTTCAATCTATAATATGATCATTTCGTCTTTAGCGTAAATCACTGCCAATATCGTCGCAGGCTCTTTTCCATGACATGAGATAAAGTGAGGCATGGTTGAATCGTAATAAATAGAATCACCAGGGTTCAAAATTTCTGTTTGGTCTAAAAGTCGTACTTCAACATGTCCTTCCAAGACAAAAATGATTTCTTCCCCGATATGCTGATTTGGTTCAGTTTCAGATGATTCAGAAGGAGAGAGCGTCACAAGAAAAGGTTCCATGTGCCTGTTTTTCTTTTGCTGTCCAAGAGACTGATATGTGTATCCGCCAGCCGCGCCATCGGTTGAATTGAAGCGGGATACGGTTTTTCTATCGCTACTTCTGACGATGCAATAGGGTGAGTCGCCACTCTCTCCGAAAAAGTCACCCACCGAAACATCGAAAACTTTCGCCAGACTGACAATATTCCCGAGAGGGGGAGAGACCATATGTCTTTCGATGCCGGAAATAGTCGATTCAGGTATTCCGGATTGTTTTGAAACATCGGCTATTGAAAGTCCTTTTGCTTTTCTCAAGGCCCTGATCCTTTCACCTATCTTCATGTCTTTACCTGGCATTGTTTATCTCCTTTGTGCTGACTTTTAACCTTTTAGAGAAATGGCATTGCTTAATTTTGATTGGCACCTTGTATCTGGCTAAGCTTTGTACGTAATCAGAAACATTTTAAACGTTTGGCCAAAGTTGAGCCGCTTGTTCTCTAAGCTTAATTTTCATGACTTTACCACTCGCGGTAAGCGGGAATTCCTTCAAGAAGTGTACATATTTAGGCGTCTTAAACCAAGCTATTTTACCATGACAGAAGTCAACAACATCTTGAGGAGTAATATCAGCATCAGGGTGTACAATGACAAATGCACCCGGCTGTTCACCATACTTTACACTGGGAACACCGACCACCTGAACATCCTGTACTCCATCCATATGATGGAGGAAATCCTCAATCTCCTTAGGATAAATATTCTCTCCACCACGAATAATCATATCCTTAATCCGCCCGGTAATTGCGAAATAGCCATCCTCATCCATTATGCCGATATCCCCGGAATGAAGGAAACCATCTTTATCTATTGCTTCAGCGGTGGCTTCAGCCATTTTATAGTAGCCCTTCATGATGTTATAACCGCGACAGACCACTTCTCCATGCCGACCAGGAGGGAGATCTTCTCCCGTCTTCGGATCAACGATCTTTACTTCTATACCAGGCATGGATTTGCCAACCGTCTGGCACTTTTTCTGTATAGACGGTTCATTGTACATGGTTTGAGTCATGCCTGGAGAGGCCTCTGTCAAACCAAAAACGATGGTGACCTCGGTCATGTTCATTTTCTCAATGCAGTCATTCATGCTTTTTACCGGACATGGGGATCCAGCCATAATGCCGGTGCGGAGAGAAGAAAAATCGAATTTTTTGAATAGCTTATGGTCCATCATGGCAATGAACATGGTGGGCACGCCATACACCCCGGTACATTTTTCCATCTCGATAGACATCATCACGTCAACGGGGTCATAGGTTTCGACAAACACCATAGTGGCGCCGTGATTAACACAGGCCAACACCCCGAGCACACAGCCAAAACAGTGGAAAAGAGGAACTGGTATGCAGATACGATCCACATGACTGAAATTCTGCCCGGCACCCAGCCAATAGCCATTGTTGCCAATGTTGATGTGCGTCAGCATAACACCTTTTGGGAAACCCGTTGTTCCTGAAGTGTATTGCATATTTATGACATCATGGGGACTAAGAGAATCCTGCCGTTGTTGGTACTCATCATCATCGGTTGCGACCGCAAGCGACAGAACCTCCGACATGGAATAGAGGCCTCTATGTTTCTCCGGCCCTAGAAAGAAAACTCTTTTCAAACTGGGATAGTTGCTCGAACGCAAATCCCCTCTTGGGTGCGTTTTCAACTCCGGAATCAGGCCATACAAAATTTCAAGGTAATTTGCATCGCGCAAGCCATTGATAATAAAGATGTTTTCACAGTCCGACTGTTTTAGGACATAATCAATTTCCGCTGAACGATAATTGGTGTTAATAGTGAGTAATATCGCTCCGATGCGGGCAGTTGCAAACTGAAGAGCAACCCAGTGAGGAACGTTCGTCGCCCACACGGCCACTTTTTCCCCTTTCTGGATACCCATCGCCATCAGGCCCTTGGCCATGGCATCAACCGTATCCGAAAACTCCTGCCATGTCTGCTTATACTCTCTTTCTACGTACGCGACCGCAGCTTCATCCGGAAATTTTGCCACTGTTTCGGCAAGAATCTGACCGAGCGTGATTTCCCTGACAATCTCATCTCTTGGCATCGTAGTCACCTGCTAAAGTGTAAAAATTACGGCGTATATTTTCGCATCACCACCAACAGCACTCAGGCAGTGCGGAACGAGGGAATTGTAGTACATGGTATCACCCTCTTTCAACGTATAGCTTTCCTTACCATAAACCAGCTCTACCTGGCCGGAGACGACCACGACAAACTCCTCGCCTTCATGGGAAGATTTTTCCCGCTCCGTGTTCGGTGAAATTATAACGAAGAACGGTTCCATATGGCGATCTGCTTTGCCGGTACCGAGCGAATGGTAGCGATAATGGCCCTGCGAGGTTTCCTTATGGGGGGCAATACCCTCTTCTCGCTCTGTTGCTCGGACAATAACCGGATCTTTAGCAATCTGATCATCCATAAAGGTACCGACCCGTTGCCCAAGAGCGCGAGAAAGTTTGACCATGACGCCAATAGCGGGAGATACATGTCCAGCTTCAAAATCATTAATGAGACTTGCAGGCAGACTGGTTCTTTCTGAGAGGTCTTCGACACTCATCGCAAGTTTTTCTCTATATGTCTGGATCCGCTTCCCTATTTTTGCCGAATCACTCATGCTCTTTACTCCCTGTGCCACATACTATCAGTGGTAAATGTTTCATTTGATGAAAAAAAGTTGCCAGATCCCCTAAAAGCGAGCGGTTTGTCAAACAGCAGACAAATCGCTGCCGAAGCAGCTAGTTAAAGATTGTCCCTCATCCACGCTTTTGCAGTTTCAACTATTTCGATGTTCTTTGGAACCAATTGAGGTTTTTTGGCAAAACTGTCTTTTAGAGCAGTCAGGACAACGTCCTCCGGTAAGCCGATCAAATCAAGAGCGAGAAGCGACCCCAGAAGAGCAGTATTGGCTGCCTTAGGCACACCCTGAGAAGTGGCTATCTCGGCTGCCGGGAAAGCATAGACGGTTACATCCTTTGGCAGGTCAAACTCTACGGGTATTTGCGCATCATAGATGATCACGCCCCCAGCCTTGACGGTTGGCGCAAATTTTTCAAGAGACGGTTGATTCATCGCCACCAACACATCCGGTTTATCGACGGTCGGAGAGCCGATTTCTTTGCTGCTCAACACAACCGAACAGGATGCCGTCCCGCCTCTTTGTTCCGGACCATAGCTTGGAAACCATGACACATTTTTGCCGGCGTCATTGCCTGCATGTGCAAGCACCAGGCCGAGACTCAATATGCCCTGCCCGCCAAAACCGCAAAACTTGAATTCTTTGGCTGCAAAATCTCTTGCGTCAACTTCGTTTGAACCACCCGCCATAACGAGTTCATCTAAAGCTTTTACGGGAATATGATTTGGCTGCAGTGGTGCCTCATCACTCCGATCTCGAAAATTACCCAAAGGATAGGTTTTTTCCATGGCATCGATGGTGAATTGTGCCGCATCGACAGCATTCATTTTCATATTGGTTGGACACGGCGAAAGAATTTCAACCAAGGCATAGCCCTTACCTTCCTTCTGAATTTCTAAGGCTTTTCGAATCGCTTTTTTGGCTTTCAGAATTCTTTTGGTATCGGCAACGGACACCCTTTCGATAAAAACCGGCGCAGTTAACTGATTGAATACCTCACAGACGTGCAACGGATAGCCATCTTTCGCCACATCTCTTCCTGCAGGCGAGGTTGCCGTCTTTTGGCCGGGCAATGAGGTCGGTGCCATCTGGCCACCAGTCATGCCGTAAATGGCATTATTGATAAAGAAGCAGACAAATTTTTCACCTCGATTTGCCGCCTGAAAGGCGTTGTTAAAGCCGATTGCGCCCAAATCGCCATCACCTTGATAGGCAATAACAACCTTGCCGGGAAGAGCTCGTGAAATACCGGTAGCCACAGCAGAAGCCCTGCCATGGGGAGCAGCGACATTACCGCAGTCAAAGTAATAGTAGCAAAACGCACCACAGCCTACAGGTGAAACAAAAACGGTATCGTCCTGCAAACCGAATTCGGCCAGGGCTTCTGCGATCAGTTTATGAACTATGCCGTGGCCACAACCGGCGCAATAATGCGTTGCTTTCGTCTCGCTGCCGTCTTTTCTCAGGAAGTATTCGTAAAATCCTTCTGCCTTTTTGATCATTGCCCTACCTCCATGAGTTTTTTAGCCGCAGCCACGACCTCAGCCGTCGTCACAAGCATCCCGCCCATTCGGTTTACCAACTCCACGGGCACGTATTCTTTTCTATCCAGATGTAAAAGAACATCGTCCCGGTACTGGCCGTTACTCAGCTCGACAACCAATATTTTTTTGCCTTTGGCGACCTTTTGCAGTTCTTTTTCCGGGAAGGGAAAGAGTGTGAGCGGTCTGAACAAACCGGCCTTGATACCCACCGCCCTCAATGCATCTACTGCTGAACGCGCAACCCGGGCAGAAGAGCCGTAACCGGTCACAATCAGTTCTGCATCTTCAGTAAGGTAATTTTTCGATGCTGCATCAATACTCATCGAGGCATATTTGGCATCAAGCAACCAGTTGTGCTTTTCCTGAAGATCATTTTGCAAGTATATGGATGTAATGAGGTTCTTCCGCGTTTCACTGTCTCCCTGCACTGCCCAATTACTCACTTTAGGAGGTGTGCGCTCGTGGTCCGGCAGTTCCAGAGACTCCATCACCTGCCCCAAAACAGCATCGGTAAGGACAATAGCAGGATTTCGATATTTATAGGCAAGCTCAAAGGCCTTGATGGTCAGATCGCACATTTCCTGCACCGAAGAGGGGGCAAGAACTATCGCCCTATAGTTACCGTGGCCACCACCTTTTACCGCCTGGTTATAGTCGCCCTGTTCCGGGCCAATGTTCCCGAGCCCCGGCCCCGCTCTTTGCACATCGACAATCACTGCCGGCAGCTGGGCTCCGGCAAGATATGAAATGCCTTCACACATCAGACTCATACCGGGGCCCGACGAAGCGGTCATAGACATTCTACCGCTGCTTGCCGAACCATAAATCATATTGATGGCGCCGGTTTCACACTCAGCCTGTAAAAACACCTTTCCTCTTTGCGGAAAAAGCAATGCAGCTGAATGGGCGATTTCACTTGCCGGGGTGATAGGATAGCCGAAATACATCTCGCATCCCGCATACAGAGCACCGACTGTAACTGCCTCATTACCTTTAATAAATTTTCTCATGAACGATCACTCCTTGTCCTTTTTGTACACCACAATGGCGTAAGGTTCGGGACAATTGTAAAAACATATACCGCAACCGATACATCCTTCTCCAATATATACTGCAGGGACATATCCCTTAACGTTCATCTTCTCCGAAAAACGAAGACAATCTTTGGGGCAAGCGTCGATACACCTGCCGCATCCTTTACACTCGTCCTTGATGATATGAGGATGAGATTCATCACCATGTGTCTCGCAGCCCATTGCTCTCCTGCTCAATTAGAGGAAGTCAAATAATAAGGCATGCCAAATTTCCCAAAAATTTGACGGCCTTTTCCTGTAGCCCAACGAATCTATTGTATTGCTTGTTATTTGTCCACAATTTTGGCTCATTTTTGCCCATTGCCAATAAACATACGCAAACATAAAAGCACAAAATCTGTTTCACTGAAATAAAAAGATCAACAAGATATCGCCCATACGTTATTCTATATAAATATCTTGTCTCTGTGTAGACAAAACCGTTTTATTGAGCTTCCCCAGGAGAAATCATTGCCAAATCTACCAATCGATGGGAATCACCACCTGCACTACCAATTAATACCGGGCAACCCGGCTTTGCCTTATCTCGTTTATCTGCACGAAGGTTTGGGGTGTATAGCTCTATGGCATGATTTTCCAGAATTATTATGTGCGGCTACCGGCTGTCCCGGACTGATCTATGATCGCTTGGGATACGGAAAATCGACTCCCTTCAACCACAGGCGTACAGTACATTATTTGCATAAATACGCGCTTCAGGAGTTGCCCGATCTCCTCGAAAGAGTTATTCCCGAGACACCTTTTATTTTAATCGGCCATTCCGATGGCGGGAGTATCAGTTTAATCTTTGGCGCAGAGCGGCCTACTTTTCTGAAAGCTATTATAACCGAGGCTGCACATGTATTTGTCGATCATAATACTATCGCCGGAATAAGAATTGCCAAGGAAGCATGGACTCAAGGGAAACTTAGAGGCTTAGCCAAATATCATGGAGACAAAACAGAAGCTGTCTTCAAAGCATGGTCGGAAACCTGGCTTACAAAATGGTTCAAGCACTGGAACATTGAATATCTGCTGCCAAGTATTGAAGTACCTGTGTTGGTAATCCAGGGCGGGGACGACCAGTACGGCTCAACAGATCAGGTCAAATCCATTGTCTCTAGAACTTCAGGGTATGCTCAACCGAAGATAGTCGAAAACTGTGCGCATGTTCCTCACCTGGAAGCACAACCAGTTGTATTAGGCCTTATGTCTGACTTTGTAGCTCAGGTAATCCAAGGCTTATAAGCGCGCTACGTAATAGGCTATCAGGGATTTTCGGTTTTGTACGATTCGAAGGCCCCGTCTTTATTGATCAAAATTACTACAGCACTCTTGATCGGATCACCTGCTTCATTCATATCCAATGTCCCGGAGACACCCTCAAAACCCTTTATTGCAGCTATTTTGTTTTTGATCGTTTCTCTGTTTTGCAAAAGGTTTGGGCTTAAGCTATCCATCGAACCAATTGCTGTAAGCAGCAGGTAGGCGGCATCATAGCCCAATGCTCCGTAGCCTGTGGGCAGCTGTTTGGTTTTAGCTTGATACTGTTCTACGAAGGTCTTCGTTTTTCCTTTGGCACCAATAGCCCCAAAATGGGAACTATAATACAATCCTTTGCACTTCTCTCCACATTTGGCAACCAGGTCCGAAGACTCCCATGCATCTCCACCAAGAATTGGCTTGTTCCAGCCTCTGGCCCTGGCCTGGCCAACGATAGAAGGAATTTCATGGGCGTACTGGGGCAAAAATAATACATCGGCATCGGAGGCGACAATTTTATCCAGATGGCTTGCCAAATCATTCACCTCGTTTGTTAAATAATTTTCAAAGACTACTACAGATCCTGCACCCTGACGGGCTTCAAAAGCACTTTTGAAAAACTCCGCGAGCCCCTTAGGATAAGCACTGGAGATATCATACAGAACTGCAGCTTTTTTTGCTTTAAACTCGCTTACGGAAAATTTAGCCATTACCTCACCCTGAAAATTATCAAGGAAACAGGCACGAAACACAAAAGGTCTGTTTTCGGTAGTCCTTGGGTTGGTTGAGGTAGGAGATATCATCGGGGTCTTGAATGACTCACAAATATTACCGGCCGGAATAGCATTCGAACTGGCATTCGGTCCGATTATTCCTAAAACCTGGTCCTGCGTAATCAACTTCAGAGTTGCGGCAATCGCTCCCTGGGGATTTGATTCATTGTCCTCATACACATACTCGATTTTGTATTGGCTACCACCAATCTTGAGTCCGCCGGCATCATTAATTTGATCTTTTATAAGTTCCGCACCCTCCCTGGAACTGATACCTGTAGCTTCTCTGTCACCCGAAAGCGGGAGGTTCAGACCAATTTTAACCACCTGTTCGGCTTGAGCAATTGACAGAAAACTACATGATAACAGTAAGGTTATCAAAATCACCCAGCCTCGATTTTTCGAACTCATAGCATGTCTCCATTTTGAATATAGATACAAGACCCTGGATAAGGAAAAAACCAAACATTTACCCCATTACCTGCCTGTATGCAAGGTACTTTAAGTTGTTTTATGATACCCAACCGACTCCGCAATTCCCATTACAAAGGATAATCCCCGTGCGTTGGGGAGTTAGAAGAATACAACCTCCCGGTTAATCGGTAACAGCATGGTCACGCTTACAATTCGTTGGCCAGGAACCGATGTTTCCCCGGTTCTAGGTTGCGTGAGACAGTTCCGGGAACAATATGACAACATGGTATATTGCGCGAACCAGGAATGATGCCGGCGCTCTCAACGTTCCTGCAATTGTCAGTAGATAAAGAGGAACTTGACATGGTATACTTTGAGAAAGGGCGTTAATGTCAGACAAATATCTCCGGCCAACGTCCAGCTGATTTCCAGGAAACCTTACCACCAAGAACATGGAATTAATCGACACCCATTGTCACCTTGACCTGGAGGAACATTTCCAACCGTTCAAAAAGGTATTGGCTAACGCAAAAACAGCGGGAGTCGGCACAATTGTTATGCCTGGTGTGATTCAGGCAGGGTGGCAACGGCTCATGGATCTGTGCGACTCCGATTTGGGGGTATTTGGCGCTCCCGGTCTGCACCCCCTGTATCTTTCGCATCACCAGCCTCACCATTTGGAAGAATTGGAGGAGCTGATAAAAAGTGGAAGGGCAGTAGCTATCGGGGAAATCGGCCTTGACTACTATGTCGAATCCGTTGACCGCGCCGCTCAGCAGCAGCTGTTTGAACACCAACTACAAATAGCTGCTGCTGCCCAACTGCCTGTTCTCCTGCATGTCCGCAAGGCCCATGACCAGGTGTTGGCGACCCTCAGAAGAAAAAAATTTGCCCATGGCGGAATCGTCCATGCGTTCAACGGCAGTTATCAACAGGCCTGCTGCTATATCAAGCTTGGTTTCGCGATCGGGGTTTGTGGCACAATCACTTATGACCGTGCCAGGCGGATCAGGAAAGTGGCTTCGGAGCTGCCGAAAGAATCACTCGTCCTGGAAACCGACGCTCCCGACATCCCCCCTGCATCCCACAGGGGGGAAAGCAATTATCCAGAATATCTCCCTGAGATACTGGACGCCCTTGCTGCGATTCGTGGCGAGTTACGGGAAGTTACTGCTCACTCTACCAGCACCAATGCAAAACGTATCCTCGGCCTCCCCGATTAAAGGCCGAAGCCGGGCCTGCTCTTTTTAGTCCGTGCCCACGTCCGAGCATTCCTGGTAAATCCCAATGACAATACCCTCTATTTTGGTATAATGCATCTTCGCAACGCGTCGCAGAATCGTCCTCTTTCCGATAAGTGACATTTTTATCGATCATCCATCCATAACGGATCACCTATGAGCAAAACCAATATTATCCTCACCGGCTTCATGGGCTGCGGGAAAACAACTGTAGGCAGAAGGCTTGCCAAAGCTCTCAATTATGCTTTCATAGATACCGACCAGCAGATCGAAGAACGCTGTGACGCGAGCGTGCATGAGATCTTTGCGACCAAAGGAGAAAAAACATTTCGGGATATGGAGTCGGATATAGCGCGTGAGCTCGGCAAAAGAGAAGGTCTGGTCATTGCAACAGGTGGTGGAATGATGCTCAATCCCGAAAATGTTGCTGCCCTCTGTGCCAATAGCCGAGTGTTCTGCCTGGTCGCCACCCCTGAAGAAATCCTCAAACGTATATCCAGAAATAAAAAGGCCAAACGTCCGTTACTTGACACCCCAGATCCACTGCAGCGGATTATCGAACTCCTGCAACAGCGAAAACAAAGCTACGCTCAATTCCGCCAGATAGATACTTCAGGCAAAAGTATTGATGCCATAACCCAACATCTGATCGCCATTTTTCAATCTCCGTAGGACAGATGCTGGCAAGGTAATATCGCTTTCAGAGAGGGCGTTGTGTTTACAACCTGCCGGAGCTTGATGACTCGGTATAGATCGACTACCGAAAGCGCCATTGTTGTCTCCTCTTATGGCTTTACCGGATTGGCGTTGCCTGATTGACAACATGAAGAAATAACTCTGTTAGTTAGCTAAGTTCAGTCGTCAATGATGGAAGCCATTGTGATGGTTGTGGTGGTGGTAATCATGATTTCGGTCATGGCCTGAGCGATGATCATGATCATAGTGCCGATTGTGACCACGGTAATGGTCATGATCAAGGTAATGGTGATGGTAACGGGAATGGCCGCGATCATAGTGATGGAAGTAGCGAGGGTAAAACCCATCGTAAAAATATAAAGTGCCGGGATACGTTCTGCCTTCCTCGTAACGAGAGTAGTAACCATCCCTTGCAGGAACTACTGCACAGGATGTCATAAATAGAGAGAACACTATCGTCAGCAACAGGATTATTCTCTTCATGTTGCCTCCTTCACGCTGGAATAACGACAAGGTCATCAGCGAATCATCAACGTCCTGAATATGTTCCGTAACAAACCTTGTTGCCGATCAAACATTTTACTACACAATCAACCTCATAGAAGAAACTATAATCACTGGGATGATATTTTGAACGAGACAATCTCCAGGCCAAGACTCTCATCACTGGTGTTCTTCCTCCTTTAACATTTTACTCATCTCATTATTGGGTGTATCATTGCGTTGATGCAAATACCCCTCAAACTGCTTCTTAATAGGCCCAAGACAGTAGTATATTTTATATAATTTCAAATAATTACAACACATTGAAAATGATGAAATCTCCAATAGATACAACTGAATTGACTGCAACATTGAAGAACTGGGGAGCAAGTCTCGTAGGTGTGGCCGATACCGCAAAACTGGTAGGTATAGATACCGAACCGGCCACGCTATTAGCCGACTATCCAAGAGCAGTAAGCATCGCTGTGCGTCTGTCGGATTCAATCATGGACAGCATCGATAATCAACCGACCCCTCTCTACTCATCACATTACAGCCGGGTCAATGCATTGCTCGATGACCTCGCCATACGTACCACCAACCTCCTGCAAGCAACCGGGGCACGGGCCGTTCCTATTCCGGCGAGCTTGATACTCAATTCGGAAAAATGGACATCGTTTATATCGCACAAGGCTGTGGCCATCGCCGCCGGTATTGGCTGGCAGGGAAAAAGCCTGCTGGTTGTAAGCCCGGAATTTGGTCCCAGAATCAGGCTGGTGACAATTTTGACCGATGCCGAGCTCGAACCGGACGCTCCACTAAAAAACCGCTGCGGCAAATGCAACCAATGCAAGGATCATTGTCCTGCCGAAGCCATCCTTGGAGTGAATACCGACAGCCATTACGCCACCAGATCCGAAGCCATTGACCTCAATCGTTGTGTCCATCAGGTACGTGACGTGTTTGGCACACTACCCAATATTGTTCCGCTGATCTGTGGTGTTTGTATAGCAGTTTGTCCATGGGGAAGGAAAACAGGCAAAAATCAGCTAACCCTTTAAACCGTTGACCGGGAGTCAAGTAATGGTGAGCAAACGCCGCTTTTCAGGGGGAGCCGGCATGGGCTGCCACTGCATATCAGTGTGGGCAGAATAATAATAAGAGGTTCACAGACATAGGTTACCAATGCGCATTTTTTGAGCAGGCGTCAGTAATGTCGGGAAAACGACCATCGGAAAAAAATTGGCAGAGCTCCTGGATGTCAATTTCTTTGATCTAGACGACGAGATCGAGAATTTTTTCAAGACTAGCATAGAAAGACTCCAAGATAGATTTTTAACGATTCACTCTTACCGCAAGGAAGCAGCGAAAGCGCTGATTCATTTACTGAACCAGCCAGAGAGCCCGTACTGTGTAATAGCTCTACCACCCAGCGGCCTGATGAGCAGTTACTACCAGGTAATAAAGAAAACCAACGGAACTACTGCTGTAATTACCGACAAACCTGAAAAAATTCTAAAGAGATGCAGGTTTTATGATATAGATTCCAACCCGATCGAGAAGAAACTCTCTTCCCAAGAGGAGAAATTCTATCTGGGAGAAATTAAGAAAGACATCACCTATTTTGGTAAGAGTTATTATCGCGCAAATCTGCAGGTTGACATTTCCGGACTCGATCAAAATCAAGCTGCTCATAAGGTCAAAGAGGCTCTTGAGAAATTTAATGAAAAATTTGGGAAAAGGGCATTCTCAGACAGCCTCCTATAACTCTTAACTGTGGCACTTAGAGATTCTGGAAAAATCGATAATCGTCAACAATTGATTTCCGAGTTAAGATAAAGAATGTATTCGAATACTTCGACCTGCAATTTTTCTTCTTCAAAAAGGCTAACAAAGGGAATAATTAATGGTGAATCAATTAACACGCCCTGTGGACATAGATGGTTGGAATAATATCGGAAAAGATTGTTTGCCAGGCCTTTTCGGGATTGAGGTCCTGTCTGTTACCCCAGATGAGCTGGGATTCCAAGCGGACGGATTCCTCCATCTGGCTTTTCAATCTCAACTCGCAGGACCGGTTTTGGGGTGTAATTTCCTTCAAGAATGGCAGTGCGTATCTCCTGCCAACATTCACGGAACTGGTAAGGAAAATCTTCAATGGTTACCCCGTCAATACCTGGAGCGCCACGGTTCGATTTCACCTTCTTCCACGCCATCGCGATGTTGTCAGTTGCTACGATACGCTCAAGTGAAATAGGTTTTGAAGGTAGTTTTCCCGCAACGCGCACAGGAACTGCTCCCCCGGACGAGGTCGACACAGCCCTATAGCTTACGAGTACTTTTCCTTCGTTCTTCATGTTCGGCCCTTCAGTGGGGTGAATCCTCCCGGCTTTTCTATTCACCGAGCTCGTTTCCAGCTGCCTGTCTACCTTTGGCAACGTCCTGCACCTACTATGGCCTCTGCTGACTCCTGAACAATCCTCTTCCATGTTGCCATGTAAGATGCTGTCCAGCGTTAACTGGACCGCCTGTCGCTCAGGCCTCCCCGGGTAAGAACGTGAACTTCCACCATGCGACCGCGTCATTTACCGTATCTCCCGATCCAAGGGCGTAAACATGTTGTGCTGTCTTACCCAGAGACTCGGCCTTATATGACGTTTCTGTTCGTCGGCCCACAGTTTTACCATCCGGCTTCCTCCAAACACTACCTCACGATAATGCTCTTGCCATTGGTTAGTATTTTATGTTGAGCAAAAGACTTAACACAGGATCACACACAGGGGACTTTAACCCCATAAGTTCACGCCCATGCCGGGCGCACACAAGGAGCTTGACCAGACACCGTGACCACCACAACCAAGCTACGCTTGCTTGCGCTGCCCACGGCGCGGTCAGCACCGCGATTATTCGCGACACGATGTCACTTTTAATACATGTTTTCACAGTAGTTACGTGGAAACCCGGTGTTCAGCCACCGGCATCCTAGAGAGGCATGCTGCCGTTGCGCTGATGACGGGGTGTGGAAAAGATGGGGTCAGGAAAAGATGCGAAAAGATGGGCTCAAATCTTTAATCTTGACACTTTCGACAACTACACAATGCACCAGATAAACTGGTGTTTTTTCATGTTAAACAAACCGCAGAAAAAGATTCTATGAATAAAGCCAGCAGAAAAATTCTATTTTTTTTCTTGTTGAATGTAATAGGCTTTTCCATTTTCTTACTGCCGTTGTTTGGTATATATTGGGGAATCCGGTACAAATTACTCTACCTTGTACCTTTGAATGTATTGATATTTTTTCTCTTTAGAAAAGTTATGTTTCTAATCGAAGACAGAATTGGAATTCGATCTCCAAGCAATCCGAAGAGTCGTCACTTTGGGAGTGGAATAACATTTGAATTGCCTTGGATACAACACAAGAGAGAAAAATCATCAATGGGTAAAAACACAAACAATGGCAAAAATAATAGTCCAATGAAATAAACCAGACCAGATGGAACATGGGTTTTTCAAGGGTAGACCGTTGGCCGACCATTCATCAACACCTTATCATGAAAGATTATTATAGCGAGCAGCGTTCCAGAAATTATCTAGTAATCGGAACAACGGCTATTGCGGTTATTTGGTCCATTATTTTTATTGAAGGAGGCATTATCTGGAATTCTATTGGTATAATGATTATCGCTATGCCCATTGCTTGTATAAGTGCATATGCTCTATATTCAATACTGTCTGGGAGTGCTGTTTTCTGGCGAATGATTTCAGCATAATCCTTCCCGGCAATAATCGGGATGGGCGTTGCCGGGAGGAATCATTTGTTGGCTGGTAGGGCCGGTACTACTTTATTGATGAGCCAGAAGAGGATAAACGGCATTACACCAACTATGAGCGCCCCCCCGAGCCCTTCCTTGAAGGTCACAAGGCTATGGGGAATGATTGGCATATGATAGTGCATAAATCCTGAAAATGACAAAGAGAAGGCCTGACCGCCGATCACTACGTTCCAGCGCATCATAAATACTCCGAAAAGAATCAGAAGTAAGGCGATGGCTGTACGCCTGATGGTCGCTTTTGGCCAAACTAACAGAATAAACGGCACAAGGTTGCCGAGGCCATATTGAAGAATAAAGATATTGATGAAATCTTCGCCATACATTACCGAGCGCAGGATGTCCCAGGATTTCATGGCAGTATATCCCCTGAAAATCAGGTCCAGTAATTCCAGGGAGATAGCTGCCAGCAGAAAACCAATTAAATACTGTGATGTATTGCGTATAACCGCAATTTGATCGACCTTGATCAAACGTACAGATTCATCATCACGCCCCTTTGTCAGAATCGTTGCTATTTTCCTCCATTCCAGAATGGCAACGTAAGTGAGCATACATAGGGCAATGCCTGAAACCACAGCTGACATGATAAAAATAACCGGCATGAGCGGAGACATCCACAGTGCATTCGCCTTAACCGAACCAAAGATAAATCCGGCATAGCCGTGGAGGAAGCAGGCAACTGGTATTCCCAAAGAAGCCAGTACCTTGACGGCTTTTTTATCTTTGCCGACAGCTTCCTCACCAAGATCCCTGGCTCCCAGGCTGAGAATGTTGTTTATTATCCGCATCAAGTTATTGCCAGCCCCGCTCTTCCTTTTCAAGGCAATGGCCTGTTCGACAAAATGGCTGCGGTAGATAAACCAAATTTCACTGAGGACAATGATACCGTAAGCGGTGAAAATTATGCCGAAAGCTGATATGGCCGAGGTAAAGTGGGGCGTGAACAGCACCTCCACCCCTCTCAGAGGATGCTGCAGGTGGAGGAGCAGGGGGATCACTGCCACCGGCAGCAATGCCAGAGAAAATACCAGGGAGAATCTGGCCATTTCCTTCAAATTTTGCTGGCCAAATACATGGTAGAGGGAAGACAATACAAAGGCTCCGGCCACCAGTCCGGTCATGTATGGGTAGAGGACAATCTGGATGCTCCAGTAAATGAATTCGTTAGGATAGACAAAACCTTCCTTCGTTGTCCACTCCATTCCATGGGCAATTAAATCTGGATTTGCCAATATATGATCTACCATCTCTTCACCTCACGTTCGAATCAAGGCCGATGTAGAAAATCTGCGGTTTTGTCCCATATTCGTCTTTGAGAACGGCAACCCGCTGCGTCATAATCGTCTTGGTCACAGGATCCTCAGGATTCTTCAGGTCAGCAAGCCGACGTGCGCCAAAGGCACAAGCTTCTTCACAGGCGGTTTTCATCCCTTTGGTGATCCTGTGGTAACAGAAAGTACATTTATCCGCCACCCGATCAACCGGATGGAAAAAACGCATACTGTAGGGACAGGCCATGATGCAATAGCCGCAACCTATGCACCACGATCTGTCAACCAGGACAACTCCGTCCCTTGTCTGATAAGTGGCACCGACCGGACAGACCTGAACACAGGGAGGATTCTGGCACTGATTGCACAGTTTGGGAACGAAAAATGCCTTTGAAATCTCCTTTTCAGGTATTGTTCTCTCATCGACTGCTGGAGTTGTGTATCCCGTGAAGCCGGCATTAGGAGAATCTACGTACTGTTCTCCATCATGGGTGATGACATATCGCTCGACCCAGGTCCTGGAAATGGGAAGATTAAAAGGAACCTTGTTCTCTGTCTTGCAGGCTACCACGCAGAAACCACAACCAACGCATTTATAGGTATCGACAAGGAACCCCCAACGCACGGCAGGATCACCAACGGCGGCTTTGACTTCGGCGTGGGTCAAAAAAGTGAAACAGCTTAACGTCAGGGAAGCTGCAATTGAGCCTTTAATACCCTTTTTGAGAAAATCTCTTCGTGAACACTGCATCACATATCCTCCAGGTTGGGGTTATGCGGATTATGGCATTCGACACATTCTACCCCGAGATTATGTTCACTAGGTTCGATAGCCGCAATTTCATTACGCAAGCTCCCTGGATAGGGGAGGTTTGCATGGCATCGCAGGCAGAGTTTTCTGTTGCGGTCAATGTTTAACGTTTCCGGATTATCCGGATGATTGATCGCTGGGCCATGGCAGTTCTCACATTCTATTGTTTTGTGTTGAGACTGCACTATGCTCTCCGAGTTTTCTTCATGACAGTCAGCACAATACTCTCTTCCTCTGTAACTGACAGGAAACAGAGACCATTCTCTTACATTATCGGCGCGATAGAAGTTGTAGGTAAAACTATCGCCATGCACTCCGAAGTCCGACGGAACCAGGATATACCTGGCCACCAGGATTATAGCGATAAAGGCTGCTGCCACAAACAGCGGCCGAAAGAGATGGTTCTTCATGTCAAAGCGCCTCTCTGCCGAGTGAGTTGTCGGGCCTCTCCCGGATTTACATAGAGGTCTGTTTGTCGCCGGCAGGCTGTTTCCCCTTTGTCATCGAAGCTCTGCCAAACGGAAATAATTGGCTTAATGGCCATGTTTTAATCCGGTATATCTATCCTATCGCTTTTTTTCGGCTATTGCAACCTGCTGGAGGGGAGGGACGGAACGAGCGGGCAAAGGGGGACGCCCATAAAAATATAACTATCTTCATCGATCATCACATGCTATTAGGTGGTGTATGCCACGTCAAGCACGCATAGACGCCCCGGGAGCACTTCATCATGTGATTGTAAGGGGGATTGAACGAAGAGAGAAATTCAAGGACAATATCGACCGAGCACGAATGGGGTCGGACCACGCTAACTTGCTAGTTTAACAATTAAATAGGTAAAAAGCAGAGGATTTTGGGGCTTAGAACCTCCTTTTTGATGCTAAAATGGGACGCCTAAGAAAATTCTGGTGCTCATTTCACAACAAAAATATTCTGCGGGTGCGACCTGAAAAGTCGCCTCTTTTATTGCTGACCTCTGAGTCAGCCTGCCGTTTCGTCGGCAGTTTTCTATCCCGGCACGCATAGCTGGTAACGGCTTTGTGTGAAGCCCGGGTGACAATGAAGCCCTCAGTCAACGACTGGGAGAAGGAGCCGTAAGGCAAACTCAACTCTGGCAGCATCAAGCTGGATGGGAGCTAGAAATGATGGTATGCGTAACATATGTGAACTGCCGGTAAACGTCGTTATGTTTGACAGGCCAAAGATGCTGGCAGGCCTGGACCAAAAGGTAAGGCGTATGGATGGGATGTTCCGTAGTCGGGCAGATGTAAAGCGGGGGTCGGACCGAGATATCTTGCTGTTATTTTGATAAAATAAGATAAATACATGGCAAAAAATGGCCTTAAAACCCTCTTTTTGACCCCAAAAACAAGGGTCTAAGAATTGCCAACCAGCGGGTCAAGCAGTCAAGCCGCTTACCCGCGCGTTATACTTAAAAATCAACAATCATCAATCAGTTAAAGATGGGAATATTAAAACATTTTATAGATGAATATGGGTTTCACCCAGCAGGTGATTTGTTTGTATGTAACAAATGTTTTGAAAACTACGATATTCAAAAATATATTTCCGATAATGCTGAGAATTATAAATGTAGCTTCTGCAAAAGGAAAACTAAAATAAAGCCAATTTCAATTCACATAAATGAGTTTTTCATCTACTTACTAGAATGTATCAGCTCAGAATGGGGAGACCCAAATGATGAAGGAGTTGGGTGGGAGTCAAAAGAAGGGGGTTGGACAAGCGCAAGAGTTATTGACACATGGGACCTACTCTTTGATGAACTTGGTATTGAAGTCAACCATGAAGATCTTAAAGAACTGATTGTTCAAACATTAATTGATAGAGAGTGGTGCCGGAAAGACCCACATGGCCTGCTACTTGATGATGACCTATTTTTTTCGTGGCAACGTTTTTCACGCCAAATCAAACATAAATCTAGATTTGTCTTTTTTAGATTAAATACATATAGAGAATTTTCACCGGAATCAGATGTAATTAAAGAGCCATACGAAATATTGGAATATTTAGGTTCTTTGATTAACGATTTTGATCTTTTGAGTGCAATTCCAAAAGGTAGTGAAATATTTAGAGCAAGAGCTAGCCAGAAAGGAGGAAAATTTAATTGGGTTTTTGACTTAGGTCCACCGGAAATTGAGTATGCAAAATATTCAAACCGTATGAGCCCTGCAGGTATTCCAATGTTTTATGGCTCTTTCGATAAAAAAAACTCCTTTAGCAGAAATATCTAGTAATCAGCACTCCAAACCTGCTCTCATTTCATTAGCTACCTTCGAGCTATTAAATGATATAAGAGTAATTGATTTAACTAAGGTTCAGCCAACCCCGTCAATTTTCGATTCAGAAAATCGTGATGTGCGGTCTGATATTTCATTCCTTAATTCTTTTTTATCGGACTTCATTAAACCTATAGAAAAAGATGGAAAAGAGCACATAGAATATGTACCCACACAAGTGGTAACTGAATATTTCAGATATATTTTTCGTGATAGCAAAAAAGATAATGTATATGGAATATGTTATCCAAGTTCACGTAACAATAGTGGAAAGTCTATTGTTCTGTTTATAGAACAGAAATACTGCATCGATAATAACTCCAAACAAAATTCATTATATAAACCTTTGCTATTCATGGACCAAAATAAAATCAAATATATAAAAACAAAAGTATAACAAATCAATATACCTGACCGGAAATAACCGCGTTATTAAAAGGTGGGCAGCGTGTCGGCCAGCAGGTTATTTCACCGTTCAACAAGTAAAGATATCTCCTATGAAGCGTGAATAACTGATTGGAAATATCTTGACTGTAGAGGTAAATGGGGACAGATTTATTAATGGAAATCAAGAAAGCAATATTCAAGTTATGAAAGCCTGGGTCAAGCCTGCAATAGCCTTCGTTGCAGCAATGTCTGCATATCACGACGGCCATCGGCAAGCACCATAACGTAAACATTTTCGGCAATGATCCGGTAGACGATACGGTAGGGCTTGAAAAAAATCTCACGGTACTCGCGGAGTCCGATGGACAACAACTCTTTCGGATAGGCTCCTCGGCCAGGATTTTCAGAGAGACTGAAAAAAGCCTTTTCGATTTGGTTGAGAACGTAATCAGCTTTGCCCGGCACATCGTGCAATGCGATGTAGTCGTACAAATCCTCCAAGTCACGAGCTGCATCGTCAGTGAGAAATGCCTGGAAAGACATCAACGGGTCTTGCTCCTGTCCCGAAGTCGCTCTACGACATCTCCTGCGGATTGAATCTTGCCCTCCTCAATTTGCCGTGTGCCGAGTGCAAGAATCTTTAAAAGAGCAAGGGTCTCTTGCATTAGCTCATAGCTTTCGATGTCCTGCATCACGACCTTGGCTTCACCATTTTGAGTAATGACCAGGGGCTCGCCTTGCTCCGCCAGATTGCGAATGATTTCTGCGGCATGGGCCTTCAGGTAACTGATCGGCTTAATTTGGCGTGATAATTTCATAACCATCCTCCTTGATATGACCAAATATAGTCCATAAACAGGTCAAATGTCAAATCTGAAATGCAGCAGGTTGTCACCGCCGGGAATCTTCATCACTGGCCGCACACACCCCGCAGGATCCCGAAAAAGGCGACTGGAAAAGGGAAAAGGGGACAGAACTATTAAGATCCTTTTATTTGTACAGTAAAGATATCTTATATGGACTCTACTTTTAAGCAATTAAGGAATTATCATATTTCCGCTATTGCCAAGATCTCTTCCAAAAGTCCCCTCTTTTTTCATGCCACTTCATCACCACCTTTAGCGCAAAGAAAAAACTTCAGGCATCTCGGATAGCGCAGAAAGACTCACGAGTAAACAATACCATTATAACAGATAGTGCCGAACTCACCAGAAACCACACAAAGGCCGAACTGTAAGCTGAACTGTTATAAATCCTTGCACCGTCAATTAAAACACCATCCCAGTGAGCATCAAGAATTTTGCCAAGAACAGGCTGCATGATGGCTGCGATACCAAGAACCGACATATTGACAACACCTCCAACCGCACCTGATGCTCCAGGATGATTTACCTCTCTGGCAAAGGCAAACCCGATAATGAGTGCGCCGGAGGTAAAACCAATCGCAGCCAAGAGTGGATAAAGCAGAAAATAGGGCAAATCTACATAAAGGAAAATGGACCAGAGTAGGGTAGTGAGAATTGTACTGACGAGATAGGGTTTTTTTCGTAACCCGATCCGATCGGACAGAGATCCCAATGTCGGCCCTCCGATGGCCCAGGCAATCAGCATGGTTGAGGTAATGGTCGCGGCCTGAGCTCTTTCAAGTCCATAGACCTGCATTAGATAAGGCACTCCCCAAAGACCGGCAAAAACGAGGACGGGCGAGGCCGAAAGACCTCCTGCAAAAAAGAGCAACCAGGTATCCTTTCTGAATATTACTGACTTCAGAGCGACACCCGCTGGTAAATTCCCCTGCTCAAGCACTGAAGCATGGGCGTAACTTTTAAAACCATATTCACTGGGATCATCACGGACGACCAGCCATATGACTAGAGCGGTAACCAGGGTAAGAACTCCGCTTACAGCCATTGCTGTCCTCCATCCCATTCCTGCAACAGCCTCAGACAGCGGAACACCGGCCAAGACTCCTCCAATGTTGCCAAACAACAGGGCTATCCCTGTAACCATGGCAAACCTGTTGGTCGGAAACCAATGACCGGCAAGTTTCATGCAGGTTACAAAAGCAACTGCCACCGAGGCCCCAATAAGAAACCGACCAACATAGGCATAAAACAGGTTAGGCCCCCAGGCGAAAACAAGTATACCGATAGCAGTTACGATACAGGCATAAGTGCTGAGCCGACGAGGTCCAATGCGGTCGACAAGCAAACCGCTGGGAATTTGCATTGCAGCGTAGGCATAAAAATAGGTAGCCGAAAGACTGCCCAGCATAGCACCACTGATATTGAAATCGCGCATCAGTTCATCGACCATGACCGCAGGTGCCATACGCTGAAAGAAGCCCAGGAGGTAAAGAGTTGCCACCAGGCCCCACATAAGCCAGGCCAGCCATATTGGTGCATAGCTTTTCATATCATTCAATCGTATACAGTTGTTCATCGTTTGCAAAAACCTAAGGCTCAGAGGAAAAATTGATCGCACAAAAAAAAGATAGAGTATGACCGCTGGTACAATTATCTACCTGTAACGTGGTGGACTTATAACATGAATCCACCTTGATGTTCAGAAGATTATTCCAGAAGAATTCCTGAAGAGCATGCGCCGGTTTCTTAGGCAAACTTACTTCGAAACATAAAATAGACAGCTCCGACCATGCAGATTCCCGCCCATAAGTAATCTAATTTTAAAGGTTCTTTTAAGTACATTACAGAAAAGGGGACGAAAATCGACAGGGTAATTACTTCCTGCATTATTTTCAGCTGCCCAACACTTAGAACAGTATACCCAATCCTATTGGCAGGAACTTGAAAACAATACTCCAGCAATGCGATTCCCCAACTTACTAAGGCTGCAATTATCCACGGTTTGTTGTTCAATTCCTTCAGATGGGCATACCACGCGAAGGTCATGAATACATTGCTGCAAAGGAGCAAACTTATTGATATTAATATTGGCTGCATACATTACCTGTTGTTCAGAGCTAACTTAAAACCAAAGCCAATGAGTGCGAACCCCGCGAGCCGGATTGCAATTTTGCGCGCCCATGGCAGGGCGGACAACTTACGCGCCACGATGTTGCCGACCAGCACCAGCCCAGCCTGGTAGAAAAAGCTGAGGACAGTAACGTGCGCCATCATGGCTATAAGCGTAACAAAGGATGAATCGACCCGCAAAAAGAGAGGGAAAAACGCCATGAAGAACAAAACAACCTTAGGATTGGTAAGACTGACCGCAAGTGCTTGCCGAAAGTACAGCCAACTGCTTCTCCTGGTAACTTGCACAGCCCCAACTTCTGCGATGGGTGCACGTGATAATCGCAAACCAATCCAGCAAAGATACGCTGCACCCAGCCATTGAAACCCCTGAAAGAGAAGAGGATTGGCCTTCATCACAGCACCCAGACCAATAATGGAGGCAACCATATAAATAAAGTCTCCAAGCAAGGTTCCGATAACCGCACTGAACCCCACAGCGACGCCATTGCGGGCAGTTGCGTTAAGAATCGCCAGGGTGCCTGCTCCTGGAATTATTTGGAACACGAGAATCGCGACCAAAAAGCTTATATAGTTCTGGATCTCGAACATGGTTCGACCTCCTGCTGGTAATACTCAACGGGTCTCTGAATAATTTCGATTCGTCTATTTTCCAGATTTTCGATTCTTTTGCACTCTAAATCATTTGATAAGGTTCATCCATAGTCCCCATTTCTCTTGGAATGAGGCATTTCTCCGACAAGGGATTGAGAAAACAATGAAACTTATGGCGTGCCTGCGCTGAGCCGATGACAGCGACCAGATCATGTTGACAAAAGCGAAAAGAAGGCTCAGGATTAGTTTCCAAAGCGCCGTCGCGGATGACACCGACGACTGAGACACCCGTGGTTTTACGGATTTCAGCTTCTGCAATACTCACCCTGACCAGCGGGTTTTCCGCTTCAAGTTCAACCCATTGCAGATCAAATTGCTGTTCAGCAGCTCTCATTTCACCAAGTGTTTTATATCCATCCATGGATGGTGCGGCCGTTGAAATTATTTGATGGCGAAGCTTTTCGGTATAATGCTGAATTTCCGGTACAGGAATTCGTAAATAGAGCAGAACCTGCCTGGACATCTCCAGGCCAGCCTCGAATTCAGGGTAGACAAGGTCGACCACCTCGAGTTCCCTGAAAACAGCGAAAAATTCGGGGTCGGAAATGCGTGCAATGACCCTGATACCATTGTTCACTTTTTTTGCATGGCTGATTATGGAACGAGCGACCACGATGCCGGGTATAGTTACCACCAGGAGGGCAGCTCGCTGTATGAGCAGTGCCTCCTGGACGATCTCCTGGCTGCCGTCTCCATAGACGATTGGATAGCCGGCGGCTTTGGCTCTTTCAATACGGAGTTGATCAATTTCAACCAGAACGAAAGGAATTGCCAATTGCTGCAGCACCCCGGCGATCTGAAAACCGATGCGGCCGCAGCCTGCAATAACCACGTGGTTACGAAGCTCATCTTCAGGGAAGTTCAGCGATTCCAGCGGCTCGTGTTTAAACCATCGCTTTTTCAGACTATAAAATCGAGATGTTTGAGATGAAATAAAGGGAGTCAGCACCATGGTGACAACAGCCATGGTGAGAAACATGTTATAAAATTCTCTGCTGAGAGAGCCGCCGGCAACCCCAACTCTCGCCAGGACAAAGGAGAATTCCCCTACCTGGAACAAGCCAAGCCCAACGGCGAGCGGAATAACATTGCGATAGCGGAAGGCCCAGGCAATCAAAGCAAAAATACATCCTTTACCAAGACTTACAACGACCACCAGAAACAGGATCAGAGTAAAATGACTGAGCAGGAAACGAGGATCTAAAAGCATACCCACAGAGGCAAAAAACAGCAGGCCAAAGAGGTCACGGAGAGGAATGATATCACTGAGGGCCTGATGGCCGTAATCAGATTCGCTCAACACCATGCCGGCTATAAAGGCGCCGAAGGCAAAGGACAACCCTATTAGATAAGTTGCATAGCCGACGCCAAGGCCGATTGCCGTTATGGCCAGAATAAACAGTTCACGCGAGCCAAGCCTGGCGATGGTCTTGAGCAGGTAAGGAAGGAGCCGGGTACCTAGGAAAAACATGGTGGCAAGAAAGACTGCTGCTTTAATTACCGCAAGACCCAGGATCCCAAGGCCTGTAGTCGGGTCGTTGAGCTGCGGCAGAATGATCATCAGTGGGACTACCGCCAGATCCTGGATAATCAGCATGCCGATCATTACTTTGCTGGAAAGCGTTCCAAGCCAACCCTGATTCATCAGGGTTTTGAGAATGACCATGGTTGAAGAAAGGGATATCAGCGAGCCGAACCAGAGTGCTGTCTTCCATTCCCAACCAAACAGGTTGCCGATTGCAAAGCCAAAGGCAATGGTAAAAAGCATCTGCAATGGCGTACCTATCAGGGCAATACCTTTCACCGGTTTGAGGTCCTTGAGTGAGAATTCAAGACCAAGGGCAAAAAGCAGCAGAGCAACCCCAATCTCCGCCAACAGTTCAATATCATGAATTTCTGTAATCGTCATACCCCCGGTATAGGGACCGAGGATAACACCGGCGAGAATATAACCGAGAATCAGCGGCTGGTGCAGCCGCTGCATGACCAGTCCACAGAAAAAAGCTGTCAGAACGAGAATGACGATATCGGTAGCGATTCCCATAAAACCAACCTCAACGGAACTGGAAAATTGAGAAAGAAAACAATAAAAAACAGGAGCAATAAAGACTACTGCCCTTTTGATCTCTTTTCAATTGTTCCGTACAGATTCTGTGATAAACGTTTTTCCTGTAGGCAAAGGGAGTTATTAAATTGAAAGAGCATAAAATCGAGGTTAACCCGTCTCAACTTTATCTAGAACTATACGCAGAAGTTTGGCAAATTCCGTGATGATTATCGGCTTCATAACCAGAGCTTTGATACCCATTTCCCGGGCCTTCGATTCGTTTATAATTTCGCTGAAGCCGCTACACAAGATAACCGGTAAATCAATCCTGATAGTCATAATGTTCTGGAAAACTTCAACTCCTGTCATTCGCGGCATGGTCATATCCGTGATGACCAGATCAAACTGAGCAGGATTGTTTTTGATACACTGTAATGCTTCAGAAGGGTTAGCAAAGGATAAGACATTGTAGCCCAGATTTTTGAGTATGACTGCTTCGACTTTAAGAGTTGCGTCTTCATCATCTATCAGGATTATCCTCTCATTACCCAGAGGAAGAGTG
Source organism: uncultured delta proteobacterium (assembly GCA_963829695.1). Lineage (GTDB taxonomy): Bacteria > Desulfobacterota > Desulfobulbia > Desulfobulbales > Desulfocapsaceae > Desulforhopalus_A. The sequence goes on along the minus strand of CAWHJQ010000013.1, from coordinate 259,112 downwards.
GCAACAGAATCAGAAATCCTCTTTGTGGTAAATGTTTCCAAGACCGGCCAATAGACATGGAATGTCGAGCCTTGACCTAGCTCACTATAAACGGAGATACGACCTCCATGGCTTTTTACGATGCCATGGGCGATTGAGAGGCCCAGCCCTGTTCCGTGGTCTTTGGTCTTGGTTGTGAAATAAGGCTCAAATATTCTGGCCTGTGTTTGCTCGTCCATGCCATAACCGGTATCACTCACCTCAAGACGCAGATATTGCCCAGAGGGGAGATCAATCGCATTGACCATATTCCCCGCCTCGATAGTGATTGAACGAAGAGAAACACCGAGTACCCCACCATTTTCACGCATGGCGTGGTATGCATTGGTACAAAGATTCATGAGGATCTGATGGATCTGGGTAGGGTTTGCCATGACAACTCCGCAGTGCTCGTCGACATTCTGGTGAATCTCGATAGTGGCAGGAATTGACGCGCGTAATAATTTCAGTGCCTCTTTAACAACAATGTGCACATCAAGAGGAGCTTGTTGCTGCACCTCGTGTCTGCTAAAAGCAAGAATTTGTTGAACCAATTCCTTCGCGCGATGAGCCGCTTTGAATATCTCGTCAAGGTGGTTTTTGATCTCGCCGCCTGTAGACAGTTTAAACATGGCGAGTTCGGCATAACCATAGATTGGAGCAAGTATGTTATTGAAGTCATGGGCTATGCCTCCTGCGAGAGTACCTATTGCTTCGAGCCTTTGCGCTTGCACAAGTTGAGTTTCCAATTTTGATCGTTGGTTTTCCTCGTGTTTCCGGGTGCTGATATCTCTGGCAATGCCCAGAATTGCCGGCCTTCCTTCAACTTCAATGGAACCTATGTTAATTTCTACAGGAAATTTGGAACCATCCTTTTTTACCAGGATCGATTCGAAGAGAATTTGCCTGAGCAGGCCTAATTTGCCGACATTTTGCCAGTAATTATTATCAGCATATTCTGTATCTATATCGGCCATTGACAGTTTAAAAATTTCTTTTCTGTTGTAGCCGAGGCAGTCGAGAGCCTTACGATTTGTGTCAATCAGGTGCCCTGTTACATCAGTGACAAATATCGCGTCTGTGGCATGATCAACCAGGGTTCTAAATCTTTGCTCGCTTTCCTGCAGGGCCCTGCTTCTTTCGGATAATTCCTTCGTCCGTAACGCAACCTTTACTTCAAGGGTCTGTTTCGCTCTTGAAATACCATTATAAAGATAGGCAACTGTAAGGAGAAGAAGACATAGAATGAAGGTATAGGTATAAATAAAAATCGATTTGTTAAGCCACGTCACCTCTACTTTGCCTATTATTTCTTTACGATAGACTATGTCTGCAGACAGTGAGACCTGTGGAATCAATTTCAGCCGTATTAACGCGTTTTCGAAAGAATTTGTCGGGGGATGTTGAGTTTCGATGAGGATAGCCCCTTGAGGATCCTTGACCTGAATGTTCTGGTAATCATAGTGAATTGCCACAGCCAGGAGATATTCTTCGGAAGCGGGGTAGTTAAAGTCCCAAACCGATGCGGCTACAATTCGAGCATGTTCTTCAACTGCAGATCTTATCTTGCTGATTTTTTGTTTATGGTAAACGACAACAAAAAGGAGGAAGGCGAGAACAATAAGAACAGCGGCCTTTGGTAAAAATGATTTCATCTCTCTCTGTTTATAAAAGATAGTTAGACAATTTGTCCTTTCCAGGTCGGTTGGATTCCAATTTAATCCTCCGAAAATCTTTCCCCTCCAGGTTTCTGCACCATATCAATGCCGTCTTGCCACATATGCAAAACAACCTCGTCATATGACAAACATGTCTTTAATCATCTCGAAATATCGTTGACTTGTCAAATAATGTTGTGATCATTTTGATATGAAGTCTTCCCTGACCAGATCCCTTTTTGTCTCTGTGCACCACAAACAGGCAGTTTGACTCCAACTCAAGACAGGCAAAATTTTTCTCATCAGTGACACCACTGACTCTCACACGGAATCCCATCCCCGTCGCCATCCATCTCCGTTCCAAGGCAGTTGCGAAGATAATATTCAGCTTCTTCGCAGGAAGTCATCTGGGAACAATGTGTTTTACCATCACAACCATAACCTGTCAGCGGTTGTAGAGTCGCCAGTGAGGTCTTGGAGCCATTTGAAAAATGGGTAACAGCTGGAATCAGCCGATCAACGCCGGATTGCAGTCGATTGAAAAGGGAACTGCCAACTCCTAAGAGAAATACAACTGAAAGAACAACAACTAACCACCAACTGTTTAGTCCACGCTTACTGTGGTGCTTTGTCGGTCGAGAAGTATATGTTCTCTTGTGGAGTGCTGCACCTTCGATTATTGCATCGACGGCTTTGATCTTGCCATTTTTATCGGTATGAACATTATAATAAATTGTGTCGCCCACCTTTGGTCTTCTGGAAAGGGCTTTGCCAAAAGCATAAATGTGTACAAAAATATTCTGTGTCCTGTTTTCCTGGGTGATGAAGCCAAATCCTCTATTATCATCCCATGTTGCAAGTTGTCCTTTTAATCGAATCGTAGCCAAGCGTTATCCTTTGATTATTGGTGGGGTTTTCATTTTTTAAGGTGCGACAGATGTTTTCTGGAAGAGTAATTCACACTCAGACGTACCAACTTGAATATTGAAGTCACTAGTGAGAATATCCTGTAACTTACGGTGACCATTAATGTTAATTATTTCTGTGCTTTTTGCCCCTATGCGATGATAGACATTATTTTTTAAAGAGAGCACCTTATCCGGAAGAATAAGTGAAACCACTAGGTTATTTACGAAATTCGCATTTGGGTGTTGAGATGAGTAAAAGTTCCCTACCAGGCAATCTGCTTCCGTGTAACGGTTGAGATCGAAGATGTAGAGAGAGTAATACCCGGCTTTGGTAAATATTTCTAATTGATAATCTTGATTTTTATTTAGAACTATTCTGAAATTTTGTTTTTTTGGATCCGCTTCATTGAATTGGCCTATTTTTATTGGGAATGTTAGACAGTTAGCGCCAAAACCTACGTCGATCAAATAATCATCACCCTGCCATTTCAGCAAGGTAATACGGTGGGTTCTTGGCGAATCTATATCTTGATTGTTGATAACCCTGGCGATTAAGCAACGGACCTCAAAGCCAAGAGAAGAAAGGACATCATGCATTAACCTATTGTGCTCAAAGCAATACCCACCATCATTCTCGACAACAATTTTTTGGACAATATCACCTATATCTAAGGATATCGGTCGTCCCAACAGGACCGCGATATTGTTAAAGCTGAAACGGGCAAGATGTTTTTTCTGCAATTCATCGACCAACTGCAGCGAAGGATTCGCCGGCTGAACATCGAGAATTCTAAAATATGAGTCTAATCCAATTGTCTTTATCATAGTTCTACTTGGTGCATCCTCGATTCTTATACAGGACATGGGGTCGTTCTTTACTTGACGCATTCCCTAGTTTTCTTCCGGAACGTTTTCAACTGATCTCTAACATTACCTCTTCTGTGCTGGTTTTCCGCAAATTCTTTCATCTGCAATTTTTATGATAAATTAAATATAATGCTTAAGGTGTTGCACGAGATCAAGACTGCTTTATCAAAATCAAAAAACAACAGAGAGGTTCATCATGGCAGTGAAAGATGAGTTTAACAAATTGGTCGAAAAGCTGAAAACACAGCGGGATGAGATAAACCTCAAGATCCATCTTGCCTCTATGAATGCCAGAAATGAGTTTGAAGAGGCAGAGAAAAAATGGATTCAAGTGAAGATTAAAGCGGCTGATATAGCCGATGATGCCGTGGAAACTTCAGAAGAAGTCATCGCCAAGACCAAGATGGTGGGCGAAGAGCTGAAGGAGACCTATAAGCGCATTTCCAAGCGACTGTCCGAATAAGAAAAAAATCCCCATAAGCGGGCGGCTTCAATACTGAAACAATGGAGGGATCAGGTCCGAACAATTCTATTTCGTTTTGGAAACATAATACCACCTTCGGGAAGCCTCTGGAGCTTGAGGGTCACCGGGAAAGGTTTGACATCCCATATTTTTCTGCAGTACTCGCTAATGGAGCGGTCAGAGGAAAATTTACCCATCCGGCTGACATTGAGGATAGACATTTTTGTCCATCGCTGCCGATCCCGGAAGACCTCCCCTACCTGTTGCTGGCAGTCTACGTAAGCCTGATAGTCGGCGAGCACCATGTACGGATCCTCATGAAGCAAGGAGTCGACCAGGGGCTGGAACAGCATGCGGTCTCCGTGGGAGAAATGGCCGTAGGCAATGAGATTGATGGCTGCTTTTAGTTGTTCATTTTGGTTGTAGAGAGCCAGCGGATTATACCCGGCGGCTCTCTTTGCCTTGACATCCTCAACGTTCATCCCAAACAGGAAGAAATTCTCCGGCCCGACCGCCTCGCGGATCTCGACGTTAGCTCCATCCAGGGTACCGATTGTCAAGGCGCCATTCATTGAAGACTTCATGTTACCGGTACCCGAGGCTTCTTTGCCGGCCAGGGAAATCTGCTCGCTCAAGTCGGCCATGGGGTAGACGATATGACCAATCCGCACATTGAAGTCGGGGATGAAAAAGATCTGGAGACGATCCCTGACGTCGGGATCTCCGTTGACTACTTCGGCCACCGAATTGATCAGTTTTATAATCAGTTTGGCCATGAAATAGGCTGGCGCAGCTTTGCCGCCAAAGACGAAAATCCTGGGGGGTATATCCAGGCCGGGATTGTTTTTGAGCCGATGGTACAAAGTAATAATGTGCAGCAGATTGAGGTGCTGGCGTTTATATTCGTGGATCCGTTTGACCTGCACATCGAACATTGAATGAGGATCGAAGAGTTTGGTTGCCTCGCAGGCGAATTTGTTGCAAACACTCTGCTTGTTTAGGAACTTAACCTCCTGCCACCGCTCGCAAAATGCCGGATCGTCGGCAAGAGCTTCCAGTGCCTGCAGTTTATAAAGATTGGTAACCCATTCCTCACCGATGGCGGAAGTGATCAGCTCACTCAGGCGAGGATTACTGACCAGCATCCAGCGGCGTGGAGTAACCCCGTTGGTGATGTTGACCAGCTTTCCCGGCCATAACCGATGAAAATCGGCCAGGGTGTAATCCTTGAGCAGCTTGGTGTGCAGTTCCGCCACCCCGTTGATCGTATGGCTGCCCACACAGGCGAGGTTGGCCATGCGGACAAAGCGCTCACCCGATTCATCGATAATCGACATCCGCCGCAATACATCCTCGTCCCCTGGATATGCAAGGCGAACCTGATCAAGGAACCGAGTATTAATCTCATAAATAATCTCAAGATGCCGGGGCAAGAGCTTGCCCAGCATCGCCACCGGCCATTTTTCCAGGGCCTCGGGTAACAAGGTGTGGTTGGTGTAAGCAAAAGTACGGGTGGTGATATCCCATGCCCAGTCCCACTCGTAGCGGTGGATATCGACCAAAAGCCTCATAAACTCAGGAACGGCAATGGCTGGATGGGTGTCGTTCAGCTGGACGGCAAAATACTCGTGGAAATTATCCAAACTTTGGTGCTGATAGAGGTGGATTCGAACCATATCCTGCAACGAGCAGGAGACAAAGAAATACTGCTGGCGCAAGCGGAGCACTTTTCCCTTGAACTGCTCATCGTTGGGATAAAGAACTTTGGTAATATTTTCGGCCAGCATCTTCTCGTGAACCGCCCCGAAATAGTCACCGATATTGAATTCGGCAAAGTCAAAGCTCTTAGGTGCTTCGGCACTCCACAGTCTGAGCAGATTAACCGTGTTGACATGATATCCGGGGACTGGCGTGTCGTATGGAATGCCTTTGACCAGCCGTCCCGGAATCCAGCGGACCCGGAAATTGCCCTGGTCGTCTGTAAAGTGTTCTGTGTATCCACCGGAGCCTACCTCAACCGCCGCATCTGTTTTCTTAAACTCCCAGGGATTACCGGGCTGCAACCAGCGATCGCTTAATTCTTTCTGCCAGCCCTTTTCTATTGCTTGATCGAACATGCCGAATTCGTACCGAATGCCATAGCCGATGGCGGGGATCTGCAGGCTGGACAATGAATCCATGTAGCAGGCCGCCAGTCTGCCCAGGCCGCCGTTGCCCAAACCGGGTTCTTCCTCGTGATCGATGATCTGCTGGAGGTCCAAGCCGGATTCCGCTGCTGCCTGGGCGATTTGGTCAAACATGCCAAGATTGACCAAATTATTGTGCAGATGTGGACCCATCAGGAACTCGGCGGACAGATAACAAACAATCTTGCTCTCTTTCTCCTGGAGAGCTCGAATCGAGTTGATGAACAGTTGTTGCATCCGATCGCGAACCGTATAGCTGACTGCCAGATAATAGTCGTTCAACGATGCGTTCTGGGTCCATACACCCTGCTGATAAAAAAGCTTGTAGGCGAAGCCGCGTTTCAGCTTATCGATGGTTTTGCGGTCGATTGGCTGGTTGCCGTTACTGCTGCTGTTCAATGTAGGCATCGCATCCTCCAGATGTGGTTTTCAGCTCTATCATGCCGACAAAAGTCACAACTCCGGCAGGAGCCGGTTACTGCTCATTATTGACTTTGATGACAAGTTTGCCGAAATTCTGTCCCTCCAGCATTCCGATAAATGCTTGGGGTGCATTCTCCAGACCATCAACAATCTGTTCCCGATAGTGTATTTTTCCGGCAGTCAGTAATTTTGACATCTCCTCAGCAAATTCATCATACCGATGACCATAATCATCGAAGATGATAAATCCCTGCATTTTGATTCGCTTGACCAGAATTGTACCCATGAGAAGTGACAAACGATCTGGTCCATCAGGAAGTTTTGTGGCGTTATATCTTGAGACCAGGCCACATACCGGAATTCTTGCTCCAACATTGAGTAGCGGCAAGACACCGTCAAATACTTTGCCGCCAACATTCTCGTAGTAGATGTCAATTCCATCTGGACACGCCTGTCTCAGCTGGTCGGCGAAATCGGGGTCATGATGATTGAGGCATGCATCAAAACCCAGAATTTCTTTGGCATAGGCACATTTTTCAAAACCTCCGGCAACACCTACCACCCGGCAGCCTTTCAATTTTCCAAGCTGCCCTACAGTTGCACCAACCGGACCGGTTGCTGCGGCCACAACCAGAGTGTCACCCGGCTTTGGTTTCCCTATGTCCAACAAACCCATATAAGCCGTAAAGCCAGGCATCCCCAAAATACCCAAGGCATAGGAAGGTTTTTCAGGTTTTTTACCCAGCTGGGTCAGATCTGAACCATCAGATACTGCAAAGTGTTGCCAGCCGATATAACCAAGAACCCACTCTCCAACTTCAAAAGCAGGATTCCGGGATTCTGCAATCCGACAAACGGTACCACCCACCATTACCTCATCGATATTGACGGGTGGTGCATAAGATGGAGCATCACTCATCCGTCCACGCATATAAGGATCAAGGGATAAATAAATGCTGCGCAACAGTACTTGTCCTTCCGTCGGAACTGGCATTGCAGCTTCTTCCAATCGGAAATTGTCCTTAGTCGGCGCTCCGTCGGGGCGTGATGCGAGAACAATACGGTGATTTCTTTCTGTGATCTGTGCCATGATATTTTACCTCTTTTGAACATTGATGGCGTCGTAAAAACTCTTCATCTTGTTCGTTGTTACAATTTTTCTATCATTCCGACGTACCGTATGTACTCAGAAATGATAGAAAAATTGCACGCCTCCAATATGAAGCTTTTTATTTGGCCATCGGAAATCGAAGTTTGTACGAGTTTGTCAACATTGAATTTTAATTGAGGGGTATTCAGTTTCCTCAATTACCTCATGTACAAAATAGAAATTGTTGACCAGTCGTCTAGCGAAGGTGGCAATTGTTTTATAGAGAATGAAAACCACTCACCTCTGGGCAATTCTGTACTATGCTTTGATAGTTTCTTTTTCAACCCGGCTCAAGACCCGAGGCGGGTTAATCAATGACTGCAAAGTAGCAGCGAATTTGTCAGGTTGAAATGGTTTGGTAATATATTCATCCATCCCTGCGAGCTGACATCTTTCTTTATCTCCACTCATTGCATGAGCTGTCATAGCGATGATCGGCAAATGTTTCCCTTCCAGTTTTTCTTTAAGAGCTGCAGCGATATTGTCCGGCAATTCGATATCAAGAGGCATCCCCCGCTCCACCGATCGGATGATACCGCTGGCTGAAAAACCATCCATTACAGGCATTTGTACGTCCATGAGTACAGCGTCGTACCTCTTTCCGGCCAAGGCCATCAGTGCCTCCATACCGTTGCAGGCGGTGGCAACCCGATAAACTGATTCAAGTATCATGCAGGCCAAGTCACAATTCATCTGGTTGTCATCAACAATCAATACCTGTAAATTCCGGCTCATCGCAGTTGCGCCGACATCTCGATTCATCGTGTCTGGAGAGGCGGATTCCAGGGAGTGCTGCAGACGAACGGTAAAATGAAAAATGCTGCCGACATCCATTCGGCTTTCAACCCAGATGCGGCCTTCCATCAATGCAGTCAGCTGTTTACAAATGGCCAATCCCAAACCGGTTCCCCCGTATTTTCTGGCGAATGAATTATCTGCCTGCTCAAAGTTGTTGAAAATCATGGACATTTTCTGTGGTGGAATACCTATCCCCGTATCTTCTACAGAAAAATGTAACGTTGCCGTCCCATCGTCATCATCCCCTGTGTTTTCAACGGCTACTGCGATAGTGATGGAGCCAACATGGGTGAATTTAATGGCGTTGCTGACCAGATTGAGCAAGATTTGCTGTAACCGCAGGTCGTCGCCAATAAAGAGCACAGGGCATGCGTCCGGAATTGATATGTGCAGTTCCAAACCTCTCTCAACGGCGGCTCCGTTCATGGTAGCCTCAATATTATCAAGCAGCTGACGCAGGTCAAAGGAGGTCCGGTTTAACTGGAGCTGACCAGCTTCTATTTTGGAAAAATCAAGAATGTCATTAAGAATACCGAGTAAACTTTCGGCGGAATGCTGCACCGATTGCAAAAGGTGTTGTCTCTTTTCATCCGTTTGTGCCTGTCTTGCAAGATGGGTCATGCCGATGATTACATTCATCGGCGTTCTGATCTCATGACTCATGTTGGCAAGGAACAACGATTTGGATTGGTTGGCGGTTTCGGCAATATCTTTAGCCTGTTGCAGAGCGGTGTTCTGTTCGGAAATTTTTTGTTGCCGTTGTTGCAGGCGGAGGGTCATGTCATTGAAGGCTGTCGCTACATTGCGGATTTCATCCGGACCGGTCAGGGCCAGACGGTGTTCCAGATCTCCCAGACTGATCAGTTGCACCCCTTGCTGCAACTGATCCATGGGCTCCAGGAACTGGTGATTGAGGAATTTGGAGATGATGACTACCAGCAAGGCACTTATCATTATTGCCGCCGAAAGTATGAGCGATAAGGCTCGCAGGCTTGCGGCGTGGGCTTCAACCAGAGGTAATTCAGTGACTGCAATCCAAGGGGTTCCGGGAACGTGGAGCATCGTGCCGATCACTGCCTCCCCACTGAAATTGTGATAAATTCCCGACCACATTTCTCTGTTAACACGGATCAGTTTGATGATGTCTGAATGCTCCTCCAACCTGGTGTTGGCAAGAGCCACCTCGGGAGATGAATGGGCGATCACCCTTCCATCCCGGTTAATGAGATAGGCGGTTCCCCTCTTACCGAAATGAAGATTGGCCACCACCTCATTCAAGATATGCATCCGCAGTCGACTGGCGATCACTCCACCCTCTTTGGCGGGAATGGAGAAAATCAAATAGGGTTCGCTTGTGGCCGACAGTTGCCTGTCACCTATGTAATTTTCTCCATTGCGTGCTGTTATGAACCAGTTTGATTGAGGAATAGTGAACAGGTTGGCCAGGATGTTTTGGTTTTTCGGGGCATGCGCGATAACCCGGCCGAGTGCATCGACTTGCACCAACTCTTGCAGAATGGGCTCCTTGACCTTCATTTCATTGAATTCACGATGAATATCCGATATTTTATCAAGACCGAAGAGGCGCAGAATGGTCAGCAGATTTTGCTGTCGATTGATAAAATTTCCTACAGTTTGGGCCACCCGCTGTGTTGCCTCTCGTTGACGCCCCATCCACCCCTCATATTCAGTTTGCCGAACCAGGAAATACAGGCCCGAGATACCTGAAAGTACCAGAATCAGCATGGATAGGCCAAATACCATCAACAACTTTCGACGCATACTGCCGGACGAACGCCGGGGCTGGTCCTGGTTCATTGGACGCCTCGTGAAGAGATAGGCGCCGCGAGAAAACGATTCCATGCTTGCCTGTATAATGATTTTTCCGTTAGCCGTATTGGGAGGAAAAAATGGGCCCGGCGAAGTTCTTCAGCCGAAGGGAAAATTACCGGATCATTTCGAACCTTCGGTTGGACCAGTGGAATAGCGGCGTCGTTGGCGGTGGGATAATTTTTTTCATTGACAATCCTGGCGCTGATCTCCGGTCGCAGTAAAAAATTGATTAAGGTTGCTGCTGTATAAGAGTTTTGGCTGGTCGCAGGGATCACATAATTATCGCTCCACAGAGCGGTACCCTCTTTGGGCAGGATATAGGCGACGGCCGGATTGGCTCCGTGCGCTATCTGATAATCCCAAGGCCAGCCCAGAAGTATGACAGCCTCGCCACTCAAAAGTTTGGCCACCGCCTTGGGGGTATCCACCTCGACCCAAAGGACAGATTTTTTCAGGGCAATAAGACGATCTATAGCGGCATTGACTTCATCCGGTTTTTCTGAATTCAGCTCGTACCCGAGCGACAAAAGAGTTATGCCCATGAGTTCCCTCTGCTGCTGCCGCAGAGCAACCTTCCCGGCAAAGCGGGGTTTCCACAGGTCGGTCCAGCTGGTCACCACATTGCCGATGAGATCGGTGCGCACCAGCAGTCCGGTTGTACCGTAATGATAGGGAACAGTGTAGTGATTGCCGGGATCGATGGCCAGATCGCGAAAATTCGCCGAAATATTTTTAAAATTTTGGATATAATCAAAATTTATCTTGGAAAGCCGCTGAGCTGCAATCAATGCTGGGATGAATGGATTTTCAAGTATCGCCACATCGCAGACCATGCCTTTTTGAATTTTTACCACGGCCTCTTCCTGGGATTCAAAAGTGATGTAGTTCACCTTGACCCCATATTCCCTGGTGAAGGCATCAAGCACCGATTGGGGCATGTCATCCACCCAGTCGTAAAAGACCAGCTCCTTGGCCAATTTAGGAGGAATTTTTTTGGGATTATCTGTACTCTTGCAACCATTAACCAGGCACACAAGCAACAATACACATAGCACGATCAGCCAGCTTCGCATGACCATGAATATCTTATACATGAGGGAACCTCCTTCCTAAATCGTGCCCGGATATCGGCATACAACTTTTCCTCCAGACTGAGCAACAGGATGATGAAGCCATTTGGCAATTCCGCTTTTTTGCTGTTGACTAACGATCAATACCAATCATAATCCGGTCCCGTTCTTGTGCTGCCGGTTTTTAATGTTAGGGGTTATCTCGATTACTAAGAAATTATATCAATTTTCACATGAATAAAAACACAATATTAAAATGTTAAATATTCTTTTCAGAAATTTTGTGATAAAGTAACTGAGCAATTGTATTTTATGCAACACAACAGATAGAAATTAAGAAAATAATTAAGGCCTTTCATGGATTACAAAAGAATTTATGTAAGAGTTCCCATCAGTGGTGAAGCTATTTTGTCGTTTAGTAAAGAAACTAATATCAAAGCTCAAACAATTGATATTAGTCTGGGAGGATTAGCCATTATCGCTCCCATAGAACCTCTTACCAAAAACAACTATCACATTATCATATCAACTAAAAACGGTGAAAAAATCGAACTTACTGCAGAACTAGTTAGGCAGGAAGAAGAAATCCTCGGTTTTAAAACCTCCCATCTAGATGAAAACAATTTACAGGTCATAACAGATCTCGTTTTTGAATATCAAGAAACCACGGACTTCATCAGACAGATTGAGGAATACAATCTGTTTGATCATTGGTTGGTCGATGACGAAGGCAATACGCTAGATATTACTTTTAATGAAGATCCGGACCATCCATAGAACATCAGCAGACAAACTATTTTTTTAATATGTTATTACAAAATCTTATGCGATAATGCCATTCATCAAGAACTATAAAGTAATGCCATACCTGCTTTTAAATCAGCGATCGGAATCTGCCCCGGAGCCGAAGATTTGCAGCCGACAGCAAAGGTGATATCAGAACCAAAGAGACCACCTGCCAATCTGCTTATTCCCCCTTCCGATCCCATGGAGATGGTGACCATTGGTACTTCTACTCCCTCGTTTCTTGCTTTGTTCGTTGCACTCATCAGCGTCAGAACATCTGCATAATTCTTAGGCATTGCAGCAATTTTTGCAACATCAGCACCCATTTTCTGAGCCTGTACCAAGGTGTTATAAATAAAATCGGCGGCTGGGGTTTCTGAAAAATTATGATGAGACAAAATCAGTTTGACTCCATTTGCATGTGCACTTTTTCTGATGGTCTCAATAAAAGCCCTCTCATTGCACATTTCGATATCGACAACATCCACACTTCCTGATTCCATGGCTGCGGTGATCAACACCAGCCGCTTGTCCTGTGAGATTTTCTGAAAACCGCCTTCCCGGTCGATCCGGCAGGTGAAAATCAGGGGTATATCGCCAATTGCCAGTCGGAGCTCCTCCAGCAAATCCAAACAATCGATAACGTCTGCAACTTTCTGGTATTCGTCAATTCGCCATTCCAGCAGGTCCGGCTGCATAACAATCGACTCATCAGCCTGCAACAGAAGACTTTCTCTGTTCTTCGCCACCAGAGGCAAACATATTAACGGCAGAGGTCCGCCGATCACTCTGCCTCTTACGATTACTTTCACCTTGCTCTGTTGCCTCATAATCACAGCTTGTTGTTGTTGATTTTCGACTCCAACTCCTAGGATTGTTGATCTTGTCCATCTATCTTTATATACTACAAGATTTCTGCTGGTTAAGCACCCGTTATAAATGGAGATAACTTTTTGTAGTTGGCTGGTGCAGAGTGTCGTTTCTCAAAACAGGATTTCATTTAATTTCTTAATTTATCAACGGAAATGGCAATCAATGTTCCTTCTTCGTCTACACAAATTCCCTTGATCTTCTTGCCCCATATATTAATGAATTCGACAGAGTCTCCAGCTTTTTCTCCCTTGCATGCAGCAACAGCCTTTTCATGTGCTTTCATCTTGATAATTCTCTTCTTGATAATTCTCTTCTCGATATTTCCCTTGTCTATAGTTGCTGCAAACGAGGTTATCGGTAGAATCAGACAACAAAACCCAATAAAAGTCATGCTGGTATTTATTTTCATAACCCCCTCCAAAATTATCCAGCCCGGAATGAAGCAATCGAGACTTGAGTTGGATTGAATAAAAAATATCCTTAAACCGGAAGAGCCATCTTGCTTTTTCTGTAAGAGAATTTCACTATTCCAACAACAAGAACTTCTCCTATATTCACAATTTTTTAACTCTGCTCAGTGCAGAACTTAATCACTTAATTGAAAGTTCGATAGGGGGGGAAAAAATGGCTCAGTACACATGAGAGTTTGGTCGTCAGTGGTGGAAACCAAACCTCGCTTCCATTTTTTCTTTGCGAGATACTCTCGATTGAAACCTGACTCCAGTTCGAGTTGTAGGGTAGAGCCCAGTTGGGAAATATAAACCAAATACTAAATAGTTGTAGTTAATTGTCGCGACAACAATGCCGCACCAAATGCGCCGATACACTGGGGATCGTCAGGAATTAATATCTTGCGGCCCAGTCTCTCCGACAAAAGCAAAACCATACATGGGTTCTTTGCTACTCCGCCTGTAAACACGATGTCTCCATCCGAAGATACCCGGTTTATCATTCCTGCGGCCCGACGAACTACACTATCATGCAAACCTCGAGAAATTTCCCGCCTGTCCTGTCCTTTGGCAATCAGAGATGTCACCTCCGACTCTGCGAACACAGTGCACATGCTGGAAATATTAAGATGTTTTTCTGCTAGGAGTGCTTCCCGACCAAATTCATCGATCGTAAAACCCAGGCTCCTGGCCATGATCTCCAGAAATTTCCCGGTGCCTGCTGCACAACGATCGTTCATCTCAAATTTTCTTACTTTTCCGGTATCAAAAAGGGAAATGGCTTTGCTGTCCTGACCGCCAATATCCAGCACTGCACGAGCATCGGGGAAGAGGACCCATGCACCGGTTGCATGGGCCTTTATTTCGGTAACCGTAGGTGCCTCAAAAGCAATTTCGAAGAGATTCCGGCCATAGCCGGTCGCCATAATGTGGTCGTATTTGACGGCAGTTATTAATTTCCGAGCTTCAGACATCGGATCAAAACCGGTATCCGCCTGCAGGCTGAAGATCATTTCACCAGCATCATCTACGACAACTAACTCGATCGAACGTGAGCCTATATCAATTCCGGCAAAACGCATAATAATACGGTTCCCTGTTATTATCTCAACTGCTCAACGAACGCTTCCACACGAGTCTTCAACTGACCCATATCTTCCATGGAGTAATCCGTCTCAATACGTAGACAGGGTATACCTTTATCTTCCAGAGATTTTTCAACCGGTATCGCTTCCATCAAATACGGCTGGCAAAATTGCAATCCATAATGAATTACGCCGTCGACTTTATATTCCGTAGCCATCTCTTGAATGTGAGCCAGTCGCTCCACATTTGGGGTGAAAATTGCGCAATCTACTTTGAAATACCTGTCCACAAGAGCTTCCAGCATTTCATCGACTGTCTGACCGGAATTATCAACCAAATTGCGAGTTCCACGTTCTCCGACACAGGATTCCTCTCCCACAATTACCGCACCGGCACTCTCAACAATCGCCGGAAGCTTCCAGTTGGGAACAGCCTGGGGACAGCCTGAAACAAGTATGCGTGGAGTCTTCCCAGGAAAAACGCCCTGATTTTCTTCGATCCGTTTTTCGAGTTCATCACAGATTTTATTTACCGAACCGGTAAATCTGGTCGGGTTATCATAGAAGAAAACCTGATTGACAAGCAGCGCATCAAGCCCCGAAATCGGAGCAGGATTGGCTTTTCGGAGTAATGACAATCGATGAACAGCGGCCCGTTTGGCGTTAACCGTCTGGATAGCATTCCTTAGAGAATCTGCAGTAATGGCCACACCTGTGAGTTGCTCTACAGCTTCTTGAAAGCGTTTGTATTCAGTCTTGAGGAGTTCCCTGCCTTTTTCAGATTTCACCTGGGGAAGATCCATAACGTAAAGATTTTCAATAAGGTTACCTAAAGATTCATAACTTTTCTTCTTACCGTCACAGGTGTTTTCGCCAACGACCATATCGGCACTTTCCAGATACGGGCACACTTTACCGATCTTGAAACCGAATGCCGACTTAATCAGGGCACAGGTATTGCGCGGCAGAATCTTTTCAACCTCCTCCATCGCAAAATCTGCTCCTGAACAGAGACCAACCAACGTTGCATTTGCCGCAAGTGCAATCTCCTCCGGAACGAAAACACAATAAGAACCAATAATTTTACGACCGGCTTCTTTCTCATCAAGCAATTCTTTGATTCGCAGTCCATGCACCTCGCTCATGACAAAATCGAAGTACCCCATTCCTTCCGGTCGTTTCTTTTGCGCCAGATAAATATCTCCATATGCTTGTCCCAAAATAGCCAGCAACGCATCATGTGCCTCAAGATCGAGCCCCATCTTTTCCCACATTGGTCGGTAATCATCGCTCATCATTTATTCCTTTGTATTTTTTATGACTATTCGCCTAATTTTAATAAAAATACTTTATTGCGATTCATTAAATATGGCATTGCTGGATATGTCCAATAGTGATTGCCAATGTATTCCTTCAGTGACATCGGAGATGTCAATTCAGGTAACATGATGCAGGGTTCAATCGTAATTCCTATGCAGTGCGATTAAAAGGAAGCTGGCGCCAGGAGGCAAAAATCAGCAGGGAAATCTATTCAATAAATTCTTGTAAGGCCGCTTCCCGGGCTTTTACCACATTTTGCCTATAGATAATGCCGGCCTCGGCCACCCTTTCGCTGCAATCGGTCAATGGGCAGCGTTCACAGGTTTCACCGACCATTTCTTCCGGAATTGTGGGATCGTCTAAAAACCTAACAAGAGATTGAGATTTTTTGTCAATCTTGAATCCAATGGCGATTGCCGATTCACGCTCTTTTGAAAGTGATAATGGCCGGGCCATACTTATGAGTAAAAAACTGGCACCAGTTTTTACAAACTGGATTTTCTGTACTCCTGTAATGAGAAAAAGATTGTTTTGTCGCAATTTTTTCAGAAGCCGAAGGGGAAGCCAGCGTCGACAGTAATGTTCACCAATGCCCAAGCCATACGGAACTAATACCTCCGTCATGTTGAGTTCTTTGGTTAATTTCACCGACAGTCGGTCTTCAGAATTGGTGAATCGCGAATAAAAAATTGAACTTACGCCAAAAACTCCCGGAATTACTTGGCTCATACGATAAAGAAGCATTTCAGGAGTGGCTTGATGTTGAGTGAGCAAGTCGGCAAAAAGTTCACCATTCCATTCGCTTCGTCCAAGAAATTCCTTGATATCTTTTGCAAATCTATCCTGTTGAATAAGTAAAGCTCCGGCAAAGTAGGAAGCTTTGAAATTATTAACTAATTGATCAAAACTCTGCACTTTGATCCATGAAGAGGTAAGTGGTCGTTGTTCAAAGCCAAGCTCTATAAAGCCAATTTCCCGTGCAAGAATAAATGTCCTTTGAGAGGGCAGCAATCTGTCATTGATGGAAAGTACCCCCTTTCCCCTGTAGACTGAGCGAAAACCATTGAGCACGGGATGGTGTGAAAGCTCTGACTCCTCTATGCGATATAAATATTTTTCTTCAAGAATCTTCTTGAGCTGATCAAAATTGGTACTGTTACTGTCAATCCCATTTTGACGAGCATATTCAGTCGCCAGATTTTCCAAGTCTGGAAAATAATTGTTGTGGAGTCGCTGAAATGTCCGCAATGCTGCAAAAAGAAAATTCTCCAATGACATGTCATAGGCCCGACTAATTTGTAAAAACGTCTGTAAAAATGCATGCGCATTTTCCGGATCGTTTTTAAACAAGCCAAGGATATCGTGCGCTGAAATTCCGAACAGGTGAAAAGGAAACTGTTTTATAAGTTCTGAATTGATGAGTGCGGTAAAGGGATCAAGGGCTTTATCAACTATCGATGAGACCAAAACATCATATGCCACCCCAAGGGCCTGCGCCAGACTGATCATCTTTTCCGGCTTGGGATATTTTTTGCCGGACTCGATCTCACTGAGATATGAAACCGAAATTCCCGCTTTGTTTGAGAGTTCCTTTAAGGACAATTCTCGTTCGGTTCGAAAGGATTTAATCTTCAGACCAAAGATTATTTTTAAATTTTCCGTAGTTATATTTTGATTCATAAATTTAATACACTCCAAATTTCAAACGTTAGGTTACTTCAACTTGCAAAGGACTGTCTCTTGTAGCGAATTTTCGCTTGACAATAACATTTCGCAATCAATTATGTAAGGACAACTAACAAAAAAAGGAGTTGCCAATGACAGAATCGATCACGAAACGACTGTTGTACCCGAAAGAACTCTTAGAGAGCTATCCGGATGTCCTTGATGCAGATGCTTTAAATGCACTGGAAAGCATGGCGTCTCTTAATGAACAACGCAATTCCTTAATGGAAAAGCGAAACGCGAAAAGAAAGCAACGATTTGAAAATAAAGAACGAATCACCTTTCTGGCAAATGATGCGATCATAGCTGGAACCGAAATTACAGTAGCAGATGCACGGGCCGGCAATTTCTATGGCCCAACCATTCCACCTGATCTTCAACGGCAATGGATTCAAGGAACCGGACCTGCAACCAGACCCGGAGCACCGCTTGAGAACAGCATCAGAAATGTTGCCTACGCGCTACTTTCCGGAGCGGATGGTTGGATGTTTGACGGAGAAGACGCCCTTGGACAGATTAAAACAATGTCTTTAGATAATCTTCGAAACCTCAAGCTGGCATTTCAAAACGATCCATTATTCTTAACTGTTGCTGAAACAGTTGCAAAAGAAATGAACAGTTGGGCTGAGTCGTTTTTGGGAAGAACTATTATCGATGACTGGAAAGAGCAGCTGAAATTCACCACCAAAATATTCAGGCCACGTGGACTTCACCTCGATGATCGACACTTTAGAGACCGGAAGGGACAGGGTTTCTCAGCATCAATTGTCGATACAACTCTTTACATGAGTAACAATCACGATGCGTTGCGACAAAATGGTTCTTCCCTTGTGTTATACCTTCCCAAAATTCAAACTGCCGAGGAGGCCGCATTTTGGAAGAAATTGCTGGATGGCCTCGAATCCGTATTAGGCTTAAAACCAAATTCGATACTGGTTTACGTCCTTCTTGAACAGGTTGAAGCAACGTTTCAAATTATGGAAATCCGAGCCGCTTTAGGCGGTCACTTTGTGGGCTTTAACACGGGAAGATGGGATTACATCAACAGTGTGGCTGATGCCATGGCGTGGGATACTCACTTTATTAACCCAAATATTGAAGCCATCGGCATGACCTATGGCTATATGCGGAACTATGAGGATAGAGTGCGCCGCTGTGTAAATACTCCTGACAAAAATGGTAATTTCGCACTGTTTCAGGGGGGGATGGAGCCTAACATCCCCGTTGGCTCCAAGGCGGGTGTAGAAACAAGTATGAAAAACGCCTTTGCTGGAGCCGAACGAGAACAAAAGGCAGGCGCCTGCGGAAAATGGGTCGCCCATTGGAAGATGGTCCACATTATTCGGCCTGTCTGGGAAAAGGTCGGTGAGAACAATCAACTTGGCAGACCTTTTCCAAAACTGAGATACGAGCAGAAAGATGCCGATGATCTCTTTCTCTTGGAAGATGCTCCTCGGACCATTCGTGGAGCAAGAAATCTTGTAAGCGTCGCCCTGCAATATGGAAATGCATTTGCCCAGGGGTTTCAAGCAGCCGCGTTAAAGCCTGCTGATTTTTTCGGCAATGACGACATTCTTTATCTGATGGAAGATATGGCTACCGGTGAAATTCGGATGAGTATTCTTTGGGAATGGGTGCACAAACGTGGTGTAATCACCGAAGATGATACTGAAACCGGAGTACTCAAAGGACAAACATTTACCCAAGAACTTTTTGAGCGGCTACTGGAAGAAGAGTATGAAAAACTTCTCAAGGCAGGGAGCCGCGACGTGCATGAAAACTCAAAGACAACCTCCTTACCAATCATTTATGAAATGGTAAAAGATTATATCAACGAAGATGTAAAAATTCCTTGGTATATCGATTTGTTGAATATCAATCTCAATAATGAGGACTTAAATGAAGGTAAACGGCGAATCGCTGTCTACCTCAAAGAATTCAGGCAAACCGGTCGACGAATCACCGAGAATCTAGTCCCTTGGAAATAATTTTTTGTGCGTTTTTGCCGGAATATTATTTCGTGAAGGTACTTATCCCGTTTAACGGGATTAGGTCTTACAACATAATTTCAAGGAGAAAGACATGCTAGGAAAACAGATAAGTGCGCTACAGGAATATTTCTCCAGTTCCCGGTTTCAAGGGATTCAACGACTTTACTCTGAACGGCAGGTGGCGGAACAGCAAGGCACCATAGCCAATGACTATACCGTAGCCCGAGAAGCGGCAGAGGGATTTTACACACTTTTGAAAGAAAATTTTACCAATAAAAAGTCAATTACCACCTTCGGCCCCTACTCTCCAGGACAAGCCGTAACCATAAAAAGAGCCGGAATCCAAGGAATTTACCTGGGAGGCTGGGCAACCTCTGCAAAGGGTTCTATAGGTGAGGACCCTGGAGCAGACTTAGCCTCATATCCATTAAGTCAGGTTCCAGATGAGGCAGCCCCCATAGTCAGAGCTCTGCTCACTGCCGACAGAAACCAGAAGTTTTTTCGATCTCGAATGACAGAAGATGAAAGGCTAAAAACCTCTGAACATGATTTCCGACCCTTTATAATCGCCGATGCCGATACCGGCCACGGAGGCGATGCGCATGTTCGCAATCTGATACGACGTTTTGTAGAAGTTGGTGTCCCCGGGTATCATATTGAAGACCAGCGACCGGGGACGAAGAAATGCGGTCATCAGGGCGGCAAGGTTTTGGTTTCGGTGGACGAGCAAATTAAACGACTCAACACAGCCCGTTTTCAGCTGGATATAATGCGGGTTCCAGGCATCATAGTGGCCCGTACAGACGCAGAAGCCGCCACCTTGCTCGATAGTAATAACGATAGCAGGGATCAAGCCTTTATTTTGGGTGCGACAAACCTGAGTGTGCCACTTTATAAGTTTTGTGCATTGACAGTACAACGCTTATTCAATCAATTCGGACATAAGGATGTACTCGGCCATCTGTTATTCGATCTTGCTGAAGAGCAGTATGAACTCGCGATCGACTGGTTTAAATCTGCTGATATCTATGAAAAATTAACGACTATTATGTCCAAAAAGATTTCAGATGACAGGTTCGAGTTAGAGTATGTGCTTGATGAGGCCATGACTATTGTGGCCCAGGCTTGGGAAACCGATGCCGGAATTAAGACTTTTCCGGAAGCAGTTGCCGATCAACTGCGACTTCTAAAAGACGATGGTCAGGAAATCGGGATGACCGTTGAAGAATGGTTAAGATATGCCAAGAAGGTATCCCACTTTATGGCGAGGCAAAAAGCAAAACAGATTGGTGCCAATATTACCTGGGACTGGAATAGACCAAGAACGACGGAAGGTTTTTTTCAGATACGCGGAGGCATTGACTACGCCATCGCCAAATCTTTAGCAGTTGCTCCCTTTGCCGACATCATCTGGATGGAAACCAAAACAGCCAATTTACCCGAAGCTGCTAAATTCGCAAAAGCTATTCATGCCGTCTATCCTGACAAGATGTTGGCATACAATCTTTCGCCTTCATTTAACTGGGATACGACCGGGATGAGTGATGAAGATATGCGGCAATTTCCCAGCGAAATTGGAAAACTAGGCTATGTCTTTAATTTTATAACCTATGGTGGACATCAGGCAGATGGCGTGGCTGGTGAGGAGCTTGCGACCGCTCTCAGGCAGGATGGAATGCTTGCCTTGGCAAGATTACAGCGAAAGCTGCGATTACTTGAATCTCCCTATACAACTCCGCAGTCCCTGGTAGGTGGTCCAAGACTCGATGGAGCCCTGTCCGCATGCTCGGGAAGAACAGCAACCACCAAAGCAATGGGAAAAGGATCTACACAATACCAACACCTCATTCAAACAGAACCACCACTTTCACTCCTTGAAGATTGGCTATCCAAGTGGTCCGAACTTCATAACATTAAACCAGGGCTCAAGGTTCGACTGAGGCCGAAAAATCCAGGTTCCGACATATTGGTGCTTGGCGTTCTCGACCAAGCAGAAACCAAGGTGGCAGAGGTTGTATTTACGATACTGCGTGATCGCGAAGACCGGGTGTTTCTGTTTATCCGTAACCAGATAATTCATGAAACCGATCTCCGCAGAAAACGGCTTATGACACTTCTTCAACTCTTTTTGATACACCGATACAAAGGAGACATCATTCAGTACATGACCCCGACCGATGACAATCGTCAGCAAACCAATGGCATGAAACGATTTGGTATATTTGAGAATGTTACTGAAGAAATTGGTGATATTATCGTTGCCCATGTTGACAAGGAGGCTACAGCGGAATTGGTAAACCCAAAGAAGCAAGGGATCAATCGACTGCTGACTAAAGAAGGCACAAAGGCTTAATGGGCTTTTATCTGAGACTGCAGAGAGCAATAAAACAAGAAAGGCCTTGATCTGTTCCAGCATCAAGGCCTCTCGAGAGGAGCTCTATATTAATTGGAAATATCAGGTCGCAACAATTTCAGTTTCCTCAACCTTGTCAATGCGTACCGCACAGGCTTTGTATTCCGGTGTTCCCGAAATTGGATCACGATGCGCTGAAGTCAGGTTATTGGTGAGTGCGTCCTCATGATGGAAAGTCATAAAAACACTTCCTGGCTGTGAGCGGTCGGTAACTTTCGCCCGAACCTTTACCTCACCTCTTCGAGAAGACACCTTCACCCAGGCCCTGTCGAGGATACCGAGAGCCTCTGCATCCTCGACACTGATCTCGACACGCTCCGCCGGTACTATCTGGGCAATACCATGGCACCTTCTGGTCATGGAACCATTATTATAATGTTCACGGATTCGACCGGTAATGAGCACCAGAGGATATTCCTCGTCAGTCACCTCACCTGAACCTTGATGGTCAAGCGGCATAAAGGCCGCAAGTCCATTGGTTCTGGCAAAGAGGTCGGTATAGAGGGTGGTTGTGCCGGGATGATTTTTATCCGGGCAAGGCCATTGAATGCCTCTTTCTTCGAGCCGGTCGTAACTGATACCACCATAGATCGGTACTAAGGATGCGATCTCGTCCATGATTTCCGCGGGACTGTTATAGGACATCGGATATCCCATCAGGGTCGAGAGTTTACAGATAACCTCCCACTCCGCCAGTCCGGCAGCAGGCGGGACGGCCTTTCGGACTCGCTGAATCCGTCTTTCACCGTTGGTAAACGTTCCGTCTTTCTCGGCAAAACTTGCTCCCGGCAGGATGACATCGGCGAAACGGGTCGTCTCGGTGTGGAAGATATCCTGAACCACCAAAAAGTCGACCGCTTCCAGCGCCTTTCGCACATGGTTGAGATCCGGATCAGTCTGGGCCGGGTCTTCACCGAGGATAAAAATGCCTTTAAATTTTCCACGCACACATTCATCGAGCATCTCTACCGACTTCAGTCCCGGTTCCTTCTTAATCTTTCTGCCCCAGGCTTTTTCAAATTTATCGCGAACCTTTTCGTCGGCAACCGACTGATACCCTGGAAGAGTGGCCGGTAAAGGACCAAGATCCGAGGCACCTTGAACATTGTTTTGTCCCCTGAGAGCCATAATACCGGTAGCTGGCCGTCCTATCTGGCCACACACCAAAGCTAAGTTGGCTATAGCCATGGCGTTTTCTGTTCCGGTTATGTGTTCAGTTACCCCGAGGCCATAGACAATCATCGCCTTATCCGCATGTGAATAGACCCGGGCGGATTCGATGATTTTGTCCTGAGACACACCGGTCAGTTTTTCGACACGGTCAAGATCGTATTCCGCGACCTTAGTTCTCAGCTCCTCAATATCCTCGGTCCTTTTGGCTATAAACTCTTTATTTTCCCAACCATTTGACAGAATGACGTTGATCAGCCCGTTTAACAGGGCGATATTGCTGCCCGGTTTGAGATTCATCCAGACATCGGCTCTCTTGGCCATCCAGGTTTTGCGCGGATCGCTGACAATCAGCTTCGCCCCGTTATTTATCGCCTCTTTCAAGTAGAGTGAGACAATGGGGTGAGCTTCCGTCGGGTTGGAGCCGAACAAAAACAAGACATCAATGTCAGGCATTTGTGCGAGAGAATTAGTAGCAGCACCTGCTCCAAGGCTTGTGGCCAGACCGGCCACGGTAGGAGCGTGTCAGACTCGGGCGCAGTTATCGACGTTGTTCGAGCCGACCGCTGTACGAACCCATTTAGCCAGGAGATAATTTTCCTCATTGGTACATCTCGAAGAGGAAAAACCACCGACCGTGTCCGCGCCATATTCTGCTATTATGGTATTAAATCTTTTAGCAACCAGTTCTAGTGCTTCATCCCAGGAAGCTTCCCGAAAACCATCCCCTTCTTTAATCAGCGGGGTAGTTATCCGGTCTTTACTGTGAATGAAATCGTAGCCGTAACGGCCCTTGATGCAAAGATTACCTTTATTGACCGGCGCGTCATAGTCGGATTCCACTCCAACCACCTTATCGCCCCGAACCTTGAGGAAGAAGTTGCAGCCGGTACCACAATAGGAACAGGTGGTTTTAACTTTTTTCACTTCCATTGCCCTGCCTAAGCCCCTGCTCTTCCGATCCGTCAAGGCACCTGTCGGACAGGCAGATACGCACTGGCCACAGAATTCACAATTTTGCAGGCTGCGAGGCTTGGAAAAAGCGGTATCGGGAATAGCATTGAAACCGCGACCGGTCATATCGATAGTTCCAGCCATGACAACTTCATTACAGATTCGTGTACAACGCCCGCAGACGATACATTTATTCGCTTCAAAGGTGATAAAGGGGTTGTCTTCCCTGATGGGCAGGGCCCACTGTTCACCCGGAAATCTATGTAAATCCGCATTATATTGGTAGGCCATTTCCTGGAGATCGCAGTTACCCGTCGCTTCACAACACATACAGTCATTGGGATGGTTGGACAGCAGGAGTTCGATGACGGTTTTTCGTAGTCTGGTAAGCCGTGGACTTTCGGTGGTTACCTGCATACCGGCAGTAGCTGGAGTGGTACAGGATGTTAGAGGTTTAGGGGCACCTGCAACTTCAACCAGACAAAGACGGCAGCCACCATATGGTTTCAGTCGTGCATCATGGCACATTGTCGGAATAGGAATACCTTTGTCCTGACAGACCTCAAGAACAGTCTTTCCCTGTTCAAAATCGACATCATTGCCATTGATCTTCATCGTGAGCATCTGCTTCATGAGAGTGATCTCCAGATTATATTAAGGGTAGCTGAGTACAAACCACTGTAGCAGGCCTTGCCACCTAACTATATCGACTCAGCGAATATACAAAAGAATATACAAAATATAGAATAGCAATATACCAAGAGAAAAACAAATATGCAATTATTGCAGGTATATTTTTTGGCGGAGTTTGAAACAGTTATCAGCCAAGGAAAAGAGACGGTTGGTTTCTGCCTGCACTACTCGGTGGGACTTTCATCCGGAAAAAACAGTTCGCGGAATCGCTTATTGGCAAAGGCTTCTATCTCCTCTTGGAGTTGACTATATTTTTTGATCAACTCACCTGCTTTTGGCGTCAAAATCGTGCCACCTTTGCCCCCGCCTCCCTTTTGCGCCACAACCAGTTCATCGTCGATATTATCTCGCAGGATTTTGACATGGGTCCAAGCCTTTTTATAGTTCATACCCATTTTTTCCGCCGCTCCGGCAATTGAACCTTCTTGTTCAATGAGCTCCAGGATCTCTGTCTTTCCTTTGCCAAAGAGCAACTCCTGCCTATCGTTTTCGATCCAGGTTTTGGTTCTAATATGGAGGGAGACGCCTGTCTTTTTATCCATTGCACTTGATCCGGTGGTAAGCGAGAGTTGTGATTGATGAATACCTTACAGACTATTTTCTTGTTTTTTTGAAAGAAAACAATCCGTCTCACGGTACTCAAGGGGGTATAAAAAAGAATACCCGTCAAGCGAGTACTAAACAAAGTCCCTGTGCTTTGCGAGGGTAGAGTTTTTCTTAGCATACCGAAAGGGATCGATTGTTTCAAGTCACTTGATGTGCAGGCTGCCATCCTCACTTAAGTCTGAAATAATTCGGCTCATTTCCCGGCTTCCATTTAATATTACAGCCCATGCTGGGCCTCTGTTCCAGAGACACCTCTTTTCCGGTAATCAATAGGTTAACCGCCATAGAGAGATCCGCACCGGTGACAGGTTCATTGTTTCCTGGCCTCGCACTGTCGAACTGTCCCCGGTAAACAAGTCTTTTTTCAGCATCAAAAAGAAAAAAATCAGGTGTGCAGGCTGCGCCATAAGCTTTTGCTACCTGCTGTTCCTCGTCCACCAGATAAGGAAAGGTATAGCCATGCGTTTGAGCAAAAAACGCCATATTTGTCGGGTTGTCATCAGGATAAGCGCTGAAATCATTGCTGTTGATGGCTATGACCGTAATCCCCTGCTCCTGATAATCCCGGATTTTCTCCACCAGTTTCTGACGAATATGCAGAACGTATGGACAGTGATTGCACATGAAAATAACCAATAATCCTTTGCTAATTGACCAATCCGCAAGTGAATAAACCTTTCCTGTTGGGTCTGGAAGAGAAAAATCCGGAGCCTTGATTCCCAGTTCCTGCATGGTTGAAGGTGTCAGTACCATAATATTCCTCCTGTATTAGTGTCATTTTCATAGATATAGTCCACTTTCCGATAAAATGTTCTTTGGACTTAAGGAGTATGTATGCATCCAGAATACCGGAAGCAAGCTTTTCCCTACAACCAAGGCTTAACCCTTGACGGCGCTGCACAGACAAGGTAATTTTCCAGGCACAATTGAATAAAAAATCCCTGGGGGAGTCTACAGACTGAGAATTCTGCTTTAGCGGAGTGACCCTTTGAACCTGATCCGGTTGATACCGGCGTAGGGAACGGACCAATAGAGCAAAAACAACCTGCTCCTCTGAAGACCGCTTCCTGCGGTCTTTTTTTTCGCCAAAAATATGAGGAGAAGCGGATAATGAAAACCCAGATGGAATACGCCCGGGAAGGGAAAATAACGGACAAAATGCACGAAGCGGCCAGAGAAGCCAATATCGCCCCTGAAACTCTGCGCGAAAACATAGCCAGGGGAACTGCCATCATCTGTCATAATAATAGACACCTCACCGGCAAGCCTCTCGCCGTCGGTCAGGGAATACGTACCCGGATCAACGCCAATATTGGGACAAGCAAAGACGACACCAGCATTGACAATGAATTGGAAAAGGCGCGCGTCGCGGTCAACGCCGGTGCTGATTCTCTTATGGATCTGTCCACCGGAGGACCGATAGATGAAATTCGCACAGCCATAATTGCCGAAACGGATATCTGCATAGGTTCCGTTCCACTGTACCAGGCCGCCTGCGACACAGTAATGAAAAAGGGCAAATCCATTGTTGATATGACCGTTGACGACATTTTTGCCGGAATCAAAAAACATCTCGATGACGGCATTGATTTCATTACGGTGCACTGCGGAGTGACCCGCCGGACCCTGGAGTTTATGGATCGGGAAGGCCGATTGATGGATGTCGTATCACGAGGCGGTTCCTTCACCTGCGCCTGGATGGCACACAATGAGGCGGAAAATCCACTGTATGAACAGTATGACCGCCTGCTTGACCTGGTAAAACCCTATGATGCGACCCTCTCATTAGGAGACGGTTTTCGCCCCGGTTGCCTAGCCGATGCCACGGACAGAGCTCAAATTCACGAGCTGATCACGCTTGGCGAACTCACCCAAAGGGCTTGGGATCAAGGGATTCAGGTAATGATTGAAGGTCCCGGTCATGTACCGCTCAACCAAATTGAGGCCAATATTAAGCTGCAGAAACGCACCTGCCACGGAGCACCTTTTTATGTACTTGGCCCACTGGTTACCGATATTGCTCCTGGTTATGATCATGTCACCGCTGCCATCGGTGGAGCTATAGCGGCGAGTGCCGGTGCCGATTTTCTCTGCTACGTCACTCCCAGTGAACATCTCTGTCTCCCCACTCCTCAAGACGTTCATGACGGAGTAATGGTCACAAGACTGGCAGGTCATGCTGCGGATATCGTGAAGGGCATCCCCGGAGCAATCGAACGGGATATCGCCATCTCCAAGGCACGAAAGGCACTTGATTGGGAGAAACAGTACGAACTCTCCCTTGATCCGGCTCTGGCTCGCAAAAGGCGCGGTGCTACAGCGGGAGTTGCAGACGCCCATGGGGCATGTACCATGTGCGGCGAATTTTGTGCCTACAAGATCATGGATGGGAGAAAGAAAACCTGCATCCCATAGGAAAAATGAAGAATGATTTATTGCCGATAATCATGGTACGTTGAATTTTGAAGGTTACGCGCCAACGAATTACCACCGGCAGAAAACCATAAACCAGCGAAGGGGATTCGATGAAAATTACCTTGCCCATGTCAAATGGTGGCGAATATGTGGTTAATCCCAGCAAGATTGTTGCCTTGGGTTTGAACTATCTGGAACATATCAAGGAAAGCCAGTCCGTTGATGTACAAAATTTCACCAATGAGATCCCCAATGAACCTGTTCTCTTCCCAAAAACCCCCAACGTGTTGATCGGCCCTGGCGAGCCGATCATCTTACCAACCTTTGTCGAAGAGTACGGTTTTGCCAATTGCCGGACCGATCATGAGGCAGAGCTGGCAATCATCATAAAAGACCAGGTTAAAAACCTCTCCGCTGACAAAGCCATGGACCACGTCCTCGGCTTTACCTGTTTCAATGATATCAGTCAGCGGAATCTGCAAAAAGGTGATAAAGCAGGATGGTTCCGCGGCAAATCACTAGATTCTTTTGGACCGATCGGACCGATCATTGTAACGCCTGAAGATATTGGCGATCCGCAGAATCTTGAGATAGTATGTCGTCTCAACGGCAAGGTCGTGCAAAGCTCCAACACTCGGCATATGATCTTTAAAATTCCTGAAATCATAGCTTTTATCTCCAAAAACTTCACTCTCGAGCCGGGCGACATCATTATCACCGGCACCCCAAGCGGTGTCGGTCCGCTCAAGGATGGTGATGTTGTAGAGGTAGAGATTGAAAATATCGGCACGCTGACCAATCCGGTCATAGCCGAACATAAAAGGTAGTTAGGAGCTTGTCCGAGAAAAGGCATTTTGATTCAAGTCGGGACATTTTCGAAAAATAAGCACAGCCATATAGTCGATATCGGAGTCTACGCTTACCTGCGAACATAATTTTTTGAAAATAACGAAGAATTTAGTTAAAATGACATCCTCGGACAGGCTCCTAGGAGCATTACAGGTTTCAGTGTGCAACATATTCAACTATCAAATCTCTCATAAATCAGACAGAATACCTGCATTTCCAGGAATTATTTTCAAAAAATTATTTCACTTCCTTCATCTCGTCGTTATTTTCTGATATGATTACTAGTGGTATTTATAATAATGAATATAATTTCTTTCGTTATGACCATTTTTTTGAGGCAACCCCAACCAGCTCTTTTGTACCCATATGCAAGATTTTACTAAGAGCCTTTACGCTGCTCCCACACTTCCTATTCTGGAGCTTATCAAAGAACTCACCATAGGCCAACGGTCAACTGAAACGATTGGTCTGCTGTCGGTGTTTTTGCGGACGAATATCTTTCCAAAGCTTTGGCCTTTTTTCATAGAAATTTATTTCCCGGACGACCTCTCCGGCAATTTTCTTCCATCTCAATTTCCGGACCAATCCGCAGACAGTCATAAAAATGTTCCTGAGAAAATTCTTGGAGACCACCCAATAATCGGCCAACTTACAGAAACACATTGCCCGGCAGAAATCCTCAGCGAATCGCAGCCAACTCCCTTTCTCACCACAACAAACAATAGTACTCATTTACTTGTACCGATTCAGGATGGCCCGGAACTCTCCGCTCTGCTCTATCTCGGCAGCCCTAAACCCTGTTCCTTCTCGCCGGATTTTCTCGATTCAATCCAAACGCTCGCTGCTGTTATCGGCTCCCGACTGAAAAGCATGAGAACGATCCGGCAATTGAAAGAATCCATGAATGCATTGGAATATTCAGATCAACTCAGAACAGTCCTCTATGAAATTAGTGAGCAAGCGCACTGTTCGGAAAATCTCACCGATCTTTATGCTAAACTCCACCAAAAAGTGGGGCGTTTAATCCACGCCCGGAATTTTCTCATCGCGTTGGTAGAGGACCACCAGGACGGTAAATATATAAAATTTCCATACTTTGTTGACAGAAAGGATACCCATTTCCAAGGCATGGAAATGAAATTGGACCAGAAGAAATGTTCCATAACCGGTTACTTACTCAAAACCAGACAACCACTCCTGCTCACACCGACAAATTTTGACATGGTCTGCCGGGAACACGATATAGAATGTGTCGGAACACGCCCCTATTCCTGGCTTGGAGCTCCTTTTTTTGTGGGTCAAGTCACAGGGGCCGTGGCGATACAAAGTTACAGAAAAATAATTTATACGGAAAAGGATAAGGAACTCATGGCCTTTGTCGCCCGTCATATCGGTGATGCTTTAAACCGGAAACAGGCCGTCGACGAACTTAAAAGAGCAAAAGAACAAGCGGAACTGGCAGAAAAAAACAAGAGCACTTTTCTGGCCAACATGAGCCATGAAATACGCACCCCGATGAACGGTATTATCGGATTGACTGAACTTGTACTGCACTCCGATATATCCGGCCCAAAACGAACCTATCTGGAGATGATCCATTCCTCGGCAGCGAGATTACTCAAGCTTATAAATGATATTCTTGATTTTTCCAAAATAGAAGCAGGTAAACTTGAACTCGACATCGCTCCATTTAGTCTGCGTGATACCATCGCCGGGGCTCTCGAAGTGCTTGCCTTGAGTGCCGTAAAAAAGAACATTGAGCTCACTGTTGATTGTAATCGTCATATTCCGGACATATTGCTTGGAGATGCGGGAAAGCTCAGCCAGATTCTTATTAACCTGGTGGGAAATGCGGTGAAATTCACCAACAAAGGCAGCGTATTGCTTACTGTCTACCCAAAAGACCCTGAGAGTGAACCAAATGCTACTGTCGAGCTTCGTTTTCAAATCCGGGATACAGGCATAGGCATTCCAAAAGCTAAAATAAGCAATATCTTCAAGGCCTTCAGCCAAATCAGTGCAAGCAAAAACTCCAACCAGCGCGGAACAGGTCTCGGCCTGGTCATAGCAGGCGAACTAGTGGAGATGATGGGAGGTAAAATTTTTGTTGAAAGTCAGCCGGGAGTTGGAACCATCTTCTATTTTACACTCCAGTTCACGCCTGGACCGGCGGAGACCATTGATCATAAAACGATTGAGGACACTCCTGAGAATGCCTTAAGAGCGAAAATCTCCGCAAAGCCACTCCACATACTTCTTGTGGAGGACGAATATATTAACCAAACCCTGGCAGTCGCCGTACTGGAGCGCGAAGGTTGGAAGGTTAAGGTCGCCGAAGACGGCATTCAGGCTATGGACATGTTAAAAGACTTCGTTTTTGACCTGATTCTTATGGACATCCAGATGCCCAAACTCGACGGTTATGCAACAACCAGGGCCATTCGTCGGCGTGAAAGAAACACTGAGAGCCATATACCTATCATCGCTATGACCGCTCACGCCGTTAAAGGTGATCGGGAAAAATGTTTGGCTGCAGGAATGGATGGTTATATCTCCAAACCGATTCGCTCCAATAAGCTCATTCATGAGATTGAAACCGTCCTCCGATCCAACCTGACAATCAAGCCAAGCCCCAAACCCCGTAATTAGGGCCGAAAAGGTCCCAGTTTTTGCTATTCCGGGTAGTAAACCACTGTTGAAAACGGAGATCCGTACGAGCTCCAGCGTAAGGAAAACAGAGATAAAACCTTGCGTTCTCTCCCCTATCCGGTTTTCTGCTGAGTCTCATCTGCGGGTTATCCGCCCTTGCCTCTTCAAGCAAAACCTCTGCTTCTTCAATATCTTGCAGTGGAACTGTCAGGGTATAATTATATTCCTCTTTCATTACCTCACCTCTGTAAAGTTGGCTGATTTCATACTAACTGTTGTAGCTTTCCGGGGCAATGGAATATGCTGACGACAGCCTCTCCTTTAAGTAGCTCTCCCGGCCTGACTCGACCCATCTGAAAAGCCTTGCATGTGCCTTCTCCGGATCGAGAAAATCAACCTCCACCCAACTAATTGCAACCTCCTTTAACGAACTCGCCTCTCCCTGTGCCGAGCAAACTGACCCCTGGTTCAACTTTGCTTGGCAGCAGCACAAGGAATTACGACGCCATCGATTTTAAGCATCATTACTAAATGATACTTGACTTAATAATATTCATATAATACCATCTAAATATCAGTCTCACTGATATATGTTTTACTGAAATTATTTTCTGTTTTTTCAGTCTCTCAGTAGTTTTCAGTTTCACAATGGCAAAGTGTATCCCGAAGAATTGATCGGGATATCGTTTTAAATTGTACTATCCGATAGAATCTCTACTTTTTTTGCCGCTCCACAGGGCCTGTTGATTTTTTGCAGTGTGGTAAAACTCACCTAGATCAAAGGGCAATTTTCTGTTTTGCCTGAAGGGTGTTTGTACCTTAGAAAAGAGAAAAAGCAATTTGGCATTGGCGATACAGTGACTTCTCTGAAGAGATGTCGATATGTCGAAAAACCTGATGGTCAAATTTAAGAGAGGAGGTACAGGATGACTTACAAATTACCAGGTACGTTATTTATTCTTTTACTCTTTGCTTCTGTAGCTGTAGTCCTTGCGGAGCCCCCTTATAAAGAGCCCTCGACAGGGATGGACTTTGTATTTGTCAAAGGCGGTTGTTACCAAATGGGGGATTCGGTTGGTGATGGCGATCCTAACGAAAGACCAGTGCACGAGGCATGTGTATCCGATTTCTCCATTGGGAAACTTGAAGTAACTAACCAACAATTCAGACAATTCAGTCCACAGCACAATAGCGGAAAATCTCAAGGAGCCACCCTGAACGAAGATAACCAGCCGGTTGTCAATGTTTCCTGG
Source organism: uncultured delta proteobacterium (assembly GCA_963829695.1). GTDB lineage: Bacteria > Desulfobacterota > Desulfobulbia > Desulfobulbales > Desulfocapsaceae > Desulforhopalus_A. The sequence continues at coordinate 226,507 of CAWHJQ010000013.1, read as the reverse complement.
GAAGACGCGGTTGCCTTTGCCAAATGGCTTTCCCAGAAATCAGGACAGACTTTTCGGCTACCAACCGAAGCCGAATGGGAATATGCAGCCCGTGCCGGATCAAATCAGAGCCATTTCTGGGGCAATGATCCCGATCAAGCCTGCAAATATGCCAATGTGGCGGATATCACAGCAAAGAAAGTATGGGCCAAATGGACCACCTTTGCCTGCGATGACGGTTTCGCAGTTTCAGCTCCGGTGGGCAGTTTCATTCCAAACAATTTCGGACTGTACGATGTCCTTGGAAATGCCTGGGAGTGGTGTGAGGATGTCTATAATAGCGAAGCATATACCAAACTGCCGAAAGACAACCCGGTCTACGGTGGATCGGGAGAATATCGCGTCATGCGCGGTGGTGGCTGGAGCAACGGTCCTCTGGGAGTGCGTAGCTCTCATCGGGTTGGCCTTTCTCCCGATTTTGGTCATCATGCACTCGGGTTTCGCCTGGTCAAGACCGCACAATGAGGCGAGATATGCTCAGGCCTTCTGATAATTACAAAGGACACTCTGGAGGAAATATGAAAAGAAAGTACATTATTTCGTTATTTTTCCCTCTTAGCCTGCTTTTGCTCTCTTTCACCCTGGCAATGGGCGCCACGATGGAGACTAAAGAGACCGATGGCAAAAGTGGCTTTATCGGCGCGGAAACCTGCAAAGACTGCCATGAATCTCAATATGAGAGCTACTCAAAATCTGTCCATTTCCAAAAATCCATCAAAGGCCCCGAGTCTCAAGATGCCTGCGAAACCTGTCACGGTCCAGGGGCACTGCATGTTGAAAAAGGCGGTGGGCGCGGGGTCAACATCTTCGCCTTCAATAAGGATACAGATCCCAAGGAAAAAGCGGCAAAGTGTCTTGCCTGCCACGGAAAAACACCAGATATGGACTTTTGGGATCTGGGCGCACATAATCGCAACGATGTATCCTGCGATTCCTGTCATGACTTGCATACTGCCGGCGGTTCCCAGAAGCCTCATCAACCTGAGGTCTGTTTCGGCTGTCATCATGATATTAAAGTTGCAGTAAACAAGCGTTCTCATCATCCGATCATAGAAGGAAAGGTCAGCTGCACTTCGTGTCATTCACCCCATGGCAGCCTTTCCCAGCATATGGTTAAAGCAGACGACTCTCAGGAACTCTGTTACACCTGTCACGCAGACAAGCGAGGACCATACATCTACGAGCATCCGCCGGTTGCGGAAAACTGCCTAATCTGTCACACGCCCCATGGCAGTATACATGCAAAACTGCTGACCGAAAAAGCACCTAATTTATGCCAGGATTGCCACGATTGGCAGCGGCATCCAGGGACACCCTACGATGCCAAAACAGGTTTTACCGGTTCGAGTCCGAGCAACAGGTTTTTCGGTCGAGCCTGCCTGAATTGTCATGGAGCGATTCATGGGAGCAACACTTTTCAAAACAATGCCCTAACACGATAGGAGGATTAGCTATGAAGAAAAAATCTTTATATATTTTCGCAACAGCACTGCTCATCCTCCCCATTGGCAATCGAAGCTTTGCAGCCGAAAATGGAGACTTGAGCGGCTCAGTGGAACTTGGTGGCCGGATTGTAGACGGCGAAGATGACAGCGCAAAATTTCAGGAATACCGAGACCTGAAAGACGGAATAATCGGCAATTTTAATCTGGATTATAAAAAGGATTCCTATTTCCTTGGCGCCGAGGGTCAAAATATTGGTTGGGATGACCAGTTCTATCAGGTGACAGGCGGCAGTTATGGACAGTATAAATTTTCGCTCTTTTATGATGAGATACCCCACAACTTGTCTTTTGACGCACGGTCGTTTTATTCGGGGATCGGCAGTGACAATCTGACGATTGATGTGTCAACTCCCGCAAACCTGGACACCTGGACAACCTTTGACTATAAGGTTAAAACAAAAAAGTATGGAGGCGATGTCAAGTTTACTCTGGCGTCCCCATTTTTCTTTAGCTTCGGAGTAGATAGAGAGGAGAAAGACGGCCAGAAACCTCTGGGGTCGGGTGGCTTCGGCGGAATGGTCGAAATGCCGGAACCGGTTGATTATACAACCGACAACTTTACCGCTAATGGTGGGTATCGCTCAGATAACTTTACCTTCAAGCTATCCGGTTTGTACAGCACTTTCAAGAATGACAATAATTATCTCCATTGGGAGAATCCATTTGGGGGTGCAACTGAAACCAATTCTCTGCCGGCGGATAATGATTATGGCAAAATTGCGGCCAACCTGATCTGGCGCCAGCTGCCCTTGATGTCGACCCTGTTGATTAACGGCACTTATACCAATTTATCAAGCGATATTTCAGTAGATGAGGTAGGCGCCACGATACCGACCGGGTTGAATGACACGACATTTGATGGAGATGTTTCCACAACCAGGCTCTCGGCCTCATTTGCCTCCCGGCCCATTGAAAAGCTGGATACCAGGCTGTTTTATGAATATTATGACAGGAACAACGATTCGACAGTCATCGAATATACTGGTGACGGTAACGCCGAAAGTCTCTTCGAATACACAAAGAACAAGCTTGGTTTTGATGCCAATTACAAATTGCCGGTTCACACCAGGCTGAATGGTGGATATACCTACGAATACGTTGATCGTCGTAATCGACCGGATGGCGATAATAACCAGGACAATCTGCTCTATCTCAAGCTGAAAAATACCAGCCTTGATTTCCTCACTGCAAAAATTGAGTATACTTACTTGAATCGGGATACCGATACAAATTTCGACCTGACCGGTCTTACAATTACCGATGCGGAGTATATCGCCCAGTTCGTTCAACGTTTTGACGTTGCTTCAAAAGCAAAAAATGCTCTGAAGTTTGCTGTCGAGCTTTCTCCGCTGGATACTTTTGATTTTGGCCTGGCGTACACCTACGTTAAAAATGACTATCATGATGTTACGCTTGGCCGTACCGAAGATACCGGCCACGAATTTTATGCCGATTTCATGTGGAGGGCTGCAAAGATCTTCAATCTGAGCGGTTTTGCAGGCTATGAAATCTATCGAGCCGATTCCAATCATTATAACTTCAGTCCCGGTCAGTCCGCCGATCCTACCGTCGATGACCTGATTGCTGCTTCCTACCGCTGGTATCAGTCGGTTGACACCGATTTCTGGACCATTGGGCTTGCGGGCAAGATGCCGCTCATGGGGGATCGCCTGCTGCTGAGTTTGTCATGGCAATATCAGAAATCTGACGGCAAGAGCGATTTCGCCACCGAAGGTTCTTCGGCACTGCTGCCGATCGACAGCTACGAGGATTTTAATATCACCACCTTGGAGGCAAAAGTGGCGTATGCTCTGACCAATGCGATAGATCTGACTTTGGGGTACCTTTACGAGAAGACGACCTACAACGATCTGCAATACGATGGCTATATATATAATCCATCCTCTACCTATTTAAGTGGTGCTTATACAGATCACGATTACAACAATAATGTAGGTTATTTTACCATTCGATATAAATTCTGATTAGCAGATTTATATACAAAGACCGGTGCACCAGAGATGCGCCGGTCTTTGGCAAGATATTCCTTCCTCTGTTCACCAATGCGAGAAGACCATGTTATCGACAGCATGTTGACTATAATCGCATTCTCTCCCGGTAGCACTCAAGCAGTCAGTCTGCAAGAATTTCCGCCAAAAATTCATGGCTGATCTCAGGAAGAAACACCAGAAAAAATCTAGGAGGCTGTCCGAGAATGCCCTTTCTCCCAAACTCATCGTTATACCTGAAAAATTATCCTCGGAATATCTACTATATACCTGTGGTAATTTTTCAGGAAATCCTCGATTTTGAAAGAAATTGCTATTCTTGGACAACCTCCTAGGAAAAACAACAAAAACAAGATAGCTTGTAATGAATTCTCGTCAAAACGACGAGGTTGTCATGGAATTTCAAGCAAGGTCCTATAAAAGGTAACTTTTTACTCACATTCTTACTATGAACACAGAAAAATTTGGTACCGTTCTTGGGATAGCTCCCGGGAATGTCCCTGTTTATTCGTCAGATTATGCATCGGCTGACGAAACAGAATTCCCTAATCGCAAAGCATATCGATCATTTACAGATGGCATCTTTATGGGATACAAGTGGCAGTGCGTCGAGTTCGTAAGACGGTGGCTGTACATTAATAAACAGTATATATTTGACGACATCCCAATGGCCTATGATATTTTCCGTCTTCGTAACGTCAAGAAACTGAGCGATGACACTCGGCTGCCACTTCGTTCATTCAAAAATGGGGCACGACGACGACCGGAACCGGGGTGTCTTTTGATTTGGGATGCTGCAGGTGAATTTGAAATCACCGGTCATGTAGCTATCGTGACTGAGGTTCAAGATGCTTACGTCCGTATTGCCGAACAGAATGTTGATAACGATGTTTGGCCCGAGGGACAGAGTTTTTCAAGACAACTAAAAGCCAAGACAGATGAAGACGGTGGGTATTGGATTGAACCAGGTCTTGAAAACGACTCTATCCTGGGCTGGGTTATTCAAACCGACAATGATACTTTTTCTGAAGAAATTGCCGATATCGATAGAGGAATTTTTCGTCCACTTATGGATACCGTGGACGATACCGGACAATCCAACGCGCCCTGGGTTGACACGAGCAATCCAGCTGGAGCTGCCTATGTTGCAAGCTCCGGACATGCACTTACGAGAGATGCTGCGAATGCTCATAAATACTTTTGTCTTTCTGAGACGGCTTTTTCGGAACTCAAACGAGCAACCACAGAACTGCATCATCTTTTCATGCGTGCGACCGACTATGTTCTTCAAGATGACCAATTGCTTGAGCATTTTAATCTGCCGGCAGTTCTCTGGCCTAAGATTCGCTGTTCATGGAATAATCGCAAAAACTCCATGATCACAGGTCGGTTTGATTTCAGCATCTCGGAAAACGGACTCAAAGTTTACGAATATAATGCTGATTCAGCATCCTGTTACCTTGAAGCTGCCCGTTTGCAAGCAGAGTGGGCCTCACACTTCGGGTGCAAAGTTGGTCGCAGTCCTGGTGAAAAACTTTTTAGCAGTTTGGTTCAAGCCTGGAAATCACGAAGTATTAAAGATATCCTTCACATCATGCAGGACATAGACGCTGAGGAAACCTACCACGCCCTGTTCATGAAGTCGACAATGGAAGAAGTCGGACTCACCGTCAAAATTTTACAGGGAGTTACGGATCTCCACTGGAGCAAAGGAAATATTGTTGATTCTGAAGGCATTCCTTTAAAACGTGTTTGGAAAACGTGGGCATGGGAAACAGCCCTTGATCAAATCAGACATGAAATTGAACAAGGCAATGCTGTTGATATTGGTTGGGAAACATCTTCGTCACCTCGTCTGGTGGATGTTCTGTTACGACCGGACGTTATGGTTCATGAGCCCCTGTGGACCCTGATTCCAAGCAACAAAGCCATTTTGCCCGTGATGTGGCTACTCTTTCCAGATCACCCTTATCTGTTAGACTCTCAATTCGAACTCACGGAGAGTTTGCTGAAAAATGGTTATGTGGAAAAGCCGATTGTAGGCCGTAGCGGAGAAAACATTGTCATAACAGATGCAGCCGATATTATAGGAAAAACAGATGGTCGTTTTGGTAATCGTAAACGAATTTATCAGAGTTTGTTTCGTCTTCCGAAAATAAATAAGATGAATGTTCAGGTCTGTTCATTTGCCGTTGCGGGCTCCTTTGCCGGAGCTTGCGTGCGCGTTGATACCTCTTTGGTTATCAGAGGTGGCAGCGATGTTATGCCCCTTCGGATTGTATCGGATGATGAATATAGACGCATTAAAGAGACACTTAATTGAAGCAATAATTTGATGAGCAGCTTTTACCGCTGCTTGACTACCGTGTGCCAGCCTGAATCCCGGCCGGCACACGCAAGTAAATACGGGGTCATCCCTTTCCCACCCGTTTGCTCGGCTACTTGTCCTCTTTTTGCAAAACATTCTTCAAAAAGGAAATGAATTTTTCCTCTTTCTTTCCTATAGCCTTTCCATCCGCCCGGGCGATGGTCTCAGCGATATGTACCAATTCCAAACGCTCCTGCTGGGATAATCCCATCTTCTGCAAGGCTCTGATTGCCTGCTGCGGCACTACGCTGAGGATGTTTGCCTGCTCCCTGGCGATCACCTTGAACTCTCCCTGGGTCAACACCTTCAACCTTGCGTGGCCCTGAAAGATCTGTTCCACGGCCTGAAACTCTCGAACATCTACCACCCTGTCACGCCCGGCGACCGCAGTCATCACTCGAATACAGGCCTCGGCAAATCCCCCTTTTTCGGCAAGTTGGCGCAACCGAATTTTTTCCTTCTCCCTTGCACCGGTGTCTTTTTTTGCAATGTACTCCTCATCTTCGTTCTCTTGTTTCATTTTTCCAAAAAGGAAGGTTGTGACCGGATTTTCATAAAGCGATCTAAAAAGAAACTCCTGACTCTGATCGCGTAAATCCCGAAAATAATCAAAGTTCGCTACCAAAGTCTTGGAGCAGATATTTTCCATGGCCACAAAGGGATTATCGTCGGCCGCCGGGTGCCGATTGACTTTCACCTGCTCGGCCAACATTTTTGCCGGCATAAGCGAGATATTCATGTCTGAAATGAGATATCGCTGCATTCGCAAGGGATGTAACCGGCAAATCATATCAGCCAGCACTTCACCTACTGTCAGACGGATCCAGGGACGCAGGAAGATGCTGTATATTGCGTCATTCAGCCGCGAAACCTTATTCACCTGATAAAAAGCCTGTTCATCCTTCAGGCCGTCATCAAGTTGAGCAATATCCTCCATATCCCTTTCCACAAAACGCACTCGCCAGTCTTCCTTGTTCGGTTGGCGGGGAGGCTCGTCAATGACCATCTCGTAAAGGCCCGGCTGGAGATATTCCAGCCAGCCCATATTGCTGATAATTTGTCGATGTTCTTTGCGGGCGACGCTGCCCGAGACGAAAATCCCCAGGTGACCGACCTTTTCGTGAACCATATAAATGATGATCTGGTTGCATCGCTTAATCTCCTCGACCGTCCCGTACACCTTAATTATCCAGTTCAGGGCTTGTGTCGGCGGGGTTATGTTATCACCTTCCGAAGCGAAGGCTAACACAGGCGAGCGGATATTCTTCATATCTATCAACCGTCCGTCCTCGAGCCGCAGTTTTCCCTGTTCGAGTTCATTGCCTATGAAGAGGCGGTCGACGATAAAGTGCATCTCTGCCGAATTCATCCTGTAAAATCCGCCCCACCACCGCTCAAAATCGAGAAACCTCTTTTCTTCGGTATCGACATGAGTAAAAAGATGAAAGTATTTAGTCCAGAAGGTATTAGCCGGATTTAGATCCTCAAAACCGGCGACTAGATGGGCGCCATCAAATTTACCGTTACCGAGATCACAGCTCAGCGATGTAAGCCAGCTCCCACCATAGAGACCACCCCTGTATCGCATGGGGTTGCGCCCTTCAGTGCCCCCCCAATAGGAAAGCGGTGAACCATTGAAGATGAGCAGGCCGGTAAGATCGGGCCGATCCGCCCCGATCAGGGCTGCGGCCCATCCCGCCTGGCAATTACCGATCACCGCCGGTCGTGGTGCGTCGGGATGCAGCTCAATAATCTTTTCAAGAAATCTGATCTCAGCCTCGTGAACATCGACTAAGGTCTGATTCTGTTCCGGGTCGGGAGCGAACAGCACGAAATAGACCGGATGACCGAACTCTAGCGCCACTCCGATCTGAGAATCCAGTTTCGAACCCCCTATGCCCGGACCATGGCCTGCCCGAGGATCGATGATAACTATCGGCCGAGCCGGTAGGCCGGCGCTGTCCACGATTTCTCCTTTGCTGGTGGTTCGCTGTTCGTTTAATTTTAGAGGTTGAGTTTGTTGCTTTTGCCGACGGTCGAGAATTCTGACCATGGAATAGTTGACAGGTTTGGCAAATTTTCTGCCATCGATGACCATTTCATAATCAAATATCAGAATAGGTGGCTGTCCGGCCTGAAGGTGGGCAAGATAATTATTGCCGCGCTTCCTTAGAACATCCCAGAAAAGAATTGTCCGTTGAACCCGATCGACAAGATATTCCTCAAAACCAAACAAGGGGGTAAATCCAACCTGCAGATCAGTCAGTGTACTGGAATCCATGGTTAGCTCCTCTCTATATGTGTTGGATATGTATTGGATAATAATTTTGTGCGTCGTCTTCCTTTCGTCCAAAGCGGCGGGACTAACTGAGACCTTACGGAGTTAGATAAATCTGGAGTAGCGACCTTTTCAAATCCGGGAAAACATAAATAACACCGGGATGGTCTTAAAAACCCGCATCTTCGTTGACGGGGTGGGGGGGGAGGTCGAGTAGTCGCTTTCTAAGGAATTCCTAAAAAATGGCCCACCCAATCATGAACTACCTGTTGCAAAGGTTGAAGGCTACCCTGTAAGAATAATTTTTGCAATTTATTTTACAGAAGGCGTACAGGACGTTATTCAGCGCTCAATGATGAGGATTTCGTACCCAGAGGACAGCACCCGCAGGCCATCTTCTGGGTACAACAGAATCAATCTACAAATATTTTATGCAGGGAAGGCAGTAGCTTGGTCTCGACCTCCTTGAGGTACTTCTCCCACTTTTCTCCAAAGCGGTAAAAGGCCATTGACGCCAGTTTCTTGGTGATAATGGCATTCCTGTAAGGTTGGAGCTGCTCGGCGTTCAGAATGGCCATTATGGACTTTTCTCCAAGTTTTTCCCTCAGCTCCGACGGGATGTAGTGGACCATCACCTTCCAGACCAGCTCGCCGTCTGCAAGAATTTCCGCAAGACAAGGTTCCAGGCGGTCTTGGAGAGCAAAGATCTGCTCACTGGTTGACTCTGACAGTTCAAACAGCGGTACGGTAGGATCTGCGTCATACAAGCGCAGCAGCAGACCGGTTTCCAGGCGGGAATAGCGATCGACCAGCTGCAGAATATCCTTGGTTAAGGCCCACCTTGTCGCACTATCGTTGAGCAGTTTGTCCTCATAGTCGTCCTGGAGGAGAAAGGCAGTGAGGACTTCGGCAACCGAACTGCTGAAAACCCCGCCTTTGTTGGCGGTGGTATCCTTTATCTGCTTGATGCTGGTCTGGGTGGCGATATGCCGCCTGGCAGCATCGTCAAAAAAGACATTGGCACCCTCGACAATAAACTGTAGTTCCTGGAACAACTCGATGAACCGACGGACGTTTTCCTGGTTGACTGTATCCTTGAATCCGCCACAGGGAATGAAGGCGCGAATATTAGCCTCGCTGATATATTTCCGGTTTGTTGGATCGCTCAGGAATTTTCTGTGAAAAAGGGCTCCGTCCTCCACGACGGTACCGTCAGGCAGGGTGACGTTGCGGGAGCTGATCGGTACCCTGAACCCTTTACTACCCAGTTTTTCCAAAGGAAAGCTGAGGGAGTTGGCTCTCGGGGAGGAATTGCGCATAACGGCAAGTTTCATCAACTCTTTTTTATCGAGTCCCTCAGGGTCAAAAAGAATCGAACCTCCGTCAATGATCAGACAGATTTTCCCTTTGTAGCATTGAAGCTGGTTGGCCCCGAGATCACCATCCGGACCACCGGTAATCATCAGGTTCAGCTCTTCTTCCCGTTGCTGATAATGGTCAATCAGGGTCCTGAAGGAGCCCATGATGGACGTCGTGGTCATCCCGGAAACCGTGATATCTTCGCCTATTTCGTCCACTATCCTGGCCATATCGTCGGTCACCATAATCGAGCGACCGTCCACCTGCAGCTCAACGCCCTTCTTCCCCTGGTCATAGAGGCCAAAGGTTTCACCTCCGGAGAGCAGGCCGAAGGTATCATGGGGAATACCAAAGCTTTTGCCGGTTGTAATGGTCCGCCAGTACTGGTACCCTTTGGCCCTGGCGTGGTAGGCCACATCGTCCATGAGCAGCGCGGTGCCTTCATCCGGACCGAAAAAGACCATCTCCGGTTTGCCGTAATAGTCGACAATGGAGTTGTCCGGCAGCATCAGATCCATGATCCCTTCGGTATAATCGTTTAAGGCCTCCTTTCGGTAGATGGCATATTCCGGTCGGGGAATAACCACTCCCTTCGAGCCGCTTTCACAGATATCTTTATGCTTTAATCTCTGCGCTTTGGGACCGAGGGCATAGTTGAGGAGCACGGCATTGTCGAGTTCACTGTCATAGTTGGAGTGGGAGACCCGGATGAGCCGCAGTCCACCTCGGGCAATATCGGCTGCCCGCAGATGGGTACCGCAGGAATAATGGCCGTTGACAAAGAAGACACCAAAGACAAACCGGTTGAACACTAAAGGATCGAGAATACTGTTATCAAAGCGGAAGGCAAAACTTCGCTTTTCCGGCTTATAAAAGTTGGTTTTCAGAGTGCAGGTGATGATCTTGAACATGAACTTGAAAATCTCATAACCAAGGGGAAAATCGATAAATCTGCCGGCAATGATTTTTTCAAACTCCAGCCACTTCCGCTGCAGGTCTTCTTCTGAAACTCCTGCTACTCCAGCTTTTCTTCCGGGTGCAAACCGCCTCTCGAAAAGGACGTGGAGGTATTTGATAAGATCAGGATACCGGGCAACGGTCTCTTGAATCACAGAGGCCCCATAGGTCGATTTATTCGAGCTCTGAATTCGTTTGGCAAAGGCCTCCCGCTGGTCCTTACTGGTCAGGCTGTCGAGGATTTCCCGGTCGGTGACGTTCTCACTCTCCTTGAAAATAAACAAATGGGTAAAGTCGATGGCGTTGCCGGCAAAGAGCATTTCCTGGAAAGTAATGCGGTCTTGCAGGTACAGTTCCTTGATGGGATTTACAGCAAAAGCGAGATAAGCACGAAGAGCGCTGACCACCCCGTCCTCCTGTTTGCGGGTCAACTCACCGTTCACATAGAGGGTACAGATTGACGAGGGAACTGAATCCTGTCCCAGATAGGGTTCCCAGTAGGCACGGACCAGAGTCAGATCGTGATCAGTCAGGATTTTGCGGAGCACAGGGAGCTGGGGCGACTCAAAATCCGAGTTGAACATCAACCGCGTCTCGCCGGTTTCCGGCAGATTAAAGACGGCAATAAACGGAATAGCCGATTCTTCACACTCCTTCAACACCCTTTCGTATCGCTTCCTGGTCGGTTCGGGGGTTGCCGTATAGTCCCCGGCCAGGGTAAAGAGAAAGCGGGATTGGTTAAAGGCTTCCGTCGGAAAATCGGCCACCGTCTCCGGCCGGATAATATAGGTGTAATAGTCGCTTACCGGACTGTAGTAATACTCTCTTCGGTGGCCGGGTATCAAATCTTCCAGCACTGCCTCCATGCTGTCGCGGGTCTCTTCTGTTGCAATCCTCACCCGTTGGGCAACATTTGCCTCGGTCGCGTCAAAATCGATCTGGGCGACCCGGCCGTACAGAATCACCTTGCCGTCAATTGCCTTGATGGAGGTAGCTATGGACTGGAGCAGATGGGCCAGTGCCGTCTTGCGGATATGTTCAAAGAAATACCTGGGTAGTCCGATATCCTCAAGAAGAATCCCGGCGGCCATATTGATGCAGTTCGCCGTGAGCAATCCCTCCGAACTCAGGTCAATGACCGCCTCGTACAGAACTCTCGGATCAAGCCCGACGCTCTCTGCCTTGGCAATAATTTCTTCGCCCCTGGTGCTTGAACTATGGCTGGTTGGACAAGTATCCATAACGTCTCCTTAAGGTTACCCTTACATCACCCTAATGTCTTACTGATGTCTTACCGATGTCTTACTGCGAGAAGGCTCAAAGGGACCTCAGTCCCTTCTTCGCGTCAGCAAAACTGCAAGAGAATAAAAAAGGCTCCCTGTGGTTTTCCAACCAGCAGGGAGCCTCTGAAACCACTAGCTACAGGCTGTACTGCGACCCAAGCACCAGACCGAGGTCAAATGCCCGATTATTCAAAGCGAGAAAATCCTTGGGCACCCGGTCGGCAACTGCCGCCATGACCGACTTCGGCTTGATAACCTCGGTAATGCCGATCAAGGCGCCAAGCACGCAGATGTTGAAGACCACCGGTTTGCCTATCTTCTCCACGACGCTCTCATACATCGGCAGTTCGATCTGTTTGGCATCCACTTTCCGAACGATCTGCACGAAACGGCTGTCGGTCAAGAGAAGGCCTCCTGGCCGGATAATGGAAGAATAACTGTTGTAGGCATCCTGGGTCAGACAGACCAGGATATTGGCTTGGGTCACTTCCGGGAAATCGATATCACCGTCGGAAATAATGATATCACTCCGGGTCGATCCACCTCTGGCCGCCGCACCATAGCTCTGGGATTGGGTGGCATTCAGGCCTTCATAAATTACCGCTGCCTCGGCCAGAATAATGGCCGCCGTTATCACTCCCTGACCACCGGAGCCGGAGAATACCAGTCGTACTCTGCTCATGATGTCTTCTCCCTCGTTGCATAGGCAATTATCTTGTCATACTCCTCACAGTATTCCGGACGGTCTATCTCGACAAAGATCCCCCGGGGCGTGAGGTTTGGGTTCTCTGCCAGGGCCTTGGAACCGAGTTTCGCCGTGTTGGTCTTATGCAGTTCCAGCATGCTGACGGCATCACCTTCCTTATTCTTCCTGCCGTAATGGGTGGGACACTGGGAGAGTATCTCAACCACGGAAAAGCCCTTATGCAGAATGGCCTTTTTCAGGAACTCCGTGCTTTCCTTGGCATGGTAGGCGGTGGAACGGGCCACAAAGGTGGCACCCGCCGCCTTGGCCAGTTCAACCACGTCGAAGCTGCTGTCAATGGTCAGATAGGGTGCCGTGGTGGCCTTTACTCCCGGCCCGGAAAGGGGCGAAAACTGGCCGCCGGTCATGCCGTAGATCCGGTTATTCATGACGATGGCGGTCATATCGATATTGCGGCGGGCCGCATGGATGAAGTGATTGCCACCAATGGCCAGGGCGTCGCCGTCGCCCATCGGCACCAGTACCTTCAAATGCGGCCTGCTGAGTTTCACTCCGGTGGCAAAGGCTAAGGCCCGGCCATGCAGGGTATGCAGGGAGTGGAAATCGACATAGCCGGAGATCCTTGCCGAACAGCCGATCCCCGAGGTCATGACGATCTCGTTTTTGTTCAGCTGCAGCTCTTCAATCGCGCGGATCAGCGAGTTGAGGATGGTACCGTGACCGCAGCCGGGGCACCACATGTGAGGGAAAAACCTCTCACGCAAATAGTCATTGACTGCCATATTATACTCCCCTCCCCTGGATAACCCGGAGGAGTTTTTTAATGTCTGAAGGTGTGATCAGGTGCCCGTCAATCCGGTTGGCAAGAAACACCCGATGGGGTTTTTCCACTGCGGCTTTGACCTGGGCCATAACCTGTCCGAGGTTCATTTCCACTACCAGGACAGCTTTGGCGTCGGCACATTTTTCCCGGACCAGTTCGGTAGGGAAAGGCCAGATGGACTGCAACTCCAGGACGCCGATCTTCTCGCCTTTTGCCCTCCTGCTTTTGGCCAGATGAATGGCCGACCTGGCGGAAGAACCGTAGGAAACCAGCACATATTCCGCCCCCTCCAGGAAATGTTCCTTATAGCGGGTAATGGCGTGGACGTTGTTTTCAATCTTATCAACCAGATGCTTGAGCAGCTCATTGACGACTGTCGGGTTGTTGGAGGGAAAGCCCCACATATCGTGGAACAGACCGGTGACATTATATCTGTGCTCGGCTCCGAAATCCGACATTGGCAGGCGGCCGTCTTCCCGGGGCAAATAGGGGTGATAATCGACCCCCTTGCCGACGGAAGTCCGCAACCGATCGACAATCTCCAGTTCCCCCGGTTCGGGGATGACCAGCTTCTCCCGCATATGGCCGACGGCTTCATCAAAAAGCAACACAACAGGGGTGCGGTAGGTCTCAGCCATATTGAAGGCATCGACCGTCATGGTAAAGACATCCTGATGGTTGGAGGCGGTAAGCGCAATGATCGAGTGGTCGCCGTGGGTGCCCCAGCGTGCCTGGTTGATATCCCCCTGGCTGACGTGGGTCGGGTTACCGGTCGAGGGACCACCCCGCTGGACATTGGCAATGACGCAAGGGATTTCCGTCATACAGGCATAGCCGATCGCCTCCTGCTTTAAGGAAAAGCCGGGGCCGCTGGTCGCCGTCATGACTTTTTTGCCGGTAAGCGAGGCGCCGATGATGGCACACATCGAGGCGATCTCATCTTCCATCTGGATGAATTTTCCACCCTTTTCCGGCAGACGTGCGGCCAAAAGTTCAGCAATTTCAGTCGAGGGGGTTATCGGATAGCCTGCAAAAAAATCAATGCCGGCATAGAGTGCTCCCTCCACACAGGCCTCGTTGCCCTGAACAAATCGTAGGTTTTTACTCATCTTTCTCACCTTCCTTTGTCGACACCTCTGTAAACACCTCTATAGCGAGGTCCGGACACCGCAATTCACACATCCGGCAACAAATGCAATCTTCCGGTCGAACGACTGTAGACTTATCAGTTTTATCCAGCTCCAAGACCTTGGTTGGACAAAACTTGACGCAAATACCACAGCCCTTGCACCAGTCCCGGTTAATTACTATTTCCTTTAGTTTCTGCCTGGCCATAACATCCTCTAGACTGTTGATATCAATGATCAACTTTTACTTTTTGCAGCAACGTCACGCCAAGGGTCATCATCCCTGCAAAGCACTTGTTGCCTCTCTTTGAAAGAATTTGGAAGAAACACAATGGTGTCTATTTCCACAACCAAGGACTCATATAACTCGCCCCTTATTCCTCATCCATAAAAGGATACTCAAAATCAGTAGGAGGTACAAATGTTTCTTTGATAGTTCTGGTGGAAACCCAGCGCATAAGATTCGCTTGTGAACCGGCCTTATCATTGGTTCCGGAGGCCCTGCCTCCGCCAAAGGGTTGCTGGCCGACAACCGCACCGGTAGGTTTGTCGTTGATGTAAAAATTACCCGCAGCATGTTCGAGCATGGTAGTTGCTTTACTTACAGCCGCCCGATCCCTGCCGAAGATAGCTCCGGTAAGCGCATACATTGAGGAACTGTTACAAAGCTCCAAGGTCTCTTCATATTTTTCATCTTCATAGACATAGACGGTGAGTACCGGTCCGAAAACCTCTTCAACCATGGTCTTGAAATGAGGATCAGTAGCCAAAATGACTGTAGGTTCAACAAAATAGCCAACACTGTCATCATAATTCCCGCCAATGATAACTTCGCCACCTGGGTTTTGCTTTGCGTAATCAATGTAGCCCGTGATTGAGTTAAAAGCCGCTTTATCAATTACCGCACCAACAAAATTACGGAAATCGGTTGGTGGCCCCATTTTGATCCTTCCTGTTTGCGCCTTCAGCTCGGCTTCCACTGCGGACCAGATGGAACGGGGGATATAAGCACGACTGGCAGCCGAACACTTCTGCCCCTGGTACTCGAAAGATCCCCTGACAAGACCTGTCACCAACGGTTTAATTTCTGCGCTATGGTGGGCAAAAACAAAGTCCTTGCCACCGGTTTCACCCACTATTCTCGGATAGGCTTTATATCTACCTATGTTTTCTCCGATAGTTTTCCACATTTGCTGGAACACCTTGGTGGAACCGGTAAAATGAATCCCCGATAGATTCGGATCAGCCAGGCAGATATCGCCGACACTGGCACCCGAACCGGGAACAAAGTTAATAACCCCGGGAGGCAGTCCCGCTTCTTCAAGGATCTGCATGATCAGATAGGGTGTATAAACCAAAGAGGAAGCAGGTTTCCAGACCACAGTATTGCCCATGATTGCCGGAGCGGTCGGCAGATTTCCGGCAATGGCGGTAAAATTAAAAGGTGTGACGGCAAAAACGAAACCCTCCAGCGGTCGATGCTGGACAAAATTCCAGACACCAGTGGACGACTCCGGCTGTTTCTGATAGATTTCCTGAGCATAACGCACATTGTATCGAAGGAAATCGATCAATTCACATGCTGCATCAATTTCTGCCTGATATGCGGTTTTGCCACCGGCAAGCATGGCGCCACAATTTATCAAGGCCCGATATTTCACGGCAAGAAGCTCCGCTGCCTTCAAGAAAATAGCACAACGCTCTTCCCAACGAAACGATTGCCACATCGGCTGAGCGGCTACCGCCGCGTCGATTGCCTGCTGTACCTCGACAGGACCTGCTTTATGATAAGTCGCCAGTACATGCTTGTGGTCATGTGGCATGACAACCTTGCCAATGTTGCCGGTCCTTATCTCCCTACCACCGATAATAAGAGGTATTTCCAGTTGCTTAGAAGACATCTCGGTCAAAGCTTTCTTTAAAGCCGCCTTTTCCCTGCTACCCGGAGCATAGCTCAGAATAGGTTCGTTTACCGGTTTAGGTGTACTGATCACTGCATTATTCATAAGATTCATTTTAGCCTCCATCTCTATTTATCAGCCTGTTTATTTATCCCTTTCTAAACAGGGCCTTAATAATCACTCCAGCCATTTTCGGGTTCTCTTTCAATCTTCTGGTACTGTAGCCGAACCATTGTTTGCCGAATGGCACGTAGACCCTCATACTATGACCCTGATCGAGGATCGACTTTCTGAGAGCCGGGGTTACCCCGTAGAGCATTTGAAACTCATATTTTTCTTTAGGAACGTTATACTTTTCGATAAGTTTGTAAGCACCTTCGACTACCGGCACATCGTGTGTAGCTATGGCTGGATACATCCCTTCCTGAAACATATATTCAAGGTCATCCAGGAAGTGAGAGTTGATTTCCTGGTATTTTTTATAGGCAATTGCATCCGGCTCTACATAGATCCCCTTACAGACCCGCAAATTGACAGGATGTTCAGGACTGTTAAGGTCCTTTAGATTTTCTATATCCCGACGGGTTCTCTTAAGGTAGGCCTGCACAACAAGTCCCACGTTGGCCGGAAATTCGTTTTTTAGTTTCCTGAACATGTCGATCTCCATGTCCGTGCAAGGAGAATCCTCCATGTCAATCCTGACAAAATTATTATATGATGCAGCCTTGACGACAACCTCTCGGATATGTTGGTAGGCGACGTTTTTATCCAGAAGCAATCCAAAAAATGTCGGCTTGAGGGAATAATTTCCATCGACCCCGGCTTTCTCTGCCTCTTCGATGACCTGAAGGTACTCTTCCTTATTGGCCCTGGCTTCTTCCAAGGTGGTTATAAATTCACCCAGGACGTCGATAGTGGTTTTAATTCCTTCTGCATTTAACCTCTTTGCGTTAGCAATTGCTTCTTCCAGAGTCTCTCCGGCTATGTATTCTTTGGAAAAAATCCATACTAATTTCTTAGGCATGTGGGGGAGAAGCCCGGCAATCATTTTATTTAACATAGCGATCCCTGTTCAAGTTAATTCTTTGAGATTTTCTTAGCCCGGAGGACACATTCAGTGTATTCATTGTATACAATGTTTGCACACAATTAACAAGTACGACATCTCCCCCTACTCTGTCAACTTTTTTTTTAGTGTATAAAAAATAGTGCTTTTTTTTTATTTGCAAATGAAGCTTTTCCAGAATATCACGGTAATAGTAACAGTTGCCACTCCCGAAGCAGTGTAACACTCGGGAATTGCGATTGAGCCGGATTAAATACATTTCCGAAGAAAACGTTTTGATTGCTGAATCAAATACATTATCCCGAAACACTTTTCCTTTAGGCTTCAATATTTCTGTCATTTTTCTAACCCCGGTAAATGGGAAGAAAGCCGGGATAAGTACCTTGAGATAGATTGTTTTCTTGCAAAAAAAACAAGAAAACAATCTGTAAGGTACTAAAACCCTGTTGATAAAGGTATACCGATATGGTATACAATTTTAATATCGATAAATAACTACGCTAATACAAGTAGTTTAACAGGTTGGATGAACAATGGGAGCTTTGGTTATTGGAGGTTGTTGGTAACGGATAGAAAGCACCATTAAAGAGTTTGCCGAATTTTTTAACCAGAGTTGGGAAATTTCCCGGCCTCTTCTGCAAACATTATTGATACTCTATTTAGGAGGAAAAAATGATTAAATCCAAAGCTGTAGTAATGTCCTTAATGGCTACGTTACTTTTTACAGGCCCTGTCTTAGCGGAAGATACTTTGAAAGTCGGTGTTCAGGCACCAATCACAGGGTCATACGCAAATGAAGGGCAAGGCATTGATCAGTCAGTGCGGTTACTCGCTGAACAAATCAATGCCAAGGGCGGCGTCATGGGGAAAAAGATTGAAGTCATTTCCTGTGATGATGAAGGAACAGCCATGAAAGCAGCTATCTGCGCCAAAGATTTGGTAAACAAAGGTGTTTCCATGGTCATTGGCTCGTATACTTCTACCTGTGCGGAGGCTGCTCAGGCAACCTACTATCGAGCCGGAGTATTGCAGACCAGCGATGGCACCAGCGATACTCTTACCGAACATGGCTACTGGACATTTTTCAGGAATTCATTTCCAAACAGTGCTGAAGCACTTTTTGCTGCTGATTACATGGTGAAAGAAAAAAAATACCAGAGAATTGCCATAATGTCTGATTTTTCCAGCTATGCTGACGGCTTAGCCACGGCAGTCGAAGAGTCGGTAAAAGCTCTTGGTGGAAATATTGTGGCGCGTGAAAAAGTTAAAGCTGGCTCCCAGAATTTCACCCCTGTACTCACCCAACTCAAATCAAAAAAACCGGATGTGATATTTTATGCCGGCTACTATTCCGATGGTGGTTTGATCCGCTCTCAGCAGGTAGCTCTTGGCATTAAAGCCGATTTCATTGGTGGCGATGCCAACGATAACGCGGATTTTGTAAAACTTGCAGGCAATGCCGCGGAGGGAGCCTATATTATCAACGTTCCGACCCCGGAACTTCTTCCCTACGATCTGGCAAAAGATTTTCTTAAGGCTTACAAGGCAAAATATAACATGATGCCGCCATCTATCTGGACCATTCTAAACGTTGATGGAATGCGGGCATTTATTTATGCAATGGAAACCAACCAGAGCTTTGATACTAAAAAAGCTGCTGATTTTCTCCATACGCTTAAAGACTATCCCGGCATCACCGGTCCAATCTCCTTTGCTCCCGATGGAAACAGAGTCGGCAGTGGCTACATGGCCTACGAGATACAAAAAGACGGCAGCTTACAAAATCGCCTACAGACAGTAATCTCAATAAAGTGCAGTGGGCCTGAGTTGACTGGCTCACTGCTTTTATTCCCTCTTGCCGGGTACCTAGTCCTATGGATATATTTTTACAGCAGCTAGTTAACGGGCTTACCATTGGATCCGTGTTCGCCTTGATTGCCCTTGGCTACACCATGGTCTATGGTGTAATGAAGCTGATCAATTTTGCCCATGGTGATCTTGTAGCTGGTTCTGCCTTTGTTGGTCTCTTTGTCTTTTCAAAACTCCTTGGTGGTGAAGTGTCACTGCCTGTTGTTATCGGAGTCTTTGTACTCACAATCATCGCTATCTCTTTTCTGGGTTTTACCTTAGAAAGACTCGCCTATCGTCCCCTACGAAATGCCCCCAGGCTTTCTGCTGTTGTTTCGGCACTTGGTGCAAGCATGGTGATTCAGAATGGCATCATGTTGCTCTGGGGACCCCAGATGCACATTTTTCCAGAACTGATTCCTTCAATTATTTGGGATATTGGAGGTGTTGTTATCAGTTTGATGCAGGTGCTGATTATGGCCCTGTCTATGGTTTTGATGGTAGGTCTGTACTTCTTTGTTGAAAAAACCAAGATTGGAACAGCGATAAGGGCGAGTGCCATTGATCAGGATGCCGCCAGGCTGATGGGGATCAATGTCAATAATATTATTGTCACCATCTTTGTTATTGGCTCAGCATTGGGTGCTGTCGGTGGACTTTTTATCGGACTGTACTACCGGGGTATCACCTTCAATATGGGGTGGCAATATGGTTTGTATGCCTTTGTCGCTGCAATCATGGGAGGTATTGGCAATATCCCGGGTGCCATGCTTGGGGGCCTTTTATTAGGGCTCTTTAATGCTTTTATTTCCGGATACATATCCAGCACCTGGTCTGATGCATTCACTTTCATATTGCTCATCGTCATTCTTATAGTACGTCCTACAGGAATCCTTGGTGAGAGGGTAGCGGAGAAAGTATGATAAAAAAACTACAACAACTCGGATACCCGCTATTTTTCGTCGTGATGCTTATGCTGCCTGCTCTGCTCGATTCAAGATGGGTGGCTGTCGCGACTACTTTTGTAATATTTACTATTGTTGCCTTAAGCCAGGACATAATTCTTGGCAAGGCAGGCATGTTCAATATGGGTCAGGCTCTTTTCTTTGGTCTGGGCGCCTATACTTCAGCTGTGTGCAATTCGGTCTTTGGCTGGCCGCTCTTAGCGACACTCCCTCTAGCTATAATAATTCCTGCATTGTTTGGAATACTCCTTGCCGGGCCTATCATTCATCTTCGTGGTGATTATCTGCTGGTCGTGACCATTGGCTTTAACATTGTCTTTGTCCAGGCAGTTCAGAACAATCTTTTTGGAATTACCGGGGGACCAAACGGCATTTTTGGTCTGGAGATGTTAAAGGTGCCGGGTTTTGCAGCCTTTCAGGAATTTACCCCATATTATACCGCACTTGCGGCACTCTTGCTGACCTTATTTATCTTACGCAATTTGGAGTCGAGTAAAATAGGCAGGGCACTACATTATCTTCGCGAGGATGACCTGGCGGCTGGAAGTATCGGGATTAACACCCGTATCTATAAGATTTTCGCTTTTTCTTTAGGCGCCGGCATCGCCGGTATGGCTGGAACTATCTATGCCAATCAGTATTCCGCCGTGAGTCCTGAGGCATTTGACTTTATCCAGTCTGTGTTGTTTTTCAGCATAGTTATTGTTGGCGGATCTTCAGTACCAGGAATTCTTCTTGGAGTATTTGTAATGTTTGTGCTCCCCGAAATCTTTCGGGATTTTTCAACCTGGCGCTATTTTATCTTTGGATTTGCTATGATTTTCACTATGATCCTGCGTCCACGTGGTCTCTGGCCGGCAAAATTTGGTCGAATTCCTAAGGCATTTATTGGTAAAGGGAGATGATATGGCCGGCAATGATTTGATTTTAACTCATGTTACCAAGCGCTTTGGTGGTCTTGTTGCTGTAGATGATTTAAGCTTGCATGTACAAGAAGGCCAAATCTATGGCTTGATCGGACCAAATGGTGCCGGTAAAACCACCGTATTTAATTGTATTACCGGAATTCATCCCTGTGAAGAAGGTTCAATTACCTGGGGGGGAAAAGAAATTCGTCTCCTCCCAACACACAAAATCGTTCGTATGGGCATTGTGCGTACATTTCAGACGATACGCTTGTTCAGCCAAATGAGTGTTGCCGAAAATGTGATGAGCGGCAGACACATTAAGAGCAGCCAGAAACTCTGGCATGGCATTTTCCATACACCAGCCTCAAGGCGGGATGAAACTGAAAACTGGCAAGTTGTTTTTGATCTCCTGGATTTTTTTGATCTAAGGGAATTTGCTGAGCAGCCTGTCGGTTCCTTAGCCTACGGGATTCAACGCCGGGTCGAGATTGCCAGAGCCATGGCTGTGAATCCACGACTGCTGATCCTTGATGAACCGGCAGCGGGACTTAATGACAAAGAAACCCTGGCTCTAATTGAGACTATTTATCGAATTCGGGAACAGGGTGTTACTATTTTGCTCATAGAGCATGATATGGACTTGGTCATGGAGGTGACGGAATATCTCACGGTAATCAATTTTGGCAGCAAGATAGCCGAAGGGACCCCTGCTGAAATACAAGAAAATCCAGCGGTAATTGAGGCCTATTTAGGGAGCGATGACGATGACTTCTGATGAAATGTTATTTAAAATCTCTGATCTTGAAGTTTCCTATGGCAGTATTGCTGCCATAAAGGGGATTTCCCTTGAGGTTAACAAAGGTGAAATCGTCACCATACTCGGCTCCAATGGTGCAGGAAAGACCACCACCATGCGGGCAATCAGCCGTTTGATTAAGGCAAAAAACGGCTCGATTGTCTTCAAAGGCCATGAACTTACCCGCTTACCTGCACATAAAGTGGTTTCCCTTGGAATAAGTCATTCTCCCGAAGGAAGACGGGTCTTTAATATTCTCACAGTTGAGGAAAACCTGTTTCTGGGCTCCTATACCAAAAAGAGTGTGGACCAGGAAATTCTCAAATGGGTGTACGATCTTTTCCCCAGACTTAAGGAAAGGAGGTCCCAATTAGCCGGTACTCTTTCCGGTGGCGAACAACAGATGCTCGCAATTGGCAGAGCGCTTATGAGCAAACCGGAGTTGCTCCTGCTCGATGAGCCCAGCCTTGGAATTGCACCGATTCTGGTTAAGGCCATTTTTGCACAGATTCGGAAAATTGCCTTAACGGGGGTGACCGTTCTCCTCGTAGAGCAAAATGCCAGAGCAGCACTGAAACTCGCAAACCGTGGCTATGTCCTGGAAGTTGGCAAGATTGTCCATTCCGGGCCTTCAGAGGAACTCTTGAACTCGAAACGGATCCAAGAAGCCTATCTTGGTAAGCAAAAAAAATAAAACCAGTGTGCACTTGAGGAGCCATTACGAAATAACCAGGCCGTTTTCACCCATTTCGTTAGGGCTCCTTCAACCGTTCCGGGCATTTTGCCGGCAATGTTATATTTTTGACAACGGCTTAGTCAGGTTGGTTCTTGACTGAGTGCAACGAACAGTGCCCTACGCACAGAACACAGTATCATTTTTTCAATGATACTGTGTTGATAGACTTAATTACGTTAAATCTGGCAAAAACTTCCGTTTGCAAGCAGGGTTATAAAAGTTTGTGAAAAACGGGAGCCAACCGTTTATTTGACTGAAACAACCGGGCAACCTGCTTTAAGGATAACGAACTGGGCGGTAGATCCGAAGAGAATTTTCCCGACTTTACTTCTGCTTTTAACACCGATTATAATCTCAGAACAATCATTTTCTGCTGCAAAAGCAACTATATCTTCTCCTGCGGTTTTTCCCCGAATCAGAAGATGAGTCTCGTTCTTTACTCCAAGTTTATCAAGGATGTTTTTTGCTTCTTCAAGTTTTTGTTCTGCCTCAGCGACCTGTTGTTGGGTGGTTTTTTCTCCACCCGACAGTGAAGTGATCAGGACTATTTCCCCGGCAAAAGCCCTGGCATGTTCAACTGCGAGTGCAAGTAAATCTTTGCCAACATCGGTGCCCCGATAACCTACAAGAATTTTCATAACTGTGTTCCTTTATACTGGGAAAAAATTGAACCGGATATTTTATGTATACAACATTACCATACTAAAGCGGTACACACAATTAACATTATCATTTTAAAGTTATGAAAGACACACAATAAGACCAGGATTTACAGGGGAGTTAGAATAACAAGAACACCTCTGGAGCAGAGTGTATTCAGGCTATCAACGAACTTCACCAAATTTTCGCCGCATGCGATTGAGCTTACCGACATGACAGTACACCTTGCCATCAACCTCTCGAGACTCGGGGCTAACCAGCCTTGTAGGCTCTCAGATATCTCCTTGTTAAAACAACAAATATCGATAAGTGATATCCTGAAAGAGGGTGCTGTCGCTCCGTCTTTTCGCTACTAGGAGCCTGTCCGAGAATGCTCTCTTCCCCCATATCTGCGTTATTTTAAGGAAATCAATGCTCGCGATATCAACTAGATGGCTGTGCTTGATTTCCTGAAAATTCCATGATCTGAGAGAAAATACCTATTCTCGGACAGCCTCCTAGAGACCAAGCAAGCCGTCATTGGCAAGCAATAAAATTCCAGCGCACATAAGTTGAAGCTCGGTATACCCATGCCATAGGATCTGGTGTCCTGGAGGAAGATCTCTTTTTCGGTTGAGGTAACCACCGATATTCGCCACGAGTATAATAGCGTCACCCAGCAATATAGGCGGATTCAGTCTTTTTTTTGGCGTAAGCATGTAATACGCTAAGTTCAACATCTGAGAATAATACTTCAGCTGGAAGAGCAGGAGTTTCTCTTCCTAACAGAGTCATCAACATGATCCGCCAGGCAATGACCAGATTAATACCTATTGCACGACGTAAACGTTCAGCAGTTTCATGAGCAAGCTTATCAATACGGCAGCCGGACTTAAGGACACGATGCCAATCCTCAATACGCCAGCGTAAAGCGTACCAACGTAAACATTGCTCGGCATCTGCGCTTGAAGCAACATTGACTGTCGTCAGCAGAAACCATTCAACCGCTTTTATTCCTGGTGGCGGATTGATTTCTAAAGCATGGACCAACCAAATATCTATAGGTGCTTTGTCAGAGTAACATTCTGGTGGTGGAAGTTGAATATGCAGTTTTCGCACGGCCAAATCAGCTAATCGTCCAGGTCTGGCATCCCGTTTTTTTTGTTTACTTTTTTTGGGTCGGGCACTCTCACTGGGAATGGCAACACGCACACGGCTTTGCTCCGAAGTCTGGCGAACCGCTTCAAACAATTTAAAAGGTTCTTCTTTGAGCTTTCGGTTATGTTTTGCTCGTATCAACAACTCTACGCGTGGGTTTTGCCGTTGCTCATCAAACAATTCAAAAAAGTCAGCTTCCCGATCACAGACATCAATTAGTTGAGTTTGTGGCATTGCTTTGGCCAGTTCTACTAAATCACGGTGATGCTCAATCCAAACAAAGGTTTTCTTTTCTTCAATTGGAATTGCAGATGCTTTTCTTTTGTCATCAGTATCTTTTGCTGTTGGGGCAATACATTGTGCTTTTAATACACCCAAAGGGAGTCCGTTTGTTGCTACTGCAAAAGTTGAGTGTAAGTTCAGTCCCTTAGTTTTTGCCCCCGTCTGATTGGCTTTTAGAACACCCAAATCTCGACACTGATCCAGGTTGGTATAATTGAGTTCACTACCATCTTGTAAGCACAATACCGTTTTTTGTCCCATCATTCGACGTGCAGTTCGTTTACGGTGGGGAGCCAAAATATTTGGCAAACTGAATTCGGAGTCCTCAGGTTGATCAATCATTCGATAGTAAGCTTTTGTAGCTGGCCAGTCACCCTTAGCAACACCACTGAAAGCACGGCCAGGAGCCTCAGCTTTTGCGGAAGCCACTGCAACAAGACGTTTACTCAGTCGTGCATCTCCCAGAGGAGCGTCACCAAATTCATATTTTGCCCATTGCTCACTGTCCAGGCCGTCCGTTGGTTTTAATGCACCTGATCCTGCATTTTCAGACAGCCCCAGTTGTAGCCTGAAATCTTTTTCAAGAGGATAAACGTAAATTGCTTTCCTACTCAAATTAGATTGACTAAACCGATCTTGACGGCCACGCCCCTTTGTTGTACCGATGGCTATCCAGTTTGTTGCCTGATAGCAAGCACCTGAATATTGACTGGTATCAACAAAACTCTCAATAAGTAATGGCCTGTAATTATATCTTTGTTCAAAATCAGCAGCTAATGAGGTCATACTCATACCCAAAACTTTTGAGGCCAGATTTTTGCATTGGACACTGGGCCGGATCAAAAAGCGGCTCATCCCTACAACAAAATGCAGGTGAGTTTGACGTTGCTCTTTATCCCAGCCAATCCAATTGTCACGATCAGATAATTGTAACGCAGGGGCCGCAAAGCCGAATCCTCCTAACCAACCATGCTCAGAACTGATAAGGTAACGTAATTGTCGCCCTACCAAAGGGCCATCACCTAAAGGATGTTCCTCAATCATCAATTCGTTCCATATCCGCATTTCGTCAGAGGTCTGAACCAAGATAAGTTTAAGCTCTTGAAACTCACCAACCTTTAATGGAACACCAACGGGCAAGGGAACAGGATTTTCTAACCGTTGGGGGGATTTTTTCCCATAAGTTCGTTGTGTTTCTGGTAAAGTGAAATGTCCTTTTGACTCCAGAGCACGCAATGCTTTTAGACAACCACCGAGCTGCATTTGATTTCTTGTGTCATAAAAATCAAAACGTTTGCAAACCTGTTTCGCTAACTCAGTTCTGTGGGAAATCGTTTGGTTTTTAAGCAGATTGATGAGATACTCGATACTTGCGTCCTGTGATAGTGTTCGTTTTATTTGATTTTGTATTTTCATGCATCAAGCATACATGAGTCACTCATAAATGTCCAGCTCTAGCTTATGGGTAACAGGCAGTCCTAGAGGCGCATCACAGTTACTCACGGCTGATACATTCCACAGGACACGAGGCAATCGCCTCATCAACACACGCCGCATTACCATCGGCTCCCTCGATGACCTTGGCTTTTTCTTCATCACTGTCAAAGGTAAATACTTCGGGACACAACTCCACACAGGTTTCACAGCCAATACACTCTTCTTGATCGATTATTACTTCTCCTGCCATGGTTTTTCCTCCGATTTGAGATTATTTCTCCAATAGTTACACTCAATCGTTTATTTTAAGCACTTTTGTCGTTGTTCTCCATTTTAAATACATTTGAAATTCTTTTCATGTTTTTTCCCTCAGGAGATTGCTGGAGGTTGCTGAAAAGAGACTATTGATGTGGTGATGCCTGCCCCTTTCTTTCTTTCTCTGATGCGCATACTATTAACAGAGAAAGGACACAACTCTTCCCTCTGTATTCGTCATTTTGCACTCTCAACCAAGAGGTTGCCATGAAACTCAAGGCCTTTCATCCCAGAACAATTATCGAACCATTTCGAATCCGATCCGTAGAGCAAATTCGATTTTCCACCATAGGCGAGAGACAACAGGCGCTTGAAAAGGCCGGGTATAATCCGTTCCAGCTTCGCGCCTGCGATGTCATCATCGATCTGCTCACCGATAGTGGCACAGGAGCGATGTCCTCCCAACAGTGGGCCGGTATGATAGCCAGTGATGAGTCATATGCCGGAGCCTCTTCTTTCTATAGGTTCGAGTCTGCGGTAAAAGATATTACCGGTTTCAACCATGTCATTCCCACGCATCAGGGCCGAGCTGCTGAGCATATACTGTTTAGCTGTATCGCCCAGAAAGGCAACATTATTCCCAACAACACACACTTTGATACCACCCGGGCCCATGTGGAAAATCGCGGTGCTGAAGCGCTGGATCTTATCACTGCGGAAAATCGTGACCCTGAACGGATCTTACCTTTCAAGGGAAATATGGACCTAACCACGCTCAAAACCTTGATTCTGGACAAAGGGCGTGAGCGTATTCCTTTAATCATGATGACGATCACCAACAATTCGGGAGGCGGTCAGCCGGTCAGCATGGCCAATATTCGTGAAGTAAGTGCCATAGCCAGGGAAAACAATATACCGTTCTACCTTGATGCCTGTAGGTATGCTGAAAATGCCTGGTTTATCAAAATCCGCGAAAACGGCTACGAAAACACGCCGATCATCGACATCGCCCGAGAGATGTTTGGCTATGCCGATGGCTGTACCATGAGCGCCAAAAAAGACGGAATGGCCAATATCGGCGGCTTTCTCGCCATAAATGATGATGCACTGGCAGCCCGTTGCCGCAGCATGGAAATCCTGACGGAAGGGTTTCCCACCTATGGTGGAATGGCAGGATATGATATGGAAGCAATTGCCCGTGGACTATACGAAGCTCTTGACGAAGATTATCTGCACTACCGCATACGGTCGATAGAATATCTCGGCGAAAAACTGATCAATGCCGGTATCCCCATAATCCAGCCAACCGGTGGACATGCCCTGTATATTGATGGCCGGGCAATGCTTCCACACATTCCGCCCCTGCAGTTTCCAGCCTGGAGCTTGAATAACGGACTGTACCTGCTTGGTGGGATTCGCGGAGTTGAGATCGGCACTGTGATGTTCGGAATGCAACCCGACGGCAGCGAAAAACCGGCAGCCTTGGATCTGGTTCGGCTCGCCTTTCCTCGTCGTGTTTATACCCAAAGCCATGTTGATTATATTGCAGAAATAGTGATCAACCTGAAAAATCAACGCGATTGTCTCACCGGTTACCGGATTGTCAGTCAAACACCGGTACTGCGTCATTTTACCGCAAGGCTGGAACCTGTCTGAAACTGAACGAGCTGATGCAGTTGTATGAACAGATACTACAAAGTGCACCCGGAAGGGCGCACCTTGCAGTAATTGAGGACATCAAGATTTTACGAAAAAGTATGGCACTTGACACATGTTATGTGTTTATCGACAACGTGCTTTTTATGTCCTTCGCTTCTCCATGATTCTCTTTCATGACAGCTGCTGCACAACACGTTCTGTGCCTTAACCAAGCCGGTGGGCTCTGATGTATGACAACTGCTGCAGGAAACATTATCCTGTCGATGACTTTGATGCACGGATTCCCACGGCATGCTTTTCTGCTCATGACATAGGGTACATGAGCCTACGGCTGCAGGTACGGTGTGATATCCCAGAGCATCAAAAGGAACGATACCTGCTCCGTCAGGAGTAGATCCGGAACCATTATGGCACTTAGTACAGGACGGTGCTTTCTCTTTCGGATCAACACCATGAGTGATGAGCTTTTCGGCATCAGCTTCTACAATCGCGTAATTGCAGGTCATGCCCTGCTCTTCCATGCCTTTTTGCACTGCAATATCAAAATTACCTGTCATAAACATCCACATGATTGCAGGCGGAATGATCTTACCGCTCTCATGCAAAGGCATAGATGAAAAATGTCGTTTTATGGGAACAATATACGATTTCCCGTCAAAAGGTTTGCCGTTCGCTTTGGCCATGTGATAGATGCCGGTCTAAGCATCGGGAGTGATGGATTCGATCGATTGAAGGAACTCTGTTGGTAAGGCACGGGAGGATGAGAAAATCAATTTTTGCGCATTCCAAACCTGGGGCAGCCATAATTTACACACGGTGTTGCCTATTGCCCCCTCAATAAGGCTGTCTATCGGTAGGTTCAGTCGACTCTTCTCTGACAATGCCGCGAGAAACGAAAGGACAAGAATCTATCAAATGATCCTGAAGGAGGTTGCATGATATACACGCAATCCAGGGAGAGATATTATTGCACTATGAGAACAATAAATTGCCCAAACAGAACGGAACAAACCATGCTTCATTAAGAAAATAATAACTCACACATAGTCTAACGACATGGCTCAGGAAACAGCTTAGAGCTGGAATTACGGACATTTTTCTCATTAATTAAAGAGACATACAGCAGATGCTGTTTATGATAATGGACTGCATCTCCCAGATACGTCCTTTAAAACTATTAAAGTGGCAGCCTTATTGCATCTTGCATTGGAATTTGGTTTGGTCTTTTACATTCCATACTAAATCCCAAAGTGCTTAAATTGCCTTATTGCGTGTCTATACCACTGCACGCATCCAACTCTCCTACCTGAGATCTCATCCTGCGATAAGGTCACAAAACTTGAGAAACTCTTTCCGGTTATCATTTGTCTTAATCCCTGTTTCTTTAAAAACTTAATTATAACTTCATCTTCTATGACAATTAAAAACATTTCACCAATACGTTTAGTGACGCGCAAATCGTCCATTTTTGTTT
Source organism: uncultured delta proteobacterium (assembly GCA_963829695.1). Classification (GTDB taxonomy): domain Bacteria; phylum Desulfobacterota; class Desulfobulbia; order Desulfobulbales; family Desulfocapsaceae; genus Desulforhopalus_A. Next base: position 196,929 of record CAWHJQ010000013.1, on the reverse strand, counting down.
TTCTGCTTGTCGTTGGAACACTCCTTTTCGGGACAATGGTACAAAACCTTGAGGCTGTTGAACCGAATGCACAACTCTATTCAGATAAACCCGCAGAAAGAGAAGCTGCCTATAAAATGGCGGCACAACAGCTGGCTGAAAAAATTACGACCACAGACGATGAGAAAGAAAAGCAAAGATTCCTGGTACAACAGCAGCTTCTAATCAAACTTGAAGCACTTCCGAACAAGCCTGAAAAATCGTCAATAGATATGCGCTTTTCTGAAATGGATCTCAAACAACCTCTTTCCTGGCTGGATGCTGAACAGTATTTGGAACGATATATCAGTGTCATTCAGGAGAGCAAAATATCGGCCCAGAATATAGAAAATACCGATAAACAAAGGCAAACGCTCTACAATCGATTAATCGCGCTTGATGAAAAAGACCCCGATCAAGGAACGCTTCAGTTGCAGTATGCTTTCCAGCTTCGCAAGCTTGCCCAACAATCTGAAATAGAAAAACAACTGAAAGAAGGTATGGAAATTGCTCAAAAACTGTACCCGGTGGTCTTGGAGCAAATCCATATCGATCAGAAAACGATCCAAAAACAAGAAAAATTACTTGAAAAGGCAAAAAAAAATTTACAACGGCTTGAAGATGAAAAAATTCTGGCAGCAGCGGGCAACGATGTTTTGATTCAGCAACAGGAAAGCTTGTTGGCAGGTTATCTGGGGCGAGAACTGACCGACGATGAGAGAAAGGAAATGCACTTTCAGCAGCTTAAGTTACTCAAACAACGAGTTCAACAGCTGATCAAAGACGATCAAATTCTCGAAGGCAAAATTCAACTCCTTGAACAGGAACAAATAGGTATCTGGTTCAATCTGCTGGTGTGGAAACCGGACTTTTTTAAACTCTCCGGCAGTTCAGGAGATATAAACCAACAAATCAACGTTTTAAAAAAGAAAACCGAAAAAGCGCATAATCTCATTTATACCTACGAAAAAGAGCTATCAACATTGCGTGGTGAAAATGCCTTGGTAGGCCCGAAAGCACAGGAACTCGTAAACACCCTTGATGACAAGGTGAAAACCGTCTTCACCTTGCTCTCAGGTATAGATCAACGGGCGGAGATTCTTGAAAACAAGGGTCGGTTGCTCGATAAGGCAATAAACCTGAAACAATCCGCACTCGGATTAATGGTGACAAAGGCCCGCGAGGCAACAGGCAGTGTAATTGAAAGAGTCATGTCTGTGCTAAAATACCCTCTGATCTCCTATAGTGGAATGAGTTTATCGTTACTACTTTTGCTACAGATGCTCGCCCTTCTGGTCTTTGGAATCATTTTTAACCGTCTGTATGTTCATATAGTGCAACGAATGGGGAAAAAGAGGAACTGGTCGGAACAAACCGTGCACCTCGTCCAAGCCGTTGGGAAGTATCCGTTCATTTTCATTGTCGCTATGATTATGCTTTCTGTTGTGGGGATAAACACCCATTCCCTGGCTCTGGTTGCAGGTGCACTCTCTGTCGGGATAGGGTTCGGAATGCAGACCATCGTAAATAATCTGGTATCAGGAATCATTCTCCTGTTTGACAAATCCATTCGACCAGGGGATTTTATTTGCCTCGGTGACAATACCACGACAGGCGGGTTCCGAGGAAACGTGGTGCAGATGAATATCCGGGCAACAGTGCTGAGGACCAATGATAATATTAATATTATTATTCCCAATGCAGATCTTATGGCTTCCCAGGTTGTCAACTGGACATATTCAGATGAAAAAGTTCGTTTCAGGATACCTTTTTCTGTAGCCTATGGGACAGATATCGATAAGGTTAAATCCCTTCTAAAAAAAGCAGTACTTGATGTCCCAGGGGTGTTGTCCCAACCGGAACCGCAAATCTGGATGGCAAATCACGCTGACAGCTCGCTGGCTTTTCTTGCCGCAGTCTGGGTAGAAGGACTTAATGCGAGACAGCCCGCTCGAATAACCGATATCGTTCTGACCACCATATATAAGACCTTAAACGAGCATGGGATTGAAATTCCCTTTCCGCAGATGGATCTGCGGTTGCGTGCTTTTGAACATCAAACGACAAATTTCATGGGAACCACTGACACAATGCGGCTTAAAATGTTCCAGGAAACAATGGCCCAATAGAAAAAGAATTGGTCGGAACTTTACACGACTAATCCGGATTGAAGCAACATCCCGGATACAAATATCATTTACGCAATGCCTGAAGGAGGTCCTGCGATGGAATACCATCTTCAACCAACCCGGCCTGGACCTGAAACTGCTTGATCGCTGTTTTAGTGCCTTCCCCCAGATGCCCATCGATTTCTCCCGTGTAATACCCTTGCCGTTGCAGTTGTCGTTGCAGTTCGATTTTGTCTTCGGGACTCAGTGACCCAGCAGGTCTTGGCCAGGATTGGACTAAACCGCCCCACCCTGCCAGTCGATCGGCAAGAAGCCCAACTGCCAGGGCGTACGAATCGGAACTGTTATAGCTCTTCAGGACAAAGAAATTCTTCATCATTAGAAAGGCTGGACCTCTTGTTCCGGCAAGGATTTTGAGTACAGCCTTTTCGTCCGGCCGTGGATAGGCTCTGCCGCCTGGCCGATTGAAACCAAGCTTTTGCCATTCAGCCAGGGTTTTAGTCTCATCCATGAACTGTTCCCCGGTCGAGGGAAGCATAACCTCGTATCCCCAGGTCCTGCCTGTTCGCCAACCGTTCTTTTGCAACAGGTTGGCAGCGGTTGCCAGGGCATCGGGGATGGAATTCCAGATATCCCGACGACCATTGCCATCCATATCAACCCCATAGGCAAGATAACTGGTAGGAATAAACTGAGTATGCCCCATAGCTCCAGCCCAGGAACCGGTCAGTTGTTCTTTAGAGATATCTCCGGCCTGAAGGATTTTGAGTACGGCAATCAGTTGCGTGCGGGCAAATTTTTGTCGTTTGGGATCTCCATAGGCGAGCGTGGCAAGAGCGCGGGGAACATAATACAGCCGGTCCGGCTTTTCGAAAATCGCGCCGTAATTGGATTCCATCGACCATATGGCTAGCAAAACCGATTTTTCGACGCCGAATTTATTTGCAACGTCAGCAAGGGTCCCGGCATAATATCTGCCCATCTTCAAGCCCTTTTCAATGGAGAGTGGATTAACCCGAGCATCCAGATAATCCCATATTTCGGTGGTAAATTCCGGCTGGTAGTTTGCTTTTTCAAGGATCTCGGCGTAAGGCTCCGTCACCCCGGAAAAAGCAGTATTCCAAGTAGCTCTGCTGACCCCCTCCTTATGTGCCTCGGGGTAAAAGCCATCAAGCCATTTGGTAAAACTGGTACTTTCGGCTCCCTGAGCCGTAAAACATAACGATCCGTTGAGAATAACCAACGGGAATAAAAACAATAAAAATTTCGACAAAACCTTGTTCACATCAACCTCTCAGATACATTGTTTTATTTCTAAGGTCCTAAAATTCAGGAAAACCCGATACTCTTGTCAACTCTCTTTCAATTGGCCGCAGGCGAGGAGCCTGGCTCTTGCCATATCGACTCTTTTCGAATACCCTTTTTGCCTATGGATATACTACCCTTCTTTTTCAACACATTCACCACTCCAAACCTGCCGCTGCTGTTCATTCTCAGTTTTCTGGCAGCGACAATTTTGCCGATTGGTTCAGAGTGGTTATTGATTGCCATGGTCCTGCAGGGATTTTCCCTGCATAATGTTGTCATCATAGCAACACTTGGCAACTATCTGGGTTCCCTGACAACCTATATGATCGGCATCTGGGGTGCAGATTATTTGATCCGAAGAATCCTCCGGATTGGTGACACACAACTTGTGAGAGCCGGAAAATTTTATGGGATGTACGGCTCATGGTCCCTGCTTCTCAGTTGGCTGCCGGTCATCGGCGACCCGCTATGCCTCACTGCCGGTGTCTTCCGGATCGGCTTTTTCCGTTTTTCAGTTCTTGTTTTAGTTGGCAAATTTTCTCGATATGCTATTCTTGGCGTTCTCGTACATTACGGCAAAGGAGGCTGAGAGACAATGAAACAACAGATTTTATTTACTATATACGATATTTTTGATCGGTGGAACAGTGACCTTGATAAGGCCTGCCACAGAGGCTGCAGTGGCTGTTGTACGCAAAACGTAACCATCACGGCCGTAGAAGGGGAGGCGATACTTCGCTTTATCTTAGCCGAAGGCATGGCCCTTTGGTTAGCGGAAAAACTGGCTTCCCCCCCAACCCATACGCCGCCGCAGATGACTACCAACGACTTTGCATCAGCATGCCTTACAGGCAAAGACGATGATCCCATCGACCATTACAATCTTGCTATATGCCCGTTTCTCGAAAATGACCAGTGCAGTATATATCCAGTCCGCCCCTTTGGCTGCCGAATGTTTGTTTCTCAAACAACCTGCTCTGCAATTCACCCCGCGCTCGTGTCCGATTCTTACTTTGAAGCTGCAACGGCGGTGACCCAAATTATCGAACACCTGGGTCAGAAAGAATACTGGGGAAACATGTTGGATGTCCTTCCCGCCCTCCTTGACATCAGTGAATTTCGCGAAATAGCCGACCATCTCAATTCGACCCAGATCATCCAAGCACGGATGCAAACCCTCACGGCAAAACCACTCCCCGGTTTTCTTTTTAGTGAAGAGCACACAAATGAAGTAGCTCCCCTGCTGCAAAGCATCTTTGCAGCAGAGGTCGAAGGGAAAAAGGTCGAAGATATTCTTAACGGCAAATAAATGGTCATTTCAGCAACTAACACCGACAACCATCAACCGCTCAGGTTTCCTGAATTTACCTGAGCGGCCTGAAACATCTCGGAATTTATTGAAATTGCGATAAAAATTGATCGTACCCTTTAGCTTTTAGCTCCTCAACCGGGATAAATTTGAGTGATGCCGAATTAATACAATACCGCAAACCGGTAGGGGCCGGGCCGTCGTCAAATACATGGCCGAGGTGTGAATCCCCAGCTGCGCTTCGCACCTCGGTACGCACCGTCAGGAACTTTAAATCTTTCTTCTCTACAACATTTTCATCAACCAAGGGTCGGGTAAAACTGGGCCATCCGGATCCCGAATCGAACTTATCAAGGGAACTAAAAAGCGGTTCACCTGAAACAACATCGACATAGATACCAGCCTTCTTGTTGCCTTCGTATATATTTTCATAAGGTCTTTCTGTCCCATTTTTCTGAGTAACCTCATATTGCTCCGGGGTTAGCCGTGAACGTAACTCCTTATCCGACGGTTTGATAAATTTTTTCCTTGGAGGTTGCTTCCGCCAGGTCCTCTCCAGAAAACCCGCCCTGCCGGAACCTACCTTATAGGACTCGTAATGAATGACGTTCTTTTTATAATAATCCTGATGGTATTCTTCTGCAGGATAAAAGGGCTTGGCAGGTCGGATAGCTGTTGCTATCGGCCTATCGAAAACTCCTGACACATCCAATCCTTTCCGCGATTGTTCGGCGATATTTTTCTCCTCTTGATCATTGTAGAAAATTGCCGTTTTGTAGTGCTCACCACGATCGGCAAACTGCCCACCCGGATCGGTCGGATCAATGTATCGCCAGAAGGTATCGAGCAGTTCTTTAAAGGTAATTTTTTTCGGATCATAGACGACCCGTACGGATTCGATATGTCCTGTCCGACCACTGGAGACCTCCTCATAGGTGGGATTTTCTTCATCCCCTCCACTGTATCCCGCCATCACGTCGATCACCCCCTCCAGTTGTTCAAAGGGTGGCTCCATACACCAGAAACAACCGCCCCCAAATACTGCAATTTTGTTTGATTCTAAAGTCTTGGATGATTCAACCGGTGGATCTCCGGCTGCAAAAGCGGTTATTGCCAAGATAAACACAACTGCCACGAGTATCATGTATTGCATATATTTCTCCTTTTTATCAGATTTTCACCTGATACCATAGGCACTGGCACCTGCGCGATCAAGCTTCCCTCGAAAAGCCGCCAAACAACACCATCAAAAGGTTATAAATCCGTTCTTCCCCTGAACCGATTTTTTCCTTATCCGGAGAAGTTTTCTGTTTCAAAAAAAAGGTTCGATTGCTATAGTGGCAAGCATGAAAAAGCCAAATAATACCAAACGGACCAAGTTTATTTTTGTTACCGGTGGCGTCCTTTCCTCTCTCGGAAAAGGCCTGGCCTCCGCAGCCATTGGGGCACTGCTTGAAAGTCGGGGACTGACTGTAACTTTTCAGAAACTGGACCCCTACATCAATGTCGACCCTGGTACCATGAACCCCTTCCAGCACGGCGAAGTCTACGTCACCGATGACGGCGCCGAAACCGATCTGGATATGGGTCACTATGAGCGCTACACCAGTGCTGTAATGGCTCAGAAAAACAATTACACCTCAGGGCGGATTTACTATTCGGTTATCACTAAAGAACGGCGTGGCGAATATCTCGGTGCAACCGTTCAGGTTATTCCCCATATTACTGACGAGATTAAAACCGCGGTTCGACAACTAGACGGCAGTGTTGATGTTGCCATCATCGAAATCGGCGGTACTGTCGGCGATATTGAAGGATTACCGTTTATCGAAGCAATCCGTCAATTGCGTGGTGATCTGGGCAGAGAATACACACTTTTCATTCACTTGACCCTGGTACCGTATATCAAAACTGCCGGTGAGGTAAAAACCAAACCGACCCAGCACTCGGTACGCGAACTGAGGGCCGATGGTATCCAGCCCGATATCCTGCTTTGCCGAACGGAAGTTCCCTTGGACGATAGCTTGAAGGCTAAGATTGCTCTGTTTTGTAATGTCCCCCAGGATGCTGTTATTACTGCAATCGATGTTGACACCATTTACGAACTTCCCCTGAATCTCCATAAAGAAGGTCTCGACACTAAGATCCTCGAACTGCTCAATATCTGGACCGGGCAACCGAACATCAAGCCATGGGAAGACCTGCTGCACAATATCCAAAACCCAAAAAACAGTGTCACCATTGCCATTACCGGCAAGTATGTGGATCTGACAGAGTCGTATAAAAGTCTCCACGAAGCGCTGATCCATGGCGGTCTGGCCAACGGCACCAAAGTCAATCTGGAGTATATCAGCGCTGAATGCCTTGAGTCAAAAAATGTTGCCAGTCTTCTCGATGGCTGCGACGGTATTCTGGTTCCCGGCGGCTTCGGCCAGCGCGGTGTAGAGGGGAAAATCAAAGCAATCAACTATGCCCGCAAAAACAAAATACCGTTTTTCGGTATCTGTCTCGGCATGCAGCTGGCAGTTGTTGAGTTCTCGAGAGACGTGCTGGGTCTTTCCAGGGCCAATTCGACGGAACTGGATGAGGTCACTCCTGATCCGGTAATTTATCTGATCAAAGAGTGGTTCGATTACCGCACCAACAAAATACAGACGCGAGACCAAGAGTCAGACCTTGGCGGGACCTTGCGCCTTGGTGCATACCCTTGTGTACTCAAAGAAGACACCAATGCACACCGCGCCTACGCACAGGATGAAATTTCCGAGCGCCATCGCCATCGATTTGAGTTTAACAATGAGTACCGACAACTGCTGGAAGATAACGGCTTGATAGTATCAGGAACATCCCCCGATAACAATCTGGTTGAAATCGTTGAGATCAAAGATCACCCCTGGTTCCTTGGCTGTCAGTTTCATCCGGAATTCAAATCTAAGCCGATGAAGCCACATCCGCTGTTTAGGGATTTTATCAGTGCGTCCCTTGCTCATAAGCAACAAGGATAGATCAAGGATGGTTGATATTTCCGTTGCAATCGACACCCCGTCGGGGACACCTCTTGTCATCGGCACAGGGCAACCTCTGCTGCTTATCGGCGGCCCCTGCGCTCTTGAATCCGAGAAACTGGCCAGAACTGTTGCCGGAGCGATGCAGGAGATCTGTAACCGATTAGGAATCAGCTACGTTTTTAAGGCTTCCTTTGATAAAGCCAACCGGACCTCCCTTGATTCTTATCGAGGTCCTGGCCTGGAAGAAGGCCTTGCAACGCTGGCGAAAATCCGCAAGGAAATGGGGGTGTCGATCATTTCCGATATCCATGATGTCTCCCAGGTTGACGCAGCCGCCGAAGTGCTTGATATTCTCCAGATTCCAGCTTTTTTGTGCCGTCAGACAGACCTTCTTACCGCCGCCGCTAAAACCGGCAAACCCGTTAATGTCAAAAAGGGGCAGTTTGTCTCACCGTGGGATATGGAAAACGCGGTCAAAAAAATGCGAGGAGTCGGCGGTCAAAAAATCATGCTTGTCGAACGTGGCGCAAGCTTTGGCTACAACAACCTGGTAGTCGACATGCGCTCCTTTCCCGTCATGCGCTCCTTTGGTTGCCCGGTAGTCTTTGATGCCACCCACTCAGTCCAACTCCCCGGTGGTGCAGGCGGATCTTCCGGCGGTCAACGGGAATTCATTGGTACCTTGGCTAAAGCTGCAGTTGCCGCAGGAATTGACGGGCTTTTCCTGGAAATACATCCCGACCCGGATCAGGCCCTGTGTGACGGTCCGAATTCCATCCCCCTTGATGAAGTTGAAGAATTGCTGGTTCAACTGCTCAGGGTAAGAAATGCTGTTACCTGATCATGTCTGACCAATGCTCAACTCCCCCAACAGGTTACCCCTCTGATTGTGACATTCTTGATGGATATCGTACCAAGGCACGTGAACGGGATAGCCTGGTAAAAGACCCAAATCGCCAGCGCGCTCTCGCCAAAGCCAAAGAGATCGAACTTCTGCTGCTTGATGTCGACGGTGTTCTCACCGACGGCAACCTTCTCTATGCCGGCAACGGAGAAGAGAGTAAGGAGTTCAACACCCAGGATGGCTTTGGCCTGCGACTTCTGCGTGAGGCTGGTGTTCGGATTGGGGTTATCACGGCCAGAAAATCCGAGGTCGTTGCCAGACGCGCAAGCGAACTCAAGATGCACTATATCTACCAGGGAATTCTAAATAAAAACGAGGCCTTCACGAAAATAATGAAGGATTCCGGTTTAAAGCCATACCAGATAGCCTATATGGGAGATGACTGGTTGGACCTGGTAATACTCCAACAGGTTGGCCTCGCCATCGTTCCTGCCAATGGTGTACGGGAAGTAAAAGAAATTTCCCATCTGATAACTGAACGATCCGGGGGAAGCGGAGCCGTTCGTGACGCTTGTGATTTAATCATCGAGTCAAAAAATCTGGCTGTGGAACTGCTGCAAAAATACAAAACCCGATGAAATTCCACCGCAATACAATATGGCTCATCCCCCTGTTCTTTATCGTTACCTTCCCCTTCTGGTCTACTCCCGTCGGCAACTTTCTTGCCCCCCGGGGCAATTTTGATCCCTCGCCGAAAAATCAACAGTCCACTACCAATAATTTCAACATGGATAGTGTGAAAATTCTGCAAAACCAGAAAGGCAAGAAAACAGCTGTGATACGTGCTAAAGAAGCACACACTGGAGAGGACCCCGACGTTCTTATTATGGAAACTGTCAATGCGGATCTGTACGATGAAGAAGGCAATATCACCAACATCGTGGCCAAAACCGGCAAATACAATACAACCACCAAGATTTTAACCTTGATCGATGATGTGGTTGTCAATAAACCCCGGGATAAGCAAGTCCTTTATACCAACCTCCTCCTGTATGATAGTGAACGACGTACCGTCCATTGTCCCGGTAAGACCAGGCTGGAAGGAGACAAAGTAGAAATAGACGGAGGGAGTCTGGATTACGATATTAAAAGCCAGACCTATGTAATCGATAAAAGAGTACACTGCATCATCAACGGTTTTATTAAACCATAACTTCCTCACAGCTCTCGACGAAGAAACTCTCCCCTTTGACCTTCCAGCGAATGTTTACATTCCAGAGCAACATCCCGAAACAGCTTTTATTCCCCTTCTGACTTGCCGGCCTGGGATCGTGACGAATCATATCTTCTACCAGCTGCCGTATGTTTCTGCCGGATTTTCCTAAATAATCAGCGCAGAAGATCTCGACATTTTCGCTGAAAACGACCTCAACCTCAGGTTTTTCTCCGTGTGCATAACCACAAGACGCGGATGGAATACAATCGCTGTAGGGAATATATGGCTTTATATCAAAAACAGGGGTTTGGTCGAGAAAATCAACCCCGGAGAGCTCAAGTAAAAGCTTTCCCTTTTCCCATACAATCGCCTCAAGTCGAACAACCGATAAGCCCAGATGGTTTGGCCGGTGGGGACTTCGGCTGGCAAAAACTCCCACTCTCTTTTGTCCCCCAAGCCAAGGAGGACGGACAGTCGGTTTCCATCCCTCTTGAACTGTCTGATGAAATCTAAAATGCACCCAGATATGTGAAAACTGATCCAAGCCACGCACCATCTCCTCTCTGTTATAAGGCGGAAACAATTCCAGTCTGGCTATCGCAGATTTCACCATCCCCGGCTGTCGGGGAATACCAAACTTCTCAGTAAAGCAGGAATGAATTGTACCTATTGTCGCAATATGTACTTCTGTCTCACTGACAGCTTTCTCTCCTTCCATTCAGTTTCCTTCTTCGATTACAATTTTCTTACGGAGCCAAGGTAATACTTTATCAAATAATGTGTTACTATTCCCTTGACACCCATTTGAAAACCCGGTATCAGTAACACATATGTTTTTTTTCGTGTTGCGTTATCCCTGGTGCTTATTTTCACAAAGCATATTAATCCTGCGGTTACACAGGAAAATCGCCTGTGGCATAGAAGAATCCCCAAGGTAAGGGGCACAGTTACCGTCACAATTATCACTGTTGCCCCGCCATATCCAACAGTTTGTTGTGGTGATAACTTTGTCCCTTACCTTGACCTTCGTTTCATTCCCTTTGCTCCACTTCTCGCCTATACCATTATTTTTCAGTCTAATGTCTTGCTGATTACCTTATTCCTATGGTATTTGTCTGACAGACAGTCTTACTCTTTCTCCTAAAAAAAGGATACATTTTACGATGAAAGTTGGAATCATAGGCCTGCCGCAAACAGGCAAGAAGACCCTGTTCCAAGTACTGACCGGGAGTGAACTGCGAGAGCAGGCCGGTCCCGCTAAACCTATTCCGGGTACAGCCGAAATTCTCGACCCACGCTTTGACCGGCTGGTTGCCATGTACAATCCCAACAAGGAGGCCAGGGCACGGATCGACCTGGTTCTCTTGCCAAAAATGGAACAGGAAAACATCGCCAAAGGGGATATCTTTAAGGAAATCGCTGATGTCGATGCTCTGTGCCATGTTATCCGTGCCTTTGAGGACGACTCTGTCTATCACGCAGAAGGTTCCGTGGATCCAATAAGAGATGCGGAGATGGTCAATGGCGAGTTGATCATGCACGATCAGATCTTTGTGGAAAAACGCATAGCACGTCTCGAGACAGCCCTAAAAAAAATCAGAGATGAAAAGCAGGTTACAGAGCTGGAGCTCATGCGCAAGCTGCTGGCGCATCTTGAGGAGGAAAAACCGCTTCGACTGATGGAGTTCAGTGAAGAGGAAGAGTTGCTGATCCGCAGCTATCCCCTTATTACCAGAAAAGAATTGGTCCTTGCCTTCAATGTCTCGGAAGATCAATTGGGAGACGAGAGTCTTCTGCAAAAAACCGCCGAGCAATGCAGGCAAAACAAGATAGAGGCTATGCTTGTTTGCGCGCAGGTGGAGTCGGAGATTGTCCTTCTCGATTCAGAGGAAGAAAAAGCTGAATTTCTCGAGGATTTGGGAATCAAAGAACCTGCCCTTGGGATCATGACCGGACTCTGCCTGAAAGCACTTGGCCTCATTTCTTTTTTTACCGTAGGTAAAGATGAAGTCAGACAATGGCTGGTGCGAAGAGATTCCCCTGCTCCTGTTGCTGCAGGCGTTATTCATTCCGACCTGCAACGTGGGTTTATCCGGGCGGAGTTGATCAAATACGACGAGCTTATGGAATACGGCAGTGAAGCTGAACTGAAAAAAGCCGGGAAAATGTATCTGCAGGGGAAGGACTATATTGTCACCGACGGTGACATCCTGAATATTAGGTTTAAGGTTTGAGAACGATCAGGCCCACGTGCAGCGTCATTTACTTTTAGCCGGAGACCGCTGTATGAGAGAAATTGCCTGTTTCATAAGTCCGCATGGTTTTGGCCACGCCACCCGGACAATCGCCATTGTTGAAGCCATCCAGCTCGTCCAACCTGATATTCACGCTCATTTTTTTACCACCGTTCCCAGGTCTCTTTTTGCTCAAACCCTCACCAACTTCACCTACCATCCGGTTGTGGTCGATATCGGCCTGGTGCAAAGCTCAGCACTCGAGTCTGACATTCCTGCAACCATCCGGCGCCTGGACGATTTTCTTCCCTATGGCCAATCTTTGCTGGAAGAGCTTGCCACTCTTTGTGCCAACTGCTCCCTGATCCTTTGCGATATTGCTCCTCTTGGTATTGCCGTTGCACAATCTGTACGGATTCCGTCGGTTTTGGTGGAAAACTTTACCTGGGACTGGATCTATCAAGCGTATCTGAGAAAGTATCCAAAGCTTCAACCACATGCACAGTTTCTCAAAAAACAGTCCGACCAGGCAGATTACCGTATCCAGACGGAACCTCTTTGTCTGCAAGCCCCAAGAGATCTTTATTGCAGGCCAATTTTCAGAAGAATACAAAGAAGTAAAACACCACTCCGTGAACAACTCAGCTGCGGCGATAAAAAACTTGTCATCATCACGATGGGTGGGGTTTTTCAGCAAATTCCCTCTTGCCAAAACATGGAAACGTTCCCCAACATTCACTTTCTTTTTACTGGTCAGAAGGAAACAAAACGGATTGGGGAAAATATCGGCCTTCTAGCCCAGGACTGCAAAATCTATCATCCTGACTTACTGAGTGCTGCAGATGTTGTGGTGTGTAAGGCGGGATATTCAACTGTTGCCGAATGCTGCCAGGCGGGAGCGAGAGTAATCTCAATTGGCAGAGCTGATTTCCCGGAAACCGAACTCCTGCAAAAATATCTTGAGAATCGGCTGGGAGGAGTTTCCATCAAGCCTGAAATGTATCAAAACGGGAGTTGGATAGCACTTGCGGCCGATCTGCTCTCTTGCCCCAAACCTGTTGCTGCATCTGAAAACGGCGCCGATCAGGTGGCCTCTTTTCTCTGCAACCTCCTATAAAAAGAGCGAGTCTCACTATTCCTGCGGTTTATTCTCCCCCAATGAAATAAGGATCGCCTGGCAAGACAACTGTCATAGAATATTATAGTTTTATGCTCAATTTCTACTAAGTAGTTATGGTGCGAGAGATTTTCACCGTAGGTGTCATGGCAATCTAAACTCGGAATTCTCTACACGATACGAAAGCAGTATCAACTGTCCGATGCTGGAAGAATGAGCAATTATCTGGTGCTTCTGGAACAATCTTCAGAAGTGTAATGGCGAATTTTATCGGTTTCTTTTTTTGAGTATAGTTCCGTTGGCTAATTTAAAAGTATCAGGATCCTCTGTTTGATACACAGTAATCCCGTTAATGGATTCTAAGCGAAAGGTTTTCAAATAGCGTTCTTTTCCTTTGTATAGTGAAAGAACATCCTGAATAACAAGAACCTGCTGTAGTTGATGGTCTTCGTTTTCCACAAGAAAAGTTCCGCAGATTTCTTTTTTCCTTGTTTTCATGATATTTCGTATTAGACATTCAGTTTGTCCTTCCAAAAGAGCACACATTTAGGGTCAACCTGATAAGATTTCAGCACATGCATCAAGGTCACAAAATCCAAAAAGTGTTTATTATTGCAACCTCTCTGGCAGATTTTTTGATTGTGGGTAATTGTCTTATTATCGCAATATCAAATAGATATTGACTATAATACTGCCCTTTTGTAAATACTCAGTATTGAGTATTTTTTGTCTATTGGAGGCAGCTTATGGCAGTCAAAGAATACGTGGAAGCATGCAAAGACATATTCCAGAGTGGCTTTGTTAAGGAAGGATTACTCAAAAAGCATATCGAGCAGCAGGTTTTCATAGATAAATATCTGCCAGATTTGGCTACTTTTTTCTTTGTAGTTGAACCGTGTAACAACAAATACCATTTTATCGGGAAGCAACAGGAAATTGTTTCTGGCTACTCAAATGAGGAGATACTCGGTAGAGGACTCGATTTTTTGTTTGAATGCGTTCATCCCAGTGAAGTTGGTATTTTGATAGACCGAATATACCCTGATATCGCCAATTACATGGCATTGATCTCACAGAAAACAGACGTTAAAAGAACCTTTACTCAATTTAATTACAGATTCAAAACAAAGAGAGGTAACTATATAAATTTATTGGAGCATCTGTATGTTCTTGAAACGGATCAAGAAGGCAAGCCAGCACTGTTTTTAGGAAACATTATAACCTTAGAAAATACCGAAGTGTTGCCGCTCAGACTGACTATAAAGGTCATGAGTGGCACTGATTTGATGGAAACAATTTTTTCTACCACCTACGATTCAAAAAAAACAGTATTCGCCGATGTTACTCCCCGAGAAATGGATATAATGTATAATCTCGCTTTGGGTAAAACAAGCAAACAGATTGGCAAGGAACTCTTCATCAGTTCCCACACAGTTGACACCCACAGGCGAAGCTTATTGAAAAAGCTCAATTGCAATTCAGTAGTCGAACTCACCCGTTTGGCTTTTCAAAATGGGTTGTTATGATCTACTCACCACATTTATTCAAAAAATTAATGTGTAGAAAAAACAGGTTTGTTACGTATACGCACAGAATCTCTCTTGTCGATGCTCTCGAATTATCTTCTGACTTAATATATTCTTCCTGTTGAGTCTCTTCACAACAAACACTTTTGACATTCACTAAATGTTGCTGCTAAAATGTCATCGTGATGCTGTGTAGTACGCATGGAGAAACTTCATTTTGAGATGGATCAATGGCAGACCAACAGCGACCAAAAGTTAAGGTTGATATAAAAAGAAACAGGCTCTATATCACCCTGTCCAGTGACATCAGAAAAAATGTTTTGGAAAAGGTTTATACCGAGGTTAGGTTTTGTGTAGCGGATCTTAAACCTGGATTTGATGTCGTTACAGATCTTTCGCTATGTACCAGTGGACATTTGAATGGCATTTCTACTCTGCGAAAAATTATGGACTATCTTATCACAAATCAGGTTGGTCAGGTTGTCCGAGTCCTCGGAAAAAAGAGTCTACTTTTCACACAGGCCATCAGATTTGCGACTATATTCCAAGGCTATTCACCTGCTTATGTTACCACACTTGAGGAGGCTGAAGACAAGCTAACAAATTCCGCCAGGCGCAATGGTCTCCGTTTTCACATGTGTCAGCAACAGATCGAATACAGAATAAATCAAGAAGAAGGGAAAGGGTATATCGTGGATATTTCCATAAGCGGGTGCGCGGTGCAGGCGGCAACTATACCTCTAATTATCGGTATGGAATTTTCTCTTACCATTCCGTTTCATCAAGAACACGAAGCTCCTTCTTTATTTACAATTGCTGCAAAAGTAGTTCGGGCACAAGATAATATGTTCGCTGCTCAGTTCTTGGATCTCGATGATGACCAGAAAGGAGAATTGTATAAGTGCCTTGCCTATGAAGCACGACGAGAAATTCCTCAAGATTAATCATTTTTATTTGGATGGTGCGAGCAATTTATTAAAAAGTACTGGCAATCTCGGAGACAATTCCTGACCAGTTTAAATTCACTCTTCACCAAAAAAATGCCAGAAATGGAGCCTTTTTTTGCTTGGTAAAACCAAAAAGTACTTCCTCAAAATGTCGCAGTAAATGGAGCATCTTGAGACTATTGATGGTTCCAGATTATGTTTGCTGGCCACTTCGGGAAAAATGTTAGGTAAACTACCTGATATAACGACAGTATCGTGCAGTACCAGACTGAGGTTTCCATTGCCAATGAGAATGGCTGGCAAGTCCTATAGTTGAGACTGTTCCTCTAAAAGACTTTTTTTCTCTGGTTCAGAGAAACCACTTCCCTGGAGTTCATATCTTTCCAATCTATTAATCCAATTTAATTTTTTTCATTGTTTTGACTTCTTCTCTGTTGAGAGAAACAACAAGACCCTTGTCACTTCTGTACGTGATTTCCTTGTTTCTGATAATTATGTTATCTGTGGAAATTCGTCCCCCTGAAAAAAGCTCTATTTCATAAAGATATTTTTGCTCCTCTCCTTTCTGACCGGCCTTTATGTTTTTAAGCTGCTCACTTTTCTTTTCACTAAGAACTTCTTCCATGGCTCTTGTGACCTGATCATCTGTAAATCTGACATCTTTTTGTTCCGTCTGCTTAATTTCCATGTTGATTTGAGTATTTTCTGCGTCGCGATACTCCTGACCGTTAGGGATAAATCCCCTTATCTGGGATGGTAAAATCGAATAGAAAGAAGTACTTGATTCGGGGTACAATAAAAAATAGCCCACAGCAACAAACAAAATGCTTACGAAAGCACATGCGATTAATTGCAGCTTTCCGACTTTTTTATTGCCTGGTTGACTCTCAAATATCGCATATGATCTCATGCTGTTAAGCAATTCTTTGCCATCCAATATCAAAATATGGTTGGCCTTTGCAAAGTCTATTGCATCTTTAGTGAACTCACCTGAAGTAACTACAAATCCACCTGTTACCCCGACTCCAACCATAACTCCCAGCAGTTCTCGGATAACATTCACTCCGACCTTGTAAGCTTTCCAATGCTTACATTGAATAAGATATTTTTCCATCCCTTTTGTAGCAATCAGATCAACACCCCCATCTGCACCAGATTTGGTTTCTTCCACGTTGAATTGGCGACGCCGGAAGTACTCCCCTACCAAATACTCAAAATCCTGCCAGGACATATTACCTAAAGAATTCTGAGAAACGCTGCGGGATGTTTTGTCATATAACTTTGTTCTTTTAAAATTCAGAAATACAGAGGCCATTGATCCCAACAAGAATGCTACCGGCAGTACAATCTGACCAAAGAACGCAAGAACGTGCAGCAAACCGGGGAGTACACTCTTATAGATGCCATCTACCCCTGGTACCGTAACTGGCGGAAGCTCTTTTCCTCCATACGAGTGTAAAAATAAGAAGGAGACCAAGGCTAAAGAGACACCTACCCACCAGGGGAATTTTGATGTTATATCTGCGATGTCTTCAAAAATACCGCTTTCTCTACGGGCCATAATGCTTTTGTGCCAAATAACTATTTGCTCAATAAGGGAGTTAGTAATTTCCGTGAAGTGGTCATTTTAGCGTGTTTCTCAGAATGATGGCGCTATTTATGGAGATATTGTCAGAATTCTTCAATGGTTCACATACTTCCAATTTATTGTTACCATTTCAGGCTAAAAGAAACAGAACATAGTATTTTCTAACCAATTACGACTTCTTTGTAAACACCTTGGTAAGCATGGCAACAAATTCCACCCGTAAACGTTACCTAACTACAGTATGGCATAACATTGAACATTACCTCAGCGGTAGTGAACAAATACAAGCGCTGATCCGTTGAAAATGTTGATTGTTGCTAAAATATTATCAACTGCCGGCGGTGAAAACCGAAGGGATGGTTCATCCAGAAGTACAAGTAGAGGCAGAACAAGGAAAATCCTCTTCTGTGAATTCCGATCTCCAACCTTGATGTGGCTGGAGATGTCTCCATGGCATGAATATGAGCGGCCATGGTCGGCATCGGAGGGTGTAAAGGCATTAGGCGGATACTTCCGTCTTGCCGAGACAGCGAAAATCGTAACCGCTGGGGTTCTGAAAAATTCGCAGACCGAACTCAGGGGTTGCGGCTAGCAGGTGATCGAAGATATCCGCTTGGATTGCTTCATAGTTGGCCCAGACTTGATCTTTTGAAAAGACGTAGATTTCGATAGGTAGACCGCGCTCGGTCGGGGCGAGTTGTCGTACCAGAAAAGTCATCTCTTGATGGAGTTTGGAATTGTTTCTCAAGTAGGAGATAATATAGGCGCGAAAAACTCCGACGTTGGTCTAGCGGCGGCCGTCGATGTTAAGGTTTTGGTCATAGTTATGGTGCTGGTTATATGCTCCAATTTCCTGCTGTCTGCTCCTTATATAATCGGCTATCATTGAAATTTTGGAGAATCTGTCCAGCATCTGCTCATCACAGAACCGGATCGAATGAATATCGATGTTCAGTGCCCGTTTTATTCGTCTGCCACTTGATTCGGACATTTCTCTCCAATTCTTAAAAGAGTTGGAGACAAGGGCATATGTGGGAATGGTTGAAATGGTTTTGTCCCAGTTCTGGACCCGAATAGATTCCATTCTGTCTGTTTGAAAAAGAATAATGCCACCATAGCTGGTTGTTGCAAAGTTATCCAGAATATTCCAATAGTAAGATCGCTTGACGGTTTGGATAGGTTGGTAAAATTTCCCTCGTGGGTCGTCAGACCTTACCATACACCCCATGCGACAGATTTTTTATTATCCCGCTCTGTTTCAACCTATGCACTATGCCATACAACTTGATCTTCGAATACCCGGTTTGTTCCACAAGTTCGGCGATGGTAACACCAGCTGAAGCGGCGGTTATTATTGCCGCAACACGACCGGCGGCGGTTTTGGGAAGTTGTGAAGTCTTCGGACCTTTTTCCGGTAGCTTTCTCGATTTGGCCTTTTCTTTGGCAATCGTTTTCTCCGGCATCGGCTTATTTGTGCTCCCGGAGAAATCCGACTTGCTGTCCATATCGATGCCGAAGATATCCGAGAGATCGGCATCCGCAATGATTTTCGCACTCTGCTGTTTTGTTTTGCTCAAGAGTTCCTCGGCCCTGTCTTTTACTGCCTCGGCGACAAGATCTCCGGTCTCTATCCCCCGCAAGGTAAAGAAAAGTTTGGGATCTTCGTCAAATCTGGCGCCAATGCCATAGAGAACAGCGGCGACATGTTTGCACATCACAGCCCAGTCGGGACAACTGCATTGAAATCTTATTGCCTTTGGATCGGGGAACAATCCTGTCTTTTCGGAAAAAAAGACCTCCGCCAGGGTCTTGGAAAATTTGCCGGCAATAAGCTCCTGCAGGGACTTCAAGTGGCTTTCGCATTGCTTTTTTATGGCCTGCAAGTGGATCTGGGCGATGGGCTGTATATCGATAACAACTTCGTAAGGGCTGGCAGCCGACCCCATAACCAGCGCCCTCACCTGCCCAGGTGCAATTTTCAGGTCGAGGACCGCCCCGTGCCGAAGATAGCTCCTGCCCCGCTCGATGCGATTATGATAGTCGGCATAGCGCTCAAGATTGTTGTTCCAGCTCTTCGCCCACCACGAACGGGCAAGGCTGTTACCTTGCAGAATGACCGGTCGAATGTCCGGCATCTTTTTTTGCAGCTGTTTGAGTTTCTTTTCCGCCTTAGCCTTTTTTTGGGCAACGGAAACATACGGTGCATATCCCCAGTGACTCATGTTTTTATTACCTGCCTTGACTAAAAAGTTATTTCTTGATGACTATATTTTCAGGGTAAAGAGATCCAACAGTTCGGTGTTGCTCATTTCGGTTATCCAGTTCTCGCCGGACGCAGCAACGACCTCACTTGCCAACCTTGCTTTCACTGTCAACATCTCATCAATTTTTTCTTCTATAGTACCTTTGGTTAGAAATTTATGGACCATGACATTCTTTTTTTGGCCGATGCGAAAGGCCCTGTCTGTTGCCTGATTTTCCACCGCAGGATTCCACCACCGGTCAAAGTGAATGACGTGATTGGCCGCAGTGAGATTCAGCCCAACACCTCCGGCCTTGAGCGACAGGACGAAATACGGCACGTATTCGTGGCTTTGAAATTTTTCAACGAGTTCCTTCCGCTTGCCGACCGCAACGCTGCCATGCAGGACCAGACCTTGCCGTTTGAAGATGGTAGCAAGAAACCGTGATAAAGGTGCAGTCATCTCCTTGAATTGAGTAAACACCAAGACTTTTTCCCGTTTTTCATAAATCGTTTCACAGATCTCCCGTAATCGTTCAAATTTGCCGCTCTCCTCTTCCAGAAACAGCTCCTGGCCCAGATATTGCGCCGGATGGTTGCAGAGCTGCTTGAACTTCATCAGGGCCGAAAGAATAAGCCCCTTTCGCTGAATGCCATCCGCTTGTTCGATGACCTCGCGCAGCCCTTCCACCATTTCCCCATAGAGCACCGTCTGTTTCTTACTCATGGCCGCCCAGGTCTTCACTTCCACCTTGTCGGGTAGATCGGAGATGATCGTCTTGTCGGTTTTCAGCCGCCGGAGAATGAAGGGGCTGACGACCTTGCGCAAGCTCGCGTAGCCATTCGGATCGGTCGCCAACCCTTTGCTGAAACCGCCGAACTCCTTGGCGTTACCAAGAAGGCCCGGATTGAGGAAGTCGAAAAGGCTCCAGAGATCGGACAACCTGTTTTCAACCGGGGTACCGGTCATGACGATTCTATTGTTGGCCGACAGTTTTTTGATCACCTTGGTCTGCTTCGTTCCAGGGTTCTTGATGGCCTGTGCCTCGTCAAGAATGATATAATTCCACGAATAGTCTTGAATCCATTGATATCTTTGGGTCAAAGCGTAGGTGGTGATGACCAGATCAAACTCCGCCAGTTGCTCCGGACCGAGCGCGGGTATTTTACGCGGCTTATGGAGATCGGGATGGGCTGCAAAATACTTAAGACTCGGATAAAATTTCTCGATTTCTCCGATCCAGTTTGCCAGAAGCGATGCCGGGATTACTAAGAGAGAAGGTTGAGACGGACGAGACTGTCCGACCGTGTCCTCCTCCATCTTTTCAGTGTGCAATGCACCGAGAAAAGCCAGGAGTTGCACGGTCTTGCCGAGCCCCATGTCGTCGGCAAGACACGCACCGAGCCGCAACCTATGCAGACAATGGAGCCACTTCAAGCCATCCTGCTGATAGCCCCGAAGTTTTGCCTTAAAGATTTCTCCTGTCGTGACGGGACCAATCTCTGCCGGACAGCTCAATTTTGCAAAAACCGATTGCAGCCACTGGCCATTGGATACCCCGGAGATCAATGTATCGGCTTCGCCACCCAGCAACAGTTGCGGATTGATGGAGAAACGCATGGCATCCCGAAAACTGATGCCCTCTGCCGTATTCAGTTCCCTGGCCTTATCATAGGCCTCAAGAGTCTGTTTGAGTTTTTCGGGATCGACCGCAACCCATTTGTTTTTCAGGAAGGCCAGGCCCTCGGATTGATTCAGGAGACGGCGGGCTTCCTCTTCCGATATTTCCGCATCGCCCAGCATCAACCGGGGACGAAAGTCAAGCAGGGCCGCTATCCCGACCATGGCCGGCGGCTTCTCCCCAATATTGATTTGCAGGGAGATGTTTGCACCTTTTCCCTTCCACCAGTTCGGGATACGGCAAAGAATACCGGACTGTTCGTAAAGCGGTATCTCCTGCAGAAAAGCAAAGGCTTCTTTGGTCGACCAGGCAAGGGGATAAAACAATTCCCGTGATTCGATCAGCTCCGCCACCAGTTCACTCTGCCCCGCTGCCTCGTAGACGGGAACGAGAAGCTCAAGGAGTTTATTGCTATCACCGCGATATTCTTCGAGGGCATACTTGAGCGGCAGGTGCTTGGATTCCCCCTCATCGTTCAGCCGGGTGGAATAGGTGGCAAGAAAAGCAAAAGGAGCATCCCCCTTGGTGTTTTCGACCAGGTGAAAATAAATCCGACCGACCAGATGGATTTCCGGGCTGAATTCCCGTACATACTCGGCAACAGAGCCATCAAATGCCGCAATCTTCCCGGCAAATATCCTGTGTAACTCAACCCATAAGGCCAGAAGCAACTCATCGCTCAGATACTCTGCCCCGGACATCAGGGGTGCGGTTTCCTGCAGGCGAATAAGATCCTCCTCGGTCAGGGGAAGGTCGATCTCACCCCGTTGTTCTTCAATATCGGGGGTAAGGCTGAGCCTGCGGACAAAGAGGCCGGAAAAACTGCGCCAATAATCGAGGGAAGGCGATAACTCTATTTTTTTACTGCAAAAGCCAAGATATAAAAACCAGCCCTGCGGCTCAGATGTATACCTGTCATAAATTTCTTGTTGCAACAACCTGCTTTGCCGGTTGATTCTGTCGACAGCAGCCAGCCATTCCAGCTGAATCGAGCCATCCGGCATCACCACCGCATCTAGTTTCTGGTCAGTCATAGGATCTTTGGCGGCTTTTTTGTCGAGAGGCCTATAATTTTTTTTCTATCTCTACAAAATCAGGGTCATCCGGCTGGAAAACAACCTGCCAATCCTCCCCCTGATGGTCAAAATCAGCAATTTTCTCAATATCCATCTTGAGATACTTCCCCTTTCCCTCAACCGCGACCTGACCGTTGGCTAGGAGAATTTCCCCCTCTCCCAGAAAGGAACGCTTGCCTTCCGAGACAATTCTGGCCAACACCCTGATTTCCCCGTCCATTGGCACGGGTTTTCTGAGTTTCATTGAAAAGTCGATCGTCACCCCCCAGATGTTGCCGGAATGGGCCAGCATTATCGCCCGACCGATGGTTTCATCCAGTATTGTTGCAGCAATACCGCCGTGCAAACGGCCGGGATATCCCTGATGCTCATCTGCAGGCTTGAAGATTGCCAGAAGTTGACCGTCTTCAAGTTCATAAAAGCTGCTTTTCAGACCAAAGTTGTTTTTCAACCCACAGACAAAACACATCCTGGAATTTGGTTGCTTTTTGGTTACCTTTATATGCATGGAACTCTTCTCCTGTTGAGTGCCTTACAAATTCTTTCCTTGTTTTTCACCCCTCAAGGGGGCACTGAAAAGAGCAAGAAAGAATTTCGTGAAGGTACTTATGCCGGCCTTTTTTCCGTTTACCGGGGATAGGCTACATTCTCTCACCATCTCCTCAACCAGCCTTCTTTTCACAATGGAGTATGGGAATTTTCGGAGGCCCTTTAACCAGCATCTCGGCGATGGTCATTCTTACTCTTGGCATCAGATGACGTTTATTTTCCAGCAGTTCACTTTCCAGCAAGGCCAGTTTTCTTAACAAAAAAGTTCTTTCAACATGGGGAGACGGATCCTGTCCATCTTTTGTATCGACGATATCCTGGCAGCGAAAGCATCCCGGGAAACGCAATGTTTGGCCATCCGGTCTGGTCATTGTCGCGGGAACGCCATGGGTGCGGCAGACCAGCAAGCGGTGTTTGTACAAAGCACAAAGTCCCTCTTCATTCAGGGGGCACATGACTTGAGGACGTTGTCCCTCTCCTAAAACCCTTTCGCATTGCTCAAGATAGGATTTGGCCCTGGCGATAAGAGTTTGCTGTCTTGCAGGTTCAAGTTGCCTGATCCCCAGCCAAAGATGCGCCCATTCTGTGTAGGTATGGTGAAGGAAATAGGAATCGCAGCAATTATCGGGACATTCGCTACAGGAAAAGTCTAAAACCGCAGCTACCCTTTCATATTCCTGCTGGAGCTTTTGGTAGATACTTTCAAGTTCGTTAATCTGTTGTTCTGAGAGGATCACCTCTTTCATTGCCGTTCCTCTTCAAAAGACTGGACCTGGTAGGTATAGATTTCGAGTTTTTTTCGCTGCCAGGTTTCTTGAGGCAAACCTGCTTTTTGGCAGAGATGACCCAGGAATTGCTCTGGGGAGTCGAGCTGTTGCCAGACTTGGGGAAGAAAAGTAGCACTTCGGCGGCCATCCCGCAGGATTACCCCGTCAATTCCGGGCCGCAGTTTTGCCGGCAGGTCCTCTATATCCTCATAGTCCAGAGGTTTCGGTTGTGACAGTATGGAAATAGAAAGTTGCACAACCGGCAACTCGTCTGAGGTAAGAGGTGAAAAACGATAATCATGCAAGGCTGCGTTGAGTGTGTTATCGCGGACAGCCTCCCAGAGAGCACCCACCGGCTCGAGATTGCCGATGCACCCCCTGAGTTGTCCGTTTTTTTTCAGGGTAACAAAAACGGCCGCTTTTACTGACAAAGCAGGTTCGTCCGGCATCTGGAGAACCGGTTCCTTCTCCAATATGTGTGCGAGGGTATTTCTTGCTAGTTTCAGCAGTTTTTGGCCTTGTCTGTTATCTAATAAGGTATCCATTACTTACCATTCTACCCCCAGCATCAAGCAGTTAATACCACTGCCAATTCCGAGCAATGCCCCCTTCTGCCCTGAGTGAAAAACCTCCTGTTCCATTGCCATCGTCATGGTAATGGGAGCTGATACGGAACCCACGTTCCCTAGCGTTGCTAAAGTCGCAAAATTTTTTTCCGGAGCCAAACCGAGTTTTTCAAAAAGGAGTTTAGCATGGGCTGAACCCACCTGATGACAGAAAAACCTGTCAATATTTTCAGCCCGCCAACCGGGTTTTGTCGAAAATTTTTCCCAGGTCATCTGGGCTGTCTCAACCCCGCGGTGTAGTAACTCCTCCGAGTTCGTCGCCATTAGGGTTGTATTTGACCCACTCTGGCCACCATGACAGAGGTCGGAATGTTCTGTATTCGCCTGCCAGGCACCATGAACCAGTCGTGGCTTGTCTTCATTGTTTTTTACTTTTCGCATATAGAGTGCCACTGAACCGGAACCGATGGTAAGCGATGCAAAGGCAGGTTTGATGCTCTTTCGCGTCAGTGTTGTATCTCTTACCAAGGCCAGTAGGGTCGATTCCAGCAACTCTTCCGCCGTCTCTCCGGAAACAATGAGCCCGTTTTCAACCTGCCCCAGCTCAATCATGTTGGCCAACATAACCATCCCATCCAAAAACCCCAGACAGGCATTGGAGATATCAAAAATTAAAGCAGAAGACGACAAGCCTAGTTTATCATGAACAAACGACGCGGTTGCCGGTTCCATCATATCCCTGGATACGGAGGTGAATATAAGACATCCAATGTCTTTTGGGTTAATCTCCGCTTTTTCAAGTACCCTTTTTCCGGCGAGGGTGCCAGCCTCGCTTGGTCTTGTTCCATCTGGCCAGAGACGCCGTTCACGGATTCCGCTCATCAGCTCTAATCTACCGGGCGGTAGATGCAATCGTTGATAAACGGAAAATAGTCGGTTTTCAATATCCTCAGAGGAGAGAACCCTTGGGGGCAATTCGTAACCAAAGGTGTCAAGGCAGACTTGGGAAAAATGTATCATAAAACTATGTAATAAAATTTTAAGAATTATCGAACAACGATGTGGAGTTTTTTGTTCACGCCAGTCAACCAATTTGATGGCAAAAGAGTAAAACAAAAAAGGATCTGTGTTGGGTAAACCAGAGAGCTTAAGCTTCTCTTTGCTACCCGGCCGATTCGAAAATCTCCAGCTGTTGCAGGATATTGTCTTTAGTCACCGGTCTTTGAATATAACCGTCAAGGACCTGCTTTTGCGGTTCTCCCTCAATCGCTTGTCTCCCGATACCAAAGATCCGTGTCCGTTGTCCCGAATACTCCTCCAATTGTCTGATGATTTTAACTGCCTCTATCCCCTCAAGCTGAGGAGTTGAGATGTCAAAAATAATCAGATCAAAATGAGAAAGAGAAGCCTCGTACATTGCAGATCGTCTGGTTTCGGCAATAGTCACTTGCCACCCCGCCTCGACAAGGGTCCGCACAAAAACGTGTTGACTTGCCGGATCACCATCCACCACCAGGACTCTGTTCGTCAAAAATCGAGCCAGAACATTGATCAATGCATTTCTTTGTACCGGTTTTGGCAGGTAATCATCCATGCCGGCTTGCAGACATTTTTCCCTGTCTCCAGACATAGCTAAAGCGGTAAGAGCAATAATACTCACATGCCCACCATATTGGTTCTCATGCTTTCGGATACGTCTGGTGGCCTCCAAACCATCCACATCGTCCATCTGAACATCCATAAGAACTAACTGATACTCCTCAGTGCAAACCTTAGCTACCGCTTCTCTGCCACTTGTAACGGATGTGACATCGACACCAAGTTGTTTCAGAATTGTCTCAATAAGTAGCCTGTTGATATATTCATCTTCAGCAAGAAGTACTTTGGCTCCCCTGAGTGCATAGGTGACCTCCTCTTCAATGCCTTCCAACGTTGCGTTGGCTTTTTCTTCTAAACCTGGAAGGTCGGCAACCTCCTTAAATGGGAGGGTAAACCAGAAGGTTGTCTCCTCGGGGGTACTTTTTACGCCAATTTCCCCTCCCATGAGCTTGACCAGTTGGGAGGTAATAGTCAACCCCAATCCTGTTGTACCAATTGATAACGGCAGGCCAACATTGGGTTTCGCCTTTTGTTTGAAATAATGGTTGATCATTTCAAGTTTATCCGGCGCAATTCCGCAACCTGTGTCACGGACACTGAATCGAAGAAGGATATTATTGCCGGTATCATACCCGCCATTTTCGATTTTGATGAAAACCCCGCCTGTTGTCGTGAACTTGATCGCATTATTAACCAGATTTGTAACAATCTGAACGAGCCGGGCTGGATCACCGTGAACGTAGGCGGGAACATCCGGTTCAATAGTGCAGGCTAGCTTTAACTCTTTTTTTCCGGCCGAAAGGTTCAGGATATAGAGGTCATGATCAAGACTTTCTTTGAGGTTGAAATCCTCCAGGTCAAGTTCCAGCTCCCCTGTTTCAATTCTGGATAAATCAAGAACCTCATTGACAACCACCAGCAAACGATCAACGGATGAGCCCACCATTTCCAGGTACTGTCGCTGTTCGGAAGAGAGTTCTGTTTCAAGAACGAGATCGGTCATTCCGACTATCCCGTTCATAGACGAGCGGATCTCATGGCTCACATTCTCCAAAAAGACGCTCTTGACACGGCTGGAGAGCTCTGCCCTGGCTAAATCGTCACAGACGCTCCCATCGACCTGATTCCGACCAGCACCTTTATTGCCGATTATCGCCTGCAAAGCTCTTTTCTTTAACAGCTGGTTGGTTTTTTTTTCTTTTGCCAGTTGCTCTTTGAGATTTTCAATCTGTTTTTGAAGTTTTTCGAATTCAGCCACCATTCCCCTCCGGTTGGTGTTTTAGTGACTCAGAAATATTTTCTTGTTTTTTAAGAAAATATTTCGTGAAAGAACTTATACCCCTCAAGGGGGTATTCTTTATAATCCCCATGCTTTGAGGGGGACTAAACTGAGTCCCCGTGCTTTGCGGGGGCTAGCGACTCAGAAATGATTTTCTTTTTTCAAGAAAACCATGTTGTGAAGAAACGTATCCCCCACGCGGAAGGATCCACCCCCGCGAAGAGCAAGCAAGCGGAGTCAGTACTGAAACGACCCCTGATTCAGCTCCCTTCCTCGCCTTTATCTCTGCAATAAGAAAGTATCACAGCCAGCCCGACATGCATATCAGCAACAATCCTGTCGAAAAAACAAGGTATACCCGTTTTCAACTCCTCTTCAACTTCTCTGGCGAAAGCCGCCCATTCATTTTCTCCCATATTAAGTAGCAGCCCCTTTAATCCATGAAAAACCGCCCCCAGGTGTTCTTGGGAATTT
The DNA here is from genome assembly GCA_963829695.1 of uncultured delta proteobacterium. Taxonomy (GTDB): domain Bacteria; phylum Desulfobacterota; class Desulfobulbia; order Desulfobulbales; family Desulfocapsaceae; genus Desulforhopalus_A. Next base: position 169,451 of record CAWHJQ010000013.1, on the reverse strand, counting down.
GCCTTATTTAATGCTTCAGAAACACCGCTGAAGGCCTGCATAAGAGACTTTGAAGAACTATCCAACATAATTTCCGTCTGCGAAGGATTAAACCCATACACCTCTTTAAAATGTCTTCGCAGGTCCTTTAAGGTAACAGATTCCGGAGGTAACATGGCCTCCAGATCAACAGATTGTTTTTTCATGTTGTTCTTAGCCCCTTACTTAATCAAACCCAGGTCTTTGATGTGACTAATCAATTTGTTCCTGTCCAACGGCTTGGTAAGATACGCTTCACATTGTCCCTGTCGGAATGCTTTCATGATATTTTTTGAATCGTCAATAGCTGTAATCATTATGACCTTGGTGGTATCCAATCCCTTAATGCCTCTTTCCACCTCCATCTTCCGCAATTCCAACAAGGCTTCCTGACCATCCATAACGGGCATCATAATGTCCAGGCAAATGAGGTCATAAGGATCATTCTCATCAAAAGCACACTTTATCGCATCTAGAGCTTCTTTACCATTTATTGCAACATGACAGATGCCATACTCCGATAACAGAGTCGAAAGTAATGCTCGTGCCAGAAAATCATCTTCTACTATTAATGTCTTCATAGATATTCCTATCCTGCCAACGGCTAGTTTCGTCTTTTAGAACAAACTCTACATTACCTGTTCAACTGTACCGCGAATAGTATATTTTTGCACGATTCCTCAATATTGAACGAAAATCCCTCTTACCACGGCCCCCCTTCCGGCCATTTTTGGGCCTGCTGCGTTTGCTCAATTCTTCTGATTTCCCAGCATCTGTGGATCTTTTCGTTTCTTTTGAAATCAAAAGGAACGGACAGTTGGGAAATATCATTTATGTCATAGAGCAACAACAATCTTTCCTCTAGTATAAAACGTCTGAAATTCGTTGAGAAAATGAGGTGACCGCCTTTTTCCAGACGAGCCATCGCCAATTCGATCAACCGTGCATGATCCTTCTGAATATCAAAAACCCGGTTGTCTTTTTTTGTGTTGGAAAAGGTTGGGGGGTCGATAAAAATCAGATCAAATTTACCGCTTGATGACTCAAGCCATTCCAAACAATCAGCTTTTTCAACCTTATTTCTGAGCTCTGTTAAGCCATTGAGGGCAAGGTTCATTTTTGCCCAGTGTAGATAGGTTGCCGAAAGATCTACCGTTGTGGTACTCGCCGCTCCACCCATGGCAGCATGAACCGTTGCAGTCCCCGTATAACCATAAAGGTTGAGAAATCTTTTCCCTTTGGCTTCCCGGTGTATTTTTTCACGAATCGGTCGATGATCAAGAAAGAGTCCAGTGTCAAGATAATCAGTAAAATTTACCAAAAAGGAACATTCACCTTCTCTTACCTCGTACATTTTTCCATTAATGCCTTTCTTTTCATACTGTTTTCGTCCCTTCTGACGCTCTCTGGCTTTCAGAAAAATACGATTTGACCGGACGCCAAGGATATCTCTGACACTTTTCATAGCGGCTGCCATCCTTGACGCGGCAAGCTGAGGGTCGATGGTCTTAGGTGGTGCATATTCGTGAATATGCACCCATTTGGAAAAGAGATCTATGCTTAAATTGTAATCCGGCAGATCTCGGTCATAAACCCTGAAACAGGAGATCTCGTTTCTTTCAGCCCAGTTGAGGATTTTTTTCAGATTTTTTCTCAGCCTGTTGCCAAACTCACTTTCGGGATCCTCGCTGCTCTGCTCAACCGGGAACCATTTGAAGGTATTCTCTTCACCGGTAACGGTGCAGGTAAGCAGTCTACAGGGTATGGAACCATTAAATAATTTGTATTTATTTTCCCAAGCTAAGGTGAAACTGTCAGTCAGTGTCGGGTTGGAGATAAACACCGCAGTTTTCCAGCCGGAAAACCGCTCTTTCAAAATACGGCCATAGGCTCTATACAGACGACTCACTTGTTCTGTCTCTGAAAGCCTTTCTCCATAGGGAAGATTTGAAAGCAACATTCCCTGCTTATCCGGTGAACGAAGGGTGGCAAGCTCAGCCTGTTTTATCTGAATATGTTCATTGAGACCGGCCATCTCAATGTTTTTTCGCGCGGCGCTTACGGCGACAGGATCACAATCGTAGCCAAGCATCAAGGGCCAACTCTTTTCCACCCCTCTTTCTTCTCGCTCTAAAGCTTCAGTGACCAGGCCGTTCCAGAGATTCTCATCATGACCCAACCAACCCAGAAAACCAAAATAACTACGAGATAGACCGGGAGCGGAGTCTCCAAACATCAAAGCCGCCTCGATCAAGAGCGTTCCAGTACCGCACATGGGGTCAATTAATGTCCCGGAATCTGTAAGCCAACCGCTCAAAGCAACGATTGCAGCCCCGAGTGTTTCCTTGAGCGGTGCCTTAACTGCAGCGCCTCTATATCCACGTCGATGCAGGCTTTCCCCGGATAAGTCGAGAGAAATAGCCGCCATTTTCCCGTCTACATGCAGATGAACCTGCACACCAGGTCGGGTCGTTTCAACCGATGGCCGCTTTCCGGTCCGGTTTCTAAACGCATCGACAAGACTATCTTTTACCTTGAGAGCAGCATAGCGACTATGAGTTATCGGCGTCTCTCCAGAGAGTGTACAACTCACCGCAAAACTTGTCTCTACGGAGAGATGGTCCTGCCAATCTACATCCATACACCCCAGATACAATGACTCTTCATCAACAATGGGAAACTGGGCCAGCTGCAGATAGACACGAGAGGCAAAACGCGACCACAAGCAACAGCGATATCCTGACTCAAGAGAACCTCTCCAGGTAACCACACCGCTTGCAGAACTCACATCCAACCCGCCAAACTGCAAAATTTCTTCTTCCACCAGCATCTCCAGCCCAGAGGCACAGCTGGCAATTAGTTTATACTCTTTCATTATCTATAATTTGTCCCCTGCCTCCCGAAGACCATCGGGCTGCCTGATTTTTCTTAATGTTACCTCATAACACCCGTTCATCAAACAAGAACAGACCTTTTCTTTTCCAGTCGATTACCATTATAGTATCCACTGGGCAACAAGAAATGAATAGTGTTTTCCTGACAATTTGTTCTTGACCTCTTTAGCAATAAGACTAAAGTAGAATTTATTTTGATAATATGTTTCTTCATATCGATGTATTGTCATGGCTGGTTAATAGCTAAAAGTTTTTCACAACAGGAGTAATATATGAATAAAAGGTTTTGTAGAAATTTTGCTCTGTCAACCCTGATAGGATCTCTTCTTCTTTTTGGTGCCGGCTGTGGTAAAAAAACCGTTATTCCTCCTGACGCAGGTCAGGGTTCCACCCAGTCCGAAATGTCCGGAGGAAAAGACATTAATTATCCCCCTGCAGAAGGGAGTTACTCAGAAGACAGCCTGCCGGTGGTAGGAAATCTGGATGATTCGACAGCTCCCAGCTCTGATGCTGATCAACAATCGGATGCATACAAGAAAGAGCACGGAAGATGTTCCGCCAACCTTTCTCCAATCTACTTTGATTTCGATCAGGCCGGTGTCAGTCCAAGTATGACAGAGGTACTTGTTAGTAATGCCGAGTATCTCAAAACAATTCCAGGGGCAAATATCGTTATTGAGGGCAATTCAGATGAAAGGGGTACCAACGAATATAACCTCGCACTAGGAGAGAGACGAGCTATCAATTCCCGACAATACCTGATTAATCTTGGTATTCCTGCAGATAGGATGCGGACGTTATCATATGGTGAAGAAAGACCTTTGTTTATGGGTCAGGACGAAGACGCCTACAGCCGGAACAGAAGGGCTGATTTTGTCGTGCAATAATACTTTAACCCGGTCCCGCGCTTTCTCTGTCGGGACCGGATTATCCAACAACACCAATCTGTTTTGCTCTTATGATCAAAAGTATCTTCTCGACCACCTGCAGAGCAGTTATCTCGGTGGTGTCTATCCGAACAGCGTCTTGAGCCTGTAACAAAGGGGCAATTGCCCGCTCACTATCATTTTTGTCCCGTTCAAGAGTCATCGCCAAAATCTGTTGAAAATCGGCATCAACACCTCTTGCCCGCAACTGCATGACACGTCTTTTCGCTCTTTCTTCGGGCTGTGCATCCAGAAAAAACTTAAAGGCAGCTCTTGGAAAAACAACGGTGCCGGTATCTCTGCCTTCAGCGACAATATTTCCCTTATCCCCGTAACTTCTCTGTATTTGTGTCAATATTTCCCGGACCACAGGAACGGCAGATACCTTGGAAGCAATCATCGCCATTTCAGGGGTGCGGATGGCGTCACTAATATTTTCGCCGTTTACAAGAACTCCCACATCACTCTCTTCATCGACAGCCGGAAGTAACTTCAGTTCCAGCTCCGCCAGTGTTTCGGCAATGGCTTTTACATCATTTAATGGAACCCCTCTTTGCAAAAAATACCATCCGACTCCACGATACATCGCCCCGGTATCCAAGTAAATAAATCCGGTAGCAGTCGCTATTTTCCTACTTACAGAGGACTTTCCAACCCCGGAAGGACCATCAATGGTGACGATGTTCTGCATTTTAGACATAGCCGAGTTCACCAAGACAATCAGCCAAGCTATCCAGAAAGCGCTTATTCTCTTCTTCTGTGCCAACTGTTACTCTAATGAAATTTCCAAAGCCATAAGCACTCATAGAGCGAACAATTACCCCTTTACCGAGCATTGCCTTATAAAGGCAATCCGCTTCGCCCTGCACATCTATGAGAAAAAAATTGGTTTCTGATGGATAACTTTTGCAACCAAGCTTATCGACTTCCCGGCTCAGATAAACAAGCCCCCTGGCGGTGCGATCGAGTGTAAGCTGATAATATTCCTCGTCTTCTAATGCAGCTAAAGCTCCCACTTGGGCCATTTGGTTGATATTGAAAGGTTGACGTACTTTGTGCAGACACTCGGCGACTTCTTTTGCCATAAGCCCATAACCAACCCGTAAGCCGGCAAGACCATATACTTTTGAAAAGGTCCTTAAAAAAACAACAGGACAACGCCCTGAAACATTCCTGATAAGGGAAAAGGCATCTAATTGTAATTTTTTATCCATGAAGTCGACATACGCTTCATCCAGAACCACAATCACAGATTCCGGTATGTCACTTAGGAATTGATAAAGCTCCACCGGAGGAATAGCGGTACCTGTTGGGTTGTTCGGATTGTCCAGAAAAATAAGTCGCGTTTTCTCGGACAGCATCCTTTTGATGCCCTCAAGATCATGGCGCATGTTTTTTAGTGGTGCCACATGATTTAGACCGCCTCTGATCTGGACAATTTTTTGATACATGAGAAAAGACGGGTGACTGGTAATAACCTCATCACCCTCTTGCACAAAGGCCCTGACGAGAAATTCGATCACTTCATTGGATCCATTTCCCATCACAATTTCAGTGGATGCCACACCCATTTTTTCTGCAAGCGCCTGCACCAGATAATGGCATGAGCCGTCAGGATATCTATGTAAATTCAACAGTTCATTACCTAGAGCACGTATCGCCCTGGGTGAAGGCCCCCATGAATTCTCATTTGAGGCGAGTTTAATGGGATTTTTAATACCATACTCACGTTCCAGCTCATCAATAGGTTTGCCTGGAGGGTACGGCGTTATTGTTGCTACATTGGGGGGGATTATAATTTTCAGGATATCACCGTAAAACGTAATTTTTGTTCAAGAGATTTTTCTCTTGTAAAAGACCCCCGGAAAGAAATTCTAAGGTGCTAACCCCCGCAAAGCACGGGGACTCTGTTTAGTACCCCCTTGAGGGGTATAAGTTCCTTAACGAAATTCTTTCCCGAAAAGCAGGAAAAGAATTTCTAAGTCACTAAATATCCAGTTGTCTTTTCTCAAGTCCCAGGCCACGCTCGAGATTGAAACCGGTTTGAAACAATTTTTCTTCTTGAAAATGAGCCGCTTGAAGTTGCACACCGACTGGCAATCCGTCTTTGGTAAAACCACCAGGCACAGACATTCCTGGAATTCCTGCAAGATTCGCCGAAATTGTTAATATATCAGACATATATACAGCGAGTGGATCTTCCGTGTTCTCACCCATTTTCCAGGCAGGAGTCGGTGTAACCGGAGAGATAAGTATGTCGCAGGACAGAAACGCATTTTTAAAATCATTGAGGATAAGAGTTCGTACTTGAGAGGCTTTCTTGTAATAGGCATCATAGTAGCCAGAGGACAGCGCATAGGTTCCTATAAGAATACGCCGCTTCACTTCAGCACCAAATCCATTCGACCGTGTCTGTTTATACATTTCGATAAGAGTTTCGGCCGCCATATCACGATATCCATACAGCACGCCATCATACCTGGCCAGATTAGAACTTGCCTCGGAGGGAGCTATCAAATAATAAACCGCCACGCAGTATTCAGTGTGTGGCAACGAAACGTCAACAATCTCAGCCCCTTGTTTTCTAAGAACCTCAATGCTGTTGTGAATGATCTTTTCAACTTCGGAATCGAGACCCTTGGTAAAATACTCCCGGGGAACTCCAACTGTCACGCCTTCCATTCCTTTGGAAAAAGTCGACGAAAAATCAGGAACATCCTGTTTCACCGAGGTGGAATCCATCTGATCATAACCACTGATAACATTCATCATCAAGGCACAATCTTCGACCGTCCGACATAAAGGTCCCACCTGGTCAAGAGAAGAGGCGAAGGCAGTCAACCCATACCGAGAGACCCGACCGTAAGTTGGTTTCATCCCGACGATGCCGCAGAGAGATGCCGGCTGTCGTATCGAACCACCTGTGTCCGAGCCGAGAGAGCCAGGACACTCGTAGGATGCGACAGAGGCTGCAGAACCACCTGAAGATCCACCCGCGACATAGCCTTTCTTCCAGGGATTCTTGGGGACACCAAAGAAACAGCTCTCCGAAGTCGATCCCATGGCAAATTCGTCCATGGTCGTCTTGCCGAGAATCACCGCCCCTGCACTCTTGATTTTTTCAACCACCGTGGCGTCGTAAGGGGGAACGTAGTTTTCAAGCATCTTTGATCCGCAAGTGGTCCTTAACCCCTTTGTGCAGAGCAGATCTTTAACGGAAAGTGGTATTCCACACAGTTTACCTCCATGTCCGTTTTTTCTCTCGAGATCGGCTTTTTCCGCTTGAGCCAAAGCACCTTTCTTATCGATGGTTACAAAAGCAGTAACATCGTTTTCGACTGCGTCTATTCTATCCAGACAACTTTTTGTCAGTTCAACAGCGGAAAGCTCTCCCTGTTCCATTTTTTTAAGCGCCTGGCTAATAGTCAATTCACACGGATTCATTCAAACCTCAAAAAAGCCGGCAGTCAGGCTGCCCTGCTCAATATGGAAATAATAAAAATTTTAAATAAGACAATTTTGTAGTAACCCATAATATGAGATGGGTAAGTTAAAAATCAACAATGTCGATGAAGGGTTTTTAAGACGCCATTAAATTATTTTAGGAACCAGAAACATTTCTCCGTCATGTTGCGGACCATTTTTTAGGGCCTCGGCCTGGAGCAATGATTCCTTTTCAACATCTTCACGGAAAGCATTGCTGACCGAGAAAACATGAGAAGTTGCAACGACCCCACTGGTATCTAACTCATCAAGTTGAGCAACATATGACAAAATATTATCCAACTGCCCTGTCATTTTTTCCAGTTCTACGTCCGTCAAAGTAAGTCTTGCCAGATGCGCAACATGTTCAACTTCTTTTTTGCTTATTTTCATTGGAATTAACTCGTTTCAGAATAAATGTTATCGGTTATTCAGATAAATGTTGTCCAGATGCTCCTGGGTAAATACAGCCTTTGTCGGAATAAAATCAATAATGCTTCTGGCAAAATACTCAACAGTACTCAATGAAAATTGAGTACCACTATTCTTGTAGAGCTCTTCTACCGCCTCTTCCAGAGTCATATTTTTTCGGTAATTCCGTTTGGAAGTCATAGCGTCATAACTGTCTACCACAATAAGTATCTTGGTTAGATCGTCTAAATTATCGCCAGTCAATCCATCCGGATACCCTTTCCCATCTACCCTCTCGTGGTGGTGCCGGATTATGAACTGTTCCCTTTCCATGAATCCAAGTGGCTGAATGATATTCGCCCCGACACTTGGATGCTTTCGGATCAATACCCACTCCTCCTCGGTAAGCTTGCCGGGTTTCTGAATACAGGAAAGATCTATGACCAGTTTACCAATATCATGAAACTGTGCAGCTCTCCTAAGGACAAGAATCTCGCTCTCAGGAAGCCCCATCGCCCTACCAAGCATCAGTGCATATTCCGTCACACGCTTGGTGTGACCGGCGGTATAATAATCCTTTTCCTCCATAGCATTCTGGAGACTGCTCATCAACTGAACAGTCGCCTGTTCCAGGCTATTACTGTAGGTGAGTAAAAGTTTGTTCTGCTCTTCCAGCTGGATTGCTTTTACTTGAATGTCATCTTCAAGAGCCGCCTTATAACGCCGTTCCTGAACAACATACATTCTCTTCTCTATAGCCCGACGAATTTTTACATTAAAAATATCAAGATCTTCAATAGGTTTTGTAAGAAAATCATAGGCACCGAGATTTATTGCTTTTACCGCATAATCCATTGAGCCGGCACCAGTTAGAAAAAGTACAGGAATGTCATAGTTCAGCTCATTGAGCTTATCCATCGTTTCAAAACCATCCATGTCGGGCATATTAATGTCGAGGATGATGACATCATAACTGTCATCAACCAAATCAATAACCCCTTTACCGTCGGAAGCCGTATCAACACGATGTCCGAACATTTCCAGTATCTTAGATACCGTCGTTCGTACCATACCGTCATCATCTGCGATGAGTATTTTCGTAGGTCCTTTTTTCAAAACAGTGTCTCCGCCGGCTCCCTTAAGCTAGGGGTTTTGCCCAAATTTACATTTTCCAGTAGTTTTTTGCAACGTCCCCCACCCTCTCAATTGTCGGATGAATACTCCGTTCAACAATTAATTTTTTTTATTTTATATCTTTCTATAGCACGATGGGCCGCAAGAGCAACATTATTAACAAGGCAAAAACCCATTAACCTCTCCTTTCGGCGTGATGTCCAGATGGTCCGACAAAGGCAAAAACCGTTATCAATTTCTTTGTTAAATATAAGATCAACACCCGTGGTATTAGTTAAATCGCACTATTAGTAAGTATTTTCCATAATTGTGACAATTATCCGGTTAGTCGTTTCTCCACTTCCTTCAATTAAAAGTGCTGCTCCTGCCGTAGCAATTAGCGTTCATTATACCGTAAATTTTTCCATATCAACAGAACAGCGAAAAAATATAATAAAAAAGCGCAATTTCATGTAAATGAAATTGCGCTTTTTTAGCTGTGAAATGTGCTTTTATATCACATAGGAACAATCAACTTGTTCGTTTCTTCATTCCAGGTAACTACCAGGTACCATGCTAACATAACAGCGCCTATTAGCAAAAGAGTTGGACCGTAACCGAGTACATCCGGCAGGTATACATGCGAACCGAGAACCCCATCAGCCTCAAATTCCTGGTCTTTAAACCAAGCAGTCATGATAGATGAGCTTATCGCAAAAAAAGGGACGACCATCATGAGCTTTACCTGTCCTTCACCTACACGCCAGAGCGTTCCGGAGCCGCAGCCCCCGGCAAACATTGCACCGAGGCCAAAAATAAAACCTCCAACAACACCACCCCAGCCGAAAGTTCCACGTACATAATTCGCTGCAGCCAGAACAGCCTCTCCTTCTGCCCGAACCGGAACAGCATATTTCAGTACTGCGGCCCCAATGGCAACAATAAAAATTGACAACATTACCGATTTTGCCAGGGTGCAATCACCAGTCATGTGAGGCTCCCGAAAACCCTGGACCATACACCATCGGCCTCGTTGCATGGTATAACCCAGACAGGCGGCAATGAGTATAACCCCACTGAGAGATGCTATATAATCACTATCCTCATTTGCAGCATATCCATATGCCGCATAAATTATGCCGATAATCCCTAAAATACCTAATCCATAAACAACAGCCGAAGGAAAGCTAAAGGTTTTTGATCCCCCATCTCCCCAAGTTATATGTTCCATCTCAAGGTAGAGGAGTTTTAAGCCAAGAATTACGCCAAAAATAAGACCGAACATCATCGTAAAACCGTTTGCAGCAAGATTGCCTATCGCATTATAAAAACCACCAACATTACAACCGCCTGCCAGAGTTGCTCCTATTCCCATTAGCAAACCGGCAATGACAGCCTTGACCATTTCCCTGTAGGGTGGAATCCTTATGGCAAAATCTTTGCCGAGACAGGCTGATATAAAAGCTCCTACAACAAAGCCTATACCAATTACCGAACCTGAATTTTCAAAAATTGATCGAGGTGCTTCATCATAATACTGAAAAATTCCAGTATCGGTTCCCAATAGTGTTGCTGCGCCATACATAATCCAGTCGCCCCAGTTACGGATAGCTCCAACAGCACCCCACGGTCTCCACCAGGCCATCATCATAACCGAGAAAAATGCGACCACCACCCCGGTAACATAAGGATTCCATTCCTTCTCACACAGTAGGCTATAAAGTTCTTTAACTTTATTTTTTAACACAGACTTTTCACTCATAATCCTTTTCTCCCGGTTGAATAATCATAGACAGAGACACTGAAATCAGATGTGAAATTTTTACACAGCCCTTATTTTTTTGTCAAGACTAACTACTTCAACAACTCGCCAGTACCACAATGTAGTAATTTAGTTTTATTATGCTTTTTCAGCTGGTTACTAACAGTCATTTTCGCTTCTTGACAGAAACACGATGCTACGGTATAGGTCTTATATAAGAAAATCATGAAAGGTAAACAAAATAGAGTCTACATATGACGCTCTTACGCCATGTAAGCCCTTAATTTTATTTTAGGAGAACAACAATGAGTGATTCAAAAACAGTAGCAGATGATGTGAAACCAAAAAGTATACTTGATGCTAAAGGACTGAGTTGTCCAATGCCTCTTCTTCGTACAAAAAAAGAAATGGGCAAACTTGCTTCCGGAGATATTCTCCAAGTTGATGGCACAGATCCAGGTTCCAGAAATGATATTCCAGGTTGGTGTGAACGTTCTGGCCATGAGTATCTTGGTGAAAAAGAAGGGTCAGGTTTCATAAGCTTTTTCATTAAAAAAGGTTGAAACGTTGATGAGTTGCGTTTTCTAAACGCAACTCATCAACGATAAGTATCTACTCTAAACACAGCTAATTGTTCTGATTGGTCAAGGTTTAGGGTCTTTTTTATTCAATTATAATTTTAAATATATAGCCACTTTTATATTTGGAGGAAGTTAACATGGCGAAAAGTTTAGGTATATTTGTAACTTCACCTGACAGCCTGAAGCATGCCATTGGTGTTACCAAGGCTGCTAAGGCAAAGGGATCTAAAGTTAAAGTCTTTTTCACTTGGAAAGCAACTACGCTCTCGAAAGATCCCGCATTTGCAGGGCTTTGCGAACTGGCAGACGATGTTTCTATTTGTGTTGACAGTTACAAAAAACAGGGATTTGATGTTGATGACATCCCTGCCGGTCTGACCGCCAAAAAAATGGCTACTCAGGCACAACATGGTATTATGATAGAAGATTATGACTGTTATCTTAGTCTGTAAGGAGATATTGCTATGGAATATAAAAAAGTATGTTTGATGTACAGACACAAGGATTACGCCGTAGATGGAATTCGATCAGCTCTCGGACTTGCTGTTGAGAATATGTATGCCTATGGAGTCGTTCTGGATACAGAAATACCAAAACTTGATGAACTGAATCAGGAAAGTATCGAGATGTTGCGTGACATGGAAGGAGAAGTTTATTCCACAGTACCGGCCAATGTGGAAATAAATGGCTTTGAGCCTATTACCATAGAAGAACTTGGTGAGAAACTTCGCGAAATGACCCATATCGTTCCTTATGGTATCAAATAAACTTATTCAGGAGTCAATTCCATGAAAATATTAAACGTATATAAATCCGAGCCGGATGAAACCGTTAAAAAGTTGGTGCAAATAGTGACCCGTGATAGAGAAACCGACACTTTTGATCTCAACACTGAAAATCCGGATTACGACCTCCTTGTAGATAAAATTTTTGAAGCCGATCAGACTATCTGCTGGTGGTAACCACTCTCTAGTACTGTGAAAACCGATTGATATATCTATTCAGTCGGTTTTTTTTATGAAAAACTCCATGATGGTATCATGGAGAACTGGTCTTAATTTTTTTATTGAAAGCAAAGATTCCCCATAGACGACCCGGTTAGAAAGAAAAACTATCGCAATGCCTCTTTGAAGATCTATCCAAAAAGATGTCCCTGTAAAACCAAGATGTCCAATAGTTAGATTTGAAAAATAGTTTCCACTGCTTGAAGATCCCGCCGTTGGGGTATCGAAACCGAACCTCCAGTTTCCCCGTTTGTCGCCTAATACTTTTCTCAGATTTTCGGACCGATAGGAAGGATGTGGTCGACTCCCCTGAAACTGCAGAACAATGTTTTCACATAACGCTAGTACTGCCTTCGCGGAACCGAAGAGCCCTGCATGACCAGCCACTCCTCCCAAAGCCCTGCAATTGTCGTCATGAACCTTTCCAAATAGCTGTTCAGTTGATTTTTTGCCCATGCCCGTGGCTGCGTATGCCTGAGATCTTTTATTTTGCTTGCTTGCAAAATAAAGCTCTTTATCGAGATCCAAGGGTTTTGTCAATTTTCTTTCCCAATACTCGTTCAATGGCTCCCCACTGACTTTTTCAATTATTCGACCGAGAAGAATAAAACCAAGATCGCTGTAAAGATTTTCACCACCTGGCTCAAACACAAGCTTTTCAGACAAAATCGATTCAATAACCCTCTCCATTCTTTCTCGGATTGGTATATCAACTAGTTTTTTATAATATGGCCGATGCGCTGGTAACCCTGATGAGTGCGTCAGCAGTTGTAAAAGTGTTATTTTTTGATGGGCAGGCGAGCTCGTAGGGAAAAATTTCTCGATTTTTTCTTCAAGATTTAGCTTCCCCTCTTCTATAAGAGCCAACAAGCAAAGGGAAGTGACCAGAGGTTTAGTCAGAGATGCGAGATCAAAAATGGTCCTCTCGTTAACCTGAAAAGTTGCCGGACCTAATCCAGCAGTACCATAGCTTAAAATGTCACCTTCTATTATATTCTCCTTATTTACAAAATAGCCAACGGAACATGCTGAAAAAACATGATTTTTCAGTGATTCTCCGAGAAGTTTGTTTATCTTTTTTCTTAAAAGAGTGTGTTGTCTTTTTTCCATTTGTTATTTTTATTATTCTATTGAATTTTTTACCTATTTTTACTAGATTGCAGGTAACTGGATGCAAAACATATCTATGTTATTTCGTTTAAATTTGATCTTATCTAGAAATAAAGGACCATCACTTCTTAACACAGTTATAAACATACATTTAACAGGCAATTGTTAATCGTTTCTGGATAAGGTGTTAACAATAGTGTTAATAACTCTTTATCAACAGTTATTAAAATATACAAACTTTCTCTTTGTTAATAAAAATTCTTTTAAAATCATTTTGTTACGACCAACATAAACATACCAACAGTATTAATAGTAATAATATATATAAATATACTAAGGATATGCCAAAAGGAGTTCCTTAATGCCTCTTAACTGCACCGTAAGTAAAAACGATCTACTTGAAGGTCTTAATAGCCTTCAGAATATAACTAATAAAAAAGGGACGTTAGCTATTTTATCAAATGTTCTCATCTGTACCACAAATAGGGGTCTTCAGCTCACCGGCACTGATCTCGAAGTGGGGTTACGGCTTTTTGTTCCTGCACAAATTCACGACGAAGGTATTTTGACTTTGCCTTCAAAGAAAATTTTCGAAATAGTAAGAGAGTCCGGATCGGAAACCATAACCATAGAAGAGACGGAAAACAGCTGGGTTATAATCAAGGCTGGGTTAAGTACCTACAACCTTGCCGGCATGGCTAGTGATGAGTTTCCTGAATTTCCTCAATTTGAGGAAGACACTTTTGTTTCATTTGAAAGTTATGTTTTTTTGGAGTTGATAGAAAAAATTATCTATTCGATAGCTAGTGAGCAGGAAAATATTTACTCACTGACTTCGGTACTTTTTGAAAAAGAAAAAATTGATGACACTCATTATATCAAAATGGTGTCATCAGACGGACATAGACTGTCTATCATGCAAAAAGATGTGGCAACAGATCTTGATCAGTTGCATCTGAATGATGTAACCCTTATTCCTAAAAAAGGAATTCAGGAATGGAAAAAATTCTGTGAAGGAAGAGATAACATCGAGGTATCCTTTGAACAAAAGCAGGTTGTGTTACGTGATGATCAAGCGGTGATGGTCATTCGACTAAAACATGGAGAATTTCCACAATATTCTGCTATCATAGATGCTGTTCAGCTTACCAACTGCATAAAAATCAACAGAATTCCTTTTCTGGATTCTCTAAAGCGAATAAATCTTTTTACTGAAGATATTTTTCATACAATTCAGCTGAATATTGATTTTAACAAAATGATTCTGTCGTCGCAAAATGCCGACCTCGGAAATGCAAAAGACGAACAGAACATATCCTATAGCGGTGATCCGCTTATCTTAGGTTTTAACTGCCGTTATTTTATTGAGACGCTGCAGGTGATGGAATGCGAAACTGTTGAAGCATATATAAATTCGAACAGCAGTCCGTGCCTTATGAAGTCAGAAGAAGATAAAGGGTTCATGAGTATCATCATGCCAATGCAGTTATGATGGTGTCGTAAAAACTCTTCATCTTGTTCGTTGTTACAATTTTCCCATCATTACGACGTACCGTATGTACGTTGTAATGATGGGAAAATTGCACGCCTCCAATATGGAGCTTTTTACTTATCCATCGAAAGTCGATGTTTTTACGAGATTGTCAGTTATAATATACACGAATACATTCATTTATAAGACAAAAGGAACAACTGTGACTGAAACAAAAAATAGTTACGACGCACAGCAGATACAGGTTTTGGATGGTCTTGAGGCCGTTAGAAAAAGACCATCCATGTATATAGGTAATACCGGCGAAGAAGGTTTGCATCACCTTATTTGGGAAATTGTCGACAACAGTATTGATGAAGCTTTGGCCGGTTTCTGCAGCCATGTTAAAGTTACCATTCATGATGATAATTCTGTTTCCGTAGAAGATGATGGCCGTGGTATTCCAGTTGATAAACATCCAACTGAAAACATGACGGCTCTTGAATTGGTGATGACCACTTTGCACGCAGGTGGTAAATTCGACCATTCAAGCTACAAAGTTTCCGGAGGATTGCACGGTGTTGGCATATCGGTGGTAAACGCACTCTCAATCGAGACCATAGCTGAAATCCGAAGGAACGGAAAAATATATCAACAATCGTATAAATACGGTGATA
Source organism: uncultured delta proteobacterium (assembly GCA_963829695.1). Classification (GTDB taxonomy): domain Bacteria; phylum Desulfobacterota; class Desulfobulbia; order Desulfobulbales; family Desulfocapsaceae; genus Desulforhopalus_A. The sequence continues at coordinate 154,001 of CAWHJQ010000013.1, read as the reverse complement.
GGACAGGAGAATTACTGGTTATTGGGGAGAGCGAGAAAACAGGCACAAAAATAACCTTTACTGCCGACCCGGAAATATTTACAGAAACAACCTCCTACAACTATGAAATTGTCAAGAGCAGGTTAAGGGAGCTGAGCTTTTTAAATAAAGGTTTGCGCATTTATCTAAAAGATGAAAGAAGCGGAGAAGAAGACAAATTTCATGCTTCAGGTGGTATTGTTTCCTATGTTGAATACCTCAATCGAAAAAGAACACCAGTCTTCGATCCACCCATATTTATCTCGGCTGCTAAGGATAATGTTGAGGTGGAGATTTCCATGCAGCACTATGATGGGTATTCAGAGAGACTCTTTTCTTTCGTAAATAACATTAACACCCGGGAAGGTGGAAGTCATGTTGCGGGGTTTAGAGCAGCGTTGACCAGATGTATCAACAAGTACGCCAACGATGATATGATCCCGAAAAACATGCGGGAAAAAATGGGTGGAGATGATGTTAGGGAAGGTCTTACGTGTATTATTTCAGTCAGAGTACCTAACCCTCAATTTGAGGGGCAAACAAAAACAAAGCTAGGTAACAGTGAAGTAAAATCCATTGTTGAATCGGTTTGTACTGAAAAATTAACTCTTTTTCTGGAGCAGAATCCTGGGGTCGCAAAAAAAATTCTTTCTAAGGTGGTTGATGCAGCAAGAGCTAGAGAAGCTGCTAAAAGAGCACGAGACCTGTCTCGAAAGAAAGGTTCAACGAGTTTACTAATGGCAGGGAAACTTGCTGAGTGTCAGGAAAAGGATCCGGCAAAACGAGAAATTTTCATTGTAGAGGGTGACTCGGCAGGTGGTTCTGCAAAACAAGGCAGAGACAGATCTAACCAGGCTATTCTTCCACTCCGAGGAAAAATACTCAATGTGGAAAAAGCTAGGTTTGATCGTATTCTGGGTAGTGAAGAAATAAAGCACCTCATAGGCGCTCTTGGCTGTGGCATTGGAAAAGATGAGTTTTCAATTGAAAAACTCCGCTATCATAAAGTTATAATTATGACTGATGCCGACGTGGATGGTGCCCATATTCGCACCCTGCTGCTAACTTTTCTTTACAGACAGATGCAACCTCTGGTTGAAGGCGGTTTTATTTATATAGGTCAACCTCCGCTCTATCGTTTAGGAAGAGGGAAAAAGGAACAATATTTTCTAAATGAAAATAATCTCAACAGCCATCTTTTCACTCAAGCTAGTGAAAATTTTAAATTAGAAGTAATCGGATCAGATAAGACTATTGTTGAAGGTCAATCTTTCATTGACCTACTCGAAAAGCTATCAATTTACCAACGAATAATGTTGTTCATGAATCGTATGAATATATGGGAGGAAATGCTTTATTTTCTTCTTGATAATGGCATACGATCGGCTGATCAGTTCAAGGATGAATCCTTTATCAAAAATCTTAAGGACAAACTTCCTGAAGATAAACTTGTTATTGGCAATATTCGTTCTTGCAGATGGCGCCCAGACTGTTATGAACTGGATATTGCTGTTCGCGGCAAAGTTCAGATCATGATGACTCTTGGTCCACAACTACCACTCATCAACGAATATCGGACGGCTTTAAGTCTATTTCCTGCTATACATCAGTTTATTCAATCAGGTTTCAATATCATCTTTATCGGTACAAATAAGCAGGAAAAACAAATTAAAGCTGCTGACTGGAGTGAGATGCTGAAGATAATTCGAGACGAATCTTTTAAAGGAAGTCATCTGCAGCGCTACAAAGGTCTTGGTGAAATGAATCCTGAACAGCTCTGGGATACAACTATGAATCCCGAGAATAGAACTCTTATGCAAGTAACAATAGATGATGCTGAACAGGCGGATGATATTTTTACAACACTGATGGGTGATAAGGTAGAACCAAGGCGGGATTTCATTCAGACCCATGCTCTTGAAGTGACGGATCTCGATATATAAGCCCTTTAAAACAGACGAATTTTTACCCTTTCTTGGGGTATAAGTGCATTCTCTATAATGATAGATAATTATAAAGCAGATATTCTCTTATGAGCACAGATACTGAAAATAGCAGTGAGCAATTTACGACCATTTCCATAGAAAAAGAGTTGCAGAAATCCTATCTCGAATATGCAATGAGTGTCATAGTAGGCCGAGCGTTGCCTGATGTTCGTGATGGATTGAAACCTGTACATAGAAGAGCTCTTTTCGCTATGCGCGAACTTGGTGTCCATTATAATCGTCCTTATGTCAAATCAGCCAGAATTGTCGGTGATGTTATAGGTAAGTATCATCCACATGGTGATACTGCTGCCTATGATACGATAGTTAGAATGGCCCAGGATTTTTCGCTACGCTATCCCTTGGTTGACGGGCAGGGAAACTTCGGATCAATGGACGGCGATTCTCCTGCGGCTATGCGATATACCGAAGCGAGAATGACCAGGATTGACCGGGAAATTGTCAATGATCTGGATAAGGATACAGTTGATTGGATACCAAACTATGATAACTCGCTGAATGAACCAGCGGTTATGCCGAGTAAGGTACCAAATTTACTGATCAATGGTTCTTCTGGTATTGCCGTAGGTATGGCAACGAATATTCCTCCACATAATATAACGGAGGTTATAGATGCACTTGTTACCATGATTGACGAACCTAATCTTACAGTACATGAGATAATGTCCATAATAACCGGTCCCGATTTTCCAACTGGTGGACAAATTTGCGGAAGGGCCGGAATTAGAGAAGCTTATGAGACTGGTAGAGGGATTATTGTTATTCGTGCCCTTACTCATATAGAAAAGATAAAAGAGGGCAAGAGGGAAGCAATTATAATAACTGAAATACCTTATCAGGTTAACAAGGCTAATCTGGTTGAGAAAATAGCAGAGTTAGTCAAAGATAAGAAGATTAATTCGATTTCAGAGGTAAGGGATGAGTCTGACAGACATGGATTACGAGTTGTCATCGAACTAAAAAAAGATGAAATTGCAGAAATAGTCATCAATCAACTCTTTACAATGACTCAAATGCAGAAGTCTTTTGGCATCATTTTGTTGGCTATTGTTAACAACAAACCGGAAGTACTTAATATAAAACAGATACTTGAACATTTTATCGTCCATAGGAAAATAATAATCTACAGAAGAACAGCTTTTGAACTGAGAAAAGCTGAAGAAAAGGCCCACATTCTCGAAGGTCTAAAGATTGCACTGGATAATCTTGATGATGTTGTTGCTCTCATCAGGGCTTCTCGAAATCCGCAGGAAGCAAAAGATGAATTGATTCGCCGATATGAGCTCAGTGAAATTCAGGCGCAAACAATTCTCGATATGAGATTACAGAGATTAACGGGACTCGAAAGAGAGAAAATCGTCCGAGATTATGAAGAAATAATGCAGGAAATCAAAAAATTGAAGGAAATCCTCGGTGATGAATCGCTGGTCATGAAAATTATCAAGGACGAATTTAATGAATTAAAAGAGCAGTATGGGGATGATCGCAGAACAGAAATAATAGATGCAACCGATGAAATTCTTCCGGAGGATATGATAGCTCCGGAGGATATGGCTGTTACCGTTACGCACTCAGGGTATATAAAAAGGAACGCAGTTTCTCTCTATAGATCACAGCACCGAGGCGGGAAAGGTGTGACCGCTGTTAAAAATATTGAAGAGGATTTTGTTTCTGATCTTTATGTCGCCTCAACCCTTGATATTTTCTTGTTTTTTACCAATCAAGGCAAGGTTTTCTGGCGTAAAGTTTATCAGTTGCCACTTGCAGGGAGAACCGCCAGGGGAAAAGCTATTGTTAACCTGCTTAACCTTGCAGAAGATGAAAAAATTGCAGCTATTCTTCCTATTGCCAGCTTTGAAGATGAATCAAATGATAAGACTATACTTATGGTCACCAAATCCGGACGGATTAAAAAGACCAGCTTGCAGGAATTTAGCCGACCGCTTCGCAAAGGAAAAAGGGCTCTGACTATAAATGAAGGTGATGAAATTATAGCCGCCCATGTCCTTAACGGCGAGGACACCATTCTATTGGTGACAAAGAAGGGTATGTGTATTCATTTTAGTGAGTCGGATATACGTACGATGGGAAGGACTGCTGCAGGTGTGAGGGGTATTAGACTTGGTTTTGATGACGTCGTTGTCAGCGCTATCGTTATCAATTCAAATAATTCAATTCTTATTGTCACAGAAAACGGATATGGAAAAAGAAGTCCTATTGAAGAATATCGTCTGCAAAATAGAGGAGGCAAGGGGGTAAGGGGTATCAAAAGAAGTCTGCGAAACGGGGATGTTATTGCGGCAATGCAGGTTGATGAAGAGGAAGAAGTTATCCTCATAGCTGACTCGGGGAAAATTATTCGTATGGATCTCAGCACTATTAGAGTTATCGGGAGAAGTACTCAAGGAGTAAAACTTATTAATCTAGATGAGAACGAAAGAGTTGTAAGTCTGGATAGTCTTGCCAAAGATACTAGTAGCGATGAAGAGGAGGATGTTTTGAATGAAGAAGATACTCTTGTTCCCGATCAACTAACAGATATTGATCCAGATATTGATGAAGAAAAGTCATAAAATAGCAGTAATTGGTGCTGGAACCTGGGGTACTGCCTTGGCAGTACTCCTTTCAGGAAAGGGCTATATTGTTAACTTATGGGGTCATAGGAACACGCATATAGATAGTCTTCTTAGTGACCACGAAAACAAAAGATATCTTCCTGGTATACAATTTCCTGCAAATCTTCAACCGGTACATCGGCTGAACGAGGCCGTAGCTGACTCCCCCATTATTGTCATGGTGGTACCCTCTTATTCATACCGCCATGTATTTGTCGAAATGGTCCCGTTTCTTAGCGATAATTGCAGAATAATTTCTGCAGTTAAGGGCATAGAAAACAAGACACTTAAAACTATGACCCAAGTAATGGCAGAAATATTAGCTGATAACAATTCGGCTGAAAAAGGCATTGAATTGGGGGTTATTTCAGGACCTTCTTTTGCCAAAGAAGTGGCCCAAAAAGTACCTACTGCAGTCACTGTCGGTTTTGAAAATTTACAAACAGCAAAAGAAATTCAAAAAATATTTGTTACCGAGTATTTTCGGGTTTACGCGAGTAGAGATGTTATCGGACTTGAGATAAGTGCTTCATTAAAGAACATCATTGCCATTGCTGCAGGAGTATGTGACGGGCTTGGTTATGGATTGAACACCAGGGCTGCCCTTATTACTCGTGGACTAGCTGAGATGCAGAGATTAGGGACAGCTATGAAGGCGGATCCGTCGACATTTTCAGGCCTAAGCGGATTGGGTGATCTTTTGCTCACCTGTACCGGTAATCTTAGTAGAAACAGAACGGTAGGATTAAAACTAGGTGAAGGAAAGACACTCGATCAGGTTAAAAATGAAATGAGTATGGTCGCAGAAGGAATAAAAACCACGCAATCCGTGTATGATTTGGCTCAAAAAATGAAAATAGAAATGCCTATTCTTGAACAGGTCTACAATATAATATATAAAGGAAAAAATTGCTCAGAGGCTGTCAAGGATCTGCTAAACAGAGAATTAAAAGTCGAGTAGTGACCGCCTCTTGTTGATCTTTTATAGCTCATCTGACCAATCTTTGTGCTCAAATTCACTGTGATCAGGCTTAGGTGGTTTTTCTTCAAGCAACCGCTGTTCCAGCCATTTCTTGATCATACTTACTTCGGCCTTTACATCGGCCAAAGCCTTACCCCGATGACTCACTCTATTTTTTTCCTCCATGGACAACTCTGCGAAAGTTTTACCGTATTCCTCAAAATAAAAAATTGGGTCATATCCAAAACCGTTATCTCCCCTTTTATCATCTATAATGACACCATCACATCTTCCTTCATAGGTCAAAGCGGGACCAGACGGAACCGCGATTGAGAGAACACATTGAAAATGAGCCCTCCTGTTTTCAACACCCTGGAGTGCATTGAGCAATTTATTGCAGTTTTCATCATCTGTAGCTTTTTCGCAGGCATAGCGTGCTGAAAAGACTCCAGGCTCGCCATTTAGTGCCTCAACGACAAGCCCTGAATCGTCTGCTATTGCCGGAAGACCCAATACTTTGGCAGTATGAATGGCCTTTTTATAGGCATTTTCATCAAAGGTCTGTCCGTCTTCGATAGCCTCGGGAGTAGGACCAAAATCATCCAGAGATCGTATTTCAATCTGTAGATCTTTGAGTATTTCGCGGAATTCTCGAAGCTTATTTTTATTTCGTGTTGCTACAACCAAAATAGAAAGCATAATGAGATACCTTTAATAGAGAAGGAATAAATTATTTTTTACGAAGGGTTTTGTCGTATCGTTCCTGCTCGCTGTAGATACAGCCACAATACGGTTGTCGATACATTTCAAGTTCTTTCGATGCATCAATACCAGCTTGCCACCCTTCTCTAAAGTCCTGGTAATAGAAAGGGATATCATAAGTTATGGATAGTTTTTCGCATAAGGTTATTAATTGAGAATGGTTTTGGTATTTGCTATAGAGCAAGGTTGTAGAAAATGCGTCAAACCCCATTTCCTTGGCCAGCGACACCGTTTTTTCAAGTCGAATAAGGTAGCAGATATTGCATCTTTCAGCTTCATGAAATACCACCTTACGAAGAAAATCGGTAAGACCATATTTTGTGTCAAGAATAAGAGGAAGTTTTATGTCTTGGGCATAGTCCTGCAGGGTAGAAAGCCTGTGTTGAAATTCTTTGAAGGGATGAATGTTTGGGTTGAAAAAATGGGCGGTAACCTCAGCACCCTTTTCTCGCAGGACTGTGAGGGGATAAATGGTACAGGGACCGCAACAGACGTGTAAAAATACCTTCATTGTGCTCAAATTTTATAATTTTTTGGGTCAATATTGTATTGGTGTATTTTGTAATTGATTATTCTTAGGCTGGTATCGAGATCTTTGGCGGTTTTTGTTTGATTTCCATTGTTTCGTTTGAGTCCCTCAACAATGAGTTCTTTTTCAAAGTTTTCAACTGCAACAGATAAAGAATATGGATTTTCTCTTTTTGATGATTCTGCTGTCTGAAGAGTTGGTGGCAGATGAATTCCCTTTATAGTATCTCCATCGCAAATGATTACAGCTCGTTCAATGCAATTTTGTAATTCACGAACATTACCAGGCCAATGATATTGAATGAGCATATCAATGGCAGAGGTTGATATTCTTCTTATTTTTTTGCCGTTTTCCGTGGCGTATTTTTCAAGGAAAAATTCTGCTATGAGCAGAACATCTGTCCGTCGTTCACGAAGAGGAGGCATATAGACAGGAAAAACGTTAAGCCTATAGTAGAGATCCTCTCTGAACGATTTATCAGCCACGGCGTTTTCAAGATCGCGGTTAGTTGCAGCAACAAGACGTACATCACAGGTGAGCTGTTTCGTTGACCCTAGTCTTTGGAATGTTCTTTCTTGAACAACGTTCAGCAATTTAACCTGAACTGAATTGCTAATTTCCCCTATCTCATCTAGAAAAAGCGTTCCCCCTTCTGCTTGTTCAAATCTTCCAATTTTACGATCAGTAGCACCGGTAAATGCTCCTCTTTCATGGCCAAAAAGCTCAGATTCAAGCAAGGTTTCAGGAAGTGCGGAACAGTTGACCACAACAAAAGGCTTTGCTCTCCTTTTGCCATTATAGTGCAGAGCTTTGGCCACGAGTGTTTTTCCGGTACCTGATTCACCACGAAGAAGTACCGTCGCATTTGAATCAACAACTCGGTGAATCATCTCATAGACATCCTGCATTCTGCTGGAATTACCTATTATATCGTTAATTTTATTTTTCTCAGATAGTTCTCTTTTGAGCTTGAGATTCTCTGTATACAGTTCCTCGGTTTCCCTGTTAACCTTCTGGATACGGACAACCGTTTGCGCAATAATACTTGAAAGAACTGTTAAATACTGAAGATCAGTATTTGCCTGTTCACCTATACCATCTTTATAGAATCTATCGATACTGAGAGTTCCTATAACATTTTGTCCATCCTTGATTGGAACACACAAAAAAGAGCGCTTTTGTTCGGTGATATTACCCCTTGCTCTTGTTCTGTTTAAAAAAAGCGGTTCTTCGGAAATTTGAGGCACTATAATTGGCTCTCCAGTCGAGACAACTCGCCCGGTAATGCCCTCGCCTATCTTGTATTTTCCCCTTTTACGGCCTTCTGCTGTCAAACCATGCGCAACTTCAATTTCAAGCTTTCCTGTGGTCGGATTGACAATAGTTATCGTCCCATTTTCCATGAATTTCATTTGGGAGAGGATCTGCATTGTCTTTTCCAGGCAATCGCGCAACTCAAGTGAAGAAGCCAGTTGTTTGGTGATTTCATAAAGAGCAGTTAAATCTTCTAATTGTTTTGAAATGTCAATATTAGCAGCCATATAAATGAGAGAGAGGTATTTTATTAATTTTTTTTAAAACCAAATTTGTATAACTATAACAAAATTTACCCCAACTTTCGAATCTTTATTACAAAAATGTGAAAAACTAAAACAAATGAAATATTTTACACTGCAACTTATTGACATAAATGGGTTCAAATGGTACATAGTGCTCCACGGAGGAATGGCCGAGTGGTTTAAGGCGGCGGTCTTGAAAACCGTTGTACGAAAGTACCGTGGGTTCGAATCCTACTTCCTCCGCCAAAAATATATTATTGAGTGGAGAGGTGACCGAGAGGCCGATGGTGCTCGCCTGCTAAGCGAGTGTGGGGGTAAGACTCCACCGAGGGTTCGAATCCCTCCCTCTCCGCCATAATACAACAAAAGGGGAAATGGTGTGTATTTACACCACTTCCCCTTTTGTTGTATTGGCAAGGAAAAAAAATATTTATGTGTTTACAACCCAGAGAGCTTAATTTTCAAACGCTAATATCCCCAGAGAAGATTTGTGCTAACCCAGCCGGTTAACCCTGATTCGTGATGAACTTCAACCCATCCTGACTCGAGTTTTAAAATACTGAAGACCACCCCATAATATGCTTTGCCTATTATGGGGTGGTTAGAGCCAGGTCCTTTCCTAATATTAATGCTTTCATCTTTGTTTCTATTGGCTTTAACAATCGTATGTTTGCGATTGGTTAGAAATGATTTATGCATCCAACCTGTGTCACCTTCAAAATCTTTAGTTTTCAGCCAGTTTCCCTTTTGTTCAACAATCTCTATAGGGAAACCAGAGTCATATTCGCAAATAGCGCTAAAATTTTGCCCAGGTCCTGTCCTTAGATTAACTTTATCGCCCCTCACGCTAAGCATTTCAGCGTGAATTGAAATCACAGAAAAAATTATGATCAAAGCAAAAATAACAACAATTTTACCAAAACTAAAGTTGTTTATATTAAGGTAATGTTTTGTTATCATAAGATAAAAAATATTTTAAGAAAATAAGAACATGAGGAAATTAAATATTTCCTAAAAGTATCTCGGTAACACGATCAAGGTCATCCAGAGAGTAATATTCAATTTCAATTTTTCCACGACTGCCGTTTTGAGTTATCGCAATCTTTGAGTTTAAACGATTTGTTAGCTGTGTAATCAGAGAGTTTTTGTAGGAAATATCAATTTCCTCGGAGATTGGTTTGATTGTCCGTTTTGTCGGTGATTCAGTAATAGCCGCCCTCTTAATTATTTTTTCTGTTTGTCTGACAGAAAGACTATTTTTTATGATTAAATTTCTGATCTCTTGTAATTTCAATGGATCGTCAACCAACCTCACTAAGGCGCGACCATGTCCTTCAGACAACAAACCGTTAAGGATATCGCCCCTTATTAATTCTGGAAGTTTGAGTAATCTCAACATGTTGGTAACAGTGGAGCGTTGTTTCCCAACCCTTTTTGCGGTTTCTTCCTGGGTGTAACCAAATTTATCAATAAGTTTTTTATAGGCTTCGGCTTCTTCTATCGCATTGAGATCTGTTCTTTGAACATTTTCGATAAGTGCCAATTCGAGCAAAGTGTCTTCGTTTTCAACATCAAGGAGAATCACTGGGACGTGAGATAGGCCTGCAAGTTTAGATGCTCTAAGTCTTCTTTCACCAGCTATAAGTTCGAAATTGTTATCCGATCCAGAAGTCACTATGAGCGGCTGTATAACACCTTTTTCACGTATTGAATCTGCTAGTTCCTGAAGGTCTTCAGGATTAAAATTTGTTCGAGGCTGATGTTTGTTTGGTATAATCTTATTAATATTGCATTCAAAGTATTTTTCTTGTTCTTCTCCAAAAAGCAAACCTACGCCTTGACCCAACCCTGTTTTTTTACTCATTATGCACCCTTTGATTTTTCAGAAACTCTTTAGCAAGGTTAACATAAGCAATAGCTCCAGTGGATAATTTATCGTAATCCATGATGCATTGTCCATGACTAGGACATTCACTAAGCCTAACGTTCCTCGGGATGACAGTTGTAAATAACTGTTCTCTGAAATGATTTTTGATTTCTGATGCGACCTGGTGAGTAAGTCTATTACGCTTGTCAAACATTGTTAAAACTAACCCTTCAATATATAATAACTTGTTGAAGGATTTTTTAACAGATCGTATTGTATTAACAAGCTGTGCAAGACCTTCCATGGCAAAATATTCACACTGCATAGGGATAAGTACTGAGTCCGCGGATGTTAATGCATTGATAGTTAAAAGACCAAGGGAGGGGGGACAGTCAATGATAATATAGTCGTAAGAGTCAAGCAATGGCTCAAGTAAGACCTTCAACCTTGTTTCTCGGTTGACGACAGTAATCATTTCAATTTCTGCTGCAACAAGATCAATACTTGATGGAAGTATATCAAGACTGGTTACTCCGCTTTTAAGGAGGACATCAGAGCAGGTGTAATCACCCGAGTAGGCGTGGTAGAGGTGTGCCTTGACTTTCTTCATATTTACGCCGACACCGCTGGAGGCATTACCTTGAGGGTCAGAATCAACGAGAAGGACTTTTTTTCTTTTTTGGGCAAGAGCTGCCGAAAGATTGATTGAGGTGGTGGTTTTACCAACACCGCCTTTTTGGTTGGCAACAGCAATGATTTTAGCGATGGATCTCATATTTAAACCTCAAATAATAATTTTTATACCAGCAAAGTAAACGTTTCAGTCAAAAAAATCCCGAAAAATCTTCCATCTGCACAATAAATCCATTTATTAATCAACCTAACGCAACAAGACCTTGCATTTTTGAATAAAAACCTTTTAGGTTTTTGTAACCTTTAGGTTTTTCTTTTCTTATATTATTTATGTTTCACGTGAAACATTCTTTCGGGAGATAGGTAATGGAATCAGATTTTTTGGTTATTGGTAGCGGTATTGCTGGACTGTCTTTTGCTTTGAAAGCTTCTAAGCTGGGCACTGTAAATGTTATCACTAAGAAGGAAGAAGTTGACACCGCCACCAATCTTGCACAAGGAGGAATAGCTGCTGTCTTGAATGGGGAGGATAGCTTCGAAGATCATATAAAAGATACCCTTTTGGCCGGCGCTGGTTTGTGTGACGAAAGTGTAGTTAGGATGGTTGTCGAAAATGGTCCGGCTCGAGTTAGTGAACTTGTGGCATTGGGTGTTAATTTTGTAAAAGAAAAAGATGGAAGTTTGAGTTTGGGGCGAGAAGGCGGCCATTCTAAAAGAAGGGTAGCGCATGCCTACGATCTAACCGGAAGGGAAATAGAAAGGGCGCTGGTAGAAGGTGTTGAATGTGTAGATAACGTATCTCTTTACGAAAATCATATGTGCATTGATTTGATAACAGAAGAAACGCTCGATAAAGAGAGGTTGGGGCAAAAAAAGTGTGTTGGCGCATATGTTATAGATGATCGAGGGGAGATCAAACTGTTTTTTGCAAAAATAGTTGTCATTTGCACGGGAGGGGCTGGGAAGGTTTATCTCTATACAAGCAACCCCGATATAGCTACAGGCGATGGTGTTGCTGTTGCTTATCGAGCAGGAGCCAAAGTGAGCAATATGGAGTTCGTACAATTTCATCCTACATGTCTTTACCATCATCAGGCTAAAAATTTTCTGATTTCAGAAGCAGTCAGGGGTGAAGGGGCAATATTGATAAATAAAGACAACCAAAGGTTTATGGAAAAGTATGAACCTGAACAAATGGAATTGGCAACCAGAGATAAAGTTGCAAGAGCCATTGATACTGAAATGAAGCGAACTGGTGCCGATTGCGTCTATTTGGATATAAGCCATAAGGAAAAAGCTTTTTTGCAGGAAAGATTTCCTACAATTTTCAAAAAGTGCCTCTCTCTTGGTATAGATATATCAAAAAAGCCTATACCAGTGGTTCCCGCTGCTCATTATTTGTGTGGGGGGGTGAATACTGACGTTTTTGGTAGAACCTCAGTTGAGAACCTATTTGCTTTAGGAGAAACTTCATGCACAGGTTTACATGGTGCGAACCGATTGGCGAGCAATAGTCTTCTTGAGGCCGTTGTATACGCTGAAAATGTTTTCAGGTATTGCGAAAAGAATTGGGATTCAATTGGAAAACATCAGATCCATGGAAAGTCAGAGTACCCAATGAATGGTAAGGAGCAAATTGACGAAGAAATTTTGATAAATCACAATTGGGATATTATTAGAAGGGTGATGTGGAATTATGTTGGGATCGTCAGAAAAGAATCAAGGCTCATAATAGCTAAACAGAGAATAGCAGAGGTAAGAAAAGAGATAAATGAGATAGTCAATAAATATAAAATCACACCAAACATGCTAGAGTTAAGAAATATTTCTTTGGTAGCTTCACTTATAATTGATGCATCACTCGCTAGGAAAGAATCTAAAGGATTGCATTTTATTTTAGATTATCCTGCGAATGATGATTGTTAAAACACTTGTTAGTTGATGTATCAATACGTTGAAGGCCTTTTAGTCAGGACATTGTTGCAAGCAATGTCGATTTTTTGAACTAACTGTTAGCCTTTCTGAACTATGCCTAATTGTGTTTTTCTATCTTCGTGAGGTGATGGGGAAACACCTCCTCGGGTTTATTATCAAGGCTATCGACAATTAAAGGGCAAGGAAAATGGAATAAAAGCAGAAAATAAAAACTATTGTATTGAATTATTTGGAAGAAAAGACAAATGAAAGATTAGGTGATTCTAAATCACCACCGCAAGAATATTTTCAGGTTACCCCCTGATCAGGTTACCCCTGACATTGGTTGACAGGAAATAAAAAATTGTTGAAAAAGAAAAGTGATTCATCCATTTTAGAATACTTTTTATTCAAACCAACTCAAGTCCTGATTGCTTCATTCCGCACTGGGTTTGTCATTCCGGGCTTGATCCGCAATTTGGAATTTGTCGGACAAAATTGGATTCCGGATCAAGCCCGGAATGATGACAGAGGTGAGGTGAGGAATGGCGACAGAGATGCGCAATGACGGCGGAGTAATATTCTGATACTTGAGTAAAGAATATGATTAAGGCTAAATTTCAAAACACTTTTTATCCAAGTAGTACGCTTAAACCGGATGAATCAGAAAAGATACACTATTGTTCCAGTACGTTATGTTGTGAGCTTTACTTGGTCGTAAATTGATAGAAATTGCATCGCAGACGAATATCACTATAAACTGAGGTTAAATATTTTCTTCTGTTATCATTAGGTAAGTTGTTGATATCATATGTATATATCTAGATGAAATGTTTTTAATAAAAAAATTTTGGGAAATATGATCTCCAAGGAACAGTTTATATGTGCGGAACATGTCAATGAAAATGGGACACCTTTATGCGTAAATTAGACTCACTCGATCACTGTTCCCGGGAATAGCATATTGGATAGATTTATCAAGATCAAGCCCTACGTGTACCTCCGCTACGCTCCGTTAATCTTGAAAATCCTTGATCGGTTCAACCGGGTAATAGTCCTAGCGGGACACCAAGCATTAAAAAAAAACTCGGAAGAGGGGATCTTAGGCCGTTGTGATTCCTTCATGGTGGAGACTGACGTCCATTTTCCCACAGATATCAACCTGCTATTGGACGCCATCCGCAAGGTCATCGAAATAAGTGCTGAACTGTCCGAAACCCACAACCTGCCGGGGTGGCGGCAACACCACTACCACCAGCGTCAGTTCAAAAGGCAGTACCGCAAAGTCCAGCGGCTCAAGCACTCCACGTCCAAAGACGAAATCAAACAGCAGCGGAAAGAGCAGGAGATTAAAGAGGCCCATCGTGCCTACCTGGAGCTGGCGGAGGGGTATCTGACACGAGCGGACCAAACCCGCCAACAGATCAGCCCGCACGACCCTCTCTCCGTGGCCTGGCTCAGCGCATTGAATGATTTCATGGGACATGCCCGTCGGCAGATCGACCAAATTGATAGGCGGGTGCTCCGGGGTGAGCATATTCCTCAGGGCGAGAAGGTATTCTCCCTGTTTCAACCGCATACCGAATGGATCAGCAAAGGGAAGGCCGGCGTTCCCGTGGAGCTGGGACTGCGGGTGTGCATTATGGAAGACCAGGACCGCTTTATTCTGCATCATCGAATGATGGCAAAGACCACCGATGACAAGGTGGCCTTTGCCATGGTGGGCGAAACCAAACAGAAGTTCCCCACCTTACGAGCGGTCATCATGGACAAAGGCTTCTCTAGTCCCGCCAATCAGCAAGTACTGAAATCGCGTCTTGAGTGTGTGGTGCTGCCCAAAAAGGGTAAACTCTCGCAAGCCGACAAAGCTCGCGAAAGCGAACCTGAATTTGTCAATCTGCGCAAACAACACTCGGCGGTGGAATCGGCAATCAACGCCCTTGAAGTCCACGCACTGAACAAATGTCCTGATCACGGTCTCCACGGATTTAAACGCTACATTGCCATGGCGGTGGTGGCCCGTAACATACAGCGTCTGGGTGCGGTGTTGCGTCAAGAGGAACAAGAGGCTGCTCAACGAAAACGTGGATCTTAAAAGAAAGCAGCCTGAGAGACCAGGCTGATCCGGCTGCAAAGTCGATGGCAGAGCTATGTCCGAATAGTGTAACAGATGAGAATCATTGTCATCTTCACGGCAAAGAAGACAAAAAATGCTGCCTAAAAGAAAGCCATTCGCATTAACTGTGCCTGTGCTGGTACGAGTTTTTTGAAAATTCGGGGTTTTCTGCCAGGCACTAATTAGACAATTTGCTCAAATAACTAACACCCCACAAGGGAACAATCTGTATAAGCCCCCGTTGTGGGTTGGTCATCCCTCATTATACACACTTAACACCGGGTAATCCAAATGCATGGCATGTTACGGCCATGCACATTTCCGGCCAAGAGTGTGATTCCACAATTCTCTTGTTTCGTAGCAGTTTGTCACGATCCGGGCGGGATATCAGTAAACAACCAGGCCAGCGGAGGACTCCAAAATATCTCGGATGCACGAACAAAAAGCATTCCGAGATGCTTAACTTATTTCACGCTTCACCTTTCACCACCGTTCATCCGGCGTCATTGAATTGGAATTGAACAGATGATGTCTCAATTAAGCTGGATATCAACGTTTATTTCAATCTAACCTTCTTAAAAGAGTAGCACTTTTTTTACCACTTCTGGAAGTGGTAAAAAAATAAGACCGGTTTTTTGTCACTAAAAAGCAATCTTGTTGAATTAATAAGAGATTAATAATGAAGAGATCTTCTCTTAATGGTACAAGATAGCGCTTTGAATTTCATATCCAAGGCAGAGGACATTTCTGCTCCTTATGGGAATAGTCGAGCTTTTAAGCAGTAGAGAATCCCATCAGACATCATCTTTATCGTGTAATATCAGGAGCTATTCGTATGAAAATTGGAATTGTTGGGTTGCCGAATGTTGGCAAATCGACCTTATTTAATGCACTCACTAAGGCTGGTGCTGAGGCAAGTAATTATCCTTTCTGTACCATCGAACCCAACATTGGAATTGTCCGTGTCCCTGATGTACGTCTTGATGTTTTGGCAAAGCTCGGAACATCAAATAAAATCATTCCCACCACAATTGAATTTGTAGACATAGCCGGCCTCGTGAAAGGAGCATCAAAAGGTGAGGGGCTTGGAAATATGTTTCTTGCCCATATCCGAAGTGTGGAGGCTATCGCACATGTCGTTCGTTGCTTTGATGATGACAATATCACCCACGTAAACGGCGGAATAGACCCGGTTGGAGACGTGGAGACAATTAACCTTGAGTTGATCCTTTCCGACTTGGAATTAGTTGAAAAGAGGATTTTTTCCGAAGAGAAAAAGGCGCGCGGTCAGGATAAAGACGCCATCATAAAACTGAGCGGTTTGTTAAAAATTAAAGCAGTTCTTGAAGAAGAAAAACCAGCTAGGGCGGCCCTGCTTGATACGCAGGAAAAATTGCTCATTGATCGAGAGATGCAGCTTCTTACTAGTAAAAAGGTGATTTATGTGGCCAATGTAAGCGAAGAGGATCTGAGAACAGCAGGTAGAGACAATAAGTATGCGCAAAAATTAAAAGCCTTCGCAGATTCTCATGGGGATGGTTTGGTTTGTGTTTCTGCTAAAATTGAATCCGAACTCTCTGAAATGGACGAGGATGATGCCGAGGTGTTTCTTGCAGAATTAGGTATCAAGGAGTCTGGCTTTGCTCGACTTGCACGTGAGGCGTATTTTTTATTGGATCTAATATCATTTCTTACTACAGGTGTAAAAGAAACCCGTGCCTGGACCATAAAACAGGGAACCAGGGCACCGCAGGCTGCAGGTGTAATCCACACAGATTTCGAGAAACATTTTATCCGGGCAGAGGTGGTTCCTTATGACGATCTCGTTGCGGCTGGTTCATGGTCTGCTGCAAGAGAGAAGGGGAAACTCAGAACAGAAGGGAAGGATTATGTTTTTCGGGATGGCGAAGTTACGGTGTTTTTAACCAGTGCGTAATTGGGCACAAAGCTAATCAAAAAATGGTCCAGTAAGAAGAGACTTACTGGACCATTTTTATTTAAATAGATTGCTAACCCAATTTTTTACGAATCGCTACCAAACTCATCTGTAACGAGCATTTTTGAATTTTTGAAAAATGCAAACAACCGATATCTCAGCAATGATATTGCTCTGGAGATTGCACATTTTTCATCCTAGCAATAATTCTATCCTTGAATAAAAATACTGTCTGCTGTCGGGGTGAGCAAGGAGTTAAGCACACAGAACAAAAAAAAGCCCTTACGATATTGTTTCGTAAGGGCTTTTTTTATATGGCGTCCCCAACCGGATTTGAACCGGTGTTGTCGGCGTGAAAGGCCGATGTCCTGGACCTGACTAGACGATGGGGACAAAATTCTATGGTGGGTCGTGCGCGATTCGAACGCGCGACTCTCTGATTAAAAGTCAGATACTCTACCAGCTGAGTTAACGACCCATGGAGGAAGTCTTTATACAAGGTCGGTTAAGATGTGTCAATATGTTTTTTTCTTTCTTTTCTTTTATCATTTGTGGGCGAAGGAGTCAAGGAGAGAGGGAGAGTTGGAGGATTGTGTTACGAGGGGTCAGTATAAAAAAGTTGAGACCCTGAGCAAGGAATGCTATATGAGAGAGTTGAGTTGCTTTCAATTTAAGTTAATAGATAGTCGGTTTGCTTCTATGAGAGAGGAATTTTACCGTACAAGGCAACTGCTACCTGATATTTCAAACAATTTCCACAAATCTCTACCAATTGGTTATATATGGGTTTATTAAAAGGTTCTGCAAGTTTCGTGAGGTTTTCCGTTTTGGGTGAATTACCGGAAAATACTTTGGACTTCATTGCAAGCAAGGTAATTGCCTTTTCCTTTCAGGATATCGATGACACCTATGATGAATACTCAATAGGCTGGGTCTCTATCCTTAATATGTTTGATTCACAGTTTCAGTATGCATCCTATGCCGCGGGTGATTACATCACTCTGACTTTGCGCATTGATGAAAGGAAGGTCTCTCCGGCAATATTGAAAAAGGTAGTCCAAAAAGAGGAAGAGAGGGTACGGCTGGAACGCCAGCTCCCGAAGTTAAGCAGGCCTATGAAGGTCGAAATTAAAGAGCGGGTCCGCGTTGACCTGATGCGCAAGGCTATACCAATACCCTCGATTTTTGAACTCTGTTGGAGTCTTTCCGATGCAACAATGCTCTTTTTTTCAACCAACAAAAAGGTGCACGCCATCCTTGAAGATTTCTTCAAAGAGAGTTTCGGCATGCTTATTCGTCAACAAATTCCCTACACAACAGCAGAGCATCTGGTCGACGAAGAACAGTTGGCTGTACTGGAGCGGATTACTCCTGAAATTTTTGTGTGACATAAGAAATTCTCAAGCATTAGATACTGCAAGGTGGCAGGATAGATATGGATTTAGTTGATCTGATAGTTGAAAAACGATTTCTGGGGCAGGAGTTCCTTACCTGGCTCTGGTGGAAAAGTGAAGAGCGAGGCGGTAGTGTCGAGCTTCCTGGAGCAGGAGATATTACGGTCGTCTTTGAAAAGCACATGCTGCTTGAGTCCGGAGAAGGGGAGTCCACGGAAAAGATTGTCTGTACCGGTTTGCAAGCTGAGCTGCAGGAGGCTCGAACCGGTCTGCGGATGGGAAAAAAACTTGAGCAGGCACGAATTGTCATCGAACACAACAGCTATGAATACAGTTTCACCCTGGCTGCGGCATTGATGGAATTCAGAAATGTGCGGTTACCGAAAACAGAAACCACTGAAAATGATAAGAGTGATAGTCCTGAAGAAGTTGAGGGCATGACACTGGAACGTATCTATCTTTTTGAAGAACTTATCAAGTTGGTCAATGGGCTATTTAAATTATTCCTCGATGTGCGGTTGGGTTCGGGGTGGCGTGACGAGTTGCAGAAGATTAGAGGTTGGGTAGCAAAATCAGCCGAAGTCGGTTGAAATTAATATGAAATGTCAACAATGCATTCAGGGAAGCCATGGAGTTTGAAACGGTAATAGGGCTGGAGATTCACGCCCAACTCAAGACAGTCACCAAGATTTTTTGCGGATGTTCAACCAAATTTGGTGCTCCGCCAAATAGCAATACCTGTCCGATATGTCTCGGAATGCCAGGTGTTCTTCCGGTATTGAATAAAAAAGTTGTTGAATTTGCGATAAAACTCGGCCTGGCAACCAATTCGACTATTAATCGTTTCAGCCAGTTTGCCCGTAAAAATTATTTTTATCCGGATCTGCCGAAGGGCTACCAGACCTCACAATTTGATCTGCCGATTATCGGCCATGGTGAGATTGAAATAGAGGTCGAAGGACAGAAGAAGACCATTGGCATAACTCGTATTCATATGGAAGAGGACGCGGGAAAGTTGATCCACGATGAGGTGGAATCTGTCTCTCATGTCGATCTGAACCGTACCGGTACGCCGCTCTTGGAAATTGTCTCGGAGCCCGATATCCGAACTCCTGCGGAGGCTGCTGCCTACCTAAAAAAGATTCATGCCATTCTGCGATATTTGGATATTTGTGACGGCAATATGCAGGAGGGAAGCTTTCGCTGTGATGCCAATATATCACTTCGCCCAGTTGGCCAGGAAGAGCTGGGCACCAGAACGGAACTGAAAAATATGAACTCGTTTCGGCATGTTCAGAGTGCTTTGGAATATGAGGTTCGCAGGCAGAGGGATTTGCTCCTCGATGGAGGGAATATTGTTCAGGAGACTTTGCTCTGGAATCCTGATAAAAATTGCTCGGAATCCATGCGTGGTAAAGAAGATGCCCACGATTACCGGTACTTCCCCTGTCCGGATCTGGTACCTGTGGAAATCAGCGATGAGTGGATTGAAGAAGTTCGTGCCTTGCTGCCTGAGCTTCCTGATCAGCGCAAAGCCCGATTCGCCCAGCAATACGAACTACCGGAATACGACGCTGTACTGCTGACCGCAGACCGTGAAGTTGCCGAATATTTTGAGGAAACGGTAAGAAGTGGAGCGAAGGCCAAAAAAGCCTCTAACTGGATCATGACTGAGCTGATGCGGGAGCTGAAAGGTGAAGAAATATCATCCTGCAAGGTTACCGCACAACAGTTGGCCGCTTTATTACAGATGGTCGAGAAAAACACCATTAGTGGCAAAATCGCCAAGACCGTTTTCCTCGACATGATGGAAACAGGCAAAGATCCGGAAGCGATAGTTAAAGATAAAAATCTGGGTCAGGTTTCCAATGTGGGGGAACTGCTCTCGCTGGTAAAAGAAATTGTTGACGCCAACCCGGTTCAAGCTGAGGATTTTCGAGCCGGTAAGACCAAGTTAATGGGTTTTTTTGTTGGTCAGCTTATGCAGAAAACTAAGGGACAGGCAAATCCACAACTGGCTAATGATCTGTTTTTAAAAGAACTTTGCGGTTAAAAAAACGGTAGGGCGGGTGGAAAAAGAACTCTGGCAAAAAAAAGGGGAAGGGCATCGGGCACGCTTGCGTGACCGATTCCTCTCCAAAGGTCTTGATGGTTTTTCCGATGCTGAGATCCTTGAACTGCTGTTATCTTTTGGCACGCCACGAGCTGATTGCAAACAACCGGCCCGCATGCTTCTGGAAAAATACGGTTCTTTTTCTAAGGTTTTTGAAGCGCCGATTACTTCCCTCCAGGAGATAAAGGGGGTCGGGCCGAAGAATGGCTTTGCCCTCCATTTTGTCCACGCAGTGGCCAGTTACTATCTCAAAGAACGCCTCCATGGTAAGCGTTTCCTCAGTTCTTCCAAGGAGGTGGCCGACTATCTGATACATTCGATGCGTGGCCTGAAAAAAGAGGTTTTGACCGTCATTTTTCTCGACTCCTCTCATGCCATAATAGACTCCGAGATCGTGGCTGAAGGCACCCTGAATATCAATACCGTCTATCCCAGGGAAATTATTAAAAGAGCCCTTGAGTTTCACGCAGCGGCGCTGATAATTTCCCATAACCATCCCTCCGGTAGTCTGCAGCCGTCGGCACAGGATATCAAGCTCACCAAAACACTCACTCTGCTTTGCAGGTATATGCAGATTCAACTATTGGACCATCTTATAATCGGTGATGGTTCGTATAGCTTTGCTGACAACGGATTAATGGCTTCAGTCAGAGAGGAGTGTCAGACAGCCATGGAGTCTTTTGGCAGAGAATGACAGCACTCTATCTTCATATTCCGTTTTGCCTCAGTAAGTGCCACTATTGTTCCTTCAGTTCCCGTGCGGCCGGTGAAGATCTGTATGGCCCCTATGTCTCAGCTCTGATCACGGAACTTACGCTTCTTTCTGAAAAACAAAGAAGCTCAGGCTTGGATACCCTTTTTATCGGGGGCGGAACACCTACCTGCCTACCGAGCAAATTTTTGCAAAAAATTATTCGCCATTCCCTTGATCTCTTTGGTGTAGTGCGCGATGCCGAGATCAGTGTGGAGGCAAATCCCGGAACAGTAGATGCTCGGTATCTGGAAATGCTTCTTGAAGCTGGGGTGACGCGTCTCTCTCTTGGGGTGCAGTCGTTTGATAACCGGCAACTCGAGCTTGTGGGGCGCATCCATAATGAGCAGGAGGCCTACTCGGCAATTGAGGCTGCCGGAGCTGCCGGTTTTGATAATATCAATCTGGATCTGATGTCTGGGCTGCCGGGACAGACCCCAGCTTCCTGGCGAAACTCTCTGGAAAAAGCTCTTTCGTTCCAGCCGAAACATCTCTCATTGTACCAGTTGACAATTGAGCCCGATACACCGTTTTATTCACTCGTCGAAAGTAACACCATTCGTCTCCCGGCAGAAGAAGAAATCATCCAGATGGACGAATGTACTAAACAACTCTGCAGTGTTGGAGGACTTCATTTGTATGAAACCTCTAACTTTGCTGTCAAAGGACATGAGTGCCGACATAATATCAATTATTGGCTCAATAATGATTATCTGGCCGCCGGCGCATCAGCCGTAAGTTGCCTGCAAGGTGTTCGGGAGCGGAGGATTGCGGATCCAATCGAGTATATTCAAAGGATTACTCAGAAAAAATCGGTTGTGGTTGAGACGGAATGTCTTTCCAAGGAAGCCTCTTTCAGGGAAACGGTGATCATGGGCTTACGGATGGTGCAGGGGGTGTCTAGAAAAACCTTGCATGAACGGTATGCCTTAGACCTTATAAAGTATTATGGTTCGACCTTACAAAAACTGCTCGATCTGGACTTACTGGAGTTGACCGAAACGTCCCTCAGAATTACTGAGAAGGGATGGCCCCTTTCTAATCGGATCATGGCTGAACTTGTTTGACAGCCTCTTGATATGGTTACTAACTCTAACACCCCACAAAGGGGTATAAGTGCCTTTCTTAGATTACTTTTCTTGTTTTTGAGAACAAAAATAATCTGTAAGGCACTAATGTTGGAAATTAAACTTTAGAGGGTTAAGTAATCCTCCGGAAGCTGTCCTGCTGTCTCAAGGCCATTTATGGCGCTGTTAATATGTTCTGTTATTGCAGCACAGGCCAGGTCGGGATCACCATTGGCAATGGCGTCGACAATAGTCTCATGTTCTTTGGTAGGACAGTATTCGATCTTGTAAAAAGGATCGTAGAGGATAAGGAAGATCCTTGTTCGGTCGAGGAGGTCGTTGATATATGAATAGAGTACACGGTTATCGGAAAATTCAGCGATTTTCAGGTGGAGTGAATCGTTCATCGCATAGTATTCGTCCAGGTTGTTTTTATCAAAGATAGTTGTCTCCACCTGGATGAGGTCACGAAGTTCAAGAACCATCTTAGGGGTTATATTGGTTATGGCGAGTCGGACGGCCATAATTTCCAACTGGGCGCGCACTAGAAACGTTTCTTCGATTTCCCTCTGTGTCGGGGTGATAACAAAAGCCCCCCGATTCGGAATGCTGTTTACCAGCCCTTCGGATTCAAGTCGCTTGATAGCACTTCTCACCGGAGTACGACTTACTCCCAATTGCTGAGCCAGAGCTACTTCGACCAGCTGGCTTCCCTGTCGGATATATCTTTTGCGTATGGCCGTTTTCAGTTTTCGGTAAACAGAGTCTTCAGAATTAATTTTTTTTTCTTGTTCCATTATCCCCTGCTTTTTTTTCATGTATTATGGATTGGAGTTTTGGCCACAGCCTGTTTATCATTTTTCACTGAGAAATGTTGTTTGCGAGCAAGGCTAAATTTTAGAATTTGTTTTGCATTCAAAATATCCTATATCTTTATTATACACAAAAGTAGTTAACACATGCATGTTAATACTGCACTAGACAATTGTATGCAAAAATAGCACACAGTATCTCAAGATTGGGGAAAGACTGGAGTGGATTAAAAAGGCCATATCAGAGGAATCAACAGGGTTGATGTCACCACTACTAAAATGTTCAAGGGAATCCCGAGCTTCATATAATCCATGAAGCTGTATCCGCCTGGACCGTAGACCATGAGGTTGGTTTGATAGCCCATCGGCGTGGCAAAACATGCACTGGCTCCAAAACAGATGCCGATAATAAATGGTTTGGGGTCTACCCCAATGCCAATTGCGGTGGATATGGCAATAGGGAGCAGTAGAACCGCAGTTGCGTTGTTGCTGAGTATGTGGGTGCAGATGCTGGTGAGAAGAATGACGGCCCCGAGCACTATTGCCGGTGAGAAACCGGAGAAGATGCTCAGAAAAGACTCGGCATAGAGCTGACTCGCACCGGTTTTCTGCATTGCGGTTCCTAAGGCAATGGTTCCGGCAATAAGCAGTAGAACATCCCCCTGCAGTGCCCGGTAGGCATCGCGCATCTGCAAACAGCCGGTAATGATCATCAGAAAGGCTGCTGTGAGTGCGCATGTCATGATATCGGCTAGTCCCAAGGCAGCAGTGCCTACCATGCAGATAAAGTTAATGATCGACCACCATGCTTTCCGTTTGTGGATCAGTTCCTCGTAGACGTCCTCAATAACGATACACTCCGTGCTGGACCGGATCGATTCAAGTTTACTTTCTCGACACCAGATCAGCAGAATATCACCGCTATTGAGACGTACATCGTGGATCTGCCCTTCCGTTAAATGCAGGTTAGTGCGTTTGACGGCGATGATGTTAACATCGGGATCCTCGGCCAGACTTGTTCTCTGCAGTTGTTGGCCGCGTAGTGTTGAGTGGGGGGATATGATCAGCTCCACAACGATTGGTGCGTCTTTTTGCGCTCCCAGAACCAGACCCTTTGCGGACGTCGGCAGTTCAACTCCTTCGTTGTGCAGGATTGCTACCAGGTCATTGAGTGAACCTTTAACCAACAGGATATCATCCGCCGAAATGGTCATTTTGACCCGGTTAGGATGATAAATATAGGACTTGTTAATCAGTTCAATGACGCTGATACTAGGGTATTTTTCTCCGAAACTCTCACCTGGGCTCTTACCGATCAGGTTACTTTTTTCAGGAATTTTCAGCTCGGCCAGATATTGGCGATGGGCACTGTCTTGCAGTTGGCAAATTGGGTTGGCAAGGGCGGGCAGTACTTTTGGGGCTAAAAAATAGAGAAAAATAATACCTGCCATCGCAAGAGGTACCCCAAGGATACCTAGTTCAAACATAGAAAGGCCATTGTAGCCGAAACTGACACTGAGATCGCTGATGATGATATTCGTCGAGGTGCCAATCAGCGTGCATGTTCCGGCAAGAATCGAGACGTACGACACCGGAATAAGAAATTTGGACGGACTGAGACCGAATTCGCAGCACATGGTCATGATTACCGGGATAAACAGTATGACTACCGGGGTGTTATTGATAAAAGCAGAGGCGACGCCAACGGAAAGGAGAATAATAATCAGGGCTAGCTGGTAATTTCCTCGGGCCATAGTGATGATCTTTCTGCCTAAAAATTCGACTCCGCCGGTCCGCATCATCCCTTTAGAGACGATGAACATGGCTCCGACGGTGACCACCGCCGGATTGGCAAAGCCGCCGATGGCTTCTGTGGGTGTCAGTATCCGACTGACAACAAGCATGACCATGACACCGATGGCTGTCAAGTCAACGGAAATTATCTCTGTTATGAGCAGATAAATAGTAAAAAAAAGCATCCCTGAAAGTATCCAGATATCCATAGAAAGCAGTTGCTGTGGGAACCAAAGGAAGTAGAGTTAAGTGACAATTGAAACAGAGTTGTATCAAAATTAGTGGCCGTTGGTACTTTTGTCCAGTTAATGGTTTTGCCTGGGGGTATGGGATGAAAAATATATTGATGTCGATCGGCCTGTGCACTAGGATAGAGATGTTATCGGAATGGGGACAGAAATTTATTTGCTGCTGTTTCTACTGAGTTACAAAGGTTTATTTCCGCGGAATGTCAGGCTCTTCGGACAGATGGGGTACATTGTTGAGCAAATTTTCAAGCAAATGGAAAGAGCATAAGTTTACGGTGAAATTTATGCACCGGGGGCTCAACAGGGGCAAGTCTATTGAAGGCTATCTTCGACAATTCCCTAACTCTAATCCCCAGTGGGGCAATTGTCGTTTCGAATTTGATATAGACTGCCAAGACTACGACTGGCTGGTGGTTTACCAGGATCTGCCAAGGGGAGAGAGTTTTTTTACCGAGGAAAAGCTTTGTTGTTCACGGGAACAGACGATGCTCATCACCGGAGAACCGTCGACCATCACTGTCTTCGGCACGGATTATCTGCGCCAGTTTGGCTGTATTCTGACGTTTCAGGAACCCTGGGCGATGAAACATCCTAATGTTGTCTTTCACCATCCCGGCCTGCTTTGGTTTTATGGTTGGCCTTTTGGGGAAGGGAAGTTTGTCACCTGGAATCAGATGGCCGCAACCCCGCCTCCCGAAAAGACCAGAACAATTTCCACAGTCTGCTCCCAAAGGACTGGAAATGTAACACTGCATTCAACACGTGTTGATTTTACCTGGCGACTGAAAGAAGTATTAGCCGAGCTTGATGTTTTTGGCCATGGAGTCAACCCCATGAACGACAAGGCGGAGGCCCTTGATCCCTACATGTATCATATTGCAGTGGAAAACCATGTCTATAAACACCATTTGACGGAAAAATTGTCCGATGCTTTTCTTGGGTACACCCTGCCATTTTACCATGGCGCACCAAACGCCGCTGAATATTTTCCCAAGGAAAGTTTTATCCGGATTGACATAAATAATTTTGAGCGGTCACGAGACATAATCAAGTCCCATCTTGCCAATAACGAATATAGAGACCGTCTTCCCTATATTATTGAGGCAAGGCGATTGGTGCTGGAAGAGCAAAATTTGTTTGCAATTATTGACACGACAATTAGCCAAAAGAACAAAGAGATTACCACGACAACTATGGGCAAGGTGATACGCAATCGTTCGACGTTGCGACTGAAGAATCCTGTCGCAGGTATCCGCAGCCTCGTCCAGAAGGCGACTACCAAAACTTATCATCGATTGACCTTTAATTCCCGCAATAAGCAAAGAGAAATATAAACTGAAGTTTTCTAGAAATTCAAAACAGCATAATGGAACGGAAAATCACTTAAGAATGACTGGTTTTCATGCTGGCATTCGTCTAGTCATCGGGTCGATTAGAATTCTGTCAAACTATACAATGAGAGCAGAATGTCTACGTTGCTGGACGGCACCACTGTTGGTTATTTCATCAATGAATACCAGGCATTGAATGGATTGAGTTACATCATTTGAGTGTAGATGATCTTATGCTTTAAGTAAGCGACTTATCTACCAGCTATCTCCCAGAAATGGAATAAATAACGAAAATTCATTGACATAAGCTGGCATGAGCTGTAATATTAAATGAAACTAATTCGTGATATGTTCAATCATACTTTCTGATAATCGAATACTGTTTTTCACTCATTTCTGGCGCTTGTTCTATCTATCGGTTTTTTGTGTCCTTCATTTGTATCTTCTGAGCCTATTGGCAAAAATAGGCAAAAACAAATCTCCATTGAGCAGGGTGTTATAGTATATCTTCTTAAAGACGATGCTATTAACCCTCGGACCTTAAAGCACATATAAATATCTTTAATTTCCACCAAGGCCAGAAGCCAGATTTATGTGCGCCAAAAACGACCCTCCCAGTAATGTGCAAGGCTTTGTAAAATCAACGTGTTAAAGAGGTAGTAATGAGATCGAATTTGTACAAAGGTCAAAATGTTCGACATAAGGCGAGAGCTGAATGGGGTATCGGAAAAGTGCTTGAAGTAAATACCTGTGGGACAATTGTGGTTCTTTTTCAAGAAACTATGCAACTATCAATTGCTAAGGGAGCGAATCACCTTGTTCATGTGAATAAAAATGAAAGTTGAACGTACGCTCCCCAGATAAAGGATCTTGACCCGAGAGATATGATTGTAATCCATATCTCTCGGGAATTAGTGTCTAACTGAACGATTTAAAGATAAACATCAAATAAGAGGTAGATTTTTGCAAACAGTGGTTAAAAAATGGTTTCGAGATAGAGACTCTGGATTTCTTGATAACGGAGGTGGCCCAGACATATTGGTGCGCAAGGCCGACCTTGTTGGCTGTCAGTTTTTGAAAGTTGGTGCAAACGTTGAGTTTGAATGTCACCGAGATAACCAGGGACTGATCGCTAAAAAGGTGAAGCTCTCGAATCAGATAAAAAATAAAGATCAGAAAAACAGAAACAAAAGCGCTAAGGAATTTCGATTCGGGGTAATGACTTAGATTGGAATCGCCCCAGATTCTTTGCGCTTTCATTTCATCATCCGCAACCACCAAAATCAATACCAGGACACACATCCTTGGTCTAAGCGACTGTGGTCTCTTTGCTTTTAATGTGGATCGGGCGTGATTGTTGCGACCTATTGTCACTTAATGCAGAGTGATGTTTATCATTGTGGGTAGTTTTACATCTAACACCCCACAAGGGGGTTTAAGTACCCCTAGACAGATTGATTTCTCGCAAAAAAACAAGAAAATAATCTGTAAGGTACTAATGAGTCCAAAATGTCTTCCAATGCTCCCTTTTGTTTCCAAACTGAATAAGCAACTTCACAGGAGAAGGACCAGGTAACGCTTTTACCAAAACTATCGGTCATACTCATTTGACCCTGATGACTCTTTTACACACCAAAAGATCATTATAACCCAGCCAATGATTGGAATTAAACCAATGAGCTGCCACCACCCACTGCGGCCGATATCGTGCAGTCTTCTTGATGTGACAGCTATTGATGG
Source organism: uncultured delta proteobacterium (assembly GCA_963829695.1). Classification (GTDB taxonomy): domain Bacteria; phylum Desulfobacterota; class Desulfobulbia; order Desulfobulbales; family Desulfocapsaceae; genus Desulforhopalus_A. The sequence goes on along the minus strand of CAWHJQ010000013.1, from coordinate 125,835 downwards.
CAGGAAAACAGCAAGTGAGAATATTGATCCGAGTTTCTGGCTTAACACTTGCGAACACGTAGAAAGAAGGAATGTGAACAATACCCACCACCAAAATTCAGATCGCGTCGCGCGTCCATTAAACTCTGCGTATTTTTTAAAACAAATCTGAATCGATTCAGTGAATGTCATAGCTCTTTTTCTCCTTATTGTTGATGGTATCTGTCACATGTCGGATGCGTTTAAACAAACTACACAAAAGGTGCATAACCCTCGAACACGGGAAAGGACAAAATAGCTCACGGGATATAACCCGTTTGTAATTTTAATTGTTGGTAGATCACCCCTGGCCCGGATCTTTTCTTTTGCTGGTGGTCTTTTCCAGCCAAGGCTAACTCTTTATTTAAACCAGGCTTTTTAAACTCCTTTCTCCTGTCGTCCAGTGCCTGTGATTTTATTTTTCCGCAGGCACTGGGGGGAGATCTTTCTCCACAATAGGAGGGAGTAGCAGTGATGAGGAGTTCGGTAGATTACCTTCGGTGTTGGCTTTAATGACGCCGTCGTCGCTCCACTCGAAAGCCTCACCGTTTAGGATGATTTTTTCTTTATTGAACCAAATTGTCAAATCGTCTGACTCCTGTTTTATTTTTTCAGTTTCGATGTTTGGTGTGCCAACTTTGTAGAGATCATTGGTGTACTTAATCGTTTTGGCTAATTGCTCGTCGGAGCGAATTATTTGGGATTTGAAGACCATTTCTATATCGTAGCCTTCTTTTTCGGTCTTATCCGCCGCAAGCTTTTCGCGAATAAGAGAGATGGAGATTTCCGCAGAACGTTTTTTCTTTATAAAAGATTTGATCGGAAATACATCTTTAAAAGTCAGCACAGTCATTTCCGGAAGGTCGGGCATCACGGCCGCATCGGCAGGAAAGAAATCTTTTTCTCCGGCCTCATTCTTTAAACGCAACGTCACCAAGGAATTTTCAGCCATCCAGCGCGTAGGCAAGAAAAGTGTAATATTGTCACCCTTAAAAACATTGAGAGGGTTGAGAAGGGACTTATCTGCAACCTGCAGTAACACGTGGTCAAATTCAGGTTGTATCTTTTTTAAGATATCAATGTTGCGAATTTGCCCGTACAGCCACAGGAGATCGTAATTCTTCACCTTATCGTTTTTCAGCACCATATCCATGATGCGATTGAAAACATCGGGTCGAGCATTCAGCAGCAGAGCAGGACCGACCGCCCGAATCATATCGGGAGAGTCAATAAATGCGATATGCCCGTTATCCAGATTACGCAGAATCAGCTTGCCCGCAGCGTCGGGATCTCCTATGCGCCCATACTGAAGGGCCGCAAAAAGGATATTCCCCCAATCGGCATCATCTGAATTGGCTAAAATCAGTTCCAAATCGTTTTTAAGCGTGCCAGGAGCTGACTGTTCCACCTGCAACATGGTTTTACACATGGCAACGGAAGCCGCATAAGGATCCTTTCTCAAGATCTTCTGATTAATTTGCTGAAATTGGTTGAAACACTCAAGTGCCTCCGCATTTTTACCAATTTCCTGGGCTGCTTGACCGCGGTAATACCAGTAGGGCGGGAATTTTTGGAAACTGTTTTCAATTCGCTCCAATTTGCGATACCGACGGTCAAGGTCGGGTTCCTTTAAAATATTAGTATAATCGCTGAGCTGTTTTTCATTTAATCTCCATTCATCAGGCAAATTATATCGCCGCATCAATTCCCAGGAATATTTCAGCAGCTTTTTGTAAAAACTATTGAGCCCCTGCATGGTTTTTACTTCTATTGCCCATTTTCCTTCCTCTTTTTCTTTTGCGTATGTATCCATCTGGGATCGGTAATTAAAATAAAAGGACCCTGTGTAGAGCACCGATTTTAAAATTCCCGCATAAGGGTTGAGAACCAAGTCGGTATCGAAAATACGCGATCTCATTCTATTTTTAAGCTCGGTTTGGACATTTTTATCAAAGCGGGTCAAGAGGTAATCCCTTTCATGATCCTGAATTTTCGAACTTGTGAGCAGGTCCATGAGTTCCTGAAGCAAGGTGATGATGTCGGCGTCAGGAATATTGCTCAAATTCAAGTTATTGATGATGGTATTGTATTCCTGGTCAAGAACCACCTTGTCATTATAGGTCATTATATGGGTTAAAGAGACCGCAATCAGGTTTAAGGATTGCAATACCTGGAGCTGGGCTTGGTCCTTATTGAGGTCTGCCCGGATTTCCCCGGGCGTAAACAATCCAGACAGCAGGATACAAATAAGAAGTACAACCGACTGTAAACTCATGATAAAATTTCTCTGAATGATCCACATTTGCATTTTTCCATCCGTTAATGAATCGGCTTTTACTTCAGCCGTTAATAATTTCGAACCATGTTTTATATGATTGGAAAACGCTTTTTGTCAAGTTAATCAATGAACCATTGATATGAAAGCATTGCCGGCCTGGAGTTATGATAGAATCAGAGTAAACCCAAGGTGTTTGATCAGAGGAGACACCGGTCCTGATCCTTTACCCTCGACATTCCGGGGATCAGGGTTTGGGTGGATACCACCCCCCTCCACTGTCTTATCGTATATTGGATGAATTGTGAGAGAATTTCTGCATCGGAGGAGAGCAGGTCGCGCATCAGGGTGATTTTGGCGATCATGTCGATGGCTCCATGAACGGTGTGAACCTCACGGACTTCTTCGAGTGCCAGCAATTTATCGAAGATCTGCTGTTCAAATTTTCCTTCAACATTGAGGAGGATGAAGACTGTAATCTCCCGCTTCATTTCTGGATATTCCTGTTCTGTATGTTCTGCCATCTTTTGCCGGAAGGCCTCCATATCTGTGGGAATGAGTTTATCGACGCCGATGCCATAGGTCCTTTTGCTGCCTTTTTCCCATTGATGAACGGAAATGTATAGGTAAAGGTCGTCAATAGTCCGCCCTTGAAAGGAATTGACCAGTTTGCTGTTAGCGATGAGCGTTGCCAGTGGTCGATAAATGGTCCTGTACCAGTCGGCGGCAGCTTGTTTGAAGGTGATTTCCTGCTTCTTCTGATTTACCAGAAACTTTCGATGCTCCCTGACCTGCCACTCCAGATGTTCGATCTGGCCGGGCTCGGTCAGGTCAATGCTATCAGTGAGACCAGCCTTGTCGCGAAAGTGTACTTTTTCGATATAAAGCTGATTTTCCAGGGTGTCCTTGGATGGCAGAAGTTCAACGATTCGTGACTGAATATGGGACCGGCCCAGTTCCACTGCAGCCCGGAATCGATGATGGCCGTCGAGAATGAAAAAGTCTTCTTTAATCTGGTACAGGGCAATTGGAGGCATGTCCTTGCCTTCCCGCATGGCAGTCATAATAGCTTTTAAGCGGTCATCCACCTTGTGGGAGTGGCTTTTGAACTGGTTATCAAAGTCGTGGTACCTGCCGACGCTGCCGGTAATTTTCTCCAACGGAACCATCAGGGTTCCCCGTTCTACAGCTTCGTAGGCTTCTTCTTTTTCCTGCCGGATGTTGAAATTCCGCGGGTTGTTGCCTTCGCCCTGATCGTCTTGACCGGACAGGACCTTTTTAACTGTCTTGAATGGATTATATTTCGAGAACATGGTAGCCATAACTATTTATTACCGAGGTTGATTTGACCATGGTTAACCGTTCTGAATCTTTCTCAAACAGGGTGTGAATATGACCATGAATAAAATATAGGGGCTGGTACTTTTCGATGAATTCCTGAAAAACCCGGAAACCACGATGGCAAGGATCCTCGGCATCATGAATAAATCTTGGTGGGGCATGGGTGATAACTAAATCGATTCCCCTGCTTCGCCAGAGGGAGAAACGCATTTTCCGAATAAATCTAGCCATTTGTTTTTCGGTATACTGATTGATATTGCCATTATACCATCTCGAACCGGAAAAACCAGTTATCCTGAACTTACCGAATTTCACAATCCGGCGGTGGATATGGAAACAACCCACCGGGGGTGATTCTGCATAACGGATATCGTGGTTGCCGAGAACATAAAGGAGTGGGGTGCCATAACGATGCTTTAAGGCGGAAAGATATTCAGGGGGAAGATCTCCGCAGGCCAGGATCAGTTCGATACCGGCCATGGCCGGCCCACCCCCAACCGACTCAAGCAGGTTTTTAACGACGGTATCCGAAACACTCAGGATTTTCATAATCTTGACCGATTTAGAGAACGGAGCGTTTCCTGTACTCCATGATTACGAAGTAGCTGACATGCCGACGATCGCCGCCCCAACAGCATTACCGACCTCGCTATGCTCCGGAAAATTGACTGTGGTATGCAGATTTTCCGCCACCGCGGGAAGAAAATAACGGGCTGCCGCACCAATGCCGATCAGCGGAAGTTTTATGGAAAAATCAACCCCCAAAATCGGATGATTTTTTCGAGTGGAAATGAAGTTGGTGAGCGAATTCTGCCAATAGCGCTGAATGACATACTCAACAATGAGATTTTCAATGAGTTCCTCGGTGCTTTTGATAACCAACCGGGAAAAATCCTCTCCGCTCAGGTTCATCGCTCTGCCGAGCAGTTTAGCACCGGCCGTGGCTAACTTCCTGTCACCAATATCAATTATCCCAAGAACATGCAGGGCGTCGGTTGGCGTGAAGCCGCATTCGAATATCTGTTGTTTTCGGGCGAGGTGTTCCAGTTGGACATCAAGTGGAATACCGCCCAGTCCGGTGCGGGCGCGAATAGTGGCCGGCGTCAGTTGACCCGTTTGGCGGAGGAGCCTGGTCAGCTCGTTGTCGGGTGCTTCGTGCATCGCTTCTGGTCGCAATACAATCAGCTTTGAACAGTTTTCAGCACCCAGCCACTGATCTACAGGCAGCATCTCTTTTGCCATGGAGAGCGGGGTGACCCGTGCGGGACCGATGATCAACTGTCCCTTTGTGTCAACATGCACATGACTGTCACCACCTATTCCCCCGGTATGCATATCAACCGCCTCAACATGGGTCTTCCAACGACCTATCCGGCAACCTTCGGCAGCCAGCAAAGGGTGACCACCTGCAATCATGGCGATATCGGTGGTGGTTCCCCCGACATCGATAACCAGACTATCGCACTTGCTCCGGGAGGCACCGAACTGGGCAGTACAGGCTGGGCCGCTGGCAACGGTTAATCCGGCTTCGGTGACAATTCTCTCGCCTTCCATTGCTTTGCCGTTGCCACCGACGACAATTAATCGACAATTCAGGTGTTGGTCGGCCATCGCCTTTTGTACTCCCCCAACAAATTGCTGCATGACAGGCATCAGTTTGGCGTGGAGTCCCGCTGTAGCGGCCCTTTCCTCCATGCCCACCAGGTCACTGATCCGGTGTGAGCAGAAAACCGGTTTGGGATCGAGCATGTCAATAGCTTTTTCGGCTACCAGTTCATGGGTCGGGTTTTTCATGGACATGGCCGAGCAGACTCCATAGGCATCGACTTCGTCTTTCAAACCCTGAATTATTTGCACCAGATAGTCGATATCAAGTGGTTCCTCCTCGGTACCCTGGATGGTGTGTCCGCCCTTGACAAAGATAACTGCCTTGACCGGCAACTTGAAGTGCTTTACATAACCAATGACGATAATCGCAACCCGCGCTCCTTTATTCTCAACAATGCTATTGGTGGCAAGGGTTGACGATACGACAACCGCGTCGATTTGTTCGGAAGCAATAGTACCTTTGGCAAAAAGTCCGGCAAGTGCGTCACCGATACCTTTCGCAAGTTGGTAGTGGGTCGTTGGCTTTTTTGCCGTGGTAATAATCTTTCCGGATTGCTTATCAAGCAATACCGCATCAGTGTATGTACCGCCGGTATCGATGCCTATTATATATTTTTGCATGTTTTTCGGTTGCAATATTGTTCTCTTTACCATTAAGAAAGGGGTAGTTATCTCTTTTGACCATATACCGCAAACAGGTTGGAAATACCATGATGAAAGGTCAAAACGGCAATTATACCGATTTTTGGAGGGAAACGATACTCCATAACCCCGACCGTCTGAGTCGGGAATCATATACCAACTGTTGAGAGTCAACTATATGTTTCGAAAAATGATGTTGTCAATGGCCAGTATCATCTTGTGTTGCCTGACGTTGCCGACAGTTATTTTCGGAGCTGCCGACAGCAAAACTATTCGGATGGCCCTTTTACCCATACCCGATGTTCTCCCCATCTATGTTGCGCAGGAGAAAGGCTATTTCGTCGAGCTGGGGATTTCGGTAGAGTCTCTTTCCGTGGGCAGTGCCGTGGAGCGTGATCAGTTAATGCAGGCCGGGAGAGTTGACGGCATGATCAATGACATCTCTGATTCGGCCAATTTCAACAGAGAGCAGAGCAGAGTGAAAATTGTCTCCATCGCCCGTTCACCGATCGGTGCGTCGCCATTATTCAGACTTCTTGCAGCACCAGGGAGTAATTTGAAAAAAGTTGGGGATCTGGCCAATATTCCCATTGGAATATCAAAAAATACGGTTGTTGAGTATATAACCACCAGATTGCTCCAGGCAGGTGGCATCGCGCCGGAAGCTATCAGTTACAAATCGGTTCCGGTGCTGCCGGAGCGATTGCAGTTGCTTCTTTCCGGGCAACTCCAAGCTGTGATGCTGCCTGATCCGCTGGGGGCCAGCGCCATAAAAAGCGGGGCTGTGGAAATAATCAGTGATACTGCGCTGACAAGCGTCAGTGCCAGTGTTATTACCTTTGCAGATGATGCCCTTCTCAACAAAACAGTTACGGTTAAAAAATTTATGGTGGCATGGGACCATGCGTGTGCCGATCTCAACAGCGATCCCGCTTCTTTTCAGGCGCTGATGTTGAAAAAAATACGAGTTCCGAAAAACGTTCAAGACGATTTTCATATCCCCCCAATGCCCAGAAAAACTTTGCCGACCGAAACCCAATGGGATGATGTCATGGCCTGGATGATCGAGAAAAAATTTCTTACCAGGCCATTGACCTATGAAGATTCCGTTACCTCGGAGTATTTGGCAAAATGAAAGGCTGCCTGAGATGATTGAGGTGAAAAACCTCCGGTTCGGATATGGCAATGGGGCTTTGCTTTTTGAGAATTTCACCTTCACCATTGAGCGGGGGGAGGCCTGGACCGTAATTGGCCCATCCGGCTGTGGAAAAACAACCCTTCTTTACCTTATCGCAGGATTGAATAAACCGGTCGGAGGGGAAATCCGGATCAGCGGGGAGAAGATTAGCCGTGCCAGGCCGTCCACCGGATTGGTGCTCCAGGACCATGGACTGCTGCCCTGGGCGACAGTGCTGGAAAACGCCCGGCTGGGGTTGAAAATAAGAAAATTTTACGGTCCGGATGGCAAACATAGCCCCGTTAACCTGAAGATCGATGCGAAAAAAGACGAGAGTCTGGTGAATTACTGGTTGAACTGGCTCGGGATACAACAGCTCGTAGATAAATACCCCGCCCAGCTGTCCAGGGGCCAGCGACAACGAGCCGCAATCGCCAGAACACTTGTGCTCGAACCGGATTTCCTCCTGATGGACGAACCCTTTTCGGCCCTTGATGCCCCGATCAGAGAGGAGTTGCAAAAGGTAATGAACGGTTTCCATCAGGCGTCCGGCTTGACATCACTCACCGTTACCCATGACATAGAAGAGGCGATTGTTCTTGGCGAAAAGATATTGGTTCTTAGCGACAGCTGTAATCGAAAGCCAAAGGTCATTGACAATCCTCTGTCCGGAGAGATGGATAAACGAACGAATCCCGAGTTCATCAGAAGGTGTGTCGAATTGCGAGAACTTCTAGCGGTTCGTCCTAACAGGGTCAACGACGAGGGCCGACGGGGATAATGAAGAAAAAAGCGACCTTTGTCAGCACCTTCACTGGGGTTCTCATGTTTTTCTGCCTTTGGCAGTTGATGGCATTTATTGTCAATCGTCCAATCCTTCCATCTCCTTTACAAGTGGTGCCTCTCTTTTTCTTAAATATTACCGGTGAACTAGGACTGCATTTTTTGGCCTCCGCGGCTCGGGTTCTGGCCGCTGTCTTTCTGGCCACTCTCTTTGCCGCGCCTCTGGGACTGGCGCTTGGTCAGATGCCGAAACTGGACAGAGTGATCAGCCCGCTGATCGCAATCATCTACCCGATTCCAAAAATCATTTTTCTGCCGGTCATTTATGTCCTGATGGGAATCAGCGATTTTTCCAAAATTACCCTTATTGCCATAATTATCTTTTTTCAGATTCTGGTGGTGGTTCGCGATGAAGCAGCCGGTCTGAAAAAAGAATTGATTCTGTCTGTGAAATCACTTGGAGCAGGACGAAGGGCCTTATTTCGGTATGTGTATCTGCCGGCATCTCTCCCTGCGGTACTGACGGCCCTGCGGGTGTCGATCGGGACTGCTGTGGCAGTGTTGTTTATTGCCGAACAGTCCTTGACCAGCTATGGGCTAGGCTATTACATAGTGATTGAAACCTATCAGGTGCTGCTCTATCCGGAAATGTATACCGGCATCATGGGGATGGGACTCTTGGGGGTGCTGCTTTATTTTGCGATCTATGCTATTGAAGTGAAGGTCGGTAAGCATCTGTTTGTTGAATAGAGATTAAAATTAATGCATTGAGGATAGAGATAGACAGCCTATGAGTTTTCTTGAAGTTGAAAATAAGATATTTGTGGTTTTTGGCCTCGCCAACAAAAAATCTGTTGCCTGCGCGATCGGCCGGACCCTCGTGGAAGAGGGAGCGGAAGTCATCCACGTGGTCAGGTCTGACGAGCGGGCGATTAATGCACGGAAACTCTTTCCTGAATCACAGGTTTTTATCTGTGATGTGGAAGATGAGGTGAATATAATCCGGGTCCGGGATCATATCGGTGAGGCAATTGGTGCTGCAAAGGGCGGCAAAATAGACGGCATTGTCCATTCAATCGCCTTTGCTAATTATTCGGATGGTATGAAACCGTTTCACGAGACCAGAAAAGATGATTTTCTCCAGGCGGTAAATGTCTCCTGTTTCTCATTGATCAGCATTGCCAACCATTTTAAGGAGCTTCTGGCGGAAAATGGTTCGGTGGTGACCATAACCATCTCGAGCACCCGAATGGCCGCAGAAAATTACGGCTACATGGCACCGATCAAGGCCGCGCTTGACTCGTCGCTCTGTTTTCTGGCTAAAAGTTTTTCGGAGTTTTCACAGGTCCGCTTTAACGCAGTGGCGCCCGGCCTCCTGAAAACCTCAGCTTCTGCTGGAATTCCAGGATATGTCGATAGCTATCTTTTTGCCGAAAAGGCGATTCTCAGGAAAAGAGCCCTGGCAACTCAGGAAGCTGCCGATACTGCAGCTTTCCTCCTTTCAGGCAGGAGTTCCGGTATCAACTGCCAGACCATAATTGTCGATGCGGGGATGTCAGTGAATTATTTCGATAAAGAAATTGTTATAAAAACAGTAGGATAAAATTACTATAGGAATCTTATGCTTGATTTTACCATTGATGTGGAAACCTGTATCGGCTGTGGACAATGCGCCAGTGAATGCCCGGCCATGATTATCAGTATGGAGACCGGCATTCCGACCATTGCACAGGATGTGGAATCATTCTGCATACGTTGTATGCATTGTGTCGCTATCTGTAGTGAAGGCTCTGTGTCCATTCTTGGATATGGTCCCCATGAAGGGATACCATTGTCCTCAGAAAAAATGCCGAAGCCGGAACAGGTGGAAACGCTTATCAAGGGGCGGCGTTCCGTGAGAAATTACCAGGACAAAAATGTAGATCCCGCTCTCATCGAAAAACTTTTAGAGGTTGCTGGACAAGCACCAAGCGGCCATAACGATCGGGAAATGCTCTATACTCTGGTGGATGATAAGGGAATTGTTTATGACCTGAGAGAAGAGGCTCTTGCCGGGCTGGAGAAACTGATCAAAGAGCAAAAGCTCCCGGAAGGAATGGAGATGTTTAATGATATTATCGAGGTGTGGAAAAGTACCGGCAAAGATATTCTTTTTAGGGGCGCACCACACCTGCTGATAGTGTCCGCCCTTGAAGAAAGCGCGTCTCCGGTGCAGGATTGCATCATTGCTTTAACTACTTTTGAGTTGTATGCCGGGAGTAGAGGTATCGGTACCATCTGGAACGGTCTGGCGACCCTTACCTTGACAGAGCTCGTCCCATCGCTCAAAAACAGGCTTGGCATCCCGGATGATCACACTATTGGCTATGTCATGGGTTTCGGCTATCCGGCAGTGCGATATGAAAGAACGATCGACCGGGGTACACCAAACATCAACCGGGTGCACTAAAAAAATAAAAAAGCCTCGTTGCAACAAAGGGATTTTCCGAAGACTCGGAAAATCCCTTTGCTATCTTGTGCAGAAGAACCTTTTCTAAAGAAGTGCCAGAAGCACACCAGCAGCTACGGCTGAGCCTATAACTCCTGCAACGTTTGGTCCCATGGCATGCATGATCAGGTGATTTTGCGGATTGGCTTCGAGACCGACCTTGTTGACAACACGGGCTGCCATCGGTACTGCGGAAACCCCGGCCGCACCGATAAGCGGATTGATCGGGTTTTTCGAAAATTTGTTCATGAGCTTAGCCATCAATACGCCGCCGGCCGTGCCGATACTAAAGGCGATCATGCCGAGGGCCAAGATGCCCAGAGTCTCGAGATTGAGGAATTTATCGGCGGACAATTTGCTGCCCACGCCGAGGCCGAGAAAGATAATGACTGTATACATCAGCGAGTTCTTGATGGTATCGGACAATCTGTCGACCACGCCACATTCTTTCATCAGATTGCCGAGCATGAACATACCAATCAGCGGTGCGGCAGACGGCAGAAGCGTCGAACAGATGCCAAGCACAAGTAGGGGAAGGATTATTTTCTCCAATTTTGATACGTGCCGCAACTGTACCATCTTGATTTTTCTTTCTTCTTTAGTGGTCAGCCACTTCATAATCGGTGGCTGGATCAGCGGGACTAAAGCCATGTAAGAGTAGGCGGCGATGGCAATTGAACCCAGCAGCCTGGGAGAGAGTCGGCTGGCCAAGAAGATTGCAGTCGGACCGTCAGCACCGCCGATAATCCCGATGGATGCGGCATCACGCAATGAAAAATTGATACCGGGAACTAAATCAGAGAGCCAAAGAGCTCCTAGCAGGGTAGCAAAAATACCTAACTGAGCCGCCCCGCCAAGCAGTATGGTGATCGGATTGGCGAGCATCGGGCCAAAGTCGGTCAGGGCTCCGACACCCATGAAGATGAGCAGTGGGAAAACCCCGGTATGGATACCCACTTCATAAATATAGTCGAGTATTCCCCCCGGTTCGGCAATTCCTGCCAACGGGATGTTGGAGAGGATTGCACCATAACCGATGGGAATCAGGAGAAGCGGTTCGAAACCTTTAAAGATGCCGAGGTAGAGGAGAATAAGGCCGACAGAGATCATCAGCACCCTGCCAATGCCGACGGTCCAGTCCTGAGTTGTTTGCCCTTCGTATATACCATAGATCCCCGTTGTTTTTGCAAGATCGACAAGCAGTTCGGAGATATCCGGCAGAGTCCTGCCGCTATGGACAGTTGGCTGGTCGGCTACGATCTCAGTGATGTCTAAGGTCCCGAGGAGTTCGTCCTTATGGACCTTTTGATAGGCGACTGCCTTCATGCTGGTGATTTTTCCGGCCGAACCAGCTTTGAGGAGAATTACGGTACCGTCCTCCTTTTTGAGGGTTGCGATTTCGTCTCCGCTATAAACAAAGTCGTCTTGCTGCACAAGCACCCGCACGATTTTTGCGTCTGCCGGTGAGAGGATTTCTACAGTACCGTCCTTCGCCAGTGCGGTGAAGGACCAAGTACATAGCCATGCCAGCAAAAGAGGCATGAGAATTCTGATTTTCATAATACTTACCCGGTAAGAGCAAAGAAGAAAAGGTTCCCAGTCGAAGACGGGGAACCGGAAAACCTACACCTTATCAACCTATAGTAAACATCGAATCAGAGGTTTGGACGGTATCACCTGTAGCAATGTGAATAGCTAGGACCTTACCGGCGCAAGGGGATTTCACCTCGGATTCCATCTTCATGGCTTCCATGACCACGAGAGGCTGATCGACGGTGACACTACTGCCAACCTCAACCAGAATTTTGACGATGTTTCCTGGAGTAGGTGCTTCCACTTCCGTACCTTCGACCGCAGGAGCGGCAGCCGGGGCAGGTGTTGCTGCTCCTGCGCGAGCAGCCTGGATTCCCCCTGCTTCCGAGACAGTAACATTGTAGGGGCGGTTGTTAACCGTGATGGTGTAATCGCGTGGTCCGATAGATGCGGGAGCGGTCGGTGCCGTGTCTTTTGAGGCAGAGGCTTTTTTGTCGATCGGAGGCGCATCGGTAATTTTGCGAACATTGGTGACTGCCTTGCCGAGGAGGAAATCGAGTCCTTTCTGTTCACAGCTGGCGATGATAAAGATGTTTTCATCACTAACCGGCAGTTTATTTTCTTCAAGAATTTTGGTGGCTTTGGGAATACCGGGCTCCAGGATATCGAGAGGATCGTCGGTGAACACAGGTTTGCCAAGCTGCTCGGAAGCGATTCTGACAATTTCCGGATCTGCAGGTACTGGTGTGCGACCGAAGTAGCCGAGGACCATGTTGCCGTAACTCGGATTGATTTTTTTCCATTTTCCCTGGGTAACATTGAGATAAGCCTGCTGGAAGTAGAATTGGGAGACAGGGGTGACGGAGGTTCCAAAACCACCACGGGCAACTACCTCGGACATCGCTTTGATAACCTCGGGGAAGAGATGCAAGGTGCCGGTGTCTCTCATCATCATGGTATTGGCGGTGAGCGCTCCACCGGGCATCGGCGACAGGGTTACCTTTGGTGATACCATTTTTGCTTCCGGTGGGAAGAAGTAGTCTTTCATGGCCTCTTCAAATGCATCCGAAGCAATAATAATTTTTTCGTAATCGAGATCGAGGGTATATTCGGTACCTTTCATGGCGTGCATCATGGACAGAATATCCGGCTGGCAGGTTCCGCCGCTGACCGGGGATTTTGCCAGGTCGATACCCGTGGCGCCACCTTCAACTGCTGCCATGTTCTGGGAGATGCCAAGACCTGCTGTATCGTGGGTATGGAACCAGAGGATGGTGTCCTCCGAGACAATTTTTCTTGCGGCCTTAAGTGTTTCATAGACCTTCCTGGGGTTTGACGTACCGGAAGCATCTTTAAAACAAATTGAGTGGAAAGGAATGCCTGCGTCCAGGATTTGCTTCAAACGGTCCATATAGAACTCGGGAGTGTGAGCTCCGGAACAGCCGGGCGGCAGCTCCATCATGGAAATAACGACCTGATGATTCAGACCGTGGTGAGCAATACGTTCACCTGAGTACTCGAGGTTGCGGATGTCGTTGAGGGCGTCAAAATTTCGAATGGTGGTTATGCCGTGCTTCTTGAACATCTTGGCATGGAGATCAATAATATCGCGCGGGCATTGGCTCAGAGCAACCACATTGATGCCACGGGCCAGGGTTTGCAGGGCAACACCCGGACCGACTTCGGTCCTGAAGCGGTCCATCATATCAAAGGCGGATTCTCCGCAGTAGAAAAACAAGCTCTGAAAACGTGCTCCGCCACCAGCTTCAATGTTGGTAATTCCCGCATCTACTGAAGCTTTGACGGCGGGCATGAAGTCATCAGTAAATACCCTTGCCCCAAAAACAGACTGAAAACCGTCTCTAAAGGACGTATCCATAAATTGAATAACCTTTTTACTCACCGTTCTTCTCCTCGCTTTAGTGATTTAGTACCTTAGAAAATCTTTTCTTGCTTTTCACCCCTCAAGGGGGCACTGAAAAGAGTAGGAAAGATTTTCGTGAAGGTTCTTATCCCGCCCTTTTTAGCGGGGTTAGAAATGATTTTGTTGTTTTTTTTAAAAATCATTTTGTTAAGAAACCTATTTCCCACAAGGGGACTAAACAGAACCCCGCTCTTTTCAGCGGGGTTAGTTTTGTAAATCTGACGACGATTACGTTTGACCCAAAGATGTCGACTGCAATACGACGGAACAACTCTACAATTTATGCTCGTGCGAACCGTTCAACCTCGTACGTTGCAACCGCGGCGGCAATCACTGCTATATCTTCGTCAGCGTCTTCGGAGGTACCTTCCTTAACTTTTTTTCTGTTTCGAGCCTGAAGAGCTCTCTCCACTGCAATCGCTTCAACCTCGCGAGCTGCTGAACCACGAGTCAGGAAGGAAACTACATTGATAAAAAAAATCATCAAGAGGAGAAAGAGCAGGACAGTAGTCATGCCAACGACCATAAGCTTAACACCTTCAAATATCATTGCTTCCTTACCTCGGTACGGTTAAATGAATAATTGGTATGAAAATACGAAGAGTTCCATCCTACGTTAAAAAAGGATTTCAACCTACACTAAGGGAGGTATCGAATCAAAACAATTACGTAAATAAGAAAAACAAAAGTTTCTGATAAAACGTCATTATTTGAAGTTGAGGGCAGATATTTTCAGAAAAACTATCCAATTTTAAGCAGCGTGGAAATAAACGGTTAACTGTACCACACAAGGGGTGTGCAGTACAGTTTTTTTGGGCGGGAACTACACTTCGTAAACAGCGTATTCAGTTTCTGCTCCGAGCAGAAGATCAATTTCACTCTGAATGGCAATGCGTTCTTCATTGGTCACCCAAGCATTCCAGTCCTCCAGTGACCGCCAGGTGCTTATAACCATACACTCATCTTTTCTATCGACCCTCTTCAGGGTTTCTCCGTAAATGTATCCGGATTGGCTCAAGGTCAGGCTGCGTAGTTTTTTCAGGAGTACGGTTAGAGGAAGGACTTTTTCCGGTGAAACCTTTCGTTTGATGAAAATTTTAACAGTCATAAGCATCTCCTTTCTTTTTTTCCTCGTTAACCTCGGACTATAATTCATTGATAACAAAAACAAAAAAGAATGTGGGAGATTTTTGTTATCCTGGAATAATTATAGTATGCATAAGTAAAAATGTAAAGTCAGTCATTTATTCTGGAGAAGTTCACCCATTTCGAGAAGGCGTATAAATTCGGCGCGATATCCTTCGTTGTCTGTCCCGCGACTATTTCGGGCCATGGTGATCAATTGGGAGTAGGTAAGCTGGTTTACCAGCTCGGAATGACGGAGAAGCATGCCGAATCCAGCAACAGCCGCAGCAAAGCGAAAATCATCGCTTGTCGATTCGAATGTCCTGTTATTATCGGTTACAGTCTGGGACAACAGATGCGATTCGTTCCTGTCAAGTGGCTTGTAGCGCAGCTTAACACTCAGCACTTCAGCTGAGGTGTCAGCCGGTTGGCTAATGATCTGGTATTTCAGTGGATCTACTTTTGGGATCGCTCGTGATCCGACGGGAAGGAGTTCATAGAGAGCCGTCACTGTATGTCCTGCTCCGATTTCTCCCGCATCCTTTTTGTCATTGTTGAATTCCTCGTCGGCAAGAGCCTTGTTCTCGTAGCCGATTAATCGATAGCCGCCGACCCGTGCGGGGTTAAACTCAATTTGCAGTTTGACGTCTTTGGCGAGGGTAAATAAGGTACCGGCTCTTTGTTTGATAAGTACTTTTTTAGCCTCAAGCAGGGAGTCGATATAGCTGTAGTTGCCGTTGCCTTTATCGGCGAGTATTTCCATGGTGTCATCGTGATAATTGCCCATACCAAATCCCAGCACCGTTAGGAAAACGCCGGATTCCCGTTCTTTGGCGATCAGGCGTTCGAGTTCATCCCGACTGGTGACTCCAACATTGAAATCGCCATCCGAGGCCAGAATTATCCGGTTATTACCATTACTGATAAAACTCTGTTTGGCGAGCTGGTAAGCTTTGAGGATCCCGCTTGAGGCATGGGTTGATCCTCCGGATGACAGGCTGGTAATCGCTTGTTTGATCAGTTCTTTTTTGTCTCCGGGCGTTGGTGGCAGAACAACCCTGTCAGCTCCGGCATAGACGACCATAGACACTTTATCCTCTGGGCCAAGCTCGTCTGTGAGCATGAGCATTGATTGTTTAAGAAGCGGCAATTTATTGCCCTCGTTCATGGATCCCGATACATCAATCAGAAAAACCAGGTTGGAAGGGGGAATGCTTTTAGGATCAAGGTCGTGAGCCTTGATTCCGATACGGACAAGTTTATTGGCAGGCTGCCATGGACAGGGCCCGAGTTCGGTTGTAATTCCGATAGGGCCGTTTTCGGGATCCGGATAATCGTAGGAAAAGTAATTCACCATCTCTTCGATACGCACGGCACCAACCGGTGGAAGATTGCCGCCTGTCAACCAGCGTCGCACATTGGCATACGATGCTGTATCCACATCGATGGAGAACGTAGAAAGTGGATCGTTTAAGGTGGAAATAAAAGGGTTTTCCGTGATTGCATCGTAGGATTCCCGCTGGAATTGAGGATAGACCGGTGGCTTCAGTTCATCATCCCTCATAGCAATGCCGTACCTGGCTGTTCGGGTGGGTGCGAGCTCGGTCATCTTGTTCATTTGCACACTCTGAGCAATTCCTTTTGCTTGCCTGGACAGGTCGGTTTCTGCTTGCGCTGAGACTGCCGGTTTCAAAAGCAGAGTATCTTTCGGACCCGTTGATTGTGCAGCGATCAAGGCGGTAGCTTCGGTTCTTTCCTGTTCTTTTGAATCGGTCATTAAAGAACCTGTACAGCCATGGAGAAAAACTATGGTGCTGAATAAAAGTGCCGGGTACTGTCGTCTGGTTAGAATGATCATACTTTCTCCTGTTAATTTTTTTTAGGAACAATGTACGTCTGTACCGGTTATGACGGACGTAAAAGAGAAATGTGTCGGAAAAAAATATATCTTAACAAAGAAAGGGGAGACGGGGAGTTACCTTGATAGACTGGAAAGAAAAAGCACTGGCATACTGGGGGACGATTAACAGCATGGCTGTGCGTCGATTCGGGGAAGGAGTTTTGGCCGAGGAGGCGGCCCTTGCCGTGATTGATGGACTCAGAGCCGATAACTGGCACAGGTTAACCGCATATAGCGAGACAGCAACATTCACAACATTTATCAGGACGCTTACCGAGAGGTTGCTTGAAGATTTTGCCAGGAAACGTTTTGGCAGGGTCAGGCCTCCACTTTGGGTGAAAACCTTTGGCGGGATCTGGGAAAAACTCTTTACGGCTCTCTGCCTTGAACGTCTTCCGCTGACCGATGCCGTTGAAGTTGTATTGCAGCGTCAGGTGACCATTAAAAAAAACGAGATCGAGAGCGCGGCGTATCAGTTACTGGCAAGAATTCCCGATTGTGGTAAGCATCAGGGTTTGGAAGTTGTCTATGAGGAGGAGAACGCCTCCAACGAAAATCATGTGCAAGTAATTTTGGACTGCTCCGTCGAAGAACGACAAAAAAAAGAGCTGCTTGAAGCCATCTTTCAGCTTGTGCTTGGCGAACCGGAGTTTGAGGTTTCCGATAGTCTTCTAAAAAAAATCAATCAATTGGAAATCTGTCTCTCACCAGAAGAAAAACTGCTTCTGAAACTCTGTTATCAGGAGGGGTTGGGCGTGACGAAAGCGGGGGAAATGCTGGGGATGAGTCGCTTTCAAGCCCATGGGAAAAAGCGCCGTCTTATGGCCCGGCTTAAAGAGGAGTTCGAAAGAACCGGCCTTGCCGAGGACCTTCGTCCGCTCCTGGATTTATAGAAAACAAGAAAATAAAGGACAACACTTGGCTGGATGTCCGTCAACTAGAATAGATGTAGAGTAGTCAACTCTGAAACACTGGGATCATATTCATGGCATGATTATCAATCGTAATTTTAAAAACAACAAAAAGGTTGAAAAAGCAGCGGCGCTTTTGGCGCTGGCTGCAGATAAGGGAGGCGGACACGACCGGTGTCTTTTCCCCGAAGAAATGGCTGCCTTGGTTGATGCAAGGTGCGAAAAAGAGCAATTGGCAATTTTTAGGCGACACTTGAGTGGTTGCGAAAAATGCTATCAGGAATGGCTCAACTTAAAGAAAATGGCCGATCATGAGGCAAGAGAAGGCCGCGTATATCATTTGAACAGAATAAAAAAATACGGCTTTATCGGATCGGCCCTGGCGGTGGCTGCGAGTGTGGCAGTCTTTCTCAATATTTCCCATCTGCCTCCTACCTTTAAAGACAAAACATTTCAAGAGGCAGTACAAGAACAGTCGGGCAGTGAACCAGCTATTCGACAAAATAAAGTGGCAACAAGGGAGATGGATGCTGAAACAGAGAGTGAGCAGGCTGTGCCCGTGGCACCGATTGCGTTGGATTCTTTGCCAAAAGAGCGATTGGAAAATAGGGAGCTACCGACTCAAAGGGGGAAAGTATCCAGTCAGAATATGAAAGGACTTTCAGGTCCGGCAACTCAATTAGTGCCTCAAACCGCCCAAAAGGCTCCGTCGGCAGAAGTAACTCGTGATGAATCTTCACCAATGGATGTCGATTCCTGGTTGTTGCAAATACAAGAGCAATGTCTTTCCGGCCGGCAGGAAAAAGATTTCTGGTCTAAAATGCGCCTTCAGGGGAAAAAAATTCTCGCCAAACAGGCAGGTTCGTTGCCAAGGGACAAAGAGGAAAAAGTGTCGGTTGTACTAGCTTTGCTCGATAAAATGGGTTCGGAACCTGTAGCAGACCAATGCCGTCAGCTGCTCGCCGTACTTGCAGAAGACAGAGAGAGCAGGTAAAAAGAACCAAGCTCCTGGCATAAAAGCTATCACAGCAGGATGAGAACGACATTATATGGAGAAATCATGAGCACTACAAAAATACCCTTGCAAGAGAGAATCATCGTAGCTTTGGACGTAGAGAGTTCTGAACAGGCTAAAGATGTAGTCAAAAAATGCGAATCTCACATTTCATTTTTTAAAGTGGGGCTCCAGCTCTTTATGGGGAGCTGGTTCGATACCGTTGACTGGATCGTGGACCGTGGTCATAAAGTTATGTTGGATCTGAAATTTTTTGATATTCCCGAGACCGTCAAGCAGGCCGTGGAACAGGTAAATAGCCGAGGAGTCAGCTTTGCCACTATTCATGGTAACGACCCGATAATCCGAGCTGCCGTTTCTGCCAGGGGCGATATGCAACTCCTGGCGGTGACTGTCCTTACCAGTTTTGGCGAAGAGGATATGCGAGCTATGGGAATGACCCAATCGGTGGCGGATCTTGTCTATTTCCGGGCGAAAAGAGCGTTGGAGCTAGGCTGTGACGGGGTTGTTTCCTCTGGGCTGGAAGCAGAAAGAATGCGCCGGGACCTTGGCGAAAAACTGCTTATTGTTACACCTGGTATTCGGCCCGGAGCAAATGTAAGGGATAAAAGTGACGATCAAAAACGAATAGTGACCGCTGGTATGGCTATTCGAAACGGCGCCAACCATGTGGTGGTTGGTCGTCCGATTACCAGGGCCGCAGATCCGATACGGGTTATTGAACAAATGCAGCAGGAAATTGCTGCTTGTAGTCAGTGAACAAGGAATATTTCATTCTGTTGTTTTCTGATGCATAATGGGTGATTCGTTGATCTCTTTTCTTTTTGTTTGTACCGGATGGTAGTGGACGAAGACCCTCCGCATTGAGTCGATTTCCTCAACAAGCAGTTTTTCAACCCGGGTGGCGATCCTGTCTCCCTCGGACACTGTCAGGTCGGGAGATACGCCGATGGTGATGTTCGCTACCATATACAGGCCGAATCTATGACCATGGATTTCCTCGACATCAAGCACTTCATCCAATTCTTCTAGTTTTCTGCGGATTTCCTCTGTCAGCTTTTTGCCAGGCAGGGTATTCATCAAGTCGGCGGCTGATTCCCGGATGATCTGCACTCCTGTAATGCAGATGATGATGGAAACAATTCCCCCGGCCAGAGGATCGACCCAGAGAAACCCTAATCGGCTGAAAAAAATGCCGGTGGTAGCTGCCAGAGCGGAAAAGATATCGTTACGGTGGTCTGCTGCGAGGGCTTTTAGAACGTTGTTGTTGGTTTGGGAACCAATCCGATAGGTCCAGAACGACAGCCAAATTTTTAATAAGACAGTAAAAAGAGCGATCCACAGGGCCAGTTGCGATGCTCCGGTAAAATTCTCCGCTCCGCTTAACAGCTCATATACATTGTTGATGGATGCCCAGAAAATAGAGATTGCCGTGGTTATAACGAATGCCCCGACCACGACTGCCGCAATCGATTCCAGCCGGTCGTGACCATAGGGATGTTCTTCGTCGGCGGGTTTGCCGGAGAGTCTCATGAAAATATTCACCACGATACCGTACGCCACATCCGAAGTGGAGTTTATACCGTCGGCAAGAAGAGCCGGGCTGTGGCCGAAGATGCCGACGCTTGTCTTCAGGGCGGCCAGCAGGGTATTGGCGGTGAGACCGACATTTATTGCCAGGATGCTTTTTTTCTGACGCAGATCTTTTATCATTGTTCCTTCAATTGCCTGTCGTATCGTCTTCCAGGCGCCAATTTTCTTTCAGATAGGTAATGCCCGTATGGTTGGTGAGGTCGAGTTGTATGGGGGTGATTGAGACATTTCCGGAGGCAAAAACGTAGACATCGGTATCTTCTCCGGGGTCGGTGACCGCAGTGCCTCCCCCGATCCAGTAGTGTTTGCTGCCGCGGGGATCGAGAGTTTCATGGATGGAATTTTCCCAGAGTCTCCTGCCCTGGCGGGTGACTTTTATTTTTTGGTAGACGCTGCCGCTGGGAATATTGATATTGAGCAGGGTATTTTCAGGCAGGGAATTATTCAGAATTTTTCTGGCCATGCAGGCCGCGATCTGCATGGCGGCCCGAAAATCGTAAGGCAGTTTTCCCCCGACGGAAAGTGCCATGGAGGGAACACCGTACATGGTTCCTTCGATGGCGGCAGAGACGGTACCGGAGTAGGAAATATCATCACCAAGGTTGGCTCCGGCATTAATTCCTGAAACGAGGAGATCCGGCGGTACCTTGAGGATTTTCTTCAGCCCGACAGCGACACAGTCGGTGGGGGTGCCATCCACCGTATAAAAGTTGTCTGCCAGTTTATGGATCTTGAGGGGACGATTCATAGTGAGCGAATGGGAAACTGCTGAATTATCCCTATCCGGTGCAATGACGATGGTCTGACCAAGTTCAATTAGGGCCTGCTGCAGGGCCAAAATGCCGGGACTATGAATGCCGTCGTCGTTGGTGATAAGTATTGTCTTCATAATATCTAGAACTTTGCAGTCGCTTCCATTTCGATAATATCCCAGAAAGACTGTACTAAAGGATTCCGTTTATTTTTTTTGAAGGTGCAGGCAGCGACAGTGAAGGATTTGAGCTGGGGAGATATTTCCAGAACCTCCACCTCGTTTACCAAACTGCTCTTGTCCAGCACTAATCGCGGTACAATGCCAACTCCGCAGCCCATGCTGACCATGGCAATAATGGCCTCATTCCCTGAAACCTGGGAATATATATATGGGCGAATTCCCTTGTCTGCAAACCACTTTTCTGCCCTGGTTCTGCTTAAACCATCAGCCGGCAGGATAACAGGTGTTCGTTGCCAGTTTATCGTCCCTTGGCAATAATTGATAGTCTCCGGAAAGAATTTGGGAAAAATAAACAGCAACGGTGTCTGCAGAAGTTCGATAAATTCGAGACCTTCAGGTTGGAGATCGGGAAGGGCTGCGATGGAAATGTCGACTTCCCTGGATTGCAGTTTGTTTAAGGCCTTCGCGGCATCTCCTGTTTGAACATGAACCATGACTTCCGGGTGGGTCTTTCGGAATCTTCTGAAAATCTGCGGCAGGATGGAGAGAATTGCCGTAATGGAACAGTAGAGAGAGATTTCCCCCCGGAGGATGGTATCACTTTGTATATGACTGCGGAAAAGATTCCAGCTGCTTATGGTCTCTTCACAATATTCTTTAAAGAGTATTCCGGCAGGGGTCAGATGAACAGACCGGTTGCTTCGGAAAAAAAGTGGTTCGCCCACTTCACTCTCCAGCCTCTGAATGGTCCGGGTGAGGCCCGAGGGGGTAATGTTGCATTCCAGGCTGGTGCGACCAAAGTGGAGGGTCGAGGCTAGATGTCGGAATAACTCAAGCTCCCTGATTTTCACAACAAAGACCTTTTGGATTCATGGTTGTCCTGCTGTTGTGCAGATATATTTGCTAGACATGCAGGAGGAAGATAAACATCTGCTGATGTTTATTTTGACGATTGTTGCAAAATATGCAATACAATATCACGAACAAATCACTTGACGCAACAGGAGTTTGTCAATATATCAGATGAAGAATGATCATTGATTCAAAACGATCTAAAAACAATACAGATACAAGGAGATAAAAATGGGTTCGAACTACTTTAATAGTTTGCCGTTTCGTCGGCAGATAGCGGAACTTTCCAAATGCCGTTTCATGGATGCCTCGGAATTCAGCGGTGTTGACTACCTCAAAGGAAAGAAGATTGTCATTGTTGGCTGCGGTGCGCAAGGGTTGAACCAGGGGCTCAACCTTCGCGATAGCGGATTGGACGTGTCCTACGCCCTGCGGGCGGCAGCGATAAAGGAACAGCGTCAATCCTGGAAGAACGCTACAGAAAACGATTTTCCTGTCGATACCTACGAAAAACTCATTCCCATCGCGGATCTGGTCATCAACCTGACTCCTGATAAGCAACACACAAATGTAGTCTCTACAGTCATGCCGCTTATGAAAAAAGGTGCTTGTCTTTCTTATTCCCACGGCTTTAATATTGTCGAAGAGGGAATGCAGATTCGAAAAGATCTGACAGTTGTCATGGTTGCACCAAAAGCACCTGGAACTGAAGTACGTCAGGAATATAAGCGTGGCTTTGGTGTACCGACGCTTATTGCGGTTCATAGTGAAAACGATCCAAATGGGGAAGGCTGGGACATTGCCAAGGCTTACTGTTGTGGTACCGGTGGAGATAAGGCCGGTGTTCTGGAATCGTCCTTTGTCGCTGAAGTAAAATCGGATCTCATGGGTGAGCAAACCATCCTTTGCGGTATGTTACAGACAGGTTCTCTCCTTTGCTTTGACAAGATGGTAGCGGAGGGTATCGATGCCGGATATGCCTCAAAACTTGTCCAGTACGGCTGGGAAGTTATTACAGAGTCCTTAAAACTCGGTGGCATCACTGCCATGATGGACAGGCTCTCCAATCCGGCAAAGATTAAAGCATATCTCCTTGCTGAAGAGCTGCGGAACATTATGCAACCACTCTTTGAAAAGCATATGGATGATATCGCTTCCGGCCATTTCTCAAAAACCATGATGGAGGACTGGGCCAACGATGATGCGAATCTACTCAAATGGCGCAAGGAAACAGGGGAAACCGCATTTGAGCAGGCGGTATCCACCAGCGACGAAATCAGCGAGCAGGAATATTATGATAAAGGCATATTGATGGTTGCGATGGTCAAAGCCGGGGTGGAGCTGGCTTTTGATACGATGGTAGACTGCGGTATCAGGGAAGAATCAGCATATTACGAATCTCTTCACGAAACTCCTCTTATCGCCAACACTGTTGCCAGAAAGAAACTGTACGAGATGAACGTGGTTATTTCCGACACTGCTGAATATGGCAACTACCTTTTTGCCAATGCAGCCGTACCTCTTTTGCAGGATTTTATGAAGACTATAGGAACCGACGTGATCGGCAAAGGTCTTGACTTAAAGGATACCGGGGTAGATAACCTCGATCTTATCCAGGTGAATGAAGCTATACGCTACACTTCCATCGAAGCGGTGGGCGAAGAACTCCGATCCCATATGAGTGCCATGAAACCGATTATGTAATGTTTGTTGATTGGCTGATTCTGCCGAAAGGATAACCGCGGGGACCCAATGTCGTAACGATATTTGGGTCCCCGCGGTTTTTTGCGGCACGGCTTTTTTAAATCACAAAATTTCGGTCGGGTCTTTTGCGGAAACAATTCCCGAGTATAGGCAAACCAGACAAGCTTTGACCCACATCTATTTGTCACTGGAACCGGGTGAAATGAGCCGATTTCGTAGAGTGAGCTCGGATGATGGATCTTATCCCGGAGCTTGGAAAAATGACAGAACGATTTCCTGCAACCGCAGCGGTTGATCACTGTGCACCCAGTGCCCTGCCGCTGCAACCCCGACGACCTCGGAGTCGGGAAAGAAGAACAGCCTGTCCGCTTCGTGTTCCGGTCGATAGTAGGGCGAACCATTGCCCTTGATAAAACAGGTGGGTACCGGACAAGGGGCATGTATCGTCAATTCATGCAACCCTATCTGCAGATGAGGCAGGTATTTCTTTAGAACCGGCAGGTTGAGTCTCCATAAATAGCACGCCTCTTTATCGTCCCAGACGACGCTTTTTGTGAGAAACATTGCAAGTCTTTGATCTTTCAGCCTTGATATCAACTCGTCTACGATAGTACTTCTTTTAAGGTGAGTCGTCAGATCTATATCGATCAAGGTATCAATGATGTTTGCATGATACGAACTGTCTGCATAGGCAGATGGCGCGATGTCCACTACCACGAGCCTGTCCATCCTTTCCGGATACAGTAGAGCAAAGATCATCGCCAGTTTGCCGCCCATGGAATGGCCGATAATGTGCACGGTATCAAGAGAATTAAGGTCAAGATATTCCATCAAATCGTCGCTCATGTCGGTGTATCTATGGGTCAGCGCGTGCGGAGATCTGCCGTGGTTTCTCAGGTCCGGCACGTGGACGCAGAAGCCGTTTGCGGCTAATGCTCGGGCGATTGTGAGCCAGTTATCTGACATCCCGAAAAGCCCATGCAATATTAGAACGGGAGAGCCTTCGCCAAGGATACGTGAATAGAGTTGCATGAATATTCGACTGTTTCGGCAACATTCCATTACCTGGAGGTAACTGCCGAATGTCTATTTTCGGACAGTCTCCCAGGCAAGCTCTACCTGATAAGCCTGAAATAGCGCTTGATCAGATTTCTACTGACATTTCGTTTTGAAGAAGGCCGTCGGAAAAGTGCCATACTCTTTATCCTCTGGACTCCTTTTTTAGGCGATATAAAAAATTTCTCTGCAATCCTCATGGCAGACACCCCCTTCATATGCTCCTTGGAACTTACGTACAACCTACAACTGGGGCGGAAATCACTCGTCGACGCAAACAGTTGCTCTTATTTAAAGACTTTTTTCAACAAATCAGTTACCCGGGCCGCTGGGTTATTTCGTATATTTGCTTCCTCTTCCGCCAGGCGGACAAACAAGCCATCAATTGATTTTTCGGTAACATAGCTATCCAGATCGACTACATAATTGCTGGCAAAAGGAATCGTTTGAATTTGTTGAGCCACTGATTTATAGGATTCGGCTACGCCCACTTGTGCCATGGATTTCTCGATGATAGGTTTTAGCAGGGTCTGCAATCTGTCTGTTGTTTTGTCTTGAAAGTAAGCAGTTGCTGCGTTATCTGGGCCATTGAGAATTTTATTTGCATCGGAAAAGGACATTTGCTTGACAGCATCAACAAATAACGCTTCAGCTTCCGGTGCTGCTTTTTCTGCCGCACGGTTCATGCTGAGTTCAAAATCATCAACTTGCGAACCAAAGCCGGTGGTACGGAGAATTTTTTCAAATTTTTGAACAGCTCCTGGCAGGGGAATTTTTATTTTCGGATTATTATAGTACCCATCCTTTTTTGAAAGAGCCTGAACGGTGTTGTGAGTGCCGATTTCCAGGGCCTCCTTCAAGCCGCTGACGACGTCACCCTGGGATGTGCTCGAAGAAGCGGCCCTGACGGATTCCTGCGCTTTTTGAAAGAGACCTCCGAAATCAGTACTTTGGGAAACAAATGGATTCATAAGCAATACAAACATGCAACTAGTGGTAATATAAAATAGTTTATACATCGACTGCTCCTTTGAAAAAGAAGACATTGAGAAAATATTGAACGTTTCGATCAACCTTCATAATTCAGTTAAGACAGTATACATCGACGATAAAATGACAATTGCCAAAGAACTGTTTTTGGGGCTGAATTGTATTCAGCCCATCACCTGCCATGGTTGTTGACTCCTACCCAAAATCCGTTGTTGAGAAACAATACTCAGCCCGGTATAGTCAATGAATCTTAGATACTACTCAACAACGGATATTCCATGGATATCGCCCTGGTCACTATTTTCTGCACTTCCTTTATGCTGGCTCTTTCCGGCGCACTGATGCCCGGACCACTGATGACCGTTACCATCAGTGAAAGTTCCAGACGGGGAATGATCACCGGGCCGCTGATGATTTTCGGCCATGGTCTTCTTGAACTTGCTCTTGTCGTTGCCCTTATTTTCGGTCTGGCTCCGATTCTGGTTAGACAGGACGTCTTTATCTTTATTTCACTGACCGGAGGTGCCGTCTTGCTCTGGATGGGGATTTCCATGTTGCGTACCCTGCCGGGATTAACCATGGATTATCAGGTCACAACCGAAAAGCCGCGTAATCTTGTGGTGATGGGCATTGTTCTCAGCGCAGTGAATCCTTACTGGCTGATCTGGTGGGCATCAATAGGGCTCGGCTATATCATGCACTCCCTGAAATTCGGGATGCTGGGCGTGACTGCTTTTTTTCTCGGCCATATACTCGCCGATCTGGCCTGGTATGCCTTGCTGTCATTTGGTATCAGTAAGGGCCGGCATCTTTTCAGCAATGAATTTTACCGGAGGATGATCGGGGTTTGCGCGATGTTTCTTATCGTTTTTTCCTGTTGGTTTTTCTATAATGGCGCGCAAAAGGCGCTGGACATCATTTAAGCGCTGAAACGCTTCACATCAATGACTCAAAAACATAAAACAGCGACGTCTCAATATACCTGCAACGACTACCGGGAAGAGATGATTCTTCTCGCCCTGCGCCAGAAATTGCAGCGCCCTGACCTTACCGAAGAAGAAAGAGCGAAACTGGTCAAAGAAATTGCCCGGCTTGAGAAAGCAATAGGTTTCTAGAGCTGGGGCTCAAAATAGTCAAACCGGATAGTTTGGAGGCAGAATGTTTACTCTTATCTTTGCCAATGGGGTGCTTGACCATTCAACCGAACTGATTGCCCTGCAGCAGCAGGCTGATCTTCTTCTCGCCGTCGACGGTGGCGCCAATCACTGCGTGAAGTTTGGTATCACTCCTGACATTCTGCTTGGTGATCTCGATTCGATTGATCCGGATATTTTGGCGATCTATCAAAAGAAAAACATTGCTATATATCGCCACCCAACCCGCAAAGATGCAACGGACCTGGAGCTGGCCCTTGATCTGGCTAGAGAGAAAGGTGCCACAAAAATCTGGCTGGTTGGTGCTCTTGGAGGCAGATGGGATATGAGTCTTGCCAACATCATGCTTGCGGCGGGGGATAAATATCAAGACCTGGAAATATTTCTGCTGGGTGAGGATTGTTCCATGCAGATCCTCCATCCGGGCAGGGTACACAAAATCAGTGGGGAATCCGGTCAAAAAATATCATTTCTGCCTCTAAGAGGTGATGTGCATGGCGTGACTCTGACAGGTTTTGAATATCCTCTCACCCAGCACACCATTCCTTTTGGTTCCTCTCTCGGTGTCAGCAATATCTTGACCGACAGCCGCGCGACGGTAGAACATTCCAGAGGTGTTTTACTCTGTGTTCATTTCAGAGATAAGAACATCCGATAATCGCTGAATTATTTCTTGGGTCAGCCTTATAGCATATGCCTATATTCAGTTCCCCGATGTTCTCTTTGGAGCCTTTCTAATTTAAAAATTAGTATCCGACAAAGATTGTATGAAAAATGTGAGGTTAGAAAGTTACTCTTTGAATTAATGGAAACGCTGATTTTTTCTTACGTAGAAAATCGGTTTTTCAACAGAAGATTCAACGGCACCTACGCCATCAAAATTTTTCAAAGGGAGCTTACATGAAAGTTATTTATCTATTCCTCGTCGCTGTTTTTGCCTGTACTCTTAGTTTGTCAACCTTGTCAGTAAATGCATCTGCCGCATCGAAAGAGGGCGTAACTGCCCAAACCGATACTGTAAAAATGGCAAAAACGGCAATAGATGGGAAGAAATCCGTTTCGAAGGTAAAGAAAGAAATACCTCATGATGTAAATATTAACACCGCAGACAAGGAACTGCTGACCCAACTTCCCGGTATCGGTCCGGTGACCGCAGATACGATTCTGAAGTATCGTAAAGATAACGGACAGTTCAAGAGTATCGATGAATTGACTAAGGTGAAGGGTATCGGCGAGAAGACCTTAGTAAAACTCAAGCCCTACCTGTATAAGCTTTAACTACTGCTGGAAATCCATTGATTTTCCGTCGGAATTACCCATCCTTGGGTAATTCCGATTCTTTTAGTGGTGCCTTTCTTTGTGTTATATGGGAACGGAAGAATGATAGAGCTTGCGCTAAAAAAGAGGGAAGAGACGTGAGAAACGCAAGAATGACGGATCCAAATCGATCATATCCCACAAGGAGCGGGTGGCAAAAGCGCGCACAAGGAGCACGGATGATAAATAATCCGCCATCTTTAGCTCTGTTGGTTTGCGATTTTAGTATCTTGAGAAATTCTTTTGGATGAAACTAGAAAAAATTTCAGACGTACTAAATCATAGGCGAGCACGAACAATCAATCAGTTCCAAACCGTCGAGCAGGGAGTTCAGTTCACCCGATTGCGTTGAGGTAAGTTCAGAAAACTTTACTGCAACTACTAATTCATATATTGCTGTTAGTTCTTGAAAATCTCCATTCGTTTCCCAGATTTTTCGTACTTTGAGCGTCTTGATATGCGATCCTTTAGCATCAAGGATATCGAGAAAAAACTCATGCGGGAAAGCGTGGGGATAAAGACAGCCAAAGGATAAACCTTCGCGACTAATGTTCAGTATCTGCCCCGTTCCTCTTCCGGTAATAGCCAGAAGATTGAGAACCTCATACCGTTGTATTTTCCTTTGTTCTGAAAGATAAGGGTTCTTTGGTCTATCACATATGGTGAGTTGGTTCATGCTATCCTCCATAAAGAAGTCGGTTTCATAAGGTACGTGGTGCAGTTCTCTGTTGATTGTCACAAAATTTTATTTTGATTAAATAATGAATGCAAAATTTGTGCCGAAAATAAAACACAAAATGTTGCAGGTAGTTAGTAGAAAACAAGCAAGACGGATACCGCGGAATAGTCCAAATTTTTGTCTTGGACTCACCAAAAGTGCAAGTTTTGCACGGAGCAAGTGCAACGAATTGTTATTGGGGTGCTCTGTTCAGTACTCGCCTGAAGGGTACTCTGTTCAGTCTCTGTGCTTTGTGGGGAACCGATGAATAATGCTCCGAACATTAGCGACATTCATAGCTCTTGCGCAGAGCGTGAAAATGATGAGAACAGAAATGAAAATCACTAATCGCCAAGGTGAGAGGTTTTACCTGGAATCGGTAATTTTGCTCAAACGCTTTGAGACTCTCAAAATAAGTCATTTATCGACAGGCACCAGATAAAAGGCAATTATACCACGTTAAGCAATGCATCAAATTTTTGAAATTTTAAAATTTTATGTTGGTAAATTGGATTATTATTTGCGAGAATAAGGAACTTGGCTGCTTGATGAACTACGCTAAGTTCTGTGTCTGTTCAGATGATGATTTCGTGGTCCGCAACCGATAGTGATCGACGGTTGTTTTTGGGTTTCGGTTGTGCGAAGCAGACGAACTGTACAAGGGATTTCTATTCAAGAGATTTCCTTAAAAATGGTCATTTGGTGACCTGTGGGCTGTTACTGGCCTAACTTGGTGCTGTTATTAAGCCTGTTGGTCATGGAAATGAGGTTGAGAGAGGTGGTTTTAGTAATGGTCGAAATGATAATTATTCACATATTATCAAATTATTATAGGAGCTTGCATTCACGTAACATGGCTTGCATAGGTGTTTTTTATCGACTAATTTGCTGGAGAGTTAGCTGTTAAATGAGAAAATGACTTTCTCGAGCGTGTTAGTACCTAAAAGATGGTTTTCTTGGTTTTGCCTGCCAAGAACAGTTAGTTTTTCTACGTCCCGGTTTCTCAGGATTCGTTAACCTGTTGCGCAGGTATGGATCCACTTAAATATTTTCAGTGATTTGGTTTTTTAAGATTTTGTAAGGAGGAGAACAGAGATGTCGGAAGGAATTGCAACAGATCGGGATGCTTCAGGTTTTAAAATTTTATATCAGATATTAGCAACCATGGTCGTGATCGCTCTCATTCCGATCGGCGGTCTATGGTATATCAGTATTTATAAATCAAGACAGGATTGGACCACCAATATCCTTCAGAATCTGATGAATAGCACTGAGAGCCTCACCCGAAGTGTTGATGATTGGACCACAATGAATTTAAGGGTTTTGGAACAGAACGCCGGGACGCCCGCAATCCTCAGCATGGATAGTGAAAAGCAGAATCCGGTATTGAAATCGATAGCAGACACATATGAATGGGATTATCTAGCCTTTACTATTCTGCCCAATGGACAGAATCTAGGGAGAAGTGATGGGAAACCCCAAACGTTTTATGGGGATCGAGACTATTTCAAACAGGTACTCAGCGGCAAAGCACTAGGGCAGCAGGTGCTGCTTGGAAAGACCTCCAAAAAACCGGCTTTTATCTTGGCTAAGCCCATAAAAGGTGAGGGCAACAGGATACAGGGTGTGATTGCTATCGCTATGACACTTGAAGATCTATCGAAAACTATTACCAAAACCAGGATTGGGGAAACGGGTTTTGCTGTGCTGCTTGATGAGAATAACCGCCTCATTGCCCATGGTAATGGAGATATATCGTCAGAACTGCAGGACTTGAGCTCTCATCCTGCCCTTAAACAGCGAAATAGGTTTGATCGTAATTCTTTTGTGTTCGAGGAAAACGGTAAAAAAATAGTCGCCTATACAAAAAAAACCCAACAGGGTTGGACGCTCATCGTCCAGCAAGATTACCAGGAGGCCTACGCGGCTGCCAATGCTGCTCAAAGAAATGCGATAATGCTGCTTATCGTAACCTTGGTAACTGTTGTGTTGATAGCATATTTCCTTGCTCAGCGTCTCAGCACACCGATTCGTAATCTGACTGTAATTGCCGACGAAATAAGTCGGGGAAATTTGAACGCCGAAATTAAAGAAACCGAGCGAAACGATGAAATAGGTGCTCTTGCAAGGGCAATTGAGCGAATGGGTGTCAGTCTTCAGATGGCTTTTGATAGATTACGAAAAAGGTAAACGATTATGACTCAGGATTATATTCCGTTCACGGAAATCGTATCTGAATTAAAAAAATTATGTGCTCAAAGGGTTACCGGTACCATGTTCATTGCCACCAAGGCAAATCGAAGCGCCCAGTTGACACTTGATAATGGAGAGATAGTATTTATCTATTTCTTTAACAAACGGGGTGAGGAAGCATTGGAGTTGATGTCGACAATTCGTGCCGGTCGATATCGATTTCAGGAAGGGGCCGTTTCTCGTCGCAGTCCTCTGCCGTCTACCAATGTAATTCTTCAGTCTTTACTCGGCGAGCAGAAGATCACCAATCAAGTCGGTGAAAACAGACCATCCGGATCTGGCCTTAGTCAAGAACAAAAAACCGTTCTGGAAACTTGTTTGGCAGGATTCATAGGACCGATGGCTGGAATTATCTGCGAGGATCATCTAGGTGCGGCTACCGACCTTCATGCGGCAGTTGACGCTCTGGTTGCAGAGATACCTTCGTCTGAGCAAGCGGAAAAATTTAAGTTGATGGTTTTGGAAAAACTTGGCTGATGTGCGGCGCAAAGAATGTAGCCAACTGTCGGTTTGAAGTTGGGTACATTCGGCTGAAACAAACAGTATCTCACAACAGTTCAAAAAAGTCGTTTCCGAGCTCGTTTGCCTTTATGCCTGGGGAGTGAGGGTCATCTCTATATGAGGAATACCATCTTCTTGGTAACCTTCTGAGGAAACATGAAAACCGAAGCTCTCGTAAAAATGAATAAGGTACTGCTGGGCTGAGACCGTAACAGGTGACTTCGGGTAGAGCTCCTCAATACTGAGGAGGCATTTGGTCATAATTTCTCTGCCGACGCCTTTACCTCTATGCTTGGGGTGGGTGAGGACTCTTCCGATGGATATCAATTTGTGTCTATTTCCTGGGCGAATTATACGCAGATAAGCAATCAGTTCGAGTTTTTCTCCACTATCGTGCCATCCCATCAGGTGGTGGGCATTTTTGTCCTGGCCATCACAGTCCTGATAAATACATTGTTGTTCAACAACGAATACCTGTTGACGCACTTTGAGGATCGCATAGAGCTCTGTTGTCGATAACTGCTCAAAGGTGGCTAGTTTCCAAGTAATTTGCATTCAATTCCCGTAGGGTGGTTATCTTGAAATGTTTCAGCAGTTAAGCTGATTGATATAAAACCTTATGTCGTTTAAATCAACAGTTGAGCAGAACGAGAATGAATTGGTTGAACGAGCGTTGGTTGACGGTTGGTCGAGCAGGGTTGTATTGTAAAGTTCAGCTATTTTGGCTGGTAATGAATGAAGCTGTGAAAAAAGCAAGAGTAGAGATGGAAAATTTGCTAGTATTCATGATGTGTTTACAGATCTGTTTCTCCATATAATATGCAGCGGAGGAAACTGAGAGCATCCGTCATGTGAACCTTGGCAAACGGGATACTAATTCTGACAAACAGAATTTCTTATAATATCCCTTGCGGGGGTAAACGTAAGATAATAATTTTCAATATACCAAATCATAAAAATACCCTCCCATGATACGAGCAACCATTGCATTTCTAGCAAGTCTTTTGACGGCAGTACAGGCCATTTTTATTTACATAAAAGGGGAAACAATTTGCTTCAATAATGGTTGTGCGATTGTGGACAGTCTCACAACTGTTTCCCCACTCTATTTCAACATCGCCGGATTTATATTCTTTCAAACCCTTTTCTGGTTCTTGCTTTGGGGGCGGGACGGCTCCGAGTATTGGCATAAGATGGCCAGATTGTTGCTTTTGGCAAGCCTTTGCGCCGAGGCGGTACTCGTCTTCTTTCAATACTCTATTGCCGCTGTTTTCTGCTCGTACTGCATGGTCATTTTGGCCTTCATTGTCCTGTTAAATGTACTGAGTGGACCACGTCAGATATTTCGTGGGATCGTTCTCTTTTCTGCGGTAACGGTTGCCTGTTTTGGTCTGCAGTTCCGTGTGGTTGCAGGCTCAGGTGTTTCGCTGGATGATGGGAGCATTGCAATGGTGGCAGGAGAACGAAAAGAGGCAAAACTTTATTTGTTTTTTTCCTCGACCTGTGCCCATTGTGAACAGGTCATCGAGGCACTTAAAAAAGAAAACAATTGCACTGTTCGCTTTAATCCGATTGAGCGAATTCAGGGTTTTACCTTCCCTGGAGGAGAGTTTTTGGCGAAATATGACCCTGAAATTAATCTTAACTTTATGCAGAGTCTGTCGATTAAGGAGATTCCTGTTCTGGTCGTCATCGAACCGCAGAATATACGTGTCCTGAGAGGAGAACGACGAATTATTGATTATCTGGACGAGACCTGCCGTGAAACAAAGGTCATAGATTACAGCGGAACAAGCAGCGTGGCGCCAAAAAAATATTCGATATTGCCGGGCATGGGAAAGCAGAAAGATGATGCTTGCCCAGTGGCTGGGGATTGTGATACTAAACCTTCGGAGGATCCTGCAGGGAAGTAGTAGCCGGACTTTCGCCTATTTTAACAGATCAGCAAGTTCTTCTTTGGTAAGCATTGATCTTGGCGTGGGGTTGCGCCGGTCGGCAATCTTTCGTTGATCGATGTATTTCCGACGATCAACCCCTAGTCTGGCTTTTGTAAGAGAGCGTAGCCACCCGTAAAAACCCCGATTGTTTTTTGAGGTGCTTTCCCGTCTATCATGTCGCCGTTCGCGGGAAGATCGTCGTTCGGAAATTCTCCGGCAACTGTTAGGCTTCCGACGTTCGGTCCCATCCCAAGTTGTCTTAACTGGAGGGTTCATTGTCTCTGGTGTTTTGCTGAACGATTTTGGGTATCTTAGTGTAACTGTCCGGTAACACTAAAAACTATATACACTGTATATAATTTTGATGCAACTTCCAACTGCTTGAATATCCGCCATTCTGATTTCTTTCATCTTTTTTCAACAATTATTTCTCATTTTTCAGGTCTGATTGAAAAACTATAAATGAGGCCTCATTCAGTGATATTGCGTTATGTGTATGGAATAATGTGTTATATTCTGTATTGAAAAAAATTTCCAATCTGTTAAATATACAAAACAGAAAATAATCTGTAAGGCACTCATTCTCTGGCTTTTCTCAGGTAAGGCGATCTGGTTTGAATTTTTCTGCCGAATGTGCGCGAGGCGGGGATAACTTATTGTATCTACAAAGAGAATAAACATGACATTAACAATAACTGCCCAAACTCTCTCGATAAAATCGATTGAGAAACTTAATGAACTCAGTGGTGAAAATGTAAAAAAATGTATGCAGTGCGCCACATGTACAGGCATGTGTCCCATGGCACAGGAGATGGACTTTAGTCCCCGTAAGGTTATGCACATGGCGCAATTCGGTCTTATGGAAAAGCTAGCCGATATCAATACCTATTGGAAGTGTGCGTCTTGTCATGCCTGTTCTGTAAAATGCCCCAGAGGTATTGATATTGCAAAAGTCATGGAGGCCCTCAGACAACAGGTCCTTCGCAAAAGCAGGAATTATATAGAGCCTTCTGAGATGTCAGCAGAACTTATTGCCGATATGCCGCAGATTGCGTTGGTTGCCGGATTCAGAAAATTTACGAGTTAAGGAGAGCAATGAAGATCAGTTACTATCCAGGCTGTACTTTGAAAACCAAAGCCAAGAATTTGGACAGGGCTGCGGTTGCTTCCCTGGAGGCTTTAGGTGTCGAGGTGAAAGAGATTGAGAGATGGAATTGCTGCGGTGCAGTACATTCCCTGACCGCCGATGATCTGATTCATCAGGTGGGACCGGTCCGCAATCTAGCTCGGGCCAAAGAACAGGGAGCAGAGAGATTGGTTACCCTCTGCTCAATGTGCTACAACACTCTGGCCCGTGCCAATCAGATAATGAAAAACGATGTGGTGAAACGAGATACCATCAATCGTTTTATGGATGAGGAGATGGACTACGCCGGAGAAGTTGAAGTGGTGCATTATCTGACGTATTTGCAAGAGCAGATCGGTTGGGAAAAAATCAAAGAGCAGGTGAAGATCCCCTTGACGGATTTAAAGGTTGCGCCCTATTACGGCTGCACTCTGCAGCGTCCGGCGGCGGTCGGCATCGAGCCAGCTGGAAGCTATACGTTGATGACTGGACTATTGGAAGCAATTGGGGCCACTGTAATGGACTTTAATGCTGCCGATAAATGCTGCGGTTCTTATCAGGTCCTTGGTGTGCCTGTAGGAGAGAACAGTGCCGGAGCAGCTATTCTCAATTTGGCGGCGGGTGTCGGCATTGAGGCGCTTGCGACCAGCTGCCCACTCTGTGAATACAATCTTGGTAAGCAGCAGCAACAGATGATTGACAAGGGGAAAATAGCCAAAAATATTCCAACGTATTACTTCACACAACTCCTGGCTGTCGCCCTGGGCCTTGATTCGGAAAGCTGCCATTTTGAATTGAATGACCCGATCAGTATTGAGTTGTTAAAGAGTAAAAAATGTCTGGCTGCAGCCTAGTGCTGCTGGCCGGAATAAGAATAGGTAGCGTAAATTATCGCGCATTATTGGAGACATGAACCATGTGTGACACAGAACAGAAATCAAACAAGAAAACTCCTCGAGTAGCGACCGGGGATCGGGCCATTTTGCCGGAAGGAGCAAAAACCATCCCGGTTTATATTATGGGCAAGATGTATGAGGTACCCGAAACTCTTACCATCATGAAGGCAATGGAGTTTGCGGGTTTTAAATTCCTGCGTGGTGCCGGGTGTCGTGGCGGAATCTGTGGTGCCTGTCCCACTGTATATAGAATGGCAGGAGATTATAAACTGCACTTCGGCCTCGCTTGTCAAACCGTTGTGGCAGCGGATATGTATCTTGCCCAGATTCCTTTTTTCCCTGCTAATCGGGCAAACTTTAATATTAACGAGATTGGTGGCCTGCCTGAGGCGATTCATGCTCTGTACCCAGAGCTGTTCCGCTGTGTTGCCTGTAACCAGTGTACCAAAGCATGTCCAATGGATGTCGATGTTCTTGGGTATATTTCAGCCCTGAAACAGGGCAATATTGAAAAGGCCGCGAAACTATCTTTTGATTGTATCCAATGCGGTCTTTGTGCCAGCCGCTGCATGGGAGAAATACCCCAGTACCATGCAGCGCAGCTGGCCCGCCGTATTTATGGAAGATACATTCTGCCTCTGGCTGAACATCTTAAGGTCAGAGTAGCAGCGATAGAAAGTGGCAAATATGATGGAATGCTTGATGAGCTGGCGGCAATGAGCAAAGAGGACCTCGAGAAGATTTACGTGGAGCGGGAGCGTGAGCCCGATTTCGCCGAAAGAGGATCATGGCAGCCTAAAGAGACTCGTTATTTATAATCAACTACAGATCGATCCTCTTTAGGATTAAGGAGAATACAATGGCGTACACACCCGAAATGAAGGAACTGATAAAAAGAGTTGAAGCGACCCGTCCGGCACGGGTGGCCATGGCTCGTCGAAATGAGAATTACCCGGCGCTGTCTATGGCTGAGCGCGCCGAGGTTCTGTCAAAATTTCACCCGGATTATCAAACAACCGGCAAAAGAACTGTTGCTGTCGGCCCTAATAAAGGCGACACTTTTCAGGAAGGCGTTGCCGGATTGCTGGAATCCAAATCGATGATTCGGCCCGACAAAGTAGATTTGAGCAAAATCGATTATGAGACGGATGTCCTGGTAATCGGCGGCGGTGGAGCCGGCACATCTTCAGCTATAATGGCAGCGGATGGCGGATGTAAGGTAATCATCGCCACTAAGCTTCGTCACGGCGATTCCAACACCATTATGGCTGAAGGTGGGATCCAGGCGGCAACCCATGAATGTGATTCACCTTACTACCATTTCATGGATACGATCGGAGGCGGCCATTTTTCCAATCAGCGTGATCTGGTAGCAGCTTTGGCCAAAGATGCGCCTCTGTCCATCGCTTGGCTGGAGAAGCTGGGTATGCTCTTCAACAAGTACGAGGATGGCCGTACGGTTGTTCGCCACTGCGGTGGTTCTTCCCGCAAGAGGTTGCAGTCTTCCGGAGATATGACCGGCGCGGAGATCATGCGTGTGGTACGCGATGAAGTGCGTAACAGGGCAGATCAGATCACCGTCCTCGAGTTTAGCCCGGCGGTTGAACTGCTCCTGGACGAGGACGGGAAATGTTGTGGGGCCATCCTGCATAACATGGAAACCAAGGAATTTTCCATCGTCAAAGCTAAAGCGGTTATTATCGGTACTGGTGGTTTTGGTCGCCTGCATATTAAAGGCTTTGCAACAACCAATCATTACGGTGCGACCATGGACGGTGTGGTTATGGCCTACCGGGCCGGAGTGGGTAATAAATCTTTGCACTCCACTCAGTACCATCCTACAGGAGTTGCCTATCCTGAGCAGAATGTCGGCTTGTTGATTACAGAAAAGGTTCGCGGTCTGGGTGCTCATGTGCTCAATATCGACGGCGAGCAGTTTTGTTTCCCTCTTGAACCACGTGATGTCGAGTCAGCTGAACTCATCTGCGAAGCGATGGAGAAAGGAAAAGGTATCATTACTCCCACCGGACGGGTCGGGCTCTGGCTGGACTCGCCGATGATAGAAGAGCTGCATGGTCCGGGAAGTGTTAAAAAAGAGCTGCCGGCCAAGTTCATCCAGTTTGAACGCCATGGAATCGACATTAGTAAGGAACCGATGCTTGTCTACCCAACCCTGCACTATCAAAATGGTGGGGTGAATGTCAATGGCGATACCGAGACTTGTATTCCAGGGCTCTATGCAGCGGGCGAAGCCATTGGCGGAGTGCATGGCGAGAATCGGCTGATGGGGAACAGTCTGCAGGATATTATCACCTTTGGTCGCCGTGCCGGTACAAATGCGGCTGCTTATGTTCAGAGTGGAGTTGAGATTAAGGGCTTGAGCCTTGATCATGTCATAAAATTTGAAAAAGAGCTTGAAGACGCTGGAATTACCAATCCCGGGGTGGCTCCTATTCTCCTGCCTGACTATTCAACCGACGAAATGACCGAGCGTCGTTGGCCTGATGCACTGACCAATGAGGATCCCGCGATCTAACACCCCACAAGGGGGAGTAAGTACTTTGAAACAGATTGATTTCTTGCAAGTTAACAAGAAAATAATCTGTAAGGTACTAAAGAGCCAATTTTAAAGCAACAGGGATCGGATGTGTCTGATTCATGGTTGATAAACTCGTAAAAATATAAAATCACAAAAGGATAAGTAAAAAGCTTCATATACGAGGCGCTCAAATTTCTATTATTTCGGCGTACTAGAGTACGTCGTAATGATAGAAATTTTGTGGCAACGATGTAGATGAAGAGTTTTTACGACGCCATCATGGTTGAAATACCGCTGCAGACATACTGTTTGCAGCGGTATTTTTACTGCTCAGCTCAGAATAAAAATAATCTGCGAAAGGTACTAATCCCCCTTGTGGGGTGCCGGTAAATATTTTAGGTTATTCTCTCCATCTGAGGATACTAAAAATATCCCACACAGGGGTATTGCAAAGAACATCTTTGAATCTAGGTCAAGAGACAAACACGCGATCGAAAAACAGGTACTGTTTTCTGCCATACAGGAAAAAATAGGCTATGAGGACCAATTTTATCACCACCGTTTACGGCTCTGATGTTCCTGGGGTAATTAAAGCATTGGCACAGGCTACCCGTAGCCAGGGGGGGGTGTGGCTGACCAGCAAGGTCATTAAGCTTGATGGTCAATTCGCGGCTATAATGAGTGTACTGATCGAGAAAGAGCTTGAGGTGAAGCTGAAATCGGCTTTGGAGCAAAAGTTTCCCGGGCTCAGTTTTGTTTATGCTGAAGCAAGGACGACTAATCAGCAAATGACAAAAACCATAAACCTGATGGTTGAATGTATAGACCGACCAGGCTTGACCGGAGATTTGAGCAATATTCTGGCAAATCTGGATATTGGTGTGGAAAATATGGAGTGTAAGCGTTTTACAATGGACGGTATAAATGAGACCGTTTTTTCAGCCCAATTGACTCTGACGGTTTCCGAGGCCACGGACAGTGAAATTATCGCCGGAGAAATCGAAGCCCTTTCAGAAGACGTACGAGTAAACGTACTGTAACCCCAACAAACAGACTTCGTTACAAGCACTCATTTTCATCTTCTTCACATAGCACACGGTGAAGAGCCCGTTGCGCTAGAACAAAATGATCACGATCCAGGGTGAACTGCATGTTTGTC
This sequence comes from uncultured delta proteobacterium, assembly GCA_963829695.1. GTDB lineage: Bacteria > Desulfobacterota > Desulfobulbia > Desulfobulbales > Desulfocapsaceae > Desulforhopalus_A. The sequence continues at coordinate 86,366 of CAWHJQ010000013.1, read as the reverse complement.
TGTCTCGAGGTCTGGGAAACGCTCAGTATATTAATTCCTGCATCCGCTAATGCTTTGGTAGCCTTAGCGAGAATTCCGGGTTTGGCTATATTGGAACCGATGGCACAGACAATTGCGGCATTGTAGGTAACGACAGTTTCAAAACGCGTTCTCAAGTCCTGGATTAATTGAGGTGTGCAGTTCTTTTCGTAGACAATCACATCAATGGTATTGGCATTGGTCGTTTTGTTTATATAGCTTATATGATGATCCTGAAGGATCTTCATTATCTGCATATCAAAGCCGACTTCACCGACCATGCGAGTATCATAGATCTCAAGACAGGTAACCTCACTCGAACCGGTTATGACCTCGGTTTTCGAATGGGGACATATGTAATCTTTGGTGATCAGCGTCCCACTGTGGCTTGGGTCGAAAGCGTTCATCACCCGGATGGAAATACCTGCAGTTTCCAGTGGCTTTGAGGCCTTAGGATGAATAGCCTCCATCCCGACATCGGCAAGCTGATCAGCTACATCGAAATTGGTATTGCAGACTGGATGAACCTTGTCTTCGCCCATGATCATTGGATCTCCGGAACAGAGATGGTATTCTTTATGAATAACTGCCTCTGTCGCACCCAGCAGCACAGCTATCTTGGAAAAGGTTACCTCTGAATAGCCACGATCAAATTCCCGCATGATCCCTTCTGTACCTTTGGTATATCCGGTGGCAACACAGATTGTTTTTGAAGGCTCGAGTTCCTTGAAGATGTGTTGTATTCGCTGGTCGATGGTTCGTTCGCGTTTGTCCTTCCAGCCACTGAGGTCAACAAAGGTGGCATTGTAACCAAGATTTTGTAGAATATTTGCACTATTAAAGGCACTGTGCATTTCCCCAATGGAGGAGAGCAGTTCTCGTGCCGCCAGGAGAACTTCGGTACGGTTGACATACCCGGAGGAAAGCACATTGTCCATACTGCTAAGTATATTAACAGCAAAGGCGATGCGTTTACATATGAATTGGTTAGCTGTATCTACGTCCAACCCTATATCTGCAAAGTCACGGTTGAGCGCGCATAGCCTATCTTTTAGTTTAAGCATTGCCGGTTCGTAGTCGTTACTTTTGGCAAAGGTCTCGTATATGCCGGGTTGACCTGTTTTTTTATGCTCCAGAAGTTCGTTGGTAACACCCGAATAGGCGGAAACGACGAATATTCTGTTATAGATGTCGCTAGGATCTCTTAGAATAACATTACTCAGTACTTCCCCGAAGCGAGACATAGTCGTCCCACCGATTTTTTCTACACGAAGCTGTTTATTACTCATTACATCTCACCAAAGAAAATCCAATATCACAAACACGTTATTAATAATGCATTATGAATTCAGGAAAAAATAGTATGTGGTTGAATGACTCAGGAAAAAAAATTGCAGGACTATCCTATCTTAAAGGTTTTGTCGCTGCAACCGATTTTCATGATCAATGCAGGTTTTCCGGGCGAACTGAACCAGGAAAGGAAATGGGGTGAGAGGGATCAATCAGAGGCATTATCCTCCTCGTCATCGTTTGAATATTCGGGATAATGCTTGAGCATGCAGGTTGGACAAATGGAATGGCTGAATTGGGCATCAGAGTTCTCTTCGATATAGGCCTCCAGTCTGTGCCAGGCAGAATCGTCGTTTCGGATACTGTGACAGTGCATGCAGATAGGGATGATCCCTTGAAGTGTCTTCACATGATCAAGGGCTTGTTCAAGTTCTTTCACCTTTTTGTTGAGTGTGGCCTGAGTTTTTACCAGGCGTTCTGCCACGTTGATACGCGCCAGCAGTTCACTGTTGTCAAATGGTTTGGTTATATAATCGTCCGCACCTGCCTGAAGGCCGATGACGGTATCTTCCTTGCTGTTTCTACCGGTGAGTAGAATGATGTAAATGGGGTTTTCCCGGTCCAGGAGTTTGGTTCTTCTGCACAGCTCGAGACCATCAATACCCGGCATCTCCCAGTCGAGAAGAGCAATTGGCGGTACGTCGTGTTGTTGGAGAATTTCCCAAGCTTTCAGGCCATTGTCGACGCTGATGACTTCAAACGACCATTTTTTTAAGATAGCTTCAAGCATCAATCTGGAGATGATGTCATCTTCAGCAAGCAGAATTTTCATCATATGCAACCTATGAGTAGTTTCCTGAAATTAGTAAACTCTTCGACTCAGGGTATTATAGCACGAGCAAAGCTATTCATAAACCTTGTAAAAAATTTAGGTGAAATATTTCTTTTGATCAAAGTTACTCAACTTTCATCCAAATACAGCCGGCTGAGATTTGATGGTATTTTGTGTCGAATCAAAAGCAATGGCACCATTATTTTTTTCATGGTAGATATCTTCCCGGTGCTATGCCCCTTTTTAGTACCTCAAGGGGTACTGAACTGACCCCGGTTTTCTTCCCGTTTGCCGGGGTCCGAATCATTCCGGAACAATTTCGTACTGCAGACAGATGGACTACTCGAAACTAAAACTCTCTCTTTTTCTCCTGGTAGCTACCATCGCATTTGGTACTTTCGGATATGTCATATTTGAGGATATGCCCATTTTCGATGCCTTCTATATGACGTTGATCACCATAAGTACAGTCGGTTTTTCTGAAATCAAGCCCCTCTCTGCTATCGGTAGGGTCATCACTATTATTATTATCATTCTGGGCATCAGCCTTTTAACCTATACTCTTGGGCAGGTTGCACGTATATTTGTTGAAGGTGAGTTGAGGAAAGTTCTCGGGAGAAGAAAATTGGACAAGCAGATTTCAGCACTCAAAAAACACTACATTATTTGTGGCTACGGGCGGATAGGAGCTATCATTGTCAGGGAATTGAACGCAGCGAACATCCCTCTGGTTGTGATTGAGCAAGAGCCGGAGGCTATTGCTGCCCTTGAGGCGAATCATACACTCTACCTGAATATGGACGCTACCTCCGATGAGGCCTTGATTGCAGCCGGTCTCGGCCGGGCGAATGGGCTTGTGACGGCGGTCAGTTCAGATGCAGACAATGTCTTTATCGCCCTTTCCGCTAAGGGTCTGCGACCGGATATCTTTATTTTAGCCCGGGCTTCAGACGTGAAAAACGAGAGCAAATTGCTCCGTGCAGGGGCTTCCCGGGTCGTTTGTCCCTATCAGATGGGGGGACGGAGGATGGCGGAAATTCTTAATAAACCAACGGTGGTAGATTTCCTCGACCAGACCATGATCCACTCTGAACTCGGGCTGCAGATGGAAGAGGCGATTATCCCCGAACATTCGCCTATAACCGGAAAAACTGTGGTCAGTAGTAATCTCCGGCAGGAATTCGGGGTAATTATTGTTGCGATCAAAAGAACATCTGGGGAAATGGTATTTAACCCGGGGCCTCATGAGATATTTAATGCCGGGGATGTCATTGTGGTACTCGGCAAGAAAGCAGAAGTGCGGCGGATGTCCGCAGTGATCTGCTAAATAGGCTCCAACAGCTCAGTAACCGAAGGTTCATCCAGCTCGGAGTTTGATGGAGCTATCTTCATCAGTATCCTTTTCTGTCGCCTCCCTGATACTATCGATTTTGTATTTGACATAATGGCTAAAAAGTTGAACTATAGCTCTTTTTTGGGCATATGAACATAATAATACATTGTGGTAGTTAAAAGCTGCAAGGGAGAAACTATGGAAACGAAAAAGCTGGTTGTAATCGGTGGTTCGGCTGCGGGGGCAAAAGCTGCGGCAAAGGCCAGGAGACTGGATCAGAAAGCAGAGATAACCTTGATTCAGAGAGAACCTGATTTATCGATGGCATCGTGTGGCTATCCCTACTATGTGGGTGGAGTCTTTGATGATCGTACGATGCTGCTGGCCACGGCAACCGGCGTGGTCCGCGACCCCGTTTTTTTTCTGAAGACTAAAAATATAAAAGCTTTTACCGAGACAGAAGCCATAGCCATTGATCGGGAAAACAAAACAATCACCTGTAATGATCTGAAGACGGGAAATCAGAGCATAATCGCCTATGATAAACTGATTATCAGTACCGGCGCAGGTGCTGCACTGCCACCGATTCCGGGCATAGACCTGGATGGGGTAACAACCCTCCTGTCCATGGCGGATACCGATTATTTACGGAGGGTCAGGGACGAAAAAAAAGTCACCCGAGCGGTGGTCATGGGGGGTGGTTTAATTGGCGTCGAAGCTTGTGAGGCGCTGACGGAATCCGGCATCTCCGTCACCTTGGTGGAAATGGCTACCGACATCCTCACCTTTCTCGATCCACAGTTGGCAGGGCTTATCGCCAACCATATCAAGAGTAAAGGGGTGGAAGTCATTACCGGGACAGGGGTAAAGGCTTTTCTTGGAGAGGCCGGCAAGCTTTGCGGTGTGAAACTGCAGGACGATAGCATCATATACTGTGAGACAGCCGTCGTGGCAACGGGAGTTCGGCCCAATGTGAAACTTGCCGGGGAGGCTGGACTTCAAATTGGAAAGTTGGGTGGTATCCTGGTTGATGAGCACATGATGACCTCCGATTCAGATATCTATGCTGCAGGTGACTGCGTCGAAATAAAACACCTGATAACCGGTAAAAACGTACTGGCGCCGATGGGCGATCTGGCTAATCTTCAGGGCAGGGTGGCCGGGGAAAACGCAGTTTGCGGCAATTGCGTCGTCTTCCCCGGGACCATCCACTCTGCCATCTGTAAGGTGTTTGATTTTGCGGCCGGTTCCACGGGATTAACCGAAAAAAGTGCAGCACAGAACCAGTTCAATAATATCGAAACAGTTGTGAACGCCAGTCCGGATAAACCTGGTTTTATGGGGGCGAAACTTCTTGTATCCAAAATCTTGGTTGATAAGGCTTCAAAACGAATCCTTGGTTACCAGTGTGTTGGCAATGGGGACGTAAGCAGACAGCTGGCAACCGCAGCCATGGCGATTCAGGGAGAAATGACCCTCGATCGTTTAGTCTGTGCGGATCTGCCCTACGCCCCGCCATTTTCCCTTGCCATTGATCATTTCATTGCTTCGGCCCATATTATCGAGAACAAGCTCAAAGGCCGCTTCAAAACCATTTCAGCTGAGGAAGTACACAAGAAAATCAAAAATGGCGAAAAACCGTTCTTTATTGATGGACGGGGGCCCGATGAGTATGAGGTTCTGCGGTTGGGGATCGGCGAGAAGTATATTCCAGTTGGTGCCCTGCGTGGCCGACTTGACGAACTACCCAAGGATAAAAATGCGGAAATAATCTGTTTTTGCAAGATAAGCCTGCGTGGCTACGAGACGGCGCTGATTCTCGAAGACAATGGTTGGACCAATGTCAGGGTGATGGAAGGTGGAATAGTCGCCTGGCCCTATAAGCGGGAGAAGTAATCAAAAATTAAATCAATGCATCCTGTCGCGATCGGTATGGCAGGGTGTAAAAAATCTCCAAGTAGCCAGGTCGTGAAGTTTTCTGAGAGTTAGTGTGGCAGAATGGTCGAACGTTTGACCGGTTCGCAGCTCAATCCTGCCTCAGTCAGCTGTTGACATTGTGCGGTGGCTCCGAGAAACGTGTAAAACGCACCAGCATAGAGAAAGTAATCCCCATTCTTCGTGCCAAGGATGTAAGGGAGAACGCCAGTCTCGGAGGTTTTAACAAAAGCGTTGGCGAGATGCTCTTTGTCCTGATAAATTCCTATGCGAGCTGCATAGTAGGTCAGCTTAATCGGCTTATCGACCAATTTTTTTTGGTCAAGATATTGCTGCGCCTCAGGTGTTGTTGCGAATTCGCCAGTGAACAATCGGTAGCGTATACCGTCTTCTCCCAGATCCACTTTAACCCAGTGACTGGAAATACCGCGTTCCTGGTAGTATGGAATTGCCTTTTGGGCGGTTGCCTCTTCAGTAAACGTTTCCAGAAGAATAGAGAATGGATACTCACCGACCGGTAAAATCGTGACCTCCAGTTTGATCGGAGATGACGGTAATGGTTTTGCGCCGATAACTACTAGGTTGTCATCCACCCTGGCCGGAGAAGAAGAAGCCGTCGAGGATTTTTTCCCTGTTATGATTTCGCCCATATGTCCCTGAGCTGCATTGTAGTCGAAAGGATCTGCTTGTTTGGTATTTTCCGGAGTTAAGATGACAGGTAATTTAGTTTCAGCCTGACCTGTTGAATCGGTTTTGATTGGTGGTGTCTTTGATCCAGGTTCCAAGGGAAGAGAAACTGTTTTCGGTAAGTCAGGCTGATCCGGAGCAAGGTATGGCTCTAAATCGACGATGGCCAGGAGTGTGACCAGGCTGCAGATCAGGAGAAAAAAAACAGCTAATATTTTCTTCATCTGGTTTTTTTGAGTGTGGTAGTTGTTTTACGGGAATAGTATATGAAATAATTTTTACCACGTGTTTATGGGAAGATCAAGCAGCCGATTATCTAATGAGCGGCATTTGCCTGTTCTGTCCAACATCCCGACACCTCCCTCTTCGCCTTGTAAGAGTTTGATGCCTGCTTCTCATTCCTGTTGACACAAATCATTAAAAGTTTGTATTTTTCATATTCCGTTTTTAGTAAATAAATATCCCTTATGGAGGAAGATAGATGTGGCAAAATATTAAGGCAGCTCCGGCAGACTCTATTCTTGGGCTGACTGATGCGTTCAGGAAAGATCCGAGTCCCCAAAAGGTCAATCTTGGGGTAGGTGTTTATAAAGACGAACAGGGTAGAACTCCCATTTTGAACTGTGTGAAAGTCGCTGAGAAGATGCTCCTCGAACAGGAAGGTACAAAAAGTTACCTGCCGATTTCCGGTGACCCGGTTTACTCGACGGAGGTGCAGAAACTGCTCTTTGGCGAATCGGGAGAGGTTATAACCAACCGTCGGGCTGTCACTGCCCATGCACCGGGCGGGACTGGAGCACTGCGGGTCGGTGGCGATCTGTTGAAGAAATTCTATCCAGACGCCAAGGTGTGGATCAGCAATCCGACCTGGGCCAATCATAAAGGTGTTTTCAAAACTGCCGGCTTTTCGTTGGCAGAATACGACTATTACAGTCCTGAGAACAAGGCTGTCGATTTTGAAGCCATGGTAAGCAGCTTGAAAAGCATTCCCGAAGGTGACATTGTTCTGCTTCATGCATGCTGTCACAACCCGAGTGGTGTTGATCTTAATGCAGACCAGTGGAGACAAGTGGCCGCCATTGGCAAAGAAAAGGGATGGATCCCTTTTCTTGATTTTGCCTATCAGGGTTTTGGTGAAAGCGTGGAGGAGGACCGGTGTGGGATCGAGGAGTTTGCCGCAACTGGAGTCGATTTTCTGATAGCCAGCTCTTTTTCCAAGAACTTTGGTCTGTACAATGAGCGCACCGGTGCGCTGACCATAGTCAGCCCGACCGAAGAGGACGCGGTGGTGGCTATGAGCCATCTGAAAACCACTATTCGAGTCCTTTATTCCAATCCTCCAGCCCATGGCGGTCTTGTGGTGGCAACAATTCTCAGCGACCCGGAGTTACATGCTCAGTGGTTGGACGAGTTAGCAGGGATGCGCGATCGAATTAAGGCCATGCGTGTGGCTTTGGTCGAGGGGCTTAACAAAAGAGGGGTGGAGAAAGATTTTTCCTATATCACCAGGCAGCGTGGAATGTTTTCCTTTAGTGGCCTTTCCGACGAAATCGTTGCCTGGTTACGGGCCAGCAAGAGTATTTATGTGGTGGGGGGCGGTCGGATCAATCTGGCCGGACTGACGAAAGCAAATATCGACTATGTCTGTGACGCCATCGCCGAGGCATTGAAAACAATATAACTATTGCTCCAACCTCAAAGACTTCGGCCCGAGGTGATTCTTTCACCACGGGCCGGAGTCTTTTGCACTTCTCGGGTTATGCCAGTTCCTGCTCTGTCCTGTTTATAATCTCTTCCTGATGTTCCTGGTCAAGATCGACAAAGTAGTCGCTATAACCGGCAACCCGAACCAACAGGTTTCGGTATTCATCCGGATGTTGCTGGGCTGAACGGAGCGTCTTGGTGTCGATGACATTGAACTGGATATGGTGACCGCCGAGGGTGAAGTAGGTACGGATCAGGCCACCGAGTTTATCTAAGTCCTGTTCGGTTGCCAGAACGCTTGGCAGAAATCGCTGATTGAGCAGAGTTCCACCGGATTTTAACTGGTCCATTTTGCTCAGCGATTTAATTACTGCTGTCGGACCCTTGCGGTCAGCACCATGGGATGGCGAGGTCCCGTCTGATTCAGGCAGGAACGCGAATCTTCCATTGGCGGATGCGCCGAGCATCTTACCGAAATAAACATGGCAGGTGGTTGAGAGCATGTTCAGGTGATAGACGGTCCCTTTGGTGTTGGCCTTGCCGTCGATGGCTTCAAAGAGGGAGCCGTATACACTTTTCATGAGATCATCGGCCCTGTCGTCATCATTGCCGAAAAACGGTGTTCTGTTCCTAAGTTTCAGCCGCAGTGGTTCTTCATTCTGCAAAATTATTTTTAAGGGCTATGAGAAGCTTATCTATGGAGACCGAGTGGTTATCGTAGACGTGGGTCTTGATTGCAGACAGACTGTCGGTAACTGTTCCGATACCGCAGCATTGAATATAATTGGTATTGTAACGGGGTCCGCCGTCATAATAGTCTTTACCTTTTTCAATGCAGTCATGAATGACCACCGACAAAAAAGGTGCCGGCGAATATTTGGCGTACATGCGCTCAATGTAGTTGTTTACTCTTATCTTGAGGTTCACCACATATTCAAGCTGTTTGGTAAAGGCTGCATAGAGCTCTTGGTAACTGTGTAAAGGTTGTTGGATCCCCTGTTTGAATCGAGATTTTTTTGCCGGTGAGCTGGTCAAAACCGTTGTTCAGGGTAATTTCTAATATTTTCGGAACATTCAGGTAGCCGGTGAGGATATAGGCCTCCTTGCCGAAGGCCCCTGTCTCTATACAGCCGCTGGTGCCGCCTTCCCGTGCATCTTCAACACTTTTACCGACCCGAACCTGCTCCATGATCACGGCATCCGAATTGAAAACGGAAGGGTAGCCATAGCCTTTTCGTATCACCCTGGTGGCAGCCTTCAGGAACCGCTCAGGAGTTTTAGTGCTGATATGGACACTAGGCTGTGGTTGCAGCAGATGGAGTTCGTCGGACACCTCAAGGCAGAGGAAGGACACTTCGTTTGTCGCATCGCCTCCGGACATGTTGAGGCCGCCAAGATTAATCTGGGTGAAATCGTTATAGGTCCCGCTCTCTTTAGCGGTGATCCCGACTTTGGGAGGTGCTGTGTGGTTATTGACCTTGATCCACAGACAACTGAGCAACTCTTTGGCCTTGTCACGGTCAAGCAGGCCAGCCGCAAGATCCCTTTCATAAAAAGGCTGGAGGTGTTGGTCTAAGTGGCCGGGGGTCATGGCGTCCCAACCGTTCAGCTCAGTAATGGTGCCCAGATGAACAAACCAATACATCTGTAGGGCTTCATGGAAAGTTCTTGGCTTATGGGCAGGTACCCGGCGACAAATTTCGGCTATCTGCCTGAGTTCTTCACGCCTTGCAGGCTCTTCTGCACTTGCTGCCATACTCTCCGCCAGTTCTGCATGGCGACCTGCGAAAATGATCGCTGCGTCACAGGAAATATCCATGGCTTGGAGCTGCTCGGCCTTGTCTGCGGCTGCTGGGTCGTTCTGGTAATCCAGGCAGCGGATCTGTTCTGCTATTCGTTCTTTGAAATCGACCATTCCCAGGGTGTAGATGGTGCCGTCGAGAGCAGTATGGCCGGGTGCCCGTTGTTCCATGAATTCTGTAAACAATCCGGCCTCATAAGCCAGGCGCCAGTCTTCAGGAATCTCACTGAAGATGCGGTCACGCATGGAGCGTCCCTGCCAGTAAGGGATAACCTCTTTTTCGTAGCGCTCTATATCCTCGTCTGTGATTGTATAACTGGTCATGGCTCTGCTGTTTAAAATTCGTAGATCGTCAGCACTATGACAGGTCAGCTCCGGAAAGGTTGGGACTACTTTGGGGGCAGGACCCCGTTCGCCGACGATCAACTCGCCTTCGCCAATATACAGGCTTTTGTGTTCACAGAGATACTTGAAGCAGAGGGCACGTAATACGGGTAGCGAATATTTCCCAAAATTTTTTCTATAGAATTCGGTTTCGAGCACTGCCCGTTCAATGGAAATGGATGGTTTTGTGTCAAAACTTTCTTTGCGCAACCTTGCTATCCGGCTGTTCATCTTATCCTCCAATCTGGACATCTGATATGTATATCTTTAAGAGTTTCAAGGTCTTGGCTACCTGTTCTTCAGAAGGGACGGTGAATTTTTTCCCCTTATACTCTACGCTCAGTTTTCTATATTTTGCAGTTGCCGTAGGGTGATAGGGCAAGACGTCTATACCCTGGATGCCTTTACATTGAGCGACAAAAGATCCTGTTGCCCTGATGTTTTTTTCATCATCATTGATGCCTGGAATAAGCGGAATGCGAACCCTGATCAGCTGGCCGTTTTCGGCTAATTTTTTTAAATTATGTAAAATTAAATCGTTGGCGACCCCGGTATAGTGTTGATGTAGTTTGTTGTCCATGTGTTTGAGGTCAAAGAGAAACAGATCCGTATGTTCGGCAATGCGCATAAGGGTATCGGTGGGCGAAAAGCCGCTAGTGTCTACAGTTCTGTGGATCCCAAGACTGCCACATTTTTGAAGAAGGATCAGGAGGGTTTCCGGCTGAGAGAGTGGTTCCCCCCCTGAAATTGTGACCCCACCGCCGGATTGGTCGAAAAATGGCAGATCCTTTTGGATTTCGATCAAAAGCTGTTCAGTTGTTATTTGCCAACCGGTGGGTTCATGAACCAGAGCAGGACAGGTTTCGACACAGGTTTGGCAGGCAATGCACGCTTTTGTATCTCGATGGATACCCTCAGCAGTGAGTTGCAGAGCCTTATTCCGGCAGTTGTTGATACACTCTTTGCAACCAATGCATTTGTCGGTTATCGTTATGATCTGTACGTTAAAATCTATGCCTTCGGGATTATGGCACCAGTGGCAACTCAGCGGGCATCCTTTGAAAAATATGGTCGTCCTGATGTTTGGTCCATCATGGAGTGCATATCGTTTAATTGCGAAAATAGTTGAGTTTGTCTTGTTCATAAGGTTTATTAACAATAAATCTCATTCTCATGCAATGAAAATGTCTGCATCTGTACAGTATTCGCTTGAGGTTATACGTTCTCTGAGCATGGTAATAAAAGGCCGCGGTAATTGTATGCCATTATTGTATCCCACCTGCAACGGTTGTAAAGAAGAAAGGGCAGAGGCCCAGGTCGTTGAAGGAGGAGTTGTTTGGTAATACAGATTTTCGTGGGAAACTGTCAGGGGCGGAGAATATGAAGAGTGGTTGAAAATAGAATCAAAAAAACGTTAGATAGTCTCTAGAGAGCCTTACTAACCGATTCATATGTGAATGTTACGAGGGAGAATACGCCATGAAAGTGCTTGTCGTGTTAGGGAGTCCCCGAAAAGGGGGGAACGGTGAAACATTGGCCCGTAAGGCTGCTGAAGCTCTGGAACAAGGAGGGAGCACGGTTGAATACATTCGGCTCAACGACCTGAATTTGCGCCCGTGTCAGGGATGTGGTGGTTGCGATAAAACCGGTAGCTGTGTCGTTAAGGACGATATGACGGCAATCTATCAGAAAGTGGATGATGCTGACCGAATACTGCTGGTCAGCCCGGTTTATTTTTACGGGCTTTCTGCTCAGTGTAAGATCTTTGGCGACAGGTTTCAGTCCCGCTGGTCAAGGAAATATAATCTGAAAGAGAGATTTCGCGAGGGCGAAGGCCGTAAAGGATATCTTATATCTACCGCTGCGACAAAGGGATCGAAGATTTTTGACTGCAGTGTGTTGACCACCAGGTATATCTACGATGCCATGGATGTGGAGTATGGTGGAGAGTTACTGGTAAAAGGGGTCGATAAACGGAAGGCAGTCTTGGGTATTCCTGACCAAATGGCCCTGGCAGAGCAGTTTGGCAGGGATATTGCCGAAGGCCGCATTTAGTATTGACAAGAAAGGCTTTTTTGAGTGCCCATTTTTGGGTCACTTTAAAGAAATCTTTTGTGTTCATGTTTATAATGTTCATCATTTATAATAATGTTGTTTGTTATCTTGCATAAGATAGCGAACATCTTACTATGCGGGGTAATATATAAAAAGTTGAAATTGTAGGGAGGTTATTTAGAACGACGAATCATTATCGATGAATAATTGCCCGAGGATTGAAAAAATCAAATCAAAAGAGCTTTATATTATGAATACGTCGAAAATATTGTCCATCTCTCTTTTGTTAATATTTTTAGGTGGTTCCTCGTCATTTGCGGAAATGTCAACCCAATTAGGTTTCGGATATGGGAAAGATTATAGAGACGATGTGGATCTGGCGCAATACGAGGTCTTTTGGCGTCAGCCACTCTCGTATACGACAACCCTTGGTGAAAACTGGAACGTTTCAACCGGCGTCGAATTTGGTACGGCCCTGATCAGGGAATCAGGTTCCGATAATGTCGGTACGGCCAGGTTTTCCGTTATGCCTCAGGTAATGCTCAGCCCGAATGACATGGTCAATTTCATTGTTGGTATTGGTCCCGGTTTAATGATAGGCGAGACTGAATTTACAGACCATGATCTCGGAGGTTTCTTTTTGTTAAACTCCAAGATCGGAATACAGTTTTTGTTAGGCGAACATTGGGGGGTTGAATGTGTGTTTTATCACCAATCCAATGCTGGCATTTACGACCATAACGCCAGTCTCAATATGCCTCAAATCTCATTGTCTTATAATTTTTAACCCCTGCAAAGTTTAACTGATTCTGCTGCGAAGAATGTTGGCCAACTCCTCATTGGTCAACTGGGCCGGATTGTATTTGTTCCCTGTTTTGTCTACGATTTTTTTAATATCGATGGTAGTCATGTCATAATCACTGAGCTTTGCAATTCCCAGTTCAGCGGCGAGTCTACCCAGTTCTTCAATGAAATAATCCTGGTACCAGGCGTCTGTCTTATTCTTTTGGTCACTAAATATTTCCCCGAGTTTTGCGTATTTGGCGAGGGCTGGGTGACCGTCCGCGGTTGCTCGCAATTTTTTCAGGGTAAGAGCATTTGTTGGGGCCATGAGTGTCCCGCATACCACTCCGTGCGGAATTGCAAAAAGACCGCCGATAACAGATGCAAAGCCATGCACAGTGCCGAGTCCGCTATTGCTCAGGACAATCCCGGACAGCAGGGCAGCGTAGGAAAGATCGGTTCTGGCTCGAAGATTATCGCCATCACCGCATACCACTCGTAAAGATCTGTGGACCGCTCTCACACCGTCAAGGGCCAGTACATCGGTGAGAGATGAACTATTTGTGGAAAGATATCCTTCGACCAGTTGGGTGAAACAGTCCATGCCACAAGCCACTGTCAGTTGTGATGGACAGGACAGTGTTAAGGTCGGATCGACTACCGCCAGGTTGGGAATGAAATTGTCATGGCGGAGGGAACTTTTAAAACCTTGCTGGCCGACAGAACTTATCACAGCGTTGCTGGTCGCTTCACTGCCCGTGCCTGAGGTTGTCGGAATGGCGATAAAGGGTAGTTTCCTGCCGCTGGGAGTTTCGGTTCCGACGCCTTCCAAAAACCGGGTCACTTTTCCTCCTTCTGCCAACATGGCCGAAATTGCTTTCCCTGCGTCGAGGGTAGAACCGCCGCCGATAGCGATAATCAGATCGATCTCTATGAAGGAAGGGTTGGCAACTATTGTATCGATCGTTTCCGGAGAAGGTTCAGAACCGATATGTACGGTTTGAACTCGAATGTCAAGTTTTGAAAATATTTTCTGGAGTGCGTCGTAATGGTCAGTTGCCAAAAACGAACGGTTACCAAGTACAAGCAGGGGACGGGATCCGAATTGAGCAATTATATTCTCAAGTTCTGCCAGTTTTCCTGGTCCAAAAATAATCTTTGAAGGAATTTTGAAGCTGAAAGAGAAAATCAAATTTTCACCAAATGATTGTGATTATGAAAAAGTTGCCAGTCCAAATCGTTTATTTTGGGTGTGATTACGTCTGTTATCAATGGATTTTTTAGAAACGTACAACAAGACAGCGACCTATTGGTTCACAGTTCACCGGGCATTCTTGTTTTCAGTTGGGTCCAACTGAAACACAGCGCCACGGCACCAGGAAAAATAGACGCCTAACAGACATAAAACGGCTGATATAAGAAAAACAGTATGGATACTATGAAGGAATAGGTCATAATTCCCTGGGGTGATTGTTTGGCGACCGATAATGATTGAAAGGACAACAGTTGCTGTGGCCATACTTAACATTTGGCCAAGCAATCGCATAGTTGCAACTGTTCCGGATGCCAAACCGTAATATCGTTTTTCCACAGCACCCATGATAGCGTTCATATTGGGTGAACTGAACATAGCAAAACCGATACCAAGTAAAACCAAGTTGGCGACGATCAGGTACGTTTGGGTATCTGATTGCAATATCGAAAAAAGCGAAATGCCAATCACGGTAATGATCATTCCTGCGGTTGCGAGCAGTCGAGGCTCAATGCGGTCAGAGAGCCTGCCGGCAATGGGGGACAGAACCGCCATCATTATTGGTTGTGCCATCAAGATGCTTCCCGCAGTCTGTGGCGACATTCCTTTCAAATATTGGAGATACAGACTCAGTAGAAAGGTTACCGCAAATGTTGCGGAATAATTGAGTAATGCCGCAAGGCTCGAAAAGGCGAAGGTTTTATTGCCGGCAAATAGATGTATGTCGAAGACGGGAAATCGGGCAGACAATTGGTGACGAATGAAGATAAACAGGAGGAGGCCGCCGGAAGACAGCAGCACTAGACCAAGGGCCGATGGGAGTTGTGTGGCCCCATAAACCATGGCGAGTATGGCGGATGCATACAGCAGACAACCGCCAATATCAAGCTGTTGGCCAGGTTCTCCCAGCCATTCCCCTTTAAGATAATGAAGCGTCAACAGAAGTGAGAGCAGACCAACCGGCAGCATGATAATAAAGATACTGCGCCAGCCGAAATAGTGGGTGAGAAGGCCACCGGCAAATGGTCCAACGGACAGACCGATATAGACAGCGGCAACATATATACCTATAACCCGGCCGCGTTTGTTTGGCGGAAATATGGAGGTAATGATTGCCATGCCGGTTGTCACAAACATGGCGGCACCAAGGCCCTGAACGACTCGTAGTCCAATGAGCATGGTGGCTGAGTTAGCGAATGCAGCTAATCCTGAGCCAATGGTGTAAATACCCAGGCCCGCCGCAAAAACTTTTTTACGACCGTGAATGTCGGCAATTTTTCCAGCCGGAACAAGGCTAATAGCCATCGCCAACAGGTAAGCTGTGGCAATCCAGCTGAGCTGGACGGCATCCATCTGGAAATCGGCTTGGATTGCCGGAAGGGCCACATTAACCGATGAGATCATGAATGGACCCATAAACGAGGTTAGAGTTGCGACGATCAAGGCTGACCGCTCAAGAGCGGAGTCACTGCTGGTGGTTTTGGGCATAACTTGTACCAGTCTTTAAGTTGGTATCATGTCAAAGCAAATCTCGGTAACACTGCGTAGCAATTATGACTTTCAACAGGATACAATTAAGATTGTGATTTTGGCTTTCACTATAAATGCTGCATTTGGCTTTGCAACCTTCTTGATATATAATATTTAGATTATGTCCCTCTTCCCTGACCAAGGGAGTATCGGAAGATTTGGTTTCTCAACGTGCCTTACCTGCGAACTTTTTTAAAAATGAAGAGTAAGTTTGACATTGCATCACTCTTCGGGTATTCGGTATACTTAAGAGAATGATTAAGAAGGAGGGAACAGACATTTGTCAATGTTTCCGGGGCAGACAATATTAATGGGATGCGGAGAGGTCCACAATGTCAATAATTACCATATCACGAGGCTCTTACAGTCGAGGTAAGGAAGTTGCCGAGAAGCTGGCCCGAGCACTCAATTATGAGTGTATCTCGCGGGAGATCATTCTTGAAGCGTCTGAACAATTTAATATTCCTGAATTAAAGCTTATTCGAGCCATCCATGATGCGCCGACTGTCTTAGACAGGTTTACCTCCGGTAAAGAGAGATTCATCGCCTTCTTTCGGGCAACTCTCCTTACCCACCTGCAGCGGGACAATGTTGTTTTTCATGGTCTGGGCAGCCATTTCTTTTTGCAAAGGTTTCCCCATGTTCTCAAGGTCAGAATAAGTGCAAACCTTGAAGATCGTGTCCGTGAAGAAATGATACGCGAAAACATCCCGGCCGACGAGGCCAGGATGATTTTAGTTAACGATGATGAAGAGAGGCGAAAATGGGGACTGCAGATTTTTGGTCAGGATTCCTGGAACGCTCAGCTCTATGACATGATCCTGCATATTGGCAACATGAGCGTTGATGAGGCCGTTTCCATCATTCTTCATGCCGTGGAACAACCCTGCTTCAAAAGTGACCCCGAGAGCCGTCGCATGCTTGCCGACGAAGCTTTGTCTGCCCAGGTTGAAGCCTCTCTGGTGAAGGTTTTTCCTAAAGTACTAGTTGATTCCGGTAACGGAGAGGTGTTTGTCAATGTCCGTGGATCGTTGGCCGATGAAAAAAACATCACCGACAAGGTCAAACGTCTGGCGGAAAAAGTTGACGGAGTGAAAAACATTCGGGTTCACATCATTCCCTTTATGGTTGAAGACTGAAAGTGCAGAATACAAGGAAGTTGACAGGGGGGATTATAAAATATGACAAACCGGTATAATTTGAAAACAGGGCCCACTGGACCCAAACCCCGGTGGCGAAGGCTGTTCCCCTTTCTGCGCTGGTGGAATTTCATCGGTTGGGACACTTTGCGGGCTGATATTCTGGCAGGATTGACTGGGGCGGTCATCGTCCTTCCTCAAGGCGTGGCTTTTGCCATGATCGCGGGACTACCCCCGGAGTACGGACTCTATACCGCTATTATTACCCCTATTGTTGCGGCTCTTTTCGGTTCTTCTCTGCATTTGATATCCGGTCCGACAACGGCAATCTCCATCGTTGTGTTTAGCTCGGTCAGTTCTCTGGCTGACCCAGGTTCTGAAGAGTATATCAGGCTTGTTTTGACCTTGACCTTTTTGGCTGGTGTGTATCAGCTGGCTTTTGGTTTGGCCAGATTAGGGACGCTGGTCAATTTCGTCTCCCATTCAGTTGTTATCGGTTTCACCTCAGGTGCTGCCATCCTTATCGCCACGAGTCAGTTGAAGCATGTCCTAGGCCTTAATCTGCCTAGCAGTCATGACTTTCTGGCAGTCTGGTTAGATATTTTTGGTATGCTGAATCAGGTCAATCTCTATGTGTTTGCCGTGGCCATGGTCACATTAATATTGGCGGTTTTTTTCCGGGCCAAGATACCTCGCTGGCCGGGGATGCTCTTTGCAATGATCATCGGCAGCGTGCTCTGTCTCCTCATTAATGGCAATCAGCACGGCGTCAGTCTCGTCGGGCAGATGCCGGCTAGATTGCCGCCGCTGTCGATGCCGGATTTTTCTTTTGAAACTATCCGGGAATTGGCACCCAAAGCGTTGGCTGTGGCTCTTCTTGGTCTCATTGAGGCGCTGTCTATAGGGAGATCGATTGCTGCCAAATCTCACCAGCCAATTGATGGCAACCAGGAATTCATCGGTCAGGGAATGTCCAATATCATCGGTAGCTTTTTTTCCAGCTATGCCGGTTCCGGATCTTTCACGCGTTCCGGCATCAACTACCAGGCAGGCGCAATTACCCCTCTTTCCGCGGTGTTTTCGGCAATGTTGCTGGCACTGCTCCTGTTGCTTATTGCACCACTTACCGCATATTTGCCCATCGCTGCCATGGGTGGGATCATCCTGATGGTGGCCTACCATCTCATAGACGTACATCACATTCGTACAATAATACGAACGAGCAAAGAGGAAACAGCGGTGCTGCTGGTCACCTTCCTGGCTACACTGTTTCTGGATTTGGAGTTTGCCATCTATACCGGAGTGTTGCTCTCCCTGGTGCTGTATCTGAACCGAACCGCGCATCCGCGTATCGCTAACCTCGTACCGAATACCGATACCACAGGGCCAGTACTGATAGAAACGGAATCTGAATGCCAGTATCTAAAGATTATTCGCATTGATGGTCCATTGTTTTTCGGTGCGGTCAATCACGTGAGCGAATATCTGTACAATATTGACAAGAGCCTGTTGCGTAAACGCAACGTGTTGATCCTCGGCTGCGGCATCAACTTTATAGATGTGGCTGGAGCAGAACTGCTTGCCCAGGAAGCACGACGTCGTCATGCCCAGAGAGGGGGACTTTATCTTTGTGAATTTCAGCCTCAGGTATATAGCGTTTTGGAGCGTGGAAGGTACCTGGATATAATCGGCAAGGAGCATGTTTTTGCCACCCAAAAGGAGGCCATCGGCAAAATAATATCCGAAGTCGACGAAATTATTTGCCGTAACTGCAAGAAGCATGTTTTTAAAGAATGCCCCCGTATGGTCGAGGCATAACTCATCCGGTTTGACCAGGGAAAGAGGCAAAAAGCAATAACAATCTTGCCCTGGTCGGTTTTCATCTCAGATGACATTTGCCACCAGCAGCACGGCGGTAGTTAGGGCCAGCATTACCCGGTAGTAACCGAATATTGCCAAACCGTGACGGTTTAGATAAGTTACCATCCATTTCACCGAAAATATGGCGGCGATAAAGGCAAACAGCAAGCCGATGGCCAAGGATTGTGGATCGAAGATTTGCAGCATGATTTGGCCATGTTTGAGGGCGTCATAGGCAGTTGCCGCACCTAGAGTGACAACTCCCAGGAGAAAGCTGTATTCGACGGCAGCCGGCAGGCTCAATCCCACCAGCATTCCACCGACAATAGTCACCAGACTACGGCTGACCCCCGGCCACATGGCAATGCACTGGGCGATCCCGATAATAAGTGCCATTTTCCAGCTCAGGTTATCAAGGACACCGGCAGTCTGTGGTGTATGGTTGGTTCTCTGTCTGTGAAAACTGACCGCGAGGATTGCCAAGCCTCCCATCAGCCAGGCGATCACCACCGGCCAGAGGCCGAAGAGGTAGGTCTTGATGATGTTATTGAATAACAGGCCGATGACCGCTGCCGGGAGAAAACCCACCACTACATTGATAAATAATCTCAGGCCGAGTGGATTGTTGCCGAGCAGTCCCTGCAGCATCTGCAGGATTCGACGGAAATAGAGGCCGAGCACGGCGATGATTGCTCCTGCCTGGATACATATGGTATATGCATCGAGAGCTTCCTTGTCGCGCGCCTGTTCGCTCGGGGAAAGAGCTGTATCGTTGCCGATGCTCATAATCCGTTCGGCCAGGAGCAAGTGACCGGTTGAGCTGACCGGCAGGTATTCAGTCAACCCTTCCACTATTCCGAGGACAATAGCCTGACCGGTGGTCATTTGTTTATTTGCGGGAGGGTCTCCTTTAGTGAATGCCGTGTGTGCGCTGAAGGTTATAATGAAAATTGTTAGCAGTAAAGGAATAATAGTAAGTTTTTTGGTAAGCATTTGGTTATTCCGATAATGGAAGGTGGAAAAGAGTGAATGAAAGGTAATGCCCAGTTATAACAGGTTAGTTTGCCTTGCTTATGGAATTGCCAGGTTGCACAAAATTGCTTCCAATAAGATGGTTATCTTTTATCACAGACATAATCGCCCAACAAGTGGTGAATCTGTTTTATTATAATTCCACAGCGCCGAACAGCTTGACTTTGACAATTTTTTCTTAGGGAAAAAGTATATACACAAATGGAAAAATTATGAAAAATATATTCAGAAGAATGTGCTTCATTGTTGTTTTCGCTCTGTTTGTTGTTCCAGGTTCAGCGTGGACTGAGGAGATCCCTGTTCCCTCTGAACAACCAACACTGGTTAAAGCTGTCATGTGCGAGTCGATTCAGAAATTTGCACCAGTCAATGAGGCTATCGTTTTTTCCATCGACTTGGGCCGGGTTTCCTGTTTCACGGAGTTTGACCCTGTACCGAAACAAACCGTTATTTATCATAAATGGTATCATCGAGGGAACCAGGTGACTGTAAAGCAGTTTACAATCTATCCACCCCGCTGGTCATCTTCTTCCAGTATGCAGCTGAGAGATGCAGACAAAGGACCGTGGCAGGTTGATATTACTGATAATAACGACAAGATCCTTTACACATTACGATTCAGCATAACGGATTGATTTCATGGACTCACTGATACAAATTCTAGTCAGCTTACGCTGGCAGGACATTTTAGACATTCTCCTCAACAGCTATATTATGTTTAGGCTTTACGTGCTTTTTAGAGGGACTGATGTCATTCGAATGTTTATAGCAATCGGCATGCTCTGGGTGCTGGAGCGAATGGCAATGAGCATTGGACTAATTGTTACCAGCTGGGCTATACAGGGCATTATTGCTGCAGCTGCTCTGATTGTTATCATTGTATTTCGTAATCAAATTGCCAGCGTTTTTCAGGCGCGCAGTTATAAATCCTTTTTTTGGGGTATACCCCAGCGTCAAGTCCAAACACCTATAGAAATTATCACAGAAAGCGTTTACGAATTGGCACGCCTCAAACTAGGGGCGCTGATTGTTTTGCCTCTTAAAAAAGGCATCGAAGAGGTGGTTCACGCTGGTGTTCTCTGGCAGGGAACACTCTCACGGGAAATGTTGTTGAGTATTTTCTGGAATGGCACACCGGTACATGATGGTGCCACGGTGATCCAAGGAGACCAGGTCGTCGAAGTTGGGGCCATTCTTCCTCTTTCAAAAAGGAACGATCTTCCTTCTCATTTCGGTACTCGCCATCGTGCCGCAGCTGGACTGACAGAACAAACCGATGCCTTGGTGATCGCAGTTTCCGAGGAGAGAGGGGAGGTGACGGTATTTAAAGATCGAGCGATCCTCAAGATGAAGGACAATATCGAACTGAATCAGGTGTTGCGTGAATATACCGGTGCTGTAAGTGTTTCAAAAGGAGCCGGAAGCCAAAGAGTTGAACTCTGCGTTGCTGCTATAATCTGCTTGATTGGTATCACTGGCATCTGGTTGAGTTTTGCCCGTGGGTTTGAGACTCTCGCAACCCTGGACGTGCCTGTGGAGTTTATAAATCGGAATCCAAAAATGGAAATATATTCCGCATCAGCAAGCAGTGTCAAGCTTCAAATCAGCGGATCCGGGTCACTGATCAGATCTGTCAGGCCAGATCAGGTGAAGGTTAAACTCAATCTAGCCAACGCGGTGGCAGGTACCAACCAGGTCGCCATCACCAGAGACGGTATAATCTTGCCACCTGGCATCGAGCTTAAGCAGTTGGAACCGCAAATGCTTGAGGTGAACCTTGATGTGCCGGTCCATAAAAAGCTGCCCATCCAGCCGGATTGGGCAGGTAAGTTGCCGGCTGGTATTATTCTTCAGAGTGCTCGCACAATTCCCGATTCGGTGGAAGTGATAGGCGGCAACCTAATCCTTAAAGGCATTCGAGTCATTTACACGGAGAAAATACCCCTGGAGAAAATCAGAAGCGATGGAAAAGTATCGGTTGATCTCGTGCTTCAGCCTTCATCTCTGAAGTTGGCGGATGAGTCGCAAGGGAATGTTCAAGTGAGCTACAAAACAGCCGTAAGACAGGACCCATCCGGTCCTGAGGTTAAGTAAAAACAGGTCTTCTGGGAAACCTATTAATAGATTCAGTATGACCGAAACTGAAAACATACCGATCATATGTTGAATTGAAAAAGCCTTGACCATGTTGAGCAATTCTGCTATTTGATAAACGTAGAGTCATAATTTCTAAGGACCTTATACCCCCTCAAGGGGGTACAAAACAGAGTCCCCGGAGTTTGGGGATATTAAAATCTCACTCAGACACAAATGCATTCACTTTCAGAGACCATCAATAACGTTATTCTTAGCGTGGCACTAATACTTAGTGTGGTGGCTGTGGTCCGAAAGGTTGAAGGCGGAGTGCCATGAGGGAATAAAAACATATAATATCATTTATTTAACCCCTGTCGGCGCTTCGCCGGCGGGGGTTTTTTTATGGCCTCCTCCGGTCGCCGACGCAGAAAAAATCCATTGACAGGAGGAACACATGTACACGATGAATGGAGCTCAGTTGATCATCAAGATGTTGGAACGTCAGGCCATTGAGGTGATCGCAGGAATACCGGGAGGGGCCAACCTGCCTCTCTATGACGCATTATCTGAATCGTCTGCTATTAAACATATTCTATGCCGGCATGAACAGGGAGCAGGTTTCCTTGCCCAAGGTGGTGCAAGGTCAACTGGAAAAGCAGGTGTCTGTTTTGCTACCTCCGGCCCAGGGGCTACCAACATTCTCACGGCCATAGCGGATGCATATCTTGATTCCATTCCTGTTATCTGTATCACTGGTCAGGTTTCGACTTCTTTGATCGGTACCGACGCCTTTCAGGAAGTAGATACCTACGGTATGTCTATCCCTATCACCAAACACAATTATCTGGTCAGATCAGTGGATGAGTTGTTGTCTATCATCCCGAAGGCCTTTGAAATGGCGCTTTCCGGCAGGCCAGGCCCGGTCTTGATTGATGTACCAAAAGATATCCAAACAGCGAGTATTTCCTTGAACGACTGGCCGGAACCGGGGCGTCGCCTTGAGCAAAAAAAGGCCGACAGCTCACAAATCGCATTGGCAGCGGAGATGATAAACAGGGCAAAGCGACCGATACTTTGCCTTGGTGGGGGCATTATTCACGCAGGGGCAGCAGAGGAGGCAAGAGCTCTTAGTGAGAAATGTACTTTGCCTTGCACCATGACCCTGATGGGACTTGGTGCCTTTCCCTCGGACCATCCCCTGGGGCTTGGCATGCTCGGTATGCATGCCGCACGTTCAACCAATATGGCCTTGCAGGAATGTGATCTGTTCATCGCTGCGGGGGCGCGGTTTGACGACCGAGCGACAGGTAAAATCGTGGAGTTTTGTCCTGATGCAAGTGTGATTCATATGGACATTGACCCCAGCGAACTCTCAAAATTGAAGGCTGCCAATATTGGTTTGGTCGGCGATGTAAAAGAGTCGCTTCATGCCTTGTTTCCTCTAATCCAGCCAAACGAGCGAAAGATTTGGCGGAATCATATCGAGGTTTTGCAGGAGATGTATCCGATGACCTCACCCGAAGCCGTCGTTCCGGAAAAACCATATGGTCTTATCCTCGCGGTTGCCGAGCTGCTTGAACAGAATGCTTTTGTGGCCACCGATGTCGGAAAGCATCAGATGTGGACTGCTCAGGTCTATCCATTTAGCAGGCCGCGACAATTGCTTACTTCCGGTGGTTTGGGAACCATGGGCTTCGGACTGCCGACTGCTATCGGTGCATCCCTCGCTTTCCCGGATAGGCAAGTTGTTCTGTTCACCGGCGATGGGAGTCTGCAGATGAATATTCAGGAATTAGCCACGGCAGTTGAACAGCAGGTCAATGTAAAGATTATCGTCATGAATAATAATTCTCTTGGATTGGTTCGCCAACAGCAGAATCTTTTCTATGCGGGACAGTATTTTGCCTCTGACTTCCAGATTGATATAGATTTCGCAGCCATCGCTCAAGGATTTGGTATGAAAGCTTTTAACGTACAAGCGGGTTGCAATCTACCGGAACTGCTTTCAACCGTTTTCGCCGAACCGGGGCCATGTCTTATCAATGTTCCGATCGGTCGAGAGGAAGAGGTGTATCCAATGGTTCCCCCGGGAGCTTCAAACAGTATCATGCTTGGAGGGTGCAATGCAGAAAAATGTAAATGTTAACAGAATTGAAAAAGACCACAGTTCAGCAAGTATGGTTCTTGAGCTCAAGGTCAATAATCATCCCGGTGTTATGTCTCATATCTGTGGTCTTTTTTCTCGTCGGGCCTATAATCTCGAAGGTATCGTCTGTGTACCGGTTATAGGAGGCGAAGTTAGTCGAATGTGGTTGCAGGTAAATGAGGAACTGAAGCTGGAACAAGTGATCAAGCAGTTGCAGAAACTCCCAGATGTTTTGAGTGTCGTGCGACACGGGGAAGGGCATGCCGTCTTTACTGGTTTAGCAAACTGCATGTGACGTCTTCTGATTGGCTGAGTGGTTAAGTTTGGACTCGTTTTTCTGAAGAGCTAGGGGTAAACTAACCAAGAATTAGTTATAATCAAATTTTCTTGAATAGGGGAGATAGGTGACCGGGAATCTAAAGTTTCAACTTTTATTTAAAGATAGGATAGGAATTGTCTTTGATATAGCCCGGCTGATGTGCGAGCAGAGTCTCAATATTGTCGCCATGGAGGTTGAGCAAAAGGACGGCTTTGCCAAGATTTCGATAGAAATTGAAAAGAAAGAGCATAACCTTGACAAGGCCTCCTTGCTGGCACTTTTGGCCACTCTCCCACAGATTGAAAGTCAGTTGGAATTGAGGAATCTGCCTCAGGAAAGAAGGCAGAAGTGGTTTCGAACTCTTTTTGATGGCATGAATGAGGGCATTATTTCTGTTGACGCCAAGGGGGTAATCAATACCATCAACAATGTCGCTTGTCGCACTCTTGGCTTGACCTACGAAAACATCATCGGTCGGCATATTAGTGAAATTAGCCCGAAGGACTCGATTCTGCTCGACTGTTTAGAGAAAAGGATACCGGTCAGTAGAAGGAAATCGCTGGTAACCAGTACCGGTAGGGTCGAGTTCTACGGGGCTGCTAAACCGATTAACGATTCCAGAGGAAATTTTGTCGGTGCTGTTCTGTTAATTAACAATCTCAAAGAAGTAAAAGAGATGGTTGATGCCGTATCGACCCCTCTTTCGGTGACCTTTGACGATTTTCTCGGCCAGAGTCCTGCCCTTATAAATCTTATTACTTTCGCCAGGAAAATCGCGGACACCGGCACCATTGTGTCAATTACAGGCGAGAGTGGCACCGGAAAAGAGCTGTTCGCCAGAGCCCTGCATTTTGAAAGCGGAAGAACCGGACCTTTCATTCCAATTAACTGTGCGGCCCTTCCGGAACCGCTTATTGAGAGTGAACTCTTCGGCTACGTGGATGGTGCCTTCACCGGGGCGAGAAAAAAAGGAAAGCCCGGATTGTTCGAGGCTGCAAGCGACGGGACTATCTTTTTGGATGAAATCGGTGATATGCCGCCCGGCCCCCAGGCAAAGATTTTAAGGGTGCTTCAAGACGGTCTGGTAAGGAGAATCGGTGGATTTGAGGAGATACCAGTCAATGCTCGAGTTATTACAGCAACAAACAAAAATCTTAGAGAGATGGTGCAAGAAAACCGTTTTCGCGAGGATTTGTTTTATCGCATAAACGTGCTGACCATTCAGATACCACCGCTTAGAGAAAGGCTGATGGATATTCCTCTTCTTGCGGGAAGTTTTCTTCAGCAGTTTAATCGAAAACTGGGCAACAATGGGCAGACTATCAGCAAGGATGCCATGGCTAGGTTATATAACTATAGTTGGCCTGGAAACGTCCGAGAACTGAAAAATATGATTGAGCGGGCCTCTGTGCTCAGTGATTCTGATCGTATTGAAGTTGAAGCAATCCGTCCAAGCCATGAGACATTAGGCCGATGCAATAGCAGCTGCACTGTCTCTGCCGAAAACAGCACCAAGTCACTGAAGGATCTCGTAGGCAGTTATGAAACTAAAATATTGATAGACACCCTCAATGCCACCTCGAGCATCAGGAAAGCTGCGAAAAAGCTCGGTCTTTCTCATACCGCCCTATTGAAGAAAATTGCGAAATATAAACTTTGTCCCGGTAACAAAACAACCCAGTGGAACGATACGGTTCCATATAAATATAATTAATCATCACGGTTGGATAGGTGTGTTGTGCCGTTGAAATGGTAACAATAACTTCCATTATTGCTTTGTCTGTAACTCCGCTCATTTCATTTTTTGTATTTAACCCTTTTTGCTGCAAACACAATATTTCGCTTCTTTGCCCTGATTTTGTAGAAGAAAATATCATCACCCGACCGATAGACATTAACGTTCAACCCTCTGTCTTTCGAAATGGCAGGCAGATTGCAAACAATTCTCCAGCGGTAGCAAGAAAATTTTGCCAAAATTAATTTGGGCAGGATGCAGATGTTGCCGGGATTTACTTCGGTTCCCTCTAATTAGTGGGGAAGAAATATTCTTTAATCAGGAGGTTGGGAAAGATGAAAGTTGGAATTTTAAAAGAAATTAAGGTGGAAGAAAATAGAGTTGCTATGACTCCCGCCGGAGTCGAGATTATGCGGGCCAACGGACATGAGGTCATGGTAGAGAAGTCTGCAGGGATCGGAAGTGGTTTTTCCGATGACTTGTATATCGCTGCCGGAGCAACCATTATAACCACTCCTGCTCAAATCTATGCTCTCTCTGATATGGTAATGCATGTCAAAGAGCCGCAACCTTCAGAGTACAATATGGTTCGAGAAGGTCAAATTGTTTTCACTTATTTCCATTTTGCTCCGGATGAACAACTCACCCGTGCTTTTATCAAGAATAAGTCTATCGCTATTGCCTATGAAACGGTAGAAGGGGCAAAAGGAGATCTTCCCCTCCTCACTCCAATGAGTGAAGTCGCGGGGCGGATGTCCATGCAGGAAGCGGCCAAATATCTGGAACGTTCATATGGTGGCCGGGGAATAATTTTAGGTGGAGTTACCGGAGTGGCTCCGGCGAATGTGCTCATCATGGGTGGTGGGGTAGTTGGAACCAACGCTGCTCAAATGGCTTGTGGATTGGGAGCTAAAGTCTGTCTGCTCGATATGAACCTTGATCGGCTTCGCTATCTCTCAGAGGTTATGCCCAAAAACTGCTTTCCAATGATGAGCAATCCGACTCTGGTGCGTGATCTGGTAATGGAAGCCGATGTAATAATCGGTGCTGTTCTTGTAGCTGGTACAAAAGCGCCGAAGCTTATTACCCGCGAGATGCTGAAGACAATGAAGAAAGGCGCTGTAATAGTCGATGTGGCAATTGATCAGGGCGGATGTTTTGAAACTTCCAAAGCGACCACCCATACGGAACCGGTTTATGAGGTTGATGGGGTGATCCATTACTGTGTCGCCAATATGCCGGGAGCGGTTCCGGTCACTTCAACAATGGCATTGACCAATGCAACTCTTCCCTATGCCGTTAAAATCGCCAATAATGGGTGGAAGCAGGCGGCCCTCCTTGATCATGGGATTAAAACCGGTCTCAATATTGTCAGTGGCAAGGTTACTTATAAAGGCGTAGCTGATGCTTTTGGACTAGAGTATACGCCGGTGCGAGAAGTATTGCAGTAAATTCTCGGCAGGACACTCGCTCAATAGTAACAGGAACATGGGTAACAGGAACATGGTCACTATTAAAAAGTTAAAGGAGAGAACCAATGGAATTTTTGAATACGCTGGATGGGATTGTAGGAAAAATCGGAGCATTTGCCTGGGGACCGCCTATGTTGATTTTGCTGGTTGGTACAGGTTGCTGGTTGACTTTTGCCCTGCGTGGCCTCCAGTTTAGAAAACTCGGCTATGCGCTCTATCTTGCGTTGATTAAACGCAAAGAGGACACTGATGAGCCGGGAGATATCACCCACTTTCAGGCCCTGATGACAGCGCTTTCTGCCACCGTTGGTACCGGTAATATTGCCGGGGTTGCAACCGCGATTGCGGTAGGTGGGCCAGGTGCATTATTTTGGATGTGGGTTACCGGGCTTGTCGGTATGGCGACCAAATATGCCGAGGCGGTTCTGGCTGTTAAATACCGAGTGGTTGATGAAAATGGCGAGATGAACGGCGGTCCGATGTATTATATCTCGAAAGGGTTGAAGATGCCCTGGCTTGGGACCATGTTTGCTATCTTTGCTTCTTTTGCCGCTTTCGGTATCGGTAACATGGTACAGTCCAATTCCGTGGCCGATGCCGTCCAGGCAACCTACCATATTCCCACCGTTGTGACCGGGATAATTCTAATGGTCTGTACCGCAGCAGTTGTATTGGGTGGTATCAAGAAAATTGGCCGAGTAACCGGTTTCCTCGTTCCGATCATGATCGTTTTTTATATGGGCGGTGCAGGGTATATCATTCTTACCCATATAACCCAAGTTCCAGCGGCTTTAATCTTTATCGTCGAGCAGGCATTTAGTCCTACCGCAGCCGTAGGTGGTTTTGCGGGGGCGAGCATCATGCTGGCTATCAGGATGGGTGTGGCACGAGGGGTGTTTTCCAACGAGTCCGGTCTAGGCAGTGCGCCAATTGCTGCAGCCGCTGCACAGACGAAGAGCCCGATCACTCAGGCACTGGTGTCAATGACCCAGACTTTTATCGATACCATAGTTGTTTGTACGATGACTGGCCTGGTTCTCATAATCAGCGGCCTCTGGTCAAATGGCACAACCGGTGCGGAATTAACTACATTGGCTTTCGCGGCCGGTATGCCGGGTGGAGCGCATGTCGTGACGATCGGAATTATTCTTTTTGCTTACTCAACTATCCTCGGCTGGTGTTATTACGGTGAGAAATCAATCGAATATCTTTTTGGTGTGAAAGCGGTATTACCTTACCGGATCGCCTTCGTCATTTTTGTAGGGGTTGGTGCGATTTCCAAGCTCAGCTTAGTCTGGAATATTTCTGATACAATGAATGGTCTGATGGCGATTCCTAACCTTATCGGTTTGCTGTTTTTGACTCCGGTTGTTGTTTCAGAAACGAAGAAGTATTTCGACAATAAAAAAGAGAATTGATATTGATACCTCTGCTGTAGGTTCCATCGGATGGCCTTCATAGGTCATCCGGAAGAGTAATATCAAGCTCATACCTGAAAACAAGAAAGCTTTCCTCCAAACCATGTCGGAGGAAAGCTTTTTTTGTTTATAAGCAATCAAGAATTGCTAACAGAGACAAAAGAACTATTCAGAATGTCTGCAGCAATTTCAACCAGAAATTAATTTTACCGGGGATATTTGTCTGCAATATAATCTTTAAGGTATTTGTTCTCTACGTGCGTTTCCTTGAGTTGGGATTTTACAACATCGCCGATAGAAACCAGCCCTTTCAGTTCCTTGCCTTCGAGAATAGGGACATGGCGTATCCTGTTTTCGGTCATTATAGACTGAATGTAATCGATAGAATCCTCTGGTGTCCCGACGATGAGGTTGGTTGTCATGATGTTCTCAACGGTGAGAGTTTTTATCTCATCAAGGTGATTGACAACAGCCATCAGAACATCACGGGCACCGATAATTCCAAGGATGTTGTTGTCCTTGTCCATAACGAGCAGAGAACCGACCCGGTTGGCGGAAAAAATCAACATGGCGTTGATAACGGCACAGTCCTTCTCGACCGTGACAACCCGACTTCCTTTGACTGCTAGAATATCTTTTACTTTCATATCGCAGACTCCACGTTTATATCAGTCAGCAAAAAATTAAGCTCTGCTGGGCTGAATAGTTGCACTGTTTTACACCACGAACATTTTTAAATAACAATCGGGTAAAGACCTATGGCAAACACGCAGATCACCAGAGCAAAAGTACCGGCACTTGCCAGAGGTGATCCTACAACTTCAAAGCTATCTTCAGTATCATGGAAATACATATTAACTATGAGACGAAGATAATACCACATAGATAAAATGCTACTGACTACTCCAAGTACGGCGAGAGCCGTTTGTCCAGCTGAAATTGCACTAGTGATTATATAGAATTTCCCCATAAAACCGGCAGTTGGCGGTATTCCTGCCATGGAGAGGAGAAATACCGTGATAGCGGCGGCAGAATAAGGTCGAACCTTGGCCAACCCTTTGAAATCGTCAAACGTGGCCCGTTTCTCTCCCTCACCGCCTAAATAAGAGAGGGCGGCAAAGATACCAAGGGTACCAACCGAATATGCAGCAAGATAATAGCCAATGACACTCCCTGTAAAATGATCGGTGCTGATAGCAACCAGAGCAATAAGCAAATATCCGGAATGAACAATACCAGAAGCAGCCAGCATTCTTTTGAGACTGCTCTGACCAATGGCGATAAGGTTGCCGCCAAACATGGTAAAGACAGAGACATAAAAAAGAAAGGTAATCCAGCCGCTGTGCAAGTCAACGTTCAGTGCCAGGAAATTGGCAAAAACCACAAAGACTGCGGTTTTGAGTGCAGTAGCCATAAAACCAGTTACGGGTGCTGCAGCACCGTCGTAAACATCAATTACCCATGCATGAAAGGGGAATGCCGCCACTTTAAAGAGAAATGCCACAAAGAGCAGAAAGGCTCCAGCAATAAGCAGTGGGTTGGTAGCGGAATTAGCACTGATAAACGAGGCAATTCCAGTAAATTTGGTAGTACTGGCCCCTCCGTAAATAAGAGCCGTTCCCATGGTGAAAAATGCCCCGGCGAAGGCACCAAGCATCAGATACTTGAGAATAGCTTCTGTCGCGGTGACATTGTTACGATCATAGCCAACCAGAATGTAGATGGAGAGTGACATTATCTCCAAAGCAATAAAAGCCGTGATGAGTTCCTGAGCCATGGTCAGAAGCAACATACCGCAGGCCCCAAACATCATGATGCAGTAAAATTCAAGGGTACAGAATGAGTTTACCTTAAAATAGCTGTGCGAACTCATGGCAGTGAAAAATCCGCATCCGAGGATTATGAGTCCGCCAATCATGGTGAAATTGCTGGTAACCAACATTCCGTTGAACACCTTGCCAAATACCACAGTCGCCGGGCCACAGCCAACCAGTAATTGAACGAAAAAAGCAGCACCAAAAAGTCCCATACTGACAAAAGACGCTGTCTCTACCTGGACCTTCTCGAACGCTGAGAGAAGCATTAACAGGATGGCACCTGCACAGATAATGAGCAGAGGGAGGATGGACAAAAAATCATGCATAGTGGTTACCCTGCCTTAATTCTTATGGATGTTGTGTCCAGGAGTCGGGACTGTTGTTTCGGCAACCTGGCTTTGGGTCATTGAAAAGACCTTAGCAATCTGGAGTTGAGCCGCCGGTTCGATTTTTGCGATAAAGGCCTGGGGGAAAATTCCCATGGCAATGATAAGTAGGATAACTGGTAAAAAGGTGAGGGCTTCAGACACATTAAGGTCTTGAAATTCCATGGTTCGCTCGTTGGTTTTTTCAAAGAAAACCCTCTGAAACATCCAGAGCATGTAGCAGACCCCAATGATAAGGGAAGTTCCCGCAAGAAAGCCAATAAAACCATTAAATTTAACAGCCCCAAGAATAATGAGAAATTCACCGATGAAACCACTTGTGCCGGGTAGACCGACGGATGCGAGCATAGCAATTGCAAAAAAGGTCGCGAAAATTGGCGCACGGTAGGCGATTCCACCAAGATCACCGATCTCCCGGCTCCCCATTCTTTCCTCCATCAGACCGACGAAAAGAAAAAGGACACCGGTACTGGTGGCATGAGCGGCGATTTGAAAAAGACTTCCAGTCAGTGCCTGAACATTCATACAGAAGACCCCAAGAGCAATAATGCCCATATGGGAGGCAGATGAGAATGCCAGCATTCTTTTCATGTCTTTCTGGGCAATGGCTGCGAGACCGCAATACATCATGCCGACAACTCCTGCAAGGGAAAGCAGTATAGCAAACCTGGCAAATTCGATTTCAAACACCGGGATTACAAAACGAATAACCCCGTAGACACCGATTTTGGCCATAATCGCAGAGAGCACGAAGGTAGTTGACGTTGGTGCCTCGGTATAAGCGTCAGGTAACCATGTATGAAAGGGAAAAAGAGGAATCTTGATAGCAAAAGCCACCATGAACATAAGAAACGCCAAGATCGCAAAGCCACCCCCTAGATCCAGGGCGGAGAGCTGAACAATATCGAATGTCCATTTACCGAATTGGTTATGATAAGAAACCCCAACATATATTAAGGCGGCGAGCATCAGAAGGGAGCCGGCAATAGTGTATATGGTGATTTTCAAGGTGGCCGGCAGTCGTTTTGGACCACCATAAATTCCTATCATAAAGAAGATCGGCAAGAGCATTATTTCCCAGAAAATGTAAAAAAGGACCAAATCTGTTGCGCAAATGGCGCCTATCATCGCACCTTGTGCAATGAGCAGATTAGCGTAATAACCCTTCTCTTTCGTTTTAAAGACGGTGAAAACCATGGGGAACAATATTGCTCCAGTCATCAGGACCAGAAGACTGATACCATCTACACCTAGACCGTAGCTGATGCCAAGTGATTCGATCCAAGGCCGGTTCTCAAGGTATTGCATACCACCTGTTCCGGTAAAACCAATGAACAATTCGATACCCATAAGAAGGATCACCACCGAAACGATCAATCCAGCTATTCGGGATGTCCCCCTGCTAATGGGAAAGAGGAGCATTGCCATTCCGGCGAGAATTGGCAAAAAGATCATGACTGAAAGGGCATATTCAAACATTCTTACACCTTACCTAGTTGATCGATTGAGATAGGAAGAGGCTCATAAGACTCAGCCCTATAACCATATAAATTGCATAAATCCGAACATAGCCTACCTGAAGGGCCTTGAAAGCAGTTCCTGCCTTCTGGTAGAACCAGCTGGAAAACTTCACACCACTGTCAGTGACATTTGGTTCAAGGAATTTGGTAATTATCGAACCAAAGCCTTTGTAGGGCTGGACAAACACGGCGTTATAGATCTCGTCCACATAAAATTTATTGTAGCCGATCTTGGCAAAACCTGTGAATACGGGTTCTTCAGCCCCTTGGCCGAATTTTCTATAGGCAATGTAAATCCCGATTGCCACGACACCTATACTGGCGGCGATTGCCAGGATTTCTGCCCCGATACCCATATGGGCATGATGCTCAACAAGACTAGGCTCAAGCCATTGTGAAACGTTGAGGGAGCCGCCAAAAATTGCCGGAAGATTGAGCACCCCGGCAGCTGCCGCACCGACTGCTAAAACGATGAGTGGAACAGTCATCACTGCAGGTGGTTCATGGGCATGATCATACGCTTTTTTATCTCGCGGTTCTCCATGGAAAACCAGAAAAATCAGTCGGAAAGTATAATATGCGGTTATTCCGGCTACCAGTACTCCAATAAACCATATTCCAGTATGACCGGTGGCCAACGCTGAAAAGAGGATCTCGTCCTTACTAAAAAAGCCGGAAAAAGGTGGCACACCGGAAAGAGCCAAAGCACCGATCAGCATTGTCTTGTATGTTGTCGGAAGTTTGTCTTTCAGGCCACCCATTTGCCAAATATCCTGCTGATGATGCAGAGCGTAAATAACGGATCCGGCCCCGAGAAAGAGAAGGGCCTTGAAAAAGGCATGGGTGAAGACGTGAAAGATGCCGGCAGAGTAAGCGGTCACACCCACCGCTGCAAACATATAGCCGAGCTGACTGACCGTGGAATAAGCGAGTATTTTCTTGATATCCTTTTGGAACATACCGAAAATTGCAGCCAGAAGAGCGGTCAGGATACCGACCCAGGCAATAATTGAGCCGGCAATCGGGTAATGAGCGTAGATAAAGCTGAAGCGAGCAACCATATAGACACCGGCAGTGACCATGGTAGCAGCATGGATCAGTGCGGAGACCGGAGTAGGACCGGCCATGGCGTCGGGTAACCAGACGTACAGAGGAATTTGAGCAGATTTACCACAGGCGCCGATAAAAAGGAGTAAGCAGACGGTAATGCCTATCGTCGGGGTAAGATTATGGGCATTGGCTTTAAGAGAGAGATAGTCAAATCCGCCTGCTCCGATGGCCCAAAATAATACAGACACTCCGAGAACAAAACCTAAGTCACCGATACGGTTGACGATAAACGCCTTATTACCTGCCAGTACATTGTTGGTATCTTCACTAAAGAAGCTGATCAGAAGGTAAGAGCAGAGGCCTACACCTTCCCAGCCGACAAACATTACAACAGGACCGCTGCCTAAAACCAATATCAGCATAGCGCCAAGAAAGAGGTTCATATAGCAGAAAAACTTGCCGTAATTTTTATCGCCAGACATATATCCAATAGAATAGATATGAATTAATGCACCGACAAATGTGACAAACAGTAACATCAGGGCACTAAGTGGGTCGGCCAGGAAACCCATGTTGACGTGTAAATCGCCAACTGCAAACCAGGTGTAGGCGTTGTGGGTGAGAAATCGTTCTTCAGCCGGAAGCCCTTTAAGATGGAAGAAAACCACAAGAGAGAGAAAAAATGAGAGAACCGGGCCAATACAGGCGAGTGATCCGTACATTTTTTCCGAGAATGCTTTCTTTCTGCAGGTGAGCATATGCAGAAGACCAATCACCAGCGCTCCAATAAGCGGGAAGAGTGGAATTAATCCGAGATAAGTAGTTGTATGTTCCATGGAATCACCCTTTTAACAGGCTGAATACGTTGGTATCCAGTTTACCCTTGTGCTTATGAAGCAGAATAACTACCGCGAGAGCCAGCGCAGCCTCAGCTGCGGCAACAGCCATGACAAGCAAGGCGAGAATATGACCATCCATACTTTCATGCAATCGTGAAAAGGTTATAAAAGCAAGATTTGCAGCATTGAGCATAAGCTCTATGGACATAAATACAGTGAACACATTTCGTCTGGATATAACACCGAGCATACCCAGACAAAAGAGAATGATACTGAGAATGAGATAATTCTGAATCATTTGCTCAACCTCCTCTTTCCTGCAAGTACTACCGCACCAACAAGAGACACGAGCAGCAGAATGGAAACAATTTCAAAGGGTAATAACCAGTCTTGAAAAAGAATAAGTCCAACCTCTTTTACCCCGCCAAAGCCGTTACCGACAATCGTTACTTCACTGCCGGGTATACTTTTCACTACCTTGATAAGAAAAGCGGCAAAGGGAACAATCAAAATTATTCCACCGATAAGATAGTAAAATCGACCGGTTTCCTCAGGCAGATCACGTGTCTGAATGTTCAGAAACATAATAATGAAGAGGATAAGCGACATAATTGCCCCAGCGTAGACGATCAGCTGCAGGACAAAAATCAACTTGGCAGATAACAGTGCGTATAATCCAGCCAGTGAGATCATTGTCACTATCAGACTCATCGCCCCGCTCATCGGGTGGCGAAACAATACCAACCCTAAGGCGCCAAGAACGGACATCACTGAAAACACGATAAATAGCCACTCTGCAAACATGATATCAAGCGCCCCCTTTCTTATATTCTTCTTCGGAAAAGGCACCGGGGGTTGCGAGCAACTCCTCGAGCCCAAGAACGAAGGATTCCTTATTGTTGCCGGTAACGGAGAAAATTCCGGTATCCATACGGATAGCATCCACAGGACAGGCTTCAACGCAATATCCGCAATAAATACATTCGAGCAGGTCTATGTTAAACTTGACCGGCATTTTCTCCGCTTTCCCGTCAAGCCGTTCTCCGGCCTCAATCATGATGCAGTTGGCCGGACAATTGGTCTGGCACATAAAACACGCCACACATTTCACTGTTTGATCCTCATGGGTCGTCAGTCGATGACGACCCCGCCAGCGGACGGGAATCTCCGGTTGAACCTCTGGATAGTGACGAACATACAGTTTCCTGTTGTCGAGAAGATTTCTCCATAAATGGCCGAAGGTAGTGGCCATACCTTTGAAAATCTCAATAAGGTAGAGCCTCTCTACAAGGCTCGAGCCTTTACGCTCTATTGTTTTGACTTTAGCACCCATGTCATCCTCCTTTAGCTCAACGCCACGACAACTGCGCTTGTAATGAAGATGTTCAGAAGAGCCAGTGGTAGGAGCATCTGCCATCCAAGTTTCTGTAGCTGGTCATATCGAAAACGCGGCAAGGTCCAGCGTACCCAGATAAAGACAAAAATCATCATGGTAATTTTCAGTAGGAGCGTGCATATCTGAAGCAGGGCAATGAAGATGCTGGTTCCAGCACCACCTGATGCACTGAACAGGATGGCAAGCAAGACCAGCTCTAAGATGATGGTCAGTCCCCAAAAGCCTTTAATGTAAACGTTTGCTTCAAACACACGGGGATCATTTTCCCTTGGGTAATGACTAACGTTGCTCCTTCTAATCCAGCCGGTAAAAAAGTGCATAATAACCGGCAGGAAAACCATCAGGAGAAAAGCTACCGGTTTAGCATGGTTGATGAGGGTGTCGGTTGAGAGGAATGGAATCTGGTATCCTCCAAAAAACAACGTGACAATTATGGAGCTTGAGGCAAACATGGCAATATATTCACCCATGAAGAAAACTGCAAATTTCATGGCGCTGTACTCAACATGAAACCCGGCGACAAGCTCACTTTCCCCTTCGGCTAAATCAAAGGGTGTTCTATTGCATTCGGCAAAAGCGGCGATGATGAAAATAATCATGCCAAGAGGTTGAAGGAGAGCCCCCCACATTGGGATAAAACCGAACAGGAGCTTGCCTTGAAATTGGGCCATTTCGTTCAGGTTGACTGTCCCATAGACAATGAGAAGGCTCACTATAGCCAGTCCCATTGGAATCTCGTAACTGATTACCTGTGCAGCAGAACGAAGACTTCCAAGTATGCCGTACTTATTAGATGACGACCAGCCGGCGAGAATGATGCCGTATACCGAAAAACCTGCAAGGGCAAGGAACCAGAGAATACCGAGATCGAACGGAATTCCTTGCATTATATAGCTTTTTCCTCCCAGGACCAGGGTATCGGCATAAGGAACGACAGCGAATGAGACAATGGCTGTAAAAAAGACGATAATAGGTGCGAGAACAAAGAAGAATTTATGCTTGATATGTTCCGAAATAACATCTTCTTTGAAGGCCAGTTTAATACCGTCAGCGAGGTTTTGCACTAGGCCTGCAGCCCTGAAACCAAAGATGCCTGCCCTGTTCGGGCCGGACCGATCCTGGAAATAGCCGGCACCCCTCCGTTCCATCCATACGCACACAGCTACGAAACAGAGCGGAATAAAGGCGCTGAAGGCAACGCGAATGGCAATCATTAAATAATCAAGCAGTGACATTGGCAGCCTCGCTATCGTTTAATTTCAATCCCTCCGCAGGGATCCGGTCAGGCTCAAGGTCCTTGAGTGCACTGATAACTTGCTGCAAAGCTGCAAATCTTTCCTCAGGGCCGGCAAGCGGACCACCAAGCCTTGTTGCAATGGCACAGATATCAGGAAGATCGTTGTTTTTGGTGATAGCCTTGCCAAATTTCTGTAGTATGTTGTCGCAGTTTATCACACAGCCTGTGTACTCACTGTAGGATGCAACCGGGATCGCCAGATCGGCCATGGCTGTACACTTGTTATCATGGGTGGCAACTGCTATAACCTTAGTCCCCTGAAACAGTTTTTTCAGCTCGCTCTCTTCGTAGCTGAGAGTCAGGTCGTTGTTGAAGTTGATGAGCAGCTTGGCTTCCTGCATCGCCTCTTCAAAGCCTTCCCTCGAACAATCAACCCCGAGTAGGGTGAGACCAGCGCGGTTTGCCGACTTATCATCCTGAATGAGATAATCGTCCCCATCGCCTTTTTTGATATATCCTTCGCTATAACCGGAAAGTGTGGCACCTAGTTTCTTGGCCAGGGCTTGCACCGAAACCATCTGTTCCAGCGAACAGTTTGGCGAAAGAACAACAACTATTTTGTCTGCCCGCTCAATCTCGTTGGTGCAGGCCGCAAGAACATCATCTATCGATCGAACTTGCTTGGCGAGTCTTGCTTCGACTAATCGTCCTTCATTCTCTTCTTTATAGCTCAACCGCCCTGCATCACAAATGAAATACCCGTTAACCTGGTCGTTCTGCCGCGGTCTGAAACGGTAAATAATATCATCTTTATATTTTTCCCGATTGTGATCGATGGTGATGTTACAGCCTTTTGAGCAGCCATGACAGACCCCAGGCGCTTTTTTCAAAAACCAGACCCGTTGTTTGAAACGGAAATCCTTGCTGGTCATGGCGCCAACCGGGCAGAGGTCAACCACGTTGATGGCGTATCGGTTGGAAAGGGGCCTGCCGGGAAAAATATTGACCCGGGCGTCATCGGTTCTGTTTATAATGCCGAGTTCCCCGGTCTTGGTTATTTGCCGGCAAAACCTTACACATCTGCCACAAACTACGCAACGCTCCTGATCGTGGACTACCCCAGCCCCTAAATCCATTTTCTTGCCTTTCACCACCGGCGGAACCGTCATCCGGCTTTCAGCCTGGTCGTAAGACATGTAATAGTCCTGCAGTTTGCATTCTCCAGCCTGGTCACAGACAGGACAATCAGTAGGATGGTTAATCAGTTCGAGTTCCATCACATCATGCTGGATTTTTTTGATATGTGCCGCATCGAGCAACACCTTCATGCCTGCCTGAGCGGGTGTTTTGCATGCCGGTACAAGTGGTGGCCTGCCGTCTTCTATCCCGACCAGGCACATTCGGCAATTGCCGTCAGCCCCGAGTGCAGGGTGGTAACATAAGTGAGGTATTTCGATGCCGACAGCACCGATGGCATCAATCAGGTTTTTACCTGATTCGACCTCGACCTCAGCTCCGTTCACAAATAGTTTAATCTTGTCAGCCATTGGGTGCCTTATTCCTATTTCGCTTCTGCTGCTGAAGAATCGTTCTTTGCCACATACGCCTCAAACTCGTGCCTGAACTTATCCAGATAACTACGTACCGGCATGGTGCAGGCGGCCGATAAAACACACACTGTTTTCATTTCAATGTTGTCACAAAGCTCACGCAGCAGGTTGACATCGACCATGGTGCCCTCGCCGCTGAGTATTTTTTTGACAATCTTTAACATCCAGCCAAGACCTTCACGGCAGGGAGTGCATTGTCCACAGGATTCGTGGTGATAAAAGTCGATGAGGTTTTTGACGAGCTGGACGATATCGACAGTTTCATCAAGGACCACGATTCCACCGGAACCAAACATGGTCTTATGTGCTGCCATGGATTCATAATCAAGCGTCACCGTTTTGGCCTCTTCCGGTAACAGGACCGGAGTTGAACTTCCTCCTGGGATGACAGCTTTCAGTTTCCTGCCTTGCCAAACTCCCCCGGCCACCTTGTCAATGACTTCAAGAAGAGGTAATCCAAGCGGTAGTTCGTACATGCCAGGTTTTTCAACGTGACCGGAGATACCGAATAAATGTGTTCCCGGGCTTTTCTCGGTACCGTAAACTTTGTATGCATCTGCGCCATTTTTAATGATAAACGGCAATGAAGCAATAGTCTGGACATTGTTAATGATTGTCGGACAACCATAGAGACCGGCGACTGCGGGAAATGGTGGTTTACTTCGCGGTTGTCCCTTTTTGCCCTCAATGGATTCAAGCAAAGCGGTCTCTTCCCCGCAGACATAAGCACCAGCCCCGCGGTGAACTGTGACGTTCAGTTTAAAATCTTGCCCTGCAACACTGTCACCGAGATATCCAGCCTTATAGGCTTCATCTATTGCAGCCTGGAGTGCTTTTACCTGGGTGGTATATTCACCGCGGATATATATGTAGGTATCATGACAGCCTATGGCATAGCTACAGATGATGATGCCTTCGATCATTGCATGCGGGTCTTTGACGAGGATATAACGATCTTTGAAAGTTGCCGGCTCAGATTCGTCGGAATTGACGGTCAGATAGACCGGTTTGCCGGTATTTTTGGGCAAAAAGCTCCATTTCACACCCGCCGGAAAACCAGCCCCGCCTCTTCCTCGCAGGCCGCTGTTTTTCACCAGGTCAATGACGTCTTCAGGTTTCATGGAGAAGAGCTTGTCAAGGGTGGAATATGCGCCGTGCTTTTGGGCAACTTTAATTTTATGGGCGTCTTTAATATCGAACCTGGCACTGAGAATCTTAACTTCCATATCCATACGCCTCCTTATTTCAGTGTGGCCAGCAGCGATTTCAGCTTATCCACGTCCATGTTCTCGTGGAATTCGCCATTGACCTGAACAACAGGGGCGGTACCGCAATGACCCAAACATTCAACCTCTTCCAGGCTGAACTTGCCGTCTTTACTTATCTCGCCTGGTTTAATGCCGATTTCGTTGTTAAGGTAATCGACAATTTCCTGTTTACCTCGCAGCCAGCAGGAAAGCGTCCGACAGACACAGATATGATTTTTGCCCATTGGATGGAGATGGTACATGGTGTAAAAAGTTACAGCCTCGTACACCTTACTGGCAAAGGTACCAATGCGGTCGGCTGCATAGGCTATTGCTTCCTGGCTTATCCATCCCTCTTGCTCCTGTATCAACCACAGAGCAGGGAGAATCATCGACTCCCTGGTCGGATAACGTTTGACAAGCCTTTCGAATTCAGCATCCCTTTCCTTATCGAACTGGAATGGTGTCCCTGTCGAAATCAGTTGTGAACGATCGCTCATCTGTCCAGCTCCCCACCGATTATATTGATACAACTCAGGTTGATGACGGCGTCTGCTATCATGTTACCTTCAACCATTTTATGAAAACCACCCATGATATAAAAACATGGCGGTCGCACTTTCAGCTTGTAGGGTTTGCCTGACCCGTCAGAGACAAAATGGAACCCTAATTCGCCGTTTGCGGCTTCGTAAGAGTCATACCATTCACCCGGAGGGGTCTTTACTCCCTCGAAAATCAGTTTGAAGTGGTTAGCCAACCCTTCAATGTTGTTGTAGACTTGCTGCTTTGGCGGTAAACAAACCTGGGATTCCTTGACGTTGATCGGGCCTTTGGGAATGTGTTTCATAGCCTGCCGTATGATGCGGATAGACTGGGCCATCTCATAAAAACGAATCATGAATCGGTCGTAGATATCGCCATTGGTGCCGACGGGTACCTCGAAATCAAAGGATTCGTAATTATAGTAAGGTGCGTCTTTCCGCAGATCAAAGGGAACACCACTTGCCCGGAGAACAGGACCGGTAAAGCCATAGCTCAAGGCGGTTTCAGCTGAAACGACACAGACACCCTGCGTTCGGTCATGAACAATTCGGTTCGTATCGACAAGTTTCAAGGAATCGCCATACCCCTTTTCAATACCACGTAGGGAAATTTCCAGATCCTCTTCCCATCCCTCATAAAAATCGCGATACATCCCGCCGATTCGAGTGAAGGAGCTTGTGAGGCGTGCACCGGTCAGGCGGCTGATAAGGTCATAGCCGGCCTCTTTTTCGTTATAGAGGTACCAGTAATTTGTCAGACCTCCCATGTCGACCAAGGCGGCGGCGAGGCAAACCAGATGATCCAGCACCCGATAATATTCTGTGAGCACGACCCGCATGAATTTGGCTCGTTCGGTAATCTCTACGCCCAGCCATGATTCAACAGCCTTGGCATAGGCAATGTTATTGATCATGGAAGAGCAGTAGTTGAGCCGGTCTGTGAGTGGAACAATCTGATTGTAGGTTCTATTCTCTGCTGTTTTTTCAAAACCTCTATGCAGGTAGCCAATTTCATTGACGTTAGCGAGAATGGTTTCACCGTCCAGAGCGGTAAGAATTCTGATTGCTCCATGAGTTGCCGGATGAGAAGGACCGATGTTGAGGTACATGACTTCAGTATTGATGTCCCGCAACGTTTGCTCACCAAGGCCTTTTTTAGCAAGCCGGGCGCGAATTTCCTTTTCCAGACTGTCACTTTCCAGACAAACCTGACCTTTCTCGATGGGATAATCCTTGCGAAGCGGGTGCCCCTCGAATTGCCAATGATTGAGTATCCTTCTGAGATCAGGATGGCCTTGGAAGTGGATGCCGTATTGGTCATAAACTTCTCTTTCGCCAAAGTTCGCCGATCCCCAAAGATGCGTAGCACTGGGAATCCCTACAGCAGGATCCTTTACCGGAGTACGTACCTGCACGAGGATATTTTTTTGCCAGTTGCGGAGGGTATATACTACAAAAAATCTGGCTTCCCGAGGCTGTGGATACAGAAGGTAATCGATTGCCGTGACATCAATCAACATTCCGCAGTTAAAATCTGCCTCGTTCTTGAGCCGGGAAAGAGTGCTCTCCAGGTTTTCAGGCTGTACATCAACAACCACTGAATCCAGAACAACTTTGCAGGTCGCCTCTGGAAACGCGGCTTGGATTTTTTCTAAAGCCGTCGCATTCATATCAGTCGAGAATCCCTTTGAAGTCTTTATGGCGATCTTTGAGGACGCTTTCGCCTTTAATTTGGTCCTGGATAGCAATCAAGGCATCCAGCACAGCTTCTGGTCTAGGGGGACAGCCCGAGATAAAAACGTCTACAGGAATTATAGTATCAATACCCTGAACAGTGCAGTAGTTGTCATATATTCCCCCGGAACTCGCACAGGCTCCCATGGCGACGACCCATTTGGGATCAGGCATCTGCTCGTAGATTCTTTTCAGAATGGGTGCCTGTTTATAACTGATAGTTCCGCATACCAGCAGGAGATCCGCTTGGCGAG
The DNA here is from genome assembly GCA_963829695.1 of uncultured delta proteobacterium. Taxonomy (GTDB): domain Bacteria; phylum Desulfobacterota; class Desulfobulbia; order Desulfobulbales; family Desulfocapsaceae; genus Desulforhopalus_A. Next base: position 43,933 of record CAWHJQ010000013.1, on the reverse strand, counting down.
GAGAGAAACGAACGACCTCTGCGCCAAAACGGGATATGTCGTGTTGGCTCGCTGCTGCGCTCATAAACTCAATCGCGCAACAGGCGGTTCCAAATATGAATGGCCACAGTGAATATTGCCGACCCCAGTTGACGACCTCATCAAGTTTAGTGGTGATGACTGTGTCGCCGAGACTTGCTTCCAATCCTAACGCCAATTGAGCACCCCTTTCTTAAGAATGTAGATGAGTCCAGTGAGAAGCAGCAGCATGAAGACTACCATCTCTGTAAATCCGAACCAGCCTAGTTCACGGACACTGACAGCCCATGGATACATGAAGACCGCCTCAATGTCGAATATCAGGAAGAGAATTGCGAGGAGATAAAATTTGACGCTGAACTTCTGATCAACCGTGCCTATAATCGGACCTACACCGCTTTCGTAGGCTTCATTCTTTATCTTTCCCTTGGATCGCGGACCAAAAATAGTGGTTGCTATCATCAGACAGGGAACAAGAGCAGCAAGGCCTATGAGTGCCACTGCCGATAAAACCAGTTCCGTTGACATCGTTTCCCCTCTCACTGCTTTTTTCCATACCATGCGGCCGGTAAACAGCGCACACCTAAACAAAAAGAATTATGAATAACCATTCATTAACAGGAGGCTTAGTTCTCTGTCAAGAATTTATTTGTTGTTCGCAAACAAGTACTTAAAGGGCTTGTGGCTATTTTTTGTTGTGCAAAATATCCAAGACGATGTGCGCCTTGTGCCATGCTGGATTTTTATTGCACCACGGAGTGGCTATCTGGGTCATTTTGGGACCACGGAGTGGCTCAACGAGTCATTTAGGGACGAATAATTCTACAATATGTTTACGATAAAGCACAATATGCACAATAAACGCCCAAGAAGAGAGTGGCATTCTGGAATTTCCAAAATTGATTTATTGTTTTGGTGGAAATTAATTGAATGCTTAAGAAACGGAATAACAGGAAGATAAGTGAAAGGGCGTCTTGTATTCATTTCAATGAATACTACGTTCAGTAATAGTTATATATTATGGTGAAAAATGAAAATGCTCGATTTGGGCCGCTCGGCAGTGCGAAAGTGGCATTGAGAGGAGGGGACGCAGCCGACAATCCCGCCCATAAAGATGAGCGGAATTGCCGACTGGGAAAAGCAGGCTAGCTTGGAATTAGCTAAAGTCTTATGTTACCATCCAAGAGTCAGGTAATCGTGTATTGAATTGGCGGCATCTCGTCCGGCCCCCATGGCCAGGATGACGGTTGCAGCGCCGGTGACAATGTCACCACCAGCCCAGACGCCCTTTTTGGTGGTTTTTCCGGTTTTTGGATCGGCCACAACATTGCCCCATTTATTTAATTTCATATCCGGAGTCTCACTTGTTAAAAGCGGATTAGCACCGGAACCTACGGCCACTATGCACAGGTCACAGGGGACTATGAATTCTGATCCTTTCACAGCGACTGGCCGACGTCTTCCGGAATCGTCAGGTTCGCCGAGTTCCATACGCAAACATTCCATGCCGGTGAGTCTGCCATTCTCGTCACCCAGGTATTGCGTTGGGTTGGTCAGCAGAAAGAGTTCGATCCCTTCTTCTTCCGCATGATGAATCTCAGCTTTACGAGCAGGCATTTCTTCACGGGATCGCCTATAGACGACCTTTACACTTTCGGCACCAAGACGCATAGCCGTTCGAGCGGAGTCCATGGCCACGTTACCAGCTCCAAGAACCACCACATTTTTGCCGATTGGGATGGGCGTGTCAACTTTAGGGTACAGGTATGCTTTCATGAGATTGGCACGGGTGAGATATTCGTTGGCCGAGAGTATGCCGACGAGATTTTCGCCTGGGATGTTCATGAATCTCGGCAGACCTGCGCCGACTCCGACATAGACGGCGTCGTAGCCCTCTTCGAACAGCTCATCTAAAGAAACGGTTCTACCAACGACTGCATTGCATTGCAGGTTGACTCCGAGCCTCTCAAGAAAATTGACTTCCTGGGCGACGATTGCTTTTGGCAGACGAAACTCAGGGATCCCGTAGACTAAAACACCACCTGGTTTATGAAAGGCTTCGAAGATGGTTACATCATGACCTTTGGTAATGAGATCGCCGGCCACTGTGAGACCGGATGGGCCGGAGCCGACTACAGCAACCTTTTTGCCGGTTGGGGCGGCTTTTGGGGGCAATTCACCCGTGCCGTGTTCTCTTTCATAATCGGCGCAGAAGCGCTCAAGGTTGCCGATTGCAACGGGGTCGCCTTTCTTGCCGACAATGCATTTCCCCTCACATTGGACTTCCTGAGGGCATACCCGCCCGCAAACTGCCGGCAGGGCATTTTTGGTCCAGAGGTTGCGGATGGCCCCATTCATATCCCCTTGGGCAATAAGGTCAATAAAGCCAGGAATGTCTACGCCGACAGGACAACCAGTGACGCAGCCGGGTTTTTTGCACTGCAGACAACGGGCGGCCTCTGCCTGGGCCATTTTCATGGTGTATCCGGTAGGTACTTCAAGGAAATTGTGAGCCCTTATCTTTGGCTCCTGCTCAGGCATGGGTTGCCTGGGATTGTTCACTTTTTTATCTGCTGTTGTTGCCATAATGTCCTCCGTATAAAAACATTATCCACGTAAGGTGATTAACAAAATTGTTTAACTCCACAATGAAATAGTAGCAGTGACGTGTTTACTTGGCGTCACGAATTGTGCAGTAATCCTGGTGGCATTTGCGCTCTTCTGCTTGATATGCTCTGAGCCTTAAGATCAACTCATCGTAATCGACTTTGTGGCCGTCAAATTCAGGACCGTCAACGCAGGCAAATTTTGTTTCACCGCCAATGGTCACTCGACAGCCGCCACACATTCCGGTGCCGTCAACCATTATGGGGTTCAGGGAGACAAGGGTTGGAACATTAAATCCTTTGGTGAGGTTACTGACCGCTTTCATCATAGGTACAGGGCCAATAGCTACAACCAATTTGACATCACCGGCCTGTAAAGTCTCTTTGAGAACGTCGGTAACAAAGCCGTGATGACCGTAGGATCCATCATCGGTGCACACGTTAAGCTTATGAGAAGCCGCTTTCATCAGGTCTTCCATGATCAACAGACTCTTGTTGCGTGCGCCGATAATACAGGTTACATCGTTGCCTACTTCTTTTAATCCACGGGTGATCGGATGGAGGACGGCAACACCGGTACCACCGCCGACACAGACAACCTTGCCTACTTTCTCGAGATGGGTGGCTTTGCCGAGGGGACCAATGACATCCTGATAGGAGTCTCCAACCTTGAGGTCTCTGAATACTGCCGTTGATTTTCCCACGACCATATAAATAATGGTTATAGTGCCTTTTGCAGGATCGGTATCCGCCATGGTCAGGGGGATTCTCTCACCCTCTTCGTTGGCTTTGAGGATGACGAATTGACCGGGCTTGGCCTTCTTGGCTATTAAAGGTGCTTCAATTTCGTTGAGGATAACTGTTCCCTCAGCCATTTCTTCACGTTTTACAATCTTAAACATATTTCCCTCCAAGTGTAAAAATATTGAATTTTACAAGCAAAAAATATTTTGTTTTTATAAAATTTTTCAGAGATAAGTAATCATAAAGTGGTTATTAAATCAACCTCTATTGTTGTAGCAACGGCGTTAGATGGTTGTAATTGCGAAAACATCCAACAATAGGGATGTGTAGTAGAGGATAGAGGTTGAATTGTCTCAATCTGTTGTTTTGCAATGGAAAAGATGTATTTTATCCAAGGGGTGAACGTGTCCTGGCATGAAGTAATAAAGAGGGCGATAACCATTCGCAGGCAATTGCATAAGATTCCTGAGCCACGCTGGCAGGAAGTGAAGACCTCCGCGGTTATCGGAAAAAGACTTGATCAGCTCGGGGTTTCCTGGCGACAGTGTGCCAAAACCGGGATAGTAGCCCATGTTGCAGAAGTTCAAAGTGGCGACCATCTCGCTCTGCGGGCCGATATGGATGCCCTGGTCCTTGAGGAGGCTGGAAACGCCCCAGGGAAATCAAGGGTACATGGCTATATGCATGGTTGTGGGCATGACGGTCATATGGCAACTATGCTGGCTACAGTAGAATGGCTGAAAAAACATGAAACTGCTCTTCCGGGACCCGTTTCGTTTCTCTTTCAGCCGGCCGAAGAAGGTGGCCATGGTGCAAGGGCAATGATCGCAGACGGTGCCTTGGCAGGAGTCGATAAAATTTTCGGCTGGCATAACTGGCCGGCTATCCCTTTTGGGAAAGTTGTTTGTCCCGCGGGGCCCGTTATGGCAGCCAATGCCAGCTTTAAAATAGTTATTAATGGCAGTGGTGGGCATGCCAGCCAGCCTGAACTCTGCAGAGATCCGGTTCTTGCCGCCGCCGCATTGACTCTTGGCCTGCAGCAGATTGTCAGTCGGCGACTTCCTCCCCAGCAAGCGTTTGTTGTAAGCGTCACCTCCATTGATGCCAGGAGTGCCGAAACGATCATTCCCGACCAGGCAGTGCTCGCGGGATCGGTACGGATGGAGACGACCGGCGATATGCAGCTGCTTGGCGAGCTGATCGACTCGATATCACAGTCGATCGCCACCAGCTACAATGTGAAGGCAGAGGTCGAATTTTCTCCCCGTTATCCGGCAGTGGTTAACGATCCAACACAAGCGGGCTGGGTTCAGAAAATTCTCGGTGAGGTTTTGGGGGAATGCTGGTTGCACGAAGAGACTAAGGTGCCCCTGATGGCATCTGAAGATTTTAGTTATTATCTTGAGACGGTGCCGGGTGCATTTGCCATTGCCGGAGCGGGTGACGGTGGTCTTTTTTCCGTACCATGCCATAATGCACGCTATGTTTTTAATGATCATCTTATTGAGCAGATGGTTCGCGTTATGGTTAGATTGGCAGGTTTTTACGCCAAATAACACCCTTGTTATCATGGAAAAAAACGATGAAGATTGTTCTGAGGTGATTTTTTTATTTATATTTTACGGTGGTAAGGGTATAACAAAAAATCGGCTGACTTTTGTTTGGTACAAAAAAAGTCATAATAGCATAATGTGTCAAAGGAGTATGTCATGGCAGAAGGTACAGTGAAGTGGTTCAATAATTCAAAGGGATTCGGTTTTATTGAGCAAGATGGGGGAAAGGACGTTTTTGTTCATCATTCAGCAATCAATATGGAAGGTTTTAAGTCTCTCGAAGAAGGGGAGCGGGTGAAGTTTGACATTGTGGACGGAGCTAAAGGTCCCGCCGCGGAGAATGTAGTTAAGATCTGATACTTTTTTCCGAAAGTCCAACCCCTCTTAAAGTTTGGACTTGGTTGGTAACAGCGTCATGGAACTTTTGGTTCTCTGACGCTGTTTTTTTTTGGTGTGTCCTGATTGTAAATAATTCAATTCGATGAAGCTGAAAAAAAGGCTGGAAGGCTGTCTGTCTGCACGAGAACTGGAACGTCTGGTCGGTGCTTATGATGTGTTGGGTGATATTGCCATAGTTATTATTCCGGATGAGTTGGAGTCAAGAGAGCATCTTATTGCAGAGGCAATATTTAACAGTAACAAGAAAATTAATGTCGTGGCCAAAAGAGCCGGTAAGTATAGTGGTGAATTCAGAACCATTCCATTGCAGATTATCGCCGGCGAAAATAGAAAAGAGACCGAGGTTAAAGAATTTGGTGTCCGGTTGCTGGTCAATCCGGAAACAGTGTATTATTCCGTCAGAAGCGGTAATGAAAGGAAGAGGATCGCAGCTCTTGTGGAACAAGGGGAGTCGGTTCTTGTTCTCTTTTCCGGGGTGGCTCCCTTTCCGTTGATCATTGCCAAATACAGTAAGGCAAAATCTGTTGTCGGCATTGAAAAGAATCCCGAGGCGCACGCCTACGGAGTTCAAAATCTTTGTCGTAATAAAAGTCTAAAAAACATTCATCTATATCTTGGGGATGTGAGAGACGTGTTGCCAACTCTGGAGACAACCTATGACCGGGTGATCATGCCTCTGCCCACCAGAGGCGAAGACTTTTTACCATGTGCCCTCCAAGCACTCAGACCCAATGGATTTTTGCACTTCTATGATTTGCAACGGCCGGAATTTTTCCCGTGCTCAATCGAGAAAATCATCGCAGCCTCTGCGGTTGAAAAACGAACGATAATTACATCCACCATCACCAAATGTGGGCACTGCGCCCCACAAATCTTTCGGATCTGCATAGATGCGAAGATTTCCTGAAAAAATCATTGCCGTCTCACAGGAATTGCTGTTGAGTTTTGAATATCCGTTTGTTAAGGAATAATGTGATCCAGGGCTGAAGGAGAGACCAAGTCCAACGCCATCGGTACGAGAAGCAAGAGGTACAGCAGGCCACCTCGACCTTGAACCGTTAAGCAAACTTGTGAGACTGAGAGAAAGATAATCATTAAAGGTACCCAGAAGGAGCATCAATGCACGTTTCATTCTATGGAGCTACACGAGAGGTTACCGGTTCCTTTCACCTCTTGGTAACTGACCAAGACAATATTTTACTCGACTGTGGTCTTTTTCAGGGCAAAAGAAAGGAGACCGAGGCAAAGAACAGGGTCCTTCCTGTAGATCCGAAAATTTTAACCAATGTAATTTTGTCACATGCCCATATCGATCATTCAGGGCGCCTTCCCATGGTTACCAGGAGTGAGTTCAACGGTCGCATTTTCTGCACCAGAGCAACTGCCCATGCCAGTGAATATCTGCTCAAGGATTCAGCGAAGATTCAGGAAGGTGATGCGGACTATCTCAATTATAAGACTGCCAAGGTTTTTTTGGGCCAGATCAAAACCGGTGGTAATAAATCGGAGATTTCAGAGGACGACAAACAGGAGATAAAGGCTCTTCTGAAAACAGGAGACCATGGGCTGCGCACAGAGGTCGTGGAAAAATTGCTGCGTGAGCATAATCTGGAAGTCGTCGTGCCCCTGTATAGCATGATAGAGGTTGAAGAAGCTCTGGGCTGTTTTCAAGGTATACCGCTTCGCAAAACGGTCACTATCGGTCAGGACCTCACCTGTACTTTTTATGGTGCCGGGCATATCCTTGGTTCGGCAATGTCGGTCATCCAATATAAGGCGGGTGGTCGAACAAAAACGGTGCTCTATTCCGGTGACCTGGGCCGCTTCAACAAGCCGATCATTAAGGATCCGACCCTTGATTTTGCAGAAGAACACAGGGATATTGATCTGATGATCATGGAAAGTACCTACGGCAGCAGGAAACACGAGCCGGTGACTGATATGAAACCGATGTTGAAAAAGGTTTTGACGGAAACCTTCGCCAGAGGTGGCTCGGTGATTATACCGGCTTTTGCCTATGGTCGTACCCAGGAACTGCTCTATTATATCCACGAACTTTTTCTGACAAAAGAAATACCACCGATGCCGGTCTGGGTTGACAGTCCGCTGGCGACAGAAATTACCAATGTGTTTGGGGAGCACCCCGAAACCTACGACGAGGAAACACACGAAGCGTTTCTGAGAAACGGTATTAATCCCTTTGACTTCACGCAACTGAAGTTTGTTCAGAGTGTGGAAGAATCCATGGCCTTGAACCGAGAAACAAAATCCCATATTGTCCTGGCAGGATCGGGTATGTGTGAGGGCGGACGCGTCTTGCATCATCTCAGGCATAAGATCCATGATGAGCGGAATACAGTTTTGATCGTTGGGTATATGGCACAAAACACCTTCGGCAGAAGATTACAGGAAAAAGGCGAAAAATATGCGGCTGATGGGCGGCGGGGAGATCCTCCGGTCGTACGGTTTTATAATAAAGATTATCCCTTAAGAGCGAGAGTGATCACCTTGGGAGGTTTCAGTGCTCACGGAGATCGAGATGAAATGACCCGCGTATTGAAAGACTCGAACCTGGCAATAAAAAAGATTGCCTTGGTTCATGGCGAAGAAGAGCAGTCCCTTGGTTTTGCAGATTATCTTCGAGGGGAAGGGTTTAATGTGGTCGTTCCGTATCTTGGCCAGAGTTTGGTCATAGAATAGATTTTTCTCAGTATATATTTAAAGGTGGGTACTTCCTAAAGCCCCACAAGGTACGAAGGTACTCCTCATCAGTAAATGATAATTTAATTGATGTTTCGGGTAGATTGGGGTAGTAAAAAATATTGGTTGACCTTGTGATTGAGGAGTCTGTCGGATTATAGCAATTTTTTCTCAGATTAAGGCATTTTCAGGAAATCAAGCACAGCCATATAGCTGATATTGCGAGCATTGATTTTTTGAAAATAACGTAGAGATGGGGAAAAAGGGCATAATCCGACAGGCTCCTAGGCTTGTTTAATGAAATCTTAGGAGATTGCATATGGTACTGATAGTTACGTTAGATGAAGATGAATGTATTGGCTGTCAAAGTTGTATAGAGCTTTGTCCCGATGTCTTCGGTTTTGACGATGAGTCTGAAAAGGCCTACGTCTATAAAGAACACCCTATGGATGAAGAGTGTATTGAAAATGCTGCAGATGCGTGTCCTGTCGATTGTATTGAGGTGGAGGAAGAGCAGTAATTATCAAGAGAGTCTTGAAAAAGACTCATGTTTGTCATGGAGTTAACATCCGCGAGTAAGTATTTGAAGGCAAAGAACAAGAAAACTGGATCTACTTTTCTCCTCCGGCCGTTTACCGCTTGTTCGATGGCAGAGAACCTGTCGATTACGGGATCTTTAGCCAGACAGCCTGGTTCAGTTCTGATAGAATATCTAGTGGAAGGTGCGTTGGATCGTATTAGTTGGTCCAGAACATCCAGTAATACCGGGCGTTGCCATGAACTGTGGCGACAAACCTGTTTTGAAGTATTTTTCTCAAGCAAAGATGAAGAAGCCTATTGGGAAGTGAATCTTTGCCGGAACGGCTGCTGGAATGTGTATCACTTCACCAATTACCGTACCGGAATGCGGGAGGAAAGAGCGATTGGTCAACCTCTCCTCCGTTTTGTGACGGATGGTGATTTCTTATCTCTTACCTGTGTTTTGGAATTACACGGTCTCATTGATGATTCATCCGATCTTGAAATAGGTGTCAGCAGCGTCATACAGGCCACTGATGGGAGCACCAGTTATTGGGCCATTGATCATCAAGGCTCGGTGCCGGACTTTCACAAGCGATCAAGTTTTTGTCTGGGGTTGCCGGCAATGGAATAACACAACAGGGGTTGGCTATTGTCGGTGACATGCAGGGCCATCCATCCATTGATCCATTGAAGGTTTTCTGAGTGACGGGTTCCAGATAATCTCGTTTTGAGCTGCTGCTAAAAATGTTCCTCAAATAACCATATGCTCTATCAAACAATTGAATTGTTGGCCCCCGCCAAAAATCTCGCCTGTGGTATCAGTGCCATCAACCATGGCGCCGATGCCGTCTATATCGGCGGTCCACAATTTGGTGCCAGGGCCGCAGCCTGTAACAGCCTGGCCGATATTGAGAAACTGGTTGCTCATGCCCACCAGTTCAGGGCAAGGGTTTATGTTGCTCTGAATACCGTCTTTGATGATCGCGAGCTTGAACTTGCCGTAACTCTCTGCCATCAGTTGCATGGGATTGGTATCGATGCACTCATCATCCAGGATGTGGGCCTGCTTGAATCGGAGCTGCCACCCATCCCCCTGCACAGTTCAACCCAAATGAATAATCGGACGGTGGACAAGGTCCGATTTCCTGGAAAGGGTCGGATTTCAGCAGGTGGTGCTGGCCCGAGAGCTGAGTCTCGCGCAGATTAAAGAGATTCGTGCAGCCACCACTGTGCCGCTTGAGTTTTTCATTCATGGAGCTCTCTGTGTTTCCTATAGCGGGCAATGTTATATAAGTGAGGTGATGGCCGGGCGTAGCGCCAACAGGGGAGAGTGCGCTCAATTTTGTCGCCATAAATTCACCCTGAAAGACGGACAGGGAAAGATTCTGGAAAAAGATCGCTATCTGCTCAGCCTCAAGGATTTGAACCTTTCGGCTCACCTAGGAGCACTTATTGAGGCGGGGATCAGTTCCTTTAAAATAGAAGGGCGTCTTAAAGATGAGAATTATGTGAAAAATGTAACCGCCTATTACCGACAGGCTCTCGATAAAATAATTGCTGCGGACGGCGGGCTGCAATGCTCGTCTTCCGGCAGTTGCAGCTATGATTTTACCCCGGATCCAGCAAAGTCTTTCAACCGGGGGAGTACCGATTATTTTTTGATCAACCCGCGCAATAGACCAGGAGCAGTAGACAGCCCAAAATCAATAGGACAGCAACTGGGCCAGGTTGTGCACACAGAAGAACGGTTTTTTGTTTTGGAAACCGGAGAAGTGATCCACAACGGTGACGGACTCTGTTTTTTCGATCCTGAAAAAGGCCTTGTGGGAATAAAAGTGAACCGGGTTGAAGGCGGAAAAATTTACCCTAAGGATCCTGTGGTATTACCAATCGGGATGACGATATACCGTAACTCCGACACCGCCTTCAACAAAATCCTGACTCGAAGTGAGCATTGCCGAACAATTGCAATACAGCTTGAACTTAAAGAAACTGCTGATGGTTTGCAAATACTGATAAAAGATGAAGATGGAATAGAATCTGAGACCAGTGTCAAGGTAGAAAAAGCTGTAGCCAGACAAACCGGCATGGTAGCAGACCTGGCGGAAAAACAGCTCAGAAAAAGTGGGGGTTCAGTTTTCTCAATTGGAGAGGTATGTGTAGACCTTCGTCCCGAACTATTTTTCCCTGCAGCGGTTTTCAACGATCTTCGGAGAAGAGGGTTCGCCCATCATCTGGAAAAAAGACTCCAGCAGTACCAGGTGGAACGCGTCGAAGTAACGAGAAATGATATCCCTTGGCCGGCGGACGAGGTGAGCTATCTGGACAATATCGGTAATCGCAAAGCGGAAGCATTTTACAGGCGACATGGAGTAACAAAAATTGACAGGAAAGCTCTTCGCGCTGAAAATGTTGAAGACTGTGCTTTAATGACAACCAAATATTGCATCAGGGCACAATTGGGAAGCTGCCCGAAAGTGAACAAAACAGTCGATTCACTTGTCGGGCCACTGAGCATAATCGATAATACAGGTCGCTATCAACTCAGATTCGATTGTCCGAAATGTGAAATGACAGTTTGGAAACAAAAAGAAAGTATATAGTCTTAATTTATTATGATTTTTAATCATTCTCAACTAAATAGCACCCTGCTTCAATGAGCTCCGTTGATGCCGCAAGCCACTCCCATTGCCTTGGAAAAGGGGGGCGAAATGGTGATAAAGTGATATTTGCTCTAGTGGAATCAGTGGGGTACTGAGTGCGCATTAGGTACATTTTGTGGAACCTAATGGGTCTTGGCTTGCCTTTGCTCATGGCGGTATTCGCGATACCAGGTCTTCTGACACTTATTGGATCGGAGCGATTTGGCCTTTTAGCATTGGCGTGGGGATTAATCGGCTACGCAGGGGTGTTGGACTTAGGCATTGGGCGTGCGACTACTCAGCGCGTATCATTGCTGCGGAATAATGAGGGCGAAGACGAGATACCCGATGTAGTTGCAACGGCAATCGTTATAACTTCTATAACCGGCATTGTCGGGATGCTGATAATTTTTGGTGCCGCCATAAGCGGTGCATACCATCTTATTAGTGTCGACACGGTGCCTGCCGGTGAAATAGAAGTCTCAATGCTTTTGCTCGCATTGGCTTTGCCAATGCAGGCTATTAGTGCTACCTACCGTGGTGTTAACGAAGCGTATCTGAATTTTAGGGGGATCAACATCCTCCGAACTTCATTGGGGGTGGCCAATTTTGGAGCCCCTTACCTGGTCGCCATGTATACCAAGGAGGTCTACTGGCTCGTTGCGACGTTGGTGCTTTCCCGTTTTTTGGCATTAGTTGTTTTCAGATATCTTGCACATCATTGCATGTTCAATAACAGCCATCTTCAGCCCGGGAAATACGTCAAACGTCACGCTCAAAATTTATTGAGCTTCGGTGGATGGTTTTCTATTACGAGCATCTTGGGTCCGATTATGGTCAAGTCGGATAGGTTTTTTGTCGGCGTATTTGTGTCAGCGTCAGCAGTTACGCTTTATGTAATTCCCTATGAGGTTGCTACCCAGACTCTCATTTTGGCTGGAGCTCTTACCACAGTTATTTTCCCGGTCATTACTAACCTGATACACAAAGCGCCACAACAGGCGATGGTTGTGTTCCACCTTTGGCTAGGCAGAATTGTCGGCGTAATGTTTATTGTACTGTTACTGCTGGCATTCTCAATGCCACTCTTGTTGCACTTGTGGGTCGGCGAGCGGGTAACGGAAGAGTCTGTCAGGGTTGGACAGATCCTTTGTGTCGGTGTTTTTTTAAATACGATAGGTGCAATGTATTTTTCTTTATTACATGCCCAAGGTCATGTGAAGCAAACGTCAATTTTGCATCTTGTTGAATTTCCATGTTATATTTTCATGTTGATGAAGCTTATTGCTTCGTTCGGCATAATTGGTTGTGCGATCGCCTGGGTCATACGCGCGACAGTTGATACAACTGTACTGATCTTGATGAGTAAACGATTCGCAACTGGGAAATGGTTAAGAAAATGAAACTCTATCACGATAAAAGGCCAGACTATTTTTCCAGTACGCGGACACAAATTCTTGACCTGATCCCGAAATTTTCACAGAGGGTTCTGGAACTTGGGTGCGGCACAGGTCAGACGCTGCAAATGTTAAAGGAAAGCAAACTCTGTTCGGAGACGGTTGGGATTGAATTGTTTCCAGAGGCGGCTGATGAAGCTCGAAACAAAGTTGATTCTCGTCTATTGTCTGGACGTTGAAAAAACAACGATGCCGGAAAATATCGGTACATTCGATCTTATCTTGCTGCTCGATGTTTTAGAGCATTTGGTAGATCCATGGGCCGTCCTGTCACGATTGACGGAAAAATACCTTGCCGTTGGTGGGAAAGTAATAGTCTCCTTGCCAAATGCGAGGCACTTTTCTTTGGTTGTGCCGCTATTGTTTGGCAAATTTGATTATAGAGAGCGGGGGATTCTTGATAAAACACATCTTCGCTTCTTTACCAGAAACTCTGCTGCTAATTTGCTGAGAAGTGCCGGCCTCACTATCGAGGCGACAAAGCGGACAAGTCTCGATCTTTATTTAAATTCGGGGAAAGTAAACGCGATCACGTTGGGCCTCTTTTCTGAATTCCTCACAAGTCAGTATATTTTTTCCGCCGTGTTGCGTAGGGTGGTGATATCTTGATAACTGTTATTGTGGTGAACTGGAATGCCGGCAAACAACTCGCCACCTGCATTGAATCGATTATTCACCATGGTGCTGGTCTGGTGCAACAAATCATTGTCGTTGATAACGGCTCGGAGGACGGCTCTGCTGGGAGCATCGAAAACCTGCCCAACGTCACTCTGATTCGCACGGGAGCTAACCTTGGCTTCGGCAAGGCCTGTAATTTAGGCGCACGGCAGGCGAAAAGTGAATATCTGTTGTTTCTGAATCCTGATGCGGCGCTCTATGCCGATACCTTGCCCGAGGCGCTGGCTTATATGCAGGATCCGGCTCATGCGACAGGTAGGTATCTGTGGAGTGCAATTGTTGGACGAAGCTGGTCATGTTTCACGCAGCTGCGCACGCTTTCCTACTGTTGTTAGTCTTGCAGCTCATGCTGTAGGGCTGACTCGTTTTATCTCGGGATTGGGGCATTTGATGGCAGAATGGGATCATGGGCAAACGCGACAGGTAGACCATGTGATAGGAGCGTTTTTTCTTGTGCGGCGTGAATTATTTGTCTCCCTGGATGGATTTGATGAACGATTTTTTGTTTATCTGGAAGACTTGGATTTTTCCTATCGTGCTCATAAGGCTGGTTGGTCCAGCGTTTATCTGGCTGAAGTGAAGGCCTTCCATGCCGGTGGCGGCACGTCCCGGCAGGTGAAGGCGCAGCGTTTGTTTTATTCCCTGCGCAGCCGGTTGTTATATGCCGTAAAGCACTTTTCCCGGCTCGGTGCGGTAAGTATCTTTCTGGCGACGTTATTAGTTGAGCCGGTGTCGCGCTCGTTGTCGGCGGTGTTGCATTGTTCGTGGACAAATCTAAAAGAGACCTGGGTCGCTTATGCCCTTTTGTGGCGCTGGTTACCGAAAGGGCTGTTTCGGGGAAAAATGACATGAGTAATGGTCTTTTGAGTTCTGATTTCAAAATCATTGACGCACATGTCTAGGTCGATTCGAATTTTAGCCCTGACCAAATACGGACGATTGGGCGCTTCATCGCGAATGCGTACTCTGCAATATCTGCCTTTGCTGGACAAGGCAGGCATTCAAGTAGTTCCGCAACCTTTGCTTTCCGACGATATGCTCCACCTGCGTTATCAACGGGGTTCTTATGGGCCGGCAGCTTTGTTCAGAGTTTATGCGAAGCGTTGCAGTAATTTGCTTCTGCGCCGTAATTTCGATATACTATGGATTGAAAAAGAGGCGTTACCCTGGTGGCCCCTGTGGGTGGAACGAGCCTTTTTGCATGGTGTGCCGTATGTGTTGGATTATGATGATGCCATTTTTCATAATTATGATCGGCATGCCAAACCTTGGGTGAGACGAGTTTATGGTCGGCGGCTCGATGGTTTGATGGCTGGTGCTGCGCTGGTGGTGGCTGGTAACAGTTACCTTGCGCAACGGGCCAGAGATGCCGGTGCGCCATGGGTGGAGGTGGTGCCGACGGTAATCGATCTGGCGCACTATCCCTGGTCGGCGAAAGCCCAAGCGGTTGATGCTACCTCGGATAACCTGCCGCGCATTGTCTGGATCGGTTCTCCCTCGACTGTCCACTATCTGCAATTGATCCGAGAGGCTTTACAAACGGTGGCTGATCAACACCCCTTTGTTCTGCGGATCATCGGTGGCGGCAAATTCGATCTACCCGGTGTTCAGGTGGAGGCGATGCCCTGGGCTGAAGCGACAGAAACCGGTAATATCAGTGGTTGCACGATCGGCATCATGCCATTGCTTGATTCCGCCTGGGAGAGAGGGAAATGTGGCTACAAGCTGCTGCAGTACATGGCCTGCGGCTTACCGGTAATAGGGAGTGCAGTGGGTGTAAACCCAGAGGTTGTGACGTCGGGAAAAAATGGTTTTCTGGCAACTAATACGGAGGAATGGGTTTTAGCTTTGAGACAGCTCTTAGGTGACCCTCTCTTGTGTGCTGAGATGGGTGCGTCGGGACGACGACGAGTGGAACAGTCATATTGTATCCAGCAAACCGGTCCCTGTATTGCGAGACTTCTCCGTTCAGTAGCCGAGAAGCAGTGTTGATGTTTCGGGTAAGGCTGGAGGTTGGAAAATTTTGAAAAAGAAACTTCTTTTTCTCGTTAATGTCGACTGGTTTTTTGTATCTCACCGGCTGCCGATAGCACTTGAAGCATTGAACCAGGGGTATGAAGTGCATGTAGCAACTGGTATTACAGACAAATTTGATATACTGCAATCCCATGGCTTGATCGTTCATCCGCTGGCAATAGGCAGAAGCAGCACCGGCCTTGTAAGTGAGCTGCAAACCTTCAAGGAAATTTTGCAGGTTTTCAGGAAGGTAGGCCCGCATATTGTCCATCTGGTCACAATAAAACCGGTGCTCTTTGGTGGTATTGCTGCTCGTTTGGCAGGCGTTCCTGGAGTGGTGGCGACAATTTCAGGTCTTGGCTATGTGTTTCTAGCCAGAGGATGGAAGGCAATAGTTGTCCGCTTTCTAGTGTCCGGCCTCTATCGTTTGGCACTCGGCAAGCGCAATTTGAAGGTAATTTGTCAAAACCCGGATGATCGCGACACCTTAGTGCAGGCTGCGGGTCTGTCATTAACCAAAGTTGTTATGATTCCTGGTTCAGGGGTCGATTTGACAGCATACACGGCCACGCCACTGCCGCAAGGTGTCCCCGTTGTGGTAATGGCTGCCCGCTTGCTACGTGATAAAGGGGTGTATGAGTTCGTCGCTGCGGCGCGGTTATTAAGGCAACGGAAAGTAGATGCAATGTTTTGGCTGGTAGGTGAACCGGACCCAGGCAATCCCGCCAGCGTCAAGGAAGAGGATCTGTTAGCCTGGCGCCGCGAAGGAACGGTCGAGCTCATGGGTTACCGGCATGATATCATAAGCCTATTCGCTCAATCTTCCTTCGTAGTTTTGCCATCGTACCGGGAAGGCCTGCCCAAGGTATTAATTGAGGCGGCTGCCTGCGGTCGCGCGGTAGTTACAACGAATGTGCCAGGTTGTCGCGATGCTGTTGAACAGGACGTGACCGGAATTTTGGTTCCACCACGGGATGCGGTTGCCTTGGCCGATGGTATCAAGCGTTTGCTGGAAGATCCGGTGTTATGTGGTAGGATGGGACAGGCCGGCAGGAAGTTGGCAGAGAGAAAATTTGCAATCGAAAAGGTAATATCAGCGCACATGGAAATGTATCACAATCTGATAGGAACTATGCCATGAAGGTGCTGATTACCGGGGCTACTGGATTTATCGGCGGGGCATTCTTGGCGCGTACTGCTTCTGATGGTCATTTTTCGCTTCGCGCTGCCTTACGTTCCGATGTTCAGTTTGGGTACTCAGGCGTTAAAACTGTCTTTGTTGAAGGGCTTACAACTACAGCCGACTGGTACGAGGCGGTGAGGGGATGTGACGCTGTGGTTCATGCCGCTGCGCGTAACCATATAATGCAAGACGCTTCTACTGATCCCTTGGTTGAATTCCGTCGTGTCAATGTTCAGGGCACATTGAATCTTGCCCGACAAGCCGCGGCTGCAGGTGTCAAACGTTTTATCTTTCTCAGTTCAGTCAAGGTTAATGGCGAATTAACGAAATCGGGGCGATCTTTCAACGAGAAAGATATACCTACTCCCCAAGACCCATATAGTGTTTCCAAACATGAGTCTGAGGTGGGCTTGCGTCTACTGACTAAAGAAACCGGTATGGATGTGACAATTATCCGACCTCCGCTAGTTTATGGTTATGGTGATAAAGGTAATTTCAAGAACATGATTCTTTGGCTCGAAAAGGGTATCCCTCTTCCTTTAGGTGCCATTCACAACAAGCGTAGCTTGGTGGCAGTGGATAATTTGGTTGATTTCATCCTGACCTGTATCGTTCACCCCCTTGCGGCTAATGAAACTTTTTTGGTGGCCGATGGTGAAGATCTTTCTACTACAGAACTTTTACAACGTGTCGGGTTGGCTCTTGGCAAACCGGCTCGGCTATTTCCTGTAGCAGCAGGTCTACTGTATCTGGGTGCGGTCCTGATTGGGAAGAAGGAGATGGCTCAACGTTTGTGTGGGTCATTACAGGTGGATATTTCAAAAGCGCGCGAACTGCTGGGTTGGACTCCGCCGTTGAGCGTAGATGATGGTTTGCGGCGGAGAGTTGAAGGAACAGGCAAGTGAAGGATTTACTCATCATTGGCAGGTGCGATGAGAATGAATAGAAAGAATTATAAAATAATTGAAAATGTTGATGTGCATGAAACGAGTGTTTGATTTCATTTTGTCTCTCTCAGCTTTGTTCCTGTTGTTTATGCCAATGCTGTTGATTGCTGCTGGAATTAAACTCACTTCGCGAGGTCCGATTCTGTATTGGTCAAGCCGGGTTGGAAAAGACAACAAGCTGTTCAACATGCCTAAATTTCGTACAATGCACGTCGACACACCTGCTGTGGCAACGCATCTGTTGGGATCTCCAGACAAATATGTCACTAGGATTGGCAGATTACTTCGCAGAACCAGCTTGGATGAACTACCCCAAATTATTAGTATTGTAAAAGGTGATATGAGCTTTGTCGGCCCTCGACCTGCATTGTTCAATCAGGATGATCTGATTGAACAAAGGACCAGCAAAGGAGTGCACAAGCTAATGCCAGGTCTAACGGGGTGGGCTCAGGTTAATGGGAGGGATGAGCTGCCAATTCCGGTGAAAGTGGATTTTGATTATTACTATCTTTTAAATCAATCTTTTCTCTTAGATTTAAAGATTATAATCCAGACTGCATTAAAAGTAATTCTACGTGAAGGTGTAACCCACTGAATGCATTTTTTCTGGTTGCGTAGCCACTTGGGTGATCAGTGACAGTTGAAAATCACTAACTTATCGAGGTAAATCCTCAAAAGAGAGTCGGAATGAACGAGGAGAAAAACCAAAATCCCGTTTTGCATCCGAGTGATCAAAGACCAGATCGCAGCTCATCCGCTCTGCCATGGCAACGGTCCAGTGCTTATATCTTGGCAGCAAGCGCATACAGGCCACCGCCATGTTGAATATCGGAAAGGGTATCGTCAACAGCCGTGGTGAAAGATGCAAAGCAGCAAACACCCGGCACACCATTTCACGATAAGGTACGGTATATTTCTCTCCGATGACCTATTTTTACAACCCAAACCGTTAGCTCCTGATCTTGGATAGAGTAAACAATACGATACGCCCCTTGTCTAATCCGATACCTTTCTTGGCCAGTAAGTTTTTCACTGCCAATTGGGCGGGGATCATCTTGTAGATTTTTAATTTTTTCTAATATCTTATTGAGAATATCTTTTGGAATACCTTTGAAGTCTTTCTCTACTGATTTCTTGAAAAAGACTTTATATTGTGCCATTTTTCTGCAACTTTTTCAGCATCTTATCATAACTAACAAGAGCTTCATCCTTTCTTTCTTCGAATGCATTCATATCCTCAGCATCTTCCGAAAGTGCCTCCCTTACTGATTGGTTCACTAGATCAGTAATAGAACGCGATGTCTCAAGTGCTTTTAACTTTAATGCCTTATGTAATTCTGGATCGAAATAGATAGTTGCTCTTTTCATTTGTGTTGCCATGATATTACCTCCTTAGCAGTAACTAACATTATAACGTCACAACGTTATAATGTCAATTCTTCAAAAACCAAGATAATTTCAGAAATAATTAATCTCTTTAATTCTAATGATAATCCGGGACACCATCCGGATCATAAAAAAAGCAATGAAACCAACATAATAGTTGATTTGATTTCTTTTACTAGTGGAGGCGGCGGGAGTCGAACTCATTTCCCCTGTAATCGTTTATTTACTACGATCTGTGAAAGTTTCGTGAACAACATTGAATAGCATCCTTTCCAATGACCACGCAGAATCGTTGCTTGAACCTAGCCTCTAAAATTTTTATTTTCCGAAATCGTGATTAGCCACGATCTGTGAACTTTCGTCCAAATTGATCGGCCTGCCAAAGTAAGTTTATAGAATTTACATTGAAAGTTATATCGAAATTGCGGAAAAAATTAGAATACTGGCAACATCAATAGGATAGTAAATGGACAGATTGCTATGTAACCATCTGCAAACTTGCCACTTGGGTAATCAGCGATGTTTGTAATTCACGAATGGCCTCATACTGGCAAATCCTCCGATGAGAGTCTAAATGGACGAGGAGAAAAACCAAAATCCCGTTTTGCATCCGAGTGATCAAAGACCAGATCGCTGTTCATCCGCTCTGCCATGGCAACGGTCCAGTGCTTATATCTTGGCAGCAAGCGCATACAGGCCACCGCAATGTTGAATATTGGAAAGGGTATCGTCAACAGCCGTGGTGAAAGATGCAAAGCAGCAAACACCCGGCACACCATTTCACGATAGGGTACTGTTTCTTCACCAGAAATATTGTACGCACAATTTATCGCCACAGCAGATTCTAACGCTGCGACACACGCCTCTGCAACATCATCGACATGAATAGGCTGCCGTAATCCGTTCGCCTTGCCCAACAAGGGAAAAAATCTAAACTTACGAATAAAGCGGACTATCTCAGTAATATTCTTGTCCCGACCATGGCCATATATCAAGGTAGGTCGAAGAATCACCCACTCAATCCCCTTGCTTGTTGCCCATGTTTTGAGATTTTCTTCACCTTCTATCAAACGAGCGGCAATTGCTTTTTCGGCTCCATCGGAGGATTTTGTTTTCGTAAAACGACTAGTGGAAGAAAGGGCAACAATACGACGTATTCCATAGGATTCAAGCAGTGTGAAATGTTCTTGTAGGACCCAGATGGGTGCTACGCATAGCCAATCTTTTATGGGATCAGCGTTGATTACGATCTGCAACTGCAAGCTGATGCCAAATAAGACTATCACTTCCTGATGCCTGTGGCATTCGCGAAAAGGCGTGAACCTGCTCACCACCTGCTCGCAGCAGTGAAATCAATCTCTCACCGACCAGACTGGTTGCACCAAGTAAACCAACCTTTCCGCTAATCACTCTTTACTCCGACAGCCCTGAGCCATCTGACGTGTACCATGGTATCCAGCCACAAGTACAAAACGCAACCACACACCAAACGCAACAAGTGGCCATAACACTCCAGGGTATTGATGTCGAAAAAACTTTCGGTAAAATCTCATCATGCCTTTGTGCTTATGCCATTCGACAAATATTGGGCGCGTTCGACTGCAAGTCCCTTGATCATGAATAATCTTAGCATCTGGCACGAAAAGAATTTTCCAACCCTTTTGGCGAAAACGCATACACAAGTCCAGATCTTCACAATGTAAAAAATACCCTTCGTCCCATTCTCCAACATCCTGCATTGCCTCACGTCTGATCATCATGCAGGCACCTGAAGTCGCCTCCACCTCGATAGGCCGATCCGGCAAAGGCTGCTTGTGCAAATGAAAATCAAAGAACAGGCGCGGCCAACGATCAGAAAAACGGACCAGCCCAAATGCGCGCACAAAAGATCGCCAAGGGGTGGGTACGGCCCGACGCCCACCGGCTTGTTCGGTCCCGTCCAAATTAGTCAGAACCCCTGTCGCCATACCAACGCGCTTATCCGAACCCATTACGGACAACAATTCAGCCAAGGCACCTGGTTCGAAAGAGCAGTCTGGATTAAGGAACAGCAGAAATGGCGCAGAAGCAACACGCAACCCAATATTACAAGCCGCAGCGAAACCAACGTTGGTTGGATTTTTAATTATCTGTACGTGTGGCAATCCCTGCAAAGCATCCAAACTACCATCTGTCGATGCGTTATCAACCACGATAATTTCGATTTCCAGCGGACAATTCAACAACGAATCGACGCAGCTACGCAACAGCTCTCCTGCGTTATAATTGACGATAATTGTTGAGATGACGGCACTCATATCTATTTTCTACCACGTTTTTTGGTTGAAATTATCCGCTTATCCAACTGTCGCCAAATCTCAGCGATTGAAGCAACCCGTGTCTTTTGAATCATGTTGCCGCTTGCGCCACATCTTTGGCAAACCCAACAAGGCATCGCGTTTGGCTCGCCAAATCACCCCACCCTGTCCGCGCAAGGCAAACCAGATAATACTTACCAGATTCAGTAATACGATGCAGCGGCAACAGCAACCAGAACAAGATGCCAGGCATATCTTTCACGAAGGTCCAGACCAGATTTCGATGTCCATGGTACAGGGCGAAATCGCTATGCTGTCCACCCGTTGTACCCGAGCCGACATGATGCGCCACGGACTGCGGCACATAGAGGCAACGATATCCAGCCAGTCGCAGACGAAAACCGAGATCCACATCTTCCACGTAACAGAAGTAATCCTCGTCGAAGCCACCGAGTTCGCGCAAGAGCGCTGCGCCGATAAAGTGCTGCCGCCGCACAGGGCGAGAATACTTCGCGCACATTTTCCGCAGTAGCCGATACAGGCGACTGCCATGTCCTATGCGCCACACCAGACCGCTCATATGGTAGGCATCACCAGCCCCATCCAACACCGTCGGATCAGCCGCATTGACTAACTTGCTGCCGAACACATCGAATTCCGGATTAGATTCTGCCGCCACCAACAGTGCTTCCAGCCAGCGTGGTTCGGCGAAGGCATCGGGGTTGAGGAGCGCGATCCATTCCGACTCCGCGGATGCCGCCTGCGATCGCCAAATTGTTGCCTCGGGCAAAGCCGGTGTTTTGGTCTTGAGTGCATCAGCCGCACCGAAGGGAACCGCCGGACGATCTCCACCGAACCATCGGAACTTGCGTTATCCACCAGAATGATCTCGTGCGGCTTGACCGTCTGCGCCATCAATGCAGCCAAGCATCGTTCAAGGAACTGCTGACCGTTCCAATTTACGATGATGACCGAGACTAGGTTACTCTGGTTGACTTTGGTGTTCATCTCGTGCTACTTCAATCTTCGAAATTTACTCGTTCTATTTCCACGACCAAAGGCATGTTGCGAACTTGGGTATGAATGGAGCCGATATATTCGCCGAGCACACCGATGAAAAAGGTCTGAATCGCACCAAAAAAGAAGATGCCAATGAGAATTGGGGCTGTACCCAGTTGATATGAATCCCAATATATAAGTTTAGCGACAAAAAAAATTAAAGCCACAAACAGGCTCAGAAAAGAGAGCAGGAAGCCACTCATCGCCATCAGGCGCAGCGGCACCTTGGAATGATTTGTGATACCAAGCATCGCAATATCATATAATGTGTAAAAATTATTCTTGGTAATGCCACGTGTTCTTCTTGGCTGCTTGAATGGCACCAAGGCGATTGGAAAACCGATTTCGCACAAGAGGCCGCGGAAATATGGGTAGGAATCGTGGATATTACGCAGGATGTCGACAACAGCCCGGTCGAATAGACCCGCCCCTGTAGCATTCTGTACCAGTGGCACCTCAGATATCCGAGTAACGAAGTGATAGTATGTCTTCCTCAAAAAGAACATGATCGAGGATTCTTCACTTTCCGGCTTGACCGCAAGCACTGTTTTATAGCCTTCTTCCCATTTTTTGATGAACTCGACTATCATTTCCGGTGGATCCTGTAGATCGGAAGCAATCAGAATGCAGGCGTCTCCGGTTGACTGAAGAATACCGTAATAAGGCGACTTAATATGTCCAAAATTACGAGCATTTACAATCAATTTTACCCGTTTGTCACTTGCTGCGATATCCTTAATCTTCCTGACTGTACCGTCGGTCGAGCAATTGTCGATGCAGATATGCTCGTAATTATAGGGCAATGTAGCCATGACTGCGACAATGCGCTGATACAACTCGTCGATATTTTCCACCTCGTTATAACAAGGGGTTACGATACTTATCAGCTTTTTATCCGACATCACATCAATCCTTTTTGTAAACCCAGTAATTCATTAATAACCAGCTTAGAAGAACACTTATCGGGATACATATAACTTGTCCCAGGTAAGGGTTAAGAAAATCTTTAGTCAAGGCTCTGAGTAAAGCAGCATTGACGACATACACTACCCCATAGGCAATAACAAACTTTCCAAAAACAAACCAACCGCCATGACCATGAAAAACCATCCGTCCGAAGCTGAAATAATTAAAGACAACCCCAGCGACAGTCGCCACGAAAAGCGCAGTTAGATAGGGCACGTTAACAAAGATCAAGCTTGCATAGACAGCGTATCCAAAAACTGTATTTAGCACACCAACGCTAAGAAATTTGATGATTCGCGGCTCAGATAAACCTGCTGTGCTAATTTGCCGATTCATTCCCAAACACCAGTGCGTGACGCCCCTTGTAATATTGCCTTTGTTTCACGCACAACCCCATCAAGAGATGTCAACGTTGGCTGATATCCAAAATCTCCAGCGCGGGTGTTCAGCGAGTAGTAATGAGGCTTGCTACCTGTTGCATTAATACTGACGGTTGCTTCGTTGATTTCATAACGTAGACCAAATCTTTCCTGCATCGCTGCCAGCAAAGAAGGTTTATCGATAGGCGCGCGACTATAGCAATCGACTGCGGTATTGATAGCTGGTGCTAAAAGTAGTGCACCCACTAATTTAGAAAAATCGGATGGATGCAGAAAGTCACGCACGATATAGTCGGGTGAGGTCTTCAACACCATTTTGTCATGAATGGCGCGGAGAATATCCGTGATAAGAAAGCGCGCGGAGAGCTCTTGTGTGCGACTGAAATAATTGAACACGCGTATATCGATGATAGATAATTCAGGATGTGCGCGGTGCCTGCATTCCGCATGCAGCTTTGCGACGCCATACCATTCGTGCGGTGCCAGATCGTTTATTGCCACAACTGCCGGCGTATTCCGAGTCGCCGGTTCGTTGAAGCCCGATCCGTATGCGGCTCCGCTACTCAAAAACAAGTAACGACAAGTTGGGTGAGTTTGCAAATAATTCATCGCCAGCTCATCAAAGCGCAAGGTGATGTCGAAAATAGAATTACCCATCGCCACCGCCTGGGCCGGGTTGCCGACACCGACGAAGTTGATGATGGCATCGAACTCCTGTTTTCCAAACCCAGAGAAATCATCTACCTGGTTGTGCCCTGGCAGTCCAACGGACACTAACCATTTCGCCACCTCATCTGGGCGGCGCGCAAATAGGTGCAGATGCTTGTCCGCCTCGGCAGAAAACGAGACGATCAAGTCTCTGGCAATCTGGCTGGTCGCACCTAGTATGGCAATGCGCATAACTTAGTCCGCCTCCCTGGCTCTATCCAACTCAGTATCAACTTCACTTTGTGGCAAGTAGGGGGTACATTTCATGCAGTGGTTTGGACTGCATGCGACCATCCGGTAATCGCTCTGACATCACGGACGGAATCATACGCTGATCACGAAGTGCATTAATCTCGACAATCACCGGTCCTTCAATGGCCAAAGCCTGATCAATCACGCTTCTGAGATCGGCGGCTCGTTCACAACGAAGAAATGGGAGACGGTATGTCATCGCCTGACTCTCCAAATTGGGAATAAAGAAACCGCTGGCTGAATCCGTTCCCATTAGTCTTCTGCAACCATATTCTTTCTTAGTTCTTCCTCAGGCAAATAAGGAAACATATCTTCATATTTTCTTGAAACCAAGGATCCGTCAGGAAGTTTGTCAGATGCAACTCTGGGGACAATCAGTTGCCACTCCTGGGTCATGACGTCACAAATAACAGGTCCATCATGCTCCAATGCTTGCTTGATTTTCACGTCCATATCATCAGCAGAATCAATCCTAATACCTTTAATACCATAAGCTTCTGCAATTTTAAGTGCATCTGGACACCAGACCCCTGTTTCTGGCCCTTCACCGAATAGCCTTTTGTCCATAAAGGTATTTTGAGTTTGGCGTATCAGTAAGTAACCGTTGTTATTGAAAATAAAAACCTTAACAGGAAGATTGTTATGCTTGATGGTGGCAAATTCCTGA
This sequence comes from uncultured delta proteobacterium, assembly GCA_963829695.1. Lineage (GTDB taxonomy): Bacteria > Desulfobacterota > Desulfobulbia > Desulfobulbales > Desulfocapsaceae > Desulforhopalus_A. The sequence goes on along the minus strand of CAWHJQ010000013.1, from coordinate 18,753 downwards.
ATATTCATCTGCAGGCTGCCATCCCCTGTAATTACAACTGTATTTTTGTAATCATTCGCAGCACAAGCACCGATCCCAGCAACCCAGTATCCCATAGAAGAAAGACCACCTGTTGTTAAAAAACGTTGGCCTTTTTTGATTTTCCATGCCTGGCAGGCTACATGAAAACATGAACCAGTATCAACAAGAATGGCTGCATCACTACCAGTATTGTGACATAATCTTTCGATGAAATAGTAAGAGTTTATCGGGGTCTCATTTCGGTATTCTTCAAGGACTACAGGATAATTTTTCTTCCAGGATTGGCATAGGGACACCCATGAAGAATGATCTTTCATTACAGTATCATCGATGTTTGCAAGCATTTCTTTCAAAAAACCCTTAGCATCGTCGAGGACTTTTTTAAATATCGTCACCCCAGGCTTATCCAATTCTTTCTTATCGACATCAACAACCATAATTTTTGCATGTTTTCCAAATTGGTCCGGATTATGTCCGACAGAGGCAGTGGATAAACGACTACCGATAACCAAAATACAATCGGAATTTTGAATAGCAAAGTTTGCAGACCGCTCGCCATAGTTACCCGGTCTTCCGACATATAAATTATGATCGGATTCGATGAGATCAATACCAAGTCTTGTTGTGACAATTGGGATATGCAGTCGTTCAGCAAGCTCTTTCAACTCTTCTTGGGAGCCAGACAAACTTATTCCCTGCCCTGCAATAAGCAGTGGCCGAACGGAAGATTCAAGCTCTTTGATAATTTCTTGAACATGCCTTTTCCTTTCAAGAGTTGTGCAATTGCATTCTTGTTCTTCATCTTCAGGGTAAAAATGAGAAAGAAGTTCTTCAGGAACTTCCATTCGTTGAATGTCCAAAGGAATATCAATCCAGACAGGCCCCGGTCTGCCCGTTGTCGCCAGATAGTATGCTTTTTCCATATAATATTGGACCCTTCTGGGGTCATCGACTGTTACAAAAAACTTTGTTCCGCTCTCCACGAAGGGACGAATGTTTATTCCTTGTATACCATATTGCCTGATCTTACTTTCAGCCTGATATTTCACACATGCATACGCTGACTGACCAGATATGACCATCATAGGAGCAGAGTCGGTCCACCCACCCACAAGGCCATTCACCACATTAATGCTACCTGGGCCAGCTGTCACGACGGCAAGTCCCAATTTTTTGGTTATTCTGGAGTATGCATCTGCCGACATACCGCAAGTTTGTTCGTGATGCGCAAAAATAGGTTTAATTTCCGGTCGTCTCGCCATGGCATCATTGATATACATAGCCTGTCCGCCCGTAACAACAAAAGCCGTATCGACACCTTTTTTAATTAAAAAGTCAAAAACATAATCAGAAACTATCACCACTGATACCTCTTAAAAAAATGATTACAGAACATAGCTTGAGTCGCATTCTTTTCTTGTTTGGGTAATATGCATGAAACATTCACGATAAGATTTTCCTCGATTTCCCAGAACTTTCCTTTTGCCTATTTCAATAAAAATACAAAACAAGCTCTTAGGCATTTTATGTGGATTTTAGCAAATTGCCAGCTTAAGAGGCGATCAACTACTTTTCATCCGATGCCACTGTGCCGTTAATTTAACAGCCTCATCTAAGGACGTGAACACAAACAGCCCATATTCATTTTGGGCATGCGTTGTATCGGGTAACAATTGGGTCGATCGTCCAAGACTACGCGGTGCGGTATTAAACATGATCTCCGGGGATGGCTCAAAATTTTGAGCCACAAGTTTCGCCAGATCCTGCAAGGTTATACCCACCGGACTGCCCACGTTGACGACATCGCCACTCTGCCCCGCTGTCAATATTCTTAAAAACCAATAAGCAGCATCGCTCCCGTAAAGGTAGCTGCGAATCACTTGGCCATCCCCCAAGACGCGAATGGGATGACCGTGCAGTGCGTCAGATAAGAATGTGGTTTGAGCCCATGGGGTATCCAGTGATTGATACGGCCCAATAAATGAAAATGGGCGAGCTACCAGCACAGGGATACGCGATTGCGCGCGGGCAGCGGAACAAACCACCTCTGCAAAGCGTTTTGCGTTGGGGTAAATGAAGCTGGCTTCAGGAGCTGGCGCACCCTGTGCGTTTTCCGCCGTCCCATTTTCTGAAGCAGGTTGAGCACCGCAAACCAAACCAGAGCTGAGATAAAGCAGTTTTTTTAATCGGCTTAAACGCTCGGCTGTCTTCACAACCGACATTGTTCCATCCACAATGACCGATGCCGTATCAAGCGGGTTTGACGCATGAGTTCGAACGTCTGGATTTGCCGCAGCATGAATCACCCAGTCGGCTTCCATGGGGAATTGCCCCAGTTGCCGGACATCCGATTTAATCAGTTTAATATCTTTTCTCTTTGCCAAATGAGGCAAGTGACTGGCAAATCGATCTGTGCTTCTCGAAATAAGGGAAAGGGCAATTCCGAATTGATATTCGTCATTGAGGGCGGCGACCATTTCTGCAATCCATGTCCCCACAAAACCCGTTCCCCCAATAACCACTAATTCAGATTGGCGCACCTGCTCAAGCGCTTTTTCCCGGCCATTTAAAATCCGTAGACAGTCGAGACGTGTTCTCTCTTGGCAATCTGGTTTCATTGGATTCCTTTCGTAGCGCACAGGGCTAGCTCTTTGGCGACTTCAAGAATAATGTCTTCTTGCCCTGCCACGATCTTACGCTGCCCAAGCTCAAAAAATATGTCTTTAGGATCAATATTGAATTCTTTGGCAATACGCGTTACAGGCTTCATAAAACCTGAAAACACTCCAGCCATGCCGCTCACAACGCTTACAGACCTAATCGCGGGAATTTCTTTCATAAGAATTTTCTCAGCAAGATCAGCAGCATCTAAAATTTTATAGAGATTTATCCCTGTGCTGTAGCCCAACCGCTCCAACACGGCAACGAGAACCTCTATTGGTGCATTACCGGCTCCAGCACCAAAGCCCCGCGCACAACCATCCAGCAAAGTAGCACCAGCATCTGCTGCCGCGATAGAGTTGGCAATGGATAAGCCTAGATTGTTATGAGCATGAAAACCAACAGAAATAGAAAGCTCGCTGGTAAGCAGCTCTACGCGCTGCCGTACATCCTCAGGAAGGTAATTCCCCGCAGAATCCATAAAGATGACTCCTTCCGCGCCGTATGACTCCATCTTCCTAGCCTGTTCAAGCAGCAGCGCAGGAGAAATCATATGAGACATCATCAAACAGCCCCAGACCTCCACTCCCATACTTCGAGCAAAGCCAATGTGACGTTCACAAATGTCAGCCTCGGAGCAATGCGATGCTACGCGGACAACATCAACACCCATCTCTAAAGCAGGCTTTAGGTCCCTTTCAATTGTCGCAAAACCTGGAATTATATGAACACCTAGCTTTGATTTACTAAGGTTTGCTCGTGCAGTCACCAGCGTCAAGTAGTCAGATGTGAGTGATTCGCCCAACTGTAGAGAGGATGCGCCAAGTCCATTGCCGTGTCCCACTTCAACTATTGTCACACCCGCAGCATCGGCCGCTTTACAATATGCCGATATTTGCTCAACACTTAGCTCATGTTTGACAGCATGGCTCCCATCGCGCAGCGTAGGGTCACTTATAACAATTCTACGGTCATTCATTTATGGTTCCCCGTTTCGATAAGAGCGCACGCATACTCTTCCGCCATAGCAATTGCGGCACAGTTAATAATATCCAAATTACCTGCATATGCAGGTAAATAATCACCCAGACCACGCACTTTCGCCATCACCACAATACGGTCATTTTCAACAATCGGACCAAGAATAATCTTGTACCCTGGAACATATTTACGAATTTTCTCAACTATCTGTAATAAAAATTCGGACAACTTCGGAATATCGGGATTTTTCACTTTTGCAAAAATGGTAACCTGCATATCAATACATGGTTCAGCTGGATTAAGATTTAGTATGGCTTTGGTCCGCTTGGCTCCTGAAAACTCTTTGAGCCCATCTTCGGTTGTTTTTATGTATTCATCAAGATTTTGTCTCGTTGCTGGTCCGGCACTTCTTGAGGCAATACTGGAAATGGCTTCGATGTAATCAACATCTGTCTGTGTTTGTCCGATGGCGTACGCTACGGGAATGGATGCCTGCCCACCGCAAGTCACCATGTTGACATTGAATTCAGCAAGAGAATCAGTCAAATTGACGCTTGGAACGCTCATTAACCCAATTTTCGCGGGTGTCAGGTCAATTACCAGCTTATTAAGATTTCTCAAAATCGGAGCGTGTTTTATGTGACTTTTGGCAGATGTTGCATCAAAAACCAAATCACAACAATCGTGGTTTGTTACTATGTAATCAATGCCTTCAGCCGAAATGGTAACCCCCAATGATGATGCTTTTACCATCCCTGCGGAGGATAAGTTTCGGCCAATAAATGCCCGACATTCAAGATATGGGGAACGCAGTACTTTGATCAATAGATCTGTACCTATATTTCCACTGCCAATAATGGCGACCTTAAGTTTTTTCTCTTGTTGAATCACAATTCCTCGATTCATTTAGAATTAGAAATTTACACCGAGGAACTGCTCGATCCGCTCGCATACATATTCTAGCATTGGCTCACTTAAACCAGGATAAACACCTATCCAGAAGGTATTGCTCATGATGTTGTCGGTATTGGTGAGTTCGCCGCTAATGCGATAGGTCCGGCCATTGAAATACGGTTGACGTATGAGATTGCCGCCAAACAGCAGGCGCGTGCCGATTTTGTATTGATCCAGATATTTCAATATCTCGACCCGCGCGACGCCTGCCGATTCCCTTAAGGTGATTGGAAAACCGAACCATGACGGATCGCTATTTGTAGTGGGTTCCGGCAGAACCAAAAATTCCGAGCAAGATTTCAGCCGTTCTTTGAGGAAGGCAAAGTTGCATTTGCGTGCCTCGATGAAGTCCGACAGGCGATCCATTTGCGCTAGGGCACAAGCTGCTTGCATGTCAGTGATCTTGAGGTTGTACCCCAGGTGTGAGTAGGTGTACTTGTGGTCATAGCCGAAAGGCAAGGAACCAAGCTGCTGACCAAAGCGTTTGCCGCAAGTATTGTCACAACCAGGCTCACAGTAGCAATCACGTCCCCAGTCTCGGAATGACTCGATGATCTTGTGCAGGTCACGGTCTTTGGTGAACACCATGCCTCCCTCACCCATGGTGATATGGTGTGCGGGGTAGAAGCTGCAGGTGGCGATGTGGCCGAACGTGCCGACGTGCTGACCTTTGTAGCGCGAACCGAGTGCATCGCAGCAATCCTCGATGATCCAGAGGTTATGCTTGCCAGCCACCTCCATGACCGCATCCAGATCGAACGGATTGCCCAGTGTATGCGCCACCATGATGGCGCGGGTGCGATCCGTTACAGCAGCTTCAATCTTTTTCGGGTCTATGTTGTAGGTGGGGATATCCACATCTACGAACACGGGAACCATGCCGTTCTGCAATATAGGGTTCACGGTGGTGGGGAAACCCGCCGCGACGGTAATGACTTCATCGCCCGGTTTCAAGGCTCTCGCATCGAGCTTGGGTGAAGTGAGTGCCGTTAATGCCAGTAGATTCGCCGATGAACCGGAATTGGTGGTCAACGCATAAGGTACGCCGACGAACTCGGCGAAGCGCTTCTCGAACGCTTCATTGAAACGCCCTGTGGTCAGCCATCCATCCAGTGAGGCCTCGACCATGTTCTTCAGCTCGCTCGCACCAAGCACCTTGCCGGAAGGCGGGATGACACTGGTTCCCGCCGTGAAAGCTTTTTCTGCATATTGCAGCGCACTATATTGCTCGACCAGATCAAATATCTGTTGTTTCAACTCTGCCTTATCCACTTCAAACTCCCGCTCAGTGTTTTTGAAAGCCATCATTATAAGAGCTAATCTGACACAGCGTCATCTCACGCATGTCTTTCCCAATCCGATGTGCGCGATGCCAATCGATGATCGCACCCAATGTGTCTTCGAGATGCCATCTTGGCTGCCAGTCCAGGCGCACCTTTGCCTTGGAGCAATCCAGCTTCAGGTAATGCGCCTCGTGCGGATGATCGCCGCCATCCAACACCCAGCTTGCGCCCTCCCCCCATGATTTGGTCAGCTTTTCTACAATCCATTGCACAGGTTTTGCATCTTCATCGTTCGGCCCGAAGTTCCAACCCTCTGCGTAGGCTGCGCCCTCTTCATAAAGCTTTTTCGCCAGCTGCAGATACCCTGACAGCGGCTCCAGCACATGCTGCCAAGGACGAATGGCATGCGGGTTACGGATGTTGACCGATTTGCCTTGAGTGATGGCGCGCATGATGTCCGGGATGAGCCGATCATCCGCCCAATCGCCGCCACCGATGACATTACCCGCCCTGACAGAGGCCAAAGCGACACCATGCTCTTTATATTTCTCAGGATGGAAGTATGAGTTACGGTATGCGGCGGCCACCAACTCCGCACAACCCTTACTGCTGCTGTAAGGATCGTAGCCGCCCATTGCTTCGTTCTCTCGATAACCCCACGCCCATTCGCGGTTCTCGTAACACTTGTCGCTGGTCACGTTCACCACCGCCTTCACGCTGCCTGTGCTGCGCACCGCTTCGAGCAGATTCACCGTACCCATCACGTTGGTAGAATAGGTCTCGACCGGCTCGATATAGGAGTAGCGCACCAGCGACTGTGCCGCCATGTGGAAAATTATTTCAGGCTTGTGTTCGGCAAACACCGAGCGCAAATGTTCCAGATCGCGAATGTCGCCGATGATGTTAGTCATCCCCTTGCCGACTTCGGCAACCTCGAACAAGCTCGGATTCGTCGGCGGAGCGAGTGAATAACCCACCACTTCTGCGCCCATGGCCTGCAACCAGAGCGACAGCCAGCTTCCTTTGAAGCCGGTATGTCCAGTCAGTAGAACATGCTTTCCTTGCCAAAATGCTGCATTCATGGCCAAACCTTCCATGGCGCCTTGCCGGACTGCCACAATTCTTCGAGATGCATCTTGTCACGCAAAGTGTCCATCGGCTGCCAGAAACCATGATGCCGGTATGACGCAAGATCTCCTTCTTCTGCCAAACGCTCCAGTGGATAGCGCTCCCAGATAGTTTTGTCATCGTCAATGTAGTCGATGACTTTCGGCGATAGCACGAAAAATCCACCATTAATCATCGCACCATCGCCCATGGGTTTCTCTCGGAAGCTATTGACCATATTACTGCTAATGTCCAAGGCACCGAAACGGCCAGGCGGAAGGGTTGCGGTCAAAGTGGCTTTGACGTTTTGCGCCTTGTGGAACGCGATGAGCTTTGTGATATTGACATCGCTCACGCCATCGCCATAGGTGAGACAGAAAGCATTTTCATCTTTGACGTAATCTGCAACTCGCTTTAGGCGCCCACCGGTCATGGTCTCCTCGCCGGTATCCACCAAGGTTACCCTCCAAGGTTCGGCATGACGCTGATGTACTTCCATCTTATTGTGCTCCATGTCGAAGGTCACGTCTGACATGTGCAGAAAATAATTGGCGAAATATTCCTTGATGACATAACCCTTGTAGCCGCAGCAGATCACGAAATCATTGACGCCATGCGCGGAATAGATCTTCATAATGTGCCACAAGATCGGTTTGCCGCCAATCTCTACCATCGGTTTCGGACGCAACGAGGTCTCTTCGCTAATCCGTGTTCCCAGTCCTCCAGCAAGAATGACAGCTTTCATATTTATATGCACCTCATAAATAAATCTATTTTAATGGCCGGCCACCGGCAAAGCCGGTGGTTAATTGGCTGACACTCTAAAACGGTATCAAAACTGTAATCTTTTCGCTGCAAGTAGTCCAAAGTCCAAATGCTCATTTTTGCTTACAACTACTCCGATTACTTCGATAGAGCACATATAGCAACCAAAAATCACGGACTCGTTTGAGTTAAACAATTTAAATATGCGATATCCCATTCGGTTAAAGCAGAACTTTCTGAAAGTTCTACAGTCCAACGATTAAATGCCGGTGAAGAGTGATTTGTCTCCCAATGAGCTAACCAAACTAGCATCCCCCCAGTTGGAAAAGAAAAAGTGCGAACCTGAAATTCGTCACCACTCCAAGCCCCAGGAAAAGGTTTTGCTATAATAGCATTTTTTATATTTACACGAGCGGGTTCGCTTAAAGGCGCTTGTCTAGAAGCGCAAAGAGCAGCATTCCATTCACGCGATGCCAGTTGGACAGTGCCGACATCCAGAAAGTATCCAAATGCAAAAATATATATCATTAAAAAACTTAAGAAACCATATTTGAAAATTCTTGAAAATTTTATATTTACGGCAGAGTGAAATACACAGGACAATAAGAACAAGCTGGTAAACCAAAAGGCCATTGACGCAAAGTGTACTCTTCTGAAGGCTATTGCTTGATCAGTAAAAATAAACATTCCCAATGTCAGTGGAATTAAGCTGGTGGCAATTGAAAATATTAATATATATTCAGATTTTTTAATACGAGCTTCAGCTCCTCGGATCTTATAAATAGACCTAACAAGAGTAGAAACGCCTATAACAAAAAACACAAAAAAAGTAATCCAACTCAGAATTTTCAGCCATGATTGGCCGGGGAACCAGATGTAAAACCATGGATAAATTGTTGTGGGCAAAAGATCATCAGTTAGATACCTCAACTTTCCAATCCATTCAATATTTGTATTAAGTCTTTGACTATGGTAGCCAAATTTAACCAGCACAAAATTAACCAGAAAAAGGAATATTACAATTGAAAGAGCAGTAACAAAAGTCACTGAAAAATTCCGTATATCCTGAGAATTTTCTGGGGTTAAGTTTGAACCATGGGATTGACTTGTTGAAATGACGCTTGTTCGGATTATGGTCTTTAACATTTTCCCGAAAAGGCCAATAAATATTAAAGGCCAAGCAGGTTGATAGCTAAAAATGGCAAAAGCAGCCAACGTCGAGAAAACCAGCCATTGTTTAAATGATAGGCGTGGATATCTTACTGTTAAAAGAGCCCCAAAGAGAGTGACACAAATCCCTAGTAACATGGGGGTACCATAGTTCATTAGGTACATATGCCACATTCCTGGCAATGTAAACATGGTTAATGCAATCAAAGATGCAAGCAAGGAGTCATCCTTACATTCTTTTACGATCTTCCTAAAGAGATAGAAAATTACCGCGAAGATAACCAAGTGAAAGTATCTTACCCAAACCAACTGATCAATTGAGTGAATCATCGAGAGTGGTAGCAGCTCAGTAAACGCCGCTAACGGACGACCAGCCATAAATGGACTCTTCCAATACGCAGACACTGCCGAGGTAAAATTCATTCCTCCCAAAACAAAATAAAATCCGAACCCCTGATAATCGTCGCCAATTGCAAAATTTCGCAGATTAAGACAAATTGCAACAATAGCAACTGGCGAAAACACGAACAGTTCCTTCCAAGTACTATTTGAAATATTAATAATAAATCCTCCCAAATCCATCACACTTTTCACACATTTCTCTCAAAATCAGACAAAGAAAAACACTGGAAAAACTCTGTGAGCACAAGTATTTCATCAGGGATGAATTAATGTATTTAAATATATAAAAACTAGTTCCTTTCTTATCAGGAAAAGCAGCCACTTTTACGTCATACCTTTCTGGCCTATTAATAAGGTCGTTAATCTCGTCATCACGATTCAAATAATCCAACCATTTCTTGTCCCAAGAATCATTGGTGCTTCGTCTAACCACTAAATAAGGATTTATATCCTTCTTTACTTCATTAATATAGTCTTGCAATAATGCTTTGTCCAATGTAACAAAAGTTAAGTTAACTGATTCTATCTCTCCATTTGACAATACGTATATTGGTGACGAGATAAGCGGAATTCAAGCGATAAACCCTCGTCGCACCTAATGCTTGAAGTTCTTTAACTATACCATTTATAGCAAGAGAAGATAGAGCCGCCCCTTAATTCACTAACTTGGCTCAACAAGGCTAAGCTGTTATTAATCATTATAAATGAGGGTATCGCTATAATAACTAAAACTATCGCCAACTGATGTTTATATTTGTCACTAAATATATAAATAACATGGATAGATATGATGAATAATGACATCCATAATGGAATAAGCACAAAATAATGATGCGGCCTAACTAATCCCATAATTGACAAAAAAACCAACAAACTTATTTCGAAAAAGAATCAAATCAATCCGAAGTAATCATTCTTTCTTTTTTAAGCAAAATCAGAAAAGACGCAACTGCAATTACCACAGAGGAATAAAAGCCACAAATAGCTGAAACCGGATTAATATCTCTAATTAGGTTCTGCCTCTCGCAAAATAAGCACCATCAAAACTAGTTAAAAACTTAACGAATACAAAATATAATTTAGAAAAATAGGTAAATAAAGTAATCTTTTCATTGCTAGCTGTCATCCCCAAAAAATCATCAGTTCCATTGATATAAAAATAATACAGAAGAGGAGCTAGTGGCAAAAATACACAAAAGGATGAACCTAAAAGATCAAAAAAGAATCTAAAAGAAAAAAGAGAACGAAATTTATACTTTAGATATATTGCGTTATTTGCCAGAAGCAATACAAGAAATACTGGACGAGAAGCAACCTTTTGGTAGAGAACTGCACCAACCATAATATTTGCAAAAAAACACCAGTTAATATATTTGCTTTTATAGAATCTAGCAATTCCACCAATAGATAATACAATGAATATCATTTGAAACAACAAAGGGCCAAAATCTGTCGGAGCGTACAAGAAGAACTTCGAATCCCAAACAGGCGTTAAAAAAACTATCAGTGCTGCTACATCACCGACTATTATTTTCATTGCCCAATAAAAACAACATAGATATATAAAGGCAAAAACAACATTTAAAAAACGCATCAATTGTCTTGTTGACCCAAATTCTTTTAATACTGGAGCTACTATCCAACTTTTCATTGCCCCCTGATATTGGGGTGTTCATTATAGGTATAAATCTTCCGAACACATTAACACTTGGACTAAGAGCTTCATTATTGTTCATAGCTACAGCCATTGTAAAATCAGTTATCTCTCCATCAGAAATACTGATACTATTTGACAAAATTACAAATGAATACCCGGCCGTAGAAAAGAGAATAATGGCAGCAAACATTTTGAGAATATTATCCAACGACTATTCATTATCAAGTTCCCTTATTTAAGATATTAAAGCACTAAATCGAAGACTTAATATTTGTTAACAGCTACACGTCGCGGACTTATTTTTACTGAATTTGCTTACTTCTTTTTTTGATGTTTTTCTCTTTCAACAATCATTAAAAGATTTTTTCCTACTATCGGATGTATAAAAAAATCTAGAATTTTACTGATAGGAAACAAAAAACGATCATAAAATACCAATGCCCTTAAATTTAGATCACCAGAAGCAATATTTATAAATTTGTAAAGTATCGACGCAAGAAATCCAATTGAATCGACATACCTAGCACTGACAATATTAAAACCGGCTTTTTTTGTTTTTTGCCTTAATTCTTTTTTATTGTATCGACGAAAATGCCCAACTTTTTTATCCATGCTGGAATATAGTAATTGAAAAGCAGGCACATAGATCAACATTCTCCCGCCTGGCTTGAGCAAGGCAAACCATTTCCTCAAGGCGTCAACATCGGCACCAATATGCTCAAGCACATTAAGTGAGTAGATGAAATCAATGCTAGATGTTTCAATCTCCTCTATAGATTTCGAAACGGCAAGACCATTTGACTTTATATATTTTGACTGATTTGTGTCTGGTTCAAAACAAAGTACGTCGTACCCCTCATCATGTACTTTTTTGGCGAAGGTTCCAATTCCCGCCCCGATATCAAGTACCTTTATTGCGGGGTGCATATGATCCAAAATCAAATTCATTAAAAATTTGTTATAGTTGACGGCAGCAACCATTATTTCAAGGTTATCCGTACCGGTATAATTATTCATTCAATGCACATCCCCTAAAGACCCAGGTTCTGGAAAAAATGTAATTGAAAACCATACCAAATACAGCTCCTACCGCAAGCGGGAGAATAGGCATGTTATCCATCCAACAAAAAAAATGGAGCAAAGTCATAAACACAGAAACATTCAGCAAACCACCACCAACCTGTACTATTAAATACTTCACATATTCCCGCTTTGAGGCCTTTAGAACATTGCGTGTCCTGAAAGTGAAAGATCGGTTCAAATACCACGTTACTGCTGTAGCCAAAGGAAATGATATAAGCCTCGCAACATATACATTCATTAAAATATCCGAAGTTAGCAATGTGAGTATTCCTCCATCTACAAGGAATCCGACACTTCCAATAAGCCCGAAAGACAAACTACCTTCGGGAGCAAAGTTCCTGAAAAAAGTACAACCAGATCGACCTGTTAACTTAAGAAGAGAACAATATTTACTAGACAACTTGAATACGTACATGGTTAGGGATATCTCATCAATTCACGCTCAAAATTGCGTTTATCTTGATCAGCTATCGAATCAAGCACTAACCCAATAGCAAACATCAACACTGCAACGGTCTCAATGCCGGTAGCAAGAATTGCAAGAGGCAGATGATAAATATATCGATACCGGAACCAGTCCCCAACTACTGGAACTGCCACCAGTATACCAATAAGAGCAAGAAATACACCTGTTCCCCCGAAAAAGGCCAGTGGACGGTAGTACCGAAGTATGCGCGCGATGGTAAAAATAACCTTCGCGCCATCGGCAAACGTATTAAGTTTTGAACAACTTCCCTCTGGCCGGTCTTTATATTCGATCGGGATTTCCATAATGCGAAATTTCTTATCAAGTGCATACAAGGTCATGTCAGTCTCAATCTCGAATCCTTCGACCAGAATCGGATAGTTCTTGACGAAGAGACGGTTGAAGGCTCGATATCCCGTCATGATATCACACAGAGAGGCGTTGAAGAGAATATTTACCATTGATTGAACCAGTCGATTACCGAAGTTATGAAATGGGCGCTTGTTTTCTTGTTGATAGTGGCCTGCTGAGTGACGATCCCCAACCACCATATCAGCCGTACCATCGATGATCGGTTGGATTAGATCTGTTATCCTCTCTGCCGGATAAGTCAGGTCAGCATCAGCCATTACATAAATATCTGCGTTGATCTCATGAAATGCTCTGCGAACGGCATTACCCTTTCCTTGCCGGGGTTCCACGAGCACGCCACCTTTGGCACCCAACTTGGTGAGCACATCGCGGGCGATGTGCTCAGTATGATCTGTCGAGTTGTTGTTAATTACCCACAAATATGCACCAGGATACGCTTGGTAAAAGGCACGGATCGTCTCGCCAATGGTCTGCTCCTCGTTATAGGCAGGAAGAATAATTGCTATTTTCATCATCGTAAAGAATTCCTTGTCATTTCAATGGGAGTAGTTGTTTGGGCTGAGCAATAGACAATCCCAAATGCTACATTCTTGGGTGTGATCACTATTTGTCGGTAGTCTTGCCAGTCTGCTTCGCAATCAAATACTTGAATGCTTGCCTCTATGAATTGCATGTGAGCATCGAACAAATTTACTTGGATGCGTCCCTGACTTGGTGAAGGGCCACAACGCGCGGTCACTTCATTGATGTAGCGCATAGCACCTTGAAGTTTGACGGTTTGGCTCGCAAGGGCGGCAACAGAAACAAGAAATGTTCCCGCATCGCCATTAATTTTTACGTCCGAAGACAACGACCAACCAAAGGGACCAGAAAGATCTGGGTTGGTAAGCAACTCAGTACCGAAACGATACTCATCTCGCACTACGCGAACACTAATTGAGCCAAATTTCGTTATCCTGTCTGTGGCTTGTTCAATGATTTTTCGCTTTTCCGAAGTGGCCCACACATCATCAAGCAGGACCAAACTTGATCCGTACCCCCTTAACACGTTTACAATTTCTTGGGCATTAGCTGCCTTGTTAATTTCTTCCGCAAAAAGGGGGTTGTACCAGTTTGTGTAAAGTGCATCAGCATTCAGTCCTGCTCCGGATGGCTGGCATAGGAACGCCACAGGTGCCTGCTCCAAATTGAGGTAGTTGACGAATTCCACCGCTCTGCGGACAGGCAACCTATTTTCTAAATATTTGCTACGAAATGGATCACCGAGCAATATCTTGAGTGGGAAATCACGATAAGACCAAGTTGCTGCAGGTAGAAACAACAAGTTTAACCCAAGCGCAAAACACGCAACAAGCGGAAAAGTTATCCTCAGCAATCCTGACTGCTTAGATGCCGAAGAGAGAGAAACACCGATTACCACAGTCAAGAGAAGAGCTTCAGGATACACATAACGCAAATAACTTTGAGAATGAAATATCATTACCACTGAACATGCGGTAATCACGAATAAAAACAGAGCCCTACGATTTCCTTTGCAAATTAGACTTACAAGGGAAAAAGGCAACAAGAGCAGCCACTGAAATCCGGAAGCACCGTTAGTGGCCTCAAGATATTTTCCTGACTCGAATATCACCCGATAGGGCAAGTCCCAGCTCGTCCCGGACTTAAATAATGCGTTGTCGAAATTGTGAAGGGGGAAGTAGGGTGATTTAAAAATACCGTTAAAAAATGGATGAATCGGATTTCCCGCAATCAACCATGCTGTGAAATAGGGGATTGCCCCCACAACTAAAAAAAGTACCAAACCAAACAGTACCGATTGAGCCCTGTTCCGATTTACCCAGTAACGCCAGCGGAAGAAAAGAGGGATGAGGAGTGCTGGCAGAATGCTTAATGTCACCGCCTTTGCAGCAGCAGCAAATCCCAACATAAGGCCGCCGAACTTGAGTAATGTCCCACATTTCTCCTGCGAGCTAGACACCATGCGGAAAATAGCCATCGTTCCCGCTACAATAAACACAGCAAAGACGGACTCAACAAAAAGACAACTGGTTTCAAGGAAGGTGAGTGGAGTAGCCAGAAACAGCAATGCCGCCCATTTTCCTCCTCTCTCATTGCCCCCCGCCCAAAGAACAACCTGCCTGGCTTGCTCAGCAAGCAAATAAGTAAACCCGAGATTAATCAGGCGCGCCCCGGTTTCGCCCGCTAACATATATCCAATTGAATACAGCCAATTTCCCAACATGGGAATCACGGCCATTGCGTAAAGCGATGGATCAAAGCCCCATTGATGCAGCAAAGCCAAATGCGACGAAACTAGAAGGTGCAATGCCAGCGCATCATACGATACCTCCGGCATTAACACCACCACGAAATGAATCAAAGCAACAACTGCGATCGCGGTATCAAGAACCGTAACACAGAATCCAGATAGGTTCCTTTGAGCCATCACAGCAAAAAGCTTTTTTAATTGTTCTATAGTATCACGCCAACCTAGTATTAGGGGGAAGGCTAGAGCAACTCCATATACACCAGGATAATTCACAGGAAAGTGTGCGAGAATACCGACTGCCGTGCCATAAGTGCCAGCCCCGACTAAAAAGCTGGACAGAGAGTTATCTTCCTCAGTACTTATACGTAGCACGGCAAGAATAAATCTCCCCAAAATAGTGGAAGCCATACCAAACCACAGAGTTACAAATAAAGGCCATAATGAGCAAGCTAAGAGTGCGAAAGCAAGAAAGACAGCTGCACCTACGAGTAGCGCACTCTTTCGGCTCCACCAGGAGCCGACAAAAACTAATACTGTGCAGATGATCAAAAAGCAAGCATAGCGTATAAAGGTAATTGTGTCAGACCACGGCCAAACCTGTGGCCATTGCAGGTGGGTAAGCCCCCACCACGTCAGCATTACTCCTGTCAGGAGGACGAGCCAGACAATTCCCGTCATGAAGCGATTCTTCATGAAACAACCTTCCGGCAGTAATACAGCTCTGTATTCAAAATCCCTAGGTCTTCAATATTTTCACGAAAATACTCGACTTCAAACCCCAGCTTGGCCAATTGAGATTCAATTTCACGGCCATAAACCCGATAAGACAACACTCCACTGGCCTCTTCGTTGTTTGTGTCTCCGTGATACTCAGGTTCCAGTAAATGTATATCTTTTGATGGATCTTCTGGATCAATTACCTGAACTCTGATTAAGGTTGCGTCACATGCACGATTGTGGGGTACTGTAAAAATATAGACTCCCCCTGGTTTTAGAACGCGATGGATTTCCTTGTGCGCATGATCATCTAGGCGTACATGTTCCATGACGTCGCTGGTTATCACAATATCAATTGATTCATCATCGAAGGTAAGGCATTCGAGATTCTGATTTGTTACTCCTTTTGTAAGTACTTTGCCCATTGGCTTCTTAGGCTTGTACTGGGACAGTTTCACCTCGATCCAAGCCGTCGACTTCAAGAGATCAGGTAGTGGATAAGCACAGGTTCCGTAATAGAAAGGAGGCTGAGTGTCATAGACGAAGAGTCTCTTTCTGCTGTTTCGAGGAAGAGCAGTCAATGAAGGTGCGTCATTTCCTGTCAATTCGTTGATCGCAAGTAAAACACCGCGTGTTATTGAACGGTATCGGCTGGTTGTGTGGCAGTGTTCGCAGTTAAGCGACTCACGCCACAACGACTCTTCTTGATAGAAAAAACGCGTTTGTTTTCCGCAGACGTTACATTGACCACCAATACTTTTTTGGTTAGCGAACACTCCTGTCTCAGTATTCTGCCTTTTTCGATACCCATGGGAAACCCAGTCACCCCATTTAGTCTCGTAAATTTTCTTGTTTTCTTCAAACAGCTTTTGCCGTTCCTGCTGCTTCAACTTATCGAACGAGGCTGATAGTTCATGATGAATGAACACATCCTCGGCACATATGACTCGTAGGCCTAATTCTTCAATACGACGGCAATAGTCATCGTCTTCAAAGAAACCACGGCCAAAGGCTTCATCTAACAAACCTACGCGCTCGTAGGTAGCTCTGTTCATCATCACGCAGAAGAATGCAGCAGTTCGCAGCGGATACGTTTGCCCGATGTGGCTGCGCGTGTAGGTGGCAGACTTAACGAGCATCTCACTCATGTTTGCGTAATGGATGTCAATCTTTGCTTCGTTGCCAATATTGTTGGTTATCGGGCCAATCAAACCGATGCTTTTGTCGCGCTTCAGGTGACCCATTAAGGTGCGTACCCAACCTGGGGTCACATAGGTATCGTTGTTAAGCATGACGAGGAAATCACCTGTAGCGATATTCAGGCCCTGATTATTGGCCGCTGCAAAACCACGGTTATCGTCGTTCAAAATCAATTTGCGGTCGGCGCCAGTGGAGGCCCAGCTCTCGAGAAAACCTTTCGAGCCATCGCTGGAAGCATTGTCGACAACGATGATTTCCATGTTATCATACTGGCTATGATCGTCGAGACTGGCCAAGCATGCTCGGGTTAATTTCAAGTTGTTGTAAGTAACGACGATTACGCTAACTCTAGCCTCATAAGCCGAGGACTCCGCATGCTCGATTAGGACTTCGGCGCGGTGATTCCAGGTCTGCCCTTCTGCAAAAACCTTGCGACGCTGAATCAAGTCTGGCGGTTCTGGCCGGGCCAGAACTTGATCAACAGCATTCAGAAATTGCGCTTGATCGGTAGCAACATACATCAATCCATCAAATTGAGCCATTTCAGGCAAATCCACTGCTACAATAGGCTTACCTGCACTCAGATACTCATAGGCCTTGACTGGGTTAGTCGCCAAAGTGAGCGGAACAACTTGAAAAGGCAACAAACAGACATCGAAGCTGTATAAGTAATACGGCAGCTTGTTGTATGGAACCTCGCCAATAAATTTGACATTAGAGAGTTTTCCAAGTCTGGACTTCGCATTAACGGTGTCTGCTCCGATCAGCAGAATACAGCACTCAGGGTGGTGCTTTGCAACGGCCTCAACCAGCTCAAGATCAAACCATTCAGCAATTGCGCCATAGTAGCCAATGATGCGGCGGCCCATGGGATCGCGGTAGATGTTTTCAGGTGCGCTGGAAAAGTGTGAGAATTCCCCTGCGTTCCGGATCAAGGCACGATGTCGAGTGTGTTTTGCAACGGCTTGGTCCAACCAGGCAGAGGTCGTTATCGTCAGATCGGATTTACCAAACAGGGCTTTTTCCAACTGCACTAAAGTCTCGCCGGTATTGCCAAACCCCTCATGGTGATCCATGCAGTCATACACGATGCGGCTGTTGGGTAAAACAGAAGCTACGTCACACCAGAAAGGGTGTTGGACCATAGATACAAGCTGCTTGCCGTCTGCCCAGTCCAAAACTTCACCAATGCTTGTCCTAAGCTGACCAACGATTTCCAGATTTGGAGTCTCCGAGTAAATAGAAGGAGCACCTTTGACAAATAACCTAATCTGAAATAGTCGGCCCAATGCATCCAGTGCTTCGCTTTCAAAGCCAGCCCTCTCCTCGTCTACCAGATTCACTGAGATATAGAAGACACGGCGACCCGTCTCAGCCAACGCTAGAGCCAACTGCTGGGGACGCTGATGGCGAAAATGCCAGTCAATCACGCCCCAGACGATGTAATCTGGCAAACCCTGCTGGTTAGGGGCTGGTTTGATCGATGGGGATTGGAAAGGAGACCCCTGCAACACACTGCGGCGCACCTCCCGTAAAACTTTGCCAAACACCTTGTGATAGACAAAACTGCTCAATCTTTTCGCTGAAGTTGGTAGCGGTAGGCAGTGATAACGATGACGCAGTGCTTGCGTTAACCGCTGAC
>CAWHJQ010000012.1:0-20788 GCA_963829695.1 uncultured delta proteobacterium | reverse complement strand
CTCCTTCTATAAGGTTTACGCTTATATTAGTCATGAAATTTCTATATAAAAATAAAGGCTAAAGGAATTAACACTTTAATCAAGTGTTCTCACTTTAGCCTTTTATCTTTGGTAGGCGCGGAGGGGATTGAACCCACGACATCCACCACGTCAAGGTGGCGCTCTCCCACTGAGCTACGCGCCTGGATAGCTATATTAGCCTCGAAAACGATTGAAACTTTTACAGAACTTCTCCTAGGCTTTGCAAGAGCCATTTATTAACATGATTGAATTCACTCCGCAACACCTTTTTAAGTCTGGTAGAGTAATTAGTACCTTAGAAATTCTTTTCTTGTTTTTTAAGAAAGAATTTCGTGAAGGTACTTATCCCGACCTATTTTCCATCTATCGGGATTAGTGACTTAGAAATTCTTTTTCTGCTTTTTGAAAAAGAATTTCGTGAAGGAACTTATCCCGCTGCTTTTTTGCGGGGTTATTTCAATATTAATGGACATTCATGGTCATGAAAAAAAACTCGTGATTATGAGGAAAACCATCGATAATTTTGCTCAGATGGAGGGAAAAATGTGCTAACTTGCTTTTGCGCGGGCTTGAATCGCTTTGGCCAGAGTGTATTTATCTGCGTACTTTATATCCATACCCATAGGAATTCCACATGCTAATCGGGTCAGCAGGATGGGTTCGTTCTGCAGGATATCAATGAGATAAGAGGCAGTGACTTCGCCTGGCACAGTAGAACTGGTGGCAATGATAACCTCCCTGATCGTGCCATTTCGTACTCGGGCCATCAATTCCCGAATTTTTATTTCGTCGGGACCAATTCCGTCCATGGGGGAGATAACACCATGAAGTATATGATAATGACCGCGAAAACTATCTGTTTTCTCAATTGCCATGAGATCACCCGATTGTTCCACGACACAGATAGTGTCCGCCTGACGGCGGGAATCACCGCAGATTGCGCAGGGATCTGTTTCGGAGAATGAAAAACAGCATGAGCAAAGCTGGATGGAGTCGTGCAATTCGGTTAGAGCTTCGGCCAGTTCCCGAGCAAGCGATGGAGGCTTGCGCAGAATGTTCAAAGCGAGGCGTGTTGCTGTTTTTTTGCCGATACCAGGGAGACGGGACAGCTGGTCTATAAGCTTTTCAAGAGCCGGAGGGATAACCTGCATGGGACAATTAAGGCTGCATGAAGTTTGTAAGGCCCGGGATGTTGAGCCCGCCGGTTAATTGGCCAAGCTCCTGTTTGCTGAGTTCTTTCGCTTTCCTTATTGCATCGTTGGTTGCTGCAACGATGAGATCCTGTAACATTTCCGTCTCGTTGGGATCGATAACTGTTTTCTCAATAGCCACTGAGAGCACGTCTCCCTGTCCAGTGACAGTAACCAGGACCATTCCTCCTCCGGAGCTGCCGGTAATAGTTTTTTTTGCGAGGTCTTCCTGTATTTTGGCCATCTTTTCCTGCATGGCTTTTGCCTGCTGCATAATGTTGTTAAGGTCCATTTTTTTTACCTCAGTTGTAATT
This sequence comes from uncultured delta proteobacterium, assembly GCA_963829695.1. Taxonomy (GTDB): domain Bacteria; phylum Desulfobacterota; class Desulfobulbia; order Desulfobulbales; family Desulfocapsaceae; genus Desulforhopalus_A. The sequence goes on along the minus strand of CAWHJQ010000012.1, from coordinate 19,263 downwards.
ATCTGCTTCTCGGGCCGATTCGAATATCTCCGACCTGGCCGTTAAAAATCTCTGCAGCCATGACCACTAGTGGGTTATTGGCCAACTGCTGTCTTTTGCGCTGGGGAGATTCATCCCCGTTGGCATCCGGCGTATTGTCAATCTTCGGAATTATAAAACGTACCTTTAACGGTTTTTGAAAAAAATCCAAGGCAAATTCTGTGAGCAGTTGATGGTTTTCCTTTTGACGGAGTACCGAACAGTTTGCCGGGTCGTTGTAAGTGAGGCAAAGTTCCCCGTCGGTGTTCTGTTTGAAGGAATCGGCTCTCTGCAGATCCTGGGACATCCAGACTTTGCGTTCTTTTACATAATTGATAAAATTGGGCCAGTCTTTGCGGATGTCTTTTTCATGGGGGTGGATTTCAAGAGGTTTAGGCTCTTTGGAGATGTTCTCTTGTTCAGGCGGTAATGCCGATTGCACGATTGGCTCGGCTGTCGGAGGATAATGTGAAGTATTCGGCTGTAATCGTTCTGAATTTGCTGGCGGGTCAAGATCTACGGGTTGAGCTGCTGTTGGATTAATTTTTTTTTTTAGCTCATTTGTCTCGTTGGTTTGTAATACCTCTTGGAGCGGCATTGGTGTTACTGGAAGCGACGACAGGATTTTATCGAGGTGGCTGAGTAGTGCGGCCACTGGAATCACGTTTGTCGATTCGATTATTTTCAGAAAGGAAGTCTCGAGATTCAGGCGAGGCTGACTGGAGAATTTAATATCTTCTGCCATCGCCATGAGTAAGGAGAGCTTAAGATGCAATGTTTCAGTGGTGTAGTCAGAGGCGAGGTTTTTAAATTCCGTTAGTTCCTCGGCGGGCAGATCGATCAGGTCCGTGCATCCTTCGATTTTGCAGAGAAGAAGGGTGCGGAAATGATCAAGGATATCCTCGACAAACCTTTTAAGGTCCATGCCAAAATCGAAAATTTCCTCCAAAGTCAGAAACACTTCCTTCTTGCTGCCGTCAAGAAGTGCCTTGGTTAGTCGCATGAGTACCTCACGATTAATCAAGCCAAGAACATCGACGACATCCTTGGTGCTGATTTTCTTCTCACCATATGAAAACATCTGGTCCAAAAGACTTAAACCGTCACGGACCGATCCGCCGGCCTCTCTGACAATAAGAGATAGTGCTGATGGGTCAACTTCAAACCCTTCCGCGCTTACAAGTTTTTGAAAGTGGTCATACAGTTCTTTAGCCGAAATCCTTTTCAGCTCATACTGCTGACAGCGCGAAAGAATTGTGATGGGGATTTTATGAATTTCCGTGGTGGCAAACATGAAATAGACATGCGCAGGCGGCTCTTCCAGTGTCTTCAACAGCGCGTTGAAGGCCTCCGTGGTCAGCATGTGTACTTCGTCTATGATGATAATCTTATATGGTGAAGAAGTGGGGAGAAAGCGAATCTTTTCTTTCAGCTCCCGAATCTCCTGGATGCCGCGATTGGATGCACCGTCTATTTCGTACAAATCAAGGGAGGAACCGGTCGCGATCTGTCGACAGGATGGACATTGGTCGCAGGGCCGCTTGCCGGGCTCGTCGGCCTGGCAATTTATCGCTTTGGCCATGATGCGGGCAAGCGTTGTTTTGCCGACGCCTCTCACCCCCGAAAACAAAATGGCATGGGCAACCCGGTTGCGGATAATACTATTCTGAAGAGTCGTGACAACCGGCCGCTGACCGATTACCTGACTGAAAGTTTGGGGTCTGGCTTTTCTGGCAAGAACAAGATAAGACATGCAACACCGGGGCTGGTATGAATAAATGTCTGGTGGAGCGGTGAAAAAATGATAGCCGGGTTACCTGCAACACACAAAGAGATTCGCTGCCGTTGCTTCCTTCCGGACCTGGCGGAGTTCACGATTCTTTGTTGCGCAGGGCCCGGCTATCAAAGTCGAACTCATATATTGGCGGAGAGAGTGAGATTCGAACTCACGGTACTTGCGTACACACGCTTTCCAAGCGTGCGCCTTAAGCCACTCGGCCATCTCTCCATCTCAAAATGCTCTGGAAATTGTGTGGTACTATCTAAACCGTCGATGACCTTTTAGCAATCAAAAAGTAAGCACTTTCCAAAAAAATGTCTCAAAGCTATTTGAGGCTGTTCTCTTTTTTGTCTTTTCGTCTGGATCTAAAAAATATCTTAAGAAGTGCACTGCACTGTTCGGCAAGTACCCCATTGCGAATTTCGATTTCGTGATTGAGATGTCCGTCATTGCCAATGGCGTATACTGATGAGGCTGCACCGGTTTTCGGGTCAGTGGTCCCGTAAACCAGGCGTTCAATCCGGGCCTGGATCATTGCCCCCATACACATTACACACGGTTCCAGCGTTACATAAAGGGTCGTACCGGGCAGGCGATAGTTCTGCAGTCGTTCTGCAGCTTTCCTGATGGCGATGATTTCGGCATGGGCTGTTGGGTCTTGATTGCGAATAGGGGTATTGCCGGCAGCCGCAAGGAACCCGTTGTCGTCGATAAGAACTGCACCAACAGGGATTTCACCATTCTCACCGGCAATTTCTGCCTGCAATAATGCCTGGTGCATCCAGTACTCATCTAGATCGAGGCAGGTCGTAGGAGGGTTCATCCGAATAAAATACCCCTGTAATTTTTTTTCAACATTTAACAAAAAAGATCAGCCCTTTTATTTGCTTTTTTTGTCTTTTGACCATATAAATAAAAGAAGCTGTTACATTTTCGAAATTTCTTTTACCGTATTGTAATTACTCTTATGTATAAAGTTCTCATTTCAGATTCTTTTGAGGCAACTAAGGAAGGCTTGATGTCCGCCCTTCAGGACAGGTGCGAGTTGACTTGTATATCCAATGAAGCCGAATTTCAAGAAGAGATTAAGTCCCGCCAGTTTGATCTTATCTTCCTTGATATAGAATCTCTTGATGGAAAGTCGATGACTCAGCTTGACCAGATCCATACCAAGGATCCGTTTTTGCCGATTATCATGACCAGCCAGACAGAAAAGGCCGAAATAATCGTCAAGGCGATGAATAGCGGGGCAAGTGATTTTCTTATCCATCCCATCTCGCCAACACGTATTAATATTGCCGTTGACAAGGCCATAGAGATTAGAGATCAGAGATTCGAGATTGCCTATCACCGCCGAAATCAGGATGTCGTTTATGATTTCAAAGATGTAATCGCTGTAAGCCCCAAGATGAAGCAAATCCTGAAAAGTCTGGAACGATTTGCAAAAACTGACTCGACGATCCTGATCACCGGGGATACCGGTACGGGAAAATCGTTTTTGTCCGGGACGGTTCATTTCAACTCACCGAGACGAAAAAAGCCCTTTGTTAAAATAAACTGTGCAAATATTCCTGAAGATCTACTGGAATCGGAACTTTTCGGACACGAAAAAGGCTCTTTCACCGGTGCCGATAAACAGCGGATTGGCAGGTTTGAGCAAGCAAGTGGCGGTACCATCTTTCTGGATGAGATAGGAGAGATGAATATACGCCTGCAGACCAAGCTACTCAGGGTGCTTGAGGAAAAATCGTTTGAAAGAGTGGGTGGCAATAAAACAATTCATAGTGATGTCCGAATCATCGCAGCCACCAATAAAGATCTGGTGCATCAGGTGGAGGTTGGACTGTTCCGCGAAGATCTTTATTATCGTATCAATGTCTTGCCGGTTCGGCTTCCGTCGCTAAGGGAAAGAAAGGAATGTATTCTCCCCTTGGCAAATTTGCTGTTGAAAAAATGTTGTGCCTCTATACACAGTGAAATCACGTCGTTTTCTGAAAATGCCAAGGTATTGATCCAGAATTACGACTGGCCGGGCAATATCAGGCAGCTGGCGAATACCATAGAACGGGCGGTGATTCTCGAGGACACTACCATAGTACATTCCAACAACCTGGCTCTTCCTGAGAAAATACATAGGCGACCGGTTGACAGGCAACCATTGACTTTATATCAGGAAGATACGAGCAGGAGAACGGAGTTGGGGGAATCCTTGGCGGAACAGGAAAAAGAACTGATTCTGAGGATCTTGGAAGAATGCCTGTGGGTGCAGAAAAACGCCGCTAATAAACTCGGGATTAGTCCAAGGGCTCTGAATTATAAGATCAATAAGCTGGGTATTACCCATCCTCACTGGCGGCGCAATAAAAAGGTCGAAGAATAATAACTATTCGACCCTTGTCAGCATCTGTTCAATCACTGTAAGACCGGACATCCAGAATGCGGGACTGTCCAGATCAATGTTGAAGGGTTTCAGCATTTCATATGGGGAATCCGATCCGCCTGCCGACAGTAGTTCAAGGTATTTTTCTACAAAAGTTTCACCTTCCTTCTGATAGATTCCATACAGGGCAAGAACCAGCAGTTCTCCAAACGCATAAGAATAGACATATCCGGGGGTTGACAGGAAGTGGGGGATGTAGGACCACCAGACTGAGTACTCATCGCTTAAATTGACCGAGTCACCAAACATTTCCTGTTGGGTGGATAACCAGTATTTGCTGAGTCGTTCATTGCTTAATTCTCCGTGTTTCCGCCTCCCCTCGTGCATCAATTTCTCGAAGCGATTCATAGCTGTTTGCCTGAAAACAGTGGCGAAAATGGATTCCAGTTTTTGACAGATGAAAGCGCGTCGTTCCTGGTCGTTTTTCAAGAGGTTAAGTTGACTGTTGAAAACAAGAAGTTCGGCAAAGACTGAGGCCGTCTCGGCAAGCGGCAAAGGCGTGTCGCTGTTGAAATGACCCTGAGTTGCGGCAAGGACCTGATGAACGCCGTGGCCAAGCTCATGGGCGACGGTAGAGACGTCCCGCAGGTTGCCGGTGTAGTTCACCATGACATAAGGGTGCACCTCGGGAACGCACGGGTGAGCAAAGGCTCCGCCGCGTTTGCCAGTGCCCACCGGGGCATGAATCCAATTGCGCGTAAAAAACATTTCGGCAATTTCCGCCATTCGGGGCGAAAAGGCGGTAAAGGAGGAAAGAACGATCTCCCTGCAAGTTTGCCAGTCGATCAACTTTGTAGGCAAAGAGGGGAGAGGTGCATAGCGGTCGAAATCCTCCAGCTTTTCAATCCCAAGCAGTTGCCGTTTGACAAGGTAATAACGACTGACGAGATCATACCGGGAGGTAACCGACTTTATCAGGGTTTCGACAGTTTTATCCTGTAGCTCATTGCGCAGATTCATGGAACTGACCCAGCTGGAGTGTTTACGAAGCCGGTCGGTGATCATTTTATCCGCGGCCAGGGTGTTGAAGATGTGAGTGAGGATATGATTGTTTTTTCTCAGCCCATCGGTCATCTCTGCAGCTGCGCTTTTTCTGATCTTCCTGTTTTCATGATATAAATCGGTCAGGACCTCTTCCTCTGTTCGGTTCTTTTCACCAAATTTTAGATTGCTGAACACTTTATCGAAAAGTGTCGTCCAGGAGTTCCTGCCCACTGCTTCCTTTTCAAGCAGTAATTTTTCCTCGGGCTCTGTGAGTTGATGGGGACGATATCTTCTGAGTGCCTTGAGGTAGTGGCGGTATGGATCAAGTTGCGGACTGTCGAGCAGGACGCACGCCTGATGATCGTCAAGCTGGTTCCATTCCAGTTCAAAAAATACCGTTTCCGTGCCGCATTTACTGTATAATTCATGGATCCGTTGATCGAGGGCTCCAGCCTCGGCATTGCCCATCTGGGTAGTGAAATTGAGAAAGGAGAACGTGCCAAGTTTGGTCAGTGCGCAATCCAGGTTCTCAAGTCTTTTAACCAGCGAAACCAATTCATCTGCATCTAATTGGGCAACTTTACCATAAAAAGTCTTTTTGATCTTCGCTGCCTCGGCTTCGCACCAGTCAATATCGGATTCGATATGCTGATCATTTGTTCCCGAATATAAATCCGTCAGGTTCCATTTGACTTCCGTGGTACCAAGGATGTCATTGAGTTTCGTTGTATCAGACATAGTACTCTCCTTGATTTTCAACGTAATCCACTGATAAACGGTCCCACTGCTTCAGGTCCTTTTTCATCGACCAGACGAATTGTTTCCGATCCGATAACAGCCATGTCGGCTTTGCCGGTAATGGCAGCGACATCGCTCTTGTCTCGGATACCGAATCCGACCGCGAGAGGAAGGGAGGTAGCCGCCCTACATCTGGCAAAGTAGGAACCAAAATCGTCATCAAACTCGGATTTCTTACCGGTTACCCCGCGTCGGGCGACACAATAGATGAAGCCGGAAGCCGACTTGTTCAGTTCGGCCATTCGAGCATCCGTTGAGGTTGGGGCAAAAATGAGGATAGGAGCAATCTGGTACTGTTTTGCCAGCCGGAAAAACTCCTCGCCCATTTCCGGTGGCAAATCGGGAATGATCAGCCCTTGTATCCCGGCACTTTGGCAATCTCGGAAAAACCGTTGTTCGCCATATTTAAAAATAATGTTGTAGTAGGTCATAAAGAGAAAAGGAATTTCGTGCTGCTCAGCCATTTCGGCACCAAAGGCCAGACAGTCAGCGACGGTAGTGCCAAGGGCAAGGCTTTCCTGATTGGCCTTTAATATGACGGGGCCATCGGCCATGGGTTCGGAAAAAGGTATCTGCATTTCAATGCAATCAACCCCGTTATCGACCATCTGCGCGACAACCTTGCGGTTGGTTGTAAAGGACGGATAACCGAGAACGATATGAGTCATTAAAAGAATTTTTTTCTTTTCCAGTCGGTTACGTAATTTTTTTTCAAGTAACATTATGCTTTCACCATATTGTCTTCTGTGGAAGAAAAGAAATTGGTCGGTTTATTTGTCGTATTCTTTGCCTCGGGCTATGATGAATTCCTTCCAGGAGGGATCATCAAAGGCGTGGGCAATTGTGAAAATATCCTTATCGCCGCGGCCTGACTGGTTGATGATAATAGCATCATCCGAACTGAGCAAAGGCGCCTCTTTAAAGGCCTGAACAAAGCCGTGAGTAGATTCGAGGGCAGGGATGATACCCTCCATTCGCATGGTGAGATCAAGTGCCTGCATGACTTCATCGTCGGTTGCGGATTCAAAGCGAACCCGCTTTTTTTCTGCCAGGTCGGCGAGGATTGGGCTGACTCCGACATAGTCGAGTCCCGCGGCAACTGAATGGGTTTCGAGCATCTGACCGTCGTCGTTTTGCAGAAACATAGTTTTATATCCTTGGGCAACACCCGGGCTGGCGTCGGTTCCGCAGAGCCTTGAAGCATGCCGGCCGGATTTGATTCCTTTACCCCCGGCCTCAACGCCAACGAGTTCCACCTCACTGTTATCCAGAAAGCCCTGGAAAATACCCATGGCGTTGGAACCACCGCCCACACAGGCGTAGACACGGGCAGGCGGTTTGCCATGCTGGGCAAGAATCTGTTTTTTTGCCTCAGTCCCGATAATTGATTGGAACCAGGAAACCATCTCAGGAAAAGGCGCGGGACCGCAGGCTGTGCCAAGGACATAATGCGTCGTATCCACATTTGTGACCCAATCTCTGAAGGCCTCGTTAATGGCGTCTTTCAGGGTCCTGGAACCGTCCTTTACCGGGACAACGGTGGCCCCCATTTTTTCCATCCAGAATACATTGGGGCGCTGCCGCTGAACATCGACCTCGCCCATATATACGGTACATTCCAATCCGAATTTGGCAGCCATGGTCGCCGTGGCCATTCCGTGCTGTCCTGCACCGGTCTCGGCGATCACCCTCTTTTTGCCCATCCTTTTAACCAATAATCCTTGGCCCATAACATTGTTGGCCTTATGGGCTCCGGTATGGTTGAGGTCTTCACGTTTGATATAAATTTTGGCCCCACCAAAATGCCTGGTGAGGTTCTCGGCAAAAGTCAGTGGAGTGGGTCTGCATGAATATGTTGACATAATATCGAGATATTCCTGCCAGAACTTGGGGTCCTCTTTGGCTTTTTCGTAGCTGATTCTCAGTTGTTCAAAGGTTTCATGTAGTATTTCCGGGATAAAAGCGCCGCCCCATTTGCCAAAAAAGCCATTTTTTTTCATTATCTTCTCCGTAATTTGCTCAAAAAATACCCCGGCATACATATTGAATACTCTTGGTGTGCGACCGGCTTAAAAATAAGTTGGGGTTAGCTTGAATGTCGGTGATAGTTTCTGATAAGCTGATTAAAACATAACACTTATAATGCTTACCTTTTTAGTCAAGGAGAATACTATGACGAAAGATTCACAAGTTGTAAACAAGCAGACTATCGACTCAGACAAAATATTGACTTTTCCCCGCGGCATTCCAGGGTTTGAAAAATACACTACTTATATCGTATATCACAAGGAAGAAAATGATATCAATGCCTTTTGGCTGGAATCATGTGATGAACCGAAGGTAACCTTTACCCTCGTCGATCCTGGACAATATGGGCTCAATTACGAGTTGGAATTGACCGATGAAGAACGGCATCTTCTGCAAGCGGAAAAAGCAGAAGAACTCGGTATTTTCATGGCGCTCAGTAAAAAAGAAAATGGTGCAAATTCGGCACCTGCGCTCAATGCCAATATTGCCGGACCGTTTATAATTAATCCACGAACCCAACTCGGGCTGCAGAAGGTTATCTATCGAGCACATCTCAATACTGTGATTGTGCAGGAAAAATAGTGGGATATCCGAGATCCTGTTATGGTAATTGCTTTCTGCACGCTGCACAAAAATCTTCGGGGTAGTGCCCGTTGATAAAGCGCAACTGGGCCTCGCTGAAAGCCCCGGGCGATTCCGGCAAACGGGGCAGAAAGGCGTAGAGAAGAGGCTGACGCAGGGCAGGTTCCTCGTTGAGTCTTTTTGAATATTCTATGGAGGTAACCATTTTTGCGCCAATCCCGGCCAGGGTTTTTTGAGCCATAAGGATGCCGGTATCTAGGGAACGGCGCATGGAGCTGTCACATTCGAAAATATTGCCGGCCAGATTGCCGTCCGGCGATGGCAGGGTCATCAGTTGCAGTTCCCATTGAGATGTTTGGGCCTTGGGAACAAAGAGCATAACCCTTTCATCGCTCCAGACCACCAAGCTTGAATCGAGATCTGTTCGATCGTCCAGCCGAAGATTATGAGTGATTGCCCGGCGATAATCTTCAAAAAAATCACTATTATATTCAAGAAGATATTGTTTTATCAGCTCGGTCACTTGATCTCCACAGCTATAGGCCGGCATTTTCCCGAACGGCTGCTTTGTACCTTGGTGATAGCTTTCAACCTGATCGGGAACCAGAGCATATTGCTGATGGATTTGCTGGTGTGAGGCATGGAGTCGGTAGAGGGAAGGAGCAAAATCGAAACCGAAATTCCAACCCCAAAGAGTCGCTGGTGCACTTTCTTTACCCTTTGATTCTGAGAGTATCGCCAATCTGAGGGTTTCCAATTCAACTTCAGACAAAGGCTCTAAAGTGGTTGTGTTTGGTGGATATAGGCCAAGTTCCTCGGCAAGCCGCACATAACTGCGTTGATAGTAGAGATGCCTCAACCCATGTATATCGTGTGAACTGAGTGCATCTATGGAATAGCGGATGGCATCATCGGCCATATTCGCTGCATAATGTCCACCGGGAATATAGGAATTTTGGCGCAGGTATTCAAAAACATGAGTGTGCTCATCTTGTGGCCATTCACCGACAATTGCACTGCCTCCCTGGGCGCCGGGACGGATGACCATGACTATTTTGTAACTATCCGGCAGGCTTGGATTATTGGCCACCGCCTCAAAAAGTGCGTGGTTGTGGATGACCGCTTTAAGGTTGCCGGACATATCACGTTGGTAACGCAGGCCAGTCGGAGTATCTGCGTCTTTAATGATTTCGCAGCTCAGCTCGGCAAGTTTTATTAAATCCTGCGGATCTGTCGAGCAAGTGGCAAGGGCCAGAAGAAGAGGGGTGGGGAGTCTCTGCAACAGTGAATCCTCTATGCTGCTCTTCTGCAGCGTCTCAGTGAGGGAAACGGCTTCAGGTTTTGGAATCCGGATACGGTCTAAATTATCGGCACTGGCGTCCGCCCATTCCTTATCTATATAGGTTCTGCCCATGAACGGAAAGGGATTGGGAATCTCAAAAATCCAGTCCGCAACGGTTACCTTTACATCCCCGGACGGATAATTTCGTTCATTCTTGATCGCCTCATTTTCCTTTGTCAGCCCAAGAATTTCAAGCTTGGTCGACGGTCTCAAGTTCGTGGTGGTATAGACAGGTTTATGGATCCCGTATTGAAATCTGCCTCCAGGGAAAACGCATGTCTGCAATCGTTTCATGTTTTTCAATCCTTTGCTTTCCAAAGGGCGAGTGCCTGTTGATAGATTTGGGACCGCGATATCCCAAGATCGGAAGCCAGACGGCGGCTGACATCTTTTAAGGAAAGATCCGAGTTATCCCGGTACCAGAGAATAAGTTCTTCCACCGTCTGTCCCTGCACTTCTTCCTGCACTCCAGGCCAGATTATCACCACAAATTCTCCACGGTTTCGACCCTCTAGGCTTCTTGCCAGCAGACTGTTCAGCGTTCCATGCTGTAAATCCTCAAAGTTTTTGGTCAGTTCTCTGGCCCAGTAACATTGCCGATCACCGAAAATTTCCAAAGCGTCGCCCAGCAGAGAGTCAATCCGATGGGGCGATTCGTAGAGCACTATCGGATACTCGCTTGTCGATAAAGAGGTGAGCAATTTACGCCGTTGTCCTTTTTTAGAGGGAAGAAAGCCGAGAAACAGGAAACCGGGTGAGGTGATTCCAGAACCGGAAAGGGCAGTGGTTAGTGCCGATGGCCCGGGTAGTGGTACCACGTTCAAACCATTGTCTCTAAGAAGTTTGACAACAATTGCACCCGGATCGGAAATACATGGAGTCCCTGCGTCGCTGACCAGGGCGATATTTTGCCCCTCCTGTAATCGACGCAGAATCTCTTCACTCCGTTCCACCTCCTTTTCCCTGTAGTAGCTGATTAATGGGGTATCGATGCCATAGTGGTTAAGGAGTCTTTTGGTATGGCGGGTATCTTCCGCTGCAATGAGGTCTACCTCTTTGAGAATACGAAGACACCTCAGCGTAATATCTTCAAGATTACCTATCGGAGTAGGAACGATATAGAGTGTTCCTTTATTTGGTTGAACATTGGAGGTCATGTTTGTTCACTGTATGAGAAAAGTTAGAGGGAATAATCGTCGAACAGTATGCTCAATTGATGGAAAAATTGCATCTGCTTTTCTTGACTTCTTCTTCAGGTTGCTATATGAATATATGATCAGATATAAATAAAGGAAGAAACTATGAATGATGATCGTTGCGTTACTCGGATTGTCCACCAGGAAAAAATCGATCTGGCCAGATCTCAAGACCTCAAGCCTGGGGAAGTAGGAGAATTATGTCAACTGTTCAAGGCATTTTCAGAGCCTGGCCGATTGCGCATCCTCCACGCCCTTTTGCAGCAGGAGATGTGTGTGTGTGATCTGGCGGCGCTGCTTAATGTGTCAGAGTCAGCGGTCAGCCATCAATTGCGATTGTTGCGCACCTTGGGATATGTCGTTAACAGGCGTGAGGGTACGGTGCTTTACTATCGTCCGGCGGACAAGCGATTGATCGAATTGATCAAATGTGCCGGTTCGCTACTTTAGTGACTTAGAAATAATTTCTTGCGCTTTTTGCAAGAACTTTATTTCGTGAAGGAACTTATACCCCTCAAGGGGGTACTGAACAGAGTCCCCGTGCTGTGCGGGGGCTAGTGACTTAGAAATAAATGTGGTAAATGTAAAAAATATAAATTTAATATATATAGGTTTGATATGTTGGAAATACTGTTAAAATTAGTGCAGGAAGTTTGGAATATTCTACTGGATTCATCCGTTTTTATCTTGCTGGGAATAACCATAGCCGGATTGTTGCGAGTAATCATCAACCCCAGTGTTGTTTTTAATCACCTGGGTCGCGGCCGTTACAGTTCGGTCGTCAAGGCCGCCTTGCTTGGAGTGCCGCTGCCACTCTGATCTTGTGGTGTGCTGCCGGCGGCAGCATCTCTTAGGAAGCAAGGGGCGAATAAGGGAGCAACTACCGCTTTTCTTATCTCCACTCCCGAATCAGGTGTGGACTCCATTGCTGTTACTTATGCTCTTTTAGACCCGGTAATGACGGTTATACGTCCTCTGGCTGCGTTTCTGACTGCAATGATGGCAGGGTTTGCCGAGAATCTGTTCTTTTGGAAAGAGAACAATGTGGAAATGGTGTTGGATCTAAGTTGTCCGGTGGATAACTGTTGCGATGGTGTCGACTGCCCCGAGGAGGATCACGCTAACCATCATACCTTGACCGAGAAGATAGTATCGGGGATACGCTTTGGATATAAAGAGGTATGGGGAGATATAGTCGGCTGGTTTTTTATTGGAGTATTGCTTGCCGGCTTAATTACTACTTTCGTTCCCGACGATCTGATGGCCAATCTGCTGGGTGGCGGACTCAGCTCAATGCTGGTAATGCTGGTGGTCGGTATACCTCTCTATATCTGTGCCACTGCATCGACGCCTGTTGCTGCGGCGTTGATCCTTAAGGGAGTAAGTCCCGGTGCAGCCTTAGTTTTTTTGTTGGTGGGGCCAGCTACCAATGTCACATCTCTTTCTGTTTTGACTGGTCTCCTGGGGAAAAAAAGTACCCTGTTGTACTTGGGTATTCTTTCGGCATGTGCAGTTCTCTTCGGGCTTGGAGTCGATAGCTTTTATCAGTTTGCCGGCATCTCCCCGCGGGCAATTATCGGTGAAGCCTCGGAGCTGATCCCGGAAGATATTAAGTTGATTGCAGTTATATTGCTGCTCGGGCTCTCTGTTAAACCACTTTTCATGACAATCAGGAAAAAATTTGCAGCTAAACCAGCCCAGACTACTTTTATCAGTCAGTTTCCGCCGCTTACCATGCCTTCAGTAAATGCTAAAAAACAGGGATGCGAAGAGAAAAAGGATCATTGTGATTGTTGTAAGTAAGAAAGATTCTGCGTCTGTGCTGAAATATTAAACAATTAATTGATGTATTTGAGCAGAACAGCCATAATGAGGTAGCCGTACACCACTTTCAAATCGTGATCTAACCCCGCCCAACAGCATTGCGGGATAAGAACCTTCACGAAAATCTTTCTTACTCTTTTCAGTGCCCCCTTGAGGGGTGAAAAACAAGAGATAAGCGCAGACTTCGAAAGATTTTCTAAGGTACTAACAATTGAAGAGGGAAGATGAGTAAACATATCGGGATATTAACTGCAGGTGGAGACAGCCCTGGCCTAAATGCGGCGATTCGGGGAATCGGTAAATCTGCGTTGGCCACTGGAACGATGCATATTGTCGGTTTTCGTGATGGCTTTCGAGGCCTCATGGAGAACAGGACATTGCGGCTGGACCGGGAGACGCTTTCCTCTATTCTGACCAGAGGTGGGACAATTCTTGGAACAAGCCGGGATAAACCCCACAAGATGCCTGTCGGAAGTGAGGTGATGGACATGACGGAGGTGATCTGTGATAATTATAAACGTCATAGTCTTGATGCCCTTATCTGCATTGGCGGCGGAGGAACACAGAAAAATGCGTATCGACTGGCACAAAAAGGGCTCAATATATTGACTCTGCCAAAAACAATCGATAACGACGTGGCGATGACCGATGTAACCTTCGGGTTTCATACAGCAATGGAAATAGCTACAGAGGCTATTGACCGTCTCCATTCGACCGCCCATAGCCATCATCGTATTATTGTGGTTGAAGTGATGGGGCATAATGCAGGCTGGCTTGCTCTGGGTGCTGGGGTTGCCGGAGGGGCCGATGTTATTCTTATTCCAGAAATCCCTTATGACCTGCAAGCAACCGCCAATGCCATCCGTAAGCGCCAGCAGAGAGGGACTAATTTCAGTATTGTTGCTGTTGCCGAGGGAGCCCTTTGCGTGGAAGATTATGCAAAATTGGCAGGATTAAAACAAAAGAAAGACAAAGCCAAGGAAAAAGCCGATGGCAAGGCGCAGAAAAAAGTGGATGAGGCGTTGCGGGAATTTGCTCACATGCAGGGAAGTAATACCCTCAAGTTATCGCAGGAACTTGAAATCATGACGGGTCTGGAATCAAGGGTGACTATTCTTGGCCACACCCAGCGCGGAGGAACACCGTCTGCAGCAGACAGAATGTTGGCCACTCGACTAGGCAGCGCTTGTGTCGATTGCATTGAACAGGGAGAACATGGGGTGATGATAGCGGTCCATGGTGAGGGTACTAAAACGGTCCCCTTGATAGATGTTATCGGCAAAAAAAAACTGGTGCCATTAGATCATCCATGGATTCGGGCTGCTCGGAGTGTCGGTACTTGTTTGGGCGATTGATTCTCTGGTTATACTTTTTTGATTTTAGGCCGGTATCCATTGTATGTCGGCCTTTTTTTTTGATCAACGACAGGTGAGTATTCTCCTGCAAAGAAGTGATTTTCTGGTCCGGCTCGGTCAAAAAAAGAGTTACCGGCGTTGGATCTCATTTATTCAGTCGATAATTTCACTCAGGTTAAAAAAAGAAGTGGAATCTCTTTTGTAATTTTTTTTCCCTTAAGTATACTCAAGTAATAGGATGTGAACGTAATATGCTGAGCTTGAACAGGAAGGAGAATGACTTTGTACGACAGTAAGTACCAGACTGATTCAATGAATAGAATTGGAAATCGTATTTTGATTATTGAAGATCAACCTGAAATAAGAGGTTTGATCGCTAATTATCTGAAAATACAAGGTTATGAGACAAAAACCGCGGAGAATGGTTTAGACGCTCTCTTTCTCCTGGAACAATGGCAAGCGGATCTGGTAACTGTTGATCTTAATATGCCTATTATGAATGGGCATGATTTCATCGAAAAAGCTGTGATAAGGTGGCCCGATCTGCCTATTATCGTTGTCTCCGGAATTGGCGCGGTGGATCAGGCGGTTGAGGCGTTACGAATTGGCGCCCGTGACTTCATAACAAAACCAATTGAGAACTTTTCTCTGGTGAAAAATACCATTGATAAAGCTCTTGAGGCTGCAGAGCTCATCAGGCAAAACAAGGACTATCAACAAAATCTCGAAAAAAAAGTCGAGCAACGGACAATCGAACTGGAAGAAATCAAACGCCAGTTATTGTATAGTCTTGGCAAATCGGCAGAATATCGTGACAATGAAACAGGAAGACACGTTATTCGGGTTGGGAAGGTATGTAGTCTTCTTGCTCAGGCCATGGGGATGAATTCCGCTTTAGCCAGAACTTTTGCTGAAGCCGCACCCCTCCACGATATTGGCAAGATCGGCATCTCAGACACTATTCTTCTCAAACCGGGAATTCTGACGGAGGAAGAACGGGATATCATGAAGAAGCATTGTGAAATTGGCTGCGATATTTTACGCCACTATTCCTCCGATAAGGTGCATAGTAGAACAGAATTTAATGAGATTATCCGCAAGGGCCATGATGCCGAACAACTCTCATTGCTGGAAATGGCGATGGTCATTGCCCTTTGCCACCACGAGCGTTGGGATGGTGAAGGATATCCCTGTAATCTGTCTGCAACACAGATCCCGTTAATCGGTCGAATTGTTGCTGTAGTAGATGTATACGACGCTCTGGGGAGTGAGCGCCCGTATAAAAAAGCACTGCCTGAGGACGTCTGTCAGAAAATTCTTCTGGAAGGCAAAGGGCGTCATTTTGATCCTGAAATTATTGATGTATTCTTCTCTAATATTAACACCATCCTTGCCATTAAGAAGGAATGGACGGACTGACAATCCGGTCTTCTCGTGCGCCCCTGCGTCCCGTCGTCGAGGTGGTTCTTTCAGGCTATCTCTTTAATTCAACTTCATGTCACCCACCTCACCTCTTTACAGGATTTGAGCATGAACGTACTCATTAAAACTGCAGATCTTTATGACACTTACGAAGAAAAACTACAGGTTTGTGAGCCTGCTTTTCGTCATTTTGGGGGGCACCTTTCATTTCATGGCCGGATAGCAACCCTGAAATGTTTTGAGGATAACTCTCTTGTCAGCGAACAGCTGGGTAAACCTGGCAAAAGACGGATTCTGGTGGTGGATGCCGGAGGATCCCTGCGTTGCGCTATGCTGGGAGATCAATTAGCCAAAAAAGCAGTAGACAACGGTTGGGCAGGTCTACTGATATTTGGTTGCATTCGCGACCTGGAAGATATCGGCAAGATGCCACTTGGCGTTCTCGCTCTGGCACCCAACCCGCGAAAGAGTATCAAAAAAGGGGTTGGTGATGCCGGAGTCCCTGTAAATTTTGCCGGTGTCACTTTCAGGCCGGGCGAGTGGCTCTATGCTGACCAGGATGGGATTGTCGTGTTACCGGAACAAGCAAAATGAAACAGGGTGGTGCTGGATGATTTGGCTTGGCCACCGGCCTTGAGTCACCTTGGGCATTTTGCCATTTGACTTAATCAGGTAAGGGACAGCGGTCCAGCGGCGATGAGCATCACCGTTACAAAACTATGAATGTTCCGTTGTTGGGCATAAATATGTGTCGGCCCATGCGGCAAACTCTCAGGAATTTTCTATGTGGCGTATTTGCTTTGTTTTTTTGCTCCTGATTACCATCCTTGATGTTGTTCCGGTGCAGTCCTTTGAGCTGGAAAAACCCGAGTGTATTGCACCGGCCAAACCGGGAGGCGGGCACGATATCATGTGCCGGCTGCTGGCAGAATCTGTTGCCGAATCGCTCTTGATTGATATGCCCATTCACTATATGCCCGGAGGTATTGGCGCCTTGGCTTATAACTATGCCGTAAGTGTCCGGAGTAAGGATGCCAACATGGTGGTTGCCGCAAGCACCGGTACTGCACTCAATCTTGCCCTGCATAAGTTTGGCAAATATACCGAGGCGGATGTCCGTTGGCTGGGCGCCGTGGGTACTGACTACGGAGTAATTGCCGTGCGGGCTAATGCACCATGGCAGAACTTGGACGAATTGATTGATACATTGAGGCAAAAAGCTAACAAGATTGTTATAGGTGCCGCCGGTTCCATTGGCAGTCAAGACTGGATGAAAATGGCCCTGACCCTCGATAAGGCAGGAATCGATCCCAAATCAATACGTTATATATCTTATGAGGGGGGTGGTGAAGCCTCCCATGCCTTGCTTAAGGGAAATATCCAAGTTTTTCCCGGCGATTTCACTGAAGTTGTCAACCATTTGAAAGGGGGCACGATAAGAATCCTCGCCGTATTTTCCGAGAAGAGACTTCCGGGGAAGTACGCAGATATCCCTACAGCCAGGGAACAGGGATATGACGTGGTCTGGCCGGTCTGGCGCGGTTTTTATCTACCACCGAAGATTTCAAACGATGAATATTACTGGTGGGTAAATACTCTCTATCGCCTTGAGGCGTCCGGGATTTTACCTCGGCAAAGAGAAAAACTGCATCTGTTCCCGCTTATGGTTATCGGAGATGAATTTGACCAGTATGTCAAACATAATGTCCGGCAACTTCGGGAGTATGGACAAAAGTTTGGTCTGGTTCCGTGAGTGAGCGATTTTTTATTCTATTTTTGTTCAGCTGTGGAACAGTCTACCTCTATTTCGGACTAAGGATTGAGGTCCCTTTTGCTTACGAACAGCTCGGTCCCCGCACCTTTCCAGTTCTGCTCGGTTCTTGTTTACTCGCTCTCTGCCTTTTGAGCTTGTTTTTTCATAAAATGTCAACCCTGCAACTGAAGGGCAGTGTTGTCAAACTTGTTTTGGTTGTTTTTTTCTACCTGCTTTCTTTCGAATTGCTCGGTTTCATGTTGGCGACAACCATCTCCTCGTATGCAATAGCCCGTTTTGTCGGGAGCAGCTGGATGCAGGGACTCTTGACAGGGCTTGTCATTGCCATATTTTTCTATGGTGTTTTCAATTTTCTGCTAGGTGTGCCACTGCCACTTGGCTCACTTTTTCGCCTGGGCAGCTAAATGGAAACCCTACACTTGCTTTTGCAGGGGCTGACCACTGCGGCAATGCCTGTAAATCTGCTGATGCTTGTTGCTGGAATAACTCTCGGCATGCTCATCGGGGCCATCCCCGGCATCAGCGCCGCAAACGGCATTGCCCTCATGTTACCTGTCAGCTACACCTTTGGCCTTGCTCCGGAAACGGCCCTGATTCTCTATGCCGCGATATACTACGGGGCAAAATACAGTGGTAGGATTTCGGCAATCCTTGCCGATGTTCCTGGTGATATCAGCTCATTTTCCACCAGGATTGATGGGTATCCGCTCGCTGTTTCAGGGTATGCCGGCAAAGCACTGGCATTAACGGCTGTAAGTTCTTTTGTTGGTGGAGCAGTCTCCATATTGGTGTTGACGTTGACTGCCACTTTTTTTGCTGATATAGGCGACTCTTTTGGACCTCCCGAATATGTAGCTCTCATCGCCTTTGTCTTCATGCTCATTCTTACTTTATCCTCGACCCTCTTTATCAAAAACCTGATCTCATTGTGCCTTGGCCTGATGATGTCTGTTGTCGGGCTAGATTGGGGCACCGGAGCTTTTCGTTATACGTCGACCATTCCTGAACTATTTGATGGTATCGATTTTATCATCGTGGTAATCGGCGTTTTTGCTCTCAGTGAATCGTTTTTACTGATGGAAAAACCGGACGGTGGCAGGAAACCTCTGGCAATCACCGATAAGGTGCACGGTTTATTGCCGCTGTGCCTGCGTAATAAATGGCCCTGCTTGCGTGCCTCAGTTGTCGGGTTGCTGATCGGGATTTTGCCTGGTGCCGGTACCTATGTGGCAAACATTGCTGCGTATCGGTTCGAGAAAAAATTAGCTAAAGAGAATGAGACACCTTTTGGTAAAGGCAACCTCCATGGGCTCATAGCTCCGGAGGCGGCAAACAGCGCCTGTGCTCTGGGCGCCTTAGTTCCCCTTATGGCTCTTGGAATTCCAGGCAGTGCCACTACTGCTGTCCTGCACGGGGCCCTGTTGCAGATGAATATCGATCCGGGGCCAAGCCTGTGTCGATCCCATCCTGAAATCATCTGGGCCATGATTGCTTCCATGTATTTTGGCAATCTCCTGCTGCTGCTGGTCAATATCAAGATGATTCGCTATTTCCCAAGGGTGCTGGCCATACCCGGCTGGGTGCTCATGCCGATAATTATCGTGACATCCTTTGTCAGTGTCTATGCAGTGAGTCAGAGTATGGTTTCCCTGCTGATCATGGTACTAATCGGCATTTTTGCCTATGGCTTGAGAAAATTCAACTATCCCCTGGCGCCACT
>CAWHJQ010000011.1:0-6631 GCA_963829695.1 uncultured delta proteobacterium | reverse complement strand
ATGCCGAATCCTCCCTACGGCTCTCAGTTTGTTAAGGTGATATTTAACTCCGTCTTCAGTTATACCCAGGCGTTGAGCAAGCAGTTTGCCAGTCAAGGTCGGTTCTTCGCGTAAGTTACTCAGTATTTTTTCTTGGGTAGTTTCTTGGGTAGTTTCTTGGGTAGTTTCTTGAGAAACAGCACTCCCCTCACCTTCTTGTTCTGAAAAGGAAGGACGGTGAAAGGAAACAATGAACAGGTTACCGATTTCGCGAAAAACCACATCCGGTGCGTATCTCAATATTAAGGGCATACCGCGTCCCCAAGCCTCCACCATCTCGATGCGCCTGAAAAGGTTTGCAATCAATGGGTTGCGGCGTTGGGAGACATTACCTTTGCGCAGATCTTCGACAGTCAGATTGCCAAAAAGTTTACCGGGATTACGAATCTCTACCCTGTCTTTGAAAATCGCCACCTGGATGTAATCCGGATCGTAATAATCGCGATGGCAAAAAGCGTTTATAATGGCCTCACGCAGAGCCTCGGTTGCGATCTCCGGTACGTCAACTCGGCGCAATCCGTCAAGACGCATACCAATATGAATGTTTTTCAGAATATATTTCTGGGCTTCCTCAATCAGTTCGAGAATGTCGCCGTCGAAGTCATGGCGATCGATGATGGTCGAACTTTCGGTGGTCATAAAGACCGCACAGCGCAGTTGCAGGGGTTTATGACCGAAAAAAAGTCTGGCTGGATGAAGTAGTTTGCCGTCTTTAAGCAGTTCTAGCTTGGCGAGGGCGTTGTCTGGCGTGTCCCAAGCCAAATTGGCACGCTCGACGAATTTCTCAATTTTTGTTGGGTCCAGATCGGCTAGAGAAAATTTTCCAGATTGATTGTCCCAGCGCAAGGATTCCCGACTTTGGGCTGCGATCAAATCTTTTAACTGTTTGACGCTTAATTGGCGGTCTGCATCAGCCACCCGCATATAAACTCGACCATAGGCAAAATATGGGGTGTCGTAGCCGGTGAACTCAATTTTTAAAATATGTTTGCCATCAATAATCACTTCTGAAATCAGCGGGAAGATCTTTGGCTCAATATGGGCAGCTATGGATTGGGAAATGTCGCGCATAGTCTTCTCATTGATATCAATGCCGGCAACATTACCATCATTGCGAACCCCAAACCACAGGGTCCCTGCCTGGTGCTTGTTCAAAATGGCGGCCATAGAAATCAGTCCCTGCTTAAGTTCAGCCAGGCTCTTTTTAAGTTCGACAGTTTCGTTTTCCTTTAGTACCAATTTATCCATAGCTATTCGGCACCTTAAAACATTTTTTCCCCACCCTTCGGGGGGAAATAATTAAGATCTACCCGTTTCCCCACTGCTTCAGTTCCTCATCTACCTCATGTAGCCGGCAAGGCGGTGGTGTGGCCCACGCAGCAGATGGGCAACGGACCAGATGAAATTAGCAAGTTGTTGAAAGTTGGCCGGGGTCATGAGGTTACATCTTTATTTCGATTTTCAGATTGCCACTACGACTATTGGTTACACATAAAGCACTGTAAATCTCTGGATTTTGGCTTTAGGCGACATCGCTTCTCCAAGGGAGAGCGAACAGATACGGAAGAATAAGCGTTATCTTATCTATATTCATTCAGCCACTTATAACATCCAGGATATTGTACGCAAGGTAAAAGGTCATTTTGAACCTAACCCCAGAGATCAAGTCTACAGATGTTTCCACCAGCCCGCTCCAGCTGAAGCCAAATCCTCCGACGAGCGTACCTTTAGGGCCCATTCTCGGACATGGCTTCAACTTCCGCTCACGTCGATGTTGATTCCAAGAACCAGTTCATGGTCTATCACCAATCATATGTCGTTGCAAGAAGTCACCTATCGGCAAAGCAGCACATCTCTTTTGCCAGATTAATCTTGCTTAGTGATCCGCTTCCCCAGACCTTTCGGAGGGTAGTACTTAAAATCCACCCGTTCGCTGAACCGGCTCATAAAGTCAGAAAACTCCCGGATGGCATTCAAGGCCTCATCCTTGAGTACCAGGGCATCCTCTTCCGGTATTCCATCGAGTTCGCCCCATCGGCTCTTCAATTTGTTATAGGCCATGTCAAACTGACGGACGATGTTGAACATCGTGATGCCCAGGGCTGACTCCATCTCTATGGTCTTTGCCAGGCTTCCCCGGGAGACGGTCTTTTTCTTGACCCTGATTTCCTGTTTTTTCATCTCTTTTTCTCCATGCGGTTGCTCAAACGTCCGATTGCAACCCACCGTTTTTCACAAAGGATCTTTGACGTTTCCAAGAGTTCTGTTCCTGACATTTTCTTGCCTGCAGGCTGCCGGCAAGACTTACGGCGTAACACATTGACATATTACCATAAAATTAAATTTTTATCTTGACTTTACTGTCCTGTACAATGTAATTAATGTCAATACAAATCGATTCCGCTCGATTAGGCGGGGTTACCAGACAAAAACAACAAAAAGGAGAATCATTACTCATAAACGATAGCAGTTCGAGGACGCACTGCCCTGCACTCGGACGATGAAAACAAGGATCTCTGATGGGGCAGTTCCATCAAGGGATCTCCGGACCGGAATCAACGCTGCTCCGTTGACGACGGCCGGACAAAATACGAGGGACCCGCTGCGAGCGTGACATCGGCAGTGCCGGTCCAATCTCATGGTATGTTTTATACCACCCTATAACGCCCCATGCCCCAGGCAGAAGAGGGACGAGAAACCGCCGGTTCTCAGATTTACTGAATCAGAGAGACTGAATTGCCTGTTCTTTAGGGCACTGGCATCCCACATATCCAAAGAATGCTGAGTTACCTGTCTGCATGGAGATAGAAGCACCGATATTGTGCCTATGGCAACGTAACCTTGCCGAACACAACCAAAAAGATGCCCCTCCGGGTAACCGTCGAAGCCTGCAACTAGCACAGCTAAATGCTGCCAGGCGAACCAGATGGTGCACGGACCCGTTCAAATACTCGATTGCATAGCAGCCTTGCCTGCAGGGAAATTTGTCTCTGCCATAGACCAAGCCTACTCTTGCCAATTGCTCTGCCTGGACCCCTATTTTTGCCCTATCCCGCCTATCGCGCGACAAGGGCGATGTCGGAATGGTCCGATCATCTGCCGCGGAATCTTCTGGTCGACAAAAAAGGAGACATCCATATGGCACAGCTTACCCAAACTCCCCAAAGCAAGAGCAAACGCCCCCGCGTCCAGTTTTCCATGAACCGGGAACTCTTTGCAACCTACCAACAGCTTCAGGCACTGGCCGAAGAACATCGCATTACCATCGATTTCAGACGCGGTTTTGAAGAATGGTTCGGTAACCAACTGAACCAGATCATGCAACAATTTTCCGAGCTTAACCGGAAAGAGGACGGGGCGATCTTTATCAAGAACTGGATAAAGTATCAGAGCGAAGACAAACTTGAGGCTCGACGAGAGAAAGACCGGATCCGGCAGCAGAAACATCACGAGAAGGAGAGGGAAAAATTACTTACCTTGCCGCCTCCGAATGAGGTGTCACGTGACAGTCACGTTTCACTGTCACGTGACGTCACGCAGGAGAACAGACAAGAACAGAGTAGAGTAGAAAAGACAACAGACAAGGTTCGTTTGATATTGTCGGGTACACCTTTGGAGGAAATATCCGACGAGAAACTGGAAGTTCTTGTCAAGAGACATGGTCCCGAACAGCTCTTGCTGACTGCCGATGTTGCCGCCGAAATTTGGCGACGCAACCCGGAAGACCGATACAACCCGGGTGGCTACCTCCACACCCTGTGCGCATCTCTTGACCTCCTCGATTGGTATGTGCCTTTTGAGGAACGGGCCAGGAGAGCCGAGGAGTCACTCCGTAAAAGTCTATGCCGTAACTGCGCGGATCGATGATGTTGATCAGCAGTCCTTTCTGCCTGTAATGGAACGGCTCGTTGGAAAGGTAACCGGCCACGGCATCTGCCTTGCCGTCAATTATTTCTGCGTCTCGGGTATGGGGCAGAACCGTAACCCGGTCCAGGCTGCCAAGGGTCTCCAGGAGCATAGCCCTTACGGCTGCACTGCTTGCAGGTTCTTTGCTCAGCATGACGGTCTTTCCCGTCAGTTCATAAGTACCTAAGATATTGCTGTCACGCCTGGTGATCAGGATATTGGGCGAGTGCTGAAAAATCTGGGCCAGCACGACCAGCGGCTGACCATCGGAGCGCAGCTTCAGGATTCCCGAATCCCCTATGCCGTACTGAGCAGTCCCGTCCAGAACGGGCTGAACACGGTCCTTTCCGGCAGCCGCCTCTGCGAGGGTTACTTCAAGTCCCTCATCGGCATAGTATCCTTTTTCTAAGGCCGCATAATAACCGGCAAACTGGAACTGGTGTGACCAGCGCAACTGAATGTTGACCGATTCGTATTTTAGGGATTGTGCGGCAAACACATCAATACAATCCACTGAGACATGCATGGTAAGTACACTGAGAATACTAGCCAGGATGTAGTTCAGATTTTTCATAGCTTTTAAAAATTACACAATGACAACTCAAACAGTTCATTGAGTTCTCTTCAAATATTGAGAATATGGTAAATAATTTGATATAAATTCTTGTTCTTCTCATCTCAAGTATCTAGAAATAGATCAGAAATCAAGCAATTAAAAACGAGATTAAGGTTTGATGAAAAATAGTGTTGAAACGAGATAACCAAGAGACAGTACAGTTGTTGTTAGATTAGCCACATATTATATTCATAGTATCAAGTAGTTAGGTTTTATAAATAAACATCCCTGTCCCCTGAATCAATATTGTCAAAAAAGCAGTTGAAAGCGATCAATTACTATGATTGCCAGGAAAAAATCCTTATAAATTATTTATCTCGTCCACTTTACCTTACGGTATCTACAGGGGCATACATTGTCGTAAAGGTTGAGGATATTATACGCATTGTTAACCATTTACGCAAAAAAACAAACTTAGACTGTTACTAAAGATAGAACCTTATAATTCACAGGAATTGTTCAGAAATGGAGTAGTTGCAGACTGAACCTTACCAAAGAACACCTTTTAAAACTGCAACAGAGCTCTAACCCGAGATTTCTACTGATAATAGGTAACAAAATAACGACCTACCCTGCATCAATAACACGTTCATTTTTTACCAATTGTTCAAGGTAATCAGCCCAAGCTTGCATCATCCGCTTGCGCTCTTGAATAAAATCGGCCCGGTTATATGCTGCGCCCAGCGCTCCTTTGACAGCATGGCCGAGCTGCCTTTCGATGGGTTCTTCATCAAAGCCCAGTTCCTGTCTAATCAAAGTTCTTGCCATAGCCCGAAAGCCATGCACGTGCAATTCATCCTGGCTGAAGCCCATGCGCCTGAGAGCATTGGTCATGGTGGCATCGCTTATTGGCTTGCTGCTGGTGCGCAGTCCAGGGAAGACTAGTTTTCCGCCACCTGTCAGTGCCTGTACCTCGCAAAGAATATCTATTGTTTGGGTGGCCAACGGCACAAGGTGAAAGGCGGTTGGGCTCGCCTCCTTGTCGCGTTTCTCCCCTTCATCTTTGTGAGAGGTATCCGCCATTCCTTCCGGTCAAAATCGATTTCCGACCATTCACCGATCCGTATTTCCTTGCTCCGCAGGAAGACATGCGCGGTAAGCTGGAGGGCGCAACGGGTAATCGGCGATCCTGAATATCGATTTATTGCCGCGATCAGGATCCCCACTTGCTCGGGATCGAGAATGGTTGCCATATGCTTGACCAGGGGCCGGGGAATTGCACCCTTCAAATCAGCCGCAGGATTGCGTTCGGCTCTGCCTGTGGCAATAGCGTACAGAAAGACCTGCCCGGCATTGGTGAGCGTCCGGTGGGCATTTTCAAGGTGCCCCCTGGCCTCGATCCGCCGCAGGCAGGCAAGAAGTTCCGGCGCTGTAATCTTGCCTACCGGTCTTTCACCGAGCCAGGGAAACAGCTCTCGCCTGATTCTACCGGATATTCCCTTGTGGTGACTCTCAGTCCACTCATGTTGGAATTCTTCCAGCCATTCCTCGGCAACAGCCTGGAACGTACCCTCGCTATTTTGTATCCCCTTGGTGGACTTACGGATAAGGCCAGGGTCTCTTCCCGCGTCAACATGTTCTCGGGCCTTTCTGGCTCTTTTCCTGGCTTCATGGGCGGACATCTGGGGATAAACGCCGAGGGCGAAGAGTTTTTGCTTGCCACCGAACCGGTAGGCCAGCCGCCAGTACTTCGAGCCGTTAGGCATGATCTCCAGAAACAGGCCCCCACCATCTGACATTCGTTTAATCTTGGCGCCCGGTTTTGCTCTCCTCAACGCCATATCCGTCAATTTATTGATTGCCTCGCCCATTTTGTCGGCACCCCTTGGTGGAGAGTGAGAGAAACCCGTAAAGCCATAACCAGCAAGGGTTTCCTACAATTTGTTTATACATTGTTGGTACATTGTTGGTACATCGCCAGTTGCATAGCAAAATGTACCAACAATGCACCAACAAATGTTCTCGTCTACCACCATTTTTTAGCGGATTTCATCGGACAATAAAAAACCCGTATCCTTTTTTGGATACGGGTTGGCTGGACTTTATCGGACGATATCATACTTTGGTTTG
>CAWHJQ010000010.1:0-137061 GCA_963829695.1 uncultured delta proteobacterium | reverse complement strand
CTTGGGCTGATTATCTTGATGCCTTGAAATGTGAAGAGGGTATCCTTCCCCAAACGAAAGAGACGCAAGGGGCAAGGAAAAAATTATCTCGTGCTTCAGGGAGTAGACAAACTCGATAATATTAATAGCGATTCTTCATTTAAATCCAGATTTGATCAGATATGTTTGATTTGCGGTTTCTGGAAAATCTGACTGCCACCTTCGTGATTTTTGACCGAAAGGTTGTAAAAATCTTGGATTTGAGATTCAGTAGTTATACAAACATCAGAATGAACCATGTTATCAAGAGGTTTGCCCTGCCAATCTCAATTTTGAGAGGAAAGTATATTCAATCTCTAGCAAAAGCAGAAATGGAGCAATGTCCCAGATGATCGACAAACTGAAAAATCAATCAAAATGCTTTTAATTGGCTTTTTTCTGAACAAAACTAATCTTTCCAATGTCAAAATCTATGACGACCTGGACCCTAATTGCCTGTCAGCATCGAAATTTACCCACGTTTAAACGTTATCTGCTAGCCCGACTTTGCGGGGAAACAATTGAGAGAATTATTAGGGATGGAAGTCAAGTTTTGAGGCTGAAAGGAGTCACCAGTAGTCGCTGATCAATCCCTAATCCCCCGGAAGAGTCTTAAGTCGTGCTCTATGGAGTTTTATTGGCAAAAAAAGGAGTTCGGTTTGAGTCTTATCTTCTCCACTTTATATAGTTACTAACCTTGAGGCATCCAGTAAACGAGACAAAAAGGGGGCAGTCGTTCAGGTTTTCTTTATGTGGTCATAGATTTTATTCTGCTATCAGTAAACAATGTCCAATTATTGATCACAAAAACAGTTGCTTGGCTGTTGCGTCTTATCTTGTTGGAACATCGAAAAGTCCACTAATAATAGTTTGATAGGATTGGGTGGCAGTCCGGAAAGGATATCTGCTTGTAACTACAATATTTTGGTGTTATTTTCATAACTTAATTTTGGAAGATTGGTTGATGTTGTCAGGTGTAGTTTGTCCCAGCTGAAGCCTGTCTCGATTATTTTAATAATTGTAATGGAGTTCATGTATCCTTTTTTTATGTCAACTGGTGTGAAGAAGCAGATACAAACTTAGTTTTCAACGTAAATATTGCTGAAAATGGGCAACTTTTTCCTCAGGAGATCATACGGTAGTGACAACAAGATTCTTTACTAATACTGATGAAAATACTCTTTTGAATAAGTTCAAAGGGGTGTTTGAAAGTAATAGAGATATCGAGTGCTTTGATGCCTTGGTAGGATTTCTTCGAGCATCTGGATATTTTTCGATCCGCCCGTTTCTTGATGATGTGCCCAATATTCGTTTTCTCGTTGGAATCAACGTCGATAAAGTGATCGCTGATTACAACAGAAAGGGACTAATGTTCTTGCCTGACCCCAGGCAAACAGTAGAGGAATTGAAAAAATGTCTTAGACAGGACATTCAGGAGGCAGGCTATACAGCAAAGGTTGAAGAAGGAATAATCCAGTTTGTCGAAGATGTTCGAACTAAAAAAGTAGAGCTTCGAGCACACCCATCAAAACGCTTGCATGCGAAAATTTATATCTTCAGGCCAAGAGGCTTTAATGAACATAAAGCTGGTGCTGTTATTACTGGCTCTTCTAACCTAACTGATGCTGGTTTAGGTACCAATGACCAAAACCGCAATTATGAGTTCAACGTTCTGTTAAGTAACTTTGATGATGTGAAATTTGCTGGTGCAGAGTTCGAGAAACTTTGGAAGGAAAGTGTCTCAATACTCCCAAAAGACATCATGAATGTTAAGCAACAGTCTTATTTGCGTGAAGACCTGACACCTTTTGAAATCTACATCAAATTTTTACTTGAGTACTTTGGTTCTGCAGTTGAATTTGATCCCAACGCCATTACAGATTTACCGGAAGGCTACAAACGACTGTCTTATCAGATTGATGCGGTAAAACTCGGATATGATTTGTTGGTAAGGCACAATGGTTTTTTTCTGGCTGATGTTGTTGGTTTAGGGAAGACAGTTATAGCAATCCTGATTGCCAAACAGTTCTTTTTTCGAAACGATTTTCCAACCTACCGTTCACATACTTTAATTGTCGTTCCACCTGCAGTGAAAATCAATTGGCAAGAGACCGTTGATCATTTCCATCTCGACAATACTAAAATTATAACGAATGGCAGTCTCCACAAAGTAAAAAATCCTGGAAAATACGATTTAATTATCGTCGATGAAGCTCATAAATTTCGCAATGATACCGCCGAAAGTTACGACCAATTGCAGCGAATTTGTAAAACTCCCACCCACCACCGCCTCAAAGATGGGTTATTGGATCGTAAAAAAGTCATCCTTGTGTCGGCAACACCTCTAAACAATCGCCCTGCTGATATTCGTAATTTAATTCTGCTTTTCCAGGACGGTAAAGATTCAACGCTTGAGGTTTCCAATATACAGCGATTTTTTGCCCAGCGGATAAAGGATTATGATAGCGCGATGCGTAATCTCGACACCCGGTCAGCATGTCGTGAGGTAAAAAAAATATACCAATTGATTCGAGAAAAAGTTGTTGCGCATTTGACATTACGACGCACGAGAACCGACTTGATTGCTCATGAGATTTACAAAAAAGATCTCGATCAACAAGGCATAATTTTCCCAAGAGTTGGTAAACCTCGGAAGATTCTTTATAAGTTAGAACCAGCGATAGAGGATCTCTATGACCATACAATCGAGATCCTAAGGAACGGCCTCGGATATAACCGCTACAGGGCAATTGGTCATCTCAAGCCGCCTAAAAAACGAAAATATCTCCACGCCGATAGGATTTCAGCTCAATTGGCAAACATTATGAGAGTTCTCCTGGTCAAACGCCTGGATAGCAGCTTCCACGCCTTCACGAATTCTCTATTGCGGTTTCGTGATGCAACGGGTGCAATGCTCACAATGTTTGAAAATGGATCAATTTACATTGCTCCTAATTTGAATGTTTCTGAGTACATTCTCGAAGGTCGTGAAGATGAGTTGATAGCTAAAATTATCGAACTGCAGGAGACTGATCCGACTATTGAAATTTGCAGCCCTGAGGATTTTGAAGAAGGATTCCTTCCTGGTCTTCAATCTGATTATACGTTGCTTAATGAGCTCGGTAAGAAATGGTCACGAATAAAAGATGACCCTAAGCTCGATGAATTTTTGAGCTATTTGAGAAGTGAACTTCTTGATAGACGAATTAATCCAGGAGGTAAGTTAGTAGTTTTTTCAGAAGCGAAAGACACAACAGACTACCTAAAAAGAAAGCTTGTTGCAGAAGGCTATAGCAGAGTGATGAGTATCGACTCGTCAACTCGTAAGGAGCGAATGCCTGTAGTTCGGGCTAATTTTGATGCGAACGTGCCACTCGCTGACCAGGTTGATGATTGCGATATAATTATTTCTACCGAGGTTTTAGCTGAAGGAGTCAACTTACATAGGGCCAATGTTATCGTTAATTATGATACGCCATGGAATGCTACTCGTCTGATGCAGCGTATCGGTAGAGTGAATCGAATAGGCTCCACAGCTCCTCAAATATTTATTTACAATTTTTACCCCACAGCCAAAGTCGATAATGATATTGACCTGCATAAAAAAGCTATAATGAAACTTCAGGCATTCCACTCAGCCTTGGGCGAAGACAGTCAAATATATTCGGTAGACGAGGAGTTTGAATCATTTGGGCTTTTTGAAAAAGATGTTGAAGAAGAGCGTGATGAACGCCTTGCATTTCTCATGGAGTTGCGGAAATTCAAAGCTGAAAGCCCTGAATGGTTTCGTCGTATTCGAAATTTACCACTTCGTGCTCGGACTGGCCGGATTAAGAATGAGCTTAGGCAGTGTACTGTTACTTTTATCCGTAACCAGAGACGAGATGCCTTTTACACTGTTGGCCCTGACAGTGAGATTGAGGAATTCAGTTTTGTAGAAGCGGCCCAAGTTTTTAAAACAACAGCCATGGAAGAAGGGTATCCTCTTCATAAGAGCCACCATGATCAGGTCAATCTTGCACTCAATGATTTTGCAGAAAAAGTGCAAGCAGAAGCAGTTCAGCATCGAGTTGTAGATGCGACACAGGGGCCAAATGAAAAAAAGGCATTGGCTTATCTCGAGGGTTTTTTCAAGTTGCCATTTGTAAGTGAAAACGAAAAACAACTCATCCGATCAGCTAAACAGGCTATTAAAATGGCTAAGTTTGCTCAACTCCAGCGCGGCATCAATAATCTCATGAAGAGTCAAAAAAAGATACCAGTCACTCCTGTTGTGCTCGTTGAAAAACTTATGGAAATTCTTCACCGCTATCCGCTAGATAAGGATAATGAGAATGGAGCTCATCCCGTTGTTACAATAAAGACAGCTGGAAATTTGCATCCTGAGATTATCATTTCGGAGTCGTTTCTTCCATGAACCGCGAGCAGTTAAGAGAACTGTTGCAGCAGCCGTATAACAGGGTAACGTGGCAGGCAATCTTGCAAGAAGTGTTTGCTAACGTTTCCCTATTGTCCAGCCCTCATTCAATCCCTTGTGATCGGGTAGATGTTAAGTCATTTGTTGAACTTGGTAATGTTCGCCTGGAAGATGGCAAGTACCTAAGTGTTTTTGAAATAAAGGTAAGTGATCAAATAAACATCCTGCGAAATCGTGTAGAGTTGCGTAACCTCGTGGCAAAGTATATCGATCAGGAAACGAGGCATGGTGTTCTTGTTATATTTGACAACAATAGCGATGAGTATCGGTTTACCTTTGCAGCCCGTGAATCGGAGTTTGACTCAGATGGCAACTTTGTTACTCGAGAAACAGCAACCAAGCGTTATACGTATTTGCTCGGGCCCAACGAGGCGTGCACAACACCTGCCAGAAGATTTAGAAAACTAGCTGAAAAACGCGCCCAGGCAGAGCTTGGGGATGTTATTGATGCCTTTTCGGTCGAACAATTAAACGATGATTTTTTTGATTCATACAAATTCCATTACGGAAACTTTGTTGCTCATCTCTTAGCGGGGGATATTCCGTGCAAGATATTTAACATTCCTCTCTTAGAGGATGTTAAGGACCAGGACAAAGCTAATAAGCCAGTTCGCGACTTTGCAAAGCGCCTCCTTGGCCGTATTGTTTTTTTGTATTTTCTCCAGAAAAAAGGTTGGCTAGGATGTGATAAGAGCCAGCATGAATGGCGTGATGGAGACAGGAATTTTATAGCAAACCTTTTTGCAAACAGTCCGGATAAAGACCATTTTCATTCTCAGTATCTTGTGCCACTATTTTATGAGACACTCAATCGGCCCAATCGGGAAGGGGATCTTTTTAGTGTAACCAAGACAAGGGTACCATATTTAAATGGTGGACTCTTTGAACACGAGCCCTATCCAGTTGAAAAAATAAACTTTCCCGCTGCAATTTTTGCTGACTTGTTGGATTTTCTTGGTCAATACAGCTTCACAGTCGATGAAAATGATCCAGATGATAACGAGGTTGGCATTGATCCTGAAATGCTTGGTCATATCTTTGAAAACCTCCTTGAAGATAACAAAGATAAAGGCGCGTACTATACGCCGAAGGCTGTTGTTCAGTATATGTGCCAGCAGAGCTTGTTGCAGTATCTCCAACAGGATCTTGGCGTTCACGAAGCATTGACCCGTCTCGTTCGTTTTAAGGATGCAGGGGAAGGCAGCGATAAAGATAATTGGATTAGACACAACGCCAGACGAATAGAAGAGTTATTGGATAAGGTTAAGATATGCGATCCAGCCATTGGTTCGGGTGCCTTTCCTATTGGGCTTCTTCAGGAGATATATTGGATAAAGTTGATGCTTGACTGGACCTTACCGCCTGCTGATACAAAACTGAAGATTATTCAAAACTCAATCTACGGAGTGGATATTGACGCCGGTGCTGTCGAAATAGCTCGGTTACGATTCTGGTTGGCTCTTGTCGTTGATGAGGAGCAACCCCGTCCTTTACCAAACTTGGATTACAAAATCATGCAGGGGGATTCTCTGCTTGAATCTTTTGAGGGAGTATCGCTTAATGCCCTCCATATTCCTCGGACTCATGAGGTCCGGATAATAGAAAAAAGTGGGCAAATTGGGCTCTTTCCAGATCAACGCCCACTGTTTCAATATACTAATAAAAAACGTGCTCAAGAAGTTATAGAGCTGCTTCGTACCTATTTTAGTGAAATCAACCCAGACAGAAAACAAGAACTACATAGAAAAATAGATCGCTTTGTGCTCGATCATATTGACTTCAATCTGCGATTGGCTGAAGAGCAGCTGGAAATACAGCTCCAGCAGCACCAAGTAGAGATTAATGATAAGCGGAAACAACTGAAAAAATGGCAACCACCCCAAAAGACTCTAAAGAAGATTAGCCAGTTAGAAGCTGAAATACAAGCCATTCAGGTCAGAAAGGATAAACTGGCAGAATTGGAATCAAAGGCCGAACGACCATATTTCCTCTGGCATCTCTTTTTCCAGGATGTTTTTTCAGGAGGTGGTTTTGATATTGTTATTGCCAATCCTCCATATGTCCGCCAAGAAACTATAAAGAACTATAAACCATTAATTGAGCCCCATTTCTCATGCTACACGGGGACTGCCGATCTCTTTGTCTATTTCTATGAGCAAAGTATACGGTTATTACGACCAGGCGGAGTTTTCACCTTCATTAGTTCAAATAAATACTACCGATCGAAGTATGGTGAAAAGCTCAGGGCCTATTTGGCAGATAACCTGAGTATAAAGCGAATGATCGATTTTGGTGATGCGCCGGTATTTGATGCCATTGCCTATGCTTCTATCTTGCTTGGAATAAAAGAGCACCCCGATGCAGACCATTCCCTCAAAGGTTATACCTGGCAGCCCGATGATTCTTTGACGAGGATTACCGATGTGATGGTTGCTTCGGCCTTCGCCATCCAGCAGGCAAGTTTGAAGCCTGATGGCTGGCGCCTTGAATCCCCTGAGGCATTTACATTATTGGAAAAAATTCGGGAAAAAGGTACGCCTTTGGGTGAGTATGTTGACGGGCGTTTTTATTATGGATTAAAAACGGGTTTAAACGAGGCATTTGTTGTCAATCGCGCTACACGGGACCTATTGATTGCCGAAGATCCAAAGTCCGAAGAAGTCCTTAAACCGTTTTTGCGCGGTAAAGATGTGAAACGCTGGAAAGCAGATGCGAAAGATATTTGGCTGATATACATTCCTTGGCATTTTCCTCTGCATCTAGATAAGAACATCAAAGGGATAAGCCCAAAAACCGAAATTGAATTCAAGCAGAATTATCCTGCAATTTTCAAACATCTTTCGGGTTTCAAAAATAAATTGTCTGCTAGAAATAAAGCTGAAACCGGCATTAGATATGAGTGGTATGCTTTACAAAGATGGGGTGCAGAATATTGGCAGGAGTTTGAGAGTAAGAAGCTAATTATTCCCGCTATCGAAAGGCAATGTGCTTTCGCCTACGATGACAAAGGTTACTACGGCAATGACAAAACAAGCATTTGTGTCTCTGAAGATGCACTTTTTTTAAGTTCTATCCTTAATTCATCTGTTACCTGGTGGATTATTCGACAGACTGCCGCTAGCAAGCAGAATGGTTATTTTGAGTTCAAGCCAATGTACCTCACTCCCCTGCCGATTCCCGATTGTTCAAAAGAGTTAAAAGAAAAGTTATCCTGTCTTTCTGAATCTGCAACAAAGGCTGCTGGTTCGCAACTCGAAAAGATTGAACATGAGATCGATTCTATTGTCTTCGACCTGTTTGATCTCACTCCATCAGAGATTGCCCTCATTCAAGAAAATGTATCTCCACCTGAAGCTCCTGGTGGGCTTGATAATAAAACATCACTGTTAAGTCGAATCCTGCCTGCTCTCAAAGATAAAAGTTCCTATTTTTCGCTTGACGCAATCAAATTTACATTAACATCTGCTCAAATTGAACTGGCTGATGATACCTTACGGGAATATATGAGCGAGGCTATGGCACTAGGGGTAGTAGGTGATGCGGGGCGAGGTTGGTATAGCAAACATGAAAAGCCTGTAAAGCTCGACCATAAACCTTTAGATAAATTGATTCGTGAGGTCGCGAGGGCGTTTCCACTTCTCGATTTCTGCTGTTGGTCGACGATCCAGCTTAACCCTTATGCCCAGCATCTCCTCGGCCAGCCAACGACTTTCCTCTATGCCGAAAGCGATACTTTGGAAGCAGTGGCGGATCAACTGCGTGATACCGGATGGGTTGTTTGGAGTCATCCGGGCAAAAAAGAAGGTGATCAATTTGTCCGCCCCGGTGAAAGAACTGTTGTTTTACGTCCATCAATAGTCAAGCAGCCTCCAAGCAAACATCACCTGGCACCGATTGAAAAGGTGCTGGTGGATCTGAAGATTGAGGCTCAAAAATTGAAACTCATGGATGCAATGGAGGTTCAGCGAATTGTAGATAACGTGCTCGGGGCTGGTTTGCTACAAATTACTGTTTTGTTGGGATATATAGAAGCAAAAAGAGAAAAAATGGGAAGCCACGAAATAACCCATTAACTTCTCACAAACAGAAAAAAGCGGAGTTAATGGGTTGAATAAATGATTAACGAAAGATGTTTTACAGTCGAGTGGCTTGAGCAGAAAAGGAGAGAAATTCGAGCTGACCCCTATCTTTTGGAACGAGCACTGCACGCTTTTGCGCTTTTGGGGCATTTAGCCGAAAGTGGCCTGGATTTTGTTTTTAAAGGCGGTACATGCATGCTGCTTTATGTGCCGGTGATTCGTCGGCTTTCAATTGATATCGATATCCTCTGTTCTGCATCTGTCAGCACCCTTGAGGAAAAAATGGGGGCGGTGGCTAATCAAGAACCTTTCTTCCAATACAGTGAGGACGACCGTGGTGCTAGAGGCTTGCCATCACGCCGTCATTTCAAGTTTTTTTATAATCCGATTCTTGCCGGTAATCCTGCTCCCTTCGTAATTCTTGATGTAGTTGAGGAAAACGAAACACCACACGAAGTTGTAGCAAAGTCAATTTCCCCAGGGCTACTCGAAATCGATAGGGAGGTATTCGTTAAAGTTCCCACAATCGAAAGTTTACTTGCAGATAAATTGACAGCTTTTGCCCCGAAAACAATTGGTGTTCCTTTTGAGCCAGCTCATGGTCGAGGTGCAGACACCATGCAGATCATCAAACAACTTTTTGACGTAGGTGAGTTATTTAATATTGCAGAAGATCTTGTGAGTATTCGTCGTATATACAAAAAAGTTTTTGCTTTGGAGAACGAGTATAGGGGTGGCAATTTCACTCCAAAACAAACACTTGACGATACTTTAAATTCTTCGTTGCATCTATCGATGCACGGGCTAAAAGGTGTAGTAGATACAGACGAAGCAATATTACTGGCGGACGGAATAAGAAAGGTGGATGGACATCTGGTTAATTATCGTTTTAATCAGAATGTTGCAAAAGTGGCAGCCGCCAAAGTCGCGTTAATAAGTCGATTGGTTCTGGCAGAAGATCAGGGTGAGTCTTTAACAGTTTGGCGTACTCTTCCTTCAATGGAAGAAATTGGCAGCTTAACTATTGCAGGTTCTTGGAGCCGGTTGCAGCGGTTACGAAGTACTTCCCCTGAAGCGTTCTACTATTGGTATCAATCTGCAAAATTGCAATCAATGTTAGTCTGATATCTAGAAGAGAAGACCGATATCATTGGTTGAATTTTTTTGCATACGATTAACGTTCAAAAAACAATAAACGCTACAATCCATTATTTTTCATAATTCTATAGGGGATAGCTGATGCCAATACACCTTTCCGCTCGATTAGCCTGGCATATGAATGGTTGGAATGGGCACATCTGCAAAAAACCTGGATCAAACAATTATTGCATAGGTTCCCACTCTTATCCTGGTGACAAAATCAAGGGATATCGCAACCTTGAATGGGAAGAATCTGTCGCTGGCAAATCTTGTTCAAAAATTGACGGCATTCCGCCTTGTATTTATAGCAACAACGCTTTTGGTTCAGAAACCTTGATCGCTTTTGACGATCCACCTGATTTTTTTCCTGCCGGTTCTCGAACAACTTGGGCTCTTCCTCCGGCGACGGTATGCGTTTGGCCTTATGAAGCAATGTATTGCGATGAAGCGAAAACTGATGGACGGGTAGATAATTTTAAACGTCTTGAGCTGGCAAAAGAATATTTCAAAGAAATCGAGCCAGGGAAGAGTTTGGTCTTTCACTATGGCAACCTGAGCAATCCTTTCAGCACGGAAGAGGACAAGAAATACGTTGTCATAGGATTGTCGAGAGTCAAAAAACTCGGAGATATAATCTATTACGACGGCACCGATGACATTACCAGAGAGAAATTCGGTGGTGCATATGTTTGGCAAAAGAATGTTGAAACACTCTATCCGGAGCAAGGTCTCCGCATACCCTATCATCGATATATGGATAGGCCGGATGTTCTGGAAAATATCACTCTGATTCCAGAGAACAGAAGATGCTTTAAGTATGGTTCGCGTCATGTCAGTGATGATGATGCACTTTCATTGGTAGAGCGTTTTATTCAAATAGTTACCTATCTGGATTCAATTGGCGATGATAGCGAAAATTGGAAAATTAGGTTGCAATGGCTTAATAGTTTGTTGGCTGAATTATGGCAGACCAGAGGTCTTTACCCTGGCCTTGCACGGGTTATGGATATTGTCGGGTTATCCAAAGTTATCACGGCATTTCGACTGGCTGTTGCCGAGGATAAGGAAAAAGCCTTTCATGACGCAGTTTTTAACTGGCTGGATGGTAAGCAAGAAAATATCATGGGCCTTTCAATCCCAGCTAGCGATACCAACAGAATTCAGCGCCAATGGAAGCTGCGGGTTGATGATGAACGCCGCATGCTCGCGGAACTGTTGCCGCGTTTCGATCTCCCCAAGGATCAGATGGAACGCATTTTGAGCGACAAGAGGGATGAAAACTGCTTGGAAGTTGGTTTACAGGACATCTTGGACAATCCTTATCTGATGTCAGAGCAATTTGTGGGCGATGAGCCAGACGATATTATTTCTTTTAGCCGCCTTGACCATGGCGTTTTCCCCTCGCCTGATCTTGGAGGTGAATTTATTTATGATACGGATGACTGGCGGAGACTCAGGGCACTGTGCGTGGATCGACTGAAATACGAGACAAAACACACCTTCTTGACGTGCGGTCAGTTATTGCAGGATGTTAACCATCGGCTTGATTTTCTACCTGATTGGAAGCGTGTCAATTTCAGTGAACGATATCTTGAAGTAGACCGGGAGAGCTTGGAGCCAGGGCTTGTGTTTCGGAATGAGGGTGGAAGAGAATATGTATATTTACGTGCTGTATATGAGGCAGAGAGAGAAATCGAAGACCGTATCAGAAAACTCGCTGGATATTCGGACATAAGTTTTAAAGCTCCTGTCACTGAAAAATATTGGAAAAGTTTACTGTTCGAACCAAAAAGTTCACTGGCAGAAAAGAACAGGGAAGCTTATGAAGCGGCAATTGAAACTCAAGCTGATGTTTGTGGCAAGATATTTAACCGGCCAATTTCTGTTGTCTGTGGAACTGCTGGGACCGGTAAAACAACAATTATACGTTCAATATTGCAAGGTATAGATAAGGCTCATGGCTCGGAAGCAACCTTTCTGCTGTTGGCCCCAACCGGCAAAGCTGCTGATCGTATTCGCGAGAAGAGCGGTAAGGATGCAAGCACGATTCATTCGTTTCTAGCTCGGAGGGGTTGGCTAAACCCAAACCTAACTCTTAAACGAGCAGGTGGCCAGCGAGAGGAAAATGTTACAACTTATGTTATAGACGAAGCTTCTATGCTTGATCTCGAACTCATGGCTACTGTTTTTCGTGCTATCAATTGGAGCTCGGTGCAGCGTATGATTTTTGTTGGCGACCCGAATCAATTACCACCAATTGGCCGCGGAAAAGTGTTTGCAGACACTATTGACTGGTTACGCAAAAACCACCCAGAAAGCGTAGGTGAATTGGTAGTTAACCTTCGGCAAATGGGCAATCGGGTAACAGGTCAAGGGACAGGTATTCTCGACCTTGCATCAGTCTATGTTAGAAATTCCGATCGGGAGAAAAAGGATGAGGAGGAATCCATCCGAGCAGAGCTGATGTTTCAGCGCCTACAAGACCTTCCTCCGGATGGATCGGTTGACAAGGATCTTCGTGTAGTTTTTTGGAAAGACTCCAAAGACTTGTTGGAAAGATTGGTCGAACGAATGATTGCTGATATGGAAGAAGATAGTGGGACGAAATTTGATCCAGAGGCTGCACATCTCATTTGGCTTGCGGCGGCAAAAGGAAAGGGAAAAAATCCTCGGCCAGATTACCATCAGGTTCTGTCCCCCTATCGGCATGAGGAGTTTGGGACCGAAGCAATTAATCAGCGCATCCAAAAAGAAGCAAGAGGCGTTGGTATCAAGCGTGTTGGACAGCTTGCTGGATTGACGTTATTTGATAAAGTTATTCAATTTAGAAACCGAGGATTGTCCAATCCTATTGGAGCTTATAACCATCTTTCGAAAAACAATGAACCGAGCCAAGTTTTTAATGGGGAGTTGGGTTTTGTCGTGCCTCATGCACTTGATGGTCATAAGTGGAAGTATCCAGAAAAAAGCCATTACCGAATTAGTCGTTTTCAAGTACGTTTTTCCAGAAAAGAGCATCTAGCTTTTGGATACGGGAAGTATTTAGGTTCCTTTCAGTATAAAGGCAGAAAACGTTTTTCCCAGGATGAGAAACCAGAAGACAATTTGGAATTGGCTTATGCTATCTCTGTACATAAATCTCAAGGAAGTGAGTTTGACCGTATTTATTTCGTACTCCCAAAGCAAAAGGTCGCACTTCTCTCTCCCGAGCTGTTTTATACTGGGATCACGAGAGCAACAAAACACTGTACTATCTTTGTTGAAGAAGACATCTCTCCATTGCTACATATTCACCGGCCTGAAAGTTCCCATCTCGTTGGAATTAACTGCTCACTTTTCGTTTTTTCACCAGTACCTGATGGTTTCGAGCTCATTCGCCGAGAGGGCTATTTTGAAGAATTTAAGATTCATCGGACGCTCGCTGATATGATGGTACGTTCGAAGTCAGAAGTAATCATTTCCAATATGCTCTTTGAACGCGACATCTCATTTCAGTATGAAAAGCCACTTTATGCCAAAGATGGTTCGTTTTATTTACCTGATTTTACAATCCTTTGGCGGGGTGAACAGTACTATTGGGAACATCTGGGTTTGCTAGAAAAAGAGGAATATAAGCGTCACTGGCAGACAAAGAAGAAGTGGTACGAAAAACATTTTCCTGGACGTCTTGTCATAACGGAAGAGTCGGGAAATCTATCTATTGCTGCGAAAACACTCATTAAGGAAAATTTTTCATAGTAAACAAGAGAGAAGAAAAGAGGTGCTGATTAATAAGAGCACTTATTGCTTGGATAGAATGACGGTATGTTTGGAAACAATGCTCTGTTAATGTAATTAATAAATGATGGTTGACGGCATGTTGTGATGGGTGGCGTCACTGTGAGCCTGCAGCTGATGTGACCCAGAAGGCTTTGAGCCGCTTGGAGGTGTATACCATGAAGGAATTTTCAGTGTATTTCACCTTCAGTAGCACAAGCTAATTGATAATCCAGGTTGGATTTTTGCCCTATTGTATACACGAAGTGTGTACTGTGGGGTGTAAATATTTTTACGAACTATTTGTATCATTGCAAGACACCGTAATGTTTGCTGATTTCATGTTGGTTTCGTTCCGACCTCCGCCACGTGGCAGTTGTTGAAGTAAAGAGGGCAGTTATATCTCGTATCCCGCTCGGACGGCATCTTCCATGTTAGCCAGCTCGCCATCAGTCAGTAGCTCGAAATGTGATTCTCTCTTTCTTGCCGAAAGGTGACCGTTGTTTTGCAGGCAGAGCTGGATAAAAAGATCGATCAGGCGGTCCGGCATGTCTACGATCCCTTGAATGGCTTGCTTGGTCTTGTCGTAATTGGCTAGAAAATCCAACTCTTCCACCAGTTCGTGCTCGATGGTGATCTTCACGAAATCGTACAATGCCTCTGCCTGGGCGGTCATATCGATATATCTATACCAAGGACCGATCTCTCCAGGCACGGTCATCTGGCCGAGATCGTCCAGCTCATATTCGATCAGTCGCATCAGCGGGTTAGAGAACACTTCCAGTGAATGATCATAGAGGGCAGGATTTTTCAACATGGCGGCGGAAACCGGAAACATGAGACCTCTTGGGATTGCGCCGCGCAGAGACAAGATATTGTGAATGAGAAAACGGTGGATACGGCCG
The DNA here is from genome assembly GCA_963829695.1 of uncultured delta proteobacterium. Classification (GTDB taxonomy): domain Bacteria; phylum Desulfobacterota; class Desulfobulbia; order Desulfobulbales; family Desulfocapsaceae; genus Desulforhopalus_A. The sequence goes on along the minus strand of CAWHJQ010000010.1, from coordinate 122,686 downwards.
TTGCCATCCTCAAAGGGGTGGATGAAGACGAAACCATAGGAGATGGCTGCGGCATGGATAATTGCCGGTACCGACCCCTCTTGCAAGGTCCGGTGGGCGCTGAACAGGCCATCCATCAGGTCGGTAAGATCGTCAGGTTTCGGACAGACATAATGAACCAGCTGTTTCTGGTAGGAAATAGATTGCCCGACATAACTCTGGCTGGTCCGGTAGTCGGTATCCAGGAAACGGGGATCGACGATGCGATTCTGCACGTCTATTAAAAGAGGCTTTTCGCAAAAATCCTTATGCTCCGCCATCTCAAGCAGACCGATGAATTTCTCCGTCCGGGAGGGGCTTGGTTTGACGTGTTCGATTTCGAATGAGGATTTAGTCTCCTTGTTATAGAGATAGCTCAACGCCCGCCTGAGCAGTTCCGGAGGATAGACCGTAACAACCTCTTCGCATTGCTTCCGAAGATCGATTTGCTCCATGGCCGCGAGTTTTTCGGTTCGCCGGATGACGGGGCAGAAGGACCGTCCACCCAGCAGATTGTCGATGACCCTCTGGCGTCGAACGCGCCGACCGGGTGCTGCGGTGTAATAGCGATCCGCCTCGAGAACTTCGATGTAATTCCCGGTGGTTAAGTCAGACAGCGGCAGCTCCCGCCCGGTCAGCAGCTCATAGAAGAACCAGATCCTGCGAGCGTATTTTCCGGTAGGCTTGGAGGATATCCAGGCTGCTATCTCATCTGGCGCAACCGAATCGAAAAGAGTCGACAGGATGCCCAGATTGACGCCGTCGTACTTCAAAGCGAATTCCAAATGGTCTCCCGTTGTGTCCCCGGGCCAATAGGACTGGGGATAGATGGATTCCACCTGACCATCCTGAACGGTAGATCGCAATATCCCTGTCGGGCTGACCAGGGATCTGTGCCAGTTCGGCAAAATGTTCAGTCGATACTGCTCGATGAGGAACGCATATCCCGCCAATCGGTTTTGTGTAGCCTCCATAGCCATTACACCTCAAAAAATGATTACGATCCTAAAAAAATCATTATATTTCGCTCTGAAATTAAAATTATATTTACAATAGTGGGTTTTTTCAAGATAATTGTTTTGTAGGGTGGTGCCAGGCGAATATTGGGGGTAATTCTCAAAAAATGCGTTTGCTCGATAAAAAACGATTCAATATCAGTCTTTCAACAAAAAAACACTTATAAATAAAGGTACCTTCTACCCAGAAACGAGAGAAGAAGAGTCGAAAAAAATATACGACCTTTTGGGGGATTTTTAATTGATAGTGTGATTCTTTTCATAAAGAATGGAACAAAAGTGGAACAAATTAGTATTTTATTTTTATATATTTCTATTAAATCAATATCTTATGTTAAAAACAACGCTGGATTCAAAATCCAGCGAGGGCAACTTCATGTCGGTTCGATTCCGACCTCCGCACCAATGCCAAGAAGCTGTAATTCCTAGATATGATGGGGATTACAGCTTTGTTGTTTCTGGCCACTTCTGAGTGTTCTTCTGCTCTAAAAGAACCCTGCTTAGGGAGCAAAGGGAAAGAAAGAGAAAGTTCCTTTTGGTGTAATCCCGACGGTAGTTCAACCAACCACCGAGCAAGGTGGTGATCGGGGCTAATTCTCGCCTGCGCCTGATGATGGGCTGAGGAAGAGAGTATTTCTGCCGAAGTACTTATCAGTACATTTTCCCAACCATGTTCATTTGCGGTTTTTTCGATGAGGGATCGGTCTAATAAATTCATTTTTATGATGCATTCTCTTGTGAGAGTAAATGAGCAAATATTTCAATATGATATAATGATAACGACAAAAGCATGAAGCGTGTTAACGGGTATTTTATGCGCTGGCGCAAATATTAACGCGCATAGGAGGCAACTTTGCGCTCTCCTTTTTGTATGATTTCTCCCTTTGTTTTCAACCGACTCAAGAGCTTGTACGCCTGGTCTCTGGTAACACGACATAGCTCCATCACCTCAGCCCGCTTAATTGAGCCGTGCTTATCGATATAGGGCAGAACCATTTGTTCCTGTTGGATAGGGTCAAATCCGGCTTGACGAACATAATCCGATTTCTGGCCCTTTTTTCGGTATACTTTGGCGCTCAAGGTATAGGTGCGACCGCGACCGGCACCATGGGCTTCGACCAAGCCTGCTTCAGCAAGCTTCTCAATTGTCCGCCGCGCCTCATGCTCTGTCTTTTGGAGGGATGTGATAAAATCAGGAACGGTCAGTCGGCGCTCTGTCCGCAACCTGGAAAGTGCAATCAGGCTGTCGAGGGGCATGGCCTTGCCGATTCTCTCTTCTTCACGCAATACAATCTCGAGGGAGTCCATATCTCCCTCAGTGCTGCTTAACTGCAAAATAACGGATGTGGCACCGGAACGTGAAAAATCCGGGGCCGGTCGGCCATAGCGCAACATACCCATGAAGATTCTATCGATACCCCGGCCAGTACGTTCAGCAAGACCAATCCTTTTGGCAATGTCGGCGAGAAGAGGGTTGCGCGGCCTAGGTTCAGTAACAAGGATATTTTCTAGGGTAACACCTTCAACAAAACCACCGGGATTAGAGATGATAAGGCCATCATCGCTCAGGCGAATGTGCGTTGCCCCGAGGCGAGCGTAGTGACGATGGATCAGAGCATTTACCCAATGCTTCGCGGAAGGCCCTGCAGTCATAATTGGGAATCGGCACCCTGAACAAGCCAACCTGGAACTCTCGCTCCAATATCCAAGGGAAATATAGCTGCTCAATTTCTTCAAAGGTTTGCAACAGAGGTTTACGGAAGAACTCGTTTACCCGAACATCGGTTCCCTCCAGAACCTGAAAGGCAGCTTCATGGGCAGGCAGATGTCGACGAAGAATTTCTTCCCTACCCAATAGAAGGATGCCAGCCATTGTCGGTCTACGCACTCCTCCTTCACTAGAGTTCAGGCCAAGGGCGCCGTCAAGCTCTTCATCTGAGAGCGGTAGCAATGAGCTGTCCCCGCCATATCGCCTGATCATCTCACGTATTCGCTGTCGCTCAAGAGGATTAAAATCATCAACAGTAAGTTCAGCAAGAACCATTGCGGAAGGATCCAGCAGGCCAAGGGAAGATTGACGCTGGGTGAATTCGTGAGGATAAAACGGGACTGCCTCCGGCGTACCATCGGCCATCAAGCGTCGACGCTGCAGTATTCCTTCAGAGGTTGCAATAAGCTGGCGGGACTTTGGTACCTGGATGTGGGCAATTTCAAGGTCATTGAAGGTGGTGGCTGTAACCCGGTAATCTTGCCGTCATCCTCAACTCCAAGGAGAAGAACCCCACCATCGGTATTGGTCAGGGCAACAACTGCCGCCATCAGATCCCTGTCGGCGAGACATTTGCGGTCACTCTTGAATTCAACGGTGAGGGTTTCACCTTTTTCAATTAAGTTTCTTGTTGTGGTCATCAGGTCTGTCATGGATATAGTTCCTTTTTTTGCTTTTGCAGATTCGCTCATCTCTTGCTATCTTGTTATGAATAAGTGGAACCAAAATGACACAAAAAACGGCCAGAGTCACAAAAAGAAAATAATCAAGATCAGCGATGAAGAATCCAAGCCTTATGCGTAACATATCTAACCCCCGCACAGCACGGGGATAAGTACCTTCACGAAATTCATTCATACTCTTTTCAGTCCCCCTCAAAGCATGGGGATTAAAAAGAATACCCCCTTGGGGGTGAAAAACATGAAATGAATTTCTAAGGTACTAAAGAGCGCAACGAAAGACATCAGAATCAAAATTCTTCTTTAGGAAAGCCCTCTCTTATGGAAGTGGCAATCAAATATCGTGTTGAAGATCTTCGTGGTGCCTCAATCCCTGGAAGTCGCATGACCAAAATACTGGAGCATTTGGAATCTAGCCGGCTGCTCTCCGATTTTACTCTAGAATATTTACACCAGAAAGGCTTTCTTGCACTATACCGATATGCCAAAAAGGCAATTTCCTTTACCGATTCTGACTTTGAACAATTTGATAGAGATGACTTATGAGCGATGATTATATATAAACCGCCCTATACCATCACGCCGGCCATTCTGAACCTGGTTGCTCAGATCAGCGAAACTGTGGGGCGTTTGACCGTGCTCTCTGATAATGCCAAGGCGCTTCGGTTACGGCGTATCAACCGCATCCGCACTATTCGAGGCTCATTGGCTATAGAAGGGAATACGCTCAGCAAAGAGCAGATTACTGCGATCCTGGATGGTAAGCGGGTCATTGCACCACCTCGCGAGGTTCAGGAGGTGCGTAATGCCATCGCCGTCTATAACCGCTTTGAGAGTTGGCGGCCGGAGGTTGAAACGGAAATACTAGAAGCGCATCGAATCATGATGGCCGGCTTAGTTGACAAAGCGGGAGCGTATCGGCGTGGTGGGGTGGGGGTGATGTCTGGTGACCAAGTTATTCATATGGCTCCACCGGCAGATCGGGTCCGGGCTTTGATGCATGATCTATTCCTATGGCTGTCCTCTTCGGAAGAGCATCCCCTAATCACTGGTTCGGTGTTCCACTACGAATTTGAGTTCATTCATCCCTTTGCCGATGGTAACGGCCGTATTGGACGTCTTTGGCAGACCTTGGTCCTGGCCCGCTGGAACCCAATTTTTGCAGACGTTCCAGTGGAAAGTTTGGTGCATGAAAACCAGAAGGACTATTACCAGTCACTGCAACAAAGCACCGAACAAACCGATTCCGGGCCTTTTATCGAATTTATGCTGAGGATGATTCTTGATGCTATACTGACCGTCGCCCCCCAAGTAACCCCTCAAGTGACCCCCCAAGTGAAGCGGTTGCTGAAGATCTTGCAAGGTGAGATGAACCGGGAGGCTCTTCAGGGTGTACTCTCTTTGCATGATCGCAAGTCATTTCGTGAGCGTTATATCAAACCAGCTTTGGCGGAAGAACTGATTGAGATGACCCTTCCCGAAAAACCAAACAGTCCCCTGCAGAGATATCGTCTGACCGATAAAGGGCGACGCTGGAATGAACACCAGGAAGAGGAGTGACGACAGAACAACAGCGAAGAATCAATTGCTCAATATATCTCAGGTGTTCATATGATTTTGGACAGTCATTGATGACTGGGATGAGGCATAAATTATGATAGGGGAAAAGCCTCCAACTGATGCTCTGCATGCAGCAGAGCTTGATGAACTCAAGAGTCTGCGTGAAGAAAACGCCCACCTCAAAGTGTTGTTGACCACCCACGGCATAGCTTGGGAAATTAAATCAGAATCTGTTCGACAACCTCCCGCAAGTGAATCCGGGTCAGCTGGTACTGAATTTAGCACCACCGAGAAGCTCGTACTTTTTCGTCGTTTGTTCAGAGGACGTTCCGATGTCTATCCGGCACGCTGGGAGTCGGCCAAAGGCACATCCGGCTATTCACCAGCCTGTGGCAACGAATGGAAATCCGGTATCTGCCAGAAACCCAAAATTAAATGCGGCGATTGCACCCAGCGTCTGCTGCTTCCGGTCACCGATCAGGTGATTTATGACCATTTAGCTGGAAAGCTGACAATTGGCGTTTACCCGCTGATGATAGATGATACTTGTTTTTTTCTCGCCGTCGATTTTGACGAAGGAGACTGGCGTGAGGATGCTCGTGCCATTATGGAGACATGTCGGCAGTTGGATATTCCGGCCGCTTTAGAAATATCCCGTTCCGGCAAAGGCGGCCATGTTTGGTTCTTCTTTGCTGAACCTGTTCGGGCTAGTGAGGCACGGCAACTCGGTGCTGCCTTGATCAGTCACACCTGTGATCGCACTCGACAATTATCACTTTCAAGCTATGATCGCCTCTTCCCCAACCAGGATACCATGCCCAAAGGAGGCTTCGGCAACCTGATAGCGCTTCCTTTGCAAAAACAACCCCGCCAGCGTGGCGGCAGTGTTTTTGTAGATGAAAATTTCATGCCCTATCCTGATCAGTGGCAGTTTCTTGCCTCTATCAAGGCCATTGCCAGAACAGAACTCGAAGACGCCATCCTTCGAGCCAGTGGTGGCCGAAATCCGCTCGATGTAGCCTTTGCAATCGAGGAGGAGGATAGCAAGCCTTGGCAACGTCCACCATCAATTTCAAATCGACTTTCGGGACCATTGCCGGAAACGTTGAATCTGGTACTGGCCAACCATATTTTTATCACCAAGGCTGATCTCCCCCAACAATTGGCCAATCGCTTGATTCGTCTGGCTGCTTTTCAGAACCCGGAGTTCTACAAAGCTCAGGCCATGCGTCTTCCTGTATGGAGCAAGCCACGCATCATTGGCTGTGCCGAGAATTTTCCCCAGCATATCGGGTTGCCCAGGGGATGTTTTGATGATTTATTGGAGTTATTGGAGGAAAACGATATCCGTGCTGAAATCCAGGATGAGCGATTAGCCGGGCACAAGGTTACTGTTAAATTCACCGGCACGCTCCGGAAGGATCAAAAAACTGCTGTAAAGGCAATGTTGCGTTACGATGTCGGTATCTTAAGCGCTCCTACCGCTTTTGGTAAGACAGTAGCCGCAGCTGCGCTAATTGCCCGACGCAAGGTCAGCACCCTGGTGCTGGTTCACCGAACCGAATTGTTGACGCAATGGCGGGAACGGTTAACCGCTTTCCTCGATATCCCCAAAGGTGGACTGGGGCTCATAGGCGGAGGCAAAAAGCAGCCTTCAGGAAAAATCGACATCGCGGTAATGCAGTCCCTGTTACGTTGGGAGAATCTGGCAGACTTGCTTGATGGTTACGGCCAGATTCTCGTCGATGAATGCCACCACCTCTCCGCTTTTTCTTTTGAGTCTATTCTGAAGCAGACTAAGGCCCGTTATGTCGTCGGATTGACAGCTACACCTTTTCGTCGCGATGGCCATCAGCCGATTATCTTTATGCAATGTGGACCAATACGCCATAGTGCAGCCAGACCTGAGACTTCCCCGGTCCAATTGGAGGTTTTACCGCGATATTTGCGTGCGCCGGAGATTCCGCCGGACTCTCCGATCCAAGATGTGTTCCGTATCTTGGTGGGCGATGAGCATCGCAATCGTCGTATCGCATCGGACATAATTGCGGCTTATCGTGATGGTCGTAAGGTGTTGGTGTTGACCGAACGAACCGAGCATTTGGCCTTGTTGTATGAGGCTCTGCGGGATGAAGTAGAACATTGTTTTGTGCTTCACGGTCGTTTGCCCAAAAAGCAGCGGACGACCATCTTAGTCGAGCTTGAATCTCTGGATGGTTCGGCACCGCGGGTACTTCTTGCGACCGGACGGTTGATTGGCGAGGGATTCGATCACCCGCCGCTGGATACTCTGGTGCTGGCGATGCCGATTTCCTGGAAGGGAACACTGCAGCAATACGCCGGCCGCCTGCACCGGGAGCATGCCGACAAGCAGGATGTGCGCATTTATGATTACATAGAAAACGATCAGCCTCAGCTCGCCAGAATGTGGGATAAGCGTCAACGAGGCTATCGTGCCATGGGGTATCTGGTCAAAGCACCGGATGCGCTATTTTAGTCTCGTCGTAAAATCTAAAATAACTGCAGCGCTTATTTTAGATTTTACGATGAATTTAGTTTCTGCAACAAGGTCCAGTTCAAGAGGCGGAAGTACCCCTGACACCGGCAAGCTACAGTCACAGACGCATTTTCTGGTGCTGGGCAATATCGCCTGGATCGCGCTGGACGAATTGGGCTAACAGGCCTGGCCGGCGCCATAAACATTAGCGACCCAACCTGCGCCTCGCGCCCTGCCACGCTACTGTCAAGACTGCCCCCTCTGGTCATACTGCTTCCTTGCTCTCCTGGCATATTGTATTGATATATTTCAGCAGAATACTGTAATACTAGCTGTAGCCTAGATGAGTTGTTTCTTCGATAGAAAAAATTTGGATCAGGATTCGTCATGCTTTGTAAAAGTGAAATAGAGATCTTTAGAACGAGTTCTGGTACGGAGATACAGGTTACCCTTGACCAAGATACGGTTTGGCTTACCCAAGCACAGATTGTTGTGTTGTTTGACTCGAGCAAAGCCAATATCAATGAGCACATTAAGCATATTTTTGAATCTCAAGAATTATTGCAGGAGGCAACTGTTCGGAATTTCCGAACAGTTAAAAAAAAAAAGGGAGTTGAGATGTCTATAGAAGTAGAAACCACTACAATCTCGATGTTATAATATCAGTCGGTTATAGAGTACCAGAAATCTACTGGGAGATTGGTATGAATGACAACCATCGCAATCAGGCCACTTTAATCTCACAACTTAATCCCGCTCCAGTTTTTGCTAGGAACATTGAATGACAGTTCCTGATCTTTTGTGCTGATAGAAATAGTCAGTTGTCAAGGATTCCTGGACAACTGAAGTGGGCCCATTCTCACTAAAGAAATAACTTGAGCTACCTGCTGAGTTGTGTGCTTCCTTCAAGGAATGAACTACTGTATTGTAAACATTTTGGGAATTATTTTTGGACGAGCGGAGGTGTTCCCATTCTGATCAGCACGGAAAAGGGTTAAGTAAATGAGCCGAACATCACACTGGATACTATCGATAGGCCTTACAGAAGCGAGTGTGTGGGCAGTCGGAAAATGAGAGATATGACGCCAATTAAAATAAAGAATATTGCGAAATCAATGAATTTCGTCAATTCATTAGAGCTTAATGAAAAACTGGCAGAGCTCGATAAAATTCATCAAAGTCAGCCCCACGCCTTTTTAACAGTTCTGTCGTTATCTCAAGATGGTGTGTCGATGGAAAAAGTAGAACATGCTCTAACCGTTTTGCTGGTTATCCATAAAGTCTTCAGTGATACTGCAGTTGGTCTTAAAATACCACTGATTTCAAAGCGGATGTTAGATGACAGTCTGGAAAATAACATTGCAATGCTGCAGGCAATTGGTCAAGGATGGTTAACTACAGACGAAAGTATAAATTCATATTTTGAAAAGAACATACTCGCATATTTGGTTGGTTACCTGAAAGATAACGATTTGATTTCGCCCAGCGAAGAGCATGAGCGTTTATTGATTAATTTAAAAACCGTTCTTGATGCATATACTCATGCGAGGGGAATTGCCAATCCCAATCATTGAGAATAACAGGTATATCTGATACGGAATTATCTGATAAGTTTTGTATAAAAAGGCCTTGTCACAGTAATTGTCACAGCAGTGTCATAGCTCCATGTCGCAGCTTGTCATAGCTCTGAAAGTGAGTAATGGCGTGTTGTGTTTTTGGAGGAAAAAGACATACAAAATTCATCTAAAAAATGATATGGCAAAGCACTTAGAAAGTTCAAAACGGAGTGACGCATGATGTTTATTCCCAAATTCACAATCACCAACCGGATGACAGCGGCGATCACCCAGATTGAACGGGCGCGGGGTTTTCTGGAAGCGGCACGGCTTTCAGATGACTGGCTGCAGGATATGGGTCAAGAGGCACTGATCAAAGAAGCACACCATACTACTCACATTGAAGGGACTCGACTGACGCTGGAGCAAGCAGAACGTTTATGGCGTGGAGAAGCAGTGCCCGAAGCCGATCCGGACGATACACAAGAGCTCCTCAATTACCGATCAGCCTTTGAGTTTGTCTCTGAATGTTTGGACAGCGGCGATCCCATTCATGAAGGTCTAATCCGTGAAATCCACAAAAAACTGGTTCAAGGCGTTCGTGGCGGCAAAGCGGACCCGGGCAATTATCGGCGTATTCAAAATTATGTGGCAAACGCATCAACGGGGGAAGTGATGTATACGCCGCCATCTGCGGTGGAAGTGCCGATCATGATGTCGGAAATGGTTAAATGGTTGAACAGTGGGCTGGATATCCATCCCGTGCTGGTGAGTGGCATTGCCCAGTTTCAACTTGTTCATATTCACCCTTTTCTCGACGGTAATGGCCGCGTCTCGCGTTTGCTCTCTACACTCTGCCTCTACAAGGCTGGGTATGACTTCAAGCGACTGTTCACCATCAGCGAATATTATGATCGCGACCGTCCGACCTTTTATAGATCGATCCAGAGTGTGCGTGAAAATGGAATGGATATGACTGGCTGGCTCGACTACTTCGTTACCGGCCTGGAAACCCAAATGATCGAGGTCAAAGAGCGTGGTGAGCAGGTTATCCGCCGGGATGTTCTGTCGCAGAAACATGGCCTTAATGAGCGTCAAAGTAAGGCGATAGGCTATCTCATACAGCATGGCAATTTAACCATTCAAGATTTTGAAAAGTTTTGTCCCAATGTGAACAGGCGAAGCTTACAGCGTGACTTGAAAGGCATACTGGAAAAGGGATTGGTGATTACAGAGGGGGCAACAAATCAATTGGTCTATATACTTCGTGTCTAAACTTGCGACAGAAACTTGCGACAAACTCACGACACAACTTGTGACAAAAATATTTCTAATCACGTCTACTTGCCCTATAAATGTGAAGTCACTGGAGGTGGATCAGTAAATGGGTAAATGGAGGGTAAATTGAAAACATTGAGAATAACAGGTATGTCTGATACGGAATTATCTGATAAGTTTTGTATAAAAAGGCCTTTCCACAGCAGTGTCATAGCTCCATGTCGCAGCTTGTCATAGCTCTGAAATTACGTAATGGCGTGTTGGGTTTGTTGGACCTGCTCACCACGCTCTTTAACCTTGGGCAATTCAGCTGAATAAGGCTAAGAAGATTCAATGTGGACATTGTTGGTCGTCATTAATTTGTAGAATATATATTACTAATAAGTTGTGTTTTTGGAGGAAAAAGACATACAAAATTCATCCAAAAAATGATATGGCAAAGCACTTAGAAAGTTCAGACATCAAGGTTATCCGTCGTATCCACGCCCATAAGAGGGGGTGGACGTTTACTCTGGATAGTTTCAAGGATTTAGGATCTCGGTCAGCAATAGATCACGCTTTAGCAAGGTATGTGGAAAACGGGACGGTAAGGAAGCTTGCCAGAGGTTTATATGATTACCTTTACCTAAATGGCAATCCCTTTAAAGGAAATACCTATCGGCGTCTACATGAAGGCGACAGGCCCTGTAGTGATGCCATTGTAAAGCGGATGCTGGCTGAACAGGTGGAAGAGAGTAGGGACACGCGTATTTTAACCGGTTTTGGTTTGGCAGATCTGGACCAAGAAAGTCTGCACGCCTACCGCAACATGCTGGCCACCCATCGCCCGGATCATCCCTGGCTCGCTCTGGATGATCAGCATTTTCTCCAGGTTTTGGGCGGATTTCGCCATGATCGGCAAACAAAAGAGGAGGGGCTGACCCCTGGCCGGCCTGCTTATGTTTGGACAGTGGCCAGCTCTTCAGGAAGCCGTGCTTTATTATTTTGCCGATTATCAGGAGCAGCCTGAAGATAAGACCTCGCAAACCCGTTGGCTGGACAGGGTGGTTCCTGACGGCAGCTGGTCTGGTAATCTCTTTGATTTTTTCCGTAAAGTGTCGCGCAAATTGGTGGTTGATCTTAAGGTTCCGTTTGTTCTCAAGGGAAATTTTCGTCAGGATGATACACCTCTGCACCGGGCTCTGCGCGAAGCCTTGGTAAACACATTGGTCCATGCCGATTATTCCGACCGGGCATCGATTCTGGTGGTGAAAGATCCGGCAGGTTTTCTCTTTCGTAACCCCGGTCTCATGCGCGTCCCCGTAGAACAAGCGCTACAGGGTGGGGAAAGCGATTGTCGCAATCGCACCCTTTACCAGATGTTTTTAAGGATCAACCTTGGTGAGCGTGCCGGTTCCAGACTGCCCAAGATACGCCAGGGCTGGGAAATGACTGGAGGGAATTTGAATCTTTTAGATACTTTTGAACCTTACGATCAGACACGATTGCTGATGTTTTTTGGGGAAGGGGCGGTCGAGACGGGAAAAGTGACGGGAAAAATGACGGGAAAGGTATTGGAGTTGTTGGCTGCAGAACCTCACCTGACCATCCCGGAGCTGGCCGTCACATTGGGGAAATCTGAAAGTACTATTGAGCGGGCAATCCGTGAGTTGCGCAAGTTGGGCCGATTACAAAGAGTAGGGTCGCGCAAAGGTGGATATTGGGAGGTGGGCGAGTGATTAACGAAGACCAGCTTGAACAGCTCTGTCTTAACTGGTTCCGTGAAGGTGGTTATGGATACAGTTATCATACTGATATTGCACAAGAATGGAATTTTCGATAATGAGTAGTGATAACATCAGATCATGGATGCTGAGATGACAGAAAAAACAGCCATAGAAATATATCAAGGTTTTGATGGACAGACACAGATTGAAGTTCGCCTAGAGGATGAAAACATCTGGCTGTCTCAGGTACAAATGGCGGAACTGTTTGATAAAGATGTCCGGACAATTAATGAACATTTAAAAACTATTTTTAAAGAAGATGAGCTAAAAGAGACTTCAACTATCCGGAAATTCCGGATAGTTCGCAAGGAAGGTATCCGGTTGATAATGCATATGTTGAATCAACCTGATAGATGAGGATGGGTAAGGTGAAAAAAAACTATTCTATTGATGTGGTGCAAATGATCTGTAGTAAGATCATAATGTGACTACAAGTGTGACTATTTACCGTTGTTGTTTTTTTGTTAATGGGCTTAACTGTTTGTAATTGATAAGTTGTTGTTGCGTTGTGTGGCTCCGACCTCCGCACCAATGCCAAGAAGCTGTAATTCCTAGATATGATGGGGATTACAGCTTTGTTGTTTCTGGCCACTTCTGAGTGTTCTTCTGCTCTAAAAGAACCCTGCTTAGGGAGCAAAGGGAAAGAAAGAGAAAGTTCCTGTTGGTGTAACCCTGACGATAGTTCAACCAACCACCGAGCAAGGTGGTGATCGGGGCTAATTCTCGCCTGCGCCTGATGACGGGCTGAGGAAAGGAGTATTTCCGCCGAGGTACTTTGCAGTACATTTTCCCAACGATGTTCATTTGCGGTTTTTTCGATGAGGGATCGGTCTAATAAATTCATTTTTATAACGCATTGTCTCGTGAGAGTAAATAAACAAATATTTCAATATGATATAATGACACAGACAAAAACATGAAGCGTATTAACACGTATTTTATGCGCTTTACGCGTATTTTTATGCGCTGGCGCAAATATTAACGCTCATAGAAGGCAACTTTGTGCTCTCCTTTTTGTATGATTTCTCCCTTTGTTTTCAACCGACTCAAGAGCTTGTACGCCTGGTCTCTGGTAACACGACATAGCTCCATCACCTCAGCCCGCTTAATTGAGCCGTGCTTATCGATATAGGTCAGAACCATTTGTTCCTGTTGGTTAGGGTCAAATCCGGCTTGACGAACATAATCCGATTTCTGGCCCTTTTTTCGGTATACTTTGGCGCTCAAGGTATAGGTGCGACCGCGACCGGCCCCATGGGCTTCGACCAAGCCTGCTTCAGCAAGCTTCTCAATTGTCCGCCGCGCCTCATGCTCTGTCTTTTGGAGGGATGTGATAAGGCCATCATCGCTCAGGCGAATGTGCGTTGCCCCGAGGCGAGCGTAGTGACGATGGATCAGAGCATTTACCCAATGCTTCGCGGAAGGCCCTGCGGTCATAATTGGGAATCGGCACCCTGAACAGGCCAACCTGGAACTCTCGCTCTAATACCCAGGGGAAAAACAGCTGCTCAATTTCTTCAAAGGTTTGCAACAGAGGTTTACGGAAGATCTCGTTGACCCGAATATCGGTCCCCTCCAGAACCTGAAAGGCAGCTTCGTGGGCCGGGAGATGTCGACGAAGAATTTCTTCCCTACCCAATAGAAGGATGCCAGCCATTGTCGGTCTACGCACTCCTCCTTCACTAGAGGTCAGGCCAAGGACGCCGTCAAGCTCTTCATCTGAGAGCGGTAGCAATGAGCTGTCCCCGCCATATCGCCTGATCATCTCACGTATTCGCTGTCGCTCAAGAGGATTAAAATCATCAACAGTAAGTTCAGCCAGAACCATTGCGGAAGGATCCAGCAGGCCAAGGGAAGATTGACGCTGGGTGAATTCATGAGGATAAAATGGGACTGCCTCCGGCGTACCATCGGCCATCAAGCGTCGACGCTGAAGTATACCTTCAGAGGTTGCAATAATCTGGCGGGACTCGGTACCTGGATGTGGGCAAAATCAAGGTTATTGAAGGTGATGGCTGTGACCCGGTAATCTTGCCGTCATCCTCAACTCCAAGGAGAAGAACCCCACCATCGGTATTGGTCAGGGCAACAACTGTCGCCATCAGATCCCTATCGGAAAGACATTTGTGGTCACTCTTGAATTCGACGGTGAGGGTTTCGCCTTTTTCGAGTAGACTTTTTAAATCATCCAAGTCTGTAATGGCTCTTTCAATATCCCTTCAATTCGTTCCACTCAACAGCCCTTCTGAAGAAAATTGGGATTGGTCTGAATCAGTGGCTCCGGCCGATACCGATCGGCGTTGTATTGTTTCTCCACCTCTTCGAGAATATCTGTCGCAGATATTTTACTGAAACTATGTGAAAAAATAGAATACTGGCTCAGACCATCCCCGAACTTCCAGGAAGTGGCATTGTTTATACGTTAACACAGCGAGATGCGGATCGAGTTACCGAATGGCTCCAGATAATCAATAGCAATGCTAAATCATATCATTCAAGCATCCAAGATCGGGATGACGGGACTTCAGTAAAAGAAGATCTTGAACAACAACTTCTAAAAAACGAAATAAAAACATTGGTTGCTACAGTTGCTTTGGAAATGGGCTTTGACAAGCCAGATTTGGGCTTTGTTATCCATTAGCAAAGACCTGTATTCGCACCTGGCAAGAGTCATTTATTTATATTGTGGATTGCTCGTCACCGTAACTCTCTGTTGCGGAAAGTCTGTATTGGTTAGAATTACGAGAATCGTTGTTACACAAGAATATTCTGTTAAATTTCTCATCGATAAAAAATTAACCTCACTCGAGCAAACTGCTGTGATGATCCTAGTCTCGTTGACAACTTCTCTGCTTATCAGAGGTTTGAACAACAGAAGGCGAATATAGCTTTTTTAAAAAACGAAAAAACCCTAACTTTGTGGTAGCTGAAGCGCTCAGTTTATTAGACAGAATCGGGGCATAATTGAGGTGGGGTGGCAGTATTAATCTATTCTACGAAGCCAATAATTAAGATTTTAATTGATTTATATATAATGCTTTTAAGTAGATATCTGCATGAACAGGTTTTTGATCATTATTTAAAAGAGGAATTTCTGGTTAATCAGGTGGAGCAACTGGAATCATCTGGAGAACTTGATGGGTCTGTTGAAATTTATTGGCTTTCTATGTCAAGAGTAATGGAACTCGCTTTGCTCTGTGCTGGTAATTATGCTGATTTTGGACAGATTCGTGAAGCTGGTGATTTAACGGTAAATCCAAGACATACTGAAGTTCACATCGATGGTACCTGGGAGCCGGTCAGAGTCAAGAGGTATGAAAGGATGACAGAACAATTTACAGATTATGCTCCTGCAGGAACAAATGTAGGAGAATGGCTTCGTGATAATACTCATCTTGTACATGTTAAAGGTCCTTTGATACCAGATTTGTATGATATGTTGAAGGGGGCAGGTACGCTGTCAGAATCATATCTTTCATCTGTATATTTAAGGATGCAAAGGATTTCACAAACGATGACATTTATCATGCAAGGTCAAATGATGGATCCGAATTATCCACTCAGTGGAGTGATTCCAGAAGAAAAAGAATTTGTTGAAGCGAATTTGTGTAGATATAATAGAAAAAAGTTTCATCAGATAGGCATGGATATTGGTGAATTGTTAAAAGATGAGAATTATTGCAGCAGTTTTTTAAAGGATGAGGTGAGGTAATAAGTCATCGCTTTCTCTGGCGATCTTAAAAAATCGGCTTTCTGATTGAATCAGTATTCGTATCCTTTTCGTTGTGATCCTGCAAGATTTCTCCATCAGTTATCTTGATCAGTCACACTCCAATTTGGGCAGCCGGTTGTATCAAATCTGCTTAGGGCCAGTCGTGTATGTTGGCCTATCTTGTCGGAAACTTTATTGTCCGAACAACTCTGTTGCATCGTGATGTCAATCTTCATAGAAAGCTCCTTCCCTTGGTGGAATGATTGCACTCTGTCAGCCATGAAATTCCGGATTAAGTATACATCAAAAGCTAAAAGACAAAAAAAATAGATAAAATAGATAAATATGTTATAATGGTTCGATATAAACGAATCGAAATATGTCCGCGAAGAGCAGTACGGAATCAACCCCTGAGAGATTGCAACGTTATGGAGTGGCTCAATTATCACCATCTGTTTTATTTCTGGACTGTAATGCAGGAAGGGAGCATCACCGCAGCCAGCAGTAAGCTCAGCTTGGCACAGTCGACTGTGAGTGCGCAATTATCCAAGTTCGAAGAAAATTTAGGCGCAAAACTATTCAACCGTGTGGGGCGAAATATTGAACCGACAGACATGGGACATCTTGTTTACAGGTATGCAAATGAGATTTTTTCCTTGGGTCGGGAAATGATGGACTCCCTGCATGGGCGGCCGGTAGCTGGTCCCATATCCCTAAAAGTTGGTCTTGTGGACGTGGTTCCAAAACTTATAGCGCGAAAGCTTCTTGAGCCGGCAGGAAAGTTGCCTGAACGAGTTCAACTGATCTGTCACGAGGGTAAAGATGAGCATCTGCTTGCTGACTTAGCTTTGCATAACCTTGATGTTGTTTTGACCGATACTCCGCTTCGTTCAAGTTTGAGCATCAAGGCATACAATCACCTGCTGGGTGAATGCGGTGTTTCTTTCTTTGGGGTAGAAAAGCTGGCCAAACCACTGCAGGGTAATTTCCCGTTTTCCCTAAATGAAGCGCCCATGCTGCTGCCGATGGCCATGAGTTCATTGCGGGGGATGTTCGACCAGTGGTTTGAAAACATTGGGGTTCACCCCATAATAATTGGCGAGTTTGATGATAATGCGCTGTTGACGGTTTTTGGACAAGCAGGTGAAGGGATTTTCATGGCGCCAACCGTTATTGAGAAAGAAGTGGAACGCCAGTATCAAGTCAAGGTTATAGGACGCACCAATAAAATCAGGGAAAAATTTTACGCTATTTCCGTGGAGCGGATCATCAGACATCCTGCAGTAGCTGCTATTTCTGAGGCGGCGAAGCAAAAGCTCTTTTTTGAATGTAAGTAAGCAACATAGTTACCAATGAAGTTAAGGAAAATACTTTCTGATTCTCAATGAAACTCAGCTGGATTCATGTCGTCGGGGTCTGAAGATCCAGCAAAAATATTTTTTTGCATATTTTTGGAGTCTTAACAGACAAGGATAAACATCTTTGGCTGAGTTTGATTAGAAGGAAATACTTTGTAAGGCACTAACAGGAGATAATGATGGATAATGCAATGAATCTCGATGAAATGTTGGAGATCCTCCGAGATTTTTATGTCAACAGGATGCCCTTTGACCGGCTCCTTGGGATCAGCATTGACACGTTGACACCAACGAACATTTTCGTCAGAATTGATATGCGTGAACAATTGATTGGTAACTTTATTCGGGGAATTTTACATGGGGGAGTGATCTCGTCAGTCCTTGACTTAACAGGTGGTCTGATCGCATCCGTTGAATTGCTCAAGCATTTGCAGGAATGTGGACCGGAAGAAATTGCCGGACGTCTGTCCAGGATAGGAACTATTGATCTGCGAGTCGATTTCCTCAGGGCGGGCAAGGGGGCATCTTTTACGGCATCCGGATCCGTTCTGCGAAGAGGAAATAAGGTAGCTGTAATCCGAACCGAATTATACAATGATCAAGAATTACTTATTGCAGCCGGGACAGGGACTTATCTGGTAAGCTGACAATTACGACGAGATTTTCCATTCAGCTACATGTAACTCAAAGCATTCAGGGCAACAACCATGGGTTAGGTCAGTCCCACTTTTTCGGCAGATGTACTCTTCAATCCCCATCCATTTCCCTTTTCCCGGCTCTGTTCCGCTGTCGTCTCTGATCTTTTTGCAATACATACAAATGGGCAGAAAATCTTCGTAGATTTTTATTTTTTTGAGTAATTCCTGCTTTTCAAAAAAACGTTCCATCCTGAGGATCAGCTCATCGGCATCACATGGTTTGAGAATGAAATCATCAGCACCTGCACGAAGTGCTTCAATTGCCAGTGACATTTTGCCTTGTCCTGTGAGTATGAATACACCAACTGCAAAATTAGTGGTTTTTATCTCTTTTAAGACATCTAACCCACTGATACCATTCATTACCAGATCGGTTATTACCAAATCGAAGGATTGCGCGGAATGAAATTCAGCTAACCCATCCTTGCCGCATATTGCAGATTGTACAGAGAATGCATTTCTCTGTAGATAGTTGCCAAGCGACGTAAGAATAGGTCGCTCATCGTCGATCAGAAGGATTGATTTGTTGCGCATTTCTTGACCTCTTTGTGACCAGGAAGGTTTCAGCGCAGTAGTACTGCGTGGACAATCGCGCCAGTGTTCGGTTCAGGTTAAACAATCATTTCGCCAACAACAGTCTTGTTGATCGCAGTATCCGCCGTTCATTTGAAAACATGGGCGATTGCCTTCTTCGGTCTGAATTTTCCGTATAAGATCCGATTTTTTAAATTTTTTGACTTTGATTCCCAATATCTTTGCTACGGTTTGTACATCCGACATTTTCATCTTATGTTCCTCTTAATTTAATCAAAAAGCAGTTGAGAATCACTTTGTGTGGTTCCTAATCTTTTATCATCCATTCCCTGGTCAATGGTAGATCGTTCCTGACCCCAGCTGAAAATAACAGCTGGAATAAATGCATGCTGCCGAGCCTGAACACAGTTGAGCAGCCTGCCAGGTAAAACCTCCACATTCGGATAAAACGATCATCAAACATCGTTCGGATCCGCGTTTCGTTTTTTTCAAAACGCTCTCCCCAATTATCGAGGGTCTTGCTGTAATGAATACGCATGTTCTCGCAGTCAATGAAGTTTAAACCCAGGCTGGTGGAATTCCTGAGAATTGAACCGAGATCCGGGAGGTGGCATCCGGGGAAGATATATTTTCTTATCCAACTGTTGGTCGGTTCTTCCACCGTCTTGCCGATGGTATGCAGGAGAAGAAGCCCCTCAGGTCGCAGCACGCTTCGCACACTTTCCAGGAAACGTCTCATATTGCCCTTGCCAACATGTTCGAACATGCCCACGGAGACAACCTTGTCAAAGGTTTCATTGAGGCTTGATAGGTCACGATAGTCCAGATATTCCAAATGGACACGGTCCTGCACTCCTTCCTTCTTCAGCTGTTGCCTGCCAAACTCCAATTGTTCTTTGGAGAGCGTTATGCCGACACCTTGTATACCAAAATCTTTTGCGGCGTTGATAAGCAAACTCCCCCATCCGCAGCCGACATCAAGTAAACGTTCATCGGGCTGAAGTTGAAGCTTTTGGCAGCAAAGATGTATTTTTTGGATCTGTGCCTGTTCCAAGGAATCCCTGTCGTTTTTAAAGTAGGCACAGGAATACATCATTTTCGAATCGAGCCACAACTGATAGAAATCGTTACCGAGGTCATAGTGGTGTGCAATATTCCTCTTGTCTGCTCTCTTACTGTTTCTCTGCAATACATTTAGCTTCAAGGTGTTGAACAGGACCTGTTTCGTTTTTTCCTGAAGTCTATCTGAGAGGAAGCCTATCCTGACAACCTGTCTGAGATCACCCTCAACTTCGATATCGCCATTCATATAGCCTTCGCCGAATCCGAGCGGCGCATCGAAGAACACTTTTTTCAAGACCTCTCTGTTTTTAAAATGAAGTTTGAAATCATCGCCTTTACCAAATTGACAAACACTGCCATCCCAGAAAGTGACTGTGAAATTGGCGTCATCAATCTGTCCTATAGCGTCGCAAAAAAGAGATTTAAGAGACATTTTCCCCAGAAAAGACATCGCAATTCCTCATCAGTCTGAAAGAGTAGTTATGTATTCTGTCCGAACCTGTCAGGTGCAGGGCCTTTGGACAAAACCCCCTTTAAAATGTCTTCAGTCTGGAAATCTTTTATTGCCCCACAGTACAATTTGGTGAGGTTACCTTGCCGTGCATGAGGTGAGTACTTCAGCTATCGTCTCTGCTTTTGCCATTCCTGATAGTGTCAATCAACGGAATAACAAAAAAGAGGCAGGCCAATAGAAAGATGACGCTTCCCACAAACACTAGTGGTTCCCGGTTTATAATGCTTGCGGCGATGAACAGAAGGGCACAAACAATAAAAAGAATCCAGCCATACAGCTGATAGTGAGTTTTTTTTATGATAATGCGTTCCTGTTTGTTTCTTTTTCTGTGGATTTCCATGAGGAATGAACAGGGATTGCCTTCCAATCTGTTTCGGGCAATCCCCGTCCCTCCTCCACCCCCCCGGGTGTAATTCTATTTTATTTCAATCTGGGCAGCCTTTGGTTTCGAATCTTTTACCTTGGGAAGTCGGAGAGTTAAGACGCCATCCTTAAAAAGGGCCTCAATTTTGTCTTTCTGAACTTCGGTTGGTAATCTTATTGCACGGTAAAAAGAGCCACTGCGACGTTCGACGGTATAATAGTGCTTGTCCTTCTGCTCTCTTTCCTCTTTTCTTTCACCTTTGATTGTCAGCAGGTTATCTTCAAGGGAGACACTGATATCTTTTTTATCCAAGCCTGGAAGATCCGCCACAATTTCCAAACGATTCTCCGTTTCGCTCATATCAAGACGTGGACTCCAACCAATATCCATATCTTCATCCAGGTTGTGAAATGGGAAGCCAAACCACATCTTTTTGACCAGATCATCCATCTCTGAAAAAACATTCGGCACCCTGCTTTGACGTTTAAATGGCAATAAATCAAACATAGTAAGTTCTCTTTTCTCAGATGTTGTTTATTGGTCAGAAAACGATTCTCTCCAGAGGGTCACATGATTTTTTTTCGAGAATCATTCAATATCTCTGGTATACGTTCGTTTTTTTTTCGCTTTGATCAACCGAAATATCACTTTTGTCGAGTGACATTCATTATTATTCCTGCCTGGAGCTTGGCTGAAACGAGGAGGAAAGGCAATACTGCAAAGGGGTGGAAACTTCGGTAATAAAACACCGTATTAAAGGAGGGATGTAAGGAATTTCTTGAGGTTTTTTTTCTGATTTTTTATCCTGAGTTTTTTTCTGATATTTTCTCGATAGGATTCTACCGTTCTTACAGAAAGGTCTAAAAGATCGGCAATCTCCTTTGAAGTTTTATCCTGTCTGATATAGTGGACAATCTGCAGTTCCCGAGGGGCTAACTTCGCATTTGTTATAACACTATCATGTGGATGTTGTGAGAAAACATCCAGCAAGTTTGCTTGGGCAGTTTCCATATAATCTTTTGCCGAACCAGTCACTTGATTTTGTGCTTTTTTCAGGAGCGGCAGGACCATCTCTACTGTTTTTGAAGCAATCTCCTTTCTAATATCATCATGCTCCAGGTCTCTTCTCTTTAGCATGATACTTAAGGCAGTATTGGTATCGTAGAGTTCCCGATTTTTTTCTTGTAATTCCTTTTCTCTGGTCAGCAATGTATTTAAAACGGTTTTCAATTGCTTGACGGTATCCGTTAACTCAGCTGTCCTTGCCTCTACCTGTTGCTCTAGGTTATCGCGTGATTCCTGGAGTTTTAGCTCGGTGTTCTTTCGGGCGGTAATCTCAGTTTTAAGTTGTTCATTCTGGTCACGCAGTTTGGCCACCATGTCCTGCTTTTCAAAGCTTCGGTTGGCTTTGTTGAGCAGGTCGTCAATGTCACAAGGCTTTCGCAGGTAATCATCAGCTCCCAACTTGAGTGCTTCGACTGCAGAATCGATGGCGCCATGCCCGGTCAGGATGATGACCCCGATATCAGGGTAGAGACTTTTAGCCTTTTTCAACACCGCGATGCCATCCACATCTGACATAATCAGATCGGTAAGGACCAGATCGAAGAGCCTTGTGCGAAGGATGTCTATTGCCTGCCGACCACTTGATGCGGTTGTGACGTCGAAGTTGTTTTTTTTGAGGACCCAGCCGATTGATGCAAGAATGTTTTCTTCGTCATCGACCAATAGTATCGATTTATTGCTCATGATTTATACTCTCAATGGGCAGAAATACGGAAAATATTGACCCCTTGCCTGGTTCACTTTTCACATCTATGTGGCCACCGTGTTTTTTTATGATACCATAACTTACGGACAAACCAAGACCAGTGCCTTTCAGATCCGGCTTGGTGGTGAAGAACGGCTCAAAAATACGGGAGATATTTGCAGAATTTATGCCTATGCCGTTATCCTCGATATGGACTGCAATGCTCTCTCCCCTGAAAGTTTCAGTGGTAACAGTGATCACCCCTCCGCCTTCGCATGCGGAAGCAGCATTGATCAACAGATTGAGAAATACCTGTTTCAGCTGATCAGCTACCGCCATAATAGGGGGAATATTGTCAGCATACTTTTTTATAATTGTGATGTTGTTGGTGTGAAAATCTTTTTTACTGATCAAGAAGAGGGTGTCAAGAATATCATGAATATCAACCTGTGTAGGTGTGCCGGAAGTAGGCTGAAAGAAATCCCTGAGATTAAAGATGAGATTTTTCATTCTGTGACATTCCTGGAGTGCCAGGTCGACGAGTTCTTCCTCCTTTTTTTCCATTGGAACATATTGGCCAATCCCTTTGATAATAGTCATGACACTCTGAAGAGGGTTGTTGAATTCATGGGCGATGGAGGCGGAAAGCTTGCCTACGGCGGCAAGTTTTTCGGAGTGGAGCAACTGTTCATGAGATTTCTTCAATTCAAGAGTACGTTCCGCAACCCGTTGCTCCAGCTCATCGTGGGCTTTTTTCAAAGCTTCTTTAACTTTTTGTTTTTCCGTATTATCAAAGGCATAATGGAGATAGAGATCATCGTCCACCGGAATCCAGTAGACATCCCAGTAGATGCCTTTGTGCCAGAATTGGACGTTCTGGGTTTGACCACTTTCCCAAAGCTTCGGTGCAAGGCACCAGGTGCAGGGGCTTTCTCTCTTGAACCAGGTTGGATAACATGTATGGCCGGGAATCGCCCCAACTGCGACTGCCGCCTTATTAGCCGCGACTATCTCCCGGGAACTATTTTTCAGGAGAAGAGCGATACAGGGAAGAGCATCCATGAAAAGCTGGCGTATTCTTAACTCAACTTGCAATTGTTTTTCTGTTTCTTTGAGTCTGGTGATGTCCCTGCCGACAGCCTGGTATTCAATGACCTTCCCCTCCTGATCATACAAAGCTCTGCCGCACCATTGTTGCCAATATGTCTTTCCGTCTTGTAAAACGACCCGATATTCAATGCTTTTTCTCGGCTTGATTTGCGTCAGATTCTTGAAATACTCTTCCACCCACGGCAGGTCGTCTGGGTGAATATTTGGTGGAAAATTTGTGCCAAGTAGATTCCAATAGTTAACATCGAAATATCGGCAATAGGCGTCATTGACAAAAGTCAACCTGCCTTGGGGATCAAACCGGCAGATCAGGTCATGCTGATCCATGACAATAGCCCGGTATTTTTCTTTTATCTGGCGAATTTTGTCCAGCTCTGCCTCCCTCCGGCTGGAAATATCGCTCAACATAATCCTGATTTGTCCCGGTGGATCACCGGACTCCGGATTTATGACGGTTTCCACCAGGGCATGGAAGAGAGACCCGTCTTTTTTCTGCATTCGCAGATCATAGGATTGTTGTTGCCGGGTCTCGAGCAGTCGTTTCCGGTGGAGGTAGAACACATCCTGATTGTCCGGGACGATTAAGTCAGAAAACGGCCGGTTGATCAGTTGTCCCCTGGCTATCCCCAACATTCGTCCGGCGGTCAAATTCGCCTCCAAAATCAGACCCTTGGCGCTTACAGTTATATATGCGACGGGCGCAAAGTTGTAGAGATCGGCATATTGGTCACGGGATTTTTCGAGCTCTTCCTGGACGTTGCGCAGTTCCTCGTTTTGCAACTCCAGTTCGATCTGGTAAGTGTCGAGTTCATGCCCCAATTGCTTGATATCTTTTTGATATGCATCTGTTTTTTTCGTTTTTTCTGGTTTTGAAGGAAGGAGAGCCTGGGCGCGTGTTCGCAGATCGGCGAATTTATTGTTGTCGGTAGTCTTTGGCATGCAACCTCCTTGCTCACGTTAGGACAATCTCTTCCTGTTCTTTCTGTTATACTCGAACAAATACTCTCTCACTCACTCTGGTGTTCGATAATAGATAACAAATTATACCTGACTTTATTCCAGATTGCCAATTTACCTGGACTTTTCCTCGAAGGCTGCTTAATCCGGTTGAGTGCCGGGAGGAGCTCCAGCCGATTGGTGTCCCAGTCGCTTCGGCTGGTTAGCATCCTTACCTTCGGTAATGTCATTGAGAGAGTAAAAGAGATGCCACAAGTGACAAAAAGATCTATCCCTCACCCTAATTGTGCGAGGTTGCCAAGTATCAAAATAAATAATCATCATACACAATGAAATTGATAAGCATCGTTCAGATTGCTGTCGATGATAAAAAAACTGTTGTCTGTTAAAACCTGCACTCTTAACTGTACGGATTCAGGGAGAATTGCCCATGAAAATATAGCAACAAAGGAACAAACATCAGAATAATACTACCTTCCTTCTTGGCGAGTGATTACCTTGAGGGTATACTTTCGACCACCATGAAAAATTTTCACATTTAATTAAGAGGAATGAGACTATGTATGAGAACGCAAAACAGATAACATTACCCCAGGCTCGGCAGGAGGCTTCGACTGTTTTTCTTGCCAAGGTTTTTAACTGGATGGCTGTTGGCCTGGGTGTCACGGGGATTGTAGCATATATTACCGCCAATACCGGCTTGGCCAGAGCTATTTACAGTAGTCCATTATTTTTTATTCTGATGTTCGGTGAATTGGGACTTGTTTTTTATCTTTCTGCCCGGATTCAGAAAATCCAGAGTTCAACCGCTTCCAGTTTGTTCATTGGCTATTCCGTACTGAACGGTCTCACTCTGTCGGTTGTATTTCTCGCCTATACAAGCTCCTCCATCGCAGGGACCTTTTTCATAACAGCCGGTATGTTTGGGGCAATGGCTGTCTATGGTCTGGTAACAAAACGAGATCTCTCAGGATGGGGATCCTTTCTGTTTATGGGCCTGATCGGTATCATTATCGCCTCGATCGTCAATATTTTTCTGAAGAGTTCCGGGATGTACTGGATGATATCGCTCATCGGTGTATTCATCTTCACAGCTCTTACCGCCTATGATGTCCAGAAAATCAAAAGAATGGGTGAGGAAGGAATAATGGCTCAGGGGAACGAGGCTATCCGCAAAGGTTCTATTATGGGGGCTCTGACCCTCTATCTGGATTTTATTAATCTGTTTCTTATGCTCCTTCGTTTTTTTGGAGGCAGCAGAGACTGATTGCAACGAGGCTGGCAATCTCTCGTGTAGTTGTTAAAAGCACGTCCTTTTGGACGTGCTTTTTTGTTGGCTTACTACTGTAGCTTGAAGAGTTGCCGCTTCTATTTCTTGAATTTGTTACAGCTCAGAAAGAAAAAAGAAGATAAAAGAAAAAGGTAAAGGTAAAGGAAGATCGATGAAGAAAATTTTATTAATGCTCGTTATTGCTGCTGCAGTTGGTTACGGATTGTTGAGTTATCATTTTGTGCTTTTTGACAATAGCCTGAAAATTATGAAGAAAACCGATGCTCGTTACCAAAATACTTTTGTCGATGCGCGGGGAGCGAAGAAGTTGGAACTTGCCTTCAAATCGGACCTGCTTGCTGCGGGTATTGTCGATCTGGTAAAACAGGTTGACAATTCCATCGAGAAAACTACCAATCAATAAAATAACGTTGGAATATCGATAGGGTACCATCAGGTGCCCTGTCTTTGTCATTGTTTATATATGTATCGTTACATTCAATACAAAGGGAGCTACCTGCGTTTTTTTGCACGCTTTTGGCTGGCAATATAGAGTTTCTCTACTTTTTCCCTTGCCCAAGGTGTCTTCCGCAGAAATTTAAGGCTGGACTGTATTGATGGATCGTTGGTGAAACAGCGGATCTTGATGTATTTGGCCAATTTTTCCCAGCCATAATCAGCAACCAGAAGGGTCATGATTTGTTCCAGGGTTACGCCATGCAGCAGGTCTTTTTCTTGTTGTCCGTTCATGTGTCAGGGTTTAATCGAAAATTAAAGGTTAAGGAAGCCGCGAAAAAGCATTATACAAGAATGGTTGGTAAAGTCATTCGGAAGTTCTTATCCTTTACTCCGGGATCGAATGTGCTTGACCTACGGCTGTAGCGTTGTTCGATCACGAAAAAAACATCTTCAATCAAACTGTAAAGGAGGAATTTCATGGCTGCGAAAAAAATTCTTATGCTCGTTGGGGATTATGTCGAGGATTACGAGGTAATGGTGCCGTTTCAGGCACTTATGATGCTGGGCTACCAAGTGGACGCAATATGTCCGGACAAAAAAATTGGTGACTTTGTGCGCACCTCCATCCATGACTTTGAAGGTGATCAAACCTATAGCGAAAAGAGAGGACACAATTTCACCCTCAATGCCGATTTTGAAACTGTAAAACAAGAGGAGTATATTGGTTTGGTGATCCCCGGCGGACGAGCGCCTGAATATCTGCGGCTCAATGAGAGGGTGTTGGCTTTCGTCAAATATTTTGCCGACGCGGAAAAACCGATTGCCTCAATTTGCCACGGGGCACAGCTGCTCTCTGCTGCGGATGT
This sequence comes from uncultured delta proteobacterium, assembly GCA_963829695.1. Lineage (GTDB taxonomy): Bacteria > Desulfobacterota > Desulfobulbia > Desulfobulbales > Desulfocapsaceae > Desulforhopalus_A. The sequence goes on along the minus strand of CAWHJQ010000010.1, from coordinate 95,893 downwards.
GCTGCAGGGGCGTGAATGTTCAGCCTATCCGGCATGTTCTGTGGAAGTCAATCTTGCCGGGGGTAAATATGTGGCTGTCGAAATGAACAGTGCCCATGTCCAGGGTAATCTAGTGACCGCTCCTGCCTGGCCTGCTCATCCCGCCTGGTTGGCGAAATTTGTCGAGAAGTTGGGGGCTAAGATTGAGATATAACATGTAAAAAATGTGAGTTGGACGTAGGGTGAAGGGTGTGTACTTGGAATTATGCCGGGAAACACCCTTTTTTTGTTCTCCCTGCGATGGTGTTGGACATGTGGTGCAGAGTTAGGTAATGGAAGAGAAAACAAATTGTAAACAATTCTTATCGCTGGAGGGGATATGTCTGCGACACGCTTGCAAAGGTTAAAAGAGTCAATGGATCAAAAGGGTTTTTCGGCAGTTGCCGTTAATGCCGGCCCTAGTCTTACCTATCTTACGGGGTTGCATTTCCACTTGATGGAACGCCCTGTGGTTATGATTTTTACTTTAGATGCTGAGCCGACCATTATTCTACCGGTACTTGAACAGGCCAAGCTCGACCAACTGCCATTTCCTGCGACAGTCTACGCCTACGGGGAGAATCCTGCCGAATGGTCCAACATCTTTCGCGAAGCTCTGCTAAAGCTGAACCTTTCCGGGAAGAAAGTTGGGGTGGAACCCAGTCGGTTACGCCTACTGGAGTACGATTATCTTCGATCGGCTGGTAGTGAGGCCAATTTTATCAACGGTTCGGAGGTTTTTGCCGCGTTGAGGTCTATTAAAGACACCGAAGAAATAGCCTGCATGCGCAAGGCGGTGGAGATAGCCGAGGCAGCACTGGAGGCGACCTTACCGATGGTAAAAATCGGCGCTACCGAAAAGGAAATCGCCAGTGAACTCTTCCTGCAGCTTCTACGACATGGATCTGATACGTCCCTGCCTTTTTCACCCATTATCTCCTCCGGTCCAAACGGTGCCAATCCTCATGCACAACCTTCTGCCCGGCAACTTGTTGCGGGCGATATGCTGGTGATCGACTGGGGGGCGAGTTTTATTGGTTATAGCTCCGACATAACCCGCACCTTTGCGGTGGGTGAGATTGATTCGGAGGCGGAGAACATCCACAAAATCGTCCAACAGGCAAATGCGGCCGGTCGGGCGGCGGGAAGACCGGGTGTCAGCTGTGCGACTGTGGATAAAGCCACCAGAGAGGTCATCAAGCAGGCGGGCTATGGACTGTTTTTCACCCACCGGACCGGGCACGGTATCGGCATGGAATGTCATGAGGAACCGTATATTCGTGGGGACAATGAGCAACTGCTGAAAAAGGGAATGACCTATACCGTTGAGCCGGGGATCTATCTTGCCGGACGCAATGGAGTCCGTATTGAGGATGATGTGCTGGTGACTGCGGATGGTTCTGAATCGCTCAGCACTATCAATCGGGAGATACGGGTCGTTGGCTAGGAGCCTGCCCGAGAATGCCCTTTCGCCCAAACTTTTCGTTATTTTAAAAAACAATGCTCGCAATATCAACTATATGGCTGTGCTTGTTTTGTGAAAATGCCTCGATTTTGGACAAAATGCCTATTCTCGGACAACCTCCTGGTCCTGGTCCTGAGTCTGGTCCTGGGGCTGGTTCTGATGCTGCAGGTGGGCCTGGACTAATTTGATTTCTCCATAACTGTAGTCGCCGCCCAGCGCCAGTTTTATTTCGCTGAATTTACTGTTCGGCATCTGGAGAAGTTTCTGTTCGATCGTCTGCTGCCTTTCGGGAGAGAGCAGTCTGTCGATTGCCAACTCACCTCTTGCCACAAAATGAGCCAGATGGCCCTCAATGGTGGAGATGACCATGTCTCTTTTGTCGGCTATCTGGGAGATGTTCAACCCCTGTTCGAAGAGATCGAGACTGACCTGCTTTGTATCGATTTTCGGGGCATTAGGTTCTGTAGGTTCTTTAGATTTTTTTGGCTCAGCCGGCAATGCATCGGGCGCAGTCGGGAGGATAACTTCTGTTATATGGTTTTTCTCGCGGTAGTCGGCAACCATTGCTACCAGCTCCCGGCCGTATTTTTCCGTCAGCTTCTTGCCGATGCCCTTTATCTTCATCAGGGCCTTCTCGGTGTCCGGCAGGTTGACGACAATCTGGATCAGGGTCTTCTGATGCAGGATATGAAAATGGGGAACCCCCTCAGCTTTTGCCTTTGTTGCCCGCCATTCCCGCAGAGTTTGGAAGAGCTCTGGATGGTCTATATCAGCTTCGGAGTAGGTGATCGCAGTTTTTGTTTCTCTCTCCCGCTCCTGTTTCGGTGCGGCTGCGATCTCAGCCGATGAAATTGCCCGGAGATAGTGCGATATGCTAAAACCCGCACCGCAACATTTTACCGCAGCCAGTTTGACTGCGGTCTCCTCCTGCAACAGAGTATAGAGTCTCTTTGCTTTTTTGCGAAGCTCTTTGTTGTCTGTTTCTATTTGCAGCAGACCAATGTATTTACCAAGACCTGTATCGAATTTTTCCTGAAAATAGGCCGAGGCCTTTTGTATTCGTTCGACTACCGTCGGATCTTCCGCCGGGAAAACATTTTCTGTGAAAAATCCCTGCAGTTGCCGCCTGAAGTTGGTGCCGACAGTACAGATTTCGTTGACCGTTTTCTGCCGAAGTTCCTGAAGATTTCCTGCACCCAATATTTTGATGAGTTCAGGATTCCTGTCCTCAATGGAGAGTAGCCGGGAGAAAAGAACCTGGAGTTGCTGGAAGTCGAAACACTCGAGGAGCAGTCGCTGCTGGTAGCGGATTTTGGCTGCCGTAAGTTTTTCTTCTGTTGGAGCATTCTCCCCGGCCTGTTCGACGAAGCGGAGCACGGTTTTGTCGGTTTTTACCGCCCTTGGCGAAAGTGGTGAACTGAGGACCATGCCTTCAAGGGTCCGGCAACGGCTGAGTGCCACGTACACCTGGCCGTGGGCAAAGGCCGACTGGGCATCGATGATAGCCCGATCAAAGGTCAGGCCCTGGCTTTTGTGGATGGTGATGGCCCAGGCCAGTTTCAAGGGATATTGGACAAAGGCACCGATTTTATTCTCGGTAATTTCCAGTGATTCCGGGTCAAGGGAATATTCGATATTCTCCCAGGTCGCCGGTTCAACCATAATTTCTTCGGTATCGTCGGGGCATTTAATCCAGATCTTTTTACCTGAGATTCTGGTAATTTTGCCGATTTTTCCATTGAAGAAGCGTTTGTCAGGGGATGAATCGTTACGCACAAACATCACCTGGGCCTGTGGTTTGACCTCAAGCGTAACCGCGGTGGGGAAGGAATGTTCGGGGAATTCACCTTCAATCTCGGCATCGAAGCGATGGGTTTTCTGGGTAAGTTTCTGGAGCCTGGAGGCGTTGATTGTGTCGGCACTGTTGTTATGGGTGCAGAGAGTTATATACCCTTCACCGTCGTGGTCGGCCTCGGCAAAGCCGTTAATATGACGGACGTTCAGGCTCGCCAGTGTGGCCTGGTCAAGCTTGTTGTCGCGGACGCGGTTAAGAAGCCTGATGAAGTGGTCGTCCGCCTGACGGTAGATATGCTGCAGCTCGATTGTGATCAGCTCTGTTTGGCGTAATGAGTTGCTGCTGAAAAAATAGGGCGAGTCATAATATTGGTTGAGCAGGCGCCAGTCGACGTCTTTGACCACCGGGGAGAGCTGATGCAGATCGCCGATCAACAGTAGCTGCACGCCGCCAAAGGGGAGATTGCTGCGACGATAACGGCGCAAAACAGTGTCTATCCCATCCAGCAGGTCGGCCCGAACCATGCTTATTTCATCGATTACCAGAAGGTCGAGGCTTTTGATGATATTAACCTTCTCCTTGCTGAACTTGTGTCGGGCTGTGGTTTCACTACCAGGTATGAATGGACCGAACGGCATCTGAAAAAAAGAATGTAGAGTGACGCCGCCCGCATTGATGGAGGCAACACCAGTGGGTGCCGTGACGATCATCCGCTTAGGACTCTTCTTCTTGAGATTGTGCAGAAAAGTGGTCTTTCCTGTGCCGGCCTTTCCCGTCAGATAAATATTGCAACCGGTGTCACGGACAAATTCATCGGCAAGCTGTAATTCTGGGTTTACGGAATTCATCTCATTTTGCTTGTGGAAAAAGCTCCTTCAGAGCTGCATTGATTACCGCGATATCCTCTTTACCGAACTGAGCCGGGTCAAAAAAGTCCATATCCAGCCAATCGGTCATCTGTTCATATTCCTGATCTTCCGGATCGCTCAGCACCTCCAGGAGGTGCATGTAGCCGTAAATACCGCCGATATCTTCAGGTGGACAGGCGCGACGGCCGGTTACCAGTACAGGAGAGGATTTACCTTCGGCGGGAGGCAGGACTTTTTCAACGGTTATCTGGTGGATCCAGTCATCGCCGAAGTCATAAATATATTGGAACTGAGGCTGAATTTTCTTTTTAAGATCCTGCAGGGTATATTTCGCTTCGTTTTTGGGTCTGCTGGTTTGCCAAAAATCATCTTCACCCGGCAGGCTGTAACAGGTCCGGTCGATAAGGAACTGGTGTAGATGAAGGTCGTTCCAGCCCATGCAGATCTGAATAATACTGTGCAGCTTTTCAAGGGTGATATTTCCAGGAACCAGGATCCTTCGCCAAATGGGCGGTTTTGCACCCTGCAGCTCAACTTTCAGTTGATAGATATCTGGAGAAAGAGTCTGTTTTTTCCCATGCTGCGGGAAATCGACTTTAATAACATTTGACTTGAGCGAGGACTTGCCGCCTGCCGGAGCTACCTGTTTAATATCATTGTTGCCGCAACACTTTTTATCCTTATCCCGGCTATTGCATGAGCAGGATCCGGCTTTATCTTGGACTCCGGCGGACCGAATCGGGATAGGGGCCTCTGGTTTGGTGATATGCGGTTGCCGGAATTTTCCAATATTACGGGCATGTTCCTGGAACGTTTCAATTGCCAGCGGCAGGGATGCCATCAGAAATACCTGGATCTGGATTTCACGATCGTTGAATTCAGGATTCATTCCTGAAAAGGCTTCCTGGAATAATTGCTCCGGCATATCTTCGAAATAATCCATGACCTCCACGGGATCGACCAGTCCCTGAATGGTCATCATGCTATGGTAAAGCTCCTCTTTCTTCCGCTCACTTAGCTCCGGGAACTCCTCGGGGTCCCACAACTCTTCCCGAAGGGCAAGCGCTTCTTCGAAGCCGGAAACCCATTCGTAGATTGCAGCAAACTGATTATCTTTCATTTTATCTATCTTGAAAGGGAGCTTGAGCTTGTTCTCGGTGAAATCGACGATGAAATTATTATAAACCTCAATCAGGCTGCCCGTCATTGTCTGCATCTGCTCTATAGAATCGAATGTCGGTATTTCACCGCCAAAGATAATCGGCATCCATTCGTCGGGGACTATTACATCGGGGGTCATGGCCAGACCGAACATGTAGCCAAGCAGTTCGTCCAAACTGAAGGTATCATCGGGCTCCTTGGACATGGCCAGGAGATTCTTCAAGGTTTTCTTATCGTTGGCTTTCAACATTGGTTGTTTGATCCTGTTTGTTTGAGTGAGAAGTTACATTCACCAATAGCGGAAAAAAGAGCTTAAGAAAAGGGAAATTTGCTATTAGCCGTAAACTGGCTTATATCTTTGGGAAGGTATACGTCGTTTGACGGAAGGGGGCCAGGCTCCCAGTCACTCCCTTTAGTCGGCATCAAAAGAGGAGCACATGAGAGTTGCAGTACTTTCGGATATTCACTCCAACCTGGAGGCTTTAGAGGCAGTTCTTGATCATGCTTTTCAGCAAATGGTCGACAGGTATGTCTGTCTTGGCGATGTCGTGGGATACGGGGCAAATCCCAATGAGTGTATTGAGTTGTTGCAGTCCCTGCCAGACTGTCCCTGTGTGCTTGGCAACCACGATGCTGCGGTTCTGGGGATTCCCAACAATATGAAGCAGGATGCACGAAGAGTCATTCTCTGGACCCGGGAGATCCTGACCAAAAACGGCATGTGGTTCTTGGAAAAAATGGAAGACCTCATCAAATGGGATAATATTTCTTTCTGCCATTCAAATCCGTACAGACCACGCAACTGGTATTATGTCTCGGAGAAGACCTATATCTCAAGTTCGTTCGCCCGCTCGAAAGCCAAGATCCTCTTTGTCGGCCATACCCATGTGCCTGTCGCCATAACCCGCAAAAACTTTTTCTGTGTCTATATCAGATCACCACGGCATACTATGGTGGTGCCCGTAGCAGAACGCAACCGCCAGATTTTCAACACCGGCAGTGTCGGGCAACCAAGAGATGGTGATCCACGAGCCTCCTATCTTATCTATGACACCTCAAAAATGGTTATCGAATTTTACCGGGTCGCCTATGATTTCGAACGAGCCGGAGAGAAAATTCTGGCGGCTGGGTTGCCGGAGATCTATGCCCGAAGGCTGGTAAACGGATTATAGTTTCTCCTATAAATTTATGAGTTTCTTGATTTAAGGCCTTTGTCCCCGTGCTTTGCAGGGGTGAGCTTTTTACCGCTCACAGTTTACTTTTTATCCCAAAGCGTCAGGATCGGACTGGCGACAAATATTGACGAATAAGTGCCAATGATGATCCCGATGAGCAGGGCAAACGAGAAGTCGTGAATAACCGAACCGCCAAACAAAAAGAGAGACAGAAGGCTTAAAAAAACCGTGAAGGAGGTCACAATGGAACGGGAGAGCACTTCGTTGACACTGTTATTGATGACTCTCAATAAGGACGGGCTATCGGATTTTCTCATGTTTTCGCGGATCCGGTCAAAGATAACCACCGTATCGTTTAAGGAATAACCAGCCAGAGTGAGCAAGGCCGTGACCATCAGCAAGGTCATCTCAATATTCATAATCCAACATATTCCCAGAACAGCAAGGACATCATGGAAGGTCGCAACAGCTGCACCGATGCCGAAGCTGAGATTGAAACGAAAACCGAGATATATAATGACCCCGCCCATGGAAAGGGCAATTGCCAGCATCGCCTTGTTTCGAAGGACTGCACTTACCGATGAGCCAATTTCAGTTTGGCTTTCTAAGGAGAATTTTTTGTCCGGGAGCTGACTGTTGAGCACTGCGGTAACTTGCTCGCTCAGCCCTCCGGCAATAACCTTGGACGATTTTTTGATCTTGACCATCAGTCGTTTTTCGTTTTCAACCTGCTGCAGGTCGACACCTTCCATATGACTTTTGTTAAAAGCTGTGCGCACCTCACTCATCGAAAAATTCTGCCCTGCTTTATATTGTAGGAGTGAACCACCAGCGAAATCGACACCCATGTTGGCGTTACCAAGCAGAATTTCCCCAAAGGCTATGATTCCCAGCACAACGAGTAAACCGGAAAGACCAAAGGCAAACTTTCGCAATCTCATGTAGTCAAGACTTGGCTTCTTGATAAATTGCATATAGTTAATGCGTTTGATGAGCTTATGGGAAGTCAAGCTGTTAAAGATCCAGTGGGAATAATAAATAGAGGTGAAGAGATTAAAGATTATGCCCAGCGAAAGGGTGACCGCAAAGCCTTTAACCGGGCCAGTCCCGAACAAAAACAGGGCCAGGGCAGTGATCAGGGTTGTTACGTGGGCATCGATAATGGTCAGGAAGGCTTTGCTGAAGCCGCCATCAACACTGGATTTGATCGATTTTCCCAGAGCAAATTCCTCCCGCATCCGTTCAAAAATAAGAACATTCGAATCTACAGCCATACCGACAGAAAGGACTATACCGGCAATGCCGGGCATGGTGAGAGTGGCACTGAGGATGGCAAGACCCGCAAAAAGGAAGAGAATGTTAAGAACCATAGCTGTATTGGCGATGATCCCCGACAAACGATAATAGATAAGCATAAATCCAATAACAAGAATCGCGCCAAGCATACCGGAGAACATTCCCTTCTGGATGGAATCCTGTCCCAGACTGGCCCCAACCGTCATGTTCTGAATAATAGAGACGGGAGCAGGAAGCGCTCCAACCCGTAAGACTATAGCGAGATCAGAGGCTTCTTCGTGAGTGAAGTTACCGGAAATCTGGGCCGATCCACCAAGAATTTTTTCGCGAATTACCGGGGCGGAGCGGACTATACCATCTAAGACGATAGCCAGTCTCCTGCCGACATTTTGCTCGGTAACAGTTCCAAACACCCTGGCTCCGTTGCTGGTCATCTCAAGACTGACATAGGGCTCATTAAAATTGCCGCCGATCCGAACCTGGGCATCCTTGATCATGTCCCCGGTCATCAAAATTTTGTTTTGCAGGAGCAGGGGGCGGCTGGTTTCCCTCTTGGTTACCGGATCGACTTCCTTTTCAAAATAGATTGAGGTGTCTGCCGGTAGTCGGTTTTCGAGGAGTTGGTTAAGTTTTTTTACATCCTCTCCAGGATGCCATTTCCCTTCTTGTACGGCTTGTGCGACAAGTTCCGAAACATTAACCCCTTCGGTGTCGGCCACCAACTTGAATTCGAGCTGGGCCGTATCGCCTAGAAGTTTCAAGGCCCGTTGAGGATCTTTAATCCCAGGCAGTTGGATAACGATTTCATCGTCACCCTGCCGGACAATAACAGGTTCCGCGACCCCAAACTGGTCAATTCGGTTGCGCAGGATTTCCAGTGACTGATTGACGGCGTTTGCCCTGATATAATCGATCCTGGCTTTAGACAAGCTGAGGATAATACGCGGGAAACTCCCTTCTTTGGAATCAATGCGAAGGTTGAGGTCCGGATTGTCCTTGGCCAGGGCCTCAACTTTTTCGACAGCAGTCGAGTTGGGCAAGGTGAAGATAATTGCTCCATCCTGTTGTGATTTGCTTTGAACAATACTGATAGATTGTTCGGAGAGAAGATCTTTCAAATCATTGGCAGCCAGCTCAAGTGAGTTTTGAGCAGCGCGGTCAAGATCCACTTTCAAGACCAAATGCATGCCCCCTTGCAGATCCAGTCCTAAATGCAGCCCACCGGGTGCCAGATATTTTTTCCACCAACTCGGAGTCCCGGAATAAAAAGATGGAAAAATTGTAATTATAGAGAAAAAGACCAGAAAAAAGACAGCTCCAAGCTTAAGCCTAAGTGAAGTGTTCATGTGACTCCCGAGAGACTGCTAAAAGAAAAAGAAAGAGGTTGGCCTACCGCGCAGGATACCTGATTTATTCATCTCGTATGTAATAATACACAGTCCGTTTGTTGCAATATGGTCTTGGAAATATTTCCTTCTGTCCTCTTTCAACTTGTCGTGAACGTGGTCGTAAAGGAAAAGGTGCCGCCTCCACCATTGTTGTCGGCAAGGAGCACAAGCAGGACGTATTGAATACTCACCACAAGAATTAAGGACCGGAAGATCATCGACCTGATTTCGCCTTGTGGGGTATTAGCTTCTGTTCCAGAACATTTTTGGATACAGCCCCTGAAATTTGATCAAAGAGGGCGCCGTTCCTAAAGAACATGAAAGTTGGTACTCCTCGGATGTTAAAGAACGACGCTATCTGTTGATTTTTACTCGTGTCGACCTTTGCTATAATAAATTTATTGATATATTCTCGGGCCATGGCATTGATAATCGGCATCATTGTCTGGCAAGGACCGCAGGTTGGAGAAAAGAAATCAACCATGACTGGTAACGAAGCCTGTTTGACGAAATCATGGAAATCGTGATCTCCAAGTTCAACGGGCACTGCTTGATTTGTCATGTCGATAGTGGCCTTGCAGTGGCCACATTTAGGCGAAAGGTGTTGTTTGTTTGCGGGAATTCTGTTTTTTTTGCTGCATGATGAACAGGAAACAATCACAGTATTCATGAAGACACCTCCTGATATTTTTTTTAAATTCTCTCTACACTTTAATTCTCTAGACCTTATTTTTCTACACCAGTGGGGCGAAGTTGAGCTATCCGCCTGGCAGTAATTCCCCGCGACCAAACATCGGCAGGGAAGCCCGTAGATCTTTCAGTAGTTCCGTAGCATCCTGGTAACGCAACTCGAGGTCTGTCTGCAGGCACCGCATGATGACGCGCTCAAGATTGATGTCGAGTTTGGGATTGATTGTACGCGGAGCCCTGCTTTCAACACTAATGTCTATGTCCTCTGGATACTGGTCATTTTGCTGAAAATAGGGCACGGCATTGGTGGCAAATATATAGAGGATAACCCCCAGGGCCCAGACGTCGCTCGCGAGACAGCTTCGGCCTTCAAACTGCTCCGGCGGCATGAAATTGACGGTACCCGCAGAGCTTTTATCCGGGGGCTGCCAGGAGAGGTTGCGGGCAATACCGAAATCGAGAAGCTTAAGCTGCCCATTTTTGCTGATGATGATGTTTTCCGGTTTGATGTCTCGGTGCAGAATTTTATGTTTGTGGGCATAGGAGACGACCGAGACGAGTTGCAGGAAATACGTCTCTTTATCCAGTGGCGAAATATTCTGCTCTAGTAACTGCTGGAGAGTCGGGCCTTCGACATATTCCTGGATCAGGATGAATTTACCGCTGTCTTTCACGACCTCCAGCAAATGAACTACATTGGGATGGTAGACAAGCCTCTTGAGGATGGCAGCAGAGCGCAATACGCTGATATTCATCTGGGGCGAATGGGGTGTTTTCGCCACGGCAAGTCTGTCGGTACCGATCTCTTTTACCAGCCAGACGACGCCGAATCCGCCCACACCAAGCCTTTTCACCTGCATCCATTTGTCGGAAATCCTTTCTGTTTTTGCCTTCTTGATGAGAGACCTTGGGGCAAAGTAGCTCAATCCCTCTTGAAAATAACCGACCAGCCGATTGAGGACTTCACTACTGCCTCTTGTTTCGTCCTTCGTTTGTAAAGGTTCGGTGGTCCGAGGCCTGGTTACTGCCTGGCCCATTTCCAACAGGATTAAAAAGCTTATGGAGAATCTATCTTCATTAAGCGGCAGTTCTATAAAATCGTCCGCCCCAGCGCTGAGGTATTTTTTTATTTCTGTGAGTTTTTCTCTGGGAACCAAGATGAGGAAGGGGATAAGAGGCCCTACAAAATCACGTATCAGTCGGATAACCCGGTCCTGCCTGGGGTGTTTTACACCCATATGGAAGACCACCAGACAGATTTTTTTCTCTGGGAAATCCTGAACGAATTTTCTTACGGTACCGATAGTAAGTGGTACTGTTTCGATCTCAAAAGAAGACACCAACCGCTTGACAAGTATCGTTTCTGCAGCGGACAGACCGAACAGCAATATTGTCTCGAGTGGACTCTTCACGCCGTTTCCTTTTTGACAGATGCGTTTTTCTCTTTATAGCCTATCAGAACGAGTGTGTGTCGGGCAAATGTTTTTTATTCAGGTGCAAGGAATAGATGAAATGGATGTACATTAAAAAAAAGCAGAACCAATACTAATTCAGGAGGGAACTTTCGGGAATTTCCATGCTTGCGCATGGGAAGGGACAGGAATTACATTAAGGCCGAATAGGGAGAGATGATGACCAATCAGTCTTTCGTCGATAGGGTAAATGAAATAGTTATTTTTAATGATTTCGGAATATCTCTGACATTTTTCGGAAGTCGAGGAAAGGGGGCCGCCTGGTTGACGGCTACTATTGCCGCTTCATCGAGACTGCGATAACCCGAAGATTTGGTTAAATCAACAGCAAGCAAACTTCCTTCATTACCAAGGCGGAAGACAAGGGCCGGGATGACTTGGCTTGGTAAGCTCGGTATTCAACTCATGGTCAGGAGCTGTCGATGCAGAGGAAGCAGAAGCTGACGGCTCAGCGGCAAGATAGACCTGGAAAATCCTGTTCTCACCTACGGATTGCGGCAACTTCGAGCCAATGGCGAAGAGCAGACTCAGGTGTACAATGAGAGAGAGAACAAAGTCGAAGTCTCCAAATATTAACCTAAATTTTTCACAAATGAAGTTTGCCGCCATGTCGCCGACTCCTCGTTGTCAGAAGAGTTGTCAGTAAATGCGTAGTTCCTCCTTGGTACAGGTTCGCCAGCAGGCCTGATTCGATGGAGTCTCCAACGGGGCAACTAATAGGACGGGCTTATTGTCGAGAAAGATGGTTTTTACCTTCTCGCCAAGAGTGATCCGTTCTGCGTTGCCAAGGATCTGGCCGGCAAGTGATTGAACACTGGCAACCTCGGGCCGGCTACAGATGCTTGCAACCTCGGTTATGCAATTCTCGTTTTCGAGCTGGAGTTTGCCGCGAATCCGGCCATCATTGCCGCTAAGCCGTAATCCAACACCCGCCAACGCTCCAATCACGCCCCCACCGGTGCCGCCATGTTCCGATAGATGAATACCCAGCCTTGCCGCCAGGGAATATGCAGCATCCTTGGTCAGCACCTGCTCTTTGGCCCTGCGACCAAAATCGAGGATTTCCTCAGAGAACTCAAGCGCCTCGCAGACTGCGATGCACAATCCGGGATCGGAACCCGGCGCACTCTGCTGTCTGAGGAAGGAAGCGGCATAGTCGATAAGTCCATCGCAGCCTGTGTCCTTCAGTTCGGCCTGAAAGCACATAGCGCTGTTATGCGATGTGTACGGTATATCCGTATGCACGAACAGCTGATGGCGGGTGATAAAACTGCAGGAACCCCACCTTTTCTCTTCAATATGGGAAATAAGCCTGGCTGCAAGATGGCCGGTGCCTATACTTTCTAAATTATCCGTATCATCGATTGAAACAAATACCTTCACCCTTGTCTCTCCTTAATTGTTGATTGATTTTCTGCTTGTGCTGACTGTGTTAAAGCAGGTTTCCCCGATTTTCCGGGTATGACGCCATGGCTTCGCAATTTACGGACCACCGGTACGACAAACAAGCCGGCAACCAGGCCAAAGAGCATTGCCGTTCCGCTCTCGAACAGGGCATGTTGCAGCATTACCTTTTTATCCATACCGATCAACCAGTCTATGCCCCAGGTGTCCAGGAACTTCGTGGATGCTGCCAGGATGGCGACAACCAGGCAGAGGACGGTTGATTGGAACAGTCCTGGCACCAGCAGGGCAGCCAGGTCGATCACCAGTCCCGGCAACATAAATTTGGCAAAAAGCATCGGCCCGGCCTTACCAATTCCGAGGACCAGCGCCCCCAGACCGGCAAGAATACCGGTGAAGGAGGCTGCAAGCGGACGGTTGACACTTGCCCTGGCTATAAAAAGAAAAAGACAGTAAAGAACATAGCATGGCCTGGGATATGGAGATGCAGCTTGAATACCGCACTAAGGAGAAGCTGCCAACTCTACAGAGTAATTATTAGAGTCGCTCAAGCGATCGAATTTTTCATTACTGCTGAAAGGATCTGTCTTGTCGGCGTTGACGACCGGCGGTTTGCCATGCTCGCCGTTGAGATAGCTGAAAGTCATGCCGAACATGGTCTTATCGAAGACGAGTAGCCGACATTGGTAAAGAGATTATTCCTCTCCAGATCACTATTCTCCCGGGATCCACCATCCTCCGCCGTGGTCGCCATGAAATCGTCTGAAAGTGGGAAGTAGTCCCTTTTATAAGCCCTGGCGCTGGTAAAAAAATCGACCGTTTCGGTCCCGCCGGACACCGTACCCTTGACCAGTCGAGAAGCCCCTTCCCCGACCTCGGTGACAGCAGAACCATGGGTATCGGTCTGGCCTTTTTTAGTAATGATGTTGATTACCCCACCGTTGCCACCCGGACCGTACAAGACCGAGGTGCCGCCGGTAACAACTTTTATTTCAGCTATATTTTCCACGGATATCAAAGAAGGATCGAACCGGCCGTCCGATGCAGCATTGAACGGCGTACCATTCAACAACAGCAGAACGTGCCGGGTTCGAAAACCCCGGATATCGATGCGAGGAGTGCCGTCACCGCCGGTTCGCACCGAGACCCCGGGCAACAGGGACATGGCATCATCCAGAGTACGAGCATTTTGTCTTTTGATTTGCTCTGCAGTCACGGTTTGTACCGTCTCTCCTGCTTCTACCCCCTGTCCCACTTGTTTGGTAACCACAATTCGCCCGAAATCGTAGGCACCTTCAATCTCGTCTGTTGCAATTGCCTGACCCGCTGCAACGAACGGCACCAAGCCGCCAAGTATCACTCCGAATGTTATTGTTGCTTTTGCCTTCATATCTCCGTTCTTTTCCTTGTGAAAACCACTCACCATAGTCTCCATTCAGCCGCCCCTGCTTGTTAACCGGAGGAATCTAATGAACAGAGAGTAATGGGTCAATAACTACCTCAAATGTCACGCTGGTATCTCGAAGAATAACAAAAAACGACTTTAACTGACACCGCGATTGAAGAGATGAAATCAAATCACTGTGAGTTATGGATGTGGGGGCGACAGGACAGATTTCACCAGTTTTTTCTCTTTATAGCCTATCGGAACGAGTGCGTGTCGGGCAAATGGTTTTTATTTATGTGCAAAGATTAGATGAAATGGATGTACATTAAAAAAGTATTTGGGAGTTGGGCAGGCTTGATTAAAAACTGCTGAACCAATACTATTTAGGAGGGTACTTTTGGGTATGTCCATGGTAGCGCATGGGAGAAGGACAGGAATTATATAAATGCCGAATAGGGGGGATGTGATGCGTGAAAAGGGATATTGGGCGGATAACTACCAGAGTAACAAGCTTTCTGTTGAAGACGCCATTGCCAAGATTCAATCAGGGCAGCGAATTTTTATCGGTTCGTCATGCGGAGAACCGCAACAGTTGGTAAAGGGGTTAGCTGATGCCAGTCGTACCTTCACTGATCTTGAAATTGTCCGAATGTTCAGCGGGGAAAGCACCTCGCTCTCCAAAATTGCCGAAAAATCCAAATCCCAGAACCTCAATATCCGGTCTTTTTATCTGGGTTCGGCCAACTCAAAAAGTTTTAAAGGCGATCTTCGCTTTATAACTCCTATCAATCTTTCCGATGTCCACAAGCTGATCAAATCCAAATTGCTCCCTATTCAGGTCGCTCTTATTCAAGTATCTCCTCCGGATGATTTCGGCTGGATGAGCCTGGGAATCTCGGTCGATGTTACCGCCTCCGCAGCAGCAGGAGCAGATCTGGTTATCGCCCAGGTGAACAATAAAATGCCGAGGGTTCTCGGCAGGAGTTCCATCCATGTAAACGATATCGACTATTTTGTGGAACATGATGAAACACTGATAGAAATCGGTAACTATCCCGATGTCAAAACCGCCGGAAAGATCGCCCGGTATGTCTCCCGGCTGGTGGAAGACGGATCGACCATGCAGATGTCGCTTGGGGGAACATCCGAGGCCAATATCGAGGCGCTGATGGAAAAAAATGACCTGGGCATCCATACCCAGTACGTGACTAA
Organism: uncultured delta proteobacterium; assembly: GCA_963829695.1. Taxonomy (GTDB): domain Bacteria; phylum Desulfobacterota; class Desulfobulbia; order Desulfobulbales; family Desulfocapsaceae; genus Desulforhopalus_A. The sequence goes on along the minus strand of CAWHJQ010000010.1, from coordinate 80,561 downwards.
TACCATAATGAAGCTTATGGCCATGGGCGTGGTGACTAACCGAAAGAAAGGTTTTAATAACGGCAGGATCATTTGCAGTAATGCCATCGGCAATCAGGATCTGTACGATCTGCTTGATTACAATACTGCCGTCGAATTCCATCCGTCTAAATATGTTAACGATCCAAGGAAAATAGCCAAGAATAGGCGGATGGTGGCGATGAACACTATCCGGGAAATCGATCTGACCGGCCAGGTGACCGCGGATGCCCTGCCCTTTAATAATTTTTCCGGCGTCACCGGCATCCTGGATTTTTTTCGGGGTGCGGCAATGTCGAAAAAAGGCAAGTCGATCCTGATGCTCACTTCGACCAGGGACGATGGCCTGAAAAGCCGAATCGTGCCGATGTTGCAGAATAAGGCCGTGGTGGTGCCGCGCAGCGAGGTTCAATACGTGGTGACTGAATACGGATCGGTAAATCTCTTTGGTAAGAGTATTCAGGAAAGGGCTCTCTCCCTGATAACCATTGCCCACCCCGATTTCAGAGACCAGTTGTTCGAGGAGGCAAAAGAGCTTGGGTTACTGGGACCGGAGCGGACCCTAAGAGAGGAAATGCATTCAATCTATCCTCTTGGGCTTGAGGAAACGAGAATCCTTGATCGCAGGAAGATCACCTTCAGGCCCGTGAAGCTGACCGACGAACGAAGTCTTCAGGAGCATTATTACCGGCTGGACAGTACTGATGTCATCTCCAGGTTTTTCCACGAGAAAAAGAGCTTTGTCAGTAAACAGATCGAGCGCACTTTTATTATCGATTATATCAAGGACCTGACCATTGTCGCGGTCGAAGGACAGGCAGGCTATGAGCGGATCCTGGCCGTAGGGGAATACTACCTCAATCCTGAAACCGAGATGGCGGAGATTGCCTTTTCTGTGGAAAAGGATTGGCAGGGAAAGGGGTTATCCTCAATCGTTATCCAAAAATTGGCCGAGGCGGCAAAGAGACAGGGCATCAAGGGCCTCACCGCCTATACCTCAAAAGAGAACAAACGGATGGTGAAACTTTTTAACAGTCTCAATTATGAGGTAAAAGTGGCTTCCCAAGGCAACATGATCTACCTGGAGGCCAAGTTTGAAGAGGAACAGGGTCCTGAAAAATAATTTTTGAATTTTTGCGATCTCGCTGCCAAAGTTGGTTAACAAAATATATCTACAGGTGTTTCTGTGCATTGTTCTGTTTTCAGGTTCATCCGGCTGAAGCGTACTTTTGACTGATGAAGCTCATCTCGGAGCTGGCGGCATGGCCACCGAGAGGCTTGACGTGCTCTTACAGCTCTCTAATTGTTAAAGGAGGGCTGCAAGCCAGAGCACTCAGTACTCCAGATCAATCCAATTCTGGTTATAACAGCGACGATAAGCTGGCCATTTTCCTCAAAAGTACGCAAGAACCGGATGAACCCGGCTCGGTAACTTCGTGAAACGCCTAGTGCGCGCCCTCAGGAAGTGCCCTTGGGGTAGACCCGCATGCTAGGTGTTATGGGGGCTGGGGGAGAAAAACCCCTGGCTACCCGATTCTTCTTCTGAGTTTAATTGCGACTCTTAAACTCAGAAATTTGAAAGATCTATATCGCTTTTCGCGGTAGCATATTTTTAACATTTTATCAAGGCATTAGCGGATTATCTCCTCAAGAACAAGTATCTCACCAGACCTGTGAAACACTCAATTTGGGGAGTTTCACAGATAGATAACCCTTTCTCCTCTTACCAAATCTTCGACTCAGCATTTGAGGTAAGCCGTCAAAGACGTGTCACCAAACTTATGGCGATTGCAAAGTCCACATACTTTCATAATATCCGGCAAACAGTGCCTAACTAACTACTTGAACAAAATAAACATTCTCCTATGCAACTTTGGTGGATGTGTCACCACAAAGTATCATCAAAGAACGGAGCAGATCCAGTCACTAAGAGACATTACCAATATGCTGTTATGATATCAAACATTTTTCTGTCAGAAAGTTGCCTCTTGAAAGAGGCAAGAAAATTTTTGAAATTATCCTGCTTTCTTTGGTAGACAGCACTATTTGCTCACTAGCGTCTGGCCGCCTCTGTGCCAGGCTTGATGCTTGGAAATTTGCCACAATGTTTATGGAAATTGTTAGACAGCCTCCTAGCGAGGATATAGCAAGGCTGAGATTCCAATAAAAAAAAGAAGCAAGGCCCCAATGTCGATGAGATTCCCCAGACTGCAATCATTTCGTTTACGATAAAATTGTGTCGGGGCGGGATGGTTGTCTTCACTAAGTGTGAGCCACGGAGTCTTCGGATGGTTGATGTTTTCACCTAAGCCGAATGCAACAAAACCAAGAAAGATATAGAGCAGACCTTTAAATGTGGGCGAAGGGAGATGCAGGACAGAAAGAGTGCAGAGCCCCAGAATGCCAACACTGAAAATTACCCAAGCGGCGATATAGAGAGGCGGAAATTGACTACGTATACCACCAGCCATCAATAGCTCCTTTATTCCTAGATTTTCAAGGTGTTCTTTTATTTTAGCAGTTTTAGGTAAAAGTCCAAAATTATTTATCTGCTTGTGGTTGCGGAAGATCTGCATAAGAGGGATGAGGAATCAGTAAGGTCAATAGATAGGGATATTCTGATAGAAAATAACTATTGGACAATTTGCATGAATTTCGGAATGATAACCGATGTATTTAGCCTATCTTTGGACAGTATGTGATCGAATGCCTACGACTCCTGCCACTTCGTTATAAATGAACCGAAATAACAACCACAAAAAAGTATTGACGTGGCTTGACTTGCTTGGCCGCGGGATAATTAGTCTGATTTTCCTCACGGCTGCCGTTCCTAAGCTCTTCAATGTCCAAGTCTTCGCAGCGGTAATAGATGCTTATGATATACTGCCGGAGATTTTTCTTTTGCCGACGGCGGTAGTATTACCTGTTGTGGAAATAGTTTTGGCTGTGGGTTTGCTCCTTAACCGTTTAAAAAGCAAGATCGGGATCACTGCAATGCTGCTGTTTTTTATTGTTCTTTTATCCTATTCAATCTGGCAGGGATTGGATATCGATTGTGGCTGTTTTGGCCCTGAAGATCCTGAATTTAACGTTTTTCGAGGGATTCGAGTGGCTCTGGTTCGGGATATCGTCATGCTCGTACCCCTTATATACTCATTCTGGTACCATTGGTACCGTCAAAATACCTTAAAAATTGTAGGAGATTAGGACGATGAAGAAAATTTTGTTTACAACAGTGTTGGTGATGTTTGCCGCCTCCAGCGCCTTTGCTTTCGGCACCTCTAAATTTAAAGATGAAGTTGACAAAGAGATCGGGGCTGTCAAGCTGACAAGGGAAGTCATGAGAGGTGGGTATGATGTTATTACCACCGCTGAATTGAGTGAGGTTCTTAAGGCCGGTGGAGACGTGCTGGTCATTGATACCATGCCTTATAAAGCGAGTTACAAAAAAGGGCACATTCCGACTGCCAAGCAGTTCCTTTTTCCTATTCCCGATATGGTGGTATGGGACAGTAAAGAGACGGACGGCAAAAGCCAGGAAGATTATGTGAAATTACTCGGTCCCGATAAAGATAAAAAAATCATTGTGTACTGCGGTTTTGTCAAATGTACCAGAAGTCATAATGGCGCGGTCTGGGCTAAAAAGCTTGGCTACAAAAACGTGTATAGACATCCAGGTGGAATTTTCGCATGGAAGGGTGCAGGCTATAAAGTCGAGACAGTGGAGTAACTGGTATAATTTTACAGTAGCTACCGTTGGTTTAAATGGGCGCGTCAATCTTTCTGGATTACGCGCCCATTTTTATTTCCGGCCCATACATAAACCAGAATACTTGACCGACATTTCTCACCAGACGCGGGGAAGTCTGCTGCTCTGGACCGCCTTGTTGTTTTTCTGAGCAGTATGCCTTATAGTTTGTTTGTCCGTATTTTTCTTAAGTTAAATCAATAATAAGGAACAGAAATGTCAACCGCAGCCCCGAACGAGAATGAATATCAGGGCTTTGAGCAGGGGCCGATCCGACCACCAAGTGAGGCGGGCAGTCTGCTTATCCGCATAACCCGTAACTGCCCCTGGAATCGTTGCACCTTCTGTCCTGTATATAAAGGAAGGGATTTTTCTCTGAGGCCTGTAGAACACGTGTTGGAAGATATTAATCGTGTTCATCGTTATGTCGTTGAGATCAGAGCATGTGCTGCGAAAAACGGCAAGGTCTACTCGGCTGATATCGGGCGATTCCGTTCGCTTGCAGGGGAGGGGGATCGCGCCGCCCTGAACGCTGCCCTGCAATGGAGTTCCTCCGGGATGCGGTCGATTTTCCTGCAGGATGCCAATAGTCTGATCATTAAGCCGGAGCGCCTTCTTGCTATCCTTAACCACCTGAAACATTGTTTCCCCTGGGTCGAGCGGATAACGTCCTATGCCCGGTCCCATTCCATCGCCAGGATAAGTGATCAAAATCTGCAGTTGATGGCTGCGGCAGGACTGTCAAGAATTCACATTGGTATGGAGACGGGGTCGGACAAAGTGCTCAACCGGATAAAGAAAGGGGTGGATAAAAAGACCCACATTGCAGCCGGAAAGAAGGTGAAACAGGCAGGGATGGAACTCTCGGAATATATTATGCCGGGCTTGGGCGGAAGGGATCTTTCAGAGGAACATGCCTTGGAAAGTGCTGATGCGCTGAATCAGATCAACCCGGATTTCATCCGTTTGCGGACTCTCGCTATCCCTAACCATGTAGAGTTGTATGAGGAGTATCAAAAAGGGGATTTTCTGAAGTTAAACGATGTCGAGACGGCTCAGGAACTGCTCGTCTTTCTTCAGGCACTGGACGGCATTACCAGCACAGTTAAGAGTGATCATATCCTCAACCTTTTTGAGAATGTTGAAGGACAATATCCTCAGGATAAGGAAAAGCTCGTTGGGATCATCAAGAAATTTTTGAAGCTGGATCCAACAGAGAAAATGATCTATCAGGTCGGTCGGAGGATGGGCTTGTTCCGGTCGTTAGACGATATGAAAGATGAAACGAAACGGGGGCATGTCGAGAATGCCTGCCTGCGTGCCGGCATCGATCCGGACAACGTCGAGAAAGCCACTGAAGAATTGATGAAACGCTTTATTTAGTGACTTAGAAAAAATATTCTTGTTTTTCACAAGAATATTTTTTCGTGAAGGAACTTACACCCCCTCAAGGGGGTACTGAACTGAGTCCCCGTGCTTTGCGGGGATTACTAACCGGTTTTGCAAGGATTTATTCAATTATTGCAATGAGAACCATTACCAAAAAGAATGATGACTTGTATCGGCCAATATGTTTCATTTACACAAGGTTAACAGCCCAAGGCTGCCTTGAATGTGTGCACAGAAATTACTAAGAGGCTGTCAGAGAATAGACATTTTGTCCAAAATCGAGGCATTTTCACAAAACAAGCACAGCTATATATTTGATATCGCGAGCATTAGTTTTTTTGGAAATAACGAAAAGTTTGGGCAAAAGGGTATTCTCGGACAAGCTCTGGACGTAAGAGAGTATTTTAAGAGGATGGAATGGCCCTATACAATCCCGAATTAATAAAAGATAACTGTGGTTTTGGGTTGATGGCCCATATGAGAGGCGAAGCCAGTCATAAGTTGGTTCGTACTGCTATTTCCTCTCTTGCCCGAATGGCGCACCGTGGCGGTATTGCTGCCGATGGCAAAACGGGCGATGGGTGCGGCGTACTGCTGCAAAAGCCTGATTATTTTTTCAGATCCATTGCCAAAGAGGAAGGTTGGAACCTGGGCGGCAGATACGGCGTCGGCATGATTTTTCTCAGTCCAGATGATGCCAAAGCGACGGTGGCTAAATGGGCCATTGAAGAGGAACTGGAGAGGGAGACCCTGACCGTTGTTGCCTGGCGTGATGTACCGGTAGACCCGGAGGTGCTCGGTGCTTTTGCTGAAAAGACCATGCCACAAATAGTCCAGGTCATCTTCAACGGACCTTTCGGCTGGGGTTCGAAAGATCTTGAACGACGCCTTTATATGGTGCGTCGCCGGGTGGAAAAAAGGGTGACCGATGATGCCGATTTCTATATTGCCAGTCTTTCGAATCTGGTCATCGTCTATAAAGGCTTGTGTCGTCCGGTAGATCTGTCGCTTTTTTACCCCGATCTGGCCGATATCAGGATGCAGTCGGCAATATGCCTGTTCCATCAGCGATTCTCCACCAATACCCTGCCCAAGTGGCCTTTGGCCCAACCTTTCAGATATCTTGCCCATAATGGGGAGATCAACACCATAACCGGCAACAGGCAATGGTCGAAAGCCCGTTCTTATAAATTCAGGTCACCGTTGCTGCCGGACATGGCTGAGGCCGCGCCCTTTGTCAATACCACGGGGTCTGACTCTTCGTCTCTTGATAATATGCTTGAGCTGTTTCTGGCCGGTGGCATGGATCTCTTTCGGGCCTTCAGGCTGCTTATCCCGCCCGCCTGGCAGAATCATCCGAACATGGACGAAGATCTACGGGCTTTCTACGACTTCAACTCCATGCATATGGAGCCATGGGACGGGCCGGCCGGAATCGTCATGAGTGATGGCCGTTTCGCCGTCTGCGGCCTTGATCGCAATGGGCTCAGACCAGCCCGCTATGTGGTGACAAAAGATAATCTCATCACCCTCGCCTCGGAGGTGGGTATTTGGGACTATGAGCCGGACGAGGTGTTGGAGAAGGGACGGGTCGGGCCAGGGGAGTTGCTGGTCATCGATACTCTTACCGGTAAGCGCTGGACTTCCTGGGACATCGACCAGGAGCTGAAGGGTCGCCACCCCTACAAAAAATGGATGGCCCAATGTTGTCGTCAGTTGCCCTCCTTTGATCATGATGAACGTCTGGAGACCGGCACCCGAGCTCTTGACGATGATCGTCTTCTTCTCTATCAAAAAATTTTCGGCTACACCAATGAAGAGCTGGTGCAGATAGTCAAGGTTCTCGGAGAGACAGGGCAGGAGCCGGTATCCTCAATGGGTGACGATGCGCCCATGGCGGTGCTATCCACCAAGGATCGGAGTCTCTACGACTATTTTCGGCAGATGTTTGCCCAGGTGACCAATCCGCCGATCGATCCGTTGCGGGAAAAACATGTTATGTCACTTGCCACCTGCATCGGACGGGAACAGAATGTTTTTGATGAAGCTCAGGGGCACGCCTATCGGGTGATGTTTCAATCGCCTGTGTTGGTCTACAGTGATCTGCAGCAGCTCCTGCAACTTGACCAGGACCATTACCGTCATGTGATCCTTGATCTCAATTATACTCAAGAACTCGGATTGAAAAAGGCGATAGAAGAACTGTGTCAGAGAGTTTTGCAGGAGATAGAGCAGGGAGCGGTCCTGCTGATCCTCTCAGATCGTCATATTACTGCCGAAAGCCTGCCCATTCCTGCAGCAATGGCGGTTGGTGCCGTGCAGCGGATCCTGGTGGAAAAGAGTTTACGCTGCGATGCCAACATTATTGTGGAGACCGCCAGCTGTCGCGATCCGCACCATTTTGCCGTGCTTTTCGGTATGGGGGCGACGGCTGTTTACCCCTATCTGGTTTATGAGTCTCTCGCCCAGCTGGTGGACGAAGGATCACTCACGGTCAATCTCAGGCAGGCTATCAGCAACTATCGTAAAGGCATAGATAAAGGTCTGCTGAAGATCCTGTCCAAGATGGGTATCTCCACCATTGCCTCTTACAGGTGTTCGCAGCTGTTCGAGGCGGTGGGTCTTGCCGGCGAAGTGACCGAGCTTTGTTTTAACGGCGTGGTCAGTCGCATTGAAGGGGCGGACTTTACCGATTTCCAGGAGGATCAGGAGCGCCTGGCCCGTTATGGCTGGAAGAGGGTGCATAAACCGCTGGGTCGTGGCGGGCTGTTTAAATATATCCATGGCGGAGAATATCATGCCTACAATCCAGATGTGGTTGAGGCTCTGCAAAAGGCTGTACGTACCGGTGAGTTTGTCGATTACCAGGTGTATTCCAGCCATGTAAATAAGCGACCGATCGCCTGTCTGCGGGATCTGCTGCAACTGAAAAAAGATACCCCTGCCATTTCTCTTAGCGAGGTAGAGCCGGCAGAAAATTTCTTTCCTCGTTTCGACTCCGCTGCCATGTCTATCGGGGCTCTTGGCCAGGAGGCACATGAGGCGCTGGCTATCGGCATGAACCGCCTGGGTGGTTTTTCCAACAGCGGGGAAGGAGGGGAAGACCCCGATAGGTTCGGTACCGAGCGGGTATCAAAAATAAAGCAGGTTGCCTCCGGTCGTTTCGGTGTTACACCCCATTACCTGATGAACGCCGAGGTAATCCAGATTAAAATGGCCCAGGGTGCAAAGCCGGGAGAGGGTGGGCAATTGCCCGGACATAAAGTGACCGCCCAAATTGCAGCCCTGCGCTATTCGGTGCCGGGGGTGACACTCATCTCACCGCCGCCGCACCACGATATATACTCGATTGAGGATTTGGCCCAGCTGATATTTGATCTCAAACAGGTCAATCCCAGAGCCCGGGTCAGCGTGAAACTGGTTTCCGAACCAGGCGTAGGTACCATCGCCACAGGGGTGGTCAAGGCCTATGCCGACATGATTACCATCTCCGGATACGATGGCGGGACGGGGGCCAGCCCGCTCACCTCGGTAAAATATGCCGGTAGTCCATGGGAACTTGGGCTTGCCGAGACGCAGCAGGCCTTGGTGGCCAATGGTTTGCGGCATAAAATCCAATTGCAGGTTGACGGTGGCCTGAAAACCGGACTGGATATTATAAAAGCTGCCATTCTCGGAGCCGAGAGTTTTGGTTTCGGGACTGGGCCGCTGATTGCGCTTGGCTGCAAGTTCCTGCGAATCTGCCATTTGAATAACTGTGCAACCGGGGTTGCCACCCAGGACGAGACTCTGAGAAAGGAATATTTTGCCGGGGTGCCGAATATGGTGATGAACTATTTTCGGTTTATGGTACAGGAGACCAGAATGCTCATGGCTGAGCTGGGGATTGCCAAACTGACCGATCTGATTGGCCGGACGGATCTGCTCAAAGAACTGCCTGGCATTTCTGCAAAACAACAGAAACTGGTCCTGGGGCATATCCTGGAAACCTTTCAGCCTCCGGCGACAAGCAGTCTCTTTTATCGGGAACGAAATGTTCCGGATGATCCGGGCAGGCTTAATATCCAGATAGAAGAGCGTTTCCGTGAAGCGGTCGAAACTTCGTCGGGTGGGGGTGGAAGTTTTACCATCCGTAATACCGATCGGACGGTTGGTGCCCGGCTTTCCGGCAGAATTGCCACAATCCATGGCAATAATGGCATGAAGGATGCTCCCATTCATCTGCTTTTCAATGGTACTGCCGGGCAGAGTTTTGGCGCCTGGAATGCAGGTGGTCTGCATATGGTGCTGACCGGTGATGCCAACGATTATGTGGGCAAAGGGATGGCGGGCGGCAAACTGGTAATTCGACCGCCACTGGGTGTTGCCTATAAAAGTCACGAGGCGGTGATAATCGGCAATACCTGTCTCTACGGAGCCACCGGCGGTTGGCTTTTTGCGGCGGGTCGTGCAGGGGAGCGTTTTGCAGTAAGGAATTCGGGGGCAAAGGTGGTGGTCGAAGGCATCGGTGATAACGGCTGTGAATATATGACCGGTGGTATCGTCACCATCCTCGGTGAGACCGGGGTCAATTTTGGCGCGGGGATGACCGGTGGGTTCGCCTATGTTCTCGATGAATCCGGCGCGCTGGAATCGAGGCTGAACCCTGAACTGGTTGAGATCATAACCCTGGAAGACAAAGCTGTACTGCAGGAGCATCTGCGGGGGATTATCAACGCCCATTTTCAGGAAACGGGTAGCGTACGGGCTGAGCGAATTTTAAACGGTTTCGATGGACAGTACATGAGCCGATTCAAGTTGGTCAAGCCAATGACATCCGATGTTTCGACTCTGCTGGGACATCGGGGGAATTCGCCAAGAGAAACTCTGGCAGTGGTCTATTAAGGGAAATTATATGAGCCAGAACTTATACCAGTTTATCGAAGTGGAACGGGTCGATCCCCAAAAGAAGAAGATCGAGCGGCGGCGCCATGAGTTTGTAGAAATTTACCATCCCTTTCAGCAATCCCAGGTGCAGATGCAGGCAGATCGCTGCCTCGACTGCGGTAATCCCTATTGTGAATGGAAGTGTCCGGTCCATAATTACATCCCCGACTGGTTGCAGCTGGCCAACGAAGGGCGGATTATCGAGGCGGCCGAACTCTGCCACCAGACCAACAGCCTACCGGAAGTCTGTGGGCGTGTCTGTCCCCAGGACAGGCTCTGTGAGGGAGCCTGCACCCTGAATAACGATTATGGGGCGGTAACCATCGGCAGTATAGAAAAGTATATCGTCGATACCGCCTTTCAAATGGGCTGGCGTCCAGATCTCTCCAAGGTGATACCGACTGGGAAGAGGGTGGCGGTGATCGGTGCTGGGCCCGCCAGCCTCGGTTGCGCTGATGTGCTGATCCGAAATGGCGTCCAACCGGTGGTCTTTGACAGACATCCGGAGATTGGCGGTTTGCTGACCTTTGGTATTCCCGCCTTCAAGCTTGACAAGCACGTGATGGAGCTGCGACGCAAGGTTTTCACCGAAATGGGAATTGAATTTCGCCTGGGGGTTGAGGTTGGTCGTGATCTGCCCTTTACTGATCTCCTGGCCGAATATGATGCGGTCTTTGTCGGCACCGGTACCTATAGCTCTATGCGTGCGGGCCTTCCGAACGAAGATGCTGCGGGGGTGTACGATGCCCTTGACTACCTCATCGGCAACGCCGACCGGCACATGGGGTTGCAGCGCGAACGTTATCCTTTCGTGGACCAGAAGGATAAAAGGGTGGTTGTTCTTGGCGGTGGTGATACGGCCATGGATTGTCTGCGTACTGCAATTCGCCAGGGAGCAATTGATGTTGTCTGTGTGTATCGGCGGGATAGGCAGAATATGCCTGGCTCTGCCCGTGAAGTCCAAAATGCCGAGGATGAAGGCGTGCGTTTCCTTTGGAATCTGCAGCCTCTTGCTATCCTAGTTGGAGAAGATGGGCATGTCAGTGGAGTCAAGGTCGTCAATACCCGGCTCGGCGAAGCAGATGGTCGGGGCAGGAGAAGGCCGGAAGCCATTGAAGGTACGGAGGCAGTACTGGATGCCGACAGCGTGATTATGGCCTTTGGCTTCAGGCCGAGTCCGCCTGATTGGCTCAGTCAAAATAATATTTCCTTAAATGATCGGCAGCTTATCGTGGCTCCTGTCGACACTGCGTTTCCTTTCCAGACTACCAATGAGAAGGTCTTTGCCGGAGGCGACGCGGTTCGCGGTTCCGATCTGGTGGTTACCGCGATTGCCGAAGGACGTACTGCGGCGGAAGCAATTCTCGACTATCTCGAAGTTTAAATTTGCTTTTTCACACTATGTATCATCAAAATTCTTGTGAATTTCCTACTTATTTTCAGATATTTGCAGTTGCCATCGAAAAATTGTTGTGTGTGACGCAGATACCAGCTAACGTGGTCCACGTTTTTTTCAAATAACAATGCGATAAAAAAAATCCCAGGTACCAAGGAGCATGTATGAAGAAGATTGTTGTCGGAGCCCTTTTGGTTCTCGTTATCGCAGGTGTTGGCACACCATTTGTCAGTGGGCTGATGATGGAGAATATTGTAAAGAAGTCTTTCAGTAACCTCAATACGATGTATTCCGAGACAGGTTCCGGCGTTTCCGTAGAGATCATGAAGTATGACAGACACTTTGCCTCAACGGATTTTGAGTGGAAAATGAAACTAGGAAATTTAAAGGCGGTTTACGGTATAGAGGAAATCATTTTTCATGACCGAGCAGATCATGGATTTACTGGTATCGTATCCAGGACTAGTCTCGAGAAAAACAAATGGTTCACAGATTTCGTGGACAATAAACTTAAGGGAAAAAATCCTCTGTCTATTACCACTGAATACGGTTTTTTAGGGCAGATTAATTCAACGATTGCCTTGCAGGCCTTTTCATTGCCGGTGGACGATGAGGTTTTCCTGATTAAAGCCGGAAAGGCTGTTTCGCATTGTGATGAGGACCTGACAAACTTCTCCTCTCAAACATTATGGGAAGGATTTTCTGTTCCAGGTAAAATCCAGGTAGATGGCATTTCCATGACCTCCGATCTGGAGAAGATTTCCAGCTATCTTTGGGAAGGCACTCTCATCTTCGGGCTTGAGAAAAGCAAGAGTGAAGGGAACGCCGAGCCGTTTGAATTGGTGAATTTTAAGGGCAATTACTCTCTGGATGTTGATGAAGAAGAGAAAACATTATCTGCTGTGACAGAATTCGGAGTGGATCATCTGCTGGCTGGGCCGGAGAAAGTTGATGATGCCTTTGTCCGAATCGGTGTCGTTAATATGGATAAGCAGGGATTCGAAGGATTTATGAAGTTGTATACTGAGATGGCGAATACTGTTTTTAAAGATGTTCTCTCTGCAGAGGACGATCCTGAAAAAATGAAAACGATCCTTCAGCAGCAGATCGGTCAGACAAGTTTCCAGATGATAACGGCATATGAGCACTTATTGAAAAAAGGCCTGGAATTTCAAATCTCCGATCTGCACGCCCTGCTCCCTGAAGGAGAGGTAAAAGGTGATGCGGTAGTAAGCCTGAATAAGGATATGACTTTTGCACAATTTATCCCTCTTCTTCAGCAACCCGAATTGGCACTGGACATTTTCTCACTCCAATCGGATGTGAGTCTCCCGGCAGCACTTGTTGGTGACAACCCCATGCTGTTGTCACCGATATATCCAGGGATGAAAACCGGTTTGTTTGTCAAGGAAGGCGCAAATATCGTTCATAAAGCCGAGACCAGAGACGGCAAGCTTTATTTGAATGGGCTGGAAATGAAGCTTTAAAAAACTCATCCTGAATGATCCCCTCATCAATAACTGCCGGAATCTCCTCCTCGAAATGGGGTGCCCGTGGGATTTGCTTCATTAACAGGTCAAAAGAGGCAACACCTGATGTTGAGTTCAACATAAAACATGGCCCACTTTCAAACGAAATTTCTCGGGAAATAGGGGGCGTCTATCGCCTGCTTTTTACTTCCCTTCAAAAGTTGCAACAGTCTCACTTCGGCACCATGTTCCCACTGTATGGTTTCTGTGGTCATATGAAACCAAATGAATTTCACGGTCACCTCCACTATCCTTTTTGTAAGTAGTCAAGACCACTGGCTATTGCAAACTCTCAAATGTTTCTTCCAACCGCTGCAACATCTTATAAAGCAACTTATATGGAATATTGAGTGCCTCCTTGATTTTGGCTCTGAGTTGATTGTTGAGTTTGAAATTTTCCAACTTAACCCACATTGGCAAGGAAGGCAGGTCTATTTTGCCAACGTGTTAACCATCATATCTAGGTCTGCTTGGAAACAAAAAGGTGACGCTTTTATCCCAATATTGGAGTTTGACGGAGTTGAAAGACACGTCAGCTCCTGTCCTCCCTCATTGGAAATATGGAAATGTCTTGATTTCGGACGGATTATTCTTTAAAGAAAAATAGAGATTGTTCGTTCACGAGATTGCTTGGTGACGAAAACAAGGCTCCAGACCATTTTTGCCGACATAAAAAATCTTATACCATACTAGCCATTGAGGCTCATGTGTAAAAAGCTGTTTTGGACAGGCACGTTCTAACCGTCTGTTGCGTTCTAACCGTCTGTTTCAGGGCTGTTCAAGTTCAGAACTGCTGACCATCGTATGCGCTCATTGGAGTATCATAAAAGAAAGGAGGAATTTTGGACGATTTCGTAACTCTGACATATAACGGAAAAGAAATACGGCTTCCCATGGTTACCGGAAGCGAAGGTGAAAAAGCTATTGATATATCGAGGTTGAGGGCCGAAACCGGATTTATTACCCTTGATCCTGGTTATGTCAACACTGGTAGCTGTCTGAGCTCCATCACTTTTATGGATGGGGAAAAGGGCATCCTTCGCTACCGTGGTATCCCTGTAGAACAGCTGGCCCAGCATTCCTCATTTAAGGAGACCGTTTACCTGCTCATCAACGGCAGGCTTCCTAACAGGACTGAGCTGACGCAATTCTCGGTGATGCTCAATGATAACAGCCTGGTTCATACCGATTTAAAGACCTTTTTTCAGAATTTCCCCAGGGGGTCTCACCCCATGGGCATCCTGTCTTCCATGGTCAATGCGATGAAAAGCTTTTACCCGGTACTGGATACTCTGGAAGAGGAAATCAATATCACCATGACCCGGTTGTTAGCCAAAGTGCGTACCATGGCTGCCATGTGTTATAAAATTTCAAGGGGCCATGAACTGGTTTTCCCGCGCCCGGATTTGACCTATTGTGAAAACTTTCTCAACATGATGTTCGACACACCGGTAAAACCTTACGAAATGAAGCGGGAGGCGGTAAATGCCCTGAGGGTTTTTTGGATCCTCCATGCCGACCACGAGCAGAATTGTTCAACCTCTTCTGTCCGCATGGTGGGCAGTGCCCGGGTCAACCTTTATGCCGCTATCTCTTCGGGCATTGCAGCCCTTTGGGGGCCGCTGCACGGAGGAGCAAACCAGGCGGTCATTGAAATGCTCACTGCTATTCAACATGATGGCGGTAATTGCCAAAAAGCTATTCAGCGGGCCAAGGACAAAAAGGATCCTTTCCGGCTTATGGGATTTGGCCACAGGGTTTACAAAACCTATGACCCACGGGCCAAGATAATGAAAAAGATGTGTGATGAGCTGCTGGAATCAATGCAAATCACTGACCCACTCTTGGATACGGCCAGGGAGCTTGAGGAAATTGCCTTAAAAGACCCTTACTTCATCGACCACAATCTCTATCCCAATATTGATTTTTACAGTGGAATTGTTTTAAGGGCCATTGGTATCCCTACCAATATGTTCCCCGTAATGTTTGCCCTGGGTCGGCTCCCTGGCTGGATTGCCCAGTGGAAGGAAAGCATGGATGACCCCAAATGGAAAATCTGCCGCCCCCGTCAGATCTATATGGGGAAACGGAGTTATGATTATGTTCCCATAGAAGATCGTTAGCACCCGATGTAACACCATGCCGAAAGGGCATGGTGTTAGGGAATCACTGAGCAGGGCTCAATTCCCGACATCAGTGAAACTTAGTTTTTGCTGCAATTGTACGTATTGCAAAACATGGAAAATATGTCAGGATCAGGGCCAGGATGTTTTTCCTCTCTTGGCTCCTTGCAGGATTCCATTGTAATAAGTACTTATAGTACATACGATATTAATCTTCGCTGATGTAAGTTTATTACATGGGATAACGAATCAGGAAATCTTCTTTGCTTCAAGAAACATTTTTCTAACCAAAATCTTACGTTCAATTATCCACGAACAGATGGAGAAGGAGAGTGTGCGATGAAAAAAAGACTTATCAGGTTTTCTTTATCTTTGTTTTGTTTCTTTATCTTAACCGGCACGGCTTTCGCGAAAAATGATATGGTCGTGCAGATGGGCATCGTAACAGGTGGCCTGAAAGGAACATATTATCAGTTTGGGTTGAACCTTGAACAGCTGGTGGAACAAAACGGAATTAAGTTGAATGTCGCTAACTCAAACGGTTCTGTTGAAAATGTTTTTGCAGTTTACAAACGACCCAATACACAGATGGGAATTGTCCAATCGGATGTTCTGGCCTTTGTCGCCAAGGTCCAGACGGACCCCGCATTGAAGAAAATTGCCAAGAAAATCAAGATGATCTTTCCTCTCTATAACGAAGAGGTCCACATCCTGGGACGGGGTGATATTGTTGACTTCGACGATCTGGAAGGGAAAAGGGTGGCTATCGGCCAAGAAGGCAGCGGGACCTACCTTACTGCGAAACTATTGTTTGAGGTCTCTGATATCAAACCCGCTGCAATGCTCACGATTGGAGCCGATGAAGCTCTTCCTCGGCTGAAAGCAGGGGAAATAGATGCGCTGTTTTATGTAGCGGGCTATCCAGTTAAGTTATTCGACGAGCAGGTAACCAAAGAGGATGGATTGGCACTGATTCCGATCTCGAATAAAAGCATTATCGAATTTTACCCAAAAACTGAAATTCCAGCGGGAACTTATGCCTGGCAGGATAAAGCAGTGCAGTGCGTTGCGGTGAAAGCTGTCCTTGTCTCCTACGATTTTAGAATGGGCAATTGTCAAAATGTTGGGAGATTTGCAAACATCCTAGAGGACAATATCGACTTGTTGAGAGCAACAGGACATCCAAAATGGAAATCCGTTGATCTTGAGTATCCCCTGAAAGGCTGGGAACAGTACGATTGTGTAAAGAATTATCAGGGAAAGGTTCCCAAAAGACCTAAACAGAACAAGAACGGGGAAATAAATCCGGTTCTCGAAGCCATCAAAGAAATATTGTAGAAAAAGATAATGGGCAACAGTTCTCTTTAGCGTATCCCGTGGTTGCTGCATTTTGTAGATAAAGATATCTAACCCCGGTAAACGGGAAATAGGCCGGGATAAGTACCTTGAGACAGATCGTTTTGTGGAAAAAAACAAGAAAACAATCTGTAAGGTACTAAAAAAGGGTGAGTCAACATGTATCTTTCCTTTTATGGGCTCGACAGAAAGCCATTTCAGAATAGTACGAATCCGAGTTTCTTCTGGCTCGGGGAAATGCACAAAAAAGCACTTGCTCACCTTAAATATGGCATTTCTCAAAATCAGGGATTTCTTCTGCTTACCGGTGATGTCGGTACTGGGAAAACCACATTGGTCAATGTGCTGACAAACAGCCTGGGTGACGAATTCATAGTCGCGAGGGTTACGGATCCCGGCTTGGAATTGATCGATTTCATGAACTATGTTTCCCATGCGTTTGATATGAAAGAAAAGTTTGTTTGCAAAGAGGCTTTCTTGGTCCATTTTGACCAATTTCTCAATAATGCCTATGCTGCTGGTAAAAAAATTCTCCTGATCATTGATGAGTGTCAGCGTTTGAGTTCAGAACTGCTTGAAGAAATCAGGCAACTGTCGAATATCGAAAAACAGGAATCAAAGTTGCTGAACATTTTTTTTGTTGGTCAAAATGTCTTTAATGATATTTTGAAGGAAAGTAACAACAGAGCCTTACTGGAACGAATTTCTATTACCTCTACTATCA
Source organism: uncultured delta proteobacterium (assembly GCA_963829695.1). Classification (GTDB taxonomy): domain Bacteria; phylum Desulfobacterota; class Desulfobulbia; order Desulfobulbales; family Desulfocapsaceae; genus Desulforhopalus_A. The sequence goes on along the minus strand of CAWHJQ010000010.1, from coordinate 63,352 downwards.
ATTCTTTGGACGTTTATGAGACAGGCGAATTCATTCGGCATCGTCTTAAAATCGCAGGGACTGAGAAAGAGATTTTCAGCCAAGACGCAATTCGCCTCATTTATGAATTTTCGGGTGGATTTCCCCGCGGGATAAATACTATTTGCGACCACGCCTTGACATCTGGGTTCATCCAAAGGACTAAAATTATATCCTTCGATATGGTTAGGAAATGCGCAAAAGATCTTCGTCTGCCTTTTTCTTATGAAATAACAAATTCCTGGCGCCAGGTAGCCGTCGATATTCCTGATTTCGAGAATCCAAGAACCCTTCCACCTGATCGCTGGCGGGAATCCAAGTCAACCCATGGAAGGAGAGCTGTTATCGCTTCTCTTCTGATCGCGATGGTGGTGATCATCATTACCTTAATTATCGACCCCAGTGGAGCGGAAGATTTCTTTTGTGGCATGACTACCAATGGGAAGCAAATTTTCAGCTTTTTATGGAATAAGAATGCACCAAATGCCACTCACATACATTTGCCAAACAAACACATGGATTTTTCTCTTCCTTTTGCAGAACATAAGTTAACAAGTCTGGATGTTTCAAAAAAAGTCCAGACTGTCCCAAAGCCTGTGGTGACGGCTAAAGCTGTGCTCGGATTAGATGAACCAGCTAACCCATTGGAAGCAGAGAAGGGTTATAACGAAGATACGGAAAATATGGATCCGGGTGCGGTAATAGACTGGGTGATGAAAAATCGTTCCAAGCGAACGGTTGGAAAATGAGGGGTCAGGCTTGGTTTATGGGTATATTGAATGAGAATAAATTCGCATAAGTTGAGCTAGGAGCCTGTCGGAGAATGCCCTTTTGCCCAAACTTTTCGTTATTCTCGTAAAACAATGCTCGCAATATCAACTATATGGCTGTGCTTGTTTTATGAGAATGCCTCGATTTTGAACAAAATGTCTATTCTCGGACAGGCTCCTGGACCCCTCTTTGTGTTGACTTCTTGTCTTTCCTGCACTTCAATTTATCCCTGCCCTTAACGCACAGCGATGCCTTGGGCATACTCCAGCGGCAGCCCTGGAACTGCGCCTAAGTCAAAGACTTTGCCATTGAAAAGAACCCTGAATGCACCCACTGTTCCATCGGCGGCATTCAGGACATACAGATATCTCCCGCTGTCGGTGGTTGCTAAATCTATCGGTTTGTTTCCGAATGCGGCAATAGCTTCCTGCAGCCGTAGCGAACCGTTGAATGGGTTGACCGTGTACTCCGAGATATTGTCACTGCCTGTATTAGCTGTGAAGACTGTGCCGAACCAAGTACCGGCGATCCAACAGGTTGCAGCATTGCCGTTGGCTACCGAAGTATTGACGACTTCGAGTGTGTTATCATCTTGGATATCGTAGGAAGACACCGCTCCCGAACCCGCTTCAGCGACCAGCAGACGTCCGCGACTATCAAAAATAAAACCAAAAGGAACAAGACCTGCAGACGGTGAGATAGTTGGCAGAGCATTAGGGAGACCTTCCTCATCTACACTGAAAATGAGAATTGCATTTGCATCAGCCCCGCCCTTGGTAACGATCAGGCGATTGCCATGTGGACTGAATCCCACCTGATGAAAACCACCTCCGGAGAGTGACCGCGTGGAGTCGGCCAGAAGGGTCAATTCACCATGGTGGCTGATTTTAAATCCGGTGATATTGGGATCCTGCCCCGCATTGAGTACATAGAGCAGATTGTGGTAGAATGCCAGACTTGTCGGAAACACACCACCGGAATCGTAGGTGCCAACCAGGTGCAAATCATGGCGTTGCACCCGGAATACTGAAATGTTGTTGCTGCCTGCATTAACTGCGAAGAGCCAGCGGTTGTTCGGGCTTAAAATAAGAGAATTCTGAGAACCCAGGGGATCAATGGTGCCTCCTGTGCCGAGCCCTTCCGTCGCATAGGAAGTGGTCATGGTCAATCGACCGAAGATGTTACGCTCAAAGACCACCACCTCGTTGCCTTCCGGGGCATTGCTCATGGCATAAACCGCACCGACAGAAGGTCGACTGGCGCTCAAGGCAGTCATTGGTGTTAATGCCAACAAGATCGTGAGAAAAACTAACCCCGCTGAAAAGCGCGGGATAAGTGCCTTTCGCAGATTATTTTTCTTGTTTTTTATACCCCTCAAGGGGGTACTAAAGAGAGTGAACGAAAATAATCTGTAAGGCACTAACCCCGGTAAACGGGAAATAGGCCGGGATAAGTACCTTGAGACAGATTGTTTTCTTGAAAAAAAACAGGAAAGCAATCTGTAAGGTACTAATAATCTACTGTTCTTCATGGTACACCTCCATCAGTTGAATAGAGAAGAGAGATTCATGGACCACCAAAAGTGGACCGGTTACTTAGAGCGGCTTTGTAAAAATTTGATTGTTCGTTACTCTTTGAATCAAATTTTAGGCAACGCCCGTTGGGGAATGACTTGGGGAGTCACACAATGAAACGTCACCGGAATGTACAAAGCCTTGTCACTACCCTTTTAAAAATGGGATTTGTGATTGAGAATAACAATAATAATGCAAAGTGAAAGGCGGTTAATGGACGTGTAAAGATCGTATAAAGATTTTATAAAGATGATCATTTCAGGGAGATTCGTTACATGGATATTTCGCCTGGAACGAGGAGGGCAGGGTGGAGCCAGGCATTCTCGTGGACACGGGCCAGTGGCTCGAAGGAAAATCAAGAACTGCCTGTTTGGTTTGAGGATTTGTTTTAAATGATAACAGTCGATTGTGGTTGGTTGTTAAGAAATACTCAGGAAAAATATCACACCTCAGGATGGTGCGCGTCTTTTAGCCTGTCGAGCACTTCACGCACTTTATCAGCCATTACTCGGTAGGTGATCGGCTTGAGGAGAACTTCCTGAATACCAAGGCCAGTCAATTCTGCCTTGACGAGAGGTTTGTCATATCCAGTGTAAATGATCAAAGGCACTTTAATGCAGTTCCGGCAGAGTCGCCGGGCCAGATCAACTCCGGTTATTTTTGGCATGGCCAGATCGCTAATTATCAGATCGACTTCAGCATGATGTTCAATCAAAAAGGTCAGGGCTTGCAAACCATCGATAAAATCAGTCACTCTGTATCCTAAAGAAAGGAGGATTGCTCTGCCGATTTCAACCAAAGAGGGGTCGTCGTCTATATAGACAATATGCTCTTTACCTACGGCAATTTTCGGCGCATCGGTGGCAACATGGTCAATCACGTCTTCAACGAGGGGAAGATAAACATCAAATATTGTTCCCTCTCCCACCTTAGAATTCACTACGATCTGTCCTTTCAGGCTGGTGACAATGCCATGAACCATGGAAAGTCCAAGGCCTGTTCCTTCGTCCTTGTTTTTGGTCGTGAAAAAAGGATCAAAAATACGGCTGCGGATCTTTTCCGGTATGCCCTGGCCGGTATCGCCAATCCGGATGCGCACATATTCCCCGTCTGCTGATATCGGGTTTGCAACCAGTACATCCTTATCTGGAACGGCCTTTTCAAGGGTCACGGTCAAGGTTCCGCCTTTTTCCTGCATAGCATGCCCGGCGTTAGTGCAGATATTCAGGACGATCTGGTGTATCTGCACGGGATCAGCCAAGATTGTAGCTGGGAGATCAAGGTGCTCCTCGATAGAGATGGTCGCCGGCAGGCTGGCTCGGAGCAGTTGCATTACTTCTTGCACCGCCGGCTGCAATCTGACTGGTTGAATTTCTGCTTTAGCTTTGCGGCTGAATGCCAGAATCTGCACAATGAGCAAACGAGCCTTGTCACCGGCAGCAAGGATTTTCTGCAGGTATTCCCTCACTTCACTGTCGGGAGACTCCTTCAGCATGATCAATTCAGTGTAACCGGTAATTCCAGTGAGAATGTTGTTGAAATCATGGGCAATGCCACCCGCCAGGGTGCCAATGGCTTCGAGTTTCTGGTTCTGCCGGATATCCCTTTCCAATAAAACCCGTTTGGTTTCATCGAAAAGATATCCCCAAATGTAGATCAGTTCACCATTCTCATCAAATTTACCGATTTCGTTACCGATACAGAACAGTGAGCTGCCGTCTCGCCGGAGTAGTTCCGATTTATAGCGCTCCAGTTTCCCTTCCCGACGGATTTTTTTGAGAAAGAGGTCGCGATCTGCCGCGAAAGGGTATTGAATACTGACATTGGTTTGTTTGATCTCGTCGATTGTGTCATAACCAAACATGCGCGCGTAGGCGATATTGCAGTCAATGATTTTGCCATCGACCGAAACAATGAAATCCCCTGTGAGATCTTGTTCAAAGAATCGACGGTAGCGTTCTTCACTGGCTCTCAACCCAGCTTCTACATTCTTCAAATGACTAATGTCGATGAAGCTTTCGATTACATATTCCTCATTTCCGTGCACTATTCCGGCACTACTTTTCAGCACTGGAATTTCTGTACAATCACATCGTACTATCAGTAACTCCTTCGTGTCGACCTGTCTATTATGGTTGGGTATGGAGCAATCATGCAGTGTACTGTCACAAACAAACTGGTGGCAGTCTTTCCCGATAATGTCGTAGGGCGACTGGCCAAGCATGGCTGCTCCCACCTTGTTTACAGCGACAACCTGTCGTTCTTCAGAGGCTGAAACGACCATAATACCGCAATTGACGGTATCAAGAAGATTATGGAGGTACTGCTCATTTTCTATCTGAGCAGTTTGAAGATTCTGCACTGTATCAAGCATGGAATTAATCCGGTCACCAAGATTTGCGATTTCATCATTACCTTGAATCGGTATTCGCATGGAGGCATTACCGGTGTTGGATATTCGGTCTACTTCGTCTGATAGAATCAGCAACTTACGCAGAACAAACCGGTTCAGGAGAAAGATTAGAAAAACCATGATACTTAAGCCCACCAGAAAAAGAGATATGACCTGCTGTTTCCACATTGCATATCCCTGTTGGTACATGGCGCGCCCCAGGCTAACAATGATGGTGACGGCAGGTTGTCCTGAAATATCTGCAAGAAGAGTTGAGGCGAAAAGTGTTTTTCCATCAACAACTTGTGACTGGAATTGGGCCAGGTTCTGCTGGAGTTTACCGGAATCGGGAGATGGGATAACCTGAGTTTGGGGAGAATAGGGTTGAAGTGCTACATTGAGGTGGGTCTGGAAACCTATCCGTGCAATTTCATTTTTATTAAGATATCGACCGACCAAAAGAGTGCCATGAATCGGGCCTTTTCTTAGACTTGACAGGATGGGAGCAGAAATTATAAGCACCGGCGCATATGGCGTTATAACAATGCCTGCATGGATATCAAGATTGGTACGATGATCAAGAAGCAGTTTTAACGAATGAATCACATTGATTGTTGAGCTGTTGGCGGCGTCTGTTGTCTCTGCTTGGTTAAAACCATAAAAACGATTATAAATCAACTGGTTCTGTTCATTATAAAACAGCATGAAGTTGAGTTTTTGGTCTGCAAAGGTCTGATCCATGAGATTGTTTACAATATATTCGTTGTTGCCATCAGTGACAAACTGATAAGTGTCATCCCAGAAAGCCCAATCCGAAGTGAAAGATGTCAATTTATCAATGCTGTTGGTAAGTTCATTCACCACCCGTTGAACCTGGATTTTCGCATCAGTTTTCTCAAGAGATGCAAATCGGTTGAGAACTAATTCCTTAGAAGTAATGGTCAGACAGGCAATAAGAAAACAGATCATCGCGCAGACCAGATAGGTTGTCTTGGTAACTATGCTGAGATTTTTGGTACTGAACAAAATCATACGTTATGTATTGTATATTGCACATCATATGGCCGAATGAATGAATTTCCTTGCCGCCGACGATGTTAGTTTTATTTAAGGAGTATATATCGGTCACAAAACAAAGACAAAGAATTATCTGATTACCAACGAAACTCAGCTGGATTCATGTCGCTCTGAAGATCTAGTAAAAGCATTTTTTTGCCGCCATTCAGGGTCAAGTCCGGAATGAAGCAATCAAGACTTGGGTTGGACTGAAGAAAAAGAACTTTAAGCCGGAAAATCCAGAAGAAATATGGTAGATTCCTCGAAAACAAAGAGCAACGGTCCTAGTTATTTTTCCACCGGACTGGTGGAAAACGGTAAGTTTTCGAACCAAATATGTTGTAGACCACGTCAAAACAAGAGCAAGCTCAAATGCAGGATTTGAAATACCTTACAGGCTATTCGGAACAGCTGACCTTTCAGGTTAAACAACTCATCGCCGAACAACAGCTGGGCCGGATGCTCCTTAAGAGATATCCGGTCGCCCATGAGATCAAGACCGACAAGGCGCTCTACGATTTCACTAACGAAATCAAGAGGCAGTTTCTACGCAAGGCTCAGCCCCTGAGCAAGGTAGTTTTCGACAGCAAGATCAATGTGATCAATCAAGCCCTTGGCTTGCACAGCTTTGTCTCCAGGGTGCAAGGGAGTAAGCTCAAGGCAAAAAATGAGATCCGTATCGGCGTCATTTTCAAGACGGCTCCTTTAGAATACTTACGGATGATCGTCGTTCACGAGCTGGCGCATCTTAAAGAAAAGCAACACAACAAAGCTTTCTATAGTGTATGTGAACATATGGAACCAAGGTATCATCAGCTAGAGTTTGATCTGCGTCTCTACCTTACCCATCTCGATTTGTTCGGGGCGCTTTATTAAATCAGGAGCAAACAACCGATAGTCGGGCCACGGGATACCGTAGATTTTAAGAGTAACAAACGGTAAATGAAAACTATGCTACGCGGAGGCGAGCAGGCAAGGAGCGTCATGACTGAAAAAGCAGTGTGCAAAAAACACGGAGAGGTTTCCGTCTGGGTTGTCTGTCGACATGTGGCAAGTGGAAGCGCCGACACAATCATTTTCAGCGAGGGGCAGGATGCTCTTTGCTTTGCCTGTGCCCGGGATTTCAAAAATCTCACAGAGGAGGACGTAGTCGGCATGTGCGAAGAATGTCTCAAGGATTTCACGGCAAAACTAATGATTGACACCCAAACCTTTGCCAATCTCAAGGATCGGGTGATGGGTATTGAGCACCTTAAGGGCAAGAAGAGCTACACCGTGGGGAACGGCGAACCTATAACTATATCCCCCCGCACCCTATAAGGTATCCTGGAGATATTCGGTGAAGCGCCTCCATGATTTTTTATCGGCATCTTCTCGGTAAGATTTTGAGCCGAATACGGTAAAGGCGTGGGGGGCGCCACTGTAAGTAATCATTTCATGTTCTACATGATTTTCTTCAAGTTTTTCAGCCAGAGCAGCAAACTGGTCGATACTGACTGATGTATCGGCGGTCCCATGCAGAATGAGAAACTTGCCTTTAGCGTTGGCATAATTTTGTCCCTCCGGCGTGGCAAGTCCGCCATGAAAGGTGACAAAACCTTTCAAATCGGCTCCCGAGCGTGCGAATTCAAGCACGGCAGCTCCTCCAAAACAATAGCCGACTGCCACTGCGTTACCGGTGCTGAGGCCTTGAGCCTTTGCTGTATCCAGTGCAGCGTATAAGAGTTTGCGCATTTTTTGTCGATCTTTATAGAGCTCCTCGGTTTGTTGCTTCTTGTCTTCCACTTTAGTCGGACGTACTCCGGCACCGAAGAGGTCGGCTGCGAAAACGCTGTATCCAAGGTCGGCAAGCATCTGTGCCCGCTTGACTTCATAGTCAGTGAGGCCGTCCCAGTCATGGATGAGAAGAACCAGCGGCGCTCCGGGTTTTGTGTCGATAAGATACCCCTGATAAGGCCGATCGTCTACCGTATAGGTTATATTTTCTCCTGCAAAAGAGCCTGTAGCAAAGAGAATCACAAACAGCAATGAAAATAAATAGCTCATAATAGACCTCCTGTTGCAGCTTTGTATAGACTTGACTTGGTGAGATAATGGGTAGGGAAACAGGCATGGAAATGCTTCTACAGCATAGCATACAATAATAGGTATGACGGTCAGGAAATCAATGGGTCCAGGATGAACCGCTCCTACTCGATCTTACTCGCTCTTACTCCAATCCCCGCAAAGCACGGGGACTTTGTTTGGTTTCTTAATTTTTCTTTCGTCGGTGTCTTCGGTCTCGATAGTCCGGCTCGGTATCTAAGGCTTCGACTTCTGAAAGCATTTTCAGGTAAATTGTGTAGCGTGCCTTGTCTATTTGATTTTGTTCGGCGAGCTCTTTCACTTTGCAGCCTGGCTCTTCCCTGTGTTTGCAATCCCTGAATCTACAGGCATCCATGCCGGCTTTCTCAAAGCCTGGGAAGTAGGCCGAGAGTTGCGCGGCCGAGATATCAACCAAGCCGAAGTCATTGAAGCCGGGGGAATCGATGAGCTCGCCGCCATCTCTAAGGTGGTGGAGCGTGGAAACGGTAGTGGTGTTTCGCCCTCGCTTTTTTGTCTCGCTTATCTCCCCCGTGGTCAGGTGGATTTCCGGCAGCAGGCTGTTGAGGATGGAGCTTTTACCGACACCGGTCGGGCCAACGAAAACTCCCCTGTGCCCCTCGCTGAAAAAAGCGCTGAGCGTTTCAAGACCGCTGCCATCTTCCGCACTCAGGGCAAATATCGTAAGGGACTCTTGGTAGATCGGCTGAACGGTTTCCTGGTACTTTGTAAAGCAGGCAAGATCGGATTTATTGAGTATCAGCACAGGGCGAAGGTTGCTTGCACGGGCCGACACTATCGCCCGGTCGATAAAGCCAGGTGGCGGTAAAGGTTCGCAGGATACAACAATACACAGTACATCAAGATTGGCACCGACGATATGAATTCCACCCCGTGCGTCCATACGGGAGAGTTCCGACTTACGTTCGAGTCGTGTGAGGACATCCTCCTTTATAGTGACCATGTCGCCTACAACATGGCCTGAATTTCGTTTTACCCGGATCATGCTGCAGGCATTGTCTTCGGAAAACAGAACGTCGACAGCAACGCCGTAATGGGCCACTATTACGCCTTCTTTGATCTCTTCTGTTGTCTGCCTGTTCTTCAAGATGCTCCTTTTTTTATAATCATGCTGGAAAGGGTATTATTTATCAGTAGCGAGTTTTAAACCAATGAACAATAAAATTGAACCGGTGCAGGTGTCAAAAATGCGATTTACCATGGGACGTTGAAGCCAGGTTTTGGCTTTGTTGACCATGGCGGCAAGGCCGCATTGATACAGCATAGCTACAGAGAAATGAATGCCGGCTACCATCAATGATTGCATTAGAGGGGGCTCTGTCGGGTTAATAAACTGAGGCAGAAAGGCCATGTAGAAAATGATAGTTTTTGGGTTAAGTACATTTGACAGAAACCCCTCCCTGAGGGATCTCGAAAACCGAAAGACGTCTTGCTCCATTGTAACCTTGCCGGCAAAAATGTTTTGACGTCTGCCGGCGGCTCGTTTCCAGCTTAATAGCCCCAGCCATATTAAATAGGCGGCCCCGGCAAATTTAAGGGCATTAAAGGCCCAGGCTGTGTGCAGCAAGATGATCGAGATGCCCAGCGCCGAAACCGTTGCGTGGACAAAAAGCCCGCTGCAGATCCCAAGTGAACTAACAGCGCCATCTATCCAGCCGCCGCGGGCGCTGTTCCTGATGATCAGCATGGTGTCCACTCCCGGAGTCAGGGTAAGGAGGGTAACCGCAATGAGGCAGGTGGCGAAGGTTTGTAGATCCATAGTTATTTCGATTGTCCATTGATAGATTATTTCATCACGGTATTATACAGTTTTTAATGATATTGAGCAGAATATTTGTCAAGAGCTGGTTCTTTTTCGAGCCAAGCAGGACATATACTGCTTCACACTGCAGAGTGTGATGTTTATACTTCTGAGTTATCATTCAACAATTAAAAGGAGCGATCATGTTTATAGATCTTTTGCGTACGAGAAGAAGTGTCAGACAGTTTCAGGACAAGCCGGTTGAAAACGAAAAGATTGATCTCCTGGTCGAGGCTATGCTACGTTCACCATCTTCAAGAGGCCTCAATCATTGGGAATTTGTGGTTGTCCGCGATCCCGATATTCTCAGCGGTCTCGCAACGGCCAAACCTCATGGCGCCTCGTTTATCAAAAATGCTCCGTTGGCGATTGTGGTGTGCGGAGATCCCGGGAAGAGTGATGTCTGGGTTGAAGACTGTTCGATTGCCGCCCTTATTTTACACCTGACAGCGACGGATCTGGGGTTGGGCAGCTGTTGGATACAACTTCGCAAACGTGAATATGATGCACAGACTTCATCTGACGAATACATCAAAAGGCTTTTGGGGCTTGGCGAGAATCTGGCGGTTGAAGCTGTAATTGCTATCGGGTACGGCAAGGAAGATAAACCCGGACATTCTCATTCCTCCCTGCTCTACGAGAAGGTAAGCTACGAGAAATACGGACAGAAAGAGTGAGTAGTGGGAGTAAAAAAGCGAGGTAAATTATGAGCTCTTATTATAAGGATCCCGATCCCGAGGAAACCCAGGACTGGATTGATTCTCTTAAAGGGGTGATACAACAGGAAGGCAATGAAAAAGCGGACTACCTTCTCTGCCGTCTCACCGACATTGCCAGGGCTCTTGGAGTCTCTACATCGCCCGGCGTGCTGACTCCTTACTCCAATACCATCCTGCCCGAACATGAAGATCAAATCCCTGGCGACTCGCTCATTGCCAGGAATGTGGCTGCCTATGTGCGCTGGAATGCGATGGCCATGGTGGTAAAAGCCAATAAAAACGGCAAGGGACTGGGTGGGCATATCTCTACCTACACCTCGGTTTCTGCCATGTATGAAGTCGGGTTTAATTGGTTTTTCCGTGGGCCGAACGCAGCCAATGGAGCCGATATGATTTATTTTCAGGGGCATAGCTCTCCAGGGGTCTACGCTCGTGCCTTTGTTGAAGGGAGACTGGACGAAGAACAGCTGACCAACTTTCGTCAGGAAGTCGGAGGGCACGGTCTTTCCTCTTACCCACATCCCTGGTTGATGCCGGATTTCTGGCAGTTTCCCACCGTCTCTATGGGGCTTGGTCCAATGGCGGCCATTTACCAGGCCCGTTTCATGAGATATATGGACAGCCGCGATCTTAAAAAGGCAGGCGACAGGAAGGTTTGGGTTTTTATGGGAGATGGGGAGTCAGACGAGCCTGAATCTCTGGGGGCACTGTCCCTTGCCGCCCGTGAAAATCTCGATAACCTGATCTTTGTCGTGAACTGCAATCTGCAGCGGCTCGACGGGCCGGTTCGGGGTAACGGAAAAATTATTCAGGAACTGGAAGGACGCTTTCGGGGTGCCGGATGGAACGTCATTAAATTGATATGGGGCACTGAGTGGGATATCATTTTACAGCGGGATACTGAAGGCTTGCTGATAAAAAAATTCGGCGCGATGGTCGATGGCGACTTTCAGACCATTCGGGCACGTGGGCCTAAATATCTGCGGGAAAAGGTGTTCGGCGATGACCCTCGTCTCATGGCTCTGGTGGAAGATATCAGTGACAGCGAACTTTGGCAGATGACACGAGGTGGCCATGATCCCCGCAAGGTGTATGCTGCATATTCTGCGGCAATGCAGTTTAAGGGAAAACCCACCGTTATTCTGGTCAAGACCATCAAAGGCTTCGGGATGGGCCAGGCCGGTGAGTCGGTAATGGTTGCCCATAACGTGAAGAAAATGGACGTTGACTCTTTGAAAGCATTTCGGGACAGATTTCATGTTCCTCTGGAAGATGATCAGTTGGCCGACCTCCCCTTCATTCGACCGCCTGCGGGGAGCCCGGAAGATTCCTTTCTTAGAGAGCGCCGGGAGGCCCTCGGTGGTCCGGTCCCCTTTCGGGAAACAAAACATAACTCCCTTCCGGCACCACCGCTCAGTGTTTTCAAGGCCCTGCTTAACTCTTCCAAAGAACGTGAACTGTCGACGACCATGGCTTTCGTACGGTTACTCGGTACGTTGATTAAGGACAAAGGAGTCGGGAGGCATATCGTGCCTATCGTTCCGGATGAGGCTCGAACCTTCGGCATGGAAGGATTGTTTCGTCAATTGGGGATATATGCTCCCACAGGGCAACTCTACGAGCCACAGGATTCCGAGGCGGTTTCCTGGTATAAAGAGGATCCAAAAGGACAGATCCTGGAAGAGGGAATTACCGAGGCTGGAGCTATTTCCTCATGGCTGGCTGCGGCCACTGCCCATGTCAATTACGGGATACCGATGATTCCCTTTTACACTTTCTATTCCATGTTCGGTTTCCAGCGAGTGGGGGATCAGATCTGGGCCGCAGGAGACAGTCGGGCCAAAGGATTTATCCTGGGGGCCACCGCCGGCCGAACTACCTTGAATGGAGAAGGTTTGCAGCATCAGGACGGACAGGGACTTCTCTGTGCCTCTGTCTACCCGTCATGTCTTTCCTATGATCCGACTTTCAGCTACGAGGTAGCGGTACTTATCCAGAAGGGCATTGAGCGAATGTTTGTAAGGGGTGAGGAGGTTTTTTATTATATCACCCTTCTAAATGAAAACTACCCTCATCCGGAAATGCCTGAAGGGGTGGAGGAAGGGATCAACAGGGGTATGTATCTATTTCAGAAGAGCGAATTAAAAGGACCCAGAGTACAATTAATGGGATCCGGTTCCATCTTAAGAGAGGTAATTGCTGCCGCCGACTTGTTAAGCGAAGATTTCGGAGTGCAGGCGGATGTCTGGTCGATCCTTGGAGTGAATCAACTGCACCGTGAGGGGATGCTAGCCGAAGACTGGAATCGCAATCATCCGGAACAGGCCGGGAAAAAGACCTATGTCGAGGAGCAGCTGGAGGGACACGAAGGGCCGGTTGTTATCAGTACCGATTATGTCCAGGCCTATGGTGAGCAGTTGCGTCGTTTTATCCACAGGCCGCTCACCATCCTTGGTACGGACGGTTATGGCCGATCCGATTCCCGGGAGGTGTTACGCAGCTTTTTTAAGGTGGACAGATACCATGTCGTCATCGCGGCTTTGAAAGGTTTGGCCGATGAGGACAAGATCCCCCTGGCCACGGTGAGTGATGCCTTGAAAAAATATGGATTAAATCCGGAAGCACCACACGCACTCAACAGATAAAAGGAGAGAGGCCGATGGCCATCGAGAAAATCATCATTCCCGATTTCGGTGACGTGCAAAAAATAACAGTAGTTGAAGTGTTTATTGCACCCGGCGACAAGGTGGAAAAAGAGGCGTCTCTACTCGCTCTGGAGAGTGAGAAAGCGGTAATGGATATTCCTTCACCTTTTGCAGGGGTCATTAAAGAGGTTTTGGTCAAAGAAGAAGATGTGGTGGGCAGTGGTGATGTGATAGCTCTTATTGAAACCGATGAGGCGGCTGCTGAGACTGTGGAGACTCAGCCGGAAGAAGGCGAGCCTATAGATAAAGCTGCACCGGAACCTGAGGACAAGGACCTAACGGCAGACAAGAGCGATTTGTCTACTGATACCGTACCGGAAAAAGACCAATCGGCGGAGCAGGTGTTTCATGCGACCCCTTCCGTGCGAGCTTTTGCCAGACAAAAGCAGGTCGATCTGGCCAAGGTTAAAGGGACGGGACCCAAAGGCCGCATTCTGAAAGAAGATGTCCTCGCAGCACGGCAACAGTCGGCAATTACTGTTTCCGCCCAAGAACCCCCCTTGGAAGATTTCAGTAAATACGGGAAGATTGAAGAGCTGGTGTTGGGACGTATCCAAAAATTATCAGGTCCCCATCTGCACAGGAGCTGGCTCACCATTCCCCATGTCACCCATTTCGATGAAGCGAATATCGGTGAGTTGGATCGATTCAGAAAAGAATTGAACAGTCAGTTGCGAGAGGGTGAGCCATCCTATAGCCCTTTGGTTTTTGTTACCAGGGCGGTTGCTGCAACGCTCAAGGAATTCCCCCTTTTTAACTGTTCCTTGATGCCGGATGGGGATAAAGTAATATTAAAAAAATACTATCATATCGGGATAGCAGTCGATACTCCCAAGGGGTTAGTGGTTCCCGTGATAAGAGATGTCGACCGGAGAGGATTAAAGGACATTGCCGCAGAACTGCAAAGATTGAGTAGCAGTGCCCGGGCAGGTAAACTGGCTATCCCCGATATTCAGGGAGCTACCTTTACCATTTCGAGCCTTGGCGGTATCGGCGGCACCGGTTTTACTCCTATTATAAGCAGTCCACAGGCGGCGATTCTCGGTCTGTCACGGAGTTATATGAAGCCCGTTTGGGATGGTGAACAGTTTATGCCGCAGTTGACCCTGCCGTTTTCCGTCTCCTATGATCACAGGATTATCGACGGGGCGGAGGCCGCCAGGTTCAGCAAGGCGCTGCGTCTGAATATCGAAGATCTTAAAAGAACGTTATTGTAAGGAGTTAGACGATGAGTGAAGAGAAACCTTTTGATGTAGTTGTTCTCGGTGGTGGTCCCGGTGGGTATACCGCAGCGTTTCGGGCGGCGGACCTGGGGCTTTCAGTTTGCCTAGTGGAAAAACAGGGGCGTCTGGGGGGAGTGTGCCTCAATGTGGGCTGCATTCCTTCCAAGACTTTACTGCATGCCGCGATGGTGATTGAAGAGGCGGTGGAAGTAGCCGAATTTGGTGTGGACTTTGCTCCGCCAAAAATTGATCTTGAAAGAGTTCTAGCAAAAAAGAATGCGATAATCGAACAACTGACCTCAGGGTTGGACGGTCTCTGCAAGGCCAGAAAAATAACCAGACTCACGGGCAAGGGAGTTTTCAAAGACAAAAGCACTTTGATTATCTCAGGTCCGGACGGAGAACAGGAGGTGCGGTATGCCAATGTGATTGTTGCCACTGGTTCTCATCCCTTCATGCTGCCAAACATCCCTGAAGATCCGCGTATCTGGGATTCAACCGCGGCCCTTCGGCTGCAGACAGTGCCGAAGCGGTTCTTGATTATCGGTGGTGGGATTATCGGTCTGGAAATGGCTCAGATCTACAGCGCTTTTGGCTCGGAGATCACTATCGTCGAAATGCTGGAACAGATCATTCCTCCCGCCGACAAAGACCTCGTTCAACCGCTTTTTCTGAAGTTAAAAAAGAAATATACTATTTTGACCAAGACCAAGGTTACGGCAATTACACCTGCCGAGAGCGGGATTCAGGTCAATTTTGAAGGAAAAAGTGTTCCCGAAAGTGCTGAATTTGACGCTGTTTTGGTGGCGGTGGGCCGGAAACCAAATAGTTCCGATATGGGCTTTGAAAAAATAGGTCTTAACATTGATGGACGGGGATTCCTCCAGGTGAATGAACGGCAGGAAACCAATGTGCCACACATCTACGGCATAGGTGACGTGGTGGGCGAACCGATGCTCGCCCATAAGGCCACCCATGAAGGAAAAGTTGCAGCCGAAGTCATTGCCGGTCATAAGGCGGCTTTTACACCGATGACTATACCTTCGGTTGCCTATACCAATCCTGAGGTCGCCTGGATGGGACTTACCGAAAAAGAAGCAAAGGCCAGGAACATTGAATTTGACAAAGGGAAATTCCCCTGGGGTGCCAGCGGTCGGGCACTCAGTGCCGGTGCGTCGGCCGGGGTAACGAAAGCGCTGTTTGACAAAAAAAGTGGGCGTATCATCGGCGCAGGCATCTGCGGCCAGAATGCCGGGGAACTGATTCACGAAGCTGTACTGGCTCTCGAGATGGGTGCCAGTGCCGAGGACATCAGCTTGACAGTCCATGCGCATCCTACCCTTGCTGAAACCTTTGCCTTTGCCGCAGAAATAGTCGACGGTTCCATCACCGATGTTCTGCCACCTAAAAAGAAATAGCTCAGAAATAGCTCAGAAATAACTCCTTTAATGGGCCGCTGAAAATAAGCGGCCCTCTTGAATTGCAATCTTTTTGCCATGAATCTGACGGACGAACAGCAGCGTATTATTAACCATTCCGGTGGACATGCACGAGTCAGTGCAGTCGCAGGATCCGGCAAGACCACCACCATGGTCGCCAGGGTTGGAAAGCTGCTGCAGCAGGGGGTGAGGGCAAACCAGATCATGGTCTTGATGTTCAATAAATCAGCGCGGGATTCTTTTGCCCTGGCAATGCAACATCGACTCTCGTCTTCTGAAACCCAGTTACCCGAGGTGCGTACTTTCCATTCTCTTGGTATGCGCCTTGTCAACAGCTTTACCAGGCGGGGTGCTTTGCCTGGGTATAGGCTTGTTACCGAGGAATATGTCCAGGAAAAACTCGCCCGACAGGTGGCGAATGAAAAGTACCGTGAGGAGCATGAAAACGAGGGCTGGCTGGCCGGAGACGAGGTCGAAGAATTCCTTGCCTTTATCGACCTGGTAAAGTCGACGATTACCGGAGCCTCCGAGGTCTTTAGAAAACTCGATCTTTCTTCACGCTACAGCTATTTCATCAGGGCCTATGAACTCTTTGAAAAAGTAAGAAAGGAGCGTAACATCCGTTTCTATGCTGACCTCATTCATGAACCGCTCCTGGCGATGCTTGATGACAGCGAACTTGCCACCTGGGTGACTGACCGGGTTGAACACATTATCGTTGACGAGTATCAGGATATCAACGAATCCCAGCAGCAGCTCTTGAAAATCCTTGCCGGCAGCAGGGCCAAGGTGATGGTGGTCGGTGATGTGGATCAGTGCATCTATGAATGGCGGGGGGCACGGCCGGAATATATTACCACCAGGTTTCAGCTCGATTTCCCGAACCCGGAAAATTACCAGCTTTCGTATACTTTTCGCTATGGACATCAACTGTCACTGGCCGCTAACCATCTTATTGCAGGCAATAGCAAGCGAGATCAGAAGCTCTGCGTCTCCCATGAAACAAACCCAAAAACTATCCTTACCTGTCTGGAAGAGCAGAAGAAGCATCCGGCCATAGCTGTTCTCTCCGAGTGGCGGGAGAGGAATCGCTCCCTGCGTGATGCGGTGGTGTTGGTCCGGCTCTTTGCCCAGAGTGTGCCGGTGGAGCTGGCACTTCTTGAGGCGGGGATTCCCTATAGGTTGGAGGGGAATGCGCAAGTCTTCGATTGTTCGGAGGTACTGGCGCTGACCGGCTATCTCAAGCTTGTTCTGGGCACCATGGTCGACGATGATCAACAAGATCGGGAACTAACGCTAACTGCTATGCTTTCTCAGCCACACCTCGGCATTAAACGGGAAGAGATGGCGCTTGTAGTCCGGAGTATTGCCGAAAACCCTCATTCGGCTGCCGAATTGTTGCGCAATTGGAGTAATTCGGATCTGCCACCTTTTATCCGTAAGAGATTTGAGGAAACAGCGGACAACTGGCGCTGGCTTGCCGGCTGTTCGTCTTCCGGTCGTGCCGATGTTTTGCTGAAGCAGATTGTCCAAAAGCTGAAACTTTATGATTTTTATCATAATTTTTCCGCACGATCGGCCACTGCGGAGAACCGGGTGAAGACCTGCCAGGCCTTTATAGACTTTGCGACCACTCAAAATCTGTCTGTCCGGCAATTGCTGATAAAAATTGCAGAATTCAAGACGGCCGGGGATGAACCGACGGCAGAAACATTGCTGATTACTTCCGTCCACCGGTCAAAAGGGCTGGAATGGCCGCTGGTCATTTTGCCGGGTCTTGAGGAGGGCGCGTTTCCTTTTTACCGGGAACGTGAGAGTAAGGTGGAGGACTTGGAGGATGAGAGGCGCCTTTTTTATGTGGCGATGACCAGAGCTATCGAACAGGTGGTGTGCATTCATCCCGTCGATGCTGAGCTAAAACGTTGCATAAAAAAATGTTGTGGTAAGATTCCCGGAGAAATGGTGCGAGCCAGCCGTTTTCTCTACGAGGCCAATCCGGGGCTATCGGTGTCCCTCGGTGAAATGCTTTCCCAGGAAAATGGAGATCGCACTTTAACCGCTGACGATACAACCATAGCTAAGCAGTATATCGAGGCCGTTGGGGCAAAAGTAAGGCTCGATAACGAGACAAAAGAAGAAAAATCGTTGGAAAAACCTTCCCAAAAGATCCTGGAAATCCATGAGATTGCGGAAGGGTTACGGGTCTGGCACCGAGTTTTTGGTGCAGGCACAGTATCGGCTATAAAAGACAGAAGGCAGGGTCGGTTGACGGTTTTATTTGAGGAACATGGTGAAATGATCCTCCTGGCTGCCTATGCACGATTACAGCCCCTCAGTTAAACACCCCCTCCCTGCCAGCTTTACAGGGCGACAATATCAGCCTGGGTAAGAGGTGGTGGTGACCCTGAAAAGTTCCATGATTTTTTGGGTCCGACTCCCTGGTTTTCCGCCGCCTATTTTTATAGAATCAATAGTTGTGATGGGCACAATTTCCTTTACTGACGAGGCAAGGAAAGTCTCATCCAGCAGTCGAATCTCATCTTTATGCAGCTGTCGTTCGACGATTGAAAACTCCATTTTCGCAAGCTCAAGTACTACCTGACGGGTAATGCCGGGCAAAACTCGGTCGCAAGGCGGCGTGATCAGGGTGTCGCCGATAAATGCAAAAACATTTGAGGTCGTGCCCTCCTGCAGGTAACCGTTTCTGTCTACATAGATAGCCTCGATAGCCTGTTGATTCCGGGCTTCTGCCTGGCAGATGATCGCCGGAATATAATTGATGCTTTTTGCACCAGGCAGAAAGCGATCCACATGACTGGTGATGACCTTTGCGCCTTCCGAGTACCATTCAGGGGGCATCTGCTTGACGCTGGTGATCATGACTAAAAGCTTAGGTGATTTGCCCGGTGTGATGCCATCGAGACTTAAACCACCGGTTACAACCAAACGGACATTGCTCTCTTTGTGGGCGTTGCGATTCAGCGTTTCTTGAATGATCTCGCTGATTTTCGTCTTGGAATGAGGTAGTTCAAGGCCAATGAGGCGGGCTGAACGTTCAAGACGAGTAAGGTGCTCATCAAGGTGAAAAGGGACACCGTTATAGGTACGTAAAAAATCAAAGACGCCGAAACCTCGTATTACCGACAGGTCGTTAACGGATATCTTGGCCTGTTTATCCTCTACGAATTCGCCGTCCACATAGTAAATGTCCATTTCATCTCCCTGAATATTATAGATTTATTCAGAAAAAGGTGGTTCCAAACCTTTTTCTTTGCAAAGCTGAATATGTTTTTCAACCGCTCTACGGAAATCTTCCTCAAGCTCTGCAAAGCTTTGGCCGCTATAGGGAATTTCATCATCGATGAAGAGAATCTTACCAAAGAGAGAATAGTCTTTGGTATTTACCTCGATAGTACCATGATACCCTTTATGCATTACAGTTTTTTGTGCCAATTATTCTCTCCTGTGTTTTTTTCCGTTAGTAATGAGTCTGTTGATTTAGGAGGATTTTCGTTCGAGTTCGAGGCATACGAAAAATTTTACCACAGGCATATAGTTGATATCGGAGTCTACGCTTACCTCCGAGGATAAAAATTTTCGTATAACGAAGATATCGGGCGAAAAGGCCTTAAATCAACGGACTCAGTAATGGGGTGGCGGAGGCTCTTCACCTCCACCTGGACTGTCTTCGATCGCATTAAGCAGCGCCAGGAGACGGTTGACTTGATTTTCAAGCAAGTTGATCTGGGTTTGTTGCTCGATTATGACGTCGTTTAAAGTATCAATTGTCCGCTCCTGATATTCAAATTTTTCTTCGAGTATCTGGATTCGGTTATTGATATCGTCAAGTGTCGTCATGTTGTTCGAAGGTTCTGTTATTTTCATAGAAAACAATTGTAAAGTGGTCGATAAAAAACGCAAGATCTTTTCTGTCCTGCGGGTGTATCTCTTCGGCAGAAACAAGCCGTTGTGAAATTTTTTCAAAAAGTGTAATGGGTGATGGTGCTTGCCATATTTCTCATGATTTGGAGCTGCTATTGATTATACTTAATTCGTTGTTTCCCATTTTTGTCCTTCTTCTGCTGGGTCGAATTCTTAAAAAGTGGGGACTCACCGACACGCTTTTTCTCAGAACCAGTGACAGGTTGATTTATTATTTCTTTTTTCCTGTCATGTTGTTTTGGAAAATCGGCGGTGCCTCTTTTGAGAAAGGAATTGACTGGAATTTCTGCTTTGCTTCGCTTTGCGCCCTGCTGACTATGTTTGTGCTTAGCACCCTTGCTATTAAAATTTTTCGGATATCTGCTTTTCAGGCGGGATCCTTTTCCCAGAGTTGTTATCGCTTCAATACCTATATCGGGGTGGCGGTCGTCCTCAATAGTCTTGGGGCCGAAGGGATGAAATATTTTGGCATAATCATCGGTTTTGCCATTCCCCTCATAAATGTATTTGCTGTTACCTTACTTATCTGGTTCTCCGGGCGGGAGATCGATTTTAACAAGCGCTTCTCTATTGCCGGAAGAGCGCTTGTCTCCAACCCCCTGATACTAGGTTGCCTGGCCGGGATTGCCTATGCCAACCTGGTCGGTGGATTCCCGGTCTTCATTAATAACTCCCTCAGTCTCATTTCAATGGTCGCTCTGCCATTGGCCCTTATTTCCATAGGGGGAAGTTTAACTTTTGCGGGAGTCAGAGGCAACTTCGGGCTCTCCTTTCTTGCTGCGGTTCTCAAACTTATCGTCCTGCCGGGGCTTGGTTGGCTGTTCTTTACCATCTTTGGCGTGACCGGCATCCCTTTCAAGGTTGGCTTGATTTTTCTGACCTTGCCTGCATCGACGGCCATCTACGTACTTTCCTCGCAGATGAATAGCGATACTGAACTCGCGTCGTCAGCCATTGTTCTTTCCACCATTCTCTCCTTCTTTGCTCTGTCCTATATTCTTCTTCTCTAACTTTTTTGGGGTTTGAAGCAAGAATTCAGGTAAATTTTTTTCTAAAAGCTGGCTCTCTGCAAAATGCTGACATATACTACAAATAAGAAGGAGTACTTTAGCCAGGGGGGTATGTGTGAATGTGCAATGGAATTGAGCGAAACCCGAATCAGGAACCCAGGGAGGGGGGTGGGACATTACTCCAGTGTTAGCGTAATCTTTGGTACCGCATAACGGTTCTACCTTTTTGTTTTTTCAATGGTAGGAGAGAGCGGACCGAGAAAAAGAATTTCAGACAACATAAAGGAGTAGACTATGAGAGGCACATACGAAGCGTTTATACTGGTAAAAGTAAAGGATGGGAAAAAATATGTCTGTGCCTTGAATCGGCAGAAAGGAGACAAAGGAGATCTTGGTCGACTTAGCCATAAAGAAAGGCAGGATTATTTGGAAAACCAGGTCATTTGGAACTGAAACACCAACCGTAAACCATAAAGGGCTTTCCTCCTCAACGCTGTTTGATGGAGGAAAGCCTTTGTCTTTCTCATCAATTAGGGGTAACCCCAACATTTGTGCAATTAGGGGCCATTTGCAAATATACACTTTGCAAACAGCAGCTTACATCTCAACAAAACGCGTGTAATTATTGCTATCCCGTGCCTTTGATTAGGCGGCAAGCTGGAGTCGAGTCTCCAAATCCAACTCAAAACGTTCATAGGGCAGGATGAATTTCCCCTACCTTCTTCCTGATACAATTTCAGCCGTTTACAATTAAAACTGAACAAACTTTTTCGTGCAAGGTACACTCTCCAAAATTGTATCCAACACGAGAGGGGAATTTTGAACTTATTCCAGGTTGTCGTCCGTCCAGTAGCTCCTAGATTCCTTGCCGAAAATAAGTAATACGACCTGGTATGTAGCAACCTGCGATAATGACTGGCTTGGTCTCCTAAGCTTTTCCGCTGCAGCCCTGAAATGCTGTGCCCGTGATCGCTGGATCGGCTGGGGGCACCGTCTGCAGTATGATCGGCTTCATCTGGTGGCAAACAATTCACGATTCCTGATACTGCCACACTGCCATTACAAAAATCTTACCACCAAAATTCTCTCCCTGTGCCGACGAAGAATTCAGGGAGACTGGCAGAATCGTTTCGGCTTCCCACTTCTGATGATGGAAACCTTTGTCGACCCCTCTCGGTTTGTTGGCACGATCTATCACGCAGCGAACTGGAAACTGGTCGGAAAAACCAAGGGATATAAAAGTATTCGCAACGGCTATAGCGATGCCTGTCAAACCTCGAAGCTTGTCTTCCTTCAACCCCTGCAGCGGAATGCCTGCCTAGTGTTATCCGGTTCACCATTACCTCAACAGTATGTGTCAGGAGCACCGAGAATGTAACTTACCGCCGAACAGATGAGATCCCTGCCTGATTTTTTCAAACAAATCCCTGATCCTCGCCGCGCTCAGGGCAGACAACATTCTATCCATATCGTACTGGCCATCGCCTCTGCAGCAGTTTTATGCGGAATGCGCGGCTATAAAGCGATTTCCGACTGCGCCCAGGCCCTATCTCCCAGAGCTCGCGACCGATTTGGCTGTCGCTTCAGTCGAAGAAAAAACAGTGTTCCCAGTTAAAGTACCATACGTAACGTATTGATTCGAGAAGACTCCGTGGAGTTGGATAGCGCGCTCCAACTATGGAACGCCCAATACGTCGCAATAGACGAAAGCCTGGCCATCGACGGTAAAACCATGCGCAATGCCATTGACGATAATGGCAGACGAATCCACATCATGGGCGTCGTCGGGCACCAGAGCAAGCAAAGCTACACCCAAAAAAAGTCGGCACTCTGCCCGTGAAAGGGAGCGACAAAGAAAAGCAGACAAACGAAATCAAAATCGCCATCCCCCTCCTCGACAGCCTGGATATCCACCTTACCATTGCACCGGGAGAATTTGTGGCGTTGATCGGGCCTTCCGGTTCGGGAAAATCGACTCTGCTTAGGCATACGTCGGGCCTTGTTGTTGCCGATAAAGGGTGCGGTTGTATTACCGTCTTCGGTCAAAACGTTCAGAAAAACGGCAGGTTGAGTTACGGAATCAGAGAGATTCGGGCCAATATCGGTTTCATTTTTCAGCAGTTCAATCTCGTTGATCGCCTGAGCCTTGCTGCAGAACGTGCTGGTTGGGATGATTACCCGGGTGCCTGCCTGGAGAAGTCTGGCCGGTATCTATACCAAAGTAGAAAAGCAATCGGCAATGGGTTCCCTTTACCGAGTTGGCCTGCATGAAGAGGTGTCGCAGCGGGCCAGTACTCTCAGCGGCGGTCAGCAGCAGCGGGCAGCGATTGCCCGTACCATGGAACAGCGCGCGAAAATCATTCTCGCGGATGAACCAATTGCCTCCCTCGATCCGGAGTCGGCCCGCACGGTGATGGATTGCCTGGCGCAGCTGAATCGGGAAGATAAGGTCACTGTTGTCGTCAGCCTTCATCAGGTCGAGTTTGCCATGCAGTATTGTCCTCGATTGGTTGCCTTAAAAGATGGCAGGATTATTTACGATGGCCCCAGCAATCAACTGACTCCGGCAATGTTGCAGGAGATTTACGGTTCACATGGTGCACAATGCCTTGATGGAACCGTGCCGCTGCCGGAGATGAAGAAGAGTCGCCATCCACTGCATGGCACTGAATCCACCGGAGTCCCTGTCGGCCTGGCTCAGGCCGGCGTTTAGTGATTTAGAAAAATTTTCTGTCTCAAGGTACTTATACCCCTCAAGGGGGTATTCTTTATAATCCCCATGCTTTGAGGGGGACTGAACAGAGTCCCCATTCATCGGGATTGATACCTTTTCGATGCCGGGTAATAAATATTGCCTGGAAACAATCATTCAATGAATACCAAAGGAGTAGGACATGAAGAGAATAGTAAGTACGGTGACAATGGCTTTTGCCATGTTTGGCTGGCTGTGCAGCGCTGCGGTTGCAGCAGATACGGAAATAAAGGAGTTGAATTTCGGTATCATTTCAACCGAATCGACGGCCAATCTGAAACAGGGATTTGATCCTTTCCTGCAGGAACTGGAAAAGAAGCTTGGCATGAAAGTGAAGGCCTTTTTTGCAACGGATTATGCCGGTGTTATTGAAGCAATGCGCTTTAAAAAGGTTGATTTCGCCTGGTTCGGTAATAAATCGGCTATGGAGGCTGTTGACCGGGCAAATGGCGAGATCTTCGCTCAATGCACCGGAGATGATGGCAGTCTTGGCTATAATTCCCTGATTCTTGTTCATAAAGATAGCCCATACCATAATATCGAAGAGATAATTGCCGCCGGAAAAGATCTGAAATTCGG
Source organism: uncultured delta proteobacterium (assembly GCA_963829695.1). Classification (GTDB taxonomy): domain Bacteria; phylum Desulfobacterota; class Desulfobulbia; order Desulfobulbales; family Desulfocapsaceae; genus Desulforhopalus_A. The sequence goes on along the minus strand of CAWHJQ010000010.1, from coordinate 39,268 downwards.
CAACGGCGACCCTAACTCAACCTCAGGATACCTGATTCCCTCTTATTATATCTGGGCGAAGCATAACATTGACCCCAAGAAATATTTCAAAATCACAACCAACGCCAACCATGAATCCAATGCCCTTGCCGTCGCCACCAAGCAGGTAGATTTCGCAACGAATAATACCGAGAATATGGACCGTTTTGCCATCTCCAATCCTAAGCTCGCCAAAGAGGTCAAGGCAATTTGGATCAGCCCGGAAATCCCCAAGGATCCCCTGGTCTGGCGAAAAGATCTGCCCCGTGACATCAAATCAAAAATCCAGGCAGCCATTCTTGGTTTTGGGCGGATTGGTGACAATACCAAGAATGAGTTGGCAATTCTTCATAATCTCAGTGGCGGCTGGGGACCTTTCCTGACCAGTGATAACCGACAACTCCTGCCGATTCGTGAACTGGAACTTGCTAAAAATATACAAAAAATTGAAGGCAATGACAAAATCAACAAGGCCGACAAGGACATGAAAATCGCCCAGTTGACCGATGAGCAGAAAAGCCTTGTTCAGTATATCAAATTAACAGACTTCTGGAACTCGCCAAAAGAGAAGTAACAGAGAGGTATTTCAATATAATCGGGGGAATGTCGCCGGCTTGCGATATTTCCCCGATGTATTAATCCCTGCAACCCCTGCTTTGAACGTAATCATGGAATCGACACGCATACAGCTCCATCCGGAACTGAGAATACCCAAAATCAGCCTGAATCAAAAGCTGAAAAATCTCAGTGTCACGACGATCGCTCTGCTCATCCTGATCGGCTCCTATTACGGGGCTGAGATTGACTTTGGCAACCTTTATGAACATTCAGGCAACATGGTGCTCTACCTGAAAGGTTTCATGCAGCCCGATTTTCTTGAGTGGCAGGATTATCTCTATCAGATGCTGGTCACTATCCAGATTGCCATCTGGGGAACCTTGCTGGCCATTATCTTTGCTGTACCGTTTCGGCATACTCTCATCATCCAACATCACCCCCATCTGGGTGCATCAGCCAGTGCGAAGGATCATGGACTGTTGCCGGTCTGTAAACGAGATGATCTTTGCCATGCTGTTCATCGCTGCGGTGGGACTGGGTCCCTTTGCCGGTGTCTTAGCCCTGTTTGTACACACCATGGGGATTCTTGCCAAACTTTTTTCTGAAGCTGTTGAGGCGATTGATCCGCAACCCGTTGAGGGTATTCGTTCAACAGGGGCAAACCGGGTCGAGGAAATCGTCTATGGAGTCATCCCCCAGGTATTACCGCTCTGGATCTCATATATCCTGTATCGGTTCGAGTCCAACGTTCGTTCCGCCAGTGTTCTCGGCATGGTTGGCGCGGGAGGTATCGGTATGCTGTTATGGGACGCTATCCGGGGTTTTCAGTACAGTGCGACTGCTGCGATTGTGATCATTATCATCTGTACAGTCGTATTTCTTGATATGGTTTCTGCCATGATCCGTAAACTCTACATTTGATGGCGTCGTAAAAACTCTTCATTTTGTTCGTTGTTACAATTTTCCTATCATTACGACGTACCGTATGTACGCCGAAATAATAGGAAAATCGCACGCCTCCAATATGAAGCTTTTTACTTATCCATCGAAAAAAATTGAAGTTTTTACGAGTTTGTCTACATTTAAGCCCGATAACTGAAAAGAGAAAATGCAATGGAAACGATTTACACAAACTGTCGAATTATTACCAGATCAGAGGTCTTTCAGGGAACCCTCATTGTTGAAGATGGTCTTATTAAAGACATTGATACTTCAGCTTTTCATGGCAACGGCGCAGTTGATCTGGCAGGCGACATGCTGCTCCCGGGTCTGATCGAAATGCATACCGACAATCTCGAGAAAAATATCCAGCCCAGACCCGGAGTGATCTGGCCTTCCATGATGTCGGCTGCCATTGCCCATGATGCCCAGATTGCAGGGGCCGGCATTACCACGGTTTATGATGCCGTGGCCGTTGGTGGACTGCGGGAGTCCTGCCTTCGTGATCAGATTCTCGGTGAGTCTATTGATGTGCTCTGTCGTGGCAACGCTCTTGGGATCTTTCGGGCTGAACACTTCATCCATCTGCGCTGTGAAATTGGCGATTCCGGGATGGAAGCAAATCTTGCGCAGCATGGTAGTTGTCCGAAGGTCCGGCTGATTTCCATCATGGACCATACTCCTGGGCAGAGGCAATGGTCTGACCTGAGTAAATGGCGACAATATCACCGAGACAAAAGGTGGACCGATCAAGAGGCGGAATCGATATGTGAAGAGCTTCGCGGCAAGCAGAAATTATACGCAGATAAACATCGAATGGCGGCTGTAGCGTATGCCCATGAAAGAAATATCCCACTTGCAAGTCATGATGATACAACGGTCGGTGATGCTGAATCCGCCGAAAAAGATACAATTCGAATAGCGGAATTTCCGACAACTCTTGTAGCAGCAACCCGAGCAAAAGAGCTGGGCATGATGACCATTATGGGGGCGCCGAATGCAATCAGAGGTCTCTCACATTCCGGCAATATAACTGCTGCAAGCCTTGCAAAAGACAATCTCCTCGACGGTCTTTCCTCGGATTATGTACCGAACAGTTCTCTCTATGCGGCCTTTCATCTTGCCGATACCCTCGGAATCTCACTGCCCAGGACTGTTGCCATGGTTTCTGCAAATATTGCCGATATGGTCGGCCTCGACGACAGAGGGGAACTGGTGCCCGGGAAAATTGCCGATATGTTGCAGGTGACAATGGTTGGTAAACTTCCGGTGGTCCGCAAAGTATGGAGGAGGGGAGTCGTTGTTGCTTAAAACACCTGGAGGTTAGATGATTAAGAAACAGATAAAAAGAGTTTGCAGGCGATAATTGCCAATATGACTCCCGCCACATCAGCAGTCAGCGCGGCGGCAAGGGCGTGTCGTACACGGCGGATCTGGATAGCACCAAAATACACCGCCATCACATAAAAAGTGGTTTCTGTAGAACCCTGCAGAGTCGACACCAGGTATCCGGTATAACTGTCCGGACCGATAGCCGGATCATTTATAATGGAAGCGAGGATGCCATAGGCACCCGAACCGGAGAGAGGGCGCATCAAGGCCATGGGAAGAGCTTCAGCGGGCAGTCCAACCGCGCCGGTGAAGGTCGCCAGGGCATGTACCATTACATCCAGTCCACCGCTTGCCTTGAGCATGCCTATGGCCACAAGGATTGCAACCATATACGGAATAATCTTCAGGGCAACCTGAAAACCATCCTTTGCACCTTCGACAAAAACTTCATAAATTGGGACCTTTCGGAACAGACCAAAAGCCAGGAATCCCACTATCAGCCCGGGCATAATCCAGGGTGACGCTGCTTGTCCAAAAAAGACGGCAAGAGGAATCGACAACGCCAACATCGCCAGTGCGGAATAGCTTACCCAAAGAGGGTAGCTCTTGCCTGTTTCCTCAAGGGTCAGATCAGCCTCATCGGGTGCGTCGTCTCCCCCGGATGACGCACCAGCCTTCGCTTCCTGACTGTATTCTCCTTCAGGTACAGGGGAAAAGCGTTGATACAACTTTGCGGACAAAATGGCAATTAAGGTGGAGCCGATGGTGGCAAAAAGAGTTGTGGGCAGGATGGCAGCAGGGTCACTGGAGCCAGCTGCAGCACGGAGTGCAATCACCCCGGTGGGCAGGAGTGTCACGCTGGAAGTATTGATTGCCATGAAAAGGGCCATGGCATTTGTGGCCGTCCCTTTATGGGGATTGAGTGTATCCAGTTCCTGCATGGCTTTTATACCAAACGGTGTGGCGGCATTTCCGAGTCCCAGTGCATTGGCGGAGAGGTTGAGGATCATCGCACCCATGGCCGGATGATCCGGTGGCACTTCCGGAAAGAGTCTTACCATGAGCGGCCTGATCAATCGTGAAAGGATCTTCAGCAGTCCACCGGTTTCCGCAATCTTCATCAGCCCCAAAAAAAGAGCCATAACACCCACCAGCCCGATGGCAAGTTCAACAGCTCCTCCGGCCGAATCCACCATTGCCTTGGACAGTTTTGCCATGGGAGATGAGCCATCAGGAAAGGGTCCGTAAAAAATCTGTTGCCAGCCGGCGAAAAGAAAAGAACAGAAGACGATTATTGCAAAAATAATGTTCATGGAAAACTGTTGATTAAAGGTTTGTTTGAGTATCTTGTCGGATTGAGAATCTTCCAGCGACAATAAAGAACAAGCTGGATCTCGACAAAACCCCAGCTATCTTTGCATATCGACTATGATGTTTTTCGCTTCTCCTACATATGGATCTTGTTTAATTTGTTCTTTCCAATTGGGAACCTTGCCTTTTTTCGTATCTATTCCACCAGTCTCAGACTCCTCGTCATTGTAGAGGCCTGTCGTGTAGTTTCCGAACTGGGCGTCGAGTTTTTTTCGCTCTGCACGAGCTTCTTCAATCTTCTGACGCATATCTCTCAACCTCAACGAGACCGCGGTATCCTTGCTCCGTTCATCAGCCTTCACCGCCTCTTCGGCGATAGCCTGTAACCCTGGGTCATGTGCAACCCTTTGCAGGCTTTTTTGCCGGATCATCTTCAAGTCTAAGGGTTTGCCACCGAAAGTGGTATACTTTGCAGGCCCTATTTGATCCCAGGGAAGAGAATCATCAAGGTATTTTTCACCCGATTTCAAATGCCGGAACAAGCTCGGCAGAACAATATCAGGCACTACACCCTTGTACTGGGTGGAACCACCGGTGATCCGGTAGAACTTCTGGATGGTCACCTTTAAGGCTCCAATATCGCCAATCTCTTTTGATATTGAAGGTTGTATGGCTTTGTCCATATCTATAATGGTCTGCACCGTTCCCTTCCCATACGTGTGTTCGCCGCCAACGATGATGGCACGTTTGTAATCCTGCAGGGCCGCGGCCACAATCTCCGACGCTGACGCGGAAAACTGGTTTACCAGCACAACAAGCGGACCGCTGTATTCGATGGTATCATCGTCATCGTCAAGATCTTTGATCTTGCCGCTGCTGTCCTTGACCTGAACAACGGGCCCGGACTTGATAAACAGCCCGGCGATATCTACGGCATCGGCCAGCGAGCCACCGCCATCATTGCGTAAATCGAGGATAATCCCTTCCGGTTTGGCTCTTTCCAGTTCTTTAATGGCGTTCCGGGTATCATCGGTCGCGTTTCTCGTTTCTTCATCTGTTTGGGTCGGTTCAAAATCCCGGTAAAAACTTGGGATCAGGATATATCCGATTTTCCCGCCATCTGGAGCATCGATCACCATGTCTTTGACAAAGGTGTCTTCTATCTGAACGACATCCCTGATTATTGGAATAACCACTATTGTCCCATCCGGTTTTTTCACCGTCAGACGGACCTCGGTTCCTTTAGGTCCACGAATCAGCTTCACAGCATCACTGAGTCGCATATAAGTGATATCCACAGGGTCGGCACCTTTTTCCGCCACCTGAAGGAGCGTATCTTCGGCCTGAAGCCTCCCTTGTTTAGCGGCAGGACTTCCAGGGATAATACTAACAACTTTGATGAATCCATTCTCCTCACGAAGAAGAGCCCCAATTCCTTCAAGATTGCCGCTCAACTGAATATCCAATTCTTCTCTCTGGCTTGGCGGGAGATAGTTGGTGTGTGGATCGAAAGCCATGGCAATCGCATTGAAAAATCGGTCGTAATGGTCCTGCAGGGTATCCTGATGCAGGCGGAGAAAGAAATCCTTATTGATCTTGGCCACCTTTTCTTTCGCCTGTTCCCACAGTGCATCATCCAGCACTTTCTCCTTTGCTTTTTTCTGATCGTCCACGAGGTCAAGATAATTATAAATAACCTGAAATTTCAAAATATTGCGCCATCTGTCCTGCAATCCTTTCAAATCATGGACATAGTCGATTTTCTTCGGATCGGTTTCAAAGATGTCATCACGCTGCACATTAAAACCGGTAGCCATTATCCGATCCACCATCTTTTCAACCTGACCAATCCGTTCTTTCATGATATTGTATCCGGTTTCCGGCAGGATATTGGTTCCATTTTCCAGATTATCCGCTATATGTGGGGCGAAAGAGCGTAGTACCGTTACATCGCTGCTCAGCAAAAATCTTTTCTGGTAATCCAGTTGCTTCAAATAAAGATCAAAAGCGGCCATTGATAGGGATTGATCCATCTTCTTATGACTGAAATGGATGGCGGGAAGCTCCTTATCCAGCAAATAGCCGATCAGCTGGTTTCTCTCCCGATCAATCGTCTGAATATTTTTCGCACTTTCGCAGCAGGGAGTGAAAAGAAGAAATACCAGAACGACAGGCAGGAAACTTTGGAGGAGTTTTTTCATAACTTTTTCAACCCTTAAGACACACAAGTGTCAGCTTATGGTTTACTGATATTTGATGATTCGCATTATGGCTAACACCATTTTAACCATCAATATGAGTTATTCCTGCAGCAATTCCCCTTTCAATTTGGAGTTGAATGTGACTGATGATATGGAAAGTCTCACTCATAACTATCTATAAGTAATTCCTTTTCGGTCTTTTTCAATGTTATCCGTAAAATCTTTATGTCGTTTATATGCCATTGACAACCTAGGTGTACAGCTAAACATTCTGTGCAAGACTTGCTCGTTCCTTTTGGCAGGAATAGCCTGCGCGGTTAAGTTATTGTTAAGGCGAATTCTTGAATAGGATGCCGTCAAGGACTTCAAGGACCAACAGAACGGTTCCAGGAGATGAATACAAAAAAAGCAGAAAAAGGCAAAAAAATGTTTGACTGTCGTTTTAAATATGATATATAAGACAATATATATCTTATTAATCTTGTATAGAAGGCGGCTGAGGCATGAGATTGACACGTGCTGGAGAATATGCTGTCAGGTGCATGCTGTACCTGGCGCACAAAGGAGTTGGGGTCTTGGCTTTCAAACAGGAGATCGCGGAACGGGCGGAAATCCCAACCCATTTTCTGGCAAAGATCGCTCAGGATTTGGCTCGGGCCCACCTGATCGAGATTCGGCAGGGACCCAAGGGCGGTTTTGTCCTGCTCAAGGAGCCTGCTGAGACAACGCTGTTGGAGGTGGTGGAGGTGATGATCGGAGAGATTTATCTCAATGATTGTGTGAGCAGGCCGGCGACCTGTTCGGCCAGTAGCCACTGCGCCGTGCACAGGGTCTGGGAGGATGCGCGCAATCAGCTGCGGCAGACTTTGGCCGGGGTTACCTTTGCCCAACTGAAGAAAGAGGAGTCTTGTGTGCCAATTTTTCCTGTGCATAAAGAGAAGTGATTACGTACAAAGCTCAGCCAGATACAAGGAGCCAATCAAAATTAAGGCTTTAGGGGACTGATTTTATTTTTCTTTTTTAAAACCGGGAGACAGATTGATTTTCACAAAACGACGTGAAAAAAAATCAGTCCCTTCAGGCTGTTCAAGAAAAATCAATCTGTCTCCCGGATAATGGGGGAGGAAGAAACATGCTGGATGCACTTAGCGGACTGTATGTCTTTTACCGTGATGGTTTTCAACGAATGACCCTGGGACGGACCCTGTGGAAGATTATCATTGTCAAATTGGTGGTGATGTTTGCCGTGCTCAAAATTTTCTTTTTTCCCGATTATCTCCAGAGCAATTTCCAAACCGATGAACAACGGGCCGACCATGTCCTGGAGCAGATAACCAGACAGGCTCCTAGATAGATTCAAACCAATCCAAGGAGGAAAAAATGATTGATGTGGACCTCAGTATGGTGAACTGGTCTCGGGCGCAATTTGCGCTGACCGCCATGTATCACTGGATTTTCGTACCATTGACCCTGGGGCTGTCTTTTCTCTGTGCCTTTTTTGAAAGTATCTATCTCAAGACAGGGGACGAGCAGTGGAAGCTCATTACCAAGTTCTGGATGACCCTCTTTGGGATCAATTTTGCCATCGGCGTGGCCACCGGCATCATCCTGGAGTTTGAGTTCGGGACCAACTGGTCCAACTATTCCTGGATGGTGGGCGACATCTTTGGAGCCCCCCTGGCGATTGAGGGAATCTTTGCCTTTTTCATCGAGGCCACTTTCTTTGCCGTGATGTTTTTCGGTTGGAACCGGGTCGGGAAGGGATTCCATTGCTTTTCCACCTGGATGGTGGCCGTCGGTTCCAACCTTTCCGCGGTCTGGATCCTGGTAGCCAACGGCTGGATGCAGAATCCGGTGGGCATGGCCTTCAATCCCGACAACGCTCGTTTTGAAATGGAGAGCTTCAAGGAAGTAGTCTTCAATCCTGTGGCCGTCTCCAAGTTCACCCATGCCTCCTCCTCCGGTTTCCTCTTCGCCTCCCTCTTTGTCCTGACCATCTGTTCCTGGTATCTGATGCGGGGCAAACATATTGAGATGGCCAAGAAGTCCATTGTCGTCGCTTCGGTTTTCGGGCTGATCGCTTCCCTCTTCGTGGCCTTTACCGGTGATGAGGCGACCTTTCAGGCGGCACAAAAACAGCCGATGAAGCTTGCTGCCATGGAAGGGCTCTATCAAGGAGAGAGGGGGGCCGGCATTGTGGCCGTGGGAATGGTCAATCCGGACAAAAAACCGGGAGACAATCAGGACGCCTTTCTTTTCAATGTCAAGATCCCTGGACTCCTCTCCCTCCTGGGCAACCGAAAAGCGGGCTCCTTTGTCCCCGGGATCAACGACCTGGTCTACGGTAACCAAAAAGAGGGGGTCATGGGGGTCAATGCCATGATGGAGAAAGGGCAATTGGCCGTGGCCGATCTGGCCTCATTCAAACAGGCAAAGCGGAACAAGACCGATGCGGTGGCCGCCGAAGCCCTGGATCGCTTTAATGTCAACAAGGACTATCTGGGCTATGGCTACCTCTCCACCCCGGAAGAGGCGGTTCCGCCGGTGCCCATGGTATTCGACGCCTTTCGCATCATGGTTTTCCTCGGCATCCTCTTTCCCCTGATCTTTGCCGCCTTTCTCTTTTACACCCTGAAAGGCACCCTGACCCAAAAAAGATGGCTGCTGCCCATCGGCCTCATCTCCGGTTTTCTCGGATTTGTGGCCTCGCAGGCCGGCTGGGTAGTGGCCGAGGTCGGTCGTCAGCCCTGGGCCATCCAGGGACTGCTGCCGGTGAAGGTGGCCACGACCAACCTGTCCACCTCCAATGTACAGATCACCTTTTTCATGTTTGCGGCAGTCTTTACCCTGCTTCTCATTGCTGAAATATCGATCATGTTGAAACAGATTTCCATCGGACCGGAGGGCCACTTAAAATGATAGCAAATCTTGATTATACAACTCTGCAGCAACTCTGGTGGGTGCTCTGCTCGGTCGTTGGGGCACTTTTCCTCTTTCTCACCTTTGTCCAGGGTGGGCAGACCCTTCTCTGGCAGATGGCCAAAACCGATACGGAAAGTGCCCTGATCATCAACTCCCTGGGGCGGAAATGGGAATTGACCTTTACCACCCTGGTCCTCTTCGGCGGGGCTCTTTTTGCCTCGTTTCCCAAGTTTTATTCCACCAGCTTCGGCGGGGCCTACTGGGTGTGGATCTTGATTCTTTTCACCTTTATCATCCAGGCCGTCAGCTACGAGTACCGGAAGAAACCGTCCAATATCCTGGGAGCCAAAGTATTTGAACTCTTCCTCTTCATCAACGGCTCCGTCGGCATCCTCCTCATTGGGGCGGCCGTGGGAACCTTTTACACCGGATCCAATTTTTCCCTCAACGATTATAACCAGGTGACGTGGCAGTATACCCTGGGAGGGATCAACTTGCGGGGACTGGAGGCAGCTTTTTCTCTCTTTAATCTCTCCATGGGGCTTTTCCTGGTCTTCAATGCCAGGGTCCTGGGCGGCCTGTATCTCCTCAATAATATCGATTTCGATTCAGAAACCGCCCTGGAGACGCGACTGAGAAAGGCAGTCTGGATCAATTTCCTCTGTTCCCTGCCCTTTCTCCTGTATGTGGTCGGGTCGATCCTGTTGATGAAGGGGTTCCATGTGGATGAGGTGGGGATGGTCTCCCTGGTTTCCTTCAAGTATCTGTCCAACCTCCTTGCGCTGCCCCATCTTCTGGTCATCCTCCTGGTGGGACTGGTCCTCGTTATTCTCGGGGTCCTCGGGGCAACCTTTAAAGGAGCGACCTGGGGGATCTGGCCTGCCGGACTTGGGACCGTATTGGTGGGGCTGTGCGTTCTTTGCCTGCCCGCCTTTAATGCAACCTCGTTCTACCCCTCGAAGTTTGACCTGCAGTCCAGTCTGACTATCTACAATGCGTCGTCAAGCCGGTTTACCCTGACCACCATGACCTATGTCGCCCTGGGTATCCCGCTGGTCCTTGCCTATATCGCCTATGTTTGGAAGCAGATGGATTCGCAGAAGATTACCAGTCAAGAGGCTATGGACAGCGAGGCCTATTGACAATCGATTGAGCCGCCGCTCCTGCACAAGGGGCGGTGATCTCTCCCGGCCTAGTTCGGGAGCCCACCAAAGGAGAACACACCATGACCACTGTACTCTTAATCAGCTATCTGGCCGTTATTGTTATTTCGTATAAGGGGGCTATCGTGGCCCTAAAGAAAGCGGGACTGTTGTAATCGACAGGACAAGCTGTGTTCTTTAGGTTCGACACATCAATGGCTATCATTGACTATATCAATAGTATTGCTAACCCCGGTAAAAGGGACGAAGGCCGGGATAAGTACCTTGAGACAGATAATTTTCTTACAAAAAAACAAGAAAAATATCTGTAAGCTACTAACCGTATAGAGCCCCTATTCAAGGAAACAAATAAATATGGATCATACCGTCTCTTTCCTGCCGGACGACATTTCCGTTCATGTTACCCCCGGCGAAAACCTGCTGACAGCGGCTGCCTTGGCCGGTGTCTATATCCACGCCTCGTGCGGGGGAGATGGGGTCTGCCGGAAGTGCAAAGTCGAACTGGTACAAGGCGAGCTGCACTCGAAAAGTACCTCCGGCCTTACCCGCGAGGAGACCCTCAAGGGAATCCGGCTGGCCTGTATTTCTACGATAGTCTCCGATGTGACCATACGTATTCCGGAAATAGTTCGCGCAGACGGCAAATCGATTAAATCAAAGCCCAAAACCACCCGGACTATTTCCGCCAAATCGCTTGAGAATCTCGTTGGTACCTGGGAAATTGCCCCACCGGTACGTAAACTCTACCTTTCACTTCCTCCACCGACCTTGGCTGACAACGTCCCGGATATGGAGCGCCTGATCAGAGGAATCATCAAAATCAGCCCGGGAATGCAAGAACCTGACTATGACCACCCGCAACTCATCCACGAACTGTCGACGACACTTCGCGAGAATCACTGGAACGTTACTGTGATCCTGTTACAGGGAAAGCGGGCCAATGAACCGGAGCGAATAATAGCCGTTGAGGCGGGCGACACCACCGAACAGCTTTATGGGCTGGCCCTAGATCTTGGCACGACAACAATCAGCGGCGTCCTGATCGATCTGAACAGCGGGAGTATCATAGCCGAGGCTTCCCGCTACAACTCGCAGATCGGCTACGGGGAGGATATCATATCACGGATAATCTACGCTGGCCGTTCCGGCGGCCTGCGGGCTTTACAGGAAAAAGCTGTCTACACAATCAACAGCGTCATCGAAGAAGTGTGTCGTTCAGTCATTATTAGCCCAAGTGATATAAGCTATATCATGGCGGCGGGCAACACAGTGATGGCCCATTTACTCCTCGGTATTGATCCAAAGTTTATCCGGGTGTCACCCTATGTACCGGCCGTCAGCAAATTCCCTCTGACCAAAGCGGCAGCACTCGGAATCATGGCCCATCCTTCTGTCCGACTCTTTCTCTATCCCTGCATTGCCTCATTTGTAGGCGGCGATATCGTTGCCGGTGTCCATGCCTGCCGGATGCACAAGAGCGAGAAGATCAGCCTCTTTATCGACATCGGCACCAACGGGGAGATTGTTGTCGGAAATTGTCACTGGATGGTCTGCGCCGCCTGTTCAGCCGGCCCTGCCTTTGAGGGTGGAGGTATTAAATACGGCATGCGGGCCAGCAGCGGGGCAATCGAAAATATCCATATCCATCAGGAAACTCTGGACCCGATGATTGTCACCGTCGGCAATACCAACCCCAAAGGGATCTGCGGTTCCGGGGTTATCGCCATTGTTCCTGAATTACTTGCGGCGGGAATCATTGACCAACGCGGCAAGTTTACCGGCAGCAAGCGACACAAGAGGATAAGAAAAGGTACAGACGGCTGGGAATACGTTATCGCCTGGTCACACGATACCATGATTGGAGAAGATATTGTCATCACCGAAATCGATCTGGATAATCTGATCCGGGCCAAAGGTGCCATGTTCGCCGGTTACCAGACCCTGCTTGAGTCGGTTGGGATCGATTTTGCCGATTTAGACCGAATTATCCTGGCCGGAAATTTTGGAGCGCATATCGATCTGGAACGTGCCATAGCCATCGGCCTGCTGCCGGACATTGACCGAGACCGGTTCCATTACTTGGGCAATGCCTCAATGTTAGGCTGCCGGATCAGCCTGACTGATCACGACCGTTTCCGAGAACGAACAGAGGTACGCCGGCTCATGACCAATCTTGAGCTCTCGGATAACCAAAATTTCATGAACTATTACATGGCTGCACTCTTTCTGCCCCACACCGACAGTCGTCTCTTTCCTTCCCTTTCTAATTGAGGTGTAATTCTGGGCCAGGCATATGGGTTTGTTGAACTGTCAAAATGTTGCACCAACGGTATGACATGAAGCTTAAAACAAGACGATGGCCAGTTTCTGTTACCCCTATATCACGATGAATCCGCATGCGAACATTCACCCCCAGCTAAAAAAGTACTCAATCTGCTCCTGTGAAAGATCTCTTGCGCCATTTTTTAACAGATTCAGTCAGTTCTGTGTTTACATTGCCAATTTCAGTTCCAGAAATTGACCGCCCTATAAGTCTTTGGGAGAGCATTGACAGGCTGCGAGTGCTGATTCCTGCAAGAAACATGGCGCTCATGTCCCTGGCAAGCTCATCCTCATACTGCTTGTTCTCTGAATAACACCTTCTATAATAACTCACGGAAACCATACGTTCACAGTAAGGTAAAGTTGGGTGTGTGAGACTTTCACCGTTGGCTTGTCATGGCCCCCTAACCTCGGATCTCTTTGCACGATACGAAAGTATCAACACCCATTATGGCCAGAAATGGAGCAATTAAAATTATTGATTTTCTAGAAGAATTTGGGGCTTTAAAGTGCTTTTTCTTGCCAGGGTTCACTCTTTAGTCGACTGATCGTGGATGCCGACAAACCTTTTGCATCACTTCCAAGAAGAGATTCCAATGCTTCCTGGAATTCTCCCGTGGAAATTCCTTTCAGGTACAGCCAAGGCAAAACCTCTTCGACACTTCTCGTTTTACTCAAGCATGGTGGCAAAAGAGCCGAATTGAATTTAATTCCTTGACCACTTTTGTCTCGAATATTTGGAACCTTGACTTGAACATGACCAATTCCTGCTTGAATACACTAATTATTTCAAGTTAAACAATTAATTCAGTTATGCCCCAACTAGCTAATAATAATGAGGCCGCTGCCAAAAAGACAACACAGCAACCACTATTCCCAGTGGGGGGATGTCCACCTTGGTTGTTATTTTCTTTTTTATCAAAGAGTAGACACATTTCATTGACACCATCGCCATCATCATCAAACAAGTCTAAAGGATCTTCGTTGAAATCCATCATAGTCATTAAATCCTATTACAATTCAAGACGTCCTGAGCCTTCTATAAAAATGAATTCTTCAATGTGGGAAGAAGGCACCTTGCTTTAAGTATTTCTGGTTACGTAAATTGGGCAATTTGTTCCCGCACAACACGAAGCTCTTGTTCTTCGATATGTTTTCCTTCACGATGAGCATAATGAAGAGTCTGAATTACCAGGCAGTCTGGCAGCATCTGATTTATATTTTTGGCAAATTTATGGGTCGGGCCGCCTGAAAGTATGACTATTGAAGGATCCAGTGTACTAATCAACGGCCCGGTATGTTGCCTAAAACAGTCATTCAGCATTGTAGCCGGATACCTATTGTTAATGTCAGCACACCAGGCAATATTTGCCATGGCAATGTTGTCGAGTGACAGCCCTATACCATCACAGTAAAACCTAATGTACTTTCCTGGTGGCATCCCCCAGTTTTCCATGTATTTCGCCTGGAAGGTAAACAAATCGTTAATTGTTTCTTTGTCGTTCTTGTAATCATAAAGATGCTGACTGAATATTCGATTTGAGGCTACTTTTTCAGGTGAGTTACCAGCCCCAGGGTTCAAGGCTATCACCATTACTCTTGGCGAAGAATCAAAATACTGAGATCCAATTAAGCGAGGTTGAGGGACGTCAATATTTGCCGGAACAGCCACACCATTTTCGAAACATCTTCTGCAAATCATAGCTTTCTTAAAAAGAGAATCAACGGTAGAAATGTCATTCCCATCGGCTTTGCGGGTAGAATCGTTATCTGTTACTACCACCGGTGCAACCTTCAAAGTTCTCCGTTTTATGACCTTTGAGATGGCAGGTGGTCGCGTGCTTTTTAAACACTTCGCTGAAAACCTTTTCACCGGCAAGAAGGGTCCTATGGCATTCTGAAAATTTACCATTTTTTCAACAAGGAGATTACTCAAACCATCCACATCATTATCCGCCCGGCCCTTAGAAACCGGAGAGATCATTATTTTACAACGCTGCTTTTCCGTTTCGTTGACCCAGCGAAGGTGCTCACCAAAAGTTTTTTCAATTGTCTCCTGGTGTTTTTTTAAGTCGTTGAAAAAATCCTCGCTATCATCTTCTCTCTGAATACATATTTCGACCCACGATTCATCCAGTTTGCAGACGGTTGAGTAATAGAGATTAGCAATATCTGTTTGAATATGTATGTAATGCTTGTTTTTCCGAATATTAGACTTTTCGTAGAGATCTGTTGTTTCATTTGCAACAGCTAGAAACTGTTGCCAGAAGATTTTTTTTTCCTGTTCAGATGACATAAAAGCCCTTTATGCGTTACCGGTTTGACTGACTGTTGCTTGGTTGCTAATCCATGCATTGTAATAGGCACTGAATATCAAATCTAACCCAAAACCAAGATGAACAACTACATCCAGACTGCCTTCATAATCATCTCCCTTAAGAATGGTACCGAATTTTTTGCAGTGACCAGTACGAGCCCGAATAATTCTTCATTATCCATTTGCTTCATGGTTGCATGAGCCTCGGCGAGGGGATCTCGACCATCGAACACCTGCTTTAATAGGCATATTATATCCTCTTGCTTCATGTTGTTATATTGTGACTGAAGTTATGTTATTGTTCCTCTGATGATAAATGTGCTTTCCAGTTCAAATTCTTTTGAGTTACTATCATATTGGTTCCAGCGAAGCTGCCATTGGTCACGGCCTATAAGGTTTACATCATCATTTTCACCTTTCTCCCCAGTATCGATACCGACACCTAAAGTCACTCCACCAAGTTCTGTCAAGATATACCTATTATGCAATTTTTCCCGACCTGTTCTTTGATTCCATCTCCAAAATATGATTTCAAGATTTTGCGGTATGTCTAATTGTAATTCCTCACGACACTCCTGCTCGAACAGATCAGCAGTCGGCGCGCTATAATAATCTGCGGAAACATGTAACTCTACTCTCTGTTTTATCGGATAGGCCAAACAGGTTACAGATTCTTTTAATAAAGCACAGAATGGTTCCTTGAACTTTTTTTTTGTTGCCCTGAAATACGGATCAACAAAACGAATTTCAGTACTTTTTTGCAGAAGTGGACAAAGAAGTTTTTTTATTGAATCTAAATTACGTTCCATAGCTACGCTGTTTGGAGCATCCCACAGATGGTTTGGCCAATCGCCAATCTGATCACTTAACAGGACATGCTCACTATTATTTGGATTTGCAGTGGCCATAATTGCTCTGAAAAAGTGGCGAGTATTCTCTTTTTCTGCATTTTCAAGCCATAGTTTTTTTCCATCATATTCGTATTCTGATCGAATCACCCTACGTTCACTGAGCAGTTTGAATAGCTCTTCAAGACTACTCTTGGACCGTTCATCCAATAAAGGGATGGCCTTGCGAAATTGTTTTCGCCAGTTTTTGAGATTAGGGAAATCCGCCATCATCCGCGGTGTTCCGATGCCAAAGTTTTCTTTGATATAACGACACGCCAGTCTGTCAGTAGACCAAGAGATTACAGATTCCGGATCAATGGCATATTCATGGATCATAACTAAAAAAGCTCCTCAGACCGCTCATTGAAAAATCCTCTTGGCCATGGATCTTTGAATTCACCTTCCTCAGTGACACGGATACGGGTTGCTTGTATCCCGTTTTTGCCTGGCTCCAAAAAATTGATACATAAATCATCCGGGTATATAAAAATATCCAAATCACCGGGGTCTCTTAATCGACGCAATAGGCGTAATAGAAGATGTTCGCTGTGGGTTTCAAGGATGAACCTTTTTATCATAGAACTGTCACATTCTAAATGGTGAAGGCCTTCTATAAACAGGTCCCCTAATACGGCCTGCATGGCTGGGTGGATATGCAATTCAGGTTGCTCTATTGCAACTAATCCTTCTCTGTAAACATCCTCCAAGACAAGGGGAATTATTGGTAGCAGTTGCGATATCCCCACACCAATATCTTTAGGATTGAGTAAAATATTGTTTGTATCTGATGCAAACAGTAGTCTTGAGTGTATGGGTAATTGATCGACTTCATTCTTAACACTTGTCGGATCAGTGTATGAGTCATCAATAATTCTTTTGTACAATGAGCTTTTGATATCTATCTCTTTGTACTCATTTTTTATAATTTTATATCCAGTGTTAAATTTTTTTTCAGATAGCCAATAATTGATTTCTGCAATACCAAATTCGGTAGCACGGTGAGTCATGTATATCCAAGCCATCAGACCGTTGGCCCAATGACGTGAGTTATTAGTATCGTAAATTTTGAATTCAGTCTCATCAG
Organism: uncultured delta proteobacterium; assembly: GCA_963829695.1. Lineage (GTDB taxonomy): Bacteria > Desulfobacterota > Desulfobulbia > Desulfobulbales > Desulfocapsaceae > Desulforhopalus_A. The sequence goes on along the minus strand of CAWHJQ010000010.1, from coordinate 22,211 downwards.
GTATCTGTCTCAATGGTCCAATATATCGGAATTCATCGAGATCCATCAGAACAGCATCAAGGTGTGTATTCCAGATCGTATTGAGTATTTCTTCAAAAAAATGATAACATTCTGGTGCTTGTTTTCTGGTGTATTCACCGCCGGTCATTGCATACTCATATCCACACTCAAAGACCACTCTTGGTAAAGTGCTTGTATGCTCGCCGTATTGGTGTGAATAATCACCTCGGTGTAAGAACATGATTTTATTGGTATCTACCTCGGAGATGCTATAACCACTATCATCAAATAATATTTCTATCTCGCCCCTGTCTTCTTTTCTAAGGAGTGAATGTTCTAAGTCTATGGTCAAATCTCCTAAAACATTAACCTTATGTTTTTGTTGGCCTTCTTCTTGTTTGGCATATACGCTCAGAAATGTCTCATTTCCAAAGCCAATAGATGTAGCCCATATGTAAGGTTGACTGTCCATTGAATCCTGCTTGATGTTAATCTCAAGCCATGGGAAATTTTTTTGCAATAATTGCTCTCGATAATATTCTTTTACCCGTTCCTTATCGTCTGGAAAATTTTCCAAAATTTCATCAAATATAGTGTCATTATCTTTGAATCGGTCGGCAATAAAATCCTCTCGTGTTCCAACCGATAATTCAAAACGAAATCGCATACTGCTGTTCAGGTCATGATTATGAACAATATTCGCAAAACCGCCTAGTCGGACATGCTCACCGCCAGTCCGTGTTCGATCAACATCTCTAAGTGGATTTGACATGATCTCGCGAACATACTGAAAAGCCTGGATAACTGTTGACTTTCCGACAGAATTAGGTCCAAAAAGCAAGGTGATCGGTTTTAACTCAATTCGAACGGGGTCTTTGATTGATTTAAAATTTTCTATCGTGATGGCACTTATTAGCATTAGATTTTCTCCAAATTTTATTTACTGATGCTTTCAATTTTGCAACTGACGTGCCAGTTTATTCGAGGCCATATTTCCTAAGCCAGTTTGTCAATGTCTGGTAGCTTGATAAGCCAAGTAATTCGGCGGTCTTTGTCTTGTTTCCGTGAGTTTTCTCCATACCTTTATTCAGGTAATGGCTGGCAACACTTTGTATTATTGCAGGTAGATCAATTCCCTGCTCTGTAGACTTGTTCAAGATTGAATCGAAGCTATTCTGGGTCGTCATCACAGGCAGCAGGGACTCTCTTATGTCTATTTCTTGAATAACATCCCCAATGGACCAGATAGTAGCCCTGGTCAAAGTGTTTATCATTTCTCGAATATTGCCTGGCCAAGGGTGCTGAAGCAGAAGATTTTTTGCGGATGCAGAAATTATTTTGTGATTTTTAGGTCTACCTGTCTTACTTTCCCTGTTGATTCTGTCCATAAATGTATCAATCAGCAAACTCAAATCACCCTCCCGCTCCCTTAATGGAGGGAGTTTCAATACAGCAACAGCAAGTCGATAAAACAGGTCCTCTCGAAAATTACCGATTGACGTTTCCTTGAGAAGGTCTTTGTTGGTTGCAGCAATGATTCGGACGTCAACCTTTTTTGCTATCGTTGCTCCAACAGGTTTAACCTCCCCTTCCTGCAAAGCACGCAACAGTTTCACCTGCATCGAAACAGGGAGTTCTCCAATTTCATCGAGAAACAGCGTGCCGGTATCTGCAACCTCAAAGTAGCCCTCTCTTTTTGTCGCAGCACCGGTAAAGGCGCCTTTTTCATGTCCAAATAACTCTGATTCAATCAACTCTTTCGGGATCGCTCCACAGTTTATGGTAACAAGCGGCTTTTTTGCACGCGGACTGTCGGCGTGAATCGCCCGTGCGAACAGTTCCTTTCCTGTGCCACTTTCCCCTTCGATCAACACGGGTATAGAACGAGCAGCAGCAAGCCTCGCCCTGACAATTACCCGTTGCATGGTTTCGCTGCGGTGGATGATATCCGCAAATGCTGGTGAATCATCTGGAAGACCCGCGGCAAGATGGACGAGCCTGTCATCAGCGGCGTGTATTTGATTAGGAATAAAATCAGCGGAAATATCAAACGGTATTGAAACCGTTTTCACTCCGTGCTTTCGTGAAGATTCTATAAGTGTTGCAGGATATTTTGTTTTACTGAGGAGAATCCAGACAGCGGCCATTGCCGGAGTGCCGGGACTGAGGTGAAAGGTGAAATTTGAAGTTTTTTTGAGTTCGTCTTTTTTCTTTTTTACTACATCATCGACAGAGCGATAGATATCGGCAAAATCAGTTGGACCGGAGAGTGTTAGCTGGTGAAGACTGATTTTCTTTACTGAACAGCTAATGTTAAGCCACTCACAAAAAGAATCTCCCTGCCTTTGGGGGTAGTCACATAAAAGAACCACCTCATCCCAAGAGTGATTTTTGGCCGCTTGCAGAATGGGGCCTGACCCGACCTCGTCAGGTTCTGACATCGCACGAAAATCAGTAGATCCAATCCATGTAAATAAAATTTCACGCATAATGTACTTATGCAATATTTTTTATGCGATGACAATTTAATTTATGATTTACTGAAGTATCTAATTTGCACCCTATATCGAATAGCTTTTTTTTGATGAAAATAATTCTTGGCTTTAACTTTCCAGTGGTATGCTCTGAAATTTCATATAATTCTAAAACAACATATTTTGAATCCCATATTATTTTTGCTGATCACTTTGGCAGGAGTGTCAGGCAGCGTGCAAGATAGTAACTGACAGTAGTGCAGGTCTTTTTCCAGGCTATTTTCGTTGACATCATCCCCGCCTATCCTGAAAACGTTGCCGTACCTGCTCAGCATAACCGTACTGGTATTGGTAACTTCATCTACCAAGCACCGTCGTTCGATATCTCCTACGGACTTGGCCGTTCCTTTCAGCCATGTGAGCTGCACGAGGGAGATAAAGGCTAATTTGGAGTTTTCCTGATCAGATAAAGACCATCGCGCAGGGTGAGGAAAAGTTTTTCCGTCCGACCGTCGCCGTTTACCTCTTCATTGAAGGCCGCCACGGCTTTGCTGTCCTCGTCCTGCGGGTTAAATATTCTGCCATACCATAGCGCATTGTCGACAAGAATTAGGCCGCCTTCCCGAAGTATTCGCATCGATTCGCGAAAATAGGCCGAATAGTTGGTTTTATCGGCATCGATGAAGACCAAGTCAACGGATTTATCCGGCAGCGATTGAAGAATATTGATGGCCTCGCCCAGCCGCAGATCTATCTTTTCACCGTGGGGACTTCTGGCGAAGAATGCTTGGGCGATGTCGGCACTGGCGGAATTATGTTCGATAGTCAACACTCTGCCTTCGGCATCAAGCACCTCGGCCATGGCCAAGGCGGAATATCCGGTGAACGTGCCTATATCAATAACGTTTCTTGCCCCCGAGAGGGTTACGATCACCTGCAGAAAGCGCCCTTCGACTCGGCCCGTGAGCATGCTGGGATAGTTGGTTTCATTGAGCGTGTAGTTTTCAATTTCCTCAAGCAGTGGTGACATGGGAGAGGTATGATCGACGGCATACTGCTCCGCTTCCCATGCCACCACATCCATAAACGAATGAATCGTCTTCCTCGTCTCCATCTTGTTCCCTGCTGCTCCGTTGTTTTTGCTGCTCATATATTCTCCTTTTGAGGTTTGTTTATGGGGTACTCATAAGCACTTACAGGAGATTAGGCAGCCAAACGGTCTTAGTTAACACAGTTTGCTGATAGTTAAACTTCAGTGCTCTTCTGTTCCTGTTCTTGCTAGAAACTGGTATACAGCGGCAAAATCTTTCCGGCCAAGGCCCTGTTTTTCAGCAAGACCATAAATTTCCTTGATCAAGTTTAAGGCCGGCAGGGCAATGCCGCTACTGTAGGCGGCGTCGGCAGCGAGGTGGAGGTCCTTGCGCATCCAACAGAGGGGGAATTGTTCTTCAAAATTGCTCGCCGCGATGAGCAGATGCTTCATTTTGATAAAGGGAGCGGTAACCGGGGCATCCACAAGCGCCTTGCCAATATCCTCTTTGCTGAAGCCAAACGCCTCGCCCAGTACAAGCGTCTCGCTGTAAGCCTCCATTGTAATGCCCAGCATCAGATTGAAGAGCATTTTCATGGAAGATCCCATGCCGGCATCACCTAGATAAATAGTTTTCTTCCCCATGCAGTCAAAATAGGGCTGGCATCTGTCAACATTTCGGCTGTCGCCGCCCACCAGAAAGACAAGGTCGCCGCTTTCGGCCGGCCCCTTGGTGCCAGCCACCGGAGCATCAAGATAACCAATGCTCTGTGCTTCGGCCAGACCGGCCATCTGTCGGGCGAAATCCGGATCAACCGTTGAGCAGTTCACCCAAAGAGTATCTTCCGGCATGGCATGTAGGAAACCATTTTGGCCTATGGCCACTGCTTTGACAGCCTCGGGAGTGGAGAGCATTGTAAAAAGAACATCCACAGAAGATGCCAGCGCGGCGGGAGTATCGGCCCATTTGGCGCCTTTGTCCAGCAGTGATTGCGCCTTTTCCCGAGTACGGTTGTTGATGGTGAGATTCTTCCCTGCCACCAACAGGTTCATGGCCATACGACTGCCCATTATACCCATACCAATAAAGCCGATGTTCATATTTCCTCCTTTTCTCCTGTCCAGGGAAGCATTGATCAAATGTCCCATGGGGATCGACTATTATATCATAAGACCGATGGCTTGATGCGAGAATTCCAATATTCTAACCATTCATGCTTGTCAGTCACTGCTGCGAGGAGGATTTATGTAATCCGGCAGTGGAATAAAGATGATGGTATACCAGCTTCCCAAAAAGTTTAACACAGACAATTCAATCGTTTTCCTAGGGTTAAGCTTGCCTGAAATGAGAACGGGAATATCGAATACCTGACTTTTTTTGCGAAGAATGTAATATTCTCCTTGTGCAATATAGGGTTGATGCTGGCCACAACCGGCTTGGTTCTGCCGGAGTTGACCCGCCTCTACTTAACCCTTCCCATTTTTTTCGCACCGACGTTGTTCCATTCCCTCGCCAGAGAACTGGTGAAAAACAGGAGCCAGAGTTTAGCAATAGAGAATAGCTGAATGAAAAAACAGATCATACAGTCCCGTTATATCAGGATCAATTTGTCTTCAGAATGTGCTTATTATGCTTTGCTGATACTCCATACTACTGCTGTATCTTGACGAAAACGATGAAGCTATACAAGCAACATCTGTCCAGTTAAACCTTCCCAAATGCATGGTTCCATTCAAAAAGCCGTCAGCTTCGTGAAGAATAGTCCGCGCTTAGTTCCGCTATCGCTGATACTCATTTACACGATAGCGGGAATCCCCCCTCAAAGCCAGACCCTCTTTAATAAGTACATCCATCACACATTACCGGGCGAATAATCCTTATCCTTTACCTTTCAGTGCCATCCCAAAATTGACTGTGTTGCCATGGGGTAAAACAGCACCTGTGTTATACCAATTTATCCCCAAGGGAATGGAGATTTGAAAATGATGATAGTAACAATGCCCCCAGTGGCGCTTTTGGCGTTGGCTTTTGTTCATGTCAGGGATAGCAATACAAATTTGACATTCTACAGGTCAAAATCGAGGATCAAGAGGTTCATCCTGGCAATGTTAAACTGGAGGTCATCGAAGACTGATTCGAAACTATCAACGCCGACGATGGTCAGAAATGGAGCAATTGTATCGGTTGATTATCTGAAAACGTCAATAATTTAGGATGCTCCATTTCAGGCATGTTTTTTTCGGCACGATCAGAAGCAAACTATCAGGAAGAAGTTTAACTTACACGGTATTGCTCAAAGTTGAATACTGCCGGAGGAGATCTTTTCCTACTGGAATTCATGTCTAACCATGATCTCCCTAGCAAATGTGGACTCGGGAATCCAACGATGAATTAGAACAAATGTTCCAAGATTGGTATCCAGGTTTTCGAGTTGAGGGCGATGAAAATCTCAAGAGTGAGTAAAAAAAAGCAAAGAACCTCCGGTGGGCCAATCAACCCACCGGAGGCCAGATACGGTAGGCTTAATCAGGCTGCAACGACTTTGACCTTAGTGTCAAAGAATGAGGAAGATCCGCCAATCGGATCAGTCAGGCACATGTCACCCAGCACCGGATCGATGCGCAAAGCGGCATTGGTGCAAAGGCCGGTCGCCCGGCGCTTGTCCCCTTTGACATTCTTGCCGTCGACCATCTGATCGGAGGCGCCATAGGCCCAGTGGCCACTGTGCCAGGAAACGGCGACAACGCCAGGCCGGATTCCTTCGGCGACCTTAACTTTGCCTACCATTGGCACTTTCTGACCGTTACGGAGATCCCACTCTCCTTTCGGATTGGATACAGAGACGATGCGAGCGAGAGCCCCATCCTTGAATCCTTGTGCCTTGGCGTCCCGAGAGTTCATGAGGATGAAGTTCTCGGGAAGCATAAGGGTCTGGCTCCAGTAGTTGCCTGGGGTACGCGACTGGCCACCGACGATCTCCTTGTAAGTAACGAGATGGAAGGGGTAGCCTTCGTCGACGACAGGGCTTCCATGAAGGTCGGTCGCCGGTTCGTACTTGGCCAGGCCGGAGAAATGCTCCCCGGTGCCAGTATGCTTGCCTTTTGCGACGTTCTCCACGTAGAGATTGAACATCCCCTTGAAGGCGTGGGCCATCTTGTCCCCCTTATACCCTTTATCCGCGTTCTCAAAGCGTCCGCCCCGGTTGAGGACGTAGATCACCTTCGGCCAGAGCGAATCGCCGACAATCTTCTTCCAGCGATCAGCATCGAAAACATGCTTGGGCAGATGACGGCGCGCTTCCACGAAGAGCTTGATCTCCTCGACGGAGGCGTCAGGAACCCCGGTACCCGGTTTGTCGCCTTTGGCAAAGTTGGCGACTATGCGGATAAACCAGTCATCGACCCGCTCAAGAGCCTGAGAACCACCGAAGCCATCCTTACCGTGGTTGGGCAGGCCAAGTTTCTCGGCAATGGCAAGCATGATCGCTTCCATACCGATATTTTGTTTCTGGCCGAAGACACTTACTTCTTCGGTCATTGGAGCAACCAGCGGCTGGCGCACCTTGCTGACCGCGGTAACCACGTCGGGAGTGATGTGCGGAGCCCCCCAGCGTTCCCAGATCGCCGTATCTGGAAAGAGGTAGTCGGAATACATCGATGTTTCGGCGATGACGATGTCGCAGGAAAAAAACAGGGGGACCTTCTTTAGATCAGTTAGGATTTCCAGCGCAGTTTGCCCAGCAGGAGCCGCATATCCAGGGGTTCCCATATGCATAAAGAGAGTATCTATGGTGTAGGGATAGCCCATACCAGCCGACGGGATGATCTCCTGATAGACATTACCGGTGTAGGGGTACCAGAAGCGCTTGGCGGGGTAACCGGCGAAGAGCGTCGAGTCTTCGTATTTGTTTTTCTCACGGGTGAGAAGAACACCGAAGGCCTTGGTCTTGTTTGTGTAGAGCTTCTTCAACTGGAACGGCTGGTCGTCTTTATCCCCCATTTCGTGCCAGTGGCCACCACCTGCCTGAAGACCGCCTTTCCAGCTGGCATTGCCGATAAGGATATTCAGACTGATCAACACCTGGCCGTTATAGTAGCCGTTGGTGTGCTGCACCGGACCGCGGTAAAACTCGGCCACTGCCTGCTTACCATAGGAGGTAAAGTCCTTGGCCGCCTTCTCGATCTCGGCGATGGGGAGTCCGCATTCGGCCGCCCAGTCCTGCAGGTTTTTGGCGTGGGCCGCATCTGTCAGTAGCTGGAAGACGGATTTGACCTCCTTACCGCCGACCGAACCGGCAAAGAGCAGATCACCAATGACCGACACCTTGTCGTCGTTCGGGTTGACTGCGGTAGCCTGTCCGCCGACCATGGCGACAAATTGATCACCTGAGCCAATCCCGGCTTCTTCGGCACGTAGCAGAGTGGTCGGTTGTCCTTTCTCTATCTTCACCAGATAACTGGCGTTACTCCAGCTGGTCTCACCAGCACCGCTCGCGGCTGCGGCGTTGGCGGCCCGCAAGTATTTTTCGTCGTAGCGTTTGTTGTCAATGATCCAGCCGATCATCCCGTAAGCTAAAGCGGCATCTGATCCTGGCAAAAGTGGTAGCCATTGCTGAGCCTTGGCTGCGGTCTTGGAGAAGCGCGGATCAGCTACAGCAATTTTCAAGCGACCTGAAACAATCCCGTCGGTAATCTTTTCCGACATCGGTGGTGGTCCGAAATTGGCCTCGAAGGCACCGGTACCAAAGAAAATGATGTATTGTGCATTGGCGGCGTCGGGCTTCATGTGCTCCTTACCATCGGTCCACTTGCCGTCCTTCCATTGGTTGGTCACCTCCTTGTAGGCGATGTGGTGGGACTGCTCACAAATGGTGGTGTGTTCATACCAGTTGACACTGCCATAGCTGTCTTTCAGCCAGCGCTGGGCGAACTCCTTACGGCCATGCTCGATGCGACCGGCCATAAACACAAATTTGTTATTAATTGGCCCCATATCGGGATGTTCCGGGTCGATCAACAGATCAAGTTGTCCGGCGTATTTGGTTTTGAAATCGGCGACGCTCATTTTCTTTTTGGCAACTGCCGATGAGTCTTCGGCCATAGCCTTGGCCAGTTTGCTGTCACGTAGCTTCCAGGTCTCTTTCAGCCCCTTGACTGTGCGGTTTTCTTCCCCCGGGATATGCTTGAAGAGCTTGCCGCCATTGACAATCTCCGTGATGGCCTGATCGAAGGAGACCACCTGCCACTTGTTTTCCCCTCGTTTGCCGGCCCGTTTGAGAACTTTGACAATACGGTAGGGGTCGTACAGGGACTGGATGCCGCTTTGACCCTTGGGGCAGATTTTGCCATCGGCCTTGGCTGCCTCGAAAGGACTGGTTGCATAATCGAGTTGTGGCAGCATACACATCGGGCTGTAGGGATTACCGTCGATCTTAACCAGCACACCGTCGAGAATCTTTCCCTTGATGGTACATGCCGTGTGGCATTGTAGACAGACCCCGTAGAGAATGTTCTCTGCCTTGGCGAGCAGATACCCTTCACCTGGCGCGAGCGTCCCGGCCTCAGCCCGCTTAACCAGTCCCATAGCCCATTCCATCTGGGTGGCAAGCAGCAGGGATCCGCCCAGAAAGGCCCCGCACTTCATAAAACCCCGGCGGGAGATGCCCTTCTCATCAATGATTTCCGCCTGTTCGGCAATTTGTTTTTTATCCTGAATGTTACCCATTGAGCCCTCCCTTTATTCGTGGCATTTAGCGCAGGATTGCGGATCGTCCGACATGTAACGAGTCGTTGGTCCGGTCTTCAGGTCAGCGCGAAAGATGTAAATATTCATATCTTTGGCCATCTTGGCGATCACGCTGTCAGGATCGTTCAGATCACCGAAATAGTTTGCTGCACCGATACAGGTTGAAACACAGGCTGGTAGCATCCCCGCTTCGACCCGATGCATGCAGTAGTGACATTTGCGATTCTTTTTCACTTTTCCCTTACGCCCGGACTTGACCCCGTACTCGAAGGTATCAGCATCCTCATACATTTCGTGTTTAGGCGTGCCATCGGTGTAGTAGCTACCATCGTCAATGGACATTGCGTCATATGGGCAAGCCTTAACCACCCCAGGTTCTCCGGTGTTTTTGGCATAGTCGACCCGAACAACACCGTCCGTCCCCTTGGTAAGCGACCCATCCTTGCAGGCCTTGACGCAGGGAGGATTTTCGCACTGCATACAGAGGGTCGGCATGAAGTAATGCTGAACATTTGGGTATACACCGTCCTCAGCCTCCTTGACGATTCGGTAGTCGACTCCAGGTGGGGTCTTGTTCTCAGCCTTACAAGCGACTGTGCAGGCATGACATCCCACACACTTTCGAATATCAACGATCATCGCCCACCGTCGCTGTTCCATTGGTTTTTTCAGCGCTCGCTGGACATCCGCCCGCATTTGTTCCAGCAATGATTTTTCTGCCATTCTTTGCCTCCTTATGGGATGTGGTTCTATCCATTCCTTTGAAATGGCCTGGTAATGAGTGCTTTTTCTAGATTATTTTCATTCATCAAATAAATAATCTATAAAGTCCTGAGAGCACTTTCTATGCCATGTGAAACGAGGACAAAAATGTTACATCTGGGTAACGTTTTTCATGTCAAATATGGAATATATGATATAATAACAGATATATATACGAGCTTTTTACTGAAAGACTTCCGTGATTAGCCAGAGTGAACAGAGATAGTGGATATTTCTGTTACATATCATAATGATATGTGATTCTAGTAGATGGGCGAGTGTTACATTGTCGTAACAAAGCAGGAAGGCACAAGAATACTCTCCTCTGATAGTTCTATATATCCAAGCCGTAATTATTAATTTTTTCCCAGAGTGTCTTCCGGTTTATCCCGAGTATCTCAGCGGCTTTTGATCTGTTGCCCCGGGTGACTCTGAGTATTTTTACAATATGATCCTTCTCTGCTTCGGCACTTACTTGCTGCAGAGAAAAGAGCGGGATTTTTTCCTGCTTATTTTTCAAAATGTGCGGGGGCAGATCAGACCGTTTTATGATCTTGCTGTATGACAGGGCAATGCACCTTTCCACCACGTTAAGCAGTTCTCTTACATTTCCCGGAAAACTGTATTTGAGCAGCTCTGCAATGGCATCGTTTCCAAAGGTAACATTTGTGCCAAATTGATCATTAAAACTGCGGGAAAATGTATCAATGAACAGAGGAATATCCTCAACCCGCTTACGCAAAGGAGGCAAAACAATGGGAATAACATTGAGCCGGTAGTATAAATCTTCTCTGAACGTTCCCTTAGCAACCTCCTTTTCCAGGTTTTTGTTGGTTGCAGCAATAATTCTCACATCGACAGAGACGGTCGAGGTGGCACCAAGACGTTCAAAGGTTTTCTCTTCTAGAAAGCGTAGCATTTTTGCTTGCGTGAGAGCAGGGAGATCACCAATCTCATCAAGAAAGAGAGTCCCTTTATCTGCCAGGTCAAAACGACCGGGTTTCTTTGCGTCCGCCCCTGTAAAGGCACCCTTTTCGTAACCAAACAATTCACTCTCAATTAAATCGTTGGGTAATGCTGCACAATTGACCCGAACGATAGTCTCTTTTTTTCTGGCACTTTGGTAATGAATGGTTGATGCAACCAGCTCTTTGCCAGTCCCCGATTCCCCCAGAAGCAACACAGTGGATTCAGTCCTGCTTACCTTATCAAGTATGGCAAAGACCGACTGCATGGCCTTACTTTCGCCAACAATCCTTCCCGCGCTAAATTGGCTATTGAGTTCTTTTTTTAAACGAATATTTTCTTCTGTAATTGTATATACTTCCAACGCCTTGCTAACAGTGACAAACATTTCATCAAGACTAAATGGTTTGGTTATATAGTCAAAAGCACCTATCCGCATGGATTCGACTGCATCCTTGATATTGCCATAACCAGTCATCACAATTACCGGTGCGGACGGCGCAATCTGCATGCACTGGCGTAATATTTCCATGCCACTGATACCGGGTAAACGGATATCGGTAATTATGAGCGAGAAAGCACCTTGTTTTATAGCAAGTATTGCCTCCTCACCATCGGGTACGGCAAGAACTGTATAACCCTCTTCTTTCAGTGCATCGGCAAGAGAGATTCGGAGTATCTTCTCGTCTTCCACGATCAATATGCTTTTATTCATGTGATCTCCGGAATGGTTATAAAAACGGTTGTGCCAGTCCCTTCCACGCTCTGTAACTCTATATTACCCTTATATTTCTTGACCAATTCATAGGTCATCCACATGCCCAGACCAGTCCCTTCACCGGCCTTTTTGGTAGAATAGAAAAGGTCAAAAACCTTGTCCAGTTTATCGCCTGGGATGCCTGTACCTGTATCCTCAATCTGCAAGATAATCTCATCTCCCTGCTTCCTGGCAGTCGTCGTCAGCCTGCCACCACTTTCCATCGCTTGAATGGCATTTATCATGGTATTGAGCAATATCTCCTCGAGATCGTGTGGCGCAACGGGGATTTTAAGACCTTCTGAGATAGCCTCTGTATATAAAATACTTTGCTTCCTCATTCGGTAATCCAGGAATTTCACTACAGCGGCAAGAACGGTCGAGACATCAGAGCGCTTTTCCTCACCGTCCCTCGTTCCCGCCGTCCACAACAACTGTCCAACAGTCTCTTCAATGCTGTCCAATCCTTCTTCGATGAGGGCGAGATAATTCTGTCTGAACTCTCGGTCGTCTCCTCGACGCTGCAGCATGTGCACGCAGTTAAATAGACCTCCCAGAGGATTATTGATTCTATGGGCGACACTTGAGGAGAGGACGCCAAGTGTGGCCAGTTTTTCTGATTGAAGAAGCTTTTCATGTGCCAGTTTCATTTCTTCATTGGCTTCGCGAATTCGGCGAACCATTTCATTGTAACTCTCAGCCAGCTGCGATAATTCGTCTTTACCTTTAACTGGAATGGTCTTTTCTACCATTCCTACCTCCACCTCTGCCATTGCCTGGGAGAGATCAATGATAGGTCGAATAAACCTTTGGCTGAGGAAATAGATAAGGATAAAGAGGAACACCAAGGCCATGCAGGTAAGCGACAGTATCTGGAAGAGTATCACTCGGGCCTCTCGTTCTACATTTTCCAGAGAAAGCGAAAAAAGGAGCACCCCCCAGCGCTTTCCTTCAATGGACAGTGGTATGGCAAATTCCAAGGCATCTTTATGAGATTTTGCATGCTTGGTTTTCTTCACAAGAACATCGACTGCAACTTGAGCATCTTTAGCAAAGGGATCTTCATAAAACTTGCCAAATTCCCCAAAATCGCTGTGTGATATTACCTGAAGATTGTTATCAAGTACGGCAACATATTCCAATTCCAGCTCTTGGCGTTGATACAATTCCCGGACATAATTGTCTATTAACCCGCCTTCCTCAACAAGCCCCAATTTCTCGTAAATGAGCTCATTGACAATAAGGACACTGACAGTTTTTGCGAGCATTCTACCCTTTTGTTCCGTTGCATTATAAAGAGCTGATTTTGTTTTCGTTGCGACAAAAAAACTCACAATAAGAGCAAGAACAAAAACTGAAATGAATGCTATCAGAATAAATTTTTTTTGAAGGGAGTGGGTGACAAACTGCATCATCTCAAAAAACCCTTTTCGGATGACAGCCTATGCCGCAGGTCAACGGCACCTTGTTTATCATCTGTCTGACCTCACTATAATCGGCATCAGATGCGGCAACGAAGCCCCCTTGAAGATCAGGGTCGAGCCTTTTCAATATCTCCTTGCCTTCTGAGTTTGTCGTCATCAAAAGCAGAGCTTCTTTTACCTTCTGCATAATGTCGTGCGGTGTTTTGGGTGAAACAACCACAGGACCAGTGGGAATAGGGTCCGATGTGGCAATTATCTTTAGTCCATACTGCAAATATTGTTCTGCAATGGACAACCTGATTGCACCTGCATCAAATTCATGGCTGATAATTTTCTTTGCTACCGTATCGTGTTGATTAAAGTGTTGATACTCAGCTAAATTGTTGAGATGGATCCCTGCCCAGGCAAGCATGTACCGTGGCAGTAAATTACCTGATGTGGACCAGAGTGCTGCAAAGGCAAATTTCTTATCAACCATTTGTGACAATTCCTTAATAGAACCGTCCATTTTGGTTACGATCACACTCCTGAAAAAAACTTCTCCACGGGCAGTTTTGCTCCTGGCGATCGGAGCAGCATCATATCGATTAAAAGCATCCAGGTAGGTAAGGGGCCCCAACAGGGCAAAGGAAGTCTTGCCCTGACCGAGGCTATTGACCACATCTTTGTAATTTGTTTCAAGTTTCAATTCAATTTTTTCACCGGTTTCCTTGGACAGATAGTCCATCAACGGCTGGTATCTCTCATAGGAGATCCTCGGATTGTCTCGGGGCAATATACCGAAGTAAATAATGTCAGACGTATTTGACAAAGCATTCTTTTCAGGAACTGACTGATTGTCCAGCAACTTTTTGTTGTTGTCCATAAAGGCACCCATAGCTCTAATGGAATCATAATTGCTATCGGGCACATCGATGAACTTCTCAATTCTCATTGCATCCAATATCCGTTTGCCATCCGGGTCATTATGCATATTGAGAAAAACCTCCCGAATGGCACTTTTTAGAAAAGGTGATAAGCCTGGAGGAACGACAACAGGCGGAATGCCAAACTGCGGAGAGCGATGAATAACCTTTGTTTCTTGTGCGTAAGGGGAATTGGTGGCCAACATGAAATCATAAACAATTGAGTCTACTGCTGCGCCGGCGGCCTTTTTTTTCGCAACCATTTCTACGGACTTATTGTGGCTGTAACTATAGAGATAGGAGCTAAAAAAACTTTCTGGAGTTTCGTGTTTCTTGGCAAGGAAATAGGCAGGATAGAGCCGGCCGGTATTGGATTTTGGATCAACGAAGACAAAGGTTTTCCCTTGAAGCTCATCGACCGTTTTTATCTGACTGTCTTGATGGACAATGATATTGGATTGATAAAACGGTTTCCCTTTTACCAGGGGAGCGACCAGTAATTCGGCACCAAACTTTTTGTTATCCATTACATAAGGAGCAGAACAAATGAAAGCAACATCCACCAAACCTTCCTCGAGCATGGTATCAATCTCGTCATAGGTGGTCCGATGGATCATCTCTGCCGGAACACCCAATTTTTTCCCTAAGTATTCGACGACCTGCTGATAATATTTTACAGCGCTGACAGGCGTAATCATGCTGGCGACTCCAGCTCGTATCGAAGACGGTGAGGCCTCTGTTTCGTTTGACGTAAAAAAAATAAAGAAGAAACAAAGAGTCGAAAATATGAGATGTTTCATGATGCCCCCATGCAAAATGCAAACAACAATAAAAACTGCTTTACACCAAGCTGTGCAAATATCAATCCATTGTTTTATACAGGTGGTTTCTATGCAATTGAGAATTTCTTATATTGCATGATGTTTCGAAATTGTAAC
The DNA here is from genome assembly GCA_963829695.1 of uncultured delta proteobacterium. Taxonomy (GTDB): domain Bacteria; phylum Desulfobacterota; class Desulfobulbia; order Desulfobulbales; family Desulfocapsaceae; genus Desulforhopalus_A. The sequence goes on along the minus strand of CAWHJQ010000010.1, from coordinate 7,209 downwards.
ACATTTTTTTTCCTAAATTATCATTTTCTATGACATCGGTACCTTCTCAATAAAAAAATTTGTGATTTTGAAATCGATGATTCAATCCAGTATTTCCTCCGGCTATTTTCGTTTGAAATCAGGACACAACAGTCAAGCTGATGAAATTATAAAACACAGAGAAAAATCGTTGACAAAAATAATTCAAGAGCTATTTTAATCGTTAAATAGCGATATATGAATAAAGGAGAATGGCCAATGAAACAATTTATTCGAGTAATGAAAGCTCTGTCCGACCCGAACAGGGTACGGGTGATAAAACTCCTGCAGATGGGGGAACTTTGTGTCTGTGAGATTAAAGAGGTCTTGGGCCTGGCCCAATCTACGGTCTCTAAGCACATGAAAATCCTTGAGGATGCCGGGCTTGTGGAAAGAAATCGGCAGGGAACCTGGATGATTTACAGTCTGGCAGATGGCAGCGAGTCAGCGTATGCAGAAACAATGCTGACGAAGCTGAGCGATTGGCTGGATCATGATAATGAACTGGACAGGATGCGTAAGGCTTTACCGGCTGCGGCTGTTCAGCGTTATTGTGCACCAAAAAACCAAAGGCTACCTTTATGAAAGCAATTCAACCTGTTGACACTAATTGTGGATGTGACTGCAAAAAAACAGCTGTCGACCAATCACCAGAAATCAAAAATCGCAATATGGGCAAAGCCATCACCCTGGGACTGCTCGGCTTTGTTTTCTGGTATCTCATTTACAAACAGCTTGAGCCCTTTTCTTATTTTTTTGCCTATTCACTGATCGGCCTGGAAAAGGGTAGTCATCTGGGTGAAGCTATCCAGTTTTTTGTTTATGACACCCCTAAAGTGATGATGCTGCTGACGCTCATTGTTTTTGTTATTGGCATGATCCGCTCTTTTTTTACCCAGGAACGTACCCGTAAATATCTGGCCGGAAAACGCGAGTCAGCAGGCAACGTGATGGCTGCTTTACTTGGTATTTTAACCCCGTTTTGCTCCTGCTCTGCAGTACCACTCTTTCTTGGTTTTGTTCAGGCCGGAGTCCCTTTAGGCGTAACCTTCTCTTTTCTTATTGCCGCCCCGATGGTTAATGAAATAGCCGTGGTTCTGCTTTATGGCCTGCTTGGCTGGAAAGTCGCTGCCATCTACCTTGTCACAGGTCTCATGATCGCCATAATTTCCGGCTGGGTCATTGGCCGCTTCAAGCTGGAGCATTGGATTGAGGAGTGGGTGCAGGCATTGCGGGCGGGTGAAGCCGTGGTCATCGAAGAAAAACTGAGCTGGGCCGACCGCATTGGTCGTGGCCGGGAAGCGGTGAGTGATATCGTCGGCAAGGTCTGGATCTATGTCATTGCCGGCATTGGCGTGGGTGCAGCCATTCATGGCTTTGTGCCTGAGACCCTTATGGCCTCCATCATGGGCAAGGATGCCTGGTGGTCAGTGCCTGGCGCTGTTTTAGTTGGTATTCCCATGTACTCCAATGCAGCGGGCATTGTTCCGGTGGTGGAAGCGCTCCTTGGCAAGGGTGCCGCACTTGGCACAGTACTGGCTTTTATGATGAGTGTTATCGCCCTGTCACTGCCCGAGATGATCATTCTTCGAAAGGTGCTCAAACCAAAATTGATAGCTGTCTTTATCGCAGTTGTCGGTAGCGGAATTTTATTCACTGGCTTTTTATTCAATCTGATAATTTGATTGAAGTTTATCTCGAATGAAATGCTGCTCACCTGTTGGTGAGCAGTATTTCAACCCAACAAAATGAGGAACAGATATGGAAATTAAAGTATGTGGACCAGGGTGCGCATCCTGTGAAAAGACAGAAAAAATTGTCAAGGCAGCCGTTGCAGCAAAAGGAGTAGAGGCCACAATCATTAAAGTCACAGATTTTCAGGAAATTGCTCAACTTGGCATCTTTTCTACCCCGGCCGTGGTTATTGACGGTCAGGTGAAATCCGTGGGCAATATCCCTAAACAATCTGATGTAGAAGGTTGGATAGGCTGAATAAATTTTAGCTTCAGTGAAAAACAAGAAAAGAGTTTCTATGGTACTCATCCCAGCAGGAGGCCGCGTGAAAATAGTGGCATATGTATCCATTGCTTTGCTCTGCTGCGTCACGCAAGCAAAAGCAACATCCATGGCCGACCTCTTTGCGGCCCTCAAAGATCAGGCAGTAACAGAGCTGGACATTCTCCAGACCAGAGACGCCGAATTGGGTATTCAGTCGGTACACGATCGATTTTATCCTTTACTGACCGGTGTCTTGAGCTATGAGGAGTACAACTCTCCGACCAATTTACGACCTGTGACACCCACAGAGTCCGCACAACGGTTGGTAACCGGGAAACCACTTCCGTTTAGTGACACCATCGGTCGGTTCGGGGGATCTCTCTCTCTGCCTATCTTTGTAAAAGAGTTGTTCTCTCTTGGCGATCAAGCAAAGAGCCTGGCCGACAGTTCTCGGGCAAAGAAAAGGCTCAACCTGCTTGAGCGTCAGGCCACGTTGGTAGCAGCCGATGCGCATCTGTTGCACATGAATTCTTTAACAAAAGCTCTAGCGTCGCGGAGAGCTTCCCTGAAAAAGACCTGGGACGACATCAGTCTCCAGGTCAAAACCGGCCGACTTCCTGAAACTGAAAAAATTCAGATGGACGAGGCCATTAATCAAGTTGATATTACCCTCCTCCAGACCTTGCAACAGGAGAGCGATCTGCAAAAAAACATTGAATCGCTCACCGGTATTTTCCTTGAAGAACCGGTCACATTACAGTTGAACAGAACCTTTGCAGAAGGTGATCTTTTTCCACTTAAACCACTACAAAAAGATATCGAGGCCCGTGAGTTTGGCGTGCAGGCAGCAAAAGACAAACTTTATCCCAGCATCATTGGCACCGCCCAATGGTTTCATAATTACGGTGAAGGCTACAATACCGGCGAAAATGTTGATAACGAGTACGGTGGGTTTGCCCTGACCCTGCAGATACCGCTTTTTAACAAACCAGCTTACACAGCAATTGAACGGGCAAATGTTGAATTACATCTGGAAAAGATGCGTTTCGCCAGGACAAAGATTGATTTGGAGGCAAAGTCCAGGAACCTGACTAAAACCCTGGACCTTCTTGGCCAGTCCAAGGAGTTGGCGCAAAACAGTATCAAACATGAACGTGAACTGCTTAAGGTGGCAAAGGTAGCCTACACCAGCAGGAGGATGAATCAGGAAGAATACCTGCGTTACGAGGATAAAGTACTATCGGCTGAGGCGAATTACTATTTGACCGAAGCACGCTGGTGGGAGACTTTTGCCACCCTGGCGGTGCTGTACGGCAACAATTTGGACGAGTTGATTCAATGAAGAAAATTATATGGATAGTTATTGCCGTACTGCTGGTTGGTGGCGGAGTGATGTTGGTCAAAATAAAGAAACAGGCCATGGCCAACATTCCACCCATGAGATTGTATCATCAGAGAGTTCAGGTAACAAAGCCGCAAACAGAGGATATTCTCCTCACCCTACCGGCCCTGGCAGAAATCCGCAGCGACCAGGATGTCGAGCTTTCTTCCAGGCTTGCGTCGCGAATTACCAGCATGGTGACTAGTGGCGACAACGTCCAAAAAGGCCAGGTGGTCGTTACTCTGGATCACGAAGACTTGCTCGCAAAAAGAGAGGCCATAGTTCTGCAGATCGCCTCCCTTGAGGCAGAAATCTCCGCGCAACAAATCGCCATTAGCGCAGCCCTGGACAGCCACAAACGAACCAAGGCGCTGTTCGATGTCCATGGAGCCTCTGTTGAGCAATATGACACTGAAACAAGCAAAATAGCTTCTCTACAGGCGGGTCTGAAGAGCCTGACTAGTAAAAAAGGTATGCTGGAACAAAATAGTAAAGAGGTCGACAATCTTCTCAGTTATGCGGTGATTGTTGCGCCCATAGATGGTTTGGTAAGTGCTACGGCAGCCAATGTCGGTGTTATTGCTATGCCCGGCAAACCGTTACTGTCGATCCAGGCAGACAACGGCAAGTATCTGCTCCTCCGTTCCGCCGGAGATATTCGGCCAACAGAAGTTATTTTCGAGGACCAGCGCCATCCATTGGTGCCACTGAATCACACGTTTAAAGGTTTGGATGAATATCGGGCCGATGTTGAGACCAAAAGTAGTTCCGGTGAACGGTTACCGGCACGGCTGGTCATCTACCATGGAGGTGGCACTATGATCCCCATGTCAGCACTATTGCAAAAAGAGGGTCAGAGTTTGTGTTTTGTTCCTGAAGGAGAAAAGGCTCGTCCGGTTCCGGTCAAGGTCATCGCCGGAGGTACCGAAGGAATGGTTGTTGAAGGTTTGCAGGCCAGCCAGGTGATTGTTGCCAAGCCGGATATCCTGCTCAAACTGCTGGCGGGAACTCCAATTACTGTTAAGAAATAACTTCATCTAATCTTTCTTTTCTCTTGGATAAAACTATGTTTAGTTTTTTTTATAAGCGGCCACACCTGCTGTTTTCCATCATCGCTCTGTTCTTTGTCTTAGGGGTTATTGGCCTTATCACCATGCCAAAGAACCTCTTTCCCGATGCAGATCGCCCGCAGGTTATTGTCATTACACAGGTACCGGGATCAACGGCCGAGGTCGCCGCCAGCACGGTTTCCAAACCCATAGAAAATGAAATCGCCCGTTTAAGTGAAGTACGCGAGATCAGCTCGGTCAACGTCGCCAACTTTTCCATTGTCAAAGCAGAGTTCGAATACACTAAAGGATTGAACGCGGCGGCTGTGGATGTGGCCAATGCCCTGTCTATCGCCCGGGCAAATCTTCCCGCCAGTGCCAATCCGGCTATTTATACTGCAGGTTCGTTTACCCTGCCGGTCGAGGTGGTGGCCTTAAGTCCGAAGAGCGATCTGATCAGCCTTGGCGACATTCGCAAGATTGCCGATTCTTTTATCAAACCGGCTTTGCTGTCCAATCCCGGCATAGGCAACGTTGAGGTCTTCGGCGGTCATCAAAGTGCCCTCGTTATCGAGATTGATCCCTTGCGTCTGCAACGCTATGGGCTTACCGTCGACACCCTGGCAAATACCATAATGGCCGCGAACCGGGACATCCCGCTTGGTTTTGTCAAGGGCCCTGACGGATTCTTCACCCTGACCTATTACGGCGAGCAGACTAGTGTAGCAGCCTTGTCGAGATTGAGAGTATCTGCCAACCTCAGACTCGGCGATGTAGCTGATATCCAGTGGTCTACCCAGAAACGATTTTCCGGCTATATAGGGAACGGCAAAGGAGCTATAGCCCTGGCCATCCAGCGATCGCCCGGCGGTTCCGTACTCAGCGTGAGCAACGCGGCCCGTGCAGAAATAGACAAACTAAAAAACCAGTACCCCAATATTGATTTCCAGATCGCAGACACCCAGCGTAACTTGATCGAGACCGCCAATGACAATATGCTGGAGGCCCTGCGCGACGCCATAATTTACACCCTGCTGGTGCTGCTCTTTTTCCTGGGAAATTTCCGGGCCATTCTGGCTGCAGGCCTCTCCATTCCGCTGGTCTTTTTTTCCACTATGGCGGTGATATATTTGTTAGGTGGTGAGTTGAACATTGTTGTCTATACGGCTATCATTCTGGCTCTTGGTCTGCTGGTTGATGATGCAGTGGTTGTATTGGAAAACATCGAACGTCACCTTGGTGAAATGCATGAAGATCTGGAGACCGCCATCGAAGAGGGAACCAAGGAAGTTATTGCACCCATCTTTGCCGGTACCGTAGCCACTATTGCCGTGATGTTCCCCCTTATGTTTGTCGGCGACTTTCCCGAGCATATTTTCAGGCCTCTGATTCAAACCCTGATCATTGCCCTGCTGGTCTCCTATTTCCTGTCTATCACCTTCATCCCCAAGCTATCGGTCTATCTGTACCGAAAGGGAATAAAAAAGAATAGGGTGGAACTCTTCTTTGAGACCCTTTATGAAAACAGTGTAGGACGGCTGATTGCCCCCTATGAGAGTGTTCTCCATTTTTCTAACGGCCGCTTTTCCAAGGTGAGAAAGCTCGTCTTGACGCTGGGTGTATTGGCGGTTCTGGTGCTGAGTCTGAAAAATGTCATGCCGATCATTGGCAAAGATGTGATGCCGCCTATGGACACCGGGATTATCAAGGTCCATGTGGCCTTTTCTGCCAATGACACTGTTGAAAGCGCCGAAACGCGGATGGCACCTTTTCTTATCTGGCTGCACAGCCAGAAAGAGGTATTAATGAGCTCAGTGGCCTTTGGTGGTGAGGCCGGGGTCCTGTCACTTGGGAGCGGTAACCTGCCTGCCGAAACGACCTTTACGGTCAATTGCGTCAACCGCTTTGAACGAACAAAGACTCTTTGGCAGATCGAAGAAGAGATTCGTGACCAGTTGAACATGCTGCCGGGCGTCAAGAGTGTTGATGTCTACGACTTTGGCGCAACACCCATGTCTTCGATCAAGGCACCGCTCGATGTGCGATTAAGGGCTCCGGATTACCGGGATCTGCCTGAAATGGGGCATGAGATTGCTGAAGAACTTGGTGGAATAAAAGGCCTTACCAGTATGTCTCTCTCCTGGGACCAGGATTTTAATGAGGCCGAGGTGATTATCGATACCAATAAAGCACTCAGCTATGGCTTGACCCCATTTGCCATCGCAGCCCAGATCCCCATCAAAGGACAGGTTGTCTCTCTGCTTGGTAATTTTGCCACCATGAATACCCAGCCGGTCAGACTCTATCTCAAGGGTGAATTCAATGCCAACCTGCAGAGCCTGCGCCTGCTCCCCATTCAGACAACTGACGGCATTAGTGTGCCCTTAGAGGCGGTGGCCGATATCCATCAACGTTTGACTGCAGCAAAAATTGAAAGGGACCGAATGCTCTATAGTCTCGATGTCAGCGGCTATCGCAACAAGCGCCCCATCACCCATATTACCTCTGACGCCGACGCAATTCTTCAGGGCATCAACACCAGCGGGGTGATGGTCAGCCAGGAAGGCGATATAGCCCAGCTCAACGACTCATTTAAACGAATGATCAAGGCTATTGGTACCGGTATTATCATCTTGCTCATGGCGCTCATTGCTATTTACCGTTCGGTGCGTTTATCACTGGTCATGGTCGTGGTCTTGCCGCTCTCCATGATTGGTGCTTCCTGGGGAATGATGCTCTTTGGCAAGCCAAGCTGCATGCCGT
>CAWHJQ010000009.1:0-190000 GCA_963829695.1 uncultured delta proteobacterium | reverse complement strand
GGTAGGAGAACATTGTGGCCGCCTGTGAAGGTACACCGTAAGGAGTGCTGGAGGTTCCACAAGAGCTTATGTTGACACGAGTAGCGAAAAACAAGGTGAGAAACCTTGTCGCCGAAAGCCTAAGGTTTCCTGTAGTCAAGCTAATCTGCTCAGGGTTAGTCGGCCCCTAAGGCGAGGCCGAGAGGCGTAGTCGATGGGAAACAGGTTAATATTCCTGTACCATTTTCATAATGTTTGATGGTAAGGGGGGACGGAGAAGGTAAGGCCATCCGGGCGTTGGTTGTCCCGGTTTAAGCGTGTAGGTGGAGGACTTAGGCAAATCCGGGTCCTTGTATAACACTGAGGCGTGATGACGATGTCTTTTAGACAACAAAGTGGCTGGGTCCATGCTTCCAGGAAAATCCTCGTATCTAGTTATGAATGTGACCGTACCGTAAACCGACACAGGTAGGCAGGTAGAAGATACCAAGGCGCTTGAGAGAACTCTGGTTAAGGAACTCGGCAAAATAGCACCGTAACTTCGGGAGAAGGTGTGCCAGCAAGGTGATATTATTTACTAATTGAGCCTAGTCTGGTTGCAGTGAAATGGGGGGAGCGACTGTTTACTAAAAACATAGGACTCTGCGAAGTCGAAAGACGAAGTATAGGGTCTGACGCCTGCCCGGTGCCGGAAGGTTAAGGGGACTTGTCAGCCGCAAGGTAAAGCAATGAACCGAAGCCCCGGTAAACGGCGGCCGTAACTATAACGGTCCTAAGGTAGCGAAATTCCTTGTCGGGTAAGTTCCGACCTGCACGAATGGCGTAACGATTTCCCCACTGTCTCAACCAGGGACTCAGCGAAACTGTAGTACCGGTGAAGATGCCGGTTACCCGCAACTAGACAGAAAGACCCCGTGAACCTTTACTATAGCTTGGCATTGGTTTTTGAGATAACATGTGTAGGATAGGTGGGAGACTTTGAAGTCGGCACGCCAGTGTCGATGGAGTCACCCTTGAAATACCACCCTTGTTATCTTAGGAATCTAACTGCGGTCCGTAATCCGGATCCAGGACATTGTCTGGTGGGTAGTTTGACTGGGGCGGTCGCCTCCTAAAGAGTAACGGAGGCGCGCGATGGTTCCCTCAGGCTGATTGGAAACCAGCCGTAGAGTGTAAAGGCATAAGGGAGCTTGACTGCGAGAGAGACATCTCGAGCAGGTACGAAAGTAGGTCTTAGTGATCCGGCGATTCCGCATGGAAGGGTCGTCGCTCAACGGATAAAAGGTACTCCGGGGATAACAGGCTTATCTCCCCCAAGAGTCCATATCGACGGGGAGGTTTGGCACCTCGATGTCGGCTCATCACATCCTGGGGCTGAAGCAGGTCCCAAGGGTTTGGCTGTTCGCCAATTAAAGTGGTACGTGAGCTGGGTTTAAAACGTCGTGAGACAGTTTGGTCCTTATCTGTTGCGGGCGCAGGATATTTGAGGAGATCTTTCCCTAGTACGAGAGGACCGGGATGGACGAACCTATGGTGCACCAGTTGTTCCGCCAGGGGCATTGCTGGGTAGCTAAGTTCGGCAGGGATAACCGCTGAAAGCATCTAAGCGGGAAGCCCACTTCAAGATAAGATATCCCATGGTGTAAACCATCTGAAGGCTCGTTGTAGACCACAACGTTGATAGGTCGGGTGTGGAAGTGTAGTAATACATGGAGCTTACCGATACTAATAAGCCGTGCGGCTTATCCATATTTTTTGATTAATACTCTACTGACTACCCTACTATTCGATTATCGTGCGACTCTTGATAAGCTCTCGCTCTTTGAGAGCTTATCTTAGAAAAGCATGTCCCCGCAGGGGACGAAACGAACATACATAAGGCTTAGAGGAGCGCAACTCCCCTGCCCTGAATGAAATTTATTCTAGTTTTTACGGCGGTCATAGCAAAGAGGATCCACCCGTTCCCATTCCGAACACGGAAGTTAAGCTCTTTAGCGCCGATGGTACTGCACGGGCGACTGTGTGGGAGAGTAGGTCACCGCCGTTTTTTATATCCAAAAGCCCCAGGCAGATTCTCTGCTTGGGGCTTTTGGCTTTTTATATCCAGATAATCTCTTCTCTGTACATTTATCGAACACAAGTCTTGTCTTTTATCGCTTCTGAAAAACACTCTGTCGGTAATTGCGGTCTCCGCTTCAATAGCTTTTTCCAGAATTCTCAGGCTTTGATACCAAATATGCAATTAATTTGCCGTAAATGCTCTACCTTTGATTTCTTGAGATTCATGATGTTTTCTAATGCCTAGACCGACAACCTTGAGTGTCATTTGTACCGTAACTAAAACCACCATGTACCCTTTTCTATTTAACAAATTCTTGCGATTTCCTGTGCAATTCATTAATCTATTACTATAGTGTGTTTTTATTCAGTCAAGGACTGAATAAAATCAATATTACAGCCTAATTGCACTTCCTATTCGTTTTTTTTATTTTTCCCATCCCTGTCAAATTGGTGAAACTATGTCCCCTCTTCAGAAACTAAATGATATGAGCAGTCGGGTCGCCAGAGTTAGAGCCAGTGAAATCGATAAACTTTCCAATAAACTTCTTGATCTTGAGCTTGAGCTAAATTCAAATATCCCCACTACACTGTGGATCAGCGATCTCCACGGAGAAGGAGACCGCTTTAAATCTATTCTCAGGGGAAGATTTGGTATGCTCTACCAAACTTGCAAGGAGGCTTTACCCAACACTTTTAGTTCTGAAAAAATTCAATACCTGACCAAAATAATAAGGAAACAACAATATTTTCAAGATGATGGAATCCAGATGGATATGCAGGACGTTATACTCTGTCTGGTGGAAATACTTAAATACAAACTTACCAACATCCGCTCCCAGGAACGTGAGATATTCCGACCTGAATTCCGGGATGTCATCAATCGGCTGATGTCCGGATTACCTGTTCCCGATCCAATTTTTGAAGAGAAGATAATAGCTGACCGGCTGATTTCCCATTTATCACATGCTATCCGGCAGGTCTTACTTGACCGGATTCAAGTCTTGGGTGATGTGTTCGACAGGGGTCCTCAACCAGATAAGATTCTCAGGATCCTCTCTTCCAACTTTTATCGAAATGGCGTCGATTACGTATTCGGTAATCACGATATTCTCTGGATGGGGGCAGCATCCGGGAATCGCTCCCTGATCGCCGAGGCATTGAGAATTACCTGCCGTTATGATCATTTTGAGTTTCTTGAACGGCTGAGGTTTGATACGTCCAAACTCGCGGAATTTGCCGAACTGACCTATCCAGTTGACAAAGCAACAGGTAATTTCAAGGCTAAAACCGACAAGGGCCGCTCAATGGAAAAGGCTTTGGCGATAATTCAATTTAAGCTTGAAGAACAAACCATACACAATTTTCCACAATATGAGATGAATTCTCGGCTCTGGCTGGATCGACTTGTCGAAATGTTACAATCCGGTCGAACAGAAGGCCTAAACGACACGCATTTCCCGACACTCGATAATGACGCTCCAGGACAATTGACCAAAGAAGAAGCTTTAATAATAGAAGATCTTGTTGAGCAGTTCACCTCCAATAGGCATCTCAAACGACTTCTCCAGTTTCTTTTTACCAAAGGCCATACGTATCATATTCAGAATAACTTTCTCAATATTCATGCTCTGGTTCCCTCAACAGCTGACGGTGAGTTTGAGGAATTCCTCGCACGTAAAGGTAAAAACCTGCTCAATTTTATTCAGAACACCATAGTACGAGTTGGACAAAGGTATCTAGAAGGGGAAAAGCAAAACGCAGAAGATCAAGCACTGTTTTTCTATTTGTGGTGTGGTCCCAAATCACCTTTTTTCGGCAAACACGCTATGAAAACCTTCGAGAGATATTTTCTTACAGATAAAAACACTCATGTTGAGCGAAGTCTTTTCTGGAAGGACAACATGCAGACGACGGCTTTTAAGAAAAAAATGCAAGAAGAATTCGGCGTACAACGAGTTATCTTCGGTCATACTCCTGTGAATTATAAGAAAGGACTCCAAATGGCTAGCGAAGATGGAGTGGCAATTAACGTTGATGGCGGTTTTGCCGCTGCTTACTATAATAGGGGCCATTCGTTGGTCCACACTCCCCATCAATTGTACGGTATTATTTTGCCGACACCAGACGAAATCAAAGTTGCTGAAAAAAAACTGGAATCAGCTCCTCTTGATATCGAGCTCATTGATGAATTCCGTCGACCTATGAAAATAAAGGACACTATTGCAGGCAAGAAACTCATCCAGGAGAGAGACTCAATCATGCAGCGTTTACTGGAATGTGCCGAGCAGAATGGTATTTATCCCAGCACCTTATAATACAAACCTTATTTTAAATACTTTTATGGATACTAATTACGGAATGGAAATTGTCAGGGCAACTGAAATTGCTGCGTTGACGGCGGCACGTCTGCAAGGGCTCGGTGATCATATCGATATACTCAATCAGACCCGAAGAGCAATTACCAAGACGTTAAATCGTCTCGCTATCGAAGGTGTGCTGATGAATGACCGTTTTCTGGACCGTCCGGAAACCTTTCAATTACCAACCATTCTCGGCAAAGGTGGGGAAAAAACCGATCTTATGGCGATCGCCCTTGAAGCCTATCGCTCTGCAGCTGACGGAAAAAACAACTCCACCTCTTACGCCGTGATCGCTAAAGAGGGCTCAATACAATCAGTACCCAATCTCAATATGTACAAAATCGCCGTAGGTCCGCAGGTTGGCGAAGTCATTGATATCAACCAGCCGCCCATTTTAAATGTTAAGCGAGTTGCAAGGGCTCTTAAAAAATACACCGAGAATGTGACTGTTTGCATCCTCAATCAAACCAGACATAAACAACTGATTCACGAGGTACGAAGCTGCGGTGCCCGTATTAAACTAATCGATGAGGGAGAGGTTTCCGGCTGTCTTGCCGCAATCACTGGTGAAAAAGTTGATATCTATATTGGCTATGGCTATGCCCCAGAGGCAGTGCTGGTCGCTGCCGCTATCAGTTGCCTTGGTGGTTACTTTGAGGGTAAAATTTTCTACGAGAATGATCGCGATAAGAAAGAGGCAACAAAACATGGTATTACTGACTTCGAGAAAATATTTCGGGCTCAAGATCTTATACGAAGCAAAGAGGTAGCAATCGCAGCGACCGGTATAACTGACGGTGAATTCCTTGAAGGAGTCCGTTTCACCCCGAACGGTGCTATTACCACGTCTTTTGTTGCCCGGGGTGAAACCCACACCTACAGACGGCTCGAGACTCGTCATTTCTTCGATTTCAAGCCTGTTTTCTAACTTTTCCACCATCCAATATTACGCTATAAATGGAGACGAGTGGCGGACTTCAACTACTCGTTTTCCTAATTTTGTTGTCGACCATCGATGCAGCAAAACTTCGCGTTTCGGGAGTCCTGTTACAATATCTCATTTGTAATCATCATGTTAACGCAAATATTTTCAGAAAACCCTTTTATATTTTTTAAGGAGAACTGCCATGCAACTTGCCCAACCCCAAAATGCCATTTTGCAAAGGGACAAAAAAACCTATGCAATAGTACCTCGTATTCCAGGAGGCCTACTCAATCGCGACCACCTGCGTGCCATAGCCGACGCCGTTGAAAAATACAATATTCCGATTGTTAAACTAACATCCGGTCAACGCATAGCTCTGGTCGGCTTAAACGAAGAAGATCTTCAGGATATCTATAAAGATCTCGGTATGGATCCCGGAAAAGCAACAGAACTCTGTTTACATTATGTCCAAGCCTGTCCGGGAACCGAGGTGTGCAAATTCGGAGTACGTGACTCCCTTGGCTTCGGAATACGTATTGAAACTATCCTGGCTGGTAAAGAATTGCCGGCTAAACTCAAGATTGGTGTATCGGGTTGTCAATTTTGCTGTGCTGAAAACTTTGTTCGCGACATCGGGGTGCTGGGAAAGAAAAACGGTTGGACGATTTCTTTTGGTGGTCATTCAGGAAATCGTCCCAGAGTAGGAGATGTTCTCGCCACAGATTTATCCGACGACCAAGCAATTCTGTTGATAACTCAATGTCTTAATTTTTACAGAGAACACGCACGAAAAAAAGAACGGACATCTCGATTCATCGAAAGAATCGGCCTGGAGGAGTTTAAAAAAAATATTCTGTGAAAGGCAATAACTTTTCATATTATAGCCTTGAGTGAGATCATCCTTTTGACCTAGATCCAAAGATTCTCCTTTAGTTATTGACCAGTTTGACGATATGATAGAGAAAGTAATACCAAAGGGGCAACACAAGGAAATAAAATTACTGTGTCTGACGCCCTTCTTTCTCTCGATTTTGCTATAGCTTATCAATTCAATGACAAAAATAATTTTTCACCCTGAACAGCCTTCCTCCGGTTCTTCCCAAGAAGGCGTTTTGGATCTCACTGATATTCCTGGCGGTTCGACCAAAACCAGGTATGCTTCAGATTTTGTCAATATCGAAAGACGTTCTCCGAGCAATACCGTTTTTCATATCGATGACAATATCTTTACATCCTCAATGCCACGAGCATCGCATTGGTCCATTGCCTGGTCTGACCTGATGATGACTATGTTTGTATTGTTTCTCTCTATGTTCGCATACCAAACGGCGCATCAGGAATTCCTCGTTAAAAAGAGTCCTGAGATCGTTGGAGGTGATACAACTGAGGCCCTGCAGAGCCTCGACTCCAGTGGAGTTTCGTTTCCTTTTGTGCCGATACATCCAGGCTTACCTCTTATCACTGGGGGAACAGTTAAAAAGGTTGAACAGGTAGAAATTGAATCGCTTGATCCTAATATTGTTTACCCAAGTGAAGTTTCACCTAAGTCAGAAATGAAAGAATTTGGAGAAAAGCAGAAATCGACACCTTTTCCGTCCACACCTTTAGAACCTGCAAAAGAGTCTCTGGCCGTTGATGTCGAACAGAATATAACTCCCCAGATCAAGGTTTTTCCAACTCCGACACCACCTAACACTATTCTCCAGCCCCACCCTCTTGATGTAGATAAACCACAGCCAGTAGAGACTGACCTGTTTCAGGAAATCTATACAATGAGCAAAGGAGCTTTAGAAAATAATAACCTTGATAAGTTTGCCGCCATTGATATCATTCCAGACAAAACCATGCGTATCATCCTGACAGGTGATCTGTTGTTTGCGATCGGCGAAAGTGAGCTATCCGAAGAAGCTAAACAATCACTGCAAAAAGTCGTCTCGTTCATTCAAAAGACGCCCTACATGATTAATATCGTCGGCCACACAGACAATCTCCCGATGCGTTCGAACCGATTTAAAAGCAATTGGGAGCTGTCGGTAACAAGAGCCAGTACGGTGGCTCGCTTTCTGATTGATGAAATGGACATGAATCCTCATCAATTTGTAGTCAGCGGATATTCATCCAATCGGCCAATAGCACCAAATACCACATCTGAAAATCGTGCTAAAAATCGCAGAGTGGAGATCATCATCTCCAAAAGACTGCCGAATCCCTTACCGGCCACTGCCCAAAATCTGAAGGAATAATATTACCGACTTTTATGAAAAACAAAAACCTGATAGGACTTTTTCTCAGTGGCGGACTCTTCATTGTTGGTTTTACTATTCACGGCAATGTCAGCCTCTATTTTAATCTTTCCGGTCTACTGATTGTATGTGGTGGTACTCTTGCCGCCGCGCTTGTCAGCTTCAGATTTGAACAAATGCAAATCGTTAGAAAAGTGCTTGTTGCTGCATATAGAAAACCGATCATGAAGGAAACCGAGGTAATCAATATTCTTATCGATTTATCAATTCGCTCTCGAATGGAGGGGGTACTCTCCCTGCAGAACAAAGAAAATGAGACAACAATACTTTTTCTCAGAAGAGCACTTGGATGTATGATCGATGGTTATCAGATTGATCAGATTCGAGATATTTTGAACACCGAAATGTACTTTTTCCGCCTGAGAAGAGAAGATTCAGAACGTGTGCTAAGAACTGTCGCAGACTATCTTCCGGCTTTCGGAATCATTGGGTCAGTGGTTGGTCTTATTACGATGATAGGGGGTATTGGTGACACGTCAATCATATTGCAAGCGATCCCCATTGCTCTCACCTCTACGTTGTACGGGCTCATTTTCTCAAATTTTTTCTTCCTTCCATTTGCAGCTAACGTAAAAGAACGAACAAATCAGGAACTCTTGCTCCAAAAAATCATAATGGAGGGGGTTATTTCTATCAATTCCGAAATCAACCCAGTTATTCTGAAAACCAAACTTGAATCGTTTCTCACTCCTTCAGATCGCGAAATCCAGCTTGTTTCCTACGCAAAGATCAAGGAACGTTTCAATATTGAAAGAGAACAGCAAAAAGAGGAGAAAACAGATATACATAGTAAATTAAAAGACTTATAACCATAAAACAATATAAACTGAAGACGAATTATCCATCCTGACTATCCCTTCTAACAAAAGATTGTCAGTCCGATCATTTATCAAAATTTTATGTCATAAAAAGAAATACTATCGTTCCATAATATTATTCAATTCTTTCTCTGGTAACACAGCCTCCACATATGCTTACCAACGATATTACCGGAAATACAATAACTTCCAACTGTATTCACAACAAATATTAGTCATGCCGGCTATTGACGGTTTTTTTGTGCAAAATCGTTTCTTCTATGCTATTAATTTGCTGATAGCAAATATATGATAACTTTTCTCAGATAGCAATTCCCAGGAGAATCTGAATGAAATGTCAAATACAATGTTTTTTATCATTCGTGGTTCTCGTTGTACTTTGCTCATGTGCATCTGTCACTATGACTCAATTTTTAGCCGATGGAAAAGTTCCACTTTCCGGTACACAGTTACATGAATTATTGGTTGAACATAGTCTTCATCTTGAAGCAATTGATTTCGATGCAAAGGTGTTTTATCTTCCGAATGGGCAACTCACCGCCACAAGTCGTCTCGGAGCAAAAGATAAGGGGAAATGGAGTATCTCGGCCAACGATGAGCTCTGTATGAAATTTGATGTCTGGTATTTTGGTGATCAAAGGTGTTACAAGCTTTTCAACGAAAACGACAAATATATCTTTTTTCGCGCTAACGGTGCAAGGTATTACACCGGCACAATGTCACCAAAAAAAGCCGACGTTGTGGCAAATCAACCACAGTCCGAAAAGAGTAATCCCATAGACCAAGGACAAAATGTCGCCACTACTCTCTCCGGTGGTAACAATCCGCCCTCTGTCCCCCAGCTTTCAAAAGCAGAAAGAGATCATATTTTGATAAACCTCGCTCGCAATTGTCCTGATTGCAACTTTGCGGGTATCGACCTGAGGGGGGCTCAGCTGGTTGGAGCAAATCTCGCAGGAGCAAATCTCGCAGGAGCAGATCTGCGTGATGCCGATCTCCGTCGGGCAAATCTTTCCGGGGCCAATCTTTCCGGCGCAAAACTCACTGGGGCCAATCTGGCCGCGGCTAACCTCACTGACTGCGATCTCTCCAATGCTGATCTTACCGGTAGTAATCTCATCCGCGCAACAGTAACCGGAGCAAATCTTACAGGCGCTCTTCTTACCGGCGCTCATCTCGAGAATATTCAAGGATTAAAAAAATAATTATGTCTGCAGGATTTACCCATCTTCATGTTCATTCCCAATATAGTCTTTTGGACGGTGCCATCCGTATAGCCGATCTTCTGGATAAATGTAAAGAGTACGGCATGGACAGTGTTGCCCTCACCGATCACGGGGCAATGTTCGGAGCTCTGGAGTTTTATTCAAAAGCGAAAAAGGCCGGAATAAAACCGATAGTAGGTTGCGAGCTCTACATCGCCCCGGGGGATATGCGGGTAAAAAAAGTTGTCGATGGGAACATTGCTTTTCATATTATCCTCCTGGCCATGAATCACACTGGTTATCAGAACTTGATGAAAATGGCCAGCATCGCTCAATTTGAGGGATTTTACTATAAACCAAGAATTGACATGGCAGTTCTCAAAGAAAACAATGAGGGCATCATTGCCATGACCGCCTGCCTGCACGGACAAGTCCCTTATCTTATCGGAAAAAATGACATGCTCGGTGCCGAAAAAAAGGCACGGGAGCTACACGACATTTTCGGGGATCGCCTTTATTTTGAGCTTCAGGAGAACGGTATCCCGGAACAACAGAAGGTCAATGATGGGCTCAAGGTATTAGGCGCGAAAATGGGTATCAAGCTAGTTGCCACCAACGACTGCCATTACCTCAATAGAGAAGAGGCGCATGCCCATGAACTATTGCTCTGTATCCAAACTGGAAAAACCATAAACGATCCAAAACGGTTTAGATTTTCAACAGACGAGTTTTACTTCAAATCCCCTGAGGTTATGAAGAAAAGCTTCAACCACTGTCCTGAATCAATCGCCACCACCCAGGAAATTGCAGACCGCTGTAATCTTGAAATCCAATTTGGAGACTATTATTTTCCCAATTTCCCCGTAGCAGAAGGGGAAAGCCTCGATTCGATGTTTAAAAATGCCTGTTGGGACGGCCTTAAAGCCCGGTTTAACCAAATGCGTGAAGCGGGTACTTTCAACGCGGAAGTTGAAAAAACCTACACGGAACGACTGACGTTGGAGATCGACGTTATCAGTGCTATGGGCTTTCCTGCATATTTCCTGATCGTTGCCGACTTCATCACCTGGGCAAAAAAACATAAGATCCCAGTAGGCCCTGGTCGAGGTTCCGGTGCCGGCAGTCTTGCCGCCTATTGTATGCTTATCACTAATATTGACCCCATCCCATACGGGCTAATTTTCGAGCGTTTCCTCAATATCGAACGAAAATCGATGCCGGATTTCGATATTGATTTTTGCCAGGAAAGACGCGGAGAGGTCATCGATTACGTCCGACAGAAATACGGCGGTGCTGACCATGTAGCCCAGATTGTTACCTACGGATCAATGAAGGCCCGAGGAGTGATACGCGATGTGGGGCGAGCTCTTGACATCCCGTTTGGTGAGGTCGATAAAGTGGCCAAGCTTATTCCGGATCAGCTGAAAATGACCATCAAAAAAGCCCTGGCTGAGGAGCCTAAGCTCCAGGAAGCTGCAGATCACGATCCACGAATTGCCGAGCTGCTCTCTGTGTCAAAAACGCTGGAGGGGCTGGCTCGTCATACCTCCACCCATGCAGCCGGAGTCGTGGTCTCACCTGGTCCTATGACCCAGTATGTCCCAACATGCCGCGGAAGTAACGAGGAGACTCTGACTCAGTACGACATGAAGCATACCGAGATGACAGGTCTGATAAAGTTTGATTTTCTCGGACTGAAAACCCTGACGGTAATCGATAAGGCACTCAAACATATCAAGAAAGATATCGGCATAGATCTTAATATCGATACCATCCCGATGGATGATGCCAAGACCTTTGCTCTTCTCTGCAGTGGTGATGCACAAGGTGTTTTCCAGCTTGAAAGTTCCGGCATGCGTGAACTACTTGTCAAACTTGCTCCGGAACAGTTCAGTGACCTCATCGCCCTGGTCGCCCTCTATCGTCCTGGTCCGCTCGATTCCGGAATGGTTGACGATTTTGTCGAAACCAAACACAGGAGAAAACCTGCAAACTACCCCCTACCAGACATAAAACACGTCCTGGAAGAAACCTATGGAGTAATCGTCTATCAGGAGCAGGTTATGAAAATAGCCAACATCCTGGCAAGTTACTCTCTTGGTGATGCCGATATTCTTCGCCGGGCAATGGGAAAGAAGATTGCAGAAGTAATGGATACGGAAAAGGTTAAATTTATGGCTGGGGCCATAAAAAACGGCCATCCGAAAGACAAAGCCGAATATATTTTCGATCTCATGGCCAAGTTTGCCGGGTACGGATTCAATAAGTCTCATTCTGCCGCATACGCGCTGGTTTCCTACCAGACGGCCTATCTGAAGGCACACTACATGCCCCAATTCATGGCTGCCCTTCTCTCCTGCGATATGAACAATACCGATAAAATTGTTCTCTATATAAACGAATGTAAAGAACATAATATCGAGGTGTTGCCCCCAGATATCAATGAAAGTATTAAGGATTTCAGTGTAATCAACGATAGAGTTCGTTTTGGCCTGGCAGCAGTTAAAAACGTCGGTGAAGCAGCTCTTGATTCTGTAATTGAAGAACGGGAAAAGAACGGCAAATTTATCTCACTCAGTGATTTCTGCAATCGGGTCGATTCCAGGAGGGTCAACAGCAGGGTTATTGAAAGCCTTATCAAATCAGGATCTTTTGATTCTCTCGGTTACAAAAGAGCACAATATTATGCTGTCCTCGAGCAGGCAATGGAACAGGCAAAGGCGGTTCAGCGCGATCTGCAAAGCGGCCAAATGTCTCTTTTTTCTATAGCCCCTGAGGTACAGAATCAACCAAAGACCTCCGCTCTACTGATGCCTGATATCCCTGAATGGGAGGAACGAAAAAGACTTTCCCATGAGAAAGAAACAGTGGGGTTCTATATCACCGGCCATCCGCTCGACGATGCCATTCATGAAATCAATACAGTTACCGACTGCACCATTCATAACCTTGGCGAATGGGGGGATGAACAGCCGGTTCGAATTGGTGGGCTCATTCGCTCATGCAAAAAGCTAAAAAGTAAAAGAGGTGATCCAATGGCCTTTTTGGCCCTGGAAGATATCTATGAGTCAGTGGAGGTAATTGTCTTTCCGGACACATATAGCCGATGCGAAGAAATTCTGTCATCAACTGACCCGATAGTCGTGCAGGGGACGGTTCAAAAAGATGAACGGGGTCCCAAAATTATCGCGGACTCCATTGATGCTTTGAAGGAAGCGAGAGAAAAATATACCGACTCCGCAAAAATATTACTCGAAGCAGACAAACTTTCCAGGCAACAGATGGAGAAGGTGAAAAATATACTGTATCAATTTCATGGTTCCTGTCCTATCCTGCTGACCCTCCATTTTCAAGGCCTGGGCGAGGTCGACATTGAGGTTCTCAAAGACCTTACTATCAGGCCATGTCGACAACTGACGGATCAGGTGGAGGAAGTCCTCAACTATAAAGCAATCACATTTTCCAAAAAACCGATAGCATTAACACAAAGAAAGAAGCGTTGGGAGAACCAGAAAACCACGCCGAACTGATTCTCCACTGAGCTCGCCCTACTCAAAGCAGAGACCGCATTCCGGACATGCCCCAACTGTTGGAGAAAACCTGCAACCACAGGCCGGACAAACAGTCTCTGCGGCAAGGTGGTCAAACACTACAGCTGCATTGCTCAAATCATGGGTGTCAAGAGCTGTGCTTTTGATAAATTCCCTGGCAAGGGCTTCGGTGGCCATTTGCATATCTTCCTTTTTGATCTGCAGATACAGCTCCGGTCCACAACATCCTTTAGCACAACTCCCTTCGTCCCCTGCCAAAACGGCAGGTATACGATCCATGGCAAGCAATTTCTGCAGGGTTTTCATATCGTTTAATGGTCCCTTGCGGATACTGACAAGTTCATCCTCCGGCAAAATTTTCATGGATCGCTTACCGAGGGCTTCCTGTGTCTCTATAGCTTTGTCCAGCTTTTCTCTGCCACTGATAAGGGGGATTTTACAAGTCCCGCAGTTGCTGACATCGGCTCGATACTCATCGCCGCAGGAGGGGCAATAATATAATTCAGGGTCAATTCCATGAACCAGTCCGCTGTTACTTGCAGAAGATTCATTTTCCCCCCCGGGTTTCTTGCCGAAAAATTTCAAAAACATTTTTTTCTCCAAACTCAGTAATTCAAACTACAGAATATATCGACTGAGATCCTGATCTTTTACTATTTCGGCAAGCCGTTCTCTTACATAATCAGCTGTAATAATAAATGTTTGAGCCTCTCTGTCAGACGCATCAAAGGAGAGAATATCAAGCACTCTCTCCATCACCGTATAGAGTCGCCGAGCACCAATCTCCTCCGTCCTTTCATTTACATCTACGGCAATGGCGGCAATTGCATCGACTGCATCATCTTCGAATACCAGATCTATTCCTTCTGTTTTCATAAGCGCTACATATTGCTTGATGAGGGCGTTCTCCGGTTCAGTGAGGATCCGAACAAACTCATCCTTGCCAAGGGAATGCAATTCAACCCGAATGGGAAAACGGCCCTGCAACTCAGGAATGAGATCAGAAGGTTTACACATGTGAAAGGCACCGCTGGCAATAAACAGGATATGATCGGTTTTAACCATACCGTGCTTGGTGCTGACCGTAGCACCTTCCACTATCGGGAGGAGATCTCTCTGGACTCCCTCGCGGGAAACCTCGGGACCATGTCCGCCACCACCCCGAGAGGCCACCTTGTCTATTTCATCAAGAAAAATAATCCCGGATTCCTCAGTCCTCCGGAGCGCCTCTTTGATGACATTGTCCATATCAATCAATTTTTCCATTTCTTCTTTTTGGGTGGCCTCCAAAGCTTCCGGCACTTTCATCTTTCGAGTTTTTTTCTTTCTAGGGAAAAGCTTACTAAACGCATCCTGAAGGTTGGACTGCATATCTTCCATCCCGGAAGTCGTCATGATCTCGACCATAGGCATCGATTTGGATTCACTGAGCGACACCTCCAGCTCACGATCATCCAGCTTGCCATCTCTCAGCATCTGCCGGAATTTTTCTCTGGTCGAATGCTCCTCGGGGTTTTCTTTTTTAATCGGTAGATCAGGGTGCTGGATGGTAAAGGAATGAACATCCTCCGGCCCGATTGCAGAAGCTGCGCCAGGTCCAGGGGGGAGAAGAATATCGAGAATTCTATCCTCTGCATTGGCAGCAGCAACCCCTTCAATGCGATTTTTTTCTTCTTCCTTTACCATGTTAACAGCCAGATCGACCAGATCGCGAACCATCGATTCCACATCCCGACCGACATATCCAACCTCGGTATATTTTGAGGCTTCAACCTTGATAAAAGGTGACTGGGCCAGGGCGGCGAGGCGGCGGGCGATTTCTGTTTTGCCAACCCCGGTCGGACCTATCATAATAATATTTTTAGGTGCGATCTCCTCACGTAAAGGTGACGGCACTTGCCTTCGCCGCCACCGGTTACGAAGGGCAATTGCCACGGAACGCTTGGCATCCGCCTGGCCAACGATGTATTTATCGAGCTCAATGAGGATTTCTTTCGGGGTAAGGGACTGATTAGAGATCATATGGTTTCAACGATGATTGAATTATTAGTAAAAACACAGATACCGGCGGCTATTTGCATCGCTTCTCGACAGATTGATTCGGCATCCAGATCACTATGTTCAACAAGGGCAAGTGCCGCCGCTTGAGCGTAGGGGCCACCTGAACCTATTGCTAGAATTCCTTTATCGGCTTCAATAACATCACCGTTTCCAGAGAGGAGCAATGAATGTTCCTCATCCACCGCTATAAGCATGGCCTCGAGCTTCCTGAGGAATTTATCGGTCCGCCATTCCTTAGCCAGTTCAACCGATGCGCGCATGAGGTTTCCGTTAAACTGCTCCAGTTTCTGCTCCAGTTTATCATAGAGAGTAAAAGCATCGGCGGTTGCTCCGGCAAACCCTGTTATAACCTTGTCATTATAGAGTCGCCGTACTTTCCGAGCCTGATGTTTCATTATAGTATTACCTAACGAGACCTGACCGTCTCCTGCTAAAGCAACATGACCTTTGTGGCGTACCGCCAAAATTGTAGTTGATCGTATTTTCATTCGCGCACTTTGTGTTAAATTATTTTTATTTATAGACAGATAAGAAACGTCTTGTCATCTTACATTATATCCTCTATCGATAAAGGATGGGACTTGTCATACACCTCTGCGAGATGAGCCAGCGTCAGATGAGTATATCGCTGGGTGGTTGAAAGACTGGCATGGCCCAGCAACTCCTGAACAGAGCGAAGGTCTGCTCCCATTTCCAGAAGATGGGTGGCAAAGGAGTGGCGCAGGGCGTGTGGTGTGACTATCTGGGTTATCCCAGCCCGCTCCCCATACAA
Source organism: uncultured delta proteobacterium (assembly GCA_963829695.1). Lineage (GTDB taxonomy): Bacteria > Desulfobacterota > Desulfobulbia > Desulfobulbales > Desulfocapsaceae > Desulforhopalus_A. The sequence goes on along the minus strand of CAWHJQ010000009.1, from coordinate 173,965 downwards.
CTTCACTAGTCTTTCGACACTTCGGGTAGTAAGACGGCTTCCTCTTCCATTAAGAAACAGTGCTTCGTTCTCAACAGCCCTTCCCCTTCCAGCCCGCTGCACGATCAACTGTAACCGTTGCGGCAACCACCCTCGAACCGCTTCAATGGCAGGTCGACCGACAGGTACCAGTCTCTCCTTATTTCCTTTGCCCCGTACCGTAAGCACTTCCTCTGTTAAATCAAGATCTGCGACGTTCCTTGATACCAGTTCGGCAACCCGCATACCAGTGGAATAGAGGAGCTCAAGAATGGCCCGATCCCTGATTGCATAGGTATCTTTTTCTCCCGGAGCCTCCAGCAGGGCAAAGGTCTCATCCACAGTAAGAAAAACGGGAATAAACCTGCCGACCTTCGGGCCAATAATACCTAAGAGGGGATCATTTTTCAAAAATTTGTGACGTTGTGCAAACCGAAAAAAAGACCTGAGAGCAGAGATTTTTCTAGCGACGGTTGCTGCGCTGTTACGTCCGTGCAGGCTGACGATAAATTTCCGTACTTGACCGGAGGAAATTTCATCAGGAGCAACGCACTTCCCACTTTTGTCTCCTTTTTCTCCCTCAGATATATGGCTGTCAAATTCTCGCAAATCCCGCTGATAACCATTGACTGTATGCTCTGAATAACCTTTTTCAGTTGCCAGCCATCTGGTAAACATCTCAATCGTTTTTATCATTTTATTTCATCGGCTGAAAAAATGGCCATAAAAAGGATTTGAACAGTGGTAATTAACCCCCGCAAAGCACCGGGACTCGGATAAGTTACTTCACGAAAAAATATCGAAGTCACTAAACAGATGATCTTTACGATTTTTTCCACTCGACTTCCGGGCTTTCACGGAATATATACAATGCATTTTTTTCCTTTTTATGCTTTGTTTGTAAAGTCACAAGGCAAACTAAATTGCTCTAGTTCTAGCCTGAAAGAGTGAACGAGGCAACCTTCTTTTATTTTGAAAATGTGTAACAAATTATGGCAAAAAAAACCTTTGAAGCAGCCCTTGCCCGACTCGAACAAATCACCGAAGAGCTTGAAGACGGTGAATTGAGTCTTGAAAATAGCCTAAAAAAATTTGACGAGGGAATCAAGCTTGCCGGTTTTTGCACAGAGCAGCTCTCCGAGGCCCGGGCAAAGGTAGAATTATTGCTTGAAAAAGACGGCAAGCTTGAAGCAATTCCTTTTGATGGACTGGAAAGTGGACATAAAGATCTATCTGAGTAACAAAAAAAAAGTTATTGAAGAAACTCTCGAAAAGTTAATGCTGCAAGCAGTCGGTCCTTTTGAGAAGCACATTCAAGCAATGCGCTACAGTCTTTTCGTCGGAGGAAAACGTATCCGGCCGATACTCTGTCTTGCAGCAGGTGAGGCTGTTGCTCACTCTTCGGATACTGAAAATAATTTATTGCCGGTTGCCTGTGCTTTGGAGTGCATTCACACCTACTCCCTTATTCACGACGACTTGCCGGCAATGGATGACGATGATCTTCGCCGGGGAAAACCAACGAATCATACACTCTTTGGCGAAGCCGGAGCAATCCTGGCAGGAGATGGTTTGCTCACCTGGGCCTTTGACCTGTTGAGCGCCCCGAGTAACAGTACTCTGACGCCTCTGCAACGGCTTATGATAATTCACATTATAGCCAGAGCATCCGGTCCAATGGGAATGGTTGGAGGACAGGCGCTGGACATCGCCAGTGAAAACAATGATTACCCTTTTGAAACCTTACAAACCATACATAAGAACAAAACCGGAGTTCTGATCACCTGTTCTGTCCATGCCGGAGCAATTGGAGCAGGTGCCTCAAAAGAACAGACGGATAAACTCATTCTTTTTGGCAACAACATCGGCCTTGCCTTCCAGATTGTAGATGATCTGTTGAATGTAACTTCAACTACCGAACAACTTGGAAAAGCTGCAGGCTCCGACGCGGTGCGGGGAAAGGCAACCTACCCTGCTTTTTTCGGTATTGAAAAAACGCGTGCAAAAGCACAGGAAGCTGTCGAAAGAGCCATCGATGCCCTGGCTGGATTTAATGAAAATGCCAACCCGCTCCGAGCCATCGCCGAATACGTCTATACCAGGAGTCATTGATTTGTTTACCACCGTTTTTTTCCGAGCTGGGATCTTCAGCATTAATGAAGCAGCCGGACAATAGTCAATACTTCCAACAGATAAATAATCCTGAGCCATCGCCGGGTTGATGATTTCATCCTTAACCCTGGAATCATTCCCGGCCACTGTATTAATTAAGAAGCTATGTCGATACCACAACCAACTATCCAGACTACCTTGCTGGAACGAATTCATTCGCCTGCCGATATTCGGAAACTCTCCCTCCCTAAACTTGAGGAACTGGCTCAGGATATCCGTAACCATATAGTACAAATAGTATCGCGGACAGGTGGTCACCTGGCTCCGAGCCTTGGAGTAGTAGAGCTCACCATTGCTCTCCACTATATCTTCAACACTCCAGATGACAAACTTATCTGGGATGTGGGGCATCAGTCATATGCCCATAAAATTTTAACAGGCAGGCGGGAGCAGTTTGCTACACTCCGCCAGTACAAAGGCATGAGTGGTTTTCCTAAATTCAAGGAAAGTATCTATGACGCTTTTGAAACCGGGCACAGCTCCACCTCTATTTCGGCCGCTTTAGGAATAACTCTGGCCAAAAACCTAAAAAAGGATTCACACCGTGCAATTGCGGTTATCGGTGATGGCTCGATGACAGCAGGTATGGCTTTCGAAGCACTGAACCATGCAGGACATCTCGACAAAGATCTCATTGTCATACTCAATGATAATGAGATGTCAATTTCACCTAATGTTGGAGCTCTTTCCAGCTTTTTGAGTCGTAAACTCACCGGCAAAACTATGAGCCGGGTAAAAGCTCATCTGGTCGAGAAGCTACAGATATCCGATGTCGGTGAAAATATTTTAAATATTCTCAGAAAGAGTGAAGAAAGCTTCAAAAGTTTTTTCACCCCAGGCATGCTCTTTGAGGCTTTTAAATTTGACTATGTTGGTCCTATTGACGGTCATAACCTGGAAGATCTGTTAGAAACGCTGGAAACGGTTCGCGACACTTCACATGGTCCCATGCTCATTCATGTCCTGACCAAGAAAGGAAAAGGGTATGAACCGGCCGAAAAAGACCCTGATATCTTTCACGGCATTGGCCCTTTTGATATCGTCAGCGGCAAACCGCATTCGTCCAAGGGAGGGGCAGTAACATATACCAAGGTCTTCGGTGATACAATCACCGAACTCGCTACAAAAGATAAGAAAATTGTCGCGATATCAGCTGCCATGGTCTCGGGGACCGGTCTGAAAAAATTTTCCTCGGAGTTTCCCGATCGCTTTTTTGATGTGGGAATTGCCGAACAGCATGCAGTGACCTTTGCAGCCGGATTGGCAGTTGAGGGATTACGACCGGTCGTGGCTATCTACTCCACATTTTTCCAACGCGCCCTTGATCAGATAATCCACGATATCTGCATCCCCAATTTGCCGATTACCCTGGCCATTGACCGGGCAGGAGTAGTCGGGGATGATGGCCCCACCCACCATGGAGTATTTGATTTATCTTTTCTCCGCTTCATACCAAATTTAGTCATCATGTCCCCCAAGGATGAAGAAGAACTGCAGCATATGCTGTACACTTCCGTCTACCATGATGGACCTTCGGTAGTAAGATATCCGCGAGGAGCCGGCTACGACGTACCCCTCGCAACAACTCTGCACAAACTGGAGTTAGGTAAAGGCGAATTGCTCCAGGCGGGTGACGACATCCTTTTGCTACCGGTGGGCAACAGGGTGTATCCCGCACTCGAAGCAGCCAAAGGTCTCGAAAAGGTCGGGATTAATGCTGCCGTGATTAATCCACGTTTCATCAAACCCCTGGACGCTGAGCTCATCTGTCGGTGGGCCAGCCACACCAAAAGGGTCGTGACCATTGAAGACAATGCTCGTCAAGGTGGTTTCGGCAGCTCAGTACTTGAGCTCTTTAGCCGTCGTGGACTCCACTCCGTTCGAACCTGCTTGCTCGGTCATCCTGACCATTTTGTCGAACATGGTCCACAAAAGACACTTTGGAAAAATAGTTTGATAGATACAACTGCGATTATCCGATCCGCAATCAAATTAATGGGGAGAGAAGAATAATACCTATCTGTAACGGTTGACAGTTTTAAGAATCTCTACCAAGATACTATATGCTAATGACATTCTGAAAGAGACCTTTCGTTTAAGGTTTCAACATTTTCATTTGGCTAGCAACTGCAGAAATTGGAAAAACCATGCAAGCCGCACTCACACCGGATATTGAGCGGGATGACATTCCATCGATGCTTACTCTGCTCAAGCCATTCCGGCGAATAATGCTTTGGGGCGAGATGGGTACCGGCAAATCCACACTCGCAGTGCAACTGCTGCACCGATTGTCCCTCCAGCGTAAAAGCTGTCTCCTGTTGGAGCTGGATCCCGGAACACCACCTTTTGGCGTTCCAGGGACGATCTGCCTTGGGATTTCAAGGAATAGTGAAGTATTGGGAAAATATATACTCCCTGTCTGCACCCTCAACAGCGCCCGCTTTCGGCTACCGTTGATCCTGGCAGCCCGGAAATTGATGGTCACATCAAAAAATCACTACAATGAGCCAACCTACCTGATTGACCCTCCGGGAGTGGTAAGAGGAGTAGGCGGAGCAGAACTGCTGATGGCCCTTACCGAATCTCTTGAAATTGATGCGATCCTTGTCCTTTGCAAAACTCAGGATGTTCCTCTAATGAATGAGATTGCTGCGCTCTCGTCCAGGTCCTTTACTGTAAGAGCTTCAGCTGCTGCGAGAATGCCAACAAAGACCGAGAAATTGAGATGGCGAACTCAGCTGTGGGAGGACTTTTTGACGCAGGCGAGCGAAGAATTGTACGATCTGAAAGAGTTGAACCTTGTTGGCACACCGCCGCCTGGAAATATCCCTGAAGCCTGGCAAGAAATGCAAGTTGCGCTGTTGGATAAGGCAGGAGACCCGGTTGCCATAGGCGAAGTTCTTGTACTCGCCGACGATGCCCTGACTGTAAAAGTCGTGAGAAGCAGCCCGTCTCAGGCAAGCACACTGCTGATACGTGATGCAGGACGAAACGCTACTGGCCATCTTGTAACGATTACGCACAAATCACCAGTTAGCCAACATCCTCAAGTCCCAGAAGAAATGGCTTCCCCATACAAGGCGCCTGGCCATCGCAGTCCTCCACTCTCAAACCATATGGGAGATGCCTGGGCAACCTTGGTTGGCGGTGTCTTCGGAGATCCACTTCTGCATGTTCGTATACGCAACCAGAAGCGGAGCTTTCTCTTTGACCTCGGTGATCCTGCACGCTTACAGGCTAAAATCGCCCATCAGGTTGAAGCGGTGTTTCTCAGCCATGCCCATCTTGATCATATCAGCGGTTTCATCTGGTTTCTACGCAGCAGGATCGGTCCTTTTGGCCCGTGCATGATTTTCGGCCCAGAGGGCACTATTCAACGAATTGAGAATTTTCTACAAGCGATCACCTGGGACAGGATAGAAGATTCAGGACCGGTTTTTGAAGTTGCTGAGATTAAAGGCCGATGGCTTACACGAGCGCGATTGCAACCGGGGAAAGACACAGAATCGCTTCAAACAAAGCACGTTCTAAACGGCATTATCTTGGCGGACGACACCCTCCACATACGCGCTGAAATCTGTGACCACAAAATTCCTTCCGTCGCCTATGCGCTTGAATTTGTGCAGCAGATTAGTATCAGAAGAGACAAACTCAGCCAGCTCTGCCTTCCGCCAGGCCCCTGGCTTGGCTATTTAAGGCACTGTATTGTCGCAAAGAAACCGGAGACTCCGGTGCTCCTGCCTGACGGGTCCGAAATTTCCGCCGGAAACCTGGCTGAAAAGCTGACCATTATCCGCCCCGGCAAAAAACTAGTCTATGTTGCCGATATAGCCGATACTGCTGAGAACCGAAGAAAAGTAATTAATTTAGCCCGAGGGGCGCATACCCTTTTTTGTGAGACAGCCTTTGCCAAAGACGACAGGGACAAAGCGACCGCAAGCCAGCATCTTACGACTACAGCGGCCGCCCAAATTGCTGTCTCAGCCGGAGTTCGGAACCTTGTCCCCTTTCATTTCTCCAAGAGATACGAGCGTAATACACACAAACTCTATGAAGAGCTACACGTAGAAGCCAGGAACATTCGGGTAATCGAAAATCATAGATAGATAATCAGAGATCTTTCGCACAGAAAATCTTCGGGATCATCTGCAGACATTCTTTTCTATCGTCTCCCTCAAGGAGAAAAAATGTAAGTCTAAATCGCCCAATTTTGCCCTGAGCAAAAAATTATTCCTTCAGTTTTTCCTATTTCAAGACGAATCCGATCATGTTTCTTTCAAAGTCAATGACATATGTTATCCCAAAAGGTAGAGTGAAAAATTAAATAGGCCAAAATGATAGTTCAGCTGAAAGATTGTAAAAGCTATGAACAACAACTTGCAAAAATACAGTATTCTGTCTATTGTTGCCCGACATTAACCAGAGATAATTAGCAGCTAACACGCCACAAGGTGTACTCATTTTAGTCTCCGTGCTTTGTGGGTGACTCTGTTTAGTACTCCCCAGGTTGTTTTGATGAAGAGCGACTGATTTTATTTTAAAATTAGCCACTTTGCTCCATACATAAGTACATAATTTTCCAGGAGGAATTATGACAAAAGCAGAACTCGTAGCCAAAATTGCAAAGGATGCAGAACTGACCCAGATTCAAGCTCAGAGAGCACTCAACAGCTTCATCGAGGCAACTACAACTGCTCTCAAGGCTGGTGACAAGGTTGCCCTGGTCGGTTTTGGTACCTTCAGTGCGATAAACCGTGCAGCCCGTATAGGCAGGAACCCTCAAACCGGCAAAGAAATCAAAATTGCCGCTAAAACCAATGGAAAATTCGTACCGGGAAAATCTCTCAGAGACCTGAATGCGAAGCCTGTCAAAGCGAAACCAAAAGCAAAGGCTCCAGCTAAAAAGAAATAGAACTTTAGTGCCTTACAGCTTATTTTCATTTATAAAAAACAAGAAAAACAATCTGCAAAAGGCACTTATCCCCCGCAAGGGGGACCTACCTAGAGTACCCCTTATGGGATGTTAGAAACCCTCTATTGTTTTATTATTTTTTTAGCCCTGTTAAAGGTATAACATGGAGCGCGTAGAATCTCTTTTTAGAAACGGGGTGATGGAAATGGCTTCTTACAGCCCCATCGAACCCCCCGATCAAATTGCCCAACGTCTGGGATTGCCGGAATCCGATATCATCAAACTCGATGCTAACGAAAACCCATATGGAGTTGCTCCAGAAGTTCTCGATGAGCTGAGTCATGCCAAATACCTGAGTATCTATCCGGATCCAGCCCAAAAAGCCATTCGGGAAGGGATTGCCGGATATGTCGGCTGCTCGCCCAACAATATAGTAGCTGGGGCCGGGGCAGACGAATTGATAGATCTCATCTGCAGACTGGTGCTTAATCCCGGTGACAAAGTGCTCACCTTCTCTCCGACCTTTTCCTACTATAAACATGTAGTGGAACTCAATGGTAGTGCCCTGGTCGATCTGTCCAGAACGGCAGACTACTCAATCGACACTGCAAAACTGTTGTCAATTGATCTGGCTGGTGTAAAAATAGTCCTGCTTTGTTCACCCAACAACCCAACCGGTAATATGCTTGAGAAAGAAGTGCTGGATTTCTTCCTGGGCAAAAATATGTTGGTGGTGGTTGATGAGGCGTATTTTGAATTTTCGGGCAGCACTTACGCCGATCTCATCGACAGTCACAACAACCTACTTGTCCTGCGCACCTTCTCAAAATGTTTCGGCCTGGCCGGTTTACGTGTCGGTTATGGTATCATGTCGCCGCCACTTCAGGAAGCGATCATGAGGATCAAACCGCCATACAGCGTTAATATGGCAGCAGAAGTCGCATTGCAGATCTGTTTGCAGAAAAAGGAAATTTTTACAGACCAGGTAGCCAGAATGATAGCGACTCGTGACCAGGTCATTGCCGCGCTGGATACCCGTAAAGATCTGGAGGTCTATCCGTCACGATCGAATTTTATTCTCTTGAGACTAAAGAATGCCAACGCGAAAATGCTGAAAGATACCATGGAACAAAAAGGTATCCTGATCCGCTACTTCAACACTCCACAGTTGCAAAACCATCTGCGGGTGTCTGTCGGAACCAATGAGCAGATGGATGTTTTCCTGCATGCGTTTTTTATGTTGCTGGATCTGCAATAACACTTGGACGCCGGCAGGCATAGTTGGCTCCGGTCATTTTAGCAATAACGACCACTTGCCAACTATTTTCAGGACATGATCAGCCTCCGCTGCTGAGTTTCTTCGCGATATTAGCAACATGGGAACCTTGAAAACGAGCTCCCGCCAAGTCATTAGCACTCGGAATCCGTTCTCCTTTTCCACCGGCTATTGTAGAGGCCCCATAAGGTGATCCACCCGTAATTTCGCTATTGTCCATTTGGCCGGCAAAGGTATAAGGAAGGCCAACAATAACCATACCCTGATGCAGAAGAGTGGTATGGAAACTCAAAATGGTCGATTCTTGCCCACCGTGCTGAGTTGCCGAACTGGTAAATACACTCCCGACCTTTCCCACCAAAGCTCCTTTCAGCCACAGTTGTCCAGTTGCATCAAGGAACTGGCGCATCTGCCCACACATATTACCGAACCGGGTCGGAGTACCAAAAATGATCGCATCGGCTGCAGCCAAATCGTCAACTGTTGCTATTGGAATTTGCGCCATACTTTTTTGTGCATCCAATGCGCCCATGGCACTAAGGATTTCTTCCGACAAAGTTTCCGGAACTCTTTTTATAACCGCCTCGCAACCTGAAACCTCGCCCACACCTTCCGCAATAGACTTCGCCATTTTGTAGATATGAGTGTACATGCTGTAATAAACAACTAAAATTTTGGTCATGACAATCTCCTCAATAATAGGTATGCTCTTTTCGGTTTGAGTGTGTCCAACATCACGACTGATGTGATCTTCCAAAGCTTATATCTCTCGACTTAGTTACTAAGTCAATCGAGTTAAACATCACGAAATCTCCAAGCGTAACTGCCTCATCGTATAGACGCCTTTACTTTAAGTATTTCATTTGCCCTTTCCAACACCGTTTAGGACAATGACATTGTGGTCACCTTGTGAACCGAGGTCAAGTTTCATCCTAGCCCTTAATGTACTTCAATGTGTATTATCCCAAAAGGAGTCGTTAGAGGCATGAACCTGCAACAACCATTTTAGTCCGAACCCCGCTAAAAAGGCGGGATAAGTTCTTTCACAAAGAAATATTCTTGTAAAAAGAATAAGCTTATTTCTTCTAAGTCACTAACCGGTTCAGGCTACACCTTTGACGTCGATTCCCTTATGCGTTTTGACCAGACCAAGATGACGAGCTTGCTCGTAAAGACGCTCCGCCAGGCGCACCGTGGCCTGGTCAACCATCCGGCCGTCCACTGCAACTGCGCCCCGTAACTGTTGTTGAGCGGCCTGAGCGGCCTGAAGGATAGTGACGGCTCGATCAATATCTTCAGGCGAAGGAGAGAAGACCCGGTTGATTGTTTCGAGCTGGTTCGGATGGATGGCCCATTTGCCGTCACAACCCAAGGCACCAGCCATGACAGCCGACCGCTGCAGACCCTCGCTGTCTTTGAAGTAGCCGTAGGGGGCATCAATGGCCAGAAGGCCGTTGGCTTTGGCGGCCATGACCATGCGGCTGAGGGCAAAATGCCAGCGGTGGCCCGGATAGATGTCGGCTTCGTTTTCCCCGTGGCCGGAAATGGAAACCAGGCGTGCGCCTACCGAAGCAGAGTAGTCTGCAATACCGAACACCAGGCTCTGTACCCGACGACCAGCTCCGGCAATGGCCACCACTTCGGCCAACCCTGCTGCCGTCTCAATGGAGGCCTCAATGCCAATTGTACCGGACAGCTGCAGAGCCTGTTCGATCCCGTCCAGCATCCGATCTACGAAATGGATGTCACCTGGATGATTGACCTTGGGCACAACAATCGAATACAGCTTATCACCTGCCGCTTCGACTATCTCCAGCAAGTCGCGGTAAGCAAAAGGTGTGTCAAGTCCATTAATGCGGAGGCTCACTGCCTTATTTTGCCAATCGATAGTTTGCAGGGACACAAGCACCTGTCTTCTCGCAGCATCTTTAGCCTCCTGCGGAACACTGTCTTCCAGGTCGAGCATGATGACATCCGCCGCACTTTCTGCGGCTTTTATATGCATTTTATGAACATGTCCCGGAACGGACAAAATCGAACGTTGAGTTTTCATACGAAGTTTTTCCTCCTTGCACTATTTGAGGTAACTGGTTGGTGCGTACAAAGCCAGGATTGATCATTATAGCGAGCTGCTAAATCTATCCACCACAAACTATAAAGGCCGGCTCTATTTCAGGGGCCAGCCTTGTTAGTATCTTGGAAATACACCTGTTTAATCAGATTTTAAAATACCCTTTATACCAATCCACAAATTTGCCGATTCCATACTCCAGAGTTGTTGCTGGTTTATAATTAAAATCCTCTACCAAATCATCGACATCGGCAAAGGTAGCGGGGACATCTCCTGGTTGCATCGGCAGAAAATTTTTCTCAGCTTTTCGACCAAGGCATTCCTCAAGAACTTCTATATACCGTAATAGTTTTTCCTTGTTGTTGTTGCCGATATTATAGACCCGGTACGGACAATAAGAAGTTGCCGGATCAGGTGCATCGCCGTTCCAGGCAGGTGAACTCTCCGGTAGCCTATGTATGACCCGAAAGACCCCTTCGACAATATCATCAATATAGGTAAAATCCCTTTCCATTTGACCATTATTAAAAACATCAATAGGCCGATTTTCCATCATCGCCCTGGTAAACAGAAACAGAGCCATGTCCGGCCGTCCCCAAGGTCCGTAAACCGTAAAAAATCTCAGCCCAGTAGTTGGCAAGTTAAAGAGATGACTGTAGGTGTGGGCCATTAGTTCATTGGCTTTTTTTGATGCCGCATATAAAGAAACCGGATGATCCACATTGTCGTGCACGGAAAACGGCATCTTGGTATTCGCGCCATAGACTGAACTTGAGGAAGCATAGACCAGATGTTTTACTCCGGAGTGTCTGCATCCCTCAAGAATATTGACGAACCCAACTATATTAGTATCCACGTAGGAATGAGGGTTAATCAGGGAATACCGAACTCCAGCCTGGGCAGCCAAGTTTACCACCGCATCAAAACTGTGGGCCTGGAAAAGGGTTTCAACCGCTTTTCTGTCGGCCAGCTCAATATTAACATGCGTAAAAAAAGGACCTTCAGCAAGAACTGCCATTCGGTCCCTTTTTAATTGCGGATCGTAGTAGTCATTAATATTATCCAATCCAACAACTTCGGCCCCGCCGGCAATCAATTTTTTGGCTAAATGTGCTCCGATAAAACCGGCACTGCCTGTTATAAGTATTTTTTTCATCTCTTCCGTTGTGATTCCTTTACAACAAGTGCGATACCTGTCAGCCGATTCTTCTTAACCCCATGAGAAGTCGGCGATTCTTTCCGAGTCACTAATCATCGAAATTTCCTGCAGCTCCCTTACTCACATCCAGAGATTTTGCCCTTTCAACGATCAGTTCTTTGGTCCATTCTTGGGGATTTTCAAGCTGCTGTCCCTTCGGACCCAGATCGTAGGAACCCGCTTTCAAAATCAGCTCCTTTGCCAAAGTGGCTGTACCTTCAGCATTAAACACCTTGGTCAACATATTGTAGACGAAATCCTCGACTCTTTTGCTCATTCGCTCTCGAACAGCTTTTTCCTGAGCAAGAAGCAGATTTTCAAAAGGCAGGTTGAGTTTTTTATAGTTTCCGCCCTTCCAGCCTTTTTCAGCAGCATACGCAGTCATTCTCTGCCACATCTCCTCTGAGACACCCTGGCCTGCTATTTTAATAAAGTTTCCGTCGCTATCCTGAATGGCATTGCCGTAATCATTGACTTCAACACCCCAGGATATCATCTGGAGAGCGGTGGCTACGTTAGCTTTGGTGGTATTGGTGCCTGCAGCAATCGCCCTCAACTTATCGGAGTTATTGCCCGAGGTGCCATGTTGAGCACCTGAGACACCATATTGTTCAATGGCCTTGTGGATTTTACCGGTCAGCTCCACCTGAATACCTTGCCCGCTTGCCTCAATTCCATGAGTGGAGCCGTTGTTTAATGCAATCCAGTCGGCAAATATGCGGTGGGCGTTGAGACCTTTTATCAGAAACGATGCGTCATCAACAGTAGAGAGGCCTTGATCTCCTTTTATCTCCCCCACTTCAGTCTCAAGTCCTGCCCATTTGGGAATACAGGGGTTGAGCTCAAGGTTAGCCAGTAGATTTTTATCATCCGGCATATGCGAAGCATCCACAGCAATTGAGGTTATCCCCGCATCAAACATGGACGGTATTTCCATTTTCGCAAATGGTATATCCTCCTCACTTTTTATGCCGTAATGATCCGCATGAATGGCCACCGGAATAGTTATACCGAGTTCATTACAAATGCAATCGACATACATGGCAATATTATAAAAATTTATCGGGCAATAGGTCGATTCCGAGCGAGCAATTTCGATCAGCAATGCTGCATCAGCACGCTGTGCGGCCATAAGTGCTCCACGAATAATGAAACTATTGCGACCATTAGCGGCAATGGTCATGGCCTTGCCCTTTGCCACCAGAGCCCGATCAATCACTTTTCCACTCACTATCAGGGCCTGGGAATTGGGAAAGCGTTTGGTTATGTTGGGGGTTCTGCCTATTCGGATCAACTTTTCGAATTCTTCACTTGTACCCATAAACACCTCCACAAGTATTTTTCACTGATCTTTTCCTGTCAACCGTTCCTTTAAAAAAGAAAATATGAGCAAATCCTATCTAATAACACCCTTTATCTATAATACAAGCCGACCAAGAAATCCAGTTAGGAAACTCTTTTATTCCAACTTGTTTTCAGATGGAGGTGACGGACTACTAAAGCCGGTAAATCCTTTTTTACCAAAAGCCCAGACGGCCAGCACGCTGATTTCATAAAGAATCATCAGTGGTACACCCATCATCATCTGGTTCACCACATCGGGAGTTGGAGTGAGGATAGCAGCAATTATGAAATTGATAAGAATCGCATATTTTCTGTTGCGGTTTAAAAAACCGACGTCGACCAAACCGACTTTGGCTAAGAAGACCATGAATATGGGCATCTCAAAAATTACTCCGAATGCAAGAAGCAGCCTGATTGCAAGAGAGAAATACTCACTCACTGCCGGTAGAGAGGTCAAGAATTCGTTGTTGTAACCGACCAAAAACCGAAAAGCTGGAGGAAAGACTACGAAATAACCGAAAGCGGAACCACTGATGAAACAAATTGATGAAAGAATTGAAAAAGGAACAACCACTCGTTTTTCATGGCTGAACAAGCCTGGCGCCACAAACCGCCATATCTGCGAGAAAATAACCGGACATGCCATCAATAATCCACAGACCAGCGCGAGCTTTAGATAAAAAAAAACCCTTCCTGATACGAGGTGAAAATAAGAGAGGTCCCTTTCGGCAGAACGTCGGTAAGTGGTTTAAAAAACCAGGTGCCGATAGGACGGATAACTATATAGGAGAGACAAAAGCCGATAAACACGGCAATAAACGAAATAATCAGGCAGGAACGTAGTTCTCTAAGGTGCTCGGTAAGAGCCTGGCTCTGAAATTTTTCATTATCATCTTGCTGATTCATGTGTTATTTATCCTGAAAATTGACTATTCAATTGCAAACAACCCAAAGTTGACCTGAATACCATCTACCATTCAATTTGGCAAGATGGACAAGACGGATTATACTCTTTTTAAAATCACCACAACGTCAGCCTAGGAGTTTGTCCGAGAATGCCCTTTTGCCCAAACTCACAAAATTCTAATGAATGAAGAAAACCCATTATTGCCGGATGATCCTTCATTAACCTGGCATGTTTATATTGTTTGTTGCAAGGACAGTACCTATTACACAGGTATCACTACAGATCTGTTACGGCGGATTGATGAACATAATTCGCGTAAGAAGGGTGCACGATATACCCGGACGCGGCGCCCTGTAGAACTCGTGTATTTTGAAAATGCACCATCCAGATCGATAGCAACCCGGAGAGAAAATCAGATCAAGAAGCTGAATCTTGTCGGCAAAAAACAACTGATCAAGAGCTGCCGGCCGGTGATATCACTCAGTACTCCTCCATGATCTGAATGTCCCCCCCGCATAGCACGGGGATTCTGTTCAGTACCCCTTGAGGGGCATAAGTCCCTTCTGCCGATTAAGAGAATGAAGCACGGATTTTCTCTGACACCCCTTTGGTCAGGGCAAGCACTTTCCTGGCTTGAGCTACCGAAACAGTGCCGGTTCCACAACTTGGAGTGATCAGAGTCTGTTGATATACCGTTTCCTCATCAACACCTATCGCCTGCAACTGACGAGACTGTTCGAACCATTTATCGACCAGCGAATCCACCTCTTCAATGTCAATCAATTCCGGTGTTGTCGGAACAATCCCGGTGGCAAGAATCCCGCCGCGTGAGAAAAATTTTACCAGATCATCGGCATATAGAATGAGTTTATCAAAATAGGAATAGGCATCGTAACTGACGATATCGACCCCCGACTGAAAAAGAACCGACCATTCGGTATTTGCACAAACATGTACACCCGTGAGCCCGTTTTCCGCACGAACAGCTTCAAAAACCTCATTAAAACAGGCAACAATATCTTCGTTGGTAATGGTAATAAATGCAGAGGAACCGAGTCCAGCCAAGCCCGGCTCATCAAAAAACATTATTGGTTGCCCACCGATTTCGGCCATTTTTTTAGTTTGCCATCTTGCCTTCATGGCCAGGTGTTTAATCGCTGCATCACGAAGTTGATCATTATAGAAAATAGCCCTTCCAGCCTGATCGACTAAACCGGTACAAAAGGTTATCGGGCCGGTCGTCTGCCCTTTGAGACCGATCAGATGTTCCCTTCTTTTTTCGGCTTCGGCCAGAAA
The DNA here is from genome assembly GCA_963829695.1 of uncultured delta proteobacterium. Lineage (GTDB taxonomy): Bacteria > Desulfobacterota > Desulfobulbia > Desulfobulbales > Desulfocapsaceae > Desulforhopalus_A. Next base: position 158,771 of record CAWHJQ010000009.1, on the reverse strand, counting down.
AGTATAAAATCCTTTGGCGACATCTTCTGAGAGAATAAAACGTGATTCGCCGAGCGGCGATCCCCCTTCTGTGACCATGAGATATTCTTCATAAAAGGCAAGCAACTCTGTTTCAAACAAAGGACTGTCCGTATCAATAAATACTTTCCCGTTAACTTTGGTAAGACCGGGAAACCCTGGAATATACTGAAGAATCATACCCTCTTCCTTAAATACCGGTAACTGCGGCCATAAGGGAATTTGGGGAGTATAGTCAAAAATAAGTTCAGTTGCTTCTGTATGATTTTTCAGGGGTAAACTGCCGATCAGAAGCGGTAGACAATGGGGCAAGAATTGAGACATTTGTTAATACCTTATGGAAATCTTTTAAATTGAATAGTGATAGCGTCGTAAAAACTCTTCATCTTGTTCGTTGTTACAATTTTCCTATCATTACGACGTACCGTATGTGCGCCGAAATAATAGGTGAATTGCACGCCTCCAATATGAAGCTTTTTATTTATCCATCGAAAATCGATGTTTTTACGAGTTCGTCAATAGTTACAAACACCAGAAAAAGAGTAATCTTGAAATTGTATTTGTCACTCCGATTATACCTCTGGAGTACTTAATTTTACGACCATAAATTGGTAAAGAGGAACTATCGGCTCATAAGATGTTGCACACCTTTTTCCAAACCGTCGAGAGACAGCTCAAACATAGGGAAAATTGACTGGATGACCTTGATAGAATGGGTATATTGCCAATGATTGCTGGGAATAGGATTGAGCCACATGGTTCGACGAAAATATCCTGCAAGAAATTTCAATTGTTCAATTGATGGCCTGCCACTTCTCTCAAAAGCATAGATGGAGCCATCGGTCGACATCAGTTCATAGGGTGCCATGCTCGCATCCCCGACTAAGATCAACCTGGTGTCCGGATCGAATTTATCGAAATCTTTTACCTGGATCGGTCTCTTAAATCTTGCTGGATCTTCCCACAAAAGATCATAGATCGTATTGTGAAAGAAGTAGGTTTTGAGGTCTTTGAACTGAGACTTTGAGTAACTGAAGAGGGTCTGGACGAGATCGACATGGGGTTCCATAGACCATCCACCATTGTCTATGGCCAGGATAATCTTCAAACGATCGACGATTCCCCGTTCAAAAACCAGCTCTATTTCACCACCGTTCCTCATGGTCTGGTAAATTGTGGCATCAATATTCAATTGGTCTTTGGCTCCCTTAGGAACAAGATTACGCAACCTCTTTAAAGCTTCTCCTATTGAGTTTTTGGTCAAAACCCCGTGGATCGAGTACTCTTTATATCTTCGTTCATTAGCGACTTTTACTGCAGATTTATTGTTCGATCCACCTCCCACCCGCAATCCCCCAGAATGAATTCCCGAATGGCCAACGGGTGACGTCCCTCCGGTACCGATCCATTTGGACCCTCCGTCGTGTCTCCCATCTTGATCCCTCAGCCGCTGTTTGAAATATTCCAGCAACTCCTCCGGTGTCATTTCGCTCAGCTTTTTTTCATCGATCCCCAAAGCGTCAGCAAGAGATTTCGGATCCCTTAACCATTCATGCAACATACTCTGTGCAAGCAGATCCAAGGCAACCTCATCTACATCCGGCAACTCGGCCCCATCGAAGATGTGGGCAAAGACCTGATCATAGAGATCAAAGTATTTCTCGCTTTTCACTAAAATCGATCTGGCGGCGGTGTAGAGGTCATCTATTGAGCTAACCAACCCGCTAACCATGGCTTTATGCAGGGTGAGAAAAGATGTCGGACTTACCGGTATCCCAACCTCCTTTAATTTATAAAAAAATTCTATAAACATTTATAATTTCTTCAAATCAGAAGAATCTTTTTTTTAACAAACTGCTTGATGATCTCTGGTAATCGCCACTTTTTTTGAAGAGAACTCCGAGATAGGGGATCTCCCTTTTGAGTCTCTCTCCCTCTTTAAAGTCTGGATCAGCAGCCAGCGCACGTATCCAGTTGATTAGTTCACGGGTGGCGGGTTTTTTCTCAACCCCCTCGATATTCCTCAAATCATAGAAGGTATTGATGGCATTTTCTGCGAGCTTTTTGTCAATCTCAGGAAAGTGGACAGTTATAATGTTCCTCATCATTTTCGGGTCTGGAAAAGCAATATGATGGAAATTGCATCGACCTAAAAATGGATCAGAAAGATCCTTTTTGGCGTTCGAGGTGATAATGATAACCGGTCTTTGTTCCGCCTGGACAGTTTCATCCGTTTCAATGATATCAAAGCGCATCTGGTCGAGTACGTCGAGCATGTCATCCTGAAATTCAGTCTCGGCTTTGTCAATCTCATCAATCAGTAAGACACAACGTTTACTTGAGGTGAACGCCTGACCAATTTTACCCATTCTAATATATTCGTTGATATTACTCACATTTCTGCTCGAGTCTCCAAAACGGCTATCGTTAAGACGCGTCAGGGTATCGTACTGATATAATGCTTCGACAAGCTTCATGCTTGATTTCACATTGAGGATAATAAGCCGCATCCTGAGTGTTTCAGCGATAGCATGGGCAAGCATGGTTTTGCCTGTACCGGGCTCCCCTTTCAGCAGCAAGGGCATTTCAAGCACCATTGAAATATTGACAATTTTGGCTAGTTCCTGGTCCAGAACATACCTTGTTGAACCGGTAAAGGGATTATAGTCCATGTTAATCCTCAAAATTCATAAGATTTACTCTATTAGTACAACGCCATGGGAGCAATTTGTCAATGTATACCATCAGATACTTTACCAATAAGTTGCAACAATAACGACAAGATGCTCTACAAATCTTGATACCTGTAATAATAATGTAATTGGTACCACTTAACAGAAATAATTTCGACAACCTTTCGCTCTTCAAATTTTTTCAACATTGCGCAAACTATTATTGATAAAGGAAAAAAGACCACTATTAATGGTTATCTTAAATTCACCTAAAGCCTCTGTGTCTCCGGGAGAACAAGGAGTACAGAAGACCGGCCAAGTTTTTTTTTAATGTTTTTCCAAAAACAATGAGCTCTTGTAGGTTTTAACCTTAGTCCATAAGGATTGACATTTAATTTACCTATTTGTAACTTGTTTTTTGCTAGAATTTGCAAGTGGGGATTAAACGGTAAACGACCGGTTCAGCCAGGCTGTTCGTTTGCTATCGCATTTCACTTGACTGATCGGAGAGCATATAAAGAATGCAGCATCTCAGTTCATCTAATAGCACCTTGTCTTTTTTGGGTGTGGGTACTTTACAGATAGATCGACTGATCTTTCGTCACCGAATATTTTCCCTGGCCTTCTTTTATTTCCCTCTTTCGTTTCTCGGTTCAACCTACCTTGCCCAAAAAAAAAGATCTTTTCGCCAAAAGTTTCCAAAACAGTTTAATATGACCTATTTACCCAAAATGAAAGTGAATAGATCTCCCATATCTCCTGTGGCCCTACTTTATAAAAATCGTTCCAAATTCCCTGATTTTATGGCTGTTCAGCAGACAGAGTAGGAATGACGTATACAGGGATCTTTTAGGAGATCAATGATGAAGTGCGGAGCAAGAAATGCTCGAGATTTATTAAAATTTTTATGAAACGAAAACCATAACATAACTCTGCCAGACAACAAACGCCAAAGAAGGGGGACCATAGTAAACATCCTGGCAAAAAAAATCATTCTCAAATCACAGTCGAATAGTGTTGGCGAGGCGTTTTGCTGCATCACCGACAACGTGTAATTGGATAGAAAAAAGGAATAACTCAATGTCAGAAAGCACAATCAAAATCAAAGGAAAAAAGCAAAGCTCCTTTCTTGACAAGGTTAAGGAGATCATCCCGGACGGTGGAAATCTGAACCTCTGTCTTACCTGTGGAGCTTGTGCCTCAGGCTGCCCCGCAACAGGACTGGCGGACATGGATCCACGAAAGTTCCTGCGCATGTGCGCCATGGGAATGGACAAGGAAGTAACCACGCACCCATGGGTATGGATGTGCACAATGTGTCAACGTTGTGTTTACGTCTGTCCTATGAAAATTGATATTCCTCAGCTCGTTTTTAACGCTCGCGCTGAATGGCCTCGCGACCAACGACCGTCGGGTATCATGAAATCCTGTGACATGGCGCTCAGAAATGAATCGAACAGCGCCATGGGCACAGCCCCTGATGATTTTATCTTCGTTGTTGAAGATGTACTTGCCGAATATAAGGAATCTCAGCCGGAATTCAAGGACATGGAAGCACCCATTGATAAAGCAGGCGCCTTCTTCTTCGTCAATCAAAATTCCCGGGAACCGGTTACCGAGCCTGACGAAATGGTTCCTCTCTGGAAAATTCTCCACCTCGCCGGTGTCGACTGGACATACGGCAGCAAAGGTTGGGCAGCAGAAAATTACTGTCTGTTTCTTGCAGATAATGAATGCTGGGAAAGAGTCACGAGGGTATCGGCTAAACAAGCTGATCAATTAGGGTGTAAGGTCTTTCTCAATACGGAGTGAGGACACATCACATTCTCAGTCCGGGCCGGACTGAAAAAATTCAATATCGACCACAAATTCGAAGTTGCTTCTATTTATACCTACTATGCAAAGTGGATAAGAGAGGGACGACTCAAAGTAAGTTCCGATTGGAACAAAGACCGAAAAGTTAAATTTACGATTCAGGATCCCTGTCAAATCGTCCGCAAGGGCGAAGGCGACAAAATTGCTGATGACTTGAGATTCGTGATCAAATCGGTAGTTGGGGAAGAAAATGTCATTGAAATGACGCCGAACAAATCGAACAATTATTGCTGTGGCGGCGGTGGTGGATTCCTGCAATCAGGGTACACTGAAGAACGACGGACCTACGGTAAGGTTAAATTTAACCAGATCATGGAAACCGGTGCAGACTATTGCATTACCGGCTGTCACAACTGCCATGCTCAGGTGCACGATATCGGCCATCATTATGGTGCGAGTTACGGTACAGTACACATCTGGACACTCATTTGTCTTTCTCTGGGAATTCTGGGCCCAAATGAACGCGCCTACCTTGGAGACGATTTGAAGGATGTAAACGTTTTTCACCCGGAGACTTCACTTTATTAGGAATGTAATATAAATCTTCAGGAACAAAATTAACCTGGTTTGCTCTGATTAGGAGGGAAAATAAGCCTATGAGTTTTCAAAAACGATTGGCAGCAAAGGAATTCGCTGTATTGGCCGAAATGCACACCCCGAAAGGAATTAATATTTCCAGATTGGTCAATGATGCCCGACGTCTTAAAGGACGGGTTGATGCGGTTGTTGTACCCGATATGGATAACGGAATCATGCGGATGAGTGCACTGGCTGGTGGTGTTTTGTTACAGCAGCAGGGCGTTGAAACGATCATGCACATGTATTGTCGGGATCGCAACAGAATGGCACTGCAGGGAGATGCTCTTGCTGCTCACGTTCTGGGCATCCAGAACATCGTGGTGGCAGACAGTACAGACATGATTGAAAGCGACCACAGTGATGCCATGACGGTCAATGACCTCAATGAAGTTCAGCTCATCGAAACTCTCATGACCCTGCAAACAGGGAAAGATATGAGTGGTTTTGATCTGGATGGTGCCCCTGATTTTTCAATTGGCTGCACATTATCTCCTTTTACAGATGACAAGGGAAAAGATAACGCCCTGCTATCAGCTCAGAAAAAAGTCAAAGCTGGGGCAAGTTACATTATTGTTCCACCCATCTTTGATGTAGCAAGCAGTGCTGATCTCCTTTCCAAGGTGAGCGAGATTGGAGTGCCGATAATCGCGTCGGTCTTTCTTCTGAAGTCCTTGGCAATTGCGCAATATATCAGCAACAGTGACCCCAGCGCCCGCATCAGTAATGACCTCATACGGCGTATCCGTAAGTCCTCTAACAGGGAGCAGGAAGGAATCAAAATTGCCGGAGAAACCATTCTGGCATTAAAAGAAAGTACCCAAGGCGTATTAATACAAACACTAGGATGGGAACATAAGTTGCCGGAAATCCTCGATGTTGCCAAAATTTAATTTTTGAAACACCATAGCAATTTATCCAAGGATTGACCGAATAATTCGTTTAACCCTGCTAAACCTGTGACAAGAAAAGGTAACAATGCAGAATTCAAATACAATCGAAACCCAAAATAACAAAGTACTCGTTGTCGGTGGAGGTCTCGGTGGGATACGAACGGCTCTGGATTTAGCTGAAGCAGAAAAAGATGTCGTTCTTGTTGATAAGGACTACACTATCGGGGGTCTTATGACCCAGTTGGATAGGACGTTTCCAACCAATAACTGTGATCTCTGTACCATAGCTCCCCACCTGTCCGAGAGTAACCGTCAGGAACATATCGAACTCATGACCATGACGAGTGTCGAGAATGTGACTGGAGAAAAAGGTAACTTTTCAGTTTCTCTCATAACCAAACCAAGATTTATTAATCTTGAAAAATGTACCGCTTGCGGAGAATGTTTTAAACAATTCCCTGAATGCGTCCGATTTAACCCTGGTCTTGACCACCGGGCACCAACCTGTATGCGCTACCCTCAGGCAACCCCTCAGGCATTTTCCATCGAGCTTGACAAATGCACTGATGTTAAAGCTCTGGTGAGCGTATGTCCCGCCGGTGCTATAAACCCAGACGATATGCCGATAAAACGAGAACTTAAATGTTCTTCTATTGTCTTGTCACCGGGTGCCGCAATTTTTGATCCGAGTGAGCTTGATTATCTTGGTTATGCCAAGTTCCCGGATGTGGTTACCAGTCTGGAATACGAAAGAATCCTTTCCGCCTCCGGACCAACTGCGGGAAAACTCCTTTGTCCGTCAAACGGCAAACAGCCAAAAAAAATCGCTTGGATTCAATGCATTGGCTCAAGAGGACTGCAAAAAGGTGCCGGTGCGTACTGCTCCAACGCTTGTTGCATGTTTGCCCTGAAAGAGGCGATAATCACCAAGGAAAGATTCCAGGAAGATATCGAAACTACCATCTTCTATATGGATATGCGGACCTTCGGCAAGGATTACGAGTTGTATCTCAACAGAGCTAAAAACGAGTATGGGGTACGCTTTTTGCGGAGTCGTCCCCACTCCATCCTGCAGCACCACGGCAGTGATGAGTTAACTTTGACCTACACTCAAGACGACAGTACCAAACAGTTCGATGAAACATTCGACATGGTCGTCTTGTCAACCGGTTTCAAGACCTCTGCGGATACGCGAGCTCTTGCAACCAAGATGGGACTGGAATTAAACGATGACTTCTTCCCGGTAACCGATGGCTTCAATCCAGTTGCCACAACAAAACCTGGAATATATGTAGCCGGTACATTCCAGAGCCCAAAAGATATTCCGGATACCATGGTCCAGGCAAGTGCTGCAGCTTGTATGGCCGGGGCCGATCTACCTCACTTTGAGAAAAAAGTGGCAGAAGAAGCCGAAAGTGACCGAGAAAGAGACATTAGTCAGGAAGAGCCCAAAGTTGGTGTTTTCATCTGTGACTGTGGCGAGAATATTGGTGGAGTCATTGATGTTGAAAGTCTCGTTCAGCATGCCGGCAGTCTTCCCTATGTGGCGGTTGCTAAAGCCGAAGGACACGGTTGCAGCCGATTGTCCATGGCGAACATTCAACAGACCATAGAGGAGGAACAACTCAACCGAGTGGTTATCGGTGGCTGTTCTCCCCGCACCCATCTGGCAAAATTTCAAGAGTTACTTGGGAAAGCCGGTCTCAATAAATATCTGGTTGAAATCGCCAATATCAGGGATCAGGCAACCTGGGTTCATTCAGGGAAACCAGACGAGGCGACTGCAAAAGCAAAAGATCTGATCAAAATGGCTGTGGGTGGTGCCGTTAAAGCGCAACCACTGACCGATCAGAGCCTGCCCATGAATAAAAATGTCTTGGTGGTAGGCGGTGGTGCTACCGGAATGACCTCGGCCCTTCGACTTGCCGATCAAGGATTCCAGATTTATCTGGCAGAGAAAAGTGACAAACTTGGTGGTTTAGCCAGGCAACTTATCAAGACACTGGAAGGAAATGATGTCCAGGCATTCCTTGGCGACCTGATCGAAAAAGTTCAGAATCATCCGAAAATCCAAATCTTCACCCGGGCCTTGATAGTTGATCATAGCGGTATGCCGGGTATGTTCAAAACTGGGATGCAGAGCGGACCACAAATGTTCTATCGACAAATCGAACATGGTGTAACAATTTTGGCAACCGGCGCCCTCTCTAATCGCCCGAACCAATATCTGCTTGACCAATCTGCTGCGGTCAGGACTCAACTGGAGACTCAGAGATATGTCTATGACAATCCAGAGGCTGTAAAAAAATGGGAAAACGTGGTCATGATACAGTGCGTTGGCTCCCGGACGGCTGAGAATCCCAATTGCTCTAGAATCTGCTGCCAAAACGCCATTAAAAACGCTTTGGCTATTACCGAAGTCAATCCTGATGCCCGTATATTCGTGCTCTATAGAGATATGAGGACCTATGGTTTTCAGGAGGAGTATTATCAAAAAGCAAGAAGTAAAGGTGTTATTTTCGTCCGATATGATGTTGATAACCCACCGGTTGTTGAGGCTGCCGGGGAACAGGTCGATGTGACCTATTTTGATGCGATTCTAGGTATGAAGATTACTGTTACCGCCGACAATCTCAGCCTCAGCACAGGTATGGTAGCCGATCTTGATTCCACTGAAGAACTTGCGATGATCTTCAAATTACCTCGTACCACCGATGGGTATTTCCTTGAGGACCACGTTAAACTAAGACCGGTAGACATGGCCGTTCCCGGATTCTTTGTGGCCGGCACGGCACACTCTCCCAAATTACTACGAGAGAGTGTCACCCAGGCCAATGCGGTGGCAGCAAGAGCCCAGACCATGCTGGCCAGAGACATTATTAATCTGGGCGCAGCTTCTGCTCGTGTCGATGGCAATTTATGTGCTGCTTGCTTGATCTGCGTCAGGGCCTGCCCCTTTGATGTTCCCTTCATCAATGCAGATGGGTATTCAGAAATAGACCCTGCCAAGTGTCATGGCTGCGGTATCTGTGTCTCAGAATGTCCGGCCAAAGCCATTCAACTGATGCAATTTGAAGATGACAGGATTCTTGCAAAGGTGGAACAACTTTTTGAAAGGATAAATGCATAATGGAAAAATTTGAACCGGTAATAGTAGCTTTCTGCTGCCACTACTGTGCCTACACTGCTGCCGATATGGCGGGAAGCCAACGCCTGCCCTATCCCCCAAATATCAAGATCATTCAGGTGCCCTGTTCAGGTAAGGTAGATGCGCAACATATCGTCACTGCCTTTGAAAAAGGGGCGGATGGGGTCTACGTTGCAGGCTGTCTGGAAGGTGATTGTCACTTCAAAAGAGGCAATGAAAGGGCTGCGCGACGAATCGACTATGTCAAAAAGTATCTTGAAGAAATCGGCATCGAAAGCGAACGGCTTGAAATGGTCAATATGTCAGCCGGAATGGGACATCGATTTGCACAGGTAGCAACAGAAATTACAGAAAAAGTACGCAAACTCGGTCCCAGCCCTATACGGATAGCTTTAGCCCAGTAACCGACATCGTTTTTAGTTGACGGTATAAAAAATAAGGAGAGTCAACCACCATGATCACTGCTGAACGAAAACCTTTAGAAGAACTTATTGCATACATTAAGCCTTTCAAGCGCATACTGTTGCTTGGCTGCAACGAGTGTGTAACTGTCTGCGCCGCCGGCGGCAGAAAGGAAGTAGGACTCCTCGCTTCCGGACTCCAGATGGCACTGCTGAAAAATGGCGTGAACATTGAAATCCGCCAACATACCCTAGAGAGACAATGCGACCCAGAGTATGTGGAAGAACTCGTGCCCATGATCGACAGTGCTGATGCAGTCATGTCCATGGCCTGCGGTTGTGGTGTCCAACAAATAGCCATGCGTTTCAAGGACAAACCGGTATTCCCTGCCGTCAACACCACATTTATGGGCGCTTCCGAGCGTCAGGGTGTATGGGCGGAAAGATGCCAGGGTTGTGGCAATTGCCTCCTTGGAATAACCGGCGGCATCTGTCCGATTGCCAGATGCGCAAAGCAACTAATGAACGGTCCCTGCGGCGGTTCCACCGGCGGTAAGTGTGAAATCAGCGATGACGTTGACTGCGCATGGCAACTTATCTGGGACAGACTAAAAGCCCTTGGCCTGCAAGATATGTATTTGGATATCATCCCGGCTAAAGATTGGAGATCGGGTGGTGGTGGTGGTCCGAGAAAGATTATAAGAGAGGATTTATCCGAATGAAAACTGAAAGCAGATTAGAAAAAATTTTGGCAGCGGGTCACCTGGCAGTAACTGGTGAATGTGGCCCGCCACGAGGCTGTAAGCCTGAAGAAGTTATAGCAAAATCAAAATTTCTTGAAGGTATTGTGGATGCGGTCAACGTGACCGACAACCAGACAGCCATGGTACGCATGTCCAGCCTGGCTGCTTCCATTATAATCAAACAGCAAGGCTTGAATCCTCTATTTCAGGTAACCTGCAGGGATCGAAACAGACTGGCCATGCAGGCAGATATTATAGGTGCCTACTCATTTGGTATCGACACCATGCTCTGCCTGTCTGGTGACCATACCAAATTCGGCGATCATGCGATGGCCATGAACGTTCACGACATTGATTCCATCCAGATGATCCAGATGGTCAAAGATATGCGTGACAAGGGCTTATTTCAGGGTGGTGCCGAAATAAAAGGCGCTCCAAAGATGTTTATTGGTGCAGCCGCAAACCCTTTTGCCGATCCCTTTGAGCTAAGAGTAATGCGTCTTGCCAAGAAGATCGCAGCGGGTGCTGATTTTATCCAGACCCAATGTATCTTTAACGTAGAAAAGTTTGAAAAATGGATGGAAGGCGTTCGGGCAAAAGGACTCCATAAGAAGTGCTATATTCTTGCAGGGGTTACGCCTTGTAAATCACTCGGTGCAGCCAAATATATGGCAAAACGAGTGCCAGGCATGGATGTACCACAGGAGATTGTTGACAGGATGGCTTCCGTACCCAAAGAGAAGCAGTCTGAGGAAGGCGTAACCATCTGCGTAGAGACTATCCAAAGACTTAAAAAGATCGAAGGTGTCGCTGGTATTCATATCATGGCAATCGAGTGGGAAGAAAAAGTTGAAGAAATTTGTGAAAGAGCAGGACTTCTTCCCCGACCTCAGGTATAAACAATGAATGAAGTTTTCGACCAACACCCCTCAAGGGGGGTATAAGTACTTTGAGACAGGATACCTTATTGCAAAAAACGAAAAGCTAATCTGTAAGGTGCTAATAAGCAGATGGAGGAGAATTTAACATGAGCGATAGTAAACTTATTCTTGTGGTAGATGATGATACCGATCTCGTGGAAATGGTCTCCATGAAGTTGGAAAATGCAAGTTTTCGCGTTGCCAAAGCATACGATGGTCTCGAAGCTATGGATCGCATCAAGGAAGAGCGCCCTGATCTGATCATTCTCGATGTCATGATGCCTCGAAAAGATGGATATACTTTATGTGACGAGCTTAAAAAATCTGATGACTACAAGGACATTGTCATTGTGCTGCTGACAGCGGTCACCGAAGCCATAAAGTCTACAAATTATACACATATGGGCGGGAAAACTACTCTCGCTGATGATTTCGTTCCCAAGCCTATTGATCTTGATAAGCTCTTGGAAATAGTACAAGACAATCTTTAATTTCTAATATCTATACTGATTTCCCCTGCCACTTTTATCACTGTCGGGGAAATCAGTTTTTTCTTACTCGGTAAGCCAATGGAAGAGGTGCAAAAAGTTCACATTGGTGGTATCAAGTTCAGCGAAGAACTGATTCAGGTGACTGTTTCTTGCCAATCACCTGATGATTCTTCCATTTACCAGCTATTATCTCTGATTGCCGAAAGAAATATTAATATTTCTTTTCTGTGTCATTCCGACCTTACCAAAACACCTGAGAGTATTTTTTGTGTGGATTGCTCAGACCTCGGTCCGATACAACAAATACTGAATTTTTCATCTTTTAAAAATAAGCATGTCTCCATCATCCCATCCGTGGGAACCCTTACCCTCTTTCCACACAGAAACGAATTTAAACTGCTGGGTCTGGTGATCAATTTTTTCGGCCGATGCGGGTATCCTATTCATTCTTTCACTACCTCGATCTCAACAATCGCACTCAACACCGATTATTTCCTTCTTGAAGAAATTGCTGGAAAATTGCAATATATTCTTGCAATCCCTGATAACCATGCTCCTTTTCGGCAGGGTTTCAGGGTAACGCAGATACAGATGTGAACTGCCCATGCCCGGAGGAAAGCAAGTGGAAACTGTTGCAATCTATAAGGAAGAACGAGTTAAAGTGTACGACATTACAGAAAAAACCGATCTCGCCTTAGGAATTCTTCGTTTCCCCGCCAATAAAATCGAATTTTGGGGGCTGCGAACTATTGAGTTTGAGGATTATATCAAACGATTTGAGCTCGTCACCTACCACGCCACGGATAAAAGTTCAACAGAGTTACACCTCCTTTTTGACAGAAAGGATTCACATAACTTTTGCGATAAACTAAAAGAGTGGGTCAAGGATGAAGTGAGCTCTGAACTAATCCTTAGGTATCCGGTTGATCTATTGTACTTGTTCGGTCCTCATTTTCAGGATAGATTCGGCATAGTCAATATAGCGTTTGACGTTCTTAGGAAACATGACATTGACATTCTGGTTTCAGGTTGTGCAGGAACCAGCATGTATTTTGTTACCTCTAAAAACCAGGGACACAGTGGTTTAAAAATTCTGACCGACACATTTCTTATACCAACCACTATTTAACTGCAATGGCAGTAATTAGCTGAGGTCTGTCTCGCAATGACCTCAGCTGTTACTAATCAGACATAGACTCTTCGCAGTACATAGCCTCATGATAGACACAAATAATTTTGATTTAAGTGAAGTTGACTGGCGGCTTCGGGTATTTGACGCCCTCTCTTTCCCAACCCTCATTTTAAAACCAGACAGTACGATACTGGCCGCCAACGAAAAGTTTCATGAACGAAACAAAACCAACAACTCGCAAATCGTAGGAAGAACCTGCAAAGATCTTTTTTCTCAAGACAAAACACTCAAAAACCTCTCCTGTTCAGGAGCAGATTGTCCCCTGCATCGCGTATTGGAATCAAAAGAAAATCAATCCGTTGTCCATAAAAATATAGCATTTGATGGTGAGATTGTCTGGGAAGAACGGGTTTTTGCTCCTATCTTAGATAATGATGGGGAGGTTAAATATGTCATAGAGAGTCTTCGGGACATCACCAAAGTAAAGCACCTGGAAAAAAAATACAGCGACGTCCGGGAATTGATCGACAAAGTCGTTCAAAGTTCGGTCAGCGCTATCATGGCTGCTGATCGCAAAGGTGAAATCATTCTAATGAACAAAGCTGCCGAGGAGCTGTTTGGCTACTCGGTGCATGATGCTAATTTGGTAAATATTGAAGATTTCTATCCTCCTGGGGTCGCCCGCGAAATCATGAAAAAACTTCGCGATGAAAACATAGGCGAGGCAGGAAAGCTACCCAGCACCCAGGTGAATATCATAACCAAAAACGGCGAGCAGATTCCTGTCGAAATGACCTCTGCCATCATTTACGAAGATGGTCGGGAGGCTGCGACAGCGGCAATTTTTAACGATTTAAGGGAAAAACAGGCCGTTCAGAAAAAGCTTGAAGAAACCGAAAGCCAGCTCTTCCAATCTGAAAAACTTGCATCTCTTGGTCGATTGGCCGCTGGAGTTGCCCATGAGATCAATAACCCTCTAACCAGCATTCTACTCTATGGCAATCTGATGAGGGAAAAGCTGGAAGAAAACCACCCCTTGACCAACAACCTCAACTATATCCTCGAGGATGCCGAACGATGTAAGGATATTGTTAAAAACCTGCTGGCCTACAGCCGTCAGACTCGACCTGCGAAAAACGTCTTTTACCTCAATAATCTTGTTGACGAAAGTTTGCGGCTCATCCGCGATCAGAAGCTTTTTTTGAATGTTAAAATCATCAAAGATCTCGATGATTGCCAAATCCTTGTCAATGCCGACAAAAACCAACTCTGTCAGGTACTCATCAATCTCATAATCAATGCTTTTGATGCCATGGAAGGTAGTGGCACTCTCACCCTTAGGACGTATCGCGACCGTAATGCGCTCAAGGCCTATATTGAGGTATCCGATACGGGCAGCGGCATCCCTCAGGAAAACCTTTCAAAGGTATTCGACCCCTTTTTCACCACCAAGGAAGTCGGCAAAGGTACTGGGCTCGGGCTGAGCATGGCCTATGGTATTTTGGAGGAAAATCATGGTAGAATTTCAATAAAACACACGGGCCCCGATGGCACGACAATTCTCCTGGAGCTACCGGAGGAACCTGTTTCAAACGAATTCCAATTCATGTCTATTGGCTGAGTTATGTTACCAACAATAAGGTATTAATCAATAACTTAGAACCGATTTTTTTCTCATATTTCAAGAGAATCACTTTATACGGGTGCTTAACCCTCGCAATGTGGGATAAACATGGTACCTTTCAAGAGGCGTACTGAATTGAGCACTCCTCAAACAGCTAGTATTCATGATTCCGGCCTCTTCAGCCGGATTGGTCAAAATGAATATTCATGATCAAATTTTTTTAATAATAGCGTGAATGACTGCTCGACTCGTACAATAAAAAACGGTATATTCTCCATTGGTTCTCTTAGTCAAATTGTAAATAGCCAACAGAACAAAAACGTTACACAGTGGAAAAACTTCGTTCCTGAATGGCAATAGTTTTTTAAAATTGCCGGAGCTTCTTTTTGCTTGTTTGAGAAATATTATTTTAAGGTTAAAATACAGAGGAGGCGACGAGTATCATTTGTGATTATCGATGATCAGGTTTTAAAATCTGCTAATCGCGAATTGATAAACCAATAACTATTTCCAATTATTGGATATTAGACTGAGGGTATAAAGATTCAGCTATGATTTTTAATATACTACTGGGTTTATCTGTCATTGTTTGTCTAGTTGGGTTAACTTTTCGATTATCAATCTGGTTTTCCCAAGATATACGTCCTTCCACATCAAATTTGAGCGTTGTCAACAGAATCAACGCTGCCATTAAAGGCGTACTTGGAATGATTTTTAGTTCCAGGATTCTCCTTTTCCTGAAATCGATATTCGTTGATTTACTCTTCCAGAAACGTATTTTTGATAAAAGTATTCTTCGTTGGACTGCACACACCCTTATCTTCGTCGGTTTTGTCCTGCTGTTTTTTATGCACGCCCTCGGTTCAATTGTCTCTGAGTCCCTCTTTAGTGATTATCAACCAACGCTCAACCCCTTCCTTTTCTTACGAGATTTTTTTGGCGTGATGGTACTTGCCGGCCTCGGCATTGCCGTTTTCAGAAGAATTTCACTCCGTCCGAAGCGGCTCAAAACGTATGCAAGTGACTGGGCTGCTCTTATTTTTGTAGGCGTCATTATTCTCTCAGGCATGCTGCTTGCGGGCTCGAAAATGTCGTCTTTCACCACCTATCAGAACATGGTAGATGAATACGCTTCGCTAGACGATCAGGAAGCAAAAGCACTTGAAGCATTCTGGATCCAGGAAAACGGTCTCGTCGCCCCCAATGCAGCAAAACCATTTGATGCCGAACTCATTGCGCAGGGCAGAGAGGTAAACAATGATAGTTGCATTACATGTCACGCTTCGAACAGATCGGCTTTTGCCAGTTTTACCATGGCAAATTTTAGTCGATTGATTGCCTCGCTTATCGGTGATTCTACTACAGTTGCCATGTTCAGGTATCTCCATCTTCTTGCCTGTTTAACCTTTTTGGCCTGGCTGCCGTTCAGTAAAATGTTTCACATCCTTGCCGCCCCCGTCAGCCTGGTGGTGAAAAGAGTGACGGGTGATGAACTGACCGAAACCGCAAACATTCTCAACAACCAGATGATTGGGTTGTCTGCCTGCACCCACTGCGGTACCTGCTCATTAGAATGTTCTGCAGGTATGTTCTATGAAACCTTCCAGAATGATTTTATTCTGCCATCAGAAAAGGTACAGTATCTGAAAAGATTTGCGGCCAACAAAGAGCACGATCCTGAGATCATAAAACGTATGCAACAAGGACTTTATGTCTGCACAAGTTGTGATCGTTGTACCAACGTCTGTCCTTCCGGTATTAATCTGAAAGAATTGTTTATCAGCTCAAGATACAACCTGCTTAACAAAGGTGTTCCTGAAACGACCATGCTGAGTCATTTTTCCTTTCCCTTGGCGCTGGCGCAAAACTTTGTCGACGACCACCTGAAGGCTCTAAAAAAGGTGACGGATCTCTTTAAAAAGAGTTTTCAACATCTGACCGATCTCACTTCTCCTATAACTCTCAGTAAAACTACAGGGGTAGGCAATAGTAGCTACAGAGGATGTTATTCATGTCAACGCTGCACAAATATCTGCCCTGTTGTTCGAAGCTATGATAACCCTGTGGAAGCGCTGGGCATGCTGCCCCACCAGATCATATTCAGTCTAGGTATTGGTAATGTGGATCTGGCCATGGGCTCCCAAATGATTTGGAG
This sequence comes from uncultured delta proteobacterium, assembly GCA_963829695.1. Lineage (GTDB taxonomy): Bacteria > Desulfobacterota > Desulfobulbia > Desulfobulbales > Desulfocapsaceae > Desulforhopalus_A. The sequence goes on along the minus strand of CAWHJQ010000009.1, from coordinate 142,123 downwards.
TTGTTCCACCTGTTATCTCTGCCAGGAACACTGTCCTAACCAAGTTGAACTCTGTGATATTTTTTACAATCTCAAGAACAGAGCCATAAACAAAATCGAGGCAGGAGCGAGCGCATGAAATACGCATTCTTTCAGGGATGCAACATCCCTATACGTATCCAACAGTACGCAACCTCTACGGAAGCCGTATTAAATGAATTTGGTATAGAACTGGAAGTTGTGCCGGATTTCAACTGCTGTGGCTACCCTGCACGAAACGTCGACGAAAAAGCATATCTTTTACCTTCTGTGAGAAATATGGCAATCGCCGAAAAAATGGGCCTTAATATTCTCGTTATATGTAACTGCTGTTTTGCCAGTCTGCAGAAGGCAAAAAACGTAATGGTCAAGGACAGCCGGTTGAAAGATGAATTGAATGGGTTCCTTGCCAAGGAAGGTTTGCAGTACAAAGGTGATATTCAGATAAAACATTACCTCACTGTACTCTACGAAGATGTTGGAACGGAAAAGATCAGGAGCCAACTAGTCAATCGGTTTAAAGATCTAAATATTGCTGTCATTCATGGCTGTCATATTCTAAGACCTCGAGAGATCACCACCTTCGATGATTCCTTTGTCCCAAGAATTACCGAAGAGCTCCTTGCGGCCACTGGAGTAACAAGTCTGGATTGGCGAGGAAAACTTGAATGTTGCGGAGCCGCACTCGCGGGAATTAACGAAGACCTCTCCAAGAAGCTGCTGCAAGAAAAAATCACAGGCGCCCAGGCAGCTGGGGCCGATTACATTACCCCTGTCTGTTCATACTGCTATATGCAATTTGACACAACACAGAAAAACCTTACAGGCGAAAAGTCTGCAAACAAGCTTCTTCCGGTGCTCCTCTACCCGCAGCTTCTTGGCCTTTGTCTCGGTATTGATGAAACAACACTTGGAATCAAACAAAATTGCACTATAGAAGCAGATGATGTTCAGCGCATTAAGTCACTTCTTGGTCCTCCCGTTGAGGAGAAGAAAAAGAGAAGATCAGCGGTTACTGCTTAACAACCATCCTTACGACCATCTTTTCAATAGGGAAAACCGCTTCTCCTGCTGTTCTGGAGAAGACAGTTTTCCCTTTTTTTTTCCCTAAAAATGTTTAATGTTCATCTGGAGTTAAGAAGAATGCCGGAACATGGCAGAATGAGAGTGAATATTGTTATTTACTTAGTACCTTTTATACGGAGATTTGTATGAGTAAAGTTATAGCATTTGCCGGAAAAGGCGGCGTCGGAAAAACCACCGTCGCCTCACTGGTCGTCCGTTATCTTGGCGCAACAGGAAAAACTCCTGTTCTCGCTGTTGATGCAGACCCAAACAGCAACCTGGGGGAAACAATGGGTCTGGAAGTACCCAGCACAATTGGCGATATCCGGGAAACGTACATGAAAGATCCACAAGGCATACCTTCCGGCATGGACAAAGTGAATTATCTTGAGCTTCTTGTAGAACAAGCACTTATCGAAAGACCTAACTTCGATCTTCTCGTTATGGGCAGACAGGAAGGACAAGGCTGCTATTGCATGGTAAATAACATCCTTAATAAATTTACCGATAAATTAAGTGCCCATTATAAATATATGGTCGTCGATAATGAAGCAGGAATGGAACACTTGAGTCGTCGTACCAGCGGTCAGGTGGATATGCTGTATCTTGTCACCGACTATTCCTTGCGCGGATTGAGAGCTGTTCGCAGAATCAACACAATGCTGGAAGGTCTAAAACTTGATGTCAAGAATCTGGCAATAGTGGTTACTCGAGGCCCGGAAAAGCTCAGCGATGCCTTTCTGGCAGAAGTTAAGGAAATTGGCCTGCCTATTGGCGGCATCATCCCCAATGATCCAGCATTGCTTGAATTTGACATGGAACGTCGATCCCTGCTCGATTTACCCGATGATTCTCTCTCCGTCCTTGCAGTTCAGGAATTAATGGAAGAGCATTGTCCTGCTCTTTAATTTATATTTGATTTTTATTTTCAGGGGAAATACGGCTTGGCTGTATTTCCCTTTTTTTCTTTGAAAAGATTTTTCGTTACTTGACCTAGATCAAAGGTATTCGCATGATTTACTGTACATTTAGCAAATTAATACCTGTCGCTCGTCATTCCGGAGCATAACCGGCGACGTGCTGCAAATAGCGCTTTAAGGAGAGTACTAATGAAATGCCCAGGCCAGGATATGAAGTACTGGAAAAACGATGCGATCTTTGAAGTGAATTGTCCTAAATGCGGTACCTCTATCGAATTTTATAAAGATGATACCACAAGGAAATGTAGTAACTGTGGCCATCGTTTTGTAAATCCCAAGATGGATTTTGGCTGTGCCTCCTATTGCCAGTTTGCCGAGCAATGTCTGGGTACTCTACCTGAAGAATTTATGGGATCACGAGAAGACTTACTCAAAGACAAGGTCGCCGTTGAGATGAAGCGCTACTTTCAAACTGATTTTAAAAGCATCCGCCTTGCGACTAATGCTGCCAGACATGCAGAAAATATCTGTAAATCAGAGGGAGGAAATCTTGCTGTCATTCTATGTGCTGCCTATCTACATGGAACAGGACTCGAGGCTGCACGGTCAATCCTTCAAAAAGTCGGTGCAAGCGAACCAATGATATTTGAGATATGCGGACTTCTTGAAAGCCAGAATAAACTCCCTCAGGATGTTCCCCTACAGGCTCAAATAATTCATGATGCATTAGCGATCAATCAATTCCAGGACGATCTCAAAGAGAGACGAATCGATGTTGGAGCAGCACAGCAACTCATTAAGCAACAGCTGTTCACAGACTCAGCTAAAACAATTGCCGAAGCTCTAATGCAATAATACCGCAAACTCCCTCTGACAATTCAGGTATTTTCAATATGCCTTAATTATTTTCATGACCAGCAATGAATTTAATCAATCTGATATCGCGAAGAATTCGAGACATGAGAGAGATACAACCTTTTTTAGATTCAACCGATTTGACAGAAAGATTGCAGTTCATGTAGGCTGTAAGGAGCGAAACAAGCGAGCAGATAATAGTTTCTCCAGGGTGGACTGCAGTGAAAAACATTCTCTTTGTTGACGATGAACCGCACTTCCTTGCAGCCATGCAACGATTGTTACACAGACACCAACAAGAATGGCAGGTCTTCTTGGCCGGGAGTGTCCAAGAAGCTTTACAGCTCGTCGCAACGAACGGTTTTGACGTTATCCTCAGCGATTTTCAGATGCCGGGAAAATCGGGCTTTGATCTACTAGCCAGCCTTCAAGGCAACCTGACAACCAGAGCCATCCCAGTCATCATTCTTACCGGTTCTGCTGAAAAACATATCAAACGGAAGGCTCTGGAAAACGGCGCCACCGACCTGCTCAACAAACCTGTCGAATATGACGACCTCATTGCCCGGATTACCAGTGCAATCCGTCTAAAAAATTATCATGATGAAGTGGTTCAGCACAATTTGACACTTGAAAAAAGAGTTCAAGAGAGGACCGCAGAGTTGGAGTTCCTCCATCTTGATCTAATCTGGCGACTGGCAAAAGCCGGTGAGATGCGTGACGAAGATACGGGTGATCATGTAATTCGGGTGGCCCGGTATAGTCGACAGATGGCCATCGCAATAGGACTTTCAAAAAAAGAGACCGACCTTATATTCTACACCTCCCCGCTTCATGATCTTGGCAAAATTGGTATTCCGGACAATATCTTGCTTAAAAAAGACAAACTCAATGCGAACGAATGGTCAATCATGATCCGGCATTGTCAGTTGGGTGCCTCAATACTTCTTGAAAAACCCAAAGGAATGACACTGCTGGAGGGAGAAAACCAATTTCCTCCTGCTATCTTTGCAATAGATGATGAAATTAAAAATACCGCTGCCACCATTGCCCTCTCTCATCACGAAAAATGGGACGGCTCAGGTTACCCACAGGGCCTTTCTGGTACCAACATACCTCTCGCCGGTAGAATCGTGGCATTGGCTGATGTGTACGATGCTCTGCGTTCCCAAAGACCCTACAAGAAGGAATTCAGCAGGAAAGAGTCCTGGTCCATAATTGAAAAAGGTGCCGGCAATCATTTTGATCCGAATATTTTTGAAAAAATAAAGGATATGCAAGACACACTTGAGCGTATCAGGGTGAACAATCTCACCAACATCGGCGGCTCTCTTGTCTGAGTTTTATTACAAGCAAGAAGTACGTTTGTCCAGAAATGAGAATAATTACATTCGGAAGGTCCCATGATATCCTCCAAAATCAAACTTGTTCTTCCTCCCACATATCTTTGGTAAATCTGACACATCGATTACCCCTTTCCTCTTTCGCACGATAGAGTGCCACATCGGCAAACTTAATACAGCTCCAAAGTGTGTCGGTGTCATTCACCTGCTTGAAATAATCAAGATCGCACATGATCAATGCAATTGCCTTGCCTCTGCGAAAGACACCGGCAACAATCTTTTCTGTATATTCCTGCAAGTAACGACGGTTGTGTAATCCGGTGAGAGCGTCAATGAGTGCCGAATCCCGCAACGAACTGATCTGCAACAGTCTCCTTGACTGCAATAACGCCTATAAATATGTAGCTAAGTTGGAAGCACAATTTTGCGACCTTCCGAGCATCAAGGTATTTCCGTGCGATATCGGTCAGATCGTCATCAAGCTGGTGGTCAATGACGCCCATGCTATTGTCGATAAAAAGGAAAAGACCGGTGAGATGGGAAGGATTAATATACATACCAGCTGCGAAAACAAAATGATTGTTATTGCTATTTCGGATACCGGCAGTGGTGTTTCCGGAAACATCAGACAACGGATTTTTGACCTATTCTTCACCACCAAAAAGCTCGGTCAAGTTTAAGGACAGGCACTGGCTATCTGTCGAACCCTTATCCATGCCAAGCATCAGGGAGAAATCAGCTTCGAATCGACCATCGGCAAAGGGACAACTTTTTTTATCCGTCTGCCTCTTTAGCAGCACTGATAGGGCGGTAAGTAATTGTTTTTTGTGAATCCTAAAAAATGCCCTTCCAACTAAGAGTCATTTGATCAAAAGTTTTTAAGCCACCCTTTTCAATACCCTTGACTATTACACCGTCCCAAAAAAATATCTGATTACGTATGAAACTCAGCTGCTTTTTTGTCATTCCCGCGTAGGCGGGAATCCAGTGATCATGGTAGTGCATGGATCCCCGCCTACGCGGGGATGACAACCGTGCTGTTTTTTGTTTCTGGTTTGTTATCAGTATATTGTGCCCATGCCCTTAGAATTGGCTGAGTTTCATACGTAATCAGGAAAAAATATGCCATTGTGGCTTATTTGCTTATAATGTGGGCCAGAAATTGGCTTGAATGCGAGTCAGAGCGGTCTTGGTTGCGGGCTAATACGAATTAAGGCGATTGCGAGCACCGTTTCGCAATGTCAAATTCATTTTCTCCTACCACTTCTCTATCCCCAGCTTGTCACTTGCCGTTATTTAAGATATTATCAGTTTATACCTTGTCTGCTGATTCGGCATTGACAGGCGTCGACGAAATACCTGACTATTTTTTCCCTCAAACTTTTCAAAGGTGCCCATGGCCTCAGTATTAATTGTCGATGATGAACGGAGCATGCGGGATTTTCTAAAGATTCTTCTTGAAAAAGAAGGTCATCAGGTCACCACAGCTGATAGTGGCGCAAGTGCTCTGGATACTCTCGACAAACAGTCGGTTGACGTCATTGTCAGCGATATCCGTATGCCCGGCATGACGGGTATTGAATTACTTGAAACGGTGAAAGAGCACGCGCCGGAGCTTCCTATCATAATGATTACGGCCTTTGCCTCTCCCGATGACGCCGTACTCGCTATGAAAAACGGTGCTTTTGATTATATCAGCAAGCCTTTTAATGTTGATGAAATTAAATCTGTCATCGAATCTGCGACCAATAAGAATCTCAATACCAAAAAACCGCAGGAACCCTGCTCCAGCTTTCCCGAAATTATCGGAAAGAGCAGAGAAATGTTGAAAATATTTGACATGATCAGACGTGTTGCCCCCACCCCTGCTAATGTCCTTATCTATGGTGAGTCTGGAACGGGCAAGGAACTCGTCGCCCAGGCGATTCATAATCACAGTAAAGTCGCCGCTAACAACTTTGTCCCCATCACTTGTAGTGCTATTCCTGAAGATTTGATGGAAAGTGAACTTTTTGGCCATGTAAAAGGATCATTTACCGGTGCTATTAATGATAAACAGGGCCTTTTTAATGAGGCTGATAATGGCACTGCTTTTCTCGATGAGATTGGTGAACTGACCCCAATTATCCAAACCAAACTTCTTCGCGTGCTTCAAGAGAGAGAGATTAAGCCGGTCGGTGGAACAAAGACAAAAAAGATACAGGTTCGAATAATCGCCGCTACCAACAAAATTCTTGAGGATGAAATCAGAGCCGGTAGGTTTAGAGAAGATCTCTTTTACAGACTTGCCGTTGTCCCTCTTCGAGTGCCATCGCTCAGAGAACGAAAAGACGATGTCCCGCTTCTCGTTGATCATTTTCTCAAGAAATATTCCGATCGACTCGGTAAGGAGATACAGGAAATATCATCGTATGCGCTGCAGGTGCTGATGAATTACAATTTCCCCGGTAATGTCCAGAGAATTGGAAAATATAATTGAGCGTGGGGTCGCTCTGGAAAGCTCTAATATTATTCTTCCGGAAAGTCTGACTTTTGCTGGAGGCATTAAAGGATCCCCGCCGGAGACTTACTCAACCTCCACCAATCCTCTCATGCAGGCCGCCGAAAGTGAAGAAGAACTTTATGATCTCGGCATCGAAAAGATGATTGAGAATCTTGAAAAACGCATCATTTCACATACCTTGACGAAAACCAATAATTCAAAGATGAAAGCTGCGGAACTCCTGCAGATCAGTTTTCGTTCGTTGCGATATAAAGTAAAAAAATATGGTTTGAGCTGATTTTTATGGATTTTGCCACTCTTTTAGACCGTGCCCGAAACACGATCAGTACAGATCAACTCCTCAGAAACCAGCTGCTCTGGATGCTTTTGCTGCGTAGTATCCTTTATACCCTGCTGCTGGCCATAAGTTATTTTTTCAAGAGCTCACAGTTCGACATAGCTGTAATCCCTTCAAATTTGCTCATTTTACTTCTCCTGATTGTTTATCTGACAACGATTATTTCTGCATTTTTGCTGAATGATTTACCAGGGAAGTCTCCGAAATTTTGGTTTTATCCAGACCCTCATTGATACTTTTTTTGCCACTTTGCTCGTTTACTTTTCCGGTACCTCCAGTTCCATTTTCACCTCTGTTTTCTTTTTTCCTATTGTGGCTGGAGGTTTGATCCTTCCAAAAAAAGGTGGACTGGTGGCCGCTGCTGCTGCGACCCTTCAATTCGGTATTCTCTTTTTCTTGAGTATAATCGATTGAATCCCGCTTATATCGGAAGTATCTGACCTCTCCTCCTGCCTCTTCCATGGTGGTATTCAACCAGTTTTCCGTACACGGTCTAACTTTTTTTCTTGCCGCGATCCTGAGTGCCCTATTCGGCATGCGCCTTCAGAAAACAGAGGATGCGCTGAGTGCTTCACTTAAAAATTTTGACCGTCTCGCTATTCTCTACAAACAAATATTCGACAATATTTCCACGGGGATATTAACTATAGATGGGCAAGGCATCATCACCTCTGCCAATGCCGCAATTGAAAAAATAATCGGGTCCGAGCAACTCTCTGAATCTGATCGGCAAGAAATTAGCCAATGTTTTTCCAAACATCGAATTGTCAGAGGCGAACCGCAGACTGACCACCGATTTTCTAAAAGATGACGGCAATAAGGTACGCATAGGCTATGCACATATGATCATCCAAGGATCAGAATCTGATCGACAGAAGTTAGAACCACCGGACAAGATTATCACACTCCGAGATATCAGTGAGATCGAAAAACTTGAACAACAGGTCAGACAAACAGAAAAACTTGCAGCAATAGGTATGATGAGTGCTAGTATCGCCCATGATTTTCGCAATCCACTCACCGCAATATCTGGCTCTGCACAGGTTCTGGCCAAAGAATTTTCCTTGGAAGGGGCAAAGAGCTATGCAAATTTTGAATTAACCAACATTATCCAAAGAGAATCCAACCGGCTTATTACCACTATTGGAGATTTTCTCAGATTTTCGCGACCTGAATATTGTCATTGTGATTGGTTTTCGCTGCGCAGTTGCCTCAATGAAGTACTACAGGTCCTGGGAGCTGATCCAGCCTGGCCCACAACGGCACAGATTGTTTTAGAGTTCAAGAGATCCATTGATATATGGGGAGATGAAAAACAAATGTTTACTGTTTTTAACCATTTAATTCAAAATGGTTTGGCATTTTGTCCAGCAGGAAAAGAACAAATCATCATCAAAGCCCATGAGACCAAAACCCAAAAGTACAATGATGCAATTGTAATTTCAATTACTGACAATGGGCCGGGGATTGATGAAAAGAAGAAAGAACAAATATTCGAGCCGTTTTTCACTACCCGAGCAGATGGAACAGGTCTAGGCTTGGCGATTGTCAAACAGACAATTGAAGAACATCATGGCACAATCAGAGTACTTAACGGTGTTTCGGGAGGGGCTATATTTACAGTTACTCTACCCACTCCTCAATAAAACGTATCTAGGCAGATACATTGGAAAACAATCGGTAAGACCTCAATTATTTTGCACTTTCTGATTTCTCCGTTTTCTGGCAACTGCAGACGACTGATAAAGGAGCCTCAGAACCGACGCTCAGTTGTTCTGTTTTTAGATAAATAATGCCTGTTCCAGCCGGGTCCACGGCCAGTATTTTCCCGCCAATCCAAATTTTTCGCCACTGGACAGCTCTTTAAGCTTCGGATAGAGCTGGAGATCCACCTCACTCTGAATAACCACCCCAAAGCCATCTTCAGACACATCAAGCAATAAAGTTTTCCGACCATCATCTGTTGTCCGGAGGGTAAAAAAATATGCCGGCCACAGAACTGATAAATTTAAGAATTTTTTATCAATGACATCCTCGTTGAGATTTTCCATCGAAGCCAACTGTTCCAATAGTTCATCGGGAGATGGTTTGAGGAAATAGGTTGTAGTTGCCGCAGTTGGTTCCGTTACCCTTTGCCCTTTTGTCGGTTGTTGAGGTTTTAGTTCCACACTTGTTGGAAAAGCTGAGGGCAAAGTTCTTTCTCTCGCTTATTATGCTTCTGCAATATACATTCCTCCTCCGATAAAAAGGAGGAAAGCAAGCGCCACTCCGAGAAGAGACACTCTTTCCTTATGCTTTTTTAAAAATTCTATCACAGAAATAAGAATTCCCTGCACTTTCATTTTTGTTAAGAGGTTCAATTAGGTGAAGACAGGTAAATTGTACCTTTTTATTCCTGTTCTTTCCAGACTTTTGCCCCCAATCCGGTAAGTTTATCAACAAGCTTTTCATATCCACGCTCCAAATGATAAATACGAGAGATTTCCGTTCGACCGGAAGCAGCAAGACCTGCTATCACCAGCGAAGAGCTGGCACGAAGATCGGTAGCCATCACTGGGGCGCCTTCCAAACCTTTCATTCCCCGGCCGGTAACGACGGCAAAGTGTCCATCAACTTTGATTCTTGCTCCCATTCTATGGAGTTCTGCGACATGCATAAAACGATTTTCAAAAATGGTTTCATTGATCACACAGGCATCTGAACTGAGCGCCATGAGTGCCATAAACTGTGCCTGCAAATCAGTCGGATAACCGGGATATGGCATAGTCTTTATGTCAATGTTTCCTATCACCCGGTCATTATCTTCTCTGTCAGGCCATCCGACGCTTATAGTCGACGCAGTCTCAGTGACAATAAGTCCTACACTACGAAGTTTTTCAAGAAGTGAAGGAAGGTGGGAGGGATTGCAGTTGGTCACGGTACCAGCTCCTCCGGTTGCAGCTATGGCAATAAGATATGTCCCTGTCTCGATTCGATCAGGAATTATTGAACAATCCGCGGGAGTGAGATGGGTCACGCCATGAATGGTTAATCTATCGGTGTCTCTTCCCTCAATCTTCGCCCCCATACCATTGAGCATGTCTACAAGATTACCTATTTCCGGCTCCCTTGCAGCGTTTTTCAAAACCGTAGTACCTTCAGCCAAGACTGCTGCCATAAGGAGATTCTCCGTACCGGTTACAGAAGGAATATCAAAGTAAATGACATTACCACGCATAGGTCCATCGATACGTGGCATCGACATAGCCCCCTTCCAGATTACATGTCACCCCTAAACGTTCCAGTCCCATAATATGAAAATTAATTGGTCTTGCCCCGATCGCACAACCACCCGGTAAAGAAACTTTAGCTTTTCCAAACCTTGCCAGAAGCGGTCCCAAAACAAGAACGGAAGCACGCATTGTTTTAACCAGCTCATACGGAGCCTCGGTATGGGTCAGATGTGTCGTATCCAAAACGAGTACATCACCTGTTCGCTCACTCTTCACACCCAGATTTTCCATAAGACGGACAAAGGTGCGAGTATCGCGCAAATCCGGCATATTTCGAAGAATATGCTTGCCAGGAGCGATCAAAGTTGCAGCCATAAGAGGCAAAGCTGCATTTTTTGCACCGCTGATTCTGACTTCGCCATACAGTGGTCTGCCACCTTCGATAATTAATTTTTCCATTGCCCGCAATTTCCTCGTCTCATTATTCAATCCTCGCATGTAAAACCCGGTCACGCCCGGCATAATCAACAAGTATTTCAACCTGCTGAAAACCCGGCCGACCTTCAATATTTTCCAAAAATAATTTTCTAACCGCTGCACCCTGGTCTGCACCTATCTCAATAAAACATTGACCGCCGGGACAGAGAATCATCGGTATCCGATCACGAATTTCTTGAATCCATTCGAGGCCTCTTACTCCCCCATCAAGCGCCAAATGCGGTTCATACTCCACAACTTCCGGTAACAAACTGTTTTCAACATCAAAATTACTTACATAGGGTGGATTAGACACTATCAGGGAAAATTTACGCTCTTCTAAAAAGGGGGAGAGGAGATTTCCCTGCACAAGCACCACCAGGGAATCCAATTGGTGCCGCCTTGAGTTTCTCCTCGCTATTTCGATCGCTTTATACGAAATATCCGAAGCGCAAATTGTCTTACCGGTCTCTTTGGCAAGCACAGTTGCAATTACTCCACTACCGCAACACAGATCGAGAATGTTCCCTTTTTGGAAATTTACCGGATCGGTGAGTGCAAAAACCCTATCGAGCAAGAATTCGGTTTCCGGTCTGGGGATAAGGACATCTGGAGTGACCCAGAAAGGTAAGGACCAGAACTCCTGTTCGCCAAGGATATAGGCTATCGGTTCTCGTTTTTTCCTCCGCCCAAGAAGCAATAAATAGCTCTCCTGAATTTCTTGATTAACCTCAGACCCACCGTCGAGAAAAATCTCCGTTCTGCTTTTTCCCGTACAGTATTCAAGAAGAAGCCGAGCATCAAGACCATATTCATCTATCTCGGCACCCTGTAATTCCACCTCTCCAAAATGGAGGAGATCAATCAATCGCATTTCGGGAACAGAACACCTAAATGAAGGATGATTTACAAAAAGGACAGCGAGCGATACTCTCATGACATCCTAACGAATTTCCTTAAGTTTTTCAGCCTGATCATGGGTAATAAGGGGATAGATCACATCCTCAAGCTTCCCATTTATTATTGAATCGAGCTTGTAGAGAGTGAGGTTGATTCGATGATCGGTCATTCGCCCTTGAGGAAAATTATAGGTGCGTATTCGTTCACTCCTGTCACCACTGCCAATCTGACTTTTTCTATTCTGGGATATTTTATCATGACGTTCTTGTTCCAGCTTGTCAAGCAGGCGCGCACGAAGAACGGTCAAAGCCTTGGCCTTGTTTTTATGCTGTGATTTTTCATCCTGGCAAATAACCACAAGTCCGGTTGGCAGATGGGTTACACGCACTGCTGAGTCTGTGGTATTTACCGACTGACCACCGGGACCGGAAGAACGAAAAACATCAAATTTCAACTCATGCATGTCGATTTGCAAATCCACCTCATCAGCTTCAGGCAATATCGCAACGGTTACCGCCGAAGTATGGATCCGTCCCTGAGTCTCGGTCTCAGGAACCCTTTGCACGCGATGCACACCGCTCTCGTATTTTAGCTTTGAATAAACCTGATCGCCACTTATGAGAGCAATAATCTCCTTAAATCCACCACTCCCAACGGATTGGAGCTCATAATTTCAACCCGCCAGCCCATGTCTTCAGCAAATCTAGAGTACATCCGAAAGAGATCGCCTGCAAAAAGAGCGGCTTCATCTCCTCCAGTTCCAGCCCTGAATTTCTAAAAAAGTATTTCTATCGTCATTTGGATCTTTTGGCAGAAGAATAATCTTCATTGCCTGATCTAGTTTTATTTCTTTGGCAAGAAGTTCTTCAAGTTCGGCTCTAGCAAGATCTTTCATATCCTGATCTTCTTCCTCATCATGAAGTATCATTTTATTCTCTTCAATTTCCCTCTGAACTTTAATATACTCCTGATACTTATCATTAAGTTTGGTGAGATTAGAATGTTCCCGAACGACTTTTTGATATTCCTTCTGGTCACTCACCAGTTGGGGATCGGAAGTCTTCCTTCCAAATTAGATATTTTATCTTCAAGATCGGCAAATTTTTCAAACATAGCATTCAACCAGAAGAAGAATAAAGAAAAAAGTCCACAACCATGTCGAGCATCGTTGTGGACAGTTTTGTATCTTAAAATTTGTTTTCTGTTTTTCCAGCAAAAAAACAGAGTTCATAAAGACACTTTGCCCCCTCAAGAGGGGCTAAACAGAGTAACCCTTAAGAGAGAATTAAAAAAATCCCCTTTATAGGGGTTAGAAAAACTCTGAGGCAGGGGCTTGGCTCCAACAAAAAGAACATGTTGAATTTAAGCTTTACCCTTATCCAAATCGGCAAAATGTTTTGCATAACGCTGCTTATACTTCTCAATACGACCAGCAGAATCGATGAGCTTTTGCTTACCTGTGAAAAACGGATGGCAAGCGGAACAAATCTCAACTTTCATCTCCTTCATCACAGATCCCATCTCTACCTCGTTGCCACAGGCACAAACTGCAGTGATTTTAAAATAATCCGGATGTATACCTTCTTTCATAGCTACTATTCCTCCAACTCGCCCTTATGGGCGATGATCAATTTATATAATTGTTACGATGAAAACGGAACACAAACTTTACATATTACCCAAATAGCGGTTTATTTCAACAAAAATGGTAGAATAAGGTGATACTCGACCAAATAATCATGTATTCATTGAGTCCAGAAAATCTGCATTACTTTTCTGATGCTTCAGTTTATCGACCAAGAAATCCATACAGTCGGCCGGATTCATGGAATTAAGCAATTTTCTGAGTATCCAAATACGATTGAGCGTTTCCGGTTTCAGTAACAAGTCTTCTTTTCTGGTCCCGGAGCGCTTGAGATCGATCGCCGGAAAAATTCGCTTATCGGCCATCTTGCGATCAAGGATAAGCTCCATGTTACCAGTTCCCTTGAATTCCTCAAAAATTACTTCATCCATGCGGCTACCTGTTTCAATGAGCGCGGTTGCCAGAATAGTCAAGCTCCCCCCCTCCTCAATATTGCGAGCAGCACCAAAAAAGCGTTTGGGGCGATGCAGTGCATTAGCCTCAACACCACCTGAAAGAATTTTGCCACTTGCCGGAGTGACAGTATTATAAGCTCTGGCCAGTCGGGTTATACTATCGAGAAGAATCACCACATCTTTTTTATGCTCAACAAGCCTTTTGGCTTTTTCTATTACCATCTCCGCAACCTGTATATGGCGCTGTGGAGGTTCATCGAAGGTTGAACTAACCACCTCCGCAGTTTTGACACTGCGGGTCATCTCAGTCACCTCTTCCGGGCGTTCATCTATAAGTAAAACGATGAGATAGACCTCCTTGTGATTTCTCACAATGGAGTTGGCGATTTTCTGCATAAGTACGGTCTTACCCGTTCGGGGAGGAGCCACAATCAACCCCCGTTGTCCTTTGCCGATGGGTGCGAACATGTCCATGATTCTCATCGACATATTATCCGGCTGCCATTCGAGATTGAAAGGTTCATTGGGATGAAGAGGCGTTAGATTACCAAATAATGTCTTCACCTTGGCAGCATCCGGCGGATCGAAGTTTACACTGTCGACTTTCAAGAGAGCAAAATACCTCTCCCCCTCTTTGGGCGCCCTGACAAGTCCTTCAATAGTATCTCCGGTCCTTAGATTCAATCTGCGTATTTGTGACGGTGAAACATAAATATCATCCGGTCCCGGCAAATAGTTGTAATCGGGGGCACGTAGAAAACCGAAACCATCTGGCAGGATTTCAAGAACACCACTCCCCCGCATTTTGCCGTCCTTGACGGACTGGGCTTTCAATATCGCAAAGATCAGTTCCTGTTTTCGCAAAGAACTATAACCCTCAATTTTTAGCGAGCGTGCAAGCTGTACCAATTCACCGATTTTCATCAGTTTGAGTTCCGCCAGATTCATTAATCTTCTTCTCCTTTGTGGGATTATTGGCAGGATATTAGGGAAATACCACTTGTAACTCTGACCCTACGGACGAGCCATACAATATTGCCGATGTAAGTTATATTCAGACTGTTATATCTACGCATTAGGAACAGTCCGAAGCATAGTCAACAGCATTTGAAATCATAGCTGGTTGTAAGAGATACTTTTGAGCTTTTTCGTCGATTAGATTAAAAAAGCAGAGTGGAAAAATGGCCAGATCTGTGGAGTATCACATAATTGAATTCTGCAAATCGACAAGACGATATCCTCGGAACAATCTGTTCCAAAGTGATTTTAACAGAATCCAGAGCAAAGATTTAGTAATGATAGGAATTTGAGTTTCAAGATCATCGTTTCTCTTATACGTTTTCAGATCAGTGCTGTCAAGCTTTTTAGGCCGATATTTGTTGAATACCTACTCTTTTCACTTCCTATTAAGCTTTCTGGACAGCCAGGTAATCTGATGAACAGTACTGACAAACGTACCAGAATTATCAACTACAAAATGGGCATAATCAAGTTTTTTTTTGATGGGAATTTGAGCATTTAAAATCTGCTCGATGTCCTCAACTAACATTCCATCACGGGCCATTACTCTCTGTACACAAATTCGCTCAGGGACATAGACAACTACACAGGCATCAAATTCATCCTGCCATCCGACCTCATAGAGTAAGGGAACCTCAACTATCAAGATCTTCCCACGAGCTGAACACACTTTGCTCCGAGCAGCAATTTCACTCCGAACAATCGGATGAAGGATACTTTCGAGCTTGTCCCTTAACTCTTTGTCGTTAAAAACCATCTGTCGCAAAAGTGTTCGATCGAGGGTTCCATCCCTTTTGACATACCTCTCTCCAAAGCTATGTCTGAATTTTTCAAATCCCTCCGCACCTGGCTGCATCTGCCGACGGCACAACAGATCTGCATCGAGGAGTTCGGTCTTGAGAGTCACAGCAAGAATTTTACTAACAGTTGATTTCCCGCTTCCCAAACCACCAGTTACTGCGACATTCACCTTTTTTCCTCCACAGCTCCCAACCAACCTAACCCACCCAAGATCTCATTGAAATCAGGCCAGAGACTTGCATTTCCATCAACAAGAACATTGGTAATGGGATGATGAAAAACCAGCCTTGACGCATGCAGGAGCTGTCTTGGAAAATGGCTATTATCTTTACCTGCCCCATAGACACTGTCTCCAACGACCGGACAACCGAGATGTGCCATATGGACTCGAATCTGATGCGTTCTACCGGTCTCAATCGTAACCTTTACCAAGCTGAATCTATTGTCAAACTCCTGTACTACTTCCCAGCAGCTGGCTGCATGTTTTCCTCCGGTCGGCCTGATCGCCATTTTCTGACGCTGTACCTGATGACGTCCGATCGGTGCGACAATTCGTCCGGTTTTCTGTTTGAGCACGCCATGCAGCAATGCCAGATATTCTTTTTGCAACCGACGGTTCTTGAAACTTTCCACCAATAATTGGTGTACAATTTCAGTTTTGGCAATGACCATTATACCTGAAGTATCCTTGTCGAGTCTGTGAACAATACCAGGCCTCATGTCGTCACCGACACCGACAATTGACCTGCAATAATGGACAAGACCGTTAACAAGAGTTCCTTGATGATTACCACTACCGGGATGCACCACAAGTCCTGGTGGTTTTGAGAGGAGCAACAACGAGTCGTCTTCATAGAGGATAGGGAAGTTAATCTCCTCGGGAAGAATGTCAATCTCTGACTTACTTTCGATAGAACCTTGCAACATCTCATTTTCTCTGAGACGATAACTACTCTTTTTACGCACGCCGTCTACCAAGATCAATCCTTTCCGGATTGAAGAAGTTATCAGAGTTCTTGAAATTGATGGAAGATAGTGGGAAAGGAATTGATCAAGACGCATCCCGATCCGTCCGGTATCGATTTTAACCTGAAAATTTGCCCCAGGCTTTAAGGATCTGCCAAAAGATGCTTCTTTTTCTTTACATTCCATCCAATTACTTCTTCTGAAATCGTGGCGGGAAAATGCGCTATTAAGCCTAACGCGTTAACAATTTAGTACCTTAGAAATTCTTTTCTTGTTTTTCACCCCTCAAGGGGGCACTGAAAAGAGCACCCGGCAAGCGAGCATTATAAAGAATAAGAAAGAATTTCGTGAAGGTACTTATCCCGCGCTCTTCAGCGGGGTTAGGAATTCAGTTCTTGTCTATCAAGATAATATTTTCCTGATAGTACCTGTTCCTCTCAAGGGGGTTACTAACAGAGTACGCTTCAAGGATGTACTGTGGCACGCCCGCCTTGAGGGGAAAGAACCCCGCTTGCTGGGGTTAGGAGAAAATAGCATCGATAGTTTTGCAAACGTTTGCTTCTTCAATGTCTTGCGCCAAAGACAACTCTTTTACGATAAGATTTTTTGCAGTATCGAGCATCTTTCTCTCACCATAACTGAGATCTTTGTCGACACTCAGAAGAAAAAGATCACGAAGCACTATTGCTACCTCATGAACGGAACCCGTTTTAATCTTTTCCATATAATCTCGATAGCGTCGATTCCATGTCTGCGAGCCCAATTCCACAGATCGGTCAGCAAGTATAGCGAGAACATTTCGTACTTCATTTTTACCTACAATTGCTCGCAGACCAACATTTTCACTGCTTGCGGTAGGAATCATAATCCTCATACTGTTATCCAGAATCTCCAGGATATAAAATGATTGATCAATTCCTCCAATAGTCTTGTTTTCAACGGCTTTAATAACTCCAACACCATGGGCCGGATAAACAGCCATATCACCTTCAATAAACACAGATATCTCCTTTAAACACAACGCCTTGCACAGGACTGTAAATGAAGAACAAGAAAAGTACAAGACACAACGCAGTTATTTGCCGTACGGGGGGGGAAGCGTCGGATTGCAAAGGTATCTTCCTTTTATCCGGTATTTTGATATTATTTTTTGCTGCAGCAGGTGTTACTTTAAACGATCAAATTTGAACTTCAATACATTACTATAACACGTTTCCCGCTAAATTGCCGTTACTTTTTCATGTTGGCAAGATAATCGATAGTGGGACCTTAGAACTATTTCAGAAGGTATATGTTATTTCAAACTATTAAGGATGTTCATGGCCTTTGCTGAATCACCTTGCAGGAAAAAGCATATCCCTTCTTCAAAACTATCATATTGAGATTGAAGAACATTGAAGTCTTCGTCTGAAAAATCGCCTAGAACGTACTTATCAACAGGCAAATTCGGATGAGTTACTCCATTCCCAGGTCTGCCGATACCTATTTTCAGACGATAAAAATCTTTGGTTCCGAGCATTTCCACCAGCGATTTGATCCCGTTATGCCCCCCTGTTCCTCCTCCCTTAACCAGCTTTATCCTACCTGGCGCCATATCAAGATCATCATGTACAACCAGTAAATGGTCAGGACCTACTTTAAAAAACCGTATAAAATTTGCAACTGCGATCCCGCTACGATTCATAAAAGTAATCGGTTTGACAAGATGTACCTTTTCTTTCTGAACCGACAAAGAAACGTACTCAGCTTGCCATTTTTCCATTGAAATTGTTGTATTCCATCTTCTTGCCAGTTCATCCACAACAAAAAATCCGACATTATGTCGGGTGAAACTGTACTTTTCACCAGGGTTGCCTAATCCCACTATAATAAAATCTTTTTTTTCCATAAGTATGATTGCATCACCCCCGATATTCGAGAAGTAAGTCAGGATTCATTATGCCTTCCCCCTGAAGGGGATTTCTATCAGTGCTTTTCCGACGGGTGAATTACAGAATATGCATCTCTAGGGATTAAATAGAAAGAGGTCCGGAAAATCTAACATTTCCGGACCTCCTATAAACCTTTCGTTATATACTGCACAACCGAACGTCCAGCACAGGATATGTTCCTGCTGGTCAGGTTTTTGCTTATTTTTTCCCTTTTTTTGCGACCGTTACTTCTGTCTCTTCAGTCTTCTCTGCGCCTGGTTTAATTATAGACACAATCACAGTCTCTGGATCGGTGACCAGTTTTACATTCTCGGGAAGGTTCAGAGTAGCACATTTCACTTCGGCCCCTATTGCAAGAGCCGTTACATCAATAACACACTCATCGGGGATATCCAGAGGTTTTCCCTGAAGAACTACCTGGGTACACCCGACAATCAATAGCCCACCAAGGTCCACGCCCTTAGCTTTACCTTTTAAGATAATCGGCACGGTGAAAGCACGTTCTTTCTGCAGATCAACTTCACAAAAATCGACATGAATAAGTGTATCACGAACTGGATCAGTCTGCACTTCACCAACCATAACAGTCTTTTCCGATGCGCCTTCAACCTTGAGGGTAACGATAGTGTTCTTGCGGTAAAATTCGAGCAACTGCGCCATAAGTGTCTTCGAATCAAGCTGGAGTTTTTGCGCCTCAGCACCCCCACCATATACAACCGCAGGAGTCATTCCTTTCATACGAAGCTGCCGCATGGGTCCCTTACCGGAAGTATTTCTAACAGAAGCGGATATTTCAACCTGAAGCATTTTTCCTCCTTTGCCAAACAGTCGTTACTGCAACTAACTAAAACGACTGAGTAGAATATGATAAATTTTAAACTTATTTTGAGTTATTGTTATATACAATCATCAGCTACACAAAGAGTGAACTGACGGAGTCTTCATTATGTATTCTGCTTATTGCGTCTGCAAGCAACTCCGAGACCGAGAGAACTTTAATTTTGTCACATTTTACCGCCTCACCTCTAAGCGGAATAGAATTAGTGACAACGAGAGATTTTATTTCGGATTTTTTCAGTCGCTCGATTGCAGGACCGGAGAGAACCGGATGTGAGCAGCATGCATGCACTTCCTTGGCGCCATTTTCCAATAAAGTTTTTGCACCTGCACAGAGTGTCCCGGCTGTATCAACCATATCATCCATCAGGATAGCCGTTTTACCCTTTACATCTCCAATGACATGCATTGCCTCACACTCGTTTGGTTTGTCACGGCGCTTATCAATAATAGCCAAACCGGAGTTCAATCTTTTAGCAAAAGCTCGGGTTCTCTCAACACCGCCAGCGTCAGGAGAGACCATAATGACGTTATCGCCAAAGGATTTCTGTATATATTGCAAAATCACCGGAGCGGCATATAAATGGTCGACTGGAATATTGAAAAAGCCACCAATCTGTCCAGCATGAAGGTCCAGGCAAAGAACCCTTCGCACACCCACAGCCATTAACATCTCCGCCACAACCTTTGCCGTAATCGGAACCCTTGGAGCATTTTTCCTGTCTTGCCGAGCATAGCCATAATAGGGAAGAACAGCGGTAATCCTCCTGGCTGAAGCTCGCCTGAGAGCATCCACCATGATGACCAATTCCATCAAATGGTCATTAACCGGCGTGCATGTCGGCTGAACGACAAAAACATCTGTCCCCCGGACATTCTCTCCTATTTCAACAAAGATTTCACCATCACTAAACTTTCTTACTTCGGCTTCACTCAGTGGTATTCCAAGGTGACCGGCAATCTCCTCGGCCATTTTCCTGTGAGCATTGCCCGTAAAAATCTTTAAATCTCGCATCATTTTCTTTGATGTATTCAAAATAGCCTGAAACCGCTTTAGTGATGGCTGGGGCGGCAGGATTCGAACCTACGAATGCCGGGATCAAAACCCGGTGCCTTACCGCTTGGCGACGCCCCAGTACACGCTCTTGATAAAAATACTTTTCTCCCGTACTCCTGACGTAATCCGTCAACAATACGTTTCAAATCAGAACCGAACGGCTTTTTCGTGTCTGGAAAAACGCCAAAAACAGTCGGACCACTACCAGACATCAAAACATGTGATGCCCCCCATGTCAGTAGTGTTCTCTTCATTATTTCTATTTCCGGATGTTTCACGCATGTAACCTGTTCCAGGTCATTATGCATATCCTGTAAAGACAAAGAAACCGCCTTGTGCTTTTGCAAGCAGGACAATTTAGAGTTTTTTGAGAGGCTTGTCAATGCTAAATTTTGGAAAACCCAAGCTGTTGATACAAAAAAATCCGGATTCACTAACACAAACGAGCAATTACTTACAGAATCAACCGGATGCATTATATCGCCGATACCCGTAGCGAAGACTGCGTGATGATCAACAACAAAAAACGGTACATCGGCTCCCAGAGGACGTGCCAACTCAATCAATTGTCTCTCTGAAAACTCCCGTTCAAAAAAGTCATTGAGTCCACGCAGCACTGTTCCGGCATCGCTACTCCCCCCGCCAAGCCCTGCCCCGACTGGAATATTTTTCTGAAGAGTAATCCTTACCCCATATCCCTTGCTTTTTTGGCTCACCTGAAAAAAAGCACTTGCCGCCCTAACTGCAAGGTTAGTCTCGTCTTCTGGAATTGATGCATCGTTACAGGAAAACTCAATTCCTTTACCAAAATATAATTCAAGCTCGACTGTGTCATGCAGATCAATCTTCTGCATCCAGGTTTCCAGATCATGGTAGCCATCGGAGCGCCTGCCTAAAACAGATAGAAACAGGTTTATCTTTGCAGGCGCCTGAACTACTACTTTACGAATATTGCTGACCATTGTCGAAATGGTCTATTTTTTAACCGCTTTTACAAAACGGATCTTGATGTCATAGAGGATGTTTTTCAATAGTTCCTCTTCTTCTTTTATCAGATTTCCTTTGGTCTTGCTCTGAATCAAAGCCAGGGTGTCGATCGCATGTTTGGCGAGCCCCAAATCCGTCACTTTTTTACCACTTGTCGGATCCGCTATTTCACCTAGGTGATACAGCGCAGAGGTGTTCAGAGACATGATCAAAGCAGGAAAAGTCACCTCCGGCATACTGCATTTCCCTTGCTTATCCGGCACCTTTCCCTCGTCACATCCATGCCCATCATCCTTTGTATTCACATTGTCAGCCATCTTGTTGCTCCTCTACAAAACTATTTTCATTGAACTACACAGAAGTCAGGTCCAGAACTTGGGCTTTAGTAATGTCTTTTAGCTCTTCAACCTTGACCAGCAATTCTTTCGAGACAAGCTCATCGGTACTGAGAAGAATAATATTCTGGTTACTTTCCTCCTCACGACCTACGGTCATTCGAGAGATATTGACTCCTGACTTACCAAGGGTGGTACCCAATGCTCCAATTACGCCAGGCACATCATTGTTAAATACCAGCAACATCGGACCAGATGGCAACGCTTCAAGCCTAAAAGAATTCAAACGAACCAGACGAGGCTCATTGCGACCAAAAACAGTACCAACCAACACATTTTCCGTCTCACTGGTTGTCACTTTGATCGACAATGTATTGACAAAATCGTCGGCTTTTTCGCTCCTTGATTCAATAATGCGAATGCCTCTCTCTTTCGCAATAATCGGTGCATTGACGTAATTCACTGCATCTTTCAGGATAGGTGTAAACAATCCTTTAAGAAAAGCCACAGTTATGGGACTGGTATTCAACTCTGCCAATTCACCGCTATATTCGATATTAACTTCTGCCACTCCCCCTTTTGCTATCTGCATATGCAGGCAACCCAGCATCTCACCAAGCTTCAGATATGGTCCCACCTGAGCCAGGACATCGTCACTCACCGAGGGGACATTGACGGCATTGGTCACTGCACCTTTCAGAAGATAATCGGCAACCTGTTCTGCTATTATGAGCGCCACACTCTCCTGAGCTTCATTGGTCGAGGCGCCGAGGTGAGGTGTACAAACAAAATTATCCAAGCTAAGGAGAGGGCAATTGTCGAGACTGGTAGGCTCTTTACTAAAAACGTCAAGGGCGGCACCGGCAATTTTTTTGTTTACCAGGGCCTCGTAAAGGGCTGCTTCATCACAAACGCCACCCCTGGCACAATCGATAAACATGGCGTCGTTTTTCATATTGTCAAAAAAGGTCGTTGACACAATATGTTTCGTCTCTTGAGTGAGCGGAACATGCACGGAAATATAGTCGGATCTTCGAGCCAAGTCTTCAAGGCTCACCAGCTCCACTCCTATTTTCTCCGCTATATCCCTGGCCATATGGGGATCGTAGGCAATAGTTTTCATTTTAAGGCCCTGTGCCCTGTTGGCAGCAATTCCACCAATACGACCAATACCAATAACCCCAAAGGTCTTCCCGGTCACCTCCCTGCCCATAAATTTCTTTTTCTCCCATTTTCCCTCTTTCATTGACATACAGGCCTGGGGGATATTTCGGGAAAGTGCCATCATCATCGAGATCGCGTGTTCTGCAGCAGTCGTTGCGTTACCGTCAGGGGCATTCATGACCACAATGCCTTTTTGACTTGCAGCAGGTATATCGACATTATCCAGACCAATACCGGCACGCCCCACAACTTTTAGCTTATGAGCCATCTCTAAAATGTCCACAGTAACTTTTGTGGCGCTCCGAATAATCAATCCGTCATAATCGCCAATTATTTTCTTTAGGTCTTCCGGTGCAAGTCCCGTATTGACGTCAACTTCAAGACCTGCGTTTCTGAGGACATCTACTCCAACCTGGGACAGGTTGTCACTGATCAGTACTTTCATGCTCTTTCTTTCCTCTCTATAAACTCGTCTCGACTTTCCCCTCACAACCTGACGGGAAAAGCACCGTTGTTCAGCAATAACCATAAGCAATATCGAATGCATGTTTGGGACCTGAGAAAACAACACGCAATAACATCCCGGCAATGAAGAAAAAACTATACAAAGTTCCCCAGTTGAGAACAACAAAAAAACTATGACTATTCATTTGCCAAAATAACCCGAAACTCCTCATCTTTCCCGAATCCTGGATTACGCAACCGTAATAATGTTGAACATTCAGCGGGAAAAAGATATATAGCAATCATCTACTCTTTTCGATGGGAACCACTTGTCATCAGAGTTAACACAGGGTACAGGGTACAGAAAAAATTATCACCCATCCGAACACTTCAGCTGATACTGCTACTACCAGTTCAACAAGCTGGTTCAAGGAATTTTTTTATGACTGAAACACGACTACGTTTTCCGCCGAGTCCCACCGGATATCTTCATATCGGGGGAGCAAGAACGGCACTCTTTAATTGGTTGTACGCCAGACAAACCGGTGGCAAACTCATTCTTCGCATTGAGGATACCGACGTCGGCCGAACCACCGAGGACTCAATTCAAGGAATCATCGAGGGACTAGAGTGGCTTGGGATTGACTACGACGAAGGACCTTATTTCCAAACAGAATTTGCAGCAGATCACTCTGCAGCCGCACAGAGGCTACTCGAACGTGGAGCCGCCTATAAATGCTTTTGTTCAAAGGAAGTACTTGATGCAAAACGTGCAGCAGCTCTCGTCGCAAAAAAACCGCTGGGATACGACCGCATCTGCCGGAATCTCTCCGCCGTCGAAATTGCCGAAAATGAGGCTGCGGGGATTCCTTCCGTAATTCGTTTCAAAGTTCCTGATCGAACGGGCATTCTCGGCTATGATGACAAAATCCTCGGCCGTATAGAGTCTAACTATTCAGAAATTGATGATTTTGTTATCGTCCGATCCAATGGGAAACCACTTTATCTACTCTGTAATGTAGTGGATGATATCCGGGACAGGATTACGCACATTATCCGCGGACAGGATCATATGACCAACACCCTCAAGCAGGTACTTCTCTACGAGGCGCTGGATGCACCACTGCCGGTCTTTGCGCATATGCCGCTTACCCTTGACCCCAAAAAGGCTAAAATATCCAAACGCAGCCATGGCGAGATTGTTGCGGTTCAATTCTACCGTGACATGGGTTTTATCCCTTGGGCTTTCAACAATTACCTTGCCCTTCTCGGCTGGTCCACAGGAAATAACCAGGAATTTTTCTCAAAAGAAGAGCTTATCAGGGAATTTTCCCTTGAACGTATCAATAAATCAAGTGCTATCTTTAATTACCAAAAAGACGATCCAAAATTCTTTACCGACCCAAAAGCTATCTTCATAAATGAACATTACCTCAGGTCCATGGATATTGAGGAGATCGGGAAAATGGTCCGGAAAGAACTTGAAGCAGATGGTCTTTGGAATGAGGCCTATGATTCAACCCAAAAGGATTGGTATCTTAAGACGCTCGATCTTATTCGGGACAGATTTCATACCCTGAAGGATTTTACCACCCTTGGCAGGGCATACTTTGCAGACGATTTCATCATTGAATCAAAACCGCTAGCCAAAAATGTGTTAAAATTTGAAGGGTTGAAGGAATGGCTACCGGAACTTGCCGACAGATACGAAAAACTTGCCGACTTTAACCTGGAAGAAACCGAACGAATTGCAAGAGAATTGGCAGACGAGCTGGAACTTAAACCGGGTATCATCATTAACGCAATGCGTACCGTGGTCACCGGACAGCTTGCCGGCCCTTCGATGTTTGACATTCTGGTAACAATAGGACGGGATAGAGTCGTCCGAAGGCTCCGGGATGTCGGGAAATTTTTTATCTAACCCCGGTAAACAGGAAGAGAGCCGGGATAAGTACCTTCGCGAAATTCTTTCATATTCTTTTCAATACCCCCTTGAGGGGTGCTCTTTTCAGTGCCCCCTTGAGGGGTGAAAAGCAAGAATAGAATTTCGTGAAGGTACTAATACTGAATGTCTGCCTTTCACATGAGTCACTAGATATGGAAACAATATATGGAAACAATAGAAAATTCAGAGAGTAAACCGCTAGACTTTATTCGCCAGATCATCGCTGACGACCTTCAATCCGGTAAACACCGTGAAACCATAACCAGGTTTCCTCCGGAACCTAACGGCTTTCTCCATATCGGCCATGCAAAATCGATCTGCCTGAACTTCGGTATTGCCGAGGAAAACAATGGTACCTGCAATCTCCGTTTTGACGACACCAATCCGAGTAAAGAGGACGTCGCATACGTGGAATCCATCCAGACAGATGTCAAATGGCTTGGCTTTAATTGGGGAGCAGAGGTGCTCTATGCTTCAAATTACTTCCCAAAACTCTATGAGTATGCAGTTGAACTTATCAAAATTGGCAAGGCCTATGTCTGCCAACTCTCAGCGGAAGAAATCAGGACATATCGTGGCACTTTGACTGAACCCGGCAAGGATAGCCCTTATCGTAATCGTTCTATTGAAGAAAATATTGAGCTTTTCGATCAGATGAAAAAAGGTGAGTTCGAAGAAGGTACACATGTGCTCCGGGCGAAAATCGATATGAATTCTCCCAATCTGAATATGCGAGATCCAGTCATCTACAGAATCCTTAAAGCACACCATCATCGTACCGGAGATACCTGGAAGATATACCCAATGTATGACTATACCCATTGTCTTTCCGATATGTTGGAAGGTATCACCCATTCCCTCTGTACCTTGGAATTCCAGGACCACCGTCCACTGTATGATTGGGTTTTGGATACTCTTCAGACCCCGTGTCATCCAAGGCAAATCGAGTTCGCCAGACTCAACCTTACCTATACGGTTATGAGCAAACGTAAACTCCTGAAGATGGTGGAAGGCAAATACGTTGACGGTTGGGACGATCCCCGTATGTTGACCATTTCAGGATTACGCCGGCGTGGCTACACTCCAGCTTCAATCCGCAATTTTTGTAAGATCATTGGCATTGGCAAGAGCGAAAGCCGGATTGATATGGGGGTGCTGGAAAGCGAACTCAGGAGCGACCTCAACAACCGCGCAGAGCGGCTAATGTGCGTCCTGGATCCGGTGAAGGTCATAATCGACAACTACCCTGAAGATCAGCTTGAAGAAATGATCGCCAAGAATCATCCACAAAATCCCGATATGGGCGAACGAACCATCCCTTTCACCAAAGAACTCTATATTGAAAGAGATGATTTCATGGAGAACCCCTCCAAAAAATACCACCGATTGGGACCTGACAGAGAGGTGCGGCTGCGATACGGATATCTGATCCAGCACGTTTCCCATAGCAAAGACGAGGATGGAAAGATCACTGAAATCCACTGCACGTACGACCCAGACACCAAAGGTGGGTCCGCCCCCGACGGCAGAAAGGTAAAGGGGACAATCCACTGGGTTTCTGCCAAAGCAGGATTTCCGGTAACAGTTCGATTGTTTGACAGACTCTTCAATGTAGAGGATCCTGAAGCCGACAAGGATATCGATTTCCTTCACCACATCAATCCTTTCTCCAAGGTAGTCGTCTCTGGTGCTATGGCTGAGCCGAGTGTTGCCAAACTTCAGCCGGGAGTAACTGTGCAATTCGAGCGACAAGGTTATTTCTGTGCCGATCCGGTTGAATCGAAAGCTGGAAATTTGGTGTTGAATAGAACTGTGACGCTCAGAGATTCCTGGGAATCAAAAAAACAATCTTAACTTGTTGAAATACTGCCAGATGGCATTATCATCTTCTTTTTAAAAGTCTATCCTTTAGAAAGTATTGTATTTTTTTTTTGCCTCAGGGCAACACTGTTTACAACCAATATTTAACGAGCTACAACTCTGCTTTCTAAATTTTCTTGGTTTGTAAAAAGGGAGCAGAAAATGACACTCATCAATTTACGCCTGATGGCCAAACATCAATCAGGAATTATCAAATCTGTCAAAGTTGGTGGAGAACTGGGCAGAAGAATTAGAGAAATGGGATTGGTGCCTGGGACTGAAATTACTATCCAGGGAAGGGCTCCACTCAATGATCCGGTAGCCCTGAGAGTTATGGGAGGCACCTTAACACTGCGAAATAATGAAGCCGATTATATAGTAGTGGAAACAGAAAGCTCAGACTGAAACTGAATATCCTCTTCTTCCACCTTCAGAAGATGACCTCGCACGCTGTCTCACCTCAATCTCTGGATTTTTATCGGAGGCATAGCCCCATCTTCTGTTCTCCAACCATTTATTAGTTCACCCTAAATATATTGTATCCTCTTGAAATTTATGTTGACTACAGTTATTGTTTGGTGTACCTAAAGGTGATATTAACTGGAGAATATTATGCTCGGTAAAAGAGGGAAAAATAACGGTTGCTGTTTCGTTGACAGGGTCAGAAACTGCTTTGGCCGAGGGCGATGTAGTAATCTGATTTTGCCACTTTCGAAAAGAGCGAGAACAGGTCGAGTCAAAGTGTGTAAGGTTACTGGAGACAGAAAAATCTGTGCCCGTATGGCCTCCATGGGCCTCTATCCTGGAGTCGAAGCCGATGTAATATGCTCAGAGACAGGAAGTCAATGTCTCCTCAAGGTCAATGGAGGTACCATCAGTCTTGATTCTGATGTATCTGACAACATTTTCGTAACAAGTTTATAAAAATACACAATAGTACACAATGCGTCCGGGTTTCTCGGGCTTATTTTTTGCTCTGCAAGTTAGGGTTGTCTAACTAAGGATATAACTAATTATGGTTGAAAAATTCATTATCTGGACGATCATTGCCATCTGTGCGTTTTTTACAGGCCGAAGATTCTATCGTCAATGGAAAATCGCCACCAGTAAGGACCGCAATATTTCCTGCGGTGATGGTTGTACGTGCTGTTCAGATTCGTCTTGTGGCAGTCGAACTTCTGACAAAAAGTGATGATAAAATAATCAGTTAACCATGGGACACAAGATTGTTTGCAATACTCCCCTGATGGGTTGAAAATACCTTCACAAAATTATCTTCTTTTATTACCTCATTACTATTATTTAAAAACTAACTCATGCAGCTATTAATGGCCCTTGCAGGGAATCCCAACGCCGGAAAAACTACCCTTTTCAATCAATTAACCGGTGCCAGACAACACGTCGGCAATTACCCAGGTATCACGGTTGATTATAAGGAGGGTACTTTTCACCACAAGTCTCGTAAAATTACCTTGACGGATCTTCCTGGAACCTACTCTATGACCGCCTATTCGGCCGAAGAACTGGTCACCAGGGACTATCTGGTAAATGAACGTCCACAGGTGGTCATTAATATTGTTGATGCCTCCAATCTTGAAAGAAATCTCTATCTTAGCTGCCAACTTCTTGAACTTGGTGTTCCTTTGGTTATCGCCCTTAATATGATGGATGTGGCCAAAGACAGAGGGATTGAAATAAAAGCCGATGTGCTCGAAAAACTGCTTCAGGTTCCTGTAGTACCTGTCATAGCTCGCTCGGGATTTGGTAAAGAGGAACTACTTGATGCTTGCCTCGGTGTAACAACCGAAAAAAGACGATGGAACCCCCGTGACATCTCTTACGGGGAAGATCTCGATATCACGCTCTCCGAACTCATAGCAATAATAGACGAATCCGCTCTCTTGAGTGAAAGCTACCCAGCCAGATATACAGCGATCAAATATCTGGAAAATGATGATCAGATCCTTGAAAAAGGGCAAAAAAACGATCCAGTGACTGCCCGTGTCCTTGAAGAGATAGTTGCCAAAGCCTCCGACCACACCCAAAAGACTCTTGATGTATTTCCCGAGGCTATTATAGCCGATCATCGCTACGGTTACATAAAATCAATACTCAGACAGGGGGTGGTCAGCCATAAATTTGATACAGACCGACTCTATACCTCCGACAAAATCGACAAAGTACTGACCAACCGGTTAATTGGCCCCGTCTTTATGCTGCTGATCCTCTTTGCTGTCTATCAGTTTACTTTTAGCTGGAGTGATATTCCTGTCACCTGGCTCGGAAATGCCTTCAGTTGGCTGAGCAATCAGATTGAAAATACTCTTCCGGACGGACTCCTCAAATCGATGATTATCTCCGGTGTAATCGATGGAGTCGGTGGGGTTCTCGGATTCGTGCCACTTATCATGTTTATGTTTTTCAGTATCGCCATCCTTGAGGATTCCGGCTACCTGGCCCGGGTCGCCTTTATGATGGACAGGATTTTCAGAATATTCGGTCTCCATGGCAGTTCGGTCATGCCGTTTATTGTCTCTGGTGGAATCGCCGGTGGCTGCGCTGTTCCCGGGGTAATGGCTACCCGAACCCTCCGTTCCCCAAAGGAACGTATGGCGACATTGCTCACTGTACCATTTATGAATTGTGGTGCAAAACTGCCGGTGCTTGCCCTGTTGATTGGAGCCTTTTTCAGCGAGAACAAGGCCCTGTATATGTTTTTTTTCACTATGCTGGCTTGGGTTGTCGCATTGTTTGCAGCTAAACTCCTGCGCTCAACCGTATTAAGAGGTGCCCCCACTCCTTTTGTTATGGAGCTTCCTCCCTACCGTTTTCCAACTCTTCGTGGACTATTGATTCACACTTGGGAGCGAACCTACCAATATATCAAAAAAGCCGGAACCGTTATTTTAGGCATCTCCATTCTGCTCTGGGCTTTGATGACTTTTCCGGGATTACCGGCGAAACAAGTAGCTGTTTTTGAACAGCAACGTCAAGCTGTTATGAGTGCTGCCCCCACGAAAGTAGTCGCCGAATTCCAGGCTGGATCCACGGAATTATCTAAACAAGCCACAACGCTTGCTCAACGCATCAGCCTAATCAATAACCAGGAGACCGAAGCAGCACTACAAAACTCCATCGCAGGGAAATTTGGCATCTCTCTTGAACCTTTTACTAAACTCGCTGGTTTTGACTGGCGGACAAACATCGCCCTGATCGGTGGATTTGCCGCTAAAGAGGTAATAGTCTCAACCCTCGGAACCGCCTATTCAATGGGAGAAGTCAGTTCCACAGAATCTGAATCGCTTGGGGAACGACTGAAAAAGGATAACAACTGGAACAGGGTGGTTGCCGTCTCAGCACTGGTGTTCATCATGTTTTATGCTCCCTGCTTTGTCACCGTTGTTTGTATTGCCAAGGAGGCCTCCTGGAAATGGGCCGCATTCTCGATGACCTTCAACACCGTCTTTGCCTTTAGTATGGCGGTTGTCATTTATCAGGTGGGAATGTTTCTAAATCTTGGCTAAAAGATCTTTCTGAACCAAGACGGACGGTTATGGATATACTCCTCCCAGCCTGGGCCAAGGCTTCAAATAATTGTCCCTGATACGACATCTGACTTGTTCGCTCCGTTTTACTTGAGCCACTGCAAGGCGTCGTCAGATGACCGTTGTGACCACAGGTATTCATTCCTCCAGGGATCTTTGAAGCGTAGTCTACAGTTTTTTTATCCTGTATCGGCAACAGTTACCATCTCGGATTCCATGTTTTTTACTCAATTCGGATTAGACCGATATCTACAGGTTGATTTGGAGTTTTGGCAACAACATCTTCTTCAACCTTGTCTTCTACAACCTCAAACTCGTCAAGCAGGACTGCCTCTGCCACGTTCTCGCCCAGTTCTTCCACATCGTTTTTCTTGTAAAATTTGGATCTAAAAACCCCTTTCTTCTTTTCTACCTCTTTCGGAGATCGATCAATCCTTTGCGGTAGGTCGGATGAAGATGAAAAAGACGGTGTATCCAGGTCGAGAGGCTGTTTAAAGACAGCTATAAGCCCATCCATCGTTTCCAGTAAAGAAACGAGTTCCCAGCCGGCCTTGCCATACTGATTCAACGATAATTCTATTTCCGGTTCATCAAGAAAGGAACTTCCCAAAATTCCTTCTTTTTTCAACTCATAATGTATGGTTTTATAACTCCAGCGCATTGCCTAACACCCTATTAATTTTAACGTCAACCGACATGTTGCCATGTCAATTTAATAACCTTATTCCCTCGAATCGAATTATCATTTCTCCCAGCTCGGATATTAAAAATATTATCTGTTATTCTGCCCGTAAGCCTCCCTCACCACCTCTGCAATAATAGCAAAACCCCGTCGTACATCTTCATCGTCTTGAGAATACGTCACTCTGAGACATTCATCCTTATGTCGCCAACTTTCACTCAACCCCGGGAAAAAATAATGCCCGGAAACAACCAGGACTCCATGTTCTTTCAACCGCTGATAGAGCTCTAAGCTGGTTATAGGCAAATTTTCAAACCACAACCAGAGAAACATGGCACCCTCGGGTATATGAATGCGACAGGGCACATCAATAAATTTTTCCTTGACCACCGCCACGGCATTCTCCATCTTTTTCCGGTAGAAAGGCTGCATGAGTTCCCTGCTTACCGCAGTAATCTCACAACTGGTGACAAGACGCTGGGCCAAAACCGCCCCAAAGTTGTTTGGTGAGAGCGACATAATGGCGTTCATGCTGGTGAGGGCGCGGGTGATCTCTTTTCTTGCCACGACAATTCCTGTCCTGACAGCAGGCAGACCCAATTTGGACAGGGAGAGACAAACGATCAAATTTTCGTTCCAAATCGGTTTTGCCTCCGTATATATCATACCCGGAAACGGCAGCCCATAGGCACTGTCTATGATTAATGGAATATTGTGTAATACCCCAAGATCCGCAAGTTTTGCCAGCTCCTCATCCGTCACCACATTCCCTGTGGGATTGGTCGGCCTGGAAATACAGAGAGCACCAATCCCTTCATCAATTTTCAAATTTTCAAAATCTATATGATATTTAAAAAAACCATTTTCAAGGAGTTCTATTTTGGGTCTGGTGGAGACAAACATCCCATCGGTCAAACCAAGATCGGCATAGCCGATATATTCGGGAGCCATAGGCAGGCAGATCTTTTTTTCCCTACCGTTTGGCAGGACCCCTCCAAAAAGATTAAAAATCATGAAAAAGGCAGTCTGACTACCATTTGTCAAACAGATATTTTCCGGGCCGATATCCCATCCCTGCTCTTTTTTAAGGAGGGCAGCTAACCCTTCGCAAAACTTTTGTTCCCCTTGGGGAGGCGCATAACTGCCGACCAGTTGCTGAAACCTGTTTTTATCGTTACATATTTCCAAAAGCTGATTGCGCATTATTTCCTGAAACTCGGGCACTAGTCCAGGATTCCCCCCGCCCATCATGATCATGTTCTCGCCGCCTGCGCGTCGGGCGTTTCCAAGATCATCCATGAGGGAAAGTATCCCGGCATTACAGGTCATCTTTTTGCCAAATTTTGTAAAATCCATAAGCTGTGAATATTGAATCAAATTTTTTAAAGAATTATAGCTGCTGTCTCGATCGTTTGTCTGCGAGAGCATGAAGCAATTTCACCAATAGATAGGTGACTATGAGGGAAAAAACAATCCTTCCCCATAAGATCCCACCTATTTTTCCACCAATAGCAGCCATGACCAGTGTATCCTCGACCAGACCATGACAGAGCCCCATCAGGGCCATTGAATTAAAGACCTCTTCTCTTGCCATTTTGCCGGTACTGGTCTCCCTGATTATCAGAGCCCCGCCGTAACCGATCCCCATGATCATCCCCACAACGGTAATCGGTGCTGCCTGCCGACCCATTCCGAAAAATGGTAGAACGGGTGCAAGAATCTTCTCCAGCAGAGTCAGGATACCGGCAACTCGCAAGATCCGCATACAAAGGACTATACAAAATATTATTAGAATAATCAGTCCCTGATTCTGTAGCAGCTCTACCAGCCACTGTAAAAGATCCCTTGATTCAGCAGTTGCTTTAAAAAGTAATTTGGCCTGATCCTGCCAGATATGACAACCAAGACATATTTGATTGAGGATAGAAGCATAGATGACAGCACCAAGCAATCGAAGAGAACCAATCGGGATAATGTTCGCCCCAGCCCGCTTACTTACGCTGAGTTCAATCGGAAGAGAATGAGCGATGAGCATTGCTGAACAGAGTATCGTTACCTGGCCACTGGTCAACGAAAGCCCCGGAGCCAAAGCAGCAAAGACAGCAATACCTCCATACAGGTTGGTAAGCATTGCTGTAGCCCAGACCAGTCCGAGCGATCCAGGCAGGCCGATAAGCCCCATCACAGGTTCAAGAACTGCACTGAGGTAAGCAATGAGTCCAAATTCTTCAAGTATTTTGGTGAGAACAGCGATAGGAATGGTAATTCGAATCAGCTCCCAGCTGGTCAGCCAAGTCTCTCGGATAAGTGACCCCACCAACCCTTGCAACCTGTTCTTCTGCTTTTGATTATTGTTAAACATTAAAAACGAGATGGGTATTTAAGAGGATCGCTCAGGCCGTTTTTTTGTATCCGGAATCATTACTCGCCCGCTTCTTTGGGGCATAGAGCTGACAGATAATGCCGGAAGTCTCAAATACCAGGCGGGCGGGATTGATTCGGCTTTTGAATGCCATAGCCCGACAGCCATACGGTCTGCCAGGATCGTGAGTAATAAAGTAATTAATACATTTCAAACAATTAGGGATTACAACTTCCATCTTCTTTCCTGTCAAACAGTTCTCTAAACCCGATAACCGGGACGCCGTTTAGTACCACTTTGCTAGGAACCTGCCCGAGAATGCCGGCTGCGTCAATATTCATTTTAGAAAACCAGGATTCTTTGGTTTTTTGGGAAAATCGAAAAACAATAATTTACCCACACCGGCTTTGGTTGTAAATCCATCTTGCTCAGGATACTCTATGCCGACGATACCACAAGTCGGCACATTACCGAGGTTTCTGCCGGTCAAATGTTCGCCAAGTTCAGTCATCGTCGGATTGTGTCCAACCAGAAACAAGACATCGACCTTTCTCAAGAGCTCATCAATCAGTTGAAGATGATACGAAAGCGAGCCGAGATACAGCTCATCGTAGTAACGGATACTATTTTGGGCATAACCCGTCCCTTTAGCGATGAATAGAGCAGTCTTTTTCGCTCTCCTGGCCGGACTGGCTACAATCAGGTCGGGGAGGATACCTGCTTCGCCGAGGCGTGCAGCCATTTCAGGACAATCCCGTTTACCACGCTTGTTGAGAGGTCGGGCAAAATCATCCAGATCGAGGTTGGACCAGCTGGATTTGGCGTGGCGGATAAGATAGAGTTGCTTCATAAAGCATCTGTCAAAGAAAGGTTGACTGCAGTGGCCATTTTTCCCACTCCGCCCTTACCACTGTAAATTGCCAATATTTTCATAAGAAAGAACCTGGTTTCGACTAACAGCCGGTGTTACAAATGGGCTGTTCAGCTGATTTTTCCACAAAAGCTTCATGATCGATAGTCAGCATTAATTTTCACATAATCGATGGAGAAATCGCAGGTGAAAACCTCTTCGCAGCACGATCCGTCATGCAGATCGATACACACCATGATATTTTTTTCTTTCAGGACCTGAGTAGCGGCTGTCTCTGCCTCGGTTCCTAATGAAAGGCCATTCTTGACAATCAGGACATCACCGAAAGAAAGATCAACATGATTAGGAGAGAAACGAACTCCGGATCGTCCCATGGCCGCAAAAATTCTTCCCCAGTTAGCATCTTCTCCGAAAAAAGCCGTTTTTACCAGACTGGAGGTTGCAATGGTTCTGGCAATTTTTTCAGCATCTTCATTCTCTTTTGCACCGCAGACCCTGATAGTAATGGTTTTGGTAGCGCCCTCGCCATCGCTCACTATCTGCAGGGCCAAATCCTTTAAAACGGTTTCCAGGGCATCTTGAAAAAGTCGCTGTTCCAGCGGACTATCGCCGTCAATCCAAGGATTATCAGCAGTCCCATTGGCCATAACCAAGACCATATCGTTGGTGCTGGTATCCCCATCAATGGTTATGCGATTAAAGGTCCTGTCAGCTCCGGTAACAAGAGATTTATGGAGTTCCGGAAAACTAATCCGGGCGTCGGTGAAAACAAAGGCCAACATGGTGGCCATATTGGGCATAATCATCCCTGCCCCTTTGGCCATGCCCATAATTTTGACTTCCTTCCCGCCAATGTTCACTTTTGTCTGGGCAATTTTCTGCACGGTATCGGTGGTCATTATCGCCTGGGCAACCCGCTCGAAATTATCGGCAGACAGCTCTTGGACAAGCGTCGGCATACACCGCTCGAATGGTTCGAGATTCAACTGCTCTCCTATCACCCCGGTGGAAGAAACCTGAACCAAATCATCTGATAGAGCGAGTGCCTCGGAAACCAGTTCACTCGTTGCCCTCGCCACCTCCATCCCCTTTTCACCGGTACAGGCATTGGCACAACCGCTGTTGACCAAAATGGCTTGGGCATACCCACCCTTGAGCTTTTCTTTGTCTATAACCACAGGTGCTGCTTTGACTAGATTGGTTGTAAACAATCCCGCTGTCACACAGGGGATATCACTATAAATAAGTGCGAGGTCCAGCCTGTTGGGATAACGAATTCCTGCCTCGACCGCTGAAAATGAAAAACCGTTGATTTTCATAAAACATCTAATCCTTCTATCATTTTATATGCATTGTATTGCATGGAGATTATTTTCTTAAATCTTGTGCAATCTGAAATGTATGAATATTCCCGTCAGCATCCTGTTGGTACCTTAAAATACATCTACCACTTATCCACCTGATTATGCTACTTTAAAATAGATTGATCAATGGGCGAAAACAAGTCACAATTGTTTTCACTGGCATGTATAGCTCTTCTCAGTAATGGTGCAAAGCAAAAATGCAATTATCGGCAAACAATTCGAGCACATCTGACTCTCTAGAATTACACGGTTTTGTGTCATGAGTAGTCAGGAACTCCACTGGAGTTACACTCTCTTTTCAACAGTCTTGCTGCTCGCGGATTTTTTTATCCGCATCGGGCTCTCCGTAAGGGTTATCATGCGCAAACGCCCCTATGGCGTTTCTTTAGCCTGGTTGGTTGTCATCCTCGTCATTCCTTTTCTGGGAGGCCTCTTCTATCTGCTCTTTGGTGAAAACCGGCTTCCTGAAAGACGGAGGGAAAGGGCCAAAGTTTCGTACGGCACCTATCTGCGTTGGCTGAAAACTCTAAAGGACAGAGCACCGGTTCCCTGGAACGATCTCAACCCGGAATGTTTCCCTCTCCACCTTCAGGCTGAAACCCTGGTGGGCATACCGACAATGGCAGGAAACAATCTTACTCTTATTACTGCTCCTGAAGAGATACTTAATACCATAACTGAAGCAATTTTAAACTCTTCCACCACCTGTCACATGCAGTTTTATATTTGGCAGGAAGGCGGCCGGGTGAATAAAGTCATCGACGCTTTGATTCAAGCCTCGGCAAGAGGAGTAACCTGCAGAATATTACTGGATTCCATCGGCAGTCGTGATTTTCTCAAGAGTGCAACCGCAGCCAAAATGAAAGAAGCGGGAATCAAGATCCAGGAATCATTGCCCGCCGGCATTATTAATGCCTTGTTTTCGAGGATGGATATCCGCAACCATAGGAAACTTGTTGTAATTGACGGTAAGATTGCTTTTACCGGAAGCCAGAACATGGTGGACCCAGAGGTGTTTAAGATAGATGCTGGAGTCGGCAACTGGATAGACGTGATGGTCAAAGTGGAAGGTCCGGTTGTTGAATGTTTTGCCGGCACCTTCATTAGTGACTGGTTTCTGGATACGGATGTAGGAAAGATCCCCTCTGAGTCACTGCTGCAAGATATGAAAACCGTTCAGCAAGTCAGAGACCTAAATCACCCACCCATGGCCGGAAAATCAGCGATCCAACTTGTGCCTTCGGGCCCGGGTCTTGTCCCGGATGCCATTCATAACCTGCTCCTCACTACCATCTATGCCGCCCGACGGGAATTGGTAATGACAACTCCGTACTTTATCCCCGACGAACCTCTGCTGGTAGCACTTAAAGCTGCTGCCCAAAAAGGGGTGAGCGTTAAAATCATCATACCCCAAAATAATGATTCCCTTCTTGTGAGGTACGCCAGCCGTGCCCGATACCAGGAACTAGCCGACTCAGGCGTTCAGATATTTCTATTTCATGGCGGCTTGCTTCATTCCAAGACGATTACCGTTGACCGTGATTTCTCACTCTTTGGTTCTGTAAATCTGGATATGCGGAGCTTTTGGTTAAATTTTGAAGCAACACTCTTTATATACTGTAAATCGTTCACCGAGGAACTTTTTGCAATTCAACAGGAGTACCTTAATCAATCGGTAGAGCTTGACATACTTGTCTTTTCCCAGAGAGGATCATGGGAGCAATTCAAAGAAAACACAGTGTTACTTGTCTCACCGCTTCTATGATGACCTTACGAATATTACTCATAGCCGATATCCATGGCAACTATCCGGCCCTGAAGGCTATCGATCGGCAACTGGATGCAGATGCCTTCGATTATATTGTCAATGCCGGTGACTCCCTAGTGTACGCACCATTTCCAAATGAAACACTCACCTGGCTTGCAGAACACCAAGCCATCTCAATTCTCGGCAATACCGATCAAAAAATAATCAAACTCCTTTTGGGCAAGTCGTTTAAGAAACCAGGGTCCCCGGAAAAACGGATTATGTATACCTCAACCGCAGAAAATTTGAGTGAAATGAGCTGTCGTTATCTTCTCTCTCTTGCCAAAAGATTTAAGATGGATCTGTCCCAACCTGGAGAAACGGCTACAAAGAGACTGGGGATATTTCACGGCAGCCCCGCCGATGATGACGAGTTCCTCTTTGCCGATACTCCGGATGTCAGGTTCCATGAACTGGCAGGTCTGACCAATTGTCATATTGTGGTCACAGGTCACTCGCACACGCCATATCACAAGATAATTTCAAACATACACTTCATAAATCCAGGCTCAGGGGGCAGGATGTTCGACGGTGACCCAAGAGTGTCTTGCGCCGCGCTGGAGATTACAGATACAACCATCAATGTCCAGCACTTCAGGATAGCCTATGCCATCGATGAAGTTGTTTCGAAAATAAGAGAAAACAATCTACCTGAAATTTACGCAACGATGTATCAAAAGGGCAAGAAACTCAATTGACCTTGCTTTATATGTTAGGTTTTTGCTAACATATGTATAGGCGGCTCCAACTGCATCCCAACGGCGCGCCACTATTCCTCTCACCCTTTGCTTTGAGGCACCTGGTATGGCTAGAAAGAAAACAACCAAAAATGAAAAGATTAAGTTAGAGGAAACGAGGCTACTAGAAGGAACTGCCTATAAAAATCTCAACACCAAGAAGGGGCAACAAAAGACTGCAATCTGGGTAGAGAACACCAATCTTCTCTACGAAATAGAATTAAAAAAGCTGCAAATTGAACTGATGAAACTGCAAAGTTCGATGAAGGCCAACGGGCAAAGGGTTTTGGCACTCTTCGAAGGTCGGGATGCTGCCGGCAAGGGAGGTACCATAAAGCGAGCTATTGCTCACCTCAACCCTCGCAACACAAGAGTCGTCGCGCTAATGAAACCTAACGAGACTGAGATGAGTCAATGGTACTTTCAACGATATGTCACTCATCTCCCATCGGCCGGAGAGATAGTCATTTTCGACCGCAGCTGGTACAACCGAGCAATGGTTGAGCCAGTCATGGGGTTCTGCACCGATGAGCAGAATAAGCGATTTCTAAAAGATGTACCAATGTTTGAAGAAATGTTGGTTAAAGACGGTATCAAACTGTTCAAATTTTATTTTTCAGTGTCAAAACAAATTCAAAAGGAACGCTTTGAGTCAAGAAAAACCGACCCTCTAAAGCAATATAAACTCTCGCCTGTTGACAATTTTGCACAGGAGTTTTGGGATCAATACTCCATTCGCAAATTTCAGATGCTCTCTGAAACCAATCGGACACTTTCCCCTTGGACGATTATCCGATCAAACGATAAGAAAACGGCACGAATCAACTGCATAAAACACCTCCTCAGCCAGATGGATTATGCAGAAAAGCTAGGGCCGGATGAGCTTACCCCGGACCCTCAAATCGTTGTCACCGGCATCGATGAGCTGAAGCATATGGAAGACAATCTAATGCAGCCGGATCAACTACACGGCTAAACTACAAAAAAACGGGCCAGCGAGAAAGCACCCGTTGGCCCGTTTATCAATTATCTACGATCAACTACGCCGCATCTTGCAGCCTCTCCAGGCTACCGACCCTACGCCTCTTTACCGCAACATTTTTTGTATTTTTTCCCGGAACCGCAAGGGCAAAGAGCATTTCTACCGATCTTATCCCCATCTCGTCTGACCGGTTGAGCAGGGAGTGATTCTTCGCCTGCAGCCATCCTGTTGAGGCGAATCTGCTCTTGTTCATGGCGCCTCCGTCTTTCCGCTTCCAGACGTTCGACTTCGTCTTCGTGAACGACTCTTACCCGCATGAGGCTTGAAACGACCTGCGATTTAACGGCCTCTACCATCTCGTTAAACATCTCAAATCCCTCACGTTTATATTCATTGAGTGGATTTTTCTGCCCGTAACCACGTAAACCGATTCCCTCTTTCAAGTAATCCATGGATAACAGATGATCCTTCCAGTGACTGTCGAGGATTTGCAATAGAATCAGCTTTTCGAGCTGACGTTGGGTTGCCGGACCATTCAGTTCGTCCTGGGTGTCGTATGCTTTCTTGACAAATTCAAGAGTTTTTTCTTTGAAGGCATCCCGTTTCAATCCAACCAATTCGTCCTCAGACCATTCGGGTATATGGTGAAAAAGCTCGCCCATTTGAGTTTTGAACCCCTGCCAATCCCACTCGTTGGACTCTAGTCGATCCTGATAGAATTCTCCGACGATATTGTCAGCGAGGTCTTCGATCATATCTTGAACGACCTCGCTGACATCCTCTTTATCCAGGACATCCCATCGTTGTTGATAGATGACTTCTCTTTGCTTGTTCATAACATCATCATACTCAAGCAAATGCTTCCGGATATCAAAGTTATGGCCCTCAACCTTTTTCTGCGCATTTTCAATGGCCCGGGAAATCATGTTATGCTCGATTGGTTCATCCTCCTCCATACCAAGCTTCTCCATGATACTGGTAATACGGTCCGAGCCAAAGATACGTAATAGATCGTCTTCGAGTGACAGGAAGAATCGTGAAGAACCGGGATCACCCTGACGGCCGGCGCGACCACGTAGCTGGTTGTCGATTCGACGGGATTCATGGCGCGAGGTTCCAAGAATATGCAGGCCGCCTACTTCAACGACGCCAGGTCCCAACTTGATATCCGTTCCGCGACCAGCCATGTTGGTGGCGATTGTTACCTTACCCAGTTGTCCGGCCCCTGCAATGATCTCCGCCTCACGCTCGTGCTGCTTAGCATTGAGCACCTCATGTTCTACTTTCATTTTCTTCAGCATGTCGGAAATTTTCTCCGACACATCGATGGAAATGGTACCAACCAGAACCGGACGTCCGACTTTATGCAGTTCACAGATCTCTCGAATAACTGCCCGATATTTAGCCGCCTCGTTTTTATAAATAACATCGGCGTAATCGTCACGAACCATTGGTTGATTGGTCGGCATAACCACAACATCGAGATTATATATTTTTTTAAACTCCGGACCTTCAGTATCAGCGGTACCAGTCATTCCCGCGAGCTTTTCATACATCCTGAAATAGTTTTGAAAGGTAATCGAGGCCAGCGTCTGATTTTCCTGTTCAATTTTTACGTTCTCTTTAGCCTCCAGAGCCTGGTGCAGTCCGTCACTATATCGCCTGCCTTCCATGGTTCTACCGGTAAATTCATCGACGATAATAACCTGATTGTCCCTGACAAGATAATCGACATTGTTCTTAAAGAGTACGTGAGCTTTTAATGCCTGGTTCAGATGATGAAGTTTTTCGATACTGGCCGGGTCATACAGATTTTCAACCTCAAGGAGTTTTTCTCCCAGCGCAACACCTTCCTCCGTCAGGGAAACCTGCCTTGCCTTCTCATCGACAGTGTAATGTTCCTCCTTTTTAAATTTGGACATAATCCGGTTGACATTTTTATACAGATCCGTGGAAATGTCTGCCGGTCCTGAAATAATCAGAGGAGTCCGTGCCTCATCAATAAGAATTGAATCGACCTCATCAACAATGGCATAGTTAAAACCGCGCTGACAAAAATCAACGAGGTCAAACTTCATATTATCACGGAGATAATCAAAGCCGAATTCGTTATTGGTACCATAGGTGACATCGGCAGCATAAGCAGCACGGCGTTGGTTATCGTCTAATCCATGGATGATTTTACCAAAGCTCATCCCGAGAAAACTATAGACCTGCCCCATCCATTCACTGTCACGGGCGGCAAGATAATCATTGACAGTGACTACATGTACCCCTTTACCGGTCAACCCATTGAGATAAACGGGCAGCGTTGAGGTTAAGGTCTTTCCCTCTCCTGTTTTCATTTCGGCGATTTTGCCCTGATGCAGAACTATTCCACCCACCAGCTGAACATCGTAATGGCGCTCCCCCAAGACCCGTTTACCAGCCTCGCGAACAACTGCAAAGGCCTCGGGCAACAGATCGTCCAGAGGTTCACCCTTTTCAAGCCGTTGCTTGAATTCAACCGTTTTTGCAGCTAAACCCGCATCGTCAAGAAGCTGGATACCAGGTTCCAACTCATTAATCTGCGCAACTAGAGGATTAAGCTGTTTAAGATACCTGTCATTACTACTTCCAAAAACCTTAGTGAGTATTTTTTCTATCATTATATTCTGCCGTTTGTATTGTCTGTAAAAGCGTCTTCGGATTTTTATTATAAGGCCAAATAGTAAGCCGACATTTATTTATTGTAGAGAGTGTAGCGCCTAAGAGTAACACTGCCCAGATTCTTTTAAGAGAATGGAACTATTCATTTTTCTTGACAACCTTCTTTTCCGCATGAATAACCGGAGGGCCGATTTTTTTCACAGGCTGCCTCGCAACAACGTCTTTTTTTAGATAAGTGGGCAGCAAAACCGATTGTCCAACCCAGACCCCCAGTAAAAACATCCAGAGAAAAAGACAAAAAACTATCACAGCGATGCCGGCAACTGCACTTTTCGTCAACTCAAATTTGAGTTTTTTTGCCTGGAGTTTCCGCCTTACTGCCATCCGATGCCTCCGCCTTACATCCTGCTCGGAGCTGAGAGACCTACAATATCAAGACCATTTTTCAATACCACCTGAAGTGCCCTTATCATGCAGAGCCGAGCTCTGCTGAGAGGGATGTCGTCGGTTATTACCTTGTGCTTGTTATAGTAGCTATGCAATTGTCCCGCAAGATCCATCAGGTAAAAGATGATTTTATGCGGAGCCAGTTCCAAGGCACTCCCTTCGATGATAGTTGGGAAAGTCGACATCGCTTTCAACAATTGAAGCTCCTCGGGCTCTTTGAGGAGCGATGCTTCAGCTACATCGAATTCCGGCTCGGCAAAACCCTTCTCGGCAGCCTGACGGAGAATAGCACAGAGTCGGGCGTGGCCATACTGA
Organism: uncultured delta proteobacterium; assembly: GCA_963829695.1. GTDB lineage: Bacteria > Desulfobacterota > Desulfobulbia > Desulfobulbales > Desulfocapsaceae > Desulforhopalus_A. The sequence goes on along the minus strand of CAWHJQ010000009.1, from coordinate 99,345 downwards.
ACATAGTAAACCGGATTTTCCTGACTCTGTTTTTTGGCAAGATCCAGATCAAACTCCATCTGGCTGTCCGCCTTACGCATCATGAAGAAAAACCGAACCGGATCAACGCCTACCTCATCAAGCAATTCATCTACGGTGACGAAGTTGGCCTTTCTGGTGGACATCTTCACCTGTTTGCCATCCCGGGTAAGAGTCACGAACTGATGCAGAACTACGGTTATCTTGTCGGGATCATATCCCAACGCTTTTACTCCGGCGAGAACATCGGGTACCGTTGCTATATGATCGGATCCAAGTATATTCACCAACCAATCGAAATTTCGTCGAAATTTTTCCCGGTGATACGCCATGTCCGGCAGACGGTAAGTCGGTTCTCCACTGCTCTTGATAATGACCCGATCCTGCTCCTGTCCGAAGGCTGTGGTTTTAAACCACACCGCATTGTCCTGTTCGTAGACATAGCCCTGTGCTCTCAGCTGGGCGACTACATCGTCTACATGCCCGTTTTCATAGAGCGACTGCTCATTATAATAATTGTCGAAAACAATGCCCATTCGCTCCAGTGTAGAAGAAATATCTTTAAATATATGCTTTTCGGCCTGTTCTTTGAACGGGGTTACATCAGCATGATCTTTCAGGGAATCCCCTTTTTCCTCGATCAACGATCGACTTATGTCGATAATGTAGTCCCCTTGATAACCATCTTCCGGAAATGAAAATTCTTCTCCGAGCAACTCAAGGTATCTGGCACGGGTTGACTCGCCAAGCACACGCATCTGTCTGCCGGCATCGTTATAATAATATTCCCGAAACACATCATGACCGGTAGCCTCCAGCAATCTGGCGATGGAGTCGCCCAGGATAGCCTGACGCCCATGGCCTATACTGAGAGGACCGGTGGGATTGGCGCTGACAAACTCAACCATCACCTTTCGCCCATTTCCGATCGTACTTTTGCCGAAAGCTGCCCCTTGCGCAATAATCTCAGGTATCAGCAGACGCCAGACATCTTGATTGATAAAGATATTGACAAACCCGGGTCCGGCAATCTCCACTCGATCAATGAGATCAGTTTGCATCGATAACTTCTCGGATATGGTATGGGCAAGTTCTCTGGGGTTTTTCTTTTCAATTCCGGCCAGCACCAAGGCAAAATTAGTGGAAAAGTCGCCCTGCCCTTCATGCTTTGGCAACTCTACAGTAAATTTGCCTGCGGCATTCGTGGTCCATAAACCTTCTGCTGCACCTTGATCGAAACAGTCGTCAAGCACATTTTTCAATTGTGAACGGATCATTCGCGTCTACTCAATATATTCTCGTTGATTATTATTTCCCAGCAGGCAGAGAACTTCATAACTAATACTGCCCATCTCTTTCGCTATATCATCAGCGGTGATGTTTTCCCGGCCCTGTCGACCAAGCAGGACAACCTCATCTCCTGCTGTCACTTCTTTCAGACCAGTTACATCAACCATACACATATTCATGCAAACTCTACCGCGAACCGGCACCCTATGACCGTGAATCAGAACCTGTCCCCTATTTGACAATAGTCTCGAATAGCCGTCTTCGTAACCAACCGGCAGTATGGCAAGCTTGGTTTGCTGTTGGGTTTGAAAGGTATGACCGTAGCTGACTCCAGTTCCGGCAGGAAGATTTTTTACTTGCAGGATTCTTGAAATAAAGGACATTGCCGGAACTAAATCCCCTGTATTCCGATCGTCGGAACCAGTCCGACCTGCGGGATGATACCCATACAAAGCAATTCCGGCCCGAACCATATCACAATAAGTGTTGGGGAAATTAAGCACTGCTGCCGAATTGGCAATATGACAAATACCGGTATATTTATTTTTCACATCACGACAGGCACCTGCAAACGACTCAAAACTTTGCATTGTGCTCTTCGAAGCGGGGTTATCGGATTCAGCGAAATGGCTCATTATTCCCGCTATCCTAATCCCCTTCAGGCCTGATACAGCATCTGAAAATATTGACAAATCAGCGGGAAAAATGCCCAATCGGCTCATTCCCGAGTCAACTTTGATATGGACACCGATCTCCACCCCCAAGGCAGCTGCTTTAATCGAGAGAGCTTGAGCGGTTTCATAGCTGTAAATGACAGGTGTCAGTTGGTACTGGAATATTAGTTCGGCATCTTCTTTTGCTATGCCGATAGTCACGTAAATATCGCCACAAATGCCTGCCTCCCTCAAGAGAACAGCCTCACGCAACTCTGCGACTCCGAACGTGACACATCCGGCACGCTCAAACGCCTTTGCTGCCATCACCATGCCATGGCCGTAACCATCGGCTTTAACCATGGCCATGACTGGTATTCCCGCGCCGGCTCTTTTTTGGATGAAAGTAAAATTATTCTTTAATGCAGTACAGTTTATTTGTATACAATTAAACGAGTTATCATACATGCTGGTGTTGAATAGGCGAAGATTAGTTTCTGTTCAGCCATGCCCTCCACGCGAGCCTACTGGATATCAGCAGCGCCCAACCGATAGTGAGATACAAGAAACTGAGCAAGCTCATGGGAATCGAAGAGTTTCGCAAGATAACACCCATACCCATCATACACAATACCAATATCCATGTTTTTATAGAGTATACTGCTCCTAAACAGGTCCCATCCTTAAAAGTGAGAATTCGCTTAATGCCACGGTTGGCTGATTTATCAAGGATAAAATACGCTTTAAGACTGCCGGCGAGAATCGCCCCCCCAGCTATCGGTGTTTGCCACGCACTCAACTGGCTGAGTCGGAACGCACCCTTGGTAAGTAACAGTATACCAATGGCCGTCCAGAGAATAGCAGACATCAAAAGATGGGTACGTCTATTAACCCCCGGTTTAAAGCGAGACAGACCTTTCATCATTTACAATTCACTGTGTAGGATCCTGCTAAAAAGGAGGAATTCTTAATAATTCCCTTGAAGGGAAATTTTCTAAGCCACCAAATAGAATAAGCCCATCTCCTAATCGGGAGATGGGCTTATTCTATTAAAATCAACTGCAACATACAAATGCCTAAGGATATTTCCTCTTTTTTCAAGAAAATAACTTTCAGAAGACACTTGTACCCATCAAAGGAGCACTGAATAGAGCCCCGTTAATCGGGATTAGACTTCGTTTACTGTGATCGCGCCCTCAGGACATACTTCAACACAGGTCTCACAGCCGAGACATTCATCCATCTCCACCGGATCTGCTTTACCGTCCACCATCTCGAAAACCTGAGCTGGACATGCTGCTACACATTCTTCGTCGCCACTACACTTATCCTTATCAACTGTTACTTCAAACATGAATTACCTCCAAAAAATTTGAATGAAAATTAAGTATACGTCATACTCAATTGGCTGTCCGAACTTCATCTTAATTCCTTTGCTACGTCTATTACTGCATTAATTCACGGCCAGTTTTTTGTCAAGCAAAAACGGCTTTCCGGTTTCCACGAATTCTATTATGTCATCTGCTCTAATTATGTCATCATTTCAAATATTTCCTGCATAAATATCGCGAAACAACGAGGGGTTCTGAGCTTAATAACTATTGACCTAAGCACGTTTTTTTAATATATAATGGACGTTCTTTTTTCATCCCTCCCTAAGAGGATTCAAGGACAGTGCCGATATAAAAACGGCCCTGCCCAAAATAAAGATACCTATTTATCTCTCATGAAAGAAAAAAAACCAAAAAAGCAACTTCTGGCAGAAAAACGCGAGCAAGCCATGATAGAAGGTATTATCGAGGGAAGCCCGGACGGCATTGGTGTGGTAGTGGTTCGCATGGAATGTGGCTGCAGGAAAATGGCAGCTGTATCAAAAGATGGTGATCCGGCTTCAGAAATTATTATGTACCGGGATCAGGCACAAAGCATCTGCAAAAAGTGCAAAGAAGATAACGGAAGCTTTATGCGCACGAAAGAGTCTTTTATTCACTGGGTTGAGCCAGCTCCAAGTGAAGAAAAACAAAAAGAAATCAGCTTGAAAGTGCTCGGATCAACCACTTCCCACTGATCGTTTCCCAGCCGAGTCCGGCAGAGGGTTTCACCCCTTTACGCTCTTTGCCATTCTACACCGCCGAACAAAATTATCTGCCCATTCGGGAGTGCCATCAGCGTGAACATGGGTATATAACGCCAAGACATTATTATAGATTAAACCATCCAGGCCGTTTATAAATCCATGGCCACGGGTCATTTTCAGGACCAGTTGATCCGCCGATCCCTGCCAGTCGAGAATCTTTGAGTAGCGAAACTCGTGACCTTTGACCTCTACCCCGCAGCTGTAAAAGGCATTCTCTTTTTCAACATGAAAAATTGAATACCCATGGGCCTGCGGTTTTGTCGACATCCCAAAACGTACAGGAAAGATCCCGACTAAAGGAAATTCTTCCCCGCCCAGCACAATAGAACTCCCTAAATAAATCAGACCACCACACTCTGCATAGATAGGAAGACCTTTTTCTGCCGCTTTCTTAACTGATTGGCGAAAACCGGCATTTGCCGCCAGCTCCCTGGCGCTGGTCTCGGGAAAACCACCTCCGATATACAATCCGTCAAGCTCAGGCAGCACATTGTCACGCATTGCGTTCACATAGATCAGTTGCCCCCCTGCCCTTTCCAGGGCTTCCAGATTTTCTGAGTAATAAAACTGAAACGCCGCGTCCTGCAGAACACCTATTTTCACTTGTGGTAGAATGGAATGAGTCGGTTGTTTGACGGCACATAAGGCAGGCCCTGTCACGAGCCCCATAATCGTCTCAACTCTATCAAGATCGACATTATCTGCAATTAAATCGGCCAAAAAATCGAGAGCACCATGACTATCCGTATATTCCTGATGCGGAACCATTCCCAAATGCCGCATAGGGAAGATGTCTCGCTTCAATCGCGGTATTGAGCCAAGAACTGGAATGTCCGTATAGTTCTCAACTGATTCGGTGACAAGACGACGCTGACGCTCCGTTGCTATCTGATTGAGGACAACACCTCTTATATTGAGCCGTTTATCAAAGTGTTGACAGCCCAGAACCATAGCGGCCACAGTTCGGGTCGTTTTGGTACAATTGACCACCAGGATCACAGGTAAATCCAGAGTGATCGCCAGTTCGGCTGTGGAGTAACCTCCTTCAGCGTCGACACCGTCGTAAAGTCCCCTGTTGCCCTCCACAATGACGAGATCGGCATCGCTTGAATGGAGGGCGAAGGATCGGTGAATTGCCTCTTGCGTCATAAGAAATGGATCGAGATTATAACATCTTCTCCCAGCGGCAAGTTGCAGCCAACCCGCATCAATATAATCCGGTCCTTTTTTAAATGGCACGACCGCGCGACCTTGCCTGGCAAATGCGGCTGTAATTCCCACAGACACAACACTTTTACCGGACCCTCCAGCGAGTCCGGCAATCATCAGCCCTTTTTTGTCCATTCTCACAATCCTTTCTCTTATCTATCGCCGAACCGCTCTTATGCGGGCCTGGACCAACTTGATTCTTCAGAGGTTTCTATCATTTTCAATCCCTATGCAGGAGATTCTTTACAACATCCCTTTGAGGGGTATTCAGTTCGGCACTCACTTGACGTGCTTCATATCCAAGTCACTAATGTACAATCTTTTTATATCGTCCCCACGCCTTTCCATAAAGTTTATTCAGACGCTCTTCCAGAAGCAACCGATATTGCTCAAGCTGCTCCGAATTTAATTTTGCCGGGACTAAAAGAGGCTCCCCATAATAGAAATCAATACGAGAGAAGGGTTTGGGAATAATGGTCCTGTCCCAGGAATTGATGGTAAAATATTTGGATGCCGCCCATATCATGGGAATAATCGGTACACCCGTCCTTGACGCGAGCAGAATGGCACCGGGTTGCACGATCCTGGGCGGGCCCTGGGAACCATCGGCCACAATCGCCGCGCTGTTTCCATTTCGAACCGCCCGTAACATGGCTTTGAGTCCCTCGACACCTTTGTTATTCCTCGACCCCCGAACCGTCTCAAAACCGAACTTTTCAGCCAACCGGGCAAGGTATTCTCCGTCTCTGCTGGCGCTGACCATTGCCGTAGCGGAATATTTTCTCATATGATAGAGGGTATAAATTATGGAATAGTGCCAAAACGAGGCAATACCGTTCTTCTCTTTTTCTTCAGCTTTAAAACAATTCTCTTGATTGTGCAGGGTCACCCTACAGCTGCTAAACCACAACCGCATCAACCAGGCAATCATCGGCGGCACTATGCGAAGCAACAAATTGTTTAATTTACCTTCTGTCATCCGATTTCTATCTCCAGCAGACGAATTTTCTTTATTCGATCCCGCAATTCCGCCGCTCTCTCGAATGCCAGCTCTTTTGCAGCCAGGAGCATCTCTTTTTCCAGTTTTTTAACTTCTTTTTCCAAATCCTTCACCGATGAAAACATCGGCAGCTGTTCGGCGGTCTTGAGCAATGTCTCTTCAAAATCCTCTGAAATGTAGCCGGAATTATGCAGATGTCGCTGCATGGAATCTTTTACCGCGGAAATAATTGTTCGGGGTGTAATATCGTGTTCCCGGTTATACTCTTTTTGTATTTTCCGTCTGCGTTCTGTTTCTTCAATGGTAAAACGCATGGAGCCTGTGATGTGGTCGGCGTACATGATCACCAGACCGTCTGCATTCCGGGCTGCTCGACCACAAGTCTGAATGAGCGATCTTTCGGACCTGAGGAAACCTTCTTTGTCGGCATCGAGAATTGCCACCAGGGAAACCTCGGGAATGTCGAGCCCTTCCCGTAAAAGATTTATCCCGACCAGCACGTCAAATTCACCTTTTCGGAGGGCTCTTATAATTTCGATACGTTCGAGGGTTTTAATATCGGAATGTAGATACCGAACACGTATACCGAGTTTTTCATAGTAATCGGTAAGATCTTCGGCCATCCTTTTGGTAAGCGTTGTCACCAACACAGCCTCTCCCCGGTCTGCCCTCAACCGAATCTCTTCAAGGAGATCATCAACCTGGTTGGTAGCCGGTCGTACTTCGATCTTAGGATCAAGAAGCCCTGTTGGTCGAATAACCTGCTCCACCACCCTGCCCTCAGCCTGCTCCAGCTCATAAGGGCCAGGTGTTGCCGAGACATAGATCACTTGATTGACGCGCCCGGTGAATTCATCAAACCTCAAGGGCCTGTTGTCAAGTGCAGAAGGCAGTCGAAAACCGTAATTAACCAAGGTTGTCTTTCTTGATCGATCACCATTATACATACCGTTCAGCTGCCCGACTGCGATATGACTTTCATCGATAAAGAGCAGATAATCCTCAGGAAAATAATCAAGGAGGTTTGGAGGCGGAACGCCAGGCTTCTTTCCCGTAAGATGTCGACTGTAATTCTCAATTCCGGTGCAGTACCCCAATTCTTGAATCATCTCAAGATCAAACATAGTTCGTTGATCAAGACGCTGAGCTTCTACCAACCTGTTATCCGCATAAAAGGATTCCAAGCGCTCCACGAGTTCTGCCTTGATCGTTTCGCAGGCATGTTGCAACCGGTCCTTCGAAGTAACAAAATGGCTGCCGGGAAAGACCGTGTACTCCTCAAGCCGTTCCAACACCACACCCCTTAACGGATCTATTATGGTAAGATTCTCGACAGTTTCCCCGAAAAATTCGACCCGTAGGGACCTTTCCTCTTCATGAACAGGAAAAATATCCAGCACATCTCCCCGCACCCGAAAAGTTCCCCGGTGAAAGGAGATATCATTACGTTCATACTGCATGTAAACTAGACGTCTCTGCACCTCCTCAACAGGATATTCACCTCCTGACCGGAGAAACAGATGCATGTTTTTATATTCTTCCGGGGAACCAAGGCCGTAGATACACGAAACGGAAGCAACAATCAGCACATCTCTGCGTGTGAGCAGGGAACGGGTTGCCGAATGGCGCATTTTGTCTATGGCATCATTTATAGAAGAATCCTTCTCGATATAACTGTCCGACTGGGGAATATAGGCTTCCGGCTGATAATAATCGTAATAAGAGACAAAATACTCAACTGCATTATTGGGGAAAAGTTCTTTAAACTCACTAAAAAGCTGTGCAGCCAGTGTCTTATTAGGTGCGATAACCAGAGTTGGCCGCTGTACCTGACTGATTACATTGGCCATTGTGAAGGTTTTCCCTGATCCCGTCACCCCGAGCAAAACCTGGCCTTTTAAGCCGGCGCGCACGCCCTCTGTCAACGTTTTAATGGCCTGGGGCTGATCTCCTGACGGCTGGAACTGCGATATAAGTTGAAATGGTATATCCATGAGTTTATAAGATCTGGTTAAATAATAAGAACAAGTCCATAGTACCAGAATGGATTGTATTTATCCACACTTCAGCTCAATGGTGGATATGAAGAAGAGTCCTCGAAAAAGGGATTTCGTTAAGACAAGAGAAATACAATGAGGATGGGGAGATTATGAGAGGTATAAAAAATGATCAGTTGATCGGAAGAGTTACGGAAAACAAAGCCCCTCTGCCTTCCTCACTGACAACGGTTATGGTACCGCCCAAATTTTTCATTGTGCCGTATGCAACAGATAAGCCAAGTCCGGCTCCTTCGACTGCTGGTTTGGTAGAAAAGAAGGGTTCAAAAATGAGATCCAGATTCTCTCTCCGTATCCCTACCCCCGTATCACGGATTAATACGACAAGATTTTCGCCCTCTATGAGAACGGAAATTTCCAGCCTTCCACCCGTTGCAACCATAGACTCAAGAGCATTGACGATAATGTTGTTTAAAACCAGCGATAATTTATTTTTGTCAACAAACATCTCACAGGTTTCCTCAACAATGGTTAGAACTACCGTCACCTGAGCAGATTGTCTAAGGGCATCCACATTAGTTAAAATTTTTCTGACTATCGTATCGATACCTTGCATTTCTTCCCCACCGGTAGAATCCCGATAAAATTGCCTGAAATCCCGCACCATTTCTCTCATTCTTTCACACTGAAGACAGGCGAGCTCTATCAGCCGCTGGTCCTCTTCAGAGAACTCTATACGGTCACAAACATCTTTTAAAACCGAACGAACTCCAAAAAGCGGATTACCAAACTCATGGGCAAAGCTGGCTGAAAGACGCCCAACAGCTTCCATTTTTTTAGCGTTGACCAACTCGTCCTGCAAAGCAATTTCATAGGAAACTTCCCGAGAGACGGATATTGTATTAACTACCCTGTTTTTCTCATCAAAGATGGGCGAAATAACGGAAAATAATTTTAAGGGGGTACCATTTTTTGAATGTATCTCAATAATTCCTTCCCATTTTTGGCCATTTTTCAACGTGGTATTAATAGTAGTTTTTTTATCTGAAAGTTTCATCTCTGGATCCATTGTGGAGTTGTTTAACTGCAAAACGGATCGACCAATTAACTCCTGCTTGGAAAAACCGGTCAAGCTCTCTGTTCCTGGATTGACATACTGAACAAGATTGTCATGGTCTGCAATGATGATCATTAATGGTGCCTGCCTGATAGCTTCACTCAGCATCAAACGTTCATGTCGAAGCTGTCTGGTTTCACTATTGTCCTTTATGAAAACTATTGCACCGGAAACCTCACCTTCCTTAAATACAGGATAAGATCGAAGAGAAACAAACACTGTTTGTCGGTTTCGGGTGACCAGAAAACCATCCTCGCATTGCAAAGCGCGTCCCTCGTCCATGGATTGCAAGACGATACACTCTTCGGCTGATGTCCCGGACATCCGATCTTTTGCATGAATAAACAGTGCATGAAGCTCTTTGCCTATAACTGCCTCATATTCACTGAATCCCAAAAGTCCCAAACAGGCGTCATTGGCAAATGAACAGATACCATCACGGTCTAAACCTACTATCGCTTCTTCGGTTGAATCAAAAAAGTGCAAAAGTCGCTGTTCATTGTTAGCCAGAGATTCATATGCCTCTCTGGCCTTTTCCTGCATCGTATTGAGCCCGGAGACCACCAATTCCAATTCATTAAGCCTGAGCTTTCCTTTTCTCTCAAGTCGCAGAGGTAAATAAGGTTTTGAAAAATCAAAGCGGCCAATTTGCCGGGCCAGGGATTCCAGGTGCCTTGTCACCAGATATTGAAACATGAGAAATACAAAACCGGAGATAAGAAATATTTTTATCCCATTGGTGACCAGCGCCTGGACAGATCGATTCGTCAGCTGCTGCCACATCTGTTTACAATCGACCATTACCTCCAGTATTCCTGATTGTGGTTGCTCACCATCAATAGTATCGAGAGGGAAACGAGAACAAACATGTTTCCCGGTAATCTTTTTCCCCTGCTGCCAGGCGATTTTTTCCTCCATAATAACAGCTGCGTAGGCAACACCGCTCTTCTTAACGAGATTATAAAGTAGGGAGTTAACGGAATCGGAGTCCCCGGAACGAACAATCCGACGCAACTCAGGCAACTGGTGCAAGGTGACGGTATTTACTGAGGCTGCAGCCCGCTTCACATCTTCAGTATAATCAAAATACAACTGCCCGAACGTCCCTAAGATGGTCAGTATGGAACTGAAAATAAATAGCCAGACGACGAGCTTGAAGGCAATTCTATCAACTATTTTTTGTTTCATTAATTTTTCTGATTACCACTAATCTTCAGTTCTTCAATTTTTGGGCGGGAGACAGCTTCATCTTTTCTATGTGGTGTCGAGGAGACCTCGATTTTTTTCACGGTTTTTTTTTTGTGAAACTCAGCTAAGCGCAGACTTCGATCCATCAGAAATCCGGGGAGATACTCAATATTTTTTCTGAAATGAAAATACTGAAAATGTAATAAAAAACAAGTTGGTATGATTACCCAGTGTTCTTTAGGTATCTATACCTAATCCCACCAACAACAGGGAATATTCATTTATATAATCATTATCTTACAACCTATAACATGCATTCAAATCCCAAGGTATCTCATAGAATTGCGATAGGAAATTATAGCAAGGAACAATGAAGTGAGATCAATCAGTTGTTTCCCAGACAATACAATCCTCCGGACAGTTCTTCATCGCCTCCCCTACTAGATCTTCGGGGTAGTTAGCTAACTCAATCACTTCCATCAAACCTGTGTCTGAATTATATCTAAAAACCTGAGGAGCGACCTCAACGCACCCCATACAGTAGCTGCAGAGGCTGAGATCTATTGATGGATATCTTTTTATATGCATAGCAACCTTTACTTTAAAATCATGATAAAATTTCCTCTGGATATAACGGTTAACACGTTGGCAAGGAAAGCAGGTCTATTTCGTCAACGTGTTAACCATTATATCTAGGCAAATTCCGGCAAAGCTCAGCTAAACCCACATCAACAATCCAATTTACTGTAGCATTTACCTTCTGAACAAATTATAATAATCATTATCACTAAATCTAGAATTTGAAAGCATATTCTCATGATATATGGATCCTTTTATTGTAATAATAACGTCTGTCATTTATCATAACTATCGAAAAACACTAGAAACTGGTTGGTTCCGACAAGTGCTTTTATTTACACGAAAAAGTTACACGAGCCGAGCACAACCATCAACTTCTTCAACATACAATCGGAGCAAAAATGAGTAACACAGAGCTTGCAAAGGGTATTTACTGGGTAGGGGCTATAGACTGGGATGTACGCGATTTCCATGGGTATTCGACGTATAAGGGGACGACTTATAACGCATTTCTGATTGTTGATAAAAAAGTCACACTTTTTGACACAGTCAAACGTTCTCACCTGAATGAATTGCTGCAGAACATTAAAGCAATTATAGATCCGGCAAAAATTGACTACCTCGTGGTTAATCACGTTGAGATGGATCATTCCGGCAGTTTACCGGAAATGATGGACATAATTAAGCCGGAAAAACTCTTCTGTTCACCTATGGGCCAGAAAGCAATCCTTGAGCATTTCCACCGGGAAGACTGGCCTTACGAAGTTGTGAAATCCGGAAGCGAAGTCAGTTTGGGCAAACGAACTATCCAGTTCCTTGAGACTAGAATGCTCCATTGGCCTGATTCAATGTTCAGCTATATAAAAGAAGATGGAATCCTATTTTCAAGCGATGCTTTCGGACAGCATTACGCATCTTCCGAGAGATACGACGATGAAGTAGATATCTCGGAGGTTATGCAGGAAAGTGCTAAGTATTACGCTAACATCCTTTACCTATTTTCCCCGCTTATCAGAAAACTGTTGGCATCGGTCAATGAAATGGGTCTCGATATAAAAATGATTGCCCCTGATCACGGCGTTATCTGGCGAACCCATCAACATAAAATTCTTGAGGCTTACGACAAATGGAGTCGTAATGAATCGGAAAAGAAAACCCTGGTGATCTATGATTCCATGTGGCATTCCACGGAAAAAATGGCTCATGCTATTGGGGCAGGCCTGAAGGAAACAGGTGTCAGTACCAGCATGATTAACCTCAAGGTGCATCATCGAAGCGATGTAATGACCCAGGTCCTTGGTGCCAAGGCAGTCATTATCGGCTGTTCGACTCTAAATAATGGGCTACTACCTCGTATGGCTGGATTCCTGATGTATATGAGAGGCTTGAAACCCACCAATAAATTTGGTGCCGCTTTCGGTTCTTTCGGCTGGAGCGGTGAGGCGGTCGGCCTGATAAACAACGCGTTGGAAGATATGAAGATTGATGTGATCGAAGATGGGCTTCGTCTGAAATATGTTCCAGATGATCGCAAACTGGAAGAGTGCGTGGAAATGGGCAGGCGAATAGGCAAACGCGTTATAGAAAGTTTTAAACCATAACCCATTGTCAATCATGAATCAAATCTCCCAGCATAAAATGCTTCTGGCTGGTGATTCCTTCAATCACTGCAGTGAGCAGGTTCATAAGTTTTTCGATCTCACCTCGCTGGTTATATATGACTGTATCGAGGCTATCGAAAGCAAGTCTTTTTCAGGCCTCGATGCTGCTTTTTTCGACCTTTTAGCCAAGGCGGAAACACGTAATCGGCAGACGGTGAAGGAATTGATCGACGAACTTATTAAAGCAAAAATACGTAAGACTGTAGATTTTCAGCTCATTAAACAGGGATATTTGAGCAAGACCCTCCATATCCTCAGCCATTTCCTCGACGGTTTTATTGGTATAGATTCTTATTTTTACAATATGATAGATGACAGTCACTGGTTGCCTTCGACGACTGCCAATGCCATTCACAAGAAGCCTCAGCATTACTGGCTGCTGCACATTGATTGTTTTGCGACAACCGCAGAGGAAGCAAGTTTATTGCATTTTTAACCAAAAAAGCGATAAATTTTTTATATTGAACATGCCAGATAAAATATATTGTCTTAATAGAGCCTTCTGAAATTCCCCAACTACAAATTACCATCGGGGAGACACTATTAAAGAACAGCTAATTGAAGGAGATTTAATGAGTATTTTCAAATTCACGGCAGCAGAACTCTATACCTCGCTGACAACACGGCAAGAAATGGTAGTCCTTGATGTCAGAAATAAAATCGACTTTAGCAGGTTCAAAGTTGAATCACCTTATCCTTTCATAATGCAAAATATCTCTTACTTCGATTTCATGGAAATTGAAGATGAATGTGTTGCAAAAGTTATTCAGAACAAACCTATCCGTATAGTTTGTGCCCAAGAAGGTTCTGCCAAATTTGTTGCAGAAATACTGGATAAACATGGTCTTGAGGACGTTGGATATCTTGAGGGAGGAATTAAATCATGGGGAAACCTCCTCATACCCATGCTCCTCAATCCTGGAGAGGCATTTCAACTCTACCAGTTCATCAGACCGGGCAAGGCATCGACCAGCTACGGCCTGCAATATAGCGACGAGCTCATACTTTTTGACCCGTCTCGGAACACCGATTTCTATCTTCGCTTTGCTAAACACAATAATTGCAAATTGATAAAAACCTTTGAGACCCACCTCCAGGCTGATTATATTGCCGGTAGCAGGACACTCTCACAAAAGACCGGGGCCAAGTTTCTGGCGAACGAAAATGATTTTTCCGGAGCGAAAATCGATTACACCCAGTTGCAGGACGGAGCTCTGTACAATTTTTCAAGGCTTGGTCCCACAGTACAATCTATCTTCACTCCCGGTCACACTCCAGGTTCCACCAGTTTTATTATTGATGATCGCTATATGATTACAGGGGACACCGTTTTTATCCAATCAATCGGTCGTCCAGACCTTGGCGGCCAGGTAGAAGCATGGTCCGATAAGCTTTTTGAGACCCTTCAGAAAATCAAGAAATACAAAGACGAAATGCTTATCCTCCCTGGACACTATATGAGCTGGGAGGAAGCGACTGACAAACTAGTATTTGTCTCAACATTGGCTGAGACAATGGCGTTCAACAAGGCTATATACGCCATTTCTGATAAACCAAGCTTTCTTCATTTCATTAAAAGCAACATGAGAAAACAACCGGATGAATACGCTGTGATCCGCCGCATCAATGCGAATCTAGAGCAAGTCGATGACGCCAAAGCCGAAGAGCTCGATCTTGGCAAGAATGAATGTGCAGCAACCGCCTATGCCGCCAAACAAAAAAACGGATAATCATTGAACTATTACGCCTTCGACATTTCAATTTAAAACTCTTCCTGCTGCTTTTTTAAACATAAAGCCCATGGAGAGTCAAAGAGACTCTCCATGGGCAGTTACTTCCATACTCTATACGATCGAACAAAATCGCCGATCACGCTTTTTTACTTACATAGCCGGAGTAAATTCAACCCTTCTGTTTTTTGCTCTATTCTCTTTTGTGTCATTAGGATAAGCAGGTTTCGTCTCGCCATACCCTACCGCTTTTAATCGGTCCGGATTGATGCCGACTGTACCAACCAGATAGTTCATCACGGCTTTTGCACGTCTTTCAGACAACTTCTGATTATATGCATCGGTCCCGATGGCGTCAGCATGGCCGTCAATCTGGACCTTCATGGTGGGGTACTCGTCGAATATTTTTTTGGTTTGATCCAAAACAGGATAGTATTGTTTTTTGACTACTGCCTTATCAAAATCAAACAACAAATCGCTCGACATTGCCCAGCAACCTCTTTCATCAACAGCGATGCCCCGTGGTGTACCCGGGCAGGCATCTTTATCATCGGTGACACCGTCGCCATCTTCGTCTCCCGGCATGGTCGGAACAGCAACTGGAGTCGCAGCGGCTACCATAGGCAATGAGTAAGCACTCATTATGGTGGTCCACTCATTTCCCCCATAGGCGATAGAATCATTTCCAAAAACTATCTCACCATTTTTAACCTTGGCGTAGGAAGAGACACTCCCCAACTTTTCGGTCACTGCTTCCGGTTTGAGCTCGAGGCCGTAGGCGGTAAGGATGGTGTGATATTGAGCAGGAGTGTAGGCAATGGAATCGTTATTGAAAATAATTTTATCACCTGAAACTTTGGCATAGGACGCCGGAGTGCCGGAGACAGCTGATGGTTCCAGCATCAAGCCATATGCTTCCATAATGCTGTTGAATTGATATGATGACGAATAAGCCGTCGAATCCTTGTCGAAGGTTGGAGTAGCACCTGCAGGTAATTCAATAGAAAGCGCCGGCATACTTATGGCAAGTATAGCCAACACAGCAAACAGTGTTCTTTTCAGCATAATTATTTCCCCTTTTAATTTTTAATAAAAAAAACCAGTAAACAGTACTTCTACCAGCAAGTCTATATCGAACGAATGCATATAACACAATGTGTATAACACAAATTATCAATTCAAACAACAAGCGTCTCAAGAACTAACTTACAAATTTACAAATTATGAGTAATACTAACCAAAGGATGATCCCTTGGAGGAGATCTTCATTAATGCTGTATATAATTATGTTTGCAATTATGTAAACGTATGTTCCAACTCACACTCAAGAGGCGATTAGGGCCGGAACAACATGACTTGTTGCAGTACCAATAATTTTATCAGAAATAAGGTGCCAACCTCATGTAGCTGCAAAATATTTTCGCAGATGTATATCTATCCCATCCAACCTTGCTGAAGGCATAACAATTTTTGCTCCTACACTTTTTTTGCTTTCTATCAATCGGATGGTTATTTAACTAAATGATTTACCTGCAATTACGACGAACCAACCTGATCGATTATCTCTAGCTTAGCCGGTAACATTACAGGACGCATGGTTAAACCTAACGCTTGATGGCAAAAGTTAACCAGGAAATGTCAGTTGTCAACGACAACTTCATCAGATATTCAAAGGCGATCAAGAAGAATTGATGGCCGGCTGTCAGTCGTCTCAAACAAATTTTTCGATAACCTCCGGGCTGTAATCGTACCGAGAAGTAATTGAACAAATTGCTCCCAGTGGCCACTTCAGAACAAGCAAACAAAAAAATACGTGACTGCCCAAAAACGTAGATTGACAGCCTAAAGGAACCTGATGATAGTTATCATAACGCTGGGACAGTCAAGGGGTGCAGCTTAATAATTTATTTTTGAATTGAAACAAACTTAGTTTTTTGTCAAACACTCAATGTCTAATAACCTGCAAACCAACGAATATTCATTTCGAGAAGAACTCGCAAATAGCATTTCGCATGGCGTAGGGACGGGTTTAGCCATTATCGGACTAGTCGTTCTGCTGGTTACAGCCATCCGCTACGGTAATATCCGGCATGTCATCAGCGCTGCAATATACGGATGTTCCCTTATTCTACTCTATTTGGCCTCTACCCTTTATCACCTATTTTCCTCTCCCAACGTAAAGAGGTTTTTCAAGCAACTCGACCATTCTCTCATATATGTACTTATTGCAGGTACCTACACGCCACTGACTTTAGTAACATTACGAGGGTCATGGGGTTGGACCCTGTTTGGTCTGGTGTGGGGAATGGCTCTCTGTGGATTGGTTCTCGAATTGGTCAAAAAAGAACGTATTCAATGGTTATCCCTCATGCTCTACCTTGGGATGGGATGGTTGCTTGTAATTGCTCTACGCCCTCTCCTTTTATCCCTTGCACCTGATGGCCTTATCCTTCTCCTGGCCGGTGGTTTGCTCTATACGCTCGGTGTTGTTTTTTATGTATGGAAATCCCTCTCTTATCACCATGCCATCTGGCATCTTTTCGTGATTGCCGGGAGCACTGCACATTTTTTTGCAATTTTATTTTATGTAATGCCACCAAGTTCTTAATTACCTCTGTCTGAACAAATTGATGGAGAATTCAGAATCGCATTTGATCAAGTCCTCTGTAGTTTATCAGTAAATTTTCCTGAACACTGAAAGCTTTAATAGCCGTAAAAAACTTACTCCGCTCTTCAATCCGCAATTCCCATACTGATTCCGTATCCATAAACTATTGTGCACTGGACTCGTATTAAATTTAGTGTATAGTATAATACAGTTAGAGAGTTAACCGACATAAACGATTGACACTTCTTTTTCGATACAACAGCCTGCCAGAAAACTTTGGGGATACAGATGCATTTTTTTCTCTTCAATGGAATCCGTGACGGCCAGGATAGCGAAACCGTAAGAAAAATTATTATGCTAAATATTTTTCTTTTTCTTGGTGCTATTCTTCTCTTGCTCATGGGAAGTATCGCTCTGCTGCAAGGAGCCCTATTTCTTGGTATTGCCGATTTTATCATTTCCAGCCTCCTTTTCATGCTTCTTTTCTATCTCCACCGGACAGGAAACGAACCTGTTGCCTCCCGTTTCGGCCTGGTCATATTACTTATCTTTTTTAGTTATCTTTTCTTTCTCGGAGGAGTCCACACGACAGCGTTCATGTGGCTCTATACCTTTCCCCTTTTATCTCTTTACCTGCTAGGATTACGGCAAGGCATGTGGATCACGGGGTTGCTTTTCTGTTTTTGTACGGGATTTCTTATCCTTGATCAGCTATCCGACAATACCATTGTGTACAGCATCAATGTGTACAGCAGAGATTTTGCTATTCGTTTTATCCCTTCCTACCTTCTTGTCTGCGTTTTAGCTTTTCTTGTGGAAAAAAGCCGCTCGGACAGCCGTGACGCATTACTGGACAAACAACAACTCCTGGCCAAAACTATAAACGAACTCCAGAAAAAAGAAAAAGAACTGGAAGAAGCCAGAAATCAGCTTGAACTGCGGGTCACACTCAGAACATCGGAACTGGAAGAGGCCAACAAACAATTACGACTTGAAATCGAAGAACGAAAATGGGCACAACAGGAACAGTTACGGCTAAAGTCCGAACTCATCAGGGGAGAAAAGATGGAACTGCTCGGTCGACTAGCCGGTGGTGTCGCACATGACCTGAATAATGTTTTGTCCGGTCTCGTTAGTTATCCCGATCTTTTGCTTCATAAGTTATCACCTGACAGTGATATGCGGACACCCCTCGAAAACATACGCCGCGCTGGAAAACGTGCAGCAGTAATTGTCCAGGACCTGTTGACTTTGGCGCGCAGGGGGATTACGACCAGGGAAAAAGTGCAACTCAATGATATCATCAGAGCCCATCTGCAAAGCCCCGAATTCATCAATCTTCAGAAGATTTATCCCAATGTGATGGTGGAGACACGCCTTGCACCTGATCTGCAAAGTTTATCCGCCTCTCCAGTTCATTTAGAGAAGGCTATCATGAATCTTCTGTTGAATAGTTTTGAGGCGATAGAAAAAGAAGGTACCATTTTACTGGTAACGGAAAACAGATATGTAGATACTCCTATCAAAGGTTATGATACCACTATTCCGGGGAACTATGTGGTTTTTGCAATAAGTGACAGCGGAATGGGCATTCCTCAAGACAAACTCGCTAAGATTTTTGAACCATTTTACACCAGCAAGATTATGGGCCGCAGCGGTACCGGACTCGGCATGACTGTGGTTTGGGGTGCTGTCAAAGACCATAATGGATATCTAGACGTTGAGAGTTCGCCGGAAAAAGGCACTACCATTTCGGTGTTTCTTCCTGTTCAAAAAATTAACCAAAATCAATCGATACCCGTAAAATCCCTGTCACCGTCGATCAGACAGGGCAACGGAGAGACAATTCTGCTGATCGATGACGATATAGAACAAAGATCACTGGGAGAGAACATCCTATCTACTTTGGGCTACAAGACTGAATCAGTTGCCAGTGGTGAGGAAGCCGTCGCTTTTCTCAAAGAAAAAACTGTTGATCTTATTCTCCTCGACATGATCATGGAACCCGGCATGGATGGCTTGGATACGTATCAACGTATTCTTGAAATCCGACCGGACCAGAAGGTAGTCATCGTAAGTGGCTATTCCGAGACTGATCGAATTAAAAAGGCTCTGGAACTTGGTGTGCACAGTTATATTAAAAAACCATACGGCCTTGGAGAGATAATTACGATAATCAACGAGGTACTTACAATTTGAATGCAGCTATGAAAATTTTCTCTTGCTGTATCCGGGCCACGTTATCTTGAGATAGCGCGGTCCTTTTTTATTCCCATAAGTACCCAATGACTGCTTTTCGTCATTACGTTGTTTTTAATTCTTCCAGTATATAATCCTTCTCTTTCGAATCGCCGATAGAGTAAGCAAGAGTTTTTTTACCCCAACCGTGCAGCATATGGATTTGTTAAACAAAATCATAAAAGGAGAACAAAATGGACAAATACCTGCGACAGGTTATTTTTCTACTGTATGCTTTTCTACTGCGATGGCCGACCTGGCTGCTGATTTGGTTCTTCGGTCGAATTAACCTGTTCAAAACCCTTTTCCTCATCTACCCAACAGACAGCTCGGAATGTCTTGACTTCTGTCCTGATATCAAATGGCTGCGAAACTTCTTCTCAGGCCGTCCCACACCTGCCGGCCTGATCATGGAGGGATGGCGACCTCTTGGGATATATCTGGTAATCCCGAACTCGTCTTTAGAATTGATGCGTAGGAAAAACCGTCCTACCGTCGAGACTATTATCAGACGCATGCTCTGGGTCCAAAAACTTTCCGGTGCACAGACGATAGGTTTAGCGGGCCAGCTCGGTCCGATATTTGAGAAACGCCATGGCATTTCAATGGATCATCCTTTTTATAGCAGCACCTTTGGCAATATTTTCAGCATCCAAAAGGCTGTTAGTCACCTGGTAAGCTTTTCAAAGAAAAAACCCTGGCGTGTTTCGGTAGCCGTTGTCGGCGGTGGTTTGCTCGGTGAAGAACTGGAACAACACCTAAAAGATGAAGGCTATCGAATGTCGATGGTTGATGTTAGATATACAAAAAAAGGGGATGTCAGATTAACGGATGAAGAGGAATCGAATCGACAGCTAGACGGAGTGGACTTTGTCATCAATCTTCTTCCCAGAGGAAAGGACTTTTTAGATTGTCGCCTACACCATAAAATTCCGGAAACAGCAACCATAGTTGATTTTTCACGGCCACCAATTCCCACTGATGCTATTCCCCAGCAAGTAGTAATGGGGAACAGGGTGCAACGGAGCGGCACTCATTTTTTCATGCGATTGCCGGGGGGCTGGAAGCACCATGAACTCCCGGCTTGTTGCATGCCATCTCTTTTGGCGACTCTTAGCGGATCACCTATTAGAAATATTGAAGAATTTCGTCTTGCAGCCAGGCATTTTCAGTTTCACACGGCGTTGGCAGGTGTACAGGTTCAGCCGCAACAGACTCTCGTGGGCAAGTTGCGTGGTTTTACTGCCTTACATCCAAACTTCTCTCGATTTGTACAATATATAGTGAGAAATCTACAGACAGTCGGCTGGTAACATGGGCGACGATGACGCCTCGATAGAATGGGTACTCAGGGGACTCGCTGAGGAATCTGCCAGAGGCACTCACAGGATTCCTTTAATGAGAGCTATTTTTGATATCTACGTAACATGCCAACCCAGTGAAGCATCAGTTGCTGCTATGGGTTGGTTGTAACGATTCAAAATGATGAGTAGTGCTGGTCCAGGAGACCTGTCCGAAGCTCAAATAGACCTGAAGGAGGCTACAATTACCGGCATGTGAAAAACAGAGAATCTAAGCTTTCAGGATGGTAAACTGTGATTATTTCCAGTGATCCTCCAGCCATTTTGTTGGTTTCACCGACTTATAGAATCTTTTAAACCATGGGACGGGTGCCCCCCAGACACCGTTAATCGCATCTATTGGGTTAGGATTTCCATGAAACACAATAATTTTCGCATTTTGGGGAATTTTTTTGGGGGTGAGGAAACTGTTTAAAATACCGCCGGGCAAGCAGTGAAATTTGAAACTCTTGCACCAGTCATTAGGAAAATAATCAAAATTTCCCATTCCCAATTCCCTCGTGATATAAACTTGTTCCGTTCTGTGAGTCTTTACCACCGCTTCCTGTTGTGACTGATATTTTTTGAGCAACTGGGTACATTGTCCCATTTCAAAGCAAATGGCGGAGGCTTGCCCGATCAAACGATTCGGTTGAGACCAGTTTTCAATAATGGCTAATTTTTTAGAATAATCAAAAAAACAATCAATACTATCGACAATCACAACATCAAGATCCAAAAAGAGAATTTTGCCTTTGATATCATAGAGAGGATTGTCAAATAAAGATAATTTCCGCCAGGCCTGACAATATTTATAATATTCGGGCGCCGGATCCTCGAATGCAGGTATCGGCAATACATCAATGTCTTTTTCTATCCCTTCAGGATGTTCAGTCAAACAAATAAAGCGAAAGGGCATTGTAATATTTCTTTTAACCATATGGTACAGAATATTGACATATTCAGGACCATATTTATTGCCCCATTTCATGCAAATAATGTTATTTGTTCTCATAAGATTTCCGTTGAAACAATCGTCTTTTATATTAGCACCTTACAGATTAATTTTGTTCATAAACAACAAGAAAAATAATCTACGAGGCACTAATAGTTAATATTTAGCTCAAACTCCCTAAGACGTTTATAGATAGAGCGCAGTTCGGTAATAGTTGTCCAATTGCCGATAAAGATGGAAAAAGATTCCCGCACCTTGCTGAAGGCATTTGACACCTGCACCAACACTCCCAGGGTAATGAGGCCGGTGAACAAGCCAGGCCCCATAATCAGATAGGGCACAATAACCATCAACTGTTCAAAGAAATTCACCCAGACATCAAAATATCCATAATGAAGAAAAAGTCGGTTATAGTTGTATTTTAAACCGATAAAAAGTTCGGTGATAGTTTCTGTTCTACCATATTTAATTTTGTCGTCCTCGGCGTAAACAAGCTCTTTTCGAAACGCCGCCTCCACCTTCTGGTTGTTATATTCTAATCCAGGCAATTTAATCCCTACAAACCAGGAGATAAGCAAGCCACCCACGGAAACCAGTAATGCCACCCATACCAGACTCCCCGGAATATTCTTTATATATTCAATTTCAACACCTTTACTTAACCCCCAGAGAATCGGCAAAAAAGCCATCAAGGTCATCAAAGCCCTTATTACCTGTAAACCGAGGCTTTCAAAAATTCTGGCGAACCGATAAATATCCTCCTGAAGTCGCTGACTGGCCCCCTCGACTTCCCTTTCCACCGTCTGCCATTTAACGACATAGGAAAAGGTCATAGCCTCCCGCCACTTAAAGGCATAGATACGGGTAAAATAGGAAGTCACCGTAGCAATCAGCACATAGGGGAAGGCGATTCTGGAAAATATCAGCATCTGACCCCAAAATTCCTCCACTTTATGTTGAGTGGCATTTTGCAGAATATTGTAAAAACTACCATACCATTGATTCAACTTAACAGTTAATTCTACCTGAATGAACAATGCCACCAATAAAACAGCCCCACCTCCATAAGCCCAGGGGGACCATCTTTTACTTTTGAAAAATGATCGAAACATCCACCCTTCCTTCTAATAAATCTACCAACTACTTGCGTGTTCAAGGTTGTGCAGATGTTCAGTGCACATGAGCGAGAAACCATAATCCGTTATTTCTCATCAGGCACCTTTTTTTCTTCAGCCATCTTCATTTCTTTTGTAAGACTACGGGTCATAAGAGCTAACAGACCTACCCCCAGGACCAAAACAGCCCAGAGCAGCCACTTTTTCCACGGCGTTGGTTTGACCGGACTTCGCAACGCCAAATCCCCACCAAGACTTACCCTTTTACCAATTTTAGCAAGACCTATCACCGGTGTTGGGCTTTCCGTCTGTATCGCCTTCAAGAGCATTCCAGCTGCAAAATCCTGATCCTCCTCCGCCAGTTTGCCGCTTCCAAAGGCAAGCAAATATGGAGGAGTCCCCCTGCCGATAAACAGCAATTCGCTCGGTTGCCAACCCAGCTGTAAAGTTACTGCCCTGTTGCCGGATCGCAACCCCGCCCCGTCCTTTTGGATCATTACCCGCCATAATGGGTCTGCTGTCGATGGAAATTCACAGGGTTCATTATGAATGGTTTCACCCTTAACACTCAGATCGTAAAAATCTTGTTCACAACGTATGCTCCACGCCGTGTCGAGAGTAGGTCGGGATTGTATCGATAGTCCGGCAATGGAGTTTATTTCAGAAAAACGTATCTGTACACTGCTCGTTGGGAACCTAAAGCTGCTTGTAAAATCGATTGCAAACTGCCCGTTTTTTTCCCGGACAATCCCATTAGCAAGAGATACCCATCGGTGCTTCCTGCGCACATCCTCAATATGTGAAAAGCTTGCTATTTCAGTCAATTTGAGTGGCCAACGAGACTCCTGCCAGGTCATTTTTAGGTACTTCAGAGGGTTTCGCGGCAGGTCTATGGTTCGTCTTTCAACGAGCTGCCCCCCAAACTGCAAATCGGCAAGAGTTGCTTTACGCACAAGAGGTGTCCAATTCACAAGATCATTACTCTGCTCGATGTTCACAGTAAAAACAGAAGAATCAATGTCCTTTTGCCAGTGAAATTCAAGCTCGGATGCTGTCTGTTTTAAACCGCTGAGATCAAGCAGATAACCGGTAATCTTCTGATCGACCTTGTCTGTGGTCGGATTGGAATTAATATTGACAATAGCCCCGGCTGTATTACGTGAGACCTGGAGTGAAAATCCTGCCGGATCACTTGGCGTGCCTGCTTGAAAGAGAGGAAAGAAATGAATGCTTTCTTTGTCTCGAAGGGTTGTCAAGCCTGTTTGAATGGTCCGAAATTCGTGCGGCACTACCTCACCGGAACTATTAAAAACCCTTACATCTCTCAAGTCCGCGCTCTTCACCGTATGATAGACATCCTCCGGTAGCTCTAAGGAATAGACTGCACCTTTATTGTCGATCTCAAGGTAATATCCCGCGGCAAAATCATTGGCTGAAATATCCGAGGCCATCGATTGCCCGATCGAAAAAATTATAATCAATGCTGCCAAAAGGTATCTCATAGAATTTTCTCCTCTTTTTTCGGAGGTAATGGAGAGAAATAGCCGATAATGAGCATCAGAACTCCAACAACCAAAAAGGAAACAATACGCGCTATGGTTCCGGTGCCGGAAAGATCAACGATAAAAAGTTTCAGTACCACCATGCCAAGGAGCATGGCTCCAACCCCCCAAAGCGGCCTGCTCCCCTTCCGAGTGGCCCAGACAGTAATAGCCAGGGCACCACAGCCCCAAAGTGAGGCGATTGCAGCCTGAAAAATCACCGAACGATAGAGCGATTCGGGATGATACGGAATGCCGGCATAAAAATGTACCGTACGGGCAACCACGCTGTTTACCCAGAAAAAGAAAAGAACAGAAATGCCCCAAAAAGTTTGTTTCTCGGGCAGATATTTAAGAGAGTAGGCGTTGTTCTTAAGATTAAGCAACCACAAAACCAGAGTGATAATCACGACTAGCCCCGAGAGTTCCACAGGATTTAAGAGAGGAACATAGGGGAGAGGTACGGGGTTTCCGGCAGCACTAAACGAAATTATTGTCCAAAGCAAAAGACTAAGGGCCGGGATCACACCGCCCTCTCCCAGATAAAATGAGGCATATTTTCCAACTGGCCAGGAGACTCCCTTTCCAAGATGCATCAGCAACAGAAGTCCACTGCTTGGGATAAGAGCCCAGCAGATCATAGACCATACCTCACCCAGTCCGGACAATTGGCTCATCGCCCAATCAGCCTCGTGGCTCAGAACAAAGAGCAACAACCACATTGTTCCGAGGTGCCAGGCAACTATGTTTCGCCTGGGCCAAGCTCCTGCAAAAAGATACAAAATCCGATACTGAACAACAAAGGCCACAGTCCAGGCCACTGCCCCCCAACCCTCCAAAAGATGGGAACTGAAGTGGAAACCAAACAAACTAATAATGAGCAGAAGGACCATTGCAGGCAGTTGCAGATAGAGAGACAACCCAAAGCGCGGCCAGTCTACTTTCCTCAAAGTTATTCCCATGAGAATCGAACTGGCGCAACAGTACAACAGGAAACCATTTTCCAACTCCGCGTGTGATATCTGGCTGTCGATCTCGCGAAGACCGCCAATATACCACCAGGCAAGCCCTAACATCATGAGTGGCATAGGGAAGAAGCGTTCCCATTTTTTCAATTCGCTACTATACCTGTCCAGGAAATAACTTGAAAAAAGAGCGGCCAGGGACAAAAAGACGGACCCGAAAAAATACCGGTTAACAAAAGGTAAAGCAGCAAATGGATACCAGACCGATTCAAGAAAAATGTAAGCGGCTGCCAATTGCAGCAGCAGTCCGAAATGGCGGGCAACTACCCGTCTTTGCCTTACTCCGACCCAGACCATTCCGGCGCCTTCAAGCGCCCAGATCGATGAGGACCAATGTCCGTCGAGGGCAAGAGGAATAGCGAGACTGCCGAAAACAACTCCAAGAGCAAGAAAAGCCTCACACAAAAGGTGCATGGACAGGACGAGCCTGCGCCACAAAAGAGTTGCCAGCGTCAGGTAGAAAAGACCGAGAGCCAAGGCTGAAAATGCCATGCCATATTGAAAATCCTTGACCAGAAAATACTGGAGCCCGGACACAATCAGAGGCAAGCCAAAGACCAGTGGCCCGTCAATAAATCCGCGAAGATTGACAGGTTGACGGTGGGCAAAAAGAACCGAAATCAGAACGTAAAAAAGAAAAAAGAGAACCAGAAAAGGCTCCGTTGAGTGGAAATAATCCGGCTGATACCCTGTACTGCCCCAGAGTGTACCAATAGCAAAGGTGAAAACAAAACCTATCAGGTTCAATTCCCGCCAGGATTTAAACCAGGCGATACCAAGGATACCCGCATTGAGCACTGCATAATAAGAAAAAAGCATAACATGACTACCGCCGCCTGTAGACATAAGCACCGGAGCAAGAAAACCACCGACAATACCGAAAACGGCAAGAGACTTAGAGTCCTGCAACACAGCCAGCATACAT
Source organism: uncultured delta proteobacterium (assembly GCA_963829695.1). GTDB lineage: Bacteria > Desulfobacterota > Desulfobulbia > Desulfobulbales > Desulfocapsaceae > Desulforhopalus_A. Next base: position 73,019 of record CAWHJQ010000009.1, on the reverse strand, counting down.
GATAAGGCGACAAGACCTATCATCACCACGAGCGATAAAGTCATCGGCAGGAAGCTATAGAGTTTGGCGGCGGAAAAAACCACAAGATAAAGAATGCCAACCCCGCCTCCCTGCATTACCAGGCCATAGCCGGACTTGGTCCGCCTCAGCCACCAACCGATACCTAGCATAACAATTCCGCTGACTGCCACTCCGATGAGACGGAGTTCGATGGGAACCATATTGCGCTGGGCCGCATATTTCAGAAGGAATGCCACCCCGAAAAACAAGATGATGACACCAATCTTCAGTACTACGTTTCCACTGGTAAAAAAATGCCTGATCATTGTTGTGAGCCTTGCAGCACTGCCGCCAATACCTGCAAAAAAACGATCGACCAGCGTATCCTGACCGACCGGCTCCATAGCTTTTAGTTCTCTAACCGGGAGCACCCTGTCTGGATCGGCAGTCTGTTTTCGAGGTTTCCGACCGGGAGCTGCCGGTTCAACGGCAGGTGGCTGAAAAACAACTTCCTGTGGAACCGCAGCCATTTTTCCCGGCACGACTTTTGTTGTTTTAGCTTTTTCGAGTACATCTAATCTCTTGCGAAGCGACAAAACTTCCGCTCCCAGAACACCAACCAGAGCACCTAAGATCGCTCCGCTTATACCAATTCGCAAAGCTCCTAGAAAACCGATCGCCAGTCCTAGAATCAGATGCATTTTTTTCTCCAAATCATGAGGTTTTTTTCTCTGTTAGCGGATCAGTGCCGCTGCTACCCGATCACCAGGGAGATCTCTTTGCAGCAGGTAGTTGCGAATTTTGTTTTTCTCTGCCTCCGATTGTTTCCGGTCCAGATTGGTTTTCACGGAAAAGGACCCATATATAGGGGGATAGCCATCTTCGCCGAGTGTCGCTAATCGACCCACCCCGCCCTTCGCCAGGATGGCTTCGATTTCCTTTATTTCAGCATTCATCTCATGTAATTTTTTTTGCATCTCTCTTCCTGTTATAAGTGCAATTCGTTACACATCCAGCCCCGGTTCTGATGCCGGCTGCAGCCCCACTACTTCCTTCACCGACTCCTTCCATCGCACCTGTGAAATATTTCGTAACTCATGGTACAATTGGAGAAGCCTTTCATCACTCTGTCCCTTTTCAAGTCGATTAACCGCTTTTTGCATCTCGATTGACTCGCAGGCAACCCGTCGCTCAATCCTGTTCATCTTTCCCAGCCATATCGAATGGGTAATAAATGGCAACAATTCGTGTACCATAGCTGCGACATCTGTTGTGTCGAGCATCGGTTCCACACTGACTGAGGTAGCAAAACCGTTGCTAAATGCATATTCAAGACAAGCCTTTCGCTCCAGATAACCGGGTGCATATGGCTCCCATAACTGCAGAAGTTTCTGGTTTCTTGCAGTTATGGTAAAACGAAACAGGATCTGCTCCCGTGCATCCGATAAATTTGAACACAGCCGTTCAATACAATCCAGATGTGGTTTGGAGACCACCAGGACCCTATTGCCCGCATCAACGAGATTTCTTATGACAGTCAGACAGGCTTCAAGGTTCTCGGGCACAATATCATGGGCTGACGGAAACATCACCTGTCCAGGATAGAGGGGCCATTTTCGGGCAACTTCATCATCTAAAACCCGACAGGCGGTCCACTGCTCTGGGGTCACGATTCCTTCTTTTACCACCAGATCAAAGCGGGCGTAACAATACCGACATCCATGGGGACAGCCGCAACTACAGTTTATTTCGGCAACCGCCCACTCCCGGGTTCCCCGGATGGGCTTTTTTCCAGTACTTCCATCTGCCATTGACACTTCCCTTTTAATCCTCTTCCCGCCAGAGAAGAAAAAGTTCTTCAATACCTTTTTTGGCATAACTTGCCATGGCCTGATATGATTCATCGGCAAACGGCTGACCTTCTGCTGTCGCCTGAATTTCTATCCACCGACCATCGCCTGCCATAACAAAATTGGCGTCGGTTTCAGCGGAAGAGTCCTCCGAATAATCGAGATCAAGAATTGCTTCACCGTTTAGTATTCCGGCAGAAATTGCTGCAACCGGCATAATGACCGGAAGTGTATCCAGTCGGCCTTCCGCTACGAGTTTTTGCAATGCATCTTTTAACGCCAGCGCCCCACCCGTAATTGAAGCCGTACGGGTTCCTCCATCGGCATTGAGAACATCGCAATCGACTCGAATGGTTCTTTCACCGATGGTAGTAAGATCAACCATCATCCGCAGACTCCTGCCGATCAAGCGCTGAATCTCCATTGTTCTACCCGACTGGCCATTGGTTTCACGCCGGTATCGACTATTTGTAGCACAGGGGAGCATGCCATATTCGGCGGTTATCCACCCCTGCCCCTTGTCTGTTAAAAAAGGAGGCACCTTTTCCTCAATGGAAACACCACAGATAACATGGGTATTGCCCATACGGATAAGTACCGAGCCATAGGCCTGGTGCTGCAATCCTCTTTCAATAGTTATCGGTCTGAGGCTATCGGATTTTCTATTATTAATTCGCATGCTTCTCCTGTATAAATCAAAAATATTTTTTATAGGTTTGGAAATATTAAGCGTTATTGTACGCTTTCCATGGGTTAAACGCAACTCAGGCCCGGTATGCCACCAAGGCAGACAGGGCCTGAGGAAAATGAAAGGTAATGCCGCCTACAGTTATTCGCAAATGGTTTCCACTCCAGAATGGCCTTTCGCTACTCAATCATCGATAATTGAAAAGCCATCAAGCGTTTACACGAAATAACACCAAACCGAATTTAATCACACTTCACCTAATTTAATTAATCAAATACAACACCAAAACTAATATAATTCACTTCTTTGTGAAATACGGCGTATTTGATTAAACAAAATAGTTTACTAACATTGATTGTTCATGTTAGTAAACAAAGCATTAATACAGGACAAATCATTTCTCAAAATATCCGACGAAGCGATTTCCCTCAGTTTTGATCTCATCCATAAAAAAGGAGACCCCATCATGAAGAAGCTGTTTCTCGTATTACTGCTTGCACTCTCTTTGCCGGGCATAGTATTTGCCGCAGAAGCAACGAAAAATCCGCTGGAGGCATGGCAGCCTAAATTTGATCCAAGCGGCGCTAAGTACACCTATATTTTATCAAATGTCTCCCACCCGGTTATTGAAGGCGTTGGTGTTGGATATCGTATTCGTGACAAAGTTTGGGAAAGATCCGGTGGTCGCCTCTACGTGGACTTTCGTCCGCTCAGCCAGCTCGGCGGAGAGAAAGATGTTATCAGTAAGCTCAAGTTGGGTGCCATTCAGGGAATGATGAGTTCCTCTGTTGCAGCAGCCAACGTCTCGGATCTTCTTGGTATCGTTAATCTTCCCTATGTTATTGACACCTTTGACAAACTTGACAAATTCAGGAACACTCCCGAACTCTGGCAGCCCTTTGCCGACGGTGCTCTAAAACAAGGCCTCATCGTAGCGGATGTAACCGGCTACGGCCCGTACGGATGGGCAACCACAACCCCGGTAAGAACCATACAAGACGCAAAGAACACCAACTTCCGTATTGCTGAGGCCCCTGTTAATACCGACACCTACAAGGCATGGGGATTAAAGTTCACCGTTATGCCCTGGCCGGATGTTCCGCAGGCACTGCAAACAGGCGTTATTACCGGCCTCGATCATACCGCCATTGTCTGTAATATCACCAAGAAATTCACCATTGCCAAATACTTCACCGAGCTTGATTACGCCCAAGGCCTATTCGTTCATTTCATCAACAAACGATGGCTGAACAAATTACCAAAGGATTTGCAGGAAATCCTGCTGACCGTTATCACTGAAGAAAGCAAAAATAGCCGTGCCCTGACACGCCAGCAATACGACACCGAGGTGGCTAAAGCCAAAGAGGCAGGCGTTGAATTCATCAAGCTTTCAGGCGATGATATTAATCAACTAAAGAAAATGGCAGAACCGGTACTGAAAGATTGGGGCAAGAAAATTGGCCCGGCATACCTCGCCAAGGTACAAAAAGAGTTAGGCAGCTGATCTGAATCACACTTCTTTGTTTAGTACCTTACAGCTATGGGGTACTGAACCAAGCACCCTTCAAGGGGTATTATAAAGAACACCCGTCAAGCGAGTACTAAACGAAGTCCCTGTTCTTTGCGGATGTTAGAAAGTAGGAATGTAAAGTTTCAATAATATTTTTATGTTATTGAAACTTTATGATCAAGGTTTATGAGAAATACGGGCTAATAACAAAACTCCACGACAGGTACCTCCCAATTATCTCCAGAGCATTTGCTGCTGAAAGTTTTATCAATGATATCCTGTTTACAGCGCCGAACCATTGCCACAACCTGAATTCGCCGGATCAACCCAACCCGATTCTCCCATTCTGCTTGAGCGGTTTTTGATAGTCGAGCTACCGATATCCCTTGTTCATTGACCAGTTCCATCTGTCTATTGCGTATCTCCACCTGCAGCCGGTCCCCGGTCCGCAAATTCTGCAAGGCTCTCCGAACCGGGTGGTTTTCATTTCTTATTCCGGCAAAATCGAGAAAAAGATCCCCCATTCCAAGGAGTTCATACTGTCTGTTGACCGGGAGTTCCTTTTCACCGGGCGTCACTTTTCGGGTAATCAGAAAGTCTCCGCGAAGTGATGCTGCATGTGGGTTCGGACTATCTTCCAGATTGAAAAGATGCAGTGTTTCCCGTGCCCGTGACATGCCGACATAATACAACCTTCGCTCTTCTTCCATCTCCATACCCTGCCTTTTCTGCCAACCGTCCCCGAGCAGAAAAACATGGTCGAACTCAAGCCCTTTTATCGAATGAACCGTGGAGAGAAAAATCCCGTTTGAGAGATTTTTCGAGCGACTCTGGTCGGAGAGTGCTTCGTAAAAATAGTCTTCTATGAGGGAAACCGGCTGTGGGACATCGTTTGTTTCCTCTCTCCATTCTCCTATCAGCCTCCTGAGATTGGTATGCCAAAGAGTATCTTCTGCCATGTCAACCGGCACGAAGGACAAAAGGGAACTTGCAGTTCTTATTTCCAGCCTCGTCTCCCGTAACTGCTCAAGCAGCACACAATTTTCCCGAATTTTCGACAGACGTGGGAAAGCACTGGTGCGGCCCCAGTTTAAACTGACCGGGATTTTTGCGTTCTCAAAAACAGCTCGAACCAAATCAAGACCTTTCCACTCACGGGCAAGAACTGCGCACTCACCGAAATCAAAACCATTCTGCAGTCGTTGCAATCGCCGCACTTCTTCCAGGAGTACACTGGCCTGATCTTCCTGGCTGCAAACTTCAATTCGTTGGACTTTACCCTGTGTTACGGGATCACTGAGTTGCCAGTTTCCTCCAGCCGGCAACGAAATTCTTGCCTGGTTCACCTGAAGGGACTGACCCGTTTTCATCCGGTCGCGATTCATGCCGATAAGATTGTTTGCAGCAGAAACGATATGGGCTGTCGATCGGTAATTTTCTATGAGATAATGAATTTCCGCCTTATAATCCACATGAAATTTTCGAATGAACCCAACGTTTGCGCCTCTGAAGCGGTAAATATTCTGGTCATCGTCTCCTACGGCCAGGATTGTCATCTTCTGATCCTTTTCTTCCAGGCTCTTGCCTGCCAGGAGTGCGACAAGTTCATACTGCTCGGCATCGATATCCTGATATTCATCGACCAGGATATGGCTGATTTTACCCACCAGGGTATATCTGGGAGGGACATCGCCAAAACCCAGAACATCCGCCTCACCTTTTAACAGCCGGATTGCATCCAGGATAACCACGGAAAAATCGATTTCACCTAGACCATTTTTCTGTTCGCCGATTACCAAAGACCTGCCGGTCAGTCGCAAGGCCAAACCATGAAAGGTGAGTGTTGTCACCCCAAACATGTCATCCCCAACCAGGTCTCGAATCCTTCTCCTAAGACTCATCACCGCACTGCGATTAAAGCAAAGCACCAGAATCGCCTCGGGTTTCACCCGTTTCACCCGGAGCAGATACGCTACCCGATGGGCGACAACCCTTGTTTTGCCCGAACCCGGACCGGCCAGCACCAGCATGTTTTGGTCGGTTTCCGCAGCAACAATCCGTTGTTGACTGTCATTTTTCAGATCATCGACTATCCTGAGATACGACTGTTCACTGGTTGCCCTTTCCAAAAATTTCTTCTTTCCCGGAAAAAACCGCTTAATAAAATCGTCTTTATCATCGTTGAAATAGGAAGAAACCAGATTCATTGCCACGCTCAACTTCTCCATCGCTCGCCTTGCATACTCGTTCATCACATGAATCTGGAAATTTCGTTCGTTATAGTGGGTTTTCAGGGGAGAGAAATCAGTGCCGGAATACCGTCTTCCCTTTGCATCCGGGTTTATTTTGATGGTCATTGCCTGGCGGAAGACGGCAAGCCCCTGCTGCAATTCGATAATTCCCAACTCATGCATAAAGGTCAAGGCGCGTTCCGCCGCGGCAAGTGGATCACGGAGTTGGGGCAAAAGCAACAAATCGGTCTTTAACCCGGCAATGACCTTTTCCAGGGTGAACTCCACCAGTAGACTTGCATTAGGCTTGGCAGAAGGCTCAATGGTGCCAAGCATTACCCGTAGCGCAGCAGAAGCAGCCAACTGTCGAATGCGCACCGTTTGCAGCAGAGATTGCCAATCACGATGCAGGCACAGGGAAAATCTGTTATTTCCTTTGGCCCTCAGCGAGAGGCTCCCACACTGTCCCGCAAGCCCTTTTCCATCGCGGGATAAACCATGCAGGATAAGTTTCAGGATGTGTGGGCTGCTTTCGTTATGTTCTCTTTCCAGCAACAGCTGGTTTACTTGCCGAAGATCAATCTCCAAGGGAGCCTCAACTTCCACATCCGGTGCGGTCTCTTGTAGAACCTGCAGAAAATCTCGCTCCAACATAACTATCTGCTGCAACTGCTTCTCTGCGCTGTTCTGGACTTTATAACGGACATAAGCCGAAAGGATCGTTTCCTTCGAGAGCAAACCCTGCTCGGCCATATCGTTTAAGGTACGAATAACACGCAGGGTTTCCGTCTCATTTGCCGGATCTTCAGGCGTAGTCGCAAAAGCTGCCTGCCCTGCCAGTTCATCGGCACTAAAAGCCTGATTTGGCCGTCGCTCCATCAGAACAGCCAAAATTGCCAGCCACCTGGCCTGTTGCCTTTGGGAGAGATTAAGTTTGGCCATTTTCTCGGTCGCTTCCGCAAGGCTGCGAACTAATGGCTTGCCTTGAAAGACCCTGGTGTGATTTTCATTACGTTCGAGGAAACCGGCCCGTTCAAGCCAGGAGACTGCGGTGCGCACCTGGGTATCCGCATTGGGATGCTCCTCCGGATCAATGTCGACCACATCGAGGCGCAACAGTTCACCCGCGGTCAACACCACCGAATCTTCCCCTTTTGCTGCAAATCTAAGCCCTCGAAGAAACTGAGCTATTTCCCGCTGTGTTAATCGAGATTTGCTACTGAGACGAAATTGTCCTTCAATATCCTGCTCGGCAAATATCAGGATACACTCAGCGGCACTGCGGTCCCGTCCGGCTCGACCTGCCTCCTGCAGATAATTTTCCAGCGATCCCGGAATATCCGCATGGATGACCAGACGGACATCGTCCTTATCTATCCCCATGCCAAAAGCGTTGGTGGCGCAGATGACGGGGGTTGTCCCCTCGATGAAATTTTCCTGGATTCGTTTTTTCAGGGATGGATCGAGACCGGCATGAAAGGCTTCGGCATTGTACCCGGCCAGCTGGAGAAATTCCGCCAACTTTTCGGTATTTTTCCTCGTCGCACAATAGATCACGACACTGCCTTTGCCTTGGTATCTTGCCCGAAGCAATTCGAGAATTGTCTGGTTCTTTTCATGCTTATCTACCGGCCATACCTCATAATGCAGATTGGTCCGTTCGTGCCCCCCTGCAAACTGATGTAACCGCAAGCCGAGTTCACTCTGGACGATGTCAATTATCTCGGCTTTTACATCTTTTTTAGCGGTGGCGGTAAAGCACTGGACAGGCGGTATGCCGGTTTTTTCTTGCTGAGCAAACTCCCGAATAAATCGGATGGAGTAGAGATAATCGGGCCGAAAGTCATGCCCCCATTTAGACAGGCAATGGGCCTCATCAAAGACCCAGGCACCAATTTCCCGCTGGCTGATAGTATTGATAAATGATTGATTTCGTAACTGTTCCGGGGAAACAAACAGAATACCGACATCGCCAAGACGAACTCCCTCTATAATTTCTCCGCGCTCCGGCATGGTCAACATGCCATACAAAGCAGCCGCAAGCTTTGTTCCCGTCTGCTTCAAGAAATTATCCACCTGATCTTTCATCAGCGCCTGCAGGGGTGAGATGACTATAGTCAACATATTTCGTCGCTGGTATCGCATCAGGGCAGGCAGCAGATAGCACAGCGACTTGCCCCCACCCGTCGGAAGCGTGGCAAAAAACGAAAGATTTTTTGCGGCAGCTGCCACTATTTCCGCCTGCAGACTTTTCCCCTCTTCTGTCGCCGGTTCCGACCGAAAATCCTCAAAACCATAATAATTTTGTAGGAAATAGTGAGGATGGTGGTGCTCTTTGCAATAGCCGCAGCTACTCTCGCCGCAACTGGTTTCCCGAAGTTGATGGAGTAAAACCGGCACCTCTGGAAAGTGATGTCTTACCCAGGGCGGTAAAACCGAATTTCCACCGGCAACCGTCAACCAGGCAGTGACATAGGCAAGCGGAGGATGGCTGAGTGTCCCGTCAACAAGTTGCTCGACAATATTTTCCACACTCCTCCTACAGCCATGTTTTTGTGCCAACCAGGAAAAGGTTTCATAAAGGTCGTCCCCTTCCAGAAGAGGAACCCTCATTGCCTCAAAAGCAGCTGCTGTTCCAGCAAGATGCCCGTCATGGTGCAGAAAACTTCGGTAAAGTATCGGCGCATCCGAGCCTGAGCCGAGCTGTCCGGTAAACGCATCCCACTGCTCAGTAAAAACCTTGCCGGCTAGTAGAGCATCCTGCACCGGGTCGTTGACGCTGTCCCGGACGAGCTGATAGTTTTTCACTAATCGGTGGTAAGGATTTGCCGGGAAGGCAAGCGGAGAGAGATAAAGAGTATCGATTGCCGGCTTTTTCAAGAGCTGAAGATAAGGATCGATCTGCCGGAGACGTGGAATATCATAGCTGAGGATATTATGACCAAGAATAAACTGCGCTGAACGACCAAATTCATCAAATTCCTGAAGTTGCCGAAGGGATATCTGTTTGCCCGGCTTGATCAGAAAAGAATCCCCCTGGAATGCAGCACCTATCGAATAAATAACGTTCTTTTCGTTAACCTCGATATCAAAGAGAAGACACTGTCGCAGGAAATCCTGACTTTCACCGGTCATATTATGTCAATATCATGGGGTTGTGCTATTGAATAGTTATGCTATATCCCATTGCAGGTTTACCTGACTTAGTGCGCAATATCGATGTTTTTATTGATCTTCTATGCCTTTTATGATTGCTGTATTCCTTCTCGTGCTGTTCGGCAAATGAGTGTTGATTGATTGTATATTTCAGAGGCTGTTGGATTCAGCTTCAAATAGATTTTATTTTTCGATTTTAATTTTTTGGATAATTACGAAATGCAGATGCAGTTAGCGGGAAGTAAGCTTAATTTCGATGCGTCTATTTTTGCGATACGCTTCTTCGGTATCAGCCGGGTCGATGGGATGGAATTTGCTGAATCCGGCCGCTGCCATCCGCGCCTCCGGTATCCCCTGCTCGGCAAGATAACGGACAACGGAGACGGCCCGAGCCACAGACAATTCCCAGTTTGAAGAATATTTTGCCGAATGGATTGGCAATTGGTCAGTATGGCCGTCAACCCGCAAAATCCATGGCAAGTCCTTCGGAATGGCAGGAATCAGTTTAAGCAGCACCGATGCCACCTGTTGCAGCTGTTTTTTCCCCTGTTCCCCCAAATCCGCTGTCCCCGAGGCAAAAAGTAACTCTGCCTGCAAAAGGAACCGATCGCCTTCTATACGGATCACCGGATTATCACCGATAATCTTCCGCAACCGACCGAAAAACTCGGAGCGGTATCGTTCCAATTCGTTTACTTTCCTGGCCAGTTCGATATTGAGTCGCTTACCAAGATTACGGATTTCTTCCTTTTGTTCAGTCCGTTTCACTTCGGAAACACTCAGGGCTTTGTTGATTTCACTCAGTTGACTGCGCAGTTGCATCAACTGTTCCCTGAGCAGTGCCACCTCGGCCCTGGCGTCGGCAGTAAGGCGCTGTTCCTTGTCGAGACTCTGCTGTTGCTCACCGATCAATGCGGATAGAGCCTGGATCCGGATATTGCGCTGGTCGATGTCCTTTTGGGCAAGCAGTGTCTTCTCCTGTTCGTCAGCCAGGCGAGCCTCCAGTGCTTTGCTTCGGTCTCTGAGAGACATGGTCAGCTGTTGTTCTTTTTCCAGACCTGTCGCCGTATCGGCGATTTTCTTTTCAAGCTCCCGACGCACGGCCTGTAAGGCATTGATATCCTGCTGCAGGCTGGCAATGGTCCGCAACTGATGCTCTCGTTCTTCCTTTCCTGCCACGTTTTGTGCAGTCAGGTTCTCGACGTTATTTTGCAATTTTGTTCGGTCAAGGGTCAGTATTTCCACCTGGCTTAAAAGGGAGGCGATCTGATGCCCCAGCTCCTCATTCCTGTTCCGTTCAAGCCCCAGCAACTCTGTTATTTCGGCAATACGGGAATGCAGGGATGCCAGTTCGGTGTTCTGATCGGACAGGATATAACTCAGGATGAATTGAGAAAAGGAAAATATCATCAGGACAAAGATGACAACCATCAGCAGCGCCGACAATGCATCAACATAGCCTGGCCATATACTCGGTGACTGTTGAGAAGATCGAAATTTAGAGGCCATATTTTCTCCTAGCGACTCTCTTCCCGGTTAGGATCAACGGTGGACGGCTCTGCCTCCTCTTGCTTGAACTTCTCTTGCAGGTGATCGTTCGTGCGGCGCAGCTCCCGAATCAAGGACTCTAATTGCGCCTGGCCGAGTCCTGCGGGGACGGTGGCACCCTGCCCCTCAAACTGTACCTTTGCTGTCCTCTCGACCAGCTGGGTTACTCCCGAAAGCCACTCTTCGAGCTCGTTAAAGAAACGATTCTGGGCATGGTTGGCCTGAATATCAAGAAAACCGAGAACCAGCGAACCTCCCAAACCAAAGAGCGAAGAACTGAAGGCTGTTCCCATACCCCGCAGTGGTTCCTGCAAGCCGGCTTTCATAGTTTGAAACATCAGGTTGAAATCCCGATTTCCGACTTCCAGTCCGCCAACTACCGAGCTCACCGCACCGATGGTACCAAGCAGACCCCAAAAGGTACCCAGCAGGCCGAGAAAGACCAACAGACTGATAACATATCTCGATATCTCCCGGGATTCATCCATCCGTCCCCTAATTCCCTCCAGAACAGTCTGAAGGGACAACGCGGACAGGCTGAAACGATCCCGGTGCAACCCCTCAAGATGCTTGGCCAGCGGCCTCAGCAGATGCGGACTTTCGGCTACCGACAGTCCTGAGCTACCGGTTCGAAAAATTTCAATCCAGCTTATTTCCGGCCTCAAGACAACAACCCTGCGGAAATTAAGAAAAATCCCGATAACCAGCGCTCCGACGATTACCGTATTAAATCCCCAATTGGCGAGATAAGCTCGACGAAGCGGAACATAGAGAAGAGCGCATATTCCGGCAACGATAATGAGAAAGGAAACCATCATCAGTAGATAATAACGCGGTTTACTCATGAGCTTGTCCTCCTGAGTCAGTTGATATCCGCAAGGGATCTGTTGTAGAGTTGTTTGTGATCAATCACCCTGTAAACAAATACTGGTATGCACGACATTTTTAAACATCAAGCTCAGAGCCTTAGGGGATTTATCCTCTTGCACAATTTTAAAAAATGTTTGTAATTTTTAAGAAAAATATCCTATTGTTAACTAATCATAAACTCGTAAGAAGGCTCTTCTTAGATGGCTAAGACCAGCCATCGTTGCGCTGCAGGAGAATTTGTATGAATGAGTATGATGACCAAGAAAAAATTGATGCACTTTTGCGATTCGCAGAACATATTGGCGCAACCAAGGCCAAACGCCTGCCACCTGAAAGTGTTTGTGTGGAGGACAGATTGGCCGAATTTTGCCGAGATCCCAAATGTCCCCATTATGGCCAATCAATAAGTTGTCCGCCGTATGTTTCCGGCCCTGAAGGCTTTCGTAGACTGCTCCAGTCGTGTAAACATGCCATTGTCATCAGGATCGAAATACAATCGTCATCACTGCACGGCAACGATCGTCCTGAAGTGATGCGACTGCTGCATGAAATTACAGCTGAAGTCGAGACTGAAGCAAAAAGGCTTGGGTTTACCCAATCCATTGGTTTTGCTGGAGGTTCCTGTAAAGAAAGCTTTTGCCATGATCAACCGAATTGCAGAGTGATAGCAGAAAAAGGAGAATGTCGACATCCCGCTCATGCGCGGACTTCAATGTCCGGTTATGGAGTAAATGTAGGTGAGTTGATGAAATCTGCCGGCTGGTCGACCAAGCTTTTCACAACCAACAATCATGACGAACCAGACCAGCTCGCCTGGGTAGCGGGTCTCATTCTTTTGCGCTAACGATGATTGTTCATTGTGATTTTTTTATTGGTGGTGAAGATGGAGCAAGATACCGGTGGGCAGCAAGTCTGCCCACCAGGAATATAAAAATATTGAAAGGAATTAATACGTGGGCATTTCAGCAGGTTCATCGATAGTGTCCATGCCGGACATGGGCAGGCCATACCCGACCCTCCTTGCATTTCTCGTCGGCCGGTTTCCCAAGATCTCGTCACAAAAATGGCTGGAACGCATTACGACAGGCAAGGTCCTCACTGAGGAGGGCCACCCGGTCACTCTGGACACGGCATATATGCCGAATAAGCGGCTTTTCTATTTCAGGGAGGTAGAGGCAGAACAGGTGATACCCTTTCAGGAGAGAATCCTGTTCAGAAACGATCACTTTATAGTAGCTTGCAAGCCCCATTTTCTTCCCGTTATCCCGGGAGGGCCCTACGTTCGCGAAACGCTGATCAACAGACTCAAAGAGCAGACGGGGAATCCTTATCTTTCCCCCATCAACCGGATCGACCGGGGCACGGCGGGCCTCGTGTTGATTTCGGCAACCAAAGAAACCAGGGGGATGTACCAACAGATGTTTATGAATGGCCTGGTTCGAAAAACCTATGAGGCTATCGCTGATTTTCCGTATGATTCCGGCCAGACTGAGTGGCTGATTGAAAACCGAATCGAGCAAGGGGAACCCTGGTTTCGGATGCATACCGGTGAAGGGGAGGTCAATGCTCGTTCCCGAATTCTACTGGTCGAGGTTAGAGGATCACGAGCCCGCTTTCAACTTTCCCCCATAACCGGAAAAAAACATCAGCTTCGTATTCATTTGAGCGGTCTTGGCTTCCCCATCGTCAATGACCGTTATTACCCTTCACTCATGCCGGAGATGCAGGATGATTTTAGCCGCCCCTTGCAACTCCTGTCCCGGAAAATAGAGTTTAGGGATCCAGTCACCGGAGTTGAGATGTCGTTTGAATCCCCCAGAGAATTAATCTTTGATTCAATGGGCCAATGAAGGACTGCACATCAACAGCCGCAACCACAGGAGCCGCCACAGCCACCGTGTGCCAGCGCTTTGGCCAAAGACTGCACTATCTCACGGTTTTCGGCGTCGCTTACCGCTATCACCTCAACTTTCAAGGTGATCGTTTCGGGCATAATCTGTAAACCGAGTGCTTGACGAAAAGGTAAAAAGAGGTGGCCGAAAAACTCAGGCGCCTCGGAAATCGACACAGTGAGGGTAAGAGTCTCACCTTCTCGTTTATCGTACATCGCATTTTCGAATGGACAAAGTCCGACACTTGCTAGCCCGTAGATAAACTCAAAAGGTACCGGTGAATAGGTCGACTTATATTCTCCTGGTTCACTACCTGTGCTTCCGGCAATAATCGCAAGTGTAACCTTTTTCAAAACTTGAATAGCTGTTGTCACTGGCTGGTCTCTCCTTTGCGAGGGTTAGTGACTTAGAAAAATATTCATGTTCTTTTTAAAAGAATATTTTTCGTGAAGGAACTTATCCCCGTGCTTTGCGGGGGTTATATATGTTATTACGGTTGTATTCTCTGCCAATCACAAATAGAGTTCCGGTTCTTTCCGTTCGATACAATGTTCAAACAACCATTGTCTTTTTTCTTTGATGGGTTCGGCATCAATTTCCATTGCATTTTCTGGGCAGTTTTTTACGCAGGCACAACAGAAGATACAAAGATTTTGATCAACTTCTATCTCAGACGCGAAAGAAATGGCACCGGTCGGACAGGTAGGAATACATGCGGCACACTGAGTACATTTGGAGCGGATCACCACGGGAGTAAAAGGGAGAAAGCCCATCCCTTCTTTATAAGGACTTTTTCCGGGTACTTGCAGGTGGTGTTCGGTTGCCGGATTTTCAATAGTTGCAAGTTTCGCCATGATCTTCGTTCCAAATGCTGCGGCGGTTGTCAAATCCATGGAATCGGGCCTGTCTGCCGCAATAGGTGTGTTGTTTCCTGAGAAGGAATGCTCTCCAATAAAGGCGCAGGCTGCCAAAGGGCTGAAGGCTGCTCCTTCGGCAATATCTTTCAGTTCAATCAGGGCGTCTTCGAAAGCTCTATTGCCATAGGTTACGACAATAACTGCAGGAGTGCAGTTTCCCTCTATTGCCGCAAGTCTTTTCACCGCAAGGGGTGCAACCCGGCCGGCATAGACCGGAACGCCGAAAATAACCAGCTCGTCTGCCGCAAAATGCACCATCTTCGAACTTTCATCAGGATAAGTCAGATCGAGAGTTTCGCATGGAATGTCCCGAATGCCTGAGGCAATTGCATCGATGACTCTTTTGGAGGTTCTGGTTGGTGAGAAGGAGACTAGCCATATCTTTTTAATTTTCATACGATTCCCGTTTGTCTATTTTCTTGGTTGAGGCGCAACATGAGCGGGATATACAGTATCCCCCACATCCCAATCTCCCCGATAATTCGCGAAAAGAAACGCTTGTGAGATGTAAGGATAATAACTATACTAGCTCGCGCCAATAAAGATTAATTTTTCTAAGTCACTCACCCCGCTATAAAGGCGGGATAAGTTCCTTCACGAAGAAATATTCTTGTAAAAAGAACAAGAATATTTCTTCTAAGTCACTAAGGAGACGAGCATGGCAATCGAAGAAACCAAAAAGCAGGCACAACAAGAGAAAAATGAGACAGAACAGCCTGCCTGGTACGATTTCCTCATTAATATTTTTAAGAAGTTACTGGGATTCAACTATTTTACTTACGGAACGAAGAAAAAGTTCTGAGGCGACGTATCCAACAAGACCCTTATCTCTCGGTTTTACTAGGATGCTGTCCGAGAATAGACATTTTGTCCAAAATCGAGGCATTTTCACAAAATAAGCACAGCCATGTAGTTGATATTGCGAGCATTGTTTTTTGTAAATAACGAAAAGTTTGGGCAAAAGGGCATTCTCGGACAGGCTCCTAAACTTCAGGCTGATACCATCTGAGACGCAGAGCATTAGTGACGACCGAGACAGAACTGAGCGCCATGGCGGCACCGCCGATCATCGGATTAAGGGTTGGCCCACCAAAAATAGCCAATATTCCAGCCGCCACAGGAATCCCTATCACGTTATAGGCAAAAGCCCAGAAAAGATTCTGGTGAATATTCCGCATGGTCGCCCGACTGAGGCCGATGGCCCGACCGACTCCGGAGAGATGGCCTGTCATCAAAACTATATCAGCAGACTCCATAGCGACATCGATTCCCGTACCCATGGCAATGCCGACATCTGCCCTGGCAAGTGCAGGCGCATCGTTGATGCCGTCCCCGATCATGGCAACGATCTCGCCTTCCTTTTGTAATCTAACAATTTCCTCTTCCTTATTATCCGGCAGGACACCGGCAACAACCCGACTTATCCCGGCTTGACGAGCCACCGCCTTGGCTGTCTTCTCATTGTCGCCGGTAAGCATCACCACCTTTATCCCCATCGCCTCAAGCTGAGTTATTGTCTCCCTCGCCTCATCTTTCAATGGATCGGCAATAGCCAGCAGACCGACCAGCCTCTTGTCTATGGCGAGATACAAAACCGTCTTGCCCTGATCGGACAACTCACTTGCCTCCCTTTGGACCTGTTCGGTTAAACCCTCTATGCTATTTTCGCGGAGAAATTCAATATTGCCAAAGAGCACATGATAGCTGTTGCCGTCCAACAACAGAGACGATGTAATACCCCGACCAAGTGTTGCCGAGAAAGCCTGCGGCTCGGGTACGACACAACCTCTTTTTCGCGCTGCCGTAATAATTGCTTCTGCAAGGGGATGTTCCGAATGACTCTCCGCCCCGGCAGAAAGAGTCAACAGCATCTTTTCATCAAAGTCTGCAAAGGGACAGATGTCCGTCACCTCAGGTCTGCCGAGGGTAAGGGTGCCGGTTTTATCAAAGACCACACAACTCACTTTCTGGGCCAGCTCAAGAACCTCTCCACTCTTAACCAGCACCCCTAGCTGAGCTCCACGACCCGTTCCGACCATGATAGAAGTTGGAGTGGCCAGACCCATGGCACAGGGACAGGCGATAACCAAAACGGCTATAAAAATACGCAAAGAGAAACTGAACTCCGCGCCGCCAATGAAAAACCAGCTCAAACCGGCCAGCGAAGCAATCACTATTACAGTCGGCACAAAATAGAGACTGATGCGATCGGCAAGGTTGGCTATCGGCGCCTTCGTTCCTTGTGCGTCCTGCACCAGTTTAACAATTCTGGCAAGCATTGTATCCCGTCCGACTTTTTGTGCTTCCATGGTCAACGAACCGTTTTTATTCAGCGTTCCCCCATAGATATCATCACCCTTTCGTTTCAGAATCGGCATACTCTCGCCGGTGAGCATTGATTCGTCTACTGCGGATTCTCCGTCGGTTATCATCCCATCCACTGGAATTCGTTCCCCTGGCCGAATAAGGATACGGTCACTTACTTGTATTTCCGGGACCGGTACCTGACGTTGTCCATTCCCGTCGATCAGCGTGGCGGTTTCCGGGGCAAGCTGCATCAGTTGTCGAATGGCATCTGTTGTTCTGGCCTTCGACCGGGCCTCCAGATATTTCCCCAGGGAAACCAAAGCAATCAACATGGCTGCCGATTCAAAATAGAGATCATGGGCGCGAGTGACGGGATCGATCCCCAATCCAATTTCAATCAGGTTCCAGGTGGAGTAGCTGAAAGCAGCACCGGTTCCGATAGCAATTAAACTATCCATATTGGGCCCTCCACGCAGGAGAGCCGGAATGCCGTTCAGATAAAAATTTCTTCCGAGATAAAGAACCGGCAAAAGGAGTAGGAATTGAATTATCGCGTAGGTGAATGGTGAATGATTGGGGTGTACTATTTCCGGCAGGGTGACTCCGACCATTCCCGACATCGACAGGCACATGATAAGCAGTGCCAGGGCAAACGCAGGAAACAGGCTGTTTCTCATTGCTGCCAAGCGGTCAGCCGCTTCTCGAGCATCACCGGAATCATCTGAATCCGCTGTTACAACCTCCGCTGAAAAACCGAGACCGGCTATTGCCTGTTCGATTGCGGTGATGGTAATTGCAACCGGATCATAAGTAATTTTAGCCCGTTCAGTAGCCAAATTGACAGAACATTCGGCAACCCCTTCCATGTTACCGACCACACGTTCAATGCGCGAGGAACACGCCGCACAATGCATACCTTTAACCTTGGCTTCAAGGTTTTCTATCGCCATAACAGAGTGAATCCCGTAGAGTGTTTAAGTATTTCCTTCAATGTTACATTACTCTGTTTATGATAATCATTCCAATTATAAACAACCACCTAATACTTATCAAAATAGCTAACCCCGCCGAAGAGCGCGGGATAAGAACCTTCACGAAATTCTTTCTTATTCTTTTCAATACCCCCTTGAAGGGTGCTCTTTTCAGTGCCCCCATGAGGGGTGAAAAACAAGAAAAGAATTTCTAAGGTACTAAAGTGAACGTTTGCGCCACAAAAAGTAAACTGCAGGCAGAACCAGTAAAGTAAGCACAACGGAACTGACCATCCCACCAACCATTGGTGCAGCTATTCGACTCATTACCTCAGAACCGGTACCGGTACCTAACAGTATAGGAAGCAGTCCAGCGATGATCGCCGCGGCCGTCATCATGATCGGCCGTACCCGCATTCCGGCGCCATGTAGAACGGCCTGGGATAATTCTTTCTGGCCAGGTTTGATGCCTTCATTTTTTGTATCAGCAAGCATCTTTTGATAGGCCTGATTAAGATAAACAAGCATGATTACACCGATTTCCACGGTAACTCCCGCAAGAGCTATGAAGCCGACACCAACCGCGACACTGAAATTGTATCCCTCCAGGTACATTAACCAGACACTGCCGACCATCGCCAAGGGTAAAGTACCCATGATAATGGCTACTTCCACAAAATTTCGGAAATTCAAATACAGTAAAATAATTATAATGGTTAGCGTCAGGGGAACCACATAAGTCAATCTTTCTTTTGCACGTAACATGTATTCATACTGGCCCGACCAGTTCAAGGAATAGCCCGCAGGCAGTTTGATTTTCTCCGCAACGATTTTCTGCGCTTTGACCACATAACTGCCTATATCGACACCTTCAATGTCTATGAAAGACCAGCCATTCAACCGCGCATTTTCACTCTTTATTGCCGGTGGTCCGTCCTCGACATAAACCTTGGCAACATCGGCCAGGGCGATCCGTTGTCCGGTCATGGTAACAATCGGCAACAGCGAGAGTTGTTCCGGCGAGTTTCGATAGTCTTGGGGATAACGCAAATTCACAGGGTATCGCTCCAAGCCTTCGATGGTCTGGGTAATATTCATGCCCCCGATCGCTGAGGCGACTACCTGTTGGACATCGGCGATGTTCAGGCCGTACCTGGCAGCTTTTTCCCTTTGAATGTCGACTTTAATATAGCGGCCTCCCGCCACCCTTTCAGAGTAAACTGAAGCTGTTCCCGGTATATCTTTTATAACGGTTTCGAGTTGCTGGCCGATTTCCTGGATGATCTTCAGATCGGGCCCGGCAACCTTTATACCAACCGGCGTTTTTATACCGGTGGACAGCATATCAATTCGTGTCTTGATGGGCATTACCCAGGCATTGGTCAAGCCGGGGATTTTAACCAGATTATTGAGCTCCTTTTTCAGACTCTCGGTGGTGACCCCTTTCCGCCACTCATCCCGTGGCTTAAGTTGAATAAATGTCTCGATCATAGTGAGCGGGGCGGGATCGGTTGCCGTTTCCGCTCTGCCAACCTTGCCAAAAACACTTTTTACCTCCGGGACGGTTCGAATCAGCTTGTCGGTTTGTTGAAGTAGCTCCCTTGCCAGACCTATGGATATGCCCGGATAGGTTGTGGGCATATACATAAGGTCACCCTCATCGAGCGGCGGTATAAATTCACTGCCGATCCTGTCGAGCGGCCAGATTCCGACTGCTAGTATCAGCAAAGCTCCGAGGAGAATAGTTTTGGGAAACCTCAGAACTGTTTTTAATGCGGGCATGTAGACTGCCGTCAGCAAACGATTAAGGGGGTTTTTGTGTTCCGGTAAAATTTTTCCCCTGATAAAATATCCCATCAAGACCGGGATCAGTGTGATAGACAAGGCAGCTGAAGCCGCCATTGCGTAGGTTTTGGTAAAAGCCAAAGGGGAAAACATGCGTCCTTCCTGTGCTTCCAGGGTGAAAACAGGGACGAAACTAACAGTAATTATCAGTAGGCTGAAAAACAGAGCGGGACCTACTTCGCTTGCTGACTCTGCAACAACTTTCCAGCGATTTTCATTGGTGAGCGGGGTTCTTTCCATATGTTTGTGCATATTTTCTATCATGACTATTGCACCATCAATCATGGCTCCAATCGCGATGGCGATTCCCCCGAGCGACATTATGTTTGCATTAAGACCTTGCAGGTGCATGACAATAAAAGCTGTCAGGATTCCTACCGGCAGGCTGATAATTGCCACAAGAGAAGAACGAAGGTGGAAAAGAAAAACTACACAAACTAAAGCTACCACGGCAAATTCTTCCAAAAGCTTGTGCCAGAGATTTGTGACTGCGCGGTCTATCAAGGCACTCCGGTCGTAAACAGGTATGATCTCCACCCCGTCTGGAAGTCCTGCTTTGAGTTTCTCTATTTTGGCCTTAACACCATCTATAGTTTTTTGGGCGTTTTCTCCGAAACGCATGACTATAATACCACCCACGGTTTCACCTTCCCCATTCAGATCCGCGACGCCTCGTCGCATCTGTGGACCAGTGCCGATTTCCGCAACATCTTTTAACAGCAGCGGTATGCCGTTTTTTGTGACGCCAAGCGGTATGTTCCCGAGATTTTTTTCATTCTGCAGATAGCCGGTTGCCCGCACCATGTATTCGGCTTCCGCCATCTCCACAACCGATGCCCCGATCTCCTGATTTCCGGCCTTGATTGCCATTTGTATTTTCGACAGCGGGATACCAAAAGCCCTTATTTTTTCCGGGTTCACCTGTACCTGGTATTGTTTGACCATTCCGCCGACGGTGGCAACTTCCGATACGCCGGGGACGGTTTGCAGTTCGTATTTTAAAAACCAATCCTGAAGCGATCGCAGTTGGCTGATATCGTGCTTTCCGGTTTTATCCACTAAGGCATAGAGATAGACCCAACCCACTCCAGTGGCATCCGGGCCCAATTGTGGTCTGGCCTCGGCTGGGAGTGAAGGGGCAACCTGACTCAGATACTCAAGCACCCTGCTTCTGGCCCAATATAAGTCAGTTTTATCGTTGAAAATAACATAGACGTACGAATCCCCGAAAAACGAATATCCTCGAACAGTTACCGCTCCCGGCACAGAAAGCATTGCAGTCGTCAAGGGATAGGTCACCTGGTCTTCAACCACCTGAGGGGCCTGTCCAGGGTACGATGTTTTGATGATCACCTGCACATCCGACAAGTCCGGTAAGGCATCGACAGGTGTGTTTTTCACTGAATACAGACCAATGCCGACCAGCATAAAGGTCGCCAGTAGCACGAAAAAGCGATTACCAACCGACCAGCGTATAATAGATGCAATCATTTCGTCTATCCCCTATTGCTTATGGTCGGTTGGTTTCTTTTTATCGAGGCTCATATCATCAAGATTCATGTCATCCATGTTTAAGTCATCAAGGTTCTTGTTTGCGTCGTCAGCACCGGGAATGTGAATTTTGGAAATTTGATACTTGCCATCCTGTGTTTTGGTAATCTCTACCTGCAAGGTCATACCGGCTTTAAGTGAGGCAAAATCGACATCTTTTGCCACCTTGAAATCCATGGTCATTTCCGGCCAATCCCAAACACTTACCGCCTTGTGTGATATGTTGATCATCCGGTGTTTAGCCATTAAACTATTGATAGTGCCCTCAACCCAGACACTCCCGGGGAGCAGCCTTCTCACTATGATCCATGCGCTTGAAATCAGAGGTTTTGCTCGATTCTGAATCGATTAAGAACTGCGCGGAAGTGACAACTTTTTCCCCCTCTACGAGTCCTGACAGAATCTCGGCTGACTGCTCATCGAAACGTCCGACTTCGACATTGATTGCCTTAAAGCGACCTTCTCCAAGAGCCAAAACTACCCTATTGGAACGACCGGTGCGAATTACCGCTTCTCTTGGTACAAGCAGACTGTTTTTGGTGTTATCTAGATGAATGACAACCTGGGCAAACATTTCAGGTTTCAGTAATCCTTCGGAATTGTCAAATCGTAGACGAATTCTCAGGGTTCGAGTCTTGGCACTCAACGAAGGATATATATAATCAACAACCCCATCCCATTCTTTACCCGGCAGATAGCCAAGAGTCATGGTAACAGGGAGTCCAACGGCAACTCCGGAAACCTGTCGCTCAAAAACCTCGGCCTCCACCCACATCTGTTCCAGGGAAGCGATCGACATTATTGTAGTATCGGGTTTAACGAAGAACCCCTGACGAATATTCAGATTATCGATCACCCCGTTCTGTGGCGCGTAAAAGGTGACGTTTTGTTTAACTTCTCTGGTCTCCATTAGCTGTTTGATGCCTGCATCGGATACTCGCAGCGAGGCTAAGCGATCCTTTGATGCCTTTATGAGACTAGGTTTCTGTCTCTCAAGAGCAATCACCAGCTCTTGTTGGGCATTTACCAGCTCCGGTGAATAGAGATTATAAAGCGGCTCCCCTTTTTTTACCGGATCACCCGAGGCTTTGATATAGAGCCTATCTACCCATCCATTTACCCTGGGATGGATATGCACCATCTTGTCTTCATCGTATTTAACATAGCCCACTGTCTGAATTTCAGACTTCAGGAAGCCAAGTCGGGCCGGGCCAGTCCTCACACCCAGATTGTTAATCACATCGGGAGAAATTTTTACCGTACCGGGGCCTGCATTTGATCCAGTGGTATCTTCCCCATAAAAAGGTATAAGATCCATACCCATTGGTGATTTACCCGGTTTGTCTCTTTTATAATTGGGATCCATCGGGGCAACCCAGTATAACGGTTTTTTCTTGACGGTTGGAGGAGCACTGCTCTGTACTGAATTCAGTGGTTTGAGATAGCCACTCAACATGGGATATCCAACAAAAGTGATAAAGGAACCAACGACAATCCCGACGATAAGCAATGCCGATATACTCAGAAATCTCTTCATTTTTTCTCTCCCACAGGGCTATTATTTGCTATGATATCATCGGCGTTTTCCATAAAATAATAGTTCAACTGGATTATGCTTTTTTGTTTTTCCACGTCTATGCCCAGTGCATCAATCTGCGCATTCAGCTCAGCGATTCTGGCCCGGACAACTTCAGCGAAATCACTTTCATCATTGGTATACGCGGTAAGAGAAGCCTCGGCCTGTTCACTCATCTGTGGCAAGAGATGTGCCTGATAGAGCTGCTGTCGCTCGTTCAGTCTTTTAAGTTGCGTTCTGGTTTTTTCGAAACCTGCTATCATTTTGCGCGCCAGGGCCCATTTTTTGGTCTTAACAGCTTCCGCCTGAGATACAGAGGCCTGGACTTGCTTATCTTGTTTGTTCTTCGTGAAATATGGCAAATCGAAACTGACACCCAAAGAGACAAAATCAGCCCGATCTTTTCCATTATTGTCTTCACCACGATAGCCATAATTTGCATTGACTCCCCAAGCCGGTTTATAGCTTTCACGGGCGAGGTCGACTCCAATTTTACTGACCTCAATCTCCCGATCAAGGGCAAGCAAAGATGGATGCTTAGAAAAGTATTCATAAAGTTTCTGAGGATTGGCTTCATTGCTCGCCAAATAGAGCGACTCCCGCAACATCTTTATATTGGGACGACTTTTATCTAATTCCAGACGCGACCAGGGGAGTGCTGTCTCAGAAGCCAAGCTCTTGCCATATTCCTCACGAAAGTATTCGCTCAGCCACTCAGAAAGCTTCTCCATAAACATCTCCTGTTTCTGCTTGAGCATGGTGAGTCGATCATCGAGCCGAGTCAATTCCAATTGAGCACGAATAATATCCTGTTGTCTGGTTTTGCCGAATGCTGCTGAATAGCTGGCCTCCGCAATATCTCCCAGTTGTTTAAATAGTGGACGATCTTTTTCGATTAAAGCTATGCTTTCCTGGGCATTATATGCATCGAGCCAGAGCAGACTCACCGTAACGACAATTTTTGCTTTACGCTCAAGACGTTGGAAAGGAAACTCACTTCCAGCCGTTTCCAGTTGCTTCCGCTTAATCGCAAGGCTGTTTCCACGAGGAAACATCTGCGTCACCCCTACTTTAAACTGCGTCATGGGCTCCTGACCAAAATCGAAGGTGTCGGTGGGCACGTTTGCGAACCCCAAGGAGACTTGTGGATCAGGTAGTGTTCCCGCAGCAACACTCATCGATTCGATTGCATCTTGAGAATGTTGGTTGCCGACCAACCAGGGATCATTGAGCTGTGCAGCTTTCACTGCCGTCTCAAGAGTGAGTGTACTATCTCCGGACTGAGCTATCCCGACAAGAGCCGACGATAATCCGATGAGGCAGATAAATTGTATAAAAACAAATCGAACCGAGAAGACAGCTGTTAGTAGTCTGATTATATGTGACACGGAAATCCCCCTTGAGTGAAACAGACCCGGCAAAAAATAATTTTAAGGTGAAGTGCGGGGTTTGTAGTAGCCGGTCATCGCCCCAAAGAAAAAGTCCATGACCGACTCCTGTTCAACAGATCAATCACATCGCCATGTGCGGGTACCAGAACTTAACTGTCTGCTTTTCTTTGTCATCCTTAAAAACACAGATGACGCCCCATTTCCCAGGCTCGTCAATGGTGACTTTTGCCGCATAAGCACCTCCGCCATAGTTCTTCAAGTCAACAATCTGCTCCTTTTTGCTTGGAGAAACGAGCTTGAGTCTCCCGACTATGTTGGAAAGTATCTTACCATTGCGCTTAAACGTTGCCATGACATGATGAGTCTTGCCATCCGGATCTTTCATATTCATACTGGCCAGATCCATGATTTTAAACTCGACATGTATGTCACCGGCCATAGCCGTATGGGTAAAGGTTCCCTTGTCGGTGCTGTCGCCATGGTCCATTCCTTCCATTCCTTTCATGGCCGCCATTGAACTCCCGGCAAAAACAAGACTGACAACTGCAAACAATAATAAAAATCTTTTCATTGAATTCTCCTTTCTGATCTTTTGTGTTTGGTGGTGTAGATAGTCGACGGAACCACATCTCCCCAATTTATTTCAATTGAAATATTCTGTCCGGGACCATGCTCCTAGCTCTTTTACCCCTTGGTAAGCATATCATTTTCCATAAGATAGATGATAACTATATTTACAAATAAATGAAGTCAGCATTAAACCAAGAGATGGCAAACCCATGACGACCAACGGGATGCAACAGTTATGCCAACAAAAATATTCAAAGATTTTTGCAAGGCACTCCCAGGCAAGTTGAATAAAAGGTAAGGCTTTTACTCTAAGACACCAAAGTATTCGTCCACATGAACTGTCCAATTATTTGACACACAGCGAACACAATTGTACGTTTATTGTACATTTCGTTTGATGGGTTTTGATGTTTACTGGAATCAACCTACATCATTAAAAATGTTTGTTCTCCAGAATCGGCTGTTTCTTTATCACAATGGAAGGTATTTTTTTAAGAATGCTAGGTTGTGGCGTTGGGTGTTTGCTTTGGCGAAGAAATTGCTACAGTTTATTAATGATCGGGTGGCGTTCCTCTCTAACCAACATTTTCGAGAAGCTTAAATCACAACGCTCCCAACACAACATTATTTATTCACTATCTGTTTTTTTGCGCAAAATCTAAAGATCAAGGAGAAATTCGATGCACGACAGCCTGATTCTTAAAGCCGAAAAGACCTTTACAATGTCCAAACCGGCTTTGATTATTTTGGTGTTCAGTGTCATGCTTACAGGTATTCTTGCAGTTGCAACTGTTAGGAATATTGACCGGAGTCAAAAGCTCATGGAGCTTTCATTTCTGAGGCAGGGCACGACCATGATCCACGCCTTTGAGGCTGGCGCCCGGACATCAATGCTGTTTCGTAAAACCGCCGGACACAATCCCCTGGTGGATCTGGCGACTGAGGTACTGGAAGACAAAGGCATCGCCTATATCAGGATCATAGATGAAAACGACACTGTTATTGTATCACAGGGAAATGTCTCGAAAGCCATTCTGAAAAAACACTCAGATCTTAAAGAGATCGGGGACAGGCCGGTTTTTTCAATAAACTGGCCCGACAGTATCTTTGAGATATCCAAGCGTTTTCATCCCATTGAGCGCTCGCCAAATGGCAGTATGTCGATGATGGAAATGCGCTGGGAGCAATGGAATCTTGCCTTCAAACCAAAAGGACAGATGTATATTTCCGTTGGTTTTTACACCAATGACTATGAAAAAACCAGAAAACAGGATATGTATCACACTATTTTTATGTTGGTAATGCTTCTTCTTCTTTTCTTTGCCGGATTGTATTTTCTTTTGCTCTATCAGAGATTGCGTGTTACGCACGCAACACTGCTCAACACGCGACTCTATACAAACGACGTCCTGGAAAGCATTCCCGACTCACTTATAACTCTGAATCAAGAGGAACAAATCGTCTCTTGCAATAGAAACGCTGAGAGGATACTCGAACGTCGCTCCACCGATATTGTCGGAAAAAAACTGCTAGATATTTTTCCAACATGCCCTCCAGAAACACTTACCTCGCAAAAAAATATTATCGAAAAGGATGCTGAGCTTCAGGTTCCGAGTGGTAAAACTGTACCGGTTAAGATGGGAAGCGCACAATTATTGGACCATCAAGGCAAAAAGATTGGCAGGGTTCTGGTTATGAGAGATATCGGTGAGATCCGTTCAATGGAACAACAATTGGAGCAGTCGAGGAGGCTTGCCGCCCTCGGTTCCATGGCAACGGGTATCGCGCACGAAGTGCGCAACCCTCTCGGTACTCTGCGAGGTTTAGCACATTTTTTCGGTTCTGAGGATGGGGCATCAGATGCTTGCAGAAAATATTCAAAATTTATGATCAGCGAGGTTGATCGATTGAACCAGATCGTTACCGAACTCCTCCAATTCGGTGCTCCCCGGGATATCAATTTTGACAGAGTCGATCTAGAAACTATGATGGAAACAATAGTTACTTTGCTTGAAAAAGATTTTGTTGAAAAAAACATCAGCTTCAATCATAAATTTAACAAAGACACTGAGCTCTATGGCGATGGGGACCTGCTGCTTCAAATCCTTCTGAATCTGCTTAAAAACAGCCTATATGCAACACCTGAAGGAGGCAATATTTCACTCACGATCAGCTGTGATGGGCAGGCGTGTCGATTATGCGTATCTGATTCAGGGATCGGGATGTCTGCAGAAACCAAAAATAAATTGTTTGACCCTTTCTATACAACCAAAAAAAATGGAACTGGCTTGGGCCTTGCCATCAGTCACCGAATCGTGGAGCGCCATAATGGTTATTTTGAGATAAACTCTGTTGTTAATTCCGGCACAACCATCACGATAGTGCTTCCTCATAAAGAGAAAAGACATGATTAAGACACAACCCCAAAAGCATCAACTCCTGTTGGTCGATGATAATATCGGGCATAGAACAATGCTCAAACTTAACCTGGAAAGACTTGGCTACAGCATTACCGAGGCTTGTGACGGAGATGAAGTCCTGGGGTTTCTACAAAAGGATGCTTTTGATCTTATTCTTCTTGATCTGAAAATGGAGAGAGTGGGCGGCATTGAAACGCTTAAGTTACTTGGTGAAGCAGGTTTCCATATTCCCACTATAGTAATAACCGCATTTTCTTCCATAGAAAGTGTGGTAACAGCCATGAAAAATGGTGCGTATGATTATATCACCAAGCCCATAGACATTGACAACCTGGCCCATATATTGTCCAGAGCACTAGACCATTCAGCTCTCAAACGAGAAAATGCCTATCTGAAAAACAGACTGGCAGAGGATTATTCGTTTGGCAAAATTATCGGCTCGAGTGCTGTCATGCGAGAACTTTTCTCAATGCTTAAGCTGGTCGCGGAAAGTGATGCCACCGTTCTGATCCAGGGGGAATCAGGGACAGGAAAGGAACTCGTGGCCAATGCCCTGCACGAAAACGGTCCCCGCAAGAAGGGCCCATTTATTAAGGTGAATTGTTCGGCGCTTCATGAAAATCTTCTTGAAAGTGAATTGTTCGGCCATGAAGCCGGTGCTTTTACCGGGGCAACCGGAAGAAGAAAAGGGAGGTTTGAATTAGCCCACGGCGGCACGCTTTTCCTCGATGAAATTGGTGATATGAGTCTGCCGCTTCAGGCAAAAATTCTACGGGTACTTCAGGAAGGAGAGTTTGAAAGGGTTGGAGGTAATGATACCATCAGTGTCGATGTTCGATTACTGGCGGCAACCCACAAAGATCTGCTGAAGATGATCAAAGAAGAAACCTTTCGGCAGGATCTTTATTTCCGATTAGCTGTCATACCGATTGACCTCCCTCCGTTAAGAGAGCGACAAGAAGATATTCCTGATCTGGCAAACCATTTTCTGGAGAAAAAAAATAAAAAAAGTAATAAAAATATTAAAGGATTTCATCCGGAAACCCTCAATATTTTCATGCGCTACAACTGGGTTGGTAATATACGAGAGCTGGAAAACACTATCGAACGAGCAGTCATACTCTGCCTCGGGGAACAAATTACCCCAAGAGAACTTCCCCCACATTTTTTACCGGACAACGATATCTCCACATCGGACACTTTTTCTTCACATGGTTGGACATTGCGCGACATGGAAAGAGAAATGATCCGGGCAACCCTCCGCGACACAGACAATAATAAGAGTCTCGCCGCGAAAAATCTCGGCATTGCACGCCAAACTCTTATCAACAAGATCAAGGAATACGACCTGGAAAACTAAGAAGGAGTATTCGCTTTATTCAAGTAACTCAAGGGTATCAGAATGGGAGCACGAGAGAAGCGAACAGACTTGCCTAGTCCTGAAAGTCTGTCACTCCTTATAATACCCCTCAGGGATATTATAAAAAATACCGGTTTTTCCCCACTTACCGGGGTTAGAGATTGCTGGTAAAGTATTTATTCAATACCTTATCCAGTTGATCATTCAGCTGCTTTTCGCTTCCTTCGACATATACTTCGGCGCTCAGATTTGCAGCAATGTTTTTAAAAACGCGAAGAATTACGGGATCGAAATGACTACCGGAACTCTCGTTTAGGATGTTCATCGTTTCGGTAAAGGTGAAAGGTTGCTTATACGGTCGGTGGCTGACAAGCGCGTCGAAAACATCTGCAATTGCAAATATTCTCGCAGCAAGCGGGATCTCCTCCCCCTTGAAGCCAGACGGATAACCTGTCCCGTCATATCTTTCGTGATGGTAGACGATAACATCCAAAGCATCGTGCAACCAGGTACTGCTATGTATGATATCGGCACCAATCAGGACGTGTTTTTTCATCATCTCAAACTCTTCCCTGGTCAGTTTGCCGGGTTTAAGCAAAATAGCATCACTTATTCCAATTTTGCCGACATCATGAAGAAACGCCCCCTTGATCAACGATCTGAGTGATAACGGAGATATCTCCATTTGCTCCGCAATTTTTACGGAAATATATGTAACTCTATAGTTATGCAGGTTGGTATCGCTATCCCTTTGGGCGATAGCACTTCCCAGCGACTTGAGAAGCTCAATATTGGCAACAATAACTTCACCGGAACGCTGAAGAAGCTTTTTATACAGTGCGGAAACAACAGGGTAAATAAATAAGGTCGTAAATATCGTCACCAGCAAGGACAAAATAATGGCATCATAGCTTTGCTGTTTTATTGCCGTCATTTGATCGTCTTGCAAGTGATAGACACCTTGAAAATGACCGATAGGCTTTTGCTGTTTACTGACTTTTATGGGAACCATAACTTTTATATAGATTTGACCATCATAAATGACCACCTGATGTTCAATCTTTTCCTTCATTTCGAACTGCTTAAATTTATTCATCAGACCAATGGGCGGTGGGGAAATATTCCGGATTACTTCATTGGCAACCATGTGAAGATTTTCATCGAGGAATTCAATTGAGATAAAAACATCATGATCAAGATCGTCACGAATGGCCTGCTGCAAAAGGATATATGAAGACGAGGTATGATCGTTATGAAAAGCGATATATTTGTTGGCCAGCTTCTGCGATTGCCTTATTGCGATATTGGCGACATGTTGATCAACTCGGTGAAATTCTATGAAGGTGACAGAAAACCCGGTTAAAATGCAAAGTACGATTCCGGCTAAGGTAAGATTTGTCAGCAACTGCCTACGGATACTTGGGTATAAGTCTAGCATGTTACCTGTAGTTGTAGGGGAAAGTCCTTTGGGTACCAGATTCCACTTCCCGGGCGAAGGCCCAACGGCACGAGTGGATAGACTTGGTTTTATCAATTTGAAACAACTTACCTTGCTGGTTTCGCTTTCTGTCTGAGAACCAACCAATGAGGAGAGCAACAAAAAATAAAGACCAATTTGCATTAAAATAATTCAATGACTGCTCGGTTGGTGGTTGCGAAACACCATTGGTTGTCCATACGATAGACTTATTACTGTGATACTGTGGTACTTAATGCACTGATTATGTGAAGTATTTGCAGGATAAAACAACAGATCTTCTAATTTTTCAGAAGGTAGGTGTAAAATAAATTGGCAGTGCATATTGGAGTGACCAAAAAACAGCGCACTTTTGTAATGTTCACAGCTTTCTCTTTCTAAATTCTATTAGAACTGGTTGCTAGAAGTCAATCCGTTTTGCTAGGAGGTAATCCGTTTATTAGGGATAAGGGTATTTGAAAGGTACATTATTTTTGCCTCTCGCGCCCAAAAGGGTCTGCCTCAAACATTCGCTTGACCTCATGTCTTCTCCAGAAGGTACCTGAGACAGCACTGCTGTCAACATTCTGGATACCTTGGGGGATTATCCCATTTTCTTCTGTCTCAATTCTGGACAACGCATCAACTGTAATTTGCCTTGGTAGAGAAAGCGCAATCTTCATTCATTTTTATAATTAGTCACTTAGAGCTAAAGTGAAGGCTCTTTGAGGTATTGGCCCGATATCTGCTATCTACCTTTCAATAAGTTATGGGGCGTATCACTAATATGACAATGTCTAGAATTATTGATGGCAACCAAAACCATATGGTGGCTTCCGGTCAAGTTCATAACGACTTGGATATCGAAAATGTTGGAATGGAGGGTGACCATATGGCAGGAAATTCTCTACATTTCAACAACGGTAATGGCGATATGCAAGAGAATGTAGAATCTGTGGTCATCACAAGTAATAGCGAGAGCAGGGGTATAAGAATGAACGGTCAAGCATGGGGCGAACATCATGAAAACACCCAAGGCTATATCACTACCCCAACCCACCGTTCCTACAGGCATAATGTCCACGCAAACAGAATTACGAACAATCGCTCCAATCACAGTATGATGAGCGGAATGCACTGAGCCTCCCCCCTGTCACACTCCCCTTGCAACATGCCGACATCTTTTGCTGCAGGGGGAGCTGTGGCAGTTTTAGTCGAGAGCATTAGCCGCACCACCTCATTAGTACAATAAGCAGCGATATGTGTGTAAGGGTATGGCCGAGAGGTGCCTGCACGCTATTCCTCCACCCGAAACACACATTCCCGGATAATTAATTCTACCGGCAGGCAAAGAGAGTTGGTTTGGCTCACCACGGCTGAACGTTTTTGCCCAATTATAATACGCGACAGCTGAAGTTTTCTCGGGAATACTCCAATTTTTATACAATCCCTTTTGGCTGTTTCTGATATTCAATGTCAATCGGGATCAAGTAAGATAAATATCTTAATAAATCAAAAACATACGTCTCATTAGTGTATTTTTCTTATTCTGGCCCGGTTTGTGCAATTTCAAACATGAAAGCGCATGATTCATATCATTTTTTATATTTACTGCGGAGGCTAACACGATGTACAGAAATTTCATATTTTTCATCTTCCTGGCCGGCATTCTCTCGAGTTGTGGTATTGCTGCTGACATAGGTAACACGGTCAGAGGCAATTATTACATGAAAACAGGGGATTATCGTCAAGCAGAGATAGACTTTAAGGAAGCGGTTATCAAGCATCCCGACAGTGCTATTGCTCAGTACTACTTGGGGCGTTTTCTCATTGCCCAGAATAAGGCGTCCGAAGCTTTGCCACATTTCCAGAAAACGGTTGCTCTTGATTCTGGGGATGCGGACTACTACTTTTGGCTGGGGGTCACATATGGCGAATTGGGAAATAGTAAAGCAGAAAAAATCAACTATGAACGAGCCATACAACTCAATGGACACCATCCGCAAGCGCATCTCTACCTTGGCCATCTACAGCTGAGAAACGGGGAGCTGCAGCAGGCACTCAAGTCATACGATGAGGTTCTGCGTGAAATGCCGACCAATGCTGCGGCTCTCTATAATAGGGCCTTGATATTGGAAATTGAAAGAAAGGATGTCACTGCCAAAAGGGCATGGTTGGAATATTTAAAATGGTACCCCGCCGGACAATATGCCCTTCAGGCGACGAATCATCTCAATGCCCTCGGAGATTTTTCTTACGAAAACCACTTCTTCGGTAGACGGGCAATAACCCTTGCCGAGATAAAGTTCGAGCGGTCGGGGAAGAGCATACTTAAATCTTCATATCCTTCGTTACGGTTGGTCGGAGAGATCCTCGCCAATCTTAACAAAGGTACACTGCAGGTGGTTGTCTTCGTCAACAAAGATAAACAACTCGCGAAACAAAGAGCAATAGAGATCGAGAAAAATTTGTATGAGCTTTTCCCCGCTATCGGCCCTGATCGAATCCAGATCAGCTGGTTTGGTGTGCCGGAGAAAGTCATCCAAGGCAAAAGAGTATACTCTAAAAACGAATCCGTACGGTTTTTTCTAACAGACTGGAAATAAGCTTGATTTTTTGTCAGGTGAAACAGTCCACTATAATTAAAGTGAAAGGAGATATCATGAAAACGAAACGATACGTAAGAACTCTGATTTTAACCATGGCTGTCTCGGGGATGTGCCTACAGTCACTAGCTATCGCACAGGAAACCTCGCAGGCCCACCAAACCTATTCGAGTTCGGCCAAAGCGGAACAGGCAGCACAGGGGGCAAAACAACAGGCAAATACTGCGGATCCGTCTCTCGAGGCTGCTCTTTCTCAGGTTGAAAATGCTGATACTCAAATGGCCAAGACGCGAATGACCGGCAATCAACAACAGATGATGTCTGCTGAAATAGCTCTTAATAAAGCCGAAGATAATTATGTTAGCATGTTATCGCAAATGTCAGGAGTATCGACAAAGGATATCAACGGTATGCACACTGCCGGTATGGGTTGGGCTGATGTAGCCGGTGAACTGGGTATGAAAGGTATGACGGGGCAAATGGCGAATAATGGCAAGGGAAATATGACCACCGGCCAAATGAATGGAATGGGCGTAGCTCCCCAAACGCGCTCCCAAATGGGTTCCCAAAAATCGGAAATTATGGCAGCGACGGCCAGGAATACCAAAACGGGCTTGTCCAAGGGCCATGGGATAGGCATGACGTCCGCTGCCGGTGGTTTAGATAATGGCATGGGCAGCAGCTCTGGAATGGCAGATCATGACAGCGGGATGTCAGGAAGTATGGGCGGTGGTATGAGTGGTGGCAACGGTGGTGGTATGGGCGGTGGTATGGGCGGTGGCATGGGCGGTGGCAGTGGCTCCGGCGGTGGCAGCGGCTCAGGCGGTGGCAGCGGCTCAGGCGGTGGCAGTGGCTCCGGGGGAGGCAGTGGCTCCGGCGGTGGCAGTGGCTCCGGCGGTGGGGGCGGAATGCATTAAGAATGGATTAATATTGTACATTCTTCTTAATTATTCGTACCATTAAAATTTAAAAAAGGTAAAAACAATACTCAACAAAGCCTTACTGTCCCCGCCACCTTGGGGGCAGTCAGGCCGGATAGCGACAGTCAAGGCGGAAGATGATCATCCAACCGAGGAGTTTACAACAACGAACCTTATTCTTCATCCTGGTTCCAATATTTCTGCTTTTGCTGACCATGTCCATAGCCGGATATATTTTTGTGCGGACAGTATTGCTCAACCAATGGGGGGAAACGGCAATAGCCAAGTTGCAGCGAACCGCCCATCAGATAGATATGCGTATGCGTAAGCCGAAAGAGCTTCTTCTTCTTTTGCACAACAAGGTGGGTGCTGATGTTAATCGGGATGTTTTTTCCTATATCATTCAGGAGATAAAAGAGCTTGATGGGGTTGTCAGTGTGAATGTCAAGTGGCCGGACGATGCACCCAAGGACGAATCCCACAACGGTTTCAAAAAAAACTCGATGATGGGTGGGATGCACTTTTATAAACTGGAAAAGTTAACCGTTAGTTCACCAAGATACAATAGCCAGGAAGATAATCGGACTATTTCATTGGAGTCCGACCTGAAAAGCAATAACGATCAGGCTGTGGGCAGTGTGGAGGTGGTAATTTCATTTGATTATCTTATCGATGAGATAATCAAAGCCCCTTGGTGGAAGAACAACAAGGGGTATCTGATCGACGATCTGGGCAATGTTTTGGCTAGCACGTCAGTTGAGTCAGGTTTGAAAAAGAGTCAAACCCAGCAAGCTTTCGGCTCAGCCGATGCTCTTGAACGGGATACTTTGATGTTAATGAAAAAGGATTCCTTCGGTACGGTATTCGGGCCAGGTTCTCCACCGGCGAAAATCAGCGGCTTCTATCGTCTCACCGAAGCACCCTGGACCATGGTTATTATTGCCCCGGGCAGAACAATATTACAACCTATTATCAGGTTCAAACTGCTTTACATATTGTCACTTACCATCGGTATTTTCGCGATTCTCGTGATAATTCGAAGTACAACGGGCAGGATCACAAAAAGAATAAAAGATCTCTCCAATGCAGCGGATAATTTGGCAAATGGCAGTTTTGGACCTCCTCTTTCAGTTGCATCCCATGATGAAGTTGGCGAACTCACCAAAAGTTTCAACAAAATGACCAGCCAACTCCAACAAAGGCTTTTACTGAAAGAGGCGATGAATGTCGCCCGAGAAGTGCAGCAAAACCTTTTGCCTCAGGATACTGTCTCTATAGAGGGAATCATTGCTCGCGGCCTCATCCTGTATTGTGACGAGACGGGTGGGGACTATTTTGATATTCTCAAGTTTTCTGCAAACAAGCAAAAGGTTGGGGTTGTTGTAGGAGATGTGGTCGGTCATGGAATAGGAGCGGCCCTACTGATGACAACTGTTCGAGCGCTTCTCCGTGGTCGCGTAGTCCAGCCCGGCGATCTTGGCGAGATTATGCGTGATGTCAACAGCCTCCTATGCCAGGACACCATGAAATCGGGGAATTTTGTTACTCTTTTTTACCTGGAGGTGGACCGTGGGCGCGAAACCCTCAGCTGGGTACGCGCAGGTCACGATCCGGCAATTGTCTATTGCTCGTCGAATGGGGAGTTTTCAGAGCTTAAGGGCAAAGGAATAGCTTTGGGGATCGATGAAACCTGCGATTATGAATACAATGAGCAGCCGATCGACCAAGAGACCCAGCTTATCCTCATTGGCAGCGATGGTGCCTGGGAGGTCGAAAACCAGGCTGGAGAGCAATTTGGCCGGGAACGCTTGAAAAGAATTCTTGCCGATACCTGTACCTTGCATCCAGATGAAATTCTTCAAACCATTGTCCGGGATATAGCCGCTTTCCGGGGGGCCAATCCGCAAATTGACGACATAACCCTGGCTTTGATTAAAATTTATTAAAGGAATAAGGGTATCTCCGCCGATGCCACAGCGGCTTCTGAAGTTGGCTGAGTCTCATAGGTAATCAAAAAAATCTTTAAGACAGAGTATGGCTATAAAATATTTCTCACCCGCGATCCATCAAATTTGATCATCGATTACCTTATAGGAACAGGCAATCCTGCAGAACCGGATCTTTTCCAGTGGTTACTTGATCACCCAAAAAGCTTCTATGGCTGTCTTCCTCGACAAACCATTGTCGATGGTGGCTTTGCTTTCAAAAAGAAACTTGGCTACGCCAAAGAGCGTCAGGTGAAAGGTGTGGTTTTTCAAAAAACGTGGCTGTCCATTATATGGACATAGCCAGGAGAAATTGGCTGTAACGAAACCTTAAAAACCTTTCGCGCTGGAAATTCTTGAAAAATATTCGCATTATCAATCTAGATGCAGGTATAATGGAGCGAGTACTACATCGTACCAACAGCGTTGATCATTTTTCGACAGGAGAAATTCTTATGAGCCAAAAAAATATCTGCGTTCTAGGAACCGGGGGCTGACAACCTCAGGAAAATACTGATGGTCATCAGCTACAAAATATTATTTCCGACAGCAAAACGAAAAATCAGCTTGAGGGAACCGCTTTTTCTGCAGGTGAGATAGATCAAATCCGTACAGCAATCAGAAAGAAATACTCTGCCGTATCGACCTCTGCCGCAGGGTATTTTAAATATCCTGTCGGCAAAACGGGGGCCGATTTATTAGGATATGACAAAGAGCTTCTTACGGAAATTCCGGATGAGCTATTAAGCTCTTTCTGCGGCGTAGGCAATCCATTTATCATCGACCGGATCGAGAAAGGCAGCACCGTTCTGGATGTCGGCTGCGGGGCCGGGTTTGATCTCTTCGTGGCCTCTCTGCTGGTTGGCTCACACGGCAAAATTTTCGGGGTGGATCTTACCGATGAGATGGTCGACAGAGCCCGAGCAAACCTGGCTGCCATGCATGTGACAAATGCCCAAGTATATCTTATCTCATCTGAAGTACTTCCCTTTGCAGACGACACTTTCGATGTGGTTATTTCCAGTGGAGTGATCAACCTCTCCCCCGACAAGCCACTGCTTTTTTCGGAGATCTACCGAGTGCTCAAATCGGGCGGACGATTGCAATTTGCAGACATCATCCTGGAAAAAGAATTGCCTCACCATCTTGCAACAAACGTTGAATCCTGGTCACAGTGAATAGGTGGCTCGATTCCCGGTGGGGATCAACTTACCTTGATGGAAAGAGCTGGGTTCAAGGAAATTGCGCTACTTGGTACGACTCCGATTAAAACTTCCGAATATACTGTCGGTGCAATGTTCAGGGGCATCAAGCCATAGCAATCATGCAAGAAATGGTTACTATGGCTCTAACCACATACTAAGTTACTCACTCAGGAGGAAAGAATGGAAAGCATCAAAATAAAAGGAATGAGTTGCCAACATTGTGTTGGTTCGGTAAAAAAAGCCCTTGATGGTATCTCCGGCCTCTCACAGGTGACAGTGAACCTGGATGCAGGAGAGGCCACTTTTGAAAATGAGAGCGTCGCCCGTGAACAGATAAGGGCTGCCATCAGTAAGATCGGTTTTGAGCCAGGAGAATAAGTACGGCTCTACTTTCCATAATCGATGGTGCCGGTGTCATACACATCACAGTAACCATAGGGCGTGGGTGGAACTCCTTTTCCATGGTCACTTCACGTATCACAAAAGACAACACAATTTCGACCATTGGCTTTTGCTTCATAAACGGCTTCTTCTGCGTTTGTAAAGTGGATGAATTTAAGTCGGGTGTCTTCAAAAATCCACGAATCTCGGACGCCTGCTTTTGATCACTATCGAACAGTAATTTCTTCGACGTGATCATTAAAATTGGCACTGTCTCGCCGAATTTAAGCTTTTTAGCTCCCGAGACAAATTCAATACCATCCATGTCTGATAGATAAAACGACATACAAATCAGATCGATGGACACACTCTTATATTATGTTTAATGCTTCAGTTCCAGAACCCGATATAAACATATTCGTCGCATACGCGCTGAAGATGTTTTCAAGCATCAACTGAAAGATTCTAGACGGCTCTATAATTAATATATTCACGCAATATTGATTCTTCCAGCACAGACTGAGAGCAATAACTATTTGTTTTCAGAAATATTTTTTAAAAATATTTCTCATCGGCAATATTTCTCACCGGCCATTGAAACGTGGTTCACTATTCCAAGGTAATTATAACCTACCCAGATTCGACACCTCAGTGAAGGCACTCAAGCTGTATTCAGCAGTAGGATGTTGATAAGAAATGAGTTACTTCGCGGCAGGTTTGCCTACTATTATAAAAGGTTGTTTATTGGGTCTGTACCGAGGTCGACCTCTGTAACGAAAACCGCAGGCTGACCTGGATCGAAATGAGCTTTCAGCGACAGAACCGCACCATTTGATTACCAGGTAGTGCGTTATTGCGTAAGCAGTTGGTCGGCCAGAGCCTTTACTTCCCCGTCATCATCGTTCAGCGCCTGTTCCAGAAGAGCTCGGGCAGCACTATCATTCTTTCTTTGGCCTAATGCACGTACCACTATCTTGCGAATTTCAGGATCGGGTTCCCTCTGGAGCACTTGTCCAAGAACTTGCGTAGATTCTTCATTCTGAATTGAACTGATTTCGTTTATCAACAGTTGACGCGTATCTTTATTCTCAACATTGGCCAACAAATCCACCATGGCAGCAATTGAGGCCGGGCCACCAATTTCACTCAGGTTTTTGACGGCTTGACCCTGATTAGTTTTTTCAGCATCCAGACTGTTCGGGAGCGGATCCACTGGAACAGTTTCCAGCTGTTCGCTTGAAGGCAGCCCAGAAGAATCCTCGTTGCTCTTAACCCCATTATCAGAGTTGTCAGGCGCTGGGGTCACCGGTGCGCGGGAGGCGGTATTCATTGTTTGCGGAGTCGTACTGCGGCTGAGAACCCATATTTCTGCAATCTGTTTAGCAGTATTCTGTTCTGACGGCTTCGTCGGCATAAAGGCAACGGACAAGGAATGATTGGCTGTCAACTGTCGAAGACATTTGCCCAAAGGCATATCGGTGAACGACAAGGTTATCAATTCACTGAGATCACCATAAAAATGCATTTTGAACCCGAACCTTTGCTTAATCCGCTGAAGGACATCAATAAGCGGAACATCCACAAGTTCGGCTGAAATCAAATTATCCTTAAAAGTAATGTCCAGCACAGGTGGTCTCGATATTGTCTCTGCTAAAACATTATCCGTTAGAGCCGCTATCAATAACCAACACACTGTGATTAAAAGCAATCTAAAGAAATTGACATATGGAACATTCAGGAAAGATTCAGTCATGATTACCTGCCATGTAGTTTTGTCGAATTTCTTGGCAATATTCCGGTTACAAACAAGTTGTCATCCATAAATGATTACTGAGACCTCCTTCGATCTCTGTAGGATGACCATACCGACCAATTGACAAATATTTAAAGAATTCGACGGCTATAGTACAGTAACAGTTTACTCTATATTTATTACTCATGATTGGGGAGGATTACTATCAAAAACTGCAGATGATGGACAAGATACACGGCTAATATACGCAGACGGATAGACCATCTCAGGCAGACAAACTCAGGTCGATACTGGGCGATCCTGAACAAATTCCCTAAGCGTTCTTAACTACCGGTAGTCAAACGTACCTTACATGTGGTGGAATATTCCGGAGGAGAAAAAAACGAGGTAGTTCTGTCCTGAATGTTCGGGGAGAAATGCGCCGGAGATGCAACGAGAAACGAGATTCTGCTGAGTGGTCATGAAGGAGAAGCGGGACTTTGGCTTTTTTCGACGACCCGACCAGCCACCTTGAGAATCGAATTCTCGCCGCCAAAATCGTCTTTTTCCTTAACCGGATCGGTTGGATCGGCTATTCTCTTTGTGCCATCCAGGATGTAGCTGAATCGATGTTCACCGACGGGAAGCTGGAGGTTAAGTTCCCAGTAGCCCGTGGTTCCAATCTGTTCCATGTCTACTCGTTGCCACCCATTAAAAGATCCTGTCACTTCGACCCGACTCGCAGCTGGTTCAAAAATCACGAATCTTCTGGGCATGGAAGATGGATTGGTTGAAACCGTCGTCTGGGTGAAAAAGAGCAACATTGCCAGAGCAAATCCGCTGCCGACAAAGATCAGGGGCCTGAACAATTGCCTTATCCGGTCCTTCAAATTCGGACGGATTCGCGTATCTGCTAAAACCCGCAATCTTTGCGGTTGTATTCGCAACAGCTTTTCCTGCATCAGAAGCTCGACTGTTTCTTGAAAAAATTCCTCGTCCGAGTGGATTTTCTCGATAAACAGGATCTTTTCTCCGAGGTCGAGTTCGTTATCGATATACATACTGGCAAAATAATCCATCAGTTACCTCCATTACTCAAAATTTCCTTGAGTCTCAGCCGAGCACGATGCACTTTCACTTTTACGTTTGCCACGCTGAGGTCAAGAATCTTCCCTATCTCGACGTAGGAAAGGTCTGCTCCGGCAATAAGAGAAATCAGCTCACGGTCTTTGATCGACAGTTGGTGTATTGCCGCCATCATTTTGTCGTAAGTCTGTCGATCATCTAGTTGCTGCTCTGGGTTATTTCTGTGATCTGGGTGGCCATCTGAATCAAAACTATCGGTTTTGGGCTTCCGGAAGGCATCCATCGCTGCATTCCTGGCTATAGTGTACAACAAGGAACGACTGTTTGGTCCGTTGCTGCTGTAACGTCGCAGATAACGGGTGAAGCTCTCTTGTACCAAATCACAGGCCAGATGGTAATCACCGGTCATCCGGAGCAGATAGGCAAACAGACCGTCTTTACTACTTTTATAGAAAACACCGTAATTTTCCATGTGAGCCTGGTTCTACTCCAAATAACTACACTGAATCAACGGAAAGAGTGAAAAAGCAGAAAACCGATGGCTTTACCCCTGCGGATGCTGAGAGAAGTATAGAGGAAATACTCTCTCAGCATGTATATCACAATTGACGCCCTCATGGCCTATTTTTCTGCCTTAAGGCATACTACTGATCAGTCAACGTCATAAGGAAAGCAACCAGATCATCAATCTGACCAGCTGTTAATCCCAGATTGCCGACCTGGTCTGTAATGTTGTCATTTACCTCCGGCTCAGGGCAGTTTTGCGGATCAGGGCATCGATTGTTTTTGAAATTGACTATATCTTTCAAGGTGGGGAAGTATCCGTTATGACCATATGGTGCCGAGGCGCCGATATTTCGCAAAGTGGGAATTTTGAACTTACCATACTGATAGGTAGCGTTATAGCCGAGTTCTTCAAGGGTCTTACCAAGTCCTATGTCAGGAGTATCGGAAGGGATCAGTGGATTTTTGGGTATCCCGATGTTTGCATATCCATAATTGGTAAACAGTGGCGCCCCAGCCATGGAACTATCCATCGAATGACACGTAGCACAGTTTGCGGCAAACACCTCCCTGCCACGGAGTTCAGCAGCGATCAAATTATCTTGATCGAAACGCGAGGAGAATTTCTGCACTTCGGGCGAACGTTCATAGGCGGCAATGGCCGTGGCAATCAGGTCAAATGCGGTTTCAACATTATCAAGCGATCCCTCTCCATAAACCACATAAAACAAATGACGATAATTGGCATCTCTGACTGCTTGAACCACTGCCTCTTTGCTCTCCATAGCCATCTCTACCGGATTCAGTGGTGGGCCTTGAGCCTGTTCGGCGAGAGGATCCCCCGTGGAAATGCCACCGCCGGTAGCCCTTCCATCCCAAAACAGGCCGCCAAACCATTCGCCCCTCACGCTATCATAATATAAAGGCGGGCTGGATCCCGCATAGGCAGCAGAAGGTGCATTACGCCCACCTTTACTGACTCCATCGGCACCGAGAGAGACCACTGTAAAGTAAGGATCTCTACTGTTGGTTGGATCGGCGAACCCTGCTGTACGATGATGACAGGTCTGACAGGATTGCGTCGAATTAAAGGAAAAGTCTTTATCCTGAAACATGACCTTTCCCAGCTGTTCTTCCTTACTCAGTGAGATTGCCTGAGTTGCTTGTGCCCCCAAAAACAAAAAGGCTACCATCGTGTTAATAAAAAATGTCTTTTTCATTTTCACCTCGCAGTTTGATGTGTTCATTATATGATACCCTCTTGAGTTAAGGCTGACCTGATCCCAACGGATCTTATCCAGACCAGCTGAAATGCACTTTTTATAAACATATTGCCGGTTCAATTTGTTCTGATATTATCCTGCGGGAGCAAATGTTGCGTAAAAGTTCGGTCCCATGGAGAGAGTTTGTTAACAATACAACGAGGGGCGCTCGAAAAGGTTACACCTTAGATTATTCTTTATTTGTTTTTATAAAAAAGGGGCAGGAAACTGCAAATGTTTCAGGCGGATAACAGATTGATAATTCAGACCTGGAGAGAATAATCGGAGCTTTGTACTACAAAGGAGGAGGAAGCTCACATGAGTCTGGCGGATGCATTCGGGATTATTGATTAGTGAAGGTGGCAACCATAATTTCACTGGATATCCCGTGAGCTCTGGTGGCCCCTGAGTGAGTTAGAAGAGGATTCCCTTGAACAGTGCTTCCTTGCTTTTACCTGGCAGGTAAACAGTTAATGTCCACCAGGGCCACCGCCGGATCCACCGCCGGAACCACCGCCGGATCCACCTCCGGATCCACCGCCGGATCCACCGCCGGAACCACCACCGGATCCACCACCCGAACCGCCGCCGGAACCGCTGCCGGATCTGTTTCCGGAACCGCTGCCTTTTCCAATGGAGCCAGCGTACTGATGGGCTAACTGTTTAGGTGGAGTATGCTGGGCTTCAACTTGGAAGTTATACCGCAATTGTTCTAAGTTTTTAGCTGTATATCCGTGTTGCAAAGCTTGATCAATGGTAGCTGCCACATCCGTGGATAGGGCACCAAGACGCATCATGGAACGGACAGTCAACATGGTTTGAACTGCTAGATCTTCAGCCTGTTTTCCCGTTTGCTGCCGAGTATGAAGCCGTACACTGGTTATTATTTTATCCATCTCATGAACTGCTATCCCCGCTGCCAGGCTATCGGCAATGTACGATGAGATCGTATTATACGTTTTTTTGTTGTTTGATAGTAATTTTGCTTGTCGAGCTGCATAGCTATAACGATTAATTACAGCCTCCATTGCAGCAACTACCTGCTCCTGCGGGACCTGTTTGGCCATGCCTTCCATGGCTTTATCCATCACAGGTTCGACCGGCAAACCTTCCTGAACTGCTTTCGACACAATCTGTTGCGCACGGATAATGTTTTGTTCTTGATATCTCTCCTGGAGCATCTCTGTGAACATATTTCGGGCCTGCGCTGCAGGTACACCTTCGGCATTGGTTATCTTGGTAAGTTGTTCAACGCGTTCCAAGGCTCGTTTTGACAGTTCGAGAGATTCTCCTGCATGAGCGAGGAGAGCGAGCATTGGAATTGCCAAGACGGCAATATAAAACAGACGGGCAATCTTCATAATAATCTTCCTGAGTAAAATGGGTTCATCTCTATAACGTCTGTTTTGTAGTGAGGTTACAATTTAGGCTCAAAAATGCAGTTTTCCAAGCCAAAATCGTCTTTTTCCTTCATAGGACAAGGAGGAAGAAATATTTTACCATCGACCTTATAAAAATACTTGAACGGAATATTGGCCGGCAGGGTCACCTCCCAGACTCCATTTTGCCGACTGAGCTCCTGACTGTCAAAGTGGTTCAGCGAGCAGAAAAACAATACGTTTTTAGCCTCCGGTTTTTCGAGATACAAAGTTACCTCCTGCCCATTAA
The DNA here is from genome assembly GCA_963829695.1 of uncultured delta proteobacterium. Taxonomy (GTDB): domain Bacteria; phylum Desulfobacterota; class Desulfobulbia; order Desulfobulbales; family Desulfocapsaceae; genus Desulforhopalus_A. The sequence goes on along the minus strand of CAWHJQ010000009.1, from coordinate 29,561 downwards.
TTTTGTAGAGAGGGTTAGCGCAGGATGTAACAATCAGGCAAAAAACAGTTAACCCCAGAAATACAGATTTCACAACCACACCTCTTTTCAATAAAATAAGAGATCAAAATAATTCGAACGTCAAAATGGTTTTGTATTGTGCAAAGGATATCACCGCTTGTCAAGTTATGAACAGAACATCACCGCACTGCCTGGAATACACACTGTACCATTACTTCCCACCCATCTCCAAATGTGCATTGCCAATATTCAACCATCCATCCCCTACGATGGATTTGTTGCTTTTCTTTTTGGACAAAAAAGCCGCTTTTTATAAATCACCTGTAACCTTTTTTTCACTGGTTCGTTCTCTCTGTAAATACATCTCATATACATTGATGAGATATTTATAGAGGAGCAGGTTCTACCGCTTAATTATTTCCCGATCTGGGAAAAACAAATGAACAGGAGGTTACCACGTGAGACTTTCAAGAAAAATCGTAACGACAATAGGCGCTGTAGCAATCTTTGCCATGTTTGGAGTTCCAGTAGTGTCGAGCATAACAGCACAGGGGGCTTTTCAAGCCGGCAAAGATCTCGGAAATGAAAAAAATCCAGGCAACATCCTGTTGCTGGCCCGTGGTGGAAATGGTAACGGAGGAGGGGGCAACGGTTCCGGTAACGGCGCTGGTGATGGGGATCGTGATAGGGACCGTGACAGAGATGGTTCATGCTTGGATAATGTAACATCGACCACCAACGCTACAGTCATCTTTCTGGCCGGCAATAGCAAAGGTTCAGGAGATCAAAGCCGGGATCATGATCATGCCCGGGATGCTTCCTGCAAGAGTTGACAAAGATTTTTGCAACTTTATTTACCGATCCCAAATAGGTTTATAAAACCATTGTTCCCGTAAATAACCTCGGTTAGTTTGATGATAAGCCGGGGAAATATCGAATTCGGCTAACTTTTACCTGATTATCATCGCGGATCGGCACAAACGCCTTTCAAGGGGATGTTATATCCTCTTGGAAGGTATTTATGCTTTTTACAGATTTAGTATCTGCTCGTAATCTGAAACTTTAATGTGGCCGAACCGTGATCTCACTGTAATGCAGATCGGTGGGACCAACATATTCAGCACGAGGACGAATCAACCGGTTGTTACTCCACTGCTCAAGGATGTGTGAGGTCCAGCCGACGATCCGGCTTATAGCAAAAATCGGAGTAAATAATTCCTGTGGCAATCCCATTGCACTGTAGAGTGATGCCGTATACAAGTCAACATTCGGAAATACCTTCGTCTGCTTCAGGACTATTCTTTCAATTTCGCGTGTGATATCAAAATTATTTGTATTTCCAATATGTTTGGTGATAACACGGGCATGTTCCCTTAGAACACCAACCCGTGGATCCTCACAGGAGTAAACTCGATGACCGAATCCTGGAATCTTGATATTATTGGCCAGCTTGTTCAGGATGATCCTTTCGGCCTTTTCCGGAGAATCAATTTCATCGATGAGTTGCATGACCTCCATGTTGGCGCCCCCATGGAGCGGCCCCTTGAGAGCCCCGATCGCCGAAGTAACGGAAGAGTAGATATCAGCCATGGTTGCCGCTGTCACTCTGGCGGCAAAGGTGGATGCATTCAATTCATGATCTGCATGAAGAATGAGTGCGACATCCAATGCTCTCTCAATCAACGGGTCAGGTTCTTTTCCTTGCAGGGTATAGAGAAAGTTATAGGCTATACCATGGCCGGGAATTGGCTTAATGGGCTCAAGCCCCTGCCGCAAACGCTGGTGTGCAGCGATGAGCAGTGGAATGCGCAGAGTAAGACGCTGGGCTTTACGAAGACAGGCGCCCAATCCGGTGTTTCCACTATCAGGGTCCCAATGTCCTAAAGAGGACACGGCAGTACGAATCACTTCCATGGGAGTTGCAACTTTGGGAAACATCCTGAGTATCATGATCGTTTCCATCGGCAGTGCCATAGATCCGGTGAAACCATCAAGAAAAGCCTTGAATTCTATTTCACGTGGTAAACAACCGTACCAAAGCAGATATGCAACCTCTTCAAAGGTGCTCTTTTCTGCCAATTCGAGGGCGTCATATCCCCGATAGACCAGTCGTCCATTTATTCCGTCAATAAAACAGATCTCTGAATCACATGCTATTATATCGGCAAGCCCTGCCTCAGCCTGTTTTGGTACCATTGTCTTGCAGTTAACTGTCACAGTATCTTCCTTTCCCAAAGTGATAAAAACGAAACGAAACTCCACTCCCCATTTCAAACAGGCTAACATAACGCCGACGTTTATTGCAGGTGAAAAATCACCTGCAATAAATCCAATTCAGAAATTAATCCAGATATTAATCGTTAAAGAGTATATCTCCGTAGTAGTCGTCCGGATCGTATTCGGCTTCTCGCATAGTTAATTTCACCGGATCTTTTGAGCTAAGCACATACTCCGTCCCACATTCGTAGCAAACGATCGCGTCTCCCTGGTTAAAATAGTACTCAATCGGAATGTATTCCATACAAATTGAACATTTCCCAAACTTTTCTCGGTCACCCTGATGTTTATTGAACTTTCCCATGCCATCCTCCTCTTGGTGTTTAAATCATGGAGAGTCTTGGAAGTTCATATAACAAGAAGTGTGCCATTATTTTTATTCAACTCTAAAGCTGTATTTAGGTAACAATACTGATTTTTTCATACGTATGGACAATGAGCACCGACATCAAAGATTCCGATTGGTTTATTGAAATATTGGTCAACACCATCTAACCAGTTGTAGAAACAACGAATTGTCACAATTTTCCGATACGTATCCATTATTCCGATTTCCTGAAATCTTCTTTCTTTAACCCGTAACTTTTCATTTTGTTATAAAGTGCACGCGGAGTCAGCCCTGCTAATTGTGCTGATTCACCGATACGTCCATCTGTATAATCAAGTAACTCAACCAGATATTTTCGCTCGGCGGCCTGCGAAAGAAAGGTTTTATACGACTTCAGAGTGGTTCCGGGGCGAAAAGCATGCTCGTTTACTTCCGTTCCAGAGAGGTGAGAATCAGCCAGTGGCAAACTTGGGATGTGGATAAGATCGGCGCTGATAATCTCACTATCAGCCAGCATAACCGCCCTCTCGATGACATTTTGCAACTCTCTTATATTGCCAAACCAAGGAACAGAGAGCAGGATTTTTTTGGCTTGTCTATCAAGCCCTTTGATGTAATCCCGCCCATCCTTCTTTTTCTTATTAATGATGTGCTGAGTCAGTAAAGGGATATCCTCTATTCTGTCGCGAAGCGGGGGAACATGAATCAGAAATACCGACAAGCGATAATAAAGATCGGATCGCAACCGTCCTGAATTAAGGAGTTCAAAAGGATCTGTGCTTGTTGCGCCTATTACCCGGAAATCGGTACTTATTTCCGTATGACCTCCCAGGCGTTGCAAACTTTTTTCCTGCAAAACACGCAAGAGACGGACCTGCATGGCCGGTGACATCGACTCGATCTCATCAAGAAAAAGAGTCCCGCCTGCAGCATGTTCAATCTTCCCTATACGACGACTGGTGGCACCGGTAAAGGCTCCTTTTTCATATCCAAAAAGTTCAGATTCCAATAAGCTGTCAGGCAGAGCACCACAGTTCACCGCCATAAAAGGACCCGACCTGCGGCGCGATTCATTATGAAAAATATTGGCGAGAAGTTCTTTTCCTGTTCCGGTTTCACCCTGCAAAAAAACTGGGGAATCCGTTGGCGCGATATCTTTTACCAGGTCCAGTAATTTCTCCATGAGGGGGCTTTTGGTAACAATGGCTTCTCTTCCTGGGTGAGCCTGAATGTACCCTGCAAGATACCTTTCTCTGTTTTGCTCCCGGATGTCCCGCATGAGGTTAGAAAAAAGTTCAGCACATTGCCCAAGATCCTTCTTTGCTAAAAGATTCACCTTGCTTGAATGGTTGGCATTCAAACCCGGTGGAGGGACATTATTTTCGCCATACAGAAATACAGGAGGGGTATTGCGAGTTGCTATCAGATCAGAGAGTACTATTTCGGCAAACTCAGGGTGAGTGGACTCGATTATCCACACATCGAAAATACGGGAAAACGCTGTTGCGTAGAACTCTGCTGAAGAGTTGACACGTAAGAATTTGCACGTCAATGAGGAAAAATCGGCAATGAGGGAGTCGCGTTCTTCTTCGAGACCGAAAATGAGAATATTGTACATTTGACCTTATTTAATCCAATAATTATCAAAATTGCTGAAAAGTGCGAATAAATTTGCGATCAATACGGTCCTTGATATAAAAGGCAAGCTTACCTGAAAAAGTAATAAACCATTTAGAGAGAATCCCCTCGCCATCTCCCAAATTATAGATAAGAAGATATTTTCCGCCAGGAGAAAATTTTTCCGGCTCTTTTCCATCAAGACAGGCCATCAGGTTCGTGTACAACACTAAATTTTGCCGAACGGCATAGACTCCGACCTTGTCGAGAGGTTCGGGTTTAAAACAAATGCAGTCTCCCCCGCCGAAAATGTTTTTATAACGGCTTGACTGCAGACATTCGTCCACCAGTAATCCACCATCCGGTCCAATCGGTAGACCCGACCGGGCAAAGAGCTCCGAAGGTTTAACTCCTATAGCCGGGAAAATAATATCGGCGGAGTAATTCTGTCCACCTTCCAACAGGATTCGGCCGTTGTCAATCTGCCGGACGTAGCCTTCTTCAATTATTTGAACACCCTTTCCCTCCAAAATTGTTCTGGCGAGGCGACGAACTTTCGACGGCCTGCCGGACATGAATTCCCGACCGCCAAACAACTGAATTCGTGGCATATTACCACCCTGCTCCCGACAGAGTTGGTGAATGTTTCCGGCAATTTCGATAGAAGAGGGACCGCTGCCGATAACGGCAACGGTGATTTTTCCTGCAGCAGTCAGTTCGACGATTCTCTGCCTGGCTACCAGCAATTCCTCAATAGGTTTGGCAGTAAATATATTAGGGGATTCTCCCTTTATCATATTCCGTGGTACATAAGAACCGGCATTGCAGGATAAGACATGGTATGGGACAATTCTTTCTGTTTTCTCCAAAAGGACCTGTTGATTATGGGGATCGATCCTGTATGCCTTACCAAGGATGAATGTGCCTCCTTGAGCTTCAACGAGCTTGCGGGTCGCAAAACGAATATCCTCCGGACGATATGTCCCCCCCAGCATTCCCGGCCCCATACCGCTGTAATAATGGTATTCGGAAGGTTGTATCACAGTAACCTCATAGCCTTTAGCAATAAAGGTATGGAGATTAGCCAGAGTGACCATGTGGGCATGACCACCGCCAATAAGGACAAGTTGTTTTTTCATGTAAGATCCTGCTGCTGATCAATATAGTTACTTAAGCGAGCTATGTGGTTCCGCTCTTCGTCGCCAATCTGGAGCAAGACCTGTTTTGTTTCAACGTTGTCACTTCGCTCCGCCGCACGAAGGTAGAGATCAAGAGCCTGGGCTTCAATAGCCAACGCCAAACCAAGCACCTCCATTTCGGATTCAAGATCAATATCATAGAGTTGCAGGTACTCTGTGGTGGTTAACCCGCCTTCCATGGCCGGCTCGACTATTTTTTCGGCGAATTCCGGCATAGTGAGAGAAGTTCCGGTGATCCCCCGATAGAGTTCCACTAAACGTTGTTGATGAAGGATTTCAATATCAGCAAGTTTACCAAAAAGTGTTTTTGTCGATTCCAGCGAGACCTTCAATTGCATGGAAAGATAAAAATCCCGTAGTCCCATTTCCAGACCAAAGCCTACGATGATAACCGATTCGGGGCTCTCCTCACTGGTAAAAAGATGCAGCCCGGTATCCTCGGCACCAACCGCGACCTCTTTCTTCCAGGCCTTAATGCCGCCGCTCAAATTATATACTTTACTAAAACCTTTTCTGGTCAGCGTTTGCGCAGCAACCCGGCTACGCACTCCACTGGCTCAATAAATGACAATAGTTTTGTCCTTGCCAAGTTCTTCCGACCGCTTTTCCAGATCACCGAGCGGCACAAGCTTTGCCCCCGGCAGATGACCTTGCACATATTCTTTGGGTTGACGTACATCGAGAAAAACAACATCGCCATAGGAAGTTTGATCGACGAGTTGATGCGCCTCTTCCCAGGTTATGGAAGAGATAGGAGTGAAAAACTGCAGCCATTTCATAGTGTGCTCCATGGTTGAATTTCTGTCTCTCGGAACTGATAATACAACGATCCGGATAAATATTCATTCCATCATTTACTCATAGATCCTGATTGGTTGGAGCAGCAGCCTGCGCCGCATTGGCATCCTCCCCCGAATATAAAAACTTGTCTATTCAAAGCAAAAAAATGACGTAGACGAAATTTTCATCGATTCGCATTAAAATTTTCCACATAATCTTTCACCCTTGGGTATACTGTTTTAATCCACACAAGGCACGGGGACTTTGTTCGATTTCCCCTCGGGTAAGGACCTTTAGTGCCTCACAGATTGTATTCGTTCATAAAAAACAAGAAAAATAATCTATGAGGCACTAAAAAGAGAGGTGGACTCAATTTGTGCATATGTTATGTTGAGGCATTTCTCTTGCTGTGTCAAGAGAGCCAGTTTAGATTGTTCTTTAATTTCTGTTTAAAAAGCAGAGAGTTGAAAATATCGGCTCCACGTTTTCATTCAAATATTATCATTTTACAGCAACAAAATGGAACGAACAAATCACGAAAAGCCCCACCCTAGCCACCGCTTATGCCTTATGTGTGGTCAGGATAATCCCTTTTCTTTTGGCTTGAAATTCAAAAAAAATGGCGATGGTACAGTCTCTACCACTTTCACCGGAAACAGTAACCTGCAGGGATACACAGGTATAATGCATGGTGGTGTTCTGTCGGCTTTACTCGATACGGCCATGGCCCAATGTCTGCTGCACCAGGATATCGAAGCGGTGACAGGAGAACTGAATGTTCGCTATCTCGAGCAGGTGGACTGTGATGGTACCCTGGATATCAAGGCCTGGATAGACTCATCACTGCCACCTCTTTATCACCTCAAATCACAAATCCGCATCGGGGGAAAAATAGTTTGCAAAGGTAAAGCTAGATTTATGCAACGGCAACGTAGTTGATGACAGTTGATGACAGTGGTAGATAAATGGCTGATTATCATCTATGACTAGAATGATAAGGAGGGGGTAAATGATGACAACGAATACAGCACGAAATGATTATCTGGATCAAAATCAAAACAAATTCATAACGCAATTGTCCGAATGGCTGAAAATACCAAGCATCAGCACCCTCTCCGAGCATAAGCAAGATGTCCAGAAAGCTGCTGATTGGGTCACAGACATGCTGCTGACAATTGGTTTTCCCAAAGCAAAGACTATAGCAACTGAGCGACATCCTTTAGTCTATGCGGAGTGGCTCGCCCACAAAAACCAGCCAACGCTGCTTATCTATGGACATTACGATGTTCAGCCGGTTGATCCGATTGACGAATGGAAGACTCCACCGTTTAAACCGACCATACGTGACGGGAACATTTACTGTCGAGGGGCAAGTGATGACAAAGCGCAGATAATGCTTGTCCTTGCCGCTCTCGAATCATGGATCAAAGTTGATGGCGCTCTCCCGATAAATATCAAGATACTTTTGGAAGGCGAAGAAGAGGCCGGCGGTGCCTCTATTGCCAAGTATGTACAAGAAAACCCGGAACTACTCCAGGCCGATGCAGCTTTAATCTGCGATACCCATATGGTCAGCCTCGAACAACCGTCTCTTGTTATTGGTCTTCGTGGTGTGCTTTATACTGAAATTGCAGTGTCTGGAGCAAAAACTGACCTCCATTCAGGTAGTTATGGTGGAGTTGCACCTAACCCTCTCCATGCCCTCTGCGTACTGATAAGTCGCCTGAAGGGAGAGGACGGCGTCATTCAGATCCCGGAACTTACCGCTGCCATTCCAACTCCTCCTGCTGCTGAAAAGCTCTTTTGGCAGGAGGATCCATTGCATGTAAAAGAGGCATTGTGTGCAGAAATGGGGGTGGAAGAATTAGTAGGAGAGAAAAACTATCCACCTTTGGAAAGGATAGGCCTGCGACCAACCTTTGAAGTCCACGGCATCCGAGGTGGTTTTACCGCGGAGGGTGCAAAAACAGTTATCCCGGCAACGGCCGTCGCCAAGGTAAGCTTACGCCTTCCGGCAAACCTTGAACCGAACGAGGTTTTTGGCTGGCTGGAAAAAGCGGTGAACCAACATATACCTGCCGGACACAGTGTCCAACTCACTAATCTGCATGCTGGAAAAGGTTTTTTCATCAGTCCCGACAACCGTTATATTCGAGCAGCCGCCGAGGCCCTCGAATCAGTATATGACACAAAGCCGGTATTTATGCGTGACGGTGGATCAATCCCCATTGCATCACTATTTAATGCAATACTGAATACTCCTGTGGTGTTGATGGGTTTTGGCCTTCCCGACGATACCATTCATGCTCCCAATGAGAGATTCAGTCTCGAACAATTCAAAAGAGGAATGAAGACGGTTAGCGATTTTTTAGGACGATTGGCAAGCTGAGCAAATGAAGAATTTTTACGACGCCATCATTTATTGATTATTGCTTCTTAGTGGATCAAACAAATACTCCAAACCATTAACCTTGATTTCGTAAACAATACTCAGCATTAGTCCCAGCTTCCCCTCAGGAAAACCTTTTTGGGCAAACCAGACCACATAAGATTCGGGCAGGTCAATGAGCAGACGTCCGGCATATTTTCCAAAAGGCATTTTCATTGCCGCCAGCTCAAGGAGTTGTTGATGTTCAAAAGGAATATCGCTCATTTTTTAAAAGTTTACACAGCACATCTACCTTTCTGTCCCGGATACAACATCATCGTACACAGAATGGAACATACATATATTATTTTTTACATTTTGTAACAAATGAATTAAATATTGTCTCTCAAATCAGAGAACAATTACATACCCGCTTGAATCCATCACCAAAAATAAAACTACTCCAGCTTCTGTTTTTTGATTTTTCTACGCAAAAAACATACAATATAAAATATCTAACCCCGCTGAAGAGCGCGGGATAAGTACTTTCACGAAATTCATTCATACAAAGCATGACAAACTCGTAAAAACTTCGGCTTCCGATGGATAAGTAAAAAGCTTCATATTGGAGGTGTGCAATTTTTCTATCATTTCGGCGTACATACGGTACGTCGTAATGATAGAAAAATTGTAACAACGAACAAGATGAAGAGTTTTTACGACGCCATCAAGCATGAATTGAATTTCTAAGTTACTAACAAAAATGATAATCTTTACAAGATCAAGGCGAGATTTCAATTGGAAACAATAATTGCCAGACAACCTATATTCGACGTTAAAAGAAACCTTTTTGCATACGAGCTGCTGTACAGAGGTGTTGATATGTTGAGTCTCGCCAATGTCGGAGGAAACCGTGCCACCAGCTCCCTTCTCACGAGTTCATTTTTTACAGAAGGGTTGGAAAAAATCAGTGGCAACAAACCTTGTTTTGTGAATTTTACGGAAGAACTGCTGCTCGCGAATATTGCCGAAAGCTTCCCCATCAACAACATTGTTGTTGAAATTCTTGAGGACGTTGAACCCACTGACGAAGTCATTGCTATCTGCAAAAAACTGAAAGATCTTGGTTACACTCTTGCACTTGATGATTTTGTTTATCACAAAAAGTTCATCCCTCTGATTGAACTGGCAGATATTGTTAAAATCGATTTCATACTCACTCCAGTCGACCAAATATCCAAAACCCTCAACGACTTGTCCCAACATAAAATAGATTTTCTTGCCGAAAAAGTCGAAACAAATGATGAGTTTGTAGAGGCACGCAAACTCGGATTCAAGTATTTTCAGGGATACTTCTTCGCCAAACCTGAAGTAGTACGGATAAAAGAACTGTCAACCTCAAAAATTACTCTTCTTAATCTTCTCGCTGAAATAAATAGAGAATCTGTCTCGGCAAAAAAGATGACAGAGATAATTTCCGCCGATGTTACTCTTTCCTACAGACTGCTGCGATACATTAACTCAGCGTATTTTTACCTCATTAGAGAAGTTGAATCTATCTTATATGCGGTTTCCTATCTGGGAGAAAATGAAATCAAGCGGTTCGTTACCCTGGCGGTCATCTCTGAGATCTCTTCCAATAAACCCGCGGAACTTGTAAAATTAGCAGCAGTGCGGGCCAAATTCTGTGAAAGACTCGGTCAGGAGAGTCCGAGAGAAACAAAGACGAATGAACTCTTTATGCTTGGTCTTTTTTCCCTGCTCCACGCTATGTTGGACACCCCTATAACCGATATATTAAAAAAAATTCCTGTCTCCGACGATATCAAACAGGCACTCATTCATCAAGATGGCCCTCTCTCGGTATTTTTGAAAATTGTCATGGCCTACGAGAAAGGCAAAAGTAAAAGATGTTTTAAATCTCTTGAAACAGTTCACATTCCTAAAAACAAATTATATCCCATCTATCTGGATTCTTTAGAATTCGCCGATATTTTTGTAAACCTGTAACCTAGTGAGGATTCAACCTCACTCCTCTGCGATCTTTCAGAAAGTGAAACCGATGAGTATTTTTACCGAGTTTAAAGGGTCATTCGGTTCGCTGCTGCCTCCATTGGAGATATGATGGTACCGCAGTTCAAAGAGCAGTTGGTGTGTTTTATCCCAATCGTGCTTCATGCCGATTCCGAATTGATAATTTCCATTGAAGTCTGAACCCATCCCCTGAATATCTGCGAAACTGTACACCGGACCACCTCCGCCAAACAGATAGGGCTGCCATTGTTGATCGGCGGTAAAGGTGTAGGAAGCAAGAAAGTTCATCCCGACCATGGTTGAGACTTCGGGACTGACAACAAACGATACAGGAACTTCCAGCAGAATAGAATGAAAACCCTGATACCAGCCTGAACCTATGTTATCGAAAATCCGATGATTATAACGAGGTATAAGATCAATTGTTTCGATTCGCTGGGTCGTCTGCCCCCAGCCGGGAAAACTCTGGCCATAGCCACTGATGATTGCCCAATTGTCTTTAGAGGTGTCCAGGACGATACCTGCGTCGGCGGAAACAACCCTGAATAAGGGGCAAATAAAAAGGATAAACAGCACAAATAATAGAACTGCCCTGCCATTCTTTACAGCCTGATCCACTTCCTTGGTATATTTCAGATAGCTCATGGCGATAGAATATTCCTGTAGAATAAATGTAGCTTTAGGACAGCCTCACAGGAAGTATACTGCAGACAGACGCCGGTTGGCAACAAGCTTTGTCTTGGGGCAAAATATTGGGCGAAAATCAGCTATTTTCAGCTATCACCAACTGTGCGCGGTTCTCTCCGCTAAGGAAAATACTATTTTCAATCTGTTATCCAGCACTGACTGCCTCATGATCAGTCCGGCCAACCATCCAGACCAACTCAGGATTGGACGCTGAAACCTCGTTTAGGCTCACTACAAACCCAGCCGCTCGCATAAGTTCTGCCATCTTTTCGGTTGAACGATACCAAGGACGTCGGCCAGATAGTTGTATCCGGCAATCTTCCAATCGCCAGGACCACGACGGCCTGACATTTGGACGAATTACAAATCTTGTCACCAGCAACCCCTTTGACCCGAGAGCAAGAAAGCTTCGGGATAATACCGCCGCTGCCGTTTCATCATCAAGGTAGTGGAGCATATCAAGAAGCAAGACAATATCAGCGGATCTTGAAAGAGACGGCATTTCCAGAGCCCAGCCAGCTGTTATTGAACCCCGAACGCCCATGGCAAAAGATGCAACCCGCACCCTTTCAATATCTGGATCAATACCAAATACTTCGGCCTCCTTATACTGTTCCAGACACCAGCAGGCAGGAACGCCGTAGCCGCAGCCGATGTCGACAATTGTTTTAATATCCTTTCTGGAGCGAAGTATCCGCTCCAAGTCATCAAACATCGGATCAAACTGCAGCTTAAATCGAACAAATATTCTTGGATACGCTTCCACCATCCGAAAACGATTACGGATACGATAATTGATATTGGGGTGTTGAGAAATCGATTTTTTATTTTCCCGGGCCAGGTAGTGATCCAGCAATGGCGGTAGCAGCAGAAAGGTTCCAAGCAATGAATAGCCGATTCCAAGCAGGGAGGTGATTCCGATACTTTTCAACAAAGAATGTTCGGCAAAAGCCAGAACCCCAAAACCGATCAGGGTAGAAGCACCGGCCATAAAAACAGCGACCCGCACCAGAGCATAGGAGGGGTGATAGATATCTCGGTAGCGCTGATGAGCCCGCACACAGAAAATTGAATAGTCAACGCCCATACCAAATATGATAACCGACAGCATAAGTGCTGGAATATCAAGAGGACGTCCCATTACCCCCAGCGTACCCAAGGTACAAATTAAGGCAAATACTGGGGGCAGCAGGGTCAGCAGGGTCAACTGCAGGTTCAGATAGAAAAAATACAACAGCAGGCTAACGCTGATTGCAATGATCACCAGCATGGTAGTGAAAGTTGAAAACAAGATACCAGCAAGACGCTTTGTGAAAAAGCTGGGATCAAATATTTTGTTATCCTTGCCATAGCGAGCCAGAAAATCCGGTCCAGCGTAATTTTTCCCGGGTAAAACCGTGATAAACTGAATCAAGTCAGAGTCTTTTTTGTTTTCAGAAATACCAAACAGACGATAAAATTTAGATGGAATAACTTCAGGCTTTCCGGTATATGCAGGATCGAGGAGAGAGAAAAAATCTGAAAAGGCATCAGGACGAAAACCGAGTCCAGCTCCTGCTGTACGTAACGCCTCTCTAACTTGGTCAGCTCTATGCTTATCCCAGAACTCATGCCAGGCGGCGAGATTTTCTTCATATCTTTTTTTGCCCGGAAAAATCATCGATGGTACAAAAGCCCCTTTCAGGACATCCTGTTGAATGTCCTTTTCAATCTTTTCGAGAAGGTGATCGTCGGTCAGCTGGATTTCAGAAATGGATGGTGCCGAGTTCATCAACAATACCCTTGCGCCGATATCACCCCAAACCTTGGTAAACATTGCATCGGCTGCAAGAGTTGCCTCACTCACCGTATTCATGCTGCTCAAACTCACGTGAAACTGTGGTTTGGCAAAGAATAACAACCCGAAAGTCAAGAGAACTGCTGCTAGCGCACCAGGTTTCCCGGTATTATAGAGTGAATTGACGAACCTTCGAAGCGGCAACTCTCGGCAACTGCCCGGCGGCATTATCGGGAAAATTCTCGGAAAAACCCAGTGCACAAAAAGAAAGGAAAAGAAGATACCGAGAGCAGTAAATTGCCCCAGCTCTTTAAAAATTGGAAAGCCGCTGTAACTGAGAATCAAAAAAGCACCGATAGTGGTGACTACTGCCATGGTACCTATGGAAACCACTTCGTGCGATGCGTCTTTGCCCGTGGTCTCATGCGGACGATCAAGAAAAAGCAAATAGACAATACCATGATCCACGGTGATGGAGATTATCGCCCCGCCAAAACCCAGGACCATGATTGAAATGGATGAGTGAAAAAGCGAATAGACGAAGAGGGCCGTCCCCATACCAGCCAGGGCCGGCACCAAGGATAACAAACCGATCCAGGGTCTGGGAAAGGCAAAAAACAGGAGCAGGCCAATGGCCACAGTTGCCAGTATGAGAGCCAGCTGCACATCATGCCGGATGATTTTCTCATTATCCAGAGCAGCTCTATAGGCTCCAACAGGGGTAAGTGTTACCTGCCTGCCTGAAGAAGCGTAGTGCGCGGTGAGATCTTTCGAACATTGAGCAATCAGGTCAGAAATTTTTCGAGCGGATGCCGTGTCTGTCCCTGTTGCCAGTGGCCTGGCCGTAACCAGCACATGATAACCATCGGCAGAAAGCAGACTTCCCCTATAAAATCTGGTGCTTAAGGATGGTGCTAAAGGAGCCATTTTGGCAAGGACCAGATCTTTTAGTCCAAGTGGATCGAGACCAATGAATCCTGCCTGGCCAATTCCTTCCAGATTGCCAAGGTTTTGATACAGTTTTAAGAGATGTTTATTGATCTGGTCCGGCTTGAGCAGGGGCGCAATATTTTGCTCCAATTCCTCCCGGGAAAACAGCAGCGGCAGGTTTTTCGCCGCATAAAAGGCCAAATCAGGAATGAGTTCAGTGATTGCATCGGTTCCGATCTGCGCAAACAGCCCACTATCCGCCATCTTCTTTTGGATAAACGTACTGATTTCAACCAGCGTATCCGGATCATCCCGATCAAGCATGATGTCTACTGCAATCTGATCATGAATGGGGTGATGTTCAAAAATATTCATGGCATCGGCAATGACTTTTTCACCGGACGGCAGAGAACGAACTACATCCGTGTCAATGTCAAGCCGCTGTAATCCGATGGCGGCAAAAGCAAAAACCAGAAGTGTAACAATAGAAAAGAGACGAAAATTGATCATTTTACTTCACAACAACCTGACACCCCACAAGGGGGTACTCTGTTTAGTCCCCCCTCGAGGGGGATAAGTGCCTTTAGACAGATTGAGTTCTTGCAAAAAAACAAGCACAAGCAATCGCGGAAAACGTCGGTATCAATACCTTGAAAAAAAGTCCAACAGCCTTTAATTTGGTTCATGTTGCCGGTTAAGTTAATTGTTGATTGTGGTACCTGTTGTGGTGTATCTTGCCGTGTGTTGGAGAGTGCCATTCTCTGGTTTCTCTAAAAGGTGGCTGTTTGTAGCAGATTATTTTGCCGTAATATGACCTCACCCCCGCAAAGCACGGGGACTCTGTTTAGTACCCCCTTGAGGGGTAAAAGTTCTTTCACGAAGTTACTAAATGATCAGAAAGAGAATAGCAAAGATAGGTGCGACCGATTATGTCCGTTCCGCCATTAAGGACCATGCCGATCTGTCGGCATTTAAGGAAAAACCCAGCCCAACGATTCTTGCCGGTGTTTTTGCAATTGCCTTGAGCTTTGTCATGGGCTGGCCCGCGGTTGCAGCCCTTGGTGTCCTATCGGTCAAGCTCCATAATCCCTTGTTTTTTGCTATCGGCGGACCTTTAATCTACGGGCTGTCGCATCTTGTTTTTCTGCTTGGCATGTATCTTTCCGGCGCTGTCTATTCTCTGATTTTTCTTCGTTGGCTGACCCGAGTCTCTATGGAAAAGTTGCTTGCCTGGACAACCCCCAAAGGCGAAATTCAAAGTTCTTAAGTATTCATTGCCTTGCTGACATTTCGCATCCGCACACCGGTTACAGTTTCATAAATCCGACCATCGCTATCAAAAATACCTAAATCAAAGACCAGTTCATCACTTGTCCGGGATACCGGGATTACCTTGGTCACGTAACTGCCGCCGGGCTGAGTTGGACGGTTAATGATTCGTCTGTCGAATCCCACTGGAAAGGGCACAAAATCAACAAATTGTTGCCCCAGAACACAGGCTGCATGAAGGGCGCCATCCAAGGGGAAGGGCGAGCCTATGATTTCCTGAACAGGATCGCCAAGAGGAAACTCCGGGGCCTGCAGCTTCCCCCATGCCCCATGTTCAGAGAGATACAGCGTTTCCTGCAGAGTCTGATAATCCGAACCAAAGGGCACCAGATCGCGATACAATCGCTGTACGTCGATCGCCGTTACCGTACCTGTCAGCGGGGATGGATCAATGAAGTTCGGCGTCGATCGGTTGTTTGCTTTGATTGGCGGGAAGGATATATCACCATGCTCTTTAATTCTGCTCATTGCCTTGCATTGTATCCGGCTGAACAACTTAGCCTGCACCCCTCCATCGTTGCCTGCTACACATTCTATCAGCGTTGCCACAGTCGCAGTTGCTTGCGGAATCTCAAGGAACTTGGCAAAACGAACATTTTCCATGACCCTTATATCTATTTCTGGATTGGCTGCAATAGCCTTGGCGGCGAGCAGAAGCATGGTTTCAACTGCTGCGAGAACGATTTTACCGCAAAAGAAATGATCTTTGAACCAAGGTTGGACAGTAATTGTGAGAGGAATACGTTGGCCTTTCATGAACGGGGAAACTCATTCCAGAGGTTGATGGTTTTTTCATCAATCTCAACCGGAATACTCTTACTGTTCACTGCACAGTGTCTGGTAAAACCGGTGCAGCAGATTTCACCGTTGTCTGCTCTGGTGATAAGATAATCAAACTGCAGCTTAACCATCTCTAACTTGGCAGGCCTGGTATAAACGTACATCAGGTCGTCATAGAAGAGTGGTGAATAATAGTTGAGTTCTGTTTTAATTATCGGATAGATATACCCACTTTCCTCTATTTTTTTATAGGGATAGTTGGCTTCCCGCATGAGCGATGTCCTGCCGAATTCGAAATATCTCAAATAGTTGGCATGATAGACGACTTGAGATCTGTCGGTATCCACATAGAGAGTACGCATCTCACAGCGGTGCCAGATCAGGCCGCTTTTGGTATCTCTGACATAGCAGGGGTTGTCCAGAAATTCCGGAATAAAGGGCTTTGGTCGCATTACATTCCTCGTAAAACAATACAGCAATTGGTCCCACCAAAGCCAAATGAGTTGGAGAGGACAAACTCATGGGCATGGTTTCGGGCTGTATTGGCAACAACATCCAGGTCGCTAAACTCAGGGTCAGGGATATGGTTGACCGTGGGTAGGACGATGCCCTGCCCCATGGCCTCAATCGCAAGAGCTGCTTCTATGGCAGCGGATGCGCCAAGAGAATGGCCTACCTGAGATTTATTTGCTGATACCGGAATATTTGCCAGATTCTTGCCGAAAACGGCCCGCAGGCACTCCACTTCCGTTTTATCTCCGGTGGGCGTTGAGGTGCCGTGGGCATTAACGGCCCCAATATCGGCAGCAGAAATTTCCGCATCGGTTATGGCATCATGCATGGCTCTAATAATTGTCGTGGCATTAGGTCGAGTAAAATGCAGGGCATCCGAATTCCAGCCGATACCGGCAATTTCAGCTTTTGGAGTCAGGCCTAGAGTGTATACCACATCTTCAGCTGCCAGGACCAAAACACCAGCACCCTCGGAAAGAACAAATCCCTTCCGATCAAGGCTAAAGGGCCTTGAGGCCTGGGTAGGATCTTCGGCAGCCCGATCCTTGGGGCCAACTTTGATGCTTGCCAGCATGTTGGAAAAACCCTGAATTATTTCCGGCACCAGACATGTTTCGACTCCCCCGGCAAGGACAAAATCGCAATCCCCATCCCGAATCATCCTCGCGCCTATACCAATAGCATGATTTCCTGAGGCACAAGCCCCCTGCGGAGAAAAAATCGGGCCGGTAAAGCCCAACATCATTCCAGCCTTACCGGCCGGAAGGTTGGCGCATACATTCGGTAACAAATACGGACTGACCTTAAGCGGACCTTTATTTGTATAGTTATCCATGGCGATCCTGTACGAATCAGTCCCATTCAGGGCCGAACCGATTAAACATCCAGTTCTGGGACCAGTCTCCGCATTGATCTCTAGTCCGGCATGTTCAAGAGCTCTCCGACAAACCTCCATGGTCAGAAATACATAAGACGCATTCCAGAGAGAAGCCTCTTTGCGGTTGACGTAAGGAAGCAAGCTCGGATCCCAATCTGGAATCTCACCGACTATATTACTGCGGCTTGTGGATTCACACCGGGTGAGTCTGCGAAATCCGGCCATACCGGCCACCGCACCCTGCCAGGTTGTAGAAAAAGTGTTACCCAAGGCTGTTGCGGCGTCATAACCAACGACAAAGACTCTTCTGTTTTGTGGTGCCTTCATATTTACTTGTTAATTTGCTTTATTGTAATTGTTCATCAGTGCGCCAGATGTTTACGATCAGGCCGGTCAGCCATACACACTAGTATGCTGAACTGCCTGATCGTGGGCAGATGGGGTGCTGATGAATAGTTACGATTTTTTGAAAACCGCACAAGCATTACAACCACCAAACCCAAAAGAATTTTTCAAGACAAATTCCTGTTCAAGAGATCGCTTCCCTTCGGCTACACAATCGATATCGATTTCCGGATCCGGTTGATAATTAATGGTGGGTGGTAGAATATTCTCCTGCATACCCTGCAAGGCAAAGATAGTTTCAATGACACTCGAGGCACCCATGGCGTGCCCTATCAGGGATTTGTTGGCACTGACAGGCGGAAGCTTATCACCAAAAATCGCACGTAAAGCCTGATGTTCGACCTTATCGCCGACTCTGGTAGAAGCCGCATGGGCATTAATTGCCGCAATGTCCCCAGGAGCAAGTGATGCATCGGCAAGGGCATTCTGCATGCACTGTTTAATGGTATCAAAATAGGGAGCGACGAAATGATGGGCATCGGAAGTCATGCTCCAGCCAGCCAGTTCGGCGTTGTAGACCAGGCCGTGGGCTTCGGCAAACTCCCTGGTGGCAAGGATTACTGCACCCGCACCTTCAGATATGACAAATCCGCGCCGATCTTTTGCAAAAGGCCTGCTGGCTCTTTCCGGTGGATCGTTTTCCCGACCTTCCTTGGGGTTATACACTCCATTCATGGTATAAAATCCAGCGACAATCGGTTCAACCAAGGCAAAATCCACAGCCCCGCAGATCGCAACATCTGCACGGTTCTGGGCCAAAAACATAGAGCCAACGAGAAGTGAAGTCAGACCGGTAGCACACGCGGAAATGGTGGAGGTAATCGGTCCCCTCGCTCCGGTTTCAATGGCTATCTTCCCTCCGATCATGTTGATGCAAGCGTTGGGATTTGCATAGGGCGGCGGCAGCTTGTTCTCAGCCTGCAATCGCCTGTCGGCATTGAGGACCGCATCCAGACCGCCAATGGCGGAGCTGTAGGTTACAGCTGTTCGGCGGGCTATATCCGGGGTCAGAATAATCCGGCTGCGCTGTAAAGCTCTTGCCACCGAGAGCAGGGAGTATTTAAAGACAGGGGAACTCCAGGCGGCCTGATGACGGGCGGTGAGAAAAGGATAGTCTTCGTGGTCAATGTCCGGCACCTGGCCGGCAATGTGGACCGGAAAATTATCCGGCAAGGTAAAGCGGGTCAGCGGACCGATACCACTTCTGCCCTGAAGGGCTTTCTGCCACTGTTTTTCCAGATCGCTTCCCAGGGGAGAAATGGCGTCGTAGCCGACAATAACCGCATCTTTTCCGCCCATATTTCTCTTACCAGGGAATAAACTGATAAAGCTTGGCAAACATCTCGTACACCTCTATCCAATTCTGGAGGTCTTTGGTTGTTTTGATATGCGCACGTTTGTTGACCATCACCCAACTCATATGGGCAGCACCGTCCTTACAGGTGGAGCAGTCCCGGGTTTCCGAGGTACAGCAACGATGCATTTTCTGCAGATCGGAGGACCAGCGGATGAAATTGGTCAACCGTTTAGGCCGGGGTTCTCTTTTATCGATTGGTTCTGTAACCGAGGGACATTCCATCCAGCCGAAGGTTCGGTCCAACATTTTTCCGGTGGTTATTATCTCGTGGTAGTACTTGGAAGAAATAACGGTTTCCGGATATTTATCGAGCATGTCGTCCATTTCCTGACGTATGACCACCAGTTCGTCCGGTTGCCAGGAAAAACCATCGACAGCCTCATCGTTGGACAGCAGCTGCACATGCACCTTTAGCCCTACGTCTTTTATTTTACGGATGATCTTTTCAGTTTTGCCAAGCTGTTTTGGTGTAATGGTATAGAGATAATAGGCGTGGGGATCACCGGCATAGTTACCACTAGAGATCTTGAAGGTATCTTTGCCTCGCAGGATTGTTTCATCTTCAACATCACCCCACAAAGAGATGCCGACCATCATGTCCGGAAAACGGTCCCTTGGGACTTTGATCAGACCGTTGGTGGCACAGAAAGTGGGTAATCTTTTATAAAAGGCTTCAACCCGATCAAGGCAAAGAGTTGGTTCGCCGCCAATGAGAATGGCCAGGTTCACACCTCGTTCCATCTCTTTTTCGACAAAACCATGCCATTTATCAACATCCATTTCCTCGGCTCCAACTTCATGCTCACCGGAAGAAAAAAAGAAGCACCCTTTGCAACGCAGGTTACATCGATTGGTCACATCATAAATGGAACTGCGGATATTGAGCCTGGAAATCTTTTTATAGCGCTCGTACCAACTAGCATCAAGGAGGGAACTGACAGTTTTCATAACGTTACTAAATATTTGGTGGCGGATTGATAAAGGTATGGCAGAGGTTCGGACCCTTATCATATCCTCTGACCCAGACGGCAAGGTAGGTGTCTACATAGTCGAGCCAGGCGGAAAATGTCACAGGATCTGTGGCGTGTCGGTACATTCTAGCCGTTACCACAGCGCTCCCTGCAGCATAATGACGACAGTCGTCACAATCTGTATCCGGCACGCAACAGGCAGCATCACGATCCCACTGCAGATCGGTTCGATACTGTCTAAATGATCTGCCGAGTCCGATATCCGTTGAAGGATTCCGGCGGGGATAGGAACAGGAAAAAAGTTCATGCAATCCCTGCGTTCCGGTATGGGCAACAATATTATAGGTCGAAAAGAGCACTGTTTGTGGATATTCCGTCAGCAGTTCGCTCATGACTCGCCTCGTTTTGATCAGGGTTTCCTTCGTATGGCGAAGATGTCCCCTGTAGCCGATCGGGGCGGAAAACATGTTAAAGGTAATTTTCTGATCATTTTCAGCGAGGAGCCTGGTCACTTCCCGAGCCTCATCGATATTCACCGGGGTGAAGGTATAGACAAAAACAGCCCTGGGATCATTCTTATAATTGACCATCTGCCGGGCGAGCATGTCCGGCGCCTTTCTTATGGCCTGGCTGGTTTGGTCATTCCCCCAGACTGAGATATGGATCTGATAATCTATTTCCCGAGGGATAGGTTTGAGGCCGTTACTGGCAATAGTGCCAAGTGGAATCACCCGATAACAGATCTCGCACAAATTCGGCACCAAAGACGGCTCTGCTCCGGCAAGAACGGCAAAGGTTATCCCACGCTCTTTTTCAGCTTCGAGCAACTGCTGCCAGGCTTTCTCGTCGGTATTTTCTTCGGCAAACTGCTTTTCACCGGCAAAATAATAACATCCTTCACAGCGGATATTGCACCGATTGCTCATGTCATAGGTCGATTCACGCAGAAAGAAATAGCGGCGAACCTTTTCCCAACGCTGTCGAATTATCGGATCTGCTATGATATCGGAGAATTTATAGAGCGGATGCGGGGCTGACATCTAATCGTTGCTGTTGAGTTTGTCAGTAATATACTGGGCGATTATGCGCACGGTTGTCAGCTTGGGATAGTCATCTTCGTCAATCCGTATCCCGTACTCATCTCGCAGGACCAGGGCAACGGTTGCCAAGTCCATGGAGTCGACACCAACCTCATCAACTAAGTCAAGGTCGGCATCAAAGGTTTCGGGGGTGACATCTTCAAGCTTCAGTTCATTAATGATGATTTCAGCGATTCTGGTTATGGTCTGGTTAATATCGTTACTCATGAATTTGTAATTGTTTCGGTAATATTTTCGTTATGGGTAAAAAGCATCCTGCCGGAACAAACATCTTCGCTCCCGCTAGTAATCCTGAACATACATTGATCTTTTGTATTGCTGGATGTGACGTGAATATCGAGCACTTCACCCGGCCTCACAATTTTCCTGAATTTAACCCGACTCAAACCTGCTATGCACAGGTTGCCGGCAACGATCTTGGCAAGAAGATCGGCGACCATCTTCAGTTGGGCAATTCCTGGAAGAATAGGGTTATCTGGAAAATGGCCGGAAAACCAAGGCGAATTGCCATCGGTTGCAATCGATGCGGTTATCTGAGTCTCATCCATTTTTTATTTAACCAGTGAAATACCACAGGTTATCTTATCAAATCAATCAAAATGTTACGTTATAAAGTACCTTGACCTTGGTTGTCTTTCGAAAGTGGTAAAAAAAATGTATTCATACCACTTGGGACAGCAACACACAACAAGTAAGCCACCAAAAACCACACGCTACAACATCTTTGCTAATTTTTACAGACGGAATTACGCCAACAAGTGGGATCCGAGGCTAGATAATCGCCGGTGAGCTGGTAGGCCGCGCCTCGACAACCGTAACACTCCGCCGCTTTTTCACAACTGTGACACTCCCCTTTTATCATGTTCCTGTAGTTCTTTAGATTTTGAACCACTTCACTATTTATAAGGATATCGGCAAGTTTGTTGTTACGGATATTATCAAGGGCGATGGTAACTCCAACGCAGGGCATGACATCGCCGGTCGCCGTCACCACGCAGGAGACCTGGTGGCGCATGCATTTGTTGCCAACCAGCGGTGGCTGGGGTTCCCAACTCCGGCCAAATTTGTCCCGATCTATAGCCGAGAGATTGATAAATAACTGTTTTAATTCTTCAGGGGTAACGTTAAGCCAACTATTTCCCAGCACATTCGCCTGGGGAGTAATCACCTCAAAATAAGGTTCAATATTTTCCTGCCGCAGCCACTCCCACATAGCCGGCAGTTCAGTAATATTTTGGTTGCATATTACAGTACTGATCGCCAAAAACAGTTTTTTAGATGGATAGCCTGCATCCTTCAAGGCAGCCAATGCCTTGTTTATAATAACAAAGGCACCTTTTTTCCCGGCCAGCTGATCCTGGATTTGTTCATCCCGCGAATTTAATTTCAGGGCAATCCGAACGTTGTTCTCAGCCAGGACACCGGCCAGTTCTCTAGTAATTCCGGAACCATTGGTGAACATCTCGATTTGAAGTCCATTTTTCGAAAGAAAATTTATCATTTCAACAAGATGTGGATAAATGGAAGGTTCTCCGCCCAGGATGATGATCTTTCTTGCTCCAAGTTCTTTCGCCTGAAGGATGGCGTCTTTAATTTCCTCTCTGGAGAGCTCATCTCCGTACTCGACCTTTTCCTCGACATAGCAATAGGAACAACGGAAATTACAGATCCGGCTAAATTCGATCTCCATGGAAAGCAGTCTGTCCACCGCCACGGCTTCACGGATTTCCTGCTCGGTAAATTCAAGATTATAAATCTGCATCGATCTTAATACTCCTCAAGATCCTGAAACCTGTTCATATTTTCCCAGCGTTTTACTTCTCTCCGGTAACGCCCCTGCCAACCATATTTTTTCATAATACTTCTATAGCGAAGTTTTAACAAAGGTTTGAAAATGAAACGCCAGATAGATATCCACGCCCAGCCCTGGCTCCTGGCCTCGGCAGGCGGATTCCACCAGCCCAACACCACTTGACGCTGATACCAGAATTGATACTGGAGCTGCTCCGAATCTAAATGATTAGTCCGCACATTAGCCCACAAACCGTTATATTTTTTATAATCAGTCTGGTTAGTTATCAACTCCTGTTCAAGAAGATTTTCCCGCATTCCGGTTTTGGGATAGGGGGTCAGCACCTGGCAATAAGCGGAATCTGCATTAATGGACTTGAAAAATTCATAATTTTCTCTAATAGCCTCTTCGTCATCATCAGGGAAACCGAAAATAAGGCCGCCTATAACCATGATTTTGTTCTTATGACAGTTGGCAATGGCCTTTTTCGCGAACGCGACGATATCGCCTTTGCCGGCCACGCTCAGGTTCTTTTTTGATCCGTTCTCAATACCTAGGAAAACAGAACAAAAACCTGCCGCTGCCATTTTTTCCACCATCTTCTCATTTTTTGCCATGGACAGACAATCAGCCTGAACAAATAGTTTGAGGCCTTTGTAGCCCCTGGCGATAATGGCATCACACATTTCTATCACCCTGGCAGGATTCAAGACCATATTATCATCGGTGATAAAGATTGATCTGGTTTTTCGGTAATAATAGATATCGTCAATATCGGCCAAAACCCTGCTGAGGGGATAGGTCCTGAAGGTACGCCCATACATGTGATTGATCGAACAGAAGTTACACGAGCGGGTACAGCCGCGGGAGGTCTCGATCAGTTCAATTTTGGAATACATCAGATGGTATCCCCAGGTCAGTCTGCGCTTATCACGGATCGGTGGTTTCAGGGTTTCAAGATCGAGGTTTGCACCCCGGGGATTATGGGTAAAAACACCATTTTTTTTGTAAGACAAGGAAGGAATATCAGCCAGGTTATCATGACCGGCCAGGCCATTGACCAGACGCCGGAATACCTCTTCCCCTTCCCCCCGAATCAGAAAGTCAACCCACTGGACCTCCTCGGATGCGGCGATCTCCTCATACATTAAAGTGGCATGATAGCCGCCGATGGCTATTGAGATCCCAGGACGGAGTTCTTTTATCAAATGGGCAATCTTAATACATGTATCATACTGCCAGGTCATTGAGGAAAGGCCGATCAGATCCGGCTCGATTTTTCCTATCACCTTGCGGAGATATTTTTTCAGCGAACGACGTTTGCGAACCAGATCGATAAGAATAACATCATGTTCCGCATCAATATTGCCACCGACACAGGCAATACCGTGATTAGGCAGATGGATTGCAGTCTCATGGATGATAATCGGCACCACATCGGGCATGGATATCAAAAGGACTTTCATCTCTGTCTCTCGTTGTACGCCTGCCGCACCCGCTGCTCGAGCTCTGCTGTGGAGGGAGTTTGTTGATAGTCCGGTTCGATACGATCGATAATTTTAACACTGATGGTATTCTTTATTCTGGTGTTAAAAATAAACTTTCCCGGAGTGAATAGTTTATCGGTGTTACGGATCTCCAGAACATAAATAGGTGCCTTACACATCCTGGCAATTTTGAATGCTCCCTTGTTCAAATTGCCAATCTTTCCATCCCGGCTCCTGGTTCCTTCCGGGAAGACAAAAAGATTGCCACCGGCTTTTAGATACGGCTCCATTGTTTCCATCTGCCTGATCATCATTTGAGCAAATGGCCCTTCACTGGTTGACGGCAGGTACCCGAGTTTTTTAACAATCCAGCCAAAGATCGGTATGTCAAAGAATCTTGTTTTAACAATTGTCTTCTGTTGCTGAAAAAGAGCAATGAACAATAATGGATCGAGATAGGAAAGATGGTTGCAGACAATAATCGAAGATTTGATTGCCGTCACATTTTCATCTATCTCTATCTTGTGACGGGGCGCAGTCAATCTGACTATGCGAAAAAATATCCGAAAGAATTGATTGTTCAACCGCTGAAAATTAAGTTCCGGATCTTTCGAAAAAAGAGCGGATGCCAGATAACGCCAGGAAAAAAAGAGCAGAAAACCAAAGATAAACCAGGCCCAGCAGATAAGAGTTACAATGCAATCAATACATCGATTGGCAAAATGAACAAAGGCATTGTTACTAGGGGCTTGCTCGAGAATAGACATTTTGTTCAAAATCGAGGCATTCTCACAAAACAAGCACAGCCATATAAATAATATTGCGAGCATTGTTTTGTGAGAATAACGAAAAGTTTGGGCAAAAAGGCATTCTCGAACAGGTTCCTAGTCTGCATCTCTACCATTTTTCAAAAGAAGACAGGTATTAACTCCGCCAAAGGCAAAATTTTGAATGGCTGCTATTTTAGTCTCTGTTTCTGTTAATTCACGGGTATGCCGAAGCATGCTGCAGCGCTCATCTACATTCTCCAGATTCAGGGTGGGCGCGATAAACCTTTGTTCCATCATATAGAGGGCCAAAATGGTTTCGATCACCCCACAGGTTCCCATGGTGTGGCCCATGTAGCTTTTCAGACCGGTGACAAGCGGTCCCTTGCCATACACGGCAGCAATGGCCTGAGCTTCGATGACATCACCCATTTTGGTAGCCGTGGCGTGGGCGCTGACAAAATCGACATCATCGGGGGCGATCTTCGCATCATCAAGAGCCAGGCGCAGGGTTGCGGTGATTCCATCTAGATTTGGCAGGATAAGATCTCCGCCATTGTTATTGCAGCCAAAACCGATGACTTCTCCAAGGATTTTTGCGCCTCGTTTTTTTGCAGATTCATATTCTTCAAGAAGAACAGCACCGCCGCCCTCCCCTACTACCAACCCGTCCCGATTGGCATCAAAAGGACGGGGGTACAGCTTGGCGTTTCGTTATAGTTGACCGAACAAGCCAGCAGGTTATCAAAAACCGCCACGGTGGTGGTATCATATTCATCGGCCCCACCGCAAATCATGGCATCCTGCATACCGTATTTGACCATTTCATAACCAAAGCCGATGGCTTGACTGCTGGTGGTACAGGCGGTGGATGAAGCAATGACTCTTCCGGTGATGCCGAACATTCTGGTAATGTTCACCGCCGTGGTATGGACCATGGAGCGGAGATAATCAACAGCACCGATGGAAGAGAATTTTGACTCGAGATCATTGAAGAAAGTTTTGTAGATTTCTCGCTGGACGGTCGGGCTGCCATGGGTTGAACCGAAGGCCACCCCGAGACGGCCAGAGGTGATAAATTCCTGGCTCAGCCCGGAGCTTTCCAGAACATCTTTGGCGACCTGGCAGGCATAATAGGCCACAGGCCCCATTGTTTTTCGATATTGCCGTTTGAAGTCGTACTCTATAGGGTAATCCACCGTCCCGAAAACACGGGAGTGAATATGCTTTGACAGCAGCCCATCATCTCGCAGGACTCCAACTCCGGACTTCCCCTGCCTAAGACTGTTTATGATATCGTTTTTTTGGTAGCCAATAGGAGTAATGGCAGAACAGGCAGTGATAACAACGCGTCGTTTCATGGATGGAGACCGGACTAGTTACTTATTGACTTAAAAAGAATCCCCTGTAAAGGGGTAAACTATTCGACGGGACTGGTTCGAGAGTGTTGTATTTTTTCGACATAGTCAAGGATATCATTGATAGTCCTGATACCCATGGCCTGTTCTTTTTCCGCTCTGGTAAAGGAAAAGCCAAGAATGAGCTCAATTTTCCCCAGCAACTCAATGGCATCGATACTGTCGAAACCATGATCGTCCCGGAGGTTATCTTCTAAGCCTGGCTGTTCAAATTCAAAATCTTCGACAAGAATTTTTAAAATCTTATCTTTGCATTCATCTCTAGTCATAATGGGATTTATTGGGCAAGAAATTTCTAAATAAAAGAATAATTTTTACGATTAACCGCGGATAGTACACAGTTTGCTTCAATTTCAAAAGAAAATATTCAATCGCCTAAAATACTAGCAGGAGCCTGTGCGAGAATATGGTAAAAATGGGTCAAGTCCGCTTTTGACCTTTGAGAGCCAAGCTTAGCTGACAACGGACCTCTTTCACTTTCTTTCCTTGCTTTCCACCCCTCGCGAGGTCACCCTTGCCTTCGGCTGGCATTTATGTTTCTGTAATTAACAGAGACAGCACTCATACACAAGGGACTTACACCCCATAGACTTACACCCCATAAAATTTCGCCCATTCCGGGCGTACACTAGCCATTCCACTGGATTTTCCAAACAGCGCTACACCAGTGAATTCAACGTTGTGAGAATAGCCGTAGTATAGGAATAGAATGAAATTACCTAAACAGTTAGAGAAGGAAAAAATCGATTCAGACGTTCGAGCGGTATTATTAAAAGCGAGCATCGAGCTTTGTAGTGATTCGAATATTTATATTCCTGTTTTGCAACTAACCCCAGAGTTACGTAAGCAAATTTTCTCAGCGAAATTTCTTGGTGAATTGATTATTGGTTATTGGGCTGTAGAAAAGGCCTTAGAAAATGAATTACACGGGTTGCAAAATGTCAATAACCAGAGCGACCGCGTATCAAGATTGTTGATTGTAACAAATGACGGATCTCCTCGCTTTTATCGCCAATTAGAGTTCCTTCATAAGAAACATGGATGGAGAGTTTTGATTTGCCGACTTGATGTTGATTCCTTAATGATGGGAAATATTCTCGAGCTTAAAGACAAGCAGGTGAAAGCTGTTCTGCTGAACAGAAAGGAATCTGTGATAAATGTCCTTAAAAGTCTGCTCTAAGTAAGAAAGGGGGTCAAAGAAAGACTAATGACCCCTTTCTTCTTCTATGGATGTTGGTAAAGCCTGTGCGCACCCACCTTTGATAAACGCGTAAAAACTTCGATTCTCGATGGATAAGTAAAAAGCTTCATATTGGAGGCGTGCATTTTTTCTATTATTTCGGCGTACATACGGTACGTCGTAATGATAGGAAAATTGTAACAACGAACAAGATGAAGAGTTTTTACGACGCCATCACCTTTATCATATGAAGGCAAAAGTGCAGACTCTAGATGGTGTGCTGCTAAGTGTTTATGAAAGCTTTATCATCACAGGCTGACCAATAAGAGTCTCAAGGGGAACGATATCAAGCCCCTTCTCCTTAATTCCCAACAAGAGCGACTCAACCTCCACCAGCCAATCCTGGAGGTCTGCTCCCCCTCTGGGAGGGACATCATGCAATAAGATGATGTCATCGACACGCAATTTTTCAAGTATCCGCCGACAGATCCCTTGTACTCTCCGGTTCCCCATGTCACCCGCCCGCCTGCTGAAATTCACAACCTGCAACCCTGTTTGATGAAGGGCAGTCGCGTAGCGGGGGGTGATTATCCCCACTGGAGGCCTGAATAACCGCGGCAGAAATCCAAATTCCCTGAGAACCTGCTGGGTGGTTTCGATTTCGTGGACAATCGTGGCAGTACCTCTGAACATGAGGTAATTGTCATGGGAATAGGTATGGTTGCCGAGACTGTGACCTCTGGAGATGATCTCACGGACGAGATCGGGATAACGCCTTGAACGTTCACCGGTGACAAAAAACGTGGCAATTGCTCCATATTTTTCCAGGACACTCAGCAAGGGTGGAGTGGACAGCGGGTCCGGCCCGTCATCAAAGGTAAGGCCGACTACAGGCTGCGAGGTCTTTCCCTTGCTGATTACGGGCAAAAAAAAGGACATCCCCGGCATAAAGGGCATGATAAAACAGAGCAGAATGAATCCAACCAGGGGAACCATGGCAAGGCGGGGATCCACCATCCACAGCGGCAGGCAGGCAAAGAGCGCGATGCCTCCGGTCCATTCGGCAGGAGAGAAGGGTCGTTTTTTCACATCCAGACCGCTATCGCTAAAAGGGTTAGAAGGTGGCAGCCGATGATCAACCATTTATGACGATGATAGACTTCGTTGCGCTTCTGGAGACTCCGAAGGCCGCCGAAGAACCTGCGAATACGGTCCAGTAATAGATAAGGATCATTGTCTGATGGGGCATCGCTTTGAAAAGCAAAAGAGGGATAGACCGCATACATCCGGCTACTGTCAAGGTCTCTTAGAAAATCATCAAAGGCAATATTCTCCCAGGGATGGTGCCTGACCATATTTTCAGCGAATTCCCGTTGCACCGCATAGGCATGGGCAAGGCTCCTGTAGCCTATCCTGACAATGGATGGATAGGCGGTTTTTTGGCATTTTTTCACCATGCAGCCGAAAAAAAAGGCCTGCCAGTTATCATTTCCCTGAAGAAAACGTGTGATATTTTTCAAATGTTCCGGTGAAAAACGCTCAAAGACGATATCATCCTCGAAGATAAGGATACGCTCGGCACCACTCT
>CAWHJQ010000008.1:0-13429 GCA_963829695.1 uncultured delta proteobacterium | reverse complement strand
TGTCACCCCCGATTAAAAACTGACCCATTTAGCACAGCAAATCAGACCCATGCAAAGTTGCCGTATTTAGATAATTGATGAGAAGGATACCGAGGAGGTTTTGTATCCCTGAGCTACAAGGGCAGTGAAAGTCGGCAAGGCCGCGGCGGGCGCCCGCCGCGGCCTTGCCGACTTTTTTGTTGATCGTGGATGATTATTTTATGGTATTGAGTCGACGGGATTCGTGGAGACGCCAGGAAGGCCCCTGGATATTGATAATGATCGAGTGGTGGATCATTCTGTCGACGGTGGCAGTGGTGATGACAGGGTCGCCGAGATAATCGCCGAGCTGTTTAAAGTCGATGTTTGTGGTAATGATAGTCGAACCTTTGCAGTACCGGCCATCGATAACCTTATGGAAGAGACAGGCATTGGCGGCATCATGCTGTTCCAGGCGGTCGAAGCCGACTTCGTCAATGAGCAGGATCTCTGGGGTGAGAAACCGCTTGAGTTTCTGGTCCAGGCTATTGTCGGCAAGGCCGGTGAGGAGTTCTTTGAGCATGCTTGCGGCGGTAACATAGCGGCAGCGATGGTTTTGCCTGCAACCGATAAGGAGCAGGGATTTGGCGATATGACTTTTGCCGGTGCCGGAGTTGCCGGCCAGGACCAGCCCTTGTTTGCGTCCTACAAATTCCAGGGTTGCAAGCTCCATGATCTGTCTTTTGTCGATGCTCTTTTGAAAATTGAAATCAAAATCGGCGAGGAGTTTCCTGTCGGGCATTTTGGCCTCTCTGATCCGCCTTTCGGCCCGTCGTTCGGTACGAGCATCATTTTCCAGAGTGAGCAGGCGTTGAAGAAGATCCGTAACAGGAATGGCTTCGGCGGCGGCCCGGCCAAGTTCGTCGTCAAGGACGGCGGCAATGCGGTTCAACCCCAGTTCGAGAAAGAGTTGCTGGAGCCCGGTGGGCTGTTTGTGCTTGCTCATGGTTGTTCTCCATTGGGGTATTTGGCATCAAGAAGCACGTCATACTCATCAAGGGATCGTTGCACGACTTCCGGGATAACCGCTCCGAGTTCCCGTGATGCCTCCTGGTTGCGGATAGACTCCAGAGTCCTCGGTTGTGCTTTGCTGTGGAGGATACGTTCCACCGCCTTGCAATCGTAGGCGTGATAGCGATTGGCATGCCCGAGGGCCCGGTCGATGTCCCGACAGTGGTAGTGCTCTTTTTGCCGCAGGATAAAACGGGCATGGAAACCGGCGTTTTTCTTCTCACTGTTCTGCAGGCCGAGGAGAAACTCTTCAGCATTATCGCCGAGAGCGATGAACTGATCGCGGACAGGTTCCAGGCCGTAGCGTATCGTTTTGCCTCCGTGGATTGCCGTGCCGTCCAACTTGATTCCGGCACCAGCCGGTAACCTTTGGTGGCGGACGATAAGGTCGAGTTCCGGCGAGTAGATGAAGATTTCGTTGTCGGTGGCCTTCATGGTCAGGATATCGGCAACATAGGCATAGGGGATGGGATAGCGATTGGTTTCAAAGGCGAGATACCCTTCGATATCACCAACCCGTAATGCCACTTCTCCAGAGTCGTAGGGGTGTAGAGGAAGAGGGTGAAGAGCTTGTGCCTCCTGCTCGAGAAAGAGTTCAAGAGGCGGTCGACCGGTGGTTTCATGGATATGGGTGTCGCTTTTTTCCCTCAACCACCAGCGGGCCATCGCCCTGAGATCGTCGAGATCCCGAAACTCCCGGCCGCAAAGGAGGTTGCCTTCTATGTATTGAAAGGGTCTCTCGATTTTTCCTTTTGTTTCTGCCCGACCCCGGCGGCAAATGACCGGCCGCACGCAATAATGGGTAATGAAAGCGGCAAAGGCCGGATTGATTACCGGGCGGCCCGCTTCCCATCGCAGAACCACGGTCTTTTCGCTGTCATAGAGACACTGAGCGGGTACACCGCCGAAGTGGGTAAAGGCGTCCTGATGGCGGCGGATGAGAGTGAAAAAATCACGGCGCAGGGTGAAGTCGACGAAGTGGCGCCTGGAGTACCCGAGAATATAGGAAAAACACTGGACCTTCATCGTCCCGGTCGTAAACTTTATGGTATAGGGACTCCAGTCCATTTGGCCTTGCAGACCGGGTTCTGTTTCAAAACGGATGACCGGCTCTTTTTTGGGCCGCGGCCGGACGCGTCGCAGATGGTCGCGCAGGATACTGATCCCGCCGCTATAACCCGCGGCAGTCAGTTCTTCAAAAAGCCTTTGCCCGGTGATCTTGGGATACTTTTCCAGGAGTTTTTTGATCAGTTCTTCGTAGGCAGAAAGCTTGCTGCCCCGCTTTACCGGTTTACCGATACAAACGGCATCGTTGCCGTGGTCCCGCCGTGCTTCATGTTTACGCAGGATCCGGCGTACTGTATTGCGACCGACGGCAAAATGTTTGGCCAATGCCCTGATCGACCACCCTTGCCGCGTATGCATAACAACGAGGTGTTGTTCAAAATCTTCCCTGTTTTTAATCACCTGCACCATTTTGCTCCTTTTCTATTTGTCGTAATTCCTGCTCGACCAGGGCCAGACCGGCACCGACTTTGCCGCACGCCAGCCGGAGCCTTCTTTCCTCAATTGCCTCATATCTTCCCAAGGCTGTCGAGGAAAGCAGCAGTGCCATATCCAGACATTGTATCTCGAAGGTGACCAAGGTGCGTAACAGCCTCTTCGCCTCGGGACCAATGCCCTTTTCTTCGGCCGGATCGAGTACGACGCCCTCGGTGTCTTTACCGAGAACGGTACGCGGATCATGCAGGAGTGGAGGCCAATATGATGGGAGGCGACTCAGCATGGCACTGACTACTTTTCTGGTCTCACGCCAGGTCAGGTGATGGGTCTTGATGCTCTCAAGAACCTGCAGCTGGTTGCAGCGCTGCAACCGCGCCAGTTCCGCCCCAAGGCTCGCCGGCAAGAGTCCCAGCCGGATCCGTTCCTGCACCTCTTCTGAAAGACGGGCAATCAACGCCACCCGTCGACTGACCCAGCTCTTGTGACGACCCAGTAACCCGGCAATCTCCACCTGGCTTAGACCATCGTCATGGCACAGCGAATGGACCACCAGCGCCTCTTCCATCGAGCTGATATTGCGCCCCACTCGATTCAACTGCAGGATTGCCGCCTTACACCCCCTCGGGCCCATCTCCAGACGATTGACCGTTAGCTCCCGCATCGATAGATTCCGAGCGGCCCGAAGACGTTTAAAACCATCCAGGAGTTCATCATTTCCAGGCTCAAGCCGGCAAACCACCACCGGCGTCAGTTGGCCATATTGTCGCATCGAGTTCAAAATTGTTCGTTCCGCCGATGGATCTACTATCCGTAAGCCCTGGAACCGCTCTCCTATCGCCGATATTGCCAGCGGCTCTGACTGCTTCAAAAGTATCCCTTGTCCCATGATGCACCTCTTCTTTGTAGTGGTTGCATCAGGATACCGGATTGGCACCGGCTTCACCATCGCCTCTTGAATTGGGAATGAGCACTAGTCGTCGCTGATTTATTGTAATTCCAGATCGTTGTCCTTCGATCACCTCTTGAAATCGACGATTCGGTTGTCTCAGAAGATGCCTTATGATTACCAATTGTTGGAGGCTTATCACCTCTTGAACAGAAGTTGTTGGTAGTGAGGCCGGTGTAACTACATTCGATGGTTTGGTTGTGACTTGCCCCCTGGAAATCTCGCATGACGCCAGGCACCTTTCCAGATAAATCTCCTCAAAATACGGAAGATTCTTCCGGTTCCACTCCCGGCACTTCTTGGCATGCCACTTCCGCTGACATTCCTTCTCCCCGCAGGTCTTTTGTCGCTCACCAAGACGTGGGTTCGGACTGAACCATTTCCCGCAGATTCTGCACGGTCGTTTCCGGTTTCTGTTCGTAGGCCTCATCACTCCTCCCATGATTCATGACTTTCTTGAAGGTTATGATAGAGCTCTGGTGGTTAACTTGGAAACTAAACAGGTGGGTCTGGTTAAATTTTATCGAAGTGGTACAAAAAAACGAGCTGGTGGGTCAGCTTTTCGGTGGTGGGTGGGTCAATACTTTGTCGGCGGTGACACAAGAGGGGTCGGTACCGGCAATTATCCATGCCGCAGCCATCTCCTATGGTTTCGTCTTCATCCACCCCTTTGAGGATGGCAACGGCCGTATCCACCGTTTTTCTCATTCACAATATCTTGTCTCTGCGCGGAGCAATCCCAAGAGGTCTCATGTTTCCGGTTTCCGCCGCCATGTTGAAAAATCCTGCCCTCTATGATCATTCACTGGAAGTGTTCTCTAACCCGCTGATGCGACTGATCGAATATGAGCTGGACGATCTCGGCCAGATGACCGTGCCTGGAGAGATCGGTCCTTGGTATAGATATATTGATATGACCGCCCAGGCAGAGGCATTGTACGATTTCGTGAAGATCACCATCGAGCACGAACTGGTGGAAGAGTTGGATTTTCTAGCCAATTACGACAAGACCAAGCAAGCCATTCAAGGGATCGTAGACATGCCGGACCGCCTGATCGATCTTTTTATCCAGCTCTGCCTGCAAAACAACGGTCGCCTTTCGGCAAGGAAGAGAGAATCACATTTCGGGCTACTGACTGATGGCGAGCTGGCTAACATGGAAGATGCCGTCCGAGCGGGATACGAGAGATAACTGCCCCCTTCACTTCAACAACTGCCACGTGGCGGAGGTCGGAATCAAATTGAATAAATATTTCCTTTTATTTCAACTTATTAAATACACGACATTAGTTCGAGTTTAACAATTACACACATCCGCACACACATCGTGTTGCACTTACCAATATTTTTTAATCACAGAAACAAGGCAAGAATACATCTTCCCCAAGATGTATTCCAGATCTTTTGCTGAGTCAATCACCTTAGACTCGCACACTTGTAAATACTTAAAGATAAAACGGTCTCTTCCTAGTCGTGCTACTAAGTGGTATTATAGTTCTGATTTTATTTGTAAATTGTAGCAATACCCTGTCAGGTTGCAAGATAATATGTTAACGTAAAACTTGTAGATCAAATACGTACAATAATTAGCATATTTGAGCAGGCGAGAAAGCAATGCTTCCGCCCCACTTTCTGTTGATCACATTGATACTTGTTCAATTTTTTATAGTTATACAACACGCTCAAGTCTTGTAGATAACTGAATTTATCAACAAATACCTATCCTTACACAAGAGCACCCCATGACATTAGATGAATTACGGCAACTTGTCAGCAATGGTGAATTTCAGGTTGAAAAGTCGATTACCGAGATTGCATCGGGGCAGATTCGTTCCATCAATGGTTCAAAAAGAATTTATCTGATCTCACATGGTTGGGACTTAATTACAGCTCATGAAATTGATATGCAATGGGGAGCCTACAATCTTGAATTGATGGAAGCCATAGAGCAAATGCAGGTGACTGATCAAGAACGTTATAAAATAATAGCAAATCTTCACTCACAAGATTCTCATTGGGATTGGTTTGCAAAATCATGCTTATATCGAACCGATGAGTATAACTGGTTTTTTCTCATTATTGACGATAAACCACAGGGTGCATGTTTGATCTACCACCCCAAGGATAGTGCTTTGAGTTCAAATGATATTTTTTACATTGAATTTCTTGCAGTCGCTCCCTGGAATCGTAACACTGGTATAAAAGATAGAATATTCAAAGGAATAGGAAGTATACTATTATCCTCTGTCTGTGATTTTGCCAGTGAAGAATTAAACCTTACTAAGGAGTTTTCTCTCCATTCACTACCACAGGCAAAAACATACTACGAGAACATCGGCATGGTCAATGTACCGGATAGAGATAAAGATGTTTTAAAATATTATGAAATGCCACCTAAAGAAACAGACCAGTTGGAGGAGAAAGCATGAATTCCTCAAACGGTACAATCTCCAAATTTTTTGAAGATTTTGAAGTGAAGTGGGCAGGAGGCGATAACGTCGACCCAAAGAGGTCTCTTGAAAGCTATAGACTGTATAAAAATATTCTTGCCGAAGCTCCGATAAAAGAACTAATCAAAAGAGGTTGGGTTGAACCTGAAAATATTAATTATTCTTTAGTATCCTTATTTAACAATATTCAGCAAAACAACCTAAGAGGTCTTTGCAGGAAAGCGGACACCAGCAACAATGCCTTATGCGCTATATGGCAAACGAGGGTATTAACAACCGCCAAAATAAGGGTAACCATCCAGGAACTTTCGGATTTTAATGGAATAAACGCGAAAGATATGCGGGAAATAGCTAAATTAAGCGTAACCCCAGAGATAATTCTCGAATTACCAAATATTTTGGCCCGAATGGGTATTGTACTAATATATGAAAGATCTCTACCAGGTATGAAACTTGATGGTGTTGTCTTCAAACTGATAACAGGGAATCCTGTCATAGGAATAAGTTTCAGGTACAAAAGGCTTGATTATTTCTGGTTCACATTATTGCACGAACTTGCCCATATAAACCTTCACCTAGACCTCCTTGACGAACCTATTTTTGATGATATGGATGAGGCTAATCCTAACGATGCCGAACTCCAAGCAAACAGAATAGCAAAGAATGCGATTGCTGAAAGATGGAGATGGAGGAATTGCAAGGCAAAATACACTAACAGCATTGATGACATCGTGGAGTTTGCAGAGTTAAGCGAAGTTCATCCTGCATTGATTGCAGGCTTGCTTCAAAGAGAAAAAAATACCTATCATCTATTTAGACAGCTTACAGATGGGGTTGATACGAGGGCAATGGTGTTCGGAGATGAATAAATACATACCTTTTTTGAAACTAAAAGCAGGAGAGTTTGCAGCAATTAAAACTCTTTCTAGTAGTCTAAAGAACCAGCTCACGCCATTCCTTGAAATCCCTTTCAACAAGGAAGCGACCGAAGGTTGGCTGAAAGATAAGCTACCGAAGATCAGAAGAAAAATTGAAATCAATCTTGTGGGCATAACTGCCTTTTACATTGATAATTACAATATAGATTCCGACTTAATAGTTGATGGAATTAACAATTACCAATATATCCTCACCAACTTAAAAGATTTCCCTCTCATACCGGTTGTTTCTATTGATAGATGTCCCGACCATAATTTGGCTGTGGCAACCCTAAAAAACAGTGGTGATGTTGCTTCAAATGTAATCGCAATCCGCTTAACAGAAGACGATTTTATAAACTACTCGTTAATTGCTGATGAGATACAAGACGAGCTGGGCAACATTTTATCTCTTTTTGACAGCATAGATCTGATACTTGATTGCAGAATGTGCCTGAGATCGGATTCAAGAACCTTAGCAACCAACATACACCAATTTACAAACGATATTTCACAGCATTATGAAATTCGAAAGTTGATTGTGTCTGGATCATCTATACCTGCATCAATTTCAGAACTATTATCGACAGAGTCAGAAACATTTGTTGATCGACGAGAACTGGAGATATTCAGAACAGTTTCGGCACTATTAACAGATACAGATTTATACTTGGGCGATTATGGTACTGTATTGTAAATGACAACCGAAAATTGACCACCTGTGATTACCGAAAATTGACCACCCCGAATTAAGAAACAGAAGGGTGATGGGGTCTCACCACTGTGGTTGGTTCCGGGTGGCAGGAGAAACGGAAGGAGCCGTAGGCGACTGGAGTTTCTCCTGCCACCCGGAACGCCCCTTCCGTCGCTGATTTAACTTTCCGACAAAGCCTGTTTGCGCAATTTTCCTGCTTTTTTCCGACTGTAATTTATACTCTTTCGCGTGACATCGTAGACAATTACGGGATAATTCCAGCTATTATCAGTGATCAGCATGCCATCGTTCAGATCGGTTATCATCCTGATGCTGTCAGGGTTCCTCGTGCTGTCAAACCATGTCGTTGTGTCTTCGGTAAAAAGAGCCTCTATCGTTTCCAATCGACCCTTCTGAGGATTATATGCAGTGACTTCCATCTTCATTTCCCTTTTCTCAGTTGTTGCCCTTTGAGGCTTTCTTTCAAGCGATAGCTATCCCACTGACAGTTGATGATATGAGCGCGGTGTGTTAGTCGATCAAGAAGGGCTGTCGTCATCACCGGATCGCCGAACACCTGGGTCCAGTCGGCAAAACCAAGATTCGTGGTAATAATTACCGATCCTTTCTCCTGCCGTTCGGCAAGAACCTGAAACAGTAGCTCCCCACCTTCTTTGGAAAACGGGATGTAGCCCAGCTCATCAAGGATAAGCAGTTCGTAACGAGCGTACCTTCCAATAATACGTTGAAGATCTCTATCCTGACGAGCTTCAATAAGTTCATTCACCAACCCATAGCAACTGACAAACCTGGTCCGGTAATTATTCCTGCAGGCCTCAACACCGAGCGCCGTTGCCAGATGGGTCTTGC
This sequence comes from uncultured delta proteobacterium, assembly GCA_963829695.1. Lineage (GTDB taxonomy): Bacteria > Desulfobacterota > Desulfobulbia > Desulfobulbales > Desulfocapsaceae > Desulforhopalus_A. The sequence goes on along the minus strand of CAWHJQ010000008.1, from coordinate 5,020 downwards.
CCGTACCGCTGCGCCCTAGAAAAAGGACATTGCGATGCTCTTTTATATAATCACCTCCGGTCAATTCTCTTATTACCCGGATATCGAGATCGGGCACGGCGGCAAAATCAAACCCCTCCAAGGTCTTCATTAGGGGGAATTTAGCTTCCCGCACCCGGCGGTTAAGTCTGTTTTCCGCTCTGGCTTCAAGCTCGATTGTTGTCAGATCAAGCAAAAACTCATCATAGCCCGGACCACTCTCCTTGGCCTGGCGTATACGGGATTCCAGGTCCCGAGCTACGGTTGCCAGACTCAGAGCCTTGAGATTTTCCCGCAATCCGATCATCGCTACAGACATCATTGTACACCTCCCAACACGCCATACAGGCTCAGATCGGGAGAAGGCAGACTCGACCAGTCGGCAAGCTGTGTAATGGGAACAATCTGTTCATTGGAATATATCAACAGATGTCGAACCCCTTCACTACCGGAAAGATTCTTTTCCAGGGCAAGTTCAACTGCAGTCTCCACCTCGTCGGCCTTATAGCGACTGTACAGCATCAATACTGCAATAAAATCTTTGATCCCTTTGGTTTCCCCCTGAATATGACAAAAATTAGCAAGTAACTGATGCAGTGACTGGGGCCAGTGTTCTCGCCATTGCCGTATTACTCGAGCACTGGCAAACGACATCGGACGTTGCTGGATAAGCTCCAGATAATGCTCCGGGGCAAGACTCCATTTGTTGTTGCCGAATAGACGTTCATGAACGGCAAGTCTTTTGCCGTCGGCAAAAATCTCCACCCGGTCCACATGGACAATTGTCTTCAGCCTGCGCCCGGCATATTTCCACGGCACGGAGTAACGATTCTTGTCGACCGTTACCGTGGCGTATTTATCAACTCGGGCATCACCCGGACGGGTATTGCTGAAGGCTATATTCGGCTGATCGAGAAGATGGGCTTTCTCACCCTCAAATAGGTCGGCTACGCTCTCTGTACGGCCCGCCATCTTGTGCGAACCGTAAGACAGGCAGTCGGCAAGGAGCTTTTCGTTGAGTTCCTCAAGGCTTTCCGCCTCAGGTACCGGAACCATGTAGTTCCGGCGAGCAAAACCTACCAGTCCTTCCACTCCTCCTTTTTCATTGCCGCTGTCAGGATTGCAAAACCGGGCAGTAAAACTGTAATAGGCCTTGAATTTACTGAAGCTTTCCTGCTCGAGCCGTCGCTTGCCCTGGAACACCTTACGCACCGCCGTCGTCAAATTATCGTAGATCAAAACAGGGAAGATCCCACCAAAAAAAATAAAGGCCTGGATATGGGCGTCAAATAACGCCTGCTGACGTTCACAGGGATAAAAACGAACAAAGTGTTTCCCGGAATATTTGCTCCGCATGCAGAAAAACTTCAGACGAACTTTTTCACCGCCAATAACGGCCGTTGCTGTGCCCCAATCTACCTCTGCTTCATGCCCGGCTTCAGGTTCGCATGCTATGAACGCCTGGTTTGCAAAATCAAGCCCTAATTCCATTTGTATCATCCGCACATAACGACGAACATTCGATTCGCTGCCTCGGTAATCTTGCTCTGTGCGTAATCGGTTGTACACCCGCCGTGCTGTGTGCCGCTGTTTCTTCGGCTGATCCTTGTCCTTCTTCAGCCATTCTTCGATAATCGTGCGATATGGCCCCAATACAGGATACAGTTGCTGTTCTCGCTCACTGTATCCCCACGCTTCTCCTCGAAGGGCTTTTTTGATCGTGTTTCGCGAATGGCCCGTCTGTCTCGCCAGTTCGCTGATGTTCGTGCCATAGACCCGTTGGGCCGTCCTGATGTATTCGTATTGATCCATCTTGAGCAACTCCTCACCTCCTGGCTGAATGTCAAAAAAATAAAACATTCTAACAGAAGATTACTTGCCCAGGGTGGTCAATTTTCGGTAATCACTACCCCTCTTTGCTGGTCAATTTTAGGTTAGCACAACCAACTGTATCCCCAGACTTTAGCGAAATTGACATTATACCCGAGGCAATGCGAAATATTACTACACCTAAGATAATCTATTCTTATGAAGATAGGCATTATATTGCAAGGGGTGGAGCCTTGGCCCGTCACCCGAGAGGGTCACACCAATACAACGATTTATCTAATACCCTAGAGAGACAAGCTTTTTTTAGAGGGAGAGGGTACTCCTCAGGGTGTAAATTTTTCTATGAAAAGAGCTGTGGGATGGGATCAGGTGTCACTCCGGGAAGCGTTGTCAAACCTACACTGAATTCCCATATGACTTATATGATGAAGGATTGGTTATGAGCACTGACTATAATACCGCTGTGTTAGCAACGAACTGATTTCTTTACTCACTTGCAGCTTTTTCTTCGCTTGTGAGATTTGGGTAGAGAGAGAATCTCTTGTCCAAATATGCTTTTTTCTTTGCTGGGGAGCAACGAGATTTAGCATTTCACTTTTCCATAAAGTTAACAGTGCTGTTTTTTTGTTGAAATACTTATTGGGCTCTGATTTTCTAACATAAGACAGACGAACAGTTTCATCTACTTGCTCTGCAACAATAATTCCCCAAAAGCTGGGTAAAATCTGTAAAGCCTTCTTCAAATGTCTTTCTGTTGTAACTAGGGTAATTTTCCAAAATGCTTGGTTGTAATATTGCCCCTGCTCTAATGCTCGTTCTATTTTGTCCCCATCGCCCTTTATCTCATAACAATGAGCATTACTATAAATTGCAACAACATCGGCAATAGCATTTCCATTATGAACTCGGAGTTCTTCAATGATGGCTTTTGGCTTACTAGCCTGTCCTTCCAGTTTTTCAACTAGGGATTTTCGAATATCAATATCGTTAAGGCTCATTCCAACACACATTTCCTATAAATTCAACACATTAGCAACAACCTCTATACTAACATGGTACCATATGGACAAATATCTTCACAGCTGCAAATGTAACATTTGAGAAATAATTCACTCAGATCAATGTGACCCAAAAGAGGTATGCAACTAAACGGCCGCTAACTGAGAATTTCAAGTCAGATTTGACTTAATGTTTTCTTTTAACGATGGGCTTGAAACAATGCTATAATAGGGGATTACCTACGTCATGCATCCAACATAAGGTAATGATATAGCAGAAATATTGAAGATATTTTGGGTACGGTTTTAATATGGGTACTAAATATTCAAAAAGTATACGCTGGTGCAACCATCCCCTGCTCCGCTTGATTAGACAATATTGTTTTTATTATTTTCAACGGGAGACTTTTAATATTTTTTTGTTATTTAAAATACTTATCTGTTAAATTTGAGGTTATAAATACTTAAGCTAATTCTTCAACGACAAGTCTACACGTATTCAACTTTCAACAGGTCCCCGTTCCAAATCCTCAGCAATCTCCCGGAACTGCTCCAGGGCTGCCTCCAGATCTTCGACTATCTCGGCAGCAATAATGTCTGGATCCGGCAGGTTTTCGGAATTTTCAAGAGAATCATCTTTCAGCCAAAGGATATCCAAGCTGGCTTTGTCTCGATTTACCAGCTCATCGTAATCATAAGAACGCCAGCGCCCCTCTGGATTCTCCTCCGTCCAGGTGTCTTTTCGTTCATGTCGACTGGCAGGGTTGTAGCATTCAACAAACTCATCAAGATCTTCACGTTTCAACGTATTCGTTTTGAGGGTAAAATGCATATTGGTGCGAAGATCGTAAATCCACAGTTTTCTGGTCCAGGGCAATTCACTTGCTGGTTTTCGATCAAAAAAGAGAACGTTTGCTTTTACTCCCTGTGCATAGAAAAGACCGGTTGGTAAACGCAGCAGTGTATGGACATCACAAGATTTTAATATCGCTCGACGTATAGTCTCTCCAGCACCACCTTCGAAAAGTACGTTATCAGGAACGACAATCGCACAACGTCCATTTTGCTTGAGCTGTGTGACCACATGCTGGACAAAATTAAGCTGTTTATTGGAAGTCGTGGTCCAGAATCCTTCACGTTCATAGGTCTCTTTTTCTTTGTTCTTTTTCCCATCAGCACCAATAATTGTCGTGCTACTCTTTTTTCCAAACGGAGGATTGGTCAGGATAATATCGAATCTTTCTCCAGTGTCACTCCCCAAAGCATCAGCGACATTTAATGGCAATTTACCACCATTAGTGCCGATTCCATGGAGCATGAGGTTCATTGCACAAAGACGAGCGGTGTTCTGCACCAGTTCCCAGCCCGAAAAAGTAGAATCTTTAAGGCTTCGTTTTTCCTCCCGTGTCATGTTGGGAAATTTTTCAATGAGGTAGTCGTGCGCAGCAAGAATAAAACCGCCAGTACCACAGGCTGGATCGCAAATTGTTTCATCTGGCTTTGGTTGCATTACATCTACAATCCCTTGGATAAGTGACCTCGGAGTGAAATACTGTCCGGCTCCAGACTTGGTGTCCTGGGCATTTTTCTCTAAAAGCCCCTCATAAGCATCCCCCTTTACATCGGCACTCATTATGGACCAGTTTTCTTTATCAATAAGGTCAACAATCAACCGCCGAAGTTTGGCCGGATCCTGGAATTTATTTTGGGACTTATTGAATATCAGACTGAGTAACCCTTTTTCTTTGCCCAGCACTCCAAGGGTATGACGGTAATGATCAAACAGCTCGTCACCGTCTTTCGTGATGAGACTCGGCCAGTCGTAGCCTGGCGCTACTTTGCTTTCCTCGTCATAGGGTGGTTTTGATCGCTCATCAGCCATCTTCAGAAACAGCAGATACGTTAATTGCTCAACGTAATCGCCATAGCTCATGCCGTCATCCCTGAGGACGTTACAATAGTTCCACAATTTTTGAACAATGTCTGCAGGAGTCATAAAGTTATTCCAGATACCTCAACAAAAAAAACACATTGACCTAATGCGTTTTTTCCCCTAATTAATAAATAGATCTTCGGGTCGTTTGGTCCTTTGCCTAAGGCTTTGGACCGTGGCATTGCCTCAGTCGCCGTTAAGACTGGGGTTTTTTTCGTTTTGTGGACGTGGTCGTTTTCTT
>CAWHJQ010000007.1:0-47521 GCA_963829695.1 uncultured delta proteobacterium | reverse complement strand
TTACTCCATTTTGAATGACGGCCTGACTACTGCCATTACTGAATTTCTGATTTCCAATAGTCCATATCTCTCCTATTGATCAAAACCTGCTTTCTTTGCCTGCGATCCACACGGGATCGTGCAGACCAAGATCCTCTGGGCGTATCTTATTGGGAGACACATCAACCTTAATAAAGAAGAAGGATAAAAAACCTCCCTTTATTTCAAAAGGTTTCATCTACGGTTCTACAAACATCGACATTACAGTTCAATTCACTGAAAGTTGCTTTGCAGTCGCGAAAATATTCCACACACTTTCCTTGCAACTGCTTCTTGCATTTAGTCTCATCCATCACATAACTGCCAGCGTAACCAGGTGTATAAACCTGAGGGAACGAAAAGCTGACACTTGGCACCGATGGATAGAGTTCACGCGCTTTTTGTTTACATCTTGCCATCGCTTCGCCTACCCACTCGTTCTCATTTGTGCATCGTTCAACACCGCTAAATGAATGAGGTAACGCACTAAAATGTTTGACTTTACATATAGTTTCTGCGTTGACACTCATCGGAAACAGAAAACAACAACAAAGTATTACTAATGCTTTCATGTCCCATCTCCTCTTTTGCATAGGTGATGTTTCCTAAAAATCCTCTTAGCCAAAGATCATTGTTGACTGTTCTTTGTTATGAATATTAGTGCAAAAAGAATGATAGTCAATAAGTGTCATAAAAACTCCCTAACATGTGCTATCCGAAAATTTAAAGATGTTTTCAAAAATCAATAAATAACTGTTGCTCCAGTTTGATCGTGCCGGATGACTGCTTATGCTTTCGTGTCAAGATTGATGGCGTCGTAAAAACTCTTCATCTTGTTCGTTGTTAGAATTTTCCTATCATTACGACGTACCGTATGTACGCCGAAATATTAGGAAAATCGCACTCCTCCAACATGAAGCTTTTTACTTATCCATCGAAAATCGAGGTTTTTACGAGTTTATCAAGATTGAGTAAGGCTGGCTAGGAGGCAAAATGAATCTCAATGAGATTGGCTTTCACCTCATGAGGATATAACTACTGTTCAAAAAGAGGGGTGCATTTAAACAAACGACACGACACCAAAGTCCCATAGGATTTATGGGTCTATTTGATTCAGCAGACATGATAAAGAATGGCAGTCTGGCTGCTTTAGAAACGGCCTTAGGCGCGTTAATTCTCTATTTTTTTTCGACTTGGCGACTTGGGTACAGGCAACTTCCTCAAAGCGAATCAGCATCGAATGCTGTTACCATGACAATTCCCGATTTGACAGGACTTAAGACTGTGTGTAAATTTGAGAGAAATAAATGGCCGAAAGCCATGTTGGCCGTGGATTTACGAAATTTTCTATGGGACTTTGGTTTCGTTTGTTTAAACGCGCCCGTTATTAAAACGTTAGGCGGTTAAGAATTTCTCTAGCTTGAAACCAGGAGACACAACGATGCTCAAGCGAATAATCACCCCAGTTCAACAAAAAACCGCATCTCTTGACCAGGACTGGTTGAATATGGAGGGGCTCGTGGAGGTGGAAATCACCTCGGAGGATGCCGCTCATCCAATTGAGTCCGCGTTGCTACCCGGTCAGGCCTCAGGGTGGCGTGCCGCCGGTCCGGGAAAGCAGACGATCCGGCTTCTCTTCGCCAATCCGCAACGGCTTCGACGGATCAGGCTGAACTTCGTGGAGCCCCGCACTGAGCGCACGCAAGAGTATGTCTTGCGTTGGTCGCCGGATGGCGGGCAGTCGTACCGGGAAATCGTTCGGCAGCAGTGGAACTTCAGTCCCCAAGGCACAACTAGCGAGACGGAAGACCTTCACGTCGAGCTCCCGGCGGTCACTGTGCTTGAGTTGAGTATCATTCCGGACATAAGTGGGGGAAATGCCTTCGCTTCTTTGGCGCAGTTACGGCTTGCCTGACCAGACAAATCATCATTCGACCCGGGAAATGTTGCCCACTCAGATATCAAAAGTCAAGATGCTATATTCAATCAAAAATCAGATTGAACCAGATTTATCTCGTGATAAATGCTAACCATAACGTCAAGTTGCTTTAACATAAGTTTTCACAACAGGTTATAATAATTCAACGACCTAGACTTAGAACCATTTTGAGGAGAAAAACACTTATGAAACAAAGAGAATATCTTGAACAAACTGCCAAATTAATGGAACGGATCAAACAAGGTGCATTTCTTACCGTCAAGGCGGACAATATCGTCAATACCATGACCATTGGTTGGGCAACAATAGGCTATATTTGGCAAAAACCTGTTTTCATGGTAGCCGTAAGAGACTCAAGATACACTTTCACCTTGCTAGAAAAAACAGACAATTTCACCGTCACCATCCCTACCGGTAACGAGTATAACAAGGCCGTTACGTTTTGTGGGACAAAGTCCGGCAGAGATTTTGATAAGTTTAAACAATGTGATCTGCTCCAAAAACAGGCACAGTGTATTGAATCACCTATCATTAATATTCCCGGCATTCACTATGAATGCAAAATCGTCTATAAATCGGCAATGGATAACGCTTTTCTCGATGGTAGCCTTGAGAAGCTGTATCCTAATAAAGATTACCATACGCTCTATTTTGGTGAGATTCTGGCCTGCTACGAAACCGAATAATGATTCCACGCACGGTATCTCCGAGACTCTGGAAGAAGGGGTTTGAAAGCGATTATTTGATGTACTTTGGGTTAGCTCTTCAAAGACGAACTACGGCTTCCGCAAGAGACCGGGAATCGGAAACTTTGGAAGGTCTCTTCTTGATTAATCTAAAATGTCCATGAAGGTCGATTTTGCCACATTCCAGATAGCTCCTATGAACTGTATTGGTCGAGCGGAGGAATACTATGAGCAATAAAGTAAATCTGATTTTAGCTGGATTCACACTCGTTTGTTTGGGTGGCTGAGCCTCAAATCCATCTGTATCGTACCTTTCCGCTATTGAGAGACAAAAGGTTGCGGAGATGGTGGTTTTCGAAGCTGGTTCTGTCCCAAGAGATAGGTACCAAATTCTTGGGACAGTTGAAGGCATAGCCAGCAAACGTAATCTATATGCCAGCGGTTCGCCGAGCAGGGAGGAGGCCAAACAAGGTGTTCGCATTCGTGCAGTCCAATTGAAGGCTGATGCAGTAATAAATATGATTTGCGAAGATAAACGCGAAACCGATTGGGGAGGAAATTGTTGGCAGACGGTGATGTGTGTAGGAGACGCAATCGTTTTTCGGGATAAATCGCTTCTTTCTCGACCACCAGGCCAATAAGAAATTCTTCCAGGAATCTTTGCTGGTCATTTCGGGATAAGTGTCAGGCAACAGGCAAGAGAGTAACTGACTATCGTGCAGACCACAGAAACCTTTTTCAATGAGGCTCGTGTTGAAAATTTGCACTGCCAACGCAAAGCGATTCGTAGATTCGTCTGGTTAAAGTGTTTCCTAAGAAGGCAAAAATACTTCACAGGCGAAGATTCCCGTCAGAAATCGAGTAATATCGGCTATTCGTAGGACGCCCATAATCGAAGTACTTTAATGACACGTTCTTGTTGATAAACCTGGTAAACGATCCTGTGTTGAATATTGATTCTGCGGGAATAAGCTCCAGCAAGATCACCAATCAGCTTTTCGTAAGGCGGTGGCTTTTGGAAAGGGTTTTCTCGGATTATTTCAAGAAGCTTTTGTGCTTCGGCCTTTAATCCAGCACTTGCCAGCTTTTTTGCATCTTTCTGAGCTTGTATTGTAAAAATGATTTCCCAAGTCACCAATCAAGCTCCTTTGAGCATTCCGATAGATCCTGTTCCATTCCCTCTTTGATAGATTCCCGCATTCCTGGTACTGAAAGCAGGTAGAGTGTTTCCGATATCGCATTCCAGTCTTCTTCAGACACGAGTACAGCATTTCCTCTTTTGCCGGTGATTATAACGGGCTGATGGGAAGCTGCCGTTTCATCTATAAGGCTATACAGCTTTGCTCTGGCTTCTGTTACGTTAAGAATATTCATAATAGTACCTCCATAAAGACAGCGTACGCTTTCACGGACGACTTGTCAAGTGTTGGAGGTCGTCCCGTTATCACTATTGAACGTTAGTATTGGTAATCGCAAGATTAATGTTAGCATTGGAAATGCTACACCATTGGCAACCTTACCTAATGAAGCTTGTTCCTGAAAAGCTGTGACTTGGGTATCCTGTGCGATCAGCGTCCAAATATTTTCAATAGGTTTTGCTTCATCTTTTTGTTTCTTTTAGTGATTTAATATACAGTTTTATCGACTGCATCTCTGTTGAATTATCTTTTATTGCCTGCCCGCCCAGAGGTCCAGTAATGCAGCGATTGATAATGACAGCAAGTTTGGGGTTACTTCCGGCATCTACCAATCCCTCTCCCCCCAGATGGCAGCTGTTGCAGCTTTTTGCGTTAGCGGAACCGCCGAGGGCAGAATCATTAAACAGCTTTTCCCCCAACGCCACAGAAGGTGTTTCAGCTGCCTGCGTATAGCCGGCGATAAGGGTACCTAGGAAAATTGTCGCTGCGAAAAATAATGTTTTCTTCATTTTTGTCTCCGTTTACGATTTACGGGTTATCGGCAGTCGCCGTGTAGGTAAAACCTGATTTAAAAACAGGGTGTTCTCATATGAAAAGATAGGACTCAAAAGGCCACACTATTTCCCATAATATTTGCTCATACATCAATAATTCAATCACTTCCTGTCGGTACAGGCGTAAATCGATGGCTTGAACCACCTAAATGGTTAGTCAATCGTTTTCATCCTATCCCCTCAATATTAAAAAGTCGGCATGGGCGTTAAGCCCCATTTGTGACTCTCGGATGTCCTGACCACCGAGCGCATCTGCATGCTGTTGTTGTCAATATCGACGATGAGGACAGGGTGTCGCCGCAACCCCAGATCGAAGATGTTTTTCGATAAGACGTTCTGACCGTCCGGTTTTTTGACCTGCACAAAAATCAGGCGATCGATATCGTAATCAGTTTCCATTGTGCTGGAGGTTTTGACAAAGTTATAGAAAATACGGAAAAATTTACCTAGCCCACCGCTGAATTTATGCTCGTGCCATTCCAGGATCTCTGGAAACCTGGCGATCATGTCATCGGAGAACCGGCGGTTTTGATCTGTTACAAGTGCCATGAGGAAAAAGTCGCCAGGCATTATATAGACCAGGTTGGCCCCCTTTTTCTCATCGAGTGCCTGTCGTACGGCATCGTTTTCGAGAGCGATTTTGTAGAGTTCATGCATCTCGGCCGCCGGCCGTGGAAAAACTGAGACAATCATTGTTCCAGTTTGGTTTTCCAGGGTGTACGGGATAACACTGGCGGCATAGTTTCGCACCGATACGGCCAACAGGATTGAGAGGAACAATACACAGAAATAGCTGACGAGGAGTCCGAACCACCGAGGTCGAATCCAGCCCAGGAATAAGCGGAAAATTCTGCCGCCCGGCTCGCCTGGTAAAAACATCGAGGTAGAGCGCATGTATGTCGAATAGGCGAGAGGATGCTCCCGCTTCATCCGCCACTCCTCATTACGGGCGAGACAATAATACACATAAAGCATGGTGATAAACAGAATGAGGATAATAAACCGCGGCCAGTAGAGCAGGAGTCCGAAACCGGAAATAGCAAGGAAGAGATACTGAGGGTGACGTATTCTACGATAAAAGCCGAACTGGACAACTCTTTTCCCGGTAAATCTGCCATAGTACAGAGGTATTGCCGCACTGAAGAAGAGCACCAGTCCAAGCACCAGGCAGATCTGGAAGTATGATATGGCGGTGAGCAGCGGATTGTCAGGGAAAACCAGATGGGGCAAGAAGAATTCCGTCAGCCAACTCGTCATCGGGGAGGATGTCAGCAGGTTGAGGATTGGCCCGTAGATGGAATAAAAATAAAGCGCAAACGGGGAAATCATGATGATGATTTCCGCACCGATCAGGCAATAGGCTAAAATTGTTCCCGCCAGGAGAAGTTTGCTGCTTTTGGTATCCATGCCAACACCCCCTCGTCTTCCAATCTCTGACATGCTGTGCCTTAATGGATGGCACGAGTTGCCGATGCTCAGATTACTGTCCTTATTGGGAAGAAGACCATATCTGCGCAAATTGCGCGCCGAAGGTTAGACAATTGCATCAACAACCAGGTCAGGCCTGAGCCGAACCAGTAACCAAGGTACTACTGTGCCTTTTCAAATACATCGGTGATAATGTAATCGTCGGTGATTCCCCCTCCAGCGGCGTTTGGTTGTTGCTTGCCGGCTTTGTACAATCCATACATGGCTTCTATGCTACGCAGAATGTTAACATGTGTAATTCCCTTGCTCTCGGGGTAATCACCAGGCTTGATATGTGCGCCCGCAAAAATAGTGACAATGCGGTTTTGTATATCAATACAGTACTCAGGGTCACGACCGTTCCCATTGCAGGACCGTGGATCCACCAGCGAATTAGTTAGCCCTTGGTAGCCTCTTTTGTCATGGTTTTCATCGAATGTCAGAATAATGAGGCTGTTGTGAGTTTTGGCCCATTGATAGTAGGCATCAATATTTTTCTGCAGCCATCGATCGCCTGCCGGAATGCTCTCGGCGATTGGTCCGTTATGCATGTCGTTGACTAAATTAGGGATGACAAAGGAAACAGTTGGCAGTCTATCATACTGAAAAGGGTCGGAAGGGAAGTCGGAAAACCTGAGGTTGGAGGATGTCGGAATCGTTGTTCCGCTGGGTACATTAACAAAGCTGATCCAGGGGACATGTTTCCTTGCATAAAGACCTCCGGTGGCCTTCTCGCCAGTGAAACCGATTTCAGGAAGACCCTCCGCATAGCCCTTGAACGACAGCCCCTTGCTGATCAACTGTTCTCCCAGGTTAATCGTCTTAAACGGATAATTTGCATGATTCTTTTTAGATGGCACCTGGTCCATAAAACCGATGGTCTGATTGTCGCCTGAAAACATCCAAAAATAATTGCCTTGACTAAAATGCTCCTCTCCGAACATCTGGGTAAAATTGGCCCCCTCTTTTTTCAGCACATTGTTGATATAAGGTGCATCAGGGTTATCAAGAATCTCCTCGTAATCTTTGTTCTCTTCAACAACAATCACAATGTGATCGTAGACCGGCAGACCAGCAGGCCACATGAGCCTGGACGAATCTGAGGTTATAGCCGTGTCAATATTCGATTGCCCAACTGAGAAGCAGGATGAGAGAAAAAGGAGGATAAGAATGAAGACGAGCTGTCTCATAATGGATGCCCCCTGAGAGAAGTTTCACCAAGATCACTGTTTTTGTTAATAGTCGACAATACCGATAGCACGCATAGCATGCATAATCCATCAAAGCTGCACTTATTAATAGGTAAATCTTTTAATATATTTGAGCAATGGCAAAGCCAATCATAACACAATGGTGGAGAAAAACATGAGAATGGACGCATCCTTCATAATATCACTTTTGTCCCCCAATAAGCGGATATGGTGGCGGTGACGAGGAATCGGTGCGAATCTTGGCAACTGCCAACTCTACATACGGCAGCGCCATCGTAAAAGTTTCTATCTTGCGGCCCAGGCTGCGATCTTCCGCGCAGCCTTCGATATACACAACACGCCCTTGAACAGTGACCCAAAGCGTCGATTTCTCAAAAGAGTTATTTTTATTTGCTTTCAGAGCACTTTTAAAGGCACTGGCGATATCCTTATCATAGGCATAAGAGGATGGACGGTCACATTTTCCGACAAGCCAACAGGTTGTTCCCCTCTCGGCTCGATGGTGCGCCTCGGCTGTCCTTTCTTTTTCGGTAACAAACGGACCTGCGGGCATCGGACAGTTTGGGACGGCATCAGAGATCTGAAAGAAAGGATCATGGAACCAGTTCCGGCGAACCTCTTCAGACTGAACCGAACACGGAGCAGCAAATGTAACCAGCAGTAAAAGAGCAGGCAGGAATCCACGCATTTTGCGGCTACTCCTCTGTTAGATGGTTCAGTAGAAATGAATTCGTATCCACTCGAGAAACTGCAACTCACCGACCGAATCCAGGGCTAATTGGGCCATTCACAACAAAAATCGTTTAATAACCGATCTGAGGGATCTGATACATTCAATTATAACCACACCAGGTCGTTAATGTGTCAACGGATTCACGGGGAGTCTCAAGCCGATTGGCGGGAAAATCCCAATTAGGATATCCGATAGCAATACTGATAATAATCTGTTTCGTTTCAGGAATATTACAAAATTGTCTCAACACTTCCGGATATATTACACCTTGATCCTCGATACACGTTCCCAAACCGAAGTGTAAAGCCGTCAGGCAAATGTTTTGGACAACAGCGCCAATGTCAAATATAGGTGAGCCTGCTGCAAGAATTCGATCAACACAAACGATTATGACGGCAGGGGCATTGAAAAATTTAAAACCTCTCTCCAACCATTGTGAGCGTTTATCAGCGTCCTCTCGTTTTATGTCCATGAGTTGGAAAATTTGTTTGGCCAGATCCACCTGACGGTGGCGGTGAACACCTTCCGAAGGCCATCCAACAACCGAATGTTCCGAATGAGGTTTTTCACCCGCTTGCCATTTTTCAATAATGGCGCGTTTAATTTCATCTAGAACGTCATTTGCTACGACTGTGAATTCCCATGGCTGAGTATTCATTGCCGACGGTGCGCGGCACGCAATATCGAGGATTTCCCGAATAACCGTCTGGGGAATCTGATCATTTTTAAAATCTCTGATGCTTTTTCGCTGTTTTATCGCTTCAATAATATTCATAGACACCGCTCTTAGGTAGGTTAATGGAGTCTCAATCTTTCTTGGGTTTTTTCAGGCTGCGATAATAGCTGTCATAGGTATAAATCGCGGCCAGCGGATTATGGCCAAGGAGCCGGTCCTTCACAGCCAGGACAGTCACCGGTGCCTCGGCATGGCTGATGAACAGCGAGTCGTGGCCGACGCATAAACCGAGCAGGACGTTCAGTTCGGCCCCGCTGCGATTGGCCACCAGGGCCTGCATCACCGGATTACACATGGTCTCGGCCTCCACGCTCGGATCAACATGGTCTTTTCGATCAAGCCCCAGCTCACTTTTCGGTATCCGTCCTACCTTACAGGCCACTGAGACGGTTTCAAAACCATACTCCGCAAACATCCCGTGAACAATGGCCGCCTCCCGGCGTAAACCGATGCAAAAGATCAAGGCCAACCGCTTGTAGCCCATGCGCTGGGCAAATTCAATTATTTCCTGGATTCTGGGCTTTGCCGGATGAATATGCTCATACCCCAACTCTCGGCCGCCGTAAGCCTGGGATTCCTGAATCGAGCAGTTTCGAGAAAATTCGAGAAGCGCAGGAGCGCCGACTAGGGTCAGTGCCTCTTTTGCCAGGTTCCTCAGCAGGGAAGGGCAATTCTCCGGACCTTTGCCGCCACGACCACGACAATATCTCTCCGGCCAATCGTAAGGACATAAAGCGCAACTGGGCATATCTTTTGCCTGCATAACCTCTCCCTTTGTTTTCTGGAAAAAAATTTGCATCATCTTTGAGATGGGATTTTTACGATATAAATATGTTTGATAAAGTACCAAATGAGACAAAGGATTGCGACAGAGGATTTAAAGAAGTTTAACGGGTTGGATTTCTTTGCTTTCAGTCGCTTAACACCTCCCTTTTGCATTTATGAAAAATGTGGATAAGTACATACTTTTTCAGTTCTTGTTAGTTTGTGAATATATGAGTCTGCTTTGATAGACGGGACAAACACCAGGAAAAGCTGAGCAAGGTGAGATCGTTTGCTTTCAGTGCCGAATCAAATAATCCCGCCATTTGCCCGCAAGGTTTGTCCGTTGATCCATGCGCCATCGGGACCTGCCAGAAATGAGACCGCTGCGGCGATATCTTCCGGTTGCCCCAGGCGCTCAAGCGGCGAAAGTTTGGTGAGACGGTCAATGGCTTCCTGTGGCTTTCCGTGAAAGAATAAATCCGTCGCGGTAGGTCCCGGAGCGATTGCGTTAACAGTAATATTCCTGCCGCGCAGTTCTTTCGCGAGAATGCCGGTCATCGCTTCAACTGCGGCTTTGGTGGCTGCATAGACGCCGTAGGTCGGCTGAAGCAGACCAACGACACTTGATGATAGATTAATAATGCGACCACCATTTCGAATACGGTTCGCTGCTTCACGCAGATTGTTGAAGGTACCTGTAAGATTCACCGCAAGTTGACGATCAAACGTTGCGTCGTCGGTCTCGGCAATGGTTGAAAGCGCCATAATGCCCGCGTTATTGACCAGTACATCAACACCGCCAAAGGCATTTTCTGTGGCATCAAACATACTCCTCACAGCAGCCGGATCACTGACGTCAGCTTTTACTGTAAGGACCTGTCCGCCATCCGCTTTAATCCTGCTCGCCAATTCCTCCGCCGTTTCGGCATTGCCTGAATAATTAATAACCACGGTAAATCCGTCACTTGCAAGACGTGCCGCAATTGCAGCCCCGATTCCACGTGATGAGCCGGTAATGATTGCCACCCTGTTGTGTATAGTTGTCATATTCCTCTCCGATTTTGGGGTTCATAAAATGTAAGACCGAAGGTATTGAATGTTTCAGTTGTTTTGCGCTATTTTCGATATCATTCTATTATGATATCGAACACATCCAATAGAGACAGCACCTCTGGTAAAGAAAATTTTGTTTTGCATAATTTGTTGCCGTGTGGGTGTATGGCATAATTGGTGGCATTTGTGAAATTCGCACGGGTAAGGTTGGTATTAATAAACCTGGCACCTGTGAAATCAGAATAACTGCAATCTGCTTTTGACAAATTGGCCTCTGTAAAATCAGCCTCTTTTAACTGGCAATCAATCATCTCAGTATTTCTAAGATCTACACCAATAAATCCAGAATAATGTAATAAACACCTTTTGAAATTTACATCCAGAGGCATAGCGGCATCAGGCCATTGAATACCTGTAAGTTTTGTGTCGACAAATTTTACCCCCCTGAAAGTTGTATGTTTTATCGAAGCCGATGCTAAATCGCAGTTTTCAAATTCACAATTTTCAAAAGTGCAATTGTAAAAGGAAATATTATATAATTTACAACTGTTAAAGGTACATTCAGAAAACTCTGTATCAACTATTTCAAGACCTTCGTTGGCATTGATACCTGAAAGAAACCGGTCTTCGTATAATGATTTGCTTTCGATAGAAAGTAAGACATCAGGGTTTGTTGATAAATCAGTTATTTTTGGTTTCATCTGAAGGTTTCCATTTAATTCAGGTCGAGGTTGCCGGATTGATTGTGTCAAGGAATTTACCCATACGGCCAAATTGAATCAATCGAATAATTCCTGGTCCTGCTTGCCGGGGAAAAGGAATAATTTGCCACTTTGCAGGACGGGCTTATCGAACAGATCGGCCAACTGCCTCTCTCCGTCAATATCGTGGCGAGACAAAGAGCCTTGATTGAAAACCGAGATCGAAGAGATCCTGCAATTCATAGAGAAACTTGCCGCATGAGATACCGCACGACGACAGATGAGAGATTCAACCGATCGTTTCCATCAAGATCTCGCTCAACATACCATAGCACAAGCGCCTGCGGGGCTTTTCTGGGTAGCACGCAGCGGATCCGTATTGCATGCCAATCGCTGGTTTTGCAGGCAACTGGGGTATGATGAAAAGGAGCTGTGCGCCCTGCACATTTGCGATCTGGTAACGGATTTGTGCAAATCAGACTGGCCGGAGAAATGGCGACAACTTCGCGATCGGGATTGTATCCATTACGAGGGCGGCTTGACGACGCGATTTGGGGATGTTATCGCCGTTGAAATCAGCGCGAAGTTGATAAGTTACAGTGATGAAGAGCTGGTATGTGGTTTCGTGCATGAAAGCGCCCGCCATCAAAAGGGGGCAGAGGCGCTCATGGCGGAGTTGAAAACGAGTGTGGACCGGTTTCGCATCCTGTACAACAACGCGCCTGTCGTGCTGCAGGCCATGCGACTTTGAAACCCGTATATTCAGTGTCAACCGGTTTTGGCTGCAAACCATGGGCTACCAATGGGAGGAGGTCATCGGCAGGCAGACCTTAGAATTCATGACCGCCGCAACGCGCAAGAAGATAGCCGGCGAAGTTCTGGCGTTTTTGCGGAAGGATGGTAGTATCCACGATTTCGAATATCAGTTGATTTAAAAAAACGGCGAGGTGATTGATGTGGCCCTGACTGCAGTATCGGATCTGGACGAAAACGGCCGCATTATCAGGACGCTGTCGATGATTCTGCCGATTGGCGATCGCAAGCGTGCCGAGAGATTGGAAAAGCAGAACAGTTACTTGCGGGAGGTACTTACCAGGGAATTTATTCCAGGCGAAATTGTCGGCTCCAGCGTCCCCATGCAGGAAATACTCAGGAACATGGAACTGGTGGCAGCAACGGATGCCACGGTCTTACTGCTCGGCGAAACCGGTACCGGCAAGGAACTGGTCGCCAGGGCCATCCATAAGGGCAGCCCCCGCAAAGACAATGTGATGGTTAAAGTCAACTGCGGCGCATTACCCCCCAGCCTCGTGGAAAACGAGCTGTTCGGCCACGAGAAAGGCGCTTTTACCGCTGCTGTTTCAAGACAAAAAGGCCGCTTTGAGATCGCCGACAGGAGCATGATATTTTTCGATGAAATCGGTGAGTTGCCACCCGAGATGCAGACCAGGCTGTTGCGGGTGTTGCAGGATCAGGAACTGGAGCGTGTCGGCGGCAGCGAAACTGCAACTCATCGACCTAATCCAGAGCTATTTGCACCATTCACAACGAAAATCGTTTAGTAATCGATCTGATGGATCTGATACATTCAATTAAAACCACACCATGTCGTTAATATGTCAACGGATTCACGGGGAGTCTCAAGCCGGTTGGCGGGAAATTTGTTGGGCCAGATCCACCTGAGGCGGCGGTGAACACCTTCCGAAGGCCATCCAACAACCGAATGTTCCGAGTGAAGTATTTCACCCGCTTGCCATTTTTCGATAATGGCGCTTTTAATTTCATCTAAAACGTCATTTGCTATGACTGTGAATTCCCATGGCTGAATATTCATTGCCGACGGTGCGCGGCACGCGATATCCAGGAGGTCCCGAATAACCGGCTGGGGAATCTGATCATTTTTAAAATCTCTGATGCTTTTTCGCTGAGTTATCGCTTCAATAATATCCAGAGACACCGCTCTTGAATTGCATTTAACTGGCTGTAAATAGATGATAATCATCTGTACATTTCTTACAGGAAGCGGTGGCTTTCTCTTTTTTTTTCGGTTTGGCATCCTCAGATAACCCAAGATGATCCAATATCTTTTTAATCACCTTCTGTTCATAAATGAGACTGATTATCTTCATCAGACCACATTTTCTGAAGAGGAGTGGATCTGCCCCCCAAACTTTCTTGATACGTTCTCGCCAGACCAAGGGTGGCACTTTTTTCGCCTTGAAACTGCCTATGACAATTACCTCGTTTT
This sequence comes from uncultured delta proteobacterium, assembly GCA_963829695.1. GTDB lineage: Bacteria > Desulfobacterota > Desulfobulbia > Desulfobulbales > Desulfocapsaceae > Desulforhopalus_A. Next base: position 33,992 of record CAWHJQ010000007.1, on the reverse strand, counting down.
CTTCAACCTTCTTTTGTTTACCCTCCCCTTTTTCTGTCGCTTTGCGCCTTTCACCCCGCATCCGGTTTGAATACCAGCCGAGGTACCTAACAATTTGCGCCAATCGATCAGGTAATTGTTGGCTGATTACCAATGAAACTCAGCTGCATTCAAGTCGTTGGGGTCTGAAGATCCAGCAAAAGCATTTTTTTGTCGTCATTCCGGACTTGATCCGGAATCCAGAGGTACCAAAGAATGATGGATTCAATGATGGATTCCGGATCAAGTCCGGAATGACGAAGCTAATATATTTCTGCCTATTTTTGGAGTCTTACCAGCCAAAGATAAACATCTTTGGCTGAGTTTGATTGGTAATCAGGATAATATTTATCAGTTCCAAATAAAAAAATGAGGAAACAATCTGTACTAAATGTCCGTCACTCAGTTAAGGAGATTGTTATCTTGTAACTTTTCGATCAGGCCATGTGCCGCCGGATCCAATTTTCAAGCTGCCCGCGAGGGATAAGATCGAGAACTTCCAGACTTGGTTGCGTGGTCTGCCGGACCAGCAGGCGGTAATTGCGTCCGATTCGTATGCGGAACATATCGGGAATCAGCTCCAGTTTTTTTGCCTGCCGCAAAACACCATCTTCCCTGGCGGCAAAAGCCGTTGTTGCCTGCAAGGCCTTGGCAACGATATCCTGGGGCAGACTTTCACAATTCTTTCGAAAGGTTTTGCTGAACTCAGGGATAGAAATCCGCTGAAAGCCTGCCTGAACCTCCGCAGGTGCTTCTCCATCTTCTTCGGAAACTGGATCCGGTGTGATCTGTCGGTCACTGAGCTTGGCAATGGTTCGCTCCGCTTCTCGTATTTTTTGACGATATTCCTGCCTGTTTTCCTGATGGGAACGAATTTCTCCCTGGAGAAAGGTAATCTTTTCTTTCAGGTTACTTATCTGCTTACGGTTCTCGGTTGCCGATTCATCCCCATGGAGTGCAGCACTTTGGCTTGGCCGGGCTGGCAACACTTTGGTTTTTTCTCCCTGCTCCCGGTCGGCCCTTTCTTTCTCCGCTATCTTTTTTTCAAGTGCTGACAGCTCGATCTCTTTCTTACGGAGATCTCTGATCGCTTGGCCGCCTTTTTCTCTTGCTTCCTCAAGTTTATTTTTTAATCCATCAATTTTTTTATCTTTTCCATGATCAAGCGATTGCGAGTAATCTTTTTCGAATGTCCAATCCAAGTAGTCTACAATCGGATCGCCGAGTGGTTCCAGATCTAGAAGAATCCGATTACTCTGCATAACATCGAGCAAGGTGTCATTGTCCAACCACCGGTCCGGTTTCGATACAATAGCCGCTCTGCCGAACACGATACTCATGCCGGGATAAACCTTGTCAAAAGCGTAACTTAATTCGAGCAGGAAATGATCAAAGGGAGGCGCCACACCTACCACGGCTTTTCGGCAAAGAGCTTCAAGCTCTTCAAATTCGGCTGGGTCCCGCAGGATCCTAAGATGGAGTTGGTGAACTTCATGCAGTTCGAGTTTTTCAGGCGGAATATGCTGGGTTAGTGCATCGACCAGATCTTTATCCTTATTGTGGAGGGCCTCAAAAAACAGATCAAGCATGCAATTGAGCGCCGGATTCTCTTTGTCTGGTCTTTCTCTGAGTTCCAGCAGCATTTCCAGGGCGAGTTTCTTCAGCCCGAAAAGATAACAACGCCGGTAGCCGATCAGCAATTGATTGTCGTTCATATTCGACGGCTGTAATTTTTTTAGCTCATATGCCCGCATCTTCTCTATGGGAGCCGTATCCTCGACCAATGACGGCTGGGAGAGAAGCTGAGATGTTGTTACCCCTTCGTAGGCGGAGGCGTCCCTCAACAACTCCCCGTCTCCGGCCAGACAACATTTCTTGTATTTTTTGCCGCTGCCGCAGTGACATGGCTCATTCCTGCCCATCTTTACCACCGGCCGACGGATGGTTCCACCATCGCCGACCACGGCAGGTGGTCGGTCTTTCGGCAAGATTTTCAGGACATCCTGTTCGATAAGCAGTAAAACCGTTTTTCTGTCGGCTAGATCCATTTTATCGATTTCAAGAAGAGCAAGACAGGAATCGACCACCATCAGGGACTCAAAGCCGGTTATTTCCCGGGATAAACGCAGGGCAATTTTCTTGACCGGTTGAATCGGCAAATCAAGTTTCACCGTCAGTTCTGCAGCAAGAAGAACCGCAAGAGCTTGTCTCTCAGAAGAAAGATCCTCAGCCAGGGCAACTTCCAAAAGAGGTTGCACAGCTTTTTCTCCCTGGAATTTATAGGGACAACAGATATCGAGGATAAGATCGAGCGCTTTCAGGGAATTGGCGAGGACACCAGGATCGAGTTCAATCCTATTGACTGCCGCAACGTTAAGCAGGATGCCCAAGGCGTATGCCTCTCCCTTTTCGGTCAGTTCGGCAATGAGCGTGTTGTACTGTTCGGTATCCAGGGAGGCCATCCTGCCGGCCAGCTCTTTTACTTCCGAGCGGCAGCGATGGGTCGCACCGAGCTGTTCCGTGAGTTCAGCTGTGAAATTTTGCTGTTCCATCTCCGAGGGATTCTCTGAGGTATTGCGCATAGGTTATACTCCAGACCCTCAAGTCAGGGTGCAGGGCCTGCCAGTGTCGCCGCAGCCCCTTCTTATGTTTTTCATCTATCTGCAGACCCACCAGCGCCTGAGGCCAGAGAGTGCGGCCTGTTTCCCAGTTGAACCTGCCTCGTGAAATTCCTTGGCTTGATGGGGCAAGACTAACCTTAACAGACTAATGGAACTCACACTGAAGTTGGTTATCAATAGCGGATATCACCTTCTTGTTTATATAAGGTCTGTGTCGTTAAATACACTTGTAACCTTAACCAATATCACCCAGTTTTCCAGCCCTGAAACTCTTAATATATTTGGCAATCTATAGTTGATTACCAAAGAAACACAGCCAAGTCGCATTATCGATGAGTATATTGGCAGCTAGGGGACTTATTTTATTTTTCTTTTACCAATCCGGGAGACAGATTTATTTTCACAAAACAACATGAAAAAAAATCAGCCCCTCGGTCTTTCCAAGAAAAATTAAATCTGTCTCCCGGATAACACTTTCAACAGCCCCTTGAAAATGACAGATGATTTCTTAACGAAACAGCAGGGATTTCATACGCGCAGGCCAGAAACGCAGGCTGCGCAATCGGATATAGGCCGACCAGGCACCTTGCAGCTGTGACAACTGTGGCAGCTGTGCCTCCTGATCGGTTCGTCCACCATAGATCAATACATTGTGAGCTGTTATAATAATATCGATTTCCTTGGTGGCCGCCGGCAACCTTTTACTCAATCGTCCGCCGTATTCTCTGGGAGTTTCGGACGGAATAAGGGGCAGTCCACTTAAGGCTCCCCAGTTTATCAGGGACAGGTAGAGCTGAACTGGGCTTCGGGACCGTTTACCGACACCCTGCAATCTTCTGCAGAGCATGAAAATTTTTGTAAAAACCTTCTGCAGCAGTTTCCTAAACAGTTGCCAGGGGCTGGGACCCGGCTCAGCCGAATCACTCCGCTTGGAAAGCCACCAGCCAAGCTGCCAAATTAACAATGCGCAAAAAGCAAGAGCGAGCAGTACTCCCAGGCCTGCGGTGAGAAAAAGCAAGATTTTTTGCAGCAATAACAACCATCCCTCCACCGGTTGCTCAGCGAGGGTCTGAAGCTGAGAGCCCTGTGAGGCGCTGGGAGCTGCCGATTCCTGAAGAAGCCGGCCATGGCCGAAAAAAAAGAACAGGATACGGAGCAGGAGTTCCCCCACCGGAGCCGTAACCGTATGCAGAACCGCCACTCCCGTCTCGGCAGCCACGGTCAGATAAGGCAGAAACAACGCAGTTATTCCGCTGCCCAACAGCAAAAAAACAGCCAGGAAACTAGATATTACACCAATACCGCGAAAGCCGATGATGAAATCACTCTTCCCCTGACCGGCACAGCGGGCCAGACAGAAAGCCGTTACACTGAAAGTAAAAAAGGCAAAGAGTACCCGCGGCAGAGAAAGCTCTGTGAGGATAATCCCGCCTTCCACAAAAAGCAGCATCTCGAGCAGGTGAAGCAGCACCAGGGACATGACGCCGAAGTCAAAGTGATTGGATACCGTTAGATGGTTTTTCGGCAGCAGAGCCAGCCTGATCCCCATTATCCAGAAGGCAAGGCACCAGAAAAGCGCCACAACCAGCTGCAGCCAGTGAATCGGAGTTTTGGTTAGGGTGAAAAATTCAGCAACCCAGCTCACTGCAAAAAAAGAGCAGCCAGGGCCTTCAACACCATAAATTATTACGGCACAGGCCAGGGTCAGACCGGCAAGGTGTACGCCCGCAATCTGATAAATACGCCAGCCGCGGCGGTGATGGGACAGCGTCAGCAGCGTGGCCGCACCGGCGAGACCGAGTGCTCTTAAAAAGGGGAAAGGCTGCTGAAAACTGCCCAGCATGACCAGCGAAGCCCAGCCGTACAACCAACTGAGATCCATACCCAGAAGTGCCGACAGGATCAGCCACTCCCTCCTGCCGCTCATAGCGAACGAGCCTCAGGCAGCAGGTGATCGAGCGGTATGAATCGTCCTCCGGATGCGCCCAATCCGGCAGGGCCATCGAATTCGCCGCAGTGTTCGCCGCAGTAAACTGTTGTCACCATGATTTTTTTTTGCCGCAGCATGTTCATGGGCTCGCCTGCATTCTCCTGAGGATGCAGGGTAAAAAATATACAGCTCACAGCGCTGTTTAAGCCCCTCACCTGCCCCAGGTTCTCGCTGATAGACTGTCGGCAGGTCATCTCCAGCCCGGCCAGTGTCTCCAGAATCCTGATGGACTGACGGGCGCTTCCGGCAACAGCCACAGATGGAGACCGGCCTCCGGTGATTGCACCGTTGGTGACCAGGCCAACAGCGAATCCCTGACGCTCACACTCCACAGCCAAAGAGGCAAGCCCCGACACCGTCCTTTCAAAACATTCAACCGTCGCTGCCGCAGCAAAGGGGCCGACATCGAGAACAAACAGCACTCTGGCCCGGCACGAAGGTTCAAACACCCTCTCCAGCAGGCGGTTCAATCTGGCGCTGGCCGTCCAGTGGATGTAACGGGATGGTCGGCCGACGTGATATTCCCGGGTGCCCAGCAGGTAAATCGGGTCTTCCACCGGACTTTTTGCGCCCGGACTGCCAAAGAGATCTTTTTTAATGTAGGCAAAGGGACGCAAAGCAACCAGGCGGGGGTAGACGATGAGATCTAGAGGCTCCTGGTTCAGGATCTTTTCCCTGGGATAGATACCAAGCAGATCACCGGTTATCACCTGCGGTGGACCAAGTCGATAGATGCCCCGATGCTGCGGCAAGAAATGCCAGGAAAATCGCACCGTTTGATACCACAGCAAGCCTTGTTCTTTAATCGGCGGCACGCTTATGGAATCTTCCAGCACTGATCCGGGAACAGGCACAACTACCCTCAACCATACCGGCAGTGCCTTGCGATTTACGGCCACGATTTCCATCCGTACCGGTTCCCCGGGAAAAATTCGGTCCCGGTCAAAAGTCGAGCAGACCTCCAGCCGGTCAAGACTGAGCCGACTCCAGAGCAAGGCGCCGTAGACGAAGGTCAAAAGGACCACAAGCAACAGAGTCAGATTTTTCTGGGAATGGATCAGAGAAAAAGCCAGCAGTCCGACAATAATCACCTGCATGAGGCCGAATTTCAAAAAGGTTGCTTCCCTGTCGTCGACGACCACCATGGTTTTAGGTCTCAATCGGTGCCGATAGGAACCGAAATGCGGGCAATAATACCGTCCAGAACCTGATCCACTGTAGTTCCCCGAAATCGTTCTTCTTCACGGAGGATCAACCGATGGCTGAGAACAGGCCTACACAGGGCTTTAATGTCATCGGGCAGAACATAGTCCCTGGCCTGCAAGGCGGCATAGGCCTGCCCTGCCCGCTGCAATCCAAGCGCTCCCCGTGGACTGGCCCCAAAAAGAATGGTTGGCTCTTGCCGGGTCGCCCTGACGATGTCGGCGATATAGTTGCGAATGGCATCCGATACCCGAATCTCCCTGCGTGCTTTCTGCATGGCAACAATTTCCGCAGGTGCGGCGACGGCGGCCAAGTCCCGGAGTGGTTCGTCCTTTTGGAAACGCGCCATGATTTCAATTTCCTCATCACGGCTGGGATATCCCAGATGAATGCGGAGGAGAAATCTGTCGAGCTGGGCCTCCGGCAGGGGAAAGGTTCCTTCCTGCTCAATGGGGTTCTGGGTGGCGATAACAAAGAAGGGGGCGGGAAGCGCCATGGTCCGCCCGTCCACGGTAACCTGCCGCTCCTCCATGCTTTCCAAAAGGCTTGACTGGGTGCGCTGGATCGTGCGATTGACCTCATCGGCCAACAGCACATTGCTCATCACCGGCCCTGCCTGAAAGGTGAACAAGCCGGTCTGCTGGTTAAAGACATTAAAGCCGGTGATATCGGATGGCAGCAGGTCAGGCGTGAACTGTACCCGCTTAAAGGTACCGCCAATGGAAATGGCCAGTGCTTTGGCGATGAGGGTCTTGCCGAGGCCGGGCACATCCTCCAGCAGGACATGACCATCGGCCAGAAGAGACGTCATCAGCAGCCGGATAACTTCATCCTTACCGATGATAACCAGTTGTATATTCTCTATTATTCGTTGACACAGGGTCAGGTCCACCATTCTCCGTCGTCGCTCCCTTCCGGTATTTTTCGTTCCCAGCCGCACATGGACGCGCGCCGGGAAAACATATCCTTCTCCTTCCGGGAGGGCAAGTCATTTATTTGGTTTGATCCTGCCTCGTCCGGCTCTCGTTTGTATAAAATTTATCACGAGGCAATTCCGTATTTCTTTTTAGTACCTTACAGATCGCTTTCTTGTTTTTTTTGCAAGAAATCAATCTGTCAAAAGGTACTTATCCCGGCTTTCTTCCCGTTTACCGGGGTTATAATCTTTACACAATGAGGAAACCATAATTTGCTTCCACTGCAGCGGTGAAATTCCAGGCCAAGGCTCGAACCTGCCGGCAGCGAAGGCCAGGTATAGGCATTTAGTCAGTCACCTGCTTTTTTAAGCTGGGAAATAGCTGAAAGCTATATGATGCAAAACTCTTTTGATGACCAGACGAGGCAATCGGAAAAATTGTGTTATAGTAAAAGGCAAACAAAACACCATCATCTGTAACCAACAGAAATCCGTGTTGCGCCCCCGAGCTTTCGATCACCACCTGCTTAATTTTTTTCAGCAGAGCATACTGTTCGATCTCGGCGGAGATGGCCAGGGACGATTTCATCAGATAGCGGATATCCAGGTTGGGAAGCGAATACAAGGGGCGGGATTCGCCTTCGGACTGCACCTGCACCGGCAGATTCTTTTCCTGTTCAGAATCCCTGCCTGCGATCTCGTTACCGGTCAGAAGCTGTCTTTTAATCGACGAAGGGCAGTGAACACCGATACCGGATCAAGTGCTTCTCCAATCAATTTTTCATCCACACTCCTGACGACACCCGGTTCTTCACAGCGCAGGAAAGGGTTGGTCTCGCACTCGACCTGAATGGTCGATGGTGTCGTCAGCAGCCCTTTGCCTCTCTGGGTTACCGTCAGTTCCAATCGTTTACTGACAGCATCGTTGCCTGGCTCGACAAAACGTGCAAACTTGAGGTTCTGGGCAGTGTACTCATGGCCGAAATAAACGTTAGTCTGGAGAGGAAGGGCCTTGATTTTTACATTCAGGGCGTCGTACATTTGTTTAGGACTCCCTTCGAACAATCTGCCACAACCGGCACCGAAAAGGGTGTCGCCGCTGAACAGAGCATCGTCAAATAAATAGCAGAGGCTTCCTGTGGTATGGCCAGGTGTATGCAGGACTCGCCCTTTAATATTGCCAACTCGTATGGTACTCCCATCTGCCAGAGAACGGTTCATCCCCGGGATCCTTCGTTTATCGCCTTCATGTCCATAGACAGAGAGCCGGGGAAACTCACCGAGCAAATCAGCCAATCCGCCGATATGATCAGCATGATGATGGGTGCAATAAATTGCCCGCAAATTCACGCCGGTGCGTTCTATCTCACAGGAAATAGGGTAGAATTCTGCCGGATCGACAATAGCAGCATCTCCCGTATCTTCACAAATAATGAGATATCCATAGTTATCAAAGGAACAAGGTACCGAGACGATTTTCATATTTGACACCTACCGGTCGATGGGACATGAGGAAAATTACCTTTGGGATATAATAGGTACCATACACAAAAAAAGGGAGTCTACTCCAGAAATAAAAATGCCCCATTTACAACTATCGTCTTGAGGGCAGAGACGAGAAGTTGCAAACAGGGCAGGGAGGAGAGGAATTTAACTAATTATTTTATTATTGCTGATTATCGTTCATCATGCCACCGCCTTGTCCCATGCCTTGACCCATGCCTTGACCCATGCCTTGTCGCATACCAAAACCATGGCCACGCCCACCGTAACCCATTCGACCTGGTCCAATATACTTATCGACTCCGGCTTGTTCTGCTTTTTCATGTAGAGTTGCCCTGAGATCAAACAGCTCTCCAGTAACCTTGGCAACCGCTTGTGGATCGGGCTTATCGCTTTCCATGAGCGCCTCTCTCTCAGCTCGTTTCATAGCCATTTCCTTATGCAGCGGCTGGGTATCTTTAAAAAACTTCTTGATTTTATCCTGAGTAGCCTGATCCAATTGCTGGTACATCGGTCCCGGCATCTGACCCTGCACCTGACCCTGCATCTGTGGACAGTAACCATAGTCATCATAGCCTCTGCCTCCCCTACCCCAATGTGCCGATGCCACAGTTGCCATCATTAGTCCGCCAATAAGAGCAAATGCCAATATTTTCTTTTTCATATCTATTCTCCTTGTTCTGTTTTCTCATTGCCGTAAATGGCGCTGAACAATACTTCTTTACCAAGTCAATCCCAATCGTAGAACGAAGATCGTCTTGGCCATCATCCTTTGCCTTAGATATTGCAACTGTGATGCCAGAAGAGAAGCAAAAGAAATAACAATCCGGTATTACAACATATTTCAAACTATTCCTAAAAAGTTCATGAAAGAAAAATCTTCTGCACTAGGTAAAAATTACCCAACCGGCAAAAGAGCACTAGGTAGAAATTCCTCAATGTTATATCTGATGGCGTCGTAAAAACTCTTCATCTTGTTCGTTGTTGCAATTTTTCTATCATTACGACGTACCGTATGTACGCCGAAATGATAGAAAAATTGCACGCCTCCAATATGAAGCTTTTTATTTATCCATCGGAAATCGAAGTTTTTACGAGTTTGTCATATCTAAAAATAAACATGATCACCAAGCATGAAAAGCATTAAATCGGGGAGAAATCGAGACGCAGGAAAGGATTTTGTTAAACCACTTATTCCCCGCAAATAAAGAGTAAAGAGAAACTATTTATTGGAGTTACTTAGAGGAGAGGGGCTAGTCAATTATTGCTCAATCAATTGTCCAAATCACCATCTCTGTCAATATCCCTATGAAAAACAGTGAGTTCAACCGGTAGCTTAAACAGAAAATCGGCAATTTTTTCGGTGACCGCAACCGACCGATGCCTTCCCCCTGTGCAGCCGATGGCAATTCGAAGTGTTTTCTTTCCGGCGGCATTGTTCTGTTCAACAAGAAATTGCAGCAATGGCTCAAGATGGACAAAAAACGATTGCCCCTCTGCGCTCTTCAGAACATAATCTGCAACTTCCTTCACTTTACCGGTCTTTGGCCGTAGTTCCTCAATCCAATAAGGGTTGGGGAGAAACCGTACATCCCAGACCATGTTCATATCCACAGGAGTACCGTATTTGAACCCAAACGAGTAGAGAACTATCCTCAACTGCCCCGAACTACCCATTTCAATCCCCTCCAGACACGAGTTCATTCAGAAAGCCGGCAAACGTGCATCGACTTCATGAAGATTGTTGCTTCCTGTCCACCAAACCGATGATCCGCGGGACCACAACCTTGCGATTTGCCGGCCGAAGATAAGTTACTGCCGGGTGTCCAAGTGCTATAACACTATAAATTTCTTCGTCACCGGTGATCCCCACCCGCTTTTTCAGCGCTGGGTCACGGCGCATCGCATGAACAGCAAAACCAATAAGGCAACTCCCAAGACCCATGGCGTGGGCTGCTAACAGGATGTTCTGGGTAGCAAGCAGAGCATCTTCAGCTGGGCAGCTGGCATCCCTTTTCCCGGTGACCAGAATCGCCGCCACGGCGCCATGGAAGAGGCGGTCCTTCCCTGTTTCGTCCCATTCCCGTAACGCCTCGGCCACTGAACCATGGTATCTGCGATAGTACTGCCCCAAACTGTCCCCACCGATAATTTTAACAACAAACCGAAGCAAGGGATTTACCGCAAGCCGGTTCAATTTGCGATAATATTCGGCGACCATTCCGCCCAACACCTGCAAATCCCCCATGGTCGGTATAATAACAAAGTTCCAGGACTGGCTGTTGGTGCCGGACGGTGCAGTCGTGCCTATTTTCACCAGATCTTCCAGCAATACCAGCTCCACTGCCTTGGTGAGGTATTGTCGACAGGACCGCCTGGAGCGCATCAACGCTAGAAGCTCCGAGGCATTCGTAGTACCGGGAGGAACTGCGTTTTCCATTTCTTCAATGGTTTTCAGCCCTAATTTCAAGGCCAATTGCGGGAGATGAACGGCGTTTTCCGGACAGACCGCCTGGCACTGTCCGCAAAGAAAACAACTTTCGAGAATATACTCAGCCTTCTTTTCCACCAAAATCATGGCCCGGTAGGGACAGATCTTTACACAGATACCGCACCCTGTGCATTTTCCTGTATCAATGATTATCTGTTCCATCAGTCTGTAAATAATTTTAAGTGGGCCTTCGTCTTGATTGAAGGTAAAATTTGCCTTATCCCTATCATCGACTTTAAGGTAGTCATTGTACCAAAGTTGGTGTATGAACAGGGTCCTGTCATGGCAAGACTGCCATGGTATACCCTTTTTGCCATAACCACCACAAAAGATGCCGGATTTCCTCAAACATTTATTGCAATACAGCCGCCATCGGGAAGTTTTACGAGTCTGCCTGCCGCTGGTGATCAGCCTGTCGGCGACAACGGTCATGGAGTTCACCGACCGGGTCTTTCTGGCCAATTACTCTATAGACGCCATTTCCGCGGCACTCCCAGCGGGCATTACCTCTTACCTTTTTATCGCATTCTTTGGGGGTGTCGGTGGGTACGCCGGAGTCTTTATCGCCCAGTATACCGGCAGGGGCAATCCTCAAAAAATAGGTGTGGTGCTCTGGCAGGGAATTTATTTCACCCTTGCCTCCGGACTGGTTCTGTGGCTGTTGGCTGTCTTTGCCACAAAACCTATTTTCTCTCTGGCAGGGCATCCCGAGGGAGTTCAACAACTCGAAGAGATATATTTTTCCATTCTCTGCAAAGGTTCCATACTCCATGTGGCAATGGCAACGCTGTCCACCTTTTTTACCGGCCGAGGACTCACCCGGCCGGTAATGATCATTACTTTTCTAGGCGTTTTTATCAACATTCCACTTGATTATGCCCTGATTTTCGGTCGATGGGGACTACCTCAGCTTGGGATAGCAGGTGCTGCGATTGCCACTGTGGTGGCCTGGGGCATTAATGTCATCTTCCTTGCCGCCTTGATCTTTACCAAAAAAAACAACATCCGTTTCGGTGTGTTCTCCAGTTTCAGGTTCGACGGTGATATTTTCGTCAGGCTGATGCGCTTCGGAATCCCGGGATCTCTGCAGTTTACCATGGATATTTTAGCATTCACCTTGTTCATACTTCTCGTCGGTCGCATTGGCAAATCCGAGCTGGCCGCAACCAATATCGTTCTGTCCATTAACGCTTTGGCATTTATGCCATCAATGGGAGTATCACAGGGAATGAGCGTACTTGTCGGCCAGGCCCTGGGGAAGAAGAAACCAGCCCTGGCTGCCTATTATGTCATAAGCGGCTGCCAGTTACTCATCTCCTATATTCTGGTAATCGACCTCATCTTCCTTTTTGCTCCCGGCTTTGTACTTGCCCCCTTTATGTCTTCCGAACAGGGCATAGCCTCCCAGCAACTGATATTCGGCTACGGCAAGACGCTCTTGAAAATTGTCTCGGCCTACCTTTTTTTCGACGCGCTGTACATGGTGTTTAGCGGAGCCTTAAGAGGTGCCGGCGATACCAGGTTCATGATGTTCGCCATCGGGATTGTCTCCCCTGTCTGCCTCGTTCTTCCTGTGTATATCGGTATTGAATTTTTTCAGATTTCCATCACTACAGCCTGGCTCTGGGTGCTTGTGTTCATTACCGTCCTGTTTCTCATCTCCTCTTTACGTTATCGGCGTGGGATATGGAAAAAAATGCTGGTTATCGAGGAAGAATCTCAGGACTGAGCAACGCTCCTTTCTTCCGAAGTTTTCACTGCAATTTTCAGACGCCTGGTTAAGAAAAAGGCAAGACAGATCATGGCAAAAAGCTGAATGAGAAAAACTCTCCAGCCGTATCTCTGAAAGATTGCTCCAGGCAATACCGACCCCAGCGTACCACCGGTATAATAAAAAGAAATATAGAGTCCATTGGCGATTGCTTTATTCTGCCGGGCAAGTTTATTGACGAAACCGGACAGCAGAGAGTGGGCAGTGAAAAGCCCGGCACAGAAGACAAACATGGTAATAAACATCATTATATAATTTTCGATCAGGAAAAAGAGAAGCCCTACTCCGAAAACCAGAATACCCGCCCCAATTGCATCGGTTTCATTGCCGAAACGGTTGATAATCCGTCTGGTGTTCAAGGATACTACAATGCCCATGCTGTACCCCAGATATAAGAGCCCTATTCCAGTTTCCCTGAACGAAGGATTGATCTTTTTGAGTTCAAAGGGAAGAAAATTCATGAGCGCTGCAAAGACAAAAAACAGACAAAAAATAGCAGTGTAGAGCCAGAAAAATTCTTTTGCCCTCAGCAGACCAACAATCTCGCCCAGCTTCGGCCTGGCATAGTGCATCTTCGCATCCCTGACCATGCTTTTTAGCAGATAAGAATTCAAGAGCAGCAACAGGCCGAGCAAAAAAAAGAAAAAACGCCAGCCAAACAGATCTGTGCACAGGCCGGACAGAAAACGTCCAAGAAAACCTCCCAGAATAGTCGCCGCGATATATGTCGCTATTGCATGCTGCACCTTCTCCTTAGGGGAAGAATAGCTGATATAGCTCATGATAGACGTTAAAATTGCTGGAATCATCAGCCCCTGAACAGCCCTTATGGTAAGAAGAGTTACATAATCTCCAGCCAGGGAAAAAAATATCTCAAGGATACCCAGAAAAAAAAGAGCCCACCGCACCATCACCTTGGCAGAAAATGACTCAAGGAGATAACCATAGAAAAGAGGTGCCACCCCGAGGGGCGCCATCATCAGCGTGGTAAAAAGAATAGCCTGGAAATCAGAGAGTTGAAATTCGTGTTGGAACAGTGGCTGTATCGGTTGGGCTGCATATAATGAGCAGAAAGTCACAACCGTGGTGAAATAGATATACCTGCTTGCAGAGTCAGTCACAAGACACGTCCCTGACCATTTGTCATGGTGAACAAGTTCTTAGTACCTTAGAAAATCGTTTCTTGTTTTTTAAGAAAGATTTTCGTGAAGGTTCTTATCCCGCAATGCTGTTGGGCGGGGTTAGGACAATAAGGAGAGAAGCTTTTGCATGGCTGCCAGATCAAAGGGTTTAGCTATCGCACCTGCGAACCCATACTCCTGAAAATTGACCATGATCGGATCAGTTGAGTATCCGCTTGACACAAATACTTTTGCGTCGCGGTCAATGCTTAGAATCCGGGTAACAGCTTCCTTTCCACCCATCCCACCCGGAATAGTAAGATCCATAATCACGGCGGCGAAAGGTTCGCCTTGGTCTTGCTGCTTTTGATACTCTTTGACGGCCTCAACACCATCTGCGACCCGTATAGATCTAAACCCTAAGTATTCAAGCATTTGGCAGGCAATTTCCCCCACCATGTCCTCGTCATCCATGACCAGAATATTTTTTTTCTTCTCCTGTGTTACCAAGGGTGCTTCCTCCAACAATATGGACATTTCTTGTTCTATCTCATGTATACTCCATAGTATGCCAAAAAATAACTACGCCGTCGAGGAATTTACAAACGAAAAAACATAATGTTTAAATGATGTGAAAGACACCCCTTCAAACTGTAAATTTTCGACAGACAGAGTTAATTTCTGTCATTTATCACCCATATTTTCTTTAGAATCAACCACCAAAATTTATGCCACAGCACACCGACCGATTAGTTCATAAAGATTTTTGGAACAATCATCTCGTTGAAATCGAAGATACAGGAGATTTTCGCTCTCTCTACTTCGGTTCCCGCTCTCTCCAGAGCCGTATGTCTCTTGCCAACCCGCATGAGTTGGTTTTGTCATACACAAGGTATATGGTTTTGGCGCTATTGATTAACGCCAATCCCAAGAGCATTCTTATTGTCGGTCTCGGCTCAGGTTCTTTTGTCCGATTTTTCCATCACCACTTTCCCAAGAGTCAAATAGATGCCGTCGATTATTCATCACATGTCATCAACGCAGCCAGAGGTTATTTTCAACTGCCGAAAAACAACCAAATATCGATTTATTGTGCCGATGGCCGCAGTTTTTTGCAAGACAACAGAGGTAAACACTACGATCTCATTTTGATTGATGCTTTTGACGATCAGGGGATGGCGCCGACGGTTTATTCGGATCTGTTTTTTAACCTTTGTGCAATTTTTCTTGCCCCGGATGGAATTGTCAGCTGTAATCTCTGGAGCGACAATAAGGTGAGGTTACAAGAGATCAAGACCATTCTCGCCACCTATTTTAAAAGCCGGCTCTATCTCCCCGTGCCCGATCGTGGCAATATCATTGCCATGGCCATGCCCTTTGAAGTTCCATGGTCACGTATCTGCTTGAAAAATAGGGGAGTAGCCTCCTTATCCAAGCAATTCGGCCTCGACTTTCGAGAGCTCATTCAGGTAGCAAAACAGCACAATCTAAGTTTTCCAAAGAGGATTTCCTCATGGCTCCACCACTCGAAACAGTAATCGAGAACCTGTGCTTATCCAACCGAGTTACCCTGCATTTCTCCTAAAAACATTGTGCGTTAAAGCACATTACCGGAAGGCTGGGAGCCTTCGGCAATTCTCCCCCGCTGGTCGATCAGATCATCAATCTCCCTGCGCCAATATTCCTGCGAGCCGAAACCATCAATGGCTCTGGTGATACCATCCCCCTTTACCTGATGTGCACACCAAGCCATATAATGGATAAAGCGCATTGCCCTGAGTGGCTCAATCAGCCGCAACGACCTCCGGTCGAATTGACGAAACATTTCATAGCCTTCAAGAAAGAGATCAAGCTCCACGAAAGATTCGTCAACCTCTCCCGGCAAAAGCATCCAGATATCCTGAACCGGCGGACCCATCGCCATATCGTCAAAATCAATTAAATAAAATGATTCCCCCGGCCTTTGGATAACATTGGAAAAATGGCAGTCGCCATGGATACGGATGCTTTCCATTTTAGCAAATAATGGTTGTATATCAGCAATAATCGCATGTGCAGCCTTTTCAAGAAGTGGTTTCATTTCTTCAGGCACACAGGGTGATTTCAGTAAATAAGAGAGTTGCTCCTCTGTCGAATGGTCGGGGGCCATGGTAATCCGGTGTTTAGCCTTGGCGGTTTCCCCAACCTGATGGACTCTCCCGAGCAGACGACCTAACTGCAGCCACTGATCATCGTTGAACTCGTCAACACTTCGTCCGCCTAATTTCGGGAAAACACTGAACAGGAGGTTGTCACTCTCGGCAATTGTTTTTCCATTCTGAAAAAAAAGAGGGGCGATCACCGGAATCTCCTGCTCGACCAGATCAAGCAGGAATCTGTGTTCATCAAGGATAGCTTCCTTGGACCAACGGCCGGGACGGTAAAACTTCACGACCATCCGGACCTTGTCCATCGTTTCAATTTCAAAGACCCTGTTGATATAGCTGTTTAATGTCCTGAATAAATTATTACAACGTACGCCCAGCGCTTTCTCAACAAGGTTCAGTACCCGATCAGGCCCCAGTTGTTGAAAATCCTCACCCGTTTCTCTCCGCTGATTACCCATGTTTTCAATCCCTTGCTTTATGTGCTGCATTATGCGATAACCGGGTACACACGGCAGACCGGACCATCATCTGTTACTTTTTTTGAATAAAATGTACTGCCTTCATCATCCGATTCAAATTATATACATCCGCTCTCCGAACTACCAGTCAAGCGATAAGCGACTGTGATAATATCACGTTCACCTGGTTTCAGGAAGCCACTGTTTCAACAATGAAGCAAACTCCACAATGTTGTTCAGAAAAAAGGGCTCGCTCCCTTCATTAAAAATGGCTGTGCAGATGGTTTTCAGCGGTGTATGGTCAAAATTTTAGCAAGAAGGTGACGAGCAAATGAGCAATTTCACAGCAACAGACATAACCAACTATGAGAAACAAGACCGAGAACACCTTCGAGCAAGCTGTGGTTACCGAATCAGCCGCTTTGAGGACAGGTGGTTTTTGCAGGGGATGCGGCAGGGAGCATTGGCTTGGGCCCGGCAATACCCTGCGTCCTTGCCAAAAACTTATGCACCAATTAGACCAACTTGGCTCGATCGACCTTTTTTCGGCGCAACCAGGCAACCTTACAACGCTTGGAACCGCCCCGCTCTTTGGTCCAGCCAGAGGCAAGATGTTCGGAGTGATGGAATGCCTGAAGCCGGACGAAACAACCGTCATCCTTCATGCCTTCTCAGGACAATTCAACGGAGTCTGGCTGGCTGACGGCTGGGCGCCACCCCTGTTTGATATCGATAAATTCCTCGAATTGACTGGCGATACGGAAAAAGAGATCAAACAGCTCGGACGGAAAATTGACCAGTGCACGCCGCATTCGAGCGATTGGCTGGCGCAGAAAAAAAAGCGCCGCCTGCTCTCACAAAAACTGATGCGCGATATCCACAGTCTCTATAGGCTCTCCAATTTTCGGGGAGAGACGACCACACTAGAGCTGGCTTTTACCGGCAGCAACGGAATCCCCACAGGAACCGGGGATTGCTGCGCACCAAAACTCCTTAACTTTGCGGCCCAAAACAACCTTCGTCCGCTGGGAATACGTGAGTTTTTCTGGGGAAAAGAAAACAGATCGGGAGGACACCGACATGGTTCATTCACATCCTCCTGCGCGGAAAAATGCCAACCAATTCTAGGATTTATGCTTTGCGGGCTCAAGGACTGCCCGCCGACAGACAGATGATCGTTAAATGAACCGGCAAACAGAAAGAGAGATCCTGTATCAGGACAGCAAGATCGTCGTTATCAATAAACCAGGGGGAATGCTCGTCGTTACGGGGACAGAGAAAATTCTCGAGTTTCACTCAGTTCCATCCTTCCAGAAGAGAGACGCTCCCCTTTTTCAGAAATTATCAGGGAGCCCGAGAAGCCAAAGATCTCCCGAGACCCAGCCCTCCCTCTCTTTCCTAATCGAGGCCCTGTGACTGGTTGCGACCTTCCAGCCCGTCGACTGAGCCACCTCCTCTATGTAGGTTGGTGCGTGGGCAAATCTTCCAGTTGGCTGCAGCTGAAAGTCGCATCCTTTAACAGTCTCAGTGGAAAAACAAAACAAGACATCCCGGCGGGCGCGTTTTCTGAGCAAGGAAAACGTCTCGGCAAGATCACCCACATAGGCAAAGACGTCTGCAGCAAGATAGAAATCGTAGCTCTCAATTGAAGAACTAAGATAATCCAGAGCGTTGGCGACGTAGAGGTTATGATAAATCTGTTTCGTCGCAGCCACTTCAATCATTTTTTCCGACAAATCTATCCCACTGAGAACACTGACAAGATCAGTAAAGGCCTGGCCGCCAAGGCCGGTTCCACAACCAATGTCGAGGCCGTAGTCGTATGCTTTTTTCAAATCCGAACGACTATTTATAATCTCTCTGAGTGTTGTCGGAACACTGTATTCCAGCTCAACGACCAGACTGTGCTCATAATATGGGGAATAATTGTCAAAGACATCCCGCACATACGACTCCGGCGGACAGGTCACTTCAGCCCCGGTAAGCGCAGCAAGCATATGAATCGCTGCCTGATGATCCGGATGATATTCCAACACTTTTTGATAATAAAACACAGCCTGTTCCCTCTCTCCGACAAGATGATAGACAAAGGCCAGGTTATTATTTGCCGAAAGATAATCCGGAGCAATTTGCAATACATCGAGGTAGGTCTTTATAGCTTCTGCATACTGACGACTGTCCTTATAACAGCCGCCAAGATTATAGAGGGTGTCAATACTCTTTGGATCAGTCTCCAGGATTCGAACATAAGAAGCGATTGCACCATCCAGGTCCCCGGTTTTTTTCTGGGTTAATCCCAGGTTAAACAGGATGTCCATATCTTCCGGACTAAGATCGGCCGCCCTGGCAAACGATTTCCGACTGCTTTCAAACTCCTCCTGCTCGTAGTAGACCAGACCGAGATTATAGTGCAACACCGCTGCATCTGAGAAATATTCCAGGAGACGCAAATAAGCGGCCTTGGCAGAATCCAGCAATCCATTTTGATGGTCCTCACCTGCTGTGATAAAGAGTTGATTCAATTCTTCATGAGACGGTTGTCTGGACGTTTGCATGGTTCTCACTTATTACAGGAACACTTTTGTAAGGTTTTAAGATTGCTCAACTCGCAAAAATTCCTGGTTCGAGATGGCTAAATCAAAAACTTCAGATGCGAGGCGTAGGTTTTTTATGTCAAAGGGTTAGCTTCCGATCATCCGCTATTCGATCAGACAAGCATTAATATGAAATAAATTGGCCGACATCTTAGTGGATTTTACCCTCTCAGACAATCTTTTTCTGAACAGATTTTTCTAACGAATAGAGAGGAGAGAAGAATAATCGAGGGTACTCGTCAAATGTATTTAGGACAGATCATGATAGCATAGGGAATCGTTCTGGAAGGAGCAAAATCAACTAGCGAGAAAGCCGGCAGTGTGGACAACTATGACTTCTGACAGTTCTATTTTTATTGCCGAGAACAATCAGAAGTCATGCACATCTCCTTTCCAAACCAATCGGCTGGAAAAAATCATCGATACAATACGACCGCTGCTCTTTCATTTGCCAGCCGTTCAAATTGTTCCTGGGCTTCAAGACAGCGTGTTGCTACCGGCCGTGCTTCCAGCCTTTTCAGACCAATGTCCTCACCGGTAATTTCGCAATAGCCATATTCACCAGTCTTTATCCTGTCCAAGGCAAGGTCTATTTCCTGTATCAATTTATGCTGTCTCTGTCTCGTACTAAAATCAACGAAAATTTCCGTCTGCTGCGCACTTTGGTCAAGAATATCCGCTGCTCTTGTACCATATTCCTTGAGCTCCTCAAGAAACAATTCCGATTTTTCCACTAATTCCTTACGCCATAACAGGAGCTTATCTTTGAAATATTGACGATGATTAAAGCACATATACTCTTCGTCTTCCGTGGGCCGATAGGTCTTGAAAAGATTTTCACGCATTGCTTCTCTCCTTAACAGTTTCGGGTGTGATATATTCCCTTAATTGAAAGTATTGCCAAAATCTGTCGTTACACGCTCTGCCTGCACAAGACAATCCACAGACAATGTACATATACCTACCGATTATTATGATCTAATTAGATTTTCTATATGAAAGGTTTTGTCCAATTGATCATGGCTGTTTCAAGGGCCATCGCCTTGTCACTGCAACTCTTTTTCATTACTCTTCTTCGCTCAACATCTACCCGACATGGCCTCGACACCAGGCCGGATGGGACCCTATTTCTCCAGATGTCTTCTTTTTTTCCTCTGCCTGCCGGATTACAAAGAGAGAAAAGAAAGCACCTTCTTTTTACTTTAGCCATGATGGAGGAAGACAAATGAAATCACTAACTATTGCTCTCTTAACATTAACCGGGATCGCTCAAGTCATAACTTTCGTTCTGCCGAGAAGAGTGGTAATGTTTTCATCGTCCTGGATCAACATGGGCCATCCCATAAAACAGTCACGACGGTTTACATGAAAAGAAGATAATCGCCGTCTCAACATAAATGCTTATTGTAGATAAAAACCTTATAGAATGTGGTGAAAATCATGAAAAAGAAGATTGCAGTTTTAGCTATTACGTTGTGTGTAGTAAGTTCATCTACTACCTTTGCCCAAGGCTACAACCACGGGAACCATGGAGGCCATGACCGCGGATACAACAACAGATCATATTACTCCGAGAGACACCGTGGAGGTCATCACAATGATGGTCTTGGGATCGCCTTTGGTGTAGTAGGAGGCCTCCTTCTTGGCACCGCCTTAATTTCTGCGGCCACATCCCCGCCACCGACAGTTGTCTATGAAGCTCCATATCCAACATATCAGCCGGGAGTAGTTGTCCAGCAACCGAGAATTTGTGTTGAAGACCGGGTTGTTGGCGGAGAGTGGCGAACCAGCCAATACGATGGTCGTCAGGTTTGGGTGTCGTTTCCATATCCGGTAACCCAGACCGTCCAAGTTCCATGCTACTGAGAGCAGATAAAATCAGAAACAATTTCAGTAAGTTAATACCAGTCATCAAACTTGACCGTAACCAACTTGACAGTAACCTTGTTGGCGGTATAACACATTGACAAAACTTACCAATGACAGTCCCAACCGTCATCAGATCAAGGAGTTACTATGTTAACCAGTCGTCAATTCCGAAGGATGCTAATTATTTCCCTCTCAATCGGGGCGTTATTGTTTCTGCAATCCGGAATGGCCTCAGCGGCAAACGGATCTTCTCCAGCCGATGAGGGGATGGAGGTGCTGACGCGGGGACCAATCCATGAAGCTTTTGCGGATGTGAGTGTGGACGAGGCACAGCCAGGTATTATTGCGACTCGCAGCGTACCTGATCCGATAAATGAAATTCCTCCTGATTTTCGCCCTGAAGGAGATAACGTTGAATGGATTCCAGGATACTGGAGTTGGGACGAAGACCAGAATGATTTCATCTGGGTGAGCGGCATCTGGCGGGATGTTCCACCAGGCCGTCAATGGGTCCCCGGTTACTGGATGCCGGTTGATGGCGGCAACCAATACATCTCCGGGTTTTGGACCGACACCAACCAGACTGAAACGGAGTATCTTCCTCCGCCGCCAAAGCCGCTGGAGGCAGGTCCGAGCTCACCATCCTTGTCACCCGACCATGTCTGGATTGCCGGTAACTGGGTCTGGTTTCACGATCGTTACGCCTGGCAACCAGGATATTGGCTCAGGGAACGGCCCGACATGATCTGGATCCCCGCTCACTATGTGTGGTCTCCAAGAGGCTACATTTTTGTGATGGGCTACTGGGACTATCAACTTGCCCGTCGTGGAGTAATATTTGCACCGCGTTACTACGCAGAGCCAATCTACAGAAACCATGGTTATTATTATACTCCGAGTATTGTCATAAACATCGATACCATTTTTCTGTCTCTCTTCATTCGCAGTAACTCCCACCACTACTATTTCGGCGACTACTTCGATGATCGATATCAAAAGCGCGGTTTCCACCCTTGGTATTCAGAACATGCGACAAGATACGGATATGATCCCTATTATCGGAGCTACCGCCAATTGAAACTTCGTAATGATAGTCAGTGGGAGCGCAAATACCACCAGCAATTTCAATATCGCCACGACCATAAAGAAGCAAGGCCACCGGTAATATACAGACCGCAGACAAACCACAATTTTGGTCGGTCCGATGCGCCAACGAAGCAGATAATCGGCAGACGCCTTACCGATGTTGTCAAAAGCAAGGATCAGCCTTTGCGGTTTACCCGCGTGAACTCAGATTATAGGCGGTCGGTCCAGGCACAGGATAAAAAACTGAACACCTTTCAAGTGAAGCGTAGGGAAATCGAGAGAGAACCGGAACAACAGGGAAGGTCGTGGAAACCCATTCAGACCAAACAACCTGTCCAACGAAAGACATCTTCCTCCCCAATCAAGGTCGAACCACACAAAGCATCCATGCCGCAGAGACCACAGGAGAAATCCTATGATAACAAGCACAGTACGCCAAAGGCTCGACCCGGATACCAAACGCAGATAAGACCTCAAGCAAGTCAGTTTCAGGAGCAAAAGAAGCATACTGAGGTGCTGCTTCAGGCTAAACCACAGAATAAACAGCACTTAAGATCACAAGAGCAAATTAAGATGCCATACCAGGAGCAATCGCCAAAGAACAAGTACCAGAAACAACAGCAACAAACCGAAGTACAACTTCAGGCTAAGCCCCCGAAAAAGCAATATCAGCTACAAAGAGAGCAAACTCAGAGAACAGAGCCGCAATATAACCCAAGAGAAAAGCAGTATAAGAAACACCAGTATCAAACTGAAGAACAGCTTCCGGATCAACAACAAGGAAAACCATATCAGAAGTCACAAGACCAAAGAGAGCAACAACCTCGGACTAAACAGCAAGGAAAGCATGATCTTCAGTTACAGAAGCGATCCAACAACTGAGAGAGGTTTAAAAGTAGGGCTGAGATCTTCCGGGAGAATGGGCAGTAAGTAATCAGAGACTTTTGCTGCTGTGATTATCAAGAGCCTTGCGAACAGCATGAGAGAAATCGCTCGTCTGTATAGGTTTGGTTAAAATTGTATAAATCCCCAAACGTTTTGCTTCATCCCTGTCGATGATGGCGCTATATCCGGTAAGCAGGATGATTGGGATATCTGGTTTGATTTTTTTTATTTCCCGGGACAATTCAAAACCAGACATACCCGGCATGGTCATGTCTGAGATAATAAGATCAATAGGGTCAGGTGCCGCCCGAAATGATTCAATCGCTCTTTCACTGCCATTAAATGAACACACCTTGTAACCAAGATTTTCAAGAATGATTCGACTGATATCCAGGACACTTTCCTCATCATCAACAATCATGATTGTTTCAGATCCCTTCGGCAGTTGTTCCATTTTCCCTACTACATGAAACTCCTCACTTTTCCCGATACATGGGAAATATACTGAAAATACCGTTTTTCCCTGTTCGCTTTCAACCGATATATGGCCATTGAGACTCTTGACAATACCATGGACAATGGAGAGACCAAGCCCGGTCCCCTCTCCGGCAACTTTGGTGGTGTAATACGGATCAAAGATCTTCCTCTTTATTTCATCCGTCATGCCACAGCCGGTGTCACTTACAACCAGCTTGACATAACAGCCTGGTTTTAAGCTAAATTCATCCTCCAACTGAGTATCGGTAAGAGCTATTTGTTCCAGTTTAATTGCTAACACACCGCCAGTCTCTTTCATGGCATGGTAAGCATTTGTTGAGAGATTCATGATTATCTGATGGATCTGACCAGGGTCGGCCAATACAGGCTCACAACGCTCATCAATATCACTCATAAGGGTTATGTTCTTTGGCAGCGATGCATGTATCAGGCTGTACGCTTCCTTGACTTCCTCCTGAACCATCACCGGTTTCAGTGTCATTTCTCCCTTACGGCTAATTGTCAAAATCTGTTTGACAAGATCACGAGCCCGAAGTCCTGCCGCGTGAATGGCTTTGACTTCCCTTTGCTGTTCACTTTCTTGATCCAGCTGCAAGATGAGCATCTCGGCATAACCGATCAATGGCGTGAGGATATTGTTGAAATCATGGGCAATTCCTCCAGCAAGTGTACCGATGACTTCCATCTGTTGGACTTGGCGAAGCTGCTCCTCCATTCTTAACTTTTCACGCTCCGCTAATTTTCGTTCGCTCACATCCCTGAAGACCGCGAGGACGCATCGTTTCCCGCCAATAATTGAACTTCGCAGGGAAATCTCCGTCCATAAGTATGCACCGTCCTGTTTTGTAATGCGCCATTCTAATACGAGATGTTCCCCATTAATTGCTTTTTCAATATTCTGGTTCAACCGATCGATTCGGTTCTCCCTTTCATCGCGTAAAATCCGGCCAACCTCCTGACCAACAACCTGCTCCGGAGCATAACCGAACATACGGAGCATGGTATTGTTGACATGTAGAATACGTCTATCATCCACATCAAAAATAATAATAGCCTCGGATGTAGCATTAAAAATTTCCTGATAATCACTTTCTTGGCTCAAACGTGCCGCATCGGCCCTTTCTCTGGCCTGTATCTCTGTCTGCAGCATTCTATTTGTCCCCTTCAACTCTGCAATGCGCTCTTGAATAACGATTCGCATTCTATCGAGGCTCAAAGCCAATGAACCCACTTCGTCGTTTCTATTGAAAGCCTTATTGAAAGGGCGGCTGTAATCTCCTGAAATCAACGCATCGGCTACCTTCCGAAGGTCGTTAAGCGGCTTGCCCAGTCCGTACACCATAAAGGATATGACCAAAAGTGCGAAGAAGGTGCCTGTAAACCAAACCCAGAAAAGAATCGACTGCAGTCTGTCAGAAGCGTCGTACATCACTTTAGCAGGCACAAGATAGCCAACCTGCCACCCCCATGGCTCAAAGGGTGCAAAGACCCCCAATATTTCACCGTTATCGATAATTTTAGGTTTTTCTCCACCGGTGTTTTGTTGAGATTCCTTAATCAAAAGCTCTGTACTGCGTAGAGCATCCTTATCGTTCATATAAGGATGGAGTATAATTTCTTTATCGCTATTAATAATGAAAGGATAGGATTGAAGGGCCAAGTTGTTCTTGGTGTAATAACTTGCACGGATCATAGCCAGGGCAGCGTTTTGAAAATCTTCGCGATAGGCTTCAGGATGAGTGGTCAGCGCCAACTTTTCCGAACGTAATTCAAGCCTTCTTATCAGGCTATCTATCTTCTCTTTAAACAGTTGAATCTGTTTCTCTTGTACAATTTCTCGAACATATTTGTCAGCTATGTAAAGACTCACACCAGTTGAAAAAATGAGGATCAATGACAAAGCGACAAGCAACCTGGTAACAAGAGAATTTCTCATTGTCGACTACCTACGAATTCTGCCCGTTCAATCAGATCAATGGGGAATTTTACATTCAAACTGTCTGCCAGCTGCATATTGAGCACGATGTGAGCGACCACATTGTGCACAATGGCTATCGAAGATGGGTCCTTTCCTAAAAGAATCTCCTTTGCGGTTTTTGCCGCCCATTCCCCCTGTTCTTTCGGATCTGTGGCAAAGGTCATGAGTGCGTACGGTGCCATCCATAAGTCCCAGTTACCAGATGGAATGCGCGTATGTTCGGCCACTATTTTTTTTGCCTCGTCAGGATTCCAGTCAATGATCGAGGCTGCATTCCCGAGCAGGAGCATGTCGGCCTCTTGCTGGAGAGCCAGGTATTGTTTCTGCCATTCTGCAAAATTTTTAACAAACCGAGCATCGAGGGAGAGAGCAAAACGTTTTTCATAGAAAGCAGCCTCTTTACGGGCAGACATATCATCTCCTTTCAAAAAGCCCACTCTTGGTCCCTTGGCGAAAGGTTTGAGATATGCCAGTATGTCATCGATAAGTTGAACTTCAAGCATACCAGTGACATTTGAGACAGGCAACCCGTACTCCGAGGCATCCCAATTGATGCCGCAAAACACAAATGGTATGGTGTGGTTCCTGAAATATGGTGCGATGATGTATTGAGCGGCATTATCATCGGAAGTGATCACTACATCCGGATGCCAATCTTCGATAAACTCTTTGATTTCAAGGCCCTTTCGCTGCAAATACTGCTCGCTCTGATTTCTTTTACTGTCCATATACATGATTCTCAGCCGTACATCACCGACACCTTCTCCCTGGGTAGTAATATCTTCGATAGGAATTTTGAAATATTTAATGATCGCGGATCCGATTGCGTCACTCCATTCATATCCTGGATGATATGAATTAATATAGAGGACTCGTTTTTCGGCTAATGATGAAGATGGTTGGTGCAGCTGAACTTTTTCTTTCTCTTTGGGACTTTCTTTTTTCTGGCCTCTCTCACAGCCGGCAAGGCATATTGCAAGGAGTATAAGGCTGATGAATATCCACGGAATAAAGATCGATTCAGATAATCGGATCATTTAGGCCCCCCTATTATATCAGATCATTTCAACAAAATTCTCCCACATCCTGACACTTATGTCAACTATGATAAACTCGTAAAAAAACAACTCTGGGCTGATAACTGAGTCTGTTGATTTAAGAGGATTTTCGTTCGAGATAGAGGCACACGAAATATTTTACCACAGGTATATAGTTGATATTCCGATGATATAATTTTTCGTATAACGAAGATATCGGGCGAAAAGGCCTTAAATCAACGGGCTGATAACTGTTGGGGTAAAAATACATGTAGGGGGTTGCTATTGCCTCCAATCTGTTCATCGGTGGGCTTTGGTACATCAATCTGCAGTCGATTATCGTCGCGAGCCTCGCCAAACGTACCTCAGAAAACACGTTCAGCGCAAAGGAGGTGCCGATTTTAACGGCTGGATCCAGATGAAAAAAGTTGCAGAAACTTCCTCGGGATCTCTGTCTCGAACCGGCACAACTCCCCGGTCTTCGGATGCGTGAAGGCAAGCACCTGGGCGTGCAGCCCCATCCGGCGAATGGGATTCTGGGTTGCGCCGTATTTACTGTCACCAATTATCGGATGGTTGATATCCTGCATATGCACCCGGATCTGGTGTTTCCTCCCTGTTTCCAGATTGATCTGCAAGAGGGAAAAGGCACTATTCGACTTAATTTTCTTATAGTGGGTAACGGCTCTCTGGCCATGCTGCGAATTTTGGGAAGAATAGACAATGAACGCCTTGCTCTCGTTCAACCAGGAGACGACAGTCCCTTCCTGTTGTTTTACCTCACCTTCAACGACGCCGACGTAGGTGCGCTGGTCGATGGTTGTGGTCCAGGTCTCCTGGATCTGTTGTTTGATCTTTTCATTTTTGGCAAACATGAGCAGTCCGGATGTCTCTCGATCGAGTCGGTGAATGATAAAAATCTTATTCTCTGGATCGGCCATCTTCACGTAATTACTGAGAATCGCATAGGCTGTCTTCCGCTTTTCCTTGTCGGTTGCAATTGTCAAAAGGCCGGATGGTTTATTGATTATAATCAACTCTTGATCCTCATAGACAATTTTCAGTCCATGGGGCTGTTGTTGCGGACTATTTTTATCCCAGCGTACTTCAACACGTTGTCCGGGGCGGAGTTTATGATCGAATTGGGTGACAGCTTTGCCATCGATTGCAACCTGTCCGTCTCTTAAGACAGCCTTGAGAACATTCCTGCTTTTGTTGGGTAAAAAAGCCAAAAGACATTCGAGTAATGTATCATTTTTTTCGACGGTAAAGGTGTCATTTTTTATCTTTTTCTTGCCGGGATTGATACGTTTTTTGGTGTTATTCATGTAATTCACTTTGTGTGTTTTTAACTCTTAAGCGTCTAATTTCAGGAAAAATAATAGTATGAATGTTATCATATTAAGTCACTGGGAACAGTTTGGTTCTGTCGACAACCTACCTTTTTTATCGTCTGAAGTCGCTAATATTCCAATTTCCGGTTATGCACTTGCCGCAATTTTAAAAAATCGTTTTCAAGCCTTTTCATCCGCATCGTCACCATGCTAATTGATGTGATTTGTCGCCGTTCAAGATATCACCCGGTTTGAAGGCCAAATCCTTCCGGGAGTTCGGATTTTCGGTTAAATGAACACCCTCGTCCAGCAACACTATGCATCTGTTAATAAATTGCGATTTCTTTATGTCCTTCTTATAATTGTTAGGTGGTTGCGATTTTAACCCATAGAAGATAAGGTCATACACATTAAGCGATAAACAGTCGCCGCATGGTTGAAAATCAATTATTGCCAAGGATTCGTTATGGATATAGTTCAAAAATTCTTCACTGATTTTTCCTGGGAAACCATTATCAAGGCTGGATTACGAGTCTCTATGATCATGTTATTTGCCTGGGTGGCGTCAAAAATGCTTCAAAAATCTCTCCAGCACCTTGAACAGCATTTAATTAAAAAGAGCGAGGCTGAGGGAGAACCTCCATCAGAATCCCAAAAACGAATAGAAACCATTGTTCGTTTGATCAGACAAGCCCTCTTGCTTGCTTTATGGCTAACATTTGGCCTGGTGATTTTAAAAGAATTGGGGGTAGAAATCGGACCTATTCTCGCGAGTGCCGGTGTCGTTGGCCTTGCTGTAGGTTTTGGTGCTCAAAACTTAGTTCGTGATATTATTTCCGGTTTTTTTATAATTTTGGAAAACCAAATACGTGTCGGTGATGTTGCCGTTATTAATGGGACGGGTGGTCTAGTAGAAAAAATTCAATTTCGCACAACTATTCTCCGCGATTTAGCTGGGGTAGTACACATCTTTCCAAATGGAAGTATCACCACTTTGAGTAATTTGACCAACGAATGGTCTGCATACGTTTTTGAAATCGGCGTTGCCTATAAGGAGAACACCGATCATGTCATCGAGATCATGAAAAAAGTCGGCAACATACTAAAACAAGATAATAAATTCGGCAAATGCATGCTCGAAGAACCCGATATCTTTGGAGTAGAAAAATTTGGTGACTCTGCTGTGATAATAAAAGGGCGAATAAGAACAAAACCGATCCGACAATGGGAAGTTGGTCGTGAATATTTACGAAGAATCAAACTCGCCTTTGATGCCAACAATATCGAAATACCTTTTCCACATCGATCAATTTATTTTGGGGAAAAGAGCAAGTCTTTCAACCTGCAGCTGTTAGGAAAAACCCAAATCAGAAATTCTCAATCGATTGAATCGTGAGGTATTTTTAAGCATCACCGACAAGTCAATCCATCAGATGGCAAGAAACGCGGAAGTGCCGCTAAGTTGCTCATTGGATGCCGCTGGAAGTTGAGATAACTTCACCTTCGGCTAAGGATCTGCAATGAGACAGTGCTTTCCAGCGAAGAAGCCACCAGGCGAAACAACCGTAAATCGCAGCACAGAATCAGAGCTGTCTCCAGAGCGGGAGGATATCTGAAAAATCAGCTCCCATCTGATTTAGACCAATAAATGCCTTGATGGCTGGAACGACCGGTACAAACTGCATAATGGCCGTGTGTTGATTTGGAATGGCACAAGCCGGCCAGATAAAGCCGGAAGCGAAGATAATCGGCAGAAAGCTAAGCAGTACCAGCAAGGTGGCCAGCTCGCGTCTCGGCAGGAGAAGTCCGAGACAAATACCCAGAAAGGTGGCACTAAGCAGAAAAGTCAAAATGAACAGATTCAATTCAGAAAAGTCAGCCAAGTGTGGAATATTATAAAAGGAAAAGCTGAAACCAAAATAATACATGCAGAGCAGCCAGTAGATGGCAACAAAAAGAGCGGTACGCACCAACAGTAATTTCCATGGAGCTGCAAGAAGCCGGTACCGCTTCCCCTCAAGCGAACGCTGTTCATTCTGTCCGCCGCCAAGAATCCCCACCCACAGGATCAAGGTCTGCTGCAAGATAAGTATAAAGACACCCGGGATTACGTAATTTACGTATCCCATGCTCGAATTGAACACGGGATGGATATTGAGTTTTACCGCACTGTACTGGTCCGCTGCCAGAGCAAGCACCTGACCGGACATAACCATCCGCGAAATCTTGATCTCTGCGGCCAGTGTCTGCCCAGAGCTTGCCAGCTCCTCCAACACCGTGCTGTAAACCAGGAAATAGCCGGCATCTCCAGCAAAGGAAAGGGTAGGCCTTCTCCCCTGGAGAAGATCACGGTAGAAGTTCTCCGGTATCACCAGAATTCCTGCCATTTTACGATCGACGAATATCTCCTTGGCTTCTTCAAGGCTGTAGGCCCGTGCACTCAGCTGTACCTGCGGGGTCGCATCGACCATTCTTTCCAGCCGACGACTCAACTGGCTGCCGTCCAGATTGACCACGACAACCTGTTGATCTCTTGGAATCTGTTTGGTGTAGGGGAGCGGGTAAAGAAAAGAGTACAGCAGAACCCCGCCAAAGACAGTGAGCAGAATAGCCTGATTGGAAAAGACTGCTCGGCACTCATACTTGCAAAGAGACCACCAGCTCATTGCTTCACCCCATATTCGCCAGGCAAAGATCCAAGCTTCCCGGCTTTGTAGAAGACGAACAAAAGCGGTATAACGAAAAAGCCAAGGTGCTCCAGTTGAGGAATAGCCGTAGGCCAGGGTGCACCATAGTTTACCTGCCCGAATTGGATCTCGATATAGTGGCTTATCGGCAGCAGATTGCGCCAAATTTTAGCCAACAAGGCTCTGTTCTGGAAAGCCCCCAACCATTCGCTAAAGCCTTTTCTTCGTTGTTCGGCAGCAAGGCAGCGAACAGTTACAGCCACTAGCAGAATCTGCTATACTGCTGGTAATATTGCATAAACAAGGAATTGAGCATAGTTGTTGTTGATGTTGAAAAGAGCAGTCACCTGTGGCGGCCAACCGAGAATCGTCTTTTTTCAAGATCCTCTGGAATGATCACCAAGCCGTAAATTTTTCCTGTCCGAAGAGCAGCAGCGCCCTGCTAAACATTTGGATAGTCGTAAGCTGTTTCAAGGGCTGGGCTGGCATCAAAGTGACGAATAAGAGCTCTGGATATGCGGCTTTAGTCCAAATCAACTACACCGACAGGAAGATCTCGGGCTATTCCCTGAGAAAAGATTGCCCACATGAGAAAAAAGAGCAAGAGCGGAATCCAGGAAACCAGGGAAAACAGCCAGGGATCGTGCAGGAGAACCCTCCATTCCCGGAATATCATGGCTGCAAAAGAGGGCGCCATCATTTTTCTACCAGCACACTCATCCTTGCCCGTAATCCTTCTATCGGACTGATCGGTCGGGCCTCGACCTCAAAGCTCCGCATGTCGAATCCCTTATCGCCATTGGTCGCCCGCCAGGTTGCAAAATCACCCATAACTGCGACATGGTTTACACGAAAACGATAGCTGTTGTCGGCAAGAGCCGGAATCACAGCGGTAAATTCAGTGTCTTTTGGAAATTCTGCAAGCCGGTCTTCGCGGACATGAAAGAACACCCAAGCATCGGTCATATCTACGATAGTGACCACAGGAAATCCTTGGGGAGCAAGTTCACCGGTTTTCAGAAGAACCTGGGAAACCTCACCGTCATGCCAACTCTTGATTCGGGTATCGGCAGCATATACCTCTACCTCTGCCACGGCTCCTGCAGCCATACGGGCCTTGCCTTCCGCCGCGTCTATTGTCTCACCGCGGACGCCCTCTTCTGCCATTTTAAATATTTGGTACGCACCATTGGCGGCAAAATGAGCAGCCTGGAATTTGGTAGAGGCTTCATCTCGCTTCTGCTCGGCGACCACTCCAGCCTTGTACAGGTTGTCGATCCGCCAAAAGGTCTTTTTCAATAAATCAGCAGCAGCGTGTGCTGCAGAAAAAGAGACCGGTTATGGATGTGCCGATCAAAAGCTTTGAAATATATGTGTTCACGATTCCTACTATGTCGTACTTATCTGATTGATAAAAAGACCTTTTTTAGCACAGAAGGTATTGGGTAAGCCGATATAAGATGGAACATCTCAAACAGCAAGGACAGTTTGTATTATCCAGTTATCTGGGAAGTCTCAAAGGAAGCTGATGCATTCTGCATATTGGTCAATGTCTCTTAAAAGGACAAGCGGCTGGTTTGACGCGAAACAGCAATAGTTAGCTAGGTTTCTCGAACCGAGCACCCCTTACTGTTTACGGCCTCATCAACCAACCATACAGTTCTGATCAATCTGGAAGACCTGCATCATAAGTGCGTGATCAATCATGCCTACCCCTTGGGCGAGCGCGTCGACCATATCGCTTTCTTCCCAACCTAAATCTTTTAGTCCGGCGATATCCGCGGCGGTAATAGAGGTCGGTTTCTTCATTGATCTGATGACGCAATCCAGCATGGCGCTTTCATTTTCTTCCAGCATCGACTTGCTTGGGTCGTTTTCCATAGCCTGGATGATGTCGTCATCGTTGCCCAATTTTTTTAGAAAATGCCGGTTGAGATCCATGCAATAACTGTACTCCAAAGTTTTTGCCGCCAGATAACGGATATGAGCGAGCAGGGCAAAGCTGAGTTTTGGATGTTTACTGAAATATTGGATGCGTTTCAGTTGTAGTTCAAACAGCGCTGGACTGATACTCATCAGTTGCATTGGCTGAGGGATAGCGCCGACATTTTTCATAAACATCTCATATCCTTCCTTAACAACCCCTTCAGCTTTTTCAGGTGCTACAGTCGTTACGAGTGCCATAGTTTTTTCCTCTTTTTATAAGTGTTGGACAACAGTAGATTGGTGAACATCATCGATCGGCCAAATATAATTGCCTTGGAGGATACCGAAAAAATATGTATAAGTAAATTTAATACATTTAATCGTAACAATAAGAATGGGTAATCAAACACCAATGAATAATCTCGAACTTAAACACTTGCGCATGATCTGCGCGCTAGCAGAAAATAGCACTATGACCAGAGCGGCGGAAAAACTGTGCATTTCCCAGTCCGCCCTCAGCCAGCAGTTAAAGGATATTGAAACCAAGCTGGGAACAGATCTGTTCTTTAGGACCCGCAAAAAAATGATCATAACGGAAGCGGGCAAGCAACTCCAAAGGACGGCCGTCGAGGTAATCGACGCGGTCGACCAGGCAGAACGCACCATCTCCCGCAAAATGAAAGGAGAGAAAGGTGAACTTAAGGTGGGAACCCAGTGTATTTTCTGCTATAAGTGGCTACCGCAGGTGTTGCAGCAGTTTCATGTAAAGTTTCCGAATATCGAGATTGAGGTCGGCAACTCCTCCGACCTGCTCGAAGAACTTGAGTGCAAGGGATACGATCTGATAATCTCCGGGGCAATATCGCCTGGCGAAATTCATACCTCAGTCCCCCTTTTCAAGGATCAGCTGGTCTGTATCATGAGCGAGAATCACCCTCTGGCCAACTGCGGTTTTGTACAGCTTGACGATTTCACCAAGAACAATCTCATCTCCCATTCCGACAAAAACAAAAACCGGTTCTATCAGCAAATTCTGAAACCAAAAGGCATTGAGCCCAAAAAAATCATGAATGTCGGGGCGCCCCAGGCGATCATCGAAATGGTCGTAGCCGGTTTCGGCATCTCAATTTTCCCACGGTGGGCATTGACCGACACCATAAAAACATTGGGGGCTCGTTGCCCGTCCGATTACTTCAAGAGGCTTTCCTCTGACCTGGCACGCGGTGTATCTGACCCACAATAATATTCCGATTTATCAGCAGGAATTCATCAGAGGTATCAGTCGATTAAATGTTACAGGACAAAGCATTTCGGCAGATGGTCAGGTGGAGAAATAACCAAAAATGGAGAATCATTATCTGAATACCCAAATATAGTCGACTAGATTTTACAGGAGATTGAGTCGGTTTTTCAACTGACTACAGAGCCAATCCTTGTATTTCTCGCAAGACACAACGGTTGATTAGGTGAAAGAGTTTATCCGAAACAGAAAGAATATTAATGATGAGGAAATAAGTGCGGGAGAGAAGTGTCGATCTTGACCTTAATAACCTGTGGAAATAAACAGCACTGAAAACTAGATTCATTGATAAAATGTGTTCTAGTCGACATCTTTATATACGTCAGCTCAGAAGAGCTGCAGGCAATAACGAAAAATTTTATAAGCACGACTAATTTTACAAGCGATTTAACCAAGAGACACGACGCTTCCTTTATGAAGAGTTGCCGAGTCTCTCGTTTGTCTGTAATTGAATGTTGTCCGAGTTTTGATCAATTATTCAACTATCTTGATAAAATCTTTCCAGACGAACATTGATAATCTCGTAAAAACCTAGAATCCAGGATGGATAAGTAAAAAG
>CAWHJQ010000006.1:0-7373 GCA_963829695.1 uncultured delta proteobacterium | reverse complement strand
TTAGAACTGAACCGCTACGCGGAAAAAAGCAACCCTGTGCATAAACAATCTATTTAGCTGATTCCTCATATTATATTTCTTTTTACCCAATCGCACTCATTACACTTGTGCGCTTAGGGCTTCGCCCACGCCCACGTTTTTCTGATTTTGTATCCCACCCTAAATTTCATTTTCAACAGTATCCCCTTTTGAGCCGATAAGAACTTGTAGCACCATTCTTATTCACTCAATCAAGGAGGTATGCCATGAGCACCACGATCAGAGCCAAATTCATTGAACACATGGAGTTTTTAGGTTTATCAAAGCAGACACAGCGAAGCTACATAAATGGAGTCAAGGGATTGGCTAAATATCACAACGAATCCCCTGATAAATTAACCAACGACCAAGTGCGGTCGTATTTTCGGCATCTCCTTTTAGAGCGAAAATTAACACGATCAACATGTGGGTCATATCTGTGCGGCATTACGTATTTCTACAAACATATCTGTAATCGAGAAGTTGATGACCGTTTTGGATTACCATCACGGCCTCGAAGCAAAAAATTGCCACAAATCCTTAGCATGGAAGAGGTTAGTCGATTGCTATCCTGTGCTGAGAATCTCAAACAACGGGTTTTACTCAAAACAATTTATAGCGCAGGGCTGCGAGTATCTGAAGCCATCCGCCTCAAACCCGAGCATATCGAAAGTGACCCATCAAGAATGATGCTTAGAATTGAGCAAGGCAAGGGACGCAAAGACCGCTACACTGTTTTATCTGAAAGGCTACTTTGCGAACTACGGGAGTACTGGCAGAAATATTCTCCAGGGCAGTGGCTCTTTCCCGGCCAGAAACCTAACTCACATATCACTGCTACTTCTGTGTCAAGAGCTCTTTACAGAGCAAAAAAAAAGCTCAGATTACCAAGGCGTGCAGCCTGCATACGCTTCGACATTCATTTGCTACACATCTTTTATACAACGGCTACGACCTCTATACCATCAGCCAGCTTCTTGGTCACACCTCAATAGAAACAACCACGATCTATCTCCACATCGTTCCATCCAGATTTGCCGATCTTAAAAGTCCTCTTGATTTCCTCGAACCGGAAAAGGAGGATAATAATGCAAAAAAATGAAAGCAAACCAGAATTAGCGGATATTTTCCGTAAATATGGGGCAGATTATCGACGTAATCACTTCTTGTCTACTGAACAATCCAAAACAATGTACCACATCGAAATCTGCCGTACCGCTCTACTTGGGGGACATACTGAAGCCTGTGATCACTGTGGTTTTAAAAAGAATGCTTACAACTCATGCAGAGACAGGCACTGTCCGAAATGCCAGACACTTGTGAAGGAAAAGTGGCTGGATGCCAGGAAGTCTGAACTGCTGCCCTGTCCATATTTTCATAATGTGTTTACTCTGCCCCATGAGCTCAACCCTCTCATTTTGAGCAATAAGAAAATTATGTTGGCAATGTTATTTGGTGCCGCGAAAGAAACTCTCCAGGTTTTCGCCAGCGACCCACAGTGGCGACTTGTTGGGCAGCTTGGCTTTATTTCGGTTCTGCACACATGGAACCAGAAACTTATGGATCACTTCCATTTACATTGCATTATCCCGGCAGGTGTACTCACATTTGATAAGACAAAATGGGTTGCTGCCAGGGACAAGTATCTCTTCAGGGTGGAATCTTTGGCTAAAGAATTCAGAAAAAGGTATCTGTGCAAACTTGAAAAAACCTATGGGCAAGAAAAACTAAGCTTCAATGGACGAGCTTCTGATTTTGCAGACAAACAGGTTTTTGTTCAGATGATCAACGTATTAAAAGACAAGCAATGGATCACCTACTCAAAACAACCTTTTGGTGGGCCAGAGCATGTGCTCGAATATCTCGGTCGCTATACACACCGAGTGGCGATAACAAATAACAGGATTTTATCTATCGAGGGTGATGAAGTCACTTTCAATTATCGCGATCGCAGCGATGAAAACAAAGTCAAAGCTCTTACTCTCAAAGCAACAGAGTTCATTCGCCGTTATCTTCTGCACATCTTGCCGCGTGGGTTTATGAAAATCCGTTATTTTGGCTTTCTTGGTCATGCAAACAAAAAGGTGAGTATTCCTTTGCTTCAATTATTGATAGATCCAGATGCCAAAATTGCTGTAAAATTATCAGAGACTGTACAGGAAACGATGATGCGATTGACAGGAGTTGATTTGTCTCTCTGTCCGGAGTGTGGTAAAGGAAAAATGGTCTGCATTGAGGAGTTACCAAACCTATTACGGGATACGTCCTGACTGTTGCTTAGTTGATACTTTAAGGTTTTAAGAAAATTTGGATTTTATATTACACAGGAGAGGTGCGCCTACTTTGGGCTGATACAGCTCCGAAATCATCCAGTTTAACGGCTCAAAACAAAAAAATGAATAATTCTTCCATAATTCATCAAATTGCAGAAGGATTAAGCTTCTCTGAGCTGTTTTGTTTGCAAAATACACCCATTTTGCAAACTGTCGTCCGCTCTCTGCTATTCTTTAAATCCCCATAGAAGAAAATTTAACACTCCCAGATGCTCCGCAGTTCAGTTCTACGGTTTTATCAATAATTGCGGGAGATTAATCTGGGCAGAAATAGTAGAACAGGATTTTGTTCTCTGGTTAGCGGTTGAGGTATAGCTAAGTCGCAACAATTGATAAAACCTATTCTTAGTATCTTGCACGGTGCCTGACACTCACTCCAGCTGTGATCAGGAAAAGTAA
The DNA here is from genome assembly GCA_963829695.1 of uncultured delta proteobacterium. Classification (GTDB taxonomy): domain Bacteria; phylum Desulfobacterota; class Desulfobulbia; order Desulfobulbales; family Desulfocapsaceae; genus Desulforhopalus_A. Next base: position 4,623 of record CAWHJQ010000006.1, on the reverse strand, counting down.
CGTTGAGTTTAGCGGACCCGCGATGTTGCGGGGTTTGATGGAATACCTGGTTCGGTAATTTAATTATAATATTAATCGGTTAGTAAAATATTCTCTTCAGGAAATGACCTTACCAAACTTGATCTTTCCAATCCTTTTCTTCTAGTTTTTTCCAATTACCTGAAAATCTATTTATAGCTCCAACAACAAACATTGTCGCCATTGTGCACCCGCATGCAAAAAACAAGACAGTCCCAATCACTTTTAAAAACCAGAAATTTAGAATAATACCCAAAACTGCAAGAGGACTAGCAACAAGGAGCCCTATAAAGCCTCCACATATAAAAATAATCCATGATTTTGGTTTATTTCGAGGGATGAAAGGTTTCTTTACTATTTGATTACTCATGCTTTTATATTTTGTTGAACCGAACGTGGAGTTCAGCGAGAACCGCTCCCTTTGCGGTTTCCGCTGCAATGACTGGTTGTTATAATTTTTCTTTTTATTTATTTTTTCTATTGGTCTTTTTATATTTGAGCCTCTTGCAAAAGTAACCACCTTTTGCAATATCAGCATGGTTCGAGTTTAAGCAGGTGGTCAGCAAAAAGTGATATGACTCCAAACATCAGATGCAACATCACTTTTTCCGCTCCTCTCACCATAACATTGCGACCACCGAACTCCTCTTTCAATCGGCTATTGAATCGCTCCGCAACACTCCGTTCGTTGTACCGGCGGGCTTCATGCGGAGCCATTGGAATAGCATTTCCCTTTCTTGGATTACGATCAATGATCGGGACATGCCCAAGCTCCCGGCTCTGCCGCCAGATCTGTTCTGCATCATAGGCGGCATCCATGAGATCGTAACAATACTGAACCTTATTGCTCGTCAGCTTCATCAGCGGTATGGACACCTGACTATCATGCACAGAGGCGGAGGTAAGAACAGCAGCCAAAGGGAACCCGGCATCATTGACATCTACATGAAATTTATAACCGGTCCAGCTCTCCTTGTATCCTTTGGCGTTCTTCTTTGTTCCTCGATCACATTTTTTCGGCAGATCGGCAATAGCTTCAGCTGCTGTTTGCTGTAGCTGAATGTCAAGGCGCTTTGGTTCTGCAGGAGGTCTTGTTTCTCCCTTGGCTGGTCTTCCTCTTTTCTGTGGAACTCTGACCTGCTTTACTTTCTTGGCAGCTTTTTCTCTACCATTGATAGCGGTAGAATCACGGCTAATGTGACCAACCAGCTCGTCGCTCCAATATTCTTCCACCAAGGCATCATTTACAAGCACACCCAAATTGTTCGCTGCAAATTCAGCAAATACCCGAGAGAAAGTAGATTCCGATGGAATGTCTTTCTGCCTGGCAAACCCGCAAATATAACAAAGAGTGGGCCTTGCTTTTAGTTCATTAATGAGACTCCGGGTATGTGGATGCTGAAAGAAGCATGGCTTTCAATCTTAATCAGTTCAAGGAGCTTTACCAAATGTTTTTCCTGTTCCGTCAAAGGAGAAACACAACATTCCTCAAGGTAGGGGAATAACTGTCGTTGTAATCTTCCCATCAACCATGATATCTTCTCTTTGAGCTTCATAACTATCCTCCTGTTGTTTTTTGTCTGCAAACAAATACTAACAGAAATAGTTGTGAAGCTCAATTATTCTAATAAGTTAACTGTACCCCCCTCTCAATTGACTCAATTAAACAGTTAGACAAAGACTTTTGCAAGATCCTCATTTGTTATCCTTTCTTTTTGGCTGTTCTTTTTGTATTTTTCGGATTTGCACTATTATGGGCAACTTGGAGGGATCGTAATCCCTCCTTACTCTCCGTCACGCATCGCGACAATGCCACCCAAAACACCTACATATAACGTTCCATCGGGTCCCAGGTATGCTCCAGCGTAATGATTGTTGTAGAGGACTCCCAGGCCGGCAAGAATTTTCCACACGGTTTCTCCGGTTTCAAAGTCAATGGCCGTAAAGTACCAGGGGTCGGTGGTTGCCGGGCCTTTTGGCTTGGTATAGGTGTAAATGAGACCAGTGGTCAGAGACATCTTCGTGATCAGAGTAGGAATGCTCACGGAATCATTCGTCCACACCGTTCGGCACGCGTCATTCTCCACATCTATTCGGGCGAGCCCCGGGGTGGTCGTTCGACCGTGGGTCGTATCCTTCAGCGGGTCCTTGTATCCAAAATTGTTTTCCACAATGATCGAGGTGTCGGTGGCAACCAGCGAATTTTCGTTGGAGGCCTGGCCGGGTCGGAATACCGGCTCGGAGCAGATTAGACGTCCATCTTCACGGGCGTACACAAGTACATGCATTTGCGGCTGTCCGTTATCGGTAATGGTCACGAACCTGTCGCCCATGAGAGTCGGGGTGGTCCCGGTCCCGATATCCGTCTGCCCCTCTTTGACATGGGTCCCGGTGTCATACGTTTTCCGCCAAGATTCGATAATAGTTCCGTCGGAGGCTGTATAAAAACGATACATTGCCAGGGTTGAGGCGATGTAAACCCCTCCATCTGCCCCGGCGGCGTGGCCGTTCACGATCCGCTCGCCTGGGAGCTGCAGGGAATCGATCACCTTACCCGTGGTCATGTCCAGCGTTCCTACAACCCCGCCCTTACTGGTAAACCAGAGAAGTCCCCACCAATCAGGTTGCAGGGCCTGGATCGAGTCGCCTTGAGGGATATGGGCACTCAGATCCCACCCGGCTTCATTGTCATGATGAAAGGACCACTGCCCTGTTTGGCCATTAAGAGAATAAGAGACTAGCCAGATGGTTCGGTCCTTGGTTCCGATAACGATCCGGTTGTCCTCGGCCATATAGAAATAGGACCCTGCAGGTCTGAAGCCGGTGCCAGTCACTGTCTCTTTAGGGAGGTCGAATCGGGCCAAGGTCGCCAGGGTCTCGGCGTCGATCAGGGTCAGCTGAACAAAGGCAATTCCCTGCTCTCTCAATACCTTGATAGAGGCCGCGATCAAAAGATTGTTTGCTTTATCGAATGTCATACCGACGACGATCGCCTGGATGCCATCCGGGGGGCCCAGCCAGGTCGATAAAACGACCGGATTACTGCCGAGCGGCCCCGGAGTTGGATAGACATCGCTCTGGTAACTGTCGTTGTGCATACAGTTCCAAGGGTTGTCGGCCATAAAGGGGTTCTGCGGGACAGGCGTCGTGCCCGTCACCGGTTTCGTCATTGCCGTTTCACCGATGAACATCGGGACAGGAGAAATTTTCTGATTGGGAAGAATGGAACTGTTCGGTATTGCACGTGCCGCAACAGGATAAGTGCTTTCGGCCATCGCCATTGAAAATCCAAAGGCTAGAATTAATAATGACACGAGCCCTGCGGAAGCCCTTGCGACGATTGAGTTCTTCATGGGTGGTCTCCTCTATTGTGAGTATTTCGTTTCGGGAAAAATTTGAACTCCGTTTTTGGTTTACCTCAGATGCAGAGGCATCAACGTGAATTTGCCGTCCAGACGGTCAGAGACGTCGCGCAGCAGCTGCCAGCTCCAGAGCGACTCGCTCCAGACGAACGGCTGCCCGTTCACATGGGGGGTGCCGTAGGGCATCCAGAAACCGGTATTCCTGGATGAGAGATCGGGATCTCCGGATAAATTCATGAAGTTGTGCACCATCTCCGTAGAGCCGACCTTCGCGTCGAGCGCCCCATCGGGGATCTGCTTGGGATAATCGGTCTCGCCGTAACCGAGGTCCCAACGCCCGAAAATCGAAAGGGGATTGTTTGGGTCGGTGTAGGTGATAACCCGCTTGGCTCTCTGCACGTTATTCACCTGTGGGAGGAGGTTTTTTGAACTGTTCCCTCTGCGCCGGTCGGTTGTCGGTAGAAAGTAGGTCCTCCCGCACCTGCAGCGAGGCCGGATAATTGATACCCATCAGGTATCCGGCGTAACCATCTCTTCGTTGTAGTCGTTGGCACAGGCTTTGCCGTCCATCGACTGGGTGCTGACCGTGTAGGGCCCGCCGTTCGAGCAATAGAAGATGAAGCGCCTGACTCGTCGCTCGTTCTGCCCTCGAGGGTGCTCTATTTTCAGAGGCCTTACCCACCGAGGCAGTTCTGGTAGTACTCGTTGCAGAGCATCCCGATTAGATGAACGGGGGCATTCTGCACATCAGGCATTTTGGTTACTATCAAGAGTACTACAGGATACGCATCAACAAAGAAAAGTACGCCTCAGCCGGATGAACCAGTTAAAAAAAATCAGCACCCCGAGAGCAAACCGTATAGATAGCTGCCTCATGTTACTCTGCCTCGAATGATTTACATTTTAGAGGGAATTGAGACATGGCAAAATTTTTTTTGAGGCGTGGTGGTAGAAGAGACGTTATGGACAACACAGCAAAAATTGTGCCTTATTAGCATCAATTAACTTTATTTAAGATTTCAAATAGATAACCCTAACACAGGTGTTTAAAACACAAACTATTGTTCGTTTTTTCGGGTTTTTTACCGATATTTCGGAAAAACGGGTGCGGGTCACGTAATCAGAAATTCTGTTAGTGAAGTTTATCTGGTCCTTTCAATCTGAATTAACCACTTGAGGAATCAAAGGCAATTCCAGAGTGTAACGAGAGAATTGCTCCATTCTTTCAGCATCCGACGATTGA
>CAWHJQ010000005.1:0-187552 GCA_963829695.1 uncultured delta proteobacterium | reverse complement strand
GCTGGGGATTACAGCAAGTTCTGTTATTCTACCGGCGAGCTGTGCTGCTGCGAGTGCGATAGTACCATCCCCACCGCTCACCAGTACTCGCTTCATCCTTAACCGGACGGCTTTTTTGATTACCTCAACCATCCCTTTGGGAGATACCGCCTTCATTTTGATGCGGGCATCATCCTGTATCTCTTTCAATACTTTTGCAGAGCTCCCCGCATCCGGATTATAATAGAGTGGAACCGGACCTGTGTAATCTTCTGATTTTTTCAGCGTCTCCATCGTCGTTCACAATACTCCATGAAAAGGAAATAAACTGTGCCAACTAGCCGATAACATTTGCAGATGATAAGCGTCATCGCGATACCGTTCTCATATTGGATTATGTGTGCAAACACAGAGGACAACCTAAGAATGTCCCGATAAGAGGAGGTTTCATCTCTATCCGGCAGGGCCCTGGTTGACCAAGTTCGTGATTTCCGTTATCAGGCATCGATATTCTTTTCGACCTGCCCCCGACTCTGCAGGAACAAGGCAATTACCCAACAGAGAAGCGCCCAGGAACAGCCTATTATCCAACCAGCCAGCACATCGGTCGGCCAATGCACCCCAAGATAAACCCGGCTGATACCGACCAACAGAGTTGCCAGAATAGATAGCGAAAGAATATACACTTTGAGGCTCTTTTGTCTGGTGTAGCGAGCCAACAGGCCACCCATGGTCAGGAAGACCACAGCTGATAACATGGAGTGTCCACTGGGAAAACTGGCCGTTATTACGTACGCTTCATGGGAAACCAGCTCAGGTCGAGGCCGGTTGAAAGCATGTTTCAGTATGGTGCTGAGCAACATGCCACCATATACCGCCACCGTGGTGAACAGAGCCATACCCTTTTTTTTCTGCAACAGCAGGAATCCCACCACGGCCAGGCTGAATGCCGTTAGAAAGAACATGCTGCCCATCGCTGTAACGTCACGCATCATCCCTTCGAACCATTTCGGACCCAGAGGATCTGAAAGATCGGCAGGATTGCGGAGTGCGAGAATAATCCATTTATCGATATTGTGGGTTTCCCCTTCCTGCATTTCTTCAGCAAGCGCAATAAAACCCCAGACTCCACCCGTAACCAGCAGAGACACCAAAACATCGCCACTTCAAGCGTGTTATTTGTGATATGCAAAAAATATATTCTTCTGCAGGATGCCTTGAAGCGATCGAAGAGGTATGTGCATAAAAGATTCCCTATTAGACGGGTATTACATTTCAAACCGCTTCGCCCTGCTCAGGATAGAATGGTAACATCGGCATAAAAAAACTTATAAAAAATCACTGTTGTCGCTCATTCACCCATAGCGTGATCTGAATTGTCGTAGGTATCGGGGTAGAATGCAAAAACGGGTGCACGAAGCACCCGTTTACGGCAAGAATGAATGATCTCGGCAGCATGAGTAAATCCATACTGCCGTTTTCAAAAGGTGATGAATCAACCATGAATCATACACTATTGAGACTGAGAAGGTGTTTCCGTTCCAAGTTTATTTCTGTTCATTGATCCCTGAGGGTTCAGTTCCCATTTGCTGAGAATTTTCGCTTCCAGCCAGGAGCTACGCCGTAATGCTGTTCCAGATTCCGTTGGTATTCATCATCGGACATGCTGGCCTGTGGCGGGACATTCTTCAGCTTGTCTTCATTCACTGTAAGTCTAGCTTGCTGTTTCGTTTCGTCGATCCGAAATGCTTCCCTCGGAACAGCAATGTCCTTACCACCCATGCCGAGAATGCTCCCTTTGGAAATGGTAACAAATTTGATTTGGCCGGATTGAGGATCCGTAGTGACCTTATCGATTTTTCCGACGTCATCTCCGTTCTGCGAGACCACTTTCATCCCCTTGAGTTCTTCAGGAGAGATAACTTGATTCGTTCCAGTCATGGATTTTGTCCCAGTCATGGATTTCGTCTCATGTTTGCTGCCCTTCGAATAGTCTCCTGCTGCAAAGAGCGGGCTTGCTAAGGCCAGCATTGCCATGACGGCGATACAGGTAGAGAGTAAATTTTTCATGTCGTTCCTCCTTGATGAGCACATCTCTGAATTATCTTCTCGAATTAATGGAAAATTTCATCCATTCTGCCCTTTCCATATGCCAACCTGCCAAATCGGATTGTTAAGCACGGCTTGTTCGGTGGCTTTCTTAATAAAAAGCAAGTACCATGCCAGGAGGAAAGACAGTGAACTAAAAGAATTACCGATTGAAACTCAATATAATATCCCGGACATGTGTGGATATGGTGATGAAAGGTGATGTTCTCTTTCCTGTACAATAGGAATGTTTCCTATTGTACAGGAATATGTGACAATTTTTTTAACAAAAAAAATGGAATAACAAATAGATAGTTGGCAAGGAAGGGAGTTGAGAAAATCCTATCGCAGATGGACGGGAATACTTATTGTTGGCGACAAGAATTCGGTCAATGTTTGTCATTTCGCAGCAACTTACGATCATTCGCCAGGGTACGGGGAATGATGATGGTAATGCCATAACCTTCATTCAGAACATTGAGGCTGGAACGAAGAAAATCAGGCGAATCTACTGAGCCTGTCGGTGAGGTTATATGAATTCCATCCTCTTGAATATAGCGGAAAATATCCTTTATGTGATTCAAGCCAATGGTGAAAAGAGCGGAGCGATTTTCGATGCATCCGTTAAGAAATTCATTCTCAATCACATCCGGAATGTTCTGTAGGATTTGAGCAGTTCTGACTTCTTGAAGATAAACCAGCTCTTTCAAGATGCAGGCAGCCCGGATGGCTGTGCCTTGGCAGCGCTTAATTTACAAAGACTATTGCGTACTGCATCATAGTTACCCTTGTCCTCCACCTGTGAAGCATGATAGCGGTGATATTCCATGAGCAGCATTTCAGCATTCACATACGGTTTATCGGCAGTCAGCTTTTCCTGGATAAGAAGGTTGTCCAGATGGACTGGATTGAAAGTGTCTAGTGTCTGAAAGCCGGCTGGTTTATGGGCCGCCACAGCCTTTTTATCCGAGAAATAGCCCTCCGGCAGCAGCAGATTCAAGTTCACGTTTTTTTTCAACCATTCGCCAATACGAAAGATCTCCAACTGTGTCTGGACGGTGGTGCTGTTATTCGCGCCACTGTCAGGATCTTTATGGTTAATTCCGATGATATAGAGCTGCTTGGGGCTTTGTGGATTTATGCGGTAGATGATTTTCCCGTATGCCGATGGTATATCAAGAAAATCTGCCGAAGATTTCGATACCTTCGGGGATGCGGAAGTAGTATTGCAAGTAGAAAATATCCAGAAAAGACAGATAATAAGAGCAATGCCGGATCGAGACAGGCTCGAACTGAAAAGTCTGCTGCCTGAAGGTGCGGTATTCCGGTGCGGAAAGCAGAAGGTGTTGTGAAGTGAAGCAAAAAACGGCATTTCTGTAAATCCCCCAAACCGGTTGTCTTGTTCGTGCAGCAGGGGTATACAGAAAAATGCATCCTAATGCGTATCTGGCAATCCAGCTGTCTTTGGGGTTTACGCCCCTTTAGACCGGTAATTTTGCGCATTCACCTTTCGATGAATTTGCCTTTTTCAGATAGTTTCTATGCAAGTGGTAATCTCTCTCACTCACTGTTAAGACAGGTTATCATGTCTGTGGGTATGTGTCAATGGCGGAACAAGCGCAATAGCCTGTCTACACCGGCAGAGAGCAGTTCCCTGAATCATTTGGAATGCGCTTGCTTATTGAAATATCAGCAGGAAAATAATGAGGGAACTCAAATAAAAAAATAAAGATGGAGGTTTATCGCAACGAATAAAGGGAGTAAGGTTAAAGGACGGTAACGGGCATTTCGAGATCTGGACTATCGGGTTCAATTCTGCAGTTGCCTGCCTATCCGCCGGTTAAAGTTTGAGGTGGTAACCTCAATCGAGGGCTGAGGGGCTGTCTGGGCAAAGTGGAACGTAAATTGCTTATTGAAATTTACAAGGAAAGTACATCCATTCCGGACGCCGGACGTCTTGCTATCCCTCAGCGGAGATTTAGATCCCTGGAAAATTTCTGGCAGGCGAAAACGGATACGGAGATTGGCAGCAAGGAATCAGGGAATTCAGTTTACCGAAGAAACAAAGCCTAATCAACATTCAACCTACGGTGTTAACTATGAATAAAGATGTCATTAAGGGTAAATGGAACCAGCTCAAAGGGGAAGCTAAAATTCAATGGGGAAAACTCACTGATGACGAGTTGGATGAAGTTCAAGGAAACTATGACAAGATAGTTGGAAAACTCCAGGAAAAATATGGCTATGACAAAGACAGGGCTAAAAAAGAAGCAGATACGTTTTTTAAAAAATTCAAATAGCTGAGAAATTCGTCGATTCTGACGTGCATGTGGTCAGGTCAGGATTCTTGTCTCTCTTTCCGCAGGGTAAAGAGGAGGAGGATGATAGGGGCATAGATACCAATATTTCCCAAGGTGCTTAACCAGCTTTATTTCCTGTAAATCCGGGGTAGTGATTTTTCCGAGCTTTAAGGTTTATCGTTCATGGAAATAGTGGACACATTTGTGGAGCAATGGGATTCCCAGTCGATTATCCTCCTGAAGGTACTGGTCGGTTTGGTTTTAGGTGGTTTGATTGGTTTCGAGCGTGAATTGGCACATAAACCCGCCGGTTTCCGTACCCTGATGCTCGTCACCGGGGCCTCGGCAATGCTGGTGGGTCTTACTGATGTTGTAATCGAACATTATGTTGTAGAGGCAAACGATAAAATTCTTCGTGCGGACCCGATCCGTATCGTTGAAGCCATCATTACCGGCATCAGTTTTCTTGGAGCGGGAACAATCTTCCGTTCTCGCGATGAGGGTGGGATTGAAGGGTTGACAACTGCAGCTTCCATCCTCATCTGCAGTGTTATCGGTATTTCCGTAGCCTTGAGCCAGTGGGCACTGGCTGTGGGAGTCACATTTTTCTCTATTATCATTCTTCGCGTTGCAGCTTGGCTTGAACGCAAAATTGCAAAGAGGAGATGAAAGGTTACCTATTCTCTTGAGTCTCGTTTTTTCCCTGTCTCTTCCGGGTGTTACGAGGGTGGCTATAAGCCAGTCGGCAAGCAGGGCACCGAAGAACAATGATTCGATTGACTGAGGTGTCGAGTGCCCATCCGGTCGGGCTGGATTAATCCTGTTGAAGAGGACAATATTCCTGGAGAGCTGGTCGGTTTTATATGTCGTTTTGCACAGAAAAACAGGGGGAAAGGGGTAATACCTCGATGAAATAGTTGGTTGGCATGTATTTCGCATCAAATTCAACGGAGTACCGTTGATATTTATTAAACAGTGTATTTGCTAGGCAGAAGACCTGCCGTTGGTTGTTTCGCGAGCAGGAAAACCGACTGAACAGTGATTTCAGACGTGATCTGAGACAATAAAGGACGGAAACAAAATATGACATTTACCGTGACGATTGAAGGAATATTTTTGATGCTTTTAGCGGTGCTCGGTTTGGCCATTGGCAGTTATCTGCTGATAGTGTTGAAAAACGCGAATCGTCTCATTGTCGACGTAAATGAGACCCTGACAAAGAATGACGAAAAAATCGATCGACTTTTGACGCATCTTGAGGAACTTGGGGATAACACAGTGTATTTCAGTGGGGAACTGAAAAAGCAATTTGAAAATAACAAGATGCTTGTCGGCTCTGTTTTCCGGTCCGGAGTGGATTCGGTACTATTGTTGAAAGATACTCCCGGCAGGATCAAAAAACTGATCTCGAATTTTAACGAAGTAATTAACCTGGTAACCCGTTTCTTTAAAAAGTAGCAGAACACTCACAAAAACAATTTTTCGTTGTTCGAACCGGATAGACAGGTGATGCGTCCGGATATTTGCTAGGAGTCGTAATTATAGGAGGGATTATGAAAAATTATCTGAACTGGAGAAAAGAATCCAATTCCACCGGAAAAGTAATAGTAGGCGCAGTTGCGGGCATGGCGGTAGGTTTGGCCGCGGGAATTCTCACTGCCCCCCGTCCCGGTAAAGAAACCCGCGATTTGCTTTCTTCACGTACCGGTAAAACTATGGGGAAGATAGGAGAAACCATAGCGGAAAGCAAACAACAGTAATAAGTATGCCGGAATCAGTACATCTTCCTATCAAGCAAGAGGTATAGGTTCAGCCATATTTTTTGATCATAGTACTTGGGAAAAGAGTGTTGAACCTGAAGGCTTGAATCGATTAATTATTACCGTGTTGACGGCAATAGCCGTCAACAACGGCATATCTTCCCATCTCCGTGGAAGTTATGGCTTTAGCCTGATAAGATATTCCGATATCATCTGCTTAGCGGATTGATTGATTATTCCTTTTTCATTGGGATCGCCCTGAAAGAGTGTCGACATGTAGCCCTTGGCCTGTTCAAAATTGATGTGAGGCGGCAACGGCGGTACATCCGGGTCACAATGGGCATCGATCACGATCGGTCGGCTGGCTTTGAGCGCGTGTTGAAACGCCGGTTTTATTCCTTCGGGACTTGTTACTTCGATTCCTTCAATGCCGAGCAGTCTGCCATATTGGGCATAATTAAAAGCCGGCACATCCTGGGAGATGGAAAACTTCGGATCTCCCGACATTATCCGCTGTTCCCAGGTAACCTGATTCAGATCGCGATTGTTCAACACCAGGATGATCAGGCGTGGGTCGGACCATTCACTGTACGACCTGCCGATGTTGATAAGACACAGGTTGCCGAGCATCTGCATGGCACCATCGCCTACCATGGCAACCACCAGGCGATCCGGATAGGCGAATTTGGCAGCCAATGCATAGGGCACGCCTGGACACATGGTGGCGAGTCCGCCGGAAAGTGAACCCATCATCCCCTTTTTTACCTTGATGTCACGGGCATACCAATTGGCAGCAGAACCGGAATCGCAGGTAAGAATACAGTTGTCGGGTAACAATGGCGAGAGCTCCCAGAACAATCGCTGGGGATTAATAGGTTTTGCCGACATCATTGCCCGGGCTTCCATAACCTGCCACCATTCGGCGACATCTTTTTCAATTTTTTGGCGCCACGAACGGTCTTCCTTTCTTTTAAGCCTGGGTAAAAGTTCCTGCAGAGTGAGAGCAGTTTCGCCATGCAAATTGACATCCATGGGAAAGCGGATGGAGAGAGATCTTGCCTGAATATCGATCTGTACGCCTTTAGCCTGATCTTCTTTGGGCAGGAATTCCGAATACGGAAAAGTAGAACCGATCATAAAAAAGGTGTCGCAATTCATCATCATCTCCCAGCTTGGCCTGGTGCCGAGTAACCCTATCGACCCGGTTACGTAAGGCAGATCATCCGGCAGGGCCATCTTGCCCAGCAGCGCTTTTGCCACTCCCGCTCCGAGCAACTCCGCTACCTGCATGACCAGGTCGGTTGCACCCAAGGCACCGGCGCCGACCAGCATGGCAACTCTTTTACCTTCATTGAGGATAGCAGCAGCGCGGTCCAAATCTTCTTCAGTCGGTATAATCCTCGGACGCCGGTAACCAACGCCGGAAAACACGGCTCCGTGCTTGCGAGGTGGCGATGTAACCATATCCATTTCCTGAATATCGTTGGGAATAATGATGCACGTGACGGCACGTTCAGCTACGGCAATTCGCACAGCTTGATCAACCAGGTGGCGGATCTGAGCTGGGTCGGAGGCCATATGGACATAATTATGGGCAACATCCTTGAAGAGGGAAATGAGGTCTATTTCTTGCTGGTAGTCGGAACCCATGGCGATAGTCGCCTGTTGACCGACGATGGCCAGGACCGGCATATGATCTTTTTTTGCATCATAGAGGCCGTTGAGCAGGTGAATGGCTCCGGGACCGGAAGTGGCCAGGCACACCCCTATTTCACCGGTAAATTTAGCGTGAGCACAAGCCTCGAAGGCTGCCAGTTCTTCATGTCTCGCCTGAATGAACCGGATCTTGTCCTGAGCTCGATTGAGCGCGCCCATAATGCCGTTGATACCATCGCCTGGAAACCCGTAAATACGCCGAATGCCCCAATCGTAGAGACATTGGATCAAAAAATCGCTGCTATTTTTTTTCATGGTGATCTCCTCGTCATTTTTGTTGAATCTACAATAGGTGAAGACCTGTAAGATACGTATCCCTGCCGATTTCAGGTTTATCAGGGCGGAACCGGGAGAAGCCGGGAAGGTAGGTATGTGGCCTTTGGCTACTACTTGCAATAGTCAAGCCAATAGTTTTGTGCTTTTGAGCAGGACACTGAGTATCGGCGGGCTTCGAGGAACTGGTTATGAGGGAGAGAATTTTCTGTTTCAGCGTTTTTCAATCTGCCTTTTCGCCAACTTTCCAAGGGTCATGCCCTGGATGGCAATGGAAAAGATGACGATGATATAGGTAATCGAGATGATGGTCTTGCGTTCCGGAACATCCGGTATTGAAAGTGCAAGTGCCACCGAAATCCCGCCACGCAACCCCCCCCAGGTCATAATTGTGATCACTCCCGGGCTGAAAGTTCTGAACAGCCGCATGAAATGGACTGCTCCGGCCACACAAGTCCATCGGGCAAACAAGGTGATACCTATGGAACACAAGCCGACGATAAGGAGGTCCGACGTGAAGGGTATGATCAGCACTTCCAAGCCGATCATCATGAACAGCAAGGCGTTGAGAATCTCGTCGATGAGCTCCCAGAAATCGTCCAGACGTTCGCGGGTGTGGTCTGACATGGCAAAATTGCGGCCATGATTGCCGATCAGCAGACCGGCCACGACTATGACAATCGGACCGGAAATGTGCATTCTTTCTGCCAGATCATACCCTCCCATCACCAAAGCCAGGGTGATCAGCACTTCCACCTGGTAATTGTCGACCCGTTTCAGCATCAGGTAAGTGAGATAGCCGATTGCCAGGCCAAGGACGACACCGCCGCCGGCTTCCTTCATAAAAAACAGAAATACCTCGACTGCCGAAACGTGGCTCCCACCTGGGTCAATTCGAGGATAATCATGAAAACCACTACTCCGATTCCGTCATTGAACAATGATTCTCCGGCTATTTTGGTTTCGAGACTTTTCGATACTCCGGTAGTTTTCAGGATTCCCAGGACAGCCACGGGATCAGTTGGGGAAATAAGCGCACCAAAAAGCAGACAATAGATAAAGGAAATCAGATATTTCAAACCATCCCAGGATAATCCATGTCAGGGTGCCGACAATGAAGGTGGAAACCACGACCCCGACTGTGGCCATGATGGCGATGGCCCATTTTTGATCATTAAATCGTCGAGTTTGAGTTGCATTGCACCGGCAAATAGCAAAAAGGCGAACATGCCATGCAGTAATGTTTCATTAAAATCGATGGAATTCAGAATTGTGGAAACCTTATCCTGTCTGATATCCATACCAAACCAATTTAAGGTAACAAAACAGAGGGAAAGCACCAGGGAAATGAACATCACGCCGATAGTAGTCGGCATGTGCAGGATTCGGTAATTGACGAAGCTGAATATGGCCGTCAACACCATCAATATTGAGGTTATTTCAAATATAGGCATTATGACAGAACAGCAGTTAAGATTTTGAAAGAGAGCTCGATCACCTCAAGAGGCACAGGAAAAGGTATCTGGTAGGAAGAGAGCAAAAAGAATCCTATATTGTCTGAACCAGGCAATGGCTGGGAGCACCTTTCGCTGCTTTAATCGGCAAACTGCAGTATATCTTGTTCCTTCAAGACGAGTCCCATTCCCAAACGGTCGAGATCCGGCCAGAGTTCACCCCGATCCAGGCGGGGCAAGCCGTCAAAGAACATCCGTTCAATTCGCACATGGTCATGAAAATACTCCATATGGCGCACCGGCAGCAGCGAGCAGCAGACATGGCAGTGAAGAGCGGGAGCGGTGTGCGAAGAGAAGGGGAGGAATGATAGGCCTGGCAAAGATCAGCTGCTTTCATGAAGAGGGTCATGGAACAACGAGTGGCGTCCGCCTGGAGTACGTCAACCGCTTGTGCTTTAAGCAACCGGTGAAAGTAGTCAAGATTAAAGCCATATTCGCCTGCGGTTATCTCAATCCCGGCGGGGCAATGGTCCCGCAGGAAACGCAGGCCGTACAGATTCCGATGCTGCACCGGTTCTTCAAACCAGTTTACACCGAGGTCGAGAGAGAATTTCCGACATGGCCAGAGCCTGTTTGACGGTGTAGCCGCCGTTGGCATCGACATACAATTCAGCCTGGTCTCCGATGGCCAGTCGTGCTGCCCGTATCCGGTCCGGATCCTGATCCGGATGACGACCGATTTTCATCTTCATCCGAAATATATCATTTTCCCTCCAACCGCTTAATTGTTCGGTCAATTCCTGTAGATTATACGAAGTAAATCCACCACTGCCGTACACTGGCACACTCCGGCGCGCCGCTCCGAGAAGGGTAACCAGGGGCAGTCCGAGGATTTTAGCCTTGAGGTCCCACAGGCTGTTGTCTACCGCGGCGATTGCCATCATAATCAGGGATGAGTCCCCATAATTGCGGCACCCGGCTACCATCTTCCGCCAGAGTTCGGGAATATTCATGACATTTCCATTTTGCACCAGCGGCGCGAGTTTAGTATTTACCAGCTGTGCCGCACTTTTCTGCGTATAGGAATAACCGAGACCTGTTTCTCCGCCTCCTTCGGTCTTGACAATCACCATGGTAGTCGAATCCCAGGCCAGGGTACCATCTGATTCCACGCCGTCGGTCGGAATAGTATAGGATGCGGCAGTTACCCGCTCAAGTTTGGTGTTACCCAGTTTTTTCATTTTATCCACCTTTAGTTTTTAACCCGGCCGGCAGGTAAGCGGAGATAGTCCCCTCGGGCCGGGGTTTCGATTCTTTGATGTGCTCCGGATTGGTTAGAGGTTTATTATTCCATACTGAAAGCGATCGTCGAAATGAGGGCATTTGCGGCCTGCCGGGAATCGAGCCTGGTATGTTGAACCACAATGGGAATATCCGAAACGATTACCGATGCATAATCGGTATCCCTCGGTATCGGTTCCGGATCCTTCAAATTGTTAAAGCGCAGATGAATGTTACGGCGTGCCGGTACTGTTATATTGTATGGACCGGCAGGTTCGCGGTCACTGAAATAGATGGTCAAGATTACGCCGGCATCCGTGTCTGAGGTATTGAGCAGACAAGCTGTCTCGTGACTGGTCATCTGCGGTTCCGGTCCGGTGCTTTTGCCGGGAATATATCCCTCGGCAATCGCCCAGTATCTTCTGCCAATTGGTTTCATAGCCATTCTCCTGAAATAAATATCGATAGATCCATCGGCCGAAAGGTGACGGCCAACTTTTAGGATGAACCTATTGTCTGTCGGGAATTTTTCAATGCCTGGTGATTATATCTCAGGAACAAAAGAAGCAAATAATATGCCATCATCCGGATGGGGAATAAGGCCTGACACATTCCCTTGGTTATCGAGAATGGGAATATAAACATTTCCTTGAAAATTCCGATGAGCAGGATGGGTCCGATCAAACCGGACAAGAGGACGGGATAACCTGTATTCTTCTCGATAGTTTTATTTGGGGAAAGTGACGAATGCAACTTTAAATAAGGTAAGGCAATGGATAGATGACGGAAACAATGGAATGGAAATTGCTGTCTACATTTTAGACTTGGTGCGGAAAATTAACTCTGGCAGACAAAAGATACTTGTATTGACCTATGTATGCTTTCATTTCGATACTAATCGTCACGGCAGTGGTCTTTGTGATGTGCTTTGCGGCAGTCTGGCTTAGACGGCAGCAGGATCCCGCCGGACTCAACTGGTCGGCCACCCTGCCGGTATTGGGCGGACCAATTCCTCCGACCCATGCCTGGACGCAGTTTCATATGCGGTATTACCCGATGGCGTTGCTTTTTATCGCCTTTGAAATGGAAATGATGTTCATGTACCCGTGGGCGGTGGTCTATGTGCAGGAGGGCGTCAAGGCACTTATGGAGATGGGGATGTTTCTGGTGATATTGTCGCTCGGCATCCTTTATGCCTGGAAGGAGGGGGCGCTGCGATGGCAGTGAGTCTTGCAGCGAGAATTGCAGCAAGAGCCAAGGTGCCGGTCTTCTGTCTGGCTGGATACCAGGGACGGCAAGCATGCCGGGCGCTACGCCTTGAAAGCCGCATCCGGCTGGTGGATTCTCCCCGCCATGCCGCTATCCTTTTGTTGGCAGGCAATATGCCGGCCCAGTTGCACCTTGCCGTTCGCCATGTACACGACCAGCTCCCGGAACCGCGCGGCGTTCTGCTCTGGAACTGCTGCAATGGTACAGGCAGCTCAATCTTCGATAAATCGGCGGTTACCGAAATCCATGCAGCCGATCTTCCAACAGAGTCCCTGGTCGCTCTCTATCGAAACCTTGTGTTGGAGCGGCAAGCTTCCAGCCCTCTCTTTGGTCCATTGCAGAACCCGGTTTCCTGGCAGGGCATGGGGGATCACGGCCAGGGCGGCAAGGGCATGATGATGGGCAAACCCTACGGACGAGCTATGGGGATGACCGGAGAAGATATCCGCGACGGACTGCAACTCGGCAGCACGATGGTCAGCCTGGGGCCTTTCCTGCCGTGGATGCCTCCGGGACTGCGTCTTTCTGTTACCCTGCAGGGCGATGTCATCCAGCAGCTCGGTTGTAAGGCCCCGGATATGCCGGGTCCTGATCTGGACGAGATTTTTCTCAATGCCCTGACAGAACCGGTCTCGCTTGGCGCGATAGAAATTGCCCGTGCCAGGCATCAGCTGAGAGCCGTTGCAGAGCTGCTTTTTTTGCTTGAGCTCAACAGCCTTGGCCGTCAGGCTCTTTGGATGGCGGAACATGCCGCGGCAGGGCAAGTGCAGCCGGTCCACCGGCTTGAATGTTCACTGAGGCGACTCCGGTCTTTTTCTTTGGGCCGGACGCGGCGTAGGCAAGATTTCCCAGGACGCCTTTCGGGATTCGGCCTGGTGGCCAGAGCGGCAGGACGGGAGGAAGATGCCCGGCAGAATGATCCGTCCTATCGCAAATTAGGATTCACCGCAGTAACCGGGAAGAGGGGAGATGCGGCTTCCATCTGCCGGCAGCGGCTGGCGGAAGCGGCTCAGGCCCTGGAACTGGCTGGACGCGCGGAAGAAATGTTGCGGGAGCCTGGACCGCCAGTGGAAGGGCCGCGCGGTGTTGTACGCCCGGATAAAACCCCCGCCTGGCAGGAACTCGTGGAAAAACAGGCGATGGGAATGGCCTGGGATACCTTTGTCACTCTGCTGGTCAGTCTCGATATCGATGCCGGCGCTCTGCCGGCCGTTGAGGATTACGGGGAAGACGATCGAGCCGGAGACGGATGAAGAGGAGCATGTAAACGGAAGTCACAGTAGTCACAAACACCATGATCCTTAAGGAGGGAACCAAGCCGACATGTTTGAGGTCAACTGCCATACATCCTCTTGTAAGCACCATCCTTGCTCTGCTGATTCTGTTGCTGGGTGCTTATGTCGCAGCAGTGATGAACCGGGGCTTTGGCCGCAGGCGACAGCGGGCTGAGAACTGCAGTCGTGCTGCTTGAACCTGTCAGGGAAGGCTGTCTGCTGCTTCGTCAGAAGTTGAGTTGTACGGAACGTCCGGACCTGATGCTCTGGGCAATCGCCCCGGCAACCTATGCGGCGGTGGCTGCATGCGCCCTGACGGTCGTGCCCCTTGCCACCTTTACAGCCATCGCCGATGTGCGAACCGGCATCGTTCTCTTTGGCGCGGCGGAGGCGCTGGCCATCGTTGCCCTGTTCATGCACGGCTGGTCGCCCAATTCTCATCTGGCCCTTATTGGCGGCTATCGCTTTGTGGCGCTTGGGCTTTCCTATGAGTTGCTCAGTATGTTCGTTTTGATCGCGGCGGCTCTCCCGGCGGAATCCTTACAAATATCAAAGATAGTCGTTTCGCAGAAAGAGTTGTGGAATGTCTTGCGCCAGCCGCTGAGCCTGCCGTTATGGATCGTTGTCACCCTGGGGGTGACCTTCACCGGCCCGCTAAACCTCGCAGACGGCAGGGATCTGGCTTCCGGGACATCTCTTGAGATAAGCGGACGGCACCTGTTGCTCTGGAAGATTGCCCGCGGCGGCATGTTCACGGTCTTCTCCGCCATGGGAGCCAGTGTGTTGCTTGGAGGCTGGAATGGCCCGCTGTTGCCCGGTTGGGCCTGGATACTGGTTAAAACCCTGGCATTGATGGCGATCTTTACCTGGGTTGGGCGCAGTTTGTCGAGGATACCGGCCGAGAGGGCTGTGTTGTATCTGTGGACCATCGGTCTGCCTCTTTCCTTTCTCCACCTGCTTTGGGCCGGAGTCGAGGCACTGCTATGAATGAGCTGTGGACGGATATCGCTTTTTGGGTTTTTTCATCAGCCGCCATCTGGTTTGGTTGGCGGGTCTTTCGTACCGATTCCATGGTGCGGGCCTCGTTTTCCCTGCTTGCCTCTTTTCTGAGCGCAGGAGCGGTGATGATTCTTCTGTTGGCCGAGTATCTCGGAGTGGCGCTTTTTTTCATGATGGCGGTGGAAATGACGGTGATGGTGTTGTTCATGGTCGCTTTCATGATGAATCCCGCGGGCCTCAACCCGATGATGATGGTGCACCAGCATAAGCAGGCCATCGCTTTCGGCTGCAGCGCCTGTCTTCTGCTGATTGTGGCAGCCATATTCGGGGATTTTCCGCTGCGGCCCATTGATAAAATCTCCGGCAGTATCGAGTCTCTGGGAACGGAATTGCTGGGAAATTCGATGTTGATTTTTGAAACGGCAGGTGTTGCGCTGCTCGCGACCATGCTTGGGGCAATCATTCTTTCCAGCCGGTCCAGCCGCTTCGCTTCTCCAGCGGATGAAGGTTCCCATCCTCCGCCTATCGATCCTGACGACCCTGCAACCATTCCGGATATCGAGGAAGAAAAAGAAGAAGATGGACGGCGATGATAAACACCACCACCATCATTGAGAGGATTCGATGACTCTTCCCGCCACCCTGATAGTTTCTGCCATTCTCTGGGGCATCGGGCTCTACGGAGCACTCTCGCAGCAGTCCTTCGTCATGCTGATGATGGGGCTGGAGATGATGATCAACGGCGCCCTACTGGCAGGAGTAGCAATATGGCATTTTTCCGGCGGGGGAAACCCGGAGGGCCAGCTGCTCATTATCATCGGCATGGCCGTCATGGCCATTGAAATGACTCTCGGCTTTGCTGTGGTCATTAATGTTTATCGGGTGCGTCAGGCGGACGTAACCGAAAGCATAGAGGATTTGAAGAAATGATATTATGGACACCTACACTTATCCCCCTTTGCTTCGGCCTGCTGATCTGGCTGATTGGCGCACGATTCAGTTTTCCCGGCAAACCGCATCGAAAACTGCTGGGAGGCTCGGCCGCGCTGGTCTTGCTGGCGGAATTGATTTGTTCTCTTGCAGCAGCGCTCAGCGCCGGCAGCAGTTCGTTCAGCTGGGGTGGTGGACTCTCACTGACGCTGCGTGTGGTGCCCATGGTCGAGATCGCCGTCGTTCTGATCCCCCTGATCGCGTTGCCGGTAGTTATCTGGGCGGCTGCCGTCGAGGCGGATTCCGGCCTGGCAAGACTGCTTGGCCTGCTGGTCCATGTTCACCGGTTCAATGGAATTACTGGTGCTTGCGGCCGATCTGCTCACAGTGGCTGTCGCCTGGGAGCTGCTCGGGCTGTTTTCCTGGGTGTTGATCGCCCACCATTGGCGGGAGGAAGAGAAAGTTTCTGCGGCAAATTATGCCTTTAATGCCACGAGACTGGGGGGACTTGGGAATATGGTTTGCTGCCGCATCGGCCCTGGTTACAGGCGGCAGCTTCGATTTCCAGGCGCTTTCGGCAGTTGCCGGTGGACCTTCGGCAAACTGGATGGCCGCAGGCATTCTTGTCGCTGCCGCCGCCAAATCCGCGCAAGGGCCTTTCGCTGCCTGGCTTTTCCGGGCTATGGAAGGTCCATCCTCCGTTTCAGCCCTATTGCACTCCTCGACCATGGTGGCGGCTGGTGCCTGGTTACTGCTTCGTCTGCATGAGCCGCTTTCGGCGGTGGCCTGGTTCGGTCCTGCGGCCATCGCCCTCGGCCTGACGACGGCTCTTACGGGAGGGATTTCGGCGATTGTCCAGCCGGATGCCAAACGGCTGCTCGCCGCTTCCACCTCGGCCCAGTACGGGCTGATGTTTGTCGCTGTCGGGGCGGGGTATTCCGCTGCTGGGCTGATACATCTTGTGACGCATGCCGCCTTTAAGGCCCTGCTATTTCTCGCCGCCGGTACGGCAATCAGCCTGACCGGGTCACATAAACTCTGCCCATATGCGGCTCGGCAGGCGTCTGCCTGTCATAGCAATGGCAAGCTGGATCGGCGCCTTGGCTCTGGCAGCCATCCCGCCGCTCGGCGCTGCGTGGAGCAAAGAACTGATTGTTACTGCTTCGGGGCACGTTTCTCCGTGGCTCGCGGTACTGACAATCTGTCGCAGGCACGCTCAGTGCCTGGTATGCGTTGCGTTTCCAGACGCTGGCATACGGCAGGGGAAAGAAAGGAGATCGCGAACAAGGTAATTTTGCCGAGCAGGCAGGAATTTGGCTGTTAGCTGCGTGGAGCATTCTGCTTGGACTGCTCTGGTTTGTCGGCGAGAGCCAACCCATCATCCATCTGGTGGGTAAATTGCCCGGTCAGCTGCAGGAGCAATCATGGGAACTACCACTCTCAGTCGGTGCTGCCTTCGGTGCGGCTATGATATCGTGGCAGGTTTATAGTCGTCCGCGGAAGCTTTCTTGGAAAAAAACCATCTGTTACCAATAGCTTAGTTGCAGCGGCTGCTGATTGGTGGGGCCTGCCTGGGCTCATTGAAGGGCTGGTAATACAACCGACCAATGCTTTGGCTGGATACTGTGCGAGTTTTGACCGGCGGGTAGTCGATGGAGGCGTTCGGGCGGCAGTTGCTCTCGTTCGCTTTGCTTCCAATTCGCTGGCTCGACTTCTGGAATTCAAGCTCGATAGGAGTATTGATGAGGGGGCGGGAAGCGGGCTGTGGCTGGCAGAAATTTTCCGGCGGCGTATCGAGGCCGCTATCGATTCGCTGGTAGACATGCTCGGGTCGGGGACAAATGCAGCCGGGGCCGGGAGCCGAAGAGCCCAAACCGGAGCCGTATCCACGTATTTAGCTTTCCTGGCCGCCGGTTTTTTCCTCTTCTTTCTCACCTTCATCATTGGAACCTGATACCATGCTGATACTCACCATCATCCTTCCGCTGATCGGCGCTCTCATTCTCGCCACATGGTCAACCCTGAGTGAGCGGATTGCCCGCATACTTGCAGCTATCTTTACGTTTTCCTCTTTTATATTGCTCGTTATTTCCTGGTCACACTTTGATCCAGACGTCAGTGGATTTCAACAAGTGGTGGACCGGCCATGGATACCGGCAGTCGGGGCGGGTTTTCGTTTCGGTATTGACGGCATATCCCTTGCCGTGGCGACGATGAGTGGTTTACTCTACTTTGTGGTTGCCTGTTATCCTGTGGATTTTCGCGGCAAAGTGCGTCAATATCTGGCCTGGGTACTTTTTCTTGAATCCGCTTCGCTCGGTCTCTTCCTGACCATTGACCTGCTGCTTTTTTATGTCTTTTTCGACTTGTCCCTGGTTGGCATGTATTTTCTCATTGCAGAGTGGGGACATGAAGATGCCAAAAGGGCTGCGATCAAATTCATCCTTTACACTTTCGCCGGATCCCTGGTCATGTTGCTAGGTCTCCTCAGTCTCATTCTGGCAACCGATCCTCTCACTTTTGATATGCGGATATTAACGGCTAAGCAACCCCTGGCAGGTGCCGGTATACGGGCCGACCTCACTTTGCTGGCAATACTTTTCGGCCTGGCGGTGAAGACGCCGCTGGTGCCGTTGCACACCTGGCTGCCCGCCGCTCACGTGGAGGCACCAGCCCCAGCCTCGGCTTTGCTGGCCGGAGTCCTCCTGAAAATGGGTGTCTATGGCATGATCCGCATCGCCTGCGCCATGATGCGGGAGACGTTTGCCGCCTATTCGTTTGTGATCGGTATCTTTGCGGTTATAGGGATCGTCTACGCTGCTCTGGTTGGTCTCGGGGAGCACCATATTAAGCGCAGGATAGCCTATACTTCAATTATTCATATGGGCTATGCCGTGCTCGGAATCGCCATGGCTTTTTCCGTCTTTTCCGGCAATGATGACGCACGGCGGATGGCCCTTACGGGCGCGACACTTGAAATGGTGGCCCACGGACTTATCACCGGCGCACTTTTCCTGCTCGCAGGCTCTCTCTGGCAGCGTACTGGAACCTTTGCCATGGAGGAACAGAGCGGCGTTTTGGGGGCGGCCCCGCGCCTTGGAGTGTTCATGGTGATAGCCGCTTTTGCCAGCCTCGGCCTGCCGGGACTGGCTGGGTTCGTAGCCGAGTTTCAAATTTTCGCCGGAACGCTCGCCATGCAGCCCTGGCTGGTCGGCACAGCCCTGATAGGTGTGTTGCTGACCGCTGCGCTTTTCCTGCAACTGCTGCAAAGCGTTTTCATGGGGAAGGCAAACGATACCGTGGCGGCAATGGGTGATCTGAGTGTGACGGAAACCATAATGCTCGTCATCTTGCTGGGATTGACCGTTTTCATCGGTGTCGCTCCGGCGTTTATCGTCAACATCATCGACAGTGCCTCCAGAACTCTGCTGGGAGGGATGCCCTGATGCATGGGATGCCCATCGGCGACATAACGCCTGCCCTGACCTTAATTATCGGCGCTGTGCTGATCCTGCTCGTCGCGATTTTTGTGTCCCGTGAAAAGCAATGGCTTTGTGCCCTGCTCGCCGTGGCGGCCGTTTCGATTGCAGCACTTTTTACCCTGAAGCTGCAAATGACGACGGCTCCGAAATTAAGTTTTTCAGGCACCTGGGCGCTGGACGGTCTGACAGCCTGGAGCAGCTATGCCATCCTTGGCACAACCGGCCTGGTCATCCTGCTCTCGCCTGCCTGGTTCAGGAGTGACAGCCGTCATGGCGAATGGTACGTGATCCTGCTTTTCGGGGCACTCGGTTCAATCCTGCTGGCCGGGGCAGCGGACCTGATGGAATTGATGGTGGCCATGCTGCTTTCTTCGGTCACCGGCTATACGCTGGCAAGTTATCACCGCGCTTCCAAAATGTGCGCCGAAGCAGGAGCAAAATATTATTTTCTGGGAGCACTAGCCAACCCCATGATGTTCATGGGCATCGTTTTGCTCTATGCGCTGGCGGGAGACACGTCATATTCGGCTCTTGCGGAAGGTTTTCGCGGCAGTGGAGCCGATCCGGTCGTTTCGGCCGCCGGTTTGGGACTTTTGATGATAGGCTTTACTTTCAAGATCGGGGCCATTCCCGGTCATCCCTGGGTACCCGATGTGGCGCAGGGCAGTCCGGCTCCGGCTGCGGCCTTTCTTACGGTTGCCCCGAAAATAGGTGCGCTCGCCGCGCTTTTTCGTCTGGTCTGGCTGATCCCGGAAGGCCTTCTCTCCTGGCGGTGGGTAATGGCAATTTTGGCTGCTTTGACCATGAGTCTTGGTAATCTGGCTGCACTCCGGCAGGACGATGTACGGCGTTTGCTGGGCTGGTCTTCGGTCTCCCAGGCGGGTTACGGCCTTATGGCGGTCGTTGCCATTGGAGGCATTGGAGGAATCGGGGGTGTTGGAGGTGTTGACAGCCTGGAGCAGGCGCAGCTCGCCCGACCGGCGCTGGTCATGTTTATGTTCGCCTATGCACTTGGCAACCTGGCTGCTTTCGCCGTAGTAGTATCGCTACGGGGCAGGACGAAGCTGCAGGATTATCAGGGACTCTCCCGCAGGCGGCCCTGGCACGCTGCCGTCATGACGCTTGCTCTTCTTTCTCTGACCGGCATTCCTCCGCTTGCCGGTTTTGCCGCAAAACTGGCTCTATTCGGGGCGGCCATTCAGGCCGGTTTTGCCTGGCTTGCTTTGCTTGCAGTGCTGAATACCGTCATTTCTCTCTATTATTACCTACGAGTTATTGGCGCCATGTATCTTGGCAGCTCAGAAACCCCGGTAGTTCTGCTGGATCGTGCTTCACTGGTCGCACTTGGTATTGCCGGGGTTTTGATCATTATCCTTGGGCTGGCCGCACAGCTGATCTTTGGCGGCGATCTGAGCATCGTCACGGCAGGTCAGTGAACGAACTCGGACAACTTTCATCTTCTTTTTTTCAACAGAAGATAACCGACCCCCAATCCCAGACCGACGAGCATGGCGCCGAGTCCCACTTTTTTCCTGTTCCTGGAAAGGGTGAGTTGCAAACTACCGGCCTTTGATTGGGTATCAAAAGGACCGTGAGCCGACTGCAGGCCCGGTGCCGGTTCAAACAGATTATCCGGACGATCCGGAGCAGTCGGATCATCGGTCATCTGTGCGCCATAAACGGTTTTAGCCATATACTCATCGAGCATCGCCGGTATAAGCTTCTGGCCGTAGATCGCCTGCAGCGTGGAAAAGCCGACATAAATCTGTTTTTTCTTTTCCCTGGCGGCATAAAGGATCGCCTGGGCGCCTACCTCCGGCTGGAAGATAGGTGGCACCGGTTGCGGATTTCTGGGCATTCGGGAACGGTTCCAGGTAAATTGAGGAGTATTGAGGGCCGGCATCTGGACAACGGTGACATGCACCTTGCTCCCTCGGTTTAAAAGTTCTGTGCGTATCGATTCGGTGAAACCGTTTATGGCATGTTTGGCGCCGCAGTAGGCGGATTGCAATGGAATGCTGCGCTTCCCGAGGGCAGAGCCGACCTGAATGATCGTGCCTCGGTCACGGGGCAGCATGCGTTTGAGCGCCGCCATTGTGCCGTTTACGCAACCCAGATAGGTCACCTCGGTCACCCGTTTGAATTCATCGGGCTGAATGTCGGCAAATTCTGCAAAAATAGTCACCATGGCGTTGTTGACCCAGTAATCGATGGGGCCGAAAGATTTTTCAGTGTCATCTGCCGCCTTTTCCAGTACTTGCGGATCGGCTACGTCGCCGGAAACGATAATAGCCTGGCCACCGAGATGAATAACTTCTCTTCTCGCTTCTTCCAGGCGCTCTTTGCCGCGGGCGACCAGACAGATTTTTGCCCCCTGGCGGGCAAAAGCCTGGGCGGTTGCCCTGCCTAAACCGGCACTTGCGCCGGTAATAACGACTACAGGTGCATGATGCCGTGAGCCGCAAATGCTTTTTTGACTCTCCATTTGTGTAAGCCCTTTATTGTTCAGTCTGAAACCTTCCTCGATTAATTCGGCCAAATGCATGGCCTCTCTGCCGGTACCGTCCTTGATCTGGGTGCGGCAACTGAAGCCGTCCGCCACTATCCAGGTAGCAAGATTTGCCGCCCGTACAGCAGGCAATAGATGGGATTCAGCTATTTTTTTGGAAACTTCGTAGTGCTCTCTTTCAAAACCGAAGGAACCGGCCATGCCGCAGCAACCTTCCTGTGGTGCAGAAAAGCCGAGCCCTATCTTTTTAAAGACCTGTTCGGCTGGTTTGGTACTAAAGACAGCTTTATGATGGCAGTGTGCATGATAAATCGCTTTTCCTTTTATTTCCGGCAGGCTCAGGTCATTATCCAAAATAAATTCACTGAGCAGTTTGACCCGTTCCGCAAAACGCTGTGCGTTGGGATCGTCTGGCAGAAGATTGAGGAGGTCGTTTTTAAAGACGGAGGCGGTACTCGGTTCGAGAATGACCACGGCAATATCCTGTTGCAGATACGGTCCAAGCATGTTCATGACCAGCTTCAACTCGGCAATGGCTTTGTCCAGCATGCCAAAGTGCAAAAGAGGTCTGATGGCCGGATGGTGCGGCGGCACGATAACCATGAATCCCCAGTGCTCGAGCAGACGCACAGTTGCCTGCAGTACCCGGGGGTAAAAATAATTATTGAAACTGTCGGGATAGAGGAAAACCGGTTTTGTGTTGTGCGCTGTGGGTTGTCGTCTGTTGAACCAACGAGTGAAGGTTTCCTCGGCAAATTTTGGCAGGGGCCGATCCTGGTGCACCCCGATAATCTCCTTGGCGATCGATTGCAGCAGCGGAGCAGTGGAGAAAAAATTGGCAATGCGCGGGGTTTTGGAGCCTATGGCCCCCATCTGGTCGAGATTGCCCAGGAAAAAATGATGACGGGGACGCGCATTGTCCTGATAATAGTGAGCTAAAAATTCATTTTTATAGGTGTCGATATCCACATCCACCGGACATTCGTTCGAGCATCCTTTGCAGCCCAGGCAAAGATCAAGTGTTTTTAATACCTCCTCACTCTGCCAGCCGTTTTTTATGAAATCGCCGCGCAACATCTCGAAAAGAATATGGGCCCGTCCTCTGGTTGTATGCTGTTCATCCTTAGTGGCGAGAAAACTGGGACACATGAAGACATTGCCGGACCGGCGGCATTTGCCGACGCCGACGCAACGCAGGGTGGCGTGGGACATGTTGCCGAAATCGTCGGGGAATTTGAAATACGTCTGGGGTTGTCCGGGATGATAGTTTTCCCCCAGACGAAGATTGTTGTCAGGCATGCAGGGGTCGACTACCTTGCCTGGATTCATCTTCCAATCCGGATCCCACAGGGCCTTGAACTCCCGAAACGATTCCAGCAGCTCAGGGCCGTACATTTTGCCCAGCAGGACAGCCCGCGATTGACCGTCGCCATGCTCGCCGCTGAAGGAACCATGATATTTCATAACCAGATCTGCCGCTCGATCGATGAACTTGAGGTACGTATCGATGCCCTCACGAGTAAACAGATCAAAATTTATCCGGCAGTGGATGCAACCCTGTCCGAAATGTCCGTATAAGGCGGCGTCATATCCAAACTCATCCATGAGATTTCTGAATTCGCGCAGATATTCACCGACATGGGCGGGGGCGACCGCGGCGTCCTCCCAGCCGGGCCAGGTAAGGGGCTCGCCCGGAACATGGGCGGTTGCACCAAGACCCGATTCCCTTATCGTCCAGACTTTCTCTTCCTCCTCCTTGTCCTCGAACAATTTCATGGATGGCGGCTGGCTTTCTTTCTTGAGAGCATTCATGGCTGCTTCCGCTTTGCCAATTGATTCTTCCTGGTTTTCCCCTCCGAATTCAACCAGCAGCCACCCTCCACCTTCGGGTAGCAACTCGATATCCTGAGGGTGCATGCCTATCTTTTTCATCAACCTGATCAGCATCTCATCGATGCCTTCCAGACCGATCGGCCCAAACTTCATAATTTGCGGAATATGATCTCCGGCCGAATATACATCGGGATATCCAAGGACAAGAAGCGTCCGATGGGCAGGACTCGGAATCAGCTGCAGAGTGGCTTCGAGAATGGTCACACAGGTGCTTTCGCTGCCGATCAGGGCTCTGGCCACATGAAAGCCCTTCTCCGGCAACAGTTCATCAAGATTATAGCCGGAGACGCGTCGGGGAATTTCGGGGTAGCGACTGCGGATATCTTCTGTCCTGCTGTCCCGGATTTTTTTCAGCCCCGCATATATCTGTCCTCTTCGACCGCCTTCGGCAATAATTACCCCTAATTCGTCCTCCGAGGTTGGACCGACGCGCATGCGAATGCCGTCGTAGGTGAGGATTTCCAGTTCGTGAACATTATCCGCTGTCCTGCCGGACATGACCGAATGAATTCCGCAGGAATTATTGCCCATCATGCCGCCAAGCGTGCAATGATTGTGGGTAGCGGGATCCGGTCCAAAGGTAAGGCCATATTTCTCGGCGGCATGTCTCAGGTCATCAAGGACGACACCAGGCTGGACTCTGGCCGTCCTTTTGACGGGATCTATTTCCAGAATAGCATTGAGATACTTGGAATAATCGAGACACACCGCGGCATTACAGGTCTGACCGGCGAGTGCGGTGCCGGCGCCGCGGTTGAAGAGCGGTGCGTTGTATTTGCGGCAGAGCGCCACCGTCTTAATAACGTCGTCGGTGTTTCGGGGGATCACGACACCGATCGGTACGCTCCGGTAATTGGAACCGTCGGTTGCATACAGGGCCCTGGTTGTCGTGTCAAATCGGACTTCTCCTGAGATCGCAGCGTTCAGCTCGTTTTCGAGGGCTATAGCCGTATCGCTGTCTAAGGGGATCCGGTTTTCATCGTTTTGGGTCGATGTTGTCAAATCTTCGGAGCGGGAGGCATAGTGAATCTGTTTCATTGGCGTATTTTCCCTGGCTTAAATTTTGTATTTGATCTCGGAGAATACCGGCAACTAACCGAATATTCTTTCGTTCCGGTAGCCTAGAAGCCTTGTCCGAGAACGCCCTCTTCCCCCAGTTCATCGTTATCTCAGAAAAATAATGCTCGCAATATCATCTGTATGGCTGTGCATATTTTTCTAAAATGCCTTGATTTGAGAAAAAATGTCTATTATCAGACAACCTCTTAGGCAGAAATACCTGCCGGTCAGGGTATTACTTTTTTATTATTTTTTTCGGCCGAAAAAATACATCATGGTCAGGAGTGCGGCGGAGATGACGGCAAATTGTCCACTTTTCTTTGTCGGCACGCCACCGCCGATGCCGGCATAATCGCGATAGCTGGGATGCCGTCCGGAAACCGAACGGGGAGCAGCGTCGAAATAGGTTTTTACTTCAGATGAAGAATTTTGAGTCGGATAGGATGGACTCCTTTTGGCGGAACGGAACAAGCTGGGTTTATATGACAAAAGAAAGGTCAGGCCGAATCCGAGCGAGGCGAGAATGGCCATGGAGGGAAAAGAAGAAAAGGTCTTTTTGCAAATTGTCCCCATAGCACGGCTCGACGGGTGATACATGTTTCTGAGCAGGCTTTTCCTTGCATAATATCTCATTGGTCCACCTCCGTCATTATGTCCATTGACTGGTTTTTTCGGTACTGCCGGCTATTGGCATGTGGTTCAGAAATGGTCTTACAAGCGCAAAAACCTCTTTGCGTTATGCTAAAATCGATGCAACTAGTATGCCATTAACTGGTATGGAGATTGCGCTTGTTTTTGCATCTTCCGGGCCTCGTGCGGATCTCCTTTACATCAGGCGGTAATTTAGGTTGTGCATGATCCAGAGTGAACCGGCGACGAACAGGAGCATGATCAAAAGTGTGAACAACAGAGCCAATATATTCCAGCGCGACTCGGACGAAGTATTGAGATGCAGGAAGTAATGCAAGTGTACCAGGATCTGAGCGATAGCGGCGCCAACGATAATGTAGAGCATGGTCGATCGGGAGGTGCCGCTCTTCATCACCACGCCAAAGGCAAGAATTGTTAGAAGGATGGAAAGAATGAAGCCGATACTGTAGGATTTAAGGCTTCCCTGGCCGGCACCACTCCTGTCGACAGATGATTGTCTCATTTACATTACCCCCATTAAGTACACAATGGTAAAGATCGCCACCCAGACGATATCAAGAAAATGCCAGAACATGCTGAGCCGCATCAGCCGGGACCGGACAGGTATGGTCAGGTCCTTGACGGTAATCTGAACCATCATTACAGCCATCCAGACCAGGCCGGAGGTGACATGGGCGCCATGGGTGCCTACCAAAGTGAAATAAGCTGAGAGAAAACCACTTCGATCGGGGCCATGGCCTTCGCCAATCAGCTTCTGGAATTCGTGGAGTTCCAGAATGATAAAACCCAAGCCCAGCAAAAAAGTGACGGCGAACCAGGTCAGAGCCCGTTTCCGATTGTCATTATGTACAGCCAACATGGCCATGCCGCACGCCGCACTGCTGAACAGCAGCAGCATGGTTTCTCCAAACACTTCCGGCAAATGAAAGATGTCCTTCCCCGAAGGACCTCCGGCAACGTTGTTGACCAGCACCGCATAAGTAGCAAAAATTGCGGCAAAAATAACAAGATCGGACATAAGATATAACCAGAATCCGAAGGCCCGATGCGCACTGGCTTCCTCTTCTACATGCTCGGCGGTGATGTCGATGTTTATAGCCTCGCTTACCATAGATAGCTCTCATTTAAATTTCCGGATGCCGGGCAGTTAAGCCTGGATGCTCGATGTTGCATATTTCAGCTGTCGGTAGCGTTCGTCTTCGATGCGTTCGACCTCCTCGGCCGGCACGACGTAATGAATATCATCTTCGGCTGCACGGGCAATAATCGTGAAAATTAAGCCCAGGGCGCTGACAATGGCTAGCCACCATATGTACCAGATCATGGAAAAGCCAAACACAAAAGTCAACACGCCATTGATGAAACCATAGGCCGTGTTTTTGGGCATATGGATTTCTTCGTAATGATCCGGCCTCCGGTAGGCGGTACCGTGTTCTTTCATGTACATAAAAGCATCGAGTGCATGAACTTCCGGTATCTTAGCGAAATTATAGACGGCTGGCGGGGAAGCCGTCGCCCATTCCAGTGTCCTGCCATTGTGCCAGCTGTCACCGGTCAGGTCTGGTCTCTCATGACGTTGTCTGATGCTGACGACCAGCTGGATGATCTGACAGATGATGCCGCAAAAGATTATCAAGGTCCCCAGTGCGGCGACGATCAGATAGGGCTGCCAGGCTGGATTGTCATAATGGGCCATACGACGGGGCATTCCCATGAAACCAAGAATATACAGGGGAAAAAAGGCAAGATAGAAACCGATAATCCAACACCAGAACACCCGTTTGCCCCACTTCTCGTCGAGACAAAAACCAAAAGCTTTCGGGAACCAATATGTATATCCCGCAAGATAGCCGAACAATGCCCCGGGGATCAGCACATTGTGGAAGTGGGCAATGAGAAACAAACTGTTGTGAACGACGTAGTCGGCAGGTGGTGCGGCCAGCAATACCCCGGTCATGCCGCCGATCACGAATGTCGAGAGAAAGCCCAAAGTCCAATATATCGGTGAGGCAAAATGCACCCTCCCACGAAACATGGTTAAGGTCCAGTTGAAAATTTTGACACCGGTGGGTATGGCGATGAACATGGTTGCCATACCGAAAAAAAAGTTAACATTAGGCCCGGCGCCCATGGTAAAGAAATGATGCAGCCAGACGGAAAAAGATAATATAGTAATTGCCACAGTGGCTATTACCATGGAGACATAACCGAACAACGCCTTCCTGGAAAAGGTTGTGGTTATTTCCGAAAACACGGCAAAAGCGGGAAGGACAACAATATAGACTTCAGGATGCCCCCATATCCAGAAGAGATTGACATACATCATGGTGTTGCCGCCGAGCGTGTTGGTAAAAAAATGCATGCCTAAATAACGATCCAGCGTCAAAAGAACGAGTGTGCCGGTCAGAATGGGAAATGCGAGAAGTATGAGGATGGAAGTACACAGACTATTCCAGGTGAAGATAGGCATGCGCATGAGCTTCATGCCTGGAGCGCGCATTTTAAGGATGGTGACGATAAAATTGATACTGGTCATTACAGACCCCATCCCACCTATCTGTACTGCCCATATCCAGTAATCGACACCGGTGCCCGGACTGTATTCCAACTCCGTCAAAGGAGTGTATCCCGACCAGCCGGCTTTGGAAAATTCACCCAGGCCGAGAGATATCATAACCAGCATCGCACCGCTTGCGGTGAGCCAGAAACTTACGGAATTCAAATAGGGAAAGGCAACATCTCGGGCACCGATCTGCGGCGGCACTACGATGTTCATCAATCCGACCAGAAACGGCATGGCAACGAACAAGATCATGATTGTACCGTGGGCGCTGAAAATCTGGTTGAAATGATCCGGGGGGAGATAACCCTGGGAACCCATGGCAATGGCCTGCTGGGTTCGCATCATGATTGCATCGGAAAATCCCCGCAGCAGCATGACAAGTGCCAGGATCACATACATGATCCCGATTCTTTTATGGTCGAGACTGGTTAGCCACTCGGACCAGAGATAGGTCCATTTTTGGTAATAGGTAATCAAACCCAGGATCACCATGCCCACCAAAATCGAACCGATCACGGCGCCTAAAGCGATGGGTTCGTGAAAAGGGATTGCGTTAAGGCTTAATTTCCCCCACATATTAATTCCCCTCCGGGTCGGTAGTCGTCATCAAGGAAATAGAACCGGAATTCCTGTTTATTGTGGCAGTATCCGGACCCTTAATTTTGTCGTATTTGTTCATAATTGTCTGGAACAGATCCGGTTCGACCGAAGAAAAGTAAGTGACCGGGGAAGCCGATGATGGTTTCTGAAGTTCCAGGTATCGAACAAAATCGAGTTTTTCAGGTGAATTACGTAATTTGTTTAGCCATGTTTTATATTGCTCGCCAGAGGTGGCGATTGCCTCGAAGTTCATGGATGCATAGCCCTTACCACTGAACTGCTGATTTTGGCCAAAATAAGTGCCTGCCTCGTCGGCCAGGAGATGCAGTTTGCTCTGCATGCCGGCCATGGCGTAAATCTGGCTGCCAAGTTGCGGGATAAAAAAAGAGGTCATAACCGTATCCGAAGTGATTCGGAAATTTAGAGGAACGCCGACGGGGAAAACCAGTTGATTGACCACGGCAATGTTCTCCTCCGGGTAGATAAACAACCATTTCCAATCCAGGGAAACTGCTTCAATGTTGATAGATTTGACAGTGGATTTAAGTGGAGTGAATGGATCCACTTTGTACGTGCTGCCCCAGATAAGATATCCGAGTCCCCCAACAATAGCTAAAGGCACCAGCCAGATGGCCAGTTCGAATTTCCAGGAAAAGTTCCATTTTGGTGTATAGGTTGACTTGGTGTTTGATGCCCTGTATTTCCAGGGAAACCAGACAGCCATGACGATTGCGGGAATGACGACGAGAAGCATGAGGATGAAAGCCACAACAATGACGAACCGCTCGGTGTCGCCAATGGGTCCCTTGGGATTGAGTAAAACCAAATCGCTGCATCCTCCAAGCAGGGTAGCGGCAAAGATGGGTATTGGCAGAAAAAACCGGCTCAGAAATGGATTCCAGGCCGGCTGCATATTTTTGAAGCAAAGGAGTAGAACAGGTATTTTATTCATGGGTTGTTGACCCTTGAGTTTGTATGGTTGGAAGGTGTCGGGGTTATGGGCTCTGATGTTCTCCTTCACTGTGACCGCCAGATTCGCTCTCGCGCTACTGCCCAAAGAGTGAGGCTCTTTTCTGCAACTGCTGTTTCTGGTCTTCGGTAAGCCGGTTGAGTCCGCGAACGATCGCCACCATATTCCAGATATCCTCCTGCGAATGATCTGGGCTGAAGGCAGGCATTCCGGTCATGCGAATACCATTGCTGACGATGTAAAAGAGCTGGCCGTCGGGCATTTGCTGGGTATCCTCCTCCTGAAGGTGCGGAGGCAGCGGCAGCATGTGCTTTGCCCAGGCTTCACGTGGCGAGTCCGGTGCTCCATGGCAGTGCAGGCAAGTCGATTTATAATGCTCGAAGCCTTTTGCAGGATTCGCCGTAGGTGGAAGCTTGGTTTTGGGAGCCTTTAGGCTAAGTGTCTTATCAAGATTAGTGTTGCCCCACCAGTCAAGAATGTTCGGTTGCCCAATAGCTGTTATATCGAAAATACCTAACCTCGGTACAACAAAAAACGCTACCACAACAATCAGGACCAAACCAACAAAAAAACCGGACAAAAAGGACGATGTTTTCACGATAGCCTCCAGATTTTTTTTTAACTGCGGAAATCAGGTTGGCTAGCCATCCATTGCCTGCAAAAACCGATAGAACCTCTCCAACCTGGGGATTTAACCTCTATTCGTATTTTTGCAAAAAACAGCAAAAAGGGTGCCAGTTGCGATTGTCAGGCAGACTATTTTTAAAAAGAAACCAACGAGTAATTAACTCCGGTACACGAGTAGGGATAAGTACCTTAGGACAGAGAAAGAGTTGAAGATTTCCTTTGGGAAGAGTATCTTCGGATTATCCAGTGATGAGAATATATCCAGCCATCTCCGTGGCTACCGAGAGAAGTGGCCTGCCATCCATTGCTACCCGCATGCCGGCAGGAATGGATGGCGACTTTAATGCAGCGACTTCTATCGGGATGTCGGTTTTTAAGGCATCGCTTAGAAAGCGACGACGTATCACCTTCCTTCGGGTGCTTATCCGTCCTGTCTGAATGGACGAATCCTGTCTTTCAGGACAGAATGCTTCTTGATCAACGCAACGAAAAGAAGGGGCCATCACATGTGATATTGCCCTGATTGTCTGAAGAGCGAATTGTTGTTCTTGCATAAATGATAAACTCGTAAAAACTTCGATTGTCGATGGATAAGTAAAAAGCTTCATATTGAAGGCGTGCGATTTTCCTATTATTTCGGCGTACATACGGTACGTCGTAATGATAGGAAAATTGTAACAACGAACAAGATGAAGAGTTTTTACGACGCCATCATAAATGATGAAGCCGCTTTTACCTATCCGATCAAATTGTTGATTGTCTCCCTCATAAAAGCCGGCAGATCGTCCGGCATACGGCTGGTTATCAGATTGCCGTCGACGACAACTTCTTCGTCGACAAAATCGGCACCAGCGTGGACCAGATCATCTTTTATGGCAAAAAAGGCGGTTACTTTTCTGCCCCGAATGATGTCGGCTGATGCCAGCATCCAGCCGGCATGACAGATTGCCGCCACGGTTTTTCCCGCTTCGTGAAACTCCTGGACAATTTTGACCATCGCCTGATGACGGCGCATATGATCCGGGGCATATCCTCCCGGAATAACAAGACCGTCAAAATTCTGTACCTTGATATCGTTCATGCCTTTATCGGCCTTAGCGGGTATGCCGTCCTTGCCATGATACAGGGCTCCTGATTCCGGGCCAACGACACAAACTTCAGCACCTTCTTCCTTTAGTCGATAGAAGGGATACCAGAATTCCCGATCGTTATAGAGTTCCTCGACAAAGAGCACAATTTTTTTATCTTTTAAACGCATAATAGCCTCCTGTAGAAAGTGGTTCAACGGTCAGAGAGTTCTCCTGTCTTACCTCCATGCAACTTTTTCACCAGCGGCACTCAATGTATTTTTCAGCAACATGCCTGACTAGGAGGCTGTCCGAGAATGACAAACTCCTAGCGAGCTGAAATTATGTAAAAATTCCGTTCCTCTTCAAAGAATTACCTCCGCCACCAACGGCAAGTGGTCCGAGGCTATCCGGCTCAGGTCCGTTGAATGTGCCTTCAATGTAACCAACCTGTCCGACGGCCGAATCCAGATCCGATCAAGCCTGAGCAATGGTCTCCGGGAAGGAAACGTGGCCGGCACCTGTGGGGTTGAGTGCGGAGTTGTAAACCACCGATGGAGAGCACGCAAGGGGCGGCTCCAGGTCAACCATTCATTAAAGTCTCCGAGAAGAATACCTATATCGGCATCCGTGGCATGCATAATTTTCAGCAACTCCCTTACTTGCTGGTGTCGTTCACGAATACCAAGTCCGAGATGGGTCGCCCACATTATCATAGTCTGGTGAGGAAGACCGAACACCGCCTCGATCACCCCCCGGGGCTCTCTTGCCGTAACACCGATATTGATACGGTTGACAGTTGAAACCGGCAGCTTGGATAAAAGAGCGTTTCCGTAGTGTGCTCCGGCTGCTGAAAGCGTAAACCCCTCGATTGCTTCCATACCAACTGCCGACGCCAAATAACCCAGCATATCATTCGCAATTTCATGGTGCGAGGTGACCTCCTGTAGTGCCACGATATCCGCATTCATTTCACGCAAAACAGCAGCGATCCGCTCGATATTTTCGACTCCATCCCGTCCCACGCAGCGATGGATGTTATAGGTAGCTATTCGATATCCCATCAGGAGCCATTATTCTGCTTTTTCTGCATATATCTATGCTTTAACCATCTACGGAAGCACACCAGACCTATGCCTAAAATTGTAATCACCGCAAACAGTACTGCAAAACTTACCATATCCGGCTGCCGCAAAGATTCGGTCAACCGGTCTGCAACAACAGCTATCGCCACAATTCCGGGAATTATGCCTATCAAGGTTCCCAATAAGAAATCCCGCAGGGAAATTGAAGAAACTCCCGCAATAAGGTTAATCAATGAAAAAGGTGCCACCGGAATGACACGAAAGGCAATAACCGCCATGAGACCTGTTTGTGAAAGTTGCTTGTTGACTCGATTGATCAGTCCACCGGAAAATTTACCGACTATACTTTTCCCCAGAAAATTACCGAAAAAAAACATTACAACGGCACTGAGTGTCGTGCCAAGCAGAGCATACCAAATTCCCCACCAGGTGCCGTAAACAATGATGGTAACCATGATCAGCAGTGTAACTGGAAAGGAGAGCATACCTAACACCACATAGCTCAAAGGAACCAGCACTGGACTGAGCGGATGCATTTTGAGCCACAGAGCGGATTTTGTCACGGTATCGATATTGAGATATTTACCAAGGGGAGTCCAACGCCATAGTGCCGCCAAGCCCAGTACCAGAGCAATGGTAACAATGATTTTCAGGAAATGACGATAGGCCGGACGCTGGTGTTCGGGGCGGATAAGGTAATCAAGGAATTCTTCGGGTTCGATTGGTTTTTCCGGATCGAGAAGCGCTGATTCAGGCAGCCACTGATCCAGCTTGTCATCTACTTTTTCAGCAAACGGCATCAGGGTACGGTTTCCCCCTCTCAACGATTCCACAGCCTTTGTTAAGGAATCAAAACCATCCACCGCTTCGGCGACCTGTTCTGCCGTAACTCCAAGATGCTCTGCCAACAAGCGATTACGGAAGGAGGAAATAACCTGGGCCGTGTCGCTCGCCTCTTCTGCGGCAATGGCAAGATCGCACTCTGAATCAAAGCCGAGCGATCTATTGCTGAGATTGGCGGAACCCACTCGGACAAAACAGTCGTCAATCACCATAACTTTTGCGTGCACCATCAGGGTGATATCGGTATCCCTAGCCGGCCGCGGGAAATAAAGGCGCAATCGATCGTGAATATCAGCCTCCCGCAGGATACGAAATATCCGGCTACGCAACACATCCATGGTATGTTGTTCTAACCAGCCACCTGTTTTCAGTGGCATTACCAGTATGATTTCCGGCCCTTGTTCATCGACCAGGCGCTTTCTGAGAGCCTCTCCTATTCGATAGGAACTGAGGTATTGGTTTTCAATATAAATATACCTGAGCGCCCCTGCGATACTGTCCAGAAAGAGCTTTTCAACTTCTCGTATTTCCTCATATTCTTTAAACTGCGGCAGAGTACGGCAAATCGCAATCGATACCTCCCTAAAATCCGGAGTCACGCTGGCCGGCCATGGATCTTCCACATAGCGTTGATCCACATCCATCGGTAATTCCTTGCAAGCTCTTTGCCAGCGCAGTCGAACCAACTGGGCAAGTTCGGAAGCAACCTCTCCGTCTACTACCATCTGCACATCATGAAACGGCGGATAGGAGATGCCGTCGGGATCCACACGAAGCTTGTTTTCTGGCAGGTGCTCCGAGGTATCCCACCTCCATTTGCTCACATCCAGGCCACCTGAGAAGGCAACGGAATCATCGATAACAATCACTTTCTGGTGCTGGGAAGCACCGATGGGGTGTTCCCCGTCGAGACAGAAATGGATACGCCTATGGCTGAGCCATTTTAATTTGTAGCGCGGAAAGAACTCCCGCTCCATGGCATAGATCATGGCAAAATCCCAGCTCAGAAGATAGATGTTCAATCTTTTCTTTTTCTTTGCCAGGTAATCGAGAAACTTACCAAGTGTTTGTGGGTACTCCGTTTTCTTCTCATCACGAATCAAGCGTAATCCGCTGTGCAGGTCCCAACCCACAATCATGATTGATTGGCGAGCCTGCCGCATTGCTTCATGCAGTGCTCGAAAATAGGCTTCGCCGTCTATTAGAAAGGATGCCCTGTGAGCTTTTTTTACCTGCCAGCAGTTTGTCGGTGGTTTGAATATGTTTTGCACCTGCAACCTCACAAGCTGTTTTATGGTTGAAATGTTGGTATGTTATGATCCAACTCCTTCACGATAGGACGGGCCAGAGTGTGAAATCGCTGTTTTTCTTATAACCCACCCCTACTGCGCCTTTGGTAAGATACAGAACGTATGCCCAATCGGTTTCAAATGTACTGGTAGTAGACGACCAATAGGCTTCCATCACCTCTGTAAATGGTTGTTCTGAAGGGAGCGCGGGAGTGTGAGTCGACGCATCAACGAGACTCTCCAATTCATTGATGGAAGGCATTCGCCAAGGCATGTTCGTCTCTTTGGCATAGGCACAGACGGTTTTCAGCGCTGCACTCCATGAAGCCCTTTGTCCGCCGTAAATGGCCCGGGGATGCCAGGTAAGACCGGTCAAAGCATCCAATACCCCGATTTCGGAGGAAAGGAAACGAGGCTTGGGCCAGGGCACCCCCATGAAAAGTGATCCATCCTGTCCGCTTTTTTTACAGGGTATTATCGAACCTTCCTCATCGTAGCACTGTCTTGCCCCGGTGCGGGCAAGGACATCCGACGTGCCGCAAACCGGCCATACCCAGCAGTAGCCATCCTTGTTGCCGTAAAACATTCTACCGCCTTCAAGATGTACATACCAGGCATACCGCGGGGCAATGGCAGCGGTTGTAGAGCTCCAGAACCAGCCAAGAAAGACATTTTGAAAGGGATGTCCCCTGGTCAGAGCCGGTTTTTTTGAACTGTGGTCGATAAGACTTCTTAATTCGCGACGATTAGGCATCCGCCAATCGCTTCTGCCATATCTACCCTCCCGATTCATCTGTTCGACAAAATCCAGACCCTCCTGCCAATTAAGTAAGTATTCGGAAAGACAACTATTGCTTGTCCAGACAAGTCCGGTCGCTCGATCCAGAACCAAATGACCATTCAATACCTCAAAGCGTTCGGCAGTCCAGCCGATGCCTGGTGAGAATTCGGCATCCTGGCCGGTTCCCCGGCAGTCTATCCGGGCACCATCCTCGTCATAACACAGATTTATGCCGGTGGAGAGAATGTGTCGGGAGTTCATCTGGGTTACCTCTTCTTGATAAGGTATCTTGTTATTTTTTCCGGCTGCCTCATCCCCTCATAACACCGGAAATTTCATATGCCCCCTCACCATCGTCAAATGAGTTCAGCACGCACAACAACTGTTGATACCGATTCAGCGTGTCTTTTCTATCGTTACGCTCAAACAATGTCGCCTGACTTGCACGCAGAATCATGTTTGCCTGGCGCTGTATCGCTCTTCGCTGATCCGGGTGACGAGTTTGTCCAGCGATGAGAGTCAACGTTTCAAGCAGCCGTATCGTGACTGCAATACTCGTTCGACCATACTGTCGGATCTGGTCGAATGAAGCGTTTAACATACCGGAATAGGTAAAAGGTTTGATGTGCAGTCGGGGCTTGTTTTGTTCATCTAGCCGGAAGGACGGTGGAATCTTTCTTTTAACAAGAGAGCAAAGAGCTGAACCCAGCTGATCGATACAGGCCATTGCCGTATATGGATCATTAACACCGGGAGAGAGGGCACGAATAGCAACCTCGACCAGCTGATGGATTGAATACTCCGCATCCTGCTCCGGAGTACGTTGACTCCCGAAAATAAAGGCATCGAGGATATCTTCGCTGAGGTTATTATCAAAGATTTCTCTACTGCCGATTGTCAGCAATTTGCTGCCGTCGACTATAAAATGGCCTGGTCGAATATTCAGATGAATGAGCAAATCATTGTTCTTCGCGATCCGAAAAAGCTTATCGTTGTCAATCGCTTGCAAGTAGCCGTTACGCTGAGCGAAAACGTCATGAAAATAATGATGTCCATCCTCCTCTTTTTCTTGCTGCAGGGTTGATTCAATTTTATCTCCCCTGTTTGCAATCTCCAGCTCGTCAGGAAATATCCGTTTAATATTGGCTTCGAGTTCTCTGCTGGTCTCGGCAATTACTTCGTCAGCCTGAATCGAGGTTGCGATATGATGAATGAAATAAATCAATACTCCAACATCCAGCAATGCCAGGACAACAGCGAAGGAGACTGAAAAATCCGGGACGAAAATCTCAGTGCCAATTTTTCGGATAGACCATAGTACAAGCAGACAGTAGATAAAGCTGGCAACGAATGTACCAAGTACAAACTGGATACTTCTATCCTGTATAAAATTACGGAGAAGACGGGGACCGAACTGCGAAGATGCCAGGTTGAGCGCCACAATGGTAATGGAGAAAGTAACTCCTGTAACCGTCATCATGGATGAGGCAATGGTCGACAAAAGGGATCGCGCACCTTCCGGGCTGCCGGAATACAAGACAGTCAGTATTCCCCAAAAACGCATGGGATCTGGTTTAAAAACTCTATCGATAGTCACTATTCCAATTGACAGTGCAATTGCTGCCAGCGCCATCAGTGTCGGAATAAACCAGAAGCTTAATCTCAACGATTCCCAAAAATTAATGAGTTTGACTTTCATTTACATACCCCGGAAAGTGTTCTTTCAACTAAATTTCAAAAAACCAACGGATCAACTCGAGAAAAAACAGGTTATGCCGGATGAAATTTCCTACAACTTTATTCATTTTTCCATCCATTGTCTTTCCTAGGTATATATATATCGTAAAATCAGGCTCATCATGAATATAATTTATGTTATAAGCCTATGATGTGTGTCATTTTAACTGCTATCATAAATCGATTACTCTTTTGCCATGTCAATCCAGACTCTTTCAATACTCCTCATGTTGCCCGGCACCTTTTTCATGCTTGCCGCAGTTATCATGAGTTTGAAGATGCAGAACGTTCTCCCGGAAGCCTTCCAGAGAAAATGGCGCATAATGTCCTGCCTTCTGACCTTCTTTTCCTGTGGCTATGTCTTCTATCTTCTTCTTCAGGTTCAGAAGTTTCCTTTTCCGCTGGAGGTTATAACCAGTTCGGTTTTTTTTGGAGGATCGATCTATGTCTTCCTGGTTATCAGGCTGACCAAGGCAACAATCAGGCAAATCAAGAAAAGCGAAGAAGAAACCCAAGAAGCTAATAAATCGCTCAGGCTTGCCTACGACTCTACCGTTGAGGGATGGGGTAAGGCGTTGGAACTTAGGGACCAAGAGACGGAAGGGCACACTCAGCGTGTGACCGAAATGACTTTGCTGCTATGCCGGGCATTCTCTCTGGACGAAGAACAATGCATTCAGGCCAGAAGGGGATCTTTGCTCCATGATATCGGCAAGATGGCTATATCAGACAGTATTTTATTGAAAACAGGCTCTTTTACCCCCGGCGAACGGGAGATAATGCAAAGACATCCTTTATATGCTTTTCAGATGCTTTCCAATATCGACTACCTGCGGCCTGCACTGGATATTCCTTACTGTCATCATGAAAAATGGGACGGAACGGGCTACCCCCGCGGTTTGCAAGGTAATGAAATCCCACTGGTTGCCAGGATTTTCTCTGTGGCCGATATCTGGGATGCCTTGACAAACGAACGCCGCTACCATCACGCTTGGTCAAAAGGTAAAGCATGTGAACACATCAAGTCCCTGGCAGGAAGAGATTTAGATCCGAAAGTGGTAGAAAAATTCTTGGAGGTGGTGCGATAAACCGCATTCAAAAACACCTGCAATGCTGCTGACGATTGCCTCCTAGTGGTGTCGCTACGGGCCTAAAATTTTTAGGCTATTGCCCAGCGTGGATCGCGGGTGCACACTCCCAGCTTGCTGCAGGCTTCCTTTTTGGTTTCGATTTTTTCCGGCAACACCTTGGGTGTGTAGATCTGTTTATCGCTCATGCTCATGACTTACCTTTTTAAAAGCTTACGCAATTCGGGAAGGCTCCTGGTATTGATCACATCAGCGGAAGAGAGCCAGCCGCGCCTGGCCTGGTTCACACCAAAACGAATCCAGCCCAGATTTTTCGACCAGTGGGCATCGGTGGAGATCGATATGAGCACCCCGATCTCCCGGGCTCTTTTGAGATGCACATCACGGAGGTCCATCCTTTCAGGCTGGGAGTTAAGTTCCAGAAAGCAGCCCCGTTCTTTAGCGCCTTCCATGATCCGCTCCATGTCAAGGTCATAGGCATTGCGGGTCTGAATGAGACGACCGCTGGGATGGCCCAGTACATTGAAGAGGGGATTATCCATGGCTCTCAGAATGCGTTCGGTCTGCTCCTTCGCAGTGAGGTTGAAATGTGAATGCACTGAGCATACACGAATATCGAGTCGCTCCAATACGCGGTCGGGCAGGTCCAGGGAACCATCTTTGAGGATGTCAACTTCGATGCCTTTCAGCAGAGTCAGGCCTTTGAGGCTGTCGTTGAGCCCGTCAACAGCATCGACCTGTTTGAGTAACCGGTCTTCATCCAGACCTTTGGCGACAGTAACCTGCTTGGAATGATCGGTTACAGCCAGATAGGAGTAGCCGCGCTCTTGCGCAGCCTGAGCCATTTCTTCCAGAGTATCGCGACCATCCGTCTCGTTGGTGTGGGTATGCAGATCACCCCGCAGATCCTCGATCCGAATCAATTTCGGCAGCTTACCCTGTTGCGCTTCCTTAATCTCACCCCGGTCCTCGCGCAACTCCGGCTCGATATAGGGTAGGCCGACGATCTCATAAACCTCCTCCTCAGTGCGACCCGCGATGCGTTTGTCCTTCTTGAATACTCCGTATTCATTGATTTTGTAGCCCTTGTTTACGCCTATTTTACGAATCGCAATGTTGTGTGGTTTTGATCCAGTGAAATAGTGCAGAGCCGCGCCGTAGCTGACCTCGCTCACCACGCGTAAATCTACCTGCAGCCCGGAGCGCAGAATCACCGTCGAACGTGTCTTACCTTGAGATACAACCTTACGTACATCATCGTACCCGGTAAAATCGTTCATGACACTTGAACCTTTTTGGCAAGTCACCAGAATGTCCAAATCACCCACAGTCTCCTGACGTCGGCGGTAACTTCCTGCCAAAACAACCTGCTTGACACCTTTTGATTTCTGCAGATGCCTGCATAACGGTTCGGCATATTCCTCGGCCTCTATAAGCAGGATGCGGCCCTCGCCGTCCTTCTTGCCTCGGCTGACTTCCTCGAGGATATTTGCCTCGATCTTGG
The DNA here is from genome assembly GCA_963829695.1 of uncultured delta proteobacterium. Classification (GTDB taxonomy): domain Bacteria; phylum Desulfobacterota; class Desulfobulbia; order Desulfobulbales; family Desulfocapsaceae; genus Desulforhopalus_A. The sequence goes on along the minus strand of CAWHJQ010000005.1, from coordinate 148,481 downwards.
CGCCAAAATGTCGAAGTTCACGAATTCTGCCGGATTCGGCAGCTTTCTTCAAGTCCTCCAGATTCTTGATTCCCAGCTCCTTGTAAAGAGCTGCAGTTTTTTTAGGACCGATGCCGGAAAGTCTTATTATGTCCTTCAAGCCAGAAGGCAGTCGAGATTCCAATTCTTTCAGGAGAGGCAGGCTTCCGGTCTCCACGATGGTTGCGATTTTATCGGCAAGATCACGACCGATACCGGGAATTTCGGTAAGATCAAGGCCTTGGGCTATCCTGTCGGCCGCACTGTCGGAAAGGCTCGAGATAGTTCTGGCCGCGGAACGGTAAGCCCGAACCCTGAAGGGATTGGCTCCCTCAATCTCTAGGAACTTAGCTACCTCATTGAATATATTTGCAATTTCACTGTTGTGGATCGGCATGAATACATTCCTTCGCATTAATGACGAGATCTTGAGTTTTCATATCACCATTTGTACATTTTGCATCATATGTCCTGGCGCTGTCTCATCCGGCCACCCTGCTGGTCGGTTGTAGCCAGGTCGATCTCGGGGGTCACACTGGCCAACAGAGGTCCTTGCAGGTTGGGCAGCGGTCTCGTCATAGGCGTTGTTTTAGTGCAGAGGAGGGGGAAGATCGAAGCGTTTTTTGAGAAGTAAACAAGGTAGGCGCCGGCGACGGGACAAAAAACGCATCGTCCCGTCGCCGTGGCATTTACACTGACTTCCAGAGTCCGTGAATATTACAGTATTCACGTGCAGTAACGTTAGTACCATACCCGTTAAAAACCGATTCAGGTGCTATGCCCGGCTTAAGGTAGTGACGACATGATTTTTCGCCATCAATAACCTCAATCCATTCAATATAGTGCTTCTCCTCCATCGGATGTGGATTGCTGCCGACTTTCACTTTGACACCACCACTTGCTTTTTCGAGGACCGGGACGTGTTTTTCTTTTCCTTCATCCGTAGTGCTTTCATTAAAAAGCTTCATGTTTTCACCACAGCAGACCAGATCGCCATCTCCACCATGGAGCACTTCAATTACGTTACCGCATGCATCACATTTATAAACCTGTCTTCTGTTTGCCATCTGTTGTTTCTCCTTTAATTTTATTGTGCTTTTTGGGTTGATAACAGACCAGTGAGAACAATTGTTCCAGTGTCATCCGGGAGGATCTTCCAATTGATAATTTTTTCCATCAAAGGTTATGAAATGAACGTCATCCAGTTGTGGCAGGCCGGCAATTTTCCAGGCTTTCATCGGATTGATAAATTCACGGTTGAGACATTCTTTTTTTTGTCCAATATGTTTGCATACATAATTCAGGATGGGAAAAGCATGATATTTACTGTAATAATTTCTCAGAAACTCGATGATTTCAAGCTGTTCATCATCAAGTGTTTCGATGTCTTCATTCTTGGCAATAAGCTGAGCCACCTCGCGGTTCCAGTCTTCCTGATTGACGAGAAATCCTTCGGCATCCAACTGAATTTTTTTGCCACCTACATTTAATTGACTCATGAGTATCTCCTCTGGTTGCTGAAAAACATGCTTTCAGGATAAATATACAAGATCCATGCCATCATTGAACCACTTGCACAGCTGCTTTCAGAGTTATTCTCGGTAAAGACGAAAGGACGACAGTGCCGAGATCACGACGAACCGGAAAAATCCCAAAATCGCCGGCAAAAATCTCTCTACCGTCCTGTTGAAACGGACAAGTCTTATTAAACCGGACAACTGAACGGCATCTTTCCCGACGATCACTCCGTCCGCCCTTGTCCAGCACCCTGAGATAATTGACCTGCTTGTGATATTGCAAGAATCGAGAGAGTGTTGTCTCATAACCGTTATTTTTCAACGCTGCCGATTTGAGAATATGAGATTGGGGCCAATGCTTTCTCGGCATTCAGCAGCACAATGGATGAGCTTGCTCTGGATCTTGACATAGAAGAGTTAACTGCAAAGGAGGCAACATGACTAAAAAAGAGGGGAGAATTGGAAACTTACATTCGGAAGAACGGTGGCTTCCTTCCGAATGTAAGGGGGAGCGGCAGTGAACCAGGTGGTGAGTAAACGGATGGTCAACGAACAACAAATGTGCTGGAGCCCGCAAGCCGCACATTTGTTGTTACAGATTCTCACCCGTGTTTTTTCACTTTCCCATAGCTGGTTTTTCTGCCGACTCTGTTCTTTCTTGCAGTTGCCTGCCAAACGTCATTCAGGTTACCGAAAATCAAAGGAGCGAAGCATAGTTGCCCCGCTTTTTCTCGCTTTCTTGGGCCTGGGCGACGGTAATCGCAATGATGGTCGACACATTTTCCATATCGCTGTCGCGCTGGATCACATTAAAAGGCCTGCTGAGCCCCATGAGGAGCGGCCCGATGGCCTTGGCCCCACCCAGTTGATCAAGCAGTTTGTAAGAGACATTTCCCGAGGTCAGATCAGGAAAAATCAGGACATTTGCCGACTGCCCCAGCCGGTTGAACGGGAACCGCTCGTTCAAAATTGTATCGACGACCGCTGTATCGGCCTGCATCTCGCCATCAATGGCCAGATCAGGTCGCCGGTCCCTGACAATATTCATCGCAGCAGTTACCTTATGCGCCTCTGGATGGCGGACATTGCCGAAGTTGGAAAAGGACAGCATGGCTACGCGTGGCTCCATATCGAAGAAGACCGCCATTTCACTTGCGAGAATTGCAATTTCAGCTAAGTCTTCGGCACTCGGCTGGATGTTGACCGTGGCATCGGCAAAGAGCAGGGTACGGTTTTTCGAGATCATTAGGTAAAGACCGGAAACCTTGGAGACCCCCGATCTCCGGTCAATGACCTGGAGTACGGGACGGATGGCGTTCGGGTAGGAATCGGCGACCCCATGGACCTGCCCATCAACCATCCCTTCACGCACCAGCATTGCCCCGAATACATAGGGGTTCCTGAGTTGTCGCTGGACTTCGTCCATGGGCCAGCCTCGTCGTTGGCGGAGCTGGAAAAGTTTGTCGGTAAATGATTCCAGGTAAGGATTATGTACCGGGTCGATAATTTCGATACCGGTGAGCGGGATCTGCAGACCGGCGGCGATGGCTGAAATTTTATCCTGATCCCCCAACAGGACCGGCTTGGCAATCCCGTCTCGTAGGGTATGATAGGCAGCTCGAATGACCACCGGCAAGCTCCCCTCGGGCAGAACAATACGCTTAGGATCCTGTTGGGCACGCATAATGATCTTGCGCAAAAGCTCTCGTTCGGGACCTAAGGTCGTTTCAAGTTTATTGACATAGATAGTCCGGTCAGGCAACGCGATCCTGGCGACTCCGCTTGCAACCGCGGCCTCAGCCACAGCCGGCACCACCTTCAGCAGGACACGACTGTCAAAGGGCTTGGGGATAATATAATCGGTCCCAAAGTGGATCGGTTTGCCCCCATAGACCCGGATCACTGCGTCAGGGACGTCTTCCCTGGCAAGCTCGGACAAGGCACGCACAGCAGCCACCTTCATTTCTTCGTTGATTGAGGTGGCTCCGACATCCAGTGCTCCACGGAAGATATAAGGGAAACCGAGGACATTGTTCACCTGGTTGGGAAAATCGGAACGCCCGCTGGCGACGATGGCATCGGGCCGCACGGCTTTTGCCTCATCGTAGTCGATCTCCGGGTCTGGGTTGGCGAGTGCGAAAATGATCGGCGACGGATTCATCAGCAGCAACAACTCTCCGGTAAAGGCGCCTTTGGCCGAAAGTCCCACCAGCATATCTGCTCCCCGCACCGCATCCGCTAGAGTCCGACATCCGGTGTCATTGGCAAATTCTTCCTTGTAAGGATTCATCCCCGCAGGCCGACCCTTATAGATGACGCCTCTGGTATCCACCATCATCACGTTTTCCCGTAAAACACCCAACAGGACATAGAGTCTGGCACAGGCGATTGCCGCGGCTCCTGCTCCATTGATCACCACCCGCATATCCTCAAGGTTTCGCCCAGTCAAAGCCGCTGCGTTAATCATAGCCGCTGCCGAGATGATCGCTGTGCCATGCTGATCATCATGGAAGACCGGGATAGACATCTGTTTTTTCAGCTGCTCTTCGATATAAAAGCACTGAGGAGCCTTTATGTCCTCCAAGTTGATGCCACCAAAAGTGGGCTCCAACAGCTTGACCGTGCGGATGAATTCATCCGGATCAGTCGTATCGATTTCCAGATCGAAAACATCAATGTTGGCAAATCGTTTAAAGAGAACAGCCTTCCCTTCCATCACCGGTTTACTGGCTAAGGCGCCGATGGCCCCCAGACCGAGCACGGCTGTGCCGTTGGTTATAACAGCGACCAGATTGGCCCGGTTGGTGTATTCAAACGATTTTTCGGGATCCTTTTCGATCTCCAGGCAGGGAACCGCCACCCCAGGTGTATAGGCAAGGCTCAGATCCGCCTGCGTGATGAACGGTTTAGTAGGGACGACTTCGGTCTTGCCCGGTCGCGGCTCTCGATGATACCGGAGTGCTTCTTTTTCGTAGTGCATCATTTTTTTTCTACGCCTCTATTGAAAGTTGTTGTGCGGAAAAACCGTACGCACAGTTTGATTATTTTGAAAAGATGTCATGCTTGCAATTATTTGATTTTATGACAACATGGAGGCAGGTCCAACAGCTTCAATCGTGTTTTGCCAGTCTTCTCTCTGTTCAATTTCTTTTGCTTGTTGCTGTTTTGCCTTACTTGGTCCGAGAATGTAAGGGGCCCGTCCGATGCCTTGGTCGCTTCATGGAAAACCATGAGTACCTTACAGATAGGATTGCTTTTTTGCAAAATTATATCTAGGAGGCTGTCTGAGAATGCCCTTTCGGAGTCTCGTACCTCGCTTACCTGCCCAAACTTTTCGTTATTTCCAAAAAACAATGATCGCAGGTAAGCATAGACTCCGATATCAACTACATGGCTGCACTTTTTTTGTGAAAATGCCTCGGTCTTGAACAGGTAAGCGCAGACTCCGAAATGTCTATTCTCGGACAGCCTCCTTGGAGCCAGCTGGAATGCTCAAAAATTGCCCTTTGTCTGATCTTTTGCATGTCGCTATAAATTGTGATACCCTTCAGGTGAATTTAGGAACAATTACGAAATAACCTGGCCATTTTCATTCATTTCGTTACGGATTCTTATGCCGTTCCGAGCATTAAACAGGCCATGTTATTTTTTGACAACGGCTTAGTCAAAAATGGGAATATTGTCCCCCATCTCTTCGGTTGAAATGGTTGTTGGAATGACTTCTCCAAAAAGAAACAATTTCCTATGGTTTTGCGTGCTGTTGGTCTCGATTGCAATAGGCTTCTTTTTAATATCGAGAACAGGAGATGATCCGGTAGATAAAACTACGCAGAGCTCTAGCTCAGATGAATTACTTGATACTCTCTCTTTGAAAGAACGTGCCTGGTTGCGTGCGCATCCGGTTATTCGCGTGGCCCAGGACCCAAGTTGGCCTCCTGTTGAATTCCTCAATGAAGGTGGTGAACCGTCCGGTATGAGTGCGGATTATTTACATCTCGTCGAACAACGATTGGGTTTGAAGCTTGAGCGGGTTCTTGTACAGAACTGGAGCGAGGCATATGAGGGACTGAAGAATTGGAAAATTGACATGACCACCAGTGTAGCCGTAACGCCCCAACGAAGCGATTTCTGGGCTTTTACTCAACCGTATTTGATCATTCCCATTGTCATAGCTACCCAATCCGATGTACCTTATGTTGCCGACATCCGGGAGCTTTTTGGTAAGAAAGTCGCCGTGGTACAAGGGTATGCCGTTGAAGACTGGGTGACCAGAGACTTTCCCGAAATCCAACTGGTTCATGCAAAATCAACATTGGATAGCCTTAACATGCTGCAAAGAGGTGAGGTGTTTGCCTACCTCGATAATTTGTTGATCATCGGTGATTATCAGGCCACGCTTCAAATCAGCAATATAAAAATTGCCGGACAGACGCCGTATGTAAATGCTCAATGTATGGCTGTCCGAAAAGACTGGGCACCTTTGGCCGGAATTCTGCAAAAGGCGCTGGAATCCATATCGGAAAAGGAACGAAAGGGCATCTACCGGAAATGGTTGCCTGTTCGTTATGAGCACGGATTTAATTATATATTATTCTGGAAGGTAGCAACTGCTTTTGCGGCAATCCTTTTGGTGATGATCTTTTGGAATCGGCAATTAACGAAAGAAATCAAGTCTCGCAAACAGGCAGAAGAAGCCCTGCGCGAAAGTGAGTTGCGTCATCGAAGATACATAACGAGTTCCCCTTATGGGGTTTTCGTGGCTGATGAAAACGGGCGGTATCTGCAAGTTAATCCCTCTATTTGTCAGATGTCCGGATATGAGGAGAGCGATCTCCTGAATATGGGCGTTGCCGATTGCTGTTTCGAGGAAAATTTGGAAGAAGGAGTACGGCATGTCCAAACGGTGGTCCGAGAAGGAGAAGCCCAAGCTGAAATGCTTTTTCGACCCAAAAACGGAGAGAAACGTTGGTGGTCAGTAACTGCCGTGAAAATTTCCGATACCCAAATTCTCGGATTCTGTAATGATATTACAGAGCGTAAGTATGCCGAAGAGAAGATACTGGAGACAAACGCACTGCTCAATTCCGTTCTGGAAGGTACGACTGATGCTATTTTTGTTAAAGACATGAATGGCCGATATCTCCTGGTGAATTCCGGAGCCTGTAGAGCCATTGGTCGAGATGCGGAATATATCATTGGTAGGAATGATAGCGAACTCTTTGCGGCAGAGTCGGCAGCTGTCATAAATGAAATCGATCAAAAGGTTTTGACCACGGGTAAAACCGTCCTTGCCGAGGAAAAACTGGAAACTTCTGAGGGAACGACCTGCTGGCTGGTAAATAAAAGCCCATCTTTTGATGAAGTCCATAAAGTAAACGGTCTCATTGGAATTTCACGTGAGATTACCTTGATCAAGAAAGTTGAAGAGGAAAAATCGAAACTCCAGAACCAGTTAAACCAGGTTCAGAAAATGGAATCCATTGGCCAATTGGCTGGAGGCGTTGCACACGACTTCAATAACATGCTGGGAGTTATTTTAGGGCATTCGGAGATGGCAATGGAACAGGTAGATCCGGCGCAACCTTTGTATGCCAGTCTGCAAGAGATCCATAAGGCGGCCGAACGATCGGCTGACATTACCAGGCAACTGCTGGCTTTTGCACGAAAACAAACCATTGATCCGCAAGTTCTGGATTTAAATGAAATTGTGGCAAGGATGCTCAACATGTTGCGGCGGTTAATTGGTGAAGACATCGATCTCGTATGGCTTCCAGGGCGCGGTCTTTGGCCGATTAAGATGGAACCATCTCAGGTCAACCAAATTCTGGTTAATCTGTGTGTCAATGCACGGGACGCGATTAAAGGTGTCGGCAGAATGAACATAGAGACCGGCAACTGTAGGTTGGAAGAGGATTATTGTGCTTGTCATGCGGGTTTTATTCCTGGAGAATATGTAAAAATTACCGTGAGCGATACTGGGCATGGCATGGATAAAGAGACGCTGGTTCACATCTTCGAGCCTTTTTTTACCACGAAAGGTATCGGCAAGGGCACGGGCCTGGGTTTAGCCACGGTGTATGGCACAGTGAAGCAGCATAATGGTTTTATTAACGCATACAGTGAACCAGGACAGGGAACAACCTTCTCGATCTACCTGCCTCGGTATCTGGGGACCGGACGAGTGCAGGAAGAATTTGTTCCAAAACTGACAGTGGGTGGCCACGAGACCATTTTGTTGGTGGAGGACGAGACAGCGATTCTGGCATTGACCGAGAGGGTTCTTTTGAACCTTGGGTACACCGTGATACCGGCTAGCTCTCCAGCTAAAGCCCTCAGCCTGATTGATGACCTCGACCAAGACGTCCACCTGCTCGTGACTGATGTCGTTATGCCCGAATTGAGTGGCCGGGATCTTGCGGCTCGGCTCCGGGTAAGAAAGCCGGGAATGAAATGTTTGTTCATGTCTGGTTATACGGCCAATATTATCGCCAGCCAAGGGGTTCTTAGCGATGAGATGCATTTTATTCAGAAACCTTTTTCAAAAAAAGAACTGGCGGCCAAGGTTCGGAAGGCACTGGATTGTGAAGTCGGGAAAATTTCGTAATGCAGGAAAGGGGATTACCCCACCAATACATACTCCAGCCTCTTTCAATGAAACAGCGTTACGCCTCCTAAAAGCGAGACTTTCGTTTTTAACGGTAGTCAGACAAGTTTTTCTCGTATTTTCCTGATTTGTACAACAGGTGCAAGCCCTTGAAGGGCAACCCCCAAACCAGCGAATCCAAAAAGCATCGTTGACCTTCAAACGATAATCGGCTAGATGTCTCTGAATCGAATGTCTTTTGACGGTAATGATCCCCAGGAAGCTACAATTCATGGTATCAATGCTGATTATGCCCATCATCCGGCAGCAGCCAAGTACAATAAATGAGCAAATTATTTTGGAGGGAATTGAAGATGAAAAAGCTCTTAACCGCCGCGTTGCTATTCACTTTTATAAGTCTGCAGGGACTAACGGCTCATGCGGTCACTATTTCGGTGAGTCAGTTTGTTGAGCATCCTGCTCTGGACGCCGTGTTGCAGGGGTTTCAGGACTATCTGAAAGAAAAGGGAATTGATGCGAAATACAATATCCATAACGCCCAGGCCAATATGGGAACCGCCACCCAGATTGCCCAGCAGATGGTTGGAGAAAAGGCCGATTTGCTCGTCGCCATCGCCACTCCTTCCGCCCAGACTTGTGTCCAGGCGCTGAGCAAGGCTCCGGCCGATCTTAAGCGCCCATTCCTGTTCACGGCGGTGACCGATCCTGTTGCAGCAGGATTGGTCAAAGACCTGCAGAAGCCGGATCCCGGCATAACCGGTGTATCCGATCTTCTGCCCATCGAACAGCATATTGCGATGGTGCTGTCCTTTAAACCCGACATTAAAAAGCTGGGACTACTCTACAATGCCGGAGAAGCCAACTCGAAAGCGACCATTGCCTCAATTAAGGCCTTGAGAGGAAAGCTTGGCTTTGATACGGTGGAGGCCACCGCCTCAAAGACCGCCGACGTCTATCAAGCCGCAAAAAGCCTGGTGGGGAGGTGCGATGCGATTTTTATTCCTACCGATAATACTATAATTTCCGCTCTTGAATCGGTAATCAAAGTAGGGGTTCAGAATAAATTGCCTGTTTTTGCCGCAGACGTGGATTCGGTAAAAAGAGGCGCTGTGGCTGCTATGGGCTTTGATTATTACAAGCATGGTTATCAGACAGGGGCCATTGCCGAGAGAATCCTTAACGGTGAAAAACCTGAAAACATTCCTGTTCAATTCCAGAAAGATCTGCAATTATATATCAATGCCAATTACGCCAAACAGATGGGTGTTACCCCGCCCGAGTCCCTGCTGAAGAAGGCAACAAAGGTTTACCAGTAAAAGAATAGAAATTATTATGACTTTATATGCAGCGCTTGGTGCCGTAGAGCAAGGGTTTGTCTACGGCATAATGGTTCTCGGAGTATATCTTACTTTTCGGATCCTTGATTTCCCAGATCTCACCGTCGACGGGAGTCTGCCTCTCGGGGCTGCGATCTCGGCGGTGGCGATCACCAGCGGAGTAAATCCCTATCTCTCCTTACTTTTCGCCCTGGCCGGTGGCTTTCTTGCCGGTATGGTCACTGCCTTTTTGAATACTAAGTTTAAGATTCTCCATCTGCTTGCCTCAATCTTGACCATGATCGCCCTGTATTCCATCAATATCCGCATTATGTCCGGCCCAAATGTTGCACTTTTAGGTCAGGATACGGTCTTTGATTCGGTAACCAAATTGGGCGTTCCACCTCAATATGCCGGTTTGATTATTTTCAGTGCCTTTGCCCTGCTGGTCCTGTCCCTGATTATCTGGTTTCTGGGGACGGAGTTGGGACAGGCAATCCTTGCCACTGGCGACAATCCGCAGATGATCAGAAGTCTTGGGGTGAATACCGACACCATTATTATTCTGGGGGTCGGCCTGTCGAACGGGTTGGTCGCCTTGAGTGGAGCGCTGGTTGCTCAAAATCAGGGAGCGGCCGATGTCGGCATGGGGATCGGCACTATTGTCGCAGGACTTGCCTCGGTCATTATCGGGGAGACTGTCTTTGGTTGCAAGACCATGCCCAGGGCCTTTATCGCCGCCCTGCTTGGATCCATTGTCTATCGTCTGGCCATTGCCTTGGCTTTGGGGATGGAGTTTGGTAATTTTCGGTTCAACCCAAGTGACTTAAACCTGATAACAGCCTTGCTGGTAATCGGGGCACTGATTACACCTAACCTCAAAAAGAGATTGATTCAGCGGTGATCAAATTAGAAAACATTGTTAAATATTTCCACAAGGGAAGTGTCAATGAGGTTTTCGCCCTCAACAACGTCAATTTACAGATTGATGAGGGTGATTTTATCACGGTGATCGGCTCAAACGGGGCCGGGAAATCGACCTTACTGAACTGCATAGCCGGTGGTTTTTTCCCCGATTCCGGTCGGATTACCATCGCCGGCATGGATGTCACCAGCTGGCCTGAGCATAAAAGGGCGAGTCTTATATCCAGGGTCTTTCAGAATCCACTTCTTGGTACCTGTCCTTCGGCTACTCTTGAGCAGAATATGGCCCTGGCTGGTCTGCGCGGAAAAAGAAGGGGTCTTGGCAGAGGTGTCAAGAACCGAGACAGGCAACACTTTCGGGAAGAATTGCAGCAATTGGGGCTTGGCCTTGAGGACCGTCTGCTCGACAAGGTGGGGTTACTCTCAGGTGGCCAGCGTCAGGCGCTGACCATGCTCATGGCCACGATGATCAAACCGGAAGTTCTGCTCCTTGATGAACACATCGCAGCCCTTGATCCGAAAACCGCCAATCAGATTCTCAACCTGACCCAGGAAATAGTCAAAGGGCAGAAGCTCACAACCCTGATGATCACCCACAATATGAAGCATGCCATCAGTTTTGGCAACAGGCTTGTCATGCTGCATCAGGGCAAGATACTTCTCGATCTACATGGCAAGGATAAGGAAAACTTGACGGTGAAAGACCTGCTTGAGCAATTTTATAATGCCCAGGGAGAGGAATTGGCTGTGGATTCCCTGTTACTGAATTGAGCGAAATTCTTTGCAGCGATTGAGCACAGCATTGCTCGGTTGCCAATTTGACAATCCTGTCGAAACTGAGCCCGTTACGGACAACACCAGAGTGCCGTTTTTTCCAATCTATTGATGAGTTTTGAGGTTGTTCCGCCCGCCAGATTGAAATCCTTCATCAGACCATGTTCCTCTCCATGTAAGCCCACAGCGACTACAGCGTATCTGCCTCTTTCGACTTCGCTGAGAATTGATCCGGATACAGATAAGGCCCAGGTTGAAATTTGGTTAATCCGTTCACTACTTACACCATGTTCATGGAGTATAGATTCAGCCCGCCCGAAAATCTCACCCGGATCTACAACAATGCCGTTCTTAACATGAAACAGGGTGATTGTATGATGGTCCTGTTCGGAGAGAATATAGCCGACATGATCAACCGCCCGGTAGGCATCCTCCGAGCCATCCACGCATAACAGCACATTTTTTCTGCCTTTCTCTGGTTCAGGGCAGATCCACAGAGGTGAAGTGCAGCAACTATCTTTGATCATGATCTGTGCTATCTCGTCACCCGGTTTTTGGAATACCCACTGCAGTGCATAGGATGCCCGCCGCCCGAGGATTATGGCGTCATAAAGACCTTTGGACCCTTCCGTCAGGATATCTTTCACCTTTCCGTAACGCTCAGCAACAGTCTTCGTTAGAATCTGGTCTATGGACATCCTGCTCTTGCTCAGCAATGCCATCGCTTTATCAATTGATCTTCTTGCTTCTACCGTGAGATGACTTTTGATTTTGCTGTCGGGATCGGTCCACATCTCTGTAAGGGTCTTGGTCATTTGGTCACCATCTAATCTGCAGATATGCAGCAGGGTCAGGGTATGTTCCGACATTCCCTTAAAGAATGAGCAAATGAACCGGACCCCATAGAGATGGTCTACGTCATTGCTGATGGTGACCAGGAAATGTTTGTTCATGATCAATAATTCCGAAAGAAGATGAAAAAGCATGTACCGTCTAGAGTGTAAAATAATACGGTATTTCCTCCATGGCAACCTGAGAACAAGGACTGCCGACGGGGCTGACTCATTTTGTGAATAACATAACATTTTAATAGAATCTAAGAGGGATACATGACCAAGGAGAAAGAATGTATTATTTTTAACTGAAGTGTCTTGCCGGGCGAAACATCAGGAGCGTCCTGTAAACTCGCTGGACAGACCATAGCAAAGCAGACAAGGTGTCAATGATGAAATTTTATTTTGGACTTCTTCTAGGACTTCTTGTACTTGGCGTGGTTTGGAATCTTTTGACTGGTTGCGGGAAGTACTACGGAGGCCTTGATTCCGATCATTTTGACGGGAGAAAGTTTTTTAATCCCGGCAAACCACTGAAGAAGGGGCTTGGCTCATTTATAAAATGGCGAATGACCGCCGAAAGACAGGAATGGCCTGACTATACTGAGCTCGTTTCCTACGATCATCCACCGGAACGAGTTGTAGGAGATCAACTGCGTGTTTCCTTGGTCGGGCACGCCACGGTGCTGATTCAGACCCAGGGGCTGAATATCCTGACGGATCCGGTGTGGGCTGAGCGGGCAAGCCCTCTATCGTGGGTCGGACCCCGACGTGTTCACCCACCTGGGATAGTCTTTGATGATTTGCCGCCGATTGATGTTATTTTGGTCAGCCATAATCATTACGACCACCTCGATTTACCGTCTCTTGAGCGGCTCTGGAACCAATCGAAACCGAGAATTATAGTCCCGCTTGGCAATGACCACATAATCGCCGAGCACAACCCCGCAATAGTGTCGGAAGCCTATGATTGGGGCGATGGAGTGCAGATTGCACCTGGGGTGGTTGTTCATCTTGAGCCGATGCATCACTGGTCGGCCAGAGGAATGTTTGATCGCAACAGGGCATTGTGGGCAGCGTTCACCATTACTGCGCCCGGTGGAAATATCTATTTCGTCGGTGATAGCGGCTACGCTGATGGTGATTTCTTTCGCGCGGAAAAAGAAAAGTTTCAATCGTTCAGGTTGGTAATTCTACCAATAGGTGCTTACGAGCCTCGATGGTTTATGAAATATGGGCACATGAATCCTGAGGAATGTATTCTAGCCTTTGAAGATCTCGGACGTCCACAGCTCCTGCCCATCCACCACCACATGTTTCCTCTGACTGATACCGGATATGAACAACCCTTGCAGGACCTTCGTCAGGCGATGATTAATCACCGAGTGGAAGAAGGAAAAATCGTCCCTCTTTTGTCGGGGGAAAGCTGGTTTGTTCCAAAATGAACTCTCATTACCTATAAAACTTAATCTGGTCTTGGCCTTAAAGAGTAGTTGTAACCCTTCCTTGCGTCCTGCTATGTTCAGAAACAGATCAATATCATAGGTCAAAATTGCTTTAACGTGTACCTTTATTTTCACAATAAGCCGAAGATTTTTAAACGAGATTGGAGAAAATATGATTAACCCATTTACTGCTCAGGCTAAAATCAACCGAATTCAGCGGGACGTTTTGTACCATCTGTACACCATGCATTCGAGCCAGGAAGATATGGATCATGAATGGTTACTTAGTGAGACAGGCAGGGCAATTGCAAGTCATCGGAACTATATTGAGGAGGTGTGTCGCAGTCGTCTTGTCATGGTCATCTTCAAGATAGTCAAGCTCCTTGGTGGTGCTGAGCAGTTGACCGAGGAAGATTTTTACAGATTTACCGCCTATGTCAATGAAGGTGGGATCAAGGCCATGGTGAAGATGCTGTTGGCGGCAGAGAAAGAGAAAACGTTTATAGAGGAATTACAGTATTTGCCTTTCAACGTGCGGAAAAATGCTCCTCGGATGTTGGCCAAATCTAAAAGTCTGCACAAAGATTTCATCACGGATTTCTTTAAGGAGAATTACGGTTCTTTGACAAATACGCCAAACAAACTCCAAAGTAATTTTTTAAAATCAGCCGATTTCATAGAAAAACTCACGGTGTTGGCTTCGGAAAATCTAACGGGGCATAATTTGTCAGGTTGACGCGGATTGCCGGTCTTGGTATCCGGACAGGCACCTGAAGCACTCCATGGTTGGAAATGAAATAACTTATTGCCTGCAGTGCAATTATACGATAGGATCTTTTTTACTTGTTACCAAAACGTAATCGATCTTTGGCGGTCATCTTTGGGAGGCTTTGTGGGGTATCGAATTCTGCTGGTCGTATCGTTTTTTCTTGTCCTGGTAGGTTGTGGCCAGAAAGTCCTGCCTCCTGTGAGTTTTTTGGCTCCGGAACAAAAAATTGATTATCTTAGTGAGGTTCGTCCAGTACTGGTGAAAAGGTGTGTAGTTTGTCACAGCTGCTACAATTCTCCCTGTCAGCTTAAACTCAGCTCCTTTGAAGGGCTTGATCGGGGTGCCAGTAAAAAGGCCGTATATAATTCTTCGCGGCTGAAGACCATGGAACCGACCAGACTTTTTATGGACGCCCAGACCACCGATCAATGGCGGAAAAAGGATTTTTATAGTGTCACCCAAAACACTGCCCAATGCGGTCTGAATAATTCAATAATGATGCAGTTGCTTGACCATAAAAAAAACAACCCGATACAAAACAAGGATGAATTTTATCCGGAAGCCGAGGACCTCACCTGTGCCAAGTCTGATGAAGAACTTGGCGCTTATCTGAGCAAACATCCAAACCGGGGTATGCCGTTTGGGTTTCCCCCTCTGACTGAAAACGAGTTTAAAATCATAGCAGGATGGCTGGCACAGGGGGCACAGGGACCAGACGACGCACAGCAGGCGAAGCTTCTGGCAATACCTGAACCGGACCAGGCGAAAATCGACCAATGGGAATCTTTTTTTAATAATCAGGATGCCAAATATGCCATGACCGCCAGGTATCTGTACGAGCACCTGTTTCTGGCCCACATTACCTTTGATACCCCGGATAATGCGTTTTATGAGCTGGTTCGTTCGCGTACTCCACCGGGAGAAAAAATTGATATTATAGCCACCGATCTGCCTTACGATGACCCGAAAACGAAGAAAGTTTATTATCGGTTGCGCAAAATTCACTCCACCATCGTCCACAAAACCCATATGGTCTTTGAATTTTCCGAGCGGCAATACCAAAGATTCCATGAGTTGTTTATCGAGCCCGCCTGGCTGCTCCCGCCCAAACGCATCGGCTACGAGAGTAAGGTGAGTGCCAATCCCTTCCGGGCCTTTGAACAAATTCCACCCCGGTCGCGGTATCAGTTTTTACTCGACAATATCAATTATATTATCATGACCTTCATTCGGGGACCTGTTTGTAAAGGACAAGTGGCCTTAGATGTTATTCGGGACCAATTCTGGATGCTCTTTATTGATCCCGATTCTGATCTCAGTGTCCAAAATCCCGGTTTTCTGAAGACCTACGGAGATCTGTTGGAGATGCCTTTGGTGGAAAAAAACGATGGTCGACTCGCAAAAGCCATTTTTTTCAGGAAGTACCGAGGTAAATCGTCTGAATACGTAAAAAAGAGAAGGGATTATTACTCAGCACATTATCGATATCGTGAGCCGGGCTATGAGGCAATCTGGCGTGGGGCAAAAGACACCGACACCCCACTGCTCACAGTTTTTCGTCATTTCAACAGCGCCTCGGTTCACAAAGGTGCCCTGGGAAATCTGCCGCGTACCGTCTGGCTCATGGATTACCCGCTGGTTGAACGGCTCTACTATTCGTTGGTGGCCGGTTTTAATGTATATGGCTCAGCGCTGCATCAATTGACTATACGGGCCTATATGGATGAATTGCGGCAGGAGGCTGAAACCTACTTCGTTGATTTCATGCCGAAAGACAGGCGCATACCAATGATGAAGGAATGGTATGGAGGTATGGATATTGAGAAGAACAATATTAATTATTCTCCTTCGGATCTTGAAGCCGGTGTTTCTTTTGCCACCGGTGATCCCCAACGGGAGTTCGTGGAACATCTTGTTGAACACTATTTTTTACCGGAGACGCACATTGCCTTTGATAAAAATTACTTGAGAGAAGGGGAGCTATATCCACCGCTCCCGAAACGCTATATAACCCGCGATGATTATATCCAGGGCTTCAAGGCTGTATCTAAGCCCGGGATGTCTTTTTTTACACATGTGAAGGATCATAACGCAAATCTGGCCTATGTGCGTATTATGGTAAACGAGAAGATTGAGGATGATGTCTATGTCTCAATGATCATTAACAGGTGGCATGATGACGTTACCACTCTCTTTGGCGAAGAAGCCAGGCTCCGACCGGAAAAGGATAGTGGTGTTTTCGTAGAGGGGTTTGTCGGCTCCTATCCCAACTATTTTTTCGAAGTGAAATTAGCAGACCTTCCCGATTTCCTGAAGGTACTTGAGAGCTTTGATGGCACAACCGATTCAATTACCCGGTTGAGTCACTATGGGATTAACAGAGCGGATCCCAGGTTTTGGGAAGTGTATGATTTGATACAGGATCGTTTTAATTCGATCGATCCGCTGCAAGCCGGACTTTTTGATTTAAATCGCTACTATTATATGGCTCTTACCCCGGCAAGCGTGATTCATTAAAATATCGCCTGGAGTGCACTTTAATAAGAGTCATAACTCGGACAGACTCCTACGAGGTTGTCCGAGAATAGGTATTTTCTCTCAGATCAAGGCATTTTCAGGAAATCAAGCACAGCCATATAGGTGATATTGCGAGCATTGATTTCCTGAAAATAACGCAGATATGGGGGAAAAGAGCATTCTCGGACAACCTCCTAGTGAGCATTGTATAAATATCTACGTATCATTTGCCCAATCGTTTCTGCAAGCATGGATTACTAATGAGGCCTTTCGCTTTTTCTAACCTTCCTGTTAAACGCAAACTCATCCTGCTGATAACCGTTGTGGCCGGCAGTGTGCTGTTACTTTTTTCTGTGCTTTCGTTCCTCAATTACTCATACTCCCTGCGAGAGGCGATGGTTGAGCATATGAAAATAGCTTCAGGGGCGATTGCTCAACAAAGTCCTGCTGGGCTAAGCTTACAGAGGGTTTCCGAATCCGGCCTGGAGGTTCCGGCCATATTGAGCAATGATCCGGCTGTTGATGCTGCTGTAATTTATGATGTTGATAATGTGGCAGTTTTAACCTATCTGAACCCCGATAATATAGCTCATTCAGTACTGCCTGACAACATAGCGAAGAAAAAAAATACGTTCCTCTTTCAGAACGGTAAAATTCGATTTCAGTCTTTTTATTCCATTCAGTCTAAAGGGCAGCATCTCGGAATACTCTCTGTTCTCTTTAATACTCATAAATTGATCAGCTATATTTGGACAATCACCTTTTTTATAGTCCTTGGTTTTGTCGTGTCTCTTGGAGGTGCTGTGTTTACAGCCACCCGACTGCAAAAGCTCAGCGTCCAACCTGTACATGCACTTGCCACCTCGGTAAGAAAGATTATCGAGCAGGGCGATTTTTCAATTCGGCTGGAATCATCCACACAAAATGAGCTTGGCGATCTCATTACAGATTTTAATCTCATGCTTGAGGTCATCCAGAACCGAGAAGAGCAATTGAAGGAACGTCCTCAGAATTCGGAATATCTTTCGGGGAAACAGGCGACAGAGTCACTTGGCGGACAAGATGACAGAACGGTTGTAATGACCGGTATGAAAGAATTTTCGACTAAAATAAGACACGAAAGGCGGACACCTTTGAGCCGTATTTTCAGCAATTCAACGCCGGATGTTCCTTTGATCGGTAAAGCACTATTGGTGGACGATGAACCGATAAACAGAAAGGTAGTGGTGGCGATTCTCGAAAAATTCGGCCTTGAAATGGAGATCGCCCAAAACGGCCTTGAAGCTCTTCCAATGATAGAATCGACCCATTATACATTGGTGTTTATGGATATCAATATGCCGGAAATGGACGGTTGTGAAACGACTAAAATGATTCGTACTCTGGAAAGAAATTCAGAACGAGAACGGGCGACAATCATCGCGATGACGGCGAATGGCGGGGAGAATTCGCAACGGAAATGTTTTGAGGCGGGGATGGATGACTTTCTTACCAAACCGATAAAACCGGAAATCCTAATCGAACGTATCGCACACTGGATGGGCACAGAAAAGGATAAAACGATTTTACTTCCTCTGGAGGTTGAGCAGAAGCAATCTCTAAATCTGCCGGAACAGGAACTGTGGAGTCGGCCCCGTGCCTTTCAGTTTGTTGGAGGAGATGAAGCCCTCTTTTGCGAAATTGCAACTGTTTTTATTGGAAGAAACGATTTGCTGCTAGAGAATATTGAGGCAGCCATAGCACATGGGAATGCAGAAGATTTATTGGAAACAGCCCACGCGTACAAAGGTGCAATTGGTTACTTTGCCTCCCCGATTTTGCGGCAATCAGCCATGGCCTTGGAAGAGCTGGCCAAAAAAGGACAAGTTGACGGGATTAAAGGGCATTTGACAACACTTCGGAAAAATTCCCAATTGTTGTGCAAGGACTTATATCAAATCGTCTCTGAGGTAAAGAGTGGGTGACTTTGTCCCGGTGGAGGTCTCTGTCCGGTTTCGACCATTTTCCTTGGCCAGGTAGAGGCGCGTATCGGCCTCTTTTATTAGTTCGTCTTCATCTTGCAGCTCGGCTGACCAGGTGGCCACCCCGATACTGATAGTCACGTTGATCTCCACTGCATCTGAAAGGAAGATCCTACACCGCTCCACAGTTTGGCGTAACCGTTCCGCCAGTTGTAATGCATCGGCTGTGCCGCTTCTGGCGCAAATAATCAGAAACTCCTCCCCGCCCCATCTGCTGACTATATCGTAGCTTCGTGCTTTTTCTTCGAGCACTTTTGATAACTGCTTTAACACGATGTCGCCACAGTCATGCCCATAGGTGTCATTGACTTTTTTAAAATGATCAATGTCTATCATCAGGCATGAAAGGGGCTCTCCATATCGCTTAACTTCGGCAACAAGACTTTTCAATCTTAGCAAAGCATGTCGACGATTAGTCAGACCGGTAAGGAAGTCGGTCATGGCCATGTTCTGCAGTTTCCTGTTGGCGGCTGCCAGTCTGGTGGCATATCGTTGAATTGTTTCCCGGTCCTGGTGGATAGTTTGCTGGTACATGATCAACCGTTCTCCACTGGAGATTCTGGCTTGAAGTACTTTGGGGGTAATCGGTTTAACAACATAATCATCAGCGCCGGCATCAAAAGCCTGAACCAGTTCGTCCTCTGTCTCATTGCAGGTGAGCATAATGATATATATATGCTGAGTGATTTTCGTTTTGCGCAGGATTTTGCAAAGCTCGATTCCGTTGAGCCCCGGCATCCGCCAATCGGTGATAAGGACATGGGGATGATGTTCAAGCGCCAGTTTAAGGGCCTGGTCCCCATTTTCCGCGGTGAACAGGACCCGGTTTTCGTTAGCCAACATCTTTTTCAGACAGATCAAGGTCATTGGGTCATCGTCTGCGGCCAGGAAAGTGAGAGGGGGTGGCTTGTTCAGGTTTCTTTCCATCGCAGCATCATCGATGATTTTTATTTGGTGATAGTTTGGACAGTGAACGGTTGGAACTTTGAAGAGCTTACTGGTCGTCTGCCAGGATAAGATGAGTCGATTGAAAAACGGGCCAAACTTATCGACAGGGATAGATTGATTTTCTGCCTCTTTTTCAACAATGAGAAATGTTTCTGAGAGGGGCAGCTCAAGGAGACTGATCTTTGTTATGAGTACTGCAAGCTTTAGAATTTTGCAGATTTTTGTGGTTTCGTTGCAGGTCTTTTGATCATGGAGATCGTAGTTAAACGCTCTTATGGTTTCGGTACACTGTCTTGAGACCTGCCATCTAGACAGCAGTTTGCCGGTGAGCTCTGAAGAGGAAATGCCAAAAAGTTTTCGTTCCTCCCGTTCCCTTGTGCCGGCATTAAGGCCTTGACTCAGAAGTTTGCCGTACTCTTTAGGGTGGGTGGTCGCCAGAGCAAGTTCACCAATTCGGGCGAGGATGCCGTAGGTGAAGAGTTTGTCGGCATTGATTTTTTGAAATGGTGCCAAGGCCATGGCAGCACAACCCATGGCGAGGGATTTCTGCCAGAATCGCGGGTAATCGAATTGTGGACACTTTCCGTCCCTGTATTGCGCCAGGAGAGAAAAGAAGAGCGAAAGATTGGCGACGGTTACTGTGCCAAGCCTCGTGACTGCTTCAACAATTGAAAAGACAGGTTCTGTTGTATCGATACAAACATTATT
This sequence comes from uncultured delta proteobacterium, assembly GCA_963829695.1. Classification (GTDB taxonomy): domain Bacteria; phylum Desulfobacterota; class Desulfobulbia; order Desulfobulbales; family Desulfocapsaceae; genus Desulforhopalus_A. The sequence goes on along the minus strand of CAWHJQ010000005.1, from coordinate 128,087 downwards.
TACATACAAGAGGAGATTAGCGGAGAATCGACTGTTTATGGTTATAACATCGAGAAATTTTTCCGGAGCTGTTTTCTGACCGTAACCAAGGCGAATCAACTCCAACGAAAACTCAGATGGTTCGAGGGCTATTTTGGCAACAAACGCTGACTCAACTGTCTGAATCATTCTATTCTTTCCCTTTCAACCATTGATGAGAGTAATAATCGTCCTTTCTGCATGCTATTACAACTATACCAAAAATAACAGAAAATTGTTTTATTCACCAAATTTATAAAAACTTCAGCGGGAAGATGAGAAGGTGATCAAACCCTGAATGCGGTCAAGTTCTGCGAGGGTGTTGGCATAATTGATATTGGTGAGGTTTTGTTGGCTGAGGGCCTGGGAGTAGGCATCCTGTGCGGTTAATACATCGAGGGTGGTGGAACGTCCGGAGGCAAATTTAGCCTGTTCCGCCTCGAGTCGTTTGCGAGTGGCCAGACTGGTTTTTCGGGTGGCCTCAATTGACTTTAGCGCCAGCTCTATATCCCTCATGGTGGTTCGTACACTTTGGCGAATCTGTTGCCGAAGAAGTTCGGCGCTGGTTTTGGCCCGACTATAGCCGGCGGTAGCCTGCCGGTAATTACCTTTGGCGACCCTGTTTTCCAGCGGCATGGAAAGGGTGACCCCGATTTGCCAGAGATTGTCGGGATTGCGGAGGCTGTTATCGAGAGAATTGCCATAGGTATCGGATGTACCCGCAAGGCCGATACCACCGACGAGAGAAAGATCGGGGCGAATGTCGTCTTTGGCTTTCAGTTTCTCAAATTTAGCCGCTTCTATCAGGAGGTCAGCTGCTTTTACATCCGGTCTGTTTTTTAGAGCATTGTCCTGAATGGTTGTCAGGTCCAAAGCTACCGGCTCGGTCGCCGGTTGGTCGGTTGGCTGGAAGGTTGTTTGCCAGTTGTCGCTGTTGAGGAGAAGTTTTAGCTGATCTTCCGCAGTACCGATGGACCGTTCGGCAGAGATAAGCTGCTCTTCACGTCTGGCCACCTCCGACCGTGGTTGATAGATTTCTACCTCAGCTAAGCTGCCGGCATTAATCTTCGTCTCGGTTTCTTTCAGCAGTTTTTTGGCGAGGGTCAGGGAAAGTTTTTGTACTTCTATATTCTGCAAGGCAAAGACAAGATTCCAATAGGCAGTTTTTACTTCGGCAGCGAGGTTGGCAGCTTCACTATTTACCTGGAAGTTTGCAGCAGCCAACTGTTTTTCCGAGGACTGGATCGATGAGGTCTGCACCTCTGTCCCAAAGCCTCTAAGCAGCGGTTGTCGCAGGCTAAGCGTGAGGCCGGTATTGTAAGATGGATCCAAGAGAAGGCCCGCTGCATCGCTATTATAACTGCTGTTATTCCAGCCAAATCCAATGGCAGTACCTGTAGGAAACACCTTTGAAGCGGTAGCACTCCAAGCAGCGGTATCTTCTTGTGTGGCTCCACCAAAAATTGTTATTGGTGTCAGTTCTTCTGTTTGTGCATTTGCTTTAGCCTCAACGAGAACATCAAATTTGCCTTCTGCGCTGAGCGTTGCCCCCTCGGCTGAATTGACATCTTCCCGCCGAAGCTGGAGATTGAGATTGTTCTGCAGGGCCTGTTCAACCGCACTTCTCAGGGTAAGTTTTTCAATTTCTTCCGCATTTGCCGAACCTGCATTGAAAGATACAGGCAAAAGCAGTACGCCGAAAATAACTAGAATTTTGTAGCACATCATTTGTCCTTAGGTGATGTTTGTCCCGCCAGATAGGGAAAAGGCTTCCAATAAATTTCACTGATTTTTTGACTTAGTTTAATGCGGATACTGCCCATCCTCTCAAACAGGTAATAGAGAGTTGGCACCACGACCAGAGTAAGAAAGGTCGCGACAACCAGACCGAAAACAACCACGATCGCCATCGACTGCCACCACTGGCTTGATTCGCTGACCCAGGATATTGCCCATTTGTGAAAATCGAAGGAGACACCGGTAATCATGGGAATAAGTCCCAAGATGGTGGTCACGGCGGTGAGCAGTACCGGTCGGAGCCGGGTAACTCCGGCCGAGATGACTGCATCTTTTAGGGTAAACCCCCTCTCTCGCAAACGGTTGGTGTAGTCAAGCAGTACAATGGCATTGTTCACGACAACACCGGCGAGAGAGATGACTCCAACTCCGGTCATTATGATGCCAAACGGTGATTTAAACAAGGCCAGCCCTAGAAAGGCTCCTCCAAGTGATAGGATCACCGAAGTCATGATAATAAAGGGTTGGCTTATCGAGTTGAACATGGAGACAAGTATGAGAAATATGAATAATAAGGCGACCAGAAAAGCTTTGGTCAGGAAGTCTTCAGACTCCTTTTGGAATTCAAACTCTCCGGTAAAAGTCATTTTATAGCCGGGTGGCAGCGGGAAATTTTTCAAAAATTCGGCAGCTTGAGCTCGAGCCACCGGCCCCGGGATTTTCTTCTCGTCGACATTGGCTTGCACTGTCACCACGCGTTCGTTGTTAATACGATTGATATCGCCGATGGAACCGGCAAAGCTCACCTTGGCAACTGTGGATAACGGAACCATTTGGCCTGATGGGGTGGGAAGCATTAACTCATGGAGAATATCCACAACCTTTCTATCCGATTCTGCCAATTGGATGGTGATGTCATAGTCGTCATTGCCCTCCCGGAAGGAGGAAACTTCCAGCCCATTATAAGCGCTTTTTAGAGCAAAACCAATGAGATCGGTGGAAAGCCCAAACATTGCAGCCTTCTGTCGATCTATCAGAATCTGGACCGAGGGGATTCCTTCGACAAAATCGTCCCGCACATCTTCCACATGGGGTTGCTGTGCCAGGATATCCTTTACCTGTTGGGCAATTTTCCCGAGTACTGCAAAGTTGTCACCGGCAATTTCAATATTGATCGGAGCTCCGGTTGGCGGACCTTCTTCCTCCATGGCGATGGTGATCTTGCCTCCTGGAATATTTTTTATTCTCTGCCTGATATCGGCAACGCTGTCATGGGTCGATCGCCGGCGGTCTTCCAGGTCAATAAAACGAATGCCTACGTGATTGGGGGCATTGGACGAGAATGCAGAACTGCCACCCGCCGAAGCCACACCCTTCATATAGACATTCTTGATGTTTTTCAGATCACTCGGCCCAGAGTAGAGTTCACCGTCCGGTTTGGTGTATTGCTTAGGACTTAAGGCCTCTAACGGTGTTATACTTTCATTTGTTTCTGTGACTCCTGCAACGGCTTTTTCGACCCGTTGAATGATTGTGTCGATATAGTTGAGATCCGCACCCTCCGGGACATCGACATTGACATACATGCCTTTTGGATCAATCTCGGGGAAGAATTCCACGGGCTTTTCCAGACCGACTATCAACAACCATCCCTGAAACATAAGAACAAGGATACAGACTCCTGAACCGATAACAGTGATCGGTTTATTAAGCGCGTTGGCAAGGATTTTACTGTAAGAGGTCAGTAGCCAACCACGGATTTCAGCTGGCCGTTCCCCGGCGGTAGCGATTTCAGCGAGACTTGTGGTTTCGCCCATCTTGGGGTTCTTCACTTTCATGAACATTGAGGCCATCGCCGGATTAATGACTAGAGCTACAAACAGGCTGGATGAGAGAGTGACAATCAGGGTGAGCGGCATGTAACTCATGAACTCGCCCATTATGCCCGGCCAAAAAAGCATTGGGGAGAAAGCTGCAAGGGTGGTGGCCGTTGAGCCGATAACCGGATAGGCGACTTCCGAGGTCGCCATCATCACCGCGTCCTTGCGGTCTGCCCCCTGTTCCATAAATCGGTAGCAGTTCTCAATGATGACGATGGCATTGTCCACCAGCATCCCGAGCGCAAGGGTGAGGCTGAAGAGGACGACCATGTTCAGGGTTATGCCCATTAGATAGAGAACGATAAACGAGAGCAGCATGGAAAAAGGGATAGCCAAACTCACCAGGATAGCATTCCGAATGCCCATTACCAAAAAGATGACGATAAGCACCAATACCAGTCCGGTGAGAATGTTGTTCTCAAGATCCGCAACCATGATATCGATGTCTTTTGCCTTATCGAGAACCTTAGTGATTTCCGTTCCGTTCGGCCATGATGCTTGGTCTTTGGCGATGATCTCATCCACAGCCTTGCTGATACCGATTATGTTTTCGCCGGATCGCTTTTTTACTGAGATATTGACTGCTTCCTGGCCATCCAGGCGGGAAATGCTGGTTTCTTCCTTAAACCCATCAACCACTCTTGCGACATCTTTCAGATAAACCGGTTCGCCGTTATGGGTGGCGAGAACCAGACCGTATATCTCCTCCGGAGTTTTAAACTCCCCTGGTACCCTCAGTTGAAAGCGACCCTTGCCAAGGCGAATATTGCCACCTGAAGTGTTGGTGTTTTCACTCTTAAGCGCAGTCTGAAAACTGGCGATGCTGATACCGTAATAAGCCAGTTTCTCAGGGAACACTTCGACGCGGATCTCCCTCTCCAGCCCGCCTGTAACCTCAACCTCCAGGACCCCGGTTACCCCTTCAATTTCGTCTTGCAGGTCGTCGGCCAGTCGTTTCAGGCAGGGAAGACCGCAGGTGCCCGAAAGTGAATAAATGACGATGGGCATTTCCGAAAGGTTCACTTCGAAAACGGAAGGGTCGTCTTCAAGATCGCCTGGCAGCGAGCTTTTTGCCGCATCGACCTTATCTTTCACGTCCTGGACGGCCTTGTCGATATCTGTGCCGGTGACAAATTCAACATTGATGGATGAGAGTCCTTCGGAGCTGACCGATTTAATCTTTTTCAGGCCGTCGAGCCCCTTGAGTTTCTTCTCTATCTCTATGGTGATTGCCGTTTCGATGTCGGTGGGTGAGACGCCCCGATATTCCGTCGAGATAAAAACATTGGGAATGGTAATGTCGGGATCGCTCTCCCTCGGCAGTACTTTATAGCAGTACACACCGATAATGATGAGCAGCAGGGCCAGGACGGATACCGTTGTGCTCTTTTTAACCGCGGTGTCGGAAACTATCATAGGGTAAGCTCCGAAGGACTGGTGAGGGCTTTGATAACTTTAATTTTTTGGTTATCCTCGACATCGCGGTGTCCTTCAACCAAAATTCTGTCCCCTGGGTTGAGTCCTTCGTTTATCTGGACCATCCATTTTTCCATGATCCCCAGCTTGACCTGTCTTTTTCTGGCCACGCCTTTCTCCTCTATGTAAACATACTGCTCGTCATTGCGGGAAATAACACTGTAAAATGGTACCGCAAGAGTATTATCCACCTGTTTTTTTACGATATCGGCGCGAACAAACATCCCGTCCAGTACCGCACCATCGCTGTTGTTTATCTCAAGCTCCAGATTGTAGAGTCTGGCGTTGGTTTCGGGAGAGGAGGAAAGAAAATATTTTTTTCCGGTGATGATTTTATCGCCCAGGGCCTGAACGGTGAGTTGGACATTTTCCAACTGACGCACCGCGGTAACGTCCGACTCCGGAATACCGATTACACATTTCATTCGATCGATGTCCAGAATTTCGGCAATGGGATCACCCACAGACAGTTGCAAACCGACCTTGGCGTCCATGCGGCGGATGATTCCGTCCATGGGGGAGGTGACCAGTGTTCGGGAAAGCAGAAGCTTGGCATTGTCATAATCAGCCTTTGCCCGCTGCATATCAGTTCTGTTGATATCGAGGGTGGCTGCCGGAATCACTCCTTTGTCGTAGATTGATTTATCCCGGCTGTACTCGGCCTTGGCAAGATTATAAACTGCCTCGGTTCTCTCAGTTGCGATTCGGAAATCGTCGTCTTCAATGCGGGCAAGGATGTCGCCCTTTTTAACCCGGTCGCCCTCTTTGACCAGCACCTCGGTTATGGTACCATTCAATTTGGCCATCAACTGCAGTCTGGTCCAGGGTTCAACGTAACCAGGCAGGTTAATGCGATCGGTAATCGTTGTCGGTGCGAGGGTTAAGGTTATCGTATTGACCGGTGGTTTCTCCTGGCTCACTTCCGCTGCTTTGCCCGCGGCGATGAGATCGCTTTTGTCTCTAATTGCTCCCAGCAGGATGAAGATCAGAACTATCATTGCCAGTAAAACAAATCTAGGCAGATTGTTCCAGATGAAGTAGACGACTTTACCGCGCTTGGTATCGGGAGGCGTGGGTTTACTCATTGTGTTTCTCATTGTTTAAAGGGGATTCTTGCATCGGTTGTAGTCCTTCAAGAACCTGTCTGAAGAGCTGCTCCATGGCAGGTTCGACTTCTTCGGTCGTGATTCTTCCCGTATACCAGGCAGAAATTATCATAATATACAGACTGTAAAAATGGGCGGTTATATGCAGCAGTTCAACGTCTTTACGTAGTTCTCCCCGCTCCTGACCTTTCTCCAGAATCGGATAGAGTATTTGAAAGAATTTGTTATCGATCTTGAGATTGTCCTGTGCATCGGAATCATAAGGAAAGACTGACTCCCGCATATAAAGTCGGCCAAATTCCTTATTCTGGGTGACGTGATTAAATTCCGTCATGTAGATGATGAGCATTTGTTCAAGAACAGAAGCGTTCTGATTGGAACGTTCGACAAGCTTTACATGGATCTTCTCAAGTTCATATTCACAAAAGCCCTTAATGATGTCTTTTTTTGTATGGAAATAGCTGTATACCGTTCCTTTGCCGACACCAGCTACCTTGGCGATATGTTCAATAGAGGTACATTCATACCCATTTACGCTAAATAGAGAAATGGCCGCCTCTAATATTGCTTGCTTGGTTCTTCGCTTTTTGGTTTCTCGTACTGACATGTATCGGATCTCCGTATAGAAAATTGACTACAGTCGAAATTCTTAAGCAATCCTCTGTAGAAGGTCAAGATAAAAGTGACCGCGGTCGGAAATGCATACCGATTGAGGTCTCATCTATCCGAAAAAACACCTAATATGGAATATTAAATCTTTGATGGGGTGGACGTAACGCAATATCTAAGCTGAACCACCTTTTTATATGGTGTTTGAAAAGGAACTGGTAAAAAGTACGATGTCCGTGTACAAAAACGACACCCGTTATGGTAAGGTTCAAGTTTTGTTTCTAACTCATCATTTGATGGTGTCGTAAAAACTCTTCATCTTGTTCGTTGTTACAATTTTCCTATCCTTACGACGTACCGTATGTACGCCGAAATAATAGGAAAATTGCACGCCTCCAGTATGAAGCTTTTTACTTATCCATCGGAAATCGAGGTTTTTACGAGATTGTCATCATTTAACATGGATATATAATGGGAGCTCAAGTAGAAGTCAGTCAATGGTTAGGGCAGGTGGCAGGACTGCTGCCCTTTGGGTATGCCTTTGGTGCCGGCATGGTCTCTGCGGTAAACCCATGCGGGTTTGCCATGCTGCCTGTTTACTTGACGCTTTATCTGGGCGCCGAAGAGAGTGAATTCCGCAAGAAATCTATTTTCCTCAGGTTGCTGAAGGCATTTTGGATTGCCTTTGTGGTGACTGCGGGATTCGCACTTCTTTTTGGAGTTGTCGGTACAATTGTGTCGGCGGGGGGATCCTTTTTAATGGGGATAATGCCCTGGCTTGCGATTGTTGTCGGCATTGGTTTGATTTTGCTTGGGGCATGGATGCTTTTCGGGCATACCCTGTCGTTTAAGTTATTTATCACTGCTGCTGGAAAAATAAGTGATCCGAGACGAATATCTGTTCGTGGTTTCTTTCTTTTCGGTTTGGCCTTCGGTGCCATTTCAATGAGTTGCACTTTGCCTATTTTTCTTATGGTGGTAGGCAGTTCTGTTGCAGCGGGTGATTTCGCCGGGGGAATCTTTCAGTTCGGAAGTTATATTCTCGGCATGGGCAGTGTCATGTTAATGCTGACCTTGGGGATCACTGTGGTGAAAGAGGGTGTTGTCGTCGGTACGCTGCGTCGAATAGTGCCTTATGTGCAGAAAATATCTGCTTTGCTGCTGCTCGGAGCTGGTGCGTATATTGTTTATTACTGGTTGTCCAGTGGGCTTCTCTTCGGATGATTTCATCTATCACTTTCATGGCTGCTCCCTCTTATCCGAAAATTTGTGGCATTGGCGGATTTCTGCTGTGAGGACAAATGACTAAATTTGGTGGACTCCTGGCTGCGGCTGGTGCTTTTACCCTCTGGGGAGTATTGCCTGCATATTGGAAACTTTTGCAGGAAGTACCCGCTTATGAAATACTCTGCCACCGGATGTCCTGGTCTCTTTTACTGACACTTGGATTGGTGTTTTTCACCGGCAGGCGAGCGATTTTTCTGCAAGCACTGAAAGAGCGGAAAAACCTCATCACCTTCACGGCAACAGGTCTGCTCCTGGCTCTCAACTGGTTGTTGTATATTTGGGCGGTCAATGCCGGTTTCATCGTTGAAACCAGCCTTGGTTACTTTATCAATCCATTGATCAATGTGTTCTTCGGTATGATTTTTTTTGGGGAAAGGATGAGACCTGTCCAATGGCTTGCTCTTTTGCTTGCATTACTTGGAGTACTGTATCTTACCTTCTATTACGGCCGATTCCCCTGGATTGCCATTGTGCTTGCCGTCAGTTTTGGCACCTATGGCCTGTTACATAAAAAGAACGATCTTGGTGCGCTTGACGGACTTTGTCTGGAAACCGGGATTCTGTTTCTACCGGCAGCAGCCATTCTCGTCGGACTTGCCTGCGCCGGTACCGGCTCTCTTGGGAGAATCAATCTTTCCGGAAGCTTGCTGCTGGTTGGGACCGGCGTCGTCACTACTGTTCCGTTACTCTTTTTTGGCTATGCCGCCAAGAAGATACCACTTTCAACTCTTGGCCTGATGCAGTATCTGGCACCGTCTATTAATCTCATACTCGGCGTTTTTGTTTATGGCGAAGAATTTCCGCGGACGCGGATGGTGGGATTTATGCTGATTTGGAGCGCTTTGGCGATCTTTATGGCTGAGAATTTGTTACGACACCTTAGGAAGAAAAAAAGGATTCTCACCTTGGTGGTGCCGACAGAGAGCACCTGAGAAGTGAGGATACCGGGGAGGTGGCAAGCCGGCCAACGCTGTGAAGAGGATTAGGTCCGGGGCTGTAAATACTCGTCTATCGTTTCATATAAGGGTTCTATTTCAATAGGTTTTGATAAAAATTTATCAAAAGAAAACGCGCTGTTCTCAGGAAGTTGCGATAGACAATCTCCACTAACTGCGATGATGGGAATATGCTGCGTTGCTGAATCTTGTCTCAGGTCGGCAAGAACAGCGTACCCATCAATGTCCGGCAGCGAGATGTCCAGGAGGATAATATCGGGCAATTGTGTCTTGGCTGCAAGGATACCACTCTTTCCATCGGCTGCACAAAGCAGTGACAGATAGTCTTTTCGCTCCAGGATAAATTGCACAAGCTGACGATTGGCACCATTGTCTTCTATATAAAGAACCGTGTATTTTCTTGAGCTTTTTATGGATTGCATATCTCTTGGCTGGTTAATTTTATGGACTAAAAATGAAAGAATTTTACCAGTCAGCACTAAATAAGCAAGACTATTCTGCTCTTCAGTGTTGCCCATCAGGCATCCTCACTTGATCGGCTAAAATTGGTATTGACATGCAAGTAAATTCCAATTAATAGTGTTACGAAAATATAATTTATCACATTATGGCATTATTTCTTGGGCTCTGAAAAGCAATCGAATCCCCTTGGAGGAAGATTGTTTGGGAGGTTTTTTTTGGGCTGTTGAGTGTGACGAATTTTGGAAACGTAATATCCGTTTATAGAGAAGCTCTTTGTAAAATTCCAAAACAAAGGAGAAAGGTATGAATGTGCAGAAACTCGTTGCCGCAACTGCAGCCACTATTTGCTTGTTGGGTATGGCAACCAGCGGTTTCGCCCATTTCGGAACCCTCATTCCATCTGACGACATAATTAGCCAGGATGACAGTAAAAAATTGGAGTTGGAGGTTAAATTTATCCATCCCATGGAAGGTCATTATATGGAGATGGCAAAGCCGAAACAATTCGGGGTGTTGCATGATGGTAGGAAGACAGATTTGTTGTCGACCCTGGTGGCGGCCAAGGGCAAAAGTCCGGATCAGGACAAGGAATTCACCTTTTGGAAAAGCGAATACCAGATTAAGCGACCCGGGGACTATTCCTTTTATGTTGAACCCACCCCTTATTGGGAACCGGCCGAAGACGTCTTTATCATCCATTACACCAAGGTCTGTGTCAACGCTCTGGGACTTGAACAAGGTTGGGACAAACCGGTAGGGCTTGAGACGGAGATCATTCCTTTGACCCGTCCGTACGGTTTTTGGACCGGCAATATTTTCACAGGACAGGTGTTGGTCAAGGGGCAACCTGTGCCCGGTACCGAGGTTGAAGTGGAATATTTGAACGAATTTCCCAGCAATAGCAGTATGATCCATCCCCCAAGTGATCCCTATGTCACGCAGGTAGTGAAGACCGATGCCAACGGTGTTTTTTCCTATGCCATGCCCAAGGCAGGTTGGTGGGGATTTGCAGCCCTCAACGAGGCTTCTTGGAAGATGAAAAAAGATGGTGTCGAGAAAGGGATTGAAATCGGTGCGGTTTATTGGGCACATACGGCGGATTTACAATGAGATCCAAGGGACAGGGCTGCACTGCCGCTTTGGTAATGCCGCCTTTTTCTTTGAAGAATCATCTCGATAAATTTAACCGGAGTTTTTGCAATGATGTTTCGATATCTGGTCAAAAAAGTTTCATTGGTGATGATGCTGGTTATGCTCGTCCTCATTGCCGTGCCGGCCATGGCTCACAAAGTCAACATTTTTGCTTATGTGGAAAATGATATAGTGTATACGGAAAGTTACTTTCCGGATGGCAAAAAGGTGGGGTTTGGTGCCATAGAGGTTTTTAATGGGGCCGGAAAGAAACTGCTGGAGGGCAAGAGTGATCAGGAGGGTCTTTTTTCCTTCCCGCTTCCTGCTGTAAAAGAGGATCTTACCATTGTTATCAATGCTTCCATGGGGCATAAAAACAGTTATCTCTTGAAGAAAGAAGAAATGTGAAGGGAGGGGCGGGGCATGATAAAAAGCAAAGGTGAAACTGCTTGGTGGATATGGGCTGTTGCGGCATTGTTCGCAGTGTCCCTGGCCATAGCGTCACCGGTTATGGCCGATGAACAGACCGTTGTTCCGGCGGGAAGCCCTAAGATGGGTATTGGCGGGGGCGAGGGGTACGAACAAATTCTTGCTCTTTTGCAGGAACAGGATAAAAAAAATTCCCATGAACTCCGGCAGATCAAACGGGAAATTGCCGCCCTGAGGCAACAGTTGGAGAATCCCGGCATCCGGGAAATTATGGGCGGTGTCGGGTATATCCTGGGACTCTTTGGAGTGGCCGCATATGTCGCCTCTCGTAAAAAAAATATTGCAGGAGGGAACTAAGGCATGCACATCTCCGACGGCGTACTGCCGACATCGGTGGCCCTCGCTTCCTATGCCATTTCCTTTGCCGGGGCTGCCTGGAGTCTCCGGCAGGTCAGAAACGAGGACTTGCCGAAGATCGCGGTGGTGACCTCAGCCTTTTTTGTTGCCTCGTTGATTCATTTGCCGTTCGGTCCGACCAGTGTTCACCTTATTCTCCCCGGAATAGTCGGGGCCTTGCTGGGGCCGGTCTCCTTTTTATCAATCACCCTGGGGCTTTTTCTCCAGTCTATTCTTTTTCAGTTCGGCGGACTCACCGCCCTTGGCGCTAATGCGCTGATGATGGGTTTACCTGCTGTTCTTTGTGGCTGGCTCTTTCAGAGCATTCGTGGAAAAACCGCGTTGAGCCACAGTATTGCCGGGGCTATCTGTGGCGGTTTGGGTACGGCAATGGCGGCGACCATGCTTGCCTGCCTGCTATCTACGGCCGGGGAGAGCTTCATTGGAGTCGCAAAACTCGCCCTGGCTGCCCATGTGCCGGTCCTCATCATTGAGGCCGGGGTCTCTGCTTTTACCGTTTCTTTCCTGTTTAGGGTTAAGCCCGAACTCCTTGATACAGGGCGGTTTCTCAAATGACCGCAAATCCAGAAATCCATATTCCGGTCACGGCACTGGTGACAGTTGTCGTCACCCTTGCTCTTTTGATTGCCCTGGTTTCCTGGTTGGTCCGCAGAAAACGTGTGGATCGTGGATCATTTAGAACAAATGATCCGGATTGGTCGGTTCCGACAATTGATGCCTATGCCGATCGCTCTTCATTTTTTCATCAATGGGATCCACGGATTAAGATTGTCAGCCTCTTCCTCTATTGTTTCATGGTAGTTTCTCTGCAATCCCTCTGCTGGAGTGCGGTTGCGTTCGTGATATCGTTGTTGGCTGTCGCTGCCTGCAACATTCCTTTTGCCCGGGCCGGTAAACGATTGTTGGCAATGGCTGGATTTTTGTCGATGTTTCTCTTGGTCGTGCCCTTCACCTCACCGTTACACGGTTCCGAAACCCTTGTCTATTTTCCAGGCTTGAGGGGATTCCCGTTTCATTTAGCCGGTTTTTTCCTGGCGCTGACCATTGTTTCCAAGGCCTGTGCGATCGCCCTGATGATGGAACCGTTACTCGGAACCGCTCCCCTGGCGGTAACACTACAAAGCCTTTCGCGCTTGGGACTCCCCGATTCGGTCGGGCAAATGGTTCTTTTGTCCCATCGCTATATTTTTGTATTCCTCCATGAAATTACCCGAATGTATCGCGGTATGCGGGTGCGCGGATTTGTTCCGGGTACCAATCCGGCTACCATGATTGCCATGGGGAATTTCTTCGGTATGCTCTTTGTTCGCTCTTTTGATCGTACCCAGAGGGTGTATGATGCTATGCTGAGTCGTGGATATACAGGGCAGTTTCATTCATTTATCCACTTCGAAACAACAGGAAAAGACTGGGCGAAAGGTGTCCTTTGGATTATGATGGGCATATTGTTACTTTTTATCGATCGAATATACGGCAATCATTTTTTTTGATAATAGAGAACCATCATCGAATAATTTCTATTGCGAACAACCGCCTATTCCCTCCAAATCGACTGGTAATCCACCATGCATTTCATGTCCGATGAGAATTTTCCCGGGGAAAGCGGGATACCGTTGTATGATCTCGATAGTCTTTCCTTTCGTTACCCGGACGGTACCTATGCCCTGCGAGATGTTTCACTGAAAATTCATCCAGGCGATCGGATTGCTCTGGTTGGCAGGAACGGTTCCGGCAAAACAACTCTGGTCAAACACCTCAATGGGCTCCATTCGTGTCAAGAAGGAAGCATCGGCTATAAAGGGCACCAACTGACCGAGTCGATGCTGGGTGAGCTACGACTCGCTACCGGCGTGCTTTTCCAAGATCCTGATGATCATTTGTTCTGTAATTCTCTCTATGACGACGTGGCCTTCGGACCGATGAATCAGGGCCTTGACGAAGACACGGTTATCTCCAGGGTTCTCGAACAGCTGACGGCGGTCAACCTGGAGAAACTGTGCTATAAACCGGCCCACCTGCTCAGCTACGGCCAGAAAAAAAGGGCTGCTTTTGCGGCCATAATGGCTATGAAACCTGATGTGCTTATTCTCGATGAACCGACTGCCAATCTAGACCCGCGTCAGGAAAAAATTTTTAAGGAATTGCTTCGGGAGTATTCCGGAACCCTGATTATTATAGATCACGATCTCCTCTTTCTCTACGATCTCTGTGATCGGGCTGTGGTTATGAGTGATGGTGCCATTCATCACGATTATTCTTTTGATCAACTTGTTTCCCAGCGAGAATCCCTCCGGGAGCATGGTTTGGATTTCACATTTCGTTTCAGTTGCTTGGATCATCATCAAGGTGTCAATGTGCACCATCACTACCAGCACACCCATGAGCATCCGATCGGCGCAATCCATGCTCCGTCCCTCGAACCAGTGGCGCCACTCATGGAGATGCAACATTATTCCTTTCGTTATGCCGACGGCACACTCGGTCTTTCCGATGCCAATCTGATCATCCGCCTAGGTGATACTCTGGCCTTGGTTGGGGAAAACGGAGCCGGAAAATCGACCTTGGCCGCCTGTCTCCTCGGATTGAATCGTGGGCAAGGATATTTTTTTGTCGAAGGACGACCAGTGACCAATGGCCTGCGCAAGGGGTTGTGGCGACGGGTAGGCATGGTCTTCCAGAATTCTGCTGACCAGCTGTTTACTCCCTCCTGCCGTGAGGAAGTTGCTTTTGGTCCACAGCAGATGGGAATCAAAGGAGAGGAGTTGAACCAAAGAGTAAATGAAGCTCTGGCCAGGGTCCATTTGCAGGGGTTTGAAGACAAGGTGCCGCTTAATATGAGTGGAGGAGAACGTAAGCGGCTGGCCATCGCCGCAGCGTTGAGCATGCGGCCGGAAATGCTGATTCTTGATGAACCCACGGCTAGCCTCGACCCACATGGTGAGGAGCTACTGATTGAAATCCTGGACAGCCTCGGGCTCACGACCATCCTCATTACCCACGATCTGTTTTTTATAGAAAGGCTCAGCACCAGGGCTATAGTCATGCATCAAGGCACCATCATCCGTGATTATTCAACCGCCGAATTCCTGGCCGATGACCATCTGCAATCGGTCAATGGCCTGGATTATTCCTACAAAGCCGCGTGCGGTCGCCGGATCATGGCCTTGCAGGATCATGAACAGGGTGTGAAAAATTTGCCTATTGATTAAGTTGTGGAAGAAGCTGGAATCGGTTGGGGCGCTACAGGGCCAAAGATAAACTTTTAAAGGTATTCGTCCTGTCTGTGTTTAAGATATGATCCATTCCTGCCGATATGAAAAGAAGTAGAGACCACTCAGGTGCATCCGATAATCATTATCGTCCATTGGGAATCAAAAAAGAAGAGAGCGCTTAATTGTACCTGAAAGCGTGGATTGAGTCCTTCCGGATGTCGTTCCGGATGTTGGCATGTTGATAACCACAAGAAATTGCTATTCCGATGAATCAATATACTGTACAGAAGGGCGACACTATCGCCTATGTTACCAAACGCCTCCAGACAGACTGGCAGACCCTGCGCAATCAGAACCCCCGAGCCATTGGCCGTTCAAACAAAAACGGTAACTGGTTTGTGCGGGAGGGGGCAAATATTAAGGTGGACAAAGGGAGTTTTTCTTCCATCCTGAGTGAAGCCTCTACAAAAATTGAGACCACCGAACCATCGAAAACCAAGCAGCCGGATCATCTTTCAGAGTATACCGTAAAGTCTGGTGATACCCTCTGGGCGCTTGCGGTGAAGCAATTTCATGTTAATCCGGAGGATTTAATTCGCGATAATGCCATTGAAAATCCCGATCTTCTTCAGGTTGGCCGGAAACTCGAGATCAGGCAGGCGGGACCTCAACCACCCAGTGAGATTGTAGCCAGTTGGTATGGGAAGGATTTTCATGGAAAACCAATGGCCGATGGCGATCCGTATAATATGTACGCCAATACAATTGCTCATAAGGAATTGCCGTTAGGTACCAAGGTTGAGCTGAAAAATCCTCGGACCGGTCAGACCGAATATGCGGTGGTAACCGACAGGGGTCCTTACGTGGAAGGTCGTGACGTCGATCTCTCCTATGGGTTGGCCGGCAAACTCTCACTCGTTGAGAATGGGGTTGATACTCTTGTTATGACCATAATGTAGATCAAACTCTATCAATGACAATTAGATAATTGGTCGCTCAATTCGCATGGAAAGAGCGATCCGTTGTCGTTTTAAGTCGATTTCGACAACGCGCACGACCACATGTTGCCCGATTTTAACCACCTCCCCGGGATCTTTTATGAACCGGTCGGCGAGCTGACTGATATGGATGAGACCGTCCTGTTTTATGCCGATATCTGCAAAAGCGCCAAAGCGAGTGACATTGGTGATTATGGCCGGTAAGCGCATGCCCTCCTTGAGATCCTCCATGGTATGGACACCTTCAGCGAAGTGAAACTGCTCGAAACCCTTCCGTGGATCCCGACCGGGTTTGGCCAGTTCCTCCATGATATCCGTGAGAGTCGGCAGACCGGTCGATTCGTCGATATAGTTTTTGAGGTCAATCGATTGGCGAACAGTACTGGACTCCAACAGATTACCAACCGTTACGCCAAGGTCCTTGGCCATTTTCCTGACCAGTTTGTAACGCTCAGGATGAACGCTGCTGGCATCAAGAGGATATTCACCGTTGCGTATTCGCAGAAAACCAGCGCTCTGCTCAAAGGCCTTGGGGCCGAGTCGTGCTACTCTTAATAACTCCTGCCGGCTGCGAAAAGGACCGTGAGTATTTCTGTGGGCAAGTATATTGTCAGCTAAGGTTTGACCCAGTCCTGCGACATAGGTCAGGAGTTCCGCACTGGCACTATTGAGTTCAACTCCAACACTATTGACGCAGCTTTCAACAACTTCCCTCAGTGTTTTCTTCAATTCACCCTGGTTGACATCGTGTTGATACTGCCCGACTCCAATGGATTTAGGATCGATTTTAACCAGTTCCGCCAGTGGATCCTGCAGGCGCCTGCCGATGGAAACAGCTCCTCGAACCGTGATGTCGTGATCCGGAAATTCTGCTCGCGCAGCAGCCGAAGCCGAATAGATGGAGGCTCCGTCTTCATTGACCAGGGTGACAATGATTGAGCTATCCAGGCCCAGTGATCGGACGAATTCCTCCGTTTCGCGCCCTGCAGTACCATTACCTATAGCGATAGCTTCGATTTGATATTTTGTTACCAGTTCGGAGATGATTTTACCGGCTTCTTCTAATTTTCTGCCACCGTGGGTTGGGTAAATTGTAGTGTGGTCGAGCAGTTTTCCCTGTTCATCGAGGCAGACGAGTTTCGCTCCGGTTCGATAGCCTGGATCAAGAGCCAATACGCGTTGAGCGCCAAGGGGTGAAGAAAGAAGGAGCTGCCGAAGGTTGTCGGCGAAGACCTGTATAGCCTCTGCATCGGCTCGGCCCTTAAGCTCTTTGCGCAATTCATTCTCAAGTGAGGGTGCAAGGAGACGCTGATAACCGTCTTCAAGTGCACTGGCGACTTCTCTTTGCCATTGTGTAACTTTCAGATGCCGTTTCTTGAGAAGGCGCAAACAGCTTTCCTCGGCTGGACGGATGGAAAGTTTAAGGATTTTTTCATTTTCTCCGCGAAACATGGCAAGCAATCTATGCCCGGCAGCCTTGGGGGCCGGTTCCCGCCAATCAAAATAATCTCTGAATTTTTCGCCCAGAGTGATATTTTTTTTGACTACCGTAGCTTCGATCACCGCCTGGTTCTGGAAGAGTTGGCGCAGTTCCGCGCGGGTTGCCAGGTCCTCTGCAATTTCTTCAGCGATAATATCCCTTGCACCGGCTAACGCATCTTCCTCTGTCGCGACCCCTTTTTCCGGGTCGAGAAATTTGGAGATATCAATAGACTGGCTGTTGCTGGCAAATATCTGTTTAGCCAGAGGAGCCAGCCCCTTCTCCCTGGCAATAAGACCACGGGTCTTTCGCTTCGGTCGATAGGGGAGGTAGATATCTTCAAGCTCGGTCAGACTTTGAGCTCTTTGTAGTTGCTCTGAAAGAGCATCGGTGATCAGTTCATTTTTTTTCAGAGATTCGAAAATCGCCTCACGCCGCTTATCGATCTCGATGAGTTGCTGATGCTGGTCTCGGATAGCCAAAATTACTACTTCGTCAAGTGAGCCGGTAACCTCCTTGCGATACCTGGCGATAAACGGCACGGTTCCACCTTCCGCGAACAGGTTGAGGGTACCGGTAACCTGAGCGGCAGAGATGTTGAGCTGCCGTGCTATAATGTTGGGATAGAGTTGTTGGGTTGTCATCTTTTACGTAAGTGGAGCGAATTAAAGGGATAGTATAATGTAAAAAAGAAGGAGAGTTGCAGGGTAGAAACAACTCTATCGGAAACGAGTAGAGAGAGAAAAAAAATACGAAAAGGTAGAATAATCAAGGAACGCTTCGCACGGTTACTTACTACTCTGCCGATCGTATAGCCTCAGCCACCAACAGCGCCTGTCGTGTCGCTGCGACATTGTGCACTCTGACTATGGCAATGTTTTTGGCAGCACACAATGCTGCTACGATAGCGGTAGCCAGGTCCCTTTCCTGCTCAGCGGGAATACCGGCAATATCACCAAGAAAACGTTTTCGGCTATGACCGAGAAGGAGAGGAAGACTCAAAGAAGAAAATTTTTCCAGGTGTTTTAGAATCGACAGATTGTGCTGCAGGGTCTTGCCGAAACCGATACCGGGGTCAATGATCAATCGGTCGCGATCAATGCCGTTGCCGGTTATCCAGTCAATGCGTTCTGTGAAAAAATCAATAATTTCCTGCACCACATCGCTGTACACCGGTTTGATCTGCATATCACTCGGTGTTCCCTGCATATGCATGATGATGAGAGGAACATCAGTCTGTCGAGCGACTGTGATCATTTTCGGATCTTTCTTCAGCGCCGAGATATCGTTGATGATATCGGCTCCAGCCTTGAGGGCCTCACGAGCGACAGTAGCCTTGGAGGTATCAATGGAAATGGGTATGCTGTGTTTTTTTCGAACTGCTTCAATGACTGGAATGACCCTGCGCAGTTCTTCCTCTGTGGAAACCGGCTCGGCAAAAGGGCGGGTTGATTCCCCGCCCACATCAAGAATATCCGCTCCGGCGCCAATGAGATCGTCGGCTTGAGCAATTGCAGTTTCAAAATTTGAAAATTTGCCGCCATCGGAAAAGGAATCGGGTGTCACATTGAGAATACCCATTATTTTGATGGAATCGTCCTTTCTCACGGATTCTCAGATTCCTTCTTCCGATCCTCCTCAGAGAGAGCAGTGACGTCGGTCTCGGGAGCTTTCTCCGGTGCGTCATCTACGGTTTTTTCATCTGTTACCGTTTCGCTGATTACTTCGTCATTTTTTTCTTCACTTTCTTTGGGCTCAGGTGAAACTTTCATTTTCACCTTGGTGTCTTTTTTCATGCGAGAAGTGTACTTGCCTGGACGGAGGGTTTCTACCATTCTTTCAAGATCTGCAAGAACAATAGTTTCTTTTTCCAGGAGTTCTTCAGCCAAAAGAACCAGAATGTCACGGTGCTCTTCCAGCAGGATGGTGACTGTATCCATGGCCTCATCGATAAAATTTCTGACCGAGATATCAATCAGTCTAGCGGTATCCTCACTGAAATCACGGGTATGGCCAATTTCTCTACCAAGAAAAACCTGCTCTTCCTTTTTGCCGTAGGTAAGTGCACCGAGGTCATCGCTCATGCCCCATTCGCACACCATCTTTCTGGCAAGACCTGAGGCACGTTCAATATCGTTTCCAGCCCCGGTGGTGATCTCATCAAACATAATCTTTTCGGCGATCCTGCCACCGTAGAGTATGCAAAGGGTGTTTTTTAGATACGATTTTGAATGGGTATATTTGTCATCCGTCGGCAGTTGCATGGTAAGACCAAGAGCACGACCGCGGGGGATGATGGTAACCTTATGGATTGGATCAGTGTCAGCGAGTAACCAGGCTACGAGGGCATGTCCTGCCTCGTGGTAAGCCGTAATCTTTTTTTCCTTCTCGTTGATTATCATTGAGCGCCGTTCAGCACCCATCATAATTTTGTCTTTTGCCATTTCAAGCAGGTCCAGGTTGATTTCCTTGGCCCCTGTTCTGGCTGCCATTAAAGCAGCTTCGTTGACTAGATTCTCAAGGTCGGCGCCTGTAAAACCCGGGGTTCCACGAGCGAGTATTTCGAGGTCTACATTCGCAGCCATTTTGGTTTTCTTGGCGTAGATCTTGAGAATTTTCTGACGGCCACCAACGTCTGGAACCGGCACAATCACCTGGCGGTCAAAACGACCGGGACGGAGCAGGGCAGGATCAAGGACATCCGGTCTGTTGGTTGCTGCAACTATAATAACCCCGTCATTGGTTTCAAAACCATCCATCTCAACCAGTAACTGGTTCAGGGTTTGTTCGCGTTCGTCATGGCCACCACCAAGACCTGCCCCCCTGTGTCGACCAACGGCATCAATTTCGTCAATGAAGATAATGCAGGGAGCACTCTTTTTCCCTTGAGCAAACATGTCACGCACGCGGGAGGCACCGACACCGACGAACATCTCGACAAAGTCGGAACCGGAGATGGAGAAAAATGGCACGTCGGCTTCCCCTGCAATGGCTTTGGCCAGCAGGGTTTTACCGGTTCCAGGTGCTCCGGCCAACAGAACACCGGTTGGAATTCTGCCGCCAAGGGAGGTGAATTTACCAGGATCTTTTAGAAAATCGACAATCTCTTCAAGTTCTTCTTTAGCCTCGTCGATCCCGGCAACGTCGGCAAAGGTAACCTTGTTGTCACTTTGTTCAGTCAGTCTAGCCCGGTTTTTACCAAATGAGAGTGCACCGCCCTTGCCGCCACCCTGCATCTGTCGCATGAAAAACACCCACACGCCAATGAGCAACAACATGGGGAACCATGAAACAAAAATGGTCATCAACCAAGAGTCTTTTTGAGTCTCTTTGACGTTGATATCCACCCCCGATTGACGGAGAATGGAAATCAGATCACTGTCGTTTGGGGGGTAAATGGTTCGGAACGGTTTTCCGTCCTGCAGGGTTCCTGAAAGAACATCTCCGCTAATCGTGACCCGATTGATCGCCTTATTCGCAACGCTTGTCATAAACTCACTGTAGGTAAGCGAGGTCACATTGCTCTGGGGCTTATTGAAAAGATTAAAAAGGAGGATCATGGTCAGACCAATCACCAGCCACATGCTTAAATTTTTATAGAAAGTATTCAACGACCCCTCCGGTGGCACCTGGTTTTCTATTATTGTCTCAATATTTTGAGTAAAGACAACACAATTTGCTATTTTAGTTCCTCTAAGCGGGACGAGCACCTGCACAAAATTCTTCCTTTAAAAACAAACAAGGAATTTCCATGGTACTCATACACAGTAAATAAAGTATACGATTTTATCATCATCGGCTTTAGTTATCTGATAAGCACGACCGAATAAAATGTTCAAACATGTACATTGTTCAGTTCACGCACAGTTAAGGTAAATCAAAAAGAGAGAATGTCGAGCCACTTCTTAGTCCCTTACAGATTATTTTCTTGTTTTTTTCAAGCAAACAATCTGTCTAAAGGTACTTATACCCCCTTGCGGGGTGTCAATAAACTTTTCCCGCTCATTTGGATTGGGTAAAATATTGGACAGGATGGACATTCATCTCGTTATTCTTCAACTCCTGCATCCCTTTGACTAAAGCAGCCGCACCGCTTGCCGTGGTTGTGTAAGGAATGTGGTAATCTAAAGCAGCTCTCCTGATCAAATAGGAATCCTCAGTGGTCCGTCGGCCTAGCGAGGTGTTGACTATCCATGAGATCTGCCCGTCCTGGATCTTGTCAAGGATATGTGGACGACCTTGAGAGATCTTATTGATCAGCTCGCAGGCAACACCGGCTTGCTGTAGATAGGCTGCAGTGGCGGTGGTGGCGTAGATGGAGAAACCCAGTTCGACCAATGCTATGGCAACGGGTAGAAGTGCCGGTTTATCGTTGTCGCGTACGCTAATGAATACGCTTCCAGACGAGGGAACCTTGGAGCCGGCCGCGAGGTGTGCCTTGGCGATGGCCAGCCCGAGATTGTCGTCAATGCCCATTACCTCACCGGTGGACTTCATCTCCGGTCCTAGAAGAGTGTCGACTTTTTCAAAACGATCAAAGGGGAATACAGACTCTTTAACCGCCCAGTGTTTAATTTCTACCTCGGTCGTTAGTCCCAGTTCTTTAAGGGTGGCTCCCATCATGACCTTGGTTGCCAGTTTGGCAAGAGGAACTCCTGTTGCTTTGCTGACAAAAGGAACCGTCCGTGAAGCGCGAGGATTGACCTCGAGGATATAGAGTTGCTTGTCTTTAATGGCGAATTGCACGTTCATCAAGCCGATAACGCCAAGCTCCTCAGCCATTGCCCGACTGGCTTGTTTGATCTCTTCTATGAGCACTTTCGACAGGGTATGTGGCGGTAAAATGCTGCATGAATCACCTGAATGAATGCCTGCCTCCTCCACGTGCTCAAGGATGCCTCCGATGATGGTCTGCGTACCATCACAGATGGCATCGACATCCACCTCGATCGCATCTTTTAAAAACTTATCGATCAGTATGGGATGTTCAAGGCTTGTGCCGCCTACGGCAAGCATGAAATTTTTGATTCCCTGGTCGTTGTAGACAATTCGCATATCCCGGCCGCCGAGGACGTACGACGGTCGGACTACCACCGGAAAACCGATTCGATTTGCTGAAGCAAGCGCCTCATCAAGAGTATGCACAGTGTCGTTGTCTGGTTGCCGAAGGTTAAGCTTTTGCAAAAACTGCTGGAAGCGTTTTCGGTCTTCGGCCCTGTCAATGGCGTCTGGTTGGGTGCCGACAATCCTCACGCCCATATCCGCTAGAGGTACGGCCAGGTTGAGCGGTGTCTGGCCGCCGAACTGGACGATTATACCGTCCGGTTGCTCCTGATCGATGATGTTCAACACATCTTCTCTGGTGAGTGGTTCAAAGAAAAGTTTGTCTGAGGTGTCATAGTCAGTGGAGACTGTTTCAGGGTTGGAGTTGATCATGATCGATTCAATGCCGATTTCCCTCAGGGCAAAGGCCGCATGGACACAACAGTAATCAAACTCAATTCCCTGGCCTATGCGGTTGGGACCGCCACCAAGGATGATGATTTTTTTCGCGTCGGTTTTCTTAAGCTCGTTTTCCTGCTCGTAGGTTGAATAATAGTAGGGTGTATAAGACTCAAACTCGGCGGCGCAAGTATCCACCAGTTTATATACCGGAAGGACATCCTGTTTTTTCCGCAGCTGTCGGATATCGTTCTCGGAAGTACCGGTTAAATAGGCCAGTTGCTGATCACTGAAACCTCGCTCTTTGCACAGTCTCAGAAATTCAGGATCCAAACCTTGAAAACCGCGCTCGGAAATTTGCCTTTCTGTTTCAATGATCTGTTTAAAATTAAAGAGAAACCAGCGATCAATCTTGGTCAGGGCATACAAGTCGTCGAGACTCATATCCCTTTTCAATGCTTCATAAATAAATGAGATTCGCTTTGAGTTGGGTATCCGCAAGCCCTTTGCCAGGTCTTCCTGGTCGAGGTGAGTGAGCAGTTCTTTGCCATCGCCGCCAAAGCCGAACCTTCCTGTCTCCAGGGAACGCATGGCTTTCTGGAAGGCCTCTTTGAAGGTCCTGCCGATGGACATGGTTTCACCTACCGATTTCATGGCGGTGCTCAGTACGTCGTCGGCCTCCGGGAATTTTTCGAATGTCCAGCGGGGGATCTTGACAACGCAGTAATCGATACTCGGTTCAAAGGCCGCAAGGGTCTCTCGGGTAATATCATTGGGCAGTTCGTCGAGGGTATAGCCAACTGCAAGTTTTGCGGCAATCTTGGCAATTGGAAAACCGGTGGCTTTAGAGGCGAGAGCTGAACTTCTGGAGACCCTGGGGTTCATCTCGATGACCATCAGTTCACCGTCTTCCGGGTTGACGGCAAACTGTACGTTTGAACCTCCGGTTTCTACTCCGATTTCCCGAATAATGGCAATGGCTGCATCTCGCATTTCCTGGTATTCACGATCCGTCAGGGTCTGGGCCGGGGCGACGGTGATGCTGTCGCCGGTGTGAACGCCCATCGCGTCAACATTTTCAATGGAGCAGATGACGACAACGTTGTCATTTTTGTCACGCATCAACTCGAGCTCATATTCTTTCCAGCCGAGCAGGCTGCGCTCCAGCATGACCTCAGTGTTCATGGAAAGATCGAGACCGGAAGTGCACAATACTACCAATTCCTGACGGTTGTAGGCTATTCCGCCACCGGTGCCGCCCAGGGTGAAGCTTGGTCGGACGATGATCGGAAAACCTAAGTCATCGCCTGCCACTATTGCCGCTTCAATGGTTTTGACTATTGTTGATTCAGGGACTTTGAGGTTGATCTTTCGCATGGCATCGCGAAATTGCTCACGTCCTTCGGCTTTCTTGATAACCTCAATATTGGCTGCAAGCAGTTCGACATTGTATTTTTCGAGAATTCCCATTTCCGCAACTTTGATAGCGGCATTGAGTGCAGTCTGACCGCCAAGTGTGGGCAACAGGGCATCCGGGCGCTCTTTTTCGATCACTTTTGCAATGAATTCCGGAGTGATAGGCTCGATATAGGTGCTGTCGGCCAGTTCCGGATCGGTCATAATGGTTGCCGGATTGGAGTTGATGAGGACGACCTCATACCCTTCTTCCTTTAAGGCTTTGACTGCCTGGGCACCAGAATAGTCGAATTCGCAAGCCTGGCTGATAATGATGGGGCCGGAGCCGATGATGAGGATTTTCTTGATATCTGTTCTTTTCGGCATGATCTGTCTGATTTTCTCTACGTTGTTAGTTAACCCGTGCCGGGTGAAAATGCTGTCGTTGTTGGCCTTGACTGTTGATCTATCCGCGCATCATTGCAATAAAACGGTCAAAGAGATAGATGGCGTCATGGGGCCCCGGAGCGAATTCAGGATGATACTGGACAGAGAAAGCCTGATACTTTTTGTGTTGCATACCTTCCAGGCTATTGTCGTTGAGATTGATATGGGTAACTTCCACTTCGTCTTTTGCAAGGCTTGTTTCGTCAATACAAAAACCATGGTTCTGTGCAGTTATCTCTACATGACCGGTAGTTAGATCTTTAACCGGCTGATTGCCGCCGCGGTGGCCGAATTTCAACTTGTAGGCCGAACCGCCGTAGGCGAGACCCAGCATCTGGTGGCCAAGGCATATGCCGAAAATTGGTTTTTTACCAAGCAGGTTTTTGATTGTTTCGACTACTCCTTCAACTCCCTCGGGATCGCCGGGACCGTTGGAGAGAAAAATACCATCCGGGTTCATGGCCAGGACTTTTTCTGCACTGGTGGTAGCAGGGACCACCTGGACCCGACAGCCCTTTTTCGTCAATAGCCGAAGTTGGTTATATTTTATACCAAAATCAAAGGCCACGACTTTAAACGGATTGTCCATGTCGGTCTGGGCTGTGGTGAAATCCGTTCCCGGGACAGGGCGGTTGTTGGCCCAGCCGTATGGTTCGGTGCAGGTCACTCGTTTAACCATATCCTGGCCGATCAGTCCAGGCCATGCATTTGCTTTTTTTACCAGGGAGGCAAGATCCAGATCCCTGGTGGACACGATACCTTTCATCGCGCCTTTGGTACGGATATGTTTGACAAGCGCTCTGGTGTCAAAGCCCTCAACTCCGAGTACGCCGTATTCCATGAGGAAATCGGCAAGTGTCTGGGTTGAACGATAATTGGAGGGGTACGGATTATATTCTTTTACCAGGAACGCCATGGGATGAATGGCGGCTGATTCCATGTCTTCGGGATTAACGCCATAGTTGCCGATCAGTGGGTAGGTCATGGTAACAATCTGCCCCGTATACGACGGATCTGTCAGAATTTCCTGGTAACCGCTGAGAGAAGTGTTGAAAACAATCTCGCCTACCGCTTCGCCATGACCGGTAAATGAGCGTCCTTCAAAGATGGTCCCGTCTTCCAGGGCGATAAATGCTTTCATGGCAGTTTTTCCTTTGTTAGTGCCGATGTTCGTCGAAGGTAACTTTCTGGCTTTTGAAGAATGAAAGGAGGATTAATCCAAGTACTTTTCAATGGATGTTGCACTTCCGGGCATCAATTATGTTGTTTTTGGTCGGTCATCTCTGCCCTTCGATTCATCCTGAGTGAGTGGAGGGGACCATGTGCTGTCCCTTTTAAATATGCAGACAAAACTACAATATGTAACCTAATTCAGCTTGGTTCGTCAACTGTAAACGGTCGTGCCTCTGTTGATCCGGTTAGTGGCTGATCGAAATAACAGACCTAAGAAAAACTTACTCCCGTAATGCACGGAAACTTTTTTACTACCCACTTGATGGGGATAAGGTACTAACCCCGCTGAATAGAGCGTGTCTATGCATAATGCCAACCTGAGGGATAAAACACAAGAGATACGCGTAGACTTCGAAATCATTTTAAGGTTACAAAAACGCGGAGAACCTCGAGGTGAAAAGTTAATGATGTAACTGTTATTGATTGCTTTGGTAAACATTACTGATTAGATTTCTGCCAATTCGTCTTCGGACGACGGGATGTATTCGATTGTGGAGTAAGCGACCCAAGTTGAAGTTGTTACCGGTCTCTCCGATTTTTAAACGTTACCAAAACGATTCCTGCATAACTGGAATATGAACCGTATAAGGAGTTCCCTTGAAATGAAAATACTCGTAGCAAATCGTGGTGAGATTGCAATTCGCCTAATCAGGGCCATTCAGGAACTGGGGTATGAGGCCATTGCCGTCTATGAAACTCCAGATGAGATGTCACGGCATATTCGTATTGCCGATGAGGCCATTTTGTTGGGTCCCGGCCCTCGTTGCGACTACTTGAATATCGAAAAAATTATTCGAGCAGCGAAAAAGTCCGGTGCCTGCGCCATTCATCCCGGGTATGGATTCCTGGCTGAGAATCCTTTTCTTGCCAAAGCTTGTGCGTCAGCAGGGCTTGTTTTTATTGGACCGACAACAGAAGTCATCTCCAATCTTGGTAACAAGGTAATAGCCAGAAAAATCATGGCCGAAGCCGGTATCCCCATGGTTCCCGGAACCCCGAACCTGAAACAGGGCAAGGAAGGTATTAGTGATGCTTTGGCATTTGCCGCAGAGTACGGCTACCCGGTAATGTTGAAGGCCACGAGCGGCGGTGGTGGTCGTGGAATTCGGAGAATTGAGTCGGATGGGCAAATGAGGGAACAAATTCCAGTTGCCCGTGCCGAGGCCTTGGCCGCCTTTAACGATGATTCCGTCTACCTCGAAAAAGTGGTGATCGACCCAAAACATGTTGAAGTGCAGATCCTGGCGGATAGTCAGGGCAAGACCGTCCATCTTGGGACGCGGGACTGTTCCATTCAGCGCCGGAATCAAAAATTGATTGAAATTGCCCCTTCAATGATCAAAAACCAACCACTGCTTGACGAAATTTGCGAGACAGCGGTGAGGGCTGCCCGGGCGGCGAAATATCTGAACGCCGGAACCGTTGAATTCCTGATCGATAAGGATCAGAACTACTATTTCATGGAGATCAATACCCGCATTCAGGTGGAACACACGGTCACCGAGATGATCACGGGAATTGATATTGTCAGGAACCAGATTAATATCGCTTTTGGCAAACCGCTTTCCTTTTCCCAGGAAGATGTGCAGATCCGAGGCCATGCAATTGAAGTTCGCATCAATGCTGAAGATCCCAAAAATGACTTCATGCCGGAGGGTGGCAAAATGGTTTCCGTCTATAGGTCGACCGGTGGTTTTGGCGTTCGTCTGGACGGCTTTGTCTATCAGGGATACATCATTCCCGAGGTCTATGATTCGTTGCTGGTCAAGCTGACGGTGCATGGCTTCACCTGGGATGAAACGGTTGGTAGACTGAAGCGCTGTCTGCAAAACTTTGCCATCAGAGGGCCAAAGACAACAATTCCGTTCTATGAAAACATCGCCAGGGAAAAAGATTTCGTGAACGGCGATTTTGATACCTCATATATTGAAACTCATCCCCATATTTTCCATTATGACGAAGACAGCAGCGAAGTGGGTAAGCTGGCCAGACTCATCGCCGAAATTCATTATTCCAAGGAAAATCCGTTTGCTAAGTAGTGTGAACCTGTCAGGATAATGAAGTACACTCTACCATGATATTTTATTGAAAGGATTGATTATGACACGAAT
This sequence comes from uncultured delta proteobacterium, assembly GCA_963829695.1. GTDB lineage: Bacteria > Desulfobacterota > Desulfobulbia > Desulfobulbales > Desulfocapsaceae > Desulforhopalus_A. Next base: position 100,261 of record CAWHJQ010000005.1, on the reverse strand, counting down.
TATTCAGGGCACTCCTGCTAAAGAAATTGTCGATACACTGCGGAATGCCAAAGGATATTATATAACCAATACGGCAAGGGATCTGTCTCAGTCGGATTTTAAAAACCGGATTCTTCTCCATACCGACCTGATGGCTGCCGAACATCGTGATAAAGCCGGCTATTTTTCGCTGGAAATTACCGGCGGGGCGTCTATCCACGTAGACATGTTACGCAAACAGGTTGATCCGTTTCTGAAGCTTAAGAAACTGAGAGAAAGCATGCCTCAGACCATGTTTCAGACTCTCTGTCGTGGGGTAAACCTTTTTGGCTATCGCCCTTATCCACAAAATGTTATCCGTTTTACTGTCCGCGAATTTGCCAAATATGTCGATGTTTGGCGGACTTTTGATTTTCTGAACTATGTACCCAATATGTATGCTGTCTTTGAAGAGGTGGGCAAGGCTGGAAAACTGAATGAGCCCTGCATTTGTTTTTCGACCGGACCCGAACATACCAACGAGTATTATGTAAAAAAAGCAGGGGAGCTCATTGATGTAACCGGCACGGATATTACCCTCTGCATAAAAAATCATGGAGGGCTTGGCACTCCGGTGAGGATAGGGGAGTTGGTCGACGCCTTGAAACAGAAATATTCAGATGTTCCAATTCATTATCATGGGCATAACACCGATGGCAACGATGTCGGCAGGATCGTAGAAGCGGTGAAAAATGGCGCTTCGATAATAGATGGTGCCGATTTTGCTTTTACCGGTTTCTATGGACCACCTCCGATCCTCACTGTAGTCCAAACCCTAAAGGAATATGGCTTTCAAGCTGTCGGACTTAACGAAGACGCAGTTGTTGAAACTTCGGAAGTGATACGGGATCAACGGCAGTATTATGAACAGTTCGAGTCCCAGATCAAGGGTTTTCAGCCGACCGTCCAGATCCATAAGCTGCCGGGTGGCGCCATGGGATCGAGTCTTGAACAGGCCTCCAAAGGCGGTTTTCTGGACAGAATGCCGGAAATCCTTCATAAGGAGTTGCCTCGGGTACAAAAGGAACTCGGCAATTATTGGTCTGTAACTCCAGGTTCCCAGATCCTCTGGACGACTGCGGTCTCCAATGTTCTGGATGGGGAACGATACGGCAACCCCTCAGGAGATTTACGCAATCTTCTGCTTGGAAAATACGGGCCCTTTCCTTTTTATAAACCGGAAGATTGGATTTATGAAAAGGTACTTGGCGATGAATGGCGCAAGGTGCTGGAAGAGGAGGGTGGAGTCGACAAAATCGCCGATATGGACCTGGCCCATGAACGATATAGCCTGGCCGAGCTGATAGGGACGGAACCCACCGATGAACAGTTAGTTCTTTATCTGCAGCATCCAAACGATGCCGCTGAATTTTTCAAATTCGAAGAAAAATATGGCCAGGTACATGTGCTGCCACCTTCGTTTTTTTTCCGGAAGGGCGGATTCGAGATTGGGGAAAATCTAGCCTTCCGGGACTTCCATGGCAAGGAACATATGGTAGAAATAGGTCCCTCGCCAATAAACGATACCGGAGAGACCAGTGTCTATCTCATCGTTGACCATCATCAGTCAATCTTTAATTTTAAGGCTAAAAGATTTGAGGGGCGGGGGGGAGACACCCCGGATCTCAGCAAGGAGGAGATCCTCGACCTTGCCAAGGCAGGAGATGTCCGCTCACCGTTCTCTGGGAAAATTGTCGAAATTTCCGTCGAAGAGGGACAGGAGGTGATAGTTGGCGACAGGGTTGCCATTATGGAGGCCATGAAGATGCAGACCCCGATCCTCAGCGAGATAGAAGGAATTGTCACGGGGATTCATGCCAAGAAGGGCGATGCCCTTAAACCTGGCGGCAAAATTTTGAAGATCGACCTGAATGAGTGATCAGGTTGGGTCTCAAGGTACTTATACCCCTCTAGGGGGTACTCTTTTTAGTCCCCATGCTGTGAGGGGGATTCTTTATAATCCCCATGCTTTGAGGGGGACTGAACTGAGCACCCGTCAAGCGAGTATTGAAAAGAATCCCGGCTTTCTTCCCGTTTACCGGGGTTAGTTTTTAAATAGAAGAAACATTATACCGTTTAAGCTGGACCAGAGGAGAATTAAACCGGTTGAGGCAAGGCATATCATAGCCAGAACTTTGTGGTTGAACTTCTCCTTTTTCTTATCCGTATAGCCCAGCAGATAACCGAGCAGTGCACCGGCGAGCATGCCACCGCCATGTCCCCAGTTGTTGATTCCCGGAACCAAAAACCCGAAGATGCCAATGCCTATAGCCCAGCCACCGATCTGACTGAAAATGTTCTGCCCATAAATGCCACCACGACTTTTTCCGTAATAGAGCAGGGCTCCGATGAGACTGCAGATAGCAGCCGAAGCCCCGATAGTAAGCTGCACCCCGGCAAGGGTGGAGATGAAAAAACCCACGATGCCGCCAACAGTATAGAGGATTATCATCCTGTATGTGCCGAATTCCTTGATAACCAGCGGTGCCAGTTGGTAAAAGGCAAGCATGTTGAAACCGATATGCAGGAGTCCGCCGTGCAGATAGTTGGCAGCTATCAGGGACCACCATCGATGCAATTGAAATACAGGGATGGTACCGGTCGATCCAAGAACCAGAAGACTCTGATTGCTAGGGGAAAGGAAATTAAAGGGACTGAAATTGAGACTTCCAAGCCTTGGATCAATGATGAGCGAAAGGATAAACATAACGACATTAGCGGCGATAATCGTTGTAACCAACTGGTCACCGTCGGAGATCCAGGAAATAAGGATATTATTTTTTAGCCTGGATGTGGGATTTTTCAATCCACAAAACGGACAGACTGTAACAGAGCGGCTTATGAGCTTTCGGCAGCCGGGACAAAGCAAGGCGTTTTTATGGTTGTTGTTAGTCATTGTTGTTCCGGGTTTTCATTTGTCTTTGTCGCAGCTGACTGTTTCTTTCGGTAACTTTTGAGTCATTCTGATACCAAGGTGGGATATCCTCGTAGTCGGGAATCCCGTCATCAATGAGATATCGTGCGTTGGGATTGTCAGGGTATCCCTGGGGGACGGCACCTGAACAAATGATAAATATTCCCTCGCCGTTTGCCTTCAATGCCCTTTTCGTTTTCGGGGCTACCCTCACCATATCGCCTTCGACAAGATCCACCAATTCATCGTCGAGCAGGATCTGACCACTTCCCTTGATGACGATATACACTTCTTCCTGTTTTCTGTGTGTATGGGTAAAAGTGTATCCTTCACCGGGTGGAAGGTTGATCAGTCCGAGCGCAACACCCTGCAAATTCAATTGGCGTCTCGGGCTGGTCAACCAGGGGAGCGTGTCAAAATCATAGTGGTATTTGGTATAGTTCTTTTCCATTGTCGCATTGAATGCAGCTGGTCTTTGACCAGATGAAGAGAGAAATCAAAGATTTTCCCTCGAACAAACAATTTACAGCCTCGGCTTAACGAACGTTATAATTGGTAACTAACTAAGAAATCAACAATTAAATGTAATGGTAATGTCCTACAGTCGGAAAGACAAGCCATTTTCCCATGGCTACAGCCTGTTGGGCCAGAGAGAGCTGGGGATAGTAGAATAACCCATGGAAGCGACGAAACAGATAGAGGGAGATAAAAGGGGATTACGGGACGGTATAATACCGCCCCGTATTCACAAGATGACAGCTATTCTCCAAAAGAATCGCTGAACAATTTTTCGATAGCCTCCCGTCCGGCATCACTCAGATAGCGGGTACCGCTCCCCACAAAAGTGTCATATTCAATACGGGGAGAATCTTCTTTCCAACCTCCCTTCCAGGTAAACCACTTTTTCTGGGGCTGGTCGAAAACATGAAGGGGACGGTTGAACATTTTGGCAAGTTCAACGGCCCAGCCTGTTCCGCCTTTAACTGAGCCGTCTTCCTGAATCGCGCCGATCACAAAAACCTGATGACCGCTATTGACCATATGAAAAATGGTCTGCAATACTTTGCGGATCTTGTCGGTTTCATAGTAGGTACGGTTCAGCATCCTGGAAGCGAGTTCCATGCTGATGTCACCCCGTTCAAGTTGTTCTTTCTTCAAGATAACAACATTTTTTTCCCGGGTAAGTTTGTGGCTGTCAAATGAGTAGACAACGTCCTTTATGCCTGCTTTTTCCGCTATTTCACCGAAAGTGGCTTCGGCTCCTTTGAGGCCGCTGCTGTATAACGTGTACTTTGAAAGATCCATTTAATAGCTCCTTAGGTCAGGAAAAGAGTGAAATTCAGTTCTGGTCCAATGTACTCATAGTTAAAGTGAAAGGCAACATTTCCTGTTGTTTTGATGTGCGCAGGTTACACTTTTTTCCTGCCCTTTACAAAAACACGGCAGGGGGCGGGATATCCTTCGACGGTGAACTGCGGGTTGGCTGGATCCAGGTAGTCGTTGAACGATTCGAAGGTCATCCAGTCTGTTTGGCGTTGCTCTTTGCCTGACATCGGATGCGTACAGAACAGGTCGATATCTGTAAAGCCGGCCTTTTTCATCCAGTTGCACAGGCAGCTGCCGGTGGGGACAAAATAGGTACCCGGTACCTTGGCATAGCTATCGTCCGGGAAAAGAGCGAAAGGTTCGTTGCCTGGGATGGCTTGTGATTCGACAATGAGGGTGCCGCCTGGTTGCAGGGCGCAAAGAATATCACGAAGAGTATCAATTGGAGAAGGACGATGATAGATAATCCCCATAAGAAACACTACATCAAAGCAACTCTCAAAGAGGTTAAGGTGTTCTATACCAAGCAAGTCGATATCCAGTTCTGACTTTCCAGCCATGGAGTTCAAGGCCTTAAAACAGTAGTAATGTTGCACTGACGGTTCAAAACCGAGAACGAGCTTGGGGTTGGAAGAGGCCATGCGAAACATGTAGTAACCGTTATTGCAACCGATGTCGGCGATAATTTTTCCATTAAGATCAGGGAGTACCGGGAGAAGTCGCTGCCATTTTCTTTCACTGCGCCATTCTGCATCTATGTTGATACCGAACACGGAAAAAGGACCTTTGCGCCAGGGCATGAAGGCCTTGAGGGTTTCGGTGAGTTGCCGTCGTTGGATTTCGGTGATTTCGTCGGACTGTCCAATGATAACCGTGTCCCCGGTGCAGTCAACATGAGCTGCTGGATACTCTGCGAGGAGTTGATAAGGGTTCCGATAGCGCAGAAAACCTTTTTTGTTCTGATTGATCCAATTCTGGCGCTTGGTATGTTCATGGATGATAGCATCCGCGTGTGCCGAATTCGGCAAGAGTGAGAGGTAATCCATTGATGGAAAAGTAGTCTTATTCGGGTTTAATTGCGATAAAAGAGGTGAAATTGAACCACTGGAAAAAGGTCTCAACGGCAACGAATCCGCTGTTTCTCAACATAGTTTTGTTTTCTTCAATAGAAAAAGGGATAAGCACATTTTCCAGGGCTTCTCGTTTTTTAGCTATTTCAAGTTCCGAATAGCCACGGTTTTTTTTATACCGGTGGTATATGTCGATATATTCACGATTGAGTCTCCGGTCATGGTTGATCACTTTTTCGCTGATCAGGATGATGCCGCCGGGCCGGAGGTGATGGAAGAGCCGCTGTAGAAAACTTTCGCGTTGCAGGGGGCGGATAAACTGCATGGTGTAGTTGAGAACGATGCAGCCGGCCCCCGGATGGTTGAAGGCCGTGATATCTTCACATGAGAAGGAAAGACTGGCCTGCTTTAAGTAGAGTTCAACCTTGAGCCTGGCCTTGTCGAGCATTGGCGCTGAATTGTCTATGCCGACAAACTGCAAGCCTTTCTGTTTCAACAGTCGAGAAAATTCAAGCAGGGTGGTGCCTGTGGAACAACCGAGGTCATAGACGGTGTCACCAGGCTCCAGAAATTCATCGACCAGCTGTGCTTCCGCGCCAATGACCTGCCGATAGAAGGGAATCGAGCGGTCCAGCATGTCGTCAAAAACTTCAACCACTCGTTCATTAAAAACGAAATCTTCCTCGACATTGTCGATATTAAAAAGTGTATCTTTGGCAGAACCTGACATATTTAAAACGCGAGTTATTTTTTGTACCAGGTGCCGTCCGGTTTTTGAAACCATTGACCAGCCTGACCGTTTTGGGCAATCATAGCTGCCCGACGCTCCCCGACTAATGCTGCAGGGGCACCCTGTTGCTTTGAGATGGCTTCGTAAACGGCGGCACGATCATTGTTTTCCTCAGCGATTAACTGCGGCTGTGGTTTACTGCCGGTACGATATTCCAAAAAACCTTTGTTGTTTTCGCCAATAACTCCCTGATCCTTTAAGGCGTTGATGGCCGGAATTCTTGCCGCCATGCGATCCTTAATGGAAGCTGAGTGCGCGACCGTTACCATAAATAGGGCACAGGCAATAAATATAAAGAGAGAAGAAGCGAAGAAGAAGTTTTTACGCATTTTGCACCTCCAAGATTTGAACCAGAAGTTATTTTGCTTGTTTTTTGTCCAGATCCCCAAAAAAGTCATCAAGAGCCCTGTCAACCTTGACGTTGATATCGATTGTGATGTGGATAGGTTTGATTTCTACAGGTTTTATATCAATCTCATGTCGGGTACAAGACGTAGAGGAGAGAAAACCGACGAACAAAAGGCTAAAGAAAACAAATTTTTTACATACTGTCATCTTACATATTCTCCATAATGGATTGGATGTTTTTTCCATATTGAAACAGATCCTGCATAGGAAAGCGAAAATTTACATCAAGCCGGATTGGATGCTGGAGGCCGGGACCCTGATTGCTTGGGACGATCTGGCCATTCTTATAGCCAAAGGGTAAGGGGTCTGCCGGTTTGCCATCCAGCTGCATGGTAATCAGGAGATCATCTTTCCGGCTGTTAAAAGAGAGTTTCGCCCAGTTATAGGAAAAATTTTCCAAGGCTTTCATCGAATAATCCAGATAGGCGCTGCTGTTTGTTTCGGACATTCCCTGGCGCAGTTGCTTGGTGTCAGTGAAGCGGACTATACCACTATTACCCGGTGTGGAAAACAGAAATCCATCATCAAAGATTACACCCTTACTGCTGATCTGCATGGGAATTCTGCCGTTCAATGAACCCTGACCTTCTGCCCTGTTCATGCCGAATTGGGCCAACAGTTTCGAGAAGCCCAATCTATCACAATAAAGGGTGGTTTCCACTTTTTTCATGTCACGTGCAAGAAAAAAACTGCCGGCCTCCACTTTTCCACTGCACCAATTAGCAAGGATTTTCTCTATAAAGACCGATCGTTCGTTTTCAATACGAAAATTGATTCGTGCATCGGACAGATTGATTTTGCCGAAATCAAGCTGTCCGATGGTACAGAGCTGACCTGGATCGCTTTGCAGGAGAGGCAAGTGGGGAAAAACAATTCCCACATTTATATCCGAAAGTTTGTTCCCGCCCTGCGTCAAGGTGCCGTCATGGTAGTCTACCGTGAGTTTTCCGCCAGGTACCTTGTCGGCTATATGGAATTCGCCGGTAGCCGAGAGTTTGCCGCTCAAGGAAAGTTTTTCCGGAAGGTGGACAAAGCTCGGAAAAGTGGCTGAATCGATTTGTGTCGCCGGGAACCGGCAATGAGCAGAAAAATCTGTTGTCAGCTGTGCCGATCCATCGCAGACGAGATGCAGGTCCGGAACAAAAGGGGTGGTGAACGAGGTATTGAAAGTAACTCCCTCCGGTGATGGTATCAAGGTCGCTCCTAACTGGCCGCTGCTGCTACCTTGATATTGTATGTCCTTTATCGTCAGCTTACCGGCTGTGACTGCTGCAAGAGGAGGGTATTGAAAAGGGAGCTGCAGCGAAAGATTGATCAGCTTTATCTCGCTTTTTTTGAAAGCGATTTCCGGGAAACGGCTATTCAGGATCGCGTCAACAGTTACCCCATCGAAATCAACCTTCCCGTCTGCTGTAAAAGGACCAACGGACAGGGTATTTTTTAAGCTGAAGGCGTCACCTGCCAGCTGATATCCGATGCTGGTCCCTGATTCTTGGTGTTTTCCGTTGTAGTTTATTTGAACAGCGGAGTGCGTTTTCTGAAACAATAGATGACCTATGCCGTTGAATGTACCTTCCGGAATGTCCATCTCGCCTTTTAGGTCAAGTGCACCCTTCTCAGGTTTACTCAGGAGAACGTTGGTGAGGGTGTATCCGGTTTTCTCTAAGTTTCCGGAAAGCTGTATTGTGATGGGGCTCTTCTTAGAGATGTTTTCGAAAGCAATCTCGTTCTTGCTGAACCTAAATCCGGGCAACTTCACCGTTGCCTTATAATCGGTAATTCGATCGACTAATTGGCCGATACTAACCTTCCCATTAAGGGAAAGCCCTCCTGTGAGCTGCGCGTCTTTTAATTCGGCAAAAAGATCGGAAAGCTGCCCAATATCTGTTGCCTGCAATTGGAAATGAGCCTCATATCCGCTCTCCACAGATGTAAGTCCGAGTTCACCGCTAAGGTTCAGGTCACCTCCTAACTGTATTTGCCCTGAAAGGGTTGAAAGGAGTTGCATTTTCTCAGGCTGTTCAAGGAAACCGAGGGAAAAGTGGCCATCGACGAGAAGAGTTACTGGTTTTTGTAGGTTTCTGTGTACTGTGATAACGCAGTTTCTTAAAATAATTGTCTCAACCCCGAGTGGCAGTAGAAAGGGAGAGGTATTATCTTCCTGCATGGCGGAAGGTTGGTGACTGGAAAGGCCATTAATTATTGGCTGTCCGTCCTGTATGTCCACTTGTAGCGAAGCGGAATCAAGGAGTAATCCGTCTATTTTGCCCCGAAGAAGGGAGGTCGGAGTGTAATACAATTCGAATCTAGGAACGGAAAGGGTTGGTCGGTTCTCATCGGCGAGAGCTAATGTTCCCCTGATTTTCCAGGGTGAGAGTCTGGAAAGACTGAGCTCTTTTTCGGTGAAGGGCAGGCCGGCAATCAGACGCGGAGAGATATAGAGGTCAAAGAGGTAGGGCAGCAAGAGAAACAAAAGCGTGCTTCCCAGTAATATTAAGGCGAGGAGCGTGACCCATCGATGGAATCTCTTTCTCATGTATTTTTTAAATCTCTTTTTTATAGTAAAATTATGACCAATTTTTTACTTGGCCATCTCGAAAGTAGACTTTTACCAGTTTTCCAGCAAAAAAGAACGATACTCTTTTTGGTCGCCTCTGGTGGAGGATAAGTTCCTTAACAAAACGATTTTCTTGCAAAAAGACCAGGGAATCCTTGTTTAGTGATCAATATTAGCCTTGCCTTGTTTCCCGTCAGCCAGTATAAACGTATTGCTCAAGACTTGCATAATAAATTGGCGGTATTCCGGGCCGGGAAGCTTCTTTTCGGTCTGTTCAGATAAAGAAAAACAGGTTGTTGGTATGTCGAACGAAATTGATTTTGACGAATTGCTCGGTAAGTATAAATCAGACCCTTTTGATTATGTAGAGGTCCTTGCTGTACACACCGGTCGGGTCTCATTTAAAGTAGTGGAAGGCGAAGAAGTGAAAGCTCCCAGTGGCGAATGGATGCAGGTTCCGGGAACGCAATTATATGAGATTAACAGGGAACGGAATCCTAAAATGATTGCTGCTCAGACCAATGGCACGGTGGCGCAGATCAATACTGAGTTTGATGGCCAGTTCGTCGAGGCGGGTGAAAAACTCTTGACCATCAAGCACCCACTCAAAAAGAAAGAGATTATTGAAAATATTCTAAAAGAAGTGCTGTTACTCTTTCCCGCCCCTGAGACTGCAAAATATTTTTTTGCCATGGATATCCAATCCCGGATAGAAAAAAAAGGTGCCCGAGCGGTAACTATTGATTCAGGGGAAGAGATCCTGACCATGTCACTGATGAAACGGGACACTCCCGTTCATTACAATGGTCCGCGTGGGGTTATTCATTCCATTTATTTTAAACAGGGTGTTTCAGTTGCTCAGGGCGAACCCTTGATTGGGATCTGCGCCCCGGAAAAACTTCACTTAATCCAGAAGATTATCACTCGGGTTAAAGCGGATTGGGACAGCGATCATTGAAAATGGTTTTCATCAATGCCATCCAAATTATGACAGAAAATAGACCGACGCCGGAGGCTGTTTTCAACCGTTTGCAATTGTTGCAAAAAGAGGAAAACAGGTCGATCCCTTGTCCGATTGATGCTGAAGCAGTGAGTCGGTATGGTGCCTTTGTCGGTTCAAAGATCGAAAGTCACAGCTCGTTGCCACGGGCAATGGATCACGCCCGCAGTCTCATCAAAGAAACTGCGCACTCCAACGGTTCTGTGGCAAGTGGAACAGTGATACTGGCGGACACAATGAGCTGCTCCAAAGGTCGGTTTACCAGGCAGTGGCATGCCCCTTTGGGCGGGGTGTGGGGGTGTATGATTCATGCAAATACACTGTTACCAAAATCCCGTCAGTTTATATCCCTGGCTACAGGGCTTGCCTGTTGTGAAGCAGTGCGTGAGATCGGTGGAGAGCATGCCACTTTGCGCTGGGTGAACGATGTCTTGGTCGATGGAAGAAAACTTGCCGGTTTTTTAGTAGAGACCTATACGGAACCCGTCCATGGCGAGGAGTTTACCCTGGTCGGTTTCGGCATTAATGTGAACAATTGTTCGTTTCCCGATGATCTTACCGATTCGTCTATTTCCCTCAGTCAGATCCTTCGAAAAAAACTCGATCTTTCCGAGTTCACCGCCTTGTTTCTATCCAGGCTGGCCTGGAACTTCGGGCTGCTTTATCACGAAGAGACAAGAGAGCTGCGGGGAGAAGGGTTCTCCGGTTATCTGGGTAAGCATTTACTGCTTGAAAGATGGCTGTCCTGTTCCGATTCCATCGGTAAAAGAGTTAGGTACGGCTTTGATGTGATGACTGCACCTCAATATCAAGCGGAGGTGTTGGGGATTGATGACAATGGCGGCCTGATCCTGCGCCTCGAAGATGGTCATGAGAAAACGGAGTACAGTGGGGAAATACGCTATCTTAAATCTACTGAAGATTGTCATGGTTGTGTTGGTGATATTTTTTTAAATCGATAGCCTTATCTCTTTATAAATTTTCGCACGATTTTCCAGGATACTATATCCCGTTGGAACAATTGATTGCCATAACTCTGCAGGAGTGAGAGTGTTTCGTAGAGTATGCTGCCTGATAACTTCAGGCGTTGCAGGCGCTCTATGGGCTGCTCTTGAGCGGATCGCAGCATTTTTATTGTCCCGTGGGAGAGGGGAATTCCCTTTTGCAGATGGGGATTGCAGAGCGAACAGACGATTCTTCCGCTGGTAGTATCGAAGCTGTAGCGATTTTTGCCGGCAACCGGAGAACCGCAATGAGAACAGGTTTGCAGATTTGGTCGATATCCGACGTAATCAAAGAACCGTATAAGAAACAGGGAGAGTACCGCCAGAGGCGGTTGTCTTTGGTCAAGGTTATGGAGAGCCCATAAACTCAGCCGGAAAATATGCAAATCCGGTTCATTCTCCCTCACCCCGATCAGAAGAAATTCACGGATTACAGAAGCGATGCTATAAAGTTCAAGATCCTGGCGAATATGCAAAAAGCAGGTATGAAGGTCAGCTTCGGCGAGAAAGGCCAAGGATCTGTTTGCTTTTTGTTGATAGGTAATATGGAGAAAACTGAACAATTCAAGCTTGTTGACGAAACGTTTCTTGCTTTTTTTCGCTCCCTTGGCAATGGCACTGAGCCGACCGACATCTTGGCAGAAGAGGGTGACGATTAGGTCGGACTCGCCGTGATCGGTACAATTCAGAACTATGGCTTCAGTTGTCTTGGTGAGAGCCACCATCGATCATTTTGGTTCGGCAACCGGAGGAGACTTTTCGGGTATATCTGCCCGGATAACGGAAGCAGTAGCATTTGCAGGAGAAGAAAAGTCGAATAAATTCTGTTGATTATTTTGTAGTTTTTGTTGCCATCGAGCAATTTCAAAGATGTGCATCGGAACGGACTCAACCCGGCTTTCAAGCTCCTGCTCGATTTGCAGTGGATTTTGCTCCAGGCTGCGTAGTTTCTGGCTAAGATACATAGCGGGATTCCAAGAAAAATACCAGCACAGAAAACCTCCAAGCAAGAGCAGCAATAGCAGAGTCATGCCGAGAAAAGAGAATGGTAAAAAAGATGGACGTTCGGCCATACTACCCACTTCTTTAGTCAGCTTACTCATCGGATGCATTAACTGACTATCGGCTTCGTGCCGGCTTGGTCTCTCCAGTGCGTACATTTTCAAGATCTTTGAAGGATCGAGTGACAACATTTTAGCATAAAGAACGTAAAAACCACGGGTAAAGGCCTCTGCCGGTAGGGCGGCAAAATCATTTTCTTCGATGGCTTGAATACTCTTTGATGATATTTTTGTTACCTTTGCGACCTTTACCAGATCGAAGCCCTGGCTGATTCTTGTCTCACGGATATATTCTCCGAGGCTTATATTTTCTGTTACTGAAGGCTGAAGCGACATAACTGTTATTCCTGACAAAATGAAAATCCGAATGGCTTATAATCTTTGGATATATGCGTCTTGCTTGAGTTTATTAACCCATTCAGAGTAGGCAACTTTCAATTTTTCTTCGAAAATCTTTTCTCTGATCTCTTCCTTGACACTTTCAGATGGAGCCGTATCCACCTTGGCGTTCTCATCCCCCGACAACAATTTGAAAAACTGGTAACCTGATGGAGTTTCGATAATTTTGCTGAGCTCTCCAGGTTTAAGTTCAGCGACAGCATCGCGCATGGCAGGAGCCATCTCATCTAAGGCAAAGATACCGATATCGCCACCATCACTTGCTGAAGGAAGGTCTGAAAATTTTTCAGCCAATGCTTTGAAATCCTGACCATTTTTAACCAGGTTGTATACCCTCTCGGTTCTGTTCCGGGTTTCTTGTTTGGAGGTGGAAACTTTTTCCTGATCATCTGTTTTCGGCCAGCTGAAACCCATTTGTAACAGATAATACCCACCTTTGTCGACGCTCGATTTGTAGTTTTCGTTATAATAATTGATAATCATTTCGTCGGTAACAACGATTTTTGAGCGCACGTCGTAACTGAGGAGTCTGCTTTGCAAGATTTGAGATTTTAGTTTTTTCCGGTATGATTCCTCGGTGAGTCCTGATTTCTTGAGTTTTTCTCTGAATTCAGTCGGGTTGAGGGACATGCCATTTCGCATCCTCTCATATGCGACATCAACATCTTCATCAGTTACAGTGACATTGTATTTTGCTGCCTTTTGTTTAATCAGGTGGTTTTCAATCATACCGTTCAGCGTGGTTTCCCTTACTTCCGCCAAAATGTTCTGTATGGGCTCACCGGGATGTTCTTTAGCGATGGATCGGAACAATACGGACGTTTCTTCCTCAAGTTCTGAGAGAGTGATAACTTCGTCATTGACCACAGCTACGACTTTGTCGACAACTTCGGCTGAAAGGTATAGTGGAATAAGCAGTCCGATAAATAAAATTGACAACAAGGTGCGGGAATATATTCGATTCTGCCGACGGGTAAATAATTGTTTCATAAAAAACCTAAGATTTAAAAGAAATAATGCATATACAGAGGATTGAAGAAGAATCGCCTTGCCCTTTGGTCCGAGTTCCCTTTAGTGATCTCTGCGACTTTACATAATTTGTTGCGGAGTTGCCATCTTTCTCTCAAGCTGGTTTGCATCCAATTGTTGTGGAATATTTTCTCACATAAGTATATCATAGAAGAAATAATTTTGAAATCACCCTCGGAGTAGATTTATGAAAAAACAAAAAAAGATCCACTTGCCGTTCTTCTGTGTAATATTGGCGTTAACTGTGATGTGGACTGTTGCGGCATCGGAAGCAGCCACCACAATGCCTAAATTTGCACTGGAGAGTGTGCGTGACGGTAAGATTGTTCAGTCGGATTCTTTTAAAGGGAAAGTATTGCTGGTTGTATTTTTTGCGACTTGGTGTCCACCCTGCGCCGAGGAAGTACCCGCTCTGGTAAAATTACAGCATGGTTTGGCCGATGCGGGATTCTCCGTCGTGGGTTTGTCGGTAGATCAACAAAGTCCTGCTTTAGTGGCAAAATTTGTAGAGAAACGAGCGATCAACTATCCAGTGCTGCTGGCCGAATCGCAGACTACCAGAGATTTCGGTGGAATATATGGTATTCCTGTTGCCTTTTTGGTGAATAAATCTGGCAATGTGGTAAAAAAATACACAGGGTATGTACAACATGAGATCCTTGAAAAAGATATTCTAAGCCTGCTCAACTGATTGATTTTGGTTGCATTTAATCTAAAAATGAAATAGAGTGTGTTTATATATTCTATTTATTTTTAATTTGATAACGTGCTATTTACAATGAAGCTTCGCCCCCAAAAGTAAACTAAGTCTTTAAACTAAAGGAGAATAACAATGAAGAAAAAGATGGTCGCTTTTGCAATGGCTCTGGTTTTTGCGTTGTGTACAGCTGGTTTCGGTTTTGCTGCAAAATTAAAGTGTACCGTTGATGGAGTTGACGGTGACAAAGTGACTATGACCTGTGAGAAAGCTGATAAAATGGCTCCTGGGGATAAAGTTAAAGTTACCACCGCAAGTAAGAAAGGTGCTGTTGAGGGTTGTTGATTGACATAGCATTTCTCTTTAAGTATTGTACCGGGTCGGCTGATTTTATATCAGCCGACCTTTTTTGTTTGAAGCGTTTCTCCTGGATACGCAAACTTGTATTGTATTTTCATGAGCAGTGCGTTGTTTTGATGTTTTTCTCCATCTCGCAACTATCGATTCGATGCACTATTTCCACTCTATAACCTGAACAATATTACACATTAACACTGAGTTTCAATAAGGTTTCACCTATGGATATTCGAACCCTTCCAGAATATGAAAGGCAGATTTATAACCGTATTCGACAAAAATACGCTTTGACGTTCGACCGGCTTCGTTTTGGCGACAAGCAAATTCGTCTGCTCAAAATCGATGATCTGGAGGAATTTTTAGCTGGAAAGGATCCCTTGGCAGATGTCTCAGAGTTTCCGTTTTGGATTCGTCTTTGGGACGCCGCGATGATTCTTGCCTATATCTTAGGTTCGCAGTCCAATGCCGCAGGGAGCAGATTGCTGGAACTTGGTGCCGGACTGGGAGCTCCCGGGCTTGCCGCTGCTTCTGCCGGATTTGAGGTGACGATAAGTGATTATGAAGAGATCATTATGGATTTTCAAAAAGTGAGTGCAGCCGCTTCGGGATTGAGTGGAATTCAATTTATTCATCTTGACTGGTTGAATCCACCCCCATTGGAACCCTTTGACGTACTAGCAGGTGCGGAAATACTTTTTCGGGATGAGTTTTTTCAACCTTTGTTGAATATTTTCAAGACGTGCCTGAAACCGGACGGGGTGATTTATCTGGCTCACGATGCAAAACGACAGAGTCTTCCGAAGTTTCTCAATATTGCCCAGAAAGATTTTGACATTGGTTTAAAAGAGCAAGTTATTAAACGTGACGGGAAAAAGATAACAATTCTAATCAATCGTTTACGACACAAAAAAAACTGATTACCATACTGATCCTATGGTAATTTTCAGATGGTTACACACTAACTAAAAACTGGCGAAGAGTTGACCTTCATCTCGAAAAATCCATGTTGTTATATCCTGTCAATTTAAATATTGCCGATAAGTTGTGCCTGGTGGTCGGGGGTGGAGCCGTTGCCTTGCGCAAAACGAAAAGCCTGTTGGCAGGTGGGGCCAGAATTCGGGTGATTAGCCCAGAGGTACATTCTGAGTTGAATGTCCTCGCAAAAAATAATGAAATCGAGTGGTTCGAGAGAGGGTTCGTCGAAGGTGATTTAAAAGGATCGTTCATGGTTTTTGCGGCAACGAACAACCGTGATATCCAGCTGCTGATCACCAAAGAAGCTGCAAAATATTCGGTCTTGTTGAACAGTGCCGATGATCCACAGAAAAGTCAGTTTCATGTACCGGCACATTTTCGACGAGGAAAAATGTTGGTTACCGTTTCCACCGGAGGAAGCAGTCCTGCCCTTGCCAAACGAATCAGACAACAACTGGAAATTGAATTAGTTCCAGAGTACGCGATAGTGGTCGAGCTCTTCTCTTTGATTAGGAAAGAGGTAGTTGGTCCTAGTGAAGATTCTGTATCAAATAGTGAACTCTTTCGCAGGTTGTTTCAGCAGGGAATTGTAGAGCTGGTACTAAAGTCGAACTGGTTCGATCTCCAGATGCTGCTTCTTCGGGAGTTGCCGGAATCCACCGATGCAGTGGGTCTTGTTAAAAAAATACTAGAAAAGTACGACAAATAAATTGGTTGAAGTGACGATCCACAGGAAAATCACCTGAATGTTGTTATTTGTTGCAAGGATCCCCATGGAAGAAATAAACTATCTCCTTTTTCAGTCGGTTTTGGGTGCAACCTTCGTCGCCACGGCGGCTTATCTGGTGTATTTTGTCAGTCAGAACAAAAAAATACGCAAAATTGCCAGGATGATCCTTCTTGTCTCGGGAATTTTACAGACGCTCCATATAGTTTCTCGATACATTCTTGCAGGTCATACCCCCATAACGTCCCAGCATGAAGCAGTGGTTTTTTTTGCATGGGCCACAACATGGGCCTATCTTTCTTTCCGGTGGCGGTACACCGTAAAAAATTTTGGTACTTTTGTTTCAATTCTCATTTTCTGTCTTTTATTAATCGCCTCTTTTTCTTCAAGGGATTTCGCACCATTGCTTCCGGCTCTGCAAAGTATGTGGCTTCCGATTCATGCCGGAGTTTCTATTATCGCCTACGGTTTTTTGTCCCTGGCTTTCTGTGGAGGGCTTATGTATCTCTTGCAGGAGAGGGAACTGAAAAACAAAAAATTTGGTTATTTCTTTGCCCGTTTTCCCTCCCTTGAGGCTCTCGATCAATTGAATAATCACTGCTTAACAGTAGGCTTTGTTTTTTTAACTCTTGGCATTGTGACGGGATCCGTTTGGGCGCGGCAGGCATGGGGTACGTATTGGCAGTGGGACCCCAAGGAGACATGGTCGTTAATAACATGGTTTCTTTACCTGGTACAGATGCATCAGCGATTAACTGTAGGCTGGCGAGGAAAAAGAGCGGCGGTGATGGCTATCGTAGGTTTTGCTTCAATTGTTTTTACCCTGTGGGGCGTAACATATTTGCTTGGAGGAGTTCATAGTTATGCCAAGTGAAAAGATACTTCTCCTTGGGGTAAATCATAAGACCACACCTGTTGCGATACGCGAGAAAATTGCTCTATCGGGCGGCTATGAAGAACCGCTTGCCGCAATGAAGAAGATTCGCGGACTCAGTGAGTACTATCTTCTTTCCACCTGTAATCGAGTTGAATTACTGCTGGTAACCGAAGCTGGAAATACCGTTGAAGAAGATGTCATCGATTTTCTCTTCGGTGCTACAGTATCCCAGATGGAATGTCGTAAGTACCTTTATCTGCTGTACGATATGGAGGCAGTGCGCCATTTATTCATGGTAGCCGCCAGTCTCGATTCGATGGTAGTCGGGGAGGCACAGATTCTTGGACAGTTGAAAGAGGCCTATCGGTATGCCGCCCATTTTGGCTGCACAGGGCCATTGCTGAATAAGCTGATTCACAAATCCTTTTCGGTTGCTAAAAGAGTCCGATCCGAAACAGCAATCGGATCCTCCGCCGTTTCTATTAGCTATGCTGCTGTACAACTGGCAAAAAAAATATTCGGCAATCTGCAGGATAAAAGTGTTCTCCTGATTGGGGCGGGTGAGATGGCTGAACTTGCAGCGGAACATCTTGTCGGACAGGGAATCGGCTCTGTGGTCGTGGCGAATCGGACCTTGGTTCGGGCTATCGATCTGGCAAAACGTTTTAATGGCAGAGCCGTTTCCATTAATGAATTGGTTCAGCAATTGGAGCATGTCGATATTATTATTAGTTCTACCGGGGCAAGGGAGATAATTCTTCATAAAGACGAAGTAAAATCAGAAATGCGGGCCAGAATGAACCGTCCACTCTTCTTTATTGATATTGCCGTTCCCAGAGATCTTGATCCCCGGTTAAATGAATTGGACAACGTCTATCTTTACGACATTGATGATTTAACTAATGTTGTTCAGATAAATAAGGCGGAAAGAGATAAAGAAGCAGTAAAAGCCACTCGTATTGTTGATGAAGAAACACTGAAATTCGAGCGATGGTTTCTCAGTCTGGCGGTGACCCCCACTATCCAGGCTCTTAAGGAGAAAATGGATGCTATCGGCCAGGGGGAGTTGGACAGAACATTGGCCAAAATGCCTGATATGGCGGAATCTGAGCGGAAAAATCTCGAAAAAATGGTGACTGCAATTGTTACTAAAATTCTACACGATCCGTTGATGTACCTCAAGAGTGAGTCGTGTGCGGGACGAGATAACAATGATCTGAAAGTAACAACTGTCCGTGAATTATTCGGCCTGATCAAAGGACAAAACGAGCAGTAGTAGTCAAAACGATGAGCGACGATCCGACCGAACAAATTGAAAACGAATGGTATATTGTTAGAAACTCCGGTGAAACTCCTGAAATCGCCTACCATTCGGCAATCTACTATCTCAGCCGAGCGCATGATGGTCCACGCATCTGCTTGAATGAAAAACAGATCGAATTGCTGAAAAAGGCGGCCATTGACCGGTACGAAGAGATTGTACTCCGGGATTTGCAGCATGACAATTGCACCAAATCCATCTATAGGGGGATAGGCCGGTCGATTATCAATTATCGACGATTTTGTACGTTTTGTGCTCGTCAGTATCTGGAGGTGGGCCGAGTCCGGAATCAGGCAGCGGCTGCTCTTCAGGTATTTCTGGAAACCGAAATCGAGCAACTCCAACGCCTCAATCGGCCATCCATTATAAACTGCACCTATAAAGAACTGCAAGGTTATGCTGTCGAGTTGGGTGTTGAGTTGGGGAGCAGATGTGAAGTACTGGAAAAACACTGTCTGCTATCGTCGTAGTTTTGAAAATCATGAGATCCCCTATCTCTTCTTTGATGTGCTTACGAATTGTATTGTCGACCTGACAACTTTCTTCACCTGTCATCCATTGAAAAATTTCCAGTAACTCTGCTGTCTCAACAGAAAGGGCCATCGCTAGGTTCTTCGGCGTGTGAAATTGTTGCCAATTACGTTTTGTAATAAATTCAGAAATTGCCTGTTGTAATTTTTCCATGAATATGTCTTTGTCGTGGTATTTGTTTTGTCATTCTGTTATCTCTTACAGGGATAATTTTACGTCTCGTTCGTTTTCGATAACTCCTTTTACTTACAATTATGAAAAATAAAAAGATTTTCCTGGTCTTTTATCTGGCTCTGTTTTGTCTGACTTTTTCCACCATCACTTTCGGTAATACCTCCAAAGCCGGGGAGTTTGACCAGAAGAGAAATAGTCTCATTGGGTATATCCTCAGCAAGCAACTGCCTTCCCTGCATTTCAGCGACAAGGTTTTCAATGATGAGCTGGCGCGTGCCACTTTTCATCTCTACATAAAACAGCTGGATTACCAGAAACGGTTTTTACTTAAGCAAGATGTGGAGCAGCTTCAAGCATTTGTACCCTACATTGACGACAATCTTTCCGATGGTCGGATTACTCTGCCTGACACCGGATACGATATCCTCAGTGAAAAAATAGACCTGGTGCAGAAAATGGTCGTTACGATGCTGGCAAGTGACACAGTAAAAGCAGAGCCCGTTGCCGGATTTGCTGCTTATACAGTCAAACCGGGAGATACCCTGGTCAAGATTGCTGACCGATTTGAAGGTCTGAGGGTAGGGGAATTGATCGGTGATAACAATCTTAATGATCCGAAACAGATTTCTGTAGGCCGGCAGCTCAAAATTCGAACATCAGTGCGCTTGGCTCAGGCTGGGCTTTATGTCGGAAATTTTGATGTCGGAAAAAGAGAGACCTATGAAACCGATCCTGAAAAAGTTGATTTTGCCAAAAATCTGACTGAACTGAAAGATCGATGGCGCAAGGTGTTGAAGGCCCAGATCATTTCACAGTATCTGGATCTGGAGGAGGCGCAGAAGGATAGGCTGGAAAAACCGAAAGCGGATGAACAGCCACCAAAGCTCATGAGTGAGGCAGAGCTTTGGCAAGAGGCCATAGCCAAGATCGGCAAACGGAATAGAAATTTCTTTCAGCGCTTGTATCAGGAAACCCTGCAGGACCATTATGATCGTTTCTTCAACTGCATTACCAGGGCATTTGGTCCCCATACTAATTACATCCCTCCGGCAAGCAAAGAACAGTTTGATATTAGCATGCGGGGGAGTCTTGAAGGGATCGGGGCGCTTCTTCGTGAGGATGATGGTTTAATCAAGGTCATCAGTATCATCCCCGGCAGTGCATCCGCCCGGCAGGGCAGTCTCAAACCAGGCGATATAATCTTACAGGTCGCACAGGAAGGTGAAGAACCGGTTGATATCACCGATATGAGACTGAGAGACGCCGTTCGTCTTATTCGAGGTCCTAAAGGAGAGGCGGTCAGCCTTACTGTGAAAAGGACTGATGGCATCACGGAAGTTATCAAGATTATTCGCGATGTTGTCCAGATAGAAGAAACCTTTGTTAAAAGTACGGTGATTGAATCAAAACATGGGAGTAAGACGGGATATATCTTTATTCCGAGCTTTTATCGTGACTTCGAAGGAACTAGAAATGGTGGCAACGGACGAAACTCAACAGGCGATACCCTCAAGGCAATACTTGAATTAAAAAAAGAAAACATCAATGGGCTTATCCTCGATTTGCGGGATGATGGTGGCGGTGCTCTTGTTGATGCTGTCGATATAACAGGACTTTTTGTAAAATCTGGACCAGTGGTTCAGGTCATGAACAGATTAGGTGACAGGCGGATTTTAAGCGATACGAACGAACAAGTCTCTTACGGTGGGCCACTCGTTGTGCTGGTCAATAAATTTTCGGCATCGGCCTCCGAAATTGTCGCAGCAGCGCTGCAGGATTACCGACGGGCCATCATTATAGGGGGTACGCACACCCATGGTAAAGGAACGGTGCAGACTATCATAGATCTCAATGAAAACATGCCCTTGCTTCAGCTTCATAAATATGAGGCTCTCGGGGCCTTGAAGGTCACGATTCAAAAATTTTATCGGGTTACCGGAAGTTCCACTCAGTACAAAGGTGTAGAGCCCGATATCGTTTTGCCAAATCTTTTCGAACACATAAAATCAGGTGAGCGTTATCTGGACTATTCTCTTCCTTGGGATTCTATCCAACCTGTTAAGTTTACCCCAGATAAGAGGCCGTTTGATCTGGAAAAACTGCGAGAAATGAGTCTGAAACGAGTGGCAAATGACGAAGCTTTTAAAACTATCAGCGAAGAAGCAGTGAAGGAAGCTGAACAAAGCAAAAACACAATGATTTCCCTTCAAATAGATGACATGAGGCTGAAACGTGATGAAGCACGGCAAATGAGAGAAAAAGTAGGAGCTCATTACCGGAAATATCGGGAGGAAAAAGGAGAAGACTCCGATTTTGAGGAGCCGAGCAGCCAGAAAGAAGATCCCAAAGAGAAATGGCTGAAAGATGTTAAGGAAGATCCCTACATTGGGGAGGCTGTCAATATTGTGGGAGATATTATCCAATTTTCAAAGAAGTAGAAATAGCCGAAACCCCCTCTCTCAGCCGCCATTTGAGCGAGCTACATGCTGGAAAAATGTTCTTGAAAAAGAGAGGGAAAGGTGCTAGAAATGTCAATTTGTGAATGGTCATTCATTAGTTTTAATCCGTGCCAGATGGCCGTCCAATTTTGTTGTTGTGCTAATAGAAAGGGTTGTACACGTATGGATCTAGCAGAAGGTTTTAGAAACCACAGGGAAAAAATAGTTAACAAATGGGTGGAATATACTCTTTCTACCTATATTTCATCAGGGTTCTTTATCAAAGAGCACGACAAATTCGCCAATCCTGTCGGTGGAAATATTAGAGAGGCGTTGGGTCAGCTTTTTCTCCTGCTCTCCAAGGGGGCCGATGCCGAAGAACTTGTTCCTCATCTAGAACAGATACTGAGTATTCGAGCCGTGCAGCAATTTTCTCCATCCCAAGCGGTCGCACCATTAAATGCTGTTAAACACATTACCCGAGAAATTTTCGCCGCTGATAAAGAGCGAAAGCATTTGGTGGCTGAACTTTATGATTTCGAATTTGCAGTAGATCTTGCGATGCTCACGGCTTTTGATATCTACATGAGGTTCCGAGAGCGTCTGTATCAGGTTCGGATCAATGAAATTAAGTCGGGAAGTCACATATTAACAGACAGCAAGTGTCCATCGAACCTGCTGGCCGATAAAAAAGTTTAATCTAGGTTAATGGTCTTTAACTGGTTTCCGTGTAGCTGGCAGTGGATATGTTTCAGCTGCGTGGTTTCCAAAACAGTTCAACTGAAGCGAGGTAAGAAATGAAGTACGCCTTCTCATTCCTGGCAGTCATAGCGTTGGTACTGATCGCCGGACTCGGATCTCAGATACCAGGGATGCCCTATTTGTTTGGTGTCGCTCTGCCGTATCTGGCCATAATGATTTTTCTTGGTGGCTGCGTCTATCGGGTGGTGCAATGGGGAAAATCTCCTGTGCCATTTTCGATCCAGACTACCTGCGGACAAGGAAAATCATTGGATTTTATCAAGCACAATAAGCTTGAGGCTCCAAACACAACCGCCGAGGTTGTTGCTAGAATGTTTCTTGAAGTGGTGACCTTTCGGTCCCTGTTTAGAAACACTAAGTCGGAAATTTACGATGGACCACAGATCACCTATGAATCTTCAAAGTGGTTGTGGATGTTTGCCCTGATTTTTCATTATTCTTTTCTGGTGATCGTGATCAGGCATATGCGTCTTTTTCTCGACCCGATTCCTGCATGGATCGGCTGGCTCGAGTATGGCGATGGTCTTTTCCAGGTTGGTGCTCCTACCTGGTACATGACCGATATCGGACTGCTCGCAGGTTGTATACTTCTCTTCTCTAGAAGACTTATTACCCGTCATGTCCGCTTCATCTCTTTAATGAATGATTACTTCCCACTGGTGCTTATCTTCACCATCGCTTTGACCGGCATTCTGATGCGTTATTTCCTGCGGACCAATATTGACATCGTTACTATTAAACAACTGGCGGTTGGTCTGGTCACTTTCTCGCCAACAATTGGTACGGAACTAGGTGCAATTTTCTACATTCATTTGTTTCTGGTCTGTGCCTTGCTGTCATATTTTCCATTCAGCAAACTCATGCATTTTGCCGGAGTATTTATGAGCCCAACCAGGAACATGAAAAATGATAGCCGGGCAAAACGTCATATCAATCCCTGGAATCCACGAATTCTGCCCCATTCCTATGCGGGGTATGAGGACGAGTTCCGTGAGTTTATGGTAGATGCTGGCATTCCGGTTGAAAAGGAGCTGGCTCCTAAAAAGGATGAAGAATAAGAATATTGATCCAAAACTAGCTTAAGAGGATTAGATAACGATGGCGGTTGCAAAATTAGAACAATTATCGAAAAGCGTAGTGCAGGAACCATCCTTGGCAACAGGAGCAATACCTACCATGGATTGGATGGAATTCCCGGCTGTTTTCAAGCCGGGTAATTATGCCTACCCTGCCAAATCGGAAAAGGTGGCCTATCTCGACAGTCAGTCGGGGCTGCATTTCCCTAACTCCCGTGAGTGGTCTCCAGAAGATGAAGACTGGAAGCTGCCGGAAGATTGGAAAGAAATAATAATCAAAGGACTGAAAGAGCGCCTTGAAAAATTTCGGTCTCTGAAAATATTCATGGATTGCTGTGTCCGTTGTGGCGCCTGTGCGGATAAGTGTCATTTCTTTCTCGGTACCGGAGACCCCAAAAATATGCCGGTAATGCGGGCCGAGCTTCTTAGATCGGTTTATCGAAATGATTTCACACTGGCCGGCAAGATTTTGGGTAAGATGGCGGGTGCTCGTGAGATGACCGTCGGTGTCCTGAAAGAGTGGTTTATGTACTCCTATCAGTGTACGGAATGCCGAAGATGTTCGGTCTTTTGCCCATATGGAATAGATACCGCTGAAGTTACCATGATGTTGCGCGAACTGTTGCATCTGGTCGGGGTTGGTATCAACTGGATTTTGGAACCGGTTTCCAATTCTAACCGTACCGGTAACCATATGGGACTCCAGCCCCATACCTTTAAGGATAATGTCGAGTTTCTGGTCGATGATGTTGAATCCCTAACTGGTATCAGACCAAACGTCAGCTTTAACAGAAAGGGTGCGGAGGTATTGTTTATTACTCCATCCGCGGATGTTTTTGCAGAGCCTGGGCTGTATACCGCTATGGGATACCTGGCTCTCTTTGAAGCAATTGGTCTAGACTACACCTGGTCAACATACGCTTCGGAGGGCGGTAACTTCGGTCTCTTTACCAATAATGAGACGATGAAAAAGCTCAATGCCAAGATGTATGCAGAAGCAAAAAGATTGGGAGTAAAATATATCATTGGTGGTGAGTGTGGGCATATGTGGCGTGTTGTCCATCAGTATATGGATACCATGAACGGCCCCGCAGACTTCCTTGAAA
Source organism: uncultured delta proteobacterium (assembly GCA_963829695.1). Classification (GTDB taxonomy): domain Bacteria; phylum Desulfobacterota; class Desulfobulbia; order Desulfobulbales; family Desulfocapsaceae; genus Desulforhopalus_A. The sequence continues at coordinate 75,644 of CAWHJQ010000005.1, read as the reverse complement.
AACCGGTATCACCTATTACCGGTACTGTCTTTGAGAATGCGGCATCATCAAAAATGGTTCATATCAGCGAGTTTACCGCTGATCTTATTAAACATGGTAAGTTGAAATTTGATAAGAGTCGTAACAGTCATGTAAAAGCGACCTATCATGACTCCTGTAATACTGCCAGGGCAATGGGGCTTCTTGACGAACCTCGTTACATTCTTGATCACGTTGTTGATTGGGTTGAGATGCCGGAAAACACCATTCGCGAACAGACCTTTTGTTGTGGTTCAGGAACCGGTCTCAATACCGATGAGATAATGGAGCTGAGGATGCGTTCAGGGTTGCCACGTGCCAATGCTGTAAAATATGTTCACGAGAAACATGATGTGAACATGTTGGCATGTGTCTGTGCAATTGACAGGGCGACCCTCACCTCACTTATGAACTACTGGAATCCAGGTGTTGGAGTTTGTGGAGTCACTGAACTTGTGGCAAATGCGCTTATTCAGGAAGGTGAAAACCGCGCTGAACTGGATGATGGCTTCCGTACTATGCTCTAAAATATCCTGAACAGAACAGAGGAGTTAACCTAATGTACAACAAAAGATTTATAATTCCAGGACTGGCCATTTTTGTCCTGTTTGTAACTTTCCCGCTCTGGTTCAATGCCTTCTCGAAGGCAAGCGCGGTACCAAAACCAGAATTACCACCGGGTGGAGAAAAACAGTGTGTCGCACCTATTGCGGAGATGCGATCGAGTCATATGGCTTTGCTGAATCAATGGCGCGATGACGTTTTACGTAACGATGACCGTGTTGCGGTTAAGGTAGACGGAAAGGAATATCGTAAAGGTCTACAGACAGCTTGTATGCAATGCCACACCAACAAGGAGAAATTTTGTGACTCCTGTCATGTATATGCATCTGTCAAACCCTATTGCTGGGATTGTCATTTGACTCCAACCGTGCTGGCGACAAAGAAGGAGACACACTAATGGATAACCAAAGAAGAAAATTTCTTAAAATTGCGGGGGCAACGGCTTTGGCCGGTATCAGTGCTCCTGTCGTGGTAAAACTCACTTCCTCGTCGGCCTTTGCTTCATCAGAAGTTCAAGGCGAGGAAACAGCTCACGGTGCGCCTGCTGATGCTCATCAGATTGGTGAGGGACAGGGGGCAGAAGAGACTCCAACTGGAGTACGTCTCGGCATGCTCATTGACATGCGCAAGCTGTATGGTCGTCCTGATCTTTTGGATAAAGCGGCTGCTGCATGCCATAAGGTTCATAACGTTCCACATATTGACAGCAAGAAGAATGAGATCAAATGGATTTGGCATGCTCCTTTTAAAAATGTTTTTCTGGAGCATTCGTCATACCATGAGTCAAAAGTGACGCGGGATAACGATTACCTGGCTCTCTGTAATCACTGTAATGAACCTCCCTGTGTTCGGGTTTGCCCGACAAAAGCAACTTTCAGGGACGAAAAAACCGGGATTGTTGTCATGGATTTTCACCGCTGTATCGGTTGCAGATTCTGTATGATGGGCTGCCCCTATGGGGCTAGAAGCTTCAATTGGATGGATCCTCGTCCATATATAACTGAATATAATCCCGATTTTCCAACTCGGATGCGAGGTGTCGTAGAGAAGTGTAATTTCTGTGGTGAACGGCTTGCCCTTGGGCAGGAACCCGCATGTGTTGAGGCAGTCAAGGAAGTAGGGGCGATGGTGTTTGGTGATCTGAATGACCCAAATTCCGAAATTCGTCAGATTCTCGACAAGGAACATACCATCCAAAGGAAACCATCCCTTGGGACGAAACCGTCAGTCTTTTACATAGTGTGAGGGAGTCATGATTGAAAAAGTATTAAAAGGCAACTCTAACTACTGGATGTGGCTGGTATTTTTAACTGCATTCATTTTCGTCGGAGCGATCTGTTATCTCAGGCAGTTTCTCTTTGGTATGTACTTAACCGGTATGGGTCGTGACCTGTCATGGGGATTGTATATTTCTCAATTTACCTTTCTGGTTGGTGTTGCAGCTGGAGGGTTGATGCTTGTACTTCCCTATTACGTTCATAACTATAAAACATTCGGCAGAATCACTATTCTTGGTGAATTCCTGGCGATTGGTTCTCTGGTAATGTGTCTCATGTTCATCATGGCTGATATCGGTCAACCGTTACGCGGACTGAATATGATTCTGCACCCAACCCCAAATTCCATGCTTTTTTGGGATATGTGTGTTCTGCTTGGGTATTTAGGCCTCAACATTATCTGCGGCTGGGTTATTCTTACAGCAGAACGTAAACAGGTAAAACCACCAAAATGGGTATATATATTCGTCTATGTTTCCATTCCGTTTGCTGTCTCAATTCATACCGTAACCGCAATGCTCTACTGTGGTCTGCCTGGTAGACATTTTTGGTTAAGTGCTATTACCGCTCCACGATTTTTGGCCTCGGCTTTTGCTGCGGGGCCGGCACTCATTGTTATTGCCTGCTTGATTATGAAGAGGATTGCTCATTTTGACGCTGGTAAAGAAGCGATCAACAAGCTGACGACAATCATTATGTACGCTGCCATAATAAACGCCTTTTTTGTTGGATTGGAGTTCTTTGTCAGCTACTATTCGAATATCCCCGGTCACAAAGAAGCTCTTGATTATTTGTTTTTCGGTCTTGAGCATAATGGCCATGTTTACAATAATCTCGTTCCTTTTATGTGGAGTTCAGTCTTTCTCTGTTTTGGTGGACTCGGTTTATTTGCCTACATGAAAATTAATAAGGTACACACTGATATGCTGGTGGGGATTGGTTGTGCTATGATCTTTATTTCGCTCTGGATCGATAAAGGGCTCGGCTTTGTCTTGGGGGGGCTGGCGGTCAATCCATTGGGAGATATCGTTGAGTATTATCCTACAGCCAATGAAATTGGAATAACCCTTGGGATCTGGGCTACAGGTTGCCTGCTGGTGACACTCTTGTATAAAATTGCAGTGAGTGTTGAGCACGAAGTAGAAGCGTAGTTGCAAGGTTAATTCTTATATCAAAAAGCCCCCGACTTGTCGGGGGCTTTTTTTTTGTTAAAAGGTAGAATGTGTTGAGATAGTTTTATACCATCATTGATCAAGTTGATATCCGGGGATTTCATTTGAAAAGGAAAAGGGTTCTCATCGTTTTTTATTCCTTCACCCAGCAAACCAGAGTGCTGCTCAAGAAATTTATCGAGGGACTCGAAAGTGAAGGAATAGAAGTGGGCCTTGAAAGGCTGGAACCGGTCGATCCTTATGCGTTTCCTTTCAAAACAAATTTCAAACTCGCCGTAGCTATGGTCAGGACCTTTTTCCGTCAGAGGATGAAGATCCATCCGGTGAGCGCAAGGTGTTTTGAGGATTGGGATTGCGTAGTCCTTGCGGGTCCGACATGGTCATATCAGCCGAGTGGTCCAATATTGGATTTTCTCGATAGATACGGTCAACAGGTGTGTGCAGGGAAAAAGGTGATTCAGTTTATTTCCTGCAGATCATACTGGCGAGTGCACTATTGGACGGTTGAAAAACGGTTGAAACAATATAGTGCACAGCCGGCTAAACCAATAGTTTTTGTCCATCCTATCCGAGAACCTTGGCGTTTTATTGGGCTGGTCCTCCAGTTGAGGGGGAAAATGGTTCGGAAAGAAAAATCCTGGTTCAGAAAACATTATCCTGGGTATGGACACAGCAAGAAACAGGGTGAGGAAGCATTACTGGAAGGGCGGCGAATTGCCCGGCAATGTCTCTCAGAGCAGTAAGTAACGCTGCTTTACGGCCATTGCCCAGTAAGATAAAGGTGGAAAAAATAAAGAATATTTTCTGAATAGAATGTATAAACAAGGGCGGCAAGGGAAAGGAAAGGCCCAAAAGGAATACGGGTTCGGCCACCCTTTTTCTGGTAAAACATTGCAATTAAGCCGACCAGAGAGCCGAATAAGGAACTTGCGAAAATGACGAAAGGCAGGGATTGCCAGCCAAGCCAGGCACCAATCATGGCCAGCAGTTTAATATCACCCCCGCCCATGCCGTCAATCTTACGAAGAAGGAAGTACAATAAAGCCACCGCGTAGAGCACTCCTCCGCCGATCAGCAGTCCGAGCAGTGAGCTTTGCCATGTGACGGTGGGACTCACAAATGAGAAAAGAACGCCGAGTAAGATGCCGGGAAGACTGATAACATCAGGAATTATTTGATGGTGAATGTCTATAAAGATGACGACCAGGAGTGCAGCGCAGAACAAAAAGTATCCCGCAGTGACAATTGACAGTTGGAATGAATTCATGAGGGCTGCTGCAAGAAGAGCCATCAGAAATTCGACAAGGGGATACTGGAGCGAGATATGCACTTGGCAGTGACTGCATTTGCCTCGCAGGAAAATGTAGCTGATGATTGGGATGTTTTCGTACCAGTGCAGCGAAGAGGAGCATCGCGGGCAATGCGAAGCAGGAAAGATTATCGACTGATTGCGATCCGGCAAGCGCAGGATCACAACGTTTAAAAAACTGCCGACAATGGCACCGAAAATGGCGGATATTCCAACAAGGGCGGGGTCGGTAATCATAATAAGAATAAATTGTTGAGATTCGTTTGGTAACTGCTGATATTAATTAATCCTTCAAATTGTATAGTCTAACTATGTCACAATACCAGGAAAAAGCAACTGTTACTCTTGTAGAACAGTTTTCTGAAAATAACTATCGTTTAACGTTGGATTGTCCACAAATTGCTGGTTGTGCAAAACCTGGTCAATTTGTCATGATACGGACCGGTGTTGGCAAAGACCCTCTGTTACGGCGGCCATTTTCCATCCACCAGACCACCACGGAAGGGAAGATCCAAATATATTTCAAAGTGGTCGGCAGGGGGACCGGTATTCTCGCCCATGCCAAAAAAGGCGAAGAGCTTTCAGTGTTGGGGCCTTTGGGCAAAGGATATCAGATTGATAAAACGTCACCCACCATTATGGTCGGTGGCGGGTTAGGAATTGCCCCGTTACTGTTTCTCGCAAAAGAAAATTGTCGTTTGAAAAAAGATTGCAGCAAGGATCTTCTCATTATCGGGGCGCGTGGAAAAATTGAAATTGAACCTTTGCTCGCTGATTTTAGAAAATTTGGTCTTCAGATACTTACTGCGACTGATGATGGTTCACTGGGGTATCGTGGATTTGTAATTGAGTTAATGAAATCAATTGAGCTACCGGTGGGATGTACCGTCTATAGTTGTGGTCCCGAACCGATGATGGCAGGGGTAAGTAGATTATGCAAGTCTCTCGGGATCCCTTGTCAAGTCTCTGTTGAAAGTGTCATGGCTTGCGGCATGGGCGCCTGCCTCGGCTGCAGCAGGCCCGCTAAAGACGGCACCTATACGCACGTTTGCTTAAATGGTCCGGTCTATAATGCGGAGGATTTAGTATGGATGTAAGCTATCAAGGGAGGGTGGTTCCTGACCTGCGGGTAAATATTGGATCTCTCGAACTGGCAAACCCTGTGATGACCGCATCGGGAACCTTTGGCTATGCAAGAGAGTTTGAAACTCTCATGAATCTTCATCGCCTGGGGGCGGTGATCGTCAAAGGGATTTCGCTTCATCCGAGAGGAGGCAACCCTCCGCCACGGATTGTTGAAACTGCCTGCGGCATGTTAAATGCTATTGGTTTGCAGAACGTTGGGGTGGACAGGTTTATCTCTGAAAAGATGCCGTATCTTGCCGGGCTGAATGTTCCTGTTATTGTCAATATTCTTGGAGATTCTCTGGCTGAATATGAAGAGATAACCGAGAGGCTGGCGGGAGTCTCTGGGGTAGCTGGAATCGAGGTAAATATTTCCTGTCCGAATGTTAAGAAAGGAGGGGTTGCTTTCGGCACTGATCCCGCGATGGCAGGTTCGGTAACTTCTGCGGTGAAGAAAAAAGCAGACGTGCCGGTGATGGTAAAGCTTTCGCCAAATGTTTCGGATATCACCGTTATCGCCAGGGCAGTCGAAGATGCCGGTGCCGATTCGATCTCCCTGATCAATACCCTGATCGGCATGGCTATTGACTTGAAATCAAAGCGGCCTGTTTTGGCCAATGTCATTGGTGGACTGTCTGGTCCTGCCATAAAACCGGTGGCCTTGCGTATGGTTTTTGAGGTTTCGAGGGTCGTATCCATTCCGGTGATCGGCATAGGCGGGATCGACTCGGCCGAAGATGCTTTGGAATTCATGCTCGCCGGGGCTACCGCCGTACAGATTGGCACTGCAAATTTTATCAATCCGAGGGCCAGTGAAGAGGTCGTCGATGGGATTGGCGCATATGTCGAGGCCGAAAAATTGACATCTATCCGATCAATTATCGGCGGACTGCAAATGGACTCATCGAGATAGTATGGCCTAAATTTTTTGACCCCGCTGAAATGAGCGGGACTTTTTACAATACTCAGTACTTTGCGGGGACTTTTTTAAAATTCTCCTTTGAGGAATCGCTTTTTCAATCCCCGCACAGCACGGGGATAAGTTCCTTCACGAAATTCTTTCTTAGACAACAAGAAAAGAATTTCTAAGTCACTAAAGTGAAACAATCATGATAGAAATACAGCCCATCTCAAAAATCGATGCCTCCATTGAAGTCCCCGGTTCAAAGAGTCTTACCCAGAGAGCGCTTATTGCTGCATCTCTTGCCAAGGGGACGAGTACCCTTTTCGGGCCACTGGAAAGTGAGGATACCAAATATTCGTCCGAAGCTCTTGTGCAGATGGGTGTTGCCATGGACAAAGGCAAAGAGTGGCAGGTACATGGCAACGGTGGCCGGATTCAGCCTTCCAATGAGCCCATTTTTCTTGGTAATAATGGGACTGCCACAAGATTTCTAACCTCTGTTGCCGCGCTCGGAACTTCAGCCTATGTAATTGACGGTGATCCCAGAATGCACCAGCGTCCCATTGGACCACTGATCGCCGCGTTGCGGGGATGGGGGGTGGATATCACCGCCATCAAAGGGACTGATTGTCCTCCTCTTGCCATTAATGGTCGGGGACTTGCCGGTGGCACCACCATTCTTCCCGAAGGAAAAAGCAGTCAATACCTTTCTTCACTACTGCTGGTGGCACCCTACGCCCGGACCCCGGCTCTGCTGAAAGTGGAGGGGGAGGTGCTTTCCAAACCCTATGTTGCCATGACGCTTTCGGTTATGGATGCCTTTGGCATAGCAGTTGAATGTACCTCCGACTTCAGCTCTTTTTCCGTGCCGCAAGGCTGTTACCGGGCGAGAGAATATCAGATTGAAGGGGATGCCTCCAACGCCTCCTACTTCTGGGCTGCTGCTGCAGTAACAGGCGGTCGGGTGACGGTAACCAATGTTCCTGTGCCATCTCTTCAGGGCGATGCCATGCTGGTGCCTCTCTTGGGACGAATGGGTTGCGAAATCACCAGAACCGGGAATGGTATTACTTTGCAGGGAACCAAACGACTGGAAGGAATAAGGGTGGACATGGGTGATATGCCGGATGTGGTGCCGACTCTGGCCGTAGTCGCAGCTTTTGCCCACGGGGAAACGGTCATTGAAAATATTGCCCATCTCCGTATAAAAGAGTGTGACCGGCTCTCCGCCGTAGTCGCCGAGTTGACTAAATTAGGTGTAAAAGTTGAAGAACGGGAAGCCTCCATGATTATCCATGGTGAAGGGGGGGCAGGTCTAAGAGGCGCTGAGATCGAAACGTATGAAGATCACCGCATGGCGATGAGTCTTGCCGTGGCTGGTCTCAGGATTCCTGGGGTGCAAATTACCGGAGAAAATTGTGTTGCCAAATCTTTCCCCGATTTCTGGCAGAGATTTGCTCTTCTTACCCCAGGGAGATGACAATCGAACTGTGGTTCGCCCCTCTCGTGTTTATAAATATATTCGGAAATCGGCTGGAGAGGTGAAAAGATCTTTTCAACCGCAACCACATACAAAGGTTGAGTTTTATTTGAGAAAAAGCAAGATACGGCAACCGGTGGAAGCCCGTAGTCGTTGCGATGCATTGCCCATATTTTCTGCTATTTCCAGAAAATCATGACTATCGTAAAGAGCCAAGATCGCACCTTTTGTCTGGCCGGCATACGACGTGCAAACGGTGTCAACAGAAAACCCGCCGTCCTCTCCTATCTGTATTAGTATATTTTTTTCACCACTAAACCTCTCTACCTCGTTTCGGGAAATATTCGTACACAGATTACCGAATTTGTCTACATGGGTGATTTCGCCGTGGAGAACACCCTCAATTACCGAACACGAGCCTGGACTGACGAGCAGACAATCTTCCGGGGTGACTTTTGCTCCAACCCTGTCGATTTCAAGACCGGTAGCAAGTTGCGCTGCCACTGGGGCCATGATATCTCGACCGTGGAAGGTATTGCTTACCCTATGCAAAAAGAGGCTGGATTCAGTTATCCTGTGGATGGATAATGAGTTAGCCGCTTTGATTATGGGAGTAAAGATTCCGTTGTCCGGACCTACGAAATAATGAGCGTCCGAGTGTATCGCCAAGAGAGGTCTATCAGAACCTACTCCGGGATCGACAATAACCAGATGAACAGAGCCGGGAGGGAAAAAAACATATGACCTGGCCAGAAGGTGGGAGGCTGTTGGTATATCTTGTGCCGGGACCAAATGAGAGATATCGACGATGCGAATATCCGCGTTATGACTGAGTATGACTCCTTTGAGGACACCAACATATTCATCGCTCAGTCCAAAATCGGTAATGAGGGTCACAAGGGGGTGTTCTGGATGGTTGTTTGTCATAATCGTTTGCTGTCGGTTGCCGATTGAGCCGTATTGGGCGGATCTTCATTATCGAGAGGGCCGGTGGCATCTTTTTTTACCAGAAAGTAGAGTTTACCTGCCTCCTTCATGTGGTTGGCGGCAACCTCGGCATAGTTACCATTGCCCCAAAAGACGTCGACTCGTCCTGTCCCTTTGATGGCTGCTCCCGAATCCTGTGGAAAGACGAAACGTTTGAGTGGAATCCAGCCGGTGATGATCCCTTCCGGATCCACCTCTGGTCTCCTCGAAACTAAATAGCCGATAGTCCCGCCGGGAAGAGCCGACGAGTCCATGGCGATGGACCTTCCGGGAGTCAGTGTCTCGCCGCTGCTTCCTGTTGGTGGAAGTGTATCACCCCAGGTGAAAAAAATGAAGCGTGGATTGTGTTGCAAAATGCGTTGCCGCTGTTCAGGATGAGCTTGTAGATATGTTCTTATTGCGGGGATATTAACCTCCTCCAGCGTCATTATTTTCTCATCGACCAGCAATTTTCCGATACTGTAGTAGTCCAGACCATTGGAGGCTGCAAAACGGATGGAGCGAATGGATGTGTCGGGTAATCGAATTCTCCCCGATCCCTGGATCTGGAGGAGAAAAGCATCAAACGGGTCTTGCAGATAGGCCAGTTCGTTTCCTTGTAGCAGGTTGTTATTTTCGATTTCCGCGCGGGTCCAGTACTTGACAAATGCGTTGTTCCGGTCGTATCGACCAATTTTGTTTTTCTTCTTCCCCGCAGGAAGGGTAACAAGAGATTTTGGAGGGGAATAAATTGGATTGACGAAGGGCGGATTTTTTGTGAGACTGGCAGAGAAAATAGGTTCATAATACCCGGTGACCAGCATGCGGCGATCCTGTTCCCCGGTTCGTCCTCCTGCCTGGTAGACGAGATAATTCTCCTGCAGAAATCGATTGAGCTCTCTGCTGTCCGGCCTTTGCTGCAATTTCGCAAGAAGTTCCCGTACGGAAAGCAGGAGCCGGCGATTATCATAGCTTTCAGCCCCGAAGGTGATCTTTTCTTTGGGGTTCCGTCTCTCCAGGTAGGCCGCTTGATGTTTGGTGGATTCGATTAGCGAATCGATATCCATATCGTCGGAAAAGGTTGGGAAATCTTGTAGCTCGAGGCGGTGAATAGGTTTGTGCTTATCCCACGTAATCAACACGCATGACGTTGCAACTGCAATGATCGCTAGAAGGAAAACAACCAAAACGAAAGGGTGCAATCTGAGAGACATTATTCCTAACCGATTACTCTTTGGGGGATTTTGCCATTTCACTAACCACAATGGCCTATTTGTGGCTGTGGTTTAAATTTTAAACTATCTCTATTCAACCATTATAAAAGGGTTTCAGGAGATCGCTTGAAGCCCTTTTATTTGGGATAATGTTACCGATTGTTATCGGTAAAAAAAGTGAAACTTTTCCAAAAATATGTCGAGTTGATCAGTGGGCAGGTTGTTGATTCCAGCAGCAGCCGATCTGCCACCACCGGTCGGAAAAAGTTTACAAAGGGTATCGGCATCACGGCGATCATCAAGTGGGGCACGGACACTGATTCTCAGGGTCTTATCTTTGTTTTCAGTGATTACCGCGTGGGCGGACGCCGTCTGCTCTCTCGATCTGATGTTGGAAAAAACACCGGTTACTCTTTTGGCCCACGGAGTGTCGGGTAAGGTGTATACTCTGTTTTTACCCGGTAGTTTCATCTCCTTTATCTGCATAGCCAAAGCAATATCTTCGCTGTATCCCCGGCGCAGTGCGGCAAGTTCTGTCGAATTTTCAATGAAATCAAAAGGATCGGTGTAGGAGAAAATCGCTTTATAGAGCTCCCGAGGGTGATAGTGGAGATCCTCGATAGTCGCTCCATAGCCGTTATAATTAAAGAGTTCTCCCAACTCCTGTAATTGCCCAATTTGCTGTTCTGTCAAGCCCTGTGCTTTTGCATGCTGGTTTGCTAACTGATTCAAATTATCGCCAAATGCACCACATATGGCCCATTGTGAATGTTTGCCCCCCAGAGTTGCATTCACAATGAGCGAGGTGCAGGTGTCGGGTGAGGGATTAATGAACGTCTGCAACAACGGTGATTGTGGAATAGTGCCGGCAAAATGGTGATCAAAGTAGACAACCGTATTCTCATGTCGAAGTAACTGAAGAAGTGAGTTGCGGTTACTGTCAAGGGAGATGTCGAAGACAGTTAGACTACTGTTGTTCTGGTTTTCAACTAGGGAAAGCAGTCGGATGTCACGTTTCACGCCGGTTATCAACTGTGCGTCGGGCAGTGGATGTTCAAGACGATATTGATGAAGGGCGAAAATTCCATCGGCATCGCCATTGAAAATGTCATAGTGCATAGTCAGGTCTCCATAGTCGGGTCTCATCTACAGGAATTCACCCCGGTAAACGGGAAATAAGCCGGGATAAGTCCCTTGCTTTGTGGGGATTCGTGTCATTCACCTCGTTCAGAATCAAAGACTGACACCCAAGGGGAAACCGATGTTGGCCAGACTAAATAACACCAGATAGGTGGTATCCTCAGGGGTGTAGTGTGACTCGAATTTGACTGTCCAGCAAGCCGCCTGGTAGGCGAGGAATCCTTTGGCTTCAACAGTTTCATCCTGCGATATTGAATGTTCAATTGATGCACCAATACTCCAGCCGTTGATAAGATGAGCGAGAATAGTTCCATTAATCTGTTCGATATTTTGTTCATCATTGAAACTGTAATCAAGGCTTACGGAGTCACCCCTGCTGTCGCTTGAGAGACCTCCAAAGGTATGTCGGTTGAATTTATTGTTATATACGTCATAGTAAGTTTTATAAGAAATGTAGGTACTGGTCAACGGCCTCCATTTTAATTCCGAAAAGATATCTGAAAAAGGTTGGTCGGAGGCTGTATCACGAAAATCGTACGATTGCTCTATCTTCCATTCCGCATAGTCATTGAGAGAACTCCATCTCCCTCCGTTTCCTGTAAAGATATTTAAATAATTATCAGCGCCATACGTAATGCCGTTTTTCCCGTCAATACGGTCGACATCATCAAATTGAGGAAGATTATTTTGATCAATATCAGGGATATATCCATATTTAAGATATGGCCTCACCTGGTGGGTAAGAGTTCGGTCACCGCTCCCGGGAAAACTAAAATCTCTCTCAAGAGTGGTAGCGACCTCGGTCCCGAACTCAGGGTACAGTCTATTTTGGATATTATCGTTATCCCACTCCCCGTCCCCATAGGTCTGGACCATATAGAAGGTGTCACGGAGGGCAATTTCTGCTCTTGATTCAAGGTATGGACTTAAAGGTATAGGGGTGGAGAGAGTCGGATGGATATCAAATCGATGTCCCCCTATGCCGTCTTCCCGCCAATAATCGACATAGTTTGTATCCCACCCCAAAGAGAAATACGTTTCATCTATGGGGACGACGCCGGAATAATCGATACTGGGTAATTGCCACAGCGGAGTATTGGTGTCACTCGCGTTGGTGTCTGCATCATTGATTGCTAAAAGGCCCATCTGCAGCGACATACCGTTCCAGGTGCGGAGAGCTTTAAACGTGTTCTCACGCAACGCATCTGATTTATTCTGAAAACCCCGGCCAAAGGTTTCAAGGTAACGGTCATGAGTCTTTTCAAACCCCGTTATCCCGGAGTTGAACTCATTGAGGTAATCCTGATCTGAGACAATATCGAGGTCTAGCCGTGTTTGCCAGTCAGCATAGGTATGGTCAGCTTTGCCTCTAATCCAGTACCTGTCACTGTTATCATGGGTGTAGCCGGTATCATTGTAATAATCGGTTTCTGAGGGATCTGAAAGTTTATCATCGAGGAAGTTCGCAGTAAACACGCCTTTGTCTGAAGCGCTCAAAACATAACGGAACTCGGCTCCGGGCATGAACCCACGGTTGGTATAGTATTCCGGATAGAAAGTTACATCGGCGGAGTCGGAAATGTTGACAAAGAAAGGGAGGTCAAAGCCGAAGCCATTATTGGTCGAGGAAGAAAATTCCGGAAAAAGAACACCGGTCTGACGGGTACTTTTTACTGGGACAAGCAGGTAAGGAGTATAAAATACGGGCACATTCCTTATATTGAACTTTGCATGCTTGAGCACTGCATATCCATCTTGTCTGACGTCGGTTTCTGAGCTTGAAAAGCTCCAGGGAGGGGTTTCACGATCTTCCAGCTTACAGGTTATCACCCAACCGTCTTTTATACGATAAGTGTCAACACCGGTCTTCTCTATATTTTTCCCTTCGAGATGGAGAGAGTTGTCTTTGTTGAGAATGGTTGCGTTGGAAAAATTCCCGGTTTCATTCACTAGATTCAAGATGCCTTCCTTGGCAAAAAGCTGGTTGTCTTTGGTAGATATTTGAACATGCCCCTTGGCTTTGATGGATTCCAAATCCACATCGTAGACCATCCAATCGGCCTTGATGGTCATGGTCGTCTGATAAACCGGAGTTGATGGCTTGTTATCCTTATTTGTGGCTATTATAGTCGGTTCCTTTTCTTCCAGAAGTCCGGACCACATAGAAGCTTTGATTTCAGCTGCCGACTTTTGCTGCGGGAGTTTTTCTTGCTTGGTCAGGATAACATTGCCTTGGGCCACAATGCTGTTTGGATCCTCATAGCGTGCAATTTTATCTGCGGAAATATTCCATTCTTCAGTAGAGGCCTTTTGTGCATGTGCCTGACCGACAAAACCGCAGATAAAAAAGCAGTTAAATAAAGCCAGAGCCAGTTGAAAAAGGTTAACTCGCAACAAACTTGAGGGCACAGTATACTCCTTTCGAGAGATCGTTGTTAGCAACGTAATAATCTTTCTTCTTTCTGAAGAAAAGAGTAAAATGTCCAATATTGAAGTAATGTTATCATCTTTGTGAGGTCAAGAAGGAATGACTGTATACGTCAGCTTTGTTAAGGCTCGAAATGTACGGTTCAGAGTGAATACTGTCAAGTTTAAAGTCATGTGCCCTATTGCAAGTGCTGAGAATATCTATCTCATATGATTGGAAAATACTAACTTGAAAGACACCTGTTCTCAGATCTTAATGAGGCAGCAAAAGATTCCGGGAAAAATGTTTTCCTCCTCATGGGATGATTACAAATACCATTTGTGTTTCGTTGAAATTGACAGTACTAGTGTGTCGGGGAATATATTATATCTGAACGTGAAAGATTTTATCACGTCTTAACAAGAAGGTGTGAGGTTCCTGAGAGATTCCCGAGATCACTTCTTTTTATGAATGCAAGGTATATGTTTAGCAAAGACAAGGACTTACATCCAGCTGAAAGGTGAGAAACCTTTATAGTTTAACTGTGTGACTCTTCACGGTTAACCAGCTGCCTGAAACGATCTTGCTCAATGTATACCGGTAAGAGTGTTAGTGCCCCAGAATTATTTTTTGACCTGTTTTGCAAAAAATAATTTTGCAAAGGCACTTATCCTCCGGAAGGGGGAACAGAACAAAGTGCTCCTCAAAGGGGGTACTGAAAAGCGCCCTGTCTGTTGGGGGACAAACTAATCGATGATTGTTGCAATGCAGGATTTTTATTACCTGTCGTTGTCAACGACTATATCAATGAGATGGCCGGATCATGTCCACTGCCAGTGTGCTGAATTCGGTAAAAAGGACAAAACATGGTTGTAAAGAAAAATACTGAGAAAGAAAAAAAGACTATCCAAATAAAGGCGACGACTGGGGCATGGTGGAAGAGTACGACGACAAGTGATGTGTCGCCCGACAACCTTGTTGTTTCAGAACCGAAGAAAGACGTTGAAATCGTTGCAGTTGAAGTTGAAACCGTTGCAAAAGAAGCTGAAACCGTTGCAAAACCGAAAGTTGTTCCTAAAAAGAGAATCAGAAAAAAACCAATAAAAACGGTCAATACAGAAAAAACAGTTGTTGAGCTTGGGGAAGAAAGTCAGGAGGAACAGAAAAAAACTGTTCCCTCCAGGAAACCTTCCGGGAGGCGACCAAAAGGACAAACTGAAAAGATCGGCAATGAAAAGAAACTGAGTAAAACTGTACCGGCTGAACAAGTCGAGGCGGTTCCTGGAATCGAGGCTACAGAGTCACACGTTGAGGAACGTCCTGCGGAGGAAAAAACTCCTTCGAAGCGTTCAAGGGGACGGCGGGGACGGGGGAAAAAGCCAGTCGTTGTCGCAGAGACAGAGGAAGGTACCGAGACTGTTGCCGGACATGTCGGGAACAGAAGAAATAGAAATCAAACAGGCAACTCCTTCCGATAACGAACCTGGAGATCTTGTAGCTGTATCTGAGACACGCCATGCAAAGGCAAAAACAGCAAGAGTTGAGGAGCCGGCCAGAGCAGAAACCAAAAAAGTCTGTAAGCTGCTGATCAATGCCGAAGAACCTGAAGAATGTCGATTGGCCTTGCTTGAGGATGGTCGGTTGGAGTCCATCCATGTTTCAACGATTTCCAGAACACAAACAAAAAACAATATTTACAAGGCTCGTATTGTTGCCATCGAACCGAGTCTTCAGGCGGCATTTGTCGATTACGGGACAGACAAAAACGGTTTTCTGCCCTTTAGTGAGATCCATCCTGAATATTATAAACAGGATTTGTCTGCAGAAACTCTTCGTCAGGTGGAAAATAATCAATGGAAAAAAATCAATATAACCGATGTTGTTGAAAGGGGGCAGGAGATCCTGGCTCAGGTAGTTAAAGAGGAGGTTGGGAAGAAAGGGGCGAATATGACGACCTTCCTTTCGATTCCCGGACGATGTGTTGTCCTGATGCCGGGGTCCGATTCGGCTGGAATTTCAAGAAAAATATCCGGAGAACAGCGAAGATCACAACTCAGGGATACCATGCTCTCTATGGATTTACCGGAGGGAATCGGCTGGATTGTTCGAACCGCCAGTGTTGATATTACCCATGAAGCCTTGTCTCGTGATGTCGAGTATCTTCTTGAACTTTGGAGTGAAATCAAGAATAAAGGGCAGGAAATGGATGGGGTTGGGCTGGTGTATGAGGATCACCGTAGCGTACTTAGATTCTTAAGGGAACATTTTGATCCCTCCATTCAGGAGATTCTGGTTGATGATCGGACTGCCTTGGAACAGGTGAAAGAGTTTGTCAAAATGCTCCCCGAGGAACAAAGAAACGTTGTAGTCCGTTTTCATCAGGGAGCTCGACCAATTTTTAATCAGTATAGCGTTGAAGATCAGATAGAATCGATCTATCAACGGCAGGTAAATCTGCCTTCCGGAGGTTCCATTGTTATTGATCCTACCGAGGCACTGGTCGCAATTGATGTGAACTCCGGATCTACCTCCAGAGGTCAAAATTTTGAGGCTTCTATCTTTCAGGCCAATATTGAAGCGGCCACGGAACTGGCCCGACAACTAAGGCTCAGAGACCTTGGTGGGCTCATTGTGGTTGACTTTATTGATATGCGAAATAAAAAGAATATCCTGGCCGTAGAGCGAGAAGTTAAAGTTGCGATGAAAAAGGACAAGGCTAAAGTAGATTTCAGCAGGATATCTAAATTTGGCCTGATGCAGATTTCGCGGCAAAAATTAGGGGCTCCGATAGAGGCCGGAAATTATCGAACGTGCGAGCATTGTAAAGGGCGTGGAACAGTGAGGTCTGTTGAGACACTTTCTCTTTATTATTTACGGAGGATCCAAACTGGAGCCAGCCGGAAACAGGTCGAGATAATTGAATGCCATTTTCCTCTTGATGTGGCATCATATTTGCTCAATAATAAGAGAGGTGAACTCAATGAGTTGGAAAAACGTTATCAGGTTGAAGTTAGCATTATTGCCGAAGTTGATATGAAACCAGCAGACCACGAGATTCTTTTTCACAAGGCAGAAAAAGAAAACAATTCAAAAAAACAGGCTTGAGTTACCGGCCAATCTAGGGTATATAGCAACTCTTCAATGCACCAGTAGCTCAGCTGGATAGAGTATCTGACTACGAATCAGGGGGTCGCAGGTTCGAATCCTGCCTGGTGTACCAAGAAAAAAATCAAGCACTTATCCCAAAACAGGGTTAAGTGCTTTTTTTATTGTTTGTGAATCTTTGTGTGACTTTTTTCGCTGGCAACTTCAAAATCACGAATCGCCTGTCTCGGTTCTAAAACTCAATGCGTGTGTTCGACAGGTAAATTTTATTCGTCGAAGCGCCAAAGGCCTCAGCACTCGACAGTGCTTCTGTCGGTTTGTGGTCAATGATCCCCTTTTCTTGTTTAACTCACTTGGACGGAACCTTCATCTATCCGTCCGGGAATATTGATCGTCCCGCCTTTCAGGACAACTATCGATATGGTTGTTGAGCGACTCACCATGCGCATGTCTGCCTGATCTTTTCCGAGGTGCCTGTCCGAAAATGCCCTTTCGGAGTCCCGTACCTCGCTTATCTGCCCAAACTTTTCGTTCTTCTCCTGAAACAATGGTCGCAATATTAAATATATGGCTGGGCTTGCTTTATGAGATTGCCTCGATTTTGGACAAAATGTCTATTCTCGGACAGCCTCCTAGGGTTTGCCCTTAAACCTAAGTTGCTGCAAAAACCAAGTTACTTGATAAAGCCGCAGTTGATTAGTACCTTAAAGATTCATTTCTTGTTTTTTATGAATGAATTTCGTGAAGGTACTTATCCCGACTTTCTTCCCGTTTACCGGGGTTGGTATTTTCTATAGTGCGGCTGGAAAGAATAGATTGGCCGGTGTTTGGTCATTAGCTTGTATGGCTTAATAAAGAATCCGGGGAATTATCCAATAGCATACGACGAGGTCGGCAACTTTCAGGTTAACTTCTATTTCGCATATACATGGTCACCAAAAAGGCAATTATTGATAATGAGTTGATACGGGAAATCATTGCTATTCGCCTAGATACTCTCTGGAAAATGCTCGGGCAATATCAAGCCGGCTTTATGCCGGATGTAAACGAAGAAGGCGCTACAGGCAAGTTTGATAATAAAGGGGCTATTTTCACTCCCGGAGGCCTGGTCTACCAGGATGTTGATGAACAGTTCATCAACTATTCTTCCTATGGTGAGATCGACGCAGCAACATTTCGGGAGAAGGTTAGGGAGTCGATGCGTTACGACAATGCGACATTGCTCTATCCGGATGGGATTGCCAACAGTATCAACCTTGACAGTGGTTTCTTCTCCAAAGCCGCCCGGAGGATTTATACCTACAAGAGGGCGGCCTATAGCCGGAAAATGAAACTCGGCGATACGGCGCCAATTGAAATCACCGTCGACGACATCATCAAAAGTCACTGTCCGACCTACATGAAACCGTCCTATGGTGCCCGGACCCGGATCAGTTCCTGCCTGGCGGTAGGACTAATCAATCCGCCGCTTTTTTTCGCCTACTATAAAACTGAGTTCAATTTTACTCAGAAGCAATCCCGGATTTTTATCCGCCACCTTGACCAGGCCAGAGAACGGCCGATATCAAGCGACGGCATGAATCTCTATCCTCCCTATGTCGTCGTCTGCCACGATACCAGATACAAGGAGAATAATTACACTGGCTTGACCAGAATTCTGGGAATCGGCAAATTTGGCGAGTTTGCCACTATTACCTTTGAGGCCGTCACCCCGACCCTGTTGAAAGAGATGAAGAGGAGGAAAGTGAAATACAGAGACGAAGACGTTTTTGCCGAATACGGGGGCCTGACCATACTGTGTATCCTCCGCATTTATAACCAGACCAACCCGGGCAGGCGCTCCCTGAAATACAGTCTCTATCCCCTTATGCCCAAAGAGGATGTCGGCCTCGATATTCACACAATTTCCGCCGCGGCCTGGAAACGGTATAATGTCAAGAAAAAGAGAAAATCAGCTGCATAAGTCAGTATGCTCTACCGATCTTTATAATCATTCTGAGGCAAGAAAGACCATCGCCAAACCAAACACCAGTGGCATACACCCCAATCATCCAGACTATTGCCACGACGCCAACTCCCGGCCAGATAAAGGTGAGGACTCCAATGATAATACCGGCCAGTCCCTCAAGCAGCAATGTTCCACCCTGAAGGCCTTTTCTCCTGCCTAGTACCGAGACGGAAAAAGAAGTGAGACCGTCGACGATAAGAAAGGCCCTCAACAAAACGGTCATTACCTTGAGGGTACTTTCCGGAAAGATAATGGCCGGTTGTGTATGTCTTCTCTTCAAGGTCCGGTTCCGTCCACAGCTACTAATGAGCGACTGGCTTATCGGTGAAAAGGTAGTTTTTCAATTGTTCGTCAAATATGGGATCCTTTCTGCGTATCCATTCCATTACCATCGCAGCATGTTCTTTTTCTTCGTCCCGATTATGTTCAAGAATCGCTTTCAATTCTCTGTCCTGACAAACATCGATTCTCTGGTCATACCAGCCTACTGCCTCCAAATCTTCTACAAGCGACTGAATGGCTCTATGCATATCTCTAGGAGCCTGTCCGAGAATAGGCATTTTGTCCAAAATCGAGGCATTCTCACAAAACAAGCACAGGCATATAGCTGATATTGCGAGCATTGTTTTACGAGAATAACGAATTTCGACGACTTCCTTTGTGGAGATGCGCTCTGCGGCTAAATTGTACACCAATCGCACAAAATGTGACCGAATCTCAAACACATCTTTGAGTTGTTTAAAACCCACCTCCTCTACAAACGTGCCAACATTGAGAATAATCCGCACTAAGCCATCCATCTCAAGCCGCATCAGTGCTTCGCGGACCGGAGTACGACTGACCTCAAATTCCTCCTTATCTCTATCTCACAAATAACTGCTCCAGGCTTTTTCTCCACATGGCACAATTTGTGCTATAACCTAAATAAGTATACCTCCCCCTCACCTTCGCTGAAAAGAGCCGGGGGGAGAAAGAGACGAACAAAGGGGTTTCCGGGAAAGCTATTATAAATGAGGAGGTCTCCCATGAGAGTTTATGCAAGCAAGAGAAGCCAGGTTTTTCATATCTCGGTAATGTCGGTTTATTTCATCATGCTCATCTTTTCTGCCTATGCCCATGCTTCCGACAAAGAGGTGAAACAAAAAGTGAGTGAAGCTGCATCCGCTATCGGTGACTATACCATAGAACAGAAAGATGCCGCCGTGGCCAAGGCCAAGGAATTGATGGACCAGCTCGATCAGAAGACCAGCGAGCTGGAGATTAAAATCGAGAAGAACTGGGATACTATGAAAGCAGCAACACGGGAAAGTTATCAGCAATCCCTCAAGGAAATGCGAGGGAGACGGAATCAGCTCTCCGAATGGTACGGCGAGATGAAGCAGAGTTCCAAAGATGCCTGGGGGGGAGTGAAACAGGGCTTTGCAGATACCTACGATAAGGTAGTGAATGCCTATAACGATACTGAAGAGAAGATGAATACCAAGGAAAAGATGAATGCCAAGAATTAGAGCATTGGCGAAGGAGGTTTTTTCTATGCTTACTATAGAGAATCTCAATGAACATCAGGTAGTCACAATTACAGCCACCGGCAAGCTCACCAAGGGAGACTATGTCCAGCTGTTGCCGGAGTTGGAGCAACTATTCGAAAAATTCGAAACTTTGCGATTTTTCATTCTTCTGGAGGAATTTTCCGGACTTGAGCTTGATGCCCTGTGGCAGGATATTAAATTTGATTACAAACATAAAAAGCAATTTGGCAAGACAGCGATTGTCGGAGATAAAAAATGGGAAGAAGTGGGTACTAAAATTTCCAGCCTTTTCTTTCAGGCGGAAATGAAATTCTTCTATGAGGATCAAAAGGATGTCGCCTGGACCTGGGTGAGCGCCTGATCCTGTAAACGAACCGATCTTGTCTCCGGGGCCGGACATGGTTCTTATGTGCCCCAGATACCGTGACAATGAAAAAACAGAAAAGGCTTAATAAGAAGGAGGAATGACATGACGGATATCACCGTTGCAGAAAAAAATATCAAGATGGACGACCAGGGGTTTCCGGTGAACCAGGAAGCCTGGAACCATGAAGTATCCAGGGCAATTGCCAAACAGCTCGGCATCGAAGAATTGGATGGTGAACAGCTCGAAGTAATCGAATTTTTGAGAAAATATTACAAGAAATTCAATGCATTTCCATTCTCGAACTATGTCTGCAAGCATGTCGAATAAAACCAAAGGAATGCCTCAATGATGAATTTGTCAATCCTATGAATGCATGGAAAATCGTCGGACTCCCCAGGCTATGGACGGCATTCATTATGTGGCTGACGACGGAAAGTACTATAAACTCTAAGAATGCTGATGAAGATGAGGATACTATTATGACGGAAAAAACCAGCTTCATAAAGGAAGTGGAACAGCAGATAGACAACCGGCACGGAGAAATCGCCAAATTCAGAATCATCGCTGAAGTTGCCGCCCCGGATGATCAGATTAAATTTTATCAGATTATTGAAGAGATAGTGAATAAAGAAAATGCCGTGAAAGAAAAGCTGGACGACTTCAAGAAGAGTGAAGGGGAGGATCTCGATGACTTGAAGAAGGAAATCGCTACTCTTCAGCAACGTGTCGAGAGAGCAATTAAGGAGGCTAGAGTCAAGGTGAACTGATCATATGCCGGCAGAGGGCACTTCCCGGAGGATGTCTTCTTTGCCGTCCCCCGAACCAAGAGGAGTGGTGGCTTTTCTTTTTGCTGTATCCCGGTTTTTCGGCCGGTTAAAGAGACAATAGTGTCCATCCGGAAAATGCCTATTCTCGAACAGGCTCCCAAGGGACTTCGTTGCCTGTAAATTATGTCTATAATCAAATTTTCAAGCGTCTCGATTAGGAATGCATCCCATTTCTGGATAACACTATTACACTATTTAAATTTGGCCTTTATAGAAGAAAACGACTTGCTCAAGCTGTCGCTCGCCTCTTGCAAACCCTTTTTCAGATCTTGCCAGCTTTCTTCTCCGGCATTTTTCAAGGAAGACAGTTGCGAACGGATCTCTTTCTCTTTTTCCTGTAATTCGTCGATTTGTTCATGATACTTGATGCGCATCTCGGCATCGGCTTTGTCGGCTTTTGCGCGCAATACATCGACTTCGGCTTTCCATTCTTTGAGCCGTGCCTCGAATTGTTTTTCGAACGCTTCTTTTTTGCTCATGGTATCCTCCTGTTGTTCTGCAAGAGTCGAGAAATTCCTCAATGGAGGAAATCCTGTCCTTCAATGAAAATCCGCCACTGGGCTGACTCTTCTCCATTGCTGGTTACCCACCAAAATCGTAGTCAAATTTGATATTGGCTGGCTCTTTGTAGCAATTCTCTAGGAGGTTGTCCGAGAATAGCAATTTCTTTCAAAATCGAGGATTTCCTGAAAAAATTACCACAGGTATATAGTTGATATTCCGAGGATAATTTTTTCAGATATAACGATGAGTTTGGGCAGGTAAGCGAGGCACGAGACTCCGAGAGGGCATTCTCGGACAGCCTCCCAGCGTGTCGAGCTTGATAATATGTTATCTGCTACCCGCTTCGGGAACCACAAGGATCGGTATTGTTGACCGTCGCATGGTATCCTCGGTGACCGAGCCTATGAAAAAATGAGAAATACCGGGTCGTGAATGCGTCGCCATAACGATCAGATCAACCTTTCTCTCTTTGGCAAAATTGATAATAACGTCTGAAGGCTTGCCTATTTCGACAAAGGTCTCCACCTCTACGTCATCGGATACTTTAGCGGCAATTTTCTGTTTCAGCGCCTTGTGGGTTGATTTTTTCAGCTCCGCTTCATAGCGCGAAATGTCAAAGCCTGTCATTGGCACTGCGGTATCGGTATAGACCGGTACCTGAGGAACAGCCTGGAGTCCATAGATTTTCGCCCCAAATTGTTTTGCCAGTCCAACGGCCGTTTCCAGAGCCCGAACCGAAGATTCACTGTCATCGGATGGCCAGAGAATTGATTTTACGTGTAACATGATATCCTCCTTTCACTTTTTGTTGGCTGCTTTGAGGTTATCTCTGCCGAGCCATTTTCAGCGTCTTTTTTCTTAAGCTTTTTTATTGTGGTGTCAGGATTTTTATCTGTTATTTCTTTAAGGATCTCACCTGGAGATGATTAAACCGTCACGTCTAGAGCGAGAATCCGTCAACCTTCTGCTGTATTACTTTCAATTTTCATGCCAGATATAGGAGCCTGTCCGAGAATGCCCTTTCGGAGTCTGCGCTTACCTGCCCAAACTATTCGTTATTTTCAAAAAACAATGCTCGCAGGTAAGCGTAGACTCCGATATCGACTATATGGCTGTGCTTGATTTGCTAGAAAGTTAAATCGATTATCGCTGAATGATTATAAACTACGGCAAGATGCGAGATCTGATAGATATGCTTTTTGAGAAAAAAATCGCGATACTCAAGAAGAAATTCAAGCTATGGTTAAATTATCAAATTTGTGGGTCATAAAAAGGCCGCTAAACTGGTATACAGCCATTTTTTATAATTCTTGCTCTAACCGACCTGAGCCTCCTACTCGCTATGTTATGCAGGCTTCCCCTGTCATTCATACGACCATGGCTGTTGCACAGGCTTTAGTAGTTTTTCCAAGTGGACCAATAAGAGGAATAGCGCTTCGTCAGCTGCTTTCCGTTCTCGGCATAGAGCCATTCACCCAGGGGACGCGCCGCATTCTGTAGTTCCCTCCGACGCCGCTCGATAAGTCCAAAAATCTCCTCCAGCCTGTTTTTGCCGCTAAAATCCTTGAAATCGTCCCGTAATGTCTCACCCAGAATAGCCATATCATGATCATCCCCCAGGAGATTGGCAAGGTCATTAGCGGTAGTCCGCCTGGCCCTCATCATACCAGGCCAGATTTGGCGCAGGAGCCTGGATTGGTACCAGTGGTATTTTACCCGCTTACGCCACTCATGAAAATTCTCCGTTGTCGGCGTTTCACAGGCTTTATCCAGGGCCTTCCTACCGCGACGGTAAGTTTTCCGTAAGCCACCGGCTATAGAGGTGAAATTGGTGCCCTCGATCTGCCACTTCCGGCAGCGCCGCCGGATTTCCTTCATCTCGGCATGAAACTGCTCCAGCTCCTGATCCAGATCGCCCTTGTTTTCAACGAAATGTTTTCGCCGGGCAATCAACTCCTTGCGGATTGAAGTGAACACTTTGTTGTCGATATGCGGTTGAAAATGTTCGCTCAGCCGATCAAGCGATTCAATAATGGACTGGGCATCCCTGATAAATGAGAGCTGCCTTGCGGCATCGCGAAGCACGGCATTCTCTATGCTGTAATCCTTAAATTTCGGACGGACCAGACGGATCAGAGCTCGTAGCTTCTTGCATCTTTTGCGCACTTGATGGACTTTTTCGTGGTGATCGAGATTCTTATCCTTGATCTCGCCGATTGCTTTGTCTATCTGCTCCAGAGCAATCTTACGAACACTTTTTTCTACCGATTTATTTTTGGATAATCTATATGCCATAACTGCCGTTTGATCCTATGATAAACAACAAAGCAGCCTTTTGTGCCTCCGGGGCTTTTTGATGTCAGGGTGTAACGGAAAGATGTCGGAAAGAGCTCGAAGCATTCCTTGTCCTAGTCCGCTAGTCCTCAATTTTCAGGCTTTTCAGCCTGAGGGCATTGCCGATAACGGAGACCGAGGAAAGACTCATGGCGGCAGCTCCGATCATCGGCGATAACAAAATCCCAAAGAAGGGATAAAGCACTCCCGCAGCCAGCGGTACGCCGAGAGAGTTGTAAATAAAGGCGAAAAAGAGATTCTGCCTGATGTTTGCCATCGTCGCATTGGACAATTTCCGTGCTCGAACGATACCGTTGAGATCGCCTTTCACCAAGGTAACTCCCGCCGATTCCATCGCCACATCGGTACCTGTTCCCATAGCGATACCCACATGCGCCTGAGCAAGAGCAGGTGCATCGTTGATACCGTCCCCGGCCATGGCGACTATATGGCCATCTTCCTGGAACTTCTTTATGGCCGAAGCCTTTTTATCGGGCAGAACTTCCGCCACGACCTCATCGATATCCAACTTAGCAGCAACCGCTTCGGCGGTGGAGCGGTTATCTCCGGTCAGCATAACCAGTCGTATCCCTTCATTATGGAGTTGCTTAATGGCGGAAGCAGCACTCTTTTTTATGGGGTCGGCGACGGCCAAAAGTCCGGCAAAGTCGCCCTCAGCGGCAATATACATGACAGTATGCCCCTCCTTGCGCAACTCTTCGGCCCGGTCGGTATGCGATGAAATATCAATGTCGTAATCATCCATGAGCCTATGATTACCAAGGAGCACTTTAGTCCCGTCGATCTTGCCGGAAACACCTTTTCCAGTATGGGACTCAAAGTCCGTTACTTCAGAAAGTTCGATCTGTCGATCAGCCGCACCGTCGACTATGGCCGCCGCATAAGGATGCTCGCTCACCTTCTCGAGGCTGGCAGACAGAGCCAGCAGTTTTTCCTTGGTTATATTGTCTGCTGCTTCCACCTTGGTTAGTTTTGGTTCGCCAAGGGTCAAGGTTCCAGTCTTATCCATCACCAGAATGTCGATCTTGCGCATTGTCTCGATTGCCTCGGCATTTTTAAACAGTACCCCCATGCCGGCGCCTTTGCCGGTCGCCACCATAATGGACATAGGCGTGGCAAGTCCCAGTGCACAGGGGCAGGCGATAATCAGAACAGACACCGCGGCAATAAGGGCATAGGAGAGCCGCGGTTCCGGACCGATAAAAGACCAGACTACAAAAGCAATGAGGGCGGAGGCGATAACAGCAGGTACGAAGTAGGCGGCTACCTGGTCGGCAAGCTTTTGGATTGGAGCGCGGCTTCGCTGGGCTTTAGCCACCATCTCGACGATCTGCGAGAGAACAGTATCGCTGCCGACCTTTTCGGCCCGGATAGTCAATGTTCCAGAGCCATTGACGGTCGCTCCGGTAACTTGGTCGTCCTGACGTTTTTCGATGGGAACAGGTTCGCCGGAAATCATCGATTCGTCCACCGAACTTGAACCCTCCGTAACGACACCATCTACCGGTATTTTTTCACCCGGCCTGATTCTGAGCAGGTCGCCGACCTGTACTTCCTCAAGCGGTACGTCCGTTTCCTGGCCATCTTCATCAATTCTCCGAGCCATCTTAGGCGCAAGCCCAAGCAGGGTTTTGATGGCTTTTCCCGTCTGACTGCGAGCCTTCAGTTCAAGCACCTGACCAAACAGGATAAGGGTGACAATCACTCCGGACGCCTCGAAATAGACGCTGACCGTACCATCCGGTCCGCGCATGCCGGCAGGAAAGATACCGGGAAAAAACACCGCAACAATGCTGTAGGAATAGGCCACCGACACACCCAGACCGATGAGTGTGAACATGTTGAGACTTTTTTGTTGTAATGATTGCACGGCCCGGACCAGAAAGACCCAGCCCGACCAGAGCACCACCGGCGATGCCAGTAGAAACTCGACCCAGGCGAGTGTCTTTTTTGAAGCAAGATTATCTATGAAATGGCCGCCAGGGAGCATGTCGCGCATGGCGATGAAGAGCAGGGGTACGGTAAAAATCGCTGCAAAGATAAAACGTCTGCGCATATCCTCGTATTCTTTATTATCATCCTCGTCTTCCAGTTGCGCTGTCGTCGGCTCAAGAGCCATGCCGCACTTCGGGCAGGAACCAGGCCCATTTCTAACGACTTCCGGATGCATGGGACAGGTATACTGCCGGTTGGCAGTCGTGTTTCTCTCATTTTTTTCCTGATGCTTCCGTCTGTTATCATTCATCTGAATTTTCTCCATTTTTATCGGTAGTTGCCAACACGGACAATGGGCTCAACCGACCAGAAATTCTCCAGTTATACTGTAATGCAGCAATAACCATACCAGACGGGAAAACGAGAAATCCTGGAGGGAAGACCGGTATGGACAATTATTGCTTGGTGGATGTTTTTTGGTACGTTTCTTGCGATTCTTCGAAGAAGTTGACAACTATGAAAAATGGAGATTGGTAGATGGCTAGTTTTTGGCAGCTCTATGGCGAAGCGGCAAAAACAGCCCTTGGTTTTTTCTGGAAAGCGGATGGGCTTTTGTACTGGGCTATGCGAGCAGCGCGATGATTCTTAATTTTGATGGCGTCGTAAAAACTCTTCATCTTGTTCGTTGTTACAATTTTTCTATCATTACCACGTACCGTATGTACGCCGAAATGATAGAAAAATTGCACGCCTCCAATAGGAAGTTTTTTACTTATCCATCGGAAATCGAAGTTTTTACGAGTTTGTCAATTTTAATTTTTCTCCGCTGGTAGCTCACTTTCATTTATCCACTTCTGTGGGACATTTTTCCGATAAAAGAGGACGAAAAAAATATTGGGAGAAGAACAATCTTTCCGAAAGGGCAACAGGGTGCAATAGGGTTGCCGAGCTGTATCAATAAATCATTAATGGCTTACGGCAGTATTCTCCGAAGTATCACGTTTGGAAAAAGTAGCCAGGGAGTTTGATGTGCTGGACGGGGATATAAAAATCCTTGACCGAGGCATCGAGGAAAGGATGGCCGGAATTAAACGCCTAACATGTTACCAGTAATATGGCAGCCCATAATGATTGTAAAGAGCCGTTTCGTAATCCCGATCTAAGGTTACCTTCGGGTGGTATTCAGGGCTATTTTTAATTTTTTCACTGCTAACTGTCACGATGGCACTGCCATCCGCCCATTCAACCCGCTCAATCCATTCCGGGGAGATGATCACTTTTTTACTGCCCGGCAACCAGTTGCTGGTATCAACAATAAGATATCGTATTATCCATGTCTCCTCATCGACAATAAAGTCTTCAATATGACCAATGTTGGTGTCGGTAGCCTCGATGGAATAGGACAGCACTTCGTGGGTCGATCTGAGATGGTTATCATCTTCAACCGTTGCGACTTCAGTATGCAAATTCTCTGTTCGTTGCAGTAAGCGAGGATAAGGGTGATGGCCCCATGTTAACGGACCTTCCCAGTAGTTGCCCCACTCATGATATCGGTTGAAGATACTTTCATATTGTCTTGAGACAGGTGCATCGGACTCAAGAGGTGGAGAGTTTTTTATTTGATCTTTGGTGAGATCTACATTTAATATTTGTGTTGATTCTTCGGCTGGTCCAATAGAGATGGGGGAGATAAGAACTTTGCGCCCCGGAAGCCATTTGCGGGTATCGCCAACAATATAACGCACTACCCAGGTTTGATCATCAAAGATAAAATCATGGCATCGTCCTATCTTGCCGTCCCGGGCTCCCAGTTCATATCCTTGGATCTCCTTTATACTTTTCAATGTAGCCATTGTTTCCTCCCTATAGGTTCTCCTCTCTGCAGGTACGGGGTGGTTATAACCGATACATTAGCGTGTTGGCTTTAAGGGATTGTTGATCCTTGCCTGGTAAAGTTTCAGACTTTTGAAAAAAATAGTAGTCAGTTTGTACGAGATGGCAAGCGAGTCTGGCGAAGAAAAACAGCCTGCCCGGGTCGACGCCATTCTTTCATTTGCTGTCAACCGCACGTTCATCTTTTTCCTTTGTTGTTCGCTGCCAGACATTAACCAGTAGCACGGTGAGTACCGGCAACAGCAGACCTGTTGTTATGACGGCGATCATTAACATTCCGAGTTCTCCATAATCGCCTCGCTCAATGGTGAAAATCTCGTTAAAGTAGCTGGTTAACAGATTCGAAGCCGATAGGGCCAGGTTGGTGAATGCGGCCATTACCGCAAAATAGGTGGCCTTCTGGTCGGCTGGTGCTTCTCTGGCAATCCAGGCCAGCATTGGGACCATGGCCACCTGGCCCAGAGGGGAATCGACCATGGTGTCGATAATGGCGATAGTGTGTGCACCAAAACCGAGATGGGCGGCCGTCCACTCGTGCAGACCGTAGAACATGCCAAGAAAAGGCAGCATCATGATGGTGTTGTAGATGGAGAGAAAGACCACCAGGTAGGGAATAGGGCTTCTGCTCATCCAGCCCCGAAGGGCGAGCAGGCCGATGACGGCAAGGATCGAGGATATCTGGCGAAGGGTGCCGAAGAAAGCCTCATCGAAGTGCAGGACATCTATCTGCCACCAGCTGGCACCGGCGCCTATGGTGGGCATGGCACGGAAAACAAAGATTATTATCGCGATTCCCAGGATTTCCCTTTTTTTTCGGACCTCCAGCCCTTTCATAATTACGTGCATGAGGTAGCCGACTGCAGCGAGCGAGCCGAGAAATATCGCTTCTTTTTTCAAGGTGATATCAGAAAGGCCAAAAACAAGACTCAAGACCACAAAACCGGCGCTACCGCCAAGGATTTTGTAGTCAGGCTGCACCGCAAGATCATCCTGGTGAAGGGACCGGCGGATATCCTCTTCCTCTACACCCTCTTGCTCCATACTCAGGCGCCGTTGACGTAGGCTGAGCTGACCAAAGGTGACACCCAAAACTGAAATTACAGGAATACAAAGGGCAATCTCATACATCGTCTGGTAGGAGAGTGTTTCTGCCAGCCAGCCGCCCAGTCCTGCAACCACCGCACTACCGCCGATAATGGCGATCCTGCCGAGGGTCTGCATGGTTGTATGCATGCGCTTGAGTTCTTCTTCCTTGATTGGCTTGCCCTGCTCGTCAAGTGTCGGTACGGCCTCAACCGTCATGGCGTCGGCAACTACATCCTGGATGACGTAGCCTACGGGAGCGAGCAGGGTTGAGATGACATACCAGGTTCCCGCAGTGAGGAACTGTTCCATCTGTGACCTGTAGCCGGTTAGTCCGACCATGATCAGCAGACTGATGGCCATGAGCAGGGCGCCGAAATAGACAAACAGCGCCTTGCGTCGCCAGAAAAGATCGACCAGGTGTCCGATCGGCATTTTAAAGGCCCAGGGCAATCCTGCCCAGAAGCCTAGCCCGGCGAGGAAGACCGCGGAGAGACCGAGCTCTTTCTTGACATAGAAACTTTCGACGATACCGGTAAAGCCGGCGATGCCTGCGGCAAAATAGACCATCAGCGGCGGGACGTAGCTCAAGCGCATCTCGCGGATAATGCCGAGAAAATCGTTGATAAACCAGGATCGCAGACGCGAGAGCACTCCTGGCTGAACGATTATGTCATCATGGTTTTTCAACGACATACCCTCCAAGACCATGCTTTCATAGTATCTTTTGCGTCAGCATTACTTAGAAATCCATCTGTTCATGCCAAAAACCGGCATATATTCCCTTCTTTTTCAGCAACGCCTCATGCGTTCCTTGCTCGGCTAACCGGCCGTCCCGTAAAACGAGAATGGTGTCGGCATTTGCCACCACCTTGAGCTGATGCGAGGCAACGATCAGGGTCCGATTCTCGGATAAACGATCAAACGCCTCCATCACCAGACTTTCCGAGGCCGGATCAAGACTGTCCGTCGGTTCATCAAGGAGTACAATGTCGGCACTTCTTAGAAAGGCACGTGCAATGAGGATACGTTTTTGCTCTCCACCGGAAAGTTGCGTGTTGCCGGATCTGAGAACTGTGTCGTAGCCTTCCGGAAGTTCAAGGATAAAGTCATTTGCATTGGCTTTTTTGGCAGCATCCCGGATCTCTTTCTCTGATACAATCTCCTCCAGTTTGCCCACGGCAATATTTTCCCTGACTGTGGTTCGAAACAGCACTGCTTCCTGGGTAACCATAACCACCTGTTTTCTCAGTGAATCAAGGGTAATTGTACGGATGTCCCTGCCGTCGATGCGGATTTTTCCTTTGGTGACATCGAAGAAACGTGGAATCAAGTTCAATAAGGTTGATTTACCTGAGCCTGAATCACCAACCAATCCGATTTTCCTGCCTTTTTCAATGATAAATGACAAGTCATGTATTATTGCATCATCGCCGTATCCAAAGGACACCCTGTCAAATTCGATACTTTCTTCAAATGCATGCAGCGGCTTAGCGTCAGGTTTATCACAGACCCCAAGTTGGCAGGGAGTGATGGCCATGATGTTTTCGATACGCTCATTGCAGGCCATGGCCTTGGTAATCTTGACAAAGTATTTAGTGAACTCACGAATCGGTTTGTAGAGGCTTGTCAGGTAGTTCATGAAGACCAGCAGTTCTCCGGGAGTGATCCTGCCGGCTTTTATGCTCATCACCCCAAACAGAAGGAGGACAGCGCTTCCGACGGCCAGGATAATATTGGTCAACGAAGTATAATATCCCTGCCAGCTGCCTGCCTCGACCGCGGCTGTTCGGCTCAGTCCGCTGGTGTATTCCATCCGTTCGATTTCGTTAGCTTCCAAACCCAGCAGTTTGATCCACTTATGGGTTTTAGTGGCCACTTCGGTAAGCGAAGACACATCGGCCTCATGCTGACGTCGCTGTCGTATGACCCGCTTAATACGCACACCAAAAAAATAGGTGGCCCAGACCAGAACCGGGGCTATGCCAAGTGTGACGAGAGCCAATTGCCAGTCGACCCAGATCATAATTGCAGCAATTCCGATGAAAGTGGGAACACTTCTGCAGGAAAGAACGCTCAGCCCTTCCACAAGTTGTTGCGTATCATCTGCGTCGGTGGTGATTCGCTCAATTATTTCACCCGGTTCGGTTCGATAAAAATGGGTTACCGGGAGTTCCAATATATGCGTAAAGAGTCTGATACGCAGTTTTTGAACAACTATCTGTGAGAGCTTGGTCAGGGTGATATTTTGCAGATAAAGCCCGATACCATTTAAGATTGCTATAAAGATTAAAGCACTCACCATAACAACAAGCAGGTGTTGGTCTACCATATCCCAAGAAGCGCCCAGCAGGTTTTTGGGCATTTCAGGTAGAGGTTTGTCAAGAATGACATAATCGAAGATGAACTGCAGCGGCCATGGCTGAAGCAGCGAAACCCCCGACTGGACCACCAGGGCGATGATCAGTCCGATGAGAAGAGGGCGTTCTCCCAACAGAATGATAGTGAGTTGCGTACGGTTTTTCATACCTGCTCAGTTGCTGAAATCTTAGAGCAAACGGTATGGAGATGCCCGTTCGGTCCATGCTCTGTCGGGGTAGTCGCTCAGGAGTTTTTTATATGCCTCTTTGAGTTTACCTGGATCATTGCTCTCCTTATAGAGGGTTACACCGCTAAAAAATATTGCCTCCGGAACGTCTCTGCTTTTTTGAAAAGTTTCCTGCAGGCTTTTCAGGGGAATTATAGCCATATCGTATTCCCCTGCATCGATATGCACCTTGGCAATTCCGAGAAGCATGCTCGTGATGAAATCATCCACCCCCAAAAATCCAATTGCTTGCTGGAGTTGATCGCCCTCGATATTCAGAACTGCAAGAGTAGGAGTCCAGAAATGGTTGTAATCTTCATTCGTTGCCTGATCTTTTGCATTGATTCGCAGTGGAATCAGATAATTATTTACAAATTTGACAACTTCCTTTGCTGGATACGTAACTGCATCCATTTGTTGACAGCCAATTCACTCGGGATTGTAAAAATCCAACAGGATCGGCTTATTTTTTTTTTGTGCATAATCAAATGCGTTTCTCGTATTGGTTTGCCATTCAATAGAATCCATTGTGCTACTCCTCAATCTCTGTTTTTTATCCTTACCGCAGTAGTGAATTGCTGCAGGTCGTGTCTCTGGTATTGGTTAATTGGATGATGCAAAATTCTTGCCTGCAATAACGACGTTACGCTGAAGTGCTCAAAAATATAAGGTTAAATACCATCGTTTTTAACCAGGTATCCCCAGTACTGGCATGTTTATTGAAAAGAAAAGTAGTAACTCTGTCACCTGCTCGTAGGCAGGATAAAGAAGTTCCGGATGTGAGCTCAATGGTGATGGCAAGGCAGAGGCAGTCCGAGAGGCGGTTTTTAAATTAGAAAGCATAAAGGATGATATGATCATGGATACCATAGAAAAACATGAAATCGAATCTCTTTTACAAGTCGAGGAATGGCCGTCAATTTCAATCTATATCCCGGTTAGTCGGGTAGGAGATCAACAGGATTCTATTCGTTATAAAAATTTTATTACTCAGGTGGAAAACAGACTTATCCATGAGGGCATGAGGACATCGGAAGCGCGCAGTCTGTTGGCGCCGGAATATGACCTGGTAAAGGATGCCGAATACTGGAAGAACCTTGGCCGGGATGGACTGGCGGTCTTCCTGACCGGAAAGACTGTTCTACGTTACGCACTGCCGATTTCGTTTAATGAATTGGTCATGGTGGGGCGGCGGATCCATGTCAGACCGCTTCTTCCGCTGCTGGCCGGTGAACAATATCTGATTCTCGCCTTGAGCCGGAACCGCCTCCAGTTGTTTCAGGGAGATCGGTATCAGGTTCAGGAAATTGATCTCCCTGAAAATACACCAAGGAGTATGCAGGAAGTCCTGAAGTATGACGATCCGGAGCGACAGCTGCAATTTCATACTAAAACCGGTTCAACCGTTGGCAAACGGGAAGCGATGTTTCATGGGCAGGGAGTAGGTATCGACGACAAAAACTCTAACCTGGAGCGCTATTTTCAGGCAATCGATCGCGCTCTCTTTCCTCAATTGGAGGACAAGGGGTTACCAATTATATTGGCCGGCACTGAAGAATTACATGGTGTCTACCGGGACATCACCAAAAGTCACACCATCCTTCCCCGTGGTATTGCCGGTTACGTTGGTGAGTTGTCAGAAGAAATTCTTCATCAAAAAGCCTGGGACATCGCCGAGGAGTATTTTTCAGAACAACAGCTGGAAGTTGTACGCAATTTCCAGGATAATCTCGGCAGCGGCAGGGTCGTTGATGACCTGGAGTCGGTCTTAACGGCGGCTTTTGATGGTCGGGTTGAAACTCTTTTTGTCGCGGAAAATGAGCATGTCTGGGGTGTATTCGATTCTTTAAGAAGACAGGTGATTGTGCAAAAACAAGCAGAAGGGCAGGTGGCAGATCTTCTGGATGAGGCAGTGTTTTTGACCTACAACAAAAAAGGCACTGTTTATATCAAAAAAATCTCCGACATGCCGACCAATACCATTATCTGCGCCCAATTGCGTTATTGACAGGAGGTCTTAATATCATAAACCGGACAGCAATAAACAACAATGTCGATAACTACTTAATATTACTTAATTATTCATTATAAGGAAAAGATGGTTTGGGCAAATAGACACAACAACAGGAATTGGGCGGAGCACCATTTTAGTCGGCGACGTCAGAAGACGTGCTACACCGGCTGAACAGCAATTCCACACAGGGACTCTCTCGGGAGGAAGTTTTAAAAAGACAGGAACAATACGACCCAAACGAACTGCAGAAAGAAACGACATCCTAGTCCATGCCTTATCCTAGATATAATGGTTAACACGTTGGCGAAATAGACCTGCCTTCCTTGCCAACGTGTTAACCATTATATCTAGTCAATCGGCCTGCTTCTTCTGATGCTGGCCGTCTACTGGACATCGTTTGCAGCTATCCTGCAAACAGTGTCACCAGGAGCCAAAGGATGGAGTCTTATTCTCGGTTTAAGTTTTGTGCCTGTAGTCCTCGGAGCCATTGTACCGGGAATACGTTTTTATTCTGCCAAACGGAAAAGAAATAACCTCCACGGCTAAGATGAACGTGCCCTTCTTTCCGAACCTGTCTTTTCAGGTCGGCATGAACGTAGTCCTGTTTTTCAGGACATCCGTCCTTTCTTATGGGAATTTTGCAACTCTTCCTTTTGTATCCTCCTGTTTCTGACACCCGAAGAACTTGACGTCTGTTACTGGAGAGAGATAGAGCTAACGTTGGATGCCGGAAGAGGAGTGATGTTCAAGCCATCGGGAATCTGACGAAGCAAGGGTAATGTGGGTTGATGTCTGATTGGAGTCAACAATCTACAGAAGGGCTTTGATCTTTTCTATCGTCCGTGGGGCAGAACCCTCGTAATGATTGTTGACGTTGACGAAGACTTGATGTCGTCGTTCACGAAGATCATTCACAATACTCTGCAGCTGCAAAAGCTCATTATCCCTTGGATCGACAATTCTATCCCAAACATTATTCGTCCGTTCTTCCATGCCATTTCGATCCATGCCATGAAGCCTGATCACCACTGGATCGCTCAACCGATCCTTAAACCTTTCATGCAAATCAAAAATCGAAGGCATGTAGTATCCCTGCAGAAAAACAGGTCCCAGGTGCTGTTCAGCGAGAAAATCAAAGTAATCATTCTTCAGGTAATTGGGGTTCCGGATCTCAATGCAATATTGATAACCTTCCGGAAGGCCCTGAAGGAAGACTTCAAACATTTCTATGAAATGGCCAAGGCTGAGCATTTTGATCTTATTCAGATATTCGAACTGAAACATCAGAGGCCCAAGGTGATCCCCAAGAGGTTCCAGGGTATGCAGAAACCTCTCCATCAGCTCTGTGGAGAGGAAATGTGGATTAGGAACCAGGGCCGCACTCTTGTTCTTTTGGTAATGGTGGGTAAGGGTGATGCTGTTCGGCACTTTAATGCTGAAGATAAATCCTGGTGGTACCGATAGAGCATATTCTTTTACTACTTCAGCTTTTGGCAGGACTGCAGTATTACCTTTAAACAGGGACCAGAACCACTGATCAATTTCAACAGTTGAGAAATGTTTGCTGTATTCCCGTAAGTAATTTATCTCAATATCTTCAGGATATACCAGTCCTCTCCATGAATCGTATTTCCAACTGCAAGTACCAATAAGTAGATTGTTATTGTCCATGTAATATAAAGTAAGAAAAGCAAATCCAAAATCCACCAGTCCGGTGTCTTTATTTGTACATCGCAGGATTATGTGATTACGAATGTAGGCAAAGATCCCCGTTGATCGTTGTGAATCCATCCTGTATGGTGTCTGTATGCATAAACCAATAAACCTGTCAAGGAATCTGCACTTTTTTCCTTTTTTTGACCTCTTTAGAATGTTTATAAAACAATCCTATTACAGAGCAGATTGCCGCCATACTTGACATGAAAAGCCCTACTATTAACACCACGTCCAAACAGGTTGAAAAGACGCTTCTTAAGGCGGAAGATCTGCAAAACGCGATCTTCAACAGCGCTAATTTTTCGAGTATTGCCACTGACACTCACGGCGTCATCCAGATCTTCAACGTCGGTGCCGAGTGTATGCTGGGTTACACGGCAGCCGAAGTGCTGAACAAAATTACGCCGGCCGATATCTCCGATCCGCAGGAAGTAATTGCACGTGCCGAAACTCTCAGCGTCGAGCTCGGAACTAAGATTACGCCCGGCTTTGAGGCCTTGGTATTCAAGGCCTCACGCGGCATTGAGGACATCTACGAGTTGACCTATATCCGTAAGGATGGCAGTCGCTTCCCGGCAGTAGTATCGGTCACGGCCCTGCGTGATAAGAATTCCACCATTATCGGATATTTATTGATTGGTACCGATAACACTGCGCGCAAGCAGGTTGAAGCAGAGCGACAGCATTTACTTGACATTCAGGAGGAGACAAACAAAAAACTGCAGGAGGCTAATGTCACCTTGCGGGAAAGTGAGGAAAAGCTCGCGGTGACGCTCAACTCTATTGGCGATGCGGTAATAGCCACGGATGCCGAGGCGCGTGTGACACTCCTGAATCCCCTTGCGGAAAGGCTCACTGGTTGGACGCAGGCGCAAGCCGGTGGTCGTCTTATAGACGAAATTTTTTCCATCGTCAACAAAGAGACTCGTCAGCCCGCCAATATCCCGGTTGCAATGACCTTGGCAAAAGGCACGATACACGGCCTTGCCAACCACACCGTGCTGATTGCCCGCGATGGCAATGAGTGTGATATCGCCGACAGCTGTGCGCCTATTCGTGACCGCGAGGGCCAGGTGATCGGTGCTGTGTTGGTGTTCCGCGATGTGACCGGAGAATATGCAGCACAGCAGGCCTTGCGCGACAGTACCGCACTGGTCCAGACTATTCTTAATGCCGTGGTGGACGGCATCGTCACCCTCAATGCCCATGGGGGCATAGTTGAGACGGTTAACCCGGCTGCAGAGCGAATGTTTGGCTATGCCTCCGCGGAACTTGTCGGGCAAACCTTCGGTATGCTGATCCCCGAACTAGATCAAGATCAGCGTAACGGTTCCCTTGAGTATTATCTTGCGAGCGAAGAGGACCGCGCTATTGGTCTTGGCCGCGAAGTTGTAGGCCGGCGTAAGGATGGCAGCACTTTCCCCTTGGAAATTGCGGTAAGCGAAATGTGGCTGGGTGGCCGGCGTTACTTTGCCGGCATTCTCCGAGATATATCCGTGCGCAAGCAGGCGGAAGCCTTACAGAACGCGATTTTCAACAGCGCCAATTTCTCGAGTATTGCCACTGACGCAAAGGGCGTCATCCAGATTTTCAACGTTGGCGCCGAGTGCATGCTAGGCTACGATGCCGAAGAAGTGCTGAACACGATCACTCCGGCCGATATTTCCGATCCGCAGGAGCTGATTGCACGCGCCGAAATGCTCAGCGCCGAACTCGAAACCCCCATTACCCCCGGCTTCGAAGCCTTGGTATTCAAGGCCTCACGGGGCATTGAGGACATTTACGAGTTGACCTATATCCGTAAGGATGGCAGCCGCTTTCCGGCAGTTGTATCGGTCACGGCCCTGCGTGACGAACAAGATGCCATTATCGGTTATCTCCTGATCGGCACGGACAACACTATGCGCAAGGAGATCGAAGCAGATCAGAAGCAGCTTGGCCAGCGCTTGCGCGATTATCAGTTCTACACTCGCTCCCTGTTTGAATCCAATATCGATGCGCTGATGACCACCGATCCGTCCGGTATCATCACCGATGTCAATAAACAGATGGAGGAACTCACCGACTGTACGCGCGACGAATTGATCGGTGCGCCGTTCAAAAAATACTTCACTGATCCGGAGCGGGCCGAGGCAGGTATCAAGCTCGTGCTGAGCGAAAAGAAACTCACCAACTACGAACTTACAGCGCGCGATAGGAACGGCAGGGAAACAGTGGTTTCCTATAATGCGACCACTTTCTATGATCGGGACAGGAGGTTGCAGGGCGTGTTCGCCGCAGCGCGTGATATCACAGAGCGCAAATTACTGGATCAAGTGCTGCAGGAAAAGACAGCCGAGTTGGAGAACGCCAAGGCCGCGGCGGAAAATGCCAACCTCGCCAAATCAGATTTCCTCTCTAACATGAGCCATGAAATCCGCACACCGATGAACTCCATTATCGGTATGTCCCATCTGGTGCTGAATACCGAGCTGACCCCGCGCCAGCGAGACTACATCAAGAAGATTAAGGGCTCCGGCCGGCATCTGTTGAGCATTATTAACGATATTCTCGACTTCTCGAAGATCGAGGTGGGCAAGCTGACGATTGAATATACCGAGTTTCAATTGGAGAAGGTGCTTGACAATGTCGCCAACTTGATCGCCGAAAAGTGCTTTGCCAAAGGGCTGGAACTGGTCTTCAATGTAGACGCGAACGTGCCGCCGTACCTGATCGGAGATCCGCTGCGGATGGGACAGATCCTGATCAATTATTGTAATAATGCGGTAAAGTTCACCGAGCATGGCGAAATCAACATCGCAATCAGCCTCAAGGAGGAGACCGACCAGGATGTGTTGATTTACTGCGCCGTGCGCGATACGGGCACTGGCCTGACGGAGGAGCAGATTAAACGGTTGTTCCAGAGATTTTCACAGGCCGACGCCTCGACCACCCGAGAATTTGGCGGCACCGGTCTTGGACTGGCCATTTCCGAGAAGCTGGCCGAACTTATGGACGGAGAGGTGGGGGTAAGCAGCGAACCCGGCAAGGGAAGCACCTTCTGGTTCACGGCACGCCTTGCCAAGTGCGTCGGCCAGTCGCGTAAGCTGGCGTTGTCGTCCCACATGCAGGGCAAACGGGTGTTGGTGGTAGACGACAACGAGAACGCCCGCCAGATGCTGGCAGGCCTGCTTGACAGCATGGGCTTCAAGGTCGACCAGGTTGAGTCAGGTGAGGCGGCCGTTGGCGCTGTGTATCGTGCCGAGGCGCAGGGCACGCCTCACGAGATCGTGTTTCTCGACTGGAAAATGCCGGGCATGGATGGTAACGAGACAGCCAAACAGATCAGGGAGCTTTCGCTCAACCTCATGCCGCACCTGATCATGGTGACCGCATTCGGTCGCGAGGAAGTTATTAAGGCCGCGGAGGGCGCTGATATATTGGATATACTGTTCAAGCCGGTCAGTCCCTCGATGCTTTTTGATAGTGTGATACGTATTCTGGGAGGTGTCGACGATGGCGTTCGCACCGCCGGGGATGCGCCAACGGATACCTTCTTGCAACTTGCCACCATCAAGGGTTCCCGTATCCTACTGGTCGAGGACAACGATCTCAACCAGGAAGTGGCAATTGAACTGTTGCGCGATGCCGGCTTAATTGTTGATCTGGCCGAGAACGGCCTGGTTGCGCTGAACAAGGTCAGGAACACCGAGTATGATCTTGTGCTGATGGATATGCAGATGCCGGTGATGGACGGCTTGACGGCGACCCAGGAGATCCGTAAGGAGGTACGCTTCAATGATCTTCCGGTGGTGGCGATGACCGCCAACGTCATGCAGGGTGATCGCGACCGCTGCATGGCGGCGGGTATGAACGATCATGTGGCCAAGCCGATCGAACCTGAAATTTTATGGGAGGCGTTGCTGAAATGGATCAACCCGCGGCAATCGACGGGAGCTGTCGCTGAGGTAAAACCGCAGATAGTGCAAGATGTTGATCTGCCGTCCGGCATCGAGGGGCTGGACATGGCCGACGGCCTGCGCCGTGTACTCGGCAAGAAGCCGCTCTACCTTTCGATGCTGCGTAAATTCGTAGCTGGACAGAACTCCTTTATGGTTGATATCCTTGAGGCCTTGAAGGGTAACTCTCTGGATACAGCCGAGCGGCTCGCGCATACGCTGAAGAGTGTTTCCGGCACCATCGGCGCAACTGGTCTGGCGCAGTCGGCGAGAAAACTGGAAGCCGCCATTAAGGAACGCCGTCCGCGCGAGGAGATTGATGCCCGACTCAACGAGTTGGAAATGGTGCTTGGAGATCTTATCACTCAACTCGAACAAAAGCTACCGGAGGAATCGGACAAGGATGCCGTCACTACTTCTCCGGAACAACTCAAGGTTGTATGCCGCATGTTGGAGGCAATGCTGGTCGACGACGATGCGGAGGCGGTTGCTGTGTTGGATATCAATGCGGCATTGCTTCAGGCTGCCTTCCCCGACCACTACCACAGGATTGATGACGGCATTCGATTATTCGACTTCGAGGCGGCGCTTGAAGCGCTGAGGGCCGCCACTGGGACCGCTGCCTGATTATGGATAAACTCGAGTTCACCAAAAGAGCAACGATATTAATCGTTGACGACACGCCAGAAAACCTGACCCTGATGAATAATCTCTTTAAGGAAGATTATAAAGTGAAGGTTGCCAATGGTGGCGAAAAAGCGCTTAAGATCGTAGCGTCGGATTCACCACCTGACCTGATTCTGCTCGACATCATGATGCCCGGCATGGATGGTTACGAGGTGTGTCGGCGACTGAAATGCGACCCTGCCACTGCAGACATTCCCATTATTTTTCTGACTGCCAGGTCTGAAATGGAAGATGAAAAGAAGGGGTTGGAACTCGGTGCGGTCGATTACATCATCAAGCCGATTAGTCCTCACATCGTCCTCGCGCGCATAAAAAACCATCTGGCACTCAAGACCATGGCCGAAGCTCTGAAGGACCAAAATGCCTTCCTTGAATTCGAGGTGGCCAAGCGCACAGCCGAACTTGTCGTCGCCAGAGATGAGGCGGAAAAAAGAAAAGAGGAAATCGAAGCCTCTCTTGTCGAAACAATACGGTTAAAAGAACAACTGGAAGCGGAACGAGCATATCTGCAAGAAGAAATTAAACTGGAATACAATCATAAGAACATTATCGGTCAAAGCGATAGTCTCAAATACGTACTTTTTAAAGTTGAACAAATTGCCGCCAGCGATACCACCGTACTGATTCTTGGTGAAACAGGAACCGGAAAAGAGTTGGCAGCCAGGGCTATTCACGACTTGAGTTTGCGCAAAAATCGGACTCTGGTAAAGGTCAATTGCGCCGCCCTTTCCGCAAGCCTCATTGAAAGCGAATTGTTTGGCCATGAAAAAGGGGCCTTTACCGGTTCGTTATCCAGACATCTTGGTCGATTTGAGGTCGCTAACGGTGCTACCCTTTTTCTGGATGAAATCGGCGAATTACCGTTGGAGTTGCAGGCAAAGCTGCTGAGAGTTCTTCAGGAAGGGGAGTTTGAGAGGTTGGGTGGCTCTCAAACCATAAAAGTTGATACCCGAATTATTACGGCCACAAATCGTAATCTGGAAGAGGAAGTAAACAAAGGCCGTTTCCGTGAGGATCTCTGGTATCGGTTAAATATTTTTCCGATTACGATGCCGCCGCTCCGAGAGCGCATAGATGACATCCCGCTTCTTGTCGATGCTTTTGTCAAAAAAATTTCCAGACGGTTGGGCAAGACCATCAAAACCATTCCAGTGTCTGTAATGGAGACGTTACAACATTATCCTTGGCCTGGAAATGTTCGGGAGTTGGAAAATGTCCTCGAACGGGCGGTGATCAACTCGTCGGGTCCCAAGTTGCGTCTTGTTGATGAACTCAAAAAGCCGTTAGATGATCTCTGCCCGAGCAAAAAGACGTTAAAGGCGGTTGAACGAGAATATATCATGCAGGTACTGGAGCAGACGAAATGGAAAATAGGCGGCAAGGACAGTGCAGCTGAAATTCTTGACCTTGACCGCAGCACCTTGCGTGCCCGTATGCGTAAGCTCAATATCCAAAAGCCATAAAATATTTCCCTATGGAATGGGCCTGCACGTGCATATAGCTTGCAGCCGCTCCACTTACCTAATGGCTTGAGCTTTCGGTTATACGCTGTGTTTCAAAAGCAGTAGATATTTTTTCAATGTTTGGCTCGTCGTCAACTAGGAGCACAGTGCCGTCTCCAATCTTGTCTCGATTCATTGTGCCTCGTCCGGTTGTACTAAAAGCTTTCCGTTAAAAACCGGAAAACAGAGCTTTATGGTAGTGCCTTCGCCAACTTTGCTTGCAACCGTGACAGCCCCGTGATGGGCTCGGATGATTCCAAGAACCAAGGGAAGCCCCAATCCGCGACCAATAAATTTTTTTGTGAAAAAGGGGTCGAAGACCTTCTCGATATCCTTTTCGTCAATCCCGCAGCCGGCGTCAGTCATTTCCAGACAAGCGTAAAGACAGTCCTGTGGCTGCCAGTCCAAGGGATAGCGATGGGTTATATGGATATTCGCCAGTCTCTCCGTTGTAATAGTCAGCTGGACCGTACTCTGATCATCACCGAGAGCCTCCCAGGCGTTGACCATTAAGTTTTTTAGAACATCATGGATCTGGTTCGCGTTGGCCTTGATGGTAGGTCCGGAGGAAGGAAAATCAATCTTTAAGTCCACCACTTTTGGCATACCAGCCTGGAGTAGGCACAGGCTTTTGCGACAGACTTCCGACAAATCCAGCGATTCTTGTTTGCCGAGTTTGTGTCCCAGATAAGTCACCATCGAGCCGCTCAATTCCGCCGCCCGACTGGCGGCTTTAAAGGCCGATATGAGGTTTTCGTAGACATTCCATCCTTTAGGTAATTCTAGCATAGCGAGTTCCAGGTTACCCATAACCACTGCCAGCATATTATTGAAGGAATGAGCGACAGCTCCGGCCATACAATCCAGGCTTTCGGCCTTTTGTAACCGCCGTTCCCGGGTTTCCAGTTGCGTGTGTTCCGCAGCTAGGCGCATACCGTTGCCGATATCAATCAGCACCAATCGACACACTTTCAAACCCTGTTCGCTCTCCTGGCTAGTGGTACTCTCCAGACGTGTCCAGAAAGGTGAACCATCTCTCCTCTTCAGTCGCAATTTACAGGTTTGCGGTTTGGTCGTCTCGAAACCTGCCTTATTGTAAAGGTAGTAATTATCCTGATCCTCAAGCAGAATGAACCGAGAAAACGGTTGTTTCACCAGCGTACCGGGTAGCACTCCCAGCAAAACGGCAGCGGTGTGGTTGGCTTCGAGAATGATCCCTGCTTTGTTGACAGTCAAATAACCCACCGGCGCAAAGTCGTAAAGATCAATATAACGCGCCCGTGATACCTCCAATTCTTCTTGGTGACGGAGCAATTCTTCATTCTGCATTTCCAGCTCAATCTGGTGTATCCGCAGTTCGTGAGTGATTTGGCGAATGCTCTCCAGATCAACGACCTTCGACTGCGACTCCTCTAATGCCAGAAGTTTTGCTTCGGCCTGTTCACGAAGTAACTGTTCATGAGCTGAACCATTTTTGTAGACAATACAGAATTTTTCCTGCTGATTTTTGACGGGAGTTTTATCATTCATTTTATCATTCATATTGGGCCTGCCTATTTTTCGACATTGAGGTGGTACATGCGAGGGAGGAAGGTGCTGTGATCAAGACAAAGGACTTTGACTTCCCCGTCTTTGCCGCTAATTTTCCATTTTTTGGAACATTCCGAGATGGGGACAGGGCACCCACCACAACTGCTTGGCAGTGACCAGTTCAACTTCTATTTCGCAAGAATTGTGCCAAGAAGAACTTCCTCTATACGATTCACCTATTACACTGTTATAATGTGGAAAATGGCTATGAGGCAAAGCCTTGATAATAAAACGCATAGTCATCTGTCTCAGGTCATATCTGACCCTGTGGTCAAATATGACCTTAGGTGAGAAGCTCTGAATGCTTTCGAGGAAGGATGATGAGGGGAGGAATATATACCGGCGAGGAGCGGCGGGAAGTAGTTGTAGCTTCCATCGTGGGGAGGTGGATGGCTATTCCCGTTC
Organism: uncultured delta proteobacterium; assembly: GCA_963829695.1. Taxonomy (GTDB): domain Bacteria; phylum Desulfobacterota; class Desulfobulbia; order Desulfobulbales; family Desulfocapsaceae; genus Desulforhopalus_A. Next base: position 32,023 of record CAWHJQ010000005.1, on the reverse strand, counting down.
GAGGACGTTTTCAAGTTCCCGAATATTGCCAGGTCGGTCGTAGCCCAGTCAAGTATTCATGATGCCTGCTGGAATGATTTCAATAGTCTTGCCGATTCGCTTGACAATCTTCTTAACATAAAAATCGACCAGAATCGGGATGTCATTTGGGCGTCCCGAAGAGGCGGTACGGTAATTGAAAAGACATCCAAGCGGTACTAAGAGGTTGTCCGAGCATGCCCTCTCGGAGTCTCGTGCCTTGCTTACCTGCCCAAACTCAGCATTATACCTTAAAAAATATCCTCGGAATATCAAATACATACCTGTGGTAATTTTTCAGGGAATCCTCGATTTTGAAACAAACCACTATTCTCGGACAACCTCCTTGCGGAAATAATGTTCAGCAGGGGTTTCTATCGAGTCGGGAGTGACCGCCGGAACAAACCGGCCGATTTAATTACATTGATACACTGGGAAGCAATTCTTGCTATAAAAGAACAAACCATCAGCTGAAATGTGGATTTTCAAATTCATAAGGTGGCTGGCGAGTGGTCAAATGTAACCACATGGGCAGATATGACCATTCGTCTTTGGCAATTAACGCCTGTCTCGCATATCCATTTCCCATATCTTATTCTTAGATTACAGTGTCTTGATAGCTGGTATCCTGTTTTTGCAAAACCTGGAACAATGATTGCTAGTTTTAGATCAAAACATAATTGAAACACCATTCGGTCATAGACTTGACCTGTGCCATCTTTGTCCTGGCATTTAAACCTGGTGATGTACGGAAAGAGTGTCCCTTAGGAGCCTGTCCGAGAATGCCTCGATTTTGAACAAAATGTCGATTCTCGGACAAGCTCCTAGAGGATCGACAAGGCACACCGTGTCCTCTCGGCAAACTTGCCTTATCTGGTCATTTCCCTCAAACGGGAAGAAAAGGAAAAAATGATGCAAAACACAACAAAAATGTTCAGGTCGTTTTTCATGGTGATTCAGTTGGGTATGGCAATCGCTCTAGGGAACCTGGCATTCGCCGCCGGAGGAGAAATCTCAGGTTCTGTAAAGGACCACTCCAGCAATCTGGGCATTCAGTGGGCAACCATCACGGTAAGAGAAATACCTTCCGGTAGAGTGGTGGCAACCGGGGTTACAGACGCGGAGGGTAACTATTCGGTTAGTATCCCAGCCATGGGACACTACAGTCTCGAAGCGTCAAAACATGGTTATGGCTACGGCAGAGTGACGGCACCGGACATGATTGAGCTTTCCGATACAATACCGGATCAAACCGTCAACCTCTCCATGGGCGGAAAAGAGTGGTTGAAGTACGATCCCGATGTGCCCAGTTCGGCCATGTCCTGGGAAACTGGTGCCGGCAAGAGTTACCTCATACCAGCTATGGAAATTCCTGCTTTTCTCGTTCTTCTCAATGGGTACGACCGGCTTGCTTACTCAGACCTCGAAGAGAATGGGAAAAAAGTCTACGACACGAACCTGTCAACCTTCAGGGATCACGTCGTAGACGGACCCTGGGGGGTCGATACTGATGCCTTCAACATAAATCAGTTTGCCCATCCGTATCAGGGATCCATGTATCATGGATTTGCCCGATCGGCCGGTCTCAACTATTGGGAGTCACTCGTATACACCAATGTGGGCAGTTTTCTCTGGGAAACGGGGGGAGAAACCACGAATCCCTCCATCAATGACCAGTTCGCCAGCGGCATTGGCGGAAGCTTCTTTGGCGAGGCGCTCTTCCGGATGGCCGGTTTGGTGCTTGAGGGTGATGGTGGAAAACCTGGGTACTGGCAGGAGTTGGCCGCCCTGATCCTTTCACCACCAACAGGCATCAATCGTCTTGCTTTTGGAAACCGGTTCAAGCCCGTATTTCCAAGCCATAATCCGGCAACCTTCTCGCGCGTGCAGATCGGCGCAAGTCTCAAGGCGGACGAAAACGACAAGACCTCCTCCTCAAACACCATTGACCAAGTTGAGGCGACGGCGAACTTCACTTTAGCTTACGGGCTCCCCGGCAAGCCCGGTTACAGCTATGACCGTCCTTTCGATTACTTCCATTTTGAATTCACCACCCTCGGCAACAGACATAACCCGTTTGATGACGTCATGATACGCGGCTTTCTCCTTGGTAAAGACTATGAGATCGGCAAAGCCTATCGTGGGATATGGGGCCTCTACGGCGGTTATGATTATATATCGCCGCAGATTTTCCGCATTTCCAGCACCTCCGTCTCTTTCGGTACTACTTATCAATGGTGGCTTTCGCGCAAGGTGGCGCTCCAGGGCTCACTGCTCGGAGGGGTCGGTTACGCTGCGGCCGGTAATGTCCATCAAGTGGGTGAACGCGACTATCATTATGGTGTCGCCCCGCAGGGACTCGTCGGCCTCCGACTCATCATTGCTGAAAGAGCCATGTTTGATCTAACGGGACGCGCCTATTACCTGAGTGGTATGGGTGGCGATGACCCCGGGGGAAGGGAGCAAATAGAACGTCTGAAAATGGGCTTCACCGTTCGCCTTTTTGGCCGTCACGCCCTTGGTCTGCAATACAGCGGAGCGATTCGGGATGCAGAATATCCCGATCGCGCTGACAGCCATCAGTCGGCAGGAACCATCAGCCTTGTTTATACGTATCTCGGTAAGGCCAGGTTTGGTGCTGTTGAATGGCGTGGTCCAGACTATCTCTGATCCGGTTTCCATTAACAGGAGGATTTTATGTCCACAGGTCATAGAATCGCCTCTCTCCTAGTACTATTGGGAACAACATTAGTGTTCGGCTGTGCAACGCCGACGCAAAGGTCAGCTGATATCGCTACCCAAGAACCGCATCCATCTCCAATCAATAACTTCCAGATCGTGGTCCCGGGCGGTGTCTATCGAAGCGGACAGCCGATGGGAGAAGCAGACTGGAACTACCTGAAGGATTTAGGTATCACGACCGTGGTCAAGCTGAACAAATTCTCGTCCGATGCAGATGAAACGGAAGAATTTCGTATGGCCAAGGCGCGTAATATCCAGGTCATCCCTATTTACATGCAGCCGGAAGGCTTCCCACATAATTTGAATCCGTGGGCTAGTCCGGATTTAAGGGATCTCAACAACGTCTTTCGGAGAAAAAGGGGAAGCGAGTTTAGTTTCCAAACTGTTGACGACCAACCTCACAACACCAGTTCGTTCTGCATGAGGGGATGGCAGCGATTTTTCAACTTTTCCCCGACCTTTACCCTCAGGGCCCTGCCCACCCCAGCCATCATGACCCCATGGAGGCGATCCAGACGATCGGCAGGCCGACATTTTTGGTACTTCTGGGGATGAGACTGCACCCTGCGCCCCTTCGGGTGCTGTAGGTCAGGAATCGACTGGAATGAAAGGGGGAATTATTAAAAATTGATGGTGTTGGGGTGTCTTTAATGACGTCGGGATATGCGCTCTATCCCTAATGCTTGTGTTATAAGGCGAATCATGGCCAAGGTTTTAATGATTCGTGAATCATGTCGATTTCGAATCTGGGGACCACGTAGAGATGTTTAATGGTAGAATTTTTGGAATTTGTGTGCAACGAGAGCAAGTATTCTTTGCTCGTAACTACACAAAAGATGAGGGTCGGGCCCTCGGAGTCGGCTTACAGTAGTGGGTTTCAAACCACCTTAAGATGCAGTGGTAAAGAGCTACGAAAGTGGGTATTAATGAAAAGACAACAGTTAGGTCGGACCTGATACTCATACCATCACAGGAGAACATTTCAATAGGGCACGAAAATTTTCAGCCGGCACCGGAGGACTGAAAAAATAACCTTGAATTATTGTGACACCACGCCTACGCAGAAAATCGATTTGTTCCTTGTTTTCAACACCTTCGGCAACAATATCCAGGTGCAGGCTGTGGGCCATGGCAATGATCGCATCAACCAAGGCTTTGTTATTCTGATTTATCTCCAGATCATGAACGAAGCTTCGATCTATTTTAAGTACTTGCAGAGGAAAATGTCTCAAGTAACTGAGGGATGAATAACCGGTGCCAAAATCATCCAAGGCCAGGCTGATACCTCTGTCATTCAGAGCTTTCAGGATGGCGAGAGGCTTGTTCGAATCCTGCATTAAAAGGCTTTCAGTGATTTCAAGCTCAAGTTGGTCACAAGGCAGACCACTCAGCGCCAGTGCACCTTCGACAGATTTAAGCAGTGTACCGGTACGAAACTGCTGTGGTGAAACATTGACTGAGATCTGTAATTTTTCATTGGAGAGACCTTGCCATCTCATCGCCTCAAGGCAGGCTTGTTCGAGAACCCATGACCCTAATTCATCAATTAAGCCCATACTCTCAGCAATAGGAATAAATACAGATGGCGATATGTCGCCAAGTTCGCGGCTATGCCATCGAAGAAGTGCCTCCGCTCCGATTATTAAACCTCTGTTTATATCAATTTTTGGCTGAAAGAAAAGGCTGAGCTCATCTTTGGCTAGTGCGTACCTTAAGTAATTGGAGATAAGCATCTGCTCTTCCGAAGAACGTCGCATCTCATTGGAAAAAAAACGGTAATTGTTACGGCCATCATCCTTTGCTTGGTACATAGCCATATCGGCGCACTGCATGAGTTGATCATGCGAGTCTCCGTCATCCGGGAAAATACTGATACCGATGCTGACTGTAGTGTGAAGTTCCCGCCCGTTAACCATGAATGGTTGTTGGAACATTGCAACAAGTTTTCGAGCAACCACCTCGGCGTGAGCGTTCTCTTCCAAATTTTCGAGCAAAACCGTAAATTCGTCCCCCCCTGTACGAGCAGCGGTGTCACATTCCCTCAATTCGGAAGAGATAAGTTTTGCGGTTTTTTTCAGTACCTCATCCCCTGTGTCATGGCCCAGTGTGTCGTTTATGTGTTTAAAATTATCAAGGTCCATGAAGAGCAGGGCTACCTTCTTGCGGTGTCGTCGTGCCCTGGTGAAAACAGAGTGCATGTAAGACTGAATATAGTGGCGATTGAGTAGGCCGGTCAGTTGATCATAATTAGCCTGGTAGACGAGCTTTTCCTCCCATTTAGTCCGTTCTGTAATGTCCTGTACATTTGCGACAATAATTGGAGGGACATCGGCTGTGGATAGCTGCAATCTGGCTTCTGTCGGATAGGTGCTATTATCTTTTCGACGGTTAAGGCCCTTATGAAAGACAGGTTCCCAACGACCGTTATACAGTGGTGCAATAAGTGTATTAAATGAGTGTCGGTCAAGACCTGTAAAAACATCAAGTAGATTGATGCCGGTAAATTCATCCTGCGAATAGCCAAGATTGTCGACTGCACCTTGGTTGACCTGTAAAACATTGAGCGACTCGGCATCAGCCACATAGATTTCAGTAGTGCTATCGTTTAGAATGCGTCCTAATCGATTGTTGAGCTTATTCTTTTCCTGTTCAAGATCCTCCAACAGAGCTATATTTTCATAGCGCAACCTCGCATTTGTGACAAAACTATTATTATAGTCCCTGCTAAACTTGAGGAAGAAGAAGACCAGAATAAGTATCAGGACACCTGTGCCTGAATATACCTGATCACCGGCCAGAGCAGTTTGATAAATTGCTGGGGTCATCAGGGTGATTACATAAAGCAAAAAAGAATTAAAATCCACCAACATAGTCACTGCCCCGACCGTGATACCAAACGGAAAAATAACGGCCATGAACAAAAATGAAAGTGGTTCTCGTGAAAAAAAAAGAAAATTAAGGCTACCAACGGTCAACCCGGCGGTAAAAATTCCGAGGCGAAACATATATAACCAAAATGATAGAGATTTCTTTCGGCCTTGGTCTCCAGCATAAAATCGGGCCATTCCCCAGCGTCCAAAAAGAACCGCAATCAGAACAAGGTACCATGCAAAAAGCCGTTGCCAATCAAATCTTTGTGTGAGCACCAGTATATAGATGGTATTGATAACAAGCAGGGTCAGTGATGCAGTTTTAGACCTTTGGTAAAGATTGTCAATGCGCTCTTTTTCGACCCTCTGTTCGATGCTAAATTGTTTATCAGCCATGAGTACTCGATGGGTTTCAATTAGTGCTCTCCATGCTTAATGATACAGACGCCGTTCTGGATAGTTACGCCGGTCGAACATGATTGTTTCTCCTGACCAGTCTGATACAGGAAAAGAAATTTTTTCTGTCACAAACCGGCGGTCCTGTTTGGTTCGTAATAGAGAATTGCCATTCTCCTTCTGTTTGATCGTTTTTGCAGATTGTGCCTTCACCAGTCGATCAATTAACCGCAAATCTTTGTCTTCCAAGCGCAAAGCCGCATCGACCCATAGCTCTGTAATATCAATAAGTTCCTGGTAGTCCATTGGGTGATATCGTTGTTTGACTTGCTGCAAAGCCCGGTGGCCATTACCCGCTTGCTGGTGCTGCCTCATAAAATTCTCCACACTTTTCAAACCGTTGCCGGTTTCAGCCAGGTGATGGACAATGCCCATTTCGTATAATTCTCTGGCACTATAGGTAATCCCACTTGTTAACATCCTTTCCGCAACTCCCATACCACAAGTTCTAGCTAAAAGGCTATAGGCCCCCATGCCAGGGAACAGGTTAAAGCGTATTTCGGGAAAACCCATTTCAGCATTTTCAGTAGCAATCAGAATATTACTCGATAAGGCCGACTCAAATCCCCCCCCCAGGGCTGCACCTTCAACCAGTGAAATAGTGGTAAGGGGCAGATGCATATTAACTGAATTGAGATAACATATATCAATACATCTCATCGCATATTCGAGTAATTGCTGGCGGTTTTTTTCTTTAATTAACTTACTAAACAGAGCTAAGTCTCCGCCCAGGTTAAAAACCTCGGGAACTTGGGAGTGCAGGATCTGGTACCGGATTAAAGATTCGGAATTTGGGTTTTTAGTTTTGAAGTAATCCATGATACTTTGCTGCACTTGTCGAAGTTCTTGCAGCATTGTTAACGAAAAGCAGGGACGTTCAGTCGGGCTGTAATAGCACCAAATTGCACGATGCTTCACGTCATATCTTACAGAAATTTCCTTATAGTCACAAAATATTCTGAAAAAATCCTGATTCACTATTAATGCTCCTAGAGGTAAAGATGTAATCCTTAAACAGACGAACAATTAACAGCTTTCCAGCTCACTTATATATTCTGTTTCGTAATTTCTCCACAATCGTCTGAGAAGACTAATGATAAAGAACAATTAATACAAACCAAATAGTTGGAAGTCAACTTATTGTTGTCTACCAAGAGGCCTAGCGCCGTTATTATATATGATCGCATGAATCGAAATATCTCAGGTGGATCCTGATGTGATAAAAAAATCATTTATCTAAGATGTTACCAGTGCACCTCTGAGACAATTTGAACGAGGCCCAATCTGCGGTTCTTCCAATCATGGTTAAGGCTGCCAGTTGCTGACATTTAGTAAAACTTTACACCGAGTATTGAGCCTTGGTCGCACCACAGTAATCCCTTCGGAAAACTTTCCGGCTATATTCCGGTCGTTTGGTAAAAGGTTAACTAGCTCGATGAAGACCTGGAAAGCCTTGTTGAAGCCAAGAAAGACTCCTTAGTGACGCACCTAAGTTACAAAATATAGAATGTAATTCGGATAAATATTTCTCTCCATATGAGGTGCCTGGATAGCTCAGCTGGATAGAGCAACGGACTTCTAATCAGTGGCACGTTTGTGGGTGTTCTGGTTGGCGCGTCGATTATAATTAAGGACTTATGGCTAATTTGCTGTAGGTCCTTTTTTCGTTTCCGGTCGAGGTCTGGTCTTTTTGGGACGTTTTAAAAGCAGAGACTCTCCTCCTTTAAGCTTCTAACGGCTAGCTTGCAATAAGAAACTCGCTTCTTCCATAGGCTGTGGTTAGTCTTCTTGAAATCCCGCTAATAATGGATTTACAGCATGCGATAAATTCTTGATATTCTTTGTCGTCAATTCCCTGTTTTCGTTTTCCATGAGAGATATCATTCCTCACGTTGAGCAATCTATTCAATGGAGAGTAGATGTCTCGTAAATCTTTATATTCAAGACCAACCTGAACAAGTAATTTCTCTAACACTTGCTGCCCCACATTATTCTCTGTATTAATATAACCATCGGGTATATTGACATCATGAAGTTGTATGGAGGATATGTTTTCTATAAACTCGATTTGTCTGCATAATTTATGCAAATGAGTCTCGTCAGGAAGGGTTTTTCTGAATATCTTGTTCTTTTTAGCTGTATTTTGGAGAGCAATGAACGCTTTGTGCAATGTCGCTGCAGCAATAACAGGCTTAACTTCTGAGCATTTCAAGCCTTTTTTATTTATTTCATCAATATAGAGAGAAAATGAGAACTGAACAAAACCTTCGATATGGGCGTATACCAGACATAGAATACAGCGCCTAATCCTTTTCTGATCATCTTTGTTAGCTGTTGCCCTTTGTGTATTGTCGAGGAATCTAATTTCATTTTCTCGCCACTCTCTTTCTATTTCAATTTGTTCTTGAAAATCGGCTAAACTCATAATTCTAGTTCTGCTAATTTATTTATGACAATATCTATCCGACTTTTAAGTGGACCGGGAGAATTTTTCCCACCTCCAGTAGTCGCCGCAATAAATCCCTCATCAGCTTTGATAGCTTCTAACTTTGATTTTACTCCAAGAATGTGCTCTGGGTTGGCAGTGTCTATGTCATCAATACGGCTCAGCAGCCCTGTACATATTGCCTCAAAGTGATAAACAGAAAAGTTGGATTGTATCCCATTTCGACCCTTTCTTCCGAAAGACTTTTCTCCTAGAGCTTCATTGAGAATAGAAAAAACTTTATCAAAAGTATTCTCTTCTTTTTCATAGTCAAAAGTAACTTCAATATTATCAGGGTCGGAAACGCTTTCCATGTATTCCGTTAAAAAATCTGCCACATCATGGACAAATTTATCTTTATAATTTTTTAAGGAAAAATATCTTAGTACCAGCTCCTGATCAAAAGCACCTAACTCCTGTTGAGTGGATATATTAGTAATGCAATTTTTATAATCTGGGTTTTTACTTTTGCGAATTACGAAATCAATAAAGGTAGGGTTTAGCATACGTATTGTACAATTTCTAAGTTGTTGTTGCGTTAATTCTTCCCCTCCAGTATTGAGGCGCTTGAACATGTGATAGCGAAATTTTTTGTCGCTCCCTTTTCTGATTACTTCGACGCGTACGAACGCACGTTTTAAACGAATTTTCAGTGATGTCGGCAATTCCTCGTAGGTAAACCCATTTAATTCATCTACAATATCGCATTCTTGCAACTTCAAATAATCATTTATATTTATTTGAGGAGTAAGGTGTTCAGCAGTTAACTTACCTCGTAAATGGAGATACGAAGAAAATCTTTGCAAGCCGTCAATTAGTTGGTAGCGACCTTCGTCTGACTCAACTACATAAATTGGTGGTACAGGCATTTCCAGTAACAGAGACTCAATGAATCTTGACTGTGCCCCCTGAGACCATCTAAACAACCTTTGGTAATCAGGATTTATATCAAGCTCACCTTCTGTATACATATCAAGAAGCTCATTGAATGACAAATCAAGGCTTTGCGTATGTACTTTCTCAACATTTTGCTCAAGAGATAAGATTAATTCTTCATTTTCCATAGCATTACTCTTTTTCAAGAATTAACACGTTTTCGTACGCCGTGTTTTTGTTTCTATACTGCTTTGTTTTTAGGTTAATATTTGCCATGTTTTGCTTGCTTTCAAACTGAATATTTTCAAGAAGCCTTAGTCCCTTTTTCTCAGCCATTTCAATCACTAAATTCGGCAGGTCACAGTGTAGATCTTTATAATGAGAATCCTGTACGACACACACGAATTTTGATTTATTTTTTAAAGTTCGTACGATTTCACTAATTGAATTATTTAATGACTGAAAGTACTGAACAAAATTTTTATAGTAGTATGTTTTAGATGCTTTTGAATCATGACATTCAACACTTTCAAGAAATGCAGTACATTTGAGGCCAAGATCTTCAGAGGACCTCTTTATTGTCTTTGGAACTGTTGTGGTTCCCATTAAATTCCTTCTTACAGATCCAATTTCTTTTTCACCCTCTACGCATACGATTGACAGTTCAGGTAAAGTAGCAATTCCGTAGTCAATTCTGGTGCAATAGGGGGGAGAGGTAAGGACTAAGTCAATAGAGGAGCTATCAATAGGTAAGTTGGTAGATGAACCAATCATGATTCGTGAAAAGGCTTGTGGCCAAACATGTTTAATGACAGCGATTCCATCGATCATATCTATCAAAAGCGTGCAATATCTTGTTTTGAATTCATTCCAAGATACCGATAATTTCGCAGAGTCTTCTTTAGGCTTTTTTATCCATGTTGGGTTCGTTGGTATAAAACCACGGAGAAATTCCCTAACGCTATTAAAGAGAGCTGTGTACATCAAGCACTGGGAAGGACTCATTGAACCTACTTTCTCGAAGGTTGAGTTATACACCTTTTTACCTAGAATACATTTCTCAATTTTACGTATTGATTCTACGCTGGTTTTGTCAAACCACACGAGCAAGGGTTCATCTGATCTAATGGTAACTTTTAGATTTCCATTAATTTTTCTTATCTTTTTTTCTACAAGATCAGCATCGATTTTTGTCGCTTGCTTTGCCATTGAGATGATTTTCATTGCTGGATTGAGATCAACGCCAATTGAACGATAGCCGTTCACAGATGCCATCAGTGTCGTGGTGCCAGCGCCATTCCATGGGTCAAGTATAACTGCATCGTTTGGAAGGTTTCCGGATTCTATGATGCCCTGCGTAAAGGTGTGAGAAAAACCGGCATAGTAGTTATACCAAAAAGGCTTCACTTCTATAGATTCATTGATTCTTTTGGGATTAATTATTAGCAAAAAAAAATCTCTATCTGTGATTGATAACAAGTACACATGATTAATGTGTATGTTTACTATTTATAATAGTATTTTCCGAACATTTTCCGATGGTCAACATACTTCTAATATCTGAATTCGACTACTGAAGACGAATCCTATGGATGTTCCACCACTGCGTGTTACAAATAAACACCACAATTCCAATTGTCTGAAAACAGTACCAGTAAGTTATTATAATTACAAACGTTTTCTGTCAAAAATTTGTACTAAAATGGGTGACTTTCCTCTGGGAATTGACCAAAGTGCACTGTCCGTAAAAAGTCAAAGTTCAATCTGTATATAAACAAAGACGTCAGGGAATAACATAAAGCAATTGCTTTTCAAGGGGAGCAGAGAAACCTAGAACACAACCATAACGTACATTATCAGGCTTCATGCTTAACGGCATGGGGCCTTTTTTTTATTTAAAAAGGAGGAATACGTCAATGAAGACCATCGGAAGTATCAATGAGGTGCTCAGCTTACAGAGCGACCTCGGAATGTTCATCTTGGAATCATGTCCCTGGATGGCAGAGGAATGGGAGCCTGAAAGCATCGGGTATGTATTCGTGCTCGATGAAAGTGACATCCGAGAAGTCACAGCCATCTGCATTGTCCCGCACATTGATGAGAGTGACTACAGAGAGGCGATGACAATAGATCTGGCAATCTTCGATTTATGGGAGGTTCCAGCTTTCTATAACCCTGAAACTGGGTATTGGAATGTGGTTGCCATTCTTGGTGAGGAATACGGATGCAATCTTTTTCTATCGTCAGGATTTGTGGCATCCATCCCGGCTCTTCACCAAAGACTAAACGTTATCAGGGAGATGAGATAGAGAAATAATCGAAAACATCAAGGCAAGTCAGTAAAGCGGTCTGTGTCCATAAGGATACGGGCCTTTTTTTTTGTCTAATCAACACAGGAGGAATCCCATGAGTACAACTAAATCCCAAACAATCAGAATTATCTACCGAGGAGAGTGTCCCAAACTCTCCCCCAGAGGACAAGGCATTCTGTCCTATGAATTTGGCGTCAATGGAGAAATCTTCATCAGGATCGCGGCAAATTCTCAGGGAGGGACCTGCAGCTTTGAATGGATACCGCTGAAGACATTAGAAGACCTGCTGGAGAACAATAAAGAGGATTTCTCAGCCGTCTTTTTCAGGAATGTATTTATCAGTAAATCGGCAAACAACCATGGCTACTTGGCAGCAATTCTTAAAGCAGTGAAGGCTATTGGTGTGTCTCCCGAACAACCCACTAAGCTGACCTACCTATCTTTTGATTCTATAAAGGATCAGCTTAATCAATTGAAGATAGAAGACCTCCCCGACCTAGAGGCGGCTGACTTAAAGGAACGTGAGGTAAAGAAACAGCAACGAAAAGAACCAGCTGATACTCCCAAGAAAAAGGGACGGTCTAAGATAACTTCCTGATAACAATTTTTGTCAGCCAAAAGACAGGAGGAAGACAGGAGCGTCAGTTTCAAAATTGGCGCTTCCAGCAAAACCAACAGACACTGGAGAGGGGAGCAAAGGTCTTCACGTCCGTGCTACAGCAATAAGGAGATAAATAATGATTAGAAAATTTCATTTCACACAAAAGAAGATAGAAGCATTACCGCCCAATGATCGGAAATCCAAATCAACGGATCAAGAATATTCTGATACAACCCCCGGCTTAAAACTCTTTGTATCCAAGAACGGAAGAAAGAGCTTCCACTACCGATACTGCATTAACAAAAAGAAGAGAGTCATCAAGATTGGTGATTTCGATTGTCTTACTTTGCAGGAGGTCAGAGATATTGCCAGCAACTATCGGGGTATGGTGAACAGGGGGATCGATCCACTGGCCCAAAGGGACACAGCCGAAGAGATTCCTACCCTGAAAGAGTTTTCGAAGACATACATCGAATGGGCTCGGTTCCATAAGAGATCTTGGAAGGATGATGACAACAAACTGAAGGCAGACATCTTGCCGCCTTTGGGGAGAGGAAGCTGAGCGAAATCAATAGCAAGGAAATCCAGATGTATCTTGAAAAAATCAAGACGAGAACATCAGGGTCCTGCAGTAACCGCCATCGCAGTCTGTGGTCAAAAATCTTCTCCACGGCAATCCTTTGGTCAGTGATCGATGAGGTAAATCCTTGCTCAAAGATACCGAAGTTCCCTGAGAGCTCTGGCAGGTTGCGCTATCTTGACCATGCTGAAATCAAGAGGTTTCTCTGTGTGCTGGATAGATATGAGGCCAATGTGTCGGCATTGCTTCTGAAGTTCTTGCTATTCACTGGTTTGAGACTTGGTGAGACGAAGCGGCTGAAATGGGAAGATTTTGGGGCAGATGGTTCTATCCATATTTGTATGGAAAATGCCAAAAGCAAGAAGTCCCGTTATGTGCAGCTTAATTCAATGGCCTTGACTGTATTGGAGGATCTGGAAAAGTTTCGGGTCACGAACAATCCATACATCTTTCCAGGGCTAAAACCGGGTACCCATATCACCAATCCCAAAAGACTCTTCAATACTATGAGATTAAAGGCAAAATTGGAAAACGTTTGCATCCATACGCTTAGGCATACTTTTGCCACCTTGAGCATCGAAGCCGGAACAGATTTGTATGTGGTACAGAGCCAGTTGGGTCATGCAAGCTATAAGACGACTCAACGGTATGCTCATATATCACCACAGCGTATCAAGACGGCCACCGAGAATGTTGCCAAGGAAATCGGGTTGGCCATAAGTTGCGATAATATTGGTATCTTATATGAAACAGAAGAGGTGTGACTGATGAGTCTGCAAGCATTTGGTAACATACTTGTTTTTGTATTTATATACATTGGCGTCTTTTATTTACTGGTCCAATTCGGTGTTTACGCTGCTTTTGTCATAGCATTTGTGGCTACACAGTGGGTAAAGAAAAATTTCAAATAAAAGGAGCAGGTTATGAAGAGGTCAACTAAGGATACTATAATTACCACGATTGTTTTCTTATGTTTCTTTGGGGTGTTGGTCAGATATGGTGTCTACGTTGTCGCTATCTTGGCAATTTACGTTACGGCATGTATCATGAAAAGCTGGAATTGAATGACCCGTATTGCTCGAAATCTCTGCATCGCTGCCCCCAAAAAAGGCGGAGAAGGTGGAGATTTCCCGCAATCCCATGCCACGCAAGGATTTCCGCCGACCGCCTTACTAGGGAGAATCCGGGCGACGGCAGAAAAGGGGGTATCTCCTCGACTCGGACCATAACGCCCCCCAGGCGCCCTCCTGACCCCGGTAATCAGGGACGTCATGGGGGACTCCCAGGTGGTCGGCAGGCGTGCATTTTGGGTACCTCAGTGGTGAAACGGCCCTGCGCCCCTCCGGTTCGGTAGGCCGGAAATCGATTGGAATGAAAGGGGAAGTGTAAATAATTGGATGGTTTTGGGGATCACGCTAATGACGTCGAGATATTCTTTTTCTCTCTAAACACTTTTAATAGTGCCTCTATTACTCTGTAGTATTGTATTCAAGAACTACTGGTGTTACACCAATCAATCATTCTATATGTTTTGATATTATTAAGGACACTTGGAATACCATCCAAGACGTATTTCCACAGAGTATCGCTGGAATTGTTTTGAAACGTATATTTTTTGTTAACCAATAATTGAAATGGATCAGTAGTAAGCAAAGGAGAAATGATGATTTTTGCTAGGTATTTTTTTCCGATTTTAGCGTTAGTGTCAGTGTTTGGTTGTACTGCCGTAAATGTTCAACCTATAAAAAAATCAGGCAGAAATAACGCATGTTTGTGTCAAGGATGGTAAGGATATGTGCTTTGATGGTGATATGATGGGTGTAATTCGTGATGGATTTGGACGTCATGGCATTACAACCCAGGTATATTCAGGCAACTTGCCATCCGGATGCGAATACAATCTTTCCTATATGTGTAATCAAACATGGGACATGGCGATGTATATGCACCATGCTGAACTGCGCTTATATCAGATGCATTACCAAATTGGCTATGCTGAATATCACCTAAACGGCGGTGGTGGTCTTTCACTTATGAAATGGCAGAATGCAAAGACAAAAATGGATCCTGTTATCGATGAACTGTTACAAAATTATCCTATCGTGGGTTCAACTGCTTCAGTGCAAAATACCCAAACCATTTCGCCAGATGTAAATGCTAATAGCGTGGGCACTAATCATTCCAATCAGCAAATCGATGTGTACAACGAGCTGCTCAAGTTAGATGACCTGCGCAAGCGCGGGATACTCACCGATGCGGATTTTGAGCAGCAAAAAGCAAAGCTACTTGGTGGCTAATGAATCCGAAAACTAGGTCATCATGGGCGTCATGGGGACTGACCAGGCGGTCGGCATGCGTGCATTTTGGGACTACTCCGGGTGAAACTGCACCTACGCCTCCGTTTCGGTAAAGCCGGAAATAGATTGGAATAAAAGGGGAAATAGAAAGAATATGATGGTATTGGGGTTCAGTTTAATGACGTCGGGATATCCTCTCTTCCACTCAAAAGGTATATGCTTAAAAAGCGCGACGTGGCCGAAATTTACATGACTTCATTCATAATATTGATTCCTAAACTAAGTCTCAATCTAGGTATCACCAAAGATGGTCATTATCCGAATTGTTCTGGAAGCATCACAAACGACTACTTCTAAAGAATTAGTCCGTTCAATAAATAAAGCATATTTGGGCCCAACAATCTTGGTTTGCAAGTAATCACAATAATCTCTGTGTATGTCTTATGAGACATAACCTATTAGTTGGAATTGCCCAGACAAGATTTTTGGTTCCTCTTATTCATACAATTTTTTAACAGGAGAAGAAAGATGGCAAGAATCATTCAATTTGGGATAGCGTGCGTTTCGGTGGTTGCTTCTACAGTGATCCAGGTACAGGGCGCGAGTATCTCGACTTTGTTTGCCAGTGATAATGGAGGTGGCGAAGGAGGGGGAATCTATTTTGATGTCAATGTCTTAAGCCCCGCCGGTATTACAATTGAGAGTATTTCAACAAACACCGATGCTACATTTACTAATGGGCAAATATATATCTATACTCGACCTGGAACATATTCTGGATTTGAGACTAGTACAGCTGGTTGGACACTTGTCAGTTCTGGTACTGGAAACTCCGCGGGCTCCAACAACCCATCAGTGTTCGTTGTATCAAATTTTTTTCTAGCGCAAGCAAATACTGGTATTGCCATCGTATCTGAATCTGGAGTTTGGGGGCATCAATATACAAATGGGAATGGTTCAAACCAGTTTTACAGTAATTCCGATCTTTCGTTGACTTTTGGAAGCGCTACGAATACTGCCTTTTCCGGAGGCATTTTTTCTCCTCGCGTATGGAACGGAATCATTCAATATTCAATGTATCTACCTCCTAACAGTTCCGGGTACTGGGACATCAACGGCTCCACCTTCGGCGCTGGTGGGACCAGTCCCCATGGCAGCTGGCAGGAAGCCAACTGGTCAACAAGCCCGGATGGCATTTCACAAACCCTCCTCTGGACAAATGGAGCGGACGCAAATTTTTCCGCAGGGAACGATGCAACCGGGCAGTACACGATAGATTTGGATGCTCCGGTTATTGTTCGTGACCTCTCGGTCGAGGACGGTCAGGTGACTATCGCTCCTACTGCCAACCTGAACAACCTCACCTTCACAGACCCCCGCGATGGCGAATCGATAATTACAACAGGGGATAACAGTTTACTCGCGCTGAATACAGACGTTCTGACTTCAGGAAACCTAGCCAAAACAGGAGCTGGTCAGGTTAACTTCAATGCTCCTATGGTGATAGATGGGATTTTTTCTGTCCACCAAGGAACCGTAAATGTCAATAGTTCCCTGGTCTCCGTAGATACCGACAACTCAGGTGCCCTGACGGTCAATGGAACTCTCACAAGCCCGGTGGACAACAGCGGTTTTCTGGGAGGCTCCGGACTCATTAAGGGCAATGTACAGAATGTCGGGATCATTCACCTGGGAATTCCATTGGTGAGCTAACTATAGACGGATCATATACCCACTCTGCCAACGCCATTTATCTTGTTGAGATCAGCGCGGATGGCAGGAGCGATCTTCTTAATGTCAGTGGCTCAGCGGTACTGAATGGGGGCATAGTGCGCACGTCATTGCCCCAGGCATTATATACCGATGGATTTAATTGGAATATTTTAAGAGCAGGAGACGGCGTTGTTGGTGGATTTTCTTCAATTCAAGGCCAGCCAACTTCACAGACATTGAATTTAAAACTAGTCAATAGCGCTAGTGGAATAGACCTCCAGATCCAGCGCACCTCTTACAGTAGCTTCGGTACCACTCTGGGCCAACAGGCAACCGGAGCTGGTTTGGACATGGTGGTTCCCATGGCTCGCAACAAGGGGGACTCCATGGAGGCCATGCTTATAGCTATGGATTTTGGCACATCAGCTCAGCAGATTGGCGATACTTTAACCGCATTAAATCCTGAGATGTATACCTCCTTTTCGTCAACCGCCAGCCAGGCTGCCCAACATTTTGCGGAAAAAATGGCTAGCCGTAGTTCTGACATACGTGAGACGAGTTGGTTGGAAGGTATTGCGGCAGTTTCTAAGCCTGGAGGTCCTGACGCCCCAGCGGTGTCCAAAAACGACAACGACATGGCACAAGACGACCATGCATTAAGACATGACTGGACAGCTTGGGGATATTATAACGGCATACTGTCTGATCGTGAAAGCAGCCGGCAATACCTGGGATATGACGCAAGCTCCAATGAAGTTTTTGTCGGTTTGGATAGGGAGATATCCCCAAAACTACGGGTTGGTATCAGTTCAGGTACTGTAGAAACCGACTTGGACTGGCAGCGGCCCGGGGATTCTGGAGATCAGAAGAGCTTCCTTGCCGGCGTCTATGCCTCTCTGGGGGTTGAAGGCTATTATGCCGACACGTCCCTCTCATTTGCTTCGCACAGCAACGCAGCCAAACGGGTGAATCCCATAAACTCAAGTTTACAACCGCTGTCAGCCGATTTTGACGGACAAAGCTGGCTGGCTCGTTTGGGAATTGGTTATGATTTTTTTCTTGGTGACTGGAGTGTAGGACCCACAGCATCCCTGAGTTATCTGGAACTGAGAACGGATGATTTTCAGGAAAATGGGGGAGATTATTTCAGTATGAACATCGACAAGAACACAGAAAACAGGCTGATTTCTTCTCTGGGGGTTCGAGTTGCCACCCTTATCCAAGCAGGGGGAATAACTTTTCTACCACGGCTGGAAATGACCTGGAAGCATGATGAAGAGGGAGATGAGCATACTCTGCAGGCAGCATTCCATGACTATCCGACGGCATCCTTTTCTGTCCCTGGGGCTGGTGTCGGCAATGACATCCTGTCCAGTAATATTGGGGTAGTCGCCTTGATGAGCGAGACACTGTCCGGCCATGTGCAATTAGAAAGTGACATGGGGGATGATTATCAAAATCTGGTACTGTCAATGGGAGTAACATACAAATTTTAGCATTGCCTATAGTTCCTTACCAGTAGTAAGGTCAGCCACTTGTTCGTTTACCATCGGTTGATCTTGCTACTGTAAAGGTCATGAAAAAGGTGTTTTTGATCTCTGGGAAACCACGATTACCCTGACAATGAAAAGCATTTTCGTATCCCCTATGGTTCCAGAGGACCTCGAAATTATGGAGTATTGGGCATTCACGATAAAGTCGGCGTAGGCGGTATTAGAAAAACATCTGGGAAAAATCTCCGGTAGTACTCCGGTCGTTTGGGGAAAGCGATAAGGTCCTATATTTTGCAAAGTCTTGAATCAGGTGCTCGCCTGCAAGGTTGTCCTCTAGCCCCCGATGTCAATGCTCTCATCCAGCGCAGGGAACAGGCCAGGTTACTTAAAGACTGGAAGGCGGCAGATGAAGCCAGGGAAGAACTTGCCGGAAAGGGCATTGTGGTCATCGATACAGAAAATGGCCCCGTCTGGAAAAGAACAAGAGACCTAGAGCAATGATAAGAATGAAGTTGCTTTTTGATAAACTTTGAGTATTTTGTCGTCGCTGATTGTGCTAAGGTTACGGAAGCAATCAATGATTGTATCAAATAATAAGCGCCAGTAGCTCAGCTGGATAGAGCAACGGACTTCTAATCAGTGACACGTTTGTGGGTGTTCGGGTTGGCGCGTCGATTATAATTAAGGACTTATGGCTAATTTGCTGTAGGTCCTTTTTGCGTTTCCGGTCGAGGTCAGGTCTTTTTGGGACGTTATAGGGGGTTCGCTATAGGGGTCGGATGCATAGGAGAAAAATGGACTTTTATAAATAAATCCGTAAAAATTTCCCTTATATTTTCAATGTATTACAGATTTAATTTGGTTTCTTTAACGAATAATTCTATTGGACCTTTTTTAGATTTTCCGCTTGAAAGGGTATAAATTGCGTTTCCATATTTAACCGATTTTGAACTCATGCTCGCCTGTTGGGTGTTTGCTTTTAAACCGAAGCCGATCCTAAAAGGAACAACCCATTCACCGTCTTCTTTTTGGACTTCCCATTCTGAACCTGGTTCAAATTCTATCCAAAAATCCTCATTATCTTCGGTTGCATGATCTAGAGTGACAGAGCGTAAACCTGTATTTTCAAGTATGAACTCTTTTACGTCATTTACTGTAATAATTTTATCAAGCTCCTTGATTCGAATGAGATAGTTTGTTTCGTTATCTAGTCTACATTTTTCACCGGTGCTATTTGTATAATCGAAGAAATGCCCCAGCACTGGTTGGATTAACTTTATTGAGCCTTTCCCGAAAATTCTCGCAAACCTTGCCCACTCTTCTGAGATCTCAACATCTTGTGATACGGTTTCTATCCCAAGTTTTTCTGCTAACACTATCGCTGGCTTATAAAATCCGTTAGCTGACCAAAGTATAAGTTTAGATGTAGGTAGAAACTCATGTTTTTTTGACAAAGATTCTATCCATGTAGAACTTGCAGGTCTTTTTGTGTCAGTGCATTCTATTGATACAATGATTTCGTGTGCTCCGAGTTTACTTCGACACACAATATCTACCTCTCTCTCTTCTCCTGTTAGGCTATTAATGAGCATTTCAGACTCGATTACTTTCCAGTTTTTATCAAGTCGCTCATGCAGCAACAACACTAACCGTTGAAATATATTAGATCTTTTTGGCA
Organism: uncultured delta proteobacterium; assembly: GCA_963829695.1. GTDB lineage: Bacteria > Desulfobacterota > Desulfobulbia > Desulfobulbales > Desulfocapsaceae > Desulforhopalus_A. Next base: position 11,902 of record CAWHJQ010000005.1, on the reverse strand, counting down.
TATTCAGTTGTGTTAAAAAGGAAAAGAAAGGAAGTCAAGGCTCCCTTCGGCCTTTTCTGGTAATTAAAGGTCCACATATTTCCACTATATCTGATTTCGACTACTAACGAAAACCCCAGTGGAACCGTCGCCACAACGTGATACAAAGAAACGCACAATTTCAATTGACTGCAAACAGTACCAATAAATTGTTATGTCTGCAAAACTTATATCTAAATAAAGGATCTATGGCAAGGACTGCCTAAAGGGGGTAATCGTCTCCAGCAGTACAGAGATCCCCAGAAAAACAGTAACCAATTATAACGAACATCATCGGGCTCCATGCAATCGGCGTGGGGCCTTTTTTGCGTTTAAATGAAAGGAGAAGTAGCGATGAAAACAATCGGCAGTATCAGGGAAGTACTCAGCCTCAACAGCGACCTCGGCTGGTTCATTATGGAATCATGTCCCTGGATGGCTGGACAATGGGAGCCAGAAATTATCGGTTATGTATTTGTCCTTGAGGATCGGGACATCAATGAAGTTTCAGCCATCTGCATAGTACCGCACATTGAGGAGAGCGATTACAGGATAGCAATGACAATCGACTTGGATAATTTCGATCTTTGGGAAGCTCCGGCCATCTATGACCAAGGGACCTGCTATTGGAATGTCGTTGCCATACTCGGCGAGGAATACGGCTGCACACTTTTTCTTTCATCGGGATTTGTGGCATCCATACCAGCACTGCAAGAGAGGTTGAAGACCAGTACAGGGCATACAGGAACTTTGACTATGAATCTAACAAATGAATTGAAATCCAACAATACACAGGCATTGAAGTCATCCATAAAGGAAATATTTCTGAAACATGACCATCAAGACAATGTCATCACCGACATTTACAAAATGATACTACCGAGGTGGGATGATATTCGCGGAGCTGACCAGCGCCGTGTGCTTGCGCAAGCAAGCGTAGCTTGGTTGTGTAGTGCGCGGTGTCTGGTCAAGTTCCTTGTGTGCGCCCGGCATGGGCGTGAACTTATGGGGTTAAAGTCCCCTGTGTGTGATCCTGTGTTAAGTCTTTTGCTTAACATAAAATACTAACCAATGGCAAGAGCATTATCGTGAGGTAGTGTTTGGAGGAAGCCGGATGGTAAATCTGTGGGCCGACGAACAGAAACGTCATATAAGGCCGAGTCTCTGGGTAAGACAGCACAACATGTTTAAGCCCTTGGATCAGGAGATACGGTAAATGACGCGCTCGCATAAGTGGAAGTTCACGTTCTTACCCGGGGAGGCCTGTTTCACTAGTATCCCGAAACGGAAGCGCAGGCGATGGCAACATCGACTGTGATGAGACAGGAGTCAGCAGAGGCCATAGTAGGTGCAGGACGTCGCCAAAGGTAGTACAGGTGGCTGGAAACGAGCTCGGTGAATAGAAAAGCCGGGAGGATCACCCCACTGAAGGGCCGAACATGAAGAACGAAGGAAAAGTAACAAGTCTGCTATAGGGCTGTGTGCTATGTCGTCCGGGGGAGCAGCATCTGTGCGCGGCACTGGAAAACAGCCTTTATATCCCATTTCACTTGAGCGTATCGTAAGAACTGACAACATTGCGCGGGCATGGCAGAAGGTAAGATCGAACCGTGCAGTTCCTAAGGTCTTGACGGAGTCACCATTGAAGATTTTCCTTACCATTTTCGTGAATGTTGGCAGGAGATACGCACTGCCATTCTTCGAGGAAATTATACCCCAAAACCAGTTCTGCGAGTTGAGATCGAAAAACCGGATGGAGGGATTCGTAAGCTAGGAATTCCGACTGTTCTGGATCGGATCATACAACAAGCAATAACTCAGGTCATAGGACCTTGGTTTGATTCTAATTTTTCAGAGTCAAGCTTTGGATTCAGGCCGAACAGATCAGCGCATGGTGCAATCCGCCGTGTTCAGTCATATGTCCGGGAAGGGCGCAAAATTGCTATAGATGCCGACCTGTCAAAATTCTTCGACAGAGTTGATCATGATGTTCTTATGGCAAGAGTTTCCCGTCGGATAGATGATAAACGAGTATTGAAACTTATTGGCAAGTACCTACGAGCCGGAGTGGTTGTGAACAACCGCCTGCAGGCGACGCCTCTCGGCGTTCCACAAGGTGGCCCACTTTCACCGTTGCTCGCTAATATCATGCTCGATGATCTGGACAAAGAGTTGGAAAAACGTGGCCACTGTTTCGCTCGATATGCCGATGACTTTATTATTTCAGTTCGGAGTCTTCGCGCAGGCAGGCGGGTAATGAAGTCGATTCGATATTTTCTCGAATCTCGGCTGAAATTGTTCGTCAATGAGCAGAAAAGCAAGGTGGTGCATGTCGAGGAATGTTCATTTCTTGGCTTTACCTTTCGACGTGGTGCTATTCGTTGGACTGAAAAAGCGTTTGATAAGTTCAAACGACGAATATCCGTGAGCTCACCGGCAGAAGCTGGCGGGTATCCATGGATTATAGGATGATGAAGCTCAGGCAATATTTACGAGGTTGGATAAACTACTTTGGCATTGCAGAGTATTATCGTCCAATTCCCGGCATAGATGAGTGGATTCGCCGCCGGATTCGTATGTGCTACTGGAAACAGTGGCGTTACGCCAGAACAAAAGTTCGGAACCTCCTGAAACTTGGTACCAATAAACGGCATGCTATCCTATCTGCTCTAAGTCGTAAGAGTTATTGGCATTTCTCGAGAACATTTGCAACACAGACAGGGATGACGAACAAATGGTTGTCTGAACAAGGTCTAATATCAATCAAGAAACTGTGGAGTGAGATTCACTACCCGGCTACGGCCCGGTAACTTCGTGAAACGCCTAGTGCGGACCCGCATGCTAGGTGTTGTGGGGGCTGGGGGAGAAAAACCCCCGGCTACCCGATTCTGGCGCAAAGCGCCGGGGCAAGGAGCTTGACGAAGTCAGCTCCGCGATTCTCGGCGACGCAGTCGCCGAGAACGAAAAACTAAATGGACACCCTATCTGTGGCAAAGAGCTATGGCAGCATATTTGTGAGCTATTTATCAGTTTCGACAAGCTTCATCATCCACAATGTATGGCCGGTGGAGCATGGATTAACTTTGGATTTTCCTCTGATTCCCATCTAGACCCTTGGGAAATCAATCTATCAGACTGCTCTATAACCTATAAGGAGACCTAAAGATGTGGAACACACCAACAAAGAAACGATTATCTAAGATCCCAAAATTGTATGAGACTGAGGGTGTTGCGCTGAAAGACAAGCTCATTTATCTCCACTTCTTCATCGGTGACTGTGATTGGTATATCGCAGAATATGACGGTGAAGACCTCTTTTGGGGATATGCCATTCTTAAATGGTGATATTCAGAATGCGGAATGGGGTTATATCAGTTTTCACGATCTGAAAGAGATTAAGATCGATTATGCGAAATTGACTGTGAGTTGAAAAAGATCTGGCAAATAAAACCAGCCTCTCAGATCTTGAAAATCAAGACCTGAAACAAAACATTCAAAGCAGTCAAGCGGTCTGTGTCCATCTGGATACGGGCCTTTTTTTTGTCCAATCAAAACAGGAGGAATACCCATGAACACAACCACAATCAGAATCATCTATCGCGGAGAATGTCCAAAGCTCACCCCAAGAGGTCAAGGCATACTGTCGTATGAATTCGGCGTCAATGGAGAAATATTCATCAGGATCGCCGCAAACTCACAAGGTGGGACCTGCAGCTTTGAATGGATACCGCTGAAGACAGTTGAAGACCTACTGGCGAATAGGGGAGAGGAGAATAAGTTCTTTTCCGCAGTCCTCTTCAGAAAAGCCTTCGTCAGTAAATCGGCAAATAATCACGGCTATTTGGCAGCCATCCTGAAATCAGAAAAGGTTATTGGTGCGTCTCCTGAACAGCCCACCAAGCTTGCCTACCTATCTTTTGATTCTATAAAGGATCAACTCAGTCATCTGAAGACAGAAGACCTACCTGACCTCGTTGCAGCTGACTTGAAGGAACGTGAGGCAAAGAAAAAGCAACGAAAAGAACCAGTGGAGCCATCTGATACTCCCAAGAAAAAGGGACGGTCTAAGACAACTTCCTGATACCGCTTTTTCTCAGCAAAAAGACAGGAGCATGACAGGAGCGTAGAATTCAGATTTTACACTTTCAACGAAACCAATCGACACAGGGGAGGGGAACAACGGTCTTCACTTCCGTGCTGCACTTTTCCTGACCCTGGAATACATAGGAGATAACTAATGGATAGAAAGTTCCATTTTACACAAAAGAAGATAGAGGCATTACCTCCAAATGATCGGGACTCAAAATCAACGGATCAGGAGTATTCGGATACCACTCCCGGCTTAAAACTCTTTGTATCCAAGAACGGACGCAAAAGCTTCCACTACCGATATTGTCTTAATAAGAAGAAAAGAGTCATCAAGATTGGCGATTTTGACTGTCTGTCTTTGCAGGAGGTCCGGGATATCGCCAGTAAATATCGAGGTATGGTGAACAAGAATATCGATCCTCTGGCCAAAAGGGACACTGTCAAGGATACGCCGACCCTGAGAGAGTTTTCCAAAACTTATATCGAATGGGCTCGTTTCCATAAGAGGTCATGGAAAGACGATGACAACAAGCTGAAAGCTGACATTCTACCAACCTTTGGAGAGAGAAGGCTGAATGAAATCACCAGCAAGGAAATCCAGGTATATCTTGAGAAGATCAAGACAAGAACATCAGGTTCCTGCAGTAATCGCCATCGGAGTCTGTGGTCAAAGATCTTCTCCACGGCTCTCCTCTGGTCGGTTATCGATGAAGTAAATCCTTGTTCCAAAATCCCTAAAGTTTCCTGAAAGCTCAGGTAGGTTACGTTACCTTGACCATGCAGAAATCAAAAGATTTCTATGTGTGCTTGATAAGTATGAGGGGAATGTGTCGGCATTGTTGCTGAAGTTCCTATTATTTACGGGCTTGAGATTGGGTGAGACAAAGCGGCTGAAATGGGAAGACTTTGGGGCTGATGGTACTATCCATATTTGTATGGAAAATGCCAAAAGCAAGAAGTCCCGCTATGTGCAGCTCAATTCATTGGCCTTGGATGTATTGGAAGATCTGGAAAAATTTCGGGTCCCGACCAATCCTTACATCTTTCCTGGGGTAAAACCGGGTAGCCATATCACCAATCCCAAAAGACTGTTCAACACGATGAGAGTAAAAGCAAACTTGGAGGACGTTTGTATCCATACCCTCAGGCATACTTTTGCCACATTGAGCATCGCTGCTGGAACAGATTTGTATGTGGTGCAAAGTCAGTTGGGCCATGCAAGCTATAAGACAACTCAGAGGTATGCCCATATATCGCCGCAGCGTCTCAAAACTGCCACCGAAAATGTTGCCAAGGAGATTGGCCTGGCTCTGATCGACGACTAAAAAACCTCTTACATATTCGTAATTTTCGCCCCTCTGGCCATCCGGTCACTGGGGATTTTTTTTACTCACAATAAGGAGCAGCTATGTTTTGGATTTCATCAGCAGTAATCGGCATGAGCGTTTTACTCATTAAATTTGGGGAGTTGTCTGTAATGAACGTAGTTATGGCAATGGCCTTGAAGGCTTTATCGGGATTGGTTGTACTGCTTGCCGGACTATTCACTTGGCATTGGTGCATGAGATAATATCAGTATCTTATATGAAAGGAGAAAATAATGAACATGTATATTCTGAAGACCGGGTCGTGTCCTTCACTGTCGGGTAAATCGACCCTGACATACCATATTGGCCACAAGGATAAAGAGGTCTATCTCAGCTTGGCGGAAAATTCCAAGTCGGGAGTATTATCAAGAGAGTGGATCTCGCTACGACTAATGGAGGAATTGCTCGCTGCCGAACAGTTTTCTTTCACGTCCAGGACAAGTTCTCTGCATACACTATATAATGGACATTCTATAAACAGCGGTGGATTCATGCTGGCGGTTCTGTTGAAGGAAGGTCTGGTGACCTATGCTGAAGGAAAGAGCCGCAAATATTGTCGTTGCGAGTCCAGCACTTTCTATGCAGCCATTCAGGATCTCAAGAAGGAGAAGGCATGATTCCTCTGACCTGTGCTCTGGTAACCGCTGCTGCTCTCTGTATGCTTATTCCCTCTACCCGAAGTATGGGCGTAATTTTTGTTACCGCGCTGTGCTTCCTGTATCCCATACCTGTGACTGTGGTTCTGATCCTGATCGGGATTGCATATTATAAATGGAGGTTTTTATGAATATTGTTTAATGAATAACCTACCTGCTCGTGGGATGACCTCTCGGAAAATTGAGATGCTGCGAGCAGTGAGAGGCAAAATTTTTGGCGTCAAACGGAGGGGGAGAAGCCGGTAAAGGTGGTAGGGGACGAGAACCCCAGAAACGGCAAGAACTCGCGAGAAATTGGCCTCCACCCCCTTCGCCGCCTTTCCCCGGACCATTTCGGAGTCTGCCGAGTTTTGCAGAAATTGCCCCAGAGTGCCACTTCGGTCCCGGTCATCATGACCCCCATCGAGGACGTCCAGGCGGTCGACAGGCTGGCATTTTGGGATAACTCCGGGTGAAACTGCCCTACGCCCCCGGTTCGGTACGTCAGAAATTGATTTGAATGAAAGGGGAAGTCCTAATAAGTTAATGTTTTTGGAGGCCAGTTTAATGGTGTTGGTTTAGTATGTCTACCCAGCTTTTGTTCGGAATGCTGTGGCAAGGAAAACCTGCAAACCTCGGTTGATATATGTACCATTTCGTTCTCCCGAACAGACTCAGGTGCATTATTTACTAAACACAATAAACTTTATGACTGTTGTGCTGGAGCAACGTATGTTACACAAATCCTGGTGTATTGGTTCAACGGAAAATGGAGTATCGGAAAGTACAGGCCCAAATACTCCAGCTATAATCAATTACATTCCCCCACCGCCGCCTGAACCGCCGCCTGAACCGCCGCCTGAACCGCCGCCTGAACCGCCGCCTGAACCGCCGCCCGAACCGCCACTCCCCGAGCCGCCACCCATTCCACCGCCGCTGTTACCACCCATTCCGCTACCACTGCCCATTCCCATGCCGCTTCCCATGCCTTTTCTATGACCCATGTATTGCTGCCGCTCCGCAGGTGTCATTTGCTTAACCCGATTCATCCACTCTGCATGGAATGCATCCCGATCTGCTGGAGAAGCGCTCTGCATCGTACCCTGGAGTTTGCTTAGTTCTGCCGTGGACATAGTACTGTAATTTGTAGCCCAAGCATATGAACTCACGGAGAAAAAAGCCAATAAGATCAAACCTGCCATTTTTATTCTACGCATCATTTGTACACCTCATGAAAGAATTTGGATTTCCTCTATTTCCCCTTGCCCACGAGGTAGTACGGGGGAGTTGGTATATGTTGAACCGATTAAAACAGTCTTATATTCTCGTGGCCATCGGTTTCATGAAAAGATAGAATTTGATAATGCAGAATATAATCATTAGTACAACAATGGGAATAAAGGTGATCGGGGTGTTTTCCTTAGATAAACGATTCAGGGAACAGCTTGGAACGATGTATCCCTGTGTGGATATCTGAGTTTTATACAGAAACACATTCACTCTGAGCCTGCTGTTCTTGCTGCCTTGAAAAATATCTTAATCGCACAAAGTTCAAAAAGTGCACCTGCTACTCTGTAGTATTGTATTCAAGAGTGACTAGTGATACACCGACTAAGTACTCGCTATATTTTGATTTCATAATGAACACGTAGAAAACGAGTCAAGAATAATATGAGATAAATTCCGCAGAGCATCGCGGGAATTGTTTTGAAACGTATATTTTTTGTTAACTAATAATTGAAATAGATCAGTAGCAAACAGAGGAGAAATGATGTTTTTTGCTAGGTATTCTTTTACGATTTTAGCGTTAGTGTCAGTGTTTGGTTGCACTTCCATAAATGTTCAACCTCTAAACAATCAAGCAGAAATAACCCATGTTTGTGTCAAAGATGGTAAGGATATGTGCTTTGATGGTGATATGATGGGTGTGATTCTTGATGGATTTGGGCGTCATGGCATTACAACCCAGATATATTCAGGCAATTTGCCATCCGAATGCGAATACAATCTCTCCTATATGTGTAATCAAACATGGGACATGGCGATGTATATGCACCATGCTGAACTGCGCTTATATCAGAAGCATTACCAAATTGGCTATGCTGAATATCACCTAAACGGCGGTGGTGGTCTTTCACTTATGAAATGGCAAAATGCAAAAACAAAAATGGATCCTGTCATCGATGAACTGTTACAAAATTACCCTATCGTGAGTTCAACTGCTTCAGTGCAAAATACCCAAACCATTTCGCCAGATGTAAACGTAAATGGCGCGGTCACTAATCATTCCAATCAGCAAATCGATGTGTACAACGAGCTGCTCAAGTTAGATGACCTACGCAAGCGTGGAATACTCACCGATGCGGAATTTGAGCAGCAAAAAGCAAAGCTACTTGGTGGCTAATGAATCCAAAAAAAATCAGTCAACACGGATATTATGATGTTGTCGAGATTGATTCGCTATAGAAGGGAGTTTTGTTATGAAGTTTATTTACATATTTATGTTTTTTGCCATCGTTCTTACAGGTTGCGCTTCTACGGGTGTTGTATCTGAGGGTAATGGCATATACATGATTTCTAAGCAAAGCGCCGCTGGTATATTTGGTACACCCGGCGGTGTTACAGCGGATATCTATGAAGAAGCGAATGAATATTGTGCCCGTACGGACAAAGTGATTGAGACAGTCAATTCTGATGTTAAAGACGCCATCCCTTTTGTGCGAACGGGGAGTGCAATGCTTCATTTTAGGTGTGTTTCGAAGTAACATCCAGCGCAGGGAGCAGGCCAGGTTGCTCAAAGACTGGAAAGCTGCAGATGAAGCCAGGGTAGAGCTCTCCAGAAAAGGGATTGTCGTCATCGATACGGAAAACGGTCCGGTCTGGAAAAGAGCAAGAGGTGGTGAGCAATGAAAAGAATGGATCTGCTTTTTGACAATCTTTGAGTATTACGTCGCCGCTGATTGTGCTTAGCTCATAGAAGTTTGTACACGGATGGCATGCAGTTGCTGTGCTGAGGCCAATTCGTTCTTTAAAAACTCATATTCTTAGATTCTTTGCATATAATCAAGGATATGAAAGATGCTTAACACACAGGGGGGGGATCGAGTAATATCCTTTGCCTTATTCAGCTCTTTTCTTCTTTGACATTGCCTGCCGGGAGTCTTATCTTAGAGCCTGTTATGCTTCATTAAAACGTTATATAACTATTGGAGTGGATCAAGATCGCAAGACAGGAATCGCAAACGACAATGATAGAAAACTTAAGAAGATAAGAGGGTACCATGAGCAGATATCTATTGCGCGTCTCATCTGTTACAATACTGCTTGTTTTGTTGATTATTTCTGCAGCGGTCGCGCAAAGCGATGTTCGCACGGAACGCATATTCTTCCAGACAGGCGCCGACAGCGCGGTTGTTCAGGGATCGATAAAAGGTTATGAAATTGTCGACTATGTCCTTAGTGTCGGCAAAGACCAGTATATGAACGTCAGCATGACAACAGATAATGATGCTAATTATTTCAATATATTGGCACCGGGAGAAGATAAAGTTGCATTCTTTAATGGCTCTGTAAATGATAACCAATATGAAGGCATTTTACACAAAAACGGCGACTACAAGATCCGCGTCTACCAGATGCGGAGTGCGGCACGGCTCAACGAAGTCGCCAATTACAACATCGAAATAATCATCTCCAGCGCAGATGATATAAAGAAAACATCGCAGTCCGGGCTTTCCAAAAATGATGCTGCAGTCCAAGGAACAAAATATAACGCAACCGACAAAATCTCATGTTCCGTAGCCAAAGGCCAGCCGACAGTTTCTTGCCGGTTCAGTGTTACCCGAGAAGGTAAAGGCAACGGTATCGTCACCATAACAAAACCTGACGGAAGTACCCGGGCAATTTACTTCGAAAACGATAAAGCCGTCGGTGCCGATGTCAGTCAGGCAGTCCCCGGTGAATTCTCGGCAAAGAAAAAAGGCGATCTGAATGTAATCCGTATCGGTGATGAGCATTACCAAATTCCTGAGGCAGTTATATCTGGAGACGACTGATTCATGTTGGGTGCCCCTTGTAAACTACCCATGTCGGATTATAAATTTTGCAAAGTCTTGAATCAGGTGCTCGTCTGCAAGGTTGTCCTCTCGCCCCCGATGTCAATGCTCTCAGCCAGCGCAGGGAACAGGCCAGGTTACTTAAAGACTGGAAGGCGGCAGATGAAGCCAGGGAAGAACTTGCCGGAAAGGGCATTGTGGTCATCGATACAGAAAATGGCCCCGTCTGGAAAAGAACAAGAGACCTAGAGCAATGATAAGAATGAAGTTGCTTTTTGATAAACTTTGAGTATTTTGTCGTCGCTGATTGTGCTAAGGTTACGGAAGCAATCAATGATTGTATCAAATAATAAGCGCCAGTAGCTCAGCTGGATAGAGCAACGGACTTCTAATCAGTGACACGTTTGTGGGTGTTCTAGTTGGCGTGTCGATATAAGAAAAGGACCTATGGCTGTTTTGCTGTAGGTCCTTTTTTCGTTTCCGGTCGAGATCTGGTCTTTTTGGGACGTTATAGGAGTTTCGCTATAGGGGTCAGATGCATAGGAGAAATGTTGACTATTGAAAATCAGAGATTCAGTAGTAATAGCAGTCAGTACCGCCATTCAAAATGGAGTAATTATCTCTATTGATTTTCTGGAATAATCAATGATTCTACATGCTCCATTTGCTGTCGGATTCCCGGAAAGAAATTTGAATATTAAAAAGAGCTAGAATGCTCCATTTCGCTCATGATATTTGGTCATGATCAAGGTCAAAATGCTCAGGAAAAGGTCAAGTCATTACACATATTATCAAGAAAATCGGATAGATGTTATGGGTAATGAATGAGATGACATGTCTATAACCGTCTGCAGCCATGGCTTTGAGTAGTATCTCTGCTGCTTTTTCTGTCTCTTCATCTTTTCTGAAACTGCCAATAGCGTCTCAACAGAACATGTCAGGCGTTGATTGCTCTTGTGTTTTCGCTGGTTACCTCTTGAATAGTTTTTTCTCAGTACTACATTACTCATCGCAACGTTGATTTCTAAATTTGTTTAAAACATCCTTGTTATGAAAGGAGAACCAAAATGGAAGAAATGAAAGTTAGGGAGTTGATGCGGCCACTTGACGAATTCCCCAGCATTTCCAGCACAGCTACTTTCATGGAAGCGGTGGAGGCACTCGAAAAAGCCGACCTGGAATTCAAATCCGGTAAGGCTCCGCAAAGGATACTGTTGGTCTATGATACGACGGGGAAAGTCGTTGGGAAAATGTCTCCCATGGACGTCGTTCAGGGCTTGGAGCCTGACTATTTCAACATCGATATCCCGAAATCCACTTCTTATTATCAACTGATACAAACGGTGCACGAGTCGACAAAGAAAGAGCTTCGATTGTGGAAAAATCCCCTTAAAGAGCTCTGCAACAAGGCCTATATTGTTAAAATTCAGCAGTTTATCAAGATGCCGACTCCTGACCATATGGTCAGAATTGACGATAAAATGGAGGAAGTTCTTCATCTTTTTGTCGTCGAACGCCATGATTCTCTTTTTATCCAGGATGGGCAGGACATTGTCGGCCTGATTTTGTTTTCAGATATGTACAAGAAAATCAGTGAAACCATGAAGTCATGCCCTCTTCCGACTTAGGAGGTTCGTTTTCGGATTTACCGCAGGTAACATAGCGGAGATCGATGTGGAGCGTAAGGTGGTCGCCTAGATAAGGCACCACCTGGTGACTTGAGAAAAAAGGATTGTTA
>CAWHJQ010000004.1:665000-950449 GCA_963829695.1 uncultured delta proteobacterium | reverse complement strand
GGTATTGTCAAGGGCACACCTGATGGTAATACGGTCATCATCATTTTCCAAAAAGCAATTTCGACCAATGACCGGGCGCTTGAAATGATGTCATCCCTTTTCCGATGAAAGTGGAATTAAAAGACTGTGTGTCCTTTAATTCATTGGTGTAACTTATAAAGGGAAGCCATCTTGCCAGCTAGTCCCTGTTGGATTCGACCGCTTCAAAAATTACAATAGCATCAGTCTCGCTTAAACTTTCAAGCAATATCTCATTTTGAAACAACGACACTTTGCATAAACTCTTCAAATAGAAAACCCGGACGGTGAGGTCTGGGTTTTGAATGTATAAATTTCTACAATAATCTGTAAGGTATTCAATATTATCCCCTTACAGCTGCTATGCCCGGAAGTACCCGGCCTTCAAGATACTCAAGCATGGCGCCGCCGGCAGTTGAAATATAAGACATCTTATCTGCAATCCCGAATTGATTAACGGCCGCTACCGAGTCGCCTCCGCCGACAAGAGAGAAAGCCCCTTTAGCGGTTGCCTCAACGATTGCATCGCCAACAGCTCTGGTTCCCGCGGCAAATTTTTCCATTTCAAAAACTCCTACGGGTCCGTTCCAAAGGATAGTGTTCGATTCGCTGATCACTTTCTTAAACTTCACAATTGTTGCGGGACCAATATCCAGGCCCGACCAGCCGTCTTCTATGCTATTGGAAGGAACTACTTTAGTATTGGCGGTTTCAGCAAATGCATCAGCCTCGATAACGTCAACGGCAAAATGAAGCTTTACACCTTTCTTCTCAGCCTTGCTCATCAACTCTTTTGCCAGTTCGAGATAATCGTCCTCGCAAATAGAACCGCCAATTTTTCCACCCATCGCCTTTACAAAGGTATAGGTCATACCCCCGCCAATAATCAGGTTGTCGACCTAGTCGAGGAGGTTTTCAATGATTGTAATTTTGGAGGACACCTTGGCTCCTCCCATGATGGCAGTAAAGGGGCGCTTTGGAGTTTCAGCACTTTGTCGAGACTTGCAATTTCGCTTTCTATCAAGGTATCCGAACATTTTGTCGTTGGGGAAAGAATTTGGCAATCACAGCCGTTGAAGCATGCGCCCGGTGAGCCGTTCCGAAGGCATCATTGATCCAGCAATCGCCAGTTGGCAGCGAGTTGTTGGGCAAAGTTCTTCTCCACCCTTTTCTTCTTCCTTGTGGAAACGAAGGTTTTCGAGAACAGCACTTCACCGGGTTTTAATGCCTTGGCGATCTCTTTCTCTCTTCGCCAATACAATCGGGAGCCAATTTTAACCTTCATTCCGAGCAATTCGCAAATGACAACCAGGTGGCACATTGAATATTTGGCTTCAGGTCCTGTCTTTGGACGACCAAATGTGACATGATAATGGCGGAACCACCGGTTCGGCAATTACCTTGTTGATCGTTTGCAATGCCGCCTGGATACGGGTATCGTCAGTAATTACGAATTTCTCGTCGAGCGGCACGTTGAAGTCAACGCGGATTAATGCTTTTTTACCCGCGAAATCATAGGTTTCAATTGTTTGCATAGTTACCTGAGTTTAATATTTTGTTTTACAAAGATAGGTAAAATCCATTTTATAAAATGATTTTACATCAGAATTTTAGACCTCATCAGTGGGATGCTCATCCGATTTTCTGTATAGAACAATTTATCTAATTTTGAGGTGTAAATAAACCACCCTGTCAGGGAATACAAAATTATTCAATCAGATGCAATTCAGGGATGTAATAGGTCAGGAAGAAATAAAGCAAAGGCTTCGGCAGGCTGTTGAAGATGAAAGGATACCTCACGCCCTTCTTTTGGTAGGTCCCTTGGGAAACGGAAAATTGGCCGTTGCACTTGCTTTTGCACAATATATCAATTGTTCTGACAGAAAAAATGGAGATTCATGCGGTGTGTGCAGTTCATGCCGAAAATATTCGAAGCTTATACATCCCGACCTGCATTTCACCTACCCAGTCATCAGAACGGCTTCAATTGATAAACCCACAAGTGTGGATTACATTGTAAAATGGCGGCAGTATTTTAGTGAAAATCCTTATCCAAAATATGAAAAATGGATTCAAATCATTGCTAATGAGAATAAGCAAGGGGCCATTTTTGTTGAAGAAGCACGTGACCTAATTCATAAACTGAATCAAAAATCATACGAGGCCGATTATAAGGTTTCAATTATCTGGCTTCCGGAATCGATGCACTCCCATTGTGCCAATAAGATTTTAAAAATCCTTGAAGAGCCTCCGGTTAAGACTATTTTTATCCTGGCCTCGGAAGCTGAAGAGAAATTGCTTTCAACCATCCGTTCAAGGTGCCAGGTTATTCGTGTTCCTAAGATAGGAGATAAAGATATTGAATCCCACCTTGTTGCTCTTGGGCTTGATGCAGAACAAAGCCCGTCGATAATTGCCCGTCTCGCGAGGGGAAATTATCCTGAAGCTTTGGAAATCATCCGGAACGATGAAGAACGCGCTTTTAACCACAGTCAGTTCACATTGATGATGAGAAACGGGTATGGACGAAAATTAGCCGAAATTCTTACATGGTCTGAAGGAATGGGAAGTATCGGGAGGATCAGACAAATGAGCTTTTTGAGTTATTGTAGTCAGTTTATTCGTGAAAACTTTATTCTTAATCTGCAAAAGTCTGAATTGGTTTACATGGATGAACAGGAAAATGATTTTTCGAGGAAATTTTCGCCATTCATCAACGAAAATAATGTAATATACTTATACCAGGAATTTGATAAAACATACCGTGATATATCAATGAACGGTAATGCCAAACTTGTTTTTCTTGACCTTGGACTGAAAGTATCGTTAATGATCAGGATGTAATATTATCCCTCAATTCAATTTCATCCTTCCAATCATGTATTACTGTTTCATCTAATTCGTTATTTTTGTAAAAATTCGGACTTTTTTATGCCTGCTAAATATAAGGTGCGGGCAATATAAATATTTGCACATCAATTTTATGGAAACTACAGATAAGACAGCACGGGGATGCCCTTCAACCATTATGGGTGGAACCTGTGCGAAATTGGAGGTATACGACTGGCTTCACGATGTTCAAAGCGTTATTAATCCGGAAGAACTTGTTGAAGTCCGTTTTAAGAATACGCGTAAAGATTATTTCCGCAATGTGAATGGTTTAAACCTGAAACTTGGAGACATGGTTGCTGTAGAGGCGAGTCCTGGACATGATATAGGGATGGTATCCCTGGTTGGAGATTTAGTATTGAAACAGATGAAAAGGCGGAAGGCAACCCTGGTGGATGGAAATTTCCGTAAAATTTACCGTATAGCTAAGCCGGTCGATATACAAAAATGGGAAGAATCCATCCGGCTTGAGCATGAAATAATGCTTAAAGCCAGGAAAATTGCAGAGGACCTTAAATTAAACATGAAAATCGGCGACGTCGAATTTCAGGGTGATAAAACAAAAGCCATCTTTTATTATATTGCTGATGAACGTGTTGATTTCAGGCAACTAATCAAATTTTATGCTGAAGCCTTTCATATCCGTATAGAAATGAGACAGATCGGGGCACGTCAGGAAGCAGGTCGCATCGGCGGTATTGGCCCCTGTGGAAGGGAATTATGTTGTTGTACCTGGATTTCAAATTTTGTATCGGTCACTACCAATGCAGCAAGATACCAGGAAATATCACTAAATCCCCAGAAGCTGGCGGGTCAGTGCAGCAAATTAAAATGCTGTCTCAATTATGAACTTGACAGTTATATCGATGCTCAGAAAGATTTTCCACCAACCAATGTTGCTATCGAGACTGAAAAGGGGAATTATAATTACCTGAAAGCGGATATATTTAAAGGTATTTTATATTATGTCAAAGAAGAGAACCCTCAAGGCGGTATGGTTTCAGTTTCGGTTGACAATGTAAAGGAAATCCTGCGGGTGAATCGGAGCGGAAAGAAAATTGCCCAACTCACAAATGAAAGCTTGGTTACTGCTGAGCAGGAAGGTCACGGATATCACAACAGCGTAGGACAGGAAAGCCTTGACAGGTTTGACAAAGTGTCGAAGAACCGGCGCAAGAAAAGGCATAAACCCGTATTAACAAGAAAATCAAGAACAGACTATAAAAATAACGGGAATGGGAAAGAGACCGAATTATGAACATTTTAACCTTGCGATAATCATTATTATTTTCACGTTCACTATTTTTTCCTGCAATAACAAAATCGTTTCCGAGGATTATCAAGTATTGAAAAATTCAGAATGGCCGCAGGATTCAATTCTTGTTTTTGGCATAAACATTACTGATTCAACAAAAATATACAATCTTTCTTTGAACGTGAGAAACGAAGGAAAGTATCCTTACAGCAACCTGTGGCTTTTCATTTCAATTGATCCTCCAAAAGGAAAGGAGCTTAAAGATACGCTTGAACTTACGCTTGCAACTCCTGACGGAAGGTGGTTAGGAAGCGGCCTTGGATACTTTTACGAAAAAAAATTCCCGTATAAACAAAATATCTTTTTCCCGGAAAAAGGCAATTATACCATTAATGTGAGACAGGGGATGAGGACTGAGAATGGAATATTAAAAGGGATACATGACTTTGGAATTTGCCTTGAAAAAGCATTGTAACACTGAATCCGGATTTTGATAATCAATTTCATATTATAATGGGGAAGAACAAACTGGCTAAGTTCGCTGATATGGATACATTTGATCACGTTATCCAGGTTCCCTATAACAAGCTTGCAGAAAATGATTTCAGACTGAAAGGAAATTGGGATAAGGATTTTTTTAAGAACGGTAATCCGGTTATCCTTGAACTGGGATGTGGTAAGGGTGAATATACTATTGGATTAGCACGCCGTTTCCCGCTCATGAACTTTATTGGAATAGATATTAAAGGGGCGAGAATGTGGAAGGGCGCCAGTGAAATTCATCTGCAAGGAATTAAGAATGCCGGTCTGCTGCGGACAAATATCGAATTGTTACCTTTCTTTTTTGCTGAAAACGAAGTGACTGAAATATGGCTCACATTTCCTGATCCCCAGATGAAAAAAACAAGAAAAAGGCTTACTTCAACCCGTTTTATCGGGCTTTACTGCAAATTTCTAAAACCGGGAGGTATTGTGCACCTCAAAACAGACAGCAATTTTCTTTTTCAATATACCTTAGCCATGGCAATTAAAAATAAATTTGAGATAATCACCTCAACGACAGATTTATACAATTCCTGTACCGCTGATGAAATTCTCGGAATCAGAACTTTTTATGAAGAACAATGGTTAAGCAGGGGAATTAAGATTAAATATTTAAAGTTTATCCCTTACAGGACTGATCTTAAAGAACCTGAAATTGAACCGGAATATGATGCCTACCGGAGCTTTGGCCGTAATCAAAGTGCGGTTATTCAGGATAAAGATTGTATAGAGAAGAGTAAGCTTAAGTGAACTGCAGGTGATTGTATGTCAGATTTTTATGAAAAGGTTTATGAAGTAGCCAGGCGGGTCCCGGTCGGAAGGGTAACCAACTACGGAGCAATAGCAAGGTATCTCGGATCCGGGCTCTGCAAGAATGGTTGGATGGGCCCTGAATGTTTCTCATCAAAGACTGCCTCATGTCCCGGCACACAGGGTTGTTAACCGTGATGGTTTACTGACAGGCAAAATTCATTTCGGATCGTCTTCGGCAATGCAGGAATTACTCGAAAATGAAGGAATAAAAATAATTGATGATTGTGTAGTTGACTTTGACCGGCTTTTCTGGGATCCCATGAAAGAACTGACTTAAAATATCATTACATTTTATTACCTGAGACAGATTATCAACATTATAACAAAAAAAATCAACGTATGACGCTCGCACCCAAAAAAATTACAGACATTCTGCAGAAGGTCATCTTTCCCGGATCACGACAAAGTATTTCCGAACTCAATATGATCCAGGAAATCAGGATTGCCGGTAACCGCATCAGCTTTTCACTTGTCTTTCAACAGGATGACGATCCAAACATTCCTTTGATTATTGAATCCTGCAAACAGGAAATTCATAAAGAACTGGGTAATGCATATGAAGTCACAGTTACACCGAAAGGGGTTCAGCGGATGGAAGCTCCTGTCTTACTTGGGGTAAAAAATACAATAGCAATCGCTTCCGGCAAAGGAGGAGTTGGTAAATCAACTATTGCCGTTAACCTGGCAATCACCCTTGCAAAGTATGGGGCAAAAGTCGGACTGATCGATGCGGATATCTTCGGCCCTTCAATTCCGAAAATGCTGGGTGTTGAGGATGTCAGACCCTACCTTGAAAAGATAGAGGGCCGGGACAGGATCATTCCAGTTGAAAAGTACGGCATTAAAACTCTTTCCATAGGTTTTTTTGTTGATCAGGCCAATGCATTGATATGGAGAGGCCCGATGGCCTCAAATGCACTTAAACAGTTGATTGTTGAGGGATTATGGGGTGATTTGGATTACATGCTGATTGACCTTCCTCCAGGTACGAGTGATATTCATTTAACAATCGTTCAGACACTTGCCCTAAGCGGTTCGGTGATTGTTACTACGCCCCAGGATGTCGCTTTGGCAGATGTGATAAGGGGAGTAGCCATGTTCAGCAATAAATCGATTGAAGTTCCTATTCTTGGAATTGTTGAGAATATGTCATGGTTCACTCCTGAAGAACTCCCGGATAAAAGATATTATATCTTTGGTAAAGACGGGGGAAAAAACCTTGCAAAAAAGATGAACATTCCTTTCCTGGGACAAATACCTGTTGTAATGGGTATCCGTGAAGGTGGAGATGAAGGGATTCCGGCTGCCTGGAAAGAAAGCTCCGTTTCTAATCTGGCTTTTAAAGAATTGGCTGATAATGTAATACAGCAACTGGAAAAAAATATTGAATCAGGCAAATCAACTAAAAAAGTTAAAGTAAAGCGTAAGTAGTGGTTCCCATTGTTGTCTCTGAAAAATAGAATATCAAAATTGCATCACATATTTATTTTTCACAAATCCGTTACTCTTTATATCTTTACCGTAAATGAACATCCCCTGATTTTGGGATTTTTTGCAGATAAGAGATTGTAATTAATTCGTATCATTTGAATCATTCTGGGAAAAAAATATTTTGCCTGCTGGGATTGACAGTGGTTCTTTTGGGTTGTTCAACAAAAAAGAACACAACGGTATCCCGTGCATACCATAATCTCACAGCTCAATACAATGTTTATTTTAATGCAAAGGAAAGTGTCAAAGCGGGTTTGGCGCGCATTGATAAAACGATTCCCGATGACTACACTCATTTCCTCCCAGTATATAAAACCAGCAATCCTGAAGCAGCCATGGCTGCCACTGCTGAAATGGAACTTGCCATTCTCAAATGCTCGAAATTGATTACACTGCATTCTATTACAAAAAGTCCTCCTCGAAGGTCAAACAAATCAGAGAGATATAAAAAATTTGCATCCAAAGGGGAATACAACAACTGGGTTGATGAGAGTTATATACTCATGGGACAGGCAAGTTATTACACTCATGATTATCATCGTGCTAACGAGAATTTCAACTACGTCATTCGGAAGTTCAGCGATAATCCAAACCGATATGTTGCTTACCTTTGGATGGCAAGGACTTATATTGAAACAGGGGAAAACGACAAAGCGCTCGAGATCTTTAAACTTCTGGAACGCGACGGCAGATTTCCTTCAAAGGAAATGAAAAACCTGAACATTGCACAAGCTCATTATTACATGAGAAGCAACCAGTTGGATGAAGCAGTATCTCATTTGAAAACTGCACTTCAGTCCAGTTTCCCTCGTGATGAAAAATTACGGTATAATTATCTTCTTGCACAATTACTGGCAGCAACCGGTAAACCCGAAGAAGCGGTTAAACAGTACCGACGGGTCCTGAAAAAGAGACCTCCATTTCAAATGGCCTTCAATGCAAAAATTTCCGCTTTGGAACTGGCCAATGGAGATGACCATGAGATTAAGAAACAATTGAGTAAATTGCTTCAGGATGAGAACAACCTGGAATTTCGTGACCGCATTTACTTTGCTATTGGACAGATAGCCCTTAAGGAGAATCGAAAATCAGATGCAATGGAATCATTCCGGCTGTCAGTGATGAACAGCGCTTCCAACAATAATCAGAGAGCTTTATCCGCTCTTACCCTGGCAAGAATGCTTTATGAAGATGAAAATTACCTGCTCGCTTCCGCTTACTATGATAGTGTTGTGGCAGTTATCGACAATAACTATCCGGGATACAATGAAATCATGACGAGATCTGCAGGATTGGGGCGGCTTGCAGAGAATCTGAACACCATTCAACGGGAAGACAGCCTTCAAAAGCTTGCGTCAATGTCTGAATCACAAAGGAATGCAGTGATAAACGGCATTATTTCGAAAATTCAGCAGGAAGAAGCTGCAAAGTTAGCTGAGGCCAACCTTGAAAGAACTGACCAGAATTACTTCCGCAGCCAGCAATACCGGCCTCAGATCCGTATCGCGGATAATCAGAATCTTTGGTACTTTTATAATCCTACCACCATCGGCTTCGGGAAATCAGAATTTCAGCGTATTTGGGGGAAACGCAGACTTGAAGACAATTGGCGCAGAAAAAACAAGGTCTCGGTCACTGCTGAAGAAATGGGGCAACTCTCTGAAGCAGTAAATGAGGCAGCAACGACCGATACTAAAAAGAAAGCCGCCGACCCGAAAACGATGGAATATTATCTGCAGAACATTCCCCTGACCGATTCACTGAAAAGAGTATCCAATGAACTGATAAAATCTGCCTTTTATAATGCCGGCAGAATTTACGAGATAGATCTCAGTAATCTGCAAAAATCTGTTGAAACCCTGGAAGAGCTTAACCGGAGATACCCGGGCAGTATTTATGAACTGCCTGCCTGGTTTGAGCTTTATCAGATCAATAATCAGTTAAACAATAAGCAACAGGCGGATCTTTACAAAAATAAGATCATTAAAGAATACCCTGATTCAAAATACGCCAAATACCTCCTCAATCCCTCATATTTTACGGAGCTCGAAGCCAATAATGCAAACGTGGAAAAGAAATATGCCGAGGCTTTTCGATTCTACACAGCTTTCGATTATAATAATGCAAAAAGAATGGCTCAGGAAACTTTAGCCTTGAATCCTGATACTAACCTTGTTTCAAAAGCAAAGTTTATTGAAGTAGTTTCGGAAGGTTCTGTTCAGGATAAGGCTGTCTTTACATCTTCACTCAACCAGTATATCAAGGCGTATCCGAATGCCCCTGCAACCGAAATAGCCATTCAGATAAAAACCCTCCTGCAATCCAATGCCCTCAGTGATTATCAGCAGTTGTTGTCAAAAGGCTATATCAATGAAACCATCGTCAACAATGAACTCAAACCATCTGAAAAGAAAACCACTGATGAATCAATGTGATCAGCAACATGTGTTCCCTGACCTGCCCGACTGACAATTAAACCCTGGTCGGCAAGGATCTTATAGGCCCGCTGAACGGTTCCAGGGGTGCAGTGCCAGGTTTCAGTCATTTTGCGCACTGTCGGCAGTCTTTCACCTGCAATCCATTTTCCTTCCAGAATTTCGGAGCGCAGAGAATCAGCTATTTTTTGATATAAGAAATTTTCGTCCAAAGATTATCCTTTTAGGGTACCGGTACCAGCCAATAACTGTCTTTATCACCCTCGGCTGTCCAACCAGTCAAATTATCTTTTAAGGCGCGTACCCGCCACCAGATCCAGCCTCCTTCACAGGATGGGCCTTCTAAAATTTCCATTTTTTCACCGGGATCTATGTAACCCAAAATGGCAGCATTGATATCGGGGTTGGCGCGTACCCGGTTCGGTAAAGGCGGTTCTAAAGCGACCTGCGCCTATTGTTTATGCAAATGACCTGACGAAAGAGATACCGCCGGATAATTTAGACTCTGAATTTGAAGTAGTTAAACCTTCACTAGCAGAACTATCTAAATTAAGAAAGGGGAAAAATCTTCCACGAGAATTTTATTCGGACAATCTTTTGCAAGCAAACGTTTGCTATGTTTTACTAAGCAATGGCGACGTGGCATATATTCATTGGGTTCTTTTTAAGGAAAATTATAGTAGATTTCTAATATTAAATGATGGCGATGCCGAATTAAATTACCTTACAACATTGCCAGAATACAGAGGCAAGCGTCTTTCAACTAAGATGTCAATCTATACATCAAGGGATTTAAAAAAGTTAGGATTTAAAAAGCTTTATGCGGTTCTGCACAAAGAAAATATCGCTATAATTACAACCTTGTTAGATGTTGGATTTAAGGAAGTAAAACGAATTAATACAATTGGTCCTTTTAATCGTAAAATTAAAGTATGATATACTGGGCGTTGCTTGGCTGTTTTTCGACTATACAAATAGTAGGAGCCCAATCAAAAATCCAAAACGACGGAGCTCGTGCTTTTTACTGCGCCATCTCTGACGTTCACTTTAGATTTTTATGAGTCCATCAAGTTTATAAAATATGCTTTTTTGCTGAATATTTCCTTCAATCATGTCCCAGATCATTTTGTGTACCCGTCGCAGTTCGTTTTCGATTGTCATCAACACCTCATAGGTCAGATTTGCTTCTCGCTGGCGAAACACTGCGGATTTCAGCCTTGAGATCACAATTAATCGAGAGCAGGACTCAATCTTGCGTAAGTGCCAAATTCTTTTGTCTATCATTGTGTCGTTTCTTGCGAATGGACTTCCTTTCGCTTATAGTTGTCCATCGCCAAGGATAGAAAGGTAATGTCCTTGCTGAAAAACACCATTGACTGAAAAAGGCGTATTTAATATCTCTCACCCTTGCGTCGCATCAATAGACTGTTGCGGTACACTGGTTCGGTTGGTATATGAATTTCCTCCTTAAGTTAGTTTAGCAGCAAAAAATGCTGCTTGGGGAAGGTCCCTCTTGTGGAAGATGATACTACACCTTACCGAACCTGCATTGTGAAAGAAGCTGTTATGAATGTATTTCGAAAAATACTGGGCTATGCCCGTGGATTTTTACTTAAAAGAAAAATTACGACCAGAGGATATATCCAAAGTATAGGGAATACCATCGTAGTTAATAACAGAGGAAATATTATAATTGGCCACAGAACCTGTCTATGGCCAGATATAAAGTTTGCGCTTGTCGCCAGGCCAGACCATGAAAAGCCTATGATCAGAGTCGGTTAGTTCTCTTCAATTGGTGATAGGGTTCAAATTCATTGTGGAAAATTGGTGTCGATTGGGGATCATGTCCTGATCTCGTGGGACGTTTAGCAGATTTGAGGTGTGCCAGAATGATAAATGGGAAAATCAATGTGTTGCATCTGCTTCTCAGCCTTGAAACGGGAGGTATGGAGCGTTTTGTTTTTGAGCATTGCCTTGAGATAGATAAGGATAAATACAATGTTTCAGTTTGTTGCATAGACCGTCTTGGAGGATTTTATCAAAGTTTGGTGGAAAACGACATAAAGGTTGATCTTCTGCAGAAAAACCAAACGCATTTTGATTATGTTTTCCCGCTAAAGTTAAAAAAATATATAAAGAAAAATAATATTCACATACTTCACATTCATTCTGGCGCTTTTTTCCATGGCAGTGTCGCTGGATTTTTAGCCAGAACGCCAGGTATCATCTATACTGAACATGGTCGCAATTTAGTGGAGCCCAAAATAATTTTTCTACTCGATAAGATATCATCCGTGCTTGCCGACAGAATTGTTACCGTATCACCAGATTTAAAAAAATATTTGATTGAAAAAATAAAACTTCCCGAACAGAAAATATCAACAATAATAAATGGTATAAATTCAGATTGTTTTAGGCCAAGAGAAAAATCAAAAAAATTATTAGATGATCTTGGTATAAATTCTGATTGTAAAATTGTTGGAGCTGTGGGTAGACTGGCTCACATCAAGGACCATGCTACATTGATAAAGGCGTATAGGAAAGTTTTAGAGAAAGTTCCTGAACTCCAGATTACTTCTCGTTGGTGAAGGCCCTTGCGAGCAAGATTTGAAAGCTTTAGCGAAGGAATTGGGAATATATGAATTTGTAATTTTTGCTGGAAACAGAGGTGATATCCCGGAAATTTTAAATTTATTGGATGTTTTTGTTTTGCCATCCTTGCGCGAAGGAACCTCGTTGTCATTGCTTGAGGCAATGGCTTCGGGGGTACCAACAATTGTTACGAATGTTGGAGGCAACCCATACATTGTAAAAGATGGCTTTAATGGTTATCTGGTTGAGCCTAAAGATTTTGATGAAATCGCTTTGAAAATTATTAAATTAATAAACGACTCAGAAATAAAGAAAATGTTCAAAAATAATTCGAGGAATTCAGTGAAGACTGACTATAGTATTAGTGCCAACGTTGAAGAATACAAAAAAATATATTTAGATCTGTTGAAAAAATATTAAAATTATTTTTGGTAAAATAGCTAGACATAAATGTAGTTAATGAGTTTGAATTCCACTGTTAAAATATATTAGAAGTTTTAATGAACGGTTCTCAAAAAATACTTTTTTTATCTAATAGAGGATTGCTTCCTGTAAAAGATGGTCATACTCGCAGAAGTTTTAATATATTGAAGGGACTGGCGAAGAGCAATCACATATATTTCTTGTCACTATGTGAATCACCAGATGAAATTCTTCCAGAAAATATTAAACAATTACAAAATTTCTGTCATCAGGTTGAGTTTATACCTGCTCCGCCTAAAAAAATAAGCGTACAAATGATTGCGCTTGTTATTCGGAGCCTTTTTTCTATTGATCCCTACACGGTATGGCGACATTATTCAATACCGTTTTTGAAGAGAGTGGATGAGCTTATTTCGTCAGGACAGTTTGACCTGGTCCATTGTGATATTCTGCCAATTTCTTATACTGTTCGAGGCAAAAAAGGCATTTATCGCAGCGTTACTGATCATGACGTAAGTTATCTGAAATGCCTTGGAAGGGGAAAAGCGTGCCGTAACATCCTTTTCAAGGCTTTTTTGTACCTTGAGGTGTGGAAGCTGAGACGCTTAGAAAGAAATATCTTCAGGCAGGTGGATCTTGGTATCGTTGTCTCGGAGTTGGATAAGAGTATTCTTAACAAGATTTGTCCTGAGGGAAATTTTATTGTCGTGGAGAATGGGGTAGATCTCGATAAGTTTGCACCTTCTGACAAACTACAGGAAGCAGAAAAATTGCTCTGGCTCGGAGGATTTGATCATTTTCCGAACAGACAGGGCATTCAATTTTTCCTGGAACTCGTTTACCCATTGGTGAAAAAAGAAATCCCTGGGATCAGTATTGATATTGTTGGGGGTGGGGTTACGAAGGATCTAATAAAATTAGCTGACAAGGATTCCAGTATTAATCTTATCGGTTATGTGGATGACCCATTGCCTTACATTCATAAATCAACTGTGTTCGTTGCGCCTATTTTGAGTGGAGGTGGAACAAAGCTTAAGGTTCTGGAAGCTATGGCAACCGGAAAAGCTATTGTAAGTACAACAGTTGGTTGCGAGGGTATCGAGGGCATCCATGGGCAACACTTCCTTATAAGCGATGAAGCGCATGGTTTTGCACAAGCCGTCATAACACTATTGTGTGATGAATCATTGAGAAAATCCCTTGAAATCAACGCTTGGAATTTTGTTTGTGCTGGTTACGACTATAATGAAATATCTGATAAATTAAATATATATTATAAGAATAAGTGAACGGCTTTTTCTTTATCTTGCTAGGTATGACACTGCTTCAGCTCATGAAACAATGAATATAGAATTTTAATAGTGTAAGCATTCACCGGGATCAACACTTTCAAAGACAGCATAACCCAGAGGTGTAACCGTTAATCCAGTGCTCCAGGTTGGTCCGAGCAGCAAGTAACGGAGAATTCACTCTTCAAGAGATAAGGTAAAATGGAAACAAATAAAAATAAAATTACCATTCCTATCGTCTTTCTTTCAATATACATAATATTTACTTTTGTTCCGGTTTTGTATAGTTATCTCCCTATATTTGGAACTATAAAAATTGTTTTTATCGCTGGATTGGGGCTATTGATTAGCTACTTATTTAATTCGCGTAAATATAAAAACAATAATGCCTGGAAAAATCCAATTTTTAAATCATGGATAGTCTTTTTGTTTTTGTTGCTTCTTGGAATAATAGTATCTTTAGATCGAGGTCTTACTATTTCTATTTTTCAGACAATTGCTAAGTATTTTCTCGTGTTAATGATAATGGTAAAAATAATTGACTCACAACCTCGGCTTGATTTTTTAATAAAATTATTTTCGTTAAGCGGTTTTGTAATGGCAGTCGTCACTGTTGTAAATTATGGGTCAGGAATAAAGTATATCGGCAGTATCCGAGGGGCAGCAATAGGATCCGGAATTTTTGCAGATCCAAATGATCTGGCTCTTTTTTTTAATTCAATTTTATCATTTTTGTTTTATTTTTATTTTAAAAATAACAAGAGATTTCGTTATTTGATGGCAATAATAGTAGTTGAAATAGCTGTTATCCTGACGTATTCAAGAGGGGGTTTTTTGGGGTCATGTGCTGTTTTGCTTGGTGTGTTTTATTTCAGAAAATCTCAACGCGCTAAAATACTTTCTTTAATATTGTTAGCCTTGGTCGTTTTTGTAAGTTTTGCCCCGGGACAGTACAAAGATAGGCTCTCAACTATTTTTGTTGAGGCTAAAGTTGACCAACAGACAGGTGAATATCCAGGGCGAATGGAGGCTTGGGTAGATCTATTGCCTTTAGGAATGCACCATCCTCTGTTGGGAGTTGGGGCTGGTTGCAGTTTGTACATGGCTGGAAAATATATCAAAGATTGGCATTATGTGCATAATTCTTTTCTTCAGGTTTTTCTTGAAATGGGATTTCTAGGTATCTTCTGTTATATGTTATTTTATTATATACCAATAAAGCAATATTCTGCTGCTAAACGGTATGGACAAAAAACAGGGATAGATGAAAATGTAGATAGATATCAGTTCATTATTGTGAGTTTGATAGGTTTTGCAATAACTGCATTTTTTTTGCCACAAGCATTTTCGCCTATATTACCTATACTTTCTGGGATTGCATTGATTCAATACGAATTGACGGATAAGTAATGGTTCACCGGGGGGAATAAGACCCCATTGCCGCCTCAATAGCAGAGGCCAAAGGAATCAATTCGGCAAGGACAATGGCAAGGAAGGAAGGTGCTGTTTGGCTGAGAAGGAAGCTTTGACAAGTTTGGTCAGAAATTCGAAGACATTGATACCATGGAGCTGGCAAGTTCTGACGACGGTCAATAAACGTCCGGTAAATTGCTCACCGGTTTCGGACTGCGAACCGAAACAGATTTTCCGCCATTGCACGGCAGGACGGATAGCCCGTTCGGCAGCATTGTTGGTGGGTTGAACTCCTTCATATTCAAGGAAGGTGAAAAGGTTCTGCCAGTTGTCAAGAAGCCGTTGTGTTCGTGTCTGGACTTTTGGATCGGTGCTGTAGCGGAAAATAATACAGAAATCGTGCATCTTTTCCCGCATGGGTAGCGTGTCGAGCAGCAATTGTTCCCTGGAGCTGCCGGATACCTGAAAGGCATGCCACTGGGAGAAAATTGCTTCAATATCCATAAGCATATGTCTGGCAAAGCAATAGGCATGGGGACTTGAACGATCATCCTTGAGCGCTTTCAGCTTCCGAATAATGTGTGCCCAGCAGAGTTGGCGAAGACCGTTTTTATGGTAACTGGCATAGGCCGAATGGTCATCGCTGGTAATGATACCGGCGAAGGTATCGCCAAGGACTTCGCGCAGCACTTTAGCACCGCGACTGGGGGATACATGAAAGAGGACGGCTTGAGGAGCGACAAAGGTCCAGAGATATCGTCTCTTACCTTGGTCTTTCCAGCCGGTTTCATCAATGTTGAGGGTCAGGGCCGAAGCGACATACTGTTTGATGGCGCCGACTACCGGCATGCAGGCATTGGAGACCCGTTCGGCAGCATTGCAGACGGCACCGGTAGAGATGCCAATGCCAAAAAGCGTTTGCATAATCTCCGCAATACCCCTGCGGGTGACACGATGGACAGAGGCCAGATAGGCAATAGCTGAGTGGGTCCGAGGGCCGAAATTGGAGTGGGCCACATGCTCGGGCAATGAGGCGGCAGTGCTGTGACCGCACTGACAAAGCAACGAGTGGCAGCGATACTCCTCCTTGAACGGGACGATCACCGGCAGATCAAAGACCTGGTGCCGAACCGGCTTGGCAAAAGGGTTAATAAGGGTTGCTGAAAGAGGGTTCCGGCAATGTTCACACCGTTCCGGATAGATATCATGGATTTTATCCATTTCTTCGACCGGCAAGAGCTTGCGGTTTTTGCCCTTATGGCCTGGCTGTCCACCCTGTTTCCGGTTGCTCTTTGCCTTCTTTTTTGCCTTTTTAATGCCGGGCGGATCAGATGAGGGTGGACGCGAGGAGTTTGACGAATTTCTGGTCAGAGCGGCGATGCTTTGCTCAAGTTTACGGATATGGGCGGCAAAAGACAGGAGTTTTTCGATGACCGTCTCCCTGCCGGAGTCGTAGATACGCTCGGCTTCCTGCCTATTCATTGCGGAGCTTGTCGAGGGAGTTGCGGACCAGAGGGTAGCCGTACATGGCCTTGATGGAGGTCAGCTGCTTTTGGGATTTATTTCTTGTGCCGCGACCGGAGGTCAGCCCGAGAAAGGTCCAGTTGGCCGCCCGGTAACAGGTGCCGGCAAACTTTTCGGTATCGACAAATGTCTCAAGCCAGAGGATCGGGTGATGGTACAAGGTCTGCCAATCCCCAGAAATGGTTTTTGCAATACGGCCAAGCAGATGAGAAGCCAGGTGCGGGACGCGGACCCAAGGTAAAATAAGGAATCTGCTGTTATAGGCCAGCAGATGGCGGTTGCGCTCCCTGGCCTCCTGTGACCAGCCAAGGAAATTGTCCCGGCAGTCGATGGCATAGGGTGCTGAGGAAAAGGCAAAGCAGGCCAGCAACCTGTCACCTGCGTAGACCAGATACTTGAGATGTTCGCCGACCAGGCGGGTGTATCCCAGATAGTGGTGCTCTCGGACCAGGGCATTGAAGAGTTTTTCTTCAGGCGTCCTTCGCACCTGTCGCAGTTCGATTGGCGCAAGATCAGCCAAGGCGGCGTTTAACGGTGCTGGGTGAAAATCGAAAGTCGCCTGCGTTTTTCTTCGTCTCTGGGCATTATTGTTGTTGTCAATAATCCTGGGTGGAAGAGTTACCAGTTGGTTTCGTTCAAGTTGGAGTAAAAGTCCACGGCAGACACCGTCTTTGAGGTGTCCGTTGGCCTGACGCCAGTCCCAGGCCTCGCAGAGTCTGCGGGAAATAGCACTGCGACCTTCGCTTTGGTAGTCGTCTATGACCTTGCGAATGAAGGAGAGATCGTCTTGGGTAATTACCCTTTTGCGGTAGGTGAGAAGAACGTTCATGAAAATGAACGTAACAGAATCAGATTTTGAACGCTAGCTTTTTTTCAGGGGTTTGTCAAAATCCCGGTGAACGGTTACACGGATAAAGCAAAGAATTCTCTATCTCCGCTTAACTAATATTTGTAATATCCAAAGTTATTCGAGGTATCGTATCATTTACCGGAAAAATGGACAACGAATCAGAAATACCGCTCCAATGGAATGAGAATATTGTTGTAAAAAATAAGTTTGAGGTATTCATAAAAAAGAACACTGTTTCCTACTTGCTCATCTACTGTGCGGATATTTATCTCCACGCCAGAGTTCTCCAGGATTGCGGAAAAAATACTTTTTACCCTCTTAGCGTGATAGGCTGAACAAACCAGCAGCAGTCTTTTAATCCCTTTTTCAATAGCTACTTTCTTCACAGTCTCAGCTTCTTTTAAAGTACCAAAGTAACCATTTAGCAACCGAATGAAGATTATGTCTTGACACTTGACGCCCAGACTAATTAGTTGATTGACTGTCCACTCGTCATTAGTCAGATTTCTTCCTAGATACCTAGAATATTCAGTTATGCCTTCTGCGCTTGCAATCATCAATTTTTTGGCCTGCCCATTTTTGTATATGTCAACCGCTGCATGATACTTTAATACTAAACTGTCCTGGGTACCTCCAAGAATGTATATGGTTTCATACGATTCGTCCTGGGGTTCCGTTTTTTGATCCTGACTTGGAGATCCAGGCATGCACCCATTTCCGATAATTAGCCGTTCGCTGCTCCCACTTAAACACTTCACCGTTTCCGACCCATTATCAACCTGACAATATAAGACAATGACCGGAATCCCCAATAACACGATGAGCCCATAAAATATTCGCCAAAGTGCACTTCGAGTTATGATTTTATGAATGGTCATAATAGCAGATACACCAGCGGAGCTGATTTGAAAAAATCCGACAACTCCCAGCGGGCACAGCAGGTATTTGGCGTGCTGATAGCGCATCAAGCTGTAGTAAGGTTGTAGGAGGACGGCAAGAAAAAGAGAACAACCTTTCGTCATCAATGATGGTGTTCTGGGGTGTGGGCAGAGAAGAATTACTGTAATTCTTGTCAAGTGGAATAGTTGGACGAAGAATCTCTGGTAAATGAGTCCTGGAAGTACGACAATAGATGGGTTCTGATCCGCGGGCGGCACATTTTTTGGGTCTTGCGCCTTAGTGAATTCGTCATATGCAAAACGAGATCTGGAGCATCTCTCGGCTCAGTGCTTCCCATCTACGGGCTTTTTCTATAGAACGATACTCCTATCACTGTTTTTTGCCAGATCCAGGAGCACCGAACTTTGTTCTGGATGTGTCGCCTTTTTATACGATCTAGGCAAAAAAACTATCTTGACAGCTTCTTTCTGAAACCAGCAAGACCAAGGACGCCTGCACCTAAAAGAAAAAAGGTCGCTGGCTCAGGGACAGGCTGACCATCAACAGTTAGTGTCCACGTTGCTGCCCATTGGTAGGATTCAAAGCCGCCAAATCCATGTACTCCGTATGTATATACATCGTTTATAGTGAGTAGCAGGTTATTTATAGTGTAGCCCTGAAAATCGATCCCGTTGCCATCGTAATTTTGCAGAAAGCTCCACTGTATAGGGTTCGGCATAGTATCGCTAGAGTCCAAATCATATGCACACAGGTCCTGTGTTCCATCAGTAAGGACATATTTTACCATGTTATCCCAGTACATATAATTTCTTCCATTAATTGCGAATGTGTAACCCTTATCCGCTGGTGTGATGTTTTTTATAAAAAATGGGTCAAACGATGTTGTACCAGGGAACCACCCCCCTCCCCCCTCCACCTGAGTGTAATCTATGTCGTTGCCAGATAGGCCGGTGTAAAAATTAACACTGCTATCATTCGAAATTCCAGCGCCATCTTGAAGAGCGAGCGTAACTGTACCAAGAGAAGTTGCGTTGCTTCCTGTCGGCATGAGAAAAAAATTGCAACAAATGAACATTATAACACAGCAATATTTTTTCATAATTTTTACCTCTTTCCCATTTCTATTCAACTATTCTCTTTTCCCTATTGTAAGATGGTCTTTTCGAGATCGCTGATCGAGGATTGTCTTGCCTTCCGTCTGCCTGCTTCTGAACTTGCAAGCTGGTGTGAATTGTCTGCCTAATAGCACAACACGCTGTGTCAAAATACTTGCAAAAAAGAGTCCAGTGCGTTTTTTTACTTAAAAAACCAAACGATACCGAGTAAATACATTTGTTTTTGTAAGATGAAGAGTGAGTTGTACGGGCAATAGATTTCCGCGCACAGGAACAAAAATTCCGTAAATGCGGATTGCCAAACGGCTCACACCCTCTCTGTTTGCTGTTTACAATGTTGCTCCAGGATGTTACAAATTAACCACATAGAGCGTTAGGTAATCGTTCCCCGCTTCAAGGCTGCGGCTCAGTTCAAAAATATTTTCTCTATCATCCACCAATCTCTACCAATCATAGGATGCAGTAATTCATACGGAGGATGAAAGATAGCGGTGGTGCTATCTGGCAGGACGAACGACAAAACAAACTTGATTTGTCGAATGGACGACTGAACATCATCGAAGCGAATTTTTCGGTTTGTAACCGTTTGCATGGTCTCTGCACTCATTCTTCCTCTAGCATGATTCTTGCCTACAGATGCCTAGAAAGTACAATCTACATCTCGAGATCATTAAAATCCCATATCCACATCGGCAGCCACAAGGAAGCCAGTGGCAATAAACAGTCCCATTGTAATATCATCCATTAATTGGAGTTTGGACGAAATATATGAATAATATCATCAAATTTGGATCAGAGCATTACCTGAAGATTCTAATGTTGCTATTGTTGGTTTCTTTTGCTTCTGTAATTTTGGTAGTGGATGGGAATCTTGTTCAGCTTGGTATCAGCTTGCTTATATTTATTTTGGTTTCTGTTTGGGGGCACGTTGCCGTTTATCCGATTTATTATAAAATTGGGGATTTTCCAGGTGGATTTATCTGGGGTAGCATTTCTGGACTTGCCATCTCCTCACTGATTACCTCAATTATTGTTTATCTCAATGGCTGGAATCTCTTGCTTATTTTCTGCCTCAATTCAGTGTTGCCGGCAATAGTTTTCATGCTTCAATTGAGTAGGAAAAAGGTCAGGCAAAATACACCTAACATTGAATCGAGCCATATTCTTGCCATGTTGTTTGGTGCTTTGACCATCGTCAGTTTTTTCTTCTTCTTTCCTTATAAAAATCTTGGGGTGTTGGTGGGAGATAAATATCTCTATGCGTGGCTATTTGGACATGATTTTATCAACCGGTTGGTACATGTCGAAAGTCTAAGCAGAGGAATGCCGCTTGACGGGATGTTTTTCTCTGGTGAGAAACTTAGTTATTATTGGCTGGCCTATGTTTACCCTGCACTACTTCACAATATGAAAAGCGTCACTCTTGAGGTTCACCAGCTTTTGCAGTTAACACAATTATACTACAGTATCCTGACAACAGCAGCTTTGATTCTTTTTTTGAAGAGATATATACAGGGAAATATTATTTTCGTAATTGTAGTAATGCTGGCTCTGTGTTGCTACAGCTATGTATGGCTGTTGAATGTTGGGATTGAGATGCTAAAGTTTATTTCAAGCTTTTTTCCCTTTGCTATCAATGAATCTATCATTAAATTTTCCGGGTTCTCCCATGGGTTTTATCGATTTTTCTTGGTTGAACCACAAGCGATTCTCGCCATCGGTATTATGTTGATGATTTTCAACCTATATGGAACAAGCATGTCAACCTATAGCTGCGTTATTATAGGCGTGCTGTTGGGCCTATTGTTCGGTGTTGAAGCCACTAACGGCATCATGCTTATGCTTTGGTTTGGCTGCATGGCTTGGTATTATTTTTTTACGCATAAAAAAGCTCGTTTTCAGTTAGCATCTAAGCATATCATCAGCATAGCTTTTGCAATACTTGTGTACTCAGTTTTATTTGCCATCAAAATGTATAGCTTCTCAACGGGAAAAGGGGCTCTGCAGCTGTCCCCAAACTGGTTTGCATTGAAAGTGGGTATTGCCTATTTCCCTATTGTATATGGCCCGCCATTTATTCTCGGTATGGCAGGATTGATCAAAATATTCAAAAGGAGAGAAGCTTATTCCCACTGGGTGATTCAATATGTCGTGCTGCTTGGAACAGGTCTCTTTTTTGCCTTCTTCATCCAAAACCCGACTGAGTACCATTTTGGCCTTCTCAAGGCCACGCGAATTATCCCTATTTCTCTACTGATGCTCACAGTCTATTTCTTTCAAACTCGTCTTAATACCGAAAAGATAGGAAAAGGCATTATCTTTTTGATAATCTTCGCATTTCCATCTATTGTCACAGACAATATCATAGCATCGAACATTTCCAATCCTTCAACCTTTGTGCGCGCAACCGATATGAAGGCTGCTAGATGGATAAAGAAAAACATACCTCAAGATTCTATTGTGCAAGCTGAACCTAATTATCCTGGAGTTGACCATAATGGGATCTGGCCCAAATATGCATATAGTTTTATACCAATTTTTGCTCAGCGAAAAACAGCCATCGGGGAGTGGAAAGTTTCTAGTCAGGAGCATAGGAGTCCAGGAGAAGTTGCTGAGCGTTTTAGGGCTATAAGGCGGATGTATTCGACAATTTATCTTGATGAAGCTATTGCGATAATTAACAAATACGGAATTAATTATATTTATGTTGGAGATTTGGAGATAAATGAATACGATAGTGCTGTCAAAAAGTTTGATGACAACGCCTATTTTGATATTGTGTATTCAATGGGTAATGTCAAAATATATCAAGTGACTAAGTCGAAAAATAAGGCACCTGGGAAACCAATCACATAAGATTAACACATCACGCTGTGCTGAAGGGACAAGTAACATTTTGTTAAAAATGATGATGTATCACAGATCGGAGATATTGGATAATGACAGGTCCTTTTGAATATGATGTAACGGCCATTGCAAATCATCATGTTGATGCGCCTCGGATTAGTGTCGTCGTGCCTATGTTTGACGAACAGGACAATGTATCTAGCCTTGCTGAGCGACTCACTACTGTAATGGAAGAATTAGGAAGCTCTTATGAGGTCATTCTGGTCGATGATGGCAGTCGCGATGCTACATGGCTTGGCATACAGGAAATATCTCGGCGATATGCGCATTTCAGGGGATTGAGGCTGGCGCGGAATTTCGGGCATCAGGCAGCCTTGCTCGCAGGGTTGACTCGATCTCGAGGTCAGGCTATTATAAGCCTAGATGGTGATTTACAGCATCCACCGGAATTAATTCCCCAGATGATTGCAGCATGGGAGGGGGGGCTGCAGTGGTTGAAACTCAGCGCTATTACAACGAACAAACGAGTTGGTTTAAAAAGTTTTCATCGTTCTGGTTCTACCGCATTTTCTCTGCGATATCGGATGTCCAGCTCGACGCTGGACATTCTGATTTCAGGCTGCTTGATCGTCGTGCGTTATTGCAAATGCTGGCATTTCATCAGAGCGATCTTTTTCTGCGTGGTGTAGTCGGTTGGCTCGACTTCCCTTCGGTGACAATCGAATTCGAAGCGGCGAGCAGACAAAGCGGTCAGAGTAAATACACTCTTGGACATATGCTACGTTTTGCCCGCGGCGGTATTGTGGCTTTTTCGACCAAACCCCTGCACATTGGTATCGGATTGGGTTTAATGACCAGTGCATTGGCCTTCCTGTACTTAGCTTATATTGTTATACAATTTTCGTTAGGAAACACTGTTCCTGGTTGGGCATCGACACTTGGGCTGTTAAGTCTTCTGTTTGGTGTGCTGTTTATTATGCTTGGCATCCTAGGTGGATATTTGGGGCGGATATATGTGATGCTTCAGCATCGTCCGGCTTATATAATTTTTGAAGAGACCTGATGACATGGCCAAAATCCACCTAACCGTCGTTGAACTCTTGCAATCGCAGGAAATCAGGAGAATATTGCGTTTCTTGATAGTTGGAGTCAGCAATACCTTAGTTTCTTTTGTCACGTATCTCGTTACGCTCGCTTTGCTGCCTAAAGCTCTCGGAACGGTTAGTCTTGCACAGGTCATCTCGTACACAGCTGGTATTCTATGGAGTTATAGTTGGAACCGATTTTGGGTATTCGGAAGCCGAAATCAAATTGCCAAAGAAGGTGGGCGATTTTTGGTAGTACAATTATCCTTAATGTTGATAAGTGCCGCTCTGATAGGTTTACTTGTGGATTATTTTAACGCAAATCGAGTTTGGGCTTGGCTCATAGTGATGGGGGGCATTACTGTGTTGAATTATGTCCTGATACGCTTGTGGGCGTTTCGGGATTATGGGGAGAACGAAATTCATCGTCACTGATCGAGTAATACAGAACGACCCATAACAGCAGGCAGGCAAATCGTAAGCATTCACCGGGACGAACACTTTCAAAGCCAGCATAATCCGGATGTGTAATCGTTAATCCAGCAACGAAGTTTTTGGCAAAATGAATATTCTGAAAGAGATCTGTCATAGTCAAGACCGGTTGAACGCCATGGCCCTGGCAAAGGTGGAAACCCCAAAGTTGGCAGCTCAAAGTACGCTCTGAAACAAAAGGTACAATAAGAGAAAGCCGCCGAACGTCCGGCAAAAGCTGAGGCAATCAGCTAGAAACCTTGCATTCTGAGCCGAAGCCAGCTATATGCCGGGACCTCGTAAAAAAGATCAAATCAATTTGACTGATGAAGGATCCCATATCATGTCATCCCCGGACAAGGGGATTGTCTTGGCTTATAACTGTCAGGCAATTGTTAATGTTGACACAATGCTTACAGTTGAATTTCATATCAGCCAGTCACTGAATGATACGCAAGAGAGCACCCTGGTCGTTGCATCCCTGAACGAGCGACCTGAGAAATTGGGCAGGGTTGACACAATGGGCTGATGCCAGTTACTGCGGCAGAAATAGTGCGGCATTCTGCGAGCAGTTGGCAAGTAACCGCATATTTCGCCAAACTTGAGATAACCATGATGTCCCGCGGTGTGGCAAGTAAATCTCCCTGGCTCCTACTGTAACTCAAAAACTGTTATTCTGCATATCATGTATGCCTCTCGCCTTTGCCTTATAGAAACCTGAAAATCGGATAAAGCGCACACTTTAAGCCCAAAAAACAACCCCATAAGCACGGTTTAGTTGAAAAACCGTGCTTTTTTCTTGCCTTTTTAACGTGTACGTATTATATTTATACGTACATTTTAAAGGGGAGTTTATTCATGGCTAAACCAATAACAGGAAAAACTCACGTCGGCGAACGGCGTGAGAAGCGTCCGAATGGCGATATTTACATCTATGAACGGATTACGGCCTACGACGAAAAGACCAGAAAGACCTATACGGTCAGTCAGAAGCTCAAGGGAAAAATCAAGTCGGGAACACAAGAAATTGTGCCGACTCGTCCGAAAAAACACAAAGGCGAAGGAGGCATTGCCGATGCAACACGTCAGCATACCGGCCTCACGGACATCCTGGAATGGGTGGGCAAGGTTTCCGGCATTGATGATGATGTACGTGCTTCATTCAGCGAGGGTGATGCGGCAAAGATGCTTTCTATCGCACGCTACTGGATCGGTTCCGGTGGCAACACGCTGCCGCGCCTTGAGAGTTGGCAGGTGATGCACCCCCTTCCATATCGTGAAGCGATCACTGAAGACGTGTATGGTAACCTGTTTAAGGATGTTGGTCGCAATGAAGAAGGCGTTCAGTGCTATTTTTCAGCTCGGGCGGCACGCCTGGGAGAGTCTCCTGTGCTGGCGTTTGACTCAACCACTATCTCGACCTACTCTGAAAATCAGTCGGAGGCACGGCAGGGGTTCAACAAGGATGGCGACGGACTCAATACGATCAAGCTTTTGACCTTATATTCCGTGAAGGCTCGCGAACCAATAGCCTTCGCTAAGCAACCCGGTAATATTCCGGATGTCATATCCATTGAAAACACTCTGACACAACTCAAGTGTCTCAATCTGGAAAAACCTCTGATCGTCACCGATAACGGCTACTACAGCCAGAAGAACATGATGGAATTCGCCTTGCGCAATGTGAAGTTTCTGACCCTGGTTGATCCAAATATTATCTGGGTCCGCGAGACAGTTGATGCGCTCCGTGCAACGCTGGCGGGTATGTCCAGCACTTGTCCGTTCGACCCGTCAATCTGCGGAGCAACTTCGCCCAGAATGCACCAGTTCACCCGGGCACGCCAGCGATCACGCAACGGCAAGGTCGCCGGTGAAAAAGAAACGATCTCGCGCCGTCTGTATGTGCATGTTTACTATTCACCCGACAATGAAGCCAAGAAAGAACTCGCCTTCCGTAAGGACCTGCTTGAACTGAAAGCGCAAATAGAAGGAGGAAAAACCGAGTTCACGGAATCAGCGCAAAAGAAAATAGACAAGTACCTGACCTGTTCCAGAAAGGGGCGTGGGGGGCAGCTGAAGGTGGGATTCAACGACAAAGCCATTACCGAAGCAAAGAAGTACTTTGGCTATTTCGCCCTTGTCAGCAATCAGGCTATGGACACATTTACAGCACTTGAAAATTATCGGCTGCGAGAAAAAATCGAAGAACTCTTTGCCGTGCAAAAAGGGAGGCTCGACGGTGCTCGACCGCGCACATGGTACCCGGACAATCTGCGTGGAAGACAATTCACACAATTTGTCTCGCTGGGCTATCATTGTTTCCTGACGAAAAAAATAAAGGAAGTACAGGCCAAGCTCAGGAAAAAAGAACCCGGAAAAACCAAATCACTTATCAAGCTCGAAAAGAAACTGGAAAACTGGCTTGCGCAACGCTCTCTCGCTCAGATCCTGGATTGGTTCGACTGCATTGAAACCACAAAGGTACAGACTGTCATGGGCAGCTATCGATGGTCCACCGAATCAGTGGCCAGAGACAGGCTGTTCTTGAAGTACTTGGGAGTGGATACCAAATAGTGTACGCTTTATCCGACTTTCAGGATAGAAAGGGATACGTTTCATGATCATTTCCCTTCGTATACTTCTGTTTACACAATGCTCCCCCTCGAACAAACCAAACAATCTCATTTAGCCATTTCGCTCTGCAACTTCATCCAGTTGCAATTTAGTAATCACACTTACAGTAGAAAGAACCACCATCCAGCGTGATCAAAGGCAACCGTTAAATTTATTTAACAACATAAGATTCTGATAATAAATAAAGATACTAGGATGTCATTCAGCTGCAAAAATGCTGGCACGTTTTGTGCTAGTTAATGCACAAGGAGTGTTGGAATGAACTCCCCTCTAAAAAATGGAAAAGGTGACTTGTACGATTTCCGGGATTCATGAATGGGAAAATTATGACTCCCATGTCGTATTTTTGCACTTTCTCAGAGAGTAAAGATGGCAGTATAAATATACAAATTTTCTA
The DNA here is from genome assembly GCA_963829695.1 of uncultured delta proteobacterium. Lineage (GTDB taxonomy): Bacteria > Desulfobacterota > Desulfobulbia > Desulfobulbales > Desulfocapsaceae > Desulforhopalus_A. The sequence continues at coordinate 923,465 of CAWHJQ010000004.1, read as the reverse complement.
ATTATCTGAAATCAAACATTATTTAATGTCGCTGATGCCTTGGCATGACATCTGCTAAGCCAACTGGGACTTTGGCAATAGACTCCAGTGAGTTTTTGCAAAAAGAAGATAAAAACACCGTGGAGGAATACGTGAACAACACGCAACTATTTTTAAAACCATTTAATATTATGAAAAAAAATTGTTTCAAAATCGGGATAATTTCTGTTTTTGCTGTAATGATCATGTGCATTAGTTCTGTATCGTCTTTTGCTCAGGTGATTTTCAGTGAAAACTATGATTCTATTGCGAGCGGGTGGAATTGTAGTAAGGCAACCCCAAGCAACTGGTCAAACGGATCGGCTTGTACTTCTAGGAGTATTGGAGGGGTATCGCATTATGGAGGAGAAATAAGCTCAGGAGGTCGATCTGGAAATAGTTTAAAACAATGGAAAGGCCCAGGTACCACTGAAAGCGGGTATGATGGATATCTAAATAAAATATTTAGTTCAACTGAGTTTGTAAATCATTATAAAGGCCTTAATTCAAAGGTTTATGTGCGAATAGATCCTCAGTTAGATAATGTAGGTTGTACCGGGGAAAGTCCTAAATTTATGGGGAGAATATATGCGGGTAGTACTGCTGATGGAAGTATGACAAACTATCAGGTTTTGTTGGATTTGCGGGGCAGTACAATGAAATCGAGTGTTTTTCATGTATACATAGTAGGAGCCTCCGCCCCATTCGATAATATTTACAGCACTGCATCTGCAGCTTCTTTAGGTTTGTTCGATGGGAACTGGCATAGTGTCGAGATCGGGGTCAAGGCAAGCAGTGCTGGTCAATCAAATGGCGAGGTGCATTTATATATCGACGGAAAAGAACTTCAGCTAACAGGTGGTTCAGGAGAAAGCCCTTCGGTTGGACAGACGCATATAGCATTTAATTGGCCTGATAATGTTTACATTACATGGCCAATGGTCCCGGGTGTAGGAAATCTAACCCCGGAAGGTTCCGCTCAGTGGACAACTTCAGATAATCAATGGGGTTCTATAGAGTGGGATGATTTTGTAGTGAGTACGACTTATATCGGGCCAGATGGTGGCAGTACTACGGCGCCTCCAGTCTCTACGCCGGCGCCTGATACTACCAAACCGACAACACCTTCCGGATTGTCAGCAAGTGCCACATCTTCTTCACAAATAAACCTTTCATGGGCAGCTAGCACGGATAATGTAGGGGTGACCGGCTATAAGATTTATCGAAGTGGAACTTATATCGCAACCACTACGGGCACCTCATATACAAACACGGGCTTAACAGCAGCTACCTCATATAGCTACAAGGTATCCGCCATTGATGCGGCCGGCAATGAATCCAGTCAATGCTCTTCGGTAAATGCAACGACTCTGTCTGCAGTGGTGACTGATACGACAGCTCCATCCAGACCCTCCGGATTGTCCGCCAGTGCATCTTCTTCCTCGCAGATCAATCTTTCATGGACTGCTTCCACGGACAATATTGCAGTGACCGGCTACAAGATATATAGGGCAGGAACTTACATTGCAACTTCTACAGGCACCTCATATACAAATACTGGATTAACAGCATCTACTTCCTATAGCTACAATGTGTCAGCTATTGATGCCGCCGGTAATGAATCCAGCCAATCTTCTTCGGCAAGTGCAACAACTCAGGCAGCGGCAACTAGTGGACGGTGGGGCAACCAGTGGAGGAACAGTTCTCTTCCAGGAAAATTTTGATAATAACAATTTTTCCTCAAGAGGATGGTATGATAATACAAACCAAGGCACCTTGTTTCTGGCGGGCAATCTGGTAATGCCCTGCAGTGGTCATTGGCGCAGGGAGCAACTCACACCGACCAATGGCGCCTCGATGCGAATGGGGTTCACCCCCACGGATACTTTATATTTATCGTATTACGTCAAATTTCAAACAGGATGGAGAGGTTCGCAACAGTCCTATCATCCACATATGCATTTACGTACTATCTGATCTTGACGATCAGCTGGTGCCTATTCTCTTTGGCAAACAATTATCTCAATACGTACGTTGAATTTGTGTCGGATATAAAAGTCCTTACACTATTCGACCACAATAGCACTCCAGGACGAAAAGAGAGTAAATACATCTAATGGTACTCCACCCTAACAATCTGGCCGCTGTAACTGAAAACAGAAGTGTTACCTATTGCAATACTCCTGTATCTTCCGGTGCGACAGGTACCTGTTATGCGGACAATCCTTATTATAGCGCAAATACATGGAAAGCATCTAACGCTTCCGTTTCAACTAATGCCTGGCATCATGTGGAAGTATATTTCAAGATGAACACCATCAGCGGTGGCAAAGGTCAATCAAACGGTATTATGCAAGAGTGGGTAGATGGATCTCAGGTTATTAATCAAAGCAATGTTCTTTATCGCACTAACCAAGATGCTACGAAGAAATGGGCGCAGTTTGTCTTGGCTCCATACATAGGCGATGGTTCACCAATCGCTCAGACAATGTGGCTTGATGAATTAACCGTATCGACATCAGCACCCGGAAGGTACAACACAACCTCCCACGACTACACCCCCTCCAGTGGTAACTGACACGACAGCTCCATCCAGACCCTCCGGATTGTCTGCCAATGCAACTTCGTACTTCGCAAATCAATCTTTCATGGACTGCTTCCACGGATAATGTTGGAGTGACGGGCTACAAGATATATAGGAGCGGAACGTACGTTGCAACTTCAACAGGCACCTCATATACAAATACGGGCTTAACAGCATCTACCTCTTATAGCTACCAGGTATCCGCCATTGATGCGGCCGGTAATGAATCCAGCCTATGTTCTGCGGCAAGTGCAACAACCCGTCCGTCGCGGTAAATGATACAGCAGCCCCATCCAGACCCTCCGGATTGTCTGCCAGTGCGACTTCTTCTTCGCAGATAAATCTTTCATGGACTGCTTCCACTGACAATGTTGGAGTAACCGGCTACAAGATATATAGGGCAGGAACGTACGTTGCTGCTTCGACAGGCACCTCATATACAAACACGGGCTTAACAGCATCTACCTCGTATAGCTACCAGGTGTCCGCCATTGATGCGGCCGGTAATGAATCCAGCCAATCTTCTTCGGCAAGTGCAACAACTCAGGCTGTGGCTGCGACACCGCCATCCAGTGCTGCAACCAGCCTCTGGAATGACTCATTTACCCCTGCGATTGTTGCGGCTGCTGATACTGCTGCTGTAGAATTAGGAGTCAAATTTCAAAGTGCGACGGGCGGTTTCATTAATGGACTGCGCTTCTATAAAGGGTCGGGTAACACAGGCACTCACACCGGCAGTTTGTGGACTGCAACCGGTCAATTGCTTGCCACCGTAACTTTTGCCAACGAGACAGCCTCCGGATGGCAGTATCAGGCGTTTTCAGCTCCCGTGGCCATCGCCGCCAACACGACCTATGTGGCGTCCTATCACACCAACGTCGGGCGCTATTCGGTTAACTCAAACTATTTTGCCGGATCCGGTTATACCAATTCTCCCCTGCGGACCTTGGGCGACGGTGAAAATGGCGGCAACGGAGTTTATCTCTATGGTACGGGCGGATTTCCCAATCAGACTTATAATGCATCTAATTACTGGGTGGACGTAGTTTTCACCCCTAATACATCACCATCAACCAATGTTGTGTCGACCAGCATCTGGGGTGACACTATCACCCCTGCAATTCCTGCCGCAAATGATACTGCTGCTGTAGAATTAGGAGTCAAATTTCAAAGTGAGGCGGGCGGTTTCATTAACGGACTGCGCTTCTATAAAGGGCCGGGTAACACAGGTACTCACACCGGCAGTTTGTGGACTGCAACCGGTCAATTGCTTGCCACCGTAACTTTTGCCAACGAGACCGCCTCCGGATGGCAGTACCAGGCGTTTTCTGCTCCAGTGGCCATCACCGCTAACACGACCTATGTGGCGTCCTATCACACCAATGTCGGGCGATATTCGGTTAACTCAAACTATTTTTCCGGATCCGGTTATTACCAATTCGCCTCTGCGGACCTTGGGCGATGGTGAAAATGGCGGCAACGGAGTCTACCTCTACGGTGCGGGTGGATTTCCCAATCAGAGTTATAATGCATCTAATTACTGGGTGGATGTAGTCTTCATTGGAACAGCAGGAGGTACAGTGGATACGCCAGCGCCGAGAATATGGAGAATTTATTCGAGATAAAAAATGAAGATACAGGGACCGTTTATGCAAAGAAAGGGTGCAGAAACGGTCCCTTTTCCTAGAGCACCATTTGGTAATCATAAGTTGTACTGAATATTTTTGTATGATCTTCACAGCCCTTCCCTGCCGGGAAGGGCTGATTGCATTTTAAAGCGACTAAGTCCATATTTTTGCAACAATTCTCAATCTGACGTCACATAAAATGTTCCATTCTGGATCCACCGCGCGAAATAGTACAGGGAGTGAGGTGTCAGCGCAGTATAACGGTAATAAATACTGAACATGAAGATGTTTAATAGCGATGATCGATAGGATTGTTTGAGGATGATGCAGACTATTTAAAATTGCCTCACTATAGATGTTGAGGATTATTTTCAGGTAAACGCATTTGCAGCTCAGGTTCACCATGATCAGTGGGAGTCCTTTCCTCTGAGGGTTGGTCAGAACACATGTCATATCCTTGATATTCTCGATGAGTATAACATCAAGGCAACTTTTTTTGTCCTGGGCTGGGTCGCTCAAAAATTGGCTTCGCTGGTGCGGGAGATTCATCAACGTGGACACGAAATCGCCTGGCATGGTTTTTGGCACGAACTGGTTTACAAAATTGGTCCAGATCGGTTTCGGGAGGATATCCGCAGCTCAAAGATCCTGCTCGAAGATCAAATCGGTGAGTAGGTCCGATGGTTACCGGGCGCCCAGTTATTCCATCACCAATCAATCAATATGGGCACTGAATATTCTCGTTGAGGAAGGATTTACCTATATTAGTATCTTTTCTTCATGCATGACACCTATGGTATCCCGGATGAACAACGTTTTCCGCATACAATTGAGACAGGTGCCGGTTCGTTAATGGAGTTTCCGCTGACAACCCTCGCATTTAATCTGGGGCTGGAGAAAAATACATCTGCCGATTGCCGGGGGAGGGTATCTCAGGCTTTTGCCTGCGGGCATCATCCGCTCCGGAATTACCTCAATTAATAACCGAGAACAGCAACCTGCCGTACTCTATTTTCACCCGTGGGAGATCGATCCAGACTAACCACGTATCAAGGCCGGCATGAAGTCATGCTTTCGACATTATCTGAATCTTCACGGGACTGAAAGCAAACTTAAGTATCTGTTTGGAGAATTGAATTTTTCTCTCATGAGCGAAGTGTTGTCACAACTTGCTTAAGCCTGTGAATAAAAATCAGCATATTGCCAGTACAGCTTTCACCATAGCATCTAATTGTTCTGACCGAGAATTATGGGACTCTTATATAGAAGCCCATCCTTCAGCCAGTAATTATCATAAATACGGCTGGTGAGAGGTGATTGAAAGTAGTTTTCGTCATCAGTGTTTTTACTTGACTGCCAGAGATGAGATACTCAGTGGCAGGACCTTACCCCCCAAACTTCGCAATCAGATTCGCTAGGCTGAGAAAAGTGGCTTAGTGGCAAGAGAAGGTTGTAACGAATTGCTGACTGATTTTTACACAGTCTTTGTTCGCAACATGAGAGAACTTGGAACTCCTGTATACAGTCAAAATTTTTTCAGAGAAGTACTTGAAGTTTTCCCGGATCATACTCGCATCATCACTGTCTATCTTAAGGAGCAACCCGTGGCAGCCGGTTTCGTGATACACTGGAAATCCCCTGGGCGTCTTTTATTCGTGACTACAACCCGCTCTGTCCCAACAATCTTCTTTACTGGACTGCTTTGCAATTTGCATGGTCGCAGGGGTGTAAACGATTTGACTTTGGCCGGTCTACACCTGGTGAAGGGACTTTCAAATTTAAAAAACAATGGGGAACAAAACCAATCCAGTTGAATTGGCAGTACCTGTTGCAGGAAGGCGCTTCATTGCCGGAATTGAATACGAAAAATCCTAAGTTCGAATTGGCCATCAAAATCTGGAAGAAGCTGCCACTGCCGGTAACCAGGATTTTGGGACTTCAAATCGTGAAGAACATTCCGTGAACGTGCGCATCGGAGGAACACTGCCGCCGGCACTGGCCCCCATCCAGTTCAAAAACATTGTAAACGGTATTTTCGCGATGCTCTCGGGTGATAAGGCCAAAAGGGCTTTTGCCGAGCAGTTGAAGGAACATTTTAATCTTCAACACTGTTATTTGCTCTCCTTCGGCAAAGCAGCTCTGCTCTCATCCTCCAAGCGCTTAAAGAGCTGCATCCGGAAAAGGATGAGGTTCTGATACCAGCCTTGACATGCTATTCGGTTCCGGCCTCCATTGTTCTGGCAGGTTTGAAGATCAAAATATATGACATCGATCCTGAAACTTTGGATTTCGATTATATTGAACACGCCGAACATTTATCGTCCCAGCGCTTGTTATGCGTGATTCCTACTCACCTGTTCGGAGTTACCGCAGATATTCCCAGGGTCCGTAAGATTGTCGGCAATCGGGATATAACTATTGTCGAGGACGCTGCCCAGGCGATGGGTGGTGTTGGCTTTGTCGGTTTTGAAAGAGGCAAAGCCCTCTCTACTGTTGCAGGTGGGATAATAGTGACCAAATCGGCCGAAATTGGCAATGCCTTGAAGATGCTACTATCTGGCAAAATTCCAGCGTATAGTCTAAAGGAAAAGTGCGCACTGGTGTTATACACAGCCGCACTTATTCAGATATCCTGTTCTTGTTACGAACAGATCCGAAAAGCCGGTAGTCTTGCGTAAAAGTAACGAATTGGGTATATCTGGTGCAGATGTTTACTCAGGCACGGTGGATTCCATTGCTTGGATTCGGGGCTGTATTGTCGATGGAAGTTCTGTAAAGGCCCAACCCATAGTAGAGAGAATGGTTACCTTCTCCGTACATCCCTATCTTACCAAAACAGATTTGGAAATGATTGCGGGATTGATCGAGAAACCAGTAGGTAAGTTGCAGAAGGCGGAAAAAAGAGAATGCAGAGAGTAAGAGAGAGGGGGGGGCGTTGACGTTATTCAAAGAAATATCAGGCAGGGACAAGCTGAAAATGATCTCGCTGATTCTGTTTTGGCTTGCGCTTTTTGCACCGATTTTTCCGGGAATGGTTCAGGAATGGTTGTCTAATTCAGATAATTCCCATGGATTTATAGTGCCGATCATAGCGGGCTACTTTGCTTGGGATAGAAAAGATCGGCTCAATCTGGCTGCCGTAAGCAGTTCGTGGCATGGGTGTGTTGTACTATTTTTTGCCTTGGTGCTTTATGTGCTCAGCTATGCAGGAGGCCTGGCCTTTCCGGCCAGGTTCGCGATGATACTGTCTCTGTTTGGCCTGATATGGTGCGTGCTTGGCAATGATATAGTCAGGATTATGACCTTTCCCGTCTTATTTCTTTTGTTCATGATACCAGTGCCATATTCGCTGATAAATGTCGTTTCGGGCCCATTGCAGCTTTTTGCCACAAAAATCTCCGCCAATCTGATCTCTGTTTGTTCCATCCCTGTGTTTCGAGAGGGGAATATGCTCTATTTTGTCAACACCCAACTCGAAGTGGCGGAAGCATGCAGCGGTATCAGATCGCTCATCGCGTTGTCGATGTTGGCGGTTGCCTTCGCAAGTGTAAGTCATGCCGGGTGGAAGAAAAAAGCGACCATGATACTGTTGGCAGTCCCAATCGCGCTGATTGCCAATATAATCCGCGTTTCGGGTACCGGCATCCTGGCTCATTTTTTTGGCGATAAGGTGGCAAGAGGATTTCTGCATGAATTCTCAGGTATCGCCATATTTATCCTTGGATTTGTCGTACTTTTTGGAATTTTTACACTGATTAACAGGCCGACGCACACAGATGTCTTATAAATACTATTTCATATGTCTCGTGATGATGTGCTTTGCAGCAGGTGCTCTTGCTCTACGTTATTGCCAACCGGTGCCAGTTGTCGTACGCACAAATCTTGAAAATTTGCCTATGGTGATTGGAGGATATTCTGCTGTAGAGGATTCCTTTTCGGAAGCCGTATACAAAGAACTGAATGCCGACAAGAATGTCTATCGCCATTATAAATCCCAAAAAGGTGATCTGGTTGATCTGTATATCGGCTACTACGGAACTGCAAAAGGTGGCAGGACCGGGCATAATCCTTATGCTTGTCTGCCTAGTGGAGGTTCGGCGATTGTCGATACGGATGTGGTCTATATAAAGCAGACGGCAACAGGCAAGAATTTTCCGATTAATTATGTGCTGGCTCGTAAGAATAGTGTTAACACAATTATGCTTCACTGGTATCAGGTAGCTGGCGACAAGGTAGTATCATCGGGATTCAGGCTGAATATCGAACGCTTTATGGGAAGAATTCTGCATAATCGCAATGATGGGGCGTACATTCAGATAACCTCGTCTTCTGTTGAAGGAGATGTTCAAAAGACCAAAGAGAAGGTGAAGAGATTTGCAGAACTTGTCCTTAATCTTCTGCCGGGGTATTGGCCTGAAGAAAAATGATATTCGGGACAAGAATCACCGGAGATCAATAAATACAAAGCAGGCCCCCCTTTTGTGAGCATGTTGACTAACCTATAGCATCGCCGAGTGTGACCTCTCTTTGGTTTGGTGTATTATCGCACAAAATCTTCTTAGGATCTCATTTCGAGGTCGGCGAACATTTTACTAAGAAATCATCGAGAATGTCAGCGTTGGAGTGAGGTATACATAAGAACTTAGGCACCGTAATTTATTGATGTGGGCTATAAGGGCAACGCATTTGATATATAATCTTTTTTTTGCACTTCTTAATTGTTCTTTTTTTGAAAATTCCAGCAAATCCAACGAGACCGGTTCCCAAAATAAGCATCGTCGTAGGTTCAGATACCGGTGCTGCCACTGAGATTCTTTTCAGTAGGCCAATCCCCGTGATTGTAATCGATACAATGGGCAAATTTTTTTTCATAGCTGTTCCCCCTTTAAAACAGTCATACGGTTGAGAGAGTCATTACTGCCGTCAGCAGAAAAAGCTTAGCAACCATTCTCCTGTGCTGTGTAGTCTTTAGAAATAACACGGCATATTCCATGCCATTGGTTTGGAGTGTCGAGGAAGACATCGAGCGAGTGCTGCAAGATAATTCAGTTTTAGGCGTGGTACTATCTTTAAGATCCTAACACCCCACAAGGGGGTACTCATTTTAATCACTCCTTATGGCGGATAAGTGCCTTGGAGGTGAGTCTATGCATCTAATTTCCAATTTATCTCAGGATTTGTTGTTCTTATCGCATCGTTCACTGAGTAATGCACTAATTAATAAAGGTTCTTAAGTATTTTGATGTCTGGTTCTGAATCGGACTGGCCGAATTTACCAGGCGTAAGAAAGAAAATCGAATATCTGTCGTATTTGTCCAGCAATAACAGAAAGATATTAAATTGGTTGCCTGCTACGTTATTCATTTTGGCAGAGTCTATAGAGCATTCAAAGTAATTACTACATGGATTGACGGAAGGTTTATTTCCAGATAGGTGAAAATGGTATCAGGATTTCGCGGAAAAGGATTGGGAGGAGGAGAGGGGCTCAATTTTATACATAAATTCAATGACACCCTGGTACTGGTTTGGCAAACGGGTGTCATTGAATTTATGTCTTGCAGTGGTTTCTATTTGGTACATTCGAATCTTACACCCCCCTTTGAGGGTGTAAGATTCTTCCAGATATCATCTTTCGATGAATTTGGAGTTCACGACTGCACTATTTGTTAAGTGCGGCGCCAATGGTGAAGTAACCTATAACTTCATTGCTATGACTTGTTCTTCTATCTGATGACTGTTCTTCTTCAATTTCTATCTGGGTTCCAGTCTGCGACATATTTTGGGTGCGCACTGCCGCGGTATCATTGTCATAGGTTGTCTGCATGTCGGCGAAAAAGAATGGCAGATCCGGAAATGCAGTTTGGAAAGTGAGATTGAACCAGCGCTGATTCACCTTTCTTGCCGTGATGCCGGTTTCAAACAGAAGACCGTACGCTTCTCCCTGACCGGGTTCCCAGGCGATATAGCCGATGGTTTCAGCTTCAGGGTGTTTACTTTGGGTCGATTCCTGTTCTTGTATCTTATGACTAAATGAGAGTTTGTCGATATTTTGCACCCTGTTGGTTATCGCATCGGTTCCATTATCCGTCATGACCTGGGTCAGAATGACCGGGATGTCGTTATAGGTTTGTTTGAGGGTAACCTGCTTAAAGGAGGTGGACCCGGTAAAACTGCCGGCTTCAACCTTGATTCCGTTGTCGAGGGTATATATTCCTTTCTCGAGTACGAGATAGCTGACGGTTTCCGGTGCATGAGATCCGTCCAGGTAATCCCATTCTTGAATACGGATTTCAAACCCTTCCGTGTCAATATTGCGAATGCGTACGAGGGCTGGTTGGGTTTCGTTTACTGTAGGTGGACTGGCAACAACGATAGGTTCGGTGAAAGTGTTTTTGAAGGGCACTCTGACCCATTCCTGGTCGATACTTACAGTGCCAATCTCAATATTGAAGTTCTTATTGGTAACAGCAGGCTGGCACTCAATGGTCTTAGTTATGCTGGCTGTTGCGCCTTGATCATCAGTTACCTGCAGGGAGACAGTATAGGTGTCAGCACTCGTGTAAGTGTGCTGAACTGCCTGACCGCTTCCTGTTGTGCCATCTCCGAAATTCCAGTTGTAGGAGACGATGGAGCCATCGGTATCTGATGATTGCGAACCGTCAAAGGAAACGATCAGAGGTGCTACCCCTTGGGATAAGTTGCTTGATATAGCAGCGATGGGTATTGTGTTTGCTGGGGCTGTTCCTATCACGATGATAGGAGTGCTTATACTGCCAGAGAGCCCTTTATCGTCTAATATGGTGAGCGTGGCAGAATATGTTCCTGCGGTCGTAAAGGTATGAGATGTCGTCGGGCCGGTAGCCTGGGCTCCGTCTCCGAATGTCCAGTTGTAACTCACTATTGATGAATTGGAAGTGGTCGAGGATGCCCCGCTAAAGGTCACATTCAAGGGGGCATTGCCGACGGCAGTCGAGGTGGAAACTACCGCAATTGGTGGTGTCGAGGGGGTTGGATCCGGAGCAGGTGTTACAGATCCTGATGGTATGGTAAATGAAAAAGATGGTGATGCCGGGCTTTCTATACCGTTTGAAAAATATGCTGTGAGGGTGAAATCGAACGAGCCCGTTTCTGAGGGAAAATCGCAGGATATTTTAGCAACGCTTGGATCCGTTGTTGCACACACCTCAACGTTTTCCTTATACAATTTATAGCCGACAAGCTGGTTTGCCAGATAGTCCGGGGCTGTATAGGAAAACTCAACATCCAGCATGCGCATCTCAGCACCTGTTGAGAGGGTCGGGCAGAGGAGAAGAAGAAATAAAAAAAACAGTAGTTTATTTTTCATAATTTTAGACGACCTTAGATAAACATTTAATAATCGCCCGCCCCTTCTGGTTACATCCTTGATGGGCGAGATGACTGAGACACTCTGCTTATGGCTAAGAGCACAAAATGTGCCAGCACTCAAGATGCTGACCGTCATTATATTTTTTTGTCTAAATATCGATAAGTTAAGTGGCTAAATAATGAATGAGTGTGGCGATTTTTTGTGAGGAATGGCGTTTCTTTGTGTAAGGAGTATTACACAATCGTAATTGATGCGGTCGTCGTATAAGTTGATACGTCGACCATTTATAATTTCTCACTGTTGGGGCTGAAACGAGGTGAGAAATTATAAATGGCCTACAGGCACTGAGGATTAAACTGAATACCGGTTAGTTTAGGCAAGGTTGATATCGTATTAGCCGATATCTGTAATTTCAAAAGTGATAAGATATGGTTTGGTGAAGTCAAAGGTCGTGGAGAGGGCGATAGGAAGAGTTTCAATTGTTTGAACGTTGCATCACGCTGACACCCTGGTGATGGATTTTGTAATCCGGGCGTCAGCGTATTTTGTATCCTCAAGTAATCCCAATTTTGGGTATTACCATACGGAGATACACCTTCCAATTCGATGAATTGGGAGGTCGCAGTTGCGCTATTTTTTTACAGCGGAACCGATGGTGAAGTAACCTAGAACTTCACTATTGTGTTTTGTTCTAATACCTGATGACTGATCTTCCTCGATTTTTATCTGAGTTCCAGCCTGTGTCATGTTTTGCGTACGCAATGCCTCGGGATCATTGTCATAGGCGGTCTGCATACCGGCGAAAAAGAATGGCAGATCCGGAAATGCAGTTTGGAAAGTGAGGTCGAACCAATTCTGATTGACGCTTTTGGCCGTGATGCCGGCTTCATACAGGAGGTCGTACACTTCACCCTGGCCGGGTTCCCAGGCTATGTAGCCGATGGTTTCAGATTCGGAGTGGTTATTTTTCGTCGATTCTTGTTCTTGTATCTTATGACTAAATGAGAGTTGATCGATTTCGTTCACCCTGTTGGTGATCGCATCGGTTCCATTGTCCGTCATGACCTGGGTCAGAATGACCGGGGTGACGTTATAGGTTTGTTTCAGGGTAATCTGCTTGAAGGAGGTGGAGCCGATAAAACTGCCAGCTTCAACCTTAATTCCGTTGTCGAGGGTATATGCTCCTTTTTCGAGTACAATATAACTGACAGTTTCCGGTAAGTGAGATCCGTCCAGATAATCCCATTCTTGTATACGGATTTCAAACCCCTCCTTGTCGATCTTGCGAATGCGTACCAGGGCTGGTTGGGTTTCGTTTACAGTAGGTGGACTGGCAACAACGATAGGTTCGGTGAAGGTGTTTTTGAAGGGCACTCTAACCCATTCCTGGTCGATGCTTACCGTTCCGATCTCAATATTGAGGTTCTGGTCAGTAGAAGCGATCTTGCTATCAATGGTCTTTGCAGTGCTGGCTGTCGCCTCCTGGTTCTGGCTGTTTTTTATGGCAGCGGTGGGTGTTTTGTTTGCGGAGGCTGTTCCAACTACGATAATAGGAGTACTTATTGTACCAGACAGTCCTTTAGTGTCCATAACAGTGAGTGTGGCAGAATATGTTCCAGGGGTTGTAAAGGTATGAGATGTCGTCTGGCCGGTAGCCTGGGTCCCGTCACCGAATGTCCAGTTGTAACTCATTATTGATGAATTGGAAGTGGTCGAGGACGTCCCGTTGAAGGTCACGTTCAACGGGGCATTGCCGGCGGCAGTTGAGGAAGAGACCACGGCAATGGGTGCTGTCGCGGAGGTTGGGGACGGCGCAGGTGCTCCAGTCGCTGAGGCTATGGTATATGGAAAAGACGGCGATGGCGGGCTTTCTGTACCGTTGGCGTAATATGCTTTGAGGGAGAAATCGAATGTTCCCGCTTCTGAGGGAAATTGGCAGGATATCTTTGATGCGCTCGGATCCTTCGTTGCACAGACCTCAATATTTTCCTTATACAATTTATAGCCGACCAGCTGTTTTGCCAGATGGTTTGGAACCGTATAGGAAAATTCTATACCCATGGCGTGCATCTCCGCAGAAATTGAGATGGTGGGGATGATCAGTAGTGCAAATAACAGAAACAGCAGTTTGTTTTTCATGTTTTAACCCGCAAGTTGCTAATTGAGCGAAGTAAAAGAAATTCCCTTCGTCTTGGAAGGATAAATCATTTAATCTTCACTAGTTATCGTTGTCTTTGCCTGATGTCCAAACGTATCCCTCTGATAGGTTTTTTCACCCACAACAGATACTTTTTTTCATGATTTTAATTTCCAATCCATATAAACTTCATGGAAGATTTTTATTAAGTCACGTGTGCTTAAGCAATAGGCGTGCCATTGAGGGAAATAGTATATTTAGTTGTCATTGCAATAAGATAGAATAGTATTGGAATTCTTCTTTCGTTTATGCTGTCAGGAAAGAGCAAAAAATGCGCGGTTAGGTTGCAATGTTTTCTCACTCGGTTCAATATTGCCATTCTCCCCCTACCTATACCGCCGTCACGACAACCAGGTCATGCACCGGCTTGAAGAGAAAGGCAAAAAATACTAATCCCGAAAACGGAAAATAAGCGGGGATTTTTTTTTAATGCCCTTTGAGGATTCTGTCACGTTAGCAAAATGGTTCATTTATATTAGTACATTACAACGATACAGCTTCGATCTATCTCTCAAAATATCAAACACTTAACTCCATAATTACTCCATAATTACTCACTAGCTTCAATTGCTGCCGAACGTCTCAGCTCAATGAACCTCGGACTGTTCAAATTGAAAACCGCCATCCTACTCTTAAGCCTGACTTCAAATCTAGGCGTAATAATGGATAGATACAGGGCGATCTTACACATTTACGAAGGAATCCTTACGCCCACCCTGTTTGGCTATTTACTTCAAGTTAAAAGTGCATAAGATGCATAGTTAGGAGGGGCAAATATTGCTGGTAAGTCATGAAAGAACCCATGACTCTGTCACAACTCATAAGAATATTCCATTTCTTTTTAAAAAGGATTTCACATTGAGTTGTTTGCTTAAAAGATATCCTATGCTGATATTTGCAACTGTACTCTTGGCTATTGTCACACTTGCGACTCCAACTATGAGGTACATCGGCCATTAGGGTAACCGCAGTATTTGTGGGAATTATGTGTTATAAACAGCCTGGACTCTAACCAAACATTATCTTACGAATTATCTCTTGTTTTTCATGATTGTCGTTTTTCTATCTGGCTGTATCTATTACAATTTCCTGAAAATTCGCGAGGAGATACTCTCATGAACGTAGGACACAGTACACCTGTTCTCAGATTGATTTTGGCCAAGTCTTCTCCACTTTCTCAAGGTTGGTTCAGGCTGATGCTTAGATACCTGCTCCAGGTAAGCTATAGAACAATGGACCGGCGTAACGATGACAACTTTGCCGCTCCGGCCTTGGCGATGTCACTTTCCCAGAAGAGGGGCGAGGTCGACAAAGAGAGCGGTTCCTTCTCACCCATCACCTCTCACATGAAACATCATCACAGAAAACAGCTGGTCTGGCTTCTGAGTGTGATATTAATCGTGAGTTCTACCTTGATTTTCGGTCCCGGCAAGGCGGAAAGTTCGTGTGCCTCACCGGCAAACACCATCGAAGCGGAAAACTGTCTGCCTGGAACTCCTCAGAGTACCTGGGATATTCCTTCCCAGGCAGGTGACACAAGCATCCAGGGATTTGCCACCAACATCAGTGTGAATAAGGGCAGCCCTGTCCAGTTTAAAGTCGACACCCCTGCAAATTCCTGGCGACTGGATATTTACCGTATGGGGTATTACGGCGGCAACGGCGCCCGCCTGGTCGCCACGGTCAACCCTTCAGTACCGTTGCCGCAGACTCAACCGAACTGCCTGTATGATCAAACAACAGGCCTTACCGACTGTGGTAACTGGGCTGTCTCGGCATCGTGGACAGTACCAGCCAGCGCAGCCTCCGGCATATATTTCGCGAGGGCCATACGGAACGACACCGGTGGCGCGAGTCATATTGTGTTCATAGTGCGTGATGATGCCAGTCACTCGGACATCTTGTTTCAGACCGCCGACACCTCCTGGCAAGCTTACAATTATTACAGCGGACAGAACTTTTATGGTTGCGGCGGCGGCAATGGCATCATTGGCAATTATAGCTCGAGTTGTCGCGCCTACAAAATAAGTTACAATCGTCCGTTTCAGACTCGATTATCCGAACCACAGACCTGGGTGTTCAACGCTGAATATCCGATGGTGCGCTGGCTGGAGGCTAACGGTTACGACGTCACATATTCAACTGGAGTTGATTCCGAGCGAAATGGAGCACTTCTGCTCAATCACAAGATTTGGATGTCGAACGGCCATGACGAATACTGGTCAGGAAATCAGCGGAGCAACATAGAGGCGGCGCGCAACGCCGGGGTTAATCTGGCTTTTTTTAGCGGGAACACAATCTATTGGAAGACCAGGTGGGAGAACAGTATCGACGGTTCCGGCACACCTTACCGTACCCTGGTCTGCTATAAGGAGACATGGGCCAATGCCGCAATCGATCCCGCAGACCCTCCAACCTGGACAGGCACCTGGCGTGACCCGCGTTTCAGCCCTCCTGCCGACGGCGGTCGTCCGGAGAATGCGTTGGCCGGCACCCTCACCCGGTTTGCTTCTAGCTACGGCGGCGGGCCCATGACTGTCCCCCAGGCCGATGGAAAGATGCGGTTCTGGCGCAACACCAGTGTTGCCTCATTAACAGCCGGGCAGACAGCGCAACTTGCACCCGGCACCTTGAATGATGAACTGGATATGGATGAAGATAACGGCTTCAGGCCGGCCGGTATTGTCCATCTCACCACTACACCTGTTTCCACTTCGAGTGCGTGCCTGTTAGACTTCGGCAACACCACGGGGGCGTGCAGTACAGTTCATAATGTGACTCTTTACCGACATGCGAGCGGCGCCCTTGTTTTTTCTACAGGGACGTATGAATGGTCCTGGGGGCTGGATGCCAATCATGACCAGAGCAACATTGGTTCAGTTACAAATATCAGTATGCAGCAGGCCACGGTCAACCTTTTTGCCGATATGGGTACATTGCCGGCAACCTTAAAAGTGGGACTTGTACCGGCCACGGCCTCAACCGATCATTCGCTTCCTACTTCCATTATCACCTCGCCTTTGCCGGGTGCAACTATTTCGCGGGGCTCGCCGACGCAGGTCACCGGCACCGCGGCCGACACAGGAGGTGGTGTTGTGGGTGGGATTGAAATTTCGACCGACGACGGAACTACCTGGCATCCCGCGACGGGGCGTGCGAGCTGGAGCTATACCTGGCAGTCGCCGGTCGCAGGTTCTGCCATCATTCGCAGCCGGGCCGTCGACGACAGCGGTAATCTCGAATCCCCCTCTGCCGGCGTGAATGTCACCGTCAGCGGTGGTAGCAGCGGCAATGGCGGCTCCGTCTGGTCCGAAACGACATTGCCCGGACTGGTTGATGCTGGGCCGGACAGTGCTGTGGAACTGGGTGTAAAGTTTACCTCCGACACGAGCGGCTACATTAACGGCATCCGCTTCTATAAGGCGAGCACCAATACAGGTACCCACATTGGAAATTTATGGACAAGCACGGGAACTCTGCTGGCTACGGCCACCTTCTCCAATGAAACAGCCTCAGGCTGGCAGCAGGTGAACTTCTCCACACCCGTGGCCATAACGGCCAACACCGTATACGTAGCCTCTTACCACACAAATGTCGGCCACTATAGCGACGATCTCAACTACTTCGCCGGCAATACCGTAGACTCTCCCCCATTGCATTTCCCGGCGGACGGGGTTTCCGGATTCAACGGTGTGTATGCCTACGGCTCCACCAGCAGTTTTCCCAACAATGGGTGGATGGCATCTAACTACTGGGTAGATGTGGCATTCAGTGCAGCACCACCATCTCTACTGGCCTCAATCAGTGTGAGTCCGGCCAGCCCGACAATTTCGACCGGAGCTTCACAGCAGTTCACCGCCACCGGGACCTACACCGACGGCAGCACCCAGAACATCACCAACCAGGCGACCTGGACCTCATCGAGCAGCAGCGTAGCCACCATCAGCAGCTTCGGCCTGGCTACTGGCGTAAGCTCAGGCGTTACAACCATCTCGGCAGCGCAGAGCAGTGTAACTGGCAATACCATTCTGGCCGTGCAATCAACCCCGTTGACGATCACGACTTCCTCACTGGCTGCCGGCACACAAAACGTCTCGTATTCGGCCACTTTGACGGCGAGCGGCGGCACCCCGCCATACGTATGGGCAATAGTAAGCGGCTCTTTGCCGACTGGTCTCTCTCTAACGAGCAGTACGGGTGTCATCTCCGGAATACCCACGACGACCGGCACTTTCAGCTTCACTGTTCAAGGCTCCGATTCCGCGGGATCGATCCCGGCGACCAAGGCGCTGAGCATAGTCGTTACCACGCTGCCGGCGAATACCACTCTCTGGCCAGGAACTACCATTCCCGGACTGGTTGACTCCGGTCCTGACAGCGCTGTCGAGCTGGGAGTAAAGTTTCGCTCCGACACGAGTGGTTTTGCAACCGGTGTCCGCTTCTATAAGGCAAGCACCAATACCGGCACCCACATCGGCAATCTCTGGACGAGCACTGGAACTCTGCTGGCTACGGCCACCTTCACCAACGAGACGGCCTCAGGCTGGCAGCAGGTGAACTTCTCCACGCCCGTGGCCATTACGGCCAACACGGTATACGTAGCCTCTTACCATACCAACGTTGGCCACTATAGCGACGATCTGAACTACTTCGCCGGCGCCGGAAAGGATAGCCCGCCGCTGCATGGATTGGCGGACGGGGTTTCCGGATTCAACGGCGTTTTTGCCTACGGCTCCACCAGCAGCTTCCCAACCCAGGGGTGGAATGCTTCCAACTACTGGGTAGATGTGGTGTTCAACGCAACCGCAATACCATCACCTACACTGTCATCTATTACGGTCACTCCGTCCGGCCCGGCGATCTCGACCGGAGCCACGCAGCAGTTTACTGCCACTGGGCTCTACTCCGATGGCAGTACACAAAACATCACCAGCCAAACAACATGGGCTAGCTCGAACACCAGTATAGCCACGATCACCAATTCCGGTCTTGCCACTGGCGTAAGCTTGGGCAGTGTGAACATTTCGGCAGCACAAAGCGGTAAAACCGGCAGTACGACTCTGAACGTGCAAGCACAGTCGACTGCGCTGACGATAACAACTTCCTCACTAGCTGGCGGCACGCTAAACGTCTCGTACTCGGCAACTCTGGCGGCGAGCGGTGGCACTCCGCCATACATATGGGCTTTAGCTAGCGGCTCGCTGCCGACTGGTCTCTCTCTAACCAGCAGTACAGGGGGCATTTCCGGAACACCCATGGCGACCGGCACCTTCAATTTTGTCGCCGAAGTAGCCGATTCCGCGGGATCGCCCCCTTCCACCAAGGCGCTGAGCATAACCATTGCCACGCAACAGGTGAATACCACTATCTGGCCCGGAACTACTCTTCCAGGACTGGTTGACTCCGGTCCTGACAGTGCGGTAGAATTGGGCGTGAAGTTCCGCTCGGACACGAGTGGTTTTGTTACCGGCGTTCGCTTCTATAAGGCAAGCAACAATTCCGGTACCCATATCGGACATCTCTGGGCGAGCACAGGCACGTTGTTAGCAACGGCCACCTTCGCCAATGAAACCGCCTCAGGCTGGCAGCAGGTGAACTTCTCAACGCCCGTGGCCATTACGGCCAATACGGTATATATAGCCTCTTACCACACCAACGTTGGCCACTATAGCGACGACCTGAACTACTTCGCCGGCGCTGGAAAGGATAGCCCGCCGCTGCATGGTTTGGCGGACGGGGTTTCCGGATTCAACGGCGTTTTTGCCTACGGCTCCATCAGCAGCTTCCCCAGCCAGGGGTGGAATGCTTCTAACTACTGGGTCGATGTGGTGTTCAACGCAACCGCCCCATAATCCATCACTGTGACTCCCCTCTGTGTCAATGTAACAGTTGTCATCACCAGACATCTGTTACTAGTGGAGCATATTTGGCACTACAGAACTCGCTTTGACTATTTGGTTCCTCGGAATCTACTTTATTACGCCATCGAAGGATGGCATTTATTCTCTCAACTTAGCTTGATCTCGGGATCTCTGCAAATGCAGCCCATCGCCTGAAGCACAAATTGCAACATGTGATGAAACAACGTGATGACAGCCAACCACTGTCTGAATATATACAAATAGATGATGCATACTTGGGAGGCAGGCAGCATGGTGGTAAACGTGGACGTGGTGCAGACGGCAAAATACCATTTATTGCTGCAATTGCCACCAACGAAGAGGGACATCCAATGAAAATGCGATTGAGCCAGATTGAATGCTTCTCCAAAGAAGAGGTTACTGAATGGGGTAAGAAGCGTATTGAACCTGGCAGCGTTGTTGTTTCGGATCGACTTAACTATTTTCCTTGTGTCAAGGACGCTGGTTGTACTCATAACCCCATTGTTACTGGGGGTGGCCCAGGTAACGTCGAGATTCCTGAATTCAAATGGGTAAATACCATGATTGGTAATATAAAAAATGCCATCAGTGGCACCTATTATTCTGTGAGCAAATTACTGGAGAATCCAAGAGCAAGGAACAGTACGACGGATCCAGACCACGAACTATGGAAGGCCGCCAAATTGAGCTGATTTTTTCTATCCCAAGCAAAGTAGCCCGCCACGAACGGCACTATAAATCCGTGGGAATTATCTGAATTCGCAAGCCATTCCTGAACCATTTCCGGATAAATTGGTGCAAAAAGCGCGAACCAAAATAGAATCAGCGAGAGCATTTTGAGCTTATCCCTGCCTGATATTTCCTTGAATAACGTCATTGACTCCTCTCTTTCGCCTTTTTGGAATGACTTTTTGATTTCTTAATCAGCCTCGCAATTTTATTCATATCCGCTTCAGTAACATAAGGATGCACTGGAAATGTGATCATTCTGTCAACTATTGTTTGAGCGTTACCAGAAGTTCCACCGACAATACAACCCCTGAGTTCTGCAATCCTATCCACCGTGCTGGGGTAGACATCCGCCCCACCCAATCCCAGTCGGTGACTTTCACGCAAGACAGCCAGTTTCTCGCTGTTGTTCGTAACAAGAGTAGGATATCTGATAAGGCCTGATGAGAGTACGTCTGTGCCGCCGGTCACCTTCACTCCTGACTTGGATAAATAGTCGGCATTTTTCACGCGAATTTTTATGATTCCGCTCAGGCGCTTAAGCCATCCTGCGGCCATCCCTGCCTGAAAGTCGGACATGCATTTGATCGAAAAATCCGGAGCAAAAAGTGTTTCTCCCAATCCGAGAAACGGCAGTGATCTGGGAAGCCAATACAGCGAGGGGCGGGAAAGCACCGACAAAGCGGCTGCGTAAATGACTAGCACGAACTGTTCCCTGAGGCTATATGCTCGAATTGCATCGAATTGTCTCTTCAGGGCGCCACCAATTCTATCGGATTTGGTAACTATTATCCCTCCCTCAACGGTCGAGAAAGCTTTGCCCCGTTCCAAACTGAAAAAACCGACATCGCCAAAGGTACCAACCTTATGGCCGAGGTGTTCACCCCCCATAGCCTGAGCCGCGTCTTCGATGATAGTTATGTCCCGGTCGCCTATAATCTCACGGACCCTTGGAATATTTGCCGTTACTCCGAACAGGTGGGTGGGAATCACGCATAACAATCGCGCGGCTGACAATTGTTCGGTAAGTTCACCATAGTCGAAATCCAATGTTTCGGGCTCAATGTCACATATTCGAATTTTCAAACCCGCGCGAACGATGGCGGCTGGTACGGAATAGCATGTAAAGGCCGGTATCAGAACTTCATCTTTATCCGGATGCAGTTCTTTTAGCGCCAAGAGGATGAGAGTGAGTGATGCTTTGCCGGAGGAGAGTACATAGCAGTGCTCAACATTAAAATAATCTTTCAGCTCGTCGGTAAAGGTGTTTGTAGTCCTGTCGTTCGTAAACATTGCCAGAATGCCGTTGGCAATATTCTTGAATCCGATGGGGGCAACTGCAGGCGGCAGTGTTCGTCCAATGCGCACACTCACGGAATGTTCTTTACGATTTGAGGCCCAAGGATCCTGGTTACCGGCAGTGGCAGTTTCCGCCAGAGCTTGATGGCCAATTCGTATTTTGGGTTTTTTGTGTTCAGTTCCGGCAGTGACGCTCCATCCGGCAATAGGTATTGCCAATTTAATTGGATTGGCATTGCGCCCCACTGTTTTTTGAATTTGTAAGTTCCTTCTCCGGGTGTGGACCTGCCAAAATCAAAGCGTTTGAAACCGCGTGACAACGCGAACTGCAGAGCAGTCCAGTAAAGAAGATTGTTGGGAGAAAGTGGGTTGTAGGTACGAATGGAAGATGCCCAGGGGATTTCCAGCGTATCGCGAAACCAGCTGATCAAGCCGGCCGCCACAGGTTTTCCCTTAAGATACAGTGAGATGATTCGGGTATGATCCGGGAAAACCTGCAGTATTTCTGAGAAGAATTTTTGGGCATATACAGGAGTTCCGAGATCTCTCATGTTGCGGACAAAGACCGTGTAAAAATCAGCCAGCAATTCTTGAGCCCCAACTCTGACCACTAAGCCGCTCTTCTCCGCCTTGCGAACCTGATTGCGAACCTTGGCGTTAAAACCTTGCCACTGAGTATCTTTATCCTTGGCGAGGTCAAGTATCATAGCGACTTTGTACTGTTTCGTCGGAAGATCTCCGGCCCAATGTTCGGTATGTCGCAATTCGGTGTATTCCGCGCCTAGCTGTTTCTGCAAATTCACAGCTTCGGCAAGTAACGCATCTCCGATTTCTTGTCGATCACAAAGCACACCACCATAGTTGAAGAAAGGGAGAGATATGAGAAATCGTCCAAAAATCCTGCTTTGCATGAGAACGAGAGGTAATACTCCCTCGATATAACCAGCATTATTCTTGGCGGCCAAGTAAAAACATTGGTGGTTAAAACTGTTCTCAATCACGTCTCGCCAGCCATATCGATGATAATTACTGGAAGAAAGGTGGTCTTGAACATATGAATCCCATAATTCTCGATCGGGACAATCAGGTTCTATCGTGAAAGTTGCCTTTGCAAAATTTTGATTTTTATTCACAAGTTTAACCGAGTCGTGGCAACACTTCCTTCATGGGAGCGAAATTAAGATTTTCAAACAAATACATGAGCTTTTTTTCTGTCCGGCGAAGATTCAGATAATGTCGAAAGCGAGACTTCATGCCGGCCTTGATCCGCGGTTGGTCTGGATCAATTTCCCACGGATGGAAATAGAGTACTGCAGGCTGCTGTTCTCTAGTATTAATTGAGGAAATTCCCCAGCGGATTAAAGCGGCGGGTAGGAGCCTGAGGTAGCCCCCTCCAGCAATCGGCAGATGTATTTTTTTCCAACTGAGATTCATTGAAAGGGTTGTCAACGGAAATTCAACCAGTGGGCCGGCGTCAGTCTGAATTGTGTGCGGAAATCGTTTTCCTCCAGGGATACCATAGGTGTCATGCAGGATTGGAAAAATACTGGAATCATAGGTGAATCCTTCCTCGACGAGAATATTCAACGCCCATATCGATTGGAGGGTGATGGAATAACTCGGTGCCCGATATCCGCTAACTTGTTCGCCAATTTGATCTTCGAGAAGCATTTTTGCCCTGCGGATATCATCTCGAAACCGATCTGGGCCTATTTGGTAAATCAGTTCATGCCCATAACCGTGGCAGGCAATTTCATGGCCTCGTTGGTGAATTTCCAGAATCAACCCAGGTAATCGTTCAGCGACCCAACCCAGGACAAAAAAGGTTGCCTTGATACTGTATCTATCGAGAATATCGAGAATACGACGAGTGTTTTGGTCAACTCTAAGCGGGAAGGACGGCCACTGGTCTCGATGCACATGAGCTGCAAAGGCGTTTACCTGGAAATAATCCTCTACATCAATAGTAAGGCAATTTCTGATTGAATCGGCCATCATCTGACACCCCATAAGGGGGTATTATAGTAAATCCTTTTTGTTTGAGCTTCAGAAAGGGAATCTCCTTGTCCAAGATACAGGCTCAAAATATCAAAAAGACATTATCATGTGCATGTATCAAAGGCAAGGAGTTCGTGGTGCCGGAATCCTTGAAAATCGGATGGGCTGTTTGCCGTCGACTTTGTGAAGATATTGCTAGTCGATCGGCTAAACATGCTTTTGCAATAGCAGAGGTGGCGGGATTTAAATTGCATAAAATTTTTTCTTGAAAGCTATTGGTGAACAGTACCGCTATTTCTTAATAATTCTCGCAACACCAACGAGACCGGTTCCAAAAAAGAACATAATGGCAGGTTCGTGAACTGCTGTTGCCATTGTCATCCCAGCGAGTACGCCAATACTCCCAATTACAATCAGTATGCTGTTTAACAATTTGTTATTCATGATGATTTTCCTCTGCATTGGTAGTAAGTTTTCCTGCTATGCCTCTGCCAAAAGCAGACAGAGAGCTAAAATCATATTTACCAATATTGTGATGTGAAATTGTTATTGCACATCTCGTGCCATTAGTATATTTGGGGATGGGGGGCTTGAATATGTACTGAAAAACAATCCAGCATATAGTGGTATGGTTGTCGTAACCAATTAATAAATAAAGATTTTTAGAAGTTACAAATTTCCTTTACAAATTTTTAGTATAATTAAAGGAAGTTACTAGGCGAATGTGCGAAACATGTTGTAGATATTGTATAATTACAGTTGATTAACAGACGAGAAACCTGCCATGTTAATCTCTGAAAATAAACCTAGGTACGAGGTAATGAACTCGTCTGATTCGAGGTGCAAACAAATATTTCCGGATTGTCGAACGTATTGGGCGTATTACGGAAAATCCTTTATGATTTATTTGGAAGAATGAATATTTCCACTCAACGTAAGTGACTTTAGTATGTTAGTCTCAGATCTGCTGCAATGCCAAAACACCTGTAGTCGAAGTTGACTAAAGATGAAGAGAAACAGCGTCGGACATTTTTTCCTAAGGAAAATACTATGGATGAAAACGGTAAGAAGTGTTGCTCCTTTCAAGGAGCGCAACGGGAAATTTTAACAAGAATAGAGAAGTTGCCTGAAGAAAGTATTCTATTAACAGAGGCGTTCAATCGGATAACATTTAGTGATGTTGTGGCAGTTTCACCTCAGCCGTCATTTGATGAGTCGACTCGTGACGGCTATGTTGTTCCTCAATATGTTGGCTCCGATGAAAAAGCTAGCCAATATGAAATTGTCGATGAAATACCCGCAGGTAAACCATGGATGAGTATATTGGCCAGCGGCACTTCCTGTAGAATTATGACCGGAGGCTGTGTGCCTGAAGGCGCTACACGCGTTGTGCCTTTTGAAAATTGTGTTGAAAAAAGCAGCACTGTCATTATTGCGGACAGTTCTTTGCTTAGAGCGGCCACGTTTATAAGAAAGACTGGAAGTGAAATAGCTCAAGGCGAAACCCTTGTGCCTGGCGGTATAGCTTTACAGGCTGGGCATCTTGCGCTGTTGGCGTCATGTGGGGTTCATGATGTTTCGGTGGTTGCAAAACCTACTGTCGGCTATCTGTGTACGGGGAGTGAACTCATCTCTGGAGTAGATGCGCTCAAGAAGGGTCAGAAATTTTCGTCGAATTCATTTCTTTTAAGCGGACTGCTTGCTTCTGTTGGTGCCCGCCCTCAAAATATGGGCATAACAAAAGATGATGAGCAGGATCTCCTCGATCTTTTTGTAAAAGCTGGAACAGATGAGTTGGATGTCATGGTCACTACCGGAGGAATGGGGCCGGGGAAATATGATCTGGTTGAAAGGGCATTTGTCGAAGCCGGCGGAAAGATTGCTTTTAATGCTATTGCTATGCGGCCGGGGAAATCTCTTCTCTTTGGGACCTTGGGACGAACTCTTTTTTTTGGCCTGCCCGGTCCGCCCCACGCAGTCCGTACTCTTTTGAATGAGCTGGTCGGTCCGGCGGTACTGGCATTGCAGGGGGTGACAGGCTCATGGCCCAGAAAGGTGCCGGCACATTTGCAGCATCAGATTAAAATTAAACGAAATGATTTACTGCAACTAAAGGACGGCATACTGACATTGGAAGAGGGCCAATGCTCGGTACGTTTTGCCGGACGTGTCGAATTACCCAACTGCTTCATCCTGCTGCCACCTGGACAATCGCATTATTGTGAAGGTGCGATGGTTCAGGTACATCTTGTAAGTAATCTTTCTGGACTGTGAGAATTTAATAAGCTATCGTCTCGATCTTATTTCTGGCAGTTCGGACAATAGTAGCTGGCCCTCCCCCCTATCTTTTGTTTGAGAACATGGGCGGAACAAAAGGTGCATTCTTCTCCCTCTCTGCTATACACCTTAAAATTGATTTGAAAATATCCCCTTTCCTGGTTGGCATTGAGGAAATCGCTGATGGTCGATCCGCCACATTCGATTGCATGGCGAAGAACCTTGCGAATCTCGCTCACCAATCTGTCCCATTCTTTTCTGGTGAGCGTCTGTGCTTTTCTTGTTGGCCTTATGCCCGCAGCAAAAAGGCTCTCATTTGCGTAGATATTCCCAACTCCTGCCACGAATTGATTCGTCATGATAAACGGTTTTATTGCAAGGGTTTTGTTTTTGGCGAGCTTCTGCAGGTATTCGGTTGAGAATTCCTCACTGAACGGCTCAGGTCCGGTTGTCTTGAATATTGTTTCTTCTCGGTCTGCAACTTCATGACCAGAGAGAAGCCGGATTGAACCGAATCGACGGATATCATGATAGCGAAGTTCAGTGGCATTATCGAGAGACCATAGCACATGATCATGTTTTGCACGTTTAGCAGAGGGTGAAAATATTCCGAGGTTGCCGGTCATTCCGAGGTGGATGATGAGCATGTCGCCTCTTTGAAGGCCGATCTGCAAAAATTTTGCTCTACGTTCAACCGTTATGATCGTTTGGTCGATTATTTCCCGTTGCATGGATTCCATCGGGACAGGTTGACGTAGGCTCTTGCCGCTACAGTGAATGGCTGTGACGGTACGACCGATAAGAAACGGGCGGATACCTTGGCAAATGACTTCAACTTCGGGTAGTTCCGGCATCACTCCTATCCTCACTTACAAGACATATAGCCAGAGCATAATCCCCAAACATATCAGTCAGTACTGTTATTTCTTTGGCTACTTGTCGGTTCTTGGCGTTGGTTAATTGCAAAAGAAACGTCATACAGTTTGTGAAGTTTTTTATCTTCCATACCTCCAGGTCAAGGAAACCGGGCATCCACCAATGACTCAAAGCTTTTTTGGCAGCCTCTTTGGCAGCCCAGAGAAGAGTAAGTCTTGTTATTGTGTCACAGTCTATTATGCTTGTTTCAAGCAATCTGTATTCACTTTCATTGCAAAATTTTTCCTGGACTCGCAGCAGGGTAGCTTGCTGCCGCTGCAAATCAATGCCGCAGTTTGATCCTGCGGCTAATGCAACACCATAATCACCGCTATGGGATATTGAAATGTCCATTCCGAGTGCATCGACATTTGTCCCATGGAGACAAACGCTTGGCCGACCGTTTGCCGTATTGGTGATTTCAATTTCAGCTAACAGCAAAGGGCTTGAACGAGGACTGGTCAGGTTGAAAAATTCTTGGATGGCCAGTTTTGCACAGATTCTGCCGGTGAGATATTCAGCTCGTCTTTTAGGAAATTTGTAGCCGTCAAGAATGGCTGCTTCCTTTGGGTGGAGCATCTCACAAAAGAGTGGATCAGATAGGGGGTATTCGGTCACAGCGTTTGCCGATAAGAGTTTCAGAAGAACAGGTTGTATTGATTGTTCCCCGAATATTCCAACCGCACCAGTCCAGAGAGCCGTTGGGAAAAGATTTTTAAGCTGTTTTTCCATTGATCGAATTTTATTGAATATAAGAAAAAGCTTGCAGTTTCAACAGTTCCTGCTAATTTTTTGCCTGATAAGTTTGAGAAGGAAGAGCAGGTTGAAATAAAAATTGAGTAGAGGACTATTATGGAAGTGTTTACCGGTGTTATGACCGCTTATGACTTGGTTATTGTTGGCCTCTTCGTTCTTCTCATCGGACGTGGTCTATGGCTGGGATTGCTTAAACAGGTAACTGGATTTGTTGCTCTCTATCTCGGTTATTTCGCCGCCAGCCAATATAATGACAGAATCATTCCCCTTTTGCGAGACATATCGCAAAACCCTAAAGTAATCTTTCTTACAAGTTATGCGATCCTCTTTGTCGTCACTTATGTGGTGGTGATGCTTTTGGGAAAGGCTTTGGGCTATGTCCTTCAATTGACTATTACCGGCTGGTTTGATCGTTTGCTTGGCGCAGTGGTTGGTTTTGGTAAGGCGATTATCCTGGCTGTTCTGCTTCATCTGATTCTTGGGACAATTCTCGCGCCGGAAAATCAAATGCTCAGAACCTGTGCCACCTGCGATGCCCTGAATAAAGCTGCCGGATTTACGCGAGAATTGATCCATAACGAAGATGTACGTAAATCTTTTCTTCAACAGCAACCGGCAATCTCTATGGATGCTGTTAAAAAGTACCTTGCCCCTGGTGCAAAAGAGGCTGCAAAGCCTCCAGCAAAAGAGATTGCAAAGCCTCCAGCAAAAGAGACTGCAAAGCCTCCTGCTAAAGAGACTGTAAAGCCTCCTGCTAAATAAATTGTGAGAAACCGGGTGACCGGTCGTTTAAGGCAGGTATTTTTTATGAGATTTCTTCGAAAAAACATTATCGGCGGTCGGTCTTGCTGATTTAACATTCTCTTTATAAAGTATAATCGATAGATTGCCGAGTTGACTGAAACGGGTGTCTCGAAGACCATACCAGCCGCGGGTAACTAACTGTGAAACGCCTAACGACAAGAAAACCTGAGTCATATATCCAGCGCGAATATCGAGTAATTCCTGACCACGGTAGTCTTATCTCTTCGTTTGCGAGAATAAAAGATACCGATCTGCATATCCTCGCTGACATTGAGGTTTCCGAATTGGCTCAGGAACTGGCTTTGCAATATCGATTGCAGATTGAAAAATATATCCAGCAGCATCCCGCTTTTGCCCATGCGCTTTCACCACTTTCTCCGGATGCTTTGGCCCCACCGATTGTAAAAGAAATGCTTGCCGCCGGAAGGAGTGCCGGTGTAGGGCCTATGGCCGCAGTGGCCGGAGTGATTGCCGAGTATGTTGGCAAGGGCCTTTTGCAAAGTGGATGTCAGGAAGTGGTGGTGGAAAATGGTGGAGATATTTATATTAGCAGGAACCAGGATTGTGTCGTGGCTATTTTCGCAGGTGAATCGTCACTTAGTCTAATGACAGGAGTTAAATTGGCGGGAAATACCATGCCGATCGCTGTTTGCACCTCCTCTGGCACAGTTGGTCATTCTTTGAGTTTTGGCCGGGCAGATTCCGTTACTGTCATTGCTAAGTCAACAGCACTGGCCGATGCAGCAGCAACCCGTCTCGGCAATGAGGTCGGTCGGGGGTCGGACGGGGGTGGGATTAAAAGAGCTCTTGAAAAGAGTCGAAAGATCAGTGGTGTTCTCGGAGTTGTGGTAATTTGCGGAGAAAAAATCGGTGCTGTGGGAGATGTTGAATTGGTCAGTGTTAGCAAACCTCGATAAACGGAATTCTTTATAATTCCCTCTTGCAGGAGGGGTAAGTTCCTTCATAAAATGATTTTCGGCCAACTCTTTTCAGTGCTCATCTGAGGGGCAAAAAACATGGGATGAGTATTGGTTTGGAAATCGTTTCTGAGTCATAAGAGGGCGAACGATGGTCGATGACTTGCACGAAGAAGCGAAAAAGGATTTACGGCAGGCTGAGCGATGGTATCTTGTCTTTTACCTGCGCGTTTTTGATGGGATGAGCCGTAAAATATTCGGTCATCTTATCGATATCTCGGAAAATGGCATTATGCTGATGAGTGACAATCCGGTTGAGGTGAATCAGGGGTATCGTCTCCGGATGCGCCTGCCAAACCAAATAAGAGACAAAGATGAAATTATTTTCTCTGCAACCAGTAGATGGTGTAAGAGAGATGTTAATCCTGATTTTTATCTGATTGGTTTCCAAATACACGATTTGGAACCAACCATTAAGGATCTCATAGCCCACCTGATCAAGGATTTTAGCTACAATAAGGAAAAATAAGGGCGCCTTGCCGATTTTCCAACATCTTTTTTTTTATTAAAAAGGAAAATATATTTTGGACACGATTTCGTTCCCCTGTTTTAAGGCCTACGACATCAGGGGGAAAGTACCGGATGAGCTGAACCCTGAGTTGGCTGTGAAAATCGGACGTAGTTTTGCAGCTGTATATAATCTAAAAAAGGTCGTTGTCGGGCATGATATTCGACTCTCCAGTGCAGAGCTTGTTCAAGCCCTGACTTCCGGGTTACGGGACATGGGGGCGGATGTCCTCGACATTGGACTCTGTGGGACAGAGGAGATCTACCATGCTGCTTTCAGCATGGAAACTCTAGGGGTCGACGGTGGAGTAATCGTTACTGCCAGTCATAACCCTGCTGATTATAATGGGATGAAGTTCGTGGTAAAAGGTGCCCGCCCGGTAACTGGAGAATCGGGACTAAAAGAGATGGCACGGATGATCATAGCAGGCGATCTGCCGGCACCTGCAGCATCGCCCGGACAGTTTGCGCGCATCAGCAACAAGGAAAACTATGTTCGGCACTTGTTGGGGTATATTGATGCGAAAAAACTCAAACCTTTGAAGATTGTGGTGAACAGTGGTAACGGGTGTGCCGGTGCGATTGTCGATCTGCTGGAATTGCATCTGCCATTTCAGTTTATAAAAGTTCATCATGAGCCGGATGGTACCTTTCCCCATGGCGTGCCGAATCCATTGCTTCCTGAGAAAAGAGCCGAAACAGCGCGAGTGGTCCTGGAGCATGGCGCGGACTTTGGTGTTGCCTGGGATGGCGATTTTGATCGGTGTTTTTTCTGGGATGAAAAAGGGAATTTCATCGAAGGGTATTACATGGTCGGCTTACTTGCGCTGGAAATGTTGAAAAAGGAACCCGGAGGGAAAATCCTCTATGATCCTCGCCTGACCTGGAGCACGGAAGAGCTGGTGCGGCAGGCTGGAGGGATCCCGGTGATGACCAGGACGGGGCACGCCTTTATTAAGGAACGGATGCGTCAGGAAAATGCCATTTATGGTGGTGAAATGTCGGCGCACCATTATTTCAGGGATTTTGGGTATTGTGATTCGGGGATGATTCCGTGGCTTTTGGTTGCATCATTACTTGGTGGGGAAGAGATAAAACTCTCTGGATTGGTGGCGGACCGAATGGCCGCTTTCCCTGTGTCCGGTGAAATCAACAACCGGGTGGCTGATCCGGATGCAATTATAGCCCAGATAGAAGAGAGGTACGGCGATGGCGAAAAGGATTACACCGATGGCCTCTCTATTGCTTTTCCTGAATTCCGTTTTAATATTCGTAAGTCAAATACAGAGCCTCTGCTTCGCCTGAATGTAGAAAGCAGGGGCGATGCGGAGCTTTTGCAAGAAAAAACCGTGGAGTTACTAAGATATATCATGGTGATAGCCTTTTGGGAATATCACAAAACACAATAAGGGGGAAGCTGGTGCGGAAGATTCAACCGATTATTTTGGCAGGAGGTACAGGATCCAGACTTTGGCCGTTATCCAGAGAGCTCTATCCCAAGCAGTTACTGCGACTGACGTGTGATACCTCTCTGTTGCAGACAACCCTGCTCAGGGTCAATGGCTTGTCTGAGGTTTTACCTCCGGTTATAGTGGTCGGAGAAGAGCATCGTTTTATAACTCAGAATCAAGTGGAGGAGTTGGGGTGTTTTGACAAATTTTCAATTCTTCTTGAGCCGGTTGGCAGAAACACTGCTCCGGCAATCTGCGGTGCAGTCGAATTCTGTAAGCAACAGGGGGAAGACGTAGTTTTACTGATTCTGCCTGCAGACCATGTGGTGAGATATACCGACAGATTCGAGGAAGTCGTCCGGCAGGCGGCTGAACTTGCCGCCGAAGGGGCAATAGTTACCTTCGGTATCCAACCAACCGGACCCGAAACCGGCTATGGATATATTGAGCAGGGGAAGGGGACGAGTGTCGCCTCCTTCAAGGAAAAACCCGACCTTGCGGCTGCCAGGGACTATGTTGCCAAAGGGAATTATTTTTGGAACAGCGGTATGTTTGCCTTTACCGTTAAAACCTTTATGCAGGAAATGGAAAAATTTGCACCTGAGATGCTTGCCTGTATGGCCGAATCGGTCGAAAAGGGGGCAAAGGACGGTAGATTTTTTCGATTTGAAAAAAACGCGATGGTCAAGTGTCCGAGTGACTCAATCGATTATGTTCTGATGGAGAAAACTGCCATTGCTGCTGTTGTTGCTGCAGATCTGGGCTGGAGCGATATCGGTTCCTGGAAGGCTTTGTGGGATGTCTTGGAAAAAGACGAGAACGGTAATGTCATCAAGGGAGATGTCCTGCTTGAAAATACCAGAAATTGTCTGGTCAAATCAGAGAATAAACTGGTTGCTTCTGTGGGCATGGAAGATACCCTGATAGTTGAAACTGCCGATGCTATCCTGGTCGCTCCGTTGTCGAGGTCGCAGGATGTGAAAAAGGTGGTTGCCCGGTTAAAAAAGGAGCAGAGAAAAGAGTTCAGTCTGCATGCGACAGTCTATCGACCCTGGGGCAGTTACACCGTTCTGGAAGAGCAGCCGCGTTTTCAGATTAAACGGATAACGGTGACTCCCGGGGCGAAGCTCTCTTTGCAGATGCACCACCATCGTCATGAACATTGGGTTGTGGTTTCCGGAACGGCACGGATCACCAACGGTGAACAGCAGAGCCTGCTTCATGAAAACCAGTCAACCTATATTACGGCCGGAACCGTACATCGGCTCGAAAATCCCGGAGTTATTCCGTTGGAACTTATTGAAGTCCAAAACGGGAGCTATCTTGGCGAAGACGATATCGTACGATTTGATGATGTCTATGGCCGACAGGAGCAGAATTAAGGAGCAGGTCGAAAAGGGGTTGCTATGCGGCAGCCCCATCGATCTTTTCTTGCAACTCTTTTTTCCTTTTACGAAAGGCTTCTACATACTTCGCAAAGACACGCCTGCCGTTTTTGGTAATCTTCAGGAATGTGACACCACAGACAAAGCGTCCATCGAGCGGTTGAGCATGGGTCGTTCGTCCCTTCAGGTCGATCAGATCATCTTCAATACCGACTGTAATGAGCAGCTGGGTATCGGCTTTGAACGGAGTTGTCGTTTCCAATTTTATGCCGTCGATACTGACATCAATAGTTCGACCCATTGAGTAGGTGCCGGGATTGCCCTCTTCGTCCAGGACAATGTAATCGAGAAGATGCAAGGCGTCGTATCTGATGAATTTTCTCTGTTCTCGTTGTCTCATAACCCCTCCTGCAAACTTATATACCTGTACCGCCCTCTGGAAAGAGTCGGTGGATTTCTTTCGTTTCAGCTTTTACCACCCCGCGTTCGGTGATAAGACCAGTTAACAACCTGGCAGGAGTCACATCAAAACTATAATTTGCCGTTTTTGTACCGCTTGCCGCTAAAGTGACTGTTGTTATTGCACCATTCTCATCTTTTCCCGAGATGGTACTAATTTCTTTTCCGGACCTTTGTTCTATAGGGATTTGCATCCCATTATCAAGTTCCCAGTCAAAAGTCGACGAGGGAAGGGCGACATAAAAAGGGACATTATTGTCATGGGCGGCCAGTGCCTTGAGGTAGGTGCCTATTTTATTGGCCACATCACCGGTATGTGTTGTTCTGTCGCTGCCGACTATTACCAAATCGACCATCCCATGCTGCATGAGGTGTCCACCGCAATTGTCGCAAATGAGGGTGTTGGCAATGTTTTCCTGTTGAAGCTCCCAGGCAGTAAGTCTCGCTCCCTGGTTCCAGGGTCTGGTTTCATCAACCCAGACATGTAGTGGGATACCGGCATCCCGTGCTGCGTAAATCGGTGCTGTTGCGCTGCCGTGGTCAACAAAAGCAAGCCAACCCGCATTGCAATGGGTGAGGATATTTACAGGTCCGCCCTGTTTCTTTCGACTTATTTCCTTGATGATTTCCAGGCCATATTCCCCTATCTGTTTGCAGAAGCGGGCGTCCTCATCGGCTATGGTGCATGCAGTGGAAAAGGCGGTTTGTCTCTTTTCGGGAATATCCGGTACGTCGGCTAGAGCTTTAAGGACTCGATCAATTGCCCATATGAGGTTCCGTGCAGTTGGTCTGCTGTTACCGAGTGTATTCGCGAAGTTCTGCATGTATGCGGTAAAACCATGCTCGGGGGCCTGCAGTGAAGCGAGGAACATTCCGAAACCAGCGGTAGCTCCAATAAGACCGGCACCGCGGACATGCATGTCCCGAATGGCCGTGACTGCCTGTTCAGCAGTTATCAATGTTTCGACAACAAACTCATGAGGGAGCTGTCTTTGGTCGATAATGCAGATCTGTTGATTGTTCTGTGGGTTCGGCCAAATCGTCCGATAATGTTTTTCGTTAACTTTCATATAATGAACGGATAGTCAAGACACGAGATTGTCGGTTGAAATATCGGTTGGTTATTAGAGTATATACTATTTTTTATCTAAGATAAAATTATATTCTGTATAACGATGGTGTCTTGTCAAGGCACCCCTCACGGGTAATTCACCCCCCTCCATTGTTTGTTTGATACATCAATGATCCAAGCATTCCTGTAAAAATACCAAATATCCCCCACAAAAACGTAAGATAATTTAGAGTATTTAACAAAAATGTACCTTTTCGTATGTCTCGTTTGGCTGATTGACATGTTGTAAATTTAATTATAACAACAAGTTGTAACGTAAAATGAAATATGGCATGGTCGTTGAAATAGCTTCTGGACAGAAAATTAAGCTGATGTCGGCTTTTTTGCTTTGGTTACGGGCACCCGTTTTCTTATAAAATGTGCCCAGATGGAGGGAACTTCGTTCCGATCGACAAGGTACAACAGCACATAACGTGGAGGAAAAAGATGAATAAAGCAGATACCGCATTTATCCTGGCGAGTGCAGGGTTGGTGCTGCTGATGACCCCAGGGTTAGCCCTGTTTTACGGTGGAATGGTGCGAAGGAAAAATGTTTTAGGTACCATTATGCAGAGTCTGATCCTGATCTCTCTTATATCTATTGAGTGGGTGTACTTTGGATATTCCATGTCTTTTGGTCCTGATGTGGGAGGTTTTGTCGGTGATTTATCCTGGTTTGCACTAAATGGTGTGACCAACGCACCAAGCCTCGATTATGCCACGACTATACCGCAGACTGTCTTCATGATTTATC
Organism: uncultured delta proteobacterium; assembly: GCA_963829695.1. Lineage (GTDB taxonomy): Bacteria > Desulfobacterota > Desulfobulbia > Desulfobulbales > Desulfocapsaceae > Desulforhopalus_A. The sequence goes on along the minus strand of CAWHJQ010000004.1, from coordinate 888,386 downwards.
AGTGCATGTTTGCAATTATTACTCCGGCTCTGATTACGGGTGCCTTTGCAGAGCGGGTGCGATTTGTCCCTTTCCTCGTTTTCTCGCTGCTCTGGGCTATTTTGGTTTACAACCCGGTTTGTCACTGGGTTTGGGGCAAGGGCGGTTGGTTGGCGAATTTAGGGGTGCTTGATTTCGCAGGGGGGCTCGTTGTTCATGCAACCTGTGGAGCGGCCGCCTTGGCGGGCGTTGTGGTACTTGGTCCTCGAAAGGGCTATGGCAAAACCAGTTTTATGCCCCATAGTCTGCCGATGACGATGATTGGAACGGGATTGCTCTGGTTTGGCTGGTTTGGTTTTAATGGAGGTTCAGCGCTTGCTGCCAATGAGATCGCCGCAACCGCTTTTGTGGCAACCCATCTTGGTGGAATGGCGGGAATGTTGATGTGGGTAGTGATGGAATGGTTAACCCAAAAAAGAGCAACAACCCTTGGTGCCGCTTCGGGTGCTATTGCCGGATTAGCTACCATTACCCCGGCTGCCGGCTTTGTGGGGCCGAATTCGGCAATCATCATCGGCTGTATTGCCGGTGTGGTCTGTTATCTGGCGGTCAATGCTAAATCCAGACTTGGGCTTGACGACTCTCTTGACGTGGTAGGGATTCACGGTGTCGGCGGGATTGTGGGAACAATCTGTCTGGGTTTTTTTGCCTCAACGTCGGTTAATCCAGGTGGTGTTGATGGACTCTTCTTTGGTAATGCTTCCCAGGTGGGTAAACAGCTGCTGGGAGTTGTTGTTGTGGCCGGTTACGCTTTTGTGATGAGTTGGATTCTTTTCAAGGTTGTCCACGGTGTTATGGGAATGCGCCTTCTTGAGGATGCAGAGGTACAGGGAATGGATTCGACGGAACATTCGGAAACCGCATATAATACTTGAGCAGGCTTCTTCATAATCCTTGCATGAGGGATATGCGTGCCCTGTGATTCTTACTTGAAAATAAACAAAGAATTTCTAAGGTACTAACTGGCGCTTGCCGGTATGCGGATCTTGATATACTGTGTTACCTTGACACGGAGAAAGGGCGGAGGCAGGTCATTGAACGATCTGGGTTGTGACAGGTTTTTTGAATCGTTGGGTGTGCAATTGGCATTTATAGGCGACAAAAAAAATCAAGAGCACCCCCCGAAAGGGTATTCAAATGAATTCTGATAGAGATCGTTTAGTTTATTCTGCGATAAAAACATCTGGATGAAAAGGGTGAAGGTACACTAACAAGGGAAAAGACCATGAAAAAAATTGAAGCAATCATAAAGCCGTTTAAGTTGGATGATGTCAAGGATGCCTTGAACGGCATCGGAATTACAGGAATGACAGTTTCTGAAGTTAAAGGATATGGTCGTCAGAAGGGTCATACCGAAATCTATCGTGGCGCAGAGTATATTGTTGACTTTATTCCTAAGGTAAAAATCGAAATTATTATCGCAGCTGATCTGGTTCATAAGGTGGTCGATACCATTAGAGTGGCCGCTAACACTGGAAAGATAGGCGATGGGAAAATCTTCGTCTTGCCGGTTGAGCGAGTGGTGAGGGTGCGGACAGGTGAAGAAGATCGTGATGCGGTGTGATGAATGATTTCAGCATTTCGTACCAAGCGGAAAGCTCTTGAGGAGAGTTGGGGGAAGGGCGGTCCTGGTGATGATCTTCTCCTGGATCATTGCCGGATGGTCGATGAATACATTGTTGACAGCTACAAGATCGCGGAACTGCCGGGGTATGATAAAGAGATAGCTCTGGTGGCACTTGGGGGATTTGGTCGGAAAGAGTTGTTTCCGTTTTCGGATATTGACCTGATGATCCTGTATCGTCCAAAGGTAAAGAAGCTGATAACCAAGGTTACAGATGCCGTGCTGTATCCGCTCTGGGATACCGGACTGGAAGTCGGACATGGCGTTCGCACCATTGCCGAGTCTGTAAATCATGCAAGGGAAGATTATTTTTTCCTTGTTGCCTTGCTTGATGCTCGGTTGATTCATGGTTCCCAAGACTTGTTCGACGAACTTCTCAAGGCGTATCGTAAGCAATATGTCGATGGGCATCGGGAAGGTTTTGTCGAGAAGATGAAAGGTCATCGTCAGAGTCGTCGAGAGCGTTTTGGCAGTCATAGCTTTCTCTTGGAACCCCATATCAAGGAGGGGCGAGGCGGGATGCGTGATATTCAGGCTATGATGTGGACTGCCAGAGTCGTTTTCGGCCTAAACAGTCTGGATGACATTCAGCGTGCAGGTCTGTTGCTTGAGGAAGAGAAAAAGAAATTTTTAGACGCCAGAAATATACTTGTCCGGTTGCGCTGTTATTTGCATTTTATCAGTAATCGAAAAAACGATCAGCTCTATTTTGAACAGCAGGAGGATGTAGCAAAGGCGTTCAATTACCAAACGAGCGGTGGGGTACGCGGTGTAGAACACTTTATGCGCGATATCTATAGTGCCCTGCAGACCATAAGTGTCACCAGCGATCTTTTTTTCGACCATGTTGACGAGGTTTTGGGGTTGGCCGGTAAGGGCAAGATGAGTTCCGACAGGGTTGTGGAAAATGGAATAGAAATCAGGACCGGCCGAATCCATCTTACTGCAGCCAAATCGCAAATTCTTGCCAAGCCGCAGACGCTGGTCAGGGTGTTTCTTGCCATGGCCCGCACAGGTTTGCCGATGCACTACCGCACTCGCAAGGTTATTTCAGGGCTGGTGGACCTGATTACCGATAAAGAACGGACTTCCCCACGGTTTGCGAGAACCTTTTTTACGCTGCTCCTTGAAGCAAAAGATATCTTGCTGGTTCTCGAAACGATGCTGGAAACCGGCATGTTGACCAGATGTATTCCTGAGTTTTCTAAAATCGACAGTCTGGCCCAACATGATTTGTATCATATCTACACCGTCGATCGGCATTCACTGCAGGCTGTGGCGGAACTACATGCTCTGGTTGAAACCTGGACCAGTGTGGTGCAGAATGTCAGGGATTTGAAGGTATTGTATCTCGCCGCCCTTTTGCACGATATCGGCAAGGGCTCCGGTCGCGATCATTCCATCGAGGGCGCGTCGCTGGCAGGTGAGATAGGGAAACGGTTTTGTCTTACCGAAAAAGAGTGCAGCACCCTTGAGTTTCTCATCCGATACCATCTTTTTATGCCGGAGAATGCTCTGCGTCGCGACCTAAATGATGCGATATTTATAAAAAGGTGTGCAGAGACCATCGGTGATCTTAGTCGGCTCTCCATGTTGTATCTCCTCTCTGTCGCTGATTCAAAAGCGACCGGGCCGTCAGCCTGGAGTGAATGGAAGGCCGCCCTGATGGAAGAGCTGTATATGAAAATTTATCCCTATCTGGATAGAGGCCGTCATGAAGTCCATGATGTGACTGCCCACGAAGAGCAGGGGGTGGAATGGCTGCGTGAACAGATCCGTTTGCAGTTGAAGGGCAGTGGAGATCTGAGGATAGATCCTGAGACTCTGAGCGCTGATTATATTCTCTCCTTCTCTCCAAAGGTGGTTGTCGAACATGTGCTGACCCAACGGGATAATTATCAGCGTATTCGTCAGAAGTCTTTAATTATTGCCGGCAAGAATGAGGAAAATTGGTCTCTGTTGATTATGACAAAGGATCGATCCGGTTTGCTGGCTAAAATTTGTGGAGTCATGGCGCTGAATAACCTTTCCGTTGTGAAGGCGCAGATTTTTACTTGGGCGGACGGGACCGTTGTCGATGTGATTGATGTTCGATCGACAGATGGCCTAAGTTTTGCAGAAAGAAACTGGAAAGCTCTCAATGAGCAGCTTGACCTTGCCATAGAACATAGAATGGGAATTAGTCACCGTCTCTATAGCAAGCTGGCCTCAACTTATGGTAGGCGATCGCAGATGGTTGGAGACGTTGCCTCCAAGGTTGTTGTCGATAATGAAAGTTCGGATAAATATTCGGTAATTGAGGTATATGCGGTGGATCTTCCCGGCCAGCTTTACCATATTACCCAGGCAATGGCTGATTTTGGCTTGAATATCCATAAGGCATATATAGCGACAGAGGTGGAACAGTTGATTGATGTGTTTTATGTACTTGATTCAAAAGAAAAAAAGATGGATGACAAAGAATTCGTTAAAGAGGTTACAGAGGGAATACTCCATTACATAAGTCATTCGGTCAAATAGCTTGAGGGTCTTTTGGCGGTTAGCTTTTGTAATGGAGGCCATGTCGTAAAAAATGACAAACATGTAATGAAATTTCATTTGTTTGTTGCAAATATTGTCAGAAATGTTAATCAGGAATTAATTGATTCTGAGCTAAAAAATGCTGGCAATGGAAAAAATAATTCTGAATAAAAAGGAGATTGTGGAAATGACTAGAGAAGAAATTATGCAAACGATTGAGGCTAAAAACATTCAATTTTTTCGCCTCCAGTTTGTCGATATCTTTGGTTTTATGAAAAACGTTGCAATTCCAAAGAGTCAGATCGAGAAGGCTCTGGACGGAGACATGATGTTTGATGGTTCTTCCATCGATGGTTTTGTTCGTATCAATGAATCAGACATGTATCTCAAACCTGACTATGATACTTTCACAGTTCTCCCCTGGAGAAACAAAGATGGTATTGCTGCCGCTCGAATCATCTGTGATGTATACAAATCAGATGGAACTCCTTTTGCCGGTTGCCCCCGTGTGAATCTGAAGCGCGTTCTTGCTGAAGCCAAACAGCTTGGCTATACCATGAATGTTGGTACCGAATCTGAGTTTTTCCTGTTTGAAAAAGATGAAGATGGTTGTGCCACTACTATAACCAACGATGTAGCCGGATATTTCTCTCTAGATCCTGAAGATACAGGTAATGACTGCCGTCGTGAGATTATTGAAACTCTTGAAAAAATGGGTTTTGAGATCGAAGCCTCCCACCACGAAGTGGCCGAGGGACAGCATGAGATTAACTTTAAATATGCCGATGCCCTTACTGCAGCCGACAACACTGTAACTTTCAAATGGGTAGTTAAGTCTATTGCTGCAAGATATGGCCTTTACGCGACCTTTATGCCAAAGCCTATCTTTGGTGTTAATGGTTCCGGTATGCATACTAACCAGTCCCTGTTCAATGCGGACGGTACCAACGCATTTTTTGATGAGTCGGATCCGCTGAAGCTTTCGAAGGTTGCCTACTCCTATATTGCCGGAGCACTGAAAAATGCCCGCACCTTCTCCGCTGTAACTAATCCATTGGTCAACTCCTATAAACGCCTGGTTCCCGGGTATGAGGCTCCTGTGTACTGTGCGTGGTCGGCATCGAACCGCTCAGCTCTCATTCGTATCCCGGCAGCACGTGGTTTGTCGACCAGAACTGAGATTCGCTGCCCGGATCCAACCTGTAATCCGTACCTGGCTTTTGCCATGATGTTGAACGCTGGTCTTGATGGTGTGAAGAATAATCTCGCCCCACCGGCCGAAGTGAAGCGCGATATTTTTAAAATGAGTACTGCGGAAATGGAAGAATGTGGAATTGCAGTTATGCCTTCCAGCCTCAAGGAAGCCATCAGCGAGTTGAAAGCCAACCCGCTGAGCAAGGAGACTCTCGGCCAGCATATCTTTGAGAAATATGTTGAGGCAAAAGAAAAAGAGTGGGATAGATTCAGAATAGCAGTAACTGATTGGGAACTCGACGAATATCTGAGTATTTATTAATCGATTTATCGTTCAACCTCTCGTTATAAACCCGCACTCCTCTTATTGAGGGTGCGGGTTTTTTCGTTTCCGGTCGATCTTCCAGTACTTGCCAATTGTGCTTTTTCTAAGTAAAGAGTGGTGATGATTATTGTAGCGAAAAGGCGGTGGTGGCTATGGCAGGAAGGGTAAAATCCAATAAAGACAGCATCTCTCTGCTGCTCCCAAGTCTCCTGCGTGACAAGGGCTGGGAGAAGCAACTCGATTTGCATTCTATTTTTCCCAGCTGGAAGGAATTGGTCAGGAAGGAGTTGAGTGAGAACGCGCAACCGCTGAAAATCGAAAGAGGGGTGCTCTGGCTGGAAGTTACAAATTCATCCTGGTTGCAGCAGTTCCAATACGAAAAAATGGAACTGCTTGAGACGCTGAATCGTTTTTTGCGACTTTCCAGTCTTAAAGATATTAAGATGATTCTGCCTAAAGGTAAGGCCGGCAAGAATAAAGAGCCTGATCAAGAGACGGATTCCACTATAGAATTTGTGAGACCAAGCGAAGAGAAAATTGCATCGTTTCAACGACAGGTTGGATGTATTGCAGATGAGAAATGTCGGGAAGCGCTTATGCAGTTTTGGTATCTTGCCCAGGCATGTAAAAGAAAAACTAAATGAATTATCATATTATAAGCGTTAGTGTCTGTTTCAGAATTGACATTTTAAACAGACATAAATGGTTTAGAGATGATTTTCTTGTTTTTTCTGCAAGATAATCATTTCGTGAAGGAACTGATATCCCCTTGAGAGGTATTATGAAGAGCATCCCTCAAGGGGTACTGAAAAGAATTCCGTTTTTTGGCGGAACGAGTTAACCAAGCAGGTGTTTACCTCTGATCCATCGGGCAAAAGAATGTTACATAAAAACATATTAAGCGCTATTGGCAATACCCCACTGATAAGAATTAATCGACTGTTTCAAAATGATTTCGTTTCAATTTACGGGAAACTGGAATCCACCAACCCCGGTGGTTCTGTGAAGGAACGTATTGCGCTATCCATGATTGAAGCAGGTGAGGCAAGTGGAGCATTGACTCAGGATAAAATCGTTCTTGAGGCAACCAGCGGCAATACAGGTATTGGCCTCGCGATGGTATGTGCTGCCAGGGGATACCGCTGCGTTTTGGTTATGCCGGAATCGGCCAGTATCGAGCGGCGAAAAATAATGCAGGCCTATGGGGCTGAGATTTTGCTTACTCCTGCGAACAGAGCAACGGATGGGGCCATTGAAAAATCCTACGCCATGGTGAGAGAATTTCCGGACCGCTATTTTCTAACTGACCAGTACAACAATGAAGCAAACTGGCGCGCCCATTACAATCATACCGCCCCTGAAATCTGGCAACAAACGGACGGCAAGGTCACCCACCTGGTTGCAACTCTCGGTACTTCCGGAACCATTATGGGACTGTGCGCCTGGTTCCACGAGTTCCAGCCCCACGTCAAGGTCATAGCTGTTGAACCGCACCTGGATCATAAAATCCAGGGACTGAAAAACATGAAGGAATCATATAAACCAGGCATCTTCGATAAATCCATCCCGGACGAGATAGTCCTCGTTGATGATGAAGACGCCTTCAGTATGGCCAGAAAACTTGCCCGCAACGAAGGGATGCTGGTGGGCATGAGCAGCGGTGGTGCTATGGCAGCTGCCATAGAATATGCTGAAAGGTTGGAGAGTGGGATGGTGGTTGTCATCCTGCCCGATGGGGGGGAACGCTATCTTAGCACGCCGCTTTTTACGCCACCTAAAAAAGTGGGCGGAAAGAAAAAGCTGCGGTTCTTCAACACGATGTCTAAGCGAAAAGAGGAGTTTGTACCCCAGCGGGAGGGTAAGGCAACCTTCTATTCTTGTGGGCCAACGGCTTATGAAATGGCCAATCTTTCCCTTTGTCGCAGATTCATAGTTTCAGACCTCATCACCCGCACCCTGGAATCGAAGGGGCTGCAGGTAGATGCCTATATGAATTTTACTGATATCGACGACAATACTATTGCTGGTGCCGAAAAAGCTGGAAAGCCGTTAAAGGACTATACCAAGGAATACATTGCCGGTTTTATGGAGGACATGGATACGCTTGGAGTGAAGCGGGCAAAGGGATATCCGATGGCTTCCGAAAATGTGGCCGATATGATCGAGATCGCTCATGAGCTTATCCATAAAGGCTATGCCTATGAAAAGCACGGCTCAATTTACTTTGATATTTCAAAATTCAAAAAATACGGTCGGCTCTCGGGTATTGACCTGAGCAAGATTCAACTGGGTAAGACTGTCGATCTGGATAATTATGAAAAGGATAATCCTCGGGACTTCACCCTCCTCAAACGATCGACACTGGGGGAGTTGAAGAAGGGAATTTTCTTTGAGACGGATTGGGGCAACGTGCGTCCCAGCTGGCATGTGGAATGTTCGGCGATGGCCACGAGGAATCTTGGGCCCACCATGGATATCCATACTTCAAGCAGAAACCTCATTTTCCCGCACCATGAAAATGAGATAGCCATTGCCGAATCGCTCACCGGTAAGCCGTTGGCCAACTATTGGCTGCATTCTGAGTTGGTACTGGTTGACGGCAAGAACATGTCTGCTGAAGCGGGTAATAATGTGACGCTCAGGGAATTCCTTCGGCGGGGCTATACGGGGCGCGAGGTAAGATTTATGCTGCTTTCCGTGCATTACCGCAAACCGCTGAATTTTTCTTATAAACGACTGGATAACGTCCGCACAGCTCTGAGAAGGCTGGATGAGTTCACCTGCAAACTGAATTGCCTGCCATCCGGCAAACCCCATCCTGAGGTAACCACTTTCGTCTCGGCCATGGAAAACCAGTTTCTTGAGGCGATGGATGATGACCTGAATGTCTCAAAAGGAATGGGAGCAATTTACCATTTTATTAGAAAAGTATATCCAATCCTCCAAGTAAATAATCTCGACAAGGACCAAAAGAACTATATTCTGGAAAGCCTTGGACGGCTGAACCAAGTGCTGAATGTGTTTCGTCTGCAAGGTTGTCCTCTAGCCCCCGATGTCAATGCTCTCATCCAGCGCAGGGAACAGGCCAGGTTACTTAAAGACTGGAAGGCGGCAGATGAAGCCAGGGAAGAACTTGCCGGAAAGGGCATTGTGGTCATCGATACCGAAAACGGTCCCGTCTGGAAAAGATCAAGGGATCTAGAGCAATGACAAGAATGAAGTTGCTTTTTGATAAACTTTGAGTATTATGTCGTCGCTGATTGTGCTAAGGTTACAGAAGCTTCAATGATTGTATCAAACAATAAGCGCCAGTAGCTCAGCTGGATAGAGCAACGGACTTCTAATCCGTAGGTCGCAGGTTCGAATCCTGCCTGGCGTACCAATAAAAACAGCCACTTAGTCATTTTGACTTGGTGGCTGTTTCTGCTTTTACTAACTCAATACTAACTATCTGTTGTTATTATATGTCTCTTATTGACCGCTTTTGTAAGAGGGTTCCGCGCTTTGGTGGCAAGTTAAAAACTATTTGTGGGTGAACAGGTGTAGAAACCGGGACTCGATCAAACTGATATCGAGCGAAGTTTTAACAGTGAAGATTAACGTTTTTGTCAAATAGGCTATTCAACTTGTAGGAAAAAAACCTTTTATGCTTGATTTAACGATCTAGCATTGATATATACAGGATATTAATAGAATACTAATAGTATAAATTGCTGTATGATTCTTCATCCAACGGGTTAATGATTAGAAATCAATGAACGTAGAAATATATAATCAAATCCGGAATCGGATTCTTTTTCTTGAATATCATTCCGGTCAGATTCTGAACGAAAAAGTTCTGGCTGATGAGTTCGGGGTTAGCCGGACCCCTCTACGTGAAGTGCTGTGTCGCTTGGAGTGGGAGCAGTTGGTCCGGATTTTGCCGCGTTCTGGGACCATGGTGACCGAAATCGAGTTTCATAAAATGCTGAATACATTCCAGGTACGGCTCGAGATAGAGGCTCTGGCTGGCCGGCTTGCTGCAGAGATGATGACACCGAGTCACCTGGAAAGCCTGGAGCAGCTCGAAAAGGATTGTACTGCGTTGATCGATCAGCGAAACCAGAAAGGGTTGGCTATGATCGATTTTTCGTTTCGGAAAATTCTCTACGATGCTGGCAACAACCATGTACTCCGAGATATTTCCAATCAGCTTCACAGTCTCACCTTTCGAATATGGTTTGTGATCATGGGGCACGGAGACTGGGCCGAGGAGGTTCTGGCCATGATCGATGAGATTCGGACCACTTGTGAAGTCTTGTCGCGCCGAAATTCAATCGAAGTCGGGGAAGCCCGTAAATCTGCACTGTTACGCCACGTAGAACGTATCAAACGTAAATTTCTCGAAATCCCCTCTTGATGTCTGTCCCTGGCTGGAGCAATTTCCAGTTCATCTTTGTCTCATTCTCCTATGTGTCAGTTACAGGAATCTTGGCCTCATGTTTCTTGACATATCCGGCCGGGCCATCTGCATTGAATTGAGCTAATACGAAAAAATATTTCTTTTGTCTCCCTCCTTTAATGCCTTCTCGACCTAGATATCCAGAGTGTTGCCTATTCTAGGCAATGTTCTCTCTAATGATGTAGTAACTATTAGTTTTTGCACAGTATTGACCGTGGGTGATTGGTATTGTTCGAGCTACAATGGGATAGTCGAATTGTTGCTGACCAGTCTCCTCGTATGTGTGGAAACTCTTTGTGGTATATTTAAGATATTCAAATGGTATTTTTTATATTGACAGTTAAAAATATCACTGATATTAATAATGCATAATCTGAATGAATTTGTAATCGACAGTATCGTCTCAGCTTCGGAAGGCACCTTCTGAAGTTTCTTACAAAAAAGTGGGAAGCATCCTTAATGACCGTTTTTCATGTTCGAAACAAATTACAGTCATGGTATGGAGAATCGATTGGCATTCTCATTCTGGATGCGGCATATCCCTGCGTTCCAGGAAATGTTGGCAATGCCAGCACATTTGATTTTCCGGTGCGCTATAAAGTCGTCAAAAATGCCTCAATCGACCGTCTGCTCAATCAACGGGATCCGTCCTTGCTTGACCCATTTATCGAAGCGGCTCGCGAACTTCAAAACGAAGGGGTAAGGGCGGTTACAGGGGCATGCGGATTTATGGCATTGTTTCAGAGACAGGTCGCTGATGCGCTTGATATCCCGGTTTTTCTTTCCAGTCTCCTCCAAGTACCATTTATTTATCAGATGCTTCCCAGAGGCCGAAAAATCGGTGTTATTTCGGCGGATTCAAGCGCGCTGACACTCGAGCATTTTTCCAGCGTGGGCATAATCCCTGACATTCCGCTGATACTTGGAGGGATGGAAAATCAGGTGGAGTTTCGTGAAGCGGTTCTTTTAGAAAACGGGACGCTGGATTCGGATCAAATCCAGCGTGAAGTTGTCGAAGTTGCCAAACAAATGGTTAATAAAGACCCGGATATTGCCGCGATAGTCCTCGAATGCAGTGATTTGCCGCCCTATGCCGCTGCAGTCCAGGCTGCGGTGCAAAGGCCGGTATTCGATTTTATTACCATGATTCAATACGTTCACTCAGCCTTGGTGCGAAGGCCGTATCAGGGATTCATGTAAATATTTTGCGCAATTAAACCGGAGAAGAACCGATGCTGATTGAAGTATTGATTGTCGGTATAATGGTCGGTGCCATTTATTCCTTGGTCACCATTGGCTACAGCATGGTTTACGGCATTCTGAAGCTGATGAATTTTGCTCACGGAGATGTTTACATTTTTGGCACCTTGCTGTGCTACACGTTGCTGACAAAGTTCCAAGTAAATCCAATTGTTGCTGTAATTGCAGCCGCACTCATCGGCGGACTACTCGCATCGCTGGTGGAAATCGTTGCATACCGGCGCTTGAGAGCAGCGCAACACCGCATGATTTCCATGATCACAGCGCTGGGCGCTGCCTATGTTATTCAGAATTCTTCAGAGTTAGCATGGGGCAATCAAGTACTGTCATTTCCATCGCTTTTCCCCAACCAGAATATAACTGTTTTCGGTGCCCAGATTTCGGTCACTCATATTTTTACGCTCTTTGTCGCCGTGGCCGTGATTGTCGGTTTCAATCTGTTTTTAAAACATCACAAGGCCGGGAAAGCAATTTTATGCGTTTCTGAAGACATTCCCACCTCCAGCCTGATGGGCATTCCGATTAACCGGACCATATCGGTCGTCTATTTTTTCGGCGGTGTTTTCGGAGTTCTGGGAGGAGTGTTGTATTCGGCCTCTTACAATGCCGTCTCAATTAGCATGGGGTTTCGGGGAACCATTATTGCTTTTACCGCAGCGGTTATTGGTGGCATCGGTAGCCTGAGTGGCGCCCTGGTTGGTGGCATGATCCTGGGGCTTTCGGAAAACCTGATCAGTGTCTATGTGTCCAGTTCATATAAAGATCCAATCACTTTTTTGATTCTAATCTGTATCCTGCTCATTCGGCCGACTGGCATTTTGGGGAATGCGGATTCTGGAAAAGTTTAATAGGGAGGAGAAAGGTTGCCTAAAATCAACATAACACTAGACAGAAAGCTCAATGTTTTGTTGCATATTGTTGGGGTTATCGGGCTTGCCGTGGTGCCCGTTATAATTGACAATCCCTACTATATGGGCATTGTCAACCTGATCCTCATCTACACGGTCCTATGCATGGGCTTGAACCTGATTCTGGGGTACACCGGTCTCCTTTCCCTCGGCCATGCCGCATTTTACGGACTTGGCGGGTATGTTACGGCCATTCTCATGACACGGTACGGCTTTTCATTTCTACCCTGCCTGATCATTTCAGGTCTGGTGGCTCTTTTGTTTGGGATGCTTCTAGGTTTCCCAACCCGAAAGGTACGGGGAGATTATTTTTGCCTGTTAACCATCGCATTCGGAGAGATCTTCCGTTTGATCGCTCAGGCATGGATTCCGTTTACGGGCGGAGCCATGGGTATCGTGGGCATCCCCATCCCGAATATAATGGCCTGGACGATTCGCAGCGAAACGGATTTCTATTACCTGGGACTTATTCTGGTCACATTTACTTATCTGAGCATGGCGCTGTTGACCGCATCACGATTCGGCCGGGCGTTTGTGGCCATACGGGAAGACGAACTGGCCGCTTCGGTAATGGGAATTAAAACATCGGCGTATAAAATCCTGGCCTTTAGCATTGGGTCTTTTTATGCAGGCCTGGCAGGAAGCTACTATGCGGTTTATCAGACTACGATTACACCCTCCAGTTTTACGCTGGGTGAATCATGTCTGATGATTATCATGGTCATTGTTGGCGGAATGGGCAGTCTGCTTGCGCCAATATCCGGCGTGATCATCATGACCCTGGCGACGGAGGCTTTTCGTTCCTTGGCCGAATATCGCATGTTGATCATAGGTGTGATCATGGTGACGGTCTTGCTCTTCAGGCCTCAGGGATTATTTGGAACAGCCGCGTTCAGGGACTAAAACTTTCAGAAAGGATTACGTTCATGGTTTTGCTGGAAACCCGTCAGTTGATGAAGCACTTTGGCGGTATCATCGCTGTCAATGAGATCAGTCTAAATATCAACAAAGGGGAAATACTGGGAATGATCGGCCCGAACGGTTCAGGTAAATCCACGTTTGTCAATCTTCTGACAGGTATTTACACGCCAGACAAAGGTCAGACTCTGTTCAAGAACCAGGACATCACGAGGCTTCCAGTTCATCGGATAACAGAAGTCGGCATTGCCAGAACATTTCAGAACCTTCGTATATTTCAGAATATTTCGGTGATGAGTAATATTCTCATCGGCCGGCATACACAGATTCAGAACTCTCTTTTGGATGTGTATCTGAGGCCGTTTTCGGCCTGGAAACGCGAAAAGGAAGCGAGGGAAAAAGCATTGGAATTTCTGGAGTTGGCGCATCTGACGGATCGTGGAAAAGAGCTGGCCAAAAATTTGCCCTATGGTGAGCAGCGTCTTCTGGAGATTTGCCGTGCCCTGGCTTCTGAGCCGGACTTACTGATGCTTGATGAACCATGTGCCGGCATGAATCCGGTAGAAATGGACACTTTGGCGGAATTTGTGCAGCGGATCAAGGCTTCGGGAACAACGGTTTTTATCATCGAGCACAACATGCGGTTCATTATGACGGTAGCCGAACGGATTGTGGTGCTGAACGCGGGAAAAAAGTTCAAGGAGGGCACCCCATTGGAAATTCAAGCCGACAGTGGCGTTCAGAGTATCTATCTGGGCGAAGAGGAAGGTGCTGATGCTTAAAGTGGAAGGTCTTTATACCCAGTATGGCAAGATCAAGGTGTTGAGTGATGTCTCATTTGAAATCAAGCCCGGTGAGATTGTAGCTCTGATCGGAACCAATGGGGCCGGGAAAAGTACATTCCTGAAAACACTTTCTGGCCTGGTTCGCCCCACTCAGGGACACATCACATTTATGAACAAGAATATTCAAGGGCTTGCGCCGGAGAAAATCGTTTGTGCAGGCATTGCCCATGTTCCTGAAGGACGCAATGTTTTTGCTCGCCAAACGGTAATGACCAATCTGCAAATCGGCGCCTTTATCAGAAAGGATGCAGTTGAAATCCAAAAAGACATCGATCGTTTTTTTGAAATCTTTCCGATTCTGGGAGAACGCCGCAATCAGTGTGCCGGAACCCTTTCCGGTGGCGAACAACAAATGTTGGCCATTGCCAGGGGGCTTATGGCGCGACCCAAACTGCTCCTCCTGGATGAGCCATCGATGGGGCTGGCGCCTCTATTGGTCAATGAAATTTTCCGGATCATCGGCCAGCTTCACGAGGAAGGAATTGCGATTGTGGTGGTGGAACAAAACGTCAAAAAGGCCCTCAAAATCACCCAAAGGGCCTATGTTATGGAGTTGGGTAAAATTCTCTATCATGGCGATTCGAAGGATTTGATGGCGGATGACAGAGTCCGAAAATGTTATCTTGGAGAAGCGTAAGGACGCTTGGAATCGGTTTACTGAAAAAAGGAGTAAGTAGTTTTGGAGCACGAAAGTGTGGCATAAATGCAGGTGTGGCATCCATTTATTACATTGAAAGGAGACGTGAAATGTCCAAAAAAAGTTCTATCTTTATTGTAGCACTGTTTTTGTTGTTAGCAGGAACTGTGGTGTGGGCACAGGACGGGGTTGATGAGAAGAAAAAAATCATTAACATTGCCGGCTACGATGCCTGCACCGGAAAGTACGGCGACTATGGTAGCGGTGACAAAAAGGGTCAGGAACTGGCTGTTGACGAGATCAACGAAATGGGCGGCATTCAAGCCGGGCCTTTGAAGAACTACAAACTGAAACTCACTTTTTTCGATGACCGGGGCGACCCCAAGGAGTCTGCCAATGTCGCCAAGAAAATCTCCTCCAGCGATTTTCTGGTTGCACTGGGGCCCACCATGAGCTCCTGTGCGCTGGCTGCCACACCTGTTTATAACCGTAACGGCGTTCCCAATATCGTTACCTACGCCAACGCCAACACCCTTACCGAACAGGGGTTTGATAACGTTGCCCGTTTGACATACACCACCAAAAGCATCGCACAAGAAATAGCAAGGACAGTCAAGGACAGATTCAAAAAAGACAGTGTTGCCATCATCAGCGAAAATGCGGACTACGGACAACAGCTTCTCAAAGGATTCAAGGAAAAAGCAGCCGAGATCGGTATTAAAGTTGTAAATGAAAGCGTCGTAACTCCTGGGCAAGACATTGATTTCAAATCCGTTCTGTTGAAAGCCAAATCAGAAAACCCCGGCATGCTGCTGATTTTTGTCACATACAACGAAGGCGGTATGCTAGTGAAGCAGGTGCGCCAAATGGGTTGGGACATCCCCATTTACGGCCCGGATGGACTGATTGAACCCAAGTTCTTTGAACTGGCCGGTGATGATATGGGGGAAGTGTATATCTTGTTGTCGCCGACAGTGGATGTGACACGGCCCGCAGCAAAAATCCTGGTGGATCGCTGGACTCCGAAATATGGCGGATTCCCCCCCCTCGCAGCCATTTACGGTTATGATGCGGTAAAGGTTGCGGCAAAAGTCATTGAGATTGGGGGAGTCGATCGCAATTCCTTTATCCAGAATCTGAAAAAAGTCAAAGTGGAAGGTGTCGGAAATCCGATGTACCAGTTTGATGCCACTGGCGAGGGCAGCAACCCGGTTTTTGTTACATCTCCTGCAAGCGAGGTCAAGCAGAGTAAATAAATATCGCAGGCTATAGCTTAAGATTCAGTATATCGCATTCTGTTAAGAAAAAAATCATAGCCCTGACTCGTCAATAAAAACGAAGACTTGGGCTATGATTTGTTAAATAAGATTGATACGGGTACAACAATGTCCGGATCAAAATGGCGGAATTTTGACCAATGCATCCGTGATAGTCAAATGCTCAAATGGAGATGGAATGAATTCTAAAACTTATGACATTGTCATTGTCGGCGGAGGTATAATGGGCAGCTCAACTGCCTTCTACCTGATGAAAACCGCACCTGGTCTGCGAGTGGCTGTCGTTGAAATGGATCGGACCTACAGTCGTGCATCCACAACCCTGTCCATGGCCAACGCCAGAATCCAGTTTAGCTTCCGGCCCAATGTTCAGATATCTCAATATGCATTTGAAGTTCTAGAAAAATTTGAGCAGGAAATGGCGATTGACGGCATTGAGCCTTCGATCAGGTTTCGCCGGGAGGGCAACCTCTTTATGGTGAATGAAGAAAACCGGATTCCAGCGGACAATGCCTTGAAAATGCAGCAGGATCTCGGCTGCGACACAGAATGGTGGACGCCGGAACAGGTTCGTGATCGATTTCCGCTTTACAATCCCGAAGGATACGTGGGAGCCTCGTTCGGTCCAAAAGACGGTCATCTCGATGCGTATGGTTTACTGATGGGATACCGGGCAAAAGCGATTTCCATGGGGGCCGAATTTATCCATGCCGAGGTATCTGAAATCACGAAAACCGGAAACCGGGTTACGGGTGTTCGTCTGAAGACCGGAGAAGATATCAGTGCCGGTGCCGTAGTAAATTGCGCAGGCGCCTGGTGTTCAGCGATTGCCCTGACTGTCGGTGTGCATCTGCCGGTTCAACCTGTCAAGCGCCAGATATTTGCGCTGGATACCAAGGTCAAGCCGGATAGACCCCTGCCGCTGACATATTTACCTTCCGGTATGTATTTCAGAACCGAAACCGGCGGGTTGATTCTTTTGGGCAAATCCATGCCTGAAGATCCGGTGGGAATTTCCTTTTCATGGGATGAAAAACGGTTTTACGATTCGTTATGGGCAGAGCTTGCCGAGTTCGTTCCCAAATTTGAAGAATTGAAATTGGTTCGCGGGTGGGCGGGTCTTTACGCCATGAACACTCTTGATGAAAATGCCATCCTTGGAGAATGGCCGGAACTTGAAGGGCTGTTTTTGGCTAATGGCTTTTCTGGACATGGTCTGCAACAGGCTCCGGCCGTGGGGCGGTTTATCGCCGAATTGATCACCCGGCAGGACCACGCACTGGATCTATCAATATTCAGCCCGGAACGGATACTGAAGAACCAGCCATTGAGAGAGACGGGAATTTACTAATTGCATTTGCTTCGTAATCGATTATCGACGCATTTTCGACTTTGCAGGTAATGCAGAGTTTTTTGATACTTTCGACACGTGATTGATTCAGATAAAGAGTAATTAATGGAATATCATGGGACTGACTTTAATGGAAGGAAACGAGGCCATCGGTTGGGGAGCGATGGCTGCTGGCTGTAATTTTTTTGCCGGTTATCCGATTACCCCGGCAACAACAATTTACAATACCATGCTCAAGCTTCTCCCCCCCAAAGGTGGTGTTTGCCTCCAGGGGGAGGATGAAATTGCATCCATAGGATTTTGCTTGGGCGCTTCGATGTCGGGCATGAAGACCATGACAGCTACTTCAGGTCCGGGGATCAGTCTTTACAGCGAGCAGATTTCCTTTGCCATCGGCAGCGAGATCCCCATTGTCATTGTGGATGTGCAACGGTTGGGGCCGTCCACCGGATCTGCTACCAAAGGCGCCGATGGGGACATCCAGTTTCTGCAATGGAGCAACAGCGGGGGACTGCCGGTAATCGTACTGGCCCCGGTGGATGTAAAAGACTGTTATACGCTCACTATGCAGGCCTTTAACCTGGCTGAGCAATATCGGTGTCCGGTTTTTGTGGCTGCCAACAAGGAAGTCTCCATGACTCGCGAGACGATTGATCTGGACGAACTGGATCTGCCGCAGACTATCGATCGCAGAACTGCTGATGTGGATCGACCCTTTATGCCATTTGGTGTACAAGACGACCAACTGGTGCCGGATTTTCTGCCTATCGGCGGCGAACGTCTGGTCAGGCAAACCTCCTCGACCCACGGAACAGACGGCTACATTACAACCGATCCGGAGCAAATAGCCCGAATCCAGCAGCGGTTGGACGATAAGCTCCAAAAAAATATCTCGGCATTTACTTACTACGATGAATACCAGGTCCCGGGCGCCAAGACATTGGTGATTGCCTATGGGGTAACCGCCCGTGCGGCCATGGCGGCTGTGAAAAAAGCCCAGCATACCAACGCAAAGGCTTCCCTGCTGATCCTGAAAACCCTGTGGCCCGTTCCCGAACAGCTGATTTTGGAAAAGGCCGCGCCTTACCAGCGGGTGGTCATGGCGGAGATGAATCGGGGTCAGTATGTCCGGGAACTTCAGCGGCTATTGGTCGATAAAAAAATCGACTTTTTGGGGCAGATGGATGGAGAGCTGATCAAGCCAGGGCAGATTCAGGAGGTGATTCAAAATGGATAGTTTATTAAACAGCAACCGACCCCCTGTTTTCTGCCCTGGGTGTTCCCATGAACAGGTTCTGCATGCCCTGGATCAGGCATTGTTGCGTATGGGGTTTTCCGGAAATGATGTCGTTATCGTATCTGATATCGGCTGTTCCGGCCTGTTCGACACTTTTTTTAACACCCATGCTTTTCATGGCCTTCATGGCCGAGCCCTTACTTATGCGACCGGGATCAAGATGGCCCGGCCCGATTTAAAGGTGGTCGTGACCATGGGCGACGGAGGCCTTGGGATCGGCGGTGCTCATGTGTTGAGCTCCTGTCGGCGTAATATTGATCTGACGCTTTTGATTCTCAATAACTTTAACTACGGCATGACTGGCGGTCAGTGCTCTTCGACTACTCCCCAAGATGCTCAGGTGGGCTCGGGCTTTTTAAACAAGCTGGAGAAGCCCATTGATATTTGTCAGGTTGCGGGGGCCGCCGGGGCGGCTTATGTAGCCCGTACATCTACATACGATAAGGGGCTGGTGGAAGGCCTTGAAGCGGCCATGGCGTTTGATGGTTTTTCGCTGGTCGACATCTGGGGGATTTGTCCCGGCCGTTACACCCGCGGCAATAAGATTACCCCCAAGACGATCGAAACGGATCTGGACAAACTTCCGGATTTGGGTGATTACAAGATCCACAATGCCAGGGCGGAATATGGCTGGGCTTACCGGCAAGAGGCTGCAAAGCTTCTCCCCGCAACCGAATCGATTCGTATTGAACCGTCCTGCACTGCCCCACAGCCGGGCCGCTTGGAAGTGGTTGTACTGGGCAGTGCCGGCCAGCGCATTATTACAGCTGGAGAACTGCTATGTCTGGCTGGAGCTGCGGCGGGATGTCACGCGGCACAGAAGAGCGACTATCCGATTACCGTCATGCGGGGTCACTCTGTCAGCGATATCATCCTTTCCGACACCGAAATTGAATATACGGGAGTTGAAAATCCTTCAGTAGTCATTGCGCTTGCTCCGGAAGGTGTGAATCGCCGGAAAAAAATGTTGACGCATCTTTCACCGGAAGCCCTGGTCATTAAAGCGTCCGACATTGAACTGCCGTCGTGTCAGGCATCCATAATCGAGATTGATTATAAAGCCGAAAAAATAAAGTCTCAAGATTGGGCGCTGGTTGCTTTGGCTGTTCTGGCACAACAGAATAAAGTGTTGACCATGGATATGCTTAAGGCTGCTTTGCAATTGCGTTTCAAGGCCGGGCAATATGAGACAGCGATCGCCATGCTTGAGAAAGCGGTTGTGTCCCTTTGTAATAAATGATGCGGTCATCCATAATGGGTTGCTGATTAGATATTCGCTCAGATCGCTTTTTGCATATGCGTCTCTGTAATATTTGCTTGCAACCCTGACAATAATCTGGATAATGGTGGCGGCGTGAATAGGTCGGTTATAGGTCATATTGCCGCGCCTGGTATCGCCAGTTGTCTGGGATCTCGAGACATCCTTGTCCTGCACCTCCCTTTATCCCTGCACCCTGGGCCGCTATAACGCCATCTATTGCACCCCTGACGCCCTGATAGCATTTGTCCGTCCTGCCTGCCCCTTGTCTGGAGACAGGGGGAAAGGTGTGCGGAACTTGAAGACAAACACAAGCCACCTGAAAGCACCGAGAATCCAATGGAATGAAGCAAGTAGTAATCCAGGACAATAAATAGGAGAAAACAATGAATATACTGGTTTGTGTCAAACAGGTTCCGGATATGGAATCGAAATTCAAGGTGGGTGGAGATGGTACCTGGTATGACAGTGCCGATCTTGCCTGGCGGATGAATGAGTATGACGAATACGCGGTCGAGCAGGCGGTGCAGCTCAAAGAAGAGATTGCTGGTGATCTGACAGTGCTCTGCATCGGCCCCGAGCGGGTGAAAGAGACTATGAAGAAAGCACTGGCCATGGGCTGCGACCGTGGCGTCCATGTGGCCGATGATGAATCCTTTAAGAAGGGCCCTTTTTCAATCGCCTCGATAATCGCCGAGTTTGCTGGCCCCAAGAACTTTGACCTGATCTTCACCGGTATGCAATCCCAGGACCGGGGTAGCGCTCAGGTAGGCGTCCTTGTCGCCGAGATGCTGGGGATGCCTTGCGTCACGACCATCGTGGGTTTCAGATTCGAGGGGGGCCTGATCTCGGTGAAACGGGAATTGGAAGGCGGCGTGAAAGCCAAGGTCAACGTGTCGGTCCCTGCGCTTGTCACCTGCCAACTCGGCCTGAACAGCCCGCGTTATCTAACATTGCCCAATATCTTGAAGGCCAAAAAGAAGGAGCTGCTTTTCATTCCGGTTGCCGACCTGTCGAAGGCTCAGGCCCTGGAGGAGACCACGTCCCTGTACTTCCCAAAGAAGAAGGGGACCGGTCTGATTCTGGAAGGGGATGTTGCCGATCTTGCCGACAGATTAATCAAAATTCTGAAAGAGAAAACCGCCGTTTTGGCCTAAAGAGGACCCTATGAAAACACTACTTGTTGCGGAATATAGAGAAGGAAAGCTGCTTGGCTGCGCGAGCGAATTGATGGCCTTTGCCAAAAAGCTTGGTGCGGAGAGCGTCATGTTTTTGGCAGGCTCTGAAAATGCTTTACCGAAATTTGCAGGGAAGCTTTACCTGGCGGATGCTGCGACCTGCGGTGAATTCAATCCTGACGGCCATAAACAGCTGCTGCTTGAGGTTATCGCAAAAGAGAAACCGGATATGGTGGTCTTTAGCCACTCGTCCTACGGCTGGGATTTGGCCCCTCGGATTGCCTTTGCGCTGAAGGCGGCGCAGTTTTCAGAGGTGGTGGATATCGTTGATGGCGTGCCTGTTTTGCCGGTCTGCAACTCCAAGCTACTCCGGGAGGTCGTCTCAAAGACAGCAGTCACGGTCTTGACCCTGCAGGGAGGGGCCTTCAGCCTGACAGAGGAGCCAACATGCAGTCCGTCGATTGAGAGGATCGGTACTGCCGCCACCGGCAAACTTGTGTTCGGGGGCTATGAACAGGCTGAGAAGGGTGGGGTCGACCTGACCAAGGCCCAGGTGATAGTGAGTGCCGGCCGTGGTATCGGTAAGCCTGAGAATATTGCAATTATAGCAGAATTAGCCCATGCCCTGAAGGGCGAATACGGGGCAAGCCGCCCTGTTGTCGATGCAGAATGGACAGAACACAACCGACAGGTTGGGACTACGGGCCAGATTGTCTCACCAAAGCTCTATATGGCCTGCGGGATCTCCGGTGCCATTCAACATCTGGCAGGGATGAAGAAGTCCGAGTTCGTGGTCGCCATCAATACCGATAGGGACGCCCCGATTGGAGAGGTTGCAGACGTCTTGGTCGTTGCTGACCTGAAGGTCTTCGTCCCAGTACTTACAGAAAAAATTAACACGCTTTAATTTTTGGTTGGAAAGTTGAGCAAGTAATCCGGAAAACTGTTTTTGAAAAAGGGTGATGAATAAAATGGAAGAAAACAAAATTCTTTGTCTCTCCGCAAGAGATGTAAGCAGGGTATTAACAATGCAAGACTGCATAGAAACAATGCGAGACGCATTTGCCCAGTTGGTAACCGGAGGAGCGGTGATGCCGCTGAGGTCAACTTTATCTATGCCAGGTGAAAATGGCGGGGCGTTGTTTATGCCCGTTTATCTGTCGGATATACAAAGAGTAGGTTTGAAAGCAGTTACCGTTCATCAGGATAATCCCAGTAAAGGGCTTCCCATGATTCATGCAATGGTCATGGTTTTTGATGCATCTACCGGTTCACCTCTTGCTGTTATGGATGGTGAGGTTATTACGGCAATGAGGACAGGCGCTGTTTCCGGACTTGCCACAAAACTTTTGGCACGTGAGAATGCAAAAGTTGTCGCTATCATCGGGGCAGGAGTGCAGGGAGAAACACAACTTGAAGCAGTATGCACAGTACGAGAGATTAAAAAGGCATATATATTCGATCGCAACAGAGAGCGCAGGGAAGACTTTGTAAAAAAAATGAAGGAAAAATTAGGAATGGAAATCATAGCTGCAGCGTCAATGGATGTCTTGTCTGAAGCTGACGTCATTTGCACGGCAACCACCTCCAAGATGCCGGTTTTTAAGAACACTGAGATAGGAGTCGGTGTGCATATTAACGGTGTTGGATCCTATCGTCCTGATATGTGTGAAATACCACCGGAAACAATTATGCGAGCGAAGATAGTGGTCGATCAGATGCAAGCATGTCTCTCTGAAGTTGGTGATATATTACAACCTATTAAGCAAGGTTTGATTTCTAAAGATCATATTTACAGTGAGTTAGGGGAACTCGTCACTGGAATGAAGGTAGCTCGAGAAGCCGAAGATGAAATTACTATCTTTAAATCCGTTGGCTTGGCCGTGCAGGATTTGGCAACTGCAGATCTGGTTCTGACAAAAGCAAAGAAGCTGGGGCTAGGGGTGGAAGTCATTGTGTGAAAGGAAGGCCTTTTCCTCCGGTCGCAATATAACGGTAATGCTTGATCGGTCAGATATTTTTAGTGGACCTCCAATCACGATTAGAGCGCAATACCGATCAATTATTCACAATTGTCGTTGGTGTTGCAATGTTTCGTCCGGCGCAACGAAGAAGACTAAAATAGAAAATTACTGGTTGAGATTGCTAATACGAGAAGAGTTTAAGGAAGTGCCAAGAAACAATTTCAACACACTGATACAGTTACTAAATAAATCAAAAGAGTAAGGAGAAAGTAATGCATTTCAAGTTAACCGACGAACAGAAGATGATGCAGGATATGGCCAGGAATTTCGCCCAGAAGGAAATCCTGCCTACCCTCAAAGAAGATGAGAGAGACCATAGGTTTCGGCCCGAATTGGTCAAGAAGATGGCCGATCTCGGGTTCTTTGGTTGTGCCATTCCCGAAGAGTATGGCGGGAACGGTTGCGGTTTCTTTGAATCGATTCTCCTCGCCGAACAGTTGGCCATGGTAAGCGGTTCCTGGCGGGTGCCTTTGAATATGCAGAATATAGGTCCCTCGGTGACCGTGAACAGGTTCGGTACCAAGGAGCAGAAAGAGCGTTTTATTCCCGCCTGGGTCAAAGCCGATTCCTTCGGTTTTTTTGCCATTACCGAACCAAACTCCGGTTCGGATGTGGCCGGCATGGGCACGACAGCAACTGATCGCGGCGACCATTGGGAATTGAACGGGCAAAAAATGTGGATCTCCAATGCCCATGTAGGCGATTGGGGTTTAGTCTACGCTTTCACCGACAAGAGCAATAAATACAAAGGGATGACCTGTTTTATCGTCAATCTGAAGGAAAATCAGGGTATTGTTACTGCTCCGATCGAGACCAAGCTTGGGCTGCACTGTTCCCCTACCGGTGAGATTGCTTTCACCCAGGCCAGGATTCCAAAGGATTCGGTTTTGGGCGAGGTCGGTCAGGGGTTCAAGATCTGTATGTGGCAGCTCAACAACACCAGAGTCAGCTGTGCCGCTGGAGCCCTCGGGATCGGTGGCGGTGCTATAGAAGCAGCCATCAATTATGCCAATGAACGTACCCAGTTCGGCAAAAAAATTGGTTCTTACCAGATGATCCAGGCTCAAATTGCCGATATGGTTGCCGAACATGAGGCTGCCAAGCTGCTTGTCTATCAAGCTGCCTGGTTAAAGGATCAGGGAATGCCTAACCAGTCACAGACCTCGATAGCCAAGTTGTTCGCCTCCGAGGCGGCCGTGCACGCTGCCAGCGATACGATGAAGATTTTCGGCAGCTACGGCTTCTCGACCGAATTCCCGGCCGAACGTTTCCTGCGTGACGCCCAATCCCTTCGTGTCGTCGAGGGAACCAGCAATATACAGAAAACCATCATCGCCGGAATCGCTCTTGGGGATGTCGAAAACCGTTAAGCAGGCCAGGGTCGGCATGATCGACCATCAGGGATATAGTTTTTAACTTGAAGGAAGAAAGGAGACCGTTATGTCACGCAAACAAACACCATTGCGGCCATATTTTGAGAAAATGGCCGATATTGGTGCTGCTCTCAGTGATGCTGATGTTCAACGCGGCAAGGAGAATGCAGAGTTGGTCAGGGAGCAGGAAAAAATTATTGCTCAAGAAGTGGAACGAGTTAAAAACGCAGGCATTCCAGCAAAAAAAATCCATGACCGCGGAGGGATGACCGTCTATGATCGCCTGATTTATCTGGTTGATCCTGGTACCTGGTCTCCTCTTCTTACCCTCTACAACCCTCAGAACAATGAGGAAGGATGCACCGGTGTGGTAAACGGAATTGGCAAAATCTCCGGTAAATGGGCAGTGATCATCGGCTTTGACAACAAGGTCATGGCCGGTGCCTGGATATCTGGTCAGGCCGAGAATATTCTCATGGTCACGGATATGGCCAAACGGCTCAACGTACCCCTGGTCTGGTTGACAAACTGCAGCGGTGTGAAGTTGATGGAACAGGAAACTGTCTATGCCGGTCGACGTTCCAGTGGTACACCGTTCTTCCGCCACGCGGATCTCAATCATCTTGGCGTGCCGATCCTAAATGCCATCTATGGTACTAATCCGGCCGGTGGCGGTTACCAGGGAATCAGTCCAACTATTTTGCTCGCGCACAAAGACGCTAATATTGCAGTGGGTGGGGCTGGTATCGTCGGCGGCATGAACCCGAAAGGACATTTCGATGTCGAAGCGGCAAAATCCCTGATCGAGGCTACGAAAAATTTCAAATCCAAGAGTCCGGGTCGGGTCGAGACCCATTTCGACAAGACCGCATACTTTCGCGAGGTCCATGAAACCGAGCAGGGGGTATTGGACGGCATCAAGGAATACATGCGAATGATGCCTGCCTATGACCCTGCTGTGTTTCAGGTCGCTGCACCGGCGGCGCCGAAATTTCCCGCCGAGGATTTGAACAGCATCCTGCCGGTAAATCAGAAGCGCCAATATGATGTCATGCAGGTTCTGGCGCGGCTCACCGACAACAGCGAGTTTATGGAATATCGCCCCGGCTATGGTCCGGAAGTCTTTGCCGGCCTTGCCAAGGTCGATGGTTTTCCGGTGGCCTTTATCGGCAACAATCAAGGTTTCTTTCCCAATTATCCGAAATACGCCAATGACAGCTATTTCGCGGTCGGTGGCAAGCATTACCGTGAAGGGCTGATCAAACAAGCTGAGTTCGTCACCCTCTGCGGGCGGGACAATTTGCCTATCATCTGGCTGCAGGACACCACCGGTATTGATGTTGGTGATCTGGCCGAAGAGGCCGAGTTGCTCTCCCTTGGCCAGTCTTTGGTCTATTCGATTGAGCAGACCGAACTTTCGATGATGTGTGTGGTCCTGCGCAAAGGCTCTGCCGCCGCCCATTATATTATGTGTGGTCCTCAGGCCAACAACAACAATGCCTTCACCCTTGGTACGCCGATGACCGAGATATATGTCATGCATGGGGAGACCGCCGCCGCTGCTTCATACGCTCGGCGACTGGTGAAAGAGGAAGCTGCCGGCAACGATCTTAACCCGGTACTGGATAAAATGAATCAGATGATCAAGGATTATCAGGATAAATCACGTCCAGCCTATTGTGCAATGAAAGGGCTGGTGGATGAGATAGTCGAGTTGCCGGAGCTGCGTAAATATGTCCAGACCTTTGTCGGAGCGAACTATCAGAATCCAAGATCGATCACTCCTGTCCACCAAATGCTCCTGCCTCGAATTATCAAGAGCTAACTTGTGTGAACAGGAAATGGGTGGGGTTCCTTGGGATACTTGACTACTAAGAAAACCAATCGGAGAATAATAAGATGACAGAGAAGGCCTTTCAGGATCACTATCCTGATGAATTCGTCAATTGTTATGGGTGTGGAAGACTCAATCAGGGTGGGTTGCAGATAAAAAGTTATTGGGACGGCGATGAAACTGTCTGTCATTTCACACCGGACGCCAAATATTCTGGCGGGTTTCCGGGGTTTTTCTATGATGGGATGATAGCCTCCCTGCTGGAATGCGATGGGACAGCGACGGCCTCGGCGGCCAAGGTCCGAGCAGAGGACAATCCGCTTGGCCGGTTTGTGACCGCATCCTTTAAAGTTGATTTTCGTGCTCCAACGGCGGTAAACACCGAACTCGAGGTACGGGGAAAGGTCACCGACATCAAAGGACGCAAGGTCTTGATGGATCTGCGGTGATGGTCCAAATTCCAGAGCAAAGAGAAGGATGGCGGAAATGGAGGAGCAAGTCGGGCCGCGTGACATCGCCGAGATCCTGAAAGAACGAATTGCAGAGTAAACCTAACAAAAAATACAGCGTGAAGACAATATATGTACTGGTTAGTACAAAATAAGTGAGTCATCGGTCACAATAAACACAAGGGTAGAAAATGATAAATTCACAGACAAATTCAGCTCTTCAAGAGCGTCGCAACAACGTCATGGCAAAAGGTTTTGGCAGTTCCACAAGCAAATATGTCGCCCATGCTAAAGGAGCTGTGATTACAGATGTAGAAGGTAACGAATATATTGATTTTGCAGCTGGTATTGCCGTGATGAATGTTGGTCACTCCCACCCAAAAGTGGTCCAGGCTATAAAGAATCAGGCAGAAAAATTTACGCACACCTGTTTTATGGTCATTCCTTATGAATCGCCGGTTGCACTTGCAGAAAAGTTGTGTGACGCTGTCCCTGGGGATTCAAGAAAAGCCGTCATGTTTGTCAATAGTGGCGTCGAAGCGGTTGAGAATGCAGTGAAAATTGCAAGATATTATACCAAAAAAACAGGCATAATTGCTTTTGAAGGTGCTTTTCATGGCCGTACCTTGTTGGGCATGTCCCTCACCTCAAAATTCAAGCCTTACAAACAAGGCCTCGGTCCGTTTGCCCCTGAAGTTTATCGCATGCCCTATGCTAACTGTTACCGCTGTCCATTTGGCAAAGAGTATCCAAGTTGTGACATTGCTTGTGCAGATCACCTGGAGGAATTTTTTATTACTCATGTTGGTGCTGAGCAGACAGCTGCAATCGTGATTGAGCCGGTTCAAGGTGAAGCTGGTTTTATAGCACCTCCCAAAGAGTATTTCCAGAAGTTGAAAAAAATCTGTGAGAAAAACTCAATACTTATGATCGTTGACGAAATTCAGACAGGGATGGGCAGGACGGGGCATATGTTTGCCATGGATTATTACGGAGTTGAGGCAGATATCACAGTTGTTGCCAAGAGTCTCGGTGCAGGAATGCCTATCAGTGCAGTCGTAGGTAAAAAAGAAATAATGGATTCCGTACATCCAGGCGGGATTGGCGGAACCTATAGCGCTAACCCGATAGCCTGTGAAGCAGCTCTTGCGGTTTTTGATATATTTGAATCAGAAAATCTCCTCGCTAAGGCGAAAGTTCTGGGGGAGAAACTTCAACTCAAATTGAAGGCACTTCAGGAGAAGCATGCACTCATCGGTGATGTTCGAGGGATTGGACCCATGATTGCTATGGAGCTTGTTTATGACAGGAATGCAAAGACGCCTGCACCTGACAAGGTAAAACAACTCGTAGAATTCTGTTTGGAGAGGAATCTCTTCATATTGGCCTGTGGTACCTACAAAAATGTTATCCGGTTATTAATGCCTTTGGTTATTACCGAAGAGCAAATGACCAGAGGGATGGAAATTATAGATAGTGGGTTGACTGCAATCAGTTGATCTCCCGTTTTATTTCAGTGCCCTAGAGACTAACAAAAATGAGAGAATTAACTAATCAATTGATTATTTCTCTTAGTTCGTATCATCTATGGCCAACAAGGCATGCACACACTTCATGTAATTGACATTTAATAGCTAAAGTGTTGCCTGCAAATACGCTTATTAATGATCGTTTTTTTTCGACAAGGAGACAATATGTTTGGATGGAGAGGGAAAATTCTCAGGGTCAACCTTACAGAGGGGATGGTGCATGAAGAGGAACTCAATCCTCAAGTCGCAAAGGATTATATTGGTGGTCGGGGTCTGGGAATTTGGCTATTAAATAAAGAGTTGGATCCTCTATGTGATCCTCTTTCTCCAGCAAACATCATGGTTATGGCTACTGGACCCTTGACTGGAACGGGGGCTCCCACCGGAGCACGCTATTCAGTGATGACCAAATCACCTCTTTCTGGGGGGATTACCTGTTCAAACTCTGGTGGCAAGTTCCCAACTGAGCTGAAACGCAGCGGATTTGACGCTATTGTTGTTGAAGGTCGTTCTGAAAAGCCAGTTTACCTTTGGGTAAATAATGGGAAGTTTGAACTGCGCAATGCTGAGCATCTCTGGGGCATGACTACTCCTGAGACCACCAATCAGCTTATTACCGAAACCGATGCAAAAGCGAAGGTAGCATGTATAGGACCTGCTGGTGAAAAGAAGGTCCTATTCGCAGCTATAATGAATGATAAGGATCGTGCGGCTGGCCGGTCTGGTGTTGGTGCAGTCATGGGATCAAAGAATCTCAAAGCTGTGGTTGTTCGTGGCACCCAGAAGATTCAGCTGGCGGATCCAAACCGTTTTAAGGAATTTAATGGTCAGATACTGGGCCGATTTAAAGAAGAGGCTAAGGTAACGCCAATTGGTCTCAGGATTAATGGAACTGCTGGCGTGGTGACGGCAACTCAAAATTATGGTGTGTTGCCCACAAAAAACTGGCAGCAAGGCACTTTTGACGGCTGGGAAAAGATTGATGGCCGCGAAATAACAAAAACATATCTGGTGACTAACTCAGCCTGTTTCGCCTGTCCTATCGGCTGTGGCAGAAAGACCAAGGTGGACGATCCGCAATTCGCCGGAGAAGGGGAAGGACCAGAATATGAGACTGTTTATGCCATGGGTTCTAACTGCATGGTTGATAATCTTGCTGCGGTGATGAAGGCGAACTACATCTGTAATGAGTTGGGGATGGATACCATTACTATGGGGGCCACAGTAGGCTGTGCCATGGAGTTGGTAGATCGTGGATATATCTCTGAGGAGGAAGTTGGCCGCTCGCTTAAATGGGGTGACGCTGAGGCGTTGGTAGAATTGACTCGTATGACTGGTTACCGCGAAGGATTTGGTGACAAACTGGCAGAAGGCAGCTATCGCCTTGCCGAGAGTTGTGGTCATCCGGAACTTGCGATGGTCTCGAAAAAACAAGAATTTCCTGGATACGATCCTCGAGGTGCACAGGCGATGGGGTTGGCCTATGCTACAAGTCCTATCGGTGGTTCGCATATGCGCGGTGACCCAGCCTATTTCGAGCTCTTCGGAATTCCAAAACCAATGGACCGGTTCGCATGGAAGGGCAAGGCTAAACCTACTCAAGCGTTTCAGGATCATTCTGCCATCATCGACTCGGCTGGATTGTGTGTCTTCTTCACCGTCCGTAATCTGGTGGAAAAGGATCTGGAAATTGCCCCTACGGGTATCCTTGAATATATGAATGCAGCCACAGGGGCGAATTATACTCTGGAAGAACTATCCGAAGCTGGGCAGCGGGTCATCAATGTCGAACGGCTGTTCTTGATAAAGGCAGGTTTTACACGAAAGGACGATTCTTTACCCAAACGGATAACCGAGGAGCCCATGCCTGAAGGCCCATCCAAAGGCCATGTGTGCCATTTGGATGCAATGCTCGACGAGTATTATGAAGAACGGGATTGGACCCCGGATGGCGTTCCTACATCGGAGAAGTTGGCAAAGCTCGGGATATCTGGATGATGGTCAGAAAATGCTGGTCCATGTAAAACTCTACAGTGAATTGAAGCGGTACGCTCCGGGGGAGGATAATGTTTTTATGCTGGAATATCCTCCGGATTCCACTGTCAGAGATCTGCTCGACACCTTAGAAATATCTGAAGAGGTTCCTCGGTTTATATTGATCGATGGTACGCTGAGCGACGAAAATGTGGCACTGACAGAAGGTTGTACAGTGGTACTTTTTACACCTGTTTGTGGAGGATAAATTAAGGTTATGTATGAGGAACAACCAGATACACTTGAGATTCGTTACAAGGGCAAATCTTACCAATTTCCGATCGTCGAGAGTACTGCGGGCGAGCGGGCTGTAAAGATTGCGAGTTTGCGTTCAGAGACTTGGTTTGACCACTTTTGAACCAGAGTATGTAAATACTGGTAGTTGTACCAGTGGCATGATCCTCATGGATGGTGAGAAGGGTAGTGAATGAGCTCAATCTAACAATTTCAGAAACCAAACAGATACTCAAAACCATGCACGAAGTGGGAGTGATCGAAAGCAATATGGAAGCTGAGTATTCACTTATCACCAAGGTGGGCCTGAATAGCTTGGATTCATAAAATACTGTTCTCATTTGGTGAGCAACAGGATTGTTGAGAAGATCAAAAAGAAGCTTGTTCTTCTTAGTATTATTGACTGCCCTTTGTCAAAATGGTTGGAGTCTACCCTCTCCATTACGAGTGTTTTCTGTGTCTTCAACCTGGTTATTGGTCTGGCAATCCCTCCCGTAGGAATGTGTCGGTTTATTGGAGCCAATATTGCAAAATATCCATTGAAAAAATAAGAAAAGCGTTCGTGCCGTTTTTGTTGCTTCCTTGTTCGTTCTCATGCTCGTTATCTACCTGGAGGCTTCAATTTTCTGGGTTCCACGGTTGCTTGGGTTGCACGATTACCTTGGAGTTTTATCACTCAATCCCGGCAGCAAGAAACAATTTTCTGGTCTCTAAATGATGATGGTGTCGTAAAAACTCTTCATCTTGCTCGTTGTTACAAATTTCCTATCATTAAGATGCACCGTATGTACTCAAAAATAATAGGAAAATTGCATGTTTCCAATATGAAGCTTTTTACTTAGCCATCGAAAATCGATGTTTGTACGAGATTGTCAATAATGACTGGCGAAGAAATAGCGCCACATAGAGCCAAAAGGACAGGCAGATAATGGAATTTTCACACATGATAACTACAGTAGATTCCCATACAGCGGGTGAACCTACACGGATAGTGACAGGTGGTGTCCCGCATATACCAGGCGAGACAATGATAGCCAAAAAAATATGGTTGCAGGAAAACCTTGATCACTTAAGAAAAATGCTCATGTGGGAACCACGTGGTCATCGGGACATGTTTGGGGCCGTTCTCACATCTCCAACCTCAGTTGATGCAGATGTTGGGGTAATTTTTATGGATAATGGCGGGTATCTGGATATGTGTGGGCATGGTTCAATCGGTGCCGTCACAGTCCTTGTCGATACGGGGATGATCCCTCTCCCACCACGAGAAAATAATGAGATTTTAGATCTGATACTTGATACACCGGCCGGAAAGATAAATGCAAGGATACAAATTGAAAACTCGAAGGTTAAGGCTGTTACTATTCGAAATGTCCCTGCTTTTGTCTATAAAAAAGTTTTTCTCGAGTTGTCTGATATAGGAAAAATAACCGTTCATATTTCCTACGGTGGAAACTTTTTTGCACTGGTCGAGGCATGCGATCTTAATATTACTCTTTTGCCCGGGAACATTAAACAGCTCCAACACAGAGGAATGGAAATCCGGGATAAAATTAATAGGGAACATACCATTACTCATCCTGGAACAGGCAGAAAAGCACAGGTTGATTTGGTCGAAATCTATGAAGACAGCCCGCAGCCTAAAAATGTGGTTATTTTCGGAGCTGGCCAAATCGATAGATCGCCTTGTGGCACGGGAACTTGTGCCAAAATGGCACTGCTCCATGAAAAGGGTCTTTTGAACTTGAATCAACCGTATGTTCACGAAAGTATTTTCGGGACCACTTTTACGGGAAGGTTGATTCAAGAAACGACTGTCGGCGGATTGCGAGCAGTTGTTCCCGAGATTGAAGGGAGAGCCTTTATAACCGGAATCCACCAATTTGTAATTGATAGAGAAGACCCGGTCGGAAATGGGTTCAGTATTCTGACATAACACACAATGAGCCAGTATTTGGCATCATCAGACACGTCTTGGGTTTCCGACAATTTTTCCTGTGAGGTTTGGAAGCAGTCTTCGGTGAATGGACACTTGTGTCCATTATATGGGATTTAAAGCGGATTTTTACTCTGAACAATTCGTTAGGTTCTGTTGCAAATTTGACTCTGCTATTAGCAGCTTTGCCGGCTTCTGCTATTGTATTTTTATTTTCCGTGGAGGAAGTATCAATGGCAGGTAAGGAAAGGTTTCACGGTGAGCATTTTCCGAAATACATCGTCCTTCAAGCAGTTTTCTGGTATCTGCGGTACAGCCTGTGGATCGTGATGTAGGAAAACTCATGGAATAAAGAGGCGTTGATCTCGATCACTCTACGGTTCAAAGATGGGTTGTCAAATATACACCGATCCTCTAACTCTATTTTGGAGATCACGTTATTTGATGCAATAGCCCGTTTTATCGTTGTTTCTTGGAGGCGAAGTCAATTGACGCTTGTCTTTTTTTGTGCCTGACTTGGATCTGTCTTAACCATAAGTATCTTCAAAGACATACAGTAAGTTTATCAGAAAAGGCCTTTCAGTACCTGAAAGGATTGTTCCAAACTGACAAGAAGAATATGGAACGAATGGAAGAGAGAGTGGTAGAAACGGAGTATGATCCTCTACAATATTTTTTTTCAGATTCCAATTGGGAATGGCGTCCGGTAAATGAGCTGATCGCCCGAGATAGTGACAAGCTGCTTGGAGGGTATGATGACAGAGCCTTGTATATTGACGAAACAGGAATTCCCAAAAAAAGGCAAGATGTCTGCTGGAGTTGCCCGACAATGGTGCGGTCAACTTGGCAAGGTCGACAATTGCCAGGTAGCAGTTTTTGCATACTCTCGGCAGAGATCACTTTTCGACTCCGATAAATTTTCGGTTATTTTTGCCCGAGGACTGGATAAAAGATAGAAAACGCTGCAAGAAAGCCAAAATCCCCGAAGATCAGATAGTATTCAAGACAAAACATGAACAAGCGCTTGATATGATCTTTGCTGCAAGGAAAAATGGAATTCGATTCAAGTGGGTCGGTTTTGATGGTTTTTATGGAGATAATCCCGCATTTTTCGAAAACTTGCTAACAATGGCGAAGAATTCATGGGGGATATTCATAGTAATCATCGAATTTATTACGAAGATCCTAAGCCGATAGTTCCGCTTCCAAAATCAAACAAAGGGAAAAAGCCCAGCAAACTTCAAGCCCAGACACGATCCATACGAGTGGACAGATGGGTGGCCAAACAATCGCCTAAAGCCTGGAAACGTGTAGAGATCCGTGAAAGTACCAAAGGAAAACTCCTTGTAGACATACTGCACAGAGAGGTTTGGGTTTGGGACGGCAAGGAGAGCATTGCCCGGAAATGGCATTTGGTGGTGCGGCGTGAAATAAATTCTCCTGAGAAAATCAAGTATAGCTTGTGCAATGCGCCAAGTAACACCCCCACCAGAAGGCTCGCATTTATGCAGGCTCAACGTCACTGGGTGGAACGTCCATTCCAGGATGCGAAGAACCAATGTGGATTGGGCGAGTATCAGGCTCGTGGCTGGGTCGCCTGGCAACACCACATGTCAATGGTGATGCTGGCTATGTTGTTTATGCTTGAGCAGCGGTTAAAAAATTCAGGCAAATATTCCTCTATTGAGCTGTGCAGATATTACAATTTTGCTCAAACCTGTCCTGCCGCGCAGAGACATCACTGAAAATGAAATTTCAGGTCAACGGCGATGATTTCTTCAAGGAGGGCGATTTCAGCTTTGGCTGAGGCAACGCCCAACGCTTGGGTCATTACATTGCCGGTCAGGGCGAGGCGAACGGCGTCGAACTGGTAGGCCTGAAATTCCACCAGCGCTTGTTACTGTTTGACCATACGACTATTTCCTCCTGCGAAATCAAGCAGAAAACTTACCTGCGGCCCGAGTGTGTAATATGTGAAGGGAGGAATCGAGATATCACTCGGACCAAATAATGCTGCACCGTATTGTTGTCGCCCGGCTGTGGCGGCAAATGATACCTGCGGCCAAAGGAACCCTGCTGCAGCGCCTGCTTCCTCTTGTGCCTGTGCTAGGCCCGACCGGCCGCTTGATTATTATTGTCGGTCAGCGCCACCTTCATTACCTGATCGAGAGCCGGTGACCTAAAGGCGCACCACCAGTCCTGCCGGAATTTCTTTATTGTAGACGATGCGCTGGATACCTTGAAGTTTGTCATTTCCTTCAGGGGTATATCCTCGAGTCAAAGGCGGTTTGGGCTCGAGGAAATCAGAGCCGATCACACAACCGGACATGATTAGCGTACACCCTATAACCACCAGCAACAGGTGTTGACTGTATCTAAATGAAACTATACGCATAGTTATTCCGCAACCATTGGATGGGTATTCTCAATCTTGGGGCCGCGCCGAAAGAGAAACAGGAGCGGCACCAGCATCAGAGTCATCACCATGATAATTTTAAAATTGTCGAGATAGGCGATCATACTGGCCTGTCTTGTTATCTCACCGTTTAACAGGGCAAGGCCCTGCCGGCTTGCCAGGTCGATAGGGGCAGCTGAAAATGCAAGATTGGCAGCTGCATTATAGGGTGTCACCCGTTCAGCAAGTCCTGCATGAATGACCTGTGTGTTGTGTGTCAAGAGTGCCTGTACCACCGATATGCCGATACTGCTGCCAAGGTTGCGCAGCAGGTTGAAGAATGCGGTTCCTTCGGTCCGCAGTTGTTTCGGCAGAGTGGCAAAAGAGATGGTGGCTAGCGGTATATAGACAAAACCTATTCCGAATCCCTGCAATAAACCCGTCTCGATTATCGGCCACTCGTCCATAAGCAGGGAAAAGTGTGCCATCTGCTGCAAGGCAAAAGCTGTCATAAGTGTGCCGGAAGCCATCAAAATCCTGGTATCGATGCGCCCGACCAAACGGCCGACAACTATCATCGCAAGCATGAGACCGATGCCGCGCGGTGCAGTCACCAGACCGGTTGTGATGACCGAATAATGCATAAGTTCCTGCAGCAATGGCGGGAGAAGGGCGAGCGTTGCGAATATCACCACTCCTATAATGAAGATTATGATATTGCCGACCAGGAAATTGGCATCAGCAAACAAGGCCAGGTTGACAAAGGGTCGTCTATGAGTGAGGCAGTGGATAATAAAAAGATAAAAGGCTATGGCGGCGATTAAGCCTTCTACGATTATTTCAGTCGAGGAAAACCAATCCTTGAGACTTCCCCGGTCCAGCATGATTTGCAGGAAACCCACGGCGACACTGAGGGCGATGAAACCAAAAAAATCGAATCGATTTGCCCGACGTTTTTCGCTCGCAGGCAGGAAAAACAATAGTCCGAAAAATGCCAGAATGCCAATCGGCAAATTGATGTAAAAAACCCAGCGCCAATTATAACTTTCGGTCAGCCAGCCGCCAAGCGTAGGGCCGAGAATCGGACCGAGGGTCACGCCGATACCCCAGAAAGCCATGGCCCGCCCGTGATCCCTCGGGTGATTGATGTCGAATAAAATCGCCTGGGACAACGGAACCAGCGCTGCCCCGCTGATACCTTGAAGCAGACGGAACAAAACTATCTGGCCGAGGGACAAAGACATGCCGCAGAGGGCGGAGGTTACGGTAAAACCGACAATGGAGATGAGAAATACCTTTTTACGGTCAAAGCGGGTGGCCAGCCAGCCGGTCAGCGGAATGGAGATAGCCGCGGCTACGATATAGGATGTCAACACCCAGACTATTTGATCCTGGGTTGCAGAAAAAGAACCCTGCATATGGGGCAGAGCCACATTGGCTATGGTATTGTCAAGCGACTGCATGACCGTTGCCAGCATGACGGAGAAGGTGATCAGCAGGCGATTTTTAACAGGTGTAAAGGGAGCTGCATCGGTCATTGTCTAATATCCCGGCAAGGTTCGCCTATGTTCAGTGTCAACGACTGCGGTAACACTCATGCCGGACCGTAAAGTCACATCCGCCGCATCATCGATGGTTATACGGACCGGCACCCGCTGTACTATTTTAACCCAATTACCCGTAGCGTTTTCGGGAGGAAGCAGTGCAAAGGACGAACCAGTTCCGGGACTCAGGCTGGCGATCTCTCCGGATAATTTTTTGCCTGAAAAGGCATCGACTTCGATGCGTACCTTTTGACCGGGACGCATATAGGTGAGGGCGGTTTCCTTAAAATTAGCCTCCACCCAGATGTGCCTGTCGGAAACTAAAGCGAAGAGTGGTGCGCCTCTTTTCACGTACTCACCCACCTGTAGTTGCTCTACCTTGGTGACAATACCATCCATCGGTGCATGAATCGTCGTATAGGACAGGTCGAGTCGGGTGCGATCAAGTTTTGCCTGGGCTTCTTGAACTAGCGGATGGTCATCGACCTTGATATCAGGATTGCCGCCAATACTCGCCAACGCATTGTCGGCCGCCTGCTGTTGAGCCATCTGTTTCTGCCGAGCGGCATGCAGCATCTCTGAGGCTTTATCGAGCTGTGCCTGCGAAGAAATGCCCGCGCCGGCGAGTTTTTTCTGCCGGTCATATTCTTTTTGCTGATAAATGAGAGTGCTTTCTGCTGACTTGAAGTCGGCAAGCTTTTGTCGATAATCTGCCTTCATGGCGACAAGCTGAAGCCGCGCCCCGGCCAGCTGGGCCTCAGCTTGCTGTACTGCAATTGCAAAAGGCCTGTCATCAAGCCGCACCAGCACCTCACCTTTATGCACAGTCTGATTATCAACCAGGGGGATCTCGATTACCCTCGCCGAAATATCGGCACTTACAGACATCTGTGCCGCTTTAATATACGCATCATCGGTGCTCATATAGCGGCCGCTTGTTAGGTAATAATAGCAACCGCCGATCCCGCCAAGTATCAGCAAAACACCCCACATGAGAAAGCGCCGGTGTCTTCCGAGCCAATTTTGCTTGATATCATCGCCCTCTCTGTTTCCCATAAAATAGTATCCTTTTTTAACGTTCATAAGATCGGTGAATCTTGAAGATAATGACGCATTTGTTGTCAGCCAATCTCTTCTTCTAATAATTTCATCCCATGGGGGGAAAACTTTCAAAACCCAAAAGCTCTCCGGAAAAGATTTTCTTGGCTCAGATGAAAAGGTTGTTGTCCTGCCATTCCAACAGCAAGGACCCTTGTTTGATGAGGGAGGCTGATTTTCCTTCTCAAGTTCGTGTGGCATTCAATTGAAAACTAGACTTGGAAGAATTTAAATTTCCAAGGTATAGTGCCGGGAAATTGAGTTCCTCTTTGTACAAAATAAAAAAATTCTGCCGTGAACAGCTGGCTATAAACAATACGCCTGACTTAAAAAATAAAAGCCAATGTCCTCTACTTTTGAATTCCCCGGCCTAATCCTGTTTATTTCTACCTTCTTTTTTGTGTCTGCCACCCCTGGGATGTGCATGACACTTTCCATGTCTCTGGGAATGGCGATTGGAGTACGACGAACGTTTTGGATGATGTGGGGAGAATTGCTTGGTGTGGGATTAGTTTGCATTGCAGCAGTAGTGGGTGTGGCAACGATGATGCTCCACTACCCGACTCTATTTGTTATATTCAAATATGCCGGTGGGGCTTACCTCCTCTTCCTTGGCATACGGTTATGGTGTTCCAAAGGGAAAATGGCCATTGGTGATCATCCAACGAAATTTCAGCATATCGACAGGGGTACCCTGGCCCTGCAAGGTTTTGTAACGGCTATAGCCAATCCCAAAGGATGGGCATTTATGATTTCACTCCTGCCACCATTTATCAACCCAAAATTTCCAATTGTTCCACAGATGATCCTCCTGCTAACCATAATTCTTATCATTGAATTTTTCTGTATGGTTATATATGCAAGCGGTGGACAAACACTGCGTTGTTTTCTTAACCAAAAAGGTACTGTTCGGCTACTTAACAGGATTGCCGGTTCTCTGATAGCTGCAGTTGGAATATGGCTCGCATTTTGGTAGGGATTCGTTGTTTCTTCGACCTCCTGGGTGATGACGTGCCCTTCCCGCACCAGATCATTCAAAATAATACTTTGGTCGAAGAGACGTTCATGAACGATAAAAACGTTTGCCACCAAATGACCGTATCTTAGGATCTTTTGCTGTTGATCCCTGGTAGTCTCAGCGATCCGTCCCCACTCTTCTTAAATCGTCGACAGGGTCAAGCCTCCATCCTGGATGGACAGGGCGAGTCGAGGAAGGCGAGAATGTAATCAATAGATGAATCAATTGCATAAGGGTGCCCAGAAGGAAAACAATCGTTCTGGTTCCATATCTTCAACAAGCACGTCAAAGACGATTTGTTCATAACCGGGATAGGTGATATGTCCCTGCACACGGTTACCGGGAGTAAAGGATTTTACTTTCAGGGCTACCCCGAACCAGTCACTAATCTCCTCGGCAATTGAGAGCGCACGCTAGACTCTGGAACGCGTGGTGCCTTGAGCAGGAGTCAGTTTCTATCAAAAACATCCTTCATGAAAAAAAATGGACGCAGGGTTTGGTTTTCACGAATGACGAGCTATCTCATTTTTGACCAAAATTAAACAGAGCGGATACCATGGTAGTTACAATTATCCCCTCCTCATAACCAGCCGATTACATGCCACCACAGATAGTCGAGGGGAAATAGCAACACAATGGCTGCCAACATTAAGAAAAAGCAGAGCTTAAACGCCTCAAAAAGATGCACTCCAGCCATTTGCATTCCTATAAGCAATGGCGGTACCTGATAAGGAAAGAGTGGTTGAGAAAAACCGACCACCTGGGTCATGATAATGGCCTTTATCGAAAAGCCGGTAACTTTTGCTAACTCGCCGGCAAAGGGGGTCAGAATGGCAGGGATTCCCGGCTGCGTAGTGAATATGCCGGTGACAAGAGAGAGAATGGAAAGCGACATATAATTCAAAAATGGTTTCCCAACATCGAGAGGCAGTATACTAATGCACTGTTTGGCCAGTGCACTCCCCAGGCCGGTATGATTTATCATCTGGCCTAGCCCGAGAATCCCGGCAATATAGAATAGTGAGCCGAAGTTGATCTTCTGCTGAAAGAGTTGGGGATTGACAATGTTCACAAACGGTAGGAGAACAATGCAGGCTCCGGCCATGGCGACCCAGGCGGGTGCGATATGGTGCATGAAGTCGGAGGTCCATAGCACCAGCATAACAAGAAGAATAAGCGATAGAATCTTTTCGTCATTGGTCATTGTCCCCACTTCCTGCTGCCTCACGTGAGGTTCATTGGTAATAGTATCCGGAAACAGTATCAGGATGATCAGACAAAGCAACATTGACTTGACTATGCCCAGAATTGGGAAATGGAGAATCAGATATTCTCCGTAGAGTGGAGAATAATGGTAAAGAGTCTCGCTCAAACCGGACAACACCATATTGGGAACATTGGCCGGCAATATGGCAAAACCCGGTAAAAAGGAACCGAGGACGACAGCAGCGACGATGCCGGAATAGCCCTTTCTTCCCTTTTGCAAACCGAATTGCTCGGCGATGGTCACGGCAATAGGTACGAGCAGGACCACACGGCCGAGGGCAGAAGGCATCAACAACCCGGATAATGCACTGCTAAAGACTAGGCCGCAGATGAGTTGGCCATAGCTCCGGTTGAGGCGAGATGCCACTTTAGCTGCAATTCTTTTCCCCAGTCCTGTCAGCTTGATTGCTACTCCGAGAACAAGGCCCCCGAAAATGAGCCAGAAAGCACCAGAAGCAAAGCCAGAGAAGATGATATTCGCCGGGGCGATCTTGAAGAGCATCGCTCCAGTAAAGAATATGAGGGCAGTGAGATATTCGGCGATAAAGCCGGTGGCCCAGAGTGAAAGGATAACGAGACTGAAGGCCGCAGCCTTGCCTGCGGCCGGATTGAGAAACAATGGATGAAAAAGCGCCAACCACAAGGAAAGAGCTAAGGCTGACAGGACTGCAAAGGATTTTATGCTTTTAACCATTTATATTACAGCGTTAAGTTGTTGTGTGCTTTTATGTTGCGGTCTAGATGTCGTGGAATTTTCTTGTGCTACAACAGTCAATATTTTCGACGATTTCCAATTTATCGATCAGGCCGGTGTGATTATCAGAATGATTTAAATTATGGGGCCTTCCCGGTTATCCCATGCTTTACTTACTTCTTCTGGTAATGCGACCATGATGATTTTTCCTTATGTATAGTTGGATCCAGCGGATGGAATTGAAGATGTTTTCCTCTCTCATCATTTAGCGACAGTGGCAGCAGCCGGATCTTATTGTAGCTTCCACTGAGGATTTCTTTTTTCTAAAAAGGCGGCTACCCCTTCTTTAGCATCATCGGTGGTGCACAGTCGGGCAAATGCCTCGTTCATGAACTGGAACTGCTTTTGATAATCCATGTCCTCCGATTGGTAGAAGGCGTTTTTGGCAATCTGCACGGCAAGAGGACTTCTTGTCGCCAGATCTTCAGCCCAACCTAAAGCCGCCTCGTCAAGATCTTCATGGGCAACAACCCTATTAATCAGCCCGAGGGCGAGGGCTTCCTCTGCTTTCATCAGGTTTCCGTAGAGCAATAACTCCAGAGCTTTTTTTCGCCCCACACAACGGGCAACGGGGAGAATAGGGCCAACACAATTGAGACCGACGTTGATTGCGGTAAGACCCATCTTAACCCGTTCAGAGGCAATTACTAAATCCGCGGCGGCTACAAGTCCCATACCATTGGCAGTAGCTACGCCTTGCACCTGGGCGATGACAGGTTTTTTCATGGTAGAAATTGCCACCAGAGGGTTTTCCATCCATTCGATCCATTGCCGGAATTGCGTTGCCGATTTGCCGGCAAGCTCATTGACGTCGATCCCGGCGCAGAAGGCTCGACCGGAGCTTTTAAGGAGAATAACCCGAACATTACTGTCTGCTTCCATGGCCAGGAGTGCGGCTTGAAGCTCACCAGCCATCTGGCTGGTGAAAGTGTTTAACTGTTCCGGACGATTCAGGGTGATAATCCCGACATGTTTTTCTGTATTTTCAACAAGAACTGTTTCAAACGCCATAAAGGACCTCCAATTACAGATTATAATCTGATGATTTTTTCCGGGGGGTTCTAATTGCTTATTCCCATAGCCGCCAAAGCACTTTCTGTCCCTGTTTTTCTCCTTTAACTTTCTCCATATGACGTAACGTGGAAAATTCGCGCTGCAAGTCAGCGAGCTCCATATTGTGGCCAAGCCATTTCAACAAGGTTTCCGGCTCCATCGCCCCATGGACATGGAGTATCTTCAGTATATCCGTCTGTATCTGGGTCAGTTGTTTTTTGTTTCCAGCGAATTTTTCAAAACTTTTGGCACTGTGTACCGCCCATGGATCGCAGGTTTTTATTGGCGAAAGAGCAACCATGTAGCAATCTTCACAAAGGGTCCGGTCATGATGATTTCGTTCATCACCGGATGCCATAGTAATTCCACACTTATCACACTTCATTTTTTCCTCCTTCATTACCTCTCTTGTTAAGTTCATCCATAAGATAGAGTGAGCAATAGGCCGCGGTGGGGCCGCCACCAATCAAGATCGCTACTCCGGCAGCTTCAAGGATCTCTTCCCGACTGGCACCTAATTCCAACGCACCTCTCACCTGCTCACGCAGGCAAGGTTCGCAGCGGAGTGCTGCTGAGACGGCCAGCATCATGAGCTTTTTTGTTTTCGCACTCAAAACTCCCTCAGCGATGACCGCCTCATGTAATCCACGAAAAGCTGTCATTACGCCCGGAAGTTCTCTGTGAAAAGATTCCATTTCGATTCTCAAATCTTTGTTCATGGTTTTTCCTTCTGCTGAATGTGAATAGTCTTTGTAATCTGCCGGATTCGAGTTAATTGAACTCGTTGTTACAGTTTGGAATTAACTTCCAGAATATGTTTAGTTATGGTGCATCATGAGAAAATCAGCATCTTCGATGATGTCGAACTCGTGTTCTTGCAAAGCCTTGAATCGCATCGCCATACCTGGTCCCATTTCATAAGATTGTCCGGCGATCTTCACTCTGATCTTGCCTGAAATAATCAGGCATACTTCAGCTGTATTTTCATGATATTCTGGATTTGAAATGTACTGAAGGCCGGTTCCGGCTCGGATGTGGTAAATCTCAAAACCAGGAAAACGAATGTGATTGACATCCATCCCCTTGTCTCGAAAGGATTCGATTTCCGGCTCTTCACACTGGTCTACTTCCGCCAGCCGGATCAATTCGCTCGCTGACAGTTGAAAAACATTACTCAGCGCACGAATAGTATCCAAGGTTGGGTTACCTTCGCCGCCTTCTATTTTTGCAACTGTTACCCTCGTCACTCCCGCCTTTTCAGCAAGTTGTTCAGCAGTGAGTCCTCGCTTTGAGCGGAGGGTGCGGATGACTGAAAAATCAAATTGTGTATTGTCTGACATAAATCATCTTTGTGTGATAAAGTAAATTTTCGTGTGACTATGAATTGCATTTTGAGAAATGAGAAATATATATTAAACTATACATAATGTAAACTAAAACTAAATAAAAACAAGGAGTCTTTGGAGTATGCTTTGTTATTGAATATAAAGTTTTCAACGGTTCCCTGTCTTAAAGATGACAGACCGGTGTTTATTGATTGTTACATTCCAAACCTTAATGCAAGGAGATAAGCGACTATACTCAGGTCGGAATTGAGAGGGACTCTTATATCTTAGATGGTAGTTCAGTGCAGCAGAGTGTATGGAAAATTCGTGTATGGAAAATTCGGTTT
Source organism: uncultured delta proteobacterium (assembly GCA_963829695.1). GTDB lineage: Bacteria > Desulfobacterota > Desulfobulbia > Desulfobulbales > Desulfocapsaceae > Desulforhopalus_A. The sequence continues at coordinate 845,101 of CAWHJQ010000004.1, read as the reverse complement.
AAGTCATTGTACACATATCACATTCGGTCTACAATCGTTGCAGAACAAGTGGCCCGGGAACCGATTGTCAAAAGGTTAGACAGTCTATGAATTTCGAAGATTAAGAGTTATTCCCGGATGAACGTCAGAACCAGGTAATAGGAAAATATATGGATTTGCGTAATCAATGCTCCAAAAAACTTTTGACCGCCGAGGAAGCGGTTGCAAAAATAAAAACAGGCAGCAGGGTCTTTATCGGCACAGGCTGCGGAGAACCCCAGCACCTTATTCATGCAATGGTAGCGGCCAGGGGGCTCTACGATATCCTGCTCTATCAGATGTTGTCTTTCACCCTGGCGAAGTACGTTGAAGACCGTGACTTTCTCAACCGTTTTTCTCTGAAACTGTTCTTTATCAGCAGGGATATGCGCAAGGCCGCCTTTGAGGGAAAAATCGATTATATTCCGGCATATCTGTCACAGATACCAAGGATGTTTCATTCCAAACAGATTGGCCTGGATGTTGCCCTTGTTCAGGTGAGTCCCCCCGACAAGCATGGCTATTGCAGTTTGGGCGTTTCTGTAGATATAACAAGAGCTGGTATGAGCAATGCCTCTGTTGTCATCGCCCAAGTCAATCCGAAGATGGTGAAGACCAGCGGCGACAGTAATGTCCATATTGATGAGATAGACTACCTGGTACTTCACGAAGAACCGATCGTCGAGTACTTACCGGATAAGAGCCGGGACAGTCTTGTTGCTAAACGCATAGGACATTATGTGTCGCAGATGATTGATGACGGGGCAACCCTTCAGGTGGGATTCGGCTCGCTTCCGGGACAGATATTGCAATCGCTGATCAACAAAAAAGATCTCGGGGTGCATACTCAGGTAATAACCGACGCCTTTCTGCCGCTGCTTAAGCAAAAGGTAATTACCTGCAAGATGAAAAATTACCTCCCGGGACGGATCGTCGGCTCATTGTGCATGGGGAGTAAGGAACTGTATGAGTATGTGGATGGCAATCCGCTCTTCTATTTTAGGTCTTCGGAATATGTGAACGATCCGAACGTCATCGCCAGAAATGACAAGCTTATCTCCATCAGCTCTGCCCTTGAAGCGGATCTGACTGGTCAGGTCTGTTCTGATTCGGTAGGACACCTGTTTTACAGCGGTATCGGCGACCAAGTCGATTTTCTGCGGGGCAGCGCCATGTCAAAGGGCGGGTTTTCTATTATCGCTTTGCCGTCTACCGCCCACAACGGGCAGATTTCCCGAATAGTTGCCTTCCTCAATGAAGGGGCCGGAGTGGCGACCACGCGTGGTGATGTGAATTACGTCGTTACTGAATATGGGGTAGCAGCGCTGAAGGGTAAGAGCATTTACCAGCGGGCAATGGAGATGGCCCAGATTGCGCACCCGAAGTTCAGGGAGGAGCTGATTGAACAGGCTAAAAAGCGGCACTATATCTTTTTTGACCAGATACCGCCCAGTCAGGATGACCTGATTTTTCTGGAAGACTATAAGACCAGCCACAAACTGAGAAACGGAAGAAGCATAGAGTTACGGCCGATCATGCCGTCGGATGAATTCAGCTCCCGGAATTTTTTCTATTCGTTGCGGGAAGAGACGATTTACCACCGTTTTTTCTATAAGAGAAAAATTTTCGGACATCAGGAAGTCCAGAATGAGCTGGCAAGTGTGGATTATCACCAAAACATGACCCTCATCGGCCTGATGGTGCAAGGAGGGCATAAAAAAGTCATGGCGGTGGCTTCGTATGCCCAGGAGGAGGATTCAACTCTGGCCGAGGTGGCCTTCGTGGTTGGGGAGGATTTTCAAGGCCTGGGAGTCGCCTCGATCATGATGGATCAGTTGGAGAATATAGCCAGGAAAAATGGCCTCATCGGTTTTACCGCTATTGTTTTGAAGGAAAATACGGCCATGCAGCATGTTTTCAAAAAGAGATATCCGAATTCGAAGATACAGTATACCGGTCCGGAGGTTTATTTCACCATGATGTTTGACGCGGACTGCAAAAGTTAAAGATTTTATGAGATAAGGTCAAGTAGCTGTAGGTATACGCTCAGTTAAGACTATTCCGGATGCCCATCACCACCAATGGTCACCAATCCTGCATTTTTATGGTGAAAAACCTGCAAATGGGAGAAAAAAAAGTGCAAAAACTACCTTAAAAAGATAGCATGAAAGTGTTGGTTCAGGCTGGTCTTCGTGGTAAAATTTTTATACGGCCTCTGAAGAAAGCAAGTACTTATACCCACCCATCTTACCAGGAGACCCAATGAAACTGATCAGTCTTGTGGGCAGTCCCCACGGTGAAAAAGGCAATACGGCAAAGCTGACGAAGGAGGTGCTGAAAGGCGCGGAGTCCGTGGGGGCCGTGAATGAAACCATCGTTCTCAAGGGAGATACAGTGGCTCCCTGCCGTGGCTGTGACGTCTGTCACGTCAAAGGTTTCTGTGTTCAGAAAGACAGCTTTCGTGATGTTGTGCAGAAGATTTTAGATGCCGACGGCCTGATCCTGGCAAGCCCTAATTACATCTTTTCCGTAAGTGCTCAGCTCAAGGCCTTCATGGACAGATGCTGCGGTATTCTCCACTGCCAGAGCTTTACAGCTAAATACGGGGTATCGGTTGTCACGTCAGGCGGTGGCGACGAAAAGCCCATCGCCGATTACATGAACCATTTTCTCATTTCCACTGGCATCGCTCCGGTGGGTTCAGTCTGGGCTACCATGGGCTTGATCACGGGAGATGAATTCCCTGAAGACATAAAGCAAAACGCCTTTGACTTGGGTTGCCGTCTAGTCCAAGCCTGGAAAACGAAAACCGTTGACCCGGAGGTGAAAACAAAAATGGACGATTTTCACCAACGGATGCGCTCATTGATGACCTGGCGCAAAGCGGAATGGCCTTTTGAGTACAACTACTGGCTCACGCATTACGGTCTCTAGAGGGGATCTGTTCGGGATTAAAGGAGTACCCGTTCTTCTCCTGCTTCATGTACAACAGATTCAACTTCCTTCAATGACCGGGCTGCGGTAGCGACTACCTTGGCACCTGCACGTGTCAGCCCTAGGAGCTTGTCCGAGAATGCCCTTTTGCCCAAACTTTTCGTTTTTTTTAAAAAATAATGCTCGTAATATCAGCTATATGACTGTGCTTGTTTTGTGAAAATGCCTCGATTCTGGACAAAATGTCTATTCTCGGACAAGCTCCTAGGACCATTGCCCTTCCCAAGCCTCGACCGCCGCCCGTGACGATGCATATTTTCCCTGATAATCCTTGTGTAGCCATAATGATCAATCCTCCTTAACACCTCATCATGGAATAGTAGCAATATGCAGAAGCAAAACGCTTCGGTAAAGGAAAGAGTTCTTCCCTTCTCAATCATCGCCGGCTAAACGTACTCCCATTTCAAAGGCCTGCGCACAGTCGAAGGGAAACACTTCCCTTCGCCTCAAGGCTTTTTTCTCGGGATCAAACCTTGGAGCGAACACCTTCGAATAGTCCTCAAACTGATAGGTATCGTAACTGCATAGGGATTCGGATGCCCCGAATATCCTTTCCAGAATTTCCTGGCTTAGGCTGATGTGGTGATCAAACCCCCGTTCCTTAGCCATTTCCTCTGTCGCACCAAGAGTATAGATGAATCCGGTCTTAATCTTTCTTGGAAAGATGGTCCCCGGAGGGTCGGTATAGGGCAGGAATGGGAATGTCAGGCGCTCCATAAACGATCTCATCTGTCCTGTTGCTGTTCCTAAATAAATTGGCGATCCCAAGATAAGTGACTGAGCAACTAGAACCTTCTCGAAGATAGGTGTCAGGTCATCCTTTACCGCGCACCTGCCATAGCTCTTCCCGTTCTTTGTCTTGCAAGAGAAACAGCTTATGCACCCTTTATAGTTCAGATCGTAGAGATGAATGAGCTCCGTTTCGGCCCCCTTTGACGAAGCTCCTTCCAGTGCCTTTTCGAGAAGGATTGCCGTGTTCCATTTTTTTCTGGGACTCCCGTTAAAGGCAATGATTTTCATTTTCAATCCTCCTCCTATGAATCTGATCGTGGATGTATATCACTCTCGAAATTACTTTCCTAAGCTTTCAGCCTTATGCCGTTCGTAGAGGTCGTAGTGTACCTTGAGTATGTCCGGAATGGGAAGTTCATAGGGGCAACGGTCGGCGCATTCCCGGCATTCTGTGCACAGTGCAATACTTTCCATCGGGACCTTCGAGAATTCGATAGCGACCTTTGGCGACATCCTGGCTGCAATCACCTTATATCCCATGGCTGCGGTAATCATTACCCCTTGTGGGCAAGGCTGGCAGTATTCGCATCGTCTGCAAAACTCCTTGCCCAGTTCCAGGCGATATTTCTCCATGAGCCGGATGTCTTCATCTGTGACAATGTTAGGATGTTCATAAAGAGAGACGACCTCATCTACCCTTTCAAGGGAATCGAATCCAGACAGGACCAAAACATCAGGGTACTGCCGCAGAAACCTAAAAGAAATCTGTGTATTGTCAATCATGCCGCCGGCAAAGGGCTTCGTGGCAAGGATACCCATGCCGCGCTCACGAGCAGCAGTGTGAAGTTCGTCTTTTGCAGTGTCCTCGATGAAGTTGAAAGGAAACTGAATAGTGCTGAATAAGTCAGTTTTCACAAGCTTTACTGCCATGGCGAGGTTGTGGGATGTAACGCCGATATATCTGATTTTTCCCTGCTCCTTCGCTTTGACTACTGCCTCCAGCACACCGCCCGGAGCGGTAACCTTCTCCCAGTCTTCATCCTGGGATATCTGATGGAGCGGTATATATCGATATAATCCGTCGTCAGCATGAGCAGCGAATTCTCCAGCTGCTCCAAAGCTCCAAATGCGTCTCTGCGGATCGTCTTAGTGGCAAGTATGACTTTGTCCCTTACGTGACCAAGGGCGAGTCCGATCTTTTTCTCGCTGTCACGATAGGCGTTGGCAGTGTCATAGAAGGTGATGCCCGACTCCTAAGACCTGCGCAGCACAGCCACCGCGCCATCTTCATCCAAGCGGATTATGGGAATGCCACCAAAGCCCACTTCAGATACCGTCAAACCTGTTTTGCCAAGGGGAATGTATTTCATCTTTGAAACCTCCCGCTGATATAACATGACCAATATGCTATGAATACCCATTCGTCATTAAGGGTATGTCAATGATTTCCTTTTTGCGTCAAACCCCGCGTTTAAATCCGGATCAGTTCATACTCGATGTTTCCCAATCCGATTTTTTCCGCATATTGCAGCTGTATAAGATGTTTCTGCTGGGGATGTGTTTCTGTAAAGATTTCTTTTCCGCACGATACGTTCACTAGATCGAGGCTGGCCTTGTCGATTGCAACGGGATCGGTCGATGCAAAAATGCCCACATCCGGTGCAATTCGGGAGTTTTCCAATGTCCAGCAATCACATTCCTTATTGATCCGTACGGCAAAATTCAAAAAACCCGATCGGTCTTTTTTGTTGTTTAAAACTGCATAGGTATACTCTACCATCTTTTCCTGAAGGTCATCACCGGCTTTGAAGTCGACAAAAAGCGCCCGGTTTGGACAGGCCGCCACGCAGCTTGCGCACCCGATGCATTTCTCCCGGTGGAGTACCGATTTATCATCCTGTAGCTCTGTTGTTATACTCGATGCATTTTCCCACCATGTATTTGTTCAACTGAATTGCAATCCCCGGTTTATGAGCGTACTGAAATGCAATGATATGCTGGACACCGTGAGATCGCAGAAATTCAAGCACCTGGGAAGATGTCAGTTGATATCTAATGTGCCAGCCATTTTGGTCAAACCATTTCCATACTGCAGAAAAAAAGTTCTGCGGGAAAATATGTACCTGGGCGTCAATGACGGCGGGAAGACCAGAAGGAACCTTTGCATCTTCCTGATCATTAATTGATGGCATATTGGGATTTAACATTTTAACACCAATGACCAATGCATATGACTGCATATGACTATGTACTAACTGAGGAGATCAGTTCAAATATTCAGGAGAACTGAACCGCTTCGCGGATTGGTGGTAAATTGTATCATCTGATACTGTTCAACACACCCACAATCTTTCGCCATACGGATTAAATGCTCGATGTTTACAAAACCTTGATCGATAAAGCAATAAGCCCAATTGTTTTATCAATCTAACCAAGGAGGTGTAATTATGAGTACTCAACTTTCCGAGTTGTCTTAACCAACTGAAGTTAAGACAACTCGGAAAGTTGAGATTGGATAAATTCGCCCATTCAGCCCTTATGTATTGACTTGAATAAGGTCTTTAACCGTACCAGCAATTTTCGTGGAACATAAACTGGCATCTTAACTCGTTATCTTTGAATGAGAGCCAGATAATATTGGCAATAGTGTGCCCGATTCAAAATGTGCCGAAGATGCTGATGTTAATTGTGTGAAGAAAACATTCCCCCATACCAGGGGTACGCCATGCCAAAAAAGATGAATCTTGATCCAGATCAATGTGTTACTCAATCAGATTCGTTAATGTTGGAAACAAAGACATGACCTTGAGTTAGGAGTATGTGAATGCTTCGTGTTTTCATTAACCAATTAATGGACCCGGAAAAATTTGTTGTCACCATTGAGTTGGTGCCGGGACGTGAATCCTTTGGCGCCAATACCGATACCCTGGTGGGCATTGCAAAGGACGCTTTTGCCGACGGCAGGGTCACTGCCGTCTCCATAACCGACAACCCCGGCGGCAATCCTTCATTGTCCCCGGATGTTCTGGGATATGAAATCTTCAAGCATGGGCTGGATGTAATTGTTCATTTTACCTGCCGGGACATGAACCGGGTCGGTATGGAAAGCCGTGCACTGCAGCTGCATCGTATGGGCATGAAGAACATTTTATGTCTGACTGGGGACTACAGCGGATAGGGCTTTGGCGGGCGAGGCACTCCGGTGTTTGACTTGGACTCTGTCCTTTTGACTAGCATGATGAAGGAATGAGTGACCGCATGATGGCTTCGGGCGATCTAGAGCCATTTTTTACCGGATGCGGGGTTTCCCCCTTTAAAACTTTGAAATCGGAATGCCTGGCACAGTATAAAAAACTGGACAAGAAAATTGATGCCGGTGCTGGTTTTGTCATTACACAGCTTGGCTATGATATCAACAAGTTCAATGAACTAATCCGATACCATAACAAAAAAAAATGCATCAATACCGGTGATAGCTTCGGTATATCTTCTCAGCCCAAAAGCAGCCCGGGCCATGAATCGAGGCAGGGTGCCAGGCGCCTATGTGCCTGATATCCTGTATGAGAAAGTTGTCCAGGAGTGGAAGATTCCAAAGGAAGGCCTAAGTGTAGCCATTGAACGGGCGGCCCGCCCTGGGCGTTGTTCTCAAGGCATTCGGGTACCGAGGGATTCAAATTGGCGGCATACATCGGAATTTCAAGACTATTGCCCGTATCCTGGACCGTATGAAAGAAATTGAAGATGACTGGCCCGGCTATATAAATGAATTTTCCAGTAAGGAAAAAACGGCTTATTATGTTTACGATAAGGTCATTGAGGCGAAAACTACTCTGACACATAGGGCAGACCTCCAAGCAGAACATAAGTCTTCATATTCAAAAAAACGATGTCGTGGCGGCGAAAGCGGAAAAATAATATTCTCGCCTTTCCGGCGGACACGCGCGGCTCGCATATACTGGAATACGTTTTGCTGCAGGGCTGATAGGTGTGAGTAGCACAACCGGTCTTGTTGTTACCGCTCGGCGTGGAGAGATCGAACCGCGCCGGGCGCTTAACAGTGCCTCAACAATTGCCCCAGCCATTTCCTGACCAAGAGGATAAATCCATATGACATCTGCAGAGCGCCGTTCTCTCTATATTCACCGCTCTCTCCCCTTGATTGCCTTGGTGCTTTTCGGCACTGCGCTATGGGTGCTGCATAATGAACTGCGTCAGGTTCACTACCACCATATTCTTGCACAGCTCCAGGCCATCCCGACCTCACATATTCTGGCTGCTCTGGGGCTGACTGTCCTGAGCTATCTGGTTATGGCAGGCTATGACCGACTGGCGATTTCTTATATCCGCCATCCACTTGACACGGGAAAAGTGGTGTTAGCCTCTTTTATCAGCTATGCCTTTAGTAATACCATTGGACTCTCCCTGCTCACCTCCGTATCCATCCGCTATCGGCTGTATTCGGCATGGGGCTTATCGGCTGAAGAGATTGCCCGGTTGGTTGCCTTCACCGTGTTGACCTTCTGGCTGGGAATTGTCACTATCGCCGGCGTGGTTTTCGTTGCTGAGCCTATGGCGATACCGGTTCTCGGAAAAATAGCGATTCATACCGTCCGCCCTGTCGGTCTGGTCTTTGCCGCGCTGGTTGTTCTGTATATCCTTGCCGTCTCTTTTAGAAAAGAACCCTTGGTATTCCGGAACTGGGAACTCCGGTTACCTTCGGTCCGTCTAGCCTGGGCACAGCTGTTTGTCGGTTCAATCGACTGGACCTTGGCCGGATGGGTGCTCTTCGTCCTGCTCCCTGAACAGTCCGGGTTCTCTTTTTTTCAGTTTCTTGGTATCTTTCTTCTGGCCCAGATGGCGGCTCTGATCAGCCATGTCCCTGGAGGGCTGGGGGTCTTCGAATCGATGATCCTGCTGTCGGCCCCAGACATTCCGGCGGATGCCTTGATCAGCGCGATGCTGGTTTACCGTGGAATCTACTATCTGCTGCCTTTGGCGATAGCAACTCTTCTGATGGGAGGGAATGAGCTTTTAGAGAAAAAAGGCCTGGTTAAAAAGGCTGCGCGCCAGGTGGATCGATGGTGGGGAGTCATGATCCCGAATCTGTTGGCGGCCACTACACTGATGAGTGGCGCCGTGTTGCTTTTTTCCGGGGCCACACCAACGATACCCGATCGTCTGCACTGGATTTACGAGATTCTCCCTCTTCCTGTGATCGAATTATCCCATTTCCTCGGGAGCCTGATCGGGATCTGCTTGCTTTTGCTGGCGAGAGGACTACAGCGACGAATCGATGCCGCCTATGTCCTTACGGCGGTCTTTCTTGGGGTCGGCAGCGTGCTCTCGCTGCTCAAGGGTTTGGATTACGAGGAGGCTGCACTCCTTGGCCTGATGTTGGTGGCGTTGCTTCCCTGTCGTCGACATTTTTACCGGCGGGCATCGTTATTCCATGATTCATTCGGTTTCGGATGGGGTGTAACCATCGTGCTGGTGCTGGCCAGTTCCATCTGGCTGGGAATCTTCGTTTATAAGCATGTCGATTACTCCAGCGAGCTCTGGTGGCGGTTTGCTCTGGATGGAAATGCTCCCAGATTTCTTCGTGCCACGGTCGGTAGCACCGTTCTGTTGTTGATTTTGACGGTAGCGAGGTTGCTGGGACCTGCCCCCAAAGACCCCGATCGGCCAGGGGCTGACGAATTGGATCTTGCTCGGCAAATAATCGACAAGTCCTCGGAAACTCTAGCCAATCTCGCCCTGCTCGGTGACAAGGCGCTGCTGTTTGATGATCAGCAGAGCGGTTTTGTCATGTATGGAGTTGAAGGTCGTGCCTGGGTTGCTCTGGGGAATCCAATCGGTCCCCCCGCCGTGGCCCGGGAGCTGGCATGGAAATATCGCGAACTGGTAGAACGACACGGCGGCCAGACGGTCTTCTACGAAGTCGATACCACCATGTTGCATGTCTATTTGGACATGGGTTTGACCCTTTTTAAACTTGGAGAAAATGCCATTGTGCCGCTAGCGGATTTCTCGCTGGAGGGATCAGGGCGCAAAGGCTTACGCTACACCAATCGCCGTTTTACTAAGGAAGGATGTCAGTTAGAAGTGCTTCCCGCCGCCAGAGTCCCTGAGCTGTTGCCGGAGTTGCGCAAAATTTCGGACGACTGGCTTCAGGACAAGAATACCCGCGAGAAGGGATTCTCTCTTGGCTGTTTTGACGAACAATATCTGCGTAACTTTCCTGTTGCCGTCGTTAAGCGGCAAGGCAGGATTGTCGCCTTTGCCAATCTCTGGTTGGGAGCAAACAGGCAGGAGCTCTCATTGGATCTGATGCGTTTTGGATCGGAGGCCCCTCCTGGGATCATGGAGTATCTCTTTATCAGCCTGATGTTGTGGGGGAAGGAGCAGGGCTTTCAATCGATGGATATTGGCATGGCACCTCTCTCCGGGTTGGAAAGCCGCTCCTTTGCGCCTCTCTGGAATAGGGTGGGTGCGATGGTTTTCCAGCACGGTGAGCATTTTTACAACTTCGAGGGACTGCGCGATTATAAGAAAAAATTCAATCCACTCTGGGAACCGCGCTACCTTGTTTGCCCGGGGGGATTTTTGACCCTGCCGTATGTCCTGCTAAGAACCGCCGCCCTGATTAGTGGCGGTATCAAAGGAGTGGTCACCAAATAATACAGAGTAACACGTTGGGTGCCGGCAATTATTTTGGAGGATTTGGAACAGAGGCTCCATGTATTCCTGCTGCTTGGTATTTTTCTAAAATCAATCGGGTTAGCTTTGGATAATCTTCATCAAAATGATGACCTCCCGGTAATTCCAGGAGTTGGGCCTGGGTATTGACTATATCGGTACAGGCTGTTTCGGCTTTTTCTTTTTGACCGTAAATACATAATATTTTATTTTTAGGCAGGCGAGCCAATTCAGGGGCTATCGGTAACTCACCGCTGTCTTTTCCTAACCAGCCTGAAACATGTATTTCGAAGTCAGCTTGTTTGGAGAGTGCCAGGAGTATCAACAAGCGAATACTGTTTTGATCCGCGGGAGTCAACCTATTGTAAATCGGTGGGAGAATATCGGCTCCGAATGAGTAGCCGGCGAGTACAAAATTTTTCGCTCCCCAGGCTTTTCGATAATAAGCGAGGGTCCCGGTTAATTTGTCAGCAGCTTGCTCGGGTGTTTTACGGCTCCAGAAACCACGTAACGTATCGATGCCCACCACCGGATATCCTTGTTTGGCCATTTCATTAGCAACAATACGATCCAGATCACGCCAGCCACCATCACCGGAATAGAATAAGGTTACTGTCTTATTTGTCCCTCCCGTTGCAGGAACTTCAACGACTGGCAGGGGTATGGCCGGGTTATCGGCTTGTCCAAACAATTTTTGCAACTCTTCAATCAAAACAGTATCGACCGGTGTGTCGTAGGGTGCGATCCATGTCTTGGCTTCGGGGATCCCTCGTACAAAGATTGCAGTCTCTGGAGAAGGATGATCGACCCAGGCCGAGCGCCAGTTGCCTGCCAGGCGGGGTGATGTGGTGAGTACATGCTGCTGACCGTGACGATTAGTAAGAAAAGGTGGGCAAAGGACCAAATCGGCGGGCAACACTGCCGAAAAACCAATGGATAGATTGGTGATATTCTGTTCCGATTTGGCTTCTGCATTGAGAAAAGGGATCAAGGCTCCGTCACCGATGCCACTCACGACGAGACGTCTATCACCGGAAATCGGGATTTTTTTTATCAGGGTGTTGAGTAAGTCTGCTGCCCGTTTTGTATCAGCGCATTTTTCGCTTCCAGTCGAAAAGGCTTTTAAGGCAAGTCCTGAATCAACAATTGCCGCTTGAGATCCAAGGTGAGCGATCCGATCAGACAGTTTTCGGGAATCGAATTTCTTCGTATCGACAAAAACCAGCACCTGCTCATGTTCCCCGAAGAGAGGGTACGCAACAGAGATAGTTCCAAACTTGTCAGTAAGAATTGTTTTTTTCCAGATCAAATTGTTATCATGACCTGCATACCAAATCCCTACAGCTGTTAACATTAATAGAGTTCCGACTATAATCAGGTACTTAATTGATTTCATGATAACTCACCAAAGAGGGAGTCCATTTTTTAACAAATAATATGAATTGGATATGAAAGGATAAACGTGAATTTTCCCATAGTAAAAGACAATGTATGCAACTGCTTTCTGAGGCAACTGCCATTCATGGTCTGCTTGCCGCCCTGGCTGAAAACCGGGCAGCGGTAAGGCTTGGCTCCTCGACGCTTCTATGTGAAGGTACTTATATCCTCTTGTGGGGGGGGTAGTCTCCAGTACATATTGTGGAATGCACAATTTATGCTGGTCGTCCAATACTTGAGACTTATGTCCCAATCGGTATTTTAACGTGTCATTCTGACACATACTGCGTATCCTATTGTTAATACAACAGCATCGTGTTGTCTGTTGTCTTGTAATTAAAGTTTTGTCGATTTTTTTTGGTTGATCGAGGTGACAATTTGTCACATATTCATATCGATTGTTCTTCCTCTCTCTTTGTTTTCCTTTTCTTTATTTCTCCGTATCTCATTGCCAGGTAGTAGCTATCTGTTCGTATAGGTAAGTATTTATCCAATAGCAGACGTTTTTATTAATTTGAATTATAAATTTCTGTTGTGGCATATTAATTGCTTCGATTTGGGAGCGCATGGTTTGGATCCAAAAAAAATTTGGTGCGAATACAGGAACATATTATCTATCAATACTCAGGACTATCAATGCCTAGAAAAATGTCTGTGGTATGACTATTCGCGTTGTCCCAAGGATATTGATGTTAAGGACATTAATAACGTAGCGCTGTAATCATAACAATAAATCTGGTGGAACATGTTTTTCCCTAACTAGGTTTGTACAGGTCTTATTAAACTCTGTCGAATGTAATTTCTAACATATTAATTTATTTTGGTTGTAATGGGACGTGAATAATTTCGTTTCGTCGCAATTTTTAAAGATAGTAACCAGCATGTTTCACTAACATTTATTTAGGAGAAAATAATGCAGAGAAAAAAACTGTATGTTAACGGCATTGCCCGGACTGTGGTCACAGATGGGTCGGACCTGCTGTCAGACGTAATCCGAAAAACTCTTCACCTGACCGGTACCAAGGTCGGCTGCGGGCAGGGGCAATGTGGTGCTTGTAACGTCATCTTAGATGGTAAGCTGCTTCGCTCCTGCATCACCAAGATGGAGAGGGTCGCTGAAGGTGCGGCTATTACCACTATTGAAGGTATCGGAACCCCGAGTGACCTCCATGCCTTGCAAATGGCCTGGATGGTCCACGGCGGTGCCCAATGTGGATTCTGCACCCCGGGATTTATTGTTTCCGCCAAAGCCTTGCTTGACACCACCCCCGATCCTTCCCGTGAAAATATTCGCGAATGGTTTCAGAAACATCGCAATGCCTGTCGTTGTACCGGATATAAACAATTGGTAGACGCGGTTCAGGATGCCGCCAAGGTTTTGAAGGGTGAGCTGACCCTCAAAGATCTGGCATACAAAATTCCCCAGGATGGCAAGGTATTCGGCACTAACATGCCACGTCCCAGTGCTGCGGCCAAAGTAACAGGTACCTGGGATTTTGGTGCGGACAGTGGGCTGGCTCTGCCCGATAATACCCTGCAGATGGCTCTTGTCCAGGCTGAGGTTTCCCATGCCAACATTTTGTCTATTGATACCAGCGAAGCCGAAAAAATGCCTGGTGTTTTCAAGGTTGTTACCGCTAAAGACGTTAAGGGTAAAAACCGCATTACCGGTCTTATCACCTTTCCATCAAATAAAGGTGATGGCTGGGATCGTCCGATTCTTTGTGATACCAAAATCTTTCAGTTTGGTGATGCGTTAGCCATAGTCTGCGCCGATACGGAGAAAAACGCCAAGGCTGCAGCTAAAATGGTCAAGGTTGAACTCGAAGAACTGCCGGCTTACATGAGCGCTCCGGCAGCCATGGAACCCGATGCCATCGAGATCCATGCCGGAACTCCGAATATCTACTATGTTCAGAAAATAGCCAAGGGCGAAGAAACCCAACCGATTTTCGATAAAGCAGAGGTGACTGTCGAAGGCGATTATTATGTTGGTCGCCAGCCCCATATGCCCATCGAACCCGATGTCGGATATGCTTACCATGACGACGACGGTAAACTGGTGATCCACTCCAAATCCATTGGTGTCCATCTCCACCTCTACATGATTGCGCCTGGTCTGGGTGTAGAACCGGAAAATCTGGTACTCGTCCAGAATAACACCGGCGGTACGTTCGGTTACAAGTTCAGCCCAACAATGGAGGCTCTGGTCGGTGCCGCAGCTATCGCTACCGGTCGACCTGTGTTCCTCTGCTACGATTACTTCCAGCAACAGACCTACACCGGCAAGCGTTCTCCTTTCTTCGTGAATGTCCGGTTTGCAGCAGACAAAAAAGGTATGCTTCAGGGTATGGAAACCGACTGGTCGGTTGATCACGGACCCTATTCAGAATTTGGAGATCTGTTGACTCTGCGTGGCGCACAGTTTATCGGCGCGGGGTATAATATTAAAAACATTCGTGGTGAAGGACGCACCGTCTGCACCAACCATGCCTGGGGTTCCGCCTTCCGTGGGTACGGTTCGCCTCAGTCCGAGTTTGCTTCCGAAGTACTGATGGATGAGCTGGCCGAAAAAATGGGTATGGATCCGCTGGAATTGCGTTACCAAAACTGCTATCGCAAAGGATCCACTACTCCCACCGGACAGGACCCAGAGGTTTATTCTCTCCCCGAAATGCTTGACAAACTTCGTCCGAAATACGAGGCAGCCAAAAAGCGGGTAAGTAGCAATTCTACAGCTACCGTTAAGCGTGGTGTCGGTATCTCGCTTGGTGTTTACGGCTGCGGTCTTGACGGCCCCGATACTGCGGAAACCGATGCAGAATTGAATGCCAATGGTACCGTCACCATCTTCAACACCTGGGAGGATCATGGTCAGGGTGCAGATATGGGAACTATGGCCACTGCTCATGAGGCGTTGCGGCCTCTTGGCATCACCGCTGCTCAGATAAACCTGGTGATGAACGACACCGGCAAATGTCCTAACTCCGGTCCCGCCGGCGGTAGCCGTAGCCAGGTAGTGGTTGGCCAGTCGATACGTGTCGCCTGTGAAGAACTGCTCAAGGTGATGAAAAAAGCCGATGGTACTTTCCGCACCTATAGTGAGATGGTTGCCGAAAAAGTTCCGACCAAGGTGAACGGCAAGTGGAGTGCTCCGGCCGGTAACTGTGATGAAAATGGTCAGGGCAATCCCTTCAGCAACTATATGTACGGGCTCTTTATGGCTGAAGTGGCTGTTGAAGTGGCTTCAGGAAAGACCACAGTTGAGAAAATCACCTGTGTCGCAGATGTTGGTAAAATCGTTAATAAATTGGTTGTTGACGGCCAACTTTATGGCGGTATCGCCCAAGCCATCGGTCTGGCGCTGACTGAGGACTTTGAAGATATTAAGAAACATTCAACCCTCGCCGGAGCAGGATTCCCTTATATAAAACAGATCCCTGATGATATGGAGATTATATATGTAGAAAGCCCCCGTCCGGACGGCCCCTTTGGCGCATCCGGTGTCGGTGAATTGCCGCTTACCTGTCCGCATGCAGCGGTCATTAACGGCATCTATAATGCATGCGGAGCACGGGTACGAAATCTCCCGGCACTACCGGAGAAAGTCCTGGCCGCTATGCCGAAATAGAGCCTGTAATTTTCCGTAGCACCTGATAATATCACAGAGAGGGGGATCGTTTCCTTCTCTGTGGTTTTCAGCTCTTTTGAAGGTCTTTTTCACATACTTCTTGTTAAAAAGGGCCTTTTTATTCTTCAACCGGGTTTCAAGCGATGGATCAACCGCAGCTTAGAGAGTTTGAGGTCCGCTGCATTCAGGAAGAGCAGCCTTTCTGCACTGCAGCCTGTCCAATCCATGTCGATGTCCGTGCCTTTATGGCCAGCCTTGCCAAAGGTGATCTACGTGGGGCCCGGCGGATTCTTGACCGGACCATGCCTTTTCCGGAAATTGTTGGCCGTATTTGTGATCAACCCTGTTATTCCTTCTGCAAGAGGGGAGAGATCGGCGATCCACTTTCGACCGGCAGATTGGAACGCTATTGTGTCAGCAATACTTCGGCTGTACTTAAATTGCCAAAGCTACCGATGAAAAGTGGTCGGGTTGTCATTGTCGGTAGCGGTCTATCCGGCATGACTGCAGCTCTCGATCTGGCACGAAAGGGTCGCAACACCATTCTCATTACTTCCGACGCCGGTCTCGGTGGGACACTTCGCCAATACGATGAAACGCTTCTTCCTCGGGAGACGTTGATCGAAGCCGAGGCTATGCTTGAGCATTATGGCGTTGGTTTGCAATCTCACTCCACCTTGACTGAAAATAGTATTGCTGCACTGGTTTCGGAATATGATGCCGCCTATTTTGATCTGGACGAAATAACAACGAATCTGTTACCGGTTGGCGCCGGTCGACCAGATCCTCAGACCTTGGCCATTGGCCATGACGGTTGTTTTGCCGGTGGCGGCATCGTTGGCAACGGAGCTGTTTTTTCGGTGATAAAACAGGTGGAAGACGGTCGCCGTGCCGCCCTTTCCATTGAACGTTACCTGCAAAAAGTATCGCTCACCGCCGAGCGGGATATGGAAGGAACCAGGACCACCCGGATGTATACGGTTACTGCCGGCATGGCCCCTGTCGCCGAAATAGTTCCTGCGGATTCCATTGCCGGTTACACCGGTGATGAGGCACGGTTGGAGGCCGGGCGTTGTATTCATTGCGAATGCCTGGAATGTGTTAAGCAATGTGTTTATCTCCGTGAATATAAGGAATATCCGAAAACTCTGGCACGAAAAATATACAATAATCAAGCAATCGTCCAAGGCGTTAGAAGTGCCAACAGGATGATTAATGCATGTAGCCTCTGTGGCCAATGTACGGTTATCTGCCCTAACGATATCCCGGTGCCCGAACTCTGTCGCACTACCCGACAAAGCATGGTCGCTAATGGTCATATGCCGCCTTCGGCTCACGATTTTGCCCTGGAAGATATGCAGTTCAGTCTCAGCGAGTTCTGCACCCTCAGTCGCCATCAGCCTGGAACCTCAAAAAGCCGATTTGTCTTTTATCCCGGTTGTCAGCTTGTCGGTTCTGCTCCGGAAGCAGTCAAGAAAACCTATCAATTCCTCTGTGGCCAGTTAGCGGACGGGGTCGGTCTGATACTTGGCTGCTGTGGTATCCCAGCCCAATGGGCCGGGCAGGAAGAACTGTTTGTTGAGACGCTGAACAGTTTTAAGGCGGAGATTAAGCAGCTGGGTAACCCCACGGTGATTACGGCTTGTTCGAGCTGCTTAGCTATCTTTAAAGAATTTTGTAGTGAAATAGAGGTGATTTCCCTCTGGGAAATGCTGGATACCCTGAAGTTGCCCACTGATACGGCTTGCAAACCAGATCAATCGCTTACAATTCACGACCCCTGTACAGCCCGCCACCACGAGGCTATACGTTTAGGCGTTCGTAGTATCTGCGCCAAGCTGGGGCTGGATATTATCGAAAACGATTATAGTGGCGAACTCACTGATTGCTGTGGTTACGGTGGCTTGATGCAGTTTGCCAATCCACCTCTTGGCAGCAAGGCGGCTCGGGTAAAAGCGGAACGCAGTGAGCATGCTGGTCTTGCTTACTGTGCTATGTGCCGTGATAACCTCGCTGCCGCAGGCTCATCGGTCGCTCATCTTCTGGACTATATTTTCCCCGTCTCCGGGGCAGGGGATCCTTTGAATCGAAAAAATCCCGGTTTTTCCGCGCGTCATGAAAATCGGGCACGGTTCAAAGCAGAACTGCTAACCGACCTTTGGGGGGAGTCAGTCGGGTTGGTACCTGAATATAAAAAGGTTCGTCTTACTCTGAGTCAGGAGGTTTTAGATCTGCTGAACAGCCGTCATATCCTTGAAGAGGATGTACAGAAGGTAATCCTCCAGGCAGAACAGACCGGGAAACACTTGATAAATCCGCACAACAATCACCGCCTGGCCAGCTTTAAGCCGGTGCGGGTAACCTATTGGGTGGAGTATGAAGCAACAGACCAAGGGTATGTGATCCATAATAGCTACAGCCATCGAATGCAGTTGCCGGAGAAACTCTCATGAGCACCTTTTCTTTTATCGAAGCCACTGCCTGGCATTGCAATGAATGCAGTCAGCCTCTGCAACCAACCAAGGTAAATGTCACCTACCTGAATTCCGTGTTCAACGTGGAACTCATGGCCTGTCCTCAGTGTGGCGTTATCCTGGTTCCTGAAAGTCTCGCCGTAGGCAAGATGCTGGAAGTGGAACAACTATTGGAAGATAAGTAACATGGAAGTGACCAGGAGTTCCAGGTTCCCACCGGTTACCCCTCTTTACGAACAGGATGAACTGTCAGAGGTCACCGGCGGTACCCTAAGACCCGGCGGCATCGCCCTGACTACCGAAATCCTGAGCAGCTGCAAACCGGCTCTAGGTTCCGCAATCCTTGATGTCGGCTGTGGTCCCGGGCACACGGTGGCCCTGATGGCCTCGGTTTTCGGTCTGCGAGCCACCGGCCTGGATCCGTCCGCCCTCTTGCTTGCCAAGGCTGAACAGTTGTTGTCCGGTGTGCCGAATGCCACCTTACTTCAGGGAGAGGCAACGACCATGCCCTTTCAACCATGCAGTTTTGATATGGTTATTGCCGAATGCGTACTTTCTCTTACCTGTGACATCGGCAAGAGTCTTCGGGAAATGTATCGCGTTCTTCGTCCCGGCGGTACGTTGATTCTCACCGACATTTATCGTAAACAGGTCAAGCGGCAACCGGAGCTTGCCAACCTGCAGAGCTGCATCAGTCATGCCCTGCCTCTGGAAGATATTAAAAAAGGGCTGTCCAATGCCGGATTAACCCTGCTAACCCTTCAGGATCGAAGTGACCTGCTCAAGCAACTGGCTGGTCAAATCATCTTCAGTTATGGTAGTCTGGAAAAATTCTGGCAGCTGTTCATGGGGGCGGATGCTGCCCGCAAGACCTGTCGCTCCCTGGCCACAGCCCCTTTAGGGTACTATGTTTTGATCGCTGAAAAAGGTGCAAACAATGGATGAAACATCCCTGCAGATCATGCAGCTTGCAGCACAAGGGTTCTGCTGCAGCCAGATTATGATGCAACTGACCCTTGCGGATATGGGTGTGGAAAATGTTGGCTTGGTGCGGGCCATGGCAGGACTCTGTGAAGGATCGGCAACCGGGGATCTCTGCGGTATTGCCAGTGGGGCCGCCTGTGTCATGGCCCTTTACGCAGCCAAGGGGAGTGTTGTAGAAACGCCTCTCGACTGCTACCCCCTGTTGCTGTCCCAGTTTATGGACTGGTTCAAGGAAAATTCCACCTCCTGGGGCGGCATTCGCTGCGACGATATCCTCAGCTTTCACGGCGGAAAAAAACCCGAGGTCTGCGGCAATATTATGGTACGTGCCCGCGAGATGATTTTGCAGATTCTCACTGAAAACAATATCGACCCCAGTCTCCCCAGGGAAGAATCCGGTGGATACTGATCGCCCTGTTCAGCTGCTGTCTTCGACGGCAAGTCTCTGTCCGGTCTGCCTTGCTCGCATCCCAGCCTTTCGCGAGCAGCAGGACGATAAGGTCTTTCTGGTCAAACATTGCCCGGAGCATGGCACTTTTCGCACCGTGATCTGGCGGGGTGCTGTTCCTTTTTCCAGCTGGCTACGGCCCAAAAAACCTTCCGCACCCCAGCGGTGCTTTACCGCTATCGACCGGCAATGTCCCTTTGATTGCGGCCTCTGCCCGGATCATGGCCAGCATACCTGTACAGCCCTGATTGAAATTACCCAGCGCTGCAACCTTCAATGCCCGGTATGTTTTGCTGATGCCGGTGCAGGTGCCGAAAAATCGGATGAGCCTTCGCTTACCCGGATCGGTTACCTTTATGACCGGGTTATAGAAGCTTCCGGTTTCTGCAACATACAATTGTCCGGCGGTGAACCCACGGTACGCGACGATCTGCCTGAGATCATTAGTCTGGGCAGAAAAAAGGGGTTTTCCTTTATCCAGCTCAATACCAACGGTCTGTCCCTGGCCGCCGACCCGAACCATGCCTTGTCTCTCAAAAATGCAGGCTTGAGCTCGGTCTTTCTCCAGTTCGACGGCCTAAGCAGTGCTACCCATATAGCCCTGCGCGGCCGCGATCTGACCGCCATCAAGGAACAGGCTTTACTTAACTGTCAAGCCGCTGGATTGGGGGTAGTTTTGGTACCGACCCTGGTTCCGCATATTAACACCCATGAAGTCGGTGCAATCATAAGGTATGCCGCCCGCTTTGCCCCTACGGTTCGCGGGGTACATTTTCAGCCGGTCAGCTATTTCGGCCGCTTTCCGGAAGCTCCGGCGGACGAAGATCGGCTGACTTTGCCGGAACTCCTGCAGCTGATCGAGAGACAAAGCGATGGTGCCATTACAGCCGAACATTTTGCACCTCCTGCCTGTGAGCACGCCCTCTGTTCCTTTAATGGAAATTTCCTGGTGGAGGAAAGCGGCAACCTTATGCCTCTTGGCAATCGACAGGTGGCCTGCTGTTCCACCGGCGAAGCCCAAACCGAAATACCCACGGCTCAGCAAGGTCGGGAAAAAAGTGTCGCCTTCACCGCACGCCAATGGACATTGCCGATGGCGTCCGGCCCCTCTGTCTGTACAGGTGAAAAAACGACACCGCCTCTGAACAAACTAGACGATCTGGACCGTTTCCTGGCTCGAGCCCGCACTCACACTTTCTCCCTTTCGGCTATGGCCTTTCAGGATGTCTGGAATCTGGATCTGGAGCGCCTGCAAGGCTGTTGCATCCATGTGGTTTCCCCGGAAGGCAAGCTTATCCCATTCTGCGCCTATAATCTGACTTCCAGTATGGGAAAACGACTCTATCGCGGAGTCAGCCGGCCATGAATATAACCCCTCTGGAAGCCTTGATGAGCCAAAGTCTCGGTCGGATCATCCACCAGGCCACCGCATCACTTTCGCGCTCAGACATCGAGTACTATCAGGGAGAACGACTATGTCACCTTATCGATTTCTGCCTGAAGCATTCTGCTTTTTATCGGCGAAAATTAATTGACGTTGGGGTCGATGCGATCACAGGCTTGGAGGATCTGGTCAGACTCCCCCTAACCAGTGAAGAGGAACTTCGCAACCATGGTTCGGAGATGGTTTGTGTCAGCCAGGATGCGATTGCCCGGATTATCACTCTCCAAAGTTCCGGTACCACCGGAACTCCGAAACGACTTTTTTTTACCGATGAGGATCTGGAGCAGACCCTTGAATTTTTCCACCAGGGAATGAAGCCTTTGGTCGATCCCGGGCAGACGGTGGCGATTCTGCTGCCTGGCGCCACTCCCGACTCAACCGGCCATTTGCTGGCCAAGGCTTTGAAAAAAACGATGGTCCAAAGCAACATCCTTGGTTTGGTTGACGATCCAGAGCAGGCGGCGCGGAAACTGAGCGAGATTCAGCCCGATGTCCTGGTTGGTTTTCCGGTGCAAATCCTGGCCATTGCCCGTATGGCTGCTGCGCTGGCAATTCCCTTGGGTCACATCCGCTCGGTGCTTCTCTGTTCGGATTATATACCGGAGAGCCTGAGTACTCAGTTGACCGAGTTGCTGGCTTGCGAAATATTCTGCCATTACGGGACAGTGGAAACAGGTCTTGGTGGTGGGGTCGATTGTGCGGCCCATTGCGGGGCGCATCTGCGCGAGGCCGACCTCCTGTTTGAAATCATTGATCCATCCACAGCCGGAAATGTGGCCGACGGCGAGTGGGGTGAAATTGTTTTCACCACCCTCAATCGCACAGGTATGCCACTTATTCGCTACCGCACCGGGGATTGGGGTCGATTACTGCCTGGTTGCTGTCCCTGCGGCAGTCAGGTCCGGCGACTGGACAAGGTTCTTGGCCGAATCAACCAGATCCGAATTTTAAAAAATGGTACGCAACTGGCTCTGTCGGCTTTGGACGAATTGCTCTTCCCTCTCCCCGGTCTGCTCGATTTTGGGGCTGTTTTGATCACGAAGGATCAACACGACAAACTCCTGCTCCATCTGGTCACCATTCCGGGTGAGGAGAACTCAGTACTCTGCCGGGCGACGGAAACGTTGGCAAACTTTCAAACAAGTCAGCAACTGGATTTCGCCCTCACCATCGATTCAACAGCTAAAATTTATCAAGGCAAACGTATTCTAGAAGATAAGCGAAAGGAAATCAGAAGATGAAAAAGCTCATTCAGCAAATTTGCACATCCTTGAACGAAGGGGAAGATCTCGTCCTCGTCACCATCTCCAGCCAGTCTGGTTCCACGCCACGGCTGGCTGGTGCCAAAATGATCATCCGACGTGACGGCAGCATCGGCGGCACCATTGGCGGCGGGCTGGTGGAAGCCCAGGCCATGAAGGAGGCCCCAAAATGCTTTGCCGGTGGTCACTCCATGCGTCGTGTCTTTGATCTATCCAATAGTGACGCGGCAATCACCGATATGATTTGCGGCGGTAAGATGGAACTGTTCCTGGAATTTATCCGGGCGGACGAGGGGAACCGATCGGTTTTTCAATCGCTGAACACTCTCATGGCCTCGGGACGCAGGGTTGCACTGGTATGTCTACTTGATGCCGCCGACGGCGACCAGCGTTTCGTTATTGATCATAAAGGGCGGTGTAGCAATGACAAGGTACCGGAAGGAGTGTTGGCAGCTGTCAAAAAGGTCAGTTCATCCACCTCGGGATGCACTCTCGTCGAGTACGAGAACCGGGAGTATCTGGTCTCTTATTTTGCTGTCGGCGGCAATCTCTTTTTGATCGGTGCCGGTCACGTCGCCGCCTGCACTGCGGAGGCAGCCGCTCGGGTCGGCTTTCGCGTCATCGTCATGGACGACCGGAGTGAATTTGCCAATAAACAACGTTTTCCATTGGCCGATGAAATCAAAGTCCTGTCTTCCTTTGCTGACTGCTTTAAGGAGTATGACATCGATGCTGACTGCTATTTGGTGATTGTTACCCGTGGGCACATGCACGATCTGGAGGTGCTCGACCAGGCCCTACGGACCAAGGCTGGGTATATCGGCATGATCGGCAGCCGTAAAAAACGCAACGCGCTCTATGCCAATCTTATGGGCAAAGGCTACAAAGAGGCGCAGCTTGAACAGGTTCGCTGCCCCATTGGTATGGCGATTGAAGCCGACACCCCGGAGGAGATTGCGGTAAGTATCGTCGGTGAACTCATTTATCAGCGGGCAACCGGCAGGAAGGCATGGCATCTGATCTAAGCGCAGTCATTCCGGCAGCGGGGCTCTCATCGCGTATGGGTGAGCTGAAGGCTACGTTACGCCTGGGAACGAGGACAGTGTTGGAGCAGTGCATTGGATTGTTCAGGGATTGCGGCATCGAGGATCTGGTCGTGGTTACCGGCCACCAAAAGGAGGAAATCGGGGCAATTGCTGAACAGGCTGGAGCGCGAACGGTCCATAACCCGAACTATCTCTTGGGGATGTACAGTTCAATCAGGACTGGTGTTTGTCATATTGATAACCGGAGCAGCGGATTTTTTCTGCTGCCCGTGGATATCCCTCTGGTGCGGCAGGGCACCGTCAGGCTGTTGGCCCAGGCTTTTACGGCCAGACCGGTTCAAATCATTTATCCAAGCTTTGAGGGGCAACGTGGCCATCCGCCTCTTCTCGCATCCGGGATGATTCCTTCGATTATGAAAGCTGAACATCCCGAGGGCGGTTTGCGATCTTTACTGGCAATGTTCGAAAACAACCAGCCACAGCAGGTCGTCGAGGTTAATGTTCCTGATGCCAATATTCTCTTTGATATGGATACACCGGAGGACTACATCGCAGGTCTTCGACGTTTTTCACATCTGGGCTATCCCACCATGGAGGAATGTGCGATTATCCTCAAACTCCATCCGATGCCGGAAAAGGGGTTGGCTCATGGTCGTCTGGTTGCCCAAATAGCGATGGCCCTCTGTTCTGCCATTTTGCGAAATAACCATCGAATGCTTGATGTGCAACTGTGCCGGGTTTGCGGTTGCCTGCATGATATAGCTAAAGGGCACTCCAACCATGAACAGGAGGGTGGTCGATGGTTACAGGATCTCGGCTTTGATCGGGCTGCAGAAATCGTTGCCGCCCATAAGGACCTGGATTGGCTGCCCGGCATGGCCATCACGGAAAAAGAGCTGGTCCATCTTGCCGACAAACTCGCCCGAGGAAGCAGGGTCGTTAATATAGCGGAACGATTTGAGGAAAAATTGGCGATCTACAAGGACAATCATGAGGCTGTCAAGATGATCCACAGCCGCTATGCCCTAGCCAGACAGCTTGCTGCTGCCGTTGAGGAAGCGGCGGATCAGAAGCTGGGTGATATTCTTTCTCACTCACTGGACAGATGCAATCCTTAATCTATCTAATTCGCCACGGCGAAATCGACAAACTTTCTCCTCGTCGTTTCCTCGGCCAAATGGATCTTCCGCTCAATGACAACGGAATTCGTCAGGCCAAGGCCCTGCATGAAAAGCTGAAAAATATCTCCTTTAGCCATGTCTTTAGCTCGCCTCTGCAGCGGGCTGTCCAGACTGCCACCCTGGTAAGCGGTATCTCCCCAGAATCCTTGCACAGTATTGAGAACCTGAAAGAAATCAATCTGGGCGCCTGGGAAGGCTTGAGCGTTGACGAGGTACGGACACGTTTCCCCGGAGCGTACGAACAGCGTGGTCGGGATCTTGAATTTTATCGGCCGGAAAAGGGGGAGAGTTTCGCTGATCTTGCAGTTCGATGTTATCCGGCTTTCCTAAGCCTGGTGAAAAAATATCCAGGTCCTCTCCTCGTGGTGGCTCATGCCGGTGTCAACCGAGCGCTCCTTTCTCTTCTGCAACAGCAACCATTGCGAAAACTATTTGATATTCCGCAGGACTACTGTGGCGTCAACATCCTCCGCTGCAGCTCAAAAAAAATCACAGTGGAGGCGATCAATCTCCGAAATATCTGATAATCTCAAGGTACTTAGACACCTTAAGGGGGGGCTGAACACAGTCCCGGCTTCTTTCCAATTTACCATGGTTAGAATTTATTCATCAATCGCTACCGTAAAAATGTTTAAGAGCTCTTTTAAAAATTATATTTTTCGGTAACAATCAGGTAAACGATATCTGGGTGCTTGGAGGAAAAGAGCATTCTCGGACAGCCTCCTAACAGAATACGAGCCGGAATATTTTTACCATAGGTAAGATTGTGAAATTAACGATGTACAACACTCCGATTTTGCGTCAAATTGTTATGCGCTTATGTCAATTTTTCCTTAAAATGAGGGGCTGGAAACTGCAAGGTAAAGCGCCAACAGAACCCAAATATGTCTTGATCGCAGTCCCTCATACGAGTAACTGGGATTTTCCATTAGCCTTGGCAATGGCTTTTGTTTATAGATTTGAGATGCACTGGATGGGGAAAGATTCCCTCTTTAAAGGTTGGCGTGGTCCCATTATGAGATGGCTGGGAGGCATCCCTATCACAAGATCGTCAGCAAACAATGTTGTGGCACAGACCATTGAAGCATTTAAAGCCAGTGACCATCTAGTCATTGCCATTCCGCCTGAAGGTACACGCTCTAAAGTCGATAAGTGGAAGACGGGTTTCTACTATATAGCCCTTGGTGCGAAGGTACCTATAGCCCTCGCATTTCTTGACTATAAAAAGAAAACAGGTGGTTTCTTGCCAATGTTTCATCCGACCGGTGATGCCGAGACAGATATTGTCACAATGCGTGCTTGCTATTCCGGGATTTCAGGAAAATATTCCAATCAATGCGTTGTGGATTAGCAATCAATGCGTTGTGGCGTGTCCCCTAATCGTAACCCCTTAAGCATTCATAACAACGCATCTTCAATTTGGAGACAATGATTCTTCGCTCGTGCTCATTCCAGAGGAAGGGAGTTTGCATTTCGGTTTTATATGCATCGGCTCACCATGCACACCTGGTTCAAATTTTTCCTGAAGCCAGTCAAGAAAGAGAGGCACGATGTCACGTTTATTTGAATTTGGAGGATTGGGCTTCAGTGTTTTATGTCCTTGTGTCGTGTGTGCTACGGCGCTGAATTTGTCTGGTATTTCAATTGCTTCCTTGCCGAAATAATAAAATGTCTTTGAGATTAGGACCCTGTTTATACTGGTGTCAGTTTTAAAATGTTCCTTACCGTGAAAAAGGTTTTTCACCTGAACCAGATGACCATCCTGCCCTCTTTTGTATATATTGTCACCGCACCCATTATTTTTACCCGGTTTCTTACATTCATATTCAGGAAAATCCCAGTACAATTCAAATGTCAATCCCCTGTCAACTCTCATAGCATAGACTAATTGAGCTTTGCCTGTAGGAGATCGAGTCGTGCCGATAATCCAGTCACCCACATTGGCAGCTTTACGAATAATTGGTTTAGAGCAAGCAAGTGTGCAGATTCCTCCAAAAGGATTAGGTGCAAATCCGCTATCGCTCGTAATGATGTAAGAGAAGAGATTGGGCTGTCTTTTTTCCATATTGTATTTCCTTGACGGGTATAATATTGATTGAGATCAAGTGAAGCCCATACCGCAAGCGAACGAGTTGATAATACTGCTTTCGGCTTCATCCTGTTCTTTGAAAATCGTATGAAAACATCTCGTAATTTAAAATCTTTATAGTTAACTATAACATAGTTATTCCTAGCAAGTAAGACAAGAAGCACTCTACTAAATGTAATTAACAACTGAACAACTTGAATCGTTCCTTTGCTAAACCGTTGACACCCTCAAGGATAACATGGACGATTTAGAGTACAAGGATTACATTTTGCTCTGCCGGTTCTGAAGCGACAAAATGGCCATTTGCCAAGTCAAATTTCAGGGCGAATCCTTGGGGTCAAAGACAGCTGAAACAGGAGATGAGATATGCAAGAGAAAGAAATTATTTACTATATAAAGAATGAGAACAATACAGACCTTCTGTATCTCATTGCCGTTACATGTCTGGAAAAGTTGGTGAGGATGGGCAAGGCTTCAACGATAAAGGCGATTTTGGATTCCGGCACCACCAGTCTTTGTAAGATGATTACAAAGTGACGCCGATTCTATTTGGCTCAATTGCTTTTCAAATAAGGTAGTTACCATGTTTTTACTTTGGTCTGAGATCATTAAAATCGGGGTCGTTCCTGTTTGAGTCGTACTAGTGCCTCCAGAAAGCCTTTGGGAACTGTTGCAACTTTTTTAGCCTGGTAGTCATATGCCACTATCCCGGTTTCAGCGAGGACGATAATGTCATCGCCTCTCTCGATCTTGTAAAACACTCGGAACCCTTTTTTTTCAATTTCATCGATATCTAGATGAATGATGATCTCGTCGCCCAAATACCCTTGTCTTTTATAATTGACTACCAGGTCAGCGATTATGATCCCTGTATTATGATCGCCCAATTCTGATTCAGAACAACCGATTTTCGTTAACATATCAATTCGAGCTTCGTGAAGCAGACCAACCACGGCATCATTGCTTAAATGATTGCCATAGTTGATATCCCGAATCTTAATGATTGTGCGGTAATTGAAGAAATAGATAGGTTGCGTGCTGAGCTTTGTCTTTGGCATTTTTCAAGAGGACACGGTGAATTGATAAATGTTTGCTGTTATGGGGCAGTCGAAATACTTTGTGAAAAAGAGATTTTCATTGAGGCTTTGCAACCCGATGTCTGAACACTTCGACCCAGGCCGGCGGCAGATTTTTCCAAATAATTTTGGCAGTAGATTGTTCAAAATACCTGATGAGTGGGCTGTGGCCAGGGATAACCCTATAGGTATACTGGATAAGGAGGCCATCTTTGGCTAAAACTTTCTGTAAACATGAGCCGACACCTGCCACCTGTTCGGCAGGAAGTGAAAGCAATGGCAGGCATGACACAACGGATTGAATTTGTCTTCCACTCTTGTGCAGATGTTGGCAGAAGCTAATAGCGTCACCACGAATAACTGTAATTTCAGGAAAACGCTTTTTTAGATGGCTGGCCATCAATTGGTCTTGTTCCACAACTATGAGTTGCCGCGGTTCAATCCCCCGCTGGAGGATTGCATTAGTCACCGCTCCGGTTCCGCCACCAAGTTCAACTACCAATCCGTCGCCGGCTATTGGTACCTGTAAGGCAATTGCACGAGCAAGGCGGGATGAACTTGGGCAGAAAGCACCGACAGCCCGTGGGTTGTCTAATAATGCACGGGTAAATAAAACAGGAGGCGAAGCAAGGAGAGAACTTCCGGCCTTGGAGATCACCCTGGAGCTGAATGTATAGCCTGAAATACCAGCGGTATATAACTGATGTTTACTGAAAATATGCACGATTCCTGTCCTTGTCTGTGGATGATGAGCCGCTAATCGAGTTGGAGAGCGTAAAGGAAAAAAGATCCCGTTTACTTAAAGGGTTGGCATTGACGGGAGACCAGATGGATCTTGGAACTTAATTCCTGGAATAAAAATCACCTATCTGAATAAAATTAGAACTGCCAAGTTATTAGCTTAAAACAGAAAAATTCGCAACACTTTCTATCGTTATACTGTTGCATAAACATGATTGCAGGAGAGCGCATGAGTTTGGCGAAAACCTCAAATGAATGGATCTGATAGATCAATTCAGGCTTTTTAAAAAAAACACAATCACTTGTTGAGAGTACTGGGGATCTTTTTTGTAGACAAACGGCTTGCCTATATACGTTATCAAAAATGACAAACTCGTAAAAACTTAATATTTCGGATGGCTAAGAAAAAAGCTTCATATGCGAGGCGCGCAAAATTTCAATTATTTCGGCGTACTAGAGTACGTCGTAATGATAGAAATTTTGCAGCAACGACGCAGATGAAGAGCTTTTACGACGCCATCAAAAATGAAAGTGGAGACAGAGGTGGGGGGATTCTCATTTTTATTGATTATTTATAAATCAATAAGAGATTTGATCGATTTAGTCCTTATACTATCAAGAATGTGTAAAATCATCTTTTCTTGGAGGGAGTAATGGTCGCAACGAAAAAAAATTTTTATCAGGGTGAGAATGTTCGACATAAAGCAAAAGCTGACTGGGGTATTGGAAAAATTGTTTTAGTGGAAACTTGTGGGACTATTAAAGTTATTTTTGGAGAACAGCAAGTATCCTTAGCTCAGGGCGCTAAATATCTCATTAAAGTAGATAAAAATAAAAATGAAGTGAATCCACCGCAACAACAAGTACCTTTGACCTAGTGGGAGAATAGATATCCATTCGTTTTTATAATCAAAATTGTGTACTATTGGGC
Organism: uncultured delta proteobacterium; assembly: GCA_963829695.1. Taxonomy (GTDB): domain Bacteria; phylum Desulfobacterota; class Desulfobulbia; order Desulfobulbales; family Desulfocapsaceae; genus Desulforhopalus_A. The sequence continues at coordinate 815,917 of CAWHJQ010000004.1, read as the reverse complement.
TTCTGGTCGTTTGGGTCAGGTTTTTCCAGAGCATAGTGATGCCGATTATAAAATCAAGCAAAAGTTAGGGTACTCTCATGAAGATACGCAAACTCACCCCTGAAGAGTATCCCAAGGCTTTAGCTTTGCTTCGGCAGGTTTTTCCTCGCGGCAATTATGAAGCGCGATTGTTTGAGAACCTTCATAAAAAGGAAAGAAAATTGCACGAATGGGTATGCGTTCATCGCAACAGGGCGATATCGTACATTGCCTATTCCAATGCTTTTAATGGTAATGAAGTGTGCGGTCTCCACCTAGGGCCACTGGCAGTTTCACCACAAATGCAAAATCAGGGGATAGGCTCTGAGTTGCTGAATTTTTCCTTACGACAGGTAGAAATCAGGGAAAAACCAATCTTTGTCCTCGGTGATCCAAATTTTTATCTGAAGTTTGGATTTGAACCTTGCAGTATGCCTCTTTGCCCCTTTGATAAAAACAACCGCCATTTCCTCAGTATTCGCAATAACACCTTGAGTATGTTCACAGTGGGGTATGAACCGGAATTTTTGCTTTGAAGGTACCTCGATTCATTGCCATTATCGGTTGCTTTGGCCGTTCGTTTTATTCATCTCTTAAGTTTGATGGCGTCGTAAAAACTCTTCATCTTGTTCGTTGTTACAATTTTCCTATCATTACGACGTACCGTATGTACGCCGAAATGATAGGAAAATTGCACGCCTCCAATATGAAGCTTTTTACTTATCCATCGAAAATCGAGGTTTTTACGAATTCATCAAGTTTGGTCAGGTTTTTTCAACAGTTTTTTGAGAGAGGCAAAGGGGGTATGTTTGACTGTTTCCCCTTCTTCGGCATCTGAATTCTGAGTGGGTAGCCATTCGGCGTCTAGTAAGCGGGAGTGCTCGTTATCGTGGCAATAGATGCACAATAGTTCCCAATTGCTGCCATCGGGCGGATTGTTTTTGTAATTATGGTCTTTGTGATGAACCGTCAATTCTTTCAGTTTTTTTCCGGTAAATTCACGCCCGCAATTTGCACAGATCCATGGAAAAAGCTTCAAAGCTTGTTCTCGGTACTCAATTTTTTTCATCAGCTTTACTCTCCTGTATAACACAATAAATTTTCAGCGAAGTAACTTGCTTATCAATTTGGCGTCAATAAAACGGTACGAAATCGCTGTTGGAAGAAACCAAACCACAGGTGTGTTACCGGCTCAATAAAATAGACAGGTGTTGGATTTTTGAGATGTAATATTTTTCAATGATTACATTATCGTAATGTTCCAAAACGAGACTTTACACCATTATTTTCAATGCTTAAAAATAGCATAGAACAAGAGAAAACGGAAATAATAAAAAACAGTTCTATTTGAAAGGGATGTTGTTAAAGAAATCTATGTATTCGATGCGAGTATCTGCGAGATAATGATCGTAAGTATTTTAAATAATGTAAAAAAACTAATTGGATTTGGTCCGTCATAATGTAGTGGGGTGTCCATTTGGCTGGGTAGAGAGCTGAGTAGAAAGAACAGATCAATTCTGATGTGGAGGAAGAAATGAAAAAAGTAAAAAAAATTGTGGTTCCAGTGGATTTCACAAAAAGCACCGGCAAATTGGTAGAGTATGCCCTTTATATGGCCGAAAGCCTTCGGGCTGTCATTGATTTCGTCCATGTAGTTCCTGACTACCCTGGAGATGCTATGATAGGTTCACCGTTCGCCCAGGAATATCAAGATAAGGATTTTGCTGCTTCGAAGCAAAAGATGGCTAGTCTTGTCGAGGATTCCCTGAAGCTATGTCCTGGCTGTGAGGGGGATGTAGTTTATGGCGATCCGGTAGACCGGATCGTTGGCTTTGCCGAAGCAAAAAATGCGGACCTGATCATCCTTGGTACCCATGATGCCAAAGGATTGGAGAAGGTTCTGCTTGGCAATGTGGCGGAGCATGTGCTGAGAAAAGCGCACTGTCCTGTCCTGATCTTGAAACCTGTTAAAGATGTATCCTGAGGATACATCCCCAGAGTTTGAAAGTACCTGTCTAAGCCGACTAATAAAGAGATTCTAATGGTGGATATTCTCCATATAGATATTCTCAATATTATGATCGGAATCATGCTCTTGGGGTTCGGGCGCAGGCTGTTCTGGCTTTTTGTCGGATGCGTTGGTTTTGTGGCCGGATTTCAGATGGCGCAGCTGTATTTGGGATTACAACCCGTATGGATGGTTTGGGCTGTCGCCTTGCTGTTTGGGCTGGTTGGCGCTTTGCTGGCCATGTTTTTTCAGACTTTGGCAATCGGTCTGGGAGGATTCGCAGCTGGAAGCACTATTGCCGCATATATTGCAGGCATGCTGGGATATGCAGCAGTCCCTTGGCTCATTTTCATAGGGGGCATAGCAGGAGTGATTCTGTTGGTTGCAACATTTGACTGGGCACTCATTGGCTTGTCCTCGGTGGCCGGTTCCTCCCTCATAGTTCAATCTTTGCACGTCACCTCCCGGGCTGGGGTGGTTCTCTATGTGATTTTAATCGTCGTTGGAGTCGTCTTTCAGGTAACTATGTTGCGCAGCCAACGTATCGAGACAAAATAATACCTCTTTCTCAAGGTCGTAGTCCATTGCCTTTTTTGTGTGTGCGACCACTGTTTGACAGGACGACGGCGCCTGGCGCCCGGTTCTGTAGGTAGATACGTCTCATAAGTATACCAAGCTTACGGTATTACAGAAAAGGAGGATGGCCGGCATGAGTGTTAAAATGGATCAACTCAAGTCTACTGAATCTTCACAGGGAACGAAAATCGAGACCAAGGATGACCTGACAACCATCTCCATGGTCGAACTGCAGAAAATTTTAGCATCGTCACCTGACGGTCTCAGTCAGCATGAGGCACAGAAAAGGTTGAGTCAGTATGGTCCAAATGAGATTGAAGAAAAAAAGGTTAACCCATTCTTGAAATTCCTCACCTATTTTTGGGGTCCTATTCCATGGATGATCGAGGCGGCGGTAATTTTATCGGGCCTGGTCAGGCACTGGCCGGATTTTTTTATCATCCTTATTTTACTGGTAGCCAACGCCGTGGTCGCCTTCTGGGAAGAACACCAGGCAGGCAACGCCATCGCCGCTTTGAAGGCAAAACTGGCGATCAAGGCCCGGGTAAAACGTGATGGTCAGTGGATTGCCCCTGCTGCGAGGGATTTGGTGCCGGGTGACGTCATCCGCCTACGTCTGGGCGACATTGTGCCGGCGGACGCCCGCCTGCTGGACGGTGATCCTGTGGAGGTCGATCAGTCTGCACTAACAGGTGAATCGTTGCCCGCCACACGTAAATCCGGCGAGGCGGTCTTTTCAGGATCGATCATGCGTCAGGGTGAAATAGAAGCCTTGGTCTATGCCACGGGAGGAAATACCTACTTCGGCAAGACGGCGCAGCTGGTACAGGACACCCAAACGGATAGCCATTTTCAGCGCGCCGTGTTGAATATCGGCAATTATTTGATCCTCCTCGCCGTGACCCTGGTGGTGTTGATTCTTGGGGTGGCACTGTTTCGCGGTGATCAGATGCTCACCACGCTTCAGTTTGCCTTGGTGCTCACTGTGGCTGCCATTCCCGTGGCAATGCCGACAGTGCTGTCGGTGACCATGGCAGTCGGCGCACGCCTGCTCGCCAAAAAGGAGGCTATCGTCAGTCGCCTGGTGGCCATTGAGGAATTGGCCGGGACGGATATTTTGTGCTCCGATAAAACCGGAACCCTGACTCAGAATAAGCTGACGCTGGGGGAGCCATTCAGCGTAAATGGCGTCTCGGCTGAGCAAGTCATTTTCAGCGCCGCGCTGGCCTCACGCCGGGAGAATCAGGATACCATTGATTTGGCTGTGCTAGGCGGCGTGAATAATGATCAGGCGCTGAAAGGGTATAAGGCAGTTCATTTCCAGCCCTTCGACCCGGTGCATAAACGAACCGAGGCTACAATTAAAGCGACAGACGGAAGCACCTTCAAGGTCGCTAAGGGTGCGCCGCAGATGATCCTTGAATTGTCGACCAATGCTGCGCAGGTAAAATCGTCCGTCGATGAAGCAATCGATGGCTTCGCCAAGCGTGGTTTTCGCTCGTTGGGAGTAGCCAGGACGGACGCCAAGGACCAGTGGCAATTTTTAGGGGTTCTGCCGCTTTTCGATCCGCCGAGAGAAGACTCTAAAACCACCATTGCCACAGCACGCGGGATGGGTGTGGGTATTAAGATGGTGACTGGCGATCAGCTGGCTATCGCTCGTGAAACTGCCGTGCAACTTGGGATGGGTACCAATATCCTTGATGCCGGCGGTTTTGGTGATACCAAACATCACGAAACCGGGCAGTTGGCGCAAATGATAGAGAAGGCCGACGGCTTCGCCCAGGTGTTCCCCGAACACAAGTTTCATATTGTTGATGTCCTGCAGCAACATGGACATATCGTCGGTATGACCGGCGACGGGGTAAACGATGCCCCTGCACTGAAAAAAGCCGACTGCGGCATAGCTGTTTCTGGAGCAACGGATGCGGCACGGGCGGCGGCCTCCATCGTACTTATGTCGCCCGGCCTGTCGGTTATCATCGATGCAATAAAAGAGAGCCGGAAAATCTTTCAGCGGATGAACAGCTATGCAATCTACCGTATCGCCGAGACATTACGGGTGTTGTTGTTTATGACGTTGGCTATTTTAATCTTCAACTTTTATCCATTGACGGCGGTGATGATCGTCATGCTGGCTTTGCTCAATGATGGCGCAATCCTCTCCATTGCCTACGACAACGTTATTTACCGGGATCAGCCCGAGGCCTGGAATATGCGGATGGTTCTGGGAATAGCCACAGTGCTGGGCGTCATCGGACCCGTGGCAGCATTTGGCCTTTTCTACCTTGGCGAGCAGGTCTATCAGCTGGACCGTGCCCATATTCAAACGCTGATGTACCTCATGCTGTCAGTGGCCGGACATCTGACGATTTTTCTGACACGTACACGCGGCCCATTCTGGTCGATTCGTCCTGCCCCGATTTTATGGCTAGCTGTACTCGGCACGCAAATTATTGCGACGTTGATTGCCGTTTATGGCCTGTTTATGACGCCAATTGGCTGGGCTTGGGCGTCCTTTGTCTGGGGCTATGCCTTCATCTGGTTTCTTGTCAGCGACCGAGTGAAATTGTTGGCCTATCGGCTGTTCGATCCAATTGCAGAAGAGACAGGGTTGCGGCGGTTTTGAAAGTAATCCTCAGTTCTCGGTATCTTCCAGAATATTAATACAATGTGGTCCCTGTGCGCCTGATTGAGGTCACACAAACTGGAGATAGGCAACGGCGGACAGCAAGAGCAGGAAAGCAGGCGGAATGAACATTCTCAGTGAATATTGACAATCCACCGCCAGTCGTTTGAGAATGCGCTGAGTGGCATAAAGCGAGGCAATGAGACTGCCAACGATCGTGATGAGCTGAAGAAGAAAAGTAGCGTCGGGGCTTAAAATTCGGCTCGGATTGTAGTCACTGCCCAACCCGGCAAGGTCCTGCAGGTTGGCAAACAGTAACCAGACGCCACCAACAAAGATTTCCAGGTGTGCGGCCATGAAGGCGCCCAGCACCAGGGGAATCATGCTGTAACCGAGGATGGAGGCAGTCGATTTCCAGCTGTTACCTGTGATTCGGGCCATGATCTGCGACATAACGGCGTAACCACTCAGGTAGATAATGATACAGGCAAAAAAGAAGATGCTCGACGCCGGCACCTGACTGTCTGGAAGGCCCAGGCCATGAAGGGCATTGGTCCAACTTTGGACAAAGCCGGAATACTTCTGGTTAATGGCAAACGGATAAAAAATGGCAGCCAGGCTGACCACCAGAAAGCTGTCCTCCAGGCGCGGTGACTGGAGGTTCCATAGCTCCTGGGGAGCCAGACGCAGATTGAGGTGAATTGAGTTCAGTTTGCAGTTCTTGATGCACTGACCGCAAAGTATGCAATCACGGTTGTTGTCCACCAGGAAAGGATGGCGAAACATAGGACAGCCGGCGGCACTTTCGTCACCGGTGTAACACAATTGGTCGACACAGCGGTTCGTGCACAGATGTCTGTTCGCGCGCAGTTCGAGGATAGACGGCATCGAAAATAAGGCGTTGATTGCTCCCAACGGACAGAGATAACGGCACCAGACTCTTCGTTTGAAGAATATGCTGAAAAATAGCGAACCGAGAGTGATAGTGAGGATAATCCAGGCCGTGAGCCGTGGCGATTGATAGGCGTTCCAGGTGGTCTCGATCCAAAACAACAGGATGCAGAGAATGGTCATTATCCAGCCGGAATACTGTCTAATCACCTGCGGCGTTGGCCGCTCGGGTTTGACGACCATCTGCGCCAGCCAACCGGGCACGGACAGTCCGCAGATACTGCACCAGGTGCGAGCCAGGAAAAAGAAGGCGAAGATGAGCAGGGGCCAACCCACTATCCAGCTCAACGTAAGGCCGATATTTTTTTCTGCACTGATCGGGCCGAAAAACAAAATGGTCAGGACGAGAACGAAAAAAACACCGACAATGGCTCTGGGCAAGACTGGAAAGAGGGGGCTGGAAAGAAAGGCTCGAACAGGTTGGAGACGGAGGAGATTAAACTCCCATTTCCCTTCGGATTTTGGCACTCCCAGAAGGCTTTGGTGATTGAGTGGTTCGTGACTTTTTCCTAGAATAACAGCTCGCTGTAGTACGCTGGCCATTTCGGCCAGATTTCCTGGCCAGTCGTAGTTCATGAACATGCCCATAGTCTGCTGATCCACCTGATTGATGGTCTTGCCGTACTGCAGGCTGTAACGCTTGAGGTAGTATTGGACCAACCTCGGAATATCCCGGCGGTGTCCTCTCAGGGGGGCCACGCGGAAATGTTGGTCCGCAAACAGGGCATAAAGAGAGGGTAGTAATCGATTATGGCCATCCTCCTGACAGGGTCTGTCCTGGCAGATCAGGATAATCCTGGAGCGAAGTGCTCCCTTGGTGTCGCTGCCCACCTTGGAAAAAGTATTTTTCCTGATGATTTTAGCAAGCTGGCGCTGGAAGTCCGGTTCCATATATTCGGCATTGTTCAGAACGACCGTCCCCCCTTGCAAACGTTCGAAGACCCCAAGCTGGTCGATCTGTGAGAACGCGGAGGAGTCCCGCTCGTAACCGAACAGTTCTACCTCCAGCTGTGCCGGATCGATTTCACGGATATCAACCTCCAGGTATGGACCGTTCTTGTAAGCACTGGTTCGGTGGATCTCGTAGGCGACCATACGGCGTCCCGTCCCATTTTCACCGGTGAGGAGTACCGGCGCCAGGTTATCACTAAATCGTTTGACCGCCTTTCTGATCTGTCGTGCAATGGTGGATTCGGACTCTTTTTCCATTCCAGCCGAGGAAGTTGTTTCAGAAAAAAATGTCGGGTCCAGATTTTTATCGGGGCTCTTATGATAATTCTTTGACTTGCTCAGGGCATTTGCGTGATCATGGAAAGAAACTCGTAAACGGTCAGCCAAGGCTATGCTTAGTTGACGCTGGATAACATTATTGGCAAGCAGCAATTTGTTGAAAGTGCCGGTGTCGAAACAGAGCAGTGAGAGATCGGTTATGGCCCGGGCATTGAGGCTGTTACTGCGGTTAGTCAACAGAGAGGTCTCGCCAAAGTGACCTCCCGGGCCAATATGGCTGACAATGAGTTGGCTGCCGCCCTCTTCACTCAACGTCAGTTCTACTTCGCCGTTTGCAACTATGTAGAAAAAACCGTTATTTTCGTCCTGATGGTAAACATATTGGCCCTGTTCGACAATCCGCCATTGGCCGGCGGCTATAATCCGGTCGACTTCTCGAGCGTCGATGTCCCTGAAAAGAACTGAAGTATAAAGAGTTGAATTAAGTGTATTCTGCTTGAGCATAGGTCAAACACGGTTGTAATGCTATTCCCTCAAGTTTAAACTCAAGACAGACACGGGACAGTGTCTGAATATTTTCTCCGAGGTCGTACCAAACATATAATCCTGGAAATTTGTTCTACCTTTTGAACTCATAACAACAAGATCGGCGTCTACATCATTCACAACCTTCAGGATCTCCTCAAATGGAACACCGGTGCTGATGATTGTCTTGGTGGAAACATTTTTCGCTACACTTTGACGGATCAGGTCGTCCATTTTGTGGATTCGCCTTCTTGTTTCATCGTCTATAAATTTTTCCAAGGTAATCGTGCCGGGGTCCTCATGTGTACAAACCGTTTTTATGTATTCAATCTGCCGTTGGTTTATAACACTTACCGCAAGAATTTCTGCCTGATTACGTTCTGCGATGTCCGCGGCATACTCCATAACTCTCGAAGTATAGACGGAAAAATCGATACCGACAACAATTCGCTTTATAGTTTTCATTATCTTTTCTCCCGTTTATCGATTTCGACCGAATCTTTCCCGGCTTCTGACACTGAGAACCGGTACAGGTGAATGCCTGAACACTTTCTCTGCATTTGAGCCATGAAGAGTGCCAATGAGGTTGCTTTTGCCTTTATTGGCTATGATTACCAGATCTATGTTTTCCGTTTTTATCGCCTTCAGTATTGCATCAAAAGGGGTCCCCACATGCATAAGGATGCTCATCTGTGGTTTGTCAGCAAAGAAATGTTGCTCGATCATCTCTTTGATTTCCCGATGCCGTTCAGTTTTGACTCTCTCTATATAACTTTCGGCACTGAGGGTTCCCGGAAAGTAAGGACTTACAGTTCTCACAGCATCGACATCCCTGCTGTTGATGACATGAAAAAGCAAAATTTCAGTCTTCAAACCTCTGACAAGTGCCAACGCATACTCGATGGTCATTATCGAATAATCCGATAAATCCACACAGACCATTACTCTCTTGATGCCTTTCATTTGGACCTCCTTCTTCTCACTGGTTGGTAAAATTTGCCACTAGGAGCCTGTCCGAGAATGACCTTTCGGAGTCTCGTACCTCGCTTACCTGCCCAAACTTTTCGTTATTCTCACAAAACAATGCTCGCAATATCAACTATATGGCTGTGCTTGTTTTGTGAAAATGCCTCGATTTTGAACAAAATGTCTATTTTCGGACAGGCTCCTAGTCTTTCCCAAAATTCCGAGTTGGACCCTGCTGCAGTCGATAAATATGGGCATAACTCAGTGTTGAAAGCAGCAATTACTGTGCCACGGGGCGGCGGGATAGTAGCAGTTTGCCGCAACCTCCTACCTCAATTTCACCTTGTCCCCGCTCAGAACCAGAGTCAATATCATCGTGTAACGTGTGATTAATGAGTTCAGCATTCTACAGATTGAGTTCTCGTTTTCCGGGGGTAGCGAGAGGAAGAACTGATAAATTCTTTTCCATTCTGTAAAGAGAACTGACACTTGTTCTATCCCTTCTCAGTGTGAGCAGCGTAACGAGACATAACAATACATTAAGATACTAACAGTTTGTGTGATACAAACAGTTACATTGCCCGTAGAGTCGTGGAATGTTTTTAACGCACTGTAATCACATTGAATAATGTGAAAAAATAACTTTGGCATGGAATATGCTTTAGGTAAACAAAGACTTTGTTGTGAATCTACTCTGCAGCTACAAAAAAATTGTTTTAGAAGGAGGACTGAAAATGTCATCAGTAGCGTTGTTTCCATGTTCGTCGACGCTCGATTCCGGAATCATTGGGGAATTGTCGAGCATTCTTACTTTAAAAGTTTACTCCGACTACAACCTTTTCGGGGAGACCGCCGAAAAATATGGGGGGGACCCTGAACGGTTGAAGAAGATAATGTATAGCAAGACATCGGTCTTCAATCAGTTCACTCTCGAGAAAGAGAAGGCTGTCAACATGTTCCGAATGATTCTTGCAGAAAAGCTTTCAGGTCCGTCGCAATATCTGTTCCACGGCTTTCTCGCCTCACTTATTCCTGCTCAGGTAACAGAAGTATTGAGGGTGTTGGTGGTCGACAAGAAGGCGGGACGGATAGAACGTGCTATCAAGATGGGATTAACCCAAAGTGAGGCAAAAAAGAATATCCGAAACCACGATGTCAGTGCCTTCGGCTGGACCGATTTTCTCTTTGCCAAAGAAGCATACGACAGTTCCCTTTATGATCTTGTCATACCCGTTGAAGGTAAAGATCACCGCGAAATAACAAAAGAAATACTCGGTTGTTATCACCGAACTTCAGTTTTGCGCACCCCAGGATCACAAAAGGCCGTTCAGGATATGAAGATGCTGGCTGAAATCGAGAACTTGTTTTTGAATCACGGACATAAAATGTCAGTAAAAGTGCAGGAAGGTAATGTCACTCTGTTGGTACCTAATACTGTCTTTAATTTTAATGGCTTGAAAAATGATCTAACCGAACTTGTCCAGCAGGTTACAGGTGTTCGCGAGGTTGCCATCGAGCGATGTAAAGGCTCCGGTGATTCGGTGTATCGTCAACAAAAATTTGAACTCCCCTCCAAGGTTCTCTTCGTGGATGACGAACGTGAGTTCGTACAAACCGTTTCCCAGCGACTTATCAGTCGCGATGTTGGTACCTACGGCGTTTATGATGGCAAAGAGGCCCTGGATTTGATTGTCGAGGATCGCCCCGAAGTCATGGTGCTCGACCTCAAGATGCCCGGGATGCATGGGGTTGAGGTACTACGCCAAACCAAGGAATTGGCACCGGAAATCGAGGTTATAATTCTTACCGGTCATGGAACAACCAAGGACATGGAAGAGTGTATGAAGCTCGGCGCCTTTGCCTACATGAATAAGCCGGTCAATATTGAAGAACTCTCAGCAACCATTAAGGCTGCTAATGATAAGGTTCATGCCGTTAAGGTCGAATGTAATTAAATTTTCCCATGAGGAGCAAGAATAAGATGGAAAAGAAACTAAAGGCAAAAGTGCTGCTGGTTGATGACGAAGAGGATTTTATCAAGACTCTCGCCCAGCGTTTGGAGATGCGCGGCCTGAAGGTGACTGGGGCAACCCGTGGTGAAGAAGCAGTGGATCTGGCCGACAAGCAGAATTTTGACGCCATTGTTATTGACCTTGCCATGCCCGGCATGGACGGTCTTGAGACGCTGAAAAGAATCAAGGAAAGCCACCCTGATGCGGAAATTATCATGCTCAGCGGTCAGGGGACGGTTAAGTCTGGTATTGAAGCAATGAAACTCGGTGCTGAAGATTTTCTCGAAAAACCAGTCGATATGCAGGAACTTCTCACAAAAATCGATGAAATGAAAGCCAAAAGAATTCTGGTTTTGCAAAAACAATCGATGGAGGAAATCGAGCAAATACTGAAAACAAAAGCATGGTAACTCCCCGGTAGGAAAAGATTTTTGAGGGGAGCAAGCTTCTGCCGATAGGTAGAGCAGAATTGCTCCCAGAGCGAAACGAGAGGAACTGCAGACAATTTTTGCGGATGACGAATTGCTGCGTCTTTTTTCTCGCCATATGGCGGGATCAAAATTTAAATGGTGAGCACTATGTCGCTATCAAAAGATATCGTTGAGAGTGCTGGTCTGGCTGATGTACAGAAGCTCGATCAGCGAAAACCACTGCAGATTGACTGGAAACGTATTTTCTTCATTTTACTTGGCATCGGGCTTTTTCTTGGGATCTATTTTTCTCCTCCCTGGGCAGCCGCTATCGACCCCCTTGGAGTCAGCTTTGAGCTCAGCAAACAGGGAAAAGGAGCATTGGCGGTATTTGGCCTTGCCGCTGTCTGGTGGGTGTTTGAAGTCGTTCCCATCGGAGTTACCAGCCTATTAATAGGTACTCTTCAGGCCCTCTTCCTCATTCGGGACCCTAAGGTAGCCTTCAAAGACTTTATGGATCCTTCCGTACTGTTCATTTTCGGCTCGCTGGTTATAGGGATGGTTTTTACCAAGACCGGTCTGACAAAACGACTTGCTTACAAGATGCTCTCAATTATAGGTGAACGAACGAGCATGATCTATCTGGGCTGTTTTGTGATGACGGCACTCCTCACCCATCTCATGGCTCACACGGCTGTGGCTGCCACCATGTTCCCTTTACTGATGGCGATCCATGCACTCTATACCGATGAAGAAGGACCGACTCGTTTTGGCCGAGGGTTATTTATTGGTATGGCCTATGTGGCTGGAGCGGGAAGTATAATCACCCTGCTCGGTGCTGCACGCGGCGCTGTCGCTCTCGGTTTCTACAAGGATATCATGCACGTTGATATCTCCTTTTTCACCCTGTCCATGTACATGTTTCCGATCGGTTGGCTGATGGTTTTCCTGCTCTGGGCATTTTTCATGGTGGTTTGTAAACCGGAAAAAGTGAGGATCGAAGGACTTAAAGAACGGGCTAAGACAATGTATCGTGACCTGGGAAAATGGTCTACCGATGAAATCCTTGTTGTGCTGATAGTTTTTTCAGTCATTTTGATCATCGCTCTAAAAAACTTTATGCCGGCGCTTAAAGGTCTCGACAAGACCGGCATCCTGCTGATGTCCACCATCTCCTTTTTCGTCTTGAAAATTCTTACTCTCAAGGATCTGGAAGACATCCCCTGGAATATTATCCTGCTGTTTTCCGGAGCAATGTCCATCGGATTTTGCCTCTGGGATACCGGAGCTGCTAAATGGCTGGCGATCAACTGGCTGCAGTTGTTTAAAGACTCTTCCGGCATCATTTTTATCCTTGGCATGGCCTTTTTTGTAATGGTCATGACCAACTTCATCATGAACGTTGCGGCAATCGCGATATCCCTGCCGGTTGCCTTGGTCATCGCCCCGTATCTTGGCGTTTCAGGTGAGGTCATCCTCTTTGCTTCACTGCTCACTGCCGGTATGCCCTTTATCCTGCTGGTTGGGGCGGCACCAAACGCTATCGCCTACAGTTCCAAACAGTTCACGCCCGGTCAGTTTTTTCTCTACGGCGTCCCCGCGAGTATTATGCTGATGGGTGTTGTCTGGTTAGCGATAACAGTAATCTGGCCGTTGATGGGAATGACGGTTAGTGTGCCTATTGTCAATTGATTTCGGCTGGATCCGGCTTGTGGAATTGGTTGCCGGTTGATAGCCAAATGCTGTGGATGTCAACCGGTAAAAATGCGGTAAAGATGAAATCGGTGGTAACAAAGAGATCGGGAAATTGCCTAAAATAGGTAATGAGGGTAGCTTGAAATATGTTAAATACACTAGGAGATAGCTTAGTTCAACTTGTGCCGAATGGGAAAAAACGGTGAGAAATCAGATGAATTTTCCCCTTGAGTTAGACATTCCCCTGTTATTGGAAGGAATTCCACATCCGGCAATGATTTTGAATGAAACGTTCAGAATCATCACTATGAACCGGCTGATGGAAGCGATGACGGGGTACGATACCCACAGGGTTGCAGGTATTCATGGCGAGCTGATTGTCCGCTCCAATACAGGCAACAGCAGGGGGCAGCTCTATAACAGTGTGATGCAAACCGGGGTAGCCGTTTCAGTCGCTGGTGATCTCATTAACTCCTATCGTCGTAAAATCGCCATACAGTACAGCATCTCTGTCTTAGACGATAAAGCCGGCAGGCATTGTGGTCTATTGGTCATTGCCGAAGATCTCTCTGCCTGGGAAGCTGAACATAAAACTGGGATGAGTGATTATTCGTCAATCGAGCTGATTGGCCACAGTCCAAAGATGCAGAAAGTTTTCGATATGATTCTGCTACTGGCCAGGACCGATGCATCGGTTATGATCACCGGAGAAACTGGCACGGGAAAAGACAAGATTGCCGAAATTATTCACCAAAAGTCCTCTCGCGCAAGATACCCTTTTATCAAAATCAACTGCGGTGCACTCCCTCCCGGACTCCTTGAGTCGGAACTTTTCGGCCATGTCAAAGGATCCTTTACCGGGGCGACCCGCAATAAGCCGGGCATGTTCAGTCTTGCAGACAAAGGAACAATTTTTCTAACGGAAATCGGCGACATGCCATTACCTTTGCAGGTAAAATTGCTCTCAGTCCTTGATGATCGGGAGTTTGTTCCTGTTGGTGGCGAAAATAAAATCAGTGTTGATGTCCGGATAATTGCGGCAACCCACCGACCGCTCAGAGAACAAGTCAGCAAGCATAGATTTCGTGAGGATCTTTTTTACCGTCTCAATGTTCTTCAGGTCCATCTCCCGCCCCTTAGGGAACGGGAGGGAGATGTTCGATATCTGCTTGACTATTTTCTGCAAAAATTTATCAAAGCACTTAATAAAACTATCGTTGGTTTTGCCCCCAATGCCATGCAGGCGCTGCTTAATTTTCAGTATCCGGGCAATATCCGCGAGTTAAGCAATATCGTCGAATATGCTGTGAATATTTGCGGCAGGAAAAAAATAAGCATGGATCATTTGCCCCCATATATTTTCGATCAGCAATTTGAGGAGAAGAGCCGGCTTGCAGATATTAAGCCTGAAAAAGCTGCTACGCCCAGAAGTATGGTTGACCGGGAAAGTTTTGGTATGCCTTCTGATAATCTTGAAAGTTGGTCTGGAATTGAACGTCAATTAATTGTCGACATTCTCACGGAGCATCGGGGCAACAGAACTAAAGCCGCGGAGGATCTTGGCTGGGGACGAATGAAACTTTGGCGGAAAATGAAAAAATATGGATTACAGGAATAGCAGGAGCTGTAGATGCAAAAGTTGATGGTACTTATCCAGGGAGATTTCATTGCACCACGGTTTGACCTGGCCACGGAGATCCTTATTGTTCGGTTCGAAAACGGTAATGTTATCGGCGAACCGAAAATGATCATCATGGAACGGCCCTCGGATGAGGCGTTATGCCAGATGGCAGTTGAAGAAAATATTACAGATATCATCTGTGGCGGAATAGAGGAGGTTCACTTCAATTTTCTGGTTTGGAAAAAGGTAGTTGTCTTGGATGCTGTTATAGGCAGCTGGCGGACAGCCGTCGAAAAAGTTGTTGCCGGTGTTCTACAACAGGGAGAAATTTTTTTTCCTAAAAAGGATGAACCGTTGACATTATGAAACCATTATCAGCTTTTATACATAAGGTCGTCCCATATGCCTTTAAGGATTCGAGCAATTTTAGCCTTCACCAGCGAAGCTATGGGCAATTCCGTCTGCTGCTTTTTTTGATCATGATTGCCATCGCCATGGGCCCGGTAATAATGACCGCGGGTCTTGGCTATTACAACTACAAAGATCTTCTCCAGAAGGAGGAGCGAGGGCAGTTGGAGTCCCGATTGGTTGGTTCGAGTAGATCGATTGAGGCCCTGATCGACAGTCTCAAGTCAGTGGTAGTGTTTGTGGCCCGTAAAAACCGCTATGTAGAGCTTTCGACCGGCAATAATCTGGAGGAGTTGTTTGCTAGAATCAAGCGTCAGTATGAATTTTTTGCTGACCTTGGTTTAATAAATCAGTCCGGCATCCAGCAAACCTATTGTGGACCATATGATCTTATTGGGGCAGATTATTCCAAAGAGGACTGGTTTAAGGAAGTAATTGACAGAGGGGTGTTCATCAGTCGGGTCTATACCGGTTACCGTCATGTGCCGCATTTCGCTATTGCTGTCGCCAATCAGGACCCCACGACTAAAAAAATCTGGGTGCTGCGGGCAACCATTGATGCAGTAACGCTGCAAAATTTCGTCAATACCATTAAGACCAATGCATCGGATGATCTCTTCTTGGTCGATGATGCGGGTTATCTGCAAACTTCGTCGGAATATTATGGTCAGAATCTCACGCAACTGGTAACCGATATAAAGCCGGGAATTCAGCAAGGTGTGTCCCGTGAAGGAGAAAATATTTTTTATGCCATGGGGAAAATTAAAAATACGCCTTGGTCGCTTATTCTGGTTGAAAAACGATATATCCATCATCAGGACTGGATGACCTTTCGCACCAGGCTCATTATTATTGTACTCTCCTGTCTGGCCCTTAATCTGTTAATTGTCTATGGACTGGTTACTATGCTCACCAATCTCATTCGTAAAGCCGACGAGATGCAGTTGACCATGCTCCAGGAAGCGGAGCATACCGATAAACTCGCCTCGATCGGTCGATTGGCCGCTGGTGTCGGCCATGAAATCAACAATCCGCTGGCAATTATCAATCAGAAGACCGGACTGGTTGAGGACCTGATCCTCCTCTCCCCGGATTTTGAGCATAAAAAAACTATTGAGGGTTGTCTCATGGTTATCAACCAGAGTGTCGAGAGATGTAAGGCAATCACCCATCGCCTCCTTGGTTTTGCCAGGCGTGCCGATGTTCATAATGAGATTTTGCAGGTCAATGACGTTATCAAAGAAGTGATTCAATTTCTTGAAAACTCGATGATGCACAGTCGTATACGTATTGAACTTCAATTGCAGGAAAATCTTCCTCTCATAAGCAGTGATCATCTCCAGTTGCAGCAGGTGTTTTTAAATATTATTAACAATGCTATCGATGCCATTAGCAACGACGGACTGGTCACCATCACGACACACCTGGTCGCGGGTGAGGTGCGGGTCGTTATCCAGGATAATGGTTCCGGTATAGAAAACGATATCCTGCCCCATATTTTTGAACCGTTTTTCACAACCAAGGAGACGGGCAAAGGTACGGGTCTGGGGTTATCAATTACCTATGGACTTGTCAAAAAACTCGGCGGCGACATCACCGTCCGATCGCATGTTGGTCAGGGCACAGCATTTACCATAACTCTCCCCATACACAGTGAGAAAAATGACGAAAATTGATAGGAAAAATCTCAAAGTACTGATCGCCGACGACGAGGTCGAGTTTGCTTCCACCATAGTTGCCCGGTTGAAACTTCGAAATTTTACTGCGAATATGGCTAATTCGGGTAAGGAGGCATTGGCTATGATTGAACAAGAGCAGCCGGACGTCCTGCTTTTGGACCTGAAGATGCCGGATCTGGATGGGTTCGAGGTTCTTGCCGGCTTAAAAGAGAACTATCCCGACCTGGCAGTGATCATTCTCACGGGCCATGGCTCCTTTGAAGCGGGACAAAGAGGGATGGAGTTGGGGGCCTATGACTATATCATGAAGCCTGTTGACCTCAATGTCCTGGTCACAAAAATCGAAGACGCCTTTCAGGCAAGAAGCAGCCGGTAGTCAAACTCCGGATAAGAAATAGCACGCCTCCAATATGAAGCTTTTTACTTATCCATCGAAAATCGAAGGTTTTGCGAGTTTGTCGTTGTTTACTTATAAAAAAATCGTGGTTAAAGGGCGTATCAACAATCTGGAGACGGACTATAATGGAAAAAACTACCACTGACAGGATCTGTGTACAGGTCTTTGCAAAGATCTCAGCGTCAATCTCCCATGAGATAAAAAACACCCTGTCCATAATTAATGAGAATGCAGGACTCCTTGAAGACTTTGCCCAAATGACCGAAGAGGGCGGAGGAGTTTCCCCCGAGCGAGTACTCCCTGTCACGAAGACCATTGCAAAGCAGGTCGACAGGTCAAATGCAATAATGAAAGACCTCAACCGTTTTGCCCATAGTGCCGATACCTGCCTGGCTCATGGAGATCTCAAAGAAACGCTGTCTCTGGTTGTGGCCTTGACCAACCGTCAGGCAGCAATGAAAAATATCACGACGACTCTGGATTGCCCACCGGATATTACCTTCTCAAACTATCTTATTTCATTCGAATCGCTTATTTATTTGACCTTGTTGACTCTTTTTCAATACAGCGAAGAAGGAAGCATTCTTTCTCTGGAGTCAAGAGACGAGAAACCAAACATCACCGTTTGTTTCAAGGTTAAAACGAAGGAAACTTTGTCTCTTGCTGCCTATCCTGATGATGATCAAAAACTTCTTGCAGACAAGGTAGGCGCCTCTATTCGCCAGGAAAAAAATCTGCTCTTCCTTAGCTTCCCGGCCGTCGTTAAATAAACAGCTGTCTGCCCGAAAACGAGGTATGGTTATCGGGAAGTAGGATCCACGGGAGCAATGGCGATTCACAAGGAGAATGAGCATGCTGGCTGCTTTAAGTTTGAGAGCAAGAATTGGCTGTATTTTCGGCACAATGGCCTTCATCGTAGTTATTGGTGGGGGAAGTATGCTCTGGTATACCCATCAAATCGATACCATGCTGGTTTCCATGGTGAACAAGGAATTCGTCCTGTACAAAACCGCCCAGGATATGGAGCTCGCTCTGGCCAATCAGAGAGGACTCTTGACCTACTATCTTATCGATGGTGATGCGAAATGGCTTCAATCTCTTGGAGAGTATCGTCAGGTTTTCTACCAAATCATTCAACGAGCACAGCACCTGGAGCTGACGCCAAAACAGAGGCAGGCTGTTCAAACCATTGCCGAAAAATACAATGCGTATGTCAGGGCAAAAGATATGGCCATTGAGAATTACAAAAGAAATAAATTTAATGGAAATATTTCAAGCCTTCATGAAAAACAAAGAGAAGTTTTTTCAAATCTTCTAGAGCTTTGCAGGAGTTTTAGTCAGGATCAATGGCAGGTTATAGTTAAGGCGGAAGAGGCGAGTAAAATCTTGTCAGGGTATTTAAGGATGGTGGCATTTATCGCCATTGCCATGTTCACTTTATTGTGCACAGTCTTTCTTTTTATCCTCTATAAAAATATTCTTGGCCCCATTAGGGGGCTTGCCATTGAGACCGGCAGTTCAGCCCTGGAAAGCTCCCGGGATGAGGTCGGTTCCCTGACGCAATCCCTCAAAGGCATGATGCGGGATTTTGGTGAGACCAGTGATGAATTGGCCAGAAGCCGAAAAAATCTGCTGCAGGCCGAACGTATGGTGATGGTAGGGGAGTTGGCGGCCGGCGTTGCCCATACAATCAGGAATCCCTTTACTTCTATAAAAATGAGGATGTTTTCCCTGGGGCGGTCGCTCAAACTGACCGAAGCACAGGGTGAGGACCTTCAGGTTATCTCTGATGAAATTGCCAGGATAGACAGGATTGTTGAAAATTTTTTGGAATTTGCCAGACCGCCGAAACTCAGATTGAGAGAATGCCATCTGGGTGATATTGTCAATTCTGTGAAAACACTTCTGGAATATCGGCTCAGGGCCTACAACGTCGAACTGCACTCTGATTTTCAGCCGGACTTGCCTAAAGTCAGAGTGGATGCGGACAGGATCAAAGAAGCTTTGGTTAACCTGGTCATTAACGCTTGCGAAGCAATGGAAACCGGCGGCAAAATTTCTATTACCGAAACACGCGAACACCATCCCAAAATGGGGGAGGTCGTTGCAGTCGCCGTCAAGGATACCGGACCTGGAATCCCGGAAGCGATCATCGACAAAGTTGTCACACCTTTTTTTACCACAAAAGAAGACGGCTCAGGCCTTGGTTTGAGCATAGTTACCAGAATTGTGCGGGAACATAACGGCAAGTTTATTGTTTCCTCTAATTCGGATCAGGGGGCTCAATGCCTCATTTTGTTGCCGATAGGAGGAGACGATCATGAATCAGATCCTGATCATTGATGATGACCAGCAGTTGGGACAGAGTTTTGCCAAGATCCTTTCCCTGGAAGGGTATAAAACGGCGAATGCTTTTACTGGAAGTGAAGGGATCGAGGCTGTCAAAAAGAACAGGCCGGACGTGGTCATCCTCGATATCCGTTTGCCTGACATGGGCGGACTTGAAGTGTTTGAGGTCATACATGAGATATTTCCAAAACTTCCAGTCGTTATTATTACTGCGTACAGCAGCACGGAAACCGCAATCGGAGCTATCCAGAAAGGAGCCTTTGACTATATCTATAAACCCTTTGATGTACCCGAAATGCTGCTGGTTGTGGAAAAGGCTGTGGTCGCTGGACACTGCATGTCCTCGCCGGTGGATGTCAATCCCGGCGGGGAAATCTTTTCCGGCAGGGAAGCGCTGGTTGGTAGTGGCGGTAGTATGCTGGAGGTATATAAAGCTATCGGCAGAGTCTCTTCAACAGATGCCACTGTCTTGATAAGAGGGGAATCGGGCACAGGCAAAGAGCTTGCTGCGCGGGCCATCTATAATCATTCCAACCGGGCGGATAAACCCTTTATTGTAGTCAACTGTGTGGCCATTCCGGAAACCCTGCTCGAGAGTGAGCTATTCGGTTATGAAAAAGGCACCTTTACCGGTGCCGTACATAAAAGGGTCGGCAAGATCGAGCAGGCGAGGGGAGGAACAGTATTCCTCGATGAGATCGGTGATATGCCACTCAGTATCCAGTCAAAATTTCTGCGATTGTTACAGGAGAACAGCATCGAGAGGCTGGGGGGGAAAGAACCGATCGACGTGGATGTAAGGATTATTGCAGCAACGAACCGGAATCTGGAAACAGCCGTTGCGGAGGGCACATTCCGGGAAGATCTGTACTATCGCCTGAGGGTGGTTACCCTAACAATGCCGCCATTACGTGAACGAAAAGAGGACCTTGATACACTGGTCGAATATCTCTTGACCAGGATTTCAGCTGAGATGTCTCTGAATAATCCAGGTATTACCGCCGAGGCGCAGAGTAAAATTCAACAATACGATTGGCCTGGTAATATCCGGGAACTGTCAAACAGTCTGAAAAAAGCGCTGATCTTCAATCGAGGTGCCCCTCTCCAACCGGAGGACATCACCCTCAATCAGGAACAGATAATTCAGAATGGTGATATAAACCAGACTGTTACAGGGGATATTCAGGCATGGGTTCGAGCTGTTCTGCATGCAGATAAACAGGAAAGACTTTTTGATTCCTGTCTGGACCATGTCGCTGCACTTCTGGTACGGGAAGCTCTCGTTATTACCCAGGGAAACAGGTCTCATGCTGCCAAACTTCTTGGAATATCCCGGCCAACCTTGCATGCAAAAATAGAAAAATATAAACTCGATGCCAAATCCGGTGGTATTCAGTAGATCTCTGCCGGTTTCCGTTCATATGGACTCGAGGTCCGATTCTCCCGGCAGAGTACTCGGGGTATCACCCTGTTTTGTGTGCCCATCTATGCTAAAAGGGAAAGTTATCATTTATAATGGCAAGGTTCATTGCTCAAACAAATCACCTGTCAACTAAGAGTAGCCCTCCAAGATTTTGCTCCCCCATGGCTGACCACCCTATGATCAGGTACATAAAAACTATCACACCCTGCCCATCAATTTAAGTGCGGCTTGGATAATCGCCGGGGTGTCAATCGAACTGTTTTTCCAGAGCGTCTTTTGCGGCCCATGTTCGATAAAGCGGTCAGGATGCCCGAGCAAGCAGGTCTGCACCGAGTAGAGTCCGCGGCGGCTGAAGAGTTCGAGGACCGAGCTGCCGAACCCACCTTGACGGGCATTATCTTCAACGGTCACGACTCGTTTGGTGCGGTCGGCCCAGTGGCAGATCAGCTCTGCATCCAGAGGTTTGATGAAGCGCGGATTGATGACGGCGGCCTGAATACCGAATTTTTCAAGGCCATCGGCCGCTTCCAGGGCGGGATGCACCCGATTGCCCACCGGCAGCAGCAGGATGTCGTCGCCTTCCCTGAGCAGCTCCCCCGTACCTATGTCCAGTTTCCGGAAACAGGACGCCAGAGGGACGCCCCAGCCAGCTCCCCGCGGATATCGCACAACCGACGGACCGTCATGGTAGATGGAGGTATACAGCATATGCTGTAGTTCTTCTTCATCCTTTGGGGACATGATAACCATATTGGGGATAAAGCGGAGAAAAGAGAGGTCAAATACGCCATGGTGCGTCGGGCCGTCATCCCCGACCACTCCCGCCCGGTCGATGGCCAGGGTGATCGGCAGGTTGGGAATGCAGATGTCGTGGATTATCTGATCCAGCGCACGTTGGAAAAATGAGGAATAGATCGCAACAACCGGTCGTAACCCTTCAACAGCCAGACCAGCGGCAAAAGTGACTGCATGCTGTTCGGCAATCCCTACATCGAAAAAACGATCGGGAAACTCGGTGGCAAATTTGCGAAGGCCGGTCCCGGTCACCATTGCTGCGGATATCGCGACAATTTTGTCATCTTTTGTGGCCAGTTCGGTGATTGTATCCCCGAAAATTTTGGTATATGTCGGTGCTCCTCCTTTGGCTGTGTGCGGTTTGCCGCTGACAATATCAAATGGGCCGATGCCGTGAAATATGTCAGGGTCATTCTCAGACGGTGCATAACCTTTTCCTTTTTTGGTTAGGACATGAATGAGCATCGGGCCATGGGAACTGTCGCGAACCGTCTCCAGGGTATCTAGCAGATCTTCCAGGTTATGGCCATCAATGGGGCCGACATAGTCGAATTTAAACGCCTCAAAGAGCATGCCGGGGGTGAAAAAACATTTAAAACTCTCTTCGCTCTTTCTGAGGATATTTAGAATATTTTCCCCGACATCGGATATTTTCAGCTTTTCGACTAAATGGGCTTTGACTCGGCTCATGGTTTTGCCGGTGAGCTTACGGCTTAAAAAACTAGAAAGGGCGCCGACATTTGGAGCAATGGACATTTCATTATCATTGAGGATAACAATGAGATCCTTGTCGAGATGTCCCGCATGGTTCAAGGCCTCAAAAGCGAGACCGGCGGTCATTGCACCGTCGCCGATAACCGCTATGGTCCGGTGCGAATCCTTTTTTAGTTTTTTTGCAACGGCGATGCCCAGGGCGGCGGAAATGGAAGTCGAACTGTGCCCAGTCTCAAAAGCATCGTAGCAGCTTTCCTTGAATTTAGGGAAGCCGCTCAGTCCCTTGTATTGACGCAGCGTGGCAAACTGCTCTCGCCGACCGGTGAGAATTTTATGGGCATATGATTGATGGCCTACATCCCAGATAAGCTTGTCATGGGGGGTGTCGAAGGTGTAATGGAGGGCAATGGTCAGCTCTACTACTCCGAGGCTTGGCGCCAGGTGGCCACCTGTTCGTGATACAATCTGCACGATACGATCACGGACATCCTGGGCCAATTCTTCCATTTCCGACAGGGACAGCTTCCGAATATCAACAGGTGAATCAATCCGTTCAAGCAAGCTTTTCTGAATTTTTGGCTGCGAAATCGACACGGCTTCTTTCATGATTGCAGTGCCGCGAATAATTTCAGGAGTGAGGATGGAATGAGCTACCATGCTGTGACCAAGAGAGTTATTCTGCTGTTGACGATTTAGGTCATTGTCCGGCACTTATTGACAATGACGTTTCAATTCGAATTGGAAATTCACCGGTATAGCCATCAATGACTCCTGGTATAGACATACTCGGCAAGGGCGCGGAGGGGGGCGGCATTGTGGTTAAATCCGGACAAGGCTTCGATGGCTGTTGCGACTGCCTCCCGAGCTTTTTCCCGAGTTTTTTCAATACCAAAAAAAGCAGGATAGGTGGCTTTGCCACGATTGGCATCGGATCCTGCCGCTTTACCAAGCTGTTCGGTAGTCGATGTTGCATTGAGCAGATCGTCGACGATCTGGAAAGCAAGGCCTATACTGTTACCATAAGTAATGAGTTTTTCCGTCTGTTCCACGGAGGCTCCGGCGCCGATTGCCCCGGCCTGGACGGCGCAGGTGATCAATGCTCCGGTTTTGTGCTTATGGATGGTTTCCAGCGTTGCAAAGGGAAAATCGGTATTTTCATTGCCGATATCCAGTGCCTGTCCGCCAACCATGCCCAGCGGTCCGGCAGCTCTGGCGATAACGTGTATGATCGCCAGCCGCTGCTCAGCGGTCAAGGAGTCGTTTTCGGAGGAGCTCAACAAATCAAAAGCCCAGGTGAGTAAACTGTCTCCGGCGAGGATAGCGCCGGCTTCGCCAAAGAGAGTGTGGTTCGTCGGCTTCCCCCGGCGAAGGGCATCATCGTCCATCGCCGGCAGGTCATCATGCACCAGCGAGTAGGTGTGGATACATTCCAATGCGCAGGCAACCGGCAACAGCTTTTGTTCGGTTCTCGGGGATTTGGCAACTGCCTCTCCGGCAGCCAGGCAGAGGATCGGCCGGACCCTTTTCCCTCCGACAAAAAGACTGTAGCGCATCGCTTGAAGGTGGCTTTCAAAAGGACCGATCGGCTGCGGCACTAGTTTTTCGAGGGCCGTTTTGACGATCTCTTGCTTTTCATTCAGGTAGGTTTTTATATCCAATTTTCTGTCCTTCAAAAGGGATGGCTTCCAACTTGCCGTCTTTTTCCAGCAGTAGCTCTCCCTTTGCCCGGGCAACGGAGAGCCGTTCAATACAAAACCATTGTCTCGCAAGTTCATACAAACTAGAACTACAGCAGATCAATTTGCATTGCAACCTCATAAACAAAGAATAGGAGCATTGTCTCGAGTCTGCAAGCAGGAAGCCTGCCAAAACTATTTAGTTGCAATGTAAGATTCCTGATATATTATATCAGACGAATTATTATTCGCAATCGGGAACAGCTTCACCGTAATTTTCATCATATTTGTAAAGGGGGTCTGATGGAAATTTTTCTTGCAAATCCTCGCGGATTTTGTGCCGGTGTCAAACGAGCCATTACTGTTGTCAACCGGGCTCTCGAAAAATATGGTTCACCCGTTTACATCCTGCACGAAATCGTTCACAATACCCATGTAGTCAATACCCTTGCCGAGAAAGGTGCGATTTTCGTCGAGACGCTCGAGGAGATTCCGAGCCAGGCTGTTACCATCTTCAGCGCCCATGGTGTCGCCAAAGATGTGGAAGATAGAGCTAAGGCTTTGAATCTGAATACCATTGACGCTACATGTCCTCTGGTATCCAAAGTGCATCGTCGTGTTGCCCGGCTCAATAAAATGGGGTACGACATCCTGATAATCGGCCATAAAAAGCATCCTGAGGTGGAAGGAACCCGTGGCAGGGCCCAGGGCACGGTGGCAGTAATTTCCAAGCCGGAAGATCTGTTAGAGCTGCAAGTTGCAGATCCCTGTCGGGTGGGGTATGTGACCCAGACTACCTTGAGTATGGATGACACCGCAGAGTTGATCAAGCTCTTTAAAGTGAAGTTTCCGGAGATCAGTGTTCCTCAACAAACCGATATTTGTTATGCTACCCATAACCGTCAGACAGCAGTTCGCGATCTGGCCTTGAAAGTGGATTTATTTTTAGTGGTGGGGTCCAAAAACAGTTCAAATTCTAATAGGTTGCGGGAAGTAGCGAAGAGTTGCGGGGTAAAATCCTATCTTATTGACAACGTAGAAGAAATTGATCCGGCCTGGTTGCAGGATGTTGAAAAAGTAGGCATAACAGCCGGCGCATCGGCACCGGAGGTTTTGGTTGAACAAGTGATCGCCTGGTTGAGAAACTATCGGGTGACGAATATCTGCGAAATAGAGGGTGAAGAGGAGTTTACCAAATTTAAACTGCCTGATTTACCTGATTTTGAATATATTCAGGACTGATAAATGAAAAAGTCGAAAATATCCACAATAGAGGCATTTGATCAGGAAGATCTTGAGGGCGGCAAAACTAAAAAACGCCTCTTTGTCGGCCTGGTTGTCGGTGCCGGCACTGCTGTTGTCTCCTTCCTGCTCCTTACCCTTGTTTTGCCGGTAATTGGTCTTCGAAATATTCATCCATGGGCTCCCTATGTTTTTACCCTGTTGGTTGGCGGACTTATTCTTTTGGTGATCTGGGCAACCTTCGGTCTAATCCTCAATATTCATTTTGGCCGCTCGCCAGTGCATTTTTACAAAATACGCGGTCTCACTATTAAACTGTTCCTGCCTCTTATGACACTGGTGGGCAAACTCATCGGCATCCCCAAAGATCGGGTTCGGTCGTCCTTTGTCAAAGTTAATAACGATCTGGTCAGCAGCCCAGGCAAGTTGTATAAGCCGGAAGAGCTGCTCCTTCTGATGCCGCATTGCCTTCAGAATTCCAGATGTAATATGCGCCTTACCTATTCAATACTCAATTGCAAGCGATGCGGTGAATGTCCTATTGATGAGTTGCTTAGCTTAAGCGAACGGTATGGTATTCATCTGGCCATCGCCACCGGCGGCACCATTGCCCGCAGGATCGTGGTTCAACGACGCCCCAAAATGATTCTGGCAGTTGCCTGTGAGCGGGATCTTGCCAGTGGCATTCAGGACACCTATCCTTTGCCGGTCTTTGGCGTTATGAATTCTCGCCCCCATGGACCCTGTCTTGATACCAATGTCTCACTAGATGCCCTGGAAGGTGCCATCCGGCAGTTCATGGATCCCCGTTATTACCCTGAAAACAGACCGGTCACTTCCATAGAGGCTGAAGTTGCGGAAAAAAACCACCACCTTTCGCAAGATCAGCATTCAAGCGCTATAGGGTGAAAAAGAATGTCAATTCCGACAATTCAGAAGCGCTGTATTGGTGCCTATATTATCAAACAGCTGCTGAGTAAACGGGCACGTTTTCCGCTGGTGTTGATGTTGGAGCCACTCTATCGCTGCAATCTGCACTGCAAAGGATGTGGTAAGATCAACCAGTCCAAAGAAATTCTGGAGCAACATCTCAGTATCGATGAATGTATTGGGGCGGCGGATGAGTGCGGCGCACCAGTGGTGACCATTGCCGGCGGAGAACCGCTGCTCCATCCGGATATTCACACCATAGTTGAGAAGCTCGTTCAGCGGCGGCGCTTCGTCTATCTCTGTACCAACGGTCTGCTGATTGACAGAAAGATTGGGGGATTTTCGCCCAGTCCTTTCCTCACCTTCAATATCCATTTTGACGGTCTGGCCGAACGCCATGACGCAGCAGTCTGTCTCGAAGGTGCCTTCGACAAAGCAACCAGCGCAGTTAAAAAACTCGTGGCAGCCGGCTTCAGGGTGACCACCAACACGACATTTTTCAAAGGCCAGACTGTGAAAGACGCGGCCCTTCTCTTTGATCACCTCACACCACTTGGCGTCGAGGCAATGACCGTCGCCGCCGGCTTTAATTACGAGAATGCTGCTGACCAGGACAATTTTCTTGGCCGCGAAGGGTCAAAAAAACTTTTCCGGGAGATATTACAATCCGCCAAGCGATCCTGGACTTTTAATCATTCAGGGATGTACTTGGACTTTCTCGCCGGCAATCGAGAATTCGCCTGCACGCCGTGGGGCAACCCTACCCGCAGTCTCAAGGGCTGGCAGCGTCCTTGCTATCTGCTGGATGACGGCTATGCCGCGACTTTCAGGGAGCTTATGGAAGAGACAGCCTGGGATCACTACGGGGTGGGCCGCGATCCTCGTTGTTCAGACTGCATGGTACACTGCGGTTTTGAACCCTCCGCCGTGCTTGAGACGATAAAAAGTCCGTTACAGGCCCTAAAGGTCGCCATCAGAGGGCCTGGTCGATGAGCCTTTGACGGCATAGTCGGCAAGTGGCCTTTGGATAGTATTCCAAACCCGCCTCATACCGGCAAGAGCCAGAGTAAAATCCCGTGCCATGGTCAACAGAGGGACAAGAAGCCAGGGGTGCCTGACAAGTGGCTTAATGAGTCGCATGGGTCGGCTGTTACCCCTGTTGTCCAAACCTGCGAGCAAGGCTTTTTCGATCTTTCTTCCGGCCGGATCACAGATAATCCGGATGCAAAAAAACGGCAGGCCAACCCGTTTGGCAGCCTCAGCTGCCCCCGCACTTTCCATATCCACCGCTAATGCGCCTGTTTTCAGGTAGGCTACGGCTTTACTTTCAACGCTGTCCAGAGGTCGTTTGCTACATAGCAGGCTGCCACGTTTGTATGGCAGGTTGTTTTTTCTTAGAGCCGATTCCAAAATTTCAAGCAGTTCTCTGTTCGGAATGTAGATATCCCGATAGGTTGTGTTGTTATTCTCGCCGGTGAGTATCCGGTCTCCAAGAATCACTGTACCCGGTACCAGATCGGGGGCAAGACCGCCGGACACTCCAATATTCCCTATAATTGAGGTCTTGTCGTTGAGACGGAGTACTGCTTCACCCAACAAAGCGTCGCGGCCAATGCCGCATTGGATGACCGACGCTACGCTGTTCTTAGAAGCATGCTGAGTAATAAGCGTTTTCGCTTCTGCTGCAAGAGCCGTTAGGATAACAAGAACCACGGAAGGCTTATCAAGGTCATCCATTGGATTGTAATAAGATATTGAGGTTTGTTCTGGAAAGGGCTATTTTCATCATTTATGAATGATCTATGTCAAAAAGGTAGGTGAAGCAAGGCATTTCTTTCCATCGAACAACTATTCCGCCAACCAGATAAATATACCGACACAAATGACACAAACGAGACTGCAACAGGGAATACAAAAGGCTACTGACTGGCTGCTTGCCAATCAGGCCGACGAAGGCTTCTGGGTTGGCAAGCTGGAATCCAACTCGTGTATGGAAGCCGAATGGATTCTGGCCATGCATATTCTCGGCATTAAGGACGATCCCAAACATGATGGCGTTGTCCAGGCTATCCTAAACGATCAACGCAGCGACGGTTCCTGGGAAATATATTACCAGGCGCCTACCGGTGATATCAATACCACGGTGGAATCTTATGCAGCTTTACGCATAGCAGGTGTCGATCCGCAAAGCATGCCTCTGGTCCGGGCGCGAAAATGGATCCTGGCTAACGAAGGCCTCTCCGGGACCAGGGTATTTACCAGATACTGGCTTGCCCTTCTTGGTGAATGGCCATGGGAGTATACCCCGGCCTTGCCACCGGAATTAATCTGTATCCCCGCCTGGGCGCCGTTTAACATCTACCAATTCGCCTGCTGGGCCAGGGCTACTATGGTGCCACTGTTTATCCTTTCTGCGCGCCGACCGGTACATCAGCCCCCCCCTGGTCTTCGCCTGGATGAGCTTTTCCCGGATGGCAGAGACAATTTTGATTACCGGTTGCCCAGAAAAAAGGGCCGCTTTTCCTGGGAGTATTTTTTTCTGCTCACCGATCGCCTGCTAAACAGCTATGTCAATTTTCCCTTTCCTCCATTTCGTGAAACGGCCATTCGTCAATGCCGGGAGTGGATTATTCAGCATCAGGATGCCGATGGCGCCTGGGGCGGGATTCAACCGCCCTGGATTTATTCATTGATGGCTCTTCATTTTGAGGGGTATGCGCTGGACCATCCGGTAATGGCAGCTGGTCTGAAGGCATTTAACGAGCCCTGGTCATATGAGCGTGGAGGCGGCATCTATCTCCAACCCAGTGTCTCGCCGGTGTGGGATACCTGGCTCGTCCTGCTCGCCTTTCTCGATTGCCGGATGATGCCGGGTACCGAAGCAGCCGCTGAAAAAGCCGTCGGCTATCTTTTGGAAGAACAGATTCTGGTCGGCGGTGATTGGCAGGTCTTCGTGAAAAAGGTTCAACCGGGCGGTTGGGCCTTTCAATATGAAAACGACAAATATCCCGATATTGACGATACGGCTGTAGCCGTTATCGTTTTGCTCAGATATCTCCCTTTTGTGAAAAGCAGCAGCCTGCGGGAGCAGATAGGAGCTGCAGTGGACAGGGCGGTGGCCTGGCTTCTAGCGATGCAGAACAACAATGGCGGCTGGGCTGCATTTGACAGGGACAACACCAGTAAGTTTCTAACGCTGATACCTTTTGCCGATTTTGGTGAGCTGTTGGATCCTCCCAGTGTCGATGTTACGGCCCATGTGGTCGAGGCGCTTGGCCTGTACGGTAAATCGAAGACGGACCCGGTAGTGGCCAGAGCCTGCGAATTTATTCGAAGGGAACAGGAAGAAGACGGCCCCTGGTTTGGTCGCTGGGGGGTGAATTATATCTATGGAACTGCAGCCGTGCTGCCTGCTTTGGCGGCGGTTGGTGAAGATTTGACGACTGATGATGTTCGCCGGGCGGTCTGCTGGCTGGTAGAGCATCAGAATGAGGATGGTGGCTGGGGTGAGAGCTGTGGTTCCTACATGGACGATCAACTTCGTGGCCGCGGGCCGTCAACGGCCTCGCAAACCGGTTGGGCGCTCATGGCTCTGGTGGCCGTCGGTTGCCATGATTTCGATCGGACTGTTATCCGTGGCCTTGAATTTCTGATCACAAGCCAGCGCCATGACGGGACCTGGGACGAACCATATTACACAGGTACGGGATTTCCCGGATATGGCGTCGGTGCACGGATTAATCTTGCCGGAAGCACTGAAAATTTGGGTCAGGGGCGTGAGTTGTCCCGCGGTTTTATGCTCAACTACAATCTTTACCGACACTATTTCCCACTCATGGCCATGGGCAGGGCCGAAAGACATCTCAACGGATGGGAGCCTCAGCAAAATCATAGTGGAGCTTGAAACAATGGATTCTGAAATTATTCGTAACTATAAATCAAGAATTGCAGAAACTTACGATCTGCATCGCAAGTATGTTAATCCTCAGTTCGTCAGGGTATTGGAAGTAATCGGCTATGATCGGAATTATGTGTCAGCCGAAGGCGCGTATCTTACAGATGCAAAGGGAAAGAAAGTTCTGGATTTTCTTGCGGGGTTCGGAGTTTACAATGTCGGGCGTAACCATCCTCATGTTGCTCATGTTCTGCATGAAATTATTGATGCCAGAACGGCCAGCCTTGTCCAGATGGACCTCGGCCTGCTGTCGGGAATGCTTGCCGAAAAACTTGCTGAACTTGCTCCTGGCGACCTTGAAGCGGTCTTTTTCACCAATTCCGGAACCGAGGGAGTTGAAGGAGCTCTTAAGTTTGCCAGGCAGGCAACCGGACGACACAAAGTTGTCCACTGCGACCATGCTTTCCATGGACTGACTCTCGGTTCGCTTTCCGTGAACGCTAATAAAGAGTTCAGGGAGAGGAATGAGCCGTTACTTCCGGATTGTTCCGCTGTCCCTTTCAACGACTTAGAGGCACTTGAGAAAGCTCTTGCGGGTGGTGACATAGGCGCTTTCATCTTTGAAACGATCCAAGGCAAAGGCGTTTTCGTGCCCGAAGAAGGATATCTCCAAGGTGTACGCGAATTATGTGACCGATACGGCACTTTGATGATTGCCGATGAGGTTCAGTGCGGATTAGGTCGGACCGGAAAAATGTTTGCAGTAGAACACTGGGGGGTTAAACCGGACCTGTTGGTGATCTCTAAAGCTCTTTCCGGTGGTTATATTCCAGTCGGGGCCATCATTACCACCCGTGCTATACATGCCAAGGTCTTCGATTCGATGGAAAGATGTTTTGCTCATTCAAATACCTTCGGCCAGAACGATCTTGCCATGGCGGCCGGACTTGCGACAATTGAGATAATCGAACAGGAAGATCTTTTGGAGAATGCGCGCACAATGGGGGACCGGATTCTTAACGGAATGAGGGAACTGGCTGAAAAATATGAAATGTTGACTGAAGTTCGTGGAAAAGGGCTTATGGTCGGGATGCAGTTCGGAAAACCTAAGTCCTTGGCCCTTAAAGCAGGCTGGAATCTGCTCCATAAAATGAACGACGATCTATTCTGTCAGATGATAACCATGCCGCTGCTTGAGAAACACGATATTTTAAGTCAGGTGGCAGGCCACGGCCTTGATACTGTCAAGATACTGCCGCCGCTCATGATCAACGATGAGGATGTAGACAAATTTCTTACTGCTATGGATGCGGTGCTGAAGCAAGCGCATAAAATCACCGGTTCAGGTTGGAAAACGGTTAAAGATTTAGGAATGCGTACTGCCCGCACTTCTTAGCAGTCCGAGTTCCGCCAAACGGCTGTTTTGGTCGCCGATAAGATACTGAAAATAATAAATTATATTCCAAAACCTCGGGCGCATTTTCTGTGGACATGTCCAGAAAAATTCGGAATTTTTTAATTATTGCTCTTTGGCGCATAGTCCGCAAGCGTCCGGGAACAATAGTCATATGCGCTGTTATTTTAGCTGTAATTTGCGCTGTTTCTTCCGCGCTGTTTCTTAAACTGGACAGTGATCAGGATAATCTCGTTTCTCATGAACTGCCTTTCCAGAAGCGTAATCTTGAGCAGATCAAGAATTTCGGCGATCAGGAATATATGTTCGTGGTCATTGAAACCGGTGGAACTGAGAAGGGCAAGGAACAGGCCGCCCTTTTCGCTTCCTCTCTTGCAACTAAGCTCAAAGAAAATCGTACTATAATTCGAGAAGTTTATTACGCCATGTCTGCAAGAGATATGGGACCGGGTGCACTTTTGGTTGCCTCGAAAGATGAACTAAATGATTTTGTTAAGCTTGCCCGCAATATCGGTCAGTTTGGTCGTGAATGGTTCAAAGATCCGGGGCTGGCAAGGTTTCTTGGCATGAATGCGGAACTGCTCAGCGGTAAAAAAGATATGGGCGGGGCTGCCGATCCTGAAATGTTCATTCCCTTAGTTGGGGCTTTGGATTCGCTGGTCGGAAAAATGGAAATTGCCCTTGAGAAGGGAACCGATTTTCCTGAAAGCTCCGGGGAGATACTGGATTTGGATAAAGCCGGAATGCAGTATTTTTATACCCGCAACGGCAAACTCCTGATCATGCGCATTTTGCCTAAAAAAGATTATGCGTCAATGGCAGTTATAGATCAGGCTCTCGAATTTGTCCGTGACTCCCTGAATCAGACTCGGAAAGAATTTCCTACGGTCAGTGCCGGATTAACCGGACGACCAGTTCTTTCAGCTGATGAAATGCATACCACTAACAAAGATATGACTATTGCCTCAATTGTATCTGTTCTGCTGGTGGGACTGCTGTTTATGATAGTCCTTCACGGCTGGCTGAGACCTGCGCTGGTGATGTTTTCTCTTTTGTGCGCTATGGCATGGACTTTCGGATTTGCTTTAGTCACGCTGGGAAGCCTGAATCTTTTATCCATTGTTTTCGCGCTGGTTCTTATCGGAATCGGTGTCGACTTCGGTATCCACGTGGTTTTGCGCTATATTGAGGGCACGGCCGCGGGCCTTTCGCCTGAAAATGCCGTAGAAGAATCTTTGCTGCACACCGGTCCGGGTGTTTTGCTTGGCGCAATAACTTCTGTTTGCGCCTTTTATACCGTTTTAGGACAGGAATTCGTCGGTCTTGCGGAGCTGGGGCTTATCGGGGGAACCGGAATCATTTTCTGCCTTATTTCCATGCTGACTGTTCTGCCATCTCTCTTGTTGATGGCGGGCAGACGGAACCTTTTCCCTTCATCTAAGCCGCGTATGGCGACCATGCCTTTTATGGAAAAGGTCATTTCTTATCCGAAATCGGTTCTTATATTTGCCGTTCTTTTGTCAGCTCTTGCTTATCCGGGATTTCAGAAAGTTGGTTTCAATTACAATCTTCTTGATCTCCAGGCAAAAGGTCTTGAATCGGTGGAGTATGAACATAAGTTAATAAATGAATCTGACGAATCCACTTGGTTTGCGGTTATGACCAGACCAGACATTGAAAGTGTCATGGCTCTCACCCGGCAACTGAGATCTATTCCTTCGGTGGGTAGGATTGATTCTATTTTGAATTTTTTACCCGAAGGGCAAACCCAAAAGGTTAAAATCCTGCGTCGTGGAGCTAAGTACCTAGATGGCATGGACTTTAATACTCGTCCTGGAACACCTGTACCTGCTCAACTTTTAAGCTCGCTTCAAAGTTTGACTGATTCTCTTGAAGGAATAGAGGAAAAATTATTCTCGGCCGGAGCCAAAGAAGAGTTAAAGCGTGTTTCAGATCTTTTGGATAAAACGTCCGCATGTAGCGCTTTGATTGAAAAAAATCCCTCGGCTGTGCAAAATCTCATGTCTATACAGACGGGTCTGGTGGCTGAGCTTTCGTCTTCATTCGCATGGCTTAAAGATATTTTAGAAGTACATTCAGTAACACCTGACAATTTGCCGGATAATTTACGTTCCCTGTATAGAGGAAAGGACGGCACTTTTATGGTTAAGGTAGCTCCGGTGGGTAACGTATGGAATTTTGAGCTGCTGAAATCATTTGTCGCGGACCTAAGAGCGATTGATCCTGAAGTTACAGGAGTTCCGGTTGTTGTGCTTGAATCTTCATTGCTTATGCGAGAAACTTTCACCAAAGCAGCCGTGCTTACACTTGTGCTGGTAGTAATAATATTATATTTCACTTCATTTAGTATAAGCTACGTTATACTCACCCTTATTCCTTTGATTGTGGGTATTTTCTGGCTGCTTGAAATCATGGGCATGACAGGCGTAAGCTTCAATTTAGCCAATTTTTTTGCGGTCCCTATTCTTATTGCCATCGAAGTTGACGGCGGTATCCACTTTCTTGCCAGATGGAATGAGCTTTCAAAGGGTGAGAGACTCTATGACACGAGTACTCCGGTTGCTGTGGGTTTAAGCTTTTGTACCACAATGATTGGCTTTGGCGGTTTACTCTTAGCTCACCATAGAGGGCTTGCTTCTCTCGGTGGAATAATGGTTGTCGGCTCGGCGACTTGCATGGTCGGATGTATGATAGTATTACCTGCGGTTTTCAGACTGATTGAGAATTTTAAGACGAAAGGACACGTATAACAAATGGTCAGGCAATTAGTTGCGATTACTTTGCTCATGATTCTATCGAGTGCAGGTTCAGTTTCTGCCGCTGGATCTGCAGGATCGGTTAATTTTGTCATAATTGAACCCGGCCAGCCTGGAACGTCGACCGATGCCCAGCCGGTAATGGATTCACTTGCAAAGTATGTTTCCACAAAACTTGGAAAACCTGCGAGCGGTGTTTATTTCAATGAATTGGGACCTGCACTTAAATATCTTGACGGGAATCAGCCGGTATGGGGAATTTGCGGATTACCTTTTTTCAAAAGTTACCAAAATACATACATGCTGGTTTCGATCGCATCCACCTTGCCGCAGGGATTTGATAAGGATATCTGGAGGATTCTCATTCCTTCTGACGGACCGGATTCAGTGAGGGATATCAAAGGAACTATTTTTGGTTCTATGTTTTACACTCCTGAAGCCCGAAAAATTCTTTTCGGAAGAGATGCTGCTGAAACTCAGCTGGTCATGGAAAATACCTCAAGGCCTCTTAGCAAGCTGCGTTCGGTTAACAAAGGGAAGGCTGCCGGAGTATGTCTGAATGTAGTTCAGTACTCGGTGGTTAACGGCATGGATGGTTTTTCCGGCGTAAAGGTTATTTACGAATCAGGCAAACTTCCTACTAGTCCGGTGGTATGGTTCGGCAAGGTCACTGACGATGCGTCTCGACTCCAGGTCATTTTGCATGATATGAAAAACGATCCTGCGGCTGCTGGTTTATTAAAACTCTTACAGACCGCCGGATTCGGACCGGTTGATGCGGAGCTCAAATGATTTTATCATTTCGTCTCGTGCTGATACCTCTGTTGGGATGTTTTATGGTCAGTTGTGCGGTGAAAGAAACAACTCAACCTGCCGCTGAACCTGTGGCTAAGTCGCTCTCTAAAATCGCTGCAAAACCTGCTTTCATACCGAGAACTGCACCGAGGGCTGGGTATGAAGACAAGGAAGTCCGTCTTTGGCGACCATGCTCTATTAACGCTGCACAATCACTGGGAAAGAGTGATAAAAATCTGGATTTGCTTGAATCTGCCGCATGTTATGCTTCATTATTTGAAAGCAAAACTATTGATGATTCCAAGTATGCTGAAGCCGGGCAAAAGGTGATCAAGACATATCTTGAGAAAAACCCGAAAAGCGGAATCGGCCATTATCTGTATGCCTACTTAATTGGCAAACATGCGCAGTTATCACCTCTAAACGGCCTTGACCTTATATCGGTCCTGGAGCAAGAGGCGCTGCTGGCTTTGAGCCTTTCACCTGAAATTGATTCGGCCGGCCCTGCGAGAATGCTTGGCGAACTCTATCTCAAAGCTCCCTCCCCTCCAATCAGCCTGGGCAGTATTGCTAAGTCTTTGCAGTATTATGAAGAGGCCGTGAAAACAGCGCCTGATTTCTATTTGAATCATCTTGGTTACGGAGCCGCCTTGCTTGAAGATGATGAAAAATCGGAGGCTTGCGCACAGTATGACACCGCCTTAAAAAGTAAAAGTTTCAATCAAGAATCCTTGAAAGATGAAATCTGTCATAAGTTGATAAATGCCTGTGAGGAAGCACCGGTTGCTAAATAACCATAACCTCATCCATTCGGGCTGGATCTGGAAAAACTTGCCCAAATTCATCAATTCTTCATATCAATCCGGTATAAGACAGAGTATAATCGGCAGAAAAAGTTCGATAGGTTATTTTTCCCACTGGTGACAATATATGAGACTCGAATTTCTGCCATTTTCCAAACCATCGATCAGTGACCGAGAAATTCAAGCGGTAGCCGAAGTGCTGCGTTCCGGCTGGATCACGACCGGCCCAAAGGGTGCCGCTTTTGAAGAAGCCTTTCGTCAATACTGCGAGGCGGGAGGGGCGGTGGCACTCTCTTCCGCCACCGGCGGGATGCACCTGTTGCTCAACGCCCTGGGTATAGGTCCGGGTGACGAGGTTATTACCCCTTCCATGACTTGGGTCTCGACGGTCAATCTCATAACCTTGGCAGGCGCCACCCCGGTTTTCGCCGATATCGAGCGCGACACCATGATGGTCTCCGCCGCCACCGTCGAACCACTTATTACCGAACGCACCAAGTTGATCATCCCGGTCCATTTTGCAGGCGCTGCCGCAGATATGGCACCTCTCCGGCA
Organism: uncultured delta proteobacterium; assembly: GCA_963829695.1. Classification (GTDB taxonomy): domain Bacteria; phylum Desulfobacterota; class Desulfobulbia; order Desulfobulbales; family Desulfocapsaceae; genus Desulforhopalus_A. The sequence continues at coordinate 779,424 of CAWHJQ010000004.1, read as the reverse complement.
GCTGGCGGCCATGAAAAGAATCCACCTGGTCGAGGATGCCGCCCATGCGGTCGGCACCATCTACCGGGGCGATAAGATCGGCAGGCACGGCACCACCATTTTTTCCTTCCATCCCATCAAGAACATGACCTGCGGCGAAGGCGGCATGTTCTGCTCGGACGATCCCGAACTGGTTGAGCACATTCGTCGTCTGAAATTTCATGGCCTTGGGGTGGATGCCTACGATCGCACCATGCAAGGCAGGTCTCCCCAGGCTGAGGTCCTGGAGCCGGGCTTCAAGTACAACCTGACGGACATAGCCGCGGTTCTGGGGTTGAGCCAGCTGGAACGGCTGGAGGCCTTCATCGAAAAGCGTAGCCGGCTGGCCCAATATTATCAGGAACTTCTGGCTGAAATCGAAGAGATCCTCCCGCTTGCGGTTCCATCATATGCCATGCGTCACGCCTGGCATCTTTTCATCGTCCGGCTGGACACCGAGCGGGTCCGGATGAGCCGCGACACCTTCATGGCGGAACTCAAAAAAAGAAACATTGGCACCGGACTTCACTTCAAGGCCGTACACCTCCAAAAATATTACCGAGAGACCCTGTTGCTTCCCGCCGGAGCCCTTCCAGCGACCGTTTGGAATTCCGAGCGGATCTGTTCTCTACCATTATTCCCGGCAATGACTATGGAAGATGTGCGGACGGTGGTTGTGGCGATCAAGGAGGTGCTGGCATGAGCGCGCCTGAGATATCCGTTGTCATTCCGGTCTTCAACGAAAAGGATAACCTCATCGAACTTATCGACCGCTGTCTTGCAGCCTGTGCATCGCTCGGCCGCCCTTTCGAGCTGATCCTGGTGGACGACGGCAGTATTGACGGTTCCTCCAAGATGATCTCAGAGGCCGCCGATCGGAATGCCGAGGTCATCGGTGTACTGCTCAATCGCAACTACGGTCAGCATGCGGCGGTATTCGCCGGATTGGAACAGAGCCGGGGGGATATTATAATCACCCTCGACGCGGATCTGCAGAACCCTCCCGAAGAGATTCCTAATTTGGTGCGGGAAATGGACAGGGGCGTCGACGTAGTGGGCACCGTCCGCCAGAATCGACAGGATAGCTTTTTTCGCCGGATCTCCTCGGCCATGGTGAACCGCGTGGTTCAGCGAACCACCGGAGTGGCGATGCGGGATTACGGCTGCATGCTCAGGGCTTACCGAAGGTCGATTGTCTGCGCCATGCTTCAGTGTCAGGAGCGCTCAACCTTCATCCCCGTCCTGGCCAACTCCTTCGCCGGCAGCTTTGCCGAAATACCGGTTCTCCACGCCGCCCGGGAAAAGGGGGAATCGAAGTACAGTATTTTCAAACTTATCTCGCTGCAGTTCGATCTGCTCACTTCCATGTCCACTTTTCCTTTACGATTGCTCTCCTTTCTAGGAGCGAGCATTTCCATATGCGGCATTGGTTTTGGTATTCTGCTCATGATCCTGCGTCTGGCTTTTGGCGCCACCTGGGCAGCTCAGGGGGTTTTTACCCTCTTCGCCGTTCTCTTTGTCTTTATCGGCGCCCAGTTCCTCGGTCTTGGCCTGATCGGTGAATATATAGGCCGTGTCTACCATGATGTTCGCGGCAGACCTCGCTTTTTCATTCGGGAGATTCGCGGGGTTGCCCCGACTGAGAGTGCCGTGAATGACTCTCAAACATCTACAATACAGCCTGTTAAATTAAACAAGGAGTTTAGATGAAAGCGATTGTGCTTGCCTATCATAATATCGGCTGCATCGGTATCCGGGCGCTCCTCCGGCACGGTTTCGAAATTGCGGCGGTTTTCACCCATGAGGACAACCCACGGGAAAATACCTGGTTCGAGTCGGTGGCCGAACTGGCTGCGACAAATGGAATCCCTGTTTTTGCTCCGGAAGACATCAACCATCGGCTGTGGGTAGAACAGGTTCGGCAACTGAAGCCGGATATCATCTTTTCCTTTTATTACCGACACATGGTGGGCAAAGAGATCCTCGATCTGCCGCCTGCCGGCTGTCTCAACCTGCATGGCTCACTGTTGCCGCGCTACCGAGGTCGGTGTCCTGTCAACTGGGTGCTGGCCAAAGGTGAAAAGGAGACCGGCGTCACTCTCCATTACATGACTCCACGGCCTGACGACGGCGATATCATCGGCCAGCAGCAGGTGGCCATCGACGAGGACGACACCGCCCTCAGCCTGCACACCAAGTTGGCCGGCGCCTCTAGAGAACTGCTGGAGAACCTGCTGCCGAGGATTCTTGAAAACAGAGTTGAACGCCGTCCCCAGGACAAATCGATGGCCAGCTATTTCGGGGGGCGCCAGCCGAAAGACGGAGAGATCGACTGGCAATGGGGGGCGGAATCGATCCGCAACCTGATTCGGGCGGTAACCCAGCCCTATCCTGGTGCCTTCTCCTTCCTGGGAAATCGCAAAGTGTTATTCTGGAAGGTGAATTCAGTCGCGACTATTGACAAACAGGCGTCCGAGCCCGGCACAGTGCTTGCCACTTCCCCGTTCACCATAGCCTGCGGCAACGGAGCGGTGGAAATACTATTCGGTCAAATTGAGAACGGGGTTTATATAAGTGGCCGCCAACTCGCGGAAGAGCTCAGGTTGGCGGTCGGCATGCGTTTCAACGGCCAGTTGGAAAAGGTTGCCGAGCAGCGGCGAAAAAAGCACGTGCTTATCCTCGGGGTCAACGGCTTTATCGGTAACCACCTGAGCGAGCGGTTGTTGCTGAGCGGTCGCTACGAAGTACACGGCATGGATCTTTATTCAGATACTATCAGCCATTTGCTGGAACATCCCGATTTTCACTTCACCGAAGGCGATATTTCGATCATGCGTGAATGGATTGAATATCACGTCCGCAAATGCGATATCATTCTGCCGCTGGTGGCAATTGCCACTCCTATCGAATATGTCCGCAATCCCCTCAAGGTGTTCGAGCTCGACTTCGAGGAGAACCTGCGCATTGTCCGCTATTGTGCCAAGTATGACAAACGCTTGATTTTTCCCTCCACCTCGGAGGTTTACGGCATGTGTCAGGACCCCCAGTTTGATGAACGGAAATCAAATTTCATCCTCGGTCCCATCCATAAGCAGCGCTGGATTTACTCCTGCAGCAAGCAAATGCTTGACAGGGTGATCTGGGCCTACGGAGTCGAACGGGGGCTGCAGTTCACCCTGATTCGACCATTCAACTGGGTCGGCCCCAAACTCGATTCCCTGAAATCCGCCCGAATCGGTAGCTCCCGGGTCATCACCCAGTTTATCCTCAACCTGGTCGAGGGCACCCCGATCCGGCTGGTGGACGGCGGCAGCCAGAAACGATGCTTCACCGACGTCAAAGACGGGATTGACTGCCTGGTCAAAATCATAGAAAACGCAAACGACGGCTGCAACGGCCGGATCTTCAATATTGGCAATCCGGACAATGAGTTCAGCATGAGGGAACTTGCGGAAATCTTGATCGAGAAATTTTCCAGCCATCCCCTACGCCATCACTTTCCACCCGTGAGTGGACTCGAGAATATCGAAGCTCGTGCCTTCTACGGCTCCGGCTATCAGGATGTACAACATCGGAAGCCTTCTATTCGCGAGGCACGCTCCATCCTGGGTTGGGAACCGAAAATTCCCTTTGCCCAGTCGGTTGAGGAGACCCTGGATTATTTTATGACCGATCTGGTTGCCAGACAGGAGAAACAAGGATGACCCCGGTGGGGCTGCGCATCGATGTCGATACCCTGCGGGGTACGCGGGTCGGGGTGCCGCGCCTGCTTGAACTCCTGGCCGGCTATAAGATCAGGGCCAGCTTCTTTTTTTCGGTGGGGCCGGATAACATGGGCCGGCATCTGTGGCGACTGCTTCGTCCGGCCTTCCTGGTCAAAATGTGGCGGACAGGTGGGGTCCGGCTCTACGGTTGGGATATCCTGCTTATGGGCACCATGTGGCCGGGTCCCGGCATCGGTAAGCGTTGCAGGCAGCAGATTAGGGCTGCGGCGAACCTCGGCCACGAAATCGGACTCCATGCCTGGGACCATCATCGCTGGCAAAGTAAGGTGGAATGGATGGACCGGCGAGCATTGACCACCCAGATCGGGCAAGGCTTTACCCTCATCTCCGAAATTCTGGGCAAACCTCCAGACTGTTTTGCGGCCCCGGCTTGGCGAGTTACCCCGGAGGCGCTGCAAGCCCTCGACCTCTTTGAATTCCGATTCGAGTCCGACTGCCGCGGCCATTCGATCTTCCGTCCGGTTGCAGAGGGGAAGATGCTCCGGCATGTCCAGGTTCCCACCACCTTACCTACCTATGACGAACTTATCGGCCGGAAGTGCACGCCGGCTAGCTATAACAACCATCTGCTCGGCTTGATCCGGCCCGATCACCTCAATGTTTTGACCATTCATGCTGAAGTGGAAGGTATCAGCTGTCTCGAACTGTTCCGTGATTTTTTGAACAAGGCCCGGCGTAGGGATATAGCGTTCGTCCCCCTGGGTGATATGCTCCCCAGGAATGAAAGTATAGGAATTGGTTCCGTAATTAGAACCGAGGTGGCCGGCAGAGCAGGTTGGTTGGCCCTCCAGGCATAGAATGAAAACGAAGGAGTGAAAAATTCTCACATGCCAAGTAACGGAGTCACACTGCTGCCGGAGAAAAGGAACAGACTGTACATCTTGCTGTTATTTGTCTTTTTTCTCATGGCCTATATATTGCCGCTCGGGTTTCGGTATCTGATCATTCCGGATGAGACGCGTTACGCGGAAATCCCCCGAGAGATGATAGCTGCCGGTGACTGGGTAGTCCCTCGCCTTAATGGTCTCCGATACTTTGAAAAACCGGTTATGGGTTACTGGGTGCACGCATGCTCTCTCCTGCTTTTCGGTGAAAACAACTTTGCTGTTCGATTACCGTCCGCTCTGGCAGTAGGTCTATCTACCCTGTTTATTTACTTGCTATTACGAAGTTTACCAACAACCAGCAACAGAGAAGACAACTTCCCCGCGATTTTTGCATCACTGATTTTTCTCTCCTGTTTTGAGGTATTTGGGGTAGGCACTACTGCTGTGCTCGACAGTTTGTTCTCTTTTTTCCTGACCGCAACTATCGTTGGCTTTTATTTTGCGACCGAGGCAAAGGTCGGCTCAATCAAGGAAAAAGGTTTTCTGCTGCTCTCCGGAATATTTTGTGGGCTGGCGTTTCTGACCAAAGGGTTCCTCGCCCTGGCAATTCCCGTACTGGTGCTGGTGCCCTACCTTGTCTGGCAACGCCGCTATATTGATGTCTTGCGCATGAGTTGGCTACCGATTCTGGCTGCCGTGCTGGTATCTTTGCCGTGGGGCATCCTGGTCCACTTGCGAGCTCCCGATTTCTGGCACTATTTTTTCTGGAACGAACATGTCCGCCGCTTTCTAGCCGAAGATGCCCAACACAAAGAGTCCTTCTGGTATTTTTTCATAGCGGCCCCGGTCATGTTTATGCCCTGGACGCTATTGATTCCCGCTGCCGGGGCGGGGCTGATGAAGGACAACACCGAAAAAGACCGGAAGAACAGGATGATCCGGTTTGCCGTCTGCTGGCTGGTGCTGCCCTTTTTGTTTTTCTCCTTTTCCAATGGAAAACTGTTGACCTATATCCTTCCCTGTTTTCCCCCCTTTGCCATTCTTACCGCCCTGGGCATTCAACATTACTTAACAGAGGAGGACGGTAGAAAAATTCTTTTTCAGGGCGGGGTTATCGGCAACGCTATCCTGTTCGGCCTACTACTGGTGGTTCTTCTGTTTGTTCAGCATCGCAGCTTCGATGGAATTCCCCTTTACAGCAGCACAGAAAAGCCGATACTAGCGGCAATCGGATTTTTCGTGTTTATCATCCTCTGCATTAAAGCCTATAGGGTTCAACAGACCCGCCGCAGAACTCTGTTTCTCGGCTTTGCTCCACTCTGCCTCTTTTTCCTCCTCAGCTTCATCATCCCGGATCCGACGATAGAATCAAAAATGCCGGGAGTTTTTCTGCAGCAACACCTGCAGCAGATAGGCAAAAACAGTCTCGTGATCGCCGATGAGCACGTGGTCAGGGCAGTCTGTTGGTACCTGAAGCGAAGTGATATTTACATTCTAGGTTCAGCCAAAGAATTGCAGTATGGGCTAAGCTACCAAGACGCTATCGGCAGGTCGCTTGACAAGGAAACGGCCATCAACCTGATCAACAAAAATCGCGACCGAACTGTACTCATAGCAGAAGAAAAGCTCCTCGCACCCTGGCGGGATTTGTTGCCAAAACCAGTCATCCAGGATCAGAGCAAATATGGCAAATACGTTTTATTAATATGGTCAGGACACGGTAATAAATGAATATTATTGATTCCTCCACCCTTGTCCAATTCATTAAGTACGCCTTAGCGGGCACACTTGCCACCGTCATTCATATCATCATCTTTCACCTCGTGGCCTGGAAGATTTTTCCGGCACTGCAGGCCAAAGATTATGCAGTGCGGTTTTTCAAACTATCCATCAAGCCTGTAAATGACGCTATCCGGGCACGCAACTCGATGATTGACAATTGTATCGCCTTCCTCGTATCCAACATGGTGGCTTACGTCACCAACATTCTCTGGGTTTTTCAGGGTGGGAAATATCATTTCTTGATCGAACTCCTGCTATTTTATGCAGTCTCCGGCACCAGTGTCCTACTTGGCACCATGCTGATGGGTTTGCTTATAAAACGGTTCGGCCTCCTCACCACTTATGCCTTTGGAGCCAATATAGTCACAGAGGCGATGTTCAACTATGTCATGCGTAAGTTCTTCATTTTCTTTGGATAATTGAGAACTTGTCAAATAAATGAATTGCACCTGACGATTTCCAAGATGCATACCCATCATTACAGTGATCTTGCAGAAGCATTACAATCTAGTAATATTACCCTACATTTGCAAAGTTCAGGATGATGTTTTTCTCTAATTATATCTAGTTAGTAGGCCGTCTTTGCATCTCTATAACAGTGGCTGCTGAGTGACGAGGCCAAAGGGTCAATAACCTTGTTTTACCGGATAAATGAATTAATTTTTTCGTATCGGCGGTCACAATCAATTCCGCATCAAAAGGGGAGTTGAGGCAGAAATTAACCATACATATTTATGGTTAATGTTTTTCGGTAATACGCCCGCGAAAAACTTCACTGAGACAAGCTGATAGAAATGGACAAAATTGTCACCGGAAGCGGTGGCAGGGAAAAGGGCGAATGAAACGATCAGAAATTGCTAACAATTCACGCCATTGTCATCAAAACACGAACATAACGGTTATAAGACTGTGCGTTATGTCACTTTATGGCTGATATTTTCTCGATGGAATTTCTGATTAAACTTTAAGAGGTAAAAATCATGAAAGTCAACGGAAAATGGCAAGTTGTTTTAGTAGCTGGGGTCTTGGCAATGATGGTTTCACCTGTCCTGGCGCGAGAAAATGGTAATAATACGACGCAATTCCTGCCGCAAGTCATGGAGCAAGGCAAAATAACCTACACTACAGGCGGCTACGGTTTGAATGAGCGTCTGGCACTTGAAGCCACAGCTAAAAAATACGATCTCATTATCTCTAACGCCGACAAAAAAGGGGAGTTTACTGCCAATACGAAGATTGTTATTACAAACAAAGACAACCACCAAATGTTGACCGTCAATGACGCCGGACCGTTGTTTTATGCCAAACTCCCGCCAGGGACCTACCTGCTAAAAGCAGCCAATGGCGAAAAGAAGGTAGAGCGAAAAATCTCTATTGTGGGCAAAAAGCAGGACAAAATATACCTTGTCTGGCCGAGTTGATTGACGTCACAAGAACTTCAAGATGAACCATAAAACAAATTTGAGGGCTAGGCTATCTTATCCCGATCCGAGTCCTTAAAACATGATTACCATCTATGTGAATCAGGCTTGCCGATCAATGTTACGAGAGAGTTGCTGAAGATATCTTGTTGATGAAACAGGAATTTTCACATGTGGTGTTGATGCATTCTTCTGGTAAATTGCCGGCAGCCGATTTACCCATCATATGCAGTTGTGGTGGCTCTTTTATTGATGGTCTATGATACATCTTGGAGTTTGGTGGTCTAAACAGAGGACAGCCGCTTGCACTTACCGTGAGCTTGCATTGTAAACTCTCGCTTATATGCTGAGGCCGGAATTGGCCCAATTCCGCAGTGATACACGGTTTCGCATTGCTTCCGGTGTGGGCGTGCCGATCACTAATCAACAAATAGCCTTTGGTATTTCTTTGGGAATCAAAGTTAGCCAGGAGTATGGAAACGCTTTAAAATCGTAATTGTCTATCATTCTGATCTATCGTCTGATATTCTTTTCTTAATGAAATTGTTAAGTCACTTACGATCGTGTCTTCTCAAGGATATATTTATATAGAGGACTTTTTACTCAATCCTCTGAATAACTTGTATATGGTCTTTATGCTGCTCAACAAACGACTCTCATCCGACGCCCTGGTAGTATTCTTACTGTTTGGCTTATCCACTCTGCTCTTTGGTTGTTCATCAATGAAAGAAGCGGAAGTGCTTCATCAAAACAATATATTACAAGAGACAAACAACGAATTGGCGGCCGAACTAGCCCAAGAGAATGCAGTAACCGCCAGCTTGGCGATTAAGTTAGTGGAGAAACAGAAGGAAATCGACAAAATAAAATTCACGCAGGAACATCTTACCCAGGAGATAGCGCATACCAAGGCAATGTTACCCACACTACACACCAAGGTTGAAGTGGTGACTTATCTGGCTGAGGTTGAGACGGATATCAATGCAGCGAAGGAACTTGCCTCAGATGGTGAGCAACTCATCTTTGTGCAGGTGGATCGTTTCATAGCGGAAAGCAAGGTTGAGTTGGAGCAAGGCAATTACGACAAGGCCGTTTCTCGGGCATCTCAGGCTATGGAATTGACGCAGGCTATACGGATTCAAACAGCTATGAACAAGAGGATGGCAGAAAGTACCTATGCAGAATTCATCCGCCCCCTGCGTCTGCATTTAACGAAACGAAGCAATATCCGAAAAAAACCCACCGAACGAGGAAAAATCTTAGTGACACTGGCCCCGGGAACACCTGTTACCGCCAGAGGATATCAAGGAAACTGGATAAAGGTAACCAGCGATGTCGCGCAGGAAGGCTGGATCCATTATTCCCTACTGGCTGTTCCTGAAACACCTCCCCCATTTCCCAAACCTGTCAACTAGCCTGGAATCATTCGGGGCCATCCTGGCCGGTATGAGAAGAAATCGATGAATTGTCCGAGGCCGGGAAAACTCGGTTTCGACCGGCGGCTTTTGCCTCATACAACGCCTTGTCGGCCCTGCCGATCATGCTGACACCATTTTTGTCTTCCGCAACGACTCCCGTCAACCCGATACTGATGGTGATATGCAGAGACACATCTTCACAGGTAAAAACATGCTGGTCCACCGCCTGTCGGATACGCTCTGCAGTTTCCAGTCCCTCGTGAATGCCTGTCTTTCCCAGGATGACAAGGAATTCCTCTCCTCCATAGCGCCCGGCACTGTCCACGATGCGCAAGGTCTCCTTGAGAATCCGGGCGAGTTGGACCAGAACGGCATCACCTATCAGATGTCCATGGTTGTCGTTGACCGTTTTGAAATAATCAATATCGATCATCAGGATTGAAAACTCTGATGAATATCTTCGATAGTTTTCAAAATTGATCGCCAGATCCGCCATGATCTGCTTCCGATTGGCCAGTTCGGTGAGCGAATCGGTCGTGGCTAACTGTTCAAGCGATGCCTGATTCTCCTTCAATCTACACACCATTTGATTAAACATCCTGGTGACAATGCCTAGTTCATCATCTCGATGGATATTTACAGTGACATCCAGATCTCCACCTGCCACCCGCAACACACCATTGGTTAAGGACTTGAGTGGGATGATTATCTGACTGGCGATGATGGTAGCCGTGCCGCCGATGATTATGGTGAGAAAAAAGGTAATCAGTATGATTTGATTCCGCGCCTGGATCAAACCGGCAAAGACATCGTCATGGTTTTCGGCAATCAGGAGTCCCCATGGGAGATCATCAAAAGAGATCGCCAGACCAACAACCCGCACATTCCGGTCATCGACGAAATCATGAAGGTGTTGTGGATTTTTGAACAGGTCCAGAACCCGAACCGAGGCAATGGTCGTTCCTTGGTAATTCTCTGGCGAGGCCGTGGACAGAATATAGCGACCGTCCTTTTTAAGCAGAATGATCGTTTCGGAGTTCATCCCCTTATCTGTTATGGACAGAGAAGCCTTGAGTAGGGGCAGAAGCCCCTGTAGCCGCACCTCCATGATAAAAAATCCAAGCTGAGTGGAATCCTGCCCCAACATAAGAGGAACCCCGATAACGATTAAGGGAGAGGACTCTCCTTTGATAAAATACACGTCTCCCGTAAAAAACCGCGACTTAGCCATCTGGCTTTTCCAGTTGTCGGGCAAGGTAACTGGGCGATGTCGATCGGAAGTATCTGAGGCGGCAATAATCTGCCCTTCGCAATCAAGCACCAACAATCGTCGGTAATCCGTGAATTGATTCCTGATAAGTGTCAGATAAGTGCTGATTATCTGCAGATTCGATGATGTCTTTATTTCCTCTTCCGGTACTTGGCTTCGGCTTGCTGTGTGATATTGGCTCAAATTGTCGCGAACAACAAACGACTCGGCAAAAACGTGCAGATCGTAATCTCGTTCCTTGAACCAGAGGTTGATCTCACGTTTGGCGATATCGGCAGAATTGACCAAATTCTTTTCAACTTTCTCGGTTGTTGCCTTGTGAGTCTGGTCATACCAGAACCAGCCCATCCCTAACGAAGGGATCAAAGTGACCAGTATTGAGAAACACAAAATCCGATTTCGAATAGACCTGAATACCAGGGTATTTTGTTTATTATTCATAAGCTTAGGGAAGAAAGAGAGACTACGAATTGAAATGCTCTTCGATAATGATACATTATTTTGAATTGTAATCACAAGCATCCTGTTAGTATAAAAAACAACAGGCTTATTACGTGTACACACTTCTAGACACGATACGAACGCTTTCAGAAGATGACGTAATAGCACTTACTTTAAAGCTGGATTGCGGAAATCAGGCGATGCGCGCCGACCTATGACAAACCGAGAATTATCTGTTGTGCCGAAGATATTGCCGAATATCTCTGTCTGCAGAGAGGATGCGAAGAGGACCTGAGAAGAATTTTTTCTAGACAAGGAATGAAGGTCAACTGTCTGGATAAGACCAATAGTGGTAAAAAGATCGACGTTGAGTTCTATGGCAACCTGAGAGATGAGCAGCCACAGGCAGTGGACAGGTTACTTGAGTATGATCTCGGCGTACTCTCCGACACAACGGCTTTCGGAAAAACGGTTGTGGCAATCAAACTGATCGTCGAGAGAAAAGTCAACATCCTTATATATGGTCGGACAGCTTCCTGGACGCGATTTTGTCTTCCATACGAGACTGCGAGATTGCGAAATTGCTCCAAAGATTACGTATTAAATCATGAGGATATAAAGTTGTGAGTCCCTGCGTTTATGAGCGTACGAATCCGGGTGATACCTTAATCAACATCTTTCCTTTTCCTGGAAAAGCTCAAAACAGGTGCGGATAATAGTTTTCAATGATCTTATACTTTGCCCACTTTTTTCAACCAGATGAATAGTCTTGCCTGGTTGAATGTCGACGATTGAATCCGCGTAGGTATGAATGATTATCTGAAGCGAGGAATGTTGATGGATCATGCTATCAATCAGCGTTTGATCGAAACAATGGAATACTTCGGGATCAAGAATGATTAAGTCCAGAGGATCTGCACGGGAGACGCGCTCGCAAGCCATAATGCCTGTTTTGACACCACTCACAGTATACCCTTCTTTTTCCAACTCCCGTTGCAGAAAGTTACGTATATGGTGATTGATATCGGTCACCACAATATGGAATGATGCGTGGGTAACCATGGATTAGCCGCCTTGTCCTTTATGATCACCTATTTTCTTGGATATATCTTCATCGGAATCGCTCACGGTAAAGAGTTCGGGATAGAGTTTTTCCGCGCAGCGTGGACAGAGTCCATGGCTAAACCGTGCTTCGGATCTGGCATGAATATATGTTTCCATTTGCTGCCAATTCCCTTGCTCATCCCGAATATTTTTACAGGAAGAACAGATCGGCAAGAGTCCCTCAAGATATTTCATCCTGCTAAATAACTTCCTGGTATAATAAACAATAATAACAGCAAGTGGGACTATGAATAGGGTTTCAAACAAGGACTCTCTCCAGTTCACCGGCGTCTTTTCAGCGCCGAGCAGCAGATAAGGAATATCCGCGACTTCATCCAGCCAGATTAAGGCAATTATCACAGTAAATGCCACCACTTCACCTATTATGACCCTTCGTGCGAAAAAGTCTTTTCCGATCGTTTCCATAATTGCCGGATACCTTCTCTTTTTTGCCTTTTGCCAACTTTGATTTAGGGATGGAAATATATCGTTCATAAAGAGTAAGTTCATCGCGGACTCAAGTTCTTACTGATGAATTTGTTCCATACCAACATCTTGCATAGCCATGCAGAGATGATTTTCAAGAACAGGAACAGCCGTATTTGTTTTGAGCGGGATTGATGAGTTTTCAAAATTTTTAAACAGCTCAATAAGATCTGTAACAATGTGGAGCGGGTGTCTGTTGTTTAATGGAAGGACAACATCGTACAGTGATTGGTCATAAGCTTCTTTATCGGTGATAAAATTGGTCCAGCCTGAAACTTTTTCATCGTGTTTCCTGATATGTTCTCTTGCTATTTTTTCCGTAATACCTTCTTGTTGCATGGCTCTTTTTATGCGGTGTTCAGCGTCATCGAAGACAAGCACTTTGAGGACGCGGTCCTTTTTAATATCAAGCAGAGAGGTATGCAGACCGTAGTACAATCGCCGAGCCGGCGAATACATAGTTTGAGCCTCAAGCGAACACTTCAGGAGACTGACATATCTTTCCTTTCTCAACAGGTATCTATGCAGGGCTTGCCTTTGAGCAAAAATCATTGATTCTACCTTTTCTGCCGGAATACCAAACTGCTCCGACACATCTGAAAAAAGCATTCCATCCGTATAGACCTTAAGATGTAAGCAAGCTGCCAATTCGCCAATAACTGTGGCTCCATAAGTATACGAGCAGGGGAAAATCGCAATTGACCGCATCTTGTATTTCTCCTTAATACTTTTCAGATTGTTTTCTTGTTCTTGCAAGAAAACAATCTGTATAAAGGCTCTTATCCAGACTGCTTTCTCGTTTATCCGGCTTGGCTGAAAGAAGACCACCAATACGTTTCCAAAATATTCATCGCAAATAATATGCCATCCCAACTTGGTGCTGAGTCTCTGTCCGGCCCAAAAAAAATCGGAGGATCCAGTATTGTAACAAAACAATGAGCTTACCTATTTTCGAGTGAGAAATTAGACCAAGTTCTTCAACTGACGTCCGTCGCCATCGGTGACAAGTCTATTGCCAAAGGGGAATCCAGTGTCAGCTCCCTTTACACCCTGTTAAATAATCCGACGCCATTGAGGTAGAGGTGGATCGACTATCCTTGTGCTGCAAGGTGTTGATAGCAAGTTGTCTGTTGTAATGTGCTGATAATGTGTGAAAAATAATATGTAGATAACAATTATCTCCATGGCACGGGAGTTGCGATAGCATCCTTAAGATTTAGAGGCGGAAGCAACTTACCAGACATTGTTGAGGAAAGTGTCATGATCAAGGAATGGTATTACGATAAAAAAAACGGCCACCGGCTCTTATCAATCGAAGAAGTCACATCAGCATGCTGCATAGCAAACAAAGAGGTCAAAGGCTGGTTTGTAGAATCTGCTCTTCAGCCAACCGAGGAAGAGGATTTATTTTTAGATTCCGGCGAAGTTATCGCATTCTTAATTCGGAACAGTCTACCCGTTCCGTCGTCGTTGCTCCCACCGAATACCAGGAAAATCCTGTTCATCGCCTCTGATGAATACATTTTCCATGAATATATGGATACTGTCGACCGTATCTGCAGGTTCTTCGCCAAAACGTGTAACATCTTGGTCGAGAGCGCCTCTTCAGGAAAATTAGCTGATTTATGCTTATTTACCTTTTCTCCGGATGCAGTCGTCATTTTTCTGAAAACCTATGATAAAGCTACTGTCAATACTCTTAATCTCCTGTCGTGTTTTCCGGAACCTAAAACGGTTCTCTTATTAGATAGCATTCTCAAAATCGCAGTGGATGAAGGGTTTGTTGACTTGTCTGCCGATCTTATCGTCAGTGATGCACTGCCGCCAGATAAGTTGATATCTCAACTACGGTCAGTCTTCCCGAACTGATGACCATTATGGAAAGGAAAAAACACTATTATAGATCAATTACCAGAAGGCTGATGATAGCCTTCTTTTGTCTTAGTGTTGTTCCCATCATCAGTTTTGCCTGGATAATGAAGGATGCGGTTGAAGAAACCAATATCGTTAAATTAAATGAGCTAGCGACCAGTACGATTGAACACAGATCAGAGGTTATTTCGCAATTTCTGGAAAACAAGATCGGCATGCTCAGTATGTTGGTCTCGCTTTATTCGGAGGAATTCTTTTTCAATCCGCAAAATGTGGAAAAATTGTTTCTTGCCATGAATAGTCAGGGAGACATTGTCGATCTCCAGGTCATTGATGTCTCTGGCATTCAGCATGCGTACGTCGGTCCTTATCGGGCAAAAATCGAAGGAAAAAAATACGATGACGCATCATGGTTTCGGGAGACCTTGATTAGTGGGGTGCATGTCAGTGACGTCTTCATGGGGTATCGCAATACTCCTCATTTTGTCGTGGCGGTCACTGATCCACTGAAGAACTATGTGCTCAGGGCAACTATTAATTCCAGTATCTTTAATTCCTTGCTGCACTCCGCTCAGTTAGGTCCCCATGGGGATGCCTTTATCGTCAACCACGCCGGAGAGTTGCAAACGCCGAGTCTGCTCGGTAAAACAACACTTTCGGAAACAGACAAGAACCTGATTTCCTTCGACAACAAACCATCAGCCCTGGTCACCGCTACAGATATCTATACCACCCGCCTGATCGACAAGGGGCACTGGTTGTTGATTCTGAAAGCCAACATCCCGGATTCTCTCGACTATTATCTGCGCCTTAGGAACCGAATCATTCTCATCGTCGTTGTTATATCAATCGTTTCCATGGCTGCGGCAACATTTGCCAGCCTCTCTCTCTCCCGAAATTTTCAGAGATCGGACAAGGAGTATGCAGCTCTCAGCCTGCAGTTTGTTCAGGTGGAAAAGATGGCAACAGTAGGTCGATTGGCAGCAGGTATAGCCCATGAAATCAATAATCCCCTGCAGATGATCACTAGTCAGGCCAGCTGGCTGGGTGAATTGTTGCCGGATGAAGATCCAACCCTGGTGAAGAACATGGAGGAGTATCAAAAGGCTGTGGAGCAGATCAAACACCATGTGCAAAGGGCGGGAACGATTACCCACCGCTTGCTTGGTTTTTCAAGGAAGATGTCCAGCCAGCAGGAAAGGGTGCAGGTTAACGAACTTATCGAAGAGACCGTCTCCTTTGTCGAACGTGAGGCTGAATACAACAATATTACCATCATAAGGAAGCTCGCGAAAAACCTGCCGGCCACCATGACCGACGGTCCACAGCTGCAGCAGGTATTTCTCAACCTGGTCAATAACGCCATAGATGCAGTCGGTCAGGGAGGAAAAATTGAGATCAGTACCAAGGTGAGAGATGATGGCAAAATGGTTATGGAGTTCGCCGATAGCGGACCTGGAATTAAGCCAGAGAATATCAAGCAGATTTTTGATCCATTTTTCACCACCAAGGATCCAGGCAAGGGAACAGGCCTCGGACTCTATATAAGCTACGACATTATCCAGAAACTTGGAGGATCAATAACAGTTAAAAATGGAAAGAGAGGGGGAGCTAACTTTACCATCGTTCTGCCCGTCGTAAGTTTCGGTACGCCGTAATGAGGAAAACGATGAACTCCTACCAGAATATTTATCATGAAGGAGCGGAAAACATGAGAGAATTTAATGTGTTGGTGGTTGACGATGAGGATGAGTTTCGAGAAATGACCTCGAAAATTCTGACAAAAAGAGGTTTGAAGGTACAGAGCGCGGAGAGTGGCGAGAAGGCTTTGGAGATTCTTGAACACAGCCGCACGGATGTGGTGCTGCTTGATGTCAAAATGCCGGGGATGGATGGCATCGAAACCCTGCGACAAATTCGCAGTTTGAAGCCGCTGGTCGAGGTTGTGCTCCTGACCGGCCATGCTTCGGTGGAATCAGGTATTGAAGGCATGAAATTGGGTGCCTTTGACTATCTGATGAAACCGATCGATACGGAACCGCTTTTGGAGAAACTTGAGGGGGCCTATGAGAAGAAACGCTTGCATCAGGAAAAGATCGACCAGGCGCTTTTGAAAAAACATATGTCAATGCCGGTGTGATTCTAAGATCGGGTGTTGGCCTAATAATAAGTGTTGAAAAAAAATTTTAACAGAGAGGGACAACTCATGAGCTACGGTAGAGAATTTTACCAGATGATGGTCAGGGGGTCTGAGGCGTACGCGCGCTGGGACCTGGAAACGTCAACTAATATTATCCGCAGCAAAAAACGAATGGCTGTGCTGTTTCTCCTGCTCGTGCCGATTCTGCTGGGTGGGATAGCTATTGCAGCGGGAGACGGAACACTGCCGGATATGCTGGGTGGCAAACAAGCGTATATGCCTTCGCATTATACCACCCTTATTTTCTGTGCCTCGATTTTCGTCGGGCTCTGTGCCGGTCTTATAACCGGTTGTATCGGCGCGGGCGGCGGCTTTATCATTGCACCGGCACTAATGAGTGCTGGTGTCAAAGGTATTCTGGCGGTGGGCACAGACCTGTTCCATATTTTTGCCAAAGCGATCATGGGCAGCGTTCTCCATAGAAAACTGGGCAACATTTCTGTCTCGCTTGCGGGAACCTTCCTGATCGGCTCTATCGCAGGTGCTACTCTGGGCGGTATGTTGAACAGATATCTCTATGACCTGAACCCGGTACTGAGCGATCTGTTCATTACTACTGTCTATGTTTTCATTCTTGGTTTTCTCTCTTTTTACGCACTGATGGATTATTTTAAGGCGAGAAGAGGGGAGGCAATGACTGAGCAAAAAGCTGGGCGTGCGGAACAGATTGCACCGTTGGGTAAGCGGTTGCAATCCATTCATATACCGCCAATGCTGACCTTCGATGAGGGTGTTACTCCCGGTGGCCGTAAAATTTCGGCGATATTTCTGGTGGTGAGCGGTCTGATTGTCGGCCTTGCCGCTTCCATTATGGGTGTCGGTGGCGGTTTTCTCACCTTCCCCATCTTTGTCTATGGCCTGGGTGTCTCTTCCATGACCACTGTAGGTACCGATATTTTCCAGATAGTTTTTACCGCCGGTTATAGTTCACTCAGTCAGTATGCATTCTATGGTTTTGTCTTCTATACCTTGGCAATGGGTATGCTTCTTGGCTCGCTGATCGGCGTTCAGATAGGATCTCTCATTACCAAAGTGGTTCCGGGTATCATGATTCGCGGTTTTTTTGCCCTGGCGGTTACCGCCGGTTTTGTTAACCGATTTTTCGCGATGCCGGGAAAATTACAAGGCCTTGGCTATATCGAGATCACAAAAAGCACGGGCGCAATGATCAACACCGTTGGCAATATCCTGTTTTTTGTGACCATCGGTGCCTTCGCCCTTTGGGTATTCTACGTATTTTTTACAAATCTTAAAGAATTGAGATCGGAGCATTCTTCGTCGAGTCATGAAGAATCGAACTTCAAGCCTACCAAACTGAAAGAATTGAGATCGGAGGGCAACTGATATGAGCATGCAAAAAAAGTTAAAAGTAAGAGGAATAGTGATGTTGCTGGCCTTTTTTGGGTTACTTGCAGCAATATTTACCCCCATTTTTCCAGGAAATGTGAATGGGCTCGATTACATGGATAATATGTTTAATATGATTTCCAAAGGTTCATCGTATTTTATTCCGGAAACAATCACGGCCAGTGAACAATATGCAGGTAAGATGATAGATGTTAAGATTAAACTGGACAGTGACCGGCAGGCCACTGATACGGCAAAGCTTTTTCAGGCGAGTGGTGCAGAGGTAACCGTTTCCGGTAAAGAATTGGTGGTAAAAGGTGATATGGCCCAGATCATGAAAGCCAGCCTTGAAGATGCCGATAAAATGTTTCACAATAATGGATCAGCGCTCTCTGCCAAGTACGGCTATGGTGAAAAACAGGTGTTGTTCAACTGGTGGACGGCATTCAAGTCAATGGGCAAGGATCTCACCAAGCAGGAGAGTTTTAAACAGGCAAAGACTATTAATTCAATTCAGTCAAAAGCTTTGGAACCTGCCTATAATTACTACGGTGTAGAGGCCGGCAGTTATAAGGACAGTTTTATGCTGATTCTCGCAGCACTTGGCTTTTACGTTTGCTATACACTCTGGTACGGGTTTGGTATCATGTTTCTCTTTGAAGGATTAGGCCTGAAAATCGGCCACTAATGGTGGTAAAATCGGCTAGCCATAGGGGCGTGTGTCGGGAATGATCCCGTCACACGCCTTGCGGGCGGACAAGGACCATAAACTATGCGCAGGATCTTCACCTTTTTAAAACAGAGTCTGTTCGCCGAGCCCCAGCCAAGCTTAAGTCCTGAAGAGCTTCGCATCGCCTTTACTAAACGATACGCAAATTTCAGGAGTCTTCTGACTGCCAACAACAATGCCCTACAGGCCATGGCAGAACTGGAGAAGGCCTACTACAGCGGTGAGAGCTACCGGATGGCCTTTGTCCGATCGAAAATTTCGGCGATTTTGGTCAATGTCTATAAAATGATCCGCAATATCCTGGCGATGTCTGATGGAAAATACACCGAATTGGAACCAATATTTGAGAAAATCAGCAATGACATAGCTGAGATCGTTGAGAAAAAACATGACTTTCAGCAGGGCCCCTTTATCCTGACTCTGGGTGAGATTACCAGAAAGGAGAAAGATCAGGTCGGTGAAAAAATGGCCAATATCGGCGAGATTGCAGCTCTTTCGGGAATAATGGTGCCACAAGGCTTTGTGATCACTGCCTCGGCTACCCGACACTTTTTGACCGCTGATCATATTGCCGAAATCAACCGACTGTTGCAGGTGGTTGATCCGGAAAATCTCGACGATCTCTACAAGACCTGCGAAGAAATGCAGAAAATTGTCATGGAGAGTCCTTTACCCCCTGATCTCGAAGAATTACTCCAGGTCCATTACGCTCGCCTTGAAAAAGCAACCTACCCCGGCTGCCGGGTGGCTTTACGCTCAAGTGCATTGGGAGAAGACACTGCCGGGGTTTCTTTTGCCGGTCTTTATAGTACCTTCCTTAATGTTGACAGGGGCACAATCGGTGATTTGTATAAGAAGGTTATAGCCAGCAAGTATGGGCCAAAGGCCATTGCCTATCGTCGAAAGCGGGGCTATCGACACGAAGATATAGAAATGTGCGTGGGGTGCCTGGTTATGGTCGATGCCCTGGTCAGCGGCGTTATCTATTCCAGGGACCCCGGTGAAGAAGATAGTGAGGTGCTACGCATCAACGCAACATCAGGTATAGCCAGAGGAGTGGTCGACGGGACGACGGTCACCGATCTTTATCTGGTTGGTCGCGATAAACCATTTCCGGTTGTTTACAAGGAAATGCGCCAGGGGCGGGACGGCGGGAAGGAGCATTCAGCCGGCGTCACGTCTCTCACCTACAACCAGGTCAGAAAACTTGCCGAGACTGCACTGCAGCTCGAAAGCCATTTCGGCCAGCCCCAGGATATTGAGTGGTCATTTGATCATCAGGGGACACTCTATATCCTGCAAAGCAGACCAATACCCGCCAGCAAAAAAGTGCAGCAATCCAAGAATATCCAACCAAAGGCCGAACAGTGTCAAGGGGGAGAAGCCCCTTTTCTCGTCGGTGGGATCTGCGCCAGTGGAGGTATAGCCAGTGGTGAAGTCTTCCTGGCCGACTATTCAACGAAAGACTTGCATCAGTTTCCAAAAGGTGCAGTATTAGTTCTTGAGCATCCGATGCCGGAATGGGCACCACTTCTGGGCAGGGCTTCGGCTGTGATCGCAGAAAACGGTACAGAAGCCGGGCATTTGGCCACTGTAGCCCGGGAATTTGGCATTCCGGCCTTGTTTAGTCTGCCGGAGGCGATGTCGATTCTTACCGCAGGCCAGACGATAACGGTAAATAGTTCGACCCGGGCAATATATAAAGGGCGCAGGGAAGACCTTCTTCGCAACAAGCTAGTGAAGAAAGATCTCATGGCGGGCAGTCCGGTACAGAGGATTGTTACGGAAGCTCTGCAATATATAACCCCACTTAATCTCAGCGATCCCACATCGACTCATTTCAAGTCGACCTGGTGTGAAACCCTGCATGATATCACCCGATTCTGTCATGAAAAATCAGTTTCGGAAATGTTTGATTATGGCAAACAGCATCATTTTGATAAGGGAACAGCGAAGAGACTGGTCGGTGACGTACCACTCGAATGGTGGGTGATCGACCTGGCCGATGGTTTTCGGGAGGGGATCGATAGCCACAGCAAAACGGTTCGTGTCGAAGATATTGTTTCTTTGCCGATGCAGGCCATCTGGCGGGGGATATCGGCTTTTCCCTGGCAGGGTCCGCCGCCGATCAGCGCCAGAGGCTTTGGGGAGATTATTTTTCAATCAACCATGAGACCTGACCTCGATCCTGCTGTGTCCTCGGGGCTGACAACGAAAAACTATTTTCTGGTCTCCGAAAATTTCTGCAATCTCAGTGTCCGCCTGGGCTATCATTATGCGATGATCGAGGCCTACCTAAGCGACCTGCTGACCGAAAGTTACGTAACCTTCAGATTCAAGGGTGGCGCAGCTGATATGAGGCGTAAAGCCGTGCGGGCAAAACTCCTTGCCGACATTCTGCAACGTTATGATTTTCGTGTTGAATTACGTTCGGATGCTCTCCTTGCCCGGCTTAAAAAACAGCCTATGGAGTATCTGGAACAGCGGTTGCAAATACTTGGGTATCTCACGCTCCATGCGCGTCAGCTGGACATGGTCATGAATCAACCTCATGCGGTTGAACAATATAGGGAAAAATTTTTAACGGATATAAACGAGATGCTTGCCCGGAAAGCAACATCAGTCATCGGGGGGCCTGATCATGAATGATGGCGTCGTAAAAACTCTTCAGCTTGTTCGTTGTTACAATTTTCCTATCATTACGACGTACCGTATGTACGCCGAAATAATAGGAAAATCGCACGCCTCCAATATGAAGCTTTTTACGTATCCATCGAAAATCGAAGTTTTCACGAGTTTATCATGAATGAAAAAAATAAAATTATGCTAGTGGATGACGAACGGGATTTCCTCGAAATAATGGCCAAATTCTTCAAGCGACGAAAAATCGATTTTGCGACCGCAGACGGCTGCATGGCAGCTTTAGACCGGCTGGCGGAAGATACCTTCGATGTGGTGATTATGGATGTCAGCATGCCTGGTCTCGATGGACTCGAGTGCATGGCTGAAATGAAGAAGGTCCAACCTGCGTTGGAAGTCATTATTCTCACAGGCCATGCCTCGCTGGGTGTAGGTATCAGCGGAATGAAGAAGGGGGCTTTCGACTATTGCCTAAAGCCTGTGGTTTTTGATGAATTGCTGGAAAAAATCGTTTTGGCCAAGGAGAAAGTTTCAACAAAGATCGATAAATAGCACAGTTTAACCACTGTCATTTTTTTCTATCAAGTTTTACGGAATCTATAGCCATTAAGGTGATGGTGCTTCTGGACACCATTTTTTCATGGGTGTCCCTGACATCAAAGACAGTGGATTGGGCCACGATAATCTGTTTTCCGTGACTTATGATTTCCGATTTGCAGAGTAATTTGTTGCCGTAGGCAGGCTTTAAAAAATTAATCTTAAACTCAATGGTCAATATCCTCATTGTCACGGGAACGAGGGTATAGGCAGCATATCCGGCTGTATGATCAGACATGGTCGCAATCAAGCCGGCATGAATGAAATTGTCTTGGGTTTTATGGTCGTCTCTTATTGTTAGAGTGGATTCCATGCGCCCCTTTTCAATTTTTACTGCCTGGAAACCGCAGAATTTAATAAATCCCCTTCGATAATCGTTTTCAAGAAACGTGATCCTTTCCTGAGTGAGCTCTCTGTTCATAGTCAATCTCTATAGTTTGATGTTTATCCCAAAATATTTAAATACTGCAAATCAAACGATAACATATCGAAAGGAATAAAAAATTGCATGGAAAATCATACCAGATGCAATGAGCCCAAAATGTTAATGAGAAAGGTGGGTTGAATCCAGCAACATTGAAGCTTACTTCTATAGATGAAATTTCTTGAGCAATGTAAAAGAGTGGACTCGATGTGAGGCACCTTTTAGAAGGCGTTTCTTATAGAAACGCCAAATTGTTGAGAGTAAGCAATCATCTGTCAACTGATCATATTTAGACAAGAGTCAAACATTGGAATCCGTCCTGAAGCAACAGCTGGAGCAGCTGGTCTCAAATGGCAATTACTCACTTCTCAAAGGCGCCTTACATGGTATTGAAAAAGAGGGTCTACGTGTCGATTACTCTGGTGAGTTATCTCAAAGAGCGCATCCGAAAGGCCTCGGCTCAACATTGACCAATAGTAACATTACTACCGATTACTCTGAAGCTCTTCTCGAACTCATCACCCCAGCCTTGGAAAATCCTCAGGCAGCGATACATTTTCTTGAAAAGTTGCATTGTTTTACCTATTCCCACCTCGGTGAAGAACTCATCTGGGCAGGGAGCATGCCCTGCCATATTTCGGATGCTGCTTCAATTCCCATTGCCCGGTTTGGTTCTTCTAATATCGGCCTGCTGAAACATATTTATCGTGTTGGCCTTGAGCACCGTTACGGCAAGATCATGCAGGTTATTGCCGGTATTCATTATAATTTCTCGCTACCTGATGATTTTTGGCGGGCCTTTCAGGAGCAACAGGAAAATACCGAGACATTACAGTCATTTCGGTCGACTTCTTACTTCAAGATGATCCGCAACTTTCGCCGTCATTCCTGGTTGCTCCTTTATCTCTTTGGTGCTTCACCTGTGTTGTGCGATTCATTCCTGCAAGGGAAGTCCCATAAGCTTCAATCTTTACATGACCACACGCTCTATCTGCCCTATGCCACATCATTGCGCATGAGCGATATCGGCTATTCAACCAGGGTACAATCCTCTCTGGACATCTGTTTTAATCACCTGAACACATATATGGATTCACTTGATAAGGCGATTCACACATCCTATCCGCCCTATGAAAAAATAGGTGTAAAGGTTGATGGGAAATACCGCCAGCTAAACACCTCTGTTTTGCAGATTGAAAACGAATACTACAGTGATATTCGTCCAAAACGTGTTACTGGGTCAGGCGAGAAGCCTCTCCAAACCCTGCGAAGAAGTGGTGTAGAATATCTTGAAGTCAGAAATACGGATATTAATCCTTTCCTGCCGGTGGGCATTGATACCCAACAAACTCAGTTTCTTGACGCTTTCCTGCTCAGTTGTCTGTTAATGGATGATCGATATCTCTGCCCAAATGAATGCAGAATGGTGAGAGATAATTTACAGAAAGTCACAACCAGGGGTCGCGAGCCTGGACTGTTCCTGACCACTCCCATGGGAGAGGTTGCACTGACCGAAGCCGGCAAGGCATTGCTTGTTCAGATACAAATGACCGGCGAACTGCTGGATGAGGTACATACAACAAAAGTTTACAGCGTATCGGTCAACGCTCAATTGCGGAAATTGGAAGATGCGTCACAAACACCATCGGCGCGGGTGTTGACGGCCTTGCGGGAAACCGGTTTAGAATATTCTCAGTGGATATTGCTGAAAAGCCGAGAGCATAAAGAAACTTTCAGGCACTCGTCTTTAAACACCACAGTATTGAAAGATCTGGCTGAGAAAGCGAAGGCATCATTAAAAGAACAACAACAGATTGAAGCCGGTGATACGCTTAATTTCGACCAGTTTCTTGAGGAATATCTGGCCGGTTAACTGTAACGATTGTTCCCACGCCGATTCTGAAGGCGATGCGATGACCTTCCTTATCCCAAGGTAAAAATAATTATCTGTTGTGTAGAAAGTCTCGACAAAATTTTATTCGTGCTCACTATATTACTTAACCCCGGTAAACGGGAAGAAAGCCGGGATAAGTACCTTGAAAGAGAATGTTTCTATGCAAAAAAAAGAAAATATTCCGTAAGGTACTTATCCCGCCCAGAAGCATTGCGGGATAAGTACCTTCACGAAATTTTTTCTCAAAAAGCAGCGAAAGAATTTCTAAGGTACTAATCTTTTAAGATGAGGTGAGCCATGACCATTCGCCCTCCTAGCGTACATGATAAAAGATCGTTTCCTCGTTATGCAACGAAAGACAGCTGTGCAGTGATGCTGACGCCTGGCTATATAATGTCATATTGTATTCTGGACATTAGCAAGGTCGGGATGGCTTTTTGCTACGATGGCAAAGCTAATGAGAGTAAATTACTGGAAAATGTAACCGCAACGTTTTTTACCGAGAATGAAATTGCGTCGGACATTTCTGTTCAAATAGTCTCTGACACCGAAGCTAATGAAACGAAATTATATCACCCCTCTGAGAGAAGCAGATTCCGAAATCGTTATTTAAGAAGGTGTGGCATGAAGTTTTGCTCATTGTCTCAGTCCCAGGAAGATACACTCAATGGGTATATTAAACACCTGAATGAGAATTGAGGCTTTTACTCCCCCCAAACCTGGAAGGCTGTGCGGGAATACCTTCTCTCGCACAGCCTTCTAAAATTACTACTTTTTTGCGAGTTTATCAAAGGTGACAAACTCGTAAAAACTTCGATTTCCGATGGATAAGTAAAAAACTTCATATTGGAGGCGTGCAATTTTTCTATCATTTCGGCGTACATACGGTACGTCGTAATGATAGAAAAATTGTAACAACGAACAAGATGAAGAGTTTTTACGACGCCATCAAAGGTGGTAAAAAATTATAGACGTCTCAGAGAGCCGCAAGTCCCGCAATCAACTCCGGTTGGCCGAAATGGATCTGGATCTCAAATTCTCCAAAATCTTCACCCCTGTTTATCGTGAATCCCAACTTTCTCGCAAGGGCCAACATATTCTTGTTCTCTTTCAGGACAATGCCGTGAATATACTTGAATCCGCGTTTTTCGGCGATCAAGAGACATTTACGCATCAGAGCGGCGCCGATACCCTTGCCCTGCCATGCATCTCCAATCAGGACTGCAATCTCTCCTTCCGTGCCGTCAGGATCACCGATAATCCTGGCCACCCCAAGCATTCTTTCAATTGCTGAATCCTGATCAATAGCTACCAGGGCAATCTCCCGGTCATAGTCGATCTGAGTAAAACGTGACAGCATAGCCGGCTGCAGCTCTCTCAATACTCCAAAGAATCTGTGATAGATGCTCGTCGGTGACAGTACCTCGAACAGATTGCTGAATAGCGGTGCGTCTTCCGGTTTGACTGGCCGAATAACGATATGTATGCCACTCTCTGTGACCATCCGGGAAATATTTTCGCCGGGATATGGGCTGATCACCAGATGGAGTGGGGACGAAATGTTTGTAGGCGATACCAGCAGACGTGCGTCGACCACGATCGGCTTGCCGTCTTTAATCAAGACAGGGTTCATGTCCAATTCGGAAATTTGGGGAAAATCGATGAGCAGCTGAGATAAACATATGATCATCTCTTCGAGTTTTTCAAAATCCGCCGGAGGATGGTTTCTGTACCCCTGCAACAAGATGTGGGCTTTTGTCTCCTGCATCAACCTTCGGGCCAGTAGCCTATTCATCGGAGGCAGGCC
This sequence comes from uncultured delta proteobacterium, assembly GCA_963829695.1. Taxonomy (GTDB): domain Bacteria; phylum Desulfobacterota; class Desulfobulbia; order Desulfobulbales; family Desulfocapsaceae; genus Desulforhopalus_A. The sequence continues at coordinate 753,361 of CAWHJQ010000004.1, read as the reverse complement.
GAGAGCGGTGTCTTTGAGGACTTCTGTAAAAATTCCACCCATCCCAAAAAGGATTACCGGGCCGAAATCCGGGTCCCGTTTTGCCCCCAGGAGAATTTCAAAATCCGGTTTGGCAAGATATGGTTGAATGGTTACGCCTTCGATCCTGGCACCTTCTTTATATCGCCTTGCCGATTCCATAATCTGCTGATACGCTCGGCGGACATCCGCGTCAGAGCGTAGATCCAAATGAACTCCACCGGCGTCTGTTTTATGGGTAATGTCCGAAGAAAGGAGTTTGAGAACCACCGGGTATTTCATACTTCGGCTTAAATGTGATGCATCATCTTCTGTATTGGCTATGGCTGTCTGGATAACCGGCAAGCCATAGGCTATAAGGAGTTCCCGGACATCCTTGTCACAGAGAAACCCCTCTGGTTTGGACTCGGCCAGGATCTCCTCAACCTTTTGCTGGTCAAAGAGCATATCCCGCATCACTTTAGGTGGTACTTCCAGTAAAAGTTCCTGGTTTCGGACAAAGGTTATCATATGAAGGAAGGCCCGGACCGCTCTCTCCGGGGTGTCAAAGGTAGGAATTGTCGATTCGTTCAGAAATTCCACTGCCTCTCCGATACTTTTCCCGCCCATCCAACAGGCAAAGATAGGGTATTGACGGCCTTTCATCGCAGCCACAAGGGATTTGGCAACAGACATTGGTTCTGTCATGGCTTGTGGTGCCAGAATGACCAGAACCCCGTCAAAATTTCGGGCCTCAAGGCAGATATCCAAGACCTGTTTTATTCTCTCTGCCGAGGCATCCCCGAGTATATCGATTGGGTTGTTTTTGCTCCAGCACGTTGGCAGGATCATGTCGAGTTTAGTCATGGTTTCCTGGGCAAGAGGAGCAGGTTCATGTCCATTGCGAGAGAGATAATCAGCGGCCATCACACCCGGCCCGCCACCATTGGTGATTATGGCCAGTCGTGGACCACGAGGGCGTGGTTGCTTGGCCATCAACTCTGCACAATCGAAAAGCTCTTCGATGGTGTCGACCCGGACAATTCCTGCTCGCTTGAAGGCTGCGTCATAGACTGCATCTTCTCCGGCCATTGCACCTGTGTGGGACGCAGCGGCTTTGGCCCCGGCCTTGCTCCTTCCGGCCTTTAGGACAATAATGGGTTTTACCCGTGACACTGAACGGGCTGCACTCATGAATTTCCTGAAATTTGTTAAATTTTCAATATACAACAGGATGCTTTTCACCGAAGTCTCGTTGCCAAAATAATCAACCAGATCTCCGAAATCCACATCCAGCATGGAACCGATACTGACAAAATGGCTGAAACCGATCCGTTCTTTGAAGGCCAGGTCAAGGATCGAGGAACAGATGGCACCGCTTTGTGAAACAAGGGCCAGATTGCCTGCGGAAGGCATTCCGGAAACAAATGTTGCGTTGAGTTTTCTGCTGGGCATAATTACTCCAAGGCAATTCGGCCCGATTATACGAAATCCGGTGGAAAGGGTCACCTTGCGGATTTTTTGTTCAATCTCGGTTCCCTGTACACCTGCTTCTTTACCTCCTGCGGAAATAACGATGGCCCCGCCGATCTTACTGCTTATGCACTCTTGCACGATCTCGGGAACGGTATGGATTGGTGTTGCGATAATTGCCAAATCCACTCCGACCTCCAATTCGGAAACCGATCCATATGATCGATAGCCATGGATTTTCTGATAGTTCGGGTTCACCGGCAATACTGTCCCCGGAAACCCTCCCTCCAGGAGATTTTTCATCAAGGCATTGCCAATGGTGCCCGTTTTTTCACTTGCCCCTATTACCGCGATCCGTTGTGGTTTCATAATGCGGTTCAGATTGTATTGTCCCATGGGTTGACTCCTTTGTAAGCTACGATTTATTCAAAAATTTCCTCTGGTAGTTTGTTCGTTTATATAATGTCGGCAAGAGATGGATGACGGATCTCCAAGATTTAAGGGACAGTGAAATCCATTCCTAGGTCAAGTAACGATGAGATTACTGCCCAACCCCTGTAAACGAGAAATAAGCCGGGATAAATACCTTCACGAAATTCTTTCTTAAAAAACAAGAAAAGATTTTCTAAGGTACTAAAAGTCAATAATGCAGTTTCCGGTAAAAAAAATTTTTACACTTTGTAAATTAACCGGACAGTGTTCCTTCGTTTGTTCTCCCTCCATCAGGAAGGAACAGCGCTTTTTATCTCGTTGTTTTGTCCCTTCTTGAAGATTGGCCGAATATATCGTTCGTTCTGTGTTTTGGTTGCTGTGAATAAATTTGCATAAAGTGTTCCAACAGTAAGGAAAGATAGGGATTGGGTGTATAATACAGTGAAGGCCTCTTCTGATTGGCCAATTATTGGCGGAATATTCTGGAGGCAATTGCTATATGGCACAGTCCATGCAAGATCAAGGATGTACACGACACCCTGACGTTAAAAATTTTCATTAGGAGGATGGGAAATGAAAGAGACACATTGCATAGTTGTACCCGTAGATTTTTCAGAAATTACTGACAAATTAGTTGAATACGCAGTCAATATGGCAGGAAAATTGTCAGCGGTCATTCATTTTGTCCATGTTGTCCATTTCTATGCAGGAGATGGTATGTCCGGTCTTTCCTATGTTCAGGAAATAGAAGAAAGAAATCTTACTAATGCTAAAAATAAGATGTCCAATATCATTAATGACTCTAGAGAGAAGTGTGCGGGATGCACGGGGGACGTTCTTATCGGAGATCCGGTAGATGAAATTGTTGAATTTGCAAGGGAGAAAGAAGCGGATTTGTTAATTATCAGTACTCATGGGGCTAAAGGATTAGAAAAAATTTTGTTGGGTAGTGTGGCAGAACGAGTTTTGAAACGTGCTCATTGTCCGGTACTGTTTATGAATCCTCACAAAAATCAGTAACGCTGTCTGTTGCTTGTCGAGGCGGGGAGATATATCATGAAGGGGTAGCATGAAAGTATGAGATGAGATATATCTTGATTGCGATCATTTTTTACATAAGAACTTCTTCCGCCGGTAGAGTTTTAGCCTATGCACATTGAAGTAGACAGTCATACCCACACAGTCGCCAGTGGCCATGCCTACAGCACACTTGCCGAAAATGTCGAGGCTGCAGCTGCCGGAGGGATCAAGTTGCTCGCCTTAACCGATCACGGCCCGGCCATGCCCGGTGCGCCGCATTTTTGGTTTTTTAAGAATTTGCGGGTTATCCCCCGGGTAATGCAGGGCGTTGGTATTCTGCGGGGAGTTGAGGCTAATATTATCAATTTCAAGGGTGAATTAGATATCGATGCCGATTTACAGCAGCAGTTGGATATCGTTCTGGGCAGCTTTCATGAGCCTCTAATTGCTCCAGCGACAAGAACCGTTCACACAGATGGAATTGTAAAAGCTATGGCCTCCGGGAAGATTGATGTTTTCGCCCATGGCGGCAATCCATCCTTCCCCATTGATGTCGAGGAGGTGGCAAAGGCCGCGGCCTTTTATAAGGTGCTGGTGGAGATCAATAATTCGTCTTTTACCACCTCGCGTCCAGGCAGCGAGAAAAACTGCGCTGCCCTTGCCGAGGCCGTCGCCCGTCACGATGGCTGGCTGACCTTGGGCAGTGATGCCCATATCGCAAGCAAAGTAGGTGTCTTTGATGAGTGTCTTGCTTTTATCGAAGCCATTGGTTTTCCTCAGGATCGAATTATTAACCACAGTGGTCGCAAGTTACTGGAATTTCTCAAGGGAAAAAACAAACAAGCAGATCTCTCCGGGTTCGAGAGTTTGTTTGCAGCGTAAGGGCGCAGGTTCGTTCACTGTTTGTGGCATTTGCATTTCCTGCGAGGTTGTCATCGAGGAGAAGGGCAGGTACTGGAGTGTTTGTGGTTTTGCAATACCTGCCTTCTGTTACCTTATCGGTATGGATTCATCACCAATACCGGGCAATGGGCCGATTTCAGGACACGATCAGCGACACTGCCGAGAAGGATTTTTTCCAGCCCTCGCTTGCCGTGGGTTCCCATGATGATCATGTTGGCATTTCGCTCCTTGGCATAATCAATAATTTCATCGACAACATCTCCAACGACTACTTTGCTGCTGCATTTTTTGCACTTGCCTGTGGCGTTTTTGACGATCTCATCGAGTGCTTTCTTTGCATAGTGCACCCTTTCGGAGTTGTAGTCGTCAAATGAAAAATTCCCCAAGGCCATTTCCCCCATTGCAACAAACTCAATACCATGGAAAAAACTGATTTCACTGTCCAGCTGATTAGCCATATAGATGGCAAAATCGATAAGCTTCTGAGTGTTCTTCTCTAGGTCAACAGGCACCACGATGTATTTGATTTCTTGCATATTCCCTCCTGAGTTTTTAAACAAAAAAGGCAAACTATCCATGGTTGTCAGATAGTCCGGAGAAAAAACAATATATCGACACCAAACTGCATCATACATGAAAGCCTATCAAAATTATATACCTTCTTGGGTCGTAGGATCAAGACATTTTTTGCCTAAGGTTTGCTTTCATCGGCAGCATGATCACCATTTTGGTAAGCTCTCTTTTGAAGAAAAATGATGGCATGTATGGTGGGAAGAAGAACATTTTCCTTGTTGCCTCCCGTATCACTGAACCGCATTTGATCTCTAACCAATCAACTATGCTTTTATACAGCATAGTAAAAGGTAGTTGGAAGTCTGGTGATTGCAGGGTAAGATCTGCGATTTTAAATACTAACACCATCACACAAGGGGTATGCTTTTTAGCCACGTGCATTGGGACGATACGCGCCTTAGAAGGTATTCTGAGGTGCCGGTTGCAGACAATTGCACAAAAATAATGTGTCAAATGCGGGTCCGGATTGGTCTGTGGTGGGGATAAAAATATTATGTTGCTTTGGGGACAATTACAATGTCGAAAAATCTCTATATTACTGCGCTGGAACCCAGAAGCGGCATATCTCTGGTAGCTTTGGGGGTAATGGAATTTCTTGTTCGAAACCTGGTGAGGGTTGCTGTTTTTCGCCCCATAGTGAACACGAAACACGATGCGGATGGAAAAGACGAAATTATCAATTTGATATCAACCCATTATAATCTTGATATCCCCTACCGCCAAATGTATGCCTACACGTTTGAAGAAGCGAGGACACTTATCGCTGACAAACACTATGACAAACTCCTCGAAGGCATTCTCGATAGCTATAAAAATCTTGAAAACGAATATGATTTCGTCCTCTGCCTAGGGACAGATTATGAGAGTGATTCGTCGGCATTTGAATTTGAGCTTAATGTAGAAATCGCCAATAATCTCGGCAGCCCGGTCCTGATGATAGCCAACGCCCATGAAGGATCTATCGAGGGAGTTGTCAGATCGTGTCGGTTTGCCATTGAGTCTTTCGAGGAAAAGGGCTCGAAAATACTCTCTATCATCGTCAACAGAACCCCCGTTAAGCTGCAGCGGGAAATGTTACAGGCTTTGAAGGAAAATCTTCAGCAGGAGATAGAGCTTATCTACTCTATCCCTTTTGAGGATAAACTTGATCGGCCGACAATGGCGGAGATAGCCAAGGCTCTTAATGCAAAAGTGATCCATGGGAAAGAACAGCTCAATAGACCAGTGTCCCGCTTTGTTATTGCAGCGATGAATTTGAGAAATTTATTGCCAAGATTACAAGATGATAACCTGATCATTACCCCGGTTGACAGGATTGATATTATACTTGGAATGCTCGCCGCATTTCGGTCGTCTAATTTGCCGAATATAGGAGGTATAGTGCTTACGGGTTATCTGGATCCCGACGAAATACTGCATAATCTTCTCCAGGGCATGGAAGATCTCGTACCAATCATCAAAGTCGAAGAAGACACCTTTACTGCTGCAATGAAAATAAAGGCAATTCACAACAGTATCCCCCCTGATTCGACACTTAAGATTGCCTCGGGACTGGGATTGTTTGAATCCCATGTTACTTCTTCAGAGCTAAGAAAAAAAATTGTTGGCTACAGTATGTTGTTTATGACCCCGAAAATGTTTGAATTCGGTCTGGTCAAACGTGCCCGCGAGCTTAAACAGATCATTGTCTTACCCGAGGGAGAAGACGAGCGGATATTGCGGGCAGCCGAAATACTCGTTCATCGAAATGTCGCGGAAATTATTCTGCTTGGTAAAATCCAGAACATCAGGAGCAGGATCCTGGCTCTCGGACTAGATCTGAATGGGGTTAAAATTATTGATCCAATACAGTCCGATCTGTTTGATGACTACGCCGAAACCTATTTTCAGTTGCGAAAGCACAAAGGGATCACTTCGGATAATGCAAGAGACGTAATGTCTGCGGTCAATTATTTTGGAACTATGATGGTCTATAAAGGACACGCGGACGGCATGGTTTCAGGGGCAGCCCATTCTACCTTGAACACGGTGAGGCCATCTCTCGAATTCGTCAAAACGAAACCCGGAAGTACCATTATGTCTTCCGTGTTCTTCATGTGTCTCGAGGACAGGGTGCTTGTTTATGGTGACTGTGCTGTTAATCCCAGGCCTACTGCGGAGCAACTTGCTGAAATAGCAATTGAATCGTCAAAAACTGCAGTGCTGTTCGGGGTAAAACCGTTTGTTGCAATGCTGTCATACTCTTCCGGTACGTCCGGAATAGGTGAAGAAGTCGAGAAGGTTAAAAAAGCCACAGAGATTGCCCATCGACTAGCGCCTGAGTTACTACTTGAAGGACCAATACAGTATGATGCGGCTGTGGATCCTACGGTTGCGGCTACTAAAATGCCGCATAGTAAGGTGGCTGGTAAAGCGACCGTTTTTATATTTCCGGATCTCAATACGGGCAACAATACTTACAAAGCTGTTCAGCGCTCTGCAGGGGCAGTGGCTATAGGTCCGATAATGCAGGGCCTTAATCATCCAGTCAATGACCTTAGCCGCGGCTGTAATGTAACGGATATTGTGAATACTGTTGCGATTACGGCTATTCAGGCTCAGGCTAAAAAGGGTTTGATATAATATGTCGAAGCTCAACCCAGCGGCAAGTCTGTCTTTTCGTGGGAGTACGGCTAAAAGTTTTTTCCTTTAAAAAGAAGATATTAATGAAAGAGTCACTTATTGCCTTCGTTGAGAAGAGCCGGAAAGAACAATTCAACTTGCTGGAACAGTTGGTGCTACAGCAAAGTTCTTCCCGATTTAAGGTAGGGGTGGATATGGTTGGTAAAAAAATCGCCACCAGTTTGCAGGGAACCGGGATGGTCCTGGACGTAGTCCGAGAGTCTGAGGTCGGCGATCAGCTGGTCTTTCATTCACCGGCTTTTAGGCCGGGAATTCCTGCACTTTTACTGATCGGCCATATGGACACCGTGTATCCTGTCGATACGCCCTTTAACTGGTATCGGGATGATGGCTGTAAGATTTATGGTCCAGGGGTGATTGATATGAAAGGAGGGCTCGTTACGGCTATTTTTGCCATTAAGGCGTTAGCGGCAAGCAAGCTCCTCGAAAAAATTCCTGTTACTTTTATCTGCAATTCCGATGAAGAAATTGGTTCACCTGCATCCAGACCTCTTATCAAAACAGAGGCGGAAAGAAGCCTCCTGGCTCTGGGCTTTGAATGCGGTGGTCTCAATGGTGAGGTTGTAACCGGGCGCAAGGGCGTGGCCAGGTACCTCCTGGTCGTCAAGGGTCGGGCTGGTCATGCCGCATTTGCCGGAGCCGACAAAGCAAGTGCCATTCTTGAGTTGGCTCACAAAATTATTGCTTTGGAGCGGCTCAACGATTATCAGAGGAAAATAATTGTCAACGTCGGGGAGATCAAGGGCGGAATAGGTTCCAATACAGTTGCCGATTCGGCTGTAGCGGAGATAGATACACGGTTTTTGGTATTGGCGCATGCTGAAGAAACAGCTGCAAATATTGAACGGATTACCTTGGACTGCTCGGTACCCGGAACTCGGGCTGAGCTGCACAGAACACTCTCTCAGGTGCCAATGGTCCAAACGGCAGGCAACAGAGAGTTATTTCAATTAATCGCACAGGAAGCGGATATGCTCGGATTGTCATGCAGGGAAGAGTTGCGCTGTGGAGGATCCGATGTGAATATCATTACAGAAGCAGGTATTCCTGCAGTTGACGGCATGGGACCAATTGGCGATTGTGATCATTGTGAAAGGGAATTTATGATCAGAGACAGTCTTCCGGCGCGCACTAAGCTTGCTGCACTCAGCATACTCAGCAGCTGGAAACATTTTAGTACCTTATAAATTGTTTTCTTGTTTTTTTGCAAGAAAACAATTTATCTAAAGGTACTTATCCCCGTGCTTTGCGGGGGTTCGTCAATAATGCATCTCGCTATGGCCTGAATGCATATTTGTTGCCGCTTGCATCCGCAGGCTGGTGAACTTCCTCCCAGATAGTAAGCGGTTCTGCCTGCTGGGGATCGCTGTTTATCAGGACGTTTCTGATTTCGGCTATCACAAAGATAATAAAGAGCAACACACAACAGTGAAAAATTTGTAACATGGTGTCCTCCTTTCAACGATAGAACAATCCGGATAATTTCCGCTGGGCTATCTCTTGAGGCGATCGTGCTTTTTATTCAACTCATTGCGTAACAGGCAAAAAGCCACGTACAATTTATTGTAAGGCATACCGGGAGAAAGGTCCAGTGTGCCTTAAGAACGGAATCGTCGTTCCCATTCATATTCGCGACCGGTAACTTTGTCTTCCATATTCCTGATTCGTCTGTCCAGTTCCTCGAACTTTTTCTTTAAGCGTTGCGCGGCGGTTTTTGGCGAGTGCACATAGCTGTCGTAAAATTCTCGTTCTTCTTCGCTTTCAATGGGTTTTATCGGTTTTGGCTTCATGAAGAAGGCCGCCACCAGATAGACGCCGATAACCGGCCAGAATCCACTGAAGATAAAAATAACTACCATCGCCATCCTTACCCAGAAGACGGAGAAATCAAAGTATTCCGCGAGCCCTTTGCATACTCCCAGGAAGACACCGTTTCGTGAACGGTAAATGCCGCCTTGTTTTTCGTTATATCCAGTCATTTCCTGTACCCATCCTTTTCCTGACCTTCCGCCAGGATCGTTTCAAGAGAATCGATTCTTTCTTCCAGCTTTTCCAGTCCCTGATAAATTTCCTGGATAGTCCTGGCCTCCTCACTGTCGGTTGCCCCGCTGGAACACCTGTTGGTGCGGGTTTTGACTATTATCAAGATGGTCCCGCAGATAAGCGTTGCTAATGCAATGATAGAGCCGAAAACAATGGCAACGATAATGATATTGAGCATGGTGTGTTGACTCCGGTCAGGGGTTCTGTGTTTTTGCGCTTAAGGAGGTTAAACGGTTTCACCTTTATTACTGTATTGAGCAGCTTTGATCTTGGCAAGTTCATCTTCAATCTCATCATCCGAGGCGAGATTGTCAAATTCTTCCTCGACAGTAGGTTTCTTTGGCATATTGACCAGTTCGGCCTCGGCCTCCATCTGATCTATTCTGCTTTCCAGTTTGTCGAACCGGGCCATGGTGTCGCTACTGTTGCTGCGCTTTATGTCCTCCTGGGCTCGTTTTTTCCCGGTTGCCCGCTTGTGACGTTGGACCAGCACTCTTTTCTTTTCCTTGGCGTTGTTCAGTTTGTTCTCCAGTTCGGTAATGTCTTCCCGGTATTGGGTGACGATTCCGCCATATTCTGCCAATTCGCTTTCAAGGGCTTCGGCGATTACGGAAAAACGTCGCTTTTCAATAAGCGCCTCTCTCGCCAGGTTATCCCGGCCTTTGGTCACGGCAAGCCGGGCCCGCTCGGCCCAAAGCTCTTCTCTGGCACGCATCTCTTCGAGTTTCCTCTCAACTTTTTTACGTCCGGCAATAACTCCGGCGCAAGAAGATTTCAGCTCGATAAGAGTATCCTCCATTTCGTGGATCATTAGTTTGATCATTTTTTCGGGATCTTCCGCTTTGTCGAGCATGGAGTTAATGTTTGAACTGATTATGTCGCTGAAACGTGTGAATATTCCCATGGCTTTCCTCCAAAATTGTGGTTGTGGTTTACTCTTTATTAAGCAGGATATGTGCCTGTTTGAGAAAAAACATAAAGTACGGAAAATCGAGTGGTTGTGGGGTTGTGTATTGTTTTGAAATAGGTTATTATTACTAATAAATAGTTAAAAAAACCAGAATTAGGTAAAAATCACCGAATAAAAATGCGAATACGTAAAGAATTGGTTTTTCCATCGTCGCAGGGGGAGGCCCTTGGCCAGTCAGAGGCATTCCTTGATTTTCAGGAGCGTCTATCCCGTATAGCACCCGTGGATAGGCCGGTGCTGCTGATTGGAGAGCGAGGAACCGGAAAAGAACTGGCGGCGAGTCGTCTGCATTTTTTGTCGAAGAGATGGCAAGGGGCTTTCGTTACCCTTAACTGTGCGACACTCTCTCCGTCATTGATTGAGGCAGAGCTCTTTGGCTATGAGAAAGGGGCCTTCACCGGGGCGGAAAGTCGAAGGAGTGGACGATTCGAGGCGGCGGACGGAGGCACGCTTTTTCTCGATGAAATTGGCTCTATCCCACTTGAGGCACAGGAAAAGATACTGAGAGTGGTTGAGTACGGTTCGTTTGAACGTGTGGGCAGTTCCCGATCTATCGAAGTGGATGTGCGAATCGTAGGGGCGACCAATGTTGACCTGAGGGCTATGGCTGAAAGAAAGGATTTCAAACGGGACCTGCTTGATCGACTCTCTTTTGAGGTGTTGTTCCTGCCTCCTCTTCGCTACAGGGGCGAGGATATCATGCTTTTGGCCAACCATTTTGCCACGCGGATGTCCTTTGAGCTCGGCAGGAGTGAAATTCCTACATTTACTGAGGCGGTCATTGATGCGCTTGAACGGTACAGTTGGAAAGGTAACATCCGGGAGTTGAAAAATGTGGTGGAACGAGCAGTGCACCGCTCAGATGGTGGGAGTATAGATACAGTCGTTTTTGATCCCTTTGTATCCCCCTTTGAATCTGATCCAGTGACAGAAGAGAAACACGTCGGAGAACAGAACAGCACCATTTCCAGGTCCGTAGGGGCCAAGGCATCCTCTCTTAAGCAGGCAGTAGAAGAACTGGAAAGTACTATGATACTACAGGCATTGATCACCTGCCGTCATAACCAGAGAAAAGCTGCGGCACATCTTGGCCTCACCTATGATCAATTCAGGGGTAAAATTCGAAAATACAGTTCAACTGTTTTAAAGCATGGTGGAGGGGTTGTGAAGGACTGACTACTCGATTTGCCTGCTATTTTTTCATTAAACGACGTGCTACCTCTGACATTTCCGATATAATCGGTTCGACCCCTGTCCACAGTTTAAAGGCTGCCGCACCCTGATAGATTAACATTCCCAGGCCGGGGACAATGGAACAGCCGACATCCCTGGCCGATTGAAGAAACCTGGTTATTAAGGGATTGTAGACGATATCGGTGACAATAAGGTGCGGGAGCAGCAACGATTGGTCAATCGGCATAACCTCTTCCCTGGGGTGCATGCCAAGACTTGTACCATTAATGAGCACATCGCAACTCTGGAGAGCCTTGAACTGACTGCCGGTTGTTTGCTCAATGACCTCACAACAGTTGCGGATTTTTTCGTTGATCTCAACCACGAGAGCTTGTGCTTTTGCAACAGTACGGTTGCAAATGAAAACTTTTTCAGCCCCCTGAAAGGCGAGTGTCATTGCAATGGCGCGGGCTGCACCACCGCAGCCAAGGAGGAAAAACCGTTTTCCTTTGGTCGATAATTTTGTTTCTTCTTCAAGTGATCGTGTAAATCCCTGACCATCGGTATTATAGCCTTTGGTTTTGCCATTCGTGACACAGATGGTATTGACGGCCCCGATTGTTGCTGCAAGTGGATCCAGCTCGTCCAGATATTTCATGATCCGGATTTTATGGGGAATGGTAACATTAAAACCGACGACATTCATCCTGGTCAGGCCGGAAAAAACTTTCTCAAGATTGTCTTCACTGACTTCGACGGGTATATAGCAGTAATCCATCCCAAGCGTCTCAAAAACACGGTTGTGCATGGCAGGAGAAATGGAGTGTCCCAAAGGATTTCCGAGCAGAACTACCAGTTTTGTTGTGACTGTGGGATTGGTCATTATTTTTACTCCCTTGGTGGATTGATAGCGCCACCGAAGTGGCAAATTTATTACATTGGAAGTATTCTGGGCAGTGGATTGAGGCCCAGACGCCAAAAAAACAAAATACACTAAGTTACCAAATTAAGGGATAGATGCATGTCGATTTTCACACTATTTATGGCTTTTCTTGTGCTGTTCGTCGTCGCGTTGACCTGGTTTTTCCTCTATTATTTCGGCAATCCCGTACTTGAGAATCCGGATGGCATTGCCAAGGTGGTCGGCAACTGTGGAGATACTATGGAGATTGGCTTGATTTTCAAAGACGGTCGGGTTGAAAGCACCTACCACTGGACCAATGGTTGTTCGTTCAGTAAACATTGTGTGGAGCAGGCGGCAATTCTTGCCCGTGAAAAAACCATCGAGGAGCTCAAAAAAATTAATATGGTGACGATTATGGACGAGGTGGGACAATTGCCGGAAACCCATCTGCATTGTGCGCAGCTGGCAGAAATTACCTTGCAGCGAAGTGTCGAAAATTATCTTGATCGTCAGCAGCAAAACCAAGCTTATGGTGTTACAAAGTCGTAATCGAATATCAAACTCAGGAAAAGATGTTTATCTTAGTCTGCTAAGACTCCAAAAATATGGAGAAATATATTAGCTTCGTCATTCCGGATTTAATCCGGAATGACGGCAAAAAAATGCTTTTGCTGGATCTTCAAACCCGACGACATAAATCCAGCTGAGTTTCATTGGTAATCAGCGCCCCACCCATCCGGCGAACCTGGGTATAACAGGAACTTGATGCGAAACTGAGAAGAGACGACCAACTGGAAAAGTTTGACTATGCAGTTACAAAGCATGCTACTGATTGATAGTTCGCTGAAAGCGATATCGAGGATGTCTAAGTCACCGCTGAATTACTGGGCTGAGTTCGCTGTCAATATCTCGTTTGGGGTTGTTATGATCTTTGCAGGTCTGCGGAGTAACGAAATTGGGCTTGTCGCAGTTGTTTCAACCATCCTGCTTGGCCTGTTTCTTTTCAGTATTGATGAATTCGTAAAAACTTCGGCTTCCGATGGATAAGTAAAAAGCTTCATATTGGAGGCGTGCAATTTTTCTATCATTTCTGCGTACATAAGGTACGTCGTAATGATAGAAAAATTGTAACAACGAACAAGATGAAGAGTTTTTACGACGCCATCAGTATTGTTGAATACTCATTTCATCGCTGGCTCTTTCACGGATCAGTGCAGATCCTGGCTCAGGGGCACCGCGCGCATCACGAAAATCACTGGGGCTACGATTCATTGCCATCTTTATCATTATCACCTTGCTCGAACCTGGGCTGCCAATCATCACATCCATCACTACCATGCCGATACCAACTTCGGTGTTACATCGCCACTCTGGGATATAGTGTTTGGTACACACTACAGGAGACCATCTTGGTAAGCATCTTGTATCAGCATTCCGTGTAGCTCATCGCCAGACCGCCAAGCGAGGTTTCTTTGTACTTTTCGCTCATCTCAAGTCCGGTCTGCTTCATTGCAGCGATGCAGCTGTCCAGGGGCATGAAATGGCGGCCTTCGGCCAGTAGGGCAAGAGTGGCTGCGGTATAGGCTTTCACGGCCCCAAAACCGTTACGCTCTATACAGGGGATTTGTACAAGACCGGCAACGGGATCGCAGGTCATGCCGAGATGATGTTCCAAGGCCATCTCCGCAGCATGTTCCACCTGGGCTGGAGTGCCGCCATTAATGGCGCAGAGACCAGCGGCAGCCATGCTGGCAGCGGAGCCCACCTCGCCCTGGCAGCCAACCTCAGCGCCCGATATGGAGCTTCGATGTTTGATGATGCCGCCAATGGCGCTTGCCGTGAGGAGAAAGTCTCGCACGTGTTCCCTGGTTGCTCCCTTATGGGTAGTGGCGTAATAGAGGACAGCTGGAATGACGCCGGCGGCACCATTTGTTGGGGCGGTTACTACCATATGTCCTGCAGCGTTTTCCTCACTTGCCGCAAGGGCATAGGCACAGAGCCAGCCGTTCAGGTCGGCCTTGTTGGCTGCCTTTTGTAGTTGCATATGGAGTTTTTTGGCCCGTCGTTCAAGTTTGAGTCCGCCGGGAAGTATGCCTTCTGCTGTCAGCCCTCTGGTAACACAGGTATGCATGGTATGCCAGATGGTATCAAGCTCGCTGTTTAATACCGCTGTAGATATGTCGACCAGTTCATTGGAGCGCTTGATTTCAGCAATTGATCGGCCACTCTTTTCGGCCATCTCCAGCATGGAACGTGCGGAGTTGAAGGGATAGGGATAGCGGCTCTCGGATGTCATTTGGAGCGGAGCTTCCAGGGCTGCAATTTCTTCGATTGTATTGAGAAACCCACCGCCTATCGAGAAATAGGTTTGGGAGAGGTTGGAGGACCCCTTTCTATCGAGTAGTTCGAAGATCAGGCCATTGGGGTGTTCCGGCAGGGCTATGCCCAGGTCAAAAATAATATCAGTGTTAGGTGAAAATGCAATTTTTCGGGCGATGCCAATTTCGAGAACGTCGTGTTGCCAAAGATCTTGAATGAGAGCGGTCACATCCCTTTCTCCTATGGTTCTCGGAGAAAAGCCATGAAGCCCAAGGACCACAGCATGATCGGTTGCATGCCCTCTGCCGGTGTAAGCCAGTGATCCTTTGAGGGTGCAGCGAATATGTAACGGAAAGTCTGCAGGAAGTTTCTTAACGAACTTTTCCACTTGTCCTCGAAACAGTTTCGCAGCCACCATAGGGCCCATAGTGTGCGAACTGGATGGACCTATGCCGATTTTAAAAAGATCACGTACACTGATGAACATAAGATATCCTTGTTTGTCTTATCTGTCAAAACGGTCATCTAAAAAGACTATCATATCAGGAAGTATTCTACCACTGCTGCAATAATACACACCATTAGCCATGTGAAAATAGAAATGGTATGATAGTGAAAGATAATGCGAAATTGGACATTTTACGAGTCTATCTTATTTGATTGTTATCAAAGGCAGGAATCGCTATGAATGTTGCCTCAATTCAGTTTTCCGTGGTTGAAAATAACAAAGATGCAACACTTGAAAAAGCAAGCATTGCCATTAAGCAATGTAGTGATGCTGATCTCATTGTTCTGCCGGAACTCTGGAACATCGGATTCATGAGTTTTGACCGGTATGTCAGGGAAGCCGAAGATATCAACGGTCCTACTCTGACCTTGCTCAAAACCCTTGCTCAGCAAACAGGTGCCTTTTTGCACACCGGAAGTTTGATTGAAAAAGAAAATAGTCATTATTTTAACACCAGCTTCCTCTTGTCTCCCCAAGGGGAGGTTCTTGCCGGATATAGAAAAATCCATTTATTTGGCTATGACTCAAAAGAAACTCAAATACTCACATCAGGTAAAGATCCTGTTGTTGTGAAAACCGCGTTGGGCAATATAGGGATGGCTACTTGCTTTGACTTGAGGTTCCCTGAACTTTTCCGTATCATGGTAGATAAAGGCGCCGAGATTTTTCTAGTCAGCTCAGCATGGCCCTATCCGAGGCTTGAGCCCTGGATCATGTTCAACAGGGTACGCGCTCTGGAGAATCAGAGTTTTTTAATTTCTTCGAACGCAGCAGGCATAAACCGTGGAACTCAATTTGTAGGACACAGTATGGTGGTCGATCCTTGGGGAACGGTTGTGGCAGGAGCCGGAGATGAAGAAACCATCGTCCGAACCCAGATTGATCCCCAAATGGTACAAAAAGCACGATGCGCATTCCCGGCACTTGCCGGAAGGAAAGGTTTTTTAAACCGTCCTGACTTATAATGAGAGCCTGTTGATATTTGGTAAATCTTGACAAAAGACAAAGAATGGTCTATACAAAAAATATTCCTCCCTTTCATAACGACAAAAAACCCCCATACTTTGCTGGTTCATTGCTTACTGAAAGAATCGACTATAAGAATGTGACCCCGAGTTGAATTCGGGGTATTTCAGATCATGGGGCATGGCCCTGTAAACGATCATTATGACCAAATCACCTTGAAGACCAAGCGCAGAGTAATGCTATCGGCACCTTATGATAATAAGGAGAGGGCGGGCAAAATAATTTTATTCCTCACACTGCTGTCGGTCAGTGACCTGATAAACACTCACCATTGCCATTCGACAAACACAAAATAGTTCCACCTCATGCTGACTCCGAAAAAACAAGAAATGGCTCATCCCCACCGTCGCCTCTCAGACAACAAGAAGACTCAGAAGGCGAAGGCGACTCAGACGACTAAGAAGAAATCGAGAAGATTCCGGCCGGCTCTGCTGTTTTTTATGGTCGTCATTATTGGCGCATGCCTGGCAGGTGGCCATTATGAGACACAAACCTCCAACCTACAGGCCAAACTGTTCAGCTGGTATGCGGCTAAACTGCACTATCGTGTTGCCAATGGACCAAGTGATAAAATAATTTTTCCTACAAAAGGTCCCTACGACAACCGTCTTGGGTATACCCAGCTTCCAACCCTCTTGAACAAACTGCACCAAAACGGCATGGTAATCAGTAGGCAGGCCCGGTTCAACCAAAGTCTTCGAAACTATGCAGAGAAGGGCTTTTATATACCCTATAACGAGAAAAGTCAGGCTGGATTACAGATTCTGGATGCCACCCAACACTCTATGTACAAGATGATAAACCCGAAACGGGTTTATCGTGATTTTTTTGATATCCCCTATAATGTCATCCAAACGCTTCTCTTTATAGAAAACAAGGAGTTACTCTCTGACCAATTTCCGAAAATTAACCCCGCTGTTGACTGGGGACGCTTTGCCAAGGCACTGGTTGTACAGGCTGGAGAAATGGTCAATATCAACTTACCGGCAATGGGGGGAAGCACCCTGGCAACCCAGACGGAAAAATTTCGCCATTCTGATAACGGTATGACCGCCTCGTTCAAGGATAAATTCATCCAGATGGCCTCAGCTAGTGTCCGTGCCTATCAAGAAGGTGAGGACACCTCTTTGTATCGGAGACAGCTGGTACTTGACTATGTGAATTCCGTTCCCCTTTCAGCGGCACCAGGCTATGGGGAAGTAAACGGTCTGGGGGATGGCCTGTTTGTCTGGTATGGGACGGAGTTTGACGAAATGAATCGGTTGTTGAACCTCAAGGATCCAAGGAGTCCCGAGTTGGAGGAGCAGGCCAAAATCATAAAGCAGGTGATCAGTTTGATGATCGCCCATCGGCGGCCATCTTTCTACCTTGTCGAGGGCCGAAAGGAACTGGCTGTTCTGTGTAACAGTTATGTCAGGCTCTTGGCCCAAAATGGGAGCATCTCCCAGGGCCTCAGTGAAGCTGCCCAGGCTCAACCTCTCTTTTTTAGAGATTTCAGTAAACACGATGCCGCTGCGCAGATTGCCATCAATAAAGGGGTAAATGTGGTTCGTAACCGTCTCGGACCTCTTTTCGATACCTCACTCTATTCGCTCGACAGAATGGATCTCACTGTCACCACTACCTTAGACAGTCGGTTACAGGAGCAGGTCAGCCTCTATCTTAAAAATCTGGAGAACCCCGACATCGCAAGCAGTTACGGGCTTATTGGTAAATACCTGCTGACCTCCGATCAGACCGACGCCCTTAGCTACAGTTTCACCTTGTTTGAGCGTACGGCAAAGGGAAATATGGTGCGTGTGCAGACTGATACCACCCAACTACCGTTTGATATCAATGAGGGGAGCAAGCTTGAATTGGGATCAACGGCCAAGTTGCGCACTTTGGCTACCTATCTCGAAATTATAGCCGAGCTGCATGCAGATTTATCCGGAAGATCCGCGCTGGAGCTCGAAAAAAGGATGCTGGAAAAAACCGATACTCTCACTCGCTGGGTCTGCAGCCGATTGATCCAGGATCCGGCTATGCAGGTAAAATCACTGCTTGAAGCTGCCATGTTGCGTCAATATTCCGCAAGTCCGGCGGAGCGGTTTTTTACCGGTGGAGGCCTGCAAATCTTCGGCAATTTCAGGAAGGAGGACAATAACAGAACTGTTACTGTAACCGAGGCACTGCAGTATTCAATCAATCTCCCATTTGTCCGGATTATGCAGGATATCGTCCGGTACACCCAGGCCAGCCAATGGGAGAACAACAGGCAGATTGTATTAGACGATAAAGATCCCAGGCGTGAAGCGATGCTTGATAAATTTATTGATAAGGAAAGCAAAGTTTTTTTGTCGCGTTTCTGGGTGAAATATCGAAATAAAAATGCTGAACAACGGTTGGAAACTCTGTTGGCAAGCATGAATCCCAGACCCCTGAGGCTCACCATTGTTCATCGTCATCTTTTCCCGAATGCCGATCAGGCTACCTACATCCGGTTCATTCGCAAACAGCTGCCGGAGAGCCAATTAACTGATAAGCAGCTGGCGGCAATGTACAAGAAATACCAGCCAGGTGCTTACAACCTTAAAGATATGGGCTATCTTGCAGCACTTCATCCCTTGGAATTGTGGTTGCTCGACTATCTGCAACAACCTGGAGAACCATCTCTTCAGGATGCAATAGCCAAAAGTCAAAATGTACGACGGGAGGTTTACAGTTGGTTGATGCGCACCAAAGCTAAAAATGCCAGGGATTCCCGAGTCAGGATCGTGCTGGAAATAGATGCTTTCTCGGATATCCACCGTCGCTGGAAAAACGTAGGATATCCCTTTGATCATCTGGTGCCTTCGCTGGCAACGGCATTGGGGAGTTCAGGAGACCGGCCTGCAGCACTATCGGAGCTCATTGGTATTATAATTAATGATGGAAAGCGCCTTCCGACGAGCCGATTTACTAGAGTGGAGTTTGCCAGGAATACGCCTTATGAAACCATCGTCGAACGGCCAACTCCCAAGGGTGTACAGGTTATGCTCCCTGAGATTGCTCAAATTCTGAAAGAAACTCTGGGGAAAGTTGTCGGTGAGGGAACAGCCAGGCGTCTATCGAATAGTTTTCAGCAGGGTGACGGCAGCCCGTTTCTTATCGGCGGTAAAACCGGTACCGGAGATAATAGGATATTTTCGTCAAACTCCTCAGGTCAAAGGACCTCATCTACGGCCTTGAACCGGACTGCAACCTTCGTCTTTTATCTTGGCAATAATCATTTCGGAACATTGACAGCCTTTGTCAGCGGGCGATCTTCGAACGCTTTTAGCTTTACCTCCGCCCTGCCCCTTCAGGTAATGAAGGGAATGGTTCCTTTATTACAACCCTATATCAACACAGCAAATAAGCAGTTGCACTGAAACCTATTCCGAGGAGACTGCTTATTACCGAAAAATATTGCCGGAGCGGTTAGAATTAGGTAGGATGAACTGTCTTTCCTGCATTAAGAACTCAGCGGAATCGAGCAGGACATTAGTACCTTAGAAATTTAATTCTTGTTTTTTAAGAATGAATTTCGTGAAGGTACTTATACCCCCTTGTGGGGTGTTAATGGGTATTGGACTCGTTGTCTCCTGAAGTTGCGGGGCCACCCGGGAAAGTCAATTTATATCATCTTTCGGAGGTCAATCTTCGAAAAAATGCGCTCTACCCCTCACGCCTTCACGAAAATAATTTCTAAGGCACCAACTACTGAATGCCTATATGAAGAGAAACGGACTCTATCTGCAACTCATCAGTATTCACGGCCTGATTCGCGGCCATTCCCTCGAACTGGGACGTGACGCCGATACAGGTGGGCAGACTAAATATGTCGTGGAACTTGCCAGGGCTTTGGCCGGCCATGAAGATGTCGCCCAGGTTGACCTGGTTACCAGGCTCATTCGTGACAAAGATATTTCCAGTGACTATAGCAACCCGATCGAGGAAATCTGTGACGGGGCGCGTATCGTGCGGATCCAGTGTGGCGGCAGGAAATACCTGAGGAAGGAATTGCTCTGGCCTCATCTTGAAGAATTTATCGATAAAACCATCAAATTTATTACTTCCCAGGAGGGGCCACCTGATATTTATCATGGGCATTATGCTGACGCAGGGTACGTTGCCATGCAACTTGCTGAGGCTTTTGATACCCCGTTCTTCTTCACGGGTCACTCCATGGGTAGAAATAAACTTGCCAAACTCCTGGCTGATGGCATGAAGAAAACTGAGATTATCCGCCAGTACAAAATCACCACCCGCATTGATACTGAAGAGTCTATAATCAAAAAAGCGGATATGATTATCGTCTCAACCCAACAGGAGATAGACAAACAATACGGCTTATATACCAATGTCGGAGCTGGTAAATTTACGGTTATCCCACCGGGAATCGAGCTTGAGGCGTTTTACCCCTATTATGACTCACAACTCGATATTGATCTCCTCAGTGAAGAGGCCAAACAGACGAAAATCACCTTAAACAATGAATTGAATCGATTTTGGGCGAAACCGGAAAAACCCTTTATTTTGGCTCTTTGTCGTCCCGACCAGCGGAAGAATATTTCCGGTTTGATTGAAGCTTACGGCTCGGACAAAGAACTCCAGGCTATTGCCAATTTGGCGATATTTGCCGGTATTCGTCAAGATATCAACTTAATGGGAGAAAACGAAAAAACAGTCCTGACCGATATGCTGCTGCAGATGGACCGCTTTGACCTCTACGGTAAGTTGGCGATTCCCAAGAAGCATGACTTTGCCACTGAGGTTCCCACTCTGTACCGGATGTGTGCCCAGAGTCATGGAGTTTTTGTTAATCCCGCACTGGTTGAACCTTTTGGCTTGACGCTCGTTGAGGCCTCTGCCTGTGGTCTGCCTATTGTTGCCACCAATGATGGCGGTCCTGTAGATATTATAAGAAATTGTGAGAGCGGCAGGTTGGTCGATGTCGGTCAGCCGCAAGCAATAGGCGGTGCGCTGAAAGAGATTCTTATCGATCAGGATCTCTGGAATACTTTTTCGAACAATGGCATAAATGGAGTACGTAAGAACTATTCCTGGTTAACGCACAGTACGAGAACCATGGAACAGTATTACCGTTGTTTGCCGGACCTTTCGGCAGAAAATAATCACCGATCAACTCACCTGCAGAATCCCCAGCGGCCTTCTTTTGGTAAACGTCTGAGCGGTCTTGGTAAACTGATGATCACCGATATCGATAATACCTTGATCGGCGATGATGACAGTCTCTATCAACTTCTCGATCTACTGGACAAGCATCGCAGCGAACTCGCCTGGGGCGTAGCCACGGGGCGTAGCCTGGAGTTAACCCTTGAAGCAATGACGGAGAACAATATCCCGATGCCGGATATCCTGATCTGTTCGGTCGGTACAGAGATGTACTATGGGCCGGATCTTCGCATGGATAAGGGTTGGAAGCAGCACATTTCACATAACTGGAAACCTGAGTCTATCAAAGAAACACTGACGCAGTTTGATTTTTTGGTGTTTCAGGAAGCGGAAGGACAACGAAGCCACAAAATCAGTTACTATCTGGAAAACATAGATGACCGGTTGGAGCAGATTAAGCGTGCCTTAGATGAGCAGAAATTGCGTTGCCAGGTAATTTATTCGCACAACCAGTTCCTCGATATCCTGCCTCAACGTGCTTCAAAAGGAAGGGCGGTTAACTATCTGCAATACAAGTATGAATTTCTGCCCCGTCATGTGATGGTGGCTGGTGATTCCGGCAACGACGCAGATATGCTGGAAGGAAAAACCAGAGGACTTATCGTCGGCAATCACAGTGAAGACTTGGCTTATCTTAAGGATGCAGCGCGAGTATATTTCAGTACGGGCAAATATGCTGCCGGAATAATAGAAGGATTATATCATTACGGCTTTGTCTGATATGCTTCGATTACCGCTCCATTTCGGCCGCTAGACGGCGAAACTGCAGATGATACAGCATTTCCAGATATCTGCTTGTTTCCTGACGTTCAAGGTTGGTTGCATATTTCCAAAAACCATACATGCAGGTAAGGGAAAGGAGTCTTTTGGCGTATAGGCTCCAGGTGTAATGGCTTTTGACTCTTTGCTGTCCACCGTCCGATATCTTCTGCCAGTAATTTTCCTCAGTTGTACACCTCTGAAAAAACTTGAGCAGGCAATCGGAAGAAGCGTCCCCATAATTGGGGTCGATATGAAACCCGGACACGCCATCGACGATAATCTCCAAAGGGCCGCCATATCTGGTGGCAAAGGTTGGCAAGCCTGAGGCCATGGCTTCAATGACCGTCAGGCCAAATGCCTCAAAATAGGCCGGTTGAACAAATACCCCGCGATGGTCGGCGATACAGCGATATAATTCTCCGGATAGCCGTTTGTCCAGGCGTAACCCAAGCCAGCGAACCTGCTGATCAAGATTATAGCGTATTGAACAGTTCATGCATTCGCTCGATCTGGGTCCGTTCCTCCTCATCACCAGATTGTGCCGGATCGATATTACCCCCGACAATTACCAGATTGGTCTTCTCCCGAAGTTGTTCATTCTCCCCATACCACTGTACTAAACCGGTAAGATTCTTGATTCGATCCAGACGAGCCATGGAAAAAAGCAGGGGCTTTTCCTTATCCGCAAGAACACCTCTTCCTTGGGGATGCGGGGCACCAAAGAGTAAAGAGACAATCTCATCCTGATGCTCGACAAAGCGTCGTTCTCGTGCAGAATAAGGGAAATACACATTCTCGTCGGCCCCGGGCGAAACGATATTAAACTTCGGATCAAAAGCGTCAATTCCATGTAGGACACGTTGGAGGCCCGGCATGGTGAAGGAGGAATAACTCTCGTATTGGCCGACAACATCGCTTGAACCGGCTATCTCCTGGTACGTCGAGGTGATGATGAAATCCGCCGAATTCATCGCGATTAAATCCGCCGTGAACTGGCAGGAGAAATGATACTGTTCTTCCATATCCTTCCAATAGAGAGAAGAATATAAATATTTTGTTTTTTCTAGAGCATGGGCAATTGTGCACTGGGTTACCTCAAGATGTTTCGCCATGAGATAGGAAACCAGGTTGCCGTCTGAGTAGTTGCCGATAATAAGGTCCGGTCGGCGACCAAGGCGTTGAAGTACTTCTGCCATGGCCTCGTCGGCGAAACGCTCAAGGTAAGGCCAGACCTCGAAACGGGAAATCCACTGCGGTAGTACAGAGCCATCAGCGCGTCGAAATGGGATCCGGACGATATGCACGTTATCAGTATCATGAACAGGTTCTTCAGCAAGATTACATGTTGTATCACCTGCCTCAGGAATCAGACGCGTGACGATGAGAACCTGCGGTTGAATTTCCAGCCCAAGGTTAAATATCCTACTCTGCATCTCTTTTTCCAGGGCGCGCACCTGATCAAGAATATAGACGACCTGACCGCCGGTATCGGGTAATCCAAGAACGTTTTCCTGGCCAAAGAAGCCATGGGGGGAGAGTATAACGATGTTGAAAATCATCGGCACTTCCGAGATGAAACGTTCGAGATTTTCATGGTCGGGAGCTTCCAGTAAATTGGCCAGGCGACTGAAGCTCTTCTCTATCTGGTCTCTGGTTCTTCCCCAACCCGGCTCAAAGCCAAGGCGTTGGAGATACTCGGCCATGTCCTGCCACTGGTTGTCCTTTGGTTGGTCTTGCACATACTCCAATCCATCGTTTAGGGCATGACCCATTTCTTTGACGTTCTTGATCCTGTCATTAATCATGAAAGGCTGGTTGCCATAACCGTGTACCTGTAGAAATGAGAAAATCAGTTGATCTCCGCCGGAAAGATTTCTGGACAGTTTATTGGAAAAGACACGGTTTAAAAATTCCACCCCATGGCCAATTGAGCGGCTCTGGTTCATTTTCGGGAAGTCCCGCTCAAAAGGTTCCAGATCAAATTCAAGAATAGGTTGTTGAAGATTACCCGTTACCAGTTTTTCCTTGAAGGCGAGAAAGTTGGAAACACTGGTTTCTTTGAGTTCCCTGGTCGCAAAGCAATAGCGCAGATAATGCCAATGGGCAACTTTCGGCCGGATAGCTATGCAAAAGAATTCTCTATCAATCGCAGCTTCTTGAGCTTTGCTCAATGCCCTTCCAAGTGGTGAGTTGGATAAATCGGGCAGGTTTTCCTCTGCACAAAACTGAAGAAATTCATCCCAGAGGTCGCTCCTCAGCATTAGACTCTTATTTAATGACCGGTACCTGTCAAAGAGTACGGAAACGGTGTCAATATTTGATATATAAAATTCGTTTAATTTTAGGAACATAATAAACCTTTTTGGCAAGAGGGAGGAGAAGTGGGTGCAACTGAATTGTTAAAACTGATAAGAGCAATACGCAGAATATAGTCTCAGAGTAGCAGAAAGGGTAGTGGTTAGGAAGGGTTTTTTGAAATTAATTCCTCTTAGGTATTGCTTGCCTTAATAGCATGAAAGACATAGTGTTTAGCACCTCAAGAAGTGCTTTTTCAGCGTCTTCTTGAGGGGATGGAAAGCAAAAGAGGATTTCCAAAATAGTTAAGGTAGCTAAGAGGAATACGATGGAATCGAACCATACCCATGATCCGGAAAAGTGTGACAGGAAACGTCCTCTCTCCGCCATGACGGTCTTCCCCAAAACTTCATTGGCATTGACGGTTGATCTCTACGAACTCACCATGGCGGAGGGCTATTTCCTGTCCGGTATGGCGAATCGGTCGAGTGTTTTTCATATGTTCTATCGACATCCGCCTTTTCAGGGGCGATATGTTGTGGTTGCCGGTATTGAAACCTTTGCTGACTGGCTGGAAGCGCTTCAGTTTACAGATGAGGACATCAACTTTCTCGCCTCG
Organism: uncultured delta proteobacterium; assembly: GCA_963829695.1. Lineage (GTDB taxonomy): Bacteria > Desulfobacterota > Desulfobulbia > Desulfobulbales > Desulfocapsaceae > Desulforhopalus_A. The sequence continues at coordinate 728,463 of CAWHJQ010000004.1, read as the reverse complement.
ATTCCTGGAAAAGAAGGCAAGCCTCTCTTTATTGCGTCCTTCCTGGAATACCTTCAACAATGGAGATTTCGAGGGACGATTAAAGCTATGCCTGAGGGAACCATCGTCTTCCCACACGAACCGATCGTTCGGGTTGAAGCACCTCTTCTTGATGGGCAGATTATCGAGACAGCGCTTCTGTCTATCGTCAACTATCAATCCTTGATTGCGACCAAGGCGTCGCGCGTTCGCCTGGCTGCCGGGAGCAATGAAGTGTTGGAGTTTGGCCTGAGACGAGCGCATGGGCTGGATGGCGGATTGTCGGCAAGTCGAGCCGCTTATGTCGGAGGTGCCGATGCTACCTCGAACGTCCTTGCCGGGGCGCGCTACGGGATTCCGGTTCGCGGGACCCATGCTCACAGCTGGGTGATGGCATTTGACAGCGAAATAGAAGCGTTCAGAACCTATGCTGATTTGTTTCCTCACAACTCGGTACTTCTGGTGGATACTTATGACACCCTGGAAGGGGTGAAACAAGCCATCGAGATTGGACTTCGTCTTAGAGAACAGGGGGCCGACCTGATGGGGATTCGGCTGGATTCGGGAGATCTTGCCTATCTGGCCATTGAGGCACGTCGGCTGCTTGATGCAGGTGGATTTCAGGCGACTAAAATTGTCGCTTCAAACGATCTCGACGAGAGACTCATAACAAGTTTAAAGATTCAGGGAGCTCCCATTGATATCTGGGGAGTAGGCACAAAACTTGTGACAGCTTTTGACGAGCCGGCATTGGGTGGGGTGTATAAACTCGCCGCCATCGAAAATACTGAAGGTAAAATGGTCGCGCGGATGAAAATCTCAGAGCAGTCGGCGAAAACCAGCATTCCTGGCAGCCTCGATGTCGCGCGGCTTTCTGTCAATTCTCGTTGTGTAGGCGATGTTATTTTTGACACTCTCACTGAGTCGCCGCCGGGGCAGGGGGAAAAGCTCGTCACAATCATTTCGCCGGAAGACCCATGGAAGCGTAAAGCCATTTCAGCTAAGGGAATTGAGGTAAAACAGCTTCAAGCGCCACTCTTTGAAAATGGAGTGAGAGTGGGAGAGTATGAGACTTTAACCGCGATGCGGGACAGGGCTCAGGCGAGTTTAGCCACCTTTGATCTAGCCATTTTTCGTTTCGATAACCCCCACGCCTATGCCGCGGGATTATCGCAGGCTTTATTTGAACGTCGTCAGACGATGCGGGATGAAGAATTTGAGAAAATCAAAGTTCGATTGGCAACTGCTCAGCACAATGGACAGACACTAAATAAGAGGGAGTTTATGAAACGAGCACTTATCGTGACTGATATTCAGAATGATTTTCTTCCCGGCGGAGCATTGGCCGTGCCTGATGGAGATGCTGTTTTACCATTTGTGACGGATCTCATGAGGACAGGAAAGAACTATGACCTCATTGTGGTAACCCAGGACTGGCATCCGAAAGGACATGGTTCCTTTGCCTCGTCTCACCCTGGAACAGAACCCTTCCAGCTTGGAGAGCTTTCAGGACTTCCCCAGATGCTTTGGCCCGACCATTGTGTTGAGGAAACGAACGGTGCGCACCTTTCTGCAGAAATCGAGGAAGTATTAGCAAAAATTGAGGTAAATGGACGCCAAATTCTGTTTGTCAAAAAAGGCCAGGACCCAGAGGTCGATTCCTATTCAGCTTTTTTCGACAATGCGCGTCGTCGGGACACCGGCCTTGAAAGCAATCTCCGCGAGCAAGGTATAACCGAGGTGGATATCGTCGGCCTGACCTTAGATTATTGCGTAAAGGCAACCGCCCTCGATGCTGCATCCCTTGGCTTTAAAACACGCGTTCTGCTCGAGGGAAGCCGCGCGGTTGACCCATCTTCAAAGGCCCAGGTTTTGTCCGAGCTTTCAGCTGCAGGTGTTGTCTGCATTTAGTGCCTTACAGATTGTTTTCGTTCATAAAAAACAAGAAAAATAATCTGCAAAAGGCACTTATCCCGGCTTTCTTCCCGTATACCGGGGTTAGGGCTTACAGATTGTTCTCTTGCAGATAATCCAAATACTATTGCCCGATCAGGTCTTCAATCCTGGCAGGGAGCGGTTGTCCGTGCTGCGCGAGAAATTTCCGGGGCTTGAGTATGGGGGTTGGCTCCGGCTTTGATGGCTTTGACGATTCCCTTGGCATTTTCCTCCTCAATGGCTTGTTCCAGCATTTTTTCCGCATTGTTTGCCTGAAAATATTTCATAGTCGACACCTTTGCTCTTGCACCCATACACAACGGATTTTACCGAAACAAAATGAACCTAACTGGATACAGCGAGCGGACAGTTATGGATGCCGAGGTAGGCGATAACCTCCCAGTTGGTCAGGATGATAATTTGCTGTTTTTTCGGTAATTGGTAAGACTCACCCCTGTAAGCACCAGAAATCCACCTGCCATAACGATGGGTTTAACCGATTCATCCAGAATGAGCCATGAGAGCAGGATGGAGAACAAGGGGACGAGGTTGATAAAAATACCGGATCGTGTCGCGCCAATCTTTTTAATCGCCAGATAATAAAAGGAGAAACCGAGGGCTGTCCCGCAAATACCAAGGTAGGCCAGACTGGCCCAGTCAAGTGTGGTTAATGTTGATAGTCGCCCGAATAAACCTTCACGGGCGGCAGGAACCGAGAGCATAAATGTTCCGATTATTGATGAATAGCAGACAGCAGTCAGCGGAGAGAGGGTTCTGAGAACAGATCTGCCGATCAGCGAATACGCTGACCAGCTGAAAACGCATCCAACCATAGCCTGTTCCCCAGGACCAAAGCCGCCGGTAAGAAGTGAGCCGGGATGACCGTTGCTGATGACCATTATGGCTCCGACAAGAGACAGGAGAACACCACTTGCCTTTAGCGTAGTGAGCCGCTCGCGCAAAAAAATTGCCGCAAAAATGGTGATGACCAATGGAGTACAGGCAATGATAAGTGAGGCGCGACCTGCATTGATATGTTGCAGTCCGCTAAAGAAAAAGACATTGTAGGCGAAGACACCGGTCATTCCCAACAACACGAGCGGAAACCACAGTCTTCTCGGAGGGAGAATAAATTTTTTCTCGACAAGTCGTGTTGCCACCAGCATGGCTGCGGAGGCGATAAAAAAACGCAGAAAGGCGGCACTGGCCGGTTCTACCGAGTTGGCCAGCAGTCTCCCGGCGATGAACGTTCCTCCCCATAGAAACATGGTGAGCACCAGGGAAAAATAGGTAAAAAGAGGCATAGGCTGTTTCTGTAAAGGAGATCGTTTGAAAGCTCTCAACATCCGTCAGAAAGCTTATACTTTCCAAGAGTTCTGCTGTCAACTTTTTCGTAAAACTCGATTATTTCTATAACGTGGAAGATAAGAGAAACAGTAAGATATTGTTTGAGTCATTACGGACAAAGGCAAGGCAAAATGATTGTCCTAAGGGACATGGAGGATGGAAGGTGAGTAAGAAACTGAAGATGACCAAAGAGGAAATCAGTTGGGTGCTCTACGACGTCGGCAACTCAGCCTTCGTCCTGGTCATGGTTACGGCACTGATGCCTATTTTCTTTAAAGATGTCGCAGCGTCTGGAATGAGCGGTGCTGAATCAACCGCCAACTGGGGGTTTGCCAATGCAACGGCATCATTTATCCTTGCCATCCTTGCCCCAATTCTTGGCGCCATGGCCGATTATAAGGCCATGAAAAAGAGATTTTTCCTTTTTTTTCTTTTCCTCGGTCTCTGTTTTACCCTTTTGCTGCTCTTGGTCGGTAAAGGGCAATGGCTGTTGTGTCTTGCGTTGTTTGTTTTCGCTCGGGTGGGTTGGGCTGGGGCTAATATTTTCTACGATGCTTTTCTGGTTGATGTTACCAGCAGGGAGCGTATGGATCTCATTTCAACACGAGGCTATGGCTATGGTTATGTGGGAAGTGTTATTCCTTTTCTGTTAATCATCGGTCTTATCCTTGGCGCTGGTATGCAGGATGGCCTGCCGGTGGGGGCAATCAGGGCTTCATTTCTCATTGTTGCCTTCTGGTGGTTTATCTTTTCTCTGCCGGCCATTAAAAACCTGCGCCAGATACACTATCTTCCCGTCAGCCCTTTGGTCATCCCTGCCAGCCTTAAAAGGCTCTGGGGCACACTAAAAGATGTCAGGCAGCACAAACAGGTGTTTATCTTTTTAGCAGCCTATTTTTTCTATATAGACGGGGTTGGTACGATAATCACCATGTCAACGGCCTATGGCAGGGACCTTGGCTTTGGGGTGACTATGCTGATAGTGGTTCTTTTGGTTATTCAACTCGTGGCCTTTCCCTTTGCCCTCTTATTTGGCAGATTGGCCGAAATCTTTTCGACCCGTCGAATGCTCTTTGCCGGGATTGGCGTATATTGCCTGGCCACGCTGATTGCTTTTTACTTGCCGATGATTGACGATCCTTTTCAGAAAACCATGGCTTTCTGGGGAATCGCCTTTTTGGTTGCCTCTTCCATGGGCGGAATTCAAGCCTTGAGCAGAAGCTATTATGGCAGACTGATACCGCCAGAAAAAAGTGCCGAATTTTTCGGTTTTTATAATGTGTTCGGGAAATTTGCCGCGATAAGCGGTCCGTTACTGATGGGTGTGGTAGGACGAATGACTGGAGAAACTCGCTGGGGGATTCTGAGTATTCTGGTGCTGTTTGTGATCGGCAGTGTATTACTCAGCGGAGTGAAAGACTCCAACGAGTAAAGAAAGGAAATCAAGATATTTGGGCAGGTACTTCTTTTAAGACAAACTCAACACAACCGTTTTCTTTCTGCTTTCTCAATTCAAACCGACACACAACAATCTGTCCTCGCTGTTTATGGGCAATGTCTGCACATTCCTTTCTTGTCATTACCTTATCAATATTATACTCTTTTTTCAGTAAAGTCGTTTATTTCATTCCATGGACCACAAATATCAGCTGGTGGAAATTCAGATGGCAATAAAAAAGGATATTTTTAACAAACTGAAGGCGAATCCAAAACTCCCAACTCCGTCAGGAACCGCTCTGGAAATATTGCGCCTCTGCAGAAGGGATGACTCTTCGCTTGGTGAAATTGCTAAGGTGATCCAAGGAGATCCTGCATTATCGGCAGAAGTTTTGAAATATGCCAATTCAGCGTTCCTGGCGACAGGCATTAAAGTAGCCTCGATTCAGAAGGCTACTGTCAAACTTGGTATGACTACGGTTATGAATCTGGCTCTCGGTTTTTCCCTTCTTTCTGCCAATAAGAATGGTAATTGTGTCGAATTTAACTATGATTGCTTTTGGTCAACATCTCTTGCCCATGCGGTAGCTGCAAGAACTATCGCTTCCTACGGTAAAAGCTATGATTCGGAAGAAATGTTTGTGTGTAGCTTGCTCTCCCATATTGGGGAATTAGCACTTGCAAGCCTTTTCCCCCGTGAGTACGGAACTATTATTAAGGATCAACCTCTTCGTGAAGTCAGGATACAGCTGGAAAGGAGCCAGTTTGGTATCGATGGTGCTGAGCTGACCACCGAACTTTTCTTAGATTGGGGACTGCCTGCCTCCTATGCCTATGCAGCCGGATTTCATGAAGATTTAGATATGGTTGAACTTGGGGACACGACCACCAGAGACGTTGCGGAACTCCTCAATATCTCCTGCCGGATAGCTCACCTCTGTCATAATGCAAAGGTCGATAAAGAGTGGCTGAGCAAGACTGAACATCAGTTGCGGCTGCTCGACGGCATTGATGAAGACTTCAGTACTGTTTTTGATGCTATAGTCAATAACTGGACAGAATGGGGTGAGACCTTGAATATTAGAACGATAAGATGTCTTCGGTATGAAGAGATAAAAGCTGGTGTTGAAACCTATGAGTAGCTGAAGTATACTACTCGGCGGAATGAATGACTCCGCCGAGTACCAACAGGATCAAGGTGTCTGGGACGGCAACTGACAAGCGTTAAGGAAATCTTTGATGCCGTCGATATCCTTGAGACGCCCATAAACAGTGATCACGTCTCCTACATTTAGCTGGGTATGGCCACGAGGAATGAGGATCTGGCCACCTCGCTTGATGGAAACCATATTGATGGTTTCAGGGAGCGAGAGATCCTTAACCGTAGCGTTGTTGCAGGCGTCTTCTTCCTTTAGGACAAATTCGACATAGCCGTTTTCTTTTTGCTTTCGCAGATCAACCTCATGCTCAACTATTTGTCCTCGCTGTTTCCGGACGACACCGACATCATAGGCACGAAGGATATCGCTTCGACTAATTATGCCGCAAAGAGTCCTTGTCCCGTCTCTTGAGACAACCGGCAGTCTTGCGAGATCTCGGGGCGAGAGTTTCTGGATAGCAAGCCAGATCGGCTCATCCGGAAAGACAGAAATTGGGTCTTCAACCGCCAAATCGGAAACCTTCAAGCCCTTTAAGCTGAAATCCGGCTTTGATTGTGCTCGGTGTACATCCTGAAGGGTTATTATTCCCCAGAGTTTGTTGTCGTCGGCCAGAACCGGGAAACCCAGGATGTTGGTCTCCTGGAAAAGGGCCATGGCTTCTGCGATGGACGCGTCTTTATGGATAGTTACCGGCTTATTCTTCATCACCTCGCTGACCTTGACTCCCTGCATGATATCCATATCCCGGCCTTCCGAGAAACGGACACCTCGCTTGGCAAGTTTCATGGTGTAGATAGACTCAGGATGCAGCCACTGGGAAAAGTAACTGGCAGTGACTCCAGCTACCATCAGCGGCAGGATCATGAGATAATCATTACTCATCTCAAAGACTATGAGCATCGCGGTCAGTGGTGCCCGGGCAGTAGCGGAGAAGACCGCCGCCATGCCGACCAGGGCAAAGGCCCCAGTGTTATGGCCAATAGCGGGAAACCAAAAGCCAAAGATGTGGCCCATGGCACCACCAAGTACCGCACCGGTGAAGAGTGACGGTGCAAAAACACCACCTGAATTGCCGGAACCGAGTGTACAAGAGGTGGCGAGTGGTTTGAGAAAAATGAGTGCTACTAAAATCCAAAGAGATGCGTTGCCTTGAATAGCAGCTTCAATGAAAGGGAAACCTGCCCCGAACATATGAGGGATGGGGATCTCAAGTCCGGCTCCGTGGGCTCCTGAACCGGGAGAAAAGGCAAGATTCGGCAGGTTCATGTAGATCAAACCAAGAAGGCCCAGGAGCATGCCGCCGACCGCCGGTTTGAAAATCTGGGGAAACTTCCAGTTATCAAAAACGTTTTCTGAGAAATCCAGCATCTTCATAAACATGACGCCGACAATAGCTGCGGCCAGTCCTAGAAGCAGATAAAAAAATATCTCAACAGAACTGTGGAGGCTGTAGCTTGGAACCTCGAATGCAAACCTGTTGCCGATCAGGGAACGGCTGACTACTGAGGCGGAAACCGCAGCAATAACCACGTTGCCAAAGGCCCTCATCTGCAGACCGCACATGAGTACCTCGATGGCAAAGGCCACTCCGGCAATGGGAGCGTTGAAAGTTGCGGCAATTCCTGCTGCGGCGCCACAGGCTACCAGGTTGCGAATGCGTTCGTCGGAGAGACGCAGAATTTGGCCAATGGATGAACCGAGCGCTGCACCGACCTGGATGATCGGGCCTTCACGGCCGGCAGAACCTCCGGTACCAATACAGAGTGCTGAAGCAGTGATTTTGGCGACGGCAACCCTGGCCCGAATACGTCCACCCTGAAGGATGAGGGCCTGCATAACTTCGGGAACGCCGTGTCCTTTGGCTTCCTGGGCGAAAAGGATTAGGGGACCGACGAGCAAACCCCCCAGAGTCGGTACAATCAGGTATATCCAATTCCCGACAGAGGGAATCCAGTCGGATATTGAACCGTAGGAAAGATCCTGAATGGCAAAGATGAGTTTTACAAAAAGAACAGACGCCAACCCGGTACTGGCCCCGACAAAAACTGAGAGGAGGAGAAGCAGGAGTGCTTCAGGGGGGGAGAAGCGGTCAAGATACGAGCTGAGGGTCGAGCGTTTCGGAGTCATGTAAGGTTCCGCCAGTGAAAAACATTGCCGTTTGAGATTGTATGATGCGATGTTCACAACTGACGACTCAACAGCAACAATAAAGGTTATATGAGTATTAATACAAAAACGGGCACACGCATTCGTTGTCCTTAACCACGAATTAATACCGCTTTCCAGTAAGAGATACAACAACTATTTCTGAGAAAATGTGCCCGATCCGGCCAACTTGGGACCGGTTTATTGGCAGACCTTTTACGACGTATATCAAAACTGGACTGCCTTACGTGCTTCCTGGCGAAGAAGCATGTCAAGAATGACCAGCGCTGCCATGCTTTCGACAATGGGTACGGCTCTATTGACAACGCACGGATCGTGCCTGCCTTTTGCTTCAAGTGTTGCAGCTTCTCCCGAAAAATCAACCGTTTCCTGAGGTAAGGAAATAGTTGCCGGTGGTTTGAAGGCAATGCGCAAAAGTATTGGCTCTCCATTAGTAATGCCGCCTTGAATACCTCCGGAATTGTTGGTGAACGTTCCAAGACGATCACCTTTTTGGATAAATGGGTCGTTATGCTTGGAACCGCGCATTTTGCTACCCGCAAAGCCTGAACCGATTTCAAAACCTTTAGTGGCGGGAATTGCCAACATGGCCTGCGCCAGTTTTGCCTCCATCTTATCAAAAGTCGGCTCTCCCAATCCTACAGGGACGTTGCGTATTACACAGGAAACAACCCCGCCCACCGAATCACCTCGTTCTTTTAATTCTGCCACCAGTTTTTCCATTTTTGCGGCTGCCTTACGGTCGGGGCAGCGAATAATGGTGGTGTCGACGTCGTTTCTGGTAATGGAGTTGCTGTCAACGGGAGTTGAGTCTATTTCACCGACACTGCTGACCCAGGCGACGATATCGATATTGAATTTTTCCTGCAAAATTTTGGTAGCGACTGCCCCCGAGGCAACTGCTCCTATTGTTTCTCTGGCGCTGGCTCTCCCTCCACCGGAAGATGCCCTGATGCCATATTTCATCTGGTAGGTATAATCAGCATGGGAAGGGCGGGGAATGTCTCGCATCTCGCCGTAATCTTTCGGCCGTTGATCTTTGTTGGCAACCTGCAGGGCAATGGGCGTGCCCAAGGTTTTTCCGTTTTCGGTCCCGGACAGGATGACTACCTGATCGGCTTCCTGTCTGTCCGTGGACAGTGCGCTCTGGCCGGGGCGTCTCCGGTTGAGTTGAGGTTGAATGTCTTCTGCCGAGAGGGAAAGCCCAGGAGGACAACCGTCAATCACTACTCCCACTGCGTTGCAATGGGACTCACCAAAAGTACTTATACGAAAGAGTGTACCGAAACTGCTCGACATGAATAATTCTCCTCTTAATACTTGCTGAAAATATCAGGAATATAAAGCATTCTCCTGCACGGATGATTGAGGTCTGCCTAATCTTTGGCCGTTTGTTGTCGAACAGCCCAAAGTTGTCTTATAATGTGTATTAATTAAATCACTTTTTGTAAAGAATGGTTTTTGGCTATTGATCAGGGGAAAGGTCATGGAAGGCAGATATTTGCAGGCAATGCGGACTGGAGTTTTAGAAGAGAGGATCAGACGTGGTTGGGAGGTGCTTGGTGCCTGCACGCTCTGTCCAAGGCAGTGTGGAGTCGACCGGATCTCAGACGAACGGGGCTTTTGCCGTATTGGCAGACTTGCCGAGGTGGCAAGTTATGGGCCGCACTTTGGCGAGGAAAGTGTGTTGGTTGGGACTGGTGGTTCCGGGACCATTTTCTTTTGTGGCTGCAATTTGCTCTGCAGCTTCTGCCAGAATTATCAAATCAGTCAGGCAACAGATGTTGCCTGCAGGCCCGTTGAGGACCACGAACTTGCGGCAATGATGCTGGCGTTGCAGGAGAAAGGCTGCCACAATATCAATTTTGTCACCCCGACCCATGTCGTTCCTCAGATTCTTGCCGCACTTCCCCTGGCGATAGAGGCTGGACTGCGCATTCCCCTAGTCTATAACTGCGGTGGCTATGAGAGTGTCGAGTCTCTCAAACTACTGGACGGAATTATCGATATCTACCTGCCGGATGCGAAATTCTGGGATCAGGAGTCAGGCGCGAGGTACGCACACGCCCCTGATTATCCGGAAAAGATGAGGGCAGCTCTTACTGAGATGCAACGTCAAGTCGGCGATTTGCGAGTCGGAACGGGTGGAGGGGGCAGTGGAATTGAAGCCTATGGGCTTGCCGAGGAAGGGTTGCTTGTTCGCCATCTTCTTATGCCCGGAGGTCTTCAGGAGGCAAAAGCGATTTTTAGGTTTCTGGCAAAAGAAATATCTGTGAACTGCTACCTGAATATCATGGATCAGTATCGTCCGTGTGGCGAATTTGCAGGTCTCACCGAGACTGCTGCCACCATTACTGTTGATATGTACAAACAGGCGATTAAAGCGGCAGAAGATGAGGGCCTTCATCGGTTTGACAGAAGAGATTTTAGGGACTTAGAAAATATTTTTTTAGTTCTTTCAAAAAAAGATTTTCGTTAAGGAACTTATCCCGCTCTTTTCAGCGGGGTTGGTACCTTCATCCATCGGCTTTTCTCGCTTTGACCGTCAATGAAGAATATGCTTTTGTGACTCCAGTAATTGACCTCGTGTATAGATGAATAAACCGATCGAGCAGCCGGTAATACCGGTGAGTTCAAAGCTGTTCAAACTTTCGTCCAGCAGAAACCATGCTAAAACCGCAGTGCTGATTGGGACAGCCGACATAAAGATCGAGACGGTTATGGTGCCGAGGTGTTTTATTGCATAGGTGGAGAACATTAGTGCGACGATATTTACCAGTATTCCTTGATACACCGCCTGGCTGACAATATCTTTGATGTCGGCTTGAAACAGGGCGTTTGGGAAGAAAAACCACAGCGGCAGGAAAAGGAGTGCATTGACCACAGCCACGGTAACCAGAACGTCCTTCCATTCGAAGCTCCATCGCTTTACCCCAATCATATGCATTGTGTAGAAGGCTGCGGCAGAAAGGAGCAGAATTATCCCCGTGGAGTGGTCTGCGGAAAAGGTGTCGCCCCCGGCCATGATGAAATTTGACAGAAAAATCAACCCGATTGCTCCATAGCGTAGAAGGGATATGCGCTGACGCAGGATGTACCAGGCGGCGAGCGCACCAAAGACCGGTAACATACCGTTTACCAATACGCCGGCATGGGCCGCTTTCAGTTCACGTAATCCGTAAAAGGAAACCATGGTGTAGGGAAAACCGATACCAAGACCTACTGTCAAATACTGATGCAGTCTGTATTTGGGCCAATGGTGGCGGAGGACCAGGGGAGACACACAGATCAGGGCGGTTAGATAGCGGATCAGGGTTATGTCGGCTGGCTGGAGGGCTGTGTGGACGCCGTACCTGGAAATAGTTATCCATCCGGACCAGATAAAAACGATACAGATACAGGCAAGATAAGCCCGGCGATTGCTCATGATGGTATCTCACGGTCGTGGTTAATGGCGATTGTTCTGAATCTTGTTTGACGCCGAAAGTGCGGCAATTTGCAAGGCTTCGGAATAGGTCGGATAGTTGAAAATATTATCAATGAAGATATCGATTTTCGCATTGGAGATGAGGGCCATTTGAGCTATGTGGATCACCTCTGTTGCTCCGCCTCCTATGATGTGCACCCCAAGGATTTCACGGGTATCCTTGTGGACAATCATTTTCAACATGCCTTCGCATTCCCCGGAGATCTGACCCCGGGGCAGCTCGGAGTATCTGCATCTGCCGACTATGATTTTGAAATCTCTTTCAATAGCCTCTTCTTCAGTTATTCCCACATAGGAGATTTCCGGGATTGTGTAGATACCAAAGGGAAAGATCTTCGGAAAAGATTCGACCCTGATTTTCAGGGCATTTAAAGCCGCCAGTCTGCCCTGGACAATCGAGGTGGCGGCAAGACTTGGCCAGCCGATGACGTCGCCTACTGCATAGACATTGGGAGTTGAGGTCTGGTATAATTCGTTGACCTCTATATAGCGGTATTTGTTTAATCGTATCCCTGCATTTTCAATGTCCAGGCTGGAAGTATTGGCCTCTCGCCCCAGGGCAAAAAAGAGACACTCCGCGCTGATGACTCGGTCGTTGGCCAGGGTCACCTTTGCACTTTTCTCGACTCTTTCAATTTTGAAGTCACCACAATTGTGTATGTAATCAACATTTCCTTTCGGGAAATTTTTCTTGAGTTCTTCGGATATTTCCTGGTCGAGGAATTTGAGCAACCTATCACCCCTGTCGAGCAGAGTCACCTTTACTCCCAGCGCCGCAAAGATTGTGGCGTACTCGGATCCAATCACTCCGCCGCCCAAGATGATCAGACTTTTGGGGATTTTTTTGATATTCAGGATCGAGGTTGAATCGACAATGATTTCATGATCGAAGGGTACATCCTGTGGATTTCGCGGTTGCGAACCGGTAGCAATTAAGATCCGATCACCGATTATCCGGATTTCCTCGGCTGGTTCAAACCGATTGACAACGATGGTATTGGGATCAAGAAAACGACCATTTCCCCGGATGAGATCAATGCCATTACGTTCAAGCTGACTTGTGATAATGGCGTGTTCCTGAATTCGCACGTTGTACAGGCGATGTTTCAGTTTCTCCATGGAAATTTCTGCATCATGGGTAGAACAATAATCCTCCTCAAACACCTTCCTCTTCAGGTGACCGGTGAGATAAAGGACGGCTTCCCGAAGGGTCTTACTCGGAAAGGTGCCGGTATTGACACATACGCCTCCGAGAGAGCCCTCTTTTTCCAGGATCACCACTTTTTTTCCGGAATTCGAGGCCGTCATTGCTGCAGCCAGCCCGGCAGGACCGGTACCAATGATTATGAAGTCATAGTGTAATGTTGTCATGTGAGGAGAAAATGTGTCTGAAGAAGGAGAGAGCCAATTATCAAAATTGGGCGGTTTCATTTCAATTTAGATGGTCAACGGATTCCGGTGCCGATTCAAGGTAATGTCGCCCTCCATTGCTATCATAGATTTGCCGGTTAATCAATTATTTAACCACGATAAACGAGATCTGTTATTACAGATCATTTTTCTTGTTTATTGTAAACGAAAATAATCTGTAAGGCATTAAAGGCGTAATGGAAGGGAAGGTTTCAGGGTGCCGGATCGATCAGGCACCCTGAACAAGCTTCTAGATTTTAAATTTTGATACCAGTTGGATGAGCTTATCTGAAAGTACAGAGAGCTCGTCGGCAGAGGTGCGGATTTGCTGGCTGTTTTCCTTTACTTCGATGGATCTTGCTTTTACCTGACCGACACCTTCTGTCATCATTGAGGTCATCCGGCTGCTGCTTGAAACGTTGTGATTGATCTCTGTGATGCCGGCAGATGCCTGAGACACATTATTGACAATTTCGTTGGTGGTGATAGATTGTTCCTCCACCGCGGTCACGATTGTACTAACGATGTCATTAACGTCGCTGATGACCTTAGTAATGGCTTCAATATCTTTTACCGTTGCACCTGTCTGTTTCTGGATCTCGTCTATAGCTGATTTAATCTTACCCGTTGCAGCGGCAGTTTGTTTGGCAAGTTCCTTTATCTCATTGGCAACTACTGCAAAACCCTTACCTGCCTCTCCTGCCCTTGCCGCCTCGATAGTGGCGTTCAGGGCCAGCAGGTTGGTCTGCTCGGAAATCTCAGTGATCGTTTCGGTTACCGTACCTATGGATCTTGCCGCTTTGCCGAGTTCCTGCACCCTTTCATGGGACTTATTGGCACTGATGACAGCTTCTTCGGTGGTGAGGCGTGCCCGGGAACTGTTTTCAGCAATCTCTTTGATGGTGGTTCCCATTTCTTCGGAAGCAGAAGCTATCATATCCAAATTAACTGTTGATTGTTCCATAGCTGCAGAAACCGAGTTCATGTTGTCCGACACCTCTCTGGCGTTGTTCGCTGCCTCATCGGCAATGCCGGTGGTTGAGTCAGCATTGGCCACCATATGTTCGGAAATGGCGGCCAACTGGGTTGATGCGCTAGCAAGTGCCTGGGAGGATTTGATGATGTCCTGCATCATATCCTTGGATTTGCCAACCATGACCCCGAGGGAATTCGTGAGCTGACCGATGGCATCTTTGTTCTCCGAGGCAAAATTGATGGTATAGTCGCCATCTCCGACTTTAATACTTTTTTGTGCAAGGTCTTTCAGTGGTCTGTTGATAGACCGGACAAGGAAAATGGCGACTAAAATACCTGCTGCAATAACAACGAGTCCGACCAACAGGTTGTTGCGAAGCATTTTTACATCGAGGCCGCTTATGATGTCGGCTTTGTTTAATCCCACTGCAACAAAAACGCCCCATTCCTTCAGGTTTTTGATGTAAGTGACTTTCTCTGCTCCTTTCCAGTTGTAATTGACGAAACCTTCATTAACCCCTTTAAATTGGGGGATCAGTTCATAGATATTTGTTTTGGCGTCGAGGCTTGGATGGATCAGGAATTCTCCGGTATCGGCATAAACGAAGAAATAGCCGGGGCCAATTTTGGTTTCTGAGATGAAGTCTTTTACCTGAGCACTGAGCATCAACTGACCGACATAGATTGCCCCTACGATCTTATCGTCCATATCGCGAAGAGGCGCATAGGCGGTAAGATACCAGTCGTTGACGACGTAGGCCTTTCCTCGGAAGGTTTCTCCTTGCATAATGGCTTTATATACAGCGCTGTCTGAGGGGATATACGTGCCGACTGCACGCTGACCGTCCAGTTTTTTTACGGTGGTGGAAATCCGCAGCAGTTTGTCATCCACCAGCTGGAAGATTGTGGCTGAAGAACCGGAGAGGCTTTCAATATTGTCGACGATATCGAAGTAGCCATTAATATAGCCAGCTCCCGCCTGGAGTTGGGGGATTTCTTTAGTTATGCTTTCCTTGGTTACCTGGTTGACAAGTGTCTCCTTTTTCAATCTTCCTTCGTCGAGGAAGAGGGCCCCTTTGGATTTCAGTTCTTTTTGCAAAAGAAGGAGGTCGCCGTCCAATTTTTTTCGAATATTACGGTCGTACATGAGCAGGGAGTTGTACGCACACTGGTGGGAGTCTTTGATTGCATTCTCTCCCAGGGTATAGAGACCGCTGTTGGACATCCGGATTGCGTTCCCGGAGGTTATAAGAATAGAGACAGCAGAGATTAACACCACAGCAATGAAGAGTTTAGTGGTGAATTGAACGTTGTTGAGCTTTTTGAACATCTTTCTTCCTCATAGAATAGTGGTCAGGTTGAAACCTTGAATAACGATATCGTAACGTAGTTTATCGCCTGGAGAAAAAAAGTGTTAGTAGAGAAATGAGAAAGGTTGTTTTTTGTTGGTATTTGTTTGTTATTGGTTGAGGTAAAACATTTCTCATCCGAGAAACAGTGTAACTATCTCAGTTGAGGTTTCTGCCTACTCGATCAGGTCTGTTTACCGACTCCTCGCATTCGTTGATACCATTTAGCAAGAATTGCAGGGGGTATGCCGAAACTATGACCGCAGACAATAAGTTGGTTGATGAGAGTTGTTCGTACTATGCCCACATTCTGCCAGCGACGGGCGGATGTCGTTGCACGTTCGGGGAGGATAATAATCCTTCCCCTTTTTTTCATTTTCTGGATGAAGACAAAATCTTCCATTATTTCCATCTCCGGAAAGCCGCCAATGGCGTTAAACAGTCTGCGGGTGGTAAATAGAGCCTGGTCGCCGTAGGGGAGGTGCAGGAAGCGGGCACGTAGATTGGTGAACCAGGCGATAGCCGCGAGGCTTCTTTTAGGGCTGTCGATTGCAAGAGAAAAGGCCCCGGCAGCGAAAGTTGGTCGGTTGACGGCATTAAAAATAAGATCAGAAAAATTGTCAGGAATAAGGGTGTCTGCATGGAGAAAGAGCAGGACCTGGCCTGTTGCTGCGGCAGCCCCGCTATTCATCTGTCTGCCACGTCCTCTGGGACTGGAAATTACTCTGCAGCCGGACTTTTGGACCAAAGCCAAGGTTGTATCACTGCTGCCACCGTCGACCACAATTACCTCGCAATTTTTTTTATCCAGGAGACGGCGAAGTGTGTTGCCGATAACGTCTTCCTCGTTCAGGGTGGGGATGATGATTGAGAGTGTTCCGGTCATAACAATCCTCTTTTTTTGGCAAAGGAAATGTCAGCAGGAAGATCGATGTCTTTCAGGATAGGCAGGATTGCGACATCATACCCTGCCTTTTCAAGGCGAGTTACCGTAGTGGAAAAGACCTCCCTGGTAGACCACCGCATTTCTTCAAAGAGCAGGGGCAAGAGTTGCGGGGCATGATCTGCGACCAGGCCAATCAGATAATAGCCGCCGTCCCGGCTGGGACCGATGACTACATCATGAGTTAACAGGGAGGCAAAAGACTGCTGCAAAAGATCGGCGGTGATATCCGGAATATCACTGCCGATGAGAACTGCCGTATCAGCTCCCCCATAAAATTCATGTTCAAAAGCAGAGCGCATTTTCCGGCCGAGATCACCACTCGCCTGTTCAACGCAATCCATGGATTCCAGCCAGGAAGTCATCTTTTCTCTGCTACCTCCGTCATAATGCACGACGGTTTTAATAGTTGCACGTTGGGCAAGCAGGTTGACCTGCACAATGAGTCTTTCGGTGAGTCGTTTTTGCAGAAGGGCCGCCCCGTCGGCGCCAAGTTCCGGAATAAGCCTGGTCTTTGTTTTCCCGGCTTCCGGGTATCTGGTGAAGATGAGGAGTCGGCTGTCGGTATACATGGTGTTGGGAGTTGGCAAAGGGTCAGCTTTTTAGGAAGGGTTCAAAAAGAGAACGGATGAATTTGAGATTCATATACTGTTGAAGCTTTTGCCGGGTATCCTCATTGTGAAGTCCTGTATACTCAGTCTGGTAGGCGATCCAGGCCATGGCCGACCAGGATATACCCCGGAGCAGCACAAACGGAAACTTGAGCCGCATCCGTTCCTCCAAGGTGTCTCGCAGGTGGGTTGCGCGGATGTTTTGTTTATACTCCCGGATAAAAACATTGAGAGCGTCGGGAGCAAGTCGAAAGTTGGTTTTCCAGAGAGTGGTGAGGGGTGAGCAGAAATGACAAAGGTCAGTTGACGGATCTCCCCAGCGCGGCATTTCCCAGTCAATGAGATGTGTCGTTTGTTGCGTGCGATTGACAATGAAGTTCCCCGAATTTACTTCGGTATTGACTATGCAGAGCCACGGATCAGCAAGGTAATACTGTTCTTTTTTCTTCGCCGTTTCAGCCCAGGTAACCACCTCGGAAAGAAAGCTGTGGATGTCAATGTCGGCCAGGTCTGAGTTGAAGTAAGTCTGCAGAAGACCGATACATTCGTCATAGATCAATGACAGGGGTTGTTTTTCAACAAGCAGATGATTTTGCGCTGGTGCAACCACAACCTGGTGAATGATGGCCAGGGTTTTCGCCGCCCCGGCAAGATCCAGTTGGTAGTCGAGCGGGCAACCGGGCAGATATTCCATGATCGATATGCCACGATCGATGAGGCAGCGGCTGTCATCGACAAAATAGGGGACAGGGGTGACTCCGGAATGCTGCAGGAGCTGCAATGCTTTGTATTCATAGACGATCTGGTCATCCCGATTGATTTGAGTCCCCATGTTGACCCGAAAAACCAGCTGCGTCCTCTCTGAGCTGAGGAGGTAATTCAGATTATATTCACCCTTGGCGAGCGGAGAGACGTGAAATCTCTGCCCGGCCATGGTGGAGACCTGGTCCCAGGATTGTTCCAACAGGTAGCGTCTTACCTGGGTAAGGTAGTGATCGACGGGATCAGGGCTGAGTGTCATGGTTGTTGCCCGTGAGGGAAAATATGGAGCCGCTCAGCTGGAAAATGCAGCCGAACCAACTGTTCCAAATAAAAATCCGGACGCAGGGAATGGGCGGTGTAAAATTCGTTTTCAGCCTCGATAGTCAGGCGGGTAATGGAACCCTCAAACTGTATCTGAACAACTTTTCCAACAGCTCCGTTTTCCATCCAGCCGGAAGAAAGAACAACATCCTCAGGTCTGATCACCGCAATGGCCTTTGGCGAATCAACAAGGGTTGTGGCGCAGCGGACAAAGCCACCTTCGAACAAGCCATCGTGGATTCTCCCGCTGATGAAATTCGCGCAGCCGAA
This sequence comes from uncultured delta proteobacterium, assembly GCA_963829695.1. Classification (GTDB taxonomy): domain Bacteria; phylum Desulfobacterota; class Desulfobulbia; order Desulfobulbales; family Desulfocapsaceae; genus Desulforhopalus_A. The sequence continues at coordinate 710,272 of CAWHJQ010000004.1, read as the reverse complement.
AAATCGGGCGACATCAGGATCGGCTGGCTGATAGAAGAGTTCCGTCGGAGTGCCGGTCTGCCGCAGGCTGCCGTCAAGCAGCACGCATATCCGGTCGCTGATGGAAAAAGCCTCACTCTGGTCGTGGGTCACAAACAACATTGTGGTTCCCGTTTGGGCTTGCACGCTGCGGATCAGTTCCCGCATCTGCTGGCGAAGTTCGGCATCGAGGTTACTGAGCGGTTCATCAAGGAGCAGGACGGAGGGTTCGAGCACCAGGCCACGGGCAAGGGCCACCCGCTGTTGTTGTCCTCCGGAAAGCTGATGAATTTTACGGTTCTTCAGTCCCACGAGACCGGTTATCTCAATTATCTTGTCGATTTTTTTGGTTGCCGGCGGTCCTTTGATTTTAGCCATCTTCAAGCCGAAGCCGATATTTTGACCAACATCCAGAAAGGGAAAAAGCAGTGGCTTCTGGAAGATCAGCACAGCATCGCGTTTTTCTGCAGGCAGGTGGTCTACCCGTTTGCCATCTATGATAATTGTTCCGGAGGCAGGTTTCAGCAAGCCTGCGATTGCTTTCAAGATCGTGGTCTTGCCCACTCCACTTGGCCCAAGCAGAGAAACCAGCTCACCGTCGTTAACATCCAACGCGAGGTTTCGGATAACGGGTTTGGTATCGTAATGTAATGTCAGATTTCGCAGTTCCAGCCGTCCCATTAACGTACTCCTTTCAGGCCACTTCGGCCAAGATTGTGGGCACTGCCCATTAGGGCAAGAAAGGCCGGAAGAATGAACACCAGGCTGACCGCAGCCGCTACCGGCCGGTCTCCACTGTCCATCAAAGAGAAGAGGAGGATTGGCAGGGTGAGCAGTTTGCCGCCGCCGATAATCAGGGTACTGAGATATTGCGACCAGGAGAGCAGAAAAGAAAATAAAGCGGCTACCGTGATTCCGGGCAGGATCATAGGCAGCATGACCTGCAGGACTATCTTCGTGGGTGAGGCGCCAAGCGATCGTGCCTGTTCTTCAAAATCCGGATTGTAATCGGTAAATACCCCCCAGATAACAAAGATTGTATAGGGAAGACAGAAAGTGAGATGGATAAGTACAACCCCGGCGAAGGTTTCAGCCAGGCCCAGCCGGATGAACCAAAGGTGCAGCCCCATGGCAACCGACAGGGGAGGGACTATTATTGGTAGAATCAGAAGTAAAGAGACCAGTTTCTTACCGGCGAAATCATAAAGGCCCAGGGCTCGACCGGCCGGGACTCCGAGAATGAGTGACACCATGGTGGTCACCAGTGCCAGGGTAAAACTGGTAAAGAGACCGGAAACGATCTGGCCACCCGCAGTCCCGAAAACATAGCTCCAGGCCCTTGGTCCGAAGGATTGCGGCAAAAGGCCGGGGTAAAACCAGCGCTCGCTTATCGACCAGAGCACCAGCGGTAAAAAGGGCAAAAGTACGGTGAACATCACCGAAGAGAACAATAGCCACCTTTGCACCTTCATATCGTCAATCCTCTTTTTCGGCCAAAGTGCAGCAAAACTTGTGAGAAGATGATTGCAAGAATGACAATCGCAGCAATAATTAAGCCGATGGCGATGCCTTCCGGCCGGGCGAGCAGGTCTATATCACTGTAGTTTTTATAAGCCCAGACCGAAAGAGACAAAGGGTAGGTGCGACCAAGCAGAAAGGGTACTTCAAAGGCACCGAAGGTGAAGGCAAAGACAATGAGGCAGGCAGCACCCAGGCTCGGGGCGATGATCGGCAGAATGATAAAGGAAAAGCGCTGGAACCTTGTAGCTTTCAAGGTCGAGCCCACATCCAGCAGTTCCGTCCCCATGTTTTTCAAGACAGAAAGCAGCATAAAGGTAATAAACGGAATTTCCTTCCAGATATAGACGGCAATAATGCCAATTCCCCAGCCGTCGTTGATGAGGAGCGGAAACGCTGACGGACTCTGGATGATTGAGAGGCTGGATAAGAGCCTTGAAAATAGTCCCGACGGAGCCAGGAGCAGAATCACAGAAATAGCGATAACCAAATGTGGTACCGTGAGCGGGATTTGCAGGATGAAATTGACAGCCCGGCTGTCAGCCGCCCATCGTATGAGGGCGAGAGCCAGCACTACACTGACCGCGGCTGCGATCAGGGTGGAGGTTATGGAAAGATAGAGGGTAAGAATCAGGATTTTTCCAAAATCGGGGTCCTGCAGGACATGCGCAAAATGTTGCATGCCGATGACTGTAGTATTTTGTGAGGAATATAGGCCGAGGGCCTGCAGTAGGCCAAGCAGTAAACCGCCTCCAAAAAGAAGGAGGATAAGGCTAAGCGCAGAGCCAAGGAGGGTAACTAACCGCCATGGTGATGTTTTCCGTCCTGTACCGCTATGTATGACGGTACAACGGTCTGCACTTTCTCTCATCTGTTTTTCAAGACGTGTTCAACCCAACCTTTTTCCAGTCGTACCAATAAACTACTTGGCGGTTCCGGGAGTTGATGAGCCTGTAGTTCTGCATCACCAAGTGTTGCTTTACCACGTGCCAGGGTCTCGAATTTTTCTCGCCACTGCGAAGTCAGTTTGGCCGGAGTAATCGCTGGAAAATCACCCCAGACTTTTGGCCTGGCTTTTTCAAGCTGAGCTTCCGGGGAGAGGAGGAAATTGGCTACGACCATGGCGGCTGCTTTATCTTTTGCATTGTAGGGGATAGCTACAAAATGGGTATTGGTGATAGTACCTTCGTCAAATACCAAGGTCCGAACGGTGTCTTTGAAAAGACCGTCCAGAATGTTACGTGAGGCCTCTCCCTGATGATAGGAAAAGGAGAAATCAATTTCTCCGTCGGCAAAGAGGGTGTTCATCCTGACCGGCGCGTCTGGATAGGTCTCCCCGTTTCGCCACAGAGAACTCTTCAGGTCTCTCAGTATGGTGTAGGTAGCTTCGGCCGCCTTATTAAAATCGGCTTCCGAATAATCTCCCTGCCACTTATCGACCGATCCGGCGGCGTAGTAAAAGATATGTCGGACAAATACCGATCCGGTGAAATCCGGCGGGGCTGGGTAGGTGAACCGGCCAGGGTGGGATTTTATCCACTCAATGAGAGCTGGTATCGTCATCGGTGGCTGTGGAGTCCTCAGCGAATCGTAGATCATGACCATTTGGGCATTGCCCCAGGGTGATTCCATACCATCAACGGGAGAGCCGAAATCATTTTTTACGGTAGGGTTTAACCAATCGACATATTGTTGATTTGGGAGTTGAGCCGTGAAAGGTCCGTAGAGAAGGTTCTGCTGTTTGCAGGTTCGGAAATTTTCACCGTTGATCCACATCAGATCGACACTACCGTCGCTGTCTTTGCCGGCCTGTTTCTCAACCACCAGTTTACTTACCACCTCGGCAATATCCTTCACCGGCACCTGCCGGAGATTTATATCGTATTTTCCTTTAAGTTCTGCAACCAGATAGCCGTTGACGTATTTGTTTACGGCCGGGGAACCTCCCCACATGTACCAATCGACAGTTTGACCCCGGGCAGCTTTTACCGCCTCGTTCCACGAGAGCACTTCGTTCTTGGTTTCTGCCCGGCCAAGCACGGGGAGTGCCAGAAAGGTCAAAACCAGTAATGCGCATTGTAAAAAAATATTCATTTTTAGTTTCATATCGCCCCTTTCATGTATTCTCCACGGTTTTGTCGCAAAGAAAAATAATTACGTACTTGAATTATCTAGTTTTTCAATACTGTACTATCCCGGCAGTTTTCTGAAATCTGCCGGCAGGAAGTCAGTTAGGTTGCATTCGCTTCTATTGGTAGGATAGTCACACGGTTCCGACCGTTTTGCTTGGAAATAAAGAGTCCTCGATCAGCTAGATTAATGAGTTCTTGCTGAGTCACATTGTCACTCGATGATATATGGACACCTCCACAGCTGATGGTTATGTTGACCGAACTTTCCCTGAGAATCGTAGTGACCGATGCGGCGCAGCGTCTCAATCTTTCCGCAAAAACTTTCAGTCCTGTCAGGTTAGTTTCGGGGAGTATGACAGCGAACTCCTCTCCGCCATATCTTGCGACAATGTCGTTTGGGCGTACGGCTGCGCTGATGGTCTTAGCCAGGTTGATCAGGACCTGATCGCCAGCAGGATGGCCAAAGGAATCATTAACATCTTTGAAAAAATCAATGTCAAATAATATCAGACCAAGGGGATGCTTGTAACGTTTGACACGTGCCAATTCTATTCCGAGGATTTCTTGAAAATACCGATGGTTATAGAGATTGGTCAAGCCGTCCCGAAAGGCCAGTTCTTCGAGCCGGGCATTGGCTTCTCGCAGTTTGCCGGCAAAAATTTCCGATTTTTTTTTCGATTCTTTGAGTTCCAATACCAGTTGTTCATAGGTAAGATTTAATTTTCCGAGTTCTTCATTGGCTTCCTGCAGCATCTGCGAGTAGGGCTTCAACTTTCCAGGATCTATATCAAAAATATTTAGGATATCGAGACTCTTCTTCGCGACATCGTCGAGGAGAGTTCTGGTTTGATCAGCGGTGATGTTAAAAAAAGACGCCATTGTAGTTTGCAGCTTATGGAAGTTCTGCGCAGATTCTGTCTCGCTGTAAATGACCGACAGCAGGTTTGCCACATAAAGAACGGAGCATGTTCTACGATATTTTTCGGAACTGAGGTCTGGTTCGTGGTGACAACGTATTGGTCCCACAATGGATTGGGGGATATTCCAGCTTTCAAGAAATGTGCAGCCGAGCTGTTGGTGGTCAAACTGATACAGCTTTCGTTCTAAATCGATCAGGTTTGTTCCACCGTTTGCGATGCATTGCTCTAAAACAGCAAGATATTCCCGATCTTTGCTCAGGTACATTATCAAAATCCCGATGTCCTGGAGAAGGGTAGTAACGAAAATATCTTCATTTTTTTCATGCAGCAGCCCCATTACCAGTTCAGCCGCCACAGCAGCAGTAACCGAACGGCGCCAGAAGTAGTCAAAATCAAAAGGAGATTCCGTCTCACCACGAAGATTACCAGTGATAACAAAGGAGAGGGCAATATTTTTAATGACGTTGGTTCCGAGGATGGACAGGGCTCGGTTGACATTGCGCACCTCGTAGGGCAACGAATAAAATGCAGAGTTGGCAATCCTCAGTAGTTTACCTGTAAGTGCCGGGTCTGCAGAAATTATTTTCTCCAGATCGTTTAAGGAACTCTCTTCATTTTGGATCGTGTTGAGGATTTGTGCAGCGACCGCAGGGGGGGAAGGCAGGTTGCTTTGATTGTTAATCAGCTGCTGAATCTTATCGCTGGAAATGTCTGTTACCATTATGTCACCTGTCATGGGGGAATTATAGAACATGTAATATTATCGTTGTTGACGAAATATGCAAATAATTTCAATATATCAAAGGACTCAATGGGCAAGGTATACTCCGCCGGTCGGCTGTTTCTCTCATTGTGTTAGAGAAGGATTTTGTGAATTTTAAAGAGTGTTCATTGGCTCTTACGGATAATTCAACTGTTTCAGGAGATTAATATGCGAATAATTGTCGCTCCAAATGCTTTCAAGGGGAGTCTTTCCGCCATGGAAGCAGCGAAAGCCATGGAGCAGGGAGTCATAGCTGCAATTCCGGATTGTGATGTCGTGTGTGTACCGGTTGCAGACGGTGGAGACGGACTCACGGAAGTTATGGCGCAGGCTCTTTCAGGAACACTTATAAAGCGCACGGTCATGGGGCCTGGAATGGAACCGCTTCCTTCACTTTTCTGTCTGGCTGAGGCAGAAGGTGTGGCGGTCATTGAAATGGCCAGGGCAAGTGGCCTTGCTCTTCTTCCTAAACATAAACAGGATCCGACCAAAACAACCACCTTTGGAACCGGAGAATTGATTCGGGCAGCCCTGGATAAAGGCGTACGACGAATTGTCGTCGGGCTTGGCGGGAGCGCGACCTGTGATGGCGGTATCGGCATGGCCTCAGCCTTGGGCTATAGATTTCTTGGTAAAGACGGCAAGACGCTTGTCCCGGTCGGCGGTTCTTTGCAGCTGATACATTCAATCGATACAAGTGAAGTAGATCGGCGTCTGCAGGCTGTGGTGGTAGAAGGGCTGTGTGATGTTACCAATCCTTTAACGGGTCCGGATGGAGCATCGTATGTCTATTCTTCCCAGAAAGGTGCCTCCGATGAACAGATAAAAGATCTGGATGAGGGGCTGAAGAATTTAGCTGCTGTCATTAAACGGGAAATGGGTATAGACATATCTCGCATGGCTGGAGCCGGAGCAGCCGGAGGGCTAGGGGGCGGCTTGCATGCTTTTCTGGGCGCGGAGCTGAGGAAGGGAATTGATCTGGTCATCGAAATAGTCAACCTGAAAGAAAAAATCCGTGGTGCGGATCTTGTATTGACAGCTGAAGGCCAGATCGATTTTCAAACGAAATACGACAAAGCTCCGGCCGGTGTCGCCCGCGTGGCAAAAGAAGCTGGAGTTCCCTGTATCGCAGTTTGCGGCGGTGTCGGTGAGAGAATAGATGAACTGTATGGTATTGGAATTAATGCTGTTTTCTCTATTTGTCAGGGCCCTCTGTCTCTTGAGTCAGCGATGCAGGATAGTTTTAACCTGCTGAGCCATGCAGTGGAACAGGTTGTTCGAACTTTTTTGGCCGGAAGACAACGCCGACAATGAGGTAATAGATCTGTTATTGTCCTTTCACGAGATAAAAAACTATCTGCAGCGATTCTTTAAACAGTATGGTTCCCGGCTCGAAAGCGCTCTGCTTGGCTACGCCGGCCATCTCATACCTGGCTTGGAAAAAAGGTGCATTGGAGGATTGTGGTGCAATCGAATAGATTGAACCAATTTGTTCAGGCAGATGGGCCACTATGATTTGGGCTTTCTCCATGCCGTCACTTATGGCCCCGCGAAGAGCATCTTCACGAAGTTTTTTCTCTTTTGAGGAACTGAGACGGGTGGAATCTATCTGCGCCACCTGTGCGTCGATGATTGACCGGATAAGCTCGTCGTAGCGGCTAAGGTCCCTGAGTGTCACTTCGACAGTTCTTGAAACCTCGGTACCGGCGTAAATCTGGGCACTGTTATTCCAGTTATAATGGGGGGTGATCTGTAATTGGGCGGAACTGATGTCCTCTTTTGCTATTCCAAGCAGCTTCAAGGGAAGCTATCAGTTTCTTCGATCTTTTTTCTACGCTGTCTCTGGCTTCAGCTACTTGAAAACCGGTTTCGGCAACGCTTAAAGACAGTGTCAGAATATCCGGCGTGGCGCGTATCTCGCATTCTCCGGTAACAACAATATGTGGGACATCCGGCAGGGGACCGGCAAAGGATGAGTGGATGGAAAATATAAATAAAAAAAGGGGAATTAGTACCTTACAGATTGTTTTCTTGTTTTTTTGCAAGAAAGCAATCTGTCTTAAGGTATTTATCCCCGTCAAGCGAGGACTGAACTGAGTACCCGTCAAGCGAGTACTGAACAGTGTCCAGGCTTTCTTCCCGTTTACCGGAGTTAGATAATATTTCATGGAATCTCCTGGCACTTTTAAGAGTTGCTTCGAATGGAAGATCGGTTGTTTGTTCCGGTGTATGATTTATTCCAACTCGATTTGAAGAGTAATTTTCTCTGACAACATAGTTACGCATTGATCGGGTCGTCAAATTATTTTTGCACCTGAGAGAGTAGCAATACGATTTAATCTTGTTGAAGAACAGAAAAATTATTGGTATCAATGACGTCGAACGGAGGAGTGCCGGAGCGGCCGAACGGGACGGTCTCGAAAACCGTTGTGGAGGAAACTCCACCCAGGGTTCGAATCCCTGCTCCTCCGCCAATTTCTTCTTGTGATATCTGTAATTATATTATTCACATAGCTTTGTTCTGAATCGGGGCAGAATCCTGCCAGTAAACAGCCAGTAACTTATTTGAGGTAACTCTGAGAAGGTTTTGGTTGTTTTAAAAGATGCATTTAAGGTTATCCGGGTCAGCTGGCCTCCTTGGCCTTTTCTGGAAAACGGTTTGCAGCTTGCCGTTTGAGCATCCAGGCCGGGTATTCTGAAGGCAGTTCGCTTACCTTATTCAGTTGCGCCAATTCTTCATCCGACAGTTTCACCTCGGGAGCAGCGAGGTTGTCTGTCAATTGCTCCGGGGTATTTGCACCGATGATTACGCTGGTGACCACCGGTTGGTGTAGTAGCCAGCTGAGGGCAATCTGGGCCACTGAAACATTTTTGTCTTTGGCAATAACGCGCATCAGATCAATCACGTTGAAGGCACGTTCCTGGTCAACCGGTGGAAAATCGAAATTCACCCGGCGACCTTTTTCGGAACCTTTTCCCTCACGGTCATATTTGCCGGACAGTAGCCCACCCGCCATTGGACTCCAAACCATCAGGCCTAGCTTTTGATCCATGAGAGTTGGAACTAGCTCACGCTCAATATCCCGACCGGCAATGGTGTAGTAAGCTTGGAGACTTTCAAAACGATGAAGATTATACTTATCGGCGATCCAGAGTGATTTCATCAATTGCCAGGCAGCCTGATTGGAACAACCGATATAGCGGACCTTCCCGGCATGCACCAGATCGTCCAGTGCCCTCAGGGTCTCTTCAATGGGGGTGAGCGCATCGAAACCATGGATCTGATAGAGATCGATATAGTCTGTGCCCAGACGAGCAAGGCTGTCGTCAACGGCTTGCATGATATGGCCGCGGGATAATCCGACTTCATTGGGGCCTTGGCCCATACGGCCAAATACTTTTGTGGCCAGCACCACATTCTTGCGGCGCTCTCCCAAAGCCTTGCCGATAATTTTTTCTGACTCGCCTTCCGAATATACATCAGCGGTATCGATAAAGTTGATACCAGCGTCAAGCACACGGTCGACCATATTGTCCGCCACCTTTTGCGGTAGTTGACCAATTGCACTCCAGAAACCTTTTCCTCCGAAGGTCATAGTACCGAAACATATCTCCGAGACAAGCAAACCCGTTCTTCCAAGTTGTTTATATTTCATACCTCAATTCCTCCACGATTCAGTGTTATAGGGAACAACTAACTTAACTGCTGTATTAATCAGGGAGCATGAACAATAGTAAGCTTTGATGAAGAATATTAAAGACCCAAATATGCTCATTTCATGTCTGATACTCTTAGAGATGTTTTTTACAGAGACTTTCGCCACCCACGACCTTTATGGAAGAACGTGGCAGTTTTCACTATGCCAGGATTTTTGGCAAGAAAAGCGAGAAAGGTGGTGATGGTGGTGCAACAAAGGATAAATAAACCAATATCAAAAGCAATCTTTCTTTCGCCTTGGGGAATTGGGAACTATTCATGAACACTAAGCATAGACACCAGTAGGTGTCAGTCCTATTATTTCTGCAGACTGTTATCGAGGTGAAAAATGATGAAAATAGGATAAGGAGGAGCCATGTATATTGATCTGACAGGAAAGACTGCAATCATTACCGGTTCTACCGCCGGTATCGGTCTGGCAACTGCAAAAGGATTAGCAGAGGCGGGTGCCCGGGTAATTGTCAACGGTCGCAAAGCAGAAGGTGTTGAAAAGGCTATGATGACGTTGAGAAGGTGTTCGCCCAATGCGGATGTGGCAGGATTCGCCTGCGACCTCAGTACGGCCGAAGGCTGCAGGGAACTGATTAATAACTATCCCGGTTGTGACATTTTGGTCAACAATCTTGGCATATATGGTTTGCAGGATTTTTTTGAAACCCCGGACAGTGTATGGAGCGAGTATTTTGAAGTCAACATCATGTCGGGAGTCCGTCTCTCGCGGGCCTATGTGCCGGCAATGGTTGACAAGGGCTGGGGCCGTGTCGTCTTTATCGCCTCGGAGTCCGGAGTGAATATTCCAGCTGACATGATCCATTATGGGTTTACCAAGACAGGGTATATTTCCATATCGCGAGGCTTGGCCAAGAGGTTGGCCGGCACTGGTGTCACGGTAAACTCGGTACTTCCCGGGCCAACGCTGTCTGATGGACTGGTCGGAATGCTGAAAAGTGTTGCTGCGGAAAAAGACCAGACAGTTGAGGAGGCTGCAGTTGATTTCGTTAAGGCTCATCGACCATCTTCTATCATTCAGCGAGCTGCAAGCGTCGAAGAAGTAGCCAACATGATTGTCTATGTCTGTTCCCCTCAGGCATCAGCCACTACCGGTGCAGCTATGCGGGTTGATGGCGGAGTTGTGGATTCAATCATATAAAGATCTACAACCATCCCTATCTTACCGGGAAGGAGTTCTTGTGCATAAACCAGGATAGCTGGAAACGCAGATGCGAGCATCAGGCCGATAATAAAGGTTAAGGTGCCTGTCTAAAATAGAGCAGATCTCATCCACACATTCAGCATAGGACAGCCTCTTGGTGGAAACAGAGGCTCCGATGCTGAATTGCTTTTACCTATAATAAAGGCTCGGACTCCCCATGGTGAGAAGAGCTTTGTGTAGGTTTCTTCTAAACTCTCGACGATCCCAAATTCCCTGAATATGTCCACGTTTTAGAGCATTTCTTGCAGAATGGTAATCGGGAGGTATCTCAGAACCTGTGGTTTCCCGGATAACGCGGGGGCCGGCAAAACCAACTCGGCTCGATCTGATAGCGAACTGGTAGGGTGAACAGCCAAGAAAGGAGGCGACCGGTCCGGCGTATGAGTTATTATCGTACACCACGAGATACAATCCACCGGCATCGATATATTCACGCACGGCCATGGTACACTTGGGCATTTGAGTGACGCCCAACGTTCCTTCCTGGATGCGGATACCGCCGGTAGTATGAATGTAGGCCAGGAAAGGCCGTTTCTTGCGTTTGGCCAGGGCACAGGCCTGCACAAATTTCTCGCCTTCGGCAGAACCAACCGTCCCGTTCCGGAAGTCGGAATACAGCATAGCGACAATAATCCGAATGCCGTTTACCTTGGCATGAAAGGTCATATTGCCTGAACGTTGGCCTGTTTTGTTTTTTGACAGCTGCAATCTTTCGGTAAATCCCGTGTAATTAAGCGGATTGCCGGAGGTTATTTCAGTGTTGAATTGTTTTATTGAGTTGGGATCGAAGATATTTTTCAGATACCACTGGTGTTCAAGTGGGAAATGATGACCGCAGGTTTCGCAGACTCCGGCAAATTCGCCGTAAAGATCCTTTATCCAAAGGTCTTTGCAGCCGTATTTGTCGGCATTGGGACAGCTTACGGTGCGATCTATGTTGGCAAGTGGGCTGGTGTAGGTGTCGGTCAGCTCCAGGGGGTCCACCCGGCGTGTCTGGCTGACCTGCTGATTACCTGCCCCGGAGTAAGTGATCAGGCGTTGTGGTTTATCCGTTTTTTTCTTACCAAAGAGGTCTAGGAAGGCGGTAATCGGCTCGGTAATGCGCTTCAGCATAACTGAACTTTCTCCTGAAACATCTTTAAAGACCTTTCTGACCTGGCGCTTGTGATTTTTCATGATATCATAGCGCAGCGTATAGTAGACTTTTTCAGTTTTTACCTTGGCCAGATTGTAGATACCTTCTTCTGCCTCGACCTGACCGGTAAAACCGTTTTTAGCCATTGCCAGATATTTTTTGGAGCGCAGCTTCAGAAGTCTTTTGATCTCCTCTTTGCTCAGATCCCACGCCACCTCCGGCTGGAGTTCTTCCTCTTTGGCCGGTTCATGTTTCTTCCGTCTGATTTCATATGTCCGCAGGGCACTGAAACTCTTGGTGGAAAGGACCACTTTATCAGTTGCTCGCAGGACTTCGGCACGGAGCTTGGCGAAAAAGGCAAAGTCGTCTCTTCTGGCACCAAGCAGTGGCTCGTAGATGATTCGGTCAATGGTTCCTTTTTCCAGATTATCCTTGGCGGTCAGTTTGAGCCTGTCTGCGCAGACCTCAATCAATTCTTTGGGGACCTTGGAGCCTTCACGGATCTTCCCCTCAATCGCAGCCGCACCTTCAGGGGAAATCACAGAGTAATAGCCATGGGAGGCCATTATTCTATAGTCGGAGAGACCAATGGCCTCGGCTCCTCCAGAGCCACCTTCGGAAATCATGGAAATCATCGGCACCCTGAGCTTGGTCATGGCATAGATATTCCTGGCGATCTGCTGAGCCGCTCCCGAGCCTTCTTCGACGGGGTAGGAGCCGGGGGTGAAAACATAGAAATGAATAGGTATTCCCTCGGTTTCCGCAACCTTCATATAACGAAGGGCCTTTTCGTTTCCCTGGGGTTTACAGGAACCACCGTTACGGAATTCTTCACCATGACCGGTTTCCTGTCCAATGACCATGACGGAAGAAGTATAGGGTTTATTTTTGATCCGTCTGGTAATGGTGGCTTTGGCACAGAGCATCGCCGGGTCGACATTGGCATCCCCCTCACCACCAAGCTCGGTGTAATCCTCATAGACATTTTCCAGGATGTCTTTCAAGCTGAAGCGATGAATGGATCGGACGATCCGAACCCTCTCCATCGGACCAAGGTTTTCCTCAGCCCTTTCTTCCAGAAAACTAATCGATTCGTTGAGCTTACGGATCTCCGCCGACAATTTTTCCTCGGTGTGATCGTAGATGCTGAGCTTGAGTTGGTCGCAGTTTTTCTTGAAACCGTCCAGATTACCCCAGTTTGAGTAATCTTTTACCTGGAGCAGGTAATTGATCCGTTCTTCTATCTTGAGCAGTTGTTTGTGTAATTCTTTCATGTTGAAGCTATTTTTGTTTGATATCGTTGCTAATTGTCATTAATCCCCCTGTTGAGAAGAGGAGGATTAGGCAATATAAGATAATTAATGGAGTCATTAACCCCTTTAATCCCCGTAAGGCACTGGGACTCTTTATCATACCCCCTTGAGGGATGCTTTGTTCAGTACCCCTTACTTTGCGGGGTGTAAATTTCTTCACGAAGTTATTAATCCCCGCACAGCACGGGGATAAGTTCCTTAACGAAATTCTTTTCCCAAAAGCGGGGAAAGAATTTCTAAGTCACTAAAAAGCCAGCAAACGATCCAAATTGTTTTTAAGGTAGTCGAGATTGGTGATAATCGGATTATCGTGTGAATCCTTGCCACGAATAACGGTTTCATCAATAAAACGGGCGGCCTTTGCCTTGGCGTCATCCATGGAATCTCCCCAGACAAGAGCAAGGGCCAGGTTTGGATCAAAGTCACTGGGGATAGGATACGGTTTGTCCTTGGGAACGTGCGAATAAACCACAGACCAAGGATGATCTGGAAATTTGAATTCGGTTATCGTCCCAATCCACGGTGCAAAACCACGTCTGGTATCTTCAGCCACGATACGTAGTTCAATTGCGGCACCTTTGAATTTAACCGCACCCTGCTTGTAGCCGAGTCTGTTTCCGAGTCCGAGGCGGATCTGCTCTCGAATCAGATTAGGTTGTTCGCCTCCAATATAACTGATTCTTGCTGAGATGTCATTTTCTACCTGAATGCGGGTGTTTACTTCAAGTAGATAGGGTTGACCCGATCTGCTGACGATCCATTCCCAAGTGCCGACATTGTCATATTTTACATAGTCTGCGAGTTTGAGCGAGTATTTGACAATCTGATCGAGGAGTTTTTTTTGATTAAAATCATACTCGAAACAGGAGTCGTGAAAACCGGGCGCTGCTTCAACACGTTTCTGTCGTCCCGTTGACTGGATCGTACAGTTTCTGGAGCTGAAATGGATCCGTTCACCATATTTGGAGCAGACGAGCTGAACCTCAATGTGGTTGTAATCACGCAGGCATTGCTCAATGAGAACACCACCATCTCCGAACTGTCTCTTGGCGTAGTTCTGCAACTGCCTGTATACTCTTCTGAATTGTTCAATTTCCGTTACCTCTTCAATACCCATACCACCGCCTCCGGCAGCAGCTTTAATAAGGATTGAAGGATTTTCAACTCCGGCTTGCCGCTGGTCATCGAGAAGCTTTGAGGCGATCTCTTCCGCTTCCATCTCGTTATAAATGGGGGCATCTGTTCCGGGAATGGTGGGAATTCCCAATTTGTTGGCGACACGCTTGGTATTAATCTTGTCACCAAGGTCTCTGATCACTTCCCAGTTGGGGCCGATAAAAGTGAGTGCCCGATCGCGAATGGTTGCCCGTCTGGCGAAACGGTAATCTTCTGAAAAGAAACCGTAACCGGGATGGATTGCGGTGCAGCCGGTATGATCGGCTACGGCAAAAATGTCATTGGGCTCGGTGTAACTGGTTATGCGCCAGGCGTTTTGATCTGGACCGCTGGTGATATTTTGACAAACATGCTCTGAATCTTTGTCTGCTTCGGTGTAGACCACGATATAGTCGAGATCAAGATCCTTGCAGGCATTCATGATCCGAATGGCTATTTCACCACGATTTGCTATTAGAACCTTTCCTTCCAAACTGTTCCTCGTAAGAGTCTAACCCCCGCAAAGCACGGGGGTAAGTACCTTGAAACAGATTATTTTCTTTCAAAAAACAAGAAAACAGTCTGTAAGGTACTAAATATACTGGATTATCTATGAGCACGTTGAAAAGATACCTTTTTCGACTCCCTTAAGCCCGAACAAAAATAGTACCTAATCAAGAGACTCATCTCTTGTCTTCCTGTTATTTCATTGCTAATGCACACTAATTGCAATATATGGAATTTGAAACCGTCGCTACTATAGTCATGCAGTGTCGATTAGAAAAGAAAAATTATCCATTCCGGGCTGGTTTTACACTGGACAACGCCATCTGGCGAGGATCTTCCTTTTCTGCTTGACAGCATTGATCATAGTTGATCGGTAATGATCCTGAAGAATTGCAAACAGAAGATTGATTTTTCTGTACGTGATGTTATTTATCTAGAAACAAATCGGATTCCCAGTCACAGAACTATTGTATTGCTATTTTATTGGAAAGATCTTTCCATAACATTTGCCGGCTGTCAGTATGTAGGCCAATTAATTTACCTAATTCACATAATGGACAACGATACAGATCCTGAACAACAGTACTCAGAGCAGAAAAAGAGTTTTTTAAAGAAATTAATAGAAGCTATTGATTTTCGAAAGCCGGGCACAAAGGAAGATCTGGACCATGACATCCAGGAGCTTCTTGAGGAAGGGGAGGAGCACGGGCTCATCTCCTCTCTTGAAGAGAGAATGATAAACTCCATCCTTGAATTTCGGGAGACGTTTGCCTCCGAGATCATGACCCCGGCTGCGGAGGTCGTCTCCTTTGATGAGTCTGCACCGATGTCGGAACTCATTGAAATTGTCACTGAAAGCGGCTTTACCCGCATACCGGTGTACCGGGAAAATCCCGATCGCGTAATTGGGGCGATTCATGCCAAAGACCTCCTCAGACTCTGCGCCCGGCCCAGTGCAGAACCAGCCGATCTTGCCAGCTATCTGCGACCGGTCTACTTTATTTCGGAATTCAAACCAATTGTCGATCTGCTGCGGGAATTTCAGAAACGCAAAGTGCATATGGCCATGGTAACCGATGAATTTGGTACTGTGCGTGGACTGATAACCCTTGAGGATATCCTAGAGGAAATAGTGGGGGAGATAGATGATGAATATGATGAGGAAGAACATACGATAGAGGTGATCGATGAGCGGACAATTCAAGTCCATGCCTGGGTTGATATAGAAAAAATTGAAGATCATTTCGATGCTGAATTACCCGAAGGCCCGTATGAATCAGTAGGCGGCCTCGTGATTAATGCCTTGGGCAGGTTGGCAGTGACCGGTGATAGTATCGACGTTGCCGGGTTTCGATTTGAGGTTCAAAGTGCCGATACCAGACAGATTAAGATGATACGTGTCAGCAAAATCATTGAGGGCAACTAACAATCGTGGTGTTTTTTCGTCGCAAATTCTTTTTTCTGTCTGTTGTTACCAGTCTGCTGCTTTGGGCTTCTTTTCCTGGAGGAGGAGCGATATGGCCACTGCTCTTCGTCGCTCTTGTTCCCTTCCTTTTGGTTATATCTCGTGTGAATGTCAAGGGAGCAGCCTTTTGGGGACTCATCTGCGGCCTTGTTCACTTTATCTTGCTTCTCTATTGGATAGTTATAGTCCTCGGCAAGTATGGCAGTCTGGCCTGGTTTATCTCTTTACCGGCTTTACTTTTGCTGGCCTTTTATATGAGTCTCTACTTTGCTCTTTTCGCACTGTTTTCCCGTTATATATTGCTGACATTTCCGCCGGCGGTTTCTTTGTGGTTGTTGCCCTCGCTCTGGGTAGGCATTGATTGGTTTCGTGGAGTGTTCCTCACCGGTTTTCCATGGATGGATCTGGGCTACGCTTTATATAAGGTACCTCTTCTTATCCAGATTGCCGATCTTGCCGGGCACCACGGGGTGACGTTTCTTGTTGTTTTTGTCAATACCTGCCTGATGTTGATTGTTACAAAAAAACATTCGGTTCCCGACTACCTGCTCATTCTTGTCCCGACCCTCTGTTTGTTTAGCGGTATCAGCATCTATTCGAAAAACCGATTCGAGGAAGTGCAGCATGAAATGTCCTCCCCTGATGCTTCCCGGATTACAGTGGGAATTGTTCAGGGCAATGTCGATCAAAGTGTCAAGTGGTCGCCATCCCAACAACAAGGGACGGTGGAAAATTACCTGTCACAGACCAAATCACTCTTTGTCTCAAAGCGACCTTCCCTGGTCGTCTGGCCGGAGACGGCCCTTCCTTTCTACCCGCCGTCCAATGGTTACATGCAACCCCTTAAGCAATTGGTTGCTACAAAAGATTTTGCTCTGCTGACCGGCGCTCCCTGGTACGAAATTATCGACCGTAAGGCGAGAAAAGTGAATTTCTTTAATAGTGCAATTCTCCTGCAGCCGGACGGGCTGTTAGGTGGAAAATATTACAAGACCCATCTTGTTCCCTTTGGTGAATATGTCCCACTTAAAAAGTTTTTGCCTTTTCTGGCACCGCTTGTCGAGGCGGTAGGAGACTTTAGTTCCGGTAGGATTGAACGGCCTTTGGCCTGGCAGGAGGCAAAGGTTGGAGTTCTTATCTGTTTCGAGTCTGTTTTTCCTGAGATATCCCGTAAATGGGTATTGGCAGGGGCGAATATGCTGGTTAATTTGACGAATGACGCTTGGTATGGTAAGTCGAGTGCCCCGCATCAAAGCCTTGCCATGTCGGTGCTTCGGGCGGTGGAAACCAGGCGCAGCTTGGTCCGATCAGCAAACACGGGAATATCCGCTTTTATCACTCCGGCAGGAACGATTACCAGGCAATCTGAGCTGTTCGTTCCCTGGGCGGCGGCAGAAAAGGTGGTTCTTCTGGGGCAGATGACGATCTGGGCGCGTTATGGCTATTTATTCGCGCCGATCTGTCTGGTAATAGGTCTTTTTAGTGGGCTGGCAGCCGGATTGAGAAGACGATGGCTGTGAATGATTTGTAGATCCTGAAAAATTGACTATATTATCTGTTGTGTTAAAGGCTCAATGTCCAGCTTGTTATGGAAATTGGGTCAAAATATTAAAGTATTAAGGTAGGAACTATGGCTATAGAGACCGGTGCGGCAGTATCCAAACAGAAACTTGTTGATTTGAAAATTCGTTTGCTTACCCTCAAGGAGCATCTTTGACTTAGCCGTTAAGAAAGATCGGCTGGATGAACTGGAAAGACAGACGCTTGAACCCGGATTCTGGACTGATGCAGAAAAGGCGACGGTGATCCAGAAAGAACACGGTCAACTTCAGGAGGTTATTGAAAGCTGGAATGAGCGCTGGAAGGAGCTGGAAGATACGGAAATGTTTCTGGAAATGCTCATGGAGGAAAAGGATGCCGAGCTGGAGCAGGAAATAGCCGAGAAAATCGAGGGCATGGAACAGAGGCTGGCCCTGGCTGAACTGGAGTGTATGTTCGACGGAGAGCATGACAGTAGTAATGCTATCATGTCTATTCACGCCGGCGCTGGAGGTACCGAAGCCCAGGACTGGGTGGGAATTCTTATGCGAATGTATCTCCGCTGGGCGGAAATTCGTGGTTTTAAAACGTCTATTCTTGACTATCTGGCGGGAGATGAGGCCGGCACCAAAAGTGTCGCAATTATGTTCAAAGGGCGTAATTGTTATGGCTACCTTCGTTCCGAACTGGGGATTCACCGGCTCGTTCGCATATCACCTTTTGATGCCAGCGGTCGTCGTCATACCTCTTTTGCTTCGGTAATGGTGTTGCCGGAACTGGATGACTCCATTAATGTGGATATTGATGTTAAGGACCTTCGGGTTGATACCTACCGTTCCAGCGGGGCGGGAGGGCAGCATGTCAATAAAACCGATTCTGCTATCCGTATAACCCATCTGCCGACGGGAATAGTTGTCCAGTGTCAGAATGAGCGTTCCCAGCATAGTAACAAGGATACGGCAATGAAAATGCTGACGGCTCAACTCTATGAACTGGAAAGACAGAAAAAAGCGGCGCAAAGCGAAGGCTTGTCCGGAGACAAGAAAGGGATTTCCTGGGGCAGTCAGATTCGTTCGTATGTGCTGCAACCGTATCGACTGATCAAAGATCATCGAACCGACCATGAAACCGGCAATGTCGATGCGGTGCTTGACGGGAACCTTGATCCGTTTATCAAGGCATTTCTGCTTTTAGGGAAGTGAGCGAGTGAACGTGTTCGGAGTAAAAAAATCCTGAGTAAGCAAGCTGTCGTTTTCTTGCTCAGGTGGTATCAGAAAAGGGCCGGCTCAGTAATGAGCCGGCCCTTCTTGTTTCTGGAGGTCTTTATTTCAGAACTTCCGCAACGGGAGTGAAATCAAGGCCAAAGGCTTCAGCAACCGCTTTATAGGTTATCTTGCCGCTGACAATGTTCAGACCAAGCGCGATTTCCTCGTTGTCAAGGCAACTCTGTTTCCAGCCTTTGTTGGCGATCTGCACAGCATAAGGGAGAGTTGCGTTGGTCAGGGCCAGGGTTGAGGTTATGGCAACCGCACCGGGCATATTGGCGACACAGTAGTGAACAACACCATCAACGGTGAAGACCGGATCGTCATGGCTGGTTGCTTTGGAGGTTTCAAAACAGCCTCCTTGGTCAATAGCCACATCAACCATAACGGCACCTTTCTTCATAACTTTCAGCATTTCCCTGGTGACCAGCTTGGGTGCTTTGGCTCCGGGAATAAGTACGGCACCGATGACCAGATCAGCTTTGGCCAGGAGTTCACGAAGCTTAGGGACACTGCTCATGATAGGGAAACAGTTGCTGGGCATGACTTCCCGCAGGTAGCGCAGGCGATCAAGGTTGGTATCGAGGAGATACACTTTGCCGCCGAGACCACAGGCCAAAAGAGCAGCATTGATACCAACGACACCGCCGCCGATGACGACCACGGTTCCCGGTTCAACGCCCGGAACACCACCAAGCAGAATGCCACGACCGCCTTTGGTCATCTGCAGGTAATTGGCACCTTCCTGAGCAGCCATCCTTCCGGCAACCTCACTCATAGGGGTGAGTAGCGGCAGAGATCCATCTTTTTTCTGGATGGTCTCATAGGCGATGTTAATCGAGCCAGCTTTCAGTAGGGCTTTTGTTTGTTTTTCGTCCGCTGCCAGGTGGAGATAGGTGAAGACAATCTGGTCTTTTCGGATGAGATCGTATTCCTGTGGTTGCGGTTCCTTGACATGCATGACCATGTCTGACTTTTTGTATATTTCCGCAGCGGTATCAACAATGGTTGCACCGGCATTTTGGTATTCGGAGTCTGGGAAACCAGCGCCTTTACCGGCATTTTTCTCCACAAGCATCTGGTGCTTGTTATGGACCATAACCTCTACACCTGCCGGAGTCATGGATACTCTGTTTTCTGCAATTTTGATTTCTTTAAGAATTCCGACGATCATAGTGCTCTCCTGTGTTAAACAATGCTTATACCCCGCAAGGGGTACTGAAAAGAGTACCCCTTGCGGGGCACAACCAGAACTCCCGATTGTCGGGGTTACAGTATATACGGTACTTTAAGGTTGTATCCTTTGTAGACGATAAAACTTTCGACAGTTTGCACCTCTTCAACCTTGGCCACCTGTTCTGTTATGAATTCAAGAAGGCTGTAGTCACGAGCAAGGAGAACCTGGAGGATAATGTCGTATCTGCCGGTAACTATTCCCGCTGACACCACTCCTCTTAATTTGCTGAACTCAGCCGCCTTTTTCTGCAGTTCCATGGTTTTCAATTTAATCCCAAGGTAGAGCAGATTGTGTCC
This sequence comes from uncultured delta proteobacterium, assembly GCA_963829695.1. Lineage (GTDB taxonomy): Bacteria > Desulfobacterota > Desulfobulbia > Desulfobulbales > Desulfocapsaceae > Desulforhopalus_A. Next base: position 690,078 of record CAWHJQ010000004.1, on the reverse strand, counting down.
CGGAAGAGCGTCGATTTGTACATTGCCGGAAAATTTCAGGATGCCTTCCTCAATGAGTTTGTTGACTCTGCTTCGGATAGTATTTTCGGTAAGCGACAAATCTTCAGCGATGAGCTTGTATGATTTCCTGCCATCCTTGAGATGGCGGAGTATTTCTATATTGGTATCATCAATGTCCATACGCCCTGGCTGCTCCGATCGAGAGATACTGTTGAAAGATAATAATTTATTATTTGGAAATATATTACACGAAAAATTGCGTAAATGTCAAAATAAAATTACAAATAATCACAAAAACCTCAATTTCGACAAAATAGAATAACAAAGATATGATTCGGATCAGCCATTATGCCGGCAGCCAGGTATGTCGCGAATGTAAAAAAAGGAAGGAATGTTCCTTGGTTGCCGATGTCCGCTGCCTCTGCGCCACTGCTGAAGTGGTGAGATCGGCCTCCTTCCCGTTTAGTGGGGGCAGATGTGAAATAGTGCTTTTGTGTAGCCGTGAATTATTGGAGAAAGGAGTTGTTGGAGTGTTTTATAATTGGAAAGGGGATGGGTCGGAATTAGTTAATTGGTTCCGGCTTGAGGCTCCTAGGGCAAACATTCTAGATGTTTTTCTTCGCTTGAATGCAAGGAACCGTTTTTTCTGGTTTTTTCGAATCGGACAATAACTGTGAACTGCAGCAACCGCACATGGTGCCACCACTTTCGTGGCACATGCCGGTCAGTCCATGGCTGGTTCGACTCTGTCGTCTTTTACAGTAGCTGAGCAGAACCATTGTTAAAAGTAAGAGAGAAAAGGTGATTGCCAGGGTGCAAAAAAATGTTGTCATAGGAGATAGAATAATCATTTAATATGCTATCCGCCAAAGTCGTCGAAATGAATGTTTCCCTTTTCCACTCCAAGGCTGTCCAGCATTTCAAAAAGAGCTTGGTTCATCATTGGCGGGCCGCACAGATAGTAATTGACATCCTCGGGGGCCGGATGGTCTTTGAGATACTCGTCATAGAGCACCATATGGATAAAACCGGTGTGGCCGGCCCAGTTGTCCTCAGGTAGTGGATCGGAGAGGGCCAGATGAAAGGAGAAGTTATTGTGGTTTCTCTCTATTTCTTCGAACTGATCAGTGTAGAAAACCTCTTTCAGGCTTCTGCCGCCATACCAGAAGGAGACTTTCCGTTTGGTGTTTTTCGCTTTGAAGAGATCAAAAACATGGCTACGTAATGGTGCCATTCCGGCACCGCCGCCGATAAGGATGATTTCCGAGTCGCTATCATCCATGAAAAATTCGCCAAAGGGGCCGGAGATGGTAACATCGTTTCCCGGCTGCAGGTTGAAAACATAGGAGGATACCTGACCGGGAGGGAGTGCCGCCTGTCCTGGTGGAGGACTGGCGATGCGCACGTTCAATTTTATTATGCCTTTCTCTCCTGGGTAGTTGGCCATGGAGTAGGCCCTGGTCACTGGATTATAGACATGAGATTTATACTGAAACATCTTAAACTTAGTCCAGTCAGCGAGGAACCGTTCATCAATCTCGAAATTCTGGTATTCCAAGGTATGGGGTGGAACCTCTATCTGGATATAACCTCCGGCCTTGAAGTCGACTGTTTCACCTTCCGGCAGGCCAATCACCAGTTCCTTGATAAAGGTGGCGACATTGTTATTTGAAATGACCTTACACTGCCATTTCCTGGCCTCAAGCATTTCAGGGGGGATAACAATGTTTAAATCGCGTTTTACTGCAACCTGACAGGAAAGGCGTACACCTAATTTGGCATCCCGATTGTTGACCTTCCCCTTTTCCGTAGGAAGAATAGACCCGCCTCCCTCTTTGACGATACATCGACACTGACCGCAACTGCCGCCACCGCCACAGGCAGATGACAGAATAATGCCCTCTTCGGCAAGCGTTGTCAGCAATTTCCCGCCGGGCTTGGTCTTGATTTTTTTGTCCTCGTTAATCAGGATGGTAATATCCCCACTGGGTAGGAGTGTCTTCTTCGCAACGACAATAATAGTAACAAGGAGGAGCTGGAGAACCAGAAAGCAGCCCACTGCGTAATATATTTCAGTCATTGTCCAGTTCCCTCATTTGTAGGCTGTGGGGTACATACTTCTCTCTATTCGCCTTGATCATATTTGATGGACACGTAAAAACCTCGATTTTCGATGGTTAAGTAAAAACCTCATATTCGAGATGGTTAAGTAAAAAACTTCATATTGGAGGCGTGCAATTTTTCTATCATTACGACGTAAATACGGTACGTCGTAATGATAGAAAAATTGTAACAACGAACAAAATGAAGAATTTTTACGACACCATCACATTTCCATTCCGGCCAGTCCCATAAAGGCAATGGCCATCAGTCCTACCGATATAAAGGTTAGACCAAGACCTCTGAGCCCTGCCGGTGGATCGGCATATTCCAGCCTTTCTCTGATTCCTCCCAGACAAACTACTGCGAGGAAAAAACCGGCCCCTGAGCCAAAACCGTAGGCGACGGATTCACCAAAGGTATAGTCTCGCTCAACCATAAACAAGGTGCCGCCAAAAATAGCACAGTTGACCGTCAAAAGGGGCAGGAAAATGCCTAACGTGTTGTACAGAGAAGGAATGAAACGATCGAGTACCAGCTCCAGAATTTGCACGACCGCAGCTATAATGGCGATGTAGGTGAGCAACCCTAAAAAACTGAGATCAAGGTCCGGTTGTCCCGCCCAGACCAGTGCCCCAGGTTTTAGTACATAGGTGAGGATTAAATTATTGATAGGGACGGTTATAACCTGAATGACCAGTACGGCAGCACCGAGCCCAATGGCGCTCTTTATCTGCTTGGAGATCGCCATAAAGGTACACATGCCAAGGAAAAAGCTGAGTGGCAGATTCTCTAGAAATATCGAGCGGATAACTATATCAAGATAGTGGGACATCAGTCTTTCTCCTGTTGTTTGGGGTCGATGGTTCGCAGGAGCCAGATAAGAAGCGAAATAAGGAAAAAGGCACTTGCAGGCAGAACCAGAAGACCATTGCGGAGATACCAACCACCGTTGGTGGTTAACGGAAGGATCTCGAAGCCAAAAATGCTGCCGGACCCGAACAGCTCTCGTACGAACGCTACAGACAGGAGAATAAAGCCATAACCGAGGCCATTGCCGATTCCATCGAAAAAGCTGGCAATTGGCGGATTGGTCATGGCGAACCCCTCGGCGCGACCCATGACGATGCAATTAGTGATGATCAACCCGACATAGATCGAAAGTTGTTTGGACAAGCTGAAGAAGAAGGCTTTGAGGATTTGATCTACCAGGATAACGAGAGTGGCGATGACCATGATTTGCAAACCGATACGTACACTGCTTGGTATCTGGAAGCGGACAAGGCTGATGGTCATACTGGAAAAGGCGACCACGAGGGTAACGCAGATCGACATGACGAAGGCCGTGGTCATCTGGCCGGTGGTAGCGAGCGCTGAGCAGATGCCAAGCACCAGCAGAGCGATTGGGTTGCGTTGTAAGATGGAGCGTGAGATCAACTCGGTCTTTGTCTCAGCCATTGGTGTTATCCTTATTTTTTAATTGGGCAAAAAAAGGTTTGAATCCGTGCTCTCCAAACCAGAATTTCATAAGATTGTTGACGCCTTTAGTAGTTAGAGTTGCGCCGGACAACCCATCGATCTGATGCGACTTTGCCGGTTCTTTGGTGGCAGCTTTTCCTTTGACAAATTTCAGGTCTACATTGCCGCTGTCGTCATAAACCTCTTTTCCTTGCCAGCCCTTTTGCCAACGACGATTTTCAATCTCTCCACCTAAACCGGGCGTCTCGCCATGCTCGTAGAAAGATACGCCGCGGATGGTTGTCAGGTCACCGTCCAGGGCAACATAGGCGTACATTGTCGACCAAAGCCCTTTGCCACGCACAGGCAGGATAATTTGTTTGATTTTGTTCCTGTCTTTGACCAGATAGACCAGGGAGTATTTTTCCAGGCGACGTATTCTGGCAATATCTTCTTCCTCCGTCAATTTTCGCACGGTATCATCGGACATAGCAGCTTTAAGCTGCTTGTATGATATGGGTTTGATGGTATTTTCGGGTACGAATTTCCCGGTAGCAAGTGCGACTATTTTTGTTTCAATGGGGGCAAACATCTGCTCGATGTTTTTGCCCTCTTCATAGAGGCCTGCAGCATAAAGAATGTTTTTCTTGCGGTCGAGGACTCTATTGGCATCTTGTTGCGGACGTAATCCGACCGCAGCTCCAGCGACCAGCGCCGAGCAGACAAAAGCTAAGACAAGTACTGAATAAAAGGGTTTGGCAGCGTTTTCTTCAGCCATGGCGTAACATCCTTCTCTTTATATTTGCCTGGATAACAAAGAAATCGAAAAGCGGAGCAAAGACATTTCCCAGGAGAATAGCCAGCATAATTCCTTCAGGGTAGGCCGGGTTGGACACTCTAATCATGATGGCTACTACCCCGATCAGTAAACCATACATCCATTGACCGACCGGAGTATGGGCAGCTGAGACCGGGTCGGTGGCCATGAACACCAGCCCAAAGGCGAAGCCACCCAGCACCAGATGCCAGTGGGGAGGAATCGCCCACAGCGGGTGAACGTCACTACCGATAAAATAATAGAACGAACCGCAAAGTATCGCCCCAAGAAGGGTTGAGGCCATGACCCGCCAGGGAGCGATCCGGGTAATAAGCAGAATACCGGCGCCGACTAAACAGGCGAGCGTTGAAGTTTCGCCCATGGAGCCGGGGATGGTGCCGAGAAAGGACTGGATCCAGGTGACATTTGCTGAGTTCATGACCTGACCCGTTTGAGCGGTGGCAAACTGACCCAGAGCGGTAGCACCCGAGACCCCATCCACTGCAGTCCACACCATATCCCCGGTCATCTGGGCCGGATAGGCAAAGTAGATAAAAGCCCGTGAGGCGAGGGCCGGGTTCATGAAATTGCGACCCACACCGCCGAATACTTCTTTTGCAAAGATCAGCCCAAAACTAACGCCAACTGCTACCTGCCAGAGGGGGATAGTCGCCGGCAGGGTCAGAGAAAAGAGGAGACCGGTGACTAAGAAAGCCTCAGAAAATTCGTGTCCCCGAAACAGGTTGAACACTCCCTCCCATAAGGAACCGACCACCATGGTGACAATATAAATGGGCAAAAAATAGAGGGCGCCGTGCAGAAAATTAGAGACGAGACTCGTCGGATCACAACCGACCAGTGACATAATCGCTCCCCGCCAGCCATCCGGTCCGGCAAGGCCCAGGGTATGTATGACCGAATTGGCTTGATAACCGGTATTCCACATGGCCATCATGGTACAGGGCAAAAGCGCGATCAGCACCGTAGTCATGATTCTTTTCAGGTCGATAGAATCCCGAACATGGGGGGCAATTCTGGTTGTCTGATTTGAGCCAAAAAGAAAGGAGTCAAAGGCTTCGTAGAGCGGATACCAGCGAGCAAGGCGGCCATCTTTTTCAAAGTAACGACCTGCTTCCTGCATTATTCTGCTTAAAAATTTCATCTGTAAACTGTCACCTTGTTAAAAATGTTGTTGCTAAAAAGTCTTGTCGCAATGACCAATGCGATACCCTATCCGCCGAGTTCGATGGCAGTCAGGACCTTGCGCAGAACCGGACCGAATTCGTTTTTACCGGGGCAGACAAAGCCGCAGAGGCCCAGATCGTCTTCAATGAGTTCAAGAGCGCCGAGGGCCATCGATTTTTCTGTGTCTCCTACAGAAATTGATTTTAAAAGCGATGTGGCAATGATATCAAGAGGCATAACCTCATCGTAAGTGCCAAGTGGAAAAATTGCCCTTTTCCCTCCCCATAAGGCCGTATTCATGGGGAATTTTAAATTTTTAATATATGCCGAAGCGAAAACCGGTCTGATGGAAAAACGACCTTTGCCCGGCAGTAGCCAGTTAAAGAGGGAGCGACCACTGGAATCGATGATGACGGATACCTGATCATGAAATCGACCGAGGAAAGCGGCAGTATCTTTTGATTCCCTGCCACTTAGTACTGAGCCGGAAATAACCCGCAACTCCTCCAGAGAGATTTCCCGGCGGCACAGGTCAGGCAGCGATGCGCCGATTCTGGTTTTAATTAGCGACGGCTGAAAAACACCCGGGCCTGCGAGTGCGACGACCCGGTCGGTTGGCAATTGTCCGGTCATAAACAGATGACCAATACCAATTACGTCCTGATAGCCGATATGCCACACTGTCTTGTTCTCGTGAACCGGATCAATAAAATGGATATGGGTGGAGGGAAGCCCGGCAGGGTGGGGACCTAGAAATGACCAGTAATTCAATCCATCAACTTCTTCAAACGGCTGCAATCGGACAGCACCGGTGCAGTAATGGACAGGGCAGGAGACCAAGCGCTTGAGAATCTTTAAACCCAGTTGATAGGCTTTCTGATATTCCTGAATGATGATAATTGGGTCGGCAGCCAGCGGCGATGAATCCATCGCGGTAATGAATAAAGAGGCCGGCTCTGTGTTGATGGCTGGGGTCTTGCCGTAGGGCCGAGTTCGAAAAGCAGTCCACAGTCCGGAATTGACCAACAGCTCACGGATGATTTGCGGCTCGAGCGACCCCGGCCGATCTGCAGGTTCGCAGAAAGTAACGGTTTCCTCGCCTTCCAACTCGATAACAATCGACTCGAACTTGCGCCTTTCTCCCCTGTTGATCGAATGAATCGTACCGCAACCAGGGGAGGTAAAGACGACACCTTCGTTATTTTTGTCGGTAAACAGCTGTTGCCCGACAATGACTTTCTCTCCGAGATTAACCAGCATGGTGGGTTTCATACCGATATAATCGTCACCTATTAGTGCCACCTGCCGTATTGCATTGCCCTGCCGGATTTTTTGCTTGGGATTGCCGGAAATAGGGATGTTGAGCCCTTTACTTAAAGAAATTGTCTTCATATCAGCTGCAATAACCTGAGGAATTGAAATGTTTGAGGTGCTTATCCACCATGTAGTCCTCACACCTTTCCAAAGGTTCAATGAGATCAAGGGCGTCGCCCTTGCCCAGTACCATGAGTGTCGTAGCCGGCGCGTCGGCGAGGGTAACATTGGGGGCGGTGACGGTGCAACTGGCTAACTCCTGCGGTGAAAAGCCGCGCCGGGGACCGATGATGCGGTGATTCGTATCAGCCACGGCAACAATCTGTACATAACCGCGCCGAGTTAACCAGTTCGGTCCTGTTTGCTTCCTTTCCATGTCTCCCTATCCTTTGCCGAAATTCCAATCAGTGTAAGCATCTTAAACAAAATGTTAATGATTGTTATAAACAGAACCATCTTTGCAGGCAAATGTAAATACTGAATAAATTTTGAAATGGATAGGTGATAAAGGATAAAAAATGGATGAAAGATACGGATAAAGACTAACAAACAGTTGAAATATCCAATTTCCGTGTTATCAGTACGACAATGGGTCGTTGTCGTGGAAATTTGAATCCATTTAAGGAGAACAGAAATTATGGATACCACCTACCCATATGAAAAATTAGGCCTGTTTTATCTTGGTCGGGAGCTTGATCTAGAGAGTGGCGCCCCTTCACAGCAGCCGATATTATACCAAAGCAAGTACATGACGACGCATGGCGTCATAATCGGTATGACGGGGAGTGGAAAAACCGGGTTGGGAATTACCCTTATCGAGGAAGCGATCATGGATAATATCCCCTCGATCATCATCGATCCGAAAGGGGATATGGGCAATCTGCTGCTCACCTTTCCGAACTGTACGCCGGAGGATTTTGTGCCCTGGATAGACCCTTCCGAGGCTGCAAAAAAGGAGCTGACGGTTGAGCAATACGCGGCCAAGACCGCCGAAACCTGGAAGAACGGCCTCTTGTCCTGGGGGCAGGGGCCTGATCGCATCGCCGCTCTGCGGTCCAAAACCGATATGACCATCTACACCCCCGGAAGCACTGCCGGAGTGCCCGTTTCTGTGCTCAGCAGCTTTCTGGCTCCTGCCGAAGAGGTGTTGAATGATACCGATACTCTCAACAGCCTGGTGAATTCAACAACGACCAGTCTGCTTGCCCTGGTCGATATTAAAGGGGATCCTCTGCAGAGTCGTGAGCATATCCTGCTGAGTTCGCTGTTCCTGCACTTTTGGCGGACCGGGCAGGATCTCACCATAGAAACCATGATCGGAAATATCGTCAATCCGCCATTTGACAAGGTGGGTGTTTTTTCGATCGAGACCTTCTACCCCCAGTCGCAACGCATGACGCTTGCCATGAGTCTGAATAATATTCTGGCCAGTCCAACATTTAGCGCCTGGATGACAGGAAAACCTCTCGACATTCAGCGGATTCTCTATACTGAACAAAGTACACCGCGGACGGCAATTTTCTCCATCTCCCACCTGAGTGAAGCAGAGCGGATGTTCTTTGTCACTATGTTGCTCAACCAATTTATCGGTTGGATGCGGCGACAACAGGGCGCTTCGTCCCTAAAAGCTTTGCTCTATATGGATGAGATTTACGGATATTTCCCGCCGATCGCCAACCCACCATCGAAAAAGCCGATGATGCTTTTGCTCAAACAGGCTCGTGCTTATGGGATAGGCGTGGTGCTCGCCACCCAGAATCCGGTCGATCTCGATTACAAAGGGTTGTCGAATATTGGCAGTTGGTTTATCGGACGGCTGCAGACGAAACAGGATCAGGATCGAGTCGTTCAGGGTATTGTCGGCGCAAGTGACGGAAAACTCGAAGTGGGTGAGGTGAAAAGACAGCTTTCCGACATGAAGGGCCGTCAGTTCCTGTTGAATTCAGTGCACCTTGATGAGCCGCTACTTTTTGAAACCCGTTGGGTCATGTCATATCTTAAAGGACCGATCTCAAATAACGATATTAAAAAGTTGATGACATCAAAGAAAACTAACACTGCCGAGCAATCGAAGGGGGTACAGACATCATCTTTTACAAAAATGTCGGATGTGACAGATGGCGCAGGCCTTTCTCCGGTAGTGCCCCAAGCCATTGAGCAACTCTATCATCTGCAGAACGTGGTCAGTGATGAGGTTCGATTTGAGCCTTGGCTTGGTGCTGAAGCATCGGTCAGGTTTTACGATGCAAAACGTAATATTGATGTTGTTCGGGATATCAACCTGCGTCTTTATCTGGACGAGTCGTTGCTGCGTCCCGATTGGGAATCTGCGGAAATCGGGACCTACCATCTTGCAGACTGCAAATTGAATCCACCGGTAGGCAGTTCTTATTATCCGTTACCGTCCTGTTTTGACCAATTCAAGGATTTTCGGGGACTGACTAAAGCATTTTCCGATCATCTCTACCAGAATAAGCAGTTGGAACTTTTCCGGGTGAAGGATATCGACTTTGAGTCTTTGCCGGATGAAAGCCTGAGGGACTTTAAGGTTCGTTTTAAGGACCACCTCCGTGAGCAGAAGGATGCAGCTATTCTGAAGCTGAGGGAAAAATATCAGGTCCAGCAGGATCGTTTGGAACAGAAACTGAATACTGCTCTTGATAGATTGGCAAAAGAACAGGTGGATGTCAAAGCAAAAACAACAGATTCTCTGATCTCTTTTGGGGTTGCGGTGGTTGGGGCATTTTTCGGTCGGAAGACCTTTTCAACAACCAATATCAGCAAAGCGGCAACCGGAATGCGCAATGTCGGCCGCGTTGCCAAGGAACGGAGTGACGTAAAGCGCGTTGAACAGAATGTGGAGGAAATCAAAAGTGGTCTTCAGGAGCTCGCTGTAGAGATTGAAGAACAGGTTACCAAACTGACGGATTCCTATACTGCAGACAACTACGATATCGAGACGTTTACCATTAAGCCACGACGCTCAGATATCTTTAATGTCAGGATAGTGCTTCTCTGGGAAATGGTTGCTTGACGAGCAGAATGTCTCGTCAACTAAATGAAAAAAAGTAAGTAATGGGTTTTCTTTTTAGGCGTAATATGCTGTAGTGCAGTGAGGTTTCGAGTTCGGCACCTCTTGCCGGTTAAGGGGGCCGGGATTTACCAATTGTACACAATCGAATACAACAGGATTCAACATGGCAAAAGATTATACCCCAAGCAGAACCTACCACGATATTTCAAAGCGTTACCCTGAAGTGATTGCAGCATTGGATAATTTGGGAAAGACGGTGAGGGGAGTCGGCCCGCTCGATGAAAAAACCAGCCAACTCGTACAGTTAGCCGCTGCCGCAGCCTCGAAATCCGAAGGCTCGGTTCATTCCCACACCCGCCGGGCTATAAAAGCCGGAGCTACCCGGGATGAAATTTATCATACCCTGCTGCTTCTTATCTCAACCGTCGGTTTTCCCCAAGCCATGGCTGCCATCTCCTGGTGCCGCGATATTTTGGAAGGTGAGGGGGGAGAATAAGAGAGATTCAGGGATGTGTTCTTGATTGCGGACGCTGTCGAATTGTGTCCGTAGTTTGAGCATTTTCGCGTCAATGTATCTTTGTACGCGAAAATGCTCAACTATGCCGTTTTATTTCACTAACGGATAATCAGGTTATGCAGTTCGTCCTTATCATCTTTCTGATAAGGGAAATGGGTTTGCAGGATTTGGCCAACTCGAAGTACCGCTTCACATATTGCCTCTCCGGGTTTCCCGGCTTTAATCCCGGCGGTGAGGTCAACTACCGTCGAATTCCATTGCTGTTGATCGATTTTAGCATTGATGTTGCTGTCTGCCAGTATCCAGACCTTCTGTTCCATCACTGAGATATAGAGTAAAATGCCGTTGGCATCTTTCGTTTTATGGAGTTGTTCTGAGTAGAAAGCCGACAGGGCACCTTTCTTCACTTCCTGTTCGACCTGTCTGCGGTTCAGAAAAAAATGTTTCGCTCGATCTGAATGGAGTATCAGCGGATAGAGCAATGCGTATAGGACTACGGAAAGGCCAAGAAAAAGCCACATATTCTGAGATCCTATCCAGAGTCTTTCGCCAATAAGGTTGGTCAGCAACAGGGCTAATGGCAAAGTTATGGAGACAGCGCAGGTGACCGCCGCCATTGGATAGTCATGACTGCGGGAAACAATCATCGGGACAATTTCACCAGAGGTGGTGCGCTCTGCTTCCTGAACAACTTCGGTGACTTTCTGTTGTTCGGCAGCTGTCAGAAATTTTTCAGCCAGTGTCTTTGTCTTGATCATAATATTACCAACCCCCTGAGGAACCACCACCACCAAAACCGCCACCGCCTCCGCCGAAGCCACCACCGCCACCAAAACCACCGCTCCCGCCCCCGAAGCCGCCGGATGAGTGGCTGTGGAAGCCTCCGACCCGGCTACCGGATGAGCTGCTGATATTACCTAAAACAAAGCTGGCCAGCAAACCAGCGAGACCTCCGGCAGGAATAAGCATCAGCAGGATCAGCCACTGGAAGCCAAGAAATAAGCCGCCCATGACTGGCGCCAGGACAGCACCGATCCCTGCGGCCAACACTTTGTGGCGTCCGAACACTCTGCCAATATTGAAAAGAATAAAGAGGAAGAAAACCATGAACCCGGTTAGGTCGTTTTTTGATTGTTTTCCGGAGGTGACCACATTCTGTTCGTCAAATTCTCCACGTACTGCAGCAATCATCGCCGAAACACCATCAATCACGCCTTGGTCGAAATGACCGTTTCGGAACTGCGGTGTAATAATATCACGAATAATTCGTCCGCTTGTCAGATCGGTAAGCACTCCTTCAAGACCGTAGCCAACCTCAATTCGAATTTTTCTGTCGTTTTTAACGATGAGTAGCAGGGCGCCATTGTCGAGCCCTTTTTGCCCAAGCTTCCATTGCTCCACTACCTTTAACGAAAAGTCCTCTAGATTTTCACCGTCAAGAGAATTGATGGTTAACACCGCCAATTGAGTAGATTCCTCCGTCTCCAGCGTGGCCAGCACACTTTCAAGTTGTTGTTTCGTGGCGGGGGAGAGCATGCCGGCGTAATCGTTGACCCTGGCTGTCAGGGTAGGTATTTCTATTGCTGTTGCCGGCTCTGCTCTGGAGATCAGCCCAAGCATAAGTCCCAACAATACTAGCAAAAACAGGCCGTGTTGGATTGTCACTTTGGATGTTGTCATGCTCATTTTACGCTAGAATTTAACTTTTGGCACGGCCTTAGCCCCTAAATCCGCTTTGAAATATTCCTTTTTTTCCAGGTGGAGCAGCAGACTGTTGGTCAGACTCGCCGGGAACTTGCGCAGAGAACTATTAAAAGTCTCGACCGCTTGGTTGTACCTCTGGCGGGCAACATTGATCCGGTTTTCAGTTCCTTCGAGCTGGTTCTGGAGGTCAAGAAAGTTTTGATTGGCTTTTAAATCGGGATACCGTTCTACAACCACCATAAGTTTGCTGAGAGCTGAGGTGAGGCTCCCCTGAGCTTCCTGAAATTTGACCATGGCTGCAGGATTGCTCAAGTCGTTTGGGGTAAGTTGTACCGATGTTGCTTTTGATCTGGCGTTGACGACCGCTTCCAGTGTTTCCGCTTCATGTTTGGCGTAACCCTTAACCGTCTCGACAAGGTTTGGAACGAGGTCACCCCGTCGCTGGAGGGTGGACTCGACATCGGCCCAGGCTTTAAAAACTCCTTCCTCCTGGACCTGTAGAGAGTTGTAACCGCATCCGCCAAGCAGAAAGAGGGTGAAAAAGAGTAGGGTCAGTCGTGTAAAATGTTTCATCATTTCTCCAGTCTATAAAGGGAGTAGATCTATTCTTGCATTTGCTTTGCCCTGTATTCTCGCACGTTACATTAGTACTTCTGCTGGTTGGTGTCCATATTCACTTAAAAAAGGACTTCATTTTTATCATTTGTTGACAGGCTAATCGATACAACGTAGATTGTTGCCTCGTTAACTAGTGTCTGTCCAAGTGAGGTTTTTGGGACAGACACTAACTATCAAGGAGGCAAAAAATGAAGACAACCTGTGAAGAATCCTTTTGGCGAATGATTGGGCTGACTGGTCAGGCGATGCGCAGTTACGCCGACCAGCGGTTAAAAAGCTACGATCTAACCGTTGAACAGTTGCAGGTGCTTAAACAAGCCGATTTAGAGGATGGGCAACCCCAGCACAAACTCAGTCAACTGACAGGTAAAAGTGCCGCCAACATGACCAGGATTCTCGATCGACTGGAGAGAAAAAGCAGAATTGTTCGAAAGGTGAACCCAACTGACAGGAGATCGAGTCTCGTTTTTTTAACAAAAGATGGTGAAAAGTTGAAGGACGAGGTGATGAAGCTCTTTGAAGGGTTACGTTCCGAGCTGGTTGAAGGCATAGATACCCAGAAGCAGCTGATAGCCATTGAGGTGCTGAGGGCAATAAGAAAGAATATCGAAAAAATGCCCGAACATAAGTGAGAGAGGGAGAGCAGTGCGAGGAGTAGTATTGCTTATTGGAATGTTGGCTTTTTGTTATTCCCTCACTGTTAGCTTTTGTAATACGTTTCGAAAGGAGTCGAACACATGAACTTTTATAGTCTGGTTATCGCCCTGATACTACTCTGTGCTTCAACGGGTTATGCTATGGATCTTGCCGAGATGCAGGCCACAGCCCTGAACAACAGGCAGGTGATTCGACAGTATATGACCAGCCTTGAGCAAAGCGAGAAGGATATTGTGCGGGCCAGAGGCGGGTATTATCCCTCAGCCGATATCTATTATACCGTCAACTCTCTGAATGAATCCACTCTATTGGAAGATAAACGAAATTCTGTAGCCGTGGGCAGGTTGAGCTTGAACATTTTTTCCGGGTTTCGAGACAAATATAATCTGCAGTCAGCCAAATTCCAGAAAGATGTAGAACAGTACCGACTCCGGGGAATCAAGCAGGATATTCAGTTGAATGTTGCTCTTTCATATTTGACGGTTTCTGAACGATCGGCTAATCGAAAAGTGGCCGATGCAGCATTCCAAACCCTGAAAAAGATCTATCAGGATGGAGAGAGCAGGTATCGGGTGGGACTAATCGGCAAGAATGAGTTGTTGAAATTCCGCGTCGATTACGATAATGCCGATATCACTTTAAAGGCCGCCGATGCCGATTTGAAAAAGAGTGTCAACTCACTTTCCCGACAGGTGGGGAGCGAGATTAAATTCTCAGAGCTCGATTTTGCTGACTTCGAGCATCTTCCTCCACCCATTGACAAAGACCAATACCTCAAGACGATGCTTGTTGAAAGAAGTGAAATAAAGGCCCTTAAGTCTGTGATTGCTGCGACCGAAGCCACGTCGAAGGCAGAATTGAGCGGCTATTATCCCAGGGTTGATCTGGTGGGGAGCTACCAAAAGTACGATGACAACTATATCACAGGCAGTGGCTCAATGGACGATGAGGAATTGCGGGCTCAAGTTGTTCTGTCGATGAATCTGTTCCAGGGGTTTACCACAGAAGCGACGGTGGCCAAGGCTCAGCTTGAAACGCGGTCTGCCCAATATGAACTGGCTGAGTTGAAGAACGATCTGATCACTGGTTTGGATAATCTTTATATCGACTTCGAAGTGAGCCGTGATAATGTTGAGGTGGCTAAACGGTCCATTGAGCAGGCCGAAGAAAATTTGCGAATTACCCAACTCAAATACAATGAAGGACTGCAGCGGGAATCGGATCTCCTCGATGCTATTACCAGTTTGTCCAGGGCCCAGTATAATCATGTGGCGGTGCTGCGAACGGCTTTCTCGAATAATTTTCAGTTGATTCGCATGATTGACGGTTTTTAGTGACTTAGAAATTCTTTTCCTGCTGTTTGGGAAAGAATTTCGTGAAGGAACTTATCCCGGCTTATCCCTCTCTTACCGGGGTTAGTGACTTAGAAATTCTTTTCCTGCTGTTCACCCCTCAAGGGGGTACTGAAGAAAGTGGGAAAGAATTTCGTGAAGGAACTTATCCCCGTGCTTTGCGGGGATTGCTGCAGGAATTTACACCCCTCAAAGCTCACCACTTAGTGCCTCAAAGCCGGAGATTACATCGAACAATTCCTCGTCAATGTTGCTTTGGCGTACGCGATGAAAGGTCCCTTCCAGGTTCGTCAGTAATTCCTCGATATTTTTATCGGCACGTTGCATTGCAGCCAGGCGGCTTGCGTTCTCACTTGCCAGTGATTGGGCGCAGGCACGAAAGAGCGAGACGAAAAGATATTCGCGGATGAGCGCTCGCAGGGTCCCAATGCCGTTTCCTATAATTTCGGGCAGTTTATCCGTGGGCCAGGAAAGGTCGGCCAGCCTGTCTTGCCATTGCGCATCGAGTGGCAGCAATCGTTTACTGGCCGGCGTACAAATCGCCCCCGCCCCGCAGGACGTGGGTTGGTTATAAAAGAGGTGGAGTTCGGCCATTTCGCCCTGTCTGTGACCCTCTTCGGTCTGCACAAGAATCTGTCCAACGAGTTGGGTGATGCCCTTGACGGAGCTCGGCACGGTGAAGAGCCCCAACATGGACATGCCCGCATCAGCCAGGCGAGCATGAACGCGCTCACCGACGGCCAGGATCACGGATTTGGTCGGTAGCGCAGGGAGAGTCTCCATCGCATAATCAGCAACCTCGTCATTGAACCGACCCACCAGTCCCTGGTCTGAGCCGAATACAACCGCGTGGATCGCACCTGTCTTTGTTTTTTGCGTGTTCCTGTCCCTCATTGGTGCTGTCTCCGTTGCCCGCAAACAGACGCTCAAACCTAATTCCACCGTGCGATAATAGTCAGCCAAGGCGCGTACTGATCGTTCGTACTGGGTGATACTTGAAGCAGCCATCGCCTTCATGGTGCGCACCACAGATTGGAGATTTCGGGCGCTGTCGATCTTGTGGCGTAAATTTACCGTATTCTCACTCATGACTTCTCCCTGGATGGTTCGTCGGGGCTGGTTTTGTCCTCCTCTCGATCTCTGTCTTGGTTTTCTGATGGGTTGAGAATGCGTCAAGTGCCCGGCGGGCGATGGTGATAATCGCTTTACGATCCTCATCGCTCAAGTGATCGGCCGTATACAGTCGCTTGTTTACCTCTGACGGGATCTGTTCCGTCGCCTTCCGTACAGCCTGCTCAGCATCTTTCATTAGTTCAATTGGTACATCGTCGAAAAGTTCGGCGGTCAAGGCCAGCAAGACCATGATTTGGCCAGCCACTGATACCGGGGAAAATTCGGATTGCTTGAGACAGGCTCGGATGCGTTGTCCATGCTCAATGACTTTGCGGTTCTGTTCATCCAACCGTGCACCAAATCTGGCAAAGGTTTCAAGTTCTTCGAATTGCGCATAGGCGAGTTTGAGGTCGCCGGCCACGGCGCGATAAGCCGCCCGTTGCGCTTTGCCGCCAACACGCGACACCGATTTACCGACATCGACTGCCGGCAGCACACTTAATTCGAACAGCGAAGGTGACAGGTAGATTTGTCCATCGGTGATGGAAATCAGGTTGGTTGGAATATAGGCGGAAATATTCTGCGCTTCTGTCTCGATGATGGGCAGGGCAGTGAGTGAACCACCGCCTTGATCCTTTTGCAGGTGCGTTGCCCGCTCCAGCAGTCGCGAATGAATATAGAAGATATCACCGGGGAAGGCTTCACGACCGGGTGGGCGACGCAAGAGCAAAGAAAGCTCACGATAGGCGCGGGCATGGTGAGTGAGATCGTCATAAACGATCAGCACGTCGCGTCCTTGTTCCATGAAATGTTCAGCGATGCTGGTGGCGGCGTAGGGAGCAATATAGGTGAGACCCGGAGGAGCGTTGCCTTCGGTGACGACTGCCACGGTATACTCCATCGCCTTTTTTTGCCGAAAAGTGGCTATGGCTTTGGCGATGGCAGCTCCTCGCTGGCCGATGGCGCAATAGACGCACAGAACATCCTTGTCACGTTGATTGAGGATGGTGTCTATGGCAATAGTTGTCTTACCCGTCTGCCGATCGCCGAGGATCAGCTCCCGCTGCCCGCGTCCAATCGGAATAAGTGCATCGATAACCTTCAGCCCGGTCTGGAGCGGTTCCGTGACGGGCGCGCGATCCATGATAGAAGCCGCCGGCCGTTCGATCGGAAGACGACCGCTTGCGGCCACCGTCCCTTGACCATCGAGCGGCTGGCCAAGCGGATCGATAACCCGGCCCAGTAACTCATCGCCCACCGGAACGTCCATTACCCGGCCAGTGCGCCGCACTTCATCCCCTGCGTGGAGATGCCAGTATTGATCGAGCAGGACGACACCGATTTCCTCGACATCGATATTGAAGGCGATACCGAATACGTCACCGGGAAAGCTCAGCAATTCATCAGCGCCTACTCCGGGTAGACCGGAGACCCGGGCAATGCCTGTGGAAACGCTAGTTATTACACCTATTTCGCGCAGTGTCAGTTGTGCTGTAAATGTTTGGCGTGCTCTGCTGAAGCAGTCGAAGGCCTGGTCGAAAACATTTTGCAAAGAATCAGACGATGCGCTCATTCGACCTCCTTGCCGCCGGCAGGTGGTGGCGTCCCTCGCACCTGCGTCCACTCGAGCTCAGCTTCTGTATCCGCAGTTTCTGCAGCTTTGACGTCGGGTTTTGTTTGTTTCTGTAACAGATGGGCGACGTTCCTTTCCAGTGACTCGAGATACTCCTTGATGCTCCAGGCAACCTGCCGGCCATTGGCGACAAGCTCGATACCGCTGATTACCTGCGGCGCGGTTTCGAATTGTACATTGATCTCAGCCGAGAAGGTATTGTTGAGCGCCTGTTGTATCTCCCTTTGTTGCTCCGAAGGCAACGGGAAGGCGCTGCGCACGAACACCGGGTCGGATGATGTTTTTAAGGCCTTGGTAAGACATGCCATTTTTTCATCGTCCAGCTCTTGCAAACGGTGCCTGAATATTTTACTCATGCGTTCCTCAAGACTTGCGTCGGCAAGTTCCGACAGCGTTTTTCGGGCGATGGCAAAAACCTCATCCAGGGTTAGGCGGGAAATTTCGTCATTGATGCGTTGCTGTTCACGTTGTAATGCCTCCTGTCGTTGGGCATGATAAGCGTCGGCGGCTTGTCGTGCTTGTGTAAGGAGGCGTCGGCCTTCTGTTTTTGCCTCCTCTGATGCTTTACCAAAAAGTGTTGCGCGTTGCCGGTCGAACTCTTCGTTCTTGCGTTGAAAGTCGTTTTTTTCCTGCTGGGCTTCGGCTTTTTTTGCCTCGGCGTCTGCGAGCGCCAAAGCGATCCGCTTCTCCCGGGCGTCGATGGCCTTGAGGATGGGTTTATACAGGAAACGCTTCATCAACAACAGTAGTACGAGAAAGTTGAGAGCCTGGGCAATGACGGTGAACCAATCAATTATCATAGGCTTATTTTCCCGGCCCTTGAGTGATGACGTAGTTCCAGAACGGGTTGGCGAAGATGATAATCATCGAGACAACGAAGCAGTAGATGGCCGTAGACTCGATCATTGCCAGGCCCACAAAGAGGGTCCGTGTGATAGTAGCGGAGGCGTCAGGCTGCTGGGCAAGTGAACTGAGCGCCGTTGCGACAGCTCTCCCTTCGGCCAGCGCTGGCCCTGTCATGCCAATAGCGCAGGCGAGGCCGGCGCTGATAATTGATACCACGGCAATTATAGTTATATTGTCATACATAGTATCTCCTTTTATTTCAGATGGTTTCCTCTTGTATTTCGATTTTAGGGTCAGGTCTTTGGACGCGTGCAGCGGCTGCGATATAGACTGCAGCCAGGATGCTGAAGATATATGCCTGCACCATGCCCGTGAGCAGGCCAAGAACAGTCATGACGATTGGAAATATATAAGGGGTTATGGAGAGCAGAATTCCGATAATCATCTCTCCGCTCATCATGTTGCCAAAGAGGCGGACAGCCAGGGCCAACGTGCGGGTAAGCTCGCTGATGATGTTAAAAGGCAGCATGATAAACGTCGGCTCCATATATGACTTGAGATAGCTGCCCAGGCTTTGTTCCTTGATACCGAAAAACGGCACGGACCAAAAGACGCATAATGCCAGTGCCGCAGTGGTAGAGAGTGAGGCCGTTGGCGGCTTGTAGCCTGGGATGATAGTAAAGAGATTTGCAGCAGCGATAAAAAGGAAGAGGGTGCCGAGAAAACTGAGATATTTGCGCGGCTGACTCAAGCCTAACTCTTCAATCTGTCGCTCGATGGCGGTGACGACTATTTCCAAAAGATTCTGCCAGCGAGAGCGTTTGTGTTCCGTGGCCAATTTGCGGGTAATAAGCTTTGCGCCCAGGGCCAGCAGAAACATCAAGCCCCAGGTAAAGACGATTGTGGCGTTGAGCTTGATAAACCCGTGTTGCCAGAAGATGGTCTCATCAGGACTCAGGTGCATGATTGGCCTCTTTCGCGGGTAGATTGCGACGTCCCCCCGGCGACTTCGTTAAGTGCAGGACGATAAAGCGGGCGACGGTAAATCCGAGCAGGCAGACGAGCAGTCGGGCCAATTGATCGCCGGCAACAAAGTAAAATCCAGCTAGGACAATGATTGTTCTCAGGAGCAGGCTGGCAAAAAATAATAGTGCAGGTTGTCTGGAGGAAACTCCCTTTCGAACCGTCCACCACAGGCCACCAAAGAAAACTGCGCCGAGCACTCCTCCCGCCAACCCAACTGAAATCAGCAGCAGCATTTCAGTCATCATTTTCCTCCTGCTCCCTGCGCATGGCTTTGTCTTCTTTCGAAACCCAATGCCAGGCATTGATACATCCAAGACAGAGGCCGGCGACCAGCAAAGCCAGCGTCCAGGAGTGGACTCCGGGATAGTGGCTATCAATCCAGAGACCAAGCATCGTGCCGAGCAAGGTCGGAATTGCAACCGACCAGCCTATCAGCCCCATCATGCCGAGTCCGAACCAGACCGTTTTGTTAACATGACGCCGAGAATGGAGCTTACGTGCCGCTTTTGCACCAATTTCCTGACTGAATGACAACTTTTCCTGGGGTGCTTTTTGTTTTGTTTCGTCAGCCATGGTGAAACTCTGCCAGGCGGCGGATAAATCCGCTCTCCAGTTTGGTCAGTGCCGACCGTACATTCTGTTCCTGTTTGTTTATGCTCAGAAATTCACGTTCAACAGCTGTGCGCAACTGGCCAAGGTCCTTCCCGGTTATGGCGTTACGCACGGAAACAAGAACCTCCAGACCAGTTTTAATTATCACACCTTCATTGACGGCGATGTACACTTCCTTCTCCGCTTTGGTCTCAAAGATCAGAATCCCAGGGATAAGCGAGGCGACGCAGTCGAGTCTATGCGGCAATAGCCCGAAGGAGCCCTCGCGGGTCTCAGCCACAATTCGCAACACCCCGGCCTTATCGGTGAAGATTCCAAACGGCAGGAGAATCTTAAGATGCATGGTTGTAGACTGTACCAAGTTAGACCTCAGGTTGATTTTTGGTTTCGGCCTTCGGTTAGAGGTTTTTCAGTGTTTCTTATTTTCCCCTTTGCTTCGTCAATCGTTCCAATCATGTAGAGTGCATTTTCCGGATAGTCGTTGAATTCATCGGCCAGGATACGCCGGCAGCCGTTAAGCGCGTCAGCAATACTGACGAGTTTGCCATGAAGTCCTGTAAATTGTTCAGTTGTGAAGAAGGGCTGGGTGAGAAAACGCTCTAACCGCCTTGCACGGGCAACCACCTTGCGGTCCTCCGGTGAAAGCTGCTCCAGGCCGAGCATAGCGATGATATCTTTTAATTGTGCGTATTCCGCAAGTGTCCGCCTGATCTTCTGCGCCAGGGTGTAATGGTGATCACCGACAATACCTGGCGTGGCCATTTTAGAACCAGACTGCAAAGGATCGATGGCCGGGTACAGTCCTTCGCTGGTACGTTTACGTGAGAGGACGATGGAAGCAGAGAGGTGAGAGAAAGTATGGACGGCAGCCGGATCGGTGAAATCATCTGCCGGGACATACACCGCCTGGATAGAGGTGATGGCCCCGGTATCGGTGTTAGCAATACGTTCTTCCAACTGTGATAATTCGGTGCCCATGGTCGGCTGATAACCGAGACGAGACGGCATCTGTCCCATCAGGCCCGACACCTCGGAACCAGCCTGGATAAATCGGAAAATATTGTCAATCAACAGCAGCACATCGCGATGCTCGTCGTCCCGGAAATATTCGGCCATCGTCAGGGCGGCGTGGCCCACACGAAAACGATTGCCGGGAGGCTCATTCATCTGGCCGAAGACCATCACCATGTTCGGCAGCACGCCGACTTCCTTCATCTGGCGGTAGAGTTCCTCGCCCTCGCGACATCGTTCGCCAATACCGCAAAACAGACTGACCCCTTCATGGTGGCCGATCATGTTGTGGATCATTTCCGTCAGTAGCACGGTTTTGCCGACGCCGGCACCGCCGAACAAGCCAGCCTTACCGCCGCGCTCAAGCGGAGCGAGTACGTCAATAATCTTGATACCGGTCTCAAAGATCTCGGACTTGGTGGAGCGTCTGGCAAGTGATGGCGGGGGGCGATGGACCGATCTCCATTGTACATTGGAAACGTCTCCTTGCCTATCAAGCACCTTGCCGAATACATCGAACATGCGAGACAGACATCCTGTGCCAACCGGCGCTTTGAGAGGCTCACCTGTATCCTCAACTGCCATGCCGCGGGCGAGGCCCTGGGTGGGGGTCAGGGCGATGCCACGTACCCTGTTTGCATCGAGTTGCGCTAAAACCTCAATGGAGATTTTTCCCTTATCTGCGTGCAACAGCGAGTAGATTGACGGCAAATGTGCATCAAAGTGTATATCGATAACACTGCCGTGTATTGAGATAACTCCGCCGATGTTCGGAGGACTGGTACTGGTTTTCATCTATACCCCCGCATTGTTTTCTCCGCTGAAGATTATTGGATAGATACAACAGGTCCCAAAAAAATCGAACTGAAAGAATCAATTTTGTAGGCAGATGACCAACACAAAACCGCGAAATTGTATTGATCAAAGGAGCACCGTTAATTATAAGGATTCGAGGGTAAGCTTTTTCATGGAGAGCTTTAACTTATCATCAATCCTGTCACACAAAAGTATGCATCTCGCATCGAGATGGCAACGTCGGGATTATATACATCTTAGATGTACAAACTATGTTGGTACGTTAATTGATGGCTTAAAACGAGAGGGAAAAAAGGGGAGATGCATTGAAGATTTCAATACGGTATAAAAAGCCAAAAGCCCCAAGCAGAGAATCTGCCTGGGGCTTTTGGATATAAAAAACGGCGGTGACCTACTCTCCCACACAGTCGCCCGTGCAGTACCATCGGCGCTAAAGAGCTTAACTTCCGTGTTCGGAATGGGAACGGGTGGATCCTCTTTGCTATGACCGCCGTAAAAATCAGAAGTCAGATGTCAGAGGACAGAAGACAGATGAGTCAGTGCCTGCGGCAGGTAAAAAAACAACAACCCGGCACGCATGTCTTATGAACTTTGACATATAAAAACAGCGATAACTGAATAGTAGGGTAGTCAGTAGAGTATTAATCAAAAAATATGGATAAGCCGCACGGCTTATTAGTATCGGTAAGCTCCATGTATTACTACACTTCCACACCCGACCTATCAACGTTGTGGTCTACAACGAGCCTTCAGATGGTTTACACCATGGGATATCTTATCTTGAAGTGGGCTTCCCGCTTAGATGCTTTCAGCGGTTATCCCTGCCGAACTTAGCTACCCAGCAATGCCCCTGGCGGAACAACTGGTGCACCATAGGTTCGTCCATCCCGGTCCTCTCGTACTAGGGAAAGATCTCCTCAAATATCCTGCGCCCGCAACAGATAAGGACCAAACTGTCTCACGACGTTTTAAACCCAGCTCACGTACCACTTTAATTGGCGAACAGCCAAACCCTTGGGACCTGCTTCAGCCCCAGGATGTGATGAGCCGACATCGAGGTGCCAAACCTCCCCGTCGATATGGACTCTTGGGGGAGATAAGCCTGTTATCCCCGGAGTACCTTTTATCCGTTGAGCGACGACCCTTCCATGCGGAATCGCCGGATCACTAAGACCTACTTTCGTACCTGCTCGAGATGTCTCTCTCGCAGTCAAGCTCCCTTATGCCTTTACACTCTACGGCTGGTTTCCAATCAGCCTGAGGGAACCATCGCGCGCCTCCGTTACTCTTTAGGAGGCGACCGCCCCAGTCAAACTACCCACCAGACAATGTCCTGGATCCGGATTACGGACCGCAGTTAGATTCCTAAGATAACAAGGGTGGTATTTCAAGGGTGACTCCATCGACACTGGCGTGCCGACTTCAAAGTCTCCCACCTATCCTACACATGTTATCTCAAAAACCAATGCCAAGCTATAGTAAAGGTTCACGGGGTCTTTCTGTCTAGTTGCGGGTAACCGGCATCTTCACCGGTACTACAGTTTCGCTGAGTCCCTGGTTGAGACAGTGGGGAAATCGTTACGCCATTCGTGCAGGTCGGAACTTACCCGACAAGGAATTTCGCTACCTTAGGACCGTTATAGTTACGGCCGCCGTTTACCGGGGCTTCGGTTCATTGCTTTACCTTGCGGCTGACAAGTCCCCTTAACCTTCCGGCACCGGGCAGGCGTCAGACCCTATACTTCGTCTTTCGACTTCGCAGAGTCCTATGTTTTTAGTAAACAGTCGCTCCCCCCATTTCACTGCAACCAGACTAGGCTCAATTAGTAAATAATATCACCTTGCTGGCACACCTTCTCCCGAAGTTACGGTGCTATTTTGCCGAGTTCCTTAACCAGAGTTCTCTCAAGCGCCTTGGTATCTTCTACCTGCCTACCTGTGTCGGTTTACGGTACGGTCACATTCATAACTAGATACGAGGATTTTCCTGGAAGCATGGACCCAGCCACTTTGTTGTCTAAAAGACATCGTCATCACGCCTCAGTGTTATACAAGGACCCGGATTTGCCTAAGTCCTCCACCTACACGCTTAAACCGGGACAACCAACGCCCGGATGGCCTTACCTTCTCCGTCCCCCCTTACCATCAAACATTATGAAAATGGTACAGGAATATTAACCTGTTTCCCATCGACTACGCCTCTCGGCCTCGCCTTAGGGGCCGACTAACCCTGAGCAGATTAGCTTGACTACAGGAAACCTTAGGCTTTCGGCGACAAGGTTTCTCACCTTGTTTTTCGCTACTCGTGTCAACATAAGCTCTTGTGGAACCTCCAGCACTCCTTACGGTGTACCTTCACAGGCGGCCACAATGTTCTCCTACCATTCAGAAATCAGAGGACAGAGGACAGAAGTCAGTTTAGTCAGGCGCTTCGCGCTCTTATCGACTATCCCAGCTTCTGTTCAAGCCCATGAGCATTTTCGAGATTTCTTTATATTCATCCCGCCAACGCTGCCAGGTATCTTCTGATATGTACTCCAGATCAAGACAGTATCGTATCCAGACTCTCATCTCATCACTTGAACCAACGGCTATCGAGAGATAACGCTTGAACTCGGCTACGGAAAAACCTTGTTTAGCAAATCCCTCTGCGATATTGGCACAAATGGATTTACTTGCTCGCCGTAGCTGTTCACCAAGCCCATACTGTTCTCTTTTCGGAAACTCCAGACTGAGTCTGTGTATCTCCAAAGAAATCTTGTATGCTCGTTGGAACACTTCTAAATCTTCAAATGAGGTAATCATCTGTCCCCTGTCCTCTGTACTCTGATTTCTGAATCCGTAGCTTCGGTACTATGCTTAGCCCCGTTAAATTTTCGGCGCGGTATCATTAGACCAGTGAGCTATTACGCTTTCTTTAAAGGGTTGCTGCTTCTAAGCCAACCTCCTGGTTGTATAAACAATTCCACATCCTTTTCCACTTAGCATAGATTTGGGGACCTTAGCTGACGGTCTGGGTTCTTTCCCTTTCGACCACGGAACTTATCTCCCGTAGTCTGACTCCCGCACTGGAACTTGACGGTATTCGGAGTTTGAAAAGAGTTGGTAATCCGGTGGGACCCCTAGTCTTGTCAGTGCTCTACCTCCGTCAGTCATCATGCGAGGCTATACCTAAATATATTTCGGAGAAAACCAGCTATCACCGAGTTTGATTAGCCTTTCACTCCTATCCACAGCTCATCCGAACAGTTTTCAACCTATATCG
>CAWHJQ010000004.1:0-662500 GCA_963829695.1 uncultured delta proteobacterium | reverse complement strand
GCGTCAGGGTTTCCCCCATTGCGCAATATTCCTCACTGCTGCCTCCCGTAGGAGTCTGGTCCGTGTTTCAGTTCCAGTGTGGCGGATCATCCTCTCAGACCCGCTAACCATCGTCGCCTTGGTAGGCCATTACCCTACCAACTAGCTAATGGTACGCAAGCTCCTCCCGGTACAGTAGCTTTCATGAAGAGGCCACCTTTCCTGATTGCTCAGCGTATCCCGTATTAGCACACCTTTCGGTGGGTTATCCCGGATACCAGGGCAGATTACTTACGCGTTACTCACCCGTGCGCCACTCTACTCGTCTTCCGAAGAAAACTTTCGCGTTCGACTTGCATGTGTTAAGCACGCCGCCAGCGTTCGTTCTGAGCCAGGATCAAACTCTCCAGTTTGATATCCTAGACTGTCTTACGACAGTTACTTACATATAACTCCCCGCTAAAGGGGATAAGTGCCTTCACGAAAATAAATTTTCTAAGGCACTAAATATATAAGAGCTCTTTGTAAATTACAAAGATGCCCTCTGTACCTAAAAGGTACGTTGGGCCCGTTTGCTTGTTTGTTGTTATTCAGTTTTCAAGGATCGTGCTCAGGCTTTCTCAATTGACGAAAACCCCGCGGTACGAATTCCGCGACGAGCGGCCGACAATAATCGGTTTAAAATCTATTGTCAATCATTAATCTTCATATCTTCTCTAAAAAGCACGACCTCAAATTTTGCTGTTTAAGTAAGCAATAACTATTGCGTGATCCAGCAAATAACAAGTGGAATGTTCCATGAAAAGGCCCTCAGGGTTGCATATTTCTCATTGGCAGACAGCTCAACTTGCAAAGCTATAGAGGTGTTCCATATAATCTTGTGACTCTGTTGTTCCCTCTGCGGGTGCCCAGGAGGCGAAATCCTTATCTGAGCTTTCTTCGTAGGGGCCGGGTTTGACCTCGAAGAGGACGGTATTTTCAGCCAGTGCCAGGAAAGTGTGGAAAATCCCTGGCTCACTATCTATCCCAATATATTCTGAACCTGCGGCCAGAGTGTGTACTTCTTCCACTTGGCCTTTTGGGTTGAAAAGAAAACATAAAACAGCACCTTGCAAAACTATTACTGACTCTGTTTTGGGTGGATGTAAGTGGCGGTGGGGCCGAATATAGCTGTATGGCTGCAGTGCATTGAGCATTCTGTGCAGAGATGCTTCCGGTACTTTGTGGAAGGGGAGTATGATTCGTTTTCTAGGACTGAGCTTTGAACCTTCCACCGCATGATGAATGAGGTTTGTGCTGATCAAAGTGGTTCTGGTTGTGGGTGCCGGAAGTGCTTTGGGGTCATTGGAGAAGATCGTATCTTTTTGCATTTGACTCTTTATGAACAACTCTTGATGAAGTTATCTATTAGCAGACGGGCAATAGTGATTTTCGAAGGCAGGCTCGGAAGATCATGCACGGAAAACCACTTTGCATCTTCTATTTCGTCATTATCGATTTCAATCTCTCCATCGGCATAGATTGCAGAAAAACCGATCATTATTGAATGAGGGAAGGGCCAGGGTTGGCTAGCGACGTAGCTGATATCGCTGATTCTAATATTCACCTCTTCCCGGACTTCACGTTGGACCGCCTCTTCGAGCGTTTCTCCCGGTTCGACAAAACCAGCCAGGGTGCTATACATTCCAGTTGAAAAACGGGGGGAGCGGGCGAGGAGAATACGGTCATCTCTGATGATCGACATGATTACCGCCGGTGACAGACGGGGAAAGCTAATGAAACTACAGGCCGGACAGATCCTGGCCAGTTCCGCTTCTCGATTCTTCATGGCGGTGCCACATTTTCCGCAGAACTGATGTTCCTTGTGCCAGTGAAGGATTTGCACTGCACGTCCCGCCAGGATAAAAAGGTCGTCATCCACTATTCCGAAAAGGGCTCGTAGCCCCTTGAATTCGGTTGAAGGAGGTAGATGAGTAGTGTCCTGGACTTCGGCTACAAAGCAGTTAGTGGTTCCATATTGGCCGAGAAACCGGCTGAAGATCGGCACTAAGCCCAATTGCTCCGGTGAGCTGGTGCAAATGAAATTCAAATCATTTCCGGTAATATCTACCAGCAGTTTCTCGTTCTGGAAAATAAACCAAAAGGCGGGAAACGATGCCGATTCATTGGACCTGATGCCAGGGGTAAATCGAGCTTTTAAAGAAAAATAATAATTGTCATCCATAACGATAATGAGAATTAATGGAATACCTCCTAGGGATTGTATCCTTCATGCAACAATTGAGGCACCTTACTTGACATGACACTAGAAGATGTTGGATACTATACAAGATTATCACGCTATACGCAGTACTGCAACGTATGCTCTTTGCCTGTTGATGTATTGACATTCCGATGACAAAAAGTCAAGGCGTGAGGAAGGAAACATTTGTTGATTTGATGTAGTTCGTTTCATAGGAATTTTTGATTGGACAAAGTGGGAAAGATTCAGGATAATTATTGAGAAAAAAGTCGTCCCCTGATGGGAAATGGCTGAGAGATAATCTGGAAGGGGGGAATGTGAAAATACTTATAGCTGAAGACGAATTTACTACTAGGATGATGATTCAGGTCTGCCTGGAAAATTGGGGCTATCGCGTTGAAAGTGTGACCAATGGGGAAGAGGCTTGGGCTAAGCTCCAGAAACCGGATGCACCTCATATTGCTATCCTTGATTGGGAGATGCCCAAACTCGATGGGATTGAGGTCTGTCGCCGGGTGAAAGAGATGGAGGTCGAAAATCCGCCATATGTTATCCTGCTGACCAGTCGAGACAGCAAAAATGATATAGTCCGGGGTTTCGATGCCGGTGCAGACGATTATATGACAAAGCCCTTTAATAACGACGAACTCCGTGCGCGAACTCGAGTAGCCGAGAGGCTGGTGCGAACCCAATCCTCTTTATCAGAGTCGGTGGCCGAGTTGCGGGAGGCCTTAAATCAGTTAGAAATGCTGGAGAGCGGGGTGGAGATTTGCGGGGCCTGCCAGAAAATATTCAATAGGTATGATGGGGAATGGAACAGCTTTGATGATGTGCTGAAAAAGAGAGTAGACCCCCATTTCGTCGTCAATACTTGTCCCGAGTGTCGTCGGGAATAAACTGGTGATAAGTTGTTCTTTTGAATTCTCCCCAAAATGATTAGATTAAGTGGCAGAAATTGGCGACTAATTCCTGCCATATTACATGCCGACAGAAAACATTGCTTCCAGGTCGTGTTTGGAATACGCTTTGAAGGCCAGCATTGTTTCGGTTTTCAGGATATCTCTTATCGCATGCATCTTTTTCGTTACAAGATTTGCTAACTCTTCGTTTGTTGCAACACGGACAATAGCGACCAAATCATAATTGCCACTCACAGAATACACCTCAGAGATTCCGGGAGTACTTTCCAGCTGTTCCGCAACCTCATTGATTTTCGATCGTTCTACATTCATAAGGATAATAGATGTGACCATGCGGGTCCTCCAAGGGTTGTAATTTTGTTATTCTTAAAAAATTGCTTTTCTAACAATCACAATTTTCGAATTGATTAAATCTCAGCTGACTATAGTGCTTTTGTTGATATTTTACAAATGACGGATGGGCTTTTCTTGACTATCTGTTTCTTTTTTATTGAGAACAAGCTGTCTTGACCGTTGGTAAGAATTGGTAAGACCTTGGGGCTTGGTTGGAATTCGCTGTGGTATTGGAATGTACTGGTGGGTCAGATTTCGTTGCCTGAAAGGGGAGTATTGTAAGTTGTCCGTCCTGTAACAAAAGTTGAAAGGACTCTGGGTTGGTCTGTAGAACAGACCTTCATCGATGGAGGTTGAGGTGATTTAAGGCTGAAAAAAAAAGAGACAATGGGTATACTTCCCAGATAAGAATAATTCTCCAATAGAGGTCGCCCATGCTCCCCGAAAGATACCAGGAATTTTACCGGAAGATTGTCCGCACCATCTCGAAAAAAAATATTATCACGGATTCACTCAGAACGATAACCTTTGGTACCGATGCAAGTTTTTATCGATTGATTCCCAAAATTGTCATCAATGTAGAAAACGAAAAAGAAGTGCAGTTGATCTTGAGGGAAGCCAGTAAATTGCGGCTCCCGGTAACTTTCAGAGCGGCGGGTACCAGTCTGTCCGGGCAGGCCATCACAGACTCCATTCTGGTGCGGCTGGGACAAGGGTGGCGGAAATTTAGAGTTTTCGACAATGCCGGCAAGATACAGCTGGAACCGGGAATTATTGGCAGCTATGCCAATGCGATTTTGGCCGAATTTGATAAAAAAATAGGGCCTGATCCCGCCTCGATAGACAGTGCCAAGATCGGCGGTATCCTTGCCAACAATGCCAGTGGTATGTGTTGCGGTGTTGAGCAGAATAGTTACCAGACCATTGAAAGCATGCGTGTAGTGCTTGCCGATGGAACCGCGGTTGATACGGCAGAGGACAAAAGCCGGGCTGAGTTCGAACGGAGTCATGCCAGTCTTCTTGAAAGACTCAAGCAACTGAGGAAAAGGGTGCTGGAAGACCAACAGCTCTCTGAGCGCATTCGATATAAGTTCAAGATCAAAAACACCACTGGCTATAGTCTTAATGCCCTGGTTGATTATGAAGATCCCTATGATATCATGATTCATTTGATGATCGGCAGCGAGGGGACTCTGGGATTTATTTCAGATGTTGTCTATCGAACCGTTGTTGAACATCGCCATAAAGCCAGCGCCCTCATCTTCTATCCGGACGTAAAGACCGCCTGTCAGGCTATCCCTCTTCTTCGCAAGCAGCCTGTTGCGGCGGCTGAGTTGATGGATCGTGCCGGGTTACGCTCGGTGGAAAATAAGGAAGGGATGCCGGACTACCTCAAAGATTTATCGGAAACGGTTACGGCGCTGTTGGTTGAGACCAGGGCTGAATCGGCAGAAGCACTTCAGTTCCAAATTGCGCAGATACAGATGGCGCTCCAAGAATTGCCGACGGTGCGACCCATCTCCTTTACCGATGTCCCAGCCGAATTCACTGCTCTGTGGAAGATCCGAAAAGGGTTGTTTCCAGCGGTCGGTGCGGTCCGAAAGACCGGCACCACCGTCATTATCGAGGACGTAGCCTTTCCGGGGGAACACTTGGCTGATGCCGCGCTCGATCTGCAGGGACTGTTTAAAAAGTACGACTATAATGAAGCGATTATTTTCGGCCATGCCCTCGACGGTAACCTCCATTTTGTCTTCACCCAGGATTTCTCTATTCAGTCGGAAGTAGTCAGGTATCGGGATTTCATGGCAGAAGTCGTTAACCTGGTGGTCGAAAAGTACGACGGTTCCCTTAAGGCGGAGCACGGCACTGGTCGTAATATGGCACCCTTTGTACAAAAGGAGTGGGGAGAAGCAGCTTATAATTTGATGCGCGAGATAAAAAATATCTTCGACCCGCATAATCTGTTAAACCCCGGAGTTATCCTCAACGAGGATGCCGAGGCGCACATCAAGGATCTAAAGCCATTACCGGCTACCCATGAAATAGTTGATAAGTGTATTGAATGTGGTTTTTGTGAGCCTGTTTGCCCGTCTAAAGATCTGACCTTCACCCCGAGGCAGCGCATTATCGGACGACGGGAGATCAGCAGGCAGATGGCAGGAGGTGGAGATTCCAAAAAAATTAAAGAACTGATCAAGGCTTATCAGTATCCCGGCAAAGATACTTGTGCTGCGGACAGCATGTGTTCCACTCGATGTCCTGTTGGTATTGATACCGGCAAGATGGTTAAAGCTTTACGGGAAGAATCCAATGGGAAAATTGGGAATACCGTAGCCGATTGGGTGGCGGGTAATTTTGGCGGGGTGGCCAAAACCATCAGCACCACCCTTAACATGGTCGATTCCGTACATAAAATGACTGGAACTCCTTTCATGGAGACTGCATCTGTGCTGGCAAGAAAAGTGACCATGGATAAGCTGCCCCTTTGGAATAAAGAGATGCCGTCGGGGGTGCCTAAAATCAAGGCGGAGCCGGTGACCGGCAGCAATCCTTTGAGGGTGGTATATTTTCCGAGTTGTGCCAGTCGGGCCATGAGCGGTCCGGCCAGAGAGGATGTTGAACGGGATCCTTTGCCACAGAAAACCCAGTCTTTGTTAAAAAAGGCAGGATACGAGGTCATCTTCCCTGAGAAATTGGACAGTCTCTGTTGTGGCCAGGCCTTTGAAAGCAAGGGGTTTATGGCTCAAGCAGATCGAAAGTCAAAGGAACTCTCAGATGCACTCCTGGCAGTATCCAACAACGGCGAAATTCCTGTACTGTGCGATACCAGTCCATGTTTCTACCGGATGCAGGCAACGCTGGATAAACGTTTACAGCTCTTTGAACCGATCGAATTCGTCCTCAAATATTTAATGGATCGGCTGAGGTTCACCCAGATGGATGTTAAAATAGCAGTACATCCAACGTGTTCTACCAGGAAGTTGGGACTGGAGCTTAAACTTGAGCAGTTGGCCAGGGCCTGCGCCAAGGAGGTGGTAATGCCTGCCGATGTCTACTGCTGTGGTTTTGCGGGTGATCGCGGATTTAATTTTCCGGAGCTCAATGAAGCAGCCCTAAAAGATCTTCATGACCATGTCTGTACCTGCGAGGCGGGGTATTCAACCAGTAAGACCTGCGAAATCGGTTTGTCATTGCATGGTGGAATTCCTTACCGGTCAATCCTCTATCTCGTGGATGAGGCGAGCGAACCTATTGCCAAATAATTTATTGCTAAAAATCAGGGGACATAAATGACCAGAGAATGATTTTCTCCGGCCAGCTCTTGATCGATGATCCGGGAAATCTTCTCCCAGTCCCCACCGGCAAGGCCTGCACCGATCTTTGGGTATCCGATCCGCTTGCCGGTGTACTGTTGCCTTACTTTTTTAAAAAGTTTTTGCATCGCCTCATAGTCGACCAGAAGCGACTTGCCGTGGAAATCATACTGGGTGTAGCCGTTGACGATGGTAATTTCATGTTTGTTGCGTTTTACTGTGGCAAAACTGAAATCACCAAGCTTGTTTCTGTCACCTTTTATGGTGTCCAGATCGGCAGCATACGCCTCGGGAAATTCCTTTTGTATAGCCCCAGCTATTCCGGCTCCCATGGTGCAGAAACAGTTGCAACCGTGGATAATGACATCAAATTGCCCCTCAAGGGCAAGAGTGATCAGATTTCCTTTAATTATCTTCATCTTTTCTCTTGTTCTATTATTCTCGGTTAGTTTTGTAAGGTACCTATCTTTTGCTGAGCCCATAATGGGTAACAAGATTTTCCAGGGCTTCATAACTTTGGGCGCCGATTAACTTGTGCCGGCCCATGATAAAGGTCGGAACTGCGTTGACTGATTTGAGCCGTGAATCCGCCCAGTCCTTGTCCACTTTATCTTTATACACACGATCGGTGAGGATTCTTTCCGCTTCTTTTTCCGGGAGCCCGACATCCCGCGCGAGTGCCAGCAAAACGGGCACCTTTGCCAAGTTGAGGCCATCTGCGAAATAGGCGCGGAAGGCAGCCATGTGAAACGGCTCTCCTTTTCCCTGGTCTTCCGCCCAGAGTCCCAGCTCCTGAGCGAGTCTGCTGTTATAGGTTTTGTTCCGTGCAGCGAATGGCAGGCCGAGATCCTCGGCCATAACGCGCAGACGATCAACCATTGCTGCAATCTTTTCTGGAGTTGTCCTGAAAAGATCTTCCAGCAGCTGCCCATCCTCCGGCGTCTCGGGGTGGAGGGGAAAGGTCCGCCAGCGGACTGTTATATCATATTCTCTTTGAAGTCTTTCAATACGCCCGGTAATGAAATAGCAGTAGGGTCATATATAATCTGAAAAAATTTCCAGTTCCATTGTCGATATAATCCTTTTCTCCTGTGGAGTAATTACAGATGCGTTTCTTGGCTTTTTGATAAATAGAGCAGTACTTCTTTCATCAAATTGTTGATTACCTGGTATTTATCCGGGGCCCGATCTAGAATTACCGATTCGGGCTGGACGAATTTCGAGGGCTGAAGTTCCTCCCGACAGTTTGCGACTAAAATACGGAGTGATTCCGGAGTGGTTTCCAGATGGAATTGCAACCCAATAACATTCTCCCCGACCTGAAAGGCCTGGTTTTCGCAGGCCTCGCTTCTCGCAAGCAGTACAGCACCTTCGGGGAGATCGAAGGTCTCGCCATGCCAGTGGAAAACCTCCATTGAAGGTGGAAAACAGAAGGCTGTCTCTTCTTCGTGGGCAATTCCTTCCACTGGAAACCAGCCTATTTCTTTTCTACGATTGGGGTATACCGATTCACCCAGAGCGCCGGCAATGAGTTGGGCTCCGAGACAAATTCCAAGCACCGGCTTGCCGGACTCAATTGTATCTCTGATGAACTGTTTTTCTAATCTTAACCAGGGGAAACGGTCTTCATCGTTGATACTCATGGGACCGCCCATGATGATGAGTAGATCGAGCTGCTTGGGGCTCGGCAGTGACGTCGATTCGTAAAGTTTTGTCACGGTTATTTGGTACTTAGCCGATTCGAGCCAGGGGCCAATACTACCAAGGCCTTCAAAAGGAACATGTTGCAGATAGTGGGCGCGCATGTAATTCTCCTCTGGATGGGGGGCCACTCTGATTGGATGGTTGTTTTGATACATATCAAAAGATAACCATTAGTGGGAGTCGAATCCATCTGGGAATCCAAATTATTTTACTTCTTATTAAATTTGTACTTGATCCTATGCGGTGTGGTCAATCTGAAGGTCTGTTATAGCCAGCTGTAAGCTGCACAACTTCGCGAGTTGAAATTTATGTCAGCAACCAAGGGAAAACAAAGGAATTAATGGTGGTTAAGAGTGGAAGGAAGTGGGTTTTCCGCCCATCTGTCGGCCGACAGCATAGGCGGAAAAATGAATTCAGTAATTATAATTATTCTTCGTATCCTTTACCATCGCAGGTAGGGCATTTTTGATCGGGTGTGCACTGCATATCATCGGTTCCTTCCTGGGTGCCACTCCATTCAGAGGAAGTCTCACAGACGCCTTCAATAAATTTCTTGCCTTGACAGGTTGGACATGGGGTGCGTTTTGCGTCAGTCATATATTTCTCCTTTTGTATGATTCTTCATTTTGAACTGCACATGAAAATATTAGCCCCGCTAAGGGGGTGTAAATTAGAGCGGACTTCGAAATCATTCGTCAGCTACTAAAGCTATTCCTCAATGAGGTAATCCTTGAGTTTTTCCAAAAGTGATTCAGGAAGTTCACGATTGTACATGAATGCCTCCGCCTCCTCGCCGGTTATCTGTTCTTTCACCTCAAGAGGGAGCGAACGTAATATTGCCACACGTTGTGGGTCCGGTTTTTCCTTCTGTGACTCAGCCATTGGTAAAACTCCTTGCTTGTTTTTCCTGATCTACCCGGTAAGGTTCGCCAAGTAAATACAGTACCATGGTATATAGATTGCTTGTGATGAGTACTTCTGTCAATCCCAATAGGGTATTTTTTTGTAACATTGTCCATATAATTAAATTTCAGCCGACAAAACGTCGATCCGATCTCTTGCGGGCAACGTCTTCTTCAGAACCTTTCATCCAGCCCGATTGACTTTCCTGGACCGCATCAAAAGCGGCGATGTATGGTTTGATGTCCAGCAGTGGAGATCCATTAAGAATATCAATCCCCTGCACGGTGAGGATGTTTTTCTCGACACCAATAAGCCTTACTATGGATATGCCGATATGGTTGGGTCGCAGAGGCGATCTGGTGGCGAAAACGCCACGGGGGCTGGTATCCATGAAAGGGGTCACTGTCAAGGCGGTTCGTTTTGCCTGATGAAACTCATAGAGCAGATAGATGTGGCTAAACCCGTCCAGGTCAGCCAACCCTGCGATGTACTGTTCTTCCAGCACAACGGTGCCGATTACCTGTTCGGCACCGTTTGGTTGAATTGGCATATCTTCCAAGGTGTCGAACGGCGTATGGATGGTTCCAATGGCTTTCATAAATGTTGTCACAAGAGTTAAAGAGTGCCACCTGTAAAGAAATGGTTTCCGGACAGATTGATTATTTGCAGTGGCCGCATTTACCAGTAATAGAGCGCCGAACCGCGAAGATCGTGTTCGATTTCCAGTAGTCTGTTGTATTTGGCGATACGTTCACTTCGGGAGGCAGAGCCGGTCTTCAATTGGCCGCCGTCCATGGCCACGGCGAAATCAGCCAGAAAGGTATCTTCCGTTTCACCTGAGCGGTGGGAGATGAAATAGTGCCAGCCGGCATCGCGGCACATCCGTACGGCATCAATACTTTCGGAGACCGTTCCTATCTGGTTCAGTTTAATAAGTACCGAGTTGGCAGTTTTCTCCTTGATACCTCTGGTTATGTAACGAGTGTTGGTAACGAAGATGTCGTCGCCCACTATATCAATTTTGTCGCCGACCCGTTCGGTGAATTTTTTAAAGCCCTCCCAATCGTTTTCCGCCAGAGGGTCTTCCCAGGAAACGATGGGGTATTTCTCAACCCATTGGACACCCATTTCGATGAGATCAGCTGATGTCATTTTGCCCGCCCCCGACTTGGTGAGGTCGTACGAGCTGGTAAGATCGGTGGAAAAGGAGCTGGCGGCACTGTCGAGAGCAATGGAAATATCTTTTCCCGGCGTATACCCGGCCTTTTCGATGGCCTCCATGATAATATCCATAACTGCTTCATTACTGGCAAGGTTTGGCGCAAAACCTCCCTCATCCCCGACGCTGGTTGCAAGATTTCGACCTTTTAGTAATTTTTTCAGGACATGGAAGGTCTCGGCGACATACCGAAGCCCTTCGCCAAAGGACGGTGCACCAACCGGGACAGCCATGAATTCCTGGATATCGACACTGTTATCGGCGTGGGCACCACCGTTGATTATATTCATGGCCGGAACCGGAATTCTTCTGGCGCCTGTTCCACCAAGGTACCGATAGAGAGGCAAGCCGACCGATTGTGCGGCCGCGCGGGCAACTGCCATTGAGACGCCGAGGATGGCGTTCGCACCGAGATTAGACTTATTGTCAGTGCCGTCAAGCTCCCGCATTCTGCGATCGATCAACACCTGCTCTGTCGCCGACATGCCGATGAGTGTCGGGCTGATTATGGTGTTGACATTGTTGACAGCTTTGAGAACACCTTTGCCAAGGTATCGGGTTCTATCTCCATCCCGCAGCTCAATCGCCTCGTTTTCTCCAGTGCTGGCACCTGAGGGGACGGAGGCAGAGACTTTAGTACCGTCGCTGAGTTCCACAAATGCCCGCACCGTGGGATTCCCTCGGGAATCGAGTATCTCCATTCCTCGTACAGCAGTGATGGTATCTTTCATAGGTTAGCCCCCTGTTTTGGTTTGATCCTTATATGAAAATAATCGGTGTAGGCCATACCGTTTGCAGTATTGTGCCAAGCCCTCGACTTTTTTCATTAGAAATGGTTGCGTTGTGAGCTGAAATAATAAACACTCAATAGATCAGGTCAAATGAATGTTGCGTTCTAGCTTTCAGGATGGGAAACATTTAAAAAATATGCTGAAGACAGCGTTTTCCCGGAGGATATTCAATCCGATGATCCAGAGCACCAGGCCGCCAAGAATTTCGGCCCAAGTGGAAAGCCAAGTGAGTCGGGCGACACGTTTGCCTAGGTGGAGTCCGGCGATGGTGAAAAGACCTGCAACTATACCGATGATCACTGCCGGATAAGCGATCGATACCCGCAGCATCGACATGGAAAGGCCGACAGCCAGGGCATCAATACTGGTAGCGATCGAAAGCATGACCATAGTCATGCCTTTAGTCGAATCTTTCCGGGGTGCTGCTTCGTTTTCATCCGACTCCGTAAAGATGGCTTCTTTCAGCATATTGGTACCAACCAGAGCCAACATGATAAAAGCTACCCAATGGGCATAGGCCGCCACATAGTCTTCGATGGAGACACCAAGGCCCCACCCGATTATCGGCATCAGGGACTGAAAGAGACCGAAATGCCAGGATAGCCGAAACGTCTGTCGAAAACTTACCTGCTTGAGGTTGACGCCGGTTGCGATGGCAACGGCAAAAGCATCCATTGCCAGGGCCACGGCTATTCCCAGGATTGTAATTATATGCATTAGGTTCGTTTCCAAAATTCCAAAAAGGGATGAACAGAAAAGCCCCTATTTAACAGAAACGACCACTGCCAGGCAACTATAAAACCTCGTCCTCGAATTGACCGTCAAGTCCTTTCTTCCCTTAGGCGCCTTTTGCTGCATGCAGGGCTTGTTCAAGGTCGGCGATAATATCCATCGAGTGTTCTGCACCCACGCAGAGACGGACCATATTCGCTGGAATTCCGGCCAGGGCTCGGCCTTCCTCACCCTGCTGCTGATGGGTTGAAATCGCCGGAATGGTGGCGACGCTCTTGATGCGACCAAGATCAGTGGCTCGCCAGATGCGTTGCAGGTTATCAAAGAACTTTCTGGTTTTTTCCACGCCACCCTTAACGCAAAAGGACATGAGGTGCCCATAACGGTTGATTGGTCGGTTGTATTGGTCGTCATATTCAGCATCGACCAGCCACATATATTTTGCTGCCAACTCATGGTGTGGATGAGTGTTCAGGCCAAGATACTGTACGCTCTCTATACCGGGATGACCCACCAGGTATTCCGCTACTTTTTCCGTGTTTCTGCTCATCAGATCCATCTTCGAACGGACGGTGCGCATGTCGTTTAAGGACATTACTGCCTGCATCGGGTGTAAATTTGGACCGAAATCTCGATTTTGCAGGTATTTTACAGCAAGAGAGAAGTCTTCTTTCAGCATGTCGTCGTCGATATTGGTGACCAAATTCTTACGGGCGATGACTGCGCCACAAATGCCAAAACCACTGCTGGTAAGACTTTTGGTCACCGATTGGACAACGATATCGGCTCCATGGCTGATGGGCCGGAGAAGAGCAGGGGTTGCAACCGTGGAATCGCATATAAGGGGCAGGGTATGACTATGGGCCAAATCGGCAACCGCCGCTATATCAAAGAAACCAAGCTGCGGATTGCTTGGCAGCTCTCCATACAGAAAACGAGTGTTCTTGTCTATTTTTGAAGCCCATTCATCAAGATTAGTGGCATCTCTTACCCAGCGGCACTCGATATTGCGCTCCTGCATGAGCCGGACGGAAAACTGTTGAAAGGTACCGCCATAACATTGGGCCGTTGCCACGAAGTTACGCGGTTCACCAGCTTTGGTTAGAACTTTCAAGAAGGGCTGAACCGCCGTCATAATGGCAGCCATGCCTGAGGAGGTTGAGCAGCAGGATGTTGTGCCGTCAAAGCCATAACCTTCCAGCAGAGCAAGGGTCCACTCGTAATAATAGGTCGACGGATTGGCAATACGGGAATAACACCAGGTCGGAATTTTGTAGGCGAGAGCGGCCGCCATTTCATCCGAGTCATTGTAGGCCTGGGAGGTGCTCATGAAGATTGGCTCAATGATTGAGCCCTGATAGTCTTTCAGGGCGTCGGTTACCGAATAGAGGCCATGGACTGCAATAGTGTCAAATTTCCAGTTCTTAACGGTCTTGTTAATGTAGTCGGCCCTTTCAGCAAGATACTTGTTGTTCTTATCAATATACTCCTGCATACCGGGGGTAATGTGGACGTTATTTCCGGACATGGCAAACTCCTTATTGGGTATGAAGCCGGCTGTTGGAAAACTTATGAGCTTATAGTAAAGGTTAGTATAAACACCTTTTGCCAGTCAAGCAAAAATGGGGTTTGCAACGTTCTTCAGAGGTGGGCGGGATGCGGGTTACAAGACACCTTGATAGCCGTTGTTTATACCAAAGGTGAGGGATTTGACTGTGGTTACAGCCAAAGGCATTGCGCTCAATGGAGATTGATATTTTCCAGCTTCAGTAGTTGCTTCTTTACATCCAGGCCACCACCAAATCCAGTCAGGGAACCGTCCTTGCCGATGACACGGTGGCAGGGAACGATTATGGGAATTGGGTTTTTGCCGTTGGCCATGCCGACTGCCCGGCTAGCCTTGGAGTTACCCACCCTTTCGGCAATTTCTCCGTAGCTCGCAGTTCGGCCGAAAGGAATTTTCCGCAGTTCATTCCATACACGCTCCTGGAAAGAGGTGCCTTTAGGAGCTATTTCCAGCTCAAATTCTTGTCGGTCGCCGGCAAAATATTCGGCAAGTTGCTGGAGGACTTTTTTAAAGCATGATTCATCGTATTGCCAGTCTTCGGCAATGTGCTTTTGGCCTGGGGAGTTGGAGAAGTGAAGTTCCTCCAACACCCCGGCAGTACCGACAAGTAGAAGTTTTCCGATGGGACTCTGAAGGTAACAATATTGTTTCACGATCTAATATATCTCCTCATTGACGTCAGTGTAGTTGGGTAACCGCTCCAAGTCCGGTATGCAACCGCTCGGCAAATACCACTCTCTTTAATTCGGTTACACTGGTAATATTAAGCTCAACCAGCCCGTTTTTCAACCCCGTAATATCCAGCGACAGCTCTTTTACACGCGGGCAACCAGCGTCGTATTAGAGCTGGCGAGTGGTGTATCCCTCAAGGCGGAATACACCGTGCTTGATTTGTTCTGTCAAACGTTTTTATGCGGAGAGGGATTTGAGCGCCGCCTCATAATTTGGTTCCTGGGTTATTTCGGGAACCTGCTCGGTGTATTTCACTTTTCCGTCGGGATTGATTACCACCACAGCCCTGGCGAGAAGTCCGGCAAGTGGGCCGCTGGTAATAGTCTGGCCGTAATTTTTTCCAAAGTCAGCCGACCTGAAAACCGAGACAGGAACCACGTTCTTTAATCCCTCTGCTTCACAGAATCGATTGTGCGCAAAAGGAAGATCCGCGGAAACACAGAGAACAACCGAGTCGGGATGGTTGCCGGCCTCACTGTTGAATCTTCGGGCTGATGCGGCGCAAACACCGGTATCTATAGATGGGAAGATGTTGAGGATGACGGTTTTTCCCCGGTAATCTTTCAGACTTAACAGGGAAAGATCAGTTTTCACTAAGGTGAACTCCGGAGCTGCTGTGCCGACTGCAGGAAGCGAACCGATGGTTTCAATTTGATTGCCTTTAAGAGTAATCGTGGTCATTCTTATCTCCTTTTAAATTAATTTGTAGTTTTGTTTAAAATTTTAGAACCTTACAGCTAATCATCTTGTCTTTTGCAAGAAATGATCTGATTCCAGGTTCTTAACCTGTGTATTTCATCAACGGGGTTATTTGAAACCTCTGTTACCTGTCGCTGCTTACGATTTACTTGATAGTAATTCTTACTCTTTGGACTGTTGTCAACCATATTGATGGAAAATAATTGCCAGGATAATTGCTGTAAATAACAATCCCTGTGCTGCTTTTTTGGTTAACCGTACAGGTGATTTTTTTTATTTTTAATCAAGTGACATTCTGTTAAGAGGCGGTAGTGGTCAGTCTGGACGTTAACACTCAGTTATTATTACATAATGTATGATTGGTTTTCCTGGCATCTGTACTACATGGTGCATAAATAGCGATAATGTGATGTTGATGAGGATGCAAGGTATTGAAATCATGAACCGAACATGGTTTAACAAGGGTGGTGTTTTTTCGGGGCAAGTACAGAGAGAAGTATGCAAAAGAACATAGAATCCAAGCCAAGTTGGATTAATACGGTCATCAGAGTGAATTTATGTCTTTCGTACCGGTTGTAGGAATATCGATTAAAAAGCAACTTGAGGACCGGGAGGAAAAAATCCTCTCGCCATTTGCAGCACTAAACAAGCATTCCTCGGGCAGACATGCTGAGGAAGCAGAGGAAATGTCCGACATTCGTCTGCCTTTCCAACGCGACAGGGACCGAATAACTCATTCGAAGACCTTTAGGCGCCTCAAGCACAAAACGCAGGTTTTTCTCGCGCCAACCGGCGACCACTACAGAACAAGACTGACGCATGTGCTCGAAGTTTCCCAAATCGCCAGAACCATCGCCTCAGCCCTTTGTTTAAACGAACCGCTGACAGAGGCTATCGCTCTTGGGCACGATCTTGGGCATACTCCTTTTGGTCACGCTGGAGAAGTAACACTCAATGAATTGCATCCGAGAGGTTTTCGCCACTATGTCCACAGTCTGAGAGTTGTCGATTTCTTGGAAAATGACGGCAAGGGCCTTAACCTCACCTTTGAGGTTCGCAATGGTATCGTCCGCCATTCAAAAGGGCGTGCCGATATCCTGCCAAAAGACAAAGCCGAAATTGCAGTAACCCTTGAGGGGCAGGTGGTTCGGCTTGCGGATATCATCGCTTATGTAAACCATGACCTCGATGATGCCCTGAGGGCAGGGATTTTGATTGAAAGTGACCTGCCTCAGAAGATCAGGAACGTCGTTGGCGAACGACATTCAAAGCGGATTGGATCGATGGTTCGCGATCTGATTGTTGAAACACTGTCGGCTGACGATGGAGATCTGCATATCAGTGACGGTATTCTGGAAGCCATCACCGATTTGCGGTCATTTCTCTACGAGAACGTCTATAGCTATTACAAAGTGCACAATGAATTCATCAAGGCGCAGCGCATAATCTCCGACCTCTACAACCATTTCCTGGAGAATGGTATAGTACGTCTCAGGAACAACAAATGGGAGTACAGTATTGACGAGGAGAGTTGGGCGGATGAAAAAAAGGCACATCGCAAGGTCTGTGATTATGTGGCAGGAATGACGGATCGTTATGCCCTTTCTATTTATAAGTACATCTTTCTGCCTGAACCATGGAGTGCCAAATAACCTTCTCAGCTTATTTCATGTTCGTTTTTCACATGGGCAACCTTTTTAGCAATCCATCGGGAAAACTGTTGAATTCTGGCTCCTTCGCAGTTAATCTCAAAAACGGTGCGTCATCGTGGCAGAGTTAAGAAATATCAATAATAATGAATCATAAATTATGAATAACAAAGAAGAACTATTGAGCAAGGGGTATCAATTTGCCGAAGTTGAAGAAAAATGGCTTCGTAATTGGCAGGAATCGGCTTGTTTTGCCGCAAAAATGGAAACAGGGAAGCCGGCCTTCTCAATAGTTATTCCACCACCGAATGTCACTGGAGTATTGCACGTCGGCCATGCTCTGAACAATACCCTGCAAGATATCCTCACTCGTTATCACCGCATGTGTGGGGACAACACACTCTGGGTGCCGGGTACCGACCATGCCGGGATTGCCACCCAGAACGTTGTCGAGCGTCAGTTGGCGACCGAGGGGAAGACCCGTGACGATATCGGCCGGGATGCTTTTATTGAGCGGGTATGGGAGTGGCGAAAAGAGAAGGGCGGTAGGATCATCAATCAGTTAAAAAAGCTTGGAGCTTCCTGCGACTGGGATCGTGAGCGATTCACCATGGACGATGGGTTGTCGCAGGCTGTCCGGGAGGTGTTCGTTCGACTCTTTAAGGAAGGGCTTATCTATAAAGGTGACTATATCGTCAACTGGTGCCCCCGCTGCCAAACTGCTCTCTCTGATGACGAGGTGGAGCACGAAGACACGAAGGGTAAACTGTATCATATTCGCTACCCATATTCGGACGGTTCAGGCCATGTCGTCGTTGCGACAACCAGACCCGAAACGATGCTGGGAGATACGGCGGTGGCGGTTCATCCAGACGATAAACGATACCAGCACCTGGCTCAGGTCGGGATTAACCTGCCTTTGACGGACAGGGTCATCCCTGTGGTTTTTGATGAGCATGTCGACCTGGAATTCGGTACAGGTGCTCTGAAAGTTACCCCGTCACATGATAGGAACGACTATGAAATTGGTCTGCGACATTCACTTGCCCGCCTGAAAGTAATGGATAATATGGGGGTGATGAATGCGGCTGCCGGTAAGTACTGCGGGCTTGACCGTTTTGCCTGTCGCAAAAAAGTCGTTGAGGACCTGGATCGACTCGGTTTGCTTGAAAAAATTGAGGACTATGATCATGCTGTGGGTCAATGTTATCGTTGCAAAACGGTCATTGAACCGACAACCTCCGTACAATGGTTTGTTTCGGTAAAACCTTTGGCCGACAAAGCTGTGGCGGCTGTCCAGGATGGACGGATAAATATCTACCCGAAAACCTGGTATAACACCTTTTACAGCTGGATGGATAATATTCGCGACTGGTGCATTTCCCGGCAGATATGGTGGGGACATCGTATTCC
This sequence comes from uncultured delta proteobacterium, assembly GCA_963829695.1. Lineage (GTDB taxonomy): Bacteria > Desulfobacterota > Desulfobulbia > Desulfobulbales > Desulfocapsaceae > Desulforhopalus_A. The sequence continues at coordinate 644,300 of CAWHJQ010000004.1, read as the reverse complement.
CGCCTGGACCTGTGACGATTGCGGGGAGTTGATTGTCGAGTCTGAAGATCCGACCTCCTGTCCCAAATGTGCATCTGAAAAGCTTACCAGAGAGACCGATGTTCTTGACACCTGGTTTTCCTCGGCACTCTGGCCTTTTTCTACCATGGGCTGGCCTGAGAGTACCAAAGAGCTAGCCACTTTTTATCCTACCTCGGTTCTGATCACCAGCTTTGACATTCTTTTTTTCTGGGTGGCCAGAATGATGATGATGGGTTTACACCTGATGGATGAGGTGCCCTTTAAGGATGTCTATCTGCATGCGTTGGTGCGGGATAAACATGGCAAAAAAATGTCAAAGTCGACCGGAAATGTCATTGATCCGCTGGTGGTGATGGGACAGTATGGCACGGACGCCATGCGTTTCACCCTGACGGCTTTTGCTGCCCAGGGGAGAGAAATTAAACTGGATGAGGAGCGGATTGAGGGCTATCGCCACTTTATCAATAAAATCTGGAATGCGGCCCGTTTTGCCCTGATGCATGTCAGTGAATGTGACGAGTCGATAAAAGATGTAGTGACGAAGCCGGAGGAATTACCGCTGGTTCATCAGTGGATTCTCAGCAGAACCGCGGCAGCTATCGCAGATGTGCGGCAGGGACTTGATGAGTATCGATTTAATGATGTTGCGTCGACCAATTATCAATTTATTTGGCATGAGTTCTGTGATTGGTACCTGGAGTGGATTAAGGCGGATCTGTTCAGTAATGATCCGGTCGCCAAGCGGCAGGCGCAGGGGGTTCTGCTTGTTGTCCTGGAGACGATTATGAAACTTGTCCATCCGATAATCCCCTTTGTCTCAGAGGAAATATGGTCTGTCCTGCCCGGCGAACGACCGCTCCTTGCCACCAGCCTGTTTCCGGAGACGCAGGATTGTTGGCTGAATGCTGAAGCTGTTCTGCAGATGGAACTGTTGATGGGGATCATCACGGGAATCAGGAATATCCGCTCCGAGGCGGAGGTGCATCCTTCAACGAAAATTGAGGCATTCGTTATCTGCGGGGACAAGAAGAAAGGAGAAATTATTGAATCATTCACTGCGGCCATTTCCGATATGACCCGGCTGAGCAGTCTTACAATCCGACAGGAGGCAGAAAAACCGACGGATGCTGCGACCTATATTTATAATGATATAGAGATTTTCGTTCCACTGAAGGGATTGGTCGATGTAGTAAGTGAGCTCGCAAAGCTGATGCGGGAGCGAAAAAAAGTAGAAGCCAAGCTCGGACAGGTGAATGGGAAGCTGTCAAATAAGAAATTTATCGCCAATGCTCCCGATGATGTCGTCGCCAAAGAGCAGGAAAAAAAAGCGAACCTCGATGCCAAAATGGCAAAAATAGTGGAAGCTGAACATCGACTGGAAAAATTAGCCTAAGGAGCGGCAACTGGAATGGATAAAAATCTTCTTCATAGCATGATTCGTGAGTTCCTCCGTGAGGATGTGGGGAGGGGGGATCTCACCAGTGAATCGATTTTCTCCGATCATGAATTTGGCAGTGCCAGGTTGGTGGCCCGGGATTCCTTCATCGTTGCAGGGGTTGAATGTGTTGCTGCAGAGGTCTTCAAGGTTCAAAACCCTTCGGTTATAACTGTTGATGCAGTTCCAGATGGGACCATGGCCAGACCGAAAATGAGTCTACTTACGGTCAGTGGTCCGGTAATTGATCTGCTTAAGGCCGAGCGGGTGGCGCTCAATCTACTGCAGCGGCTTTCAGGGATTGCAACGTTTACCGCGCAGTTTGTGGAGAAAGTAAAGGTGTATGCAGTACGTATCACTGATACACGAAAAACCACGCCGGGGCTGCGCGTCCTTGAAAAATATGCAGTACGGGTTGGAGGTGGTTCCAATCATCGTTTCAATCTCGCTGATGGCGTTTTGATTAAGGATAACCATATTGCAGCCTGCGGCTCTATTCAGGAGGCTGTTGATAAGGTCCGAGCAAAGATTCCACATACCATTCGTATAGAGGTGGAAACAGACAGCCTCGAACAGGTGAAAGAGTGTTTGACTTGCGGAGTGGATATTATAATGCTTGATAATATGAGCCCGGACATGATGTCAAAAGCAGTTCAACTGATCAATGGCCGGTCTCTGGTGGAGGCGTCCGGGGGAGTGACTCTTGAGACTGTCGAATCCATTGCCATGAGCGGGGTAGATATTATTTCAATTGGTGCTTTAACCCACTCTGCTCCTTCCTGTGATATAGGAATGGATTGGTCGTTTTAGAGACTTAGAAATACTTTCGAAGTCTACGCTTATCTCTTGTTTTTTAAGAAGAGTATTTCGTGAAGGAACTTATCCCGCTCTGTTCAGCGGGGTTAAGACCTTACAGAATATTTTCATTCATAAAAAACAAGAAAAATAATCTGTGAAAGGTTCTTATACCCCTCAAAGGGGTACTAAACAGAGTCCCCGTGCTGTGCGGGGGTTAGTGCCTTGTGGGGTATAGCCCTTAAGGGTATTACTACAAAATCTCGTTCATCGGAATGAGGAATTTGTACTTGTTCGCCGTTGTTATGTCATTTACCTGGTGTATATCCCTTGATTATTGTGGTGGAAATATGCGATACTTAAATCATATGTAATGCTTTCGCTCCGACATCAGCAAAACTTAACCGGCAGTTTCTATAAAGAGGTACCAGCTCATGCGTTGCCCAAAATGTGGATACATCTCCTTTGATCATCTGGAAAAATGTCTCAAATGCAATAAAGATATCGAAACTATATCCAATAGTCTATATGGTTCCACCCATAATATTAAAGCACCGACCTTTCTCCATTTGCCTCAGGTGCAGCCAGAAAAACCTTCTAAACAAAACAATCTCTTTGGTGAACAGTCTTCCGGTGAAATGGATGACTATGAGGATGAAGAGCTCGGTATCCTAGTCGAAGAAGAGGATTCTGACCTGGAAGGGGAAATCGGTTTTGCGGAAGCTGAGCAAGCCGGTTTAGGACTGTCAGAGGAGGATGAGCAAGAGGATGAAAGAGAGATCGAAATTGATTTTAGTCAGTTTGAAGATGCTGACGAACCTGAGGTCGATCTGTTCAATGAGGATGATGCGGAGGAGGAAACGCAACAGGAACCGGTTGCGGAACGTTCAATGAAAATTGAGATGCCTGCTGAGTTGTCGGATATCTCCGATCTTGCTCCCCCTGGAACAGGTATTGATGAAGAACTGCCGCCTGCTGGAAACCCCGCGAACCCCGATTTTTCAGATATGGCGTTAGACGATCTTGACTTTGACTTAGGTCTTGATGGCTTGGATGACGATGAAATAAAACAATCAAAAACGTCCGACGATCCTCTACTTGCCCTTGATGAGATCGATTTTTCCGAAACTCTGGCAGAGATCAGATCGGATACCTCAAAAAAACAAGGCAACATCGATATGGATAAGGACTTGGACTTCAATCTCGATCTCGGTGGATTGTCGATTCATAACGATCTCTAATACCCAATCCCCTCACCTGAGAGGATAAGATCTTTCACGAAATGGTTTTCTTGCAAAAAACAAGAAAAGAATTTCTAAGGTACTAAAGGAAACAGAATAAAGGCCAGAAAATCTATTGACACTGCTAAAAAAGTCGGTTAAATAACCCTCTCCATATGAGGTGCCGGGATAGCTCAGTCGGTAGAGCAACGGACTGAAAATCCGTGTGTCCCTGGTTCGATTCCTGGTCCCGGCACCATATATGATTTGACAATTCAAGCCCTTAGCTCTTTTTGAGTTAAGGGCTTTTTTGTTTCGTGTGCTCTGGTTACATGCTGGTTACATGGAGGTTGAATTTATCTCAAAACAAGAATGACATCCCCTTGAAAAAAGGCGGAAAGAACTTCGGTATGCAATTGTTTGTTGGTGTAGGGATGCTTTTTCCCCCGATATAGGGACAATTGCCGGTTTATTTTAAATGCTTGGTGCTGCCAGGATGAGGTACTCAAAAAAGAAAATTTGGTGTCCTTCGTGTGGTTATTTTTTCGGACGAGCATGAAAAAGATCAATGCGGAGCGTCAAAAAGAATACAAGAGCGAGCCTTGAAAGATTCAGGCGGTTTGCCCTTGGTTATACTTTGAGTGGAGCCTATCCCGCATGCGCATCAGGCAATCATTGACGAATACAATTTCCGCATCGGCAAGGGTGATTGTAGCTACGGCAACTTTCTGGAAAACTTGAGATTCAAGGGAATTGGGAGGGAATCGGACTGGTTTGGCAGTTTGTCCTATTGAACTTTTACGTTTATTTTTTATCTGATGGTTTTATAAAATGCCTCTTCCATAAAACGCTTCCAAAGCGCTAGCTATTTGACCAGGAGATTTAAGCTTAACAATTTGAGAACATCCCTTTCCATTTGGCAACCAGCGCGGGCGACCAAAAAAAGATAAAGCAACATTCTTTCTGTAAATTCGAAATTTCCTTTCGAGGTTGAATACCAAAGATACGCCTTTTTAGTCCAGGTGTCCAAAGCTGTAAAGATCAAGCCCAAGGGTGCTCGTGCCTCGCAATCTTGACACCTTCGAAAACCTGAACTTATCCTGAAGGTGGCGAAGACGGAGAGGCGTCTCCGACGGGGCTCCCCCATACAGGCTATTGCAACATATTGAGGTATTTTTTCCCCGTTTCCCAATCGTCTGATATTTCCATAACTACAGCGGAAACAAGTCGTAGACGAAATAAGGGTGGCCGTATCGTCGCTATTTGCATCACAGTTTGCCAAGTCTTTCTAGTCTAGCAATTTGTTTATCGCTCAAATCTTGGTAATCGTCACTTAAGGTACATTTGATTGTATCGTTAACAACTGGAGCAGTCTTGAAGGGGTTATTGCCTATAATACCAGCTATTCTGTATTGGAGAGTCTCAAGTTGTTTTATCTTCTGACGCACTATAGTTGGGTTTTTACCGTTCAAAATCTGCTTAACGCCTGGAACAATGTTCCCTACGACAGCTGTGTTTTGCGGTACTACCAGTGGGAGACCGTCATTTTTCCCAATAATTGACAAAAGCCCTCTGTACAGACTGAACGATTCATAATTGACTTTTTCAATTGTGTCTCCATTCCACTGCTCCACAGCGTCTGGCTTACTGGATCTCACGATACCTGCAAGCACCTGAGAAGACATACCCCGTTCGAATGACAATAGGTTCTCAAGCATGAATGCAGCAAAATTCTTGTTGTAAATTCTGCGAAGAGTCTGTTCTTCGGGTTTGTAGTAAATGATATTTAACTCTTTTACAATAGTACCATTTTGCTTAACTCTTACGTATGACAACATTGGAACAACTGGTGTCTTTGTTTCAATGAGCTGGTCAAGATATTGAAATGTAGGCTCAGGAATATAATCTGTCATGAGGGTATATTATGCTCTTGTTACATGTAAAAAACCACCTACCCCCGGTAAACAGGAAATAAGCCAAGATTCATTTTCATACTCGTATGCCGGGTACTCTCCTCGATACAAACTGAATTCACATTGACATAGAAGGAATAGAGAGAAATTGTAAAGTTGAGCCAAGAAAATAGCATTACACAGACCTCTGGAAACAAAATTACTGGCAAAGATGTTACTGTGCCTACTTGTGGTTGTATTGTTACCACCTACTATTTGTTATTACAATTGGTTATTTGGCTGAATTTCAATATCTTGCCTGCCACTGCGATTCTTAAATATTGGCAAAAATGTGTGACGGGAATGAGCACAGGACTGTGTTGCAACTTATCCGTAATTATCAGAGTGACTTAGATGAGTTCAGAAGGATGTCATTTCAAATGGCACTCTTTGAAACGGCAGGTGGAACCCAGAAAAGGGAAGTTGCTGTTCTCAATGAGCATCAGGCAACACTGATTCTCACTTACATGCGGAACAGGAAGTCGATCCGAGAATTCAAAAAGAAGTTAGTCAAAGCCTTTTTCTTGATGGCTGAAAAACTAAAATCTTAGCAAGACCCGATTCAAGCCTTGAACGATCAGGCAATTATCCGCGGCCTTCTGTTGAACTCAACCACTGTTGAGGATGACCGCTTCTTCTTCTCTTTCGTAGTCCTTTGTTTTCGAAGGTTTCAGGCTGATTTTGGTTACGTTGTTGCATTTATTTAACGTATTGTTCCTTTGCACTAAAGAAGGATCGTTAACTTTTTAAAAGCGGCTCTTGCATCCAACCCAATTTGTCCAGAAAGAAAATCATCAACATTTATGACTCGAATTACCTGGAGCAGCGACAGAATATCATCTGGATCGGGTCTACGGGGACCGGCATGACCGGACTTGCGACATCCTTTTTAATGCAGGCAATCAATAAGGGTTACAAAGGCCGTTTTATAACCTTCCCTGAGCTTATTGAACTGCTCTATCAGTCCGTTGCAGATCACACCGAGGCAAAAGTCATCAAAATGTTCGAGGGATACGATTGTCTTCTAATCGATGAGCTGGGTTACGTGGAGGTCGAGCCCATTCAGGTCGGTTTATTTTTTACATTGATGCAGCGGCGACATAAAAAAAAGACCACCTTGATCACCTCTACCCTTGGGTTTGCTCAATGGACAACTTTTTTGAAAAATGGTCAACTGACAGCTGCGCTGATTGACCGTTTGACGGAAAACAGCCATGTAATCAATATGAAGAACTGTGCAAGCCTGCGGGCAAAGCTGAGTACTGCATAAGGGCAGGTGCCGGTATGGCTGGTCCTCATTACACCCGTCAACATTTGTTTACCCTGCGTAACCACATTCCAATAGCCCGACTGATTGAAGCCGTATCTGTTCCTGCAAAAATCCAGGACGGGCGCTATAGATTCCAATGCCCAGTCTGCAATGATTTCAATACCGGCATCAATCCAAAAACAAATTTAGCTCGCTGTTTCAGCTGCCGAAAAAATTACAACACAATTGATCTTGTGATGACGGTCAAGGGGGTAAGCTTTATCGAGAGCGTTGCTTATCTGGAAACATTAACAGCTGTACAATTCTCTACAAAACCGCTCCAACCCTCTGCTTCTGCGTCAAACCATTCCGGGGATGTGCACAAAGCGGACACACCGCTTCCCATTGGTGATATCTTAAAATCAATGGCAATACCCGGTCCACCAGCATCCTCACTGCCTGCACAAGAGGAACCCCAGACCATTGGGACTCTTCAAGAACGACTCTCTACCTTAGAAAGGCTCGTCAAATCATTAACTGAAAAAATAGCATTGATTGAACTTCGATAGATGAAATCTTTGCCCCAACAGCGACAACGCGGGGTGGATGCGGGGTTCTGGTTTACATTTTTTCGGCGGGATATTGGCTTGCTCTGTTAACCAACGTATCAGTTTAGCTGAGTAAAACTGTATTAATTTAACTGAGCGCCATAGCTTGTAAGGGCTTTTTTCGTTTTAGCCCTTTTGTACAACTCCTGTACAACTTTTACACCGACTTACCCTAAAAGCCTAATCCATAATTAACTAAACCGGGTTGTTGCTGCGATGTTTGCACGGCGAACTCCAGGATCAGCCGATGATGACACGGCAAACCTGGATTGACAAAGGAGTTCTTCATGCCATATAAGTATAAACCTGGAACACATCAAAGGCTTCCCCAACTGGAGGAAAGTTATATGGACGTAAGTGAAAATAAGATGATCCGCATCGGTGTCAGCTCCTGCCTGCTGGGCAATAAAGTTCGCTATGACGGAGGGCACAAGCATGATCGGTATATTACCGAAACGCTGGGAAATTATTTTGAGTTTTTACCCGTTTGCCCTGAGGTGGAATGTGGTCTTCCTATACCCCGTGAAGCAATGCGACTTATTGGTGACCCAGAATCACCCCGGCTCGTGACGAATAAGACAGGAATCGATTATACGGACCAGATGAATGAATGGGCACAGCAACGAGTGAACCAATTGGCCCAAGAGGATCTCTGTGGTTTTATTTTTAAAAGTAAATCTCCTTCCTCCGGGATGGAAAGAGTAAAGGTATACGATGGCAACAATATGCCCCATACGATCGGCGTCGGTCTTTTTGCCAGGGCATTTAAAAACCGATTTCCCTTCCTTCCCGTAGAAGAGGAAGGTCGCCTGCATGATATGACTCTTCGTGAGAATTTCATTGAATCCGTTTTCGTCTACCGGCGCTGGCGTGATACCGTTAACAAATTTACCGCCGACAATCTGGTCACCTTTCATACCGAGCATAAACTGCTGCTTCGGACCCACAGTGAAAAACACTACAGAAACCTTGGGCGTATTGTTGCCCAAGCTGGAAAATTGGGCACTGAAAACCTTCTCACCTCCTATCAGGAGAACCTGGTGGCAGCCATGAAGCTTCTGCCTACGGTGAAAAAACATGTGAATGTTCTCATGCACATGATGGGCCATTTTAAAAAAGTGCTTTCCAGCGACGAGAAACAGGAATTGCTCGAGGTAATTGAACGGTTTAAAAATCATTATGTTCCGCTTATCGTTCCAATTACCCTCATGAATCATTATGTTCGTAAATACCAGGAACCGTATCTTCAGCAGCAGTATTATCTCAACCCTCACCCAACCGAGTTGAAACTTCGCAATCATGCCTGATACGATGAAGACCAAAACCGTACTGGTGACCGGTGCAACTGGGTATATAGGCAGACGACTGACACACCGACTGCTTGAAACATCGACCCTGAACGTTCGTGTTTTGGTGCGGAACAGAAACAAGGTCCAGGCGTCTATTGCCGATCTAGTGGAGATACAAGAGGGGTCTACGTTTGATAAGGAATCCCTTGCCACAGCTACGGCCGGAGTTGATATAGCCTTTTATCTTATCCATTCCATGGGCTCCACAGACGATTATCGGAATCTAGATCGAATCAGCGCCGAGAACTTCCGCGATGCCTGCATACATGCCGGTGTACGGAGAATTATTTATCTCGGTGGGCTCGGAGTGAGGGAGAGTGCCAGCGAGCATCTCTTGAGTCGAATCGAGACAGGAGAAATACTTTCAGCAAAACCCGATCGTATTGAGACAATCTGGTTACGTGCAGGCGCGATTATTGGCTCCGGCAGTTCAAGTTTTGAAATTATCCGCAATCTCTGCCAGAAGCTACCGGTGATGATAACTCCCCGCTGGGTAAGAAATCACACCCAACCCATTGGTGTTGGTGATGTCCTTTCTTATCTGCAAGAGTCCATCGACCTCGCCTACCAGGGTAATCTCGTAGTCGACATAGGCTGTGAAGAGCTCAGTTTTCAGCAAATGATGCAGCAGGCAGCCGAAGTTATGGGGTTGAAAAGATATCTCTTTCCCGTTCCTGTACTCTCGCCTCGCTTATCATCCTACTGGTTGATTCTTTTCACCCCTATCCCCTATAAGCTTGCTTCTGCCCTCGTTGAGGGATTAAAGAGTGAAACCGTCTTGCAAAATGATAACGCGGCGCAGTTGTATCCAAACATACGCCCTTTGCTCTTTAAACAAACGGTTGCCGCGGCAATGCAGGAACTTGCGGAAAATCAAGTTCTTAGCCGATGGTGTGACAGCTCCGGACAAGAAGCTTGCGACATCAAGGATTTCGACAATCCCGCGGGGGCAATTCTCCGGGATGTTCGAGTTATACCTTTTAACAATGGCGAACGTCAGGAGGATGTTTTCCAGTCCGCTTGCGCCGTCGGCGGTTCGAATGGTTGGTTTAAGTACAATCTCCTCTGGCGAATTCGAGGGGTGATGGACAAACTTATGGGAGGTTACGGCCTCAATCGAGGGAGACGCTTGAACCAGGAATTGCGCGTTGGCGATGCTCTTGATTTTTGGAAGGTTGCTGATATCAAGCCCGGGAAAAGACTGCTCCTTTACGCCCAAATGAAGCTGCCGGGTCAGGCGTGGCTTGAGTTTGATGTGCAACCTGATCAACTCGTTCAGACGGCTCATTTTCTTCCCCGAGGCGTCCTCGGCAGGTTGTATTGGTATTTGGTAATGCCATTGCATCATTTTGTTTTTAACGATCTTGCCCGGACTGTTGTCGGCTCCTCTAAAAAATCAGGTTGATGCGTCCATTAACCGGCTGGAGACTCCATGGATATTTATAAGGTGGCCCTCGATTCCATCTCGGCCCATGTCGCCATACTTGATGAATCCGGATTGATTCTCGAAACTAATCGGGCCTGGAAAGATTTTGGCTTAGCCAATGGTATTCAGATAGAGCCATCATGTGTCGGTCTGAATTATCTGGAAACCTGTGACCGAGCAAGCAAAGAGGGTTTTGACGAACCGGCAGTTATTGCGGCCGGTATAAGAAAGATCTTTCTTGGGGAAATCGAGGAATTCTTTGTCAATTATCCCTGCCACTCACCCACAGAGGAACGCTGGTTTGCCCTTCGAGTCGTAAAGTTCCGTGCTCCGGAGTTCAATCGAGCGGTTATGTCCCATGAAAACATCACGCCGCTCATGCGGGTACAACGTGATCTTGCCGTCAAGGAACAGAATCTCAGGGAACAAACGGAAAAACTGGCGGAAAGCAATATCGCTCTCAAAGTACTCCTTGAGCATCGACAGAAGGATCGGGTTCAACTCGAAGAAAACATGTTGGCCAATATCCGAACCCTGATCCTACCCTATATTCAGGAACTGATGGAGACCCGGCTTGGTAAACGGGAGCGGACCATTGTGGAAATTGTTGAAGAACGCCTCAACGAGATCACAGCCCCCTTTCTTAACCGACTGGTGGGCCTGAATACCATTCTTACTCCTCAGGAGATCAAGGTCGCAACTATGGTCCGGGAGGGTCGAAGCAGCGCTGAAATTGCCGACGTCCTGCAGATATCCGTCAGTGCTATAGATTTTCATCGTAAGCAGCTCAGAAAGAAACTCGGACTGACCGGCACTGCTACCAATCTCCGTTCTTATCTGCTTGGGTTGATTTAATCTTTCTGAACTAACCCCGGTAAACGGGAAGAAAGCCGGGATAAGTACCTTAACGAAATTCATTCTTAAAAAACAAGAAATGAATTTCTAAGGTACTAATTTGGCCGTCTTCTGCAGATGGGCAACCGCCTGGTAACTGGAGCGAACGGCATCTTCATGAAAGCCGTAGCCGAAATAACTGCCGCAGAACCAGGTGTTTCTCACTCCGTTCAAGGTTGGCAGGCTTACCTGAGTTGCCATCGAGGCCTTGGTGTAGGTGGGGTGGTGATAGATCATTCGGGCGATAACCTGCTTTTCGTCATAGTCGCTTGGGCGGTTAAGTGTTACCAGATACTGCTTGTCGGCTGTCAGGCCTTGGAGCAGGTTCATGGCATAGGTGATATAGGCCGGCTGAGTTGTGTAACCACTGCTCTCGCGGCGGAAATTCCAGCAAGACCAGGCCCTGCGCATGGGCGGCAGGACGCTCAGATCAGTATGAAGAACTGTTTGATTTTCTTCGTAGTGCCAGGGGCCGAGCAATCGAGATTCTTCCGGCGTCGGGTCGCTAAGGAGACGTAAGGTTTGGTCGGCATGGGTGGCAAGCACCACCTGATCGAAGGCTTCATGGTGTTGGTCGTCAAACTGCAGTTGCACGCCGCCATCAGTCCGGAAAATTTGCCGAATCCTTGTATTCAGGTGAACTCTGCCTGCAAACGAGGCTGTAAAGGCCTTGACGTAACTGTTGCTGCCACCGGTAACGGTTCGCCAGGCCGGGCGATTCCATAGATCGAGCAGGCCATGATTTCGGAAAAAGAACAAAAAGGGGCGGGCAGGAAAGGCCAGTACTTCGGCGGTTGGGGTTGACCAAATTGCCGCCGCCATGGGTTTCAAATAATTGTCGACCATAAAAGGCAGGAAATGATGCCGCCGGACATATTCCTTCAGACTGCCCAGTTCTTCCTGCGTTTCAACATCGATCTTTGCTTGACGACAAAATCGTCCTATTTCAAATAGAAACCGGTAAAACTGCGGCTTCAGCAGATTGACTCTCTGGGAGAACAGTCCGTTCAAGTCATTGCCGGCATAGACAAAACCGGTCTCCAGGCAATGAAAACCAAAGGACATTTCCGTCAGCTGGGAGGGAACCCCTAATTCCGCTAAAAAGCCGATGAATTGGGGGTAGGTCGCCTCATTAAATACAATAAAGCCGGTATCGACCGGGATTCCGGCATCCGGGCCATTAGGGATGGTGATGGTGTGGGTGTGACCACCCAGATAATCACCTTGCTCAAAAAGTGTCACCCGATGGGTTTTCTGCAGGAGATGGGCAGCGAATATCCCGGCCACGCCGCCGCCAATTACCGCGACATTACCCTTGTCCGTGCCGTTTTGTTGTTCCATTATTGTTTGGACCCCTCCGAGGGAGAAAAATAATCTGGATTTTTCTCAAACCAAGGGAAAAATGCATTGGTTCTTGCCTTGTAAGCTTCAAATTCGGTATTCCCCCGGTACTTCGCCTCGAGCATTGGAATTCCTGAGACCTTGAGAAGAAGAAAAGCGATAGTCAATGGGCTTATCAGTCCGTACCAGCCGGACGGTGAGGCGAGGCCTATAAGAAAAATTCCCCACCACAGGGTCGCCTCACCAAAATAGTTGGGATGGCGGCTGTAGCGCCATAGCCCGTGCATGATGATTTTGCCTTTGTTCGCGCCGCCTTTCTTAAAAACGGTCAGCTGCCAGTCGCTCACTGCCTCAAAGAAAAAACCTAGAGAAAAAAGGAGGACGCCAAGAAGATCACTCCACGCTAAGGAACCGCCCGGCGCGCCTATAGTCAACAAAACCGGGGTTGCAACAATCAGCACAACCGCGCCCTGAAGCAGATAGATCCGCAGAAAGCTACGCCAGATTATGGTATTACCCCAATTCTCACGGAATTTTCGGTAACGGAAATCCTCACCTTGGCCGCGATGCCTAAGACCGATATGCAGGCCAAGACGTAGTCCCCAGAGGGTGAGCAGACAGAGCAGCAGGAAGGGGCGAAAGTGGAATGTCATTTCTTCGGTGAGAAACCACGCGCCCCAGCATCCAACAAGAAAGGCAGGACCGTAGGCGATATCCACCAGACTGTTATCCCGAGCCCTCAATCCGACGATAAACATGCAGCACATATACCCCGCAAGCAGCAAAGCGGCGTTGAAGAAGATAGCGGTCATGGTCAGGTTCTCCTTTGCTATCTGAGCCAGGAGCCAACAAGATAAGAGCTGCCGCCAACCAGGGTGCAGAGCAGTGTACCCCAGGCAATATCGACCACGACTACGGCAATGGGCCAGTTGCGCAGTGTTGCCAGATTGGTGAGATCATAGGTGGCATAGGTGAAAAATCCGAAAAGCGCTCCGAGTAGACAGGTTCTGGCGAACGACCCGGTCTCAAGCCCTGGACGGACTGCAAAAAAGAGAATGCCGACAATATAGACAAAGTAGAAAAGAAAAGCAGCCGGCCAGTTCACTTCAGGACTGAGCAGATGATGCAGTTGAGTCCTGTAAAAATTTTTCGCCGCGTAGCCCAGCCAGACCATGTCAATGGCGAAGAATATGGGAACGGTAAGCAGATAGAGCTTCAGCCAGAAAATTACGTTCATAAAAAGTACCTCCTTTAAGGGAGCGGGAGATTGTATCGGATTAATCCTGTCTTTCTAGATAATCATTACCAAACCTCCGTCAACAGCAGATGCCGGACTGACAATGGTGGGCGATCCGCCTCGATATGACCGGTGCGATCATCCGCAACAATATCGTGTTGTGAAATCGAATCGTTCGACTTCCTGAAAGCGGGGTATCAGCAAGAAAACCCAGAAAAAAGAGCAAGACGACTTATGGTATCGGAATAAGTCATGAATGTAACTCTATTTGATACTATACATTGTGAGGCAAGGGATACCATGCGTTTTGGCTTGTGCTGTCTGTTCAAAGACGAAAAAATAGCTTTCCGGACAACCACAGCCAAGGTACTGTCCGTTATGCCGCGCGGCGAGCAGCTGAAAAAGCTGTCCGGGATCTGTCACAGTAATGCCAAGAGTCTGTTGCAGGCTGTGCAAGCTGTCCACCGTCTGAGTATCGGCGCCTTTCGCATTATGTCGCCGTTGTTTCCCCGGATGACCCATCCCGATGTGGGCTATTCCCTTGCCGATCTTCCCGATGGCGAAACAATTGCCATCCTGCTTTGCGCCACCCGGTCTTTTGCGCAGCTGCATGACATTCGTCTCAGCTTTCACCCCGATCAGTTTGTTGTCCTCTCCTCGCCACACCCGGCAGTTGTTGCCAATTCCATTCGGGAACTGGCATACCAGGCCTGTTTGGCGGAGGCGGTGGGGGCTGATATCATCAACCTCCATGCCGGCGGGGTCTATGGTGACAAATCCTTGGCCCTGATGCGTTTTTGCCAGGTGTTTGCCGATTTGCCGGTAAATGTCAGGAGCCGTTTGACCCTGGAAAACGATGATGTAAGCTATACGGTGTCTGACCTGTTGCCGGTTTGTGAAAAGCTCTCCATTCCCCTGGTCTATGATGTCCATCACCACCGTTGCAAACCGGACGATTTGTCTGTCGAACAAGCGACTGAGCTGGCTGGTGCAACCTGGCAGTGCCTGGGAAGAGAGCAATATTGCCACTTGTCGTCTCCGAGGGCAGGCTGGGGTGGAGGTGATCCCAGACCGCACGCCGATTATATAAATCCAACGGATGTCCCGAACTGTTGGCGGGATCTGACCATGACCGTCGATGTTGAAGCGAAAGCCAAGGAACTGGCGGTGGTACGCTTGATGAATCATTTTAAAAAAGGCGGTTGCTAATGATACACCATCTGCGAAGGATAATATTGATGAGCATTTTATCGAGCATCCTGGCAGCTTGTGCCGGGGGAAGGCCAGACAACCTCGGGGTACGAGATGGCCGGTTGGCAGTGTGCCCGAATTCACCCAATTGTGTTTCGAGTCAGGCGACAAATGAAGGGCATCGTATAGCGCCGTTCATATTCGGTGACGATCCGGATTCGGCTTTTGCCCGCCTGAAGCAGATACTGGCCGATCGGAAAGATACCACCATCGTAGACGAGCAACCCGGTTACCTGCGCGTTGAGTTCCATACCATTCTGTTTGTCGATGACGGGGAATTTTTGCTGGATGGTCGACAGCGACTGATTCAGGTTCGCTCCGCTTCCCGCCTCGGATATTCGGATCTGGGTAAAAATCGCAGCCGGTTGGAAGAGATCCGGCGGCAGTTTGACAGTTTACCGAACCCATGACCAACCAGGAGTGGTCGTCGTTCATGGTAGTAAATACTATCAATATACTCCTCTATACTTACCGTTGTTTTGCGGTGGTTCAGGCTTAATGTCTCAAGCAACGGAACGCATCCATTGATGCTTATTCCGAAACAACTATAAAACAACATGTGAGGTGTATCATGAAAGGTGATTTTGGATCCCTGGTATGGGTAAATGATAAAGAAGGTCATGAGTATGTATGTATTGTTAACACTAACGATGACAAAAGAGATTTTGAAGGACTTTCTGAAAGCGAGCGAGCAACCTGCAGTAATGTAAACGATTTTATCGGTACAGATCGGTGGTAACATTTGCTGTCTATCTGCTTTGTTGAAAGCGCTGCAAACCCTGATCGAGTGAGGGTTTGCAGCGCTTTTTTTTGGCCGTACTGCTCACGGTTGATCAAAGATCAGCATAATTGTAGCGACCCGCAATGATAAACGCCCGGGCCCGCAATAATGATTTATCTGGGCCCACAATAAATGATAATAAGAACAGGCCCCGACCCACATTAAATGATAATGGACCCACATTAGGTGATACTGGGCCCGCAATGATGACACCGGACCCACATTAAGTGAGCCAATAAGGTTTTATCAATTTTCTTTTTGTTACAGTGAGATTCCGGCAGCCAGAATTTCCTCTTGAATTTCCTGGCCTTGTCCAGGGGACAACTTGGGGTCTGAGTAGCAAACGGACGAAAAGTTGGCATAAGTTTTTCACACGCCCGGAGCATTCGCCGCCTGCATGGCTCCATACCGCAAGTCCAATATCAACCGTTTAGGAGCTTACTTCCTGGATGAACTCAGGGATGTAATAAACATAGATTATCGTTTGCCGGTGGTGTCTTTATCTAACTGAATATTCAGGCAATAAGTTGTGTTTTATTTTCCCTACTGCGTGATTTAGCAGGAATCGGTTCCGCACCTCAATAGGGTTTTGTGAAAGGTTTGTGCAAGCGGAAACTGACGATTTCCGGTTTACTGCTGAAAACTTGCGATAACGAGGGTTTTGGAAAGGCTCAGGAAGCTGTTTAGGATGCCAGCCGAATCCGCTAGGCAGATTTTCCCGGATAGTCTCTCGGTATGACGACTGGAATGCACCTTTTCGGGGCGTTGCGCAAAAATACCCGAGATGTGACTAAAAGGCCTCCGAGGTTTCATTTTTGATTTCTCGACTGTGAAGCGCTCCAGTAGTGCAGCCACAGAACAATAAAATCAAATAGATAATATATCATTACGATATCATAATAAATCGATCCCGAGTATTTTCATCTTTCGATAAAGCAAAGTTCGATGAATACCTAAGGATTCGGATGCTTTTGTTTTGTTGCCATCGACCTGCCTCAGTGTCTGTTCTATGAGAAAACGTTCCGCTGATTTCATGTAGTCATTTATTGTGGTAGCATCGGATCGTTTGGGAAAAACGGTGGAATGAAAAAGATAGTCTGGAAGACTCTCTAATTTTATAGTACCGGATGATGTGCCAAACAGGATGCGCTGGATAACATGTAAGAGTTCTCTTCCATTGCCCGGCCAATCATATCTTTCCAGCGCTTTTTCCGCAGTAGGATGAATCCGGATGCCTTTCCCTGAAGGTCCTTTTACTGTTTTTTCTATGAAATAGTAGGCAATCGGAACGACATCTTCACACCGGTCCCTCAACGGCTTGATCTTCACCGGGATACCATTCAAGCGGTAGTAAAGATCTCTTCTGAACTGACCGGTTTTCATGAGGCTTTCCAGATCCTGATTAGTTGCGGAAATGATCCTGAAATCCGAATTGATAATATTGACCCCTCCAACACGTTCAAACTCTTTAAGCTCCAATACTCTGAGTAGCTTAGGTTGCATTTCTAAAGGCATATCACCGATCTCATCCAGAAAAATGGTACCCAGGTGGGCCAGCTCAAATTTTCCGGGTTTGCCTTTCGGGTCTGCTCCGGTAAATGACCCTTTTTCGTAACCAAACAATTCCGACTCGAGCAAGTCTTTAGGCAATGCGGCGCAGTTGACACGGATGAAGGGAAAATGGCGCCTGGCGCTGGCATTGTGGATAGCGTGAGCGAAAAGCTCTTTGCCCGTTCCTGATTCTCCGGTGATCAACACTGGAAGATCGGTGGTTGCGGCAGAACGCGCTTCTCGTATGGCTTCTTTGATGGCTTTGCTTTTGCCGCCGATACTATCAAAGGTGAATTTAGCGGCATGCACGGTGGCGAGTTCTTTTTGAACATCAATGATCTTTGATTCAAGTTGATCCAGTTTCTCCGCAAGTTTTGATACCGTGGTAGCCGAATCAAATAAAACCAGGCCGACCACGGCAATGACCTTTCCGTTCTCCCGTAGCGGAACGCGGTGGACCAGGAAACCGGTGTCTTTGAATTTATGGGGATAGTTGATCTCTGCAATACCGGTTTTGGCCACAATATGCAGTCGGCTGTTTGAGATAACCTGTGTTACCTGCTTGCCAAGAGAATTTTTGATATCAATGTCAACAAAACGGGCGTAGGTGCGGTTAATATAGACAATCTTACCGATCGTATCAGTGATAATTACACCAATTTCCATGTTCTCGACCAGGTTCTTGAAAAAACCTGGTCGAAAGATGGGATTGGTAATAGAAGAATCAGTCATATCTGGATCATATTCGCTTTAGTGTCGTTACACAGTTGGTGGCGGCTGAACCGCCGACATTAAAGACAACAGCAATTTCCGGCTCTTTGGCACCCGGTGCCATGCCGATCGGTTCGCCGACCAGTTGTTTGTAAGCCAGAGCATGCATGGAACATCCTGTCGCACCCACCGGATGACCCTTGGATTTCAATCCACCCGATAGGTTAACAGGACACCTGTCATCGGCACTGAATCGGCCATCAAGGTAATCCCACCCGGCGCGACCGTTCGCAGAAAGCCCTAATGCCTCGGTGGTCAGAATTTGGTTGATGGAGAAGCAATCGTGAACCTCTGCCAGATCGACATCATCAATGGTAATTCCCGCCTCTTTAAAAGACAGCTCAACCGCACGTTTGCCAGCAATCAGCTCATGAAGATTCGGACGTACGCTCTCAGCAAGTCGCTCTGTAGTCATGCCGATGCCGGCAATTTCCACAACGCGCTGGCTTATTGTGTGGGCTTCTTGCGTGGGTGCAAGGACGACCGCCGCCGCCCCATCCGATATCAGGGAGCAATCATGAAGACGCAGTGGTTCGGCGATGACAGGGTTACTGCCCTTCCCTGATTCCGGTAGATTCATTATGGCTTCGGCGGTAAACAGCTTGAACCGATCTGCCGGACCGCCCTTGCTGAAATGGGCCAGAGGGTTTTCAATACCGTTACGATAGGAAAGCGCCGAAACGGCGGCAAACATTCTCTGCAGCTCTTCTCTGCTATAGCCATAGTGAGCCATGTAGCCCTTGGCGTACTCGGCAAACAACCCCGGAAAAGTCATGCCCGCCGCGCCCTCTTCAGGCCAATAGGAAGAACAGGCCAGGGCATGGGTGACATCTTTTGTTGAGAGCAGGCTCATCTTTTCTACACCGATAACGAGCACCCGACGGAAGCGACCGGACTCGATACCGAAAATGGCGTTGTAAAGGGCCACAGAAGATGAGGCGCAGGCCCCTTCGGTGCGCGTGGTCGGGACGAAGCGGAGAAATTCAGGCGCAACTTCCAGGGCCAGAGGACCCACGTGCTCCTGATTGACAAACATGGAAGGCGAGCAGGAGCCGATCCAGATGCCATCGATATCGGACGGATGCAGACCCGCATCGTCGATGGCGCCTTTACCGGCTTCGATGATCAGCTCATAAAACGATTTGGTATCCTGAACCTCTCCTGTTTCGCGGTTCTTCTCCACAAATGCTCCAAACTTCGTATTGTAGGCTCCAATCATGCTGACTTTACTCATAGCGGAACTCCTTAAATTTAATAATAGTATACCTTGTTTTCGGAAAATTGATATTGTGGTGAGTATTTAGAGATAAATATTGAGGTTTTTTATTACTTAATTTCCAAACTTTATTCACACTACTTATCCCCAAATTTCTGTGGCTTTTAAACGATTATCGCGCTATCCCTTCGAACCTAAGCGTAGACCCCCATGGATATAATAGACATCACCAGCGAGAGCTTCATTGCGGTAGATCTCGCAAACTAGGGAAGCGATTTCATCCGGCTCGATCAACCGCGAGATGGGAACATTGTCTAGTATACGCGAGAGCGCCTTCCGGTTCATTCCCTCGAGAATGGGTGTGGCCACATAACCCGGTGCCACGGCCACACACCGAATGCGGTCGGAAACACCCCGCCGGAAAAATTCGGCGGTAATGACCTTCGGCATTACTGAAATCGCCGCCTTGCTCGATGAATAATTAATCTGACCAGCGGTTCCCAGTGATCCTGTGGATGAAACAAGGCAGATTAATCCCCGGTCTCCATTATTAATCATCTGTTCCGCACACTCACGCACTGTGAGGAACACGCCAGTCAAATTAACATCGATAACCGAGCGGAACTGATCGAGAGACATTTTAGAAACTACCTTCCCGGTCTCGCGATCCGGAGAGAGCATCAAGCCGTCTTTTATAATACCGGCAAAGGGTGCCACCAGGTTGATCTTGCCAAAGGCGTGCATGGCCGTCTCAGCAAGCTTATGATTGTCCGCTTCGCTGGTGACATCACACACCAGCGAAACCGCCTGATCACCTATGTCCACCATTGCTTTGCTAAGGGCTGATTCCGACATATCTGCAAGTACCACTTTGCCACCGGACTTAGCCCAGTATTTGGCAAAAGCCAGACCGATACCGCTGGCCCCACCAGTAACCACAGCTACTGCATCTTTTATTTCCAGCATCATATCCTCCTTTTACATTGTTAGAACAATTTATTGTTCACCTGATCCAGCGATTGAGTTGCGAATAGATGTATTTTAAGCAATATCCATGCCGCTTACAAAAAGACCAGATTGCGGGCTTTTCCAGTTCCGCCATAAAGTGAAATTAAAATTATGTAGCATAATTACTACAATTCATATCATGGAGAGACAAGCCTGATGAGTAGCAGCTGATGAAAAAAGGAAATAACAAATATGATTACAATTAGTTACATTTATAAGTGTGTTTTCGGCATGGCTTTTGCTACAAAATTTTTATCAAACATTTTGATGATTAACCGTACTTTAGCTTCAATATCGGATCAGTTCCCAAAATGGTCCTACTAACCCCCCTAGAGGAGGAGGAAATGAATGTAGGGACAATCTTTAGTCGACATGCCCGTTATCGTCCTGATCATACCGCCGTTGTGTTTGGAGATCGACGCCTGACCCATTTAGAATTGAACCAGAACATTAATAAATTGGCCAATGTCATGACAGATTTGGGAATCCGAAAGGGCGCTAAGGTTGCCACCATACTGCCTAATTGTCTCGAATTGTTCGTGACATATTGGGCTACTGCCAAAATTGGTGCGGTAGTGGTCCCTATGAGTACGCTGCTTTTAGAGGGTGCTCTCCGATCATTACTAAAAGATGCCGATGCGGAAATGGTGATAACCAATCAAGCATTCATATCCATACTAAAGATAATTCTTCCGGATCTGCCGAAACTTCGAGAAGCAAATTGCCTTTTAGTGGATGCAGCCGAGAAAGAGAGCTTTCAAGATTATCACGCCTTAACGGAAGGTGTCGATGAAAGTGAACCGACCGGTATCAACGTCAATCTCGGCGACCCCTTTAATATCATGTACAGCAGCGGGACAACAGGACTCCCCAAAGGCATTGTTCATACCCACGCTATTCGAATCGCTTATGGGACTTCCTTTGCTGCAGCGTTCCGCATCGCCCCTGAAAGCGTTACTCTTCATTCTGGAGCGATTGTTTTCAACGGTGCTTTTGTCGATCTCATGCCCACCGTGTTTCAAGGGGCTACCTATATCCTACATGCCCAGTTTGACCCGATTGCCTGCATCGATACGATCGAAAAAGAAAAAGTCACGCACATGATGATGGTTCCCGCCCAGATCATCGGCATGTTGAATGCACCTAATTTCGACCCTGTCGCCCTGAAATCCCTGGAGATGGTTCTTGCACTGGGGGCGCCGTTACATCTCGAACATAAAGAACAACTCAACCAGCTACTTCCGGACCGTTTCTACGAGCTTTACGGCCTGACAGAGGGCTTTGTCACCGTGCTTGATAAACTAGACTATCGCCGCAAACCGGCCTCTGTGGGAACGCCTTTGCCTCTCTTTGAAATGAAAATCGTTAATGAAAACGATCAGGAAGTGCCCCCTCATTCGGTTGGCGAAATTTGTGGAAAAGGGCCAATCCTGACGCCGGGTTACTATAAGCGGGATGATTTGACTGAAAAGGCCATCGTCGATGGGTGGCTGCACTCCGGCGACCTGGGGTATGTGGACGAAGATGGATTTCTCTATCTGGTCGATCGCATGAAGGACATGATCATTTCCGGTGGTGTCAACGTCTACCCACGAGATATCGAAGAGGTTGTCGTCCAGCACCCGGCGGTAAATGAAGTGGCGGTATTCGGCGTCGCTGATGAAAAATGGGGAGAGGTCCCTGTCGCCTCTGTAACAATGAAACCAGGGATTCTAGTCACAAATGACGAACTCAAAGACTGGATAAACAAAAGAGTTGGAGCAAAATTTCAGAGGGTTGCATATGTAAAGATATTGAATGAATTTCCCCGCAATGTGGCCGGAAAAATTCTAAAGCGTCAAATGCGAGACTCTTTTACAGCCTGATTTTGAGATGGCTTGGATGTACCTGTACAAGACAGTGGAGGAAAATCGTAGCAAACTTACTACGTGTAGTAAAATTAATACAACCCGAGCAGGAGGAGGCATTATGAAAAAAATCTTCAAAACAGTAGCAATTTTCACATTAACATTTTTATTCGTTACAAACATGGCCCTGGCGGAAGATAAAAAAACCAAGTCGGATCGCCAGAGATTTGGTGCAGACAAGAGGATTGAGGAAGTAAAGAATCTGAAGGTCACAACCAGCGACAAAAAAGTCCGCTGGAAGATGGTACTCCCCTGGTCCAAAGGCCTGCTGTTCTATGATATGGCAGTCCATTTCTGCGATACCGTCCGATTGGCTTCGGGCGGTCGTCTTGATATCAAACCTTATTCGGCCGGCGAACTTGTTCCTGCTATGGAAATCTTCGATGCAGTCAGTAAAGGCTCCTTTGATGCAGGCCATGACTGGCCAGGTTACTGGAAAGGCAAAAATGAGGCCTTTATCGCCTTCGGTTCAGTACCATACGGTTTAGACGGTGAACTCTACAATATCTGGCTTTATGAAAGGGGTGGCCTACAAGAAATGCAAGCCCTCTATGGCCAATATAATCTTTTTGCCCTTCCCGGTGGACAAACCGGTCAAGAGATGGGACTCAACTCAAACAAGCGCGCGACTAAAATGGCGGATTTCAAAGGCATGAAGGTCCGAACCTGGGGCTGGTATCTGGATATCCTCAACGAACTTGGCGCCTCCGGTGTTGCGACACCAGGCGGTGAAGTCTACCTGGCCCTGCAGACTGGGGTTCTTGATGCGGGTGAATTTTCCTCTCCGGCGATTAACTGGCCTATGGGTTTTGACGAGGTCACCAAATACATCATCGAACCGGGCGTCCATCAGACCGGTTGCCAGTTAGCCCTCTTTTTCAACAAGGACTCATACAACAAACTGGGCGATGACCTGAAATGGATACTCGACACCGCCGCCAAGGAGACCCAACTCTGGAGTTATAGCTGGATCAACAACCTCAATGCAGAAGCAATTCGTCTTTTTGAGAAACACTCTGAAATCGTGCAGATGGATGATGCCACAGTTGCGGAATTCGCCAAAACAACCCAGGCATACCTGGAAAAAGTGAAGGCAAGATGCCCGGACTGCAAGCGACTGCTTGAGTCCCAGGAAACCTTGAAAAAGGATTTTGCCGACTGGCGTACTGCCAGAGCAGGCGTTACAGCCTGGCCGCTTGACGAAGTTGTAAAGGGCAAACTACACGAATAAGAACAAAAAATTGTATAATGAGCCTCGCCGGATTCTGTCCCACAAAAAGAATCCGGCAGGAATCTTATCAATCCGGTTCAGAAATGCTTGTACCCAATTCAACAAGCATTTCTTTTTATGTCCCCACAAGACTGATATTGTTACCGGCGTATTTACATTGCGAAGGGCAAAACAGGAGAGTGATCCATGAGGTTATTTACCAAAATAATCGATAAGATTGTCGTAAAATTGGCGGAAGTATCGTCTCTTCTAATGGTGGTTCTGGTTGTGTTGATGTGCTACGAAGTCGTCAGGCGTTATTTTTTCAATGCACCGACTATCTGGGGACTGGAGCTGACAACCTTTCTCTATGGTGTACATTTTGTCATGGGTTATGGGTATACCGAATATTTCGACGGCCATGTCAGAGTGGATATCATCAGCAGTAAATTTCCCCAAAAAGTACAGGATGTCCTTTATATCGTCCTGACAATCTGCGTCACTATCCCACTTGTGACCATGCTTGGCATTTGGGCCTGGGACAATGCAATCACTTCCACCAAGATACAGGAAGCCCTGTCATCAGCCTGGGCCCCTCCAATCTGGCCAGTGAAGCTGTTTATGGGCTTGGGCTTCACCTTACTTTTTCTTCAAGTCTTATCCAATTTGATCAAGCGTTTTTTAAACTTCGGCCAAGAGAAATCTACTCACTAAGGGAAGACTATGAGTCCTGAACTATTAACCATTGGTATGTTTGTTACCCTCATTTTGTTTATTGTACTCGGTCTCCCACTAGCCTACTCTCTCGCAGGGACCGCAGTAATCTATGGTTTAATCGAAAACGGCTTCAATATCGACGGTCTCCTGGGGTTTTTTATCAATAATGCCTGGGGTACTATGAACAACTTCGTCCTCGTGGCTGTTCCTCTGTTCATCTTGATGGCCCAGGTACTTGATCGGGCCAAGGTCTCGGACGCTCTCTTCGAGTCTCTCTACGTGGTCATGGGTGGCATAAGAGGTGGACTTGGCCTGGCAGTCATATTCGTCTGTGTTATCCTCGCAGCCACCACAGGAATCGTAGGTGCATCGGTGGTTGGCATGACTCTCCTTGCCGTTCCGAAGTTGATAGAAAAAGGTTATAACAAAAAGTTAACAGCGGGCCTGATCTGCTCCGGTGGTACCCTCGGTATCCTGATTCCGCCAAGCATCATGCTTGTTGTCTTCGGGGGGTTGACGGGGCTGAAAGAAACTTCGGTCGGATCTCTTTTCGCAGCAGCTATTCTGCCGGGCCTGTTACTGGCAGCCCTGTATATGATTTACGTCTTCATCGTGTGTCAGGTAAAACCGGCTTACGGTCCTCCCATCAGTAAGGAAGAAGCCTCGGGCTATTCTGCCAAACAAAAAACGTGGATGGTAATAAAGTCTATGATCCCTCCGCTCGTGTTGATCTTCGCGGTCATGGGCACCATCCTCGGTGGCGTTGCAACACCTTCCGAGGCCGCAGGAGTTGGTGTTTTAGGCGCAACCGTTCTCGCAGCAGCCCGGGGTAATCTTAATTGGCAGGTCATCTACAAGTCCTGCAAGTCGACTCTCAAGACCACATCCATGGTCATGATCCTCGTCCTGTTCGGAAACCTTTTCAGTGCTACCTTTCTCTACGTTGGTGGGGGCGATGTCATAACCGATTTACTTATTGGTGGCAACCTTCAGCCAATAATGGTCATGTGCATCATGCTTTTCGCCATCTTCGTGCTCGGCATGTTCATTGACTGGGTTGCTATTCTCCTCGTCTGCCTGCCTGTGTACATGCCGATCTGCCTACAGCTTGGATTCAATCCCCTTTGGTTCTCTATGCTTATCTGTATTGTCCTACAGACCTCATTCTTAACACCTCCTTTCGGTTATGCGCTGTTCTACTTTGCCGGAGCTGCACCAGAAGGAGAATACAAAATGATGGATATTTACAAAGGAGTTATGCCGTTCATCGCCTTGCAGGGTTTAGGGGTTCTCCTCTGCGTCCTCTTCCCATCAATCATTACTTATATTCCAAGTATAGTCTTTAAATGACAGCTGCGGCTCTCTTCCCGTGTGCGTTCGCCGGGCTTAGACAACAAAACAAGATTGCACTTGAACAATTAACTTTTCAGGAGCTACAACGATGCTTAACAACCGAAAGAAGTTAATATTTGTCACAGCAATTTTTTCATCGATTCTTTTTATTTTCGGCACAGAAAGTCAAGCATTCCAGACTAATGAAGGACCTGTTAAGGCTGAAAAACATAGCCACATCAATACAAAGTTACCAAGAAATATTAAACCAAGCTTCATTACCCAGGAACTGCCGGTACGGCTATTCGACGGCATCACTAACGATCTTCGGACAGGGGGTGTTGGCTCCACTGGTATTCAGAATCTTGACACAACACTCAATGGTTTTGATGACGGTCCCAAGACAGCGGATGAAGCTCGTACTATTGCCATCGCAAAGAACTATTTCACGATGATTGATGCTCAGACACCAGGTGGATATGGGGTTCTCTGGGGTCCGACCGTAGATAATGATGATCTTGATGGTATGTTGGGTGGCAAGGAATATTGGGCGTATATTGATGATGGTACTGGAAAAGATAATGTTCGTGTAGTGGTTCAAATCCCGAATACTTTTAATTCTGACAATCCATGCATTCTGGCAGGCCCTTCATCCGGCTCCAGGGGCGTTTTTGGTGCCATCGGTTCCACTGGTGAAGTCGGACTCAAACAAAGATGCGCCATCGTCTATACGGATAAAGGTACTGGTACCGGTGTGCATGTTTTATATAATAGCGTAAGTCAAAGCCATGATGATGATGTGGTGTACAAACTTGACCTGACTGCATCCACGTTAGGGACGGCGGGCAAGGAAGCTGATTTTTCCGTAGATGATGTAGATCTGAACACATTTTCCCATGCGTATCCAGTGGCTTTCAAACACGCCCATTCCCAGAAAAATCCCGAAAAAAACTGGGGATATTTTACCCTCGCATCAATAAGATACGCATTTTACGTCATTAACCTGGAAGAGAACTTTGGTAAAAAAATTGGCCGCCTTGTGTTCCAGGCCATCAGACCAGAAAGCACTATCGTTATTTCAACGAGCTGGTCAAATGGTGGCAAGGCTGTGCTTTTGTCTGGTGAGGACGATAGAGAAGACCTGATCGACGGACTCGTGGCAGTTGAGCCCAATGTTGGATTGGACGAACACCACTTTAGTATTCAGCAGGGTGACCATAGATGGGGACCAGAGTCCGTTGGCTGGAGTCTCTACGACTTTCATGCTTACCAAAACGTTTACCAGACATGTGCCAATCTGGCACCGTCCAATGCAGCAGCTTATGTGGCCAATTTCAATCAGCTCGGGGCTGTTGCCCCGACTTACTCTGAGTATTATAGCATTGCACAAAACCGGTGTGAGCGTCTGTATGGTCTGGGGCTCCTGACAGGAAAGTATACTACAGAGGATGATGCAACCCGTCATGCGGAATTAGGCACAGAAGCCCAAGAAAAGCTGAACACCTTCGCGGGATTACTTGAAGAACAGAATCTGTTCCAACCGGTGCTCCCCACTCTCAGTGAGGAAGTGGTGGCCACCTATGCCAACTCCTACGGTCAATTCAATGTGGAAGATCAGCTTTTTGGTATCAGCTTTGCCCAAGTCGAAGGTGTCAAAATGTTGGATCGTTTTCCCGCACCTTTTTCGGAAAGAGACATCAACGTAAACATGATTGGGGAAAATCTCTTGGGTGGTATCAGTAAGATGATGAAACTGATCAACAATAATGCCGAAGGTGGACCTCAGGAAAATTATTATTCAAAAAATATTGGCGAGGAGGTTAAGGACGGAAATCTCACCGCAGCTTTGCAATTTTACAAGATGTCTCTTCCTGGCCGTGCTGAATGGGAGAGGGCCGGGCACAGGTTGATTAAAGCAGAAAAGTTTGCTTTTAATAGGATCCAGAGTGGTATCAAACAAACTGCACTAACCGGCAAACTACATGGCAAACCCATCATTTTAATGCAGGGACGATCCGATGAGGTTGTTCATATCAATCATGCTTCCAGGGCCTATTATGCCAGATATATGCAACAGGGCGGAGATGATGCAGAAATGGCATTTCTTGAAATCAAGAACGGTCACCATCTCGAGATGTATAATGGCTTGCTGCCTGCATATGGGGAAAATTCGAGCTACCTGCACCCTTATTTTAATGATGCAGTAGGCATGATGCTTGATCATCTTAGAAATGGAACTAAGTTGCCCGGTGATCAGGTCGTTCGAGCACAAAAAAAAGGCCCAAGTGATATTCGCGCAGATATGTTTCCTGAGATTCAAATGGTACCAGACGACGCTGATGCTATTATCTGGAACAGGAAAAAAAATACCTTAATGATACCCGATTGAGCCTTGAACTGAGTTGTCCTAATCCTTAGACCACACTTTGATAGATATAGTTGTTTTGTGTAATTTCAGTCTTATTTCATCTTCACAGCCCTTCCCCATAAGGAAGGGCTGACCTCTGGTGACAATGGACACTATAGCTTGCATCATAAGGCAACCATTCCAGTTAGTTATCCTAAAGAAAACAGCACTTAGTTTTACTTCTTTCATCTCCTTCGGTTTGCATTTGCTATAGTCGTTACAGCTGGTGCAGAAATGGAGATTTGAGATGTAACCCGGAATCTCATAAAATGAAGCCACCCCGCACTACATCCTATCACGATAACATTCTGATCTGTGCTCCTCCTGGGATATTTTGCCACCAGGTGATTCCAACCGGGAGATTGATGGAACCGAGCAGTAATTGGAAGGCTACTCAACCTTAATTTTCGACTGCACCAAAACAGGAACGGAGAACTTGATAGATAAAATCAAAAGAGTGATTCCTCAGAATCATGTGGGGCTAAGTTTTGTACCAGTGACTATTCTGGCTACTAAAGATGTTCCCTGCCAATAATGGGCTTACTCGATGTGGCACCACTTAAAACTATTCCTGATAAGGTCGAACTTGATTATGGCCCCAAAACACGTTCAAAAGGGAGTATTCTGGCTTTTGGAAAAATCAAAAAAAGTACTCTAAAGATTTAGTAACAAATAGAGCATTTTGAAACTCGAGATGTTTCCAGAAAAATTTGCTGGTCTCTTCGACAGAAGAGTCAGGCAGCGTGCAAGATAGTAACTGACTCTCGTGTGCGGATTGGTGTACCACTCAACCATCTCCGACCTTGGGCACGTCGGAAATGGTTCCAGAAAATCAATTGAGATAATTACTCCATTTTGAATGGCGGTACTGACTGCTGCTACTACTGAATCTCTGATTTTCAATAGTCAACATTTCTCCTATTGATCTTGACCCAAAGGCCAATAAGAAATTCTTCCAAGAATCTTTGCTGGTCACTTCTGGATGAGAGTTAGGCTTCGTGGTTGATGGTAACTGAGAGGCAACAGGTGTCTCTACGGATTGGAAAAGACGAAAGTACTATCAATCGTCCGATGCTGGAAGAATGGAGCATTTTCTCGGTTGATAATCTCTGGAATTATCTTTGATTCCCCAAGTGGTGAATTCAGATTGAAAGGACCAGATAATCTTCACTAACAGAATTTCTGATTACGTGACCTGCACCCTTTTTTCCCGAATAACGGCAAAAAATCGGAAAAGCGGACAATAGTTTGTGTTTTAAAACATCTGTGTTAGGGTTATCTATTTGAAATCTCAAATACAGTTAATTGATGCTAATAAGGCACAATTTTTGCTTTTTAGGCCATGACATCTCTTATACCACCACACCTCAAAAAACATTCTGTCTTATCTCCATTCCTTCTAAAATCTAAATCATCTTAGGGGAGTAACATGGGAAAGCTATCTTTACGCTTGATTGCTCTCGGGGAACTGATCTTAACGCTTGGCTCATGTATATATATATATTTTTGGATCCTATAGCAAAGGAAACTATATCTGATCCAGTCGCTAAGCTTTTCTCCGCAAAACGCACTGGATATCGAGCACTCTGGAACCTTTAAAAAGCAAGATTATTTCCCCAAAATTCGCCGAAAATGGAGCATTTCAAATTATTGACAAACTCGTAAAAACCTTCAGACAACGTCATTCCGGGCTTGATCCGGAATCTACATCTGCCAGAAAATTCTGGATTCCGGATCAAGCCCGGAACGACGCAAACCGAACAGTTAAGGTTTTTACGACGCCATCAAATTATTGATAATTCCAGAAAACCAATCATCCGTAATTCGGCTCCCTTATTGGGAGACAGAATAATGTTCAAAACCAGAAGGGGCAGGGCAAAAAGAACCCCGGCATTGCCCCCCCAAACGCAGATAAACCAGATTGCCTGGTTAATTTCGATATTGATGAATGGATTCATCGGTGCACTGTGCCACCTTGGAGTCCCGGCCGATTTGCCACCAGATGAACAACGCTGATCGAACGTTCCTGAAAACCTCCTTCACAGTAACAGAGATAATACTCCCAAAGTCTCCTGAAACGCTCATCGTAGCCGTCATCCCGGAGGGAGGGGAAGGCCTTGGCAAAACGCCATCGCCAGTCGCGTAAGGTCCTCGCGTAATCAAGGCCAAAATCCTCAAGGCTACGCACTACCATATCGGTCTTCTCTGTGAGCAGGGTGACCATTTTTGTTACCGATGGAATGTGACCGCCGGGGAAGATATGACGCTGGATGAAATCGACAGACCTCGCATATTGTTCATACTTATTATCGCGAATGGTGATGGACTGGAGCAGCATCGTGCCGTTATCCGTGAGCAATTCTCCGCATTTTTTAAAGAATGTCGGCAAGTACTTTTGTCCTACCGCCTCGATCATCTCGATACTCACCAGTTTATTGAAACTTCCGTGTAAGTCCCTGTAATCGACCTGCAAAAGGTTGATACGATCGGCTAGCCCAGCTGCAGCAATGCGACTTTTCGCTTCTGTATATTGAGCGTCGGATATAGTTGTAGTGGTAACATGGCAGCCGTAATTACGGGCGGCGTGGATAGCAAAACCGCCCCACCCTGAGCCTATTTCGATCACCCGGTCGGTTGGCTGCAGGTCAAGTTTCTTACAGATAATTTCCAACTTATGATACGTTGCCTCCTCAAGAGTACTTGAGGCTTTTGGATAAATGGCGGATGAGTACATCATGGTCGGGTCAAGAAAGGCCCGGTACATTTCATTGCCCAGGTCATAGTGGGCAAGAATGTTCCGTTTGGATCCTTTTCGAGAATTGTTGTTAACGGCGTGGCCAAGGAGCCGAAAGAGTTGCAGAATCCTACCCAGGCCACGTTCCATTCGATCCAGCAGATCCATGTTCAGCACCATAATCCTCGACAGGACTGCAAGATCGTCAACATCCCAGAGATGATCGATATACGCCTCCCCCGCACCAATAGATCCGCCGAAAACTACTCGTCGATAGAAGCTCGAATCTCGCACGGTTATGTGGGCTGCGAGGGTTCCGTCTGTCCCAAAGGTCCATCGGCCCTCAACATCCTTGATCTCAATTTGTCCGAACTTCAGACCGCCGAGCAATCTGAAAACCAGATGTTTTGCCAATCCATCAATAAAGGATGGCTCTCTCGCTTTAATGGCTGCTGCACACTTCTTACTGGTTGCTGCACTGTTGTTCATACTGTCTCCTTTTTATAAGGAATGTAAGGAATGCCTTTTAAATATATTTTCAACGCCTGATAATAGATACAGACAACAATAAAAGCGGTCATAATTGGTTTCTTCAGCAGCATTCTGCGAACGGTAGCTTTTTCAAGATGCTGCCTTTCAAGTTGCAGACGAGCCTCAAAAATTTCTCCCCGATCGTCACTGACTGCGATGGAAACACCGATCTTTCCCCCTGGTGGACCGATCCGCCAGCGATACTGTTGCTGCAGGGGATTAAAGGGAGAAACCTGAAAGGCTTTGGACTGCGTCAATTCATAACATCCATCAGCCACATGATAGGCGTAGTGGTGTCGCTCATTCCAGGGGGTGTTTGAAACTTCGGCGAGAAAATGAGTGAAGCGACCGTCACCATCAAATCCGTAGTAGAAATTTACCGGGCTGAAGTAAAGCCCCAAAGTGCGCATATTCATCAAGCCGCAAACCTGGCCGATAACTGGATGGCCGGTGAGTTCCAACATCCGAGCGCGCACCGCATCGGCAAGTGGCAGCTGTGGATCGCCCAAATAATCGCTCCGTTGCATGCGGCTGATCGCCCAATGTTGCACGGAAAACCACCGACCCAGATCCGGCAATACATCAAGTTCATCAAGATTAAGAAACCACATGAAGATGGGATAACGGAAACGATGGACCTTCGGGATATTCCTCTTGTGGCCGATCTCTCCTATGTAAATGGCAGATTTCATAATTCTTCCTTTGGTTGAATACCTTACAAGATAAGCAGGCACGTACCGGGGACAACAGGATGTTTATAGGGTTATATTGGTAGTAAATACTATCAATAAGCTCATCTTGATCTGCCATTGCAATCGGGCCTGACCATATCTACTATTGTTCTGTAGAGAGATTCGCCGAGTGGGGGATTAACAATAAATGCCTCCATGAGGACCGCAAGGTATTGCGACTGCAATACCTTGCAACAACCGACGTAATAACCTCACAGCACAAAGGAAAATCATGAAAAAATTACAGGAATACTTCGAAAGTTCAAAGGGATGCGGCGTGTTGGCTACAGCAGACAGCAACGGAAAGGTTGATGCGGCGATATATTCGAGTCCGCACTTTTTGGAAGAGGAAACCGTGGCCTTTATCATGCGCGACCGCCTCACTCATCATAACCTGCAATCCAACCCTTCGGCGACTTTCCTATTTATAGAAGAAGGAACAAGGTATCAAGGAAAAAGGCTTTTTTTGAAAAAGATCCGCGAGGAAAACAACCCGGAACTGGTGAAGAAAATCAAACGCCGTAAAGACAACGATAACCACGAGGAACCAACGTTTCTGGTATATTTCGCCGTTGAAAAAGAGCTGCCGCTTATTGGTGCTGGTGCTTAGAGGCACGGTTATCGAGCTTAATCTATTCCAACATTGAATAGCTATCACTTGGGGAAAAGGATTAAGATTGGTAAATCGAATCTCAATACATTTGGTATTTATCATGAACTTGAGACGACTACTACATTTCAGCAACAACGATATGGGTTTTGCATAAGCAGGAGGCTTGGCCAGGATGACATCCGCATTCAATTTTTTATCGGTACTTATCGTTGTTGTCCGGCTTTGCCCCCTTACACTTGCCTTTGCTGTGACCTTTACCGCATCGCAAATAACTACTCTTGGCTTCATCCAGAAACTGCTTTGTTCCCATTCTCGGTTTCTGAATGATATCTACAGCTCCATACTCCATGGTCCATGGTTCTTAAGCCCATCGCAGAAGCTGTTTCGGTCAGACTTGAACACATCACTACAGGAATGGGATGTTGAGACATGATTTTTTGCAGAAAATTTAAACCGCCCATCCGCGGCATTTTCGCATTTACCTGCGTGGAGAAAAAACCTATTCATTCAAAAGATACTTTACCGTTTTGAGGAACTCTTTATTATCGAAAGGTTTTGTGAATAGACTGAGGTTTTCTGTGAATCTAAATATCATAAATCCTGCTGCCTTTAAGCAACCATGCGCAACAACGTTTGAACGAAAGAATTTTGTGGTCTTTGCTTTGGCAATGGGCAAATCGATTGAAAATCCCGATCCAATGTATAATTCTTCGTACATTAAAAAGGCAAATCCGGACCGACCGTGGATTTTAAATTTGCGATCTGGTATCAAGTGTCACTTGAGTAAAAAACAATTTTTTTCAAAAGCACGCTTTAGCTGGATAAACCGCTTTTTTCTACATTTTTTTCACTGCACGTACGGTTAATCCGGAAAAACCAAAAACATTTCAGAATCGATAAAAATGCATAAAATTAGAAAAAATCAGGAAATAAAATAGTGCGATATTTCAAAAACATGCCGCAATTCATGAGGTCGAGAAGCTATGGAGGTAATGCCTGAATATCCATGTGTTCCTGGTTCGATTTCTGGTCCCGCACCAGCAAATTCAAGCACTTGATCCTATATAGGGTAGGGTGCTATTTTGGGTTATCAGGAACAAAAATCTTAATTTGCGACTTTGCTTTAATGGATGAGATTGCCATGGTTATTATCGAAGATAAATCTGTCCCTTTGCCCTGTCTTCCACGCATAGGTTGGTGTTGTGTGGAAATGCATCAAGTTCGTTGATTTTTGCTGCCGGATCCCAAATCTATTAAACTCATGGTGCCAGCCATTTTAAATGGTGGGTAGTATTCTGCAGACTGATAATGTCCTCGTTACTCCGTTGTCCTCTGAGCATTACTTTGGTGATAAATTGAAGGGAAAGTGTTCCCTTTGATTGGGTAAAATACTGTTTAAGCTCCTCAATATCCTGTGGAGTATACTCATTGAGCATCAGTTGCGATCGATCCCAGTCAACGACTAGCCCATCAATTGCAAGGCCTAGAAGAGAGCCTGTAATAATTTTTTCCTGCTCTGACAAATTGATAAGGTCAAAACAGGTGTCAGTGAACTCAATACAATTGCAACGTGCTGCAAATTCGCCTAAAAGGTGATAATTAACGTCCACCAATTCTACAATACAATGACTCTGAAGCTTACTTAAAACTGTTTTTTCAATAACTCCCACTAGTGCTCGGCTCACATCAAACAATTGTCCCAGCTGTTGAAGCGTCATTTTTCTGCTGGTGGCCCATGTTCGTTTCCGAAGGGTTTGTTCTTCGCGCTTGCTGAATAAATCAAGGGGAAAGCGGCTGAGTTTCACAACGGTTGTTCTCAGCCACTCTCGTAGGTAGTCATTGTCCGGGAGATGGTGAAAATCTTTGATTTTTTCGATGTCCTCGGTACTAAGAGAGGAATTGAGATTAAAACCAAATGACTGCAATGTCGCTTTTATTTCATTTAACGACTTACGCCCAAAATTTTTTAGCCTTAGCAGGTCCCATTCACTGCACTGTACCAGCTGCCAGACAAATTTAATCCCCCCATCACCAAGACAGTTTCCGGTACGTACGGACCAATCAAGATTATGAACAGCCAGACGTAAGTTACGCACTACCTCCTCCGAGGTCAGTTCAAGGATCATCTGTGTATCGTCCAACTTTGCTCATAAAAGACTCTGCTTATTTTACTCCAAGAATAAAACCGATAGACTCAAGAGCCTTGATGAGTGTCTGTTCTTTGCCAGGGGCAGCGACCAGATACTTATCACCGGCAGGCATGCAGAGACTGCTTAATTTTTTATTTGTCAGCGCTTGCTTGCGAGCTTCCGGACCGCATTCTATCAAGGTTGTCCGGCCGACATTAATAAAGGCGGTGGACCTATGCTCAACTTCCGTAAACAGCGTCGTCAGTTCTCTACTGAAGTCTTCTGCCGATAAAGCTTCAAGGGTCTTTCTGATTTCCGGTATACTTTCACCACCGTTGATCGCTGTCAGCAACGAGGCAACCGTCAGCCGCCACCTGTCAACTTCGGTACGCTCACCGATCTTTTCAAGATATAGTTCCAGCCCCGGAGGAATGGTCGCAGTATTGCTTGCAACCAGATCAGTTCCGTCAAAGGTAAATATGTCGTCATCGCTTTTCTGTGCTTCATACGTATCGTGGTGACCCAGGGCAAAAGCGCCGAGATCATTGATCCGAAAATATTGCAACCCATCACAATGGCTGAGATATTCCAGCTCATCCGTTCCCCAGCATGATCTGTAATCCTCACTTCTTGCCCCACGGGGATCTTGATAGGCAAGGTCAATAAGGCCAAGGGTAGCACAATACTCGAACAGATATATTAAAACATACCGCAGTTGTAGAAGAGGCCAGGTATCATTGTAAGAAATATGTCCGTATTGTTGATCAACGAAATAGAGCTTCCAGTCATAATTAACCATTTCAAACGAGTATTCGGCTTTTGTCTGCAGTAGTCGGACAAATTCATCAATACTGATCCATTGTCCTGGTTGCAGATCTTGCAAAAGAGAGTTGATCATTGGCCGCCGTTTAACGGGCGTGGTCATCGTACGGCCCCGACTGGACTTTTGTCCCTTTATGGCGGTGACTCTTGAAAATTCATCAAAAATTTTTGTTTTCTCCCATCGCTGCCATGCTGTCTGAATGCCACCTGCCAAATCCTTCTTCAGTGCTTTACGGCCTGCCGGAGTGAGTTTTAAAAGTGAGCCATCCGCCTTGGCAAGACCTCCACCCTGTAGAAGCAAAGGCCAGGCGAAAGACTGCATCGGGCCGATTTCCGGATCATCATACCAATCCGGCTCATAAAGCAAATCCGTCATTTTCCTGACTGTGGCGTCGGTGGCTTTGCCGGTTGTGGCGCTGACTCGTATCTGTTTACCGTCGGCAAGGTTTAGAAAGGTGGTGAGATTGGCCAGAGCAGCATTGGCTGTTTCTCTGACTGTAAGCCCTTCGTCAAGCACAGCGTTGTTCTCCGTATAGCTGATTGTGTCTTGCGATGGTTTGCGCACGATAATTTTTAATTTTTTTAACAGATCGGATGCCATCCGACCACGAATCAGGAAAAGATCCAATAATTCCTTCTTCCGGGTATACCTTTCTCCCGTCTCGGTCCAGGGAGAAGATCCATACTTATTGACAAACATCCTGAATTCAAAGGTTCCGTTCCAGGTGTGAACAGTTTCAGACACGGCATGTTGACCAGACGGATGGAGTTTATCAAAAATACCCTGGACATCTGCAAATAAGGTTTGAACGATTGCCTGAATACGTTCATCTTTTCTGGATGGCACGTTGGGACAGATTAAATCGGCCAGCTCTTTCAAATCCGCGGTTAAATATTCCGCATCCAGCATCGCCTCCAAAGTATGGTCGTTTATATGGTAGAGATCCATATTTCTCCTGAATTTAATTTTTTTTTCTGTTACTTTTTTCCGTTGAAAATTTAAGCTCTGTATCTTAACCCAAATAACACATTCCCCTCAATGAAGATCACCCAAAGTATCAATAATCGTATAGCAGAGTACTGCACCCTGTTGCCATTACCAAAAACAATGGTACAAATCATGACGGTCAATGTCGATTATTGCAGGGTTGGTATTATGCTTGATTGCCTAAACGATATGGGATTTCGGCAGAACAATGGCATGGAATTGACCACAAACAGTATGCAACCCATACAGCAGGAATTGATGAACAAAGGTTTGCTGTTCAAATCGACCAGGGGAATAAGTTGTCCTGAATCTATTCGCAGGGAGGCCCTGTCGGATATGTTGCGGGACAACAGCTTCCAGCAGATAGTAACGGTGCTCCAGAAGCATATCCCCCTGCCTGATACAGAAAAACAGGCCAACCCATTTGAAAATTATCAGCAGGTTATTCGATCTTTTCAGATTGCTCTCTTTAGCCATAAATCCACAAAAGAAATCAATAGCATTGAAGACTATTATGCCTACCATTATTTTCGTGACGATTACCGGGACAACAACCTGTATCGCTCAATACTGAGCAACCCTTTTTCCGGGGAAATCATGGATAAAATTCACCCGGAGATCAGACTGAAAGTCGCCCTGTCTCTGCTGGAGCGCACAGGCGACCTTC
Organism: uncultured delta proteobacterium; assembly: GCA_963829695.1. Taxonomy (GTDB): domain Bacteria; phylum Desulfobacterota; class Desulfobulbia; order Desulfobulbales; family Desulfocapsaceae; genus Desulforhopalus_A. The sequence goes on along the minus strand of CAWHJQ010000004.1, from coordinate 607,407 downwards.
TGGAACCTGCGACGGAGATTCTACACTATATCATCAACTCTTTTCCTGCCGAGGTCCTCGGAAAACGCGCATCCATAACGCTGATTAATCATCACCTGCTTTGTGGTGCTAAATCTCTTGCTCATTCACTTGCAGCAAATCTGGATGAAGAGCTGAAACCTGAACGGCTCAGCCGCACAGCCTGGCTGGAGAGTATCAGTGGTAATCATCTGGAGGCAGATAAGCTTTTTGAGCAAAGCATGCGATGTATTAAAAAGCGAACCGGTAAGCAAAAATTGTTTCTACAGAGCTATGCGGGGATATTCCATCTCCTCTCCCTTCTCGGAGATGGCGGGAATATCGCTCTCAATAAAGCTATGAGGTATATTGACATAGCAAAAAAAGATCAATACCCACTCTCTTTCATGACGGAAGCCATGAGACCAATCTTCGAAGATCAATTGGGGCTTGCTTCCGTTGAAGGGCATTTGCCGGACATGGAGTCTCTTGAGACGACGGATGACCCTCTTCCGTTTTTTCTGAGTAATCTTTTTTTGGCATGGACGAATCCCTCTAAGGCCGGACAAAATATTTTTAAAATCAGTGATACCAGGGATAAGGCTAAAAAAAATAACTATACCTGGCTTGCAGCGGAATTATCCGCCTTGCTGGAGTTCCTTGGCCACGAGAAGGAAAAAAACCGCAATCTCTCAGTAAAATTACACGAATTATGTAACACAGTCAGCTGTGTTCACCTGGTCAAAGATCAGCCGAAATGGGAAAAGACCCTTCGCGCCCTATTGCATATTGCAGAGCCTGACAAAAATGAGGATACGACGCGTGTGGTTGATCAACGGTTGATCTGGTTGTTTAACCATAGCGAAACATATAATTTTTGTTATATCAGCCCCCGTCTCCAGGTAATCAGTAAAAAAGGAACCTGGACTAAAGGCAGACCGGTGGCTTTGCAAAATCTCTATCAGAATAACCATATCATGGAGGGACTTACTGACCAGGATCGTCGGGTATGCCGGGGTATCAAGGAAGAATATTTTCGAACCAGTTACAAATACGGTAAAACCGAATATACCATGGATAATGAGATAGCCCTTCCTGCTCTGGTTGGCCACCCGTTGCTGTTTTTGGAAAGCTCGCCTGAGGTACAGGTAGAACTTGTTCCGGCTGAGCCGGAAATGCAGCTGATAAGAGAAAATGATCGGTTGAAACTGACTGTTTTTCCCGCCCTGACCAGTGATGAAATGATGGTGGTCAAGGATACTCCCACCCGCTTCAAACTGATCCGTTGCTCTGCTAAGCAAAATGCAATTATAGATGTGCTGGGTAAAGAGTTGACTATCCCCAAATCGGGCGAAAAACTGGCAGGAGCAGTGGTGGATTCTCTGTCGTCGATTATCACGATTCATTCCGACCTGGTAGCAGGTGGCGGGACAAAAAGCAAAACTGTTCAAGCCGACTGTACCCCTCACGCCCATATAATTCCTCATCAGGAGGGAATCTGTCTCGAATTTCTGATCAAACCCTGTGGAACGGAAGGTTCCAGCTTTAGGCCCGGTAAGGGCGGGAAAACCGTGTTCACCGAAATGAAAGGTGAAAAGATCCAGGTAGTGCGTGATTTTATTAAGGAGAAGCAACAGCAAAATAAAATTCTCCAATCCTGTGCCACCTTCAGCCATCTTGAAAAAATAGAAAATCAGTGGCTGGTGGATGACCCGGAGGATGCACTGGAATTATTGCTGGAATTGAAAGAATGTGGTGATGAGGTAATACTGGAATGGCCACAGGGTGAAAAACTTAAAGTTCGTAAAAACGTATCTTTTACCAGCTTTTCGATGCAGATTAAACAGGAGAGGGATTGGTTTAAGGCCACTGGATCATTGCAGATAGATGATACCCTTGCCTTAGATTTACGTACGCTCCTGGATCTGCTCAGCCGGGCAACCGGCAGGTTTGTTCCTCTGGATGACGGCACTTTTCTTGGTATAACCGGGCAGTTACGCAAGCGACTCGATGAATTGAACGCTTTTTCCGACGGCCATGGAAAAGGGGTACGCTTTTCGCCGCTGGCTGCTCTCGCGCTTGAGGATCTCACCGAAGATGTGGCACAACTGAAAACCGATAAAGCCTGGACGCAACATTGTAAACGACTTAAAGAAGTGGCTAAACCGCAGATTCCTTCCACCCTGCAGGGCTCCCTGCGAGATTATCAACAAACAGGGTTTTATTGGCTGGCCCAGCTCTCCCATTGGGGTGTGGGCGCTTGTCTGGCCGATGATATGGGCCTTGGTAAAACCATTCAGGCATTAGCGGCTATTTTACTCCGATCATCCCATGGTCCTACCTTGATTGTAGCGCCTTTATCCGTCACGTCCAACTGGCAGGATGAGGCCAGTCGTTTTGCCCCCACTTTAAATGTTATTGTCTTTGGTCCTGGGGATAGACAGCAAACCATAGACAATCTGCAGGCTTTTGACCTGCTCATCGTCAGTTACGGCTTACTGCCACTGGAGACAGAACTGCTCAGCGGGGTCAAATGGCAGACCGTGGTTCTCGATGAAGCGCAGGCCATTAAAAATATGCAAACGAAACGATCGAAAGCAGCCATGGATTTGCAGGCAGAGTTTAGAGTCATTACCACCGGGACTCCGGTTGAAAATCATCTCAGTGAGTTGTGGACTCTATTTAATTTTCTTAACCCCGGTCTGCTTGGATCTTATAAGCAATTTAATGAAAAATTTGCAATTCCCATTGAGCGTGATCAGGACAATGAAGTACGGAACCTCTTGCGTAAACTGATACGTCCCTTTATTCTGCGCCGTTTAAAAAGTGATGTTCTGCAAGAGTTACCGGCAAAAACTGAAATTACCCTTGAAGTTGAAATGAGCACTGATGAGCTGTTGCTGTATGAGGCTCAGCGCTTAAAAGCTCTGGAAAATATCAATGCCCACAGTGGCGAGGGAGCTGGACAAACACATCTCCGCATCCTTGGTGAAATCATGAAATTGCGCAGATTATGCTGTAATCCGAGTCTGGTTTTGCCCGATTGTAAAATTGCCAGCTCCAAACTGAAGGTCTTTGGTGATACTTTGCAGGAATTGCGGGATAACAAACATAAGGCGCTGGTATTTAGTCAATTTGTGGGCCATTTGAAAATCCTTCGCCACTATCTTGAGAGCAAGAACATCAGCTATCAATATCTGGATGGTTCAACCTCCCTCAAAGACCGAAAGCTACGCATAGCCGATTTTCAAAATGGCCAGGGGGATGTCTTTCTCATCAGTTTAAAGGCGGGGGGTGCAGGGCTTAATCTTACCGCCGCTGATTATGTCATCCATATGGATCCATGGTGGAACCCTGCCGTGGAGGACCAGGCGTCGGATCGGGCGCATCGGATCGGACAAAAAAGACCGGTGACTGTTTACCGCCTGGTGGTAAAGAATTCCATTGAAGAGCAGATAGTTGATTTGCATAAACAGAAGCGTGACCTTGCCGACAGTCTACTTGAAGGTACTGATGCCGCGGGAAAAGTGTCAGCTAGAGAGTTGCTGGGGCTTTTGCAGGAAAAAACCAGCAAGGTTGAAGAGTGAATGGTGTTCATGTTGAGCCATGGACCTTTCTGCAATCTGGAAGCTTTCCTGTAGCGAGTCTTTGTCTCAATCGCCGTTTTCCTGATCAAGCGCCTCTCTGATTTTGGCCGCGAGCGCCTTCTTCTGGAATGGCTTTTCAATGAAAATAATATCATTGTCCAACACGCCATGGTGGGCGATGACGTCGGCCGTGTAGCCTGACATAAACACTGCCTTGAGGTCTGGGGAAAGTGACGTCAGCTGTTTGGCCAGATCTCGACCGTTCATTTCGGGCATGACCACATCGGTCAGCAAGAGATTGATTTTACCGGAGTGCGTTTTGGCCAAGTCGATCGCCTCGCGCGGGTTTGTCGCAATCAGAACCGTGTATCCAAGACGCTGGAGAAGCCGATGAGTCATTTCCAGAACTATCAGTTCGTCCTCCACCAACAGGATAGTTTCATGGCCTCTGCTCACCATCACTTCATTTTCTTCTTCCCCCTCCTGCGACATCTCCCCTTGGAATTTCGGCAGATAGATTTTGAAGGTCGTCCCTTGGCCGTGCTCGCTGTGGACGTCAACAAGACCCTGATTCTGCTTGACAATTCCATAGATGGTTGCGAGCCCCAGGCCTGTGCCTTTACCTAGATCTTTGGTAGTAAAAAAAGGTTCGAACAATTGGCCCATGGTCTGTTTATCAATGCCACTGCCATCGTCGCTCACCGCCAACATCACATATTCGCCGGGAGCAGCATCAGGATGAGTGTCGCAATAGGCCTTATCGATGACAACGCATCCTGTCTCGATGATGATCTTACCTACACCTGCGATGGCATCCCGGGCGTTGACACATAAATTAGCAAGGATCTGATCGATTTGAGACGGGTCCATATTAACCAACCCCGGGCTACGGCTTGGAAGCCAGGCCAGGTCGATATCCTCACCGATGAGGCGACGCAGTAACTTAAGCATCCCTTCCACGGTTTCGTTCAGATCAAGCAACCTGGGGGCAATCGTCTGTTTGCGGGCAAAGGCAAGCAGTTGCCTGGTAAGGTCGGCTGAGCGCTCGGCCGCTTTGCGGATTTCCCTGAGAGCTGCAAATAACGGGGAGGTTGGATCGGTCTCTTCCATAAGCATTTCAGTACGACCCAAAATCACCCCGAGCATATTGTTAAAATCATGGGCGACCCCACCCGCCAATCGACCTACGGATTCCATCTTTTGTGCCTGGGTGAGCTGATCCTTCAGTCGCAGCCTTTCCTTCTCGGCCCGCTTTTGTTCTGTGATATCCACATGTGTTCCCACCACCCGGACAGGTGTGCCGCTCGCATCAAATATAGCGCTGGCTCGAGAGAGTATGTCGACCCAGTGTCCACTTTTGTGGAGCATTTGAAATTCCATCTCAAACCGTTTACGTTTACCCTGCAGATGTTCGTTCAATATTTTCCAGAAACGGGCCTGTTCCTCTGGTGTCATCAACTTTTCCCATACAGAAAAATCATTTCCCAGCTTTTCATCCCGGTATCCCAACATCCGTTTCCAACCAGGAGAAAAATAGATGTGTTGGGTTTTCAGGTCCCAATCAAAGATTCCATCGGAGGATGCCCGCATAGCCAGCTCAAATCGTTCCTCACTTTTTCGCAAAGCAGTTTCGATGAGTTTGCGCTTTGAAATATCCCGGACAATGGAGCAATTGTACTCGTTCCCCTCCAAATTCATGAAGTTTGCGGAAATATCAACTGGAATAATTCGGCCATCTTTAGTCTGTAACGTTGTTTCAAAGTGCAGCGATCCTGTCTGTTTCAATTCTTGCCAATGATCTTGCCAGGTCTCCATGGGGAAATTTGGAATAACGTCTCCCACCGAAAAGTTCAACAATTCATCATTTGAGTACCCCAGCATCTTGCAGGCCGAAGCATTGACCTTCCAGAAACTTGCATCAGGGCTGACCCAGAAGACCATATCCTGCATGTTGTCACACGTGATGGCCGATAAAAAGAGTTCCTTGGTCCGGTTGACAATGGTCTGTTCCTGGTTCTCGAAAAGAAAAGCATTTTGCAAGACCAGGGCGACGATGGTTGCCGGTGTAGTTAAGAGCTTGATTTTCGAGGCGATATGTTGTTGATCGGGCAGGTCAAGGACAAGCATGGCGCCAATCTTCACCGCACCAACACTCAAGGGGATCGCCATCGACATGCCAAATTTCGACTGCTTGAGGATTTGAGAGATTTCAGAAGACGATATTTCCGGGTCCCAGACCTCTGTCTCCGACAGACCATGAGTTATAGCATGAAGACGCTCTCCCTCGGGAGATTCGGCCCAGGCGAGAAATTGTTCCGGGTTGACACCGAGAATTCGATGCTCTTCCCCCATGCATTGCAGGAAAAGGACGCACCGGGCACCAGTCAGTTCCCTGATTTCTTTGGTCAGATAGTCTATCAATCGTCTTGGATTGTCAGCGCGGGACAAAACATTTTCCAGGAGCTCCTGGGGCATGAACGAAAAGGCTGGATCTCGGCGCATGGAGTTGTCTTTCATAGAGAAATCCCCTTTGCTTTGAATCTATTTAAGCAGTCCTGGATAGCAGATCGATAAGGTTCGAAACTATTTAAACAGCTTGAGTGCATGATCGAATTATAACCAATCTGTATAGTGGAGACAAGTTTGCCATAAGAGAAGAAAAACAGAGAATGTCCGGTAGAAGGATCTCACGTCCTTCGGGTCACTTTTTATCTGAGAGAATTTCTGCAATTTCATTGCCGGCCCAAAAAGAAGACCAGGCTTTCGGCAAGATCATGAAGTGAAATTCGACCTGCCTAACAAAATCCATTGTCGATGCTTAGCAAGGAGAAAAAACGTCTTCAGTTTCGTGATTTCAGAATAACAGGTGGTGTCTTTTGATTTTTTTATCCAAACCCTGGCGGGTAATGGCGAGAAGTTTTGCGGCTTTGGTCTTGTTGCCATTGGTACGCCGCAGGGCTTTTTGGATCAGGATGATTTCTAAGCGTTTGCTTTGTTCCGGAAGGGAAAGATAACCTTCCCTTGTTTCATTGTCGTTGTTGCTTTGCGTTAAATATAGGGAATGAAGATCCTTGGAGACTTGATCCACTTCGATGAGCTGCCCTTCGGGAGTCAGCGCGACCAGCCGTTCAATTTCTTTCTGAAGTTGTCTGACGTTTCCCGGCCACCCATAGGATTCAAACAAATTCAGTACCTCGGGTGAAAACCCTGGGATATCTTTGCCAAAACGCTCATTCGTCAGCTTGAGAAAATGCATCGAGAGTGGAATGATGTCCTCCTTTCGATCCCTTAAAGAGGGCAAGGTTATTTCAATGGAAAACAGACGGAAAAAGAGATCCTCCCTAAAACGGCCCTGGGTCATTTCTTCCGACAGCTCACGATTGGTGGCGCTGATGAGGCGCAGGTCATATTGGTGGGTGACATTACTTCCCACCCGACATCCTTCTTCCTCTTGTATCGCCCGGAGAATTTTCGGTTGAATCACTAAGGGCATTTCACCTATTTCATCGAGGAACAGGGTGCCGCCACTGGCCTCCTCAAACAATCCTTTTCTTGTCGATTCCGCGCCGGTAAATGCTCCCTTTTCGTGACCAAAGAACTGGCTCTCCATTAAGCCCTCAGGAATACTGGCGCAGTTTATAGGGATAAAGGCTTTTCTCTGACGCTCTCCGTTTTGGTGAATCATTCGGGCAATAAGCTCCTTTCCTGTGCCATTTTCTCCCTGGATCAAAACGTTGACCGGAGTCTTGCTGATAACCCGGACGAGTTTCAGCACTTCTCTCATGGCCGGACTTTCCGCTATAAGGGTTACTCCGTTGATCGATTCTTTTTCAAGGCGTTCCGCTTCTCTTCCGAGAGACGTGGCTATCCTCAGTATCTCTTGGTTAAGTACGATAGATTCGATTGAAAGTGACAGGAAATGGGCGATTTGTTCGAGACGTGCCATGTCCACATCAGTGAAAATCTGATCGTCGATTTTATTAACGAGTTGCACCGCACCGGTAACACCGTTTCCGGTAATACTTTTTATAGGGGCACATATCAGGTTGCGACTGGTAAAACCGGTTTGTTCCTCAATAAACGTGTGATATCCGGGATATCCCCGGAGATCATTCATCAGGAATGGTGTGCCGGAGTTTATAACGTCGCCGACTATGCTTCCATTGAGCGGTGGCGTTATTGTTTGGTGCTCCAGGCCGGTTCCGAAGATGGAGCATATCTTTTTGCTCTCCAGCTCCATGATGAAAACGGTACACCGCTCCACCTGCAATAAAGAAGGCAGGAAAGAAGAGTAAAAATTGAATATGGCGTGGTAATCTCCAGGAGTCCAGGCCCCTGCCAGCTTGGCAAGTTTTTGTTTTAGCAGGGCAAGGTATGATTTGGACTTGATAATTCGCTTGGCTGATGTAGTCATAAGTGTAAATAACGTTTACGATATTGTTGTCGAAAAAATAAGATGTTAATTATTATTGTTAATATTCAATTGCTTATCGTATAAATTTCGGGGCTGTCGACTGAATCGACTTTTTAGGCCAAGGAAATAACTGGATTTGCATATTTTCTCTAATATAATGAATTTAAACAATATATTGTTGAGGAGTGTTGCCAGTAAGCTGCTGGTTAAATATTGTCAATCGGTGGTTGATAGTCAACGGTGTTAACATTTTAGCCATTGTTTACCCATTATAAACGAAATATCTCTCCTGCACCCAGTTTTTCAGAGAAAAACTGTAAAATCGTCAAAGACCAAAAAAACACATATTCAAATCGATAGCCGATTTCATGCTGTTTTTAACATCATTATAAAGCCCAAGGTATCACCTTTGGCACGGTTACTGCTTCTTAGTACCTTAGAAAATGTTTTCTTGTTTTTTAAGCAAGATTTTCGTGAAGGTTCTTATCCCGCAATGCTGTTGGGCGGGGTTAGTACCTTAGAAAATGTTTTCTTTTTTTTAAGCAAGATTTTCGTGAAGGTTCTTATCCCGCAATGCTGTTGGGCGGGGTTAGTACCTTAGAAAATGTTTTCTTGTTTTTTATCCCTCAAGGGGGTGAAGAGTAGTAAGATTTTCGTGAAGGTTCTTATCCCGCAATGCTGTTGGGCGGGGTTAGTATACAGCAGGTGGATGATGGATGGGAAAAAGTCACAATGCAACAAGGTGAAAATTTATGAAAGATACGCATGAGAATCTTCAATTTCGTCAGGTAGGCAAGGGATTTATAATTAACCAGATGGAGGGAATGGCCGGTCGCGTACTAACGCAGATATTTATGGACCGGAAAAAACAAACCTATGTGAAGGTTAACGGAGAGATCATACCTCTTACCGAGCAACACAGCTATCTCGCCTGCGATTGACTTGACAGCCATGATATAATACATTTTTACCTGGTTGAAAAACTCTTTGGGATGTATCCAATGGATGAACAGCTTAATATTATTATTGCCGGTGATAGAGGAAAAGTTTTCAGGCTCCCGTTCTCAAGAAAAAAGCTTTGTCTCATCATAACGACAACGATTGTTGCGCTGTTCGTGCTTACTCTAGCCAGCATTTGTTCCTTTTCCCTCTATACCGCGAACTGCAAGATATCAAAACAACTGGCAGGCGTGCGGCAAAAACTGCAGACCAGTACCGAGTTAATGGCAGAACATCTCCGGTTGACAGAGGAACAACGGCAGAAACTCGATCAAAAAGTTGTAAGTCTTAAAGAGACCAACTTCAAGCTGGCGTCTACATTCAAAGAGGAAAAGGAGTCTCTGGTCTCAAATGCCGTCGACGAACTCAAGGAAAGAAGTGAACTTATTGAGAGGTTCTTTGGCAGTCTCGGGGTCCAGATGCCACAGATCAAAGACGATGATTCCAAACACAGCGGCGGTCCCTTTATTCAGGGACCGGATCAAGCGACAGACGAACTTCTGTTTAAAGCCGATAAATACTTGAGTGCAATCCGCTACCTCCCCTTAGGGAAACCGGTCACAGGATCAATCAGCTCTTCGTTCGGAAGACGCACAGATCCGATCAATTACAAATCCGCTTTTCATCCAGGTATTGATTTTCGCGGTGAGAGAGGTGAGAGGATATATGCCACGGCGGATGGAGTAGTTAAAAAATGCTTTCGCAACGGAGGGTACGGCAACTATGTACTCATTGACCATGGCAATGGATACACGAGCGCCTTTGGCCATATGCAGAAATATTTGGTCCACAAAGGCGATAAAGTGAAAAGAGGTCAGCTTATAGGTCTAATCGGCAACACCGGAAGATCGACCGGTTCCCACCTGCATTACGAGATAGCATTGAATAATACCCAGATTAATCCCCTCAAATTCCTGAAAGTCGCAAGTTCGGTAAAAGCCGTGTTCTCTGCACCAGAGAAAAAATCGCAAGGGCAATCTCCGGTCCTCTCTGCTCGTCCTAAGAAAAAGCTGCTGTAAACTATCACCTCCGAGGACAGGATTACTTGGCCCAAAAAGAAAAAGGGTGAGTGTGCCTCGTTGCTTCTCCACTCACCCAAGGTGGGTTTACCGTTTATTCACTTTTTATAACGAACTCTTTTTCGCTTCCTCAATGTTGAAACCATAGGTTTCTGTGACGAAGTTAAGATCTTTATCTCCTCGTCCGCTAAGGTTGATGAGGATGCTTCCGTGTTTCATTTCTTTGGCGAGCTTCATGCAGTAGGCGACGGCATGTGCACTTTCAAGAGCCGGAATAATACCTTCGACGCTGCTTAATGTATAAAATGCATCGAGAGTTTCCATGTCATCGGCAATCTCATAACTGATACGTCCTTCGTCTTTAAGAAGGCAGTGCTCCGGGCCTACTCCGGGGTAATCGAGACCGCTGGCGATGGAATATACCGGTGCCGGTTCGCCTTTTTCGTCCTGGAGCAGGTAGCATTTGAAGCCATGGATGATTCCCGGCTTTCCGAATGCCGCAGTGGCCGCATGGTCGCCTAGATTCAGAGAACGTCCACCTGGTTCAACTCCGATGAGCTTGACAGGATCGTTGATAAAGCCTGAGAAAATTCCCATAGCATTACTTCCACCACCGACACATGCGCACACGACATCCGGCAGACTACCGGTCATTGCCAGGAATTGTTCTCGGGATTCAACGCCGACTACCGCCTGGAAATCTCGGACCATCATGGGGAAGGGGTGGGGGCCAACCACCGAACCGATACAGTAGATCGAATTGATGGGATCCTTTAAGTAAGCTTGAAAAGCAGAATCCACGGCTTCTTTCAATGTTCTGAGTCCGAAGGAAACAGGAACCACTGTGGCTCCGAGAAGTTTCATCCGAATAACATTGGGTGCTTCTTTTATAATATCGACTTCGCCCATATGAATTTCGCATTCAAGGCCGAAGTAGGCAGCAGCGGTTGCCAGTGCAACGCCATGTTGTCCAGCACCGGTTTCTGCGATTAATTTCTTTTTGCCCATATATTTGGCCAGCAGACCCTCACCCATGCAATGGTTGAGTTTATGCGCGCCGGTATGATTGAGGTCTTCGCGTTTCAGATAGATCTGGCTGCCTCCGCACATTTTCGATAGGCGGTCTGCATGATACACGGGAGTCGGCCGTCCCTGATAGTGTTTTCGGATGGAGCGCAGTTCCTCGATGAATCGAAGTGTTTTGCTTATTGTAAGATAGGCGTCCGTGATTTTATCCATTTCCACCTGCAGGTCCGGTGGAATATAGGAACCTCCGTATGCGCCGAAATGTCCGGTAGAATCAGGGTGTTGGTGTGGGTAGCGAGAGTAGTCTTTCGTCATGGTCTGTTCCTTTTTCGTTTACGGTTGTGTTGATGAACTAAAAACAAGATGATTAAGATTTATAACACATCGATTTCTTATGAGGACTGTATTTTTTACTTCATTAGAAAATATACCTTTCTGACCGGCTGGTAGCATCGGCTATCAGGCGTTTGGCGGCCAGGAGGCCCTTCGTTTTGAAGTTGGTTCCGATCCGGATCGACTCGAACAGGTGATCGCTTCCCAGAAAAGCGGCACACTTCTCGGCGGCATCGGCAAATTGTTGTTTTGCCCTGAACGTACAAATTCTAACCACCGCCTGATACAGATCCTGCTTCTGTTCAGTTGCCGTATCAAATGCTTTTTCTGCCCGGAGCAATGCGCTTTCCATGGCAAATATCTGAATCACGGTATCGGCCAGGGTCAGCAGTATTTCCTGCTCAGTGGCAGCTTTGGCCCCGAACATTTTTACGGTATGATCGGTAAGCGCAAGAGAGCATCGCTTCATCTCTTGCAACAATTGTTTTTCCGGGGCAAAGTGCCCGGTTGTAACCGACTCGAACGCCGGGTCCAGGGATTTTCCAGCCACTCCTTTACGCATGAACAAGGCGGGGATCAGCAGTCGGTTGATCTCGTTGGTCCCTTCGTAAATTCTCTGAACCCGCTCATCCCGGTAGAGTTGTTCAATCGGATATTCGGCGATATACCCGTAACCCCCGTGAACCTGAAGCATTTCGTCAATGGCCCTGGCCGCCGATTCGGTACAAAAAACCTTTGCCAAAGCACATTCCGCGGCGTACTCCTCGATCCCTTTCTGGTATTCCGCGTAATAGTGGTCGGAATTTTTGTCGAGGGTGGCCAGGCGATCGTCGATCATACCCGCCAGTCTGTAGACTACGGCCTCGGAGGCAAAGATCATGGCCGTCACATCGGCGAGTTTTTCCCGAATGGCGCCAAAACTGCTGATCTGGACATTGAACTGCTTGCGTTCGTTGGCGTAACGCGCTCCTTCAGACAACGCATATTTTTGCTGACCGACGCACAGCGCCCCCAACTTAAAACGTCCCACATTTAAAACATTGAAAGCAATCTTGTGACCTTTGCCGACTTCACCCAATACATTTTTAACAGGGACCCGGACGTTATCCAGAATTACCTGCCGGGTCGAAGAACCGTGCATGCCCATCTTTTTCTCCTCCGGACCAAGTTCCAGGCCAGGAAAAGTGCGTTCCACCAGGAATGCGGTGAAAAGTATTTTGTCGACCTTGGCAAAAACGGTATACAGGTCGGCAAACCCGGCATTGGTGCTAAACTGTTTGGTGCCATTCAGGATGTAGTGCGTGCCATCCTCTGTGAGAACCGCCGTGGTTTTTGCGCCCAGGGCGTCCGAGCCGGAACCCGGTTCGGTCAGGCAGTAAGCACCGATCATTTCAGCACGTATCAGTTTGCCAAGATAACGTTTTTTCTGCTCGGCTGTGCCATAATAGACAAGCGGTAACGTGCCTATCCCGGTATGACACATGTAGGTTAGGCCAAAGTTCAGGGAAAAAGCCAGTTTTTCAGTCACCAGCATGCTGGTTACCTTGTCGAGTTCGAGCCCGCCATATTCTTCCGGGGCATCAATCATCATCAACCCGAGATCGGCGCATTCCTTTAACTTTTCCAGGAGTAGGTCAAAATTTTTCGCTTCGATTTCACTATTTATCGGTTGGATTTCGTTGCTGACAAACTGTTCGGTGGTCGCGGCAATCTGCCTATGTTCGTCGCTGAAGTCCTCGGGGGTGAAAATATCCTGACAAGCTGTCTCCCGCACCAGGAATTCACCACCGGTAAAAATGTTTCTTGCCATAATTATTCCTTTTGTCATCTGTTTCATGTCCGTTTACATCGTCAAAATCACCGGAAGATCCCCTTGAAAGATTCCCGCATTTGACGTTTGAGGATCTTTCCGGTCGGGGTTTTGGGCAGCGCCTCAACGAAAAGGATTTTTTTCGGGACCTTGAAGGAGGACAGGTGCTTCTTACAGTGTTCGATAATCTCCGCTTCCGTGATCGTGGCTCCCGCCTTGAGCTTAATTACCGCCGTCACCGCTTCCACCCAGTGGGGGTGTTCCAGTCCAACAACTGCCACTTCTTCCACGGCAGGGTGCAAATATACCGCCTCCTCGACCTCTCTTGAAGCGACATTCTCACCACCTGTTTTGATCATGTCCTTAATCCGGTCGACGACGGTAATATACCTGTCTTGATCCAGGACGCCGAGATCACCAGAATGAAACCAACCACCCCGCATGGCGGCCTCGGTTTTGTCGGGCTCCTTGAAATACATGGTCATCGCATGGGGGCCGCGTCCGCAGATCTCACCGGTAATATTTTCGGCGATTATTTCCTTGCCATCTGCGTCCTCAATGCGCGATTCCATATGCAGGCCACCCATGCCGGCGGATCCGATCTTGCTCATGGCGTCTTCGGCTTTGAGGATGGTGTGATAGGGTGCCAGTTCAGTCTGGCCGTAATAGTTGTACACTTTGGCTTTGGGAAATTTCTCAAGGAGTTCCTTGAGTATCTCTTTTGGCATGATTGAAGCGCCGTAGTAACATTTAGTCAGGCTGGATAGATTGTACCGGCTGAAATCCGGATGCCGGAGAATACCTATCCAGACCGTTGGCGGGGCAAAGAATGTGGTGGCCTTCCAGGTCTCGATGGCGGCAAGGATTTTGCCGATATCAGGGCTCAAGAGGATGTTGGTGCCGCCGATCCAGAATATCGGGTTCAGGAAGACGTCCCTCTGAGCGCAATGATAGATGGGCAGGGCGTTTATATTGATATCCGTGTGATCGTATTTGCCGTCGATGATGCAGCCCATATACTGGGCAATGAGGGACTGGTTGCTGATAATCACGCCCTTTGGCAGGGATTCCGTGCCGCTGGTGTAGGTCATCTGGACCGGGTCCTCGATGCGCAGGATTACATCGGGCTCTGATGTCGGAGCAGGGGAATACCAGGCAGCAAAATCAATGAACCCGTCAGCCGGAGGCAGCCCTGCACCCTGATTTGACCAGATCAGGTGCCTGACCTGCGGCATCTTGCCGAGTACCCCTTTGACATTGTCGTAGAGGCTGTCTTCTACAATAAAGACAGTGCTCTCGGAATGGTTGATACAGAAGGCGATGTCGTCGTCCTTTAAGAGGTAATTGACGGCCAGGTAGATAGCTCCTATTTTGGCGCAACCCAGCCAGGTAAGAACATGATGGTGGGTGTTGTGGGCCAGGATGGCCACGCGGTCATATTTTTTTACTCCCAGGCCGGCAAGGGCGTTGGCCGCCTGGTTGCATTCGTCTTCCAGCTGGGAGTAGGTCAGGCAAATATCATTGAAGATCAGGGCATTCTTATCGGGATAGTGATACCGGGTTCGGCGGATCATGTCGGCAATAACCCACCGATTGACCCGGTTGTTGCGGTTCATGATAAAATCTATGTTTTCCGGGCTGATGGTGCTGTACCGAAGCTTGTTCTCTTCCGATAGCGGTGCATACGTCATGATCTTGCCCTCCAAAAAGAATGGGTTCCTTTCCGGGAATCTCTCCCGAATGGTGTCTACTTGTATAACTCCTCATAAATTCGACTAATTTTGACTATATCATCTCAATTGCACATGCCATGGAAACTCCTCCACCGCCGCATAGGGTGGCCAGGCCCAAGGACTTTCCACGATTTTTCATCGCATACATTAAAGTGACCATGATACGGGCGCCGGTAGAGCCGACCGGGTGCCCCAGGCCAATTCCCGAACCGTTGACGTTAGTTATTTCCCGGTTCAGCCCCAGCTCTTTTTCGCAACCGATGTACTGGGCGGCAAAGGCTTCATTGACCTCAATGAGATCGAAATCCTTTAAGGTCAGGCCGGAAGAGTTAAGCAGGTTTCGGACGGCCGGGACCGGAGACAGGCCCATGACCGATGGGTGGCAGGCACCCCTGGCGACGGCCTTGATTCTGGCTATCGGTTGAAGGCCCAGCTCCCTGGCCTTGTCGGCTGACATGATGATCATCCCTGTGGCGCCGTCGTTGATACCGCTGGAGTTACCGGCGGTCACAGTGCCGATTTTTGGGACAAAAGCCAAGGGTAGGTTACGGAGAATCTCCATGGTCATGCCCGGTCTGAAATGTTCGTCTTTGTCGAAGATGATCGGTGCCTTTTTTCTTTGGGGGACCTCCACCGGCACGATTTCGTCGGCAAACGAGCCGTCCAGGGTGGCCCGTTCCACCTGGTTGTGACTCCTCAGTGCGACCTCGTCCATCTCTTTTCTGGTAATGCCCAGGTGCTGGGCGATGAATTCCGCGGTATGTCCCATGATATAAGGTTTGCCGACAAACATGCTGAGCGGTGGTTTGGTGGCGTCCACCGGTCC
Organism: uncultured delta proteobacterium; assembly: GCA_963829695.1. GTDB lineage: Bacteria > Desulfobacterota > Desulfobulbia > Desulfobulbales > Desulfocapsaceae > Desulforhopalus_A. The sequence continues at coordinate 591,663 of CAWHJQ010000004.1, read as the reverse complement.
GTCTTCCGGGTGGGGAATGAGGTGTGATCCGCAATGAAGTGTGTGGATCAGGTTGTCGACAAAAGCCTGGTCCTGGAGACGGCAACCCCAGCGCGCTCCCGGGACTGAATAGGGAACACTGGACATATGCTCGGTTCCACCAGCCAGGATGATGTCGGCCATGCCGGCCTGGATCATGGCCATCCCCGAGATGACGGCCTCCATGCCCGAGATGCAAACTCGGTTGATAGTCACTCCCGTAACGGTTTCAGGGATACCGGCCAGCAGGGACGCGACACGGGTAACGTTCAAAGTATCTGCGGACTCCATGCAGCAACCATAACGGATATCGTCGATCTGGGCCGGATCGATCCCGGCTCGCCGGACAGCTTCTTTCATGGTAATGCCGGCCAGGACGGCCCCGTTCAAGTCTCGAAGGGTTCCTCCGAATGCGCCGATAGCGGTTCTGCATCCGGATACGATGACCACGTCTTTCATAGTTTTGATCCTTTTGATGAGTTGTTAGTGGAGAGGCCGTTGTGCATATCCGGTTCTTACCGTTTGATCCCGTTGAAGAGCAGGTCGGTTATGAATTCCGCGGTATCATTGGTCGATACGGGTTTATTGAAGATGGCCCGGTTCAGGCAGGAATGTTCGATGGTCCCGAAGATGGCATTGCGGATAGCGGCCGGGGGAAGGGTATCCCGGATTTCTCCATTGGCGATACCTTCGTTGATAATGCCGATGATGATCCGATTGAACTGCTGGACGAGGGCATAGGCCTCACTCTGGAAATATCCTTCGGAATTTCTCACTTCAAGCAGAATAATCCTGGCAAAGACCCGATGGTTTGCATACCGCTCGATAGAAGACCAGATAATCTTTCTCAACTTGTTCAAGGCTCCGTCTATTCCCTGCAGATCTCTTTCTATCTGGACCAGGAACAGTTCATAGTGTTCCTGGAGGACATGGTGCAGCACATCCCGCCTGTCCTTGAAGTATTTGTAAATCAGTCCTTCTGTGACTCCGGCGGTAGCTGCGATCTCCGCAATAGTGATGGACTCGAAAGTCCGATCTTCCAGCAGAGTCCTCAAGGCCTGCGCTATTTTTATTTTTCCTGGTGGGGTACTGGCTGTTTTCTGTTCCATAATAATTTAATATTATTAACCGCAGATTATGTTGTCGTAACATATTGATAAAACAATTTTATTAATAAATATATATGAACGATGTGATGAGCTGTATAATAAGGTAAGTAATATTTACTTTATAGACAGTTGGCTGTCAACCATCATATCTAATGCGTCATCATATCTAATGGGGCACTTTAGGTTCTGTGATACCTTGTCCTCTTCAGTAATATAAACAACGAAAACCGGTGTGGTCGAACCTCCTCCGTGTCTCGTTATCGCATCGCAGCGAGTTTCTTGAACTCGATTGCCTGGATAAAGGCAGTCAAATCCTGTCTGTCGACATTGTCTCCCTCCACCGTGATGAGAAAATGTCCGGGAATCACTACGGTGACTGTGCCGGCCTTGTCTTCGTTGCTGTATTTCACAATAGCCTTTTCCCCATTAATTTTTTCAAGTTTTCCTCCATCCGATGTTTCCGGTATGGGATTGGAGAACACCATCATCATTCCCTGGATCATTGGGGAATCGGTAATGATTTTTACACTCACATGGCTGTCGCCTTTGTCGTAAGAACGTTCTGCAATAATCCCTCCCCTAAACATTGCTGAGCCCATGGCCTGGGAGGTTGCTTTTTCTGCCTTCCATCCGGAAATGGGTTCCGGTAGAAACGCCTCCAGTTGTTTACCTTTTTTCTGTTGAATAAGCTGTGACGCGTAATCAAGACTTTGAACTGCACCGGTTAATTCCCCACTGTCGTACTGCTTCAATGCTTTATTGATGGTATCTGTCACGTCATCTGCCGGGGCAGGACTGGAGGCAACCGAAATGATGAGGAAAATTACAGCAACGGTCGTGATGGAAATGGATAAGCGATGCATATTCCCTCCTGAATTTTTGAAAAGCTACAGTTGCTGCCGGATTTGCACACCCAAGCAGGGGGAGGGGGAACCCCTGCCATTCGTGCAATGAGGAGTTATTTACAGAAAATAATTATATAAATAAAATGTCACAAATCAACATGTGATAAACTCGTAAAAACCTCGATTTTCGATGGATAGGTAAAAAACTTCATATTGGAGGCGTGCGATTTTCCTATTATTTCGACGTACATACGGTACGTCGTAATGATAGGAAAATTGTAACAACGAACAAGATGAAGAGTTTTTACGACGCCATCACATGTGCAAATGGCACTATTTCTCCCTCGTGCCATTGATTAGCCGGCAAACGGGAATTTGAGAGTAATTGTTCTTGTTAGGAATATTTTTCTTTTCAAACGATCAAAAAGGCCTGTGTGTGTTGCTTAGCTTTCAGACAACACCTCTGCCAGACATTCCTCCATTGAATTTCCCAATACACATACTGGCAATCAATAGATTATTCCAATTAGACATATAGGTTGTTTCTCGGTAAAGAGTAGCATCGCTCCCAATAAATTTTTTGTTTACTAAGAGGAAATGCTCTTTTGAAATCTATACAGACTCCGTCGATATGTCATATCTGTAAAGAAAATTGCGGCATCCTGGTGCAGAGTTCTGCCTTTGGTATTCGCATAACAGGAAACCCAGAACACCCTATAAGCAAAGGATTTCTCTGTATTCGAGGAAAGAATTTCGGAGAAATTTGCACATCACCCCAACGATTAAGACAACCCTTGTTAAAAAAAGGGTCAAGCTGGCAGGAAATATCTTATGAAGAGGCCTTGGCAGTACTGGCCGATCGTCTTGAGCACTGCAAGCAGAAATATGGTCCGGAGAGCGTGGTGTTCTATAAAGGAGAATCGCTGAAGCATCAGGAGATTTCTCATTATATGAGCCATCTCTCACACGGCTTTGGTAGCCCCAACTACATAACGGTCGGCAGTCTTTGCCACTTCGCCATGACCCTTGGATTCAAGTTGACTTGCGGAGGAATGCCGGCTGCTGATTATTCGAGAATAAAGACGGCAATCATCTGGGGAGCCAACCCGGTGGTGGCGCTTCCCAGGTCGGCGGTCGCCCTTAAGAAGGCGTTGAAGGAGGGAACACGACTTGTGGTGATCGACCCTTCGACCACGAAAACTGCTGAACTTGCGGATTATCACCTGGCCATCACTCCCGGTTCGGATGGATACCTGGCCCTGGCATTCATCAAATTTGCTCTCCAGGAGCGAAAGATCTCCCCACCCACAGAAAATACTATTGGCTGGGATGATTTGAAAAATATGGTTTCCGGCCTTTCTGTATCAGATCTTCTGAAGCCTACCGGGATTGAAGAAACCAGATTTTTTCAAGCCGCAGATTTGATTTTCGATAATCTGCCTGGCTGGATACAGACAGGATCCGGCCTCGAACTGCAACCAAACGGTGTTCAGACGGTCCGCGCAATTGCATCCCTTCTGACAATTCTTGATCCCGAGGTGGTAACGACACCTATCGTCTCCTCGTCGGCCGCACTTCCAGGTAGGGATCTGTATCCCAGTATGGTGGAGCCGATCGGTAAATCCGAGTACCCACTTTTTACGGCTAATCTTGGCCAGGGACAGGGTATGCGTATGCCCCAAGCCATCCTCAACGACACTCCCTATCCGATCCGCGCCATGCTCGTCGTAGGAGGCAATCCTCTACTGACTTTTCCGAAAACGCCAATGTATAGAAAGGCCTTTGGAAAACTTGAGTTTCTGGCGGTCTTCGACCTTTTCATGACTCCGACCGCACAGGCAGCGGACCTGGTTTTCCCGGCAGCTACTTACCTGGAAAACCTGGAACTGATTGACTATGGCCGGGTGGGTCAACCCTATTTGGGACTGATACGGCCTGCGGTAGATTCAGGATTCGGCTGGCCGACCTGGAAGTTTCTGTTCAGGTTGGCCGATGCTCTTGGCCTCGGTCACCTCTTCCCTTGGCGGGATAATGAAGAGGCATTGCGCTACAGGCTGGCGCCAAGTGGTGTCACTCTTGACAACCTCCTCGACAGTTCGTCATCGACTGTGAAGTACCAGCATAATCCAAGATTGCCCGGCATCTGGAATACACCTGATAAAAAAATTCACTATTACTCCCACGCTGTAGAAATGTCCGGCAATTCCCCCTTGCCAACCCCGGATTCTCTCCGGCTCCCGCATGGCCTCGATGGAAATTTCCCCTTCTGGTTGAGTACCGGAGATCGCGTGCCATGCTATCAGCATAGTCAATTGAGGGAGAGTGCCACCTGCAAGGCAACATTGCCTGAACCATTACTGGATGTACACCCTGAAGCCGCTTCTCGTGTCGGGATTGGCGAAGGAGAAAGGGTCAGACTCTCCACCAGGGACGGTCGAATCGAGGTCGGCGTAAGATTAACCCCGAAGGTTCGAAAAGATTGCCTTCGACTGACCCATGGATGGGTTGAGGCCAACGCCAACGAACTCACCAGTCACCAGTATCTCGATCCTCTGTCGGGCTTTCCCTGGATGCGGGCCCTGCCGGCTAGGATCGACAGGATCTCCGAGTGATGATGGATTTTCTTGCCAAAGACACTCTCACCTCCAGAGAGCGTCTTCTTGCACTTATTGCCGGAGAGCCAATCGATCGAGTGCCTTTCAATCCATGCTCCATGGGATTTTCCGCAAGACTTTTCGGTATTGACAGAGGGGAATTCTATCGCCACCCAGAAAAGGCTTTTGCGGCAGGCATGCATCTTATAAAAACGTATCCTTGGCTGAATTGCCGCCCTTCTTACGGATGGGCAGACCGAGGTTCCTGGGAGTTCGGCGGTAAGGTTATCTGGCCTGATCGGAACCGTTTTATCGCACCCGGTTCGGTTCCGCTGTTGAGTTCGCCGGATCAGGTTGCCGACCTTATCGAACCAGACCCTGAAAAAGCCGGGATGGTCCCCCTTGTTGACCGCTTCAACGCACTCAGTCGTCAACAAGGATTACCGGCATCGCTGCCGGGTGGCACGCCAACCACCCTTAGCGCCGGCATTATCGGCCGATCTAATTTCCTCAGATGGTTGGTGCGCTACCCGGATGCCGTCCATGCCCTACAGGAAAAAGTCACCCAATTTCTCATCCGGACAGCCGAAATGACCATCGGAAAGTATGGTGCCGGGAATTGCAGCGTATTCTGCGGGGTTCCAATGGAATCCAACCAGCTCATCCCGGTAGGGATGTTCGCAACCTTCGCAAAACCATACATTCAAAAGATCTTCAATTATTATCAGTCAGCCGGGGTCAAAAGTGTTGTCATTCATCTCTGCGGTGACCACACCGCCAATCTTGCGCATTGGCAGGATATCCCTCTCCCGCCTCGGACCGTGTTCTCCATTGGTAATGAAATGGATCTTGAAAAAACCGGTGCCGCCATCGGCAAGGACTTTATCCTCGGCGGCAATGTGAAAAACCAAATACTCCACCGGGGATCCCAAGAAGCAGTAATCGATGAGGTTGAGCGTTGCCTTACCGCAGGCATGAAACACCAGGGCGGATTTATACTGATGCCCGCCTGCGAATTGCCACCTGATACACCGCTGGAAAACCTGGAGGCCCTTGCCTGTACTCTTTATGAAAAGGGATATTACCGATGAAACAGGCCGGAATACCAGCAATTCTCCATAGAATTGGTCTCAACAGATGAAGCTTTCCATAAAAAACCTCCGCAAGGAACACATCAACGGCGGAAGAGATAATTTTGTTGTTCTCGATAACGTCAACCTTGAGGTTGGAGATGGAGAGTTCGTTTCAGTGTTGGGACCTAGCGGCTGCGGCAAATCAACACTCCTGGAAATGATTGCCGGGTTGCAGGCACCTAGCGGCGGAGAAATAACCATTGACGGTCTGCCCATCGAAAAAAACCGGACAAAACCGGCAATTGTTTTCCAGCATTATGGTCTTTTCCCGTGGCTGACCGTGCAAAAAAACATTGAGTACGGACTCAAGATACGTGGAATAGATAGAAAAACGAGGAACAAGATCACAAATGAGCATATCGAGATGGTCAACCTCAACGGTTTTGCCAAGTTTTATCCACATGAATTGTCGGGAGGCATGCAACAACGTGTCGCCCTGGCAAGAGCCCTGGCAAACAATCCTGACATTCTCCTGCTGGACGAACCTTTTGCCGCCCTGGACGCGCAAACCAGGGAAATGTGCCAGCGAGAACTTCTTAATCTGTGGAAACAGACACGAGTGACCATTATCTTTGTCACCCATGATGTGGGTGAAGCCATCTTCCTGTCCGACCGGGTTATGGTCATGTCGAAAAATCCAGGTGCCATCAAGGAGTCGATCTCCATTGGAATCGCCAGGCCAAGGGATTTCCGCATTCGTCTTGAAGAAGGGTTTCGCAAGACTGAACTGCACGTGCGATTGTTAGTCGCAGAAAATGGCACGGTTATCACGGCGCCTGAGAAGGTGACACAGCATGGCTGATAACAAGCTGAAAAATAGAGCAGCTCGACTATTGCTGAAAACCCTGCTTCCCCTGGCCATTTTCGTAGCTTGGGAGATTGCGGTCACCTACGGCGACATCCCGCCCATCCTTCTCCCGAAACTTGAAAAAGTAGGCGCCGATTTCGTCAAATATTCCCTAAGCGGAGAACTCCTCCACCATGTTTTGATAAGCTTGCGGAGATGCACCGTTGGCTTCTTCATCGGCTCGACCATAGGAATCATCTTCGGCGTCCTCCTGGGGTGGTTCAGACGATTGAATGATTTTTTTGACTTCACTCTCAACTTCAGTCGTGCCATTCCCAAAACCGCCCTTGCCCCTTTGTTGATCGTCTGGTTCGGATTCGGGGATTTTCCGAAGGTTCTGCTTATCATGTTGGCGGCTTTTTTTTATACCGTCATCCCAACGCTCGAAGGAGTGAAAAATGTGGATAGTCTGCTGGTCAAATCCGCCAGGTCGCTTGGCGCCAACGACCGTCAGATAATGTTCACTGTCATTTTGCCGGCGGCAATGCCCTCCATCTACGGAGGAATCCGTATCGCCTCGACCTCGTCCTTTGTGATACTGCTGTTTGTGGAAATCATCTCAGGCAACAGCGGGCTGGGATTCCTCCTCGAAGATGCGAGGGAAAGCCTGAATACTTCCACCATGTTCATGACCCTTATTGTCGTTGGAATCCTCGGCTTCAGTCTCGACTGGCTTGTTCGCTATACCGAAAAAAAGGTAATGCCTTGGCAAAGGGGCAAAACCCACTCTCGGTAAAACTTAAAAATTAAAATACAGGAGTGCTTCACAGATGAAAAATTTGCTTACAAGAATTGTCGTTGTTCTCGGACTGGTCGGCATGACTATGCCCGCCATGGCCCTCGAAAGAGATAAAATGCGCATTGTCACCAGCACCTATGACATTACTATGGATGTGACCATAGCCATGGAGAAAGGATATTTCGATCTCCTGGGACTTGATGTGGAACCGGTCATAGTCAAGGGGGGAACGGCTACCATAATTTCCTCTCTGGCTTCAGGGGATGTGGATGGCTGTTTTCTTGCCTCATCGGGTGCCTTTGCCGCCTATTCCAAGGGAGTCAGAATGGTGCAGGTGGCTGGTAACGGCAACCGTACTTTCGATCTTTACGCACGCAAGGATTCATCGATAAATTCCCTCAAGGATTTGGAAGGCAAAAAAATTGCTAATAAACCGCGCCCCTCGGGTCCATGGCTGGCGCTTCGCTACGATCTCGATGAACAGAAAATCAACGCCGAGGTAATTGATGTTAAAACCGAAGATCTGGCTCTTTCCGCTTTACTAACCGGCAAGGTCGATGCTGCCACCGGTGAGGCAACCTTTCTCGCCATGTATGGTGACAAAATAAAAAAGATTCATAGCTCTACAATAAGCAAATATCTTTTCAATTCCTGCGGTTGGTGGTTCAAAGAAGACTTTGCCAAGAAGCATCCCACTGCGATTAAAAAATTTGTAGACGGCATGTTACTCGCCCGTCTTTTCATTCACGAACATAAAGATGAAGCCATGCAGATCCTAGCCAGGGAGACCCATATGGATCTGGCCGCATTCAAATTCAAGGATGCATACGAGCTGCCCACCTTTGACCTGCCCACCACCATCTACAAATATGGTCTTGACAAGATGGTTGGAATCTTCAAAAAATACCAGATCATTGACGGTGAGGTGAAGGTTGACGACCTTGTAGATCCTCGCTTCAGCATCATTATTGATCAGGATTATTAACCGGAGTGGACATGACGCCTCGACAAAGATTGCTGGGAGCTCTCCGGGGTGAGGCAGTTGACAGGTCGCCGGTGGTCATCCCGGGAGGGATGATGGCCGGTAGCCTCTATACTCTTCTGCAGAGACCTGGGCTTTCCTATCCCGATCTTCACACCCAGGCGACGGCAATGGCCGAATACGCCGTTCTTCTCCAGCAGACCTGCGAACTCGACAACTACGGAGTTCCCTTCTGCATGACCATAGAGGCTGAAGACTTCGGGGCCGAAGTAGACCTTGGCAACCCTCTCAAAGAACCACGAGTAACGCAATACCCTGCAGTCACGCTTGATGAAGTGCTTGCCATTACTCCGGCCATCTGTCTGCGTCACCAGGCAACGCTCAAAGCGATCACCCTGCTGGCCGGAGGTGAGGTGCCGGTGATCGGCAACATCATCGGCCCGACCTCACTCCTGACCTCGCTCGTGGAACCCAATGTTGTCTATCGAGCCATGGCGAGGGATGGTGACAAGATTGCCGAAACCTTCGAGCATCTCTCCCGTCATATCATCCGCTTTGCTGAAGCACAGCTTGCTGCAGGTGCAGACGCGATAGTCCTCGCCGACCCAGGGTCTTCCGGCGAAATCATTGGCGGAGAATGCTTCGGCAAGTTGGTGTTTCCTGCCATCGACATGATCATCCGTGCAATCAAGGCGCACGGCATACCGGTGGTGTTGCATATCTGCGGGAATATCATGACCTTGGTCGAGGTACTTGCGGCAATCCCCTGGGATGCGCTCTCTGTCGATTCGGTGGTGAGTCTGCAAAAACTCATGACCCACTTTCCTGAAAGGGCATTGATGGGTAATGTTTCGACGCATCTTTTGGCGGTTTCGGGGGATGACAAAGTGTACCGAGCTGCCCGACAGGCCGTAGAGGTCTCTGCAATCCTTGCACCGGCTTGTGGACTGTCCACCACCACTCTCCCCGAGAACATCCGCTGCCTGGTTCGTGCTGCCCGGGATGCGGCCAACAGGCTGGTAGTGAGGCCGGAAAGAGATGGTTAAAAAAGTGAAGGTGACTCTCGGGCCCGGTGAAAGCACTCTTCTCGTGGATCGGGGGACGCTGTTGCTCGATGCCCTTTTTGCGGGCCGGGATACCAACACAGACAGCGTGTGGTGGCCAGGGTACCTGTGGAAAATGCCGGGTTAGCGTTCAAGGCAGTACTGCCTTGCCCGATGAAAAAGAACAACATCATCTGAAAAAAGCCGACTTATCAAAAGGAATCCGCCTCGCGTGCCGTCTGGCGTTATGCGAAGATGTGAAGGTTGAGAAACTCGTAAAAACTTAGGTTTCCGATGGATAAGTAAACACCTTCATATTACGAAAAGTTATCACTGCCGTGGAGAAAATATGACGAAGACAAAAGAACGAATACTGCAAGAATTGGCCGATGCAGTAGTGACAATGGATGAAATCGGGGCGGTGGCACTGGCAGATAAGGTCCTGGATATGGGGATAAATATCCAGGAGGCAATCATGCAGGGACTCTCCAAGGGTATGGATGTCGTAGGTAGAAAATTTGACAAGGGTGAGTACTTCATTCCGCAACTGCTGGTCTGTTCAGATACCATGAATGCAGCAATTGAGGTACTGAAACCATATCTGATTGAGAGTGAATCCGACACCTTCGGTCGTATCGTTATCGGTGTAGTAGAGGGAGATACTCATGACATCGGAAAAAATCTGGTCAAGATCATGCTCGAATCTGGGGGATTTGTTGTTCACGATCTTGGACGTGATGTTCCGTTAGAAAAATTCATAGACAAAGCCGAAAAGGTCCAGGCACAAATGATTTGCCTTTCTACCCTCATGACAACCGCAATGGGAGGCATGGAAGAAGTGGTTCGCATACTGAAGAAAAGGGGTTTGAGAAATAAATATAAAGTTCTTGTGGGAGGTGGCCCCATCTCTCAATCGTTTGCCGATGCCATTGGGGCGGATGGCTATGCATTCAATGCCATTCATGCCGTCCAAAAGGCAAAGGAATTGTTGTATGTAGGAAAACAATGAGATGATTTAATGGTTATGTACCCGGACAACTTGTTTGCACTTTCTCCAGGATTCCCAACTCAACGTTATCCACCGAGCGCATAGGTTAAGGTTCACCCTGCGTGTTTCTGTCCGAATATTCGTCATAATGTCTTATGATTTTTGCACTTTCCTCATATCTTGGAGAGTTATTTATTTGGTGATATTCACAGTCTCCACTCCTTAAGAGCCGGCGGTGGTTTGGCTCCCTTTTTCCTCTTTCAGCCCATTGCTTTTCGCTGGATGGAGGCTACCTTTATCAAGGAAGGTGAACCAATCCGACTGCAACTTGTCGGATTGGTTTTCAGCACACAAAAACACAGTGATAACAAATAGAGTGTCTCGTAAGCCAGGAGGTGAACCATGACTAAAGCAATCCCGGAAGGATATCAAAGCCTAACCCCAATGTTCATATTCAAGGACGCCGGTAAGGCCATAGATTTTTACAAAAGGGCTTTTGGCGCAGAAGAACGATTCGTCATGCCGGGACCGGATGGAAAAGGTGTGATGCACGCTGAGGTCCGGATCGGAACCTCAATCATCATGATGGGTGAAGAAAACCCCGATTGCCCAAGCAAAAGTGCCGAAACTATAGGTAGTTCTCCAATCAGTTTTTACATTTATGTCCAAAATGTCGATGAAGCTTTTAATGTGGCTGTTGAGGCAGGTTCCAAGATCCAGATGCCTGTTGAGGATATGTTCTGGGGGGATAGAATGGGTACGGTGCTTGATCCCTTCGGATACTCCTGGAGTCTTGCCAGCCATATCAAGGATCTGACGCCGGAGGAAATTCAGAAGGGAGCACAGGCCATGTTCGCCAAGATGTCAAAGAAGTAGGAGTCTTGGGAGGTAAAACGTTCTCTATGGAGCATCCCTATCTTGCCGCCCTGTCGCGGTCGGTTTCAAGATCGCGGCCGGACGCCGTTGATCAGGCTGACCTGGTCGTTCAAGGTCCAGAAATCGTAGATATATCCCATAAGAAACAAACCGCCGGTACAGAGGTAGACTAATCCTGTCAACCATTTGCCCATATACATGCGGTGAATGCCGAAAAGGCCGAGGAAGGTGAGAAGGAGCCAGGCAATATTGTAATCGATCTCGCCTTCATTGAAGCGGATATCAGCGTCCCGGTCCATTCCAGGGATGAGAAATAGATCAACGATCCACCCGATGAAAAACAGACCCAAGGTGAAAAAATAGAGGGTCCCGGAGATGGGCTTGCCATAATAAAAACGATGAGCACCGAGGAAGCCGAAGATCCAGAGGAGGTAGCCTAGGAAAATCGAGTGGGTCTGTGGTTTGTTCATGGTTGTTTAGTCATCCGGATGGTTGTTTCAGCTACTGGACCCGATGCTAGGCCTTACAATAGTCTTTCATTTAGCAGGGTTCCCTGTCTTTGCAAATTCGTATTCATAATCCTATTTGACACGATATCCCGTGAAAATTCAATTAGTACCTCACAGATTATTTTCTTGTTTTTTGCAAGAAAATAATCTGTCTCAAGGTACTTATCTCGGCTTTCTTCCCGTTTATCGGGGTTAGAACGTTGCTAAAGTAATCGCTGAGCAACACGGTAGCATAGGGCGAAGGCAAATGTCGTGGTATTTTAAGCACTGCGGACAGCAAAATCATTTCAATTAGTCAATAAAGGAGTAAAGAAATTTCACATTGTTTCTTCTTTCCTTCTACCTTGGTTTTGTAAACAAATAACAAGAGGCTATCATGACAACAGAGGATGTCGGCAGGACGGCAATTGGTGTTGCGATATGTCGGATGATTGAACAGCACCAGCCTAACGAAAGCAGGCTGTTCAATGACCATGTTGTTACGTGTAATGCGGGGACATCTTACTGATTTTTCAGATTTAATACGTATGGTGTCCCTCTGTTATGCACTGGATTGATATTCTCTCGCTAAGTTTATTTGTCCACTATCGAGGCTTTATGTATTTAAGCAATTGTTATTACATAATATATCATGATATCTTGCAGCGTCTTTTTATGGTGCCGTCTCGCCAAGAAAATTGAATTATGCTGATTAAGAAATTAACTTTTATCGAACTATTTGTTGAATTTTTTTTTAAAATTTGATATTTTCGTAGTCTTGATTGAGTAGTTAGCACATAGTTATTTGGCTCAATTGTCGTACAAAATTGCTTAGTTGGGCCGTCATAGACTGTAATTCACAAGTTCGCGTTTTCCTCTGAGTTTTTCGTTAAGGCAAAAAAATTTTCATATAGCATCCAGCATTATTTCAGACACTTATTTCAATATTTTTCTACGGTTGAGCGCATCATTCGATTGTCGGGTGTCGCCTCCGTAGTTTTTATTTTTTGTTTTTTGTATAAGGAGAATCACAGTGCACATTTCAGAAATTTTCAGGCGCAATTCCATTGCGTTTAGTTATGAACTCTTTCCCCCGAAAACTAAGGAGGCGGCTGAGCAGCTATTTGCTACGATCAGCGATCTTTCACCGCTTGAGTTATCGTATGTGAGTGTCACCTATGGTGCCGGCGGTTCAACCCGGAATCTGACCCATGACCTGGTATTACGCATTCAGAAAGATACCGATTTGACCGTGGTTTCCCATTTGACTTGCGTGGGTTCAACCCGGGATGAAATAAGGTCGATTCTGGATACCTATGTAGCCAGCGGGATCGAGAATATTCTGGCCCTCCGTGGAGATTCACCGCAGGGCGAGGGGCCTTTTAAACCGGTAGAGGGCGGCTTCAGGTATGCATTTGAACTGGTGGAGTTCATCCGGAAGCATTATCCCCAGATGGGTATCGGCGTGGCTGGATTTCCCGAGGGTCATCCCGAAACCCCCAACCGACTGCTGGAGATAGATCATCTCAAAGCGAAGGTAGATGCCGGTGCAGACTATATCTGTACCCAACTCTTTTTTGATAATAATGAATTTTATGATTTTTGCGAACGCTGTGAACTGGCAGGCATCCAGGTGCCCATCGTGGCAGGGGTTGCGCCGATCACCTCGGTGAAGCTGATGAAACGGATGGCCGAGGTTTCCGCAGGCACTCGTTTTCCGGCGCGTCTGATCAAGGCCATGCAACGGGCGGAGGATGAAGAGTATGAGGCCAAGGTGGGAATTCATTGGGCTACCGAGCAGGTACGAGATCTCATTGATCATAATACCAAAGGGGTTCATCTGTATACCCTTAACAAGTCCAACGCCACTCGTCAGATCTACGATTCACTGGGAGTGACCACTACACGCGGTTTGGTCTGATTTCCTTTTCAGATCCCACGGTATTTCGTTGCTTGACGCTTCGCTCAAGTGAGGAAATACCGTGGTTGCATGGGTAAGAGCCAAAGGGTCACAAGAGCCAAAGGGTCAGGTCTCAACATCTGACAAGTCACAGATCCGTGGCAGTTCTAATCCCTTTTCAATTTTCACAATATAAAACTGTCAATAGTTGTGACTACGTTCATGCCGCTTCGCGAAAAAAACAACGGGAACAACTTCTCACTTGCTGACATTAATTGGTAAGGTGTTTTTGGTATTTCCGATTTAACGTATAGAAAGTACTTATTAAAACAGTATTGGTACCGGAACGGCGAAATCAGAGCTCGAACTCAGCCGATGTTGATTATTTTTTACGACGCTATCAAGAAAGAAGTAACCGTATGATTTTCCTTTTTTTTTCCGGCAGGAGTTGCAAGGTGTGAATGTTGCTATCATTAAGGCGCTCGGAAACTATCTGCGCGTCCTTCGAACCTAACAGTGTCCGGCGGCAGCCCCGGACCTTGAGGTAGAAGGACCCACTGCTATTCGGCAAGTCCTTTGGCAGTGCCTGCAGATCAATGACGATGGATTCACCCTTAAGAGAGAGCGTGCCGAAATAGTAGATGGCTGCCTGACGCCAGCAGGTATCATAATTTTCGGTCAAAATACGTTCAGGGCCAGCTGTCCCGGCAAGCAACATTTTTGCCCATCCATCAACGATGTCGTTGTTGTGTTCTGGATCCTGGTGGAGCAGGTTCCCCCAGTGCAGAGGCAGGATTGGTCCGGAAAAATCCCAACCCGGCAGACTGGCCGAGACGTTCCATGGGACAGGCGAAAGTCCTCGTTCCAAAAGACCCACGCCGCACTCCCAGGTGATCTTTTCATGATGTGGGGGAGCGAAGCGTCGTGCCCGGGAAAAGCGGGTTATCACATAACGAATGCCGTAATCGTGCAGGAGTGCCTGTATCGATTCTTTGTTGTTGCCGAAACTGTGGTTGAGAGCAGGAGGGAAAAAAAGACCAGGAAATTCTGAAAATCCGTTTTGTTCGAGGATATTCCCGAAAGCCTCAAGATGTGACTTGATCACCTGTCTTGATCGCATATTACCCTGCCGGTCATGGAATTCGGAGCGCTCCATCTTTCCCTCATGCCAGAATTCATGACACAGCCCGTGTAAGCCTAATTCAAGGGAGCCTCGCTGGTGGCGCAGATATTCTGCCGCTTCATCAAGCCACGGGCCCTGATTTATCTGGTTGTTCCAGTGATTGCCCATCCAGGTGGCACCCTTTATGTCGCCCAGCAAGTTGTTTCGGTCCCATTCACAAAGCACCATTCCCAAACCAATACGGACACCAAGTCTGTCGGCCAACCGGACAAGCGCCTGGTAATCCGCCAGACAGTGGCGCCTGGGAAAAGCGTTACGATACGGTTGCTGAGCGGCTGATCCATCTTCTCCCTGCCACCAGCCGACATCCTCAACAACCGGAAAAACCGGCATAGGTAAAAAGACTTCAATATTCTTATAGGTGACATGATTCATTTCCTGCCTCATAAGCTGATCCAACGCCTGATAGCCGGGCCGTCCCGCCGAGAACGTTCCAGGTCAATGCTTTTCCAGGTATCGTATTCAAGAGATTCGCTACGGGGATTCCAGTCGTGGGGATTTCGTGAAAAAACATGCCAGACAAGTGGTTCCATCCCTGCTCCCCACTGGAGTTTAAACCGACAGGTGGGTGCATTGGGAGAGGAACGGCCAAAATCGAACCATCTGCAGCGATTATTGACCGCATATTCGAGCATCGACCAATAAAGCAGCATATTAGGGCAGGATGGCCGATAACTTCGCAGGGATGAAGCCCATGGATTATAGAGAGTCTCATTATGCAGCAGGACGACAGCTGCTGCTGCAGGTTTGGCATGCAGATAGACGACAATGATTGCGGTTTGGAGAGACTCGTTACCTATTAGGCTCTGAAAGAGTTCAGGTGCATGAACGGGTGAGCCAAGATCGCGCATATTTTCCGAGAAAACTGCATAAAAATCCGCCAGGAGTTCGACGCCTCCAGCTTTTGCTCTACAACCACATCGACGAGCCTTACGGATCTGATTGCGAACCTTTGCAGAAAGTTCCGACCAGAGTGTCTCCGTTGATGAGGGAAGCGATCGACAGAGCCCCGTCTTGAAATTATGGGGTGTATAACTCCATGTACTGATGGTTTTTTGCTGCTGTAAGAAGGCTTGAAAATCTCCATCCTGACGTAACTCCAGGTGGTCCGCCCCAAGTTCGTCGGCGAGCGTAAGCGCCTCCAGGAGAAGTCGACGGCCACTCTCCCAATCGTCTGCCAGGATACCCGCAGCATCGGTGTAGGGGAGCGATATCAATCGCTTATCTTTCTCTGGCGGGTCAAACAGCACAAGGGGAAGGATACCGCTCATTCGGTTTGTCTGTGTATTTATTGCGGCCAGCCGGAAGATTGGCAGGGTATAGGTCGCAGCAAGACCTTCTCCCCAGTCGAAGAGATGGGAATATTTTGCCGCAACACTTTCAGTTGCGTATTGATTCCATTGTTTCTTTTCCGGATGTGCGATAATCTCGATCATGTTTGCAATCTTTTACCGTAAAAATACGGCAAGTTACACAATAAGTTATGTTGCATTATAGAAAAAAGCGATAAGGGGCCTTTTTCCTATAAGAACAACATATTGGTAATATCCATCTTTCCGACTATATTACTTGGCAACCGATCAGCAAAGCAAAACAACTCCATATAAACATATAATATGTACCTCTCTACTGAACAATTTACATTTTCAAACCTGAACCGAGCCATTAACAGACCTGAGGTAAGGTCCCTTCTGGAAAAAGGCAGTGGCGAATTCAATGAGGATGTCTTGCTTGAGGACGGGAATCTCCTTGGCGTCTTTGACGGGGCGACGAGCTTGGATAAACGCCGTTTTCAAGAAGGACTGACCGGTGGTTTACTTGCTGCAAGGACGGCTGCCCAGTCTTTTCAAGATAGTCGATGTTCGCTTGATCAACTGGCCAAAGAGGCAAATCAAAACATTCAAAATGAACAGTTAAATGAAAGTATCGGTCTAGACGAACGGCATAAACTCTGGTCTACCAGCTTTGCGGTCGTTCATTTGTCTGGAAACCGACTTGAATATTGTCAGACGGGTGATGCCCTCATCCTCCTCGTTTTGAAAGACGGCAGTTACAAAGTGCTTACCCCGGATATCGACATTGACCGGGACACCTTGCAGTTGTGGAAGGAGATGCAGGGAGCACCAGATGCTCTTATCCACGAGGTTCTGGCCGAACAGATCCAAAAAGTACGCTTGGAAATGAACATCAGTTATGGCGTATTGAACGGTGAACCCGAGGCCTTGGACTTTATCCGCCACGGCTATGAGGATCTTACCAATGTCAGCGACATTCTGCTCTTTACCGATGGGCTGCAGCTGCCCCGAGAGAATCCGTTGGAGGAACAAGATTGGCAATCCTTTGTCAAGCTTTATCGCCGGGGTGGTCTCCAGGCTGTCCGCGATCATGTCCGGCACCTGCAACAGCAGGATCCAGCTTGTCGTAAATACCCCCGCTTCAAGCTCCATGACGACATCGCCGCACTGGCAATCAGCTGCTGAGCACCTTTTCGTAGGCCAGATTAATTTTCCTAAAAACCGCTTCCCAACCAAACCTGGAAGTTATCTTTTGAATATTCTCAGGATCAGGCGAGGGTGACACCAGCACCCGGGCCACCATAGAGACTATCGCTTCCCTCATTCGAGTTTCGATGATGGGCAGATCTTCCGGTTCGGGACGATCTATCTGTTTCATAACCGGCAGTTGGATGAATTCGACTAGATCCGGCTCTGCGTCGCCAAGCAGCTCAAGGCAGCCGGGAAGATCGGTAGTAAGGATTCGGCAACCGGAGGCAAGTGCTTCGAGCAGAACAAGCGGCAATCCTTCATAAAAAGACGGCAGAATGAAAAGATGGCAACTCCCCATCAGTCGAGCCAGATCCTGCTGGTTTATCCGACCGTGAACAGTTACCAAAGCACCCGCCTTTGCAGCCTGTTCCAAGCAATACTGCTCTTCTTCCCCGGTTCCCGATCCTGCAAGATGGAGATGTACGTTCGATCCGCCCAAGGATTGGACGGTCCGCAAAAGCACATCAACCCCTTTGGCCAAACTGAGCTTGCCTGCATAGAGCATCTGCACCTGAGGAGATGAATCCTTTTGCTGCATGGTGAAAAGATTCTCGTCATAACCGCCACCGACGATATCGATTCGGTGGGAAGCTATGGAATAGAGCTGCTTGATTTTGTCTGCCTGATCCCCACTTAGAGCAAGCACCCGGTCGATTTTTTGGCAATGGGGCAGGACTCTGTCTCTTAGATGCGGACACTGCAGAAACTGGCGAAGATCCGTAGAGTGGCAGGAGGTCACCATGGGAATGGTGGGCAAGAGGTTTCTGGCAATTGCGCTTATCAGCCAGAGATGGTGGCTGTGGATGATATCGGGAGAAAAATCATCGACCGCATGTTCGATGACCTTACCAAATACCTGCTCATATCTCTCGATTTGGGCGGGCGTAAGTGTTCCGAAGGTAGAACTGGGGTAGGGCATGACGTCGCTCATGCCTGGAATAGTGTAATCCAGCAAACCCCGATCAAAGTGAACAAAACGACAGGATTGCGTCTTGATGCAATCAAGTTGAGGCAACCTGTTGCCGGAGATTCCCGCTACAAGAAAATTTTGATAGCCGGTAATCGTTGCCTGGCGGATAATATTTTGCAGGTAAATACCGCTGCCGGTACCTTCCGGATGCTGACTGATCAGATGGAGAATCTTCATTGGTCAGTAAGCATATCAGTACCTTAGAGATAATAACCCGGCAACAGAAAATTTCAGACCTTAATCATTCGTGACGAAGAGCTTCTATCGGATCAAGTCGGGCTGCTTTACGGGCAGGAAAGAAGCCGAATACGATACCGACAGCGCTGGAAAATAGAAAGGCCACGGCGACTATGCCGGGACTGAAGATAAATGGCATATTCATTGCCTGGGCACCGAGGGCTGCTGCCCCGAGACCAAAGGCAATACCGAACAAGCCTCCAAAGGACGACAGTACTACCGACTCCACCAGAAACTGCATGAGGACATCCTGTTCCATGGCCCCGATGGCCAACCGGATGCCGATCTCACGGGTCCTTTCGGTAACCGAGACAAGCATGATATTCATGATTCCTATCCCGCCGACCAACAGGCTGACTGCGGCTACCGCCCCAAGCAGGGTGGTGAGTATCCGGGTTGTGCCGGTAAGTGTGCTCATAATCTCCTGCATGTCGCGGACAAAAAAATCATCCTCCGCGCCGTTGGCGATATGCCGCCGTTCACGAAGAAGTTGTTCGATATCGGCCTTGATTTTGGTGGTAGAAGCACCGTCCTGCGCGGAGACAAAGATGGCGTTGATATCGGTGTTTCCGGTTATCCTTCTCTGCAGGGTGTGGAGAGGGATCAGAATGAAATCATCTTGATCATTGCCACCGGCCGATTGACCTTTGGCCTTGAAAACACCGATAACCTGGCAGGTGATACCGTTAAAGCGGACTGAGCTGCCTAACGGATCCTGATTGCCGAAGAGTTCCTTTTTTACCGTCGCTCCCAGGATGCATACCGCCTTGCCCGATCTTTGTTCGCTCTCGGTAAATGATCTTCCGGCTGCAAGAGTCCAGGCCCGCACGAAGAGGAATTCGTTGGTGCTGCCGGTAATACTGGTCGACCAGTTGGTGTTGCCGGCGATGACCTGGGCTGAGCGTGAGGTGTTTGGGGCGACGGCTGCAATGCCGCCGATCTGTTGGGTTATGGCCTTGACATCATCTTCTTTAAAAGCTTTTGCCGTTTCACTCGCTCCTCCCGGACCGCGAAATCCCTGGCCCGTCCGGACTTGCAAAAGGTTGCTGCCGAGGCTTCCGATCTGTGCGGCAACTTGAGCAGTGGCGCCACTGCCGAGAGTAACCAGGGTAATGACCGCGGCAACGCCTATGACGATGCCCAGGATGGTAAGCGACGAGCGCAGGATATTACGGCGGATTTCCCGGAATGCCAGGATTACGGTTTCCCAGAACATCAGGCAGTCCTCCCTGTCAAGGTAGTGGTATCGATCAAGCCGTCGATAAAATGAATCTGGCGGCTGGCATAAGCGGCCATATCCGGCTCATGGGTGACCATGATAACGGTCAGCCCACGGTCACGGTTGAAAGCGGTCAGCAATTCCATGACCTCCCGGCTACGGGCAGAATCAAGGTTGCCGGTCGGTTCGTCGGCGAGTAACACTTTCGGCTCGGTGACAATGGCACGGGCGATGGCCACACGCTGTTGCTGGCCGCCGGATAGTTCTCCGGGGGTATGGTTTTCCCAACCGGTCAGACCTACTGTTGCCAAGGCCTCACGAGCCATGCGATGCCTTTTGGCAATCGGGACACCTCGATAGATCAAGGGCAGTTCGACATTTTCCAGTGCCGAGGTCCGGTTCAGCAGGTTGAAGCCCTGGAAGATAAAGCCCAGACAATGCCTGCGCATAAGGGTCAATTGATCGCGGGACAAGTCGCCCACCCTTATCCCCTCGAACAGGAAGGTCCCGGACGATGGGGTGTCCAGACAGCCCAGGATGTTCATGCAGGTTGACTTACCGGAACCGCTCGGCCCCATAACCGCGACGAACTCACCTGCCCGGATACTGAGATCGATGCCACGCAGTGCCTGCATTGCCGCACTACCAGTGCCGTACACCTTGGTCACGCCCTGAAGCTCAATGATAGGGGCGGAGCCATCGCGATCCGTTGTTTGGGACGTCTTCATTTTTTAATACTCTCGGCATCAATGATCAACTCCATGCCGGGTTGGATTTTCCCTTTGACGATCTGGGTTAACGAACCATCGGTAAGACCGACTGTTACCGGTATAGCCACTGGCTGGCCGGCCACAAGGGTCCAGACCCGTTGGTCCTTTTTCGGTTCTCCGACGACTTCTTTTCGCTTGCCTGAGCGCGGAGGATGACGAGGCATGAGTTTACTGAGAACACTCCCTCCTCTCGCACTTGTGGTTTCTTCGGTGGTTGTTGGTACAAAGCGTAACGCGGCATTAGGGACAAGCAGGATGTCGGTTTCTTTGGTTACTGTGATGTCTGCGGTCGCGGTCATCCCGGGACGCAGGGATAAATCTGTATTATCAACCTTGAGGATGGTCTCGTAGGTGACCACGCCGTTGGTGGTTGTTGCCCCGTAGCGAACTTGTGTCAGTTCTGCAGGGTAGCTGCGGTCCGGGTAGGCATCGACTGTGAAAGTGGCCGTTTGCCCCATCTGCACCTGTCCGACATCAGCTTCGTCAACATCCACATGCAGATCCATCTGGGCCAGATTTTCAGCGAGGGAAAAGAGCTCCGGGGCCTGCAGAGAGGCAGCCACCGTCTGCCCGGGTTCAACCGACCGGGTCAGGACGATACCGTTGATCGGAGAACGGATTTCCGTTTTAGCCAGATCCGTCCGGTTCAGTTTGAGGGTGGCTTCAGCCTGGGATACTGTGGCCAGGGCTCCGGCATAGTCGGCTTTGGCACGATCGAGTGCAGCCTGGGCGCTATCGAGATCACTCTTTGATAAGGCTTTATTATCACTCAGTCTGCCGACTTCCTGAAGACGATCGAGGGCCGCCCTGGTTTCTTTTATGGTCGCCTTGGTTTGCAATACCTTTGCCTTTGCTGAATCGAGGGCAGCCTGAGACTGGAGAACCTGTGCCGACAATGTCGAGGTATCCAGTCGGGTCAGAATCTGACCGACTTTGACCTGGTCGTTATAATCGACCTCGACGGACTTGACCGTGCCGGAAAGTTCGCTGCCTATTATCACCTGGTTGGTTGGTTGGAGATTTCCGGTGGCAGTGACTTTGATAGTGAGGTCGCCAAGGTGGGCAGGCTGGGTTCGATAGCGAATTGAGCCTGAGTTGTCGCGCATTATCCAAAACATTCCACCCGCTACGATCAACATGAGAACGACCAACCAGCCGAACAACCTTTTCAGTCGCTTTTTGGGACCCGATTTTTTTTGAAGGTTCAGGGTTTCAGCAAGGCTGCCTTCCTGACCAGTCTGGGTAATGTTTGTAGTCATTGTTGTTATTTCTCGCTTAGGGTATTTCCATCAGGGACGAAAGATGTCCAGCCCCCACCGAGGGCCTTATAGAGTCGTATCAGATTGCCGGTCATGGTTGCCGCACTCTGAGCCAGTTGGTCCTGGAACGACAGCAATGATCTTTTGGCGTCCAGGACTCCGGTGAAATCGATTAACCCCGCTTGATATTGAATCTCAGAAAGGGTGGTGGCTTGTTCCGCCGCATCGGCTGATTCTTTTAAGGCCTGATACCGTTCCTGTTCCTGGGCATAGGCGACCAATGCATCTTCCACCTCCTGAAGAGCTGTAAGTACCGTGGCCTTGTAGCTTGCCAGAGTCTCCTGCTGGAGAAAGGATTGGAGACGGATGTTGGCTTGTATCGCTCCGGCATCGAAAACCGGCCAGCTGATACTTGGCCCGAACGAATAGCCGCCGCTGCCGGAGCTGAACAGTTTGCCGGCGGAAAGGGCGTCCAGGCCGACTGAGCCGTTCAGCTTAAAAGATGGATAGAGATCGGCGGTGGCTACACCGATCTGGGCGGTTTGTGCGGCGAGCAATCGTTCGGCCTTACGGATATCGGGACGTTGCCGCAGTATATCCGCCGGGATGCCAACGGCAACCGAGGGCGGCAGAGCTGGAAGCGGCGCCTTGTTCCGGAGCCGCTCGGTCAATGTCCCAGGGGAGGTTCCAAGCAGAACAGCCAGCTGATTTGCAGCGTTTACGAGACCGGTTCGCAGGGTAGGGATCTGGGCTCGGGTACTGCCCATCAAATACCTTGCCTGCTGCAGGGCGAGTTCACTCGTGAGGCCGCTTTTGTAGCGCGCCTCGGTCAGGTTATAAGTTTCCTGCTGGGCGGCGAGATTGTCACCTGCGATCTGCAGGCGGGCCTGAAAGGTACGAACGTCGATATAATTCAGGGCCACCTCGGCAAGCAGAGAAACCAGGACGTCGCGGAGGTCTTCCCGGCTCGCTTCAAGCTGTGCCTGTGCGGCCTCCACCGAGCGTCGTCCACCACCAAAAAGGTCGAGTTCCCAGCCTGCATCAAAGCTGGTGGAATAATTTGTTGACGTGGTGCCACTGCCGCGATTGCTGCTGGTCCTGTTCCTGGTCACCGATCCATTGGCATCAAGTTTCGGAAACAGAACAGCCGAACCGATATCTCGTCTTGCCCGAGCTTCCAGGAGACGAGCCCTGGCCTGTTCGAGATCAAGATTGTCGGTTATAGCCTGGTGAATAAAACTGTTCAGCAGGGGATCCTTGAGGCTTGTCCACCAATCGGCAAGAATTTGTTGATCCGCAGGGCCAATGTTCAGACCCCGATCGAGTGGTGCCTGCCATGCAGCAGGGGCCACCGTGTCGGGTTTTATGTAATCCGGTCCCACCTTGGCGCAGCCGGTAAGGCCTGCCAAAATAAGGATTGCCGTCAGGCAGAGTGTCATGCGATTGTTTGGCATAGTGCCGAAAATACGATTCGTAGAAAATTGAAAACAATAGCGGGCAAGGTTGGGTCATACCTCGTAATCTCTCCTCGCCTGGGAATAAATGACGTTGCAACGATACCACTTTTCTGAAAATCAGCAGAGCATAATCAATCGTTCAGGTAACTTTTTAAGGTAGTCTATGTATCGGCTGACAGTAAGACAAAAGCAAAAACAATACCAAAATTCCCTCGAAATATAAGTACGAAATATCAATAGCTTGGAGAATTGTGTGAAGTATTGAAGGAGTACTTTTCGGTGGGTCTGCTTAAAAAATACCCGTTCAGCTGTATCGTTTTTACCCATAGAGATCATTCTCGGAGGGGACTTTGGGATCTTGCACCTCCCGATTTACAGTCACTCCGCCCGTAAGGCTTCAACCGGATTAAGGCCGGCTGCATGGCGTGCCGGCAGGACGCCTGCCAAAAGCCCGATTCCCATAGCCAGAGCTTCTGCATAAACCGCATAGATCCATGGCGTATGGGTAGGAAGGGCCGGAACAAATGCCCCTAAAAGCCAGGCGATTCCCGCACCAAGAAAGAGTCCTGAAAGGCCCCCGATCCCGGCCAGCACAACCGCTTCCCCGATAAACAGCCAGAGGATTTGCCTGCGGTCGGCACCGATGGCTCGCAAAAGGCCGATTTCCGGGGTTCGCTCGTTGACTGCAATCGTCATAATAGTGACTATGCCGACACCGCCAACCAGCAACGATATCGCCCCCAAGGCTCCGACCGCCATTGTCAGAATACCCAAAACAGAACCGAGGACCTTAAGCATCTCCTCCTGGGTGGTGATGGTAAAATCCTCTGAGCCATGTCTGCTTTTCAGCAGTTTTTTGGCCCTTTCAGCTATGGTTTTCGACTGCATGCCGGTTTGGTAAAGGATATCGATCTCCATCAGACTTTGCTGGTTAAAAAGACTCATTGCCCTAATCGTTGGGATGTACACCGCATCGTCCAAATCAAAGCCCAGCATCTGGCCTTTTGATTCCATTACGCCGATCACCCTGTAGCGCTCGCCGGCCACCCTGACGAGTTGCCCCAGAGGATTTGTATCTCGAAAAAGTTCATTTTTTACCTTGCTGCCGAGCACGACAAATGATCGGGCAGCGCGGCTGTCGTCTGCCGGCAGGAAACGTCCGTTGACCACTCTGATCTGCCAAACTTTAGAGGCCGATGGTCCAACCCCGAGGATAGTGGTTCGGCGCCTGCGATTGGCAAATTCGATCGGTCCATTCCCTTGGAGAACCGACACCGTGTCGATCACGCCGGGGATTTTCCTGAGTGACAGTTCGTCGGCAATGCTGAGTGGGCGAATATTATTGATGATTGCCCCGGAGGTGCCGAAAGTGGTCGACCGGCCAGGATTTATGCCAATCAGGTTGGTACCGAACTGGGTGAATTCGGCGAGCGTAAACCGTTGTATCCCTTCGCCGATCGAGGTCAGCAATACTACCGAGGCGATGCCCACACCAATGCCTAAAATTGTGAGAAAGCTGCGCATGCGCTGGTCGATCAAAGAACTGAGGGAAAGTTTGACGACATCACGGATAAACATGATTTCTCACCGCCTTGAAAGCGAAAGTACCGGGTCAAGCCGGGCTGCCCTCATGGCCGGCAAAACTCCGAAAACAAGACCTGTGGCAACCGACACACCTACTGCCGCCCAGATAGACCAGAGGGGCACGTCCAGCGGAAAATCCGGGAAGAAGCGCGCAATAAACCAGGTCGCACCGGCAGCCAGGATCAACCCCAGGGCAGCCCCTATAACTGACAGGATAGCCGACTCAGCCAGAAACAAGGCGATAATCTGACCACTCTGTGCACCGATGGCTTTCAGCAGCCCAACCTCCGCGCGGCGCTGGGAGACGGCGATCAGCATGACGTTCATGATAAGGATCCCGGCCACCGCAATACTGATGGCCGCAATGCCGCTTACGGTCAGGGTCAGGGCAGTAAAGATGCGATCAAAAGTTGCCAGAACAGCGTCCTGGCTGATAACCGTGACATCGTCCTCACCGTCATGCCGCTCACGGATGATTTTTAATACCGTCTTTTTTGCCTGGGGGATGGCCTCTCGGTCAATGGCTTCAATCATGATTCTGAAGAGTGAAAAACTGTTGAAAAGTGACTGGGCCGAGGCTACGGGGATGATAACAATATCAGCGATGTCCAGTCCGACGGACTGGCCTTTTTTGGCGAGGATACCGATGACCTGGAACCGCCTGTCCCCAATGCGAACCGTCTCCCCAAGGGCTGGGCTGTTGCCAAAAAGCTCCTGTTTAGTCTTGTACCCCAGCACACAGACGGCGGCAGCACGAGTGTAGTCACCCTCCGGCAGGAACCGGCCGCCGGCCATGCTGAGCTGCCGGATTTGGAAAAGATGCGGGGTCGACCCGAGAATTGTCACCTCCCGCTCCAGGCCTCCCCTGGAAACAGGAGCGGCGCCAAGCGCAATCGGTGCGACATAGCGAATGTTTGATGAGCGCAGCAGGGCCATGGCATCATCTAAAGTCAGATCTCTTGGGGTAATTCCAAGAAGAGGAGGAGGCCCGCCGACCGTCTCGGAGCGGCCTGGCAAAACGATAAGCAGGTTGGTCCCGAGAGCGGAAAACTGGTTTATGACATAGCTGCGTGCCCCATCGCCCAGAGTCGAGAGGAGCACCACCGAACCCACGCCGATGGCCATGGCCAGGAGCATCAACAGTGTCCTGGTGGGATAGCCGATCGAGGCACGAAAGGCAAAGCGTATGATATCGGTTATTTTCATGCGATTTTTTAGTTCTTGTTTACGGCGAGAGTTGTCGAATTTTCAACGATCCGACTCAATCCGCCCATCCACCATATTGATCTGCCGCTTTGCCCGTCTGCCAAGTTCCGGATCGTGAGTCACCATGATCAGCGCAATCTTTTGCTGATTGAGGGCTTCCAGGATGTCTATCACCTCGTTGCCCGAGACTCGGTCCAGGTTGCCGGTAGGTTCGTCGGCCAGCAGGATATGGGGTTGCATGATGGTCGCCCTGGCGATGGCCACCCTTTGCCGCTGACCGCCCGAGAGTTGATCCGGTCGGTGACGAGCACGGTCGGCGAGGCCGAATGTGTCAATTGCCTCTTTTACACGTTTCTTCCTCTCCGAGACGGAAAAGCCCGCCAACATCATGGGAAGTTCAATATTTTCCGCAGCCGACATCCTCGGGATCAAATGGAAAAATTGGAAGATAAAACCGATCTTGTGGCGACGCAGAGCTGCCTGCTGGCTGTCGTCCAATGCTGTCATGTCCTCGCCTTCCAGAAGATAGTTGCCGCTGTCCGGACGGTCGAGCAGGCCGAGCATGTTGAGCAGGGTCGACTTGCCGGAACCCGAAGGCCCCATGATAGAGACATACTCGCCTGTTTCGATTTCCAGGTCCACATCCCGCAGGGCGTGAACCTGCTCGTCGCCGACTGTAAACACCCTTTCGACCTGCGTAAGACTAATCACGGTGAGGCCTTTGCAATTGTTGCCGACACGCCTTCCTTCAAGCCGGGTTTGTCAACATTGATCACGACCAATTGGTCTTCTTGCAGTCCTGAGAGGATCTCGGTAAAAGCCCAATTGGCGAGCCCCGTTTTGACCTCCACTTCGTGAACAATCTTTTCACCAGGCACATAAACAAAGACCTTCCTGCCGTCAAGAATGGCTTCAGTAGGGATTTTCAGGGTGTCGGCCCGGGTTGAGATAATGATCTCGACGTCGGCGCTGTAGCCGGCCAGGAGATCCTTGAAATCTACTTCTTTGGCAAAGGCGGTCTCAATGTCGACGGTTCTCGCCTGTTTCTCAATATCCAGGACATAAGGTGAAATGCGTCTCACCGTACCGGCGAACTTTTTGCCCCTGAAGGCATCGAGGCTGATTCGAGTGTTCATGCCGACCCTGACCGCTGCTGCGTCCACCTCGTCTATTGGAGCTGAGATATAATAGCAACTGTTTTCGATGAGATCGACAGCGGGCGGGGTCTGAACGCCGATGGGTGATGGAGTTACATACTCGTTTAATTCGCCTTCTATTTTGGCAACGACACCATCGAAAGGCGCGATGAGACGGGTGCGGGAAAGATTCGCCCGGGCAACATCGATGCGGGCCAGTCCCATTTGAACGGAAGCGCGAGAGGCAACGCATTGAGCCTGAAGAGATTTGGCCTGGGTGACCGCGCTATCAGTCTGCTCCTCGGAAACAACCTTGTCGTGGAACAGTTGTTGTGACCTTCTTGCCTGTCGGTTGGCTTCCTCGGCCGACAGGCAGGCACTGTTGGCCTGTGCTTTGGCCACTGCAGCTTCGCGTTCTGTCAGGGCCAGTTGCGCCTTAAGATCCTCATTCCATATCTCCAGCAACAGTGTCCCGGTTTTTACTTGATCGCCTTCATGAATCGGCAGGTAGGCGATCTGACCTCCAATGCTTGGTGAGAGTTTTGCTCTGCGGCAGGCTTTCACCGTACCGGCGCGAGTATTGGCGACTGTCTTCTCAACCAGCCCTCGGACCACCGGTTCGACCACCACCTCGACCGGTTTGGGTCGGGTCTTCTGCCAGACAAGAAAAGCAACGCCTGCAACAACCAACAAAGCTAACATCCAACGAATCGGCCGGCGCATTAATACTCCTTTTGGAAAATATTTTTATGGGCTAGTTTTTTGTATGCCTACTCGTTTTGGCAACGAAGGCTGCGGAGGCGATTGAGTGCGCCTGCCAATTCGAGCATGCGTATCTCGGCAAAAAAGATCGGAGCAGAGTTTGGAGGCTGCAATATATCCAACCCTTTCTCGTCAACAATATCAATCATCTTTTGGGCTAATACCGTGGGCGAACATCCTTCCGAATGTAGCCTCAATCGCCTGGCAAGCAGGAAGAAGTAGCCGATTGTAGTGATTTGATCCGGATCAACAATACCTGTCAGACAGCGGACATCAATGCGATCCATACCATATTCTATTATTTCGCGCTCTTGCCCTCTTAAGGGCTTGATGCGTATGGCGATGTTTTTTCTCAACCGATCATTTGTGTACTGAGGGTTAAAATTGTTCTGCGAGAGGATTCTGTTGTCCGCGATGGTCAAAGGAGGCTCTGCTCTATGTTCCGGTTCCAGATTCAAGGCTTTGGCCCGGGCAGTCATATCGACAGGCAGATATTCCCTCATAGCAATGACCTGGTTGGCTACGCCTAAATAGCTTGAGCTGGCACCGGCAATAATCAAGGTACTTACTCCAAAGCTGTCATACAACTCCCGTACCCTGTCCGACAGAGGGGTAATTGGATCTTCCGGAATTAATTCCCGCATGAGGTGATCGCGGTAGAGAAAATTGGTAGCGGAGGAATCTTCATCGATAAGCAACAGTTTTGCACCTGCCGGCACGTACTCGATGATCGCCGCGGCTTCCGATGTACTGCCGCTGGCGTTTTCCGTATAAAACCTTTGAGGATCAGAACCTTTCGGCAGGGTACTCAGAAAGGAAGAAATATCCAGCCCTCTGATAGATCGCCCATCTTCAGCAAAGACTTGTACTGAAGCCTTGTCGGCCGCCACCTGTTCCCGGCCGTCACCAGGAATATGGGGGTAAATGGCCTTGGCCAAGGCCGTTAAAAGAGTTGATTTGCCATGGTACCCGCCGCCGATAAGGACCGTTATACCAGGTCGTATGCCCATGCCTCTTATCTTGCCCGCGTTTGGTAAATCCATATCAACTGCCAGCTCCCGAGGCGCTTTGAAAGGAACCACGGGAGAATGGGCGGGCAAGTCTGAAATCCCGGATTCTCTCGGCAGAAGGGACCCGTCTCCAACAAAAGCGACCAGCCCTTTGCTGCTCAGGATATCCTGGAGCAGCAACATATCTTCAACACATTCACACTGTCTTCTTAATCCGTGTCCTTCTGCAATCTTGTCTTTGATGAACAGCAGAATTGCAGGGAGTTCATGGTCAAACATCTGCAGGACCTCTTCAGACACCACCTTTTTTGCCAAAGACCCCGGCAAACTGACCCGAAAAGCAATCGACGCACCATCGCCGGAAATTTTTACGATGTTGCGCTTGATTACCTGCTGGGGCATCAAGACAGTCTGGAAAGAACCACTTCCCTCTGCACCTCGGTTCTGTCTTGCATGAACGGTTACTCCTTTGTTGAAAATGCGTAATATATAGTCTTCTGCCGCAGTAGTCCGGGCCGAAGAGGTGCTTGCCCACTCGGGGAGCTGCAGATATTCTCCTGTGATATCAACCCGGCAAAGAGAGGCGGGAGAAGCGCCAGGACTCCCCTGGATGTGTTGAAATAAAACTGAATAGTGTCGGTAAGCCACGGTCAGGTTCAACAATTGTCTGTAAACAGGGTAGCTCTGTCCGCCCATGCTTTTCAGCTTATCCTTGAAAGCGTCCAGCTTCAGCATATACCTCCCGGATGAATTCATTTTACGTACCTGGTTAAGGGGTGCTTCGTTTTGTTCCAGGTAGAGGCGGCTTGACTATCGGCGTCATGCGTGTTGTACGGAGTACTATAATTACAACTACAGCAAAATGCCGCTTCAACAAGCAACCGACCTCTGGGCAGGTTGTATCCATCGAAGATAGAACTGATGATCTCTTTGTGCTGGTTGTACATGACTGGTGGGCTATGCTTCCAGGCCGAGGTTTGCAATGGAAAAGCTTTGGCGGAGGTTCTGCTCTACCGGGTTGGTTGTGCGCTTCAGCCTGTCTGGTTGTCCGGACCTGTGCCGTTGGAAGGCATGACGCCGCGAAGGTGGACGTCGCGCTGGGGAAAAGGAATCTCGATACCGGCCTCGTTCAGCGCCGCAAATATGGCGAAATATAGGGCGCTACGCACCATTCTCGGCGCGGTGGTGCGGACATTAATCCACACAAGCAGCTCGAAATTAATTGAGCTGTCGCCGAATTCGAGGAAGCATACGAGCGCCGGTTTTTCCCGGGAAACAAGCGGTTCGGCGGCGGCGACCTCAAGCAGGATTCTTTTGACCTCTTGGGGAGAGGCGTTATAGCTGACCCCGACCGGCACGCCGAGGCGGATGAGCGGGGACCCCAGAGAGTAATTGACCAGGGTATCGCTGATAAATTTGGTGTTGGGGATCAGGTACTCGATGTTGTCGCGGGAACGGACCTTCGTGGCCCGCAGGTGGATATCGATTACCTTGCCCATGGTGTCCGTCACCTCGATCCAGTCGCCTTTGCGCAGCTTACCCCCGAATATCAGGGCAAAACCACTGATTATGTTGGCCGCGATGTTCTGGAGCCCCATACCGATGCCGATGCCCACGGCCCCGGTAAACACCAGCAGCAGGCGCAGGTCCAGACCGACCACCTTCAGAGCGATCAGAAGGCCGACCGCCAGCATCAGGTATTGCAGGAAGGTGTTGATGGCATAACCGAGACCCGGTTCGATCCCCATGGCGGGATAGACCCGATAATCCAGGTAGGCCTGCAGCAGGCGTGAAAGAAAGATAAAGGTAAGCAGGATCAGCGCCGCCTCCAGGATGATCCACAGGGTCACTCCTGTTGTACCCAGATTAAAGACCGTAAAGGACATCACCTGTTTCAACAATCCCAATAGCCCCAGAAGATTGAGGACAACCAGGAATGTCGCCAGGATAGTGGCGTAGATGAGAAGTCGTTTGAAGGCATGGAACACCAGGTCGGCGGTCTCGTCCTCCTGGTTGGTGTGGGCGTGCCAGTGCTTCAGGGTCCTGATAAGGAGATGGTAGACAACCATGATGGCCAGGTAGCCTGCGACCGACGACCAAATCTTGATGAGCAGCACCTGGCCGAAGGTTCTATAGCCCAGCGCCCACAGGACCGCCAGCAGCAGGGACAGCATGATCAGCGGGATATAGTAGTTGGTGAGAAAGCGCTGGAACTTCCGATAGCTCGGGTGGGGGAGGTCGGGGAGCATGGAGAGCAGCACCTTCTTTTTCAGCAGCAGCAAAAAGAGGGTGCCGATGATCGACAGCGAAATGGCGAACCGGAACAGAGCCATCACGTCGGCACGCAGCTGAAAAGCCGCCGCGCTCCAGTAGAGGCAGAGAACCAGGATGGAATAGAGCACCGCCAGCGTGGCCGAGCGAAAAAGGGATTCCCCTTGTTCCAGATCGATGCCGAACAGGCCGCGGGTGAGCAGATCGCGGAGTAGATTGATGATCAGGCTGCCGACCGCCCACAGCAGCAGCAGTCTGCCGATCAGCTGGAACCAGGTGGCTTGGTAGCCGGTCAGATCACTGATCAGTTTGAAAGCGACCAGCAGGAGCAAAGGAAAGAGGGCGGCGATCAGCACATGGATGGCCGCCAACAGGAAAGGGTAGACGGATTTTGGGATCGGGAATACCATCGGCGCCAGCTGCGCCTCGATTCGCTGCATCAGCCTTTTCTGCCCAAGGAGGCTGTAGACCGTGGCGATGAGGAAAGTGAGCACCAAGATTGAGCCTACAAAGCCGAGCAGCCGGCTTTGCTCGACCAGTGCCTGCAACAGTGCGGGAATTCTCAGGGGTAGCGTTGCGCCTTGCGTGTAAAGGTATGTGACGGTCTGCCAGTCAAAGCCCAAAGGTTCTTTAAGGAATAAGGAACGGGCACGATTTTGCAGCAACTGCTTGACCTGGTCGGCCTGGCGGGAGAGGGTGACTGGTGAGCTTTTTGACGTCACTCCGGTCACCCGGCTCCCTGCCTGTTCCACAGCATGGCCAGTAGCCTGGAAAACCAAGAGGAGAAGAATGGTGACGATCAGCACGGATCTTGGCAGATATGACTTTTGCACAGGCAACCTTGGTGAAAATTGAATACGGATTTTCCGGATTCAGGTGCTCGCTTTCTGGATGAACCACAATAGACCTTTGTGTGTTGCTAGGAGCCTGTCCGAGAATGCCTTTTCGGAGTCTCGTACCTCGCTTACCTGCCCAAACTTTTCGTTATTTTCAGAAAACAATGCTCGCAATATCAATTACATGGCTGTGTTTGTTTTGTGAAAATGCCTCGATTTTGGACAAAATGCCTATTCTCGGACAGGCTCCTAGCCTTCGGATGAGTACAAAAAATAGTCACTGGTTGCTTCCACGGCAAGCGAGGACTGTCTAAGGTGGCCCATTATCAGAACCGGTCTTGACGGTGTAACCAACGCTCTACTTTCCAGTCAAAATCAGGGATGTAAATTTGGACAAAATCATCGGTGTAAATCCAGCCACTTGTAATCTGCTTGCTCCTTTCCTTCCAATTTTCTTATAATGCCCGATGCATATCAGCTGGATCTTCTTTTGTTTTCTCCTATGTTGCTACTTTTTTGTTCTTTTTAAATACTTTTCAGGTAGAAGCTGACTTTTTGAAATTCTTCTTCGGGGCAGACTTGTCAATGGTCATGACTCTTCTCTTCAGGATAGGCCAAGTTATGGTCAAAGATGTTTACTTGGAAGAATCCTTGATTCCGATAGTTGGGAAACCAAGGCATCCAAACCTTGCTGCTTTTTAATCTAACTCTCGCTGAAGAGCGCGGGATAAGTGCCTTTCGCAGATTATTTTTCTTGTTTATTATCAACGAAAATATTCTGTAAGGCACTAAAACCCTCCGAATAGGACATTACCTTTCGTTTACTTCTGCCTGCATTGACAGCGTCTTTGTTTGCTTTACCTTTTTATCAAGAGGGAAGGTAAAATACCTGAGCTGCGTTGAAGGTATTTCGGCAGCAATGGCATTGATCCTTGCCTTGAAATTGGAGAGACATCCGATAAGTGAACAAACTGCAAACGATCCTAAGAGCAATATAATATTGCAATGCGGGGAGGTGAAAATTATGCCTGAACTGAGATGCCCCGAGTGTGGAAATGAGTTATTACCGTTAAAACCTCAAGACGCGGCAGATCCATGTGTCTGCCAAAAATGTGGCAGAAATGTCTATTCGTGGTCAAAAACAGAGGTTAGGGTTAAGTGTCCCAAATGCGGCAAGGATAACAAAACGACCGTAATAAGGTAGGTCTTAACTCCTCATGTGGTCTGTGAGTATCAAACAAATAAGCTGTCAACAATGAGAAAGCAGGCCTCTTTTGTGTAAAACCTTAACCCACGGAAACCGTAGACAGCACTTTTAGGCTGATGCCCAAGAGGTTCACCCTGCCAACCTCAATGCTTGATAGGAAAGTACTATCAACACCGACGATGGTCAGAAATGGAGCAATTGTCTTGGTTGATTCTGGAATAATATGGGATTCAAAATTTGTTTTTTTGTTGTCAGGGTTATCTGGGATTTCAGGTGGTAAGTAATGCTTTGTTGTGTCGATAGGAAATCACGCCGCCGATTCACCAAAAACGCTTGTCGGGCCACCCTACTATATTGATTTGTTGGAGGATTGATAAGAGAAGGTATCTTTACCTTTAAAAATAACTCTGTCTCCTTTTTCCTTGAACAGGGGGATCACACCCTTGGAAAGTGAAAAATCATTTTACACTTTGTAAATTATCCTGACACGTCACCTGCGCGTTGTTCATCCTCTAAGATAATTGCAGACGTAACTAATTGTTAATATTGTTTATATTCCTGAAATTATATACTTATAAGCAAATCACTCGGGGAAAATGGTTTGAGTAAATAATCATCGGCACCATGGCGAAAAGCCTCAATTTCATCTGACGAGTCGCAACTGCCCGTAATCATGATGGCTATCGTATTAGAGTTGATTTCTTTTGTTTTCCAGATTACGTCGAGTCCACTTGTTCGGCCCATTTGTAGATCGGTAATGACCAAATCAAATTTTTCAGTATTCAATACCTTGACAGCCTGATCTCCGTCAGTGGCCCTGGTGTATCGGATCCATATGCTTCAAGGATATGTTCCAATATATCCAGTATTATTTCATCGTCATCTACCACTAGCGCTTTGTGTACCATTGTTTCGTTCCTTCTTAATGATTGGCCACTGAATATTGCTGTTGTTTGATCCTTAGTAGTCAAAGGTTTAGCATAAAGTGTTCCAACAGTATGAAGGCGTTGGATGTAGGTGTGTAATTAAGCGAAGTTGTTTCCTTACACCTCCGACATGTTCAAACAATATCCTTACCAAAATTTTCCGCTAAAGGAGCGCATTTACTCTTGCAGATGCGGCCACGGGTACTCAACTGGGAATTAGAACAAACATTTCGGGAGTGGCACCCAGTTTTTTTGGATGGATGGCAATGAAAAACTCAAAGTGGCTGCTTAACCTCCCCCTGTTTTATATGCTCTCCAATTTTGGTAGGCAACCGCAAGAATTTAAAAGGAAAAACATGGCCCTGTCCAGTCTACCAAGTTTAATGAAATTCGGACAAAACAGTGGCCAAGGTCTTAGCGATTTACTGCGTAGGAAGAATTAAATTCTTCGCCCAATTGGGCAAAGTAAAATGAATTGGGAAAAACCTTAAAATCGATTAGAATTTTTTTTTATAAAACAGAATCAAAACTCCCATTGCCTCTTCCGGCTTTGAATTCTCACTGGTGTTACAGGTCGCTCAGGAAGCTCTAAAGGCAAATCACCAAATTTTAAGCCTCTAAAAATATAAGCAATAAAAAGCCGCTGAAATAATTCAGCAGGAGTGAAATAATGGTATTCACCTTGTTTCCAAAGGCAATCCGATTTTTTGATATGCTTATTGAACAGAATCAAATTCTCAAAGATGTGGCTACCGATCTCGAACGTATTTTTGAAGATTTCACCACAATTGACGAGGCGTTCAAGCATATCAATCTCAAAGAGGTCGAAGCAGACGAGCTCTGTCGTGAAATTGTCCGCCAGCTTTCGCAGACCTTCATTACCCCGATCGATCGTGAAGACATCTACCGGATCACCTTGACCCAGGAAGATTCTATCAACTTCTTCAAGAACATTGCGGCCCGAACCAGAGTCTCAGGCATTACCTATATCCGTTTTCCAGCTTTGAAAATGATCCATAATGTAAAGAAGATGGTCTACTTTACAGGAGAAATGATTATAGCCCTTCGGCAAAAACAAGAGGTTGTTTCTTTTGTCCGTGAGATAAAGAATTTGAAGGGTGAATGCGAAATGATCTTGAGCACCGGTTTATCCGAGTTGCAGGATGTAGAAATCACTGAATTCAGAGGCATTCTCGATATAATTAAATGGATTCAGGTCTACGATCGTATCGAGCAGGTCATCGAGAGGGTCGATGATCTGTCGGATGCTATCGAGGAGGTGGTGCTGAAAAATGCTTGATGTCCCGGTGTTACTTGTCATCATTGTGCTTGTCGCCCTGATCTTTGACTTCACCAACGGGGCACATGACTGCGCCAACGCCATTGCCACAGTGGTCTCAACCAAGGTAATTTCACCTCGAGTAGCTGTTTTCATGGCTGCCGTGTTGAATCTCGCCGGAGCCCTGCTAGGCACAGAGGTGGCAAGCACGCTGGGAAAAGGTATAGTGAATACGGATGTGGTCATGGGGAGTGAGATTCTGGTGTTGGCCGCTCTTATTGGTGCGATAGCCTGGAACTTGATTACCTGGTATTATGGCCTCCCCTCCTCATCTTCTCATGCTCTCATTGGTGGACTTACTGGTGCGGCAGTGACCCATTCCGGTTTTATGAGTCTCAATTCGACAAGTATATTGAAAAAAATCCTCCTGCCGATGGTTTTTTCTCCTCTGGCCGGTTTTGCGGTGAGTTATATGGTGATGGTTGGCCTGATGTTGATTTTTTCTAGGGTAAATCGGAGGACTGTCAACAAAAGCTTCAAAAAATTACAAATCATCTCGGCGGCATTTATGGCCACCAGTCATGGCTTTAATGATGCCCAAAAAACTATGGGTGTAATCGCCTTGGCCCTCTTTCTTTTCCATAAAATTGATTCCATTTACGTGCCCTTGTGGGTGAAACTTTCCTGTGCACTGGCGATGGCGCTTGGCACAGCCCTTGGCGGGTGGAAAATTATCAAGACCATGGGCCATCGTATTTTTAAACTTGAACCGATACATGGTTTTGCGGCTGAAACCTCTGCCGCGATGGTTATCACCGGAGCATCTCTTTTTGGCGCACCAGTTTCCACAACCCACACCATTACCGCCTGTATATTCGGAGTGGGATCCACCAAACGTTTGTCAGCTGTTCGTTGGGAGATTGCCGCCAACCTGGCTGTCGCCTGGATTGTCACTATTCCGGCAGCTGGAACAATTGCCGGTCTTAGCTATCTTCTGCTTGAGTTTCTCGGGGTTGCCAAGTAGGGCAAACTATATAATAGGAGCAAGCTCTATGAAAAGGGAGGCAAAAAAAATTATTGCGATATATGAAGAAAATGTAAGTTGTTTTTGTGTATTAGCCGCAATACTCGTCCTTTTTTTCGACTATCTTACTGGAAAAAATATTGAATTCCCAATTTTGTATGCTCTCCCGGTTGGAATTGCAGCGTGGAATTTCAAACAACTAATGGCCTATGCCTTGTCCATGATACTACCTCTCACAAGAGCTGGATTTCTCTATCTATGGAATGATATTCACACCGTTCCAGTTGTTTTAATTAATACATCCATAATAGTTTTTGCCTTATCAGCTTACGCATATTTGATCTCCAAAACGGCCTTGCAAAAAAAATCCTTAGAAAAAAAAATAAAAGTATTAACAGGAATTTTACCTATCTGCGCTGGTTGCCAAAAAATACGAAATGAAAAAGGTGAATATGAGCGCATTGAAAAATATATCAGCGAACATTCAGAAGTACAATTTTCTCATGGGATATGTCGAGATTGTGCGAAAAGACTTTATCCTGATGTGTATGCATCAATATCCCCACAGAAAGATTGATCATTTAAGGCATCTGCAAAATCACGCAACGGACGCATAACGACATGGGAATCTTCTTGAAACCTGGTTTAATGCAGGACAAGAAAGGCTGCAAAAAAAACTGTGGGATTTAGCCTGAAAGGGTAGCTAAACTCAACTTTGTGAAACCAATAAAGAGTGGCACGGCAGAACAAGAACAAAACGGGGTGACAATGCCGAGCAAGGCAGACATGACGTTGCCTCCCGTCTCTCGTTTTCCATTCAGATATTTACGGGTTCGCTCTTGGATAAAAAACCAAATTATCCCGATCTCAAAGACAATAAGCGCCATCATCATCACCCTTGGAGTGTTGTAGATAAAAAATTGGCTGGCTTCGCCAAGATGACTTTCTAAAATTAATTAGCAGAATAATACGGGGGAAATATCCGGATCTTCAACAAAGCGACTCACCAATCTCGATTCTATGTTGACATTATCACTGAGAAAAACATGACACCTGTATCATTAGGCAAGAAATAATTTCATCACAATATTGTTGTCATCTTTACTTTGTCTTCGGTAGCTGAAATAAGGGATCGAAACCCATTTAATATTCCAACCATCAGATTACATTAGCATACACCTGATGTGCACCCTCCCAGATCATAGTCCCCGCTATATAAAATATAACGACTATTCCGATGTACGCGATCCAATGATATCGCTTCAGCAGATCAGCTATAATGGTTGACGCCAACCCCATAAGACCAACCGACAGTGCCAGACCAACCACTAAAACCCAAGTGTGATGACGCGCCGCGCCAGCGACAGCAAGTACATTATCTAAAGACATTGATATGTCGGCCAGCACTATTTGAGATACAGCCGCACTAAAGGTTTTAGGAGCATAACCTCCAGCATTGGACAACCCTTCCTGGTCATTTTCTACATTTGAATCCCGTATTTCACGCCATAATTTCCAGCCTACCCAGAGTAAAAGTAGCCCACCCGTCAGCATCAAGCCAATTATCTGAAGTAATTCAACAGCGCCAAAGGAGAACGCTATCCGAAGCACAGCCGCCAGAACTAAACCTA
Organism: uncultured delta proteobacterium; assembly: GCA_963829695.1. GTDB lineage: Bacteria > Desulfobacterota > Desulfobulbia > Desulfobulbales > Desulfocapsaceae > Desulforhopalus_A. Next base: position 553,588 of record CAWHJQ010000004.1, on the reverse strand, counting down.
TAAAAATTATTTTTTCCCTCAAATTCGTGGCACAGAAGCAGCAGCCATTCCAATGACTATTGCGTTATCTCCAGCCAGAGCAAGATCAGCCATAAGCACCTGCAGTAATGAATATATTTCAGAGGATGAAAACATAATTTATATTTTTTCCCGAATGTTCAATCTCATATCTACTCATTTTGAATAATCATGGTTACCGCAATGCGTTGTTTTTCGACGTGGTCTAGTTGAGCACCCCTGACTAACCCTTCTGATACAGATCATCGGCAATACACCATTCATCTAGCATCTGTATTGTAATGTCCTGTTGGAACGTCGTTGATGATATTATCATAAATTCTAATACTTATAAAACCGATGCCAATTCTTTCGAACGTGGTTGAGTGGAAAATGGAGCATTTTGAAATTCTAGATTGTTCCAGAATATTGGAAGGGCATAAAATGTATCCTACTTTTATCATTACCATGACACAATATTCTCAGAGTACAAGCCATTCAGGATCATTCTATGGCATGGGCCATTAGCTGTAGATACTTTTCATGAAACAGATGCCGATCATCCTGCTGGTCACTCTCCTTGATGAAGTGGCAGGAATTTTCCCGGCAGTACAGTCCTGAGCTGAGATAATTGAGGATCACCTGGGGAATGTCGTAATGATGGATAGTCGGCAGAGTGGTAACAACGCCATTCTCAACGACGATCAGCCTGTTGAGATAGAAGCTGTTTTGTCTATTGTCAAGGTAGCGAAGCTTCCTATAGGTTCCTAAGCCCCGCAATGGCGGCAGATGATCTGACACGATGATAATTAGACTATCACGGTCGATCGCCAGCAATCCTTCCAGGTAGTCTGCGATGGCTTCTGAACGATAAAAGAACTGGTTTGCCACACGTTCTAGCTGCGGGTCTTGCAAGACTGCGATAAGTTTGGTGATCAGTGGTCGTTTCGTCTTATTGAGCACGTGCGGGGAGTGGCCATACATCGTCAGAACATAGTTCAACAGCGGCCGGTCAGGATTATTCCGAAGATGCTCGGCGACGAACTTGAGATTCTGGGAGAAAAGTACGCTATCGAACATATATATTTCTCCGGTAATGTCACCCATTGAAAGATAGGTTTGAGAGTTTGGAGAAAACTCAATGGGAAAGAATTGCTCTGTAAACCCTATTCCCTTATAGGCGTTGACGGCATTAAAAAATGATGGATCATAGCCGTTGGAGACGGTTGTTCGGTATCCAGCCTGGCTTAATATGTCGGGAAGACAATGGGCGGCGCTGCCGCTGAAAGAATTGAATTCAACACCGGCGAGTTCCTGAAAGGCCGGAATGCCACAAAGAACCTCGAATTCTGCCTGAGAGGTCTTACCTCCAAAGATCGGTGAGATAGAAAAACTGCCGGCGTTACCGATCAAGGTACTGTACTTCGGGTGAACGGGGTTGACCGAAAACCTGGCTTTGCGGAAGAGCGTGGGGTCAAGAAGGCTCTCCATGACGATTAGATGGACATTTTTTTTCCGGCAATGCTGGGTGACCCAGGATGCCTGCCTCTGGGCATCCTCATCATATTTGGCGCGATCGTAATACAATGAGGTTTTCTCCAGCGAAATACGTCGTTGTGCCTCCCGATAAAGCAGCATGGCAAATCTGCCGTTTGCTTCCACGGGGCGGACATCCGACCAATTGACTATTTCCTTGCTCACCAGTTGAAAATCGCTGGAAAACTGCTGCGGCCAAAGTTCGACCCACGTCAACATAATAACTAACGGCACTATTCCGACTATGGCGAGAGCGATTCGGCGCCTGTTAGGGACACTGATAAAAGAAAGGAGTGTCACCGCTCCGGCACCAACCACTACTATCCGATATTTGAGAGTCATAACCTGCATGAGTTCTGGGACCTCGGTCAGTTCGGCGGCCCGGAATATCTTGCCCAGCATCAGATAATAGATGTCCTGTCCGACATAGGCCAACAAGATCGGCATGGCGGCCAGCAGAGCCGCCCATCGGCCGGGACGCATGATTGAGTTTAGGTACCAATACAGATAAAGGAGAATCGGTATCTCCAGATATTGACTGGCAAATCTCCACCCACCGCGGATCCCGCCTTGAGATTCGACCAGCAGTGAATATATGAGGGCAGCCAGAAAAAATGCTACATAACGGTTACAGACAAGTCGAATCATCGCCATTTATCCATTCAACGCCCTCGAGGCAGGCTTTGTTCCTTAAGATTTGGGGCAGAATGCCAGAGAGTTTGTGGAAACCGACAAGAAGGTCCAAGTCGTAACGTATCCTGGACAATACACTTATATGACAAAGGTTGGATTTTTTCCATCTATCGTTTCTGAAAACATTAGAAATAAAGGATGCTCATCCATACCTCTCCGGCAGTTGCTACCTTCATCGATGCCATTCCCTTCCTGATACCAAGAATCTCACATTCCGAATGTCGCTAATATCCATACCCTTTATGCTGCTGCTTCAGCTACTATCAGTTTGGATAGGGGCACTGCTTTGTACTTGCCCAACAGAAAGAGATGTCCACTAGCAAACTTAAGCTTTGACGCTCGATCTACTGGCTGAGCTTGTTCCTGAACATTTGGACCTTGATCAGGACCAAACATTACGATCGTAATGGAGCATCTTAGCAATTCTAAAATTCAAGCATATTTTCCAGAACAATAGCACTAAATGGAGCGGTTTAAATTGTTGATGTTCATAGATTATTTTTGCTGGTCATTTCGACAGAAGCGTTAGGCAACGTGGTTGATAGTGTGAATAGGTTTTATCAATAGTTGCGGCTTAACGATACCTCAACGGCAAATCGTAGAATAAATCTTTATTCTACTGTTTTCGACCAGATTAACTTCCCGCAATTATGGATAAAACCTTTAGAACTGAAATGCGGAGCAGCTGGGAGTGTCAAATTTTCTTCTATGGGGATTTAATGAATGGCTGAGAGGGGGCGACAGTTTGCAAAATGATTGTATTTCGAAAAGAGAATAACTCAAAGAAGCTAAATCCTTCGCCAGTTTGATAAATTTTGGAGAAAATATTCAAGTTTTTGTTTTTGAACGGTTAAACAGATTAATTTTGAAGGTACCTTAACCAAAAATAGGTGCACCTCTCCTGTGGAAAATAAAATTCGAATTTTCTGTAAATCTTTCAGGTATCAACGGAGGAACAGTCAGGATGTATCTCGTAATAGGTTTGGCAATTCCTCAATGTAAACCATTTTACCTTTACCACACTCCGGACAGAGAGACAAATCAACTCCCGTCAATCGCATCATCATTTCCTGTATAGTCTCTGCCAATTTTATCGCAATTTTTGCCTTTGGATCTATCAATAACCGAAGCAAAGGAATACTCACCTTTTTGTTTGCATGGCCAAGAAAGCCAAAGTAACGGATTTTCATAAACCCACGTGGCAAAATGTGCAGAAGATAACGTCGAATGAACTCTGTTGCTTTAAGAGTAAGAGCTTTGACTTTATTTTCATCACTGCGGTCACGATATTTGAAAGTGACTTCACCACCCTCGATAGATAAAATCCGGTTATTTGTTATCGCCACCCGGTGTGTATAGCGACCGAGATATTCGAGCACCTGCTCCGGTCCACCAAATGGCTGTTTTGAGTAGGTGATCCATTGCTTGTCTTTTAATGCGTTGATCATCTGGACGAAGACCAGTTTGTCGGCAAAGTCAGAAGCTCTTCCATTGAAGCATAGTTTTTCTTGCCCATAGGCTTTCTCGAGTTTGCACAGATACCTTTTCCTGAACTCTTTAGCCAACGATTGAACCCTGAAGAGATACTTTTCCCTGGCGGCAACCCATTTTGTCTTATCAAATGAGAGAACACCTGCCGGGATAATACAATGCAAATGGAAGTGATCCATCAGTTTTTGGTTCCAAGTGTGTAACACGGAAATAAAACCAAGCTGACCAACAAGTCGCCACTGTGGGTCGCCAGCCGATAGGGAACAAAGTGACACTTCGAGAACCTGGAGAGTTTCTTTGGCGGCACAAAATAACATTGCCAACATAACTTTTTTATTATTCAAAATGAGAGGGTTGAGCTCATGAGGTAGAGTAAACACGTTGTGAAAATATGGACAGGGAAGCAATTCAGATTTCCTGGCATCCAGCCACTTTTCCTTGACAAGTGTCTGGCATTTCGGGCAGTGTCTACGCCCCAGTGGTGGCAGATGCAAACACCTTGTCTTCTTGCCCTTGAAAATCACTCGGGAGCCGTGACAAAAAGTACATGATTTGGAGGAGTAACTCATTTCCGCCTTGAAGATGACATTGTTGCCGACGTACCGGGTTGAGCGGTATTCAACATTGCTGATGCGAAAAGCATGATATAGTATTGATGTAGACATGACATGATCTCCTTTTTGGAAAGGTTTTGTGATTCACTGATCACATCAACCTTTTTCATGTCATGTCTCTTTTTCAAACTAAAACTGCTTCTAGGTACTCATTTCCCGGAAGAGCCTAATTTTCACGACATAGCCAAAAATGTCCCCACATTTACACGTTCCTAAGAACGTGTAAATGTGGGTGGTATTCTTCGTTTCTTTATTGGTAGTACGATTATATTCTGGCCGCTCGAATGTCAGTTTCTGGTCACAGCTATTGCATTTAATTTTAACGTCATTGACTAATTGTGGCCTGTTCATAATCACCTCTCTATAAAGAACCTAATGTTATTTACCAAAAACAGCAGACCCTCACAATTGTGGGGTCTGCGCTCACGCAAAATCAAAAAAGTTAAATTATTATGCCATTATTTCCCCAGGAATTTTCCGTGTCAACAAGGTATTATGAAGAAAATGCGACGGTCCCTATTTAATGTTCCTCGCCTTGGTGATCCTGGCGATATTGATTCGCTATTCATTGAGCTGCTGAAGCATGCCACCAGGAAACGCTACAACCTGTTTATGTGGTTTATACACCCTTATTCCAACCGGGGGATGCGCCTGACCGTGATGACCAGCCTGACTCTTTGCAGGGACGTTAATTCAAACTCTATCTCTACTTTTGGTTAAATTTACTTAATTTGTAGAATCAGAATATTATTGGTACAGTGAGATGGATGTTCGAACGCTGGAGCAGTAATTGATCATAGGAGCATGAGAGTCGCAAGAGGTTGTGTACAGGTAAGAGCCAGTGCGGCAACCTGTTGTAAAAAGGAAGAGTGACTGAAAAAATAATCATTTAGCAAAACATCCGTTAAGGAGGAAACAAAATGAAGATTTCAATTATTTTTATCGCCGGCGTGGCAATGCTGGCCTTGGCCAGCCCGCTTTATGCAGCAGGAGAATCCGGCAAAACAGCCGTTAGTAAAAGCATGACCGGTACGACTCAAATTCAGTCTGTCGAAGAACTCAAGGGAATGCAGGTTTCCTCTCAAATAGGAGAGAAACTCGGTTTCATCAAGAGCGTGAATACAGATCCAAAGTCCGGCCTAATTAAGTTTATCACTATTTCCAAGGGTGGGTTTGCTGGTGTGGGCGGTGAGGATATAGCCGTTCCAATTAAAGCCTTGCAGATTGACCAAACATATCGTCGGGCTACCCTCACGGTTAATAAAATCAAGCTAGATAAGGCTCCACATCAGGCAAACATGTCCGATGATGAATTCCAGCGTAATTTGGAACAGCACTATGGCGTTGCTCCCTAAGCCCCACCATCTTAAATTTTCATTTCTGTTGCCTTAGCTCCTGATCTGTTCTGGAGGGAAGTGAGCGTAAAATTCCTGATGATCTTGGTCTCTGTACGTTCCCAGGCTCTCAAGAACATAAGGCATGTTTTGATCGATAGGAGTTATATGGACTTTTGAAAACGGTCTGCTCACCGGACCCGCGCTTTTTGCGTGGTCCGCGTGGAGCAGGGTGTTTATGCATTTCCAGTTGGCATAATCCCTGCTGTTTCAATCATTAAGACTACTGTCTTTTCAGGTGCTCTTGTTCTATGTACAACTCCCTTAGGCACTACGTACCCTTGATACTGTTTCAATGTGATGGTTTCACTATTCTCGATATCAATAAGGAGTTCTCCATTGAGTGTGAAGAAAAATTCATCTTCAACATCGTGCTTATGCCAATGATACTCTCCTTTTAGAATTCCAAGCCGGACTACAGATTCGTTTACTTGGCATAACGTTTGATTGTACCATTCGTCAGTGCATTTTTCGACTAAAGCCGGAACATCTACGGTTTGCAAAGCATCGTAAAGAATGTTCATGTGGTTTACATAGGGATACTTTTTGTCGCTCATCTTAACCTCCGTTTGTTTGCTCGTAGTTTTGGTTCAGGAGGCCCGCGCCAAGCTCTCGCTTACCAATCGGTTCAGGCTTACTTTCTTTTCCGCCGCTTTGATTGCTAAAGCCCGATGAGTATCGGCGGTTACCCTAACCTGAAACTTTCCGCTATATTTCTTGGTTGCCAGTGGTTCTGGCACGTTCTCGCCATTGCTTACAAGGTCGGTCACTGCATCGGCCACAACCTGCCGGATTCCTTTTAATGCTTCTTCCGGAGTCTGGTCAAGCCAGCTCAAACTGGAAAACTCAGCGCATAGACCGACATACTCCTGATCCTCTTCGGACCAGGTAACTCGATAGGTATAATGATCATATTGTAACATTGTCGTACCTCCTTACTTCTTCAACTTATCGATAGCCTTCAACACTTGTCGGACCTGATAAGCCTTTGCCTTACCTTTGCTGTCCTGAATGTTTACCCGTGGATCGCCCAACCATGGCGTTTTATAAATTCGGTGACTCGTGCCCTCTTGTCTTGCCTTGCCGAAATAATACTCGCAGACTTTGCATAAATCGGAAAATTTGACGTTACAGGGATTTCCCTGCATGGCCTTTATGAGTTCGCTTATCTTATCCATGATGATATAGTATCAATAGTAATACTACTTGTAAAGGGGGAGATTAAATTATTTTTACTCATGTGTCCCACGCATCAACAACCATTTGCCGTTTTTAGTTGCCTGTTATTTGAAGGTATACGTTCAGCTGTTTTGATTCAAAAGGTTGGTTCAGTTACTATCTTGCATGCTACCTGACACCCATCCCGAGGTGACCAGTAAGGATCTTTCTGGATGAAATTCTTCTTTGCCCTTGGGTCAGGATAAATAGGAGATCTTGACTTTTAAATTTGGGTAAATAATATCCATACCAAAAGAACCTAGCCCATCGCAGGTCCAAAGCGAAAGGTTAATTTTTAATTTTAATCTGACCTTTTTTCTTCCTTGTGCTCGCTCTTGCCTGTGGCAGCTTTTCAGTAAGCCTTTAACAGGCTGATCTTGTGTTTTAATGTATTACTGGATATATTGGACGAGCGGTGTGATTCTCTGTGTCGGAAAAACAATGGGACACTGCTTCTTTTACCATACCATGTTTGCTCTTCCCCCCTACCATACCTTGACACACCGTGCTTTCTACATGGTCTCCATGTGTGCTATTCCCAGCCTGTAACTGGAAATGTCTCTAAATCCATGAAAAGGTCTTCAACATGAATCCCTTTACCCATTACCCTGTGCGCTTCAGCATTCCCCTCTTTCTCCTGTTTTTGACCCTGTTGGGGAGTGGAGCGAGTTACCTGTTTTACAACGCCAGCAGAGATAAACTGATAGAGAATCAGGCGATCCATTTTGTTAATCTGGTCATGCAGCGGAATCAGCTCCGCATGAATGATATCTTGCAGAAAAACGAGATGGAACGGTTACGCTTGAATGTTGATCTACTCGCTCGTACTGATGGTCTGGGGGCAACTCTGGTGGTGGATGAAAAACAACAGATTATCAGCGCCTCCGATCCGGCTTGGGTGGGTCAGTCGCTGGCAAAGGCTGTCATTCTCGAGGAAGGGCGACAACGGCTTGCCGACTTTTTTCTCAGCCAGGAAAACACCTTGCAGAGTGTTGTTTTTCTCAGCCGGAATCGACAGACAGTCTGTGCTGTCATTCCGCTACGCATCGGGGCAAACCAGGCCAGTATTGGTTTTCTCTACTATGAACAAAATTTACAAGGGCTTAAGGCAGCGGCACAACAGACCCTACGCCGGAATATCGGTGTGATTATTACATTGTTCGCGGTCATTGCTCTGCTACTCTGGTTTTTTCTCTATTTTTTCTTTTTTCGGCGTCTTTCGGTGATTATGGAGACAATGAGACGATTCGGCCATGGGGAGGATAGCGCTCGGTCGATGCTGGGCGGGAACGATGAGTTGGCCGGCGTCGCCAATGTTCTAAACAGTATGCTGGACCAGCGAGTAGTTGCAGACAAGCTGGCCCGGGAAACTGATAGGCTCCTTAAACAATTAACCGACGGGCTGCCACTGCTCCTTGCCTATGTGGACAAGGGAGAGCACTATCGTATCGTCAACCAGGAATTTGAGAAGTGGTTTTATCTGAAACCGGAGCAGATCGTAGGGCGGCAGGTTCGTGATATGCTTGGTTCCAAGGGCCTTGCTGAGATTGCCGATCATGTCAGCCAAGCTTTGAAGAGCGGTCAAATGGTGGAGTATGAAGACACTATCCCCATTGTCAATGACGGTAATCGTGCGTTTCGAGCCACCCTGCTCCCCCATTTTGAGAACGGCAGCGGAGTGGTGGGTTGCTTCCTGTTGGCCCGCGACATCACTCAGCATAAAATGGACATGGAGTTGCTTCATAAGGCCGAGAAACAATGGGAGTGTACCTTTGACTCAATCCTTGATGAGATCATCACCGTTCAGGATAAAGAATTCCGTATTCTCCAGGCTAACAAGGCCGCTGCTGATTATTTCGGCCTTTCGCGGGAAGAGATTATCGGTCGTCATTGTTATGAGCTGTTCCGGGAGGATGAGATTCCCTGCAGCGGGTGTCCTTCTTCTGCAGTGTTCCTGGAGGGAAAAATCCATAGCATTGAGCTCTATCATGAACGTTTGAAGAAAAACTTTTTGGTCACCATCTCGCCAATGAAAGATGAACAGGGTAAGGTTTTCGGTATTGTTCACTCGGCCAAGGATATTACCGAGTTTAATCAACTCGAACAGCAGCTGCGCCAGGCCCAGAAGATGGAGGCCATCGGCACTATCGCCGGCGGCATCGCCCACGATTTTAATAATATTCTCAGCCCGATCCTCGGCTACAGCGAAATGGTGGCCGAGCGGCTACCTGAGGAGAGTAAAGAGCGGGAGATGGTGCTGGCAATTAGGACAGCGGGCAAACGGGCCACCGAACTGGTCAAACAGATCCTCACCTTCAGCCGTCAGGGCGAGCAACAGCGACAACCGGTACAAATCCACCTAATCATCAAGGAGGCGCTCAAGCTGCTGCGTTCTTCCATTCCGACCACTATTGCTATTCATCAGAATGTGGTTGATTGCGGGCTTGTTATGGCCGACTCGATTCAGATCCACCAGATAATTATGAACCTCTGCACCAATGCCTACCACGCCATGCGGGAGACTGGTGGTGAGCTAAGTGTCAGCATGGAAGTTGTCGAGCTGACGGAGCATGATTATCTGGATAGTCTCGCCTTGCAGCCAGGACCGCATGTAAAACTGAGCGTTCGTGATACCGGGTGTGGTATGTCGAAAGAGATTGTATCACGGATTTTTGAACCATATTTTACCACCAAGCAGAAGGGGGAAGGGACTGGGCTTGGGCTGTCGGTGGTGCATGGCATTGTCGAGAGTCATCATGGTCATATCACCGTCTACAGCGAACCGGGAAAGGGCACCGAGTTTCATGTTTACCTACCCCAGGTGCAGGGCTATGATGAGGATCTAGCCGAGGAAGCAGATAAAGAAATCCCGCAAGGGAGTGGCACGGTTCTGGTAGTGGATGATGAACCGACCATAGGTGAGTTGCTGCAGCTGATGCTGTGTAATTTGGGCTACGAGGTTTTGCTCTGTTCCAGTAGTACCGAGGCATTGGAGGTCTTCACGCAACACAGGACGAGTATTGCTCTGGTGCTCACTGACATGACCATGCCGGTCATGAATGGCGCGGAGCTGGCTCGGCGAATCAAAAAGATCAGTCCATCTATGCCAGTGGTGCTCTGTACCGGATTTAGTGAGATCATGGACGAGAAAAAGGCCAGGAGGATGGGAATTGATGGTTATATGAGTAAACCGGTCATTCAACGCCAACTTGCTCGGACCCTTTATGATGCTCTTCAGCAAAAGGGTGAGCGCAAGCTTGTTCCATGAGCTGAGTCGAGGGCTCAGTGGTAAGTTAGCTGATTATATATATTCTGACTGACCGGAATTGTAGCAGGAAAAAATGTCCCTTTCCATCTCTTGGTATTGGGATATCTGGTAGTTATAGACTAGCTCTGCCAAAGTCCAGATATTTCCACTTAGTCTTTCCTGGTCAACAGGAGAAATCTGGACAGCGAGAACGAATAAAAATAGTTCAGTTCTTGAACTATTGTCATAAGATCAAGGCATAACCCAAAAATTACAATTCATCGCGACTGGATCCGATACCAGGGGTAAACAGTCTATGGTAAATTTTAGTAGCGTAAGAATCTGTCATTCCAGCTATGTAGTCACTAACTCTCCTCTCTTCTGGATCACCTGAGTCCATCTTTTCCCATTTTGGTATTAATCGGCTAGGATCAATAATGATGGACACGTAAAAAGCTAAAACGCCATTTTCAACCGATCCAACCGATTCGGCTGAAAGTTTAAATAAAATGCGACGTATTCTCGTAAACGTCGCTTCAATTGCTCTTTGATAAGACAACAGACAGCCAAGACGGCCCAAAAAACACCACATAGTGGTACCTGTGGTTCATTTTGCCACTTTCTGTGCCGACTGGCCCTGAAAATGTTGACACCTATGGCCTTCATTACTGCGGCAAAACATACTGCCTTCATGCCGCGTACCCGAAGGTGCTTGACACCCGTGCGCCGGTCGAACTCAGACATGGTCGCTTCGACTCCAGCCCTGAACCTGTACTTATCCTTGAATAAGGCCGTGGGCTCAATGCGTTTGCGCCAGGCAAGGCGAATATCTTTGTGTTTATAGCGGATGTAATAGGCCTTTTTTCCTTTGCAGATGGGGCATTGTTTAAATACAGGACAATTGGAGCAAACACTTGGTGTAAAGGATGCACTGAAGCCGGTTGATATTTTTTTCACCCTGCTCGGGGCAAAACCTTGAGGGCAGGAAGTGATCCAGCCCTGATCGTTGATGGTAAAATCGGCAAGGTGCATTTTCTTCTGATTGCCAGGCATAGCCGGGGCAATCACAGTAACACAGTGCTCTTTCCGTGCTTGCTCGCAATTGCTATCGCTGCCATAGAGCGAATCAGCGAGGAGCTGCTGCGGAGACATTTCTTGTTGCTTAAGTTTTTCCAAGGCAGGCAGCAGGCTGCCGGCATCGTGTTTGTCCGCTGACTCAACGGCGACATGGGTAATCAGGGAAAGGTGTTTATCGGCACCTTCAGTGTAATTCTCAACGACCTGCACTTGATAGCCCTGTCCTTTATGGCTGCTGTAACCGGCATCCGGATCAGAGGGATTTTGCAGAGAATCCGAAGGCACATCTTTATTTGGTCTGGCGACTGCCTTTGGTTCGGTGGAACCTGTGTTATCGTCTGCGACGATGCACTGTTCCTTGAAGAGCCGAACCAGCAGCTTAAAGCTGCTCATGTCGTGGATGGATCTTTCTGAACCAAAATGCTGGGTCAGGATAAATACATCATCAGCGAGTTGGTCAAGAGTCCTGCTTGACTCTGAAGGTTTGACCATGGCGAAAAGAGATCCTTCTTTTTTGCCGAGATAGCGCCCGGTCAGGCTTTCGTCAAGTTGATCAAAGAGAATACGGTGTTGACGTTTGAGATTAACCAGGAATTTCTTGATGGTTCTCGCGAACAGCCCGATACGGCCGAGATTGCGCATATTGGATTTCACATGCACGGAGTCCATACGCTGCTTGGACAGGTCGGCTTTGAAGAGCTTGGCTAAGGTTTGCAGTGTCTTATCAAATATTTCATTGTATGTCTCATCTGTGGACATGAAGTTACGCATAGTCCAGAGAGATTTATGACTGATGTAGGAGGCTGCGTCAGAGGCGTTGGTGATATTGAGGGCATAGTGCCACTGGATGTTAAAACAAAACTGTTCCACGGCTTGGTCATCGGTCAGGTCATGCATCTGTTGGAGAACCATCAGTCCCATCATCGAATAGAGTTCCTTAGTAGGACGACCATTCCATTCATGGTAGTGACTGCGCAGAGTCTCCACCGGCAGTTTGGGGAGGATTTTCTGCTGGAACAGCCCCGACCATGAGTCAACGAGAAGTTTTCGTCTCTTGGGTCCCAAATGGCCCCAGGGATCGAATATGTTAAGCTGTTTGTGGTTTTTTACATGAAACATTTATTCCCTCGTATTTATTTGAAATTACGAGATAATATTAATATAAAACGCGTTTTTTGGCAACAGCTAAATTTGGTTTTATGACGTAATATTAGCAGGTTGAGCTAAAAACACTTTTTACGATTCCATCACAACCAATCTTTTGAATCAAATCAGCTGAAACTAGGGCGGATTTCCACCATCCCCCAAAAAAAGGGGTCAAGTCCGCTTTTGACCTTTGAGAACAAACATTAGCCAAAAGCGGACTTGACCCCTTTCTACGCTAAGGGAAATCTCTGTTTTCCCCTTGACAATACTTATCATGGATGACCCCATTTACTCCTGCCATTTATTTTCAGCCAGTGCTACTCTGTAACATTGACTAGAATTGATCTTTTTATATATTAATTTAAATAGGATAATAATTTTCAGCTTAAGATAAAGCCAAACCTCCCGGAAGGCAGGGACGGAATGATACGGGTCTAACTGATAGCCGAGCTGTCGTGAGAAAAGATGGTTCAGAAAAGATGGTTTGGCTTTTTATTTTTCTTGGCAGGGCTGTTCCTCAACTAACAAAATAATGCACCGACCAAACCGGTGATTTTCGCGTTAGACGGTATGTGTGATTTCCTCGAAATGCGGTACAAGAAAGGAGCATTGACGATGAGTATGCGTACACACCGTGAAGGTCGATATCTACTTCCCTCAAATATATTAATGACTGGTGCAGCAATCCTGCTTACTTGCACGTCCTCGTTCGCGGCAACAGAAAATCTACCCGCCGCCGATGAAGCCGTGGCATTCAAAGCGGTTGGCTACGCGCTCAAGGGCAAGCCGTGGCGTGTATGTGACGACCCTACGCTTACATTGGGATAGATTGAAAGTCGTCAAACTGCGTTGTCCGGCATAGAGAGTCATCATAGTTCTGGGCATCAAGTACTTCGGACGAAAAAATGAAACCTCAGCATACATCGGGAGGCTTGGAAAATGGGAAAATACAGGAATATTCTTGTCGCTGTTGACGGATCGGAGTCAGGCAAAAACGCGCTTCTGCAGGCATTCAAACTTGCTGGCGACGAGAAGTGCCAGATAATAGTAACCTCTGTGATCCCCCCTTACGAAGGGGAAATCGAGACTCTCGGCATCAAAAACATCAGGGACGCACTCAGGAAACCTTGCGACGATGCCCTCGAAGAAGCCGAAAAATTAGCGAAAGCCGATCGGACGACCATTAAGATGGTATGTGTGGAAGGAGTGGTCCACGAGCAGATTGTGGACCTTGCCGATGCAGAAAACTGCGATGTCATTGTTATGGGAAGACGCGGATTAGGACACATTGAGCGAGCCTTTCTCGGAAACGTGACCGCCCGGGTTATCGGTCACACTCTGCGCGACGTGCTTGTGGTCCCCCGGGGAGCTACGGTGGAGTGGGAGAAGATCATCCTTGCTACCGACGGTTCTCGGGATAGTACGGTTGCTGCGGATCGTGCTATCATGTTGGCCCAAGCATACGGCGGACAACTCAAAGTAATTTCAAGTGTGGATCTTCCTGCCGGTTTTTTTACGGAAGCCCGACAGGCCGTTAAAGACTTGGTGATAAAGGCGACTGGATACGTGAACGACGTGAAAATTAGGGCGGAGGATGCTGGCGTTAAGGCTGAAACCTTTGTCGCGAAAAACGTGGCATACGAGGCGATTATCAATTTCGCAAAAGAGCAGAACGCCAACATGATCGTCATGGGCTCCCACGGTAGAACGGGTCTCAAGAGGCTCCTCATGGGAAGCGTCACCGAAAAGGTCATCGGCCACACGCCATACCCGGTATTAGTGATCAAATCTGTATAGAAGCAGCAATGGGTGAGATCCATTACCGGTTCTACCTATATCACCCGTGCAATCTCGAGACTCGCGGTGTCGCTGACGCCGCGAGTACTGCTATCTGATCCAAGTAAATGGCAAGAGATAAGGGTCAAGTCCGCTTTTGACCTTTGAGAACAAACATTAGTCAAAAGCGGACTTGACCCTTTCTTGACCATTTCTATGCTCAAGGTAATTACAATAGATTGAAAAAAAATGGGAGATTGGATTTGTTATGGTTATGACTCAAATTTCGGTAACTCCCAACATTCGTGCTATGAGGGACAAATATCGATAATACCCACAAGCAATAGAAGCCAGTTCCTGGTTTGTTCCACTCTCCCGGCTTGTGGTTCGATTGAAAATTTAATGGAATATTCCTATAACACTCGGTTATTCAGTAAATATTTCACAAATTTTCGTTTTGCATTCTGGTATTCGTTTCTGCTGTAATAATTATAGTTTTCTTCAATATCGAACATACTTTGATATTGAACCACCAATTTTTGTAAACCGTTTTCACTCTTTTTATTGTTGTCGATCATTTGGAATTTAGTGGTTGCCCCAGAAAAACTTTGCATTTGAATCCTCCTTTTTCTATAGCTGCAACTTTGTCTTTCGCTGATCATTTCCTCCCAAAATCAATCTTTTCCGGTAAACAAGTAACGAGAAACAAAGATGAAGCAAACAACGCGCAATAACCGGTAGTGTAGAGTTGACGTGAAATTGTAATCCAATTTTAACATCTCAAACCCTCTCCTTGTTCTTATTCAAAATAAGGAACAGGATGTTTCATGGGTTGAATTAATACTTGGAAAAGCAAGAATCGTTCCTGTTATCACCACGATGTCGCATCAATGTAACCTTGATGAGCCAGGGATAGTCTTTGAACGGAAGTGTTTGGTGTTGACAGAAATTTCCGGTTAACAGCCTCCGGCTTCCAGAAATCCGGATAAAGGGGCAAGGCTTGCAAAGCCTCGCTTCGGTGAATGGGCCGTCGACAAATATAGTTTCTTTGCCGAAAAATTTGATTCGCCATCCTTTCTGATTCGCCATACTTTAGAATTTGCCTGGAGTCCGGAACCATCCACCAGTATTCCAGCCGCTGCCGGCTTTTCGTGGTAATCGGTCATCTTCGCCGGCATTTCTTCTCCCGGCAATATTCCAACCCCCTATTCCTTAGTGGCTTTTTCGATAATCATGTATCTAATGGTATAACTTCTCTTTTTCTGGATTTTAAACGGATCGAGCAGCCGGTTTCGAGCAGCCAAGCTTTGCTCCGGCTCTGTGTAGTGGTCGAATTGGGAACGGCAATTTCGACATGTCGATTATTTTTTCTCGGAAATGATGTTTATTTTCACTTAATGAAAAATCGAGCCGTAGATAGAGCTATCGCCGGCACCATGGTCCGATCAAAAGCATCAAAAACTGCGATAAGTATGAATGGTTCCGATCATGTGCGGGAAAAAGTGGATACGCTGTACCGTGCCTCTATTTTTAAAAATTCAAAAATCATCGGCATAACCCATTATGGTGATGCCGGTGCAGAAAAAAGCATAATCGCCAGCGGGTTGCTTGATCAAAGTGTGTTCGGTAGAGCTTGTGTCCTGGGCTTGGTCCCCTTCTACAGATATTCTTTTGCGATATCGACCTGGCAAAGAAATGCTGGAAAAGCACCAGGACTCCACTGGATGTGTTGAAAAAAACTGATTAGAGAGGGCAAGCCACGGCCAGGTTCAACAACTGTCTGTAAACAGGGTAGGCAGCAAAAAAAGTTGCAAGATAGCAAGTAAAGATAGTAATAACTGAGCTGATCACCAGAAAATTAGCTGGATATCCGGGTATTTTAGCAGTGCCTTAGATATTGATGTCTTATCAACTAACGTTTCTCTAATCTTATTATTTGGACGATTATGAAAGATCTTACAAGCGAGAAGAATGATCGCAATAAGCAGTTGCAATCTATTATCACCCACTCGGTTCTTTTTATTGCATTGGTCAGCTTGTATTTTACAACTTGGGTTAATTATTTGCTGTTTCATTCTCTCGCAGAGATATTCAGTGTTGTTGTTGCTTTTACGATCTTCGTAATTTCCTGGATTTCAAAAAAATATATTCGCAATCCTTATCTTGTTTTTATTGGTATTGCCTATCTATTTATTGCTTTCCTTGATCTGTTGCATACCCTTTCATATAAGGGAATGCCTATATTCACGGACTATAGCTATTACGCTAATGAATTATGGATAGGCGCTCGATACATGGAGAGCTGTACGCTTCTTGTTGCCTTCATTTTTTTGAGCAGGCGGAAGGGGTTAAGGGCGAATGTCGTGTTCGCTGTATATACGATTATCACAGCGCTTCTTATCGCAAGTATATTTTATTGGAAAATATTTCCAGTATGTTTTATCGACGGGACGGGGTTGACACCTTTTAAAAAGATAAGCGAATATGTCATCTCCAGTATTCTGGTGGCAGCGATTTTTCTTTTATATAAAAACAGAGAAAAATTTGGCAGGAAAATATTCGAGCTTCTTTTGTTATCGATGGCTTGTACTATAATTTCAGAACTGGCCTTTACTTTTTATATTAGCAACTATGGTTTATCCAATCTTATTGGACATTATTTCAAGATTATTTCATTCTATCTGATTTATGAAGCCATTATTAAAACAGGTGTTGAGAAACCGTTTGAATTAATATTTCTTGAACTTGACAATGCCAACAAAAGCCTCACAAATGAAATCGAGGTTCGAATAGATACCCAAAGACAAAAGGAACAGTTGATTGAGAGTTTAAAACAAGCTCTGGAGGAGATTAAAACCTTACAAGGGATGTTGCCGATATGTTCAATATGTAAAAATATCCGAGATGATAAAGGCTATTGGAATTCTCTTGAATCATATTTTACAAGACACTCGGAGGTCGTCTTTAGTCACGGCTTATGTCCGGATTGTGCACAAAAACATTATCCGGAATTCTACAGTCCTGAAAAGTGATCTACATCGTCAGCATTTTGCCTTAAAGCAACCTCTTCCCAATGCCTGGTCATTTTCCAGGGTTCACTTCTCGTCAGGCAAACATTTGGTGAGCAAATCAGAGAGCGCCAGATAAGAAACCGGCTTTTTTAAGTATCCTGCAGGTTGGAGAGGATCAAGCTGTTGCAGATTGGCCCGGTCGAGGTAGCCGGATGCGATAATAACGTGGATGTTCTCACGCATGTTACGCAAATGTCGAAAAACATTAATGCCGTTCATTCGCGGCATTTGAAGGTCCAACACGACGCAGTCTATATTCTCTGCGTGTTCCTGAAAAACCGATATCGCCTCGATACCATCATGAGCGGTCATGACATCGAGGCCGAGCTTTCTCAGCATCATTTCGGTAATATTTAAAAAAATATCATCGTCATCGACGACCAGAACCATTGATGTCTGCGACATATAGCCTCATTTCTCCAGAAATTTGATCATAAACCCCAACTAAAAAAGAGTCAAAAGTGGTGGCGTCCTTATCTGAATCGGATCCAATTTTCAATTCTTCCTGAAACTGACCTGACATTACCATCTAGGAGCCTAGTAATCAAAATTTTTCCACCAACGATGCATGTTTTCGTATTCCTTCCTTATGTTCGTTGGTGCCGGAACAATTTAACTATTTTCTATAAAAGAAGATGTCCCCCATTAGTGAAGGTTCTTTTTGGACTCAGAAAACTGCGTTTAGGGGCCGTAGTCGAAGTCACAATCGCGTTGGCAAATTTCAATTTCAATATCGCATGTTTCAGGCTTCTCCTGTTGGTCTTCACAGACGACATGCTCAAGTTCACACTTTTCGAGACAATCCTGATGTTTTTGCAAAGTATCGTTGAGTATCATTTGACACCTCCTTCCGTAACTGCCTGGATTTTGTAGAGACTCACTCGGGCAAAAGTAACAACAACACGTTTTATTCGATAATTTAAGCCTCTTATGTAAAACCGAAGTTGTACTTCATAATATATAGGGTGCGACTTTGCTTATATTAGACCTGTCAATGGGCGACCGAAGAACACGTTCCATGATATTTGGCATACAGATCATGAAGCCTGCGTCGCATATTTCTCAGTGTCCGTGAGTAATCGTCTGCTACCCAGCGAGGTTCGCTGATCGAATACAGGTCTTTAGCCATCTCGTCGAGGGAAAATTCTATCGCCCTACACCATTCTCCCGTGCAGATCTCATCTATTTCACGCGACTCCTCAAAATCGGTTTCAATCTTTTTGAGGCAATTATTGAAATTTTTTATATAACCACGATGCATCATCTGAAATGACTCGATCATTTCCTTCTGCTTTCTCATAGCCTGACCTCCTGATTACAGTACTCTTTTTAGCAAGAAACCTTCCGGTATCCACCTCTGCCATCGTTTCTTGATACTATACCAATTATAATAATCATTCTTCAAATCAGCGCAAAGTTAACCCCTGGAGTCCGTGTGAAACAATTTGATCCGGCTATTGCCTTATATGTTGTTGATTTTTGGGTAATCGTGATTCCGAAATCAACTGCAACAGTCCCTGGTCGATACAATCCGAGAGCACCAAGTGCGAGAAACAAGATGTCACCGAAAATAGGTCCTCTTTTGATCTTAGCGAGTATTCCACCACCTGTATACTCTCCAAGCGATGTCTAAAGCAGAGGTACCTCAAGTTTTTAAATGTTTGTTGATGAAACAGGCACTGTAATGTTTGAGCTCAGCGATTGATTCGTAGATATCGTCATAGGCTCGGTGTCGGCCCTCTTTGTTGAAATATTCCAGGGATGGAGCCCAACGCTTGACCAGCTCCTTGATGGTGCTGACGTCGATATTTCGATAGTGGAAATATCGCTCCAGATCAGGCATGTATCGAGCAAGAAAGAGGCGGTCGTGTCCTATGGAATTGCCGCACATAGGAGAGATTTGAGGTTCTACCCACCGGCTAATAAAGTCCAGGGTTTCCAACTCTGCCTGGCGGCAGTCGTAGGTGCTCTTGCAGGACAATTCGAAAAGGCCGGATTGGTGATGGTGTTCGGTGTTCCATGAATCCATAGAGGCCAACACCTCTTTCGGCTGATGGAGGACGATGACCGGTCCCTCAGCCAGGATATCCAGCTCGGAATTGGTGATGATCGTCGCCACCTCCAGA
Organism: uncultured delta proteobacterium; assembly: GCA_963829695.1. Classification (GTDB taxonomy): domain Bacteria; phylum Desulfobacterota; class Desulfobulbia; order Desulfobulbales; family Desulfocapsaceae; genus Desulforhopalus_A. Next base: position 534,202 of record CAWHJQ010000004.1, on the reverse strand, counting down.
ACCCTGTCTCTATCGGGATTCAACCCGGTCATTTCCAGGTCGATCCACACCAGATTGCCATTGTCTTTCATAAATTTGTCTTGGTGTATATAAAAAAGTGAGTACCCTGCTCACAGGTTCAGACTCTGTGTCCAATCGGTACGGTTTTTGTGATTGAAAACTACCTCTCCCATAAGAATAATAGGCACCCCGGAGGGTATGTAAAGCGTAAGGAGTATGTAAAGCATAAGGTCATTTAAAAGTAGCACAATGATTTTTTCCAATTCTAGTAATTCTACATGATAAATAGAGGCGCTTGATTCGTATCAAGCAGCGCTTATAGTTTTGTCCTGTGATAATTACTTGGGTTATCTTGCAGCGTGAACAAGATTTGATATTATCAGTTGTCCCAGCTTTGATTACAATCTGAATGCCTTAGTACCGGGCCGAGTGATATCATGCCTTTTTAATATTGAAGGTGTGGTATGCTGCCTAACCGTTTGTTAAATAATATAATAACAGGATATTATGGCAGATATCAAGCGATCGGGAGATAACTTCTTTACATTTAACAACCAGCCTCTGTGGTTCCGCATGGCAGCTTTTTTGGGCTTGTGGCTGTTGATTTCCTATGCCTATGTCAACCTGTGGCCTGTCGATCAGGTAGAACAGATTCCTTACTCCGTATTTAAGACAAAAGTCATAAACGGTGAAGTGGCGAAGATCGAGGTGCAAGGTCAGGAGATCTCCGGCCGGTATGCAGTCGAGCAGAAGACCGCAAAGGATGCAAAGGGGGGTGCCGGCTCGCCGGAATTACACTCTTTTAAAACCGTCATGCCATCCTTTAGTGATCCGGATCTGATAAAAATCCTGGAAAAAAACAAGGTAACTATAACAGCGAAATCCGAGGCGCATCCCTGGTATGTTAGTGTTCTTATAGTGCTTCTTCCCTGGGTGCTTATTATCGGTTTTTTCGTGTTGATGAATAAAAAGATGCGAGATCAGATGGGTGGACCCGGTGGAGGACTCTTCGGCTTTGGGAAATCCAAAGCTAGAAAAATTACCCATGAAGAAGTGCAGGTAACCTTCGAGGATGTCGCCGGTTTGGACAATGTAAAGCATGAGTTGGAAGAAATGGTTGAGTACCTGAAGAATCCGGAAAAATTCCAAAATCTCGGTGCGGAATTGCCAAAAGGAGTCTTGCTTGCAGGTCCTCCCGGTACAGGCAAAACTCTCATGGCGCGGGCCATGGCAGGAGAGGCTAATGTACCGTTTTACAGTATCAGTGGTTCGGAATTTATAGAAATGTTTGTCGGAGTCGGGGCGGCAAGAGTGAGAGATATGTTTAAAACTGCGAGGGAAACAGCGCCGTCCTTGATTTTCATTGACGAGCTGGATTCCATCGGCAGAGTCCGGGGAACGGGGGTAGGCGGTGGCCACGACGAACGTGAACAGACCCTGAATCAGATACTTTCCGAGATTGACGGCTTCAGTCCTCAGGAATCTGTCATCGTAATTGCTGCCACGAATCGACCGGATGTACTGGACCCTGCTCTTGTACGGCCAGGCCGTTTCGATCGGCAAATTACCCTGGATATGCCACAAAAAAATGCCCGAAAGGAGATACTGGCCGTGCACGCCAAAAAGGTAACGATTGCCAAGGAGGTTGATCTTGACCTTATTGCCGGAGCGACGGTAGGTTTTACCGGAGCGGATTTAAAGAATCTCATAAATGAAGCGGCCTTGCTCGCGGCGGGGAAAGGAAAGCATGAGGTTGAAGTGGAGGATTTTAACGAAAGTCGGGATAAAATCATCTTGGGGGTGAAACGTGAGGATCATCTTTCCGAGGAGGAAAAGAAGATGGTTGCTTACCATGAAGCCGGGCACGCCCTGACCGCCCTGATGCTGCCGGGCGCTGATCCGCTCAATAAGGTTACTATTATCCCTAGGGGCAGATCTCTGGGGGCAACTGAGCAGGTACCTAAAGAAGACAGGCACAACTATGGAAAGACCTATTTATTGAATCGAATAGTGGTGATGTTGGGAGGTCGAGCAGCTGAACAGGTCGTCTTTAAAGAAATTACCTCCGGCGCGGGAGATGACTTGAAACAAGCCACACAGATTGCCAGACGTATGGTTTGCCAATGGGGGATGAGTAACAAGGTTGGACTTGTTGTCTTTAGAAAAGGCGAGCCCCATCCTTTCCTTGGCCGAGAGTTGACGGAGGAAAAAGATTACAGTGAGGCAACAGCTGAATTAATTGATCTGGAGATTAGAAGTATTCTAGCGGAATGCAGTGAAAAGGCTCAGCAGATTCTAACGGAAAACCGAGAGAAACTTGATCTGTTAGCTGAGGAGCTGGCAGATAAAGAAACGCTTAATATTAGTGAGATCCAAAGTCTGCTGTCTCTTGAAGGGATACCGAGCTCATGACCATCCTGGTTTGTTTTGTCCTGTTTGAATGGACGAATCCTGTCTTTCAGGACAGAATGTGTCACGGTTGCAATTGTGGTTGTCTTAAGAGTCCACAGCAAAGGGGCGGTGGGAGGGTGTCGCATGGGCTTTAGCCGTGTTTCTAAACGATTCTCGTTTGCATATAGAAATAACCGCGACTTTTTTGATTTGCTTAACTCTCATATCAGTTGCAGGCAGAAACAGATCTCCCTTTGGCTGTTGCTGGCTTGCATATTTTTTTCGTCGGCCACCATAGGCCAGACGGAAGAGCTGGCTGTAAGTAATTTTGAGGCCGAAGACCTGAGCGGGTGGATCCCCAAAGTCTTCAAAGGCAAAACTGATTATCGATTGGCAAAGGAGAATGGAAGAACCGTTGTTCAAGCAACAAGCAAGGCGGCAGCATCCGGCCTGGTGAAAAAAATAAAGTTTAACCCTCTGAAATATCGATATTTGCGCTGGTCATGGAAGGTCGAGAACACCATAACCGGTGGAGATGCGAAAATCAAAGCAGGAGACGATTATGCCGCACGTCTCTATATCGTTTTTCCCGGCTATTTTTTCTGGCAGACCAAGGCCATCAATTACATCTGGGCCAACCGACTGCCGAAAGGCGATTTCGTCCCCAATCCGTATACCGACCACGCTATGATGCTAGCTGTCGAATCGGGTCCTTCCCTTACCGGCAAGTGGTTAAAGGAGGAGCGTGATATCCTGTCGGATTATAGGCGTCTTTTTGGCGAGGAACCGAAAGAAGCCAGTGCCATTGCTATTATGACGGATACAGACGATACCGGTGAAAGTGCCGTGGCCTGGTATGGAAATATAACTCTCTCCACATCACCCAGATAAAACGGGCGTTGCGAAATGGCACATCAATTGCTGGTTATAAAGGTAATATTTTATGGGAAAGGAAAAAAAATCATGAAGAGTCTATAAAATTAAGGCTCTCCATAAGAGGAGGGAGGGGAAATGCAACAGGAGCAAGAACAGCAAAGACTCTCTGAAAAAAAGACTTCCAGGGTATGGATTGAGGAGATCAAACCGCGAATTGACTGCGGTCGTTTTCCTATCAAAAAAACTGTAGGGGAAAAGGTCGAGGTCTCGGCCTATATTTTTTCCGATGGACACGATCTTCTGCAAGCCGTGCTGCAGTTTCGGCATGCCGAGGGTGAATGGGCTGAACTGCCCATGTCCTGTTTGACGGATGACTTGTGGTATGCGGAATTTAAGGCTGACGCACTCGGTACTTTTCAGTATACAGTCAGAGGCTGGATCGATTATTTTGCCACCTGGCAGAGAGACTTGCTGAAAAAGTTTAAGGCAGGCCAAAATGTCGAGAGTGAATTACTGGAAGGTGCCGCCATGATTGAGGCTGCCGCCGCCAGAGCTTTGTCTTTCGATATTGAATGGTTGAATACCATCGCGGTGTTGTTGCGGACTCTTCAATCCCCGGAAGACCTGGTAGCAAGGGCGACAGCAGCGGATGTCAGCGCCATTATGAGCCGCTATCCTGACCGCTCCAGGGAAGCAGTATTTTCACCGGCGCTTGAGGTGACTGTCGAACCACAGATAGCCGGTTTTAGCGCCTGGTACGAACTTTTTCCCCGCTCCATTACCACCGACCCGAAAAAGAGCGGGACGTTCAGGGATGTCGAGCAACTTGTTCCCGAAATCGTACGTATGGGTTTCGATGTCCTTTATTTTCCACCCATCCATCCCATTGGACGGACCAATCGCAAAGGTCGCAACAACAGTCTGGAAATAAGTGCAGGCGATCCCGGTAGTCCATGGGCTATTGGGAGCGAAGAGGGTGGGCATAAAGCGGTTCATCCAGAGCTTGGTACCCTAGAGGATTTTGAGCAGCTGGTTGCCGCCGCACGGCGACAGGGGCTTGAGATCGCCCTCGACCTCGCCTTCCAGTGCTCACCTGATCATCCGTATGTCCGCGAGCATCCGGAATGGTTTCGGCATCGTCCCGACGGGACAATTAAATTTGCCGAAAATCCGCCCAAAAAATATGAGGATATCTATCCTCTTTTCTTTGACTGTGATCATTGGCAGTCTCTCTGGCTCGAGCTGAAAAGCATCGTTTTCTTTTGGATTGAACGAGGTGTTCGCATTTTCAGGGTGGATAACCCCCATACCAAGCCGTTGTCTTTCTGGGAATGGCTGATAACGGAAGTGCGTCGCGAATATGCGGACATTGTTTTTCTTTCCGAGGCCTTTACCCGATCTCGGGTCATGTATGGCTTGGCGAAAGCGGGGTTCAGTCAATCCTATACTTATTTTACCTGGCGTAACAGTAAACATGAGTTGATCGATTATCTGCGTGAACTGGTGGAGTCTGAAGTCAGTGAATACTACCGACCTAATTTTTTTACCAATACTCCTGATATCCTACCGGAATATCTGCAGTTCGGCAAACGTCCGGCCTTTATTTCCCGGCTGGTCCTGGCGGCGACGCTTTCTTCCAGCTATGGCATATACAGCGGATATGAACTCTCGGAAAATGAGGCAGTACCCGGAACTGAAGAATATCTCAATTCTGAAAAATTTGAAATCAAGCCGCGTAACTGGAACAGCCCCGGCAATACCCGGGCCTTTATCACCCGGATAAACACCATTCGAAAAAACAATGCAGCACTGGCCTCCAACCGGAGCCTGGGCTTTTATCCAGTGGACAACGAACAACTGCTGTTCTATGGCAAGAGAACAGAGGATCTTACCAATATCATCTTGGTGGCGGTAAACCTGGATCCTCATAACGTCCAGGATGGCTGGCTGGAGGTTCCCCTTGAGGAATTAGATATCGAGAAAAATGAAGTATTTCAGGTGCATGAGCTCCTCTTCGATAATCGTTTCCTCTGGCAGGGCCGCAGGAATTACGTACGTCTTGATCCTGCTGAGAGTCCGGCCCAGATTTTTTTGCTGCGGAGGAAACTCCGGACAGAACGGGATTTTGATTATTTCATGTAGGGAAGGGTGTAACCATGTTGGCTCAAAAACCAGATTCCCTCTGGTATAAAGACGCAATTATCTATGAATTGCATGTGAAAGCTTTCAAGGACAGCAATGGTGACGGCACCGGCGATTTTCGGGGGCTAATTGAAAAGCTTGATTATATTCAGGAGCTTGGTGTTAACGCAATCTGGCTCCTTCCGTTCTACCCTTCGCCGTTCAGGGATGACGGCTACGATATTTCCGATTATCGAGGCATCCATCAAGGCTACGGCAGCCTCCGGGATTTCAGGACCTTTATTCGGGAGGCCCATCGTCGCCAAATAAAGGTCATCACCGAACTGGTAATCAATCACACTTCGGATCAGCATCCATGGTTTCAGGCGGCCCGCAGGGCAAAAAACAACTCTGCCCGCCGCAAGTATTATGTCTGGAGTGATACCAACACCAAGTTCCCTGAAACACGAATAATCTTCACCGACAGCGAACCGTCGAACTGGGCCTGGGACCCGATAGCCAAGGCATATTATTGGCATCGCTTTTTTTCGCACCAGCCTGACCTGAATCACAATAACCCGCAAGTTGTCCGGGCTGTCCTCAAGGTAATGCGATTCTGGCTCGATATGGGCGTCGACGGACTCCGGCTCGACGCAGTTCCCTATCTTTGTGTCAGAGAGGGTACCAACAACGAGAATCTGCCGGAAACCCTGGCTGTGCTCAGACAATTTCGAAAACACCTGGATCAGCATTATACTGAGAGGATGTTCCTGGCCGAGGCCAATCAATGGCCGGAAGACGTGCTGCCTTATTTCGGTGAAGGCGATACCTGTCATATGGCCTTTCATTTTCCCCTGATGCCTAGGATTTTTATGGCCCTGCGGCAGGAAGACCGGCACCCGATTACAGATATCCTCGATCGTACTCCGGACATCCCCAAAAGCTGTCAGTGGGCGCTTTTTTTGCGCAATCATGATGAGTTGACCCTGGAAATGGTCACCGACGCAGAACGTGACTATATGTACCGGGAATATGCCAAGGACGGTCGGATGCGGCTCAACGTAGGCATCCGGAGGCGCCTGGCACCTTTAATCGATAACAGTCGCCGTCGTATGGAGCTCCTGAATTCCCTCCTTTTTTCAATGCCCGGATCTCCGGTCATTTATTACGGCGACGAACTGGGAATGGGGGACAATATCTTTCTGGGAGACCGGGACGGCGTCCGTACTCCCATGCAATGGAGCATGGACAGAAACGGTGGTTTTTCACGGGCCGATTCCGCCCGTCTCTATCTGCCGTTGATCATGGATCCGGTTTATGGCTATCAGGCTGTCAATGTCGAAGCCCAGGAACGCGATCCCTCTTCCATGTTACATTTTATGCGGAGAATAATCGCCTTGCGTCGGCAGCATAAGGCCTTCGGCCGTGGCAACATGGAATTTATCAAACCGGACAATCGGGCGATTCTGGCCTTTATCCGCCGCTACAAGAGCGAAATAATCCTGGTGGTCGCCAATCTTTCCCGCTTTGTCCAGCCGGCTGAGCTCGATCTCAGTGAGTTTAACGGGCATATCCCAGTTGAGATGATCGGCAGAACCGAGTTTCCAGCTATAGGCGATCTTCCCTATTTTATTACTCTGGGTCCACACAGTTTTTATTGGTTCAAAATCGAATCTCCCGCCGAACCGATAAAAGCAGGCCGAGGTGTGACGGACGAACTGCAGAAACTCCCGCAGTTTACCCTTGATAAAATGTGGGATACCTTACTGGAACCGCAATATGTTTTCGCCCTCTGCAATGACATTCTGCCACCATACCTGGCCAGACAGCGCTGGTTTGGCGGCAAGGCTAAACATATCACCTCCTGTCGGCTGGTTGACTGGAGTAAACTGGGAGCCTCATTTTATATTACCTTTATCCATCTCCAGTATGATGGTGGCGATCAGGAATACTATGTCGTGCCTATGAAAATCGTCCAGGGCCAACCGGCAAGAACCCTGGCCGATGAGATACCCGACAGCGTCCTGGCCTTCGTCAGCAACTGGCGTGGGGAGGGTATTCTTTACGACGCCCTCATGGATAGAGCCTCCTACGATATTCTCCTTGCCGCCATCGGTGACAGTCGTCAGTATAGAACAGCAAAAGGCGGGGTTATCAGGACCTCACCGACCAAAATCTATGATGACTTGATCGGTACCGGGAATGGGTATACTGAGGTCCGAAAGGTAGGAGCCGAGCAAAGCAATACGTCGATCATTATCGGAGAAGCCTTTGTGCTCAAGCTTTATCGTCGAATGGAAAAAGGCTTGAATCCCGATGTGGAGATCAGCTTGTTTCTGACGGAGAATGGCAAATTCACCTCAATTGCCAGGGTCTTAGGTACAATGCGCTACCAGGACCCATCGGGTGAAGAAGCAACGATGGGGATGCTGCAGGAATTTATCACCAACCAGGGGGACGGTTGGTCCTATACCCTGGCAGCTCTGCAGGACTATCTGAAAAAAGCCCGAAACCGTCTAAACGAAGGTGAATCCGCGCCGACCACGGAATTGTCACTGATGGACGCTTCTCGGGAAGATCCACCCGCTGTCCTTGTTGATATGATAGAGGAATATCTCGCGGCAATCAGGACCCTGGGGCGGCGAACAGCAGAATTCCATCTGGCTTTGTCTGAAGAAAAGAAAAATCCGGCCTTCAAACCGGCAAAATCGGACGCTGTTTTTACCGAACAGCTTGCAGAGTCGGTAATTCGTCAGATTCAGAACACTCTGCCCATGCTGAAGGCCAAAGCAACTGAGCTGCCGACAAAGGTGCGTGAGAATGCCAACCGAGTGTTAGACGATGTTCCTGCTTTGCTTGACAAGGTTGGCGAAATGACAGGAGTGGCAGAAAAATTGGGACAGTTGATCAGGCATCACGGTGATTATCATCTGGGGCAGGTTTTGCGGACCAACGACGACGATTTCATCCTTCTTGATTTTGAAGGAGAACCCCTGCGGACACTGGCCGAAAGACGCCGCAAAGGCTCTCCTCTTAAAGACGTTGCCGGGATGATCCGCTCCTTCCATTATGCCGCCGAGACAGCTTTGGCGGAAAAGGCTGGACAAGCCGATACCAATGAGGACCTCACCCTCTGGGGCCGCGCCTGGTATGAGTGGGTGAGCAGTGTCTTCGTAGGAGCATATTTCCAGGCAGCCGCAGGTGCGCTCTTTTTGCCGACGGTTGATCCAGGCTTTGTCCTTGATATCTTTCTCCTGGAAAAAGTGTTCTACGAGCTGAAATACGAAATGTATAATCGGCCTGATTGGATTCACATTCCCTTGGCCGGTATTGTTGATATCCTTGATAGAAAAAAGAAAAGTAAAAGGGAAAAATGAAAAAAGAAACTAACTTTATAACGGATTATGACCTGCATCTGCTCGCCGAAGGAACGCACCACAGATCCTGGGAAAAACTCGGATCGCATCTGATAAAAGTTGCTCAAGAGGAGGGCACGATTTTCACCCTCTGGGCCCCCAATGCCGAGGTCGTTTCCGTTATAGGTGATTTTAATGGCTGGCTGAATACCAAAAATCCCATGGCAAGAATCGACGATTCCGGCTATTGGCAGTGCTTTGTACCCGGAGTAGCAAAAGGAGATCTTTACAAATATGCCATTACCTCAAGGATTAATAACTATCAGGTCGAAAAAACGGATCCCTATGCCTTTCACTGTGAAATACGGCCCGCAACAGCCTCGGTAGTCTGGGACCTCGACGGCTATACCTGGCAGGATAAGGAATGGATGAATTCCCGAGCAGGTTTTCATCATCAGGCAGCACCCATCTCCATTTACGAAGTCCATCTCGGTTCATGGATGCGGCGGGAGGACAACGGCGGTTGGCTGACTTACCGGGAACTTGCTGAAAAACTGAGCGAATATGTCGGTCATATGGGTTTTACCCATGTGGAACTGTTGCCGATCAACGAACATCCCTTCGATGGTTCATGGGGCTATCAAACCATCGGATATTTTGCACCCACCAGCCGATTCGGCACGCCGCAGGATTTCATGTACCTGGTGGATACCCTGCATCGGCACGGCATCGGCGTCATTCTCGATTGGGTGCCTGCTCACTTCCCTCGGGATGCCCATGGACTCGGTTTTTTTGACGGCTCACATCTTTATGAACATGCCGACCCGCGTCAGGGGACGCATGCAGACTGGGGAACGCTGGTCTTCAATTACGGTCGGACGGAAGTTGCCGAATTTCTCCTGTCAAATGCCCTGTTCTGGCTTGAGGTTTATCATATCGATGGCCTGCGCGTCGATGCCGTGGCCTCCATGCTCTACCTCGATTATTCGCGCAAGGAAGGCGAATGGATACCCAATCGTTACGGCGGCAGGGAAAATCTCGAGGCCATAGATTTTCTGAAAAGATTCAACGAACTGGTTTATCTGGAACATCCGGATGTCATGACTTTTGCCGAGGAATCAACTTCTTATCCAATGGTCTCTCGACCAACCTATCTGGGAGGACTCGGCTTTGGCTTCAAATGGAATATGGGCTGGATGCACGATACCCTGCATTATATGAGCAATGATCCTATTCATCGCTCTTATCACCATCACAGTCTGACTTTCAGTCTGCTTTATGCCTATCACGAAAATTTCATGTTACCTCTTTCTCATGATGAAGTGGTCCACGGTAAGGGCTCGATGATTGGCAAGATGCCGGGGGATGACTGGCGCAAGTTTGCCAACTTACGACTACTCTATGGTTACATGTTCACCCATCCAGGCAAGAAACTTCTCTTTATGGGCTGTGAAATAGGTCAGTGGTCCGAGTGGAATCATGATGCGGGCCTCGATTGGGTCTTGCTCAAATACCCTTTTCACCAGGGACTGCAGCGCTGGATCCGTGACCTCAATACCTTTTTACGGGGTGAACCTGCGCTCCATGAACTCGATAACGATCCGGCAGGTTTCTCCTGGATCGACTGCAACGACAGTCAGCAGAGCGTTCTGAGCTATATCCGACGCGGGAAAAAACCGGGCGATATAGCTGTCTGTATCGGCAATTTTACGCCGGTACCCCGGCACAATTATCGCCTTGGTGTTCCCGAAATGGGGTATTGGCAGGAGGTTTTGAACAGCGACGCACCGATATATGGCGGCAGCGGACAGGGTAATTTTGGTGGCAAGGAGGCGACTCCCCTGTCTGTCCATGGTGAGAGCCATTCACTCAATGTTACCTTGCCGCCTCTGGCCATGATGGTATTTCGCCTGCGGCAGGGGGATTGAAAATGCAGGCAAAGATAGACAGGGCGTTGGCAATCCTGGGAATTCGAAATTTTCTGCTCAGTATTCACGATGCCGCTTTCCCAAGCCTGCCGGAGGAGGATCTGGGGCGTGGTTCGCCCTATTCCGAAGGTGCTGCCGCTTTCCTCAAGTTTATCAGGTTGCTTGGCTTCAACGGAGTTCAGCTGGGTCCGCAGGGTATAACTACCTCTGTTAACTCTTCGCCCTATGACGGGAGTTTTTTTTCAAGGAATCCTCTGTCCTTTGCCCCGCTCGCTCTAACGTTGCCGGATTGTCAACTGTTTGCGCCGGAAAAGCTGGTCGGGATCACAGCCCACATTCGTTCCGATCCCACTCGAGTGGATCATGTGTTTGCCAGGTTGGCCATAGGAGCTATCACTGCCGAAATCTGTGCTCAATATCGACGGAAAATCAGGGAAGGAAAATCCCCTTCCTGCATCGCCCTGGCTGATTCTTTCAGCATATTTCGTCGACAGAATGCGGCCTGGCTGGAAAGAGACGCTCTCTACCAGGTTCTGAGGTTACACTATAATGGAAAAAGCTGGAAACAATGGGCAGGCAGGAAAGAGGCCGAGATCGACAAGCATCTTTTCAGGTCGCTGGAAGGTGAGGGCAGGGAAGAACCGGTACGGCGACGACTTGAGGCTCTGCATCGACAATATTCGGAAGCCATTGACGATTTCTGTTTCATACAGTTCCTGCTGGCAGCACAGCATCGGCAATTAAGAGAGAGCTGTCAACGCCTCGGTTTAAAACTCTTCGGTGATTGCCAGGTCGGCCTTTCAGACCGTGATACCTGGTATGCCCAGTCTTTTTTGCTTCATGATTATGTTATGGGGGCGCCACCCAGCCGCACCAATCCGGAAGGACAACCATGGAACTATCCTGTACTTGATCCCCGTCACTATTATCTCACAGGCAGCAAAGGGAGCCGTGAGCCGGGAGCGGCTGTCCGATTCCTGCAGCAACGGATCAAAAAAATGGTCGATGAATTCGACGGGCTGCGAGTGGACCATCCCCATGGTCTGATCTGTCCCTGGGTTTACAGGGCTGACCAGGCCGATCCATTCAACGCTGTACAAAATGGTGCCCGTCTTTTTGCTTCCCCCTTGGCGACGGATCATCCTGCGCTGGCCAAATTCGCTATAGTTCGACAGGATCAGCTCAACAAACAAAAGCCAAGATATGATGATAAATGGGTTGCCGCTCTTGAGACGGAACAGGTCAACCGGTATGCGCAGCTCTTTGAGGTGATAATAAAGACCGTCCGGGAGAAATGGGTCGACGTGGGTGAAATAGCCTGTGAAATCCTCAGCACCCAGCCCTATCCCGTTAAACGGGTTATGGAGCTCTATGGACTCGGCCGTTTCCGGGTAACCCAGAAGGCCGATCTGACCAATGAACGGGACGTCTATCGCAGCGAAAATGCTCAGCCGGCAGATTGGTTGATGCTCGGCAACCATGATACCGCTTCGATCTGGCAGGTGGCGGATACCTGGGCCGACGAGGGATTATTGCGCCGACAGGCCGAGTATCTGGCGCTGCGTCTGCGTATCCCTGAGGCCGAGCGGACAGGCTGGATCAATCAGCTCTCTGTCGATACAGGGGCATTGGTTCAGGCCAAATTTGCCGATTTATTTGTCGGTCCGGCAAAAAATATTATGGTTTTTTTTACCGATCTGCTTGGCAACAAGGAGACGTATAACAAACCTGGAACAATAGACAGTGATAACTGGATGTTGCGGGTTTCACCAGATTATGAAACTCTGTACAGGAAAAAATTAGAGACCAGCCAGGCTCTCAGTATTCCCAGAGCACTGGTCATGGCCCTAAAGGCAAGGGGCAGGTCGACCAGTATCGAAGACAGCCGGTTGATCCGGGACCTGGAAAGGTTTTACTGAAGCATGGATCCAGCTTTAAAAGATTTTTAACATCCGGTGCCGATGGGAATGTCCTGTTAAACAGGACAGTACTTTCCTTGAATGAGTTTTTGTCTGTCCGGTCTATGCCGGCACAGTGGGGTGTGGAAGTTGCTTTGTTCGTTGATCTTCCGCTGTTCTTGGGAGTTTCGCTGGAAGAGATACCGGGGGAAGGAACTCGGAGAGGGTTCCCGGCACAAATTTTGCTTTAGTTATAACGGATTCGAAGAGCTGGGTTTATAGAGGTGGAATCTATGGGAATGGGTCGGTCTGTTTTCGATCCGTTCAACGCTGATAAACGTTCTATATTATGACCTGAAGGAATACATGCAACCGTCGGCTGAATACTATCCCCTGGCTATCTATACCCTGGTGACTTTGCTCCTCATTGGCGGAATGCTTCTTGCCGCCTGGTGGCTTGGAGCAAAAAAAGCCAACAGCAATAAGGCACTCGCTTACGAATCCGGCGTTATTCCGACCGGTTCTGCTCGTCTTCCCCTGTACATCCCCTTTTATCTGATCGCCATATTTTTCATTGTCTTTGACGTGGAAGCATCCTTTATTTTTACCTGGGCCGTGGTCTGGGACCAATTAGGTCTGGGAGGGCTGATCCATATCACCTTCTTCATCGTTGCGTTGTTGTTGGGACTCATCTGGATATGGTTGAAGGGCGGATTGGAGTGGGGTCCCTCCAGGATGCAAAGGGGTTACGATGAAGTCTGATATTCCCGACAACGTCCTGCTCGCACGTCTTGACGACATGATCAACTGGGGACGGTCCTATTCGCTCTGGCCGATGTTCTGGGGGCTGTCCTGCTGTTTCGTCGAGATGATGACCGCCTTCACCTCACGTCTGGACATCGCTCGCTTCGGAGCCGAGGTCCTTCGCGGATCGCCTCGCGAGGCAGATTTGATGGTGACCTCCGGCACGATTTTTAAAAAGATGGCGCCCTCCATCCTGCGCCTCTACGAACAGATGCCGGAACCGCGATGGGTGATATCCATGGGCAGTTGCTCCAACTCCGGAGGCATGTACGATGTGTACAGCGTTGTCCAGGGGATTAATCAGATTCTGCCGGTGGATGTCTATGTTCCCGGCTGTCCGCCACGTCCGGAGGCATTCCTGCAGGGTTTGATTCTGCTGCAGGAAAAAATCCGCCGAGAAGAGCATCCTGCCCGTCCGGTCCTGCATCTGGCAGGAGGCTCGCAGGGAACCACCGCGCCTGTGCTGGTCGACGGAGTTACCAAATCGCGTGACAACCGTGGTCCCGGCATGATTGAGATTCCAAAACGGGGTACTTCCTTACAGCATCCGCATTTTTGGATGTCTCGCTCGGACGAGATGTGGCGTCCCCCTGCGACAGTTCATACCTATCCGGATTTCGGCCTGGCCGGAGAGCTTGAATCCGCCTTTGCCGGACAGGTGAGGGTGGACAATGCAGCAACCGACATGCTCACTTACCGGGCTCCGGCTGAAATTGTACCTGAGGTCCTGGCCTTTCTGAAAAATCGACAGACCAAACCGTTTCGACGATTGGAGGATATCGCCGCCGTCGACGAATCATGTCGTCGCGAGAAAGCCGATTACTCTGATTTCACCCTGAACTACCATCTGCTCTGCTTCGAGACACCGGGCTATGTTCGTGTTAAGACCGACCTTGTGGGCTATTCCCCAAAAGTGCCGAGCATTACCGAGGTATTTCCGGCAGCCAACTGGTATGAACGGGAAGTATTCGACATGTTCGGCATCCGTTTCAGCGGGCATCCTAACCTTAAACGCATTCTGATGCCGCCGGACTGGCAAGGTCATCCTCTGCGTAAGGACTTTCCTTCTCGCGCCACAGAGATGGCCCCCTACACGACAGATGACGCACGACTTCACCAGGCACTGCCGGCTGTCGACTACTTCGAGCGCCTGGACGAGGAAACCCTGATCATCAACCTGGGGCCGCAGCATCCCGGCACTCATGGCATCATTCGCTTCATACTCAAATTGAACGGCGAAGAGATTGTCGATATGGATACCGATATCGGCTATCACCACCGCGGGGCGGAAAAGATTGGCGAGAGGCAGCATTGGAACCAGTTCATCCCCTACACCGACCGAATTGACTACCTGGCCGGGGTGCAGAATAACCTGGCCTATCTGACCAGCGTCGAACGGCTCTGCAACATTACTGTGCCCGAACGGGCAACCGTTATCCGCGTCATGCTGGCTGAACTCTTCCGTATAGCAAGTCACCTCGTCTGGTTCGGTACCTTTGCCGCTGACTTGGGAGCTATGACCCCGGTATTCTACATGTTTACCGATCGGGAAAAGATATTTGACATCGTCGAAATGATCACCGGCGGTCGGATGCATCCGGCCTGGTTTCGCATCGGTGGAGTCACCGAGGATCTGCCCGAAGGATGGGAAGTGCCGGTGAAAGATTTTCTCAGTTGGATGCCGGCGCGGCTGAAAGACTATGACGCACTCTTGAAAGCCAACCCTATTTTCACGGCCCGCATCAAGGGCGTAGGGGCGATTTCTCTCGATCAGGCCATGGAGTGGGGAGTGACCGGTCCCAACCTGCGCGCCTGCGATTTTGCCTGGGACCTCCGTAAAAAAATGCCTTATGGCGGCTATGACCGTTTTGACTTCGAGGTTGCCACGGCCGATGGCGGAGATTGCTGGGCCCGTTACCTGGTTCGCGTCGAGGAGATCAGGCAGTCGCTGAGGATTGTCGCTCAGTGTCTTGAGACCATGCCGGGCGGTCGCTGGATATGCGATGACTACCGCTATGTCCTGCCGCAAAAACCTGACACTCTGCAGGACATCGAATCGCTGATTCATCATTTTGTCAATTCCACCCGCGGCATGGCCCCGCCGCGAGGAGAGAACTACAGTGCCATCGAGGCCCCCAAAGGGGAAAATGGCTATTTTGTCGTTTCCGACGGGCTGAACGTTCCTTATAGGATGCGGATCAGAACGCCAAGCTTTCCGCACATACAGGCCTTGCCGGTTATGTGCAAAGGATGGCTTGTCGCCGATTTTCTGGCGATCATCGGATCAATAGATTATGTGCTCGCCGACATTGACAGGTAAAGAGATGATTCCGGACCAACTTAAACAAGAGCTTCGGCAACGTGTCACTTCAGCGGTTACCCCGCGTGAAGCCGCGATGGCAGTGATGAAAGGGATTCAGAGTCATTACGGCTGGCTGAGCGATGAGGCGGTTACGGAAGCCGCGGAGATTCTGGGTCTGACGGCCCTGCAGGTTGAGGAGCTGGCCACTTTTTACGAGATGATTTACCGCAGGCCGGTTGGCAAACGGGTCGTACATGTCTGTGACTCCATTTCCTGCTGGGCTATGGGTGGCGAAAGCCTGCTCGAACAACTTGCCGCCCATCTTGGCATTGCTGTAGGAGAGACCACCGGCGATGGTATGTTCACGCTGTTGCCCTGTTGTTGTCTTGGAAATTGCGGTGAATCGCCGACGATGATGATCGGAGACAATATCTATGGCCGATTGACGCTTGAAAAAGCCGTGGATGTTTTGCGACAGGAAATACAGGCGGTTTCAGAATAATGGCTTGGTGACTGAGGAAATGGAGCAACCACTTTTTCGACATAATAAGCCGGGGCGATGCGTCACCATTGATGAATATCGGCAGGAAGGCGGCTTTCTCGCTCTGAAAAAGGCTTTAACTGAGCTTTCGCCGGAACAGGTGGAGCAGGCGGTCAGCGACTCCGGCCTTCGCGGTCGCGGCGGCGCTGGATTTCCCACCGGCAAAAAGTGGTCGTTTGTGCCTCGCGATCTGCCTGGACCGCGCTGGCTGATCTGCAACTGCGACGAGATGGAGCCGGGTACCTTCAAGGATCGGGTGCTGTTGGAAGCCAATCCCTATTCATTGCTGGAGGGGATAGTCATCGCCTCGTATGCAATCGGCGTAGCTCACGCTTTTATTTTTATCAGGCGTGGATATGAGCAGGCAGCCGCCAACCTGGAACGGGGCATCGCCCAGTTCCTTTCGGCTGGATTGCTTGGAGAGAACATTCTTAACAGCGGCTTTTCCTGTGAGATTGATGTCCATGTTTCGGCCGGACGCTACATCTGCGGGGAGGAAACTGCTCTGATGAATGCACTGGAGGGGAAGCGGGCCAATCCCCGCTCGAAACCGCCGTTTCCTGCGGTCAAGGGCCTCTGGGGCGGCCCGACTGTGGTCAACAACGCCGAAAGCCTGGCCAACATCCCCGCCATCATAAGTAATGGACCGGAGTGGTTCAAGGGCCTGGCACGCATACCGGAGGCAGCAGGAATGAAACTCTTCTGTATCAGCGGTCATGTGGCGAGGACTGGTTGCCATGAACTGCCGCTGGGTATCCCGCTTAGCGAGATCATTGAAGAAAACTGCGGTGGTATGAGAGATGGGAGCCGGTTTAAAGCCTGTCTGCCCGGCGGGGCGTCTACCCCTTTTTTCACAGCCGAGCATTGGAATATACCAATGGATTTCGATGCCGTGGCTAAGGCCGGATCCCGTCTCGGCACCGGTGGCGTTGTAGTTTTTGACCAGAACACCTGCATGGTGGCGGCCACATTGAATCTGGTGCGATTTTATGCCCGTGAGTCATGCGGATGGTG
The DNA here is from genome assembly GCA_963829695.1 of uncultured delta proteobacterium. Classification (GTDB taxonomy): domain Bacteria; phylum Desulfobacterota; class Desulfobulbia; order Desulfobulbales; family Desulfocapsaceae; genus Desulforhopalus_A. The sequence continues at coordinate 516,971 of CAWHJQ010000004.1, read as the reverse complement.
CACGCCTTGTCGAGAGGGACTGCCCTATGTGCAATATCTGCTGGAGAGTATCGAAGCCGGACAGGGCAGTAAGGAATACATCGATATACTGCAGGATCATATCAAATTATTAAACTATTCTTTCTGCGCCCTGGCGCCGGGCGCAATGGGTCCGGTGGATGGGCTGTTGAGGCATTTTATGGATGAAGTTCATGAACATATAGACAAACGGAGATGTCCCTTTAAGTAGGATATATGCCGAAACTGACAATAGACAATATAACGGTTGAAGTGGCCGAAGGTGTTTCCGTGCTGGAGGCGGCCCAGAGTGTGGGGATTCCTATTCCGCACTTCTGCTGGCATCCGGCACTCGGAAAGGCGGGCGCCTGCCGTGTCTGCGCCGTGAAGATGCTGGATGGGCCGGTAAAAGGCATCCAGATGTCCTGCATGCTTCCCGCACAGGATGGCATGGTTGTCTCCACAACCGACGAGGAAGCAATGGCGATGCGGCGACAGGTCATTGAATGGCTGATGATCAACCACCCACACGACTGCCCGGTCTGTGACGAAGGCGGGGAATGCCAGCTGCAGGATTTTACTATCGCCGGCGGCCATGGCCTGCGGCGCTATACCGGTAAAAAACGGACGCATGTAAATCAATACCTGGGGACGGAGATCGAGCATGAAATGAATCGCTGCATTCAGTGCTACCGCTGCGTCCGATTCTATCAGGAGTTTGCCGGAGGCACGGATTTCGGAGTAATGGGCAGTGCTCAGCGAATCTATTATGGTCGAGTGGAAGACGGACAATTACAATCGCCTTTCTCAGGGAATCTGGTCGACCTCTGTCCCACCGGCGTCTTTACCGACAAGACCGCCCGGTTCCGCGCCCGCTACTGGGATTACGACATGGCTCCATCGGTATGTCCCCATTGCTCGCTTGGCTGCAACACCGTACCTGTTGCCCGCTACCGTGAGCTGCTGAAGATCGTGGCACGCAGAAACAATGCGGTTAATGGCTGGTTTCTCTGCGACAGGGGACGATTCTCCAACAATGCAGTTAACGATCCGGCCCGGCCAAGATCTCCACTCGTCGATGGTCGGAAGGTTGACTGGGATGAGGCTTTTGATAACCTCTTGTTACGGATCGGCGCGATCGGGGAGGCTTACGGCCTGGCAAATATGGCAGTTGTCGGATCGTCACGTCTGTCCATGGAAGCGGCATCATTACTGCATGTCTTGTCCGAGAGCATCGGCGCAGGGACGCTCTGTTATTTTGACAGTGAGCAAGAGACTGAAGGGACCCTGGCAGCGATATCGTATATGAACGAGGCGAATTCCGCTTCCATGCAAGATGTCGAGGCAGCTGACCTGATCGCAATCATTGGCTGCGACCTGATTGAGGACGGACCGATGATGGCCCTGGCGGTCAGGCAGGCATGGCGCAAGGGCGCGCAGATCTACCTGTTGGATTCCAAATCTATGCCGGAAGAGCAGAAGGACCTGCCTTTTCCGTGGACCAGAGTTTCTGCCTTCGCTGACCTCCCTCTTGGGCAGGCGGACAATCCGGTTATAATCTGCGGCAGCGGCGACAAGGGCCTTAAGGATATGATTCAGATACTAAAGAGCGGCGCTAAACTGGCTTGTCTGCTGGGTGGTCCCAACGGTTTTGGCGCGGGGCTGTTGTCTGTTGAACATAAGGCAACGACACTGTCGCGAGCGGTCGCAGGGGGAAAGGTAAAAGGAGTGATTGCCGTTGAAGCGGATATTCCGCCTGAGCTTCTGAAGGAAATTGTCATTGTTGCTGCACTGGATTGGCGGAACACGGATACCGTTCAGGCCGCCAGGATTGTCCTGCCGACCACCGCCTGGGTCGAGATGGATGGCACCTATCTGAACAATGAGGGGAGAGCTCAACGGTTCAAAAAAGTGATGAATCCCGGGCTGCCGATTAAGGGGCTTGATGCCTCGAAGCATCCGCCGCGTCAGCATACCACGGTGGTTCCGGGCGGAGATGTCCGTCCCGCCTGGAAAATAGTGGCGGAACTTATCGAAAGTTTGGGAAAAACGCGAAACGTCGACCCGCTTCCCGGAATTTGGCAAAGGCTACGGAGACTGAACGCGGAAAGCGAAGGTCTTGTCGTCTATCGTGAATATCTGGAAAGACGGAGTAACCATAGAAAATAACATTCTTTTGCATGGCACTGAGTCTTTGAAACAAAAGAGCGGAAAGTGAAATGACCTACTACCCGATCGACATAGCCCTCACTATAGGCAAAATTGCCCTGGTTTTTTTGGTTATCCTGCTCATCGCTGCGTATCTCGTTTTGGCCGAGCGTAAGTTGTTAGCCTGGATACAGGAACGCATAGGACCCAACCGGGCAGGGCCATACGGACTGCTGCAGCCTGTAGCGGACGGAATCAAGATGCTCACCAAGGAGGATGTGAAACCTGCCGGGGCGGACAAATGGCTGTTTTATCTTGCTCCAGCCATGGCAGCGATTCCAGCCATTATGGTCGTTGCCCTGATACCCTTTGGCGAACCGGTTACCCTGTTCGGACGCCGGGTTGAGATGCAGGTCGTCGACCTGAATGTGGGGCTTTTGCTGTTTATTGCTTTTTCCTCCATAGCGGTTTATGGAGTGGCTCTTGGTGGCTGGGCGTCCAACTCCAAGTATTCGCTGCTGGGCGCGATCCGCGGGCTGGCACAGCTGATATCCTACGAGATCCCGATGGGATTAGCCATTGTACCCGTGGTCATGCTGGCCAGGTCGTTTCAGCTCTCGGAGATCGTGGCCGGCCAGGAATCCTGCTGGTTTATTGTCTACCAGCCACTGGCATTCATAATCTTCCTGATCAGTATTATCGCCGAGTGCAAACGTATACCCTTCGATATTCCCGAGGCCGAGGGTGAGTTGGTTGCCGGTTTTCACACCGAATATTCCGGCCTGCGTTTCGGCCTTTTTTTCGTTGGAGAGTATATCAATATCATCGTGTTGGGCGGCCTCGCGGCCACTTTTTTTCTCGGTGGCTGGCACGGTCCTTTCCTGCCGCCGGTTATCTGGTTTTTAATAAAAATGCTGGCCTTTGCCTTTCTCGTCATCTGGATCCGCGGAACCCTGCCGAGACTGCGCTATGACCAGCTGATGCATTTTAGCTGGAAGGTACTCACACCGCTAGCGCTGCTGAACATACTGGCAACCGGATGGTTTATCGTCCTGACGAAGTAAAGAAATGTTTTTGTGCTTTTTATTAAAGGGTTAGTTATGTCTGTCGCAAATGATACAAAAGCGATTGTGATCGGAATGTGGACCACCTGGAAGCGTATTTTTCGCCGTCCCGTCACTGTCCAGTATCCGGAACAAAAGCGCGTACCGTCTCCCCGGTTCCGGGCTAGGATTGTCCTCACGCGCGATCCGGACGGTGGAGAGCGGTGTGTCGCCTGCTATCTCTGTTCGGCGGCCTGTCCGGTGGACTGTATTTCCATGCAGTCGGCTGAGCAGGAGGATGGCAGACGCTATGCGGCCTGGTTTCGCATAAACTTTTCCCGCTGCATCTATTGCGGTCTTTGCGCCGAGGCATGCCCGACCATGGCCATCCAGATGACCCCGGATTATGAGATTTGCAATCGGGATATCATGAATCTGGTCTATGAAAAAGAGAATTTGTTGATAGATGGCTGTGGAAAGTCGTCAGATTATAACTTTTATCACCACGCTGGAGTTGGAGTAACCCAGCGGCGCGGCGAAGGGGAAGAGGAGAATGCACCGGTGGATGTGCGAAGCTTGTTGCCGTAGCTTTTTTCCTTAAAAAACAAGGAATGAAATTCTCAGTCATCTAAACCACCTACGTTACTAAAGCGGACCCAACATGGAACAAGGTCTTTTCTACATACTGGCAACCGTAACTGTTCTCGCCACGATCCTTGCCATCACCGAGAAACATCCGGTGCATGCTATTGTCTACCTGGTGACCTCATTTTTCGCCCTGGCGGTAATCTTTTATCTGCTGACAGCCCCGCTGATTGCCATGTTCGAGGTGATCATCTATGCCGGCGCGGTCATGGTGCTGTTTATGTTTGTCATCATGATGCTCGATCTGGGAAGTCCTGAGGATGCCGCACGCCCCTCCCTGGTCCACTGTATTCCGGCCCTGCTGTTTTCAGGAGTCATTCTGGTTGCCCTGATACTGCTGCTCTCAATCCGGTCCTCCGGCATCCATGACGGCCCGCACTTCGTGAGCATCAAGGATTTTGCCCTCACTCTGTTTGGCAAATACGGCGTGGCCATCGAGATTATTTCCATGCAACTGCTCTTTGCCATAGTCGGGGTCCTGTATCTGGGAAGGAGGCGCAAACGATGATAGTCCCGCTCATGCATCTGCTGATCTTCGCGTCGATTCTGTTCTCGCTGGGACTGGTCTGCGTGCTGATCTGGCGTTCCAACGTGATCATGCTGCTGATAGGCATCGAGATTATGCTGAATGCCGGCATGCTGGTCTTCGTTGCAGGCTCAAACTATTGGGGAATGGCCGATGGGCAGGTATTCGCCCTGATGATCATAGCGATGACATCCGCCGAGGTCTCTCTGGCATTGGCAATGGTCGTCTATCTGCACAGACGGAACAAAACGGTAAATGTGGATAAATTCCGGGAGTTGAAAGATTGAAAACAGCCCTTGAACTGATAATCCTGCTGCCGTTACTGGGAGCAATCTTTAACATACTGCTGGGCCGGGTACTTTCCCGCCGGGCGGTCGAAGGAATTGCCTGCGCCGTAATCTGGGGCAGCTTTGTTGCTGCGCTGTATGCGGCGGTTGCCTATCCCGGTCCTTCCGTGGTGGAAGTCGGCAGTTGGCTGTCTTCCTTTGACCTCAAGGCCCCTATAACCATCTATTTCGATCCGCTTTCGCTTTCTCTCTGCCTGATGATCACCTTTGTCTGTGGGCTGATACACCTGTATTCCATTGGCTACATGCTGGATGACCCTGGTTATGTTCGTTATTTTGCCCTGCTTAACCTGTTTACCGGAGCCATGTTGATAATTGTGCTGGCCGAGAATCTGCCGCTGCTCTACCTGGGCTGGGAAGGGGTTGGTTTCTGTTCCTACGCCCTCATTGGTTTCTGGTATAAAGAAACAAAGAACGCCACCGCCGGTCGCAAGGCATTTATCGTTACCCGTATTGGAGATATTGGCTTTGGTATAGCTATCGTCTGGATGTTCAAGCAGTTTGATACCCTTTCCATCACGCAGTTGAACCAGATTGGTCAGATGGGCCCGCCGGTCGGCATGGAAGTTATCACCGGCATAGGTCTTTTGCTCCTGCTGGGGGCCATGGGGAAATCGGCGCAGGCACCTTTGATGGTCTGGCTGCCGGATGCCATGGCCGGCCCGACCCCTGTTTCGGCGCAGATTCACGCTGCGACCATGGTCACAGCCGGGGTCTATCTGCTGATGCGTATGTTCCCGCTGATAGGAATCTCAACCGTTGTCGTGTCCGCCATCGCAGTGACCGGGGCCTTCACCGCCTTTTACGGGGCCACCTGCGCTCTTGCCGAGCGTGATTTAAAACGGATTCTCGCCTACTCAACCATCAGCCAGATCGGCTATATGATGCTTGCTGTCGGCAGTGGGGCTATTACCGCAGCCACCTTCCATCTTATCGTACACGCCTTCTTTAAAGCCCTGCTCTTTTTAGGGGCTGGCTGCGTTATCAATGCCATGCACCATGAACAGGATATCTTTCGCATGGGCGGCCTTCGCCGGTCATTGCCCCATGTCTTCTGGCCGTTTTTGGCAGGAGCCCTGTGTCTGGCCGGGATACCGCCAACCGGCGGATTTTTCAGTAAGGACAGTATCCTCAGCGCCACCTGGGCAAAGGGTGGGATGTTATATGGAACACTCTACGCTGTGGGGTTGTTCACTGTCTTTCTGACCGTTATCTACACCTTTCGGATGGTGTTTGTGGTCTTTGGAGAGCATGTTGCAGCTGGACAGCAAAAGCATGAAACGACACATGCTCCCTTGCAACCAGTGCCCCGCATCATGGAGCGTATCCTCATTCCACTCGCCCTGTTGGGGCTAGCGGGTGGACTGTTTAACCTCCCCGCCTATCTGGCAAACGGTCTGCTGGACTCGTTTCTGGCCCCTCTGAATGAACAAGCCAGGCATCTCTCGCAGACAACCGAGCTGGCACTCCAGGGAATGGCCGCCATGGTGGCGTTAAGCGGGATATGGGTTGCCTGGTTGTTCTACGGCCGGGAGCGCCGCGGGCGAGCCATAGCCCAGGCAAAACAGCCGCCAACAGCGGTGATCGCTTTCCTGCAGGCGGGATGGTATGTTGACAACCTGTATAATCTTCTTTTTATACGTCCTTACAAATGGCTGTCCGGCATCCTCTGGCAGCAGGTGGATGAAGGTGTTCTCGACGACTCGCTCGACCGAATGGCGTTTCAGCTCGGCCGGACTGGGCAATTGCTCGGCAGGTGGGGCGCGGGCAGGGTGTCCGTTTATATGCTGAGTCTTGCCGGTGGTGCGGCGCTGATGATCGGTTGGTTTGCCTGGGAGGTCCTATGACGACACCTGGCCTGCTGACAACCTTGATCATGTTACCACTGATAGGTGCTCTCTTACTGATCCCTTTGTTACAACGGGAAATTGCTGCAAAATATTTCGCTCTCGGAATAGCCGTTCTGGAGTTGGTCGTCGCCTGCCGGACCTGGTCCTTTTCCGGCAGTCATTTGCCGAGCGGAGCATCGCCCGGCTTCTTCCTGTTCGAGGATGTGCCTTGGATAGAGAGTCTCGGGATACGTTTTACCCTGGGAATGGACGGTATCAGCCTGTTGCTGGTGATAATGACTGCACTTCTGACGATTATCGCCATGCTGGCATCCTGGCGCACCATCACCCATCGCACGGTATTGCACTACATGCTGCTGCTGGTTATGGAGAGCAGTATTTTAGGGGTATTTCTGTCTCTTGACCTCTTTTTGTTCTATGTTTTCTGGGAGGCAATGCTGATCCCGATGTTTTTCCTGATCGGCATCTGGGGGCATGGCCGCAACATTTATTCGGCAATCAAATTCTTCGTCTTCACCCTGGCCGGTTCCCTGCTGATGCTACTGGCCATTATCGGGATCTACCTGATCCACGGCAGGCAGAGCGGTATCTATACTTTCAGTCTCGGCGAACTGATCGGAACCAGTCTTGACCCAGGTGTCGGACTATGGCTTTACGCTGCATTCCTGCTCAGCTTTGCCATTAAATTTCCGCTTGTCCCGTTTCACACCTGGTTACCCGATGCCCATACCGATGCGCCGACGGCAGGCAGCATCGATCTGGCCGGGCTGTTGCTGAAAACCGGGGCCTACGGCTTGATTCGCTTTGGTTACCCACTTTTTCCGGAAGCGGCCCGTACCCTGACACCGCTGCTGATGACGATGGCGGTAACCGGTATCCTCTATACCGCCTGGATTGCCTTTGCCCAGAAAGATATGAAGCGTCTGGTCGCCTACTCCAGTGTCGGGCACATGGGATTTGTGGCTCTCGGCATCGCTGCCTGGACACCGGTTGCGCTCTGCGGCTCAATTATTCAGATGGTCAGCCATGGTATTACCACCTCGGCAATGTTTGCCATGGTCGGCATGCTGGCTTCGCGAACACAGACCAGGGAAATCAGTGCTTATGGCGGTTTGTGGGGCAAAGTTCCTGTTTTGTCCTGCTTTTTTATGCTCTTTGCCATGGCTTCGGCCGGACTGCCGGGTCTGAACAACTTCGTGGGTGAGTTCCTGATCCTGGCCGGTTCCTACAGGGTCGCACAGATTGCAACAATTCTGGCTTTTCTTGGTTTGATCCTGTCGCTGATCTATACCGTGCGTCTGGTGCAGGAACTCCTGTTCCAGGAGGAACGACAGTCCTTGACGTTTAATGACCTCACGGCCAGAGAGATCTGCCTTCTGACGATTCTGGCTTTAGGTGTGATTTTCATAGGACTTCATCCCGGACCGCTGCTCGATATGCTGGCAATGCCGGTGGACATTTTGACAGGAGGAGCACCGTGACCCTGGCCGATATCTGGATAGCCCTTCCGCTGCTGATTCTGGCGATCGGGGCAATAGTGACCTTGATCAGCGGTGCTGTAACGCACAATCAAACGGCGGGCCTCATTGTAGCGGTTATTGCGGCAGTCGGGGCAGGCCTCTGGTCCATGCAGACTCCGACTGTTTTAATTGCTCCTACTCTGGGTCTTTCGGTGAGCGGTCTGAGGCGTTTGTTTATGGCGTATTTTGCCTTTACCTGTGCAGCAGTGTTGGTGCTCTCCAATGGGTATAACAGGCATCGAGATATCCGTGGCGAGGAGTATCCAGCTACTATTCTGTTTGCCACCTTCGGCATGGTAGCGCTGGCCTCAGCCACTAACCTGATGATCCTTTTCCTTGGGCTCGAGGCCATGACTTTCGCTTTCTATATTCTGGCGGCAATCGATCGTGAACGGCTGGTTTCCGGGGAGGCTGGGCTTAAGTACCTGCTGATGGGAGCCCTCAGCGCAGCCTTTTTGTCTTTTGGTATCGCTCTGTTATACTGCGTTGCCGGAACCCTGGATATTGGTCAGGTAATGCAGCGTTCTCTGGTCGGAAATGCGCACAATCCCGTAGCACTCGCCGGATGGGGTTGCGTCTTGATCGGCGTTGCCTTTAAACTCTCGCTGGTACCGGCTCATCTCTGGACTCCTGATGTTTATGAGGCTGCACCGGCACCGGTCGTTGCCTTCCTCTCGGGTGGCTCAAAGAGTGCAGGGGTTCTCTTTCTCCTTCTGCTCCTGCCTTATGCGAATGATCAGGCAATATTGCGGCTGCCTCTTTTTGGCATGGCCATCTTCTCCATGTTGGTAGGTAACCTGGCGGCATTGCAACAAAGTCGCGTCCGCAGGATGCTGGCGTATTCTTCCATTGCCCAGATGGGCTATGTGGTGGTGGCGTTGATCAGTTATAAAGGGGACGGCTTTCAGGCCGCCGCCTTTTATGCAATTGCCTACGGCATAATGAGTCTGGCGGCTTTCGGGGCCATTGGTGTTCTCGAAAGCAATGGCTGCGGGATGACCCTGGATGAGTATCGTGGTCGCGGATTCAGCCATCCGATTGCCGCAGGTGTGCTGGCCGTTGCGATGTTTTCCCTGGCAGGAATTCCGCCCTCAATCGGCTTTACCGGCAAATTTCTGATATTTGCAGCGGCCATTCGTGCTGGTGAATATACGCTGGCTGTTATCGGCATCCTTACGGCTGCCGTATCGATTTATTACTACCTGCGAGTTGTAACTGCCCTGTACCTCAAACAGTCCGAGCATGAACAAGGCGAGAATATCAGTATCCTTGAGGCTGCTGTTCTGGGACTCTCTGCCTTCCTGGTCATTTTACTGGGCCTCTTTCCTTCGCAACTGCTTGATTTCCTGAAGATGCAATTTCTCTGATAGAAGTGAAATATTTGCCAATTTGCAGAAATCGAGATCCAATCTCACAGATTTTGCAAACCAGTTTGAATCATATCGTATAGATCATCTTACCAGGTGAGTCTATTGGGGGCTGGATAATGTCGTGGTAATTTTCCACAGCGTTGAAGGAGATGAATATGTATAAAAATACGGATGAGAGTTTTGGCATAATTGCACGGCTGTTCCATTGGCTCATCTTCTTGATGGTTGTGGGCATGCTCATTGTCGGCTCCATCATGGGTAGCCTACCCAACGGTACGGTTAAGTCTCTGGTTATGGGATTGCACAAATCGACCGGAGTGGCGCTCCTTATTCTGGTGTTGCTGCGTCTCTGCTGGCGATTGATCAACCCGAGACCGCGTGATCTGGGAGCCAATCCATTCGAAAACACACTGGGCCGCCTCATGCATATTTTTCTTTACATCTTATTAATATTGCAGCCAATTACAGGGATCGTCATGTCCCAGTTATCGGGTTACCCGGTAAAGGTTTACGGTCTGTTCACCCTGCCTGCCTTTTTCGAAAAAAACCCTGGATTGGGCAAGTTCTTTAGCGAGACGCACGGCGTCATTGCCACGCTGCTGGCCATAAGTATCGTCATTCACGTGGCTGCGGCCCTGAAGCATCACTATATCGACCGGGACCGGACCTTGATGCGGATGGTTGTCGGCAAATGATCCGGCTGCACAGAACTTTTCCTTCGAAACAGGACTTCTTTTCCAGAGTAATGAAGGAAAATCCTAATTTTGAGTCTTGATGGCGTCGTAAAAACTCTTCATCTTGTTCGTTGTTACAATTTTCCTATCATTACGACGTACCTTATGTATGCCGAAATAATAGGAAAATTGCACGCTTCCAATATGAAGCTTTTTACTTATCCATCGAAAATCGAAGTTTTTACGATTCCATCAATCTTTGATTGTGAGCAATAAAGAGCCTGAATAAAAAATTTGCTAATGAAGGCATGAGAGAGTAGCCTGAAAGTAGTGGATTTCATGATCCTTGATTGGAAGGGCTATTTTTTAGAACTCTCAAAAAAACAATTACTTATCGTCTTATTAGACGAGGTTTCCGATTTCATGAGACAGATGTTGTTTGCCCTCATAATTACCTTCACTTTGCAATTTGCAGTACAGACCTGGTTTGTCTTGCCGGCCTTTGCCGCCGACGAAATCCGTATCGTCACTGAAGAACTGCCACCTTACAACATGACACAGGGTGGGCGGCTCACCGGCATGAGTACCGAAGTAGTGCAGGCCGTGTTGAAGGAAGTCGGCGTACCGGCAAGCATCCAGTCCATGCCATGGGCGCGAGCTTACGACATGGCGCAGCAGGAAAAGAACGTGCTGATCTACCTGATCGCCCGCACTCCGGAGCGTGAGCCATTGTTCAAGTGGGTGGGCGAGATCATGCGCATCGATTATCACTTCTACAAACTGAGGGAACGCAAGGATATTGTGGTACCCGACTTGCAGAGCGCTAAGAATTACAGTGTCGGCGTCTTGCGCGAAGACGTACGACATCAGTACCTGCGGAGCGAGCCAGGGTTTCACCAAACTGGTCATTTCGGGACGGAACATTGACAACTTCCGAAAGCTGCTGAATCAACAAGTGCAACTCGTACCCATGCCGGAGAGCGATGCTGTCATGTTGTGTCGGGAAGCCAAAGTGGATTTTGCCGGCCTTGAGCAAGTCTACACGCTGGATATGATGGCGACTGGCCTCTATATGGCCTACAGCCAATCGACCTCCGATGACATTGTCGTGCGCACCCGCGCCGCATTTGACAGTCTCAAGGCTGAGGGGGTAGTGACGCGGTTGATGCAGAAAAAGCTCTAAACAGGTATGGTGTCCCCTTATTTGGTGCCCCTTTTTGCTTTTGCCTGCGCCTTAATTGCATCCAAGTGGTTACCTGCTCAACACCCTGTATTCTTTTCCGTCATCATCCAGGTCTGCTTGCACCTGCAAATTTTCGCAGGCACAATCTTTAACTCCTTGGCACACATAAGAACAGGCCTCCTGAAATTCTGTTCCATCCACTTCGGCCACCCACTCGCCGGATGTCGTTCGGTATGTTTTTTTCGCGTTCATCGTTGTTTTCCGGCCGCGGCTTTCTTCCCTAACTGTCATCGTTTTCATGAGATTACTCCTCTTTTGGTCTATTTCTCTTTTCTCTGTTAATAAAATATGCTTTAGCGACAGGGTTGTTAAGAGGAGAGAAAAAAAACTTGGGAAATAGGGGCATAAATAGGGGGACACCATACGTATTAATCCCTTGACGATAACCATCCTTGGCAGTACGATCATTCCCCTGCCCAGAATTGCCCGTATAATAGCCCCCGGAGTTCCGCATCACGTTACCCAGCGTGGAAATCGGAGGATGGAAACTGTCTTTTGTGATGAAGACTATCAGACATACTTGGCCCTGATGGCCGAGTGGTGTCGAAAGTTCGGCGTTTCGGTTTGGTGTTATTGTTTGATGCCTAATCACATCCACCTCATCGCCGTGCCGGAAACAGAAGAGGGATTTCGCAGAGCGATTGGCGAGGCTCATCGCCGCTACTCCGTTATGATCAATCGTCGACAGAAATGGACCGGTCATCTGTGGCAGGGTCGGTTTTCCTCGTTCCCGATGGATGAGGCATATCTTCTTGTCGCAGCCAAATACATCGAAATGAATCCTGTCCGGGCACGTCTCACCCATGATCCGTACGCCTGGAAATGGAGCAGCGCCAAGGCCCATGCCGATCGCACCGACGATATTTTAGTGAAGGTATCCCCTCTCCTGGAGATGGTTGGAGACTGGAAGCTGTTTCTAAGGGACACAGACGAAGAGGATGCGAACAGGATTCGAGGGCATGAGCGTACGGGCAGAGCATTAGGATCGGATTCCTTTCTCGAATCGCTTGAGTCGTCTTTGATGAGAGCGGTGAAACGACGGAAAGCTGGACGAAAGAAGGACGTAGATTAATTGGTATGGTCCCCTGGTTTTCCCTTCAAACCATAAAATTCGGTGCCTCTTTGGAGATTATTGCGAGTAGAAATCTAAAGAAGCAGTCCTAAGGTTTGAATCCGTTTTTCCTTTTTACATTTGATGGCGTCGTAATAACTCTTCATCTTGTTCGTTGTTACAATTTTTCTATCATTACGACGTACCGTATGTACGCCGAAATGATAGAAAAATTGCGCGCCTCCAATATGAAGCTTTTTACCAGGAGTTTCGGGGATAATCGTCGAGGTGAGCCGCAATCCCGCATAGAATAAGGGCTTAGCCGGCGGGACCCTGTAAGACCCCACTTTCGTCAACGTGGTATCCAAAGACAGATAGGACTTCGCTCTGGGTCTTACTGGGAGTTTCCATGCGACGCTCAGGTGTCCTGCTCCCCTTTTTTACCCTCAGGATATAATGCAGATGCCGCATGTCGTCCATGACCTCTTCGATCGAACGTTTTCGTCCGGCAGCAGCCATCCTCAACTCAATTCGGCGCAAATAGGTCGTAGCCACCACACAGGTGAAAAGATGACACCTGATCTTGCTGTCCGTCCAGTGCCGGACCGGGCTCGTGCCCACCAGATCGTCGTCCTTGCTGAGACGGAACCGGTCCTCAACCTGCCAGCGAGCAAGACTCGCTTCGATGATATCGCCCGTCAGCCAATCCGTATTGTCGGTAATAATGATGTTTTTTCCGAACATCGCCTGTTTTCTGCTGACCAGATAGACATTTTTGCGAAAGGTCATCGCCAGGCCATCAGGGGATTGTACGAATTCCAGTTCGTACAATTGCGGGGTCATATGGATATGTTCGCAAAATCGAACATACCGCTCGCGAACGGCTTCCTCGTTCCGCCAGTGCGGAGCCTTGTCTCTCACCTTGGTCCGCATGGTTAATAGCTCCTGGCGCATGGTCTCAAGTTTATCGGCAAAGGTGTAGACCTGCTTGCGTGCAGACGCCGGGGTATGGGTAACAATCACGGTTCGCTCTTTGCCCCAGTACTCACCTTTGGTCCGGTAGGCGAGCAGACACTCATCCCCCTGACCTTCCTCGATATGCCGGCGATTCTCAGCTGTATCGGCAGGTTCAAAGCGATCCAGCGATGTTGTGGCCAGGTCCTGGGCAAAATATGTTGAATAGGTGGTGATAAAATGAATCCGGGGGTGGTCGTCAATCCAGGCATAATTGTCATCGGCGTTCATGCCCTTGTCGATGACCACGGTGAGCCGCTCTTTCGTTTTGTGCAGGCCACAGACCATGCCGAACATTTCATCCATCACCGCGGTAAAGTGTTTGCTGTCATGGATATTGCCGGGATAGACGCTGTAATATAGCGGCAACCGTGAATCCCGGGCGACCAGTAGTCCCAGGCCGATCTGGCGCAGATGATGCTTGCCCGCCTTGTTCTTGCCCCGCTGGGCAAGCTCCGATTCGGTTTGACTGGCCATGTAGATGTAGTAATTGGTGGTGTCGAAGAGCAGACAATCGGCGGACGGCGCTTCGACCTGGCAGATGCGCTCGAAAAATCGGCGGGCAATCGTGTGCAGATCGGTTTCGTTCACCCGGTCCCATTTTTCCCAGTAGCGCTTGCTGGTGAGTTCGTCCAGTTCGACGGGCCGTATATGCTGGATAGCTGTCTTCCGGAACCAATCGGCAAGTTTGTTTTTACTGACGGCCTGCACCATTCGATTCAGCACGCAATAGAGAAAATACTCGCCGACTGAAGGCCCCGTCTCCCTTTCTGCTCTGGGAACGACACTGTCGACGATGCCGCAGAGATCAATATCCCGGTCGATCTGATGCGCCAGCCAGAGAGAACCGAATTCTTCGACCTTCAAACTGATGACATCCGCCTGTTTGCCGCTAAGCAAGCCGGCAACCTTTTCGGGCGAGCCGATGTAGATCTGGGAGATGACCTTGGGCTTGCCATCGACCCTGGCAATCTCCCGGACGTAGAGGTAGGGTCTTCCCTTTTTGGTTTTGATGTGAAAATGCGCCATGCAGACATAATAACAGTAGGGTCTTACATGTCAAGTAAAGTATTTCACAATCCTAATATTTACGGGGGATTCCGGCGGCGATCATTATTTTATCGGAGGGTCTTACAGAAGTGATGGTCGCAACTTACTGATTTTGCAGGTATTTACCGAGTGGAGAGAGATTATCCTTGAAACTCCTGTTTAATTCACTGCAGGAACCTATCCTCCACGATGCTTCGCGACCATTTATCCGGTACAGGTTTTGGACACGGCGAACGGAAAAACAGTTGTCTGCAAAAACCAGCTGCTAACTGCGCATGCTCAGAGCACATGATATTATTTGTAAACTCCCTCGGCAAAACAGGTATCAGTTGACGATCAAAGGGATAGGATTAACCAATATATTGAATGCGTTCTTAGCCTCATCTACTGAGAATTTATTGAAAATGGCTACCTGATTTTCTTGTTTTTTATGACAGGCTCCTGGTCTTGGATATTTACCCTACTACTGTAACTCTTTCTAACAGCTAAGAAAGATAGGAGGTGTTTTGATTATAACAACATCAAAAGGTAAGGACATGTTCCACATGAGATGAGTCAAGCAAAGAACTGCCCCCCTCTTAATAGCTAAATTATTATTTGCCAGTCTCAGTACAATGAGGGTTTATTACAATAGATCCATTTCTGCAAATAGGGAGTAACTCCATAGAGCTGCTCCAAGTCCCTCAGGGATAACAGCCAATTCAGCCTGTTGAATAACTATGAGATTGTTGGTCTCCAGATCCGTGGATATAAAGGAGACATGACCATCTTGAGATACAACAATGGCAACTGACCCTGGTTGAGCATTGGCAAAATGAGCCGCTGACTGGTGTCTGGTTCCTCCCAAATCCATGAGGTTTACCGTTGTTCCGTTGTCTCCCTCTACCGGTTTATATACGCGTATGTTTGTCGGAGGAGTCTGGTTCCGGGCAGGGGTTATTTTTGCGCCAAAGCAATATACAAATCGGTCAAAAGACATGACCAGTGCTCCATCTACGGCAGTCAGTCTGGCGATATGTTTGCACTGCTGGTCCAACTGGCGCCCCAGGCGTTCGAGATTCTCTCTTTCCGCAATTGTTTTATTCTGGGATGATGCGCCGAAGAAATTTTTAACGGTGGTTATTAAGGAAGGCTTTTTAGTCACATCGTAATCACTTTCAAGAAAGATTGCCCCACCGGTATAGGGGACGGGGGTATCAATCGAACGCTGCCATTCTCCATCCTCGGGTACCACCAGCAGAGTCCCTCCTCTGGCATGTGCACGCATTTGTCTAGCGGTGTTCAAGAGCGACATATAACGCATCAGATATAGTATCCTATCGCTCTGTTTATCTTTTGGTGATGATAGCTTAGGTATGATTGTTCTCATTAAGGAAGAGTGATCAGTAAAAAACGCCTCATTGCCAGACAGTGCCGCAAGGCTTTTTCCTCCAAAAGTTATCAGCACACTCCCCGGCGCCATGGCTTCAACACACAGGTTGGGGATAAGTGTATTGACAGAACGTGTTCTAAAACCCCAGACAACTAATTTCTTGTCTTCGTTTGGCCAGACGGAAATATCAGCCCGTGGATTTTCAAGCGCCGCACCTAATTTTACGAGGTTGTTGACATCGAAGCTGATTGGCTTGTCGAAGATGAACGTATCGAACGAGTCTTCTGCTGGACTGAGGATGATCGATATGGTCACGGAATTCCCTTCGTCGGTGGTAAAGCTCGTCCATACCGCAGCGTCGATGATTTGCGAAATAAGTTGTTGCGAGGGAATTAAGGAAATATTCTGGAAGAGGCTGCCAACGATTGTAGCCGGCACAGTTGATTCAATCAACAGATGGATTCGTCTCGATAATTCTTCAATGAATCCAGGATGTAATGTGTAGGCCTTGTGGATCATAAAGGTATAGCTAAATTCTGCTTGTTTGAGGGAAGTTGCTGCATCCATGGAATATGAGATACAGAAAAACGCCAAATGTCAAGATCCTGCGGCTTATGCTCTGCTAAGAACCTTTGCCACGGATTGATGAGTTTTTTTGGCCTGGTAAATCTCTATGAGATTGGGGATATTAATCCTTTTCCCAAAAATCAGTGTTTGGTGTAGAATTTCCTGCAACACAAAAAGGGAATCGACGCCAGGCGATATCCAACCGCTTATTACCTGAAAACTGATCCAAAATTTTGATCAATTTATGGACTGGCACCTTGCCGTTCAGGCTCCTATGGCCTTACTTGTAAGGCAAGAACAAACTTATTCTTTTGGTCCAATTGCCATATAGCCAAAATATTGTCGATAGATCTGGACTCTTCTAGTGGTGATAGTCATAGCCTTCAATGAAATTGATGATACGAAACGAAACCCTATTGAGTCAATGACAATTGACGTTACTCCTTCAAGATAGTTTTTGCAATTTTTTTGGGCCGATACAGATAACCGATCCTGGTCGAAGCAAACCAGGACCTTTTCCCTTTTAATTGATTTAACGCAGTTAATATAATTTCAATATACCGTAATCTAAAGGACAGATAACAGATAGAGGATTTTACCGTGTAATCTCAATGGACAATAGGGGAGACAATAGGGGGACATCCATACCAATTTATTCTTTGACGATAACCATCCCTGGCAGTACGAACATTCCCATGCCCAGAATTGCCCGTAGAATAGCCCCCGGAGTTTCGCAGAGCGATTGGCGAGGCGCATCGCCGCTACTCCGGTATGATCACTCGTCGGCAGAACTAGACCGGTCATCTGCGGCAGGGTCGGTTTTCCTCGTTCCCGATGGATGAGGCATATCTTCTTGCCGTCGCCAAATACATCGAAATAAATCCTGTCCGGGCAGGTCTCCCCCCCCTGATCCGTACGCCTGGAAATGGAGTAGCGCGAAGGCCCATGCCGATGGCACCGACGATATTTTAGTGAATGCCGCATCCGTCCCGGAAAGTCGGAACGGATGCGGTTGGCAGAGAAATTATGCCGCCTGCATTGCCTTTTTGACCCGGTCACGGGTCAACGGCAGGCGACGAAGAGTTGCTCCGGTCAGGGCGCGAACTGCGTTGGCCACCGCCGGTGCCACCGGTGGAACTCCGGGCTCGCCCACGCCGCCCGGCGGTTCCTTGCTGGGGACGATATGGACCGCTATCTCAGGCATTGCATCCATGCGCAGCATCTCGTAATTATCGAAATTGTCCTGGTATACCCGGCCGTTCTTGAAGCTGATCTCGTCGTAGAGGGCTGCAGATAGGCCAAAGACAATACCCGATTGCATCTGGGCAACAATGGTGTCGGGGTTGACCGTCATGCCGCAGTCTATGGCGCAGGTTATTTTGTGAACGTGGATGGTGCCGTCCTCGTCCACCGATACCTCGGCCACCTGGGCGACAAAGCTGCCGAAGGATCCATGTACTGCAATACCTCGGCCGCGTCCTTTGGCTGCCTTGTTTCCCCAGTCGGCCTTTTTGGCAACCAGATCAAGCACTCCAAGTTCACGGGGATGTTTGGCCAGCAATTTTCGTCGGTATTGATATGGATCCCGGCCCGCCATTTTTGCCAACTCGTCAATAAAGCACTCCTTGACGTAGCCGTTGTACGAGTGGCCCACCGAACGCCACCAGAGCACCGGTATACCCACCGGAGCCATATTATAGTCGATCAGGAAGTTGTCGATTTCGTATGGAGAATCGGACTCACCTTCGACCGATGTTTCATCGATGCCATTGTGGGTGAGGCTCTTTTCAAAGGGTGTGCCTTTGACTATCGATTGCCCGACTATGCGATGGTGCCAGGCAACCGGCATGCCGTCTTGGCCTATTCCCGCTTCGAGTCGGTGATAGGAGCGGGGCCGGTAATATCCGCCATGCAGATCGTCCGGCCTTGTCCAGCTGACTTTTACCGGAGCCTTTATCTTAAAAGAAAGTTCCACTGCTTCGGAGACTAGGTGACTGTCCGGGGTGGCCCGGCGACCGAAACCGGATCCGAGCAGGGTGTTGTGCAGCAATACCTTTTCCGGAGCAAGGCCGGTGATAGCGACGGCCTTGTCGCGATCTGAAGTCTGCATCTGAGAGCCGGTCCAGATATCGCAGCCGTTCGGACGCACGTCGGCCACGCAGTTGAGCGGCTCCATCGGCGCATGAGCCAGGTAGGGCAGCTGATAAATCGCCTCAAGTTTTTTAACAGCCGTGCTCATGGCTGCCTCCACATCTCCTCGCTGAGCGGCGATCAGCCCAGGCGTTTCGGCCATTTTGGCATACTCTTTTCCCTGGGTCTCACTGTCGATCCCGGCCAGGGCGCCTTCATCCCAATCAACCTTCAGGACATCGCGACCGCGGTTGGCGTTCCAGAATCCATCGGCGACGACGCCAATTCCCCGCTTGATGGGAATGACCGCTTTGACTCCGGGAATCTTTTTGGTTTCGCTATCATCAAAGCTTTTCATGGTCGCTCCGAAAATCGGCGGCCGGGCCACAACGGCAACCAGCATACCGGGAACGGTGACATCAATGCTGAAAATGGCCTTGCCGCGGCTCTTGTCGGGAATGTCGAGGCGGGCTCTGCTTTTGCCGAGAATCTTGAAATCCTTGGACTCCTTGAGCGGGATCTCGGTTGGTGGTTGCATCATGGCTGCGGAGACGGCAAGCTTGCCGTATGACAGGCGACGTTTACCGGACGGATCCAGCACATGGCCATTCTCGGCCCTGCAGGCCTGTGGCAGGACCTTCCACTGCTCGGCTGCAGCCATAACCAGCATGATCCGGGCCGAGGCTCCCATAATTCGCAACCGGTCCCATTCGCTGCGGACGCTGGTGCTGCCGCCGGTGACCATGAACGGGCCAAACCAGGTGTGGTTATATGCCGGTTCAACCGGAGCCGGTTCGACCCGTATCTTGCTCCAGTCGGCCTCAAGTTCCTCGGCGATCAGCATGGGCAAAGAGGTGTATACCCCTTGGCCCATCTCCGCCTTGTTGATGAAAATAGTCACCTGTTCGTCGGGGGTGATGCGGATAAAGGCATTCGGCACAAAGGCCTTGGTCGAATTCGCTTCAGTCGACGCGGCCAAATTATTCGGCAGATAAAAACCGATCAACAGTCCGCCGCCGACAAGAGCGCCTATTTTGATAAAATCCCTTCGACTCGCATTAATTATCTCGGTCATGACAACCCTCCTTTGGCCCGGGCACCGGCTGCCCGATGGATGGCCTGGCGGATACGATGATAGGTGCCGCACCGGCAGATATTGCCGGACATCGCCCTGTCGATATCCGCATCGGTAGGATGAGGGTTTTCATTGAGGAGTGCCACCGCACTGATAATCTGCCCGGAATGGCAGTAGCCACATTGAGGAACCTGATCTTCGATCCAGGCAGCTATAACCGGATGGTCCTGGGCCAGACCGTCAATGGTGGTGATTTTTTTGCCGACCACTTCGGAGACCTCCGTCACGCAGGAGCGGGTCGCAACGCCATCGACGAGCACTGTGCAAGCCCCGCAGAGGGACTCTCCGCAACCGAATTTGGTGCCGGTGAGGCCGAGTTTTTCCCGAATAACCCATAACAGCGGTTCATCAGGACCGGCGTCAACCTGAAAACTTTTTCCGTTGACATCAAGGGTGATCATAATGCCTCCTTTTGCCGCAGAATGCGGCATGTTAACGAACAGCCAAGATGGTGCACATTTCAAGGAAAGCCTATAAGTTTATTGCGTTCTTCATCCCACAGTTTCAGATGAATGCCCGGGATGCTCTTTTTGATAGTAAGGGGCGTTTTGTCCCGGAGTTCAGAAATGGCCTCGCAGCACTGTTTGAGCTGATAATTGGGAATTCGGGGGTTCAGATGGTGCACGTGGTGATACCCTATATTGGCCGAAAACCAACGTAAGACCGTGGGCAACCTATAGAAGGAACTGCCTTCCATGGCGGCGCGTATGGGATCCCAGTCTTCCTTGCGCGCCCAATATCCACCCTCGAACTGGTGCTGCACATAGAAGAGCCAGATTCCCGCTGCGCCGGCTAACCATAGCACGGGCAACTGGACGAGAACATATGTCCGCCAGCCCATTGTCTCAGCGGCGATCAGGACAATAAGCAAAATAAGCAGATTGGTGAATATAACGCTCATACGTTCTTTTCGTTTGGACTTTCGCGATGGAAGCCGGTAGCGGAGCAGAAAGCTGAACAGCGCACCCAGGCCGATCAGGACCAGAGGATGGCGGTAGAGGCGGTAGGCCAGCCGTTTTGCCACCGATGCTTCTTCATATTCCGTTCGGGTCATGGTCCAGATATCGCCAAAACCACGCGCATCAAGGTTGGCATAGGTTGTGTGGTGTCGAAGATGGCTGAACCGCCAGTCTTCAAAAGGCGTAAATACCAACAGTCCCAAAGCGTGTCCGAAAAACGTATTAAGGCGTTTTTGGGGAAAGAGCGACCCATGCACGCAGTCATGAAACAAGATAAACAGGCGAACAAGAAACAGAGCGGCAACTATCGCCGACATCAGGGTTATTGAATACGGGTAGCCGTGTTGGATGGACAGCACCATCAGGAACCACAGGCCACAGTACGGAAGAAGAGTGTTTATCACCTGCCTGTAGGCCATCAGGGTGCTGGATTTTCTGTATCTCAGCAAAAGCGGATGCCAGGACGGCCACTTGCGGCCCGATTTTTCTTCCTGGGGCATCTTGCTTGAAGTCGCTGTACCTCTCGTCTCCATTTTCTAACCTCCTGCTTGGTTTTCTTCCCTTCAGGGGTTGTAAAAAACGAGGATCTCGTCGGTGATTCAATATTCATAACAACGAAAGAAAGTCTGATCAAGGAGGTTTTTTCGTCGTAAGATATCTCCTCAGAGCACAGGCATCGCAGGTCGGACTATTTTATTTTTTCCGGACTGAGAATAGAGACAAGAAGAAGAGAAGCGGATGCGAAAGCTGTTCTCTTTTCAGTCAACGCTTACTTTTTTCATTGGCGGCTGTCGTCCAATTTAAATTGTCCCACAAGTTCCTTGAGTCGATCTGCGAGCCTGGATGAAGCGAGGGTGTTGTTGTTTACTTCGGAACATTGTTTGGACATATTGGATGACACCTGATTCATATGGGCCAGATTTCGGGCCACATGATCAAAGGACAGTGAGCTGTCGACCACTTTGGAATTAACCTCTTGAATACCCGCAGATGCCTGATTGACATTGCCGGAAATTTCCTGTGTGCTGCTGGACTGTTCTTCAATCGCCAATGCGATAGTGACGATGATTTCATTTACGTTATTTATAATGTCGCTGATATTTTCAATATCTGTAACTGTCCCTCTAGTGGTGTTCTGAATACTGTCAATCTTCTCTTTTATTTCACTGGTCGCAGTTGCAGTTTGCCGGGCCAGTTCCTTGATTTCGTTGGCAACCACGGCAAATCCCTTTCCGGCTTCACCCGCGCGAGCGGCCTCAATAGTCGCATTCAGGGCAAGGAGATTGGTTTGTTCGGAAATTTCCGTAATGGTCTCGGTTACCTTGCTGATGTCGATTGCCGCTTGGCCGAGAAGCTGTACCCGGTTTGTGGCGCTTTTAACCTGGTCAACCGCTTTACCGGTAATTTGCGTGGCTTGTCCGGTATTTCGAGAAATTTGATTTATGGTCGCGGTCATCTCTTCAGCGGCAGCTGCAACCGTCGACAGGTTTACGCTTGATTGTTCCATGGCGGCGGCAATGGAGGTGATGTTTTGATTTACGGCCTGTGAAGAGGCTGATATTGCTTCCGATTCGGATGAGACTTCAATCGCACTGCCCGCCATCTCCTGCGATAATGCCGATAAATTTTTAGATGAACTGGACAAATCCTCGGCATTGACGGATATGTCACGAATAATATGTTGCAGTTTTTCGATGAAAATATTGAACCAGCGGGCAAGGTCGCCGAGTTCATCTTTTGTGGTGATTTGCAGCCTGCGGGTTAAATCGCCTTCGCCGTCAGCGATGTCATGTAAACCTTCAGCCACGTTATTGACAATCTTTCCAAAAGATGCGGCGATCAAATAGACTATCGGCATGACGATAATTAAACACAGCAAAAAGACCAAAGAGATCATCATTACCATTTGGTGGGTATTAGCCGAAATCAATTCTTTTGCGGTAATAATGCTGATCCAACCTGCAGGGTTCGAATGAACCGGCAGTGGTAAAACTGCTTGAAAATAGTCTGTCGAGTTGACTTTAATATCGTTGAAAGCTATCTGTTGATCCTCGATAGAGGCGACAATTGGGAGATCTTGCTTCGCATCGAAGAGGAGATTGTCATACTCGGATATCGTGCCGACCGAGGCTTTACCGTTTGACAGGAAAATATTGATATCGGTTTTTGTCAGCTTGGCTATTTTTTTGGCAAATTCGTCTGTCAATCGTGTCCTGGTTACCGTAACGCCAACTACCTCCGATTCCATCTGGCCGGTTTCCTGATTGAATTTATTTCCCGTTACCGGAATATGGCTCTCAATACAAATGTAATTGCCAATAGTTTTATAAAATGAGCTTGAGGATTGCGGCAAGATATCGGTAAATGTCTTTGCAATCGTTGCCAACGGCATATCGGTTTCATTTTTAAATTTAATTTCGTTAATCGAGGCGCCTTCCAACACGGGTGCGAAAGCAAAGAACTCTTCAGGATTTTTGTAACGGTAACCTGCATGAATTTTATTGTTTTCATCGACTTCAGTGAAGGCCAGAATTTTACGGTCCTTGCTGTACACGGCAATTTGCCACAGATCCGCAGCTGAAATAGTCTGAACCATGGATGCAACAAGCTGATTATACGAATCCTTTGTCAGGCTGAACTGATCTCCCCCGGAAAAATCGGAAATAAATTTAACTTTATCTCCCATTTTGGTAGATCGAATCAGATTGCCGCTTGCCTGGGTTTGATTTTTCTCCAGGAAAAGCAGATCGCTTTTTATGATATTAACAGTATTGTTAAAATTATCTTTGGCGGCTGCAATGTTCTGCCTGTTAAGCAAGATATAGACGACTGTCGTCGAGCAAAGCATCATCAACAGGACCACACCAAGTACAACGCTTATCAGTTTAAATTTAAGCTTCATCAAGTCGCTCCTAACAGCAGATCAGAGGTTGGTTACTTATTTTTGGTACGAAAATCATACCAGACTTACATCTGCTTCTCAACCTTCGGTCTGCACTCCGGCTTCTTTGGAGCAGTATAGGTTCAACAAAAGGTCGACGCTAAATTCTCTGGTCACGTTGTACTACACATTCAATAATTATCGGCTTATTTAGTGGTGGTGGAAGCTCCGTTGAGGAAGTAGTCGAGCAACTTGTTTTTCGTTTTTCGGATATAGGTGTCAAAAAACTGAGCGAAGCCACCGGGATAATAGATCATTACCAGAATCAGCAGCAATCCGTACAGAACCAGATTGATCCCCGGCAGGTTGGAGAGTGATGAACGGATCAACTCCATGGCGAAGATGAAGGGAAATGCGACCGCTGCTCCTCCCCAAAGACTGCCCCGGCCACCGATATAAGCTACCGCCAGCACCTCGACCGTTTTGGAAGTGTGCATAATGTCCGGAGTCAAAATGCCATAGTAGTGGGCATAAAAGCCACCGAGTACCCCACCAATTGCGCAGGACAGGACAAAATTGGTCAGCCGGAAAAACACCGGATTTATTCCGGAAGTTCGCGCCGCTTCCATATTCTGACCAATAGCTTTGAAGGCCACTCCTATGCGGGTTCTCGTCACCCACTTGCACATGGTGTAGGTAGCTACCATCATTGACAGGATCAGATAGTAATAGGGAACATTGGACTGGGTATCGAACAATCGCTCAACTTGTAACCCCATGGGACCACGTGTCAGCCAGACCAATTTGGTGGCAAGACCCATGAGTGCCAGTCCGAAAAACCAGGCCAGGCATGCGGCAAAAATGCCTCGAAGACGCAGGGTTATCATACCGATGATCATCCCCATGACTGCTGCAGCCAATCCTCCGGCCAGCATTCCGAGCCACGGGCTCAGGCCGATGCGGTCTGAAAGTATTGCAGAGGTGTAGGCTCCAAGCCCCATGATCGCCGCGTAGCCGAAATTAACGATATTGATCAACCCGGCCGTAAAGTCAAAAGCAATGGCCAGAGAGGCAAGCAAAGCAGCGCTGATCAGCCAGCGGATCAGGTATTCCTGATTAAATGGAGGAATCACGGGCAATACCGCCAAAACCATCAAAGCAAGCAGGCCCAGCGGAGTAAAACACAAAAAATTCAAAAACTTATCAAAAGGATTGAGAGTCGGCGCTGTATTGTTCATGAAGTCTCCATTACTTGTCTAGTACACCACGCACTTCGGAACCGAATATGCCACTGGGTTTGAAAATTAGAATAATAATAATCAGGACGGAAGGAACCACAAAATCCCAACCTGATCCTATGTATTCAATGGTCAGGACCTTGAGAAGAGCCACCATGAAAGAGCACATCACCGCACCGAGTACATTGCCGAGGCCGGCAAGAATCACCACGAACCAGGCCATATACAGTGGCTCCAATCCCACGGAAGGATACGAAGGATACATGAAGAGCAGGGCCGCACCGGCAATTGCCGCCAAGGCGCAGGAGAGCGACATGGTTAACAACAGGATTCCGTTGAGGCCGATTCCTACCATCAGTGCTCCGGTCTCGTCCTGGGACACGGCCCGTATTGCACGACCTGTGCGGGTATAAGCCATGAAATACCAGAAGACAGCCACCACTACGGCCGCAATAATCATAGCAAATCCACGGTCCCTGGAAATATACACATCCATTACGGTAAAGGGTGCACCGCTGTAATAACCGACTATGCCCTTAAAATCTGCTCCGAAAAAGAGCTGATGACAGTTTATCAGCACCACCGACAACCCGACGGTGAGCAGAAATGAGTTCATTACCCAGTTTTCGCGGCTACGCTTTCTTAGCTGTCTGAAAATCAGTAATTCGGTGAACACTCCTGCAATTCCACCAATAACCATCGCAGCTAATATGGTGATCACCGGTCCGAAGAAGACCAGGGCGCTTTCGGGATGACTGCCGGTATAGGCGCTTATGGGGGTAAAAACATAGTAGGCCGCAAGGGTCCCGATCATGAAGTACTCTCCGTGGGCAAACATGGGAATGTTAAGTACCCCCAGAGTTAAGGCCAGTCCCATTGCTGTAAGAGCTATCATGCCGCCGTTGACTATGGTGTTGACCAACAAGTAACCGCCCCTGTCCATGGTAGCCAGAAGGGCGACCACAATGGTAGCGATGACGGAGATTTTGGCAAGGGTTATGCTTTGGCTGAGCTTTACCCAGTAACCTTTTTTTTGTTCTTGAGTCATTATATTTTCCTCTCCGATTATACGCCTAAAAAGACCTTACGCACATGGGCGTTACTGGCCAGTTCACTACTTCTGCCGGATAACTCGATACGGCCGTTTTCCAGTACGTAACCCCGATCGGTAACTGCCAGAGTTTTTGTCACATTTTGTTCCACAAGCAAAATGGTAAGTCCCTGCTTGACGAGTATATCCAATGACTGGAACACGGTTGCCGTGAGCTGTGGCGCCAGTCCGAAGGATGGTTCGTCAACCAGCAGCAGGGCAGGGTCAGGCATCAGTCCCCTGCCTATGGCCAGCATCTTGCGTTCTCCTCCGCTCATGGTGCCGGCCAGTTGGTTACGTCGCTCAGCCAGCCGCGGAAAGAGGTTATAGACAAAATTCAGTTGTTCTTTTTTCCTTTTTTTGTCACGAATGGTGTAAGCGCCCATGGCCAGGTTCTCGTCCACTGTCATATTAACGAACAGGTTCATCGCTTCCGATACAAGAGAGATGCCTTTTTGAGTAACCTTGTTGCCCGGCAGGCCGCTAATGGATTTACCCCGGAAGAGAATTTCTCCACTCATGGGGGATACCAGCCCGGCAATGGTCTTGAGAGTCGTGCTTTTGCCTGCCCCGTTAGGACCTACCAAACAGACGTATTCACCTGTATCCACGGTCAGCGATACGTCGCGGAGGATTTGTAGATAGCCGTAACCGGCGTTAAGATTTTTTACTTCCAATAACATCGTGTCCATCTCCCTTGGAAAAGCGCTAATCTGGTTAGCTAGGCTTCGACTCCCTCGGCTTCCCCGGCGTCGCCTAGATACGCCTTGGCTACCTTTGGATCGTTGGCAACCTCTTGAGTGGGGCCCTCGGCAATCTTCGTGCCGAACTGGATGCATAACAACCGATTACAAAGGTTCATGATCAGGTGCATGATATGTTCAATCATCAAGATTGTGATTCCCCGATCACGAATCTTCAAGATGAGTTGCATCATATCATTGAGCTCACCTTCACTCAGACCCGAGGCCAGCTCATCGAGAAACAGCAGCTTTGGTTGACTGGCGAGGGCCCGGGCCAAGTCCAACCTCTTTAACTGCACGGTATTCAACTGCTCGCTGATGGTGTCTTCGTCGATAGGAAAATCGACGAATTTCAGAATATTGCGGCTATGTACGGTCGGATCTTTTATGCTGCCCGGCTTGTTGCCGAAGATGGCGGCGGTCATTACATTTTCCAACACGGTCATTTTGGGAAATGGTATGGGGATCTGGAAGGTCCGGGACAATCCCAAACGACACATCTTTTCCGGGGCCAGACCTGTCGTATTCTTACCGAACATTACCACCTGACCGGAAGTAGGCGGGTTCAGCCCGGCCAGCGCATTGACCAGAGTCGTCTTGCCTGCTCCGTTAGGGCCTATAAGACCGACAATATCTCCTTCGTTGATGTGCATCGATACCGCGTTGACCGCCGTTAGACCGCCGAACCGCTTGGTTAACTCCTTGGTTTCCAATACAATCATGGGTGTCTTACCTGTTTGGGGAGTTGAGTTTTCCGCCGAGCTCCTTTCCTGGCTGTCCCGGCGGAACAATTAAAAAGTTAACTAACCTCGCTAAAAAGCGTGGGATAAGAACCTTCATGAAAATTCTTCCTACTCTTCAGTGCCCCTTTGAGGGGTGAAAAACAAGAAAAGATTTTCTAAGGTACTCAAGAGAAATCACGGTGCAACAAACTTTGCTTCCGCCCATTCCTCGGGATAGACAATAGAGCCCTTACCGCCCTTGTATTGAATGACCGGGAAGAAATAGGCATCTTTAGCGACGACCGGATCAGGCATGGTATCCATAGTATAGCGATATTCATTCATGATGATGGCACCGTCCGCCTTGCTGAAGGTGAGCTTGCCGGTATAGACTTCATCGGACATGACTTTGTAGATACTTTCTTTGTCGAGCTGGCCGTATTTCTCAAGGGTTCGCTTCAGAATTTTTATAAAAAAGTTGGTGCCGTCATAGGAGAGCCCGCCGGATGAGGGGCTGGGTTTCATGCCGAAGCGCTTCTCGAAATCCACGGCCCAATCCTTTGCTGCTTGGGTAGTCAGTTGGGGAATCATGTCCAAAACACCGTCCGATGCTGCGCCGGCCATTTTATACCAGTCGCCCGACCAGCCCAAACCATCGATTATGATCAACGATTTCAAGCCAACCTCTCGGGTCTGTTTGATAAAAGCAGAGGTTACCGGTGCTGCAGTACTGGTGCTGAAGATAACTGCCACGTTTTTTTTCTTGTAGGAACCCAACATCGGGTAAAAATCGGTCTGGGTGATGGGGAAATAATCTTTTGACGCAACCGTCCAGCCTTTTTTCTCAAACTCGGAGGCCATGGCATCGCCTGCGCTATGTCCCCAGTCTGTATCTTCACAGGCGATGGCCATCACTTTCGCTTTGGGTTTGAAGCTGCCGTTTTTCACTGCATTGTCGATAGTCTCGGCATATCCGGCCATCAGCTTGCCGGGAACCGGCCAACCCTTGCCACCCCAGTAACCGTATTTTTTCGGATCGCTTCTCCATTTGGTATTAACCACCTCTGTGGCGCCGAAACCAAACATATGGGGTACCTTGTACTTGGCGACTACGTCCATGACGGCAACAGAGACAGAGCTGTGCCAGTTGAGAATACCAGCCTGGATACCAAGTCGTTCGGCTGCTTCGGCATAAGCGCTGACCGCCTTTGCCGGGTCGCTCTGGCTGTCGACCCAGATCGGTTCAAGTTTATAGTCGCCGATCATGTTGTTGACCTTGTCAAAGGCCATAGTTACCGATCCCTTGAACTCGGCACCGGTTTTTGCCGATGGGCCCGTAAAGGGACCGAGAACTCCAATTTTGAGAACTTTTTCGGCAGCGGCAATTCCAACAAACGTCGACAGGATAAAGCAGGTCATTATGACACTTGAGATGAACGTCTTTCTAAACATGTAGGCCTCCGTTAAGGTTATGTTTTGTAGGTTGTCTGGACTTTTGGGCAAATCGGACCCCAGACAATCACTTACCAGCTTCTCTTTGGGCAAATAGCATACCGTGGTTCCTCCTATATCAATATATTGACACTTATTCTCAACTGAAAGGCCGGAGGATCACCTCGTTCCGGCCCGCAGTCCGGCAGTCATCGGCTACCGACTACCCATGGCTTCAACAACCAATTCAGCGATGTCTCTGTCTTCCATGGTTGTCTCGGTCGCCGCGAGTCCATCTTCAATCATCGTCAAACAGAACGGACAGGAAGTGACGATCAAGCTGGATTTGCCGGTGCCGACAGTTCCTACGGCCTTGGAAGCTTGCTTAATCCGTCGGTCATTCACCCGTTTGTCGGTATCTTCTTCGAACCAGCTCAAACCACCGCCTCCACCGCAACACATGGCCATTTCACGGTTTCGCTCCATTTCTACCGTCTGAATTCCTGGGATTCTCGCGAGAATCTCCCTCGGAGCGTCGAAAATGCGATTGTGTCGACCTAGATAACAGGAATCATGGAAGGTGGCTATTGCGTCGACAGACTGAGTGAGTGACAGCTTTCCGTCCTTAATCAGTTCCGCGATCAGTTCGGTGTGATGGATAACCGAATATTTACCGCCAAAGTCAGGATAATCCTTGGCAAAGGAGTTATAACAATGAGGACAGATGGTAAGAATATGCTGGAACTTATATTCGGCCAGCAGTTCCACGTTTGCTTCAGCCTGCACACTGAACAGATATTCCTGTCCCATGCGTCGGGCGGGATCTCCCGTACACCGCTCCTCTTCGCCCAAAACCGCAAAGTTGATGTTTGCTGCCTGAAGAATCTTGACCATGCTCTGAGCGATTTTGGCATTTCTCGGATCATAGGCGGCGGAACAACCCACCCAGAACAGATAGTCAACCTTCTTACCCTCTTCAGCTACATCGGACATGATCGGGACTTCGAGCCCCTTGGCCCAATCCATCCGGGCGGTGGGATGCTCGTTCCAGGGATTACCGCGTTTTTCGATACCCATTAAGACATCGGCGTAGGTATCCGGAAAACGATCATGGATCATGGCCTCGTTTCGCCTTATTTCCAATATCTTGCTCAGTGGATCTATCAGAACGGGGCAGCTTTCCACACAGGCCATGCAGGTGGTGCAGTAATCAATCGCTTCCGGCGGGATTTCAGCGTCCAGGATGCGGTTTGATTCCCGAGCGGTACCGCCGATCGGTAGCTCTTTATTAAGTTGTCTGCGTAATCCGAGAACTATTTCTCGCGGTGAGAGGATTTTTCCGGAAATGTTGGCGGGACAGTTCATTTCACATCTACCGCACTCAGTGCAGGAGACGACATCAAGCAGGTCTTTTCGGGTCAGATCGGAAAGTGTCTCGTAGCCAAGATTCTCGTCGCGTTCGAAAGCACCTTCAACATCGAGCTTGGCCAGACGCCCCTTAGGCCGCAGGTCTTCAAAGAAAATATTTACCCCTGCCGCGAGCAGATGCATTGCTTTCGGGACAAAGGGAAGCATGGCAATCGCACCAAAGGCGAGCAATACATGAATCCACCAGATTATGACATGGGCGCTCTTTAATGAGTCCGGATCCGCCCCATTAACCAGACCGGCAAAAAGGGCACCGCCCGGAGACCAGACCGGCGCATAACCAAGATCGGCAGCATTGGCTGCCAGCCGCAAGCCTTCCACCATAAAGCCGGTCAGACCTATGGCCAGCAGCAGGACCGGGAGTATCCAATCCACGGACTGTCTTTTGAGTTGCGGCCGATTCAGGATATATCTCCTGATAATGGCAATGCTCAGCCCGACTACCAGCAAGACACCGAACAGGTCGGTGACCAGCTCGAACCCCAGGTAAAACCAGCCTTGCAGCATGAGATGTTCCATTCCCATAATCTTGTGGAAGAAATCGTATTCTATGGCCACGATGGTCGTGCCCACAAAAAGAACGATAAAGCCCCACATGATGAGCAGATGCATGCCGCCACCCAATTTATGACGATTGAGCACCGTGCGATTGGACAGGACAGTCAACAATGCACGACCGAGTCGTCCCCCCGCCTGGGCTGGTGTGGGAAAGGTGACAGCTTGTCCGCTCAAAATCCGGCGGACGTGTTTGTAGATGCCCCAGCCGAGCACTCCCAATGTAATGGCTGCAAGTGTATACAGAACCACTTCGCCTGCACCGGAAATATTCCATAAAATCTCACGTGTAGCCATTCGCGTAGCCTCTTTACCTTGTGTCTGTTAAACTTTTCTCTCTAGGAGCCTGTCGGATTATGCCCTTTTTCCCCATCTCTACGTTATTTTCAAAAAAACAATGCTCGCAATATCAGCTATATGGCTGTGCTTGTTTTCCTGAAAATGCCTTAATCTGAGAAAAAATTGCTATAATCCGACAGACTCCTAGCTTGGATCTGTTTTTTTTTCCGGGTTATGCAGTTTGACAAAGCTTTTTCAGATCCCTTGGTGCCACCATAAATGACTTATGATGTACACCGGGATTGAAATAGACCAAGCTCTGATGCATCAACTCACCATCCAGATAAATGGGGAGCTCCGTCATATGACCAAAAGGAGGAACACACCCTACTTCGCAGCCGACCAGTTCGCTTACCTCTTCAGGTTTGGCAAAACCGACCTTTTTGGTTCCGGCTGTTTTTGCCGCGGCTTTCCAGTCAACTTTCTTGTTTCCCGGCATTACAAAAACCACCATTTTCTTTTCCTTGGTGGTAAGTACCAGCGATTTGACGGTCTGTGCCTCGCTTACCCCGAGAGCCTCCGCCATGGCCGGGTTGGTGTAAACCGGTTCATGCTCACGGACCTGGTAGTCAACTCCAAGATTTTCGAGCATTTGAACTATTTTTTCTTCCAGATTCATTGGGTATTCCTCAATCTAAGTTCTAACGAGCTTCCTCATTTCGAAGGAGCCCGATGATACGGAATCCTGAGAGGATTCTTTTCAGTGGACATCTGAAATACTGGTTTTTTGAGCCGACCATGTCATATGAGCCCATCCAGATACACCCGGATAGGCTCATATGGATCTTCGGAGCAGAGTTGGAGTCTTACCATCAAACGAGAGTTACGTTCTCTGCTGCTTAAGCTGTTCAATAACTGCCGGCAGAATTTCATGGAGATCTCCAAGAACCCCAAAGTCTGCCTTGCCGAAAAAAGCGGCCTCAGGGTCTTTGTTGATAACCATGACCTTACCCGCACCCTTGCAGCCGACCAGATGCTGAATCGCACCGCTGATCCCGCAGGCAATGTAGAGCGTGGGTGAAATGCGAGTACCGGTGAGACCCACCTGATCAGAATGTGGCCGCCAGCCATTATTGGTGGCAACCCGTGAACAACCGACCGCACCATTCAACAAACCCGCCAGTTCCTCAAGTAGCGAGTAAGCCTCAGGACTGCCGACTCCCCGGCCTCCACCGACCACGACATTGGCGTTTTTCAGGGTTACACCTTCGGTAACATCGGCTTCTCTTCTCACCAGTCGGACACGGAGGTCTTTATCGGTGAGAACCGGCTCAAAATTTTGCAAGGCCGTTTCAACCGGTGTTGAGACTTCCTCTGCCTCCACCACATCAAGGGCGACAGTTAACAGTTTACAACCGTTTTTGAGTACAGCCTCCTCCAGAAGACTGCTGCCCCATCTGAGCCTGGTGATCTGGAAAGGATCCCCGGGAGATACCGCCGAACAGTTGGAGGCCATCGGCAGATCGGACATCGCTGCCAGATGGGCCATGATCTCGTTGCCCCGATCGGTACTCGCAGCCATAACCATTTGCGGCGAACTCTCGGTAATTACCTGGGAGATAATCCTGGCCCAGGCAACCGGAGCGTAGTCATTCAACTGCTCGTGTGCAGCATGGACGACTTTTTGAACACCGTATTTTCCAAGCTGTCCTGCCAGAGCCTCGGTATCCTCACCGCCGATAAGAAGGGCAACCAGCTCATCGCCATTGTTGCCGGCAATCGACCTGGCGAAGGTTATCATCTGCAGTGACGCCTCCGTCACCGTATTTTGTTCGTATTCTACCACCGCAAGAATCATAGCTATATCACCTCCAGAGCTTTCAATACCTCGACAATCCTGGTTGCAGCCTGTGGTCCTTCTCCGAGCATGACTACTTCTTTTTTCTGTTCGGGTGGATGGACAAGTTGCTGCATCTGCAGGCCTGCGCCGGATTTTTCCGAGGAAGTTTTGACAATCGGCTTCTTCTTGGCCTTCATGGTTCCACGAAGACTTGGGTATCGAGGCAAGTTGATACCTTCCTTGACGGTTACCACTGCCGGCATAGGCAGATCGTAAATCTCCCAGCCGCTATCGACCTCCCTTGAGGCGGATGCATTACCGTCGCCTATTTCCAGCTTTTTGACGCTTGAGATACAAGGCATATCGAGACCATGTGCCACTCTAATACCTACTTGGCAGCCGCCGCAGTCGGCCGATTCATTACCAAATAGAATCAAATCGATAGGCTCTTTTTCAGTTTCTGCCCGAATCACTGCCTTGATAGCCTCGGCGGTCTCCTTTGAGTCCCATTCGGTCCCGTCGGTTTCTATTAGAATACCCCGGTCGATTCCGCGGGCCAGACAGTCTCGAAGCTGCTCTTCAGCCTCGGCTGGCCCCAGAGTGAGAACCGTTGATTTTCCCCCTTGTTTTTCAACCAGTTGAATGGCTTCTTCGACGGCACACTCTTCATGGGGGCTGATACAAAAGCCGAGATTTTTGGTGCTAATCGTCTGCCGGTCTTGGTTCAGATCGATCCGGGAACCGATATCCGGCACCCGTTTTACACAGACAAGAATGTTCATGATGTCTCTCCTGGTCCCGATTCGCCTTAATAACGTCGGGACTCTTTATAGTACCCCCTGGGAGACCTTCCTCTCGGCATCTCCCAAGGGTTTTAGTGGTTTGGTAAACTCTTCCTTGAAAATTCCGGAAAGAGGCCCACCAGCTCTATTTTATCCCTTCAAACGATCGTGCTTCGGATCGTAGAGCGGTGCTGCACCGACAATTTCGACTGTTACCGGGAAACGCTCGCAGAAGTATTCAACCTGGAGTTTATTGCCGGCCTTTGCGTACTCAGGCGGCAGATAAGCCATGAGGATGTATTTTCCTACGACGGCACCGTAACCGGCGCTTGAAACATACGCCGGCCGACCTTTGGCATCGACAATGGATGCTCCGTCCTGAGTTAATACAGGGACGACACCTACCATATATCGTTTCTCGCCCTTGGAATCCGTATGGTCATCAACGGTCAGGGTACAGAGAAGGGTTACAGGATCTTCATCCCGCGCCTTAAGGTATGCTTCTTTGCCGACAAAATCCTGTGCTTTTACTCTTGGAAGAGCCATTCCGGCTTCAACCGGGTTGTAATCGGAGTCAAACTCATTGCCGAAGAGACGGAAGCTTTTCTCCAGACGGGCGTTTGTACCATAAACTCCAATACCTACAGGAACTACGCGGTGTTTCTGACCCGCTTCCCAGAGAATATCCCAGAGTTTCGGACCGTGCTCGGCCGCGGTATAGATCTCCCATCCATATTCACCGACATACGACATCCTCAGTGCCCACACAGGGATATCCTTAATTCTGAAATTTTTCACGGTGGCATAAGGAAAGGCTTCATTGGAGATGTCGTCCTCAGTGACGGATTCGAGCATTGCTCTGGCCGATGGCCCCCAGACACCCACCGTACCTAAAGCTGAAGTTTGATCGTGTAACTGGGCAGTACCATCTGCAGGCAGATGATCGGTAAACCATTTTTTGTCTACGCCGCCATGGCCGCCACCGGTGATGACACGGAAAGAATTTTTGCCGGTTCGGGCAATGATCAGGTCACTGCGGATTCCTGCCTTGTTAGTTAGCAAGAGAGTGTAGACTGCTTTACCAACCTTATTGTCCATCTGAGAAACTGCTACCTTCTGAACCACATCCAATGCGCCGGGGCCAACGATGTCAAAGATGGCAAAAGCACTCAGATCAGTCATGGCCACCCTTTCACGCAGGGCTATATTTTCTGCGTCGATGATTGGAGACCACCAGCGAGTATCCCATTCATTTTTCCGCTCAACCATTCGATCCGCATATTCTTCCAACAACCCTTTATTGCTTTCATACCATTGTGGGCGCTCCCACCCGGCGGTTTCAAAGTAGACCGCACCCAACTCTTTGGTCCTGGAATGAAAGGGGCTCAAACGAATGTTTCTTGAATCTAAATACTGCTCATTTGGATGGACGATGTCATACAGTTTTGGAAATCCTTCAATCGCGCGATCCCATACAAATTTTTTAGTACCTGCGTAGGGATAAAAACGGGCGATATCGACATGACTTGGATCTAACTCGGGAGCGCCATCGGTCATCCATTCAGCCAGCATACGTGCTGCGCCCGGTCCTTCTTTAATCCAGATTGCAGCCGCAACCCAAAGATTTTTAACCTCCGGAGTTTCGCCTATAAGAGGCTCACCGTCAGGAGTCAGAGAGATAAGACCATTGATTGCATACTGAATTTCAACCTTATCATTGTCCAGCAGTTCAGGCATGAGCTCCATAGCATCTTCCAGCTGTGGCTCAAAATCTTCCTTGGTGAAAGGCAACTCTGTCGGTGAGAGTTTGGCCTGCTCATTTGATGGAATATCATTCGGATCGATTAAGATCGAGCGGTGGGCATATGATCCGACCTCCATAGTTCCTGAGGTCTGACGCTCATACATCTTCACGCTCATATCCCTGATAATCGGATAGCCAATCTCTCCTTTTACATGGGCCAATTGTGGAATAGGGCCGGCGTCAATCATCTGGTGAACAACCGGTGCCAGCGGAATTGCAGCGCCGGCCATTGCACCTATCCGGGGGCTCCAGACACCACAACAGATGATCACATACTCAGCCTCAACATAACCCCGGTCGGTCTTAACTCCTTTAATTTTCCCATCTTCAACATCAACATCCAACACTTCGGTATTGGCAAAGACAGAGAGGGCTCCCATATCCTGAGCCTTTTCCCTCATTATCGTGCCCGCACGCAGGGAATCAACAACACTTACTGAAGGTGTGTAAAAGCCACCTTTAATTTTATCTCTGTTCAGCCATGGAAAGAGTTTAACACATCCATCTACGTCAAGAAGCTCAGCCTCGATACCCCAACATTTGGCAGATGCTATTCTACGTTTCGTGTCAGCCACACTCGCATCCGTCCTGGCCACCTCTATACCACCACAGATACGCTCGACACCAAGCTCTGCGTATTGCCTTTTACTGTCCATGGTTAATTGGGCCAAAGGCTTCCCGTTATCCACTGGAAATATAAAGTTGGATGCATGACCCGTGGATCCTCCAGGATTAGGAAGTGGCCCCTTGTCAATCAACAACATGTCTTTCCAGCCTCTTTCTGCCAGATGACCTACGACGCAATTACCTACAATACCGGCCCCGATAATGACGACTTTTGCTTTTTGGGGAAACTGACTCATAATTTACCTCATTGCTTTTTTTGACGGTTAAGGGGTTAGATGATTAAAATGTTAACTGACTTCTGACATGTTCAACGAAAAGCTTCATGTGTTCTTCCAATAAACGAGCGGTCATTTCCTCTTCGTGTTGTTCTAAGGCTGTCGCAATATTTTCAAATTGTGTTTCAAGATTTTTCCAATATCCGCCAACGGCTCCGGCAAATCCCCAGATTCTTATCGCCTGGTCATGGAGTCCACTTAACATTTTCATCAGGAGTTCATTTTTCGTCGCCTTATTTATGATAGTATGGATCTCGCGATCGAGTTTCATCAAGGTCTTGGTGTCTTGTGTCTCCTTCATGCCGTCTATCCTCCGGCGAATTTCGGCAATTTCATCCATGGAGATACGCGCCGCAGCCAAACTGCCGGCCAATCGCATCAAATGTGCCAAAACCTCAAGTATGTCCTTGAGTTGCTGAAAGCTCACCTCTTCGACAAACGTTCCAACATTGGGAATTATCCGCACTAAACCATCCATCTCCAGCCGCATCAGTGCTTCACGGACCGGCGTACGACTGACCTCGAGCGCGTCCATTATCTCTTTCTCACGGATAACTGCCCCAGGCTTTTGCTCCAACAGGATGATTTGCCTCTTTAATTCCTGATATACATTTTTACCGCTCATCGTTTCCGTAATATTTCATTCCTGTTGTTTTTGTTTACGACCGCTATTAGTATTGATATACAATCAATATACACTGGTATATATCTTTGTATATTGGTTGTCAACATCAAAATCAACTCCTTGTAAAATTTTTTAACCTCAATTGATCAATCGCATAATTTTCTATGAAATTAAATACTTGAGCGTAAATGCAGAGGGAAGCAAGGGGGGGATGTCGGATGACAACACCGGACAAGGTAATTGTCGTCAACCGAACAAAGTAATTGATACTTGAGAGTTAAGGCAGATCCAGTTCGAGAATTGCTTTTTCAGTTGTTTTCAGACGATGAGCTTGATATCCTTGTGATGCATAAGTCTCCGTTGTAGATTGGTATTTCCTCGCCAGGTATATTTATTCATTATAGAGGCTTGGTTCATTTAATTATCAAACTGTTGTTACATAATTAACTGTTATTGCTAATTTATCGTTATTTCTTGCAACGCCTTTATGTGCTGTTCAGTCCCATTAGGCCCTCTTTATTCTCAAGGTAAAGTCAAACAAAAATAACAAGAATATTAAAATTACAAAGATTATGAATGAAAAAAATATATACCAAGAATTGAAGAGGCAGATCATCCTGTTGGAGCAAAGTCCTGGGGCAGTTATCCGTGAGAAAGAAATAATGGAAGCGTTTGAAGTCAGCCGTACACCGGTCCGCGAAGCACTGATGCGGCTGGAGATGGATGGTTTGGTGCGGATAATTCCCAATGTCGGAACGTTTGTAGAGGAGGTGAGTTTTCAACAACTTAAAGATGTGTTTGAGGTTCGAGCACATTTTATGCGATTGGTAGGCAGTTTGGCTGCGGCGCGCATCTCCACTGAAGAAATCGCCGAAATTCGCCGGAAGATAGAAGGCATGAAGTCGACAAATGATACCAAAGTCTTGATGAAAATCGATGGTGAGATTCATTCAATAATTAATAAGGCGACCAAGAATGAACTCCTGGTCAAAATATTAAGTGGACTCTATGATCAAGCGGTAAGGATCTGGACATTCGCCGGAGCGAAGGGTGCATATTGGAACAATCTCGAAAAGGAATTTGAAGATATTGCAACAGCTTTAGAGCAACACGACGAGGAGATGACCGCTCGTCTATTGGAAGAACACACGCAGCTTTTCGTTGAGCATATCAGAAGTCAGTTAACATTTTAGTCTTACTAAAAATGTTAATATTCTGCCCTGGGCATAAATTCCCTAACCTTCATATATGACAAACTCGTATAAACTTCGGCTTCCGATGGATAAGTAAAAAGCTTCATATTGGAGGCGTGCAATTTTTCTATCATTTCGGCGTACATACGGTACGTCGTAATGATAGAAAAATTGTAACAACGAACAAGATGAAGAGTTTTTACGACG
Source organism: uncultured delta proteobacterium (assembly GCA_963829695.1). GTDB lineage: Bacteria > Desulfobacterota > Desulfobulbia > Desulfobulbales > Desulfocapsaceae > Desulforhopalus_A. The sequence continues at coordinate 478,610 of CAWHJQ010000004.1, read as the reverse complement.
CCATCATATATTGATTTAATAAATTTAACTTTCGAGAGTTATGGTATGCCAAAAAACCGATTACTCCAAGCCAAAAGGGTTGTTGTTAAATTAGGCAGCAATGTAATTACTGCAAAAAACGGTTTAAATCTGGATGTGATACAGACGATATCTGACCAGATAAGTGTTCTCATGAACAAAGGGATTGAGGTAATCCTTGTGTCATCAGGAGCCATGGCAGCCGGAATGAGGAAAATGAAATTGGTACGCCGTCCGGATGAGATACCAAAGCGCCAGGCAATATCAGCTATAGGACAATGCGGAGTTATGAATGCCTATGAAAAAAGTTTTGGGGCACATGGTATACAAATTGCGCAAATATTGTTAACTGGAGACGATCTTACCAACAGGAAGCGATATCTTAATTCGAGAAACACCCTGCATACACTTATTGATTGGAAAATCGTGCCCATTATCAATGAAAATGACACAATCATGGTTGAAGAAATAAAGTTAGGAGATAACGACAATCTCGCAGCTATGATAACTTTACTAATGGACGCGGATTTTTTAATTATTTTGACCGATATTGATGGGTTATACAATAAAGATCCAAGGCGATTTTCTGACGCCAAACTGATACCAAAAGTCAGACAAATAAAAAAGGAGATTGAAGATTTCGCAAGCAGCATCCCTGGTGCGTTGGGTACCGGTGGAATGCTCAGCAAAATTCAGGCTGCCCAGAAAGTAACCTCGGCCGGGATCCCGATGATAGTTGCTAGAGGAAATTCAGAAAACGTGTTGCTGAAACTCTTTGATGGTCAACCTTTGGGAACATATTTTGTGCCAAAAGAGGGGAAAATGGCCAGTCGAAAAAACTGGATCGCACACACGTTGGCCCCTAAAGGTAGCATCGTTATCGATGAGGGAGCTGTTCGCGCTGTCAGACAGAATGGAAAAAGCCTGCTCCCTATAGGAGTTGTCGGAGTTGAAGGTGATTTTGAAGAAGGTGCTGCGGTTGAGTTCAGAGCATCTGACAACGAAGTTATCGGGGTTGGTCTCGTCAATTACTCATCTTCGGACATTACAATGATCAAGGGATTAAAATCATCTCAAATTAAAGCCTGTCTTGGTGGCAAGCACTACGATGAAATCATTCATCGCAACAATCTTGTGTTGAAAGATCTTTGATAGTCGATGTGGCTTTTATGACTAAGTTTTCAGTAATATTGATGGTTAACTAAAATCCTTCACGTGCGAGGTGGCAAGTCCGGCGGCCCACTTAGTGAGGCGGTAAGTGTACGTTCAAGAAAGAGCTTGTCACCGCCGCTAAGGCTGACTGTGCTGTCCCTGGTTTCTATATGAACGGTTGTTTCGCCCGTGCCGGCATCTTCGGCCAGGCGGCGAACCATATCGCACAGTGCTTTCTTGGCGTGTGCTTCCGCTTCGGAAAATTTGGCGAAATGTTCAGCACCCGGCAGTCCTTCAATGAAAAATCCGCCGGTTTGTTGCGGGTGAATCTTTACTTGACGTTGCACGGAAATATGACTGGTAATGGCCCCGATGGCGTTGGCGACGTCGGCATGTTCCGGCAGGATCGCTTCCGTCTCAAGCATCTCAGCGGCTCGGGGAAGGAAAAAACCGATGGGGGCTCCAATGCCGATGACCGGTCGGTTGAGCTTGAACCTGATCCTATAGTCACTGTTTCCCCCGGAGAAGACGTTTTCCAACAATAATCGGCAGGCCTGGCAATCATCCATGATGTCCGAAGGGAGCTCGTTGTCCAACTGTTTTTTTATCAATTCCAGGGCAAGCCGTTTGCTGATATCGGCAAGAAGATGCTCTACAATTTCGCTTACAGGCCGTTTGGCGAGAGCGGCAAATATTGCAACTGCACGATTGGCGATTGCAGTGTCCCACCTGCCGAAAGCCCCGTGCGCATGCAGGAGATCCGTCGGAGTCAGGCCATGGCACTGGATAATATGATGCTCTTGAAGGCGATCAAGCGGCACCAGGCTTGGATGCATGACGTCGAGCGCTTCGGCAAGCTCTTCCAGTGCATGTGGTCTCTGTCTGAGCCTGGTGAGTATCTCTTTTTCCGGATCTGTTGTATCAAGGGTGTGGTAATAGTCGGTGAGAGTGAAAAATTGAATGTTTTTTGACGATCCGCCAGAGCGGTCCAATCGTCCTTCGACAAAGTCCAGAGCTTTTTCCGCACCCGGTTGCTGCCTGTTCAGTAAAGCCATGGGAACTACACGTCGCGGCCCGATGCTGAATGTGTTGTTGTGGTAGGTAATGTGGCTGTCTCCGCCGAGGCCGGTAGTGCGAATCTTAAGAGCCCGGACATGGGTCTGAACACCGCCCACTCGTGAACCCTGCGCCACGACCTGGACCTTGCCGTTCTTTAATGTAGCAGTATCGGTGGTGGTGCCGCCCATATCGACAACAATGGCGTCCGTACGTTTCGAGAGAAAACGGGCACCGGCAACGCTTGCCGCAGGGCCGGATAGAATGGTTTCAACAGGTCTTGCGACGGCCATATCCGCACTCATCAACGAACCATCGCCTTTAACCACCACTACAGGAGCGATAACCCCCAAAGATGACAGAACTTCTTGCAGCTCGCCAAGAAGTTTTACCAGACGCGGGACGATCCTGGCGTTCTGTACGGCTGTTTCCGCCCGTGTGCGGAAGTTGAGAAGATTGGACAGCTCATGGCCGCAGGAGACAAAACAGCCGGTTTCTTCCTTGAGGATACGTTTGGCGGCAAGCTCATGCTCGGGATTGATGGAACCGGCAAAGCCGGATACGGCGAAGGCTTCCACCCCCTGGCGGGTAACCATTTCTCTTGCAGTTTGTCGGAGGGCGTTTTCGTCAAGGTCTTCAATGATGGTACCGGAAATATCGAGTCTGCCGGCAATCACCGACTTCGGTTCATGGGGTATATCGTCATTGTCGAACAGACCGTATGGGGGCATGAGAATGAGTCCAACCTTCCGACCATCTCCTTCAACTATAGCATTGGTTGCAAGAGTTGTGGATACCGCAACCAGCTCAACTCGGCTCAACAGACCACTGTCAAGACCGTTCAAGACCTCTTTGATACCGATGGTATATTGCCATTTGGTCGTGAGCGCTTTGTTTTTAGTTAGTACCTGACCGGAAGCGAGGTCGTAAATTACGGCATCGGTATAGGTGCCGCCTGCATCGATCCCCAGTCCTATCTGCAGCTTGCGCTGTTCTTTGTGGCTGATTGCAGTTATCTTTTCGATATGGGGTCGGATATCATTATCGTCGCCTGCTGTGAGCAGACTTGCCTGTAAACGACCTTCCCGAGTATCGAAGAAAGTGATATACCCTGGTGGAACTATCAAAATTTCATCGGATGTCGAATCTATGGTAAAGAGACAGCGGATGAGCCCTGTATCACCCTGTAACGATTCATATTTCCAGCCATATTTGGCTGCCATTCGGCGAGCATGTTCTGCATAGATGGAATCGCTGCCCGGACCGGTGTCAATAAAAGCGGCCCGTTGATAGTTGTGTTGCCAGCTATTTAAAAAATCGTATGTTTTCTGAGCTTTTTTTTCGCCGTACCGGGCCACCAGATCCTCGAAGGTGACCTGCTTTCCTTCAAGATAGACGGAAGTGTTCTTTTGCCTAAGGGGTTCGGTCTTCTCCTCATACCAGCCTGCTGAAATATAATACGTGCCCGGATACCGTTCGAATTCTCGTTTATAGGCGGCATTGCCGCCAAGAAAGAGAGCGATGCAGTCGTGTACCCGCGGGATTACCAGCGGAAGCTCACGAGCTCGAAGTCCGACTGTGCCCCGTCCGCAAATACCATAGCCGATAATAATCCGATCCCAGTGGCCTGATGCCGAAATTTCATCAATGACGGCTTGAACCTCTTTATGCAGTTGAGTCGGGTTCTCATGCAGCCCTCCCGGCAAAAAGCGGCTGCCGATAGTGAGATCCATTTCTTTTGCCAGATGTTGGATATCAAGGGCCAGGGTACCACAGGCAATGACAAAAATTCTTTCGTTCATCTCGAATAATAAGCTCATATCAAAAAGTGATTGCGAGTTCGCCGGCAGACTCGCAATCACTTGGTCTTCAGAGAGTTTAGCGATTTCAGTTGAAGCTGGGAGTCTGTCCGAGGGAAATTTTCTCCTCAGGTCGCAGCCTCCTAAGCAACAATCTTGCCTGCTCTGACTGCTTTAATATACTGCATGCAGAACTTGTCGTGCCCTGCCACCATGTCGGCGGTATGCATCAAGGCCATGATGTCTTTATCCAAAGGATCCATGATGGCCGAATCAAAGCCGTGCGCCATCATCATCGTCAGGAAACACCTATTGATTATTCGCCGCTGGGGAAGGCCGTATGAAATGTTGGACAATCCCCCGGTGGCATGGACTCCGGCAAGATCGGTGGTTATGCCTCTGACGGCGGCCATGGCGATTTGGCCGTTATTGATATCGACACTCATTGGTTGAATGAGGGGATCGATGAAAATATCATCCCGTGCGAAGCCGATTTTTTCCAGCTCAGCTACCAGTGAGGTGGCTCTTGCGACAATATCGTCCACTGTCTTCGGCATCCCCGAGTCATCCATGCAGAGGGCGACGACCCGGCATTCTTTGCCCTGCAGATATTTGATCATAGGCTCGAACCGGTCTTTTTCAAGACTGATCGAATTGATCATCGGTTTTTTGTTGACCAGGCCATAGGCCATTTCGAGAATATTGGGGTCCGGGCTGTCAAGACAGAGCGGCAGATCGGTCGCTTCCTGGACGATCTCCAGCAGCCAGCGCATGTCCGCTTCTTCATGGCCGATTCGTGCTCCGGCGTTGACATCGATATAGGTGGCGCCGGCTTCCGTTTGTTGCCTGACGTCATTTCTTATGTAATCGGCATCGCGCTCGGCCGTTGCAGCCTGGACCTTTTTCAGAGTGGTGTTGATTCGTTCTCCGATAACTGTAAACATTGACTATCCTTTTTCGATTGAGGTGAAAAATTGACCTTCAGAGGCGTTACGCATAGAGAGCCTTTGCCAATTTGCTGGCGGCTCCGGCATCCGGGGCATAGCCGTCGGCACCGATCTCGTCGGCAAAAGACTGATTAACAGGGGCTCCCCCGACGATTATCTTCAATGTATCGCGCAGGCCACTCTCTTCAATACTCATGATTGATTTCTTCATCATTGGCATGGTAGTGGTTAAAAGAGCCGAGAGTCCTACAATCGTTGGCTTATGGGTCTTGACTGCCTCGACGAATTTCTCCGGTGCGACATCGACTCCAAGGTCGATTACTTCAAAACCGGCACTCTCCATCATCATGGCCACCAGGTTTTTGCCGATGTCGTGGAGATCGCCTTTGACTGTGCCGATTATTACTTTCCCGGCCGATGAGGAATCCCCTTCCGCCAGTAATGGTTTAAGTACTTCAACGGACATGGACATGGCTTGCGCAGACATCAGAACTTCAGGGATAAACATATCACCGCACTCCATCTTTTCGCCGACGATATCCATGCCGACGATCAGTCCTTTTTGAAGGATATCCTTGGCGGATATGCCGGCGTCGAGAGCGGCTTGTACGAGTTCCAGAAGTTTGTCGCCATCGCCGGTAATGAGGGTTTCGGTAATCGTTTTTAAGTCAGACATAAGAGTAGCTCCTTATACTTTGCGTTGTGGTTGAGGATTAACAGTGGTTTTTTTGCTGAATGTTTGTGCCGGGGTATTTTTCGGCAAATAATGCTTTGGTAAGGGAAATGAGTAGCAGGTACATCACAATTATGAAAGGCAGGGCGCCAACGATCGATGCAGTCTGTAGAGCTTTCAACCCTCCTGAAGAGATAAGCACCAGCGCCAGTCCGCCCAGTACGCATCCCCAGAAAATAATCAGTGTTTGGTTGCCGGTAGGTTCGGGACAGCTCTTTCTTCCCAGTGAAAAACGGCTGATGACAAAGGTTGCGGAATCAGCCGAGGTAATGAAAAACGATGCAATTAAAACATTAGTGATGATCGCCGATACTGTAAAGAAAGGCAGATGATGGAGCGTTTCAAAGAGTGTGGTTTCAATACTTTTCATCACCGTTTCCACTAGGGGAATATTTTCAAAAAGCTGCATATGCATGGCCGTACCGCCGAGAATGCTGCTGAAAAGAAACGAAAAGACAGCCGGCAGGATCATGACCACTAGGATAAATTCCCGGATAGTTCTGCCCCTGGAAATGTTGGCAATAAACGCCCCGACAAATGGCGCCCAGGCAATCCACCAGGCCCAGTAGAAAATTGTCCAACTTTCGGTCCAGGACCTGTTGTCGAACAAGGCGAAGGTGGTTGATAAAGGAATGATGTTATAAACATAATCGACCAGAGCGGTGAAAAATGTTTGAACCAGGTATGATATCGGACCACAGGTCAGAAAGAAGAGCATCAGCAGGATCATCAGTGCTACATTGAGCAGGGAGAGGAACCTGATCCCCCTCTGTATTCCGCTGAGGGCGGAAAGAACAAAGAGCAGGGTAATAACGACAATGACCATATTCGTTGTCAGGGGACCGTTGTGGATACCGAAGGTGCTCGAGAGGCCGCTGCCGATCTGCAGAGCTCCGAGACCCAGCGAGGTGACGACACCCAGCACGGTTGCCCAGACAGCGAGTATATCAACGATGTTACAGATGATCGTTTCAGTCATGGAGTGAGGTCCATCAGCTTTATTACCGGAGTGGAAAAATGGATTCAGGCAACTGGAGATGGTCCCCGGCAAACCTCTCCTGAACTGAAAATAGGCGAGCGGAAGCCCCACGGCGACATATGTTCCCCAGGCATGGATGCCCCAGTGATAAAAAAAGATGCTGAAGGCAAGGCGGGCGGAAGCTGCAGTTTCCGCTTGGCCCGTCGGTGGTCCGGAAAAATGGTAAAGCGGTTCGGCAATCGACCAGAATATGAGGCCGATGCCCATACCTGCAGAAAACAGCATAGCAAACCAACTTATTCTACTGAACTCCGGCTTTTCATCGTCACGGCCGAGTCGGATGGAGCCGAAAGGGGAAATGGCAAGCAGCACACCAGTCAGAACAAAGATATTGACACTTGAAAGATACAGCCAACCCCAGGTTTTGGTGGTCCAGGCAAGTGCAGCGCTGCTTGCTTTACCCAACAGATCCGGGAAAAGAGCGCCAAAAATCATAAAGGGAAGAAGGAGGACAGCAGATCCAAAGAAGACAACCCGATCAATCTCTGCACCAAAAAACTTCATTGTGGGCAATTTCCGCGTGCTGTCTTCTTCCGGTCGCATGCTCGTAATCTCCTTAATCAGCCGTTTTTCCTGCTGTTGACGTATTCAGTCAGGTCATGTTCGGTTGTTGGGTCAATATCCGGTTTCTCGTACTTGGCCAGTCGCTGGGTTACTTTATTGTCAGCTATTTCATTGATTTTTTTCTTTCCCGAGGCATCCCAGGCATCGTAATTGGATCTTGACATCAAATCCGGAAGAAAAAATTCGGTCCGGCAAAGTTTGAAGGTCTTCGGCTGGGTCAGATATTGTCCACCGGGGCCAACTTTGCCGATCATCTCGAGATCGATGCTTTCATCTGTTATCTCGATGGGTTTCAGCATCTGTCGAACCATCCCGCAGACCTCTTCATCAATAATGAATTTCTCGAAGCTCATAGCGATATAGGAACCGAGGATACCGCAAGCGTGAAGAATGACATTGATGCCGCTACGGGCAGCGGTAGAGAGGGCGAGCGCCGACTCAGCTCCGGCCTGAGCATCCGGGTAAAGAGCATCGGTAAGTCCGCCGCCCGATCTGCTGGGGACCTTGTAAAATCTCGCCATCTGGGCAGTATAGTTGACATTTTTTGAAAGTTCCGGCGCTCCGATAGACAATGCACCGGTCTTCATGTCCATGGCCGAAGAGGTGGAGCCATACACTGCAGGCACACCCTCCCGGACCAACTGGGAAAGGGCAATACCGGTAAGGATTTCGGCATTCTGCAAGGCCAGGACGCCTGCCAGCGTAACCGGTCCGGATGCCCCCGCCATAATGAGGGAAGCGACGATACAGGCTTGACCGTGGCGGGCAAGTTCAATGAGGGATGCCAGCATCTCATCGGAAAATTGCAGGGGCGAGAGCGAGTTGATAAGAGAAATCGAAACTGGTTTATCAATTATTTTATCTTTACCTCCCCAAAGGATGCCGGCCATTTCTATGCCATCAAGCGTGCCTTGACGTGAGGTCGGGCTGCCCATGAAGGGCTTGTCACAAAGCAACATGTTCGAGAGCATCATGTCCATATGCACTGTTTCGACCGGCATATCATGGGGTTCCACCATCATCCAACCGTTCATGTCGAGGTATTTCGAGGTCTGGATCAGTTTGCAGAAGTTGTCGTAATCCTCCATCGTAGCTTGTCGCTGGAGGCCTTCAGAGGTAATGATATACGGTGCTCCGTAACCAGGGAAGAAGGCGAAATCGTCTTCACCGATAGAGACGTTTTTGGCTGGATTGCGGGCATGGATGGTGAACTTTGCCGGCACGGAAGAAAGTGCTTTTCTCACCTGAGTTTCAGTTGGAAAGACGGTTTTTCCTTCGACCTTATATCCATGGTTTTTAAAGATTGCTATTGCTTCGTCTTCGTTTACTACAATACCGGTTGTTTTTAGAAGTTCCATTGACGCATCATGAATCTTGGTCATTTGCGCCGTATTCAACTCCTGCATTCTATCATACATACTTCCTCCTTGTGGCCAGGGGCCGACTTGATTAATAATCGCCGGCACGCCTTGGCGTTAATGGTTTTTGGTTATCTGTTATCTGTCTGTTTAAGAGAAAGATTCAAGCCCTTGAATGTTCCATAAAGCACCAGTAAGAGGAGGAACAACAGGGGAAATGCCGTTGCAATCGAGGCGGTTTGTATTGCCTTGAGCTGCCCTGTACCTGCCAGTACCGCAGCCACTGCGCCGAGGGCGATACCCCAGAAGGCCCGCAGGTTCTTGCCTGGGTTTTCGTGACCGGAAACGAACATGGCGAGGGAAATAGCTGCTGAGTTAGCACTGGTGAGAAAAAAAGTAGCAATAAGAAAAATCAGAAATACCGAGAGGATGGAGCTCATCGGCAAGTGTTGGGCAATGGCAAAGATGGCACTTTCAAGGCCATGCTCTTTGAGAGTCGCGGTGACGTCAAAACTAATTCCCGCACCACCCACTACGCCATACCAGAGAAAATCACCGAGAGTCGGCAGCAGCAGGGTTGCTGCGACTGTCGCACGGATGGATCTACCTTTTGAAATCCGGGCAATGAATACGGCGACAAATGGCGCCCAACTCATCCACCAGGCCCAGTAAAATATCGTCCAGCTGCCGATCCAGTTACCCGCGATCCCCGGTGCGGTATAAAGACTCATCGGCAGGAAATAGAGGAGATATTGGCCAATGGAGTTAGTGGTCAGGTTGATGAGAAAGATGGTAGGCCCGAATATAAGAATAAAAAACCACACTCCGGCAAAGATATACATGTTAACGTCGCCGATGAACTTGACCCCTTTTTCCAGGCCGATATAAACAGTTGCGGTAAAAATGAGAGTAAGTACGCCGATAATCATGTACATCGAACCGTCGCCGAGAACCATCCCGTATTGGTATTTCAGTCCACTCGATAACTGGAGAGCGACCAGGCCGGTAGTTGTTGCCAAGCCGCCCAGCGTTGCAAATACGGCAAAAATATCTAAAATTTTGCCCCAGATACCGTGAATTTTATCACCAAGTACATAGTAGAATGCGGTGGAAAATTTCAGTGGTAATTTTTTGGTGAAAGCTGCGTGGGCTATGGCTACTGTAAGCATCGCGTAAATAGCCCAGGCACTGAATCCCCAATGGAAAAACGAATATGTCATGGCATTTGCGGCCGTTTCAGGAGTTTTGGCTACACCTCCAAAAAATGGCGGCGGACTCATGTAATGATAGGCCGGCTCGGCTGGACCCCAGAAAACGATGCCGGCGGCAATAGCAGAGCCGAAAAGCATGGCAAACCATGAAAAGTTACTGAATTCGGGTTTATCTTCAGGTAAGCCCAGTTTTATTCCACCGTATTTACCCCCCATCAAAACGAAGCAGCCGATAACCAGGAGAAAGGCGGTAAGGAGATACAGCCAGCCCCATGTTTGGGTGGTCCAGGCGAAGACTCCGTTTATGGTGGTACTCATGCTCTCCGGGAGCAAGATGGCCCAGAGGATGAAAAGAATTGTGACCGAGGATGAAACCCAAAAAATAATGGGATCAAACGGTCGCGTGCTGGTCTTGCTTGGTGACATGTGCATCTCCTTGTAATAGCTTTTTCAGTTGAACTCATAATTACTTGCTGGTTTTGCCTCGCTGAAAAACATTGAGCAAATAATATGCCATGGCTTTAAAAATCCCATTGGTGCTTTAAAGACATTGAATACGACGTGAAAAAGAGGGGATATCTTTTTGTTCGGAGGAGATTAGGTCTGCAAATAATTTTTCAGTGAAAATATATTTGCAGCAAGAGGAAGACGCTGGTGAAAAAATATTTTCACCTGTTTGGCTAAAAAAATTATCAGGCAGAGGGCTTAGGAGATGGCTGTGATTATCATGGAAGAAGAAATTGTTCTCGGCTCATACCGTGTTTTTTCATTTTATAGTGAAGCAGTTGTCTTGAAATGCCGAGAATTGAGGCAGCCTGAGAGATATTGCCACTGGTTGCAATGAGCGCTTCGAGCAAGATCCGGCCCTCATGCCTGGATTGGCTTTCCGGGAGGTTTTTTTGCGAAAACGGCAGGTCACTTCTTGGTTGTGAGTTGAGGTGAGAAGGTCTTGCAGGCGGATTGGTCGGAGGTTCGGCTTTTTTTCGAGCGAAATCGGCGTGATCCATGGTGTCGATTGCGGCGGAGAAGTATTTCATCGACAGTTCTTCATCAAAGCCGATGATGTTCAGTGCTCCTTCGAGGAGATGTTCGAGTTCTCGGATGTTTCCCGGCCAGTGATAACTTACGAAAAGGTTTGTCACTTCATCCGACAAGGTCCTGACGTTGGTCCCAAGACTGTTGTTGAGTTTCAGGAGAAAATGACTGACCAGATCTGAGAGATCGTCAAGGCGGTCCCGCAAAGGTGGTATTTTTACCATGACGACCCCGACCCGGTAAAAAAGGTCGATACGCAGTTCATTATTTTGGATCGCATTTCGGGGCGGTTTATTAACTGAAGTAATAATTTTGATGTTGAGGTCGATTTCACTTACAGATCCGATCCGGCGCACCTTCTTTTCCTGCAGGACTCTGAGCAGTTTAGCCTGCAATGTCAGCGGCATGGAAAGGAGTTCATCAAGGAAGAGCGTGCTGCCGTTGGCCTGTTCCAGGAGACCTGGCTTATCCATCGCTCCGCTAAATGCGCCCTTTGTGGTGCCGAACAGCAGAGCTTCGAGCAGGTTTTCGGGAATCGCGGCGCAATTCACAGCCACATATGGTTTGGCATTTCTGGTGCTCTGATTATGGATAGACTGGGCGAAAAGTTCTTTACCTGTGCCGGTCTCTCCAATCAGCATTATTGGCGAAATTGAGTCGGCAGCGGCACGGGAGGTGTTGACCGAACGAATCAAATCCGGATTATGACCGATTATATCGGCAAAGGTGTAGCGCGTGCCGTTTTCTCTGACCGGCTTAATTTCCGGGAGAGAAATGATCGGAGTAGTATTTCGCAGGATTTGATAATCTTTGACAAAACAGATAACTCCCCAGACCTTTGAGCCACGGAACATGGGGAAGACGGAGCAAATAGTGTTGGCTACCTTATCGGATTTGGTTTTGTAGAAGAAGGTTCTATTGCGAATAGGCCGTCCATGTTTGATGCAAAGCATAATGAGGCTGCTGTCACCGCTCAACTGATAGATGTCGGTCACCTGTTTGCCGATTGCAAAATTTCTCTCAAGATTATCTATCTGAGCTTGGGTTTCGTTATAATAGTGGATGACTCCCTGGTGGTCGGTTATGATGACCCCCTCATCCATATTGTCCATTATCGAAAGAAAATCAATTTTGTTGACATCGAAAGGACTTTGCCGCTTTTTGGGGGAATGATTGTCCATATAATGTTTAATAAATTTGAAATAAGTCCGATCTCAAACGAATAAACAGGTAAGGAATCTTCAAACCTGGGTCGTGAAAATTGGTTGAGGCGGATCCGTGTTGCACATCTTTTTTGGTAGTTTATCCTATTATCCTATAAAGGTCGAATTAACAAATATAACTGGAGGTATCCGAACGGTGGCCCTCTCCGAAATTCGTAACAGGTTACAAAAAAAATGAATCTATCACAGCGTAATATTACCTTGCTGCCCCACGGGCGGCACATAATTGCGAACAGGGGCGAAAATGTATTGGAAGCTCTGCTCGCCAATAATATTTTTCTCCGCACCGATTGCGGTGGTAAGGGGAAGTGCGGCAAGTGTCGGGTAGAGGTGGTAGGCAAAGACGGTACTGCGACAACTGTTGAAGCATGCACTCTGGTGGTCACGGAAGATATTTCTCTCCGTATTCCTGAAGCCTCTCTGCTTTCGCCCCATATTCTTAATAAGGCACCGGCTATTCTACCGGCTTCATTTTTATCAAAGTCTTCAGGCGATACAGCGCTCAACAGCATACCGGGCATTGCCGTCGATCTGGGTACAACCACTCTTGCGATCTATCTCTGCGATACTGCAAGAAGAAAGGTGATTTCATCTGTTGCACTGAAAAACCCTCAGGCTCTCTATGGCGATGATGTGATGAGCAGAATAGGGCAAATAGGTGAAGACCGTGAGAAACTTGTCCGTCTGCAGCAGTTGGTGGTCAAGGCCATCGAATGGGGCATAAAAGCGCTGCTTACCGACGCCGGTGTTTCTGCCGACTCTTTAGCGAGGATGGTAGTGGTGGGGAATCCGACAATGATTCATATTCTTCTTGGTGTAAGCCCTCTGTCGATCGGTCTTTCCCCTTATACCCCGGAATTCTATGAGGCCCGGCAAACTCGAGCTACAGATCTTGGTCTGGAATTTCCACAATTATCGGTTTATACCTTACCTCAAATCTCAGGTTTTATCGGCGGAGACATGCTCGCTGCCATCCTGGCAACCGAGTTGGTCGATCAACCCATCGGCACGCTCCTGATTGATCTTGGTACGAATGGAGAGTTAGTGCTCAAAGGCCGGGACGGACTGTTTGCAACCTCCTGTGCCACTGGTCCGGCTTTTGAGGGTGCTGCACTGTCCTGTGGAATGCAGGCGATTCCGGGAGCGATCGACAAAGTTATTATTGAGGGCCGTGAGGATATCCCAAATTATTCAGTGGTGCAAAAAAATAACGGTAAGGAGGTAATGCCATCGGGGCTTTGCGGTTCAGGAGTGATCAGCGCGGTTTCCTCCTTGCTCAGAGCCGGTCTTGTTGACCGAAGCGGTCTATTAGACAGAGAGTCAACCACATCGCTACAGGATTCTGCGGCTAATGGCCGAAGATATGTGATTGTTCCAGCTGATCGAACGGCTTACGGCAGGGAGATTGTTATCAGCCAGAAAGATATCCGTTCAGTGCAGCTCGGTAAGGCGGCGTTGATAACAGGTATTGAATTTCTCATGCGGGCGGCAGGAGTATTAGCAGTTGAAAAAATTATGATAGCCGGTGCCTTTGGCTCCTATCTGGATAAAGAGGATATGACTGCTTTAGGGATGATTCCGGCTATTGACCCACAATGCATCGAAGTATACGGAAATTCTGCGGGAGCAGGGGCAATTATGGCTCTTTGTGACGAAGAATACCGCATCCGAGCAGAAGAGTGTGCTGCTGATTTACAAGTAATCGAGTTGGCAGCCAATAGTGATTTTCAGAACTCATTTATCCAAAGACTCGGTTTTCCTGTCATCAATTAAGGTGATTGACCTGAGATTCGATACCCGTGGCAACAAGATCCGTATTCAGGGAACAGGCGTTTCTAATTGGGTGACCAGATGCCACTGAGGACGGGTTTTGCGCAGTTCAATCCATCGGCGGCACCGCACCAGACTGCCTATGCCAAGCCCAACCGTGAGCAGGGTCATCGCACCCATAAGTCTGCCCCAAGTCCGCACCGTGATAATCGGTCCGGGCGGCGGCCTGTGGTTGAGTATGGAAATGATTCCCGATTGGATATGCGGAAAGACCAACAGCGAACCTGGGATGGAGTCGATGTTGTACAGCAGGGTAATGCCGATCTGCGCTTTGGGCATCAGCGCCGCATCGGCATAATAGGCCGACAGGATGCCGTTGTGTTCCAGGATAGGCTGCCCCTCTTGCTCGGTCAGGAACCAGCCCATGGCATAGCGGCTGGGCACAGCCTCAGGGGGGCTGTGCATCAGCTGCATGGCATTTTCGGAAACCAACCTGGCCTGGCCAAATGTTCCATCGCCGTTTTGAAATATTAAATACCGCGCCATATCCTGGGCAGTGGATACCACGCCTCCGCTGCCGCCGAGATACCCTCTCATCTCCGCACAGGGGATGGGAAAACCAAAGGCCATGAGGTGACCCTGGGCCATATCCGTCGCCCGATTGAACGCCTGGGCGGAACTGACAACGGCAAAAGTGTCGGCCATGTCCAGAGGCTCGAAGATATGCATGCGCAGATATTCTCCGAAGGTCATAGCGCTGACCTTTTCTACCAATCGTGCCAGCACAGCGTAATTAGGGTTGAAATAGTGAAAGGCGGCCCCTGAAACAGCCACGGGCCTGGCGTCCTGCAAGGTCTCGACGCGTTCCTGAATGGTAGCCGGCTGGGGAAGACGTCCCTCCGGGAATCCACTATCGGCGAGCCCGCTGGTTTGGTTGAGCAAATGACGAACAGTGATCTGGGAAGCGGCAACGGCATCGGCAAGACGAAAGGTGGGCAGGTACCGTTGAACGGGGGCATCCAGTTCGAGTTTTTCTGCATCAACCAGCTGCATAACAGCCAGCGCCGTGAACGACTTGCTGAGCGACGCAATGAAAAACCGGGTGTGTGGAGTTATCGGGACACCAGGTCGGGAGAAACCATACCCTTTTGACAAAAGGACCTTATCCTTCTGTGTTATGGCTAGCGCGAGCCCCGGAACGCTGCCGGCGGCCAGACGATTCATGACGAAGGTGTCGATGGCAGCTGTAGGAAACGGAGTCTCGATCGCGGCTGGCCGGGATTGGCCGATATTGAAGGCTGATGCCAGGATCAGCATCATAACCGCAGCTATCAGTCCAATCGTTCGCCTTGGCTGATACCGATCAATCATGCGCTACAATCCGATCATACGTCTGGTCGACGAACTGCCGGTCCGGATTGAGCTTTTTTGCCAATCATTTCCCTAAACGGTTGATATGCTATCAATCCCGACACGTGGTGGTTGGGCCAAAAGTAGCAAGGCGAAGCAATCATCGACATCCACATCCATCGCAATGCCGCAGGCGGCATCGGTATCGATCCATATAGGCTGCGGCGGCCCTTTAAAAGCGCCGGCTTCGGTAAGGGGTAATGGTGGCGCTGGGAGCTCTCCGGTGCGCCATATATGCACCGGAATTGCGAAGGTCATGAAAAAAAGTCCCGCAATTACCAAAACAGCCAACATCATGAGACGGATTGCTTTTCCTGCAAAAGTTGCTCTGGCAGATGGGCAGCCGGCACCCACAATCAAAACATCAACCGACGCATTCACCATATGAGCTTCCTTAGTCATGAAAGAAGTCTTCCTTAGGAAATAAACCGGTTGTCATAGGTCAGGCCTGCTTACAGTGTCTGCCGCTCCAGAAGCGAACGTACCGGCGCCAATGCCGTGGCGCCGACATCATCGTGGGTGGAATACGCTATGTAACCGTCGGGACGGACAAGAGTCAGGCCAGGATATTGGGATAGACGCAACTCGACGATATCGGGAAAGGATCCGACAAGCCGTTTCGCAGCCTCGATGGTGGAGGGGTCCGCGTCGCTCTCGACCATGAGGAGGAAATGGCTGAGAATGCCTGTTCCGCCGCGTAGCGTATCATCGATATAGCGCTTGCCGTCTCCTTCAACAAGAGGGCTTCCGTGATAGTCGATACCCAACTCGGAAAGTCTCTGGACGAAGGCATGCTGAATAGGGACCAGGCGCGAAACCATGGGGATGATCGCATTGCGCAGGAGTTGGGCAAGCTTGTTCGGAGTTCCCATCGCCCTGGTCAGGAAATCGGTCATTGCGATGACATGTTTGATAACTGGACGGCGTTCTAAGGTGTAGCTGTCGAGTAGTTCCTCGGCGGCATGACCGCGCAAAGCCAGGTCGAGCTTCCAGACTAGATTCCAGACGTCATGCAATCCGGTATTCATACCTTGCCCGCCAAAGGGACTGTGGATGTGTGCCGCGTCGCCGGCTATGAAAATGCGGCCCACGCGCAGCTTTGCTGCCTGGCGGTGATGGATGTGAAAATAGCTGCTCCAATGCAGGGACAGCGCCTCGACTCCGGCGGGTGCGCGCTGGGCAAGTATCTTCCGAACCAGCTCCAGCGACGGGGCTTCTCCTTGCCTGGTATCGATTGTGGCTACGATGCGTCGGCGCCGGGGGCTCATGGGAAAGATCGCCAACGGACCGAGTTCGCTGGGGCAAAGCTGGAGTTCGTCGGCGGGGAGATCTCCATTCGTCTCGATATCGGCCAGCAGGAACAAGGCCTGGTACTCTTCACCTTCGAAGGGCAGATCCAGGAGATGGCGGACCGCACTGTGAGCGCCGTCGCAGCCGACAACATACGCAGCGGTGAGTTCGATGCGCTGCCCCTTCCGGTCCAGGATCACATCCACATGATCGTCGCGCTGCACTGCGGAAACGAACGACGTTTCATACTCGACTGCCCCGTTTCTGCGCCGCAACTCTTCGACGAGCAGCTTCTCGGTTACATCCTGGGGAACCATGGCGATGAATGAATACGGGCTTTCCTCGGGTGTGAACGGCATGTGGGCCAGCCTGCGGCCGTGGGTGAAGATCGCAACCGATGTGACACGGTTCGCCATTTCCAGGAAGGGACTGACGATGCCGGCCATGTCGAATATCTCAAGAGTTCGGGGGAATATTGCAAGCGCCTTTGAATGCAGTGACTGGGTTGGGCGAGTCTCGACCAGTCGCCATCTCAGCCTTCGGCGAGCGCATTCATTCGCCAGAAACAAACCAACAGGCCCGGCGCCGACGATCAGGACATCAGTGTCGAATGGGGCATTACGCATGGTCTTATCCTCCTCAATTTCGAACAAACCTCTGCTCTCTGCTGTCGGGTTCAATGATCCCTGCATTTTTCGCGAAAGCAAAGCCCAATCATTATTCCACCGCCGTTTTTCATAACGTTTTGTTGGTATTGCAAATCGTCAGGTAACGACCACGTTGGAACCGCAAGCTTTTAAACCTTCTTTAACATTGCCTCTACCATCCCCGGCTTATATTCGCCAACTGTCGTGCGGAAACCGATGGATATGCGGTTCCAGCCGTTGATGGCGACAATCGCCAAGGTCAGGTTGACCATTTCCTGTTCGCTGAAAAATTCCCGTGTCTCAAAATAGACCTCATCCGGGACATGATTGTCGGCTATCAGGGTGAGGGCCTCGGTCCATGCCAGCGCCGCCCGTTCCCTTGCTGTGTAAAAGGGTGCCTCGCGCCAGGCATCCAGCAGGTAGAGCCTCTGCTCCGTTTCACCGGCTGCCCGTGCATCTTTCGAATGCATATCGAGGCAATATGCGCAGCCATTGATCTGCGAAGCCCTCATCCTGACGAGTTCGAGCAGGGATTGTTCCAGACCGCATCCGTGAAGGTACTTTTCCAAGCCCAACATTGCCCGCAATGCACCGGGACTGACCTTTGCGCTATCTATTCGAGGTTGCATGTTGTCCTCCTTCCTTTAGCTATGAATGGCTGTATACGTGTTCAGGCAAGCGAGATGGTTTGGGTATTGGGCCTTTGCCGGATTTTCTGGGTATATACTGACGCCTCTTATTCAAACCGGCTGTTTCCATCATTTTCCGTTGCCACAACCAATAGTCAAAACGAGTTACATTCAAAGGCAGTTTACATTTAATAGAAAGAATTCGGAGACGAATTCGGAATACCGTTTTGGATCATTTTTGACTATGAGCACAAGCCCTCCTGCTGTCAAGAAATCAGGAGAAGTGGCTCAAGTAAATTGACAACAAGCCCTCAGGTGTAAGACCTCTACCAATATTGTTCAAAAATGAGTCAACACTTGGGCAGATGTTGGTTTTGGTGGCAACATCCGCCAAAAAACGAGAAAGTAGTTACGCACCATTTTTGATAGACTCTAAGCGATTTACCGAAAATCAACTTTTCCTCGGCATAAACAACAAATCGTCTTTACAAATCCTCAGATACGATGAGCATAGTATTACCCTCTTTCCGGTAAACACCCTTGATAACCATGTTTCGCAGAGAGATGGCATTAACTCCTTGCAAAAATCAGAGCCAGCGTTTTATATGAATTTATAATAGCTTAGAATGACTGTCTGATGGAGCAAAACCTCTAAGCTTCGTAACATGAAAAGAAATATTGACTCGTTGTGAGACGTCAGAAGTGCGGGCTTCACAGAAACTGGTAAACCACTTGTTATATTTTTTTAATAAAATTGGAATATTATGAAACAACAGTCTGAATTACAGACAATTATAGAATTAATGTCTCGTTGGTTCTCCCAAGTGCGGTTGAACACCGCGCTTACTTTTTACGACATCAACAAAATTTCAGAAGATTTTGGATGCAAATTACTTAATCTTGTTTTCAATCATGAACTTGTGAATCTTAACTCTGAACATGTCAATTTTCCTGGCATTGACCTAGGTGACAAAACTAAGGACATGGTTGCTTACCAAGTAACCTCAAGAATCGACGGTGAAAAGATAAGAGACACATTAAGAATGTTTGTCAAAAATAAATACGATAAAACTTTCCTGAATGGCATTAAATTTTTCATCCTCAACCAAGACCAAGTGAAATTTGGAAAGCAGAATCCGAAAAAAATCTACTATAAGTTCAATAAGCAAAAAGATGTTTTAACAGACAAAGATATCATTCGAGAAATCCAAGAGATTTACAATAAGAATCCTGAAAAATTTAATATCATCAAATAATTACTAATCTCTGAGTTTGGAGATATTACAAGTGCAGTAGATTCAAACGAATCAACCCCTCAGTCAGAGCTTGAACCAGAGACATACCTTTTTGTATATGGACAAGAAAATTCATTTTTCCCCTTTGCCAATGGCAGGAAAAAGGGGCAAATGAAAATCAGTCTCAAACCGATCCAAGCTTCAAAAGATTTGCACTATGTTCAAGTCCCAACTAACCTGTTCGAATGGAAATACCCTCCTGGGTTCAAACTATTCACCATTTATTGTGAAAATAGAAAGGAAGTAATCGATAGTAATATAAAAATTGATATCCATTTTTCAATGGGAACCAGAATACAGTCCGTAGACATAAGTAATGAAAACCGTATGCAAATATTGAACGGAGGGAAAAAGACATCAAGCTTCATTAGTTTGCATGTACCTCAACTTTTGCCAGGTAAAGGCAGGAATAAGAATAATAAGGAAAGGAACCATAATAGATAAGATCAAAGCATGGTCAGAAAAAATAGGGAAATTTGGTGATATATTTATTTATGATATTGTTTTTGAAACTCCAGAAGAAATGAAATCTCTGCCTAAAAAAGTAAAAAATAATATGTTTAGCGTAGGATGAAAAGAGATAATATAACAAAACGTTACACCATCGTTCCGCTACGCTCTACTGGACTCGCTGAGGCTCGCCGGTGAACTCCATATTCTCGGCGACTGCGTCGCAGAGAATCGCGGAGCTGATTTCGTCAAGCTCCTTGTCCCGGCGCTTTGCGCCAGAACAAGGAGCTTGAACAGACACCGCGCACTACACAACCAAGCTACGCTTGCTTGCGCAGCACACGGCGCTGGTCAGCTCCGCGATTAACTTCATGAATGCCTGATGACATACAAGCAAATGATAAGGAAAATGCTGAATTTCTAACGGCACAACAGATAGACAAACATATTTTCGGCTGAACAACCCAAATTAGTTATTTTGCAATTTCCATTGCCACGGAATTCATTCATAAGAAAAACGCTCTAGACTTAATAACGCGAGAAGTTCAGAGTCGAATAAATATAAAGAACTAATTGTAAATCCAACTTTGTTAAAGTTAGTTACGCAGCGTGGAAATATCGAATGTGGCGACGCTAAATAACTCATAATTCGCTATAGCAACTTCTATGAACTCGTAATTCCGATTCCTTCCGGACATGTGTCAGTTGGAATTGAATTAAGAGACAATCCATTTCATATATCGGATATAGTTCTTAATATTATTAAAGAAAATAATTTGTGAAATACAAAACAAAATTAAAAAAATTATAACAATTTAAGTTAACAAATCGTTTCTACAGAAACCGCAAAAAGAACTGTTCCCGCAAAACTCAACGTTCCGCATAAAAAACATGAAGAAAAAACGAAATAAATTTCCTGAAAATAAAATATCTGAGACATTCCTTCAATATTCTATGCCATTAATTGATTCTTCAAGTAACATAAAAACGCAAATCCAGATCGAAAAGATTCTTCAGCTCACTTATAGTCTTTGGAATTCCGTGGTTTTAGACGAAGTCAGGAATAATAACAGTAATATTGATATGCTTAAGATATTGATATATAATGATTTTGAAGTTCTAGCCATGTTAGAAGAACTGATTTCAAGCATAAGAAAATGCTTCTCGAAAGGTTTCTGGTTAAAAAAAGAAGAGAGGTTCTGGAAAAAAGGTGAAGAATGGCTAATCAGTTTCGAAGCGAGAGATCAATACGCTATATACATGAATTATGCTGAACAAAACATTGCTGCTGAAGACTCAAAGAGCGCTGCTCCAGCAGAATGTCACGTTGTGCGAAAAATAAACAGAGACTACCTCATATGAAAAAAATACTGCTTTTGCTTGCCAAGGTTTTGAAACATATTGAAACAAGTGTGTTCATAGATGTCCTAGCGTGGATCTATCATATTTGGTGATTAATCTACTCAGGTATTTTTATGTGGAATTAGCAAAGTAGTTTGTCTCGACATTTAATCTGAAATTTCTAGTAGATTATTCGTTAAATGAGATAGATCACTGAAGATTTTGATGCTTTAGCTATACCAGGTGGATTCGATGAGTATGGGTTTTATGATGAAGCATATAGTTTGAAATTTCAAAATATTATAAAGACAATTTCATAAAGAAAATAAACCAATAGCTTCGATATGTGTCGCTGCTCTATCGCTTGGCAAAAGTGGAATAATAGAAGGAAAAAAAGCAACAACATATAATAGTACTGTTAGAAGACGTGCTTTAAAGGAGTTTGGAGCAGAAGTTATTGATCAACCAGTCGTATTGGATGGAAACATAATTACCAGTTGTAATCCTGCAAGTGCAATTGATGTCGCATTACTTTTGCTAGAAATACTTACAACGAGAGAAAACTCTCAATACATAAGAAAAATAATGGGATTTAAATAATAAAACGCACAACCAAGCATTCCACCGGACAACCTTAAGCTCGCGGTAGTGCGAAAAGAATCGGCACAAGAAAGGTCATACAAGATTCAGTTTCTGTTGCCTAACGTCTGTTGCCGTGAATTCAACGTTAGTGAATAGAAATTATCAACCAAACAATCATGATCACAGAAACTCTAGAGGTTACGCAAAGAATGAGAATAAAACAGATGCACTTAATGAAATTATTGATGCGATAAAGAAACATATGAATTCTTCATTACCAAAACATCAATGCCTAGCGAAATCGATGAGACTTCTTATCAAAAAAAGTTGTTTCGCTGTAATGTCATAAGGTATATCCAGTTATTACTCTATCGATCCAAAACATTGATTGAAGTCAGGGTAAATTTATGCTACCCTTGAACCTCAGCGGAACTGTGATTCTTCCCAGTAATTTTCAAATAATCTAAAACCAAGCGAGGAGAAAAACTGAGTTGCCTCATTTTTTGAGTTACATTAGATACACCCTTGCTTTTGAGGAGACCGATAGCAAATCTCCGTAGTCGAGTGATGTTTTCCGGACCGTAACCTTTCGAGATTCTACAACGATCCTCATCGAAATTCCAGTCAAGGATGTAGTGGCAGCTGTTTTCAATGCTCCAGTGCTGACGGTTGTCTCTTAGGATCTGTTCGGCGGTTGCCATCTGGGGAGTTTTACTGGTGATTCCGTACGCGACAACTCGTGTGTTTTTTCCTTTTTTCCGGTAAGTTACTCGCTTCAATCTTGAAGGCTTGGGCGACATGAGGAAATTTCAGACATGTATTGAGATCAGTGGTCACCCAGATTCTTCTGGATTCATTTCGGCCATGATTGGGCTTATCCTTGGTTGTATAGTCAGGAGCCCAGGACACATTTTCGAAAAATGAAGCGAGTTCTTTGAGGAGTTTCTTTTGATTGCCCTTGGCGGTGAAATGATAATGCGCATTTCTTTCTTCAACAATGTATTTGGCAAGATCACGCTGGGTCAACAGGGCATCGGCGGTGATGGTTTTCCCTTGAATATCTATGGAATCGAGGAGGGGGATAGCGGTTTTGATTTCGTTTGTCCGTTTTTCTTTGTCGCCTCCTTTTACAGGCAAAGTGCCGACTTTTTTTGGGTGTAGCTTTGTTTGCTCTGGTGGCCGACGGCACCCATGATATGGATTTGCCGGCCACTGTCGTCAATGGCATTGCACATGGTTTTACCGTCGATCGCCAGACTGTCGTCAATTGCACCATATTGGGCATTCCATTGCTGGAGCGCCCGGTCCAACTCCATTGGTACTATGCGAATCAATACGTTACGAATGGTGCTTTCACTGGGGACGCTATTTTTTCTTTGGCTGAAACGACAGCCAAAGCGGTCGCGAGCTTTCGGCGATAAGTTCTGAGCCCAATCGGAAATTGCTTTATAGCCGCGCATACCGCATAAAATTGCTCCAGCTGATATGGCCAAGACGACATGAACAGGGTGTTTCCTGCCCTGGGCACGACGAGGATCTTTGATTGTTTTGAAGAAACCGGGAAGAGATCGCATTTGTTCGGCGGTAAGTTTCATTCTTGGTACTCCTGTCACATAGTGTTGGGGAAGCGGGAAAGCGGATAACAATGAACGGCTGTTGCGCTGGAGAAGCTGCACGAAGACAAGCTTCGATGCTTGTCGCGTGTTACTGTAGCCACTTCGAGTTCGTTGATATCCTTTGGTCTTTCCGATTAATTGCCAGTTTGCCGCGTGATAGATCGTGCCGATGAAACGCGAAGGATCGACAAAGGTTTCCATCATCAGGAGGGGAAACCCGAAACGATCTTGCCAGTCTTGTTGGATTCTTCGCCGGCACAGGGAGAGAGTCTTTGAAGCAAGATTTTTGTAATGGCAGGTTGGTAGTATCAGGAATCGTGAATTATTTGCCACAAGATGAAGCCGATCATACTGCAGACGATGCCCCCAGCCGATCCAGCGATCACGGGCACCGCACTTCAAAGCTGCAGCGGAAAAGCTGAGGAGGCCAAGCCATTCATTGTTGCAGGTGACGATATACCAGATCGTATTGCCGATTTTCGGCAAAGCGCCTAGATAATGATGCTGTTGCATCAATTCTTGGAATCTGGGTTCTTCTGAAGGTTCTACCGGACGGACGACAACCTGGGATAAGTTCAACATGGCCCTCTCGTGTTGGATACAATTTCGGGAATTGTACCTTGCACGAAAGGGTTTGTCCAGTTTTAAATGTAAGCGCTTGAAATTGTATCAGGAAGGAGGTAGGGAAAATTCACCCTGGATTGAAGGTAGCATTTGTTCATTAAATAGCAAATGTGCCTTGTCATCAATTTTGTCCGTAAGGGCGCATTTTGAAACGACAGGATGCATAATTTTTCTACTCAGAAGATTAAATACCTATTATGACGGAAATATTGATTTTGAACGTTTAAATAATGACGTAAAAAAAATGGCATTGGGTTCTACAACTATAAAACTCCCAGAAGTTCCATCTCCGATTCAAGTCATGAATCTTATCGACTCAACTGACGACTATTTAAATAAAGTCCTGCTAAAAGGAAAGGCTGTGCCCAAAAATATGTTTCGTGAGTTATATGAAGATTTGTGTGAATTTTGCCACCCAAATTTTCATGGAATTACAAGTGGCTCCGAGATAATTCATGCTGATCGATCAATATCATATAAAAAGACAGGTGCAATTTCAAAAATCGAGTTCACATTTTTCTTTCATATAAGAACTTCAATAGCTCTTTTTTTACATGGTTATGAAGAAGTATTAAGTTTAATCAAGAAAAATGAAATAATGCCTATAATAACAAAAACATAAAACAATAACCACCGCCTTCACTCGGACCCCGCAAACAGCGCGGGTCCGGTGAGCCGGGGCGTTCGGCAGGAGAAAGATGACACACGAGTTTGACGGCGAGAAGTATGAGAAGGCGTCGACCCACCAGAAGGAATGGGGATCGAAGCTCATTGATGAATTCGACCTGACGGGAACTGAGCGTGTTCTTGATCTTGGGTGCGGAGACGGAACGCTGACGGCACAGCTTGCAGCACTCCTTCCGCAAGGGGAAGTCGTCGGGATTGATGCATCAAAGGGCATGATTGAGGCGGCACTGCCAAAGGCAGGAAAGAACCTGCGTTTTCGCAGGTTGGATATCAATGGACCTCGACTTCGTCGAGGAGTTCGATCTCATCTTTTCCAATGCAACACTCCACTGGATCAAAGACCACCAGCGTCTGCTGCAGAACGCCCACAGGGCGCTTTGCACCCGTGGCCGTCTGCGTTTTAACTTCGCCGGAGACGGGAACTG
Organism: uncultured delta proteobacterium; assembly: GCA_963829695.1. Classification (GTDB taxonomy): domain Bacteria; phylum Desulfobacterota; class Desulfobulbia; order Desulfobulbales; family Desulfocapsaceae; genus Desulforhopalus_A. Next base: position 453,709 of record CAWHJQ010000004.1, on the reverse strand, counting down.
CTCGCATTTCTTCGCCGTTGTGCGAGAAGCAATGGAACGAGAGGAGTTCCTCTCATTCTTTGCAGGATTTGAGTGGCCCTGGTTCATGCCCCACGTTGTTGAGTATCAGACCTTGGCCGAATCAAGCGGACTTCACGAAGTGCGAGTCTGGAGTGAGAACGCTGACCGGTTCTTTCCCGATTCCGAAGCGATGATCCGATGGGTTGACCAGCCAAGCCTCGTGCCATTCCTTGCCTTCATTGCTGATCCGGCAAAGACCTCGTTCATGGAGTTCGTGGTGAACAGAATGATTGAGGAAACTAAACGGGGAGATGGAAGGTGTTTCGAGACCTTCCGTCGCATCAACCTATCGGCAATGAAATGAAGACTGCCGAACCAGAGAATTGATCCGTACCCAGTACAGCCGCGCGGACGCAGCTGCACTGGTCCGGTCATTCTGATCGTTATAAAGAAATGAGACCAAAAAGTTACATACTCTGCATTGTTGTTGTTCTTTTTTCGGCGTGTAACAATAATAAAATTGATACACAATTAGAGGGGAGTTGGGAGCTGAAATTGTCAAATAATGAATCCATAAATTGGGGTCGGAATAAATTGGGGTCGGACCAAGTCAACATTATGGTTTTACTTAATAAACACCTTTTTAAAGGGCCATTTTAGCGCTTAAAAGCACCTTTTTAGGGGCAAAAACAGCACGCTATCCAAAAAAATAAACTGGATAAACCAGCGATCATCACGTTCGCCTCAAGAAAAAAATGACAGAAATATTCACGTTTGCGACGCAATTATTTCGCAACAATTTTAGATATGTTGCATTACTTTCTGTTCCATTCACACTACTAGCATTTCCTTCATATTTTTTTAATCAGCCAGCTGAAAATAGGATCGGATATATTACGGTTATTGGTCTGGTTGTATATCTAAGTGGTTTCGCAATGTATATGTCTTCCTTGATTTTTTTCATGTCTCAGACATACCAAGGAAAGCTACAGTCAATCAAATCAAATCTCATTAATGGGCTTGTGTATACGCCTCTTTTAATGGTCACATTGATTGTTGCCAATTCTCCATTACTAGCTGCTCTTGTTATAATGTTTTCTCAGACACCCCTCCAATTTCTAGCATTACCATTACTAGTTCTTGGTATATACGTTTCATTAAGGTCAACCTTTGCTCCATTTCACCTTATCCTGGAAAGTCAAAAACCATTAGGTGCAATAAAAAGCAGTTTCAGCAGTACAAAAGGACAAGTCTTAAAAATTGTTCAAGTCGCAATCATGTTTTATCTTGCAACAACTGTCGTAGAGGTTGTATCGACTTTCAACGTAAGTATTGAATTCTTCAATATCTTAATGTTTTTCATAGGAGTTGCTGTGACCCTGTTAATGACAGCCTTCCAGCAAATTGTTGTTTTTAAGATGTATATAAATAGCTTTGACAACAAAGAGAAAAGATAGGGGGTAAGTCGGCTTTTACCTTTTCTGATCAATGAAAAAATCATTCCAACTTTATTTAACAAAAAAATTCACCAGATGAACTGGTTATTATCGCATTAGACCGTGAACGAATATATCCACACCCGTAAGGAGATATTTCACAATGGACATCCCAAGAATATTCAACATCACCGAAAGTGCTCACCGCATCCATAACCCGTTCACACCCGAAAAGTTCGCCACTCTCGGCGCGGCGCTACGTCTGGAATCAGGGACCCGAGTGCTCGACCTCGGTAGCGGTTCGGGGGAGATGCTATGCACCTGGGCACGCGATCACGGTGTCATCGGCACCGGCATCGATATGAGTCAGTTGTTCACAGAGCAGGCAAAAATACGTGCTGAAGAACTCGGCGTCGCCGATCAAGTCAAATTCATCCATGGCGATGCTGCTGGCTACGTCTCTGAGGCGAAAATTGATGTGGCAGCCTGTGTCGGTGCCACTTGGATCGCCGGCGGAGTTGCCGGCACTGTTGAGCTTCTGGCGCGGAGCCTGAGAACCGGGGGGATCATCCTCATCGGCGAGCCCTATTGGCGGCAGTTACCGCCGACAGAAGATGTTGCCAAGGGGTGTCTTGCCAATTCAATCTCCGACTTTCTCATGCTTCCAGAACTTCTCGCATCTTTCGGCCACCTTGGCTACGACGTCGTTGAAATGGTTCTGGCTGACCAAAACGGCTGGGACAGATACGAGGCGGCCAAATGGCTCACTATGCGACGATGGCTTGAAAGTAATCACGACGACGAGTTAGCGGAAGATGTTCAAGCCAAATTGACCTCGGAACCCGAGCGCTACGCCGCTTACACACGTGAATACATGGGCTGGGGCGTGTTCGCACTGATGGTGAGGTGATGCGGGGCTTACCGGGCTACTCAGAAAGCGGGAAAAATCCATTCATTCCTAACAAGACAAATGCACTCGGACGGCAAAAAGCGGCGCTCATTCTTCGCTCTGCTTTTTGCCGCCGATGATTTGCGGCATTATGTTTATAAAAAAATGAGGAAAAGAAATGGTGTCTCAAGCGCATTGCGATGGAGGTCGGACCACGATAGATGTATGGATTTATAGCGTAATATTGCAAAACGATGGTCGTTTCAGCTCTTAGAGAGCCCTTTTGGGCGGCGAAAAGGTACCTTTAAGAAAAGTGTCTGTATAAATCACCCTTTAGGTAGACAGACTCATTTCTATGGCACGAGCCAATAGGCATTATATTCCAGGCTGTGTTGGAAAGAAGAAAGCTGTGTGTGTAATTGGATGGGGTCTTACAAAGTCAGGAAAAGCCTATAAAGTAGAATGGACAACAAATGATTTGGTTATCATCCCATTGTCGTAAAGCAGAGCAGAGCAACGAGGTTATAAAGAATTTGCAACAAAATGTACTTTTGAATGAGTGTTCGGGATTGAGGCCGGTTTGAGTCGTCGGCTACCTCTGCATCTGATCGTTACAGCTATCCGGCATGCTGATTTCGAGCTAAATTTGATTCGCGATACCTTGCAGCGTGGGCAAGTGACCGGTGGAGACAGGTGGCTGGGGCCAGGTCTTGAAATATCAAATTTTACTCTTACCTCCATTACCACGGGTGGAGCTTGCGTATAAAAGCCAATAATTTGTTGACCGGCATAGTCCGGTGTAATGGCAGATTTTGTGTAATTCCAGGAACAGTTTACCTATTCTTACTATTTTTATGGGCCGCGACAAACTCCTCCACGCTAATACCCGCCTGTCGAATGGCACTTCTTAACGTCCCGATGGCAAGCTCTTTATGCCTCGGAATTACACATCCTTTCTCACCGCAGCGCATAACGACGTGACTGCCTTTCTGCCGCGCCTGGTGGAATCCTAAAATCATGAAAACCTTGATCGCTTCATCACCCGATATTCGTGGAATCTCAGGCATGTGTCGCCACCTCAAATGTGGTCAAGAAAGGACGAAAGGTCTGCTTTACAGGAAATTCTTCCAGATAAAGTTCTGTCGCTTCCCTTAGATTATTTACCGCTTCCTCAATGGTTTCACCTTGGCTTGCCGTACCTACTTCGGGACATTCAGCGACGTAGAGATTTTCTTCTTTATGAATAACAGCTGTAAAAGTAGTCATTTAAACACCCTTTCCTTGGGAAGTTAAATATGGACAAGCTCTTCAAATCGCCTTTTTTTATAAAGGCATCGAGGAATGAAACCACAGTTTCGAAATGCTCGTCAGGGAGATCATTTATTGCTTCAAGTTCAGAAAGTGACCGAAATAAACCAATTTAAACTTGATTTGTAGATAACACAACGTAATAGTTGGACAGATTTATCTACAATAAAACCCACCAACTGATCCACTCGGCAAGGTTAGTCAGTTAATGAATCAATCAGGGACAGACCACGATATCCCCTGAATATTCACCAATGAAGAGTTCACCAGTGGAGCGGAGACCTGTGTAACGGCTGATTGGCGTCTTCCTCTTGAATTGATACCTTCGCTTGATGCCTCATGAAGAGCCCGTCAATTAGCCTTCTTACGCTTTCTGATCTTCAGGGCTGAGTTTGCTTAACAGGAACCTGTCCGAGAATGCGGTGAGTCCAGCCATTCAGCTTCTTTTCCGGACGAAAAATTAATTTTCCAACAGGGTCGCGGAAACTGGATCCACTTTCGTTATTCGGGCTCATTATTGACTATTTGAGTGCCGCCAGAATAGTCTCGGGGGCAGGGTGATCGGCGGGATCCTTAGCGACATGCCTGTAAACGATACGCCCTCCCGTGTCGATGATGAATACCCCCGGAAGTTGTCGGATATCGCCGACAGGCAAGCCGACGGAGTGACCTTGGGCCATGGCGGCAATTGCTTTGAAGGTAACCGATGGCGATAACAGCTCCAGCGGTGATGCCATTTTAAGACCAAAACTCCGGTATAATTGCCTGTCGGGATCGCAAATCATTTGCCAGGGAACATCGGTCTTCTTGACAAAGAGTGCAGATTCTTCCGGCGTGCCCATTCCCACCAGCACTACCTTACAGTTAGCCTGCTCGAGTTGGGGAATTTTCAGGCGCAACTGCGCCACTTGCTGCCGACAGAACGCTCAGCCCAGGTGGCGGAGGAAGACAAGGAGCAGTGGTTGATCGTGCCACAATTCGCTGAGAAGATGTGTGGACCCATCAGCAAAGGTCACTCTACTGTCAGTTGCCTGTTCAATATCCGCATTCATATTTACCCTCCCTCGTTTTTGTTCTTGTCCCTGCAACCATCCAAGATGACCCCAGAGCTTCTTAATTGATTTTTTTCAGCTCATTATACGAACTCTTTCACCTTTCTGACGATTGCATCTTTGGAGATATCCTCAAAATCGAGAAGTTCGTCGGGTTTGCCGCTCTTAGGTCTTTTTCGAACCGCAAGAGAATGGATGCGCGCGGGAACCGTGGCAAGTGCGCTTCTGACCGCCTCGCCAATGCCACCTTCCGGAAAGTGGTCCTCCACGGTGATGATGGCCTTACTGGCTTTGGCCGCGGCAGCGAGCGTTTCTTCATCCATTGGCTTTATGCTGTAGACGTCGATTATCCGAATGAGAATATTCTCTTTCTTTAGTTGTTCATAGGCATTTAGTGCTTCGTGGACGGTGATGCCTGCGGCTACGACCGTAACAATGTCCCTGTCACTTTCTTTCAGTACCTTGCTGCCGCCGATCGGAAATTTCTCCTTTGTGTCATAGATGACAGGGGTACCTCCCCGGGTGGTTCGAATATAGACAATTCCATGATGTTTGGCGGCTTCTTCCACCAGTCTCTCGGCAGAAACGGCATCTGAAGGATAAAGCACAACCCCGTCCAGAATGGTCCTGAACATGGCGATGTCTTCAAGGCCCATTTGGGATGGACCGTCCATGCCTATAGATACGCCCGCATGAGATCCCACGAACTTGATGTTGGCACCGGAATATGGACTCATCCGGATCTGATCGAAACACCGGCTGAAAAATGCGGCGAAGGTTGATACAAATGGAATTTTTCCCCGGCAGGATAAGCCGAGAGCAGCTCCTGCCATGTTCTGCTCGGCAATATACATCTCGAAAAACCGAGTCGGATATTCTTCCTTGAATCGTTGAGCCCCGGTCGAGTTGCTCACCTCTCCATCCAGGCTTAGAATATTTGGATATCTCGGATAAATCCGAGACAATGCTTTGCCGAATGCCTTTCTGGTGGCTACCGATTTCTCGTTCGAATAGTCTGGATCCTTGATGTCTCTGACAGCGTGTTCCGCAGGCCTAAAATTTTCGGGAGTGGCTATTTTTCCCCTTACGGATGTATCAACTTTTCCCCATTCCTTCAGTATTTCCTGCATCATGCCCTGATCAAGTGCCTTGCCGTGCCAGCCGTTCCTGTCTTCGACCGGAGGAACGCCTTTTCCTTTAATGGTTTTGGCAATGATCATGATGGGTCTGTCGGTGGTATTCAGGGCTTTTTCATAGGCGGAAACAATATCCGGTAGGGAATGCCCATCGATTAAAATTGTTTCCCAGCCAAAGGCGGAAATCCTTTTTTGGTAGGCGTGAAGATCGTGCCCGTACATGGTCTCGCCACGCTGTCCCAGCCTGTTGACATCGAGAATGCCGACGAGATTGTCAAGTTTATACTGTGCGGCAATTTGAATCGCCTCCCATTGTGATCCTTCCGCCATCTCACTGTCTCCGAGGAGGATGTAGGTTCGATACGAAAGGCTATCCAGCTTGGCGTTGAGAGCCATTCCCACTCCGATGGCAAGACCCTGTCCAAGGGAGCCTGTTGCTGCTTCCGTATATCGGAAAGAGTCGGTTGGATGGCCTTCGAGAGGGCTGCCGAAATGCCTGTAGGTCATTAGGTCCTGTTCCTCTAGTTTTCCTGCTGCCGCCCACAGTGAATAGAAAAGTGGTGAGGCGTGGCCTTTGGAAAATATCAGACGATCGTTGTTGGGATGGTCGGGGTCGTCCACGTTGAACTTGAAGGCCCCGCCGAACAGAAGCCCTGTCATGAGATCAGCGGCAGACAGGGCGGAGGTCGGATGGCCCGAGCCCGCCTGGGTAGTTGACGTGAGGATATAATATCGTATCAATCGAGCGAGCTTTTCGAGTGTTTCGATCTTTTCTCCATGAGTCATGACGTGTCTCCTTCTTATCGAGGTTATCTTTTTTAAAGGGTGTCTGTTGCTGGAAATGCATAATAAATGCCATTCCGGCGAAAAAATCTCAGGCTGTTGTACCGGTAAGATGGTCGATGGGAACTGCCTGGCATTAAAAAAACGATACGAATTAAATCTGATATCGATTAGGGAATGTTTTTTGCATAGATTGAGTTCAAAGAGCCGATCCTGCCAGTTTTGGGTAAATCTCGGACAGGCTCCTGGTCTCATCTTCGTCTCAACTCCACCCGAGGAGAATAAGAAATGCAGAAAAATCCATTACTCACTATTCAGGATTTCGGACAGAGCATTTGGCAAGACGATCTTCGACGCAACATGATTCTTTCAGGAGAATTGAAACGGTTGATCGAGGAGGATGGAATTCGGGGAGTGACTTCTAATCCCGCGATTTTTGAAAAAGCCATTGCCGGAAGTCCTGAATACCAAGAAGATATCAACAAATTCGCCCAGCAAGGCAAATCCATTGAGGAAATCTATCAGTTCCTGACCGTGAAAGACGTGCAAATGGCGGCTGATCAGTTTCGACCGCTCTTTGATCGCTCCGACGGAAGGCATGGATTTGTAAGTCTTGAAGTCAATCCCCACCTGGCTTATGACATCGAGGGTACTTTAAGCGAGGCACGTCGACTCTGGGAAACCTTGTCACGACCCAATGTCATGATCAAGGTGCCGGCTACGAAAGAAGGCCTGATCTGCATTGAGCAACTTATTGGGGAAGGACTCAATATCAACGTTACCCTGCTTTTTGGTTTGCCCCGGTATCGCGAGGTTGCCGATGCCTATATCCGTGGTCTGGAAACCAGAGCTGCAGGCAATGCGCCTTTGAACCGTATTGCCTCGGTTGCCAGTTTTTTTCTCAGCAGAATCGATGTCCTGATCGACCCAATGTTGAAAAAAATTGAACGGGAGCAGTTACCGGGCGCCGATATCGCTGCCCGCATATATGGGCAGATTGCCATTGCCAGCGCTAAAAATGCCTATTTGATATTTAAAGAGATTTTTGAAAGTGATCGCTTCGGCGCGCTGATCGAAAAAGGCGGCCGTCCCCAGCGTCTGTTATGGGCCAGTACCAGTACCAAAGAAGAGGGCTTCAGCGATGTCAAATATGTGGAAGCATTGATTGGACCCAGTACGGTCAACACTCTTCCCCGAAATACCATCGATGCCTACCGGGATCACGGCCAACCGGCACAGCGCTTAACCGAAAACACCGAAGAAGCTGTCCAGGTACTGGAGAGCCTGACTAAGCTGGATATTTCGATTGATCAACTTACGCAGGAGCTTGAAAAGCAGGGAGTGGACAAATTTATCAAGCCCTATGACAGTTTGATGGCAACGCTGAAAGAGGCAATTTGATAAAGGCTCTTTACTATAAAGGCTCTTTACTACAATGAGGAAAACGATATGTCTCACCAGAAAGAGAGAGGAAAGTCCGACATCGGATTGGTTGGTTTGGGAGTGATGGGCAGCAATTTTGCTCTTAATATTGCCGATCATGGTTTCTCCGTAGCCGCTTATAACCGCAAAGAGGATAAGATCAGGAATCTGTCCCAACTTAAAAAAGAACATCATGAGATAGAAATGACCCAGGATTTTAGGGTCTTATGTCAAATGGTGCGAACGCCGAGAACTCTTGTTTTGCTGGTGCCGGCAGGTGATCCGGTAGACGCTGTGATTGAAAGCCTCGTCCCTCTTCTTGAACCAGGGGACCTGCTGATAGACAGTGGCAATTCCCATTTTACAGACACGGACCGCCGAATTGCAGCGCTGAAGGAAAAAGGGCTGCTTTTCATGGGCATGGGGATGTCCGGTGGTGAGAGTGGCGCCCGTCACGGCCCCAGCCTCATGCCGGGAGGATCGGAAGTCGGCTATGAACGGGTCCGGCCGATCCTGACAGCGGCCGCTGCCCAGGTAAGAGGTTCGAGCTGTGTCGCCTATATGGGATCCGGTTCGGCTGGTCATTATGTCAAGATGGTGCACAACGGTATCGAATATGCCTTGATGCAACTTATTGCCGAATCCTATGACCTGATGAAGCGTGGACTGGGCCTGCTGCCGAACGAATTGCATCAGGTGTATCGTCGTTGGAATGAAGGGGTGTTGGGCAGCTATCTTATAGAGATTACGGCAGAAATATTTCAGAAAACGGATGAGAAAACCGGACAGCCGCTAGTCGATTTGATTCTCGACCAGGCGAGACAGAAGGGCACGGGCGAATGGACCGTGGCCGATGCCCTGCGTATTCAAGTGCCTACGCTCACTATAGATACAGCGGTGATGATGCGTCATATGTCGGGATATAAAGCAGAACGTGAGGTCGCAGGCAAACATCTTCAGGGTCCGACCCAGGCCTTCAAAGGAGAGAGGCAGTCTTTTATCGATCAACTCGAAAACGGTCTCTATTGCGCAAGTATCGTTACCTATGCTCAGGGCATGGCGCTCCTTCGAAAAGCTTCCGAGACCTATGGATATAACCTCAATCCAGAGACTGTTGCTCGTGTCTGGACCGGCGGGTGCATCATCCGTGCGGCTCTTCTCGAAGAGATCCAGGCTGCCTATCGGGTTAATGCCGATTTGGTTAATCTCCTGGTTGCTCCCTCCATGAACAAACAGGTGCAGAATCGCCAAAGCGATTGGCGTTCCGTGGTCTGCGAGGGAGTATATCTCGGCATCCCGATACCTGGCCTGATGACGGCTCTGGCCTATTGGGACGCATACCGCAGCAGTTGGCTCCCTGCTAATCTGATCATGGCGCAGCGTGATTTTTTTGGTGCACATACCTATGAACGAGTGGATGAACAAGGAATCTTCCACACCAACTGGAGCTCTGACTAACACCCCACAAGGGGGTATAAGTACCTTCACGAAAATAATCTGTAAGGCACTAATCCGACCGGAAGGAGACTTTATGGAGACAAAAAAAGCACTCAATCCCACTGTTTTCGTGATCTTCGGGGCCAGTGGAGACCTGACCTGGCGAAAGCTCGTACCTGCCTTGTACGCTCTTTTCCTCGATCGTTTATTGCCCGAAAAATTTAAGGTCTTCGGAATGGGACTTGGCAGTATGAATGATGAGCAATTTCGAGATCATCTGCGCGAGGGTGTGGACGAGTTTTCCAATCGCGGCAAATCCGAGGGCGATTCCTGGACAAAATTCGCCGGGCATCTTCATTTCGATGAGGCCGATTTGAGCGCGGCACAAGTGTATAAAGAACTATCACAAAAGCTGGATGAGCAGGACAAGACCTGGGACGTCCGGGCCGATCGGATTTTTTATCTGGCCCTTCCTCCAGGTATGATCGAGATAGTGACCGGTCAACTGGCCCAGGCCAAACTCAATGAGGATTGTGAGAGAGAGCGGGTAGTCGTGGAAAAACCTTTCGGCAGGGACCTTGAGTCCTCCCGCAAGCTGAATTGTATGCTGGGGAAGTCTTTCCAGGAACGGCAAATATTTCGTATCGATCATTTCCTGGGGAAAGAGACTGTGCAGAACATTCTGGCCTTTCGTTTCGGCAATGCCCTTTTCGAACCGCTTTGGAACAGACAGTATATCGATCATGTGCAGATAACGGTAGCCGAACAGATCGGGGTGGGCCATCGCGGTCAATATTACGATCATGCAGGTGCCCTGCGTGACATGATTCAGAACCATTTGTTGCAGGTTCTTTGCCTGGTGGCAATGGAAGCACCCGTCTCCTTCCGGGATAATGAGATCCGAAATAAAAAAGTGGATGTCCTGAATGCCATTCGTCCGATTACACCGGATCAGGTATCCCAATGTGCCGTGCGTGGCCAGTATGGTTCGGGTTGGATTGAGGGGCGGCACCTGCCCGGTTATCGCAGCGAGGACGATGTTAGCGAAAATTCCCATACCGAGACGTATGCTGCGGTAAAATTTTTCGTGGACAACTGGCGCTGGCAAGGGGTGCCGTTTTATCTGCGTACCGGCAAACGCCTGCCGGCGAGGATATCAGAAGTCTCAATTCAATTCCGGCCAGTGCCCCACAAGATATTTCCTACCCAGGTCCAGATGGATTACCGACCCAATCGACTTCTGTTGGCCATTCAGCCGGAGGAAGGGATTTTCCTGCAGTTTGAAGTCAAACAGCCGGGGACGTCCATGCACCTTTCGCCGGTCATGATGCAATTTTATTATCGTGAAGCTTTTAAGGCCAGGCCGCCGGAAGCGTATGAAACTTTGCTGCTGGATATCATGGAAGGTGATGCGACGCTTTTTCTACGTGGAGATCAGGCCGAAGCGTCCTGGTCGGTCATTACTCCGGTGCTGGAGTTGTGGAATTCCTCTCCACCTAGTGATTTTCCCAATTATCAGGCTGGTTCGTGGGGGCCGGAAGATGCTGAGATACTGATCGCCCAGGATGGCCGTAGCTGGGTTACTCCTACCTTGCTGCATTGCCGGGAAGATATGCCGGTATGTCGCATCACCACCGGTTCGAACTTATGATGACTGTCTTCGATGATCCTGAATCCTTGAGCCTTGCGGCAGCGGATCTTTTTATGCGGCAGGCCCGGGAGGCAGTTCGGGACAGTGGGCATTTCACGGTGGCCCTGGCAGGCGGAAATACACCCCGGCGTACCTATCAACTCCTCGCCATGCCGCCAAGGGTGGGGCAAATTCCGTGGCCCGATATACACGTGTTCTGGGGTGATGAGCGTTGCGTCGGGGCAGATGACGAACGCAATAATGCACGAATGGCCGAGCAAACATTGTTGGCCAAGGATACCTGTTGCTCCGTCTCATATTCATCCCATTCGGTGTGCCGGAGATCCTGGAGCCGAGGCAACACGATACGACCAGCTGCTTCGAACACGTCTCCTGGAAACGACAGCGGTGTTGGATCTGGTTTTCCTGGGTCTGGGACAAGACGGGCATACCGCTTCACTTTTTCCCTATAGTTCGGTTTTGGAAGAAAAGCAGCGCTGGGTGGCCGAGGTTCTTGTGGCCGAACCCAAGATATCTCGTGTGACATTGACGCCGGTGGTTATTAATGCCGCACGAACAGTAATTTTTCTGGTATTTGGTGGTGACAAGGCGCAGATACTGAAATCCGTCCTGGAGGGGCCGTTCGATACTCGTCGGCTCCCTGCGCAAGGTATTCAACCCACCAGTGGACGGCTGGTCTGGCTGGTGGATCGGGAAGCTGCGTCCCTGCTCGAAACCGGCAGGTGGGCGCCATAAAAAAAGAGCTGGGATCCGAAGTGGACGCCGCGTTTTGAACAAACGCTTGCCTCTTCGTAAGTCTTGCGGGACTGGACGGTGTCTTCTTCTATCGGACAACATCGGATAATTTCGATAAGTTCGTTTAGCCGGTTTAGCCGTATAGGATTGGTATCGTGCCACATCCGTGTGGAATTAGCTCCTTTTATACAAAGTGGTTTTTTGACTTATCGCCAGAATCATACCATCCGGCATGTTCCTTGCAAATTTCTTAGCAGACAGAGGGTATTGCGGATTCCCGGCTGGACAAGAGATCGGGAACAAGTGAGGAGAAAGCTGTACGTGTTAGATCCTCCAGCAGGTTTTCCGGTGCTCTCGGTTCATCCGTCGGCACCATGCTGTAAGTCGACCACAGGACCTTTGTCTGTGTGTCGAATAAAAATTTTACTCTTAATACTAAGATCACAGAGGAGAACGACATGGAGCAACAAAAAAAAATGGAAGAATCATTTTTGAAAACCCACCGTGATTTTATTACCAACCTGACAGCCTCAATCGACGTGCTGAGTAAAGACATATCCGAGGCGAAGGAGATGCAGAGGGTGTGTACCGATGAATGGTGTCAGGCCACCGAGTCCTATCTCGATGAGTTGGCAAAAATGGTCTATTCCATCAGTGAACCCCGTTGGCTTACTGCGAAAGATTCCGAAAGAATAAGGGAGCTTCGGACGCGTATTCACGATCTATATTTACGGTATAAAGGAGCTGCAACACCTCTCTGAAAAGGGACAGAGCACATTTTGGAACGAATTTTTTCAATGAAATTTGGAACCAGCATAGAACCCGGTGGTGGAGTTCTCTTTCGTCTGTGGGCTCCAGAGGCCAAGCGGGTTGAGCTGTGTTTAACTGCTGCATCATCGGCATCTCAGGAGCTGCCGATGATGCAGCAGGATGAAGGGTGGTTTGTTGTGCATCACCCGACGGCAAAAGAAGGCGATCTGTACCAGTTCATGATCGATCAGGATTTGCTTGTTCCCGATCCTGTCAGTCGCTGTCAGGCCACCGATATCCATGGCCCGAGTGTCGTCTGCAATCCGAAAAAACACAGTTGGCAGGATGCAGAATGGCAAGGGAGACCATGGGATGAAGCGGTTATCTACGAGCTGCATATCGGAACATTCTCCCATATGGGAACCTTTAAAGGAGTCACCGAGCGACTTGATTATCTGGCTGATCTGGGGATAACTGCAGTTCAAATTATGCCGATTGCCCAGTTCCCCGGCAATTTTAACTGGGGCTATGACGGAGCACTGCTCTTTGCACCGTGCAGTGTTTATGGGACCCCGACCGAACTGAAGGAACTGGTCGAAGCGGCGCATCAGAGAAATATGATGGTCTTTCTCGATGTTGTGTACAACCATTTCGGCCCGGAAGGGAATTATCTTTATGTTTACGCAAGGGATGCCTTTTTTACTGAAAAATTCTATACCCCATGGGGCTCGGCAATTAATTTTTCCGGCCAAAAGAGCAGAATTGTGCGGGATTTCTATATTGCCAATGTCCTCTATTGGCTTGAAGAGTATCACATGGACGGGCTCCGCTTTGATGCCGTGCACAGTATTTTTGATCAACTACACCCCGATATTCTTGAAGAAATTGCCGAAAAAGTCCACGAAGGGCCGGGGCGTCGGCGCCATATTCATCTGATTTTGGAAAACGATCATAACTGTGCAGCATACCTTGACCGAAATATTGATGGTTCACCGCGACTTTTTACAGCTCAGTGGAATGATGACTTTCATCATGCCTGTCACATTCTCTTGACAGGGGAAACAGAAGGGTACTACCACGATTATTCTGACAAGCCGATAGAACATTTGGGCCGGTGCCTTACCGAAGGCTTTGCCTATCAGGGCGAAAGGTCTCCATACCGACAGAATAAGAGACGTGGCGAGCCGAGTGCCCATCTGCCTCCGCTTGCCTTTGTCAATTTTTTACAGAATCATGACCAGATTGGTAACCGTGCCATGGGAGAAAGACTCATTTCTCTCTGTGATTCACGAGACCTTAGCATCCTGGTTACCCTTGTTCTTCTCGCCCCTTCACCGCCGCTCCTCTTCATGGGAGAGGAGTATGGAGCCCGCAACCCCTTCTACTATTTTTGTAATTTTGGCCAGGAATTGGCCAAGAGTGTTACCGAGGGAAGGAGGAAGGAATTCGAGAAATTTCCCCAGTTCAGTTCACCCCAAAGCCGTGAGCGTATTCCGGATCCAAATTCCGAAGCGACCTTCCAGTTATCCAGGCTTGACTGGCAGCCAGTTGATGAAGCCGGCGATAATCCTTTCTTAAAGTTATACCGGAAATTATTGAAACTCCGACAACAGGCCATTGTACCTCGTTTGCAAAAAATCCAAAAAAACGGGGCCGGTTTTCAGGTTTTTTCCGACAAAGCGATTAAGGCATGGTGGACCCTGGAAAATGAGGAGACCCTGTCTGTGATCTTTAATTTACATGACCAGGACGTCAGCCTCGAGAGCACAACTTTCAAAACTCCTTGGGCGGATGATTGCATTATAGAACACCTCAACAACATTTCCCCTGAATTCCATACAACCTTACAGGATAGCGAGGATGAAGGAAGGGCTGGGCGTAATTTTCCGACATCGGTCTGTAGGCAGGATGATGAAAAAAGCGATGAAAATGCATATATCATGCCCTGTAAATCTTGGCAGCTTTTGTATCGATACAAGTCGGAGGGCTGCGATGCCTGGTCTTCCGATTACCTTTCACCCAGAAGTATTGTTTGGCTCATAGAAAGAAAATGAGTCAGGCAGGCACTCCCGAACATTACCAGGGAATCGGCTGGTGCTCCCTAAAAAAGCCACCGGTCGGGCCGTCATCAGGCAGGGTTGCCAGCCAAACCGGGGTCTCTGCAGCCTGTTCTGGGGAAACCGGGGCTTGGGGTCCGCCCAAGTCGGTCCGTACCCAGCCTGGACAGACTGCGTTGACCAAAATATTTTTTTCGTACAATTCCCTAGCCAATAGTGCTGTGATCCCGTTGAGCAAGGTTTTCGACAGACGGTAGGCAGGCAACCTCAGCTCTGTGTCGCTGGATTCCGGGTTGACAATCTCAGTCAAGGCACCGAGTGTGCTGGAAATATTTACTATACGGCCGTAGTGATTTTTGCTCATGATCGGTACGCAACCCTGGCTCAACAGAAGAGGGCCAAAGGCATTGGTCTGGAGTGTGTTTTGTAGGAGGCTGAGTGGTAACTCGAGTATACCTGACTGCCCATCAATCGAAATGCCGGCGTTGTTGACCAGTATGTCCAGTCTTCCAAAAATGTCCCTTATTCTGCCGACGGCCGCCATAATCGAGATTGAATCGGCGACATCAAGGAGAGTGAAGTGAACATCCAGTCCTTGCGTAACCAGCTGTTTCTGCGCCTCGAGTCCGCTGCGTTCGTTACGGGCACCCAGGATAACCTTGAGCCCCAATCGGGCGAGCTTGTCCGCGATTGCAAAACCGATGCCCCGGTTGGCGCCGGTAACCAGTGCAACTCGCTGTTTTGTTGATTGCATAAGAATCTCCTTCCTCTATTACGACCTTTTAGTTGCACCGATAGGTAGCTGTGTTTGTTGTGTTCATCAATGAATAATTTCATTGAGTGCGCTATCGATATCCCCGTAAGTAAAATGGAAACCGGCTTCTTCAAGTACAGAAGGATGCGCCCGTTGACTGCAAAGTAAAGCTTTTCCTAAATCACCAAGAACCAATTTTATAAAAAAAGCGGGTGTCGGCAACATGACAGGTCGATTGAGCATGTAAGCAAGGTCTTGGGTCAGTAGACGATTGCGTACTGGATGGGGTGAACACCAGTTGGCTGGTCCGTCAATAGTCGGATGATTAATGGCAAATCGGTAGGCGGCTATCAGGTCACGCAAGTGTATCCAGGGGAACCATTGTCGACCACTGCCCAATCGTCCACCAAGGAACCACTTGAATGCAGGGATCATAGAGGCCATGGCACCGCCGCTTCTGTCAAGCACAATACCAAAACGAGTCAGTACTACACGGACATGATCGGATTTTGCCTTAAGGGCTTCCCGCTCCCAGTCCCTGCCGACAGTTGCTAGGAAATCATTTCCCGGTGGCTCGGCTTCGGTGAGTACATCGTCTCCCCGGTCTCCGTAATAGCCGACTGCGGAGGTGCTGAAAAATATGGTGTCGCCGGCTCCTGCCAGGCTGTCAACTAAATTGCGGGTGGTTAATACCCGGCTATCATAAATCTGTTTTTTAACCTTTTGGGTCCAGAAGGTGAAAATCGATTTGCCGGCGAGGTTGATGACAATATTATGGTCGGCTACGGTTGACTGCCAGTCTCCTGGTTTCGTGGTATCCGCTGCGAGGTAGTTAAAGGCAGGATGTTCAATCTTGTTGGTTGGTTCGGGGGTCCGACCGACGGTTGTGATCTGGTGGCCGTCTTCCAGTAACGCGATGGAGAGCGCTCGGCCGACAAATCCCAGGCCGCCGGTGATGAAGATTTTCATATCGTTTCCTTGCTTTAAATGAGAATGGGAACTTTGTCCTATTTCGTCGGACAGCTGTCTCGTTCTTCTCAGCTCCTTCCTGTCGATTGAAAGGACTAATTGGAAATATTTTTATTCCGATCATCCCGGATTTCCAGCATATTCAAGTTTTTGTACCTTTCAAATGCATTTTTTTGTGTGTCACTTCATCGCTCTTCCTGTTCTTTTGTTTGCAAGATCTTTACCGGATTTTCTCCTTCGATCATTTCAGACATGTTCAACCTCAAACATTTTTGGAAGAAGTCAAAAGAGAAAGTTCGGCATGAGAAAAAATTTGGCATTATATTTGAAAAAGAGAAGATGAGAGAAATATCCGACTCATATTCCAATGGACGCATCGCGCGGTGAGAGATTACCTCAACGAACAGGTGGAGACTATGTATGATAAAGACAAATTATGTGAAAAAATTACAGAAATCTATCCAGAGATAGGCGAATGTGGAATAGATTTAAATGTTTGGTTTGATACTGAAAAGAAAGTCTGGGTTGTTGACCTGGTAAAGGATGCACATGAGCTCAAGCATTACCTCGATTTACCAGAGGCCGATAGTTGTATGGAAGGGAACAAGTGTGTTCCTCTTGGTCTTGAGATAGCACAGCTTAGAAAAAACATAGAAGGAGAGCAGTTCTAGGAGCCTATAAAGGAAAAGACACATATGCACTCAAAGCATAGCAAAGGATAGTCAAATGATGGTTTGGAATGTCCAAAATTCTTTTTAGGTCTCTGTTGTCGGCTCTTTTTATGTATTAATTGTTTGAGAATGATTATTGTTTACGTAACTGAGGATAAGGACATTATGTCTTTATCCTTAAGGACCAGAGGAGATGTATTTGATCAGGTAGTGACTCTCTGGAAAGGAGGTATATTATGGCAGAATTATTATGTTGTGGTAAAAAAATTACACTCGATGAAAATGGGTTTATGACCGACCCTGCAATATGGGATGAATGTGTTGCTCAAACCATTGCAGAGCGGGAGGGGATTACGCAGATATCTGATGAGCAAAACGAGATCATACGATTTATGCGTTCCTATTATGCAAAATTTCACTATTTCCCGATTTTGAACTATGTATGCAAACATGTGCATCAGTCGGGAAAATGCGTCTTCAATCAATTCGAAAATCCTGAGAAAGCTTGGAAGATAGCAGGGTTGCCGAAATTTGATGGTGTCCATTTCGTGAAGTTAGATGGGGAACATTTCATTATGGAGGATTATTGCTGACGTTCAATCGGGTTTGAAGAGAGTTCCAGGGCATTTGTGGGGTAAAAATGCTCTGGAACATTCTCTTGGATTGAGGGTTGCGAGCTTTTCGTTCGCTCAGTAACGGGGTGTTTTTTTTAAAAATCATAGGATAGCATGGAGAAATCAAAATGAGAATGCTCCTGAACGTGAGATTTCCTCACGAGCCGTTCAACACACTTGTAAGAGAGGGGAAGGCCGGAGAAATTATCCAGAAAATCATCAAGGAATTGACACCGCAAAGCATATATTTTACGGAGCAGGATGGTTGCAGGGGAGCCGTGGCAATCGTGGAGGTCAACGATCCTTCACAAATCCCATTTTTTGCAGAACCGTTTTTCCTGAATTTTAATGCGGATTGTGAATTTAGAATTGCGATGTCCCCTGAGGACCTTGGCAAAGCCAGGCTTGACGAATTGGGCAAAAAATGGAGCCGGAATTAATAGCAGTGCACAAAGGATCACCTCCGGTTGCTGGCAATCCTGAAAGTAAAAATGAGATCAGGTCATGTTGAACCGTGAGTTACAGGATCGCGCAATTGGCGCAGTTATGGGCGCATTCATAGGTGATGCATTAGGGTTGGGACCTCATTGGTATTACGATCTCAAGGAACTCCGCCGGGATTACGGTGACTGGATAAACGATTACACCGATCCCAAACCCGGTCGCTACCATTATGGACTGAAGGCCGGACAGCTTTCTCAGTCGGGGTATATCCTCTCCCTTATGGTTCGTTCTCTTGTTGATTGTGACGGTTATGATAAAACTGATTTTTGTCAGCGGTTGGACAACGAACTCTTCCCCCAACTTGATGGTACACCTGTAAGTGGGCCGGGTTTTTATACCAGTCAGTCAATTCGTGTCGCATGGCGGCGACGAGTAAAGCAAAAGTTGTCCTGGGGGCAGACAGGAGGCCATGCCGATACCACTGAAGCGATTGAACGTACTCTGGCTATTGCGGTCCGTTATGCCGGTCAGCCCTCTCGCTTAGCCTCTGCCATTGCTGAAAATTCCGTTTTAACTCAGATAGATGATACAGTTGTCTCCATGACTGTTGCATTTGGTGCTGTCTTGGGTTTGTTAGTCCAAGGCCATAAGCTCGATACCGACCTTTCCGGAAAACTCATGGGGATGGTGAAAACTGGAGATTTGCCGTTTCATGCCGTAACTCGAGAGAACCTACAACCACCTCGTCCCGGAGATCCGGATCCTCCGAGAGCAGGTCTCTTTGCCTCGCCGGATGCACTGCTTACACCTTCTTATATGGCTGAAGCAGCAATTGACCCGGATATTCGTATTGAACCGGCATGGAAAGTTTCCATCATTTACGGAATGCCTTGTGCCATCTATCATCAACTTCCGGCCGCTTATTACCTCGGTGCAAGGTTCTCGAACGATTTTGAATCAGCAGTGCTTCATGCGATCAACGGTGGCGGACAGAATCAGGCTCGGGCCATACTGGCAGGTACATTGACAGGCGCTCAGGTAGGCTATAACAATATACCGAAGCGCTTTCTGGATGGCTTAGAAAATGGAGAGCAATTGCTCGATTTGGCAACTGCTCTCGCCTCGGCACTATAAGCTCGTATTCTCGCTGATTCAGGCAATAAGGGTGCGACATTCCTTTTTGGGAAAATTCCCCCGACGGTGATAGTCTAACGATTCCCAGGCAAGATGGGGTCGGGACCAGGAGGTTGTATGCGTGAAATATTCAATCGGTTGAGTCGTAGAAGTGTCTTGGCTGTGGTTGGAAGCCTGGTGTTGCTGGTTTCAGTAACAGCACATTCTGCAGCGATCCTTGAAGGTGAGAGGATGAGTCCCGTGCAGGGAAGTGAGGGAATGGTTGTCACCAGTCATTTTCTTGCCACCCAGTCTGCCCAGGACGTGCTGAAGAAAGGTGGTAATGCCATTGATGCCGCTGTCACCGCAGCTTTTTCCCTGGCTGTCACCCAACCCAGATCGGGCAATATTGGTGGCGGCGGATTTATGCTGATTTCCTCCGAGCAAAAAAATAAGGTCGTCGCCATTGATTACCGGGAGAAGGCACCCGCTAAGGCAAGCGTTGACATGTTCCTTGATAAAGAGGGCAATGCGGACAGTGAGCTCTCACGATATTCTCATTTAGCGGCCGGCGTGCCGGGAACGGTTGCCGGTTTGGCTTTTGCTTTGGAGAAGTACGGTACCATCAGCCTGAAGGAGGCAATGGCGCCGGCTATTAAGCTGGCAGAAGAGGGGTTTGTCGTAACCCCTCGCTTTAGCGACGGTCTCAAGGAAAAAGAAAAAATGCTCAAAAGATGGCAATCCTCTGTCAAGGTCTTCTATAAGCCGGACGGCAGTTTCTATGAACCGGGAGATCTCTTTGTGCAAAAAGATCTTGCCGCAACGCTGAGGCGGATTGCCGGTGAGGGGGCAAAGGAGTTTTATGAAGGCAAAACTGCTCAGCAATTGGTAACGGAAATGGCCAAACACGGTGGTCTCATTACCATGGAGGATATGAGAAATTATTTCCCAACCATAAGGGAGCCAGTACATGGTACCTACCGTGGTTATGACATTTACTCGATGCCCCCGCCAAGTTCGGGAGGTGTACATGTGGTGCAGATCCTGAATATCCTGGAAGGCTACCCTATCTCAGAATACGGCCATAACTCGGCCCTGACTATTCACCTGATGGCCGAGTCGATGAAACGGGCCTATGCAGACCGATCCCTCTATCTGGGCGATGAGGATTTTGTCAAGATACCGATAAAAGGTCTTATTTCGAAAGACTATGCCGCTAAAATCCGCGAAAGTATCGACATGGACAAGGCTACGCTAAGCGGTACAATTGTGCCGGGCAAGCCGCAACCATACGAGAGCAGCGAGACGACACATTTTTCCATAGTCGATAAATTCGGCAATGCAGTGTCCAACACCTATACCATTAACTTTAGCTATGGTTCCGGTATAGTGGTTGAAGGAGCAGGCTTTTTGCTGAACAACGAGATGGATGATTTTTCAGCGAAACCGGGCGTGCCTAACGCTTATGGCCTAATTGGCGGTGAAGCCAATAAGATAGAGCCCAACAAGCGTATGCTGAGTTCCATGTCGCCGACGATCGTCAAAAATAAGGGTAAAAACTTTTTGGTTACCGGTAGCCCCGGTGGCAGTCGAATTATTACCACCACACTCCAGGTAATCATGAATGTTATCGATCATGGCCTCAATATCCAAAGTGCAGTGGCGGCTCCCCGAATCCATCACCAATGGTTGCCGGACGAATTGCGGATAGAAGAAGGAATCAGTCCTGATACCATCAAAATCCTGCAGGAGAAGGGACAGCAGGTCAAACAGAAAGCAGCAATGGGTGCTAGTCAGTCCATCATGGTCAAAGATGGACTGATGTATGGTGGCGCAGACCCGCGCAGATCAACTTCTCTGGCTAGCGGACTCTGACCGGCGATAGAAAGAGGGGAAGGAAATCAAAAATATAAAGGGTCAGGTAGTGAGATAAAACTTTCAATGCGCTATTTCAGTTCATGCGTCAACTTCCCTGACACCGGGAGTCTGTCAGTAAGGTCCTGAAAAGCTGCAAAAAGTGACTTTCTAAGACCTGGCTGGTAGATAGCATGCACCATCTATGGCTACAAAAGACAGAAAAAGCCAACGAGAGCACTCCGCTCTTCCCAAGAAAAAACCGTACCAACACGGTGCATTTGAAAAATATAGGCTGGGAATTGTTTCTTTGTATTGACTTGACATTAGCTCAACCTTACCGTAATAAACCTCACAATCAATTGAATTTAACACGATCCGTTATCATCTGTAAAATGGATAATTACAGTGAGAGTAAAGCCCTCTCTGTAATTATTTGAAACAAATCAAATAAAATCAGAGAGAAACAGATTGGGCGTGGGAAAAGCCGGCTTACGTCTAATCTTTCACCCGTTTATCGGGAGACATGCCAGGGCTGGAGTATTTCACTCATGCATGACTTAGGATCTGCTTTATCTCGATATTGTTATTTTTTCCTTTGTATATCGACATCTCTCACTTTCTGCCTCTCCGGGTGCGTTGTGAACAGCCGGAAGGGTGGCAGTGGGCCAATTGCCTTTCCACAAATTGATAGAGAGGTGTCTCGGAATACACTGGATAAAATTGAACAATTGGAAAATGAGAAATTGGGTAAAATTGAACAATTGGAAAATGAGAACAGAGAATTAGCTAATAAATACACAAGGCAAAAGGAATTTACCGCCGAGTTGCAGAGGAGATTGCTGAAGGAACACGCATCTGCAGATAATTACCTACAGATGAGCGGGCGGCTGGTGAGCGAGCTTCTACGAAACAAAACAGAATTACTCGACAGAGGAAAAAAAGTTGAGGCGGCAAAGCTTGTTGTTGATGTGACCGCTGTTCTCATTGGCACTTTGAAAATGAATACTCTGGATAGCAGGCAAAAAGATTTGCTTTATTGGGCAGAGCAATATCTGTCGGAAAGCAAAACTGAGATCCAAAGAAAGAACTACGAAGGTGCCTCATATTTGTGTCGACAGGCGATGGAGCAGGTACAGCAAACTGCACTATATACCAGTACACATTGGGAGCAGGAAAATACTGAGGAGATAATTTTTCTGTCCCCTCTGCCAATGAAACTTTTGAAAAAGAGTAATCTTAGAAAAGCACCGTCAATGCAGGCAAAAGTGAATAAAATACTGGAAGCCGGAAGCCTGGTATCAGTCATTGGCTATAAGGGCAGATGGGTTAATGTGAGTCTCGCAGAACAGGGGAATGCAGGATGGATTCATTCTTCACTTCTTTACTGAGATCATGGAAAAGGGGGATGACTATTGCCGGCCAGGAGGTGGTTTTAATAAGGTTCGCGATCTTCCAGAAGAGTTTTTTTATGTCAATATGACATTTATGGGTCAGTGTTAAGATTATTGTAAGTTTTCGATCGTACACTAACCTGATTGATAGCAAAATCACTCAGGAGGTGATCTATGACTGAAGAACAGCGTGACGATTTAATAACAGAATTGACTCTCTACAGCCCTACACAAATTCGACAATTCCTGGCAGAATACCAGCAAAGTCCTAGAGGGGGCGAATGCAACTTTCCCTTTTACGAGTTCTTGAAAGAAAGGCTTGAAATCGAGGGGTATTGGAAAAAAATTGGGCTCGCCTGATATACAAAAATAAAGATCTGTACTCAAATTAAGGTCCTATAATTGTGAAAATTCTCAGTGACTACTTGGACAAAGTGTTTATGGTTATTTTTTTATTCACACCGAGACGAGCTGGTTTTTATCTCCGGTTTTTTTGGAATGTAAGGAGGGGAGGACTTCTGGGGAAGCCTATAAAATAAGATATTTTTTCAGGTTAAACTCATGAAAAGGAGAAGTTCAATGCGCAGTAATCGAAAAACACTCACGATGCTTTTCCTGATAATTTCATTAGTCGGGTATCCACTATCCGCTCTGCCTGCAACGGTTGAACAAAACACAGACATAGCGCAGAGCAGTCCGGAGGCGATGACGATTGATCTTTTCCTTGCGAGACCTCTTGGTTTGGTCGCTACGCTATGTGGCACAGTGGTTTTCGTGGTTTCATCGCCTTTTTCCGCCCTTGGGGGGAATACCGGGCAGGCTTGGGATACCCTGGTGGTTAACCCGGCAGAATACACCTTCCATCGACCACTCGGTGTTTACCACGAATAGCAGTAGGTAAAAGCAGTACATAAAATCGGGAAAGACTGGGTTTTCCAGTTTGCCTTCTTACTCCTTTTCCAAGACGTCCCCCTTTGCCTTGCGAAAAACGTCATCTCAGCAGCCAACTTGTTTCTTCTTTCCCGACTGCAGGTTTTTCAGTAACAGCACACTGCAAGCCAGGCAGATCAGCGCCGCTCCAAGAATAATCCAAAACACTGTCGACATCGCATCCGATATGGCCAAGGAGAGCACGGCCTGGACCTGCTGACTTAGGGTGTTCCTGAAATCTTCGCGTAGAATATTCTCCATGCTTTTGTGCAGCAGATTCATGACGGTGGACGGTATCGTAGTAGAGGCTCTCTCAAGGTTATGGAGCATTCCGGTCGTCACAATGCCGCCGCAGATCCCCACTCCGATTGTACCTCCAAGGGTTCTGGAAAACTGGTGAAAGGAAGTGGCCACCCCCAGATTGCCGTCGGAGAGGTCTGCCTGCACCAGCAATAAAGTGGAGAGAGTGACAAAACCCATGCCGAGACCAGCGAGCAAAAAGACGAGGAAGCAGACAACCAGAGAGGTTTGCGGGCTAAAAAAAAGCATGGCAACTCCGCTGAGCACCAGCATAAAACCACCTGAAAATGCTGCCCACCTACTGCCTGCACCATTAATGAAACGACCGAGCAAAAGAGAACCGGCGGACCAACCCAGGCTCAGGGAGAGCATGGTTATTCCTACCTGCATGGGTGTTTTGGCCAGTGCTCCTTCGATAAAGAGCGGAACGTAGGCAAACAGTGAAAAAATTGCAAAGCTGCTGCAGAAGGCAGCACTGTTTCCAAGGAAAAAAACCGGCCGACTAAAAAATCGCAGATCGAGCACCGGATCAGCCGCTCGTTTTTCGACGATGATAAAGAGCACGGCAAAAATCGCCGACAGCGCACCAAGACCCAATATTTCTCCGGACATCCAACCGTAATCCCTTCCCCCTATAATGAAAATTGTCAGAAAAGATAGGATAAAGCCGGAAAGACAGGTAATCCCGGCAAAATCTAATTGTAATTTTTTCGGAGATCGAGCCTGGGGTTGCAGGCAGCGGCCGATTGTCGCAAGTGAAGCGAGGGCCAGCGGCACATTGAGGAAAAAAATCCACCTCCATGAGACATACGTCACGATACAGCCGCCGAGGGTTGGACCGATAATGGACGAAATGCCCCAGACCGAACTGGCTAGCGACAGGGTCTTACCGCGTTGATCGGGCAGAGCAATATCCGAAAGGACAATATAAACAAGGGCGAAAATGCCTCCGGCACCGATCCCCTGAAAGACCCTTGCACCAATGAGAACAAACATCGATGTGGCGGCGCCGGCCGTGAGCGAGGCCAGTAGAAAAATGGTGATGGAAAAAAGAAACAGCCTTCTGGTGGAAAACAGATCTGCCAGTTTACCAAATACCGGTAGGGAAACCGCGCGTGCAAGAAAATAAGCTGAATAGACCCAGCTGTACAAGGTCAGGCCCCCGAGATCGGCGACGATTGACGGCATTGCCGCGCTGACGATGAGGGCATCCATGGCCCCTAGAAAAAGCGCCAGAAGTGCGGCGATGATGATATAGAGCTGATTTTGCGCTGTGGGTTTCTGCATGTCGATAATTTATAAACACCAAAAAAAAAATCGAGGTGATAGGACTGAATATCACAGTCTGTTGGACGATAAATGACCCTCTTTATTTAGTGTCTTTTTGCCCGATATCTTCGTTATATGAAAAAAATAATCCTCGTAATATCTAACATATAACTCCGGTTATTTTACACATGCCTCGATCTCGAACAAAGATCCTACTAAATCAACAGACTCATAAATAGTCATCTCCGTCCTAAAAAGTAAACATAAATCTATTTTTTAGGCAGCAAAGTGGATACTTTATCCCAGATTAAAGTGGGTTTCCCGGATGGTGCAACTTGAGGGCAACTACTAAAAATTGTCTCCCAATCCGCTCTCTTCGTTAAGCTTACGCTAGCTTGTTGCTACTGTACATCATGTTGAAATATTAAGGTTTGTCTATATCGAGGTAGAGTAAGGTCGTTTTTTGTCATTCTTTCGAAATGTGTTGTTCGTCTGCCGGATTGATTATATTAGTGACTTAGAAATCTCTTTCTCTGCTTTTTGAGAAAGAATTTCGTGAAGGAACTTATGCCCATCAAGTGAGCACTAAAAAGAGTCCCGCAAGCAACGCTTTTGGGCGGGATTGGTGACTTAGAAATTCTTTCTTTGCTTTTTAGAAAGGAATTTCGTGAAGGAACTTATGCCCATCAAGTGAGCACTAAAAAGAGTCCCGCAAGCAATGCTTTTGGGCGGGAATAGTGACTTACAGATAGTTTTCTTGTTTTCAATCAAATACAAATAAATACAACCAAATACAATTAACTCTATCGGAGGGTTTAGCCATGCTGAAAATACAAGATACCGTCCTGTTGCGACGACAGGCTTTTATCAATGGGGAGTGGGTTAATGCCGATAGTGGTGAAACCCTGCCGGTATATAATCCCGCGACAGGAGAGCTGGTCGGAACTGTTGCTAAATGTGGCACTGTTGAGACACGCCGTGCAATTGATGCTGCCCAAAAGGCTTTTCTTGACTGGCGCACCAAACCTGCAAAAGTGCGCTCCAACCTGTTGCGCAGGTGGTTCGAGCTGATGATGGAGCATCAGGATGATCTGGCTAGAATCCTCACTGCGGAAATGGGGAAGCCACTGGCTGAAGCAAAAGGTGAGATTGCTTATGGCGCCAACTATATTGAGTGGTTTGCAGAAGAAGCTAAGCGAGTGTATGGCGACACTATTCCAGCTCCCGACAACAGCAAGCGGCTGGTATGCATTAAACAGCCCGTTGGTGTTGTTGCCTGTATTACTCCCTGGAATTTCCCTAATGCCATGCTGACGCGCAAGATAGGACCGGCTCTTGCCGCCGGTTGCACGGTGGTCTGCAAGCCTGCCAATGCGACGCCGCTTTCCGCTCTGGCCATAGCCGAACTGGCCTGCCGGGCCGGCATTCCCGCCGGGGTGATAAATATAGTTACCGGCATAACCCGTGAAATCGGTGCCGAGCTTACCTCTAATCCCATTGTGCGCAAGTTGACCTTTACCGGCTCGACCCAGGTCGGCAAGCAGTTGATGGCGGAGTGTGCAGCCACCGTGAAAAAAACCTCAATGGAACTGGGCGGTAATGCGCCGTTTATTGTTTTCAATGATGCGGATCTCGATGCTGCGGTACAAGGAGCAATGATATCTAAGTTTCGTAATGCCGGACAGACCTGTGTCTGCAGCAATCGAATCCTGGTTCAGGAAGATGTGTACGAGCTATTCGCCCAAAAGCTCACCGCGGCAGTAACGGCCAGTCTGGTAGTTGGTAACGGTATGGATGAAAATGTCACGATCGGTCCCTTGATTGATGAAAAAGCGGCACATGATGTATTGGCTTTGATTGATGATGCCGTGACAAAAGGCGCGAAAATCCTTACAGGCGGCAGTCGGTCACCTGGCGGCTCTTTTGTCAAGCCTACGGTTCTTTCCCGGGTAAACGATACTATGCGGGTCTACCATGAGGAGATATTCGGGCCGGTGGCACCGCTCTTTTCCTTCAAGACAGAGGAAGAGGCCATCACCATGAGCAACGACACCGAGTGTGGCCTGGCCGCCTATTTTTATTCCCGTGATATAGGACGTATCTGGCGAGTAAGTGAAGCGCTGGAGTATGGTATTGTCGGCATCAATGAAGGTGTAATATCCAACGAGATGGCGCCATTTGGGGGTGTTAAGCAATCGGGAAACGGACGCGAAGGTTCGAAATATGGCATGGACGATTATCTTGAGATTAAATATCTCTGTATCGGTGGAATTGATCGGTAGAAGATAGACGAGCTCTCACTTTGTGAATGACTACCAACAGAAATACCAGCAGTGTGCATTGATTGATTATTCGATCAATGCATACTGCTTTGAATTGACCAGTCAGATTTTGTACCTTCAATCTGACGAAAAGAGAGCGGATTTATCCTTTCTTTCTCTGCCAACCAAGAGGTGAGACATTGTCTTCGCCCTGCTCTTCTTCCTTTGCAGGCTCACCAATTTTTTTACCGAGAATCTGTACTGAACTTGCCTGCAGTCCTTTTTCTCCGACTTCAGCTGCATAACTCACCCCCATACCGGGTTCCAACCGATCAAATTCCTCGTTGACGATGCTGTTTCGATGAAAATAGATCTCATCGCCTTCCAAAGAACGGAGAAAGCCGTATCCTGCTTCAGCAAAGATTTTGGTGATTATGCCGCTGATTTGCTGTTCCGGATGAATCTTCCCGGCGCCCTGTTGTTTCTCATTAAGCTGTTTGAGCCGTCGATGCGCAGATTTAAAGGTGTTTTTTATTGTTGTCGGCAGATCGTCTGCAGCCTCTTTTATTCCGGATTTATTGGTAACCACCAGATTATGCCCAGGCGGAACCCGCATTTCTATCTTCACTTTGAAGGTATTGGCGGTATTACTGCTCTTCTGGTCCAGTTTGACGCCCACCCGGCAACTGATCAACCTGTCGCACACCCGTTCCAGCTTTTCGGCATCATTTCGAATAAGCTGTTCAATCGACTCGCTGCGGGATATTCCATGAAAGGAGATTTCTAAAGGTATTCTCATGTCTTATAACCTCCAGGGTTAGGTTTAATTTTACATCAACCAACATTTGCTTACAGAATATGTGGGTACGGATGTATTTCATCATTTTTCAAATTCAGTTTTGTTCGCAGAATAAAATCGCATGCCCGGCAGGAATGCGCCGAGGATGGCTGGGATCAGGCTTAAAGAGATAATAACCGCCCAGCCCTTCCGCCCAGGTGGCAAGGTTTGCAGGACACCTGCCAGGGGTGCCCAATATACTGCAGCAAACAATAACGCCAGACAGAGGCCCCAAGCTCCCCACATCCACTTGTTGGAAATCACATCGTTGCGCCAGACCGGAGTATCCCTATCGCGAAGATTGAACACAAACCACAGTTTAGCCAAAGCAAGGGTCAAAAAAGAGACAGTGACCGCGCGTTGTTCTTCGAATCCTAAATAATACAGAGCAATCGACAGCGCTCCCAGCACATGGGCTCCGATAACCACACTCCAGCCTGCGATGGATCGCCAGTGGTGTCTGGTCAAAACAGATTCTTTAGCCTGCCTGGGCGGCCTTTGCATAGCATCGGCGGAACCCGGTCCCAGACCCAGAGCCAAAGCGGGAAACACGTCGGTCAAAACGTTGAGATAGAGAATTTGCAAGGGCAGCAGAGGGATCGGGATCTGGGTCAGAGACGCCAGTGTGACCACCAGAACCTCAGCAAAATTGGTGCAGAGCATGAAGATTACCGACTTGCGGATATTGGCAAAAATAATTCGACCTTCCCTGACTGCGGTTACGATAGTTGAAAATTTATCATCGCGCAGTACCATATCGGCAGCCTGCTTTGCTGCATCGGTGCCTCTCTGACCCATGGCAATACCTATATCGGCCTGCTTCAAAGCAGGTGCATCGTTCACACCGTCTCCGGTCATCGCGATGATTTGACCGCCGGCCTGATATAATTTGATCAGGTTGAATTTCTGCTCCGGAGTGACCCGAGCAAAAACACCGGCGTTTTTAATCCTGCCGTGTGTCTTCTCCGATAATTTCTCCGAGTCTTCCAGTTCCTTGCCGAGAAAGGTTTTTTCTTCGATGCTGAGTCCGACTTTCCTGCCGATTGCGCTGCCGGTGTCGGCTCGGTCCCCGGTTACCATTACCACACGGATACCAGCAGTCTGGCATTCCTCAATTGCCTCCCGGACATCCCTCCGCGGCGGATCCTCCATCGCTACCAGGCCGACAAAACAAAGTTTTTCATAGGCGTTTGCTTCAACATCCGAAACCTCCTTGTCGGCAAGAGTCAGCAGACGTAAACCTCGACCTGCCAGCTCGTCGGCTTTTTCAGCCCATTCTTTTCGCTGCTCATCCGATAAGGGCGCGAATCCTTCCTCGGTTAATACCCGATCACAGGCCTGAAGCACTGGAGTTGGCGCGCCTTTGACGGCAACGTAATATCTCGACTGACCCTTTTCATGGAAGGTCGCCATCATCATTGTCTCGGAATCAAAGGGCTCCTCGCGCACCTCCACCAGCTTCTCAAGCAGTTTTTGACGATGCACTCCTATTCGTTCCGCCGCTTTGAGGAGCGCAATCTCTGTTGGATCACCGGTATAGCCACCCTGATCGTCGGGTCTTGCATTGGTACACAAAACGCCGATGTTCAGCAGACGCATCAGCGAAGAATCTTCGCCGATGCTCTGATCGTCAGCCCGGCCTTCCTGCTGTTCATGCAGAGTCATCGAT
The DNA here is from genome assembly GCA_963829695.1 of uncultured delta proteobacterium. GTDB lineage: Bacteria > Desulfobacterota > Desulfobulbia > Desulfobulbales > Desulfocapsaceae > Desulforhopalus_A. Next base: position 423,973 of record CAWHJQ010000004.1, on the reverse strand, counting down.
TCAAAAGATGTGACCAATTCCCTGACAGTCATTATATTCTCGGTAAGCGTGCCTGTTTTGTCGGTAAAAATTACCGAGGTGGCACCAAGAGTTTCCACCGCCGTCAGACGATTTACCAGGGCATTATGTTTAGCCATCAACCACATGCCTCGAGCCAGGGCGATAGTCGCAACAATAGGCAAGCCTTCAGGAATTGCGGCAATACCTAGAGCGATGGCCGTTTCGACCATTATGACCGTCTCGCGGCCGGCTGCCATGCCTGCGGCGCCGACAATGGCGGCGATTATCAGCGTTATCCATGCCAACCGCCTGCCCAGTTGATCGAGTCGTTTTTGTAAGGGAGGTACTTTTTTTTCCGCACTTTCGGTCAGCTCGAAAATGCGACCGAGTTCGGTAGACAGCCCGGTTGCGGTGACGACTGCCTCGACCTCGCCGTCCTCAATGGTCGTCCCTTTATAGAGCATGCTGGTTCGTTCATGCAGCGACGCATCGATATCGACACTGCCCGGAGATTTGTCAACCGGCACGGATTCTCCGGTCAGTGCAGCCTCATTGACCCGGGCTCCTTTATCACCCAGTAGACGAAGATCTGCGGGAACTAAATCCTCCATACCAAGAAGAACGATATCACCGGGTACGAGTTCCGATGCCGCTATTTTTTGTTCTTTTTCCTGTCGTCGAACAGTCGTCATCTGCTGTCCCAGTCGTCGTAATGCCTCCATGGACAGAACAGCTTTGTATTCAGTAAAAAAGCCGATGGCGGTATTAATAACCGTTACGGCGATCAGCGCCACACCTTCGGCCCAGCGGGCTGTGATCAAGGCAACAAGTGCGGCCACCGCAAGAATCAGAATGACAATGCTTTTGAATTGATTGAGCAGGATTATCAAGGGTCTGGGTGATACTTCCCCCTCGAGCTCATTCAGGCCATACCGTTCCCTTCTTTGTTGCACTTCCCTGTCGGAAAGCCCCTCTCCGGGCTTGACTTTGAGTTGAGTCAAAACCTCTTCGGAGGATTTGGCATAAAAGGATGCTGCGTCCGAGGTGTGCTCCTTTGCCGGTTTATCCAAACCTCATCTCCTTTCTTTCAAACGATTCAGCGCATCTTTCACCTATTTTCTATTGCCGTTCACTTTCGGCGAGGCGCTTCCTCACCGCAATGGCCGAGTCCGGATTCAGCGAGATGGAATCTATGCCGACACTGACAAGAAATTCTGCAAAATCGGGATAATCACTTGGTGCCTGGCCACAGATCCCAATCTTTTTTCCCTGCTTATGCACCTGCTTGATCACCGTCTCGATCATCTGTTTCACTGCTTCATTACGTTCGTCGAACAGCTCGGCCAGATCCGCGAGATCCCGATCCACCCCAAGTACCAGCTGGGTCAGATCGTTTGAGCCGATGGAAAACCCGTCAAACCGCTCGGCAAAATCGGCAGCGAGCACCACATTGGATGGGATCTCGCACATTACATAGACTTCAAGTCCGTTCTCGCCGCGCTGCAAACCGTTCTCAGCCATTACCTCAATCACCTTGTCGGCTTCTTTTACTGTGCGGCAGAAGGGAATCATAACGATGACGTTATCAAAACCAAGCTTTTCACGGACTCGCCGGATAGCTCTGCATTCGAGATCGAATCCTGCCCGGTATCGTTCACTGTAATAGCGGCTGGCACCCCGAAAACCAAGCATCGGATTTTCCTCTTCAGGTTCAAAATAGCTTCCTCCAATTAAATTTGCGTACTCGTTGGTTTTTAAATCACTCATGCGCACGATGACCGGTTTTGGGTATTGCGAAGCCGCTATTTTGCCGATACCACGCGCCAGATTGTCGACGAAGTATTCTGGATAATCCTCATACCCGCGGGTCAGCTCATCCACTTTCCGGCGTACTTCTTGGTCTTCAATCCGCTCGGGATGAATAAGTGCCATGGGGTGAATTTTGATGATATTATTAATGATAAATTCCATACGGGCCAGACCGATGCCGTCGGCGGGAAGGCTCCACCAACGAAAGGCTGCATCGGGGGTTGCGATATTCAACATGATATCCACCTTAACTTTAGGAAGAGACTCAAGATCGATTTCTTCCTCGGAGTAGGCCAGCTCCCCATCGTAAACCTTGCCTTGTGCTCCTTCGGCACAACTTACCGTAACGAGTTCCCGACCCTGCAGCTTCTCCAGAGCCTTTTCAGCGCCGACAACGGCCGGAATACCCAGTTCCCGACTGACGATTGCGGCGTGGCTTGTCCGGCCTCCGTGCTCGGTAACAATTGCCGCTGCCCGCTTCATAATTGGTCCCCAGTCCGGATCGGTCCTTTCAGTTACCAACACCGATCCATCCTCAAAGTGCTCCATTTCCTTCAGGTCGTGCAAAATACTGACCTTACCACAGGCGATGGCATCACCAACAGCCAGGCCAACGGCCAGCTCCGCACCCCGTTCCTTAAGGCTGTATTGTTTCAATGCGCCTCTTTTTTTTTGCGACTGCACCGTCTCCGGCCGCGCCTGAACAATAAAAAGATCACCGGTTTCACCATCCTTGGCCCACTCCATATCCATCGGTTTGTCATAATGATCTTCTATGGTGCAGGCCCACCTGGCCAAAGTGAGAATCTCCTCATCGGTGAGTACAAAACTGTCTCTTTTTTTTCTGGGAGTATTGGTATTCTTAACCGTTTTCGATCCTCCTTGAGCATAAACCATCGTTTTTTCCTTGGTGCCAAGGCGCTTTTCGATAATCGGCGACAGCCCATCCTTGTTCAGCAGCGGCTTGAAAACGCGAAACTCGTCGGGATTTACCGCTCCCTGGACTATATTCTCGCCGAGGCCCCAGACGCCGTCGATCATGACCACATTGGGAAAGCCTGTTTCGGTATCAAGAGAAAACATGACTCCCGACCCAGCCATATCCGCACGCACCATTTTCTGCACCCCAACGGAGAGTGCAACCTCCAGATGATCGAATTTATGTTCCTCTCGATAGGAAATAGCCCGGTCGGTAAATAAAGATGCATAGCATTTTCGACAGGCGTCGATCAGTTCCCGTTCGCCGGTTATATTGAGAAAGGTTTCCTGCTGCCCGGCAAAACTCGCTTCGGGCAGGTCTTCGGCGGTAGCGCTGCTGCGAACGGCGACACTGATTTCATTTTCCTCGCCCCGATGATCAGCTGCATATCGCTTGGAAAGTTCCCGATACGCATTCGTTATGGCCTCTACGATCGGTTCCGGAAACTCACCATGCAAAAAAAGCCTGCGGATCGTCCGGCCGGTTTTTTCCAGCGACTGCTCCTTATCTCGAAACTGGTCCAAAGCCTTTCCAAGTCGTCCCTGCAGGTTATTGGCATCTATAAACTCCCGGTAGGCTTGAGCGGTAGTCGCAAAACCACCGGGAACGCGCACCCCCTCTTTATCCAGTTCTCTTATCATCTCCCCAAGGGAGGCATTCTTACCGCCGACATCTGCGATATCCCTAACAGACAGGTCTTCAAACCATTTGACATATGCGTCTTTTTTCATAGCTGCACCATTTTAGACTCATTTAAGACTGATCTTAGGCTATTTGGCGACCTCGGACAGTTGAACCCTTGGGTGTATATATTCGTCGTGAGGTCACAGCATTGCAATAGCTTCGTCTTGTCTCACCTTTTCCGTAATAATTTTATATTTATGATTCAATTATCATGCCGGACTCTTTGTTACGGCTCCTACGGTAATAACAAGCGACGACTAGGGTTAACCACAATAATTCAAGGATGTTACAGTCTGTATGTCGGTATAATAGCTTTTCGGCAACAGGGCGGTTGTCCGGTTCTATCGGACAAGTGGCTTATGAAACAGGACTGGCTCCCAGGAAAGGGGGCAACCTGCAGCTTATGAGGTAGTTTTAAATATCCAGGTAATAGTGGCGAAGAGCTTGAAGATCATTGTCTAATTCGTAGACCAGCGGGATACCTGTCGGGATGTTTAGATTCACTATTTCTTCATCGGAAACCCTGTCGAGATACTTGACTAAGGCTCGCAAACTGTTGCCATGGGCAGAAATCAGCAGCTTTTTCCCCGCTGCAATATCCACGGCCATTTTTTCATGCCAGAACGGCAAGAAACGATCAACGGTATCCGCCAGGGATTCCACCAGAGGAATTTCACCGGCGCCGCATTCGGCGTAGCGTGGATCCGCGCCCGCGTAGCGTGGATCGTCACGGCGTAGGGATGGTGGTCTGATACTATAACCACGTCTCCAAAGATGGACCTGGTCTTCACCATGCTTCTGTGCCGTTTCGGCTTTATTCAAGCCCTGCAGTGCTCCATAATGTCTCTCGTTCAGACGCCAACTGCGCACCACCGGAATCCACATGAGGTCCATTTCTTCAAGAACAATCCACAATGTTTTGATAGCTCTTTTCAGCACAGAGGTATAAGCGATATCGAAGCGGTACTCTAGCTTTGCCAGAATTTGTCCAGCTTTTTCCGCCTCTTTCCTGCCCTTCTCGCTGAGTTGAACATCCGTCCAGCCGGTGAAGCGATTTTGCTGATTCCAGATACTTTCTCCATGCCTGAGCAAAACAAGTTTTTTCATAATCATTTTATTTAATTGCGCCTGTTAACAATCGTAACATCCTGAATTCAATCACGATATGGAAACACCGGCAGAACCTTTTGCATCCCATCATCCTGCTGTCCTGTTTCGGTGTATTACCTCGCCAGAGACCAAAGAAAAAAATGGCCTGAGCCTGTGGCCTGCGTCAATAACGTAACAGCCCGCAAATCGTGGTATCGATAGGCATGTCGTGCTGTTTCTTTATGTAAACAGAACCCTTTTTATTCAAAGTCCAGAACACAGCCTCATCCAGCAGATCGACTGCCTGTTCATCGTCCTGCTTTTTTATCACCACCTGTCGCTTATCTGGGTCGAATATGCCAAATATTCGTTCATGTTCCGTAACAAAAAGGGTTTCCACCCGACCGTCGAAGGTCGCCGTCAGGATCGATTGCAGATCCTTAGCCACCCTCGCTCCACCGAGATTATCCAGGAAATTGAGCTTGGCTTCCTGCTCTTCTTCAGAAAAGTAATCACCTGCAATATCCCATGCTTTATCGCGAAGTATGTCTGCCGATAACTCATCAACATTTTCGGAAATGCCCATGGGCAGGATCGTATGACTTTTGGTAATGCGTCTGAAAACCGGATGCAGCTCTTCTGTTCCTGCAAGCACGATAGGTATTTTTTCGTTTTCCAGTTGGGGAAAAATGGCGTCGTCGATGATATAAAAATAACGTTCAAGATTTTCCTTTTGATCATCGGTGCCGACGCCATGTCCATGAAACATTGCTCTCCTCTTGCCGGTGATGGAAGTGGTTTTTGTATGATATTGCAGTTGCCGCTCCGGGTCATCATACCGCAGGGCTTCGTCTATACTTTTTGGAGTGCCTGCCGGCAGGTCAATTTTCTTGAGTCGATATCTGTTTCCCTGAAAAAGTTGTATATTGTTGCGACTCAATGCCAGAACCAGGTATTGTCCACTCTCAAGCAACGGTAGAAGCGGCCGGATATGAAATCGTGGTCCTACCACAGCCATCTCTTTAACCGGCTCAGGTAAAGGGTAACGAAAAGTATTTTCTTTGGAGAGGAAGACCACCAGCCCTTCCGTACCAAGGTGCTTCCAGTACTCTGCATCCTTACCCAGCTGATATTCCGGCTCCAAGAGACTGCGGGCCTCCGGTGTTCGCATTCCGCCGGCAATCAATTGAGCTTCCAACTGGGTGAGAAAGTTTTTATAGCGGAGTGGATCCTGTTGATCACCTATTTTGCTGATCGGCATATATATTGATATTGCCGGCCATTCATTAAACCGCAGCAGAGAATCAAATTCATTGTGTCCTAATATCTCCATAGCAGCACCATCCTATTTGATTTTTCGAGGTCGATGATATTCCGTCTGTATATCAACAATGATCGGGAAAGGAGTGTTGGTACAATTGTTTTTTCAAATATCATGCCTGTTTTGCAATTCACTCTTTATTCGGAGTACCCTTGGGTGCTGAGGAATATGATATTTATGACAGTTCCATTTGTCTCAGCCTGATGGCATTAGCGATAACGGAGACGGAAGAAAAGCTCATGGCAGCCGCTGCGATGATGGGCGATAGCAAAATACCAAAGAACGGGTACAGTACGCCGGCTGCCACAGGCACACCAAGAGAATTATAAATAAAAGCGAAAAAAAGGTTCTGCCTGATATTCTTCATCGTTGCATTGGACAGTTTTCTTGCTCGAACAATACCGGTGAGATCGCCCTTGACCAGAGTAACCCCGGCCGACTCCATTGCTACATCCGTGCCGGTACCCATGGCGATACCCACATGTGCCTGTGCCAGAGCCGGTGCATCGTTGATACCGTCTCCCGCCATGGCAACCATCCGGCCGTCTTCTTGATACTTTTTAATCGCTGCCGCCTTTTCGTCCGGCAGAACTTCCGCCATGACCTCATCGATATTCAATTTACCGGCAACCGCCTCGGCCGTGGCACGATTATCTCCGGTCAACATAACAAGCCGCAGTCCTTCCTTATGAAGTTGGTCAATGGCGGAGGGGGTGTTCTCCTTAATTGGGTCGGAAACCGCCAATAGACCGGAAAATTTGCCATCGATGCCAACAAACATCACCGTCCGACCATCCATTCGCATCTCTTTTGCTCGGTCGTTGTGCGATGAAGTGTCAATATCAAACTCATCCATTAATTTCAGGTTGCCCAGTAACACTTTCACTCCATCGACTCTACCCGAAACACCTTTTCCAGTGTGAGCTTCAAATTCAGTTGCTTCTGCGGTGTTGATCTGCCGCTCACCTGCTTGAGCTACAATCGCTGCCCCCAGGGGATGTTCGCTTACCGTTTCCAGGCTTGCGGCAAAAAACAGCAGTTTTTCCTCGGAGAGGTCATTTGCAGCTACCACATCGGTCAATTGCGGTTGGCCAAGGGTTAATGTACCGGTTTTATCTATTACCAGAGTGTCAATTTTACGCATTGTTTCAATTGCTTCGGCGTTTTTAAAGAGTACTCCCATGCTTGCTCCCTTACCGGTAGCCACCATAATTGACATGGGAGTGGCTAATCCAAGAGCACATGGACAGGCAACAATCAAAACTGACACAGCGACAATCAGGGCATAGGCCAGCTTTGGTTCGGGACCAACAGAATACCAGACGACGAAAGCGACTAAAGATGAGGCAATAACGGCCGGAACAAAATAACCGGCAACCACATCGACCAGTTTCTGGATTGGGGCGCGACTTCGCTGAGCCTCGGCAACCATTTGGACGATCTGAGCCAGAACGGTATCGCTGCCGACTTTCTCAGCCCGTATTGTCAAGGTCCCGGATCCATTGACGGTGGCGCCGATAATCTTGTCGTCCTTTTGCTTTTTGATGGGAACCGGTTCGCCGGAAATCATTGATTCATCCACCGAACTTGAGCCGTTTGTCACGACACCATCGACCGGTATTTTTTCTCCCGGACGGATTCTGAGCAGATCACCAACCTGGACATCTTCAAGTGGTATGTCCGTCTCCTGGCCATTTTCGTCAATTTTCCGGGCGGTCTTGGGGGCAAGTCCGAGAAGGGCTTTGATGGCTGTACCAGTCTGCCCGCGAGCTTTGAGTTCCAGCACCTGACCAAACAGAACGAGGGTCACGATAACTGCCGCCGCCTCAAAATAGACACCGACGGCACCACCCGGTCCGCGCATGGCGGCGGGAAAAATATCTGGAAAAAAGACGGCAACAAGGCTGTACAGATACGCCACGGAAACCCCGAGACCGATGAGAGTAAACATGTTGAGATTTTTCTTTTGTAACGATTGTACAGCTCGCACCATGAAGACAGAGCCTGCCCAGAGCACCACGGGTGTGGCCAGAACAAACTCAATCCAGCCAAGAGTTCTCGTTGAAGCCAGATTCTCAATGAGATGGCCGCCGGGAATCATATCACGCATGGCGATTATAACCAATGGTATGGTAAGGATTGCTCCGAAAATAAAGCGCTTACGCATATCATCGTATTCCTGATTTTCCTCATCATCTTCCAGTTGCACGGTCATCGGCTCAAGAGCCATGCCGCATTTCGGGCAGGATCCGGGACCGTCTTCGATAATTTCCGGATGCATGGGGCAGGTATACTGTCGGCTGCTATCTTTACTGCTTGTATTCTCATTCATCTGCGATGCCTCCTTTGCTGTTTTTCATTTCCAAGGTCACTCAATCGTCAGATAAAGTTGCCTACAGAAAGAATCACAGCAAAAAACATGCCGGTGCAAAGACTCCCATGAAGAGTAGCAAAGGAGTCGGTTTCCTGGATTCTCCAGATGATCAATATAATTTATCCACTTGTACAGGACCGTTTCCGATCAGAAAGGACGAACAGGGCACTCAAGGATTTTTTTCTTGCAGCAAGGCATAACGTTAACGGCGATAAAGCGATCATTACTCGGAATAATCCATCTCACGAAGAAATCGTTATAAAAAAATGGTATTCCTCTGAACAAATCGCATGAAATTTGCAACTACAAATTTATGCCGAAAGATCAGATAACGATTATACAGAAAGCATATACGTTCAGGCTCTTTTTGGTAGTCATCGCAGTGCAGCTGGTGCTGCTTGTGGCAGCGGGCTGTACCGACGAGCGATCATCCACAACTCCGACACTGAACTGGTATGTCTTCGATGAGCCGTCCGGTGCCTTTGTCGAGGCTGCCCGTACCTGCTCCCGGCAATCCGCCGGTCAATACACCATAGAGTTGATTCCACTGCCTGCCGATGCCGATCAACAGCGAGAACAGCTGGTGAGACGGTTAGCCGCTCGCGATTCCGACATCGACATACTGGGCATGGATGTTATTTGGACGGCGGAATTCGCCGCCGCCGGATGGATAGAAACGTGGCCTGAGGATTTGGCTGACAAGGTTACCAAAGGACGACTGGACAGTGCGGTGGAGAGTGCAACCTATGATGGGCATCTCCAGGCTGCACCGTTCACCACCAATACTCAGCTCCTCTGGTACCGAACCGATCGGGTTGCCTCCCCGCCAAAGACCTGGTCGGAAACGATTGCATTGGCTGAATCTCTTGGGGAAAAGGGCAAAATTCAGGTTCAGGGAGAGAGATATGAAGGACTGACGGTATTTTTCAACTCATTGCTGGCTTCAGCGGGAGGTTCCATTCTCGTCGGAGATAAAGTGCTGCCGGACGATGCCGCAACCCGCAAGGCCCTTGGCGTGATGCAGCGTCTTGCTTTATCTTCGGCAGCACCGGCATCCCTGGCCACTAATCGTGAAGATCAATGCCGGCTTGCCTTTGAGGCTGGAGGCTCCAGTTTTATGGTCAACTATACTTTTGTCTGGCCCAGCGCGAGGCAGAATGCACCGGACGTTGCCAAACACATGGGCTGGGCTCGCTGGCCCGCCGTTTCGCCGGACAAAACGAGCCGGGTTACCATAGGCGGTATCAATCTCGGTATCGGCGCCTATTCCAGACATCCCCAGGCTGCCTTTGCCGCGGCATCCTGTCTGGTTTCGGAAAGCAATCAGCGACTGGCCGCGGCAAAAGGAGGCCTTCCCCCGACAATCACCGCACTCTATCAAGACAGCAAGGTTCGTAAGACTTTTCCCTTTGCAGATATTCTCCTGGAAACACTCAGAAGCGGGGTGCAACGCCCACAGACTCCATTCTACAACGATATCTCCCTGGCCATCAGCCATACCCTGCATCCGATGCGTTCCATCGATCCAACTGAAGATGTACGCCGGTTGCGGGAGAAAATAGATCGAGCCCTCCATTCGAAAGGTTTGCTATGAAATCACCCCGGCTAGACGACCAGAAGCTCGGATGGCTGCTCTGCAGTCCGGCTTTAGCTGCCATGACAGCTGTAACCGCCTATCCTATTCTCTACGCCTTCCAGCTCAGCCTGTTCCGTTATGATCTCCGTTTTCCCGACAGTCGAAGCTACATCGGCCTAGATAACTATCTGTCGGTTCTCAGTTCACCCATCTGGTGGGAAGGACTGCTCAACACCGTTATTATCACTATCTGTTCAGTCAGTGTCGAGCTGTTGCTGGGGATGATCTTTGCTCTGGTGATGCACCGGGCAATTATCGGCCGCAGGCTGGTGCGGGCCTCGATTCTCATTCCCTATGGCATCATTACCGTGGTGGCTGCGTTGATCTGGAAATTCGCTTTTATGCCAACTACCGGCTTCGTCAACAGTCTGACTGGTCTGGACCTCTCCTGGTTCAGTGGACGCTGGAGCGCTTTTCTGGTCATAATTCTCACTGAAATCTGGAAGACTACACCTTTTATGTCTCTTTTACTGCTGGCCGGTCTCACCCTGGTGCCGGAAGACCTGCTGCGGGCCGCACGGGTAGACGGGGCAACGGCCCGGCAACGATTTACCCTGATAATCCTGCCGATCATGAAACCGACCATTGCGGTCGCCTTGCTTTTTCGGACACTTGATGCTTTTCGTATTTTCGATTCAGTATATGTCCAGACCAGAGGGGCACAACACACCGAAACAGTTTCCATTATCGGCTACCATGCCTTGATCTCCCGACTCAATCTGGGCCTTGGTTCGGCGGTATCGATTCTCATCTTTTTCTGTGTCTTGCTGATTGCCGCGGGGTATCTGCGTGGTTTCGGCATTGCCGGCACCCTGACCGGTGAGGAGGAGTCGTGAACAGCTTGATAAACCGCATCGACCGGCTCTGCTGGACTGCCGGCAGCCTCCTGGCGGTTTGCTATGCGCTCACCCCTATAGTCTGGATCTTGTCGCTTTCCCTGAAACACTCGGCCGACCTGGGCGATAATCGTTTCTGGCCACAACGTATCACTTTTGAACACTACCGGGCAATTTTCACTGACGCGCAGTTTCCCGCCGCCCTGTGGAACTCGCTGGGGATTGCCTTTATCTCGACACTCCTGGCTATCCTGATTGCAATGTTTGCCGCCTATGCCGTGGTCAGGATTAAATTCGCAGGACGCAGACTCTTTATGGCGTTTGCCTTATCCATCGCCATGTTCCCACCGGTATCCATTGTCGGGCCGTTGTTCAATATGTGGCGTTTCATTGGTCTCTATGATACCTGGGCGGGTCTTATCCTACCCTATATGACCCTGACTCTGCCGCTGGCAATCTGGACCCTTGCCGCCTTCTTCCGCGAGATCCCCTGGGACTTGGATAAAGCCGCCAGGGTTGACGGTGCAACAGGATTCCAGGCTTTTCGACTGGTAATTGCGCCACTGGCCGCACCGGGTGTCTTCAGTGCCGCCATTCTGGTTTTTATTTTTGCCTGGAATGATTTTCTGTTTGCAATTTCACTCACCTCCACCAATGAAGCACGAACGGTTCCTGCGGCCATCGCTTTTTTCACCGGCAGCTCCCGTTTCGAACAACCGACAGGTTCCATAGCCGCCGCTGCGGTTGTTGTTACCGTTCCACTCATTATTATGGTCCTCGCTTTCCAACGTCGTATTGTCGCGGGACTGACCGCCGGAGCTATAAAGGGATGAAAATCGGGAACGGCTGAAGGGATGATCTTACGTTGACACGTCGAGACACCACAGGCGTAAGAATTTTACTGAGCCATCTTGAAATTCGACTTTTTACCAGTTTATCGCAGGTTGACAATGGCAGAAATTCAATTGAATAATATCAGTAAAATATTTCCCGACGGCACAGAAGCTGTCAAGGATATTTCTTTCACCGTGGGAGACGGTGAATTTTTCATTCTGCTCGGTCCCTCAGGCTGCGGCAAATCAACCCTGCTGAATATAATCGTCGGCCTGGATTCCCTTTCCTCGGGGGAGGTACGGGTTAACGGCCGGGTAATCAACCATCTTGATCCTCGCGAAAGAAATATGGCCATGGTTTTCCAGAGCTATGCCATCTATCCCCATATGAGTGTGCAAGACAATCTGGCTTTTCCGCTCAAACTTGCAAAGATGGAACAACAGGAAATCAAACGGAGGGTGAACAAAGCTGCCGACGCTCTGGAGCTGGGTGAACTGCTGACTCGAATGCCGCGCAGCCTCTCGGGCGGACAACGACAGCGCGTGGCAATGGGCAGAGCCATCGTTCGCGAACCGGATGTTTTTTTGCTGGACGAACCGCTTTCCAATTTAGACGCCAAATTGAGGAGCCAGATGCGCAACGAGATTGCCCGTCTTCAGGAGAAGCTGAAAACAACCATGATCTATGTAACTCATGATCAGATTGAAGCGATCACCCTGGGGCATCGGCTGGCTATTCTCCGGAAAGGATTATTGCAGCAGGTTGGTACTCCACGAGAGCTCTACAATGCTCCCGTCAATCTTTTTGTCGCCGGTTTTATCGGATCTCCGGCAATGAACCTACTTCCGGGGCGGCTGGAAAAAGGCAAATTGTATCTACCGTTGACTAAAGAAGCGATAGATCTGCCGGAAATGGGGCAAAAGATTTCCGATAGAAAAGTAATTGTCGGCATACGCCCCGAGCATTTGCAGATAGTAGACGCAGACCAAGATGAACCATTGCTTTCAGCCACCACCGTCATGGTCGAATGGCTGGGCGCAGATGCCTTTGTCCATTTTGAAATGGAAGCAAAAGATGAAGACCAGCTCTTCGCTCTTCCCGAGGAGTTGGATCGAACAATAACCAAAAACAGCAAAATTCAGGGAATTGTCAGAATTGATCCGGCACAACGGATCAATCGGGGTGATCCTCTTCATTTACAACCGGTGATAGACAAACTGCACATTTTTGATCCTGAAGACGGCACCCGTCTCCTTCAATCAAAAGAATGGGGAATTGCATGACTAACGGCTCCCGGCGGGGATGAAAATGGCCAGGTTATTTCGTAACGGCTCCTAAATAGGTATCTGTCGTATTGTGTTTAACTCAGGGAGGTATTACTTTTTCCGATACGAGGAGCGGGGAGATGTTTTGAAAATGCTCTCTTAGCTGTTTTCGAATGTTAAGGAGGTGAGGCATGGGAAATGGAAATGAGTATAAGGGAAGTTGTTTTTGCGGAGATGTGCAATTCACGGTGACGGGCGAACCGGTCGCCATGGGCTATTGTCATTGCAAAGACTGTCAGCTCTGGTCAGCGAGCCCGGTCAACGCCTTCACATTGTGGAAACCAGAGGCAATAAAGGTAACCCAAGGTGAAGACAAGATCCGTACCTACAACAAGACTGAGAAAAGCTCGCGCAAGTGGTGCGCAAATTGCGGGGGGCATTTATTCACTGACCATCCACATTGGACGCTTGTCGACGTCTACGCTGCCACGATACCAAGTTTTCCGTTTAAGCCCGGTGTACATGTGAATTATGAGTCAACGGTCCTGCCCATGAACGACGGATTACCTAAGTTGAAGGACTTTCCTAAGGAAATGGGGGGCTCCGGCGACACGATAGTCGAATAAAGTGTCTCTTTGGACGATTTGCCAAGACACACAGGTTCGCAACACTGAGTTACTGAGCCACTGAGCTTTCGGCGCGACCGTATGATTCTACGATCTGCACAATATGGTGCGAAAAAAACAAGGAGCGAATGAATGGATAAATGGGTATGTGGGATTTGCGGTTACGTTTATGATCCGGCTAATGGAGATCCCGATAATGGCGTAGCCCCAGGCACAGCTTGGGAAGACGTGCCTGGCGACTGGCTATGCCCTATTTGTGGGGCCTCCAAAGCCGATTTCGAAAAAGAATAAAAGTTGCGGCAGCGGTATGGAGTAGTATTCCAATGTGAAGGGCTATTCGACCTGAAAGGTTATGCCGTGTTCTCGTATTCCATTATTACCGTAGCCCAACTTATTCCAGGTAGCCTGCATTGGTTGTGTTTCCCCGTTGCGATCCGTGGCGCGGGATAAAATAGTGTAATTCCCCGACTGTGAGGGACTATACACATATTGCCATTGTCTCCAGGCAAATGGTTCATCCGGACCGATTAAGGTTGCAGGCTGCCAGGTTTTTCCGTTATCCGTTGAGATCTCCACTTTTTCTACATCTGATTCGCCTGCATAAGCTGCACCCAAAATCGTGATTTTGCCCATTGGTACAATTTCATCTGTTTCCGGCTGAGTAATTATCGATTTTAGTCTGATTGCGGTTACGGTGGCCCCGGTTTTCGGATCCTGGCCCTTGTCGAATATCCGGTAGACATCATCCATGTAAAAACCCTTAAATGGTTCATTCATTAGGGTTATCTTACTTAACCATTTAACACAATTGGCCCCAGTCCAGCCAAGAGCGAGCGCACGAAGCGGAAAGCCGTGTTCAAGCGGGAGAGGCTCTCCGTTCATTTCGTAGGCGAGCAAAGTGGAGGACAGAGCTTTTTCCAGTGGAATGCTGCGGATAAACTTGATCTGAGCTTTGCCGAGTGGTTTATCAAATCCTTCAAAGGCCACATGATGAGCATTTGGCGTGACACCCGCCTGTTCCAAAAGAGCTTTTAACCAAACACCACCCCAGACAGCATTTCCCACACCGCCTATTGTCCATGGATTGCCTGAGGCCTTTTCCGCAAGAAGAGATCGACCGTTGCCCGAGCATTCCAGCGTATTGGCAGCAATGGCTTTGGGCATCCGCAACAGAGTTTCAAAATTGATGGTCAGGGGGACTTCAACATCACCATCAATAGTGAGTGTCCATTCAGACAGATCAATCAATTTCTCCGGGATTTCCCCCTGGTTTCTGGCAAAGAACACCTTGTTTGCGGTTGTCCAGGATTTCAAATAGTGCTTTAGGTGTTTCTGCATTAAGGGGTCTTTCGCTCATTACACGCATAGATTCTTTCATCTTTAAACCTCCAGCGATTTTGACAAACAAGAAGTTGTTGTTATTTTCCGGGTTAGGTTCGATAAATAAACAATGTTGACGGCGTCGTAAAAACTCTTCATCTTATTCGTTGTTACAATTTTCCTATCATTACGACGTACCGTATGTACGCCGAAATAATAGGAAAATCGCACACCTCCAATATGAAGCTTTTTACTTATCCATCGAAAATCGAAGTTTTTACGAGTTTGTCAATGTTTGATAACTGCAACCTCAGTAATGCTCAAAGAGAGAATTATTTAGCATCGATAGCAGCTGTTTCAAGAGTAAGTGCGGCTTCCTTAATTGCTTCAGAAAGGGTAGGGTGAGCGTGGAAAGTGCGGGCCAGATCTTCACTGCTGGCGGCAAATTCCATGGCTGCTACCGCTTCGGCAATCAAGTCCCCAGCCTGGCGTCCGATAATATGCACCCCCAATATCCGGTCGGAGGTTTGATGGGCGATGATCTTGACCAGTCCGTCAGCGTCTCCGTTTGCGAGAGCCCGGCCATTGCCTTTTAAAAAAACGATTCCCGTTTTGATTGGAATCCCTTCTTGTCGAAGAGATCCTTCGGTTCGCCCCACAGAAGCTATTTCCGGATGGGTATAGACGATACTCGGCATCGCCTGATAATTGACGTGGCCGTAACCGGTGACCATCTGTTCAGCACAGGCCACTCCTTCTGCCGAGGCTTTATGGGCGAGCATTGCTCCGCCGATTACATCGCCGATCGCATAGATTCCCGGCACTGAAGTCTGCCAATGAGAATCAACTTTAATGAAACCCCCCTGGTCAGTGTTGCCGCCAATCTCCTGAAAGCCAAGTCCTTTTGTACAGGGTCTGCGTCCCGTGGCCATAAGCACTTTTTCAGCGCTTATCGGCTCCTTGCCGGCAATCGCCACCCGACAACCTGTGCTTGTCTGGTCAATTTTCTCGATTTTGGCAGCCAGGATAAACTTCAGGCCCTGTTTCTTGAACAATCTCAAACATTGCTTGGAGATATCTTTGTCGGCCGTGGGCAGCACGCGGTCAAGATATTCCACCACCGTCACTTCCGCGCCAAGACGGTGCCACACGGAGCCCAGTTCCAGGCCTACAGCTCCGGCCCCAACCACCACCAGTTGTTTCGGCACCTCGGTAAACGCCAACGCTTCCGTACTGGAAACCACATTCGTTCCATCAAGATCCACGCCCGGAATAGTGGCGGCTTTGCTTCCTGTTGCAATCAGCAGAGCCTTGGCTCGCAGCCTCAGGTCCTTCTCCCCCGTTACCTGAACCGTCTGGTTATCAAGAATACGGGCGGTGCCTAGAAACCTATCTATCTTGTTTTTCTTAAATAAAAAATCTATTCCGGAGGTAAGCGTTTTCACCACTGCATCCTTGCGAGCCATCATTGTCTTGAGATCAAAGGAGATATTGCCCAGAGTAATGCCGTGGACCTGCATGGCGGTTCTGCATTCGTGATATTTATGTGATGATTCCAACAGAGCCTTGCTTGGAATACAGCCGATATTCAGACAGGTACCACCGAGGGTGGCATCTTTTTCCACACAGGCGACCGTCAGTCCCAACTGTGCGGCGCGGATAGCGGCCACGTAGCCGCCTGGACCGCCGCCGATCACCAGCAGATCATATCCTTCACCATTGCCTGTACCCATCGTCAGATCTCCAGCAGAATTTTTTGTGGCTGTTCTATCCGCTCTTTTAGGCTCTTTAAAAAGCTCACCGCTTCACGGCCGTCAATTATACGGTGGTCATAGGACAAGGCCAGATACATCACCGGACGGATCCGGATCTCGCCATTTACGGCGACAGGCCGATCCTTTATCGCATGCAGTCCCAGAATGGCGCTCTGTGGCGGGTTGACTATAGGTGTCGACAACATAGACCCGTACACGCCGCCATTACTGATGGTGAAGGTGCCGCCGTGCAGCTCGGCAGGAGAAAGGGTGTTGTTTTTTGCCTTCTGGCCAAAGTCAGCAATCTGTTGTTCTATCTCTGCAAAATTCAGCCGCTCAGCGTTGCGGATGACCGGCACGACAAGCCCTTTCCCGCCGCCAATGGCCACTCCAATGTCGCAATTTTCCCGGTACACGATATCATCACCTTCTATCCTGGCATTCACCAGTGGGAAATCCTTGAGGCCGGCTACGGCTGCCTTGACAAAAAACGACATAAAACCCAGCCGTACTCCATGTTTCTCGGCAAATTCAGCTCCCAGGGTGGTTCGCAGTTTTTTAATCTCCGACATATCCACTTCGTTAAACGTCGTTAACATCGCCATGCTCTGGGTGGCTTCCAATAAGCGTGCGGCAAGGGTTCGGCGAAGCAGGGACATGGGCACGCGACGCTCTGTATCCGATTGTTCGACTCTCGATGCAGGCTGAGGCGGGGATTGACGTTCTTCCGTCCGCGACGGTGTCATTTGGGCTGCAGCACGCACCGCATCCTCTTTCAAGATCCGTCCGCCAGGGCCCGTCGGAGTTACCTGGTCCGCAGAAATTTTATGCTGGGCCAAGACTCTGGCTGCTGACGGCATAACCTTTTCTGCCGAATCGACGGTTTCGGTTTCGGTTTCGGCTTTTGGCTTCGGCTGAACGGAATCATCGTCTCCAACGTCTTTCTTGGCACCCAACCCGTCCGTGTCGATACGGCCAATGATCTCGCCGATCTCTGCAGCTTCCCCCTGTTGTTTGATAATCTCGATCAGCACTCCTCCCTGGGGAGCCGGGACTTCCACCGTGGCCTTCTCGGACTCTATAGCGACAAGCGGCTCGTCCGAGAGTATCGTGTCGCCGATATTGACCAGCCATTCGCCGATCTCGACTTCCTTTATCGATTCGCCCAGATCAGGCACTGCAATTTCAATAATCATCCTTTTCCTCCAATCTCAAAAGCTTGGTTTATCAGCAGCGTCTGTTCCAGTCTATGGCTGGCCGCCGAACCGGTTGCCGGGGTAGCCGACTCGGGACGACCTACTTTATCAATGGGCCAAGGCCCGCTGAGAAGATCCCAGAACCTGAGGCGAATAAAAGGATAGGCTCCCATGTTGAGAGGTTCCTCCTGTACCCAGATCAGTGGGATTCCTTTGGGATATTGCGCTAAGGTTGTCATCAGGGTTTGTTCCGGCAGGGGATACAGTTGCTCAAGGCGGACAATAGCGACATTGGTTAATCCTCTCTCTTTCCGGCCATCCAGCAAATCATAATACACCTTGCCGTTACAGAAGAGAATCCGTTGGACATTCGCCGCAACTACATCCTCATCCGGGATAATCCGACGGAAAGTCCCGCTGGTAAGACCGGTAATCGAAGAGACCGCGGCAGGATGTCTGAGCAGACTTTTCGGCGACATGACAATCAGCGGTTTGCGAATCTTCCGCATCACCTGACGTCGCAGGAGATGGAAAATCTGCGACGGTTCTGTGGGTGAAACTACCTGGTAGTTATCCGTGGCCGCCATGGCCAGGAAGCGCTCCAGACGGGCACTGGCGTGTTCCGGCCCAGTACCTTCGAGCCCATGGGGCAAAAATAATACTATTCCGGAAAGGAGATTCCATTTGGTCTCTGCGGAGGCAATAAACTGATCGATATAGACCTGAGCCGCATTGGCAAAATCTCCAAACTGTGCTTCCCAAATCACCAGGGATTCAGGAAAGGCAGTGGCGTAACCGTACTCAAAACCCAGAACAGCACCTTCGGTGAGTGGGCTGTTGATGATATCGATGAGCCCCTGCGACTCGCCGATATGGGCAAGTGGCATATAGGTGGATCCGTTTTCCATATCGTGCAGCACACTGTGGCGATGGCTGAAGGTTCCCCGCTGACTATCCTGGCCGCATAATCGTACCGGCACTTGTTGATCGACCAGAGATGCATAGGCCAGAGATTCAGCTGCGCCCCAGTCCAAAGGAAGCTGACCTGCAAACATCTGCTGTCGACCATCGAGCAATTTGCGGATTTTCGGATGAATATTGAACTCCGGTGGCAGTGTTGTGAGTATTGTGCCCAGGCGGTGCAGCGTCTCGCTGTCAACCCCCGTCATGACTTCAGGCGTCTCGGCATCGGCTCCACCAACATAGGATCCATGAGCGGGCGTAAATAAACAGGCACGTCCTGAACTACTCTCCTCGTCGGCTATCAGCTTGCTGTATTTCTTCTCCAGATATTGCTCACGGGATTGCTGAATCGCCTTTGCCTCCTCCTCTGTGAGTTCGCCAAGAGAAACCAGATGTTCCCTATAACGCTTCATTATCGTGGGCCGCTTGTCGATCAACGCGTACATGCGGGGCTGGGTAAATCTTGGTTCATCCCCTTCATTATGCCCCCTGCGGCGATAGCAGTACATGTCCAGCACGACATCGCACTTGAATTCCTTCCGAAAATCCAGTGCGACATCAAGGCACTGGGCCACCGCATCGGGGACCTCGCCGTTTACGTGGAAAATAGGAGACTGAAGCATTTTCGCTACATCGCTGGCGTAGGTTGTCGAACGGCCTTCCGCGGGCAGGGTAGTAAACCCGATCTGGTTGTTGACCACCACATGCAAGGTTCCTCCCACGGCAAAGCCATCCAGGCCGCTAAGATTCAAGGTCTCCTGAACGATACCCTCTCCCGCCATGGCGGCGTCGCCATGGATGAGAATGAGCAAGCCTTTACGGGTAGTATAATCGCCCAGTTTCACCTGCTGTGCTTTCAGTGCCCCTTGAGCGACCGGCCCGACAAATTCCAGATGGCTTGGATTGAACGACAGGTTTAGGGCGATCTTTTTACCCTCCTCGGTTGTCCAGACCCAAGCGTATCCTTTGTGATACTTCACATCCCCCCGTCCGATATTCAATTCTGCATCCGAGTCTTTAAATTCACCAAAGATCGTATAAGGATTCTTACCCATAATATTTGTCAGAACATTGAGACGACCCCGATGGGGCATGCCGATAACAATATTTTCAACCCCTTGTGCCGCGGCTTTCTCAATAACCTGAGCGAGAAGCGGGATGAGGGTTTCCGCCCCCTCCAGAGAAAAAGATTTGGCACCGACAAATTTTTTTTGAATGAAATTCTCAAAAACTACCGCACCCGTCAACCTCTCCAAAATCCGAATCTGCTGACGTTTAGTGAGAATAAGGGTGTTTTTAGTAGACTCCATGCGTCCCTGCAGCCATTCCCGTTCGTTGAGGGCGTCGATATGCATGAATTGGATGCCGATTTTTTCTGTATAGGTCTCTTTCAATATTTGCAGGATCTCTCGCAGAGGCATGGCCTTTTGTCTGGAAATATGACCAAAGTTGAACAGCAGATCAAGATCGTCATCGGTAATTCCGTAATACCGGGGCTCCAGCTCAGGCAGTGAAGTGCGAGGGTTGCCCAACGGATTAACCTTGGCCAGAAGGTGGCCGCGTACCCGATAATTCCGTACCAAAAGACTGACGTTGTACTGCAGAAATGACAGTGCTTCGGCTCGACCGCCTCCGGCAGAAATCGAACCACCGGGACCAAACCCCTGGCGCAGTTGCTGACTGTTTTGTTGTTGTTCGGGAGGGATTCTGCGGGCGGATTGCCCTGAGTGTACAAGATCGTTGAAATAGACCTGCCATTCAGGCGACACTGCCAGGGGATTCTGCAGGTAAAGTTGCCATATTTTTTCTGCATAGTGAATATTATAAATACTTGGATACTCAGCCTTCATTGTTGCTCCTGTCCGCTTATTGGCTTAATGATACTGTATCCTCAAACGATAACGATCCGTTTTAGACAATTATAAGGTCTGTGCGATGGACAGCTGCCTTGGAAGAGTGCTTCACGGCAAATATTGCAAAACTCAGGCCAATTCAAAGGTGAGGAAAAATAAAAAGAGGCAAGAATCTGTCCTGTCGCACTGGACAATTTACTTTGCAAAGATTGCTCGATCGGGAAACGGCAGAAAATTTATCAAAGATATTTTTGGACATTTTTCACCTGGGAGGCCATTTTCAAGGCCTCGGATGATGCAATTCCCCAGAGTCCTGGAACCAATCCCATCTGGGGATATCCAGGGAAACCCTGGCATGGAAATTGCTTTTTAAGAATGGCGTTGCCCGCTTTGTTCAGGATATGCTATATCAAATAAAATATGTCTCCAGTTGAGTTGCTGGTATGGGGCATCTTGTTCAGAAGTAACCAGCGAAGGTTTTTTGCAGAGATGTTAGTGGACTGAAGAAATCAATAAGAATTAGGAGTTTTTCATGCAGACACTTGAACAGCAATTTACTATCCAGTATACCTTTCCTGTCCTTTTCAGTCGGAACGTTTTCCGGATAGGGGACCCTCTGTTGGCCTCAGTATTTTTGAGAGGGGGAAAGTCCCGCCACAAGGTATTTTGTGTCATTGATTCGGGAGTGCTCACTCGGCATCCCTTTCTTTCTGCGCAGATTGAAAGTTACGCCAAAGCTCATGCTGAGGCGATACAGTTGTGCGGCCCGGTTCTCACCGTCGCAGGAGGTGAAAGCTGTAAAGCCGGACCGGCGGTTGTTGATACCATACTGAATTACGTTCGGGAATATCATCTCTGCCGGCATTCTTTTGTGCTGGTGATAGGCGGGGGTGCCGTGCTTGATGCTGTCGGTTATGCCGTGGCAGTCGCCCATCGGGGGCTGCGGCTGGTTAGAATGCCGACCACTGTTCTCGCCCAGAATGACGCCGGTGTTGGCGTGAAGAACGGTCTCAATCTTCTAGGTCGAAAAAACTTCATTGGGACTTTTGCGCCACCCTTTGCCGTTATTAATGACTCTGTCTTTCTGGAGACCCTTCCACCCCGGGAATTGCGAGCCGGGATGGCTGAAGCTGTAAAGGTGGCCCTGATCAAGGACAGATCATTTTTTACCTCTCTCTATGAACAAAGGTTCGATCTTGCCTCCTTTAGTCTTCGGCCCCTGGAAGAGATGATCCATCGCTGTGCGGCCCTGCATATGCACCATATAGGAACCGGTGGAGATCCTTTTGAATTAGGTTCGGCCAGGCCTCTTGATTTCGGTCACTGGTCGGCTCACAAACTGGAGGAGCTGACCGGTGGCCTTTTGAATCATGGCGAAGCGGTGGCAGTCGGCATGGCTCTCGATAGCCTTTACTCGTATTATAATCAGATGATTGATGAAAGTGACTTGCTACAGATCTTTACCCTGATTGATGATTTGGGCCTGCCTTTGTATGTTCCGGCCCTTGCCGCACTTGATATTGATGCCGCTCTGGACGAATTCCGGGAGCATCTTGGCGGGGAGTTGGCAATCACGCTCTTGACAGGTATTGGCAGTAAAAAAGAGGTCAGTAGTATTGATACGGCGCTGATGAAACGTTGTGTCGAACACTTGAGACTCCAGGACAAGAGCAAAGGAATTGGAGTGAATCATATCGACGGGGCTGTTCCTCTCTATGGAGTATCTCGTTGACGCGCTCTATCGGTGCCTCCGAGGTGGCGGAAAACCTTGATTTCTCGGCTCTTCCGGCGCTGACCTACTGTACAAATATTCACCCGGGGGAGAGTTGGCAGGAGATTTTCTCCGCGGTTCGTCAACACGCACCGCTGGTCAAAAAACGGGTATCTCCGGATACCCTCTTTCCAATTGGCCTGAGACTATCCGGCCGGGCAGCAGGCGAGATGAGTCCTTCGGACGCCGGAGATTTCTTGAGTTGGTGTCGAACGGAGGGTTTTTATGTGGCGACCCTTAACGGTTTTCCTTACGGCACCTTTCATCATGCACCGGTAAAGGAAGCTGTATATTTACCCGACTGGCGTGCTATTGAACGTCTCAACTATACAAAAAAACTCGCGGACTTACTGGCTATATGGTTGCCGGATGACATGACCGGCTCCATCTCCACGGTTCCGGTAGGATTTCGTTCCTGCATCGATGGAAAGGATTTATCGACAGTGGAGAAGCATCTCCAGGCAGCCCTTGATCATCTGGATCACCTGGCCCAGAAAAGCGGCAGGGAAATTCTGCTCTCCATGGAGCCTGAGCCGGGTTGTGTTCTGGAGACGACCATGGATGTTGTCCATTTTTTTGCAGACCTGGCCCTGTCGTCAAGCCAAAGGGCACATCTCGCGGTTTGTTATGATTGCTGTCATCAGGCGCTGCAGTTTGAAAATCCGACGGAATCCCTCAAACTCCTGGCGGACAATGCCATCAGGATCGGCCATGTGCAGGTGTCCTCAGCCCTTCGCATGCTGGACCCGCGGATCAGTCTGCTCAAACGTTTTCAAGAACCATGTTATCTTCATCAGACGGTCGGCAGGACGGCGACTGGAGAATTGCTGCGCTTTGATGATCTTGATCTGGCCATATCCGCTGGTCCTCGTGATGTCTCGGAGTGGCGGGTCCATTTTCATGTGCCGGTATTTATGGATAAAACAGAGGAATGCGGCAGCACACGTTTTTTCCTCCAGCAGATCCTGCCCCTTTTTCCCGAACGGCTGGTGCTGGAAGTGGAAACCTATACCTGGACTATTCTTCCGCCTGAGCTGCAGGGCGGTACGGTAACCGATTGCCTTATTCGCGAAATTGAATGGGTGGCAAATGCTATGAGGAAGACTCAATGAATGATTTGGCTGTAAAAACAATGTTTGAAACCATCGCTCCGGGCTATGATTTCCAAAACAGTTTTTTGTCTTTGCGCCGGGACACTTACTGGCGGCGGGCTCTGGCGGAAAGTCTTCAGCTGGAAAATGGAGGTGTGGTGCTCGATGTCGCCGTCGGCACCGCTGAAACTGCTTTGGCTATCGGTTACCGCTATCCTCGGGTGCGGGTGGTGGGAGTTGATTTTTCCCCAGCAATGCTTGGTGTGGGCCATAAAAAAATTGCAGCTCGAGGTTCCGAGGCCCAAGTAAGTTTGACAGCGGGTGATGGCAGGATGCTGCCGATTCAAAGTCATTGTGCAGATGTCGTGACCATTTCCTTTGGCATCCGCAATATGGAAGAACGTTCTCTTGCTCTCAATGAATTCTACCGAGTCCTCAAACCTGGGGGCAGGCTTTTTATAATGGAATTTTCCTATCCCGATCAACGGCTACTCTACCGGATGTATCGTTTTTATTTTGACTATATTCTGCCACCGCTTGGCAATCTGATCTCTCGCACCAATTACGCCTACAGCTATTTGGCTGAATCAGTGGAATCATTTCCACGGGACGAACAGTTTGTCGCTGAAATCACTGCGGCTGGTTTTTCTGATCCCAAAATCAAAAAATTAACCTTTGGCATTGCCAAAATATACTCTGGACGCAAGGAGACGCAATGAAGGTAAACTGGCCGGAGCGGCTCTGGGTTAACAGTCCCGTTCGGAAGTATGTGCAGCATCAGGAAGCGAAGTTCTTCAGTAGAATGGGCCATCTTGCTCCCGGCGGGAAATGCCTGGAAATCGGCTGTGGTTGCGGGGTCGGGGCACAAATTATCAACCGGTCATTTCGTCCGACCTCGATTCATGCCCTGGACATTGATGTGGATATGCTAACGACCGCAAAAAAGAAGCGTTTATCCTGGAAAAACGTGCCGTTGCATCTATTAGCCGCGGATGCCCAGGAATTGCCGTTTCCTGACCGCTCTTTTGATGCTGTTTTTAATTACGGCATCATTCACCATCTGGAAGACTGGCAGAAGGGTATCACGGAGATAGCCAGGGTGCTGAAAGAAAGCGGCACTTTTTTCTTTGAGGAAATTTATCCTCCGCTGTACGCCAACCCCCTGTTTCTGAGGATTTTGGATCATCCCAGGGAAAATCGTTTCCACGGACCGGAGTTCCGGGCAGCTCTTGCTGCATCTGGCCTGGGGCTGCTTGATGGCTATAAGGAGTCTCGTTTTGCGATTCTTGGGGCAGCTGTCAAAGGCTCCTAGCAAGATTTATATTACCTTGGGGAGTACTCTGGAATGGAACTCTTTCATGATCATATTTTTCTTTCCCGCCTGCACTTTGCCTTCACCGCGATATTTCATATCATCTGGCCGGTACTCACCATCGGGTTGAGTATCTTTCTAGTGGTGATGGAGGCTTGTTGGTTTATCACCCGCGAACTGCGTTATTATCATCATGCCCGTTTCTGGATGCGCCTCTTTCTCCTGAATTTCGCAGTAGGCGTTGTGAGCGGTATCCCCATGGAATTTCAATTCGGCACAAACTGGAGTGCGTTTTCCCGCGTGGGTGGTGATATCTTCGGACATCTACTGGGCTTCGAGGCATCGATGGCCTTTATGCTGGAAGCCGCATTTCTTGGGAATCATGGCGTTTGGCTGGAAACGGGTCTCACCCGGCATGCATCTTTTTGCCACCTGTATGGTTGCTTTTGGCGGCTCGCTGTCGGCCTTCTGGATAATGGCTGCGAACTCCTGGATGCAGACGCCGATCGGCGGAGCATTTATCAATGGCCGGTTTTATCTGACAGACACTTTCGCCGCAATATGGAATCCGGATGCTTTCTGGGGGATCACGCATATGTGGATTGCCTGTCTGGAAATTTCCCTCTTTGTCATCGGCGGCATCAGTGCTTGGTATCTGTTGAGGGAAAGGCACGCGGAATTTTTTCTCACTTCTTTCAAAATGGTGCTGGTGGCGGCTGT
This sequence comes from uncultured delta proteobacterium, assembly GCA_963829695.1. Lineage (GTDB taxonomy): Bacteria > Desulfobacterota > Desulfobulbia > Desulfobulbales > Desulfocapsaceae > Desulforhopalus_A. Next base: position 398,540 of record CAWHJQ010000004.1, on the reverse strand, counting down.
CATTATTACCCCGCTGCAGGTGGTGGTGGGTGACGGGGCCGGAAAATCGGTGTTTCACAGTCAGCCTGCAAAGCTTGCAGCCATGGAGGCTCACTGGCAGACTAACCCCAAGGGAGAGGGGGCAGCCTGGAATATTCTGGCCTGGCCCGACAAACAACTACAGAACAACGCCTGGGCTATCCAAGTACCGTATGCACTCAGTCTTATTACCACGCTCACGCCGACCGGGCAGGTCATCGGTCTGCGTGATATTCCGGTTGAAAACCAACCGCCATTGCTGCTCCCTTTTTATTCCTTCAGGATTATGCTGAGTATTGGTGGGGCTCTTGTTCTGCTGATGCTTTGGTCTCTTTGGGCCTGGCGGAAAGGAGATCTCGTTCCTCAGCGGGTTAGTGAGCAAAAATGGCTTCTTTATTCCTGGATGGCAGCCATCCCACTAAGCTATATAGCCATGGAAGCAGGGTGGGTTGTTCGGGAGGTGGGCCGGCAGCCTTGGGTGATTCAGGGGGTTTTGCGGACCGGAGATGGTGCCAGCAAGCTTCCCGCCGAAACAGTGGCTTGGAGTTTGCTTGGTTTCGTGGCTATTTATTCCCTGTTGTTCATTCTTTTTCTGGTCTTTGCCAAGCGTCTGCTTAACAAAGGTCCCGACTTTAGTCATTCTCCCGGAGGCGGTGGTGTCGGGTAAGCCTACAAGGGCTTGAGGGAGGAGGGCTTAGTAAAAAAAACCAATTCAACAGGATATATTCAGATGGATATAATAAATGACAACCTGGCCACGATATGGCTATTGCTCGTTGGATTTTTGCTGCTCTACTACGCCCTGACCGATGGGGCGGATCTCGGTATAGGTATGTTGACGCTATTTACCGGCGATTGGCAGGAAAAGAATGAAATGATGCAGTCCATTCATACAATCTGGCACGGTAACCAGACCTGGCTTGTTATCCTTGGGGGTATTTTGTTCGGCGCTTTTCCACTCTTTTATTCCATTGTCCTCTCGGCCCTCTATATTCCATTTATCCTGATGTTGTTTGGTTTTATCTTTCGAGGAGTGGCCTTCGAATTTCATGCCAATGCCAATGCCGGAGGAAAACCGGTGTGGCTTATGTCCTTTGGACTGGGTAGCCTTCTGGCCACGCTGGGGCAGGGATTTGCCCTTGGCGGACTGCTTGGCGGTATAGCAGTTCAGGCCGATATCTTTATCGGTCACCCGACGGACTGGCTGAATTGGTATTCGGCTATTGCGGCCACAGGAGTGGTCTGCGGTTATCTGATGCTCGGTTCAGGTTTCCTGATCGCTCGAACAACCGGAAAACTTCAGGAACGAAGTTATGTTGCAGCCAAATTGTCCGGTTTGCTCACTCTTATAGTCTCCATAGCAGTATATGTGGGTACCAGTGCACTGCATGAAGAAATGTTGTCGAAATGGACAGCATGGCCACCATCACTTCTCTACCTGTTCACTTTCATGACACTGGGTGCTTTTGTTCTATATTTTCGTAGCCTGCGCCTGAAAAAACAGCTGGCTCCGCTGGTCTGGAACTGGCTGATCATCATTTTTTCATTCACTGGTCTTTCCATTGGCTTTTATCCTGGAATGATCCCTAGTATCGGTGCCGGCGGCCTGAAAGTCGAGGAGGTTGCCGCCAGTCCGACAACGCTCCGGTTTATGTTGGTGGTAATGGCTGTTCTGCTGCCCATAATCCTGATCTACACTACGTATAGCTATTGGATTTTCCGGGGTAAAACGACTACTGAAGGGTACGGCAGCGATTGAGAGAGTACCTTGCGGGAAAACAATCGAGTCTGAGCAGGAATTCCGATGTCATGAAACAAACCTGATAGAGTCAACCAGAAAAAATAGGAAATCAGGAGGTCTTCCAATGGTACAAAAAGAATTAAATGACACCAAAAGCGGAATGATCGACCCCAAACCCGATGCAAAACTGTCGCCCTGGTGGCGGTACAGCGCATTGCTCGTTTTCCTCGTCGGGCTCATCATCCTCATCTATCTTTCGACTATTGCCTTTCGAGATGCCCCACCTATTCCTGAAAAGGTGGTTGGACCTGATGGAATGACGATTTTCACTTCAGCCGACATTCAGGCCGGGCAGCAGGTCTTTTTGAAATACGGCCTCATGGAGAATGGCTCGATATGGGGGCATGGGGGATATATGGGCCCCGATTATACGGCAGAATATCTGCACACCCTGGCAACCGATGCCAATGAAGGAACGTCCCAAAACATGTTCGGAAAACCGCTGGCCGCTCTCTCCGAATCTCAGAGGGCAGCTGTCAATGCCGAAGTACGTCAATTGCTGAAGGTCAACCGTTATAATCCGGAAAATGGAGTACTTACATTTACCAAATCGGAGAAAGATTCTTATCTTGGACAGATTGATTATTGGTTGGAATACCTGGCCTCCGGGCCGGAACATACCTCCGGATTACCAAATGGATTCATCGGAGATCGCGATTCTATCCAGAAGCTGACTTCTTTTTTCGCCTGGACAGCCTGGGCCTCAATTGCCCAGCGACCAGATAAATCTTTTTCCTACACCAATAATTTCCCCTATGATCCCCTGGCCGGTAATATCCTGTCCGGCGATTCTATTCTCTGGAGCGCTCTGAGTGTCGTAGTCCTGTTGGCCGGATTAGCCGCGGTACTCTTTGTCTTCGGCAAATTCGACTACCTGGGTTGGAAAGGGGAGCGGAGCCGGATAAATCCGGAAATGCTGCCTGGGAACTCGACGCCGGGTCAGCGTGGCATCGTTAAATTTTTCGTAATAGTTTCACTCCTTTTCCTGGCACAAACTCTGATAGGAGGTGCCTTGGCCCATTTCCGCGCGGAACCTGGAAATTTTTATGGTTTTGACCTGACCCAGATTTTCCCCAGCAATATCCTGCGAACCTGGCATGTCCAGCTGGCCCTCTTTTGGATCGCCACCGCCTATGTGGCAGGCGGTTTGCTCCTCTCTTCCACGCTCGGAAATAAAGAACCAAAAGGCCAGGCGTTCGGTGTCAATTTGCTATTCTGGGCACTGGTGGTCGTTGTGGTGGGTAGCCTGCTCGGCGAGTTGTTGGGTGTCCGGCAGATATTTGGCGAAACCTGGCCGATATTTGGCCACCAGGGCTGGGAATACCTTGACCTGGGTCGATTTTGGCAGGTGCTGCTGGTAGTGGGATTGTTATTGTGGCTGGTTCTTCTCTACCGGAATATCCGGGACGCCAAACGGGATCCACGACGTCGAGAAGTTATTTTCCTTTTTCTTGGCGGCGCGTTAGCCATACCGTTTTTTTATCTTCCTGCCTTTTTTTTCAACAGCACTACCAACTTTTCCATTGTGGATATATGGCGATTCTGGATAATCCACCTCTGGGTGGAGGGGTTCTTTGAGCTGTTTGTTACCGTCATGGTCGCTGTGACCTTTTTCCAACTGGGGGTAGTTTCCAGGATCACCGCGACCCGGATCATTTACCTGGACGCCATTATTTTTCTGGCAGGCGGAATGGTAGGCACGGCCCATCATTGGTACTGGACCGGTCAGTCCAATGTAACTATGGCCTTCGCCGCATTGTTCTCGGCCCTGGAAGTAGTTCCGCTGACCCTTTTAACCCTTGATGCCTGGGACTTTATCCGCTTGACCGGCACCAAGGGACAACCCAGCGATAAAGGGCTGGTGATACCTCATAAATGGACCTTCTATTTTCTCATGGCAGTCGGATTCTGGAACTTTGTGGGTGCGGGGATCTTCGGTTTCCTCATCAACATGCCTATGGTCAGCTACTTTGAAGCCGGCACCATGCTGACACCCAACCATGGCCATGCAGCCCTAATGGGAGCCTTCGGCATGCTGGCCCTGGCCTTGATGGTTCTGACGCTACGGCAAGTGCTGTCCGATGAACAGTGGGTAACGCCCGAAAAATTCATCAAAGTTTCTTTCTGGGGTCTTAATATCGGTTTAGCCCTGATGGTCCTGACAAACCTCTTTCCCGGCGGCGTCTTCCAGTTATGGGACGTGATGGAGAATGGCTACTGGCATGCCCGAAGTGCAGCCTATATGGGTCAGGATTATGTCCGCCTGCTGGAATGGTTTAGAATGCCGGCAGATCTGATCTTCATCTTCCTGGGCGCTCTTCCGGCAGCTATTGCCGCGCTGATGACCTACAGGTATGTCCGGTTGGGAGGGAGTGGAATGTCTCGGTAAAAAAGAATTCATGACAGAATCGGAGGTAACACTCATTGTGACTGTGATGTAAAAGAAACAGGTCTGTTCAAGGAATTCCTTCAAGGGGCACAGAAAAACAGTACCCCCTGAAGGGACTTCAAAGAACCCCCATAAGGGTGGAAACCATGAGGAACGGCGTTTTGGGTTAGTCGTTGTGAATGATTTTCCAAGCCTTGGAATTTATCCAGTTATACTGGACGATTTCCCATAAAACCGGACAAATGTTTATTTGGCCCCAGATGCATTATTCTTATCGGTTACGGACAGCATCGTTTTGACTGTTGATCGCATCCAACCCACAGAAGAGGGCGTCTCTATTCGTGTTACCCTCCAAAATCGTAGTCAAACAGTGCATTTGATGCTTCTTTATAACGGTCTTCAAGTGCACCGAGCTTTCCTTTGATCTCCTCGTGTTCAGGGCGCCACTCGGTAGGACACGATGTATGCAGGCTGTCCAGTCGATCTTCCAGTTCAGTCAAGAGGATGTGCAACCCGTTGATATTTTCCGACATCTTTTCCTTAGCCCCGGTTGGGGCATTGTCTATCTTACGGATGACATCATAGAGTTTTGATTTCCAAAGGGTCAACTCCATTTCAACGTTTCTGCAATAATCTTTGATTTCCATTTGATCCTCCATAGGCAATTTGTTTTTTTTAGTGCAGCTGCACGGATTATCCCGGTGTTATCCAGATCATGCGCATATGATGGAAGCCGGAATCTGCCTCAATCTCAGATAGATCCGGGAACAACATAAAATGGGGACAAATCATTCTTCACCGCTCTTATTGGGAAGAACAAGGATTGGTATCGGAGATCTCCGGATGACATCTTCGGTAACCGATCCGATCATCAAATGTGATAAACCTGTCCGTCCATGGGTCACCATGACAATCAGGTCAACTTTGAGCTCTTTGGCAAAGTTAATGATGACCTCGGAAGCTTTGCCCATCTCAACGTGGGTTTCAACAGCGACATCCTCAGGGACCTTTTCGGCTACCGTCTGTTTAAGTGCTTTCTCAGCCGAATATCTCAGTCTCTGTTCATATTTCGGAATATCGAGTTCGGCGATTGGTGGGCCTGCAAAACCACTGTCGTCAATTGGCACCCGGGGAACCACCTGAAGTCCATACAGTTTGGCACCAAATTGTTTCGCCAGTTCGACAGCTGTTTCTAATGATCGAACGGAGAATTTGCTTGCATCAGATGGCCAGAGAATCGATTTAACAGGTTGCATAACGTTCTCCTTGTAGGTTCAGTTTAGTTTATTAGATGCTGATTTCTTGGTTTTAGATGACAAAGTAAAAATCGGCTCATTTTGGAGCTATTTATGCGTACATGCGGTGCGTCGTAATGGATTGTAATAACAACATGAAGAGTTTTGACGCCATCATAGATGCCTTTTTACTTGTCTGTGTTGTGTGGCCTCATAAATATTCTTTCAATTCTTATGCCATACTGCAGGAATAGCTTGCGGGTTTTTTAGGGAAGCAGCAAAATTTTCAGTGAGATCCTGTGGACAGCCGCTGCCTTACCAGGCGAGGGATGCCAGGACAAGAACGAGGATAATACAGGGATAATAGCTCGCACGGTTGAACAGAATCGAAGCCTCGTCCCTGTCCCGGCTCTGAAAAAGACGTAGCGCGGGCATAATCAGCAGGTAGATTCCAGTACAAATAGTAGCCAGATAGAGAGGGAAGGGGAGGTGTAGCGGAGCAACTCTGAAAAGTACTGCCCCGAGAATGATGCTTACGGTAAGAGTTGACAGGACAATGATACTAGCCGTATGTGGACCGAGAGAGACTGGAATAGTTCGGGCTTGCAAAGAAAAGTCCTCCTGAATGTCATGCCAGTCAGCAGGTACATTTTGACCACCTATTTCCCAGAAAAATAGCCAGAAGAAAAGCAGGAACAACAAACTCGGGTCTGGAGAGGCATCAACCGCGAATACCGCCGCAAATCCACCAAGGGTTTTAACAATCCCGCTCACCAACGTTCGCAGATGACTGACCTGTACCAAAAGGCAATAGAACGTTTCGAGTATACAGCCAAGCAACAGGATGGCGGCACAGATCGGATTGATCAGGTAGGCGGCCAGCAATGAAATTGTCATCCAACTGCCTGCCCAGGCAATGGCTTCCGGCATGCTCAAGAACCCTTGGGCCAGGGGATGACGAATATAAGCAGCATCGAGATAACTGGTGTCTCTATGGAAACCTGCTTCGGCTATCTTCTTCTTATCATTGCGGTAATCGATAATATCATTAAGCGCATAGACCGCAGTATATCCGGCAAAGGCAGCAATTGCGCCCTGTAGGATAATCTGCAGCTCAGGTGGATGGCCAAGCCATAATAGGGCTGCAAGTAACGGAGTGCACATATCGAGCAGGCCGTGCGGAGTTCTGGAGAGCGCCAGAAACAGCGATATTTTTGAGAATTCACTCCGTTCTGCAACGTTCATGGCAGCCTTTCTGAGCCCTTGCAACACCTGGTGATTGTGTTCTTCCGGTAAATCAGCTTACGGATTTAATCTGATGGAAACAATTTTAAACGATATTACAGAGGTTCGAAAGTAAATTTCTGGCCTCCTAGAGAAAACTCATACATCAAACCACCTGTTGCTTGGACGAAGGTTGCCATCCCTTTATAATAGTTGGTTTTGGCCTGAATACCGGTTTTAGGACCGGCACTTGCACCTGCACTGACACCCCCTGTACCCGCTTGTGCCTCGGCTCCAGCAGTTATTACGGTGGCCTGGGCTGTGGCCCCGAATTCGAAGTTGCCGCTGATGAATTCGTTATAGGCTCGCTTATCCTCAAAAAAAATTATTTCACTGAAAGCTTTGCCGCCTGCCTGGAATCCTATTGATCCCTCAATGACAGTTGTTTTCCCGGTTACCTTGCCACCACGGTAAACCTGACCTTTGCCGTAGGAGCCACCGACCACAAATCCCGCCTTGCCGATAATTGGAAAGACAGCGTAGCCATATGAATTATTAAAAAATTTCTTTACAACCGGCGAATTTCGAAAGAGGTTGATGGTGCTTGAATAGTCCTCGGCTTGACTGGCGAAAACCCCAGTTGCTATGCCAACAATACAAACAACGATAATTGATAAGGGCAGCTGTTTCATTTCAGATCTCCTTATTGGGATTGGGATGCGGCTTATCATGCCCATCGGATCTGGATGCAGAACAAAAAACAAAAAGGACTCAGACTCACCCTTGGCCTTTGGCTTATTGATAAAGAGTCAAGGGCACGCCTGATTCAGAAGGTCAGAACAGTTCATCCGTGTTGTTGAATCGGTTGCTATCATCGCCGGCAGGGCGATTATTAGTTCGACGCGGATTTGGGGCCAGGTTGGACACCCGGAAAATAACAAAACATATTTCCTATGTTATCCTATGCTGTTCTTAGAGCCGTACAACATTTGTGGCCATCCTGCCCTTTTGACCTTCAGCAACATCAAATATGACTCGTTCCCCTTCACTCAGTGAGCGGAAACCTTCAGCCTTAATAGATGTGTAATGGACAAAAATATCATTGCCTCCGTCCTCTTCTATAAAACCATAGCCTTTTGCCTCGTTAAACCATTTAACTGTTCCTTGTGACATTTTTCTACACTCCTCTGTACTTCGGGTTCATATACCCCCTAAGGGAGGGGTACTATAAAAGGCCCCCATAAAGGGGGTAGTATAAAGAACAACCTGTTTGCTGCGGTCAGAACTCTTCTTTTTGGTCTGAAGGGCTGTTGAGCAAACAGACTTCAGCAATATATTCCACTCCAAAACATTCCCTGTTCTGAACACGGAGTATGCCTCCTAACAACCCAGCGATTATTCCTGCATAATAGAGATTCGATAAGGTACTGTTACCCCCTTCATTTTTTCGAGTGCGGTCGGAGGGGAGAAAAAGCAGCTTTTCCTTCTGCTGAGGAATGCCGGGACCTGGAACAGAAAAAGAAAAATAAATGGAGTACCAATTGTCCCTCAACCGTTCTGAATGTACCTCCAGCACCACATCTCCCGACCCGAGATATGCCTGACTGCAGCTGGCTATATCCCATAGAAGAAAACCCAGCATTAGGAGGTGACCATGAAAAAATCTCGGTAAATCGGAACTCACTCTTGCGGTTAGATGATGCCCGTTCTGATCGAGAACCCTGTCGTACCAGTTGCAAAAATCACCAATTAATTGATAGAGATCAAATGCATCTTTGTTGTCTGCAATACGCCAGCGTGCCTTGCCTGCCCCACACATCGTTTCGACGTGAGTGTGTAGGGGCTTGTTCCGGTTGGAATTTGATCTGATTGACAATGGATCCGTTTCAACAGCTGGATGTGGCACTTGCCGGCTGTCGCCAGTTCTTTTGTTTGGGATATTCAGCAACGTTTCCCCCTGATATTTGAATGGTTAACACTTGGTAAACTCATCCTTCCAGGCAGTTTATCAAAACACTGCATGGGCTGACTTATAGATGCCACGACCGAGGGTGATACCATTGCTCTCTGTTCTATCGAGTTCTTCATAGATGATTAGACCGTTATTCATGGCTGGGGCAGTGCAAGGGGGGAAGTCCCGCAGAGTCTGTCGCCTTCGTGATCTCTTTGTTAGTCCAACAGACTGGTTTTGCAGAATAATATTGAGGTGTCTTCATGTCGATATCGGTTCAAGTACAAAATGATTATAGGAGGAATTGACACGGTTACGTGCCTCTCTCTCCTGAAGAAATCCAGTAATAAGGTGTTAATTAATGTTATCAATATACCTTGTTTTGCAAAGGTCATATGATCGGGAATAGAATGGTTAGCCGTACTACTCATTGTTTTTGCCGAGGCGTTGAAAATAACGCAGATAGGGGGGGAAAGAGCATACTCGGACAGACTCCTAGTGAACCGTCGGATCGATTGGTCGAAAGAACTTGTCAAAGACCGTGATTTCAATCATGCTTCGTCAAACGACACTGCTCTTGGCCTTGCCGGAACATTGACTCGGCAAATCGGGATCATGAGGACGGTCAAACTGGTATGTTCAAGAGACGTATTTCAACCTGGTATTGTGTGCCGAATCCAGGCCTGTTCTTGATCCGGATATCACCACCGAGAATTCTGGCTATCATCCTGGCATAATAGAGATTTGCTGAACGTAACCTGAAGCCGTTTTTACTTGATAGTTCCGTGGAAGGCCGGAAAAGCTCTGCCTCTTTCGTCAGCGGGATACCGTTTCCGGAAAGAGTGAGGGTGAAGCAGATTGCATAGCGACGTCCAGCCAGTTGCTCTGCACTGACTTCCAGAAGGACCCTTCCTGCGCCGATATAGAGAAGACTGTTATTACCCATTTCTGAAAAGATATGTTTGATAAGGGTGCCGTTGCCTAACCAATGCCTCGGAATTTGTGAACTGATTCTGGTGGTGAGATGAAGATCTCTTGCCGCCAGAACCTGTTCGTACCAGACAGAGAAATCATTAATGAGGGCGTGTATATCAAATCTTTGCCCATCCGATAGAGTGTTGAAATATGGAGGGGTAGATCGGTTTGTTTTTTTCATAAGTGTCAGCATCATAGCCATATCGGTAATCGCGGGACAATCGTATGACAGGTAGCACTTCCTGTGAACTGGACGTTTCGCAGGCATACTCGTCGAGCCTATTAGTACCTTAGAAATTCTTTTCTTGTTTTTTAAGAAAGAATTTCGTGAAGGTACTTATCCCGGCCTATTTCCCGTTTACCGGGGTTAGTACCTTAGAAATTCTTTTCTTGTTTTTTAAGAAAGAATTTCGTGAAGGTACTTATCCCGGCTTATTTGCCGTTTACCGGGATTGATATCATCGCAGACTTGATGATATTTGCAAAGGTCATATGTTTGGGGGGGGAATGGTTAGGTGAAATACCTATTCTGTGCCTTTGTCCTGTATGTGGATTGCTGGAACAGTCAGACAATCACTCCTCGGACAGGGAGGTGAGAAAAGTTTGAAGGTTTACTGATTTGTGTCTGATACCCAGTTTTTTGCGGATTTTTTTGCGGTGGACATTGATTGTATCCGGGGCCAGACAGAGTATGTCTGCTATTTCTTTTGTCGCCTTACCCTGCTTGACATGCATGGCGACTTGTGTCTCCATCGGAGTAAGGCCAACATGCTTACTGGTAAGTTTGGTGACAAAAGAAGACGTAATATCGTGCAGATTGTCTTCGATCTCCCTAAGGAGGAGCATCTGTGTATCCTCCAATGGAGTCCTTTGCAGTCTTTTGACTAGAGGCTCAACAAGTTTAATGACGTTTTCACTCAGACGTTCTTCCAGATCTTGCTTATCCTGCTGACGTTTTTTTAGAAGTACCGTCAGCGCGGCATTGGCTTCGGTAAGCTCCGCGTTGTGTCTGGCTAATTGCTCCGTTTGTTTGGCGGTATTTTGCTCCAGACACTCTTTACTCCGGAGAAATCCCTGCTGTATTTCTTTGGAGTCGGCAATATCGCTCAGGAGGCCGATTAAACGCAGAGGCAGGCCGTTTCCATCCCGTTCCACCACTCTGCCTTGGGAGCGGAACCACATCCAGTCACCATCAGCTTTTTTCAGGCGCAACTCACTGTCATAGCTATCGGCCAGTCCATCAAGACATTCCTGGTAGGCTTTAAGAGATGATGCCTTGTCGTCCGGATGCAATAGATCCTGCCAGTTTTCACCACTCCGTTGCAGCGAATTGGAGCTATAACCAAGGAGCCTGTTCCAGTTACTGCAGTAATAAATTTTCCCCGTAGTGAGGTCACAATCCATAAAACCGTTGGGTGATACAGAGTGCACCATTCGTAATCGTTCCTCATTTTGTTGCAGGCCGGCGCTGTCCTGAATGATATCAGTGACATCAGTCATGCTGATTATCGCCGAGGTCACCGCAGTCGCATCTTCCCTGACCACAGGACTATAGGATACGAACATACTGCGAATTCCTTGACCGGCCAGCCTGAAGAGATCCAGATGTTGTACGACAATACCGGAAAAGCAGCGATTGAGCGATGGAGAAATCTTTCTGTCAAACAATTCATGGCTGACAACGTCCGACATGGAATAACCGATCAGATCCTCTCTGCTCCTGCCGTAAGCACGCAGATAGGCACTGTTGGCTTCCAGGTAGATGCCGTTTTTGTCTACCAGTGCAACCAGATCCACGGTTGTTGAAAAAATATTTTCATAGACCTTGATTCTGCTGTAGTAGTCCTGCCTCTCGATGGCTTTGTTGATGCGCAACAACAATTCATCAATGTCGCAGGGTTTTAACAAAAAGTCATCTGCTCCCGCCCGCGTGGCTTCGATAACCGCTCCCATTTTTCCATACCCGGTAAGGATAATAACACGCGTCTCCGGATAGGTCGTTTTAACGCTTTTGAGCAGATCCAAGCCGTCGTTTCCGGGCATAACAAGATCAGTAATGATGAGGTCAAAGCGATCTTTTGACAAAACAGACATTGCTTCTTCATAACATGAGGCGGTAGTGACATCGTAGTATCTTTGCAGCTCTCGTTTGAACGATATCCTGATAGCTTTTTCATCATCCACCAGCAGTATTTTTTTAGATTTCTGCATCAGATTTTTTCCTGATCAACGCTATAATTTATAGGGATTCTCACCTCGAAGGCCCTACCTTTACCAGGGGCGGCGATTGTCTCTATGGTACCCCCATGCATGGCTAAAATTGCAGAACCTTTGGCTAGTCGCAATTCTTTGTCGGATTTATTCGATTTCGATACGTTCGATGGTTCAAAATGTTGCGTCGTTAGTGTCCTGTCAAGACCGTGATCGCAATACCTTATTTGCACAACGAGAGCACTCCGGTCAGCAGAGGTCGCGAGCTGAATCGTGTCATCCCGGTTACAGGCTTCCATGGCAATATCCAGCAGGTTCTGAAAAACAGTTTTAATCTGCTCAGAAACCGCATGGATCAATGTTGTGTCTTGGGAAAATTCCATTACAAGGCCGATGCCTTTGTCGGACAATTGTTGTTTGTTCACGTCAATAATTTTTTCAAGCTCTCTTCGTATATCGAACAGGTCGGTCCTGCCTCGGGTTGGCTGATGAAATTCCCTTAGTTCCCTGACCAGTTGGTTTAATTTTATGACCTCGTGATAGGCGAGATCGACCAGTGGCATATCTTCCGGTTCAAGAAAACCGCGGCGATGGATGCCGACCAGAATATTGGTTATTGCCTGTAACGGGTTATTGAATTCCTGGACAATAGCGGATGAAACCCGACCGATTGCCGCCAGTTGTTCACTGTCGAGGAAGAGTTGGCCGGTGTGGTTTAGCTCCGGTGAGTGTTTTCCAAGTTGTTGCTCAGGTTCAACCTGAGAGTTTTCCGGATCGTCTGTGGAATTGGTTGTTTCTTTCATCGATTCCCTCGTTCAATCGTTTGTTGCGCTGCACTTCTACCGTCTTTTTTTTGATTAAAAATACCAAGACGATGACTTGTCTGTCATCAAAAATCAGGTCATGGGCTCCCAGACAAGAGATAATCTCTTATTTGCTATAATTGATTTATGTGACATATGGAACTATATTCAAAAGGAACAGTGAAGAGTCTTGCGGCAACAATATCAATAATAAAGGATATTGTCGTAAAGGGAAGGGAGGGGAGAAGAACAAATCCAATGCTATTGATGGGATTCGAGCGACTTTTTGCAATCCGGGCATATGGGTCTGGTCGCCCTCCTGCTTGAAGATTGGTGTACAAAATCTTCCAGGTTCAGCCAGTGATTATTCTCATCAAGAATTTTTTTACATCCTACGCAAATTGGCAGGAGGCTTTCCAGGCTCTCTATCTTTTCTAAAGCAAGGACAAGGTCACTGAGAATATCATATTTCTCCTGGAGGATTTTTTTGCGGCCAATTGCATAGCTTATCGATTTAAGGAGCATCGCCGGTGAGAGAAAGACCTTTTCCAGATAGTCCTCGGCGCCATAGCGGACTGCTTGTCGGGCTATCTTTTCATTCGCCGGACTCGATAAAACAATAACGGCAGTATCTGAATATTCCGTGATTACCCTACGGACAGTATCCAGGCCTGAAGAATCAGGAAGGTCGAGATCAAGCAATACGACATCAAATTCATAATGTGAGAGCAGAGACAGCGCAGCGTCCAGAGAAGCTGCTTCCATCAGGTCGTATCGGAAGGTCGGTTTCTCCGATAGATACTCTTTGATATGTGATATGGCAGTCGGGTCATCCTCAACTAAGAGTATCAAAATTTTGTTCATCTGACTTCCTTCTTATCTATCCCCGCAAAGCAAGGGGACTCAGTCTAGTATCCACTTGGGGTATACTTTTTTTTAAGTCACTAACTGGTCAGTGTACGAGTAAGACTTTTATCTCCCAGCTGCAAAAAACATACCCAGTAATAATCGGGACAAAATATTACCTAATTTGTGTCGATTGCCGTTCGACCCCGATAAATAAAAAACCTCGAGGTTGGGAAAAGAGTGCAAAATGTCAATTTTGCGGTACTCTTTAAGAACTTAGTGTTTCCTGGGTGTCAAATGGGCTTCTTGTTGGTTGAAAATCCTGCATTGTAGTGTTGTGCCATCTTTACCGCCTTGTTTCGCGGTATTTTTTTTCTGCCATTTTCTTTAAAAGACTTATTGTAGTCGGTAATGTTTATTATCAGTACATTTCCAAGAGTTTCATCGGCTGGTTTTTGGGCAAGCATGTAAGATAATTCATTAACAGCTAATGCTGTCTGGAAAGATAAATATGCCAGATCTTAACTCTGCTGTTCTAATAATCGACAACGACCGTGAAATATTCGATATCTTGCTGAAATGCAAAGATAAGGTTGCTTTTCAAATAAGCTACGCGGCTACCCTCAAGGAGGGTCTGGAAAAAAATCGTCATGATTGCTACCAGGTTATCCTGATGCGGGATTCACTGCCGGATGGAGACGCCTGCCATGTGATTCAGGATTTTCAACCTGATTCGGAATCTCCCGAAATTATTGTTTTTACTACCAAGGGAAATCCGGAACAGGCTGAGGCTGCACTGAAAGCAGGAGTTTGGGATTATGTCATTGATCCTAGCCCGGAAAAAATACTTCCGGAACTATTGCAGCGAGCACTGCGCTTTCGATACAGTAAAAAAGAGAATGAACGGTATTCTCAAGACGAGATTCTGGATCAGTTAAAACATCACGGTATAATCGGCCACAGTCACCTGATACAAAAATGCATTAATTTTGCGGCAAAGATAGCGCCGACCGATTCAAACGTTCTCATAAGTGGAGAAACAGGTACCGGCAAGGAACTTTTTGCCAAGGTTGTTCATAATCTGAGTTCTCGGGCATCTAAAAGACTGACCACCGTCGATTGTGCCGCACTCCCTTCGACCTTGGTTGAGAGTATTCTGTTTGGACATGCGAAAGGTTCGTTCACCGGAGCAGATAAAAACCAGCCGGGTATTATCAAACAGTCTGATGGAGGAACTCTCTTTTTGGATGAAGTGGGTGAAATGCCGCCTGAAATCCAAAAAAAATTCCTGCGGGTTTTACAGGAACGGAAATATCTTCCTGTCGGCGGTAATGTGGAAACCAAAAGCAATTTCAGGTTAATAGCGGCAACTAATAAAGATCTGCAGGTTATGGTCGACGAAGGTACCTTTCGGGATGATCTCTTTTTTCGACTGAAAACCTTCCATCTGGAACTCCCCCCTCTACGCATGAGGGCCTCGGATATTACAGAACTTGCCTATTATTATCGGGATGATTTCTGCAGGCGCAATAAGTTGAAAAAGAAAAAGCTATCCTCTGATTTTGTAATGTTTCTGGCTCATTACGATTGGCCGGGGAATGTTCGTGAGTTATTCCAGACAATCGAATGTTCAATAGCAAATGCCCAGGACAGTACCATTATCTACTCGAAACACCTGCCGTTAAACATTAGGATTGAGATAACCAGGAAAAAGATAAAGGAAATGAGTGCTTCCGAATCGGAAAAAATTATAGAGAGTTCACTCCAATATGAACTTCAGGATATGCCTACTCTTAAAGGTGCACGAGAAACGGTTATTGCCGACCAGGAAAAAAATTATCTTAGCCAACTTCTGGTTCTCTCCAAGGGAAATATCCGAATATGCTGCAAGACGTCTGGTCTGTCACGCTCAAGATTGTATGATCTGCTCAAAAAATATCAACTGTCTTATAAGTAATCCCTAAGGGCGGTGTTCGCCATTTTCGGTTGCAGCAGTTGTGGGCAAGTGGACAGGTTGAAATATTTTTTCGTCCTGTCTGAAAGGACGAATCCGGTTTGTCTGGACAGAATTTTGTACTCATGTCTGTTTGTGGTTTCCTGCTTTGTGGAGCTCCTCAGTGATTACGCCCCTAAACATGCTCACTTTATAGCCATTTTTATCAAGGGGAGTCGCTTGAGCCACTGCAGCCCGGGCGGCCTGATCGATTGTTTCAGAAGACAATGTTTTGCCGATAAGGAGCTGCTCTGTTTCGATACTCCGCCAAGGAATGGGAGCTGCGCCGGAAAGAACAACGCGTGCCTGCGATACTCGGTCGCCCTTCATAACCAGGGCAAGGGCTACCCCCGCAAGAGCAAAGTCCCAGGAGCGGCGGGCTCTGATTTTCCGATAGGAAGTATACAGACCCTGCGGCGGCGCGGGAATGTCGATATGCGTTATGAGTTCACCCTGTTGCAGAACGGTTTCCGCCTGGACATTATCCGCGGGTAGGACGAAAAATTTTTCCAGTGCAATGGTCTTTTTCCCCTTCGGCCCGACCACCTTTACACTCGCACCAAGAGCAATCAGCATCGGTGCCGTATCAGAAGGATGGGTGATGGCGCAGATATAATCATGACCGAAGATCGCGTGGAACTGGTTTTCGCCACTCATCGCAAAACAGCGATCACCCCCCTTCCTCAGGCAATCAAATTCCCCTCGGTAGTACCAGCAGCGAGGTTTCTGACAGAGATTGCCGCCCAGCGTACCTTGATTTCGCAATTGCGGACTGGCAACTTCGGCTGCACTGCGGGCAAGTCCCCAATATTTTTTTGCAATCAGTGGGCTGTCACTGATTTTGCTGATTGTTGCCAGAGCTCCGATGAAAACACCTCCACTGCTTGTTTCATTGATCTCGGTCAGCTCGTTCAACCCGCTGATACTGACGATCTTACTGCTGGCGATGGTCCTGTCCCGAAGGCAGCCCAACAGGTCGGTGCCGCCGGCATGTATTGCGGCATTGTCGGTATTCAGATGAGCGACGGCCTGTTCAATGGTCTCCGGTCGTACGTAGGAAAATTGCGGTAACATAATTTACCCCTCTTGTTTTTGCGAGAGTTGACCGATGATATCCATCGGCAATACCGGCGCCTTGGTAAATCGAATACCCGTTGCCATATAGAGGGCGTTGGCGATGGCGGCAGCAGTTGGAATAGTTACCGGCTCTCCCAGCCCTTTGGCGCCGGTATTGTTGCTTTCTGGGTCGTCAATTTCTATGGGAAGGCTGATGGTTTCCTGCGGTACATCAAGCGCGGTCGGCAGTTTGTAGTCATGCCAGTTTCTGTTGCAGAGTTTACCGGTCTGGCCCTCGTCCAGTTGACGAAATTCGGTGAGGCCGAAACCGATGCCCATGACGATACCGCCATAGACCTGATTGTCAAAGGTCAGTCGGTTCATGACTCTGCCGCTATCATGGACACCGAGAAAGCGGAGGATGCGAGTTTCTCCGGTCAGCGTATTCACCTCGAGTTCGCAGAATTGGGCGGCGAATGGATTTACCACCTTGATGTCGATATTAGGACCGCGATAGCCTACCCCGATGACCTCACCGCGTTTTTGCAGCATACTCACATCGGTAATTTTTATCTTTTTTGCGGCATCTCTAATCGAGACGATTTCATCACCCATATAAGTCAATTCGTCCTGGTCGACGCCGAGATCTTCGGCAGCCATGCCGAGTAATTCCTGCTTGAGGGCTATGGCGGCATTTCGTACAGTCGGTGCTTCTGTCGGCACAGTTTTACTGCCTCCGCTTGGGGTGGCAAACTGGGTGGTGGCGGTATCGGCATGTTCAATCTGAATGATTCCCGGGTTGACTCCGAGTTCTTCAGCCGCAACCAGGGCCATAATCGTTTTAGTACCGGTACCGATATCACTCGCTCCCATATTGAGGTTGATTGAACCATCCTTATAGAGTTTGATTATCACGGTTGAGGGCGGGCCGCCGCTGCCGACAATCCACAGGCAGGCAGCACTGCCGGCACCCCTTTTGATATGGCTCTCCTGCGCATTAAAAGTCTTGATCCTCTGAAGCGTCTCTTGCCATTGGAATTGTTTTGCGCCTTCCTCCAGGCATCGGCGCAGTCCTGTGGTAGTATAGGCAGGTGTGCCATTCCTGGCTTGGCTCTTTAGAGGAATGTTCTTGATGCGCAGTTGGACCGGGTCCATGCCGATTTTTTGGGCGAGGCTATCGATCATCTGCTCCAACGCCCAAGCCCCCTGGGGGTGACCGGGTGCTCGAAAAGGTCTGGCCGGACCGGCATGTATCAGCAGGTCTGTTGCCCTGGTCTCGACATTATCGCACTGGTACAGATCGCGGACCAGCCAGTCCACCAGCTGTGCCCCGCCTGCCGGATAAGCTCCACTTGGTCCACTGCAGTCAAACTGGAGGGCGGTCAGGGTGCCGTCTTTTTTTATTCCGCCTTTGAGATGCATGGTATTTGCCGGCCGGTTGCCCACACAGAGGTAGGTCTCTTCACGGGTGAGCAACAGTTTTACGGGTCTTGCGGCCTTCTTGGCGAGCAGGGCGCAGATCACAGTGTATTTCCCGGGCCAGAGTTTGCTGCCAAAACCGCCGCCCATATAATGACCGATAGCCCGCACCTTGGAGAGGGGGAGATTAAGCGCCTCGGCAACATTGGATTGGACGCTGTACACACCTTGGGTTGATTCCCAGATTGTCAGTCGGTCCCGGTCCCAGTTGGCCACGCAGCCATGCAGTTCCATCGGAGTATGCAGTTCGCAGGAAGTCCGATACGTCTCTTCGAGCACCACATCGGCTTCGGCAAAACCTCTTTGCACATCACCGCGCCGATACTTCTCTTCGCCTATAACATTGCCACCTTTACGCACCTTGACGGTAGAATGCCGGTTTGCCTTTTCATGATTAACTACGAAAGGCAAGACCTCATAGTTTACCTTAATTGCCCGGACTGCATCCGCTGCCTGATACCAGGAGTCTGCCACGACAGCTGCCACCGCTTCGCCTTCGAACCGGCAATGCGGGTCAAACAGAGGAGTCTGCTCTTTGTTGTATCTCCATTTAATCCCTTGTACCTCTAGTGAATCCCCACTGATAATTCCCCGTACACCCGCCAATTTTTCAGCCCCGGAAGTGTCGATGCTTTGTACTTGGGCATGGGGGTGGGGACAACGAACAATGGCACCATAGAGCATATTCGGCAGGAGAATGTCGGAAGGGTATATTGCGGATCCACTGACCCGTTCATAGGCGTCTACCCTTGGCAGCGGTTTGCCGATCAGATCCGTTTTTGTCCAAAAGGTTGGCGGATCGCCTTTTTGTGGTGTTTCCGGGACGGGAAGACCTTCAAGGTAGTAGATTGTATTGTCAGTCGCCATATGAAGTATCCTTTAGCTTTTTTTCAGCTGGGCGGCTTTGTCGGCTGCAGTAAAGATGTTCTGATATGCGCCACAACGACAGAGATTGCCTGAGCAGCCCATCCGAATTTCATCGGCGGTGGGATGTTCGATCTTGCGCAGCAGACCCTCGACGGCCATAACCTGACCGGGTGTACAATAACCGCATTGAAAGGCGTCGGAATCGGCAAAAGCCGTCTGCACCGGGCCAAGCTCTTCTCCCTCCATCAGGCCTTCCACCGTGGTAATACTTCGATTTTCCGCCTCTATAGCCAGGGTCAGGCAGGAATAACGCGGTTCGTCATTGATCAGAACGGTACAGGCTCCGCATTCTCCACGGTCGCAACCGATTTTGGTGCCGGTGAGACCGATGATTTCGCGCAGGACATAGAGCAGCGACCAACGCGGTTCCGCCAGGATGTAATAGACGTTGTTATTGACGGTCAGATGGAGCTGAACCATGGCTGATGCGGGGATAACCTGGTCGGCGGTGTTTGCCAAGAGTTGTCCTCTGGCAGGAGGAGAAAGTAAAGACGCACCCACCATACCGGTGATTATGCCGATGAACTGCATGAATCCTCGTCGAGAATATTGCAACTGCTCTCCGATGTCCTGTTCGTGTGTAGCCATATTTGCCTCTCTTTGCAGAATGCTGTTTTAAATAAAATAGCCTGGCATCTCAGATAAATAGGAATCCTAATGATGGAGGCCGGCAAACAGAGATCTATTTATGTATGAGCCCGTTGATTTAAGGCCTTCTCGGAGTCTCGCCAACTCACTTACCGGCCCGATATCTTCGTTATACGAAAAATTATATCCTCGGAATATCAATTATATACCTGTGGTAAAATTTTTCGTGTGCCTCGATCTCGAACGAAAATCCTCTTAAATCAACAGACTCATGTATATCGATAACAATGACTGTCAGACAGTTCTTGGAGATGGTTGACAAAACATATCCCGCAAATTCTATGCCATAGACGATTCGCTTTCCACGGAATACGCCCCAAAGGATTTCCGGCAGAGAGGAAATTCAAAATCAATTTTTTGTCCTGTCTGAAAGGACGATTCCTGTCTTGCCGGACAAAATTCTAACTCAGCAGTGTCTGAGCATAGAGCTTGCCCAGCATATCAAGGATTCGCCTGGACAATAAGATGTCGAGATCGTCCGCAATGGATAAGGAAGAGTGGCACGAATTTTGTACATCAACAGTTGAGGTATGTTCTTTCTGACAGAAAGAATTACCCTCTGAAACGCAAGGAATTCCGGGGCTCTTTATCATACCCGACTCTGGGGGCTACGATAAGGGGGCATTTCTCACCGGAAGAAGGTGACAATACAAAACATCAGATAAACTTTAGGTAGGGTTAACCTTATGACTGACCATGATAACTACGTAGCCGAGGTTGAAAGACAAATAGATGTTCGGAATGCAAATCTCATCAAATTCAGAGTCATTGCCGAAGTTGCTGCCCCGGATGATCAAATTGAATATTATCAGATTATTAAGGACATCGTCGACAAAGAAAATGCAGTTAAGGAAAAGCTCGCCGCTTTTTGTGAAAGCGATGAAGCTGGTCGGAATTACTTAAAAACTGAAATAAATTATCTTCAAAAGCGTGTTGAGGATGCGATAGAAGCGGCCAGGCACAGGATAAACTGATAGTTCCTGAGCGGTTGATGCAATACTCAGAATTGCATTTGATACACATTGGTAATTTTAGGTTTCACTTCAACACTCGTGGAGAATTTTTTTGGCAAGCCCACTTGTGTGGTCGAAAAAAGCATGCATTTAAATGACCTAAAGAAGTTAAGACGTTTCAAGGATATAGCCGGCATCTTGGCGAAATACGGTTTTGATGAAATCGTCGATCGCTTGGAAATTCCGGGTGCTGAATTTTTACATAAAATAGGACCGGCTGTTACCAATCTCGAACTTTTTGAGCGAATTAGAACCGTTATTGAAGAGTTGGGACCAACATTTGTCAAGTTTGGTCAGATTATGAGTCTGAGACCGGATCTGTTGCCGGAGAAGTTACTGGTCGAGCTGGAAAAACTGCAGGACAGCGTGCCTGCTGTTCTGGCCTCAGACATTGTTCCCGTCATTGAAAAAAGTCTCGGCTGTCCGATTAGCGAGGTTTTTTTGGAGTTTCATCTCGAACCGGTGGCCGCAGCATCCCTTTCCCAGGTACACAAGGCGATTTTGAGAGAAAACGGAAAGATGGTGGCCGTCAAGGTGCAACGGCCGAATATTGTGAAGGACATCACCTCCGATCTTGATATCCTTGACTCGATTTGCAGGTTTCTGGATCAGCAATTTGTCGAGCTACAATGCTATGACCTGCCGGAACTTGCTAGAACTGTCCGGCATAATCTGGTACAGGAACTTGATTTTAATCAGGAATTGAACAACATAAATATTGCCCGCGCGTATGCTGAGCAGACAGATGTTTATATCCCCGCGCCCTATAAGAAATATAGTTCGAAGAAATTGTTGGTCATGGATTTTTTCGACGGTCTAAAATTCAATGACCTCCTCCCTGCAAGCAAGTATGAACGAGAACAGATTGCCAGGCATGGTTTACAAATAGTAGTACAGCAGATCTTGGAAGATGGTTTTTTTCACGCCGACCCTCATCCTGGAAATCTCTTGGTGAGCAGTGATATGAGATTGTGCATCATCGATTGGGGGATGGTGGGGCGACTGACAGAAAGAGACCGCTTCATGTTAATTGAAATGCTTACCGCCGTTGTGGATAGAAACAGCGAAGCTCTGGTGGACAGTTTTCTGCGAATATGCCACACCAGAGGCAAAACCAGCCAGCGAAATTCTTTGGAGAGGGGGTTGCTGAATGTTTTGGACTGCTATTATGCTTTACCTATTAAGGACATGGATATAGGTGGGCTGCTCAAAAGTTTACTCGCCTTACTGCGTGATCATAACCTGCAGTTGCCGACTGATATGGTTATTATGATAAAAGCCCTGGTAACCGCCGAAGGTTCTGCGTGTCTTGTGTTCCCGGAACTGAGTGTCATTGAAGAACTGAGGGGGAGTGTGCATCGGCTGGCATTTCAGCGCTATAAACCTGGGGTGCTCTGGCGGAGCCTCAGAAATTCCTTTGCTGGTTTCTTATCCATCCAACGTGAGCTGCCCCGTCAATTGCTTCAAATTATAGAAAAAATCGATGGTGGAGACCTCAGTTTCAAATTTCATCTGGAAAAGCTTGAATACCTCGTTAGTGCCCTGGAAAGTGCTTCTAACCGCCTGACTACCGGTATCATCACCGGGGCGATCATCATGGGATCGTCCATGATCATCACAACAGGTGTGGGGCCCTTTATTTTCGGCTTACCTGCTTTGGGCGTTATTGGCTATTTATTGTCAGTTATCCTTGGATTGTGGCTGGTGATTACCATTTTGCGTACAAAAAAATATTGAATGGCCGGCAACTCCCGGATTCAATCCGTTAAAAAAATGCCGCAAAAAAGATAGCAGATTCGACCGCTCCCAAAATTCGTGATTTTCACTGATCCCGTAGCAGACAACCGACGTTAATTGGTGTCTGTCCTGAAATGAGTTCTTTTGCCAATATACTCCATCTGTATCGGTTTAGGTCAATCTTAGCGATAAGGACTTGTTTTTATAGCTAATTAAGGGGAGATCCCTGGGCGGTACAAATAGATGGAAAATACTGGAGAGAAATGATAGGTTGCTCAGGATGAAAAAAAAATGATTTAATGTAATAGCTACGGAGGGCCTGTAAGGCGATGACTCTTTTCCATCACTGTTTTGTTGTGGGGATGTGCATATTTTGGGGGATAGGTGCTGTCAATTCCGCAATGGCAGTGGACGACAAGACGATTATAACAGCTGGACCGTCATGGGAAGGTTTTACCAATAAAGATGGGCACGGACTGTACCATGACATAATCGGGAAAGTAATCGGCTGATAGAAAAAGGAATAATGAATGAGAATTGTCAGCCTTAAAACAAAACTTCTGCTTTCCACGATACTAGCCTGTACACTGATTGTCCTGGTCATTTCCTTCATCGATTTATTCCGGTTCAGGGATGCGGAGAAGGCAAGGATTCAAGCAGAATTTTTGCATTTTGAGAAGGGGGCCAAACAGACGATTCGTGAGGCGGTCTGGCGGTATGACTGGGGTATGGTCAAAACAATACTCGAAACCCAGACAAGCCAAGTTATCAGCTTTGTCAAAATCTGCGACAACAAGGTTTCCAGGTGCCTGCAATACGGTACTCATAACAACATGCCTTATCTTGAATACCAGACACCCATAGTATACACAGAGGGAGACAAAGGGGCGCAGATTGAGATTGGCAGCATTTACCTGCAAAGCCATTATGACACATTTCCTGCTCATCTATATAACGATCTCCCAAAGTTATTACTCACCAATATCCTGAGTGTTTTCGGGATAGCTCTTATTTTATTTTATCTTTTTCATCGGCAGGTAGTGCAGCGTTTGCTTGCTCTTGAGCAATATACAAGAAAAATTGATCTGCAAAAGTTCGGTGACCTGGAACCCCCGGCAAATAGAGGCAGAGAAAACCTGCGCGACGAGATTGACCTTCTCGAGGATGCTGTCGGCGGTCTGGTCGAAAAGACTAAAGGTGAGTTGGAGCGACGAGAGACGCTCGAGAAACAACTCAACCAAGCGCAAAAGATGGAGGCCCTGGGCAATCTTGCAGGAGGTATAGCACACGACTTTAATAATATCCTCGCAGCTATTCTCGGGTTTGCCGAACTGAGTTATCTAAAAAGCGAACCAGGTTCAGAGATCAATCAAAATCTGGGGAAAATAATAAGCGCAGGTCAGAGAGCCAGAAATTTGACCGGGCAAATTCTGGTTTTCAGCCGGAGAACTGATAGCCCACAAGAGGTACTGATTCTTGCCAATGTTGTGGCTGAAGCATTAAATCTCATACGTGCCTCTTTACCTACAAGCATTCGGATAGAAACCATTTTAGACCCTGGACTACGGATTAGGGGTGATTCCAACAGGTTACACCAGGTTATAATGAACATCGCAACCAATGGTGCACAGGCTATTGGTCCTAGAGGCGGAAATCTTAAAATCATCCTTGAGGAAGTTTTTCTGAATAAACAGCAGGCTGAAAAATATGTATTGCAAGCCGGGCGTTATTGTTGTCTTGAGATTTGTGATGATGGTTGCGGTATCCCGGAAGAGATTCAGTCCAGGATATTTGAACCCTTTTTTACAACCAAAAAAGCTGGGAAAGGCACCGGCATGGGTCTCGCTGTAGTACATGGAATTGTTCAGATCCATGGTGGTGCCATAATCCTGGAGAGCAAGCCGGGGGTTGGGACCACTTTTTCAATTTATCTCCCTCAAACGGAAGAGAGTGCTGCGGAGATTGACAGGTTCACGAATATTCCAAATGGAAACGGGCAGAAGATTGTGCTCGTTGATGATGAATTGCAGGTGCTTGAAGTGGGTGTGTCCATCCTTGAGAACTTGGGCTACAAAGTAATTTCATTTAGTGAACCGAAAGCTGCGCTTGCATTTTTGCAGCAAGAAGAATCGGTAGATCTCGTGATAACTGATTTGACCATGCCGGAAATGAGCGGAGTCGAGTTGGCTGTCTTCCTCAAGGCCCGCCATCCGAAACTGCCGATCATGCTCTGGACAGGCTATAAGGATGATATAGCTTCGGAAAGTCTAGAGAACAACTTGATCAACAGCATCCTGCAAAAGCCCTTTGATATTGAGGATCTTGCCCAGGCAGTGAATCAGGTTATCGAAAACAAATAATTTAACCCTATAATATTCTGTTACAAATCCAATGCGGCCAACAGTGAATAAATTATTCATCTCTCTTTTTGTCCTGATAATCCTACAGCCTTTTTTTTGTCATGGCTCCGAAGTCTTGAGAATCAACACCTCGATAAAACCGCCCTTTTCCACTGAACAGGAGGATGGTTTTTTTGATTTGTTACTGAGAGAATTGTTTACACGAATCGGGGTTCAGGTCGACTTGGTCCGATTGCCCGCTGAACGTGCTCTTCAGATGGCGGATGAAGGGTTGAGTGATGGAGACATACCGAGGATTTCAGGACTTGAAAGCTTGTATCCGAACCTCATAAAGGTCGGAGAACCAGTGATAGATTATTATTTTGTGGCATTCGGTCATAAAAAAGAAATACCACTGGAGCTCAGCTGGAAAAAATTGGCCGGAAAGGATGTAGGCTTTATCATCGGCTGGAAAATATATGAAAACAACGTGCCGAAATCAGCGAATATAATCCGAGCTTCCTCCCCAGGTCAGCTGTTCAAACTGCTGGATGGAAACCGTATAAATGTGGCGCTCTATGAACGTTATGCCGGAAAACATCTCATTGAATCGGATAACTTCAAGGATCTTGAAGAGTGCCGTCCACCTTTGGCTGTTCGGCCCATGTACCTCTATTTGAATAAGAAGCACAAAAATCTTGCCGATGCCTTGTCTAAAGAACTAAAGAAAATGAAGGTGGACGGCAGCTGGCAAAGAAATGCATCACTAACCCTGGAAAAACCCCAATAACTTCGGAGCCATTGCCCTTGCCCCCATCTCCATTCATGCCCTGTTGGTAATCAAAGACCGCGAACAATTCACTGTTGTGCCGGCAGCATTAACTTTCATCGATACGACATCCTTTTTCAAGCTGTTCCGGCGTCATTGTGTACAAACAATCCAGAAGATGAATCATAAATGATCCAGGTCCTCTAGCCTCCTTGCCTGCCATTTCTCCCGCTAGACCGAAAAACGCCAGAGCTGTGGCTGTAGCGGCAAGGTAATCTTTATCCACTGCGGCAAAAGCACCTATAACGGCTGTAGCTGAACAGCCGGTGCCTGTGACATACGGCATAAGCGAATGGCCATTAGCAATGTTGAAGACGCGACTGCCATCGGTAACCAGATCCACGGGCCCGGTGATTGCCAGGACCGTATCGAGTTCATTTGCAAGAAGGGCAGCAGTTACAGCAGCGTCTTGAACTGAATCGGTGGTATCAACGCCTTTAGTCATCGACTGCTGACTGCCAAGGGAAAGAATCTCCGAGGCATTCCCGCGAATAACACTGATTTTTGTTTTTTCGATGATAGCCGCGGCAGCGGCGGTTCTAAGAGCCGTTGCCCCCGCGCCAACCGGATCTAAAATAATCGGTTTTCGCAATGCGGTAGCCTTTTGACCGGCCAAAATCATAGATGCAACCCAGTTATCAGTTAGCGTACCGATATTGAGGATCAAAGCTCCGGCAAATGCAACCATGTCTTCAACCTCGTTTTTGGCATGAGCCATAACGGGTGACGCGCCCATTGCCAGCAGGACGTTCGCGGTGTAATTCATCACCACGAAGTTGGTAATGTTGTGAATAAGTGGTTTGGTTTCTCGAATTTTCTGCAGATTTTCTGCAGCCTTTATGGAAATATTCGACATAGCACGACTCGACCGATAAAGATTAAAGCTCTCGCTTGTGGAGCAAGTGTGGGGCGGACGAGCGGACAGATAGAAGAAATGGAAAGCGAAGGAAAAATTTGCAATTCCCTACGCTGGTGTTATCCAGGTCAGGTTCAACGGGTATCCTCTCAGGCTCAAATGCCACCCCTGCAAAAAAATACTGCGACTGCATTTTTAGGAGAATCCAAAACCAAAGTCAACAGTTTACTTTTTACTGACAGGAATCTTGAAAATCTGCAGATTAGCTCGCTTCTCCGTTTGGATTTTGAAGAAGATAGAGCTATTACCAAGCTAATATCCGGTAACCAACCAACTGGTAGTATTGGTGTTTTTTGCGGTTTTTGGTAATCATTCCGGTTTGCTGTTGCGCTATTAACAAGAGGGGAAATGACAAGCAATTCTACATTTATGGATTGTTGACATATCCGCATATGCGGATAAAATAGGTAGCAAGTGACGTCAGCGCATGTACTGTATCGAATCAGCCAGAAAAAGGGTCCTTAATATGGAAAGTAAGACACAGACACATCTGCCTGCTCAAGAGACCAGCTTGCTGGAATACATGCAAATGTTTAAGGCACTTGGCGACGAAACACGATTGCGTATTTTAGGGTTGTTGAGGTACGGTGAGCTCTGTGTTTGTGACATTGTGGAAGTTCTGGAGCTTCCTCAATCTACCGCATCAAGGCACTTGGCCTATTTAAAAAATTCAAAGTGGGTAACCGGCACGAGGCGCGAAAAATAGATGTCATACGAATAGCCATACCTTTAACTCTATATTTTCTGGTCATGTTCTTTACTTCATTTTTCCTGTCCATGAAAGCCGGTGCAACTTATGAACAAACCACCACACTCAGCTTTATGGCTGCTTCGAATAACTTTGAGCTGGCAATTGCGGTTGCTATTGCCGTCTTTGGCATCAACTCCAGGGAGGCTTTTGCAGCGGTCATCGGCCCCCTGGTTGAAGTCCCGTTCTGATTGCCCTGGTGAGAAGGTCGCTTTACGCTTTAGGCAAAAATATTTTCCATATGCAAGGAGGACGCTGGCAGGTGTTTGCCATGTCCGAATAGAAGAATGACCACTCATATCGGAGTCTAACACCCCACAAGGGGGTATAAGTACCTTCACGAAATCCATTCTTAAAAAACAAGAAATGAATTTCTAAGGTACTAACAGCGGTAAGGTACCGACAGATGTTATTGACAGGCTATTCTCTGGAAATATTTAAATCGAAATGCAATGAAGAGGCCGGTCGTGCTGGATAAATCTGCATGAAAAATTTTCATTATTTCTCTCTCAAGGAGCAGCTCCTGATGATCTCAATCGTCCTCTTCGTCAGTTTCATCAGATTTTTTCGTACCCCCATATGAATAAGTCAATTGAACATCTTTTAGAATCTCTCTTGCTTGCTCCTCTTGATCTTTTCGAACCATGAGCATCATAGGCAAGGCGTTGAATATATACGGGGCAACATATTCGCCTTGAATGAAATAACTTATTCCTTCCGCATCCAGTATGGATTTTAAAAAAACCCGATCACCTGCATTATGTGTTTCTAAAATCGATACGAATTCATTGAATTCACTTTTCATATTGCCCTGAATTAACCTTATGTAGTTGAGGGTGCACGTCTGCGCCTGAATTTCCCATCTGGTGAATCGAATAACACCAATTTTCTCTATGTTGACTGGAGCACATCGAGTGAAATGACGATTAGAGCTTAACCTCCTTTACAGGGAACGACCATCATAGTGTTGCACCGGAACCGAGTCCAGCTCGATTCCTTCAAGGCAGCGAATATTAATAGCGGCCATGGACATCCCCTTAGGATCAACGCCTTCACCATAGGGATGGATGCCACAATTTGGGCAAAAGCGGTGCTTTATAACATGCTTGTTGAAAGTGTAGGTACTGGTCATTTCTTCCGGGGTGAGCAAATGCAGTTTCTCGCGTGGCACAAACCACATCATGGCGCCTTTGCGCGAACAAATAGAGCAATTGCACACCATCGCACCGTTGATCTCGCCTTCCACCTCAAATGCAATCCTGCCGCAGTGACAGCTTCCTTTGTAGATCATTTGTCTTCTCCTCTTTTAAAGGGCTTATCGAAAGAGAATATGAACAGCTTTGCTCATGGCTTTGCATCACCTTGCAATGTAAGCATGTTTGCTGAGTTTTCAGTAAAATACTTTGCTGAGCTATGAGAGAGTATGTCTGGAAAGTTATTCATTGCGGACAACCGCCTAACATTCATAAAAACCAAAGCTCTTGATGTTTGTCTCGGAAATCGGTTGGAACTCCGTGGATTTTTGTCTTGAATCAGGGGTCCACTGTAGTGTTGAAAACCACCACAGACCCAAGCAAATTCTAACATCGATCCTTGTAAGGGAAAATTGTACTATTTCCTTTTATACAAAAAATTGCGCACTTTGTGTCGTGTTTGTACTCTCATTGCACTTAAGGCCACCGATATTGCAAGCTCCAGCTAAACATTTTGTCCCTCTAGTACAAAATTAACACGACAGAACAATATGTTAATTATTGCAAGCACCTGATTGGCATTATCCTTGCTCTGTAATAGCAACTGTAAGGGTTTACGTTCTAATGAATCCATAACTGGATTTATTACACTTGAAATTATGAGAGGTTGCATGACATGATAACAAATTTAAAAGATTGTAATGGAATTGTGATAAAAGAAGGTGACATCATCCGTGACCCCAACGGATTTACCGGCAGAGTCCTGTTTGCCAATGGCGCATGGCGCTATGATGTCCTGGACGGTATCTGCTTGAAATTTAATTCGTCATTGTTATTCAAGGAAGGCATCGGCACCAGGCAACTGGAAATAGTCCCTCAAGCCGAAGAAGCTTACGCATAGAGGTAGAAATCTTTGTAACAAGAGTAGGGCCGGGTCTTGAAACGACATGTTGCAATATTTCAAGACCTGACCATATTCGCGCTGCCATTTCCAATCCGGTTTATTGGTTTGTTCGGTGCACCATTTCATCTCTTCATTTGCTTCTTTGCAGACTTGATGAAGCGCCCGAACGCTCTATCCTTCTTGCGTTTATCCAAGTAGGACAGCTCATGGTACCCCGACTCATTCTTGAGTTTTGCATAGCTTGAATAGCGATCTTCACTCAATGCACCGCTTGATAATGCGGCCCGGACCGCGCAGCCGGGTTCCTGATTGTGGCCACAATTCGGATAGCGACACTGCAGGGAAAGCTGGATGATGTCATCGAAGCCTTGGTTTACCCCTTCGCTCACGCCGAGTAGGCCCAATTCTCTCATTCCTGGCGTATCAATCAACATGGAGCCTTGATCAAGGACTATAAGCTGGCGGCGCGTAGTTGTATGTATGCCTTCTCCCGTGCCGCTAACGGCCTTTGTGTCGAAAGCGTTTTTCCCGATCAGGCGGTTCAGTAGTGTTGTTTTACCAACCCCCGATGAACCGAGTAGGCAATATGTCTTTCCCGGAACTAACACCTGCTGGAATTCATCAAATCCGATACCCGTGATATTGCTGAGGGCAAGGACTCCGGCTGAAATGGCGCTCGATTTAATGGCGGCAAGCTTCTGTTCCAGTTCTTCGGGCGCGATCAAGTCCGTCTTGGTGAGAACAACAATCGGTTCAACACCGCCGTCTACTGCCATCACTAGGTACCGCTCCATTCTCCGAATGTTGAAGTCAAAGTGGCACGACTGGACAATGAAAGCGACGTCAATGTTGGCCGCAATCATCTGGAAATCGACATTTTCACCGGCAGATTTTCGGCGTAGAAAGGTCTTTCTCGGGAACACCTCATGGATAATTGCTTCAGTGTCGTTATTGTGATATTGGACTGTTACCCAGTCGCCGACACACGGCAGATCAATCGAAGATTCTGCATGAAAATAGAACTTCCCCGCAATTTCAGCCGGGACTTCCCCGGTTAGATTTCTGATAAGGTATGAGCCGCGGTCAACTGCCGATATACGGGCAATGTCCCGACCCTCTGGGTGCAGGTCACTGACATGCGGCTGAAACCATTGGTCGAAACCCATATCAATCAATTTTATCATATGTTGTCACTGAACGGTGAGCTAAGCTGCCTGCAGCATGCGATTTACCATGAAAAACAGTGCATCTCCCACCGGTCAGCCTTAGTTGCAAATTAACTATGTAATTCAATTAACTTGATTCAGTTATCGTTGCTTGCAGCTCCCTGAACATGGGAAACTATTTGCGCCTCCAACCGCTCCAGGCAGGAAAACCATTTGCATCCCGAAGTACTAATACCTCGTTGCCCTTCTTGATTTCGGCAGTAATAATAGCGGGCTTACCCTCAAAGTTGATACGTGAACCGCATATTTCAATTCTATCTTTTGGCACTATAAGAAGCATTTACGATTTTCTTATTGTGCGAACGCCGATTGAACCTGCATTCGGGCTTGTCAAGATTGTCAGCGTTGAAATCAATGTTAGCTGAAATTTAGTATCTTTCTTATTTTTACAATCGCTCCCTGAATTTTGGATCTTCCTCTGATAACATCGCCGTGACCAGGAACAAGAGTATCCACATTCAGATCTTCTATGATTTCAAGTGAGTTTAGCCACTTCTTACGATTCGCCTCAGCTGTGTTTGGACAATACTCGTTCAATATGCAGTCACCCACATAAACCACGCCTTCGCTCGGGCAGTAAATTGAAATATTGGTATCAGTATGTCCGGGAGTTAAAATAACATCAACGTTGAGCTTACCCAATTGGAAGCTCATAGCGTCAGAAATTCGGTAAGTTGGATTGACGATTCTGGTGCCTTCGAATGCAATTTTTCCTTCATCCGCTCGTTTGGGATCAGCAAAATTGGCAAAGTTTACTGCCTCAGTCAGCTGACTTTCGAGTTCACTTTCTTTTCGACAGATGAGTTCATGTCCGTAGATCGGGATACCTTTTTCTGCAAAGAAAGAGTTTCCTCCGATATGATCCAGATGCTTCTCGGTGTTTATGAGGATAATCTTATTTAAAGGTCGAGCCAGTGATGCATACCCAAAAATTGTTTGAGCTGACAAATAGGTGCCACTAGAATCAATGACAAGGGTTTCATTGTCCCCAACAATAAAACCAGAATTGACAGTCCAAGGAGGCAAATAGAACAATCCAGTTAAAGCAAAACATTTGTCTGATATTTTCAAAAGCTGTCCTTATTTATCCTTTGAATATTAAACTGCCCGAAGGTTTCCAGCGTTGAACTCAGCGGCTTGTCCGCCGCAATGCTTTGTTGGCCGAAATATCTTTAAGGCCACCAGATACATACTTATGCAATACACTGGATACAAGCGACTGGTAAGGCAAACCTTCTTCTAAGGCTCGACGTTGTAGGGCTTCCAGATCACGGCTGGAAATTCGGATATTGATGCGTTTATCTTTTTTGATTGTTTCCTCTGCGAATTTAGCAAGCTGAGTTAATCGTTCTTCTTTTAAGACAGATTTAAATTCGCCTGCTTCAAATGCTTCCAGCAATTCCAGCTCTTCTCGATCTAATTTTTTATTACTCATACGCTTACCTCAAGTAATGTTTAGTAGCATTCCGGCTGGGAATAACGCTTTTCAGAAAGATCTCGTTTTCATTTTCAACATAAGGGACAAGCCAAGCGTATTCATCAACTTCGACTACGAACATTTTTTGATTCGGATACTTATTATTGTTTGGATGAATCAGGTCGTCCAGTAACCTTCCGGACTGGAGGGCAAATACCACGTCCTCGAAAGAAATGCCCCTCTGGCTCATTAAGAGCTGGTTTTTTTCAGCGCTCCAATTGATTCGTTTCATATCTAATATAATAGCGCAATGTGTGCCTATTGTCATCATTGGTTTAAGCCAATCAGCCTAACCACGTGAGCAAAAATGAACGTTCACCATCTCTACAATAGAATACATCTATCGTGGTCCGAGTCCAATTGAGACCGGGTCCTTCAGTTTTGAAATAAGTCAGAATGGGTTCCAGTCCGCTCAAAGACAACGCGGTCGGATTCTACCAGATAAATCAACAGCCAGTCGGCTTCAATGTGGCATTCCCGTCGCCCCTTCCAAGTGCCAATCAGCTTATGGTCACGATGAATGTCATCAATTGGCTCCTCGGCCACTAAAGAACGGATGATAATTTTCAATTTTTCAAGATTCTTACCGCGCTTTTTCATCCGCTTAGCGTCACGTTCAAACTGCTTTGTATATGCGGGTGCCAGCATTAGATGCCTAACTTTTTAAACATATCGTCGGCGTCATTGCAAATGATCAGGTCACGTCCGGCAGCCGTATCGGAAAACGTCTTGCGAGTGACCTCGTTAGGAATGAGTACGTCAAAAGGCAGCCCTTTTTTTAATTCGACCTGCTTATAAAACAAGGTAATCGCTTGGGTTGTAGTCAGCCCAAGCTGCTGAAATATGTGCTCGGCTTTGCCCTTTAAATCGGGTTCAATTCTGGCCCTGATGGTGGATGATTTGCCCATGTTTTGCCTCCATTTGATTTTTTAAAAATGTAGCTCATTTGGGGCACATTGTCAAGATTTACATAAAATCGATAAAATTGCCCTAATCGCTGTACTGACGAGGTCAGCACCGCGATTCTCGGCGGCGCAGCGGTCGAGAACACGATAATAACCGGCATATCCGGTTTAATATTTTGTTATGGAAATAAATCTGTCCCCTTATTCCTATTCTATTCCTATTCTAAATCATTTTTTTCTATTTTTCTTAACACCTGGAATTCTTGCTCTTGCTTTTTGATTGCTGTTTCCCATTAAAGAAATTTCGCCCGATCTGACCATCGTTTTCAATAATGTACCAGCAATATCTGGATATTTAACGAAGGCTTGCATTATTTCTGCATTATCAATATTCTGGCCTGAACCCTTTTTCATCAATATTTCCATCAACTCTGGATGTTGCATTATTGACAAGAAAGCTGATATTTGATCTTCTTCTGGATCATATTCTTCCTTGGTATAATTTTGGAAACTATATGCAGTTAGCTTTGCTAGTTCCAGCAAATGATTATCAGGTTGTTCTGGATTTTTTACAAAATGTGAAATATATTTTTCTAAATTTTCAGATAATAATTTAAGACCGGTTGGTGTATTCTCATACTCGATATGTCGAAGGTGAGCGATATCGAATGGAGCTTTTGGACCATTTTTATCTCTGATAATTATTGTGCCTGGTTTACAGGCATGTCGCATACCAAGTTCATAAAATACATTTGGGTTAGGAAAGGTTACATCCGCTATCACTAAATCAGAATGCATTAATCTTGTTAGTATATCTGAAGTTATTGTACCTGGTAGTGAAATATCATCGGCTCTTACAACCTCAAAACTCGGTGCAGCTTTATATATTGCTTCTTTTATCAGATCGTTGTAGCGTTGTTTTAACTCTGAGCTTGTAACTTTTTCACCATTTACTACTTGATCACCAATTGGCATGATTACAAAACAAGAATTTTGTATAGCCATAACATCTCCTTTTTGCTTTTTAAGCGAACAAGGGATTATCCTGGTCAAGATAACCCCAAAATCCGCACTGATTGACAGTGCATCATGTACCGTATTAACCTGTTTCTAACCGGACAACACTCAAATTTGAGCAATAACCCAAGACAGGATAACTCCAGCCGCTTCTTCCTTTCCTTGAATTGTAACTACACGCAACGAAGAAGTATCTCAAGCAATAAGGTGAAAATTTGTCAGGAGAGGGATTGGATTTTGTGTGGAAGTAAATTGGCAGGCATCCTGACAGGCTAATCCGGGCAGTGAATTGTTATTCCGCAATCATAATGCTTTCTTTCCGGCAACAGGATTCCGCGATTCGCATGGCACTTTAGTTTGGCACAAGCCACAACTGTTTACCTTGAAACCTAACTGTTCCCTTTCCACATGCTCGGCGGTCACATTACGGATGTATGCCTTGCATTTGTCTTTATCATGACCAGCTTCGGAAATGGCTCCAGCCGGGCAGCGGCGCATGCAGGCGAGGCATTTCCCGATGGAACGGAACAGACACCACTCGTCATGGGTCTTGTATGTTCTTAGGGTTGGTTTAAACCTCCTGCGTACTATTACAGAGCCGACCCGGACTGCCTTTCCGGCAGGAGTAATCAGTCCATCGGATAGTCCGAAGGTTCCAAGCCCGCAGACATAAGCGGCATGGCGTTCGGACCAGCTGGAGGCGAAGCCGTATCGTTTGGAGGTAGCTCTCGACCATTCGGGGAGCAGAGTCGGAGCACAAGCCTGATATCCTTGGGCCTTGAACAGAGCTATTACATGAAGACGTAGATTTTCATTTACCTTTTCTCCATAGTGCCTGACCTTGCTCCACTCCACACTTGGCAGGTCTTTTTCCTTCCTGTGAGCTGACCGGGTCTGCTCTGTCTGGGGCAGAATCCAGGCGATTACACTCAACTCGTCGGCCCGGACCGTCTCCTCCGGAAATGCTGACGAAAATGCCTCCTCCGGCGTCCAGTAGAAATCAGGGCCAATGTCTTCCTTTAAAAACGGGAAGAGGTTATCCTCCCCCAAGGCAAATCCTACCAGCGGCTTGGCAAATGCTGGAACTTCTGAGCCCGGTTCAATGGCATTATTGGCTCGGTTGGCCATCCATAGTTGTATTTGTTCTGTAATTTTTTCCATGAAACCTTAATTTTCAAGCTCGCAGTACAACGACAGCCGGATATTTTGAATACTTTCCCTTCATCTCTCAATATGTTTTGAGTCTGCAGTTGTGGCTGGTATAATCTCCCGAAATATGCACTTTTACAGCCTCTCCACGCAAGCCATTTTTTGTAGTCGAGATCAATAACCTCATTTTTGAGAAAAAAAACCTTATGACATTTTCTTCCCTTGGACTCTCCGAACCACTTCTTCGTGCTATTGCTGAAAAAGGCTATTCCACTCCTTTCCCTATTCAAATTAAGGCGATCCCGGCTGTCCTTTCCGGAAGAGATGTCATGGCCGCAGCAGAAACAGGTACAGGGAAGACTGCAGGTTTTGTCCTGCCTCTGTTGCAACGTCTTGCCAATGGCAGAGTCGCACGGCCTAACCATATCCGGGTTCTGATTCTGGCGCCAACCCGTGAGCTGGCGGTACAGATTGCCGAGAGTGTCACAACATATGGCAAACACCTTTCACTGAGCTCCGGCGTCGTCTACGGTGGGGTTAAAATTAATCCTCAGATGATGAAACTGCGTTGTGGCATTGACGTGCTGGTGGCGACGCCGGGACGTTTACTTGATTTATTCAGCCAAAACGCTGTGAAGTTTGCACAGGTAGAAACTTTAGTGCTCGATGAGGCGGATCGGCTGCTCGACATGGGTTTTCTTGACGAAGTCCGTAAGATCCTGGCTCTGTTGCCGAAACAGCGTCAAAATCTCCTTTTTTCGGCGACCTTTTCTGCCGATATTCGATCGCTTGCCGACCATCTGCTGAGAGATCCGGTAAAAATTGAAATCGGCCAGAAAAACTCACCAGCAAAGAGTGTGAAGCAGTGGCTCTATGAAGTAGACAAGACCAGGAAGGCAGCTCTGCTGAGTCATTTGGTTCGTAATAACGGCTGGGAGCAGGTGCTGGTTTTTACCCGGACCAAAGACGGGGCCAATCGGTTGGTTGAAAAGTTGGACCGTGATGGTATTTCTGCCGGCACAATCCACGGTGACAAGAGTCAGGGCGAGCGCACTCGCGCGCTTGCGGCTTTTAAAGCAAATGAGATTCGCGTTCTGGTCGCAACAGACATTGTTTCGCGTGGGATCGACATCAACGAACTGCCTCAGGTAGTTAATTTTGATCTGCCCAAAGTTGCCGAGGATTATATACATCGCATTGGCCGTACCGGTCGCGCGGGATTGCAAGGGGAGGGGATCTCTCTGGTCAGTGCCGATGAGGTTAAACTGCTTGAAGCGATCGAAAGTTTGATCCGCCAGACTCTGGTGCGTGAGATTGTGACCGGTTTTGTCCCGACGCATAACGTTCCGTTAACCCGTCAAATGAAGGTGAGGCCCAAGAGGCCGAAAAAACCAAAAATAACAAAGCAGATACAGGAGCAGGTGAGAGGGGAAAGCCGGAGATCTGATGGGGAGCAAAAATGCGCAGGCAATAAACGGCGAAGAGGCGGAGAAACAGCGGATGCCGACAATCCGAAGAAGACGACGATTCGCGGAAAGGAGAATCGCAATCGCAATCGTGGTGCGGTAACTCGGAAGAAACGCTGATCCTCAAAAGTTTGATCTGGGTGAGGTGTTACCGTTCCAAATAACAATATAAATGGAGGAGTTATGGATGGAAAGAATCGTGCGGACGTTAAACCGGGGTGTGAAGTTGAAATTGTCTTAAAAAAAGACCAAAGAACAGGGACTCTGACCTCCGGCAGGGTAAAAGATATCCTGACAAAATCTGCAACGCATCCCCACGGTATTAAGGTCCAGCTGGAAAGCGGTGAGGTCGGCAGAGTCAAAAAAATATGTGACAGAAATTGAGCTATGATCTGATGCAGTTGCGCAATTTCCTGAATTTCTATTGCGCCGGAATCCAGCCATGAACCGTTTTTTTGCTGCTGATTTTTCCGCCGGTTTTTCCCACTCCTCTGGTGGAATAGTCTAGATAAATTGACTTGACATTTATTCTGTTTTCATTAAGTAATTGAGCCACTTGGGTACGGCTCATGCTGGATTAGGAATACTTGGAATAGGAATATTTTCTTACGACACTCCAGCGGTTCGGGCGTTTGTGTCCTAACGTAAATGGTTGAGTGGTTCTCTTAGAGAATTCAACACATTCTGGAGATTGATAAAGTTGAAAGTGCTGCAACTCGGTATTCTTGTCTCGTTCCTTACAATAGCGGTTATTTCGGTAACTGGTTTCACGTTAGCTTTTGCCGGCAGTGATGATATCTCGGTCCTCTCCCTCGATGAGCTTTTAGATCTGGAAGCTGTTTCGGTTGCTAAGGTGCCGGCAAAAGTCACCAAAACCCCTGCTGCAATCTTCATCATTACCCAGGAAGATATTCGAAGAAGCGGTGTTAACACTATTCCGGATGCTTTGCGTATGGTGCCGGGAATGCATGTCTATCAGATTGATGCCAACAAGTGGGCCGTCAGTGCCCGAGGGTTTGCCTCTAGATTTTCCAATAAAATGCTGGTCATGGTGGACGGACGAACCGTATATTCACCTCTGTTTTCCGGTACTTTTTGGGATTCCCAAGATCTTATGCTGGAGGATATCGAGCGTATCGAGGTCATTCGAGGCCCGGGAGGGACCTTGTGGGGAGCTAACGCGGTTAATGGTGTCATTAATATCATCAGTAAGGATACGGCGGATTCGCAGGGGACTTTCCTAAAAGCCGAGGTTGGCACCTTTGAGCAAAGGCTGTTCTCGGCTCGTTATGGGGGATGGCTCAGTGATCGAGTTGCTTATCGTGTGTATGGAAAAGTAGACAGTCGCGGCGACTATCCGGCACTTTCAGGCGGGGATGCCGCCGATGAGTGGCATCAGGGACGAATTGGTTTTCGCACTGATATAAATCTTGCCGGTGCCAATAAGGTAACCTTGCAAGGTGATATGTATGACGGTGAATCAGGGCAGTCCATCCAATATCTTTCACCCTTGCCACCGTTTTTTAATCTGGAGACAGTCGATGCACCGGTTTCGGGCGGTAATCTCCTCGGCAGATGGACCCGAACCTTTTCAAGCGATTCGGAAATGATTCTGCAAGCCTACTACGATAGGACAGAACGAAAAGAGTTTCTTATCAATGAAAAACTTGACACAGTCGATGTGGATTTTCAGCATAGATATACCCTGCAAAACGATCTTGAGCTGCTTTGGGGGCTTGGGTTTCGTCACTCAAACGATGATACGAGTGGTAAAGAGACAATTTCCGGTGCGTACTCTTACGTGCTCAACCCGAACATACGACAAGATGATCTTTATAGTGCTTTTCTCCAGGGAAGGCTGCCCTTTGGTGGTGACAAAGGAGAGTTTACTCTAGGCACAAAGATAGAACATAATGATTATACCGGCTTTGAGTGGCAACCAAGTACCCGTGTCATGTGGAGTTTTAATAGGATACATTCTATGTGGGCAGCGCTCTCCAGATCGGTTCGCACCCCCTCTCGGGTTGAGCAGGATGCAAACATCAGCGCCGGTGCCTTCAAACTGCCTCTGTCGCAGGGCGGTCTTGTAACATACATTCAATTGCAGGGCAACAAAGAGCTGGAGGCCGAACGGGTGTGGTCGTATGAACTCGGCTACCGGGTTCGTCCAGCCGAGACATTTTTTCTGGATACTACTTTCTTTTATAATAAATACGATGGGTTGATTGACAGTTTAGCAAACGGCATGCCCATTGTTGGAGGCTCTTTCGCAAGCATGTACATGTTGTTGCCCATCCAGGTTGTCAACGGCATGGATGGTCGAGACTTATGGCGTTGAGTTGAGTGCCCAATGGAGCATTGAAAGCTGGTGGCGACTGACAGCAGGATATACCTGGTTTAATTTTAATGAACTCAATAAAGGACAATTTTGGGAGGCGCGGCAAGGTTTTTCCGAGGGTGAAAACGCCGAACATCTCTTCTCGGTGGTTTCTTATATGGATCTGCCAGGCAACTTCGAACTCAATGGAGCGCTTTATTATGTCGATGGTCTTCCCGGGCTTGGTTTTGGTAATGACGGGGGAATTGGCAGCAAAGTACGGCTTGATATTAATATTGGCTACCACCCAACGGAACTCTGGACTATCACTGTGGGGGGACGCAACCTCCTTGAAAAAAGTTCTCCCGAGTTCACGGATACCATGGATGGAATCACTGCTAGTGAAATTCCAAGAATTATCTACACTACCGTAGCTTACAACTTTTAACATAATTTCTACGGTATGATCCTACGACGGTTGATAATGACGGTAATCCTGCTGGCTCTTTTCTGGGGAACAAGCAATGTTAGCTATGGGGAGATTAAAGGCACCCGTGCCAAAGAGATTGAGGCTGCCTTTCTTATCCAGTTCAGCAAATATGTTAAATGGCCGGATTCCGCGTTTGTTGGCCCCGATGCTCCCGTAATAGTCGGCATTCTTGGTCGTGATCCTTTCGGTTCCGTTTTGGACAAAATCGCACGTTCATCAAAGGTAAATGGCAGGGACGTGGAGATTCGGCGTTTTGATGATCTTCATTCCATAAATCACAGCCACATTCTTTTTGTAACCTCATCGGAAGATGAGCGTATGAAAGACATAAAGGAAGTGCTTTCCGGCAAGCCGGTGCTTCTGGTCGGCGACAGCCAGGATTTTTTACAATTCGGGGTAATCAATTTTGTGATGGTTGAGAACAAGATTCGATTTAATATCAATAGAGAAAATTGTAAAAAATCCGGTTTGAGAATTAGTTCTAAATTGTTGAAAGTTGCTCGTATAGTAGAATGATAGACATTGTGATCATGAATATTTGGCTAAAAAAACATACTTAAATTTTATGAATGACAAGCCTTCTTTTTTCGTTGTTAGGTGAGTCCTGGACATGGCTTGATAGATATATCTTATGGGTCTTTTTCGATTTCGTCATTTTTCCATCAGCAACAAGCTGTTGGGCATTGTTATTTTCAGTTGGCTCCTGATTGCTGGTCTTATCACCTCTTTTTTTGTTGGCCAGGACTTTTACTTTTTTCGGAGTTCGAGGGTGGCAGATCTTGCTGGTTTAGCCGGAGTTATCGGTATCAATCTAACTGCACCATTGGAATTTGCCGATTCGGATACTGCTGCTGAAGTTCTTCGCTCACTTTCTGCAAGACCCCAAATTCACCAAGCCGCAGTGTATAACAAGGATAAGATACTCTTTGCCCGGTATGTGTCTCCAAACGAAGATGTCGATGAGCAAGAGTTTCCGGAGCAATTTCCCTATATTATTCAAAATCAGGGTGAAGATGCTTTCTTCTTTAAAGGCAGCAATCTGGAGTTATATGCCCCTATTCAAATGGATGGTGTAGTGCTCGGCACCATCCTTCTTCGTGAGAATTTGAGCGATTTTACCGATAAGCTTATCCGTACAGCCTATGTAGTTGGTGCTGTGATGGTCACCGCGCTGGTTCTTGCCTGGTTTGTCTCTTTTATGCTGCAGCGGTATATAACCAGCCCTATTCTGGCCATGACGGAGACGATGCGCCGCGTGCGCAATGAAAAAGAATATTCGATCAGGATCAATAACGAGTTCGCCGATGAACTTGGTGTACTGGCAGATGGTTTTAACTCTATGCTTGACCAGGTCCAACAACGTGACCAACAGCTTTTAGACGCAAAACAGGCAGCAGAAGAGGCGAATTCCGCCAAGTCCACATTTCTTGCCCAGATGAGTCATGAAATACGTACTCCCATGAATGGGGTGCTCGGTATTGCGTCACTTCTGAGTGGAACCTCGCTCGATGCGCGACAAACTGA
Organism: uncultured delta proteobacterium; assembly: GCA_963829695.1. Lineage (GTDB taxonomy): Bacteria > Desulfobacterota > Desulfobulbia > Desulfobulbales > Desulfocapsaceae > Desulforhopalus_A. The sequence goes on along the minus strand of CAWHJQ010000004.1, from coordinate 357,734 downwards.
ATTTGTCCGCACAATAAGTCGTTCCGGAGAGGCCTTGCTTCTGGTTATCAATGACATCCTGGATTTTTCCAAAATCGAGGCTGGTAAACTCGAGTTGGAGAAAATTCCATTTTGTCTGCGGGATATTGCCGAAGAGGCAGTTGGACTATTTTCAGAACACGCCAACCTAAAGGGGTTGGGGATGAGTTGTTGGGTTGATCCCGATACACCGCCATATGTGAATGGAGATCCCGGACGATTGCGGCAGGTGTTGATGAACCTCCTTGGTAATGGGGTAAAATTTACCTCCGAGGGACAAGTTGATCTGGCAATATTTTTGGAAAAGAGCAGTGAAGATAGAGCAAGTCTGCTTTTTAAGGTCACAGATAGTGGTATTGGTATTCGGACAGATAAACTGGACAAAATTTTTTCTGCTTTTTCTCAAGCCGATGACTCCACAACCCGAAAGTTTGGTGGAACTGGTCTCGGATTGGTAATTTGCGAGCAATTGGTCCGGCTTCAGGGGGGTAGAATCGGCGTGAAAAGCAAAGTAGACAAAGGTTCTACTTTTTGGTTCACGGTAGATTATAAAATAGAAAAAAACCCTGTATTTCCCTTATCGGAATCACCAACTTACTCCGGTGAGTGGCTGAAGAAGAACCGGGACCGGAGCAAACATCAGCTTTTTGAGGCCCATATACTTGTAGCAGAAGATAACCTGACAAACCAAATTGTGACCCGAGGAATGTTGGAAAAACTGGGATGTAGTGTTGACATGGTTGAGAATGGCCTGGAAGCTGTAGCTGCTGTTAAGCAGAGCACCTATGATTTGATCATTATGGATTGTCATATGCCACGCATGGACGGGTATGAAGCGAGTGAAAAAATCAGGCAAAATGGTACTGCCAACGGAGACGGACATATCCCGATCATAGCGCTTACGGCCTATGCAATAAAAGGTGACCAGGAACAATGTCTTGCTGCCGGTATGGATGATTACCTGAGCAAACCGTGTTCTGAGATTCAAATAGAAGCAGTCCTGAAAAGGTGGTTGCCGAGCAAGAGCATCATGGACGCCGCTGACAATATTGCAGCTGAACAACAGGCTGACAGCATTGATGAAGTTGCCTGTCAGGAGCACACGAGAGCTAGCAGCCCGCTTGGTTTTGCTGAAGATAAACCGAAATCCGATATGCGTGTTCTAGTGGTTGAAGATAATGAGATAAACCAAGATGTTGCGTCCGGTATGCTTCAACACTTCGGCTGTAGCGTCGATCTTGTCTCCAACGGCAAGCAGGCAGTTGAAGCGGTAACTGAAAGGACGTATGATCTTATTTTTATGGACTGCCGGATGCCGGTGATGAATGGTTTTGAAGCGACAACTGCAATTCGGACTTTGGAGAATAAAACAGATCTAAAACATCATGTTCCTATCATCGCAATGACGGGGAATGCTCTGGAGGGGGACAGGGAAAAATGTCTCTCAACGGGCATGGATGATTATATCGGCAAACCTTTTATGTTGGATGATTTTGAGAAAATCCTCGATCATTGGTCTTGCAGGAAGCAAGAAGCTGTAGGAGTAGGATTGCTCCTACTCGACAGAGGAACGACTGCTCTCGGCTAGGCTGTCCTTTGCAAAATCTTCAATGCCCTTGTCCTGAGCCTCGCGTGGAATAATCATCCTGAAAATTGCTCCGCCATTTTTTCCTGCCTCATAAACCAGATCACCACCTAAATCGCGCAATACTTTCCTGCCGGATGAGAGCGAGAGGCCGTACCCGTCAGGTTTCGTTGTGAAAAATGTGGTAAACAATTTTTCTTCATTTTCCTTGGCAACTCCGAGACCAGAATCTGCGACTTCCAATGTACACGCCTTGCCGCCTCTGATTGATCGTAAGGTGATGACCTGTCCCTGTTCTGAAAAGTCAAGTGCATTGCTGACCAGCGAATCCAAGATACGGCTGATTGATTCCGGTGATACCATGGATGGACAACCCGTTTCATCCTGTTCAACGACAAATTTTACTCTTTTGCGGGCAGCTTCTTCTCGGAATTTTGAACAACTGTATTGCAGTATTCCATTGAGATCTGTCGACAAGCCCAAGTGGTCAAGAGATGGGGTGAATTGTCCAAGTACACCAAGCAGCCTTTTAAGTCGATCGATCTCAGCCAGGAAATCATCATTTGCGGATATTGTTTTTAACCCGCCGGATTGTCGATGGATCTTCTCAATGCCTTTAACTATATCCTGTACTTCAAAACTGAGCGCTGATGCGGCCTTGCCGAGTGTACTGATCCTTTCGTTTTTTAGCAGCTGGTGCTGTTGTCTGCGCTGTCTGTCGGATAACCAGCCCATTATAAAGGCTATAAAAAGGTACATTGCGATTTGGGTGAATACTACCAGGTCAATTCCTTCCTGGTGATGCCGGAAAATCATTGCCGGGCCGTAAAAAGCACTGATGATTACAGCGGTAAGGAGACCTGCATTTACCCCGAACCAGTAACTTGCAAGAACAAGAGGGATAATAAAGAGCTGTTGGTGTAAGGCATGAAAGCTGGTATTCGAGCCAGTATAGAGCAAATGAATTATGGAAATAGCTACAACCAGAATTATAATGAGGAAAGATTTTATATTCATGGTGATCCCTTCATGTGAAATGTTTTTCGCCCCCCTGTAAGAGCATTTCTCAATACTATAAGTGCAAAATTGATGCAGCGCAAAATTGATGCCGGGAGGCCGTCCGAGAGTGTAGGAGTTACAGCTTCCAGCCCCAATAAGAGAGGAAACGAGGAAAATTTTTGAGGTCTGAAGCTTGTCTGTCCCAAAATTTCAGGCTGGTGTAAAAGATGGTGTTGCTGGTATCCGCATCTCCGTATGCTTTGTCTTGCCCGACATAGCAATCAAAGGCCCACCAGCTGATAAACAGTCTTTCCAAAAACTTGCTGTTGTTTCTTACATACCCTTTACGGGCACCATCCATTTCGAAAAAGGATTCTGTTCTGTCTTTGTAGGGAAGATGATAGAGATCGTTCATCATAAAAAGCTTCATCTCAATTGAATCAGGAGCATGCAGCAAGAGGTTGTTCTTTAAAAGTGCAACGTCGCTGATCCGGTGGATTTCACTTTCTAAGGTGAAGACTAACCTTTCTGAGTTCGGCTTCTGGGATAGTTGTAACAGGCTTGGCAGGGTGTAGCCGTAAATCCATTGGGATTCAGCCGGCCGATTGTCCGGGAAGGATTGGCGGGGCAGCGCATTGGTTGGAAAAAAGGCCAGGAAACAGCCGCAAGTGTGAACTGTTGTGACCAGAAGAAGTTGCCCATTTGAGTCGAGGGTGTAAATAATCAGGATGCCGGGATTTTTGCCGGCCGTGAGGTTGAATTTATCAAGAGCAAAAGGAACTTGCTCGAAATGTATCCTGTAGAGCAAATTTTTATATGTTCCCTTGGCTGTAGTAAACTCCTGAGTCTCAAAGTAAATGGCCGGTTTATTCGGGTCGACGAATACTTCAGTTTTTTGATCAGTCGATTCACGGACGCTCGGCTTACCGATCCGATTATATTGTTTTTCGGCTTCTTTTATGAGAAATATTGGAGTGTTGCGTGCATCGACCGAAGCTAATTGAGGCGTCTCGTAAAAAACCTCTTTTGTGATACGGTTGGTAGGGGAGTGGGCGCAACTGGTAAGCAGTGCAAGGGAAACCAGGCAAAATACCACCAGGAATCTGTGCTTGGTTACAATCGGTATTAAACAGTATCTACTAACTATTGTGGAATTCACTCAAGCAGCGCCTCCTGCTTTACTCTTTCAATAAGAGATAATGGCTTTGGGGAACAGCGCACTGACGTGGATGTTAACGTACCCGGCTGTATTAAGAAAAGACAGCCGGGTAGTATTTTTTTTATAAATCCATATCTGCTGGTTCGTAATACTCTTTCGGATGCTTACAGGATGGGCATTTTGGTGGAGGCTCAGTCCCGGTGTAGGTGTATCCGCAGAGGCTGCATCTCCATTTGATTGGTTGTTCGCGAGTGTACACTGTGCCCTTTGCAACCATCTCAAGCAATCTCTTGTATCTTTCACGGTGTTCGGCTTCAATTTTGCCAATCTGTTTGAAGAGCATGGCTGCTTCCATGTTTCCTTCTTCCTCTGCCTCTTTGGCAAAGGTCGGATACATGGTAACAGTTTCGTAATCTTCTCCATCGGCAGCTTCTTTCAAGTTTGCTGCAGTGTCGCCGATTCCATTAAGCATCTTGAAATGATCGTTTGCGTGGCGCATTTCGTTGAAGGCCGTCTCTTCGAAAATCTTGGCAACGTAATGATATCCTTCCTTGCGGGCAACTTTTGCAAAAAAAGTATATTTATTGCGAGCCTGAGATTCTCCTGCAAAAGCAGCCTTCAAATTTTCAATGGTTTTGCTCATTTGGGTCTCCGTTTAAAAGTGGAATATTGTTACTGTGCCTTGTGAAACACAGCAAGACAGGTTCTCATTGGGGAATGATTATTATTTACATTAGTGCGTTTTGCCTGTCAATGATTTTTTTGTCGGATGCATTCTGATATTTGTCTGCCTTTGTTTAATTTTAGTCACTGAGAGATTCGGGTTAAAGAATGGCGCAATTTAAAGATGATAGGCTTAGTTTTTTATGTAGCTTTTATACGGTGCTTGATGTAATAAGAGTGGTTCTTGTATGTAGTAACCAGCAGTGGGATGATTTCATTGCAATCTCCCTTGAGTGATAGCAGTACTAGTCGAGTTAGTTGAGTAAGGAGTTGCAGCTAGCTGTAACTCCTTACTTTTTTTTATTTTCCCAAAGCTTTTTATAAGCGAGGCCGGATGGAAGCCGGTTGCAACGTTGTAGAGGACAGCAGCCATGAGTAAGGATTTATCGAAAGTAAGAAATATAGGTATCAGCGCCCATATCGATTCGGGAAAGACCACTTTGACCGAGCGTATTCTATTCTACACCAAAAGGATCCATGCGATCCATGAAGTGCGTGGAAAAGATGGCGTTGGGGCGAAAATGGATTCCATGGAACTTGAAAAAGAGCGTGGTATTACAATTCAGTCCGCCGCAACGTACTGCTCCTGGGGAGACATCGACATTAATATTATCGATACCCCGGGCCACGTTGATTTTACCGTTGAGGTTGAGCGGGCTCTCAGGGTATTAGATGGAGCTGTACTGGTTCTCTGTTCGGTTGGTGGGGTGCAGTCCCAGTCAATCACGGTTAACAGGCAGATGACTCGGTATAATGTTCCACGTATCGCCTTTATTAACAAATGTGACCGTACCGGTGCCAATCCTGAGAAAGTGACCAGACAGCTTCGGGAGAAACTTGACCTGAATGCGCATTTAATGCAAATGCCGATCGGTCTGGAAAATGAGCTTAAAGGTGTCGTCGATCTCGTTACCATGAAAGCCTTTTATTATGAAGGTGAGAGTGGCGAGAACATCAGAATAGACGAGATTCCAGCTGATATGCTGGAAGAAGCAAAAGAGCGGCAGGAAGCATTGTTGGAAGAAGTTTCCATGTTCTCCGAGGAACTGATGGGGGCTCTGTTGGAAGGTGGTGAGATTGATATTCAATTGATCTATAACGCCATTCGTAAAGGAACTCTTTCTTTGGAATTCACACCTGTTCTTGTCGGTTCCGCCTATAAAAACAAGGGCGTTCAGTCGTTGCTCGATGCGGTCGAGAGCTACCTTCCTTGTCCCACCGATGTTACCAATTTTGCTCTCGATCTGAAAAATGAAGAAAAGGAATTCCCAGTCACCAACAATCCCGACGATCCCCTCATCATGTTGGCGTTCAAGCTCGAGGATGGTCGTTATGGCCAATTAACCTATGTTCGTTCCTATCAGGGCAAGTTGACTAAAGGCGATACCATCTACAATAGAAGGACCGGCAAGAAGGTGAAAGTTGGCCGTCTCTGCCGGATGCATTCAAATGAGATGGAAGAGATTGAGTCGTGTGGTTCCGGTGATATCGTTGCCCTGTTTGGTGTCGACTGTGCCTCGGGAGATACCTTCACCTCCGACGAAATAAACTGTTCCATGACTTCAATGCATATTCCGGAGCCGGTAATTTCTCTGGCAGTTATTCCTGTCGATAATAAAGCGCAGATCAATATGTCCAAAGCGCTGAACCGTTTCACTAAGGAAGATCCGACATTTAAAACATTTGTTGATCATGAAACCGGTGAAACTATTATCTCCGGGATGGGTGAGTTACATCTGGAAGTATACATCGAACGTATGAAGCGTGAGTACAACGCTCTCGTCGAGGTCGGTGCTCCTCAGGTCGCATACCGTGAAACTATCTCCCAACGCGCAGACTTCAATTACACCCACAAAAAGCAAACCGGTGGTTCAGGTCAGTATGGTCGGGTGGCAGGATATTTGGAGCCGCTGGAAGAGGGCGACTACGAATTCGTTGATAAGATTGTCGGTGGTGTTATTCCCCGTGAATTTATAAGTTCCTGCGATAAGGGTTTTACTAAATCCATTGAAAAAGGCTCACTTTGTGGGGCGCCTATTACCGGGGTTCGCTGTGTCATTAACGATGGAGCCTACCATGCGGTTGACTCCTCCGATATAGCCTTCCAGCTTGCATCTATGGGTGCTTTTAAAGAAGGGTATCTTAAGGCCAAGCCGATCATTATGGAACCCATAATGAAAGTTGCCGTTGAGGGACCTTCCGAGTTTCAGGGGTCGGTAATGGGCTCGATCAATCAGCGACGTGGTATGATAATCGGTACAACCGAGGAAGGCAGCTACTCAGTGGTTGAAGCAGAGGTGCCACTCTCTGAGATGTTTGGCTACTCTACCGTTCTACGTTCACTTACCCAGGGTAAAGCGGAGTTCACCATGGAGTTTGCAACCTTCAAACCGGTACCGAAGAGTGTGAGTGAGGAGTTGGTTAAAAAGTATCAGGATGAACGTAAGAACGGTTGATAAACTCTGAGCTTCAGATTACAACTATAATTTGTGTATACACACTACCCGATGAATGGGACTGTTTTTAGTCTCATCTTGAAGGGGTTAAGTGACTTTGCTAAATTATTTTCTTGAAAAGAAACACCAAAATAATTTATAAGACACTGAAAATATACTGATCACTGCAAAAACGATGCAGGTTGAAAAGGAATAAAAAGGTGAACTGCCATGGGAAACAATCTGAAAGTTAATAATCCACTTCGAGCTCTTGGACTCGAGGGAAAGGCGGGCGAAAGTGTTCAGTCAATGATGGGCTTGGTTATGGCCAGGGCCGGGCTTGGCAAGACTGCGATTTTGGTACAATTCGCCCTCGATTGTATGCTGCTTGGTAATAAAGTACTGCATGTCTCAATAGGGGAAGGTGTTGATAAGACGCGTACCTGGTACGACGATATTCTTTCCCTGCTTACCGACGGAGAGAAAATCGAGTCTATTCCGGAAGTCATGAAAAATAGGATGATTATGACTTTTAAGGAAAACTCTTTCTCCAAGGCAAAGCTTGAAGAAAGATTAGACGATCTGGTCAAACAAAATGTCTACAAGCCGGAGTGTCTGATCATTGATGGCTACGATTTTGAGACAAACGACAAAAAGTCTCTTGAGGAATTACGTGTTTTTATGAATGAACGCGGGTTGAAAATGATCTGGTTTTCGGCGTTAATTCATCGCAGTGACGAGCGGGTCAGTCTGGATGGTGTACCTGCCCCATGTCACGAAGTGGATGGTCTGTTCGATACCGTGCTGCTCATCAAACCTGAGGGCGATGCCATGAAATTGGATATCCTCAAGTGCGATTCCTGTTCGGTGGATCCTGGTACCACACTGATGCTTGATCCTTCAACGATGCTCATTAAACAGGGCTAACGTTGTTGTGCTGGTTTCGGCCGGTTATCAAAAGGATTGTAAGGTACAAAGCGGGATGCTGAATAAGCATCCCGTTTTTTTTTGATATTTTGGTGAGAAATATGAAATTCAGGCCGTGTATCGACCTTCATGGTGGAGTTGTCAAACAGATTGTTGGTTCGACATTGAAAGATGACGCCCCAGAGGCGGTTCAAATCAATTTCGTAGCTGAAAAATCCCCGTCGTGGTTTGCTGAACTTTATCGTTCAGATAATTTGACAGGCGGGCATATCATTATGCTGGGCCCCGGCAATGATCTCGCTGCCGAGGAAGCGCTCCTTGCATGGCCGAAAGGCATGCAGATCGGTGGAGGAATGAATGCCGATAATGCCGCAAAGTGGTTGGATAAGGGGGCCTCGCATGTTATTGTCACTTCCGCTGTTTTTCAAGACGGCAAAATTAATATGACGAGACTCGGAGAACTCGTCGACGCGGTTGGCCGACAAAGGCTCGTTCTTGACTTGAGCTGCCGTAAAAGGAATAATGACTATTATATTGTCACCGACAGGTGGCAGAAATTTACAGAGGTGGTCATTTCAGAGGAAGTCCTTGCTCAATTGTCCAAATTTTGCGATGAATTCCTTGTACACGCAGCTGATGTAGAAGGCAAATGCTCAGGAATTGAATGTGATCTGGTTGAAAAGCTTGCTCGCTGGACACCTATTCCTACCACCTATGCCGGGGGCATCAGAGACTTGAAGGACCTGCAGCTGGTAAAAGAAGCTGGGAATAACAGACTGGATTGCACCATTGGCAGTGCTTTGGATATTTTCGGTGGAAAAGAACTTTCGTATAAGGATGCTGTTGCATTTTGCCGTCCCATCGCCGAAGATGAATAGTGCAGAAGAAATCCCGTTAAATTTCTTCCAATCTTGACCTGGCTGAATTCTTCCGATAGAATAATTTAGCAGTAATTCTCGCGGCATTATTAGTGCCTTACAGATTATTTTCGTTCATAAAAACAAGATAAACAATCTGCGAAAGACACTTATCCCGCACACTTCAGCGGGGTTGCCCAACTAATTGATTTATAAACTGAATGCATGACTATTGATAAAGAACGACAGAGGCGGGATATCGAGAGGTTTATTATTAAGATGCCCAGCCTGTCGACCACTGTTGGCAAGGTTATGGAGATCTGCAGTCGCACTGATGCATCTCCTAACGAACTCAATAAGGTAATCTCCCTTGATCCGGTTCTGACCGGTCAGGTACTGAAACTTATCAATTCGGCCTACTATTCACTGATCAATAAGGTCACTTCTCTTACCAGAGCGATTACCATGCTGGGAATGAATACCGTGAAAAACATGGCTCTCAGCACCGCCATCATCCGTAGTGTTGCCGGGGCCAAAAAATCCAAAGCTTTGCCGACAACCAAGTTTTGGGCCCACTCGATCGGAACTGGAGTGAGCGCCAAACTCCTTGGCGAAGCAAAAGGTATCCCCGTCATGGAAAGGGAAGAGCTTTTTTTAGCCGGGCTCCTGCATGATCTAGGTAAGGTTCCTTTCGGGGACGAATATATTGAAGTGCTGAACATTGCCAAATTTCAGCAACTACCTCTGAAAGAGGTTGAACTTGATATTATGGGCATTGATCATCAGGAAGTAGGACTTATGATTGCCGACAAATGGAAGCTGAACCAAGTCATCTCTCAATGCATTGGCAATCATCATGATTCGATTAATCTTACCGGCGAACTTGGGCAACAGGTGTCCTTGGTCGCTTTGGGTAATATTTACACAAATATTCTCGATCATGGTTACGCTGGAAACCCTTTTCCGGAAGAGATGGAAGTTGGCCGATTGCTGGGCCATGTCGGTCTGTCCTGGGATGAATTTTGCGGTATAGGTGGCAGGGTAGTTGAAGAAATACAAAAAGCAGAGATATTTTTAAAAATTTGATCTGGAGCATATATGAAGGTTCGTTTTTGGGGAGTCAGAGGATCGATTCCCAGTCCTGGTCCTGTAACCCAGAAATATGGTGGAAATACTGCCTGCATCGAGTTGCGGGTCGGACCGGACAATAGGATCATTATCATTGATGCAGGTTCAGGCATTCGTTTGCTCGGTAACGCAATTATGGCAAACGACCTCCCAAAGGGACCGATCAAGGCGGATATCTTCCTTTCTCATACGCACTGGGATCATATAATGGGATATCCGTTTTTCACGCCTATCTATATTCCCGGAACAAAATTAAAAGTGCATGGGCCGGTGTCTTTTGAGGATGACCCTCTTGAAGAGGTAGTTGGAGGGCAGATGAAATATCGCTATTTTCCTGTCAACTTAGGTGAGTTGGCGTCTGATATTGAATACGTGCGACTTAAGGAAGATCCGAATATTGACCTGGGCGATGGTTTGCATCTGTCAACCAAATTATTGAACCATCCTATCACAGCTCTTGGGTACCGATTTGAATATGATGGGTGTGTTGTCTGCACCTGTTACGATACTGAACCATTTCGCAACCTCTTTATTACCGATCCTGATGACCCAGCCTATGACGAGGCAATGGCCTTTGAAGGTAATGAAGTCGCCGTTGAGCAGAACCTGGCTGTCGAACAGTTTTTTGCAGGCGCCGACCTACTTATCTGCGATTCACAGTATACGGAGGCCGAATATGAGTCGCGTGTAAACTGGGGGCACTCGACGATGGAACATTCTATTGGTGCAGCCAACAGGGCAGGGGTTAAAAAACTGGCCATGTTCCATCATGACCCGGATAGGACGGATGCAACCCTTGACGAGCTTGCAGAAAAATATTGTGAACCTGGAAAATTTGGCAATACGGAGGTGTTTTTTGCTCGGGAAGGGATGGCGATCGAGTTATAATTAGTACTGTGAAAGCCCGCGCTTAATCCTTTCAATACAGTCGTAATCGGCGGTAAAGGGATTGGCTGGAGTTACAGGAAATGGCAAAACGAGTTTCTCGGCGAAAGGGGTACTCAGGACATTACGATTATAGCCTTCAATCGCCAGTCTCTCCAGATTGACCGTATCTTCGATGTTGTAGGCGAGAAGTGTCTCCAGGGCACGCTCGTCGTTGTTTTGAATATACTGGTGCCAAAGGAGTACGGCAAAATACCCATCAACTCCGTCAAGGTTGCCGCGGTTCAAACCCAACTGTTTTTCGCATCCCTTTAACCCACCTTTAAATCCAAGTCGGGCCAAGACATAGCGTAGATCGATCTGGGCATGGTCAAGCCGTATTCGGAAATATCTCTCCAGAAAAGGGATATCAAAGCTCTTGCCGTTATAACTGATGATTACCTGGTATTTCTGAATGTCATCAACAAAATCATCAAGATTTCTGCCGTTGACATAGGTAAAGATCTCTTTGCCGTCATACAGGGCAATGGTTGTTATCTCTGCAAAATCATCCAGCCCTGTGGTTTCAATGTCCAGGTAAGCGGTATGCTCACGGTAGTGAGGGAAAATCCGCCATGGTTCGGTGCTGGAGAGCTGTTTTGTGAAAAAATTCGGATCGTTTTCAAGGGCGACCAAAGAGCCCTTCAGCACTCTGGTCGCATCAAGCTTAGTTGCTGCTGACAGTCGGATGGGGGAGGAAGTCTGCCAGTGTTCCCAACTGGTAATTCCCGCGTCCCAAAGTTTTCTCTCTGTTTTCATTCCGATGCCTGGAATATGGCAGAAGGTGTGCTGCAGCATAAGGGTTTTCCTTAGATTGTTGCGTTCGAAGAAAGGCCCTTGTATTGGTCTTTTTTCTTTGTTTCCACGTTTCGTCTTTTCGGTTTTTGAGAATGGGGCATCTGTGAGGGCAGATTAATGTCTTCCCCAAGTTTTTGTAACTTCATCGATTTATTGCCGATCCGGGCTCTCTGCAGCACCCTGAGAATATCCTCCGGCATGCCAAAAGGTAGATCTACAGTACTGTAGCTGTCAAAAATCGATATCCGACCGATGTATTTGCTGCTGATATCGGCTTCATTGGCAATGGCCCCAACAATATTCCCTGGTTTCACACCGTCGTTGTTACCGAGTTCGATTCTAAAACGATCCATGCCTTCTTCCGGCGGTAGCTGTACAGCCATGCTTTTTCTCGTTTTAGGTCTTTTGTCGGCAGTTGGTTTGGACCGTCGGTTCTCAGTGACGGCAGGCTCGTTGCGGTATTTTGGTTCGGCAGGTTTCAAAAGAGGTGTATTTCCTTGAGTGAGCTGAGCAAGTGCGGCAGCCAACCGGCGAGGATCAACCTGGGTCTCCTCCAGATATTCTTCGATGAGATTCTCATAAAAGGAAGTATCTCCCTCTAGAGCACTGGTGATTTTTCCTTTGAATCTCTCGATACGCTTTTTGTTGATATCGGCAATTGATGGCAAAACCATTGGTTGGATTTTTTGCCTTGTGGCCCTTTCAATTGACTTCAGCATAGAGAGTTCTCGTGGATTGACGAAAAGAATAGCCTCTCCACTACGACCGGCACGACCGGTTCTGCCGATGCGATGAATGTAAGATTCCGCATCAAAAGGGATGTCGAAATTGATAACATGGCTGATTCGTTCAACGTCCAGGCCGCGGGCTGCGACATCCGTTGCCACCAGGATATCAATCTTTTTGGATTTCAAATGCTCGACGGTGCGTAGTCTCAGGCTTTGTTGAATGTCACCGTTCAATGGAGCAGCTAAATAGCCAAGGGCTGTCAGTTGGTCGGCAATTTCGACAGTCTGTATTTTGGTTCGAACGAAAACAAGTATGCCGTCAACACTTTCGACTTCGAGAATTCGTGAAAGGGTGTCAATCTTTTTCGCTAAACCACCGGTCATGGTCAGGTAGCGTTGGTTGATGGTTGGTGCGGTAGCAGCTGTGTTCTTGATGGTGATTTCTATCGGATTGGTCAGATACTTTTGGGCGATCTTTCGGATGTTCGGGGGCATTGTCGCTGAAAAGAGCGCGGTCTGTTTCCTGCCGGTAAGCTGGTCGAGAATCCACTCGACATCGTCGAGAAAACCCATTCGCAACATCTCGTCCGCTTCATCAAGTACGAGGCTGTGGATGGTCTCAGGTTTGAGCGTGCCCCGACGAAGGTGATCCATGACCCTACCGGGAGTGCCGACTACCACCTGGACGCCTTTCTGAAGTTGCCTCAGCTGGATGCTGTAGTCCTGGCCTCCGAAAATCGGCAGTACATTGAAATTTTTAAGATGTTTGCCGTAGTCCGCAAATGATTCAGCTACCTGGATAGCAAGTTCCCGAGTTGGGGCAAGCACCAGTATCTGTGGACTCTTATCCTTTCCGGGCTGGAGTCTTGAGAGAAGCGGCAAGGCGAAAGCAGCGGTTTTACCGGTGCCGGTCTGGGCTTGGCCAACTACATCTCTTCCCTCTAAAACATGGGGAATCATTTCTAATTGGATAGGAGTCGGGGTTTCGTACCCGGCATCGTTAACTGCTTGAAGAAGAGGTGCAGAAAGGTTGAAATCGGCAAAAGAGGCCGACGTTGATTCATAATCAGAAGACATAGAAATACCTATAAATAAAATGGGTTGATTCCAAAAGAAGAACTCGTTGTGCAAAGCCTGCCCAGGAAAGAAAAATCGGCCTCCCCGTAAACGAAAACCATCCAGCGGTTCTCAGTGGCCGATATGTTCGTGTCTGTCCAGTTTTGCGCAACTTCCCCAAAAAATTCTATGATCTGGTCTGACACTAACGCGAAGAAACCTCTCTTCTTACCAAGAGTGACGTAAAATTGCAATATATTTATCGAATTGATTTTGGGTTCTTTTCGGAAACCAAAAAGGTTATTATTCTGAAGGAGAACTCAGGAATCCGTCACTTTTTTTCGCAGAGACTTGACTTTGCCTCGCTCGGTTTTCTTGTCCACACGTTTTCTTTTGGCAGCCACGGACGGACGCGTCGGTTTCCTGTTTCTCGGAGTATGAATAGCGCGGCGGATAAGAAGAGCAAGGCGTTCCAGGGCATCTGCCCTGTTCTTTTCCTGGGTACGATATTGTTGTGCTTTAATGATGATAACACCATCGTCAGTTAAACGGCTATCGCTTAAAGAGAGCAGCCTATGTTTGTAAAATTCAGGCAGTGAGGAGTTATGGATATCAAAGCGGAGGTGGATTGCGCTCGATACTTTGTTTACATTTTGGCCGCCTGCACCCTGAGCTCGGATGGGCGTCAGACTAATTTCATGAAGAGGAATTGAAACCGTGTTGGTGATAGGAAGTACCATGTCAGTAGCTGTTAATCAAGGTGCCGGGTTAATTGAGACATTGTCAACTTGTTGAATAATAATATTTATCCTGATATGATAGGTGGATTAATCGCTTATGTCTATAACTGTCTGCGAAATATCATTATCCGGTGAAAAGAATGCTCTGTCCTAAATGTAAGCATGAACAGGAAAGTAGTATTGAATGTGAAGTCTGTGGGATAATTTTCGAGAGATACCGCAAGGTGCAGGAGCGCAAGAGGGAAGCAGAGGTTCTTGCTGCAGAAAAAGTATCAGATTCCGGAACCGTTCAGAAAATCTTTCAGATAATCGTTCTGGTCGTGGTCGTTTCGGCGACCACCTACTATTTTACCGGTTACCGGCAGTCGAAGCCGCTCAATCAGGTCGCGCTCAAATCACCAGCCGTTGCCGTAGTGACGCCGGTGCCTATGAAAAGACAGGCTGCAAAGGGAATTATTCAGGCAAAACAGCCTTCAGTTCACCCCGTGATGAATAGGCAGAATGTCATTGAAAGGGCCAGAAATTCCACGGTCTCCATAGAAACACCATGGGGAACCGGATCGGGTTTTTTTGTGAATAAAAATTATATCGTCACCAATCGACATGTAGTCGAGTTTGATGAAGAAAAACTGGCTGAGTTTAAGGACAAGATTGAAACTACCAGGCGATTGATTGAGCTCGAGCAGCAAAAAATCAGTGAGATGAAACGAACATTTCGGCGATTGCCAAAAGGACCGAACCGTAGTCAGCTGGCCATCATTATCACCAGTCGTGAGGAGCAACTGAACAAGGTCCTCCCTAAATTTCAGGCAGGAGAAAAACGGATGGAGCAACTTGACCGAAAGATTCAGCCTTCAGATATTAAAATAGTGTTGGCAGACGGCAGTGAACATGAGGCTAATTATCTTTTGATGAGTGAAACCAGTGACCTGGCCCTTTTGTCACTTTTCTCCGGCGATTCGACATATATCCAGCGACCTCCGAATATGATAGGGATGCATCAGGGTGATAAGGTTTATACAATCGGTAGCCCTGTCGGCTTGCGGAGTACGGTAACGGCGGGGATCTTTTCCGGGTATCGCCAAGAGAAAGAAGGCGGTCAGGTTTATTTGCAGACCGATGCGGCCATCAACCCTGGAAACAGCGGAGGCCCGCTCATTGATGAACACGGCTATGCTCGCGGAGTGAACACCATGATTCTTCGAGATACGGAAGGAATCGGATTTGCTATTCCCATTGAAAAAGTGTTTGAGGAATTTAGTTCGACTTTGTTTTAGTACCTTAGAAATTCATTCGAAGTCTACGCTTATCTCTTGTTTTTCACCTCTCAAGGGGGCACTGAAAAGAGCACCTCTCAAGGGGGTATTGATAAGAATAAGAAAGAATTTCGTGAAGGTACTTATCCCGCTCTCTTCAGCGGGGTTAGGCTCTTGAGATGGAATTCCCAGCGACCCAGCCGGTGGAAAATGCAGCCTGGAGGTTGTAGCCGCCGGTATCGGCCTGAAGATCGAGGAGCTCTCCGGCAAGAAACAGCCCTTTGACGATTTTTGATTCCATGGTCATGGGATCGATCTCTTTGAGACTCACCCCACCGGCGGTGATGATTGCTTCATCATAGGAGCGATAGCCGCTGATTTCGATGCGAAAGTCTTTCAACCACTGCACCAGACGTTTTCGCATTTTACCGGGAAGGTTTTTGGTATCGATATCAAGAGGTATGTCGCAGGACTCCAGGCAGATTGGGACCATCTGACGCGGCAGAAGTCCGCGGAGGATGCTTTCAATAGGCTCGCCGCTGCGACCGGCAAGATCACGAATCAACCGGTTATTGAGTTTAGTCTCGTCCAGGGCCGGTTTGAGGTCGAGGGAGAGTGTCACCTGTTGGCCTTTGTTGAGCGCATCGACGATCCCACTGCTGAGGGTTAAGATAACCGGCCCGGTGAGTCCAAACCCGGTGAAGGAAAGTTCGCCAAATTCCTGACCCTTGCGCTTTCCATCAAGATAGAGTCGAACTGCTGTATTGCGCAATTCGAGACCAGCCATCCGGTGTACCTTTTGGTCCGGGCTTACCAGAGGCACAAGAGCCGGCCTCAGGGGAATTATGGTGTGGCCAAGGCTCTCGGCAAGGCTGTAGCCGTCGCCTGTCGAACCGGTCCGGGGGTAGGATTTGCCACCGGTGGCCAGGATAACATTCTCACACGCCAGCCGAACTCCATTACAGATCACACCACTTACTCGGCAATTTTTGACCAGAATGCTCGATACCGGTGAAGTTTTTTTTACCGTGACCTGTTCCGCCTGCAGCCAGTTGTTCAACACCTTCACCACATCCAGGGCGCGGCCACTCTCGGGGTAGACGCGCCCACCGCGTTCGGTTACCATTGCCAGGTTTCTACTTTCAAAAAAGGCGATCAATTGTTGGGAGAAAAATTGCTGAAAACACTGGCGAAGGAAGCGACCATTCTTGCCGAAGCGGCTCATGAATTCGTCAAGCCCGGCGCTGTTGGTGAGGTTGCACCGACCTTTACCGCTAATGCCTATTTTTCGTCCGGTCTGGCCCATTTTTTCCAGGAGAATAACCTGTGAGCCTCTTTGGGCCGCCATACCCGCTGCCATAATGCCCGCCGCGCCACCGCCGATAACGATAGTTTTACCAAGGCTCATCGAGATAACACGCTGAGGTAGGAAATACGACCGGTGGTCCTCGTTTGGTTCTGTATGTGCAGACCGTGATTAACAATTATTTTTATCTGGCTCATATCTGTTTCTATCATGTTTGAACTGTTGAAATATTGCATGGGGAATACCTAAAGCACTCACTCGGACTTATGTACTCCATTGGAATTTGACACTACTATAGTGCCGATAAAAGAAAAAGAATAAATCGAGGAGAGTTTGCATCCAAGTGGGGTATAACGTTTTCTTGAATGGAGCAGTTTTCGGTACTTTCCTAAGGGTTGTTCGTTTCAATGGCCCTTTGTGGAGGCGATATGCCTTAAAGAAATTCTTATCTTGAAAAAATATTAAAGTTATACGCAATTGGCTATTGTTACCTGAGAGTTCGTCCGATATTTTAGCTTGAACTCTCACCAATGATGTTTAAAAGTAGAATTGGATCGGCGTATTGGCCAAGTTTTCAGGCTTTGCCGAAGGATTAAAGGATTTTTCACCTGCTGAGTACATCCAGATATTCAGGCCTGTTGTCGGTGGCTTAAGTGTGGAAAAATGAAAATGAATAAACAGTGTTAAAGCCGTGTGGCTTGGAGGAAAAAAATGACTGAAGCAAAAAGAGGCGATAACGTCAAAGTACATTATACCGGAAAATTAGCAGATGGGACTGTTTTTGACAGCTCCGAGGGCGGTGACCCTCTTGAATTCGCTGTCGGTAGTGGTCAAGTTATACAAGGATTCGAAGAAGGCGTTCTTGGAATGAAAGTAGGTGAGTCAAAGGTGGTCGAAATTCCGGTGGCAAAGGCCTACGGTCAGCGTAACGAAGAGATGGTTATTCAGGCGCCCATCGAGCAAGTTCCACCTGACCTTCAGCCGGAGCTGGGGATGAGGTTGGAAATGGGGGGTGCCAACGGAGAAATTCTGCGGGTTGTGGTAACGGAAATTACCGATACACATATCACTCTCGATGCCAATCCCCCGCTTGCCGGGAAGGATCTTATTTTTGAAATTGAACTGGTTGAGTGTGCGGCCCCTTGATCGTCACAAAAATTGCCTTGCCGATATGCCTGCAGCTTGGTACCGCAGGCTTATTGGCTTTCCGGCGTTTTCTTATTTCGTCGTCTTCAGATGTTCTTAGCGAAGGTGTGGAAATCCCGCTGTCGGCATTTCAGGTATTTGATACTCGCCGACTTGATATGTCATTGCTTAGTCCGTTATACTCTTTGGTTACCAATATATCTCATGGGCAAATCGCCTGCCGTAAATGTCTCTTCAGTAAATAATTACATCATAATGGAAGAGGAACATGCCAGCAAAAAACAAAACCAAGATCATCTGTACCATCGGTCCCGCCTCAAGATCACCCGAAATACTCAAACGTCTGCTGCAGGCAGGGATGAACATCGCCCGGTTGAATTTTTCCCATGGGGATTTCGCCGGTCATAAAAGGGATGTTCAGCAAATTCGTCAAGCCGCTGCGGAGCTTGGGAGGTCCGTGGCCATCATGGCGGATCTGCCTGGTCCAAAGATTCGGATTGGTGAATTGGCTGAAGATGAGATACTCCTAGAGAACAATGAGGAACTGACCCTGACGACGGTGAGTGTCGCCGGCACGAAAGAGAGAATCTCAGTCAATCTCCCTGAATTGCCCTCTAAGGTCGAAAAGGGCACACTTATCTCTCTCAACGATGGCTTTATTCAACTGGAGGTCCTTAGTGTTCACGGCGAAGAGGTCCTGTGCAAGGTCATTGTGGGTGGACCGCTCCGTTCGAGAAAGGGGTTGAATATTCCCGATGTGGATCTCGGTATCAGTGCCTTCACCAAAGAGGACAGAAAAATTGCAGAATTTGCCCTTGGGCTAGGGGTCGACGCACTGAGCCAATCTTTTGTCGAAAACGGTGAGGATATCCGTCAATTGAAGGAATTTGTCCATAACCTCGGCTATTCCCCTTTTATCATAGCAAAAATTGAACGTTCCAAGGCTGTCAGCAATCTGGATGCGATTCTCCGTGAGGCCGACGGGATCATGGTAGCCAGGGGGGATCTCGGAGTTGAAATCCCGATCGCTCGGATTCCGGTTGTTCAGAAAGAGATAGTCCGTAAGGCAAACCAGGCAGGCAAGCCGGTGATTACCGCCACTCAAATGTTGGAATCGATGATTATCAATCGATTGCCCACCAGGGCAGAGGCCACAGATGTGGCGAACGCCATACTCGATGGAAGTGATTGTGTTATGCTCTCCGGAGAATCCGCCGTGGGTAAGTATCCGGTTGAAGCCGTCATCACTCTTTGTGACATCGCCGCCGAGGTAGAAAAGACCAGAGCCGTTTGTTCCTGTAACACCAGCTATGGTCAGGGGATGGAAGACGCCGACAGCATTCTGGAAATTATCGCCTCAAGCGTGGAAACCGTTATTCGTAAGATTACTCCGGCTGCGGTTATAGTGCCGTCGCATAGTGGAATCACCGCCAGAAATATCACCCGCTATCGCTTACCGGTATGGGTGCTAGGGGTCAGTTCTCAAGCGAAAACCTGCCAGGAGTTGATTTTTTCTTATGGGATAATTCCTGTCCTTGAACCGGACCATCCTACCCGTTGGCGACAGTGGATAAGGACAAATTTACAGTTGCAGAATATACAGGGTGATCTAGCCATTCTAACCGAGGGCCCTTCCGCCAAGTACCCTGACCGCAATGATCGGATGGAAATTATTGATTTGACCAGGGCTTAGACCGAATTCCTCGATAGAGGTGTTACTAGGTGTTACTGCTGCATATTGCAGATCGTCGCATGAATGACTACAGGTATAGGCAAAATTATGCCAAAATAGATGTGGGTTGGTGTGTGCTCGCCCAGATGAAGAAATCCAATGAAGGAAGAATGGAGTTCCAATGGTTGATAAAAACACTCTTGAATTTGATACCGATATCGCAAGTCTTGGACAAGCCAAGATATTGACGACATTGGTGAATCAACGATTTGTCGATGATTCGAAGCCGATGACGCTTTCGATGACTTCCGATGAGTTATCCGAGCTCGATTCGGATACGCTCGCCATGCAGTTCGAAAAGGCCGGACCACGAAAAAAACTCTATTTCGACCCATCAAAAACCAAATGCGCCATCGTCACCTGCGGAGGGCTGTGTCCGGGAATCAATGATGTCATCCGGTCTATCGTCATGAAGGCCTACTATTACTATGGAATTCGGACAGTGGTAGGGATTCGTAATGGTTTGCGAGGGTTCATTCCACATTACGGTTATGATGTCATGGAGTTAACACCAGAGAACGTTACCAATATTCACCAGTTTGGCGGCACAATACTTGGCACATCCCGCGACCAGCAGCAAGCTGAGGAGATTGTCGATTCTCTGGAGCGGATGAATATTAACGTCTTGTTTGTTATCGGCGGTGACGGCACCATGCGTGCGGCCAAGAAGATTGTGAGTGAGGTGACTGCCCGAAAACGCAGCATTTCTGTGATCGGAATTCCCAAGACCATAGACAATGACATCAACTTCATTAGTCGGTCCTTTGGTTTTGATACCGCCGTGGAAAAGGCCACCGAAGCCATTCAATGCGCCCATGTTGAGGCTTCCTGTGTCGCCAATGGCGTCGGCCTGGTCAAGCTCATGGGCCGCGAAGCCGGGTTTATTGCCGCCCAGGCCACTCTGGCCCTGCAGGAGGTTAATTTCCTGCTCGTGCCGGAGCAGCCCTTCAAGCTTGACGGAGAAGATGGTCTCCTGCCGGCTCTGGAACGGCGGCTGAACTCTCGTAAACATGCGGTGATCGTCTGTGCCGAGGGGGCAGGGCAGGATCTGATACCAGTCCCGGTCAAAAAAGGGTATTCGGGCAACCCGGTTCTCGGTGATATCTGCGGCACTCTGATAAGCCGGATTAAGGGGCATTTCGAGGAGAGAGGTCTCGAAATGATCATGAGGTTCATCGACCCGAGTTATAGTATTCGTTCCGTGCCGGCCAATGCAGGAGACCGTATCTATTGCGGCTTTCTCGGTCAGCATGCAGTGCATGCCGCGATGGCCGGCAAGACGGGTATGGTGGTGACACAGCTCAAATCGAGTATGGTCCATTTGCCACTCGACCTGGTTGTCCTGAAGCGGCGCACCCTTAACACACGTTCCGATTACTGGTGCTCGGTCATGGAAGCGACCGGTCAGAAGGACTTTTTTCTGCAATAACCTACTGGACAGAAAGGGGAAGTCCCTCTGACCTATCCGGCATCTCAAAAAAAACAATCAAAAGCAAAGGATTCTAGAAATGCCAGTCGTAAATTATCAGCAATACTGTCAAATGCTGGATAATGCGAAGAACAATAAATTCGCCTATCCCGCGATCAATATTACCTCCAGTGAAACCATTAATGCGGCACTGCTCGCTTTCAAAGAGGCCAACTCCGACGGTATCATTCAGGTTTCTACCGGTGGCAGCAAATTCGCATCGGGATTAGGGGTAGGTTCGATGAGCAAAGGTGCCATCGCCTTGGCGGTTTATACTCATATAATGGCAGCCCATTATGATATCAATGTTGCCTTGCATACGGATCATTGTCATCCCGAGTATGTGGACAGTTTTTTGATACCGCTTATCGAGGAAACCAAAAAACGACGCGCTGCAGGACTTCCCAACCTCTTCAACTCTCACATGTACGATGGCTCGGCATTACCGATGAGCGAAAACATTGCCGAATCAAAACGTTTTATGCAAGCCTGTGTCGAGAACGATCTCATCTTAGAGATTGAAACCGGTATAGTTGGTGGAGAAGAAGATGGCCACGATACATCCGGTGTCGCTGCCGCAAAGCTCTACACAACTCCCGAAGATATGGTAATGGCAGCAAAAGAGATCGGTTCGATGGGCCGTTTTCTGTTGGCTGCTACCTTCGGCAACGTGCACGGGGTGTATAAACCAGGCAATGTAAAGCTGACGCCATCGATTTTACAGAAAGGCCAGGTGGCAGTTGTCAAAGCCCTTGGTTCAGATGCCTCTCTCTATCTTGTTTTCCATGGTGGTTCAGGATCCGAGCTTGAGAAAATACATGAGACTCTGGAATACGGTGTCGTTAAAATGAATATTGATACCGATACTCAATATGCCTTTTCACGTCCTGTGGTTGACCATGTAATGAAAAATTATGACGGTATGTTGAAGATTGAGGGGGAAGTCGGAGATAAAAAAGTCTACGATCCTAGAGTTTATGGCAAAAAAGCTGAACGTAGTATGGCCGATCGCATTATTCGAGCCTGTCAGGATCTTCGCTCGGCAGGCACATCACTTGGAAAAAATATTTGAGCCCGATATGGTGGATTGTTTTAAACACCCCTGGTTGGGTAACGTATCGTTTATTATGGTAGTTTTAAAATTTTAAGTAACGCTGTGTGTGGGATTATTCAAAGGAAGATTATGAAACGTATTGCTCTCTTATTGTTGTTTTGTGTCTTGTGCTCCCAGACGGTATGGGCCGCGCGTGCCAAGGTGGATGACCTCGCTCAGGATCCATATATATCGGCTTTAGTCATAGATGCTGATACGGGAAAAATTCTGTTCGAGGATCATGCCGGGATGGTGGTATATCCAGCCTCCGTGTTAAAGTTGATGGATTTGCTGGTCATTCTCGAGCAGTTGGAACAGGGGAAGGTGAAATTGGATGATATGGTTCAGGTGACGAAAGAAGCGGCGCAAATGGGTGGATCACAGGTATATCTTGATCCCAAAGAACAGTTTTCGGTTGAAGATCTTCTGTATGCATTGGCAGTGCAATCGGCCAATGATGCAGCCGTTGCATTGGCGACCCATGTGGCCGGATCAACTGAGGGATTCGTTGCCATGATGAATCAGAGAGCTAAGGAATTGGGGATGAAGGATACCCATTTCTATTCGGTACATGGTCTGCCGCCCGCAAAGGGGCAAAAGCCTGACGAGACCACAGCCCGAGATCTCGCTATACTCAGTCGTGAACTGGTCAAACGACCTGAAATATTTGACTACACCGGCACCAAGGAACGACCTTTTCGAGAAGGAAAGTTTATTTTGCGCAACCACAATCATCTGCTGGGCAGGGTCATCGGCTGCGATGGTTTTAAGACCGGCTATTTCGAAAATGCCGGCTTTTCCATAGTGGCTACTGCAAAACGGAGTGGAGTCCGTATTGTTGCTATTGTGATGGGCAGTAAAGATCGGAAAATCCGTGATGCAAAAGCAGAAGAGTTCTTGGCGAAAGGTTTTTCTTTGGTAGCGCCGAAGCCTGAGGCTGCAATTGCGATGAGTTTACCTGCCCCGGTACCGGAAACAATCAAAACGGAGCTCTCCCCAGAGCTGGAGAAGCCTCTGGCTCCAATTCCAATAGTACGGAAGGAGGCCGTTGCACCCTCTGAGAATGGCTGGAGTAAATTCTTTTTGGGCTTGGGAGTGGGAGTGGGGCTGGTGCTCTTCGTCATGCTGGCCATTTACATGTCGAGAAAAAATGCCAGAAAGAATTCGAGCTTTCGCGGCTTGCGGTGATAAATCCGTTTGAGATCCCAGCAAAGCAATTAGATACAGCTATGCTGGGAATCATGGTGTTGGTGTCGGACGGGTGCACGCCATCAAGTTTGAGGAGTCGATGATTCCTACGGAAATTGAAGGAATTTGAGCTGATTTTGACAGATCTTTCTACGAACGTACAACCATTACAGGAACAGCACATTTTGCAAGAACCCGATGAGTGACACTGCCCAACATCGCACCCTCCCAATCACCCAGGCCTCGTGATCCCATGACTATTACGTCACACTGTTCATCCCGGCTGACCTGACAGATCATGTCCCAGGCGTTGATGCCTTGTGCGACCACTTCTCTGAAATTTGCTTTATGCTCGTTCAGAAATTCACGGTATGGACTGAGGATGAGGTTTGATTCCTCCTCCTGTGCTTTTAAAAGGTCCGTTCGAAGTTTACCGCTCATAAACGCAGGAATTGCGCCCGTGACATAGAGAAGCAATATTGATGCGTCCATACTCGTTGAGAGGAGGACGGCCTTTCTCATGGCTGCTTTGGAACATTTGGAATTGTCGACAGGAAGCAATATTTTTTTGAATTTTTCCATGACACCTTCTCTCACTGAATGACAGATAGACCTTAAAAAGCTGCCGATAATACTCTGATAATAAAAGTATAAAGTTCAGAGTCTGCTTCCCCCTTTTTTCCTCTCAGCCATAGGCTGAGAGAAAAAACAGACTCTGAAATCACCCACTGCCAAAAACAAGAGTGAAAAGGCTCAAGTAAAGAGTCTTCCTGGGTTTACAATTTCAATTCGACACGCCGATTCTTTTGTCGTCCTTCGCTCGTGGCATTGGGGGCGACAGGTTGACTCTCACCAAAACCTTTGACCGTTAATCTTTTAGGGTCAACGCCTTTGCCAACGAGGTAATTGGCCACGGCCTGGGCTCGTTTGAAGGAAAGGTTCTGGTTGTAGGCAGTTGGGCCCGTACTGTCGGCGTGGCCATCAATCTCCGCTGTTACTTGTGGGTTTTTCTGAAAAAATACGACCCATTGGTCCAGGTCGGGGACAACACTTTGTTTGATGACCCACTTGTCAAAGTCGAAGAGTACATCGGAAACATCTATAACCATCTTCAAATCTGCTACCTGCTGATCATAGCTGGGAGCTGCAACCCCTGATTGGACGGTATTTGTCTGTCTGGTTCTGTGCTGGAAATCAGGTCGATTCCCCGGTCTGAGGATATAATGTGCAGTTGCTCTTGCGTGTTCTCCGACAGTATACGTCGCCACCTTTTCGTCGTTTGCTGAAACGTATGCTTTTATTCGGTCGTCGTAACGTGTTTCCGTTGGAGAACCTGCACATCCGGCGATCAAAAAAGAGAGAAGAAGGATAGCTGGTACAAACCGATAGAAGGTGGGTGTGTGACACATTTTGATCATAACAATCCTCATTTTGTCCTGCGCTTGCTTAAATTAATAGTTGCGGCTATACCAGCCGCCTCCTTTAGAGACCAATTCTTAGTAATTTTTCCACAAAGAGACTTCAGTATACCTCAAGGAATGTCAGAGCATAGCGAGTATTCGCTCACATCCTCTCCTTGAGAACACACCCCCATTCTGTTGTCCAAACTGTTGATTCATATATCCTATCTTTTTTCTGCTGTTATTTCCAGATTTTTTCAATTAACCTTCATTGCTATTTTTTTCAGTGTCTTTTGAGATGAATTGAACTGCCAACTTAATAAACTTCCATCCCAATTATACGTAATAACATAAAACAATCAAAATTGTTGTGTGATGGCGTCGTAAAAACTCTTAATCTTGTTCGTTGTTACAATTTTCCTATCATTACGACGTACCGTATGTATGCCGAAATAATAGGAAAATTGCGCGCCTCCAATATGAAGCTTTTTACTTATCCATCGAAAATCGAAGTTTTTACGAGTTTATCTTGTGTAATGAGCTTGCAAATTTCCTCACCTGAAAATTTTAAAACAAAAAATTCCTTTCTCGGTCACCATGTCTCTAACCCCGGTAAACGGTAAATAGGCCGGGATAATTACCTTCACGAGATTCATTCTTAAAAAACAAGAAATGAATTTCTAAGGTACTCATTACATGTGGTCGAGCGGTTTTTTGGTTTTTTTCTTGATAATCCCAACCCACTGGGGTAGAGCAACTCCACGAATATTAAGGAACATATAAGGAGAATAACATGACGACTTTAACAGAACAAATCAGAGAAGCCGCACGGGTTGCAGGAGTAGTGTCCATGTCTGATGATTTTAATTCAATGTCCTGGTTGGACCTTACGCTTGAAGACAATCCAGAATTTTTCGATTGTTTTTTTAGTACAAATTGGAATGAATTATCAGAAAAAGAACGACAGGAAAGAGCGACTGCTATCAGAAAGGTTTTGTAAATAGACCAACTCTTATCTAATAGTAACATAGTGTCATAACATAGTGTCAGATCTTGAAAAATAACTTTGATTTCGCTATGCTTGTTCTATGGCAAGACCACTTCGAATAGAATATCCGGGAGTGGTATATCATGTAACTTCCCGAGGAAATGCCCGGCAAAGTAATTTTATGGATGAAGCAGACCGGCAGGTATTCCTGGAGGTTCTGGGCAATGTTGTTAAAAAATACAATTGGCTGTGTCATGCCTTTTGTCTGCTCGATAATCATTACTACGTCCTGGTGGAAACACAGGATCCAAATCTCTTCATGGGATGCGGCAATTGAATGGTGTTTACCCAGAGGGTTAATAACCGGCATCATCGGGCCGGCCATCTGTTCCAGGGACGCTTTAAGGCTATCCTGGTGAAAAAGAATGAGCATTTGCTGGAACTCTGCCGCTATATTGTCCTTAACCCGGTGCGGGCTCGGATGGTAAGTGAACCAAAGCAATGGCAGTGGAGTGGTAACCCGACAACTGCTTATGCCGTAAAACCACCGAATTTCCTGACAATAGACTGGATTCTGCACCAGTTTGCCAAAAACAAAAATGAGGCCCGTAAGATCTACCGAAAATTTGTCGCCGATGGTTTATGAAAGCAAGCGCAGAGTCCCTGGAAGAAACTTGTCGGACAGAACGTCTTTGGCAGCTTAGATTTTGTGGCTGATATATTCATTACACAACCGTCAGTAAGATTTTGAAAGGCTGAAAAAATAATTTTTCAAGACCTGGTGCGTATTTTTTATGTATCGGTATTCAGCGCAAAGCCTCCAGCCTAACGAAAGGAAGAATCGGATGGCTCTTCGTTGGGAAGGGTTTTTTTAGGAAGCCCGAAGAAAGCGATTACTTATCACCTATCACCTCAACACAACATATCTACCGCACTCATTCACTCGGTATCTTTTAGTTGAAAGTGTTACAGCGGTTAATGTCACCGTCACTCAGCCCCTCGAGAAACCATTTAACCCGTTGCTTTGAACTGCCATGGGTAAAGGAATCGGGAACCACATAGCCTCTGGATTTTTTTTGCAGAGTATCATCTCCGATCATACTGGCCGCATTGAGAGCCTCTTCCAGATCACCTGGTTCGAGGATATTTCGCACGCGATTTGCATGATTTGCCCAGACTCCAGCAAAACAGTCGGCCTGTAACTCTAATTTGACCGAAAGTTTATTGTAGTCGGTTGTTGAAAGACTGACCCGCTTAGCCTGGATCTTGCCGCTTATTCCGAGCAGATTTTGAACATGATGTCCGATTTCATGGGAGATGACATAGGCCTGGGCATAATCTTCAGGAGCTTTTAGATTATTCTAACAGAAACCGTATGGTATACTTGTTGTCAGTGCATTTTCCTTGATCTTCCTATATGATCACCAAAAAGCGTAGAAGAAAACAAGCAGAAAAAATTGGACAAACTATCATGATTTAAAACAAAGAACCCGACAAAAAAAAGCGTATCCCTTGCATTTGCTGCGGCGGCTCCGGCCAGACCTGATGTTTTGGAGGTGACGGCAGGTTCTTGCTCTCATAGGAGGACTGTCCTGACTGTTGTGGTATCGGCATAGTACTTGATGAAACAACTACCGATCATAAAGATAAACCCTGAACGAAAGACAATTGCCGAAGGTGCAGGAACGAGTTATAAGCTGATTAGTAAATCCTTAAACACGCAGATCAATAAGCTTGCAAACTCCATTCAAAGCAGGACCATGACGCCAGCCATCAACGCAGCCAAAAAGAAAAAAATCGTCTATAAGGTCCATCGGTACGCCCATGATCCAGCCGACCATTCTTATGGCAGAGAGGCTGCTGCAAAACTCGGTATGACAGAGGAAAGAGTCTTCAAAACTCTAGTGGTTGAGTTTGATCCCGGGGAACTGGCAGTAGTCGTCATCCCGGTATCGTCAATGCTCAGCATGAAACAGATCGCTAAGGCTGTCGGTGCAAAGAAAGCTGCAATGGCTGATAAAGAACTAGTTGAAAAGACGTCCGGTTATGTTCTCGGGGGAGTCAGCCCTCTGGGACAGAAAAAAAGATTATTGACTGTGGTTGACAGTTCGGCGAAAGATTTTCCCACGATCTTTGTCAGCGCGGGACGCAGGGGCTTGGAAATAGAACTCAATCCCGCCGATCTTGCTGCGCTTACTAGTGCAACTTTTGCCGAAATCCTTCAGTTGACTTGATCGGCAAGGGATTTGCTACTGCTTCCAATTTACTATTTTTAAATAGCCATGGATATTCTGATCTACGGAACTACCGAAATGAGTTATCTGGTGGCCTCACGGCTTCACCAGCAGCATAATATCACCATCCTCCACGAGCCCGGTGAGCTGAACGAAAAATTCAGCAATCTGGATGTAAGAATAGTTCAGGGAAGCGGCGGAGACCTTGCCGTACTGGAAAAAATTGAGACGAAAAAAACAGAACTATTCATTGCCTGCTCCGCACTTGATGAAGCAAATATTGTTGCCTGCTGGACCATCAAAAAAATTGTCGATACCGAAACAATTTGTTTCATCGGCAAAGGTTCACTTTATAAAAATTTCTCTTCCCCCACCCATAATCGTTATCATGTACGGTATGATATCGACTCCGTTATCTGGCCGGAAAAACTTCTTACTCAGGATATATTCCGTATTATCTCGGTGCCAGAGGCGCTCGATGTTGAATATCTGGCTGGTGGAAAAGCCAAACTCTTTGAGTATCGAATCAAAGAAGGCTCGATCATGGTCAATAAATCAATCATGGACTGTAAGTTTCCAAAAAATGTTCTCATTCCGGGTATTACCCGAAATGGAAAACTCTTCATTCCTACCGGTTCCACTACCATCCTGCTTGACGACAAGGTGTTTTTCATAGGAGTCGACACAGCACTTGATACTCTGTCGGTAGATTTTTTCAAACATGACAAAAGTGTCAAAAGCGTTTCGATTATCGGTGGTGGCAGTGTGGGTTTCATGCTGGCAGAAAAACTTGAGCGAACCAACAAGAAGGTCAAAATAATCGAACAAAACCCAGATCGGTGTGCGTTTCTTGCCAATTCATTAAAAAAGACCTTAGTCTTACAGGGCAACGGTACTGATCTCGAATTGCTTGAGAGTGAGTCAATTGCTGCCGCGGATGCCTGCATCTGCACAACCGACAACGATGAAAAAAATCTTCTCTGTTCACTCTTAATCAAACAACTTGGATCAAAAAGGATCGTAACCAGAGTTGGAAATATTCAGAATTATCAACTTTTTGAACACGTCGGTATCGATGTGGTGGTTTCGCCAAAGGCATCTGCCCTGACAGAAGTGCTGAACCGAGTGCAGGGCCGGGACGTCGACGTCCTGGCCCTTATCGAAGGTGGCAAAGGGGAGGTTTTTCAACTCACCCTTCCCGATAACTTCAAGGAAATACAGATTAAGGATCTCAAACTCTTGGCCAATGCAATCATCGGAGTAATCATCCGGGGGCACCAGGTTCTCATCCCCAATGGTATGACGTACCTAAAACCAAAGGACTTGTTAAAGATCTTTACTATTAAAGAAGATTCCGACAAAATTAAGGGATTCTTTTTCCGATGAAACTTCCATTGATCGCCAGTGCACTCGGCATAATTCTGCTTGCCTTTGGAGGTGTTATCCTCCTCCCGGTTATTGTTGCTGTTATTGATCATGAATATTTAGCGATAATTCCTTTTGTTGTCGCCTCGGCCTGCTCCTTTACTCTGGGAGGCATATGTAGCTGGTATGGTCGTATTTCTCGCAATTTTGATGTGCTCAAACGCACGGAAGGACTGCTGATCGTCACTCTGACCTGGATCATCTCAGCCGCAGTCGGAGCTATTCCTTACCTGTTTTTTGGACTGCACCCCCTTGATGCCTATTTTGAGTCTGTCTCCGGATTTACCACAACGGGAGCAACGATCCTCACTGATTTTTCCCTCTATCCGAAACCGTTTTTTTTTTGGCGAGGACTCACCCAATGGCTAGGCGGGATGGGAATCATCGTTTTGTTTGTCGCAATCCTGCCCCAATTCGGAGTCGCCGGACGACAAATCTTTTTTGCCGAGGCGCCGGGCCCCAGCGAGGAAAAAATCACACCACGTATTGCTCACACAGCCAAGGCTCTCTGGCTCATTTATCTGCTTCTAACAGCTCTCCAGATGCTTCTCTTGACTCTGGTCGGCATGCCCGTGTTTGATGCAATCTGCAACTCCTTTTCAACAATGGCGGCAGGCGGGTTTTCACCCCACCCACAATCCATTATGGGTTACCAAAATCCAACTGTTACCTGGATTACTTGCCTGTTCATGCTGCTGGCCGGTGCCAACTTTGCCCTGCAATATAAATGTTTTATCAAAGGAAAGTTCCGAGCACTGTTGAATAATGATGAATTCCGGTTCTATCTTACCATCATAATTTTTTCCTCTATTCTCCTTTGCTTTTTTATTTTCAACAGTCAAACCAATCCATTTTCAGATAGTCTTCGGGACAGCGTGTTCCAAATCATTTCCATCTTAACCACCACAGGCTTTTCATCTGCCGATTTCGCCCTTTGGGCGGTTCCTGCCCAGGCTGTACTTTTTGCCATGATGCTTATCGGAGGATCTGCAGGATCGGCAGGCGGTGGCATCAAGGTCGTTAGAATCTTGTTTGCCGGTAAATTTCTCAAGCGCGAAATTGATCAACTCGTGCATCCGAAAGCAATTTTACCTATTAAATTAGGAGGGGTGACAGTTCATGACGATATCCAGCGGCAGATGATCAGTTTTATGCTCTTCTATGTTGTTCTGATGATTTTTTCAGGCCTTGTGGTGACAATGATTGAGCACGATGCCGCTATTGGGCTTGCCGGAACTGCGGCGACCATTGGTAATATCGGTCCAGCCTTTGGTGAGATAGGTCCAATGGGATCTTTCGGCTTCCTTCGTCCGTCAACCAAGATCATATTCATTATCGATATGCTTGTCGGTCGGCTGGAGCTCATTCCCTTTCTGGCAATGTTCTGTCCAGATTTTTGGTCCTTTAATAAAAATTAGCGACAGAAAGCTGAAGAACAAAAAAATAATATTCCCTAACGTCTTGGTATTCTTGAATGATCCACAGATCGCCTCCTATCTACACCTCTCTCTTTTCGTAGTCTGGCCTTTTTCTCCTTCAGCACCTTGCAGCCTGTGATGGCTGCAAAGTTGTGTATATAGCCCCTGGAATGAATATGCATATCTATTGTTTTTGGTAACAGATAGCCTGTAGAATCAATAGTTGCCGTGGAATAACAGGAGATTGCCCCTGGTCTAGAGGAAAACGGTGTCAAGGATAGCGGTGTCTGGTCTTGAAAAATAACTTTTTATTCATTACACGTCCTAATGGAAACATAGGATTCAAATCTCTCTATGGGAATGCGGCAATTGAATGGCGTGTTTACCCAGAGGGTTAATATTATCCGGCATCATCGGGTCGGCCATCCGTTCCAGGGATGCTTTAAGGCTATCCTGGTGAAAAAGAATGAGCACTTGCTGGAACTCTGCCGCTATATTGTCCCTAACCCGGTGTGGGCTCGGATGGTAAGTGAACCAAAGCAGTGACAGTGGAGTAGTTACCCGACAATTGCTTATGCCGTAAAACCACCAAATTGCCTGACGCTAGACTGGATTCTACACCAGTTTGCCAAAAACAAAAATGAGGCCCGTAAGATCTACCGAAAACGTGTCGCCGATGGTTTACGAAAGCAAGCGCTGAGTCCCTGAAAGAAACTTGCCGGACAGATCGTCTTTGACAGCTTAGATTTTGTGGCTAATATTCAGAGCAGACTGTGCGAGGCCAGAGAAATTGGGGAAATCCCACGAGCTCAAAGATTTCCCGGCAGGCCGGCACTCGGGGAACTTTTTCCGAAACAGGAAAAACGAGATAAAGCAGCCCGCAATAAACAGATAGAAACGGCTCATATGCAGTATGGTTACACTTTGAAGGATATTGCGGATCAATTGCATATACATTACACAACTGTCAGTAAGATTTTGAAAGGCTGAGAAAGTTAATTTTTCAAGACGTTGGGCTTATTTTTTCGTGAGACCCTATGCCCTCGGCGATCTGCTCGGGACCCTACACAAAATTCTGCGGAAATGATGCCGGAAAGTGGTTTGATGTTTCCTTTGGGGATTCCAGTCATTTTTTACATCAGCGGGTAAATGTGGTGAAGTGACGCTGGGTAGACAGTCGCTTCTCGCTTTAAATGCAATATCTTGGGTAGACCTTACGCTTGAAGACAATCCCGAATCTTTGTGTTGTTTTTTTAGTACGAATTGGAATGAATTATCAGAACAAGAACAACAGCAAAGGGTGACTGCTATCGGAAAGGTTCTGTAAATAGACTCACTCTTATTGGACGCTGCGCTCCAGTTAAGTCTTTCTTAACCTGAATAATCTGGCTATCCTCAATTTTTCCTTTGCAGGCAGCAATCAGGGCTGGATGCATTTGGGCGTCGCTGTGTGTATGGTCACCTCTTAACAATGATGACTTCTCATAAAATTTGCCTGTTGAGGGGAGCATGCATACTGTAGCTGTTCGGAAACTTCAGCTGAACCGATTATTTTACAATATTTCTCGTGCTACAATTGTATGACATTCTACCCATTACTAAATATCATTTTTGAGGAAAAATATGAAGAAAACCTTTAAATTAACCCATCCGAAAATCAAAGTGGACAGACTTATAGAAGCTGTAAAACACGATGTCAAAAAATACATCAAAAGAGAGCGTAAAAAACCATTGCCGGAAGGAGTCGATTTCTGGGATTTTGACTGTAAATACGGTGTCTCTGAAGAAAATGTGCAGGAAATCCACCTCTCAGAAATTAACAAATTTATTGATCAAGCAGAAGCGCAGCAGTTAGAGTCGTTTTATTTGGAAATATTGGCCAAGCCGGGGTATAGAATGAAAAAAACGAAATAAAATGTATAACCGAGCAGGGTTACGGCGGCGGCTCTACTCTTGAAAGTGATGGACCCCTTTAGTTTCTGGATAGACAAGCCGCCGAATTTGCCGTGATTGAGGCTTGTCAATGATTTTTCGGGTTAGCCTATCTGGAGATTTTGCGCATTCTGGAATGGTGCTATTTTCTGATATCTTTGATGTACATCACCGAGTTGTTCATGCGCATCTCAATCTTAAACAGATCACTGACCCGAATAATGTCACTAAGCTTCTTATACCCGTAATTGATCGGTGAAAAAGATGTATTGTTGGAGATGTACTGGCCGACTCTTCCCAAATGTGCCCAGCCGTCTTCCTCAACGGTCTGTTCTACTGCATTCCTCAGTAGTTTGACCAGAGAACCATCCCCTCTGAGTTCATTTCGGGACGCTTTGGTGGATTTTACCGAATCTTGTCCCGTTTCTTCATTTCCTGCCGGAATGTCTTCAAGGTTTTCCGTGTAAATAAATTGCGAACAGGCATTTACAAAGGGTTGAGGGGTTTTCTTCTCGCCAAATCCATATACTTTCATACCGCTGGAGAGAATTCGCATCACCAACGGTGTAAAGTCACTGTCACTGGTCATAAGGGCAAAAGCGTCAATTTGCTTTTCGTAAAGTAAATCCATGGCATCAATAATCATTGCAGCATCTGTTGCATTTTTTCCCTGCGTATAAGGGAATTGCTGAATCGGTTTTATTGCAAAAGGATGCAGTTTCTCTTCCCAGCCGATCAGATGTTTACTCTTCCAGTTTCCGTAGGCCCGGCGGATATTGATAATGCCGTATTTAGCCAGTTCGGAGAGGACTCCGGCGATGCTATTGTGGCTGACGTTATCGCAGTCTATGAGCAGAGCAATATTATGTTCTGTTTTAATTTTCACTTCAGCTCTCCGACTTGAAATGATTTTTTTAAAAAGATCTCGCTCTGGAAACAAAAAGCTATTGAACTTCCAGAGTTATTATAACTCTGATTATCTTGCCAAATCAAGAACAACCTGGCAAACTGCTCTCTCTGTGTAATGTTGCTTAGTACGTTAAAGAAATTTGGAGGTCGAACATTCCAGTAGGAATAAAATCATCCTATATTATGGTGAAAAGCAGCCGAGTCAGCGCTTATAACTGAAAAGTATTGGTCACCAGGAGACAGAGGAATGCGGTTCTTTAAGAAAAAGACACTTACGGGCCTGGCCAGAACTTGTGGCTGAGCTGCTAAAATTGGTCCGGCGGATCTGTCGGACGCGCTACAAGGATTGGCGTTACATCGCGATGCAAATC
Source organism: uncultured delta proteobacterium (assembly GCA_963829695.1). Classification (GTDB taxonomy): domain Bacteria; phylum Desulfobacterota; class Desulfobulbia; order Desulfobulbales; family Desulfocapsaceae; genus Desulforhopalus_A. The sequence goes on along the minus strand of CAWHJQ010000004.1, from coordinate 323,791 downwards.
TGTTGGTTGGTCTGGAAACTTCTGATGATGCTGCCGTATATCGAATTTCCGACGAAGTTGCCATGATTAACACCGTCGATTTTATCACTCCGCCGGTTGATGATCCGTACTGGTTTGGTCAGATTTCGGCCGCTAATTCAATCTCCGATGTCTACTCCATGGGGGGCAAACCCCTTACTGCATTGAATCTGGTGATGTTTCCCACACAGCATCTGGATAAGGGAATCCTGAGAGAAATTCTACGGGGTGGAAATGATAAGGTTATTGAAGCCGGTGCCTGCCTGGTCGGTGGTCATTCCGTCGATGATAATGAACCTAAATACGGTCTTTGCGTGAACGGTATTGTTCATCCGGATAAAATTATAACCAACGCCGGGGCAAAGCCTGGTGATGTTCTGCTTTTAACAAAACCACTTGGGTCAGGGGTGCTTTTTAACGCAGTTCGGGCCGGAAAATTCAGTATGGCGGAACTTGAACGATCAACTCTGCCGATCCTGGCTTCACTTAACGGCCTGGCTATGGAAAAAGCACTACAATACGATTTGCACGCATGTACGGATGTGACCGGTTTTGGTATTCTGGGACACCTGATTGAGGTTGCAGACGGTAGCAGAATTCATGCCGTTCTTCATTATAACGCGCTTCCTTTTTATCCGGGGGCACATGATATGTACAAAAAGGGACAGACGACCGGCAGCAATAAGGCCAACAGGGCTCTTGTGGCAAGGTATTCCCTGGTTATTGAACCATCGCTCTCACAATCTCAGGAAGAGCTTCTTTATGATCCGCAAACCTCAGGAGGACTGTTATTGTCACTCCCCAAAGAACAGGCACAGGATCTGCTTCATGAATTGCATAGTGTCGGTATCGATGTAGCTGTGAAGATTGGTGAGGTTATCGAGGGAGCTGTCGGTATAACCATTCAGTGACCGGCACCGTCGAGGTGCTGTGCAAGAGGTTTTCGAGTAAGGGTGATTACTGTTCCCTGGTTTTCAGGGCGGAGAGGGATTCAGCAACCGTACGATGAATGGTTATAAATGAATCAAATCCTGAAATCTCAAAAACCTCCTGGACGTGCTCTTGCATGGCACAGGTGATAAAGAGATACTGGCCCGATTTGTAGGCCTTGGCCGTGTTCAGAACAACTCTCAATCCGGCACTGGAAATATAGTCGAGATTGTTGAAATCAAATACCAGATGCGTACAGGGCGAGGTGAGGAAATCCTGGAGTTGTTTTTCAAATTGTGGTGCGGAGTTGGAGTCGAGACGGCCGTTTAGGGCAAATATAGTAGTGTTGTTCTCTTTGGTGATGGTCGTTTGCATGGTTGTTTTGCAGGTGCGCGAAGCTACCTGTTCTCCTTCGGTAGTTTTTTTTGCAAAGTAAGAATGTTCTTGTCTTCCAATCTGGAATAATTCCAATAATCACAGAATTGACTAACCAGGAGAATGCCCAGCCCACCACATGTTCTTTGCTCGAGTGGGAGGGTGGTGTCAGGTAATTTACAGAGGGTGGGGTCAAATGGCATCCCTGTATCAATGATTTGGATCGTCAGCTTCAGGCCGGTTCTCGTCAGTGTAATGTCAATTGGGTGTTTCTGTGTGCTGTCTCCATGCTTGATGGCATTGGTAATCAGTTCATCCAAAACAAGGTTGATTTCAGCTAAAGTTTTCCTGGATAGAGACCATTTCCGCTCTAAAGTCTGCAGTTGATTAAACAGAGTGGCGAGTTCAGTGAGGTCGTTGTCTATTCTGAAAGAGATTTTCATGTTCTATAGGACCGTTGCTCCTGTTCTGCTGAGGCAGCATGGCCCTGCCTCGTGTATGTTCTTTCTTTCCCATTGGTAGAGTTCTTTTAACAAAGCCTTGAGGGAAAGTTTAGTCGTTTCGGGGAATTGTTCAAGTATTTTCGAAAAATGTTTGCGATTGATGGTCAAAACAGTTGCTTCCGTTGTAGCTTGAAGAGTAAAGAGGGCCGGCATTGCACCTAAAAGAGAAGAGGATCCGAGAAAATCACCTTCAGCAAAGTGTTGAACGACTATTTTTGTGTCCTCGTATTGCTTCATAAGGGAGAGCTGGCCGGAGAGCACTAGATAGGCTCGACCATGGTCATCACCTTCCTCAAAGAGGACGTCGCCCGGGGCTAATAGAGCTCTCTCTGCAAGAAAAGCAATTAATTTCATAGCCTTTCCTGGAAAATTGGAAAAAAAATGGACATTTTTTAAGAGGTTCAAGTTTTGCTGCATTTCAGGAATTTGATTATTTTCTGCCGTAAATGAGTTCATGGAGTATTCCTTTCTGGTCGATGAGTTCTTTGTAGGTGCCGAACTCAACTAGTTTTCCTGCCTTCATAACTGCAACTTTATCAAATGATTCTATGATATCAAGTCGATGAACTGCGGCGATCACTGTCCGATTGCCTTTCCATCGAGTTGTCATCAACCGTTGAATTCTTGCCTGGGACTTATTGTCTAGAGCCGAGGTGGCTTCATCCATTAGGATGATTTTGGGCTGTTTTAGAAGCACCCTGGCGATGGCGAGTTTTTGCCTCTGTCCCCCGGAAAGACGATCCCCCATAGTTCCGACCTGGAAATGCATGCCAAAGGAGACAATCCTCTCAAGATAATCTTGTTCTACCAAGAGATGCATAATCGATTGGTTGATGATTTCCTGGGCCTGGGAGAGACCCGGTTTGATCTTGCCGAAAAAGATATTATTCAGGATGGACTGACCTTGAATATAACTCGTCTCGCTATAGAAGGTAAACAGGTCTGGTGCAATCGATTGGCTCCATTGAGGAAAGATTTTTCGTGCGGAAAGTATTCTCATTTTGAGGTCTTTCGTCAGTCTGCTCATGGTGTGAATCGAGGGGGTAAAGTTGAGGGCCAGGGAGAGGAGAAAAGAACGATTTTGCGCCGGCAGGGAAGAGAGTGATTGTTTTTTTAACCGGAGGAGGATGGCTTCGCATTCGTCGAGTCGGTCTGCCGGTACGGGGCTGTTTTTGAAAAACAGATCGACTTCACCGACACCTGCGAGTATATCAACCGCCTGTCCGGCAAGTTCAGTGCCGAGAGAGAGCAGCGGTTGCAGGAGCTGGACGGATTGGAGAAAGGATTGAAACCGAGCGTTGTCAGGGAGCAGGTGGGAGCCGAAATCCTCGCTGGTGCTGGTTCCAAAGAGAATGTTTTCGGCAACACTCGAATTCGCATGGTAGACTTCCTGGTTATAGAACTCAACATAATCCGCCAGCCTCTCCCCAAATTTTTCGCGGAAGCGGTGGCGGATACGAATAATTTTGTTGACGGTTTCTTCGTCGTCCGGGGCGACGACACTGTCGAGTCCGAACCGTATTACGTCGACAAAAAGACCGACCTGCTGGAGGATCAGAATCATTCGATCCAAATCGATATGCATCTCTTCAGTCGGTGGTGCTACTGCAGCTTCTATCGCCGCTGTGTACGCATACATCAGGTTTTCTTCGATGGATCCTGTGAAAATAAAAGGGTTCTGGGAAATATACCCGATACTTCGGATTATTTCTTTTTTGGGCAGGGTTGAGAGTTCACGGCCATCAAACTGAATACTGCCTGAGGAGTAATTGAACATTTTGCCTATGCTCTGGATGAGGGTACTTTTTCCGCCTCCTGAATAGCCGACTACCGCAAGATGTTCTCCGGCAGCAAGAGAAAATGAAATACCATTTAAAAGGCTATGTCCGTCAGTAGTTTGGTAAAAAAGGTTACTTACTTCGAGGTGACCAGTCAGGGGGGGATCAGCTGTTTCGACAGGTTCAAGCGAAAATTCGGGGGCTACGTCGAAATAACTCATGGTACGGTTATAGCCAACTGAGGCATCCTGGAATGTCTGATAGAAGTCGATTAACTCCTTCCAGGGATCGTAGAGCTTTTCTTGTGCGGACAAAAAAGCGACCATGGCTCCCAGGGCAAGTTGGCCGTGCATAACCAGATATCCCCCGAAGATAAAGACCACAAAAGGTCCAAGACCGAGAAAGTAGTTGTTTGCCGTTTTTATTCCGAAGCGAAAGAGCGACCAGCGGATTCTGATTTTTTTTAATTGTTCGGCAAGGTTATTAAATTTTCTGCCTTCCTGATTATATGCGCCATGTATCTGGATCTCATTGATAGCCGAAATGGACTCGGCAATTTGGTTGGATGTTGTTCGGGAAAGATCTACCCTCTTTTTGTTGGCCTTGTTGGCCTTTTTTTGCAAGAGGGGGATGACAAAAACAACCATTGGATAGATAAGCAGGGTGGCACCCGCCAATTTTGGATTCAGCCAGAGCAGGTAGCCGGCAAAGGCCATAAGGGTGAGTACGTTGGTGACCGGCACCGCAAAAGCCATGCCGGCAAAGGTACCGGCTGTACTGAGTTCGGTCATGAGGGAGGCAACCACCATTCCCGGCTGGGTAGTACGAAAAAAACTCAATGGAAGGGTTAGAATATGGTTGTAGAGCTCTTTTCGCATTGACATTATAGCTCTTTCCCCGATGAGAGCCTGGAGATAGTTAATGGTGAGTTTCAGGGCACTGGCAGTGGTGATCGCGACGATATATATGGCGCTGTAGAGGATAAGACCTTTGATGTTCCGCAAAGCGATAGAGTCGTTGATGATACGTTTTTGCATTTCGAGAGGGAGAACCCTGGCAAAGACGATCAGAACAATGACAACCAATAAGATGATCTGAAGTTTGAGGTTGTCTTTGAAAGCCCAATAGAAGAGAGTTTTTTCTGTTATCGGAGGGGCTGCCTTGTCCTGCTTCATTTGTCGTTCCTAATGGGCTTACTGAGAGCGAGGAATAATCTGCTTGCTTAATGCTGCTTTGCCTGGAGGTCGGCCCTCTTCGCTTCGCCGTCCCTTTCCACCTTTGATCCTTAGATAAAAAATCAACCGTTCTTCAGATTGTATAGCATTGTCACATGATGTCCAGCACATACTAAAATTCCTGCTGGCGCCTAGGAGCCAGTCAGAGAATGCCCTCTCGGAGTCTCGTACCTCGCTTACCTGCCCAACCTTTTTGATATTATAAAAATACAATGCTAGCAATATCAATAATATGTCTTTACTTATTTTGTGGAAATGCCTCGAATTTGGATAAAATGCTTCTTCTCGGACTGGCTCCTCGAATCAATCGTTTATAAGTATAATTGAAAGGTTTGCTTGAGCGCTAAATGATTACTGTGATCTTGTAATTAAAGTTTATGTATACTTGGTTGTCAACTCCCTCTGTTGAGTCATCGGAAAAATAATTTTGTCGTGAAAAGTCGGTTGGCCTTTCATTGCAAAACACTTGACAATGGATTTTAGACCAGGTACAAATTTCTTATAAAGAATAAGGTGAAATACTTATAAACATATGCAAATAAATGGACGTATGTAGTATATGCAAGTGATCGCAAACTTTTTTATGAGACCTATGTTTGTCAGGAACGCCTTTTTTAGTTGTATTTTTCCTCTGTTTATCCCATTAATTGGTGCGTTTGACGGAAGCATTTTTCATCTGTTGAAGACGACAACATGTGGCATTATGTTAGTGCAGTTCACAACCGGAGAGGGAAATCAAGACGTTCCGCGAAAACCTATGGTGTGTAGTGTCCCAAATAAATTTGACAAACGGGTTTCTTTTTAAAGCGCCCTTTTCGGAGTATAAGTACCTTCGCTTAATTCTGTTTTAAAACAAGAAAAGAATTTCTAAGGTAATAAAACGAGACGTAATTTTGAATTTGGAAGGAGTAGGAGTAATGAATAATCTGTTGGCCGGAATCATCCCTGGAGAAGGTGGACTGGATGCGACCGGATCCGGAAAGTATACAATTACAATCGGATTGCTGGCTTTGTTGACGGTAGTTGGTGTTGCGGCAGGTGTCCATTCCATCTATGCGGGGCATGAGCATACGTATGGGGTGAGCCGCGGCGTTCCCTGGGGGATCTTGATCGCCGCTTATGTCTTTTTTGTGGTGACTTCGACCGGGCTTTGTATTGTCTCTTCGGTGGGCCATGTCTTTGGCTTTGAAAATTTCAACCCCATCGCCAAGCGGGCAGTGTTTATGTCGATAGGCACCATTGTTGCCGGCTTTCTGGTGATTGCCTTCGAGATCGAAAACTCGTGGCGGATGCCGGTGGGGAATGTGATCGGGGCCAATCCGACCTCCAACATCTGGTGGATGGGTACGTTATACGGCGCCTATCTTTTCTTTATGATGATTGAATTCGTCATGCTGCAGAAGAATAATCATAAGGTTGCCACGGCCTTTGGTTTGGCGGGGCTGTTGACCGGTGTTGTAGCCCATTCCAATCTCGGGGCGGTTTTTGGACTTCTGAACGGTCGTGAATTTTGGCATGGACCGTATATGCCGATCTACTTTATCACCTCGGCTGCAATGTCCGGCTGTGTGGCGATAATCTTCTTTACCTATCTTGCCTATAAGTTTAATGGCTGGAAAATGAGTGAAGAGATGAAGAAATCGATGGAAAGCGTGGCAAAGCTTGGCGCTCTCATGATGGCGATAATCATCTTTTTCACCAGCTGGAAGATGATCACCGGTGTAACGGGAGAACCTCCAGGAAAATATCAAGCAATGATGGCGCTGCTGACCGGCCCGTATGCCCTGAATTTTTGGGTTGGTGAGGTGGCCTTGGGCATGATTATCCCCTTTGGCATTATTATGGCAGTGAAAGGGCGGAATATGAATGCGCTTTTTATTGCTTCCGTAGCCGGGATGATCGGCATCTTCTTTATGCGGTATGACCTGGTGATAGTGGGGCAATTGGTACCGGCATTCCATGGCATGGGACTTGTCGACTATCCGGAGTTATATACCTATCTGCCATCCCTGCATGAAAATCTCGTTGTGTTGGGTGGTATCGCATTCTGTGGGTTGACCTTTTTTATGGGAGAAAAACTGTTTCGAGGGCATGTCTCCGAACACCATTAATTTACTTATATTAACGCGAAATTATACTACTTAGAGGAAAATAAGGCCCTGGTGTAGTATGGAGCTGAGGGTTGCTGAAAATCAAGAGGTTGAGTATGAAAATAGATGATTTAGAACAGATGGAAAGCGAAGATCTGAGTACCCTTCCCTCAGAGGAACGTCGGAGGTTTTTGAAGTTTGGCCTGGTTATCACCGGCATGTATCTTGGAGGGAGTGTCCTGTCTCTCAGTTCTGCTAAGAATGTTTATGCATCAGATGTTGTTCCCGAGTTTGGACAGTACCCCTACAATCCTCACTATACCATGGTTATCAGAGAAAAATTCTGTATTGACTGTGAGCGGTGCAAAGATGCCTGTGTTAAAACTAACCATGTGCCGTCCTATGGATTTAGGACGACTATCCTTGAAAAACGACGTTCTCTAGGTGGAGAAAAATTTGAGACGACTTTCATGCCGGTACTCTGCAACCATTGTAATCGACCGCCTTGTGTGAGAGTCTGTCCGACAACCGCGACGTGGAAGGATGAGAAAACCGGGATTGTCCGCATGAATCCAGGCCGTTGTATTGGCTGTAAAACCTGTATGACTGCCTGCCCTTATAATGCGAGGTATTTCAGAGAAGAAACGAGAGCCGTTGACAAATGTGATTTCTGTTTTGAAGCACGATTATCTAAGGGGGAAACGACTACGGCCTGTGTTGAAGCCTGCCCCGCTGACGTGCGTGTATTTGGAAATCTAGCTGATCCGAAAAGCAGGGTTTTCCAGCTCCTACATTCACCGGATACGATGGTGTGGGTGTTAAGACCGGAAACAGGTGCTGTCCCGAATGTATTTTACATAAATTCCTAAGCTGGAGAGTAATTTGATCTTCTCCACGTCCTAGACGGGAGGAGTGACGGTGATACGTAGGAGGAAAAAATGAAGAAGATTTTGTTATGTACTGCTGTCTGTGTTTTTTTGCTGTCCGGTGCTTTGCTATGGGCCAGTGGAGATGTGCAGGGTAAAGATGCGTATGATGAAGATACCTATGGCCCGAAAGACCCGGTTGTTTGGGAAAAACCTGTCAAAGCAGTTGTTTTTAATCATAAAATCCACACCATGGATGCGGGACTCTCGTGCGATTCCTGTCACGACGATCTTTTTGAAATGGAGGCTGGTGCTTCCGAGCAAAAAGAAGATTTTACTATGGCGACGATGTACGCAGGAGGATATTGCGGCTCCTGCCATGATGGCTCCACAGCCTTTGCTTCTAATACTCGGTGTACTGCCTGTCATATTGGTGTAAGGGGGAACGCTCGCCTTCACAAGGAGAGTGGCTCTGCCGAAAAAGAACATGAGTAAGCTAGAAATAAGGCAATTGCTGCCCCTGAAGGATATTGAAAAGATCCGCAACTTGCTTTAAGTTTATCTAACGTAACACATTATAAATATTTGGATTTACCTATTTTCCGAAAAAGAAAGGACCGTCATTGTTTAACGGTCCTTTCTTTTATTTCTTCTGATGATTGTCCAGATCCAAAGCAGAATTCTCCCATCCTTTCCGTTTTTCTTCATCACAACAGCGCAGAATGCGCCCAAACTTCTACTGATATACTCAAGATATTGATTAATCAATAGAAATGTACTGAAAGACTCCTTCCCCTTAGACCGCTATTTTCCTTAACTATACTGTTAAAATTTCTTGTTACCTGATTTAACCTGTAAATTCAGTATGATATCAGTGTTCTCTCGAGGACGCAAAATACGCCCATGTAATTATACACTATGGGCGTGTAATGCGCCCTAAGGGGGAATAGTGGTAGAGTCTCAGGTTCTGTTTTTCACCATACTTGATGTTAAAAAAGTAAAAAAAACAGAGAGATAGGCTTTGGTCGGCCAAGTCCAAGTGATCTTCATGTTTATGGCACACCTCTTGCTGTTTAATAAATAGCTTAAGGATGGTTCTGATAAACTATATGGAGGAAATCATGGCAACTACACTGCATAAACAAATAATAGGCCGACCCGTCGAGAGTGTGTCGCACAGTCTCTGGAGATTGGTTGATAAGGCAAGCGAATGGTTCTGGTTTTTGCTTTCATTTACTCTTTTTGTTGTACTAGGCCCCTTTAGCGCCCCGATCGCTTTGATCGCCCTCTTTAAACTGGGATTGGAGGATAATGATCATCAGGAACCGGAGTCAATCTCCTCATAGTAGCTGTAACGTTGGTTAAACTTAAAAAATAATGAGTCTCAAAGGAAAGGAGATATAAAATGGACGGGAACGTAGCTATTACCACTGCGCCAACATCGGTTAGATTACCGGCAAATAAACTCATGTGGTTGAGTTTATTGATGATTGTAATTGGAGTGGCCGGAGCGGTCTATGCTCAATGGGTAGGGCATCATCATGCTTTTGCCAATACCCGTGAAATGCCTTGGGGAATGCTGATTGGAGTGTATGCATATTTTGCCATTATTTCTACGGGGCTCTGTGTCTTGGCCGCATTCAGCCATGCTTTTGGTGGCAATCAGATGGCACCTTTAGCCAACAGAATGGTCTGGCTATCGATTATATCTCTTCTTGGGGCTTTCACGGTTATTGGTCTGGAAATTGAAAACCCTTGGAGAATGCCGCTTGGAGTTGTTTTGCATCCCAATGTCACTTCCAACATCTGGTGGATGGGGACACTTTATGGCATGGCTGTTGGTATCATGTTTCTCGAGCTTTACTTGATTGTCACTAAACGTTTTTCTGTAGCGATTTTTCTAGGGGTTCTCGGAGCAATTGCCGAGGCGCTGGCGAATAGTAATCTGGGTTCTGTCTTTGCATCGCTGAATTCCCGTCCATTCTGGTACGGTTCCCAGCTGCCTGTCTTCTTTCTCGCTTGTGCTGTCTTGTCTGGAGCAGCAGCGACAGTGATGTTCACTCATTACAGTCATATCCTGCAGAAACGAAAAATGAGTGAAGGCACTTTTAAGGGATTGCAGACCGCAGGGAAGATTATGGTTCTTATGACTTTTCTTGTCGCTCTCGCGACAGTATGGAAATTTGCTAATGCCTATTGCAGCACAGATGAAATGATAATGGCGGCCGATTCTTTAGTTAGAGGACCTTTGGCGACAAGCTTTTGGGTGTTTGAAATATGCATTGGCTTGGTTTTGCCCTGCCTGCTTCTCGTTGTGAGCCGCTTATCGTCGATTCATGCCATGTCGGCAGCCGCCCTGATGATTCTTGTCGGACAGTTTTTCTCCCGTTACAACCTCGTTGTCTCAGGTCAAATTGTTCCAAATGACTATGGGTTTGTCGGTGTCCCTCAGTATCTCTCCTATATGCCATCTGCCGCAGAATATCTTGTAGTGATTGCAGGGATTGGAGTGGTTGCCTTTGGTTTTATCATCGGAGAGCGATTTCTCGATGGAAGCTTTAACGGTAAAACCTCTCACTGATTGAGGCAAAACTTATCCCCCTTAGGAGACGCCGAAAAAAGTGATGCTCTTTAGTACCTTACAGATTGTTTTCTTGTTTTTTTGCAAGTAATCAATCTGTCAAAAGGTACTTATCCCGGCTTTCTTCCCGTTTACCGGGGTTTGTTGGAATTACGACCTCTTCCGGTGCTGGAATAGATTCCGGCACCGGAAGTACAGGAAGGAGAAAAGGTTATGAAAGAAACTAAAGCCCTGTTCACTATTGGAACAGCTGCTGATATGTTGGATATCCATCCTCGTACTCTCCGTAACTATGAGGATGCCGGACTCATCTGTCCAAGCCGAAAAGGCTCCTGGAGGTACTTTACCCTGCGTGACATCCAGTGGATTGAATGTCTGAGGGAAATGGTTCATGAACACGGAATAAGTATAAATGCCGTAAAAAAACTGCTGAAGTTCACTCCTTGCTGGAATATCATTGATTGTCCTTTCGAAAAGAGAAGACGCTGTTCCGCATTCTTCTCAAATACCTTAGTTCCTAAGAAAATTACTAGAATTGTTCCGCCTCCAATGAATGATGATATAGCTGCATAGTGGCTATATCAGTCGTTTGTCCTCCCTCCATCTGAAGCATATCTGCGCGGTTCTTAGCTTGTAGCAGCGCAGAATGTTGACGGTGTCCTCTCATCTGCTGTGAGTTCCCCTCCCTGTCATTACTAAGGCACGTCGAGCCTCTCTTTTTCTCCTTTTATTGTTGAATAAATATCTCTTGGAAAATTTTTGTAGTGGTTTTGTCTTTTTTAGGGCGCAAAATACGCCCTTTAGAAAAAAGGGCATATATTGCGTCTATAAAGAGTGAAAAAAATACAACCTTCAAATTTTCACAAGTTGAACAAAAAAGCTAATATATAGGGATGTTACGACGATTGCTAGAGTCTGAGGCTGTCACAAAAAAAATTTTATGGTGAAAAATTATGATCAATAAGTTGACAACTGTAAGTGTAAAGTTTAGATGTAACGTATGTTTCAATGAAGTGTAAATGAGGGGCAAGAACCACTCGTTTGATTGAATGACAGGATATTTGAACAGGAGGAGCTATGGAAGGAATCTATTTTCTCATACTTTGGATAGGAAGTGCGATATTGCACACCTTGTTTGAGCTAAAAGTGAAACCGTATTTTGACTCTTTTAGGGAAAATACTGGTAAATGGCCATTTTTTTAACAAACGTTAACTATAAATCATATTTCTTCTATGAGAGGTGACAAATGAACAATGTCTTGGCAGGGATACTTCCGCAGGAAGGAGGTCTGGATGCAACCGGATCCGGAAAGTATACACTTACAATCGGATTGCTGGCTTTGTTGACGCTAGTTGGGGTTGCGGCAGGTGTCCATTCCATCTATGCGGGGCATGAGCATACGTATGGGGTGAGCCGCGGCGTTCCCTGGGGGATCTTGATCGCCGCTTATGTCTTTTTTGTGGTGACTTCGACCGGGCTTTGTATTGTCTCTTCGGTGGGCCATGTCTTTGGCTTTGAAAATTTCAATCCCATCGCCAAGCGGGCCGTGTTCATGTCGATAGGCACCATTGTTGCAGGTTTTCTGGTGATTGCCTTCGAGATCGAAAACTCATGGCGTATGCCGGTGGGGAATGTGATCGGGGCCAATCCGACCTCCAACATCTGGTGGATGGGTACGTTATACGGCGCCTATCTTTTCTTTATGATGATTGAATTCGTCATGCTGCAGAAGAATAATCATAAGGTTGCCACGGCCTTTGGTTTGGCGGGGCTGTTGACCGGTGTTGTAGCCCATTCCAATCTCGGGGCGGTTTTTGGACTGCTGAACGGTCGTGAATTTTGGCATGGACCGTATATGCCGATCTACTTTATTACCTCGGCTGCAATGTCCGGCTGTGTGGCGATAATCTTCTTTACCTATCTTGCCTATAAGTTTAATGGCTGGAAAATGAGTGAAGAGATGAAGAAATCGATGGAAAGCGTGGCAAAGCTTGGCGCTCTCATGATGGCGATAATCATCTTTTTCACCAGCTGGAAGATGATCACCGGTGTAACGGGAGAACCTCCAGGAAAATATCAAGCAATGATGGCGCTGCTGACCGGTCCGTATGCCCTGAATTTTTGGGTTGGTGAGGTGGCCTTGGGCATGATTATCCCCTTTGGCATTATTATGGCGGTGAAAGGGCGGAATATGAATGCGCTTTTTATTGCTTCCGTAGCCGGGATGATCGGCATCTTCTTTATGCGGTATGACTTGGTGATAGTGGGGCAATTGGTACCGGCATTCCATGGCATGGGACTTGTCGACTATCCGGAGTTATATACCTATCTGCCATCCCTGCATGAAAATCTCGTTGTGTTGGGTGGTATCGCATTCTGTGGGTTGACCTTTTTTATGGGAGAAAAATTATTTCGCGGACATCTCTCCGAACATCATTAATCAATGGCGTAACCAGCGTTTTTCTCGTTGTGTGGTGTGAAATCCGGTGTGGTTGCTACAATTGAATACTTGAGGAGATTTGTGCCTATGGCGAGGAAAAAATCACAGGTAGAACCAATAAGGAAAGATCTTCCTATCTACCCCATTGGAGTTGCTGCAAGATTATTGGACGTTCATCCGCGCACCCTGCGAATTTACGAGGATGAAGGTCTGATTAAACCTACCCGGGAAGGTAACAGGAGGCTTTATTCCGCCAATGACATTACTTGGGTAGGTTGTTTACGTAAGCTCATTCATGATGAAGGAATCTCCATTCCGGGAATTAAAAAACTGCTGCGATATGCCACATGCCATGAAATAGCTGATTGTCCAAAAGAAATCCATTGTACTTGTGATGCGGTAGTGGATAAAGCCATCCCGCGGAGCCTTCGTCTTGCCGGGGATAGAGGGGAAGAAAAAAAGGCTAAAGAAAGAGATATTGCAGCCAGGAAACAATCACAGGAAAATCAAAAAAAGGAAAAGTCAAAGGGTCGGAAGGTGCAGTAAGAAGAGTCCGGCACCGTCCTTTCTTTTTGTCTTCAGACCTATAAAAACGGCCTGTCCACTTATGTTGGGCAGGCCCTTTTTTTTGGAAACTACCACTGATACAGCTAGCAAATTTTTAAAAGTGTGATAGAGAGGTCCGGCAAGATCGACTCGAATGACCAGATAGAAACTGAGGCAGATATCGTCTTCCATATGGGGTGCTGGTGAACGTTTACCTCATCAGGTCGCCTTTATGATGACCAATGTGATATCGTCTTCCTGAGGCAGATCTCCTCTGAATGCATTCACTTCTTCGACAATAGCTTTCTGAATGGCTTGAGCCGAGTCTTGCGCATGATCCCTGATAATTGTTTCGAGTCGACCATGACCAAAAGTCTCTTCGTCGTTATTGCGGGTCTCATTAATGCCATCCGTACCAATGAGAATGATATCTCCATTTTGGATGGCATGCAGAGTGCTCTCCTCATAGATGAAGGTGTCATCTATCCCCAGTACCAGTCCAGGTCCGCTAAGATGTGAAAAAGTATCGGAATTGGCATGGAAAACTACAGCCGGTTCATGCCCTGCCCGAATCCATTTAAGGTCTTTTGTCGAGGCGTCTATCTCCAGGAAAAACATGGTCGTAAATCGACCACTCTTTGAGCAGTCGCGGGTAATATGGCTGTTGACATCTTTTAGAAGCTGGGCGGGGTTTTGGTAATGCCGAATGGCTGAGGTAAGAAAGGCGCGCACAGAGGTCATGAGCATGGCTGCGCTGATACCGTGACCGCAGGCGTCGGCAACCACGATGCCGAGTTTACCGCAAGGGAGGAGAAAGTAGTCATAGTAATCGCCCCCTGTCTCATCACAGTAGATGGAAGTGCCACTGATATCGAAATTATCAAGATGAGGACTGCGGTCCGGAAGAAGATTTTGCTGTACCTCCTCCGCCATTTTCAGAGAATTGATTAGTTTAAACCTGTGCCGCAATCCATCAATCATATGATTTGTATGTTCGGCGATGATACCGAATTCATCATAGGTGGCAACTGGTACCTTGGTTGAGAGATCTCCCTTTCTTACCTGTTCCAGAACTTTGGTCTCGTTGTCGAAAAGGAGTTTCAAATTCCGGGAGTAGGAGAAAATAAGATTAACTGTCAGCAACATTAGGACGGCCACGATGAAAAATATTTCATAGGTAACTGAGAGTTGCGCCGCGTTGATGGATTGCTCGTCCTGCGCCGTTCCGGTTAGCCATTCAATATCACGGTTAAAAACCAGAATGAGCACGAGAGAGAGCAGAATTGAGGCGGTCACAGCAACAAAAGTGAATTTTCGGGTTGTGGGAAAGAGACGTTTAGGCAGAGATGAAATTATATCTCTTGCCTTCGTCCCAAGAATAATCTTTCTCTCTTGGGCCAGGGATGAGTCGAGGCCGATAAAAAAACCGGCAACAATACAGCCTATCATAAGTGAGACAAGATTTGGCAGTGGGATGTCATAGGCGAGTCTATCATAGCTGTTAATCAGCACACCCGCGAGACAACAGAGTCCGAAGTCGAGGAAAAGGGCTCTTTTTGATTGGGCTATTTCAGCTGCTGAATGGACAAAGCCCCTTTGCAAAAAGGGTCTGGCCAGCAGCACTAATGAAAATCCGACTAGAATAATTATCCCCAGGTTCACGGGGGATAGCGAGGCTAAAATCGGTCAGACCTGCCCACCGTAGTAGGTCAGTGCCAGAGCTGCGAAGGTATACTGAACAAGAATCCTCATACTGTATATTTCCTCTCAAGTTATATACTGTTTATATGCTGTTGAAAATGCACACAATTATTGAGCCTCAAGCAATTTTCACAGATTATTATTCTTGTCTTTAGTGAACGAAAACAATCTGTAAGCCCTAATCAGAAAACTCGAAAGATCAGTTTTAAAGAGAAATCAACCGATTGTTTCCAGGGGATCAGCAAGGTTATATTTTTCAATTTTTCTGCGTAAAGTATCTTTTGAAATACCCAACTCCCTGCAGGTCAGCATTTTCTTCCATTTGTTGCGTTGTAGAGAAAGTTGGATTGCACTTTTTTCGATGTTTTCAAGAGACAATCCTTCATAGGCGGAAAGTAGGGGGGAGTCGAGTTGTTCTCCTTTTCCGCTGAATGTTTCCGGCAGGTGTTCGAGCTGGATGAAGCCACCGGGACAGAGGATAAATCCGTATTCGATTATATTTTCCAACTCACGAATATTGCCAGGATATTTATATTTCATCAGGAGGTTGAGGACCTCATCACTTACTCCGACAATATCTTTTTGTTTTTCGGCTCTGAATTTTTTCACAAAATGTTCCAGCAATAGTGGTATATCCTCAATTCTCTCTCTGAGTGGTGGAAGCAGGAGGTTAACGACGTTGAGCCGATAATAGAGATCGTCTCTGAATTCTCCACGCTTGACCAGCTCGCCAAGATCTTTGTTGGTGGCGGCGATGATTCGGACATCGGCTTTTATCGGATTGTTCGAACCCAGCGGTTCATAAACCTTCTGTTGCAGGACCCGAAGGAGTTTTACCTGGAGGGATTGGGGAATATCCCCGATTTCGTCTAAAAATATGGTGCCTCCTTCGGCAGCTGCAAAGCGTCCGAGTTTATCTTTGCGGGCATCGGTGAATGCCCCGGCTTTATAGCCAAACAGTTCGGACTCAAGAAGGGTATCCGGCAGGGCGCCACAGTTTACTACAATAAAAGGTTTGCTATTTCTGTTGGAGGCATGAAAAAGGGCGCTCGCTATCAGTTCTTTTCCTGTACCGCTCTCTCCGAGAATCAGCACATTGCTTTCGCTTTTGGCAATTTCCGGCATGATCTGAAACATCCGCTGCATGGCGGGGCTCTTGCTGACCATCTGTTCGAAAGTGTATCTTTTGGTCAGTTGTTGGCGTAAACTCGTTTCTACACTGAGATCACGAAATGTCTCTACTCCGCCTAATACATTTCCGTCGTGGTCGACCAGCGGAGCAGCACTGATACTCACCGAGACCTTGTTACCGTTGCGATTCTTGATGGTTATTGTTCGATTTGCGACGGGGAGGCCGGTATAGAGACTCTCAGCGATAGCGCAGTTTTTACCACAGATGGAGGAGCAGAAGACATCACTGCAGTATTGGCCAATTGCCGATTCCCGGTCCCAGCCGGTGATCAATTCTGCGGAAAGATTGAAGGAGGTTATACGCCAGTCGCGATCTACTGTAAAAACCCCATCAGCAACCGAGTCAAGGATAAGTGCCTTTTGTAACCATTTGGTATTATCCCTAAATGACTGGACGCCGCCCAGGACATTGCCGTTATGGCCGACAAATGGTGCTGCGCTGACAGTGACCGGGATTGAATAACCGTCCTTGCCAATAATAAAAAGTTCTTGGTCAACGATGGGATCCTTGTCCTGCATACAGGTGCCTAAAGGACAACTCTCGAAATTGTTACTTGATTGAAGGATCTCGGAACATATTTTGCCCAGTACTTCGGCTTCGGTATAGCCCGTTATTTTTTCAGCAGCTCTGTTGAAAGAGGTGATTCTTCCTTGAGGATCGACGGTAAAGACGCCATCAGCAACGGCTGAGAAGATAAGTTCATATTGCAGAGTCGTGGTTATATCGGTAAAGGTCTCAACGCCGCCAATAACATTATCATACATGTCAATGATTGGTGCGGCGCTCAGTTTAACCGGGACGGATCGACCGTCTTTGGCCTCGATAAAGGCAATCCGTCCGGAAATTACTGTTTTGGTGTGAATGCAATCGGAAATTGCACAATTATTTCGGCAGATATTCGCTTTAAATACTTCCTTGCAACAGCGGCCGAGAACTTCACTTGCTTTCCAGCCGGTGATTTTTTCAGCAGCGGAATTAAAACTGGCGATATGCCAGTTCTTATCGACGGTAAAAACTCCCTCGGCGATACTGTTCAGTGCAAGACGGCTGGCGGCTAATGGATCTGATAGATCTGAAAAGCTGATAATCGCCCCGATGGAGGATTCTGTTTTCCCAGGGATGGTTATGATTCTCAACTGAACGGCATTTTTTTCACCGTTGATCGGGTTGTTTACAGTCAATTCTATGTTGCGACTCCCGGTTTCCTCGGAAATTGTGCCGATATGAGAGCAGATGGATCTGAAGCGGAGATCGTTGTAAAATATCTCACGGCAGTGCTTGCCGATGATTTCCTGGCTATCCCGGCCAAGTATGATCGAAGCCTTTTGATTACAGGAGGTGATTATCCAATTCTCATCGACGGTAACATAGCCGCCGGCAAGGCTTTCCAATTGGGGAGCAGAAGTGAGGGATGTCATGTTGGTATCTTTGGCAAAGGTTGATTACATTGTCATATTTTGCTTATTTCAATATATACTTAAGCGTTTTTTCAAACAAGTACTACGCTGTATCTAGTTGAGGTTGTCGTGGTAAAATGGTATTGAAAAGTTAACAATAAGAATAATTTCTCTTAATTATTGATTTTTGCGGGAAAAAACGTGAAAATGATACGAGATATTTGTGCCGGATGATTTGTTTCGCTGAGTTTTTACTTTCTCGTATGCGCTTGTTTACGGCAGCTAAAAGACTCGTTTGTGTGGTAACCGGAAAACCGCCATGAAATATAACTGTCCACCATTATCAGGCAGCTCAGACAAGCCGGATTGTCGAATCAGTCCAAAGGGATTGTTGAAAGGGGTTGGAATAGAACTTTTCCACTCAATCCAAGACCCTTTGCTGGTTGTGACTCCCCATGGGGAAATTATTCAGGTCAATTCCGCGCTGTTAAAAGCGGCCAACAAAACCCTGGATGAGGTGATAGGGAAAGGGATCTGCCAGATTATTCACGGCGGACGCTGGCCCCATATAAAATGTCCCTTGGAAGAGTTTCTCCTGACCAATTCTTACAGGGTAGAGGAAACCAGGTTGCCAGGTCTGGGCGGTGAATACAGTCTGACCGTTGTTCCCGTGGAGCAGGGTCCCAAAGGCAAGGATCTGATTCTGGTGATCGCCAGAAAACTTACCCAGGATGAGGTGAGGAAGGTCGAGTCCATTCGTACGGCCCAACTGGCGGCCATTGGGGAACTGGCCGCTGGTGTGGCCCATGAAGTGAATAATCCTATCAATGGCATTATCAACTTTGCCCAACTGCTCTATGATGACAGTCCAAAAGAGAGTGAGCAGGCCATGCTCCTGAGGAAGATAGTGCAGGAAGGAGAAAGAATCGCCACAATCACCTACAATTTACTCTCTTTTGCCAGAGGAAATGAAAATGAGCAGGCCCTTGTGGATTTAAACGAGGTGGTTTCGGACAGCCTTTCCCTGGTTGAACACCAATTGAAAAACGACGGTATAATTATCACCACTGATCTTCTTCAACCTTCTACACCTGTTGTCGGTAACCATCAGCAACTCATGCAGGTGGTGCTCAATGTGGTCAGCAACAGCCGATATGCCCTCAATGAGAGATATCCTCAAACCTCACCCGACAAAAGGATTCATTTTTCTTCCAAGGCTGTTGAAATTGATGGCCGAAGGTATTGCCGGCTGGTCATCAGGGACCATGGCACCGGGATACCTCAGGGAATCCTGGATAAACTCTTTGACCCGTTTTTTACCAGCAAGCCAGCCAGTAAGGGGACAGGACTCGGGCTCAGCATCAGTTATGGTATTGTGAAAAATCATAACGGTATCCTTCGTGTCGATTCCATTCTTAATAAATACACGGAAATGATCGTCGAAATTCCTTCCTTGGAGAAGTGATGCAGACAAATAAGCAGGATATTCATATTCTCATAGTCGACGATGAGGAAAGTATACGCATTACCTTTGAGATGTTTTTAAAAAGGGAAGGGTATGGCAAGATATCAACAGCCGCAACCCTGGAGGAAGCCCTGGCCCTGATCAATGAACAGTCATTTGATCTGATCATCAGCGACATTGTACTTGAAGGTGCCAGTGGTACCGAACTGCTGCGATATATCAGGCAAACCGGAGTGCAATGTCCGGTTGTCATGATAACAGGATTCCCTAATCTGGAGAGTGCCGCCGAGGCGGTTCGCCTTGGTGCTTTCGATTACATTTCAAAACCGGTTAATAAGGAGACTCTGCTTCGTTTTGTCCGACAGGCTTTGAAACACTGGCAGCTTGCCATGGAAAAAAGTGAACTGCAGCGTGAAAATGAGAAATTCAGGCGATACCTCGAAGTCATTTTTAAATCCGTCAGTGATGCCATCATCACAGTGAACGAAAAGATGGAGATTATTCAGCTCAATAATACTGCCCGCTCGTGGTTGGGAGACCTGGATACCGATACTGTCCACAAACTCAAGGATCTGCCCGGGGAAATGGGACAAGCCTGTTTCCTTGATGCCAGTCAGGTCGTAAACAAGGGTGATGTGGTCAGGGAGCATCAGGTCGAATGTTTCAAACCGGATGGCACTATTCGGATGATAAGCCTCAACGCCGCTCCGATTAAGGATGCGGTTGAAGAATTCAACGGCGCTGTGATTGTGGCCCGTGACATTACCCTCGGGTTGCCTGAGGATAAAAAAAATAAAAGAAATCAGTTTCATAATTTCATTGGTGCCAGCAATGTCATGCAGGAAATCTATCGTCTGATAGAAAATGTCGGCAGGGTTGATACGGCTGTGTTGGTGACAGGTGAGTCGGGGACGGGCAAGGAACTGGCTGCCGAGGCGCTTCATGCTGAAAGCCTGAGAAAGGATAGGGCTCTAGTTAAAGTTGATTGTGCAGCGATGCCTGAGGATCTGCTGGAGAGTGAGCTGTTCGGCCATAAAAAAGGGGCATTTACCGGGGCGGACCGCGACCGACCCGGCAGATTAATGCTGGCAGATAAAGGGACTCTTTTTCTTGATGAAATAGGGGATATCTCACCAAGAATGCAGTTGCGTCTGTTGCGTTTTCTACAGGAAAAAACATTTAATCCGGTAGGACAGGATCGTATCGTTCAGGTGGATGTTCGAATTATCGCTGCAACCAATGTCGATCTCAGACAGAAAGTAAAGGATGGTGCCTTTCGGGAGGATCTCTATTATCGACTGAAGGTTGTAGAGATAAATCTACCGCCTCTTAGAGAACGGCAGGAGTGCGTTCCCCTTCTGGTTCATCATTTCCTGGCAAAATTTCGGGATAAACTTGGAAAGAAAATCATTAATATATCCGACCAGGCGATGGACATTCTGAGATCATATCCTTGGCCCGGTAACGTTAGAGAACTGCGGCATGTTATCGAGAGGGCATGTGTGCTCTGTAATGGAAAAACTCTCCTGAAAGAGCATTTTTCAGATGAAATTCTGCTCACCACTCCTTTTGCAGGAAAAATAAAGCAAACCGGCACCCAGATTAGGACGGCACCTGGACTGAAGTCGAATGTTCCACAATACGAGACCCTTAAAAGTGAAGAAGAGCAGATTGCAGAGGTCCTGAGAGCCACCGGAGGCAATAAAAGCAAGGCAGCAAAACTCCTCGGCGTTGATCGAAGTACACTATATCGCAAAATGAAGCGCTATAAGCTTTGAATCCTGTTTCCTGTTTTTTTCAAAACGGAACTATCTGCTCATTGAGTCTTCTCCTTCATCGTTTTTATCCGATGATCCAGATCGGTGATCAGTACATGCAGAGCCTTCTGATCGGTCAACCACTCGAACCTGTCTATCCCAAACTGGCGACGGCACCGGCTATGCAGCTTTTCCATGGCATATCCCAGTTCATTCCACATCGCCAGTACCTTGCGCTGCCGAGCCGCTGTCGGTCCCGGCTTTATGGTGATATATGTTCCCTTATTCCGTGGCTTTTGTTCAGGCGCTGGTTTTTGGGGCTTCGGCTGCCAACCTTTAGCCCGCAAGAACTCGATCAGTTGCACTGCCTGTTTATCGGTCAGGTCTTTTGCCGATTCCACCTTGAAGTTCATCATGAGGATGTCCCGATAGACTTCATCGGTTAGCTGCAGCTCTTTTTTCGCGATATGGATTTTAGCTAGTTGAGCCCTGGTTGGTTTCATATCAGCCTCCTAAGTAAAACCGTCCGGTTGATAGTCTCCTTAATTATAGGTTCTTCAGTACCACTGGTAAAGGGACAATGGCGCTTGTTTTGTGTGTCTGCTTCCCTCATTCCATCCCTTTAATAATTCCGGTTAAGCTTTTTAAATTATTAGCTGCAGAGGGCGTCCCATGTTTGGCATCCTACTCCCGTCGGGTCTTTTCCATAGAATCGAGCAGAGGACCTGCCTCCGATTTGTTTGGGCGTAGTGTTTTGTTCCCTGCTTGAGACAACGATACAAATCGTTGCACATCTGTTGCAAAAGTGATGCAAAACTGTTGTGTGAAGTGATCTATGTTTGGGTTGCAACACTCTTGCACCACATGGTGCAATGTCTATTTTTTATAAAAAAATAAATAAAATTAGATATTTACATGGAAATTAATCAAATCTCGTGCTTTCCTGTCTAATGACGCCTCGTTTTTTGTGGAGAATGTTGCATTCTTAAATCGTGAAACATAAAAATATAACAGTGTTAAATAAATTACTTACGCCTTTCATCAAGACCTTTGTTAAACCAATGGCACATAACATGCATCAGAATAAGTAAGACAAAAAACGACCGGCTACAAATAAATCCGGAACATTCAGAAGATCAGGAACGGAGGAAGAGGATGAGAACTCAAATAACGGCGGTTAAAACAAGAAATGCAGTACGAACTGACGATAGAGTTGAAGTGCAAATCTCTAAAGTAGGTTTTGCAGTAATTGGACTCTCTTCCTGTGCTATAGGTATCTGGGCTATTGCTAGTTTGCTGGGTGGAATGATAGCCAGTGGCGGTCCCGTTGCTCTTGTTGCCAACTGGTTGAGGGCAGTGCTTGGATAATTTTGTAAAAAGCAATTTCTACAAAAAGAGGTGAGCGAAGATGGCAAATGGTACACGAATTCAACGAAAAGAAGGCACTAAGGTAACTGATAGAGGGAGCGTTTCAACGGAGGTTTCCAAAGTAAGCATTACATTCGTGGCAATTCTGGGAGTCGCTGTCGGAGTGTGGAGTCTTGCTTGCATCATTGGCGGCCTGGTTGCGACCGGAGGCCCTCTGAATCTTATCGGCGCTTGGGTTAAAGCAGTAACAGGAATGTAAACAACTCGCGCAGATTGCCTCATTTACAACCGAACTATTTATATCAGGGCCAGGATTGATTATCATCCTGGCCCTTTTTGGCGTTGGTTTCAATAAGCCGAGAAATGGTTATATTGAATGCAGAAAAACCAAGAGCGAGAACGATCTTCAATTCTTTTAGAAAGTGCGGTATAAAAGGAGGAGAGGCTTTTTCTTTCACCTTTATCTGGAGTCCGAATGGCAATACTTGTCAGGAATCTCTTTATTTTCTTTATTGTGTTGTCCACATTGTTCGTAGGTGGGTTGTTCCTGAGTATCGAACAAAGATTACCTGAAAGGGATTACAGTGAGTTTTTACAAGATCTCCACGGTAACGAGGTGACTGACATTGATTTTATAGGGAATAAGGCCAATGTTACTATAAAATCAGGATTTAGGTATAGCGCAAGGGTACCTGATGCGGCATCCCTGACGGAAAAAATTCCTCTTTCAAGTACTCGGGTCACCTTTCATGAAGATTACACACTCTATTATTTTCAGGGTGGCCTTTTCGCTTTGGCCATGGCTCTTGCCTTTGTCGTTTGGGTTTCCGTCTCGGCAAAGAAAGCTGAGGATCCGGCAAATAAATTTGCAACAGACAAACTCATCGTGCCTGGCGGCAACAGGGAAGCTGTAACATTTGATGACGTTGCCGGGGTTCCCGAGGCAAAAGAGGAGCTGGAAGAGGTTGTCTCTTTTCTGAAAAATCCGCAGCAGTTTAATCGTCTCGGTGCCTTTATGCCGAAAGGATTACTGCTTCAAGGGCCACCGGGAACCGGCAAGACATTGCTGGCTCGGGCAATTGCCGGGGAAGCCGGAGTTCCTTTTTATAGTTTTAGCGGCTCCGATTTCGTTGAAATGTTTGTCGGCGTTGGTGCTTCGCGGGTTCGTGATCTGTTCAGTGAGGCCAAAAAACATACACCGTGCATTGTATTTATAGATGAAATTGATGCAGTCGGCAGCAGCAGGTCTTCGGCACCAACAGATGGCCAGGACGAGCGAGGGCAAACCTTGAATGCCTTGCTGGTTGAAATGGATGGTTTTAGTTCGACGGATAATATAATGGTTCTGGCTGCGACCAATCGTCCGGATATCCTTGATTCTGCACTTTCCAGGCCGGGAAGATTCGATCGCAGGATCACCTTGTTGCCTCCCGATGTTAAGGGAAGGGTCAAGATCCTTGAGGTCCATAGCAAAAAAGTTACTTTGTCCCCGGAGGTTGAGTTTGAAGAGATTGCTCAGATGACTTCGGGTTTTACCGGTGCCGAATTGGCAAATCTTGTCAATGAAGCGGCTCTTCTTGCCGGTAGGGATAGCTGCGATGCTATAAGCAGGCACCATTTCGATATGGCTCGCGACCGCATTATGCTCGGGGTCGAACGAAAGGGCGTCATCCTTACCGATAAGGATAAACACATACTGGCCAACCATGAGGCGGGGCACGCTATTATTGCGAAAATGCTCCCCGGCTCCGATCCGGTACATAAAATATCCATTATTCCAAGGGGACGGGCACTCGGCCAGACACAGCAACTTCCTTTGGGGGATCGGACGGCTTACAGCAAAACCTATCTGATTAACAGAATTACCACACTCCTTGGCGGCAGGGCAGCTGAGAAAATAGTCTTTGACAGTCGAACGACCCGAACCGAAAATGACCTTCTCCAGGCAACGGAGATTGCAACGAATATGGTTTGTCGCTGGGGCATGAGCGAAGCCCTTGGTCCGCAGGCATATGCAGTTGGCGATACTTCTTTTCTAGGGGACGAGGCCTCACTCAGGTTCATGATGAGTAACGATACAACCAGCCTGATTGATCGGGAAATCAAAGGATTGTTATCGACCTGCTATAAGCAGGCAGTGGAGATATTGAAACGCGAGAGGCTCTTTCTCACTGCGCTTTCGGATATCCTCTTCCAGGTCGAGACACTCGACGCAGAAGAATTCGAGATTATCTATCAATGCTCGGTCACCAAAAAAGCCGAAGAAAAAGGTGAAAAGGAGAAAGAATCGGAATGCAGTGTTTGCCCAGCCAGGGGTAACTGTTTACAATCAACAGCAAATTGATGCCTATGTATTCCTTGAAAAGACTTGTCTGGCTAGCCTTCCTTGTGGTGTCTATACTGCTTGCCGGCATAATCCTTTTGGGAGGATACCAATATCGACTGGCCAAAGGGTACAGTCAGGTCATAAGTCAGAATGAGAGCGCTCTGTTTCACTTCATGACTATCAGGGAAATGATTACCGAAACCCTTATTGCCGGCAACTGGGAACGATTAGAGCGGGTGAACGCCGATATTGAAAAATTGAACTCGGAGCTCTCCCGGCTTAAAGAAAACAGGTTGGTTTCCGCCGAATTAAAATTAGCACTGGTCGATAAGATTGATCTCACCGGCCTTGCAATCCTCTTGCGCCAAGTCATAACTGATACGGACAAGGTGAAACTGAGCAAGCAAGTGCAGGAACAACTCCGATCTATGTCGGACTTTCTCCTTCAATATGATCGGATCATTGTCGGTGAGGCCAGAGAACAGATCGTTAATTTTCAGAAGGTGGTCATCGGCGCCCTAGGCCTCATTATCAGTCTAGCCAGCTTTTCTTTGATTTTATTGTATCGCAACACGGTATCACCGCTTTTACAATTGTCTCGCCAGATCCAGTCGGATAACTTTGAGGTAGACGGCTTAAGCCTCGGAAAACCGGCTGCTAAAGAAGTCGCCGATCTTGCCGAAGCTATTGAGCAACTGGCGCTTCGATCTCACGGCAAAGCTGGGCTGGAGCAGGGTGGCCGAGATGTTGAAGCCTTGCTGGCAGAAACGGTCAATGAAACCACTAACAGACTCAACGGAATAATCAATTACGCGCAGCTCCTTTACGATTCTTCAGATCAGCTACCGATGAACGAGGAGCAATTGACGATGTTGCAAAAGATAATAGACAGTGGGGTGCATATCGCGCACGAATGGCAAAAAATAAAATAGGAGGGACTATGGCTGAAAAAAAACCAGATATGCCTGATTCTCATGAACGAGCGGTGGATAACGAGCATTTTACCTGGCAGGAAAAGGCTGGTCTGTCGGCCAAAACCCCAATCGGGCTGCTCGGTATCGGTCTGACCACTATTTGTCTTACACTGACAGTTCTCGGACTTCTGGGGCACATCTCGGGGCTGATCCAAAATCCATATGCAGCGATAACGACCTTTTTGATATTTCCGGCCGGTGCAATTTTCGGCCTGTTTCTCATTCCCGTTTCATGGTATTTCCGTCGGAAGAAATGGTTCAAAAACAACATCAACATGGGCCATGTGGTTATCGACTTCAGCAAGAAGAGTCACAGAAGAACTGTTGTACTCATTCTCGTTCTGTCGGTTGTCAATTTGACGGTTTTTGCCATGGTTGCGTATGAGGCCTATCATTTTACGGAATCCGATTACTTTTGCGGGGCAATTTGTCATACAGTCATGGATCCTGAATACACTGCGTATCAACGTTCGGCCCATGCCAGAGTTGGTTGTGTCTCCTGTCATATCGGCTCCGGTGCCGAGTGGTATGTGAAGGCCAAACTTTCGGGACTTCGGCAGGTAAAGGCGGTCATCGAAGGAAGTTATCATACACCCATTCCTACCCCTGTTCAAAACCTGCGACCGGCGCAGGATACCTGCGAGGAGTGCCATTGGCCTGATAAGTTTCAGGGTAAACAGGTTAGGCAATTCATAAGCTTCACCAACGAAGATCAAATACATCCCGACATCCAGGAGATTGCTCTCCATATCGGTGGTAGAAATCCCCTCAATGACCGTTTCGAGGGGATTCATTGGCATGTCAGCAGCCATGTAAAGGTTGAGTATCACTCCCTTAATGAAAAAAGAACGTCAATTGGTGCAATTAAAGTGACCAAGCCATCCGGGGTTACGGAGGAGTTCAACCTGCCGGGAGCTTCTTCAGAAAAGGGTGTAGGATATTGGCGAACCATGGATTGTATCGATTGCCATAACCGGCCAACGCATGTCTTTGATGATCTGGAACAGAAGGTGGATTTTGGTTTGTACAGCAAAAGAATTGATCCGGCACTTCCCGGTATCCGTGAAGACGGATTAACTGTTCTTCAGAAGCAGTATACCACACGTGATGAGGCCAGAGAAAAGCTTGTTGCGAATCTGCTGGCACTGCAGGCTACGCGGCATGGAGCCGATTTTGTTGCGAAAAATGAGAAAACTCTCGTTGCATCGGGTGCTTATTTGCTGGATGCTTACCTGACGAACGTGTGGCCCAAGATGAAGGTTACCTGGGGCACCTATAAATCGCATATCGGACATCAGCACGAAGATGAAGGATACGGTTGTTTTCGTTGCCATGATGAAGAACACCAGACAAAATTTGGTAAAACCATGTCACAAAGCTGCGATCTTTGCCATGATGAGCCGTAAGGCGTGAGCAGTCAGGAGTGAGATTACAGAGGTGAGATGACCAAAAGGGTTCAGTCAAAACTGAACTCTTTTGGTATTATGTTATCTCTTTGGACACATTCGGGAAAAAGATCAAAGATCAACCGAAACGGCCGGTAATATAATCTTCCGTCAGTCTATGCTTGGGATTGGTGAAAATCTTATCGGTGGGGCCCACTTCGATAAGGTCGCCCAGATGGAAATAAGCGGTGCGTTGGGATACCCTGGCCGCCTGTTGCATAGCGTGGGTGACGATTACAATCGAGAACTGGGTACGCAGCTCAGCTATGAGCTCTTCAATCTTTGCCGTGGCTATCGGGTCAAGAGCGGAACAAGGTTCGTCCATGAGTATCACCTCGGGTGAGACGGCGATGGCCCTGGCTATGCACAAGCGCTGCTGCTGACCGCCGGACAGGCCGGTACCCGGTTCTGTTAAACGGTCTTTTGCTTCCTCCCACAAGCCTGCTTTTCTGAGGGAAATTTCTACAATTTCGTCAAGTTCCGTCCTGTTTCTGGTCATTCCGTGAATCCGTGGGCCGTAGGCGACATTGTCGTAGATTGATTTTGGAAAAGGGTTCGGTTTCTGAAAGACCATGCCTACCCGCGCCCGCAAGGGTACTACATCGACTGAGGGATGATATATATCGATTTCGTCAAGACAGATATTGCCAACTACGCGGCAGGAAGAGACGGTATCGTTCATCCTGTTCAGGCAGCGAAGAAAAGTTGATTTTCCGCAACCGGAAGGCCCGATCATGGCCAAGACTTCGTTGCAGCCAACATCAATACTGATTTTATTGATGGCGCATTTTTCCCCATAGTAGACCTCTACATCTCTACAAGTCATGCGTGGATTGTCCACAAAAGGTGTGCCGACGGTTTGCCTGCCGGTTGTGCCGGTTGTATTGGCACGGGCGCGCTCGGATTCGCGGGCAATGTCACCGCTGAGCATGGTCGGGAACGCATGGTTAGTCTGACCTGATGAGAGTTCCATTATTTTATTCTCCACAATTTCTCTTGGTGATTGCTGATTACGGCAGCAGGGCCGATTCTGTTGAAAAGGGATCAGCCCTGTTGGTCTTCATTAAGCTTTGTTCTGGAAAGTTATTTCATTTCCATGGTCTTGAGGGAGGCGGCTACTTCACTATACTGCTTCCTTTCCTCTTTAGGCATTGGGATCAATCCTTTGTCGGCCAGATATCCTTCGTCACCCCAGGCCTTATCGTTAGTAAATTCAGCAAGATATCCTTTTATTCCGGGAATGACTTCAACATGGGCCTTCTTCACGTAGAAAAAGAGTGGTCGGGAAATCGGGTAGGTTCCTTGAGCGATAGCCTCGAAGGTTGGTGCTTCGCCTTCGATGATGGATCCCTGGATTTTATCGGTATTCTGGTCAAGATAGGAGAAACCGAAGATACCTAGCGACTTGGGGTTTGCCTCAAGCTTTTGGACAATCAGGTTGTCGTTTTCACCAGCTTCTATGTAACCGCCGTCTTCTCTGACGGTCTGACAGACCTTTTTGTAGCCGCTTTTGTCAGTTTTTTTCATGCCCTCGATGACATCAAATTTCTCACAACCGGCATCCATTACCAGTTCAACGAATGCATCACGGGTACCCGATGTGGGCGGTGGACCCAGAACCTCGATTTTGTTATCCGGTAAGGAGCTGTTTACCTCTTGCCAGGTTTTATAAGGGTTGGCTATTAATTTTTCTGGATTTGCAGGATCGGGTACCTCTTTGGCGAGAGCCAGGAAGATATCTTTGCGGGTCAGTTGAAGAGGGGCGACCGCCTTGGAATTAGCCAGAACGATTCCATCATACCCGATTTTGATTTCAACGATTTCCTTTACACCGTTTTCGGTACAGGTTTTCATCTCAGATGCTTTTATCGCGCGGGAAGCGTTGGTAATATCCGGGAAATCAACTCCGACACCGCCGCAAAAAAGCTTGAAGCCACCGCCGGAACCGGTTGATTCAATTTTAGGGGTTTTTGAACCGGTGGTTTTGCCGAACTGTTCAGCGACCACTGTAGCAAAGGGGTAGACTGTTGATGAGCCAACTATAGAAATATAGTCACGGGCAGCAACTGCAGGTACTGTCATGGCGAGGGTCAGAGCACCTGCCGCCAGAATACTTGTTACTTTCATTTTTTTCTCCTTGTAAGGTTTATTGTTACTAGTTTTTAATGGGTTGAACGATTGAGATTAGAACATTTAATTATTAGGATTCTGTTACCATTTGGTTTCAAATTTCTTCCGTAGGAAAACAGCCAGGCTGTTCATAGCGACGAGAAAAATCAACAGGATCATGATTGCTGCTGAGGTCTTCTCGGTAAACGCACGTTCAGGGCTGTCGGCCCAAAGATAAATCTGTACCGGCAGGACAGCCGATGGATCTGTTATGCCGCTGGGAACATCGACAATAAATGCGACCATGCCGATCATCAGCAGAGGTGCTGTTTCCCCGAGCGCCTGAGCCATCCCAATAATGGTACCGGTCAACATTCCGGGCATTGCCAGAGGTAAAACATGATGTGTGACTGTCTGCATCTTCGAGGCTCCGACGCCGAGAGCCGCTTCCCTTATGGAGGGCGGCACCGATTTCAGAGATGCCCTGCCGGCAATAATGATGGTTGGCAGGGTCATCAAGGCAAGCACCAATCCACCGACGAGTGGAGTTGAGCGGGGAATACCCCATAAATTGATGAAAATGGCTAACCCCAGCAGTCCAAAGATTATCGAGGGCACGGCAGCGAGATTGTTGATATTAATTTCGATGAGATCTGTCCATTTGTTCTCCGGTGCGAATTCCTCCAGGTAAACCGCAGAGGCAACTCCGATTGGAAACGAAAGAGACAAGGTAATGAGCAGGGTAAGAAATGATCCTTTCAACGCGCCCAGGATGCCTGCCAGTTCAGGCTCCCGTGAATCACCGGAAGTGAAGAAGGTTCGGTTGAATCTCTCTTCCAGTCTTTTTTCGCTGATCAATTTGTCTATCCAGGCGAGTTGGATGTCCAGGATTCGCCGGTTGCTCTGGAGCTCCTTCCGGTCTATTTTACCTTTAATGAGCATGTCGACATCGTCATTAGCCAACACCCACACTTTCTGCGTTGTGCCAATTATCTTCGGATCGGCTTCGACCATATCCTGTAGTTTGTATGCAGCGGCGGGGCTGATGAGACTGTAGAGTTGCTTTTTTATTAGTCTGGTTTTGACCGCTGGGAAAAGGTTGTGCATAGATTTTTTTACCAGGCCTGGAAAATCGGCCTTAGCGAGATTCTCCTGGGTAAATTCTTCTGGTGCAAAATGAACATCCAACGCTATATAGGTCTGCTTGAACGCGGTGTATCCATCCGAGAAAATGGTGATAAACAGAAACGCAATGAACGTAAGGGACAAAACAATGGCCGAGAGTCCGAGACGTTTAAACCATTTCTCAGAACGATAGCGTCGTTTGAGTTTTTTGGTGGGTTCAAGAAGGCTGGTGTTAGTTGTTTCTGTGGTATTCATGGCTCTTGGAATAAAAATTTATGGCGGATTGCCCAGATAAACGGGATAAGTTCCTTTACGAAAAAATTTTCTAAGTCACTAAAAGTGTTGGCTTTTTCTATTCGTATTGCTCGCGATATTTTCTCACGACCCTCAAGGCGATGAAATTGAGAAAGAGGGTGAAGAGAAAGAGCAAAAGGCCAAGGGCAAAAGCGGCCAATGTTTTCGGGCTGTCAAATTCCTGGTCGCCGACCAGCAAGGTAACGATCTGCACGGTTACCGTGGTCACTGCCTTCAGCGGGTTGAAAGTGAGGTCGGCTGACAAACCTGCGGCCATGACCACGATCATAGTTTCTCCAATGGCACGGGAGACCGCCAGCAGGATACTCCCCACGATGCCGGGGAGAGCGGCGGGGATGATTACATGAATGATGGTTTCAAAACGGGTGGCGCCAAGACCAAACGACCCATCGCGCATAGCCTGGGGCACGGCATGGATAACGTCGTCTGAAAGCGACGAAACGAAGGGGATGATCATGATGCCCATAACCAGCCCTGCCGCAAGTGCGCTTTCCGAGGAGACATGCAGCCCAAAGGCTTGGCCGATGTCCCTGATCAGTGGGGCCACTGTCAAGGCGGCAAAAAATCCGTAAACGACAGTTGGAATTCCTGCAAGAATCTCAAGCATTGGCTTAGCCCAGGTGCGCATGCGGGGGCTGGCGTATTCAGACAGATAAATAGCGGAAAGCAAACCGACCGGAATCGCCACCGACATGGCTATCAAGGCGATGAGGATGGTTCCGACAAATACCGGCACAGCGCCGAATGCTCCGGATGAGCCTGCCTGATCGACCCGCATTGCTGTTTGAGGGCTCCATTGAAGGCCAAAGAGAAAGTCCAAAAAAGGTATGCTCTTAAAAAATCGCAAAGATTCAAACAATACTGAGAGGACAATACCGAGGGTGGTGAGGATGGCTACGGTGGAGCAACAGAGAAGAAAAAATTTTGCCGCACCCTCAACCAGGTTCCTGGCCCGTAAATCTTTATCGATACTTCGATAGGCAAAGACGGCGGGTATAATACTGCAGAGGATGGTAATGCCACCTATCAAATTCCTGGTCCAGTGCAAGGTTGCCACATAGAGGTCGGCAGCCGCCTGAATGGTAGGAGCATTGTTGTGGGTGGCAAAGCCGCCGAAGGCAACATTTTTCATTTCGTTCAGAACAAGGCTCAGCTGGTTGGCCGAAAGTTGCCGGATGTCAACCGGCAGGCTTTTAACAACCAGGGAGGTGATGATCGTTTCCTCAAAAAAACGCCATAATATGAATACAAACAGCGCCGGAATTGCACTGCTCAATGCGGTGAACATGCCATAATGGCTTGGGAGGGAATGCAGTGATCGCATTCCTCCCGATCTTTCGGCAACTGTATTGGCACGTGTGGTCCCCCAATAATAAGCACCTATTGAGATGAGCAGAATGCAGGGGAGAAGATAGGTATACATTATCAGGTTAATCCGGGTGAATGTTAATATTTGCTAGGGTCTGAAGTCGTAAATATTAATTAAATCGAGTGATTGTGCCTTCCACTAGGTAGACGACTTCTTCGGCTATATTCACGGCACGATCGGCGATACGTTCGAGATGGCGGGCGAGGAGATACGTGTTGATATGATAGCCCGGGTGTTCCGGGTCCTTTCTTATCCTTTCCTTTATGTCTTCGTAGCATCGGTTCCTGTATGTGTCCACTATATCGTCATCGAGAAAAATCGATTTGGCGAGTTTGGAATTGCCGTTTATCAGGGCATCTATACTGTTTCTCAGCATGAAGACGACCTTGTCGCTCATCTTAGAAAAATCATAGGAGATTGCCGCCTGATGTTTGAATTTTGAGATGTTCTCGACGCGCTTGGCGATATTAACAGCAATGTCGGCGATTCTTTCCATTTCGTTGTTGATTTTAATAACCGTAATCAGAAATCTGAGGTCACTGGCAACCGGCTGATGAAGGGCAAGGATCTTTAAACAATCTTCCTCGATTTCAATCTCCATTTCGTCAACTTCGTAATCCGAAACAATCAAGTCCTGGATGATTTTCTGATCCTTGGATTCGATTACCTGGGTTGCTTTGCAAACACGTTCCTCAACCATTGTGCTTAATTTGAGGAGCTTTTTGTTGAGTTTTGTGAGCTCGTGCTGAAAGGTGAAATACTGCGCCATATTGTTTGAATCCTGTCGGTTAATGTTTTGGTTTCTCTTGCCGGAAATCAATTCCCAGCAATGATGAGTGCTACAATAGAGGGTGATTGTTTTATGTTCATTAGGGGAATATTAAGATATGGTTAGGAGGGTAGGTTTGGACTTGCAGAGGAACAAAAAATGGTACACGATATGGACATCTCAGAGAATCAAGTCTGACAAGGTTGCGGTCCGGCATTTCGCTTGACGCTAGCGATAGACAGTCTAACATATTGTAATAACATAAAAAATCATGGGAAAAGTAAATATTCTGGTAGTCGAAGATGAGGCCGATATTCAACAATTGGTCAGTTACAATCTCATCAGGGCAGGGTTCCACGTGACATGCGCCGACACCGGGGAAGAAGCGCTGGAACGATTGCGAACCGAGGAGATCGACTGTGTCTTGCTGGATCTGAACCTACCCGGTATCAGCGGTCTGGAGGTATGTACGGCGATGAGAAAGGTTGAATCGAATACACAACGTTCCATCCCGATCATCATGCTGACTGCAAAAGGGGAAGAAGAAGACGTCGTCGCCGGACTTGAGTGCGGTGCTGATGATTATGTTACCAAACCCTTTAGCCCCAAAGTACTGATCGCCAGAATAAAGGCGGTTGTCAAACGAGCATTTGCGGACCAGAGTGAAGAAGATGAATCGAGGAAATCGATCATCATTATCGATGGATTGGAGATAGATAAAGGCCGGCATGCAGTGAAGGTAAACGGCATTGAGGTTCTGCTGACCACTACGGAATTTAGTATTCTTTCTCTTCTCGCTGCCAAGCCGGGCTGGGTCTTTACCCGTCAACAGATCATTGATTTCGCTCGCGGTTACGACTTTCTTATCACCCCTCGGGCCATTGATGTGCAGATTTTTGGTCTGCGTAAAAAACTCAATGAATACGGTAGAATGGTTGAAACTGTCAGAGGCATTGGTTATCGATATAGATCGACTCCGGAGGCCGAGGAGTAATTCTATGCTTAAACCTAAAAAACTGGTCTGGCAGATTTTTCCGGCCAATATTCTCACTATTCTTATCGCCATTGCTGCTGTCAGTTGGTATGGCATGACCTCCCTGAGAGAGTTTTATCTTCAGGATACCGAAGCGGATCTTGAGTCCCGGGCCAACCTGATAAGTTCCAGGGTGATTGATTATCTGTCGGATGGACGGTTTCAGCTATTGCGGGATTATTGCGTTCAATCAGGTCGAGAGTCCGGGACAAGAATTACCGTCATATTAGATGATGGCAAGGTCGTGGCCGACTCGAATGAAAACCCAGAGATAATGGAAAACCACCGTCATCGAATTGAAATAGAAAAAGCTTTTTCCGGCGAGGTTGGCAAATCGAGGCGATTCAGCAAGACCCTTGAAAACAATAGGATCTATGTGGCTATTCCTTTGAGATTTTCTGTTCAACAACCTTTGGGGGGAGTTTCTCCATCAGCTATAAATGCGGTGCTCAGAACCTCTGTCTCGGTTGCTTCGCTCGATAAAACCCTGGCAGATATCAAAGTTCGGATAGGAGCAGGTTCGGTGGCTGTTATGCTGCTGGCCGGTGCGATAGCTCTGTTGATTTCCCGCAATATCAGTAAGCCGCTGGAACAAATGACAAAAAGCGCTGAGCAGTTTTCCCGCGGGGACTTCAGTGAGAGAATGTTGCCGATGGCGAAGAAGACCGCTTCGCTTGAGGTCATTACGCTGGCGGCCTCAATGGATCGCATGGCGGAACTTTTGGATGAAAAAATTCAGGCTATCGTTACCCATAGAAACCAACTGGAGACTGTTTTCTCGAGCATGGTTGAAGCTGTCATCGCCATTGACACAGAGGAAAGGGTGATCAGTCTCAACGAAGCTGCGGCAGAGCTCTTTGATGTGGAAAGACAGGCGGCTCCGGGCAGGATAGTTCAACAGGTTGTACGAAACGTCAATCTGCAGCAGCAGATCAGTCACACCTTGATCAGTAAAGAAGGTATCGAGGATGAAATTGTTTTCCACGATGAGAATGGTGACAGATTTCTGCAGACCAATGTGGTCACCTTAAGCAACGGCATAGGTGAAAATGTCGGGGTGCTGGTGGTGATGAACGACGTAACCAAGCTCCGGCGGCTGGAGAATGTCCGGAGGGATTTCGTTGCCAACGTCTCCCATGAACTTCGAACACCAATCACCTCGATCCGCGGGTATGTTGAAACCCTGCTTGACGGTGCGCTCGACATTCGTGAGGATGCTGAGCGGTTTTTACAGATTGTCCTGCGTCAGTCGGAGCGGCTTACCACAATTATCGATGATCTGCTGGTTCTGTCCAGAATTGAAGAAGATTCAAAACAAGACCAGATCGAGCTCTCGAAAGAGCTGCTTCGACCTGTGATAACTTCGGCTATTCAGACCTGTCAACTTAAGGCTGATGAGGCGGGAGTGACAATAGCCATTGATTGTCCCGAAAACATTATGGTCGAAATGAATGCGACTCTTCTGGAACAGGCGCTGGTTAACCTGCTAGTTAACGGGATTACCTACAGCAAACCTGGGGATAAGGTTACGGTCCAGGGAACAATTCTCGACGATGACCTAGGAAAAACCGTGCGAATTGTTGTTCGGGACACCGGTTGCGGAATAGCCAAAAAACATCTGCCCCGGCTGTTCGAACGTTTCTACCGAAGCGATAATGCCAGAAGCCGGACCTTGGGCGGAACCGGTCTGGGACTTGCCATCGTTAAACATATCGCCCAAGCCCATAACGGTAAGGTCGAGGTGACAAGTGTGGAGGGAAAAGGATCAGAATTTTCACTGATTATTAAAGGATACCTGTGGAGTTGAGTAGTGTCGCCGGGGACTTGTTGAGCTCTAATAGAGTGCGATAACAAGAAAAGGCTTTGACAAAACCGTCAGCAGATTCTATATTGTTCGAGCTCAAGAGCGGGATTAACTCAGTGGTAGAGTGTTAGCTTCCCAAGCTGAAAGTCGCGCGTTCGAATCGCGTATCCCGCTCCAAGAAATTTTAGGCACTTAGCAGATAATTTGCTAAGTGCCTTTTTTTTATACTCTTCAGTTCGTCCGTTTCACTACCTGAATCGCACAGGGCGCATGGAGAGCAACCCGCTCGAAAACACTGCCTAAAAGAATATCGCTCACGCCGGAATACCCTTTTGAGCCTAAAACTATATGCTGAATATCCTTGTCCTTCGCATAACCCAGCAGACATTTCTCGGGAGAAGCTTCCTGCAACTCAGTAATTACCTGCAAACCAAGCTGTTCCCCCTGTCTGGCGATAGCTTCCAGTGCCTTGAACCCCTTCTGCCTGGCATCTTTCAACACTCCGTAACGGAGACCACGGTCGGTTGGTATATCGATGGCGGTAACGGCATGCACTTCGCTTCCGTAACGCACGGCCAGCTCCAATGCCCGCATTCCAGCCGCATTGCCGGCAGGTGTGCCGTTTACCCCCACAAGAATTTTGCCAAAACGGATCTCTGACATCTCCGGCACGAGCATTACATCGCAGGGGCTACCGTCAACAATTTTTGCTCTTATTCCCCCGAGCAACACCTGTTCCATCTTTGAACGTTTTTCATTGCCTAGAACAATCAGATCTACCCCCTCTTCCTCGGCAACCTGTATGATTTCCCCACTCGGTTCACCAACCCTGTGTATCGTCGGGATATCAAGTCCCAGGGACGCTGCATAGGATGCAGCATCCTCAAGGCTCTTACGAAACGGTTCGCTGAGCTGGCTGTTGGCATCGGCGATTTTCAGGCGGTTCATGTTTCCTTCATACCTTGGGGTAACACTGACAACCATCAATTTGGCTCGCATCGAGGAAGCCAGAGCCAAGGCCTGCTTAAAGGCAGATTGACTTACACGTGAAATGTCGACTGCTACCAGTATTGACTCCATCATGGCGCACATGCTCAAGCCTGGGCTTGTGCATTGATAAGTGCGTTTTCCTCGCTTCTCGCTCTGAACAAGCTGACCAAAATAATCCCCGCCCCAACCACCAAGGCAAGGCACATGATGTAAAAACTCATCTGGGTCATTACCACGACACTTGTCTCGCCAAAGGAAGTGATGCTGAGCTTATTCATATACTTCGGCATTGCCAGAAAACGGCTGACCGCGACGATCAACATGATGGTCGCCATGACGTATTTGACCATGTAGTCTTTGACATAGGTGGTGCCGATTGCCCCGAGCTGAACGCCAAAGAGTGAGCCGCCAAGGATGAGCAGGGTCAGCCGAATATCGACCATCCCGTAATAGGCCCAAATGAGGGTACCACCCAGTCCCATAACGAATGCCACAACCAATTCGGTGGCTGATGCGACAATACTGGTTGCACCGATGATATACATAAGGCCGGGGACACCTATAAATCCGCCCACAGCGATAGTAGCAGCCAGCATACCGGTGGCGATGGCCACAGGAATGATAAACCAGACGCTAATGCGTAAGTTGGCTCTTTTGAAGGAAATCATGGGCCAAAGTTCTATCTTCTGCAGGCGGGCGGCGATTGCTGGTTGCACCCATTCATCTTTACCCGATTTTCTAAGTGTTAAGGCATCACGCAGAACATAGCCGCCGACAACCACCAAGACAATAACAAAAGAGACACTGACATAGAGATTGGACCCAGCTTCCCCCCAACGTTCAAGGATATGTTTTTGCACCATAATACCAATTTGGACCCCGATCTCAGCAAAGAGTCCCATAATTACTCCGAGTTTAATATCCACCTGACCGTATCGATACCTCTTGATTGAACCGACCAGGGCTTTAGGAAATTTATGGCACATATTACTGGCTACAGCCACGGTACCAGGCACACCCAGACTCATCATTCCAGGGGTAAGTACAAAGGCGCCACCCGAACCGATAAAACCACTCACTAGGCCGGCAATAAAACCGACGATTATCAAAAAGACGATATAGGCAAAATTCAAATCAATAAATTGTATTGTATCAGCTAACGGTCCATGCATTGTTGACTCCTCTGTTGGTGATTGCGATTGGCAAAAAGCGAATTTGTCCTGCGATTCAATTTCAGCGAACTATCCTCAGGCAGACAAAACATTCAGGCACCGGCATGTACCCGCGGCCTTGCGTCCGGTCGTTTTTCGGCAATTTTCGTTTGTTTTAACACTGCGCCTTTAGACCCCTCAATACCGAGAGCTGACCAGAAATTACTTGTGAAAGAACCATGAACGTAGGAGAAAGCAAAAACTATCGCTACCGGCAGCAATGCGTACACTCCACCCTTCGTACAGTAGTGCATGACGAGATCAGAGTTACTGAAGACCGCTGCAAAAAGGCCTGCCGTCATGGTGCCGAATAATAAGCGTTTTTTTCAAATAACTCTTTCTGCTTGTTGCTTTCATGATTTTTTCCCCATTAAATTTTTTTGCTGCTTGGCGAGTCTCAATCATCTTTCCCGTTCGCGAATCGGTGCAAACGATGTTAAAGACCGGGACTGGTGACCCAAAAGTCGCCTCTTCAATCTTTATTCCCTGGTCGATTAGAACAAACTCAACCCTTTTCACTATGTGACATAATCTGCTAATAACTTTACTGATTTTCCCTGACTCCTGAACAAATTCGAATTCCACCCCTCTGGCTGCCGCTTTTTCTCTAAACTCTGCGACATTCTGTTCAATCGCTGATGCGAAAAGCCTGCTACGTGTGCCACCATCGCCGATAAGGGGTAGGGTATTCACATAGCTCGCCAGCACCTTGCATTTCATCCGATCCGCTACGTTTACCGCGTAGTCCATCGTCGGCTCAGTCAGGCGACTGTTCCTGGTCACCAGCAGAATGCAGGATTGTTTATCCTTACTGCCTTGTTGCAAGCTTTCGTCTTCCTCAAGACGGTGCAGGATCGTTAATTGTGTAACGTTGCGATGTATTGATTCTTTCATAACCTGTCTTTTGCCTTATCTGACCATCTCAGATTTACCCGACGTATGGATTAATCCAAAATTTTGTCAGGGTACAGTGTATCTTGCGAAAACCAGTCCATGTTGTCCAGTAATTTTAACTATATGTAATTGCTATATTTGTATTTCGGCAAATATTTGCGGCGAAGCCTTCTGTTGCAGTCTGTAACGTTTGCCCAAATAACCAGTTGCATATCGCAACGTCTGTTGCTTATTGCAACCTGATCGTGCGACAAGAGCAAGGGTCTTGGTGAAAGACCATGTACCCACTGATACTCTTCGTTGGAATAGTGAAGATAGCCCCTATGAACCGGGGAAGACTGATTGGAAATAGTGTGCCACGAGGCTACACGAAAGATGAAGGTAGGTCCCTCGGAGTCGGCTTGCAGGAGTGTGCTTCAAACCACCTTAAGCTGCTGTGGTAAAGAACCTTGGTTGGTGGTGAGCTTAAGGAAAAGGCTCGGCAAGACCGGGTCAGGTATGGATCATGGAGACGAGTAAAACCGAACCACTGATGAGGTGTCGAAAATATAAGGTGTTGTCAAAACTGACAAACTCGTAAAAACTTCGATTTTCGATGGATAAGTAAAAAGCTTCATATTGGAGGCGTGCAATTTTCCTATTATTTCGGCGTACATACGGTACGTCGTAATGATAAGAAAATTGTAACAACGAACAAGATGAAGAGTTTTTACGACGCCATCAAAACTGAGGGACACGTAAAAAG
Source organism: uncultured delta proteobacterium (assembly GCA_963829695.1). GTDB lineage: Bacteria > Desulfobacterota > Desulfobulbia > Desulfobulbales > Desulfocapsaceae > Desulforhopalus_A. The sequence continues at coordinate 284,439 of CAWHJQ010000004.1, read as the reverse complement.
CTAAAACGCCATTTTCAACCGATCCAACCGATTCGGCTGAAAGTTTATAAAAAATGCGACGTATTCTTGTAAACATCGCTTGAATTGCTCTTTGATAAGACAACAGACAGCCAAGACGGCCAAAAAAACACCACATGGTGGTACCTGGAATTCGATTTGCCACTTTTTGTGCCGACTGGCCCTGAAAATGTTGACACCTATGGCCTTCATCACTGCGGCAAAACATACTGCCTTCATGCCGCGTACCCGAAGGTGCTTGATACCCGTGCGCCGGTCGAATTCAGACATGGTCGCTTCGACTCCAGCCCTGAACCTGTATTTATCCTTAAATGAGGCCGTGGACTCAATGCGTCTGCGGCAGGCAAGGCGAATATCTTTGTGTTTATAGCGGAGGTAATAGGCCTTTTTCCCTTTACAGATAGGGCATTGTTTAAATACAGGACAATTGGAGCAAACATTTGGTGTAAAGGATGCACTGAAGCCGGTTGATATTTTTTTCACCCTGATCGGGGCAAGACCTTGAGGACAGGAAGTAATCCAGCCCTGGTCGTTGATGGTAAAATCGGCAAGGTGCATTTTCTTCTGATTGCCAGGCATAGCCGGGGCAATCACAGTAACACAGTGCTCTTTCCGTGCTTGCTCGCAATTGCTGTCGCTGCCATAGAGCGAATCAGCGAGGAGCTGCTGCGGAGACATTTCTTGTTGCTTAAGTTTTTCCAAGGCAGGCAGCAGGCTGCCGGCATCGTGCTTGTCCGCTGACTCAACGGCGACATGGGTAATCAGGGAAAGGTGTTTATCGGCACCTTCAGTGTAAGTCTCAACGACCTGCACTTGATAGCCCTGTCCTTTATGGTTGCTGTAACCGGCATCCGGATCAGAGGGATTTTGCAGAGAATCCGAAGGCACATTTCTAATTAAGCGCGGCTGGTACAGTTCTTGCTTTTATCAATAATTACACCTAATCATACTAAAACCTAGCCGTTCAGCAAATGCCGCTGTTTAGCGGAAGATTGACTCATTTCGTCGGGCGTAGCAATTGATAAAACGCTACACATATGATATGTGGACCTTTGAGATTTGTTCGGCAATGTCCTCCTTGTCAAACCATTTAACCCTCTCCCAAAGATTTTCTGGAATTACCAATTTTTCAAAATGCTCCATCTCTGGCACATTTTTTGACCACCTCACTCTATGTTGGTGGGACATGCCGTTCACTGAGTGGTGGCATGCCCCGCCAACAACTACCGGTATTTTCTCTCTCCCGACTTAGGGTAATTCGTATCCGTCCGAGAGTGTCCTCAAGAAGGCAACAATGGAATCTTCTTGGGCATCGGTCAGGTGAAGATTACCCAGCTCCTTGGTATTGACATTAACCGGCGCCTCTGCTGCCGGCCAGCACCCCGAGGCGAGGGCATCCTCAACATTGGTGAAAGAATTAACGCACGTAGGCTTCGCGTCACGGGTGTTGTAGAAATGTACGATCTGCTTCAGTGTCTTGAAATAGCCATTGTGGGTGTAAGCTTTGGACTGTGGCGCTGCCACGTCCCATTTGTCCACGTTGCGCAACGTTGGCACCTTCATCTTGCCGTAATTCTTTTCCGCGAATTGTTGGTCCACACTATTAGCCAGAAAAGCGCCCAGCCCGAGGTCGATCCAGGTAAAGCCCTGCGGATTGAAGACTGGCTCGCTATAGAAGGGGTTGTGCGGATTCCGCGGTACGCCCAGGTTGTCGTAGGTGAAGTCGGTCAACAGCGGTGGTTCGCCATTGGGCCCTGGGTCGAGGCTATGGCAGTTGGCGCATTTGCCCTTGGACTGGAAGAGGTCCAGGCCCTGCTTCTCCTCCTTGGTAAGGTCGACCATGCCTGCCAGAAACGCATCGTATTTAGAGCTATACTGGTTCACCTCGGTTGAGCCCTCGTATGCGGCCACCGAACGTCCGACACAGTCATAGGCAGCACTCACATTTTCCGGGTCGCTCGTATCGCAAGCGGAGGGGCCGCATACCTGGATGAACAGTTCACTGTATGCGCTGTTACAGATTCCGTCGATCACCGCAGCGGCGTCAGGCAGTGCCTGCTCAAGGGGGTTGAGAAAAGGCCCCTGGGCCTGTTCGGCAGTAGGACTACCGAGCCTCTCGCCGGTTGCCCTACCGTCCCAGAAGTTGCCGCCAATGAAGAGCGCCTCCTTCTTCTCAATGACGTAGTGAAGGATCGGGCTTGGTGTCGCATAGGCTGATGACGGCGGCTTGCGGTTACCGAAGCGTCCAGCTATTGAGCCCTCGTAGACCGCCCCAGACGCGTTGATAACGGGATCCGGTCCGGTCCAGCCCGCTTCGGGGCCGTGACAGGCCGCGCAGGACAGATTGCCGGTGATGGACAGGTTGTTATCAAAGAAAATCGATTTACCCAAGTTCTCAGATGGCGTCAAAGCAAAAGCTACACCAGAAAATGACACACAAACAACGAAAATACCCAGTCCATAGAGCGTTTTTTTCATCTATTACCTCCCCTGACGTTTCGTTTTTCCATTTACAGTTATACAGAAAGAGCCCTCTCTAGCCTCTCTGCGCATTTGCTTAGAGTCTCACTACACCTGTTTTTTCGATATTTTCCGTTTCCCTGTTTTGGACCCGACCAACTATTGCGAAACTGAGGGGTATGCTACACCCCGTGGAATCTTAGGATTTTGCAAAAATAGAGCCAATTTTTGGGCCTGCACCAGCTTTTTCACCAAATAATATGAATTACTATATAAATAAATATTATACTGAGAATAAATGTTTTTATTTAACAGGTTACCATCCTTAAGTCCGGAAAAAATCTCCGGATTTCAGGAGGAAATTTACTTTTTAACGATAGCTTTTGTACCACATTGTATGAGTTTTAAGAGAGTTAGGCTTGGAAGGTACGGGGACAATTCCGGAAGGCAGCGGAGATAGGTCCAAAAACATCGGTGAACCCCCGAAGGAGACTAAGCTATCAAGGCAGGCAATTTTCAGTGGGAAAGGTGAGTCGCTGTTGATGCACCGCGATTAAAATTGGCGTATCCAATAACAGTAGTTCCTCAATTTACCTCAGGTTGACCTTCCTACCGTAAATGTAATAATGAAGTTGTCCCAAAAGCCTAGCAACATAAAAAGGCATTGTTTACCATTTGAAAACCAAGATGACCCTGACAACAAAAAACAAATTTTGAATTCCAGATTGTTCCAGAATCAATATTGTCTGGAGGAATCTTTTTTTCTGCATCGTCTTGAGTTTCGGGAACTGGGTTGTTATCTGTATTTTCATAGGGAATTTTCACGCGAAATACTGGGTTCTCACAATGAAGACCAACTGTTCCAAAATCAGTAAACAGCTCTAAAAACATAGTAGACATTCATTGAGATTGGAGGGGAACAATTTTGTTTAATAAATATTTCATCTATATTGTAGTGCTCCTGTAATTTTTAGGGGGATGTGCAGGCTCCCAGGCACCCTGAGAACGAAAGTATCAAAAATCGTCTGGCGCCTGGACTTCGAGTCTTATACTTTAATGGCAGGTATCGCCATGTTTGGCAGATCCCCGATGGGGATAGGGCAATTTTTGAAAAAGGGAGGCTAGGTTTGCCCATTTTAATGATTGATAAACAAGTTTGATAAACTCGTAAAAACTTCGATTTTCGAGGGATAAGTAAAAAGCTTCATATTGGAGGCGTGCAATTTTCCTATTATTTCGGCGTACATACGGTACGTCGTAATGATAGGAAAATTGTAACAACGAACAAGATGAAGAGTTTTTACGACGGCCATCAAGTTTGGAGAGAACGAAGTCTTTGACAGTGGCAGGAACCGCGAAGTTGGCCTGCAGATGAAGGGATATCTTCACCTCGAAAAAAAGGGATCTACGAATTTCAGGCTTTGTCCAACGATGGAGTAGAGATAATCATTGACGGCAACAGTATTCTGATCGAACAAGACGTTCATTCGGGCCGGCTGTCAAATATCGAAACATTTTATGTAGAAGAAACCGGATGGTATTCGCTGATGGTTAAATATTTTTAGTGAAAAGGCACGGCGGCGATTACGCTTTTCTGGAAAACGCCTGGAAAGGATGAATTTGAAGTGATCCCCGCAAGAGTATACGGACATCTGGTGGACGATCCCAAAAATACATAGTTTGTCAAAATAGAATCTCACAAGGCAGCAGCAAGGGACCAAACAAGGTGCTATCTTTGCTGCGTTTGCCAGATCGCATAATTTATCGAGCGGGAAGCTCGTCCAAAGAAGGTTAGCCGGTCACTGTCTCTATATGGCGATGGCAAGAGCGACTCCCCCTACCAGAAACAGAGCTGCTGCCCAGATCAGGTCAAAATTTATCCAGTTTTGTCTCAGTACGGCGAGGGAAACCTTGCGGTAAAAGACCCAAGCGATAAATCCCATCACAATTAACATGACTGCTGTATGCAGGGAAACGGCAAGCAAGAGGCTGGTTCCCTGTGGGAGAGGCATCTGGTGACCGCCATGCTGATGGGCCAGACCCAACAGAGCGGGGGTGACCATCAATCCTGCCCCGTGAGCCGTTGCCATCAGAAAGGACCAGGTGAACAGATCTTTTAGGCCGACTTTCATCCCGACCCAACGGGGATGACGATAGTAATTGAACAGCTTGAACACACCGAAAGCCAGCAACATTATCGCCGTGGCAATCTTCAGGGGCCGAAGTGGGATAAAACTGGCACCGGCTTGCACCAGCAGTGCAAAGATGCCCACGGATACCGCGTGTCCAGCTGCTATGGGCAGCAATGCCAGCCAGAGTGCCCGTTCGTTCTGCTGCTGTAAACCTAGGGACAACGCAAAGAGCCAACCCATTGCCGGATTGAGCCCGTGGTAGGCACCAAAACCGATTATCGCCAACCACGGGCCTACTGTTTCAAGAGGGATAGCAGAAAGTATCTGTGGATGCATCGCCGCCCTCCAAGCGTATCTGATGAGAACGCGTTTCTCCGAAATGTATGAAAAAGTCAGGGTCGATCTCAATGCCGCCTTCCGGCTTCAAGTTAGCTTTGGTCATCCAGCCTTCCAGTTTTCGCTCTGCATAGAACTGGTCGTCCCAAGTGCTGTAGAGAGAGCTGGTAAAATAGATCCTCCGACCATCACGGCTCAGTTCCACCATTTGTGGTCCTCCTGCCAGCGGATTCGGCCATTTAGGGTGACCTTTTCGGGCAAGGATGCCTCCGATAGCGACCTTTCCAGCCAGCTCCGGTGCAAAGGGATTAGAAACGTTGTACTGGAGCAGCTCCCCGGTTCCCCAGCAGGAGACATAGAGAAACCTGTCGTCAAGCGACAGATCAATGTCGGTCACCAGTGGTGGCACAGCCTTGAAAGGTTTTAGGGCAGGAGGCAGGTCTTTTTCTTCAGCGGGTACTGGGTCAATGGTGATCGTTTTCTTCACCTTCCAGTCGCCGTTTTCCTTGTGCCAGGTCCAGATCGAAGCGGACAGGTCTGCTGTACATATGACCACGCCAACAAAACCGTACGTCTTGGTGGGATCGTGAGCTGGCCGTAACTCCAGGACCATTTGGTGCTCGGCGCCCAAATCAAGCGTCTGGGTCAACCTGCGCTTGCGCAGATCCCAGAAGTGCAACCTGTGCCCGTAGCGGTTTGCCAGCAGGTCTTCCGGGACCAGCCCGTTTTCAAACTGTGCGGGTTTGGCCCATTCGCTGGTCATCATGACGTCATCCGCGAGATGCCACCAAAAGTCGTATGCCAGGGTCTGGTCACCACGATACAGTTCCCAGGAGCCGATGACATCGAAGTTGAAATGATCCAGCATGAATATGCCACCAGGACCTGTGCCATCCTTGCCTGATCCCAGTGCGCTGATATAGATGGCATCCGGGCCGCAATGCACGGTATGCGGGCGACTATAACCCGTTTTGGCCAGGATCTCTTCCGGTTCAAGAATCTTGACGATCCTGGGTTTTGCTGGGTCGGGTTTGGTGTCGATAATGTAGATCCGCGAGCTGCGAATCCCCGGTACAATCAGGTAGCGTCGTTCAAGATGGGGATGAGGCGCATAGGGACAAAGTGCTGGGCTGCAGGCATTCCAGAAGAAAGAGAAGAAGAGAGTTGTTAAGGGGGGGCATCTTCTGGTCGCTCATTATGGATTTATGTAAGATTCAGAATATTGATACCGCGCTTATATGGACAGGCTACTTCACTTTATAGTGATCGCCATCAACTGATAAAGTGAGGAAGGGGTCAAGTCCGCTTTTGACTCCTCTGAGCTTCCTCCAAAGCCAACATAATTCCAATGACATCTTGAATTGCACAAAGAAAATCTTGATCCCTTAAAGGCCGCAAAGCATGTAGCCTAGAATTGGCTGACATTTGTTTTTACAGCCGAGATAGAATTCTTTGTGGTACTTTGTAGAAGATTTATTTTCCTTGCCAAAGTAGAATTCGGTCAGTCCGAGAGGCGTCAGCCCATTTTGGGCGGCGGCCTGGAGGAGTTTTGGGGCGCAGCAATCACCGGATCCGGTGGGAATTCCCCGGTCTTCATAAAAGACTTTCAGGATGGAATGCTGATCACCTTTGAAATTTTGGAGTTGATACAGATCCAGAAAGACAAACATCATGGATTGGGAATATTTTCTCCGGTTTTTCTTTGAAAGCTCGAGCACTTTACATGCCTCTCGCATCTGCCTGCGGCAATCTTTCTGTGCCGCACGACCACCAGAACGCATTGCTTCTTCGAACCTCAGTTTACACTGGTCTGCTTTTTGTTTGCAGGACGCAATATCGATGGTCATTTGATGGACCGACGACTCAATTTTTGGCAGAATCCGGTAGTATCCATCCAGGTCAAAAGTCGGTGAAACCCAGCCCTCTGCTTGCCAGCGTGTGTTGAACTGTCCGGAAAATGCGCGAAGCACTACGGTATTTCCATCGGCATCGACACATTCCAACACACCAAACATCTGTCCGCCTCTTTTTTCCCAGAGGCAGTCTGTGGAGAATATTGGCTCCGGGTCTGGGGTGTGAAAGTCAATCCGTTTGTTCTGCTCGAGTTCTGCCATCAGATCCAGAGCATACTTGCGGCTGTTTCCCTCTGTTAGATAATGAACCTCATCACAAGTTGTACAATACCCGTAGCAGGTCGCGTCTTTGGGAAGTGCAGCAATCAAGAGGTCTATATCGGTAATATTTTTCATGGCAACAACATGATCCGGCAAAAATATTTAGCGCCTTACTTAGAACGGAGGTTCCGAGTTAAATTCGAGACGCTCACCAGTTCTTGGGTGAGCAAAGGAAAGATAGCAGGCATGTAGCTTCAGCAATCCCGGACCAGTTCCAGTTCCGTAGAGCGGATCGCCGACAATAGGAATTCCGAGACCGTGTTCGGACGCGGAGTGAACCCTGAGCTGATGGGTTCTTCCGGTTATTGGTTTAAACTCGATTCGTGTCTGGCCATCTTTTACCACGAGTTTTTTCCAGTGGGTAATTCCCACCTTTCCGTGGACCGGATCATAAATTTGATAAGGTCTATTGTCAATATCGAGGCGGAAAGGAAGTTCGACAATACCCTCCTCGCCATCTAATTCGCCGTCAAGAATGGCGATATAGCGCTTAGTTACCTCGCTTTCTTGAAACTGAATAGAGATGTTACGATGTACCTCTTTGGTTCGAGCGACCACCAATAACCCCGAAGTGTCCATATCGAGACGGTGAACTGAGGGTTGTTCGATACAGCCCGGATACCGTGCTTTCACCCGCTCGCTGACACAATCCAGGTTTTCCGGACCACGTCCAGGAACAGAGAGTAGCCCACTTGATTTTACTACCACGACAAATTCGGGTTCTTCGTGAATTACGTACATTTCTTCCATGGAATATTTACCTTGGGACACCCAAAAACAAAAACAATTCGTTCTACTCTGTTGTTCCCATCAATTATTATTTATATTGCATAGCATATAGCTCAGGATCGGTTAACACTTTCTTGGACGGGCTGGATAGAATATGCTCTGCATTCGGCTTTATTTTCCCGGCCAAAATAAAATTCACGAGTCAACATATTTTCCAAAAACATTAGACTCCGGAGCAGAGTACAGGGTTATGGTTGAAAAATCTAATCTTAACCAAGCTTGATAAATAACCCGATTAATCTCTCGCATATTTAGCCGACCTCTTTCCACATGTATAACTTCCGTCTGCCCTTTCAAGGCAGCCTTGTCAACATCGTATCAACCTGGAACGAAGGTTGCTTTGTAAAAACTGGACGCAGAAAAGTCTACAGGCAGGCAAAAAAAAGAAGAAAATTGACAATCAGTGAAACGCTACAGAACTTTTTGGTCGAACCTGTGCTCAAGTTCTGGAAAATGTCTGGAAATATGGTATTGCAGGTTTGGAGCACAGCGTTTGGATTGATTGAAATGAGGTTCTCAAATAAAAGATATTGAAAATGGATTTTCTACCGTAGAGATTTTATCAGCCTCAGGATTGGCAGAAAATGTCTGGAAAAAACAATAAAAACAAGATAGCTTACAATGAATTATCAGGAAGCGAAGAGGAGGTGGCGACTATAGCCGCTACGAGAAGAGCTCTTTGTACTACTTCCTTTAGGAGTACTGTTTTCATATATCAATTTCCGGAGTTCCCATAATGTTTTTGAAAAATAAGAGTCGCATATTTGCATTGAGCTTATGTGCGACGTCATTGGTTTTATTACTTTCTCTCTCCTGCACCATGGTAGTCAAGGACGGTAAACAGCCTTTCAATAGCCAGCTTATGGCTGAGAACAGCATGATGAAGAAACGTTTGCCGTTGATTGAAAGGGAGAGTGATGTCCTTAAAAAAGAGAACCAACAGCATAGAATGAGGATTCAGGATTTGGAGATGCAGAACAAGCAACTGGGCTTGGAACTGACTTCCCTGAGCGAAAAATATACCAATGAGAAGTCAATAGGTGAGCTACAAATCAGCAACCTTCAGGAAACTATCCAAAAAATAGAAGAAGAGAACAACAAAAGAGTTGCTTTACTTAATGCTCAAAGCAAAGAGCTTGAAGCGAAACTGGTCCGAGAAAGTCATGCCCTCAATGAGCAGATCGTAATGCAAAAAACGGCGTTCAACCGAGAGCGCGAGAAGATTAACCAGGAAAATGCCAAAAAGGAATTGGAGTGGGCCACTGAGCTTGGCGTCCTCAAAAAAAAATTAGAACCAAAGGAGTTGCAGATATCATCGCTTAAATTAGCCATCAATGAGATCTCAATCCAACTTGGTGCGGCGACTGCCTTATCGGAAGAATTGAGGAAATCCAAGGATGAAACCTTGGCTGAGCTTGAATCGGTAAAAGCCGCTACCGTCGACCTGAATAAAAAATTGGCTGAGCTTGAATCGGTAAAGGCTAACAACGCCAATTTGAATAAAAAATTAGCCGAGCTTGAATCGGTAGAAGCCATCAATACCAATCTGAACAAAAAATTAGCTGAGTTTTCCAATAAGTTGTCCAGCCAAAACAGTCCAACCAAAACAAATCCCTGACCGTGCGATCTTGCTCAATTTTATGATGTCAATTGCCATGCTCTTTCCGATTTTCCGGAATACCTGTTTACCTGGTATTTTGGCGTTTTTGTTTTCGTCTTTCCTCTTTTTGACATCTCTCCAGGCGGCAACTCCCTTCTCGATATTGGTCACTTCAAACCTACAAGGGAGATTTTCTCTCGATATTGAAAACCAGGAAACCACGGACCCACTTCTGCTTCTAGGCCAAAATATCAGATTTGATCTCAACCATGGTACGGATCTTTACCTGGATTTGGGTAATGCCCTTTATCCCGGAGTATTGTCGAAATTTAGTTCTGGGTCTATCATGTTGGATTTTTTAAATTATTTTTCGTGTTCTGCTGTTCTTGTATCGTCCAAAGACCTTCAAGTCGGTACTAAAAATCTTGAGCTCGCGCAGAAAGGCAATAAGGTCCGCTTATTGTCCTCAAATATCGTCCAGGCCGACAAGCCCATATTTACTCCCTGGTTTACCGCCGAGATGGCCGGAAACAGAATTGCTTTTTTAGGTCTTTCTTCAAGGAAAGTTAGATTCGATGTGGCTGAAAAAGATCTTTATGGCTATAGCCTCACTGAGAAAAAAGAAGGCCTTGCCGCTCAATTGAAGGAGATCCAAGACACCGGCATCAAATACATTATGCTCCTTTCCGGTCAGACGCTCAATGATACGATCAACATTCTCGAAACCTTTCCGGAGATTGGAATGGCCCTGTGCGGAGGTGATTATTCCGGTCAGTTTTTAGGCGGCAAAGCATCGCGGATTGATCTGGCAGACGGAAGAACCCTGGTGATTGCAAATGACAATGTGGATTATTATCGACTCAACCTCGTCATTGATGGGGGCCTGAAACTGCAAGCCTTGGAACCAAGGCAGGCGCTGCCCATTCCCACACAGGATTTCTACTATCAAGAATTTAAAAATCGTCTCACCCTCTGGAAGGAAAAATTCCAAGAAGATGAAGGAAGTCTCGTCGCAAAGCTAAGCGACATGGAATATGACGTGGATGATCTGAGGTTTGGACAACTTTTACGTGACCGGTTCAATTGTGAGCTCGGCATGGTCCAGAAAAACACCATCAATCAGATGCCAATCAGGCAAGACGTGAGGCATATGGATTTTCTGAGCATGGTCAATCGGGACTATAATGTTTTCCTTTTTTCTTTAACAGGCGCTGAGATAGCTACGGTGCTGAATCAGCGAGAGGAACTCGTCATAGCGGGGATGGATACCGAGGAAGGCACTCATATTCAAGGATCTCCTTTGGTATCGACCCGGCTCTACCGTGTGGCCGCCTCGCAGCCTGCCATGGAAAAAATACAGCAGCTGCTTGCCAAGCAGCTCACTTATCGTAACAGCTGGATGACAGTAACCGACGTGCTGATGGATGATCTGAAGACCAAGCGAATCGTCTTACGCAAGGATTATGATTACCTTGATCGGCGTTTTCGAACGACAGTCGATGCCTCGCTGTCCAACTTTATTGACAGCAGCAAGGTCAGCAAAGGTGATAACATCGATACTCCATCCGGTCAGCCCTCCCAAAGTTACAACAAGTGGGGTCTTGAAGATACAATCGATATTACCATGTACAATAAATATCATCGTTTTTTATTCACCCCTTATCTTTTCTACTCCCGTCAGGACGACACCTATTTGAACAATATTTTAAGGGGCACTTTTTTGTATGATTACAATCTATCCGAAACCTTCAAACCATATAATAAGTTTCGATATGATACGGTTGTCGAGGCAGTGGACGGGCTTCGTCCCAGTTTGGTACGAGAAACCATCGGTATCTCCGCAGTCTATAAATATATCACAGGTAAGTTTGGTTTAGGTTTTGAACAAGAAGTTCAGGACCCTTCCGAAGCTGCACTCTACGGTTTTGAGTTTATTGTAGGTGCTCGCATCCCGTTCCTCTCTCACTTCACCTATGCCTTTGATCTCGACACCTTCACAGGCCTCCTTGATGAAAGTGGCGGCCAATGGCAGATGAGAGGGGAAGTCAATAATGCTATCTCCACTCAATTAAACAGCTATTTGAGCCTATCGTTTCGACATAAATATTTCTATTTCATTGATGGTCCCACCGACGAAAAATATCAGAACTCCCAGTTTATTACCTCGTTGGATTTTAAGACCGACTGGAAATTCTGGTGACAGTTGCCTGTTTAGATAGTGTACTGCTAGGACTCATCCCTTTTTTACCGCCTGCATTGACACCCTAACTACCTGGGTATACATTGAAGGTATAAAGTCTTTGTTCTTTCTTTATCCATTGTAGCAACCAGACAGGAGTCTCCTTATGGCAATCGGGAAGATTTCACCAGCTGAAGCCTGCTCCAGATGTAACCAGGAATTCCTCCCTTTTGAAACAACAGACGAGATAACACAACCTGCCGGTTTTGCCGGTCAGAGTCGAGCTTTTGAAGCTGTTGCCTTCGGCATCGGTGTACAGCACCAAGGATTTAATCTCTTTGTTAACGGTCCTCATGGGAGTGGACGGCACGAGATGACGGCGGCGGTTATTCGAGAGAAGGCGGCAACAGAGTCGGCTCCGTCTGAATGGTGTTATGTCAATAATTTTAAGCGTCCGCATCTTCCTCAGGCCTTTGAATTTTCTTCAGGTGAGAGTGCAGTTTTTAAAAAGGAGCTGCAAGAGCTGGTGGAGATCCTCAAGATGACACTTCCCGCTGTTGTTGAGGCTGATGACTTCAAGGAAAAGATTAAAGCAGTCAATGAAGAATTGCGGCAGAAAGTAGATACGCTTATCCACAAGGTGGAAGAAAAGGCCAATATTGATAGCATCGCCTTGGTCAAAAGCGACGATGGGCTAATGTTTGCCCCTATGGATGGCAAGAAAAATCCCCTTGATCAGGCAGCCTTCCAGCATCTGCCCTTGGAAACCCAGAGAAAAGTGGAAGGCATGATCGCCAAACACCAGAGTGCGATGCAGGACGTTGTACAACAGATAGCAGTCCTGAAAAAGGAGGCAGAAGAGCGTCGAGGAAAGCTGAAGTTTGATACCGTCGCAAGGGCGGTTACCTCTCTGACTATCCCCCTGAAAAAGAAATATGAAAAGAAACCTGATGTGCAGGAGTATCTGCAGGATGTGGAAGATGACATCATCATCCATGCTGATGATTTTCTCTATAAAACCGATGGGGAACAGAACATTCTAACCCGAGTTTTCACTGCTCAATCCCCCTCATTTGAACGGTATGAGGTGAATGTTTTGGTGGGAAACCATGCCACCGGTGCACCGGTGATCTATGAAGATATGCCGACATACCAGAACCTGCATGGTCGGATAGAGCATATTGCCAGGATTGGCATGTTAACCACTAATTTTACCCTGATTAAACCTGGGGCACTCCACCTGGCAAATGGAGGTTACCTCATCCTCGATGCCCACAGACTGCTGATGCAGCCTTATGCCTATGAGGGATTGAAACGATCATTACGTTCCGGACAGATCCGCATTGAGTCGATTGAGCGACTGCTGGGCCTGATGAGTACGGTTACTTTAGAGCCGGAACCAATACCATTGAAAATAAAGATAGTACTCATTGGCGATACCATGCTCTATTATCTGCTCAAGTACTATGACCCTGAATTTCTGGCATTCTTTAAGGTCCAGGCTGATTTTGAGCAGAGCATGGATCGTTCTCCTGAAAACGTCAATCTCTATGCTTCACTACTGGCTGCCGTGATTACCAGGGAAAATCTGCTGCCGATGCACAGAAGTGCAGTGGCCAGGCTTATCGAGTATGCGGCCAGGGAAGCAGGGGATGGGGCCAAACTCTCCCTGGCTGTTGAGGAGCTCGCTGATGTTATGAAAGAAGCCGATTATATTGCTCGGCAACAGAACAGAACAGTAACCGAGGAAGAGCATGTGACTGCAGCTCTTGCTGCGAGGAAACGGCGTGGCGGACGGATCAGGGACAGGTTGTTTGAAGCTACCAGGCGAGGACTGATGCATATTGAAACATCCGGTGTACGTACCGGTCAGGTAAATGGTCTCTCCGTGATCGTTCTCAGTGCCGATTCCTTCGGTGTGCCCACCCGTATTACTGCGCTTACCAGACCCGGCCAAGGCGGTGTGATCGATATTGAAAGGGAGGTTGAACTTGGTGGTCCCCTGCACTCGAAAGGGGTGCTCATCATCGACTCGTTCCTTAGCAGCCGTTATGCCAGGGAGATGCCGCTCAATTTGCGGGCCAGCCTGGTATTCGAACAGTCTTATGGTGGGGTCGAGGGTGACAGTGCTTCCTGTGCTGAACTCTGCGCCCTGCTTTCTTCATTGGCAGACGCACCGGTTCACCAGGCGATAGCCGTTACCGGTTCCATCAGTCAGCAGGGTGAAGTCCATGCGATCGGTGGGGTGAATGAAAAAGTGGAAGGTTTTTTCGACCTCTGCGCGGCTCGTGGTCTCAGCGGTAAGGAAGGGGTTATTATCCCGGCCGCCAATGTTTCTCACCTGATGTTGAAAAGCGAGGTAGTTGAAGCCATAGCGGCGCAACAGTTCAATCTCTGGTCCGTTACCACGGTCGACGAAGCTATTTCTTTGCTGACCTCTCTGCCGGCCGGTGAGAGGGGGGATGACGATGAATATCCGAAAGAGTCTGTCAATGGCAGGGTTGAAGCAACTTTGCGATCTTTTGCAATACGCATCCAGATGTTTGAAAAACAGGAATATAAAGGCGAATCCGTGCCGGAATCCACTGCATCGAGAACAGATGTCTCACCTGATCAGCCGGATAAGAAGCAAGGCTAGGCGGCGCACATTTTCACAAAATTCAAAAGGAAAACTCGACTAAGGGCAGTATAAACAAAACAAGAGGCGAATGGCAGATTACTTCAACGAAAAGGCAAAGCTGACAAGGAGAAAAAATGAAAGCAATCGAGCAAATTGTTGTGCCCATCGATTTCACAACAAGCACTGACAAATTGGTAACGTATGCAAAATATATGACCGAAAAACTTGCGGCTGTTATTCATTTCGTCCATGTCGTTGCTGACTATCCAGGAGACGCAATGATAGGATCACCGTTTGCCCGGGAGTATAAGGATAAAGTTATCGCGGTTTCAGAGGAAAAAATGCAAAACCTTGTCCAAGGTTCCCGAGAGACTTTTCCGGGATGTACGGGGGAGGTTGTTTATGGTGACCCGGTGGATAAAATTGTTGAGTTTGCCGAAAACAAGAAAGCGGATTTGATCGTTATCAGTACCCATGGTGCCAGAGGATTAGAAAAAATCCTGCTCGGAAGTGTAGCGGAACGGGTCTTGAAACGGGCTCACTGTCCTGTATTGGTTATGAATCCTTTTAAGGGACAGCATAAATGATGAGGAGTGTGTGAACGGTATCAAACCAATCCTGTTACCTGTCGGGTAGCAGGATTGGTTATGCATCTTGTCGGAGGGTATGGTCACAATTTTTTAGATAATTGTCTCACTTTTTCAGCGCGTCCAACCCTGTCTTGCTCATTTTTTTTCCATTGCTTAATGAATTGTCTTTTCTCAATGATAAGAATAGTAAACCAACAACTAAATGCGGCAAAAAGCAGGCCTAATATTACGGCTGTATCAATATCCATGTGTGCTTCTCGTTCTTTTTAACTTTGTTCTGGTAATGTCTGAATCAGTATTGCTGATAGCTCATGATGAAGAAGTCATCGAAAGCGGAAGACTATACCGCAAATCAAGTATGATGGCTTGAAGAATTTTTTTTCTTTATGCAGTTATCGAAGTTTTAGCAAGTTGTGTGCCTCGAGTAATATGTAGCCACATATCGGACAGTTGGAGTGCAGAGTAATGCGAATATTCCGAACAATACTGTAACTGATTAACAGTATTGTAAGTTTTTTGTTCCAGAAATTACGAAAAAGTTGCAACTGTGGTTACTTGATCAAATAAAATTTTTAATCGCTTTCCTTTCGGTAGCCAAAGATCCAGAGCATCTTTGTTAGAGGAAGGCTCTTGCAATTGGTTAATCTTTCGTGATAATTATAAGATATAATGCAAATTCACCAGGACAGTCAATACACTGAAGGCCTTCACGATGAGCACAGCTATACTTCAACCTCGTTCTTTGATTGACTCGCTGATGGTGCCGGATCTTTATGATCCACCTGTTGAAAAATGTGAGCTGATCGAGACGCACATCTCTTGGGTTATTCTGGCTGGACCATACGCCTATAAAATCAAAAAATCGATTAACTTAGGCTTTCTTGATTTTTCCTCCCTTGAAAAGCGCCGCTTCTATTGCCAGGAGGAACTACGCCTGAACAAGAGGCTGGCACCTGCAATCTACTTGGCCGTAATACCCATCACCGGCACCGTTGAAGACCCGCAATGGGCAGGCGAAGGCGATGCGATTGAGTATGCGATCAAGATGCAGGCATTTCCACAGCAGGCACAGCTTGATCGCGCGTTGGCCCTAGGTGTATTACAAGCGCGTCAAATTGATATTCTCGCAAGACACATAGCAAACTTTCATGACCAGGCCGATGTTGCTGATCCAAACAGCACCTTTGGTGATCCCGAATGTATCTACCATCCCGTTGAAGAGAATTTTTTTCAGATACGTGAACATGTTAACAATGACAAGGCTCTGAGCTCCCTTGCCGAATTGGAGCACTGGAGCCAATCATCTTTTCTTGCACTGCAACCTTTCTTTGTCCAACGGAAATCGGCTGGTTACATCCGTGAATGTCATGGCGATATGCATCTGCGAAATATCGCCTGGGTAGATGATGCGCCGCTTGTATTCGATTGTATCGAGTTTAATCCCGCCCTGCGCTGGATTGATGTAATGAGTGATGTCGCATTCCTGGTGATGGATTTCCAGGATAGAAAACAATTTGGACTGGCTCAGCGTTTTTTGAATAAATATCTTGAGAATACAGGCGATTATGCTGGCCTAAGGGTACTCCGATTTTATCAGGTTTATCGTGCGCTGGTTCGCGGCAAGATCGAGGCAATACGTGTCGATCAGGCCGGAATAGACAAAGAACAGCAGGCCAAAGCCGAAAAGGATTTCTTTGATTACCTCCAACTGGCACTAAGCTATGTCCGATCAGCAAGGCCCCAGCTTATTATTATGCGTGGGATGTCAGCGTCAGGTAAGAGCACGGTAAGCCAGTCACTCTTAGAACAACTGGGTGCAATTCGTATCCGTTCAGATGTCGAACGTAAGAGATTGTTCGGCCTGAGACCTGAAAATGGCGCGCAGGCAGCGGTTGGTGAAGGTATCTATACTGCAGAAGCAACAAACAGGACCTATCGTAGATTAACGGAACTGGCGGCCCAGATTATCGATGTCGGACATTCGGTGATTGTCGATGCGGTGTTTTTAAACTCCCAGGAACGAGCAGCATTTCGACAATTGGCCTATTCCAAACAAACAGAGTTTCTGATTTTGGAATGTGTCGCGGATGTTGAGACCTTGCGTCAACGAATTATGCAGCGCAAAAACGATGCGTCCGATGCTGATCTGAGGGTTCTTAATATGCAATGGTCCGAGTGGCAGCCGTTAAGTAAAGATGAGCGTGTCAATACCGTGACTATTGATACAGGCGCGCCGGTTGATATTAATTCTTTGCTGTCACAGATCAAGAAAACCTCTTCTCTTTGAGGTTGCCTTGAGGTACCTTGATTGTGTTGGAACAACTGAGTATTTTATATTGTTTTCGCATTACCCGTCGTGTCTGGCGAATAAGCAGGGATATTTTTTAGAACAGTCCATGAAAACAGCTCCTTATCAATCTTACCTATCCTCTTTTACTATGCAACCACAGAATACGGATTGTAAACCTGTCAAAAAGACCGGTATCGGCAGACTATTAGCAGCCTTCTCGTATTCGATCGATGGTTTACGCAGCACTCTTTCCACCGAAGCCGCATTTCGTCAGGAAGTATGTTTTGTTGCAATTGCTTTGGTTGTAATGTTTTTTTTACCACTCTCCAACGAATGGAAGGGACTGCTCTTTTTGGCAACCACCGCTGTTCTCGTCGTCGAATTGTTGAATTCGGCAATTGAATCGATTGTGGATCTCGCATCCCCTGATTATCATAATCTTGCCAAGCGAGCCAAAGACATTGCCAGCGCTGCAGTGTTAGTCAGTATTACTCTGGCTGTACTCTTGTGGAGTGGTGCTGTTTTCTCAATAATTTCTGTTAGCTATTAGGAGCTTGTTTTTCAAGTCCCTAATCGCGACGGTCGCATCTTCTCTGCTGTTGGGGCTGGTCTTTCCGTGGATATGTCGGCTCGTTAATCGGAAAGAAAAGGTAGATCACCACTATGCAGTTGCCACAGTTACCTGTCTGTCACGTCATACCCGAGCTAAATCGGGCGCTCGCCAAAAGTTCAGCGGTGTTGGCAGCACCACCTGGTTCGGGAAAAACCACCATTATCCCCCTAGCACTTCTTGATGAACCATGGTTGGCAAATAAAAAAATTCTCATCCTGGAGCCGAGGCGGCTGGCGGCAAGAGCTGCTGCGGCTCGGATGGCCTCTTTGCGTGGAGAGAAGGTTGGTGAAACAGTCGGCTATCAGATTCGCTTTGACCGACAAATCTCCAGGCGCACTCGCATCGAGGTGCTCACCGAAGGAATATTGACCAGGTGGATTCAAGATGATGCAGACCTCAACGGTGTGGGACTGATCATCTTTGACGAGTTTCATGAACGATCCATTCATGCCGATCTGGCCCTGGCTCTTTGTCTGGATGTGTGTCAGGTGAAAGATGATCTGCGCCTGCTGGTTATGTCGGCCACGTTGGACACTGCCCCTATTGCCAGGCTGCTTGGTGATGTCCCCATCCTAATCGGTGAGGGGCGAAGCCATGAAGTGAAAATCGAATATCTTTTGCGGGAGGCAGCAGGCAGGATCAGTGACATTACTACAGCTGGAATATCTCGGGTTGTCCATGAACAGCAAGGTGATGTGCTGGTATTCCTGCCTGGAATCGGCGAAATAAAAGAGGTCCACCGCCAGCTTGGAGTTAATCCCGAATTCAGCGATATTCTGATCTCGCCCCTTTATGGGGATCTTTCCCAAAGGGATCAGGACCGCGCTCTTTTACCCAATCCCGACGGTAGGCGGCGGGTGATTCTGGCAACCTCGATCGCTGAAACAAGTCTCACCATTGAAGGAATCAGCTGCGTTGTGGATAGCGGTTGGTCGAGGCGGCCCCAATTTACGCCTGGTAACGGACTAAGCAAGTTGACCACCGTCCGTGTGTCCAGGGCAGCTGCCCGTCAACGGGCAGGTCGGGCGGGACGACTTGGACCGGGGTATTGTTTGAGGCTTTGGACGAAAGGTGAACACTATAGCCTGATTCCTTTTCACCCTCCTGAAATTATTTCCGTCGATCTGGCCGGTCTTGCCCTGGAGCTTGCCCTGTGGGGAGTCAGTGATCCGGAAGAGCTGCACTGGCTTGATCCTCCCCGATCCGGACCATTTCAACAGGCGAGTTGCCTACTCCATAGTTTGGGCGCAATCGATGAGTTAGGACGAATCACGGAAGCCGGTAAACAGCTTGCCTGCTTGCCCCTCCATCCCCGGCTGGGTCATATGCTGCTTATGGCCCGGCAGAGAGGACAACTTCCACTGGCCTGCGATATTGCCGCTATTTTATCTGAACGAGATGTTGTCAGACGTGATGTCCGTAATCCCTCAGCGGACCTCCGTTTGCGACATCATTTACTTGAATTATGGCGCACAAAAGGTGCTGACCTGGTCAAAAGGGAAGGTGGCGATCCTGCAATATGCCGCCGTGTCGACCAAGCGTCTCGCAGGTGTCAGAGTTTGATAGATGGTAAAAACAATGTGCGTGACCTCGATGAAATCGGGAGTCTTTTGGTGTATGCTTACCCCGATAGGATTGCACGTCGTCGTTCAAGCCATCGAGAACGTTACCTTTTGTCCACTGGACGTGGAGCGCTACTTCCATCGGGTGATCTGTTGGCTGCCTGTGAATTCCTGGTGGTTCCCCATCTTGACGCTGGGTATACGGAGGGACGGATCTTCCTGGCTGAAGGTCTGGAGCTTGCCAAGCTGAAACGAGAGCACAGTGCATTGTTTTCGGAATCCAGACAGGTCTACTGGGATGAGTTGTCAGCCAAGGTTATAGCCATACGTCGTCTTAGTTTGGGGGAAATTGTTCTTGAAGAGCGGCCGTTATCAGATGCTGCGCCCGAGGAAATCAGCCAGGCCCTGCTGACAGGAATCAGGCGAATGGGTCTGGAATGTTTAGGTTGGAGTCTAAAATCCCGTCAATTCCAGGCCCGAGTCAACTGTCTGCGTCGCCTGCAACCGGAAATGGACTGGCCTGATCTGAGTGATAGCTCGTTGTTGGGTGATCTCAGCTGGCTGGAGCCGTATCTCATTGGTGTTGGCCACGCTGAACATCTCAAAAAAATTGATCCTGTGGATGTCTTCAAGTCCATGCTGGGTTGGAAAAAACAACAGAAACTCGAATCGGATGCACCAAGCGGTTTTGTCGTACCCAGTGGGTCAAAGATCAATATCGAATACCGTATGGAGGGGCCTCCACTGCTTGCCGTGCGCATTCAGGAGATGTTCGGGCTAACCGATGCGCCTGCTATTTGCGATGGCAAGGTGGTTTTGCTTTTACACCTGCTCTCTCCAGGCCGACGTCCCATTCAAATCACCTCGGATCTTGCCGGTTTTTGGCAAAACAGTTATGTAGAGGTTAAAAAAGAGCTGGCAGGCCGATATCCAAAACATTATTGGCCGGAGGATCCTTTGGTCGCCGAAGCAACCCGGGGTGTGAAACGAAAGATGAACAAGGTAAAGTCAGTTACATGAGAAACATAGCTTTTGGATATTCAACACGCTGCAATATCAGGTGCGCTCATTGTGTAGCGGCTGGTGACATTGCTGTCCATGGGAAAATGGAGCTTGCTCAAGCCAAAGAGATTATCCGGGAAATGGCGGAGGCCGGTGTAGCCGGAATAAGCTTTACTGCGGGTGAGCCATTTATCTATTTTGATGATTTGCTGGAATTGGTAAACCTGTCCAGAAAATGTAATATTTACACCAGGATTGTTACCAACAGTTATTGGGCAACGAGTCAAGAAAAGGCGGAAGAGCGGCTTGGCTTGCTTAAAGAGAGTGGCCTTTCACAGTTGCGCATGAGCTACAGCAGGTGGCATCAACAACACGTTCCTCCTGGGCATGTGCTGAATGCAGCACATGCCTGTATGAAAAATGGTATCGATTACTTTATTTCGTTCGTCACTGATTTTACGGAAGAAGATGATAAGCATGAACAATATCTTCGAGACCACAAACTGAAATTTTTCCCGGAACCGGTTATCTATGCCGGACGGGCCGATAGTTTTGGTCGGACAACCATCTTCACCGATTACCAGGAAAATCGTTGTGCTATGAACCCTTATCTTGCTCCGGATCTCAATATGTACGCGTGCTGCGACGCAGGCAGTCACTTTACCACCACCAATTTTTTCCTCCTCGGCAATCTTGAGAATCATTCCATCGACCAACTTTTGGCAAAAAGTGAGACTTTTCCGCTCTATAACTGCATCCGGTCAATGGGTATTTCCACTATCGCTTCGTTTGTCGGGATCAAGGCGCGCGAAATTGTCACCTATCGTAAATGCGAATTGTGTAAGATACTGTTTGATTCACCGGAAATGCTCCGATATCTGCAAGAAACTGCCTTGTCTGAGTTGCCGGGATGGGTCAGGTAATTGTAATGATTTCCCATGCGTCAGTCATTTCCCGTCGACTTTTAAGGATAAAATGTCCGTTGTAATTATGCTAACTTGAGAGAGGGTATGGCTTAAATGAGCAGAGACATTTGCAAAAAAAGCAAAAGTATTTAATCGACACAGTCAGTGTGAGATGCTAATATTTCTTCCTTATGAAAGTTACCTGTGAGTTTTTCACCATTTACGATTCGCCAAGTAAAAAATATTCCTTGCAAGGAGCAATAGAACCATGATCATCAGACGAATCATAAAACCGACTGGCCCCCTTTTTTTTCTTTTGGCCTTTTGTTTTTTTCTACCACTCGGCACCGGAGCGTTCTCAGCAAAAGAAGTCGTTGCCGCTGTCCGATATGTAACTCCCAGCGCGGAAGTGGTTCTCAGAACGGGGCAGGGAACCGAATATAAAATTATCGGTATGGTTAAGGATGGTGATGCTGTAGAACTCCTAGATGAAAGTGATTCCTATGCGTTGGTTCGTCTTGCCGATGGCAAGGAAGGCTGGATGTTGAAAAGGTTTCTGAGTACCAGTCCTCCTCTTTCTACTGTTGTTGGGTCTCTTCGTGCTGAAAATGAAGAGTTAAAGCAAAGACAGATTGAAATTACCAAGAAAAACGAAGAAATTTCTGCGATCCTTACCAAGACCGAGGCCGAACTGCAAACAGCCCTTACCGAAAGAGATCAGATTAAGACCGATTACGAAAACCTGAAGCATGATACGGTAAATGTGATTCAGATCAAAGAGGACATGCAGAAGGCGAAGCAGGAGAACACATCGCTCGTAAAGGAAATTGCTACCCTGAAAGACGAGAACAACGATTTTAATAAAGATAAATCCATCAATTGGTTCCTTGCCGGCGGAGGTGTGCTGCTGGTTGGAATGGCTATCGGAAAGCTGTCGAGTAAGTCACGCAAGAGAAAATCCTCACTTATGTAAAGGCTAACCCGGTAAACGGGAAATAAGCCGGGATTAGTACCTTGAGACAGATTATTTTCTTGCAAAAAACAAGAAAATAATCTGTAAGGTATCTAAAAATCCTTTGTTCAAACTCTCCTCAATAACGTATTATAAAGAATCCCCGTGCGTTGCGGGGGGCAGCTCTTTGACTTGGGTCCTTACGCTTATTCCTGGTGATCGTCAAATTGCTGATGGGCGCTTGCTTTTCCTGCTGCTTCTATTATTTGACGGCTCAATATGCCGCCTGCCGTTTCGGTTGCTTCTGTGCCCAGAATTATGTTGACGATCTGTTGTCTGTCATACTGTTCAAAAGGAGAAGTTGGCAAGAGCCGGTGATCCGTCTGTGAAATATGAACTATTCCTGCTGTCAGGAGCACATCAAGGGTATCTTGAATAAATACAGGGGAGTAGTCGGCAAGTTTATCGATCAGATCTCCGGCCGTGACAGGCCGTCTAGCTGCAAAAGCAGTATAAATATAATCCATGATATCAAAAGCGGCTCCGAGTTTTAGAGAGGAGGAACCTGAGACGGGCAAAAGTCTGTAGGTCTTCACGTTCTGAAAGGCAAAAGCTACCTGAGCTCCTGTCAGGATGAACGTCCATCCCATATACATCCAGACCAGAAACAACGGCAGCGTGGCAAAACTACCATAGATGGCATTGTATTTAGCAACCCCCAGTTGGAGGGTAATATAGACATTCTGCACAGTGAACCAGAGGAGAGCTGCCAGAGTGGCGCCGATTGCTGCGGGAAAGGATTTAACCCTGGTGTTGGGGAAAAATATGTATATAACGTAAAAGCTCAGGGTGATAAATAAGATCGGTACCGGCTTGAGCAAAAGTGACTGTAGCCAGTCGAAGGGGATCAACCGGTCCATTTTCGAAGCCAGAACCGGACTCTTCAAAAAGGCAATAGCGGCAAAGGCGATGTTGATGGAGATGGGCAAAAGAATCATCAACATGAGATAGTCGGCAATTTTTCTTGGAATCGACCTTGCTGCAGAAACTTTCCAGATGGCGTTCATTGCCGATTCAATATGCCCCAGCACCAGAAGAACACTGATCAGCATACCAACAACGCCGATGGTGCCGAGGGTGGCAAAATTTGTGTTGTCGACATAATCAAAAAGCTTGTCGACTGCTGAGCGGAGGTGGCCTGTGAGGTCGGCATTTTTCTCCGGTGGCTGTGAGATGAAAGGGCGACCAAAACCCTCGGCAGGATCCGTAAACACAGCGTTGTTGCTTTTCTCCAGTGACTCAATATAAGAATACGCCGATTTTCGTAGCTGGTCCCCACCGCCGAGTCCCTTGACAACGGCAGTGCTCATTGCAAGCATCGGGACAATTGAGAGCAGGATGATGTATGTCAGGGCACTTGATCGTAGGGAAAGTTCGCTTCTTTTGTATTCGGAGATGGTAATGAGCAGAACCCTGAGTAGAAAATGACAGGCCGAGGTAAAGCGAGAACTCTCGGAGATTGGCTTGTCTGCCCAAATCCTGAGTGATGTGTGGTTGAAATAATCTGAAGGACGTGTGCTGGTCATGGTAGTTTCAATTGATCAGTTTTGGCTATTGAGCCATTTGTCCAGGACCTGAAAAACGATCTCTCTTTTAATCGGCTTGGTTATATAATCGTTCATGCCCGCTTCAAGGCAGAGTTCCCGGTCACCTTTCATGGCATTGGCTGTCATTGCCACAATGGGAATGTCCTTGAAACCGTTTTGTCGTATACAGCGGGTCGCTTCGTAGCCATCCATTTCCGGCATCTGAATGTCCATCAGGATGGCATCGAAATCACCCGGGCTTTTGGTGAAGATTTCCAGAGCCTGCTTGCCGTTTGATGCTACCTCTACTTTATAACCGGCTTTGCTGAGTATAACGCTGGCTAGTTTCTGGTTAACCGGATTATCTTCAGCAAGCAGTATCCGCGTCGACTGTTTCAGCTCTTCTCGAATCGAATATTGGGTGACGAGTTTCTTGTCTTCAGGTTGTTGGGTATTATTACTGCTTTTTTCGAGGATTTTGGATATGGTTCGAAGAAGGATAGTCCGACGGGATGGTTTGGTTAAAAAAGCAGTGAAACCAGCATCTTTACACCTCTGGGCAGCTCTTTCCGCAGAAGAGGTATACGCAAGAAGCGGAATGTCAGGATTGTCAAGCTTTGATGTCCGGATCCGGTTTGCAAGCTCGAACCCTGATATCAGTGGCATTTGCAGGTCAAGGATTGCGACGTGAAATGGTTTGAGCTCTTTTTCGGCATGAATAAGAGTGTCGATGGCGGTGGTTTCGTCAAGAAGCGTAACTACTTCCAGGCCCTCCTTTTGAAGAAGAGCTCTAAGAATCTCGTTGTTAGCCTTGCTGTCGTCGACGACCAGCACCTTAACGTTTTTCAGGTCTTCGGCGATAGGATGATGGGCTTGACATGTCGATGCTTTTCTCATCACCGCAAGAAAATGGAAGGTCGTCCCTTCTCCTTCCGTCGACTCTGCCCAGACACCCCCATTCATCAGACCGGCAATTTTCCGGCAGATTGACAGCCCAAGGCCGGTACCACCGTATTTCCGAGTAGTACTCCCATCAGCCTGCTTGAAGGCTTCAAAGATCGCTTCGCACTTTTCTTTGGCGATACCGATACCTGTGTCCCTGATTTTACTCAATATAGTAATGGTTTCTTCAGACTCCTCCTGAACCTCTATGCTCAGTTCCAACTCCCCCTGTTCGGTGAATTTTGCGGCGTTACCGAGCAGGTTGATAAGCACTTGGCGAAACCTTCCAGGGTCTCCATTAATATTTGCCGGTAGATTGTCGTCAATACGGCAAAGAACCTCAATCGGTTTCCCGGACAGCCGTGGCCTGATAAGTTCGCAAACATCATGTGCAGTGATTTCCGGATCGAAATCAATGTACTCAAGTGTCATCTGACCGGCTTCCACTTTGGAAAAATCGAGAATGTCGTCGATCAGTCCCAGCAATGCCTCTCCACTTCGTTTGATGGTCAATGCACAGTCACGTTGCTCTTCATCAAGAACAGTGGTTAGCAGGATATCAGTAAAGCCGATGACGCCGTTCATCGGAGTGCGGATCTCATGGCTCATGGAGGCGAGGAATTCGCTTTTTGCCAGATTGGCGGTTTCGGCCGCCATTTTTGCTTTGCGAAGCTCCTGGGTTTGTTTTTTGATCTCCGATTGCAGGGTTTTGGAGTAGTTTTCCTGATGTTCATGGATAGCCCTGTAACTGCGCTGGGTTTCTTCGAGCATCTCTTGGTGTTTGGAGTCCAATACTTGAAATTTACGGTTGAACTGGTTCTTTTGGATGGTGATTTTCTTGTTGAGTTGTTCGACCTCCTTTCGGTCAAAATACCCAAGAACCGCAAGTTTGATCAGACAGGAAATGTCATCCGGCCGGGAGTTATCATAAAGAGAGTAGAGTACCAGTGTCGCTTTTAACAACGGCACATAAACCGCGAAATGCCGTTCATTGGAGGAGCATACCGATGCGCCATTTTCGGCCTGATTCCTTGCGGCATTGACAAGTTCTTCAATGAAGATTGTTGTAAATTCAGCACCATGGTTTCTGGGAATCCGCTCTCCTTCATTATTGACAGCGATAGCCGAAACAGCAGGAATTTCTTCCTGGAGATAGACAAGCAACTCGTGAATCCGGTCATCATACAAGACCGCTTTATTAAACAAACTGGTCATGCTGGATACGCCTCTTAGCTTCGTTAGAAATGATGTGCCGGTGGTTATCCCTCAAGCACGTACTGAAGAGAGCCCCGGCCATTTTACCTGGTCAGCCATAAATGATTTGTGCCTTGGACATTTCATCAGGAAGGTCCTCGATCAGCACGGTATATTCATCCAAATTATCCTGCAGATGTTCGAGAAGTGACGGCGATATCATCATCTCAAGATCAGGTAGAGTTGAAAGGTCCAATTGGCCGGAAATGTATTCGGAAATTTGGATTATCCCTGTAAGACTTGACGGTTCAATTTCGTCGGAGATCAAATGGTGGTCTCGGATGGCCTTCTGCAGGGTTTCAGGCATATTCCAGTCAAGTGTCATCAGGTAGCATATTTCGCAGTGATCTGTAGCAAATGAATGTCGCTCCATTTCAAGGAGCGAACTGGTTGACTTGCATGAGGCGCATATTTTATGGAAATCCTGCCGTCGGACCTGCTCTTCAATCAACAAGCCAAAGTCATGAAGAATGCCGCATAAAAAAGCATCATCTCCATTAATTCCGAAAATTCTTTCGGCTACCATTTGGCTACAGATGGAAACTGCTGCGCTGTGAATCCATAATTTTTTTTTCGAAAAAACAGAAGCAACTTCAGGTACAATGAACAGCCTTTTCAAGGCATCCGTAACTACTAAATTGTGCAGATTTTTCATGCCCAGAAAGGCCACCGCACGTCCTATTGAATCAACAGTCTGGACCAATCCGTAATAGGGGCTGTTTACCAGCCTCAATAAGCGGCTCACCAAGACGGGGTCCATCTTGATGATTTCTTCAAAGTCCTTCATTGTTGAGTCCGGATCGTTGATCAGGCGGGTGACAGTTGTGACTACGTGTGGGAGGGGGTGAATATCAGTAAATTTTTCAATCAAGCTCTTGGCGGCAGACACGCATAACCTCTCGTTTTATGGTGGAAACCAGATCATCTAAGAACAACCTCCTAGGAGTCTGTCCGAGAATAGACATTTTGTTCAAAGTCGAGGCATTTTCAAAAAACAAGCACAGCCATATAGTCGATATTGCAAGCATTGATTTTTGAAAATAACGAAAAGTTTGGGCAAAAGGGCATTCTCGGACAGACTCCTACAGAATCAGCTGGCGAAAATTTCTCTTTTGGTCACTGCTTCGGATTTGATCCGATCAAGGAGTTCTGCGAGGACCGGCTTGATATTCTCGCGGATGTCGCCAGCCACAATAATATAGAGGAGATCGTCGCCCGGCTGGAAAATTCCGGAGTACGCTTCAACAATTATCTCAAAAATGCCCTTACATTGCAGATATTCCTGCCTGAGGGCTTCGATTTTGACAACATCAGGGGTCACCTCCAGTGCTTTGACTACAGTCCGATCCTTTCTCGACCAGTTGCGGACAACTCCGTTATGGATGAGGATCATCCCTACATTGTTAATGAATTCCGGTCTTTTTTTGAGTTCTTTTATTGTGTTGGTAATATCCATTTAAATCCTGTTTGCTCGATATGAGCCCGTTGATTTAAGGCTCTTTTGTCCGATATCTTCGTTATACGAAAAATTATATCCTCGGAATATCAACTATATACCTGTGGTAAAATTTTTCGTGTGCCTCGATCTCGAACGAAAATCCTCTTAAATCAACAGACTCATACAAGAAGTTGTTTTGATCTCTAGAAATTCTGAGTACAGTCGAGGCAATTCATCTGGTTGAACGGTCATAAATCCAAAAGTTTAGTCGTTTTTTGGAAATTGAACTCGTTGTACCCAATAGTATCTTTTAAGGGAAGAAAATCAAAATCATTTTGAGACGGAGGTTGTTTTTTACTCGCAAGAAACAAGGCTGTTGTGGAGTTGTGACTCGATAAAACAATTTTAACATTGGTAGGGGCATAGATTTTGAGGATGTTTTTGTCTGCTCGGGCAATTTTTTTTGCGGGTTTTGGGATTCTCAATCTCTGTTTGAGATAGATTGTTGCATACTGGTCGAGATTGTTTGCCTTCATCAGGCTTTTTAGTGAAACACCGTGTAGTCGAGCGATACCAATGGCAGTATCACCTTTTTTCACCCGATGAAAAAGACTGGGCTTCTGTTCATTTTTATATATTGATGCGGGGATGGAAGCGACAAGGCGGTTGTTTGATTTTTGCGCTGGAAGTCTGAGCGTATAACCTTTGGGGATATGCTTTTCACCACTGATAACAGATGGCTGTAGAGCCGGGTTGAGTGATGCTATTGTCTCTGGTGATGTGTGAAAGTGGTTGCCGGCGTCTTTTATATGGACGTATCCGGGAAGTGTGAGGTATCGAGAGGCTTGAGCCGAGTCGAGGTTGACCTTCGGGTTTTTTTCCAGTTGTTTTGCAACCTTCAGTGCTGCCAGGAACTCGGGATAAAAATTCTTCGAGGCAAATTTAAAGTACCCTTTATTATAATTTTTGAATACTCTTTCATAGTCCCCCTCATCCTTCGTGGCCCTCATCATACCGGCCAAACCGTAATTGTAGGAGGTGAGCGCCAGTGGCCAACTGTTGAGGGCACTGTAGCTGTTTTGCAGATACTTGGCCGCTGCATGGGTCGCTAGAATCGGATCAAGGCGTTCGTCAACCGCATAATCGATTGTCAGGTATTGTTTTCCTGTTGTCCTGGTGAACTGCCAGATACCAGCCGCTCCGAATTTGGAATAGGCTCTAAAGTTAAAAGAGGACTCGACGTGGGGTAAGTAGGCCAGTTCTTCTGGTAAATGATAGGCTCGAAAGATCCTCTTAATTTCGTTGATATATCTTCCAGAGTGAATTACTCCAGCAAGAAAACGCTCCTTTTGTCCCCTCTGGCTGCGGACATTGTCTGCAGCCAGTAGCAATTCTTTGCGTCTGTTTTCACCTGAAAATAGTGAGGCTATCTTTGCTTCAGTACGGCTAGTCGGTTTTTGACTGGCCAGTTTTTTCAGAATCGCGCTGTATTTCTCGATGGCCTGTTGCTGAAAAATCGAATTGAACCGAGCTGCTCCCGGCAGATCATCCCCAAGGAGAGGAATGACTTCGTATATCTTTGATAAATCTTGCGTGTCATGAATAACCGCCTCGGTAAGAGTATAATGTGAATATACCTTTTCCCAAAACGCGACGTTACGACGAATGGCTTTGTATTCTGGGAAAATTTCATTGTTCGTCGTATCAGCCTGGCATAAAAATGCCGTTGAGAGCAGGAGCCCAAATACCAACAGGACTGCAGATGTTCTACTTACTGAAAAAGAATTAAAAGGTATCAAAGTCATCATGAGAGTATGGTAATGTGTTTCGTGAACGGATGTCAAACGATATTGGTAAGTGTATCATAAGAGAGGGAGTAGCGGAATATGTATCTTTATTTAATGCTGGAAATATGGGGAGGAACATGTACACGCCCATAGTTGCAACCCTGGGATATATAATGTCCCCCGACCGAAAAAAAACCCTTCTGGTGCATCGGAATAAGAGAATTGATGACCAGCATCTAGGCAAATATAACGGTTTAGGGGGAAAGATGCTTTCGGATGAGGATATCTATCGGTGCCTGGTCCGGGAGATACGGGAAGAAGCTGACATCGTCTGTGAAACTGCGGTGTTGCGAGGAACAATAAACTGGACCGGTTTTGGGCCGGAGGGAGAAAATTGGTTTGGTTTTATCTTCAGAATAGACAGTTTCATCGGAACTCCGAAGAATTCCAACGAGGAAGGTGATTTGGTTTGGGTTGAGGTGGAGGACATTTTGAAATTACCTATGTGGGAAGGTGATCGTTTTTTTTTACCGATGGTGTTTGATGATGATCTCAGGGTTTTCCATGGCTTTATGCCGTACGATAATGCCAGGCCGATCGACTGGCATTATTCCAGAATCTGATAGAGGTTGCAGTGAGCGGAGCGCATGGTGTAT
This sequence comes from uncultured delta proteobacterium, assembly GCA_963829695.1. Classification (GTDB taxonomy): domain Bacteria; phylum Desulfobacterota; class Desulfobulbia; order Desulfobulbales; family Desulfocapsaceae; genus Desulforhopalus_A. The sequence goes on along the minus strand of CAWHJQ010000004.1, from coordinate 254,554 downwards.
TCTCTTGGGAACGGAAATAAAGAGTAACCAACTCCGAAAAAATCCTGTTTGCCGGGTTCGGTAGGGAAAGTGATGAAGTCTCTGGGAGTTCCGGTTGGATAAAAATCAATGAGTACCTTAGAAATTCTTTTCTTGTTTTTCACCCCTCAAGGGGGCACTGAAAAGAGTAAGAAAGAATTTCGTGAAGGTACTTATCCCGGATTTCTTCCCGTTTACCGGGGTTAGAATAATAATACCTTAAGAATATAAAAAGCAGAGGAGATACTATGGAGCAGGCGAGTGAACTGCAGAGGCTGGAAAAATTTGTTGAAAAAATATTGACACGCTTTTCGGCGTTGAAAGCAGAAAAAGCACAACTCGAACAGGAAGTCTTTGAGCGGGATCTGTTGATAGAAGAATTGAGAGACAATATTTCTTCAAAAGTTTCAGAAAGAAACGAGATAAGTGAACGAGTGAACAAAATTGTTGATCAGATAGAAGAGTGGGAGCTAAACCTGGAGCAAGGCGAAGAAGTCGTGACCATTAACTCCGCAGAGATCACCGATATTGATGAAGAAGAGCTTCGCTCGGATTCACAAGAATCCGAGCGAATAAGAGACGAAGAGGATAGGCTCAAACAACAAGACCTCTTTTCAATGACCGGAAACAGAGAATAAAGTTGTAATGCCTAAGGCGTCTGTGAAGGTACTTATGCTCCTCAACGGAACACTCCAGAGAGCCCCGCTTGGCGGGGCCGGACACGCATACAGATCAAGATAAATTGCGCAGCAATCATTAATGGTGGATCGAAATTGATATGTATGAGACGGAAAGGTTGGTAAGATTTGAACTGCTTGGGCAAGAATATAAATTCTATACCGCATCCTCGGAAGAAGAACTGAGGTCGATTTTTTCCCTGGTTCGCCAACTTGTTGAGACCGCTTCACCGCAAACCACTGGAACCTTGCCAGTAGGGAAGGTGGCAATATTGGCCTGCCTGAATATCGCGTCCCGTTATGTGAAACTTATGCATGAATTTGAGGGGTATAAAAGGGACTCTGAAGAACGAATTGTTCGGCTCAATGAAGAGATCAGAGCCAAATTGCTTTCCGAATGATACCTCCTGGTATAATTTGTTTTCGTTTACCAGAAAGTCTGTTATACTTATTACTAGGATTTATTAGCTAAAAAACTGAACGAACAAAACATATAATGTTTCGGCTGCACCTGTTGAAACAAAAATTTTCCCTGCACTGTTGGTGATCTTCAGTGTGTGTTGAGCCAACTCTCAAAAAAAGGGTAACTCCGCTGATCACAAAAGGAAAATCGTTTATCGAATTTCCTGAAGTTTTTATGAGGCTGCCCACCTATTTAATAGGTTTAACTTTCCTGGTGACACGGCAGTGTGGGGAAGATGTTTATTCGGGTGAATAGAGTTATTTGCTTGTTTTTTTTCTATCCGGCTTGATAATTTCCAAAAAAATGTTTTTGGAAAAAATGAAGCTGGTTAACATATAAAAGAAGATTGACCTCAGCAGGAAAGTGCTGTTGGAACAAAACACAAATTAAGGGAAGCAGGACTGCTTTTTTAGATATTTCTCCGGATTAGGCGATTTGCTCAACTTGTCTGGATTGACTTATTCTCACATAAGGATGTGGAATAACCCCTGGAAAAAGGGGCAGTATACATAAAAGTTCTGTTTACTGGTATTGTAATTATCTGAACTTAAAACGGATTGTTCAGTTTCATCTTGGGTAAGGTCGACGTGCGGTAATAATATTGTGCGTTAATGCCAGGGATGGAAAAATGGTCAATGACCTGAGAACTATCTGTAAATTTGAGGTGAGGCCATCAACTGGTTGAACGTATTTGTTTGTATGGTTGTTGATCTCAGATAAGTAATAACAACAGTAGTGGGTGTTATTTATATCGATCATTTTGGTTCGGCCACAAAACGTGGCAGGCCGGATCTTCCTCAAAGTTCCCTCCATTTATTTTGTTTTCCTCTGCTTTTTTCTTCTGTCCTGTCAATCACCACCAGATAGGATTGTTCAATGGATTTATTAAACCATCCATATTTACTCGCCTGCATTTGTCTCCTCATCGGTATATCCCTGGGTATTTACCTTAGGAAACTGGTAGTTGAGGCGCACGAAAAAAACATAAAAATTCAAAGTAATCAGATTGTAGAAAATGCCATAGTTGAAGCTGAGCAGCTCAAGAAAGAAGCTATTCTGCAAAATAAGGAAGCTGCATTTCAGATTAAACAGGCTTTGGAGGCTGAGCTTAAGGCGGAAAGAGAAGAGTTCAAAGAGGAGCAACGACAACTCAAACGAAAAAGAGACAGCCTGAAGAGAGAATGGGATAGTTTTGACCGGAAACAAACTGAACTCTACAATAGCGAACGACTGGTCAAAGAGCTGGAAAATGAATGGCTTGAGAAGCACAAAGAAATAGATAAACTGGTCAGTGAAAAGCGTTACGAATTGGCACAACTCGCCGGGATAAGCCAGGAAGAAGCAAAAAAGCTCCTTATGGATTCCTTGGAAAGTCAAGCCAGAATGGAAGCGGCTAAAAAACTTGTCAGGATTGAAAATGAGATGAAGATGGAAGCGGACCGGAAAGGTAAAAATATTCTGGCGCTGGCTATCTCTCGTTATGCCGGTGATTATGTGGCGGACAGAACAGTATCAATGGTTCCGCTGCCAAGCGATGAAATGAAAGGCCGGATCATTGGCAGGGAAGGACGGAATATTAGGGCTATTGAGGCAGCTACCGGGATCGATATCATCATTGACGATACGCCTGAGGCCGTGATCCTGTCGGGGTTTAATCCGGTGCGTCGGGAGATAGCCCGATTGTCGTTGCTACAACTCATCAGTGACGGTCGTATCCATCCGGGCCGTATTGAGGAAGTGGTCGAAAAAATGACCAAAGAGCTCGAAATAACCATGCGTGAGGCAGGGGAACAGGCAACTTTTGACGTCGGGGCTCACGGGGTGCATGTTGATCTGATAAATCTGCTTGGACGGTTAAAATATCGGACTAGTTATGGGCAGAACGTCCTTCAGCATTCTCTTGAAGTTTCCTTTCTCTGTGGAATAATGGCATCTGAGCTGGGCGTAGATGTGAAAATGGCCAAGCGTGCGGGATTATTGCATGATATCGGCAAGGCTGTTGATCATGAGGTTGAGGGATCTCATGCTATAATCGGCCGAGATCTTGCGCGAAAATATGGCGAACCTGAGCAGGTGGTGTATGCCATTGGTGCTCACCACGAGGAACTACCGCCTCTTAGTATTATCGACATTCTGGTGCAGTCTGCCGACGCCTTGTCAGGTGCCCGGCCCGGTGCCAGAAAGGAAATGCTGCAGAGTTATGTCAAACGCCTTGAAGATCTGGAGGCCATCGCCAACGGGTTCAACGGGGTTGAAAAATCCTATGCTATTCAGGCAGGGCGCGACCTGCGGATAATTGTTGATTCCGGCAAAGTTAAAGATGAGGATGCAGCCCTGTTAAGCCAGGATATTGCCAGATCGATAGAGAGTAAATTAACTTATCCTGGTCAGATCAGGGTTACTGTTATTCGGGAAACCAGAGCGGTTGAATACGCGAAATAAATGAGCCCGTTGATTTAAGGTCTTTTTGACCGATATCTTCGTTATGCGGAAAATTTTATCCTCGGAATATCAACTATATACCTGTGGTAAAATTTTCCGTATGCCTCGATCTCGAACGAAAATCTTCTTAAATCAACGGACTCATAAATACGAAATAAAATATAGGCACAACATATCATGGCGTCGATTGAAGAGCAGCTGGAATTGATAGAACGGGGGGCTGTTGACTGCATCTCCCGCGAGGAATTGATTAAAAAACTGAAAAAATCCCAGGAAACAGGTATTCCCCTTAAGATCAAAGCCGGTTTTGACCCTACTGCTCCTGATCTGCATCTCGGTCACACCGTTCTGCTACAAAAGCTGAAGCACTTTCAGGATTTGGGCCATGATATTTATTTTCTTATTGGGGATTTTACCGGAATGATCGGGGATCCTACCGGCAAGTCCGAGACCAGAAAAGCCCTGACTGTTGAACAGGTAGCAAAAAATGCAGAATCCTACAAGGAACAAGTATTCAAAATTCTTGATCCGAAAAGAACGCAAGTCGTTTTTAACAGTACCTGGCTTGGCAAACTTACTTCCATTGATATGATCAAGCTGGCATCTGAACTGACAGTTGCTCGCATGCTGGAGCGTGATGATTTCCATAATAGATTTGAATCGGGTAAGCCGATTTCAATCCATGAGTTTCTTTACCCACTTATTCAGGGTTACGACTCTGTGGCCATGGAGGCTGATGTAGAGCTCGGTGGTACAGATCAATTGTTCAACGTGCTGATGGGCCGGGATCTGCAAAGATCTCATGGTCAGGAGCCACAGGTTGTTCTTACAATGCCGCTCCTTGAAGGATTGGATGGCGTCAACAAGATGAGCAAATCCCTCGGGAATTATATCGGCATTACCGAATCTGCTGATAATATTTATGGCAAAGTGCTCTCGGTATCTGATGACTTAATGTTCAGATACTTTGATCTGCTCAGTGACCTGAGCAGTGAGGAAATTGCCGATCTCAAGGCTCGAATGGAAAATAACCAGCTGCATCCTAAAGAAGTGAAAAAGAAGTTGGCCAGAGAGCTTACCGCACGTTTTCATGGTGTCGCTGCGGCCGAGGCGGCAGAAGAAAATTTTGAAAAGATCTTTCAAAAAGGTGGAGTACCTGATGATTTGCCTGAGATGAGGTGTACCGCCACTGAACCAGTAGCTTTGCCCCAGTTGTTGTGTGATGCGGGGCTTGTGAAATCAACCTCTGAAGCAAGAAGAATGATTCAGCAGAGTGCCGTATCAATCGACGGGGAGAAGGTTACTGATGTCCATTTGGTAATCAAACCTTTGGGGGAAATGTTGATTAAGGTGGGAAAACGAAGATTTAGCAAAGTAATCTTTGATTAAATCAGAAAAAGTGCAACTATGAATTCTCGAAAAAGGGTAACGGTCAAAAAATTGCAGTCGCCCTTTTTTATGGAAGATGTTGTTTTTTGCATTCTAAAAAAAAAATACTAGTTAATCGCTTTCTCTTGGTCTTCTTCTAAGCAGTTTTTGCATATTCCCGAAAATTCAATATGGTGACCAAGAATTCTATAATTGCTGGCCTCTTCGGCTACCTGATTGATCTGCGCTTGAACCGCAATATTAATATCATTGACCTTGCCGCATGACGAACAGCGAATGTGGTAGTGAGGTTCTACTGTAGCATCGAAACGTTTTTGGGTACCACCAACTTCAAGCTTGAGGATAATACCGACATCCGACATGAGTTCCAGATTTCTGTACACCGTTCCAAGACCGATTCGAGGAAGGCGTCTCCGCACCATATCATACACCTCGTTTGCAGTCGGATGGGAAGTTACTTTTCCCAACTCCTCCAAAATAATTTGTCGCTGGGTCGTTAACCGCATATTTAATAACTGTTCCATAGTCCTACCTCAAAATAAAAAGACATTGATAAGCTTTATTAAAAGTTATCATATCCCATCATTAAAGCAAAGCCAAGGAAAATTAGCTCTAACAAGCTGTCTGGGAAGTTGTCGAAGGCAAGGTTAGAGAAAAAGAGAGAATAGAAAAGTATAGAATCAAGAAAGAGCCTATTGATGAACCTGTGGATTAAAATAGCCAAAGCGGAGAGTGGGAAATTCTTTTTTCAGCAGGTCAAGCCATTGTCGAATGCCCAGAGTTTTCAGATCTTTTGATATACCGAGGCTTTTCCGGTAAAATTCAGGATCTATATTCAGGTTGCGCAGTTGGATAAAATCAGGGCTGTGGAGCCTGACTAAAGTGCTAAGCGCATCAAATTCCTGCAATGAGTCAGTAAAGCCGGGAAGAACAAAATAATTAAGAGAGACAAAACGGCCATTCTCTTTCATTACATCAATCGACTCCATGACATCAGAGAAACTGTAATTCTTGGGGCGGAAATAAGGGGTGTAGCAATCTTGTTGTGCGGAGTTAAGGCTGACCCGGAGGCTGTCCAGTCCGGCCTGAGCCAGACGTTTGACACTAACCGGCAGACTGGAGTTCGAGTTGAGGTTTATTGTGCCTTTGGAAGTTTTGCTCCGGATGCGCTGGATAGCTTTTTCGATGACACCGGCCTGTAACAATGGTTCTCCCTCGCAACCTTGTCCAAAACTGACAATTGGATTTTCGGCTGAATCGAGGTGAGAGATGGCAATTTGGCTAATTTCTCCGACACTTGGCACAAAAGTGATTCTGTCCTGCGTTGATGGACAACAGCCGGAAGCTTGCAGTGAAATGCAGCCAAGGCAACGAGCATTGCAATGAGGCGAAGAGGGTAGAGGGGCTTCCCAGCGACCAAGGAAGTAGTTTCGGGCAGCTGGACATCCATAAGTGAGACAACACTTGCCCAAATGCTGTATGAGTCTGTTGTCCTTAAAAAGATGGAGTTTCTTCTTGGTTAATCGTTGAACGTCTGGCTGTCTGTATTGATCAGCGTCTTGCCTTTTATCCAGGTCGCTGCGAAATCCTGCTACCCAGAATTTCTCCTGATGCCAACCGACAGCGGTATAGGCAAAAAGAGGCAAGGTTGGGGCACCCGGTTGGGTCTGATAGCTGCTGGATAAAATAGCAGTATGGGCAGGCGCCATGAAAGCCGCTACCGCCTGGACCGGTTCGCCCTTTTCGTATGGGTTTTCGGCAAGGAGGACCGGTTCATCCGAACTTGGATCCCAGCCAACGGGTAGACGGCCTGGTAAGGTGAAGAGTTCACTGCCTTCCGGTAAGGGAATTAAATCCTCAAGAGCTGGGCGGATGAAATTACCATTACTCATGCCAACCAACTGAAGATCAGTAAATTCTCTGATATTACCATCCTGGTCGGCAAACAGGAGGGCAGGAGTCCCAGAGGGATGTTCCATCTAGTCTCTCAGAATTCGAAATACACTATCAACCGCCCGATATATTTCCAGATCATCACCAAATATATCCTTAATTGCTGGATGCTCGATGAGGTCTTCAACTATATATTGGGTAAAATAAAGGCTGACAACATTAGGATCTTGAGCGATTGTTCGAACGGGAGCAATTTTTACCTGAAGTTCGAATTCTTCAATATATCCAAGTTTATTTAATTGATTTTCAAAAGCTTCTCGCATTTGAGAAACGGATGTTGTCTCAATAATCTCTTTGTCGATCAGACGCTGAACGAGTTTTGCGGCAAATTCAGGAGCATGGTCTTTTGCTCGCATAAACATTTTCCGGCGCTCCTGCTCTCTTTTACGATCAATGGTACGGATGGTTTTGTCTGTTGTTCTGTTGGGGCTAATATTTACCTTGGCCATTTAAATCTCCATATAGTTGTCATCTCCAAAAGGAGATGGGAACGTTGCTTTCCTGTTAACTTTATAGATGCTTTATAATCTGAATATATAATAATCACTAGCGTAAATTTACACTCAGGCGGCAAATTATCCAGTCTGTTAAAGGTTGGGTCTCGGGAAGACATGTAAGTTGAAGTGTTCTTTTATGAGAGGTGGCCCAGGACGAGGTATTTTGCTGGTTCTTAGCTAAGTTAATAAAATTTAGTTGATTTTTGGGCATTTGTTTGTATATTGAACTGCTTATTGAAAAATGAGAGTGAGGGCAGCTCACTGTGATTGTCAATTGTGTAATTATATTGTTGTGAAAAAAACTTAAGGATCTTTTGGAGGTTCTTCCCATGGTAAGTAAATTGAAAGCTGTGTTGCCTGTGTTACTATGTCTCTCTGTTATGACTTTGTCTGGTTGTGGATCGAAGAAAGCAAATGATCAAGCGTTGAAGGCGGAAGTTAAAGGGGAGGCAATGGGTGCTACAGAGTCTCTTGATTCAAAGCCTCTTGGCATTAATGAAGGCCGAACCACTGAAGGGATGCTGCCCGTTTATTATGATTTTGATTCTTCTGATATCAAAAAGGATCAGGTTCCTCGTATCCAGGTTAACGCTGATTTTATCAACAGCAACAAAAAATACGAGGTAAGAATTGAGGGGAATACCGATCCTCGTGGCACGAATGAATACAATATGGCTTTGGGCGAAAGACGTGCGTTGAGCGCCAAGAAATACTTGGTAAATCTTGGGGTGGATGAAGCAAAACTCGGCACTGTAAGCTATGGTGAAGAAAGATTGTTGCTCCAGGGTAATGATGAAATGTCATGGGCTCAAGACAGACGCGCAGATTTTGTAGTTGTTGAATAGAAAGTGTTAGATGTATCTTAAAATATTACGGAGTAACTAATGGCATCTCAAAGGAACCTGCTTGCAGGCCTGATATTTTTGCTTGGTTGTTTTGCCGCAAGTAGCTGTTTTTCTGCGGATCTGAAGATTGGCATCATGAATGTTCAGAAAATCATTCTTGAATGTGATGCAGGAAAAGCAGCGAAAGGGCGGTTTGATCAAAAGATGAAGCAGCTTCAGTCCAGCTTTAAGACAGAGGAAGATGCTCTCAAAGCGTTGCAGGCAGAGATAAAGAAAAAAAGTTCTGCGTGGAGTGAAGAGAAAAAGGCTGAAAAGGTTCGTGAGTTTCAAAAAAATGGCAGAGAACTTCAAGCAAAAACCGAAGATGCTCGCTATGAGATGAAAAAAATGCAGGATAAGGAACTTGAGCCGATTCTTAAATCTCTTGAACAAGTCGTTAATAAATATGGCAAAGATAACAAATACACTGCAATAATGGATGCTAAGAATGGTGTTGTCTATTTTGACGACTCTATTGACATCAGCGAAATTATTGTCAAGAAATTGAACGGAGCATTGGCAGGAAAATAATTTCTTGGAATGTGCATTACTGACATGATTGTTGGCAAAACGATGTGGGGGCTTCCTTCCACATCGTTTTGTCGTTTTTAGTCACTTAGTAATAAAGTTCTTGAGCTTTTTACAAGACATTTATTTCGAGAAGGAACTTATACCCCTCATGGGGGTACTGAACAGAGCACCCCTCAAGGGGGTATTAAACAGAATTCCCGTGCTGTGCGGAGGTGAGATAGATTGTTTTCTAGCAAAAAAACAAGAAAACAATCTTTAAGATACTAAGAAAATAACTCCTGGTCGGTACTTATACCTCTGAGAGAGGTACTGAAAAGAATACCGCTTGGCGGGATTAGAGTTTGAACATAGGGCAAAATTATGGCAATAAAAAGTATGACCGGTTTTGGCCGGGGTGAGTTTGAGAAAGGAGGGCGGGTTTGGACAGCTGAAATCAGGTGTGTCAACAACAGGTACCTTGATCTGAAAATGAAACTCCCCCGAGGGTATAGCTCACTGGAAGAAAAAATTCGTAAAAAAGTAGCTGAGACCAACCTGCGAGGCAGGGTCGATCTGTTCCTTTCGGTGAGCGGTGATTTTTCCGATTTGCAGGAAGTGAAGGTCAATCTGGCTTTGGCCGGATGTTATAAGGATGCCTTGCAAGCTTTGTCTAAGGAGTTTGGTCTGGAAAGCGAGATCACCCCCCAGATACTGGCCAGTTATCCTGACGTTCTCATACGAGAGCAGAAAGATGAGGATTTAGCTGCGGTTTTGGAGGTGGTGGAAAAGGTCATTGATACAGCTTTGGAAAGTTGTGATACAATGCGAGCCCAAGAGGGTATGGCGCTAGCAGCTGATCTGATTGCCAGATTGAGGTTTTTTGAGAAAACAGTTGACAGTATTGAAAAATACATTCCAGAATTACTTGAACAGCGGCAGAAAAATTTACAGGAAAGACTTGAAAAACTGTTGGCTAATGTCCAACTGGATCCGGCTCGATTGGCTCAAGAAGTTGCGATTATTGCTGATAAAAACGATGTTACCGAAGAGATTGTGCGATTACGTTGTCATATCGGTCAGTTTAGGCTCTTTCTTTCTGAAGAAAATGGTATTGGCCGAAAGCTTGATTTCCTTATTCAGGAGTTCCTGCGGGAGGTGAATACCCTGGCGTCAAAGATAAACGACGCCACAGTCACGCACCTCACCGTCGACTTAAAGAGTGAGTTGGAAAAAATGCGGGAGCAGGTCCAGAATATTGAATAAACTGATGGCCCGAAGATAAGATGCAAGAGGTTTAAGCTCTTTGTGGTCAGGCCCCTAGTACCTTCAGATTGAAATTTGAGATCATGGTGTGCTATGCAATTGTTGAACGTAGGCTTCGGCAATACTGTAATGGTGAATAAGATTGTTGCTGTCATAAATACCGGTTCCTCCCCAGCCCGAAAGCTGAAGGAGGCTGCGAAAATGGAAGGTAGGCTTGTCGATGTAACCGAAGGTAGAAGAACAAGATCAATTCTTGTGATGGAATCAAACCATGTTATTCTCTCTTCCGTTCAGCCTGATACTATTAGCCAGAGGATGCAGGCCCTGCAGCCCGGCTATAATCTGGCTGAATATTTTGACCAGCAAAAATCGAAGTCTTAGGAGTACGTATGACCGTAGGAAGATTGTTTGTGATTTCCGCACCGTCCGGCGCGGGCAAGACTACTTTGCTGAAAAGGGTAATGTCCGACGTTCCGGGGTTGGTCTTTTCCATCTCCCATACTACCCGCGAGCCTCGACCGGGAGAGCGGGATGGTGTTGATTATTATTTTGTATCCCGAACAGAATTTCTGGCGATGATTGATAAAGAACTCTTTCTGGAATATGCAAATGTCCATGACAATCTTTATGGGACAAGCATTGATGCCATTGGGTTGCAGCTTCAGGAAGGTTTGGACGTTATCCTTGATATCGATGTGCAGGGCGCAGCTATACTACGGCAAAAAGGACAGCCTGAGGCAACGCATATTTTTATTTCGCCTCCAAATCTGGTCGAACTTGAAAGAAGACTTCGCGGCAGAGGTACGGAGAGTGAAAAGGTGATCAAGGTGCGGTTAAAGAATGCTGTAACCGAGATGAATGCCGCCGCCGCATACGAATATCTGGTCATCAATGATAAGGTAGAGGAGGCCGCTAATCTTCTGTCCTCAATCATTTTGGCAGAACGCGCCAGGGCGCACAGACTGCCATCCGGTAAACCCATCAGCAATAGCGGGATACAATGAAAAAACAAGCCGAGGGAAGAAAACAGCCGGGTGAGAAGAATATTCGATTGAGTGAAGATCTGTTATGGGGAGTGCATCCGGTTTTCGAGGGATTGGAAAAAGAACCTGATAGATTTACGGAAATCATCTTACAAAGAGATAAGCGGGGAGCAAAAATCGAAGAAATTATCGAAATGGCTCGAAATCAAAATGTCAAACTGACGTTCGTCGAATCCCTGCGTTTAACCGGTGAAGGGAGTGCGCAAGTACGACACCAAGGGATAATTGCCCGAATTAGTGAGACACCGCTTATTGCTTTTGATGACTTGGTTTTAAAGACCAAGGCCCGGATCGCGGCGGGTGAAAATGTACGATTGATGGTGTGCGATTGCCTTCAGGACCCGCATAACCTGGGAGCAATAATTCGCTCCGCATTGGCTTCGGGTGCTGCCGGGGTTATTGTAACTCGTGAACGTTCAGCACCACTCGGAGGGACGGCGGCAAAATCGTCTGCTGGAGCGATGTCGCATATTGATATCTGTCAGGTCACCAACCTGGTTAGTGCTCTTAAGGATTTGAAAAATGCAGGTTTTTGGATATTTGGCGCGGTAAAGGATGCTGAAGCCCATTCCCTTTATCAAACGGATTTGACTGTATCAGCCTGCCTGGTGGTGGGCAGCGAGGGAAAGGGTATCAGGCCGTTAGTTAAAAAAGAGTGTGATGTGCTGATCTCCATCCCTATGGCTGGTAGTCTTGATTCGCTGAATAGTTCCGTCGCTGCAGCCGTTATTCTTTTCGAGGCTATGAGGCAGAACTTCTCCGTTGAAGCGAAATCGTAATCATTGCTTTTGTAAGTCTTCAGCTTTTCTAGTAAAAATGCATATTCTTCCCGAAAAAACGTGCTACTCCAGTACGGTTTTTGCTCCTTTTTATTCGGTAATTTTAAGAAAAACATCCTGGTAGATTTTCCGGTATCCCTCAATGCTGCTTGGATCAAGCCATCTTTCGTAGGCACCTCTGAATCTTTGTGTGGGGCGCTCCTTGAGGAGTACTGCATTGATGTTTTTGATCGCTTTTTTACCCCATTCGTTTTTGGAACAGGCAACATAGGTAAGCGACGCGTCATGATTTACCTGGTTTTCAACTATATTGAGTGTCATTATCTGATCTTTAATTCCCATCGTTTCCGCCAAATACATAGCCTCTTCCGGTAGTCCGGCGAGTGCGTCAATTCGCCCCGCCAGCAGCATTTTAAACAGATTAAGTGAGAGTTCCGGTCCCTCATAGACAAAGATGTTATGTTTATTACCGTATTTGTTCAGAGTATTGTCGAACTCCACCCCATATGAGCGATTATTGGATCTGCCAATGACAAACGCATTGCTCTGGAGAATTTTGGTGAGACTCACGTCCTTTGTACCACCAAAAGTACTGAACTTTTCCTTATTAATTATAAGGACCGTAGGTAAGGTGAAAACACTGGGGATAGAAAAATAGGCGAATTCCATTCGTTCCGGTGTCTTATACATTGCCAAACCACAGGCTTTTTCCCCCTGTTTCCATTGTTGATAATGTCTGGAAATATTGGCCTTCATGTGCGAATGTTCATATCCCGGCAAATTTTCGATCATGATGTCAGTTATGAGGTCTTCGTAGCCTTGTCCTTTATACGCGCCTTCATGGATAAAAAAAGGTGGAGCAACAGCTTCCATCCAACTAATGGAATCTTTTGTCCATGCTCCTGTCGGAGTGAGTAATATGGCAAAAAGTATAAGAATGAAAGGGAGAGAGTGTCCTTTATGCATCAGATGAAACCTCCAGAGTCTAAAAAATTGAAAATTGGATAAACAACGTATGACAAACTCGTAAAAACTTAGGCTTCCGATGGATAAGCAAAAAGCTTCATCTTGGAGGCGTGCAATATTTCTATCATTTCTGCGTACATATGGTACGTCGTAATGATAGAAATATTGTAACAACGAACAAGATGAAGAGTTTTTACGACGCCATCACGTATCATGGGTGTAGAATTTTATATATGGTCGAGCCAATCTGCTCGAGAGTGTAAGGTTTTGGGACAAATGCCTTTGCGCCCATTGCTAAAGTGGCCTGCACATCGTCATCTTCAGCATACCCGCTGGCAATGATTGCTTTTTGGTTCGGGTGAATTTTCAGGATCTTTTCGAATGTCATGCGCCCATTCTGTCCCGATGGCATAATCATATCAAGGACCATCAGATCAGTGGTATGGCTCTTGGCATATTCTATCGCCTCCTCCCCTGAAGATGCTGTTTGAACGGTGTAATCCAGAGATGCCAGCAGTTGGCCGGCAATCTCTCGTTGACGCAATTCATCATCGATAACCAGAATTGTTTCTCCTTGGCCCTTGTAGTGTTTCCAGTCTTTTGCCTCTGGACGTGCGGCTACCTCAGTCTCAATGCTTGGGAAATAGAGCTCAAAAGTTGTTCCTTTCTTATTGCTGATGACATTGACCGAGCCGCCATGGTCACGCATGGTGTTCCAGACAACAGCCAACCCAAGCCCTGTGCCACTTCTGCCCATAACTTTCTTCGTGTAAAACGGTTCGAAAATATGTCCCATGTCCTGAGGTGTAATCCCGGAACCATCGTCATGTATGACGATTTTTACGAAATTTTCTCTGGATACATCAAGCTTGATTTTTGATAAGGAAAGATTCCGGACCTGGTTTTCAGTGACAATAGAGAGAGTTCCGTTGCCATGAATGGCTTCTACGCCGTTGATGATGAGATTCATCAGACATTTCCGAACATGAATAGGGGAGCAGGAAATATTATGCAGCTCCGGATCCAGGGAGGTGTCAAAATTGATAAGGGGGTATCTCGTCTGAAGTTGCAGGAAGTCTGTTGAATCAAGATAGGAGCGGATCAACACATTCGGAGCGATGATTTCTTTGTTGGCTGCGATTCCCCTGGCGACGGTAAGCAGGTCGGATACTACCTCAGAGGCATCGAGTCCCGACTGGCGAATCGCCTCAAGTGGACGCCGCAGACTGCTCTCCTTGTCCAGATCAAGAAGCAGGAGTTCCGGATAGCTGATAATGCCGGAAAGGATATTGTTCAAGTCGTGAGCGACCCCACCGGCCATGAGACCGATAGCTTTCATCTTCTGGTCACGGTAAAGTTGTTCTTCCAACAGGCGTCTCTCTGTAATATCAATAGCAATCATCCTGGCGCCGGAAACCTCGTCATCTTTCGTTACCGGTGCGGAGCGAATCAGTATGGGAAACGTCCTGTTATCCCGAGCGATTGCGGTATATTCTATCAACCCGGACTGTTCGCCCGTGAGAGATTTGCGAAAATTTTGTGTAGCTTCCTCTCTCTCGTTTGCCTGGATAAATTGGAAAAAATTCAAAGCAGTGTTTTGTTCAAAAGTGAGTTGCAGCTGATTTTTTGCTGCCTTATTAGCATAGGTAATATTTCCGCTCAGATCTGTCTCCAAAACCATTTCCGGCAGCAGGTTGACAAGGTCGTGGAATCGCCGTTCGCTCTCCAGCAGATTTCGGGTTCGTTCCTGGACCTGTTGCTCAAGCATTTTTCTATTTACGGAAAGATTGATGATGAAAATTATGGTCAGCAACAGCAGCAACAGAAAAATGAGGATATTGATAAGCGGGAAGATAACCCATATAAATTTTTCCCCATGGAGTATGCCGATAATCTGGGTATCGTGCATAATTTCCTGAGAAAGATTTTTTAAACAAATAAGATGTATCTTGTGAAGAAAGAGTGACAGGTTGGTTAATGGGGGACTGGTGACCGAGACAAAAGTGTCGTCTCCCGGTATGGATACGGAGAGAGATTTATAATGATTGGTATTGACGGCTAGCTGCAAGTAGGCGTGTGCACCAATTTGATTCAGCGCCCAGATGTCATCGGCAAGGATGGCTGCGTGGGTTTTAAAGAGTTTACGGTCAAGGTCGGCAGCTCTTTCGATATAGAGATAAGCGATAGAAGAAAAGACCAGCAGAAAGATAAAGGGGATATACAGGTAGCGACTTCTACTGTTATATATAGAAATCATGACGTTATGCCGTTTCTGCCAATTGCATAGGAACGAATTGAATAGATTAAAACAAAAAAATCACCGATTAGATCGGTTTCAAATCCAAGATTGCAATATCACTGAGCTTGGCGTGGATGTCAAGTTCATTTGGCGGACTATGTGAATTAAAAATCCAAATGGTGACCAGTAAAGGAGAGGCGATGGAGACAAATGAAGAATTGCTGATGGGCGCTCTCAAAAAGAAGAGCACGGTTAAGAGGCACCCCAATGTTTTGAGTCATATCTTCGGTTGCTTCAAAAACGATCTTTCTGATGTGGAAAAGTTTGTGGATTGAAACCCTATCCTCCAACGAGAGTGCCCGGCGCTGACCGGTGAAACCGGTAGTGCCGGGTAATGATAATTATTTATGGCTCTCTGCCCTCGCTGCCTATCGAAACAATTATGCAGCAACTTCCACAATTGCATTACTGTCAGCAAGGGAAAACTATTTGTCTTTTTCAGCCATTTTGGCTTTGAGCAGGGCACCGAGGCTCCCCATCTCGGCAGAGGGTTTGCCCTTCTTTGTCTTGGAGACAAAAGATTTATATTCGCTCCGTTCCTTATCTTGCTCAGCTTCCGGCGAGACATAATCGGCAGGTATCAGGCTGATTCTTTTTTCGGCAAGATCTATTGTGTCAATTGTCACATCGATATTCTGACCTTCTTCCAGAACTTCTCGAGGGTGATTGATCCGTCGCCCGCTACCGAGTTTTGAGATATGGATCAGTCCATCAATCCCCGGGGCAAGAGTCACGAACGCACCGAATTGGGCAAGTCGTGCGACGGTCCCCATGTGGGTGGAACCTTCCGGAAAAAGATTGGCCACTTCGTTCCATGGATCGACCTGGGTATCTTTATAGCTCAGAGATATTCTATCTTTGTCCCAGTCCAGTTTTTTTATCACAGCCTGGACTTTCTGGCCGACCGTGAAATATTCTTCCACCTTGTCAACCCGGCTCCAACCGATTTCCGAAATGGGGATAAGACCATCCACTCCGCCGATATCAACGAAGGCACCGAACTCTCTGATGGAGCTGATGACACCTTCGATCGTCTGGCCTTCCTCCAGGGTTTCCTGCAAATTTTCACGCAGTTCCGCCCGTTCTGCTTCCTGGATAGCCCTTGCCGAAAGAACAATATTTCGGCCGTTTTCCTCAAATCGGGTGATCAAAAATTTCATATGGGTTTCCAGGTACTCTTTGGCAGCGTCCTCAACCCGTCGAAGCCCCATTTGGGAAAAGGGACAGAAACCACGAACATTGCCGCCGAGAGTGATCTCGAAACCACCTTTGATCTCAGCTTTAACAAAACCTTCCACTGGAATAGCGCTTCGAAAAGCTTCTTCCAAGTGGGCGTTTGAGGCGCCGGAACCAATGGAGGTTGTGAAAAGCTGTTCAGACGCCTTTGCCTGTAGAAAATACACATCAATTAAGTCACCGATTTGATGGCTGATATTTCCTTCACCATCCCTTAACTCGGAACTTTGCAGCACACCTTCACTTTTACCACCCACATCAAGAAAAGTCGTCTCATCGTTTATGCCGACGATGGTGGCTTTAATCTTTTGTCCTGGGGTCAGGTGTTTGATTATTTTAGTTTTTTCAGCTTTGAATAGCTCTTCGAAGCTTGCGTTGTCTGTTTCTGTCATGTTTACCCTTTAAGAGAAAAGAGAACTACGGTTTATGGATTTGGTCAGGTCGCTTACCTCCCTGACAGCTATTGATTGTATGCGATCACTAAAAATAATTTTGGTCGAATGTTGTATCGTCGTGATATTCGATTCCATGACAATTCCATGACAATGGGAGTTATCAGAGAAGATTATATCATACCTGGACAGGCTGGCAAGTCTTCGTGCCTATTCTGGGATAATGCCGCCGTGTAATTGCCTTCCATGGTTGTTAATTTAATCATATATGTCGTAAAACATGTCAAGACAGGTCATGGAAAATATTTTAGCTGATCGTGTTGTGGACCGCCAGGGAAAGAACGCGGTCATCTTCTTGGAACATAAGAAACTTGACGCACATTTCATCAATAAATTTTCGTAAGGCCCGTTCAGTGACTCCCGGAAACTCTGCAAGGAGGCTCTCTATTTTTTGAGGGCGATCACAAAAGAGATAGATTTTTCTGGAGGTGCCACGGAGTCGGTGCAAGAGAGGTGCTTTTGACATTCGCTCCTGGCGAATGATCAGAAAAGTGCTGCCATCTCGGTAATGGAGAGGGTGTTGCCTCTTCCCGGTTCTGTCACTATGAAATTTTTGCCAGGCGCGTACCTTCTGTTTTACAGGCTGCCACTGTTGCTGCTGGAGCTTTTTATCCCCTCGATAACTATTTATGAGCATGGTCATTGAGTATAGATAGTCTTTAGGAAAGAGTCGGCGGTTTTTGGGATGGGGTATAACCTTTTCTATAGAGAAATATTTTGTATGGGTATGGATTGGCGAGCCATAGCCAAGGAAGAAAGACGCCGCCTGAAGGGGAAGAAAAGGGAGAACGAAATCAAGGTTTTTAAGCGTTTCGGCAATTTCCTCGTCCGTTGTCGAGGGGAAGTCGGTTATCAGGTTTCCCTCCAGCCGAATGGCTGAACCGCTGCACATCTTCATGACGGCGATATTGTCAATGGTCGTGGTGCCTTTGGCCATTTTTACGAGCAGAGAGGTGGATAAAGCCTCAATACCCACCTGGACGGTTTTGAGACCAGCCCGGCTGTAAAGCCGTAGTCGTTTGGGATCCGTGATGCTTCGAATCTCAGCAAAAAATTCAAAATCGATTTCTTTTTTCAACAACTTTTTGAAGAATTGATCGGCTTCTCCCGGCGGCAGGGCATTGTCTGTGAAGGTGAAATGTAAACATTGGTGGGTTTCGGCGAGGTGGAGAGTTTCTGCCACCATCCTATCACTATTTTTGAATCGATAATTCTGCCACTGCAGATTGAGATTACAGAAGGTACATCTGTTCCACCAGCAACCCCTTGAGAATTCTATCGGTAATATTGGAATGAAGGGTCGGTCGGGAAAAAGTTCATTCAACTCCTGAAAATAAGGGGTGTAGTCCGGATAGGGAAGATCGTCCATCTGCAGCGATGTTGAGGGCTTATCCGCTTTGGCTACCGGATGAGGGTGCTGTGTGCGGATTTTCCCCGGTAGTGTCTTGAGCCGGCCGGAAAGGAAGTGACAAAGCTGGAGGAGTTGCTGCTCTCCTTCACCATCAATGAGAAAGTCTATTGTAGAAAAATGTTGCATCAGTGACTCGCCAATGTCACCTGAACATGAAGAGCCACCGAAGACAATCGGCAGATTCTTACACTTTTCTTTAATCTTTTTTGCCAAATACAGGGATGGAAACAGTTGACTAAAACAAATAGAAAAGCCGATCAGGTTATACTGACTCAAGCTAATTTTTGAAAACCATTGGTTGTAGCTTCGTTCGACATGTGTGACCAGTTCGTCAAAATCGGGTAGGGGATTTATTTTTCCGACAAGACATTGCCGGAATAGTTTTCGAGCATCAGCTTTTTTTTCGGGGAAGAGGAGTGGGGCAAAGAGGGCTTCTCCTGCCCATCCAGAGAGACTGATTTGGCTGTAGAGCTCGGTGGTGATGTTTTTGGCGAGATGGAGATACGGATGGTAATTGTCCACCCGGTAATCGGTTTCTTGCTCCAGATAGCTTTTCAGCGCTCCCAGCTGGATGGATGGTCGATTGAAAATTGACCACGGCATGGAAAGCAGGGCCAGTCTGAATGAGGGAGAAGTATCTGAGCCCATTTTATTGCCTGATAATCTCTGTGCCTTCAGGGGGAACAAAGGAAAAAAAGGACAGAAGGTCATGGGGGTCTTTTCCGACCAGGCTATTCACCTCGATATTACTGAGATTCAAAACAGTTACGGTTCCAAATTGATCTCGAATACTTATCCGGCGGATGAGAGATGCAGGCGTTACCCATAGGTGGATGTCCTGAACTTGGGATTGTGTCGTTTTGGGAATGAGTTTGATCACCCTGAAATCGGTTTCTTTTTCCGATTGAAATTCTTCGTTTGCAGGACGAATGTAAAAGTCCCGCTTGAGGATACCCCGACCGGTAAAAAAAGAATAGGTGAGGTCGGCATCGAGAGTATCCGCCGGTGTGACGATCATCTGCTGCAGCTTGGCAAAATACATGGAAAAGGTTTTGCCGTCACTAACCAGCACCTGTTTGTCCGGGCTGGAGTAGTCCCAGCGCATATAGCTTTTGCCATCGAGTTTTACAAAAGCGGCTTTACCTGCACCTCTGCGTGGCCGTCCGGTCATTTCACCACTGGTATCCTGGGTGAAATTGAAGGTGAGGCTCTGGATCTTATCGTAACGGGCCTGTAGTCGCGCTACAATATCCTCAGGATATTCGATAGCGCTTTGACTGCTATGAGCGACAAAAATCGGAAGCAGCAACCAGGTAAGGATCAAGAGTGTTTTGATTAGTGTTTTCATCAATCGAATACATGAATGTGTGTATTAAATGGAGAGTAGTTCAATATTGCGACCAAAAATCTTGGTGGCGATATGAGTTGCCGTTTCTGTCAGGTCGGTGACAAAGTATCTGTTTTGGCCAGGGGCATGGTCATCAGATGGTTCTAACTCGGCAGTATTATCCAGGTAATTTTTAAGGAAATGAGCTGTAGCCGCTGAACTGTCAATGAGAGTGACCTTCTTGCCAATTCGATGTTGAATCAGGTGCTTGAGTAGAGGATAATGAGTGCAGCCAAGTATTAGGGTGTCTATTTGCTGATTCTTCAAGTCGTGGAGATAGCGACGGAGTATCATCTTTGTCTCTTGTTTACCTATCCAATCTTCTTCTACCAAAGAGACAAGTAGGGGACATGCCTTGGAAAACACCTTGTAACCTGGATTTTGTTCCAGAATTTTTTTCTCATAGATGCCGCTTCGAATAGTGGCTCTTGTCCCGATAATACCGATCCTGCCGGTCCGGCTCTCAGTCATTGCCTGTTCAACCGCGGGAGTAATGACTTCAATGATGGGGATGTTGAATTCCTGCCTGAGACGATCTGTGGCTACGCTTGCGGCTGAGTTACAGGCAATGACAATAATAGTAGCGCCGTTCTGCATGAGAAACCTGGTGTTTTCAACAGAGTAATCACGTATTGTCTGCGCGCTTTTGGAGCCGTAAGGGCTTCGGGCAATATCACCAAGATAGAGAAGGGGATAGCCGGGTAAGAGTTGTTCAACGGCCCGGGCAACAGTCATACCGCCGACACCTGAATCAAAAATACCAATCATAAATAGAGTGAGAATTTGTAAAGAGAACCAAAATTGGAGTATTCACCAGTTAACAAAACATGTATACCAGAATAATGGGTGAACAACAAGCAGCCAACACATTAGTACCTTACAGATTATTTTCTTGTTTTTTTGCAAGAAAATAATCTGCGAAAGGCACTTATCTCCCACAAAGACTGAAAATGAGTACTCTCTGTGGGGTGTTAGACTGGATTGTAGACTTTCCTGCACTTAATCGATGGAAGATGTTGACAGAAAGTGCGTTGGCAATTATTTTTGCACTGATTCAAAAAAACAATCCAATACAGGCAACCGGATAGCTTCAGTTCTGTTGTTGTCTTGTTTTTGATAGGTAACTAATCGTTAATGTTTTGCAATGCTATAGGTGAAAAGAAATGCCAGTTTATGAGTACGAATGTCAGGAATGTCACAAAGTCTTTGAAGTTCAACAAAAAATTGCTGATGAACCACTGACCGATTGTCCCGAATGTCAGGCCCCAGTGAAAAAACTTATGTCAATGAGTTCTTTCCAATTGAAAGGTGGCGGTTGGTATGCAGACGGATATTCGAGCACTACCAATGGTGGTCCCGCAAAAACTGCGCCGGCCAAGCCTGCTGAAGCGAAACCCTGCCAAGCAGGAGGTACTTGCGCGAGCTGCCCTGCTGCAACTTCTGCGTAAATACAAACTCTTTCATCCCGCCTTCGTCATGTATGAGCCCGTTGATTTAAGGCCTTTTCGCCCGATATCTTTGTTACACGAAAAATTTTATCCTCGGAATATCAACCATATACCTGTGGTAAAATTTTTCGTATGCCTCGATCTCGAACGAAAATCCTCTTAAATCAACAGACTCATTTATGAGCAGGTTCGGCAATGATGGCCATTGCATCGCCATAAGAGAAAAAGCGATAACTCTCCTTGATAGCGGTTCTATAACAGTCAAGGAGGGTTTCTCTGCCACACAGGGCGGATACCAGAAACATCAGGGACGAATCCGGAAGGTGGAAGTTGGTAATTAAATTATCGATTACCTTGAACTGAAAGCCCGGATAGATGTATAAATCGCACCAGTCTTCGATTGCTTCAAGATGGCCTGTTTTTTTTGCGCCATATTCCAGAGCCCTGACAGTCGTGGTACCCACAGCCCAAATCTTGCCCCCTCGTTTTTTGGTCAAGGCAATTTTATCAACTGTCTCCTGAGAAATACTGAGATACTCCCGATGAATCTGATGACGGGTTATGTCCATCTCTCTTACAGGAGCAAAGGTCCCATAGCCCACATGCAGAGTAACCTGGCCCAATAAGGTGCCTTGTTTGGTGATGCCCTTCAAAAGCTCGTCGGTGAAATGAAGTCCGGCGGTGGGGGCGGCAACGGCCCCAGGCTCGCTGGCATAGACTGTTTGGTAGCGGTGGACGTCTTCGGCGGTAGTACCGTTTTTCCTGGAAATATACGGTGGCAAAGGAATTTGGCCGGAACGTTTCAAGGTCTCCGCTAATCCGAGTAATCGATCATAATTGAGGCACAGTTTTACCTTGCCCTCGCCAAGGTCCTCTTCAACCGTACAGGAGAGCATCTCGTTTATCGTGATCTGCGATCCTGGCTTTGGCCGTTTGGATGATTTGATCAGACCGGTTGTGACTGCGGTGCCACAGTTTTTCCCGTTGTTGACAGGGAATTCCAGCAGGAAGACTTCTGCCTTGCCGCCGGTCTCCTTTGTTCCAAGGAGTCTTGCCGGAAAAACCCGGGTATTGTTGACCACCAGCATATCCTCCTTACCGATGAACCGGCCAATATCACTGAAATGATAATGTTCTGATTCATTCTTGCCTGAATGGATAAGCATAAGGCGGGAATTATCCCGTTTCTCCGCTGGATGTTGGGCAATGAGGTGTTCGGGAAGGTGGTAGTTGTAGGAACTTAAGGTAAGATCTTCTTGCATCATATTTGGAATATGGGAAAAAATGCTGGTCCACGAACAGTGGACAATGCATTAAAAAAAATTATACGTTAAAGTCGATAGTAATTTGAGGACTGCCTGAGACTGCCTAATCCTACTGCAGGTGATAGGTAAATGTAAATGTCCATTCGTCTGTTCTCGCTCACGCTTATATATTAAGGAGCTTTTGTAAATACCATGATTCTGGCAGTTGCTGCAACCGAAATAGAAATGGCACCGTTTCTTGCCCAGTCGAATGCGGAGGCTCTTTCCTGCCAGACGCTGGTGACAGGTGTTGGTCCTGTTGAAACAGCGCTTCGACTCACCAGATTCCTGTGCGAAAGCGACGAACAGTTTGATACCGTTATTCATTTTGGTGTCGCGGGCGCATATATCTCGCCTGATCAGAGCCGCCAACCGAAACTTCTGGATATCTGCCTTGCGGAACAGGAGGTCGCCGGTGACTTTGGAATCTGTCTCGGAGAGTCAATGGACTATCTGGAAAGTTCTCTCACCGGAGAGATTTTCTATAACATGGACACATCTTTGCTACAGCAATGCCGGATTATTTTTGCTCGGCTTGGGACGACATATCACCCAGGAGTATTCATCACAGTGAATGGAATTACCGGTACCAGGGCTCGCGGAGAAATGTTGCGGTCCAGATGGGGGGCGCTGTGTGAAAATATGGAAGGTGCAGCCGCCGCTCGGGTATGCCGGGAATTCAGTCTGCCTTACGCTGAGCTGCGCTGCATCTCAAATTATGTGGAGGATCGGGATCCTTCAACCTGGCGGCTGCAGGAAGCTTGCAAAAAAGCGGCCTATACGGCCATACAGTTGATAGAAGGAATGACCAAATGACAGAAACAAAAGATTTTTCCCTGGGCTTTTCGCCCTGTCCTAATGATACCTTTATCTTTTATGGCCTTGTTCATGGCAGGATTGTTCCACCTGGAGTAACCTTTGCCGAGCCACTTCTTGAAGATGTGGAAAAGCTTAACCTGTGGGCTTTAGCCAAAAAACTTGATGTTACCAAGCTTTCTTTTCATGCCTTGGGGCATGTGCTGGACGAATATTGTCTTCTTTCTGCGGGCAGCGCACTCGGTAGAGGTTGCGGGCCACTGCTGGTTGCCGGCTCTGCAATGTCGTTTGCACAGTTGAGTGAGATGACAATCGCCATCCCAGGGAAACTGACGACAGCGGCCATGTTGCTGCAGATGTTTCTGCCGGACTGCCACCAGCTGGTGGAGATGCGTTTTGATAGAATTCTGGGGGCTATAAGTGATGGCGAAGTTGATGCAGGGGTTATCATCCACGAATCCCGTTTTACCTATGGGAAGCAGGGGCTGGTTTGCCTGCAGGACCTTGGTCTGTGGTGGGAACAAAACACAGGACTGCCTATACCGCTTGGTTGTATTGCCGCCAGAAGAAGTCTCGGCAGACAGAAAATCGAGGCTATTGACCGGGCAATAAAGGACAGCGTTGAGTATAGTTTTGCGCATCCGGACGAGTGCTTGCCGTATATCAGGAGCAAAAGCCAGGAGTTGGAACAGGATATTGTTCGAAGCCATATACAGTTATACGTCAATGATTTTTCTAGGCAATTGGGCAGCGAGGGGAAGGGTGCCATTCAAACTTTCATGGATCGTGGCCGACAGGCTGGTGTGCTCCCGGAATGTAACCTGGAGTTGATGATATGATCGTTGAAAAAAATTCTTTCGATGTTGGGCATAGGGAACTAAAGCTTATGATCAATACATGCCAAGGATTGTAACGTGAACTGTATCCGTCTTATTCCTCACCTCCCTGTATTCCAGCTTTCAGGGAAACCCCAGGGAGAACGAGGGGAATTTGTTCAACGATTGATGGCCGAACTGGATAGAAGGTCACTTTGCGCCATTGTTCTAAAGCAGGTGGAATACCGAAATCTGAGTCGCTATGCCTTGCAATTACTCGTAAGACAGTACGATCTGGTCATTGTCGATGCCGCGGTAGATCTTCCAGAGCAACGGCTTCATATCGGAGATCATGAACAATCGGTTCAGGACTCCTTCGTATGGACAGGCGGTGATGATCCGGCGATACAGGGAATCACAGACCTCGCTGACCGAATGCTTGAAGTTATGGATGAATGTGTCCAGAAAACACCAGTCTGGGGCTGTATTCTGATTGGTGGAAAAAGTTCTCGGATGGGACGACCGAAACATCTTATAGAAGACAAAAATAAAATTTCCTGGTTGGAGAGAACGACAAACATTCTTCGTCCCCTAGTCGAGGGGCTGGTGGTCTCAGGAACTGGTCTACTTCCAGAGAGTCTTAATGATATTGTTCGCCTGGCAGATATTCCTGGAGTTGCGGGGCCACTGACGGGAATTCTTGCCGCCAGTCGATGGCAGCCGATGGTTACATGGGTGCTGGTCGCCTGCGATATGCCCCATATAACACCAGAGGCGATACGCTGGCTGCTCTCTGGGCGTCGCGCCGGTTGTTGGGGACGGATTCCCCGGCTAGCAGAGAAGAAATATTGTGAACCACTTTTTGCCTGGTACGATTTTCGTGCAACACAGCTTTTTGAGGAACAGCTTTTTGAAGGAAACATGCGAATCGGCGGGGTGGCTTCTCACCCCAAAATTGAAAATCCGGTTATTCCCGAGCCGCTACGTTCCGGGTGGAAAAATATTAATACGCCTGATCAGTTATCGACAGACACTAACCCCGGCAAAACGGGAAATAAGCCGGGACTCAGTTCAGTACCCCCTTGATGGGTGTAAGTACCTTGAGACAGATTGTTATCTTGCAAAAAACAAGAAAATAATCCGTAAAGTACTAAATAAGCTTTTTCAATATTACGCATTTTTTACACACGTCTATCTTTTGTTCCCATGTCGCATGGACGGTGTTATCACAGATTGTACCACCTATAAACCAGCAAAAATCTCCTGAACTGAATTCCCAGGCCGGGCATTTTTTCTTCTTTTCTTCAGGACAGTTAAGTTCATCCCAGCAGTTAACGATTTCCTTATGTGGGAGGTTCTTTTTGGCAAAGAGAAAAATAAGCTGTCTCTCCACATGACTCGGTATGGTTCGCCAGCCTTGTTCATAGCTGCACACCGCTTTAAGAGAGATCCCCAGAAGGCTGGCAAGTTCTTTTTGAGTTTTGTCCAGTTTTTTCCTGATGTCGACAAATCCTTTGCTGTCCATATGGTTTTTCGGGAGTGAAAGATTGATGTTCAGGGCAGGGAAAATAACTTGTGCCACATTGTAACATAAGTCGTGTCCCAAAAGCAAACCTGGAGAAAGATAGAGTAACATACAGTTATGTGCCGGAAAGTGGAGCCACCATGCGGCATAGAATTATGTTCAGGGTTTTTCTTTTGCTGTTTTCTCTCTTCTCGGTCATTTACTTGGTCAGCGATGATGACCGTTGATTCCATTTTCTTTTTGTCGGGAACGGATATACAATAATAATAAAAAGAAAAGCAAATCCGAGAAAGCAGGGCTCGCATGTTGAGGGGGGAAAATGACAGTTGACTCCAAAGAGGCAATTCCTGATTTTGATCCGCATTTCAAAATCTTTCACGACCTCATGCCATTTAAGGTGCAGGAAATCCTCCTCGTCTCCAGTCTGTATGATGCGTTTATTATGGAGGAGGACGGGAGTATTGCAACTCGGCTCATCACTGAATACCATGGGTTGAATTTAAGTAAGCCGCCGAAGATTACCAGAGTCTCTTCGACTGTTGAAGCACTTGAGCTGGTCGAAAAGAAAAAGTTCGAGATGGTCATCACCATGCCCTTTCTGGGAGGTATGGATGCCTTCACACTGGGTTTGGCTATAAAAAAGATCCAACCAGATCTCCCCGTCATTCTTATCGGCCATAACATGCGATCTACCTTTCCCGATAAGGTCGACAGGGGTGGGGTGGATAAGATTTTTTTCTGGTGCTGTGAGGCAGATCTGCTACTCGCCATCATAAAGAATGTCGAAGATCATCGGAATGTCGACGCGGATACCAAACGTGCCATGGTGAGGGTCATAATTTATGTTGAAGATTCTCCGCTGTATCGCTCACTGTTTCTTCCTCTTATCTACAGTGAGGTGGTGAGACAGACTCAATCGGTGCTCGATGAGAGTCTGAATGAGCGGCATCGTCTTTTGCGAATGAGGGCTCGGCCCAAAATACTCCTGGCAACGAACTATGAGGAAGCGCAGCAGCTGTATCAGACCTACAAACCATACGTGTTCACAGTAATTTCCGATGCCACGTTTCGGAAAAATGGACGAGCCGATACCCAGGCCGGCTTTGATTTTCTCAGGACAATTCGAGCTGAGATCCAGGATCTACCGCTTTTGATGGTTTCCAACGAACAACAAAATCGTCTGCACGCTGAACGAATTCCTGCGGTTTTTATTGACAAAAATTCTCCATTGATCAGGGATGAACTGCACGATTATTTCCTGAAAAATCTCGGTTTCGGTGACTTTATCTTTCGGATGCCCGACGAGACTGCCATTGGTCACGCTTCGAACCTCTCCGAGTTTGAAAAACAACTCAAGGTTATTCCCGTGGAATCGCTCAGATATCATACCAAGAGGAACCATTTTTCCAACTGGGTTATGGCCAGGGCGGAAGTTATTTTGGCTCAGAGGCTGCACAAAGATTATGTGCTGAATATCGATGAGCTGGAAAATATTAGGGAGGATCTTGTCTACAAGGTGCATTCGCTTAGAAAATTGCGCCAACGGGGAATTGTGGTCAAATTTTCGGCAGAGGATTATGATCCTGATATTATGGATTTTGTCAAGATAGGTACCGGTTCCATGGGTGGGAAAGCGAGAGGGATCGCCTTCATGTGGGCCAGTCTGCAGGGAGCTTATCACGAGAATTCTGAGCTGACTTCCCATACGGTTACCATTCCGAAAACATGCGTTATCACCGCCGACGGATTTGATGCCTTTGTTGAAGATAATAACCTTCATTATGCTAAATATCTGTCGGATGATCAGGTGGTTGATATCTTTTCGGCCGCAGCGCTGCCTGCTTGGCTAAGGCAGGAACTTCGGGCTTTTTTGCACAAATCCGTTCACCCTCTCTCCGTTCGCTCGTCGAGTCTGCTGGAAGATGGCCAGTTCAAACCGTATGCCGGCCTTTATTCCACATATTTTCTGGCGAATAATAATCCTGATTTTGATAAACGACTCGGTCAGTTGGAAAGTGCCATCAAACTGGTTTATGCCTCCACCTGGTTTGAAGGTCCCATTGCCTTTTCCAAAGTAACCGGCCATGGTCGGGAAGATTCAATGGCTGTTATTATCCAACAACTGGCCGGAGATCAATATGGCAGGTATTTTTACCCGGCGGTATCCGGAGTTGCGCAGTCTCATAATTTTTATCCGGTCGTCGATATGCGCGCCGATGAAGGTATTGCCCATATCGCACTGGGTATTGGAAAAACGGTGGTAGAAGGTGGAAAATCGCTGTGGTTTTCTCCTGCAAAACCCAAAAAATTAGTACAGTTCTCAAGCGTTGAAAACATGTTGAAATACAGCCAACGTGAGTTTTACGCCTTGGACATGAACCCTGATCGATGTTTGCAGCGAGATACCTCAAACCTCGTACTACGAAGCGTTCAGGAGGCGGAAAAAGAACTCCCTGTGACCATGTTGGCATCGACATATATCGCCGAAGAGGACAGGGTGAGGGATGCGTGCCTGCCGGGCGGTGTAAAGATTATGAGCTTTGCCCATTTGCTCAAATACTCCGGATATCCACTGGCAAAGATCCTAGTGGAGTTATTGAAAGTAGGTCAGACCGGAATGGGCGGAGAAGTGGAGCTTGAGTTTGCCCTGCATCTTGATCCGGAACTTGAAAAGTCAGTTTATTATTTTTTACAGATAAGGCCCATGGTTACCGGAGGTGAAATGGTTGATATCCGGATCTGTGATCATGAGCGAAATACAGCGTTTTGTTATGTCAGCCAGTCTCTTGGCCATGGCAGTTTCTCGAATATGGCCGATATAATCTATGTTTGTCCCGATTCCTTCGATGGGTCGAAAACCAGAGAGATGGCGTTGGAAATCGGTGAAATGAATCGCAGATTGCTTCAGGAAAAAAAACCGTTTTTACTCATCGGTCCGGGCAGGTGGGGGTCTGCCGACCCCTGGCTTGGTATTCCTGTCCAGTGGGGGGACATTTCAGGGGTGGCTGCGATCATTGAGGTGCAGGGTGACAAAATCAGGGCCGATCCATCGCAGGGAACCCATTTCTTCCAAAATATCACCTCGCTCGGAATACCCTACCTGACTTTAACTGAAAATGGCCAAAAGGAAAGCGGAAGACAGGATGATTATCTTAAATGGCATTGGCTTGAAGAACAACCTCTTGTTAAAAAAGGAAAATATGTTCGTCATGTACGCTTGAGCAAGCCTTTTGTCTTGAAATGTGATGGTACAAAATCTGAAAGCGTCCTTTTCCAAATGGAGAAACCGTGTGAAATGGCATGTACTATTGAGGGAAAAGAAATTTGTGACCAAAGATCTAGTTTAACAGGAGGATGTTAATGGATACGATTATCGCCCAGATCAAAGACAGGGACCCGGAACAACATGAATTTCATCAGGCTGTGCAGGAGGTAATTGAGAGCGTCAAGCCTGTCCTTGACCGTAACCTCGAATACCGGCAACAGTCCGTCCTTAACAGGATAACCGAGCCCGAGAGGGTCATTATGTTTCGGGTACCATGGATGGATGATGATGGTCAGGTGCATGTTAACAGGGGTTTTCGGGTGGAAATGAGCAGTGTTCTTGGCCCGTATAAAGGTGGTTTGCGCTTCCATTCATCCGTGAATCTCGGGATAATAAAATTTCTTGCATTTGAGCAGGTTTTTAAAAACGCCCTGACCACTCTCAATATGGGAGGTGGGAAGGGGGGCTCGGATTTTGATCCAAAAGGTAAGTCGGATAATGAGGTTATGCGTTTCTGTCAGTCTTTTATGAGCGAACTCTATAGGCATATAGGTCCGAATACCGATGTTCCTGCCGGCGATATTGGGGTCGGAGCACGAGAGATAGGGTACCTGTTTGGTATGTATAAAAAACTCAAAAATGAATTCACCGGAGTCTTGACCGGGAAGAGTCTTAGCTGGGGTGGCAGTCTGATTCGCCCCGAAGCCACCGGCTATGGTGTGGTTTATTTCGCCGCTGAAATACTGAAGACCCACAGAGACAGTTTGGAAAATAAACGTTGTCTGGTGTCAGGTTCGGGAAATGTTGCTCAGTATACAGTAGAAAAAATTGTTGAGCTTGGTGGAACGGTGCTTACCTTATCAGATTCATCAGGATATATTTTTGATGAAAAGGGAATTGATCTGAAAAAAATGGAGTATGTCAAGCAGTTGAAAAATATTCGGAGGGGGCGAATCAGTGAATATACTGAGCAATACCCTGAAGCTGTTTATATCCCGGTTGACTCCTCGCTGAGTTATAATCCCCTTTGGGAACATGGAGCGGACTGCGCCTTCCCCTGTGCGACTCAAAATGAAATCAATGGTGATGATGCTGTTCATCTGGTGAACAACAGCATACAACTTATCTGTGAAGGGGCCAATATGCCGACGACCCCCGAAGCAGTCGATATATTTCATGATGGTAATATTTTTTATGCTCCCAGCAAGGCTGCGAACGCCGGTGGGGTTGCGGTTTCCGGATTGGAGATGGCGCAAAACTCCATGCGTCTTTTATGGCCTAGAAAGGAGGTTGATGATCGGTTGAAACAGATTATGAAATCTATTCACAGAACGTGTCTGGATGCGGCTGACGAATATGGAACTCCCGGTAATTATGTGGTGGGAGCGAATATTGCCGGCTTTGTCAAGGTGGTAAATGCCATGCTCGATCAAGGCTTGGTGTAGGTTGGAGCGATTTGTGTCGGTATCGTCCCGATAAATGAGATTCTTTTTAGTAACGCAAGGGGGGGCAAGTGCTTTCGTACAGAGAGCTACACTATGAGGGACGTAACATTTACATACGATGAGAAATGTCGGGCGGAATTTTCGTCGCTGATCTCCAGAGTGGAGCATTTGTTTGTATCAATCGACATACAGTGCCCCTATGGCTTGCCCTATGTGGCAAGATTTCACCAGGCCACCTTTGCGCCTCTCAGTGAAAGGGCAATGGAACTCTTTTTGTCGGCCGGGTACAGGCGAAACGGCAACTGCCTTTATAATATGGAATGTTCCAACTGCTCTGCCTGCATTCCCATTCGGTTGCATCCTTTGGTATTTCGTGCTAATCGTAATCAAAAACGAGCGATTAGAAAAAATCGGGATGTGGAGATGGCTATTTTACCTCTGCAGCCTGATTTGGAGACGCTGGGGCTTTGCGAGAAATTTCTCCAAGTCAGATACCCAAGGGAAAACAATAATGCTCCGGGATATTATCGGGATTTTTTCCTCAATAATATTGTTAACAGTGCGCAGATTCAGTACCGGATCGACGGTCGTCTGGTTGGCACCTCTATTATCGATATTGGCTATAACTGGCTTAACGCGGTCTATTTTTATTTTGATCCAGATGAGTCCAGTCGCAGTCTCGGAACCTATAACGTTCTGCAGCTGATAGATTTATGTCTGGAGTGGGAGGTTGAATATCTCTATCTTGGTTATCTCATTCACTCGGTTCCGGCAATGAGTTATAAAAGCAACTTTCGGCCCAACTATATCCTCTCTGGAAATAGATGGCATTGTGTGAAATAAGCAGGCTATTGTATTTTCTTTTTTGTATCCGGAACTCAAATGGTTAATGTATCGATGTGGTATCCTTCAACGGGGGTTTGGACACTATGGCTGATACTATACAAAATAACAGCATTGGTACTCCTCACTCTATGTACTTATCAAGGGAGGATGGAACTGTACAGTGCACAATTTGTGCACATGCTTGCCGCCTCCGTGATGGTCAGAGGGGGTTGTGCGGTGTCAGGGAGCGCAGTGGCGATACCATAGTCAGTCTTGTGTACGGTCGGGTTGTCGCTGAGCACATCGACCCAATCGAAAAGAAACCCATCTTTCATGTCCTGCCGGGAAGCTTCTCCTACTCAATAGCAACTCTTGGTTGCAATTTTCGTTGTCTTCACTGCCAGAACGCTTCTATATCACAGGTATCCCGGAAGATGGATGTGAGCGATTCCGGAGTCCTGCGTGATCCGGAAACCGTGGTAGCATTAGCCATCGACACGGATTGCCGGTCGATAAGTTACACCTACGTCGAACCGACGGTTTTTTTTGAATTCGCCTACGACTGTTGTGTTGCCGCAAAAAAAAGAGGGCTGAAAAATATCTTTGTTTCCAATGGATACATGTCTGACAGCACCATTGACATGCTTGCGCCGGTTTTGACCGCAATCAATATTGATCTTAAGTCGTTCAGCGATTCATTTTATAAAAAAGTCTGCGGGGCAAGACTCGCACCTGTACTCTCATCTATCGCCCGTTTTAAACAGCTTGGTGTCTGGGTGGAAGTGACGACCTTGGTGATTCCCGGAATGAATGATAGTGAGAACGAACTGGCCGAGATAGCCGACTTTCTGGCCGGAATTGACCGAGGAATCCCATGGCATGTAAGCGGCTTTTACCCAGCCTATAAAATGTCGGGTGTTCCGCCAACCGGCACGAAAATACTTGCCAGGGCTAGGGAAATTGGTTTTGAGCAAGGGTTACAGTATGTCTATTCCGGCAACAGGCCCGGATCGATAGGGGAAAACAGTTACTGTGCCTCCTGTGGTGAGACGATCATTGTCCGGCATGGTTTCCAGGTTATTGTCAATCGTCTTCAGGCGGGTTGCTGTCCCGACTGCGGCAGCGTTATTCCCGGCATCTGGGAATAGTCTGCTCCTCTTATTTTTTTTTCAAAAACAGGTACCGGCTGACAAGGGTAAGCATTATGGCAAAAAGGGCTGCAGCTATGCCCAACAGGGCATTGTACAAGGGCGGTGCCGCGAGGGCGATCCGGATGATCAGGGTTGACAGGGCAAATCCTGAATTGCGAAAAACAGCATAAAAAGAAGGTTGAAAGCATTGCGAGATCAACACTACCAGAATGTCCGTCAGAATCAATAGAGTATAAAAGCCATGGAGAAAATCCACATGTGGAGTGCCTGCCAGTGTCGCGATACTGCTGTCGATCCCCATAAAGATGAAAATTGAGAGAAGAATCAGGGCGATGCCTTTCTTGGCGGCGACAAAATAATACAGGTCGGTCGGGTGCATTTTTTCATCGGTGATCCGGGCTTGAATTATATAATAATATCCCAGCAGGGAAAAGATAAGCAAAGCTCCAAAACCATCGAAAAGAATGTTCAGAACGGCCTGATGATTGCCGATAAAGGTAATGGGTTCAGGGAAGTAAGAGAGTTCCTTGAAGGCATTGCGCATGAGAATAAGTGCTAGGATCTCAAACTGTTTTCCGACCGACCGACTAAATGAACAGGGAATGGTAAAAATCAGACTGATGACCTCAAGGATGAGGACGACGGTAAAGGCTGCCTGAACTGCAAAAAAATGGTTTTTAGGCACCACCGGCAAAAAAGAACCGGGGAGCAGGTTCCGTCGATTTAATTCAATACAGATGATGCTGAACAGAAAAAAGAGCACCAGACCGAATGAGATCTTCCTGTGCATTTTCTCATGCTCCCACAGGTGGTGCAGAGGGTCAAAAATGTAGGTAATCTTATCGTAGAAAAAAGTCATTATTTATGAAGTAAGGCCTTGATAGCAGGTGGAATAGAATGGTATGACAGGTGGCTTTGGTACGTTCACACTGCTGTTTTGTACCATGATTCATGTGAAATGGCAAACTGGACAGAAGTACTTTCTTAAAGAGGAGAGGGGTTGTTTCGAAACCTGTCCATAAAGGGCAATTTTACCCTAACCCTTCGTTACTCTCAAGATTTTTCATTTATGGACAGGCGCTGTCCAAGTGTCTAAATAGATATTTCACCCCAGGCATCACCATAAGCAGGTTCGAATTTCATTACAAATTCAGTCCAGCCCCAAGGGGCATCGACAATTTCCAGGCCAAGTTTTTTGTTCAATGATTTTTTGTGGGCCCATCGTGGTCTTGCGCGCATTTTGAAATGTTGTCCATCTCCGGAAACTACTACGGAAAAATAGTTGGCTTTTTCATCGAGCTTTTTAGGGACATCATCCAGTTTAAGTCCAAAGCGAGAAAGGTCTTTAACCGTGCCGGAGAAAAAACCTTGTCCATCAGAGATATCCACATAGAGATTGCCGACTGCCATACGTTGATACTGTCGTTTTTCCATTTTGCGCGCCTCGCATCCGAAATTTTTTGCTTCTCCATCTGGAACTATAACTATTTACGAGTTGATCAACTAAAATTCAATTTATCACCCTCGCACAGTAGCATTCTTTCCTAAAAAAACAAGGAAATTACGCGTTGAGTAGTGGTCAGGAAAATTGTTCCTTGGAAAGCTCAGGAATTCATGGGACTTATTCTCCTGTCGGTGATTCTTGATGTCCCTTGGACTGCCGCTTTTTCAAGCTGTCCCACCATTCGATCCTTTTTTTTATCTCTTTTTCAAAACCGAACTGTGATGGCTGATAATAGCGTTTTTCAACCATATCGTCAGGGAAATATCTCTGATAGCTGTAATGGTTTTCGTAATCATGTGAATAACGATACCCTTTATTGTATCCTAAGTCTTTCATGAGTTTTGTCGGGGCGTTGCGGACGGCAAGTGGTACTTTAAGATGGCTTGTTTTTTCCGCATCGGCCTTGGCGCTGTCATACGCTATTTCCAGTGCGTTACTTTTGGGGGCAGTCGCGAGATAGACGGTTAATTGGCTGAGCGCGGTGTTTGCATCCGGCATTCCAAGAAAATGGACGGCGTCTTTCACCGCGATAGCCTGAACTATCGCCTGGGGATCAGCCAGGCCCACGTCTTCAGATGCGATTCGTACCAGTCTTCTCGTGACATAGAGTGGATCTTCTCCTGCCTCCAGCATTCTTGCAAGCCAATAAAGTGCTGCCTGAGGGTCACTGCCGCGAATGGATTTTTGAAAGACAGAGATGAGGTTGAAGTGTTCTTCACCCCGTTTGTCATAGAATAAGGATTTCTTATTGATTGATTTTACCACAAACTCTTCGTCGATAAGGTCTCCTGCCTCAGCATTTCTACAAATCAATTCGAGGTCATTAAGGGCTCTCCTGGCATCACCACCTGCTTTTATGGCAAGCAAGTGAAGCGCACTTTCATTAAAACTTAGTCGTTTTGGGATTTCCGGCACAGCCCTGGCAAGAATAGTCCTGAGATGGGCTTCCGGCAGGGATTCCAACACAAAAACATGACATCTGGAGAGCAGCGCTGGAATCACTTCGAACGATGGGTTTTCTGTTGTCGCTCCAATTAAAATAACCGAGCCAGATTCGACATAGGGGAGAAAAGCGTCCTGCTGTGATTTATTGAAACGATGAATTTCATCCACGAAAACGATAGTATTGCGGTTCTCATGGAGATGGATATGTCTTGCCTGTTCCATCAGTACTTTCACATCACCGATCTTGCTCATAACGGCACTAAAGGAACAGAATCTGTGCTTCGTCTTCATCTCAACAAATTTGGCAATGGTGGTTTTTCCGGTACCGGGAGGACCCCAGAGAATAAAAGAACCATAATCATCCTGTTCGATCATGCGGTAGAGTGCAGTGCCGGAAGCTAAAAGTTTATCCTGGCCCACTATATCCGTCAGCACCTGGGGCCTGACCTTTTCTGCCAAAGGTATATCGGTTGGTTTAGGCGATCCTTCAAAAACTGATCTTTGTTTCATTACTTTCTGTTTGAGTAAAATGTTTTAAAATATGTTATTTTTTTTTTGAGCTGTCTGGAACCTGCTATACTTTAGTGCTTTAGAAATTTTTTTCTCACAAAAAAACAAAAAACACTCATTTTGTGCGGGCGCTTCTGCACTTCAAAGGGCATTGGTTAGAGCACCGTTGATCGGGGTTGAGTTCCGATTCTTAAAAAAATACACCTATCCTTATCCTGAGGAGATCAGAATGAAACAATATTTGGAACTATGCCAACGTGTAATCGAGAGTGGCGAATGGGTTGAAAATAACCGGACTGGTAAAAGGTGCCTTACTGTTATTAACGCAGACCTTGAGTACGATGTCAGTAACGGATTACTTCCTGTCTTAACAACAAAAAAACTTTTCTGGAAACAAGCAATAGCAGAGATGCTTGGATACCTCAGGGGATATACCAGTGCTGCAGATTTTAGAAAAATCGGCTGTAACACCTGGAATGCAAATGCCAACGAAAATCCAGCATGGTTAGCTAATCCCTTTCGTAAAGGTTTAGACGATATGGGCCGTTGTTATGGTGCCCAGGGAAGGGATTGGCGTAACCCCGAAGGTGAGCCCATCGACCAGTTGCAGAACGTGTACGATGACCTTCGCCAAGGCGTTGATAACCGTAGTGAGATTATGACCTTTATGAATCCGGGAGAACGAGACCGTGCATGTCTGAACGCCTGTATGCACACGCATACTTTCAGCATTCTCGATGGAAAATTATATTTGACATCCTATCAACGTTCAGACGACCTGCCGCTGGGGCATGGTTTTAATCAAGTGCAAGTTGGCTGGCTGCTCATGATTATGGCCCAAATAACTGGACTAAGACCTGCAAAAGCGTTCCATAAAATTGTTAATGCCCATGTTTATGAGGACCAGCTTGAACTGCTGCGCGATGTGCAGCTTAAGCGTGATCCATTACCATTACCAAAACTTGAGATCAACCCAAGGATTAAGACCCTTAAAGATCTGGAGACGTGGGTTTCGATCGATGACTTCGACTTGGTTGGTTATCAGCACCATCCTGCCATTAAATACGAGTTCACTGTTTAGTGAAGGAACTTACACCCCTCAAGGGGGTACTGAACAGAGTCCCCGTGCTGTGTGGGGGCTAGTGACTTAGAAATAGATTTCTTGTGCTGTTTACAAGAGATCTGTCTGCTTTCCTGTAAGGTCGGTATCCATAGACGAGACTAAGGTAAAAGCACGAGAGTATTCTTTTGTCGAAAAGAATACTCTCCCCATATTTGACTTTTCTGCATTCCTTGGAATATCATTAAGGTGAGCATGGATTTTGTCGTGAAAACCGACTTTTGTGCTGGACTATAAGATTCGTATGCACCCGCCTGAGAGATGATTGGGCAGGGATTGCAAGCTGAAAACTAAACCACCCTGGAGCAGGTCTATGCGGATGTCAATCGGTACCAAGTTAATATCAGGTTTTTTAAGCCTGGCACTCCTTGTTCTCATTTCTGGGCTTGTCGGTATCTTTGTCCTCAACAAACTGTCTTCTTCTACTGACACTGTCGCCAGAGAAAAGGCCCCGGCCCAATATGCCGTCATGAACGCGGCCCTCGCAGTCGATGTGGTTCAGAAATATACGATTCAGTATACCAGCGCGGTTTTTAATCTCGAAAAAACAAGTTCGGAAATCATTGCCGGCATGGAAGAATTCGATATGTGGATTACCATGCTGCAGTATGGGACAGCATCGGATGAATTCCGAAACAGTCCGGCCCAGTCGATCTATCAGAAAGCAAACCTCGATCTCACCGTGCCTCGCAGTTCCCCGAAAATGCTGCCAATTGTCACAACTATCGTCGAAGAGAGCAGCCATTGGAAAAACAAGACTGCTGAGTTAATTGCGGCTCACAAAGAGGAGGTCAGGTATGGCGTTGTTGTTGATTCTCATATGTTGCAATTGCCTGATTTTCTTAACCTGGCCCAACGGGATCACCTTGACTGGACTAAACAGCTTAAAGACGCAGTGAACATCGAAACGAAATTCACCGGCAATACTGATCCGAGTGCAGGTATTATCGGCAAGTGGCTCAATTCTTACCAAGTCCCGAATGAAAAACTGATGGATGCTCTTGGCAAATTTAAAAAGGAATATGTCAAGTTACTGGCGATGGCAGAGAAAATTAACAGCCTGACAGAGTATAAAGACAAGCAGCGTACCCTGAACCGTGGCATTGGGACGATTGCAAAAATAGAGCGAAGTTTTAATGACTTGCATAAGATTAGTGAGGATATTTATGCAAAGATTGGAGTCGCGGATAAGCAGAAGCAGGAAGGCCTTGCTGTTTCGATAAAGAGTATTAATGATCAATTGAGTTCTCTTATCACCATCGCTGAAGCAGAAATGCATAGTGCGCTCGATGAAGCCGCAACTACCCAAAAAAACGGAACAACGGTGTTGATCGTTTTAACCA
This sequence comes from uncultured delta proteobacterium, assembly GCA_963829695.1. Lineage (GTDB taxonomy): Bacteria > Desulfobacterota > Desulfobulbia > Desulfobulbales > Desulfocapsaceae > Desulforhopalus_A. The sequence continues at coordinate 216,869 of CAWHJQ010000004.1, read as the reverse complement.
TTGTTGCTGTTGTTGCAGCTACTTTACTTGGTATGCTGGTGAGTCGAATGATGTCTTCGAAAATATTATCGATTGCCGAGTCGACCAAGAAAATAGCTGAAGGCGATTTGCAGACAAATCTAAAGATTAGTTCCAACGATGAGCTTGGCGACCTTGCGCATGATACCAATACAATGATTGCCAACCTCCGGCAGATGATCGGTCAGATTCTCTCGTTTTCAGGCAAATTGACTACTTCTGCAGTAGACCTTGCCGGCGTCACTCGGGATCTTGATATGCATACCGGGGATCTCGTGTCTAAATCAAATGATGCGAGTGAGGCTACTGCAACTATGAACAATTCTATGGCAGAAATTTCGACCTTGGCAAACGATAGCATGCAACGAGTACAGAGTGTTGCCATTGCAACTGATGAGATGAGTTCCACAATTGCTGAAATTGCTCAAAATACAGAACAGGCCAGGACAGTCACTAATAAGGCAGTGATAACTGTGGAGAATACTGCTTTGAAGATGAATGAACTTTCGGAAGCTGCCAACAAAATAGGCATGGTTGCCGAAGTGATTGTCAATATAGCTGAGCAGACCAACCTTTTGTCGCTCAACGCCACCATAGAGGCAGCTCGTGCCGGTGAGGCTGGAAAAGGTTTTGCTGTCGTCGCCAACGAGGTGAAGGAACTTGCCGGTCAGACGAATAAAGCAACGGGGGATATCCGCGAAAAGATAACTGCCATCCAACAATCAAGCAACATGGCTATTGCTGAGATCTCAGAAATTACACGTATTATTAGTGAAATAAATTCAATCGTTATGGTGATAGCCGGTGCAGTCGAAGAGCAGGCTGTGACAACAAAACAAATTACCGAGGATATTAATTCGGTATCGGTTGGCATAGAAGGAATGACGCAGCATGTAGAATCTGCCACAGGAATCTCGGACACCGTGGCAATGGATATCAATCACGTTAAAACGACCAGCAAAAGTATCGGCGAGGGAAGCCGGCATATCCAGAAAAATGCTACAGGTCTTGAGAAACTCTCTGAAGAGCTCAATGGGCTTGTCAGTCAGTTTAAATTGTAATGAGAATACAACCAGAGCTACCAAACCGGTCCAAATGGACAAACAACAATGACAAGGAGGTCTCACCATGAAAAACCCGTTTTTAACCCTTATCCTCTCGACAATATTTCTATTTCTTTTTGCTTCTCTTTGTGGAGCCGAAGCCCTGACGGCGGAGCTTTGTAAAGCAAAAACCAAGGCTGCGGCAGCACTACTTGGAGCGGAAGGCGATGCGGCGCTCGAAAAAATCAAAGACCCAAACGGGGAATTCAGGTTTGCCGACGGTGAAGGGTATATTTGGGTCCACAACCTTGATGGTATTATGGTTATGCATCCCATCAAACCCTCACTTGACGGCAAAGGAATCCTCGATATGCGCGATGTCAATGGAGTGTATCTCTTTGCAGCGATGAATGAACTGGTGGAAGCAAAAGGAGAAGGGTGGGTGCCATACTCCTGGCCAAAGCCTGGCCAGGCAGAGAGTTCACCTAAAGTAAGTTATGTGGTCCTGGTAAAACACGGTGATAAAGAATATGTCGTTGGTGCCGGCATGTACGACCTGACAGCGGATGACATTAAAGCCAAGTTCCCATCAGATGCGATTTACCAGGGAGAATAGCACTCAGGGAACAAATTATTATGGGGATGAGGAGCCTTTGTCTTTTCCCCATAAGTAAGGACACGAACCTTGCAAAACGTTTCGAAGCAGTCACACTATTTTGAAATCCATAGTGATTGATGTGTAGAGCAAAACATGCTGTGGCGTCAGGAAATTGAGGAAGATGTCGATTTGACATTACAACGGTTGCGGGCTAGAGAGCAGCAAGTTCCGGATGTGACTTTTGGATACACTTTTCACAAATACTGTGGCTGATCTGTGCTTCTAGTTTCAAAATGGAAAGATGCGTTTTTGAACCCTTAGCACCGAGTTTTCAGGCGAAATGATGTGAAGGAGATGTCGATGACCAAAAAAATCCCGGATCACCAGAACACAACCAGTGACGATGAATTGCTGCAGTACCGTGACCTTTTCAAATTTGCTCCAATCGGGATAGTGCGTACGACAGTTGATGGAGAGATTCTCATTGGTAACCAGGCTTTTGCAGAGATGCTTGGCTACCAGAGTTTTGCTGAGTTTCTGGCCCTAGCAGGGTCGAAAATTTTAAATCTCTATGAAGATCCACAACGGAGAGAACGTCTTCTCGCCCATCAGCAACAAAGTTCTTCACCGCTCCATTTCGAGAGTCGCTGGAGGAGAAAAGACGGCAGCTACTGTTTCTGTCTTCTGCATGTACGTTCACTTGTTGATAGCAGGGGAATATTTCAATTTTTTGAAGGGTTCATCGAGGATATCAGCCGTCAGAAAAAAATTGAAGAGGCACTTAAGGAGAGTGCCGAGCGCTACCGGAGTGTTTTCGAAAATACAGGCACCGCCACAATAATTATCGAAAGTGACACAACCGTGTCCCTCGCCAACGAGAGATTTGCCTCGCTCACCGGCTACAGCAAAGAGGACATTGAGGGAAAAATGCAATGGCCGGTCCTCATTGCCAAAAAAGCAGATCGTGATCGGATGCTGGAGTATCATACTGCCCGTCGACTCTCCGCAGACAATATCCCCATCGAGTATGAATTTACCCTCCGGGACAAGGACGGCAACCTGAAAGAAGTTTTTCTTCGTGTCGACATGATCACTGACTCGGACGCCAGTGTCGCTTCCCTGCTCGATGTGACCAGCCTAAAAAATGCCCGCCGTAGTCTTTGGGAAAGTGAGTCAAGGCTGAGTGGGATTCTGGAGGCATTTGATGGGTTTATCTATATCTGTTCCGTGGATCACCGGATAATTTTCATGAACCGCAAATTAAAAGAATCCCTGGCCTTGGCTGCCTTGGATGCAGAAGACCAGCCCTGTTATAAACGGCTTTACGGTTTTGACCGGCCGTGCGACTGGTGTGACGGGGCCGAGGTGTTTGCCGGGACAACGGTGAAATACGAATTCAAAAATCCGAATAACGGCCGTTGGTGCTATTCCGTCAGTTCACCTGTTTATGAGGAGGAAAACCGCATTTCCCGGAGGCAGACGGTCATCATCGATATCCACGAGAGGAGAATGAGCGAAGATGCGCTGAGGGAGAGAGAAATGTACCTGGCCAAGGAAAATGAGCGGTTGCGGGATAATATCCGGGATCGGTATAAGTTTGGCGCCATTGTCGGCAAGAGCAAGGTCATGCAGAAGGTGTATGAACTTATCCTTCGTGCGGCCGGGACCAGTGCTAATGTCATCATCTACGGGGAATCCGGTACGGGCAAGGAACTGGTTGCCAGGGCTATCCATGAAATGAGTGATCGTGCAGAACAACCGTTTGTTCCGGTAAATTGTGGTGCCATCCCTGCCGGGTTGATGGAAAGTGAGTATTTCGGATATCGCAAGGGTGCGTTTACAGGAGCCGACAAGGATAAGCCGGGATTATTCGAAAGAGCTGATCGAGGGACTCTCTTTCTCGATGAACTTGGCGAAATTGATGAGGCTATGCAGATCAAACTGCTTCGAGTGCTGGAGGGCTACGGTTATACTCCTTTGGGTGGACTGCAGTCGGGTAAACCGGACGTACGTATTATTGCCGCGACAAATTGTAACCTGCGTGCCCTGCTCGACAACGGACAGATGAGAGAGGATTTCTTTTATCGAATCCATATCATCCCCATTACCTTGCCCCCATTAAGGGAGCGTCGGGAGGATATTCCTCTGTTGGTGGAACATTTTTTGAAGAAATATTCTACCGGTGCGGGACATTTTCTTCATGGCCGCGACCTCGACAGACTTATAAACCACGATTGGCCTGGCAACGTCAGAGAGCTGGAGAACACGGTTCAACGGTATGTGAATCTCAATATACTTGAATTCTCGGGCGAGGAGAGTAGTACCCGAAAGATCAACTCACTCCTTCCAAAGGATGCCTCCGACGCACCTGCTCTGTCATTGCGTGAGGCGACCAAACAATTTGAACGAACACTCATTTTGGAACATCTGCAGAATTGCCGGTGGAATCGCACCCGGGTGGCGAGGAAACTGGGTATCCAACGCAAAACCCTCTATCTGAAAATGCAGCAGCTTCAACTTCAGGACGAGCCGCATGGGTAATTATTTACTCATATCGAGTCGATATCTGGTTTGTGCGCAAAAAATTTATAATAACAGCATGTTGCGATAATTATGTTTTCGGTATGTGAGTTAGTAATTACCCACATGGTCAGATGTTGGTAGGGTACAATAGGTGGATAAGATTCTTTAATTCTAGGAGATCTCAGGAGGATTCCGTTGTGGCACAGACTTTGCTTTAGAATCTGCGATCCTTGCGAACAGCAATTGGCTTTTCTGTCGAATCATCGGTTGTCAGAGATAGCCGAAAACAAGTTTGTGTGTCCGAACTTCTTCAATATAGGGAGCATACATGAAGACGAAACTCATCAGTCCGACCCCCCAGGCCCATTCCTATCCACTGCTTATTAAAAATCTGCTTCTTACCCCGTTAACCTATTATCCAGAGCAAAAAATCATTTACCGGGATCAGAAGGAATTTACCTATCGTCAGTTTGGCAAGAGGATTGCACAGCTTGCCCATGCTCTGAACGTACTCGGAGTGGAAGCCGGGGATACGGTGGCGGTGATGGACTGGGATTCACACCGTTATCTTGAATGCTATTTTGCTGTTCCGATGATCGGCGCTGTTCTTCATACGGTTAACATCCGATTATCAAGCGAACAATTGCTCTATACTATCAATCATGCCGAAGATGATATTCTGCTTGTGAACGCGGAATTTTTGCCGATGCTTGAGCCTATCAAGGATAAGCTGCTGACGGTCAAGAAAATTGTGGTCCTTTCGGATTCTGCAGAAAAAGCCGCAACCAGCCTGGTTATTGATCAGGAGTATGAGGCGATGCTCGCAGCCCAGCCGGAATCCTACGATTTTCAGGATTTTGATGAAAACAGTATTGCAACCACTTTTTATACCACCGGAACCACCGGTTTGCCTAAAGGCGTGTTTTTCAGTCACCGGCAATTGGTGCTGCATACCTATGGGGTGATCTCCGCTGCAACCGGCTATGAATCCCAGTTTCGGCTGAGTTCTGCCGATGTCTATATGCCGATTACTCCCATGTTCCACGTGCATGCCTGGGGGATGCCTTACATCATGACCGTGCTTGGAGCAAAACAGATATATCCTGGTAAGTATGATCCGGCTACACTGCTGAGGTTTGTCTCCGAGTATAAAGTGAGCTTTTCCCATTGCGTACCGACAATCCTCCATATGCTGCTTTCCCACCCGGATGTGGCTAAGTATGATCTTACGGATTGGAAGGTCATAATCGGCGGCTCTGCTCTCTCAAAAGGACAGTGTAAACAAGCCCTCGGACATGGAATAAATGTTTTTACCGGTTACGGGATGTCGGAAACCTGCCCGATACTTACCTTGGCAATCCTCAAACCCCAAATGTTGGAATGGTCAGAGGATGAGCAGATAAAGATTCGTTGTCGTACCGGGCTACCCATTAACAATGTTGAACTGCAGTTGTGGGCGCCCGATGGGAAAGTGGTGCCCCACGATGGAAAATCGACGGGAGAGGTGGTAGTACGGTCACCATGGTTGACGCAGGGCTATTTCAAGGATCAGGAAAAAAGTGCCGAACTCTGGGCAGGTGGTTGGCTGCATACCGGAGATATCGGCTATATTGATGAAGAAGGATACCTGCAGATTACCGACCGTCTAAAGGATGTGATCAAGACCGGGGGTGAGTGGATCTCCTCCCTTGAGCTAGAGGATATTATCAGTCAGCACCCGGGGGTAAGTGAGGTGGCCGTGATCGGGGTGAAAGACAGTAAATGGGGTGAGCGCCCCATGGCATTGGTGGTGCCGAAGCAGGGCACGAAAAGTCCGCTGACTGAAGACGATATCAGGATAACAATTCAGTCCAGCATCGATAAAGGTCATCTGCCCAAATATGCCATGCCGGAAAAGGTGACATTGGTGGAGCAGATAGCCAAAACCAGTGTCGGGAAGTTAAACAAGAAACAGATGCGGCAGGATTACAACAGCAATTAACCGTACATCCGAATCACTAGGAGGCTGTCCGAGAATGCCCTTTCGGAGTCTCGTACCTCGCTTACCTGCCCAAACTTTTCGTTATTTTCAAAAAAACAATGCTCGCAATATCAAATGTATGGCTGTGCTTGTTTTGTTAAAATGCCTCGATTTTGGACAAAATGTCTATTCTCGGACAACCTCCTAGAAACGATGGGAAACATGTTGATGCCGGAAGGTATCAACATGTGACATCTCACTTCCCTTCAGCCAATGCCTCGAACAACAATTTTCAACAACCTCCTTTAGCCCGCACATTTTTAAACCAACCTCGTGAACAATCGCTGCTCTTGAACAGAAAGTGAATTCTTCTGTTTTGCTCTGAAAATATCTGCTGAACAATCGGTTGAAAACTTGCAATTTCAACCCATCTCAAGGTATCACTTAGATATACTCGAATGAATTGTTGAAAGATTGTGATAAAGTGGAGGCGACATGCAGGCAGGAGATGCATCTGCAAAAGCGCGTCAAGATCTTGTAACGATGCGGTTTTGCTTCTATTGATGATCGAAAGAACGGCTTTTTTCAATAATTGAGAAACCTGGAAAACTATTACCATCGATGAAAACCATAGATGAAAAAGCACCAAGAAATCTTAAAGATCGTTGTTGTCTATGCCATATTTGGCGGTACCTGGATTTGTTTTTCCGATACGGTACTCAGTTGGATTGTCCGCGATCCGGACATTATAACAAAATTGTCCATTTTAAAGGGATTGTTGTTCATTGTGGCGACCTCCATCCTTCTTTACTTTCTGATTGCTCGTCTGACCATCAAGATCATACAGTCGACACATGCACTGCGTGAGAGTGAGGAACTCCTGCACTTCCTTGTAAAAAATTCTTCAGATAGCCTGGTCATTATTGACGCCGACGGCAGCCAAAGATATGCAAGTCCCGGCGCGGAGAGACTCTCAGGCTTTCCTGTCGCGGAATTAAAGGGAAGAACTATTGACACCCTCATACATCCAGAAGACATGGAAGACATCAGAGGAGCTTGGAAGGAGGTCATTGAACACCCTGAAAAAAGCGTCACTGTTCAATATCGACATATCCACCAAAAGAGAGAGTGGGTTTTCGTCGAAGCCGTCGCCCAAAGCTTCCTGGGTGTACCTGCAATCAACGGGATAATTGCCAGTGTGCGGGACATCACTGAGCGCAAGCGGGTCGAATTGGAGACCAAGAAATTACACGAACAGTTGACCCAGGCTCAGAAGATGGAGTCGGTCGGTCGTTTGGCAGGGGGAGTGGCCCATGATTTCAACAATATGCTGGGAGTAATTCTGGGATATGCGGAAATGGCTCTTGAGCAAGTGGCTGAAAACCAGCCGATGTATTCAGCTTTGCACGGGATTCAGCAGGCTGCAGAGCGATCAGCCGATTTAACCAGGCAACTGCTCGCCTTTGCCCGCAAGCAAACAGTATCTCCCGAGGTACTCGACCTGAACAGTACAGTGGCAAGCATATTGACAATGTTAAACCGGCTCATTGGTGAAGACATTGATCTCACCTGGCTGCCGGGCAAGAACCTTGAGCCAATTAGGATGGACCCTTCCCAGATAGATCAGGTTCTGGCAAACCTTTGTGTTAATGCCAGGGATGCCATTCAGGATACTGGAAAAATCACGATCGAGACGGACAACGTGTTTGTTGATGAAACCTATAGCGACAAGCATGCATATTTTATCCCCGGCGAGTACGTGTTATTGATTGTAAGTGATAATGGTTGCGGGATGGATCGCGAGACTCTCTCGCACCTGTTTGAGCCTTTTTTCACCACTAAAAAGGTAGGTGATGGCACTGGCTTGGGGTTGGCCACGGTCTACGGTATCGTTAAGCAAAATGACGGTTTTATCAATGTTTACAGTGAGTTGGAGAATGGAACAACTTTCAGGATCTACTTTCCGCGTTATGTGGCAAGCGGTCGGCGTGTATCGGAGACAGTTGTGGCAAAATCCACCGTGTGCTGTCACGAAACCATCCTGCTGGTGGAAGACGAGCCCATGATCCTGGAGGTGACTGCCTTGATGCTCAAGCGTCTGGGATATCATCTTCTGCCGGCATCCACGCCGGGTGAGGCTATCCGTTTGGCCCAGGAACATGCCGGTGAAATTGACGTATTAATGACAGATGTGGTCATGCCCGAAATGAACGGCCGTGACCTGGCAAAGAATCTATTGTCTCTTTATCCAAACCTGAAGCGGTTATTCATGTCGGGTTATACTGCCGACGTCATTGCTCATCACGGTGTCCTCGATAAGGGAGTGAATTTTCTCCAGAAACCGTTTTCCATGGAGGCTCTGGCTACAAAAATCAGAGAAGTGCTGAACCAGGATCCTTCCGGCAGTCGGCACAAACAATTTTCAGAATGATCTGACTTCTGAACAGAAGAACAACCGATTTTCCATTCTTTTTATTCTTTCCATGACGAACTCTCTGTAGGTCTTGACAAAACTATGGAAATGGAAGACTCCTATAGCGGCATTTAATCAAATATGTAAATAGAATCAACTATGGAATACAGTATCAGACCAAGAATCTTTTAATGGAGGTATCTTCCCGTGTTTGAAACAGTTCTCGTTGAAATTACAGCAAAACATGTCGGTATCATAACCCTGAATCGTCCGGAGCAATTAAACACTTTCAACAGTCAGATGGCAGGGGAGCTTCATGCCGCTCTTCTTGCCATGGAGGCAGACAATAACGTTCGGGTTATTCTCCTTAAAAGTTCCGGACGAGCATTCTGTGCCGGGATCGACGTCAAGGAACTCACCGGTAAATCCGCAACCCAATATCGTGAGTGGATAGAATGGATGGAAAATCCTTTAGTGGCTATATCCACCATGAAAAAGCCTGTCATAGCACAGCTGCAGGGTGTTGCTACGGCTAATGGCATGGGACTCGCGGCGGCAGCAGACTTAGTGATTGCCTCAGAACGGGTGAAAATGGGTCTTACCGCAATCAATGTCGGCCTGAACTGTGTTGGCCCGATTCTGCCGGTTGCTCGTTGTGTGGGACGGAAAAAAGCCCTGGAGTTGCTTCTCTATGGAAATCTCCTGAAAGCGCAGGAAGCCCTTGAGCTCGGGCTTGTGAATAGGGTAGTTGCCCATGAAGTACTGGATGAGGAAGCCTTGAAATGGGCAGAAGATTTGGCGCAACGAAGTCCTCTTGCGGTGCAGATTGCCAAGAATGCTTTCTATCAATCCGAGGATATGGATTATCAAAAACAGTTTCAATATATGAACGAGGCTTTCGCCCGACTGTGCACCACCGATGACGCCAAGGAAGGGGTGGCGGCTTTTTTGGAAAAACGAAATCCTCAATGGCAGCTCAAGTAACGTTTCACCGATGTTCACGTCACTGAGAGGTGACAAAAAGCTCGATTTTGGACAAAATTCCTATTCTCGGACAGGCTCTCGGCAGGTCAAGGAGGAACCTCATCTCTTCTTGATACGCAAGCGACAATGAACATGGTGCAGTTGTGGTTAAATTACAATTGTGTTTTTTCGAGGTAACTGGTATCAGCAATGCCAAAATCATTTACGCATAGGCGGATCGGCAAGCCACACAGATTGCCATCAACGCTTTGGTTGCCGTCCTTCTCCAGGTTTCCCTGGAGAAGTGGATTACCGCGAAATGATAATTGTACTTTTCATTACAACTGAATTTTTCGATTAAAGGAGTAACCTATGACCCAAGCAAAAAACGGAGACAGAGTCACCGTTCATTATACCGGCAAACTTATAGATGGCAGTATCTTTGATACAACCGTCGATGAAGACCCCCTGGTATTCACTCTCGGTGAAGGTGAGCTGATTGATGGCTTTGAAGAAGGCGTACTAAGTATGAGGGTAGGCGAGAAAAAGACTGTAACGCTTGCACCGGAGAAGGCTTACGGAGAACGGTATGAGGATATGGTGTTTGAAGTTCCCCGTTCAGAAATGCCGGACGACCTCGAGCTTGAAATTGGGGACGAGCTTGAGTTTAACGATGAAGAAGACGAACCGGTGCTTGCTACCGTTTGCCAACTGAACGAGGAAACCGTCACTTTTGATGGAAATGCACCTCTTGCAGGCGAGACACTGATCTTTGAGCTTGAGCTGGTACATATCGGCTAAGCCGCGCTCAAGCAGTTTTGTTGCAAAAATAAGTACCGCCAATACTTGTCGCCCCCTTATTTGCAGGGGCGCGACAAGTATCATGGCCTCCAACACGTTGATTTCTCCTTTCTGTCCGGAGGCGATCAGGAATAAGGGATAGGCATATTCCAAGCCTGGTAATTGTCGTGGACAAGAAAATTGCAAAATATGGCATGAAAGAGTAGCATAGCGACCTTGATTTGCTTCACCTGCGGTTGGGGCGGTAGCTGTTTTCACAACTTCAATACAACAAGCGGAAGAGTTATGGCCAGAATTGTCATCAGTGGTACTGGGGTTTTTACACCTCCGTTTTCCATTTCAAACGAAGAACTTGTTCGCTCTTTTAATACCTATGTGCAAAATTTCAACAGAGCACACGAAAATGAGATTGCCTCTGGTCTGTGTCAGGCGCTAGCCGAGTCCAGCGCCGAGTTCATTGAAAAGGCCTCTGGTATAAAGAGCAGGTTTGTTATGGATCGTGAAGGGGTACTGGATCCAGAGGTAATGTGCCCGCAGCTGCCCAAAAGATCAGCAGAAGAAAGATCGGTTCAATGTGAAATATGCGTTGAAGCTGCCAAGGAAGCTATGCAGGGGGCTGGTAAAAAGCCGGAGGACATTGATGCCGTGATAGTATCTTGCTCCAACATGGAACGCCCTTATCCGGCAATTGCCGTCGAAGTACAGGATGCTCTTGGAATTTCCGGTTTTGCCTTTGACATGAATATTGCCTGTTCTTCGGCCACCTTTGGTATTCAAACAGCAGTTGATTCAATTTTTCGAGGCAACGCCAGGGCGATTCTCATGGTGAATCCCGAGATCTGCTCCGGTCATCTGAACTTTCGTGATCGTGACAGTCATTTTATCTTTGGTGATGTTTGTACCGCAGTGATTATTGAGCAGGAGGAGCATTGCTGCAGGAAAGATGTCTTCGAGATTGTCGGAACAAAACTTGCGACCAAATATTCCACCAATATTTATAATGGCTTTGGCTTTCTCAATCGAACCAGGCCGGCTCAGGGTACCGAAAAAGAGATGCTTTTCGTGCAGGAGGGCAGGAAGGTCTTTAAAGAGGTGGTTCCCTTTGCTACCCGGATCATTCGTAATCATTTGACCGAGTATAAGATTGCACCGACTGACCTGAAGAGAGTCTGGCTCCATCAGGCCAATCTCAATATGAACCAACTGATATGTAAAAAATTGCTCGGTACAGAGATAACCGATGATGTTACTCCTACCATCCTTGATACTTATGCTAACACCGCATCAGCCGGATCGATTATATGCTTTCATAAAAATCACGAGGATATGAAAGAACATGACCTCGGAGTAATTTGTTCATTTGGTGCTGGATACTCCGTTGGCAACATAATAGTACGAAGAGTAACTCTCTGATTTCAACGTAAAGACGAAGAGGTCACGGCATGTGAGAGTGTGTTGTTAGGCTTTTCGTATTCGGTTGGACACAAATGCAGGGATATGGTTCACCATCTTGGTCCTTCTTTATTATCCAAGATAATCCTGGTTACATAGCCTCCTACTTTCAACTAGTAAGTCACTCTAAGCTCATTTTGTTTCTTTGTTGTTGTGCATTTTATTTTGACCTTTGAGATATAAAAACGTATCGTTTTTCATACAGCCACATATTAACTATTGATAAACTCGTAAAAACTTCGATTTTCGATGGATAAGTAAAAAGCTTCATATTGGAGGCGTGCAATTTTTCTATTATTTTTGCGTACATACGGTACGTCGTAATGATAGGAAAATTGTAACAACGAACAAGATGAAGAGTTTTTACGACGCAATCAACTATTGACCAGGCAGTAAAAATAACCTTCCTATCGACCCGACGGGAATTCTCGAGGGTAATTTATGAGAACACCAGTTGATAAATTCCATGATGCAGTTTTTCTCATTATAAGTGAGCGTTCCTGTCCTTTTTATAATGTAGGTGAAGAGCTGAAGGTAGAAAACTTCAGTCTGTCGGTATCATCCTATAAACCAGGTTGTCTTTATCTCGCACAGAAAATTGTGAATATCGTCACCCCAAAAGATGGCGTCAGCGGGTTTGCTAAAAATGATTGCCAGAAGTCTAAGTTTGACTGTGGCGGTTGCGAAGGAATGATATCCTTCGAATATAAAAAGGAAAAAGAATTTGCTACGCTCCAGATGAAATTGCTTAAAGAGACAGAAGATCGTCGTCGAAGGAAGCGTCTTGAAAAATATTTTGGCGAACTTAGAAAACTTAATATTTTCAAATCACTGGATGACCATTCTTTGAGTGATCTAACCCTGCTTCTTGAGTTTAAGACCGTTCTTGTTGATAAGATAGTTATTAAGAAGGGAGCTCCCGGCAACAATCTATATATTATTTTGAAAGGTCTGGTTGCGGTAATTGCCGACGATGGTTCAAAAATTACGGAGATTTGGGCAGATGAGATATTTGGTGAAATGAGTCTTCTTACCGGCGAACCGGTGACCCACTCTATTCACACTCTACAAGTGACTGAAGTGGCAATGCTGAGCGTTAAAAATTTCAGGGATGCCCTTAGAAAACATCCGGTATTGCAGCTGTTTCTGTTGAAAATGTTGGTCGATAGGGCACAAACAATGACCTTGCGATCAGGGAATATTACTTCAGGCATGACGGGGGAACTCTCGGAAATACATGCTGTTGATCTTTTCCAGCTGATCAATTCTTCACGGAAATCAGGGAGGATCGACCTATCGCTTAAAGAGGGCAAGGCAATGATCTTTTTTAAGGATGGGGAATTCGTCTATGCTCGTTTTCTCAAATATCGGCAGAAAGACGCGGTGTATGCCTTGATGAGTGCCAAACACGGTCGTTTCAGTTACACGAGGGGAATTCCCAAGGAACTCGAAAAGGCTCCACCTATTGGGGGATTTATGGCAATTATGATGGAGGGAGTGCAACGGATTGATGAATTTGGGCACTGATGCTGCGAAATTTAAATGGCGATCTTTTTGAAATAATACTGAATTTAATAGTTGTGTTTCAGCTCGCGCCATCAAGAGGGGAGCTGCTCTTGGGCTTGACAATTTGTGCTTTTCAGACCTATAATTAAGCTAAGAATAAGATCTATCTCCAGTGGCAGATCAAGCCCAAACTGTCGTGAGACAGTGACGGAAAACCGTGGGGCTCAACGAGATTGCCGGGTTGCCCGGGAAAGGGTGGCTAACGGTAATTTGATAAAGATTATAATATGTTTCATGACGTTTTCGATTTTCCGCAATTAAGCGAATTCAACGTTTATAGGGGGAATGACAATGACATTTGAAGAAATTAAAGCCGCTATAATAAATCTTGATCCGAGTGAACAAAAACGCTTCATTATGGAGGTTCTACCGGAAATCATGCCCAAAGTCTGTACTGATGATGACTGTCTCAGCAAGATTCGATACTTTGTTAATGAGGAAACTATTAAGAGTTATCGAGAACAGCACATGGGTGGAATATAAGGGAAAGATGGGGCTGAGGAGATTTGCTATTTCCTCAGTTCTAGGGGAGGAGCCAAACCTTTAGCTACGGTCGATACCGACTGCTATAAATCTGTCTCGTTCCGGAGTGAGGCAGAGGATATCGTTGTTGTGATTTTTCTATTATTGTGACGCACTTTAATGCGACAAAATGATTGGAAAAACATACGAATCGTGTCTGAAGTTTTTTTATTTAGCCATCTCGAAATAAGATCTTTTTTTCACGAGTTTATTGTTATTGGAATAATGCAAAAAACCGACGGAGATTTTTCCTTTATATTCTATTCTCCAAATATAAAACCTCGGATCTTTTTAAAAAACCGAATCTCAGGAACGCCTCCCTCGGTTTTGCATGGTTTCTTGGATCGGGGTTCTACTGCTTGACAACGTTTGCAGCAGCTGGGCCCTTAGTACCATCGACAATGTCGAAGAGCACCCGCTCGCCTTCGTTGAGTGACTTGAAGCCATGGCCCTGTATCGCTGTGTGATGTACGAAGACATCCTTGCCACCATCTTGCTCGATAAAACCAAAACCTTTAGAATCATTAAACCATTTCACAGTACCTTCTGCCATTTCACTACCCCTTTCAATTGTTGTGCGATTCGTATCGCCTCTTTTCGTGTCTGGTTCAGGAACCAGACGTTTGCTAACCCCCGAAAAGCACGGGGACTTTGTTCAGTACCCCCTTCAGGAGTATAAGAACCTCTAGACAGACACACATTTTCGTCATGGCAGAAGATTTGATTGAAAATCGCGATTAAGGCAATACTGTAACTATGGTAAAAATACGGTATTAAAACACAGTGTTTGTCTTGATAACTTGTTTGAATGTCAAGATTAAAAATTATCCCGCTTATCCTGAGTTTTTTCTGCAATTTTCTTTGGAAGAATCAAAGGACCCTTGATGCACTGAAGCAATTGAAAGGATCGGCTCTATGAAATCGGATATTAAACTTCATCAAGCACTTGTCCGCCCGCTGCCAGCAACTGGATTGAGGGAGATCCGTTCCCAAGAGCATGGGTAGAGCAACTCAGACAAGGGTCAAAGGCCCTGATGACCGCCTGTATTCTATTGATTGCTGAATCGGTGAGTTTCGTCCCCTTGATAAAATGCTTTGCCACCTGCAAAACCCCGCGATTCATGGCCAGGTTATTATTGCCGGTTGCAACAATCATGTTGGCCCAGGTCAGGAGTCCGTATTCATCCACTTTGTAATGATGAAAAAGAGTACCGCGCGGCGCCTCAACCACCCCGATACCTTCGAGATAGTTTGGTTTCGCAAAGGCCCGTATGCTGCGATCGAGGATGTCTGGATCGCTCAAAAGCCTGTCCAGGGTCTCCATCGAATAGACAATCTCTATCAGTCGGGCATAGTGGTTGTGAAACGAGCTTAACACCGGACCCCGCTCCAGGCTGCGAAACTCGGCAAGTTCCTGGTCAGCGAGGGGCGTGCCGCAACTGTCACAGACGTTGAGTCTGGCAGCAGGGCCAACCCTGTAGATGCCCTCCGGATAGCCGAGAGGTATGTAGTAGGGGGATTTTAGATAGGAATACTCTTCGACGGCCTCACCGATGTAGTTTTGATAATGCGCAGGATCGACCTGGTCCTCGACGATGTTACCTTTGGCATCCATGAAGCGGAGCTTGCCGTCAACATGCTCTAGATCCCCTGCTGCATTGACCAGTCCCATAAAATAGGTGGGAAAATTGGCAAAGGTTCGAATTTCTTCATGGAATCGGCCGAGGGATCGCTTAAACAAAATCAGAGTTCGTTGGATGATATCCAGACCTTCAGGAATAAGGGTCTGCATACTGTCGCGATGTTCCTGACTCAGGACGGCATTCACACCTCCCGGAACCACCCAGGACGGATGGATGCGTTTACCTGCAAACCATTCGATTATCTGCTGGCCGATTTGACGCAGGCGGATGCCGTCGCGGGCAAACTCCGGATTGGCTTTCAACACACCTAAGATGTTGCGTGTTGCCGGATCCGAATCCATGCCGAGCAGCAGATCCGGCGAGGAGAGATAGAAGAAGCTCAGGGCGTGGGACTGGATAAACTCTCCGCAATTGAGAAGCCGCCTCAATTTGGTTGCCGTCTTGGGAACCTGGATGCCGAGAATGGCATCGCATGCCTTTACCGAAGCAAGGGAATGGCTGATGGGGCAAATGCCGCAGATCCGTTCGACCAGGGACGGCATTTCTGTGTAGGGTCGTCCTTCGCAGAATTTCTCAAATCCCCTGAACTGGGTCACATGAAATTTAGCATCCGCCACCTTACCCTGATCATCCAGAGTTATGGTGATTTTGCCGTGACCCTCGACTCGACTGACCGGTTCAATAACGAATTGCTGGCTCATAACAAATCTCCTTGGCCGATCGGCTTAGGCTCCAAACCGGGTCCTTCCAGTCAGGTTCGGGATGCGTCCTTGTAATAGCTCGGATATTAGAAAATAAATAGCCTCGGTCGGCGGTGGACAACCAGGGAGAAAGACGTCAACCTTTACATATTCGTGCACCGGGCGAACGTGCGGCAACAGACGAGGTACCCGATCTTTGGGAAGCTGTGCATTAATTGAGACATTTTCTCTATAGCTGCGTTGTAACACCTCTTCAACGCTAAACTCGTTACGCATGGCCGGTACGTTGGAGGTCACCGCACAGTCGCCAAAAGAGACCACGATTTTACTGCGTTCCCGGATCAGGCAAATTTTTGTTACATCCTCATCACTGCTCACGGCTCCTTCGACAAGTGTGACATCTACATTCTGGGGAAATTCCCGTGCATCCACCAGAGGGCCGTAAACCAGTTCGATTTTATCTGCGATGTCTATCAGCCGCTCATCCATATCCAAAAGGGACATATGGCACCCGGAGCAGCCGTCAAGCCAGGTTGTTGCGATGCGCACCTTTGACATACTGACTCTCCTTTTTGGCTTACTCCCGGTCTCTTTCCCGCATCGTTTGCAGATAGGGCAAAAACTGTCTCCTCTTGACCATTTCCGCCACGGATTTTCCTTTTTCCGAAAGGGCACCGGTGGGACATACCTGAACGCATTTGCCGCATCCCGTGCAGGTCAGAGATGTCCCCCAGGGCAGATTCAGGTCGGCGATGATTCTGGAATGTATTCCTCGATTGTTCACGTCCCAGGTATGGGCACCCTCGATTTCACCACAAACCCGTACACAACGCAAGCAGAGCACACATCGGTTATGATCCAGGATGAATCGCTCATGGGAGGCATCAATGGACAGGCGGGGATACAGATATTCATAATGGATATGGGTGAGCCCGAGGGTAACCGCCAACTCCTGAAGCTCACAATGGCCGTTGGAGACGCAGACCGAACAAACGTGATTACGTTCGGTAAAGAGGAGTTCCAGTATTTTTTTTCTGTAGTCCAGTACCCGTTCGGAATTGGTAATCACTTCCATCCCTTCTCGCGGCTGAGTAATACAGGCCGGGACCAGTTTTGGAGAGTCTTTGATTTCGACAAGACACAGCCGACAGGCACCATGCTCTGACAAGCCGTCAAGATGGCACAGTGTCGGAATGTAGATGCCGTTCTGGCGGGCCACAGAGAGAAGAGTTTCCTCTTCACGGGCGCTGACATCACGGTCATCAATTTTAAAAGTCAGAACGCGAGCAGAACCAACGCCGGTCTCCATCCTTCTTCTGGGCAAAGCAGCCGGATTTGTCATACGACCTCCGTGGCCATTCTCATTTTACAGGTCGCTGCCGGGCAACGTTTGCCCTCGATATGGGCCATGTATTCGTCTTTGAAATAGCGCAGAGTGCTGAGTACTGGATTTGGTGCTGTCTGGCCTAGGCCGCATAGCGCTGTCTTTTTCACCAGATCGCACAGCTCTTCTATGGTAGCGAGATCCGTTGGGGTGGCCTCGCCGCTGGTTATTTTGCAGAGCAGATTGTGGATCTGGGTTGTCCCCACCCGGCACGGTACGCATTTGCCACAGGATTCAGACATGCAGAAATCCATGAAAAATCTGGCGACATCCACCATGCACGAGCTTTGATCCATAACGATCATGCCGCCGGATCCCATGATGGAACCGGCCTTGGCCAGGGACTCATAGTCAACCGGCATGTCGAGATACTGTTCGGGAATGCAGCCACCTGACGGCCCTCCCGTCTGCACAGCTTTGAATGTACCGTTATTGGGTATACCACCGCCAATATCGAAAACAATCTCACGCAGGGTGGTTCCCATGGGCACTTCGATCAAGCCGGTGTGTTTGACGCGACCAGCAAGGGCAAAAACCTTGGTGCCTTTGCTCTTTTCGGTACCGATGCCGGCGAACCAGTCGCCACCATTGCGGATGATAGGAGCTACGTTGGCAAAGGTTTCTACGTTATTGATCAAGGTTGGATAGCCTCTTAACCCGGATTCGGCGGGATAGGGCGGACGAGCACGAGGTTTGCCGGGAAGGCCTTCAATCGAGGCAATAAGCGCCGTTTCCTCTCCGCAGACAAATGCTCCGGCCCCCAGCCGTATATGAATGTCAAATTGGAACCTGGTGTTGAAAATATTTTTCCCAAGCACACCGATGCGCTCAGCTTGGGTGATGGCTGTTCGCAGTCGTTTCACCGCCAGTGGATATTCGGCCCGGACATAGATAAAACCGTGATTCGCCCCAACAGCATATGCGGCAATGGCCATCCCTTCCAGCACCCGGTGTGGATCGCTTTCCAGGACACTTCGGTCCATAAAAGCCCCGGGGTCTCCTTCATCGGCGTTACAGATTACATATTTGCTTTCACTGATCGCCTTGGCGACCGTGGTCCATTTCAAGCCGGTGGGATATCCGGCACCGCCCCGACCACGCAGGCCGCCCATGGTGATCTCATCGATTACTTCCTTTGGCGTCATACACCGCAAGGCATTGTAGAGTGCCACATAGCCTCGCTCGGCAATATACTCCTCAATGCGTTCCGGATCTATTCTGCCACAATTTTCCAGGACGATTTTATGCTGTCTGTTGAAAAAGGCGAGATCGGTTGAGCATTGCAAACTGTCCACCGGTCTTCCACCCAGGGCATCGATTATCTGTGCGACATCCGTAACCTTAACAGACTTGTACAGCGTTCCTTCGGGTTCAATCGAAACAAGCGGCCCGATGGCACATAACCTCAGACAGCCGACTCCTTTCACCTCGACCCGGTTCTCCATCCCCCTGCGACCCACCTCTTTTTCCAGAGCCTCTTTGAGTCCCCCGCCCCCGCAGGAAAGGCAACCTGCCGCCAGGCACGTTTTGATTTGATACTGAAATCCTTCCTGGCGTTCCTTTTCAATTTTTGCCATGTGTTGCAGTTCTTCAAGCATCAGTGTCATCGCTGGTCCACCTCTTGATTTTTTCCAGAACGGCGGGTGAATTCAGTTTTCCGGTCACTTGTCCATCAAATACTGCAGCCGGTGCAAGACCGCATGACCCAAGGCAACGAGCAATCAGCAGCGAAACCTTGCCATCTTTTGTGGTTTCTCCGGGGCGAATGCCGGTCTGCTCATGGATACTTTCCAGAATAGTAGCTGAACCGCCGATATAGCAGGCGGTGCCCAGGCAGACCACACAGGTATGTTCACCGGGCGGCTTTAGGGTGAAATAGTGGTAAAAAGTTGCGACAGCATACACGCGACTGAGAGGTACTTTGAGTCCGTAGGCCACGTATTCCATGGCGTCGCGGTCGACATAGCCAAAGGAATCCTGGACGGAGTGGAGTGTTTCGATAAGGGCGTCGGCTTGGTTGCCGCTCAAGCGCATGGTTCGATTGACCAACCGCCAATGCGGGTCTCCTGCCATTTTTGTGAATTTTTCGACCGAAGCAGAAGAGTCCCAGGCGTTTTGGATCATCAGTCCCTCCCAGGTAGGTTTTTACATACACAACGAACGACAGACACTGATTATCTTATTTTCGGTAAGTAAATATTATCAGCCCAGCGTAAAGTATGGATGAAAAGAGCGGAGGAGGCAATACTGCAATTGAGAACATATTACGGCATAAAAATACCGTATCGGCAGAGTGATAGGAAGAATTTGTTGAGCTTTTTCCTGGTGTATTACCCAGAGTTTTTACCGAAGTTTTCTCGATAGTACAGTGCTGTACTATGGCTGAGTCTTTCCATTATGTTCATTTATTTTACTCCGGTTTCTCTTTTCTTTCCCTTCGATTCTTTCTATCGGATCATTCACATAGACTTTTCCGAGTCCAATCGGGGAAGTAAAAGTGCCACCCTTTTTGTCTTCACTTATTCCGTCTGAAAAACCGAGATCTACCGGAACCTTACCTCTCCCGCCCTGGGCATCAACGACATAGACCGGGCGCAGAAACCCTGTAGTGGATCCGCAAAGGTCCCTACAGATTTCTTTCCCCTTGTATACTTCCGTCCTGAAATGACCTGTTCCCTCAACAAGATCGGCATAATAGAGATAATATGGTTTTATTCCCATTTTCCCCAGGCCGTGTAGCAGGTTTCTCATTATATCCGTGTCATCGTTCACTCCCTTCATCAAAACAGTTTGATTTCCTATGGGAATGCCCAGGTCTCTTAAAATTTTAATCGCCTTGTAACTTTGGGCTGTTATTTCATTAGGATGATTGAAGTGAGTGTTTACATAGAGCTGCGGATCGTTAAGTGACTGGGGGGAGTGTTTTTTTAGTACCTTGATTAAGTCGTTGTCTTCAATTATCTTTTGCGGCCAGGTGCATGGGACTCTTGTCCCGATTCTGATTAATTCAACGTGCTTAATTTCTTTCAGTTTCCCTAAGACATCATCAAGTCTGTTGTTGGACATCAGCAAAGGATCCCCACCAGAGAGTAATACATCTCGGATGTCTTCGTGAGATGCAACGTATTCAATTCCCTTTTTTATGTCTTCTAAACTTGGATTCTTACGGTCATCACCTACTTTTCTTTTTCTCGTGCAGAATCGGCAATACATTGCGCACTCGTTTGAAACAAGCAATAAAACCCTGTCGGGATACCTGTGAACTATTGTCCTTGGACCACCAAGTGGAATATCTCCATCCTCATCCAGGGGGTCTGCAGTCAGGTCTTTATAATGCTCAAGTTCTCCTACACCGGGAATTGCCTGTTTCCAGATACCGTCATTCATCTTTTCAATGAGACTCAGGTAATAGGTGTTCACTCTCATAGGATATTTGGCAATTACCTCCTTGAGCCTGGGATCTACCGCTACCTTTCGACCGGCAAGCCATTTTTCCAAATCCTCGAATGTCCTAAGAGAGTTTCTCACAATCTCTTTATAAGCCATAATAGTTCTCCATGATTACCTGACAGATTATTATCTTGGTATTACCGCAATCCTGTCTTGCTGGGCTTCTGGATCACTTGTCTATAGACGTTATGGTACTTAGAATGTTTGGTCCTTATTTTCAACAGGAAAATCGACTCAAAGAGACGCTTTTTGTCCAAGATAACGAGATCTTGTTTGGATTTTTGGCTATTTTGCTACCATGTGCGGAAACGACCGGTGTCCAGATGCACGAAGTCGGATTCGGCATAATAGCCAACTCCGCCCGCTTTAAGCGAGATGGCAATGTCGCGGAGATCACAGGTCGGCAGGCCGGAAAGTCGGAGATCGATAGCCTGTCCCCGCATATGCAAACTTCTTTTGGCTACACCCGAACTTTTCCCCCGCAGGTATTTATTGGTTTTCGGTGAACGATATCCGGAAATCACATGAAAGACGCCGGAGCTGGCGGCTATCTTCTGGATCCGCTGGAGTATGTGGACTAGTCGGAAATCAATTGGGTGAACATCGCCGGTCCGAAAATCCCTGAGAAATATATTGAATTCCTGTCGAATTGTGGGGGGACAGGTTCCTGAGATTCGGCAGAGGTCAAAACTCTCCCTCGTATGGTCGTTGTAAAAGGAAAGATTCTCGGGTTGGGGAAATTGGCCGGCGAGGAGATCAAGTGGTGACGCAAGGAGAAGACCTAGGCCTACTTGCATTGACATACGTAAAAATCTGCGACGATTGGTCATAAGGGTTTCTTTTTAAATTTATTGATGCAGTTTGTTTTTTATGAACAAAAAAATCCGTAAAGTACTAATCGGCAGGAATCTCTTTATTGATTAGGACAGAATACAGTTTGGCGTCCCGGCCATAAATGTCATCATTAAAATGGATTAATCCCTCTTTGTCAACCCAGGTGGTCTGGTAGGTAATATGGATCGGCATATCTGTGGTTAAGGGTATGATTTTTCGGCTGTCTTGGTTGAAGACTGCTTCCACCGATTGTCTGTCCCAGCCTCCTTTCTGGCCATCCAAGATAAAAATTGCCAAGGCGAGTGGATCACTGATACGAATACAGCCGTGACTGAAATCCCTCTTTGTATGAGAAAAAAGATCATGGCCGGGAGTGTCATGCATGTAAACGGAATAGCGATTGGGGAAAATGAATTTAACCCGTCCCAGTGCATTCCAGGGGCCGGGATCCTGGCGAAGTTTGTAGGAATTTATTTGGTTTTTTGATACCTGGTTCCAGTCGATGGATGTGGAGTCAAGTTCAATAGCGTCTGCCTGCCAGTTGGAAAAGAGGCGGACATGTCGTTCAACAAGATAGTTTGGGTTCTTGCGGAGTTTGGGCAAATCCTCGTTCTCCGCAATACTGGGAGTGACATTCCAAAATGGATTGAAGTCGAGATATTTGATTTGGGCACTGAAGACCGGAGTTTGGTGTTGCTGCTGACCGACAATGACCGGGAAGTTAAGAACAACAGTCTCGCCGCTGTAGGCTTTTAAATTGTAATCGGCGATATTGACCAGGATATATCTGGGGCCAAGCTCATGATCCGACCAGCGCCATCTGGCCATGTTAATACGGATCGTATCAATCAGACGTGTTACCGGAATATTCATTGCGGCAAGTGTTTTACGCCCGACAAGACCGTCCGGATAGAGGCCGTGACGGCGCTGAAAGGTAATAACCGCAGTTTTTAGATCATCGTCGTAGAGGGCAGAGGTTGGCAACCCCGGGTCGAGATCCTTCGTTTTCTGCAATCTTTTACGAACCAGGATAACACGGTTATCTCGCTCTCCCGGGTGTAAGGTTTTGCCTTCCGGGATATGGTCCCAGTCTCCAGTAGCGGCAATCCGGCGGTATTGTTCTAATGCTGATTTGAGCGCGGTGTAGTGGTGATGACCAGGGGGAAGACCGCTGAGATATTTATCCAAATCCGGTTGTGCAAGAAGTCTCTGAATGGTTTGAAGAGGATTGAATTTCGGGTTCCCGGCCTCGGCAAACAAAATCGGGTCGGTCTCACGCCATATGAGCTGACCATAACTGATATCATGGACATATTTTATCAGGTTGAAGGTAAGAAGAGTGTCGAGCTCGGCCAAGGTGCCAAGATCCCGGGAAGGCCATATTTTTAGAATTTTCCTGACATTATAATCATCAGGATTCAGGCCATCTTGTGATGAATTTTCCAGGTGTCGGAGAATGATCGAGGCGTTTGGTGAAGGACCGTCGTCAGTCACCCAAAGAGGTCGCATTCCTGTGCCATGATAAATAGTCGCAAGACAGATGTCTTCGGTAGCGATGATCGGACGGTTTTTTTGTAGTTTGATGAGTTCCATAGGAAAACATAAGAGGAACCTGGTCATTTCTCTTGCAAGTTCTTGTGAAGCAACAGGAAAAGTGGCAGAGGCAGGGACTGTGAAAACCAGCAAAAGAAGGACTGTTGGAATTATCCTCAGCAAGCGAGCTCTGAAAAGTCTGGCTAAGAAATTTATGATTAGAGAACAATGAGTTGGCATAATAACGTGGCAACAAGTAATGTTTATGCCGCTTTGGTCCCAGGGGATTCCAAGGTTATTTTGATGGCATTGAAATGTTGTTAACTTCCAAGAAGAATTTTCTCGTGCAATTGTATCATGGAAAGTTTTATTCTTCCACAGAGTTTATAGTCGAAATATCTTCGGTGCCTATTGCCCATAAATAATTAGGGTTTGATTGTTATCCTAATTATCGCCAAAAGGGTTGTCTGCTTCGGGCGGGATGTTTTGGGCTCTCTTTTTGGTCTGCTGGAGAGGAGGGATGTACCGGAAAAATTCTGATTTTCAGGCGGTGAGGGTCTTTTGCAAAAGAGCACAGACACACCAGCAGGAAACGCAGCAATACCTGAGCACAGTAGCTTCTTTTTGTAGCCACTGTGTTCAGGTATTCAAGCTGGCTCAATTGAGGCTGATCCAGAAAAAGTATCGAGATGGATTCAGCGAATGCAATCAGCTCGTGTTTGGGGAAAACTACCTCTTGCTGATCGATTATTTTTTCATTTTTTTGGTGAAGATCCGTTCGGACTTCTCGGCCATCTTCTCAGCCCGATCAGCAGCATTTTCCGCCTTCATAGCGGCATTTTCAGCTCTTGTGGCCGCATTTTCTGCTTTAATCGCGGAATTTTCTGAATTTGCTGCAGCTTGTTCCGCACGTTGGACAAGCATTGCCGTATCGCTGGTACTGGCTGATGTCTTGGCGCACCCACTCGCCAAAAAGCAGGTAGCAATGACTGTCATTAGACCAATCCCTAAGGATTTCAACTTGCTGTTCTTGCCCTTCATATCTCCCTCCTTGTTAAAAGCATGTTTGATAATCTTCACTCACATGGGAAACCTCAACAAATTCTTATTCTGGGTTAGAGTTTGGATCAAAAGAGGGTGAAAGGCAATACTGCAAATATTGCAGGAAATACGGTAAGTAAATAACGTATGAGTGTAGTGAAGCGATTGATTTCTTGGGTTTTTATTTATAGTTTTATGCTGAGTTTTTTCGTTAGAATTTAATTAATTTTGTAGAGAGGTCTAAGATGTCACAATGCT
This sequence comes from uncultured delta proteobacterium, assembly GCA_963829695.1. Lineage (GTDB taxonomy): Bacteria > Desulfobacterota > Desulfobulbia > Desulfobulbales > Desulfocapsaceae > Desulforhopalus_A. The sequence continues at coordinate 192,166 of CAWHJQ010000004.1, read as the reverse complement.
TTGAAATTTCAGTATAGCGGATTTTACACCTTAATGTAAGATAACCCAAGAGGGCAATAAACAGGAATTTTAAAAGATGAACGTAGATTGATAATGAATACCGACAACAACATTGATTCTAAATCACCAGACGAAAAAGATCCGGTTTTAAGAGTATTGCCTTGGTGGAAAAACTGGAAAATAATGCTTCCAATCTGGGGGCTGATTGTGGCCTTTATCTGTCTAGGTATACATTATCACATAGATACAAAGTTAATCGCCAGCGGTGTGTTCTTGATTGGCCTATTATCCAATGCATTTGCCTGGTTGCTTGGCGTTATCGCGATCGTACCGGTGGTTGGACCATTGATCGTCAAAATCTTATCTATCGGCTTCGTCTGGCTCCTTAATGCGATAGGTTATTTGGTCTCCCTCGTTGCTATCCAAAGAGGCTATTCGAAGGATGTGTTAACCTATCGAGGCCTGACGTTTGCCCTTATTATCGGCATTGTTGTTGGATATGTACTGGGCAAGCTCATCTGAGTTTTTTCTATAAATAGCAGCTCCCGCAAGTTCCCCTAATACTCTCATACCGTTGGTACACTTTATGCAAACACATCGTGAACTACAGAATTGAGGGGGTACAGCATTCAGAGATCAACAATAAAAAGGGGGATAACCATGGTACAAAAGGCGCTGGTAGTAGATGACGATGAAATGATATTGTATTTATTGGAATATATCCTTGAAGCAAACGGCTACGACATCACCAAGGCGACTGATGGAGATCAGGCTATCAAGCTATTGAATGTTGAAGATTTTGATTTGGTTATCACCGATCTTAAAATGGGCCAAACGAATGGGTTCGAGGTTATCCGGAAGGCTAAACAAATTAATCAAAGATCGATAGTTGTCATGATTACTGGTAGTTGTGACTCATCAGACGAAAGTGAGGCTTTTCGCCAAGGTGCCGATGAGTTTGTACTTAAACCATTTTTTCTTGTTGATTTGCTTGCACGTATTCAGTATCAGGAGTCAAGAAATTTATATCAGGCTGCATCAATAGTACATAGAGAGCAACGAGGGGGAACGTGTCAGGATAAGTTACAAAGTGTAAAACAATTTTCCAGCCACATCCAGCCACCTAATTATTGACTTATGATGATTCTGGTTTGAACGGTTGTTGAGCTGAGCAAGGTACACCGGAGAGGCGTCGACAGAAACCACTTCCGTCAATCAATTCTACGGAAGTGTATAAAAACACTGATTCAGTGTGAGGGATGTCCCGGCCAGCATCGCCCATTTTTGCCCGTGTTGTTGGTATGACAGGCTCCGGTTATGTCACTTTGTTCGATCTGGAGAGTTGTATGGTGAATATGAAAATCGTGATTCAGGGATTCGGCCGTCCGATGCAAAAAATCATCGCTGTAACCGTCAGGCATGACCAGGTGAGCGGTAAGAATATTTTCCGTGGTACTGGCGGCCCAGATATGGAGATCATGGACGCATTGCACTCCCGGCAGTCCGGCCAGATAGTCCAGTACAGCCGTCGCATCAATATGGGCGGGTACTCCGGCCATGGTGAGATGCAGCGAGTCTTTCAGTAGTCCCCAGCCGGAGATGAGGATGACGAAGGCAATCGCGATTGAGATCACCGGATCAAGAATATTCCAGCCGGTGACAGCGATAAGCAGCCCGGAGACCACCACTCCGGCTGAGACCGCTGCATCGGCTGCCATGTGCAGAAAGGCTCCTTTGATATTCAGATCATCTTTTCTGCCCGCCATAAACAACAAAGCTGTCGCCGTATTAATCACCACACCGATAGCTGCGACCACCATAATGGTCATGCCGTCTACCGGCACCGGAGAGCCTAGTCGGCCAATAGCTTCCCAGATGATGACCCCTATAGCCCCACACAAAAACAAGGCGCTGCCAAAGGAGACCAGGATAGTTCCCTGCTTGAAGCCAAAGGTATGTTTGGCTGTAGCCGTTCGGTTAGCCAGGGTCATTGCTCCCCAGGCGAGGAGCAGGGTCATGACATCGCTTAAATTATGACCTGCATCCGCAATCAGAGCCAACGAGTCGGATATTGTGCCATACCAAGCCTCGACAACCACAAAAAGCAGATTTAAAATCGTGCCAATGGCAAAAGCCCGATTAAAATTGGTTGGGCCGTGATGATGAGTATGATCATGGGCCATCGACATCTCCATCAACTAAAATAAAAATACTTCACAGAAGAGAGCTGTTTTAGGCTGATCAACAATCTTAACCTATCCACTCTTCAACTTCACTCTGCTTTGGGACATGACCCACACATGTGACTTTTCCGTCAATTACCACGGCGGGAGTCGAAAAAATACCCAATTGGGCCATTTCCTGAAAATCCGTTATCTTGGTAACTATAGCCTCTATCCCTTTTGCTGCAACTGCAGCTTCGACTATTTTCAGTGTCTTTTCACAGTTGGCGCAACCCGGCCCACATACTTTTATTTCCATCCTGTCCCTCATTGTGTTGTGTTGAAATAATGCTCACCTGCAGATGCAATTGTTGGTGTTGTTTTGAGACATCTACAGGTTGAAGAGATTTAAATAATCAGATTGAACAAAAAACCAGTGAAGAGAATTCCGCTGCCGACAACTCCGATAAAGACCGCTATCAATTTTGGTTTGAGTACTTTGCGGAGAATGACCATTTCCGGCAGCGACATAGATCCACACCTTGCCAACGATATCACGCACGGCTTCCCGTCCATGACAATGCGGTCGGGCCAGGTTAAATTTTCTTCGATAACTACCGCTTCACCTGCCCGAAGTTCCTGCACCCAGTCCTCAATCCAATGCTCAAGCTTAAAACGGCCGATGGTCCAGCCGGAAATTATGGCGATCATAAGTCCACTCACAAGATAGATTGCCCTTTTCGAGACCAAGCAGTGAGGAAGTGAAAAAATTAGAAAAAGGTTCAAGTTGTAGGTAAAGTACATACCAGACTGCAAAACCGAGCAGGCCGAGACAGGTAGCCTTGGCCATATTGCGATTTTTTGTTGCCGGTGGTTGGGCTACATCGGTTTTGTTGCAGTCACAGCTACAATTCGTTCTCACTGGTTGAAATGCTTTCATGTTGATATTATTCAACCTTTTGGTGCACAATCACGCAGAACAGCCGCAGCCGGCAGGGCCTTGCGCATCCTGTCCAGTTCGTGATCATTATCCAGCCAACCGCCTAGCTGAATCAGCATTGTTGCTGCATATGTTGACTCGCTGCCATCTGCCAGACTGTAAATCATCCAGGTTCCCTGTCGATTTCTTTCAACCAATCCAGCATCTTCCAGGATTTTCATATGCTTTGAAACGGTAGATTGTGCCAAGCCCAAAATTTCTTTAATTTCACAGACACAAAGTTCCCCGTTCTGCAGGAGTTTTACTACCCGGACTCTGTTCGGATCGGACAGAGCTTTCATCACTCGAATGAATGTTTTCATCGTGTTTTCCTTTATATTCATATATCGCTATGTAACGATTACAGTAGCCCATTTATTGTTTTTGTCAACGCTTTTTTAACCTTTGCTCAACTCAGACTCTTGCCCGGTTAACCGAGAGGAAAGCAAATATAAAGCAGACTATGCCGACGCAGGCCAGGACAAGGAAATCGGCTATATTGGCCGGTTCGCTGAAGGCCGCAGAACGGGCGGCATGGGCTGCGTGGGTCAGGGGCAGAAAACTCAGTATCTTCTGCCCCCAGCCCGGAAGCTGGGAGAGCGGGAAGAAGGTACCGCCTAAAAAAGCCATCGGGGTGATGATGAAGTTGGTGAGCAGGGTCTGGTCGGCATGGGACTTGACATGCATGGCACAACCGACGGCAAGCGAGGCGAAAACGAAGCTATTGAGCAACAAAGCCGTCCAGAACCAGAGATTATAGCAAAGAAACACGCCAAAGCAGCTACCGAGAATGATGATGACACAGCTCGCAAGCATGGCCCGGGTCATGCCGGCGACCACCTCACCCAGAACATAGGCCATATCGCTAATTGGTGCCGCCTGGAATTCGTCGAAGATATGCCAGTAGAAACGGGCAATGTTGATCTCGCTGGCGATGGCGAAGGCCTGGGTCATACTGGCCATGGCGATCAGGCCGGGCAGCAGGAATTCCAGGTAACTGTGCTCGCCGATGTTCACATGTTTGCCGACAGCATAGCCGAAGGCGACGAGGTAAAGCAGGGGTGATACCGACCAGGCCGGGATCAGTTTTTTCAGGCGTCGTCTCAGAATAAAAAGTTCGCGTAGGTAGACGGCAGTCCATCCTCGGATCATGAGATTTTCCTCCCGGTCATGGAGATAAAAGCATCTTCGAGGTTTACCCGGCGAACCGTGCAGCCGTTGGCCCGATCCTTGACATAGTTGCCGGCCTCGTCCCGGGAACGGAAAAAGGCGGTGAGCAGGCGGCTGTCGTCGAGATAATCGACGGCCCAGTCACCGATTGCGGCCATAAGCCTGGTCGGGCTGTCTTCAACGACGATCTTGCCGTTATCGAGAAAGGCGACCCGCTCGGCGAGAAATTCCGCTTCCTCGATATAGTGAGTGGTAAGGAAGATGGTTGCCCCGTCGTTCTTGATCTTTTTGACAATGCCCCAGATGCTTCGGCGAATAGTGGGGTCGAGTCCGACGGTTGGTTCGTCGAGAAAGAGGATTCGCGGGCCATGCAGCAGGGCCCTTGCAATCAGGAGGCGTCGTTTCAGCCCGCCGGATAGGGATTTGACCATTGATTGCCGTCTGTCGCTCATGTCCATATAATCGAGCAGTTCTTCGGTCTTGCGGGCGATCTCCCGCCTCGGCATATGGTGCAGGAGGCCGTGGATGATGAGGTTTTCCGCCACTGAGAGTTCGGCATCCAGGTTAGTATATTGCGGCACTAGGCCGAACTGGGTCTTGTATTCCAGCGGGGTGCGGTCGAGGTCGTAGCCGTTCAACCGCACCTGTCCCGCATCTCGTTTCGTCAGGCTGGTGAGGATGCGGATGGTGGTGGTTTTGCCTGCGCCGTTGGGTCCCAGGTAGGCGTAAATCTCCCCGGCTCCGATCTGGAAAGAGACATCGGAAAGGGCCACCCGGTCACCAAATTTCTTGTTGAGCTTATTGACTTTTATCATCGTTAGTACCGTTAGTGACTTAGAAATACTGTTCTTGTTTTTTTAAGAAAAGTATTTCGTGAAGGAACTTATCCCGCTCTGTTCAGCGAGGTTATTTGATATCCTAATATCCGAATTGTTCCAGCATCGCACAACTCTGCGGGGTCAGATTATTTATCTTTGTTACTGAACAACCTGGTCAACAGGATGCTAATCCTTAGTGTATGCAACCTCTCCTTGCAAGGTATGTCTGTCTCTCATTCACCTTGCAGGCTGCTGATCAGATACGGTTTGAATTCCTGGTTCACGCTGGAACACCACTGCACCCGGCGACAACCTTCGAATTCGTTTGAGACCAGCAGATAATCCTTTTTAAGAGGTAATTTCCCTCTAATGGCGGGCTCGTCGTAATTATGGCATTCTTTAATACAGACAGGCAGGACCTTAACCTCGAACATGTCCGGCACCAGGATATACCCAGACGCCAGGGCGTCAAACGGATTAAATCCAGGCGCTCCCCATTCCCGCACCCATTCCCTGGCCCAGCGTTCCATATAAGGCTCAAGGTAATGACCTGTCTCTGAGCCTTTACCCACTTCTTTGGCATCTTCCTCCGTTAACCAGATATCATGGCTGCATTTGAAGGGCACAAAGGTTATGGGCACATTGCTGTTTAATATTATGTGCCAGGCAGTCACATCGGCTTCAAAATTCATTGCAGGGAAGGGTTTTTCCTGTTTGGGTCCCGCAATAAACAGCTCTTTGGGGCTGGACCGGGAACCCGCCATGGCCACCAGTTCGTCGATCCGGTTGACCAGCTCGGGGTGCTTTCTGATCACTTCCCCAATATTGGTGGCAGAACCCAAGGAGAGGATGGTCAGACGTTCTTTGCGGAGAGCAGCGGCCAGGGCTTTAGAACCGTCTGAAATCGGTGGATTGTCTGGATCCTTGATGGGTCCATTGGCTCCGTGAAATACCTCCAGACCGTCAGGTCCGAACCTGCTCACCAACTCAGTTGCGATACGAAAGGAACTGTCCGTATCCGTGTTGCCGAAGGTGGTGCTTACTCCCTTGATCACAACTTTCCTGCTGTTAAATAGCGAAATCATCGCCAGGCCATCGTCGATGTCTCTATAAAAGCCCGGAGAGTACTCCTGTCCGAGCGAGATGTCGGTATCAATCCAAATCGGTTTTAGGTCGTTCATATATCCGTATTGTTAGTCAGCGGTGCATGAGCAGACGAGAATGCATAATCGTCCGCAATTTGGTCTGAAATTTTCGTAACCGTTTACCGGGAACAGCAAAACGTTCGCATAATTCCAGACCTGTAAATGTTGAGCAATGTACCACAGTCCCAAGACACAAGGTGGGACTTTTCCCGTCAGTGGATCTTGTGCAGCAAGGTATTATCGGCGTATTTCGATAAAAGAAGGTGAGTCGATAAAAGAGTACTCCCTTTTTTTATAAGAATTGAAACATCGGTATATTGACTATATATTGACTATATTTGCTATACAACTCAACACAATTATCTGTTATGCTCTCCCTAATAAAAGGAGCGGGAAGAAATTCCTTCACGAAATGGTGTCCTCCTCACCCCGGTGAACGGGAAGAAAGCCGGGATAAGTACCTTACGACAGATTGATTTCTTAAAAAAAAACAAGAAGACAATCTGTAAGGTACTAAAAGAATAGGAGAACCATTTCTCAGTTACTTACAACCTCTTGGGAATAAATGGATGACAAATAAAAAGCTGAACGGCGCCAAAATAAATGGTTCTTTGGTTTTTATTCAGGAATTCTTAAAACACCCTTTGCAGATTGGCTCGATTATTCCCAGTTCTCGTTTCCTGGAACGCCGAATTGTGGAAGCTGCCGGGATTACTTCAACCGATGTCATCATTGAATTAGGTCCAGGAACAGGCGGTATCACCCGTGCAATACTGCACGCTATGCCACAGCACTCCAAGCTTTTGAGCGTCGAAATTAATGAACACTTTAACAGTGTGGTGCGCAAGATTAAAGACAACCGACTTATCGCACACCTGGGCAGCGCAATTGAACTGAAGGAGATAATGTCGACATATGGCCTGGAAGCCCCAAATGCAATAGTTTCCGGTATCCCTTTTTCCACCATGAGTCATAGCGACGGATCTCAAATTCTTGAGACAGTTGCATCCGTGCTGGCGCCCAACGGAAGATTCGTGGCATATCAGGTGAGCAATCAAGTGGCTCACCTGTGCCGGCCTTTCCTGGGGACAGGCCAGGTTTCCAATGAGTTTCTCAATATCCCTCCAATGCGTATCTACGAGTGGGTAAAAAAGGTCTGATTCGTTCATATATCAGACCGGAGTCAGCAATGTTTTTTTCAGTTTTACATGCGGTAATGGTGCAATCGCTGAAATTGGACGTCAAGTGAACGTCAGGTGTATTTCTCATTGAAAATTTCAGATTGGAGGATGTTATGTCTCTCCCCGATAGGAATAACCCCTATAATTTTGATGATTTCTTAAGCAGGCGAAACCGAACCGACTACTACGCCGACGACCCCTATTTACAGACGGTTGTCAAACACTTTGCCGGTCACGACTGGCAAGCCGTGGATGTGGCCGCCCGAAAACTCTCCCTTAAAACCTCGTTTCGTTGGCGCGATCTGGCTGCTGCAGCAGCCCTCCCTGAAAACAGGCCCTCTGTTCTCCACTTCGATGGTCACCACCACCGGATCGACCGGATTGTTCGTCCAATGGAAACATTGGTCATGGAAAAAGAAATTTTCGCAGAAGGCCTGTTTTCTGAAAAAACCAATCCATGGGAACGTCTGATAAAGATGTTCTTGATTTATCAGAACGGGGAAGCCTGTATCGCCTGTCCTGTCACCTGCACGGAAGGGTTGGTTGCCGTTCTCGACTGCTTTGCAGATACTCCTGAGACTCGTGAGATTCTGCTTCATTGCAAGGAGGGAAGAGACGACGATTTTGCTGTCGGAGCCCAGTATCTTTCGGAAATCCAGGGAGGTTCGGATGTCCCGGCTAATATGCTGGAAGCCGTTCTGGAGGGAACCACCTGGAAGTTGTATGGCAGCAAGTTTTTTTGTTCCGCAACCCATGCCGACTATGCCATAGTTACCGCAAAGCCTCATGGCTCAGAGAAGATCGGCATATTCGTCGTGCCCGCCTGGATGCCAGGGAACAAGGAAAAAGAGATTCGCAACGGTTGTACCATCGATCGCATAAAATGGAAAATGGGAACCTCCGAATTGACTACAGGGGAGATGACTTTCAACGGTGCTATAGCTTATCCCGTAGGTCCATTTGATCGTGGTCTGGCTAATGTCGTCGGTATTGTTTTGACTTATTCCCGCTTGACGGTAGGGCTGTCCGGTGCGGCAAGCATGACAAGAGCTGCGCGTGAGGCAAAAATGTACAGCGAATTCAGGACGGCATTCGGCCAGGAGCTCAAGCATTTCCCTATGGTGGCAAGTCAGGTTGCCGAGTTGGAGCAAAGCGCCGGGAGAACCACTGCAGGAGCCTTCAAGGTCTACCGGAAGTTTCTGCAGTTGGACGGAAAGATAAAAACCGCGATCAATCCGACCGAGCCACTCGGTGTGCTGCAAAGACGTTTTGACGTCCGCCAATTGGTGATGCTGCAAAAAATTACTGTCGCATGGGATGCCGTGGATCAGTTGCGGATGGCCATGTCTCTTTTTGGTGGGCATGGTGTGATGGAGGATTTTTCCTCGCTACCTCGGTTGTATCGGGATGCCGCGGTGAACGAGCTCTGGGAGGGGCCGCGTAATGTCTTGCTCAGCCAGATCCACCGGGATTTGCAACAGCTACAAGCCGTGTATAAGCCATCTGAATTTGTTGGCAATATTCTAGCCGGCGCGGATAAAACGATAGTTGACGAGTTTGCAGGGGAAATAGACACACTTATCGCACACCCCAATCTCAATGAAAATAATGAACAAACGAGAAAGATCTGTCGGCAATGGGATAATTTTTGTCACCGGCTTTTCCATGCATATCAGGATCTAGCCGTCGATGAGGTGAACGGGAAAATACCAAACCACGAGAGTAACCCCCGCAAAGCACGGGGATAATCTGTGTCGAACTTTACCGGTCACGCCAAGAGATGATAAACACCGTACCAAATCCTAGTGCGAGCATCAGATGAAAGACCAAGAAGCTGTACTCATGGATATGGAAGCCCATCAACAGCGCGGCGCAAAAGACCAGGGTCAGAAGACCCTCAATGATCAAATTGTTGCTGATCGGATTTTTCTGTTCCCTGCCTTCCCTATGGCGCAACTGGCCGACGATGTTGTATTTGGGGGTACGCACGAAGGAAGACTTGATCCCAAGATACCCTTCGACAACCGCTACAGTATTATGGAAGCTGAGCCCCATGGACATAGTCAGCAGCAACGGAAAATAACAGATTAAAGCCAGAATACTTTTCCATGAACAGGGTCTGGGCAGTAAATGAATATTGGCATAGAAGTACACTGTAGCTACCCCTACAAGGCCCAGAAGCGATATCCCCAAAAAGCGGGTATCGACTTGAAGACTCCCGAGAAAAGGAACAAGGGCGACGCTTGTCAGGGCAAGCATCAAAACGGCAACAAAGATCGAGCTGTTAAACAGGTGGGCCAGGGCGTGCAGCTTGGTCACGAGGTTGAGATTGCTTTTTAAGATTATCGGCGACAGGCGGCGGGCATTCTCAGCGCCACCCTTCATCCACCGGAACTGTTGCGTTTTGATGCCATTCATTTCCACCGGCAACTCAGCCGGAGCCTCGATATCTTCCAGATAGACGATCTTCCAGGATTTGAGTTGTGCACGGTAGCTGAGATCCAGATCCTCGGTCAAGGTATCAGCCTGCCAGCCACCGGCGTCATCAATGGCCCGCTTGCGCCATATTCCTGCCGTCCCGTTGAACTGCAGAAAGTGATTCCCTGCTTTTCTGCCCATCTGTTCGATGGTGAAATGAACGTTAAGCTGTAAGGCCTGGAGTTTTGTTAACAGGGAGTAATCATCGTTGAGATGAGCCCATCTGGTCTGCACGACGCCAACTTTTTCATCCTGGAAATAAGGGGTGGTCTTCTGGAGAAAGTATTTGTCGGGCAGGAAGTCGGCATCGAAAATGGCAATGAATACTCCTTTGGCTTGCAACAGCCCTTCGGCTAAGGCCCCAGCTTTGTACCCTGACCGATCTGTACGGTGGATGAGGTGTATGTCAAAGCCCTGTTTGCGGTAGTATTCGGTCTTTTTTTCACACATTTCGGTGGTTTCATCAGTGGAATCATCAAGGATCTGCACTTCAAATCGGTCACGCGGATAGTCCATGCTGATTATATTGTCGATTAACCGTTCAGCCACATAAGGTTCATTATACAGGGGCAGCTGAATGGTGACCATGGGCAGGGCATTCAGGTCCAGCGGTGGTGGGGGAGAAACCTTCTTCTTCCCGATGTAGTTGAACAGCAGATTTAACTGAAGAAAATTATATAGGAGGATTATCGACAAGAAAAACATATACGATCCGAACAGTAGATATATCAAAGGACCCATCCTTCCGTTAAAAAAACTGCAGATTTAAAAGGAAACCGTTCATCATTCATTTACCGACGATATCAATCCGTTGAGAATGTACACCACCTATGGTCACAGATAAATGTTTATCTGATTATTAATGAAACTCAGCTGGATTCATGTCGTCGGGATCTGAAGATTTAGCAAAAGCCCTTTTTTGCAGTCATTCCGGAGCAAGTCCGGAATGACGAAGCTACTATATATTTTAACCCATAAATAAAATGGAGGACGATGGTTATGAGATCATGGATAGCAATCAATCGGATTTCAGTAAGTCTCTTTTTCGCATTTTTCCTTTTCTCTGGATTAGGTGGTTTAGCTGTCAGTCATGCACAGGTGGGGGATGCAGCCATAGAAAAGTACGACCCCGTTGCATATTTTAAGGAAAGCAAAGCGGTAAAAGGCAATGATTCAATTGCTTACAGTTGGCATGGAATGACGTGGTATTTCTCAACCAAAGAAAATCGGGATTTGTTTGCGACCAACCCAGAGCAATATACTCCACAATATGACGGTTATTGTGCCTGGGCCATGTCGGAGGGACGAAAAGCCATAACCGATCCGGAAGTATGGAAGATCGTTAATGGCAAGCTTTATCTGAACTGCAGCAAATCGTCGTTTAAAAAATGGATGAGGGATATCCCCGGCAACATTAAAAAGGCAGATGCGAATTGGTTAAAAATGTCTGCTGGAAATTGATCGCCCGACGTTCCAATGACATATTATAATTGAATCATCACTCCAGATTTTCGGCAGTAATGAAGTCCCTCTTCAGTATCTTGGCTGATTATTTCGCTATTACAGCTTGCTAGAATAGTGAATTTTGTGCATAGTACATCATGTCACGAAATTCAAGAAAATTATCTAAAGGTATTCAACAGGTTGCGCACATGTTGCGGACGCCGGATCTGAGTATTCTCGGCGAGAGCATATCTTCTCTTCCTGTTGCCCATTGGGCAGAAAATATGCAGTTTTTTGGCGCGCCGGATGAGGATCTTCTTAAGATAACAGGATCGTTTCCCGCCACTCTGCGTCAAGACAAAACCACCCACCCAATATTTATTCTTAAAGCCAATCCCACCGGCCATTATGTCTGCCCTTGTTCCAGCCGAGGGAACAGCAAGGAGAAAAGATTTATCCGATCCGGCTGTTCCCTGAAAATGAAAAAGGAAGAGACCAAGATCGTTTCTTTTCTGGTGGAAGCCTGTAGTTTTACCTTACCGCTGGATAGTCGGTTTTCCCGAAAGTTGATTTTCGGTGGTCTGGTACCTGAAAGCTGTATTGCCGATGAGAGAGTCAGACCATGAATACGAAGCTCCAAGCTGCCGCACTACTGCGGGAATGGTTGGAAACGGAAAGTGGTTATGATTTTGTACGGAGATTCATCAAATTTAAAATATCACCCGGTAACGCGGGAAGTCATCATTCATTTCTTGCCAGATACCTCCATCTTCAAGAGAGTGCATCTCCAGACGCTTTTTTAGAAGAAATTGCCCATGACTTTCTTCTTTTTCTCCTCACCTTCGCTCAGACTAAACTTGCCGGGCAACCGGTTCTAGTGGCGCAGTTATATGCCGGTAAGTATCGATATTTTCTAGATTTACTCTGGCAACGCTACGTGTGGAATATAAAAGACAAGAGTCGCATTAAAAAGGATAACCCAAGAGGATATCTGTATCGGCGTTTTAGGGAAATTGTCGGCACAGAGGTAGGGTTTTCCACCTGTATCAACAATACCGGTCGCCTTTTTTATTGTCTGGGCGTAGTCAAAGAGGGCTCAACAGCCGAACCTGTCAACATCCTTGCAGAAGAAACCTACAAAGACTATCCAATGGCGGCGGCCCCGCTGCACCCTGATGCAAAGGGTAATTTTCAGGTAACAGGCAAATGGCTGACGACGACAGCCAGGTTCTTTTATTTTCTTGTCAAAGAACGATATCCCCAGCAGCAGTATTTTGCAGTCAGTGAACTGATTCGCTATCTGGCTGTAGTCATGCCCTGGCTGAATAACCCATCCAGAACTCTCCATGAATACGACTCTGATGCCGATCCGGAAAGTCTTAACCCGATAGATCGGTTAGCCGCTCCTGGTGAAGACGACGATACGAGAATTGATAGACTACGCCAAACCCGGACGATTTGTCCGCTTGCCGGTCAGGTCGTCTCCTGCTGGGACCGGATCGAATGCTGCGTTTTTGCCTGGCGTCTGCAGGAGCCACCACTCACGCTGAAAATCATTGCTGAAAAACTCTCTCTGCACAACCACAATGAGGCCTATGGTCTTTTTGAAAAAACGCAAAAATCGTTGAAACAGTTTTGCAACAATTGGCCTGGACCTCCGCTGCATGACCTGGCGCCTGGCGTCGCGGAAGTTTTTGTAAATAAAGTTCGGCAGCAGGCCAAAAAAAAATGCAACGGACCGTAACAGTAAAGAAAGAACCTCTGATTTAAACGGATTCCTATGGGGCCATTGACAGCATCTGAAATTGACAATAACGCCTGGAAGCGAGCGTGGCGCATGCGCTGCTGCCCTCCTGATGCAGTACTCTATGCGAGTGAGGATGCAGGTATGCTCGAAGCTCATCTGGAGATATGTCCATGGTGCCGAGCCGATCAAACCGACGGCCTGCCGGTCCCTTCCTTTGCCGCTCTCTGTCCGGTGGAATCGACCAAAGTTTTGCCTGGTACAGGTGAGCTGTGGCTGATAAAGACGACCCTTGGCGGTTGGGGAGAAAAAGCTCGATATTTCAACGGACCGGTGGTGCTCGTTATAGAAGACTCCGATGAAAAAATGGTCAATGTATTGCAGATTTACGATGATGATTATTTCAAAGGCTCGGACGATGTCCCCTTAGGTAATGATCTAGTTAATGAGCCAGGTAATGAACTGGCCGGTTTTGCTGAACCCTGGAATCGATATTCACTGTGCAAAGATGATCTCGTCCTTAAACTGGGCGAAGTGACGCGGGACGTCCTGGAAACGTGCAAGGCTGCAACGAAAGCCCCGTCGGTAGACATTGAACAGGGCTCACTGCTCTGGTTTTTCAGGAATATGGAAGTAGAAACGGGATTTTATTTTGCCCAACAATCGATAGCAAAAGTGATGAAAAGCATGCAGGAAGACCGAAAAGATAACAAGATAGCCTGGTTTAATACTGTTTCCCAATCGCAGCTGTTGCTTCAATTACAGCACCTCAAACTGCAGTGTAAAGAACCTTTGCCTGCCGATGTCTCGCCCCTCGATGTTCTCGCCTATTGCAGTCTCCCCGATGATCGTCTACCGCTTGCGGCCGCCGATACAACAAAGACCGGCTTTGCCATCGTCTTCGTCTTGGGGGCCGGTAGCCTGGAAAGTTATTCAACCTGCACCTTCAAGTTGCATCAAACCGACGTTGAAGAAAATTCCCTCCTGGTGAGCGGAACACTGCCGGAAGAGGCGGTTGATTTTGACGAGTTCCACTGTTGGTGGAAGACGGACGGCGAAATGATCTCTCCGGTCCAAGGCCAATCGGGATATGCTAACAGGGTATTCTGGGCGACTTTCAGCCGGGAAGAGCCCCTTACGCCTCAAGACAATTATGAAATTGTCATACGTTGCATAAAATACTTATAAAGAAAAATTGTGGAATATTGGCCATACCTTGAGGGAATCCTGCACAATGCTCCGCCTCGTCACGCCGAGTCTCTATTGCAGAAACCCTGTCTTGTTCCTCTGCCGGGTAGCGAATTAATAAACCGTCTACTGGCCACTGCCGCCTGGGCAAATATGCATATGTTGCTGTCCAGGCATATGCTCTCCTCTCTTGCCCGAAAACGAGATACTGCCGACCGCGAGGTGCCAGAAGCAATGTATGCGCTGCTTGCAGCTGTTTTGCCGAATCTGCTTTATCCTTCTTTAGAGTACACACCCTGGCTGGTATTACCCTTGCCTGTTATTCAAAAAGATTTGGGAAGACTGATATATATTCTTGCCGGGCTCCTGCCGCAAGGCCGCGAAACATATTATCCGGGTAATTTCTCACCGGAAGGCCTGCGTGCCATCGAGCAGGCCCGCCAGGTCTTTGCCGCAATGCATCCCGGTTTTACAGGCAGCCTTGTCCTCATTCCTCTCCTTGAAGAGAATGGACCGTCAATTACCGGCGGTTCCCTCGGGCTGCCTCTGGCCCTGGCTCTGCATCTTCTGCACACTCGGCGGCGATGGCCCGAGGGATTGTATGCCAGCGGTTGCCTGGACCGGCAGGGGAAAATTCTTCGGGTTGATGGTTTGGCCGAAAAATGCAGCATTCTGCCTGACCCACGTTGGGTCTTTCTCTCCGGCTCGGATGCAGAACGATATCCTGGAAAAACTTCCGTAACCCCCGTTGAGACGTTGTCTCGGGCAATCGAAAATCTGGAATGGATCCTCATGGGCGAAGACCCTGTAAAGGCTGCTGCCTGGCGGGTATATCGCAACAATCCCCGCCATTTCCTTCTCCATTTTCACGAGATACCAATGGGATTTTTATATGACCCTAAAAGCCGCGACATCCTTATAGAGATAAAAAGCAGGCTGTTTGAATTTCTCCCCCTGGTCACAAAAGCACTGCACAACTGCACCTTCGAAACATCCAGAGCAGCGCTGCTTACCGCACTGTTCAACGATGTGCAACTGCTGGAGATTCCGGCATTCGGTGATGTGTCCATGGAGATTGCCGTCTTTGACTATTCTCTCGCCCGGATTGCCCATGCCAACCATATCGGCGATACCTCAGCCATCGAAACCTGGACAGGAATCCAGCATCGCCTTCGTGCCTCTGTTTCAGCTGAGGAGCAGCTCATTGCGCTCAATCATCAGTTTATTGCCGAACGTTTTAACCGCTTTGCTTTTCGGGAAGATATCCCGCCGCGGATTATCGAACTGATCGCGGAAGAAGATAAACTGAACCTGGTGCGCTTCAGCGCCAAACGACATCTTGGCGCCATGTATGGAACCTTGTGCCAGAATTACGGTTTCTGCGGCCCTGCATATCTGCCTCGTTTTCTCGATTGCCTGGAAAAAGCAGTAACTGCTTTCGGCAGAACATTTATGACGGAAAACAAGCGGCTCGACTGTTACAGGTTTTACGGATTACTCGAAGCAGGATCTCGGGAGGAAGCTGTCAAAGCTCTCAACCTGTATCTTGAATGCCATGAGACTGCGGGCTTGGAGGAATGGATACGGGTAATCGAGAGACATTGTGAGGCTGGCGAAAAGGGATGCCTCTTCACCGTCTCTGCCATACTCAGAGGATTTGCCGACCTCGATATCGCTTTGACCGCAGACCAGCTGGAAAATATGCATCGCCTGCTCTATGACAAATTGCCTGCCTCGGCGCCTCATCCGTGGCAGCTCATTTTGTTCAATCTGGCCAGGTTGCTGGCGCGAGTCGGAAAAAAGGAAGCCGTGGTTGTCTGTTTGGACAGGATGGTGGAGATCTGCAATTTCGGCGGTGAAACCATGCAGTGCATGGGCGTGCTCGCCTTCTCCCAGCTGCATGTCGAGGGACTGGCTGAAAAAAGGCATTATCAGGCGGCACAACAGCTGCTGGCCAAAGTGCAGCAGAGCCCTTACCTGGATCAGGCACATTTTGACCCCTTGTTTCAGTTGTCCACCCTTGAGGAACGACTGCAAAGAGTGGCCGATGAGCGCAAACAATTTTTTCCTTTTACCTATCGGTGAAATGAAAAATAATTCCAAAAAAATTTTCCGCCGACCGTAAAGGAACATATAAGCAAAACAAAACCAATAATCTCAACACGGAAATTCCATGGCCCGACTGCTTCTCTTATTCAACCATACCTTGACCACAGCCCAGCAAGATGCGGCATCGCGGGAACTCGGTATAACGCAGCTCGTTACACCGCCCCAGCCGCTGCAGCAGCTCTGGTCGAACATCCCGCCGGAGAGCGAACGACTGCTGCCGCTTCTCGATCCTCTTCTTGTCTGGATGCACGACGTTGGCCGGCAAGGAGATTACATCCTGATCCAGGGTGATTTCGGCGCCTGCTTTCTCATGATAAACCAGGCTCTGCAATTGGGTATGGTGCCGATCTACTCCACTACCACCCGCCAGGCTTATGAAAAACATTTAGATGATGGCAGTGTGCGGTTGGAACATACCTTTAAACATGTACGATTTCGCACTTATGGACAATAACGGAGAGGAACATGCCCAGAAAATCATCAATTATGGTCTGTATTTCAACGCAGCAAAACACAACCAACCTCGTGCCGTTTCTGCAGCATAATTTTAATTCCATGGTGCTTCTGGAGACTGATTTTGCAAAAGAAAAAAACTGGAGTCGAGGACTTCAGGAAGCCATTTCACAACGGAACAAAGCCGTGGAAAGTCAATCCGTTGGTCAAGGTACAGACCTCACTCATATGATCAGCATTATCCGTGGGATTGTTGGTGACTATGAAAGGGTGTGCTGGAACATTGGCGGCGGCCAGAAAATGCAACAGTTGGCACTGCTCCGGGTATTTCAGGAGCGTCTGGCAGCCAAAAAAACAGATTGGGCGTGTTACGCGGACCCTGGGACAAAGAAAATATTTACCATCGAAGGTAACAACCTGAATTTGACGAGTTCAGAAGAACTCATTCGGGCGGAAATTACCCTCGATGATATTCTCACGGTGTTTGGTCTGCAAAAAAGAGAAAGCAACAAACCTTTGCTGTTATGGCAACGGATAGAGTCGAACGAACTGCCTGCAACTACCGAATTTCGGGATTTGTCTCTTTTCTGGAATAAGCAGGAGCGTCGGCGCATGATCCATTGGACGATAACAGGAGAAGGCGATCAACCAGAGGTATTGCAGGGCCTCAAGCATGGTTATGCCGATTATTTTGAACAGGTTGTTCAATTTGAGGTGGCGAAACTGCTGAAACAACATGCTCCGAAACACCACATCACCCAGGCATGGGCAAATGTACGAGTAAAAACAGCGACGGGAGAAGAAATTGCCGAATGGGATATTACCCTGGTCACTGATTTCGGAACATTAGTAATTCTCGATGCCAAAACAGGACTTTTCAGTCCAAAAGATGAAGATGCCCGCTTGCTGAATCTTGAACGTGCCACCGGGGTATACGGCAAGTTCTGGCTGATAATACCATATATGTTTGAGGACATAGAGGACGAATCTTTTTATCAACAGTTCGGGATAAACGGAAATGATCTTAGAAAAATACCTTTTGATTTGAGCAGATTAAAAAGTAAGTGTCTGGCAGTCACAGGTTCTAAGGAGCCATTCACAATAAAGAAGCTCAAGAAGAACAAGGTTAAAATAATAACTGATCAAGGAAACAGGGAGACTGAACAAGATACATTGATAATTAAGGATATTAGCTTTCTTCTTAAAGAACTGCGTCTTCAACATACCGTAAAATAAAATGACAATAACAGCACAAAAATACACCTTCCACTGTTGCTTTGAATCCGAAGCCAAGCTGCCTGGCTACCTGGGCTCGACCCTCCGTGGTGCACTCGGCTGGTCATTAAAGCAGGTAAGTTGCGCTTTACGGCGGCAACAGTGTGCGACGTGTCTGCTTCGCGAACAGTGTGCCTATGCCTGGATATTTGAAACCGAAAAGTACCAGACCGGGGACGGCCGGAACGTCAATGCCAGACCACATCCGTTTGTCCTCCAGACAGAGTCGGATATTTGCGGTGATAAGCAGGAAGGCGATACCTTTCAATTTACCTTGCTGCTGATCGGCCGAGGTAATGATTTGCTTCCCCGGGTGATTTATGGCGTCATAAATATGGGCGAGGCAGGAATCGGTTCCGGACGGGGACGGGGGCTGGGCCGTTTTCGTCTCTTGAGAGTGAGCGTGGGAGAAGAACATGTCTACACCGACACGGAACGGGTCCTCCACACCCCGCAAGTTCTGGGTAAAATCGAGCTACTTACTCCAACAAGAGAAGATGTAGACGCCGTCCAGGTCAATTTGCAGACACCTCTGCGGCTCAAGCAGCACAATAGTCTGCAACGGGATTTGCCCTTTCATGTACTCATCCGCGCTGGATTGCGTCGGATTGCCGCCCTGGAGGATGCCTATGGCCAGGGGGAACCGGACCTTGATTTTAAAGGCCTTGTTGATCGAGCTCTACAGATAAAAGTGGCACAGACACAGTTGCGCTGGCGGGAGCTGTTCCGCTGGTCCAACCGCCAGCGGAAAAAGGTTTCCTTGGGCGGGCTGGGCGGTTCAATCGTCTACCGGGGAGCGTTGGATGAATTCCTGCCGATCCTCCGCTACTGCCGGCAGGTCAATGTCGGCAAGCAGACGGTATTTGGTCTGGGCAGATTAAGCGTACACCCTGAAAACGGAGAGAAGAATGGATGACAACCTCTTTGATGAGGATGATGCCTTAGACTACATCCTGTATGAGGAATGTGAAAAAGAGTCGAAAAATTCCAATGGGAAAAGCGGTTGCGCCGGGGTGCTGGTTTTGATGCTTGTCCCGTCGGCGGTCGTTGCGGTCGTTGCGGTCGATGTCTTGGCACGGTTTATTTAGCAGCAGAAATTTAACAAGGAGCAACTAATGGGAGAAACAGGATTAAAGATCGCGCTGGCAGGGCTCCTGCATGACATCGGCAAATTTGCCCAGGGATGTCTGCAAATTCCAAAGCAGTATGCCAATGACAACGCCGATCAGTACCAACCGTTTTACAACAACAGGCATAGCCACATCCACGCGCTGTATACTGCTGCATTTATTGAGCAATGCGTCACTGCCTTGCCGAAACAGTTTAATGAAGCAGGCTGGGGCGATGGAGACAGTTTTATAAATTTGGCTGCCGGTCATCATAAACCGGAAACGCCACTCCAATGGATTGTTACCCAGGCTGACCGGATCAGCTCCGGTCTTGACAGGGCGTCCTTTGACGAAGGGGAAAATATTGCTTACCGCGATTTCAAGAAAACCCGCCTCCTCCCTCTTTTTGAAGGGCTTGGGGGGAGTGACAAATCGAGCAATACAAGACGTGAAGATTACCAGTATCGATATCCTCTTGCCCCCCTTTCGGCCGGATCGATTTTCCCTTTGAAGCGTGGAGAAAAGAGTGTCCAGGGTGATGCTGAAGACGAGTACAAGACGCTCTTTGCTACTTTTATGCGACAACTTGATACCCTGCAGCACCGCAACAGTAGTATTGAGCTATGGGCGCAGCACTTCGATTCCCTGCTCCAGACGTGCACGGCCCCAATCCCGGCGGCAAGGGTCGGCGATGTCGTACATGATGTTTCACTCTACGATCATTCACGAACTACCGCAGCCTTTGCTGCCGCGCTCTACGGCTACCACAAAGAGAACAAAAGTCTTGATGAAAAATCGATCCGTGACAACGAAACGGAAAAATTTCTTCTGGTGACCGGAGATTTTTACGGCATCCAGGATTTTATATTTTCCACGGGCGGCGAGATGAAAAAATTCCGGTCGAAGATTCTGCGTGGCCGCTCGTTTGTCGTTTCACTTTTTTCCGAGCTTGGCGCTGACCTGCTCTGCCGAAAACTTGACCTTTCCTTTTTGTCGGTGGTGCTCAATGCCGCCGGCAAATTTACCCTGCTTGCCCCGAACACGGTAAAGAACAGAGAAACTATCAAGGAGGTTGAGCAGACGATCAATGACTGGCTCTTTATTATCTCCAACGGCCAGGCTTCACTGGGGATTTCCGTAACGGCAGGGAGCCCCTCTCAATTTCACTGCGGAAAATATAGTACTCTGCATGACCTGCACATCCAGGAAGTTATGGAGAGGAAAAAGCAGAAAGTTGACCTGGAATGTTATGGCGGGGCTCTGGATGGATATCTGGATGGTTTTGATTCTCGTCTTGACCAAGGTCTTTGCGCCCTGTGCGGCAAACGACCCGCCTCCCTCCAGGCCTCAAGAGACTATGCAACCCTTGGCGACCAAACTGTTTCGACATGCTCGATCTGCCGGGACCATGTGATGCTCGGCACTCGTGTCGTCAAAGGTGAGAGAATGATGGTTATCAGCAGTACAGAACCGTCAACGTCCGCCCAGGAACTGCACCAACCTCTTTTTGGCTGTTATCAGGTACGTTTTTGCAAAGATACGGCAAACCAGAAGATCACAGACGTACTGAAAATCTGGCAGGTCAATGTTAATAACGACGGCTCTCTTTTCTCGGATATCACCATGCATCCGATTAACGGCTATGTGCCCCTTTACGATGCGGCTGATGTGGACGATTACTGTCTGCTTGAAGGAAGACGACAGGATGAAAAAACACTCGAGCCTATCGATCAAATTGAAATTGGCATGCCAAAAACATTCACCCATATTGGTCTTAAGGCAAAGAGTAGAAAAAACAAAAGCGCCACTTTTTCCGGGACCGAGGCAATAGGTGTTTTGAAAGCCGATGTCGACAATCTGGGCCTCCTTATGGCCTGCGGTCTCCCTGAACAGCGTTTCACTCTTTCCCGCCTGGCCACGCTCAGTCGTCAGCTGAACTCTTTTTTTACCATATACCTGCCGAACCTTCTGGCCGGTAAGGATGAGTTCAAAGACATTTATACCGTCTTCGCGGGGGGCGATGATTTGTTTCTTATTGGCCCCTGGAACCGGATGGCCTCGCTGGCGGTGTATTTGAAAGAACGGTTTGCAGAATATGTCTGCGAGAATAAAGGTATCACTTTTTCCGCTGGAATTACCGTGCACAAAGCCCATGTGCCCGTGGATAAACTGGCGGCGGCGGCAGAGGCGGCGCTGGAACAATCAAAGAATGCCGAAGGGAAGGACAGCATCACCATGTTCGACCAGACCGTTAACTGGCAGGAGTTTAAAGCTTTGTTGGAAAATAGGGATGCAATGCAATCGTGGCTGGATAAGAGCTATATTTCCAGCTCGATGATGTACCGCTTCAATCATTTGATCAGCATGGCCGCCAGGGAAAAAGTTGTTCTCGAGGGCAAAGCTGTGCATCTGGATGAGCTGGATGCCATGAAGTGGCGGGCCATGTTCAGTTATTCCATACAGCGTAATATCAACACCAGCCTCAAGGGCGAAGCGCGAAAAACAGCAGTAATGGATGTGAGCTTGATGGCCGGGTGGATTGATCAATACGGGGCTGCCACCCGCATCCCTCTCTGGCATCTGCTTTATGATAAACGATAACCAAAATGGACAATGTCTTTAACCAATGGAGAAAATAATGACTTTAGAATTATGGAAAGATCGTGCACAGAAAAAACTGGATCCAGAGCTTTTTTCTAAGAAGGCTGAAGAGTTCGCACAACAGGTGAGCAACGAAGCAACCTCAAAATTGAACAAGGGCACCCAGTTAAGGAAGTTCTTCGATGAAGTCCTGCGGCTCAATGCGCAGGCACAGGCCCCAGCCGCCGATTGGAACCTGATATTACCGCAGGTCTATATGGTTATTGCCAAAACAGCCTATGCCCATGGCAGAGGTCTGGTATCCAAGCGGTTTGTTGACCATATGCGGCAGGGTATCGAACAGATCGAATCGCCGGAGGACCTCCGCATTTTCACCAATCATCTGGAGGCCTTTACCGGCTTTTACAAGATGTATAACCAAAACTGACAGGCCCACAGCAGCCGCACCATGTAATGATATAAGGAGAAATCATGAAACTCGTCAAATTTACAACTATCAGTGGTAGAATCATCCTGGAATCCGGCCTGCATATCGGTGCCGGGGACACGGAAATGCATATAGGCGGGACCGACAATCCGGTGGTCTCCCACCCGCATACCCGGGAGCCGTATATTCCCGGTTCTTCCCTCAAGGGCAAGGTCCGGTCACTGCTGGAGATGCGCTCCGGTCTCATGGGCAGAACAGATGGAAAGCCAGTTGGCTTGAAAATTCTTGGGGATCTAACCGGAGATGAACGTAGGGAGGCGCTGAATATATTGCGGCTCTTTGGCGCCAGCGGCGCCGACAGTGATGATAAAAAAGAAGTTGGTCCCACCAGGGCTTCCTTTGCCGACTGCCCGCTAAGCAGGGAGTGGATTACAATGGCTCGGGCCAACAACTGGCCCCTTACCGAGGTAAAGTCAGAAAACACCATTGACCGGATCAAGGGCACCGCTTCTAATCCGCGCTTCACCGAGCGTGTACCGTCCGGCTCCAGCTTTGATTTTAATATCAGTATCAAGCAAATGGAAGAAGACGATAATATGACCAGTTTTCTGCTCCACGGTTTGAAGCTGCTCGAACTTGACGCACTTGGCGGTTCCGGTAGCCGAGGCTATGGACGGGTTCGTTTTGAATTCCAGGATGCAGATATGCAGGAATTGTATGATGCTGCTGTTCCCCTTGCATAAAGGAAGGACTCTATGAAAATGTATGGGATAACCATAAGGCCCGAATCCGCTTTCGGCACACCACTCAAGGGTGACACTCTTTTTGGCCATTTCTGTTGCCAGGCCGCCGAAGATCAGGAATTGCTGCATAACGGTCTCGATTACTGGATTGCCCGGTATACGACTGCACCTTTTGCGGTGTTTTCATCAGCCTGGCCTGTCTTCCAGAGTGACGGCGATATACGGATTGCCGTTACACGTCCGGTCGGGCTTGCACCGCCGCCGGTAGATGGACAGAACCGACACGACAAAATTGTCAGCTACAAGGCCGATAAAAAAAATAAATGGCTGCTCCTCGATCCATCACTCAAAGTGCAGGTTTCCAAGGAACGATTGAAAAGTGATGCCGATCTGTTTGAGTTGTTTTTGAGCAATGAAAAAACGGAAAATGTCACCTCTTTGCGATTGCTTGGCAAAGAACAACAGAAGATCTGTACAACCGTGCCTCAGCCTCATAATTCAATTAATCGTCTCCTATCGAGTACGGCAGGAGGTGAATTCGCACCGTTCACCCATGACAATCTGCAGTACTTGCCGGGCCTTTCTCTTCTTGTTTTTGCCGCGGTCGATGAGGATGCGCTGGGCAGCGAACAGCTGCAGCGCGGATTTGAACGGATCGGAGGCTGGGGGTATGGCCGGGATGCCAGTGCCGGGCTGGGACGTTTTACCGTGGAATCGGTAAAAGAATTGGATTGGCCTGAAGCTACGGAAATGGAGGGCAGTTGCTGGACGCTCGGACCTTGCGTACCGCAAAAAAAGACCTTTGTCCGTTGTCATGCGACACCCTTTACCCGCTTTGGCAAACACGGGGCTGGTCTTGCAACGTCGGCACACCCCTATAAAAAGCCGGTGGTCATGGCCGATGATGGTGCCGTGCTGTATCCGGCTGACAGAACAGTATTCAGTATGTCTTACATCGGAACAGCCGTAACAGATGTGTCGGTAATGGATAAACGAACCGTAGTCCAGGGATATTCCCTCTACCTTCCCTGTTGATGGAGGAGCTTATGACAGGTACAACTTTATTCTTCAAGCTCAAGGTGATCTCGCCGATCCATATTGGCTGTGACGAGGTTTACGAGCCGACAGGTTTTGTCGTTGATGAACAGACCAAAACGCTTATCGCCTTTTCACCGGCGGACTTTCTCGGCAGTCTGGAAGAGGAGGATCTGGAGAGCTTTTCCAGGATTTGCCGAAAAGGCAGTGTGGAATCACTCCTTGAGATTTACAAGTTCATCAGACAGCACAAACAACACGCCAGGGGTAGACGGATTGCGGTGTCGGATGCCTTTGTCAGGCACTACGATAAAACGCTCAAGCTGCAACCAGCAAGGGTTCAGCAGGAACTGAATAAGTTTCTGGTCGTACGCACGGCTTTTCAGATTAAAGATTCCGTGCCCTATCTGCCGGGTTCTGCAATTAAAGGGGCACTGCGAACTGCTGTCCTTAACCTGCGCAATAAGGAGCATAGCCGAAGCCGATACCGTAGCGGTAAAGAGCTCAATGAGACACTCGCAGGAGGGACTTTTGACACAGACCCATTCAGGTTTGTTAAAGTTAGTGATTTTTATGCAGAAAATGAAGTCAGGCAGAGAGTCGTCTATGGTGTTAACAGAAAGAAACAGCCCTCAGAGAAAGAAGCACGTGGTCCTTATCAGATAATGGAAGTGATCGAAGAAGGCTCGGCTTTTATCGGTTCCATAACAGTGAACCAGCCGGATAAAGGTGCAAACATTTCAGCCCCGGCTACCTTTGAAGAAATTAGAAGAGCCATAGTTAGTTTTTATGGAATGGAACATGAAAAGGAACAATTGGCATTGAGGCATATTGGTTGCGATACTATCAAATCAAAGGGAGGAGAGGCGACGTCGATGATCAGGATAGGTCGTCATAGCGGCGCAGAGTGCGTCACAGTAGAAGGACATCGTGATATAAAGATAATGCAGGGCCCTGGCGTTAAACCGAAAAATCTGGATCACGCGACTACAGTCTGGCTGGCCGCTGATTCTGAAAAGCAGACGACCAATGCGAACTTACGGCCATTTGGCTGGGCCGAATTTTCGATTTTGTCCGACGAAGAAACCCGTTGTTCCCGGCAAGCGCGTATTGATAACTATAAAACCTGGGAATCCGAACAGGCAATGGCGATTTTCAGATTCAACGAGCAGGTTGCCGCATTTGCCGAAAAACAGGAACTTGAAAGGCTCGAGCAACAGCGGCTTGCCAAAGAGCGGGAGGACAAAGAGTGGGAGCTGCGAAACTTCCCGTGGCGTACAATTTTACCGTCACTGGAAAATGTTGCTGATTGGGGGGCATTGAAAACCCAGGTCTTGGAACAGGCGGATTTTCTGCAATATCAGGTTGAAAAAGAAGTTGGCGAGGCTGTTCTTATTGTCGCCACCAGGGTTGCGACTGCCGGTTCGAAGAAATGGGACCACGAACGGGATACACTTGTCGCCCAGTGGCTGCAGCCATCCGGTATCGTGTGGCAGCCACTGGCAGTCTCCGGGCAGAATCAAGAAAATCCATTGCTCGGTAGAATTAATAATTTCAAGACACCGGCTGATTATGACCGTGCTCTTGATATTTCCTCTTTGGATCTGGCTTGTTGCCGTGCTCTCCTGCCGATATTTAAGCAATGGGGGTGGGATAAAAAGAAAAAGGCAAAGCCAGGGAACCACAAACTTTGGCAGCTGGTTCAGGAACGACTACAGGAACTCAAATAATGCTTGCCTTAGCATGACAGCATCTTTTAAACTGGTGCTGTTATGCTGCACAATGGAAATATATTGAGGTGCTCGCATTGCTAATTAATTCTATATACCGGCATGTTATATCAACTCAAAAGAAAAAATATGAAGGTTTATATTTCCCAAAGACCATTTTGGGCGACATGCTCGAATCTTGCCTTGAAACTGACTGGAATCATAGCGGAATTTAGGGTAAGGATTGAAGGAATGCCCCGATCAGAGGGGATTGAGACTTTACTCCGTTTCTAATAATACAGTCACAAGACATATTGAAGGAATGCCCCGATCAGAGGGGATTGAGACTTACTAATCGTTTCCATTCCATCGCAACTTTTTAATTGAAGGAATGCCCCGATCAGAGGGGATTGAGACTCCATCATAACGTTTCAACTGCTTCTGTTACTCAGATCATTGAAGGAATGCCCCGATCAGAGGGGATTGAGACTATATAGCTGCTCTGCAATCTCAGCCAGTAATGACTTGATTGAAGGAATGCCCCGATCAGAGGGGATTGAGACCATGCCCTTAAATAGCATATGATACTTGATGCATTTATTGAAGGAATGCCCCGATCAGAGGGGATTGAGACTCTAACAATCTTACTTATACGACATCATTCTCATTGATTGAAGGAATGCCCCGATCAGAGGGGATTGAGACTTGCTCAGTGATGGACTAGGTACTTTCGTTTCAGGATTATTGAAGGAATGCCCCGATCAGAGGGGATTGAGACTTATAGCAATAATTTAGCCTCAACTGTTGTGCTTGATTGAAGGAATGCCCCGATCAGAGGGGATTGAGACTAAGATGCATACGGTCTACATCGTTGAACTTATCGGATTGAAGGAATGCCCCGATCAGAGGGGATTGAGACGATAGATCTAGTTACTGCACTGTCAATCGCTTCACACAATGATTGAAGGAATGCCCCGATCAGAGGGGATTGAGACTTAACTATGCAGTTCAGCTTCAAGTTTCTGGACTTCGGTTAGATTGAAGGAATGCCCCGATCAGAGGGGATTGAGACATTGTATTGTGGTTACTGTCATAAATTATGCAACATGGATTGAAGGAATGCCCCGATCAGAGGGGATTGAGACTATACTACATTAGCAGCTAGTCTTTCATCTGACCATTATTGAAGGAATGCCCCGATCAGAGGGGATTGAGACTAAGTCCCATATCATCTGACAATTGCTAGTCATATATTGAAGGAATGCCCCGATCAGAGGGGATTGAGACGTTAGTTCAGCCGATCATTGACTACTTCATCGATCATAATTGAAGGAATGCCCCGATCAGAGGGGATTGAGACTGATGCAGTCACATTAGTCACACATTGCTGATATGAATTGAAGGAATGCCCCGATCAGAGGGGATTGAGACTTTATGTCAGCTGTTTCACTGTAATTCTCATTGATTACATTGAAGGAATGCCCCGATCAGAGGGGATTGAGACTTAGTCACTGACTATCCATTACTCATATGTATTCAAGATTGAAGGAATGCCCCGATCAGAGGGGATTGAGACTTTCACGACGTTGTTAAATCTGCATCTTCTAGATTAGATTGAAGGAATGCCCCGATCAGAGGGGATTGAGACTAGCTATCAGTATGCCATTGTAGTCATTACTCGATATGATTGAAGGAATGCCCCGATCAGAGGGGATTGAGACTGTTCGCACGCAGATTCACATTGGTATCAGATTGCATTGAAGGAATGCCCCGATTAGAGGGGATTGAGACTTCAATGTACGTCGACTTATCAGTTTTGCTATTTAGTCATGAAGGAATGCCCCGATCAGAGGGGATTGAGACTGATATTCATTCCAGCATGCTTGACTGATCAACTTGCATGGAAGGAATGCCCCGATTAGAGGGGATTGAGACTCGTTACAGTACTTGATCGTCTGCATATCGTGAATGTCATTGAAGGAATGCCCCGATCAGAGGGGATTGAGACTAGCATGTACAGTCTTTACTGATCCGCATGTGTTCTGACAGTCTGAAGGAATGCCCCGATCAGAGGGGATTGAGACTTAATCTCCGTAAATCGTCATTGTCAACTCACATTGAAGGAATGACCCGATCAGAGGGGATTGAGACTATGCTCAGGATCAATCTAGACTAATCGCTCATGACTAATTGAAGGAATGCCCCGATCAGAGGGGATTGAGACTATCAATGTCGTTCAGACATCATGCTGACATACTGAATTGAAGGAATGCCCCGATTAGAGGGGATTGAGACGATGCATGTCTTTACAACTCGATCCATCGTGAGTTAAATTGAAGGAATGCCCCGATCAGAGGGGATTGAGACATTGTCACTATCATTTGGTCACCACAATCATCGGAATCATGAAGGAATGCCCCGATTAGAGGGGATTGAGACGTTATGGCTGATTTAAGCTTCAATTGATAATCTGTACAATTGAAGGAATGACCCGATTAGAGGGGATTGAGACTCGGCATCAGCTGTTACGTCATTTCACGATCTGTCGATTGAAGGAATGCCCCGATTAGAGGGGATTGAGACTAGTGCTAGTCAACTGAGACATGTCTATCGGTTCATGGATTCGAAGGAATGACCCGATTAGAGGGGATTGAGACTATAGCTTGCCAGCTTGTCTCGGATGCTTCACGTTTAAGTTGAAGGAATGCCCCGATCAGAGGGGATTGAGACGATAGATTCGAGTAGCATCGTGCAGTCTTCGTACTGATTGAAGGAATGACCCGATCAGAGGGGATTGAGACTGTACAGCATTGCTCACTTCGCGTTGATCTTTCATGATTGAAGGAATGCCCCGATCAGAGGGGATTGAGACTATGCAACCAGTTTCAGCTCAGCGCATAGCTATTGTCAATTGAAGGAATGCCCCGATCAGAGGGGATTGAGACTAATATGCTCGTTACAGATCATCATTTACACTATGATTGAAGGAATGCCCCGATTAGAGGGGATTGAGACATATCAACTGGTCAGTCAAGTGGTTCATCACGTACGATTGAAGGAATGCCCCGATTAGAGGGGATTGAGACTTTGTCAATGATCTTCATGTAATCGCTTATGAATCTTATTGAAGGAATGCCCCGATCAGAGGGGATTGAGACTAGTTCCAGCTCTGCTTGATCTGCATCTAGTGTTAAGATTGAAGGAATGCCCCGATTAGAGGGGATTGAGACTGTAGCTGATATCATCTGCAATCTTGAATCTCGTATGAATTGAAGGAATGCCCCGATCAGAGGGGATTGAGACATATGTCAGCATTTGTCAGCATTCATGCCTCAGGTTACATTGAAGGAATGCCCCGATCAGAGGGGATTGAGACGAGTTGTCAGATCATTATGTGTATCAGTTCGTCAAATCAATTGAAGGAATGCCCCGATCAGAGGGGATTGAGACTCAAGCTGTACCTCTAGTACTGTATACGTTGTCCAGCGAATTGAAGGAATGCCCCGATCAGAGGGGATTGAGACGCTAACCGATTATTTCCAATCAGATATGTCAACCTCGATTGAAGGAATGCCCCGATCAGAGGGGATTGAGACCCGAAAACTGCTATTTGTCAAA
This sequence comes from uncultured delta proteobacterium, assembly GCA_963829695.1. Taxonomy (GTDB): domain Bacteria; phylum Desulfobacterota; class Desulfobulbia; order Desulfobulbales; family Desulfocapsaceae; genus Desulforhopalus_A. Next base: position 162,779 of record CAWHJQ010000004.1, on the reverse strand, counting down.
GCTTTTGCAATACTTAATTGAAGGAATGCCCCGATCAGAGGGGATTGAGACAGTCTAGTTTGTTCGCCTGTCATTTTCAGCTCATAATTCATTGAAGGAATGCCCCGATCAGAGGGGATTGAGACTAATCCAGTACATTGTCATTAATGCATGTTATGGTGTCATTGAAGGAATGCCCCGATCAGAGGGGATTGAGACGTTTGGCAAATATCTGTTTGAGTATATCACTCATCGATTGAAGGAATGCCCCGATCAGAGGGGATTGAGACTTTTCGATAATCCAGTCAGCCAAATCTGCATCCTCAAATTGAAGGAATGCCCCGATCAGAGGGGATTGAGACCACGTCGCCCGTGCTATGTTGTCCTTCTCGTTTACAATTGAAGGAATGCCCCGATCAGAGGGGATTGAGACACTACAATGTATGCTACTACGCCGATTAAAAATTTATTGAAGGAATGCCCCGATCAGAGGGGATTGAGACTATATTAGTCCAACTGAATTGATTCGGTTCTTATTTAATTGAAGGAATGCCCCGATCAGAGGGGATTGAGACTCGTACTCGTCCAACTGAATTGATCTTACTAATATCTAGATTGAAGGAATGCCCCGATCAGAGGGGATTGAGACTACAAGACGACTTCGATTGCCAGGGTGATGATAAGGATTGAAGGAATGTCCCGATCAGAGGGGATTGAGACCGTGGCAGTGCCTACAGTACCCTCCCAGTCAATGCATTCGAAGGAATGCCCCGAGTAGAGGGGATTGAGAAAAATCCAACCTCCTGGTTTTATCCTCCAATTCTTTCGTTTGAACAACTGCCGTGCCCCGACCATAGGAGATTAATTAATCCGAAAAAATATTTTTTCTAAATTAATTTTCAAAAAAAATCCATTCCCGCCCGTATTACTCATTAAGAGCAACCCAACACCCAGGAGGGAATTATGGAAAATACGGTTCGCCAGCTCGGCGCACAATTGCCGGTAAAGGTAGTCGGTCAAGTTGAACTGCCGCAAGATAAGAGCGATGATCGACAACAATCGACCAAGCCGGTCTCAATAACACTGGAAAACGAGAAATACGCTTCTCCGCGGATCAGGCGAATGATTGCCGAATTACTTGAGCTGCAGGGATGCAGCCTGCAGCATACAAAGGAAGAATCATGATCATGCCAAAAGGATACAGTGATAAGGAAGGTATGTCGGCAAATAGGGAAAATATTGAGATGAGGTCTGAAGAAAACACAGCGTGGAATATCGCTCTTTCCGGAAAGAAAAAATTGAAGCTTGGACTTCTTCCAGCTTTGATGGTCCTGACCATTATTTATATTGTCTGTAGTAAATATCAGCAGTCACCGGTGGTGCGGCACGCATCAGCTCCGAAATCTACAGGAGATTATGCGGTTTTAATCCAGGTGCGTTCCGACCAGGCAAGCCGGAGAAATTTGAATGCGATGAAACTGTTTGAGTACGATGTAAATCGGGCAATCACTGAACACGAATCCAAGTTGAAGAACGTCGCTAATGCTGCAGCTGAAAATGTTGCTGAATACGAGTCGGTAGGTAGAATTATCTATTTCATGGCGCGAGATAAGGTAAAGGGCCGGCATGATACCGAGGCGTTCCTGGACCGGGAGACCAAGCCGTTTATGGCCCATGCAATACAGGAATTGGCGCAGGACGTTGGTGAGGCGGTAAGAAAGCTCGAATACGAACTACGCCTGAGCACAATGCAGTTTGCCGTTGACCTGGCCGCCATCTCTCCGAGTCAAACAGGGTCGGTAGTCAACATGGATGTTGATGAAAATCGGATGGATATTCAGCAATCCCTGCGCAATCTGGGTTTCAACGTTACCGGTATTGTTGTCGCTGCTTCCTTCGATGCGGCAGTCATCGCACAATCACAGCTTTTTAGAACTGTATTGAGGCAGATCAGCTCCATTGCCGCTCGTCTGTTTGGCAAGCAGATTGCCTGGGTTGGTACCTCGGTTGTTCTGGCCGGTGTCGACGGACCACTTCCGGTTGGTGATATTTTGGCAATTGCCGGCATTCTTTGGACCGCACATGACATCAACGAGTCTCGGAGAACGTTCAAAAATGAAATTAACATATCACTTGACAACCTCCTGATGGAAGCAGAGCACAACATTTACAAGCAGGCTGTTGCTCAACAGAAAGATTTAGTGAGAGAGTACCAGAAGCTTCAGGAGCAAATCGGTTCACAGACTCTCGATCAATAAAATATTGTCAAAAAAATAACCTGTCAGGTAGTAAACAGGAGCAGCTTATATGAAACGATGTGTGAGTATTGCAACAGTTTTAATTATAGTGCTAACGATTGTATCCTCTGTGTTTTCAAGTATTGGGGGGAAAGTGGCCCGCGAGATAATTGAGGAAACGGTGGAGCGGACTGCAATGCGGAGCGGTACGGAAATGGTTGGAGATCTTGCCGGGAAATCAGCAGCTGAAACACTTGAGCGTCTGGTCAAGGTCTACGGAAATAATGTACGCAAAGTTGTCGATGATGCCGGTATTGAACTGTTACAGGCGGTTCCCCGATACGGCGATGAAATAGTGAAGTATGCAATGAAAGCGTCTCCGCCGGCGCGGCGTGCCTTTGCCCGGAATATCCCCGAATTGTTGCCACTCGTACGTCGGGTCGGAGTGGATGGTCTTGAGCTTGAGGCTAAAACTCCAGGGCTTTCGGTCCGACTGTTCGAAGTCTTTGGTGATGATGCAGGAAGAGCCCTGGCCAGGAATGTTCCCGCTGAAGATATACCCCGTCTTCTGAAATATGCGGTAAAGGCGGACTGTCCCGCTACAAGGAAAGTCCTGTTGGAAACATACAAGAAAGAGGGGAGGAGCCTCTTCGAAAGAATTCCGCCTGGGTTGGTAATCGCTACAGGATTGTCGACCTCGATGCTCTACGCAACTCACGAACTGACTGGGCCGGTGCGATCAATATCAGATGCTGTCAGTAACCGACCTGATATAACAGAAGCAGCTGTGCGCGGGTTTCTAGACCGGCTTTTGCTGTGGGGGACCGTCATCGTCCTGGTCATCGTTTTCCTGCTTTTCTGGAGGTACGGATTGATGCCTTGGCATAGAAAACGACCTTTGGCTACAACAACTTCATGTCGGGAAACGAAGAGATGGTAGTAAAGACTGCGGCCAAATGCTGCAGTCTTCGAGAAAAAAATGTAATCCGGTGACATAGTTGCGGTATATGTTGTATATTTTGAGTTGGCAGACCTCTTGAAAAGGAGTGGAGCATTTATTGTGAAGAATTCGTCTGCTGTATTTTTTTGAAGGTGAGCAATAAAGTTTTTAGGTTGAAATAATTTAGCCATGAGGATTTTTTATGAAAAGGCTTATTTCCTTTATCGGCAAAGGGCAACGCCTGCAAAAAAAAGGTGCTGAAACCTACCAGACCGCCACCTACCAGTTTGCAAACGGTGAGACATACACGACAGCAATTTTCCCCGAAGCACTTATTCGCCATAATCAACCAAAAATTTCCGAATGTATCCTCATCGGCACTCCTGGCTCAGCCTGGGCTGCACTGCTGGAAGAAGACACACACATTAACGGTCAAACTGAAAATATAGAGCTTTATGAAAAAATTGATAAACAATTTGAACATGAAAATGTCTCCGGGGAAATGCTGGCTGAACTCGAGAGAGCACTCAGCAGAATGTGGGATATTCCTGTGCAGTGTCATGCCAACAACGCAGCCATAGACGCTGATAATGTGTTGGAAATTCTTTTTGGGTATGTTGACTTACTTGATAGTTCTCCGAACACGGAATTGTTAATCGACATAACGCACGCCTTCCGCTCGATGCCTGTTATACTAATGAGTGCGTTGCAACTCTGGGACGCCATACTTCCCCATACTATCAGGCCTGCAATTATCTATGGGGAATTCAAACAGGGACATAATTCACCTGTAAGGTACCTTGAACCTATTTGGCAAGGGTTCCTCTTTGGTCAAGGCTTACGTCAGTTTCAAGAAAAATTCGAAGGGGAATTGCTGGCAGAAGAGATAGAGGATCTTTGGCCGGATGGCGCAAAAATCCTCAAACGAATCAGCCTGGTGCTACAGGCTAATTTTGTCACCAAACTCGATGGCACCTTAAAAGAGCTAGGCAACAAGCTTGAACGACTTAAAAGAGCACCCATCGGCAATCCCAAGGTCGTTACTGTACAAAAGATACTCACCGCTTTGCATCGACAGCTCAGTCGACAAAATGATTTTCATAATAGATTGCGGGTGCTGGCAGAGGCTTTTGCCGAACGTAAACTGTATGGGCAGGCCATCACCACCCTGCAAATAGCTGTTGAGGCATACGCCTGTTACCTTAAAGGTGAAGAATATGGCAATTACGAAAACAACGAACCATTTCGCCGCGAACTTGAAAGTCGAATCAAGAACGACATGGGCAGGCATAGCAAGGACTTAGACACATTGAACAAACTGCGAAATAGTCGCAATCAGATAGCTCACGGTGCAACTTTATCCCGAGATGGTGGTATGCCCAGTGAACATAGCCTGCCGAAACAGTTTAAAAAATATAGCGATTTTGTTGCACGACTTGTCGCTATGGCGGCACCGTAATCTAACAGTACATTACATCCTTCAAAGGTAAGGAGTTAATTTGGCTTGTTTTCCGCTACCCAGAATGACACAAGATAAAACCCTTGCCGGACGGATTTTTTACGCAGCTATCATTCACCATCAAGGCGATCAGCAAAAATGAAAACAAACCGAGCACTTCTTGTCGACGTTGAAGCCCGTATTATCCTCACAAATGCATGTAATTTTCGTTGCATTTTTTGTCATGGTGAAGGTATTGGCGATGTCTCTCATGCCAAATGGGAAATAGATACTGACCAGAGTATTGCTCTTATCGATCAAGCACTTGAACTGGGCTGCAAGGACATCACCCTCACAGGCGGTGAACCTTTATTACAAAAGAAACTTGCGCAAGAGCTGATCTTACATGTTGATAAAAAGTCAAGTGAAGCCGCAGTTACTATGGTGAGTAATCTGTCACTGCTCGATGAAAAATGGCTTTCGCAGGTTGCGGGCAAAGCTGGACTACGCATTAATGTTTCGATGCATACTCTCGATGCTGAAGAGTATTTGCGAGTGACAGGGCAAAAAAAAGCCGTACATTTAATAGATACACTGAAAAAGAATCTTCAGCTTCTTCGCCGGTATAATGTTCCATTTAAACTAAATTGTGTGGCCTTACGCAGTCTTGTCAATAAAAATAATTTACAGGCCCTTTGTGATTTTGCAGAGAATGAGGGCGCAAAGGCTCTTAAAATACTCGAGATGCTTGTAATGGAGAATAGCGAGAGCCTTTTTTCTGATTTTATTTCACTCAGTAGCATCGAAAAATTACTACCGGCAGATTTCTCTTTCATACGGACAGCCCCTCGCCGTAGGGAACTTTTAAATCCCAATGGATTTACCGTTGAATTACAAAAATGCCGTTGTCGTTTTGGTTGTAACAATTGCTTGAGCCAAAACACGGCCAATCTCAATTCTGCTGGAAAATATTGGCCATGTTTTGAAGGTTCTGACTCGACCTACTCTATACAGGAGACATCTTTGTCGGCAGCTCTTGATAAGGGCTACCGGGTCCTTGAGAAGATGGCGGAAAGATATGGCAACCATTCTCCTTCTCTTATTCGAGATATACAACCCACCTCTTTTAGACAGGAGGTGTTTTTTATTGTTGAAGACATGGGTAAGACTGAAGAATTGCTCAAGCGATCACATAAAGTTGAGATAATTTCCTTTAATGAAGATTATTACCAGGCCGAGGGACAGGATACCGCAAGACGGACTAAGGTAAGGACACATTTGGGCGATCCAGAAAATGCCAGAATGGTTCTCAGTAAGATGAAATACCAGTATAAGCAGGGAATGCATATCAACTACACAGAGTTCCTCGACGATAACCCGATCTCTTTACTGGAACCGAAAGACCTGCTCAATAAAATGCTTGAACATCTCGGCTGGCAAAAAAAGTATTCTATTGAGGTGGATGGACATTTATATAGAACTCCTGAAAATGTCTTTTTTTCGATCAGTACCATGAAGAAAACAAAGAGGTCAAGGCTGGGTGAGGATCGGAGTGTTATGATTTTACGAACAGAGTTTACCAGCCAGGCGGAACGTGATTTTTGTCATGCATTACAAGATATTCTGCAACCGATCCACGCCCTGCCCGATTTTTTTGACTCTTTATAGCACGACTGAGATGCTCGCAGACATGATTGTTATATAAATAAATGCAGTTGTCTATGATAGCCAGTCATTTTCACCGGGTTTGGAAATTCCCGGAGCCCTTTTTTGATGACATGCTCGATTTTGCTTTACAAGAAGCTGGACTCTTGAGAGAAATCATGGATATGTTGGAAAAGAAGCCCGATTAGACGGGATTGAGACGTGTCCCAGTATCAACATGCAACACCCCTGCAAGTCGGGGTGATATACAGATCAGCACCATTACTTGTTGTGCACACAAAGAAAGATCAAATAGATATGAATGATGTTATTGAAGCTCTTGACAATATGCATGCGGCAATAGAAAAACTCAGATCACTTGGGGTTATTCGTTCGCAAAAGTGGACTGCTGACTACGGTGAATGGTTAGTGGCTAAGTTATTTGAGTGTGATTTGGCTGAATCTCGTACTCAATCGGGTTGGGATATTGAGATCAATGGTAAGAAAGTGCAAGTCAGAACAAGTTTCATACCTCAAAAGGGGACAAGATACACTCGTTGTAAAGTTAGCGAAAATTTTGATGAGCTTATCGTTGTAGGACTTACAGGAAACATGAGAATTGGTAAAATGTATCGAATTGATAAGGAACGTCTGAAACCTCTTATTCGTAATGGTACGGAATCTCGTGTTAACTGGTCCGATCTTGAGCCGTATGCGGTGAACCTTAATTATAGTACATCTAACAAGGTCATGATGCAATTCTTGTCAATTCTGGATTAGGCTTTTTGTAACCATTCAGCTTAAATTATTTTCGCCCTATCAAAAAATCTCTCCCCGACGTTCAAAGGAAGCCTTGAGGTCATGCTTCTTAATCTCCATTTTGGTCAATCGTCTTGGACTCAACAGCCGTAACAGCAGCAAACAGTCGGTGACCAATCCGCACCGGAAAAAAGAAGCCAAGGTGGCAAGCGGACGCAAACACGGTGAGCAGCATGGCCATATCGGCAAGACACTGAAACAAATCACCGATTCCGAAATCATCAAGCCTCTTCCGGTCGACAGGGCCCATTCTCAGACTGGTCTCGAATACCTCCGCTATCTTCCGAGGTAACTTAGTGAAAGTATTCGGTGGAGCCGTTTGGACGTTCGTGGAGGTAAGGGGAAATCTCTGTTTTCTGCTTGACAATACTTATCATGGATGTTCACCTTTTCGGTCTCGGTCAGGTTTGTTGACTTGTTGGTCGTTTATATTTTCAAATTTAGTAATTTCTTCAGCAAAATATCTTCGATGTTTTGCCGAGAATCGAAAACTGACAATACCAATACAGTATTTTCTGAAACCCTGTACATGACCCTCCAGGGAGCAATGACAAGTTCTCGATATAATAGAATTCCTTGACTTTGCAGTTCTGGTACGAAGCGACCACGATGCGGAGATTGATAGAGGTCAGATACTGTTTTTTTGATTTTTGACAGTATCTTTCTGGCATTAGCTGGGCTATCTTCAGCGATATAGGCAATTATACTTTCAAGATCATGTACAGCAGAGCCTGTCCAAATAACTTTGAAGCCTTGCTTCATTGTTTTTTCATTTTTTCTTCAATATTTTTGAAAACGGCTTCTTGCTCCAGGATGTTTCCATCTTTTAAATCTTCCTCCCCCATGGAAATCAATTTCAAGATTCCGATGGCATTTCTCATGTCTTCGTAACTTTGTGGATCTTGGATAACTGCTCTGGGTTCACCATTTTGCGTTATAATAACAGGGCGATGGGTGTCGTTGATTTGTTTAAGCAAATCTGCAGCTCTAGATTTCAGATAAGTTACCGGCCTAATGTCACTTGATATGTTCATAAATTCACCTCGATCCTTTTATGGTACTTAATAGGGATATGGTACTTAATATGGTCCGAATGTCAACTGCTTTTGATCGTTGAGACGGGTAAGGAAGGAGGCCAATGTAGAGCTAAGGGGATCAGCAAAACACCAGAAAATATTTATTTCCCACTATTTCAAAAAAAATCCATTCCCGTCCGTACTGGTTAATAAGAGCAACTCAAAAATCAGGAGGGAATTATGGGAAACACAGCCCGTCAACTCGGCGCACAATTACAGGCAAAAGTGGTTGGTCATGTAGCATTGCCGCGGGAAATGACCGACAATCAGGAGCAACCGGTCCAGCAAGCTGTAAAAAGGGAGGAAACGGAGAGGGATTCTTTTCTCTCTGGTGCCGCCGGGCAAACTTGGTTGGCCGACCATCTCAAGCGTGAGCTCAACCGGGTACTCGCAGCGATCAACGAGATGCAGGCTGCCGCCCGCTGGCAGGATATCGTCGCTCTTTTTCATCCGGTTGAGAACAAGCTGCCGGAACTGGCGGACGCCGGGATGGATGACGAGGTTCGTCTTAAACTTTCTTTTGCACTATGCCGGGCTGCCATGCATGAACAGGCCATTGCCTGTCTGCAGCCGGTTATCACCAGGGAGCAGGATAATAGCTTGGCCAATTACAATATCGGCTACTGTGTTCTCGACTATTTTTTCCACGCCCGTACCGAGCGGCGGTTGATTCCCGGCAAAAGACGCGGGGAGCTGATCAAACTTGCTCACCACCATTTTGACATTGCCCGTCGGCTGCGACCGGATTCGGTAACCTTTTCCTATCGCCAGGCTATACTTTACAAGGAAATTGAAGACAAACCGAAGATGGCGGTACCTCTTTTCCAGCAGGCGATAGCCAACTGGATGGCCCTGTCACCGGAGGCCCAGCAGAAATACCACCAGCAGCGGCCAAAGTACAGCAAGAGCATGTATCATCTCGCTTCCTGTCTGTTGACTCTTGATCGCGGTCGGGAAAGTCTTGTATTGCTGGAGCGGCTGCTGGCGGAAGACCAGACCCGTAACCATGTGCAGCCACTTTTTAAGCATTTTGCCATGGGGAAAGTGCTGCATAATCTGGGACGCTACGACCAGAGCCTTCAACAATTGGAGACTGCGGCATATGTCGCCGAGCGAGGACAGGCCACCGATTTTGTCTTTGAACTGGCTGCCCGCAATCAGCTATGTCTGAAAAGACCGGAAAAAGCCATCGAGGCGATTGGGCGTATAGCACCGCAACGGCGTCGCCCTTATGTCCACTGGACCGAGGCGGAGGCACTGGTCGGCCTGGCGCGACACAGAGAAGCGGTGGGTCTTTTGCAGCGCTCTGCCGACAAGGATCGCCGTTCAAAACATGTCGCCCTTATCCGAATCTGTCGGATCCACCTGCAGCAGAGTAATGTGCAGCAGGCGTTTGACGCTGCGCATGGAGCAGTTCGTTTCTGTGTCAATACCTATGGCAACGCCTCGAAAGAAGCGCAGTTCTGGGAGGCGGTCTGTCTGTATCGACTGGGACGTTGCCGGGAAGCATTACCCTTGGTTGAAGAACTGGAGAAAGGGCGATTTCAATACCCGAATTTTACTCGCCTGGCGCAACTGGTGCGTGCGTCGCAGTCACATGCCGCCGTAAGCGAGGATCGGTCGCCTGCGAATTATGGTTCGAGCACGGCGGGTTCCTGTCCTCTGCAAAAGATCAAGTGAGGTGATCAATGTCGGTATCTATCGTCCCGGAAGTGCAAAAGACCGGCAGGAAAGATTTTCGCCTGCTGCTGCAGGGTCTCGAGAATGCAGCCTTTGATGAGAAAGGGACGGCTTTCGTCGTCGGCACTTTCGCACAGGGTGAATTTTGGCAGGAATGCACCGCCGATGACCTTCTCCGGCTGGCGGCTGTTGCCCAACAGCATGGGCTGCACGATACCTGCCTTGTTCTGTTTAGCTGGCTTAATGCGCATCATCCGGATTGTGAAAGCGGCTGGCTCAGCCATCTGGAACTGTTGCAGGTGCTTGGCCGCGTTGACCAGGCGGCCACGCTTTCGGGCCGGATGGCCAGGCATCTGTCCGCCGAAACACTGGCAGAGGTGAAAAAAGATCTGCCGACATCGGTGGATGGCGGCTTCAATGAAGATGAGGACGTCGCCGATCCTTTTCTCCGCATGCGTCGTGAACAGGATGATGTGCAGCTTTTCCTGCGGCTTTTTCGCGGACGAGAGGACGTCTTCGCCCGACAGTGGTCGGACCGACAGGAGGGGAAACAGGGATATGTGCCTGTGCAGCGCCCCTTGACTCCGGAAGATGTTCAGGAACATCTGCAGGGACGGAGGACTTATGGCATCTATCTGCTGAATAACGACAGCTGTGTCTGGACAGGTGTTATCGATATAGATCTGGTTGTTCGTCTGCGGGATCGGACAGAGATGAAAAAGGCCAGGGAGCAAATCACCCGGGAAGCGGTCTATCTGTTGAAACGGATCAAGGAAAGGGCGGCGGAGGCCGGATTGACAAGTATTGCCGAGTTAAGCGGAGGTAAAGGATACCATCTTTGGTTTCCCGCAGAGGCTCCCGTTCCCGCATCGCTCATGAAGAAGGCAATGCTTATGCTCATCAGGGATCTCGCGGCGGACTGCAAATGTTTCACCATGGAGGTCTTTCCCAAACAGGACAAACTCTCTGGTAAGGGGTTCGGCAACTTGGTGAAATTGCCTCTGGGCATCCACCGTGGTACAGGACGAAATTCCCGGTTGATTCCGACCAAATCCACCAGGATGGAAGATCAGTTTGCCCTGTTGCGCATGGTCGAGCCCACCGCGCCGGAAAAATTTGTCCTCCTTGGCAAGGCCTGCAATAAAGCGGAAGTCATCACCCATCCACGACAGGCGGCTTGGGCGGAAAAATACCCCGAGCTGGCCGTACTCGGTAGTCGTTGTGCGCCGATTGGCCAGGTGATCGCCCTGGTTCGTTCGAATAAACAGCTTTCCCTGCGTGAAGAAAAAGTGCTGCTGGGGGTCCTGGTCCATCTGGAAAGAGGGCGATACCTGCTGCACCATCTCTTTGAAAATCTACCGGAGTATAATCGACCCTTGCTTGACTACAAGATCGGGAGAGTGCGAGGCACCCCCCTTGGCTGCAAGAGGATTCACAGTTTACTCGATGACCATGGCCCTGATCTTCCCTGTGTTTTCACCCATGGTTCATACCCGCATCCGCTTTTGCACCTTTCCGGGTACCGGGAAGACGGCCTGCCCCAGATTTCGGAAAAGGCGACAAACTTACAGGATGCCATGCTGTGCCTGAAAACGGCAATTGAACAGGTTCAGCGTTTTTTATAGGAAAAGATCGCCATGCACTCACTCTATGTCATGCAGCCCGGCAGTTATCTGAAAAAAAACGGCGAGACCCTGCAGATTGTCCGGGATAATCAAGTTATTGATACCATTCCGGCGGAAGGTCTGACGCATCTCGCCCTTGCCGGAAGGGCAACGGTAAGCGGTGCCGTGCTCGATTATCTGATAAAAAAACGGATAGATACCGTTTTTATGACCGTCGATGGCCGTTTCCGGGCAAGACTGCTGCTCGATGAAGCTGGACATGTTGCCCTGAGGCAGCAGCAATATATTCGTCTTGCCGACCCTGCCTATGCCCGGAGAGTGGCAGTGGCCATTGTCTCGGAAAAATTGGAAAACCAGGGACGGTTACTGCTGCGCCGGGCAGTACAGCTGAACATACCGGAGTTGCGAGCTGTTGCCGCGCAGGTCCGCGCCTTGAAGAAAAGGCTGGAGCGGGCAGAGAAACTCGATGAGGTCCGGGGGGTTGAAGGGTATGGCACGAGATTATTTTTCGGCGCATTCGGCATGCTCATTCGTAATGATGCGTTTCGGTTTACCGGGCGTAATCGTAGGCCGCCCAGAGACCCGGTGAATGGCATGCTGTCGTTCGTCTATACCCTTTTTACCAATGAAGTGGTCAACGGTATCAAAAGCTGCGGGCTTGATCCTTATCTCGGTTCACTACATGAAATCGTCTCGGGGCGACCGAGCTTGGCCTGTGACCTTGTCGAGGAATGGCGTGTCTTTGCCGAGCGCCTGGTATTGACGCTGATCAATCGCAAGGCTGTTGACCCAGCCGATTTTATCTATCGTTCGAAAAAAGAAACGGCTGGAGGTGCGTTGCCGGTGGAGATGAAACCGGCAATGATACGTTCACTTATCAGCAGTTACCATAAGCAGCTGGAGAGTAAGCTGCATTATCCGCCAACCGATCTGCAGACGTCCGTGCGCTGGATTATTCACAACCAGTGTCGGCGTTTTGCCGAAAGCCTGGCTGACGGCATTGTTTATAAACCGTTCAGCATGCCTCGTTGATGGGGCCGGGTCTGCTAATGAAATGGAGAACATGGCGGCATGTTTTATCTGGTGACCTTTGATATCAGCGACAACCGGCACCGTTATCGAGCCGTCAAGGTTTTGAAAGGTGTTGGGCGCCGGGTGCAGAAGTCGGTTTTTGAGTGCGCCGACCTCAATGAACAGGGCCTTTTGCATATGCAGTCCAAACTTAATAAAATAATCGACCATACCACCGACACGGTGCGGTACTACAGGATCTGCAAGGGCTGTGTGAAAGAAATCGAATGGAACGGTACCGGGAAAGCTCCGGATACCGAGACCTTCAAGGTGTTTTGATGTGGTGTCGCCGCCCGAGATGCTCGCAGGCATAATTGTTATACGAAAAAAAAGGAGTTGTCTCTGATGAACAGTTGTTTTCCGGCTCTTCCGGATTAAGCATACTTTCTTCCAACTCCTGTTTTTTTTACAAGGTTGGATTCGTCGGTTGGTAACAGGCTCTGGTGCCCATGCGGTGCATGGGTATCTCTTTACGACTGCGTTGCAGTCCATGATGTGCTATGACAAAAAATTACAACGCATCCAGACACTACTGGGTCCCATGCGGCGCATGGGACCCAGTAGTGGAAAGCACGCTCAAACCGGAAGAATCGGTTATCCCCTGATTTTGAAATTCCCGGAGCGTTTTTTGGGCGACATGGTCGAATTTTGCTTTACAATCAACTGGAATCCTGGGGAAAATGAGAGATAGGTCGAAGGAATACCCCGATTGGAGGTTTTGGCTAGAGGAGTATCACTAAGACTGAATTCGGCCATTAAACGAGACTTTCCTTGTCAAGCGTATCAATCAACCCACTGAGGGAATAATCAGCGGTGCCGCTTTCTTCACCCTCAACAAGCGCTCGGCGTAATAGGGTTAGTTTGACCTCTCTTTCCTCTAGAAGCCGCAATCCGGCCCTTATTGTCTCGCTCGCCGTGCTAAAATAGCCTTTGGAAACCTGCTGGGCGATAAATTTTTCGTAATGTGCACCTAATGTGACGCTTGTATTTTTCTGCATAATATAACCTCCATTAATACCATTTAATAATATATTATAATATATTATAATATCAAGTCAAAACGCCAAATATCACATGGTAATTGCCGCATCAATACCGGCATTTTCAATGTTTGAGAATGGTTGACTATTTATCGAAGGAAAAAAACGTGGACAAATTAAACAAAAAAAGGCATCACCGAAAATGATCGGTAACGCCTTAATATATCTGGTACACCCGGCCCGATTCGAACGGGCGACACCCGGATTCGAAGTCCGGTGCTCTATCCAGCTGAGCTACGGGTGCTGGTCTGCGAAGGAGAAATTGATACCATGTTCGTGAAGCGAGGTCAATGGTAATGTGTTTGCAGAAGTGATTTCGGTGCGGAGAATTGAGTCACGTGGTTTACGATCATTTCTTTACCGGCACCTTGCAGCCAATTACCTTGGCTTGTTTGAGGAAGAAATCATCCGTCATGCCGGCGATGAAATCACGGACCTTTTCTTCCGAGCTGTATTTTTGCAGATAATGGGGATTGATATCGGTCATCAGATCAACATCGACGGAGAGGTGTTGGGGTGAACTGTCCAGACAAGCCAGGTAATGTTCAAAAAGGCTCCGGTAGCAATCCCGGATCAGTGGGTTTTGCTGCTTGGTTTTTGGAGCCAGGTAGATTCGTTCATAGTTAAACGTTTTTAATTCTCTTAGCGTTGCGGAAACCTGCTCGCTGAACCCGATATTGGAAGAGGCGGCATCTTTAATACGGCTATGGGTGATGAGGTCCGTAACCAGATTATAGACGATGGTGCCGTTAGTGCTGCCGAGAACGGTCCGGCAATTCTCCGGAAGATCTTCCCGTCTGATAAGTCCAAGGATAATTGCATCTTCCATGTCTCTGCCGATATAGGCAATAGTATCGGCCAATCGGACAACACAAGCTTCCAAAGTTGACGGCATGTTGATCAGCTTTGGATTCTTCGATTTTTCTTCCAGCTTTTGGTCGAACTCTTCGAATGTTTCAATCGGTTCAGGATGTAAAAACTGGGAATGAACTTCTCCGTCGTGGCAAAGGATACCATCTAAAACCTGAAGGGTGAGATTCCAGCCCCTGCCTTTTCGTTCGAGTCTGTCGAGGAGACGAACCGATTGAATATTGTGTTGAAAAGGTGGCAGGCCATGATCGAGACAGATGTCGGAGAGGAATTTTTCGCCATCGTGACCAAAAGGCGGGTGGCCGACATCATGTCCGAGGGAAATGGCCTCGATGAGATCTTCGTTCAGACGCAGGAAACGACCAATTGTCCTGGCTATCCGGGCAACAAGTTGGACATGGAGTACCCTGTGGGTGATATGATCGTTGGCAACGAGAGAGAATACCTGTGTTTTGTCAATATATCTGCTGTATGCCCTGGAGTAGAGGATCCTGTCTGCATCCAGGGCAAATTGCTGCCGATATGCGGCCGTGCCTTCGGTGGACCTTCTCAGGCCCTTGGGGGACATGGTGGCAACCGGAGACAGACGTTGACATTCTTCGAGGTCCAGTCTTGCAAGTTCTGTTAAAAGAGGGGGGAGGGACAACATCTCGGTTGTTAATTTATCCATGTTCGTATTGATATAGAAAAAAATAATGGCTACACTTCACACCGTACAATATACTTTATACATGATTGACTGTATCTTTCTCAAAAAAAGCATTTAAGGAAAATTCAATGCAGATATCAATAGAATATTGTTCAAAGTGAAATTACCAGCCCCGTGCCTCCAGTTTGGGGGAAGAGCTAAAAGATACTTTTGGTGCGGAAGTGAAGATGATAGCTTCCTCGGGAGGGGTGTTCGAGGTAGTTGTTGATAACGAGCTAATTTTTTCAAAAAAAAGTCTGCAGCGTTTTCCGGAAGAAGGGGAGATAACTCTTCTGCTGCAGGCCGGTCGTCGTTGAGAATCTCTGGAAATCAGTCAGTTTTAGGTATATCGAGACAGTGAGACACGCAGCTTTTGCAATTATCGATTTTTTTGCCTCGTTTGCAGTAATCGGCAAAACCCTTGATCAACTCGTCTCCGCCCCTGGGGCAGATTTGCATGAATTCCGTGAAACTGATCATTCGGGCAATAATTTCGGAAGGGGCGGCATGTTCGATCTTGCAGGCACCTTCTTCGGCAATGGAATCTTCTATTGTCAGAACATCGACAAAAAAACGTTTCAGGGATTCGTGGCGGAAAATAACATCTTCAGCAACTTCTTTTCCCTCATCGGTCAAGGTTATAGCCTCGTAAGGGGAGTAATTGATCAGGCCTTTCTTGGACAAGGCACGCAGTGCTTCAGTGACAGAGGCGCGGCTGACACCCAGGCGGGCGGCAATCTCCTTGCTCCTTGCGACGAGCTTTTGTTCGATTATATGATAGATTGCTTCAATGTAATCTTCAAGGCTTGCACTGAGGTCCGTTTTTTCTTTCATATTCAATTGTGGTTGGTTAATGGGAAGTGAGAATATGAATGCCGGCTGGGCGACAATAGACTCTCGATACAACTGATTTGAATCATAAGTAAATTACCGTCCTTTTCCCGGCGAGTCAAGTAAGGACTTCTAATTGTTAAAATGTTAATGAGAACAGATGCTTTGTGAACTGCGAGTAAAAAATCTAGCACTGATCGAGTCCCTTGAACTGGGTTTTGATCAGGGGGGAACCGCTGGACTGGTCGTTATGACCGGAGAAACCGGAGCGGGAAAGTCGATCATGTTGCGGGCCATCCATCTCCTTTCAGGAGGAAGGGCATCTGCCGACTGGATCCGGAGCGGTGCTGAGAGTTGCGAGGTAGAGGCACTGTTTGAGATTAATCCCCACCATCGGCTGCTGTTGCAGAAACTTGAAGAAGGTGGCTTCGGCAGCGAGCCTTCGCTGGTCATTAAACGAATAATGACCAGCTCCGGCCGGAGCAGGTTCTATGTCAACGGTTCTTTGGCAACAGCCAAAATTGTCTCCGATTTGACCAACGAATTGCTCAGTGTCGCCAGTCAGCATG
The DNA here is from genome assembly GCA_963829695.1 of uncultured delta proteobacterium. Lineage (GTDB taxonomy): Bacteria > Desulfobacterota > Desulfobulbia > Desulfobulbales > Desulfocapsaceae > Desulforhopalus_A. The sequence goes on along the minus strand of CAWHJQ010000004.1, from coordinate 146,272 downwards.
ATCATCAGCAACTGTTGCAGCCAGGGCTGCACCTCGACTACCTGGATAGCTTGGGAGACCTCTGGGCGGATCGGCAGATTCTCGGCAAAGTCCATAAAAATTGGCAGGAAAAAAAGCTGGAGTTGACTGAACTCAGGAAGCAGGAACAGGAAAAAGAGCAGAAGCAGGATTTCCTCAGATTCCAGCTGACCGAAATAAGAGAAGCAGCATTGCAACCCGGTGAAGATGAGGTGTTGCTGGATGAAAAGAAAAGATTGAAAAATGCCCATACATTGATCAGTCTCAGTCAGGCGACCCACCGACTTTTATCCCATGAGCTGATGGACCACCTGACCACCTTGCGGCAGAACCTGGTACAGCTGGCGGCAATTGATCCAGGAATAGTGAAACTTTCCGAGGATATAAGCGGGTATACCTTTCTGGCTGAGGATTATGTCCACGAGCTGAAAGAATATCGGGATTCCCTACAAAGCGATCCCTATCGACAGGAGCAGGTAGCCGAACGACTTGATCTTATCCAGCAGCTCAAAAGGAAATACGGCGTGTCGGTGGAAAGTATTCTCGAATTTGCCGAACAGGGAGAAATCGAGCTGCAACATCTTGATAATATGGACAAAGAAATTGCTGCCCTTGAAAAAGAGCTCACGGCGCTTGAACGGGATATGTGTGATCGGGCAAAGCTCCTTTCAGAAAAACGAACGCTGACTGCAGGTACCCTGGAAGCGGCAATGACCAGGGAGCTCTCTTCGCTTGCTTTTAACCAGGCCAGTTTTCAGATGGTATGGAAAGAAGTGGAGCAGCTTCCGGAAACAATGAAGTCCAGCGGTTGGGAAAGGGGAGAATTTTTCTTTTCCGCCAATCCGGGAGAGCCGGCAAGGCCTCTTGCAAAAATCGCCTCCGGTGGCGAGCTGTCGAGGCTGATGCTGGCAATGAAATGTCTTTTGGCCCGAAAAGATATGGTGGAAACCGTCATTTTCGATGAGGTGGATGCCGGGATCGGTGGCGAAGCGGCCGAAGCGGTGGCCAGAAAAATCCAGGAGCTGTCGGCCCACCATCAGGTTTTTTGTATTACCCATCTCCCCCAGATTGCCGCCCGCGGAACCCTGCATTTTCAGGTATCCAAGACGGTAGACGATGGTCGGACCCAGTCCGCTGTTGTTCGGCTTTCATCCGAATCAAGGGTGCAGGAGATAGTCAGGATGCTGGCCGGTGATTCCGCAACGGAGCAAACCCAGGCATGGGCCGAAGAGCTTCTGGTCAAAGGTGGTGCCACCGCATGAAAAAAGTGAAAGCACTTTCTCTCTTCTCCGGTGGACTCGATTCCATCCTGGCTACCCGTGTGGTGATGGAACAGGGTATCGAGGTGGAGGCGATTCAGTTTGTCACCCCCTTTTTCAACTATGATGTGCTTGATGATATCGAGGCGCATAAGGCACAAATGCAGGCCAAGTACGGAATCAAAGTTGAAGTGGAAGATATCAGTACCGGCTATCTGCAGCTGCTGCACAACCCTGTTCATGGGTTCGGTAAGAATTTTAACCCCTGTATAGACTGTAAAATCATGATGTTTACCAGGGCCAAGGAAATGCTTGCGGAAAAGGGTGCATCCTTTCTGATCTCCGGCGAAGTTCTGGGCCAGCGGCCGATGTCCCAGCGTCGTGACACCATGAATGTTATCGAGCGGGATTCCGGTACCAAATCCATCCTCCTTCGTCCTCTCTGTGCCCAGCTTATGAGAGAAACCGAGGCGGAGACAGAAGGGTGGGTGGATCGCAGTAAACTGTTACGAATGAGTGGACGAAGTCGTTCGCCCCAGATCGCCTTGGCCAAGGAATTCGGTATTACCGATTTTCCTACACCAGCCGGAGGCTGCATTCTGGCCGATCCTATTCTCAGTCAGCGTATTGCACAGCTCTATTCATTTGACTCCGTGCTGAAATCGGCGACGATTACCGTGCCGGATATCCGGGTACTGCTGGTTGGCCGGCAGTTTGTTTTGCCGGGTGGCGGATGGTTGATAGTCGGTCGTGATGAGAAAGATAATAATAGGTTGGAGAAATTGGCTCAGGCGGAAGATGCAGTGTTGCAGATGGAAGAGTGGCCGGGACCACTGGCCGTCCTGAAAAAGGCCGGCAGCCAATACCCCGATAAAGAAAGGCTAAAAAAAGATCTTGCGCTTGCCGCCTCCCTGGTTGTTCGTTACGGCAGGAAACTGCCGGATGGCACCACCAGGGGAGAGGTAACCTGTACCCTCGGGACAATTCGTCGGGTGATTTGCGCTGAGCCTTTGGCTGACGAAGTCTTTGGGGGATGGGCAGTGCGGTAAGGCTCCTTAAAGCCTACCTTGCAAAAAGTTGTTCGACAGTCTCGCGGTATGCTGCAAGGCTATTGGTTTTAAGGATTTTTTTGAGCATTTTTTTATTTCCCGGAAAAGAAGTAATGAGGTAGAGCCAGAGATGCTTCACTCGACCGAGCAGATGGCTGGGGCCCGAGAGCCGCTCGGTATAGTTTTTGTACAGTTCTTCGTGAAAATTGTAGAGCCGCATTTTTCTTTGCTCTGCGGTTTGTTGTGGATATCCTTTTATCTCTTCGGCAATAAAGGGATTGCTGAGTGCGCCCCTGCCTATCATCCAGCGGTTGACGGTAGGGAAACGGTCGGCGAGTGACCTGAACGTCTCGATATCGTTTATGTCGCCGTTATAGGTGAGGGTGTGATTGCTGAGTTGCCTGCAGACTTCAAAACCATCAGGATCCGTTGTCCCTTTATAGAGCTGCTTGCCAAGCCTGGCATGGATAATGATCTCTTTCAGCTTGAAGCGTTCGAGTTCCGGAAGAAGGGCTATTGTCTCGGAATGGTTATTGAAACCCAGCCTGGTCTTAATGGATAATTCAACCCCCAGTTCAGGTACAACCTTGGTCAGTAGATCAATTATTTCCTCAGGATAGGGGAGAAGGCCGGAGCCTCTTTTTTTTCTGGCGACCATAGGGGCCGGACAGCCGAGATTCCAGTTAATGTGTGTGTAACCAAGATCTGCCAGACGGCGGGCCAGAACAACAAAGTCTTCCGGGTCGGTGTGGAGCAGCTGGGGAACCACCGGCAGATTGGTGTTGTTTTCCGGCAACACATCGCGGATCTGTTTATCCTCATAAAGCGATTTTTTCTGAGGCGTGATAAACGGAGCGACAGAAGCGTCAAAACCGCCAAAGTGACCGGCCAGGGTCTCCCTGAAGAGCACATCGGTCAGCCCCCTGATGGGCGCGAGATAGAGAAATGGTTGGGACTGGTTCATAAGACTCGTTGAATGGTGAGAGCAGAGAGAGAGATTTTTCTTTCTTTGGCAGGATATGGTATATTCTGGACTATGACTATAGTAGAGAGCAGAAGGAAAGAAAAGGGTGCATCACACAGTGCTGGAAAATTTATCGGAATTTATCAAAAACTACCCTGTTGAACTGCTGCAGGCTCTCAAACGGACAGCCGAGAAGAATGATTTGCAGATGTATCTCGTCGGCGGTACTGTTCGAGATTGTCTGTTGGGCCGGATCTCTCATGATCTGGATCTTGCCGTTTCCGGTCGGGCTTTGACTGTTGCAAAACTTTTGCAGCGCGAACTTGGGGGAGGAACCCTCGTCGATCTCTCCGGCCCCGACGATGAAGCTGTGCGTCTGGTCTGGAGGGGCGAACAGATCGATCTCTCTGCCTTTCGGGCAGGCGTGACCTCTATTGAAGAAGATCTTCGCTTGCGGGATTTTACCATCAACGCCATGGCCGTACTTTTCCCGGAAGTTTTTCAAAACGAACAGTCGCGGACACTGCTTGACCCTACCGGCGGCCTTGGCGATCTGCAGGCAGGGCTCGTCAGATACTGTCCCGGTGCCTTTGTTGCGGATCCTGTGCGGATGTTGCGCGGGTATCGACTGTGTGCAAGCCTTGGGTTTCACCTTGATGATGGGACCAAAGCGGCAATTAGACAACACGCACCCCTCATCGTAAAAGTTGCTGCCGAGCGAATATGTTATGAATTGAAGATGATTTTCGACTCGTCCCGAACCACTGAAACTCTTCGGGACATGGGTGAGACAGGACTTCTGCGTTGGCTTCTCCCGGAATTGTATCTGGGTGAGGGAGTGGAACAACCCGAATTCCATCATTTGGATGTTTTTGAACACTGTTTCCTTGCGCTTCAGAAGATGGAGACTATTATTGCCGAGCCGGATCGTTTTTATCCTGGTCATGGTGAACATATTATCAGGTACCTCCGGGAAGAGAGCGTGGTGCGATGCCTCAAGTGGGCTGCCCTCATGCACGATATAGGAAAACCGGCGACCAAAGAGATACAGGCCGATAAAAATGGTCGGGTAACCTTTTACCGTCATGATGAAGTGGGCAGGGAACTCTTTGAACAGTTTGCCGATCGTTTAAAGTGGAGCAGGGCGGATACGGAACAAGTCGGTCATTTAATCGGTATGCATATGCATCCGTTTCACCTCTGCAATGTCCAGAGGGAGGACGGGATTTCCAAAAGAGCGGCATTGAATCTCTGCCGCCGGGCTGAAAATGCGTTGATTGGCTTATTTTTGCTGGCAATGTCCGACAGCCTGGCCAGCCAGGGGGAAAAAAAGCCGGAGAGGATGGAAGAGGAACTGGTAGCCCTCTTCAACACTGTCCGAAAGATGTATGATGAGAATATAGCTCCTGTGTTTCTAGGGCCTCGTCTTGTGACCGGCAAGGATTTGAAGGAGCAGTGGAACCTCGCTCCCGGACCAATTTTCAGGGAAATATTAGATGAGCTTGAAACGGCAAGAGTCGAGGGGGAAGTGGTCGACCGAAAAACGGCTTTTGCCTGGGTAACTCATTATTTGCAGGAGAGAAACCGGTAGTGAAAGCTCGACTAGGAGCTTGTCCGAGAATAGACATTTTGTTCAAAATCGAGGCATTCTCATAAAACAAGCACAGCCATATGGTTGATATTGCGAGCATTGTTTTATGAGAATAACGAAAAGTTTGGGCAAAAGGGCATTCTCGGACAGGCTCCTAAGGGTGCACCCGATATTGGTTTTCGCCTTGTCAAAGAAAAATAAATGGACTAAAACGTGCGTAAAATAAACGATTACTATTCAAGAAAGGCCAAAAAGGATAAATATCCGGCCCGATCTATCTATAAACTGGAAGAGGTGCAACAGAAGTACAAGTTTCTCCATTGGGGAGACAGTGTCCTTGATCTTGGCTGTTATCCCGGCAGTTGGTCTCTTTATGCCTCCGAGGTTATTGGTCCTAAAGGAATCGTTGTCGGGGTCGATTTGCAGCAGGCGGATCAGGCTATCCGACCGGGAGGGGCGCCGATTCACTGGCTCTGTCAGGATATATTTGAGCCGGAGATGATTCTCATGGTTCGGAAATTTCGCCCGGCTTTCAAGGTAATTATTTCCGATCTTGCTCCGAGTACAACCGGCAGCAAATGGGCCGATGCCCAGAAATCGCTGCTTCTGGTCAGGGAAACCTTGGCTCTTGCCGAGGAGCTTCTGTTGAATAACGGCCACTACATCTGCAAGGTTTTTCAAGGTGAAGATTTCCCGGAATTTGTTGATGAGTTGAAAAAGCGTTTTGTCATGGTCAAAGTGCTCAAGCCGAAAAGTTCGCGAACTGAAAGTAGAGAAGTGTTTGTGTTGGGGATGGAGTATAAGAAAGCGATCTCTGGGGAAAATTTGTAGCATAGAAAGAAAAATGATTAAAAAATAACCAGGTGTGATATATGTCAGGACATTCTAAGTGGTCGACAATTAAGAGGAAAAAAGGTGCAATTGATGCAAAGCGGGGCAAGGTATTCACCCGTTTGATAAAGGAAATTACGGTTGCGGCGCGCAGTGGCGGCGGAGATCCTGAAGGGAACCCACGATTGCGGTCGGCGATTGTCACGGCAAAGGCTGAAAATATGCCCAAGGATAATATTTCCAGGGCAATCAAGAAGGGCACCGGAGAGATTGCCGGTGAAATCTACGACGAGATCATGTATGAAGGATATGGTCCCGGCGGAGTGGCTATTCTGGTCGAATGCCTGACGGACAATCGTAATCGATCCGTCGCCGATATTCGGCATTATTTCGCTAAAAGTAACGGCAACCTGGGTGAGTCGGGTTGCGTGGCCTATATGTTTGACAAGAAGGGCCTGATTCTGGTCGATAAGACCACCATCACGGAAGATGAGCTGATGGATAAGGCTCTTGAGGCCGGTGCGGAGGATGTTATCGAGGAGGAGAGTGAGTTTCAGATTTTGACTGCTCCGGAAGATTTTGATGCCGTGCGCAGTGCTTTGGAAGAGAGTGGGGTCAGTTTTCTGGATGCTTCTATTTCCATGATTCCCCAAAACACAGTGGAAGTGGTCGATGAAAAGATTGCCCGTTCACTCATGAAGCTGATGGAAAGCCTTGAGGACCATGATGATGTGCAGAATGTCTATGCCAATTTCGATATAGATGATGATCTTATGGAGCAGCTGTCCGAATAGGCAGGCATTGTGGAGAGAATCATCGGCATTGATCCGGGAAGCAGGATTACCGGCTATGGAGTCATTGATGCCGATCGTGGTCAGTTACATTTTGTCGCTTGCGGGGTTGTGAAAACGACCCCCAAACATCCCTTTTCCAATCGACTCAATGAAATATTTGAAGGTATAAACGAGGTGGTTCAGGTGCATGGACCAGTCGTTGCAGCCATTGAAGATGTCTTTTTGGCAACGAACCCCCGTTCTGCCCTTAAGCTCGGACATGCTCGTGGCGCAGCAGTTGTCGCGGTCATGCAAAATGGACTGGCCGTTTTTGACTATAGCCCCCGGGCTGTAAAACAGGCGGTTGTGGGGTACGGACAGGCAGGAAAAGAACAGGTCCAGCACATGGTCCGGGTGTTACTCGGGCTGTCCGGTTCGCCCAGCGCGGACGCCGCCGATGCTTTGGCTGTGGCGATTTGCCATGCTAATCAGTTTCATATATGAAGTTTTTTACTCAGCCATCTCAGGTGTTATACTTATTCTTATGATAGCTACTTTAACAGGCAAGGTATTCTCCAAGGGGTTTGATCGAGCAGTAGTCGATGTGGCTGGTGTTGGGTACGAGGTTATTCTCTCCACCGATAATGTCGCCAGAATGCCGGAAAAAGGTGAGGATGCCTTCTTCTATGTTCATACCAACGTTCGGGAAGATGCTATCACTCTTTTCGGATTCTTGGAGGAACAGGAAAAAGAACTGTTTTTAATTCTGAAAACCGTTTCCGGAATCGGTCCAAAGCTCGCTCTGGCGATGCTTTCGGGATTGCGGGTTGGTGAGATCTGTCAGGCCATAGAAAATGGAGATATCAAAAGACTGACAACGCTGCCTGGGGTGGGCAAAAGAACGGCGGAGCGTATTTGCGTTGACTTAAAGGAAAAGGTGACACATTTAATCTCCGGACATTTGTCGACCAAAGGTGGTAGTTCCGTGGTAATTCCAGTCACGGGTTCTGCCGCGGCTGATGCTCTCTCTGCATTAATGAACCTTGGTTATCCGGATGGTGTCGCCAGGGGAGCACTTGGCAAAGTAAAAAAACAGCTGGGTGAAGAGGATTTTAATACGCAGAAGGTCGAAGTTCTTATCCGGGAGGCTCTTAGAGCGCTGGCATGAATATTGAGGAAGATATCACATCCGAACAAACCGGTAACCGTTTAGTGGCCCCGGAGCCCCAGAGTAGGGAACCAGCCGGCGACAACTCTCTGCGGCCTCAAAGACTTGCCGATTATATCGGGCAGGAGCAGGTGCGCAAAAGCCTTGCCATTTTTATTCAGGCAGCTCGTGGTCGAGGCGAACCTCTCGATCATGCTCTTTTTCATGGTTTTCCCGGTCTGGGCAAAACGACACTTTCCTATATTATTGCCAATGAAATGGGAGCGGGGATAAAAGTTACCTCTGGTCCCGTTATTGAAAAGCAGGGTGATCTTGCGGCTATACTGACCAGTCTTCAGGAAGGAGACGTCCTGTTTATCGATGAAATCCATCGATTGAATCATGCAGTGGAAGAGATTCTGTACCCGGCCATGGAGGATTTTCAACTGGATCTGATTATCGGCCAGGGTCCAGGGGCACGATCGGTGAAGATGGATTTACCGAGGTTTACCCTGGTTGGGGCAACGACCCGCACAGGTCTGCTGACGCCACCACTGAGAGATCGTTTTGGGGTTGTGCTGCGGCTGGAGTTCTACTCGCCTGAAGAACTTGTGATCATTGTCCAGAGATCTGCGAGAATCCTGGGTATGAACATCGACAATTCCGGAGCACTGGAGCTTGGCAAACGATCACGGGGAACGCCAAGGATTGCCAATAGATTGCTTCGGAGGGTAAGGGATTTTGCCGAAGTCGGTGGCCATGCGGTGGTAGATAGTGTGGTGGCCAATGCGGCACTCAATCTTCTGGGAGTCGATCAGTTCGGCCTGGATGATATGGATAGAAGAATTATGCTGACAATTATTGATAAATTTGAGGGTGGCCCTATTGGCCTGGAAACCCTGGCAACGGTTGTCTGTGAAGAAAAGAACACCCTGGAGGATGTCTACGAACCCTTTCTTATTCAGTCGGGTTTTTTGAATAGGACGCCACGCGGTCGGGTGGCAACTGCAAGGGCATATGAACATTTTAAAAGGAAGGTTCCCCGGCAGATAGCCATTCAGCAGTCTCTTTTTGAGGAATGAAAAGAGGCAAAACATGCTCCCCATACAAACAGGATGCTATTATGCGTAAAACACTTGCAGAAATACGTTCAATGAAGGCGGAAGGGAAAAAAATTTCCATGCTGACGGCTTATGACAGTTCAATGGCACGACTACTCGGCAGCTGTGAGGTGGATATCCTGCTGGTTGGGGATTCGCTCGGTATGGTGATGCTTGGTTATGACTCAACTGTTCCTGTAACCATGGAGGAGATGCTGCATCATACCAAGGCGGTCCGGCGCGGGGCTCCGGATAGTTTTATTATTGCCGACATGCCGTTTGGGGCTAATCATACCGGCGAGCGGGATGCCGTCATAAACGGCATCCGATTTTTGAAAGAAGCCGGCTGCGATGCGGTTAAACTAGAAGGTGGGCTGGCAATGTGCGGAGTCGTTCGGGCTCTGGTCGAAGCAGGTGTGCCGGTGATGGCCCACATTGGTCTCACTCCCCAGACGGCCAGTCAGCTCGGCGGTTTTAAGTTGCAGGGGAAGGGGCTTGATGATGCCAGGAGACTTCTTGCCGAAGCAAAGGGACTTGAAGCGGCTGGTGCTTTCGGACTGTTGATCGAATGTATCCCCGATAAACTTGCTCAGGTAATCACTGAGTCGATCTCCATCCCAACCATCGGCATCGGAGCAGGGGTTTATTGTGACGGACAAGTACTGGTCATCAACGACCTGCTCGGCATGTTCGATAAGTTTACTCCTAAATTTGTCAAGAAATACGCAAACCTTTCTCCTCTAATCAAAGAGAGTGTCCAACAGTATAACCTGGAAGTGAAAACGGGTGCTTATCCGGATTCCGAACACAGTTTTTCCAGTGCGTCTGATTATCGTCAGTTGTTGACTGAATAAGTAAAAAGTAGCCACAATTCTCCTTCCACCACAATGGGTCGACTGACAAATGTTCAGTCGGCCCATGTCATTTTTGTCCAGGTCGAACCAACCGCTCATTAACACCACCCTGAAAATATTCCAATAATTCGTAAAAAGAGATGCTTTTAGTGAACCCCTTGAAAACACAAGATTTGTTTCCTGTTTCAGGTAATCCGTAAGTTGGGTTGTTGTAGGGGGTGAAGCCTCTGTTTCCGCTATATGGTGTGTAAGTACTTGGCGGAGCATACAATATATTGTATCTGGAGGCGTCCTTTACTGTCGCGTCTATCCGTTTGAAGTTACGAATATTTTTCTTGACACCATCCCTTAGTCTATATAAAAAGGAGGAGAGTGGAGTAGAATGGGTTTGTTGGGTGTATAGTGGTTCATTGTGGGGTTCAGGAGTGCATTTTTAATGCAGAATCGATTTCGAAGCAGAACGTTTCACGTGCTGGATGAGAAAGGGAGGCTGAATCTCCCCACTCGTTTTCGTGATGTTTTGCGTCATAGCGGTTCGGATATACTCATGGTAGCACCCTGGGAAAATCACTTACGTGCTTTTCGTATTACCGAGTGGGAGGCACTGGAAACTAAATTGTTAGACAATGGTGGTGAGCCGGGAATTGCAGAAATAGCTCATTATGTTCTTGGTGGAGTTGTGGAATGTGTTGTCGACAAGCAGGGACGTATTCGCATTCCTCCGGAATTGCGGGAAGATGCTCGGCTGACCAAAGATATTGCACTGACTGGAATGATAGATTGGTTTGAAATCAGCGATAAAGACTCCGTGAAGGCGGAAGTTGAAATTGCCCGTGCTAATTTCAAGGAGTCTCGTCCTGGTCTTGCCAGGCTGGGGATTCTCTAATGAATGACGATCATCGGGCAGAGCAAATCCACACCTCGGTTTTATTGCCCGAGTGTATCCACTATTTGGATGTTCAGCCCGGCAAAGTTTATGTTGATGGCACACTGGGCTTAGGAGGACATACCCAAGCCATTTTGTCAGCTTCGGCACCCGATGGAAGAGTGATTGCTTTTGAATGGGATGACAGCGCATTACAGCATGCTCTTACAAGATTGGACGGCTACAAGGATCGATTGACGATAGTTCGTCGTAATTTCGCCGAAATCGCCGCAGGGTTGGACGAAATAGGTGTCCAGCAGATAGATGGGTTGCTGATAGATATCGGGGTTTCTTCTCTTCAGCTTGACATGGGAGAGCGAGGATTCAGTTTTCAGCGCGATGAAATCCTGGACATGCGCATGGATAGCCGGGGAAAAGTAACAGCCCAATCCATTTTGGCAACCTGTTCGGAGCAGGAGTTGGCGGATATTTTTTATTATTACGGAGAAGAACGACAGGCACGGCCTATTGCCACGGCAATCGTAGAGTACAGAAAGCAGGAGGCGATTCGGACTACTAAGCAGCTTGTGTCAATTGTTGCCCATGCTGTCCCAAAACGCTTTCATCCAAAAAGGATTCATGTGGCGACTAAGGTATTTCAGGCCTTGCGGATAGCAGTCAACACCGAGTTGGAAAATCTGGCTCACATACTGGACGATGGGGTGAGGTTTCTAAAGCCGGGAGCCCATTTCTGTGTGATATCTTTTCACTCTCTCGAAGACCGGATAGTTAAAAGAAAATTTAGAAATAATGAACAGTTAGAGGTGTTGACTAGTAAACCTATAATGTCTTCACCTGAAGAAATTGCTGTCAATCCCAGATCGCGCAGTGCGAGGTTGAGGGTTGCACGGAAAAGAAACAAAGTAACCGAGGGCACACTATGAATTATAATAATCCTACAGAATCGTATATGCGGTCAGTTGCAAAGGTTGGGTTAAGGCAGTATTTCAGGCCTCGTGATCTTCTTGATTTGTCAAGCTGGCTGGTTTTGTGGAAACCTACCGGGAAGGTTCTGCTGATAATTTTCCCTTTGGTTGTCGTTGTAAATATGTTTCTCGCATCTGTTGTTTCAACTATTGACCGTTCGATAGTAAATGTGGATAATCAACGGCATGAACTGATGGACAGAAACATGCAATTGCTTGCAAGTAAAGCGAGGCTTTGGTCTCCCGCGAGTATGCAGCAATTGGCTGGAGAGAAATTAGCACTACACATAGCTTCAGGCGATCAGGTGGGAAGGTTTGATAGCAGGACAGGAACTTTTATTTATCCTTAATTGATGGCGTCGTAAAAACTCTTCATCCGAAGTCTGCGCTTATCTGGTTCGTTGTTACAATTTTTCTATCATTACGACGTACCGTATGTATGCCGAAATAATAGGAAAATCGTACGCCTTCAATATGAAGCTTTTTACTTATCCATCGGAAATCGAAGTTTTTACGAGTTTGTCTTAATTGAAATATGATAAAAAAATCCCGCCTCCGAACTCAGAAACGGAAACAGGGGAGGTGGGTAATTCTCTATCTGTTGATTCTTGTGGCGCTCGGAGCAGTCGGTCATCGGCTTGAACAGCACTATGGAATCACTACCTATATTAAAGAGGTCCTGCACACTATAAAAGATACTTTCTCCCAGAGTAATCCAGTTAGAGGGACATTTTATGATAGAAACCTTAAGCAGCTCGCGGTGACTCTTGAACGGGTTTCGGTGTATATAAGAACACGGGAAATTGATTCCATCCAGGAAACGGCGACACAGCTCAGCAAGGTGTTGGGTCTAGAACGTGATAAGCTGGAACACCAACTGGAGGGAGGTGTGTTGCGACTTTGGATTGCCAAGGATATAAGTCAAGAACAGGAAGTTTCCCTTAAGAAACTTCATCTTCCAGGGGTCTATTTACAAAAAGACGAAAAGAGATACTACCCGAATAATTCGCAGGCTGCCCATTTAGTCGGCTATGCTGAGAATGGTATCGGTCTTTCCGGAGTGGAATTCTATTATGATCGACTTCTGGCCGGCAAAGCAATCAAGAAACAGGAAGAAAAACAGCCAATTGGTAATGCGTTGGATCTTGTCCTGACCCTTGATCTGAAAATACAGGCTATTCTGGAAAATATAGTTAAGGATATCGCCCTGAGTGAACAGGCTGAAAAGGTCACGGCCTATATTCTGGACAGTGGGACAGGAGAAATAATAGCCGGAACCAATCTGCCGGGATTTAATCCCAATACCTTTACTGAATATTCTCCGGAGAAGATGGAGAATATGTTTTTTATGCCTTTAGCTATTCCTAAGAAATTTCGAATCTTTCTGCGGGATGCAATAATGTTGCATGTGCATGGTGTGCATGGCGTCTCACCTGCGGCCTGGAGTTTGATACCAGATGATAATGATCTTGTCAGCCAGCTACGCTTTTGTAAATGGTTGGGGTTGGAAGATTCATCGGAAACAGATTTTCATGTGCCGACACAATCGAAAATAACGGCAAACAGTCAACAGAAGCGGGTAATTACCTCAACTACGGATGTCGGTTTTGTACCGGAACTCGCATCGCCTATGAACCTTCTGACGACTTTTTCCATTTTGCTCAACAAGGGGAAAAAAATCCATCCTTTTGTAGTGAAAAAGATTCTTGCAGAAAAAACGGGACAGGAGCTGCTGCTCTCGCGGGAAAAACGAGTCGATAGGAGGATCGGACAGTTGGTCTGATGCCGAAGGGAATATAATTCAGTCACTTTTTCGTAGTCAAGCAACTCAAGGTGCATCAAACACCTACTTTTTCAGGGATTCATCTCTGGTAAGTGTCGATGAAGGTGGCCGTCGCCAATTCCTCATCAATGATTTACTGTTCGTCAATATGCCTGACGGAAAAAATAGTTTAAATATGCTGATTGTCGTACAGCGCCCCCCGCTGGGAGTAAGCGAGGTCAAGAGCGAAAAGAAAAAAAGTATTGAGGAAATTGTAGAAGAGAAGGTCGAAAGGATCTCTGTTCTGCAGCAAATTGCCAAATCTGTTGCAGATGTAGTTGAACCCGAGGTTGGCAATGATGGTAATTATCAGGGCAAGAATCGGCCGGCTACCGAGTTTTCCGGTAGTGCAAAAGGAGTTGAGGCAGAAAAATCGGTACTTGGAGTCATGCCGGATCTTAAGGGTTTTAGTCTCAGGAAGAGTCTTCGCCTGTTACAGGGAATAAACCTGGAGTTAAATATTCAAGGAACAGGGCGAGTCGTGGATCAAAAGCCGCTTGCGGGGGCCTCTTTAAAAGGGGTAACCACGTGTTTGCTGATTCTCGAAAAGCAGGAGAATATTGCTCCGGAAAAATTATCGAAAGAGTTGCCCCGGAAACACTAAGCCTTCCGGGTAAATCATTTTGTAAACAGACAATCTTTTAAGATTTTATTTAATGTCATCATCAAAAACACACCATAAAGTCGCATCTCTTCTCGAGGGGCTGAAATACAAATTGGTCAGTTCCGTTGCCGACAGCTCAATTGATGAACAGCCGATTACTTTCATCACTGTTGATTCGAGAGATGTTGCTGCCGACAACCTTTTTATTGCGCTTCCAGGGGTTCTCTGTGATGGCCATAATTTTATAGAGGCAGCTGTTGCTGCCGGATGTCGGGCAATAGTTTGTGCTCCTGGCAGAGTCAAAGAAGATGAGGCGAAAAAGCTGCACGCAACTGTAATTGAGGTGGAGGACACGGCGAGTGCATATGCGGCTATTGCGGCGAACTATTATGGGCGGCCGGTAGAAAAATTACGTTTTATCGGGATCACCGGGACCAATGGCAAGACTACAGTAACCTACCTCCTGGAGCATGTTTTGCTGCAGGCTGGGCTGGCTGTTGGAGTTGTCGGGACGGTCAACAACAGATATACCGGCAGGAGTGGTGAAAAAAAAATCCTGCAAACCCGGTTTACAACCCCGGAAGCTCTAGTGCTCCAGGAACTGCTGCGGGAGATGGTGGACAATGGGGTGGACTATGTAATTATGGAGGTGTCGTCCCACGCCCTTGCCCAGTCGCGGATTGGTTCCATAATGTTCGATGTGGCCGCATTTACCAATCTATCCCGAGATCACCTGGATTACCATGCGGGCATGGAAGATTATTTTCAGGCGAAAACAAAACTGTTTTCCGAGCATTTGAAACAATCTGGAACGGCGGTTCTACCGATGTTTGTTGGGTGTGAGGGCGACAGAAAATGGCTTGGTTTGCTGCAGACGGTTTGTGGCAAAAATTGCAGGAAAATGATACAATGGGGAGAAGGAGAGGGACCGGAAATACAACTGCGGAATTTCTCCACTACGCTTGATCGAACAGATATGGTCGTCATAACCCCTTCCGGTCAGCATATCCTCTCATCCCCACTCGTTGGACGTTTCAATATAGATAACATATTGACTGTATACGGACTTTGTTTGGCTATGGACATTGATGAAACATTGATTTGCAGTGCACTTTCCACGGCTACCGGTGCTCCAGGCAGACTCGAGAGAGTTTCCGCGGGTTCTGGTTGGGATTCAAAAGGACCGGTGGTGCTGGTTGATTACGCGCACACTCCGGACGCTTTGGAAAAAGTATTGACGACTGTGGCTGCTTTGCCCCATGAAGAGCTTTACTGTGTCTTTGGCTGCGGTGGAGACAGAGACAAGGGGAAGCGAACACTGATGGGCGAGATTGTCGGCAAGGTATGCGATGTTGCCGTGGTAACCGATGATAACCCACGAACGGAAGATCCTGACCAGATAGTGGCTCAGATACTTGGTGGGCTAAGCAAGACCCCGCTGAAGGCTCAAAATGATGCATGGCTCTTTGCAAGAAAAAGGACAGAGAATGGCTATGTGGTAATACGCGACCGGAAAAATGCAATTGACGCGGCGATTCGAGCGGCTTCGTTTGGAGATATTGTTGTTATTGCAGGCAAAGGTCATGAACCTTACCAATTGACCCTTCAAGGAAAACGTTTTTTTGATGATCGACTGGAGGCAAAAGATGTGTTGTTCTCCTGGACGGCAGAGCTGGTTACGGCCGCCGTCAAGGGGAATTTGCTCCCTGGGCCGAACTCTGCGAAATTATTGGGTTCGGTGATTACCGACAGCAGGCTGGTGAGCAGGGATGGGATTTTTGTTGCCCTGAAAGGGGAAAGCCACGACGCCCATGACTATGTAGGGCAGGCGGTGGAAAATGGCGCGACCTGTCTGGTGGTTGAAAGGCGGCTCACCTTGCCTGACGAGTCGGCAGTCAGTCAAATAGTCGTTAAAGACACCATTAAAGCATTAGGCGATCTGGCGGCGTTTCGCAGAAGAGCGTTGGCTGGGCTTGGTGAAAAGGTGGTAATTGGGCTCACCGGAAGCTGTGGAAAAACCACCGTCAAAGAGATGGTTGCTTCGATACTGGCAAGAATGTGGCCGGAAGGCCCGGATTTCCCCGCACATTGTGTTCTCAAAACCAAAGGGAATTTTAATAATCTCATTGGGGTGCCCTTGTCGCTGCTGCCTCTTGGTGTTGGACATCGTGCGGCGGTGCTGGAAATGGGCATGAATCGGCCCGGCGAGCTCCTTCGACTTGGTGCCATAGTCGACCCCGACATAAGTTGCATAACCAACATTCATGGGGCACATCTTGAGGGGCTGCAATCGATTGAAGGGGTTGCCGCGGCGAAAGAAGAACTTTTTGCTGTTACAAAGGAGTCGGGGATTTTGATTGTCAACCTCGACGATACCAGAATACGAGAGCTGTCCACCAAATATAAAAATAGGAAAATTACTTTTGCAGTGCAAGGTGAAGGAGGACAGCTGAAACCGGATGTGTCGGCTGCCAATGTCCGGATGGAACCAGGTGGTGTTATTGCCTTCACTCTCCATCATGAACAACAAACGGTCGAAATTCACCTCTTTATTGCAGGGGAACACAATGTGTCAAACGCCCTTTGTGCCGCAGCCATCTGTCTTGCAGCAGGGGCGGGGCTTGATCACATTGCTGCCGGCCTTGCAGATTTCCGGCCTCCGGATAAACGAATGGAGATGCTCCGGGCTCGATCCGGGTTCACTATAATTAACGATACCTATAATGCCAATCCGGCTTCAATGGCAGCCGGGTTGAAAACGTTAAAAATGATTGCCGGTAAAACTTCCGTCTGCGTTATCGGTGAAATGCGTGAACTTGGTGCAGCCTCCAGCCAGGCTCATCACGATATTGGAAAATTAATTGCCGAACTGGCCATTGATCATGTTGGAGTTGTCGGAGAATTTAAGGAAGATGTCATACAGGGTGCCCTCGAACACGGTTTTGCCAAGGGTCATATCCAAGCGTTTGAGGAGAAAGACGAGGCTGTACGCTGGATAAATAAACTGGTTGAACACAAAAAGCTTGGACAAGATGATGTAGTCCTTGTAAAGGCTTCCAGAGGGTTGCGTTTTGAGACAATTGTGGCCAAAATTATTGATTTTTGATGAAGGTACTTATACCCGTCAAGCGAGTACTAAACAAAGTCTCCATGCTTTGCAGGGTTTGGAGACTTAATGCCGTTTTTTGTTGTTGAACTCTTTACTTGTGAGTCTGATTTTTTATGTTGTATCACCTTCTTTATCCACTACATTCCAGTTTCAGCGGTTTCAATGTCTTCCGCTATATAACCTTTCGTTCCATAGGGGGGGCGGTAACTGCTTTTCTTCTGGTACTGTTTTTTGGAAAAATGTTCATTCGGACCATGCGTCATTTTCAGATTGGTCAGGTGGTGCGTGACGATGGACCGGAGAGCCACCTGGCAAAACAAGGAGTACCGACCATGGGTGGATTGCTGATTCTCGCGGCAATTACCTTTGGTACTCTTCTTTGGGCAAGACTCGATAATTACCTGATATGGCTGGGATTATTTGTCACATTGTTTTATGGTTGCATTGGATCTATTGATGATTTGAGAAAGATACGAAAAAACAATTCAAAAGGTCTCAGCGCAAGAGGAAAGCTGATACTGCAGCTGGTTGGGGCCTCAGTGGTTGGAGTATTTATATTTTGGAATTCCGGTTACGATGGACATTTGAGTCTGCCTTTTCTGAAAAATATTCGCCCGGATCTCGGTTGGTTTTATATCGTTTTCGCGATCATAGTGATTGTCGGGGCATCGAATGCGGTTAATCTCACAGACGGGCTTGATGGTCTCGCCGCCGGGCCGACCGTGGTCACCGCCGCAGTCTATCTGCTGTTTTCTTACCTGGCCGGCAATGTGGTTTTGTCTGAATATCTACAAATTCCTTATGTCGCAGGCAGTGGTGAGTTGGCGATATTCTGCGGTACGATTTTCGGTGCAGCTCTTGGCTTTTTGTGGTTCAACGCCTACCCTGCCCAGATGTTTATGGGTGATGTCGGGTCGCTGGCCATTGGTGGTGCCCTTGGTTCCACGGCGATAATCATCAAGCAGGAATTTTTGTTGGCAATTGTCGGCGGGGTTTTTGTGATGGAGGCGTTATCCGTGATTATGCAGGTTGGCTATTTCAAAATGACCCACGGAAAACGAATTTTTCTCATGGCCCCTTTTCATCACCATTTTGAGAAAAAAGGATGGCATGAAACAAAGGTCGTGGTCAGATTTTGGATTGTATCGATCGTTCTCGGTCTTGTTGCCATTGCCACCTTGAAGCTACGATAATGAGTGCTCAATCCTTAATATATCCCGGTATCAAAGTCGCAGTAATGGGACTGGGTGTTTCCGGGCGGGCAGCGGTTCGCTATAGTCTCCATTGCGGGGCTGAGGTCTTTGTTTCGGATAGTAGGCCGGAACAGCGTTTTCTCACCGAAGATATTGATTTTATTACGAAGACCAAAGTTAGCTGGGAAGCTGGTGGTCATAGTCGAGAGTTTCTAGGCAAAGCCGACCTGCTGCTCGTCAGTCCGGGTGTGGATCTGGAGCTCCCGCTCCTGAAGTCACTAAAAGAAGATGGTGTGAGGATTGCCGGCGAGTTTGCCGTTGCTGCCGGGCAGATAGCTGTGCCGGTGGTGGCAGTCAGTGGGACTAATGGAAAGACCACGGTGACCACACTTATCGGTGAAATCATCAAAGGCGCCGGAAAAAGAGTTTTTGTCGGAGGGAATATCGGCACACCGCTATATGAATATCTTCTGAATCCAGGTGATTATGATATCGTTGTGGCGGAAGTGTCCAGTTTTCAGCTGGAGAGTGCAGGCAATTTTTCACCGAATGTCGGTTTGCTGCTGAATATTACCCCGGACCATCTGGACAGGCATCGGTCAATGGAAAGATATGTGCAGGCAAAGATGCAGCTTTTTATGCATCAGCGCCCTGGAAATGTAGTCGTTGTCAACGGAGATGATTTGCTCTGCCGGCAACTTCCTCCAGGCTTGCAGCCGGTCGTGCGTACCTTTGGCAAAAATGCTGGGTGTACAGCGACTATAGGAGATAATCTGATCACGGTCATCTTGGGCGATGAAAAGGAAGAATATCGGTTGGATGGTATGGGTCGGCTTAATGATATTACCCTGATGAATTATGCTGCGGCA
Organism: uncultured delta proteobacterium; assembly: GCA_963829695.1. Classification (GTDB taxonomy): domain Bacteria; phylum Desulfobacterota; class Desulfobulbia; order Desulfobulbales; family Desulfocapsaceae; genus Desulforhopalus_A. The sequence continues at coordinate 127,238 of CAWHJQ010000004.1, read as the reverse complement.
ATACTTGCGGTACGCTCGCAGGGCTGCACTCACTCTGAAACCCTGGCCGGACTCCGTGCCTTTCGTTCCTTGCCTCACCGCATCGAGTTTGTCGCCGAAGTCAATGGGGTGTCTTATTATAACGACTCGAAAGCGACCAATACCGGGGCGGTGATCGGGGCTTTGGCGCAGTTCTCGAATAATGTCATCCTTATTGCAGGGGGCCGTGATAAAGGGGATGATTATCGCTTGCTCAGGGAGAGTGTGATCGCGAAGGTCAAAAAAATGATGGTACTCGGTGAGGCCGCCGGACTTCTTCATGAGGCGCTGGATGACGTAGTGGATATAAGGACGGTAGAATCCATGGAGGATGCAGTACAGATTGCCGCCCAACAAGCTGTTCCCGGTGATGTAGTGCTTCTGTCTCCGGCTTGTTCGAGTTTTGACATGTTTACCAGCTATGGCCACAGGGGCAACGAATTCAAGAAGGCAGTACTGGCCTCAACTACCTTGAAAAAACTCGTAAGGGGACATGCGGCTTGAGCTTAAAAGATAAAAAAATAAGGCTCCTGTTGACCGGTGGTGGAACAGGAGGTCATCTGTTCCCCGCGGTGGCAACTGCACAGGAATTCCAAAAGCAGATGCCGGACACAGAAGTCCTCTTTGTCGGCACGAAAAGAAAGGTGGACACCAAAAGTCTCGGGGCCTATGGTTTTGCAAGCGAGAATATCCTGAGTTACGGTTTGAAGGGCAAAAACATACTTGAGCTGCTAAAAGCCATTGCCGTGTTACCTGTGTCGTACCTCCAGGCAATGCTGATCATCCGTCGTTTTAAACCGGATATTATTTTCGGAGTAGGAGGATATGTTACTGGTCCTGTGGTTACGGCCGGCAAAAACCTGGGTATTCCTGTCGTTCTTCACGAACAGAATTCGGTGCCTGGGTTGGCCAATAGAAAACTCGGACGAATGGCCAACAGGGTGTGTTTGTCGCTTCCGGGGAGCGGAACAGAATTCCCGCAGGATAAAATTCTTTACACTGGGAACCCGGTGCGAAGCAAAATTCTTGAGTTGGCAGGGAAACCGGACTCTCGAAAAAATGGAAAACGAACTCTGCTTATCCTTGGGGGAAGCCAGGGGGCACAGGCTGTAAACGGTTTGATCACCGAGGCGTTGGGTTCTTTTACTGATGCACAACTTCAGAAGATCAGAGTGATCCATCAAACCGGTGATAGAGACGAAGACCAGGTACGTAAAGCATATCAGCAAAGAGGGGTCGACGCCGAGGTGGCTCGGTTTTTTATGCAGATGCATGAGGTCTATGAACATGCTGATCTCGTGGTCTCCAGAGCAGGGGCTACTACTCTGTCTGAAATAGCGGTTTTGGGCAAACCGGCGATTTTAATTCCTTATCCCTATGCAGCTGATAATCATCAGGAAAAAAATGGTCAGTATTATGTCTCAGGGGGTGGAGCAGTACAATTCATCCAAAAGGATTTGACTGCTGAACTGCTTGGCGCGACTATTCTTGGGCTGATAAACGATGAAGGAAAAATGGATGACATGGGGGCGGCTATGAAACGACTGGCATTTCCCGATGCGGCCGAAAGGATTGTGGCCTGCTGTTTAGAAGAAATTGAGAAACACCGCGTATAATGAACAGGAAAACGAAACATATCCACTTTGTTGGAATCGGTGGTATCGGTATGAGCGGCATCGCTGAGTTGCTGCTTAATCTGGGATACAAGGTTTCAGGATCCGATTTGAATGGTTCTGCCATCACTGAAAAGCTATCAAAGCTCGGGGGTGTCATTTATAAAGGTCATCAAGGCGAATGGATGGAGGGAGCCGATGTGGTGGTGACTTCATCGGCTATTTCATCCACTAATCCTGAAGTTGTCAGGGCTAAAGAAACCAATGTCCCTGTGATTATGCGGGCGGAGATGCTTGCAGAACTGATGCGCTTAAAGAAATACGGAATAGCCATCGCCGGCAGCCACGGAAAGACCTCGACAACTTCCATGGTCAGCTGGATGCTTGCCTCAGCCGGTCTTGATCCGACTGTCGTCATTGGTGGAAAGGTTGATGCCCTTGGCGGAAACGCTAAAATGGGTGGAAGCGAATACCTGGTGGCTGAAGCGGACGAGAGCGATGGATCCTTTTTGAAATTATCACCGGTCGTGGAGGTTATCACCAATATAGATCTTGAGCATCTCGATTTCTACCGAGACATTGAGCACATTAAATCGACGTTTCTCGAGTTTATAGATAAGATTCCGTTTTATGGCGCTGTCGTTATCTGCCTCGATGATCTAAACATCGCAGACATTCTGCCTTTGATCAAAAAGAGGACGATTACCTATGGCCTGACTCCTCAGGCAGATATCTATGCCGATGATATAGTTTGGCAAGATGGCCGGATCTTGTTTACGGTAAACGATGCCTCCGGTAAACGGGGCAGAATTAGTATCGCCCCGCCGGGAATCCACAATGTATACAACGCGCTGGCGGTGGTCTGTGTCGGTCTGGAATTGGAACTCTCCTTTGAAAAAATTCAGGCCGGGCTGCAAGGTTACGCTGGGGTCCAGCGCAGGATGCAGCTGAAAGGGGAAATTGGCGGAATTACCATAGTTGATGATTATGGCCACCATCCGACGGAAATCCGTGCGACCTTGGAGGCAATCAAAGAGGCGTGGCCGCGGAAACGCCTGGTCGTTCTCTTTCAGCCCCACCGATATTCCCGAACACAGGGCCTGTTTAAGGAGTTTCAAACCTGCTTTCATAAAGCTGATTATCTTATCATGTCTGATATTTATGCAGCCAGTGAAGAGCCTATACCTGGTGTAACCGGTGAAAGTTTGCTGGAGGCAACCAGACTTCACGGCCAACGTCACACCCGGTATATTGGTCAAATTGAAAATATGCCGGAAGAAATTCGTCCAATGCTGCGAGAGGGAGATCTGGTTCTCACCCTTGGCGCAGGAAATATCGTCAGGGTTGGAGAGGAATTACTCCTTTTATTGGAAAAAGATACACAGCAAATCAGATGAATCGAGCGCAACAAGACAAACTGTCGACTTTGGTTTCGCAGCCCGTAAATTGGCAATGCCGATTGGATCGTTATACGTCCATTGCCATAGGCGGTCCTGCCAAAGCTGTTGTTAAGGTAAATAGGCGACAGGAATTGCAACCGTTGCTGGCCTTTTTGGCTGAGGAAAACATACCTTGGAGGATTATAGGCCGAGGTACGAATCTACTGGTAAAAGATGAAGGCTTTGCCGGGGTAATTTTAATATTGGCCGGCGAATTCAAGACAATCCTGAAACAATCGACCAAAGCTGTGGATACAGTCATTGTTCAAGTGGGTGCCGGCTATGGACTTGGACAATTGTCTTTCAGGTGTATCGAGCGGGGACTTACCGGTATTGAATTTGGATGTGGCATTCCAGGTACCTTGGGCGGTGCTGTGATAATGAACGCCGGGGCATGGGGCAGTGAAATGTCATCGATAGTTGAAGGTGTCACTCTGATGACTGCTGAAGGTGAAAAACGATTTATCCGCAAGGAACTCGATTTTTCATACAGATGCTGGAACGACTTTACCGCATATATGGGGAGAGCTGTAGTTTCAGAAGTGGAATTGGAATTTAACAATGGAGACCCCAACGAAATTAGGCAATATTGCAATGTATTACAAAATAAAAGAAAGAAAACGCAATCCTGTGCATACCCTAATGCCGGATCATTTTTCAAGAATCCGGCAAACGACAGTGCTGGTCGCTTGATTGAAGCAAGCGGCTTGAAAGGAACAATCGTCGGAGGAGCCATGATATCTGAACATCACGGCAATTTTTTGGTGAATAAGGGCGGCGCAACCGCTGCTGATGTCCTGACTCTCATGAAAATTGTGCAGAAGAGGGTGAAGACCGACAGTAGTGTTGACCTTGAACCGGAAATCCATTTTATCTGAGAATGACTATGTTACTCTCCGGAATAAAACAAATATCTTCGCTTTTAATCGGAAAGAAGAAGCAGAGAAATGGCTACCTGAAAGGCGAGATAAACCTGCATGCTCTTCCCGGGCAAAATAGCCATAAAAGTGGAAAATTTAAGTTGCTGCAAAGACAATTTGCTCGTTTCCGGCAGTTGCTGACAGCGCAAAAAAAAACAAGTCGTAACAGCTATAAAGGGGCAGTCAGCAGGAAAAAAATGGGTTTTAAGCTGGCGGGATTGGCCACCCTTATGTTTTGTCTCTTGCTCCTTGTTTTGACTAGTGGATGGCCAATAATGATGAATAATATTCAATCATTACCGTTTTTCAAAGTGTCGGAGGTTGTGCTCTCCGGTGCCGAAATCATCTCAAAAGAAAAATTAAGAGCGGCTTCAGGAATAATACCGTATCAAACGAGTTTGATTGGTTTAAACTGTTCTCAGGTGGAGGCACGGTTAGTCAAGGTTCCATGGGTGGCACGAGCTGTAGTGCAACGGAATTGGCCGTCAACTGTTGAAATTTCCATAGTGGAAAATGCCCCAATAGCTCTTTTGCATAGTGAAAACAAGGGTGGAGCCCAGTTACAATACATCGACGGAAAAGGAGTGCCTTTTCTTAGGGTTAGACCGGGCGCAGATATTGATTTTCCAGTCATCACAGGACTGACTGAGGTTGATGAACCCATTGTGAAAGAGAAGGCCCTAGCTGACGTGCTGGTTTTTCTAAAAAATGTAAACGGCAATGATCCTAATCTTCCGGCACAGTCGATTTCAGAGATCCACGTTAACCGTGATGGGGAACTGGTAGTGTACTTGGTTGAATATCCCTTCCCCATTTTTTTTGGGATGAGTAATACCGGCAAAAAATATTCTCGTCTGGTACAGGTTCTGAAGTCCTTGTATAAGAAGGAGAATGGCAAAAAAGAGTCGATTTCAGAGATTGAATATATACAAATGGACTATTTGCAGGATAAGGTGCTCGTAGCTCGGAGTGAATCAGGGTAGAGCCATAGTGACTTTGACAATATCGTCTGGTTTTACAGCTCAAAGGGGCCTGGAAGTCCCGACTTATTTCCCGTTTATCGGGGTTAGAAGACAGTATGAATGAAAATAATAAAACTGTAGTGACAACCGACATTGATGCTGTTGGATCCGAGGCAAGCAACACCGATTACCAGGAAACGGGTGAATTGGTCGTCGGTCTCGATATTGGAACGACCAAAATCTGTTGTGTTGTCGGGGAAGTCTTTGATGACCGGGTGGAAATAATCGGGGTAGGGACGGTACCTTCTCTAGGTCTTAAAAAAGGTGTCGTCGTCAACATCGAGAGCACAGTTAACTCGATAAGGCAAGCCGTCAAACTTGCAGAGGATTCAGCTGGTTGCGATTTACGTTCAGTGTATGTTTATGTTGGGATTGCCGGTAACCATATCAAGGGCTTCAACAGTCCGGGCATAGTAGCCGTGAATAATCGGGAAATTAAACAGGTTGACATTGATGAGGTCGTCAATGCTGCAAAAACTGTTAAGATTTCTGAGAATCAGCGGATCATCCATGTTATGCCTCAGGAATATATGGTTGACGATCATACCGGCATCCAGAACCCTGTCGGGATGACCGGGGTTCGCCTGGTTACCAATGTGCATATAGTGACCGCAGATATCGGAGCAGTGCACAATTTGGTTACCTGTTGCAATAAGGCCGGATTGCAGGTTGCCGAAGTGGTTCTCGAATCAATCGCCTCTGCCAACTCAGTGTTGAGTAAGGATGAGATGGAATTAGGCGTCGCTTTAATTGACATTGGTGGCGGAACGACTGACCTTGCCATTTTTTGCGATGGTACCATCCGTCATACCTGTGAAATAGGTCTGGGTGGTCATAATCTTACCAATGATCTTTCCGTCGGCCTGCGCACTCCGCTCCAAGAGGCAGAAAGATTGAAGGAAGATTTTGGGGGAGCCATTGCTTCATTTATTAAGCCAAATCTTGTGGTAGATGTGCCGACGGTTGGTGATCGGGAACCGCGAAAGGTAACGCAAAAGGTGTTGGTAGATATTCTTGAGGCACGAATAGTTGAGATCCTTGAGATGATGAACAGCGAAATGATTGCCTCAGGGAAAAAAAATAAAATTAACGGTGGAGTGGTCTTGACCGGTGGGACGGCTCTTTTGTCCAATATAGTTGAATTGGCGGAACAAATTTTCGATTTGCCGGTAAGGATAGGCTATCCAACCGGGATATCGGGCAGGGTTGAAGATCTCCACAGCCCGCGCTGTACCACGGCGACGGGGCTTGTACTCTTTGGCAGGAATAAGCGCAATGAAAAAACCGGGCAGGATACTTCTGTCTTTGGTCGGGTAAGAGATTGGCTGAAAAAAATCATGTGATTGTTAAGATTGTTGTTTAAGTGACAACCGCGGGATGCTATAGTACTGCGTTGATAATATTCGTACTTTATCTCTGCATGTGGTGGACGTTTAAGTTACAACCGAGGGGGTATATATGCCGTTCAGGATGGCCGAATCAGATGGGGTTGCAGTCGTGAAAGTTATTGGTGTTGGGGGTGGTGGCGGTAATGCCATCAACACAATGGTGACCAATAGGCTTCAGGGTGTTGAGTTTATTGCCGCCAATACTGATAAACAGGCTTTAAATCAGTCAAAGGCTGATGTCTGTCTTCAAATCGGTCCAAGTATAACCAAGGGTCTTGGTGCAGGAGCGGATCCCGAAACGGGTAATATGGCAGCCATGGAGTCCTTAGAGGAGATAAGAGAGTCTCTAAGAGGCGCTGATATGGTGTTTGTCACTGCAGGACTTGGTGGGGGAACAGGAACAGGTGCTGCGCCTGTGGTGGCTAAGATCAGCAAGGAACTGGGAGCACTGACCGTTGCGGTGGTAACAAAACCATTTAGTTTTGAGGGCAAATATCGAGCCCGAAACGCGGAAGACGGCTGGCAGGAACTGCAAAAATACGCAGACACGATTATCACAGTGCCCAATGACAGACTTCTCTCCATTATGCAGAAAAACAGCAAATTGTCTGATATGTTGTCTATGGCGGATAATGTTCTGCTCCAGGCTGTAAAGGGTATTACCGATCTCATAAATGTACCGGGGCTTATCAACGCAGACTTTGCTGATCTGAGAACCGTGATGAAAGAGGTTGGTCCTGCTGTCATGGGTTCCGGCTCTGCAACCGGAGAAAATCGAGCTACAGAGGCTGCCAGAAAAGCGATCGATAACCAGCTGCTTGAGGACTTCGGCATCGATGGAGCACGTGGTCTGCTGATTAACATATCTGCTTCGGAATCAACTTTCACCATGGCGGAATTCATGGAGGCTTCAGCTCTGATCCAGGATAAAGTCGATGATGATGCGAAGGTTGTTATCGGTGCTCTGTATGATGATGCTCTTGGCGATGAAATGCATGTAACGGTTATTGCCACCGGGGTAGGTGGGATGGTCAATAAGAAGGAGACCATCAACCCGGTAGAAGATCATATGCGCAGACCGGCACAGATAAAGGAATCGGAGACAATAACCAAAGGGGCTCCTGCCGCACCGAACAAACAGCCCAGGGTGGCACGGTTACCGGGGTCAAATTTTGATGCGTTGGATAATATAGGCAATTCAAAGGCACAGGAGGGAAAGACCACAAACTCCCTTAATTGGAATGATGATTATCTTGAAACCCCGACGTATCTTCGGAAAAAGGCTAACTGAGGAGCAGAGCTGACAGTATCAGGAGAAGAGACATTTTCCGGACCGATAGCTTCAATGGTTCCACCGGTCCGGGACATGAGATCACCTCGGACCTAGGAACTTGCATGACAAGACGATTGATCCAATCTTCTCCTTGCGTCTATTTTTACGTGGTAATCGGTGAATGATCCGACGAAGTAACCTGAATCGTTATCTCCCCAGGGGAATAGAAAATGACAAAAGGGGATGATATTGATCCGGTCCTTGATTCGATCCGGAAAGAGAAGTTAGAGGCTGGGCTTGAATCGTTCAAGTTAGTCAAATATTTCTCGTTTTCCAGTCTTGCTGCCATCTTGGTATTTACCCTCCTGCTCTCCTGGATTATTTCAAACAACGCCCGGAAAATTATGCTGGAGCAAAATGAGGAATATTCTCTTTTGCTGGCTGAAAACATTAACCAACAGGTTTTTAGGCGTTTTGTTCTTCCCGCGGTGATCCGATATGGTGGTATCGCCCTACGTAAACCGGAACAGTTCGAACTGCTTGATGGAATTATCAAAGGGGTTACCCAGGGGTTGAAGATTGACTCGGTTACCATCTATGATTCAAGCATGAATATTATCTCCTATTCGACAAATCCGGAACTCATCGGTAAAAAGAATATGGGGGGAACAGAATATTATAAGGCCCTGGTGGGAATTCCCAATTCCCGTCTCCTCTATAGTGGGTCGGTTCTGAGTTTGATACATGTTACGACCGAGGTGGAGTGTGAACTGAGAACCTTTATCCCTTTCCGGCAGGTACGCCGCGATGGGGAGGAGGGTGATCTGATAATGGGTGTCATTGAGATTGAAAAAAATCTTGCTGGAAACTATACAAATATCATTAGGTTTCAAGCCCGAATTATCGTGGTCTCCATTGTGGTCATGGCCATACTTTTTCTGGTGTTGCGATCAATAGTGTCGCGCGCTGGTGGGATTATTGAGAAGAGGGCGGTCGAGCGCTTGCGACTCGAAGAAAAGCTCAACCAGGCAGAGAGATTGGCTCACCTTGGTAAAATGGTTGCAACGGTGAGCCATGAGATTAAAAGTCCCCTGGGAATCGTACGCAGCACTGCGGAGATCCTGGAAAAACGGATCTCAAAAATAGCACCCGGCAATGAACATCTGGCCAAAATCGTAGTTAACGAAACGATACGACTCAATAATATCGTGGTTGAATTCCTCGACTTTGCCAGACCTCAGAAAGCTCAATTGAAACCGTTCAGCGTGAACGAGGTGGTCAGGAAAGTGCTCGACTTTCTGTCGTATGAATTGAAACATCAACGAATTGATTTGATAATCGATCTTGATCCCGATCTGCCGCAAAACAACCTGGATCAGGATCTTTTCTATCGTGCCTTGTTAAATATCTTAATGAACAGCATACAGGCGATGACAGAAAACGGCCAATTGCAGGTGAGCACCTGTCGATCTCCATCGGGAGGAACTGAGTTGGCAATCAGGGATACCGGGGTTGGCATGTCTGCTGAAAAGGTTGAACAGATATTCAAACCTTTTTTCACTGACAAAAATAAGGGAACCGGTTTAGGGTTGGCCATAACGAAGACTATAATTGAAAATCACGGAGCTGAAATCGCAGTGCAGAGTGAAGTCGGAAAAGGGACTACTTTTACCATTACTCTACCTCCGGTAGAATGAGTGAGATGGTCTTTAGCCTCATTGATTTGACTTTTCTTCAGGAGAGTTGATCGGACAGATTTTGGGGGCACCGCCGGTTGAAGCCATGAAAATATCAAATTGTTAGTATGTGCCTAATCGCGGCCGAGACCGGTTTTGGTCGTGTCAATGCTACCTGGATGTCCGGATTGCATCATGAGGACTAAAAAGAGTACCCTCTTGGGTGTTAGAATACAAAAGTGGAGTGTAAAATGGGAAAACGAATTGTGATTATTGGTGGAGTTGCGGCTGGCCCGAAAGCAGCGTGTCGGTTAAAACGTCTCATGCCGAACGCCGAGGTGACCGTGATTGATCAGGACAATCTCATATCTTACGGCGGTTGCGGAATACCCTACTACGTCTCTGGTGATGTCTCTGACGAGAAAGAATTACGGTCAACAAGTTTTCATATGCTGCGGGATGAATATTTTTTCGACAAGGCAAAAGGCGTCAAAACCTTGACTTCCACCCGTGCCCTGGCAATTGATCGAACCAAGAAGACGGTACAGTTGGAATATCTCAAAACAGGAGAGATGAGTGAGATCACTTATGACACCCTGATGCTGGCCACGGGCAGTCAACCGGTAATGCCTCCAATCCCCGGAAACGAGGCAGAAGGTGTTTTCACCGTCAGCGATTTACATAAGGCTATAGCCATTAAGGAGATGATTGCCAAAGGGAAGGTTGCCAAAGCTGTAGTGATTGGCGGTGGCGCCATTGGCATTGAGATGGCAGAGGCACTCACCGATCTGTGGGGTGTCGAAACAGCAATTGTCGAGTACATGGATCAATTGTTGCCCAGAATCATCGATTGGCCGCTGGCTGCAATCCTGGAAAAAAATCTCCGGGATCATAATGTTGCAGTCTATCTGGGCGAAGCCGCGGAAGAAATCGTTGTACAAGACGGCAGGGTAAGTGCTGTTCGGACGGGGAAACGGACCCTCGACGCCGATATGGTGATAATGGCAGTAGGAGTGAGACCACGCTCCAAACTTGCGCAGGATGCAGGCCTGTTGGTTTCCTCTTCCGGCGGAATTGTCGTCAATGAACGGATGCAAACGTCTGATCCGAACATTTACGCGGCCGGCGATTGTGTTGACATTATCAATCTCGTCTCCGGAAAACGGTTTGTGGCCCCCTTTGGCAGCATGGCCAATAAGGAAGGTCGAGTCGCAGCAGACAATATAGCAGGGATACCTTCTATATTCAAAGGTGGTGTCGGCAGTTTTATAGTCAAAGCCTTCGAGCTTTCTGTTGGTTCAGTCGGACTGAGCCTCCAGTCTGCCCGGGCAGAAGGTTTTGATGCCGATTTTTCACTTTCTGCTCCCTCCGACCGAGCACATTTTTTTCCTGGCCAGGATATCATCTGCCTGGAGTTGATTTTTGATAAACGTACCCGAAAAGTTCTTGGCCTTCAGGGGACCGGGCCGGTTAATGACGCACTGCTGGCACGTATAAATGCAGCGGCTGTGGCGCTTAGCGTCGGGGCCACAATCGATGATTTTGCTAATATTGAAATGGCTTATTCGCCGCCTTTTTCAACCGCTATAGATCCAATTAACGCCGCAGCCTATATCGCCGACAACCTTTGTGATAAACGCATGAGGCAGATGTCTATGGAAGAATTTTATAGTTGGATGTCGGATCCATCAAGCCATCCGGACTGGCAGGTGCTGGATGTCCGTCATGCAACTCAGGCAGAGCCATTTGTTCAACTATTTGGTGCCACTCGGTGGAGTTCTTTGCCATATGATCAGGTACGTGATCGGTATTCGGAACTGCCGACGGATAAAAAGCTTATTGTCTTTTGTAATGCCGGCTCAAGATCGTTTGAGGTTCAAATGTTCCTGGACTTTGTCGGGCTGAAGAATAGTATAGTCCTCCCCGGTGGCTTTAATGTCATCCGACGAATGGGGGCCGAGTGGCTGCCTGTAAGCTAAATGATTGTAGGGTCGAGCAGGCTTTGAACAAGGAATGCTATTCTTTTCTGCGAGGTTAGACAAAAAGCATTCTGCTGTGGTACGATCGACAATAAAACTCTTGAAGGAGTTTGATTTTGATGAACCTTTTCGTAAAGGTACGAGAAAAGGAGAGACTATGGCTGAATTGAACCCGCAACATATGATAGAAGAACTCCAGGAAAATATCAAGACAGGTGATGCTCTCAAAGCGCAACTTGTTCTGGCTCATTTGGAACAGGTTGATCTGAAAACACGAAATCGGTTACTCTATATTTTGTCGAGAGCCGATGCTGATTTTTCCGTTCCGCTTTACATCTATCTTCTGGCAGATCATATGGCGGTTGCGGAGGAGATGCCGATCATCCGCGAGACCCTGCTTTCCATTCTTATCGCCTCTCCTGAAAAACTTATAGAATTTCTCAGTTCTTCAAAAATCAATGATAAAACTGAATTGATTAGAGTCGTGGGAGAGCTTCGCCTTGAGTCGGCTACTCCTATCTTGCTTGACCTCGTTGCGACAGCAGAAAAAGAAAGTGATATTCTTTTGATCATTGAAAGTCTCGGACTAATCGGCGATCCGTTGGCGATAAATACTCTGACTGACTATTTATATGCTGCTAATCGGGAACTCATCATGGCTGCAGTTCAGTCGCTCGGACAGGTGGGCACCCCTACGGCAATGCACCGGCTTGCTGAACGGATGGGAACCGATAATGAGATCGACTATCTGATACTCTCAATCTTCTCGGAAGTGCAAGATAATGTTTCGTTGGATAAGCTGAATGATACGGTCCGTTCTCATTATGCGCATATGCGAACCTTCGCCAAATCGGAACTGGTAAGAATAGGTCCCAAAGCGGTCCCGGTGCTGATTGAAAATCTGCTTCATGACGATCCCGATTTCCAGATTCATACCCTGAATGTATTGGGAGAGATTGGCGACGAGTCGGCTGTTGTGCCTATTCGAAAATTATTGAGCAATGAACCGAAAAGCGCGAATGTTCGTTTTGCTGCCTATGAAGCATTGGCTCTTCTGCCACTCAAAAAGGGTGCATATACACTCACCGCCGGCTTGTCTGATCCGGAAGATCATGTGTGTATCGCGGCAGCCAGGGCGATTGATAAGAATTTTTCATCGATCCTCGGGGCTGGAATAAAAAATTTGCTGCGCGGTCAGGAAACTGAAGCTCGGCATATTGCTAAAACCATCGTCAATGCCCAGGTCGACAATGTCTTCATGCACCTTGTCGACGATGAAGTGTTCGAAGAGCTTGCGCTTTACTATCTCCCCCATGCCCATCAAGATAGCCGAAGCCATTACCAAAATCTGCTGCTACAGGCCGGGAAGAAGAGTTTCGCCAATAAACTTATAGGCGATGACGAGAAGGTCTTGCGTCCCAAGGTCGTGGCGGTTGACGATTCAAGGATGATCCTCAATATTTACAAAGCAACGCTGCACGAACTTGGCTATGATCCGATACTCTTCGAATTTCCTGCATCTGCTCTGGAATGGCTGCAGACGGAGAAGCCTTTGGTCGTCCTCACTGATCTTAATATGCCGGATATTTCAGGGATACAGTTGACAGAAAAAATTCGGGCTAAATATTCGGCAAAACTCTTGCCGATTATTATGGTGACGACACAAAACGAGACCCAGGATAATGACGATGCTTACGCAGCGGGCGTTAATGCTATCGTTCATAAGCCGTTTAATTCAAAAAGCCTTGGTGCTGCTATAGACAAACTCCTGAAGGGAGAAGGAGTGAGGTAATGATGTCAAAATGTCTGCCCACATCACCAGGCTTGTGGGCATCGGAGCCGAAAACGAAAGGAATAGTGTAGGATTTTGCCATGCTGATAATTCGTCGGTTAGGAAATTGTTCCTGCCGTATTGCAAAACCCGAACTATTTATTTCGATAGTCAGCGCTTTCTCGCTTACCGCCTGGAGCAGTTTGTCGATGAGCATATAATGTGATTCGCTCAGGCTGATTTCCGGTAAAAAGCGAAGTGCCCCATCAAGGTGACAAAGCATGGTGCCGGGCAAAGACCGGACTGCTTCTGTGAGGGTTGAAAAATAACGATCCAGGATTTTCTCGGCACCGATTTTCCGGGCGAGCAGGATGTTTTCTTCTTTTCTGCTGAACATATTGAGGTGATGGGATATTCCTTCAATTTTCAAGAAATGACAGGAAATTCCTATCTGGTCCCAACTCCTCCTGCCAAGTCGTGTCTTGAGGAGATCACAGCAAGCAGGATTGTAACCACATTCAACCCCGAGTCCAATTTCGATTTCACCATCGTATCTGGATCGCAGTCTCTGACCTTCGGAAAAATAACCATCAAAATCATCTTCAGAAAGCCAGGTTTTACCCTGAGCGTAACAAATGCCTTCTTCCATATGTTCAAGGAAGATGATTTTTTTGAGATCTTTTTTGATGGCGGCCTGCACATACTCTTCCATTTCACCTGTTGCATGGCCGCAAAGATGAGTATGAACATGGCTGTCACAAAGAGAAATGGTCTGAAGCCCGGGATTATTTTTCACCATTTTTCAGGTGTCCAATCCTGGTCGGGAGATGCGCTAGGAGCTTGTCGGAGAATGCCCTTTTGCCCAAACTTTTCGTTATTTTCAAAAAACAATGCTCGCAATATCAACTATATGGCTGTGCGTGTTTTGTTAAAATGCCTCAATTTTGGACAAAATGCCTATTCTCGACCAGCCTCCTAACTCAGGCGTTTCCTTTAGGAAAGAAGTGTAATACCCCATCGATGTCGGAGGTATCGCAAACATGGCCGAGTTCCAGTTCGAGATCGAGATATTCTTCAATACCTTCAATCTTCAGGGAGAGGGCAGGACCATCAGGAAGATGATAGACTACTGTACTGACACCGGTTAAATCAATCGGTCGACTAAATATTTTCATTCTGTAAAAACCTTTGCGATGCTGATCATCCAGCATACTAAAAAATAAATAAAAAAAATGAAGCAAGTTGACATATACGATCTATTCGGGAAAACTGCAAGGGATAACCTGCATAACCTGCGGTCTCTTTGCATCTAGTCGACGAATTGTGGGACCGTGTCACCTCTAATGATTTAGAGCTGGGGCAAACGGTGAAATTGGTTTACACAACGGGTGGAGATGTTTATATATGAGGCTGTTTGCAATAAACTCAACCCTGCCTGCTGAAAGGGTTCCGATATAATATTTTACTTTTAGGTGATGTAATGAGTAATGAACAAAATAATACCGAGGCAAAAACAATCTTTGGTAAAGAAAAAAATCCATCGTCGATTGAGCCCAAAAAACTCACTCTGGACAGTCCTCTGAAATTTCGTTGTCATCCCGGGGTAAGATGTTTTACCGCATGTTGTGGTGGTATCAAAATAATTCTGACACCCTATGATATTTTACAGCTGACCAAGAGATTGGGGATTCCGGCCCACGAATTTCTGCACAAATTCAGTCTGCCGACTTACCTTGAAAAAACTGATATGCCCGGTGTTATGATCAAACTGCGGGAAGAGGACAATAAATGTCCTTTCGTGACCCCGGAAGGTTGTACTGTCTATTCCGATCGCCCCACAGCCTGTCGGTATTATCCCGTTGGTATGGCTGACTTCCATGAGGGAGGCTCAAGAGACGCCGACGGCGAAGAGGTCAAGAGTGCGGAAGAAAAGTTTTTTTTCACAGTAAGAGAAGATCATTGTAAAGGATTTGAAGAAGACAAAGAATGGACTATCCGTGAATGGCGGGCAGATCAGGGAGTTGATGTACGGGATGAGATGAACAAGGAGTGGTTGCGACTGGTAATGCGGCGTAAATCTTTCGGTCTCCAGGCAACGCTGTCGGAACAGGCGAAACGCATGTTCTTTATGGCCTCTACCGATATTGCCACCTTTCGTAAATTTGTTTTTGAGAGCTCTTTTCTGGACACCTACGAGTTAGATCAAGAAACCATTGACAAGATTCGGGAAGATGATGTCGAGCTGATGCTTTTTTCTTTTAAATATTTGGCAGCGACTCTCTTCGGAGCCCAGACCTTGACCATTAAAGACGAAAAAATAAAAGCAAAAGTAGCGCAGATGAAAGTACGACAGGATGAGGCCGTACTTCAGTCTGTTAAGGATTACGAAGAGCTGAAAGCTCAAACTGCAAAGAGTAAAGCCGCGACGGGGGTTGAAAAGAAATAATCTGGAAATCCTCGTGCTTTGCGGGGGTTAGTAATAAAAAAGGCCTCGTGGTTAAATAACCTCGAGGCCTTTTTTATGTTCAGTGCAGCTGCTCGCTCCATTCCGGAATATGTCGGAATGGAGCAGGATGGGAAAAGATTATTCTTCTACTTTCGTTTCAGGCTCAAGGGCTACAGCAAGGCTCTTGAGGAATTTCCAGCTCTTCAGTACGTCTTTCTGGGATTGAGCAAGAAGAGAGTTTGCATTC
Source organism: uncultured delta proteobacterium (assembly GCA_963829695.1). Taxonomy (GTDB): domain Bacteria; phylum Desulfobacterota; class Desulfobulbia; order Desulfobulbales; family Desulfocapsaceae; genus Desulforhopalus_A. The sequence continues at coordinate 111,446 of CAWHJQ010000004.1, read as the reverse complement.
GCCGGATTGACCAGCTTTAAGGCACGGTAACGGTTTTCGCCAAGGGCGTACTCTTCAAAGCTGATGGTTGGCTCAGCTTTAGAGTCAATGATCAGCGGATTTTTGCCCTGAGCTTCCAGATCTGGATTGAATCTGTACAGCGGCCAGTGACCACAGGCAACCGCTTTCTTCTGCTGTTCAAGGCCAAGAGCCATGTTGATGCCATGGTTAATGCAATGTGCATAGGCGATGATCAGAGACGGTCCGTCGTAGGCTTCGGCTTCGGCAATTGCTTTAATGGCCTGTGCCGGGTTGGCACCAATGCTGATTTGCGCAACATAAACATTACCGTAGGTGGCAAAGATCATTCCCATGTTCTTCTTGGGCATTTTCTTGCCGCTTGAGGCAAATTGAGCAGTTGCAGCCCGTGGCGTAGATTTTGACATCTGGCCACCGGTATTGGAGTATACTTCGGTGTCGAGAACGAGGATGTTGACATTTTCACCGGAAGCAAGGACATGATCCAGGCCACCATAGCCAATGTCATATGCCCAACCGTCACCGCCAAAGGCCCAAACCGATTTCTTCACCAGGAAATCGGTGAGATGCAGGAGGCGACGGGCAATTGGATTACTGCTGGCTTTGATAGCGGTATTCACTTGATCAATTCTTGCCCGCTGAGCTTCTATATCCATCTGGCTGTCTTGTGCTGCATCAAGAATAGCAGTTGTCAGATCCTGTCCTACCAGGCCTGCTTCAGTGGCACCGATCAATAGTTCCCCGGCCTGCTGACGCATCTTATTGATGGTGGTACGCATACCGGCACTGAATTCGGCATTGTCCTCGAAGAGGGAGTTGGCCCAGGTGGGACCTCGCCCATCTTTACGCTTGGTGTACGGAGTAGTCGGTAGATTACCACCGTAAATAGAGGTACAACCGGTAGCGTTACCAATGTACATTCTGTCGCCAAACATCTGGGAGATGAGCTTGATGTAAGGCGTTTCGCCACAACCGGCACAGGCACCGGAGAACTCAAACAGCGGTTGTTTTAATTGGCTGCCCTTGATGGTTGCAATATTGATGTCAGCCGGGTTGATTTCCGGCAGATCCAGGAAGTATTCAACATTCTTAGACTGAACAGCTTTAAGTTCATCACTGTTTGAAATCATCTCAAGTGCTTTGGTCTTCGCGGGACAGACACTGACACAGAGGGTACAGCCGCAGCAATCTTCGGTGAAAATCTGCACGGTAAATCTGCTGACCTTTAAAGGCCTTGCCGACAGCATCTATAGATTGGAAGGCTTCCGGGGCATTTTTTGCTTCCGGGAAGACCTTGATGCGGTTTGCGGCGTGCGGGCACACAAGTGCACACTGGCCACACTGGATACAGTTCTCAGGAATCCAGCGGGGAACGGCCACTGCGATGTTGCGCTTCTCGTACTGGGTGGTGCCTGTCGGCCAGGTACCGTCCGAGGGGATCTGGGATACTTTCAGTTTGGTGCCGTTCCCTTCAATGATCTTGGCGGTAACTTCTTTGACAAACTTAGGTGCATGCTCAGGTACTGTAGGAGGCATTGGTTTGCCGTCAACGCTGGTGCCGAGTTCAACCTTAACAATATTTTTCATTGCGCCATCAACAGCGCTGTAGTTCATCTCAACAACTTTGTCGCCTTTCTTGCCGTAAGTTTTTTTGATTGCTTTCTTGATGGCCTTAATAGCCTCATCTTCGGTAAGAATGCCTGAAATCAAGAAGAAAGCGGTTTGCATAATCATGTTAATACGAGCGCCGAGGCCGAGTGCGAGGCCTAAAGAGACAGCATCAATGATATAGAACTTGGCTTTTTTGTTGATCAGATCACGTTGGACTTTTCCTGGTAATTCATTCCAAACGGTATCTTTGTCAAAGCTGGTGGTCAGCAGGAAGGTGCCACCTTCATCAAGGTTGGTCAGCATATCGACCTGCTTGAGAAAAGCGAAGTTATGGCAGGCAATGAAATTAGCTTTGTCGATCAGGTACGGCGCAATTACTGCATTCTTACCAAAACGCAAATGACTGGTTGTGATGGACCCTGACTTTTTAGAGTCATACACAAAGTAGCCTTGTGCGGAGTTGTCTGTTTCAGTACCGATGATCTTAATGGTGTTTTTGTTGGCACCTACTGTTCCATCAGATCCGAGACCGTAGAACATGGCTCGGTAAACATCCTGACCTTCGATGTTAAATGATGGGTCGTAGCTGAGGCTTGAGAAAGTTACATCGTCGTTTGGCCCGACACAGAATCTGTTTTTGGGAGCCATGGCATCCATATTATCGAATACGGCCTTTACCATCGCCGGAGTGAATTCCGCGGAACCCAGCCCATAACGACCGGAAAGAATGACCGGCGGATAGATGGAAGAGTTTGCTTCAGCGGCTTCGCCAATTGCTGCACGAACATCAAGATAAAGAGGCTCACCTGGGCCACCCGGCTCTTTGGTACGATCGAGCACTGTGATTCTTTCCACGGAAGCAGGAAGGGCGTTAACCATAGCCTTGCAGTCGAATGGACGATACAGGCGAACCATGACCATACCAACTTTTTCACCTTGAGAGACGAGGTAGTCAATTGTTGAGGCCACTGTTTCACAGCCTGAACCCATCATGACCACGATGTTTTCCGCATCGGGCGCACCATGGTAATCAAAGAGGTGATACTGGCGTCCGACTATGCCGGCAAACTTATTCATGGTTTCCTGCACTATAGAAGGAGCCGCATTGTAATATTTATTAACTGTCTCACGTCCGGTGAAAAAAACATCCGGATTCTGAGCTGTACCACGAATGGTTGGATGATCGGGGGAAAGCGCTCTGTGCCTATGCTCAAAGATCAGTTCCTCGTCGATCATCTCCGCCATCTGGGAATGGCTGATTTCGTCAATCTTTTGGATTTCGTGGGATGTGCGGAAGCCATCGAAGAAATGAATAAACGGGATCCGGGAAGCAAGGGTTGCCTGGGTGGCAATCAGTGCCATATCCATAGCTTGCTGAACATTCTCGGAACAGAGCATACCAAAACCGGTCTGACGTGCGGCATAGATATCACTATGGTCACCGAAAATCGAAAGACCTTGGCAGGCTATGGCTCTTGCCGTTACATGAAAAACCGTCGGGGTAAGTTCGCCGGCAATTTTGTACATATTGGGAATCATCAAAAGCAGGCCCTGGGAGGCCGTGAAGGTCGTACAGAGTGCTCCGGTAGTAAGAGATCCATGAATGGAGCCTGCAACCCCCGCTTCCGATTGCATCTGGTTAACAACGGGTACAGTGCCCCAGATGTTTTTCTGCAAAGATGCAGACTTCTGGTCTGCCTCTGCTGCAAGCGGGGTGGATGGGGTAATGGGGTAGAGAGTGATGACTTCACTAGTGGCATAGGCGACGTGGGTGCACGCCTGATTGCCGTCAATTGTAACCATCTTTCGCGACATGATTTGTTCTCCTTTGTTATTACTATTAGTTGTGCCAGCAACGTGGCGGAAACTGCCAAAATAGTATAAATGTCATGAGGGGTATATTCGGTCGTGCAAGAAATACCCAATGATAATAGTATATGGTTCGCCGAATTACAACTAATTCAACGATAATTTTCGTTGCCCACTATATGTTACTTAAGAGACCGACGCAATGGATGAATATCGTTGATTGGTATCATAAATAAAACAAAAGAATAGTCAGGCGATTGCTGTTGTCGTTGCTGTGCCGAAAACGATTGTATTGCGAAAGAGTTACCTATTGAAAAGGATATGCTTATGTTGAAAATCCAGGATCCGGATCTCGGGAAATTGCTCAATTATCTTGCTGGGCAGGAGGCGTTTGTCTTTCTGGATACCTCTCGGCCTGATCATGAAAATGTCGAGTCATTATTGTTTCTTGAGCCGATTGATCGGATGATCTGCAAGGTCGGTGATGATGTCGAGAAGTACCTCGCAGACCTCCAGTCTCGCCTGACGAAGGGATACTACCTTGCCGGTTGGGTTGGTTACGAACTCGGGGCAATGCTTGAAGGAAGAATCGGGGTAAAAAGCAGTCGTCTTCCTGATAACCAATTGGTATTAGCCGACTTTGGGGTTTTTTTAAAACCATATAAGTTTGACCACCATACGGGTGAAAATAATTTTCCTTTTGAATCTGATGGCGAAGCCGGAGAAGATACGTATGCTCTCTCGGATCTCAGGCCAAATATGGAAAAAAATGAGTTTATAAAGGGTCTTGGGCGTGTGAGGGAGTATATTATTGCTGGTGATACCTACCAGGTTAATTATACCATGAAGCTGCTTTTTGATTTTGAGGGCTCCGCAGAAAAACTCTACTCTGTTCTGCGCAAAAATCAGTCTGTTGCTTACGGTGCCTATATTCGGAACGGTAAGGAACGGACTTTGTCATTTTCACCAGAGCTGTTTTTCAGAAAAAAGGGTGATGAAATCATAGTCCGTCCCATGAAAGGAACAGCCTCAAAAGGAAGACACGGTGAGGAAGAACAGCGTAATATGAATGAACTTCATCATGATATCAAAAACAGAAGTGAGAATGTCATGATTGTCGACCTGCTTCGCAATGATCTTGCACGACTGATGTACGGACACGGAGAGAGCCAAGTATTTGTCGATTCGCTGTTTGATGTCGAGTCGTATGAGAGTTTGCTGCAAATGACCTCGACAATCAAAGCCAAAAACGAGTCCTCAATCATGGCGAATCTGAAGCTTACCGAACTCTTTCGAGCCTTGTTTCCCTGCGGGTCGATAACCGGCGCGCCGAAAATCCGAACCATGCAGATCATCGATGAACTGGAAAAAGAGCGACGGGGGGTCTATACCGGGGCCATCGGGTACTTCGGTCCGGATGGATCAGCAGTTTTCAACGTTCCCATTCGAACGATCCGACTGCAGGGACGTGCTGGAGAGATGGGCATCGGTGCAGGTATTACCCACGATTCCAACCCGGAGGAAGAGTGGCAGGAATCTCTCTTGAAAGGTCGATTTTTAACCCATGCCCAACCTGATTTCCAATTGTTTGAAACTCTTCTCTGGCGGCCGGACAGTGGCTACTGGCTCCTGGACGAACACCTTCAGCGACTCGCAACCGGCGCACATTTTTTCAATTTCTCATGTAATGTTGATACGGTATATTCAAGACTTTCAGAAGAGGCAGCCACACTTAGTGGGAGCTGTCACAGGGTGCGCCTGGTTCTGGCAAAGGATGGTCGGATATCGCTCACCGCCATACCATGTGATGCTCCTGTGCTCACGGAGCTGCCAAAGAATCCAAGGCAAGATGACATATCCGGTTGTCCGATTGTCGAATTTTCTCCCAGTAAAGTAGATGCCGCCAGTGCGTGGCAATACCATAAAACCACCATGCGGACATTGTACAATGCAGAATATGAACAAGCCCGCCGGCATGGGCTGCTCGACTATATTTTCTGTAATGGTGACGGAGAGGTGACGGAAGGATGCATTACAAATATAATAATTTACAAAGAAGGTAACTATATAACGCCTCCGGTCACAAGCGGACTGTTGCCCGGGGTTATGCGAAAATATTTGCTCACGGACAGTACGGTTCCCCTGGTTGAAAAAGTACTCACTAAGCAGGACGTCAGATCCGCCGAGGCAATTTTTGTCTGTAACTCAGTACGGGGACTTGTGAGGGTGAGGCTGGAAACGAAAGGGGTTCAATGAATCATGCAATCATCCTGCTCGGGGGTAATTTGTACCGGTGGAATGAGCAGATTATGTTGCTTTCCCAGCTCTCTTACTGAGGTCAAAAACAATGAAGGGAGAGGGATGTCCCGCTCTTCTATTAGAAATTCCAGCTCTTTTGCCCTGACAAGAGTTACAGTGCTATCGCCACCTTCCTGGTGATCACAGAGGGCCTGAACTCGCAGGGCGTCGGTGAGAATGGCACAAAACGGCCCCAGTTCTTCTTTGAGACTAAGAAGCTCCTGCTCAATTTTTCCCCAATTTTCTTTACAAAAACGGACAAATTTTTCTTCCGGATTCTGCGTTCCGAAAACTTCATTAGTGATTGCGCCCGCCAGCTTAGCGAGCTGGGGTTGGTCCAGATCCGGCATCTTTTTCTCCAAATTGCTTCGTACTTCTTTAAAGAGTACCATTTGGACGAAGCTCACCCCTTCTCGCAGTGAATTGATCAGTTGGGATTTCTTTTTGGTTGATTCTGTTTCCATTTGCTCTATGTTTGTTAAAGAATAATTTTTACTGCAGGGCAGCCTTTTAAGGCTTCATACACTTTTAGTCTGACTTCCTCAGTAGGAACTTCAAGTTCTGCGTTGAGACTGTGATATTTACCCTTCGAACTCGTGTGGGAATGGGTGATTTTGACGGGGAGTGGGGAACAGGCAGAGACTATTGTATCTTTGAGCAGGCTGCAATCCTCTCCTATAACCTTGTATACCCAGATGCAGGGGTATTCTATATCGGGCCGCTCCTGTGACTTCTGGGGCGGATACTTGCTATGGCGTATCATTAGAATTCTTCCGCTAAGTTGTGGTGGGATCCTCTGTGGAGGATAGATCAAATTGACAAGTAATAATGAATGAGTCAGCAAGAGTCAAGAAAAGACCGTTTTGAGCTTTAAGGATTTGTAAGCAATTCGAAAATCATTTAGACTCTTTTGAAATACTCTTTTGAATAAAGAGTAAGCAGATGATACAGTCGGCTGGCGTGAGCATTGCTCATAGGAAGTAGAATAAATTATAATGAGATAATCAGTGGACTGAAGAGGGAACCCTTGTGGATTTAAGCGAAAAACAAGCAATTCTTGATGCACTTTTTGAGAGTGAAGCTCAGAAAAAAGCCATTTTCGATGGATTTACCGGCATTCTTATTCTTTTTGACCACGACATGAAGGCGAGGTGGATCAATAGGGCGCTTTATCAAAAATATCCAGATGCCATTGGTAAAACCTGCCATGAAATCTTCTGTTCCCAGACTGATAAATGTGCTTCATGTGCTTTTCAAAAGAGCCTTGAGAGTGGCCATATCGAATCGAGCACACAGCAGATTGGGCTGTTTGGTAAGGATGAAGACGAGACGGTCTTCGATATTACCGCCTCTCCGGTAAAGGATAGAGACGGAGCAGTTTCGGGGATTATTGTCATTGCCCAGAATGTGACAGAACAATACCGGCTCGAAAGACAGTTGCGGCATACTCAGAAAATGGAAGCTATTGGCACCTTGGCCGGAGGAGTGGCGCATGACTTTAATAATGTGCTTACCCCGATAATGGGATATACGGAAATAATCCGTCTGAAATTGACACAGGACGGGTTTATCGATACGGCCGTCTACGATTATCTGGAGCAAATTCTCAAAGCGTCGAAAAGAGCAAAATCACTTGTGGAGCAAGTCCTGACTTTCTCAAGAAGTATCGAGAAGAAGGCGGTGTTGCAATATTTGCATCCAATTGTCAAAGAAGTGATGAAACTTATGCGTGTTACTCTGCCAAGTACTATTGTCATCAAGGAACAGGTGAATGAAAGATGCGGGCGAGTTCTGATTGATCCGGTCCAGATTCATCAGGTTCTGATCAATCTTTGCACCAATGCCGCCCACGCAATGGTTGGCAAGCATGGGGTGTTGACAGTTAAACTTGACATCTTACCCCCGGCAGGAGACGGCAGGGATTGGCTGGAATTGAGTGTGGCCGATACCGGCAGTGGTATTGAAGAAGAATTCCTCGACAGAATATTCGAACCCTATTTCTCAACGAAAGAGAAGACCAGTGGTACCGGTATGGGGTTGGCCATGGTTCATGGGATTATCAGTGGTCAAGGGGGGAAGATTTCTGTCGAAAGTGAGATCGGCAAGGGGTCTGTTTTCAGGGTTCATTTGCCCGTAGCTCAGGTTGAAACTGTAATGGAGCAGGTTGTGTCCTGGGATTTGCAAGGTGGCACCGGCAGAATCCTACTTGTTGATGATGAAGAGCAGGTTGTTCAGGTTACCGGAGAGATCCTCCAGAACCTTGGCTACGAGGTCGTTGGCAGGACGTCACCCCAGGAGGCCCTGCAGCTTTTTACCAGCGCGCCCCATGATTTTGACCTGATCCTTACTGATTTGACCATGCCGGGCTTGACCGGTCTGGAGTTGAGTGAACGGGTAAAAGAATTAAGACCGGATATTCCGATCATTTTATTTACCGGTTATTCAGATCAGGTGTCCAAGGATGCCGCTGTGGAGGCAGGGATAGCCGAATATTGCATGAAGCCAATCTCCATGCGAGATCTGTCGACAGTTATCGGACGATTTCTTGGTATGACTACATAAGCTTACCCTGCCTGGTCTTGTTAACGATCAGCGCCGTTAATAAGATTTCAGTGGGGTTGTATGGCTTGTTTGAATTTTTGGATTCGGCTCCAGGCCTTTTCTATTCTTGCCTCGGTTATTATCCCTTTGTCCAGTCCTCTTAAGATAACATCCCTTACTTTAGAGAGTATAAGTGGATCATAATCGAGATTATTGCCAATGATGAGAAGATCCACCCCCGCGGCGAGTGCCTTGCAACACGCTTCCTCCAGTCCGTAATGTCCGGTGATAGCTTTCATCTGCATATCGTCCGAGATAACTACTCCTTCAAACTGAAGTCGCTGTCGGACGAGTGATTGGATAGTTGCACGGGACAGGGTAGCAGGATGTTGCACGTCAAAGTTTCTATTAAACAGATGTCCGATCATGATCGCATCTGCCAGGCCCTCCCCGATGAGGCTCCGGTACGGCAATAGTTCGGCATCCTGCCATGTCTCTGTTATGTCGACAAATCCAAGATGTGAGTCGGTGCGTGAGCTGCCGTGGCCGGGAAAGTGTTTCAGGCAGCAGAGTATTTCCTGCTGTCTATGTTCTCCGATCCATGCTCGGGCATGGGCGGTGACGACGGATGGATCTGCTGAAAAACTGCGGCCGAATTTGCCAATTATCGGGTTTTCTTCATAGACATTGAGGTCAACAACCGGGGCAAGATTCAGGTTTATACCAACATCTTGAAGCATTCTTGCGGTCTGCCGTGCACTTAGAATTGTTGAGGTTAGATCTGTGACGCTGCCAAGCTCAACGGCAGGAGGAGTGACCGAAAAACCTCTGTCTTGTTTGAAACGATTGACCTTGCCGCCTTCCTGATCTACTGCAATAAGCAAGGGTTCATCTGCCAGCTCCTGAAGGGATGCGGTGAGCTGCCTCAGTTGAGTAGCATTGATAATATTATTGGTATCTTGAGAGGCAGCAAGGAAACGGTCGAAGAGGATCACACCTCCAAGATTTCTGTTGCGTATGTCTTGGGCGATAGGGAGCTTGGGCTGAAGCGTAGCCCCTGAAAAACCCAAGATAAAGAGTTGGCCAATTTTCTGTTCCAGAGAGTGGTGCGTCATTTTTTTCGCTTTTGCTGATAATGTGTGGATGAGTCGAGTCGGTTATGACCTGAGGAGTACTTTTGGTGGATCAAATTGTCAAAGAATTTCTCTCAGGAAATTTGCTGTCAAAATTATGACAAAGCGGATGGGATACACGGGATTTTTGAAAGCGGATAGGGGCTGAGGACACAGGAATGATCATCTGTTTATTGTAAAATATATTAATATCTGCATGTTATCTATCTTTGGCTGGGCTGCGCACTGTGGTGCATTATTGTTGGCATGGTAAATGCTTAATACAAAATAATAGAAGTAAGGGTAAAGATTTTTAGACGGTAGTCGATAAGAGTAACAAGCAAAAAAGAATCTTTTTAAAATCGAGAATATTTAGGAATAGCGCTCATGACTCTCTCATCAAAAGAAGCTCAAGTTTTCGGATCGAACCTGCAGCAGGTATCGTTGGAAAAGGTTATGATCGAGCTCGACCATGTAAGAAAACAGTCTGAACGACTTGATCTTATTAATAAACTGCATGCAAGAATGGCTGGCGTTCTCAGCTTGACAGGAATGATCGAAGCCTATTCGGTCTGGTTGATGCCACAGGTTGAACACGAACTCATCGGTTACAACAACAGCAGTCGAAAAAAACAACATTTGTTTTGCTCCGGTCATGGACCTCATAGACGAAAAGCAATTGCTTTTGCCGAACAGCTCATCAACGATAGGTCGCCCCATGACGGTTCTTTCACTCAAAAAGATGGACGGTTCGCGTATAAATGGGTCTTTGAAACGGCGGATGATTCCGGGATCCTGTTGATTCTGAAAAAAGGCCAGGAGCTGTCGCTTGAGAAAATCAATCTCATCAATCATTCCATCGATATATTGGCGGAATGCCTGCGGCGCGGACTGGAATATGAGGATCTGTTTGAGCGGGCGAGTAATGACGCACTTACAGGGCTTTCAAACAGAAGAGTATTTGACGAGCGCATTTATGGCATGATAGACAGTGCCAAACGGTACCACCATCCTCTCTCCATGATTTCCATGGATCTGGATAAATTCAAGGAAATCAATGATAACCTCGGTCATCAGACGGGAGACGGAGTTCTGAAGTCGGTCGCTCAGGTGCTGAAACAGGCCGTTCGATCAACTGATCTCCTGATACGGATGGGTGGTGATGAGTTTTTGCTCATACTTGATAACACCGATCTGAAAAATGCCAGAATTTTGGCAGAAAGATTATGTGTTGCCGTTGATGATCTCAACATTTGGGCAAATGATAAAACCAAACTCGGTGTCTCTATCGGACTCACTCAACTCCAACAGGAAGAAGTCTTGAAACAGTGGCTGGAACGCACCGATGATATCCTCTATCATGCCAAAGCGGAGGGACGATCGAGGGTTGCGGTAGCTTAAGATTGCTGAACTTTACATTAAGAATGAAAAAAGGCCGACTTGAAAAAGTCGGCCTTTTTATTTTCTGAAGTTAACAACCAGGAAAGGTTTAACCTCTAGCTATCGCAATTTTGATTGGAATAGCATGCAGTGATCTGCTGTGCTGCAGGGTAGAACCAAGGTTCCAATCGCCACATTGAAAGTTGTCACCAAGTAATGCATCAAGCTCCCGGACAATACCGGAGATATTTATAACCGGATGGCGGGAAAAAACCTGGGGAAGGCCCTGGGTCAGGTTACAGGCCAAACAACAATTTGGTCGTTCGTGCAGGAGCAGGTCCATTGTCAGCGTTTTTCCGTTGTATTCCCGGTATGCCAGCTCAATGTCATAAGACCCTTCATCGGCGTCGCCAAAGAGGGCTTCAAAAAAATCATTCGTCCTTTCTTTAGGAAAAATTTTCTCTAAATTCTCTTTCGTTAGAACGGTCTCAATCGTATTGTTTTTCATGGGGGGAAGTTGTCGAATATTATTAGGATAGATGAGGCAAAGAGTTATTAATTGCCAGGATTGTCGAGGCAATAATACTACAGTGGCACCAATTTTGTCAACCGACGTTGCAGCAGGAAATGGCCTGTGTTAATGTAGCCGCCATGAAAAATGAAAAAAATTCTCCAACATCTGATTCAGCCTCCGCTATTGTAAACCTTCAGGAACTGAATGAATCGCAATATGCAGCGGTAACGACCACAGAGGGCCCTGTATTGGTTATAGCCGGCGCCGGCAGCGGCAAGACCAGGACCCTGGTGTACCGTGTAGCTCATCTTGTGGAAAAGGGTGTTCCACCCGAGTCAATTCTGCTCCTGACCTTTACTCGAAAATCCAGCCAGGAAATGTTGTGGCGTGCCGGGAGACTGTTGAATGAAAACTGCAACAGGGTCGTCGGAGGCACTTTCCACGGCGTGGCCAATATGCTGCTCAGGCGCTATGGTTCACGTATCGGTTTCGGCAGCTCGTTTACCATTATTGATCGCTCCGATGCCGAGGGGATCATTAACCTGTTAAAATCATCTCTTGGTCTTGTGAAAAAAGACCAGCGCTTCCCTTCTAAGCGTGCCATCATCAATATGATCAGTGGTTCCGTCAATCGATCAATCGATCTTGAGGGGCTGGTTCAAGATCAATATGCCCATCTTTCCGAACACCTTGAAGATATTCTTACCCTGCACAAACACTATCAGGCGTTCAAATTTGACCATGGCTTGATGGACTATGACGATTTGTTGGTCAACTGGAAAAGACTGCTTGCAGAGTCGCCCGAGGTACAGCAGGCCATCTCGGAGAGATTCTCCTATATTATGGTCGATGAATATCAGGATACCAACCTTATTCAGGCTGATATCATCCGGCTGGCCGCCCATACCCATGAAAATGTCATGGTCGTTGGGGATGATTCCCAGTCAATTTATTCCTTCAGGGGCGCTGATTTCTACAATATCATGCGGTTTCCCAAAATTTTCCGCGACACCAAAATAATCAAATTGGAGGAAAACTATCGATCGACGCAGCCGATACTCTCACTCACCAATGATATAATCAGGAATGCTGCGGAAAAATATACCAAGACACTTTTTACCAGTATCGAAGGCGGTTTGCGGCCGGTTGTCTATGCCGGCAGGGATGAACGAGATGAAGCCGCGTTTATCGTCAGGACAATAAAGAAGCTGCTGGCAAAAGGCGTCGAGTTACAGGATATTGCCGTCTTGTTCCGCTCAAGCTTTCACTCCTATAAACTTGAATTAGAACTGGGCGCGGAAAACCTGGAATTCGAAAAGCGGGGAGGGCAGAAGCTTACCGAGTCGGCCCACATGAAAGATATGATTGCCTTTCTTCGGGTACTGGTCAACCCGCAGGACACCCTCTCCTGGAACAGGATCTTGCTGCAACTTGAGAAGGTTGGGCCTGCAACTGCTCAGAAAATTTCAGCAACTCTAGCCGGTGCGGCCGATTCGCTTGAGGCTTTGAAGGTCTATCCGCCGGGGAAAACATGGAAAGATTCCTATGCAAGACTGGTGCAGCTGTTTGTCGATTTACATGGTGCCAACCTAACCCCCTCTGAACTCTACGAGATTGCCCTGAACTATTACCTGCCGATATTTGAGCGGCTTTATAGCGATGACTTTCCTAAACGTCAGAAGGACCTCGATCAGCTGAAGAGCATCCTGAGTGGCTACGGAGATCTGCAAAGTTTTATTGATGACACAACCCTTGACCCACCTGAAGAAAGTAGCGTGGACAGTCAAGGAACCGAGCGCCTCATTTTGTCAACAATACACTCTTCCAAGGGCTTGGAATTTGAGGCAGTTTTTGTTATTAGTGTGGCGGATGGGCGTTTTCCCCATGCCTCTGCAATGTTTGGTGAGCAGTGGGAAGAAGAACGTAGATTGCTCTATGTGGCGGCAACCAGGGCTAAAAAATACCTGTATCTGACTTACCCCAGGCAAATGATGACTCAGGATAGACAATTTCGAAGAGTTGGAATGTCACCGTTTTTAAGCGAGCTGAGTGGGGGCCTTTTTGAACAGGTGAGGGAAGACTCCTCGGACGTTGGGAGTTCTTTCAGCTTCCAATCGGATTCAATATCAACACAGCCGACACAGGTCAAAAAGAAAAAACAGAAGAAATTGGAAATGACAGATTTTTCCGTGGGGTGTAAAGTGAACCATCCGTACTTTGGCAATGGTGTTGTAACCAAACTCTCGAAAGCGCGATCGCTTGATATTCACTTCGACAGACATGGTTTGAAAACCCTCCATCTGGACTACGCAAAACTGACGATTCTCTGACACTCACCATTTATATACTAATTTACCATCATGACATATAAAGAAGTTCTGGCTCATCTCGATGCTCTGCAGATGCATAAAATCAAGCTGGGCCTTGAAGCGATGCAGTCTTTTCTTGAAAAAGTGGATCGACCTGAAAGTCGCCTCAAGTTTGTCCATATCGCCGGTACAAACGGTAAAGGTTCGGTCTGTGCTGCTCTGTCCGAGGTGCTTGGCCTGGCCGGCTATAGGGTTGGCGTCTACACCTCTCCCCATCTGAGCAGTGTGCGGGAAAGATTCAGGATCGGCGACGAATATATTACCGAAGAAGCGTTCGCCGCGCTTGGTAGCAGAATCTGTGAAGTTCTCGGTGAGGAACAGATAACCTATTTTGAGTTTACCACCGCGCTTGGTCTGCTTTGGTTCGCTGAATCGGGTGTCGATCTGGTTTTGCTGGAGACCGGGATGGGTGGACGACTCGATGCCACCAATGTGGTCACGCCGATGATTTCGGTCATTACCAGTGTCAGTATGGATCATGAGGCGTACCTCGGCAATAGTTTAACCGAAATTGCCGGAGAAAAGGCCGGCATAATTAAGCCTGGGGTTCCAGTTGTGTCAGGGGCTATTCATCCGGAGGCGGCTACGGTTGTCGAGGCAGTGTGTAAAGCGAAGAATGCCCCGCTTTTTTCTCTTTGTCAAGATTTTGACTATATCATCAGTCCTGATAAAACCTGGAGCTGGGCAGGGGGTAAAACTCTTGGCAGCAAGGAAATCATCGGCCTTCGTTGCAGCCGCTCAAGCCTTGTTCAGCAGGAGAATGATTCGCTCTCTATTGCCGCGTTGCAACTTCTGCAAGAAAATGGATATAAGGTCAATGAACAGCAGATCCGTGAGGGACTCGCCAGTGTCAAATGGCCAGGCAGGATGGAGTACTTTGAACAGGAGCATGACGCCGCTACTGGTCGACTTGAATCGGGTAGTCGGACAAAACAGCTTCGCTATCTCCTTGATGGCGCGCACAATACCGATGGTGTCAAGAATTTGGCCAATACTCTCGGCAAAAACTTCAAGTCCAGAAAGCTTATCGGGGTTTGGGGTGCCATGGTCGATAAGGATCTGTCAACCACCCTTAACCTAATCTGTCCGCTTTTGGATGAATTGATTATAACTCAGCCGGAAGGAGAGCGAGCCGCCACCCCGGAACATATCTATTCCATTCTCAATACTGAACAAAAACATAAAGCCCGATGCGTTACCAAAGTGAGCGAAGCACTTCTTGCGGCTCAAGATATCGCCGAAGATGAAGATCTTATTGTCGTTGGTGGTTCTCTCTATCTTCTGGGGGAAATACGACATATCCTGCTTGGAGATCTGATCTAGTGGCAAGGGAGTTTATTGATTTCGATGCACCTGATGACGGGGAGATTCGGGCCGAGCGTGGAAGGGCCAGGGATTTGCGGAAAACACGTTGGTGGCAGCAAAAAACTGCTCCCGGACGATGTCACTACTGCGGGGAAAAGGTTGCCTTCAAGGATATAACCATGGACCACCTGGTTCCTCTTGCACGAGGCGGACGCTCGACAAAGGATAATCTTGTTCCATGTTGTAAGGAGTGCAATAATCTGAAAAAAAGTATGTTGCCTCTGGAATGGGAAGACTATCTTGAAAAGGTGGCGAAAGAAAATGAGTGAAAATACGGACGAAATCCATTTTCTTCTCGATTGTTTACCCTAATTCGTTTAAAAGCATTGAGCAATTTTCAAAATTTGATTAATTATTTTCCATTAATTATTTTCCTATGGGCGGGTAGCTCAGCTGGATAGAGTGTCGGCCTCCGAAGCCGAAGGTCGCGGGTCCGAATCCCGCCTCGCCCACCAGTTAAACTAGGCGGAATTCTTTGATTCTGCCTATTTTTTTGCCCTTTTTCCGATTTTTTTGCTCTTTGGTCTCTGACAGAAGGCTCGTCGGAAAACGTGCAAGGTATCTACGGATTCGAACTCCAGTCTCTGAATGGGACTTGGGCAGGTTGGTCGATTTCCTCAAGAACAAACTGGATCGGTAGATAATCCTGGCAGGTTTTGCTGATAATTCCGGCGAGGAGCTTCCGGTCGCCACAAATCTCTCCGCAATTGGCCGGGAGAAAAATCGCCGCGTCGAAGTTTGGCTCAGGTAATTACTCTGGGTGTTCAATGAGAGAAATCACCACCGCCAAAAACACCCTGTCGTCTGTCTTCAAGTCAGCCGATGGCGAACGCCAGGTGATGGAATTGTACGACAGGATGCTCACGCAGTGGCCGGTTGTGTATATGAACTGCTGGAGATATTTACCTGTCTCGGCAAGCCGTTTATATTCCCCTCGGGTAAACCTGATGCCGATCGACTCATTCTCTTGCATGCTGCCGGTTCCACCTCGCTGATGCTGTAAGCTGATTTTCCTAATGGAGTATTATGATTTTTCAGGTGTTTCCCAAGTATAAGCGTTTCGCACCACGATACCCTCTTGATGATCCACTAAATTATCCCTAGCATCATAGCTTGGTCCGACCCTATTTCCTAGGGAAGGGTAGACTATCTCCCACGCAGCAGATAGCCTACCCGTTCTGTTAATCAGAGTTGGGGCCGTTGTGGCAACTCCAGCAAGTGACTCGCTCATTCACCGCAAAGGTCTTGGTGCCTCTGTCTCCGATTCTGAAAGTCTTTTGCACCTTGATCACTGCGAGAGGTGAACCGCTGCTCGTGGTGCCGTGACAGTAGTTGCAGGAAGACTTGGGCGTGGTATTGAACGCATCATGATGACTGGTCACCCAGGACTCGCCGAGGTTGTGCATGCCATGGGGGCCGCCATTGGCACTTGTAGGCATGGTTGTATGGCAGACTGTGCATTCGCGTATTGCCGCCGCATATCCCTGGGCGTTGATAGCCTGGAGGTTGTCGTTCACCTGGTTGCCATTGGTGCTGGGTTGGTCGGTGAACTCGGCATGAGTCGAGTTATGGCAGGCCTCGCACTGCAACTTGCCATGGCCGGTGCTGTAGCGATACAGGTTCGAGCCGGCCGAGGGGGTATCCGGATTGGAGGCGAAGCGTGTATCATTCCAGGTTTTGAATGTACCGTCAGTATTGATCGCTGCGGTTTCCCGTTTCCCGTCGTGATGGCAGGACTGGCAAGTGGGCATGTCGAACCAGCCTTCACGGGCTTTGTTGCCTACCGTCGCCATCGAACCGTGGCAGGACTGGCATTCCATGATGTGCTGCTTGTTCGCATTCACAGGATTCCCCATGGCGCCGCGTAAACACTGGGTTTTCTGACCGGGATGGCAGTTGTAGCAGGCATCTCGGGTACCGATCTTGTCCAGGGTCTGGGTAGTGCCCGGCAAAGTGACGTTGGCGTGGCGATTATGCATGGCCGCGGTCATATTGGACACCCCGGCTGTGCCGTTAATTCCCCATACCGCCAAGGCATTACTGTTATGGCAGCTGTCGCACAATATTGGCTTGCCGTTGTTGTATGCCGAGGACTCAAGACTATCGCCGTAGCCTTTCTCGGTTAACAGGTTGGCATAGTTGGCGCCGGCATTCTTCTCGTCGTGAAGGCGCAGGATATTCAGCCGCCAGTCTTGTTCCGACCCCGGGGTCAGGTTCACCCAGCCGGCTGCTGGTTTGGCGGCATTGCTGCCGGTAGTGCCGGCATGGCACGTTGCACAATTGATCTCGCTGGAAATCGGCAGTACGGTATCGGTGTCGGCAATCGGCTTACCATTGCTGTCAATGGCAGTCACCCTGATCATCGGAAAGTAGTTGGTTTTCAGGTTATCGTCGTTCGGAGTAATGGGAATACCCGTGGCCTCGTACCAGTTAAAATCGGGACTCCAGGCCAGTCTGGCCGGTGTAAGCGATGGAGTTGGAAAGCCGGTGAGACCAAAGTCCGGCGTAAGGTCAGCACCGAACAGGGGCAGGTCGTAATCCCAGAAATTGCTTTTGCCGTGGCTGTAGGTATTGATCGACCCGGTAGGGTCGGGAGTCGACGCATAGGTAAGAGAATACCTCGAATTATTCGTGGCGTTCACCAATTGACCGTTCACTACCAGCTGGGCGTTCAGGTCATTGAAGGGCGGCAGCAAGGTGAAGATCGAGAAATCGGAATCCGCACAATGCATTCCTAAGTCGTTCCAGGCGAACAGATGGGTGCCGTTGACAGAAACAATCGGATCCCCGCCACCGCTTCCACCACTTCCACCACTACTTCCGCCACTGTCTGCGCTTACGGCATAACTCAGCGAAGAGGTGGTTGAATTACCGGCCTGATCTGAGGCCTTCACGCTGAAAAGCTTGGAGCCGGTGGTGGAGAGGTCTAAGTTTGTGTCGTTGGCCACCGTGCCGGTGCATGATCCGACCCCGGAAGTTGTGTCGGTGCAGCTGTAACTCGCCTTAACCGTTTGCCCCTGGGTGTAGGTTGCACCGCTGCCTGGGGTGACGATAGTTGCTTTTGGCGGGGTGGCATCCCGTTTAATCGTCACGGATTTGCTGCTGTTTCCGCCACTGCTGTCGGCTTGACAGGTATAGGTCTTTCCGGAGGTGTCTGTGGTCAGGGACACGTTGTCACAACCGGATGTACTTATGATAGCGGAATCGGGATCCGAAACGCTCCAGGTCACGCCAACATTGCTGGTATACCAGGCGTTGCTTCCCTGCGTGCCGTTCACCGTTGCTGTAATGACCGGCGGTGTACGGTCTCGTCTGTGTTGTTCGTAGTTTCGGGCAAGAGCCTTTCCCGAAAAACAGGCGCCGAAGCCAACGATCAGGACCGATGTGACTACATACTTGTTCATGACACGCTTTTTTATCGTCAAAAAAGGTGTTTTTTGGGGGGAGCATGGGTTGGCGAAACCTCCCCTGCCGGACCTGGAACCATTCCATTCGATCATAAAATCAATCCTCCAAGTGAATGTATTGAGTAGGCGGAGACAAAGCGTAACCGCGAACCCGAGATGTGTAATGGTATCTGCTGCTAGCAAATATCGGACCAAAAATTATAGCTATAACACATAACGATCACAGGAAAAGCCCAACACCACGGTTAGGAATTTTAGTTCATTATTATGAATTTAAGCTATTTGAGTAATTTAGAATATGCTTATGTAACTGCAGGAATCCAAGGAGACGATTGGCTTCTTTTGTGATGATTTCAACTGAGGGAATGTGCAAAAAAGCGCTGAAAAAGTGCAGGGGGGGAAATATTTTCTCTCGTGGGGTCAGGCTTGACAAATGGGCATTACAGGAATAGTTCCCTGATCGAGCTTACTTGGTTTTCAAGTTTCTTGTCGAATTTTAACCTCCGGTCAAGCCGAGAGGCTGCCTGACTCAATCCCGAGAGATCGCGATTCAATTTTCGGCCAAGCGTTGTCAGTTGAAGATATTCAAGATTCCGGACGAGCAGGGCTATAACGGCTCTCGGCTCCGATATCCGTTTTTGCCGGCTCCCACTGCATAATTCGTCCTGGCTGATTCCATAATGTTTGCAAACTGTCTGAACAACCTGATCAACTGTCGTTTTCCGCATCATCTTCCGGGAGGCTTCGGCAAGAGCTTTTTCGGTAAAATGGTCATCTCCGAGAATTTGTCCGTCAATATTTCCTCGATAAAATTCCTCTCTATGCTCTTCATCCAGCCCTTTGACGACAAATTGCCGATAGAGTTCGACCGCTTCTATCTTTTTCCCTGAAAATTGAGCCAGAACCCAATCGGTTGTCAGCCAAGGTACCGAGATATTCCCCAGATATGCGGCATGGCTGCTCCAGGGATATTTTTCCGGTGATTTGACCATCCGGGCGCGAACGGGATTATTATCAATATAACGGATGAGTTCCAGCAGATACGTGTCGGCATCGAGAAGAATCGCTTTATACCGCCCTTGAAACAGGTGGCCGGTCTGCTTTTTACGATAGTTGATAAATCGGGTATAGCGGAAACTGACATTTTGCAGAATGCGGGATAACGGAACCTCTCCCACCTGAAGGACCATATGCACATGGTTTGTCATCAGACAATAGGCATGGATGCGATGCTTGAATTTGTCTCTGCCTTCCTGGAGAAGAAAAAAGAACCGGCTACGATCCTGTTCTTCAAAGAAGATATCTTGCCCGGCGTTTCCCCGTAGGATAACATGATAGCAGGCGCCGGGAAAATGGAGTCTTTTTTTGCGTGCCATGTTTATGAGGTATCATGGCAATACCCATTTGTCAAGCCTGACCCCAATTAAAGGTATATGAAATCGATTATCGAATTCGAAGATGTCTCCTATAACTGGCCCGGCGGCAAGGGACTGCGGGATGTACGGCTCACTGTGCCGGCCGGAGCGTTCGTCAGGATCGTCGGTCCTTCAGGCGCCGGAAAATCGACCTTGCTACGTTTGGCCAGCCGGCTGGAGGAGCCTGCTGCCGGGGTTATCAGCTTTTTCGGTATGCCTCTTGGAGACTATCCACCTCCCATGCTACGGCGTCGCATCGGCTATGTGCAACAAACTCCCGTGGTAATAGAAGGTAGCGTCCGGTCGAACCTGCTGCTCCCATACGGATTCGCCGTCAACAGAGAACAAGCCTTGCCAACCGATGACGAACTGGCAGACTGGCTGAAACGGCTGGGACTCTCCGGCGTAGATCTCAAGGACAAGGCTCGCTCGCTGTCCGTGGGCCAGAAACAGCGGTTGTGCATCATTCGCTCCCTGCTTCTCGGGCCGGAACTCCTCCTTATGGACGAACCAACAAGCGCCTTGGATCGTAAAAGCCGAGAGATAGTGGAAGAGATGACGGAAGCTCAGAACCTGGAAGGTATGACCATCATTATAGTTTCACATTTTGATTATACCCCCTCCACGGAACACATGACAGTTACCGTGCGCGAGGGGCTCTTGGAGGTGACAGGATGAGCGCTGCTTATATCCAGATTTCCCTGTGGCAGCTTGGCATAGCTCTAGGTCTAGTGGTCGTAGCGGGGATTGCGTCTATGGTCTATGAATTGCGGTTGCAGAAAGATCTTGCCCTTGGGACCCTGCGCACTTTTGCACAACTCTTCGCCATGGGCTATCTTCTGAAGATCATCTTCCAACTCAATAACCTTTGGCTGGTTCTCGCCGTTTACCTGTGCATGACGTATTTTTCCGTGCGGATCATAAAGGGGAGGGTCAAGGAAAAAAGCGTCGATTTTCTGGTTCCGACCATGATATCAGTGACGGTCATCTACACCCTGGTGACTTGTCTGGTGACCGGCCTAATCATCGGCGCCAGACCGTGGTGGACCCCGCAGTTTTTTATCCCCATCGGAGGAATGGTTGCCGGGAATTCCATGAATGCCCTGGCCATCAGCCTGGAAAGATTTTTTTCCGAACTGCGTACCAGGAGAGACGAAGTGGAAATGATGTTGTGCCTGGGCGCCGACTTCCGCGAAGCGAGCAGGGATATGTTTCGTAACGCCCTCAAGGCCGGCATGATCCCTTCCATCAACTCCATGATGGGGGTGGGCATTGTCTCCATACCCGGCATGATGACGGGCCAGATCCTCGCTGGTGCAGACCCTGCGGATGCGGTACGATATCAGATAGTAGTTATGCTGATGATCGTAGCGGCCACGGCTCTCTCCGGCATGCTGGTGCTCCATCTGGTGCGACGACGTTGTTTCGGAGCAGCTATGAACCTCTTGTTGCGGGATTAGGCCAATGGGGTCATAGATCAACCATCAATCATGATGGCGGCGTAAAAACTCTTCATCTTGTTCGTTGTTACAATTTTCCTATCATTACGACGTACCGTATGTACGCCGAAATAATACGAAAATTGCACGCCTCCAATATGAAGCTTTTTACTTATCCATCGAAAATCGAAGTTTTTACGAGTTTGTCAATCATGGCTTAATCAGATGGACCTGTTTTTCAAGGCCCTTTGTCATCAAGACCTTACCATTTCGATCGACGATGATGCCGTCCAATCCCAGCTTTTCGAGAACGGCTAAGCCTTTTTTCGGACCCATAACAAAAATCCCTGTAGCAAAGGGATCGGTCAGGGTTGCTGCCGGCGCGATAACCGTAACACTTTGGCAGAGACTCTCCGGAAAGCCTGTTTTGGGGTTGAGCAGATGATGATATCGAACCCCGTCCCGAATAAAGTAGCGCTGATAATCGCCCGAGGTCGAGATTCCTTTATCCTCAAGGTTCAGGGTCGCCAGCAAGGCGTCATCCTCGCCTTTTTGTCTGGGATTCTGAACTCCTATATGCCATGGCCTGCCGTCCGGCTGTCGGCCAAAGACCCTGATATCGCCCGCCACGGCCACAATACCTCCCTGTATGCCATTCTGCTTTAGCACGGCAACCGCCTTGTCGGCGGCAAACCCCTTGATAATACCGCCAAGATCCATCTGCACTCCGGCTTTTTTCAGAAACACGGTGGAAGCGGCAGTATCGACAAGAATGTTCCGATAACCGACAAAGGGTAATCGCTTGGCGATGCTTGCCGCATCCGGCATTATTTTCTTGTTGAAATCCCAGAGCTTGACGATCGGGCCGACCGTCACATCAAAGCCTCCTTCGGTCTGCTCACCGGCATAGACGGCGGCTTGAATGATCTCCAGGGTGTCCGGCGATACCCGGACCGGTTTGATTCCCGCATTTCGGTTGATGGTACTGAGCTCACTGTCGTCAGCGTAGAAATTAAGGAGTCGGCCAAGACGATCAAGCTCGTCATATGCCTTATCCATGGCTTTTTTTGCCCGGTCTTCAGATTCAGTGACCGCGGTAATGGATACCAGGGTATAAAGCGAGGTACGGGTTTCCTTGAAGAGGTGCATTCGCCGGCTTTGCCCCAGCCAGATAAAGAGTATGACCAGAAGACAGCAAAAAACGAAAAAGACCAGACGACGAGTCGGAATGTTCATCATGAAATTACAAAAGCTATGGCCCGGTTGAGCCTGATTGAGGAATCATCGGAGGGTAATTGAACAAAGCCTCGACTACAAACTAACCCCGGTAAACGGGAAGAAAGACGGAATAGGTACCTTATAGATTATTTTCTTGCAAAAAAACAAGAAAATAATCTTTAAGGTACTTTAAATCTGTCTCCCGGATAACAGAAAAAGCATCAAGGTTCATTGCCTCTGCGCAGAGTGATGTGAGTTATTTCTCCGGGACAATTAAAACGTAGAGGAACGCCGGAAGGTCCGGCACCGCGACTGGTATATCCCGTCATGCCGGCAAAGTGCCAGCGTCCGGAAGCGGTAAATCGCGGCGCTCTGCTGTTGGTTAACAGAGGTTTCCCGGATGACAGGCAGATCTGGCCACCGTGAGTATGGCCGCACAGGTAGAGGGTTGCCTGGTAGGTCGAGGCGGTTGTATAAACTTCGGGCGAATGGGCCAGCAGAACGGTGAAAGCATCTTTTGGTACTCCGCGAAACGCCCGAGCGAAATCATCGGTTTGATAGTAGTTCGGATCATCTACCCCGACCACCCAGATTGTCTCTGTCCGTCCCTCCTGTTCTTCGCTCAGTTCCCAGGCTTCGTTGATGAGCATGGTGATTCCCGCCTCTTCAAAATCCGGTGACATTCCAATGCAGTCATGGTTGCCGAGAACCCCGAGTATGCCATGTCGCGCCCGGACATGACCAAGGAGTTGATGCAATTCTCTCAAACAGGGCGCCATAGGACCATAGGTCTTATTTCTGATATCTCCTCCGATCAGGCAAAGATCCACCTTGAGGCCCTGAATTCGTTCTATAAGTTTATCCGTCAGACCCTCCAGTCCGTCTAAATGGAGGTCCGTCAAAAACAGAATTGTATAGCCGTCAAAAGCTTCGGGTAAGGCAGGAAACCGGAAGGTCAGTTCCTCGACCTTCACCTGTAAGGCATTCTGCCGCCCTTTCTCATAGAGCCCGGCTAATTTAAAAAGCCAGGTATACACGACCTGATAGGTAAGCAGATTGCTCAGGTTGAGCAGTGTCTGCCAGCGGCTAAGCGGTATATGACAGGATCGCCACTGACGCCAGCGAACGGTGGATCGGAGCGTCCGCGGAAAATTATCCGGCGAAGGACAGTAGGTTAGGGCGCTCCACCACTCAGAGCCCAGATGGGCAACCCCAATAAACAAAACGACGATAAGGACAATCCGGCCAACACCGAGATCCAGAACAGTGCTCAGATAAAGAGTCGGCAACAGGGATTCAAGCACCTGGTCAAGTAAGATCACGCTTTGTCCCGATGCCATGGCCAGCCTGCGTTTGATGAAGCTGGACAGTAAATCTCCCAGCATCGCCAGCAAGGCGGCCATGGCGGCCACCTGCCATGCTACGCCGAGCAGGAAAAAGAAGGCAGTTCCACCGAGCAGGCTGACCAGGATACCGCCGACCGTTTTATGAGCACCAAAAATCGGCCGCCCATCAAGCCATGTCCTGCCGGCGTCAAGCGGTCTCTTAAACCGCCGTCCCCGGAAAAAGCAGGCCAGCGGCGGCAGGAAATTGACCCATAACAGGAAGCAGACAACCTTGATTATGACCGGCACCTTTATCTCCTTGTGCAAGTAGAGGTCATGAACAGCGGTCGATCAACCTTGACGACGAACCATCGTTTCCACCCATTGAAAGCCTATCCGCTCCTGCTCAAGACGCAGCCGAACCGCCAGTCGATCAAAGCGAAGATCATCGTAGAGCAACTGCTCCGTGGCGGTCAGTCTGGACAGCTCGCCTCTATTTTGCTGCGGCTCCTCGCCCCAGTGCAGTTGATGGGCCAAAAGGGTATCCCGGTCCATGAGAAAGGAATTCGTCGCCGGAAGTAGACTGCGCAGCTGGTCCAGGATGGCAAAACCGTGGGTGTCGATATCGCCCCAGTAGTGCACAGTGCAGCTGTGCAGCCAGGCCGCTTCGGCGAAGATGCCGAAACCGTACCCGGCCCCGAAGATGACCATGCTGCGGGCAACCTCCGGGAAGGCGAGAAAATTGATCTCGTTTTCAGTAATATAGACGCGTTCGACCGGCAGCGCAAGGCGGGCAAAGGTCTCGGCGGTAACGGTGATATCCTGATCGACTGCCCCGGGCAGCAGGGGAAAAGACGGGTCGAGGAGGCGAAAACGGACGCGTTCCGGTTTGCCGCGAAAGCCGTAGCGTCTGCAGAAGCCGGTTACGCCGCGGCCCGTTTCATCAATAATATCCGCAGGTAAAACCAGATCGAACAGCTCGGCCAGCACGCCGCGATGGCTCTCGATAAACTTGCTGTGCACGCCGGGAATGTCCACCTGGCGCAGATAGATACCGGGGCGCGGATGGCGCTCCAGCCAGGAGACGATATCCAGCAGTCGCGGCCAGTCAGCCGCCAGGGCCAGCCCGTGCAGGGGACGCTTGATCAGCCAGGTAAGCAGCTGCGGATAGCGCTGCCCGGTGAGCGCAACCACCAAGGTAAACTGCTCCGCTTCGCGTCGTTTGCCGATCAGTGCCAGGCAATCGTCCAGGCTGTCGACCCAGATCTCGGCGGGGACGGCGTTTGCCCCCAAAGTGCGATGGTTTATGTCACGCCAGACCAGGCGATACTTTTTTGCCTCGCTCTCCAGACGGCTGATCCAGGCCCGAACCTCACTAAAACGTTCGGACATTTCCGCAGAATTCGGCTTTTTCAGGCTCATGCGCCGGGGAAAGAGCTCCTCGCCGCCGG
Source organism: uncultured delta proteobacterium (assembly GCA_963829695.1). Taxonomy (GTDB): domain Bacteria; phylum Desulfobacterota; class Desulfobulbia; order Desulfobulbales; family Desulfocapsaceae; genus Desulforhopalus_A. The sequence goes on along the minus strand of CAWHJQ010000004.1, from coordinate 86,174 downwards.
CCAGTGCCGCAAGAATTGTCCCCTTGTCCCACAATTTGTGCAGCTGGCGGACAATATCCGACGGTGTCGTCCAGCTCATGGATGCTCCGCCTCTTTCTCTTTGCGATATTCCTCGATGGTCAGATTGCGCAGACTGGAAGCCTGCCCGTCGGCATTGTGCACAAAGCCGACGCCGGAGACGAAGGGTTCGATGACATGGATCTTCTGCAGGGGCGTGACGATCAGCAGCTGCAGGTTGAGCTGGGCAAAGAGCTGCAGGCCGTATTGGGCGGATTCATCCGAGCCGCGGCCAAAGGCCTCGTCGATGACCACGAAGCGGAAGGAACGCGAGCGCACCGCGCCCCACTCCAGGCCGAACTGGTAGGCAAGACTTGCCGCCAGCACGGTGTAAGCGAGTTTCTCTTTCTGGCCCCCGGACTTGCCGCCGGAATCGGCGTAATGTTCAAACTCGCTGTCATCCTCACGCCACCGTTCACTGGCGGCAAAGGAAAACCAGTTGCGCACATCGCTCACCTTGGCCGTCCAGCGGCGGTCCATCTCCGACCGTCCTTCACGGCCTCGAAACCGTTCGATGATCTGTCGCACCTGGAGGAATTTTGCCTCGGAATACTGCGTATCTTCGGAGCCGCTGAGGCTGCCTTCGGTGCAGGCCCGCAGCTCCTCGCGGAACAGGCGGACGTCGGCATCGATCACCGGGGTTGCCTCGAGGACAATATATCGGCCCGGATTATAATCTATGCGGGTGAGCGACTCGTTGATCCGGCCGATACGCTCCTTGATGGTCTCCTGCTCCCGCGCCAGCTGCGACTGGAAATTGGCCACTTCGCGGATGGTGTTTTCGTTGAGCAGCTCCTTGAAACGGGCTTCGAAGCGGGGCAGGTCGTCGGCCTGCAGTTGCTGGAGCATGGTCCGGTAGTCGGCCCCGGCCTCGACCGAAACATCCACCTCCCGGGTCTCAAGATCATATTTGGTGCTGTAGGTCCGCATGGCATCGATGATCTTGTCGCGCAGCCGGGCAATTTTCCTGTCCTCGCCGTCGATTGCCGTCTGCAGCCAGTCGCGCATCTCCCGTTCCCGGTTGTCGCAGGACTCGACCGTGAGCTGCTGCTCGCCCAGCGCCTGGTCGCGCAGGGATTCAAGCCGAGGAAAATAGCCGGTCGATTCCGGCGGGGAACTGTCCAGCACGGCGCGGGTCTGTTGCTGCAGTGCCGCCGCATCACTTGCTTTCTGTTCGGTTTTCGCGCAAACGCTGCGGTGCAGGTCGAGCTGTTGTTCGAGCTTGCGCAGGTTTTCTTCCGTCTCCTGCAGCTGACCGGTCAGCATCTTGAGGATATCGGAGGTCGCCTCCAGCCGGTCTCGCTCATCTTTCAGCCTGGCGATCTTTACCGCCGACGGCTGCCAGTCCAGTTCGGCAAAGTCACGATACTCTTCAAGTTTAGAGAGAATATCCAGGCGGAACTTGGCTGCCTTCTGCCGCTCCTGCAGGGTGGAAATCACCTTGCCGATCCCGGCCAGCTGCGTCTCCAGCAACCTCGCTTTTTCCTCCAGGGCGGCAATTTTAGCCTCATTGCTCCAGCCGAGCACATACCGGCTGCGATCGTCCAGCCGATGACGATCATCCTTTTCATGCCGCTCACCCCGCGCCTTGATCTGCCCGGCCCGGGTGATGGCCCGGGTCTCCCGCCGAAACTGCTCCTGGTCGACACAGCAGGCCAGATCAAAGCGCCGATAGACCTCGCTCTCCAGCCAGTTAAAAAACGGCGAATCGGGTTTGATAGCCAGCTTATGCACCAGGGAGTCGGGATGCAGCTCGGGCTGCTCGGCCTGGCGTTTTGGCCGTACGCGGTAATAGACCAGCCGTCCCTTCAGGTTGTTGGTATCGACCCAGCCGGCGACCTGGCTATACTGCTGTTCCGGCACCAGAAGCGATAGGCCGAAGCCGTGCAGCAGGCGCTCGACGGCTCCTTCCCAGTCGCGCTCTTCCTCGCGTACCCGGAGAAGCTCACCGATAAAGGGCATCTCTTTTTCGGCAAGACCCAGGTCGGTGCACAGGGTTCGGCGGATGGTGATCTGTTTTTCGTCGATATTGGAACGCCGGGCCTGCAGGCCGCGGATTTCCTTAAGCAGTTCGTCGTGCTGCTCGCGCTTGAGGCGAAACTCCACCCCGGCCTCATTCAATTCGTTCTGGATCCGGGCCTCGACATCCGCTTCTTCTTCGAGCATGGCCGCACATTTTTGCCGCAGCACGAGAAAGGCGCCGACGCTGTCGGCGGCAAACAACTCCAGGGCCTCCATCAATTCGCCGTAGCGCTCGAACCTGCGCTGTTTTCGCTGCAGTTCCTCTTCACACCGGCGTATCTCCTCGCCGATATGCTCGATGCGGTCGCCGCCGTTTTCGGCGATGCTGCGCCGAAGTTCCCGTTCGCGGCCCTGCATCGCCTGCCGTTTTTCGACCAGCCCCTCGATCCTGGCATTGTGGCGTTTAAGCTCTTCCTCAAGTTTGCCGAGCCGCTGCTGCAGCAGCTCGAGCTTGAGACCGGCAAACCACGGACGGAGAGCCTCCCGGCAACCACGCAGCTGCCCTACGGACTGCTCCAGTTCGCCGTGCCGGTCACAGTCGGCGACCAGCGGATCAAGCATCTCCACCTGATCCTTGGCCTTGAGGACCGCCTCGTGGGCTCGGTTGAGATCGTCGAAATGGCCGATCAGGGCGTCGATGCGGGGGACGACTTCAAAAGGTTCGAGCATATGGCTTCGGACAAACCCGGTCAGGTTGCCGACCGATTTGAGCGAGACGGTCTGATGAAAGAGATCCAGCGCCTGCTCGTTGTCGATGCCGAAGCGTCGGCGGAACCAGGCGCCGTAGGGCGGGAAGCTTTCAAACATCTGCACGCCCTCGCCCCGCAGCCGTTTTTTCAGGTTGGCGATATCACTGCCGAAACCGCCGAAATCCTGCTTGATGCCGAGTTGCCGCTCGCGCTCCGACATAGAACCGCGTCGGCTGGCCCTGGCCATCTTTCAGCCAGAAGACCTGGGCCAGGGTCACCGTTTTGCCGAACCCGCTGTTGCGGAAAACCCCGAGGATGACGGAATAGCTGTTGTAATCCCGCAGGGCCACCGGCTTGACACTGCCGCCGCCCTCCGTTCGTTCCGATTTATAATGGCCGAGCACATACGAGCGCAGGGTCCGTTCGCGCATGTCGCCGCCCGCCGCCTTGTTGTAGGCGACGCGCTGGGCGGGAACGAGCAGGGTGGTCACGGCATCGACCAGGGTCGACTTGCCCGAGCCGATATCACCGGTGAGCAGGCTGTTCTTGCCGTCGAGTTCCAGCGTCCACACCCGCTTATCGAAGGTGCCCCAGTTCAACACCTCCAGGCGCATCAGGCGAAAGCCGGCGAGCCGGTCGTCGCCTGCAAAATCAAGGGGCAGGGGTTCAGCCATTGGACTCCCCTCCCTTTCGCTCCAGCTCCTGCCGGTACACCGCCAGCCGCTCATCGAACTCGGTCAGCCATTGGGCATCGACAAAGGCTTTCAGGATGCGCCGCACTTCAAACATCTGTTTCTGCCCGCGCAAGGGACGAAGAAAACCCAGTTTAGCGACCTTGTTAATATGGCTGTCCACCTGGTCGATCAATTTTGCCTCGTTGCTGCCGGCAGGCAGAAACACCCGGAACAGTTCGGCGATCTCATCGCGGGAGAGAATCAGCCGGGTCTCGCCGCCGGTCGCATCGAATTCGGCCAGCTTCTTGCGCAGCAGTGCCAGCAGCAGGCTGACCGGAAAGGCGAGGGGCTGACGCCGCACCAGGCGGGGAATCGCCGCTTCGGTTTTCTCCGCGTCTTCAGGCCGGGAGCGCAGAAAGGCATAACCTTCCGCCTCGTCGAGAACCAGCTCCAGCCCGAGAACAGCGACATAATCGCGCACCGCTGCCTGCAGGTTCAGCAGGGCATGCCACGCCTCGGCCTTTTCTTCCTGTTCCAGCACGCCGCGCAGCAGCGAGACGACGACCACGGACAAATCGTTGGCATGTTCAGCGGCGGTTTCCCCGAGTTCCGGTTCATTCATGTTATTTATTTCCTTGCAAAAATAATGCGCGGCAGGCGGACACGGCGATAGCTGCCATCCTCCAGCTGCCATTCAATTGACTCGATACTCTCTTCGTCCACCGCCGTATTAGGACGTCCACTTGCCAGCTGCAGGTAGGCAAGCAGCTCGGACAAGCCCAGGTGCAAAGGATGCAGAGCCACCAGCTCGGCCAGGCTGATCTGTGATCGCTCCTGCAGTGCCTGGCGAATGTGGCGGGAGAGTTCCGCCCGGTCGACGACCACCTGGTTAAAGAGCGAGCTCAGATCGGCATCCGTTTCTCCCTCTTCCAGGTCGAGATCGACAATCTGCGGTTTTACCGGCGGCCGGTACAAGGGCCGCTCCATCGGCAGATCCACAGTGGCGGCGGCCTCGGCCAGCTCGATAAAGTCGCCGGTCGGCGGAGCCTCGCGCACGGCCAGCGCCCCCGCCTCGATATTGTGCAGGATATCCATGATGCGGCGGTTTTCCAGCCAGGCCTGATCGTCGAGAAAACGACGCAGCTGCTGCGACAGGCGGGCGACGGTGCGCTGGGTATGTTCTCCGGCCTCCAGCCAGTCGTAATGCACCCGGCGTAAACGCGGCTCGGGCCCCATTGCCGCGACCGGCGGCAAGCTCAGGACCTGCTCCAGCAGTTGGCTCAACTCCTCCTGGCGGCTCTGCGACATGAGGAAATCCCAGAACGCCCTGAAGCTCTTGCCCTGGTCGGAATCGGCGATGGTGTCGCGCTGGCCCATGATCTCCTCGAGCAGCTCTCCCTTGGCGCCGTCCCACAGGGCGATCCGCTCGCGCACCTGTCGATCGAGGCTGCGAAAGTTATGCTCTACCTCGCGAAAGTCGGCGAGCAGATCTCTTGCCAGCTGGAGAAACTGCTGAAAACGATCTTTTAAGGCCGTATCGTCCAACAGCGAAATATCCCCGTCACGGATACGTTCTATCTCGGCATCTATCTCGTTTCGTCGCCGGAGCAGCTCGGCGGTTCGTGCCTCGGGGTCGGCTTCGCTGCCCTCGCTCATCTGCCGGAGCAGGGCAAAGAGGGTCAGCAGCCGCGACTCGGTGCCGACAAAAGAGCGCTCGGTAAGACTTGCCAGCCAGGCGATGGCTTTTTCGCTCCCCGAAGTCAGGTCGAAATGGGGTTCATCGGAGCCGGGCGGGTAGTACTTGCGCAGCCAGCCTTTCTCGTTGTCCGCCCAGTCGTTGAGATATTCCGAGGCGCGCTTGGGGAAAACATCCGGCCCGTAGGTTTCCCGCAGCGAAAACAGTTCGTCTTCCAGGGCCTCGGCCAGATCCGCCTGGCCGATCAGCCGAACGTTCGGCTCGATAAACACCCGGTGCAGAAAACTCGCCAAAAGCGGCGCGTGATCGGATCGCAGCAGGCGCCAGGCCGGGTGCGTCCGGCGCAACAGATCAAGACCTGCATAATCAAGGCTCACATCTGCACCGGAGTTCGGCCGAGAATAGGCATTTTGGAGTCTACGCTTACCTGATTAAAATCGAGACATTTCATAAAATAAGCACTGCCATAGAGTAGATATCGGAGTCTTCGCTTAGCTGTGAGCATTACTTTTTATAAATAACGAAGAATTCGTAAAAACCTCAATTTTCGATGGATAAGTAAAAAGCTTCATATTGGAGGCGTGCGATTTTCCTATTATTTCGGCGTACATACGGTACGTCGTAATGATAGGAAAATTGTAACAACGAACCAGATAAGCGCAGACTTCGGATGAAGAGTTTTTACGACGCCATCAAGATATAACATCTGCTCGTCCCTTTCCGCAAACCATCTTTTTCAAACATAAAACATTTGTTATTATAACAACATATTGGTACGGTTTGTTGGACGTTGTCTTATTCGCAAATATTAGCTGCAGGCTGTGGCTAAACTGCTAACCTGGAAGAAACTGGATTCAGCAAATGGGAACAAATAAAAAGAACATCCTGGTTATCTATCATTCCCAGGGCGGCACGATGAAACGCATGGCGGACAGGTTTGCCAAAGGCGCCAAAAAAGAGGAAAACGTTACCGTCACCTTATAAAAAAGCGGCCGAGGCCACCTTGGACGATTTGCTGCATTGCCACGGTATAGCCATCGGCTCTCCTGAATATTTCGGAACTATGGCGGGGATGATCAAGGATTTTTTTGATCGGACGTACGAGGGCGCAATGGACAAGACAACGGGGCTGCCTTTTATCGTATTTGTCTGTGCCGGCAATGACGGTCGAGGTGCTGTCACCCAGATCGAGAGACTTGCCGCCGGCTACAAATGGAAAAAAGTACAGGAACATATGAGGATCGTCGGCCCGCCGACCGAGCAGGATCTCGCCAGGCTGGAAGAGCTGGGCCAGACTCTCGCGGCAGGCATCGATTTTGGCATTTTCTAACTTCAGAAATCAGAAACTCTACCCCTTGAACCTTTCATGAACCCCATCACCGACCTCGACCTTCTGCTCCAGAAAATGGAGCCCGTGCTGCAGCCCGGGATATTTGTTTTCGCTTCACTCGAAGCCGGGGTGACGGTTGATCCGGCGCTCGTGCTGGCCTCCATCAAAGAACCGGAAGGCTTGTCGGTTGTCATGCGCGAAAGCGATGCCCAGAGGTCCAATCTCCGTATACTGTTTCGCTGCGCCTGGATTACCTTGTCGGTACATTCGGATCTCCAGGCGGTAGGCTTGACTGCGGCCTTTGCCACGGCATTGGCCGATGCGGCTATCGGTTGTAATGTTGTGGCCGGCGCATACCATGACCACATTTTCGTACCCAGCCAATCGGCGGAAAAAGCCATGAGCGTGCTGCGTTCTCTGCAAAAAAGCAAATTAAAATAGGATCTTTTGGTTTAAGGGTCATTCCGGGCTTGATCCGGAATGACGACAAAAAAGGTTTTTGCAAGATCTTCAGACCCCGACGGCATGAATCCAGCTGAGTTTCATTGGTAATCACAAATCGTCTTCTCCATACAAAACAGCCATACTGCCAACCTCCGACCTAATCTCTGCAGCAAGCTTTTCCGGTTCAAGCACCCTCGCTTCCTTTCCCCAGGACAAAACCCACCGCTTCAACTCCAGCATATGATTGACCGTGAGCGAGAGGACAAGTGATTGGTCGGCATTGTAAACGATCTTCTGGCTTGGGTGCCATGTCCGTTCGAGAATATAGGGGACCACCCTGGGCGAGAACCAGACCTTGACCTGTTCTTCGGCCTTGCCCCAGTGCACGCCAAACCGGCTTCTGGTGATCTGGTGGAAGTTGAAGGTCTCCGGAATGTCATATCCTTCCTCAAGTATCGAAGCCTGGTTTATTCTGGACAGGCTGAAGGTACGGATTGTGTCGCGCAGGTGGCAGTGGCCGATGACATACCAGTCGCCATCATAGCGGATGGCGTGATAGGGATCCAGTTCCCGGCTGGTCTGGCTCTGTCCGGGCGGCTGGTATTGGATCTTGAGTCTTTTCAGCGTACGCAGGCTTTTGAATACAGTTTCCCATATATCGTGTCGGATCATTAATGGGGTGGTGGTCGAAATTGCATAGCTGCGATATAGAGGTTGATGTATGCAACTTGTTGGGTGTATCGTGAAATGTTGTTTTTATACAATTGGTTGCAAAGGAAGGCAATGCCATCGGATAGATGACAATTTTGCAGAAGAACGAATGATAAATGCACATGAGAACGGAGACGAAATACATGTCTTCCACCGGGAGAAACATCACTCAGACTTTATGTATTTAGGGCGAGCCACTGTCTTGTGTGTCGAGAGAGAAACGGGAAGGTCTAGCAGATTCCAATTCAGAATAGATTGAAGCCCTCAACCATTCGTTCCAACGACGGCCAAAAATGAATGCCAACGCTTGGTTTTAAATTTTGGAAAACTTCTACGAAGATAATCACCAGCAGTATTTTGATTCTACAGTTGGCATTGATCCCTCTGCTTTTCTGGAACCTCTTGCCGGACTATTAAAACCAAAGGCAACAATCCTGGATATTGGCTGTGGTTCAGGCAGAGACCTGCTTTGGTTCGCCAGGCGTGGTTTTCGACCAACCGGCTTCGAACAATCCCCTAGCCTGGCCAGCATGGCAAGAAAACACTCCAACTGTCCTGTCATAGAAGGGGACTTCAGTCGCTTTAATTTTTCTGATCTGCAATTTTCCGCCCTTGTCTTGGTTGGCTCTTTAGTTCATATCTCCCCAGAAGCCCTCCCCGCAATTCTCATCTCAATTTGCCAAGCTCTGATCCCAGGAGGACTGCTCCTTATCACCGTGAAAGAAGGGAAAGGCACAAACCGTGCTGCTGACGGCCGTGTCTTCACCTTATGGACAAGACCGGATATTGAGAAAGTTTTTGCAGCAAACCACCTTCACATTATTGATTTTTCTCGGCAGATATCCAAAATCCGTCCAGATGATATCTGGCTTGGATATGTGTTGAGGTTTCGAAATGAAGGTTGATCCATCGTATTCCCAGCGTGAGTTGAACAACTGGCTCCTTGGGCGTGGATTTGACCAACCGGTCCGGGAAAATACAGGCTATATTTTTCTGAACAAAAAGGAAGATCAATGCCTCATCATCGATACAGTTATTTGCTCTCTCAATGATTATCCATATGTAGCCTACACCAGCAGGCAAAATGAATTGATGGCTAACCATAGCCAAGTCTTCCGCTTTTTGTTCGATCAAACCGGTTCCGTTCAACAAATCAAAGAAGATATTCTCATATTCCTCAACGGAGAGAGTGATCCTGAACAGATCAGGCGTTTTGGCGGGAACAGGGCGGAACAGGAGCCAGATCCAACACTACCGGAAGCAACCTTTGAAGACTGTTTCCTGGAGGCCTTTGGCGATAGAGCAAGAATGGGATTACACCGAGAATTTGCCTATGTTGATATGGAAGGGACCACGCGCTATATCGACTACGCCCTCTTTGCTTCGTCTGCCAAATTCGCCATTGAGCTCAATGGCGAATCTTTCCATCATCCGGTAGTAATTGGGCCGGGACGATATCGTTCGCAGCTCTTTAAACAAAATTCTCTGGTCGCAGACGGTTTCAAGGTCTATCGATGGTCGTTAAATGGCATGCGGGATCGGGAACGATTCATCCTTGAAATTACACAATTCATGGAGAATGCCCGACCTTTTATTGATAAACCAGTCTTTAAATTAAGCCGCCAGGTTGAGACGTTCACACTGCGAGAGCATCAGCAACAATCACTCGATCACCTCAGTGCTGCGAGAAAAAACGGCCGGACTACATTTTTACTTGTCCTGCCTACCGGCACAGGAAAAACAGAAATATTTATTGAAGACATTGTCCGTTTAAAAGAGCAGGAACCGAGCCTGAAAGCACTGATCATCGTGCCCACCAGAAAGTTACGGGAACAAACACAGGCTCGGTTGCAGCTTCGTTTACCACCCTATCTGCAGGGACGAACTTCAGTTGATGTTTTAAATGACAACACGGCTGATTTTCTGGTGCAGACGTCAGCCTATTTGCATCGCCATTACTATAAAATTCCGGCAGATCGTTTTGATTATATTGTTGTTGATGAGGCCCATCATGCAGCGGCCAACGGACTGCGCAATATCCTGGAACATTTTTCTCCCAGGCATATGCTGGGTGTTACTGCCACACCGAATCGTTATGACCAGCAGAACTTGGAAAAGATATTTGGAGAGTATGAACCTCAATTGTCGTTGGAAGACGCTATCCGGCAAGGGCTGGTACCGCCGGTTCGTTGTTATCGGATAAAATCAAATATCGATCTTTCCGAAGTCCGTTTCAATGGGCGTGAGTTTGTCAAAAGTGACTTGCAGACAACCTTGCTTGTACCATCAAGGGATCAACTCATTGCTGATTTGTTAAAGAAATATTTTGGCGGTGATTTTGAGAGCAAGCAAGGGGTGATTTTCTGCGTCGATATCAAACACGCCAAGCGGATGGAAAGTATTTTACAAGGAGCGGGAATTGCTGCCGCTGCGATTGATGGAAGGGATCGAAAAAACGCGCTCACCGCACAAGCAGCCTATACTGCTGGTTCCGTTCGTTTTCTCTGTGCCTGTGACCTTCTCACGGAAGGCTGGGATTCACCGCAAACTTCAATTCTGGTGATGGCTCGGCCCACTTTCTCCAAAGTACTCTATACCCAACAGCTTGGTCGAGGCCTTCGCAATTATCCTGGAAAAGAGGCACTGTATGTAATCGATGTTGTCGATAATTATGGGGCCAAACTTCAACCGATGTCATTGCATGCCCTGTTTAAAATCCCCAATTACCAGCCCTTTGCGAATCTGGTTAACCCGGAAAAGCGAAGTCATATTGATGAAATTATAACCCTTGACGGCCTGTACGAAGGTGAACGGCGGATTGAGCCGGTTGATATTTTTACTTTTGAAGAGATGTATGGTTCCTTTCTCAATGACGAACAACTGGCGAGGGAACTCTTCGTTTCTACCGGTACAGTACGACAATGGCTGCGTACAGGAAAAATTGCTTCTGATGTCCAATATGCATTTGGCCGAAAACAATTGCATTTTTTTGATCCCCAGCAAGTAGAACTGCTTCGCAATCAGCTTGGTTTGAAAGACCACAGCGCCGACACCAGGCTTACGGATTTTCACGAGTTCCTGGAAAAGCGCGATTACACATTCTCCTACAAGATAATCTTTCTGCTCAGTTTCTTAAAAATTTGCAATGAACGTTACGAAGCGCCACTGCCGGAATTGCTTGCACTCTACCAGCGGTTTTACCAGCAGGTTCTGACTAAAAATGGAAAAAACGAACGGGAGAGCTGCCCCTATAACCGCCAGGAATATTTAGATGATTCAAAGGCAATTCAAGTCAGTCTGCTTGCTAATCCCTTTGAGAAATTCGAGAGAAAACGCTTTTTTTATCACTGTAACGATCTGAATTATCTGGCATTAGATCCAGTTCTCATTAAGAACCTTACATCTGAACACTATAGCAAGATCATTGAGCAGATGGTGCAAGATCTCCTTGATTATTATGAGAAATTAGAAATACCATTATCGGAAAAGGATTATTCTTTCCTCCTGTCTGAGCTGGAGCAACAAGAGCCGGAAACACTGTTCATTGATGAACCAACGGAAGAACAGAAATATTCCACAGCCCTCCCTTTCTATCCACTGAGTATTGCTGCCGGTGGTTTCATGGATTCGGAAGTTCCTGATGCACCGGAGTCCTGGTTCAAGGTGGAAGGGCGTACTACAAAACGAGCATTATCTCCCTCAATGTTTGTGGCTCAGGTATTGGGTAAATCGATGGAACCTGCTATTCCTGACGGTGGTTACTGTCTCTTTACCTTTGAAATCGGCGGTACACGCAACGGTCGGATTGTGCTTGCGCAAAAATCTGATATTGCCGATCAGGACACAGGTGCCAGCTACACGGTTAAGACGTATCAATCGACCAAGAGTGCCGATCCGGATACAGGCTGGCAGCATGAGAGTATTACTTTAAAACCTGCAAATCCTGCATATCAGGAAATCGTTATTCCTCCTTTAGAAGCTGATGATTTCAGGATCGTTGCTTTCTTCGTTGAGGTTTTGGCTATGGATGATGGAAGTGTTTGATTGCATTCCTTACATTTACAGTGAATATCGATTGAAGGGACACTCTATGTAGTTGCGCAGCATAATCCTTATGATTTCCTAGGCAAAATATTTGCATATGGCGCATATTCAGAATATGCTTCCACATGTTAATACAATTTGTAGAGAGCTTGGATGTCGATGATTAGCAATATCGGGCCAAACATTTCAAGGAAACTATCTAATCCATAAAGGAATATTTTCAATATCATGGCAAAATTTTTAAATACAAGTGCTACAAACTATTACCTTGAAGAACTGATCAAAGGTGCTTCTGAGCGTTTAATACTGATCAGTCCATTTTTAAAATTGAATGACCGGATAAAAGAACTCTTAGAGGACAAAAACCGACTCAAAATAGATGTGCGTATCGTATATGGTAAAAGTGAACTTCAGCCTGAGGAAATTAACTGGTTAAAGGAACTCAGCTTCGTTCGAACCAGCTTTTGCAAAAATTTACATGCAAAATGTTATATAAACGAAGAGTCATGCATCATCACCAGTCTTAATCTGTACGAATTCAGTCAAGTTAACAATAATGAAATGGGCGTCTATATCTCTCGAAATGAGGATTCTGACATCTACAGAGATGCATACGAAGAAGCACAACGTATCATTCGCATCAGTGATGAAATTCGAATTTCACTTGAAAAAGTTTCAAAATCATCTGGCATTCAGACTTACCGAAATTCTGTTGAGGTGGAGAATTAAAATTAACTTCTTCAAAACTTGCAAAAAACACAAATTAAAGACTGCTGAATTGATAGATAAATTATCTTCGATAGGCTATTTGGGACAACACGATGGGAAGCATTCTCTGACCGAAAAAGGCAAAGAAGTAGGTGGCGAGTCGAAATATAGTCCACGCTTCGGACCCTATTTCATCTGGCCGGAAGACCTGGCGGTTGAATAGTGGAGTGTTCTGCGATGGTAAGCGTGCAATAAAGTACTCCCTATGTCAAGGAGGCATACAAAAACTTCGTGAGTGGATTGGAAAAAAATAGAAGGCCGAACTCATCATATAAAAGAAAAATGAGATATCTATTTGGACAGTGACAGGTGTATTTAAACAACTTTGTTACATTTACTTGTTATCAGACCGGGGAGACGAAATGGAATTTACTGATCAGTTGGCCGCACTTTCAACACGGGCGATTAAACAAAAGGACATCATAAAAACAGAGGAAGCAACCAAAAACGCTCTTGTCATGCCGTTCATTCAGGCACTCGGTTATGATATCTTCGATCCATCCGAGGTTATCCCCGAATTTATAGCTGATGTCGGCAGCAAAAAAGGGGAAAAAGTTGACTATGCTATCGTCGCAGATGGCAAGATCACTATGTTGTTCGAATGTAAGAGTTGCGGATCCAGTCTGAACGATTGTCATGCTTCACAGCTGCGCCGATACTTCCATGTTACGACAGCGAGAATATCTGTTTTAACCAACGGGATATCCTATAGATTTTTCTCAGATCTTGAAGAACCGAACAAGATGGATGAAAAGCCATTCATGGAAATTAACCTGCTTGAAATCGATCCCCAAATAATCCCTGAATTGAAAAAGCTTACAAAGAACTCTTTCGAACTCGACAAGATGCTTCTTTCGGCAAATGACCTGAAATATACCAGAGAGATAAAAAACCTCCTCGAAAGTGAGTTCGCCTCACCGTCTCAAGAGCTTGTAAAGTTCATACTGGGTAATGTCTACACAGGTCTCAAAACACAACCGGTTATTGAACAATTCACTCCGATAGTCAAGCAAGCTATCAATCTTTTGATTAATGGCAGAATTAATGATCGTCTTAAATCAGCTCTTACAAGCGATGAAGAAAAGACGGAAGTGCTTGAGGAAGAAACTATCCTCGCAAAAGAAACAGGCGTAGTGACCACCCAAGAAGAACTTGATGGATTCTATATTGTAAGAGCAATATTGCATGAAGTAGTCGATGTATCCAGAGTTGTCCACAGGGATAACAAAAGCTATTTCGGTATTCTCCTCGACGACAATAACAGAAAACCGCTGTGCCGCCTTCATTTCAATACTTCCCAAAAGTACATAGGACTAATCGCCAGTGATAAAACCGAGACGAGACAGCCGATACAAGGTCTGAACGAAATTTACAATTACGCCGCAAAAATAAAAGAAACGGTAGGATATTATGAGCAACCGTAGATTGCACAAAATGCGGAAGGGGTCAGGTTTGACGTATTGAGCGTTCCTTCAAAATTTAAAATATGTTCTATTACATGGTAAGACTGATTGGAATTATGTTGACCTTGGAAGGACCTCAACCAATGTCCTTAAAATAACGTCATTTTTCTGCGTACACATCCCAAATTAAGTGTTATACAGAATTATTAACTCACTTGTTAGCGTAGTAATGAAACGATTTTACTTAAAATGGAGAGATTCGATGGCTGACACAAGAACTTCGGATCAACAACAAGTGTTCCCCCTTTATTCGACGGCTGACAAGGAAGTAGCACTCGGCGTCGCCGAATCACTCTTCCTCCACGCAATGAAGAAACTGATGATCGTTCTTCCCAGCGAGACAGAGCAGTCAGAAATCATAACGTACTTCAAATCGCTTGCTCAGAAAATCGTTGTTGCCAGGCGCAAGGTCGCGGCACTCCAAAACCCCTTCCGCACCATCCTGCACGAACTGATGGCCCCGAAGAATCGCATTCACAATCTGAATCTCATTGAGAGGCGTTAGACAACATGAGCGATATGCCCCTAAAATCAGCAAAGAGTACGCCGAAGAAGGCTCCTACGAAAAAAGCAACCGCGAACATGGTGGAGCAGATTATTCCCACCAAAAAAGCCTCAAAGCTTGCACCTTCAATTAAAGCTGCCGTCAAGAACATCGCTACCTATGGGGACACGGACATATTTCCATTTTCGTTTGAGCAACACATTTTTTACGATCAACCTGAGCTCATACAGCACGCACTCGAAGGAATCCACTCGGATTTCGAAGCGCAACTCGCGCAAAACCCGCCAGACAATATTAACACACTGGCACCTGTCGGCTACACTGGTTACCGATGGGCAGCACAACTTGATCCACTTTGGAATGCCTATTATCTAAGCCTCGTAATCGAGATGGGGCCTGCTATAGAAGCCGCTCGGATTCCTGTCTCGGAAGAAACGATATTCTCTTACCGCTTTGTGAAACCGAGCGAGGACGGTAGTATTTTCGATGCCGGTGTGAATTGGCGGGCTTTTATGCAAAAAACTCAGGAGGTTGCTTCTCAGAAGACTGATGAAGGCGATACCGTCTATCCATATGTTCTTGTCTGTGATATTTCAGATTTCTATTCGAGGATTTATCACCATCGAATAGAAAACGCGCTCAAATGGCTCAGGACCAAAATTGAAACCGTCAAACGTATTGTCGACATACTCAAAGTCTTTTCTGGAACGGTTTCATACGGACTTCCTGTTGGAGGGCCAGCGTCACGGCTGCTTGCGGAGCTCGCTCTGAACAGCGTCGACAAACTCTTGCGAGGCGAGGCTATCCGTTTTTGCAGATTCGTAGATGACTATCGCATTTTCTGCGCATCGAAAGAGGAGGCGTATCAGCGGCTGATTTTCTTGTCTGAGAAGTTGTTCACCGAGGGGCTTTCTCTCCAGAAAACCAAGACACGAATACTCACTGCAAAAGAGTTTCTGGACGAGAGTAAACTCCTCATCAAGGCCGACCAAATCGACGAAGATAATCTCACGGACGAAGATAAGCTACTTCGGCTCTCGATTAACTTTGACCCCTATTCAGACACCCGAGTTGATGATTACGAGAATCTCAAAGAACAGGTAGCTCAAGTGGACGTGGCAGGAATTATTGGACGGGAACTAGAAAAAACCCGGATCGATGCAACCATTACAAAACAGGCAATTTCAGCAATCCGTGTTTTGGCGGCAGACGCGCAAAAGGACATCATCGCTTCGTTGCTTCAAATCGACAATCTACACACCTTAGCACCTGTATTCCCTCGATTAATGACAGTGCTTCGGGGGCTCTATATTGATTTGGACGAAAAGACCCAGGATTTGATCGATTCAGGGCTCTCGAACCTCATCAAAAATGAGAGCCATATCATTCAGGTGGATTTGAATCTCGCGTATGCAATTCAGGTCATGCGCCGACGTTGTACACAGAAAACTGAAACCCTTTTTGTTCAGATCTTCAAGAAGAACTCTAGCCCTCTTGTTCGGCGCGAAATCGTGATCTCGTGGGCTGGGTGGCAGCACAACCATTCACTCACCGATCTAAAAAAGAACTTTGGTGGTCTCTCGAAATGGGAGCGGCGAGCGTTCATCGTAGGCTCTTACATATTGACAGATGAAGGCAAACACTGGAGAGACCACAACAAGAAGTCGTTCGATCCACTTGAGGTCGTTGTCCGTGACTGGTTCGCCAAGAGAATGAATGAAAACCCAAACGTACCGCTATGATATCGGAAAAGCAGTTTTCAGAGCAGTTTTCGGGATTTTGGAACCATTGTTTACCATTCCTGACTCCTCAGGTCATCGCGCAGATGAATGTAAGCGGGACACCGGTGCCTGACTCGCGAGGCTTTATTGCGAAGCCTCTCGATGCGACCGAAGATTCTGCTAATAATGACCTTGTTGCGGACACTGGCTTCGGAATCTTCGCCGCAGCTACACAGGCAGGAAAATCCGTGCATTCAATTCGAAATACAGCGTTGCTAAAACGGGTTACGGAAAGTGCATTCGCGCGGATCAAACGACTCCGTAACTCTGAGGGTAAAACCGAAATGAAGCACCTTCGAGGAATGGACGACTCGATGGCGATTGCTGTGCGGCTGGAGGGTTTTTTCGAGAATGAGAAGACAGGAGAGCTTGTGATCCAACCCAGTTTCAAGGGGTGTGGAATTCTTGATTCCTGTTACGGGGATTTGTTCATGGGAAGCACGCTTTATGAAGTTAAATGTGTTGAACGGAATTTGCGGAGCATCGACATCCGGCAAGTCCTCACCTATTGCGCACTGAATTACCAATCACGTCAATTTGACATTGACCATGTGTGCATTGTGAATCCGCGTCGTGGAATTTCTTTTAGATTCGGCGTCGAAGCCTTGACGCAAAAAGCATCCGGCAAGAACTCCGCTGAGCTGTTCCACCAAATTGGGGACTTCCTCATGAACTTTGAGACCATCCAGCGGCCCTCGTAAAATTTGGGTTCAATGGGGTCGGACCAAGTCAACACTTTGGTTTTATAATATAATTATTTCAAAGTATGCCACTTTTGGTGATTAGGAGCCACTTTTCTCGATCAAAAACAGCCTTCTAAGCAAAAACAAAACGAGAGGATCCCAGTCCTATGAGGAAGTAAGAAAGACGATTGATCGGCGAGTTTTCCCGCCAAAGCCAGCCGTATGAAAAAAAGAGCGATGACGAAAAAGGGGACGGATCTATTTAATCCCTAAATACCAATAGTTAAGACCTCTCCTATAAACGTTTTTCCCAATGGGGTCGGAAAACCAATGGGATCGGGCCAAGTCAACACTTTGGTTTTATGATATAATTTCTTCCAAGAGTCCCTCTTTTGGTGCTTAGAAGCCACTTTTCGTGATCAAAAACAGCCTTCTAAGTAAAAACAAACGAGAGTTCAGTCCCTCTTTTGGTTGCATTGGGTGTTGTGGTACAAGATAGCATATAATAATAGTTCCAAGCTATCGATCTCATGACATGCAAGAATTAGTTTTATTCCACGACAAGAGGGATAACTGGGGCGGCTCGAATTGCTAAGACTCTTGCCGGTCCTGCAAGTCGATCGAATCCGCATCCCTTCCTGACCCGCTAATATTCAGCGTTGACCTCAAGCTGTTTTAATTTTCGTTGTTGGCAAACTTTGCCATAGATACTATATTGTCGGAAAGACAACTACCAAGGAGGTAGCACCATGGCGACCCTAAACATCTCGATGCCCGATGAAATGCGAGCCTTTATAGAAGCCCGTGTCAGCATGGGTGAATATCAAAGCGCAAGTGATTACTTGCGTGATCTCATTAGACATGACCGTGAAGAAACGGAACGGCTTTTGGTTGAAGGCGTGGAAAGCGGAACAGCACGGCCACTTGATATGGCCGAATTGAAGAAGAGGGCTCAAACCTTGCTCGACCAAGGAAAACGCTCTAAATGACCTCAATTCTCATAACGCCGGCGGCTGAGAATGATCTCATAAACATTTGGCTCTATATCTCACGGGATAATTCAGAGGCCGCCGACCGTGTTTATCAAGCAGCTGAAAACACCTTTCAAACCCTTGCCGCTACGCCGCGCATGGGCACCTTGTATCGATCTAGACGAGCACAACTTGAAGGCTTGCGTTTTTTTCCTGTCAGCAATTTTAAAAACTATGTCGTTTATTATCGGGAGCACCCCCAAGGCATAGAAATTATCCGAGTCCTTCACGCTCATATGGATAAGCAAAGACAACTAGAGCCTAAGGAGTGTATAGCGGACCCAGATTGATCGTTATTGCCGATTTGGGCATTTATTATTGCGGGCCGCTACAACTAAAGATGGGCTGTTTTGGCAACCAATTTCTTTACAACGATAGTCGAAGAACGGCCACGCACTTGAGCCAGGTCATAATTCATCTGCATCTTGAGCCACGTATCGGCGACACCACCAAAGGCTTTTTCTAAGCGGAAGGCCATTTCGGGCGTGACGCTGCTTTTCTGTGAAACCACCTTGTGAAGCTGTTGCCTCGTAACTCCCAATCCTTTTGCCGCTTCAGCAACACTTAATCCCATGTCTTCAAGACACTCTTTGACGAGCAATCCGGGGTGTACTGGGTTTTTCATATCCATGACTTTACCTCCTTTCAGTGATAGTCCACGAAATCGACATTAGGAGCCGTTATGAAATAACCCGGTCATTTGTTTCCATTTCGTTACGGCTCCTTAGACCGTGCCGTGCATTCCCTTGGCCATATTATTTTTTGACAACGGCTTGAAGGCATTTCCATTTTTAAACGAAAAAGTGATCCGCCAGTTGGCGCGAACAGTTACAGCGTAATAATCTTTCTTATCCCCTCTTAGGGGATGCAACCGAAAGGTTGGTAGGTCCATGCCTTCGAGGTCCTGAGTTGCATGAAGGGTTGAAAGAATAATTCTAATACGCAGCAACATGTCTGCCGGTAATCTTTTGCCGTCATCTTCTTCGAAGAAACGCTTCAGCCCCTTATCTCGAAAACTTTTAATCATGAGCATATTGTAAACTGTAAGTTGACTGTTTACGAGATCATTTCTTCACCATTTTCGGTTGGTCTTATATACAGCTGAGACGACGACCAGGCTCACACAGATTCCGGATCAAGTCCGGAATGACGAAGCTCATATATTTCTGCATATCTTTGGCTGAGTTTGATTGGTAATCAGATTTTTTATCGCCGATGAAAAAAAAGATGAAAAAAATGCATGGGGGGTCGCTCTGTGATACCCCTGGTATGGCATAGTGTCATTGTAAGATCGAGAAGGGGAAGAGAATGTGTTGGGACAGTTCAATCTTATGGTGACTATCAACGTCTGGAGGTACTACGAAAATGCTATCTCAATCCAAAGTAGAAAATTTGCAAGTCATTTTGGCCACCGAATCGGCTGTAGAGACCTCAGTTGAGAAGCGATCCGGTAAATGGAAGTGTACGTTGTCCGAAATGTTTATCGGTGAGTATTTGATAATGCCGTTAACTTCGGCAAAGTTGCTCAAGTCGGAAGGCTACCTGATGAATAATTGCTGTCGGGAGTATGTTGGCCGGTGCCTGGAGTTGAAGTACTGTCTTTTTTCAATTCGCAGCAGATCCGGAGAACGATTGGCCACCCTTGGAATTGCCTATGATGAAGGCTATTGGCGTTTTGATCAATGTTTCGGACCGTCGAATGGTAATGTCCTGGAAGAAGCACGGCATTATCTTGACGAAGACGGTGTGTTGCAGACAGACTGGTTTGCCACTGAACTGTATTACGTCGCCCATGATGTTGTTAGGTTGATGAACTCGACTGTCTGCTGCCACTGATTACCAATGAAACTTAGCTGGATTCATGTGGTTGGGGTCTGAGGGTTTAGCAAAAGCAGTTTTATGGGGTCAATCCTGGCTTGTATGTTCGACGGGACGGACTTCGATCGAGCCACCCACGGCCAATGTCGGAATTCGCAGAGCAATCGAGATTGCCTGATCGAGATTTCCGCACTCGATCAGGTGATACCCGCCGATCTGTTCCTTGGTTTCGACGAATGGGCCGTCGGTGATGGCTGGTTTGCCATTTTTCAGGCGGACGGTCGTGCCGGTTAAACTGGAGCCCAGCTTGGCACCGGCGAGGTAATGACCGCTCTTCTTGAGATTTTGGACAACAGCCTGGTACTCGTCCATTATCTTATTCCGCTGCGGCTCCGGAAGCTCCTGCCACAGTTTTTCATCAAAACAGCACATTAATAGATATTGCATGACGATGCCTCCTTGCGTGCTTTTTCCGATCACCCCACAAGGGCACTGAATTCTTTCTGTATGAGAACGCTATCGGTACATTCCGGCCAGGTTTCTCAGCGCACTCGACCAGCCCTGTTCATGACCCTTGGCCGATTCGGGGCCGGTAAATCCTTTCTGGATAAGTGTTACTTCGCATCCGCCGTCTTTGTCTGTGAATTCTACAGTTACCGCGGTTTCGACTGCGTCGGGTTCCATCCATTTGTGAGTGAAGACCAGTCTCCTGTTGGGGATAATTTCCCGGTAAGTGCCGGAGACGGTGTGGATATTATCACCGCACTTCATGGACTCGCGATATCTTCCTCCTACCGCTACCAGGGCATTGTTGGAAATCACCTGGCATTCCTCCGGGCAAAGCCATTTATTTACCAGTTTCGAGTCGGTCCAAGACCGGAATACCTGCTCACGTTTGCTGGGGACGAACTGCGTTATCCGCAGGCTGTCGTTGGTAGTTGCCATAATTCCTCCTCCACCGGTGCTGCACCAGTTATGTAAATGCTTGCTCTAAGGTTTTAAGGTCGATTTTTGTCATCTGCATCAAAGCTTTCATGACCCTTTCCGATTTGTCCTTATTGCTGTCCTGCAGCATTTCACCCAATATCGCAGGAACAATCTGCCAGGATACACCATACTTATCTGTCAGCCAGGCACATTGTCCCTTTTCTCCACCTTCGGAAAGTTTCTCCCAGAACTCGTCTATTTCCGCCTGGGATTCGCAGTTGACGACGAAAGAGACAGCAGGGGAGAACGAAAAGTGCGGCCCTCCGTTCAAGGCCAGAAACTCCTGTCCGTTAAGCTGGAAAGCCACGGTCATCACCGATCCCTTGGGTTGTCCCGATGCCTCTGCACCGGCATTACCATAATGTGTTATTTCGGTAATTTTGGAGTTTTTAAAAATGGAGGTGTAAAACCTGACCGCCTCCTCTGCATTCGTATTGAACCATAAACACGGGGTTAGTTGTTTCATATCGTTTCTCCTGAAAATAGGGGCTGAGCAGATCATTCTCCTTTGATTTTCGAACGCCGTTTTTCGCTTTGGGCGATCATTGCAGGTAAATCCTCAATGGGGCGAATTTCGAAAGGTCCGACCTTTACCCCCGGATGTTCTGACATCAACCGGATGGCGTGGTTGAGGTCCCTGGCTTCGAGTATGAGAATTCCACCCAACTGTTCCTTGGTTTCAGCGTAAGGCCCATCGGTTATGGAAACTTTGCCGTTCTGCCAACGTAAGGTGATCGCGTTTTTGGCACTCTGGAGGGCTTCTCCACCGGCGAAGTGACCGCCTTTGCGCAATACATCATCGTAGGCAAAGCACTCGTCCATGAGAGCTTCCCATTCCTTTTCGGATGTCGCGCTCCATTTATCTTCATCTATATAACCCAGACATACATATTTCATGGTGTCCTCCTGATGCTGGTGTGGATTGCAATTTTGATGGCGTCGTAAAAACTCTTCACCTTGTTCGTTGTTACAATTTTCCTATCATTAAAATGTACCGTATGTACTCAGAAATAATAGGAAAATTGCACGCCTCCAATATAAAGCTTTTTACTTATCCATCGAAAATCGAAGTTTTTACGAGTTTATAAATTTTTGCTTCTCGAAATCGTTTCCTTTTATGCTGCGAGCTCAAAATCTGAGCCTGCTGTTACTAACTAGTCGTTTGGAAACGTTCGAATTCGACAAAAGACACAAAAAAAAGGGAGACAAGGAATGATATCACTCCGGCAGTTCGTCTAGCCGACGTTCAAGAAATCGTCGCTCTGCTTGCTGTTGGGTCAGGCTGAGGGCCCGTTGGTAGGCAGACCGGGCCTGCGCACTCTTGCCAAGCCGCCGATACAGGTCGGCCCGGGCCGCATGCGCCAGATGGTAGTCTTTAAGGTCACCGTGTGCCAGAATCGTATCGATCAGCATCAGTCCTGCCTCCGGACCGTCCCGCATGGCGACCGCCACGGCGCGGTTCAGGGCGACCACGGGCGATGGGTCGATGCGCATCAGCAGGTCGAATAACCCGACGATTTTGGTCCAGTTCGTTTCGGCCTTGTTGGACACATCGGCGTGTGCCGCAGCAATTGCAGCCTGGAGAGTATAAGAGCCAAACTGTTGCGAAGAAAGTGCCTTATCCACCAGTGCCAACCCTTCCTCGATCATGCTTCGGTTCCAGAGCGAGCGATCCTGATCCTCCAGTAAAATCAAATCTCCGGATGGCGAGATGCGGGCAACGCGCCGCGACTCCTGCAAAAGCATCAGCGCGAGCAGACCGACAGGCTCGGATTCGGGCAGCAGGCCGACCAGCAATCGTCCCAGCTGAATCGCCTCACCCGACAGATCCGGCCGGGTAAGCGACTGACCGGATGACGCAGCATACCCCTCGTTGAAAACGAGATAGATCACCCGGAGCACGGCGTCGAGCCGATCCGGCAGTTCTGTGAGATCGGGAACGAGGTAGGGAATGCCTGCGTCACGGATTTTTGCCTTGGCCCGGACGATGCGCTGGGCCAGGGTCGGCAGGGGAACCAAAAAAGCATGGGCAATTTCTTCGGTCGTAAAACCACACACCTCGCGCAGAGTCAGCGCAATCTGGGCGTCCGGCGATAAGGCCGGGTGGCAGCAGGTGAAGATCAAACGCAGGAGATCATCCACGATGCTTCCGTTTTCTCCCTCCAGAATTTTATCGATTGGAGGAGATACCGGGCTGGAAGCCTCATCCAGCGGCAAGAAATGGGCGCGTCGGCGAATCCGGTCAATACCCTTGAAGCGCCCGGTCGAGATCAGCCATGCACCTGGGTTTTCCGGCTCACCATCCCTGGGCCACTGTTCAAGTGCAGCCCTGAAGGCATCGTGAACCGCCTCCTCTGCAAGATCGAAGTCACCAAGCAATCGAATAAGCGTGGCGAAGATGCGTCTGGACTCGGTACGGTAAATCGCTTCCACTCTTTGGTGAACGTGATGAGAACGCTCCTCACTCACCGGTGGTTTGAATTCTTTCGATCTGCCTACGGCTCTAGTTTTCATCAAGTGAAAATAAACATTATTTTCCATAAAAAAATTACCGGCATGTCGAAATTACCAGTCCCGGTTCGACCATTACACAGAGCTGGAGCTCTTAAAGTCACCAGGATAAAAGCGATCGAATGGTCGAAGGGTTTTCCAATCCTTCCTCAGATTGTAAAGAAGGCGGGATTGAGGTGCCGTGGACGTTCGAACCTGAGGACTTTGAGCTCAGCAAGGAGACTGGACGTTTCCGAAAAATAGGTATTGGAACAGCGAAATAGCTCTATGGCAGGATATTCCGTTATAAAAAGGAGGAACCACGATGAGTACGCAAAAGGTTAAACCCATACCGGAAGGGCTGCATACAGTAACACCGCACCTGGTTTGCGCAGGAGCGGCCGAGGCTATCGAATTTTATAAAAAGGCCTTCAACGCGGAAGAGGTAACACGAATCCCCGGTCCTCAGGGCAAGCTGATTCATGCGATGATTCGAATCGGTGATTCTATGGTAATGTTGGTCGATGAATTCCCGGAATGGAACTCATTCGGACCCAAAGCGCTCAAAGGTTCGCCGATCTCTATTCATCTCTATGTTAGTGATGCCGACGCTTTTGTCCAGCACGCCGTCAAGGCCGGAGCCAAGGTCACCATGCCACTGGCAGATATGTTTTGGGGTGACCGTTATGGTCAGATCGAAGATCCCTTCGGGCATCACTGGTCCGTTTCTACCCACCTTCGCGATGTCAGCCCGGAGGAACTGGCAAAGGGTGCAAAAGAAATGTGCGGATAATCAGTAACCGGCCGGTCCTGCCTTCTACCCCGGATCGTATGATACAGGGCGCGGCAGGACCGGCAGGCAGTTTTCATCTCCGATGATGACTACAATTCTTATCGGGAATATCTCATTGAATTCAAACGGCAATTTGATTACAGGATTTACGTTTACTCCCCGATATTGCTCTGTTAAGCTCGACCCATTGCCTGTCGGATAACGATGGCTGATCGCTGTTATGCGCTGATCGCAGAAGGTGCTGGAGGTATTGGCAACGGATGCAGCGAAGGAATCAATACATTGCATAATGCAACGTTACGTTATATAATGACACAAATCAAATACTATGGAGGGAGCAACATGCCAACCGCAGTGAGAATATCCGATTCATTACTTAATGATGCACGTAAATTCAGTAAAGTAGACCACAGATCCTTGACTGGTCAAATCGAGCATTGGGCCCAGATAGGGAAATGCGCAGAGGAAAACCCTGATCTGACATATGTCATGATCAAGGAGATTCTAATTGGGGTTGAGGAATTAAACCAGGGCGAGAAAGAAGAGTATACATTCGATTGAATAGGCTATGAAAATATTTCAATCGACATCATTTGCCGGAAAAGCAAAAAAGCTCAAAAAAAAGCAGAAAGAGGATCTGGACCATGCAATTAGAGAAATAATGGCATCTCCTCAAATTGGTACTGAGAAAAGAGGTGATCTAAGAGGTATTTTTGTCCATAAATTTAAAATTCAAGGTGAACTCTATCTTCTTTCATACAGATTCATTAATGATGACCTTGAATTGATCATGCTTGGTCCTCACGAAAACTATTATCGAGATCTAAAGTCCTATCTCAAAAAGAGATAAAACGGTTAACCAATTGTTTAACCGGACGCCATGATTGGGGGCCGGGTAACTCTAAGTGGGGCATAGAAAGCATGAAAATCCTTTGTAGGCAATACCGCGCAGCTGACCTTGAAATCTTGCAGAAACTAATGAAAGAGCTTGGGTACTTGGTGGAAATTTCAGAGTTAAGCTCTAATGTAGAAATAATATATAAAAATAGTGGCGAGATATTTATAGCTGAAAAAAATGGTGTTGTGATTGGAAGCATATGTGTCGTTATTGACGCGAGATTAGCTGAAGGTGTTTATGCCGAAATAGTTAGTCTTATTGTTTCGGAAACGGAACGTGGACAAGGTGTTGGGAAAAAGCTTATTAACGTATCGGAAGAATGGGCTCGGAAACGTGTTAACAAAATCCGCGTGAGAGCGAATGAAACTCGTTCCTCTGCACATACTTTCTATGAAAACCAAGGTTTTAAAGAAGTTAAGATCCAAAAAATATTTATAAAAATGTTGTAATGAATCGTTCCACAGGAAACTTTTGCCGCTGTGCAGCACAGTTTCCTGTGAACTCTACATTACGTCGGATGCGGCAAAAGTATGGTTCTTTTTTCCATAACGATGCTTTCATTTTCCGGTTTCAATCGTATAGATCACGTCGCCTCCACTTGCCTTAGATGAGGATTCAGTCACCAGTTTCCAGTGACTGTTGAGAGTATATTGCAGCCGCAGGGTCGAGATCGGATTAAAAATACCCAATCCGTAACTGATATACAGCTTGGGTGACAGGTATTTGCCGATCACAAAGGAGGCCTCTTTCGGGTTGGTGCCCGACCCGGCCTCGCCGGAATCAACCCCGAATTGATCCAGGCCCAGTTTGCCACCGATTTTTTTCGCTACGGCATTGCCCCCCTTTAATCCCAGCGCCAGTGCAGCCCGGCTCAGGGCCGAGCCCTCACTGCCTGAGGCCCCGCTCAGGGGTCGCCCGAGCACGAGGTAGGAAAGCTGATTGCCCTGGGTCATGGTGGGATCAGAAAACAGTTTGAAATCAGGCTGCCTGAGACTACCTCTCACCTGCACACCGACAGTAATGCCTGCCTCAGGTCGACGAACTGCTTTCACATCGAGCCCAGGCTGGTCGATAGGCCCGCCGGAAAAGAGAATGCGCCCTTTTTCGATCACCAGTCCCTGACCATAGGCCCGGTATTCACCGTCGATAATTTTCAGCTCACCACTGGCCGTAGTTGGCTCACCCGGTTTATCAATAGCCAGGATATCGCCTTCAATACGCGCCTTTAATCCGAATCCGTTAAAGTGCACTTTGTCGCCCAAAACAGTACGAACTCGCGCATATATTTCACGACTGGTCGTTGGGCCTTGTTTCTCCTGTTCCTTCGACTCGACTATCACTTGATCGTCAGAAACCTTGACAGCCGATTCAGGTATTGTTTTCACGGTGATTTGTGCTTTGGGGATCACCAGTTCACCACCCACATCTATCCTGTTGCCGCGCACGGCGATAACCAGGTTGGGCGAGGCGTCAACCTGTGCTTCGAGCGTGTTGATCACCCTGAAATTTTCCCCCTTCACCGTAATGTCTGCGGTGGCCGCCTTATCGCGAAGATCGGACGTGCCGACAATATCCAGTTTCCCCCTTCGGAGGTGGCATGAGCCGTCAGCCGGATTCCGCTGTCGCCTTCACCGGTCAGTTCTACCTGAATATCTTTCAAATTCAATCCGGGGCGATCAAGTTCGGCGGCCCCTTCGACCAGCGCCAGGCGTCCATGAAGCACAGGTGATTCCAGAGTCCCTGCGAGTGTCATATTGCCGGTCAGTCTGCCGGCAAGTTTCTGGACTTCGGGAAGCAAATCGGCAATAAATTCGAGATTCTGAATTTCCGTGGTGATCCGGCCCTTCAATGGCCGCTCCATTAATGGATTCTGTCCCGGAGAAATCGAGGCTTTCAAGGCAATTCTATCGGTTTTGGACAACGGTAACGTCATATTGGCCTGCAATCCGCCCTGCTCCATTTGCAGGCGAATATCACTAGGTTGGAAGGCAATTATCAAGGTATCTTTCTGTTGATTCTCGTTTGAATCGCGCGACAGCAGACGAACCGCGGATGTCTTGAAATCAACCCCGGCAGAAGGGTCATTCTTTCCGGATTGGCTAAAGGTCCCTTTCCCATTCAAGCTGCCCTGTACGTCAATGTCAGGGGGAAGGTAATTGGATACATACGAGAACGGCAGGTCCGTCAAGGTAAAATCGGCCTGGGTGTTTTCTGTTGCTTGTTTGCCCTTCAGACACAGCAACGCTTCTCCCGATTGCCAGCAGCTCTTGGAAAGCATTACCTGTCCGGCAGAAATTTGCCCCGATGAAGGCTTTTGTAGTGCCCAGCCGTCCAGGTCGGGGTATTTGAGGTTGGCCCGATTCAATCTGAAGTTCCAGATCATGTCCGGTTGCCAGGGATTTTTCAAGTCGCCCTGAAGAGCAATATCAGCCTGTCCACTGGAGGTGTCCGCTGCCAAGGTGAGTGTATGCGCGTATGGATTGCCCCGGCCGGTCAACACAACTTTTCGAAGTTCGACGCCTGCCGCATTGCCTTCCTTTAAGCTGAGTAAAACCCTTGACTGGGCTTTACCCGCCATATCAACATCAGCATCAAGATTCAACGATTTCAGGCGATAGTCCTGGTAGACCAACCCATCTGCATTGAGGGCCGCCACTACCCGGGGGCTTTTAAGAGGTCCGGCCAAGGTTCCTTTTCCTGTGATGCGACCTTCCGCCTTCGGGAGTAATGTGCCAAGATCCTCGCTGTGAACCTGCCAGCGCACATCGAGCCTGTCGCTCATGGTGCCGCTGACGTCAAGCTTTGTCGAGCCGGAGGACAGTGCAAGACGTTTCAGCGTCGCGAGGTTTTCCTCATAGGAACCGGCTGCGTCCAGGGCCACCTCGTAGCCGCGTAGTTGCCCCTGCGCTGAAAGCTGCTGCAATTGCAGGCTGGGCAAATTTTCCCTCATACCACCCTGTGCTCGCAATGAAAATCCCAGCTTACCCGGCCAGTCTTTCAGTATCACCCCCGGATTCAACCCTTGTCCGACCAGATCGAGATTTCC
Source organism: uncultured delta proteobacterium (assembly GCA_963829695.1). Classification (GTDB taxonomy): domain Bacteria; phylum Desulfobacterota; class Desulfobulbia; order Desulfobulbales; family Desulfocapsaceae; genus Desulforhopalus_A. The sequence continues at coordinate 58,244 of CAWHJQ010000004.1, read as the reverse complement.
CTTGAGTTCGGGTTTCCAGCTGAGGTCGCCTTTTCCTTCGAGCTTGCCCTCAAGCGCAGTGATATCGATCCGTGACAATGTCAGAGCCTCCTGGCTCCCCTGACCCTCCAGCAAAAGTTGGCCATCAGTCTGCTCCGGCACAGCAACATCGGCCAGCATGGTGAGAGTATAGGCGTCAATTTTTCCACCCACGGCGATATGCCCTTTGGAACTTTGTACCGTGGGCTGCTGCAAGGGCCATTGGAGTTTTTGCCAGTCAATCAGCAGGTTAAACTCAGGTTTATCGGCAAGTTCAATCTGCCCCCTGGCCGTGATCTGGGCAGGTTGTCCGGCAATACTGGCCTTGAGCGCATCAAGAGTGATCGTATTGGATTTAAATCCACCGGCCACGGTGGTATTCACTCGCCCCAATTCTGGATCTTCAGCCCACCCCTTGAGATTAAAGGTAATATCGCTGAAATTACCTTTGCCCGTGACCGTCAGCTGGGCAGTCATCGGCGGTAAATCTTTATTCAAGACCTGAAGCTCCAGCGGATTTACATTCAATGCAACATCGAAGGCAAGGTTTTCGACAGGATTTCGAAGCAGCACCGTGCCCTGCACATCGTAAGGTTTTGCGATGCTCTGGGTGATAGTCATTTCGCGAAGGCTGCCACTGAGGAGCGTATGCCCATGTACAGCAGGATAATCAGGTACAGGGACCTGCCAGTTAAGCTCACCTTGTACGGGATAGTCGCCATGCGTTGCCAGAAGCGTTTTTCCCTCTACGCTAAAGATCGGTGAATCGATTTCCAGACCCGAGATGTCAACTTCCTGCTTATTCACCAGAGCACTTAATTTAGCGGAATTTATAACAAAAGGTGCACTATCCGGCTGGGAGAGAAACTCGAAATCGCGCAGACTCACCTCGCCGAGTCGTACATCAATATCAACAGGCAGTACTATCTCTTTCGGCAAGGTAATGGGTGCCGATTCTTCTTTGGCTGTTGGTGGAACCTGTTCCAGCTGAATATAGCGCACACCTTCCACAGCGAGACGGTCAACATCAAGCACCCGATGCAATAGCTGCAAAGGCAGCCATTCCAGATCTATCTTGTCTATCTCAAGCTGAAACGCGTTGTTGCTGATTTTTAGTCCCCTGATCTTCAGCGGCCCGGCGAGACGGCCCTCCATGGTACGTATTTCAACACCGGCCGGCACAAAAGCTTGTGCCTGCCGCCAGGCAAATTGCGTTCCGCTTTCGGTGCCAATGACCAAGAAAAATGCGGAGACCAGCGTTACTATCAGCAAGGTAACAAGTGAAATTGCAGCAACACCTATGATTTTGAGATGGCGACTCATAGATCAGCTCCGATACTGATGTGCAGGCGAAAGCTGTTGGCACTATCATCGAGCGGTCGGGCAACGTCGACGCGGATCATGCCAACCGGTGAGCGATAGCGCAGACCGACACCCACCCCTTTTTTCAGGTTGGTCAGGATTTTGTCGCCGGCATTACCGACATCAAAAAACGTCGCTACACCGAAATTTTTATAGATCAAATAATCCGCCTCGACACTTGCGACCGTGAGGTATTGCCCACCTATAGCATCACCCTTGCTGTTTTTCGGGCTCAGATCCTGGTATCCATACCCTCGAACACTTTGGTCACCACCGGCAAAGAATCGCTGAGAGGGAGGCAGATCAGAAAAAGTCGCCGCCTGGATTGCCCCAAGCTCACCCCGCAACAGCAACCGACTACGCTTCGCAAGCGGAAACACCGAGCGCGCACTGAGGCTGGTGTGGAGAAAGGTCGTCTCGGTCAAGGGGCTTTCCACACCGCCATGTATATCGAGATTCACGCTATAGCCCGAACGTGGAAACAACGGATTATCCGCATAAGTACGCGACAACAGAATACCGGGAATCACCAGCGTCGAGGTCTGCGTCCCGTTGCCAATATCGAAATTTTCCCGTTCGAGGGTTAGGGACAGTCGACGCCGAAATCCCAGCCAGTTTTCATTGATGCTGGTACCAAGTGTGAACTGGTCTGTATCGATATCGCCTATTTTGTTCCTCGATACCGAAGCTGTAAAGGCAAGGTTGTCTGTAGCAACATTCTTGATCGGGATCAGGTATTGACTGCTTAACGATTGTTCGATGGACGATGCGCGAAGGTCAAAACGCACCTTGTGCCCGCGACGGTTGATCCGTCTAAATTCAGCTCCGGTCGTAACCCGTGGGCCTGTGTCCGTGCCGAAACCGAGCCCGGCCGTATAGCGCCGCGGCTTGGTTGCTTTGGTTTTGACAATTACCGGTATTTCGGTGCCGATAGCGTTCTCGCGCTCTGCGAGAATCTCAACCTCGCTGAAATAGTTGCTGTCAGTGAGCGCAAGCTGGTAGTCGATCAACTTGCTGCTGTCGAAAGGTTCACCGCGTTTAAATGTTGCAAATTTATCGACAAAATCTTGATTTAGAATATTCTGTTCAACAGTGACGGGGCCAAACTGGAATCGAGGTCCCGAATCAGCGATCAAGTAGATATCGGCCTTTTGCTTGTGCGGGTACACCTTGATTTCACTCTGGGTGAACCTGGCATCGATATAACCTGCATTATAGAGGGCATCCGATAGTTGGCTTTTGGTTTGTTCATATGCTCGATGTTCCAGCTTTCTGCCGGAAATGATTTTTGTCGAATTCAACACTTTTTTGACGGACGGCTCTTCACCGCCCGCACCGTTTACACGGATTTCGACGTGATCCACCATGGTAGGGGGCCCAGGGTCAATCCTGTAAACGGCATGCCACACACCCTTGATCTTTTCAAGTCGCTCATCGATCTTAGGTTCATAGTAGCCGAAGGGTTGCATGGCTTGGCGAATTTCCTCCGGTGCCAAACGATGCAAACGTTTAATGGTAGACTCAGACAAAGTCGGCTTTTTTTCTTTATCACCAAGGCTGAAGTTTTCCAGAAAGCCCACTTCCTGCTCTTTCGCTGCGTTGTTGATGCTGAGTAAAATCTCGACGTTTTGCAGCACATCACCCGTAACCCCCGTGATTTCGACGTTGAGCTTCTCTGCGGCAATCGCCCACCCTGTTGAAGTAAAACACAAGAGACAAAAAAACGACAGAATCAGGTTTCTGAAAAACGACGCCTGATGAGAAAAACGTCCAGGCAAGACCGCCACAGGCAAACGCGTTTCCCAAATATGAACATGTAGCCTTCTTCCCAGGCCTTTAGTCAGGTCGTTCATACTCACCGTGCGACACATTTTTAATTTTTCCCTCCTGTTTTAACCTATGCACGATACCATACAGTTTACTCTTCGTATAGCCGGTCTTGGTTACTAAATCGGCGATGGTGACTCCGGAGGTCTCGGCGACAATGATTGCCGCGACACAAGAGGGAGCGATTTGTGGCAATTTGGGAATATTTTTCTGCTTGGCAGGTATATGAACGGGTTGGGCGGTGTTTCCGGCCGATACGAAAAGCTCAGTCGGTTGCTTGATTCTCCACCGCCGGGTTCCACCACCGGTCAAAATGAATGACATGGTTAGCGGCGGTCAGATTGAGCCCGACCCCTCCGGCCTTGAGTGATAATACGATGTATGGAACATATTCATGTCCCTGAAATTTTTCAATGAGTTCTTTTTCTCTTTTTTCTGTATTCCTGGATCCAAGCATAACTTTGGGTCAGGGCATACGTGGTGATGACGAGATCGAGGTCGGCGAGTTGTGCAGAAGATGACGCGCTTCCTCCTCGGAGGATGGTGTTGGAAGTGTTGAGCAGACAAAGCTGTAGGATATTTTGTCCGTTCACTACAAAAATGTCGCTTGCTCCAACAACCAGCCGGAAATTTTCCTTGTAAAAGGAGTTTGTCTTTTTTGCTTTCTTCTCGCTCTCATCCGGACGATTGGCTAATATTTCTATATATTCAAAGTATTATCCAACCATGTTTTATATGTCATAGTAAAATTATTTACCGTTGGCCTGCAATTTGCGTTGCAAACCATAAGATTTTTGACTATTCGTTATGTCGAAATGTCATAATGAGAATGATGAACAGGGACCAATTACTGTGATCAACTGTGATCATGCATACCGAGAGCTGGAAAATGGCAAAGCAAATGACGAAATCACCTAACATTATTCATGAAATAATGGGTTGGTCTGCCGACAAGCCGGCAATTTTACTGCTGCAGGCGATTGAACGGACAGGGTCAATTAACAGCGCCGCCCAATCGCTTGGCATCCAATATAAATCTGCCTGGCAGAAGCTGGATCAGATCAATAATCTGCTGCCCTATCCTTTGGTGGAAAAACGAACCGGAGGAAGTGGCGGCGGTGGATCGATCTTGACTGAGGAAGGGAAAAAGCTGCTCAGGCAGGTAGATGCCCTGCAAAAAGAGTTTTCCCAGTTCATGCAGTTTTTTACGGATGATCCCAATGAAGCTTTGCAAACCTTAAAAACCCTAAGGAGGATCGAAATGAATCTAAGCGCCCGAAATGTCTGGCTCGGACAAGTCAAGAATATTGATAAGGGTGTAGTCAACAGTGTGGTTACTCTTCAACTCAAAGGAGGTGATACGGTTAGTTCGGTGATTACCGAAAACTCAGTCAGGCGACTGGGACTCGAAGTGGGCAAGGATGCCATGGCTATCGTCAAAGCTTCCAACGTGCTCCTCGGCAGCAAAATAGATCCTGAAGCTATATCGGCGCGCAATATCCTCACCGGAACCATTAGTAATATCGTGCCGGGTGCAGTCAATGACGAAATCACCATCGATCTGCCAGGGGGCAGCACCGTTACATCGATTATCACCTCAGCCAGCGTAAAACGGTTGGGACTTGTCGTTGGCAAAGAAATGTCGGCAATTATTAAAGCATCCGATGTCCTACTGGCTACGGTCTAAAAGTAATCTGCTAACGCAGAAAAAAGAACAAAATCAATAAGTAATCGAGGGAGTCGCCAATGAAATGTAAAGTATTATTTACCGTTCTGCTTTTGCAGATCTTTTCCGTCCTCGCCGTTCAGGCACAAACCATTCACCTGTCGGTCGCCGCGAGCATGACAGATGCCTTCAATGAGATGATAACGGCTTTTTCTGTAAAACATACCACTGCGGAAATCCAACCGAACTATGCTTCTTCGGGCAGTCTGGCAAAACAGATTGAGCAAGGGGCTCCCACGGATATCTTTGTTTCCGCAAATCCCAAATGGATGAAATACCTGGTTGAAAAGGAGTTGGTCGCGGCAGGTACCGATCACATCCTTGCCTTTAACCAGTTGGTGTTTATTGGTGCTAAAAAATCAACGGAACTCTCCCTGAAAGGGCTCACCGGTCTTAACCGTATCGCGCTGGGCACTCCACAGAGCGTGCCGGCAGGCCAGTATGCCAAACAGGCCATGGAGCATGCCGGTATTTATGCGACAATGGAACAGGCAAAGAAACTGGTCATGGCTAAGGATGTACGCCAGGCTTTAATGTACGCCGACCGGGGAGAAGTGGACGGTGCATTTGTCTACAAAACCGACGCGCTTCTTGCTAAAAACGCGCAAATCCTCTTTGTTGTTCCGAAGGATTACTACGATCGGGTTTCCTATCCAATAGCTTTAACCAATGAAGGAGCAAAAAATGATTTGGCCAAAGCTTTTTATGAGTACATCAACAGCCCAGAAGCAAAGGAATATTTTAGCAAAATACGGCTTTGAACCAAATCGATAACCAAATTCCACCGACTAGAGAGCAGGAATAGAATATGTTGTCCCTTACCCCAAATGATTTTACAGCCATCGGCTTGTCTTTACAGGTAGCTGTAACCGCAACGATAGTTACCCTGCCGATAGGATTCGCGGTTGCCTATCTGCTGGCAATGACCGATGTGCGCGGCAAAGCGGTCCTGGAGGGGATGGTCAACCTACCGCTCGTTCTGCCGCCGGTGGTTACCGGCTACCTTCTGCTCCTGCTTTTTGGTCGTCACGGCTGGCTTGGCCAATTCCTTCATTCCTTTGGCATCAATATCATTTTCACCCTGAGGGGTGCGGTGATTGCCTCCGCGGTAGTTGGTTTTCCCCTCCTTGTCCGCTCAATCCGTATCGGCCTGGAGGGAATTGAGAGACACTATATTCAGGCATCCAGGACTCTCGGGGCAAAATGGTGGGATACTCTTTTTACCATTACTATTCCCCTTTGCGGCCGGGCTATCCTTGCCGGGATGACCTTGATGTTTGCCCGAAGTCTTGGCGAATTCGGGGCGACCATCGTCTTGGCCGGCAATATTCCCGGAGTGACCCAGACAATCCCGCTATCCATTTATCAATATACCAGCACCCCCGGCGGGGACAGCATGGCTCTGTCGCTTTGCCTGGTGTCCATAGTGCTCTCTTTTGTCGTGCTGCTGGTCGGCGAAGCGGCAAACCGAACCCTGGCAAGGAGATAAGGCATGTATCTGGAAGTGGATGTAAAAAAGAGCTTTGCTGAATTTCAGTGCCGGGTCAAATTTTCCCTGGACACCAAAAAATGCGGAGTTTTCGGTCCATCGGGAAGTGGTAAGTCAACATTGATGTATATGCTTGCCGGCCTGATGCAACCGGATGAAGGACATATTACCCTCAATGGTCTGACACTCTTTGACCATAAAGCAGGGATCAATCTTCCCCCGGAAACAAGAAGGGTGGGGGTGGTGTTTCAACATGCCCATCTCTTTCCTCATATGAGCGTGAAAAAAAACCTGTTCTACGGCATGAAGAGAATACCGGCCAGGGAAAGAACCATTGATTCAGACCAATTGCTGAGAGTCCTCCAGGTGGATCAGCTCCTTGATCGCCGAGTGGCTAAATTATCCGGCGGAGAACGTCAGCGGGTAGCGCTGGGCAGAACCATTCTCGCCTGCCCACATCTCATTTTGCTCGATGAACCGTTGGCAGGCTTGGACGGCATGCTGAAATATCAGATCATTCCACACCTGCAGCGGGTTTTTTCGGAATTTTCCATCCCCATGCTTTTTATCAGCCACAGCCTGCACGAAATGCGTATGATGACTGAGGAAGTCATCGTCATGAAGCAGGGGCGCGTTGCCAGGCAGCTTTCGACCGAAGAACTGGCTCGCACCAGCCTCGGCAGCGGTGGACGAGGCTACACGAATCTGCTGCAGCTCGATGCGCCGGAAGATCTCGGCAAGCTCCTGAGTTATAGTTGGAACGGAGTGATTCTGATGTTGGTCAAGACCGAAAATCGCGGCGCAGGTCAGTTCGCCCTGAACAGCAGGGATATTGTGCTGTTCAAAAAACATCCCGAGGCAACGAGTGCCCGAAACATGCTGCCCTGTATCGTCCGCAAAACCTATGAGACAGACTGGCTGATCGGGGTCGAGCTTGATTGCGGTGGCAATACCCTTATTGCCGAAATAGTTCCCCAGTCACTGGAGGAGATGGGTATCCGACCGGGAAGCGAACTCATAGCTGTTTTTAAGGCATCGGCGTTCCAGCGGCTCTACGATGTCGGCGAGAATGACCCCAGAGGAGAGCAATGACGGCAGACGGAGCAATGATGACAGCCGAGTATATTGTCACTTGAGTAAAAACCACTTTTTCCAAACTAAATACTGTAATAAAAATCGAACCTCCAACATAACCGCATCAAACAAAAAAAGGTCCCTCCAGATATACTGGAAGGACCTTGTAATATGCTGGTGGACCGCGTTGGGATCGAACCAACGACCTGACGATTAAGAGTCGCCTGCTCTACCAACTGAGCTAGCGGTCCAAAAGGAAACGATCCAGTTATTGTACCCCCTTTTTAGAAATTTCCAATTAAATTCATGGCTTTTCACAATATTTTTTTGATTACCAGTGAGACTCAGCTGGATTCATGTCGTCGGGTTCTGAAGATCCAGCAAAAGCACTTATTGCGGTCATTCCGGACTTGATCCGGAATGACCCCAGCCCGCCCGGAATGAGACCCCAGCCCGGAATGAAGCAAGCAATACTTGAGTTGGATTGAATAAGTAGTATTCTGAAATTGGAAGATCCATTTTTCTTTATTTTTATACCCCTCAAGGGGGTACTAAAATGAGTGAACGAAAATAATCTGTAGGGCACAAAAAGGAAAAGCAAACAATGATTAAAGCTGTCACACTCTTAATAATTTTTTTTCTGACTGTTTTTGCACAAGCTTCCTGGGCTGGACCCAATTACAATTTGTCACCGGACGATATCAAAATGATACAACGTGGATACCGACTCTATCAGATGGGGCAATCCTCAGGTCAGTACGGAAATGGCAAATATACAGACCCAAATCCCAGCACTAAGGTTTACGATTTCTGGACGAATGGAATTTTCGCCAAGTATGATCGGGATGACGATGGGCATCATGAAACCATTCTCGAGATTGCCAATCATCAAATAATATATGTCGGCACCCTTGGCTTAGATGGGAAGTTCGTGCATGTTGGGACAAAGCATCAAAAGTATCTGAATAGATCAATTACCGACTATGTCAGATCTGTTTTAAATTGAGGGTACGTGTATTGAATTAGTTTTCATAATAATACCAATGGAACAGCTACCGCTCTCATGAACGCGGCAGATATTTTTGAAGCTGATAATGTCGGTTTTTGAGGTCAGTCCTGACATGCTCTGCATACCAGCTGTCCGGCTATCTGTTTCAGCTTGGTTTCCATGACCATCTCCCCGCACTTCCGGCAAGCTTTCGATGGTGCGCGAGGGGCCTTTGGTGGCAATTTTAAATCATCAATCTGCTTGATATCAAAAAAAGCTTCAGGGCCTTGAGAGAAAAAATCCTCACCCCTCGCTTCGTAGATTTCTTCATATTCTTTTTGTTCTGCAGGAGTGAAGTCACCCGAGGCTATTTTCTCAGCCAATGATTTTTCTCGTTCTGGAATCTGAAAGATAGAGGGTTTGAGGACCAGACGTACCCCTCGCTGGGTTGTTCTACTGGCAAAAGTAAATGCCATTTTGCCATAGTCGCGATAAAAGAAATTGCCTTTACCAAAGGTGCAACCAGTGAGAACTTGAATAGAGTCGCAGCAGCAGGCGTCAGTCTCAACTATCACGATGAGCTCTTCATCGACGGCACGCATTTCTCCCAGCAGTTTCATCCCGAGTTTGGCTGCCTGGTAGCCTATGGTGACCCCCATGCAGGTGTGTCCATGGAACTCAATGCAGGCTTGATAATCTTTTTTGGATTGAATTGATGCTGGAATAAACATGATGCCTCCTTTTTTGAGATTATTTACTTTAAATTTCACCCTCTGTTTAAGATACTGTACTCGCCGGTGCGGGCAAGCAATTTTGTAGGGTTGTGATTTTAAGCCATTCTCAGATATGATGGTTAACACGTTGGCAAGGAAGGCCTGTCTATTTTACCAACGTGTTAACCGTGATATCTAGAGGTACAACTGGCATCCTGACTGCTCTACGGCGAAATACTTGGGTTTGACATTAATCCACTCCATAAAAGGGTACTCTCGCATATAATCATTTTTCCGGTTCTCCACAGCAGACTAACGATTTGGTTGTGTTCGCTATCGTCTTGGTATATGGTAGGATTTATGTGAATTGGACAATATTGTCCTTGAGATAATCCATTCCCGCAAAGCATGGGGACTAAAGAGAGTACCCCTTGTGGGGTGTGAGCAAAAGATGGGAAGTTGTCAAGGATAGCGCGTCGCATTGACGGTTTGACAGAGAAGTACCGTAGTGGAGTCTTTGGAGCAGGAAATTATGAAGCTCAGTATACCGTCTTTCAGCTTGAGATATAAAATCCTGTCTATCCTGGGATGCTATGTCTTTGGGATTCTCGTTATGTTTATTGTTTCCCAGGAGGATCTGAATACAGCCAAAGAAAAGCTTGAAGCGGTTGAACTTGCCTACACTCTCAATACTATTATTCTTGAAGTTCGTAGATATGAAAAGAACTTTCTACTCTACGGAACACAGGAGGCGTTGCAGGAAAACGACAGGCAGCTGGCCCTCGCTTTGGAAACGGTGGGGATAATATCTGATAAAGTGGCAAGGTTTAAAGTGCATCCGATGCTTATTAAACTGAAGGACCTTACCTGGGCTTACCAGAGGGATATGAACCTTCTGTCAGAAAAAATGAGTGTTAACAATGAAATGGCACATGGGGGGTTGGCAGATCAGGTCCGGTATCAGGGACAGGAGATGACCGAGCTCAGCAAGGAACTGGTCATTTTTGAACATAATCAGATTCGCATTATTTTGGATGAATTGGTCACCCGGCTTATTGTCTGGTCACTTGTTGCGATTACCGTGGGCATATTTATGCCCCTTATCATGTCATTTCGGATTTTCAAACCACTGCGAATTATTAAAGAGGCGACGGAGGATATTGCCCTCGGTCGTTTCAGTAAAATTGAAGTGGTCGATACCAGAGATGAAATGCAGCAGGTCATGGAGGCTTTCAATATCATGGTGAGGGAACTGGAACGCCGTCAGGATCAGTTGGTCCAGTCACAAAAGCTATCATCCATTGGTACCCTTACTGCCGGTATTGCCCACCAGTTAAACAATCCCCTGAACAATATTTCCACATCTTGCCAGATTGCTGTGGATGATTTTGATGCCGGTGATCCAACGTTCATCAAACAGATGCTTGCCAATATCGAACAGGAAACATATCGAGCAAGAGATGTCGTACAGGGACTTCTGGAATTTTCAAGGGTAAAAGAGTTCGAGCTGCACTTTGCAAACCTGCAAGAAGTGGTAGACCGTTCTGTGAAACTCGTCAAAAGCCAGGTACCCTCGGCAATCAATATCGTCGTCGACATTCCCGAAAATTTGTTTCTGCCGATGGATGTCCAGAGAATTCAGGAAGTATTGATTATCATGATCATCAACGCTTCGCAGGCAATAATCGGAGAAGGGAAAATCTCCCTTTCGGCGTCTGTCAACAAAGCAAATAATGAAGCTGTCATAGAGATCACGGATACCGGTCTTGGGATTCCCGATGAAATTAAAGATCGTCTCTTCGATCCTTTTTACACTACCAAAGATGAGGGCCAAGGTACCGGACTTGGCTTGTCCATCGCCTATGGAATTATCAAGAAGCATAATGGCGAGATTGTGGTGGAGAGCGTCGCCGGCAATGGAGCATCTTTTTACATCCACTTGCCGCTGCAAGCGGAGACTGGTGGTGAACTTGGAGAACTGTCGTGAGTGGTGAGCAGATTCTGGTAGTCGATGACGAGGCTATTGCCCGCGACAATGTTGCTTATATGCTTAAAAAAGGCGGATATGAGGTTTTGTCTGCCGAAGATGGTCAGGAGGCTATCGCAATCCTTCAGAATCGGGAAGTTGATCTTGTTTTGACTGATCTTCGCATGAAGGGACAGGATGGCATGGCAGTCCTTGCTGCCTGTAAAGCACTGTGGCCGGAAACGGAAATTATTGTCATTACCGGGTACGCCAGTGTTGACACAGCGGTGGAGGCAATACAGAAAGGTGCCTACCATTATCTATCAAAACCAGTCAAGAAGGAAGAGATGCTGGTTCTGGTACAAAAAGCCCTTGAAAAAAGGGCACTGCGAAAAGAGGTGATAGAGCTCAGGAAACAGGTTTCGTCGAATACTGGTATTACCAAGATTCTCGGTAAGAGCTTGAAAATACAACTGTTACGCGAGAGTATTGTGCAGGTTGCCCAGTTGGACTGTAATGTGTTGATTCAGGGAGAAACGGGCACCGGCAAGGAATTGGTGGCTCGGACCATTCACGAACATAGTCCTCGAGCCGGTCATCGGTTTGTTGCTTTCAACTGTGGTGCTTTTACGGAAGACCTGATCTCAAGCGAACTCTTTGGCCATGAAAAAGGCGCATTTACCGGAGCCTCCCAAATAAAAAAAGGATTGCTGGAACTGGCTGAAGGAGGGACTGTGTTTTTTGATGAGGTTGGAGAACTTTCCCTGCCGATGCAGGTCAAACTGTTGAGGGTTCTACAGGAACGTACCCTTATGCGGGTAGGTGGGATCGAAGAGATTCCAGTCGACATACGAATCCTTGCTGCAACCAATAAGGACTTGAAAAAAGAGACAGAGAACGGGGCGTTCAGGCTTGATCTTTTTTACAGGCTTGATGTCCTGACCATTAAGGTCCCATCGCTGGCAGAGCGAAAGGAAGATATACCCATTCTGGTCAACCATTTCCTGGCCAAACACTCTCCACCTTCCTCTACTCCTCCAAAACTTTCCCAGGAAGTTGCACAACAGCTTAAACAATATGAGTATCCCGGTAATGTCCGGGAATTAGAGAATATTGCTCAGCGTCTGCTGGTCCAGTGTGACGGTGAGGTCATTGAGTCGTGTCATCTTGTCGAGGATCTTCAGAGCAGTTCAGCTGTCCCTTCACGAGTTGAAGTGAACTCTTGGCCATCTCTTGAGGAACATGAAAAGAATTACATACTGGAAGTTCTTGATGAGATGGAAGGCAACAAATCTAAGGCAGCAAAATTATTAAACATCGACAGGGTTTCTCTCTGGCGAAAGATCAAACGATATGGTCTTGATGTCCCCGACAGTTGAGTCCCCATCATCGGTTACCAATTCTTCATGTAATAGCCGTGTCTCCTGTCAATTACAACGCAGGGAGGAGAACAAGAGGAATTACTTCATCGGCGTTTTCCACCAGTACTACTTCAATGTTGTCAAGCACATCGGGTGGCAATATTGCCACTTCCTCTTTATTGGCTAGCGGCAATAGGACTGTTTTTATTCCCGCCCGCTGCGCCGCAAGCAGTTTCTCCCTAATTCCACCGATCGGCAGAATGCGGCCACTTAGTGTCATTTCCCCGGTCATGGCGACGTCTCTTCGTGCCGGACGTTTGGTTAAGAGAGAGAGAAGTGCAGCGAAAATAGTGATTCCAGCTGACGGCCCGTCTTTTGCGATACCGCCGGCGGGAAAATGGATATGGATATCCATATCTTTAAAGAAATATTCTTTGATCCCAAATTCTTCGGACCTGCTTCTGATAAGACTCAGAGCGGCATGGGCGGATTCCTGCAATATCTCACCCAAGGAGCCGGTGAGGAGCAGGTTGCCTGACCCTTTCATTGAGGCTGTTTCCACACTGATGATTTCACCGCCAATCGCCGACCAGACGAGACCTGTGGTAATTCCAACTTTGGGTTCCCGTTCCGCACTGTCTCTGATGAACCTGCGGGGACCGAGAAGGGTGGCGATGGTGTCTGCTTCAATTTTCGTTTCGATCGTCGTTTTCTGGGAATCGAGATACAGAAGAGCCAGTTTTCGGCAGACATTGGCAATCTCTCTTTCCAGGTTGCGAAGACCTGATTCTCTCGTGTAATCGCTGATAATTCTGGATACAGCCTCTGTCGAAAAATTAATGCCGATTGCATTTAATCCAGCAGCTTTGAGTTGTCGAGGGATAATGAAATCCTGGGCAATCTGACATTTTTCTTTCTCAGTATATCCGGTGAATTCAATAAGCTCCATGCGGTCGAGCAGGGGACCTGGTAGTTTTGATACATCGTTTGCTGTCGCGATAAACATGATTCGCGAGAGATTAAAAGGCATATCCAGATAGTGATCCATAAATTTGACATTTTGCTCCGGATCCAGAACTTCGAGCATAACCGAGGCGGGATCGCCCCGAAAGTCCTGACCTATTTTATCGATTTCGTCCAACATGAAAACGGGATTGTTCACTGCAGCTCTTTTAAGCTCCATGATAATACGGCCAGGCATGGCTCCCACATAGGTGCGGCGATGACCGCGGAGTTCTGCCTCATCCCGAAGTCCCGCCAGGGAGACCCTGATGAACTGGAGCTGCAGCGCCTCGGCGATAGCTTTTCCTACTGAGGTCTTTCCGGTACCCGGTGGGCCGGTAAAACAGAGAATCGGCCCTTTGCCCATGTCGGTGGTCAGTTTTTGGGTGAGGACTTCCCGAACGGTTTTTCGCAGCTCATCAAGATTGACGGGTTTGCCAAGGTAGTACGCAGCACCTCTTTTCATTGCCTGTACCGCCGAACTGATGGTGGCAAAACCGGTTACCATGATGACTGGAATATCCGGATAGCTATGGTTGGCCTCGGTCAGCAGTTCAAGTCCGTCCATGTGATCCATCTTCAGGTCGCTGATGATGAGATCGATGTCCTCTGTTGCCAGAATTTTCAGTGCGGCAATGCCGTTTTCGGCACTCTGGCACTCATAGCCATCCTTCTTCAGGACATGGGTCATATTGGTCCTGGCAATAGCTTCATCATCAACAATAAGGATATTTTGTTTTGCACTGCCACGCAATGTTTTGGCGGCAAGAAATTCAAGGATACGCTGCTTAACCTGGGCCAGTCCGCAGTGTCGACCATCAAGGATGGCTTGGACTCGGGCCATATCCAGGGTGCCTTTGGTGGAAACGTTCCAGGGCAAAGACCTGATAAGCTCAATGTAATTGAGACCGACTGAGTATTCGGCGACAGCAGAATCGGTCGTTGCCAGTTTATCCAGCTCTTTGTTGGCTGCATCCAGGGCATGTTGGGGAAGATTTGCTTCGGCTATCTGTTTTCGCAGTTTGATCAGAGGGGAGTCTTCATTCTCTGGTTGTTCAGGGACTACCTCATTGTTCTTGGAGTTCTTTTTGAAAAACATCGCATGTGTCCTCTTGTCTGCTGGTGAACCGATTACATGTCTCTCCTGATTGTTTTTAACATATTCTGCAAAAAAGTACTCTTTACTTGTGAGGAAACCAATTGAGTAATGGCGGGATTACTTCCAGGCCCTTAGGTTGCAATCCGCAACAGCCGTTGCAATTTGCAACTTCTTTTTTGAATTCATGTTGCGGATTGCAACCAGCACTTTGGGGATACGTGTTGATTGGAAAAAAAATAGAGTAATTACAGCATGATAAAATTTTTTGCATCCATGGCCTGATTTTTGAAATATAAACTGCAAATAAATCAGAGACGATCACACAAGACCAGAGGTTGATTATGGAACAAACTCTACATCGCAACGTTACACCATTAACCGTCCTCCATCGACCAGAGACCGACGAAATGTCGGAACAATATAGTCAGGACAAACAATCCTGCATTTTGCTGGTGACCAAGAACAGTCAACTGGCAGAGCCAGTGATGGATTACGCAATAAATGTAGCCGATCGGATGAAATGCAAGGTAATCGCGACCTATGTGAATACCCTCCCGCTCTTTGGAGATGGCGGCGTGCATCGCAAGCGTTTTGAAGCTGCGAATGAACAGAATGCTGCCCAGTTTAAAGAAAAAGCCATAGCCCGAGGGGTGGAGTTCGAATTCGTTCAGGAATCAGGAAAAATAAGCAAAGTTATCAGCAGATTATGCCACATAGTGAAAAGGGTTGAGTTTGTTCTGATTGACCAGGGTATAAAAATTGAAGAGGCGGCTTTCGGCTCACCAGTTCCGGTTTTCAACATCGTTTGCACCGATTCGAGAACGGGAAGGAGGATCGAGAACCGCCATGGACAAAAAATTTTTAATGGAGAAAAAATCATGAAAGCAACAAGCAGGAAAAGCTATTTTCTAAAAACTATTGTTTTCGGCGGCATGACAGCAGCTCTTTATGCGGCGGTTTTCAGTAATTCCGACTTCGTCATGCACTACTTTACCAAAGGTGGAGTATACGCTCTGCTCCCGGTAGCAACAGTTTTTATCTTCTCTTATGCACATGGTTCGTTCACAAGTAATTTTTGGTCGGCTCTCGGTATTGAGGGGTCTAAAGCTTCTACCTTAAAACCAACCAAAGTGGCGGAAAAAGTATCCGAGAAACGTCCGGATACAAGGCCGCGAGTACAGGCCAACGCCTAATAATATTATTAGTGCCTTACAGATTGTTTATGTTCATAAAAAACAAGAAAAAGAGGAGTCACAACAATGCACGGACCAATAACTGAAACTATACAATTCATTGATTTGAATTTCGCGTATATCGTCTTTTTAATACTCGTCGGTTTTATCGGAGGCCTCGTGAGCGGATTCATCGGCTCCGGCGGTGCCTTTGTTCTTACTCCTGGAATGATGAGTCTAGGGGTCCCGGGAACTGTTGCTGTGGCCAGTAACATGTGCCATAAGTTTCCCAAAGCCTTGGTCGGTTCGATCAAGCGATATCGATACGGTCAGGTAGATATTAAACTCGGAGTTATTATGGGTCTCTTTGCCGAGATTGGTGTTCAGGTGGGTATTATGGTGCAAAAACATATTCTTGAACGTTGGGGTGAAGCAGGATCCAATCTCTATGTCAGTGTTTCTTTTGTCGCTGTATTAGTTATTGTTGGTTCCTTTGTCTTGCGCGATGCCCTAACTCTTCGAAAAGCTGGTGGGGACGGCTGGGTACAACCAGCTATTGCCGCCCGACTGCAGAAAATCGAATTATGGCCCATGATGAGTTTCAAAAGAGCCAACCTGAGAATTAGTGTCTGGTTTATCATCCCTGTGGCCCTCGCCACCGGTATGCTCGCTGCGACCATTGCAGTAGGTGGATTTATCGGTGTTCCGGGACTGATGTATATCATCGGCGCAACCAGTATCGTCGCGTCAGCCACTGAGTTGGTCGTGGCGTTCGTCATGGGACTCGGTGGTACTCTGATCTGGGCCTTTTACGGAATGGTTGATATCCGTCTTACCCTTCTCATTCTTGGCGGCTCACTCTTTGGCGTACAGCTTGGCGCAATCGGTACCACTTATGTGAAGGATTATATGATCAAATACGTCATGGCA
This sequence comes from uncultured delta proteobacterium, assembly GCA_963829695.1. GTDB lineage: Bacteria > Desulfobacterota > Desulfobulbia > Desulfobulbales > Desulfocapsaceae > Desulforhopalus_A. The sequence continues at coordinate 41,517 of CAWHJQ010000004.1, read as the reverse complement.
ACCATCATGCTGATTGTCGCGGTGAGCCGTTTTCTGGCAATTCCGAAGTACACGAATCAGCTCAACGTAACTTCTTTTAGCGATGGCAGTGTTTCTGTAATGACCCAGATGAGTTTTTACATCATGTGCTTTGCCTTACTAACGGGAGCCATGATTATCCTGGTCAATATGTTCAAGGCAAGAAGTGCGGAAAGTGCCCTTGAAAGAGCCCAGGCTCAGGCTTGAATATGTGTGCCATGATGGAGTCAATACTGGTGGCTGTCGATAATTCACAGGTCAGCCACTCAGCTTTCAAGCAGGCTTTGGCCCTGGCATCGTCGATGCGTGCAAAGTTGGTGGTTGTCGGTGTGACCCCCAAATATGAAGGGAATATGAACCGCCTGAAAATCGCTGATGCTAATGAGCAGCTCAGTGCACCGTTTCGTAAGGGTGTTGAGGACGCTGCATCGTATGCAGCGTCTCTCGGCCTTGAGATCCAAACGGTTCATAGAATTGGGGAACCAAGTGCGGAAATAGTACGGGTGGCCGAAGAAGAGGAGGTCGACCTGATCGTTCTCGGTAATACCAAACGTTCTAAGGTGGAACAGGTGTTACTTGGCGGACTGAGGTCAAAAATTATTACCGGCAGTCCCTGTGATGTGATGCTTGTGCCGGAAATGTCGGAGATTCGGTTCGGGAGGATCCTTGTAGGAATCAATGGAACACCTGCCAGTAGTTCGGCCGGACAGCGTGCACTTGATTTGGCAGTCAGTTACGGGAGCGAGGTGCACGCTGTTACCGCCATCGATGTGCCGACTGATGAGGGTCTCCGCTACGGAGTGTTAAAAGATGCCAGGCAAAAAGGATTCAAAGCTCTGGAAGCATTAGCCAGGCAAGGGGAGCGGCTCGGGGTGCAGGTAATGACTGAGTTGCAGGAAACTTCGCCGGAAAAATGTCTGATAGGATATGCCAACAAAAAAGACATCCAACATATTATCCTGGGATCTAAAGGTTATTTTGGTGTGAGTGATATTCTTTTAGGAAGCGTTGTCGAGAAAGTGGCTGCTCTGGCAAGCTGCCCGGTTCAGGTGGTTAAAAAGGATAGCTGAAAGGATTCGGAACCCGCGCTTTGCGGGGTTTATAGAAGAGAGGTCAATGATGGAATCATCAATAGTGTTTGCCGGATTGGTATTGGCTATGTGTGCTATTCACTTGATCCGGGAGTCGTCGGAACAAATCGCTAAGTGGTGGGCAAGGAGTCGGCCTGAACAGAGTAGAGCTTCAGGAAAATCAAAGAAAAAGGTCATCAGGAGCGATTGGTATGTCTTTTTTAGTTGCTCTGATTTGTGGGGAAAAGATCCTGATAAAAAACCGAATCAAGCCGAGAAACCCGCTGACAAAACAAGGGCTAAACGGAATCAACGGTCTGCTGCGAGGGTTTAGTACCTTACAGATTATTTTCTTGTTTTTTTCAAAAAAATAATCTGTCTAAAGGTTCTTAACCCCGTGCTTTGCGGGGTTTAATCGAACGAAATGATTTTCTTGCAAAAACAAGAAAATCATTTCTAAGGAAAGAGCTTCGAACTCTACTTTTTCATAAATGGTGCATGGTTTGAGGTGAAAAACGGTGGATCGTGGCGGAGGATTTCGGCAATCTTGGGTGACCGTTTGAAGGTGCTGTCGAGAAAACGCCGAACCTCTCCTCGATTCCAGCCTTTCGGATGGGTGAAATTGCGGTATATCGACAGGTCGCCTTCATAAAAATCAGATACTTCGAGGCTCGATATTTCCTGGCTACAGGCGGGCAGGTTAAAGATTGCCAGGTTAAGAAAACTGATTGCCTGGTGGTGGTTTTCAACAAAGCCGAGGGTTCCCTCGGCTTCTTTTTGACTCTCTGATGGTGTGCCAAACAACAGATAGACATAGGTGGCAATGCCTACCTCATGCAGGTTTTCCAGTACCCTTGCGGCAAGTTCCAGATTGATCCCTTTATGCATAGTATCAAGGACCTCCTGATTGCCGGATTCGAGACCGAGTTTCAGCATATTACAGCCGGAATCTTTCAAGCGGCGACAGAATTTCCGGTCGGCAAGTTGTGGATCGATACGGGCAAAGCCATACCATTGTACTTTGGGCGCTGTATCCGCCAAGGCCTTCAGTGTTGTCGGACTGATGGCGTTGTCAAGGAGATGAATAAGGGCAGGGGAGGTGGCTGCGGTGAGTGCCTGTAGATCGGTAATGGTTGTGCTCGGTGCGACGTGTTGATATGGGTTATCCTCGCTTGTCTCAGGGCAGAAGCTGCATTTTTTCCAGAAACAGCCAAAAGAGCTGGTGTAGGGGAGAATGAAACCGGGAGACAGGTAGCTGTTGTTCTTAAGATGCTCATAGACAGGTCGCACATGTCCTGGCTTTCGCTGTGTTCCCAGAAGGTTGAGCAGGGGTCCCTCCCCCTGGCCTCCGACAAGGTGATCCACCAACCCAACAAAAGGATCACTCCACTGTGGATGGCTCAACCAGGTTGTAACCAGGCCACCGCCGAGAATTATTTTCACTTCCGGATGATACGCTTTCAGGTATCCGATCATCGCGAAGGTACACATTGCCTGGCTGAGGTAGTTCAGGGAGAAGCCCACGTGTCCGGAATGGTCGGTATCAAGAAGTTCCTCAAGTTTTTTGCTGAAGTATGGGTAAAAAATATTTGCAGCATACTCTTTGCCGGCAAGGCGCAGGTCGCCACTTTTTAGCGGAGACCTGGTATCATCCTGGTAATTGGCCAGGGACAGCTGGAGTCCAAACCTTTTGCCAGCCATTTCCAATATCCGGTTAATATCCGCAACTGCCCGTCGATACCTGTCGGCATTGTTGTAGGTCTCACCGGTCTGCAATGCCGTGATATTTCGTTTTAGATTTTTGAATGCCCTTTTCGACCACGTATCTTCTGCGGGCACAACCGTCTCGAAGAGGAAATGTAAGCCTTCGATATTCATGTCACAGATTGTGCATGAGTGACCATGAGCTGCAAGAGAAGCGGAGAGGTAGGCAAGGGCTGCCGGCGGCTCGCAGGGCTTGGTGAGTGGTGGATGGATTATCAGCATGAAGACTCTCTTTTGGAAAAATTCCTTCTTTCTCTGGCTTCTTGCCAAAGGTGCACTATAATGTAGCCCGGGTTTGTAGATGATCAATAAAAAAATCAAATGGATGTGAGTTAAGGTGATGCTTTGTAAAAAAAATGGCTCCGATATCGTTGCTGTTTATCGCCTTCACTATGCTTGATGTGATTTGGGCCAGGTTGGTCAGGACAGAGAAATGGAAGTTGGAAGGCATTAAACAAGTGTGATACAGCGCCGGTGCCCATGATCAACATCAGAGGCAGGCGTCGATGATTTTATAAGAGAGGGTGTGTGTGGATATCAGTCAGTTCCGTCGGGAATATTTAAAGGGAGGTCTCTCTCGTTCCAATCTTAAGGAAGATCCGATTTTTCAGTTTGCAGAGTGGTTTGATCAGGCTCGTAAAACGGAAATAGCCGATCCAACAGCTATGGCTCTGGCGACCGTTGGCAGCAGCGGACAGCCAAGTCAGCGGACAGTTCTACTGAAGTACTATGACGAGAAAGGATTTGTTTTTTTCACCAATTTTGAGAGCCGCAAGGCAAAAGAAATAAAGGATAATTCCAAGGTCAGTCTGCTCTTTGTCTGGCTTGATCTTGAGCGGCAGGTCATGATTAACGGGATTGCCTCAAGAATATCCGCTGCTGAATCAGCAAAATATTTTATGACCAGACCAAAGGAAAGCCAGATGGCTGCCTGGGTCTCGAGTCAAAGTCACCCCCTGACGTCAAGACAGATCTTGTTGCAGAAATTTCAGGAGATGAAGAGAAAGATCGGTGAAGGGAAGGTGCCGCTGCCCTCTTTCTGGGGTGGTTACCGCGTGCAACCTGTCGAAATTGAGTTCTGGCAGGGCAGGAAAAACCGTCTCCATGATCGGTTCCTCTATACCAGGTCTGAAGAATCAAAGGATTGGGTCATCGAACGCTTGGCTCCTTGAGATTTTCCCGGCCGGTGTCGAAACACGGGAATCCTGTGGATCGTCACCGACCGTTTGTTTACCCCTTCACCACAGCCAGCGGTTTGAGCGTTGTTATGACCTCAACCAGGTCGCGCTGGTTGTTCATTACTTCTGTGATATTCTTATAGGCTCCAGCAGCCTCATCGAGATCATTTTTATGGCGAAGGGCATGGAGAATTCCCTGTTGCTCAAGGCGACTGATCTCTTGCTTGAGATCAAGTTCCCGCCTGGCCTGCTTTCTTCCGAGTCTTCTGCCTGCCCCGTGTGAGCAGGAACTAAAGCTTTCTTTGTTGCCAAGGCCCCGGACAATATAACTGGTACTTCCCTGGGATCCGGGAATAATCCCTATCTCTCCTGCTGCCGCCCGGGTTGCACCTTTCCTGTGAACCAGAGTCTCCTTGCCAAAATGGTATTCCCGCGCTGCATAATTATGAGCCACATCAAGGGCGGGAGAAAAGGAGATCGATGGTTCAAATTCCAGCAGGATCTCGCTGACTCTCTGCATCATTGCCCTCCGGTTGGCCGCAGCGAATTGAACACAATAGTTCATCTCCTGGAGATAGTAATGTCCCGTGTCGGATTCTACCGGCAGATAGTCGAGCTGCCATTTGGCGGGAATCTTCGCACCATGTGCCTGGTTATATGCTCCGGCCAGTCTATTGTAATGGCCGGCCACCTGGTAGCCGATATTTCTGCTGCCGGAGTGAATCATCAACCAGATGTAGCCATCACTCCCCAGTTGCAGCTCAATAAAGTGATTGCCACCGCCGAGAGTGCCAAGTTGCATCCGACCATTTTCATATTCCCGGCAGACGATTGGCAGTTCTTTTTCCGCTCGTCCGCTCCTGATCTCCGGCATCCACTCGACAGGCTGAGGTCTTTTGTGGTGCTTGAAACCGAGAGGTATCGCCTGTTGGACGGTCTGGATGATTTTTTTCAGTTCCGACCGTTCCACATGGTGCAGTGAGGTCTGAACGGCGCACATTCCGCAGCCGATATCGACTCCCACCGCATTGGGGATGACCACCTCTTCTGTGGCCGCAACGCCGCCAATCGGCATGCCGTAGCCAACATGGGCGTCCGGCATGATCGCCACATGATGGTGAAGAAAAGGCAGGTTGGCCAGGTTTTTAGCCTGCTCCAAGGTATCGCGGTCGATATCTTCCAACCAGAGTATAATCGGTCGTTTCTCAGTATTGATTGTTTTGATCATGGCCGTCGTTTATCTCTGTCTCTTGTTTTTTCTACACGTGGACAAAAAAGAATGTTTCTATAACAAAGACCTTAACCACTAGGACAACAGGGGGCGAATAAATTTTTTTGATCTGATTCCTTCGTTTTTTTTCTGCTGTTGCCTCCTTTCCGGTCATGACAAGGTTTTTTTGAACCGTCCGATCGCGATGGTCAGAAAGCTGAAAGCCAGGATGATTTGAGCCAGAATTGCCGGCCAAAGGGATAAAATTCCAACATCCTTCATGACAATACCCCTCAGAATTTCAAGATACCAGCGCATCGGATTAAAGATAGTTGCGTAGCGGACCGGGTCGGGCATATTGCTGATAGGGAACATGAAACCGCTCAGCATAACCGAGGGCATGAGGATCAGAAAGCTGGTCAGCAGGGCCTGCTGTTGGGTAGCGGCACTGCCGCTGATAATCAAGGCAATACCCATATTCCCGGCGAGGTAGATACCGGTCAGGCCATAGAGCAGCAGCAGGCTGCCTTTTACCTGGACGTCAAAAATGAAGTACGCGACGATGAGCATGACAGACATCGAGATGTAGCCGGTGATCATGTAGGGAATGGTCTTGCCGAGGATAAATTCAATACCGCGGATCGGGGTCACCATCACCTGCTCGATGGTGCCGATTTCTTTTTCCCGGACAATTCCGATACTGGTAAGCAGTAGACTGAAGATATAGAGCATGGTGGCAATCAGCGAGGGAACGTAATAATACCGGCTCTCCTGATTGACGTTGTACCAGGCGCGGCTCTCGGATGAGATCTGTAGCGGCGGTGTTCTGATGCCTTTTCGTCCCTGTCGCTCTTTTAACCGTTTGTCATTGTAATCACTGACAATGAATCCGGCATAACCGAGGACGATAGACGTGCTGTTGCTGTCGGTGCCATCGGTAATGAGCTGCACACCGGCCGTTTGCTCGGTGAGGATATCTCTGCTGAATCCTGCCGGAATCTGCAGTACGGCGCGGACATCACTACGATCAAGCAGAGGGATGATTTCGTTTTGGGACACCAGGTGGTTGGTAATACGGAAATAATTACCGGCAGTGAAGGCGCTTATCAGTTCTCTTGAGGCCGGTGTCTTGTCCATGTCCAGCACCGCCAGGCGGATATTGGTGACATCGGTAGTCAGGGCAAAGGCCATGATGGTCATCTGGATCACCGGCATGCCGAAAATAACCACCCGCATCCGCGGATCCCGGAGCATCTGCAAAAATTCCTTGATGAGCATGCGGAAAAGTCGTTGCAGCATCTCTTACTCCAGTTTGAAGGAAAAATTGCGGTTGGCTAAAAATATCATCAGGGTCGCGTAAACGATTAAAAACAAGGCGTCAAGCCAAAGAATTTCCAGACCGATTCCTTTTAAATAAATACCTCGGAGAATGGCGATGAAATAACGGGCCGGGACGATATACGTGAGGAACTGCAGTGGCAACGGCATATTTTCGATGGCAAAAACGAAACCACTCAGGATAAGTGTCGGCAAAAACCCGGCAATGATAGCCAGCTGATTGGCCAGGACCTGCGATTTGAGTTTAATGCTGAGCAACATGCCAAAAAACAGGGCGCCGGTCAGAAAAAAGGAGGAGAGAGCGAACAACAGCCCGGCGTTGCCGACTATTGGTACATCGAAAATCCATTTGCCTATCAGAACAGCCATTGCCACATCGATCATACCGATAGCAAAGTAGGGGATAACCTTGCCGAAAATAAGCTCAGGACCGCGCAGTGGGGTACTGATCAACTGTTCCATAGTCCCGGTCTCCCACTCTTTGGCCACCGTGGTACTGGTGAGCAGGGCGGCGACAACGATCATGACCAGTGCGATAATGCCGGGAATGAGTACGTTCTGACTTCTGAGATCTGGATTGTACCAGGAGCGCTGGATCAACTCCATCGGTTGTTTCAGTTCTCCCCGTCCTTTGAGTTGCATTTGCTCCGAGGTAACCTGAAGGGCGTAGATGGTGCAGATATTTGTCGCATAGCCCATGGCCAGCCGGGAGGTATTGGCATCGCTGCCGTCACCGATAATCTGTATTTTTACGGGCTTATTGGCCTGTACCTTGGCGGCAAAATCTCCGGGGATGACTAACGCGACCATGGCCGCACCCCGGTCGAGGTCTTGTTGCAATCCATGGTAATCGTCATGAAAGCCTTTGACGGCAAAGTAGGGAGAACTTTGAAAGAGACTGAGCAATTCGCGGCTTTCGGGAGAACGTGACTGGTCCCAGACTACGGTTGGCACCAGCCGCAGATCGAGGGTGAGTGCATAGCCATAGAGAAGGATGAGGATCAGCGGAATGGCAAGGGCCAGGGTCAGGCTCCGCCAATCGCGCACAAGGTGCAGGGTTTCTTTGCGGGCCACGGCGGTGAGACGTCTGAGGTTCAAGGTTTGCTTGCCTCCCGGTCCTTTTCGTTGCCGCTTTTTCTGTCCACCTCTTCAATGAGGGAGATAAACACATCTTCCATACTCGGCAGGATGGTCTCCATGGTAACGTTATCCGGATCCAGACCTAGTTCAGCAAGAAGACTCTTGATTGCCTCGGTGGCTTTTATATCGTCCGGGGTGACGATATGCAGACCCGAGCCAAAAAGGGCTGCGTCGCGGATTTCGGGCAGGGCTTTCAGCGGATTGACCAACGCCTGGGGATCGGCGCAGCGCAGGTCGATAATCTGGTCATTCATGAAGCGGGTCTTCAGCTCCATCGGTGACCCGGAGGCGATCATCTTTCCATCGTAAATAAGGGCGATGCGGTCGCAATACTCGGCCTCTTCCATATAGTGGGTGGTGACGAAGATGGTGATTCCCTGATCCGCCATGGTGTAGATAAGGTCCCAGAATTGCCGACGGCTGAGCGGATCGACCCCGCTGGTCGGTTCATCGAGAAAAATTATCGGCGGTTCATGAAGAATGGCGCAGGCAAGAGCCAGGCGTTGCTTCCAGCCGCCGCTGAGTATGGCGGTAAGACTGGTACGATGTTCCTGTAGTCCGGCCATCTCCAGCGCCCACCTGAGGCGATCTTCCAGCTGCTTGCCTCGCAGGCCATAGATGCCACCGTAAAAGCTGATGTTTTCCTCTACAGTGAGGTCGTCGTAGAGGGAAAATTTCTGGCTCATATAGCCGATATGCAGTTTGATCTGCTCAGTTTCGGTCAAAATGTCAAAGCCTGCCACCGTCCCTGTGCCGGAACTTGGGCTGAGTAGCCCACAGAGCATGCGGATGGTCGTACTCTTACCGGCCCCGTTGGGACCCAGAAAACCGAAGATTTCTCCTTTTTTAACCTTAAAACCGACATCGTCAACGGCGATGAAGTCTCCGAATCGTCGGGTTAAATGCTCCACCTTGACGGCCAGGCTGTCATCGGTTGTGGCCGGGGTGTGTACAATGAGAGTGCTCTCCTGAGTTCCCGGTGTAGGCTGATTGCTCTTTCCCAGTAAGCTGACGAAGACGTCTTCAAGAGACGGCTGGGTCTCCCGGACCTGTTCATAGTCTATCTGGTCCCGGTCGAGAAGCGCTGAGACCTGGTCTTTGGTCTCTTTGCTGTTCCGGCAGACCAGATGGACCGTATCACCGAAGAGATTGACGCTTATGGTAAATGGATTTTCGCGGAGCAGGCTGACTATTTTCCTGGCCTGACGGGATCTAATCGCAAGTATCTGGCCATCCATCAGCAGTTTAATTTCACTTGGTGTACCGACTGCCATCAATTTGCCCCGATCGATGAGGCCGACCCGGTCGCAACGTTCCGCTTCATCGAGATAGGCAGTCGTGATAAGCACGGCAACGTCCTGTTGTCGAAGTCGGTGGAGTATTCGCCAGAAATCCCGGCGACTTACCGGATCGACGCCATTGGTCGGTTCGTCAAGCAGGAGAACCTTGGGTGTGTGGATAAGGGCGCAGACCAGCTGGAGCTTTTGTTTCATGCCGCCGGAAAGATTGCCTGCCCGGCGACGGATAAAGGGGCGCATGTGACTGAAATCGAGGAGTTCTTCGATACGATTCTGCCGTCCTTTGCGACTCATGCCGTAAAGGTCGGCATAAAAGTCGATATTTTCGCCCACGGTGAGGTCCTGATACAAGCCAAACTTCTGGCTCATATAGGCGAGATGGTCCTTGACTGCGGCAGCCTCCAGCGACGTATCAAAACCGGCAATATGGGCCGTGCCGGAATCCGGGTTCATGATGGTTGCCAGCATGCGCAGACTGGTCGATTTGCCTGCGCCGTCCGGTCCTACCAATCCGAAAATTTCCCCGGGAAAGACTGTGATCTGCAACTGATCAACGGCTGTGAGCGGACCGAATTTCTTGGTCAGTCCTTCCGTGGCAATGGCTGGACTACTCCCTTCAGCTGCCTGTTGCGGAGTCATAGTCTTCTCGCAGAGAAAGAGATCGGTTTGTCCGTCACTTCCATCACCTTATTGATTAGAGAACTCAATGAGTCCATCTGCCGGCATCCCCGGTTTTAGTTCATTTCTGGGATTGTCGAGCAAGACCTTGATGCGGAACATGAGTTTGACCCGTTCTTCAAAGGTCTGCACCGTTTTGGGGGTAAATTCGGCCTGACTGCTGATATAGCTTACCCGACCAGAGTAGGTCTTGTCGGGAAAGGCATCGGTTGTGACAACCACCTGCTGGCCCAATTTGACCCGACCAAGGTCTGTTTCGTCGATGTAGGCACGCAGCCATGGTCTATCTAGCCGACCTAGTGTGAGCACTGGGGAGGCGGGGTTGAGATATTCTCCGGCCTCTGCCGAGGTGGTGAGCACCACTGCATTCATGGGCGCGGTGAGCTTGGTGTAGCTCAGCTGTTGTCTGGCTTGACTTACGGTCTCTCCGGCCACCTGAACTTTGGCTCTCGCCTGGTCGATGCTCTCTTTACGAGGACCGGCCTTGATCAGGGCATATTCCGCTTCGGCCTGCTTCAGCGCTGCCTCTGCACCATGGATCTGTTCGATACGAGGACCGATTTTTTGCAGCTCAAGCCGTTGCTTTGCCGCTTTGGTTCGTGCACCGGCCTCCTTTACCCGATTTTCTGCGGTTTCAAAGAGAAGCTGATAGGTTTCAAGGGTGTTTTTACTGACACTGTCTTGTTTGTAGAGGGTGAGGTAGCGATTCTGATCGATCTTGGCCTGTTTCAGTTGGACGATTGCCGATTGTTCGGCCGCTCTGGCGCTGTTCAGATCTGCCTTGGCAGTTTCGATATCCTGGATACGGCTGCCATTCTGCAATTCCGTCAGAACTTGCCGTGCCTGCATGGCTTTGGCCGCGGCCCGATCGAGGTCTTCTTTTCTGCTGCCCGCCTCAAGTTCAGCCAGGATCGATTTGGCATACGCCAAATTTGCTTCTGCTTGCGCCAGGGCAATGGTTTGATCTCTCTTTTCGAGTCTCGCCAACGTTTGGTTAGCCTTGACCGAGTCGCCTTCCTCCACCGGCCGTACTTCGAGGCGACCGGGAATTCTGAAGCTCATTTGGGCCTCGGTGACCTCGATATTGCCCGAAAACCGTAGTGATGAAGCATCGTTTCGGTGATTGAAAACATTGAAGACAATGATACCAATGATGATTGCCACCAGAATTGGGAGAATGATGCGTAATCTTTTTTTCATATCTATGCCTTCGATGGTGAAAGAAATTGTTCTTTTGTCCTTGCGATTCCCCCCAGGGAAAAGAGCCAGACGTAGTCGGACAATTGATCAAGATTGTTTTCTGCAGGCGCGCTGTCTGGATTGATTTTACCGATGACCGTCGAGGCCAGCGCATAGTAGATACACTGGCCTATAATACTTAAGGCACAGGGCATAAGTATCTCCCGGCCGGGGTTGATCTGCATTATGTCCGCAATGATAGTCAGCAAAAGATCTTTGTGCGGATTGATATATTTGTTCAAAATTGGTTCAAAAGCGGGACTGGGGTCGAATAGTTCCCTGGCAATAAGACGACCCTGTCCGGACATGCCTCCCCAACCTTCTCGGCTCTGCAATCGATAGAACATTGCTCTGATAAAAAAACGGAGCCGTTGTTCCGGATCTGTCTTATTGTTTGTATCCGGGGTTGCCGGAAAGCAAGTGAAACCTGTATGAAAGACATCCTCGAGAACGGCTCCATACAGCCCTTCCTTCCCTTGGAAATGATAATTGATCGCGGCAACATTCACTTGGGCATCTTTGGCAATCTGGCGAATGGTGGCATCTTTAAAGCCCTTTCGGCCAAAGATCACTCCGGCCGACTTGAGAATCCGTTGCTTGGTTGGCGCTGTATGATTTGACATGGGATCTCCCGTACAAAAACTGGTATTAAAACGTGAGTATAAAACATCTGTTTCACTTGGACAAGAAGAGATTATTGGTCTTTCTTTATCTGAGAAAACAGCTTTTCGGCGCTATTTCTGATCTGTGCCTGGTTCAACGGGAAATTAAGAAAATACTCTTGCTTTGAAGTGAGTCAGGGGATAGGATCGGGAGAGTTCGAGGCTCTATTAGGCCGTAGTAGCTTCATCTTACCAGCTACCAGAGAAGGCTTCGGGATTGGAAAAAATATGTTGTCAGCAAACAAAATCTTTGCCATAGGCGATATTCACGGTTGTCATAGTAAACTGGTCCGTCTGCTGGATCGAATCCCCTTTGACAAAGACCACGATACTCTTGTTCTTATGGGAGATTATATCAACCGGGGCCCCGATTCACGCAAGGTACTGGACACCCTGTTAGAGGTACAGGCGACCTATGCCCACACCGTCTTTCTCAAGGGGAACCATGAACAGATGGTACTGGAATACGCTGCAACGGGCGATGTGGAAACCTTGCGTATCCTGCGCAACATGGGGGTGGAATCGACCGTCGAAAGCTATGGTGCTACGGTGCGTCAGCTCCGGGATTTGGCTTTTTTCCCACCTGAACATCGGACTTTTTTACAGACCTTGGAGTTTCTCTATATTTCCGATAAGTACCTTTTTACCCATGCGGATATCAATGAGGAGATGATTGCACTGGCAAAATACGAGGATGGTTCCTGCGCCTCAGGACATCAAGCGGAATTAGGACTTTTATCCAGTAGACGTCTGAGCGAGGAGAAGAGTCGAATAGCGGAGTATATTGTCGTCTTCGGTCACTCACCGTTTGAAACCCCGCTGGTAATGCATGACCGTATTTGTATCGATACCGGGGCCGTCTATGGCAATGTCCTTACTGCTGTTGAATTACCGAAGTTACACTTTTATCACGCCTGAGGTGCCGGTGCTGCCGTGAGAGGTAATGGTTATTCCTCATCTTCCCGGTCAGTTACACTTCTTGAATCGAAACGTCCGGCCAAAAATGCCTCAGCGAGTTTTAAGGGGGTGCTGTCATCGGTCATGACTCCGTCCAGAAACCTGCTGAAGCCCATTAGCCTGCCCAGCATGATCAGTCGTTCATAAACAACCTCTTTTGAGGCCCCTACCAGCGAGGCGGTGATCAAATCGTCGGCAACCGTCGTGTAAAAAGAATTGTTTTCAAGGATATGTCGAAGAAATATCGCTCGTCGGCGACCGCGCTGAAAGCCGGCACCGCCACCCTTGAAACGAAAACGGATATAATTGGCATGGGAGTCTCTGCCGCAGATTGCATCGAGCATGGCAAAGTGGAATTCAACTCTGGCATTGAGATTGAGATAATCTCGAGCCGCCAGTGCATAGTTATAGGAGCCTGCCGGACGAGCCGTCCTGGCATCCAACAGGGTTCTGGAGAAAATGTCTGACAGCGCGTCGAGGTCAGGCCCGGAATGCCAACTCAACCCCGGTGTGAGAAGACCTTCACAAAACGCCGTCAAGGGAATGGAGAGGATGTCGTCCTTACTCAACGGCTTATGCACAGCCAATCGTTTTCGCAGTGATTTGTTGGGATCCCGGCGAATTCCACCGCCGACATCAATGACCAGAAAATCAAAAGGTACTCCGATCTCCAGAGGACGCAACAACCCTCCTGCCTCTTCCATGATGCGATCCCCGACATTGAACATGGCCAGAACAGCCATTTCATGGGTGTATCGTACGATGTCATGGATCGATTTGCACTCCATGATTGAAAATGTTGGACCATAGGCATCGGTCAGGTTGAGTGGAACGACCAACTCTCGTAATTTTTGGCGCTTTGGTGATATGGTGCTTTGGTTCGCAAGCCTTCTTTCCTCATTACCAGCTGGATTTTGCGTCGCTTTCTGCAGACGTTCGCTGTATGCCAGAGCGGCTGCCGCTTGGATCGACTCCGGAGCTTCGACAACCACCCCCTGATCAGCATCAAGAATAATCCATTGTCCATCCTGCAAGGTTGCCAGAGCGTTGGCTGCACCAGTGATCATCGGAATGCCATACTCCCTGGCAATGCAGGACAAATGATCAGTTGGGTTACCGACATCGATAATTGCCCCGACATAATTCTGCATCAGGCGCGCTGCATCGACAATACTCTGGGGAAGTACCAGGATGGATGGATCTTCACTGATATTTTTCCGGCGGGAAACATTGAAGTGTTTCAGTTCTGTCGCCGAATGGACACGCTGTACTCTGCCCACGGCTTTTCCCGAAGAGGCACACGTCCCTGCCACCAGTGGTTCCGCTACGGGTGACAGACGTATCCGCCTTCCCTGGCCTGCTGCCAGGTGCAACGGGCGGGCCTGGAGGAGTGTCATTTCCCCATTCTTGCCGTATGCCCATTCCACATCTTGAGGCATCCCGGCCAGGCTCTCAATTGTTTCTCCGAAATGCATCAATTCTGCGAGAGATTCGACCGGTAATAACGGTAAGGCAGCTTCCTCAGGCGGAACCTGTTCCTGGCGTATTCCTCCGCCCTCCGTTGCAACTTCACGAATCGTCTTATTGGGGATTTGGGCACCGTCCATCAGTTGTACTGTCTGCTCTTGACTGATTTTGGCCTGGTGTTTGCCACTTGCTGATGTCGTGTCCTGGGATGCCTCACCGTTTTGCCAGGCTCGCCATGGGTGATACAAATCAACCGGGGCAGAGCCATCAACCGCCATAGTTCCCAATCCCGGCACCGCACTGATCAACATTCGGCCGCTTTCGGGTTGTGAGGGATCACGGGTCAGCATAACCCCGGCGCAATACGGTTCGACCATCACCTGGCACAAAACCGCCAGATCGAAATCAACGGGAGAGAGACCGGCATTGAGTCGGTAGGAGATGGCTCTGGCGCTGAAGCCACTGGCAATCACCTCGCGATATGCATCAGCCAGTCCCTGGTTGCCGATAACATTAAGTATTGATGTAAATTGACCGGCAAAAGAATGATCGGTTCCGTCTTCGGACACACCGCTACTGCGAACGGATACAGCTAGGGGACTGGTCGTTTTACCCGCCTTACTTTCTGCCTGTGTCAGCTGCCGATAGCCGTCTTCCATGGCCCGGCCGAGTTCCTCCGGCAGTGGGCTGCGAAGGACCATCTCACTTATTTCTTCGGCAACATTGGTTATATCCTTGTGGTTGTGTTCGACGTCATGAAGCAGCCGGCGGATAGAACCGGCTAACTTTCCGACGGTAAGAAATCTTTTGCATGCCTCGGTCGTGATCACAAATCCATTGGGTACCGGCAAGGCCATATGCCTTAGACGTGCAAGATTGGCGGCTTTTGCACCCGCCTGAAAATACTCATCCGGGTCCAAATCGTCCAACTGAATACAATAGTCAACCTGAGTAGGAGTGTCGGCAAGATCCTCAAGAAGTCGCGTCACCTCGGCAGCCGTGCGGCCATGAAGTGCATACAGACCGGCGTGGGCATCTCCCGACAACAGGTTCAGTCCATCTACCAGTTCGCTGGTGACAACAAGGAGTTCCTCGATTGAAGTGCTGATATTTCTTTCTTCGCCCCGCATAAGCTGACCATCAATACCGACAATCAACTCAAGTGCTCTCCCGTTGTTTTCAAGATAAATTCGGAAGGTATGATAACGAGCCTTCAGATCTTCCAGGGCATTTTTTTCGTGCTGCTGCCTACGTTTTACGAAAAAACTAATCAAAGAATGGAATATGCTCATCGTATGTTATCGCAGGCCCTTAGTTAAATTCGTCAGCATTTTCGACGGCAGGTGAAACCGGAGTGCGCTGTTTGAAGGTTGTGGAGATGTCCCTGTTGAAGTGGTCGAGAAAGGTGGTCGCAAAAGTGCTGAACAGGGCCTTGGTATCTGCATCACTGTAGAGGCCGGTATCCCGTTGTCGCGAAAATGCAGTTAAGGCTCCCAGGATGTACAGCGCAGATCGCAACAGGCCATTTTCAACCAATTTGAGTCTGCCGATGACAAGGTCGCCTTTGACTGTCACCTTGAAGTCCATTGCTTCAAGCACATCCTTGATAAACCCGGCTCTGCGAGCGCGTCGTTCAGGATCGGCAAGGCCGCCGGCAAAACGGAAATAAACATAATTGCGCTGTTCATCACTTCCCAGATGGGCATCAATGACACTGAAATGATAGCCAAGACGCAGACTGAGGTTCATGTAATCGCTGCTGACAATGGCCAGATTTTCCCCGAGATTTTCAGCTGGGGTTGCCAGAAGATTCATACTGCGAGGCATACCCGAAATGATATCCCTTAATCCGAGAGAGGGGAGGTCCGTAGCCCACGCCTTCGGTTGCAGGAGCCCATTCATAAAAATCGCAAAGGGTTCGGAGCTGATATCGGAACTGGTGGCTTCGCTATCGGAATCTTTCTTCATTCCTCCCCCGGTATCAAGAACCCGGATATCCATAGGAACATTGAGATTCATCCTTTTGGTTCGGATTGAGCCGAGCCCCGGACGACGTTCCTGAAAATGTGCCAGTTCATCAACCGCTCGTTCATGGCAGAAATGAATGATGTCGTGAAAGCTGCGACAGCCTTTGGGGGAAAAATCGGCTGAATCGGGGTTAACCAGATGCAACGGCATGATAAAACGTAAAAGGCGACGTAACACCCGGTATTCAGGGTCAGTCGGAGATAATTCCATCCCCGTGCCCCCGTGCAGCAGCAGGTTGTGAAGGATACCTCGATAGACCGTTGATTCACCGGCATCGACGGTCACCTCTGTTCCTTCCGGTAATCGAGTCAATACACCCGGCACCCCGAAGATGGCTGGAAGACGTAATTCCCGGGCCACGGTGGCAAGATGGCCGGTGGCGCTGCCATATTCCGTCAGAACCGCTGCTGCCCGTTGCAGTATGGGGGTCAATTGGGGTGACGCCACCCGGGCAACGGCCACTGCCCCGGCGGGAAAATCTGCAGGGGACATTTCATCTGTAACGTGAACAATACATCCTGCGGCAACCCCTGACTGAACCAGTTGACCTCCCTGGCAAATTATTTCAGCATTTTCCTGTTCCAGGGCCAGCTCATCGCCTGATATCTCCTTGAGCACCAGTTGCAGAGGAAAAAGGCGGGTAATCCTATAGGTCCCATCCAAAAGACACTCCCAATGCAAGGCGATGGGCGCTCCCAGCATACGTTCGAGGGCCATGGCTGTTTCGGCCAATGCCTTCAGATCCTTATTTGCAAGCAGCGCAGACCCACGGCCGAATCCGCCATCAACGGCTGCATTATTGGTGGCGAGACGTCCGTCTGCAAATCGTCTTTCGGCAGAATGAGGAGTGATCAACGATTGAATAAGGTCGAAAGGATAGGTCCGATTGAGCAGAAAGGTGTCAGTGTCATTTTCCTCTTCGGCAGGAGTAGAGGAAATGGAGAGCACATCGAAGGAATTGGCGGATGCTGTACGGCTCTGCACCGTCCCTTTGCCGGCGATAGCAGGAGAACATCTTACAAAAACAGCATGTTGGATCGTAGCGTTCGTCCCTGTTTGCGGAATTCGTTTACAAAGTGTACGGATAATCCGTTCAAGGCAGCGGACGTAAAGATTGACGGCTAAATCATCTTCAAGGTTCGTCGAAGACGAGGCGGTAACTTCTTCTTTTTCAGGCCGTATTACCGTTTTATCGAAGGAAGTTGAGGGTTGAGCAGGGTACATCGTTTCCTCGATAATTGCCAGCACCGACCGATCTGCGGTTGGCACGATCGCGAATCTCCCAACTTCCCTGGCGAGCTCCTGGTCGTCATCGACTCGAGTGACAACAACGGACAGTTTTTTCGTTTCGCAATCTTGCAACAGATTTTCAAGCTGTTCGTTCATGCCGACTCTCACTGCATTGACAGAGATTTTGACTATCCCTGAAGAGTCCGCGGTCGGTTGCCCGGTCAAGGCATTAATGCCTTCAGCGGTAATGACAAAACCTTCCGGCCCATGGATACCCGGGTGATGACGCAACTCAGCCAGGCAGACAAGATCAATTCCCACCAGTGGTTCCATTTCCCAGCCGATGTCACGTAGCGGCAGTACCGGGGGACAGGCAAGTGCCCTGGTATTGCCGGAAAGGATGTCGTCGAGGATTGTTCGGATGTCCTGATAGCGATCATACAGTGGGATATATGCATTACCGGTGAGTGCATTGAGGTTGTAGGTAACGTGGTGCACGTGTGAGGCGATGGTCCGAACCGTTGTTTCCAGAAAGGTTTTGTCGAAAATATATTCGCCACCGAGGGCTTGTTCCATTCGGGCCATCTTTTCCAGAATGGCATTATTTAAAAAAAGTATTCGCCTGAAATTGTTAAAAAGAGACTGAAGGCGCCAGATATTGATCTCAGCAATATCCGTACGGGAGGAATTTTCTTGTCCGAGTAGTCTCTTCCACCACATTTTCAAGCCTCCGCAGGGATCGTAATACTTTGTTTTTTTAATGGAGAAAGACAAGAGATAATCGCAGATTTGGAAATCAACTCTGAATCACCCATTTTTTTTGGCTTGTTGTCTCTGTACCTCGATTTTTTTCACACATTCCAATATGTCCCTGAGCTTGAATGGCTTGGCCACAAAATCGAATGCACCTTTTCGATACGACTCTTTAGCAGTGTCTAAGGTGGCGAATCCGGTAATAATAATAACATGAGTCTCCGTGGCTGCCTGCTTGGCTTCCGTTAAGATCTGCATGCCATCGACACCTTCCATTTTTAGATCGGTGATAACAATATCAAACGCCGTCTCCTTTAAACGGGCAAGAGCGGAAGCACTGTCCGTGAAAGCTTCGACCTCATAGCCTATTTTCTGAAATGCAGGTTTTAATCGTTTGCAGACAATCGGTTCGTCATCCAGGATGAGTATGCGAAGTTTGGAATCACCCTGGTTGGTTTCTTGTATCATGTTACTCCTCCTATTGCATTCTGCGTAGCCTTTATGAACAGTTGTGTATGCATGGCAACGTCGCTGTTCGAGTGCATTTTCGCGTCAAGTTGTCGAGTGTACCCGACAAGTGCTCCCAGGACTCGCATACGTTCAGACATTCGCGGTTGGGAAAGTTTTTTGACCCTGCCTATCACAAGGTCCCCGTGCACTTCAACTCTGAAATCAAAATGCTCCAGCACCTGAGCAATAAATTTTGCCCGTCGTGAGCGACGGATGAATTCCGTGACACCGCCGAGAAACCTGAAATAGATCGAATTGTCATTGATCGTATCCGAAATATACGCGTCAATTATAGTAAAATGATACCCGAGACGCATGTTAAGATTCATATAATTTGCCAGGACCACAGCCAGATTCCTTCCTATCTCTTTAGGGCTGGCCATCGAGGCAGGAAAAGTACGGGTCAGACTCGACATAAAACTGCCTAAATTAACATCAACGGGGTCGGTACACCACATTCCCGAAGTATCCAGGCCATCCAGAAAATCGCGTAGTGGAAGGGAGACAATCTCATCCGGAGTAACGACTTGGGATTCCGGGGCGCAACGTGTTCCATCACCCGCATCAATGATCATCAAGCCAAGGGGAATGTCGGCTTTCAGACGTTTGGGGGCAGACATATACTGCGCACCATTTTTCTCACTCAGGTGAATGAGCTCTTCAACTGCCTTCTCATGGATATAACGGGTAATGTCATGGAAGGTGCGACACGCCGACGGGGTGAAATTTTCATTTTGTGAGTCCAGGAGGTTGAGCGGGCTTATATGCTTGAGCAATCGGCGGAGCAGGCGGTATTCATAGAAATCTTCAAAAACTTCCTCTTCGGTCAGCTCAAAACGATCAAGGGCGCTGATACTGCCACGGTACACAATACCCTGGGTGGCATCCAGGGTAATTTCGTCGCCATTCTGCAACAGCGAGGTAGCCACTTCTGTATCGACGATGGTCGGCAACCTATATTCCCGGGCAAGCGATGCCATGTGGCCCGTAGAAGAGCCGACGTCGGTGATGATTCCCCTGGCCTTATGCATAATAACAGAAAAGCGGGGCGAAGTATAACGAGAGACCATGATAGCCCCATAGGGAAAGTCTTTCAGATCAGTGTCATTTTGTACCAGAAACACCTTACCTATGCCCACGCCTCGCTGAACCACCAGACCCTTGTCGGAAAAAATAATTTCCGCGTTTCGAGTGGCTTCACTCAACTGTGGCTCGGGGGCGGAAGGAGTTCCCCAGAAACGCAATGGACGTGCCTGTAATATCAGGAGTTGCCCTTCTGCATCGTAGGTCCATTCTATTTCTTGAGGTCGCTTGTAGTAGCGCTCGATGCTCATCGCGGTTTGTGAGAGCTCTTGCAACTGTTCCAAAGTCAGGCAGGGCGCATCATGCAATTCTTTGGGAGTATCCTCCCACGCTACTCCGCCTCCGGGAGTAAGAACAAATCGTTGTGGTTTAGCAGCAACGGTAAAAGACCGCAGGGTATAAGGAGGGGTTCGATCAAGTATAATTGTATCTGTCTTGTGATTACCTTGGACCACAGGGGAACACAGTCCCCACATTGCATTGGCAAGCATGGCTCCATCGCCCACTTGCGGAGCGTAGGTATGCAGTACGCCACTTATATGGCTATCGACCATCACCTGGCAACCGACAGCCATGGCCGTTTCGTGTTCATGATAGCCTTTTTGCAGACGGTAGCTCCACGCTTTAAAGGAATAGGCACTGGCCAGGACTCTACGGTAGTTGTCAAGGAGTTGATCGGGAGAGGCATTGAGTATGCTATCGTACTGACCGGAAAAACCGGCATCTCCGCCCTCGCCCCAGGCGCTGCTCCGCATGGCGATGAAGACTTTCGGTCGCTTGATACGTCCAGCGAGAGAATCAAACTGGGCAAATATCTGTGCTGTAAGATGACGCGGCACCGGAGTGTTCAGAATACTTTCCTGCATCTCACCTGCCAAGGTTTCCAAGGCGGCATCATCGTTGGCATCCCAGAACGTCACAGCCTGTTCAGCCTTTTCCAGCAGGCCGTTTTGATTCATGAATTCAAAAAAACCTTGGGTCGTTATAACAAAGCCGTCAGGTATAGCCATTCCCAGACGATTATGGATATCGCCTAGGTTTGCCATTTTCTCGCCAACCTGTTCACTCATTTCAGAGCTCAGATCACTGAGAGGAAGAACGAGACTGCCTGAGGGCAGGAGATGCTTGCCGTTTAACTCCCCTTGGATTGCTTGGCGAATACGTTCGAAGGCGAGAAAAAGTTCGACATTTTTGCGTTGGGTGAGGATGCTGAGGCCGGAAATAAGCTTAAAAACCTGGTCGCCTACTTTTTCGGTGGCATCCTCAATGTATCGTCGGTCAAAAACATACTCACCTCCGAGCTTGTCGCCCATGTCGGCCATGAGTTCCAAGATCTGGTTGTTACCCTCTAGAATGCTCTGAAATTTTTTAAAGAGTACCGTAAAGGGTAGAACCTGTCTATGGCGTCGTCGATAGGTAAACAGTTTTTTAATGACGTTATACATGAGCTTGTTTATTTAGTACCTTACAGATTGTTTTCTTATTATTTTTGCAAGAAATCAATCTGTCTAAAGGTTCTTATCCCCGTGCTTTGCGGGGGTTAGTGTCTTTTTGCCCGATATCTTCGTTATATGAAAAAAACAATCCTTGTTGTAGTATCAAATATATGACTCCAGTTGTTTTTTTACACATGCCTCGATCTCGAACAAAAATCCTACTAAATCAACAAACTCATACATGCTTGATTCACGAGATCAATGTGCCCCCTTGCTTTGAAACATGAGACCGATTCCAAGACCACTGACAACAGCTATGATGGTAGCCAGTACACCGTACAGCAAGCCGTTGTTAAATGCCATTTTACTTAACCATTCAGGGAAACCGGTCAACCTAGCTTCTACTTCCGCTGTCTGTTTTCCCTCTATGACACCATTCTTAACAGCAACCGCTTCGATCGTATAGTGACTTGGAGCCACGCCTGAAGGAATAGCTATCTCGGCCGAGAAGGTGCGGGTTGTTCCGGAATCCGGACCAAGATGGACACCTTCGCTCATTTCATTATACAGCTTTTGTTTCTTTTTCAGCAGAAGAAGTTCATGTATCACGTCCATATCACCTGAAGCAGTTTCTTTTTCTACCTCAATGGTGTCTTTGAGACTCGCCAGTTGAAAGGGAGCTCCCACTGCACCAAGCTCGTCAAAGGAACGTGAGGAATCCGCAAGATAGATTTTGGGTACATTTTTCAATATTACCTTACCGGTGTTCATCCACAGCAATCCGAAGACTTTGCCTTTTTGCCGGAGATGCAGTTCCTCAGGGGCTCCGGTAAAACGCAACATGACATCGCTGCCGGCAGGTGCGGTACCTTCGACCTTCAAGGTGATGCCATCAAATCGGGCACCCATCAGTATATTCGTTGGCGATGCAGTCATGGTCATTGGCGCATCGGCATATGCCAGGCACGGGATAAGCGCAAGAACACAAAGAGAAAGCCACTTGAATGAATTATAATGAATACGTACCATCTCAGTGCCCTCCCATATAGCTTAATAAAATATCCGGTCTGGCCAAGAGGTCATAAAGCATTTTAAACATAACGACGAGAACCAGGGAAGCGAGACAGATTTTCAATTGCTCACCACCAAGTTTTTTGCCCACTTTAGCACCCACTTGGGCACCTAAGGCAGACCCGATCAACAGCAGTAAGGCAAGGATGAAATCAACCGTATGGTTCTGGGAGGCCTGCATGATGGTGACATTGATACAGGTAAAGAGAATCTGAAAAAGGCTGGTGCCTACTACGACATGCATTGGCATCCGTAACAGATACACCATAACAGGAACCATGACGAACCCTCCGCCGACACCCATAATGGCGGCGAGTACTCCAACAAGGGTGCCAAGAACCAAAGGCATAAGAAATGACATGCGAATTCCGGAACGTTTAAAATCCATTTGAAAAGGTAGGCTACGCATCATTTTTGCGTAGGAGGATTCACGCTTCGGGCTTACTTCGACGACCGGATGCGAAGACTTTCGCATGGCCTGTAAGCTCTCAAGAAACATATACCCTCCAACAAAGCCAAGCATGAGTACATATGTTACACTGATCAGGAAATCCGCATTACCGAGCTGCCGCAGAATTTTGATGATCTGCACACCCACAGTACCGCCGGCTATACCGCCGATCAGTAGTATGAGTCCCATTTTGATATCTACATTGCCAAGACGAAAATGAGCAAGTGTTCCGGAAGTCGATGCCCCCACGATTTGATTGGAATCGGATGCCGCCGCAACCGTTGGCGGAATACCCATCATAATAAGGAGAGGTGTCATCAGAAACCCCCCGCCTACGCCGAAGATGCCGGATAAAAGACCGACAACTCCACCAAGCCCCAAGATCGCCACGCAATTGACACTGTTGCCGGCGATGGGAAGATAAAGATTCATTGCAAGACTCATGTAATCCTCTTGTTTTTTGAGATATTTGGTTTCTTTGTGGAAACTATTTCCACCGTGCATGCGATTCTATGTTGAAGAGAGCGTAAATAGACCTGATCCTTGTAGGCAGAGCGAGCGTCCTCATCGTTTGCTTCATGCACCAGTAGCGAAATCTTGTTATGATTGACAAAATTAATCACCTCTTCTTCATACCGACCCTCCGCGATAAAATAATTGATCAGAATGCCTTCTGCTTTAGCAGCCTCGATAAGCAACTCAAGCCTTTTCTTGATTGTTTCTTCCACTTCTTTTTCAGAACAGAGCATCTTTTGCATGTTCAGTGGAACCACAAGAAGGATATTGAGCATGGCATCGATTCGCTTAGCCAGAGAACATGCATGAGAGAGTGCCTCCCATGCTCCATGTTTGCTGTCGATTGCTACGAGTATCTTTTCCATTGAGCTCCTTCATTATCTATTCTTAAGCAAAGCGAGTGCCAGTTCGAACAAAAGGGTAATATTAAGTAATTCAAATAGATACGCGGAGGAAAAGCAGGGTAAAAAATTTTTTGCATTTCATATTGAAACAGAATTGAGTATAGTTTGCTGATTATGTTTCAATATGAAATGCTGTTTTCACATAATTTTGGAGATGCCAATAATGAACTTCAACCCAGGACCCCTTGCCAAAGAATTTTTTCAGCGCTGCGCCAGACGCATGCGACTGGGCTCAATAAAGGGAAAAATCTTCGTGGTTTTTGCATTGACTTTTGTCTTGATCGGGGCTCTCACCGCCTTTGACTTCTGGAACCTTTCTACGCTTAAGACGCGTTTAGTATTGAGTGAGCGGTATGACGATTTGTTGAATAATATTTTGGAGGTAAGAAGGTTCGAAAAAAATTTCCTGATTTATGCCGACAAACAGAGTCTGTCTGAGAGCAAGGAATATCTTAATCGTATTGATACCCTGATGGTGGAGCTGGCGGAGGATCTCCCTCAACTGGATGGACAAGTAACATATCAGGATTTTAAGCTTTCCTTGCTCGGTTACCGTCAATTTATCGACCGCATCAGTAAAGGAGAAACCATATCACCGGAACAAATCCGAACTCTCGGCAAAACACTTACTGATTCCGCTGACCGTTTCCGGGTGATCAAACGAAAACGCATTCATGCAACCATTTCAAGAACGTTAACTATCCCTTTCGTGGTTTTGGGTATTCTTCTGGTTTTAATGGTGCTGGTTTTCCAGCTTATTTCTCAGGGTCTGTTAAAACCCCTCGACGTCGTGATGGAAACCACACGATCGGTAGGGCGGGGGGATTTCAGCCCCATACATTATGACGGCGTCCGTTTGGAAGAGATTTCCGGCCTTATCGAGGCCTTCAACCGCATGGCACAGGAGCTTGAAACCAATCAGGAGGATTTGATTCAGACACGGAAAATTGCTGCTATCGGCACTTTCACCGCAGGAATAGCCCATGAATTGAACAATCCTATCAATAATATTGCACTGACCGCAGAGGGCTTGAGTGAGGAATTAGGTGAAAATATTGATGAAAATTGTTCGGAAATGCTCAAAGATATTCTTAGCCAGGCTGAACGTGCCGCAGATATAGTAAAAAATCTCTTGGATTTTTCACGCACTGAGTCCCCTGTGTTTTCGAGGCTTTCCCCCTCTCTTATTGTGACGAGTACTGCCAACCTTGTTAAAAATCAATTCACAATAGTGGGGTTACAGCTCAAAACCTCCATCGCCGACAATCTTCCCGAAATTCGAGGAAATCTGAGAAATATGCAACAGGTGTTCACCAATTTATTGCTTAATGCGATACAGGCATCTCCGGTGGGAGGAAAAGTTCAAATGCATGTGGAACTGGCCGATAGCCCGGGATTCATCAAGTTTACTGTTGAGGACTCAGGGCCTGGCATTCCTTTAGAAAATAAGGATAAAATCTTCGAGCCATTTTTCTCAACCAAAGAGGTAGGGAAAGGAACGGGTCTTGGACTTGCGGTAAGCTTTGCGATAGTCAAGCGACATGGCGGACGAATTGAGGTTTTCAGTGAGCCTGGCCAAGGAACCAAGATCACCGTCCTGCTTCCCCAGGTCGTCAACGATTTTGAAGGATGGAGTGTTGGATGAAGCTACGATTAGCCATTGTGGATGATGAGGAGATTGTTTGCCGACGACTAAGTCAGGCTTTGACTCGTGAGGATTACGAAGTCGAGGCATTCATTATTGGCCGTTCCTTTTTGGAACGGATGGTTCAACAACCATTTGATATCGTCTTTTTGGATATGCGTCTGCCTGACCTCGACGGCCTGGAAATATTGTCCAGGGTTAAGGGTCTTCGACCTGAAACCGAAGTGATCATTATAACCGGTCATAAGAGCGTTGAAACAGCCGTTGAGGCGATCCGTAACGGTGCGTACCATTATATTTCCAAACCGGTCAATCTTGCCGAGATTCGCTTGCTGGCCAAAAGCGCCCGGGACAAAATATCCATGCGTCTAGAGAACCTGCGGTTGCGAGAGGCGCTCAGAGGCGATTTGGGCTTGACCTCAATTATTGGCAACAGTCCGGTAATTGAGGAACTGTTCACAATGTTGCGCAAGGTTGCTCCGGTTGATTGCAATGTGCTTATTCAGGGAGCAAGTGGTACCGGAAAAGCCCTGGTCGCCCGAGAGATTCACCAACTCAGTCCCAAAAAAGATCTCCCATTCGTGGCGTTCAACTGTGGCGGCTTTACCGATGAACTGATCAACAGCGAACTTTTTGGACACGAAAGGGGCGCATTCACAGGTGCCACAACGACAAAGATAGGTCTTCTTGAGTCGGCTTCAGGTGGCACGGTCTTCCTCGATGAAATCGGCGAAATGCCTCTCACCATGCAAGTGAAGCTTCTGCATGTTATTCAGGAAAGACAGATTTTTCGAGTAGGTGGAACCAAATCGATTGATCTTGATATCCGGATCATTGCAGCAACCAACAAAGATCTCAAACATGAGGTGGAGTTAGGCAATTTTCGTGAGGATTTGTTTTTTCGTCTCAATGTGGTCTCGATCGCTGTTCCATCATTGTCAGATCGCCGCGAAGATATCCCTCTCCTTGTCCGCCACTTTATCGAGAAATACAGCCTGGCGTTTCACAAACAAGTAACCGGAATTCAGGAGCAGGCCCTCAATATTTTGATCAACTACAGTTTCCCCGGGAATGTTCGTGAACTTGAGAACATCATCGAGAGAGCGCTGGCCCTGACGGATTGCGAGGAAATCGGGCCTCAGGACCTGCCTAAGGATTTACAAAATCTCGAGTTCGACACTATCGCGGGGGACGGGTTTCCTACCCTTGCCGAAATGGAACGTCGATATGTCATGAAGGTTCTAGAAAGAACAGGATATAACAAGGGGTTAACCGCCCAGATCCTTGATATCCCAAGAACAACCCTCTGGCGAAAGATCAAGCTGTACGGTTTTGAGTAGGACCCGTGAACAGGTGTTTGACGATTTTTTAAAATCATTATCTATTTGTGAACGAGCTTTCCAACAAATAATTGCTGCTCAAGGCACTTATCCCGGCCTATTTTCAGTTTACCGGGGTTAGCTCATTATGGCTATTTATCCATATGTCTTTCTATTCTCTTGCGGAGGTGCGCTGTAATCTCCTTCTCCCTGTAGCTGATCAGCGTGGCCGGGCAGCGATGAAACATCCGTTCGGCCACCGAACCGGTAAAGAGGGTACTGATATCCCTGTCCCTCATCCCCATCACCACTGTATCGATATCTTCTTTGACAACCATCTGGAGCATTTTTTCGGCAGGGTTGCCTATCTGGAAAGAAAAGCTCACCATATCACCGGTTAGCCCCACTTTTTCCAGAAGATCGGCGATTTTCTCCCGGCGTTCCTGCTGCACAGTGTGGAGATAGTGCTCGGCGTCGACATTGTAGCCAAAAGAGGAAATCTTCTGTATGGATTCCAGGTCGCGCTCGTTGATGACATTGACAATCAGCAGCTTTGCCCCGAATGCTTTGGCTAACCCGGCCGAGTATTGAAGGATCCCTTCCGAATAGTTGGAAAAAGCAATGGGAACAAGTATTTTACGAATCATGATATCACCTCATAATCAAGTTTTATTGAGCAGCAGCAACTGTATTGCTGTCATCGAGGAGAGCGGCCTTTCGAATCCGCCGTTTCTGGGACAGCCAGATCAGGACAAGCAAGGCGATGGCAGGGATAAACATCAGCTGTTTGGGCGGTCGGTCGGTGAGCACCTGGAAATTGACGATCTCCTGGTCAAAATCGATGCGGGCTTTTTGGGCGGCGCTGCCGAAGACCACGTTATCAATGAATATCCGGCCATCTTCGTTGCGGGTATTCATGCCTATCGCCTTCAACCGTTCTGTCCCCGTTTCCTTGATCGCCGACGGCTAAAGACACCACCATGGTGAACTCCTTGCCACTCATTTTTTCGCCTTTCAAGGTCAGGCGCAGTTGCTCACCTGACGCCATACTGTCGACAAATTGGGACAGTTCCGCCGCCGGTCGAGTCTCCAGTTCCGGATAGAGCTGATCCCAGAAATAGCCGGGCCGAAACAAGATAAAGGCCACCACCAGCAACAGCGCCGTCTCCCAGAGCTTATTCCGGGTCAGCATGTAGTTCTGGGTCGCCGAGGCAAAGGCCAGCATGGCCACGACGGCACCGACAACCACCACAATAAAATGAAATGCGGAACCGATCCCGATCATCAGCAGTTCATTGTTGTAAATAAACACGAAAGGCAGAATTGCTGTGCGGATATCATACATAAAGCCCTGGATACCCGTGCGAATGGGATCTCCTCCGGAAATCCCCGCGGCAGCAAAGGCTGCCAGACCGACCGGCGGCGTGTCGTCGGCGAGCACGCCAAAATAAAAGACGAACAGATGAACGGCAACGAGAGGGATGAGCAGACCGTTCTGGGCGCCGAGGCTGACAATGACCGGTGCCATCAGGGTCGAGACGACGATATAATTGGCGGTGGTCGGCAAACCCATACCGAGAATGATACAGAATATTGCGGTAAAGATCAGGGTCAGATTCATGTTGCCAAGGGATATCAACTCAACGAAATCGGTCATGACCAGGGCGATACCGGTAAGGGTGACGGTGCCGACGATGATGCCGGCCGCGGCGGTTGCAACCCCGATCCCGATCATATTCCGGCCACCGGCGACCATTCCGGAAATGACATCGTCAATGCCGCGGCGAAAGCTGAACTCCTCGCTTTGTATCTTCCGGAAATATCCTTTGATCGGTCTTTGGGTAACAACGACAAACAGCAATAAAACAGTCGCCCAGAAGACCGACAGTGAAGGAGAGAACTGTTCTACCGTCAGGCACCACATGAGCACCACAACCGGCAGGAGATAGTATAAACCTGCCTGGGTGGTTGGCCCGAGATCGGGCAGTTCTGTCATCTCCGTCGTGAATTCCAGTTCAGGAACCCGGCAGGCGAGGTAAAGCAGGAAAAGATAGGCCACCAGGGCAAGGACCGCGATGATATAAATCGCCCCCTCACCTGCTATCGGTCTTTATCCAGCCCAGGCCATAATAGGTGGCTGCGCCGGTAAGAATGACGCCGAGGAAAACGGAGACGATCCCGTACAAAGTTTGGGCCAAAGTTTTTTTATGTCTTTTCTCAAGTCCTTGCAGGCCCATCTTGCAGGCTTCAAG
Organism: uncultured delta proteobacterium; assembly: GCA_963829695.1. GTDB lineage: Bacteria > Desulfobacterota > Desulfobulbia > Desulfobulbales > Desulfocapsaceae > Desulforhopalus_A. The sequence continues at coordinate 12,800 of CAWHJQ010000004.1, read as the reverse complement.
ATGGACGATATAGACCAGGGCAATATAGGCAATTATTGCCGGCAGAAAGGCGTGTTTAATAACCTCCAGATAAGAAATACCGACATATTCAACCATCAGGAAGGCGGCGGCGCCCATGACCGGCGGGGTAATCTGACCATTCACCGAAGACGCGCACTCGATTCCCCCGGCCTTTTCCGCCGAGAAGCCCACCTTTTTCATCAGTGGTATGGTGAAGGTTCCGGTGGTGACCACATTGGCGATTGACGAGCCGGATATCATGCCGGTCATAGCCGAACTAACGACCGCTGCCTTGGCAGGCCCGCCACGCATATGACCGAGTCCTGCGAAGGCAACACGAATAAAATAGTTGCCGGCTCCCGCCTTTTCAAGCAAGGATCCAAACAGAACAAACATGAACACCATACTGGTTGAGACCCCCAGGGCGACACCAAAAACACCCTCGGTCGACAGCCAATAATGCGACATGCCCTTGACGAGGCTGGCACCCTTGTGGGCGATAATGTCGGGCATATACTGTCCGGCAAAGGTGTAAATGATGAAAAGAGTGCCGATAACCATCAGGGGCGGGCCGAGGGCACGGCGAGTCGCCTCGAGGAGCAGGATGAGGCCGACCACGGAAATAATCAGATCGAAGGTGGTCGGGTTTCCCGGACGCGAAGAGAGTCCGGTGTAATTAAGATAGATGTAGGCGGCTGAAAAAGCGGCGGCCAGAGCCAGTATCCAGTCCTGTAGAGGAATATGCTTTGTCGGGGACGATTTGAAGGTCGGAAAGGCTACATAGGCCAGAAACATGGCGAAAGCCAGATGGATGGAGCGGGCTTGCGTGTCGTTGATGACAAAAAAATTGAAGATAAAAGGAAGAGGAGAGGAATACCAGAGCTGGAACAGCGACCAAAGCAACGGCACTCCGAATAGAACCGCTTTGGGGAATTTGTCTTGGGGAGCCCGTCCACCGGTATCAGCGTCGGCTACCATCTGATCCAACCCGTCCGAGGCAAGAAATTTTTCTTTCTCTGCATCCATATATTCAACTCCTTATAGTCAGTTCTGCTTCGCGTCCCTTGATATTTTTTCAGGAGGAAACCGTACGTAAATCCTGCCTGAGACAACCGATCAAACGAAGAGGTTCTCGGACAACCTCCCAGCCAGGTGGGCGGGCAAGATGGTCAGTCGCCAATCTTGCCCGCCCGTTTATCCGGACTTACATCAAACCGGCTTCTTTGTAATATTTAATTGCCCCTTCATGAAGAGGAGCGGAAAGACCATATTTGACCATCTGCTTTTTATCCAAGATTGGCAAAGGCTGGATGGAGCTGTTTGAACTCGTCAAAGTTCTCAAAAACCGCTTTGACAAGATAGTAGACCGTATCGACTGGAACTTTGGCCGAAGTGACAATCGTTGCGCTCACACCAAAGGTCTTGGCGTCGTCAGGGTTGCCCCGGTACATTCCGCCGGGGATGGTGGCGTCACTATAGTACGGATTGGCGGCAACCAGTTCGGCGATTTTTGGGCCGCTCACATTCACCAGTACGGAATCGCAGGCGGTACAGGCTTCCTGGATGGATCCATTGGGATGACCGACTGTGTACACGATGGCATCGACTTTATTGTCGCAAAGGGCGCTGGACTGCTCGGCGGCTTTCAGCTCGGATGCGAGTTTGAAGTCAGCTGTCGTCCAGCCTAACTTGGCCATAACCACTGCCATGGTACTGCGTTGTCCGGAACCCGGATCACCGATATTGACTCGTTTCCCCTTCAAATCCTCGAACTTTTTAATGCCTGAGTCGGCTCTGGCAACAACGGTGAACGGTTCTTGATGCAGTGAAAATACGGCACGCAGCTCGTCGTTTGGACCACTGGCTGCGAACTTGTTCAGGCCTTTGACAGCATCATACTGCACGTCAGACTGAGCGACGCCGAAATCAAGCTCACCGGTGCTGACCGCATTGACATTATACACCGATCCGCCGGTACTCTCGACGGTGGCACGAAGGCCATGCACTTTTTTTCCTTTATTGACGAGACGGGCAATAGCGCCGCCTGCTGGATAGTAAACCCCGGTAACACCGCCTGTGCCGATGGTGATAAATTTCTGGTCAGCAGCCATAGCGGAGCCGGTAACAGCCCCGAAACATAAGGCACAGCCGAAGGTAACCGCTGTTAACAACGAGGTAGTTCTTTTTTCCATAATCTTTTCTCCTAGGATTTGAGTTTTTTCCCCACGTAAGATATCCAGAGTGAGGAAGGAATGTTGTACATCGCTTTACATCAAACCGGGAGGAACCCCGGAAGGTCGAGCCGTAAACTTAGTATAATAGTAACCTGTCTGCAACAACGCCCTGTAATCTAGAATATATCAAAGGCGAAACTGCTCCCAACTTGCCAGGATGCCGGCGGCCGCGAGCCGGGCACGAGCAGGAAGACTGGCCCGGATCATGTACTCCCGGTCACTGTGGTCACAATCGCCAATCGGTCCCAGTCCATCAACCAGCGGAATACCAGCCTGGGCGATGGTATTGGCATCGGACACCCCGCTTCGCAGTTCCTCGACGCAGAGCATCCCTAATAGTTGTGCTTCGTTGTGGATCACCTGAAAGAGACGAGAATTGCTGGAATTTTGCTCCATTGGCAATCTTTCACTGGTTTTCACCAGTTCTGCTTTTGTGCCGGGAATCGTGCACTGCAGAGAAATGCGGGCGATTCGCTCTGCGGTATCGGCTGCGTCCGATCCGGAGAGGAAGCGGCTATCAATTTCCGCCACGGCATGATCGGCTATGGTATTGGGTCCAATACCGCCCCAGATGACGCCAACATTAACAACAATTTTTCGGTCCCGATCGTTTAATTGCTCCAGAGCGACAATTTTATGAGCCATTTCGAGTATGGCGCTGGCTTTATCGTCGCCTGCAAAGGCTGCATGTCCGGCTTTGCCCGAGACGATAAGTTTATACCCGAGCTTGCCCTTGCGGCCGGTGGCGACCTCTCCTTGCAACCCGCCGCATTCAAAGCCAAAGGCCAACAGGGCTTTTTTTGCCTCGGCAGCGATGACGGAGGAAGAGGTGGGAGAACCGATCTCCTCGTCGGAGTTGCACAGGAAGGTAATCGGGATCTCGTTCAGAAGGCCGCAAGAGGCCAGGGCCTTGATGGCGTAAACGGCACAGACGAGTCCGCCTTTCATGTCGATCACCCCGGGACCAAAGACCTTTTCGCCAACTTCTTTGTACCAGTTAAAGGGGCTGTCTATCGGGAAAACGGTATCCATATGACCGAACAAAATGATGGATGAACGGTGGTCGCGGCAGGCAGGGGAACGAAAAATCAGGTGATCACCAACCTCGGATTCGTGGACGACCTCCAGACTCATGCCGGAAAATCGCAGGCTTTCAGCGAGGATTGCGCCGACAGCGTCCACTCCTTTTTTAAAACGGGAGGAGCTGGGCTGGAGAACGAGGTTCTCCAGCAGCTTGAACATGCCACGTTCCTCTTGACGTAGATATTCGCCAATCTTTTCGTGCATAGTTTTCCTACCTGTTGAAAGCGAACGATGGGTTGTTGTACACCTCCGGGTCCGCGTCGGGATAACTTACCTCCTCATCGCTCCACGGCTTTTTCAGGATGTAGTCATTACCATCCCTGGTCACCACGTTTGACCTGTGCAAAGGGATCTTGCCACCGGCGGTTGCGATGTACCGGGGGATGGCGTCACCTGAAATATTGCCGTACATCGATTCGACAATATCCCTTCCCACCTCGAGAGGTACGCGGAAATGGGTGAATTGCGGGTTACGGTAACTGCAGTTGAAGAGATAGTAGGGGCGAACGTAGGATTCGTGAATAGTTTCGCAGAGTTTCCACATTTTGATTCTGGTGTCGTTGACACCTTTAAGGAGCACAGCCTGGTTGAGTACGGCAAATGTGCGCTTTGAAAGCTTGCGGAAGGCCTCGCGGGAAACCGGGGTGATCTCCTGGGCGGTATTGATCTGGGTGACCACTCGAATCGGCTTGCGATCGTTGCTTTCCTCTAAAATGTCGAGTAGTTCATTATCGATTCGCATAGGTGCGGTGATGGGGATACGCGTACCGAGACGTTTCAATTTGATGTGATCTATCCGGTCCAGTTGTTCCAGAAGCCACTTCAGTGTTGAATTGGGCAGGACAAAGGCATCTCCACCTGTTATCAGCACGTCGCGTATTTGATCATTGGCACGAATGTACTCCAGCGCTTCACCATAGGCGTCCTTGGAATAGGCCTGATCTTTTCTGCCTATATGGGCGAGACGCAGGCAGTGGGTGCAGTACATCGCACACATATTGGTTGCCTTGATAGTAAGGACTCGTGGATAAAATTGGTCGACAAGCCGGGCAGGGGAGTGGTCTGCTGCCACCGGCGGAATCTCAATTCCCGAGTTTTCCACCATCTCACCGGTCGGTACCGACTGCAACATAATTGGATCATTGATGACGCCCGGCATGATAAGGCTGGTGTAATAGGGTGTCAGACGCATCCGGTAGGAGGCTGTTACTCTCGCAATAGACTCAAGCTGGGCTTCCGGCAGATCGATGAGTTTGGCGAGTGTGGCAACTGAATTCACCGCATGTTTGATCTGGCCGGGAAAGGAATTCCAGGATGCTTCATCCATGCCCAGTTCGGCCATGATTTTTGCCTTATTTTCCTGAATCTGCTGCCATTTGTCAATGCCGCTCGGAGCGAGGATGTCCTTTTGTGCCAGATAATCGGCTACCCTGCTGTTGGCGGTTGCGGCAATGGGTATGGCCCTGGTCAGGCGACCGCCGACCGACACCATATGCTCGTCGATCTCCTGGTGCTTAACGGCAAGACGTTCCAGTAGTTCGGCACTGATCCCGAAATCGGCGGGAGTACCTTTCTCCTCTTTGCGGATTGTCAGCAAGAGATTGAAAAGCTTGATGATCGGTGCCGTCAGGTTGCCGTTGGCAGCCTGGTCGTAGATGCTGCGAACCTCGGATATCTGAGTTTCCGGGAGAACTCCGGCTTTTGCCGGTTGGGCGAGAGGCTGTGCCAGGGTGGCAAGAAGCTCTATGGTATAACTGTCAAGAGGCGGGTTTGCCGCCAAACGATCCTGATTTTCTGTTTTCATTGATATCACACTTCCTGAATTGTTTGTTTAATCCAGCCAATGCCCTGGTCGAGACCTTGTTCGACTTCTTTTCTGGACCTGGCTACCGATACAACCCGTGCCAGAAAAGTTCCCGGCATAACTCTGAGTGGTGAACCGAGATGCTCCAGGATAAAAAAATCCTTTTGAAGCTCTCTTTTCGCTACCATGGCAAAAGATGATCGCTCGCCGGTATGTTGCGGAATATAACCGGTGGTGAGAACCGGAGCGGCAAGTTTATGATTGTATGTCTCCCAATGCAGATTGCTGCTATTTCCCACCGCTACAACAGTTTCAGGTGGAAAACGGTTATGCAGGACTGCGTGGCATTCGAGCTCCGGCAGGGTTGGAGAACCTTTGGGAAGATTTTGTTCCAGAGTGCAGCAGAACTCGAGGGTGGTGCCCTGTTTCCGGGCATTGATTTCCAGAAACCAGATGACGCCGTGATGATCAATGATGTAATCGCAGCCGAATATTCCGCGGTAACCGGCCCGCCCGAGCTGCCTTCCTGCTGCTATCGTGTACTTTTCCAGGAGGTCTGCCTGCTCCTTATTCACCACGGAAGGAAAGGAAGAGCCGACAAATTTATTTCCGTCGACGATCTTCTGGTCGGCGATGCCGGCTATATACACATCGTCGGCGTTGGCTACCACCGCCAGCACCGTTGGATCCAGGTAGTGGGAGATATACCGGGTTATCAGATACTCCCCGTCTTCGTTGGTAAACCGATTCAATATCTCCGCCCTGTTCCGGGTGACGGCCGAATTGACTCCGGCCGCCGAATAGGCCATGCTGACAAAAATACCATCCTGCCATGTGCTACGCAGAGCATCCGTTCTTTCCAGCAGGGTGGTCAGGCCTCGGCAAACCTCACCCTCAACGAGGGGAACACATCCCGCTAGTTCCACGGATTGCACGAGTTTGCTGTTGTAATGCTTGGCCACAAACTTATCAGGTCCGAGAATGGATACCCTGTCAATTTCATCTAGAGTCATCTCCAACACACTTTCAAACATGCTGAGATACAGTTCTTGTTGATTTTCGAGAATACCGGCGATAAGACGTCGAATTGTTTCACTGCCTGAGACTGCGGTCATGAATTGATCCGCACCCAGGCGACAGCTTATCCGTGGGGGCAGCGCGCCGGCTTCGCAGAGGGGGTTGATGACAATAATATCGGAGTAATAATATTGGGCGCAGATGTCGGGAATAATCGCCACAAAACGGACTTCCCGGTTGGAAATTCTCTTTTGCAGAGCTTCCCGGACAAATTGATTCAGGCCATATGCCTTGAGTTCGCCGATATAAAAAAAATAGTAACTGGTTGGTTCGTAGGTAAAGTTAGTAAAATAAAGGTCTTCACCATGGAGTTTCATGTTCTCCACCCTTGCATCAATCCTCATTCCTTCGTCCATTTTCCTTGTAGATTGCAGCAATCTTGCTGCCGCTTTCGGAGTAATGATCCCGAATCGATTGTTCAATTCTTGCCGGGTCGCCAGACAGTACGCTGGTGACGATCTGCATATGTCGATCGCCGATTTCCTTCGGGGAATAGAGATCACTCCAATGCTTGTAAAACATTACATGCAGTTTCAAACTGAGGCGATCCATATACTCCGCCAGTTGGACATTATTGTTTTTGCTGACTAGCAGATTGTGGAACTCATGGCCCACTTGAACCACCATCTTTTGGTTTCCACGTTCAGCCGCCTTTCGCATCCTATCCACCAGCATTTTCAGTTCCGTAAAATCTTCCTCACCGAACTGATCACAAGTAGCCATGGCGGCATACCCTTCGAGAATTCCGCGGGTGGTGTATGAGTCGGCGATTTGTTTGGGAGAGAGAAGAGCTATAAAATTACCCACCTGTGGTTTGTAATCGACTATGCCGTTGACAATGAGCTCCTTGAGTGCTTCCCGCACCGGGGCTCTGCTTATGCCAAGCTCTTTTGCAAGCAGGCTCTCCTTGATCTGATCGCCAGGGAAATATCGACCATCCAGAATAAATTCATAGACATAATCAATAACCTGGTCTTTGTATGTGGTCTTCTTAATCGCTGCCATTTGGGTAATGAAACTCCAGTCTATGATCGATTGTCGACAATATGCAATGCACAATAACGTGTAGCGTCAGGGATTGCAAAACATTTTTCAGCTCTTCCTGCTTACCGTCCTGTACTCACTCTTTTTTTTGCGGCATCAAGATCAAAGTAGGTTGGGTCAAAATCCGGACGACCAGTCAGTTCAAACAGGTTGTTTTGGGTCTTGCTGTCTGGTGATTCGAGGGCGGATATGAGTCGATGGTATTCATGAATATCATCAACCGTCTCAGGTGGGCAAGCCATTTCTCCGGATAGCAGGATAGGGTGATTAAGCTGTCGGGTCGATGGAACGACTTCCTCCAGGTGGATTTCATGTTCCCATCCTTCACCGGCAGCATAGAGATAGGTAAACATGAACCGCATCCCTTCCTCCAAGGTGTGCAGTATATATTTATGTTCGTCGAATCGTCTGGATTCTCTTGGGACTTTGCTCTTTATAGTGGGCTCATAACTGATCTTGCCAACCAGAAATTGATGGACATAGGAATCGCTCCAACCCATGCTCAGCTGGATGACGTCATGGAGTTGAGCAAGGGTAAAGGTTCCTGGTACCTGGACGCGTCGCCAGATGAGAGGGTCGGAAAAAGCTATAGAAATGTGCAGGATATAGCTCGGAACGTTTTTGTCGTCTACTTTGCTTGCGGGTTTGCCGCTCTGCGGAAAAACACCTTTGATAATCTGTGCCATTCGTTTCTCCTTTTCTTTAAGCTTTTGCGGAGCGTCTCTGCTGTCGGGAGCTTTGGCTTTTAAGTCAACACAGTAATGCAGGAAAAGAAACCTGGCCAGAGTAAGTCGTAAATAACAGAAACCATATCAGATCAGTCATCCTAGTCACTCTCTGAGATCTCCTGCATTGTTACCAGAAGAAGCTGCCTGAATTTTTCCACGGCTTTGAGTCCGTTGTCGCCTTTTTCATCGCGGATGACCTTGAAAAAATCGTGACAAATTTTGATGTTACCAGCTGACCAATTCTTGGTAAATCCCTGTGCTGATTCGGTTGTTGCGAGTTGGTGTTTATCATTTTTATAGTCCCTTCTGCCGTGCGCCCAGTTGATGGTGTGCTGATAGTAGAGCAGAGACCGGTTCAGCAAGACAAAGAGCAGGTCAATGGATTTGGCCGGGCCTATCTGGACCCGTTTGCCGCCTAGCGGAATGCCAAGAATTTTAGCTTTGTCGGAAAAGGACTCACCACCGAAAAGGGCGCCGAGTGCTCCGGCCAGAGTTCCCATGGCGGTAAATATGCCCAGGCTGTGTCCAAGAGTGGCCATTTCCAGACCAGCACCAATGGCTGCGCCGCCCAGTCCTCCTGCAATTATAACCTGTTGCCGGGTGAGACCAAGGAGTTGCCAGGTTCGATCATCGAACAGGTCCTTGTTGACAACTGAATGTGGTGGAAGATCATACTGAAAGATATTGTGCTTGAAAAGATTCCGAATGCGCTGGTGGGCGTCTTTTTCCATGCTGCCGATTTTTTTACTGTAGTTTAAAAAGAGCTTATCGCGACTTTTGTCTGCCTCTTCCTCGGATCTGAAATCCTCGGCGAGCTGTAGCGAGAGCACGCCGGTGAGCAAACTGGTGATGATATCCGCTGTGGTATTGTTGCGTGCTTCCCAGTCCTTTTTGAAGGCATGGACTACCTCTGAGAGGGCTTGGTGCCAGTCCTGATCGATGGATTTTAGAGTTTCGAGAAGAAGGATCCTCTCGGCATAGGTAGCCCGGTGTGCATTGAATACCCGGTTGGAATTGAAATTTTTCCGAAACTCGCTTTTCCAGGCCTCAAGATTATCCTTCTCATCTTCTTTGCAATTAATGATAGCCAGCCGCGGCTTTCCGGTGAGGCGTAAAATCTCCATCTCTGCCCGATCGACATTACGAACCGGTCGAGAACCATCAACCACATAGATGATCCCTGCCCCCCTTTCAACGGGACCGAGCAGCTCACAATCGTCGTGCAGTTCCGGGATGGTTGCAGCGTATTCTCTGAATGTTTTGAGGGGATTTTCCTCATTTTCCGCTCGTTTTTTCAATTCGCTCAACACTCTCCCCGGATTCTGAAAACCTGGGGTGTCTGTAAAACGCAGTACCTCCCTGCCATCTATCACCACTGGAAAAGTGCGGCATTCGGTGGTTTCGCCGGGAGTCGGACTGACCCGTACTGAATCATCTTCCGCAAGGGTGGAGAGTACCGATGATTTTCCTTCGTTTGGGTGGCCAAGTATTGCAAATTCAGGTGTCATGTGGTCTTCCTGTCAGGAAATCAGAGAAAAGAGGGTTAAGTAAGGATCTCCGGCGGCCTCAATCTTTTGCTGCCAAATGGTCAAGTCTTCCGGAGCGACCGAAGTAAATGCAGTTGCTTCCGGTCGTCCAACCAATCCCAGGTAAATGACGCGGTTTTTCGGTAGAATATTGCGCAACTCCTTGAGATAGGTGATAAAATCGGAAAGAGGGACCATCCAACCCTCCATCACGATAAAGATTCCTTCCCCTTGGTCCCACTGTTTGTCCGCCAGAAGTTGCAACAGCTGTCGATCTTTATCATAGCTGACCATAAATCTGTACACTTCTTTTATGGTTAAGCCTCTGTTCTGCAACAGTGGTTCAAGTTTATCGGTTGGGCAGAGTTCATAGATATCATCCGGGATAAGAACGACCTGGCCCAACAGGTTTGGAGCAGATGATGGGAATGTCTGCAGATGTAATTTTTGCCGATTATCAGGAGTGTTGTTTTTCGGTTCAGGTTTGGCTTGGGTCGAGACCAGAGGTGTCTGCATTCGCCTGAGCAGAGCGAGGCAGGCAGGAGTATCCAGTTTTAGATTTTTCAGGGAGTTTCGTTCCATCAGCTTGCCAATAAAAAAAAGGGTCAGCCGAACAAAAAGGCCGTAAAAGAGCAGACAGAAAACCAGAAAGGGCCACCATGCGATCAAATTTCCGGTGGTCAGATGGTAAATACCCTCTTTGAGAATGATCCGGCTGCCTTCGATTTCTGCCAGAGAAGGATAGCTGCTTCCCGGGGCAATAAACCAGGACCAAGGCAAGGCTGCGAGCATGACCGCACGGTGGATAGCCTCTGCACTGAACTGCATGGTTGATTGCCAGCCGAAGGCTAAGTCACTGGTCGAAATTTTAACCAGGGTTGCGGTCAGAAGCCCAACATTGAAGCCTATGGCAAAGAGTTGTGAAAGAGTAAAGATTGGCCAGTAAAACAGAAAACCGTAGACTGTATTACGTGCCTTGAAAACGCCGAAGGCATGGTTGACGCTGACCCTTTTCTCAGCTGTCATCCTCCGCAGCCACTGTTTATGGAAAAAGGAAACAACTTTGCCCAACAGCCGCCGAAAGAGCAAAGAATAAAACGAGGGTATTTTAGATCCGGGCAACAGTGGCCGCAGAAGACAGGCTGTAATCAAGAATCCGACGAGGGTGAGTTGGGAGACGACGAAAAGAATGAGAAAATGAAAGACGTTCACCGGAGTAGTTCCGGTGTAGGTAAAAAATGAGAAACCAGCAGTCAGCCCAAAAAAAATCCCAATAATTACAGAAAGATTTCGGGCAAGCAGGTAGACATCGCCAAATATTGTCCCCGGGCTTTTCTGGTCAGGTCCCGGAAAAGCATGGTGTATCCTTTCTGTAAGCCATAACCGGATCAAATCACGGTTGGGCGGGTCACCTTTTTTATCCAGCTGGTTTCGGATGTCAAGAAAGATATTTCTGTCCCGCAGATGGAGTTTACTGTTGTCAGCATCCGAGTCTTGATGACAGAAATATTCCAGATCGATGATGTAATTGTATTGCCAGGTTGTCTTCATGCGCTGCATTATACCAGAATGCAGGCATGGAGCAATTCGAAATCAGTTTTCTCTACGATCCCGGACTATAACCGAACCATCTATTTTCTTTGCCCGTTTTTTCAAATCTGAAGCTAGGGAGGATACCTCCGCAAAGGAGGCTATATGATGGATCTCAGTTGAAACAATACCGATGGAGAGGGAGAGAAGGCCAAACCTATCCTGTTTTCCATGGCGGTCGATGCTGCAATAAAATCCATTTCTGCACTCTTCTTCTGTATGAAAGATTTTCCCCGCCTGATCGAATTGTTCGATGATATCCTCACAGATCGTCATTGAGTGCTTCGGCCGGGAAACGACAAGGAAGTCGTCACCACCGATATGGCCTGCAAAGGCGATGGTGCTTTTGTCCCACCTTTTCACGGTATTAACAAGAATACTACCAACTTTCTTGATCACTCTATCTCCCATTTCGAAACCGTGGCGGTCGTTAAAAGGTTTGAAGCAGTCGATATCGATGTAACAGACATCGAAATGAATGGACTGGGAGAGCATATGGGCTATTTGACGCTGGATGAATTCATTGCCGGGAAGACCGGTGAGTGGGTTGGCACTTTTGGCCAGGATCATGGAATTGTCCGTTACGGCATTAAGGATGGCACTCACCGAAACCATACCGATATATTTCCCGCTTCTGGTAACACAGATGTCATCATAGATAGACATCTGCTGACGCAGGTGAATTTTCCTGGCGACATCTTCCACGGACATATAGTGAGGCACCTGCAGAAAACTCTCTTCGAGGACATCCCCTACTTTTTTGTAGTAGTTCAGACTTAAACCGTAGCCATTACGGCCCACCATGTGATTCTCCATAAACCGGTTACGGTTGATAAGTCCGCAGAGCAGACCCCCGCAGAAGACAGGGATGCAAACCAGTTTAGGGGTGGTGTTGAATCGATCCAAGACTTCCATGACCCGTTCGTTCACTGAGGCCGGCAGAACATATTCGCAGATATCGCCTATACAGATTATTTCATCAAACAGCTTGGTGCCGGAAATGTGCTGGGTTGGTCTTGTCTGTAGATCGAGTGTCTCCGGTTTTACCAGTTCAGGAGTGGGTTTGGCAAAATGGTAGCCTTGGATCAAGTCAATACCGACCTCTCTGCACACTCGCAAGTCATCCTCGTTTTCAATGCCTTCAGCGATTACATCGATACCAATACGATGACAGGCGGTAGCAATGGCATCAATGAGATTATAGTTTATATGGTTTTTTTGGTGGTTCCGAAAAAAATGCTGATCGATTTTAACATAATCGGGTTCGATTACGGAAAGCATCTTCAGGCCACCGTATCCTGCGCCGAAGTCGTCAATGGCAATACAAAAACCCTGGCTCCGGTAATGATCAATAGCCTTTCGAAATAACCCATAGTTGGAGATTGCTTCTTGCTCGGTAATTTCCAGCACGATATTTTCTTTTCGAATGCCGCTCTGTTTGACAAACAATTCCGTCGTTCCATCGCTGCGGCCGGGAAGTGCCAGGCTGGTTGGGCAGATATTTAGGAATAGGAGTACATTTTGCGTGGAAATTCCCTGTTGACCGGCCAACTTGATACCATTTTCTCGGCAACGCATGTCGAGTTGGAGTATCAGGTCATGGATCCGGGCCTGTTGAAAGAGATTATCAATCGTTTCAAAAGGATTGGGAGCAATTGTTCTGCAAAGTGCCTCAAAAGCAAAAATGGTTGCCTGTTCAAGGGAGACTATTGGT
>CAWHJQ010000003.1:2500-78222 GCA_963829695.1 uncultured delta proteobacterium | reverse complement strand
TATCTGCTGCCTGTCCATAAATGAGAAATTTCTTTCTCAGCTACTCAGGCAGGAAAAAAGTAAATGCATATTCTTTGTTTTTCAATTATCAACCAGAGATACCGGTCACTGGCAAAGCCATACCAAACAATCGTGTAGGCTGGTCACAAATATATCAGGCAAGGAACTGGAATGGAAATCACAGGTTTCACCACAGAACTGTTAACATTTTTATTTTTAGCAGCTTTTGTGGCTGGGTTTATTGATACCTTGGCTGGTGGCGGAGGGCTCATTGCACTGCCTGCTATAATGATGAGCGGGATACCTCTCTTGACGGCCTTAGGTACCAATAAATTGCAAGGCACTATGGGGACGGCAACCGCGACCTATATGATGCTGAAAAACAAAAGAGTTCATTGGAGTGATGTCAGGTTTCTCATGCTCTCTGCTTTTATCGGTGCAGGCTTAGGTACCATAGCTGTTCAATTTGTTAATACAAAACTTCTAACTCTTGTGATACCAGGGGTCCTGCTGCTGATAGCAGTCTATTTTTTATTCTCGCCGTTACCTCGGGAGGGGGCCACCAATCCACTGGTATCCAAAGGTAAATATCAGAAAATTATAGTGCCGTCGATAGGCTGGTATGATGGAATGTTTGGTCCGGGCACCGGTTCCTTTTTTGCCTTGGCAGGGGTCTCTCTCAGGGGACATGGTTTGATTGATGCGACAGCTGTTGCCAAAACACTTAATTTCTCGACAAATATTGCCTCGTTGATTGTCTTTTTATTTGCAGGAAAAGTGGTATGGGTTGTCGGACTTTTGATGATGTTTGGCCAGTTCGTTGGAGCATGGGGCGGTTCTCATTGTTTATTTAGAATACAGCCGAGATATCTAAGATTATTGGTCGTGGCTATGTGTCTGGGGATGCTGACTAAATATGCATTTAGCATGGGATGGCTTGCTTCATTTTAATATTCATGTCAGTCATTAACTTTATGGAGGGTGGTGAACCACGCACTTGGTGGTCCTTTACCGAGCAACGAAAAATTTTATCCTCGGAATATCAACTCTATGCCTGTGGTAAAATTTTTCCTATGCCTCGATCTCGAACGAAAATCCTCTTAAGTCAACAGACTCATCTATCCATTTGATATGTTATGATATTCTGAGATTCGTCGATATTGCCTATCATTTTATGGTGTGAAAGTTAATAAATGTTCGAGAGTTTTTGCCAGTTCGGGTACTATGGGAAAACACTCTAAAAATTTTTATTTATCAGATTAAATAACTACTGGGTTATGAGATGAACGAAAAAGAACTGCAAAAGCAATTACAGAGCAAGGTGAAGAAGAAACTCGGACCGCTGTTTGCCCGCTACAAAATGGACTTTGGCGGGATCAATGCAGCCTTGAAGTGGAAGCCGATCGTTCTCATTATCGGCAACTACTCATCGGGAAAGTCAACGTTTATTAACGAGCTTGTGGGGCAGCACATTCAGCGCACAGGCCAAGCGCCAACGGATGATTCCTTTACCATAATTACCTCCGATCCTGGAGTGGGGCCGGTGGAAACTCCCGGTTCGACAATTGTCAACGACGAGAAAATGCCTTTTCAGCATTTTAAAGGGTTTGGTGAGAAGCTGATCTCGCATGTCTGCATGAAGCAGGTGTCCTGCCCTATGCTTGAAAATATGGCTATCATTGACAGTCCAGGCATGATTGATGCCACCAGTGAAAATGATCGGGGCTATGATTACATGAAGGTGCTTGGTGAATTTGCCAAGATGGCAGACCTTATCGTCCTCATGTTCGATTCACACAAGGCTGGTACCATAAAAGAATCCTACGATACGATTCGTAACACCCTACCGGAGAAATCAGGCGAACATCGGATTGTCTTTGTGATGAGCAGGATAGATGAGTGTGATAGCCTAAGTGATTTCACCCGCTCTTATGGTACGCTCTGTTGGAACATGTCCCAGATGACCGGGCGTAAAGATATACCGCATATTTTTCTCACCTACTCCCCGACAGTCGTCGATCCTAGTACCGTGGCTGAAGGCTGGCCTCAGGAGCGGGAGGAACTCATCGAAAAGATCAAAAGGGCGCCGGGGTTTCGTATTAACCATATCCTGGAGGATATAGATCGCCAGGTGAACGAAGTGCAGATTGTGGCCGAGGCGGTCAGCGAATTTCTCAAACGGGCCAATAAGGTTTTCTGGAAATATGCCAATATCACCATTTGTATTTCGATACTCCTTTTCCTCTTCGGAGATGTTCTTCTCAGTGTCCTGTTCTCATATCCTGAAAGCACGCTATTTACCTCTCTCCGAACCGGTGATTTTTCCCCGCTGACATTCGTCATACCTAGCATCCTCGCTGTAGGCACGTTGTTTTTAGGAACTTTTATTTTTAGTAAAATAGCTTTTAGGCGTCAACTCAAAAAGGCCATGATTAACAGTGCTGATCTGGTTAAGCTTGACAATGATTATCGTAAAAATCTCTGGCTGAAAATGGAGGCCAAGACCAAAGAAAATCTACAAGGGTTGAAAGTTAATGACTTGTGGAGTGGATACGGTAGAGGGTTAATGAAAATTCAACATTTTCTGAACAATGATCTCAGGAAGTATTATGATAAAATAGTAACCTGATTGGTTTCGATTTCTGATATCTATGGGTCGAGAGATGGGATGTAGGCCATTTCCCGACCCATTTTTTTTTGCTGATTACGTATGAAATTCAGCTATGATGTTGTTATCCGGGAGACAGATTTAATTTTTCTTGGAAAGACCGAGGGGACTGATTTTTTTTTCCACGTTGTTTTGTGAAAATAAATCTGTCTCCCGGATTGGTAAAAGAAAAATAAAATCAGTCCCCTAGCTGCCAAACAGGGGAGCAATATGAAATCGGACATGGAAGAATCTCTAGATAAGGGTATGCAGGATCTGAACGAGTTGCGACAAAAAACAAAAGAAGTCGAAGAACTTCGAATGAAGTTGGCAGCCGTTCAAAACGATTTTGATATACTTAATAGACGTTTTGACGATCGTACAAGGGAATATGCCCTTGAGTGTAATGAACGAACTCAGTTGGAAAAAGCTCTACGGATGTCGAAATTGATTGTTGACAGAAGTCCGGTGATACTTTTTCGAAGACCTGCAGGCGAAAGGTTCCACCTGGAGTTCATTTCTGACAATTTAAGCCAATTCGGCTATTCGCCGGAAGAATTTTTATCCGGCAAGCTCGCCTTTCGAGATATCGTGCATCCCGACGACAAAGAGCGGATAAGTAAGGAAATTACAGAGTATGCCAATGCGGATGTAGAAGAATACAGTCAAGTGTATCGATGTCTTACGAGATCAGGTGAAATCCGCTGGGTTGAAGATCAGACCTCGGTGGTTCGGAATGCTGCGGGCGAAAAGACCCACAATCAGGGTGTCCTGATCGACATTACCAAACGCAAACTAGCGCAAGACGCACTTCGTAAAAGCGAAGAAAAATTTCGCCGAATTGTTGAGACTGCTGCGGAAGGGTTGTTTCTCATGGACCAAGAATTTGTGATAACCGACGTCAACAATGCCTGTTGCAGGATGCTCGGATATACGCGAGAAGAGTTGATCGGAAAAACCCCATTGGATTTAGCCACAGATCAATTTAAACAATTTATGTTTTTCAATAAAGAAACTCTGGCAGCCCAGGAATCCCGCGAATCTGAAGGCACAATCATAGCTAAAGACGGCAGGCATATTCCGGTATTGCTTCATGGCAATACGCTCAGGAACGATCAGGGACATATTATCGGTAACATGGCCTTTATTACTGACATGACCGAACATAAGAAAGCCTTGGTACTTGCCGGAGAGGTTCAGAAAAGCTTGCTCCCCCAAGACAAACCACTGGTTCAGGGGTTTGATATTGCAGGAAGAAACATATCCTGTGATGAGATCGGGGGTGATTATTACGATTTTCTTTGGCGACGTGAATCCAATCGTGGACCGTTTAGTGTTGTCGTTGGGGATATCTCCGGTCATGGTGTAGATTCGGCGCTTTTAATGACTACCGCCCGGGCATTTCTCCGCATGAGGGCATCGCAATCGGGATCTATTGCCGAAGTAATTACCGAAATGAATCACCATTTAACTCTGGATGTTCTCGAGACGGGTCGGTTCATGACGCTGTTTTATCTGTCCCTCGATCCGGAACAAAAGAGTATTGCCTGGGTTCGTGCGGGACATGATCCAGCTCTGCTTTACGATCCGGTACGAGACGAATTTGAAGATCTCAAAGGTGAAGGCATCGCACTTGGAGTAAAGGATGAGTTCTGTTATGTAGAAAATCAGAGAGACGGATTAACGAATGGTCAGATAATTGCTATTGGGACGGATGGCATATGGGAAGCGTTCAATCGGCAAGGTGAGATGTTTGGTAAAGATCGGTTGCGCGATGTTATTCGCAGAAAGGCCGGAGAGTCAGCAATCAATATCCTCAATGCGGTGTATGATGAACTTAACCGGTTTACCGTAGGGAAAAAGTCTGAGGACGATATTACCTTAGTTGTTATAAAGGTCGATGGACTTTAGTACCTTAGAAATTCTTTTCTTGTTTTTCACCCCTCAAGGGGGCACTGAAAAGAGCACCCGGCAAGCGAGCATTATAAAGAATATGAAAGAATTTCGTGAAGGTTTTATCCCGCGCTCTTTAGCGGGGTTAATACCTTACAGATTGGTTCCTTGTTTTTTTGCAAGAAAACAATCTGTCTCAAGGTACTTATCCCGGCTTTCTTCCCGTTTACCGGGGTTAGTAGGTCATCGTTCACCAAACACCGATAAAGTTTGAATTGTCATAAGACGGAATTTTATTATTGATTTTCATTGTTAAATCCGATCATTGAGATAATTCGCAAAGGACGTATTACATGAAAAACAGCCAAGGCAAACTAACAAGAAAAAACAGATCAGTGAAAGAATTGGTAAAAATTTATGGATTCGGTTTTTTTGTCGCCTGCCTGATTTTGCTGATTGCCTATCAGTTTGTCGAACCGGCTCCGCCCAATAAAATCACAATCGCCACTGCTAGCGCTCAGGGTTCATATTTCGTCTTTGCTGAAAAATATCGGCAATTATTTGCCAAAGAAAAAATCGAACTACAAATTCTGGAAACATCAGGATCGGTTGAGAACCTCAAATTACTTGCAGACAAAAAAGTAGATGTGGCATTTTTGCAGGGTGGGGTTGGCAGGGCAGAAAAGTATCCAAAATTGAAGGGGTTGGCGAGTTTGTACCTGGAACCGCTGTGGATTTTTGTCAAAAAAGACCTCAATGTAATGAGTATTCAGGATCTCATCGGCAAGAAGATTGCAATAGGACCGGAAGGAAGCGGTACACGACAAATTGCCCTGCAGTTATTTATCGACAATAATCTGACAGGGGCCGACAAAGTGGAACTCTTGCCGCTTGGAGGAACGGAAGGTGCAGAGGAACTTCTCTCTCAAAAAATTGATGCCCTCTTTCTTGTTACTGGAGTCGGATCGCCTCTTGTCCGGAAACTTTTTCTCGACCCCCGGGTGAGATTGGTTAACCTGGTGCGAGCTGAATCATATACTCGGTTACATAACTACCTTTCCCATATTGTGCTTCCTGCTGGTGTTCTCGATATGGGACGCAACATACCTGACCAAGATATCAATCTAATTGCCCCGGCTGCAACGCTGGTGACAAATGGAGATCTGCATCCGGCGCTGACAGATTTGATGATGCAAATTACGGCTACGGTGCACAAGGATTCAACTATTCTTACTTCAGGAAAGCCCTTTCCTTCTTCTGAAAAAGTCGATTTCCCGCTCAGTAAGGAGGCAGAGCGATTTTACCGGAACGGACCTTCATTTTTGCAAAGATATCTGCCGTTCTGGGCTGCTTCACTTATTGATCGGCTGAAAGTGATGGTGCTGCCGCTGGTTGCCCTGATATTACCTCTGACCAAGGTGCTGCCACCTACCTATAGGTGGCGGATGCGTTCCCGTATCTATCGCTGGTATGATGAATTACATGAGCTCGACTTGTATACAAGGGAAAACGCCAACAGCGAGGTTATAACTTCTGCAGTTGCCACCCTTGATGCAATGGAGCATGATGTCCGGCAGGTGGAGGTGCCCCTCTCCTATTCAGAGGAACTGTATAACCTTCGCTTACATATCGAATTGCTTCGTAATCAACTTGGTCGATTGCTTGTAGATGATGTTCTGTGAGTTTGAAATGCCAGGGGGCTGTCTGAAGAAAAAATGACTCTTTTCGGACAGCCTCCTGGTAAATCATGGGCTACTCGGCAAAACCGGATGGCGCAGTTTCTGCGTCCAGGCTGGTTAAAATGTCACTTTTTCAGCTCCTGCAACCAGATCTGCAAATTCCTTTTCCCAGTGTTTACCACCCAGGGCTTCGGCAAGAAGAACCGCCATATGTCGAGGTGTTATGTCGAGATCTTTATTACGCCCAAGCCCTGAGAGACAGGACGGACAGTTTGTCGCCATGATTGTGGGACCTTCGCCGGTCTTTGAGTTTTCTATTGATTCTCGTTTGCGTTTGAGCATGGCAAAGGAAATGTCCGGTCTGGAAATGGCCATAGTCCCGGCCTCGGAGCAGCAGTTGGGAACGCTTTTGACCGTTGCATACAATCTGCTGAGGAGCATTGGTCCGTCGCCGTCAAAGGAATCGTGACATGGGGTATGGTAAAGCACCGGCTCTGTTCTTCTGGCACCGTGCTGCTTATTAGAATTTTCCAGGACAAATTGGGAAACATCCTGAAGAGAACAATCAAATATCTCGGCACATCCCATTTCATGCAGCGATTCACGGCAGGTGCCACAGCTGATGAGAAAGGCATCAAATGTCAGGTGGCCGAGCATCTCCCTAATTTGGCTGAGGATGATTGTATCCCTGATCAATATTTGCCCGGCCATTTTTTCCTTGGCATTAACCTTTGCTGGAAAACCACAGCAGAGATATGGCGGCGGAAGAATGATTCGGATGTTGTTTTTGAGGAGCAGGTAGATCGCCGCCATACCTATATCAGCGTATAGACGTTCCGAACCGCAGCCTGGAAAATAGAAGACAGTTTTATGGACGTCTCCCTCGGGCCGGATCATCAATGCTTCGTGCTCAGAACATAGCGGCAACATAGAGCCGAGGGTTTTAGGTGATGCCGGTGTCATTGGTGATTTCAGCATATTTAAGGAGCGCCATCTTTTTTCCGTTATTGCCGGCGGTGCCTTTTTAAAGGCTCCGACACCGAGGCGTTGAACTGAGCTTCCCCATTGCAGGACCACTTTTCTGAAAATACTATTGACCGTTCTGTTTCTGTTTTGCAGATACATAAGAGATAGTCGGGTTGCCGGAGCTGTATGTTTGTAGCCGAGATTGCTGAGTATTTCCCGCTCCAGGAGCGAGACTTCGGCTGTGTCGATGTCAACCGGACAGGGAGCAAGACATTTCCGACACATGGTGCAGTGGTCACTGATCTCTTCGAGGTTTTTAAGCTGATTGAATCTCGGTAGATGGGAGCGCTGCATATCATAAAGCAGAGCTTCGATCAGTGAACCGATGACCATGTTTTTATTCCTCGGATGGAAAAAGATGTTACTCCCCGGATGATACACGCAGCAGACCGGCATACACTTGCCACAACGGATGCATTTGGAAATCATCGACGAAAGTTCGGCGAGTGATCCGTACTGAAGAATTCTTGCCTCAAGTTCAAGGAGGTTAAAAGAAGGGGTGAAAACCTTGTTGATAATGGAGGGATCGCTCAGCATCCCAGGGTTCATTGTAGTTTCCGGATCCACCTGTTTTCTGTATTCCTTCAATTCCAGAAGACGTCTTTCCTCCAGAAACTTCATCTTGGTAATTCCGATTCCATGCTCTCCGCTGACCACACCACCGAGTTCGACCGCTTTTGACATTATATCTTCGGCAGTTTTTTCGGCTCGCTTCATCATGTCACGATCATTAGAAAAAACTGGAATATTTACATGGATATTCCCGTCACCCGCGTGCATATGGGTGGCAATGACAATTCGTTTTGAGCGGACTTCGCGATGAATCCTTTCAATGCCGGCACTCACCTTTTTATAGCCGCTGAACAGTTTTAGTAAATCGTCCATCAATTTTTTGATACGGGTTTCGTGACGAACCGATTCTGTGGTACGCAACGCAAAGTCATCAAGGGTCTGCCTGCAGAGCTCGTCTGCTTTGGGGATCTTTGCCTCCATCCAGTCGGGGTCCTCAATTGGCTCGGCAGTCTTCAGGTAATCGGTTATCGAGTGGATAAACTGTTCTCTGTTGTAGACATCCTCTGCAATATTATATTTGTCAACAAACCGAGCAAATTCAGCAAGAGCAGGGAGAGGCAGGACAATATCTTCATTGAGCTTGAAGGCGTTGGTGCGAGCGGCGATTGCTCCCAACCGCTTACGGTCGCGCCAGAAACGAGTCGCTTCATCGGCATCCTGAGCGGTAAACAATTCGGTGTTTTGGTGGGGTGTTAAAAGATTTTTTAATCTTTTTTTACCGTTCAAAACCTGCTCGGTGGTATGGCCCACCATGTCAATGAGCAGAACGGCTTTTGGGTGAGTGCTTCTCGCCGCCTTGAATTTATATTTGATTGCCCGGATATATTCCTCGTCAAAGTGCTCAAGGGCCATCAGGGCCTCTTTTCCCTCATTGACAAATTCTTTAGAAATTTCGACTATAACACGACTGGCTTCATCCATATCTTCGCCAAAAAATTCGAGGCAGAAGGTGATCTTTTTTTCATAGGCCTTGTACAGAACAAATTCGCCGGAAGTGATAACCCCGTCGGTACCTTCTTTTTGGAAGCCGGGTAGTCCATTCAGGGCTTTGTTGGTGATGTCTTTCCATAACCCTTTCTTACGGATGTCGGTGCCGGCAAGTGTGACTTCGCGAAGGATTTTTTTATGACTGTCGATTACCTGAAAATGGAGAGTGTCATCGGGTAGAATTTTGCGCATCGGGTGGTTGATACGCTGAACGGTGAGGAGCTCCTGTCCGGGCATGGCGATGGTGTAGGACAGAATATTGTCAATTGCCGTACCCCAGAGTACTGCTGTTTTCCCCCCGGCATTCTCAGCAATATTCCCGCCGATGGTCGAAGCCCAGGCACTGGTCGGGTCGGTTGCAAAAACGAGGTTTGCGCTTGTCGCGTGGGCCATGGCATCAGAGGTCACGACTCCCGCCTCAACCTTTAGGACCGGAATTTTGCTGCCTGCTCCCAGATGGGGAAAGTCTTTATATTCGATATCGTGGATCCGGGTCAGTTTTTCGGTGTTGATGATCACGCAGTTGTTGGTAACCGGAACGGCGCCACCTGTCAGTCCGGTACCTCCGCCCCGAGGAATGATTTTCAAGCCCATCTCCGCAATAGTCCTGATCATCGCCGGTACTTGTTCTTCGCTGGATGGTCTTAGGACGGCAAGGGGAAGAAAAAGGCGCCAGTCTGTTGCATCCGTTGCATGGCTGATAAGGGTAAAAGGGTCGAAGCGAACATTTTCTTTGCCGATGATGGCACCCAGCTTTTTCTGCAGCTGATTGCGTTGACCGGCAATCTCTGTAATTTCTTTTTTTAACTCACCGAGGCGATCGTGGCAAAGGCTGACCAGTCGGAGTACCTTGACGTTACGTTCGGTGCCGACACGGATTATTTTTGCTGCCTCCTGGATGATCGTCAGATCTTCTTTGGCGGTGTTGAAAAATTTTTGTCGTCTGATTGGGGAGTCAATGAGCTCCTGATACAAAAACGGATTTCTCCGGAGGATAAAGAGATCGCCCATAAAACGCATGACAAGTCTTGCAGATCTGCCGGTGATTCTTTGGTTTCTCAGTTCTTCGAGATCCTCCCAGACTTCCGGACCGAAAAGCAGATTGATTATCAGTTTATCATCAGCCGACGTGAAATTATAAGGGATTTCACGGTAATTTTTTGTGTTCATTTTCGGTCAGTTATTATTGAGTTATAAAGAAGCATGACTGAGCAATACTCGCAATCGGGGGTATAATAGTTATCTGTTTCAGATACCACATACCTGAAATGATTAAGCCGATAAAAGGAGATTCATTATATTTTTGGTATGTCGCGGAATCAAACTCTTGGAAGAGAAGATACTATTTTATGAAGGCCTGCAATCTTTAAGGAGATAGGATTGCCGAGCACATTTATGAGCCCGTTGATTTAAGGCCTTTTCGCCCGATATCTTCGTTACACGAAAAATTATATCCTCAGAATATCAACTATATACCTGTGGTAAAATTTTTTGTGTGCCTCGATCTCGAACGAAAATCCTCTTAAATCAACAGACTCATTTATTTACCATCTCTGCTGATTATTGCCAGTTTTTTGTTGCGAAAGAGTTGATCAATAAGAATGGTAGATCTTTTATAAAGGCTGACCCCGGTAAACGGGAAGAGAGCCGGGATAAGTACCTTCACGAAATTCTTTCATATTCTTTATAATGCTCGCTTGCCGGGTGCTCTTTTCAGTGCCCCCTTGAAGGGTGAAAAACAAGGAAATAATTTCTAAGGTACTAATAGAAGTTGGTTGGGAGACTGTTATGTCAATATTTCTAATTTTATCTGCGATAGCATGTCTTTCCAACATCATTTACGCTGTCTGTCTTTCTGCAGGAATAAGAAAAATGCAGAAACTTGACGACATGGAGTTGAATGAGCGCGCTGTTTGTCCACTGGTGTCAATAGTAATACCTGCTTGCAATGAAGAAAAAAATATAGAAGAATCGATGTTGTCGTTTCTCGCTCAGGATTATAAAAATTTGGAGATTATTGTCGTCAACGATCGCTCGACGGATAATACGGCAGAGGTCCTGAAAAAAATGCAGAGTCGATTTCCCCGACTCATCGTCCTTGAAATTACCGAGCTTCCCAAGGGGTGGATGGGCAAGAGTCACGCTCTTGCTCAAGGTGCGGAGGTGGCGCAGGGCAATTATCTGCTTTTTACCGATGCGGATGTCGTGCTGGATAAAACGACGGTTGCAAGGGCAGTCGGATATATGACAAAAAATGAACTTGATCATCTTACCCTGATTTTCAAAAACCTGACCCAGGGTTGGCTACTCAATAGTCTCATCCTTGATTCAGGTCTGGGCCTCATGTTTCTTTTTAGACCTTGGATGGCCAAAAAAAGAGGGCATCGCAGTTTCATAGGAATAGGTGCCTTCAATATGGTGAAAAAGACGGTATATCAGGAGATTGGAGGTCATGAGCAGATTAAAATGCATCCAATAGACGATATGATGCTCGGAAAAATAATAAAAGAACATGGTTTTTTGCAGGATTGTCTGCTGGCTTATGACTTTGTCAAAATCCCATGGTATGATTCTGTAACCGCCATGATCAATGGTTTACTGAAAAACATGTTTGCTTTAGTACACTATCGGATCCTGCTTATACCTGTTCTTCTCTCAGCGATTATTGTTGTAACTATTTTACCTGCTTGGGGAGTGTTCTTAGGGGATAAATCTGTCCAGATAATTTGCTTTTTTACTGTGGGGACTCGTTTTGTTACCTTTTATAAGGGATTGCGTTTGCAGGGCTTGCCGCGGTATTATCTTCCTGGATGTTTAATTACTCCATATATCTCCTGTTATATCATTTTAAAATCGGCCTTCGTTACCATGAATAACGGAGGTATTTCCTGGCGAGGCCAACATTATGCTCTTGCCGACCTACGCAAGACGACACCTTTCTTTTTTTAGTACCTTGAGACATATCCCGGCTTATTTTCCCTTTACCGGGGTTAGTACTCTTACCAGCCAAAGATAAACATCTTTGGCTGAGTTCATGGATAAGGCGGACCAGGCTCTCTGTAAAACAAAGGAAGAAGGTCGGAACAGGGTTTGTTGAACTGAAAAACAGTATAAACTCAACAAAATCAGGGCAAATGAAAAATAGCAAATATAGTCGAGCAAGTAGAGAGGAACTGCTGGCTGAAATCGCGATGCTTCGAGCACATCAGCCGGAAGTGACTCCCGAGCGAGCCAGGCTGGACAGTCCAGAGCCGTCTCTTGATGCATTGATTGACAGCGCCATGTTTCCCATAGTCATTACCAATGGGGACAATGGAATGGTGCTGTATATTAACAATTTTGCCGCCGACTATTTCTCTATATCAGTTGAAGATGCTCGTGTCAGAAATTCGTCTGATTTTTGGGAAAGTACTGCTGAGTTAAAACAATTTCTACTGGTGTTGGAAGAGAATGGCCGAGTTGTAGAATTTGAGGCTGAATTGTTGACTGCAAAAAAAGTGAAAAGACACACCTTACTGTCAGCCAGAAAGATTATTTTTCATGGAAAAGAAGCTGTCTATACTGTTTTTACTGATGTCACCGAGCAAAAGATGGCCGAGGCTGCCCTGAAGAAAAGTGAAGCTCGATATCATAAATTGTATTGCATGATGAAATTGATGGCCAATACAGTTACGGACATGATTTGGGCCAAAGACCTTGATGATAAATATCTTTTTGCCAACAAGGCCATTCGCAAAAAGCTGCTGATGTGCGAAAAGGGAGAGAGCCCCATCGGTAAATCTGATTTGTATTTTGCTAATCGCGAGCGATCTGCAGGGTACGAACATACTTTCGGTCAGATTTGTGTTGATTCGGATGGGGTAGTAAAAAAAAGTCGACAACCTGGCCGGTTTTTAGAGGATGGTTTAGTTCGGGGTAACTATTTGGTACTGGACGTACATAAGGCCCCGCTGTTTGATGAAAATGGCCAATTGATCGGTACTGTCGGAGCTGGCCGTGACGTGACCCAGGACTTTGCTATCCAAAAATCCCTGGAGGAAAGTGACAAGCGTTTCCGGCTCCTGGTTGACAATATCCGGGACGTTCTCTGGGTGTCTGATGTCGAGTTTAATCCAACCTATGTTACTCCATCCATTCAGGCACTTGCCGGATACACCCAAGAAGAGTTTTTATCCTTGCCAATCAGTGTTCACATGACGCCCCAATATAAAAAGAAGTTTAATGGGCTGCGCAGGATGATGGCGTCAATGATCAAAAACAGAATAGACATCCCTGCCCGATTTTTCGAGTTCGAATGTCTACGAAAGGATGGCGAAATTATCTGGGTAGAGATAATTACCACAGCCATGTCGGATAGTTACGGTTCACTGCAAGGGTTTACCGGAGTGATCAGAGATTCAACCAAGCGAGTGCGGGAGCAAAAGGAATTGGAAATGGCCAAAGAAGTTGCTCTTGCTGCCAGCCAGACCAAATCGGAGTTTTTGGCCAACATGAGCCATGAGATCCGAACTCCGATGAACGGAGTCTTGGGGATTTTACAGCTGTTGAAAGACACACCGTTGAATCAGCTGCAGGAAAAATATGTTGAGACGGCACTCGGTTCCGGCACAAGTTTATTGAATTTAATAAGTGATATATTGGATTTTTCAAAAATTGAGGCCGGCAAAATTGAATTAATTGTAAAACCCCTGAAGCTGGATCATCTGCTGAGTTCAATGGTTGAATCCTTTGAAAGCCTTATCGACAGGGAGAAAGTCCTTATCGCTTATTCAATCGGCAAAAACGTTCCGCCTGTTGTCGCGGCTGATGAATCCAGGTTGAAACAAATTCTCTTCAATCTGGTAGGTAATGCTGTGAAATTTACCGATCGTGGTTGGATCGATATCGAATTGAATGCAGACACCGCTTCAGCCGATTCACAAGTTGTTCTTAATTTTTCGATCCGCGACTCGGGAAGAGGGATCGCAGCGCATGTGATTGGTCAGTTATTTGAACCATTCGTTCAGGAGGACGGGAGCTTCCGGCGTAAATATGGAGGGACAGGGCTTGGTTTGAGTATCGTTAAAAAATTGGTTGAAATGATGGGCGGAGAGATTCGACTACAGAGCACAGTGAGACGGGGGACGGTTGTGGATTTTTACATAAAGGCAGAAATCGCAGAAGAAATCTCCTTAGAGGCAGAGGGACACGGTTCGAAGCTACCTGTTGAAATTACCGCAAAACGTGTATTGGTTGTTGAAGATGAAAAGATTAATGCCATGGTGATTTCCGCAATGCTAAACAAGATGGGTCACGATGTGCATCTGGCAACAAATGGTCGGCAGGCATTACAAAAAATAGCAGAGTTGGAGTTCGACTGCATTTTTATGGACATCCAGATGCCGGAACTGGACGGGGTGGAAACCACTCAGGCTATTCGTTCCACGGCAACGAATAAAAACCGGAAAGTTCCAATCGTTGCCCTGACGGCCCATGCAATGAAGGGAGACCGGGAACGATTTATTTCGGCAGGTATGGATGATTATCTCGCAAAACCGGTCGAAATGGAGAGTCTCATTCAAGTTTTACTGAGACTTCAAGGACAAAGAAAGTTGTTCTAAGCAAATCATTTCAGTTGTGGTCAGTTGCCTTGGTTTATGATATGCCCTTTTCTATGTATTATGGCGGTGCATGCAATCAGCAAACCGGCCAGGCCGAGCAGGGCAACGGTGAATGTGTGAAAAGCATCGAAAAAGAAGCCGGCCACAATCGGTGCAAACGAAGCTGCGATATTGCTGGAAAACAGCCAGCCGTATACTTGACTTACCCGATCAGCCCCCCAACAGCGAGATGCAGACGAGACATAAATGACCAACACCCCGCCGTAGTTGAATCCGGTGAGCAGCGCAAAAAGCCAGAAGCCGGTAGCTGAATGAAGCATCAGCGGTGCAGCTAACAAAACCAAAGCCTGTAAAAGTAAATTGGCCTGGATGGCCGTTGCCGATTGAACCCTGTCGAAAACCATCCCCCATACTATACGACCGGTGGCGTTGGCCAAGGCAAACAGTGAGACCGCGGTGATGCCAATCTGAACAGCATCTTCACCTCCCTGAAAAAGTTCTTTGAGATTGGCATTGACGGCAAAACCGGCAGCAAGTCCAATGAACATTGCACAGTAAAGGAGTCGAAAACTTGGGTGGGTAAGAAGCTCAGAGAGCTTAACCGGCGTAGGCTTCTTTAGTGTCATAGAGGTTGTTTTCTTGTTCTTTTTACAAGAAAACAACCTCGTGAAGGCACTTATCCCTTTTATTGGGGTCAAACTAATCTCTTTTGGAAAGCACATGGTCGATCCTGCAAGGATCACTATCACCATGAAAGCCAGGCCAAAGAATAAAAAGGTTTGGAAAGGGGTTCGACCCAGACTTTCCATAAGCCAACCACCTATCTGGCTGACGAGGGCAGCACCTCCGCCAAAACCGGCAACCGCGATGCCGGTGACCAGACCTTTATTTTTGGGAAACCAACATATGCAGACAGCAATCGGCACGATATATGCCATTCCGGCACCAATACCGCTCAGGAGGCCGATACCGAGAATAGTGAAGAAAAAATTGTGGATTCCGAGGCTGGCCAAAACCCAGCCACCCCCAAAAAACAATCCTCCTATCATGGCACTGATTCTAGGACCGATCTTTGGCAGGAATGTTCCTGCCGCCATCATGGTCAATGGAAACATGAAGTAAAAGACTGTAAATGGGATTTGTACCGGACCCTGCTGGAGTCCTGTTAATGTTTTGAGGGGATGAACATACACACTCCAGGAATAGGTAGCGCCAAGGCACATCTGCATCAAGATGGCAGAAAGAAGAATTACATATCGCATGAGGTCACTTGAAGTCGTTAAGTTTGTATTCTTCCTGAAAAGGATGGAAAAAAACAACAGGAAATCGGCAAAGAGAGTTTACTACCCTTTGGCCGGGTGGTTTGTCAAGGTTTTCGATATCGATGATGTAAAGGTATGACCAATTATTTATATCATTTTCAGATGAATAAGCAGAGATTAATAATACCCTTACTAAGGAATAATGATTTAATTACGTTTTATAAAACATGTAGTTATGTAATGAAGAGCATGAATCGCGGTAGTTGTGGATCAGCCCCACTTTGGTTTAATTAAAAACCATGCCTTCGCTATTGTTTGAGGTAATTTATCTGTTGCCCTCTTTTGGTCGACAGGGTATGAAACCATTTTCGGTAAGGATATATTTAAAAACATGAGATGATACTTTTATCTGATTCTACTTCATACAAGAAGTCATTCGGGATGAAATGAACAGCTCAAAAAGGATTGAAAAAAGCAATGAAAATACTTGTTATAAACTCGGGGAGTTCGTCGATAAAATTCCAGCTTCTCGATATGGTCGATGAATCCGTTCTGGCCTCGGGGCTTGTTGAAAGAATAGGAGAAGTAGAGGGACTGATGAAATGTACCTTCAGGCCTGGCACCAAAGACGAGATAGTGGTTGAAAACACGGCAGCCGTTCCCGATCATAAGAGTGGGATGAGACTCGCTGTTGATATACTTTCCGATCCCCTGCAAGGCGTGATTGCTGACCGTAGCGATATCTATGCGATTGGACACCGCGTGGTTCACGGCGGTGAAGATTTTCATGAACCGACGCTTATTTCAGGAGATGTGCTGGCAGCCATAGAGAAAAACATCCCCCTCGCCCCGTTGCATAATCCAGCAAATCTGGATGGGATACGAGTGGCTCAGGAATTGTTTGCGGGAGTACCCCAGGTGGCGATTTTCGATACTGCTTTCCACCAGACCATCCCACCCCACGCATACCATTATGCCATTCCATATGAATTGTATGAACAGCGAAGGGTTCGTCGCTATGGTTTTCACGGAACCTCACACAAGTTTGTTGCGAGCGAATGTGCAGGGCTCATGGGTAAACCTCTAGAAGAACTAAATTTAATTTCTATTCACCTCGGAAATGGATGTTCAATGACAGCCATAAAAAACGGTGAAAGCGTCGATACAACACTAGGGCTCACTCCTTTGGAAGGGTTGGTAATGGGCACTCGCAGTGGTGATGTTGATCCAGCAATTCACGCCTTTCTGGCCAGAAACTGTAATATGGATATTGACGCAATCGATGAGATGCTCAATAAGGAATCCGGCCTGAAAGGATTGTGTGGCCTCAACGATATGCGAGACATCCACGACGCAATTGCAGGTGGCGACAAACGGGCGAAACTGGCCCTGGACGTTCAGACCTATCGGAATAAAAAATATGTCGGAGCTTTTATGGCAGTTCTCGGTCGAGTGGATGCCATAATTTTCACTGCAGGCATTGGCGAAAATGATGCAATAGTACGTGAAATGACTCTACGGGGACTGGAGCCGTTTGGTATCATTATGGACCTTGAGGTGAACAATCAACGCATTAAAAAGCCAATCCTGCTCAGCACACCGGAGAGTCAGGTGCAGGTTTGGGGTATTCCCACCAATGAGGAATTGGCAATTGCCAGGGAAACAAAGAGCGTTCTTGGCAAGTAATGAATTATTTCGGGATGGGTCAGCTGTAACCCCTCCCGAAATATCTACCAGGAGCCTGTAAAAGAAGCTTTTATAGTGTTGATTTGCATGTAGATTTTAAGGAGATTTTTGTGTTCGGAGGAAATTTCCGTCCAGGTCCTGCCAAAATCCAGACCTGGAAATATTGTTGTTCCGTTTATAATTGATTCTGCTTCATGAAGTTCTTTTTCTTGATAAAAAAGATGTAAACTCCTGCCGAAGTCGTGTGCGTCGTTTCCTGCCAGATGAAAGTGTAGAAGTGATTGCAACAGCCGGTAAAGGCGGCTCCTTTTTTCCGGAAGTGCCCCATAGTCCAGGCACCACGTGCACCACTCAAGGGCCTCATCCCTTTTGTGGAGTGCCAGGAGTATCAGTGCTTTCAGTTCGCCGATCCGTAGAGTGGCCCAGCTCGAATGCTCGTCAAAGAGGACGCCTATCGTGTGGGAGACCAGCTGTTGCTCACTCAGCCCAAGGGTCTCAAGTAAATCGAACAGCTTGTTGAGATCCTTTTTGCTCATGTCAGGGAGTCGAAGCAGATGGGAGCGAAGTAGGGCACCGGTCCCTTTGTTGTTCCAGATCAGATCGTCGATGGGGTAAATCTCAGACATGCCTGGGACAAGCATACGGCAGCTGTACATTCCGCAATGCAGGTATTCTGCTCGATAAATATGGAAACCGTTGCTGGCAATA
This sequence comes from uncultured delta proteobacterium, assembly GCA_963829695.1. Lineage (GTDB taxonomy): Bacteria > Desulfobacterota > Desulfobulbia > Desulfobulbales > Desulfocapsaceae > Desulforhopalus_A. The sequence goes on along the minus strand of CAWHJQ010000003.1, from coordinate 60,161 downwards.
AGGTGCTGAAGCTGTTTAAACTCCTGTTCTGTTGAGCCGCTGAAATCCCAGGGAGAAAAGTCGAAGTCAGGTAGATCTTTAAACATATCCCAACTGAGCAGGCCATCGGAGTCGACAAAATGACTCTCCAGATTGAACGAATCTGCAACCTGATCCAGATTGTGACATGGCGGTTGGAATCCTCTGAACTGGTCAAGGTCTCGACCTTGCAGAAGTTCGGTCAGCGTCCGCTCAATGGCAGTTTCAAAACGACAATTTGCGCCAAAGGCGGCAAAGACACCTCCGCTCTCAGGATCTGCCACGAGTACGCAGATAACCGGAAATTTTCCTCCAAGAGATGCATCCTTTACCCGGACAGACAATTTTTCTTTGGCAAGAGTGTCGAGGATCGACCAGATTTTGGGATATTGCTTCAGGAGAGCCGAAGGTACATCGGGAAGGCTGATGCCTTTTGTTATGATGATGTTCTTGACATATCGTTCAATAATTTCGGAAAGTGCCTGGGAGCAGCATTCAGATGGGGAGTTACCTGCTGCCATGCCGTTGCTCACATACAAATTATTGAGAAGGCTGACTGGGAAATAGGTTGTTTGACCATCTTCCAAAGATTGGAAGGGCAGGGCGCTGATACCTTGGTTTATCGAGTCTATATTGTTGTCGCAAAGATGATCAAAAGTCAGTTCCCCATCCGGATTGTAAAAAGAACGTAAGCCTTTATTCAGCAGCTCAATTCCATCCTGGTTGTAGGTAGGAATTGAACGGTCGTGGCCGGGAGCAAACCATGCTTCATCAGGGTAAAAATGAAAAGGTCTCTTCCCTTCATTATCGTCAAGAAAATAGTCGGCAAAGAATAAATTGGTGGATAATCGTTCAAAGAATTCACCAAGTCCACTGGCCAGACTGGCAAGACGGGTTGTCCCTTTGCCGTTTGTGTAAAGCTGGGGGCATCTGGTGGATTGGATATGAACAGACCAGCAATTTGGTGCCGGGTTGAGCCAGCTTACCGCTTCGAAAGGAAGGTCCATGGCCAAAAGTAAAGATGTGGCTTTGTTGATGGTATCTTCAAGGGATAAATCTTTACCCGGGAGATGGGTTTTGGTTTTCATAACTGTAATCGATGGGATATTTGAGCTCGATATTTTTATAATATTAGGCTTGACTGCGAAGTAGACCGTTTTGAAGTACGTCGGGAAAGCAGTATTTTTTTGCTAAACTGTAGATATACAATAAAGACGCAGGGTGGGGAAGGAAGAAAGAGAATGTCTCTAACCGGTTTCTCTCATGAAATTTGCCACAATGTTCATGAGAAATACGGGTTTAAGTCCTGTTCCTGCCGTGCGGTTCTTTCCTTGAAGGCAACCCAAAAAGGCAGGAAGAGGAGGTCAGTTGTCAAATGGTTTTAGCAGCGCGCAGTGAGTCAGCCAGCATTTCGATCACAAACCGCACTTGTTCACCTGATTCATGTTGCAGGAGGTTATCCTGTATGTGCATGACACAAGTCGGGCAGCCGGTCGCGACAAAATCAACATTCGCGTCGCGAATATTCTTAACCTTGTGGTTGTTTATTTTAATCGAGGTGTCGTAGTGGGTAATGCAATAGCTACCGGCGCTTCCACAACAGACGGCAGCGTCTTTCATCTCCTTAAACTCAACTCCTGGGATCATCTTTAACAGTTTTCTGGGTTGTTCGCTGATACCTTGACCTCGAACCATATGACAGGGATCGTGGTAAGTTACCCTATATGGAAGCCTCCCGAGTTCCTCCTGCTTGATGTCAATATTTTTCTCAATAAACTCATTAATATCGTAGACTTTTTGGGTGAATGCTTGAAGTTCCCTGCTGTCGTCAATAAAGAGTTTGATTTCCTTTTTAAGGGCCATGCCACAAGAAGAGCAAGCAACGACAATTGCGTCGAGGTCGTAGAGCTGGAACAAATTAAAATTATGTTCCATCAGCATTTTCGCCCCATCGTAATCACCGTTGGCGAGTACCGGAGTGCCGTTGCACTTTTGCTTTTTGGGAATGACGACTTCATAACCGTAGCCGGTCAGAATGTCGACGACTGATTTCACTACATTAGTATAGATGAGATTGCCGGCACAACCTGTGAAATAACCTATGCGGCCTTTTGCAGGGCCTTTTTTCGGAGGTATCACTTCAGGGTATTGACTCTGTGCGCTCCTGAGAGCCATCTGGGGAAAGAATCTCCGCTTTGAAAACCCGAAAAGCGGAAAGAGATATCGTACCGGGTTTTTGGGACCAATCCCAAACAAGGCGCGCTGAGCGATACCTATCAGCATGGCACCCAAAGTGATTGGCCATTTTCGCCAGACCAACTGTCTGAAAATGAGCGCTTTGAAAAATCCAAGTCCTTCCTGGGTAGTGATATACCACCGTAGTCTCAGGACAACATGTTCGGGACTGACACCTGCCGGGCAATTGGCCGAACAGGTCTTGCAGTTCAAACATTCATTTATCGCGTCTTTTACCCTTTGGGTGATCTGTAGATCGCCGGAGACAATTTTTTCGGCAAGTTTGTTTTTACCGCGGGCAACGTACAGTTCATTGCCGATCTCTTTAAATACAGGACAGACAGATCGGCACTTGCCGCATTGCATACATTTCTGAAATTCTTTTGCGGCTTCCAGTAAGTGAGTTTCTGCCTGTTGTTTTACTGCGGCGTGAGTATTCATCTCTTGTCCACCCCGCTTAAGCTAACTGCTCTACCGGCATATCGAACATCTTGCCGGGATTAAGTAAGTTAAGAGGATCAAAAGTCTTTTTGATGTTTTGGAGAAGTCTGATGCCTTCTCCGCCGACTTGGTTTTCTAAAAACGGTTTCTTTTCCAGCCCGATTCCGTGCTCTCCGGAAATGGTCCCCTCAAGGTTAATGGCCAGTTGGAAAAGTTCAGCAACCCCTTTTTCGGCGCGGGCCATTTCGTCCTTGTCCTGCATGTCTAAAAGGAAGGTCGGATGGAGATTGCCATCTCCAGCATGCCCGAAGATGCCGATTTGGAGTTTGTGTTTGTCGGCAATACGGGTGATGCCGCGAACCATTTCCGGTAATTTCGAACGCATGACTGTAGCATCCTCAAGAATCAGATTTGGTCTGACGCTGGCCAATGCATTCAAGGCTACGCGGCGCCCCTCAAAAAGTCGGTCTCGCTCCATACTGGTTTTCGCCCGGGCAAATTCGCGGATATCATTCACTTTTACTCTTTCTTCAACCTTGGCCATCTCTGCAATGGCGGAATTCTTCTCTCCATCGGTCTCTATAAGTAATACAGCAGCAGCGTCACGCGGCAGGCCACAGTCCTTGAAATTCTGAATGGCGTTTATCGTAGTGTTATCCATGAACTCCATGGTGGATGGCGTGACTCCAGCTGCAATGATGTCGGATACCGCCTGGGCAGCGCCATCAAGGCTGTTAAATATTGCCAGGGCTGATTCGCGGTGCTCGGGGATGGGCAGGAGGGCAAGGGTGACTTCGGTCATGATGCCAAGCAAGCCTTCACTGCCGACGAAAATTCCTTCCATGTTGAAACCGGCCACATGCTTGACGCATTTGTTACCCATAGTAACAATATCGCCCTGGGGTAAAACTACTTTGAGCATTTTCACGTAATCCTTGGTAACGCCGTATTTGAGACCTCGAAGGCCTCCTGCATTTTCGGCAACATTGCCGCCGATGGTAGAAAAGGCGACACTGCCTGGGTCGGGTGGATAGAAGAGGTTGGATTGAGCCGCGATCGGATCTATGTCGGCGGTGGTCATTCCTGCTTCAACAGTAATAAGGCGGTTGCTCGGGTCAAAGTCGATGAGTCTTTTCATTTTATCCATGCAAAGGACAATACCTCTTTTATAAGGAACAGAGCCTCCCGATAAGCCACTACCCTGACCCCGGGGAGTCACCGGAACTTTTTCACGGTAAGCAAACTGCATGAGTTGGCTGACCTGCTCGGTGCTGGTTGCAAAAACAACAGCTTCCGGCTGGATTTCTACATGGGAAGCGTCATAACTGTAGGCCACCATATCTTCTATCTCGGTGAGAACGTTGTTTACACCGAAGATGGTTTGTAGTTGTTCAATGTGTTTTTTGTTCATGCCATGCTCCATTGATTGTGAAACTGTGAGGCGACCCTGTTCTTAGGCGGTTCCGAGAATGCCCTTTTACCAATTTTTCGTTAGTTTTAAAAAATTATGTTCGCAGGTAAGCGTAGACTCCGATATCGTACAGACAAGCAAATATTTAATGGTAGTACCAATAATAAAAAATACCAATACCAATGTCAAGCGTTAATAGCTGCAGTCTGGAATTGTTCATTATGTGAATAAAAATTAAATATATTTATAGATGACGCGGTTTATAACGAGGCAAGTTGGAATTGGTAATACCAATGTTTGTTGATGGGTGTTTCGGTAGGTATTTTTCCTGCTGGAAAGACAGCTGTTGTAGATTCTTTGCAGAAATTAAGAGAAAGTATCTCGGATTTATGATAAATAGGAATTTGTTTCAACAAGCCATGACAACCCCTTGGGACTGTAAAAAATTTGCAAATAATGTTTCGAAAAAAGGACTGGAACTTCGTGTGCGACACAGGTAACCTGTCCGAGATCATATTGTCTGCCAACTGTTTAATAGGGGAGGATAGTATTGGTTAAGGCTGGTATTTCCAGAAGGGCCTAAGCTCTTGTCTTGAATGCAAGCGATACTTCGCGATGTCTAGCAAATGGACGCGGGAGTAACCGCTTTTGTGTCATCTGTGAGAAATAATAATGGGAAAATGCAAGCATCACCCCACGGTTGAATCGACATATTACTGCTCCAAGCATCAGCATTTTCTTTGCTCTGAGTGTCTTAAATGTTCCGATCCCCAGATTTATTGTAAATTTCGTTCTGCTTGTTTGATAAATTTTATCGAAAAAGAGAAAAAACGAGAAGAAAATGAGGAGATTTTCAGCAATATAAAGAAGTAATGACTTGGTGCTGATTTCCTGATGTTTGGCAAAAAAATCATTTTGCTTAAGAGCTTATCCCTCGCTGAAGTGGGTTGAACAGAGTTCCCTTTCCAGAGGTATTTTTCAGAATTCCGATCTTTTTAGCGGGGTTAGCGAGAACTTCTTATCGAAAACAAAATCTTTGAAAAGTTGAATTGGCCATATGCCTCATCAATTATATGAAAAAGCCGTCGTGTCGGTAGGTCCAACATCTCTCCTGATATTAGGCAGATGGATCTGCGTCAATTTTGGTATCAGAAATAGTGATATGAAATAACAGAAAAAGGCACGTTTGTTTATCGGTGAATTAATGGAGTTTTAAGGGAAAAATTCCTAATTACAAGTTGTAAGTGTGAAAATATATGATATATTTGTGCGCGGTATAAAAGCTTGCTTGAGGGTAGTTTCGGAGTGTATCTTTCACGCTGCTGTATTGCAAAGTAGACAAAGCTCGAACGAGATGACGGTAATTACTGTTATTGTCGTAGAGTGCTGCCCAGTGAATTAAATCCATCTGTTTCCCTAGCGGATAAGGTAATCCCGCATGAGCGAATGCACCATCACATTTCTTCCCTATGATAGAGTCATAACTGTCTCTGCAGGGGAGAGTCTTATTCGGGCGGCTCTCCAGGCCGGCGTACATATTAACGCTTCATGCGGTGGGGAAGGTGTTTGTGGCAAATGCCGCGTCCTAGTCGAAAAGGGAAGTGTTTCCGATGGGATATCTGAACGAATCAGCAAAGAAGATATTGCTAAAGGGTATCGTCTGGCTTGTCTTGTAAAAGTCACTGAAGACGTCACAGTGCGAATTCCAATCGAAACTTCCATCGATAAGAGTGTGATGAACCTGCAGGCAATCCCGCGCAGGACTGCCTCTATTCGGCAGATGGATTTTGAGAGCTTGAAGGAAGAAGGACTCTTTATACCTCCGGTAGCAAAAATCTTTCTTACTCTCAACCCTCCAGACACGCAGAATAATATGCCTGATGTGACCAGGCTGATAGAGTATCTTAAGCTTGAGGCAAACGAACATAAGCTGGAGCTCACCTTACCGGTTATCCGGAAACTGCCTGGAGTCATGCGGGAAAGCGCTTTTCAGTTGACTGCTACGATTATCCGGCCGGTAAGAGCGGATGGAAAAAATCTCATTATTAACGTTCAGGCCGGAGATAAAACCAGTGAGAATTATGCTGTGGCCATGGATATCGGTACCACAACTATCTATGGTCAGCTTATTAATTTATCGACAGGTAAATGTCTGGCGGAAGCGGGTGACTTCAATGGTCAAATAAGTTACGGGGAGGATGTCATTACCCGTATTATGTATGCGGAGAAACCTGGTGGGCTTGAAAAACTCCAGGAAGTTGTGGTTGGCACCATTAATAGCGTGCTGGAAAAGATTATCCGCCAATCGAAAGTTGATCGGGAAGATATCTCGACCATCACTTTTTCCGGCAACACGACCATGACCCAGCTGTTTCTCAAAATCGATCCACGCAATATCCGTAGATCTCCCTACGTCCCGACTGCTACTTTGTATCCTCCGTTTACTGCTGCATTTGTTGGCGTTGACATTAACGAACATGCAATAGCCCTTATCTATCCGCAGGTTTCAAGTTTCGTTGGTGGCGATATCGTCGCCGGCGTCATGGGCTCGGGAATGTACCGCAAGGAAGAGTTGACACTTTTTCTTGATATAGGAACCAATGCTGAACTGGTGGTAGGCAATAAAGACTGGCTTGCCTGTACTGCGTGCTCTGCGGGTCCAGCCTTTGAAGGGGGCGGCATTGAGTTTGGTATGCGCGCCGCAAAAGGTGCCATCGAAGATTTCTCCCTTGATCCGGTCACCTTTGAGCCGATGATTTTTACCATCGGCGATGTAAGGCCAAAAGGGATTTGTGGATCCGGGCTTATCACCATGGCTGCCGTCATGTTCGAGATGGGTCTGATCAACAACAGGGGTAAATTCAACCGTGATTTAGGCACACCTCGGGTTAGAAAGTCTAATTACGTGTGGGAATATGTCATAGCCTGGAAGGACGAAACCCAAATTGATCGGGATATCGTCTTGACCGAGCCGGACCTGGATAATCTTATTCGTGCTAAGGGCGCAATCTATAGTGGTTGTATGACCTTACTCGAAGAAGTAGGATTGTCCATGGCTGAAGTGGAACACATTATTTTAGCAGGTGGATTCGGCAGCTACATTGATTTGGAAAAGGCCATGGTTCTTGGACTACTGCCGGAGATTGATCCGGAACGTGTCACTTTTATTGGTAACGGTTCACTTATGGGCGCACGGATGAGCTCCCTTACCAACAGAATTCGTCAGGATGTTGTCTCGGTGACGCAGAGAATGACCAATTTTGAACTGTCCGAGACACCATCATATATGGATAATTATATTGCAGCGATGTTTCTGCCGCACACCGAAATCGAGAAATTTCCTCGTTTACTGGCGAGAATGAAGGCCAGGGGCAAATAGAATTTCGGTAACCAAAAATAAAGGTTTAAACCCGTCCCGGCAGGACGATGTTGCAGAAAAAAAATTATAGTTTTAGTAAACATTTTGTACCTCTTGTTGTTTGGCTAGTGTTAAAAAGGGGGGTTGCTGTTGAAGTCCGACGCAACCTCAGGAGAAAAATTACTCACCAGTAAGGAGGCAAAAGTGGGATTTAAACTAAAGAAGGAATCCTATAGCGGCGGCATTAAGGCAATTTCCATAGGGAAAGGTGATGCAGCTATTACCGTGGGAGGTGAGACATGTTATCCCTTCTATACATTTGAAGGCAACATGCCGAACAAACCCATTATTGCAATGGAAATTTGGGATATTGAGCCGGAAGACTGGGCCGAGCCGGTTATGGCGCACTTCAAAGACGTCGCCTCCGATCCTGCTGCTTGGGCCAAAAAATGTGTCGACAATTTTGGTGCGGATGCAATCGTTGTTCAATTGAAAAGCATTGATCCGAATGATAAAGACGCAAGTCCTCAATCGGCTGCCGAAACAGTAAAAAAAGTTTTGGCCGCAGTCAAAGTTCCCGTCATAGTATGGGGCTGTGCTAACCCAAGCAAAGATGAAGCAGTGCTTAAAGTCATTGCCGAGGCTTGCCAGGGCGAGAATCTGGTTTTGGGACCTGTCGAAGAAAAGAACTACAAAGGAATTGGCGCTGCAGCTATGGGTTATGGCCATGCAGTTATTTCCTCTTCTCCAATCGACGTTAACCTGGCTAAACAGGTGAACATTCTTTTGGAAAATCTCGGTATGCCAATGGAGAGAGTGCTCGTTGATCCTACCACTGGTGGTCTTGGTTACGGGTTGGAATACACCTACTCGGTCATGGAGCGGCTCACCATGGCCGCTATGGTGCAAGGCGACGATAAACTCCAATTTCCGATGATCAACAACCTGGGTAATGAGGTCTGGAAATGTAAAGAAGCCAAACAGACGGCTGCCGATGCACCTCTCTTAGGCGACCCGGAAAAACGTGGCATTATGATGGAGGCAGTTGGTGCTATCTCTTATCTGTTGAGTGGATCCAATGTTCTTATTATGCGTCATCCTGAGGCAATAAGAATGACCAAGGAATTCGTCAATGCTTTGGCTAATGGCGGATCTCTGACTGATTCTGCTGCTATTACCAAGATTTTAGAAGATGCGAAAATTGACTTTACAGCACTCGCTCCGGCCCCGGATCTGACCATTGCAGCGGAAGAAAAGAAAGCAACTCCCGCCAAAAAAGCAGCACCTGCTGCCTCTGCGGCACCGGCTGCTAAAGCTGCTGCCCCTGCAGCAAAAGCTGCTCCCGCTAAAGTTGAGCCTAAAGCAGAAGTAAAAGTTGCTCCAACAGTTGACCCCGTCGCTCAGGCAAAAGCCGACGCTGAAGCAAAGGCAAATACCGCAGCCAAGCTTGAAGCTGATGCTAAGGCAAAAGCCGATGCTGAAGTCAAAGCCAAAGCTGATGCGGAAGCTAAGGCCAAAGCAGATGCTGCAGCAAAAGAAAAAGCAGCTGCCGATGCTTTGATAGCTGAAGCAAAACAAAGAGATGAAGAAGAAAAGGCTTTGAAAAAACTGAGAGCGCAGGCTCGTAAGGCCCATGATGAGGCTGCCGGCAACCAACCAGTTGCTGAAATAGCTATGACCGCTGCTGCTGAACAGAAAACAGCCCAGGATAAAATCCTTGATCTGTTGGATAGATTCCACAAGAGAAAATAGGTTTGAATATCAATTAGCATAAGATCATGATACCAAGCTATTGAGATAATTGATAATCTCAAAAAATCTACGAGGAGGAACCTCGATATGGCAGAATTAAAAGAAAAAATCGTCAAATTAGCTGACTCGATGGAAGCGTCAATTGACGCATCAACCCAGGAAATGATCCGCCGAGCACAACAGCTCGGTGTTGAAACTGTCTTTGACCGCGCTGTAACTATGAAACCCTGTGCTATTGGTCTACAGGGAATCTGTTGTAAAAACTGTGCGATGGGACCATGCCGTTTGCCGTTGCCTAAAGATGGTATTCAGGGTGAAGATACCCGTAAAGGCCTTTGCGGTGCTACGGCAAATACCATTTGCGCCAGGAACTTTATTCGTATGATCGCCGGTGGAGCTGCTGCTCACTCTGATCATGGACGTAATGTTGCTATTACTTTCCTGGCAGCAGCAAAAGGAGATGTCGAAGATTACAAAATTAAAGATCCAATTAAACTCGTCCAGATTGCACCGTATTACGGTGTTGCCACAACTGTAGAAGTTGATGGTGTGGTAAAAGATCGTGACATCAAAGAAATTGCCATAGCGGTTGGTGAAGTTGCCGTCAGGGAATGGGGAAAACCTTCTGGTAATCTGCATATGATCAAAAGAGCACCACAACCGCTGCAGGATAAATGGGCGGAACAAGGTGTTATTCCCCGAAACGTAGATCGTGAGATTGTTGAAATCATGCATCGAACCCATATGGGCGTCGATCAGGATTATAAAAATCTGATGAAGCAGGGAACCCGTGCTGCTCTGGCCGATGGTTGGGGTGGCTCCATGATCGGAACCGACCTGCAGGACGTTATGTTTGGTACTCCTTCTCCTCTGCAGGCTGAGGCTGATCTTGGAGTTTTGAAAGAAGATCACGTAAATATCATTGTCCATGGTCATGAGCCTCTCTTGTCCGAAATGATCGTTGCTGCTGCACAATCGCAGGAATTGATAGACTATGCCAAGACCAAGGGTGCGAAAGGAATACAGTTGGCCGGTATTTGCTGTACCGCCAATGAAGTATTGCAGCGCCATGGCGTTCCACCGGCAGGAACCTTCCTCCAGCAGGAACTGGCTATTATTACCGGTGCTTGTGATGCAATGGTCGTTGACGTCCAATGTATCTTCCAAAACCTGGCCAATGTTGCTAAGTGTTTTCATACCAAACTGATCACCACACATCCAATCGCCAAGATGGAGCAGCCGAATGTGCTTCATATCGAATTTGACGAGCATCATGCCATGGAAGACGCCATTCGTATTGTCAAAATTGCTATTGATAACTACGAAAATCGTGGTGCCGAGATTATGATCCCTCGTCACAAATCAAGTCAGATAGCCGGCTTCAGTGTGGAATCGATTAAATACCATCTCGGGGGGAGTTTCCGTGGTGATTATTTCACCTTGAATGACAATATCATTAACGGTCGTATTCGTGGTATTGCAGGTGTCGTAGGATGTAATAACGCTCGAACCAAGCATAATGAGGAACACATCACGATCATCAAAGAGTTGATCAAGAACGATGTAATCGTCTTGACCACTGGTTGTAGTGCAATTGCTGCCGGTATGCATGGCCTTTGTACTCCTGAATCGGCTGCCGTACATTGTGGTCCTGGACTTCGTGAGGTTTGTGAGACTGTTGGTATTCCACCTGTTCTCCATATGGGATCATGCGTAGATAACAGTCGTCTCCTGCTCGCCGCCACTGAAGTGGTCAAAGCTGGTGGACTTGGTAAGGATATCTGCGACCTGCCTTTAGCCGGAAGTGCGCCTGAGTGGATGAGCGAAAAAGCTATCTCTATCGGTCAATATTTTGTCGCCTCAGGTGTGTATACCGTGTTTGGTTACCATATGCCGGTTGAAGGTGCCCCAGTCTTTAAGGACTATCTTTATAAAGATATGGAAAATATGTATGGCGGGATGTGGGATTGTGAACCAGATCCAGTGAAGCATGCCCGTAAGATGATCGCTCACATTGACAAGAAGCGTAAGGAACTTGGCATCGATAAGGCCCGTGACAGGGTTCTTATGGATATGGCTGACAGACAAGCCCTTGGAATGGAATAATATAATATTAACAATTACGTTATATCTAATATAAGGAGTAAAGCATGTCTAGATTAGTAGCATTTGCAGCTATACAAGGCGGTTACAAGGTTGTATCCCAGGTGGAGGGCGATTTGGAAAAAGCCCTGCAAACCTATGATGCCAGCACAAAAATTGGATTTCCCAATACCGCGTATTATCTGCCGGTTATATATTCTCTCACCGGAATAAAGTGTGAGACTCTTGAAGATTTGAAAAAGCCCATGGCATTTGCCCGTGGATTGTTGCCACCTCACATTAAAGGAAGTAACCATCTGCCTTATCTTGGGCCACTTCTTGATGCTGGTATGGCTGGTATCTTCGCCTATGAAATCAAAGAGGCCCTACGTATTCTAAGAGAGCCGGATTTCTACCTTGACGCTGAAGATCCGGATATCGATGCCGGAAAAATCTGGGTCGGTCCCGCCAGTGACATTATTCTTAGAAAACGCGGTGTCGAATTCGTTGACGGCTCAGCTCCCGGTTTTGCGGCAATCGTTGGTGCCGCTCCCAACGCCGAGATTGCCAAAATGATCGTCGAAGATTATCAGAAGAAAAATCTCTATATCTTCTGTGCAGCCAACCACAACGGTAAGACAGTGATCGAGCAATGTCTTGAGGCCGGTATGCAGATCGGTTGGAATACCCGTATCGTACCGTTTGGTCCGGATATCTCTTCTGCCGTATTTGCCCTCGGATTTGCCAATAGAGCTGCCATGGCTTTTGGTGGTGTGCAGCCAGGTGACTATCGTAAGATGTTGATGTACAACAAAAACCGTATCTTTGCCTTTGTCAACGCACTGGGCGATGTAGGAACTGAGTGGGCTGTTGCCGCCGCCGGTTGTGTTAACTGGGGCTTCCCGACACTTGCCGACACCGATATCCCTGAGATCCTGCCAACAGGTATCTGTACTTATGAGCATGTTGTTGCCAATGTACCGCATGACGAAATCTGTCAGAAGTCGGTTGAGGTACGCGGTCTGAAAATCAATGTCACTGAAATCGATATCCCCATGGCTTTTGGACCAGCCTTTGAGGGTGAGCGTGTACGCGGTGGCGATCTGTTCGGTCAGATGGGTGGTGGCAAGACCCAGTGTACTGAGCTGGTCAAGATGGCTGAAATGGGTGAGATTGAAGACGGAAAGGTTACCGTGGTTGGCCCTGATATCGCAGACATGAAGGAAGGCGAGGTCTTGCCGCTTGGTATGTTTGTCCAGATCGCCGGTCGTGAATTCCAGGCAGATTTCGAGCCGATCATGGAACGTCAGATGCACCATCTGATCAACTATATCCAGGGCATCATGCATATCGGACAACGCGATATCTCCTGGATCCGTGTAAGTAAATCTGCAGTTGAAAAAGGATTCTCCCTGAAACATATTGGTGTTGTTCTTCATGCCAAGTTCCATCAGGACTTCCAGAAGATTGTCGACAAGGTGCAGGTAACACTCTTTACCAAGAAAGAAGATGTTGACAAATTGACCGCTACTGCCCGGACAGAATATCATACACGCGATGCACGTGTTGACAATATGACCGATGAAGACGTTGAGACCTTCTATTCCTGCAGTCTCTGTCAATCTTTTGCACCGAGCCACGTCTGTACAGTAAGCCCTGAGAGAACAGGACTTTGTGGTGCCTATAACTGGATGGATTGTAGGGCGTCTTATGAAATCAATCCAACCGGTCCCAACCAGCCGGTCCAGAAAGGTAAAGTGCTCGATCCGGTTCTTGGTCGTTTTGAGGGTGTTGATGAGTTCATTAAAGGTGCATCTAAGGGTGCGGTCGACACCTACAACTTCTACTCTATGGTTCATGCTCCGATGACCACTTGTGGTTGTTGTGAGTGTATTGCTGCAGTGTTGCCAGGTTGTAACGGCATCATGACGGTTGGTCGTGATTACACAGGTGAGACTCCCTCCGGAATGAAGTTTACAACCCTGGCTGGTGTTATGGGTGGTGGTGCTTCTTCACCTGGCTTTGTTGGCCATTCTAAATTTAACATTACCCAGAAGAAGTTTATCCTTGGTGATGGCGGATTGCTCCGAATGGTATGGATGCCAAAGGTTGTCAAAGATGAGATCCGTGATAGGTTGAATGTCAGAGGGGCTGAAATGGGTGTTGAAAATTTTGCTGACATGATTGCCGACGAGACTGTTGGTATCACTGAAGACGAGATTTTGCCATGGCTCAAAGAGAAGGGACATCCTGCTCTGAGCATGCCTTCAATTATGGAATAATATTTAAGCAGGTGCCCGGTTTCAGCTTTTGCTGAAACCGGGCACATCCAGCTGTGAAATATACTTAAGGAGACAACACAAATGGCGTTAACAGGAATACAAATCTTCAAACTCCTGCCTAAAACAAACTGCAAGGAGTGTGGGGTACCAACATGCCTCGCGTTTGCTATGAATCTCGCGTCTAGCAAAGCCGAACTAGACCAATGCCCCTACGTGTCCGATGAAGCCAGGGAACAACTCGCCGAAGCTTCTGCACCGCCAATACGTCCGGTTGCTGTTGGTAAAGGAGTTCGTGCTGCAAAGACTGGTGGAGAAACTGTTCTTTACAGACATGAAAAGACGTTTTTCAATCCAACAATGTTCGCAGGAATTATTACCTCTGATACCGCTGAAGCTGATGTTAAGGCTAAGCTCCAGTCTTGGAACGCACTTCAGTATGAGCGTGTAGGTCTTAATCTACGACCTGAACTGGTCGCATTAAAGGACGTCAATGGTGATGGAGTTGCTTTTGCATCCCTTGCAAAACTTATTGCCGAGACCTCCGAGTTCAACCTCATTCTTATGAGTGAAAGTGCAGAAATAGTCAGCGGGGCTGTTGCAACTGCCGGCTTCAAGCGGCCTTTGATTTATGCCGCGACCGCAGAGAATGTCGATGCCTTCGGCAAAATTGCACTTGATAATGAACTACCGCTGGCGGTGAAGTCTGATTCCATTGATGGAATTATTGCCCTTACCGAAAAATTGGTTGGCATGGGACTCAAGGATCTGGTCATTGATTCGGGTGCGAGAGAAGTAAAACAGGCGCTTGAAGATCAGGTTGCAATTCGTCGGGCTGCATTAAAAGACGGTAATCGTTTGCTCGGTTTCCCGACTATTTGCTTCCCATGTGAGATGGCTTCCAATGTTGCAATGGAAGGTCTGATTGCCAGTATGTTTGTTGCCAAATATGGTGGTATTGTGGTTATGTCTGACTTGACCACTGAGGTTATCTTCCCTCTCTTGCTCGAACGTCTGAATATCTATACTGACCCACAACGGCCGATGACGGTTGTAGAGGGCATCTTTGAAATCGGTGCACCCGATGAGAATTCACCAGTGCTCGTGACCACCAATTTCGCCCTGACCTACTTTATCGTCTCCGGCGAGATTGAGGCGAGCAAGGTACCTTCTTGGTTGATTATCAAGGATTCCGAGGGCCTTTCCGTTCTTACCGCATGGGCTGCTGGTAAATTCAGCGGTGATGATGTGGGTATGTTTGTCAAGAAATGCGGAATTATGGATAAGGTTAAGCATAAGGAACTCATTATTCCTGGGTATGCTGCTGCTATCGCCGGCGACGTCGAAGAAGAGCTGCCCGGCTGGAATATTATAGTTGGCCCGAGAGAGGCTGCCCATATCGCAGGATTCTTGAAAAGCAGATAATGGTTGGAAGATGAACTTATTGCCGGTGCTTTCTTTGTGGAGGCACCGGCAAAGTTTTAAAAATACGAGAAGTTAAAAAAGTATTTATTGTAGTTCTTTAACTACATTTTTTTTTAATATGGGAGAAAAATATGATTCTTTTTGGTGAAAGTCTCAATGTCATTTCCAAGGTAATCGGAAAGGCATACAGAGAGCGTGACGCAAAACCTATTCAGGCAGAGTGTCTTGAGCAGGTGAAGCTTGGCATGGACTACATTGATATCAATCTGGGTCCAGCAAAGAAAGATGGCCATGAATTGATGCCATGGGTATGTCAAGTTGTTCAAGAGGTTGTACCCGATGTACCCCTTCTCCTCGATACTTCTAATATTGCCGCAATCGAGGCAGGTCTCAAAGTTCTTAAGCCGGCAAGAAAGCCACACATAGTCAACTCTATTATGGCACGTCCCGAGCGTTATAATGAGATGCTGCCGATGGCTGCCAAATATGAGGCCGATATTGTGGCACTCATGTGGGGACCCGACGGTTTGCCACGTGATGAGAACGAACGTGCCGCTCTCTGTGTTGAATTGGTCTATGCTGCAAATGAAGCAGGCATCCCCAATGAGAAAATTTGGGTCGATGGAATTGTGACCCCAGTAAATATCCAACAGGCCCAGGCCGTAGCATTTTTGAATTTTCAGATGATGCTTGAAGATATCGCACCTGGCGCTATGTCGACTTGTGGTCTTTCTAATATCTCCAATGGTCCTCCGGTTCATCTGCGTCCAATACTGAATAATACCTACATGATCATGCTCGAACGTTATGGTATGAAATCAGTAATTGCTGATCCCCTTGATACCGAACTTACCGCAGTTGCTAAAGGAAAACGTCCTGATATCGTTACTGTTGTTCATCAGGCAATGGACGGCAACGCACCTGATCTTTCCACTTTGTCCAAGGAACTTGCCGACTATGTAAAAACTGTCAAAGTTATCACCGGCGAAAATCTTTTTTCCGATTCTTATCTGGAAATCTGATACGGTGTTTTTGCCAAAAAAAAGCTCCATCCTTCCGGGGATGGGGCTTTTTTTTTGTTCAATCAATGGTTACAAATCTCAGTAGCACTTAATGAAAGGTGATGAACAGTTAGACACTTCAAAATAGAGAGATTTTATGGAAGAGAAAAATGCAGAAGCAGGTAACTGGGTGTATGTTTTCGTTTGTAACCCAGGGAAAGAAGAAAGTTTTCTTGGATTATATAACACGGCTAAAGATGTTAATTTTATACCGGCTTTCCAAAGCAAAGAAGAAGCTAACGACTGTTTCCTGAATTTGCCTAGAGAGAAGGGAAAAAAATATGAACTTCAGGCGGTACACATAGAGGAATTGCAAGAAGTGGCGACAAAAAGTGGCTTTGCCGTAGCTCTGGTCGACAGCGATGGAAAGGTTATTACGGGATGATTTTAGGCGCTTCGCCAGGCAATCTAATTCTTAATCGTTTAATTACTTGGTAAGTAGGATAATAATTTTGTTGAAGGAGATTTACCAACGTGAGTCTGAAAATAGCAATAGGTGGAAAAGGCGGTGTCGGTAAAACCACCATAACTGCTCTTCTGGCCAGATGTTTGGCAGCTGATAAAACTAATAAAGTAATAGCCATTGACGCCGATCCGGTGGCAAATCTCGCTGCTGGACTCGGCATTCCTGAAGATACCCCCATTACGCCGATCTCCGGATTAACTGAGCTTATAGCCGAACGAACAGGGGCTACACCAGGGACAATGGGTGGATTTTTTACCCTCAATCCTAAAGTTGATGATATTCCAGATCGATTTTCTTTAGAAAGGGACGGAGTAAAATTGTTGGTTATGGGGACCGTGCAAAGTGGTGGCTCCGGTTGTATCTGTCCCGAAAGTACCATCCTGAAAGCCTTGATGAATCATCTTGTGCTGGTTCGAGACGATATAGTTATCATGGATATGGAAGCAGGGGTTGAACACCTTGGTAGAGCGACGTCATCCTCGGTAGACGCTCTTATCGTAGTTGTTAATCCAGGTGCAAGAAGCAGAGCCGCTGCCTCGAAAATTAGAAAACTTGGGCGGGATATCGGCATAAAAAATATTCTTATTCTAGGAAATCGGGTAAATGGTCCAGAGGACGAAAAATTAATTCGTCAATCTTTGCCTGATTTTGAAATCATTGGCTTTATTCCTGAACAGGCAGAGATTGTCGACGCCGATAGAGCAGGAAGAAGAGCTTTTGAAGATATAACTGATGCACCGAACGAGCTTTTCGATGTGGTAGAGAAATTGTCCGCGATGAATGCTTAAACATTGACTTTGATTTTGTAATAACTGTTGCCGTCCCTGCAGATTATTCTGACAGGGTCGGCTTTGATCATAGCTGCTTCCTGCCTGCTGATTTTATTATTTCTTATCTGCCTTTGCTTTATCATTTCTGCCGTTTTAGTGCTCAGTGACAGGTGATAATTGTTCTTGACAATGACACAATGTGTTACAATACTAACTGCGTTGAGAATGTTTCTTATCTAGCTATAGACTTGCGTTTAAAATGTAAATTTGCGCATCAGATGTTTGATCGGCGCATTACAGACCTGATCCTCTGTCTTTTGATGTTTATCTATGACATGTTGATCGGATTATCCCTGTAAACCAATGCATTTGGAGGCACCATGGCAAAACCATTAGAACTCATCAGAGTAGAAGACCTTACGATCTGCGAATCAACCGCACAAATGATAACTAAAGCTAGAACGGATGGGGTAGTGCTTGATGTTGACAGATTCCATTCCACCAAACCCTGTCCAATCGGTGAAAAATCGGCATGTTGTAAACATTGTGCCATGGGGCCATGCAGGATGAATGTGAATAGCCCATATGACAGGGTTGGCGTGTGCGGGGCAACAGTAGATACAATCGGGGCACGCAATTTCGGGCGAATGGTCGCAGCGGGGACCGCTGCCCACACCGATCATGGAATGGGAATGCTTGAGCTTTTCCGTGAAGTCATTGCCGGAAAGGCAAAGGGCTATTCCATCAAGGATCCCATGAAGCTTTTAGAGGTCGCGGCTTCTCTCGATATTCACACAGAAGGAAGGGAACTAAAAGACGTTGCAATGGATCTTTATCACGAACTTGAAAAAACCTATACTCAAGTTGAGGGTGAAATCCCTATGATGAAGAGGGTACCAAAAAAAACGCTTGAACACTGGCGGGCAGCCGGGATTGTTCCGCGAGGTGCCATGCGGGAAATAATGGAAATGATGCACCGTACGGCAATAGGTGTTGATCAGGATTATGAAAACATCACTAAACAGATCTCCCGGACGGCCCTGGCTGATGGCTGGGGTGGTTCGATGGTTTCAACGGATATCTCCGATATCTTGTTTGGCACACCGTCGCCGGTTGAGGTCGAAGTTGATATGGGTGTGCTCAAGCAAGACCATGTGAATATAATTGTTCATGGTCATGAACCTATTCTGCTTGAGTCTATGATGGTTTCATCTGCCGACCCAACGCTGTTGGATGCTGCGAAGAGTGCAGGAGCGAAAGGCATAAATCTGGTCGGCATGTGTTGCTCTGGTTTGGAGGCTCTGTCTCGACATGGGCTGCCCCATGCCGGAAATTTCTCCAGTACCGAAGCAGTGTTGGTAACCGGCGCCATTGATGCTATGACCGTAGACATCCAGTGTATAAAGCAAGGTATGCAGAAAGTTGCGGAATTCTATGATACTCCTTTTATCACGACCAATTATAGAGCCAAAATTGAAGGTGCCTTGCATATTCAGTTGGATGAGCATGATCCCCGTGAATGTACCGATGAGATCGTCATCAAGGCAATCACCAGGTTTAAAACCCGTAAAAGACCAATTCAGATTCCCAAAAATAAGACAACGGGGGTTCACGGTTTTTCTTACGAATATATAAATTACATGTTGGGTGGATCCTTCAGGGGGAGTTATAAACCCCTTAACGAGAACATTATCAACGGAAGAATTCGAGGTGTGGCCGGGATTGTCGGCTGTACCAATCCTCGATCGAAACAAGATTACTCCCATGTGGAACTGGTAAAAGAGTTGATCAAAAACGATGTACTGGTTCTGCAGACCGGTTGCTCTCAAATTGCTCTGGCAAAGGCCGGCTTAACCGGACCTGGAGCAGCGGCTCTTGCCGGACCCGGCCTCGCCGAAGTCTGCGAAACCGTTGGCATGCCACCGGTGCTTGGTCTGGGCTCCTGTGTCGACAACAGCAGGATTCTTATTGCTGCCTCTGAAATGGTAAAGGTCGGTGGCCTTGGGGATAGTATTGCCGACTTGCCTGCCGTGGGTTGTGCACCGGAGTGGATGAGCGAAAAAGCACTTGCCATCGGGCAATATTTTGTCGCTTCCGGAGTATATGTCGTGTTTGGCTATACTTTTCCTTTGACCAGCGGTACCAAGTTTGAAAAACATCTCTTTGAGGACCTTGAAGAGCTTGGTTTCGGTAAATGGGGTTTTGCCGATAATCCGAGAGAGATGGCAAGGCTTTTGATCGCTCATATCGATAAAAAGCGTAAGGCACTTGGGATTGACAAGGCTCGCGAGAGGGTATTGACTGATATGGCTGACAGACGATCACTGGAAGTTACTGCCTAAAACATGTTAACCAAAACGTGTTAAAATATGGGAGATGACCGCGAAAGGAAAGTTTGTCATCTCCCGTTGGTTGTTGAGTTAATACGCCTTGACGTGGCAGGATAAGGGAGAGAGATATGGCAATCTTTGCTGGTAGATATCGATGGGATGGAACAAGGAAAGGCGATCAGGAGCCTATTGCCTGGTCTCCAGGTGCCTATGATGTAAAAATATTTAAGCGAACATTGTCTACCCAAAAAGTGCAATACCTTAAGCCCGTTGTCTGTATTTACGCACCAACAGGTGAGGGTCAGTCCATTTCCGCAAATCCCGAAAAATTTGTCAAACAGATTTGTAATGATTTCTCCCTGGAGATTGAAAAAGTGCTCTGGGTTGAGGATCTCCTAAAAGACAAGGATAGGTACGAAATCGTCATGTTTAGCAGATCTGGGAAGATGGGAAATACAATTTTCTATAAGATCAGTAAGCGAATTGCTTCGGAGAGGTGAAGTATCAATGATTCAGAAGGAATTATTGGAGCTGGAGGCATCTGGTGAATGATTCGACAGGTTGAATTTTCGTAAAAATCGAGAAAGGGAGAAAGGTGTTTTCTGAAATTCACAAGATTTTTGAGTGTGTGGTAGAAAAGTAATTAAACCAGTGATAAAGGAGAGATACATGACAGATCAACATTGTCCGGGATTTGAAAGCAATAAAACTTTAAATGAACTGAAAATCAAATGCCCTGAATGCGGCAAAGAGTGGGAAATATTTTCCGATGAAGCAGATAAAAAGACAAAATGTTCCGCCTGTAGCGCTGTAGTTGATCCGAAAACTTGTTCTGTAGGCTAGCTCCTGCTGTTAGGTAGGGTGAAAACAAAAACTCTGTTGAAATATGCATGTCTTCAACAGAGTTTTTTTGTTTTGTGACTAAGTAATTCTGTATCGTTTTCATCTTTTAATGAAAATGTGAGCCGGATATCGGTTATCGCTTCAACGATTACCAAGGATATTGCTCTTTTTTATCTTACACCATGAATGATCCTGGTTTCGGTTATTACCAAGTCAAGTATCTCGTCGTGGTCCTGTATCGGGGCTTTTTCTACGATCTGTAGATCAAAAGCTAATCCTATGCGTGCAGCTTTCGGGACTTTGGCTAGAAATCGGTCGTAATATCCACCTCCATATCCAAATCGTCCGCCACGTTCATCGAAAACAGAACCGGGTAAGAGAATTGTTTCGATCTGTTCAGGAGCAACTTCCCTGATATTGCAGAGCTCTTCTCTCGGTTCAGGAATGTCGCAATATCCGGGTACGAGGTCTGTCGACCTATTGGTAATCCGGATGGCATCCAATCTTTTTTCCCGCACCCTGGTTATAGGAACGATAACGGTTTTGCCCATGTCAAGGAGGCCATCAATCAGACAGAGGGTAGCTACTTCGCTTCTGAAACTAACGTAGACAAATATCGATTGGTGGTTGCAGATCTGTTCAAGGGTCAGAAGTCTGTGCTGAATGGCCATGGATTTGGTGTTAATCTCTTCCTGGGTCAGTTGGTTTCGTTTGGTCAGAATGTCTTTTCTCAGCTTTTTGGAATCGAGCATAGTAGGATCTCCGATGAGTAATGATGTTTGTCTATTCAGTATATTAAAACCGTTGGATTATGTAAAGATAGGTTGGAAGTCGACTCATGATCTTTATCCGGTTAAATTCGAACAACCGGCTGCGGGACGGTTGATCAAAGGTTAAAGGAGAAAAATAGATTGAGCCTTTGGGCTTAACGTGGGGCTGTTGATCTCTGATCAGTTCGAGAATTTTTTTATAATGATTGTCCGGAAGGTTGTCGTCCATTATGAAATTTGCCGTTATTTCTATAGAGGAGAAGTGGTCGTTTATATCTTGGCTGCGATTAAAGGCATCTCTTACCTGGCATTCTAAAATCGGCTTACCGATTTTATCCAGAGTTTCTTGATCGGCGGATTCAAGACCGATATTGATATATGTCATTCCTGGAAATTCTTCCAGTTGATTGAAAAAATGTTCGGGTGCGTTAAGAAATGATGTAACCGAACCAAAAAGGAAGGTATTGCTTCCTGAAGTATATGAATCCGCAAAGCCAAATTCTTTATTGGCTTTTTCAATACTAGACAGAATGAGTTCGGAACTGGCCTGGAGAGCATCGTGCTCTCCGAGAAAAAGGCTGTTGTAATTGATAAGATCGGGACCGTAGAGTTGTTTGAGGCGGAGGATCTGCTCTAGAATCTCTTCACGTTTTTTTTCTATAAATACAGTACCGTTTTTCACTTTACAGAACTTGCATTTATACAGGCATCCCAGGGAAATTGTCAGTGGAATGAAATTATAATCGACATGTCTGGCATCAGGTGGGAGTACTGAAATCCGACCTCCGATGGTCTGGTGCAGTAGTTGTGCCTTTTTATCTAATATATCGGGATCTTGACCAACGACATCCGTAAAAAAACGGTTGAAATCATCCGGTAAACCAGGGGATTGCTCTCGAAGTTCAACGAGCATTCGATGCCACGACCTGGAGATGTGAGCGATTTCCTCCTGTTCGAAAGGATGACCTCCTAAAATACTGTTGGTTGGATATTGGAAATTTGGCAGGTAATATTCACCTGTTGCCTCAAAGACCCCGGTGTATCCGCCTGTTGAATAGTAGACCCAGTCGTTTCCCTGGGTCCGTTTGAGCCATTCGTGGGGGTGAGCCCACTCCCTCCCTTTGCTTTTCGCCCGAAGTATTTCGCCATTGAGATTAAAATGAAAGACAAAATTTTTTGTCTCGATTTCGTGGTAAATGCCGCAATGGACCGGAAAACTCATTTTGGCATAGGCTGTGCTGCCCTTTTTATTCAGCGTTATCCTTAGATTCTCAGTTGTAAAAATCTTACTCATTTTGGTTTTTGATAATGTCCGATTGATACTGTATTTCAGGTCTTTATGACAAACTGAAGCTGTAAAGAAAAAGGATTCCGGTTATGTTACTTACCGGAAAGTAAAAATCTTGTCAAATGGCTATGTATCCACGGAAAAACATTAAAATAAATTAGTTGTAGGATAAATCCTAAACTTATTGGAAACTATCACTGTTTTGAGTTATAGTAAGACGTTTGTGATGGTAACTGTCGAAATTGTTCATCTACCGTTGCAAAAGGTTCAATGGTCGGGATATCAAAAGTAAAAAAGTATAATAAATACGAAGTACCAGATAAGAAGTGATCATTTGACGAAGGGAAACGAAGTTTCTCCACACTCCAGAGCGATTCTACATATTTGGAGTGGATAATCATCATTTACGGGGTATGTATATGGATAAGCAGATGACGGAAACGCTGGAGGCGATATATGATAAATGTGCCGCCAATGAAGACAATATTATCACAATATTGCAGGAAATACAAAGTAAAATAGGCTATATACAGGAAGAAGCCGTTAACTGGTTTGCCGAGCGTACAAATATTCCACCCTCCAAGTATTATGGAGTAGTTACCTTTTATTCCCAATTTCACCAAAATCCGCGCGGTAAAAATATCGTTACCGTTTGCTGTGGAACGGTTTGCCACGTCAAAGGCGCGCCTCGCATTATTGCCAAAGTCCGGGAAGATCTTAAACTGAAAGAGGGTCAGGAAACAACCAAGGATATGCAGTTCACCCTTGAGCGTGTCAACTGTGTAGGCGCCTGCAGTATCGCCCCGATTGTCTTGATCAATGAAAAGGTGCTTGGGAAGGTAACTCCAAGTAAAATTGTTAAGAGTCTTAAAGAATACAAGGGTTAAACCATGAGCAGCGAAATAATTGTCAATGTGTGCATGGGTACCGGTGGCATTGCTGCTGGTGGTGATCTCGTTATGGAGGAGTTCACCAAACAGTTCCAGGCGGCCGGCATCGAAAACGCAACCGTCAAAGAAAAGTGTCGACTTCATAAAGTAGGCTGTCGCGGATTCTGTGCTCGTGATGTCCTAGTTGATATAACGGTGGATGGTGAGGTCTCCACATATCAGTATATTCAACCGGATATGGTAAGCAGGTTGATCCAAGACCATGTGATTGGTGAAAAGCCAGTCAAGGAATGGCTGGTGGGCGATGATTACCATACCTTCCATGATAACCAGACAAAAGTAGTTCTTGGTGATCTTGGCAAGATTGATCCCGAGTCGATAGACGAATACCTGACTGTCAATGGATATAAAGCTGCCGAAAAGGCACTGACTACCATGACGCCTGCGGAAGTCATCGCGACTGTCAAGGAATCAGGGTTGCGTGGACGAGGCGGCGGCGGGTTCCCGACAGGAGTAAAATGGGGCTTTTGTACCGCCAACAAATCAGATCAGTACTACATCATTTGTAACGCTGATGAAGGTGATCCCGGCGCATTTATGGATCGTTCCGTTGTTGAGGGAAATCCCCATGCAGTCATCGAGGGCATGATTATCGGTGCGTATGCGATTGGTGCCAGTATTGGTTACGTGTATATTCGTGCGGAATATCCTCTTGCTGTAGACAGGCTTCATATGGCTTTGAAGGCAGCCAAAGAAAGAGGCTATTTAGGTGAAAAACTTTTCGGCACAGATTTTAATTTAAAGATAAAGGTTAAACTTGGTGCAGGTGCATTCGTCTGCGGCGAGGAAACCGCGCTTATTGCCTCTATAGAAGGCGAGAGGGGAATGCCGCGAGCCAAACCACCGTTCCCAGCCAACAAAGGTCTCTGGGGTAAACCGACCATTATCAATAATGTCGAGACGCTGGCTAATTTACCCCATATTCTCAACAAAGGGGCAGCCTGGTACACGTCAATAGGTTCTGCGAAGAGTAAAGGGACCAAGGTTATCGCCCTGACAGGAAAAATCAGGAACACAGGCCTTATTGAGATTCCCATGGGGATGCCACTTAAAGAGATCATCTTTAACATAGGTGGTGGCATAGAAGGTGATAAACTTTTTAAAGCTGTTCAGACAGGTGGTCCGTCAGGCGGTTGTATTCCCCAGCAACATATCGACTTACCGGTTGATTATGAAGGATTGGCGTCAGTTGGCTCGATGATGGGCTCGGGTGGTATGGTTGTCCTTGATGAAACCGACTGTATGGTAAATATCTCAAAATTCTTCCTTGAATTTACCCAGTCGGAATCGTGCGGAAAATGTGTTCCCTGTCGGATAGGCACGAAGCGTCTGCTTGAAATCCTGACCCGGATCACCGAGGGCGATGGCAAGGAAGGTGATATCGAATTACTTCAGGAACTGGCCGAGGATGTCAGGGATTCCAGTCTTTGCGGTCTTGGCATGTCGGCACCTAATCCGGTGCTCAGCACTATTAGGTACTTTAGGCATGAATACGAAGCCCATATCAAACACAAAAAATGTCCTGCCAAGGTTTGTAATAAGTTGCTGACATTTTTCATTCGTGAGGATATGTGTGTTGGTTGTGGCATGTGTCTACGTGCCTGCCCGGTTAATGCCATTACCGGCGAGAAAAAACTCCCGCACAAGGTTGACCATAATCTGTGTATTCAATGCGGATCTTGTTTTGATGCCTGTAAATTCAGCGCCGTATTAAAGGAGTAGTAACCATGATTAATCTTACTATAGATGGGAAACAGATAGAGGTTGCTGTTGGGACTACTGTTCTTGAGGCAGCTCGACAGCTCAGTATCGATGTCCCTACCCTTTGTCATGATGATCGGCTTAAACCTTTTGGTGCCTGCAGACTTTGTATAGTCGAAATAAAGGGTATGCCGAAACCGGTAACCTCCTGCACCACGCCTGCAACAAATGGCATGGAGGTCAAAACGAATAGCGAGAAGCTGTACAGGTTGCGAAAAACCACCGTAGAGCTTCTGCTTTCCGATCATCCAAATGACTGCATGGTCTGTACCAGTTCAGGCGATTGTGCTTTGCAGGAACTCGCATATTTGTATGGTATTCGTGAGAATCGTTTTGTTGGAGCAGTACGAGACCATAGTCGTGTTGATCATAACCATTTTATTAACAGAGACCAGAATAAATGCGTTATGTGCGGCTTGTGTGTGCGCGTCTGTGAAGAGGTCCAGGGGGTTGGTGCGATTGGCTATGCGGAAAGGGGCTTTGAAGCAAAAGTGATCCCGCCTTTTGGCAATGATCTTGACTGTGAATTCTGTGGTCAGTGTGTTTCCGTATGCCCGACCGGCGCTCTGACCGGTAGGGTCTGGTCTGGAAAACCCCGGATGGCAGGGGTGAAAATGACCGATACGACATGTACCTATTGTGGCTGTGGTTGTAATCTCACCCTGCGTTCCCATGGCGACCAGGTTATTCGGGTTGACTCGGTAGCAAAGAACCATAACCGCGGCTGGTTGTGCGTGAAAGGTAGATTTGGTTTCGAGTTTATCAATAGTGGAGACCGTCTGACACATCCCCTCATCAGAAGGCAAAAAGGCGGTCAGTTTGAGAAGGCCACCTGGGACGAAGCTCTCGATTATGTCGCTAATCGATTGACCGGTATTAAAGAAAAACATGGTGCGGATTCTGTTGCCGGTCTTTGTTCGGCCAGATGTACCAACGAAGAAAATTATCTCTTTCAAAAAATGTTTCGAGCGGGGTTGGGCACCAATAATGTCGATCACTGCGCCCGTTACTGACACAGCGCAACAGTGGCCGGTCTGGCCACTAAATTCGGTTCCGGCGCAATGACCAACTCTGTCGCCGAAATTTCCGAGAATAAAGCACTTTTTGTTATTGGGTCTAATACTACTGAAAATCATCCGATTATTGCACTGCGGATGAAAGAAGCAGTAGCCAAGGGAGCACAGCTGATCGTTGCGGATCCGCGAAAGATTCCTCTGGTGAAATTTGCGACCCTTTGGTTGCGACATCGTCCGGGGACAGATGCAACTTTGTTGAATTCGATCATGAATGTTATTCTTGCCGAAGGATTGGAGGATAAAGATTTTATTGCCAATCGAACGGAAGGGTACGAAGCGTTTGTCAAATCACTTGAGCCTTTTACCCCGGAATACGGGGAAGAGATAACCGGTGTGCCTGCGGAAGACATCCAAAAGGCGGCGCGTATATACGCTTCGGCAGGCAATGGTGGAATATACTACGCGATGGGCATTACCCAGCATGTTATGGGCACCAATAATGTCTGCGCTGTCGGTAACTTAGCGATGCTTACCGGTAATGTCGGTAAACGTGCAGCAGGGGTGAATCCGTTGCGTGGCCAAAATAATGTGCAAGGTGCCTGTGATATGGGCGGCTTGCCAAATGTATATCCAGGTTATCAAAAGGTCGATGTCCCCGCCATCAAAGAAAAATTTGAAAAGGCCTGGGGAACTAACTTGTCGGACAAAATAGGTCTGCCGGCAACAGAAATGACCAACGCCATGTTGGATGGAACACTCAAGGGAATGTATATCTTTGGTGAGAATCCTGCTCTTTCCGATCCCAACACGACCCATTCGGTTAAGGCCTTTTCGGCTCTTGATTTTCTGGTAGTTCAGGACATCTTTATGACAGAAACGGCGCAGCTGGCCGACGTGGTTCTGCCGGGGGCGTCCTTTGCTGAGAAAGATGGAACGTTCACCTCCTCAGAAAGGCGGGTTCAGCGTATCCGAAAGGCTATCGATTCACCTGGAGTAGCAAAATCGGATTTGGATATTATTGATCAGATTTATAA
Source organism: uncultured delta proteobacterium (assembly GCA_963829695.1). Taxonomy (GTDB): domain Bacteria; phylum Desulfobacterota; class Desulfobulbia; order Desulfobulbales; family Desulfocapsaceae; genus Desulforhopalus_A. Next base: position 32,871 of record CAWHJQ010000003.1, on the reverse strand, counting down.
GCGGATCGCAGGAAACGGAGATCTGACTGTAAGCCGGGACCCATCTGTGCTATTTGACGAAGTTGCAGCGCTTTGGCCGGGGATTGCCGGTATAAGTTACAAGCGATTGGAACAGGACAGTCTGCAGTGGCCATGCCCAAGTCAGGATCATCCCGGAACCGAATACCTGTTTAAGGACAGCTTTCCAAGAGAAGGCGGCAAGGCCCTTTTCACACCGGTTCCGTTTGTTTCTTCAGATGAACTGCCGGACAAGGAATATCCTTATGTGCTAACCACCGGTCGGGAACTGTTTCACTACCATACCGGAACAATGACCAGAAGGTCCACAGGACTGAATGCTGTTGCCCCTGAAGCCTTTGTGGAGATAAATCCGGCCGATGCGGATGTGCTTGGAGTAAGCCAAGGCGAATTATTGACTGTCACCTCAAGGCGAGGTACCATTGCAGTAAAAGCGAGGGTAAGTAAAATTGTGCCGCCTAATGTTGTTTTTATACCATTTCATTACAGTGAAGCAGCGGCAAATCTGTTAACCAGTGACGCCATGGATCCGATCTGTAAGATTATGGAAGCAAAGGTGTGTGCTGTGCAAATCTCAAAGCAGTGATTGCAATTGCCGATGACAGGACATAACGTATGATCATGAGAAGTTGAGCTGGGATTTACTCAACTTCTCATTGTTTTTTTATGAACATTCGGATGATTGGTTACGTTTACTACCAGGTCCGCGTATTACCTAATAAACGGAATGAGTGCTACAATAATTATTCAATCTTCAAAAATAATGATACCCGACTGCGAGAGTGTCATTCTCGTACCTGAGATTGCCTTGCAGGAAGCCGGCTTTATCAAAATGTTGACTGTGAAAGACAGTGGTTTTGCCAAGCACGAATATCATACTTTGGCGCAAATGGCATATTTTCAGTTTCAGGATAATGAACTTGAAATCATTGAGGTCGACTCTCCTCTACAGATAACATTCGGAACAGAGGTGAACGAGATGGATAGAGGAATGGTTTTATATCGTGATACTGGTGGATCATTCCACGTTTTGGCTCATACTTCACAAAATAAGAAGAAATTGCTTGAAGCTGTTTATCGATATTGTACTCGGTGGGTCCGTTTGGATATTTGATACAATTGACGTGAGGAAACGATAGTGAAAGATGATGCAATGAAATCTCGACAACGAATCATGGTCTTCCAACAAAATGGAAGCGGCGAAAAGAAAATCAGTGGGTTACGAAAATATGGAAAAGATCTTTTTGATTTGGAAGTTATCAATATAGATGCGATATTACCTCCGGTGCTTGATGATACCAGTGCATATCTTCCCGAACATATCTCCTGTGATCTGGTTCTTGATTTTCTTCGGCACAGTGATTTGTCAACGGATCTTGCTGATCGATGTTTGAAAAACGATATTCCGATAATCGCTTCCGGTAAGAAAATAGTTGGTAAAAAGGCAATCACTCCCCCGACTTGTTGTGGACTTCCCCGTCAGGAAGGTCTTGGTAGTTATGGGGAAAATTTTGGTGCGCCGGAATTCGAGGTGGAGATTGAAGATGGGAAAATAGCAGCTGTAAGAGTACTCCGCGGAGCGCCCTGCGGCGCCTCGTGGGAAGCTGCCAAACGGCTCATCGGCCATCCGGCAGATGATGCAGTCCGGAAAATCGGCCTTGAAACCCAGTTTTACTGCTATGCCGATCCGAGCGGCTGGGATCCTATTTATGGAAAAAGCCCGGTTCATTTTGCCGGCAAGATCCATAGCAAGGGATTGCAAAAAGCCATTGAGAGGGTGCTTTTGCTGATATAGAAAAATAACGCCGGATTAACGCCAAACGCCACGAAAGAAAAGAGGCCATCACTGCAACAGTGATGGCCTCTTTTCTTACCAGTTCTTTTTCAATAGTTCAAAATACCCGGGCGGCTTAACACAGGCCGGACACTTATCCGGAGGACTGTTGCCCTCGTGCAAATAACCGCAGCTGAGACATTTCCAGACTACAGACTGGTCACGCTTGAAAACTCTGCCGGAATTTAAGTTTTCGGCAAGTGCGCGAAACATCAATTCGTGATTTTTTTCTGCGACATTAATAGCGTAGAAGGTATCAGCTGCACGCTGAAAACCTTCCGCCTCGGCCTCCTTAGCAAAAACCAGATACATCTGGTCATGAACATAGAGCTCAAGTTCTGCGGAACTGATCAGATTGGCATGGGTGTCTTTGATGACACCTGCAGGAAATAACCCGGTGATCTCGAGTTCGCCACCATTGAAAAATTTGAAAAACCGCAAGGCGTGTTCGTACTCCTGATTGGCGGTTTCATCAAAGAGGTTGGCAATCTGGATATAACCATCATCGCGCGCCTGGGTCGCAAAGAAGTTGTAGCGAGTACGCGCCTGTGCTTCCGCAGAATATGAAAGAAGCAGGTTCTTGGCTGTTTTGCTCTCACGAAAACCGGCCATAGTCAACCTCCATTATTCTTCGATGGTAATTGCGTCAGCGCCACATTCGGCAGCAGCCTGTCGAACTATCGCCTCGAGATGTTTAGGAATTACGTCATACTTGACGATAGAAAGGAGTTGATCTTCATCATACTCGAATACTTCCGGACATAATTTGTTACAGTTTCTGTCGCCCATGCATACTTTGGAAATTGTTGCTTTCATAGTATTCTCCTTTAGTGACTTAGAAATTGGTTCTTGTTTTAAGCAAGAAAAGATCTTGCCGGTAGAAAATCAGTCAATATCATATGAAACTTTAGGCACGGTGTATGGAACCTGAAAATATTCAAGTAGCTTCCCTGTTTTTTGCCATCCCTGTTGGTCTAATAACCTGGAGAAGTTGAAACCTATACCAACGAAAAGTGATCTGGTTTGCTCCTCATCATGTTCTCCGTATCCTCTGGTATAATATCCTCCGGAAAGTTCGATATATTTGGCAAATGTGTTCTCAATTGCGTCAAAACCGTCAAGCTTGAGTACTATCGAGTAAAATTGATTCGAGTAATCATCAAAAATACCATTGACTGGAACATTAAAAACATACTCGACCCTGAGGTCAATTTTACGATCAAGTTCTGGGTACCTTTCCATTAATACACTGGTCAGGGCACCAAGGGTGTTCATTGTCATATCCTCCCAGGAAAACCCTTGCGATACACTTGTCCCGTCACCAAGTTCCATAGCTAATTGCACTGTCCATGCTGAAATCGCAGCATAAGTGTTCGCCTTTTGTGGGGAGTATCCCCAGCCCTTGTAGAGTCCGGTAAGGGCGTCTGAGAATGCATAGGTTGACCACAAGTGGCCACATTTATCGGCGCCGCCATATTTTGTATCATGTCCAAACCACCCCTCATGCCCCATCATGAAGCCGGCCGAGCCGTAGTCCCATGTCGTCAACCCCCATAGCCCAATGGCTGTGGCAGCACCGATATTTGTATACAGCATTTTCTTTTCTTTTGATTGACCGGCCCACCAACTGTCTGAAGGTGTCCCATCGGAAGCGTTGATGTTTCCCAACCCGGAAGGAGAAGTATTGCCCGATGTATTCTTCTGTAAATAACTGAGCGTTGGAGCAAGTGAGGTTGCTACTTTAGCATCAAAAAGAGTTTCCCCTAAGTATGCATTGTCCAGTGATGTATCTTGAAGATCGGCGCCGCGCAGATCAGCCCCCTCAAGATCGGCTCCAGCGAAGACGGCGCCTTTCAGCTTGGTGTTTTTTAAATTGGCTTGAGATAAATTAGTTAAGTTAAGTTTGGCGTGTGACAAATTAGCGCCCTCCAGATTCACACCGGAGAGATCCATCCTGCTCAGATTGAGTCCTTCGAGATCACATCCTTTACAACTTCTGTTTTTAATGAGTTGCTTTAAATTATCCTGCGCCGAAACACTCCCTGCCGATAATGCAGAAGTGGCATTACTAAGGATAAGTGTTTGCAAACATGAAACAGATGCAATGACGAGAAAGGTACTTTTTACAAATATCTTCGCTGCAGGGAGTATTCTCAAAGTCGTTGAGCAAAGGGGAAACGGATTGTAGACCGATAATTTTGATTTCATAAACTGTATGCCAATATTTTGGACAAAGATGAGACGAAAAATGAATAAAACAATTCACATTAACACTAAAATTTTACAAAAGAATTTGTATTGTTACTCCAAACCATTTTACTTCGTCAAGTGTTGGTTGAGCAAAATTTGCAGGAGAGTTATTACTATTACCTCTCAGATAGAGGGAGGAGGACGGTAAATGTGGTGCCACACCCAATTTCACTTCTGACGCTAATTTTGCCATGATGAGATTCGATTATACTCTTAACAATGGCCAGACCGAGTCCGGTTCCGTGTATCTGCCTGGTCTTAGCGTCTTTTACTCGATAAAAACGAGTGAATATTTTTTCCTGATCTTCAGTGCTTATCCCAAAACCAGTATCAGTCACCTGCAATTTTAGATAGTCGTTTTCCACTGTTCCCGAAATCGTGATACTAGCATCGGCGGGCGAATATTTTATACTGTTAGTAATGAGGTTCGAAAAGACTTCCTCCATATTTTGTCGATTGGCAAGGATCGAGGGTAAATTGGTAGGGCAATTGAGGTGAATAGTTATCTGCTTTTCCTCGGCATAAGGGGTATGGAAGGTTTTTTGGTCGGCAAGTAGTTTCGCAATATCGACCTGCTCTTTTTCATGGGAAATAAGACCCGATTCGATCCTGGAAAGATCAAGCAGTTCGGTTACCAGACTATTCAGGTTAAGGATTTTATCTGAAGCCCTTTGCAGAATTTCCTTTTGTTTCTCGGTGACGGTACCAGCCAAGCCGTCACTGATGTTTTTTAGTTGCATGAGGAGCGAATTCATCGGACTCCTGATCTCGTGGGAAACCATGGAGACGAAATCCGATTTCATCTGGTCCATTTTTTTTAGTGCAGTAATATCGTGCAACACCGTGATGGTACCAAGGTTTTCGTTCATTCGTCCACGAAAAGGCGCGCACCGGGAACTGAAAAACTTCTCTTCACTGGTGTCAATAAATTGAATTTCTTCGGTTATTTCCGCAAAGGTATCGGGGGGCATGCCAAGAGCCAGATCAATAGATTTTAGCAGATTGTCATTGTGAATAATCTCGTTCACGTGGCGTCCAACTACTTTCTCTCCATGATAACCAATCATGTGCAGGAATGCGGGATTGACTTGGACGATAAGTTTTCGGGCGTCAGTTGTCATGACACCATCGGTAAGACTGTTAACCATAACACCCAGTCGGGATTTAGAATCGGCAATGTCTTGAAGAGCATTGGTGTAACGTAGTGATTTATCAACCACAGCCCGTAACTGATCTGGTGTAAAAGGTTTGGGGATAAAGTCAAAAGCGCCTTTCTTCATTGCTTCGATTGAGTGTTCCAGTGTTGCATATCCTGTAATGACAATCACTACCGTATCCGGATGGTGACTACGTACATCGGAGAGTACATCGAATCCGGAAATGGTAGGCATCATGAGGTCAACAAGCACTATATCGTAATGCTTTTCCTTGATCATTTTCAGGCCCTGTTCGCCATCCGGGGCTGCGGCAACGTCAAAACCTTTATCCGATAGAATGAGCGTGCAGGCATCACGAATTCGTGGTTCATCGTCAATGATAAGGATTCTAGGGTTGTGCAGATGGGGTTCAGCCGATGGCGCGGTCATTTACTGCTCCTTTTTCTTTCGCTTAACAGGATACAAGTTGTGTTCCAACATTAAGACAGGGTTATTAATCTCAATCATCTCATTGTAATCAAAAATGTAATAAAAAAACCAGTTCCTCGCAATTCCAACTTATGACCTATGCATTGATTAAGTGCTTTCATAAAAAAAACACAAACGAATTTTTCGTTTCTATTTATATGACGTACTTTGAGACTCATGATAATTAATGAATAATAGGTAAGGAATGGTTGATAAAACGGCATGATGAATGATAAACATAAGGTTGCCTCACGAAAACGAAAGAAATATTTATGGAAATAATCATTTCTATATATGAAACCTGTGGTAAGAAAAAAAAGCTATCATAACAGTATTAATTTATTATAATGCAATAGGTCGAATCCTTTACCGATACATTTTCTAACCAGGATATCTGATGCGTACCCGAGGTAAACTGCTGGAAGCAACATTACGACCAACGGTTTATCTGTCGGGATCAATCTAATGGAGGATCTTTTAGTGACCAGGATTACCCCAAAGCAGGAGACTCAAGACAGGATAGGATCAGTTTTAGTGGTTGGTTCAGGAATAGGAGGTATGCAAGCTGCCCTGGATCTTGCCAATAGCGGACTGATGGTTCACATGGTCAATGATGAACCTTCCATCGGAGGGACGATGTCCAGGCTGGATAAAACCTTCCCCACCGGTGACTGCGCCATGTGTATGATTTCCCCCCGCATGGTGGAATCGAGTAGACACCCGAATATAAAAATGCATACCATGGCCAAGGTGGCCGCAGTAGTGGGGCAAGAAGGTAATTTTACTGCTACTATTGATCAGAAAGCCCGATATGTCGATCCTGCACGCTGTACCGGTTGTGCTGCTTGTGAACCCGTATGCCCAGTCAAAGTTTTCAATGTTTTTAATCAAGGACTGGACAAAAGAAAGGCTATTTATGCGCTTTTTCCTCAGGCTGTTCCCAATACCCGGGCGATAGATCCGGCCCATTGTCTTTATTTAACGAAAAATGTCTGCCGAAAATGCGAAAAAGCCTGTGAGGCTCATGCGATAAATTTTGAAGATCAGGACGAAATGATCGATATTCAAATTGGTTCGATCATACTGACTCCTGGGCTAAAAACGTATCAGCCGGAGATCCGACAGGAACTTGGCTACGGCAAATTGAAAAATGTCGTTACTGCACTTCAGTTTGAGCGACTCCTTTCTGCATCGGGTCCATGTAGCGGAACGGTTGCACGCCCCTCAGATGGTGGCCATCCAAAGCGGTTAGCCTGGGTTCAATGTGTAGGCTCAAGAAACGCCCATAATGGAAATCCCTGGTGCTCTTCTGTTTGTTGCATGTATGCAGCGAAACAGTCAATCATTGCCAAAGAGCATGACAACGAAGTTCAGTCCACTATTTTTTACATGGAATTGAGGGCTTTCGGCAAAGACTTCGATAAATATATTGAAAAAGCAAAAAAGGATGCAGGTGTTATCTATAAAAGGGCGATGATCGCCGAGATTGTTGAAGATCCAGACACCAAAAATCTGCTTATTCATTCGGTTGGGGAAGATGGTACTCTTGTCAAAGATGAATTTGACATGGTTATCCTCTCTATCGGTTTTGAACCACGTACCGATGCCACGGAATTTGCACAAATCTTCGGCATTGCAACGGATGAATATGGCTTTGCCCAAACCTCCAAACTGCGGCCGGTTGAGACTTCACGAAAAGGTATCTACGTTGCAGGCACCTATCAGGGACCAAAAGATATCCCGGAAACTGTTATCCAGGGGAGTGGTGCAGCGGCCGAAGCAATGGCTTTGCTTGGCGATCGTCGGGGAACCGAGGTCAAAGAGGTCATCCTCCCGGATGAAAGGAATATTGAGGGCGAGGAACCGAGAATTGGTGTAATTGTCTGCCATTGTGGGACCAATATTGCCGGAACTGTCGATGTCAAAAAGGTTGCCGAAATGGCAGCAAAAGAACCCGGCGTTGCGCATGCCGAGACGATAATCTACGCCTGTGCCCCGGACGGACAACAGAAAATCAGGGATCTGATCAAGGATAAAGGCTTAAACAGAGTTGTGGTTGCCTCATGCACCCCAAGGACCCATTCACCACTTTTCCAGGATACCATCCGGGAAGTTGGACTGAATAGATTTCTTTTCGAGCTCGCAGACATTCGGGAACAGTGTTCCTGGTGTCACATGCACGACAATGAAAATGCCACCAGGAAGGCGATAGAAATCGTCAATATGAACATCGCCAAGACTAAGCTATTGGTGCCGGTGACTTCCGCTTCCGTTGGTGTGAACCATACGGCTCTTGTAGTTGGTGGGGGAATCGCCGGTATGACCGCCTCTCTCTCTCTGGCTGAGCAGGGATATGGAGTACATTTGGTGGAAAGGGCCGATATTTTAGGTGGTTTACTCCGCAATGTTCGCAATAACCTGGAAGGGGATGATGTACAGGCCTTCCTTCTGGATGTAATTCAGAAGGTGGAAAACAATACGGCCATTACCGTGCATTTAGGCACAACAGTTGAAAAGATAGATGGTTTTGTCGGCAATTTTGAAACGACTCTTGCCAATAAGAAAATTTTTGGCCATGGCGCACTCCTTATTGCTTCAGGCGGTGAAGAGTACAGCCCTGTAGAATATGAATATGAACAATCCGACAAGATCATTACTCAGCGTGAACTGGAAACACTGCTTGCCGACAAAGGTCCTGAAGCCGACAAATGTTATGTCATGATCCAGTGCGTGGGTTCTCGGGAAGAACCGAATAATTATTGCTCACGCATCTGTTGCCAGGATGCATTAAAAAACAGTATTGCTATCAAGGAAAAGGAGCCGGAAGCCCAGGTGGTGGTCATTTATCGCGACCTGCGTGCCTATGGTCTGAAAGAAGATTATTACCGTCGGGCTAGAGACCTTGGTGTGCTGTTTTTTCTGTATACCCCTGATGAAAAACCTCAGGTTGAGGTTGCCGGTGATAAAGTGAAGGTCACCCTGGCAGGAAAGGTGCTTGGCAGGGAGATGGCAATTGATGCGGATTATCTCGTTCTTTCAACTGGGTTAAGGCCGCAACCGGATGGTGATGAATTTGCCAAAAAATTTAAACTTACCTGTAATATTGACGGTTTCCTTCTTGAAGCCCATGTGAAACTTCGGCCTGTTGACTTTCCAAGTGAAGGATTTTTTCTGGCCGGCCTTGCCCATGCTCCCAAAAATCTGGAAGAAACCATCAGTCAGTCCCTTGCCGCAGCTGGTCGCGTTGGGGCGCTATTGTCACATGAAAGTTTGACAGTTTCCGGCGTGATCTCCAAACATAACAGGGACATCTGCATGTCCTGTCTGGCGTGCGTTAAAAAATGCCCATTTGGTGCACCTTTTATTGATGTAGACGGACGCGTCAGTCACAATGAGGTGAAGTGTACCGGATGCGGTATCTGCGCCGGGGTGTGTCCCGCGAAGGCATACCAGGTTAATTATTTCCGTGATGATCAGCTTTTAGCCATGATAGATTCGGTTACCGAATTGACGTAATTAAGCGTTCAATGTTCTATGATTTTTGAGAGATAGAAGTCGGAGTTTGGTGAATGCAATTATTCAAAAGGTCAAGTCAACGAGAAGGAAAGAATGATGGTGATTGACAAAGAAAAAATTGAAGAGCCTAAAAATCCGGAAAAACCACATGAGATTCCAGCAGACTGGAAGGCCAATATTATTGCCTTTGCTTGTCATTATTGTGCGTTTGCAGCGGCTGACCTCGCTGGTGTTATGAGGTTGCGGTACCCATCCAACGTGAAAGTCGTACGATTACCCTGCACAGGGAAATTAGATCAGATCTACCTTTTACGTGCCTTTGAACGGGGCATCGACGGAGTATTTGCCGCTGGCTGACTTGAAGGACAATGTCATTTCCTGGAAGGAAATTTAAATGCTGTAAAAAGAGTGCGACGGGTTAAAAAATTATTGCAGATTATCGGAATAAATCCCGAACGGCTCCAATTCTATAATCTCTCTGCTGCACAGGGACCTCGATGGGCGGAAATCTGTACTGAATTCACCGAGAGAATCAATGCAATGGGGCCATCACCCATATGGTTTGCACTTCAGAAAAAAAAAGAATCCGCGGCAACTGAAAAACAAGCTGCCTGACTGTAATGTGGCGGAACTACCGTTTAATGATCAAGGAGTGGAGAAGCTATGATAATAGGAGAGCAGAAACCGTTCGATGAAATATGGGGAATGGTCAAAGACCACAAACAATTGACTGTTTTTGGCTGTAATACCTGTGTGGCAGTCTGTCATCAAGGTGGCAACAAAGAAGCAGAGATACTTGCCTCTCTACTTCGCATGCGGGCGACACAGGAAGGGCTTGAGATTGACATAATAAACGGTGGGATCGAAAGACAATGCGAGCACCCGTTCTTTGAATCCGCTAAAGAAATGCTCGATAAATCCGAGGCTGTTCTCAGCCTCGCCTGTGGTATCGGTGTACAGTTTGTCGCGGAAAAATACATGAGTACCCCCGTCTATCCAGCATTAAATACCACCTTTTTAGGGGATGTGAAATCGGATGGCTTCTATACAGAAAAATGTCAGGCGTGTGGGGACTGCGTTCTGGGAGTTACCGGCGGGGTATGCCCGGTCACTCGCTGTTGTAAGCGTCTTTTTAACGGTCCATGCGGTGGTTCTTCCAATGGTAAATGTGAAATTTCTAAAGATATTGACTGTGCCTGGCAGCTGGTTGTTGATCGTCTGGCAGCAATTGGGAAAATGGATGATTACGAGAAATTAGCCCCTGTGAAAGATTGGTCAAAAGATCGCGCAGGTGGACCGCGATCATTCAAGCTGGAGGACTTTTAACCGTGGAAATTAAAACCAATAGTAAACTTGAAAAAGTACTAAAAAACGGTCATATGGCTGTCACCAGCGAATGCGGGCCACCGAGATCTAGTGATTCGGCTGGGATCATCAAAAAAGGACATTTAATTAAAAATCATGTTGATTGCATTAATATCACTGATAACCAGACTTCTGTGACCAGGCTCTGTAGCCTCGCAGCTTGCATTCATTTGAAAAATGAGGGCCTTGAACCTGCTTTGCAGATGGTGTGCAGGGATAGAAACCGGATCGCTTTGCAGAGTGATATCCTCGGAGCGGCTTCATTTGGCATCAACAGTATACTTTGTTTGTCCGGAGATCATCAAAGCTTTGGTGATCATCCCAGTTCGCAGAATGTCTTCGATCTGGATTCCATGCAACTTATCCAGACAGTCCGGTATATGCGCGATGAAGGAAAGTTTCTTGGTGGCGATATCATCAAAGAGCCGCCCAATATGTTTGTAGGTGCCGCTGCTAATCCTTTTGCTGACCCTTTCCATATCCGAGTACCAAGGCTTGCTAAAAAAATCGCGGCTGGAGCTGAATTTATTCAGACCCAATGCGTTTATAACCTCGATAAATTTGAATTGTGGATGAAAGGTGTTGTTGAGAGGGGACTGCACGAAAAAGTTTTTATCTTGCCCGGTATTACGCCCATGCGATCAGTAGGTATGGCAAAATATATGGCCCGTGCTGTCCCTGGAATGGATGTCCCGAAGGAGCTTATCGACCGAATGTCAGGTGTTCCAAAAGACAAGCAGGCAGAGGAAGGAATAACTATTGCGGTGGAGAGCATTCAAAGGTTAAAAGAATGTATAGGTGTGAGCGGCTTTCACATTATGGCTATCGAATGGGAGGAAAAAGTACCTGAGATAGTCGAACGAGCAGGATTATACCCCAGGCCAGTAGTGGATTGACAGAACGTTAAAGTAAATTAGAGGTTTTTGATGTGTCAGACAAGTGTGTTGATGGAAAAAAGCGGTGAGGCTGAGTTGCTTCTTGAAAATGTAACAACCCTTGAGGTACTCGAGAATGGTTTAAGGATAACTACACTGTTTGAGGGACCGATGGAGTTTCTTGGAGTAGCGATTCGCCGTATTGATTTTACCGGTGGTAAGGTTTTTTTGCATCAGACAAAGTAGATCTTTTTTTCTTGAAGAGAGAAAGGCAATATCAATTGGAGAAAAAATGGATAATGTTGAGAAGTTGCGCGTAATGCTGCAGCATTGGATAGAGCACAATAAAGGGCATGTAGAAGAATTTGAGAAATGGCGAAAGACAATGGCCGAAGAAGGACAGATGTCTTTGGCTGATCATATTAGCGAAGCGGTAAAGACCATGGCCACAGTCAACGCTCAATTGGGAAAGGTACTGCATGAGGCTGGTGGTCCCAAGTCAGATGTGGAGGATGATCACCACCATCACCACGGTCACCATCATGATCATCACCATTAAGGGTGATGATGGTTCCGGCTTTTTAAAAAACAAAGGCAGCGATTAAATCGCTGCCTTTGTTTTTGGGGCTAATGGGAAAAAAAGGGTTATGAATTCTGCATTTCACAAGCCAAAACGGTATGCTTGCAAAGCACGGATGTGGTGACTGACCCTACCCCCGCCGGAACTGGTGAAATTCTTTCAACTATGGGTTCGACTGAAGCAAAATCGACATCACCGCAGTATTTTCCCGGGTTTTCAGGGTCGGCATTAATACCAACGTCTATAACAATTTGACCAGGCTTAACAAAGTCAGCCTTTACCATTTTGGCCCGACCCACTGCGGCAATAAGAATCTGGGCATCCTTACAGACCTCCGGCAAATTCTCCGTCCTTGAGTGACATATTGTAACCGTACCGTGTTCACGTAAAAGCAGCATTGCCATCGGTTTACCAACTACAAGTGACCTGCCTACAACCACACATTTTTTCCCTTTTATTGGGATATCGTAATGATGCAGCATTTCCATGCAGGCGGTTGGAGTACAGGGAGCAAATCCCGTTGGGTCGTCAGTAAAAACCTTCGCTGCACCACCTATCGTGAGGCAGTCCACATCTTTTTCTACAGGGATAAGGGATCTGATTTTACGTTCATCAAGCGTTTTGGGAAGCGGAGAAAACATCAGAATACCGTTGATATCTTTTTTGGCACCAACTCCCAGTACCGCTTTTTCAAAAGAGGCCTGATCGATATCCTCAGGATATTCAAATACTTCGGAATCCATCCCTACAGCGGTGCAGGTTTTTTTTGCTCCGCCTTCATAAAACAGGTCGTCAGGTCTGGCGCCAACTCGGATAATGCCAAGTTTGGGGGTGATTCCTTTACCTTTGAGGATTTCAATTTTTTGGGTAAGTTCGGCCTTTATTGCGTCTGCTACGGGTTTTCCTTTAAGAACTTCTGCCATTTTATTCACGCTCCCTATTTTGTTAATTTGGAAACTACAAGTTCAAAGGTTTCATCCGCAATCCTTGATCCGTCTTTCAGAAGTGTGTTCATCTCTTCCTTGGTCTGATTAACAAACGCCTGGTCTTTTATAGTATTCAAGTTAATGATAACATTGAGACTTCCGGAGACCAATGCGGCCTTCATGAAGGCTACACCACAGCCCACATCAGAGATGGCGATCATGGTTCCGATTTGTCCCATTCTTTCATGAACTTTAATCCCTGCATATGCATTTCTCATGATTTCCATGGGTACTGAACAGGCTGTTTTACAACAATCTTCCATTGTCTTTTGTTTGTAGGCAATCTCTTCAGGGGTACTCTTGGGCAGTCCGTAGGCCTTGGACAGTGGTTCAAAAACTTCCGCATCTTTATCAACGAGACTTTCCAGTTTCGCGATAATTATTGACCCTTTTGCAAGGAGTTCTTTAACTTCCTCTTCCACGTCAGCATATTTTTTCTTACCAAGCGTTAGATTTCCGACCATGTTGGAGAGTGCCATGCCAATGGCGCCTCCCATTGCGGCAGCGCCTCCGCCACCAGGTACGGCTGCTTTTGAGGCCAGAACATCGTTGAAATCTTTACATGATTTGTCAAGCATTGACATTTTAAAGGTCTCCTTTTTAATTTGGTTAATTGATGACAATTGACCCATTTGTCAAAGTTACGTCAATCGGTAACAAAGGACTAAAAAGAAGGGCTCTATTGTCTTTTAGTGATTCGGAAATAATTTTATTTGTTTTTTACTCCTCAAGGGGTATTGAACGAAGTCTCAGTTAAACGAAGAGATCGGGTGAAAAGGTATTAAATTAATGGGCCCATAGATAGCAGAAAACAGGGGATAGACCTCAGTTTCTCAACAGGTTAACTGTTTTTAACATTTTGGGTTCTGATGGGCAATGGCTCACATTTATCCAGAAGTCAACATAGTATATAACATTTATGCGGACGGTTATGCAAAAGATGTGAAAAAAGACCGTAGTTCTAACGGATTAGGTGTGCGTCCTGTCAACCCCTTGGTTGCTATAAGTCAGTAGAGCTGTGAATAATAGGCAAACAATCTAATACCGATTTTGTCGCTGAAAATAATGAATTTTTGTTGCCAGGCGTAACAACAAGGTACGGGATTGGTAGACGTATATTTCTACCAATCCCGCAGACCTTTAAGAGGGTAGTCTAAAATACACCCTCAACCTTACCGGTTTCGACATCGACATCAACCCGCTTGAAGGCAGGGTTAGAACTGGTTCCAGGCATGAGGCTGATCGTTCCAGCTACAGGCACGATAAAGCCGGCACCACCATAAGTCAAAACTTCCCTGATGGTCAGGCGCCAGTTAGTGGGTACGCCTTTCAGGGTTGGATTGTCGGACAGCGACAGGTGGGTTTTCACCATACACATACCCATAGCAGAGAGCACAGGATCCTTCTGGATTCTGGCAATAGCCTTGTTGGCATCTGCGGAGTAGTCGACCCCATCGGCACCATATACCTCCTTGGCGATAAGCTCGATTCTCTCTTTGATCGGCATATCAAGCTCGTAGAGGAATTTGAAATCGCTCTTATCGTTACATGCCTCAATGACGGTCTCGGCGAACTCAATAGCTCCAGCACCACCTTTCTCCCAATGCCTGGACAGGGCGACACGGGCACCCTCGGCCTCGCACAGCTCGCGAACCTTGGCGATCTCTGCATCAGTATCGGTGTAGAAGGCATTGATACATACGACAGGAGCGATTCCTGCCTTTCTGACGTTTCTGATGTGGTGAATGAGGTTTGCACAGCCATCGGCAACCCAGCCAACGTTTTCAGTGCTATACTCTATAGGCATTGCCTTGCCTGGAACCGGAACAGGTGCCCCACCGTGACATTTAAGGGCTCTAATCGTTGCAACGATAACAGCACAATCGGGTTTGAGTCCGGAAAAACGGCATTTCAGGTTCCAGAATTTCTCAAAACCGATGTCGGCTCCAAAGCCTGATTCAGTTACATGGTAGTCGGCCAGCTTCAGACCAATACGGTCGGCGATGATGGAGCTTTGGCCGATAGCTATATTGGCGAAAGGTCCGGCATGGACAAGAACCGGCTGGCCTTCGATAGTCTGCATCAGAGATGGATTAAGGGCATCGACCATCCATGCGGTCATAGCACCAGCAACCTGGAGGTCTTCAGTAGTAACCGGTTCACCCTTCTTATTATAGGCAACAACGATCTTGCCCATTCTCTCGCGCATATCTTTTAGATCTCTGGCGATTGCAAGAATAGCCATAACTTCGGAAGATACCGCGATGCCGAATTTTGATTTCATCATGAAACCATCGGATTTGCCATTAACACCGTCGATGCCGATGATGATGTTCCGGAGTGCCTGACAACAAAAATCCATAATCCAACCCATTTCAACATTGGTCGGGTCGATATCAAGGCGTTTCATGCCGGAAAGTCTTTCCAGCTGCTCATCGTTGTAATTTCTCTCATGCTGCAGTCGTGAGGTTAAAGCAACCATGGCCAGGTTATGGGCGTTCATGATAGCGTTGATATCACCGGTGAAACCCAAAGAAAAAGGTGTGAGTGGAATACATTGAGCGAGTCCGCCACCAGCTGCAGAACCTTTGATGTTCATGGTTGGGCCGCCGGATGGCTGACGAATAGCAGCACAGACACTTTTGCCTAATTTACCAAGACCTTGAACGAGGCCCATTGAAGATGTTGATTTACCTTCTCCAAGCGGGGTAGGGGTAATGGCCGTAACGTCAATGTATTTGCCATCTGGTTTGTCTTTCAAACGATCAAGGACTTTGCGAAAATCAATCTTGGCAATGTAATGACCCTGAGGAAGCAATTCTTCCTTGGTCAATCCAAGTTTTTCGCCGATCTCATAGATCGTCAACATCGTTTTTTCTGCGTCCTGTGCAATCTCCCAATCAGCATGTTTGGTAGGATCTAAAGCCATAATTCACTCCTTTGTTAGATTGAGGCTCGAGTTGAGCCAAGTTTAAAAAAAACGGCGTTTATAACTTATGGTGAAACTTTGAAAGCTGTAGTGTTACGATGATCTTAGAAAACCGGAGTCGGTCATAAGTGCGATGAGAGGGAGCAGGGTGAAAAACTGACTGAATCATAAAACCTTTCTCCCTTAATATATCAATAATGCTCTTGGGACAGCCACAAGTGCGACTTATTGAACTGACTCAATAATAAGAATTTAACTGACACAGCAACATATGCTGAACTGACTTAATAACAAGAAATTCGTACCATAGAACTTGATGATTATCAATTGGTTTTAGCTGAAAGTGATCTGAAAAAATGTTTTATTAATACAACCCAATAGGGCTTGAATGACAGGTGGTTTTCGGTAGGTCTCCTGAGGAGAGAGTTAAGGAGACAAAAAGCTCGAATGTAATTGTGCAAAGTGTACGAGTAAGCCAGGTTATTTTATTCAGATTAGGCGTTATAGTAGGAAAAAGCACTATTAGATCAACTAATCCGACTAATATCTTGCCGTTAGCATGGAGTTAATAGATGCTCTTGCGTGAAAATATTTTAGAGTATGCGGTACTCTTTGTGAAACACAGCCATGTACAAAATGTGCGAGCTATGCAGAAGTGTCAAGTTTCCCTAGCTGCTTTGTTTTGATGTTAAAACGTATCAATCGGATGTTGGTAGCCCATATTATACAAGCGGTTGTGAATGTATTTCCCGAGAACACTGACAGCAATGTCTGCTGATCTGAACACCGGCAGTCCATGAGCTTGGAAACCGTCCGCCATTGGGTCGTACAGTTTGCCGCTGTCGACAACTATGATCAAAGGCTTGGATGAGGCTGCATTGAGAATGGAGATTCGTTCGACGATGGAATTTTCCGAACCGAACTTATTGTTTTGGTCGATTTCTTCGGGTAGGGTATGGAGGATAGGGGTTAAAGGAACTATCGCAGCTACCACGGAGTCGATAGTATCGTCTTCAAGCAGGGTAGCAATAACGTCTAAATAAACATCTTCTGAAGCCATAGGAGTGATGTCCAGAGGATTATTTACGCTGGTAAGACTGTCCAAATTGGCGTGTGCGAGAATTGCCTGCAACCTCTCCAGAGAGGCTAAGCTGAAACCTGCCAGTTCCAGCCGATAATCTTCTCCGAGAATATTATCGGCAATTCCCACTGCTTCATACCCTGCATTGCTCACAGCTGCGATTCTGTTACTCAAAATGGATTTTCCATAAAGAGTGCAAGATAGTCTCAATAATCCTTCGAATACGTTGAATGTATCTGCGACCATTGCTCCAGCCTGACTGATACAAGCATCGCAAACCATGTAGTCGCCGGCAATTGAGGCAGTATGTCCAGACAGGGCGTTTTTGCCTTCCGGGGTGCGACCCGCCTTGTAGAAGATTACCTCCTTGCCCATCGTGACGGCAGTCTTGATGGCCTGGGCGAAACTCAGGCCATCAAGGTCGGTAAAACCCTCCATATAGAAAGCGAGGGTCTGTAGCTCAGTTGCCTTGTTGAGGTAATGCAGGAAATCACCAGCAGTCAAATCTATCTGGTTGCCGATCGAAATTGCATATGCAGGGTCGAGGAAGGTGAGGGTACTCATCCGGGTGATCATGTAGGCGCCACTTTGGCTTACCAAACCGATGGTGCGCTTATAATTGCCCCGAGTTTTTGGTAGCTTTGAATCAGGTATAAACATTGCGTCGTACCTTCCAGGATGGGACAGAATGCCTAAACTGTTGGCCCCGAGAAAGATTGGTGCCTGTGGAGAATTTTTACGTGCCTTAATTATCTTCTTCTGTATTTCAGCGACGAGGTGTTGCTGGTCACGTTGCTCCCCTAAGCCTCCGGAAATAAGGATGACGCTTTCAGCGAGATTATTGTGCAGGATTTCGTCTATCATGCCTGGAACCTGAGAACCATTTACTGCAAGAATCAGTAGATCAACCTTTTCTGTAAGTGCTGCGAGCTGTGGTATGGTGACGATGTTGTCAATTTCACTGGCTTCCGGATGGATGAGGGTAAGGTTTTCACGTGGGAACCCATTGGCAAGGATGTTGTCTAGGATGATTCGGCCGATATTGAGTTTCTTCGAAGAAATTCCCACGATGCCTATTGACGCAGGGTGCAGGAGTTTTTTGATCTTTTCAATTGGTCTCGTTGGCAAAATATGCTTGTTGGTGGAGAAACTGCACAGGCCATCAAGGGGCATCATCAGATAGTTACTGAAGGCAAAAGGATTAATCTCAAGCTCTTCAATGACGTAAGGAGAAATATTATTTGATGGTGAAAAATGACGGGCTACCTGAATGAGTGCTTCAAAGCATTCAAGCAGCTGACTGTCGGTAACAATCCGCTTTTGTCCTCGTGTCAATCCAGCGAGTTTTTTGTAAGAAATAGTTTGCTTGAATAAGGAAAAAAAGGCCTTGCCGTCCACCTGTTCGGTAGAGGCTGAAACAATCGCCTGACCTTTTCTGAACCTTGCTGCATACAATTCAGTATCTCTGCCACCCAACCCTGCACTGATAATCATCCCGAATTCGCGACTGTTTCGTAAACTGACAAGAAGTTCATTGCCAAACTCTTCGGAATCAGGCGGCATATACTGGCATAGCAAATACCCATGTATGTCTCCGGCAATCGCAGTCCTCATGTCATCGATTGCGAGTTCTCGGTAAGGAGCTGGTCCCTGATCGGGATGGCGAAGAATAATTTCCGCAAATATTTCCGGAATCTCAAAGCTCATTCGCCGGATGGTGGAGAGTACATCTTTGCCATTTTTGTCTGTGATTCTAACACCGCCGACATCGCTTTTGTGTAGGATGTATTTAGAAACAATTTTTATCACCACCTGCTCGCCGGGCAGGGTCTGAAGTTTTTTCATATCAAGTCGTTCATCCTTTGGCAGGAGATAATATTGTGGCGGAGTCTCTCCACCAATCAACTGCACGAACTGATAGACTTCGTGTTCAAAAAGAGACTGTCTTCCTGATTTCGCCGATTGGTCGAGCAGATTGGTGAGGCCGTGATAGTTTATATGGGTTTGCATGCAGACTCGCTGGTGGATGAAAGGTTTATATTAACTGTCTGGTTCTTCTAACTATTGGAGATGTTCTTGCGATAATATATTCAAGACTATTACAGCTCTCTTCTTGAAAAGGTCTGTTCTCAATTTAATTGTATCATAACACGTGCAAATGCACACTTTGTGGTATTGTCGGATTTTGAAAAACATTTACAATGATTCAAGTTTGGTGGACACGTAATAACTTCGATTTTTAATGGATAAGTAAAAAGCTTCATATTGGAGGCGTGCGATTTCCCTATTATTTCGGCGTACATACGGTACGTCGTAATGATAGGGAAATTGTAACAACGAACCAGATAAGCGCAGACTTCGGATGAAGAGTTTTTACGACGCCATCAAGTTTGGTGACAGTAACATATACTAGAAATCAACAATCATTTGATCAGAATAATTTTTAAAATGAGGGAGTATCATGCCTAAAAAAGTAGTGATTATTGGAGCAGTTGCTCTCGGTCCTAAGGTGGCTTGCAGGTTAAGGCGACTTGATCCGGAGGTCGAAATCACTCTTATTGATAGAGATAATATAATTTCTTACGGTGGTTGTGGCATTCCATATTATGTTGGAGGAGATATTAATGATATTGAGGATCTCTACAAAACCTCCTCCCATACCATACGGGATCAAGCATTTTTTGAGAACAACAAGGGTGTAAAGGTCCTTACTCGGGTAGAAGCAAGAGAGATCCAACGTAAGGAGAAACGGGTAAAGGTCTGTCATCTTGAGACTGGAGAAGAGGAATATATTGCATATGACAAGCTGGTAATCGCCACTGGCGCCCAGGCTATTCGTCCGCCTTTTCCTGGAGCTAACCTGAATCGCGTTTTTACCGTGTCGGATTTGCATGATGCCAAAACAATAAAAGGACTGATGGCTGAAGGAAAAGTAGGCAAGGCCGTAGTTATTGGGGCCGGAGCTATAGGTATTGAAATTTGCGAAGCCCTCACGGATCTCTGGGGAATTGAGACGACTCTGATCGAGATGGAAGACCAGGTGCTCCCTACACTTTTGGGTAAATGTATTGCTCGAGTAACTGCAAAAGAACTGGAACGAAACGGAGTTAGTCTACTTTTAGAGGAAAAGGTCCTGGAGATTTCCCAAAATCCACAGAGCGAACAACTCTTAGTCAGGACGTCAAGAAACACGATTGAAGTTGATATCGTAATTCTTGCCGCAGGTGTCCGGCCAAACACAGCTCTGGCAAGAGATGCCGGAATTTCGGTCGGCATGTCCGGGGGAATAAGTGTTGACCGACGAATGCGAACGAGCGATCCGGATATCTATGCAGGCGGCGATTGTGTAGAGTTGAGAAATTTGGTGAGCGGTGAGAATATGCTCATGGCCCTGGGGTCATTGGCCAATCGACAAGGCAGAATTATTGCCACCAATATCAGCGGTGGACAGAGCCATTTCATTGGAACTGTTGGCACTTTTTGTATCAAAGTCTTCGGATTCGGGATAAGTAAAGCCGGACTCACCTACCGACAGGCTAAGGAAACCGGATTTGACCCGGTTTATGCCGTGGTTTCCCAGGCAGATCATGCCCATTTTTATCCGAGTTCCGAACTGATTTACATCTCTCTTCTGGCTGATCGAAAATCACGGAAGATACTTGGTATTGAGGCTGCCGGGAAAAATGGTGATGCGGTAAAAGCCAGGGTGGATACCGTCGCCGTACTCCTTAGACATGGGATAGATGTCGATGAGGTATGCAGCCTGGAGACAGGGTATGCCCCGCCTTATGCCTCGGCCATGGATGTTATAAACAATGCCGGTAATGCCTTGGATAACATTCTGGCTGGTCATAACCGACCTATTGATTCAGCCGATTTTCTCTTTGAATTTGGCCATAAAAATAATCGGGTTCTTGATATTCGTGGTGAAAAAGAAGCTGTACCATTCAAAGCCAAGTATGGTGACCGTTGGCTCAATATTCCTCAGGACCAGTTGCGCAAGAGGGTAGGGGAGATTTCAAAGGATGAACTGTTTTTTCTCCTCTGTGATACAGGGCCACGTTCCTATGAAGCTCAGGTATTCCTCAGTTCGCAGGGCATCACCAACACCCGAAATATCCAGGGAGGTTTTGCCATGATCAAGATCACAGATCCTGAGTTTATTTAGTGTGTTAGGAATCTTTTCTTACTTATCGGGATTAGTGGATACAGGAACACGGCAGTATCGGAGAAGCAACAATTTTCGAATACTGCTGTATCGTGTGAGACCCGTGGGACTGCTTTAAAAATCGTTTTTTGGAGGAGGCGTCTCTGCAACGTCGCTTGCAGGGAACTGTTCTATTTTCCCGTCAATCGTTATAATCGTCCAGTTGCCTTGCTTGTCACACGCCTTGATCAGGCACTCCAGCTTTTCACCATTGTTCATAGCTAAGGCGCATTCCTCATTGACATTTCGGTTGACAATTGATTGAAAAGGATTGCTCGCTGCAATTTTTTTGAATTTCAAGACTGCATCTTCAAATATAACGATCCGATCGTACTCTTCAGGATCATATTTCCGTAATTGCCGGCGCAGCGTTTCGATCTCTTTTTTCTTGGCAGCGATTGTGCTGATGGTTTTTTCCATATCCACTTTCTGAGCTGAAGGGATGGAAAAGAGGATTTGTTTATGTATTTCCACATCGGCTTCAATGTAGTTGATTTTTTTAAGCAGGTCTTCTGTTTTAGGATGTGTCATGGCGTTCCAGTAATAAGGGGATAAATTTTTTAGAAAAAGCGATAGTGATATGATTTGCTGGATTGTGCAAGCAGTTAATCAAATATTTTGTATCTTTTGGTTTCTCGGACAGGCTCCTGGAGCATGTCCGGCTGTATAGTGTGGATCATCCTGTAATGCGTCGCGTGCTCTTCAACAAATTCATTGTCTTCTTTATTGTTGAGCAGTACAACCTGTTTGGTTTTGATGAAAAAACTCAGCTCTACACAATTGATCTTGCAACGGTAGCAGGTAAAAGCTGAAATTTTAATGTATGACTATGACTTCAGAAATTTTACTTATTGTTCTACCGGTGTTCCTGGTGATCGGACTCGGATTCAGTTTAAAGAGAACTGGACTCGTAAACAGCGATTTTTTGTTCAATCTCAATCGATTGCTTTATTACATCGCCTTGCCTGCCTTGCTCTTTTATAAAATTGCCACGGCAGATTTCTTTGTCAGTTTTAACGGACCTCTGTTAGCTGGTTTGGTCGTAAGCATTCTGACAGTATTTATTGGTTCTTATGGATACGCTAGCCTTAGGGGATATCAACCATCTGTTCATGGAGCTTTTTGCCAAGGGGCATTTAGAGGAAATCTGGCCTATATAGGTCTTGCTCTAGTATACAATGCCTTTGGTGAAGAGGGCTTTGCGGTTGCAGGCATTCTGCTCGGTTTTCTGGTACCACTGTTTAATTTTTTATCGGTGATTGCGCTGATTCTTCCCCAGCGGCGGGACAGTTATCGTATGGGGACTTTTTTCTGGGTTAAACAGATCGTTTATAATCCTCTCATCCTGGCATCGTTTGCCGGGATAATTTGGAGTTTTCTTTCACTGCCCTTTCCGCAGATTGTTGATAGGGCTTTTGGGATTGTTACCGGTATGTCACTTCCTTTAGCGTTGATTGCTATAGGCGCCTCTTTTTCGTTCCGGAAATTACGCGGTGATCTCGCGGTCGCAGCCTTATCCGCTTGCTTGAAAATTGTGATTCTGCCGACTCTTGCCGGAGGGATCTTAATTCTGCTCGGAGTTCGGGGGCAGGAATTGGCTATAGGAGTTCTTCTTGCCGGAACTCCAACAGCGACGGCTGCCTATATCATGGCACAACAGCTGAAAAGTGATGCTGAGCTTTCTGGGGCGATCATTATGCTCTCCACTTTTTTTTCGCTTGCCACCTACACAGTAGCTCTCTATATACTACAATTCCTGGGTGTATAAAATGCGTCGTTCAGCGTGTCCCATCACCTCTGCTGGTTTTGTATTCTGCGTGGCAGTTTCGCTTGATAGTGTGTTGTTAAAAAAGCCTTAAAATCATTGATAGCCGTTAGGCGTCCCTGTTGCTTTTGTAATTTTTCAGGATCATTTGATATCTCCGATAGGTGGAGTTCAATAGCTTTTTTCCTTGTGTCTAATACCTGGTAGAGATCAAGAAGGTAACTGTAAACCATAGCATATTGCTCCTCAATAATAGGTGAAATTTTTGAGGTCCATATTGTCGCTGAGATATTGACGTATCCAGAGTAATTCTTCTAGTTGACCCTGAAAGTGCGGATTACCTTCTACACTTCCTTCAATTGCTTTTTCAGCTATTGCTATTTTTTCACTGAGATACTTGTGTATCTCGACTGAATATTCATTTGCCATATAAGCCAGCTCCAATAGGTTTTTTTTGCACTCTTAATTTTATATCAACTATACAATTTGTATTGCCTTGGATGGAAGGCCCGGAGGAAAATAGCAACGGGCCATTTGCAAAAAGCAAATGGCCCGTTGAGTGAGTTGTAACCACTGGCAAAAGATTATTTCAAGTGTTTGAGTACTATATTTAACATCCGCCGAACAGGTTCGGCAGCACCCCAAAGCAGCTGATCCCCAACTGTAAACGCAGTTAAGTATTCAGGACCGAAATTCAATTTGTGAATTCGTCCTACAGGTACCGTAAGTGTTCCGGATACTTTTACCGGAGTCAGTTCTTCGGAACTACGCTGGCGTTCATTGGGGATGACCCTGACCCACTCGTTGTGATTTTTGATGATTTCTTCAATTTTCTCGACACTGATATCTCTTTTAAGCTTGATGGTGAGTGCCTGGGAATGGCATCGCATAGCGCCAATTCGTACACAGAGTCCATCAATCGGAATTATCTGGTCAGCACTGTTGCCAAGAATTTTGTTGGTTTCCGCAACTCCTTTCCACTCTTCCTTGGATTGACCGTTGGCAACCGCGACATCAATCCATGGGATGAGACTGCCAGCGAGAGGGACACCCCAGTTTTCCATTGAGAGTGATCCGTTGTTGAGTGTTGCCGTGATTTTCCTGTCGATATCCAGGATAGAAGAAGATGGGTCGGCAAGAAGATCCTTGACGCCCTCTCCAAGTTCACTCATCTGGGAGATGAGCTCACGCATGTTCTTTGCACCAGCACCGCTTGCAGCCTGGTAAGTCATAGAACTGATCCACTCCACCAAATCCTTTTCGAAAAGGCCGCCAAGAGCCATCATCATCAGGGAGACAGTGCAATTACCACCGATATAATTTTTGATCCCTCGTTCAAGTCCATCTTTGATAACAGATCTGTTAACCGGATCGAGTACAATGATTGAATCGTCTTTCATTCTAAGGGTTGACGCTGCGTCAATCCAGTAGCCGTTCCACTTATTGCGAAGTGGTTCATAGATCTTGGATGTGTATGCTCCCCCTTGGCAGGATAAGATTATATCCATTTCAGCCAGCCGGTTTACATTCATGGCATCTTCAAGAGGTGATGAACCGAGACCGACATCAGGACCGGCTTGTCCAACTTGAGAGGTCGTGAAAAACACCGGCTCAAAACCTTTAAAATCCTTTTCAGTCTGCATCCGTTCCATGAGAACAGAACCTACCATTCCTCGCCAACCGATAAAACCCACCTTAAGCATTGCAGACTCCGTGAATGAAATTGTAATTATTAAAAGCTCGAGGCGAGAACCTCAAGGTCAAAGAAACAATTAATAAGCTGCCAATTATACATAAATCGTTTAATAAAAGCGCGAGAAAAAATTTCAGCAATCTCATACCATCACTCACTCTGCCTTTTGGGGAGAGGCTAATAGAGAGTAACCGAGAATAAACGATCCGAAGAGAATATAGATATCAGCGAGGTTGAAAACACCTGTCCTAAAATTGTTGACACCTATGCTTAAAAAATCAGTAACTCCTCCATTATGAAAAAAACGGTCAAGAAGATTACTAATCCCACCGCCGATGATAAAAACAAGTGGTATATTGTGAAGATTTGTCTTCCTGTTTAAACCAAAAAGGTAAACCAAGCCAACAAAAAGAAGAAGGGATACACAGACATTGAGGAAAAAAAATTGGACGTTTTCAGGGAGTTCACTAACTATCCCCAGAAAACCGCCGTGATTTACGATGAGCGAAAATTTTAAAAAACCGTTGAAAAATGAAAGTCCACCGAGTCCTTCAAGCAGGGTTCGCGCCAGATATTTGATGTATTGATCAGTAACAATGGTTACCAAAATGAGCGTTACAGGGAGCAAGCTTCCGATTTGATTGATGTGGTTTTTCCGTTGGTCAGGCATTTGTTTTTAATTTGTTGAGTGAGTGTGGAGAGTTGCGTTAGCTAACAATAATTCTGTATACGTTCAACGCCCTGCGCAGAGGTGAGTCGGTCGGCAGTCTACACTATTGGCAGGAGCCTATCAAATGTCAACAACAGCTGAAGTTGTCAATTTGTGTTCATTATTAAAAAGTTGCACCTGAATAAAGATTTCTATAGACTACGCCACGTTAAGAAAATGAGCGTTAGAGAAGTGCATTTCTAAGAATTAGAGGCAGGAGGGAAAAATGGTGAGAATTGGTATCATTGGGGGGTCCGGACTAGACGATCCAGATATTTTGCAGGATCCGAAAACGGTTGAAGTCGACACTGAGTATGGCCAACCGTCGTCTTCATTGATGACCGGCAAGATTGCTGGTGTTGAAGCGGTACTTCTGGCAAGACATGGACGAAAACATCAATACAATCCCACTCAAGTCAACAATAGAGCCAATATTATGGCTCTTAAACAGCTCGGCGTGAGCCATATAATAGCTACGACCGCCTGTGGCAGCCTCAGGGCGGAAATTGATCGTGGGCACCTGGTGGTTCTCGACCAGTTTATCGATTTTACTCGTTTTAGAAAAAATACCTTCTTTGATTCTTTTGAGAACGGTGTGCACCATACAGCTATGGCATATCCTTTTGATGAAGATTTGCGTCGAGCATTATTTGATACGGGACAAGCTCTGGGACTAACATTACATCCACGTGGATGTGTGGTCACCATAGAAGGCCCTCGTTTTTCCAGCGTTGCGGAATCAAAGATGTTTCGGTTGTGGGGGGCTGATGTGATAAATATGTCTACAGCGCCCGAGGCAATGCTGGCAAATGAGGCAGAAATCCCTTATGCAGCAGTAGCCATGTCTACTGATTATGATTGTTGGAAGGTTGATGAAGAGCCTGTCACCTGGGATGAAATCCTCGCAGTTTTCCAGCAAAACGCAGACAATGTTAAGCAGTTGCTCATTAAAGTAATTGAGACATTTCAAAAAAAGGCTGTTTAAAGAAAAGGGGGAATCACAACATTTGCTTACATTGCTTACCAAGCATTGTTGGTTGCCCCCATGAAAGGTATTCTTTCATGGAAAAAAGCACATAAAAAGCCAAAAGCCCCAAGCAGAGAATCTGCCTGGGGCTTTTGGTTATAAAAAACGGCGGTGACCTACTCTCCCACACAGTCGCCCGTGCAGTACCATCGGCGCTAAAGAGCTTAACTTCCGTGTTCGGAATGGGAACGGGTGGATCCTCTTTGCTATGACCGCCGTAAAACTTGTCGTTGGGGCAGGGGGAAATGTTGTTTGTTCTCCCTTGTCCCTTTGCTATATTTAATATGTCATCCCCTGAAGGGGACATGCTTCTCTAAGATAAGCCCTCAAAGAGCGAGAGCTTATCAAGAGTCGCACGATAATCGAATAGTAGGGTAGTCAGTAGAGTATTAATCAAAAAATATGGATAAGCCGCACGGCTTATTAGTATCGGTAAGCTCCATGTATTACTACACTTCCACACCCGACCTATCAACGTTGTGGTCTACAACGAGCCTTCAGATGGTTTACACCATGGGATATCTTATCTTGAAGTGGGCTTCCCGCTTAGATGCTTTCAGCGGTTATCCCTGCCGAACTTAGCTACCCAGCAATGCCCCTGGCGGAACAACTGGTGCACCATAGGTTCGTCCATCCCGGTCCTCTCGTACTAGGGAAAGATCTCCTCAAATATCCTGCGCCCGCAACAGATAAGGACCAAACTGTCTCACGACGTTTTAAACCCAGCTCACGTACCACTTTAATTGGCGAACAGCCAAACCCTTGGGACCTGCTTCAGCCCCAGGATGTGATGAGCCGACATCGAGGTGCCAAACCTCCCCGTCGATATGGACTCTTGGGGGAGATAAGCCTGTTATCCCCGGAGTACCTTTTATCCGTTGAGCGACGACCCTTCCATGCGGAATCGCCGGATCACTAAGACCTACTTTCGTACCTGCTCGAGATGTCTCTCTCGCAGTCAAGCTCCCTTATGCCTTTACACTCTACGGCTGGTTTCCAATCAGCCTGAGGGAACCATCGCGCGCCTCCGTTACTCTTTAGGAGGCGACCGCCCCAGTCAAACTACCCACCAGACAATGTCCTGGATCCGGATTACGGACCGCAGTTAGATTCCTAAGATAACAAGGGTGGTATTTCAAGGGTGACTCCATCGACACTGGCGTGCCGACTTCAAAGTCTCCCACCTATCCTACACATGTTATCTCAAAAACCAATGCCAAGCTATAGTAAAGGTTCACGGGGTCTTTCTGTCTAGTTGCGGGTAACCGGCATCTTCACCGGTACTACAGTTTCGCTGAGTCCCTGGTTGAGACAGTGGGGAAATCGTTACGCCATTCGTGCAGGTCGGAACTTACCCGACAAGGAATTTCGCTACCTTAGGACCGTTATAGTTACGGCCGCCGTTTACCGGGGCTTCGGTTCATTGCTTTACCTTGCGGCTGACAAGTCCCCTTAACCTTCCGGCACCGGGCAGGCGTCAGACCCTATACTTCGTCTTTCGACTTCGCAGAGTCCTATGTTTTTAGTAAACAGTCGCTCCCCCCATTTCACTGCAACCAGACTAGGCTCAATTAGTAAATAATATCACCTTGCTGGCACACCTTCTCCCGAAGTTACGGTGCTATTTTGCCGAGTTCCTTAACCAGAGTTCTCTCAAGCGCCTTGGTATCTTCTACCTGCCTACCTGTGTCGGTTTACGGTACGGTCACATTCATAACTAGATACGAGGATTTTCCTGGAAGCATGGACCCAGCCACTTTGTTGTCTAAAAGACATCGTCATCACGCCTCAGTGTTATACAAGGACCCGGATTTGCCTAAGTCCTCCACCTACACGCTTAAACCGGGACAACCAACGCCCGGATGGCCTTACCTTCTCCGTCCCCCCTTACCATCAAACATTATGAAAATGGTACAGGAATATTAACCTGTTTCCCATCGACTACGCCTCTCGGCCTCGCCTTAGGGGCCGACTAACCCTGAGCAGATTAGCTTGACTACAGGAAACCTTAGGCTTTCGGCGACAAGGTTTCTCACCTTGTTTTTCGCTACTCGTGTCAACATAAGCTCTTGTGGAACCTCCAGCACTCCTTACGGTGTACCTTCACAGGCGGCCACAATGTTCTCCTACCAACCAGAAATCAGAGGACAGAGGACAGAAGTCAGTTTAGTCAGGCGCTTGCGCGCGGTTATTGACTATTCCAGCTTCTGTTCAAGCCCATCAGCATTTTCGAGATATCTTTATATTCATCCCACCAACGCTTCAAGGTATCTTCTGATATATATTCCAGATCAAGATATATGTCTTATCTCATCCAACAACCCCAAAATATCATATGATATATTCCAGACTGAGACAGTATCGTATCCAGACTCTCATCTCATCACTTCTAAATCTTCAAATGAGGTAATCATCTGTCCTCTGTCCTCTGTACTCTGATTTCTGATTCCGTAGCTTCGGTACTATGCTTAGCCCCGTTAAATTTTCGGCGCGGTATCATTAGACCAGTGAGCTATTACGCTTTCTTTAAAGGGTTGCTGCTTCTAAGCCAACCTCCTGGTTGTATAAACAATTCCACATCCTTTTCCACTTAGCATAGATTTGGGGACCTTAGCTGACGGTCTGGGTTCTTTCCCTTTCGACCACGGAACTTATCTCCCGTAGTCTGACTCCCGCACTGGAACTTGACGGTATTCGGAGTTTGAAAAGAGTTGGTAATCCGGTGGGACCCCTAGTCTTGTCAGTGCTCTACCTCCGTCAGTCATCATGCGAGGCTATACCTAAATATATTTCGGAGAAAACCAGCTATCACCGAGTTTGATTAGCCTTTCACTCCTATCCACAGCTCATCCGAACAGTTTTCAACCTATATCGGTTCGGGCCTCCATCTCGTGTTACCGAGACTTCACCCTGGCCATGGATAGATCACCCGGCTTCGGGTCTACCCCATACAACTAAACGCCCAGTTAAGACTCGCTTTCGCTGCGGCTCCACCTCTCGGCTTAACCTCGCTGCATAGGGTAAGTCGTTGACTCATTATGCAAAAGGCACGCAGTCACACTGTCTTACGACATAGTGCTCCTACTGCTTGTAAGCTAACGGTTTCAGTTTCTATTTCACTCCCCTCCCGGGGTTCTTTTCACCTTTCCCTCACGGTACTCGTTCACTATCGGTCATCGGTTAGTATTTAGCCTTGGAAGATGGTCCTCCCAGATTCCCACAGGGTTTCACGTGTCCCGTGGTACTCAGGAAATCCCTAGGGTGAAACTGTATTTCGCGTACCGGATTATCACCGTCTATGATCAGCCTTTCCATACTGTTCCGCTATACATTTTCAATCCCATGTCGGGCTCCTACAACCCCAGACTTGCGCCTGGTTTGGGCTTTTCCGCTTTCGCTCGCCGCTACTGACGGAATCTCTAAATTGATTTCTATTCCTGCGGGTACTAAGATGTTTCAATTCCCCGCGTTCGCTTCATGTACCTATGTATTCAGTACATGATGACAAGGTATAAACCCTGCCGGGTTTCCCCATTCGGAAATCTCCGGATCAAAGCCTGTTAACGACTCCCCGAAGCTTATCGCAGCTTACCACGTCCTTCATCGCCTTCCGATGCCAAGGCATCCACCGTTAGCCCTTAATAGCTTATCCATAAAACCTGATTAAACTTTTAGAGTTACAGAAATTTTCCTAAGAAAATTTCGTCTTAACTCTTATCCCCTTGCGGGGTTAAGGTTATTAACTACTGTTACCTTCAAACCTGGGGGTGTCTTCTACCTTCATTTAGTGATACCGTGGTCCCTAAAGACCGGTGTACCTGAAGATAAAATCCACGGTTCAAAGGATTTTTAACTACTCTACTATTCAATTATCAAAGATCAGTGTTATAAAAACAGAACTTACGTTCTGA
>CAWHJQ010000002.1:132500-417099 GCA_963829695.1 uncultured delta proteobacterium | reverse complement strand
GAAGTTATGGTTTTTTAGGGCAATTGCCACCTCGCCCTGTGAGAGAAAACCACCGAGGACCTTCCTGATCGTCGCCAGTTGTAAAAAATTATAGAGATCCATGATGGCAGTTGGGTCAGGCAGTGTTACACAGATCTGAATTTGAGACTGCATGAAAAAATCAAGCGCATGGTAGCTTGTGCCTGCACCAACGTCAATCAACAGGACATCGGCATCTATCCCGTCCAGGCCGCGCAAAAGACGCTGCTTTTCCTGGTAGGTCATGTTCGAGGTTTGCAGGGTGTTGCCGGTCCCCGGGATGATCTTTTTTCCGGCTATAGGAATAGAGGGTGTGGATTTCGCGTTGATCGATTCGACCTGTCTCGTCAGAAAATCAGTAAGAGTCCGTTTCGGTTCAATGAGTCCGAACAGCATATGGGCATCGGCTCCGCCAAGATCGAGGTCAACCAGACAGACCTTTCTGCCGGTTTTTGCCAGGAGCAGGGCGAGGTTGGCTATGACCATGGTCTTGCCGGTGCCGCCTTTGCCTGATCCTATGGAAATTTTTACTGTCATTTTGGCGGGTTAATTTCTTTGCCTTCTTAAACGTATTTCATATATTCGTCTTGCCCTGGCGAGTATGGTCTTGAGGTCTGATGGAGTGTCGGAGGGGCCGCTCCAAAGTTCCCATCCCTCTTTGGAACGAAGTACAATTTTGTTATTTTCAGTGGATATAATGGTGTCTGCGAGCAACTCGAAGGTCTCTTGCCTTGGAGCTGTCGATCTCGGCGTCTGTCCGGGAGCAATTGGCGACTCAATCTTTTTTTTATGCTGGATGCAGGAAGAACAAAGCTCTCTCTCGTTATTTCCAAAAAGATTGAGAACGGTTCCGCAGTCTTTACAAAATTGCATGCATATCCCTTTGCCGGGGGTTGTCACTGCATTCAGTCTATCAAAGAAAAATTACTTCGTCACTTTTTCTGAAAAGTATTGACAGGGCAGAGTAATTCTCCGCTGGTCGTTTGTTTCTTTTCGACGGAGGGCAGGTGAATATTTAGTGACTTAGAAATTCTTTCCTTGATTTTCAGGAAAAGAATTTAGTGAAGGGAACTTATACCCCTCAAGGGGGTACTAAACAGAGTCCCCGTGCTGTGCGGGGGTTAGTTGTAGCGACCCGCAATGATAAACGCCCAGACCCGCAATCAAGTTACTTCTGGCTGGGTCCGCAATAATGACACCGGACCCACAATAAGTGAGAATAAGGCTCATATCTTTCATAGGTTTTGATTCAAAGGAACCTAGTTGAAAGTCAGTTACTATCAACCACGTTGCCTAACGCTTCTGTCGAACTGACCAGCAAATATTTCTGAAATTATCGATTAATGATCGGAATCGGCTACATTTTTAGGTGGTTATTCTATATGTCGCTGACATTTTTAGTGGTTTGATTAATGTTCAGATCTCATTTCCTTCCACAACTCCGGATATCATTACCTATAATGCTGATTACACAATCGGTGTTCTATTACCAAAGAGATAACGAATGATATCAACTATATCTATTCCAAAACACAATACATCAATACAAATGACAGATATTAGCCAAATGCCGAACATACCTACCGGTTGCGCTGCTATATAATGAAAAATAAGCCAGGGCAAAAGACCTATCCAGAGTATATGGCCTATTCCAAGCAAACGAACCCATCCCAATCGTTTATGTAGAATCACGATGGTTATGCCAGCCACAATATAGGTTAAAAGAACAAGCCGTGGCTCTATATGTTGGAGGAAAAACAACGGGCCAACGAAGTTGACAATAATTAACAGCCAAAACCATATGCGCCAGCCAATAGGGAATCTTCTGGCGTCTTTGACAAGACTATTCTCAGACATTACGATCTCCTGTTTGAATCAGTTCCATTCCAGAAGATGGTGTCGTCATACCATCTTACCAAACACCCGAAAAACTAACTTTTTTCTGAACTTAAAAGAAGGCTAACCACGTAAGATTATGGCGTCAAGGCTGCTTGATGTTTTCTGTTTTGAGACTCCTCTCGTAACGAACGAAGCCAACTTCGAACATTTATCAAATCAAAGAATTTTCACAGATTATCGACCGAGAGAATTGCTCCATTTTAAAGTACTACTGATGCAAGACACTACTTTCTTCTTTGCGCCAGGGGCCTCCATGAGGATCTGCCTCCGTATTGAGCGTGAATCAAATGAACATGGTTGGGCTATACTGGTTCACCCCTTTTTGGCTTTCAAAATCTTAGGCTTCGGTTCAATTGCCCCCCAAGTTTATATTATAAATTCAAAACCATTATCTTTGGAAAACAATCCTTCCCGTACTGCAAACAGTCATCGCACCGAAAAGTTTTTGGAGCGTGACTAGGGTCAACAACTTCCACAAACCCAAACTTTGACCAATAAGCAGGAACTTTGGCTTGAATCATTATCCTCTTGGCTCCTAAGCCTCGAATTTCCTTTTTTACTATTTGAAATAAAGTCTTCCCTATTCCCTGCCTTTTGAAATCATCATCTACCGCAACTGAGAAAGTATATTCTCCATCTTGAAGCATCACCTCAGCTCCACCCACCCGCTTGTCAAACGATTGAACCGAATATCCCTTAAAAACCTCAACTCCACTTTTATTGTTCTCTAGTCCCTGAGCTACAAATATTTTTTCAATTTCAGGGTAATCAGTTGGTTCAACCACCATTATTTTAAGTGTTTTATCCATTCTCTCTCTATTTTTTAATTAGAAAATAGTCTCTTTTGACGTGACAATATTTGGGGACTTCTGTTTATTTTCAGTATAATAAGGTAATCGAAAAGTTGCTCCATTTTCATGACGGCCTGCGATTGATGTACTTTCGAATCAGTCTTCGATGACCTCCAGTTTAACATTGCCAGGATGAACCTCTTGATCCTCGATTTTGACCTGTAGAATGTCAAATTTGTATTGCTATCCCTGACATGAACAAAAGCCAACGCCAAAAGCGCCACTGGGGGCATTGTTACTATCATCATTTTCAAATCTCCATTCCCTTGGGGATAAATTGGTATAACACAGGTGCTGTTTTACCCCATGGCAACACAGTCAATTTTGGGATGGCACTGAAAGGTAAAGGATAAGGATTATTCGCCCGGTAATGTGTGATGGATGTACTTATTAAAGAGGGTCTGGCTTTGAGGGGGGATTCCCGCTATCGTGTAAATGAGTATCAGCGATAGCGGAACTAAGCGCGGACTATTCTTCACGAAGCTGACGGCTTTTTGAATGGAACCATGCATTTGGGAAGGTTTAACTGGACAGATGTTGCTTGTATAGCTTCATCGTTTTCGTCAAGATACAGCAGTAGTATGGAGTATCAGCAAAGCATAATAAGCACATTCTGAAGACAAATTGATCCTGATATAACGGGACTGTATGATCTGTTTTTTCATTCAGCTATTCTCTATTGCTAAACTCTGGCTCCTGTTTTTCACCAGTTCTCTGGCGAGGGAATGGAACAACGTCGGTGCGAAAAAAATGGGAAGGGTTAAGTAGAGGCGGGTCAACTCCGGCAGAACCAAGCCGGTTGTGGCCAGCATCAACCCTATATTGCACAAGGAGAATATTACATTCTTCGCAAAAAAAGTCAGGTATTCGATATTCCCGTTCTCATTTCAGGCAAGCTTAACCCTAGGAAAACGATTGAATTGTCTGTGTTAAACTTTTTGGGAAGCTGGTATACCATCATCTTTATTCCACTGCCGGATTACATAAATCCTCCTCGCAGCAGTGACTGACAAGCATGAATGGTTAGAATATTGGAATTCTCGCATCAAGCCATCGGTCTTATGATATAATAGTCGATCCCCATGGGACATTTGATCAATGCTTCCCTGGACAGGAGAAAAGGAGGAAATATGAACATCGGCTTTATTGGTATGGGTATAATGGGCAGTCGTATGGCCATGAACCTGTTGGTGGCAGGGAAGAATCTCACCATCAACAACCGTACTCGGGAAAAGGCGCAATCACTGCTGGACAAAGGCGCTAAATGGGCCGATACTCCCGCCGCGCTGGCATCTTCTGTGGATGTTCTTTTTACAATGCTCTCCACTCCCGAGGCTGTCAAAGCAGTGGCCATAGGCCAAAATGGTTTCCTACATGCCATGCCGGAAGATACTCTTTGGGTGAACTGCTCAACGGTTGATCCGGATTTCGCCCGACAGATGGCCGGTCTGGCCGAAGCACAGAGCATTGGTTATCTTGATGCTCCGGTGGCTGGCACCAAGGGGCCGGCCGAAAGCGGCGACCTTGTCTTTCTGGTGGGCGGCGACAGCCGAAATGTTGACAGATGCCAGCCCTATTTTGACTGCATGGGGAAGAAAACTATTTATCTAGGTGATGCCGGCATGGGATCTTCCATGAAAATGCTCTTCAATCTGATGCTGGGCATTACAATGGAGGCTTACAGCGAGACGCTTGTACTGGGCGAGGCGTTTGGCTTCAGCAAAGAGGATATTGGCAAGGCGCTTGTGGATGCCCCGGTTACCGCTCCCTTTATCAAAATGAAGCATCTGCTCATCGCGGCGAGCAATTTTGAAGAACAATTCCCCCTCTGTTGGATGCGCAAGGACCTCCACCTCGCTGCCGACGCCGCCTACAGTAGCGGCATTGCCCTGCCGGCCTTAAACTTGATCAAGGAAATTTATGGTCTTGCTGAAAAACAGGGCCTTGGCCGGAAAGATTTTGCCGCTGTATACCAGTTTCTAGCAAGAACAGGAACAGAAGAGCACTGAAGTTTAACTATCAGCAAACTGTGTTAACTAAGACCGTTTGGCTGCCTAATCTCCTGTAAGTGCTTATGAGTACCCCATAAACAAACCTCAAAAGGAGAATATATGAGCAGCAAAAACAACGGAGCAGCAGGGAACAAGATGGAGACGAGGAAGACGATTCATTCGTTTATGGATGTGGTGGCATGGGAAGCGGAGCAGTATGCCGTCGATCATACCTCTCCCATGTCACCACTGCTTGAGGAAATTGAAAACTACACGCTCAATGAAACCAACTATCCCAGCATGCTCACGGGCCGAGTCGAAGGGCGCTTTCTGCAGGTGATCGTAACCCTCTCGGGGGCAAGAAACGTTATTGATATAGGCACGTTCACCGGATATTCCGCCTTGGCCATGGCCGAGGTGCTTGATGCCGAAGGCAGAGTGTTGACTATCGAACATAATTCCGCCAGTGCCGACATCGCCCAAGCATTCTTCGCCAGAAGTCCCCACGGTGAAAAGATAGATCTGCGGCTGGGCGAGGCCATCAATATTCTTCAATCGCTGCCGGATAAATCCGTTGACTTGGTCTTCATCGATGCCGATAAAACCAACTATTCGGCCTATTTTCGCGAATCGATGCGAATACTTCGGGAAGGCGGCCTAATTCTTGTCGACAATGCGCTATGGTATGGCAGAATATTTAACCCGCAGGACGAGGACAGCAAAGCCGTGGCGGCCTTCAATGAAGAGGTAAACGGCGACGGTCGGACGGAAAAACTTTTCCTCACCCTGCGCGATGGTCTTTATCTGATCAGGAAAACTCCAAATTAGCCTTTATCTCCCTCGTGCAGCTCACATGGCTGAAAGGAACGGCCAAGTCCGTAGGAGATATCGAACGACGGTGCTTGGTAGATGAAGTTACCAATACCAGTACGGTTATGCTGAGCAGGTACGGCAACGTTTTCAGGATAGGCGGGGATGATGTCAACGAAAATAGCCTGGAAAAAGACCTGCACTACTGTCAGTTACTATCTTGTACGCTGCCTGACACTCACTCCGAAGTTATTTGCAAAAATAATCTGGAAACATCTCTTCTTTTGGGAAGCTCCATTTTCTTCAGATATTTCCACAGCATTCGCTAATTTTACTACCTGACAGAATGCTCCATTTCTGGTTTTTTTGGCTGTGATCAAATCGAAAAAAAACAGAAAAAGGTAATGGAACCTAAGGTTTCAGGACACCTTGCCTTCTCATGGATAAAGTCAAATCTGAAGTTGCTATTTTATTGTTAGGTTTTAGGGGTGACGCAAGTTCCTGGATACAGTAGTAGTCTTTAATTCTGAACAAGCGAGAATACGATGAGATATGTTTGGGTAATTTCAAACAGGTGGGGTCTGGAATTGTATGTTTGAGAAAATAAGTCTGTACCAATTTGGCCCGGTCAATGGGAGTTATGACCTCATCATGGTGCAAAGGAGTCCAGTTATATTGCAGGGTAATTTTTCTCTGAAAGAATTACATTGAAAAGTCAGCACGCTATATGCAGAATTCGTTGGCTTTCCACTGTGAGATACGGTTTTACTTTAATTGCGTTGCGGTAATCTACTGATTTTCCATACTCCATGTTGCGTGTCTCATCGTTTTCGTTTGTGAGCAAATTTGGCGATTAGAGCGACAACGTAAAAAGAGCAACTTAGAGATTAGAATAAATTTACCCTGAGCTATATTGCCAGTCTCTAAAAAATGCATAAATAATTGATGAGAAGGCAGCATATTTTAAGATAAGTATCATAACGCGTGCAGCAGTGGGCAGTTATACAAAGAGAACTGCAGATCGTCGCAGAGCAGACCCAGTGGGCGGGTTATGAGGCACTTATCGCAGGCGGCTTCATGAAAGATAAGAATCGTTGTTCTTCCCACAAATTATCAATATCAGGGAAGCGATATGCGCGTTTGGTGCCTGTAATCTATTACCAATGGCATGTTTACATATGAAAAGGTGCAAAGCAGACTTGTCGTTTTCGGAAATATCTTGTTCAAAATCGACAATTACTGTTTTACGGCTGCTTTCGTTAATCTCTCTGCTTCTTTTTGCCGCTGGCTGTACCAGCCTGCCAAACGCCCCGAAAATAATTGATGAACTTCCACCCTACCTTAGTTCTCCCCAGATCAAGACAGTAAATGGTTTCCTGTCTCCCAGCCAAAGCAAGGTATTACTGGAACGGTTGAAACATTCAACCAATACCTCGAACGTCTTGGAACGACAGACGGCAGTAATTGAAGCAGTGAGCGGGAGTCCGCTCATCAAGGGGAATAGAGTCGAATTGCTCATGGACGGGCCGCCTACCTACAATGCCATATTCAAGGCGGTTGCAAATGCAGAAGAGACAATAAACCTCGAAACATTCATATTTCAAGATGACGATGCAGGTAAAAAACTTGCCGATCTTCTGATTCGCAAACACAGCGAGGGCGTTACTGTCAACATTATTTACGACGCTGTGGGCAGTATTGATACTCCCTCCGCTTTTTTTCAGGGGCTTAAGAACAGGGGGATAAATGTTGTTGAGTTCAATCCACTAAATCCATTTAACAATCAGGTGAAACTGCCGGTAACCGCGCGTGACCATCGAAAAAATATTGTCGTTGACGGTAAACTTGCCATCATTGGAGGGGTGAATATCAGCCAGGTGTATACCAGCCGATTTTCTGGAATTGAAAAAGGGGATGCCACCAATTTGCCATGGCGTGATACCGACGTTCTGATAGAAGGCCCGGCTGTGGTGGAATTTCAGAAAATATTCCTCCACGCTTGGCATCAACAGAAAGGACCTGAGCTTGCAAAAAAAAATTATTTCCCAAAATTGGAGAAAATGGGCAATGAAATGGTGCAAGTGGTCAACAGCAGTCCCGGAGAGTTGGGTCGAACGACGTTCATAATGTATGTCTCCGCCGTCACTTTTGCAGAGCAAACGGTCCATGTAACAGCTTCCTACTTTGTCCCCGATGAACAAATGGTGGATGCCCTGGTGGATGCCGCCAGACGCGGTGTCGAGGTGAAAATCGTTCTTCCGGAAGTTAGTGATTCGTCAATGGCCCTGTATGCCAG
Organism: uncultured delta proteobacterium; assembly: GCA_963829695.1. Classification (GTDB taxonomy): domain Bacteria; phylum Desulfobacterota; class Desulfobulbia; order Desulfobulbales; family Desulfocapsaceae; genus Desulforhopalus_A. The sequence goes on along the minus strand of CAWHJQ010000002.1, from coordinate 409,234 downwards.
CTGGTATTATTATGACGAACTGCTGGAGGCTGGGGTGAAATTGTATAAGCGCGGCAATGCCGTATTGCACGCAAAAACTGCAGTAATTGACGGTATCTGGTCAACTGTGGGATCGACAAACCTTGATTCCCTGAGCTTTTCCACCAATTTTGAGGTAAATGCGGTTATTCTGGGAACCGATTTCGCTGCCGAGATGGAGAAAATGTTTGTTGAAGATCTCGCCAATTCTGATGAAATCACTAAAGAACACTGGGACGAAAGATCGCTGTTTTCCAGAATCCGCGAGTGGATTGCCCATTTATTTGCTCACATGCTCTGAGAGTTTTCCTGCAGGGATGGCAATATTGCTGTTTCAGCCCGCCAGGCTTCTGGCGTAATTGCCCTGAACTCCGGAGCAGCAGATTATTTCAGACAGTAAGCTGCGATTAAGAAAGTGCCATACCATGATGACACAGCACGGAGATCCGGGGCAAACCACGGTTTGATATTGGGACAATAGACAAATCTCGATTACTTTGGACCACCCGTCATATCAAACCTCCAAGGGAGAAGATGTCTACTGGCAATGCTATGCTGAAAAATATTTCCAGAGAACAGGATGTTTCCTGATAAGGTAGATTTGCCTACTTCCATGAAATTGTTCAGAAATGGAGTAACTGCAGAATGTAGCTTACCAAAGACTCTCACAAGTACAACAGCACTCCAACCTGGGAAGTTCACTATTGCTTTAAACGAGCGAGAAAAAGCTACTCGCCCGTAGATGTACTTCTATCCATGAAGCGTCTCAATCCACCGAATGGCCTCGGTGTCATTTACTTTCCCAAGATACCGCTGCGTAGTTGACAGGTCAGAATGTCGTAGAATAACCTTGCTGATGATTTCTATGGGAGTTCCAGACCTTGATGCATAGGTTGCGGCATGTCGTCTGAGGTCGTGTGGCCGCAATTCGATGTTGACTATTTTGCCAGACTTTTTCACCATTGACCATGCAGCGACATAGGAAATTGGAAAAATCCGATCGTTATCACCAATTTCCTTAGTAGCTACATACCCGGTTAACCTTACCAATATTTTTTGCGGAACATAAACAGTCTCCCCGACGCGGCCACTTTTTGGGTTCTGAATGATCAGGCTTCGTTCTTGGATATCAGCTGGAGTCAAGTTCAGGACTTCGCCGACTCGCATGCCGCCTCTCGCCATCAATTCCAGCATGAGTCGATTTCTTGTGTTTGTGGTTCGAAAGATAATCTCATCAACTTTCTCTTTATCGACAATATTCCATTGAATAGCCTTTGGGCGTTTGAAGATCTTTCTGATGACAGAACCGTTGCAGGGATTGGTAAGTGCCGGGAGTCCGGTGTTGATTATGAAGTTGTAGAAAGATGAAAGAACTGAGTACCGATTCCGTTTGGTGGCCTGCTTGTTATTTTTCGTCAAAGAAAGAAGAAACTCTAAAACTTCCTCTTGGGATATGCTGGCGAGATCATGTTTGCCGAAACAAGCTGTGAACCGGTGCAGGACAAATTCACATGTCTTGATGGTATTTTTTTTTCGAATTGGCCTGGTGATACTGCAGATGAAAATCGACTGCTTGTGATACTTTCATGGTGCACCTCCTATGGATGTGGTTTATGAGCAATGTGCCCTCACTGAAGTATACGACATGATGTATAAAGGTGTTGGCAACGCTTACTGGACGAGTGAAAAATCGGTGGTCGAGTTCGAGCGTCACCGGGCGATGGACGGGATGCAACAAGAAATCTTCAGGTTGCATTACGGTCGATGTTCCTTCAACCAGTCGCGAAGAGCGGAATTCATACGGCTCTGCCAACCTTTGCCAGTGGATTTGAAGGCATCGAGAATGTCGTTGTCAAACCTGACGGTAGTCGATTTCTTCTGCCCTGTTCCTGGTGGTCGGCCACGCAGGGCCTTTTTGATCGTTTTCTGTGCTGCATCACGAGAAACGACTTTTTCGCCGATCGCCCATACGCCGCGGGCAAAATCCTCGTCGGTCAGCTCCGGGGCGTCGTCTGGATCAATCCAGATACTTGGAATATTTTTCTTTTTCGCGGTCATTTGCGTACCTCATTGAAATAACGCGGCGGGCTTTGCCACGCGGTGTCCAGACCAGAACCACCGCCCGAAGATCAAGCAGACCGATGGAGGTATATCTCGTCTCGCCATAATCCCTGCGGATATCCTCAATGGTGACAGTGACCGAAGCAAAGACTTCGCCAGCTCTTGCAAAGTCGAGGCCACGTTCCTGCAATGTTTTATCGCGCTTGTCCTGGTCGAATTCTATTTCCATGAATTATTGTAGTAACAAAAAACATTAAAGTCAATATCACTGATGAAGTGGCGGTGGAGTTTGAGAAGCACCAGGAAATTTCTATGGATTCGGTATAATAACACCAAATCACAAACAGCAGCGCTGCCGATTGAACGGCAAGCAAATATGACCAGTTTTAGTGTAAAGATGTTAAATGGAGCAACTTTTCAGTTTTCAACCAATTCATGGATAGGCTTTACTCTCAAATTCTTTTTTTGTTGTTAGGCGTTTCGGAAAGCGTAACTTCCTGGATACAGTAGTAGTGAAAGGTCTGGGCGATGGTAAAATATTCAGATCTTCGGTTCGGCTATCTTAACATACCCGCTATGCAGCCTGCTACCTGAGCAGCTGCACCATATTTGTTTATTTCAACGGTTAAATAACCTGGCGGCAAAGGGACTGCCCACCTTTTTAGAACGCGCTAAATTCCGGTCAGGTTTATTGACTTGTTGTGTTTTATCCCTCCAGCAGCGATCTTGCAAACACAACGCTTTATCCTACAGCAAGATGAAGTCGCGGGGAATAGCTTTGTATGTGGAGCCGATGCTGGGGGTGGCCGGGACAGAGATAAATGGAGAGTCTTTTCTGATGCCCAATAATCGTCAATTAATTATTGACAAACGATAATTAATTAATGTATTTTGATAACAATTGAAGGACGGTCGAAGGACGACAGAGGTCGGTGGCAGGAGAATACAGCTATGGAACATAGAAAAGAAAATAGAGAAAAGATTCAGAGGGCGAGCCGACGGCTGCGGTATCTGCTGTCAGCTGCAATCTGCCTGATGCCAGTAATTAACGCTATCTTTTGGTTGAACATGAACCGTATGCCGGACCTGGTTCTCAGGAAAATTATTCCTTTTGCCGTTACTATGCCCATGCCATTGATCTCGCTTGTACTGGGGTTCCTCGTCACGATGCTACCTACTGGGGTGACCATGGTTGGGGCCTATTATCTGCGGCGATTGTTCCTCCTGTATGAGCAGGGCCAAATCTTTCTTTTGGCCAATGTGCACTGTTTTAAAAAATTATCCCGAGTACTGATATTGTCCTTTGCTGTGAGCATCGCCAGTCAATCGCTGCTCAGTGTAGTCCTGTCACTACCTAACCTGCCTGGCCAGCGGATAGTAACGGTAGAATTGAATTCTTCGGATTTGACGGTTCTTTTGCTTGGAGGCATCCTCGCCGTTATTTCCTGGGTTATGGAGGAGGGGCGCAATCTTCAGGAAGAACAAGACTTAACTGTGTAGGAGTTGCCTTGGCTATTCGGATCAATCTTGATGTCATGCTCGCTCGCCGGAAGTTGAGATCCAACGACCTAGCAGCAAAAATCGGTATTACTCCGCAGAATCTATCGATCTTGAAAACCGGGAAGGCAAGAGCCCTGCGACTGGAAACCCTAGACGCTCTCTGCCTGCATCTGCAATGTCAGCCAGGTGATATATTAGAATATGTTCCTGAGGAACAAGGAGAAGACAATGGTTAGACGAATGAGAGCGCTGTTGTGTTGTGGAAGTCTATTGGGATTGCTGCTGATTACGGGTGGCTGCGCTGGCGGCAAGGTTGTCATGCAGTCCTTTCCCCAGGAAAAAATTATTCATTACACCGCAATAAACGAACTGGAAGAAAACCTGCATCCCGAACAATATGTTGTGTACATCAATGAAGGAGAGAAGATACCGCTTAAACTCTCCATGGAATCAGATTTTCTTGATATCTCCCAGGATCATATCGATTTGGTAGCCAAGCAGAGATTGTATTTTCGGCTTGAGGTACCCAAAAATATGACTGCGGCCCAATGGCAGGAGCTGAAAAAAATGGATGCCCGTGCTATTTCTGCAATGGAACCACAAAAGCAGGCTGATATTTTTAAAGATTTTATGCTGTTTATCAGTAAAGATGGTATTCATTGGGCTCCTTTGAGTGGCAGAAATGCCGTGCGAGAGGTCCTTGGTTATAAGGAAGGACGGTTTTCATTTGGTATGATGGCTGGTCAATCGGAAGGTTTAGGGGCGAGTATGGATATCCGGGTTATCAAATAAGACCTAATTCAGAAAAATACCGTCTTGAGTAAGAGGCGGTAATGAAACGGGTGAACAAGCGGCCGAAGATTCGATGGGTGGATCGACTCTTCTGGGTTGTACTTTCCCGAATTTGGTCTCCTTGGCGCAAATCTCTCTTCATTGTAAAACCGGAGGCCGTTGTCCACTGGCACCGCAAGGGTTTAAAACTTTTCTGTAAATTCAAGTCCAAAGGTCCTGGAAGACCTCAAGTCAGTCTTGAAATCCTTGAACTTGTCAAGAAGATGGCTGTAGCCAATCCAAGCTGGGGTGCGCCCAGGATTCATGGAGAATTGCTGAGGCTGGGTTTCAATGTATCCGAAAGAACCATATCCAACCTGATGCCTCGGCGTTCGCCGAATTCAAAGCTGTCGCAGACTTGGCGGACTTTCCTGCGAAACCATGTGAACAAATGTTCGATTGATTTATTCACTGTTCCGACAGCTGCCTTCAACATTCTATTTGTTCTGGCGGTCCTCAGCCACATCCGTCGCAAAGTCGTCCATTTCAACATAACCTCAAACCCGACTGACGAATGGACAGCCCAATAGGTCGTGGAAGCCTTTCCCTGGGATAGGGCGCCAAAATATTTAATGCGGGATCGGGACACGATCTATGGCTTTTTCTTTCGCAATCGAGTGAAAAATATGGGTATCAAAGAAGTGGTCTCGGCCCCGCACAGGCCTTGGCAAAACCCGTTTATTGAGCGGATGATCGGCTCGGTCAGATGAGAATGTACAGACCATGTCATCGTCTTGAACGAAGCTCATCTGAAAAACATTCTTTGTTCGTATTTCGCATATTATCATAATGACAGAACGCATTTGAGCCTTGAAAAAGATTCGCTCGACACCCGGCCGATAAAATCCAGACCTGCCGGAAAATGCAACATAATCGATATTCCGCGCATCGGTGGACTACATCGTCGACATGAATGGAAGAAAGCGGCCTGAAAATTCATATTGTTCTGGATATCAAAAGCATCTAACGGTCTTTTTTGCTGATCTGTGCCTGGAATCGATCTCAATCAAAGATGTTACATTGAATTTTTCTAATGCATCTGACAGCGGATATTTGCATTCAATCTATAAACAGATGAGAATATTTTCGATAAATTTGCTACGGATTCATTTTTGCGAAGGACAGGTCCTGAAAGTGTTAAAATGCCTGAATTCAAATGGGTAAACACCATTATCGGCAATGTTAAAACCGCCTTGCAAAGGACTTTTCACGCAATCAGTAATAAACATTTTCCGCACTACCTCGCTGGGTTTTGCTACCGATTCAACCGGCGCTACGACTCAAAACAAATGATAGCCCGATCTGGGTACATCGCCGTGAGAACCACGCCCGCACCTCGGCGGTTGCTGAAAATGGCTGAGTTAGGTGGGTAATAAGAAAAACATTTGGAATCTTTTCATTGTAATCACCTCTGCTTGACGGCCACAAACTGTAACCCTATCAGGTTGCAGGAAACCGTGAATTTCCTGATCAATCGCTACAACTCTCGCACGAGGCATCCTGGTCTCTCATTCTTGTATTCTTATTCATTGGCCACCGAATGCGTGAATGGTTCGAGTTCCTGCTTTGCACCTGCCCCACTGCTCTGTTCCTTTTGGGATATACAACTCGTCTCCTGGTTTCAGTACTATCTTTCTTTCATCTAGATAGACAGTATATTCACCGAGCACGCAAACCATATTTTCATCATAATCATGAGTATGTTTTTTTAATATTCGATCAGCATGGCACTCCCAAATAGCCATTTACGAATCATCCGCACCCTGAAAAAATTACCCCTCAATGTCGTCAGTGTTTTGTTGGGAGACGTCGATCTTATTTTTAATGCTTTTCATCTCAACTTTCCGACTTGATGGTTAAAAGCTAAAATAAACATTCAACCGGCTAAAATAATAAACAAAAACGTCAAAAGCCCTTCGCTTCATGGTATATTGGTTTTGCGAGAAACATCAATAATATCATAAAGGAAGGGCGAGAATGGATATTACCAAACAGCAGAGTAGAATCGCTACTTTCTTCGGCGACCATCAGGTAGTTACTCTTCTCAACAAATGCGGGATACGCAAATTGAGAGGGGTCTCTCCCCTGGTACTTTTCTCTGTAATTTTTATGCTGCCGTTTGAGGGTAACAATTTTTTCAGAGGCATCGTCACCAATGACAGTTTGCCTTTCAAGAAGAATGCAGCTTATGAATTGCTGAAAAACCCTCACCACAATTGGCGTAAGTTTCTGTTGGTTCTGGCTACCCAGGTTGCCAGCTTTTTTTCTCGATTCACCAGTAGTTCGAGAGAAAAAGTACTGATCTTTGATGACAGCACTTATGATCGATCCCGCTCGAAAACTGTTGAACTGCTGGCCTGGATTTTTGATCACAACAGTGGCACGAGCCTGAAGGGTTTCAGATTGCTGACATTGGGATGGTCCGATGGATTTAGTTTTTTGCCACTTGATTTTATTCTCTGTTCCTCGGCGAAAGCGGAAAAGAGGGGGCAGGGCATTAAAAAGGTTCTGGATAAAAGAACCTGTGGCTACAAGCAAAGGTTGGAGGCCACCACCAAGTCCACTGCCCATCTGAAGCTATGGTGAAGAGGGTTATCAGTTTTGGCATAAAAGCAGACTACATTCTCATGGATAGCTGGTTTTGTTGGCCTACGATCCTTGCCAAACTCGGTGCGCATCTGCCGGTAATCTGCATGGCCAAGAACATGGCGAAAGTGTTTTATCGACATCAGGATCAATGGGTACCCTTGGGGAAACTGTATACAAGACTCAAAAAACGTCCCGGCAAAGCACGTATCCTGGCCAGTGTCGTTGTAGAAACCAAGCACGAGCAAAAAGTGAAGATCGTTTTTGTTCGACATCGGCACAAAAGGGATTGGTTGGCCATATTGTCGACCAATATCGATTTGAGTGCCGATGAAATTGTTCGTATTTACGGTAAAAGATGGGACATCAAGGTGTTTTTCAAGATGATGAAGCACCACTCGAATCTCGAGAGAGAAGCACAACTGCGGGATTATGACGGAATAATCGGTCATACCACCATCGTCATGGAACGCTATATGTTCCTGGCGGTTGAACAAAGATGCCATGATGATCAGAGAACCATTGGTGGGTTATTCTTTGCCTGCAGTGAAGAGATAAAGGATCTGTCTCTGCTAGAAGCGCTGTAGAGATTATCGGCGCTTGCCTTTGACAAAATTCGACCGTCTGGAGAGTTCGCCGAAGATATTGTAATTACAATGATTGATGCGATAATGGGTGCGGCTGTTGAATTTATTCAATCAATGAGGCGATCGCCCAGAAATAATAACGTGTTTTCATCGTGTTAGCTCAACCCGGAAAGTTGAGTAAAATAAATTGGTTTCTTCTCCCTTTATGCAGCAAAGTCAGGACATACAAGATAGTTACTTCGAAGTTAAAAGGCGTTATTAATAACCTTTACATTTGATTTTAGACAGAGTTTAATATGATTTTTGACTATTTAAGGATGTCCCCTTGTCCTTTCCTCGCGCTTTGTCAACAACCTCACGAATAGCCTGAATCACAACTTCCGGTTCGTCATTTTGCACAAAGTGTCCACTCTGCTTCGCGATGATTTGTCTTCCTTGCGGCGACAGGGCAACCAAGCGGCCCTGGTTTTCTTGGAAAATTCGATTAAACCCATCGCCGACGAGCCAAGAAGGCGGTTCCTTACCAGCAGAGATGACAATGAGCGGAATATCCGGAAATGGCGGCCAGCCCTGATCTGACTGGCTGTCTCAGCAAATGACGTGAATTCCGTATGTCGTCTTGGGTGAGTCATGGAATCGATCCAATTGATAGTGCCGCTTACCGCACGGCGAATAACGCCTTCCTGGGCTCGCCTCATATCCTCCTGATCCGGATGAGATGAATCGACTAGAACAACACCGAATACTTCGTCCGCGTGCCACCGCGCAAAGAGTTGTGTATATACTCCACCAAGCGAATGCCCCACCAAAACATAAGGCGGATTCAACCCTTTTTCTCTGAGGAGACTCTAGCGATACGATGATCTCCGCGCCTGTTTGCTGCACGTCGACCTTATCGCTGTCACCATAGTTAAATCGGTTGTTGGCTAAGACTGTGTTGATTGTTTTAACTTCCGGAAAAATTCTGCTCCATGATGTATCGATGTCAGCTCCGTAGCCACTTAAAAACACAATGACCGGATTCCCTTCACCGGCCATCACATACTCCAGTTTAGAGTCACCGATATCAGCAGTTTGTTTCTCGGCCATCGGCCTCACCATAGCCATCGAGCACCCCATGAGGCTTAGTGGAATCAGCAGTAACAGATAGCGCATCGACATATAGATCTTCCCTTAATTTTAGGGGAGGCAATGCGCAGCCGCGCTATGATATCTCTCATGGTTGTCCGGTCATGCCCCTTCACCAGAAAAAGATCGTCGGCCGCTTCAATTATTTCGCCTTGCCGTACCTCGTCCTTTTTAACTATTCGGACCATATTGCATCGAGCAAATCATCCTTAGAGTCAAAATAGAGAGCAATGATTGTTTCACTCAGATTGAGTCTGTCGCCGATGTCATTGAGGGAGGTCTGGTCGAAACCCTGTCGCTGAAATAAAAAACGTGCCGTTTCCATTATATTCTGCCTTGTTGTGTCCGAAACTGTCATTTTCATTTCTATTATATCTCTCCTTTCTCGTTAGGTGATATGCCTCATATGACTGCTGCATAACACAGTGACCGACCGTCGGTTAATAAAAAAATATGCAAGACATGGCCCAAGATTGTCGCGTGTGAAGATTCGCATAACTGAGGCTCTAAGCCCAAAACCGCGGAATTTCTGTGAGCAATTTTTCAAGGAATGTCTTCCTGATGAAATTATACTTATAAACCTTGTATTCCTGGGATGTTGTATATAGCCTTGCCATACAAAGCCAACTCCAAAATTCATCGCATTTTGAGCTACGGCAACAGTTTGTGCAATGTGACACGATATATGTAAGTAACGCTTTTCAAATTTTCCGAAATTCCTAGGGTTTTAAGCATACTTCCCTGTATCGCAAATATTCTCGTTTGCTGATATCAAAACCAAAAGAAACACTTAAAACATCATGGGGACACATAGTGGTGCATGTCTTACAAATGACACACTCAGAGGACGTAATGCGACGATCAGACTTAATATATTCAGTCAGTTTAATATCCATAGGACAAAACTGTTCGCATATTTTGCAATCAGTGCATTTCTCTTTTTGTGTGCCTATTTTTATAATTGAAAACCTCGACCCGACTTTTAAAAAACCAACAATCGGGCAAAAATATTTACAAAACGCCCTGTTGTCATGAGTTCTGCAGGCAAGCAAAATTCCCAAGCCATAATATCCAATATTTCCAACAAGAAACCACCAAAGCTCTTGGATAAGCCACCTACTTGAAAATACAGGGAGATTAAGCGAGTTAGTTTCCTTAATTTTCACAATTCCAACTGTGTCGGCAAGACCATAGTTAAAATGCGTGACAAGCACTGAAATTTTAGAGCGACCATAAGAAAATGCAGGTAACGGAGATATCCCCAATGGCCTGGAATCCTTCCCGGTGTTTCTTCCACGACAGTAAGTCGAGGACTGCAGTTGTCCAACAGGCCCATCCGCACCAGCCTCGATTAAAAAAGAATGGCCCCAAGATCTTGGCTAGCATAATGAAGAACCGAAGCTACCGACATACCTGCAAGGAGCCAAAACCAAAACCCCTCGATTTGCATATTCTCAGGCGTGATAACACCGAAAACAAGATAGATAAGCCCCATCCCCAGGCCAAAAAACAGGTATCCACCTACAAGGATTTGAGAAAGTCTTCTCGCCCAAGGTTTATGCCGTTGCGGTAAAAGAGGCCACAGTCCCATTCCAAGCATGAGGGAACCACCGATAATTGAGAAGTTGTAAAGATAAAATATCTCCCCTGTCTTGAGCCGAAGCCCAACGGCAAGCACAGTGAAAACAATACTCATGACTAGTATGAGATTGAAATCTAATGATTTAATATTACGTTTTGACATTATAATGGGTGTATGAGTGAAGACAGGCTATTGATGACCAAGGGGGTCCAAGACTAATATCAAACGTGTATCCTCAAGTAAATCTGCCCGTCATTGTAAAAATTGACATTGATGCCTTGGGTCCGATTCGGCAAACTGACACAAGGTACTGAAGGAGGGTAAGGGCTGTAATTAGGCTGATTTTATAATTCCGGGGGATAGATTGGAACAGGCTAATTCTGACCTTATCACCCATCTTCTACATTTCCGGTATCAATTCGGTTACACTGAAATCTTCTTGATGACCTGGCTTAATTCTGAACTTCTTTACAATGGATTGATAACTTTGAGCCTTGATAACAAGTTCGTAGTCTCCGGCAGGTAAACCAAAGAAAAAATAGTGTTCATTGTAGCAGAAGTCGTTATGAGAGATAACGAGGTTACTGAACTTGACATTTTCATCTTCAATCGGATGAAGTATCCGCTTGATCCCTGAACCACGCAATGTGACAGATTGTATAATAATTTTTTTATCCAACGGGAGGTATTTGTCAGCTGGCATCCCGACGGGCCGATCCTCCGGCTTCAGCGCTGTTGTTACATATCCACTGATGATGCCATCAGGTGTAAGGATGAAAGTCACTTCATTGGTTTTATTGTTCTCAATTAAGATAGGGGCATAGGTTTTGTCTGATTTTGCACCTGTGGCAACTATGCTGGCTGAATACTTGCCGGTAGTAAATGGCCCAAGCATTTGATCAGCTTCATCATCCTTCAAATAGAGTATGGTGTCTTCATGGTCTTCATCAAGGGGATGGAGCACGAAGGTGGGTTGAAGCCTTTCCCCCTCCGAAAGATTGATTTTTGAAAGATGAATTCGGAGGTATCCACCAAAATGCTTAGGTGATATGCTGTTTTTTTCATCAAAAGCATTTACGAGCATATTATACTGAGACATCACCTCCTTGCTTGAGGCTATGCTTGCATGGTCCTCGTTAAATGCAAAAATTTTTTGGGCCGCGGACTGAAGCTTCCCGTTGAGGAGACTTGCCAGGGTAATTGTTCCGTCATTGTTTGACTGAAAAATATTGCGGTTTCCTTTATAGCCATAGAACATATAAAAGGTCATGTCCTCAGGCATTTTTGTATTGTATAAAGACTTGAAAAACTCACTCTCCGGTTGCATGTCTATCCAGCATGGTATAACAGCGGGAGATTGTTTGACGCCATACTCTGCCATTTTATCACCGCCCCATGGCGTCGCCAGTGAAATAAAGAGCTTCACATAAGGACAATACTTTCCATAATCATTAATAAAAGACTTGGCGATCAATCCTCCCATACTGTGCGCTGTAATACACATTTTGGAAAAGCCATATTTGATTTGAAGAGTATGTAATTTCCAAAATAACAGGTAGGACATGCTTTGAATTCGGGCTCCTGACGGATAATAAAAAAACCACGGTTGAAAGTGAGTCCTATCGATATGATCGACAAAATACTTCCACCCCCCGGGTGTACCAGTAGCGCCGTGTATAAAGAGAACGGGTATCTTTTTAGGGTCATAATCTTCGAGAAAATAGATATTCCCGCCAATTTCCTTATAAAATTTAACTGGTTCCCAGTAGCCTTTTTGCCCATTCTCATCGGAAAATAGTTCATCATCCAGATCCAATTTTGTACCGGCCTGGCGGCTATACAGCTTTTTAGGCCTATCTCTTGAAATTTCAAACGGCAGGGGTAAGTCAGAAACCTTCCCAGTTGCTGGAATGGTGAAATGAATTGGTGGCACCACACCGCCAGCAGGTGCGGAAATCAATTTTCCGTATTTCTCCGCTGGTTCGCCTGATTCCAAGACCAAATTGCTGTTCCTGTCCCTGTATGCAACTACATAATACTCTCCTTTATCGACCATGAGCTCGAACTCGCCAGAATCATGGAGGACCGTATAGTGGGCAATCTCTCTTATTCCTCGATTCACTGAGTACGCAGCGACAATAATTGGGCCGGCTCCTGTCTGTGGCGCCGAAATACTTCCGACTAGAACCGAAGATTCGAGGCTCTTGTTTACTTCCTTGTTCAATTCCATAAAGGCGCATCCTGTTAAAAAAAAGCAGCATATTAAGAAAAAGAAGCACAGGTTTTTAAAAATTATGCTCGAAACGGCTCTGTTACGAAAATCTATTTCTAACACTTTTAAAAATTTCAACTTATTAAAGTATCGGGAATGGTTTCCACATATTTAACCAGAATGCATCTTTGCAGCAGAGCCAGTCGAATTGTTGTATCCGCCCTGCGAATTACATCTGCCGAAACAAATGCGCATAGCTGCGGCTCACTGCGACTTTTTCCGGCCTGTCGCGTAATGTCAGCAATACCTTGCCCAACAGGTTGCGATGCGCAGAAACGATCTGTTGGGCGTTCACCAACGTGCCGCGATGCACCTGCCAGAATATTTCCGGGTCGAGTTGTGCGATCAACTCCTTGATCGGCGTGCGCAGCAGCAGCTCGGCATCGCGGGTGAGCACCGTGGTGTATTTATCGGTGGACTTGAAATAGCACACCTCCTCTACCGCCACCATGCGCACTGATTGTCCGACCTGGATGCGCAGCAAACGCAAGGGTTCCGGTTTATTCGATGTCGCAAGCAATTGTTGCAGGCGAGCCAGCAGCGCATCCGGTGTTGAGGTGCTGTGCTGTTTTAACCGCTCAACGCAGCGTGCGAGGCGTTCATCGGAGACAGGCTTCAACAAGTAGTCTATTGCCGCTTGCTCGAAGGCCTGCACTGCATGGTCGTCAAAGGCGGTGACGAACACGACACGGCAATCGGCCGACGCCTCGCGTGCCGCATCCAACCCGCTCTGGCCCGGCATGCGTATATCGAGGAAGGCGATATCGGGTTTGAGTTCTGCCAGGGCAGAAGCCGCTGCGATGCCGTCATGCACCACAGCGACAATGTGCAATTCTGGCCACAGCTGAGCAATGCGGCGGCGCAGGTCTTCCGCAAGATGCTGTTCGTCATCGGCGATGATGGCTCTCATCGTGGCAACTCCAGGACAGCGCACACACCGCCACCGGCTTTGTCTTGCAAGATCAGCCGTCCGGATGTTCCGAACAGTGCGTCCAGCCGTGCACGAATATTTGCCAGCCCGGAGCCGCTGCCCCCCTCCTCCAGCAAACCAACACCGGTATCGCTCACTTCGATATGAAAGCTCGAATCTTCAGAGCGCGAGCTAATGCCGATCTCGCCGCCGCCGATCTTGGGTTCAATCCCATGACGCACAGCATTCTCCACCAGCGGTTGCAGCAACATCGGCGGAAAGCGCAGCACCCGGACATCTTCCGGCACATCGATCGTCCAGCGCAGACGATCGCCGAAACGGATCTTCAGAATTTGCAGATAGTTTTCCAGCATCTCCAGCTCGTCGCCCAGCGTGGCACTATGACTGCGGGCGCGCACCAGTGCCACGCGCAGCCAGTCATTCAAACGTTCCAGCAGTTTTTTGGCCAGCGCAGGGTCACTATCGATCAGACTGCCGACATTCGCCAGCGTGTTGAATAAGAAATGTGGTTCGATCTGCGCTTGCAACAACTTCAGGTTCGCTTCAATCTCGCGCTTCTCGCTCTCGCTCTGGACGAGCCGGCGTTTCTTCACCTCGGTCTCTAGCTGTCGGGATAGCAGCAAGGTGATGCAGCCGATCAAACCAAAGAACAATCCAAGCAGCATGCCCATCAAAGCGTATTTCTCGTTCCATCCTCCTATTCCGCTAAGGAAAAACGCCAGAGTCAAGCCGAGTGCCACGCTGGTCGGCAAAGTGACGATCAACACAGCCCAACGGACAATCGAACTTTTCAGTACATGGGAGACTGTTCCATTAACAGCCATCACGGATAGGCCGATACATTGGGAGTAGATGAAGTTGGTCCAGAACTGATCGCCCGGCATGGACATACTCAACACAGCGGCAATGGCTGTATTGAATATGATCGTTGAAACCAGATAGGACAATACTTTTCTCATTCGATGATTATCCGTGCATGTTTACAGTAGAGCAATCTGCAATCTTGAAGCATGGGGCACCTGACAGAGCATTTCCTGAATGCGAAACGAATTGTTCAGCGATGAGTGTGCACATCGTTGAACACTGATATCTTTTTCTCGATAACGAATCGGGCCTGCCAAATTGGATGTAGTGACGCGCATCCGGAACTCGTTTTATGCTGGCTGTTCGGCAACCATAATGATTGTTCATGACTTGCCTCCTTCACCTATTGTCGACAGGCGAGACCTTGTTGATGTTTATTGTGCGGCAGTTGACGTATCTGAAAGTGGACTCACAGGTTGCCCAACGAGCCAGTTCTCACCGCTTGGCATCGCCTTGGGGAATTTCAGTATCGCATAACCAGAACCTCGACCGTTACCGGTTCCCGTTACCGCGTGACTCCAGTAGCCACCAATCTGGCCGCTATTCAGATCGAGAGAATTGACCGCAAAGTTAAAAGTCGCACTCATGACACCCATCGCCATCCAGCTGCAAAAGCGTGGCTGGAATTCGAGCGAAATCTGTTCCGGAGAGTGAACCGAAAAGGTGGCATCCGTGATCGCGCAAAATACCGGTGTCCCGATGAAGGTAAGCGGCATGTCCACCTTCATGTTTATTTGGTCCGGTTGCTTGCCATTCGCGACCACGCTGAAAATCATACTTTGCGCACACCCGTTGCCCGGCAAGATGCCTCCCAACACAAACTGGCAAACACCGACACTCTCGCAATTGCGCGTCTTCGGGTTAGAGTCGCAAATCGTTACTTTTTCGCCTTCGTTCGCCTTCAAGAGTTTCTGGAATCCAGCAAACAATTGTGCCGCGGAGTACTTTTGATCGGTCGTATCGCAATCGTCTGCAACACAGATATGGACATCTTGCACATTATGTTGCTGCGGTACGGCGGCACAACCGGTAAGCAACAACGCTATAAACAACGACCAACGATGCATAGCCATGAAACTTCTCCTATGACTTTCGACTAGTGAGTACGGCGAGGGAAAGCAAGTTAATCATTTTCACTCCGCCTGCAGATCCAGGCACACTATAAAAAAGCTGTATCTGACAGAGAAGCAGAAAGCGACGAAACGACAAAAATGCGGAATGAACTGTAGCCGTCAGGTTCGAATTGCAGCTTACCCTACGTTCCGGCACTTCACTCCGACAAAGTGAAACAAGAAATTCTGAAACAAGAAGGTCCTCTTGTCAACACTACTGAAATAGCCAATATACATTAATTTTAGCCATTTCCTATTTAGCAGATCGTTTCGTCATGAGAAATTTGTCAATCTTCGGTTTATTGAGCATAAATTAAGCTCACTCGACAGAAGTGGCTCCGTAAATATGAATAGCTTTAAGTGAAAAATCTACAACCGAAAAACCTCTCCAAGATTAACCAAAAGTTAGGGTAGTAAATTATTCGAAACTGATTTCAAGCCTAAAAGATTTGCATGGCCAAGGTTAAGCAATATGCAGCCTAAGTAACTTAACCTTATTCCTGACAAGGTGGGACTTCCTATCTCAAGGAAACGACCAAGAAATTGAGCGACTTCCAAGTAAACCTTACCAAAGACAAGGCCTCATGGGCGTTAGGAGGGAATGTCAGTCGTTCTCATTATCTGGCCTTCTGTAAGAGCTCATGGATAAGCTCTACTCTCTACTTCCTTTTTTGTTGTTAGGTATTTGGGAAGCGTAACTTCCTCGATACAGTAGACATATCAAATCAAGAGTATAATTAAATTACAAGACCTTGCACTCGGCAATCTTCGACTCAAGCACTCAGTGTTTTCCAAGAAATTAGGTAATAAGGTTTAATGTTCATTGTTGACGACCTACCTCATATCATCTGAAATATTGGGTTGCTGGCTATCGGCCCGCGTTAGGAGAGCTGCGATGAACGGCTTGACCGACTTGTCAGCGTTCATCTCTGGCGGATCACCTGAATGGAAAATGGCCAAATACAACCAAAGGTCGGATATGACCCTTGTCTATCGACTGGCTGCGATCGTGAGCGTGATACCAGTCAGACTTATTAATTATTGATATCAGCATGATACGCAAATAACTAACAAACCATGGCACCTGGAGCAGAGTTTGCTTAGAGTAATGTGGGCAAATCAAATTACTCATTTACCACAAATCCTTTACGATCCCAGTGAGGGAGATAAAACGAGAGGATAAATCTTTCATGATACCGAAGAGGGCATCGAAATAAAACGGAGGTTACAAAATGAAGAAACTGTTTTTGGGAACATTACTGGTGGCTTTGATGTTTTCATTTCCCCTGCCAATGATGGCAGCGGTAAGTGTAAACATAGGTTTTTCGATACCGCTGCCACCAGTCATCCAATTTCACGAACCACCGAGAATGGTGGTGCTGCCTGGCACGTATACCTACGTTGCCCCCGACGTAGATGTGGACATCTTTTTCAACGATGGCTGGTGGTGGCGTCCGTATCAAGGACGATGGTATCGATCGCATGACTATAACTCGGGTTGGAGCTACCATCAACAACCGCCCTCTTTTTATAATGGAGTAAACAGACACTGGAGGGATGATTACAGGAATCATCAGTGGAAAGGACAACAATGGAACCCCGAGCGAAGAGATCACCGTGAAGTTCAGAAAAACTGGAACCGATGGCAAAAAGATAGGCATTGGGAGAAAACCAATAATTGGGGTGTTCAGAAAGTACAACATAATCAGGACCAAGGACGACAATTCCAACAAGAGGATAGAGGAAAATACGATCGAAACGACAGGAACGACAGGAACGACAAGAACAACAAGAACAACAAGTATGACAAGAACGACAAGAACAACAAACACGGGAACAATGGCAAGCGCTAGAGTTGATCCCGGCGAGGCCAAAGCTGTACGGTTCACAGAGCTGTAGGTAATTTTATGAGGCAACATGCGAGGAGGAGAATAATGAACACACTTAGAACATTCATGAACGTTCTTCCGGAAAAGCAAAACGAGGTCCTCCTCACACTCCTCGCATGGCTTCAGCGGCCGAACAGGAGATGGGCTGTCTAAGCTATGCTATTATCTCAGATATTGAAGATAAGAATCTCTTTAACCTTATTTCAGAATGGGACATTCAACAGTACCTCGACCAACATATGAAGCCCGACCGCTTCTGTATTTTGCTCGGCACCAAAAGTCTTCTGTCAGAACCCTTGAAGATTCAAATCCTGGCCGGCTCGGATTCAGAAGGTGTGGAGGTGGTTCATGACCTGAGAAATAAATCTGTACCGATAGATGGCTTGGAAGCGAACACGCTCGACGCTCAACCCTGACAGATTATTTTCTTTTTTTGCAAGAAAGTAATCTGTCTCAAAGTATTTCATTTGTCCGAAAACTGCAAATGCCTGTCGGTTTCTTACCGAAAGGCATTTGTTTTGCGTGCTCTCCCAGGGGAAGAGAAGTCTCTTGGAAATGTAAATCACATGCTCGGCACGGTTGGTTGAGTTTATTCCTGAGAGGGTAGACCTGCCTGTTTCGATGGAATTGTTCAGAAATGGAGCAACTGCAAACTATAGATAACCAAAGATACCTCTCAAAAATTCAACGGATAGCTGACGAGAGGTATCTACTGTATCTCGAAACAAGAAATTGTCTCGAAAACCTAACGACACAGGAAGGTGTTGTTGACCTTTATGCAGTCCTAAATGGCCTGACAAGAAAAAATTATTCCTAAATCCGAGATAATTCCAACGAATCATTTTCCCTGGAGAAGAGTGATGGATTCGTAGCACAAAAGCCTTTCTCGTAAACATACATTCCGCTATTGTTCATGTATAAATGGAATCACCTGCCACGAACTGCCGGGGGGGAAACACCAGTAGCAACCTCTTCAATAACCTGGCATATGCGAGTTACAGGATAAAGCCTCAAATACTAATCCCCCTCGCTGGGGGTTATTACGAAACTAAAAAGACTGATTTCAGAATATCAATCCATTGGTCTTACTGCATGCTAGCAGCCAGCCGTCGTCTCGATGAATTATTATGGTTCTCACTTAAGAAAGTGCTTAAAATAGCCAGTAGCATTGAAAACACATTACGTAGATGAAACCAGGTTTTCGGCTGATATCGTGTTGTCAGGTAACTGCAGAATTCATAACGATTCTGGGTACCGAGCTACAGTAACTGTTAAATGGACAATGGGGGATTAAACAATGCCTAGCTATAAACTTACTTATTTCGATATCGACGGTGGTCGTGCTGAGCCAATCCGAATTGCTTTTCACACAGCGGGAATTGATTTTGAAGACAAGCGCATATCGCACGACGAATTTAGCGAGATGCGATCAACCACGCGTTTCACTTGTGTACCTGTGCTTGAAATCGATGGTGCCCAGATAACTCAATCCGATGCCATCTGTCGATATATAGGGAAAATGGCAGGACTGTACCCTTCGGACAATCTGCAGGCTCTTTACTGTGACGAAGTATTAGGCGCCTTCGAGGATATTTCCAATCACATCGGTAAAACGTATGGACTGGTGGGGGAAGAAATGCGGATAGCCCGCGAAAAGCTTGTAGATGGTTGGTTGTCTATCTATCTGCGGGGTCTTGATCAGCTCTTGGTCCGTGGCGGCGGAGAGTATTTTGCCGACAAAAGGTTGACCATAGCTGACCTAAAAGCATTTGTACAAACACGGTCGCTGTGTTCTGGAATTCTTGATTACGTTCCGAAAGATATTGTTCAGCGAGTGGCACCTGGTCTTTTGCAACACAAAGACCGCATCAATGACGATCCACGCGTCAAAGACTACTATCTATCCCGCTCATATTAGGTTGTCTGTTTCTATAGGGAGAGCTGTCCTGGAGAAAGCAAGCACCTATAAACAGCCATTTTAATAGGAGACTCAAAGAAACTGATCAGTCTTGTGGGCAGTCCACATGGTGAAAAAGGCAATACGGCAAAGCTGGTGAAGGAGGTGCTGAAAGGTGCGGAGTCCATGGGGGCCGTGAATGAAACCATCGTTCTCAAGGGAGATACAGTGGCTCCCTGCCGTGGCTGTGACGTTTGTCACGTCAAAGGATTCTGTGTTCAGAAAGACAGCTTTCGCGATGTAGTGCAGAAGATTTTGGATGCCGACGGCCTGATTCTGGCAAGCCCTAATTACATCTTTTCTGTAAGTGCTCAGCTAAAGGCCTTCATGGACCG
The DNA here is from genome assembly GCA_963829695.1 of uncultured delta proteobacterium. Taxonomy (GTDB): domain Bacteria; phylum Desulfobacterota; class Desulfobulbia; order Desulfobulbales; family Desulfocapsaceae; genus Desulforhopalus_A. The sequence goes on along the minus strand of CAWHJQ010000002.1, from coordinate 389,581 downwards.
ATGCTGTGGTATTCTTCACTGCCAGACCTTAACGGGCAGATACGGGGTGTCAGTTGTCACGTCAGGCGGAGGTGACGAAGAGCCCATCGCCGATTACATGAACCATTTTCTCATCTCCACCGGAATCGTTCCAGTGGGTTCGGTCTGGGCTACCATGGGCTTGATCACGGGCGACGAATTCCCTGAAGACATAGAGACAAAAGCCTTTGACTTGGGTTGCCGACTTGTCGAAGCCTGGAATACAAAAACCGTTGACCCGGAGGTGAAAACAGAAATGGACGATTTTCACCAACGGATGCGCTCGTTGATGACCTGGCGCAAAGCCGAATGGCCTTTTGAGTACAACTACTGGGTCGCTCATTACGGCCACTAGCGATTGGATCGAGCAGGTATGCCATCGATTAGCGCTGTCTTTTAGCAGTCACAAAGTTAACCTTTTTCCTGACTATCTTGAAACCAGAAGTTGTCTCGAAAACCTAGCAACACAGGAAGGAGTTGCTGATCTTTGTGGGAACTAAAATAGCCTGACAAGAAGAACTCATTTCGATATCCAAGATTGTTCCAGAGTATACGTAACAAAAACAGAGCCAAGGCTATGGTATAATAAAGTCATCAAGACCCTGTTTTTTCTACAAAAGAAAACGGAGGCCTTATGACTACGCAACTCTGTTCACTTAATAGTTCCTGCCAACATTACTGGAATGATGAGGCTCAACAGGAACACGGGCCTGTGACCCATCATCCTTCTGAACGTCTGACCGCACGTAAAAATCCATCTCACCCAGAATTGATATTCTCACCTCTCCATGGTGTGATGGTGGTGTGGCATCTTCTTTGAACTGGTAATTCTGATACGAATGTGCTTCCTGGCCATTAACGGTGCAGTGCACAGTTTATGCATCAGCCAAAGGTGTCGAGGCTCTTGCCCTGCGCTACGGAATGTTTATGGCACGGGTTCTGAAAGTGATCTGCCTGCCAAGACAACCTGCTTCATGTAAGCCAACCACCATACCGTCAATAACCGACCGACAGTAGACAGCATGGCCCGCGAGAGTTATTTTATTACTCCGGGACTGAGGAGGATAAACCGTCCTGCTGCGCTTACTCTGCAACGTTTCTTCCTCGTTCAACGTGAATGGCATTAAGTAGAAGATGGAGATTAAGATGAAGAGAATTGTGGTATTGGCTATAGGCCTGCTGGCTATGCTGACAGCACTCGGCGGATGTTTTATCGGGTACCCTGATCATCACCGAGACGGATACGACAGGGATAGGGAACATCATCATGATTGGGGTGAACATTACGATTATCACCGCGACAGCGGTCATGAGCATTACCATAACAGGGATAGAGACCACGATGAAAGATATTAGCATTCGCAAATTTTAAATTTTTTCACGGAAAGGGTAAGCACACCCGCTTTACCACAGGAGTGTTTCCATGAGAAGGCTCATCGTATCTACGTTTGTTTTGCTTGACGGCATTATGCAAGCACCCGGCGGACAGGGAGAAGACCCAACCGGCGGTTTTACGCTTGGCGGTTGGATATTCAACTACTGGAACGAAGCCATGGACCTCTCGGCATCAGGTTTCGACGGCAAGGATCGAGACCTGGTGCTCTGTCGCAGGACCTATGAGATATTCGAAGCGTACTGGCCATTCCAGCCCGATGACAATCCGATTGCGATGACGCTCAATGCTGCGAAAAAGTATGTTGCTTCGCGCACATTGACCATACTCCACTGGAACAACTCGACCCTGCTTCACGGAGATGTAGTCTCGGCAGTCATCGACCTCAAAACCCAATCGGGCCTTGACCTGCAGATTATTGGTATCGGCAATCTGATTCAAACGCTACAGGCCGCATCTCTTATAGACGAGTACAACGTGTGGACTTTTCCAGTGGTGCTTGGACGGGGCAAGCGCCTCATTGGCGAGACCACCAAGCCGACCGCGTTACCGCTCGTTCGCTCTCAGGTTTCGACCACCGGCGTTGTGATGAGCACCTATGTGCCAGTCGGCGATATCCGGCCCGGCTCGTTTGCGAATGATGAGCCGAGTGAGAAGGAGCTGGCTCGACGCTAAAAGATGGCGAAGGGGATATGGCGATGTGGAGAGGGCAGTCCGCGGTGATAATTTTGAGCGCATTAAACGATTGCATCATTGGAATCATCACGAAGGGGAAAAGACATGGATAAGCGAGCAAAGAACACGATTTGCCTTTGGTACGATGGGGACGCCGAGGACGCGGCGCGGTTTTACGCCAATACCTTTCCCGATTCGTCAGTCGGCGCGATACACCGGGCACCTGGAGACTTTCCGTCGGGAAAGAAAGGGGACGTGTTAACCGTCGAGTTTACAGTAATGGGCGTTCCGTGCCTCGGGCTTAACGGTGGACCTATGTTCAAGCACAACGAAGCGTTCTCGTTTCAGGTCGCAACCGTTGACCAAGCTGAAACGGATTGCTATTGGGACGCAATCGTCGGCAACGGCGGCCAGGAAAGTGCATGCGGCTGGTGCAGGGACAAATGGGGGTTGTCCTGGCAGATTACGCCGATCGCCCTGACGAAAGCGGTTACTGATCCCGATCCGGCTGTCGCCAAGCGCGCATTCGATGCGATGATGCTGATGACAAAGATCGACATCACTGCAATTGAGACGGCGTGCCGCGGTTGAGGTTGCAATCTTTGAAGCGTCCATTCTGCGCAAAGTGCGACGTCACCTGATGTTTTCGCTGGACTGCGGCCGCGAATAGCCTGCAGTGGTTCAAATGGTCGTCGGTCCGGCAGCGGCCACTGGATGGCATCTTGTTACTCCACAGGCCACAACAATAGATGCTCGATAGCACTCTTATATCGTGTAGAGACCCGAGCTTCTAAACCCTGTCTCTTCCTTATACATGTTTTGTGATTATGGAGAAAGATGTTCTATACATGCTCATCAAGTCAGCTGATACTCGAGGAATAGAACGCTAACATACTATAAATGCGATTCATTCGGATGCGTCTGCAATCATTGCTTTAGCAAACGAAAGAGAGAAAAAGAATGCCTTTATCAATCGATGATGCAGAAAAACACAAGTCGAAAACAACTCAGCATGCAGACACCAAAAGCATAAAGCGACTGACTGGATTGTCGTTTGCAGTTCTCGGGGTAGTATTCGGAGATATCGCCACCAGTCCTATCTATGCAATTCGAGAATGCTTTTACGGTGAATACGGTATTCCCATATCTCCTGATAACATTATGGGGATCCTTTCTCTGATGTTTTGGACTCTGACGATAATAGTTGGCGTGAAATACCTGATATTCGTTTTTCGAGCTGATAATCGAGGCGAAGGAGGGGTCATCGCCCTGACTGCCCTGCTTGGCGCGCCAAAAGCCGCTTCCGATAACAGGCGTACAGGTGGTGCTATTCTTTTGGGCCTTTTTGCCGCATGTCTTCTTTATGGAGATGGCATGATCACGCCGGCAATTTCTGTTTTGAGCGCTGTTGAAGGCATTGGTTTTATCACCCCGCTGTTTGATCCCTACATCATTCCCCTGACTATTGCTATTCTCATCGGCCTGTTTTTCATTCAACGCCGTGGAACAGCACAGGTGGGCATCCTCTTTGGACCGGTTATCCTGCTATGGATGTGTTTTTTAGCGGTCACAGGTACCGTGCAGATTATTCATCGGCCCCAGGTGCTGACGGCGGTTTGGCCCTGGTACGCTCTTCATTTTCTGATTCAGAACAAACTGCATGGTCTTGTCGTGTTGGGGGCAGTCTTTTTAGTGGTCACCGGCACAGAAGCATTGTATGCGGACATGGGACATTTCGGAACCAGACCCATCCGCCTGATCTGGTTCCTTTTGGTCTTCCCCGCGCTGGCATTGAACTATTTTGGACAGGGAGCACTACTTTTGTACAGACCCGAGGCCGCACATCATCCGTTTTATGCCATGGTACCCGCCTGGGGTATCGTACCCACAGTGTTCTTAACGGCACTTGCGACAATTATCGCCTCTCAGGCGGTGATCAGCGGCGCATTTTCCATGACCCGGCAGGCAATGCAGTTGGGATATTTACCGCGCCTGACTGTGCGACATACTGCTGTATCCCAAATGGGCCAGATATATATAGCCCCTGTCAATTGGATGCTTATGACCTGCACCATTGCCCTGGTTGTTGGTTTTCAATCATCGAGCAGGCTGGCAGCCGCATACGGGGTGGCGGTAACCTCAACCATGTTGATCACCGACACCCTTTTTTTTATTGTCACTCGCCAGAGGTGGCAATGGCCTATGGTTTGGGCCGTTCCGCTTGTTGGTCTTTTTTTTCTGGCGGATCTGCCCTTTTTTATGGCCAACATTAGCAAAATCCCGCATGGCGCCTGGTTTCCGCTGGCTATCGGAGCGGTATTCTTCAGCATTATGCTCACCTGGGCAAAAGGTCGTCGAATTCTGGCTGATCAATTACGCAGCAACACCATGACGGTTCATCAGTTCATGGTTGAGTTGGTCAATCATCCACCGAATAGAATAGAGGGAGATGCTGTCTATCTGACAAGTTCCCCCCGCGTGGTCCCTTTGTCCCTGGCACAAAACCTCAAACACAACCGGGTCGTACATGAGCGTGCGATATTGCTGCATTTCCAGGTGGAAGACGCGCCTCGTGTTCCAAATCTCGAAAAACTGAGTACCGAAAAACTTGGCAGCGGATTGCATCTCCTTATCGTCCGCCACGGTTTCATGGAAGATCCCAGGCTCGATACCCTGCTGACCCTGGCACGTGAACAGGGGTTGGATCTCACTCCGGAAACAACAAGTTTCTTTATAGGACATGCAAATCTTGTTGCCGCGGAGGACGGTGCAATGTCACGGTGGCGCTCAACTCTCTTTATTTTTATGAACCGCAACGCAACGAACGCGACCTCCTTTTACGATTTACCGGTAGACCGGGTGATTGAGGTTGGTGTACGGCTGGTAATCTGACTCTAAAAAAGAAGCTTTCTTCGGAGTTTGCGTATTGGCCAATGGCTGAAACAAAACATGAGCCTCAACCTGCTTGTTTCAACTCGTTCCATCTGGACAACCTCCATCTTCAAAAGCGCCTGTCCCTCTGGCCATCTATAAATCCTGAAATGCTGCTCGTGGAATATCACTGATTTCGTGCCTCCCAAGTTGAAGACAAGGGGATGTACAATGCAGTACGCGATAGTTTTTGTAAATTAAATAGAACCGGCATTCAGCCAATGACCAGTCAGTGTTGACCTAATTCTTCTGGCCGATGATCACAATCCGGAACGTGGCCGGTAGGATTCTCTCCAACTCGCCAGTTTCCACACATTGGCATATCATTCTCGCTTTCCAGCATTATAGGAAAAATTCCTGTCCGGGTGGACATGGGTTTTTACCCGAGCAAATGATGCGTTGGATATTCTATGAATTTCAGGCTCTTATTCCTCTCGTCCACTCCCTGTTTCCATGGCATAAGATTTGCGTAAACAAGTACAAGCCACAAAAGACCGTCGCGGTGGCATGCTGAAAAAGGCAGAATGGATGAAAACTTTCTTCTTTCAGCAAAGTACATATCAGGGAGGAACGAGATGAAAAAGCTATTATCGATGTGTGTCGCAGCAGTGGCCAATGCTGGCCATGGCTGGCCCGCTGTTTGCGGCAGGAGACTATTCGTCAGGTAGTACAAAGATGACCGAATCCAATTCAGGAGCCAATAAAGTTCAGTCTCCTGGTGAACTCAAGGGGCTGGAGGTCATCTCTCAGACCGGTGAGAAATTGGGCAAGATTGAGAGTGTCAACACAGATCCACAGTCCGGCGACATCAGGTTTGTAACCATTTCCAAAGGGAGTATTCTAGGTATGGGTGGAAAGGATATTGCCATTCCAAAAGAGGCATTCCGTGTCGACGAATCTAATAATCAAGTATTACTCACAGTTAACAAAGATAAGCTTGAGAACGTTCCGAAACAGGCCAACATGTCTGATAACGAATTCCAGCGTGATCTCGAACAGCATTATGGCATAGCACCAGCATGGAAGGAAGGTTCTAAGCAAATGGGAACCGAACCATCGGGACCTACGGACCAGAGACAGCAGGATATGGGGACAACTCCTAAATCCAATTAGAACCTTAGAAATTCTTTTCTTGTTTTTTAGGAAAGAATTTCGTGAAGGTTCTTATCCCGCGCTTTTTAGCGGGGTTAGAGTATGATTCATATTCTGATAACAGAGGCATGTATTAAGCATCTAGCCTCGTTCATTCATTCCTGCCGTAAAGGGTGCCTTGTGCACCCTTTTTTTTACGAGGTCTGATGATTCATGATGTTACGTCCCGGTCCACATCGATCGACAAACCGCCTGTCGACCAAGACTGATTTGAATTTGGGTGAAATTGTTCGTATTTACGGGAAAAAGTGGGACGGGGCAAGAGCACTCAAGGAGTGATATCTCGTTTGCACCTCCACCTGTGGTTGAATTACTCCCGTAAGGCTTCTTCTTTAATGTTGTGGGTTTTTCCAAAGCTGCTCTGCGGATTTGATATGTTGAACGAAAGGGCGGTAGATTCAACAGGTTTAAAATCTTCCAAAAATCCGGGACTAAAACCGACTTAAAAATAGGAGGTCAAAAATCGGCTAAAAGCCTTTCAGAGACACGGGGACCAGTAAAACTACAAGATCATAAGGAGCACGAAAATGAAAAAGATATCGATTTTGTTTTCTACGGTTGTATTTATTCTTGGTTTGTCCGCTGTTGCTTTCGCCGCTGAGGTGAAAGATTATTCATCGACGATTCAGGTCTTTAAAGACTCACCCGTGGTGAAAAGGTTTTTTAAAAGCTCCTACGGTTATGCGGTCTTTCCAGTCATAGGTAAAGCCGGGTTTGTCGTCGGCGGTTCCTATGGCGAAGGGCAGGTTTACCGGGCAGAAAAAGTAACCGGCAAGTCGATGTTGATTGAGGGTTCGATAGGATGGCAGGCGGGTGCCGAGGCTTTTAGTGAAATAATCTTCTTCAAGGACAAAAGGGCCTACGATGAATTCACCAGCGGGAGTTTCGAATTTGGCGCTACCGCACAGGCAGTCGCGGTAACCGCGGGAGCAGGAGCCGAAGTCGGGACTTCAGGGGTCACTGCCGGGGCTTCAGCCGGACCTAAAACCGGGGCTCAGATGAAAACGGACTATTATAAAGGCATGGCCACTTTCGTCCACGCCCAGGGTGGCCTGATGTTCGAGTTCTCCGTTGGCGGGCAGAAATTCACCTATCAACCCCTGTAAACTTCCGGCATCTTCCGGCGGTTTGCCCGGCGTATCGGCAAAAACCGCCGGAGGATGACAGAACAATCGGACCAAGGAAAACAAACGTTATGAAAAAAATTATCTCATCAAGCTGTTATTTATAGCGACTCTGGCTTTGACTCTGCTGAATTTTGGTTGCAAATCTGAGGGACCGGCAGAAAAAGCTGGTAAAAAAGTGGACAAGACGGTTGAAGCCGCGAAGGATGCGGCAAATTATGCCGCCGATAAAATTACCGGAAAGGGTTCTGCCCAAAAAGCCGGAGAAAAGATCGACAAGACGGCTGAAAAAATTAAAGAATCGGCTCCTTCTAAAAATTAAATTTCTTCTTGGCCTCCTGCCTGTGTAATTTTCGACCACACGGTAAAGGAAGCGAAATTCAACCAGAAAAGAGGGTATCACGGACATTTGTGCGCTTTTATACACTAAGCGAATTAACCGCGTGTAAGATGTTAAAATTATTGAATCAGGAATTTTCCACGAATAATATCTCAACTGAATTTCGGTGTAATTTCATTGAAAATATATCTTGTAATGGCAGATAGATACAAGACTTACCGTATGTCTACGCATGAATGGTTGTAGTACCCTTAGAGGGATTTAAATCGTTTTACTTCAGATGATCTCATGGGACACGCCTTTTTGTTTTAAGTGTCTGGAATTGGACAGAGGCTGGAGTTATACACTGTTTTTTGATTTTTCCGCCGCAAAGTGGCTTCGTTCAACCAACGAATTATGATAGTAGAAACCAGAGGGGAAGGGTATCGAGCTGAGACCGAATCGGCTAGACAGCGTTTCCGGGGAGGCTCAAGTGACACATATGCCGTTGTAATAGGGGAGAAAGCTAAAGCAGTCGTCAGCTTTTCATGTCTGCCGAAAACACTAGCCGACAGTAATCACCCCGCCTGCATTCGATCTGCAGAATTCCGGCAGCGATGAATTTCTGTGGCACGAGAGTCAGCATGATGCGTTTCACAAGATTATAACTTTATACCATATAACTTGAACTACAGCGAGGGCACTCATATGGCACTATTTTTTCTCGATCTTCGGGGGATTAAAGCAAAGTTTAAGGTGAACCGACTGTTTCCAAAAAGGCGTTCACAGGTTGTTCCATTTTTTGCAGGAATACTGCTATCTTCACTCTTTCTCCAAGGGTCTGCTGCAGCAACCGGTCAGACAAGCGATCAATTCATTGCCGGATATGCAACAGCGGTTCTCAAACGGGATTTTCAAATTTCCGCCGAATTACTGCAAGTGAAGTATGGTGTCATCTATATCCAGGGCCTGGAGGCCTCCGACACAGTGAGCGATACGATTAAAACCTCCCTGTCTGCCATTGAAGGTGTCAAAAAGGTGGTGATTACCAAGGAAGGTGAGGTGGTCGCGCCTGGAGAAAAATCGGAAATTACCACCGAGGTAAACGTTTTTCTGCCGCGTGACCTGCTTTTCAGTTCACTGATGGCTGACCCTCGTTGGCCGCACTTTTCTGTGTCCTATCAGCAACATTCAGCCAACGGACTGGAAAATGTAGGCTCGGCTACATTTGGTGAGACCTTCAGCATCTACCGTTTTGCAGGCCCTTGGGGCTCCCAGATGGAAGTAGGTCTTCAGGCAGGTGTTTTTTCCATTTTTGATTTAGCTTCTGATTCGAAAGATCTTGTCAATGCCGATTATTTGGTTGCCTTCCCCTTATCGTTCAAAAAGAATAACTTTTCAGCAATAGCAAAAATATTTCACCAAAGTTCACACTTAGGGGATGAATTTCTGCTCAGGGGAAATACAGGCGAGCGAATTAATTTCAGTTATGAGGGTGTTGACGCCATCCTGTCGTATGATATTCCGTTCGGCTTCCGTCTCTATGGCGGTGGCGGCTATTTGTTTGATCGGAATCCCGACGATTTGAAACCTTGGATTACCCAGGGAGGGGTAGAGTTTAATAGTCCCGTGGCCTGGTTAAATGGATCGATCAGACCAATAGCCGCTGTAGACATCCAAAGCCGGGAAGCAAGCGATTGGAATATGGATCTGTCGCTACAAGCGGGAATACAGTTGGAAAACCCAGATTTTCTGGGTCGAAAGCTGAATATCATGCTTGAATATTACAAAGGTAGCTCTCCAAATGGTCAATTTTACTTTCGTGACGAAGAGGAATATTTCGGGATCGGTCTGCATTTTTTCATATAATTGGGTACGTTTAAACAAACGACTCTAAAATTGCATACGCCATAGAATTCGGGAAGGGGCAGGATCACTCTTTGAGTGATATCTCGTTTGCACCTCCAATTGTTGTTAAAATGCCACAGTAGGGTTTTTTTTACTGGTGGGGGCCTTTTCCATAGCTGCTCTGAGGAAGTTTGATTCATCGGACGAAAGGGCGGTAGATCCAATAGGTCTGAAACCGCCCAAAAATCCGGGACTGAAACCGAGTTAAAACTGGGAGGTCGAAAATCGCCTGAAAGCCTTTAGGATAGCAGGTTTATATAAAATCCTATGGGACTTTTGTGTCATTTGTTTAAACGCACTCAATATCAGAAATCCCAAAAAGAATCGATAGTTTTGTCGTCGATATCCCAGACCACGTTATGCGGGGCAATCGGTTCTTCTTTAAAAAATTCGGGCAGCCTATCATCCTGGCTAGTAAAGCCCGCGGCTATGTTGAAGGCCCGCTCCGTTTTGAGAATGGACTTGCCGAGATTGGTCACGTCATCGGCAGTCAGTGCTATTCCAAACCGGGCGTTGATCATGTCAACCAGAGCCGGCAGACAGGTTGCGTCATCAAGGGCAGCAAAGGCGATAAACAGGCACATGCCGGTGGAGTCGATGGCGGCAGTGGCGATTTGCAGATTGCGTGACAGCTCCACCTGGCCTTCCCGGCTGAGTGGATCAAGGGAACCACCAACACCGAGGATATTAGTGGCAATGGTATAGCCCATGGTATGATCGGCACCCTGAGTAGAGGTGGCATAAGTGATGCCCATTCCCTTGATGGCCCGCGGATCATAGGCTGGGATGGCCTGATTTTTGACCACCGGTACCCTGGTAACGCCAAAGGCTCTGCCGACATTACCTGCTCCGCCGCCGATGATCCGTCCCAGAGAAGTGCCTTTGCCGACCTCTTCTTTGAGGATACGACAGACCTCGACACCGTCGCCAAACTTAAGCACTCCTGCTTCCATGGCCACGCCAAAGGCCACGGGGATTTCGATCGAGTCGACTCCGATATCGTCCATGATATAGTCTGCCTCGGCAATATGATCGAGGTTTTCGACACCGCAATCGGCTCCCAGTCCCCAGATGGATTCATATTCAAAACCAGAGGTCTTATACTGACCTTTGACATCGGTGTAGATCTGCGAGCAGTTGATTACGCATCCCTGATGGCAGTTGTGTCTAGGCTTGCCACCACGCGCGACGATGGTGTCGTGCATGGTCTCGCCGGAAATGGCCTCGTGGCCCGCAAACTGGCCGCTGGTGAAGTTGCGGGTCGGAAGCCCGCCGGACTCGTTGATAATATTGACCAGGACGTTGGTGCCGTACTGGGCCAGGGCCTTGCTAATGGGGTTGTTAATCAATGCTTTGGCAAAAGTTCGGCTGGCGGCCTTGAAGGCTTCAGGATCGGCGATGGATACTTTCTGGTCGGTCGGTTCCACGGAGATGAATTTAATTTGTTTTGATCCCATGACCGCGCCGAGACCGCCACGACCGGCTGATCGCATGTGACTGTCTGGGTCCTTGATGGAAATATTGGAGCCGAGCATTTTCATCTCACCAGCTTGGCCGATGGTGATAACGCCGACTTTGTTGCCGAGCCGTTTATTGAGTACCTCGGCAACCTTGTAGTTGCCTACACCGATCAACTCGGTCTCCTCCTTGATGGTGACGCCGTTACCATTGACATGCAAGTTGTACCATTTGCTCTCATCGGCAGGTTTACCCTCTATGATAAGGGCCTTTACCCCCAATTTAGCCAACATCTGGGCGGAGGTGCCCCCAGAGTTGGCCTCCTTGATGGTGCCAGTCAAAGGACTTTTAGCACCACAAGAAAGACGTCCCGAATTGGCTGCCAGCGTACCGGAAAGCAGTCCCGGCGCGATCACCAGTTTGTTATGTTTGCCTAGCGGATGACAGGTCGGTTCCACTTCAGCGGCAACCACGTTGGAGGTCAATCCTCGGCCGCCAAGTCCCTGCCAGTGAGCCGGAACATCCTCGACCTTGGTGGTTAAATCAGACATATTCACACGAAATATTTTGTCTGCCATTTGCTTACTCCTTGTTAATAACGAACCCCGCTGAAAAGAGCGGGATCAGTATCTTCACGAAATTCTTTCTTAAAAACTAGAAAAGAATTTCTAGGGTACTGAGATGATGGGGTACGGACGAATCCGCACCCCGCAAAATACTCTGCTGCTTACGGATTATAATGCCGCCTTATAAATAGCCTTCACATCGTTATCTGTCGGCGTACGGGGATTAGTCATACCACAGGCATCTTTCTGAGCATTCCCAGTCATGGTGTCGATATCACCAGCACTGACGTCTTTGCCGTATCGTTTACCGAGTTCAATAAGTCCTCCGGGGATACCTATATCGGTGGACAGTTTTTTGATGGCAACCACTGCCCGATCCGCCGCATCGCGTGCGGAAAGACCATCGACGTTCTCACCCATCAACCTGGCAATTTTAACGAAACGTTCCATCTTGGCAATCAGGTTAAAACTACACACATGGGGGAGCAGGATGGCATTACATTCACCGTGGGGCAGGTCATAGAAACCACCAAGCTGATGGGCCATGGCATGAACGTGGCCAAGGCTGGCATTGTTGAAGGCCATACCTGCCAGATATTGGGCATAACACATGCCTTCACGGGCGACGATATCTTGACCATTGGCAACCGCCGGACGGAGATGGACGGCAATCAGTTCAATAGCTTTTTCCGCGGCCGAATCGGTCATCGGGGTCGCGATGGTCGAGACATAGGCTTCCACGGCGTGGGTGAGAGCGTCCATGCCGGTTGCCGCGGTCAGTGCCGGCGGCATACCGACCATCAGCAGTGGATCGTCAAGGGCAATACCTGGCGTACAACGCCAGTCGACGATGGCCATTTTCACCTTTCTGCTGGTATCGGTAATAATACAGAAACGGGTCATTTCTGAAGCTGTACCGGCGGTGGTATTCACCGCTACATACGGAGGCATTGGTTTGGTCGATTTATCAACACCTTCGAAATCCTGGATCCTGCCGCCGTTGGCAATAACCAGGCCGACACCTTTACCACAGTCATGGGAACTGCCGCCACCGAGGGTGATCAGACTATCGCAGGAATTCTTATTATAGACTGCAACCCCGGCTTCCACATTCTCGTCGGTGGGGTTAGGGATGGTCTCGTCAAAAACGACATATTTCATGCCGGCGCTATCGAGCAGATCGGTAATCTGTTTGGTGATCCCGGCACCGGTAATACCTTTGTCGGTGACGATCAGCGGCTTGCTACCACCGAGCGCTTTGATCTTTGCTGGAATCTCTTTTGCCGCCCCAATTCCTATCAGGGTAACACTGGGAATAAAATAGCCGTATACTTCTTCACGAATTGCCATAATGATACCTTCCTTTTTGATTGAGGTTGTTGTGATTGTCTTACTTCTCCGTTTGGAACCATGCCTCGTGCAGTGCGCGATACAGTTGACGCAAGAGACATGCCATCACATTAATAGCAATTAAAACAGATGGTTACATATGTAATCCCAAGACAAAGCACCACACAACCCTCAAGCGGTGAGGATGGGGCTCTTTAACTGATGTTTTTTGGAAAAAGACAAACCAAAAATGACATATAATAACAATAAGGCGAGGTTGGGCAGAAGGCAACAGGCGAGGAGATAAATGGGTCGCAATGGTTCGGTGTCAGGTGAAAGGATCAGTGCCCGGCATACTTTTCCAGTTTTGCAGGCTCTCCAAGGTGTGGATAGCATGCAAAACACTCATAGGTTGCGTCCCCTGATTGTGCCGGACCAACCAGACGGGTTGTGTTGCATGATTATTCAGCGATTGTCCTTTTTTGGGTATTTCAATATGTTTGCTGAGGACAAAATCCGATAACTAGCAAGCAAACTCTCTTTTATTTGAAGTTGGCGGGGCAAGCCTTGAATTCCAATGGGTGAGCAGTTTCTTTGCCTTTCAAGCTGTGCACCATGCATTTCATAACAAATTTCACGATCAAATGAACTGCAGATGAACGATAAGAGATGGTTTACCCACCAATATCGTAATCGAAAAGCACCCCGGCAGTGTCATTGTATTTATTGCTCAGACTTGAAAGTTTAACTTTGATCTCTTCCTGAGCAGGTTTCCACTCAATAGGGCATTCTGTTCGCAGTTTTTCAATCCTTTCATCTAGCTCAGCCATAATGATATGTAACCCATTAACTTCTTCATACATCCGTTGCTTGTCACTAGTGGGTAAGCGTTCAATTTTACTGATCACGTCATACAACTTTGCTTTCCATACGGTGAGCTCCATATTAACATTTTTGCAATAATCATTTATTTCCATGACAATCTCCTTAGAGCAATAAGCCTGATCATTACATTGGGATATGTCCCAAAAAAGAATATTTGCATGTAATGGTGGTTGAATTGCTTTTTGTCTCTTCTTTATAGGCGTGATCTCTAAATCTCCTGTAATTCGATTGCTGTGATGTGCTCTGGCAGGTCTCTTCAATCCTGTTTGTCTTTCGGGGAATATGGCCAAATTTTCATTTGTCTTGGTTTCCACAGGCAGTGAATCACTCGCAGTCAATTTGTACGGACACATAGTGGAAACATAGCTATCGATACCACCATGTGGTATATTATAGTATTTAAGTTACCAATAACAAGCTGCTCTTGGTAGAATTTGAGTTACTCCAAGTAATCATTGCCCTGGGTTGGGGTTTGTTTAGATATTGGGAAAAATCCAACAATCTTTTTCCAATCAAACCGCCGTTTTGGAGTGCTCTCAATCTTACAGAGCGGCATCAAGCCATCAAAACCAAAATAGGCCAATATGGCTTCAAAGTGCCTTTTGAGAGTCTGTGCAAAATTCTTTAACATATTTATACCGGAGTTCTGAGCCATTGCACTCACCCTTGTGCGTTTGTTTCAAGACGAAGGTTGACAGTGCAAATCTCATCTATAATTTTGAATGCTCAGTGATAAACAACATATCATTCATTGTTGCCCTGAGTCATGTGGTTAAATGATTTTCAGAGCTGTGTTTTATAACCTGATGAATTACTTTGAGAGAGGATTACCTGCCTGCCACAAAGAGGCTGTGCGGGAGAAGGTATCCAGGACCAATATGCTATTGGTCCTGGATTTATAAAGCTAGCAAGATGTTCACTTGAGTATTATGCCAGTGTCCATTGCAGCGTCAGCAGCTTGATTAACAAATAAATCTACAAAGTTATCACTTCCTCCAACTTCCTCAGTCACAACAATTTTAAAGGAGAGCATGCAAAACCGGGGGAGGCTAAGCCGCGACCTTGAGTTTTTCGTCACCCCCCACCCGAAAACCTGGATGCCAATCCCGGAACGTTTGTTCTAATTCTCCATTGAGTACCCGGGTCCTCATCTGCAAGAGCAAATGTGCTCCCTTAGGACTCCACTGCATTTGTTGTCGCTTCGTGAAGCGTTTGGCGACGACATAGTTCACAGTAGATTCGACAAAGCCCGTGCTGATTCTGTCTCCCTGGCGATAGCGCTCGCCATAGTTGGGGATGAATCCTTGATTGTTGGCAATATACGTTTGAAATTCTCCAACCGCTCGCAATAATTTGTGAGTTGTCGAGTCCTTGCTTTCCTCGTCCGCGATATCCAGATCCATCTCCAGGGTATCCAGATGCTCGAGTGCTTCGTATGTATTACCGTGCCAAAGATACCATTTGATGCTTTCAAGCACTTTCAATGCCGGCTCTCTCAAATCGTGCTTTTCATCATCCTCGCCGACCGTCATCGGCAGGCCCTTGGCGATCTGACGGAGTACGGTTAAACGCATTGTGACGTGGAACCAATCAAGTAGGAGTTCTGCTTCCGGGTTGAGGTAGAGTTGTAGGTTGCGTACGGTGTCACCACCATCGGAGAGAAAGACCACTTGCTGATTTAGTTGCATGCCCTGACCCTTGAGCACCTCGAAAATTCGTCGTTTGGGTTTGTCGTCATAGGATTGTACAAGGCCAAAACATTTGCCGGTACCTTCTTCCGGAATTGATTTGCCCACGATCACTTCAAAATGAGTTTTCTTGTTATCCCACTGTCTAACGTAACCCCCATCGATTCCGACGGTGAGGGGTGCCGGTGGTCGCGGCAACGCGGCCCACTCTCGCGGGCATCCATCGATATAGGAAAACTGCTCTACGCCAAGTCCAGCCTCGGCCCGTTTGGCAACGCGCTGCAGATGATTGCGCACACTGGTGGCACGAAAGTGAGTATCAGTGGGTAATACGTCTTCGAGCATCTGTGCGGCAAGGTCAAAAGAGACCAATGACGCCCATTTGGTCTCCAGAAATAGTCGCTCGGGCGAACAGTGTTCCGGAAACAGATTGGCTAGAGGACTGAACGTACGGCTCTCGTGCGGCTGGCAATCACATTGAAACCAGCGCTGACTGGGAAATTCAAGATTTCCAAACAGCGTGCGGAATACCAGGGAATGTTGATCCTTATGCCGAAAGGGCTGGCGGCCACCTAACAAACAAAGAACATCGAGTGGCTATCGGCATGATATTGGGGAGCATAGTCATATAGCCATAATAGATTGCCTCTGCATTCTTATTGGAATATTGAGCAAGTTGCCAGCTCTTTCAGGAGTGCTAAAGCCGGGGAGGACGGGGGTAGAAAACATCTACGATCATGAAGGACTTTTAAATTCAGTACGAGCATCCTGCCGGTGAAGAAAGAATTTTTTGCCTTACGGGTAAATGGCTGAAATTCCTGAGCTTTGTAAGATACGCAAATCACCGGCCCTCATGTTCCCCTGGTTTCATGCCCAAATATAATTAGGTGCGGCTCAGAGACTTCACTATCCCAGGTCTCCCATCCAGAGTCACTTTTAGAGCTATCTGGGTATCTTATCTCCTGTAATCCTGAGTATATCGACCTGTTGCAACTGGCCATGAACTCAGAGAAGGCCATGGTTTATCCGCGCTATCCATGAGGGCAGCTTACTCCATGGGAGATTCTCTCTCCGAACTGTCCCAAAATGAACAACCTCAAAGAGAGAGTACAGACTTCACTGGGTATGTTTACTACTCTGGTTCTTGAAGACACTGGGTACCTGACATCACAGAAAGTATATATTGGTCATGTTTCAGATGGCTCACCTGTGGAAAGGAAACCTTTTGGTTTAGTCGCAGTTATTGCCAATATTTTAAACCAATTTAACAAAGAGCATACTGACACTCCTATTCAGACGGGTGCACCTAAAGATATGGAAGGTGCGTTCTTCGTCCATGAAAATGACCCGAAGCTCCGTAATGGTAAAAAGATGACCATCTTCTACAGGCTGGCTGCAGAGAACGGGAAACCGGCTAAGCATGTTGAAGCTATCAGGGGTCCTGCGCTCAAGGTTGTAGGGACCTGGGAGTATCTGTTTGTAGGCGAGAAGTCAGTTCCTTCTTGCCCCTTTACCCCGTTTGAAAGGCAGAAAGGTTATCAGATGAGGAGTGGTAATACAGACAAGAAAGCATCTGTTGAGCAGACGGCTAAATTGAAAGAAAATATCCTTAATCATGTCAAAGTTTCCTACAGCGCTACTCTCCATGAAGCTATTGATTCTATCTATGGTGATATTTTGGAAGCTTGTAAAGTTTACAAAGATGAATTTTCCCTGACTACAGGGTACTACAATGCCTTCCGTAAGTTGCTTGTAAAAAACCGTAGAGAAACACTAATCAAGGCAAAGACTCTGCCTATTGTGAAGGTTATTCATCCTAAGAAAGGTGATCCTGTCCCTATATATGCAGATCTCTCCATCAAGGTGTACCGCGAGATCGAAGAAAGGCTTGCTATCCTGGTTCCAACTATTGTCTCTCCATTTGGCTCAAAAGTCATCATGAACGAGGGGACCCGTATCAAGACATACTCCGATGGCACTGTAGTATTACAGAAAGTAGTAAAAAGTGACGAGGGGTATCGTAGAAATGAGGGGAGACGCGCGCATGTGGCTAATATCGAAGGACTGGAATTTTCTGGGATCTCCCCTGCTGTATTCTTCACTCAGTTCATGGACTCCCGGCCTGCCAATGAACTCTATGGCGGGGGCATCCCCAAGCTTGGTTACCATGACGGTTTCTATGTCAGCGCAATTAGAGCCGCAGAAGCGAACAAGACCACCTTAGATATGGTTCGTGGCTATAAAATATTTGATGAAATACAAAAGAGTATTACTACAAGTCTAACCGCGGCGGAAAAACTCACAAGTGACCTGATCGCTGATGAGATTTATTCAAAAGTCGAGATCACTAAGGCAATAAAAGATGCCATGAACTATCTGACACAAGAAGTTCAATAAGGAGACTGAAGCCAAGGTTGATAAATTTCAGGCCCGGTTGGTCGCACCGATGACGATCACCCTCTGGTTGCTGGGAAAGCCATCCATTTCGACCAGCAGGGCGTTCATCAAGGGACCAGTTGCTGCTGGTCCGATATAGTTTTTCTCGCTAATATCTTCAGATAATTTAAATTTATTTATAGCCTCTTTTTGCATTAACAGCTGAACCATCTAAATTCCTTCTACTCACCATGCTATTTTCGAGTTGCTTTCTTCCAAGGCTTTTTCTGCTGTTGAAAATGTTTCTGAATTTCCAAGAAATCGCCAAGGCTGTCGGTTGAGATCAATCTTAATCATTGGCTCCGATATTCTTCAAGAACCTAAATAGCATTTCAGCCGCCTTGTAAGCATCTGATAAATATTCACATTCACAAAGTTCAACATATTCACGATTGTTGAAATCATTTTTTACAATGGACGGAGAATTTAAGTGTTCAGACACAAGAAGAGCAGCTTTTATTAAATCTTGTTGATTAAAAAACGCAGTTATTCCTCCAGTGTCTTCCCCTGCTGTCGCGGTCATGACTATATAACTGCCATCTTCACCCAAAATCCGCAGAAAGATAACTCCTTCTTTGTACGACAATAAAATGTTCACTGCTCTCTAAATAAGATTTCGTCGATTTCTTAATGTCAAACATTTTGGATTGTTCCTAATAGATATATTTTTGATTTTAATACGCCTAATAATTGATTCTACATAACTTTATGCACTCCGATTTGTCGTGTTATACAGAAAAAGGGTGCACTAGACAACGTAAAAGATACCACGACAATGTCAGGCAGCGAGCAAGATAGTAACTGAATTGTCAACCAGGGAGGGTTGATACCATCCTCCAGGACTACCGGTAACAGATCGCACCGGCGCTGGTCGGCATCGAGAAATTAATGGTATCAAAAACGTTGCCGGCAGCTGTTCCGGATCTCGACTTTTGATACCAGATCTGTTAACCAGGTCAACCCGGGCCGGTACAAAATGATACCAGCCTTCTTTGAATCAAAACATATGAACGTATACCTTCAAATAACAGGCAACTAAAAACGGCAAATGGTTGTTGATGCGTGGGACACATGAGTAAAAATAATTTAATCTCCCCCTTTACAAGTAGTATTACTATTGATACTATATCGTCATGGATAAGATAAGCGAACTCATAAAGGCCATGCAGGGAAATCCCTGTAACGTCAAATTTTCCGATTTATGCAAAGTCTGCGAGTATTATTTCGGCAAGGCAAGACAAGAGGGCACGAGTCACCGAATTTATAAAACGCCATGGTTGGGCGATCCACGGGTAAACATTCAGGACAGCAAAGGTAAGGCAAAGGCTTATCAGGTCCGACAAGTGTTGAAGGCTATCGATAAGTTGAAGAAGTAAGGAGGTACGACAATGTTACAATATGATCATTATACCTATCGAGTTACCTGGTCCGAAGAGGATCAGGAGTATGTCGGTCTATGCGCTGAGTTTTCCAGTTTGAGCTGGCTTGACCAGACTCCGGAAGAAGCATTAAAAGGAATCCGGCAGGTTGTGGCCGATGCAGTGACCGACCTTGTAAGCAATGGCGAGAACGTGCCAGAACCACTGGCAACCAAGAAATATAGCGGAAAGTTTCAGGTTAGGGTAACCGCCGATACTCATCGGGCTTTAGCAATCAAAGCGGCGGAAAAGAAAGTAAGCCTGAACCGATTGGTAAGCGAGAGCTTGGCGCGGGCCTCCTGAACCAAAACTACGAGCAAACAAACGGAGGTTAAGATGAGCGACAAAAAGTATCCCTATGTAAACCACATGAACATTCTTTACGATGCTTTGCAAACCGTAGATGTTCCGGCTTTAGTCGAAAAATGCACTGACGAATGGTACAATCAAACGTTATGCCAAGTAAACGAATCTGTAGTCCGGCTTGGAATTCTAAAAGGAGAGTATCATTGGCATAAGCACGATGTTGAAGATGAATTTTTCTTCACACTCAATGGAGAACTCCTTATTGATATCGAGAATAGTGAAACCATCACATTGAAACAGTATCAAGGGTACGTAGTGCCTAAGGGAGTTGTACATAGAACAAGAGCACCTGAAAAGACAGTAGTCTTAATGATTGAAACAGCAGGGATTATGCCAACTGGAAATGCATAAACACCCTGCTCCACGCGGACCACGCAAAAAGCGCGGGTCCGGTGAGCAGACCGTTTTCAAAAGTCCATATAACTCCTATCGATCAAAACATGCCTTATGTTCTTGAGAGCCTGGGAACGTACAGAGACCAAGATCATCAGGAATTTTACGCTCACTTCCCTCCAGAACAGATCAGGAGCTAAGGCAACAGAAATGAAAATTTAAGATGGTGGGGCTTAGGGAGCAACGCCATAGTGCTGTTCCAAATTACGCTGGAATTCATCATCGGACATGTTTGCCTGATGTGGAGCCTTATCTAGCTTGATTTTATTAACCGTGAGGGTAGCCCGACGATATGTTTGGTCAATCTGCAAGGCTTTAATTGGAACGGCTATATCCTCACCGCCCACACCAGCAAACCCACCCTTGGAAATAGTGATAAACTTAATTAGGCCGGACTTTGGATCTGTATTCACGCTCTTGATGAAACCGAGTTTCTCTCCTATTTGAGAGGAAACCTGCATTCCCTTGAGTTCTTCGACAGACTGAATTTGAGTCGTACCGGTCATGCTTTTACTAACGGCTGTTTTGCCGGATTCTCCTGCTGCATAAAGCGGGCTGGCCAAGGCCAGCATTGCCACGCCGGCGATAAAAATAATTGAAATCTTCATTTTGTTTCCTCCTTAACGGATGTTTTGCTAAATGATTATTTTTTCAGTCACTCTTCCTTTTTACAACAGGTTGCCGCACTGGCTCTTACCTGTACACAACCTCTTGCGACTCTCATGCTCCTATGATCAATTACTGCGCCAGCGTTCGAACATCCATCTCACTGTACCAATAATATTCTGATTCTACAAATTAAGTAAATTTAACCAAAAGTAGAGATAGAGTTTGAATTAACGTCCCTGCAGAGAGTCAGGCTGGTCATCACGGTCAGGCGCATCCCCCGGTTGGAATAAGGGTGTATAAACCACATAAACAGGTTGTAGCGTTTCCCTGGTGGCATGCTTCAGCAGCTCAATTAATAGCGAATCAATATCGCCAGGATCACCAAGGCGAGGAACATTAAATAGGGACCGTCGCATCTTCTTCATAATACCTTGTTGACACGGAAAATTCCTGGGAGAATACTCGAATAATGGACGATGGGTCCTATCGCGGACATGGGCACTGCATAAGGCATATCCCAACCGCTGGTTTACCGATGTGTTGGGGCAGAAACTGAGATCGAATGCTTTGCTCAAGCGTTGGTTTGATGTGCGTGAATGGATACGTGTTACATGAGGAGCCGTGTACGGACCCGTACGCACGGTTCTGGGGGCAGACGGGAGCCTTCCGGCTCCCTCTGACCCGATCTTTCTCGTTTCACAGGATTGCTACCTCTATAAGTATCTTCCAAATTTTGATTTTGAAACAATACGAGGTGCGGAACCGATTCCTACTAAATCACGCAGTAGGGAAAATAAAACACAACTTATTGACTGAATATTCAGTTAGATAAAGACACCTCCGGCAAACGATAATCTATGCTTATTGCATTCGGAGGTGCGGAACCAATTCCTGCTAAATCACGCAGTAGGATAGTTAAAAGCCGCTCAGGTAAGCATCTACATCAAATAAGTTTCAGGATTCCCAACCCCTCGCATTTCCTTTGGGAACGGCTTACCTATTCTTTCCCCGACCATTAAAATAGTTGTATCCTGTTAAAATATAAACTAAAAAAATAGTCATCACAATCGTTCTGATCGATGCTGTCCTCACGAATTATCCACACAACAGGGGTTACCTATGACTACACCTCAGGAAACCGCATATGCCCTAGACCAAGCTATCCTGTTGACTGAAAGTAAAATTGGTTACATTTACCATTACCATGAGGATCGCAAAGAGTTAGTCCTGAAATCGTGGTCAAAGGAAGTATTGCCCGCTTGCACTGTTACCAACCCGCAAACCTGCTATGAATTGGCGAAGACCGGAATTTGGGGCGAAGCAGTCCGGCAGCGTAAGCCAATTATCGACAACGATTTTCAAACCGCCCATCCTATGAAAAAGGGCTACCCTGAAGGTCATGTGCAACTCTCTAAATTCATGACAATACCGATATTCAAAGGCGAGAACATTGTCAGTGTCGTCGGCCTGGCAAACAAACAAACCGATTATGATCAAACCGATATTCTGCAAATCTCGCTCTTGATGGATTCTGTCTGGAAAGTTATTGAAAATATACAGGCCGAAGAAGAGCACAAAAAAATGAACATGCAACTCCAACATGCCCAGAAGATGGAGGCAATCGGCACCCTGGTCGGGGGTATTGCCCACGACTTCAATAATATTCTCGGCGCAATTATTGGCTATGCCGAAATGGCAGAGGAGGACAGCCCGGCTGGATCGATGATTAAAAATGATATTGAGCAGGTTCTCAAAGCCGGTCACAGGGCCAAGGACCTGGTCAAGCAGATTCTGGCTTTCAGTCGCCATGCGGACACCGAACGTGTTCCAGTTCAACCTGCTGTTATTATTAATGAAGCAATCAAGATGCTTCGTTCTTCTCTACCGACGACCATAGCCATTCAACAAAACATTGACCCGGAATCAGGTTACGTCCTAGCCGATCCGACCCAGATTCATCAGATTCTGGTGAATCTCTGCACCAATGCCTTTCACGCCATGGAAAAGACAGGCGGCATTCTTTCCATATCTTTGAAGAAGAAATGCCTCCACTTGTCAGATTTCCCCTCCGAATTTCATGTTCAACCGGGAGTTTTCGTGCAGTTGTCCATAGCAGACACCGGATCCGGAATTTCCCCCGATATCAAGAAAAAAATATTCGATCCGTATTTTACCACCAAAGAAGTTGGCAAAGGAACCGGAATGGGGCTTGCCATTATCCACGGCATCGCGAAAAATTATGGCGGCTTTGTTACCTTTGACAGTCAACCCGGAGAAGGATCAGTTTTTCATGTGTATCTTCCGGCGATTGCTGATGTAGCCCAGCATGAAACCAAATCTCTCGACCTCATTCCGGTTGGCAATGAACATATCCTCTTTATAGATGATGAGGAAATATTGGCTGAAATGGGTAAACAATTGCTTGAGAGACTCGGCTACCGGGTGACTGTCAGACAGAGCAGCATGGAGGGCCTCTCAACCTTTCAGAGCCAACCGGAGCAGTTCGACCTAGTTATTACTGATCAGACCATGCCAGGAATGACAGGCTTTGATCTTGCCAGAAGGATGATCCAGATAAGGCCAAGCATTCCAATCATCCTTTGTACGGGTTATAGCAGTCAGGTTTCTAAGGGGCAGGCAATGTCATATGGAGTCAGAGGCTTCGTCATGAAACCTCTGACAAAAAAAGATATCGCTGTTTTAATTAGAAAGGTGCTCGGTGAAGGAGAATAAGAGACAGATCCATGTTAACAATATGTTAAGATTGACAGAACAAACCTCATTATAATCAGCTCTTTTTTCAATTTGGACCAACGGGCACATTTGAACAGAAAGGTACGGTTTTGATTTATCACCCCGCTCAACCTCAATATACTTTCAGGACATGTTATTGAAAATATACATCTTTCTTCAGATTGACTTGTCCCTCTGTTTCTTTTGATTTTACAAAACAACCTCGCCGAGGAGTAAAATAACAGGGAGGTATGTTGAAGTAATAATACAATAAATGCAATATCCTATAATCAGCATACTGTGAAACAGTAACTTTCTGTTCAAATGTGCCCGCTGGTCCAATGTGGGCCAGGCCATGTTTTTGTTCCATTTAATGTGGGCCCAAATTAATCATTATTGCGGGTCACTACACCTAATCACCCGATTTTCTTTTTTGACAAAAAGAACCGTTCTAAAAAATAAACTGTAACCTTTTTTCCCCCAGCTCGTACAAATCGTTAGCCATTTCACGCAACCTCCTATCCTGGCAAACACCCGACACACTACCTCTGAAAAAAGCAGTTGTTTTTTTTACGGATAATGGTATCAAGAATAGAATGATATTAATATATTATACTACAACGTCATGAGTGTTATCGTTTTTTTATGGCGACTGAATAAAAAATCACGAAACAAACGCATTTCGTCTAACCCCGAAAAGCGAGATAAGTGTCTTCACCAAATTATTTTTTTCCAAAAAAACATAAGAAATAATTTCTAAGTCACTAACACTCTCGGCTTTAATTTCCTTTTATTCAACAATTATTTTCGGGTCGGAGTCAATGATCAGCAAGAATAACGCTTATTCCCTCATCCAGAAGTCCGGAAACCTGCCTACCCTTCCGGCAATCCTCCTGAAATTACTTGCAGCGTGTGACAACGATCAAACACCGCTGTCGGAGATAGCTGACATCATCAGCAAGGATCCGGCCCTCAGTTTCAAGGTCCTTCAGCTTGTTAATTCAGCATATTACGGATTTCGCTATTCCTTTAAAGGGATAGAACAGGCGGTTATTTATCTGGGAGCCAACACGATTAAAAACCTGGCGGTAACCATGTCGGTTCACCAGGTGTTTG
This sequence comes from uncultured delta proteobacterium, assembly GCA_963829695.1. Classification (GTDB taxonomy): domain Bacteria; phylum Desulfobacterota; class Desulfobulbia; order Desulfobulbales; family Desulfocapsaceae; genus Desulforhopalus_A. The sequence goes on along the minus strand of CAWHJQ010000002.1, from coordinate 365,064 downwards.
AACGGAAACGCTTTAAAAATATCAGGCGGTTCAACATCAGTGTGTTCTGGTACCAGTCATTGATGTGTGCCACTCTTGCCAGGAGAATTGCCCAAAAAATCGGTTTTAGCAATGTCGAAGAAGCATATCTCTCAGGCCTTCTCCATGATATCGGCAGGATGATCCTGATTTCAACTTTCCCGAAAGAGCATGAAATAATCCTCTTGGGAGCAGAGGATCGCCGGAATACCTTATGGGCCGAAACGCAATTGCTTGGTGTAACCCATTGCGAAGCCGGTTCCTGGCTGGTGCAGAAATGGAAGCTGAATTCCATGATGGCTGATGCTATACGATATCATCATGTACCGCTGGAACAGATTAAAGAGGCATTTCTTCTGGTCAAAATCGTCTATATTTCCAATTTCCTGAATGAAAACAGCAATGATATAGGAGAAAAGCATGAGACCTGTGAGCAGCTGATTGGTCTGGACCTCACCGATCTCGTGGGGATTATCGAAGGAGCAACTGAAGAGGTAGAACAGATTGCTTCAAGTCTGGGTATTAAGATTGAGATGCCCTCTGATGTAATCAATTCTCAACCAAAGCAGATAATCACAAACACAGAAAACAGTCAAAATACCGCGACCAGCTTACGACAGGGAAACCCTTCGTTCATCAATGAAGACAAGGAACATCAAGAGGCACTACAGGAGGCCCTTACCACTCGGATAAAAAGTGTGGCTCTGCTGTCGAGCCTTCTTGAGAGTCTGGTCCAGGCGGGAGATGTTGGAGAGATTATTGCTGCTTGCGAGGAGGCGATGAGCATTCTCTTCAATATAGAAAAGGTGCTGTTTTTCTTAGCAGATAAAGAGGATGTCCTTCTCAGGGGACACACGTCTCCGGCAAGCAGTTTACATCAAATGAGCCAGGCGCTCACACTCACTTTACAACGAAGCTCAAGCCTCATAGTCAAAACCTACCACGACCTGTCGATGACCTACTTGACGGATGAAAAGTCGACGGTCAATCTTGCCGACGAACAAATCCTCACAGCTCTAAAGTGCAATGCAGTTCTTCTGGTCCCGCTCGTTGCGGATAAAAAACCTGTAGGAGTCATTCTGCTCGGGCTTCCACGAGCAGTGAGTTTTCTGGCGGAAAGTGACTGCAAACTCGTCCAGCTGGTGGCACAACAGGTGGGACTCTGCCTCCAACTCGAGAGAATGAAAGAACAAAAAACGGCTGAACTGGACGCTGAACGGATGGCCGCAGTATCAATGACAGCAAGAAAGGTTGCCCATGAAATCAATAATCCTCTGGGTATCATCAGCAACTACATTACATCAATGAAACTAAGGCTTTCAGATGATGAACAAATCCAGAACGAACTCACCATCATAGATGAGGAAATCCATCGAATTTCATCAATGATCGGACAGATAGACATGTTCTCAAATAATCCGGTTTGCCGGTTTGAATTAACTGATGTGAATGCAACCATTGAGGATATTATCCAATTTGTTAAGCCGGCCCACCTTACTCCGTCGGAAATAGATATTGCCTTCCTGCCTGACGACAGTCTTCCTCAGATCATGACCTCAAAGGACACCATCAAGCAGATTATGATCAACCTCATCAAAAATGCTGCTGAGGCGATGAACAACGGTGGCAGTGTAGTGGTAAAGACACGGCAACTTGCAGAGGCGGTCGCGGGTAAAGAGGGGATTGAGATTGTTGTCGCCGATACCGGCCCAGGATTGCCGGAATCCGTAGCGGCCAGCCTCTATACCCCATTTGTCACGACGAAACAGAATGAACACTCAGGACTTGGACTATCAATAGTTCATAAAACCGTCACAGACCTTGGCGGAACAATCTCATACACTAGCAGTCCGACGGACGGGACCAGTTTTTCAATTTTTCTTCCCAACTCTAAAAGAAATGAGTGGAAGCAACGGGGAACATGACAGACATGAAATCGAATATTCTTCTGGTAGATGATGAACCGCGATTTATTGACAGTCTCCACAACATCCTCAAACATTTCAACTATAATTGTTCTACAGCATTCACCGGAACCAAGGCTATCGAGCTTCTGAAAACGAATCAATTTGACATGACGCTCCTTGATGTGCAACTGCCCGACTTTTCCGGATGTGACATCGTGCGGTTTATCAAGACCTCAAAAATACGTACTACAACTGTCATGCTAACAGGCATAAGTACCGTGGAAACAGCAGTAAAGGCAATGAAACTTGGAGCCTATGATTTTCTCAGAAAACCGATCAGTCACGAAATCCTGATAAAAACTATAGACAAAGCCCTCCAACACAATAAACTCGCAAGTGAGTTGCAGGTCAGCGAGCAAAGATTTGAGACCCTCTCTGAAGCTGCCTGGGAGGGGATCTTCATCTACGAAAACGACAGAATTATTGAAGCTAACAGTCAATTTCTCCAGATGTTTGGCTATACCCATGCAGAGCTGCTTCAAGGTCTTGTTCTGAATAATATTTTTGCCCCTGCCTCAAAGCAAATGGCCAAGAAATCTACAGAACAGGATATCATTAGACGTACTAACGCTTCTGGTATGAGAAAGGATGGAACGGAGTTCTTCATTGAGATGAAATCTCGTCCGATAACCTATCTGAATAAACCACGACGGGTTTGTGTTATCAGAGACATCTCGGAAAGGATCAGGGCTGAGGAAGAAAAACTTGGTTTGCAAAAAAAATTAGCTAAAGCGAACAAACTCAGTGCCCTGGGATTAATGGCCGGGGCGGTGGCCCATGACCTGAACAATATTCTTTCAGGAATTGTGAGCTACCCCGACCTGCTGCTCATGCAGATGAGCGAAACGGACAGGTATTATGAACAAATTACGAAAATACAGGCAGCCGGAAAACGAGCCGCTGCTGTTGTTTCCGATCTGGTGATGATAGCGAGAAACGGGACAACACCGAAAACGGTAGAAAATATCAATGCTATAGTTCTGGACCATCTCAGTTCTCTCGAACACGGTGAACGGCTCAGGAACTTTCCAAACGCTGTTATTCAGACTAAATTGCATAAATATTTACATAACACCTGCTGCTCACCTCAGCACCTTCACAAGATTCTTTTGAACCTGATTGGCAATGCACTTGAGGTGGTCGAAAAGGGAGGAATTGTTCATATATCGACGGTCAACTGTAAATTTTCACATCCTTTGACGACAGATATGGTGGGGGCACAAAAAAGCGATTATGTCAAACTGACCGTATCGGACAATGGTCCGGGAATAAGTCAAGAGGATGCAGAGTTTATTTTCGATCCCTTTTATACCACCAAGGTTATGGGAAAAAGCGGGACAGGTCTTGGGTTATCCATAGTTTGGAATATTGTTCAGGATCATAATGGCTGGATAGAGATTAAGGACAACGATCCCGGCGCAATTTTCGATATTTATCTACCTGCAACCCATGATTTGGTATGCTCTTTTCAGGATATCCAGACAGCAGCAGCTCTGCGGGGGAACGGGGAAAAGATACTGCTCATTGACGATCAACTGGAACAAAACGAAATTATTGGAAAGGCTCTCCAGAAAATGGGCTATATAACATATTCTGTCATCAGCGGTGAGGAAGGAATAGCCTTCCTGAAATTACAGACGGTTGATCTGGTTCTGCTTGATATGATGATGGGAGACGGCCTTAACGGGCGGGAGACTTTTGAAAATATTTTAAAAATTCACCCCAACCAAAAAGCAATCGTTATTAGTGGGTATGCCAAGAGTGAAGAGATACAGAAAATGAAGGACCTTGGCGTATCGGATTTTATTGATAAACCTGTAACAATTTCTAAGATTGGTCTGGCTATCAAGCAGTCTCTTGCCTGTAACTGAACCGGTATTCTTGCAGGGGATGGTGGCTTAACAGTGACACGAGAAAAAATCTTTCACCTGTATCACCCCAGATATACCGGCTAGTCTTTACTTCTGTCAGATGTATGCCTACCACATTGGGGGCAATAGCAAATATCAATCTCCCCTGCTGCTTTTTCCCCTTTGGGGATGAGCTGCCTGTCGAGGAACAGTGCAACGAGTCTGTAAAAAACCAATAAAGCAAGCCCATCACACCTATTTTTGAGGGATTTCGCATCGAGCTGCATAGGCTAGGAATCTGTCGGATTTAGGTTATATCCGCGTCCCAGATCCAATCTGGCTTGACCACGGAAACACCGCGAAGCAAATAAGGATAGACCTTATGTTCAGGGTGCGAACGGCTGGTTTTCGGCCCTGGTTCCATTCGTGCCAACCCCATTGTGCGCTCAGGCCCTGGACTCTTTTGCGGCTATAAGGTGCAATCCTTTACGGCCTGATGACCGAGTAGCTGCGATAAGTGCCAACTTTTTCAAATTGACTCGTTCAGCTTCAAATATCGGTAATATGTAGATCGACTGATCCCCAAAGCTAGGCAAACATCTTTGATCTTCATTCCCTTTTCAGTCATTTCCTGAGCGAGTTGCACTTTTCGATCACTTTTAGAAAGAGATGGGCGGCCACCTATTCTTCCTTTTCCCTTGCTGCATCAAGTCCAGCTTGAGTCCGTTCCCGAATCAAGCCTCGTTCAAATTGAGCCAGTGCAGCAAAGACTGAAAAAATTAGCTCACCGGCTGGATTGGTTGTGTCGACGACACCCTCTGTCAATGACCTAAAACCAATACCTTGTCTTTCAACAATGTCACGACCTGGACAAGATGTGGCAGTGACCGACCTAAACGATCCAGCTTCCAAACTACAAGAGCATCACCTTCTGAAAGATCTTCGAGGCACTGTTCCAAACCTGATCGCTCCGATAGGACCCCGCTTGCAATGTCTCTATAGATCCGTGAACAATCCTTGCTTATGCCCGCATCTTTGCCAAGACCAGGCTAGAAAAATACTTCAATAAGGAGACGATTGGGTGGGGAAAGTGAGCTGCAGCCTGTCCGGACCTGGTCTTTTGATACCAAAATTCTTTCCTCCACTGGTCGGTGCCGGTGGGATCGTCAGCCAGTTAAGTTGCTTCTTGGTCTCAACTCCAAAAAAGAAAAACGGGCAGTAGGAAAAAAGATTGGGAGCAATCGGCCCGATTAACGTTTCGGTTCTATTTATTGTTATGCCCCTGCCGCAGTTTTGATTCAACTCCATGGAGTGAATCAATTGATCTCAACTGGGTTATCCGGTTTGAGCGATTTCGCCCGCAGGTATAAGGGGAATCCGGTCGGAATTGGTGGGCTTAAGCGTTGTGTTTTAGGCATTTAATTTTTGCGGTGACAACCGATAGCCCATCGCGTGCATAATGGCGTTGATACTGGAAAGCGCAGGGTTGCCGTTTTCGGAAAGAGCTTTTTGTACACCCTTTCGGCTTAATCCAGATTCTTCAGCTATTTGGGTCACGCCTTTTACACGGCTTAAGACGCGCAGTGAAGAGAGCAGCGCCCCTGTGTTGCCGTCCTCGGCATAGGCTTCGAAAATGAGTTTGATATAGTCGTCGATCTCTTCCGGATGGTCTCGAAAATATGATTCTTCAACAGCATTGAAGGTTCTATAATTTTTCATTATTTAAATACTCCCGCCAATAGGCTTTTGCCTTTTTGATGTCTTGTGCCTGGCTCCCTTTGTCGCCGCCACAGAGCAGGACAACAATATTTTCTGCATCTTCCCCGAAATAAACCCGATAGCCAGCCCCAAAGAACATTCGTAATTCGCTAACACCCTCACCAACCGGTTCACAGTCGCCAAAGTTTCCCTGCTCTAGGCGTGTAATACGAACAAGGATGCGCTTGCGCCCCATAACGTCTTTCAACCCATAGAGCCACTCTGTGAAAGGTTCCTTGCCATCTTTATCGGCAAAGACAATAACACGCGGTGGTTTTGCCAACCTTGCCACTTTTATCTCTCCTTACATTATAACACTGCGTACCTCGGTACGCAACATGCGTATAGATAATTACTTGTGTTATTAAAGATAGCAGGTTTTAGAACCTTAAACATTCAAAGTATCAAAAAACTGTCCTGCAGTACTTCCGGATTAGATATTTTTATTCTGCATGGTATCGAAAAGAAAGTTCCTGGTCAGTGCCGGTCTGATCTACCCCCACTTGCCGCAGTTTTGATGCAGCCTACTTGAGGGCAATCTGCGGGGTAAAACTCCCTACTCGATTTTGTAGGGGAGCAACTGTGATCCCAGCTGGGCTATTCGGTTTCAATCCTCTTCCGTCGATGTTTTGGGATTTTTCAACTGGAAGAGTATGAAAGTACTCCACGTAACAAAATATAGATCAGTGAAATGATATTATAATCTGGTCATAACGTTCTGTTTTTTCAAATAAAGAAAAAGGAGACGATGATGACCAATGAAATTTCCCCAAACAAAGACCTACTCTTCCAGAACCATCATTTTCCTGGTATTTACCAGGAAGGTACGTCCCCTCAGCCTTATGTGGGCACCTCCCACAACCAGGACTTTCCTAGTCGTAAGCGCCAGACTGTCACCCCCGATTAAAAACTGACCCATTTAGCACAGCAAATCAGACCCATGCAAAGTTGCCGTATTTAGATAATTGATGAGAAGGATACCGAGGAGGTTTTGTATCCCTGAGCTACAAGGGCAGTGAAAGTCGGCAAGGCCGCGGCGGGCGCCCGCCGCGGCCTTGCCGACTTTTTTGTTGATCGTGGATGATTATTTTATGGTATTGAGTCGACGGGATTCGTGGAGACGCCAGGAAGGCCCCTGGATATTGATAATGATCGAGTGGTGGATCATTCTGTCGACGGTGGCAGTGGTGATGACAGGGTCGCCGAGATAATCGCCGAGCTGTTTAAAGTCGATGTTTGTGGTAATGATAGTCGAACCTTTGCAGTACCGGCCATCGATAACCTTATGGAAGAGACAGGCATTGGCGGCATCATGCTGTTCCAGGCGGTCGAAGCCGACTTCGTCAATGAGCAGGATCTCTGGGGTGAGAAACCGCTTGAGTTTCTGGTCCAGGCTATTGTCGGCAAGGCCGGTGAGGAGTTCTTTGAGCATGCTTGCGGCGGTAACATAGCGGCAGCGATGGTTTTGCCTGCAACCGATAAGGAGCAGGGATTTGGCGATATGACTTTTGCCGGTGCCGGAGTTGCCGGCCAGGACCAGCCCTTGTTTGCGTCCTACAAATTCCAGGGTTGCAAGCTCCATGATCTGTCTTTTGTCGATGCTCTTTTGAAAATTGAAATCAAAATCGGCGAGGAGTTTCCTGTCGGGCATTTTGGCCTCTCTGATCCGCCTTTCGGCCCGTCGTTCGGTACGAGCATCATTTTCCAGAGTGAGCAGGCGTTGAAGAAGATCCGTAACAGGAATGGCTTCGGCGGCGGCCCGGCCAAGTTCGTCGTCAAGGACGGCGGCAATGCGGTTCAACCCCAGTTCGAGAAAGAGTTGCTGGAGCCCGGTGGGCTGTTTGTGCTTGCTCATGGTTGTTCTCCATTGGGGTATTTGGCATCAAGAAGCACGTCATACTCATCAAGGGATCGTTGCACGACTTCCGGGATAACCGCTCCGAGTTCCCGTGATGCCTCCTGGTTGCGGATAGACTCCAGAGTCCTCGGTTGTGCTTTGCTGTGGAGGATACGTTCCACCGCCTTGCAATCGTAGGCGTGATAGCGATTGGCATGCCCGAGGGCCCGGTCGATGTCCCGACAGTGGTAGTGCTCTTTTTGCCGCAGGATAAAACGGGCATGGAAACCGGCGTTTTTCTTCTCACTGTTCTGCAGGCCGAGGAGAAACTCTTCAGCATTATCGCCGAGAGCGATGAACTGATCGCGGACAGGTTCCAGGCCGTAGCGTATCGTTTTGCCTCCGTGGATTGCCGTGCCGTCCAACTTGATTCCGGCACCAGCCGGTAACCTTTGGTGGCGGACGATAAGGTCGAGTTCCGGCGAGTAGATGAAGATTTCGTTGTCGGTGGCCTTCATGGTCAGGATATCGGCAACATAGGCATAGGGGATGGGATAGCGATTGGTTTCAAAGGCGAGATACCCTTCGATATCACCAACCCGTAATGCCACTTCTCCAGAGTCGTAGGGGTGTAGAGGAAGAGGGTGAAGAGCTTGTGCCTCCTGCTCGAGAAAGAGTTCAAGAGGCGGTCGACCGGTGGTTTCATGGATATGGGTGTCGCTTTTTTCCCTCAACCACCAGCGGGCCATCGCCCTGAGATCGTCGAGATCCCGAAACTCCCGGCCGCAAAGGAGGTTGCCTTCTATGTATTGAAAGGGTCTCTCGATTTTTCCTTTTGTTTCTGCCCGACCCCGGCGGCAAATGACCGGCCGCACGCAATAATGGGTAATGAAAGCGGCAAAGGCCGGATTGATTACCGGGCGGCCCGCTTCCCATCGCAGAACCACGGTCTTTTCGCTGTCATAGAGACACTGAGCGGGTACACCGCCGAAGTGGGTAAAGGCGTCCTGATGGCGGCGGATGAGAGTGAAAAAATCACGGCGCAGGGTGAAGTCGACGAAGTGGCGCCTGGAGTACCCGAGAATATAGGAAAAACACTGGACCTTCATCGTCCCGGTCGTAAACTTTATGGTATAGGGACTCCAGTCCATTTGGCCTTGCAGACCGGGTTCTGTTTCAAAACGGATGACCGGCTCTTTTTTGGGCCGCGGCCGGACGCGTCGCAGATGGTCGCGCAGGATACTGATCCCGCCGCTATAACCCGCGGCAGTCAGTTCTTCAAAAAGCCTTTGCCCGGTGATCTTGGGATACTTTTCCAGGAGTTTTTTGATCAGTTCTTCGTAGGCAGAAAGCTTGCTGCCCCGCTTTACCGGTTTACCGATACAAACGGCATCGTTGCCGTGGTCCCGCCGTGCTTCATGTTTACGCAGGATCCGGCGTACTGTATTGCGACCGACGGCAAAATGTTTGGCCAATGCCCTGATCGACCACCCTTGCCGCGTATGCATAACAACGAGGTGTTGTTCAAAATCTTCCCTGTTTTTAATCACCTGCACCATTTTGCTCCTTTTCTATTTGTCGTAATTCCTGCTCGACCAGGGCCAGACCGGCACCGACTTTGCCGCACGCCAGCCGGAGCCTTCTTTCCTCAATTGCCTCATATCTTCCCAAGGCTGTCGAGGAAAGCAGCAGTGCCATATCCAGACATTGTATCTCGAAGGTGACCAAGGTGCGTAACAGCCTCTTCGCCTCGGGACCAATGCCCTTTTCTTCGGCCGGATCGAGTACGACGCCCTCGGTGTCTTTACCGAGAACGGTACGCGGATCATGCAGGAGTGGAGGCCAATATGATGGGAGGCGACTCAGCATGGCACTGACTACTTTTCTGGTCTCACGCCAGGTCAGGTGATGGGTCTTGATGCTCTCAAGAACCTGCAGCTGGTTGCAGCGCTGCAACCGCGCCAGTTCCGCCCCAAGGCTCGCCGGCAAGAGTCCCAGCCGGATCCGTTCCTGCACCTCTTCTGAAAGACGGGCAATCAACGCCACCCGTCGACTGACCCAGCTCTTGTGACGACCCAGTAACCCGGCAATCTCCACCTGGCTTAGACCATCGTCATGGCACAGCGAATGGACCACCAGCGCCTCTTCCATCGAGCTGATATTGCGCCCCACTCGATTCAACTGCAGGATTGCCGCCTTACACCCCCTCGGGCCCATCTCCAGACGATTGACCGTTAGCTCCCGCATCGATAGATTCCGAGCGGCCCGAAGACGTTTAAAACCATCCAGGAGTTCATCATTTCCAGGCTCAAGCCGGCAAACCACCACCGGCGTCAGTTGGCCATATTGTCGCATCGAGTTCAAAATTGTTCGTTCCGCCGATGGATCTACTATCCGTAAGCCCTGGAACCGCTCTCCTATCGCCGATATTGCCAGCGGCTCTGACTGCTTCAAAAGTATCCCTTGTCCCATGATGCACCTCTTCTTTGTAGTGGTTGCATCAGGATACCGGATTGGCACCGGCTTCACCATCGCCTCTTGAATTGGGAATGAGCACTAGTCGTCGCTGATTTATTGTAATTCCAGATCGTTGTCCTTCGATCACCTCTTGAAATCGACGATTCGGTTGTCTCAGAAGATGCCTTATGATTACCAATTGTTGGAGGCTTATCACCTCTTGAACAGAAGTTGTTGGTAGTGAGGCCGGTGTAACTACATTCGATGGTTTGGTTGTGACTTGCCCCCTGGAAATCTCGCATGACGCCAGGCACCTTTCCAGATAAATCTCCTCAAAATACGGAAGATTCTTCCGGTTCCACTCCCGGCACTTCTTGGCATGCCACTTCCGCTGACATTCCTTCTCCCCGCAGGTCTTTTGTCGCTCACCAAGACGTGGGTTCGGACTGAACCATTTCCCGCAGATTCTGCACGGTCGTTTCCGGTTTCTGTTCGTAGGCCTCATCACTCCTCCCATGATTCATGACTTTCTTGAAGGTTATGATAGAGCTCTGGTGGTTAACTTGGAAACTAAACAGGTGGGTCTGGTTAAATTTTATCGAAGTGGTACAAAAAAACGAGCTGGTGGGTCAGCTTTTCGGTGGTGGGTGGGTCAATACTTTGTCGGCGGTGACACGCCAGACGTTTTACCGATGGTGTAGCCGCATTACCGCAAGCGGTTTTGCTGGCTCTGATTTGGTTATTGAGTACATCTATGGCAAGTATATACAGAATCTCTCCATCCACACAATCAGACAGTCAAGCAGTATCATACTCTCGTTCCTCGATTTTTTGGACAAAAATCATCAATCCATCTACGACTTAACTCGCCAAAATATCAGTTTTTTTGTCGATTATGAACAAGATCGTGGCCTGAAAATAGAATCCATTTTTCACCACTTGGAAGCGCTATATGCCTTTATTGCCTTTCTTGTTGAACGAGAAGTTCTTCCTCACACAATAAGACAGCATAAGATTAAATTAAAAAAGCCCGACAGCCTGCCTAGGGCAATACCCGGCGAGGATATACAGTTACTCCTTGCAACAATCAGCAATATCCGGGATCGAGCGTTGATACTACTGCTGTTAAGAACGGGGATGAGGATTGGTGAACTGCTGAAAGTTAAAATATCCGATATCATTTTTCGCGAACGAAAGATCCTGATCTATCAGGGCGAAAAGAACTACCAAGGACGAGCTGTTTATTACAGCGAAGATGCAGAATATACTCTGCAACAGTGGTTATATTCTCGAAACAAGAACTCGGAATATCTTTTTTCAGGTGGTGCAGGAAGGCAGCTGTGTTACACCACAGCCTGGCGGATAATGCACAATGCCCTTCAGGATGCAGGGCTTAGGGGAAAGGGTTACAGCCTGCACAGTCTTCGCCATACTTTCGCAACTGAGATGCTCAATGCCGGCATGCGTATTGAGGTTTTGCAGCAGCTTTTAGGACACCAGGAAATCGGCATAACAATGCGTTATGCCAAGCTAGCGGACCGGACAAGAGAGGAGGAGTATTTTAGGGCAATGGATCATATCAAGAAAGGGAGGCATTATGAACCTGACCGCATCAATACTCAATTACAAAAGGTATTTGAAGAGAAAAAACTTCTCCACGCAAAGCACAAAAAGTTATCTGAGTAGATTGAAGCACTACCTGGTCTGGCTTCCGGTGCCGGTAGAAATTGCCACCAAAGCGCATGTGAAGATGTATCTTGATTTGCTCCTGGAGAAAGGCCTGGCACCGAAGACAATCAACGAACGATTGGTTGCTATTCGGGGCTTCTACCTTTATCTGGCCAAGGAAGAAGGCAGGATGATCACTAACCCCGTCAGTCCGGGGATGGCTCTTCGCCAGCCTAAACCACTTCCCCGGGATATCAGGGAGAGTGAACTGGACAGGTTTCTGGCTGTAATCAAGAAAAAGCGTGATCGAGCAGTATTTATGCTCATGTTGCGTTGCGGCCTGAGAGTAACGGAAGCTGCAAGCCTGGAATTATCTGCTATTGATTACCAACGAAACCAGATAATTGTGCGGAATGGAAAAGGTGCTAAAGATAGAATGACCTATATCAGCAACGATGCTGCTGATGCTCTGGCGGCGTATCTTCAAGTACGGCAGCCAACCAAAGAGGCCAAGGTCTTTCTTGTAGAAAAAGGCATACATAAGGGTAAACCTCTCTCTGTTAGAGGTATTCAGAAACGGATGGAACATTACTCAAGGGAAAGTAGGGTCTCAATTTCCTGTCATCAATTACGCCATAATGCCGACATCCGGATTATGCCGACACCGCTCATCACGTTTTTCCAATCATCTGTGATTCTGTAAGATTTTATCATTTCATATCTTGTTAATTCGGCATAATCACGCTGTACTTCTTTCATGATAAACACTTGACTATGAAAGGAGGAAGCTAATGCTAGAATATTTTTTTAAAGATCAAGCAGTCGCCGAGCAGTTAAAACAAAGTGTATTGGGCCCTCAAATCGACACCTTCGTGTCAGTTGTTTACGATCTAGGATATTCGCCCTCGACAATCCGGACGCAGCTGATGATATTGGTCAGTCTAACGCGATGGGTGCAAAAGAATAAGGTTGATATTTTTCATATGAATGAAAATATCACCAATCGTTTTCTCTTTGAATCCGGTCGAAAAGGATCTGGCCGACGGGGTGACAATAAAACCCTGCGGTGTTTTCTTGATCATCTCCGAACTGAAGGCCTAATTGATTCTCTGGAAACATCAATAGTTCCAATTGCTCCATTTACTGTTTGTTTTCCGGAAAGGATATCGAATTTTCAAAAGTGCCCGAATGCTCCATTGCTTGTGAGTTTTTCAGGCATGATCACATTGGAGCTTCAGGAAACACCTTTCGTCGTAACATTCAGCAACATTGATTATCTTCGTTTTGGCAATGTTAAGTTCAATGATAAATCGATGACATTACGTGATCAGGAAAAATCTTAATCGCTCTCTTTTGCATTCCAGTTAGTGTTGCCACTGAATTCATTCTCAATCGTATTATAAAAAATTATAATTTTTTATAAACGTCGATCTTAAAAGGCGCTTTTTTCCCATATTGACTGACTTAATATCTAATAATGTGGAAAAAACGGTCCAGTTATAAGGTGATATCATGTACTTTTTCCAGGAATTTACACTGTTCGGCGGTGAGAATGATAACAAAAGCAAAAAAAACGATTCGATGAGCTGCATGAAGTCCAGTAGTGTTATTATAGAATGGGGTAGTTGAAATGGATGGCGAGAGGCATAAAGTGCAGTTAATCAAAATGTCCTTAAATAAAAACGGGAGCCCGATTGGCTCCCGTTTTTTTTACTTACGCAAATTTGTAAATGTAAAATCAATGTTCGGCGGCTTCACCATGATGAGCTGCTCCGCCTTTAATCAGACCGTGTATCCCTTCTACGTAATGAGTGAAAACCACATAGGACTCAACAAAATCCCGACCAACGGCCACAGAATCATTCGCATGTTTTTGGGTTTCGCTGGCATGCTGAAAACGTTTACGGATACCATTGGCCATAGCATTGTTCAGGACATTGACCAGATTGTCAACATTGCCGTTTGCAAGAGCCTTGTCAGCCAGAGCCACGGCCGGATCAATTGCCTCGCCAGGCTTCAGGCCCGTGTAGGGCGCACCTTCTCCTTCCCGGTGGATGCGGACAAGAGTTTCAAAAAAATACATGTCGGCCAATTCTTTAGCCTCGGGTCCCTTGGCACGCACGGTCAATGTTTTTTGAAAGGCAGCTTGGATTTTATCTTCCTCCTCTGCCTGTACCCATTTCAACAGTGGCGTGACAGTACCGCTGTCAAGTGCAGTTCGTGCAGTTGCGACCACCGGACCGTCCAGGGTGTCACAGTGGGCCGAAGCGTTACCCACATAAACAATGCTTAAGAAAGCAAGAACAGATAAAGTTGTCAGTATGGTTTTGTAAGTTTCCATGGTTAAGATCTCCTCGATCTAGATTGTGCTAAAATGTGTAAGATACGTTATTTTCCCGGCCAGGGGGTGCCAGTCGTGAATATTACGATGTGGCTTTATTATTAGTTCGCAGCGGCAATCAAATTTGTGACGACTTTTTTTATTCATTTTATTTATTCTTTAAGATGTCTTTGAAGGATTCTAAGCAAATTAAATGTCACAATACATAATCCTCTTTCGAATATATATTTATGAAGGGTAATAAAAAGTCATCTACCTCCACGAGCGGGGCAGAGCTTATGGCTCTCTATCAGGAGGGGGACATTGAGGCGTTCAATTGCCTTTATGACAAATACAAATCGCTTGTTTATGGATATTTATATAAAAGGGTGAATAAACGGACCGAGATTGATGACATCTTCCAGGATGTATTTCTAAGGCTACATCATTCCCGGTCACGCTACAAAAGTGAATTTCCTTTTGAGCCTTGGTTATTCACTGTGTTGCGAAACAGCCTGATTGATTACTACAGGAAAAAGAAAAAGGAATATCCAGACGTGTCCCTGGATGGTTTGGAGGTGACCCCTTCAGCCCTACAGGTTGAGGATAAGCACAATTTAGACGGATTATTGCCCAAAGACGCTGATCTTAAAAAAAGCCAGCGGCAGGCCATTGAGCTGCGCTATGGCGAAGATTTTTCCTTTGAGGAGATTGCCGACACGTTAGGAACCACTTCTTCCAATGCGCGTCAACTGGTCAGCAGAGCCCTGAAAAAGTTAAGGAAATTTCTTAAGCCCGAGGACATGATATGATAGAAAAGAAAAAGAAATATGCCGACTGGGAAAGGGAATTTCTTGAGTTTGTCAATTCTGATCCCGTCACCCCTCCCGCACTTTTGACGGAAAAGCTTAAAAATACCGTCAGTCAGGATCTGAGGCCTGCCATTTGGATAATTTTCTCCAAACTTGCTGGCATGCAGGCTGCCTGCGCAACCCTTACTTTGTTTTTCTGCCCTCAGTTCGAAATTGGGTTCGCAAAACATGATTACTTGGCTGACTTGGTTCAACACTCAGGAGGGTTTGGCTTCATGATTGTCTGCGGGATTATTTTTCTTGGCGGCGGGGCTGTTATAGCGCCTTTTTTCTTTAAACAAACTGAGATGAAGGCCATAGAAAAATCAGTACTTATTTATTTTCCCACTGTAGCCCTTCTTGCTGTAATGTTGTTCTATTCGTTGGGTGCTGATATTGACTGGACCCTTGCACTGCCATGGTTTTTAGGAGGGACGCTTGGCAGCGTGATTGGCTTTGAACTTGTTAAATACTTTCGATTCGGGCTCCGTCATTCTTGAAACTTATGATGCTTTAAAGTTTGAATTGCCAGAGGCTTCATTAAACGAAAGGTGAAACATTCAACTATCCCATAGGTTATCAGACGAAAAGGGAACGGATTGATTTAATGCCCAGCTATCAATGAATCAAACGGCAAAAATCGCCGAACCAGGCAATACAGCAGAACCTAAGAGGCTATTTTATTTAGGGAATGCCGTACCTCGTTGCTACCATTTTTAATGCTGGAAAGCCGTGCTTCGGTCTGCTGATTTTAATCGTTAATATTGCCACCTCGAAGGTCTGAATATCCTACCAACGCTTCAGGTTTATCTTCCTACTGCAATCAATAAGGTGTCTCAAAAAACTAGCAACATAAAAGGTCTTCTTGACCTTTTGAAAAGCAAGATTTTCCTGACAGGAAAAAACAATCTCAAATCCCAGATTCTTCCAGAAAATATTTGCTTGTCACTTCGGCGGAATAGTTAGGCACCGCGATTGATACTAACTGAGTATCATGCGCAGCCGTTCTTGGTAGAGATGTCTCCTGGCAACTTAAAACAATTGAAAAACACGGTCAGTTGACATTGTTCCTGAAAGTGTAGACCTATTTGGTTCAATTGAACCGTCCAAAAATGGAGTAACTGCAAAGTAAAGCTTACCAAAGATTATGTTTGATTATTACTTTAATAATGATGTCAGGCATTGCAACCGATAGTAACTGATTCTCAGTTATCGCGCCCGAAACAACAACACTATTGCCCGGTTCACGTTGAAGCTTTGCACTGCCAACGCAAACTAATTTGCTGATTTGCCCAGTTAAGGTGTTTCCTTATCGTAGGAATCGAGGTGATACCTTTTCGCATAGGATTTTTTCCGTTCTCTGAACCGTCCCCCTGTATATCAACGGTGGTGTCAATTAAAAGGTGTAATTGACACCACCGACAATCCTTTTAGATTTCCAGCTAATTAAGTTGCTCTATAAGGTTGGTACCAGCCTTGAACTTGGCTACCGTTTTCTCAGGAATCTCAATTTCTGCGCCTGTTTGTGGATTTCTGCCCTTTCGTGCCGACCTTTTGTTTGTCGAAAATGTACCAAAACCAACCAAAACAAGTTTTTCACCCTTCGTGAGCGTTTCGCTGATCGCATCCAAAACCCCATTCAGCGCTTTTTCAGCCTGCGTTAGATTCATATCCGCTTTCCCCGCAATGGCTTGTACCAATTCTTTTTTGTTCAAAATTGCCCTCCTTCTCCTGGTTTTGATTGGATTGATGGAACACTCCGGCCAGCATCAGCAGACGTGTTACACTTATTGTTTGGCATCCGAAAATATTATATGCCGATAATCATTTGAAAATCAAATAAACATTTATTATTTGGTCACCAGGGGCAACGACAAGGAACTATACATAGGTACATGCAGCTGGAAGTATGGTTCCTGGAAAGGAATGGTGTACCCTCAATCCAAGGAATTTAACTACCTTTTGGAGTATAGCAAACAGTTTTGCACTGTTAAAGTAGATCAGTGGTTCTGGTCCCTATTCAAAGGAACTGTAGTTCTCCCGAACGCCGAAGTAGTAAGAGAATACGCGCAATCCATACCGCCGGGATTTGTTATGAGCATTAAAATCCCGAACAGCATTACGCTTACGCACCAATACAAAAAAATACCTAGCGAGCCCCTGGTTCCAAATCATCATTTCCTTTCCTCAGATCTGATGGGGAAATTTATACAGACACTGAAACCACTAGGTGACTATATAGGTCCTCTCATGTTCGAGTTTGAGTATTTAAATAGGAACAAAATGGCTAGTCTTGGTCATTTCACAGAAATGTTTGCAGTTTTCCTTCAGGGGCTTCCTGAGGAGTATCAGTACTGTATTGAGATCCGCAACCCAAATTACCTCAAGGATGACTACTTTGATTTTCTAGCCGAGCATCATCTGGGGCCAGTTTTCCTTCAGGGATGCTACATGCCTTCAATCTTTGAACTGTACGAAAAGTTTAAGAATCGACTGAGTGACCCGGTGCTGCTGAGACTTCATGGTTCAGATCGGCAAGGAATGGAAGATCGGACGAATAATGTATGGGATGCGATTGTCGAACCGAGGGATAGTGAGCTTTTGCAATTGAAAGATATGGTGATCGATCTCCTTGATAAGCGACATCAGATCTTCATTAACGTCAATAACCATTACGAGGGTAGTGCACCTCGGACGATAGAGAAGATCAAAGCTCTTCTGTAAATTGTGAAATAATGGTGAACCTTGATAAACTCAAACAGATATGAAAAACCTTCAGAGACCTAGTAGTTATCGAGGTAGTAAAAATGATACGGGAGTGAATGCTCGATTCGGCAGGGAAAGCGGCACCACACCTTTTATTTAGGTCTCCATATCCAGGCTATTGAATTTCCTTAAAAGCTGTATGGGGGAAGAAACAATACGGACATTCAGCTGGAGCTGTTTCATCGTAATGGACGTAACCACAGATTCTGCACCGCCATATTTTGCCGCCAGATACGGCTGTCTTGCCAATGCTGGGATCGTGCAGACGATGGAGCGGCAAGTCCTCTAGGGGCGGAAGGGATGGCCGATACTCTTTCAGCAGATAGTCAGCCAGTACGATGCGCTGGATTTCACTAGTTCCTTCATAGATGCGGAGCAGACGGACATCACGCAGGATTTTCTCAATGGGAAACATCTTGGTGTACCCGTACCCGCCGAAAATCTGCAAGGCCTCATTAGCCACTTCGAGTGCCGTTTCAGTCGCATAGATTTTGCTGATTGAGGCGCTCACCCTTCCGTCCTGGCCCTGGTCTGAATCCCAGGCCGCTTTCCAGGTCAGCAGGCGGGATGTTTCCACCTTTTGATACATTTCAGCGAGCTTGAACTGAATTGCCTGAAATGCACCCAGTTCCATGCCAAACGCGCGTCTTTTTTTCGCGTAATCAAGTGCATATTCCAGCGCTGCTCTTGCTGCGCCAACACCAAAGCTACCGATAATCGGCCGAGTTCGAGCAAAGGTTTTCATTGCCAGGACAAAACCTTTTCCGGGAAGTGCCAGAATATTTTCCTTGGGAACGCGGACATTTTTGAAATTGATGCCCACAGTGTTAGAACAGCGCTGGCCCATTTTGGGGATGGCTCGTCCGATTGAGACTCCTAGCCAGTTGGTCTCCACCAGAAATGCGCAAATCCCTTTGTGTCGACTTTTGGGGTCGATCGTGGCAAAGACCGAGAGATAGTCAGCAACACCTCCGTTGGTAACCCAGTACTTTGTGCCGTTAAGGATATAGTCTTCTCCAACAGCTTCGGCCGAGCAGCGAATGCCTGCCACGTCAGAGCCCATTGTTGGTTCAGAAGTTGCAAAAGCCGCCAGTTTGAAGTCCTTGGCGATTGAAGTGAGATATTTTTTCTTCGCGACGGTATTATCTGAAAGCAGAATCGGTTCCATTCCAAGCGAACTGTCGAAAATCGACGTCGCCAGTCCCGGACAGGCCGCGGCTAATTCTTCGGTAATCAAAGCTGAATCTACCAAACTCAACCCCTGCCCGCCAAATTCTTTTGGAATATCGCAGCCTATCATCCCGGCATCGAAGGCCTTGCGAAGCACCTGCATAGGGATTTCATCTTTCTCATCATAGTACCAGGCAACCGGCAAGACTTCTTTGAGTGCAAAGTTACGCGCCTTCTGCTGGAGCTCGAGCTGATCATTGGTCAGATTGAAATTGAGCATGTGGGTCTCCTCGCTGGGCATAAAAGACTAACAAATGGAGATGACAAGATAAGGTTCTGTTAAAGATGGCATTGTAATATATCGATTGAGACTATCAAAGATAAATGCACTTGATTAGAATGTAATAGAAATCTACAACAGGCCATAGGCCTTGTGAGTTGTTCTGTGCATATTTCACTGACGTCCCCGATTCTCAAGATATTATCCCCACACTACATGGCTTCAACCCTCCAGACGCAAGCTGTTCGCAATTGAACACCTCAGGGCAGATTCTTCGTAAATTTTGCTTATCCTCAAATTAATGTTTTTCTACCATATGTTCCCACTGTTGCCTTACTTTTCCAACTCTGGTAATTCTGAGTCGCCAATGACGAAACCCTAACTAATAAATTTCAACCTATTCTTAAAAATGAGCAACGAAAGATGGTGTTCTTCTCCCAAAATATAATCTACAAGAGATGACCACAACGTCCAATCTCAAGCGTACTGAAAAAAATGTGGTTGATTCAGATGCGACTGTAATTTTCACTCATGGTTAATTGACAGGCGGTAGTCTTTTGACTCAAAAAAAGGCGATCCAACACGATAAACCTGTGATCCACCTGGATATGGCCAAAGTTACTGTGGAAGAATCTGCAAATTTACTGAAAGATTTTATTCATTAGAACGGTATTGAGAGCTTAAATGTTGCCGGCATCAGAGGAAGTAAAGACCCTGAGATTTGTGGCAAGACGTCTCAAGTATTAGCGGGAAGTATAAACGCGGGTAGGTATCTCACGCAAATTGATACAGAGGGGATTGAACATTTAGGATAGATCCTCCAAGTCCTTTTGTAACAGAGAACAAGCCTTTTCAACTGTCTGACGTATCACCAATTGCTTTTTCCGCCTCATTGGTTAATTTTTTTCTATCGCTCGAAATCTCGTCATCTCATTGTTGATCTGGTCATGGTCAATACAGTTTTTGATTTCGTTTGGAGTGAAAAGACCATAGATCGATTTATGATCGGAAACTTAATACCAAAAATACTGGAGGAGCGAATTGTGTTATATCAGCTAGATGATAAACAGGTGCAGTTGCCTGAAAATTATTTTATCGCCAAGAGTGCCGCGGTAATTGGCAATGTAGCTCTCGGTAATGATGTGAGTATCTGGTTTAATGTGGTGATTCGTGGTGACTCGGAATTAATCGTCATTGGAGAGGATTGCAATATTCAGGATGGTGTAGTCCTGCATACTGACCCTGGTTATCCCATGACTTTAGGTAAGGGAGTTACTGTAGGACACAAAGCTATGCTCCATGGTTGCAATGTGGGTGATCATAGCCTGATAGGTATAAGTGCGGTGGTGTTAAATGGCGAAAAAATTGGTAGCCATTGCGTTATTGGTGCCAATGCACTGGTTACAGAGAACATGGAAATTCCTGATGGCTCACTGGTGATGGGATCGCCTGCAAAAATTAAGCGTAATTTGACTTTCGAACAACAACAGGCTCTGGAATTACAAGCGCAACACTATGTGCAAAATGGCCATCGTTTTAAGCAGGGTTTAATTGAGGATGATAGAAGCTAATAGAGAGGAAGTAAAATCACCAGGCACCCTCAATATGTTCGGGTGAAAATAAAGGATGTTATCACAACGCCCGGGAGATTACTCTTCTGCTCCGGACCAAGAGACGAGTACTACACATGAAAACAGCAAAGGCTATCGCCGCTTTTCTTAACGATTACGGTGAACATGCTAATTGGAAAGATTGGTGTACTTTTTTACATAAGCGCCAGACGAAAGGTTTTGAGTGGACCGATTCCGTGGATTAAATTCATTTTCGTCGAGAAGATTTTAAAGGACCACCGTTACAAATTGTTCTCTGTGAATTATCTCGGCTGTAACCAAGGTCAGCAAAAGGTTGAACGATGGACCAATGCGTGCACGGCTGTCAGTTAGTATCTTGCACGCTGCCTGACACTTATCCGGAAGTGACCAGCGAATATTTTCTGAAATTTTCTTGTACGGGAAGCAGTTAAATTTCTGATAGGCATTTGGTCTACCGAGAACAAAGGTACAGTAGTAACCTTGACTTGGGGTGAAACGCATTTAACCAGATATTAGATTTGGCAATATCAATTATTTATTAAAGATTGTAGCAACTGTTACAACATACTTATCGATCATTCAGTATCCTTACAGGAAAATTAATACTCACTTTTTCCAAGGAGGAGACAATGAAACCACAGGTAATAGGAATTTCAGGCAGCCCCATCAAAAACTCAAATACAGACCGAACTGTCCAGGCAGTTCTGAAAAGCACAGGTCTTGAAACAGAATTCATCAAGTTGTCCAAGTGCAGGGTTCAACCGTGCATTGCATGTCTTGGCTGCACTAAAGACAATATATGTAAAGTGAACGACGACTTCCAGGAAATTGCTGAAAAGGTGAAACATGCAGGCGCAATTGTAGTTGGTGGATATCCACCCTATGCTACCATCGATGCTTTCACCAAAGCTTTTCTTGAAAGACTCTTTTCTCTTCGACATCAGAATGGCTTTAATCGTGGAAAATTGGCAGTGACGGTAGTTACCGGTATCGGCCGGGGTGCGCCAGGAATAGATGAAGCGAGCAATCAAGTCGCTCAGGCGCTGACAATGGAAGGAATGGAAGTGCTGGGACAACTTAAAGTAGCTGGTAATCCGGAATGTATGGTTTGCGGCTATGGTCAGAGCTGTCCTATGAGTGCTTTGCCATGGGTCTTTGGTGACGACACTGAAATTACCCCTGAGAAATTTTGCAAGGTCGAAGACCAAAAAGAAACACGGAAGCAGGCCGAAAACCTCGGCAAAGAAATAGCTCAAAGACTGAAAAAAATAAACCTGATGTGACAATTACAAGATGTGTAGATGAATGCCTATTTCAGGCCGATAAATGCACTGTCCTTTCAAAACCGGGGTAGTGATTCCAAATAGAAAAAACAGAATTTGTTACATGGAGATCCTGAACATCTTTGAAACGATTTGAAGTTTCCCAGTGGAAATTTACAGTTCTACCATCTACCATAATGGCGTGTGCTTTAGAGAGATTTAACCCCTTGGCATAGCAGTATCTGTTTTTAATATGGAGGATACAATGAAATCTCAGGTGATTGGAATTTCAGGAAGCCCTATTAAAAACAGTAATACAGACCGGTTGATTCAGGAGGTGCTTATAAGCAGCGGCTTGCCCTCTGAAATTGTTAAACTCAATGAAATCAGCGTCCGCCCATGCATCGCCTGCCTCGGATGCAAAAAGGATAATATCTTCAAGGTTAAAGATGATTCTCCTGAACTTGCAGAAAAAGTTCGGGAGGCGGGTGCCATAGTTGTTAGTGGCTACTCATCTTATGAATCTATTGATGGGTTTACAAAGTCGTTTATAGAACGTTTGTTTTCTGATAATAAACAAATCGTTATCGCTATTGCTCTTGGATATCCCAATTGGGCTTTCCCGGCAAACCGGCTCGAAACTTCGCGTGAATCAGTTGATAGCATTACGACGTGGTTCGGATTTAATTGAATGAAAACAAACTTGAAAACTGATTTATGAGTAATCACAACTTCACATGACCATGATTTGGTGAAATTCCCACTGAACCGGTTGGAAGCAAACTCAGTGGGGTGAGAAAAATTTGTTCACAATACGTTGAAAATGATATGGTTTTAGCACGGAAAGTACTGCTTGTCCCCAGGAGCCAATTGTAGCGTTTCAATGGATAGCACGAAAGTGCAAAAACCTGATAATGCACTTATACGATAGAGGAAATCAATCAATGGGCTGTCTTTGTCAAGAACTCGCCGGTAAGGATATTAAGCTGTCACCAATCTGCATCGGTCAATTGTGGATGTTCAATAATCTTGAACCTTCAGACCTGGCGGCATTAGCCAAAGAAGCACAGCGAAAGAAGATGGTGAAGGGACAGGTGCTGTTCATGCAGTCTGATCCTGCCGATGAACTGTTTCTCATAAAGGGTGGGCACATTAAACTTGTAAAAGTTTTTGAAGATGGCGGCGAACTTACTTTGGATATTCGAAAAGCCGGCGACTTTGTCGGTGAGAACGTCTTTTTAGATCAGGGAGAATATCCGGTGAGTGCCATTTGTCTCGAAGATACGTTGACTTGTGGATACAGCAGAAGTCAGTTCGAACAGCTAGTTCTCAAAAATCCTAATATCGGGCTTCAGGTAATAAGGAATTTGAGTGAGAGAGTCTCCTGGCTTACCAGCCAGGTAGGTAGTCTCGCGGTGACGAATATCGAAGAACGACTCTACAGTGTCCTGTGCAATGTCGCCAAAGAGCATGGAACAGCGAGCGCTCGTGGACGGGTGATACAGTTTCCCCTGACTCATGAAGATCTGAGTTTTTTAATTGGTGCCCACCGAGTCAGTATCACCCGTGCCATGAAGACCTTGAAAGTTGCAGGTAAAATACTTCATGAGGGCAAAAGGCTCATTGTGCTGTCGCAGAGTGTTGCATAGCATATTCATTCTTCCAAAAAGTTTTCCCTATTAGCCAAACCTCACCTGTTTGCTGCATCAATTTGTTCTGTAATTGTCCCTTTAATCGTTCACATCATTCCTCTGGATACTTGTCAACTCCGCTGTTCTGTTGGGAAATAAAATTTTGAGATGCAGTTGATATATGGTGGTCAAGGTATTCTTTAATAAATATTGAATAAAATTTCATGTTTGTAGCAGCTGCTACAGATATCTCACGCAACCTCGTTTAACATATTGATCAATTTTGAAAGATAAAGAAATCCGTATGGGCAGCTTCAACTTATTGCTCTACCGGAAAGCTTTATCAAAAATGGCAACGCGGATCGCTTAAATTAAGCTGTTTTCAAATACAGCGGTCTATTCTTAATCGTAGATTAAACAACGGGAGGTCACATCATGAAAGTATTAGTTACTTATTTTAGTCAGAGCGGAAATACGGAAAAGATCGCTAAAGCTATCTGCGAAGAAGCATCCCTGGCTCATAAGGCTGACTTGAAAAAACTGGAGGGCGTCGCTGCTGAGGATTTCGCTGGATATGATTTCATCTTCATTGGCTCACCTCTCCACTCAGCAAATCTGGCAGCACCGGTTAAAGAGTTTTTGGCTAACATTAAGGCAGGTTCGAACCAAAAAATGGCTGGTTTCATAACACATTTCGCCCCAGCCTATCCCAACCAGGATATGGATGGATTTGCAAGACCTATTCAAGCAGTATGCAAGGAAAAAAAGATCGAGTACAAAGGCTGTTTTGACTGCCAGGGAGCTCTGGTAAAAGCAATGCACGAACCGGTACAGAAGAAGCTCGGTTTATCTGATAAAGCATGGCAAGGTATGGTTGATCAGATGACTGGCCATCCAAACGAAGAAGACGTTGCAAATGCCAAAGCATGTGCAAGAAAAGTCTTGGGCTGATTTCACCCCCATACATGCATTCAGAAGTCCTGACTCATAAGAAATACTTCTCGTAAGGTAGCGCGAGTTCTAAACTTGTTGCATTTGAACTTCCCAGGAGTCAGGAGTCTTTTAAGGTGGTGTGCTATAGTGAAATTGAACCCTGCAAAGAGAATTGATGAAGAAACACAATTGTGAAAATTGCAAGTTTAGATCAAAATATGATGAGAAATCGATGTCGCTTCTCGGTCGATTGTGGCGGTGGCACATTAACTGGTGCCCTGGTTGGATACAATACATGGAATCTTTGCCAAAAGATAAACGAATTAGCATGGCGAAGTCGTATGATATGGAAAAAATTTAGTCTTGTAGACAGTCTTTGCACTGTCTATTGGCGTGAGATGATCCTTGGCAATGTAAAGCGTATGCACGACACGTCCAGTTGATATGTTTCCTGATAGTTTGTTTGTGATAGTGCCGAAAAAACATGCTTGAAATGGAGCATTCAAACTTATTGATGTTGCACAGATAATCAACCGATAATATTGCTCCATTTCTGTCCATCGTCGGCGTTGATAGTACTTTCATAGCAGTATCTCAGTTACTATCAACTACCACGCCTAACACTCATACCGAAGAGACCATCGAATATTTTCTGGAAATTTCTTGTACGGGAAACAGCTAAAATTGTGGTAGGCATTTGGCCTGCCGAGAACAAAAGGTACAGTAGTAAGATTAACGCGCAGTGAAAAGCTATTTTTTGAGATTTGGAGGGCAATCTCTAGATATTCTAGAATTTTTGCATTCCCATCATTTTGGCCAACGTTCTGCTGGTTTTACAACACGTATGTCATTAATATTCAGACACAAAAGCTCAAGACACTGAACAAAACAATCCTTTTTATCTAATGTTGAAAATCACCAGTATACCACCACGTCTTCCAGTTATGAAGGCATTGGAAATTTCTGGACTTTGTTGGCGAAATTGACATTGGAAGAATTTTCTCATAAAATTAATCAAGGTGCCAGGAGCTTGGCCGAGAATAGATATTTTGTTCAAAATCGAGGCATTCTCACAAAATAAGAACAGCCATGTAGCTGATATTTCGATCATTGCTTTATGCGAATAACGAAAATTTTGGGCAGGTAAGCTAGGTGCGAGACTCCGAAAGGGCATTCTCGGACAGGCTCCCAGTACTTAATTTGGATAGATTGTTGCTTACAAAACAGTATCCGTCCAAAAAACATTACGGATGTATGTGTGATCAGAATAATGTTTATGGCGAAGACCACCGAAGAGCCTTTGGATGGTGATATTGCGAGTTTAGACCATAGAATGGAAATCTGTTTATTTTTTTTTCAACCTCAGAATTATCCAACACTGCCTACGATCAACCACAAGGGCAGCAAGATCGTGTCCTTCTGTTCGTAACATTCGCGCTATTTCCCTTTGCTTGTCCAAGATTTCAAACTACCCTAAGCGAAATATGATATTCTGGTTTCAGGTGTGTCGAATGCGGTTTTCCACAACACCGATCTTGTCGGCGCTATAAATATCAAATGGGCAGGACATGCCCGGTTCGTACGTTAGGTGAGCGGAGTCGTTAATGCCGTCAGCCCAAAAGAACCCACTAAGACAATGAAAATGTTACCCCCAGTCAATATCAAAGCAGAAGTTTTCAAGACAGTCGCCGCCTACCTCTTATTCGGCTGTGCGTGGATTTATTTTTCAGATTCGATGCTGAGCAGGATGGTTGAAGACTCAAAATTATACACCATCATAAGCACGTACAAAGGAATATTCTTTATCGTCTTCACTGCATTTTTTTTATATCTGCTGCTGGCCTCACTCAATCGAAAGATCGAAAAAGCTATTGAGAAAAATCGAAAAAGCGACGACAGGTTGCATTTTCTGATAAAAAACTCTTCGGACATTTTAGTTATAATAGACAAAAGCGGCAGGCAACAATACGTAAGCCCCGCAGCGGAAAAAATAACAGGTTTTTCCATAAATGAATTAGAAGAAAAAACAATAGATTCCGTCATTCACCCAGAGGATCGGCAACGTGTTCGGGACGCTTTCCAAGATGCACTAAAGCATCCAAAGGAGATCTTTACTGTTAAGTACCGACACATCCATAAAACCAAAAAATTTGTCCATTGTGAGGCAGTAGCCCAAAGTTTTCTGCATGAACCTGCGATTAACGGTGTTATAGCCAATGTTCGCGATATTACAGAGACCACGCTGGCTATCCAGAAACTGGCCGAGACAGATGTCCTTTTGAATGCCATGCTGCGCAATCTGCCGTTTGACTTTTGGGCGAGGGACAAAAACCAGCAAATGATCATGCAAAGCGATGAGTCGGTACGTCTATGGGGTGACCTGATATCAACCCCGGGCAATGATTGGAAATTTGAGGAATCAACCATAGCGGTGTGGAAATCGAACAATGAACGGATACTAAAAGGTGAAACTGTTTCCGAGGAATGTGAATTAGTTAACATTAAAGGAGAACGGGGAATTTACCACAACATTGTCGTCCCTATTCAAGATGGCGGAACAAAGCTGGGCACTCTTGGCATAAATATCGATATCACTGATCGGAAGATTACTGAACAGTCGTTACGCGAAAGTGAAGAACGCTTCTTTCATGCTTTTCAATACGCCCCTAATGGAATGGCTCTTGTATCACCCGATGGGACATATATCAGAGTAAACCATGCACTTTGCCGGCTTACTGGCTACTCCCCAAAAGAGCTGCAGGAGAAAAGCTTTCAAGACATCACCCACCCGGAAGATTTAAATGATGACCTGGCAAATGTCCAAAAAATAATCAAGGGAGAAATCCCCTCCTATCAAATGGAAAAGCGCTATATTCACAAGGACGGTCATGCCATCTGGATATTACTCAGTGTCTCCGCAACTATCAATGATGATAGAACTGTAAAATATTTTGTCTCTCATATCGTTGACATATCCCTACGTAAGCAAACAGAAGATGAGCTTCGTAAGGGTGAGAATTTAATGAAGAAGATATTTGACATGATCCCAATCGGGCTATGGTTTTTAGACAAGGGGGGAAAGGTTCGGCATCAAAACGCTATGGGCTGGAAAATTTGGGCATCCGATCCAGGAGCATCCTTCATTGGTCCCAAAAAAATTAAAGCCTGGCGATTACCTTCCCTGGAACCGATAAAAGAAAAGGATAGATCTTCAGTAAAAGCACTTCGCAAAGGAATAACTACCGTAGATGAGCTCATAGAGATTGAAGCACTGGATGGAAAAAGAAAAACGGTCATAAATTATGTGACCCCGATTTTTGATGATGAAGGAAAAATTGATGGGGCAATTGTCGTTAATTTCGACATAAGCGACAGGAAGAAGCTCGAAGAGCAACTTCTGCTGGCTCAGAAAATGGAATCTGTAGGTAGGCTGGCGGGTGGTGTCGCACATGATTTTAACAACATGCTCAGCGTTATCCTTGGCAATGTTGAGTTGGCAATGAGTATCCTTCCCTCAGATGAACCTGTACTGAAATCACTTAAAGCAATCAGAGATGCAGCAAAACGTTCGGCAGCTCTCACCCAGCAACTTCTGGCATTTGCCCGCAAGCAACCCGTGAATCCCAAATTGCTCGATCTCAATGAGACAGTCGAAAAAATGCTGACGATGATTCGACGTTTGATTGGCGAGGATATAGAGCTGATCTGGCAACCGACTGGAAATACTGGGTCCGTCAAGATGGACCCCTCTCAACTTGACCAGATAGTAGTAAATTTATGCATCAATTCCCGTGATGCTATCGCCGGCACAGGCACGATAGCCATAGAAACACATTATGTGACTGTTTCTAAAACAGAGAGAACAGCCTATTCGAAGATACCTCCCGGCAATTACCTGATTCTGGCAGTCAGAGATGATGGCTGCGGCATTGATCAAGAAACACTGCTGCACCTATTTGAGCCGTTCTTCACTACAAAGGGGCTCGGTAAAGGGACAGGGCTCGGCCTCGCAACGGTTTATGGTATTGTTTCACAGAATAATGGATTTATTGATGTCCGCAGCGAACCTGGCAAGCAGACAGTTTTCAAAATATTTTTTCCCATATTCTCCATTCTTCCAGAAGAGTTAAATGACAGTAAAGAGATTGAAGATCTCTTTCGAGGTAACGAAACCATCTTATTAGTCGAAGATGAACCAATGCTCATCGACGTAACAAAGAGGATGCTGGAGCAGTTAGGATATACTGTCATCACTGCCATGTCCCCTGCAGAGGCCGTTCGCTTGAGTCAAAAACATCAGAGAGATATCGATCTTCTTGTCACTGATGTGATTATGCCTGAGATGAATGGACGGGATTTAGCAGAAACCATTTACTCCCTCAACTCTGACCTGAAAATTCTATTTATATCCGGATATACCGCCGATGTAATTGCCCACCACGGTGTTTTGGATAATGGTGTCCACTTTCTTCAGAAACCGATTACGCACAAGACTCTGGCTGTCAAAGTGAGAGAGGCTCTTGCGGGGGTAGAAGAAACCAGGCAGTCTAACAGCTTGAATTCACTGGAATAAAGGCATAAGCTCACTTGAAATTCTGGGCTAATCTATGCGGAATGCCGTTTGAACCTTCGATGCGCAATACGGTCTAACAAGGAACAGAAGCTACAAATTCTTTTCACACTAAAGTCCTTGACAAACTGCGACCCTTGGCCGATCATTCTACCACGAGTGAGCGCTCGTTCGGCTTATGCTGTAGTTGTGTTCTGTAGTTATGTTGCTTTCCGAAAACTGTACTGCAATGAGGTCGACTGGATGGAGAAAAAATTGAGATCGTTAATTTAAGGAGGATACGGATTATGTAAACAATGTCTTGTTTTCATAAATAAAGTGTCGGTTAATTCTTACAGAAATAGAGTTTGTCTTGCAGTAAAAACGTTAAAATATATTTTTATTTGGAGCATGGTTATGGGGAAAATTAATCCGAGGTCAATTTCTTTCAGGCTTATAACAGGCGGATGCCTGGCTGTAATGCTGCCACTCTTAGTTGTCGGCTATTTTGCAATCACTAAGGCGTCCGATGCGCTGATCACAAATACCAAGAGCAGCGCACTCGAACAGGCACGTCGTTTGTCTTCTATAGTTGATTCGAATCTCGAACTCCAGGAAAGACTTGCAAATTCTATTGCAACTGATGCGTCAATCATTCAGGTTGCTGTTCAGGTCAAAGAAAAGGGAGTCGATAGTGCAAAGGACGACATAGCCCGACTCCGTACCGAAATGAAGAGCAAATATAAAGTCCTTGGAGAAAAATATAACGGAATCTTTGTTTCCAATCCAAATGGCCTGCTTTTTACAGGTGAACAAGCCAATGGCAACGATTTTAGTGGGATAAATATCTCAGACAGGGATTATTTCAAAGAAGTCAAATCAACAGGCAAATCAACTCTCAGTGAGATTTTGAGATCCAAAGCGACCAATGAGTTGACCTATGTAGCCTGTGCACCGATACGAAGCTCCGCAGGTGAGTTCCTTGGAGTTGTCGGTCTCTCTATTAAGGGGTCATCGCTTGTTGATTTGGTCGGCCAGGCAAAAACAGGAGACACTGGCTATGCGTATATGGCTGATAGGAATGGAATTATAAATGCCCATCCGAATGATAAATTTATTCTCTCTTTGGATTTGAAAACCTTAAAAGGCATGGAGGCGATCACTCAAGACATGTTGGCTGGTAAAGACGGCGTGGATGAGTATGTTTTCAAGGGTGTAGCAAAAATTGCCGGTTTTGCTCCAATTAAACGTATGCAGTGGACCGTTGCTTTTACTCAGAATCAAGACGAATTCCTGGCCAGTACGCGTTCGATCAGAAACCTCACCCTCGTTGTATCGGCAATCGCTGTGGCTCTTGTAAGTATTCTGGTCTATTTTGCTTCGCTGGGAATAACACGCCCCATCAACAACGCTGTGGCAGGGCTGAAAGATATTGCCCAGGGTGAGGGGGACTTGACTATGCGTCTCAAGGTTGAATCCAGAGACGAGGTCGGCGAGATGGCGAAGTGGTTTAATATTTTCATCGAGAAATTGCAGGGGATAATTAAACAGGTCGCGGATAATGCCTCGAATGTTGGCGCGAGTTCTACCCAGCTTACTCAGATTTCCCAGAACCTGGAGTCAAGTGCAGTAGATACCACCCATCGTGCAAACAATGTTGCTACTGCTGCAGAGGAAATGAGCGCCAACTTGAATAACGTTGCAGCAGCAATGGAACAATCCTCAACAAACACAAACATGGTTGCCTCGGCTGCAGAAGAAATGAGTGCAACCATTACCGAAATTGCTGAGAATGCCGAAAAGGCCAGGCGCATTTCCAGTGATGCCGTGCATCAGGCCGGCAGTGCTTCAGATAAAATGGATGAACTCGGCAGGGCTGCAGACAAGATCGGCAAGGTAACAGAAGCTATTACGGAGATTTCAGAACAAACCAATCTATTGGCACTAAATGCTACTATAGAGGCAGCCAGGGCGGGAGAAGCCGGTAAGGGGTTTGCTGTTGTCGCAAACGAGATCAAGGAACTTGCCAAGCAAACAGCTGCGGCAACCCTTGATATCAAAACCCTGATTGACAATGTTCAAACGACCACCAAAACAACAGGCGGGGAAATCGGCCAGATCTCTAAAATTATTCAAGGGGTTAATGATATTGTCGCTACCATTGCAACGGCGGTTGAGCAACAGACGGCCGCAACCAAGGAGATTGCCAGCAATATTTCACAGGCCAGCCAGGGTATCCAGGAGGTTAACGAAAATGTGAGCCAAAGCTCAGCAGTCGCAGCAGAAATTTCAAAGGATATTGCTCAAGTATCTATGGCTTCCGACAAAATATCCGGCAATAGTAACGAAGTGAAAAGCAGTGCACAAGGTCTTCTTACCCATGCAACAGAGCTCAATACAATAGTCAGCAGGTTTAAGGTTTAGCCGAGCGTGCTACATGTCAAACCTTAGACAAAATAATATATTTTGTCTAAGGTTGAAGTGGTCGATGCTGAACCAAAAAATTATTTCCGGTGCTGAGAGGAGAGATCTTTCCAGATTATCATGGACAGAAGTGGAACGGGTGCACACCAAGAGGAAAATTCCTTAATTTGAAAAAAAGGCGGAACAACTTTTAGCGGCCCTTTGGATCGGAAAAGATTAATTCTCCATGGAAAGCAACGTGGGTTACCGGTTTTTCCACTCGGTGGACGTCTTGTTAAGAAATGCTTTGATGCCGTTTTGGGCATCCTCTGATGTGTTGTTCATGACGATAGTATGCTTAGCATAATGCAATGCCTGAGCATCGGTCATATCTGCTTGGGCGTAAAGCCCCTGTTTACCGATAGCTAAGGCAAAACTACTGGCCTGAGATATTTCCTCCGCCAATTTCATTGTTTCAACATCTAATTCTTCCAAGGGTACCACCCGGTTGATTAAACCCAGTTCCTTTGCTTCGGTTGCAGGGAAATCACGACCCGTCAAGAGCATTTCCATTGACGCCTTTCTGCCGATGGCCCGGGTAATCGCTACCATAGGAGTTGTACAAAACAGGCCTATCTTCACCCCTGGTGTTGAAAATCTGGCATTATCTGCGGCTACGATCAGGTCACACCAGGCAGCCAATTGGCAGCCTGCGGCAGTTGCAATTCCCTGTACCGAACAGATTACCGGCTGTGGAATTTCGTGGAGCATCAACATCATCCGAGTACACTGATCAAAAATAAGTTTATATTCTTTGGTTCCCTGATCAACCAGTTCAGATAAATCATGACCAGCGCAGAAATGGTTCCCATTGGCTTTCAAAACTAAAACCTTGACAGAATCGTCAATGGCAATTTTCTCCAGAACGTAGATCATTTCCTGAATTTTTTGGAGAGAAAGAGCATTAATTTTTTTAGGGGTGTTCAACGTCAAGATGCCAATAGCTTTTGTCTGGGAGAAGATAATTTCTTTATAATCCATTTAGCATACTCCTTATATTGCAGTTATGTTTGAGAACAGTCCAATCAGTTCGTGACTGTTCGATGAATAAAAAGACCAAAGGAAAGGTTACAAGAAATGCAAGATGCTTTTCTCGTATCTCCGCTTGCCCACCTTGCAATAAGTTGTGTTTCCCTTATAAAAAAGTAACTTCGCACGTTTCCCAACGCTTCCACCGCAACCATCATCCCTCCTGTTATAATAGGGAGCTAAAAACTGGCTCAGAGTAAGGCACATTGAAAAATTTTTGGCAAGAGCACTTGCTCTTTGCCATATCCTGTTGCGCGATTTTATGTCATTCAGAGAGTATCATTGGTAGCCGATTTTGTACGCAATCGCCAGGCCAATCACCAACGGAAGTGGCTTTGTTAAATTGAATAAGCCAACAAGATTTGCATTGGCAATGTTAAATCATTTGCAATCCTGAAAAGTTAAGCTTCTTCCTGAAAGTATAGACCTATTTGGTTCAATTGAACTGTCCAAAAATGGAGTAACTGCAAAGTAAAGCTTACCAAAGATAAGCTATTGATCTTCGCCCTCGTCATGCACTTGATCTTCTTCCTGTAAGTCCTGGTTCTAATTAGCCCAGACACCTATCAAATTTTATCGTGCCACTCATGCGAGATGTTCCAGAAAATCAGCCGAGACACTTGCTCCATTTCTGACCATCGTCGGCGTTGAGAGTACTTTCGTATCAACCGTTATACTTTATTACTCTCCTATACAAATGCCCTTGCTATTCCTAAAACGTTTTTTTTGATACTAACAGAACGTACAATTAGGAACATTGTTTTGGTACAGATTATCGTTGGATTTGTTTCGAATTCGGATGGACACGGCCGCTGTTCCTAAAATGATCGTATTTAAAACAAGGAAAAACAGAATGCCCGTAAGCCTGATATTTAAAGGGCTTCGTCTTATTCTTACTTAATGTGGGTCCGGTCCCATTATTGCGGGCCCAGTATCACTTAATGTGGGTCCATTATCGTTTATTGTGGGTCGGGGCCTATTCTTATTCTCATTTATTGTGGGTCCAGATTAATCATTATTTCGGGTCCTGGCGTTTATCATTGCGGGTCGCTACAGTTAGTGACTTAGAAATTCTTTCTAAGTCACTAATACCCTTCGTCCAAACAAAGGCAAAGTAGCCGCCAGATCACCTGCGAAGAAATAGTCGGAGATAATCGATTGCTGATCATATCCGGAGGCGGAGAGAGCCTGCTCCTGGTTGAATTCGTAGATCAACCCACCTCGTTGCTTCACAAGTGCCGGTAGACCTGCAGCTGGATATACCTGTGCAGACGTGCC
Organism: uncultured delta proteobacterium; assembly: GCA_963829695.1. Classification (GTDB taxonomy): domain Bacteria; phylum Desulfobacterota; class Desulfobulbia; order Desulfobulbales; family Desulfocapsaceae; genus Desulforhopalus_A. The sequence goes on along the minus strand of CAWHJQ010000002.1, from coordinate 331,385 downwards.
TATGACCAGCAGCAGATCGCAAACGACGAGGAGTTCTTCGATTCGATCCAGATCTCTGACAGCTTCACCGAACAGGACAACATTTGGTTTGAGGGGAGAATGGCAATGTGCACATGTGGGAACATCTTTCATGGCGTAGTGTTCGCTTGTAACCGAAATAACCGTATCACAATGCAGACACTGCAGGTGTTGGTGATCACCATGGATTTCCAGCACATTTTTACTGCCTGCAGCCTGGTGCAGGTTGTCGACGTTCTGGGTGATCAGTCCTTTCAGGAAACCTCTTTGTTCAAACTCAGCCAGGACATGGTGAGCCTGATTCGGTTTTTTACCGAGGAGCCCTTTGCCCATCTCCCGGTAGAGTTTCCAGGCTTTCTGTGGAGTTTTGAAAAATACATCAAGTGTGGCATATTCATCGGGTGAGAAAATTGTCCAAACTCCACCGGGACTGCGAAAATCGGCAATACCGCTGTTGACTGAGATGCCTGCGCCGGTGAGCGCTACCGGATGGACGGCGGCTTTAAACGTATCAACTGCTTCTGCAAGGTACTCAATGTTTTTGTGGGGTATGATGGTTTTCATACATCTTCTCAATCGCACGTAGCCTAGTGTTTGTCTGCTATTGCCGATTATTTGTCCTTTGGCTTGGAATGCAGGCTTATCCTCTCCACTACCTTTCGATAATAGTCGTGCTGGCTGGAGATGTTGGTGGAAAATGATCGTCCTGCATCGACTTTCATGAGCAGGACATTGAGTTTTTTCATCTGTTTGAGACGTTCGTGCTCATCTTCCGTGCACGAAATCAGATCCTCTATTTTTTTAATTTCCTTGCGATCTTCAATTTCCGGTGGAAGATACCCGCTGTTTTTAAGAATTTTATAGGCCATCTTCAGGTCATCGGGAACAAATCGATCGTCCTCCAGCGGAAGGGGTTTATTCTTCCATTTGGGGGAATTCAGATCCCTTTCCCGCATGGCTTCGGCAATTCTTTGTTCAGCGATAAAAGCAAGTGAATCCATAAGACCTCCGTTACTACCACAATTTAGCGAAGAATGGTTTGCAGCCACTCGGAAATATCACCAATCTGTTCCGGACAGACTGCATGTTCCATCGGATAGTTCTGATAGCTGACGCTGTAGCCCTGCCTGATCAGCTGATTGGTGGCTTTGCGGCCGAGCTGTTCAGGCACGACCGGATCAAGCGTACCATGTTGGACCTTGATCGGAATTGATTTATTTATCTCACTGTATTCAATGACATCGGCGGTGGCAAGGTAGGTTGACATTGCAAGCAATCCCCCGAGTGCTTTTTTGTGGCTGAGTGCAACCTGATATGCGACTGCTCCTCCTTGCGAAAAACCGGCAATGACAATCCTTTTGCTGTCAATGCCCCGTTCAAGTTCACGGCTGATAAAAGCCTCAATCTCTCTGGCGGAAGCCATTAATCCTGTTATGTCGATCTTTCTATCAATATCCATTTCCAGAATATCGTACCAGGCAGGCATGACGAAACCGCCATTAACCGTGACCGGCATTGGAGCTGCATGGGGGAAAATAAATCGAATAGACAGGTCGGCAGGAAGGTTCAGCTCCGGGACGATGGGGGCGAAATCGTTGCCGTCTGCCCCAAGTCCATGCAGCCAGATCACCGTATTGTCAGGGTTGGGGGCGGTTTCAAGTTCAATGGCAGGCAGGAGTGGCATGGTGAGTTCCTTTGGGAATTGACATGTTGCGATGTCATTTGTGATGGCGTCGTAAAAACTAAAATTTTATCGAAGAGCGATTACTCATGATAAAATATCCAGAAAACCGCCTTCTTGCTATTTTTATTTTTTCCTTTCAAGTGGCGATTCCCTTCAATCCTATTATTGTCCTGGAATACCAAGGGCCTGAATTGACATTGCGTTTCTTCCTTCTTCGTAAGCCAGTAGCCGTCCTTCTTTTCTGTTGATTCGAAAGGCGAGGGCATAAGAGAGAACGCGTATGGGATAATCACGGGGGAGCCGCAGCAGATAGGGTTGGATTGTGTTAAAATCCGTTGCCCCGTACTGTTGCATGATAAACCGTAAGCCGCCATTGGCCGGGCCAATATTATAGGCGAGAAGGCCGAGGAAAAGATCCTTGTTCATCTCGGTCATATAATATTTGAGGGTCGCCGCACCAAGAAAGGCATTATATCGAGGATCGTTTATCTTGTGGTTTTCTGCCGGGAAAAGCTTGTTGACATCCTCTGACACCGAAGTCGGCGCTTGAGTTATCTGGAAGAGTCCATGGCCGCCGTCTGTGCTTTTTCGTGGCAGATAGGAGGATTCTGCGGCGGCAAGGCCCATAAGGAGATCGATGTCGATGGAATAGGCCGTTGCTGCCTCTTTGATTGCCGTCGAGAACTGTCCGGCCCGACTAATCATTTTCCCGAGCTGTACATTGTCCAGGCGACGATAGGCAGCATAGACCTGGTGGGCGAGGACGACACGACCAGCCTCTTCCTTACCGCCAACCAGCGTGCGATAATAGCCATAAGTTTCTGGGAACATCACCTGGGGAACTAATCCGCAGAAAAGGAGGGTGATGGTGAGGATGATGGCCGGTGGCAGCAGGGGAGATCTGTCCTGTAGCCATCTGCGGAGTCTCTTCCAAACACTCAGCAGGAGAGAGGTCAGGATGATGAGACCAAAGATTCCACCAGCAAAGGGCAAGAGATTGCTCAGGAAGCCAGTGCCGGAAAATCGGTTGGCGAAATAGCCGAGAATCACGATGATGGTAGCAAGGCCAATCATCGACAACCCCAGACTCTCCAGGCCGATCAGCAGAAAATCCCTCAGCAGGTTTTTCTGTGGTTTTTTCTTTTTCTTCCTGCCGATATTTTTTTTCGGGCTGGTTCGACGTTTTGTTTTTGGTTGTTTCGCTGGAAGCGTTCGGGCCATTGGATAAATACAAGAGAAATTGTTACCTTAAGACACCCCAGTATCAGGTGTTTCAAAAAAAACTAAGCACATAGGCTGAGTCTGTTGATTTAAAAGGATTTTCGTTCGAGATCGAAGCACACGAAAAATTTTACCACAGGTATATAGTTGATATTCCGAGGCTAAAATTTTTCGTATAACGAAGATATCGGGTCGGTAAGTGAGTTGCCGAGACTCCGAGAAGGCCTTAAATCAACGGGCTCATAGGCTGTGCTAGCATATTCGACGATTCTTTTAGGGTCAATTACAATCTTTTTAAGGGTGTACTTAACCCTTTGCTTCTTTTATAGCGAAGACATTGAGCCATAGCTGCTTTTTTCCGAAGAGCTTTGAGGAAGACCCGCTGATATCGATAACCCTAAGTTGTGAAAATTGTTCAAGGAACTGTTGCATGAGTGGCAAAGAATAGTTGTTGAAAAAACGCTGTTTGTGGTCCTGACAATCTGTCTCTCCCTTCTTAAATGACATGTACAAAATTCCTTGTGGTTTCAAGGAGCGAATTATGTGGGTAAAGGTTTCCGCGATTCGGGATTTAGGGATATGCAGCAGGCTGGCGCAAGCCCAGATGGCGTCGTAGGTATCTGTTTCGTTCAGTTCCTCAGCTTTTTGAACCCGTACCGGGTGACCCAGATATTTCTCGGCGCATTCGGCAATCTCTTTCACTGCATCGATAGCCATTACCCGGTGGCCCCGGTCGAGGAAAAAACGGCTGTCGCGTCCGGAGCCGCAACCAAGGTCGAGGATCAGGCTGTTGGGTGCGAGCAGTTCAAGAAAACGTAGCCGTAGGTGATTGGGAAAGTCAACGTCAATTGTTTCCTGAACATATTCATTGGCATTGTCTTGGTAATAGGCGAGTGTTGTGTTAACCCAATGTTCATCTTGTAGTTTCTGCACCAATGGAATATCCGCAGGAGCCCACCTCAGAGACGGGAGTTCGTGGACAGGTAGCCAAAGTATCTTGTCATGATCCCGGCATTGGAAGGTACCACCCAGGTGTCGGACGCGATAGCAGAGCAGTCTGATGACCTTGGTTTCATAATCGTATACGGATTCACCAAAAAAATCGCCGACGATGCATTGAACGCCAAACTCTTCCCAGAGTTCTCTGACAAGGCATTGTTCTTTCGTCTCCTTAGCCTCAATTTTGCCACCGGGAAACTCCCAATACCCTGCCAGATGGCTGCCGGATTTTCGCCTGGCGGCCAGGATAAGCCCATTCTTTTCAATGATTGCTGCGGTGACCGAAATCATAAGTGATTCATGGTGATTCATAGGTGATGCCGGGAAAGCCTATTTTTTTTACCGATTGAAGGTGGTATCGTGTTTTCGACTGTCTGAAGCGCTCAGGTCATGAAATCTATAATACATAAACAATATTTTCAGGAGAAAAAATATGAGTATGCAGGAATCGTTGAAAGTGGATTTGAAGGTTGCCATGAAGGCAAGGGATACTGATCGGACCGGAGCAATCCGTATTCTAATGGGAGAATTTGCCCGTCAACCGGTAAAGGTGCTGAGTGACGACCAGGTCATCGCCATTGTTAAAAAGTTGATAAAATCAGAACGGGAACTCCTGGCTGCACAAAAGCAGGAAGGATCGCCTTTCCTGACTATTATGGAAGAATATTTGCCCAAACAAGCGAGTGAGGAGGAGATTTATGATTGGGTGAAAAACAACATCGATTTCTCCACTTTTGGCAGCAAAGTACAGGCAATGAAGCCGATCATGCAACATTTCGGCAGTGCGGCTAATGGGAATGTTGTGAAAAAAGTGCTGCAAAGATTCGACTAAAAATGTTGATTCCGGAGCCTGGGAATTTATAATAAGCAACCGTTAGCTCCTTGTGACAGGTAAAAGGATGTTTATCTTTACTCCTGATTAGTACCTTACAGATTGCTTTCTTGTTTTTTTCAAGAAAACAATCTGTCTCAAGGTACTTATCCCGCTCTTTTTAGCGGGGTTAAATACCAAGGTTTCTGCTGGTCGACGCAAAAAGGTATCTGCAGGGAGAAAGGCTCAACAAAATTGGAGGAATGACGTGTTACGAATTGTTCTGTTTTTAGCAACCAACATGGCAATATTGATTCTGCTTGGTATTGTCATGAGCCTTTTTGGGGTAGATTCCAGGTCCACTTCAGGGCTGCTGTTAATGGCGGCGATGTTTGGTATGGGTGGCTCGTTGCTCTCTTTGGCCATGTCCAAATGGATCGCCAAATCTGCGACTGGTGCGAAAGTCATCGAAATTCCGAGTAACCCGACGGAACAGTGGCTCTATGATACCGTTCGTCGCATGGCTGATAAGGCCGAAGTCGGTATGCCCGAGGTTGCCATTTACAACTCTCCGGATATGAACGCCTTTGCCACGGGAATGAATAAAAATTCCGCGCTGGTAGCTGTTTCTTCAGGGCTATTGCAGAATATGGCTAAAGATGAAGTTGAGGCAGTGCTCGCCCATGAAATAACCCATGTGGCCTGTGGTGATATGGTGACGCTTTCCCTTATCCAGGGTGTATTGAACACCTTTGTTATCTTCTTCTCCCGCATTGCCGCCAATATTATCAACAACTTCCTGCGTAGTGATGACGAAGGCGGGGGGCTGGGTTTTTTCGGTTATATGGTGGTGACTGTCTTTCTGCAATTTGTCCTGGGCCTCTTTGCGTCCATCATCGTCATGTGGTTTTCAAGAAAAAGAGAATTCACCGCGGATAAAGGAGCAGCCTATCTTACCGGCAAGGATAAGATGGTGAGAGCCCTACAACGCCTGCAACTCCACCACGAACCATCACATCTGCCCGATCAGGTTGCGGCCTTTGGTATCCGTCCTGCAAAAGGAGGGTTGACTGCACTGTTCAGAAGTCATCCACCCATTGAAGATCGGATTGCTGCGCTTCAGAAGCTGGAATAGAAAAGCAAAAACCGGCGGACAATCGGATTGTCCGCCGTTTTTTGTCCAGTGCCTTGAGGTCCTTAACTGGCCGCATATATCCCCGCCAATTACTCTGAGCCTCCCCGTCTCCTGTTTTACTCCGTTTTTGTAACCTTGGTTATCCCCAGAATAGTGTGCCAGATATCGTCCTGGTTCCAGCGCTTCAGGATAAGTACGGGTTGGGTATTAAGGAACTCCATGATTTTTTCAGCCTCACTTCGCAAAAGACCGGACAGGATAAACCATTTTTGTTCGAGGAATCCTTCTGATCTCACCAGATCTTTCATTACATCGTAGTGGATGTTGGCAACCAGAAGGTCCGTGGCAACGCTTATATGTTCTTCTGCTTTGCCGTTGACCACCAGGATGTGGTTATCGAGATTGTTCAGCGTAACGTTAATGCGGGCCGTTTGGGTGGCCAGGTAATTATAGTCGACAGCGATGATTTTTTCACAGCCCAGTTTTGCTGCAGCGAGGGCCAGAATACCGGTTCCCGATCCCAGATCGAGCATGGTTTTCGTCTTGTTCCCGGCACAGGCGATATCAATGGCTTCGAGGCAGGCCTGGGTGGTGGGATGTGTTCCGTTGCCGAACACCACACCTGAGTCGAGGGTTATAGCCACATCATTTTCACCCGGAGATGCTTTGATCCAGGTAGGATTGAGAAGAAAACGTCCGATGCGTACAGGTTCAATGTTGCCACCCTGCCATTGTGCATAGGTCATTTCATAGGTATCGAGGAGGTTGAGCTCTGGGAAGTCTGCTAAAATTTCCAGTACCTGCTCTTTTGCCGGTTGGGTAAAAAAAAGGAAACTGAAGTCCTCCTCTACCCAATTGCCGATAAAATTTTCAGCCTTTATGGTATGGAGGGCGGGGACTGTTCCTCCGATATAATAGATAAACAGCAGAGTGTCGGGTCGAAGAAGTGGTGTTGGTGGATACATGATGGAATCTATTTATTGGTTGGATCTGGCGGGAGTTTGGTTAATTTTTCCCTTGCGGGGGTACTTTGTTTAGCTTCCCCTTGCTGGATAAGTTTATTTACGAAATATTTTTCTTGAAAAAACTAATAAAAATATTTCTAAGGCACTAACCCCGCTGAAAAGAGCGGGATAAGTTCATTCACGAAAAACGTTTCTTAAAAAGCTAAGAAACGTTTTTCTAATTCACTAATATTTTATTTTTGTCAGAAAAGCCTGCATTTCGTTGAGCATGCTTTTCACCTGACCACTGGTGAGAGTATCGTCTTTCCCCTTAGCTGCAGTATCGCAGAGTTCGAGCCAGGAAATGACCGCCTTGTTGTCTTGTCTGTCGTACAACTTCTTCTTGTATGCCTCACCCGTCAACTGGAGCCCTTTTTTCGGAACTGCTTTGCTCTGGATTTCATTGTGGATTGCTACGCCCCTTGCGAGACACAGATTGCGTAGCTGCTTCTCGAGGATAGCTCCAGCGATTATGGCGGCTGCAGAATAATTGCCTTGATCGAACTGACTCCTGGCGAGGCGGAGCATATCCAATAAATTGTCGCGGGAGACTGCACCAATGGTTGTTGTAAGCCAGTCCCCCTGAAGATCTCTTTTTGCCGCCGTAAGTATGCCGATCCCTCTTCTGGTGCGGCTCGCAGTATGGTGGATGACTTCGGTTCTGAAGCTCTCGTAGTAAGTGCTGATCTCCCCAAAGACTCGGCTGAAAAAAGAAAGAGCGGTAATCCTGAAATCGTGAAATACCTGCTCGTTTACTAGAGATTTTGACTGGTTATCGCCGGTCTCTGTGGCGAGAACTTTTTCTCCCATCGTTATGATTGCCGCAACTTGGGCAATAAGCTCGTCCTGGTTTTTCATGGTCTTTCAGTCTCTGTACAAGTTAGCAGATCAAATGAGTTGATCAGATTAGCTGGGATGTGGAATATTAAAAAAACCGTACGCATCCAGAGGGGGTTGCAAAAAAAAACCCACGTAAGATGGTACTGGAAAGAGTCCCTCCGCTTGGGATTGTTTCTCCCATATACTCTGTTATAGGAATTTTATCATCTGTGGATTATGCCTGAAACGATATAATTTACAGGAAGCCGTCTGTTATCCTTCTGAGATTAATTTGAGGGCGGTGCAATTTTTTAATGTTTCCAAGATAAAAGAGGTCTTGACGTTTTGGATTCCCGGAATCCCCGACAGTTTGTTGTTGACGAAATCCGTATAGCTGTTCATGTCCTTGACCGCCACCTTCAGAAGAAAATCGACCTCACCTGTCAGTTGGTGGCATTCGAGCACTTCGTCCATTCGGGTCAGCCTTTCTTTGACATTTTGGAGCGAAGATATCTGATGGTGACTCAGGCAGACCATTACGATAGTCTGGAGACCAAATCCTGCACGTTCCCTGTCCAAAATGGCCACATATTTTTCTATGATTCCGGATGATTCGAGTCGCCGCACCCGTTCCAGAACAGCTGGTGGCGATAAACCAATCTTCTGGGCAAGTTTGGTATTAGTGATACGGCCATTTGTCTGGAGAATGGTCAGAATTTTTTTATCTGTTGTGTCAAGCATTTGTCGATAATGGATTTGTAGTATAATATTAATAGGTTGATGTAGAATATAACGAATTTTCTTCAAAAATAAAAGAGATAGCTTAATTATCTTAATAGGTGGCCTCATTATGGGGGAGGTAAGATAAAACAAACAGAAGGAGCATATAGCAATCCCTTGATGTATAATAGAGTCGGAGAAAATTTCAATTGTCGCTTGAAAATTACCACTACCAACAATCTTTGTGCCAGATCTTTTTAAACTCATTTATTACTCATGTTGATACCTTTTTTTTATACACTGAATCTATTAATTTTCTTCTCAGGCCTTTTGGGCTTTCGTCAGGGCAGTGGTGAGCGGCATTTTACCTTCGCCCTGGTCCAGACATTACTTGGTTTACCATTACTTGCCTGCGAATATTTCTATCTAGCCTACCACTTGGAACCGCAGGCAGTTCAACTCGTCCTTTTTTCTGAACTTGTCTTTACCCTTATATGGCTGTCCTTGGCCCTGCGCATGCGCCAGGCGACCCAAACCTCCGTACATGACTTAAGGCTCCATTTCTTGGTTGAAATTATTTTTGGGGCAGTGTTAGTGACAATTGCCGGTTACTTCCTGGCGTCCAGTTCTGTTGTTGAAATATCCGATACGATCCTGTTTTTCCGCATATACAGCCCAGTTTATTTTTCGACTGTCTTTGTCCTCATTGTAGTGCTCTATTTTTCCTGGCGACTTGAGGAGTTTTGGCGTTCCTTGGATGGAGCACGGCGCTGGGAGTACAAATTTCTGGTAGTCGGCGGCTATCTGGTCTGCGGAGCCTTTGCCTGGTCCAGTTCCTATCGGCTCACATATATGACAATATTACCCAAACATCTTCAGCTGTTGTCGATGCTGCTATGTTCTGGTTGGGCTATGATGGCCTACGCAGTAATCCATCACCGGCTGCTCAACCGCAAGATTTTCGTGTCGCGAAAGGTTGTCTATGCCTTTGTTGTACCATCCCTGCTTGCTGCCTATCTCTTGTGTTTCGGAATGGTTTCCTTGCTTATGCGTATATTTGGGTTGGAAATGTCCTTTGTCCTGAAATGGCTGTTTCTGGCATTGGGACTTGTTGCTGCCGGACTCTTTGTCTTCTCCGGTAAAATTCGTCGCAGAGCCCACTTTTTTATCAGCACGCATTTCTATATCAACAAATATGAATACCGGGATGAGTGGTTGGCCCTTTCACAGCAACTCCAGGGAGCTTTGAGTGAGGCCGGAGTAGTAAAGGCTTTGCGTGGGGTGCTGGCAGAGAGTCTCTATACCACTGAGATTTATATCTGGCTTGGGGAATCGAATTCGTCCCACGCTTTCAAGATGGTTGCTTCCCCTCAAGATCCCGACATCAGGGATTCTGACAATATTCTTGCTTCAAACAATCCTCTGGTGTGCTATCTCAAAACCCATTCCTTTTTTCATGTTGAAGAGGAAGAACCCAGACCTACCATGGGAGGAAGTAATGAAAAGCAGTGAATCTTTCCTTGGCTCCCTGAATCTGAGCCTCATTGCTCCCATCTCTATTGGCAATCAGCTTGTCGGACTGATTGGCCTCGGACCTGAATTTACCGGCGGAAAATACGGGCATGATGATTTTGACCTGCTCGCCGCCCTTGGCAGTCAAACCGCCGCAACCCTGCTCGCGGTGCGCATGGCCGAAGAACTGGCTCACACTCGGGAACAGCAGGCCTGGAATCGACTATCGGCTTTTGTCCTCCACGATATCAAGAATGCAGCCACCATGCTCTCTCTGCTGCAAGAAAACGCTCCGGAACATATCCATGAGCCTGAGTTTCAACAGGATATGCTGGAATTGGTGGACGATGCTTTAAGAAGAATGGGGCGGGTGGAGCAACGGTTGGGGGCATTAAAAGATGATGTTACCCCAGAGCGGCAAAACCTTGAACTTGGCAGTTTTCTGCAGGGTTGTATCCGCAGGCTAAAGAAAAAACTGCCTTCAATGGAGATCACGACTGAAGGTCCAAATGAAATACAGGTAAGCAGTGATCCAGAGCTCCTTGGTTCCATTCTGGAAAATCTGCTGCTCAATGCCTATGAGGTGCGGAGAGAGGGAACAGTTGTGCGAATAAGGATCGGCAGGAATGGTGACGCTAATCAGGCTGTTGTGGAAGTTATCGACAACGGACCGGGAATCGCGGCTGAGCTGTTGCCGGATGGTCTGTTTGAACCATTTAAAACCGGTAAGAACGGCGGCAGTGGCATCGGTCTGTGGCAGGTGAAAAAAGTGGTGACCAGTCTGGGGGGGAGTGTCTCAGCCGATAACAACCCGGACGGTGGGGCCAGATTTATGATCAGATTGCCTCTGGGTATAGGTGTCGAATAATTTTTAACAGTTCCATTTATTCGACGGACGGGCAAAGAGATGGGCAAAACAAAATCCCCCGAGGGAGAAACCCTGGGGGGATTTTGCTAAACTCAAATTTACTTTATGCTCCCTACTTGTCCGTATCCTTCTGGGTCATGGATTTCAAGAGCAATAGCTACGGATTCCTTGCCTTCGGTTCCTCTGCCCCGGCCAAGAGCCCCTTTGACACCAAGAGCACTTGCACCAGCTTTTTGACTTGCAACCAGCCAGATTGGCAAAACAAATGTTCTTAAGGGATGACGAGTTTTCTATAAAAATTGTTCCAGATGTTATTGGTGTTTCAGTCCTGTATTTTTGGCAGTATTGATAGTCTCTGGCGGTTATCCAAGGAGCTTTTAGTTAGAGAATCTCTCATGCTCCAGACTAACATACAAAAGTTAGCTTGGGCTAAGTGGATACTCCGTTTCCAGAAGTAGAAAAGGCGGCACCAATCGGAACCGCCTTTTCTCAAAATTATGATGATTGCTTCTTAACCTTTCTTCTTCCTTCTGGCGCGTAAACCGATAAGACCGGCAAGGCCGGTTCCCAAAAGGAGCATTGTTGCTGGTTCGGGTACGGGTGCATTGCTCGACACCATAGCCCATTCTTCAGGATTGTTGTCACCCTCGTAAAAATGCGAGTAGAGGTAAAAAAAATCACCGACATTATCAAGCGAGACCGGAATCAACACGCTCAAGTCGCCCCACCAGCCGCTGCCGCCGCCGATATAATTATAGTCCAGCATGACCTCGGAGTTTCCGTCTTGACCAACATCCATGCTCCAAACTTGATCTGCCATAAGTCCTTGGTCCTGACCCGGATAGGGATATTGCTGGTTACTTGCATCAGTATAGAGAATCAATTCATCTAGGACCAGACCACTAAATGCACCGGGTTCATCGATGTCAAGGACCACATTGGTATAATACTGACCACCAATGTCAAAAATATTGTCCATTGTCAGCTTGTTAACGGATAGCCAGTGCGTCTTTTCATCCAGCACCGTGTTTTGAAGGGTATTTGTGCCCTCTTCGTAATATTGAGCAGCGTCGTTACCAGTAGCCTGGAGTCGAACAAAGGGCTCGATATAGCCGGTTCCAGCTGGATTCAACGCTTCCGTTGAGAAAATACCTCCGTTTATTGTTTCGCCGGTACAACCGTTCGTACAATCCAGCTCCAAAGCTGCTGCCGGCAAACTATTGCCGGCCATAAGACCTACTACAAATGATAGTCCTAGTATACATTTTTTCATGGCCCCCCCAATAGTAATTTTACAATCGGTTCCCACATCCTGCGCCAATCCGCTCAGGATGGATACCCAAGAACAACACAATCGCATATAAAACTTCTTTTTTTACTTTTGCCTTCCTTTATCCCGAAGCGAGCAAGGTGAACGAGCCTTACTTTAAAAACCAATATGCAAACATCATTCCAGAAAGTATATGTCATTGAAAGTGTAAGGAATTTAAACAACCAAACCGTTTGAGCCCGGGCCATTGTAAAAATAATCGACAGCCAGGGAGCCGCAAACCTTCCCTGCCCAGCGGTATGATCGCGGAAGAGGCATTCTAAGTGCAGGAGATGACAGCAGTTGTCAGGAAATATTCCAGGATCGAGAGGGAAAAGTCTACAGAAACAATGTCGGAAGATTTTACACTTTTAAGCGAGGAGCGCAGTTGTTTTGGGATCTCATGGAGCAGAAAGCTGAAAAAGCCGGCTGGCGCAACGTCTGTTTCAGACACCTTTTACCAGAACATCCAGTTTTCGGTGACCACAACATAGGATCCCAGGCCAAGGTTAGTGACAGCGTGGGCCAAGATAACACCTTGGAGCTTTTTTGACGAAGCAATAAGAGACCATAAGACAACCCGGCAGTGATTCCGACGACTACTCGGTGGTGTTCAAGGCCGAACAAAACCGCCACTCCTATAAAAGAAAACAAGGTGAAGGCTCCCATATGCATTGAGCGAAAATCTGGATTAATCAAATAACGCATTAAAAAGGAACGCCAGAAAAGCTCTTCCATTACAGGGACAACCAGTGATGAACCAATCAGCCGTAGACCGATCAGCCCGATTGCGGCCGCCTGTGATCCACCCAGTGCATAGGGATCAAAACCTGAGCTCTGCCCTGCTTGGAAGAAATATTCCTCTGGCACAATCCAGATAATCAGCACCAGGAGGCCACATAACAAAGCGGTCAGTATCTCACGAAGAGAGAGGCCAGAGGAGAAATCTGCAGCAAACCTCTGCCGCCAGGACCAAAGCAAAGACCCAACAAGGACAGTCTTGGCAATATAGAGAGAGAGGGGTTCAAGGCCGGAAAAAAACGAGCAGGCTCAGTCAATAGTAAAAAGAGTGCAAACGGGAGTACATAGGCAAGCCAGGGCTTTTCCCAAAGTTGCTTTGAGCGATTGATATGTGATTTCATTAGCTTGAACTTATGTTATGTTTTTTCAGTAGGTCATGCAAAGTGGGTCGGCTGACTTCGAGAAGCTTGGCTGCCTGGCTGATATTATTGCCGCTCAGAGCCAGAGCCCGGTGGACAGCATTTTTCTCTGCTGTCTCTCGGGCTTCCTTTAAGGTGGACAGTTTTTGTCCTTGCCCATCCATGGACAGTTCTTCGAGCCCCAGATCAACGGAAGTGATAACATTGTCCATGGTAGTACCCAGCGCTCGCCGGATACGGTTTTGCAGTTCACGGACATTACCTGGCCAGCCATGTACGGTCAAAGCCCCCATCGCCGATGGCGAAAACGAGAGCTGTCCTCTCCGCAGTTTTCGTGATTCCTCCTGCAAAAAATTATGGGCCAGCAGCAAGATATCTTCCGGCCGTTCCTTGAGGTCGGGGATCCTTAATGGCACGACATTCAGGCGATAGTAAAGGTCTTCTCGGAAAGTTTTCTGTTTAACAGCATCTTCCAGATTAATATTTGCGGCCGCTATGATTCGTACATCGAGATGAATGGTCTTTGTTCCTCCGAGCCGCTCTATGGTCGATTCCTGGAGAAACCGGAGTATTTTAACCTGCAGGAGCATGGGTAATTCACCTATCTCGTCTAAGAAGATAGTCCCTCCATCCGCCTGTTCAAATTTGCCGATTTGGCGACCGGAGGCCCCGGTAAAAGCACCCTTCTCATGACCGAACAGCTCGCTTTCCAGCAGATTTTCCGGAATCGCTCCGCAGTTGATGATGATCAATGGTTGTTCAGCTCTCTGGCTCAGGCTGTGTACGGCCTGAGCGGCCATCTCTTTGCCGGTTCCCGTATTGCCGGTGATCAGCACCGGATAGTCGGTCTTGCTGGCATTTCTGAGCCGATCAAATACTTTGTGCATAACCGGCGAGATCCCAATCATGCCGCAGAGTAATCCACTTTGGCTGCTATGAGACTGAAGTCGACGATTGGCCTCTTCCAGCTCATGGATTCTAAAGGTGCGGGAAAGTATGATCTTGAGTATTTTTAAATCAATTGGTTTGGCATAAAAATCAGCGGCTCCGAGTGCGATGGCTTTTATCGCATTCTCATCTTCCGCATTACCGGTGATAACAATGACTTTAGTATGGGGGGCAAGAGTTGCTATCTCTTCGAGGAGTGCAAAACCCTGTCGGGGGGTGTCAGGGCAAGGTGGCAGGCCCAGATCCAACGTTGCTACAGGAAAAACGCCGGAAGCAAGCAGCAGCTTAGCCTGCTCAGCATCAGAGGCAATAGTAATTTCATATTCTTGGTCCAACCCCCAGCGGAGCTGTTTGGCTACTGAATTCTCATCTTCAATCACAAGGAGTTTCTTCTTCATAAGTCGAGGTCAAGTTAAAAAGCTTTGGCAATTCCATGATCCGTTTGTCAGGTGTGAGGATACCAGATTTTTGGATTAAAAAAAGGAGAAATTGATCATACAGAGGTGGCTGAAATCATTCAGGTTCGTAAATCAACAATTTGCCGAGGGATGAAAAAAAACGACACCGATTACCAGTGATAGAACTACTCTTCCGGCTTTTCCTCGTGACTCTTGTCCGGTTCGTTATCATCTTCATCCCCTACATCCGTATCATAGAGTTGCTTTGCCGCCAGCAGTAAAAAGGGAATGGTTACCAGAGGAGCAAAAGTAGGCGCAGCCTGAACCAATTTTTGCAAGGTGGAGTTTGTCAGGTGTAATTCCGGCATCACAAATTTCAATGTGCAATAGCTCCCAATTGCCAGGAGGATACTCACCCACCAGGGCAGGCGCTTTGGCGATTTTATCGACTGAAATTCCTGCGTTTTTTTGTCTTTCATGGTCATCCTTCCAGGATAAGCTGGACCATCTCCCGTACCTGTGGGCTGGGATCGTTTTGAAGGCGAAGGATTTGAACCATGGCTTCTTTTGTGCCGATTATCCCCAGGAGGGAAACTGCTTCCCCACGCAAAAGCGGGTCTTCGATATGGAGCAGTTTGACAAGTGAAGGAATGGCAAGCACCAGTTTGTCAGGTTGGATTGCCTGCAGTTCCTCAAAAAGGACGGAGATACCAAGACGCACACTGAACCGTTCGTCATTGAGAATCTCTCCAGTCCACTCATAATATTTCGGTTCACGGCGGAACATTGCTACAATATTCTCCACATGACCCTGGTCAAGAAAGTCAGCAATAACCTTCTTTAGTTCCAGATCACTGACTTCGTTTTGTGGCTGTTTCATGGTTTGGTATGATAAGGTGATCTTTTTGTGGAAATTGACTACAATGAGCAGGTCAGTTCCTGTTAGAGTGCTTTTATTCGGCCTGAAAGGCAAGAAAAATATTTTCTAATGATTTGAGAAAGAGGATGGAATAACCGGAACAACGGAGGATACATATGACAAAAGAATGGAATATCGGAAGATTACTCGGTGTCTCAAGTGGATACTGGCAGGGATGCACTGTGCAGGCAGGGGTGCGGCTGAAGATTTTTACAGTGCTCGGATTTGCGAAGTATGATGCCTGCGAGGTGGCGAAAAATACCGGCTCTGATATTCGGGCGACAGGATTGCTGCTCGACGCCCTTGCTGCCATGGGGCTGTTGAAGAAATCGGATGACAAGTATTCGAATTCTGAATTTTCAAGGAAGTTTTTGGTAACCGACAGCCCCGATTACATGGGGCATATCATTCTCCATCACCATCACATACTTGATGGCTGGGCGCAACTCGATCAAGCGGTTATGACCGGTATGCGTGTGGACCGGCGGTCCTACGGTGCCGAGATCGAAAGGGAAAGTTTCCTGATGGGGATGTTCAACCTGGCTATGATGATTGCCCCGAAAATGGCCTTGAAATTCAAGCTGTCGGACCGTAGGAGGCTGCTGGACCTAGGTGGCGGTCCAGGTACTTACGGTATCCATTTTTGCCTGGCCAACCCAGAATTGAAGGCGGTAATCCTTGATCGTCCGACAACGGAACCTTTTGCCAGGGAGACCGTCGCTAGATTTAATCTGTCGGAGCGAATCGACTTTATCGGGGGAGATTTCAACGTAGATCCGATTGTGGGCGGGCCCTATGATGTTGCATGGCTTTCCCATATCCTGCACAGTAACTCTGCTGCGGAATGTCAGGCATGTCTGGAAAAGACTGTTGCGGCACTTGAGCCTGGCGGACTCATTCTGATCCACGATTTTATACTTGACGACAGCAAAGATGGACCAGAATTCCCGGCACTTTTTGCTCTCAATATGTTAGTTGGCACAGAACATGGACGATCATACTCCCGGGCTGAGATCATCGCTATGCTCGAAAATATTGGCGTAATCGACATCAATCACTATGTGCTTGATGTTCCTAATGAATCCTCTGTTATCTCTGGAATAAAGAAAAAGGTTTGAATAATGATAAATGTGGAGATACCCGGCAGAAAAAGTCTGCAGCTTTCGCACCTAGTCCTGGATTATAACGGTACTTTGGCTCGGGACGGTGAGCTGTTGAGCGGGGTTGGTGAAAAATTACAAGACCTTGCAGAGCTTGTGCAGCTGCATGTAATTACGGCAGATACCCATGGCACGGTTGGAGAAAAATTGGCAGGCTCGCCGTGTGCTCTGCAGATCATTGGCTTTAATGAGCAGGACATGCAAAAGGATGCATATGTTCGCTCTCTCGGCGCGGAAAAAGTGGCTGCCATTGGCAATGGTAGAAACGATGGTCTCATGCTGAAAACGGCAGCCTTGGGCATTGCCCTGATCCAGGAAGAAGGGGCTGGGGTTAGTGCGATCCTGCAGTCAGATATCGTCTGCACTGATATCCTTAATGCATTTGATCTTCTCCTTAAAACCAGCAGGCTTATAGCTACCCTCCGCAACTAGGGTGCAGGTTTCCGTAGAAAAAGTTACGGAACACTTTGAATTTCGTGAAGGTACATATCCCCCACGAGGGGGGACTACAGAGAGTACTACCTCGTGGGGTGTTATATTAGAACTTGGGTAAAATTTGTCGGTTCTGAGTGCACACTTTGCGCACCTGTGGTCGTCGAAGATGACAAACCCTCGAAAGTTTCTCGAAACCAACTGAAATGATGAGATCAATTATTTTTTTTAAGTTGGCATGTCCCCTGCAGATATAACTTTTTCATTGAGATCGATATTGCTAGTAACATAGGCGGGATGAGATGGGGGAGAAATGAACAATTTAGCGCGAAGTGTTGTCGTTATTATACTTACCGTTGTGCCGGCAGCGACCAGTTATGCCAGGCATTATTCCGCACCATCGGAAGAAATAGCCTGGGAAGAGGTCTCGATGGCCAGTGAGGTCTATTCTGAGGGCACAGTCCTTTCTTTTCTGCCGGATGGTGCGCGGTCAATAATCATCGAACAGACACAGTATTTTGTCTCAGGAGGAAATTGGTTTCTCCCTGTCGCCGATAAAGAGGGTGTAAAATACCAAGTTGTCTTTGCCCCAATCTAAGGGCTCATCCTCAAATAACATGAACATCCTGCCTCTCACATCTGTCCTGATCTGCATTTTCTTTCTTTGCCGTTCTTCTTTCTTCCGGATCAATTCTTGTTGGACCGATAGGGGTAAAGGGTTTTGCCCCTGACAGAGCCAATCTGCTTTTTGATTTATTCTACAAAACTGGAAAAATTGCCTGAATATTCTACTGTTTCGTAAGATCTCAGAAAAATCCAATTTTCCGATAGTAAATCCTCTAATTTTGTTGCACCGGCTGAGCTAATCAGCTAGCATACTTTCCTAAATCGGACTCGAAATATTGTTTGACCTTAGAAATGTATTCAATTTAAGTATGCAATGTTCTTTCCGTTTGCATGATCGTAACATGGCCAAGGAGGATGCGGTTTAGCAGGATGGTTTGGTATGATGACTTATACCACTATCGCTGGAATGGTAAGCCTAACAAAAAAGCTGTTATTACATGGGAGGAGAAAAGGATGTCGACAAGAAGATTTTCTGTTTTTTCAATGTTGGTTGCTGCAAGTATGACACTTGCGCTTTGTGGTTCTGCCGGCGCCGCCGGTAAAACTATTAAAATTGCTACCCAGTCACCTCTGTCGGGTGATCAGTCTGTTATTGGTGTAGACATTAAGCGCGGTGCCGAGATGGCTCTTGAGCAGTTAGGTGGTCCATTAAAAGATATGGGATTCACTGTTGATCTTGCGCCTTTTGACGATCAGGCCAATCCAGATGCAGGTGTTGCCAATGCCAAGAGAATTGTCTCCGATCCTGCGATTCTCGCCGTTGTTGGACACTACAACTCAGGTGTTCAGATTCCTTCTTCAGAAGTTTATCATACTTCGGGACTCGTCAATGTTTCACCAGCCAACACTAATCCAAAGGTAACTACCCGTGGATATCTGGAAGTCAACCGAATCGTTGGACGTGATGATGTTCAGGGAGTAGTTGGTGCCGATTTTGCCGCATCTAAGGGTGTAAAAACAGTATTTGTAGTTCATGATAAAACAGCATACGGCCAGGGTATTGCCGAATTCTTCAAGAAAAGAGCTACTGAAAACGGTATGAAGGTTCTGGGATTTGAAGGAACTGAAGAAAAAGCCAATTTTGACGCCTTATTGTCTCCGGTTGTTGCCGGGAATCCGGATCTGGTTTATTTTGGTGGTATGGCTTTCCAGGCTGCCGTTCTTTTCAAGCAGGCTCGAGAGAGAGGCTATGAAGGTATCTTCCTCAGTGATGACGGTTTTGATAGCTCCGATGCAGCAAAAATTGGTGGTGACACCTTAATTGCGGGCGGCGGAACCTTCTATTCAACTGTTTCAGGACCTGCTTCAGTGTATCCAGGAACTGCAAAGTTTCTTAAGGATTTCGAGGCCAAATATAATGCAACACCTCAGCCATTTGCGGCACAGTCCTATGATTGTATGGCTATTAGTCTGAAAGCCATTGAAAATGCAGCAAAAGCAAATCACAACAAATTCCCCACCCGCAAGGCAGTTGCCGAGGCAGTTCGCGCCCTGAAAGATTTCAAAGGAATTACCGGTACCTTTACCTTCAACAATATAGGTGATCCTGAAAAGGCTCTTTACTTTGTCATTCAAGTGGAATCAGCGGATCCTACCAAATGGAGCGAAAACAAGATTGTTAAGACTCTTGAAATCGCCCCTCCTAAGTAAGACTTCCTAAGTCCTTGCCCCGGCCCTTTGTTACGCAAAGGGCCGGTCGATTTTTAATGTTAGGGAGTGAACATGATACGATTCCTAAAACGCATAAATGTATATGAACTGATACGACCTGTTGGGCAGTTGCTGACTTTTTCCGTCGGCAGCGCTGCTTTCATGTCTGCAATTGCAATTTCCCTTGCATTGGCGTTAAACGATACGGCTGTCGGCGCGAGCCTGATGGACAAGTACAATGTCAGCCTGTATACCTACACCATGCTCAATCTGCCCCAGGTAATAATAGATGGCCTTACAATCGGCTTCGTCTATGCAGCCATCGCACTTGGCTACACTATGGTGTACGGAGTTCTTGAATTCATTAACTTTGCCCACAGTGAGATTTTTGCGGTTGGCGCTTTTGTTGGGGTTGAATTTCTCATCGCACTTGATGGCATGGGAATACTTTCGCAAGCATCACTTGGAATGGCCTATGCCTATCTGATTCTTGCAATCATTTTAGGAATGCTGGCCGCTGGTGGTCTTGCCGTCGCCGTCGAACGAATTGCCTATCGTCCATTGCGTGGGATGTCACGTTTGGTGCCGCTCATATCGGCGATTGGTGTCTCCTTTCTGCTCCAGGATGTTATTCGTTTGGTTGAAAGCCTGACGAGCGGTCAGTTTAACCGAATTATGCCGACCTTCGGTAATTTTGACAGTCGTATTATCATAAGTAAAATAGCGATGGGCACCTCAAAACTCACGCTGGGGATTTCCGTTAAGTCGATCATTGTCATCGGGTCTGCCGTATTGATGTTGGTGGGACTTAATTATCTGGTTAACGCAACCAGGGTCGGCAAGGCGATGAGGGCAGTTGCCCAGGATCGCCCGACCGCAAGCCTCATGGGGATCAACGTTAATCGGATCATTTCTATTACCTTTCTGGTCGGTGGTCTGCTTGGTGGTGCTGCAGGTGTGCTCTATGCATTGAAGTTCACCCGAATCGATCCCTTTGTCGGTTTTTTCCCTGGTTTGAAAGCATTTACTGCTGCTGTTCTCGGTGGTATCGGCAATATGACGGGTGCATTGCTTGGAGGGATTGTTCTTGGCCTGCTCGAAACCTTTGCCGGATCATATATGGGTGTGTTTACCATGGGAGCGGCTGGTTCTGAATACAAGGATATTTTTGCCTTCAGTATTCTTATACTTGTACTTATTTTCCGGCCCCAGGGTCTGATGGGCAAAAACGTCGTTCAGAAAGCATAGGAGAGTCTCATGATTTCGTTGTTCTTAAAGGAATTGTTCAACAGGTTAAATCAGGGGAGATGGCCATACTTGTTTGTCGTTGGCCACATACTGGCCGGAAGTGCCTTGGTCTATACCCAACCTCGATCAAATCTCGCTTTTCTGGTTCTAATGACCTCGTTTATGTCGCTGTATTTTTTTACAACCAACATGCGATTTAAGTTTATTGCAGGGGCCATTCTTGCCTTGCTGATAATTCCGGTTGTTGGGGTCAGGAATATTTTTTATCTGGAAGTTATTTTTCAGATCAGTGTTTTTGCAGCTCTCGCCCTTGGTTTGAATATTGTTGTCGGCTTTGCCGGACTGTTGGATCTCGGGTATGTTGCTTTTTATGCCGTGGGTGCCTATTTATGGGCCTTTTTCGGATCTCAACAGTATTATGTGCTCCACTTTGCGCCAGGTACCCAGCCATCGGGTCTGCCATTTCTGCTGCCACCTGACACTTTTTATATGTTCCTGTTGGTTGGTGTGGTCATCGCCGGTTTAACGGGTATCCTTTTAGGGCTGCCCGTTCTCCGCTTGCGTGGCGATTACCTTGCTATTGTCACCCTCGGCTTTGGTGAGGTTATCCGTGTTTTGGCCAACAATCTCGACAAACCGCTCAACTTTACTAATGGTCCCCAGGGAATTACCCCGATCCAGCGGCCCACCATGCCCCAATGCGTGGTTGATTGGTTTAATTCTATTTTCCATGGAGTGGTTGGCCACGACGTAAGCCCTGCGGATATGTACAATCTGATGTTTTACATCTTCGCCCTCATGGTGATTATCGTGATCATTTTTGTTACCCGGCGCCTTGACGACTCGAAAATTGGTCGTGCATGGACAGCGGTACGAGAAGATGAAACCGCAGCTATTGCGCAGGGTATTCCTCTCGTAAGGATGAAGCTTACGGCCTTTGCCGTTGGTGCCTCCTTTGCCGGGGTCATGGGCGTTCTTCTTGCTGCAAGTCGAACCTTTATCAGTCCGGAATCGTTTTCTTTCATGCAATCGATTGGTGTTCTCACCATGGTCATTCTCGGTGGGGCCGGTAGTATTCCCGGGGTTATTCTTGGAGCTGCGACGGTTACAATTCTTAATCTTCAGGTGCTTCAGGGATTTTCTCTGTATCTTAATGAGTTGCGCCAGAGTGATGCCGTGATTCCGATTATTAATTTTGCCTGGAAAGATCTGTCGAATCAACTCGATCCGGCAAAATATCAAAGAATGCTTTTTGGTCTTATCCTCGTGTTGATGATGATCTTCCGACCGTCCGGTTTGATTCCTGCTACCCGGCGTAAACGCAAAATAGATCTGGAAGAAACTAACCCCCGCTAAGCATGGGGACTCTGTTCAGTACCCCCTTGAGGGGTATTAGTTCCTTCACGAAAAAATAGTCTTGTAAAAAGAACAAGAGATAAGCGAAGACTTCGCTATTTTTTCTAAGTCACTAACTAAAGAGGGTGTGACAATGGCATTACTTGAAATTAATAATATGACCAAGACCTTTGGCGGCCTGAAAGCCATCAGCGGCGTCACCTTTTCACTCGATAAAGGACGGATAGTCTCGATTATTGGACCAAACGGAGCAGGGAAAACGACATTTTTCAATACCTTGACCGGGATCTATAAACCCGACGACGGGACTATCAAATTCAACGGCAAATCCCTTGTCGGTCTCAGGCCGGATCAGATTGCTGCGCGTGGTATTGCTCGAACGTTCCAAAATATTCGCTTATTTCCGGATATGACCGTCATTGAGAATATTCTGGTCGGGATGCATGTCCATTTTAAACAGTCCCCTCTTCAGACTCTTTTTCGATTGCCTGGCTTCAAAAAAGAGGAAGCGGAAGCAGAAAAAAAAGCGGCAAATCTGATGCTCTATGTTGGGCTGAAAAGGGTGGAAAATGAACTGGCCAAGAATCTGCCGTACGGCGCCCAGCGCAGGCTCGAGATAGCCCGAGCCCTGGCTGCGGATCCGCTTCTACTGTTGCTTGATGAGCCGGCTGCGGGGATGAATCCTCAGGAAACCGAGGATATGGTTCGTTTGTTTCGTGATATCAAAGCTGACTTGGGAATAACCATCCTGTTGATTGAACACGACATGCGGGTTGTCATGAATATTTCCGAGGATATCTGCGTAATGGATTATGGAGAAAAAATCGCCCAGGGTACTCCACAGGAAATCCGTACAAACACGCGTGTTATCGAGGCGTACCTTGGCCGTGGTGCTGTCGCCGGACAGCATGAGGAGAAAATGAAATGAGTCTGTTGGAAGTTGATAATATTCATAGTTATTACGGCCAGATCCATGCACTAAAAGGAATATCGATCGAAGTAAATGAGGGGGAGATTGTCACCCTGATCGGCTCCAACGGTGCAGGAAAAAGCACGACCCTGCGGACTATTTCCGGAATGATGCATCCCAAAAAGGGCAAAATATCCTTTCAGGGAAAGGATATCTCCAAAAGAGAGCCCCATCAAATCGTCCATTCAGGAATGATCCATGTGCCTGAGGGACGAGGCATCTTTCCAACCCTAACGGTGAAAGAAAATTTGGAGATGGGTGCCTTTACTGTTAGCGATTCTTTGCTGGTTGAAGAGCGGATGGAATACGGTTTTTCACTTTTCCCCAGGTTGAAAGAGCGGATTGATCAATTTGGCGGAACCCTGTCCGGCGGAGAGCAGCAGATGTTGGCCATCGCCCGAGGTTTGATGATGGATCCCCAGCTGTTGATGCTCGATGAACCGTCAATGGGGCTCGCCCCGATTCTTGTTGAGTTGATTTTTGATATCATCAAAGATTTGAATGACAAAAAAGGCACAACTATCCTGCTGGTTGAGCAGAACGCCTTGATGGCCTTGTCCATCGCCCACCGTGGCTATGTTATGCAAACAGGTGAGATCACTGTAACCGATACTGCGGCCAATCTTCGGGATAATGAGGAAGTCCAGAAAGCTTATCTCGGGGTTTCGTGATGGCGTCGTAAAGACCCTTCATCTGCTTGGTTGCCAAATTTTTTTCTATCATTACAACGTGCTTGAGTACGTTGTAATGATAGAAAAATCCTACGCCTCATATTCAAGGTTTTTACTCAGCATTCAACATTGTAGCGGATTCTGTTGCCTCCAGCCGATCATTTTGCAGATCCATTGCTACTAACAGAGCGTAGTGACCGTTGCGGTCGAGCAGCTCTTCGTGGCTCCCCTGCTCGACGATTTTTCCATGGGCCATAACTACAATGTGATCTGCCCGCCTGATTGTAGAGAGTCGGTGGGCGATAACCAGCGATGTCCTCTCCTTGAAACTGTCGGCTATTGCCTGTTCCAGGATATTTTCGGATTCTGTGTCAATGGCCGCTGTTGCTTCATCAAGAACCAAAATGGCTGGATTGCGACAGAGTACCCTGGCAAAAGAGAGTAACTGTTTTTCTCCGGTTGACAGCTCCATCCCCCCCTCCCCGATAAGAGTATCCAATCCTTGCGGGAGTTTGTCGACAAAACGGTTCATTCCCGTCTGGTCCAGAATCTCCTGAATTTTTTCTCTTGAACAACCGGTATCCATAACGATATTGGCAAAAAGGGTATCCTGCAGGATAAACACATCCTGGAGGATGACACCGACCACGGTGCGGAGTTCCTTGAGAGCCAGGGTGGTGATATCCGTGCCATCAATTTGGATCGTTCCTTCCTGCGGGTCGTAAAATCTTAGCAGTAGATTAACGAGTGTCGTTTTGCCGGAGCCGGTTGTGCCGACCAGGGCCACAGTTTGTCCCGGGTATAATGAGAGGGAAACATCGTGCAGAATGGGGTTGTTCGGCTGGTAGCCAAAATGAATATTTTTGAATTCGAGCCTGCCGGTAATTTGTTGTAAACGCCCGGGCCGGGATTGTTGGGGAATAAAGCTTTTGGTGTCAAGCAGTTGAAAAATACGTTCTGCGGAGGCCATCGCCGACTGGACAATGGAATATTTCTGGGAGAGCTCTCGAAGCGGCTGAAAAAAAAGCCGCATATAGGAGATAAAAGCGACAAGCTCCCCGAGAGTCAGCTGTTTCTGTAACACTTCACCACCACCGTACCAGAGAATAATTGCAATGGCCGCAGAACTCATGAATTCCGTGAGTGGCATAAAGGTGCCGAAGAGTTTGATTTGGCTCAGAGACTTCTGTAGAAAGCCCTCACTCAAATTTTCAAAGGTCTGTCTGCTGGTATTCTGCCTGCCAAAAAGTTGAATAATGGCAACTCCTGAGAGGGTTTCCGACAGGAAGCTGTTGAGCTTTGCCAGCTGGATACGAATTGCCCTGAATTTTTCCCGTGCCAATCGGGCAAAGAGAATGGTGATTATGAGAGCCAAGGGCACAAAAAGCGACATCACCGCGGCTAACCGTGGATTCATCCAGAACAGCAAAACCAGTATTCCGGTTAATTGCAGGAGATCGTTAAAAAGAGTGACTATGACCGAAGTAAACATTTCGTTCATATTCTGGATGTCGTTGGTTAGTCGGGTCACCAGTCTTCCTATCGGATTATTATTAAAAAACTGGAGATCCAGGTGTAAAAGGTGGTTAAAAAGATGTTGTCGGACGGTATGCATAACAGACTGGCCAACCCATTCGAGAACCAGAATTTGGCAAAATGAAGCAAGGAAGATAGCGACTATAAGAACTCCATATCTGACAGCTGTCTCAGTAAGACCAGTAAGTCTTTCTTCCATCGGCAGGGTTGAAGCATTGATGTGATTATCGATTGCGGTCTGGATCAGGTGGGGAAGGGTGAGGGTGGCCCAGGTGATCAGGATGGAGAGTAATATGGCACATCCCAGGCCGACCCAATACGGAGCGGAAAACTGAAAAATCCTGCGCCAGAGATGAAAATCGCTGAGTGAGCCCTCTTGGCCCTTCTCACTGTATCCGTAGTCCATCATAGCTGTGTGGACTCCTTCGTACCATTCTGGGTCATCTGTTTTTCAAACATCGATTGGTAGAGAGAATTCTCTTTCAGTAGTTGGTCGTGACTGCCCTCACTCTCGACCGAACCATTGGCCAGGATAATAATCCTATCAGTCATCGAAAGCAGTTTGATGCGATTCGAAACGATCAGAACGGTTTTCCCTTCAAAATGGCGCTTAAGACCGGCAAAGACCTCATGCTCGGTAGCTACATCCACTGCCGATAATCCGTCGTCAATGATCAACACAGGCCGGTTGCAGAGCAAGGCCCTGGCAAGAGCCAGCCTTTGACGCTGGCCTCCTGAAAGCTTGACGCCCCGTTCACCAGTCATGGTGTCATAGCCATTTTTTAATTCCAGGATATCCTCATGAATTGCTGCATTGCTTGCTGCCTCAATGATTTCCTCGCGGCTTGCGTCTGCGCGTCCCAGTGCAATATTCGCTGCAATGGTATCGGAAAAAAGGATAGGTTCTTGACCCACATAACCGATATGTGAACGAATAAATTGTAAGGGGAGTTGGTTTACGTCGGTTTCTCCAAAAAATAGTTTTCCGTCATCGATCGGATAAAGGCGGGCCAGAAGTTTGCAAAGAGTTGATTTCCCGGAACCGGTACGTCCAGTTACCCCATGAATTCCTGGCCCGAAAGAAAGTGTAAGATTTTTAAGAGCAGGAGTATTTGAGGATGAATAACTGAAAGTCAGATTGTCCAGTTTGAAGCCGGGCCTGTCAAACATCTCCGGCTCAATAGGTAGAACGGGATCCGGTATAACCGCCCGACTGGTCACCAGATCGTGAATTCGGCCTAGCGAGGTAAGCCCCCGCTGCACTAGATTCGCCACCCAACCTATGGCCATCATTGGCCATATCAGCATGTAAAGATAGGTTATAAATGCAACGAAATCACCAAGGGTGATAGTTCCGGCTATGACCAACCGACCTCCAAAATAGAGGACCATCAGCATTCCGAGACTGCCGACCAAGGTAGCGAGTGGGCTGATCAAACCCTGGATTGCAGCAACGCGTAGATTGCTCCGAAAATATTTTTTACCGATTTTGCCGAATCGGTCCGTCTGAAAGTTCTCCATGGTATAGGCTTTAATTAAACCAATGGAGATAAGCGTTGAGCGGGAGAATTCAGTCAAAAATGAAAATTGTTCCTGCACAGTAGCAAAACGTTTATGCAGCTTGCCTGACAGGATGCGGGTGGACACCGCCAGAAAAGGCATCGGAAGCAGGGCTAAAAGTGTAAGAGCAGGATGAATGGCGACCATAAATCCGATTGCCGCAAGAGACATAACCAGGGCATCTATCGCAGCAACCATCCCCATTCCGCAGGCCATCTGCACTGCCGCCAGATCATTGCTCGAATGGGCCATGAGATCGCCGGTGGTATGCTTCTCAAAAAACGGCATGTCCATCTGCAGGATATGGGAAAAGATTCGATTTCTGACAGTACGTTCAAGGAGTCGGGAAAAGCCGATGATCAGATACCGCCAGGAAAATCGCAGCAAAACGACCAGGCCGGCAATAAGACAAATCATTCCCCCAAGATGAAGCAAGCCCGTCGTTGAAATTGTCATGGTTTTCAGGCCGTCGATACCGTGTTTGATGATCCTCGGGATTGTCAGCTGGAGAAGATCGACCAGTATGAGTGCGGTAAATCCGGCAGCAAGGCGGAGACGATGGCTTCGGTAGGTGGGGAGAAGCAGATCACCAAGCTGGGAGAAGGAGAGCTTCCCCGCTGCGGCTTTTTTTTTGGTGTTGGAGGAATTCTTGATCAACGACTCTGCCTGGTTGCAATTTTTCAATAGGGATGTGGAATAGTGCACAAAAAACGGACAATCGCAGATGATAATGATCGATTGAGTGAATGTCACCCTAAAACCGATGGTCGCTGATAACTATTCCGCAGCCCCCCCAATCGTGTCTCTTTTACTGTTCGGTCTTATCAAAGCAAAGCTCAGAAAAGCTCCTGCTTGCAAATAGTAATGTCTCACGCTAGAGTAGCGATCTGCTGATATACAACCATAAACATTTTTTTAAAATGAGATCAATATGCTTACAACATTTCTCACTTATTGCGCAGTAGGTGCCATCGCCGGGATTCTTGCAGGCTTACTTGGGATCGGCGGCGGGCTGGTGATTGTGCCTATGCTGGTCTACGTTTTTGCTCTAAACAATATTCCCAGCGAGCTGACAATGCACTTGGCTCTTGCTACGTCCATGGCGAGTATCATGTTCACCTCGGTTTCCAGTTTTATGGCCCATCACAAACGTGGGGCAGTGCGCTGGGATGTGGTGAAAAAAATAGTTGTCGGGATTCTCACCGGTACTTTTCTCGGCTCTTGTGTGGCCTCGGCGATGTCCACTAATTTTTTAAAGATGTTTTTTATTATCTTTCTTTATTTCGTGGCCACCCAGCTTCTTTTTAACAAAAAGCCGAAAGGCGGACGTGAACTTCCCGGGAAGGCAGGGATGTTTACGGTGGGGAGTGGTATTGGTGTGATATCTAGTCTCGTTGGTATCGGCGGGGGAACGCTGTCTGTACCGTTCATGCTCTGGTGTAATATTCGGGTCCATCATGCCATAGGAACCTCAGCGGCCATCGGCCTGCCTATTGCGGTGGCCGGAACCGTTGGCTATATCTTCAACGGCTGGAATGTTGCCACGCTGCCTCAGTATTCCTTGGGCTATGTTTATCTTCCCGCCTTGGTTGGCATCGCCGCAGTAAGTGTCCTGACAGCTCCCCTTGGAGTTAAGCTTGCACACAGTCTGCCTGTTGATCGTTTGAAGCGCATTTTCTCTTTCTTGCTCTTTGGTGTGGCTACTAAAATGCTGATGGGGATTTTGTAACACCGGC
Organism: uncultured delta proteobacterium; assembly: GCA_963829695.1. Taxonomy (GTDB): domain Bacteria; phylum Desulfobacterota; class Desulfobulbia; order Desulfobulbales; family Desulfocapsaceae; genus Desulforhopalus_A. The sequence continues at coordinate 302,914 of CAWHJQ010000002.1, read as the reverse complement.
CTTACCAGCCCGATAGTTCTTTTTCATACCTGTCGTTTTAAATACCTGGGACGATAGGGCGGTGAAGAAACTGACGCTGGTGAGAATTATCGCCAGTCGAGTCCACGGCAGTCCTGCCTCCTGATATAGAAAGAACTATCATAGGGTCTCCTCACGCATTCGTTTTCCTCCTTCTCCAAACATTGACCTTCAAATTAAATAATCTAGGAGCCGGGAAATAATTATTCCTTGACTTAGGTCAAAGAATAATTGATGGATCTCTGTCACAATGTAGTAATATAACGATTCGAGATCCACTCAACAGTCAATCGAACCCCGGGGCCGCCATGCCGATTTTCAGCTATCTTGCCATTCCAAAAGATGGAGCCAAAGCAACACTTTGCTCAGATCTTACCGCTTTGGCCTATTGTCGGATCATTCCGGCCGATAATCAGGAAGTAATAGTTCTTATAACCGATACACCAAACCAAGCCACCGAAGATACACTCCAGGAGAGTCTGAAGGACCTGCAATCGCTGCAGTCTTTGAACCTGGCCTTTGGCTATGATGAAAATTAAGGGAAAAGAAGAGGTGACCATGAAACTCGACAGAAGACGATTTATTCAATGTGCAGCCGCAACCAGTGCGGTTGCAACTGCCGGAGCTTTATTCCCAGGAATCAGTTTTGCTGACTGGCCTAAAATAACCGGCAACTCTGGACTGGTTTCATGGCAAAAGGCACCTTGTCGCTTCTGTGGTACCGGCTGTGGTGTTTTAGTGGGAGTCGCCGATGGCCGTGCAGTGGCCGTCAAGGGGGATCCAAACTGCAGTGTCAACAAAGGGCTCTGTTGCATGAAAGGGTATCATTCCGTGCAGATGCTCTATGGTTCCGACCGGTTGACCAAGGCCAAAGTTCGCAGGAACGGTCAAATGGTTGAGGTACCAATCCAGGAGGCCCTGGACATCGTCGCTGATAAATTGAAGGAAACACGGGAAAAATACGGCAAGGATTCCGTCGCCATTTATGGCTCCGGCCAATGGACTATTCCTGATGGTTATGTAGCATCCAAGCTCTTTAAGGGGTGTCTTGGAACCAATAATGTGGAAGCCAATGCCAGGCTATGTATGGCGAGTGCGGTAACCGGTTTCATGACTACTTTTGGCATCGACGAACCGATGGGCTGTTACGAAGACATGGATCACGCCAATGTTTTTATCACCTGGGGCAACAATATGGCGGAAATGCATCCGGTGCTCTTTTCCAGGATGCTCGCCAACCGCAAACGTCGCCCCAATGTGCAGGTCATCGATTTCGCTACCCGCACTACCCGAACCAGTCAGGCAGCCGATAAATCGATTCTTTTCAAACCCCAGACAGATCTGGCCGTCGCTAACGCCATTTGCTATGAAATCATTGCCAATGGCTGGGTTAATTGGAATTTTGTCAACGAGCATGTCTCCTTTCATAAAGGCAAAACTAATATCGGTTACGGCACCGAAGATCATTTCGCCTTCACCGATAAGGCAGAATCAATCAATTTCGAGGAATATAAAACCTTCCTTGAAGATTACACCCCGGAAAAGGTGGAAAAAATATCCGGGGTTTCGGCAAAAGATATCAAATACATGGCTGCCCTCTATGGTGATCCTTCAGTGAAAGTGACCTCCTTTTGGTGCATGGGTATGAACCAGCACACCCGAGGCACCTGGATTAATAATCTGGTCTACAATATCCATCTGCTGGTCGGCAAGATATCGACCCCCGGCAACAGCCCGTTTTCTCTGACCGGCCAGCCGAGCGCCTGCGGCACCGTCCGCGAGGTCGGCACCTTAACCCATGCACTGCCTCACGGAGTGGTCATGGATGAGCATGCCCGGAAAAATGCTGCCGAGATCTGGGATGTACCTGTTGAAAACATTGATCCAAAACCGACCTATCATACGGTTGAAATGTTCCGGGCTCTTGATCGTGGTGATATAAAATTCATGTGGATCCAAGTGACCAACCCAATGGTCACCATGCCAAATCTTAACCGTTACCGGAAGGGTGCTCTGAAAGATGACCGTTTTGTGGTGGTCTCGGATGTCTATCCGACCCCGACAACCGATGTTGCCGATGTCATCCTCCCAGCTGCCCTGTGGATTGAGCAGGAAGGAATGTTTGGTAACTCCGAGCGACGGACTCAGCATTTTGCTCAGATCGTTGATCCGCCGGGCGACGCCATGTCGGATACCTGGCAGATAATAGAAGTGGCCAGAAGACTTGGTTTTGAGAAACAGTTTCCCTGGAGCCAGGAAGATTATATTGAAAAAATATGGGAGGAGTATCGCCGTTTCCATGCCGGGCCGAAACATGAAATGGCACCCTATTCGGTACTGGCCAAGCGTTCCGGAGTTCAGTGGCCTTTCGTCAACGGCAAGGAAACCCGCTGGCGCTTCAACCCGAAATACGATCCGGCCTGTACGAATGGTAAGGACTTTGATTTCTACGGTAAGAAAGACAACCGCGCCTGGATCTGGGCCAGGCCCTACGAACCTGCTGCTGAATCCCCGGACAGTGAATATCCTTTCTGGCTGAACACCGGCAGGGTCATCGAACACTGGCACACCGGTTCCTTGACCCGGCGCATTCCGGTCCTCCATAATGCTGTACCGTCGTCCTATGTCGAATTGAATCCGGAAGATGCGGCGGATCTCGGAGTGGTCAATGGCGAAAAAGTGAAAATTATCTCCCGTCGAGGCGAGGTGACTATACCTGCTCAGATCAATGGCAGGGGCGTGCCGCCACGGGGAATGGTGTTCGTGCCGTTCTTCGATGAAAGTTACCTGATCAATGAAGTCACCCTGGATGCCTTCTGCCCTATTTCCAAGCAGCCGGACTATAAAAAATGTGCCGTGAGACTGGAGAAAGCATAATGAAACGATCAGAAAAGAAAAACCGGTTGGTGGCGATTGCTGCTGCCACTTTCTGCCTGCTCGGAGTGTTGCTGTCTGGAGTCGGCACCTTTGCGGCAGATGTTAATCTTGATGATTTTGATCATCAGGGCCGGAAGATCTACCGTGCCTATGATGCGACACCGGAAATTTACAGCTCTGCCGATTCCGGCGACCGTACTCTTGCTGACTATTATAGTCTGCGCCAGTATCCCGGCTCACCGCCCCGCATTCCCCACCCGGTGAATTTAACCTTTAGCGGCGATCAGACAGACTGTCTGTCCTGTCATGCCAAAGGTGGGTACAGCCCGGAATTCGGCAAATTTGCGCCGGTTACCCCACATCCCGAAAACGTTCTCTGTTACCAGTGCCACCTGCAGGTGACAACCGACAAGCTCTTTGTTGCAACCGATTGGAAATCGATCGAGCCACCTCGTTTGGGTAGATCTTTTTTGAGTAGTTCTCCGCCACCGATACCACATAGTCTGCAACTTCGGGAAAACTGTATCGCCTGTCATACCGGCCCCGGTGCGGTGGTTGAGATACGGGTATCCCATGCCGCGAGAGGCAACTGTCGGCAATGCCATGTACCGGCTCTGCAGACGGAGCCGATGGCTGAATTCCGGAGAAAATAACAACAGGAAACAGGCAACCGCTTATGAAGAATTTTAGTTTTCTACACTGTACTGCCACAGAAATACTCTGTAGCTGGGTTCTGCTGCTGGTCTCCATGCTTCTGCTCGTAGTCGGCGTGCAGTCAGGGGCGGCAGGTGAAACATCATTTTTGAATACCGTAAAAGAAGTTGATCAACCGTTTGACAGTCGTTCCGTCGGCCAAGTGCAACCAATTGTGAAACCGACGGTGCTTGCCAGGGAAGAGTATCAGGGTGGCTCTTTCCGAGTGCTTGCCAGAAAACAGGATATCGAGCGCTATAAATGCAGCAGCTGTCACACCGACAAGGAGGTCCGCGGTAAAAACGCCTTTCTGCTGACCCATGGCAATGTAGTCATTAATCATGGTCAGGAAGGAAATGCGCTCATCTGTATCGACTGTCATAATCCACAAAATCTCGACTTCCTAGAGGATAAAAAAGGCAGAAAGATCGATTTTGATCACAGTTATCAGTTATGCGGTCAATGTCATTTTCGCCAGAAACGTGATTGGCTCGGTGGAGCGCACGGCAAGCGGGTAAGCTATTGGGCAGGGGATCGGGTTGTTTACAACTGCACGACCTGCCACGACCCCCATGCGCCGAAATTTGCCAAACGTTTTCCGGCCACCTACTCTGTACCGTTGAACTGACGAGGGTATCGTATGAGTTGTAAAAAGACAGACCGAGAAAAGAGCGCCCTGGAAGATGCCTTGGGTGAAACGAGCAGCCGGCGAACCTTTTTGAAAGGGTTATCGATAGGCGCGGCCGCAGCCAGTGCTGCGTTGGTCACAGGCTGTGTGCCTGGGGCGGATGCTGCAGCCAGTGGGGAATTAAAGCTGCGTTGGCAGGAGTTCTTCAAGAAAAACTACCGGCTGATGACTCAGGAAGAGAGGAATCAGACTGTCGCCCGTCTGGAACGACTGGCAGCACTGAAAAATAATCAGGAACTGCAGATTGGAACTGACCCGCCAATTCCGGGGGTCCTGTACGGTTACGCCTTCAACATCACCCGTTGTGAGGGGTTCATGGAGTGTGTGGCCGCTTGTGTGAAGGAAAATAACCTGGACCGGAAAACCAACACCCAGTATATCCGCATCTTCGAAATGGAACCGGGCAAGCTTGATCCGGGTAGCGGTGACGGGCAGTATTACCATGAGGTGCCGGTGGAAAATAAGTTTTACATGGGCACCCAATGTTTTCACTGTGAAAATGCGCCCTGCACTAAAGCCTGCCCGACCAAAGCGACCTGGAGGGAACCGGACGGAATCGTTGTTGTCGATTACGACTGGTGTATCGGTTGTCGTTACTGTCAGGCGGCCTGTCCGTATTACGGACGACGGTTCAACTGGGGCGATTCCGAGGTACCAAAGGAGGAGATTACCCAGAAACAGCACTATCTCGGGAATCGAAAACGGCCTATGGGCAAGATGGAGAAATGCACCTTCTGTATCCAACGGACCCGGAAAGGCAAACTCCCCGCCTGTGTTGAGGCGTGTCCCACAGGATCACGGGTGTTCGGCAATCTTCTTGATCCGGACAGCGAGATCCGCTATGTGCTCAAACATAAAAAAGTCTTCAGGATGAAGGAAGAACTCGGTACCGAACCTAAGTTCTGGTATTTCATTGATTAATGATAAGAAGGAATAATATGAGCGTGCACCAGAATAGAAATTTCAGGACATTCGTTGTGGATGTCTTTCGCTGGAACCTTCGAGGCGGGTTGGGTTTTCAGCTTTTCAGACTCTTTCTCCTGGCTTGCATGGGCTTTGGTATCTATGCCTATTCGTTTCAGGCGAGATATGGTCTGTCGGTCACCGGCATGAACGATATAGTCAGTTGGGGATTTTACATCTCAAATTTCACCTTTCTGGTCGGAGTTGCCGCCGCTGCTGTCATGTTGATCCTTCCTGCCTATATTTTCCATGATCCTAATTTCCACCGGGTAGTCATCATTGGTGAAGGAGTGGCTGTCGGGGCATTGGTCATGTGCCTGAGCTTTATTATGGTCGATCTTGGAGGACCCCTTCAGGCCTGGCATCTGATCCCCGGGATAGGTATTTTTAATTTTCCGTCATCGATTTTAGCCTGGGATGTCCTGGTGCTCAACGGGTATCTGTTGCTGAACGGTCTTGTCCCCCTCTATATTTTGTACAGTCATTACATGGGACGTAAGGCGGATAAAAGGAAGTATCTGCCGTTTGTCTTCCTGTCGATTTTCTGGGCCTTTTCCATCCATATGGTTACCGCATTTCTCTACCAGGGACTGCCTGCCAGACCTTTCTGGAACAATCCGCTTCTGGGACCACGCTTTCTGGCCTCGGCCTTTGCTGCAGGACCATCGATAATCGCGCTGATCCTTGCCTCCATCCATAATTTTACGTCGTACAAGATTGACCGGAGCGTCTTCAATAAATTGCGGCTGATCATCGTCATTTCGGCGATCATCAACCTGATCATGCTCTTTTCCGAGATTTTCAAAGAGTTCTATTTCCCGACCCACCACTCAAGCGCAGCTATCTATCTGTTTTTCGGGATGGACGGACATAATTCTCTGGTCCCTTGGATCTGGACATCCGTATGTGTAAACCTGATGGCGACTTTGGTGCTGGCTTTTAACCCCGGCAAGAACAATCCGAAAGTGCTCTTACCTGCCTGTTTTTTTCTTTTTGTCGCGATATGGATGGAAAAAGGTATCGGCCTGATAGTGCCCGGCCTCATTCCGTCGCCGCTTGGTGAAGTGGTCGATTATCTGCCGACCTGGGTGGAACTCTCGGTGACCCTCGGTATTCTGGCACTGGGAATTACCGTAGTCAGCTGGCTGATCAGGGCGGCGCTGATTATTGAAGAGAGGTATGGTGATTGACTTGCCGCATATAGGCATCAACTTCGGCAATCAAACGGTTGCGCGTTGCATCGTCAAGAAAGGCTGCGCTGAAACTGTTTCGAGCGAGTTTTGCCAGTAATTCTCTATCATTGCCGAGAATATCACTGATAGCTTCATAGTTCTCGTTCAGATATCCTCCAAAGTAGGCAGGATCATCCGAATTAATAGTTATTTTAAGACCTGCTTCAAGCATCTGGGGCAGAGGATGATGTTTCATGTCGTCGACGACACATAACTTGGTATTCGATAAAGGACAAACGGTGAGTGGCATCTGCTCATCCACGAGACGTTTGATCAAGGCCGGATCCTGCATTGAGGTATTGCCATGGTCGATTCGGTCCACTTTGAGCAGGTCGAGTGCCTCATAGATATATTCAGGTGGTCCTTCTTCACCGGCATGGGCAACGAGCCGAAAACCTTCTTCTCGCGCTTTTGCAAAGACTTTTTGAAATTTTGCCGGCGGGTTGTCTTTTTCTGAGGAATCCAGCCCCACACCAATAATTTTATCTTTATGGGGAAGAGCTAATTCGAGCGTTGCAAAGGCATCGTCTTCATCCAGATGACGCAGAAAGCACATGATCAGACCAAAGCTGATGTCATATTCCTTTTGGCCTTGTAAAAGAGCTGAGTGGATGCCGTTCAGTGCTGTCTCAAAAGCGATACCTCTTTCAAGATGGCCCTGGGGATCAAAGAATATTTCTACATGGCGGACTGACTGCCCTTTGATTTTTTGCAGATACGCCCAGGTCAGATCGAAAAAATCCTGTTCCGTGCGCAGCACATTCATCCCCTGGTAGTAAATATCCAGAAAATCCTGTAGACGGCTAAACGCGTAGGCCGCCTGCAAAGCGGCGACATTAGCATAAGGTAAGGTAATGCCGTTTCGCTCAGCCAGTTGAAACATCAACCTTGGCTCAAAAGTCCCCTCAATATGTACATGCAACTCTGCTTTGGGCAACCCGGCAATAAAGGATTTCAGCATGTCTTCGGCTCTTACTGAATTTTAATCAAGAAACTATTTCCTTTGAGTGCGTCAGGGCATCTGGGGCCGGACGAAAACGCACAAGATGTACTATAATCATGTGCGTTGTAACGGACAGGGGGCATTATTGGGGAATGTTGCCTTCAACCCCTTCCACATACCAGTTCAAACCAAGCAAATCCTCGTCGGAGATAACTTGACCGGCCTTAACCACCAACTCACCTTTTTGGTTTTTAATCGGACCTTGGAATGGATGGAAACTGCCATCAATAATCGACTGTTTCACATCGTCGGCGAGTTTTCGAACATCAGCTGGAACGGCGTCGCCATAAGGTGCTAATTTGACCATGCCCTGTTTGAAACCGTACCAGGCATCGCCCGATTTCCAGGTACCGTCCATCACCGCTTTAACCCGTTCAATGTAGTAGTTGCTCCAGTTATCGACAATTGCCGTTAATTGTGCTTTAGGTGCATAGGCTTTCATGTCGGATGCCTGGCCGAAGGCATAAACACCTCGACTTTCCGCGACCTGCAATGGTGCCGGAGAATCGGTGTGCTGGGTGATAATATCGACACCCTGGTCAATGAGGGTTTTGGCAGCATCACCTTCTTTACCTGGATCAAACCATGAATTCACCCAGATAACCTTCACCGTTGCCTTTGGATTAACTTTGCGTAAGGCCAGGGTGAACGCATCAATACCACGAATTACTTCCGGAATTGGAAAGGAAGCGATATATCCGACCACATTGGATTTGGTCATCTTTCCGGCAATGGTTCCCAGTATCGTCCGTCCTTCATAAAACCTGGCAGAATAAGTGCTGACATTAGCTGCGCGTTTGTACCCTGTTGCATGTTCAAACTTTACATTCTTGAATTGTTTAGCTACCTTGAATGTCGGATTCATGAAGCCAAAGGAAGTGGTGAAAATAATATCGTTGCCTGCAGCTGCGAGCTGACGAATGACACGTTCTGCATCAGCGCCTTCCTGTACACTTTCTACATAGGTCGTTTTAACCTTATCACCGAATGCTTTTTCAACCGCTAATCGACCTTGGTCGTGTTGATAACTATATCCATGGTCACCTACCGGGCCAACATAAACAAAACCGGCTTTGGTTTCCGCCGATGCATTGCCGGCTAAAGCGATGCCGGCGGCTAGTAATACTGACAATAATGTTTTCTTCAACATGTTTTACTCTCCTTTTGTGGTTAATCTGAATCGTTTGAAAATCTCTGATTTGGTGGATGAAAAATAATCTTTAAGGTAGTAATCCTGCATAGATGCTTTGCGGGATAAGTGTTATCCGGGAGACAGATTTAATTTTTCTTGGAAAGGCCGAGGGGACTGATTTTTTTTCACGTTGTTTTGTGAAAATAAATCTGTCTCCCGGATTAGTAAAAGAAAAATAAAATCAGTCCCCTAGCTGCCAATATGCTCATTGATCATGCGACTTGGCTGAGCTTCGTACGTAATTAGAAAATAATTTGCAAGGTGTTAATCCCGCCCAGAAGCATTGCGGGATAAGTTCCTTCACGAAATTCTTTCTCGAAAAGCAGAGAAAGAATTTCTAAGTCACTAACTAACGACTAGGATGAAACGCCCGACCCAAGCTAGCAGGAGCATTCAACTTAATTTTCGATACATCCCTGGAAATGATCACCAAAACAACGATGGTCGCCAGATAAGGTAACATCGACATAACCTGGGATGGAATCCCAATGCCCAGCGCCTGAGCGTGCAATTGTAAGATTGAAATACCGCCGAACAGGTAGGCACCAAGCAGAACCCGTTCGGTACGCCAGCAGGCAAAAACGACCAGAGCCAAGGCAATCCAGCCTCGCCCTGCGGTCATCTGTTCCACCCATAGGGGAGAATAAGCGAGCGAGAGGTATGCTCCTCCCAGTCCGGCCATTGCCCCACCAAACAATATCGCCATGAATCTGATCTTGACCACTGAATATCCCATCGCATGGGCTGCATCATGGGAATCTCCAACCGCACGTAAGATCAAGCCCGGTCGAGTTTTATTCAAAAAATAATGGATCGCGACGACCATGGCAATAGACAGGTATACTAAGAAATCTTGTTGAAACAGCAAGGGACCTACAACAGGAATCGCGGAGAGGAAGGGGACGGAAATCTTTGGCATTCCCTCGTAGGCTATGCCGATCATGCTTTGCCCTATTAACGCGCTTAAACCGATGCCAAAAATAGTTAATGCCAGACCGGCAGGCACCTGGCTTGCGTAAAACTTGAGAACAAACATGGCAAAGATCGTGGCCATGAAAGCCCCTGCAAGCATACTGGCCAAAATCGCCAGCGTAACGCTCCCGGAATAGTGAACCGTGATAAAGCCAATTACCGCACCCATCACCATCATACCTTCAACACCGAGGTTCAACACACCGGACTTCTCTGTGACCATTTCCCCAAGTGCCGCAAACAAGAGCGGCGTTGCTGCAGTGATAATCGTCAGCAATGCCGGAATGAAAAAATCCATCAATTTTTCTCCACAGCCAATGCAGGCTTGCCGAATTGAACACGGTAGTGGATCAGCACATCACTGGCCAGTAAAAAAAACAGCAGTAACCCCTGAAACACACCGGTCACTGCCACTGGTAAATTTAATTGGATCTGGGCTGTTTCTCCCCCCAGATACGTTAACGCCAATAGGAGACCGGCGAAAAGAACACCAAGTGGGTGAAGGCGCCCTACGTAGGCCACGATAATGGCTGTAAAACCATAGCCGGGTGAAATATTAGGCAGCAATTGGCCGATTGGACCCGCAACTTCGATAATTCCGGCTAATCCTGCCATACCTCCCCCCATGAGAAGGGTTGTCCAGATTATTTTGGAGTGTCTAAATCCTGCATGTTCGCATGCTGCCGGGGCGGACCCGGCAACTTTTATTTGATAGCCCAACAGCGTCCGAGAGAGGATTATCCAGCCCAACCCGACAACGAGCAGAGCTATGAGAATACCAATATGTAATCGTGTCCCTTCGTAGAGTATAGGCAACAACGCAGAATCACTAAATTGCCTGGATTCCGGGAAATTGAAACCCTCTGGATCTTTTAAAGGGCCGTACATCATCAGGTTTAGAAACAAACCGGCTACATAACTCAGCATCAAACTGGTCAGAATTTCATTGGCATTAAATCGTACCCGTAGGAATGCAACGATGGCAGCCCAGGCGCCTCCGCCCAATATCCCGGCAAGCAACATTAACGGGAGGATATAAAAACCTTGCTGGCCATAGAAATACAGCGCCACAACACCACCACATAAACCACCCATGGTTAACTGGCCTTCTGCACCGATATTCCACACGCCTGCTTTAAAACCAAGAGACAAGGCAACCCCGATTAAGATGAGGGGGGTCGCTTTAACCCCTAATTCGGCCAGTCCGTAAATGCTTGAAAGAGGTTCAATAAAATAGGCATGCAGGGCCGCAAAAGGTGATACTCCCATAATGATAAATAAAATGATGCCGGCCAAGAGGGACAGCAGCAGTGCCAAAACAGGTGACAAAAAGACCATAGATCTGGAAGGAATTCGACGTTGCACTAAATTAGGCCACATTGGCTTCCCCTTCTTCCAGCGAGACGCCTGCCATGAGGAGACCGACTTTTTCAACCGTCATTTCGGCCGTAGGGTAAAAGCGCGATAAGCGACCTCCACAGATTGCGCCGATTCTATCCGACATTTCCATTAACTCATCCAGGTCCTGGGAGATAATCAGTACTGCGGCACCTTGAGCTGCCAGTGCTCGTAAAGATCGGCGTATCGTCTGCGTTGCGCCGGCATCGACGCCCCAGGTCGGTTGTGAGACGATAAGGATATCCGGTTGTTGGGTAAGTTCTCTGCCGATAATAAATTTTTGTAAATTGCCGCCGGACAAACTGTTTGCAGGCACTTTGGAACCAGATGTTTTAACCCCGAAATCGGCTATTACCTTATGAGCAAAGTTTCTTGTCTTGGGATAATTGATCAGACCTTTGGCGAGCAACCCCATACGCTGAAAGCCGGTCATAAAGGCATTATCCACCAAATCCATTTCCGGGATTGCGCCATGGCCAAGCCGTTTTTCCGGTACACTCGCCAAACCTGCTTTGCGACGGGCGTTGGGGCCTAATTTGCCTGCATGTTGGTTTTCGATAATAATGCACGATGCTGTCTGACTGCTTACTTCACCGTTGATCGCTTTGAGCAATTCGTCCTGACCATTACCTGCAACTCCTGCAATGCCGACAATTTCCCCAGCTCGAATTTCAAGATGTATATCGGTTAAGGTTATACCTGTACTCTCAATTGCGGGCATGGTCAAATTATCAACTTTCAATCGTACTTCCCCGGCTGCAGGGGTTTGCCGGCGTTCAACTTTTTCCAGCTCTTCACCCATCATCATCGTTGCAAGCGATGATGCGCTCTCTTCATTTATAGTAACCGTAGCGATCCGTTTACCAAGACGCAGGATGGTAGCATGGTGACAAAGCGCTATGATTTCATCGAGTTTATGACTGATGTAGAGGATTGCCAACCCTTCTTCCGCCAATCGGTTTAAAGTCAGAAATAACTTTTTTACTTCCTGAGGTGTTAAGACCGATGTGGGTTCGTCCATCACCAGCAATCTGGGTTTCAGAAGCAGGCAGCGAATGATTTCAATACGTTGCCGTTCGCCAACAGATAAGGTGTAAACATGGCGACGAGGATCCAGCGGTAAGCCATACCGTTCGGAGACTTCGATTATTTCAGCGGCAAGCTTGCCCAGGTCGACAGCCTTATTGATGCCAAGAGAAATATTCTCTACCACGGATAGAGAATCAAACAGCGAAAAATGCTGAAACACCATGGCAATGCCCAGTTCCCGGGCTTGGGCAGGCGTCTCAATTTCAACTCGCTTGCCATTGTAAAGGATAGTTCCGGCATCAGGCTTGAGGATTCCATAGATCATTTTCACCAGAGTCGATTTTCCGGCACCATTTTCACCAAGCAAGGCATGTATTTCGCCCGGTTTTATTTGTAAATCTATCGAATCGTTGGCAAGCACCCCGGGAAATGCTTTGGTCATACCCTGTAATTCAATTAAGTATGGAGAATTGTCTTTCATTAATTAGTTGATGAGCAGAAATCATTTTGCTAATGATCCTAAAAAAAGGAGTGTCTAAAAATATGGTGATATAATTCATCTGTAAGGTACTAACCCCGATGAAGAGCGCGGGATAAGTACCTTCACGAAATTCATTCTTACTCTTTTCAGTGCCCCCTTGAGGGGTGAAAAACAAGAAAAGAATTTTTAAAGTACTAAAAATCGAGTCAGAATACACATTATAAAAGATCTTTCAACTGTAGACAACTGTGACAACTGTGGCAACGTAATATTCATGGTGAGGAAGTGGATCTGCTTAGATAACCCTTGCCGGAAACGCACAGAGAATTTATCGTTATAGGTATGCGTCAGGCTGCCACCAACTCTTAAAGGGCTTACGTAGCATGGGTTATGCGGTTCAGGCGGAAAAAGATGGTGTGGGAGGGGGCGACAAGCATATCGAATTGGAATAACTTCTCTTTTTTTCGGCCGGGAGGGGGCTATGGGTCTAAGTGGATACCGCAAGGAGGGACCATTCTACTTTGCGGTACAACAGGTTGAAGGGGATGTGCTGGGTGGAGAGGTGGAAATCAGCGTTTTTGCCGCCGTCCAGGAAGGAGAAAGTGCCCTGGTCTTGCTCCGCACACTCTACTTTGACGAGCAATCCCAAGAGCATATCGATAATTTCTGTAGACAATTCGCCCACGACGAGCATTACCGCAGGCTCTGCTTAACCGGCGCAGCCCACTGGTGTCGAGTTGCACGCCTCTATAAAGTCAACGCCCGTATCATAAAAGATGAGACAATCCTTACCCAGGCAGCCCTGGAAAAGTGTTGCCGGGAGCTGTTTCGCTTTATTCGCAGAGATCTTGTTCGGATTGAGTCCAGACCTGAATATCAGGATGAGATGGCAAGATTGGGGCGCCGCGAAGAGGATGATCTCGAGGAGGTACTTACCCTGCTTGCGAGGATGAACCAGGAGGTTACTTCTGTCTGCCAGGGATCGGCAATGTTGCAATTTGATGAGAGACAAATCTATCTCCCCTCCTGCCACTCAGAGAAAGCAAGCATCTTCATGAACAATTTTCCGCAGCTCCTCAAAAGCTACCTGCAAAGCGGGCCATTGGGACAACAGCATCTCGCCCAGTTCGAGGAAAATCGGCTCAGTGCGGTGCATGCCTGCCACAATAAGACATTCATCCGTACCCTCACCGTCTCTCTCCAAGCCTTTTTGCAAAAACATCAAGTGGAGCCGACTGTGATTAAACTGCCGGAACCCATGTTGGACAGCAAGGTATCAGTGGAAGCTGCTTTGCGGGCAAGGACGTCCATTCGCTCTTACCAGGGAAAAAATTTGACGCTCGCCGAGGTTTCGCAGCTACTGTGGGCCGCGCAAGGGATCAACAGGAAGAATGGCATGCGAACCGCACCCTCCGCCGGCGCCCTCTATCCCCTTGAGGTATACCTGGTAGCGGGGCAGGTTGAGCAAATTCCCGTCGGAATATACAAATACCACAGCCGGAGTCATGAATTGGTTCGGATAAGCGATGAAGAAAGGCGGCAGGTTTTAGCTGCCGCCTGTTATGGGCAGAGCTGCATAGAGAGAGGTTCCGTAACCATTGTCATTGCCGGAGCCTATGAACGGACAGCGAGTAAGTATGGAGAGAGAGCCGCGCGCTATGTCCATATGGAGGTGGGTCATGCTGCGCAAAATATTTATTTGCAGGCCGTAGCTCTTGAACTCGGTACTGTAGTTGTCGGAGCCTTCGACGATTCCAAGGTGAAGAAGATCTTGCGGATGGATGCTGAAGATTTTCCGCTTTATATCATGCCCGTTGGGCGGAGCAGATATTGATGGATTGAGCAAAGGATCAAATCAGCAGTTTTAGTGATGAGATAACTGATAACTCTACCTTTTATACCTCACATAATGAACGCCTAAAACAACCGTTGTGAATAACTGGGAGGCGAAGTGTATGAATGAAAAAGATCTTACACATCTGAAGGAATTACTTTTAAAGGCACGTCGGGAAATTCTTGATCGCCTGGATGGATTTCAATCTGATTGGCAGGCCTTGAGTGAGCGTGACCTTGAGTTGGAAGAAGAGGCGCAGAAGATGGTTTTGCTTAATCTTTCTAAGCAATTGGAGGTGCGTGAAAGGAAGGAGCTCGATAACATCAGTCTGGCATTGAAGAAAATGGCGGATGGCACCTATGGGATTTGTGAAGAATGTCGGAAACCGCTTGCTTTGGCGCGGCTGGAAATCCTGCCTGCTGCTCATTTTTGTCGAAAGTGTGCCTGGGAAATTGAGGAAAAACAAAGGAAGCCCATCTTTTCCTAGGAGACTGTCCGAGAATGCTCTTTACCCCTCGTGGGGTGTTAACTTTAATACAGTAGTGCAGGGAAATTCCTTCAGTTGATGCGCGCCAAATTTGTCGGAATAACGAGGAATTTGAGAATCGATTCAACCACCCCCCTCGAAATGCTGTAGGGGTTTCCCTCCATGCCGACAAGGCAAACAAAATATAATCTTCCATGTAACATCTCAATATTGTTGCTGATATACTTTTTCCTGGATGTGGCATAGCTCTTGCTTTAAACAATGCAGACTGGGGCTGGACTCCGGCCCTTAACGCTTGACCACTCCCGCAGGCAGCCAACAAAGGATACCGGGAAGGGGAGGTGTCAAGTAATGAAGCTGCCAGGAAATCTGATGCAGCATAAATAGTTCAGGGGGAGATAACATGAAAAAATTTGTCATTTATACCATCTCAGTGCTGTTTGTCTCGGCTATGTCTCTGGTTGGAATGGGTAATACGAGTTGGCTCGGATCGGATGCGAACGCCGCGACAAAAATGGGTACAGCGGCAGAACAAGCAATGCCTGCAGGCGAGCATCTCACTATGTCGGGAAAGATCAATGAGAACAGTCAATTCGTCGATAACAAGGGTGAGGTCTTTAATCTGGCCGATAATGAGAAGGGCATGGAAGTCAAGTCAATGAGCGGCATGAAGGTTCAGATCAAAGGGACCGTGATGGAAAAAGAAGGAAAAAAAGTCATAGACGTGACAGAGTACAATGTGCTGAAATAAGTTACAAACAAGGGGAAATCTCTCTTGAATTGGGGGCCACGTTTAAGTGGCCCCTTTTTTTTGCTTTTTGCCATACATCCGGTGATGCTGTTTTCTCATTGCAATCTTTGTACTTTTCTGTAAAAATTCATCATTAGATTTTATTCCGCAACCAGACATTCCAACTTGATATCAGCCCGCCCCAACAAAAAAAATCATCATGCGATTGACGATTTTTCAGTTTCTCATGGCAGGTTATCTGACAATCATGCTCCTGATGGTTTCCTTTGGGAGCTACGTCGCCATTGAGCTTAATCGCTTAACCTATATTACCCACCTTGCTGCTGGTGTGGATAGCGATGTTATCCAAATCGCCGAATCCTTGTCTACGAGACTTCAGGTTCTGGTCCGTGTTGAGAAAAAATATTGGATTTCCGAAGACGAAGCTTTCTACCTGCTTTTTGTAAAGCGGCAAGACGAATTTCTTGAACAATTAACCTCACTGGAGTCTCTGATTTTAGATACGGAAGTTGGGACGATTTTCAACACAGCGCTGACATTGAGTAACTCCTACTTCAATGGGGTTAAGGGTCAAAAAAATCAAGGTGGGACCGGTCCCTCCGCAGCTTATGAGTCTCAGCGTGACGAGGTAATCCAGAAAATTTTCGTTTCTCTCTCCCGCATCGAGAAGGCGAGTAGCATGGCAAGGGATGAAAAAATCCGTACCTCAGAGGCGATCAGCACAAAAGTCCTTTGGGTAACTACTGCCTTTGCCATTGCCTCTCTTGTTCTGAGTCTTACAGTCTCCTTGCTGGCCATGAAACGCATCGTGCAGCCAATTGAATTGTTCCAGCGAAAGACGCGGGGTATTGCTGCAGGCGACTTTGTTACAATTGAGCAACTGCAAGCGCCTCTGGAAATCTGTCATCTGGCCGATGAGTTTAATGCAATGAGTGAAAGGTTGCAGGAGCTTAACCGGCTGAAAGAGGATTTCGTCAGCCACGTGTCCCATACTCTTCGGACTCCCCTGACTGCCATATGGGAGGCGTCCGAGATGTTCGCAAAGGGTATTTTTCATAACGATCCAAAGAGTCAATCTCAACTGATGATAATCGTTCGAGACGAGTGCAAACGGCTTATCGTCGCGGTCAATCGTATTCTTGATCTGTCGCGGATGGAAAGTAAAATGATGGATTATCAGTTCGTGGACACCGATTTGAATGAAACGATCCAAACTGCCCTCTTAAGACTCAAACCTCTTGCCTATGCCAAGAAGATACACATGTACTTTGAGCCGCAGGCGAATCTCCCGCATGCCTTGGCAGATCGTGATCAGTTAGACCAGCTTCTCGAAAACCTGATCGGCAACGCCATAAAATATACAGACCCCGAAGGAAGTATTACTCTAAACGTCAAAGCCCCCGAAGGTATAGATGCGTTGCTTCAGGTTTCGGTAACCGATACCGGTTGCGGTATCGAACCTCAGAATCTACAGAATATTTTCGACAAATTTCACAGAATTAAAAACGGTACAGATGCAACCAGAGGCAGTGGCTTAGGTCTGGCTATCGCTCAGCACATTGTCAAAGCTCACGGAGGCAGTATATGGGTCGAAAGCAAAAAAAGCTTTGGAAGCACATTTTACTTTTCCCTGCCATCTGCTTAATTGTATTGAATGTGATAATCGGATGCCGCCAATCGGTCGAACGCCCTGATTTGTCGGTACAACAAGCCCAACCGGATACGTTGCCAAAAATACCATCGGGTCAAGAACACGCAACGAAGCTGGACCGGTTGGAAGTACAATTGTTGGATCAGGCAGATGCCTCGATGAAAAACGGGGAGGTTGTTCATGCATTACAGTCTGTTGCGGAGTCGATATCCTGTTGTGAAGGACATTTTTCTGCTCGGGCCTTCGGTATCATAGAAACTGCTTTGGCACAGCCTGACGGTAATGTGGATACCTCTGTCAATGCGGTCAGGTGCTTGAGACGAATGAAAGATGCAGTTACCAAGTTCGGGTATGGACCTGAAACCGGTTGTTGGGTAACTGCTCTGAGTGAAATGTTAGCCATTGACGCTGAAAATCAAAGACTCAATGACATCATCCGGTCTCAGGATAAAGAAATCAGGACACTCACAAAGCAAATGGAGCAGCTGAAGGCTGTCGATTTGGAAGGCGTACAAACCGAATCAGCAATTGAGGTGCCATGAATGGAGCAAACAGACGTCAAATCGAAAACCATTTTAGCAATTGATGATGATCCCAGCATTCTGATGGTGTTGGAAATGCGCCTGAAATCTCAAGGATACCATGTGTTGTCGGCGCCTGACAGCCACAGGGCATTGACCTTGGCCAGAGAAACCTATATCGACCTGGCGGTAATCGATTATAAACTCGGTGATGAAAATGGTGTCTCCTTGATGCAGCAATTACGAGAGCTCCAGCCGGAATTGCCGACAATTATCCTGACTGCCTATGGAACTATCAATAACGCAGTCGATGCTATACAGCGTGGTGCTTGCAATTATCTGACCAAACCGTTCGATGGCGACGAACTTCTTCACCAGATCGAAAATTGCCTGGAAAAGAGCCGGTTGGTCAGCGGGAGGTCGCCTGATCGTACCCAGCAGGCCCAGCCGCCATTTTTTTCCCGAGTTATCGCCAGGAGCAGCAAAATGAAATCCGTGCTGGCCAAAGTGGCCCAGATTGCCGGCACGGATTCTAACGTCTATATTGAAGGAGAAAGCGGAACCGGCAAGGAACTGATTGCTCGATGTGTTCATGCCGCCGGCACTCGAAAAGATGGCCCGTTTATCGCTATCAATTGTGCTGCAATCCCTGAGAATTTATTAGAGAGTGAACTCTTGGGTTACGAAAAAGGGGCTTTTACAAGCGCCGAAACCCATCGGGAAGGGTTGTTTTCCCTAGCGCATGGGGGCAGCTTTTTCCTCGATGAAATTTCCGAATTGCCCTTGTCCATGCAGGCTAAGCTCCTGCGCGTACTGGAAGAGCGAGAATTTTATCCCTTGGGAAGCAACCGTAAGGTAAAGATCGATGTCAGAATCATTGCAGCATCCAATAATGATCTCGACAGGTTGATGCATGATGGGCTTTTTCGTGAGGATCTCTACTATCGTATCCATGTGATCCCCATTTCGATCCCTCCTCTTCGGGAACGGAAGGAGGATATCGTCCCCTTGGCCAGACATTTCATCGCCGAGTTTGGCAAAGAGGCAGGAAAAACTGTCAGCAATATTTCACCGGACGCTATCTGGAAATTAATGGATTCCGACTGGCCCGGCAATGTTCGAGAACTGAAAAACGCGATAGAATATGCGGTAGCCATGGCGGAGGGCGAGACTGTAACGCCAGACCTGATCTCCAATTCACTGGCCGGAGAGAATGGTATTCCCCCACTTCGACATGCAAAGGCTACTTTCGAGAAAGCATATCTCATTCAACTCCTCGAGCTCAACCAAGGCAATGTAAGCCAGGCTGCGAAAATGGCAAACAAGTATCGTGCCGATTTTTACGCATTGTTACGAAAGCATGGCCTGGAACCCACGAATTTTCGAGAAAAATAGAAAATCTGGGCAGTGAATGCATTTATTCCTTCTGTTTTTAGAAAATATCGCCGATAAGTTAACAGGGTTCATCAAGATTAAGCGCATTTTTGATTTTGTTCCGCAACATCAACTGCATTATCCCCCGAGAAAAATAATCGAACGAGCCCACTTCTTTAAGGCTCCTGTCAATTCATGATTTGAGGAGTTTTAAAAAAGGAAAGGGATATTTTTGTGAAGTCCTGCAAATGGATTATCCAAGTAATATCAGCATGTCTACCCATGTAAATACGCTTAATTCAGAAAAACGCTTTTTGTTGGAGTGTACCAAAGATGCAGTGTTTGAAAAAGTTTCCAAGGCTCTTGGTCCTGTCGGCAGTTTTCCTCTTTCTGCCAAATCTTCCAGGAGCAGAATCGGCAGATCTGTCGCAAAACCCATTGAAAGATTTTAAATACGAGCAACTCTTCAAGTCGCTCAATATTTCCGAACCTTCGACCGATTTTGTCGCTTTTAGTGACTTCGAAAAAGACACTGATAAAGCCGATCACAACGCCAGCCTGGAATATCTCACTTCCCGGCCGGATTTGATTGAACGGATCCGTGAAGATCTGGACAGCAAGGAAGTTCACTGGCAACTCGAAGGGCTTACCTGCAGACTCCTTTATGTCCCGGAAGACCGGAAGGACGTATCAGGGCTGTTTGCTGACTACTGCAGGGATACCATTGAGGATCTTTTAGGCCGCACGGGGCTGGTTAACCCTTATAACTCCATTTCCGTCTTGAATGGACAGAAAAATGCTGTTATTGAATCAGGTGAGCAAGGAGTTAATGCTGTTATCGTTCAGGATCTCGCACGGGAATATATCGCTCATTACCAATTCAGCGGTGACTCGACAAAGCGGGTCGAACTCGGCTTAACCGGGCAGACGAAAATCAACGAAGTGGGGTCTTACTCCAGTTACCTCCAATACTCCGAGAAAATAGGCGCCTGGCAATTTTTTCGAAATCAGCAGACTGTTTGGAAAAGTGCTTCAGCCAACCCGTACACTGTGCTTATGACTCCGTTGGAGGAAACCTTGCACATTTCCCTGCGGAAATATACAGAAAAGGCTATTCTGACGACCATAAACGCCAAACAGAAAACACCCTCCTTAAAGGAAGTTCAGGATGTGGTGGAGGACTGGCTTGCAGTGGAGGAGGGTATCGTCGGTGGATTGGTCTATTCCCTTGTACCGGATGTGGTGCTCGGGCGAATACCCGACCTGCCCCGAGAATGGATTCAGGCTGATCTGGAAAGCAAGGCTGGTTTCCATAAATATCGTTTTCTGCCTCAAGCCATCAAAATGGTGCAAAATTATGGGCTCAAAAAAAGTATTCATTCTTATGCACAGGATCCGGTTGCTATCCGCAACATGTTGACTCAGCCCATCTGATTCCGGATCGGAGTTTAACGTTAGAGTGATGGCACATAGAGGGTAAGATGGTAGAGATAGGTAGAATAAACAGGCTTACTATAAAAGGAACACAGGCATATGGCATTCATCTTGACGGTGGTGAATCGGGGGATATTCTCCTCAGGGATAAATCTGCTGCAGAACGGTACCAGCCAGGTGATGAAATTGAGGTTTTTGTTTATGTAGATAGAGAAAAGCGTCTGGTGGCCACCACTCAAAAACCAAAGGCGATGGTCGGAGAATTTGCCTTCTTGAGAGTGGTGACCAACTCAGCGGCGGGTGCTTTCATGGATTGGGGGCTTGAAAACGATCTGTTTGCGCCAAAGAGTGAGCAGCAGGACAACATGAGGGAGGGTAAATCATATGTCGTCTTTATCTTCCTGAGTGAAAAACACCAACGTATTACGGCCTCTTCAAAGCTGGATAAATTTTTAGATCTGCAGCAGCCACAGTATGAAGAGGGAGAGGAGGTTGATCTTATTATCTATGCCAAGACGGATCTGGGATACAGTGCAATTGTCAATAGTTCTCATACAGGTATGATCTATTACAACGAAGTCTTCCAAAATCTTGTCATAGGCCAGCGGTTGCAGGGCTACATAAAAAAAATACGTGAAGATTTCAAGATTGACTTAAGGTTGCAGCAAACAGGCTATCAAAGAGTTGATGATATTTCCCAGACCATTCTCAACCTTCTGAAGGAGAGTGGCGGCATGGTTGCCGTTACCGATAAAAGTCCACCTGAAGAGATCTACGCCATGTTTGAGGTAAGTAAAAAAGCTTTTAAAAAAGCAATTGGCGGCCTTTATAAGAAAAAACTTATCTTAATCGAGAAAGATGGCATCAAAATCGCTTAGCTTTCTCTTGCCTGCTTACATTAGACTGGAGGGGGAATCCACGTGACTACGGTTTGCTCATTGGTTATTTATGTTAAGAGAGTTAGTGATATAGTTCTGAGCAATTCGCAATTTCATCGCTAACCTGGCATGGCTAAATATATCCCGAAAACAATCCACGAGTTTTTCAGGGCAGCCAGGCAATCGTTTAGTTTTAACCCCCGTCGAAATATCTATATTTGGTTCGGATTTCTTTGGGGGGTGCCGATTCCTCTGGCTTCGATTCTGTTTCATGCTCATTTCCTTGAGGCCTCTGGGGTGGCGACGCCCTACATGACTGCCATCACCTCACCGGCGCAATGGTTTTTCCTGGCCCACCCACTGCTGTTCGGTTTAATCTTTGGTGTCCTGGGAACAATCAGGACTGACAAAGACACGCAACTTCACAAAATGATAGAAAAGTTAGAGGAACTATCAACTCTCGACCCCTTAACCGGATTAAATAACCGCCGCTACTTTGCTCACATCTTCCATGATGAATGTGCGCGCAGTCTCAGACGGAACGAATCGATGACCTTGCTATTCCTCGATATCGACCATTTCAAGCAGGTCAACGATAATCACGGACATCATTTCGGAGATCTTGCTCTGCAGGCAATCAGCGCCTGTTTCAAGGAAAAGTGCCGGCCTTATGACACGGTTGTTCGTTGGGGTGGTGAAGAGTTTGTTATTCTTTTAAGGGCAACTGACGAAAGAGCAGCTCATTCCTTTGCCGAACGTATCAGGTATTCAATTCAACATGAATTGAATCCGCCCCTGCCGTTTCCCTTGACGATCTCAATAGGACTGGCTCAGTATCAGGAAGATGATACTCTTGAATATTTGACCGATCGTGCCGACAAAGCTCTCCTTCATGCCAAACAATCCGGCCGGAACAGAGTAGTATCCTGGAGTTCGCTGGAACCAAAGGATTAAAATCTTTCTTGGTAGTGTCTGTCTAAAAATGAAAAACCTGATTTTTCGGTCAGTTGGCGTTATTCAGCTGGACGATAACCCATCTGCGGAGGACCCTCCGCGGTAATATCCATAAGTAGACCATTCTGGAGCTTGATCGCCCGACTGAATTTCTTTTTGTCCACCCATTGCCACAGGCCTTTCTTGGCTATTTCAGACTCGGCGTAGTTGATAAGGGTACCTTTGACGGTATGGTATATGTCACGGTGAACCTCGATAAGAATCCTGTCGGAAACCTTGGCAATTTTCACTGGTTGATAAAGCAAACGCACCGGGGTTCCGGGTTGTACCATGTTGAAGAATTGGGCAATATCTTCTGGATACATCCTGATGCAACCGTGAGTGACAAGCCTTCCCACCGACCATGGAATATCCGAGCCATGGATTCCGTACATCGTGTCCTTCAACGCCACCCAATAGTCGCCAAGGGGGTTGTCCGGCCCGGGCGGAATGGTTTTGGCATCATATTTAGCCTGTAGGGAAGGAGGGATGTACCAGGTTGGATTTTTACGTTTCGCTCCGATGACAAAGGAACCAGTCGGTGTGGGAAATGTATCGTCCCCGATGCCGACCGGAAAGGTTTCGATGTTCAGGTGGCTGTTTTTTCTTGAAAAATAGTACAATCGCATTTCCGGAATATTGATAACAATTCCACGAAGTGCGGTATCGGGCAGTATTCTTTGTGAGGGAATGACCAATTCCAGACCCTCCGGGGGAAGCCACGGATCACACTTGGGGTACAATTCCACCAGTTCATTGTAACCAAGGTCGTATTGCCTGGCGATATCCAGCAATGTTTCTTTGCCGCGGACAATGTGTCGTCCGTTTTCCCCGATGATTCTGCCATAATCGTTTGCTCCTGCTCCTGGCTGGCTTTTATAGCGCAGGGCTGAGATCTTGACTGGATTGGCCGTCAGGGCAGGCCCTTTGAACCTCAGTGAAAGTATTTCCTGACCCTGCCGGGCATTTTTCCAGGCAACTTTGACAGTTTCGCCTACATGGAAATCCTCAAGGGTGACACTCTTTTCGTCTCTCAACAGGACGGTGTTGTCGGTAATTATTCCGCCTACTGTACGAAGCATGGATCGATCAAGGATGTCAACAACAACTGAATGATGGCGGATGGAAATCGCAACGAGGGTACCTGTACCGCTGGCAGCGCTTGGTACAGCTCCCGCCTGTGAAAAAGGGTATAGGGCGATGAACAGCAAAAACAGCAGTACCAGTCCATATTGGAATGTTTTTTCAGCTACTATGGTCAATACATTCAGCGGGTTCAATTGAAGACCGTTTGGGAAATAAATCGATGTGGATCCAGCCATTGTAACGAGTCCATATTAGGGGAGAATTGCCTCGTATTGATATTTCACGTTAGGATTCTCTCTTCCTATTTATTTTTTAATTATTATCGGCGTATTAACCTTCACAAGGCTCCAAATTTCATCCATCTCCTCGTCGGTAACTGCAATACAGCCAGCTGTCCAATTGGACCTTTGTGTAAACCAAGCTAAGCTGCCATAACCGTTTTGTTGGCCGTGGATCATAATTTGACCACCCGGGTCGACGTTGTTTTTTTTAGCTTTCTCAATATCTGTCTCATTGGGATAGGAGATATGAATAGCTTTATAAAAAGAACTGTCTTCTTTTTTAAAATCTAAAATATACCGACCCTCCGGCGTGCGTCCATCACCTTCCCTTTCCTTGGGTCCTTTGGGATTCGAACCTATACTTATCCGATATTGTTTTACAATCTGATTATCCTGGATCAAAAACATTTTTCGTTGAGATTTTTTGACGAGGACTGAGTCTATTGCAACATGATCAGATGCAATAGTTGAAATGGTTGAAATGGATGAAACCAGAAGGACTAACAGAAGGTATTTTATCACTGTTATATACATAACCGACTTAGATTTGTGCGACCTTGTTGACTCCCTCGGGGTAAAGCTGGGACGATGTTTGTCATAAATGGCTCTATCCCGAATAGATAATCAGTTTGCTTTCTTCAAACAGAAGAGGACCTGATGCCCAAAATATTTGGACGGTTCATTTACCTAAACCCGCTGAAGAGCGCGGGATAAGTGCCTTTCGTAGATTATTTTTCTTGTTTTTTATACCCCTCAAGGGGGTACTAAAGAGAGTGAATGAAAATAATCTGGAAGGCACTAATGAGAGTGTAAAAGATAAGAAGCACAAAAATCAAGAAATAGTTAACATGTTTTTTCGCTCTACATCGCTGCAAAGCTCGTTTTGCATAGCCAGGGCAAGCTCATTAATCACCAGTGGTTTCCTGAGAAATCTCCCCGCTCCTAAGCGTAGAGTTTCCTTGACATCTTCAGTCTCAGCAAACCCACTGGTAATTATGGCCTTTTGGCCAGGATACATTTCAGTAATCTTTTCATACGTTTGTCGCCCGGTTATTCCGGGATTCATGATCATATCGAGAAGGATAAGATCGACCGGTTGGTTTTCCAGAAATTCGATGGCCGCTTCACCGCTGGATACGGATTCGACACTATAGCCAAGCCGTTCGACGATGCTCGTTGTGATAAACCTCTGCGTGCTGACATCATCTACAATCAGAATACTTTCACCCTTGCCTCTGAATTTTGAAAGATCAGTCATTGGTTGAGGTTGCTGTTCCATTTTAGTGGTCATCGGGAAATAGAGAGTCAACTGGGTTCCCTCACTTGAAGTTGCTACACTGATGTGGCCATGGTGATCCTCCACTACATTCCAAACAACAGAGAGGCCAAGGCCTGTGCCGCTACGGCCCATTACCTTCTTAGAGTAGAACGGTTCAAATATATTCTCCAGATCTTCTTCTGAGATACCTCCTCCCTGATCAGAAACGGATAATGTCACATAGTCTCCCACCTCAATATCAGTCAAGCCTTGCAACGGAACATCGAGAGTGATGTTGCTTGTCGAAATGGCAACACAACCAGAGTTCTCGATGGCCTCAAAGCCATTAGAGACAAGATTCATCAGAATCTTCCTGATGTGTACACGCGAACCCATAAGATTGGAGAGATTTGCTGCAAGCCGGGTTTCAATGGCAACAGAGGGATGGAACTGCTGGATAAGCCGGAACTCCGGGGAATCCAGATACTCTTCTATGATTACGTTGATGTTCAACGGTTCTTTTTCAATGGCAACACCACGTGCTACGGTCAGCAAATCCTGGACGATGGCCGACGCCCGCAAGCCTGACTCACGCATTATCTCTATTGGTCGGCGCATCTTGTGACCTTCCGGAAGTTCATAGAGTATTAATTCAGGATAACTGACGATACCCGACAGAATATTGTTAAGATCATGAGCGACTCCGCCGGCGAGCAAGCCAAGCGATTCCATCTTTTTGGCCCGAGCTTCCATTCTTCGACTCTCCTGCAGGATTTTCTCATTACTTTTTCGTTCTGATACGTCGGTCAAGGTAGTAATAACTCTCGAATCGGGCAGGTAGACCGCCTGGAACTCGATATCCTTAACCATCCCATTTTTGCAGGTAACTCGGTATTCACAAGTAGAGCTGTTTTTCCCGGTTGTCGTCCAGTTTTCTCTTGCCTCTTGTCGATAAACTAAATCAGGATAAGCCAGTTCCGGCCATTTATGTAAACTTGGTAAATCGGTCTGATCGTACCCTGTGATTTTGATGAAACTGGCGTTAAGAGAGAGGTTGTTTTTTTCCTTGTCCCAAACGCCAATGCCCAGTGGTATGTGTTTTAAAAGGCTTTCCAGTAAATCGTGCTGCCGTTGGATTTGGTTCTTGGCAATAACTTCCTCTTTTTTAACAGCTATTTGGTGCGCGAGCAGGAAGATCAAGACGAAAGCCAGAACCAAAGTCAAGATAAACAGAAGATTGACGCTGTGTTGAAAAGTCTCCAGTCGTCTCCGTTGATTGTCGAGAATTACCTGAGCCTGGTCCTGGGATTGATGTTTTTGAATGGTAGCTTTGTGAAAGGCTTGAGTAATCCGGTCAGTGATTATATTGAGAGTGGTAGATGACTCCGGGGGAAATCCGGAAACTCCCTCTGTCAGCCAAATCTCCAGATCCGCGATGGCTGGGGCAACGATGGCGTGAAATTCCGATGCATTTACCAGATTATTGGCAACATAGGTATCCCGCAGATCAATAATCCCGAGATGTGCGATATCAAGAGTTGACCGTAACTCGGAAATGTGCCTCGGGTCTTTGGTGACTGCTGCGATCCGTGCAGCAGAAACGACGCCGGAAATATCTTCAAGGGCTAATGAAAGAGAGTTGAGCTCAGTAAAAAGTGTATGGGGAAGATTGTTCTCAATGGAATGCAGTGTATTGTTCGTATATGCAATAACAAGAAGGACGGATGTAAGCACGGCAAGAATGCTTCCAATCAATACGCCGTAAGATTTTGAGCCTCGTGATAGTGAATTCATGGACGTTGCTGTATTGCCATCTTGTGATCGCTGTAATAAAGTGCTGCACCCGGATGCAATGGAATGGACACACCGTTTAATGCAGAATTGATCGTGACGTCCTTGCCAAGAGGATGTCCTTCTTTGAGCAACTTCTTGGTTTCTTTTCTAAAAAGAGTATCGGTCAGAGCATATGCCACTTCATTGGGCATTGACGCGTTTACCACCAGGAGGGCATAGACCTCGATAGTCGGGGTTTCAGGTATTCCCGGATAGATGCCCTCAGCAATTTTCCCAGGAAAAAGATACCGATACTGTCGGTTGATCTTAACGGCGATCTCAGGAGCAATAGGAAGAAGTGTGATTCCAGTGTCAAACAATTTGCTTACCGCGCTATTTGGTGCCCCAGCCATAAGGGCAAATCCCTGCAACTGACCGTTGATAATCTTGTCCTCGGTAAAGGCGGGCTTGAGATACAACGGCTGGAGATCATTTTCAGTCAAACCATATGCCTGAAGGACAATATCCATTACGCCCCTTGTTCCGGAGCCGGGCTCATCAACGGATATTCGTTTTCCTTTGAGATTACCAAAGGTTAAGATGCCTGCATCTTTTCTTACCGCCAGTTGGAATTTTTCCGAGTATAAACCGGCAATGGCCCTGACGTTTGCAGCATTTGGCAGCTTTGCAAAATCATGTGTGTTTTTATAGGCATAAGCGGCAATGTTTGCTTGAACTAAACCGGCCTCCAGCTCACCACTCACGAGGGCACGAACATTTTCGATTGATCCCGCTGAATTTTGGGCTACCCCGATAATGCCATTCAAGGCTGAGGTTTTTTCATGGGCCGCGAGCGTAATACCCTCAGCGATTATCTTGCCGAGAGGATAATATACTCCTGTACTCCCGCCGGTACCGATACGAAATGACCTAAGAGCACTGGCAGCAGGTGGCCCGACAAGATTTAGAACAACACTTAAGAAAACAGTAATCAACAAGAAAAAACAACCTGCCCAGATATCCTTCAGTGGTTTTATCCGCGGTAACCTACGGCCAACAATGACGAACTGTTTTAGTCTTGGCAGAGGGTTACTATTTGTGCATAACATCATCATTCTCCTGAATATCTAACTATATGCCGCTTTTCTGACAATGACTGTCGGAGAAACTGGCATTGGTCCAACAATCTCTATTGTAGCATAGATGCCGGGAGATGTGAATTTTTCCACTTTTTTCCGTGTCCCCTTTACATTGTTGAAGCTTTTGTTTGTCCCACCCCCTGTTCTGATGGTGAGGAATGTGTTGGTGGAATGCATGGTCCGGCATGAAAAATAAGTCGCTTGAACCTGGCCAACTATATGCCATTACATATCTTTATTTTTTCTTTGTAAGAACACTACCTGAAGGGGGGCATCGGCCGGTAACAAATTTTCGAATATAGATCAGGATTGTCAATGATGAGAGGCCACAAAGTAAAAATCCCAGAATTAAGGGCAGGACAGTGCCATCATAGAATTGCCCAATAACGCCTCCTACTACAACTGACAACAGCGTCTGTACAGAACTGATGACGGAGTTTGCAACACCGGCAATATGACCCAGGGGTTGAATGGCGAGGGTATTGAAACTCCCGAACAGTACTCCGAAACTAAAAAAGGCGATTATCAGATATCCCATGAAAACATACAGATTAGGGTGACCAGCAACACTTTGGGCATAGAAATAGAAAATGAAGGAGTTAATTGAAAGCATGAGTAAAGAAATGAAGCTGAGTCTTTCCATGCCAAACCTCATGACAAGTTTAGAGGTCACAAAAGATGAGAATCCGATTGCAACCGCGAGTCCTCCAAAATAGAGAGAGAAGGCGTCACCCAGTTTGTACTGAATTTGCAGAATCTGTTGCGCGGAACTTAGATACCCGACGAAGGCTCCGAAGATAATCCCTGCCGCAACCATGTATGAACGAGTTATTGGATTTTTTAATGTTTCAAAAATTCCAGCGGTAATTGTCGAAACAGAAAATGGAAGTCGTTTTTCCTCCGGCAAGGTCTCCGGTTGACGAAAAAAAAACCACGAGGTGCTGAACAGGCAAATAATTAAAATAAAACCAAAAATAGCTCTCCATTGGGCAACGATAAGAATTGCTTGGCCTATTGACGGAGCAATTGCAGGAACCATAATGAAAAGAACCATTATTAATGACATCACTCTACCCATTTCTCTCCCTTCAAGTTTGTCACGAATCATGGCAAGAGTGACAACTCTGCAGGAAGCCACCCCGAATCCCTGAGATA
The DNA here is from genome assembly GCA_963829695.1 of uncultured delta proteobacterium. Classification (GTDB taxonomy): domain Bacteria; phylum Desulfobacterota; class Desulfobulbia; order Desulfobulbales; family Desulfocapsaceae; genus Desulforhopalus_A. Next base: position 273,753 of record CAWHJQ010000002.1, on the reverse strand, counting down.
CTCTTCCTATGAGCATGAAGGTGAAGGTCGTTGATAGCAGTGAAATCATACTGCCAAGAATGAAAATCGATATTCCGAGATAAATCGCTTTTTTTCGGCCAAAGGAGTCGGAGACAGGGCCATAGAGCATTTGTCCTAAGGACAGGCCCAAAAAAAGAGTGAAAATAATAAGTTGGTTATTGTTTGGGTCCTGCACCCCCAAGCTGCTTCCGATTTTGTCTAAAGCAGGTAATACTGTATCTATTGTTAATGCCACCATCGACATTAACACTGCCATAAGACAAACAAATTCCGTTTTTCCAACTTGAGAAGTATTTTTATTCATTCTTTTTTTGATTTGTAGAGACAGTTGTTCCGTTGCTGATGGGACAAAATCACGATGTATTTTTAGGTTATGTCTTTTAATGCACTGTTCAAAGATATATTTGACAAACTCGTAAAAACTTCGATTATCCGATGGATAAGTAAAAAGCTTCATATTGGAGGCGTGCAATTTTTCTATCATTTCGGCGTACATACGGCACGTCGTAATGATAGAAAAATTGTAACAACGAACAAGATGAAGAGTTTTTACGACGCCATCATATTTGAGGACCGGTAATGAGTAATGGTCATCAGGCCGGAGTTCCGGGAAGTGGCAGGTGGAGTGATCAATACTACCTGATCGCTTTCAGATCAAGATGCAGGGAAGGGTGAAGCCGGGCATAATAATAACTACAGGGCGGTAGCCAAACAATACCATGGAGGACCCTGAAGCTCAATCAGTGCCTTACATTTCTCCTCATTAGACTTTTGCAAGAGGCTCAGATAAGTTGACTGTTTTATCATCTTCAGCTGAGTCGAGCAAAAATCACCCTCTCCTTTTTTCCGGCACATCAGATGTGGAGAGAGTGTTAACACGAAAAAATCACAACCTGATCAAGCAAGATCGTTTTCGTTACATCATAGTGGCTATAACGGTTCTCGGAACGAGAGGGTGTCAGCTCGGCCAATCCAAAAAAGCTGAAGCACCGTCTAAAAGTTCTGAGAAAATAGCTCCTCCGAAGTTGCTGTTCAGCTGTCATGTATGGCCGGTCCTGTAGCTCGCTCAGTAAATCTGGAAATGCTCTGATAAACGCATCCTCGTAGAATTCCTGCGGTCTTTGGATATCACCATATTTACTGAGAAGATAGAGCGAAAAAAGAAACGATTGCTGAATAATGTGAATGTCCTCATATCCATCTCCGTAGCCCCAGTTAAACACTGTTACATACGTTTTCAGAAGCTCTGGGAATAACGCTGCCGGACCCTGATCTGCTAAAGCCTTTCTGTATTTGGTACCGATAATAAATTTGCCTTTAAATTTGCGTAGCATCCCACATTGCTCTGCCAGCATTCTGAGGCAATGTAGGTCATAGAAATCATCCTCTTTGCGGATCGACCCAATTCGGGAGCGGTAGGTGTAGTCTTCATCGGCCCAGTAGACGTCTGCCGCTTCGTTGCAGAACTTTTGCGGCAGGTTACCCTTTGCTGTAGCTTTGAGGCCATCAGCACCTATTGCTGCAAGAAGCAGAGAGCAGAGCTTAAAGACCGGAGCGGATATTTCTGGGCTGAGAGTTGTGCTGAATCGTGCCAGATCGGGGTTGTCAAACGGTTGATACAGGAAACTGTACATCTGAGCAGAAGACAGCCAATGAAACCGCTCTATTGGCGCAGCATTTTGTCTGGCAACGAACAGGTCCACTTGAGCCTGAACATCTTCCAGCGAAGAAAATTCCTTATCAGCCGGCAATTCACGAATATCCTGCCGAAAATCTTTGATACCATCAGGGCTGGAACCACCTTGATGGTGTTTTGAGCAGCATTTCTTGTATTTTTTACCACTGCCACAGGGGCAGGGTTCATTTCTTCCTGTTGGGCTCATCGGCTTTCTTCGGATATCAAGTAATACCCCACAAGGGGGTATAAGTACCTTCACGAAATTCATTCTTAAAAAACAAGAAATGAATTTCTAAGGTACTAATATGTTCTCGTGGCCAGCGTTTCGGCTACACCTTGGTAATAGACAAATTAACATTTAGGGAATTGATTCAGTGATGATTTGATATTTATCACATTTCTCTTCAATACCATTTTCGTTATTGTTCGTTTGATATGGTCGAATTTTTTGAGTTTTTTGTCTACAAGCGTTTGAAGGTCATGTGATAAATATTCAGCCTTAACAACACCTGGATTGTTTTTTTCATACTCAAGAGCAGTCGTATGTGTTCCGCAATCTGTTCTTGCGGGTATTATAGGGAAATGTTCCAAGCGATAACTGCCATAAAAGCACGGTTTCCGGCTTCGTCTATGTTATCTGCAATTAAAATATAGTCACCGGCTGTTTTACTAAACGCTCTTGAAACATCTGAGTCACTTGTTATTTTTGCATTCAATAGTGTATATATATAAATAACATATACTTGACGACTAATCAACAACCAAAATTTCCACTTTTGTAAATCCTTTATCTAAATTTTCAATCTTTGTAAATGCAGCCCTGGTCAGGTCAATAATTCTCTTTTTAATAAACGGACCTCTGTCGTTTATTTTGACCTTAACGGATTTGCCATTATTTAAATTTGTGACTACTACATTAGTGCCAAAGGGTAACGTCCTGTGAGCCGCTGTCATTAAATTGTCGTTAAAGATTTCCCCGTTGGCTGTTTTTCGGGCTTGAAATTTTTTCCCATAATATGAAGCTATACCTATCTTTTTATATTCAAATTTTCCAGGCTGCTGGGATGGTTTTTTGAGGATCGAACAACCATCAATCAATGATAGCAGCGCGATGAATAGACCAAGGACCAAAATGACTCGTAAATAATAATCAAATTTTTTTGAATGAGTATCTTGATATTCCAAAAGGTTTTTCCTCAAAATGAGATGGAAGTCAGCTAAATCTCGTTTATCAATAGTCAACATAGCTATATGGATCTTGACAGCGGTCGGAGTGCAGATACCACCTCCTATAATTGTTGAGGTGTTTAGCAGCCGTTACGAAATAACCCAGCCATTTGTATTCATTTCCAAGTGGTCTGCTAAAAAAATCCGGACAACTGCCTAAAGAATGATGTGGGGAAGATATCTGCTCATATCCTGCGTAATAGGTCCGGAATCCTCACGCACAGAGATGCCTGCTGCCTGGTCATCTACCAGCCAACTCCCAATCAAGGTATAGTGTTCACCAAACTTAGGCAGCATGTAGGTGGCCTGATAGATGTAACCTTCCGAGCCATAAGGTCCGGGTGAAGTGGCTACTTCCGATTTATTGCTAATAATTGAGACATTGGCACCTTCACGGGAGAATATTGGTTTTTTCACCAGGGAATCACAACCAGCAGCCAAATGAAGTTCGTCTTCGAAAAATGCCGGCAAAAGATTGGGATGATCGGGAAACATTTTCCACAGCATTGGCAGCAATGCTTTGTTGGAAAGGATGCTTTTCCATGGGGGTTCAAGCCAGCGAATGTTATTGGTCCCCAAAAAACCGCCAAATTCTTCCTGGAACATGAATTCCCAAGGATAGAGTTTGAACATCCAGGAGACGACTTGCTCTTTTAGATCACTGAAGTTGCCTTTTTTGTCACGACCTATATCTTCTACATAGACAAAATGGGTATTAATCCCAGCAGCGTTGGCGCAGTCTTCGAGATATTGGACGGTACCGCGATCCTCTTCGGTCTCTTTGCAGCAGGAAAAATGGAGTTCGCGATCCGGTGTCAGGGTTTGCAGGTCTTTGAACCGATTAATAAGTTTTTCCTGTAGACTATTGAATTGGTCTGCACGCCTTGGCAGCACACCAGCGTCAACATTTTCCTTCAGCCATAGCCACTGCCAGAAACCAGTCTCATAAATACTGGTGGGGGTATCTGCATTGTTTTCGTAGAGCATCGCATGGCCGTTGCCCGAGTAGGCAAAATCCAGGCGTGAATACAGGCTTGGATCGCCGTTCAGCCAAGAATTACGGACAAAATCCCAATGGATCTCCGGAATACAGAATCTACGCATCAGCTGGTCATCGGCCACAACCTTCTCAACGATGGCCAAACACATCTGGTGAACGTCCTCGGTTGGGGCTTCAATATCATTTTCTATTTGCTGCAAGGAAAATTGATAATAAGCCCGTTCGTCCCAGTAACGCTCTCCATGCATGGAGTGAAACATAAAGCCATATTCATCTGCCTTAGCTTCCCAGTTCGGCCTTTCCTTAATAGGCATGCGGTACATAAGATCAGCCCCCCCAGCCGCTGGACCGTCCGCCTCCCCAGCTGGATTTTGCGGATGCCATAGCACCAAAACCTCCACGGGATATCGTTCTTGTGACGGATGGTTTTGCGCTCAGAGTCGATTTGTTTACCCGATAAGAGCCTTGGCCTGCTTTGCCGATAACGGTGCCATCGGCTGTCATCATGCGGTTATACTGAGAAGAATTAGGGTTATTGTAACGATAAACCGGGTTATATGCCGTGCCACCGTAAGAGCTATTGCCGGACATCATCCGGCCGATCATAAAACCGGTCATCATCGGCATAAAAAAACCGCCGCTACGACTTTGCGTGCACTGTCCACCACCAAATTCTGCTTCACACTGAGCGTTGGAATTGTATTTAGGGCCGGTACGCTCCGCCTCTGCCTGGGCTTTTTGGTAGGCGGCTTCGCACTCTGCCAGGTTGAGACCGGTTTTGGCGGCACACTCGTCAGCCGAACTGACCACTGTAACTTCTTCCTGGCTACTGCATGACACCAAAGTGACAGCAGCAATACCAACTGCCAGTGGGCCCTTGATAAATCGCCTGGTAAAACCTTTTCTCATCAGGTCCAGGTCAATATGCTTGGTTCGCTTCATGATTGTCCCCCCCTTAATAGCTCATGCAGGCTGCATTTAAAAAACCGACAGCGATATTGGTTGCAGCCAACATGATGCCCGCACTGATTTCGTTTGCTTCTATGCGCTTAGAGATGCTTGCCATAAAACCGAAGCGAACAAGAGCAAAGGCCAGGGTTTGTGCAGCAAAAGCAACCACGCCCCAGATGGCAAAATCAATGAGTGAAACCGAATTAGAGGCGGCACCACTGAGAGCTATGGCAAACCCCGTTATTGCACCGCCAAAACCAAGCGCAGCAGCTATGTTTTGTTGTTCTTTGATTAACTTCCATTCATCGTGCGGAGTGATAAATTTATAAACATATTTAAATGTCACCAGGAAGAGCAGAGAGAGACCAAAATACAAACTAAAATGAAGAACACTTGTCAATAAAGTTACATTTTCCATAGTTTATCCGTGAATAGTTATTTGAGCAGGGGTTAAGGTGAGTCCGGTACTTAGCACGAAACAACGACTTAAATTACCGGAATCTTCTTCTTTCTCCTCTGCGGCTAACAAAAGAGATTCTGTTTGACCGTCTGAGATGGGCCTCTCAAAAAGCATAGTAAACTGATCCGTCTGTGAGAACTCTCCTTCATCATCATAGGTTTTCTCAGCCATGTGCACCGGATTGTGATACTCGCTTACGGATGTCCAAACGCGATTATAGGAGTGCCCTTCAAGCTCGTAGGTAGCTGCTCCAATTTTGGTATTCAAAAGCTGGTCCCAGACAGGTTGAGAACTGATATCCTGAGTATCGTAGAAGTGAAACAACTTCACATCAACAACATGTTCTTCCGACTTCCCACCTTCAGCAACCACTTGTAAAAAGGCATCATCGTCGGTATAGAATCGAAATATCCAGGTACCGTCAAGATCAACTATACCGGCTGCTTTAATGATGTGCGTCGATGCACAATCCTCAATGACTAATTCGCTGATTATAAGCCTGAGGAGGAGAGGATCAATTTCAAAACTGCCGCCTAATCGTAGGCCCATAATGGATGGTGCCTGAGACCGTGGATTGTTTTTTTGTTTGTTACCGAACCATTTTTTGAACATAGTGACTTAACTTTTCCTGGCAGCGAGAATCTGGGCCAATTTATCGTCACCTTTCACCTGACCGCCAGGTTGAATGCCTGCAGCCTTGAGTTTGGCCTCGAGGCTACTGCCATTTTCTTCATTGGCAAGTTCCTCCGCCGCTGAAAGTTCGGCGCTCCGCTGCTCCTGCTTGGCTTTAATACGCTCTAGACTGTCTAATGCAGTTTTAACTTTACTGTTGGCCCCCATATGACGTGCTGAAACAGCCACTTGAGCCTTCTGAACAGATTCAGTTGCCTTCACCTGATCGATTTGCTGCTCCATGCGACGGACACTGGTCTTAGCTTTGCTGATGTTGACTTTCAGGGCTTTTTCCGATGACAAGTAGCCATCGAGGAGACTTTGCTCTGTCTCGAGGTTTACCTCTTGATCGGCAACACGCTCAGCACATTCGAGTGCTAAGGCCTCGTCCCCCTTTTCACTGGCTGCAATGGCGTGATTGGTATAGGTTTCAACATCCATTTTCAATGCATTAACCTTGTTTTCCGCCAGTTTGCGCTTGGCCATTATTTTGGTCAGATTCTCATCACAGGCCTGAAGTTCTTTTTTGGCTTCACGTAACTCTTGATCCAGGATCCGGATTGACTGCGTATCCACTGCAGCTTCAATACCTTCATTAGTCGCTCCTCTCAAAGCGGTCCAAAGTTTTTTTAGACTCATGCTGCGGTCTCCTTTTTGAGATAATCTTTGTAGAGTTCCATAAACTCTCGAACGTTGCCAAACAGTGCTTCGATTTCCTCAATAATAACGGAGCCCTTACTGTCAACCGACAGAGAACCAAAGGCCGCATAGAAATCTTCACCACCAATCGTATTGATACAAATAGTGGTAAGAGGCAGCAAGTGATGCGTTCGGAGAATTAAATCGTTCATCGCTGCCTTATCAGAAACCTCGGCGGCAGGAAATAAAGTTGTCTCAGCAATAATTTGCTGTTCGCCCGCATAAATATAGGCATCTATTCCTTCATCGTTGGTGATACTCAGGCAATCGCCTTTTTCGTCGACTACCCAGGACGACTGAGCTTGAGCAATTTCCTTTAGAGTGTCATTGTTCCAAATCATAAACTTTTCTCCTATTGCTTGGTTGGTAGAGTTATGCAAATGCACACCCGTATGCATTGCAAGCTTTCGTGTCAATCTTTAGCATCTTATGAGGTAGAAATGATATTCTTGTTTTTGTTAAGAAAATAGTTTTGTGCAGAAACTTATCTTCCTTAAAGTGGAACTTAAATGAGTTCAACTCTTTTTAGGAGGGTTGGTTGCTAAAATAGCATTCTCTGTGTAGCATAACATCTTCAGGAGTCTCGGAAAAAAGATATTGGACCAAACTAAAACATCAATATATATTCCCAATAAGCTATAGTAATGACGCTAAAAAATAAGGTCAGCACAGTCAAAAAAATTACACTGCATGAGATGCTACAACCAGTCAATGATGCTTAACAGAATTTTCCCGAGAGAGGCACTGATTTTCGTCGCAGTTATGTGGGCCGTTTTTCTCATTGATCTGATGCTTCCCGGTATCTCTCTTAATCGCTTTGGGATTCAACCGCGCAACCTCGAAGGCCTGACCGGCATATTCTTTTCTCCCTTCCTGCATGGCGGATTATCCCACATTATATCCAACACAATCCCATTTTTAGTATTGTCTGCATTTGTTCGCCTATCGATAGGTTCAAGAAAAATGATGACGGTCCTGTTACCGGAGTCGTCTGTTCTGGTTTTGGGACCTGGCTCTTTAGCTCAGGTGACCTTGTGATTGGTGCATCCGGCCTTGTCTTTTCGCTTATTGGCTTTTTATTAGCTGATGCCTGGTTCAGTCCAAGCTTACGCAGCTGGGCAGTTGCCATACTCTCTTTTGTTTTATACGGTGGTATTTTACTCTCACTTTTCGTTTCCCTACCGTATGTTTCATGGGCCGCTCACTTTTGGGGATTCATTTCAGGAATAGCCATTGCTTTACTGCTCAGAAACCCACGGAAAAACCGGTTACTAGCAAGAAATTTCAAAGCGGTAAATCATCACCTTAAAGGCAGAAAAACGTGAAGCGCTTCTGGCAGTTCCTAATCAGGGAAAATGTGGTGAAGCTCTTTCTCGTTGTTCTGGTCATTATTCTCTGCAGCGGCATTATTATCACCTGGTTTGAACCGGACATCTCCCTCGCCAGTGGTATGTGGTGGAGCATTGTCACTATGACCACTGTTGGTTACGGAGACATTTCCCCGGTCTCTCCGGGAGGCAGAGTACTGGCCATTTTTGTCATGTTTTTTGGTATAGGATTGCTGAGCACCTTGAGTGCCAGCCTTGCCGCACTCATCATAAGTCACCGTCTGAAGGAGAACAAAGGTATGTGCACTGCTGATTTCGAGAATCATCTCATATTGTGCGAGTGGAACCACAGGGCCGGAGCCATTATCAAAGAATTGAGAGCTGACTCCCATACAAAGGATCTGAAAATTGTATTGATAGCCAATCTTGAAGAAAAACCTGTGGATGATCATAACCTGTTTTTCGTCAAGGGCAGTGTCTGCGAGGAAACTCTTGAAAAGGCAAATATTGCCCAGGCTAAAACAATCATAGTTTTAGGAGATGACTCTCTTGAGGCAATTTCCCGTGACGCCAAGGTGGTTCTGGCCACGTTGACCATCGAAAGCATAGCTCCTTCAGTGTATTCGGTGGTTGAACTTGTTGATGAGGCTAATGTCATGCATTGCCGTCGTGCGCTGGCAGATGAAATTATTGTGGGCAGCGTACTGAGCAGTCGTTTAATCGCATCAGCTGCAATAGATCACGGGATCAGCAGGGTGGTATCAGAGTTGCTGAGCACTGAGTACGGTAACGAACTCTTCAGTGTTCCGCTGCCGGAGGGCTTGGTGGACAAGACCTTTCTTGACGTTTTCACCATGATGAAGAAGGAACGCCAAAGTATAGTGTTAGGAGTTCTAAAAGGACACAATAGCGAGCATATATCTAATCCCCCTTCTGATTATATTTTTGAAAAAGAAGACAGGTTGATAATCATCTCAAATGATCGGGTAACCATGTCAGATTCCATACGTTTCCGCTTAAAGTGATAATATTATCAGTAGGGTTGCTGTAACTATCTGTTGTTTGGATGTTTTCCAATGTTTCGTGCCGGGAGGAAATTGGAGGAGGGATGACCCAAGTTAAGTCGAAGGTTAAGAGCTGCGGGTAGTGTGGCAAGGATATTGGTAACAGGTAGAATGATCGGTTTTGCAGTACAGATCCGAAAAAATTTCTGTCGCATAGTGGAGAATCAACAAACCTGGAAAGTCTGTTTATCGGGAAGAAATTGAGTATTGCTGGTAGGTGGGGGAGTAACGTGAAACAGCAAACAGATTCTGTAATGGGAGCTATTGAGGTCCACAGAAAAATCTTTGGCGGGACAATTCAAAACGGGGCCAAGCTAGGAACTGTTGGTTTCGATCTAATATAGCTTATATTGACTTTTGAGATCTGAGTCGGCAACGTTCTCCTTGTCAAACGATTCAACCCTCTCCCAAAGATTTTCTGGAATTATTTAAAACTTAAATTTGCTCCATTTCCCACAATTTTTTGGAAAATGATCCTCAATTAAATAAGTACCAACATGCTCCTTTTTGAGTATGTCTTTAAACCATGATCAATTTTCAAACTGAACCACGAAGAAGCTCAACCAACGTTGTGATCTTTCCGACCAGAGATTTCTGAAACATATTATTCTGTGCAGTGTTCAACTGACGTTCCAAAACCTTCGCCTCAATTCCATTTATCAAGTATGCTTTTTTCACAGTGGCACCTGACTCCGTCTTGCCGAGATTTTCTGATTTTTCAGCATTTTTTACGGGGATAAACTTTCCGGAACGTACGTCAAAAATAACATTATAAATATCTGATTTCTGTTTTTGAGCCATGACATCCTCTTTCGATATAGTCCCCAACATTAGCAGTAAAAGTGTAGTGTCTTTGCCACCAGCGAATTTTTTCATTGTCTGACACCGTTTCGGCTGTAGCGGTTTGTTGCGTCAACAAGGACTCGATTCAGTAAGTTCTTAAGACCATCCATTGTGAATGGTTTGTGCAAGAAGATGACTTGAGGTTGCTCCTTGTAATCATTTTTCATTACACGGGCTTCGTCGAAACCACTGCAAAGGATTGCCGGAAGATCTATCTTAATTTTACGCAGGGCAGCAATGGTTTCCCAACCGTTCATATCCGACATAGAAAAATCGATGAGAAGAGAATCTATACTGTTGTGGTGTTTTTGAAACAGAGCTACAGCCTCGTTTCCACCTGCAGCTACAAAGACCGTAAAACCAAGGTGTTCAAGCATTGCTTCTGTCACCTCGCAAAATAAAGGGTCATCGTCCACCAATAGTACAGTTCCTTTTACCTTGATAGTCTCTTGTTTTCCCGAGAAGCGTTCAACTTCGTCTGATAGATTGGCAACTAGATTTTGCACTTCAACTCTTTGGTGGCGTCGCTTGTTCATTGTCACCTCGTTTCGTTCGGATTGAATGATCATTTTTATATAGCTCTTTTCTCCAGCAGGTATTTCACAAAATTTCGTTTGGCATTCTGGTAATCGCTGGGGTTGTAATGATCCACGTTTTCTTTTGTGTTGAACAATTTTTGATAGTACTCTACTAAATTCTGCAGTCCATTTTCACTCTTCAAGACCCTGTCGTTTACTTGGAGCCTTGTAGGCTTTTCAGCGCGCCTCTGCATCGAAGCCTCCCTAATTGTTCTTGTTTTAGACCACCTGATCTTGCCTTAGATTTTCTCTTGAACTTGCAGGGTAGGCGCTGATACTTTGCCTGCATTATAGAGGAGTATCAGCGAATTCTTACTTAAAGCTTTATTACCTTATCTGCAGCCGGGCCTTTCTGACCCTGGATAATGTCAAAACTCACTCGCTCCCCCTCGGTGAGGGATTTAAAACCGACGGCCTGAATTGCCGAATGGTGTACGAAAACATCGTTCCCGCCGTCCTGTTCGATAAAACCATAGCCTTTTGCATCGTTAAACCACTTTACTTTTCCTTGTGACATTTTCGGTACTCCTGTGATTAATGAGGGTCGATGAGTCTCTTAGAAACCCAAATTTTTGATCTTAATGCTCCACCCCTTCCGCCTCTGCACCGCTGAGAAATATCTGATTTTGAGGTGACAACCAACAATGACCCGTGTTCAGTAACTATTAGCTTTATGTATTGTTTTTAAAAGGTCATGAAATTAGGTTTAAAATGATTAGGTAAAATACCCATTCCAAATATTGAGGTTGGCAGGGTGAAACCCTTGACCGTCAGCCTAGACGTGATATTCACACTACTACTGTAAATTTATTTAAGAATTTGTCCCGAAAACCTAGCAACATGAGAAGCTGTTTTTGACTTTTATAAAATCAAAATTTCCCCAACTTGAAAAAAGCCATTTTGATATCCCAGATGCTTCCAGAAAATATTTACTGGTCACTTCGGTATGAATGTCAGGTTACGTGGTTGATAGTGTGAATAGGTTTTATCAATAGTTGCGGCTTAACTATATCTCGACAGCAAATCACAGAAGAGAGGTTTGCTCTACTATTTTCGACCGGATTAATATCCCGCAATTATTGATAAAACCGTTAGAACTGAAATGCGGAGCAGCTAGGAGTGTCAAATTTTCTTCTATGGGGATTTAATGAATGGCTGAGAGGGGGCGACAGTTTGCAAAATGCTTGTATTTCGAAAAGAAAATAACTCAAAGAAGCTAAATCCTTCGCCAGTTTGATAAATTTTGGAAATAATATTCAAGTTTTTGTTTTTGAACGTTTAAACAGATTAATTTTGAAGGGGCCTTAACCAGAAATAGGTGCACCTCTCCTGTGTAAAATAAAATTCGAATTTTCTGTAAATCTTTCAGGTATCAACTGAGGAACAGTCAGGACGTATCTCGTAATAGGTTTGGTAATTCCTCAATGTAAACCATTTTCCCTTTGCCACACTCCGGACAGAGAGACAAATCAACTCCCGTCAATCGCATCATCATTTCCTGTACAGTCTCTGCCAATTTTATCGCAATTTTTGCCTTTGGATCTATCAATAACCGAAGCAAAGGAATACTCACCTTTTTGTTTGCATGGCCAAGAAAGCCAAAGTAACGGATTTTCATAAACCCACGTGGCAAAATGTGCAGAAGATAACGTCGAATGAACTCTGTTGCTTTAAGAGTAAGAGCTTTGACTTTATTTTCATCACTGCGGTCACGATATTTGAAAGTGACTTCACCACCCTCGATAGATAAAATCCGGTTATTTGTTATCGCCACCCGGTGTGTATAGCGACCGAGATATTCGAGCACCTGCTCCGGTCCACCAAATGGCTGTTTTGAGTAGGTGATCCATTGCTTGTCTTTTAATGCGTTGATCATCTGGACGAAGACCAGTTTGTCGGCAAAGTCAGAAGCTCTTCCATTGAAGCATAGTTTTTCTTGCCCATAGGCTTTTTCGAGTTTGCACAGATACCTTTTCCTGAACTCTTTAGCCAACGATTGAACCCTGAAGAGATACTTTTCCCTGGCGGCAACCCATTTTGTCTTATCAAATGAGAGAACACCTGCCGGGATAATACAATGCAAATGGAAGTGATCCATCAGTTTTTGGTTCAACAAGTAATTCTGCTGACCTGTATATCACCCCAAATTGGATGTTATACAGAAAAGCGGTATCGTTTTTGTGACCTTGACTGTGGTCTTCCAAAGTCAACATATTTCCAATATACCATAACCGAAAGAATCGGTAGCAGACAGGAGTTTTTTTCCAGGTTATAGAGGAAGAGGTCACTCCACTACAGTCAAACCGGATGCAAAATACTACTTTCTTATCAAGTATTGAGGTTGACTGGGTGAACCTCTTGGCTATCAGCCTAGACGTGATATTTACACTTTACTGTATATCAGAACCTGTTGTTGATCCAGATTATGGTCTCAGTTCAGTTGCTTATGTTGGCATAAAGTTGTTAAGCCGGATGACCGATTTAACAAGTAAAAGTATCCATATCGATATGCAGTTCACGCATTTTGCGATAGAGGGTTGAGCGGTCAACCTTTAATATACGGGCCGCTTTTGCCTTGTTGCCTCCGGCTTTTCTGAGAGCTGAGATAATTTCTTCGGTGGTTTGTTGCTCTTGTTCTGTGAGAGTATATTGGTGAATCCGATCTGTTTGATGCTCATTGCCCCATTCTCCGGCAGGCAATATTCCTGATCGATCGATCTGGGCCTTTTTTACAATTTCTTCCGGCAGGTGTTCTGTGGAAATGGTTGCATCCTGGCAGAGAATGCAAGCCCGTTCAATGGAATGTTCAAGCTGACGCACATTTCCCGGCCAGTCGTACAGGCTGAGAAGCGCCAGGGCCTGTTCGGAGATGCCGGTTATTCCCTTATCCAGCTTGTGCGCGTAAAGGTGGATGAAATGATTGGTGAGGAGTGCGATGTCATCTTTACGGTCACGCAGAGGTGGAAGGTGGATTTCGATAATCAGCAGTCGGAAGTAAAGATCCTCTCGAAAACTGCCATTCTCAACCTGTGCCTTGAGATCGACATTCGTTGCGGCGATAACTCGAACATCAACCTGGCTCTCTTTATCACTGCCAACCGGATAAAATGTTTTTTCCTGCAGAAAACGGAGGAGGCGCAGTTGCATGATTTTCGAAATGTCGCCTATCTCATCAAGAAACAGGGTTCCGCCCTCTGCCTGAAGGATTCTGCCCATTCTGTTTTCTTCGGCCCCGGTAAAAGAACCTTTTTTGTGGCCGAACAGTTCACTCTCAAGGAGATTGTCCTGAATCGCACTACAATCAACCATGATCAGCGGCTTGTTGCGCCGGGGACTTTCCTGGTGCAAGGCGTGTACCACGAGTTCCTTGCCGGTGCCGCTGGCCCCGGTTATCAGTACTGAAGTATCTACTCTGCCGATTTTTTCAATAAGCAAATAGACATTCTGCATGACTGGGCTCGCACCGATCATTCTGTGGAAATGTGTCCTTTCCGAAACCTGATTCTGCTCTTTAAGAGTCATGTCCCTTAAGACCAATACGGCACCGACGGGAGCTCCTGTGCCATTATCCAGCGGGCTGATACAGACACTGAGCACTCTGCATGTTTCAGCCAGGAAACACTCCAGCCGATGATCTGTCAGCTCAATGCCGGTCTTCATGACCTGCGCAACAACGTCGACAAGTTGGCATAACCCCTTACTCTTTTTTAAAATGTTGGCAAGATTTCCACCTTCAAACAGGTCCATCTGCATCTGTTGAAAAAGCGTTAAGGCAGCATTATTCACTTTTAATATGTTCATGCCCGGATCGACGGAAATGATACTGTCGGAGACGCTCTTGAATATTGTTTCCAGGAAACGGCGATATTGTTCCCGGGCAAGTTCTGCCGCTTGTTTGCCCTGTTCAAGGTGATACTGCTGAATGGCAAGTCGGGCGATTTTCAGAAGAGCTTCTTTTTCCACCGGCTTGGCGAGATAATCGAACGCACCAAGACGAACGGCTTCCGACGCCGTTTCAACCTGAGGAAAACCGGTTATGATAACCACAGGACAGTTGACGCCCAGCTGCCTGAACCTCCTCAGTAAATCTATGCCTGAATGACTTTCCAGGACAATGTCGCAAATTATCAGATCAAACATCCGGCTGGATACTACTTTGACGGCCTCTGCGAAGGAACCGACTGCCATGACGGTTTTATACCCTGCGCGTTGCAAAAAGATGCGAAAGGTATTCCTTAGGCTGACTTCATCGTCGACAACAAGGATAGCGGCTTCTTCAGTATTTGCTTGTGGCATTGTGCTTACCTGGTTTTTGCAGAATTTTATTTATGAGCCTGTTTATTTAGTGTCTTTTTGCTCGATATTTTCGTTATATGTAAAAAATAATCCTCTTAATATCAATCATATGACTCTGGTTATTTTTTACACATGCCTCGATCTCGAACAAAAATCCTACTAAATCAACAGACTCATTTATAGGTATTCATATCCCGAAAAACAACCACTGCCCCGGTTAACATTCCGCGGTCCCTGATGGGGGTACTGACATACTCGACAGGGAAACTGGTGCCGTTCTTACACCAGAACACATCGCCGGTTTTATAATGCACCTGTCCATCTCGGTAGGCCATGTAGATAGGACAGATTTCTACCGGATGAGCAGTACCGTCGGCATGGGTATGGTGGATTAATTCATGATGGGTATTGCCGAGCAATTCTTCCACCTCCCAGCCAAGCATGAGAGAGGCGGCCTTATTTATGAAAATCACTCTGCCGTGGTTATCAAGACCGAGGATTCCTTCTCCTGCGGAGTCCAGGATGAGGTTAAACTGTTTTTGCAGCTCACGAGCCTCTTCTTCAGCCTGGATTCGTTCGGCAATCTCCCTGTTTAATGCTCCGTTCACGCTCTGAAGTTCGAAAGTCCTCTTTTCAATAGCTTCCTCAAATTGGACCTGCAAGTTACGACTTGAGTTCTTTTCGATGGTTAACTCTTTGTTCAGACTGATAATAGCCTTCTCTTGTTGGTCAAGAGAACGCAATACTGTCAGCAATACAGTAACAAGGAGTGCAAGAAACAGGATACCGGTTGTGGCCGAAAGGGTGGTCTTGTTCAGATGATTGAGAGGAAGGTACAATAAGGAGGTCAGTCCAATGAAGGCCGCAAATTCACCGGTAATCACTGTTCCTGTAACGAACTGTTTTTTCATGATGTCTCTCTTGATGCTCTAACTGGTAAATCAATTATGAATCTGGTCCATTCTCCCAGTTTGCTGTGCACCCTGATGTACCCGCTATGGTCTCGTACCAAACCGTGGCTGATGCTGAGGCCCAAGCCGGTTCCTTCTCCCTTTGGCTTGGTGGAAAAAAACGGGTCGAACAGTCTACTCTGGATTTCCGGCGCAATCCCAATGCCATTGTCTGTAAATGTCAGCCTTATAAACGGTGATTCATTCTGATTGATTAATTCACCTTTGATTTCAAGCCGTTTTTCCGGGCAGGCCTTTGGGTATCGCATGTTTAGTGCATAACGGGCATTGCTGATCATATTGAGAACCACTTGTTGCAGTTGTTGTTCATTGCACATCAAAGGAGGCAGCGAATCATCAATGTCGACGGAGCAGATAATTCCATCTGTTTTCAAAAGGTGATCAACCAATTGCAGGCTTTTGGAAATCATTTTATCAACTTTCGCTGGAGCAAGAATTTCTTCTCTACGTCGGGCAAAATCGAGCAGGTTCGAAACGATCCTGGCGATTCTCTTCCCTTCGCTGATAATGTTGCTCAGGTTTTCGTTTGTTTCCGGATCTTCCGGTTCATCAAGTATTATCTGGGCATAGTTGATAATCCCGTTTATTGGGTTGTTGATTTCATGGGCGATCCCGGATGCAAGTTCGCCAATTGCCGCCAATTGGGCGGCCCTGATTGATTCCGCTCGGACGACTTCCTCTTCAGTGAGGTTCCGGGCAAGCAGAAGAGTGGCATTGATTTCCCCGTTTTCTTCAAGGAGTGGGCTGACTGTCAGCATATATCTGCCGTTGAGACCGTGCAATTCAGTTTCGGTTATCTGGGTTTTCTGGTATTCGATAAATTGTTCTAACGGACATTGTTTTTCTTCGGCATGACCACCATGGAGGATATCACATACTTTTTGGCCGATCACCTGGTTCCGACGTTTTTTGGCAGCAGCACAGGTTGCAGGATTTGCTTCAAGGATTCTGTTGTCGTTGGATACCACCAGCGCTGGATCTTGAATGGCTATGAAAATCTTTTCCCACCTGGCCGTGAACATCTTCAGTTGCTGGTCTGCTGTCAGTTTTTCCGTCTCGTCGATTCCGATCATGACAAGGCCAACTTTGCCTTGTTCAATGTTTTGTCTGATGGAACCGTGCCAGCTAATGAAACGTTCTCTGCCGTCCTTGGTGAGCAGTGGTGCCGTAAAATGGATGTTCGCCTGTGCCCCTTTAAGTGTTTCTGAGAATAGTTGTTGAAATTCCAGCCTATTGCGAGGGGATGTCATAACATCAACCCAGTATTTACCAAGTATTTCCTGTTCATTGTAGCCGGTGACCAGTTCGGCTCTCCGATTAAAAGAAACAATTGTTCCACAGGGGCTGATCGTCACCATCAGTGCCTGGATAGTATCCACGATGTCTTTATTGAAGTCCCTCTCTATTTTCAGCTTTCGTGCGGTATCCTGGGAATAAAGCGCCAGGGCAATATCGTCAATGACATGGGCAATAAACTCCATTTTCAGGTCGCAGAGGTTGATTTGTTCTTCGCAATGCATGGCCACAAAGCCATAGGTTCGATTTTGATACCCGACTGGCCAGACGGCACAATTGTAGTTTGCGGATTGGTTCTTGGCCGATTTTTCGGTAGCAAAGTGTGAATAGAGTGGTTTGGTGAATGGAGTGAAATCGCTGTTAAAGTGTTTACCGAGTATTTCTGTGAGATGACTTTGTATTGAAGAATCTGTGAAGGTAGAGGGGGGTGATGCAGCAAAGGGAATCAGAGAATTTGTCTCTCGGTCGATATCTCCGGCCCAAACAAAATTGCAGTGGAAGGCCCTTGCCAGAATATCACAGCAATATTTAAAGATAATAGCGTAACTTTGTTCTTCAGGATCACATAAACTTTGTGCCCTGAGCGCTGTCAGCAACCTGTTTCTGTGCTGAAACAGGTTGAGGGCTTCCGCGTCCCTTTCTGTCAGAGATCTTGCCATTCGTCGCCTTTGGGTGGATTCTATGAATTCCAACCCCGGTAAACGGGAAGAAAGCCGGGATAAGTACCTTCACGAAATTCTTTCCTAAAAAACAAGAAAAGAATTTCTAAGGTACTAATCACAATAGATCGGCTAAAGAGTTGATCAAACGTTTACACCTATCGCACTTTATACGACCATAAAGTTACTATTTTAGTCAAGAGGGGACTCAGGTGTTAGTAACATAAAGAGCGATCGTGACCTCATCTTTTGACGCCCCAAAGTGACTATCTTATTGTCACTGCGCCTGAACGGTTGAAAGATCCATTTTTAAATATATTTAATAGCAGCTTCCCGAAAAGCAATGGTCGCTTGGGCTCTGGATAAGCATGACAAGGTTGCAGTAATGCAACTGTCTACAGTCGCATAGAGCCGCAATTGAGCGACTCTGTTGTGTGTTTTGTCTCCTCTTTTTATCTCGTATCTTTCCTTAACATTCCGTAATTAAATCAATTATATATTTATTTTGAAAACTGGTCTGTTCTTTGCGTATTCCTTTACAATACAGAAAAAGGAGCATCGGTTATGAATGTCGCTATTACCATATGGGGTAATCGAATTTCACCAGTTTTCGACTCGGCTCAAACCTTATTGGTTGCAGCAATTCGGGACAGTAAGGTCATCGACAAAAAAACACTGTTATTTCAAGCGACCATGTTTCATCGGTGTCTCAGACTGCTTCAAGACCTGGATGTTCGGGTATTGATTTGTGGAGCGCTCTGTGAGGGACCGGTAAGGCTACTGGAGTCTTGTGATATTGAGGTAATACCTTTTGTTACCGGAGAGGTAGAGGACATCTTGGAATGTTTTGCACAAGGGAAGGATTTGGACGAATTTACCATGCCCGGTTGTGGTCATGGCAGATGTTGCCGGTCAAGAACCGGCAGGCGCCAAAGTCACTAAAGAGTGAAGTGCAGGGCGTTGGAAGAGAGCCGCAAAGTATACCGGTTGGGTGTGCAAAAGCGGCTCGGAAGCAACAACGTAACAAGGAGGGAAGGTTATGCCAGGATTAAATCAGAAAGGCCCTGATGGGGCTGGAGCAATGACGGGACGGCAAAGAGGAATGTGTCGGAGAACTGAAAATCAACCCCTTGGAGGCGATGGAAGCGGCCGTGGACGAGGATTAGGCATGCGTCGCGGTTTAGGGCAAGGACAAGGTTTAGGGCAGGGTCGCAGATTTGCTGGTGGTGTTGAGCCGAATCAAAGTCCGGGAATTGATATCTCCGAAGAATTGATAAACCTTAAAGACCAGTATCTGGCCGCTCAAAAAATGCTCAGTGTGCTTGAGCAAAAAATATCCGCTTTGGAAAGCAAAAAATAGCGGTCGGCCCTGGTAGGTGATGGGAGCTGAGGGTAGCTGAGGATGAAACGGGAGAAAAGCATGTTGAGTATATTAATGGTTGGCAAAGATCCTGATGCATTGGCGAATTTTGCCACTGCATTATACAAAAAAGAAGGGATCAAGGTGAGCAAAGTAGCTTCTGGTAAAGAGGCGTGGAGGGTCCTTGGGAATTCCAAGGTAGACGTCGTTGTTACCGGCGAACAATTGGCGGATGGTCCGGCTCTGCCTTTTGTCCTTGAAATGACCAAGCAGTATCCGCTTATTAATTGTGCCATGGTCAGCACCCTCTCCCCAAAAGATTTTCATGAGGCAACTGAAGGACTTGGTGTTTTTATGCAGTTGCCGGTTGTTCCGGGGGCTGAAGAGGCCGCGAAAATGGTGCAGCTACTCGAATCAATAAACGCCCTGATGAGTAGGTAACGGCTATGAGACAGCGGAAAACGGGAGAAAAACTATAATGATCATAAGTATAGCAAGTGGAAAGGGAGGAACGGGCAAGACGACTGTGGCAACGAATCTTGCGCTATCCCTTGGTAAGGGTGCCAGGCTATTGGACTGTGATGTGGAAGAACCCAATGCGCACCTTTTCCTCTATCCGGAAATAACAGAGACAGAAGAGGTAAGTACCTTTATTCCAGTCATTAATGACGAATTATGTACAGCTTGCAAGAAATGCGCGGAAATCTGCAGATTTCGTGCTCTGGCCGTGGTGAAGAATAAGGTGCTGGTTTTCCCTGAGCTTTGTCATAGTTGCGGCGGTTGTGTTGAAGTGTGTCCGGAAGGTGCGATTGTTGAAGGTAAGCGTGTCTTGGGGGTAATGGAGTCGGGATACTGCGGCGAACTGGGCTTTAGTCAAGGCCGCCTGCGGGTTGGCGAGGCGATGTCACCACCTCTTATTAAGAAGGTTCGAACAAATTATAACGGTGCAAAAAACATAATTATCGATGCTCCTCCCGGCACATCTTGTCCGGTAATCGCGGCGATGAAAGGGAGTGATTTCGTATTAATGGTTACCGAACCAACACCCTTTGGGCTGCATGATCTGAAGCTTGCAGTAGAGGCAGTAAGAGTTCTTGGCATTCCTAGCGGATTGATCATTAATCGCTCGGATATTGGTGATGATCGGGTGACTGACTATGCCACGCAGGAAGGCCTTCCCATTCTCATGGAAATTCCATTTGATCGAAAAATTGCCGAGGCCTATTCTTGTGGAAAACCGATTGTCGAGATTATGCCCGAGTGGAAAAATGAGTTTCGGACGCTCTATCGCCGTATTGAAAAATTGGTGCAAGCTGGAGGGCAACCTCAATGATCAGGGAATTAGTTGTTGTAAGTGGCAAGGGTGGAACAGGGAAAACCAGTATTACCGCGGCCTTTGCATCTCTCTCGCAAAACAGTGTGCTCTGTGACGCGGATGTGGACGCTGCGGATCTCCATCTTTTGATGGCACCGACGGTTCGGAAAAAGACTGATTTCATGGGTGGTTGCCTGGCAGAGATTCGAAAAGATGACTGTGTTGAATGTGGCAGGTGCAGAGAATTGTGCCGTTTTGATGCTATCTCGGAAGACTATATGGTTGATTCGATCAATTGTGAAGGATGTGGGGTGTGTGTTGATCTCTGTCCGGAACAGGCCATTGATTTTCCTGTTCAGAAATGTGGCGAATGGTTTATCTCCGATACCCGTTTCGGACCTATGGTGCACGCCCGTTTGGGAATCGCTGAAGAGAATTCCGGCAAACTGGTGAGCCTGGTGCGTCAGGAGACCAGGAAACTGGCAGAAGAGGGAGGATACGAACTGATCCTTACCGATGGTCCTCCTGGCATTGGTTGCCCGGTGATAGCCTCTGTCGGTGGGGCGACAGCACTTGTAATAATCGTCGAACCAACAGTGTCAGGACTCCATGATATGCAGCGGGTTGCTGAACTTGCTGTGCATTTTAAGGTGCCGGGTCTTATCTGCGTTAATAAATACGACCTCAACATGGAGATGACTGAAAAGATTGAAGCCTATGGGCTGTCGCGGAATATGACGTTGTTGGGTCGGATTCCATTTGATCAGGTGTTCACCAAAGCGATGATTGAAGGAAAAAATGTTTTAGAACATGCACCAGATTCGCCGGCAGCTGAAGCGATCAGAGAAGTCTGGGAAAAATTAATGTCATTTCCATCTATGAATACGATGGGAATAAAAGATTTTTCAGCAATTATTCAATAATAACAATTAAAAAGAAAAAAAAGGAGAGTAAAGAATGGCACTCGTACGTATTGCAGTACCCTCTGAAGGACAGGGCGGCCTTGACGGCCTGCGCGCAGGACATTTCGGACATTGTGATGTTTTTACCCTGGTTGATTTTGAGGATGGTGAGATTAAGGAAGTTAGCATCCTGGCTAATAAAGAGCATGTTCAGGGAGGATGTATGGTACCCGTGCAATTGCTGGCCGAAAACAAAGTACAGAGACTGGTGGTCGGCGGTATAGGCATGCGTCCGCTTATGGGATTTAAACAGGTAGGCATTGATGTCTATTATGACGGTGAACGCCGGGATATTCGTCCGGTTGTTGAAGATATGATTGCCGGAACGCTGCTAATGATCGGCGACGACCAGGTATGTGGCGGCGGTAATAAATGATTTTCAGTAATTTAGAAATGAAAAAGGAGATGTCATGAAAGTTGCTGTTACGGCAAAAGGAACGCACCTCTCCGACGAGGTAGACCCCAGATTCGGAAGGGCCCCCTATATCCTGATCATTGATACAGAGACAATGGAGTATGAATCCGTTGATAACAGCTCCAATGTCAATGCCTTTAAAGGGGCCGGCATCCAGGCCGCGACCATGGTTGCCGAGAAGGGAGCAGAGGTGCTGTTGACCGGCTACTGTGGACCAAATGCGTTCAGAACTGTTCAGGCAGCAGGGATGAAGGTGGTCAGCGATGTCACCGGAACCGTTGAACAGGCAATCAAAACCTTTTTGAGTGGTAACGCACAATATAGTGAAAACGCCAACACGGAAGGACATTGGTAGATATTGGGCATTGTCCCTCTGACTGATTTGTCGAAGGAAGAGTTATAATGAATGACCAGGAATTTGACGCACTGATTAACAAAATCCAGAATGAAATTTTTGCCGAAGCGAAAAATGCGCTTGGCGAGAAAGGTTTTGATCGGTGGAGAAACTCTAGGAACTTCGGGGTGATGGCAAATGCGGATAGTCACGCACGTATGAAAGGGAGCTGTGGCGATACCATGGAGATGTATTTCTCGGTAAATGACGACCGGATCCAACAGGTTAATTATGTTACCGACGGATGCAGTTCCAGTTCCATTGCCGGTTCTTTCACCGCGGATTTAGCAATGGGAAAAACCTTTGAAGAGATATTGGATATGACCGGTGCCGATGTCCTCCACGAAATAGGCACCTTTCCGAAAGGTGAAGAACATTGCGCCCATCTTGCGGTGACTACGCTGAAAGAAGCAGTAAACAGTTATCTGGTTGAAACAGGTAAAACAAGAAAAACAAAACATTTAAGCAGGCGCAACAAGCTACCGTCTCAATGACTTTCGGAAAAGCATTTTCGAAGGTACTTTTTCCTTGAAGGGGAAAACCGAGTCTTCTTCAAGGGGGGGAAGAGGGACGGGAAACCGGGATTGTCCTTTGCACAATTCCGGTTTTTCTTGTAAAAAACAAAAAAATAGTCTGTAAGGTAGTCACTAACGCCGCTGAAGAGCGCGGGATAAGTACCTTCACGAAATTCTTTCCTATTTTTTTCAATACCCCCTTGAGGGGTGCTCTTTTCAGTGCCCCCTTGAGGGGTGAAAAACAAGAAAAGAATTTCTAAGGTACTAATAGTTGAAGTCAAAAAACAGAAAGATATCGCTGGCAGATTGCTGCATGATTGAAGAATCATTAGCATTTTCATAGGCTGTTGTTCGTATATCGTGTTTGCCCATGATAGAAAACTGAAGACTCTCGGTGAGGTTGATCCCCAATTTGACAGCCATGTCCAATGAATTGAGGGTATTGTCGAACATTGTCGTATTGACAAGATCTTGCTGGTCTGAATACTTCACTTGCATAGAAAGAGCCCATCGACCATGTTCCGGGGCTACAAGGCTGTTGAGCCCAAGGGTTCGCCTTGGGACATCCCAATCGTCTTCTGTTTCTGCAGAATAATTGAAATAAGTGATGAACGGCGTGATAAGGAGCCAATTGCTGGGATGTATATCACTGGCCAGCTTTAAGCCTTTTCTCGTCCCGAAGTCAGATACCGGATCGTCTTGTTTATACCTTTCACTTCGACTGAAAGAATCGAGACCAGTCCAGGCTGTTGTTTCGTCAAATCTTTCGCTAAAGGCCTGGAGGTTTACATTCAAACCGTTAGAAACCGAATGATCGAAACCGATTTGGTATAAGTTGAGATACCTCTTATCGTATTCTGGAATGTCGTACAGACTGTCTTTGAAGGTGTCAAAATTATTTTGCAGGAAAGCTGGAGAAAAGGCGCTGAATTCATGGATGGCGTGAGCGGTAATTGTTCCGTTCCGATCAATTGGAATTTCGAGTGAACTCTCCCAGTGAAATTTATTGGCTTTTGTACCTGAATTCAAATCCTTATGGCGTTTTGAACCTGCAAATCTCTGTTTCCAATACACATCATCCAGCCTTGAGACCATTATTCCTTGACTGGTACTGGCATGAATGAATCGTCCATCCGAAAGGTACACGCCGACATGATTGATTCTTTTTTTCTTCTTGTTGAAAAAAAAGACTAAGTCGCCAGGTTGCATTCCTGAATCTGAAGTTTTTTGAAGTTTTGCAAATTGATACATCTCACTAGAATTACGAGGCAAATCAATACCAAAAAGCCGATCGTATAGCATCCTGGTAAAGCCCGAGCAATCCAAGCCCTTTCGTGATGTCCCTCCCTTTCGATAGGGAATACCCAGGAACTCGTTCGCCCTCTTTTCAAATTGTCGCTCGGTAAAGCCAAAATTCGACAATGGAGATGCGGGCTTGCTTTGTATGCTAAATGCCGAAGGAGTCGGCATGAAAATGGCAACAGTGCACAAGATCAATGCGAGGTTTATAAAAGACGACAATCTTTGAGTGTGTCTTCGCTTACTCATTGGGCAATTTCTGTTGATTTTGCATAAAAGAAAGGTGGTAAGATCGTCAACATGCAGTTCGTGCAAGTATAAGTTAAGGGTATTTATCCAACCCCAGGAAACGAGATGGGTTAGAATAACAGCCACTATCCTTTAGCAAATAGACGATTTGAGGGCTAGGTGTCAACCCAAATCTTGTAATCGGATCGGATAATTATATGCAGATTGGAGTATTGAGGTATGGAAAAGGCCGTCGATAATGCCGTGGCATTTGCATGCCGTACCAACTAATAGTGGGGTTTCGGGTAATAACCTGGCACGTTCGAGGAGATTCCATAAATCTTCCGGGAAAAACCCTCCTACCCCCGAGGCAAATTGACGGCTCCTCAGGATGAGTGGAACGAAGTCTCCAACGGTCACTGTCTCAAGAAGACGATACAGCGAGAGCGGTCGTCGTCTCTGAGTATATGTGCAGATATCATCAGGTTCGGGACAGTTCGGGGGGCAAAGGAAATCGGCATGGGACATTACGACGCGACTGGGGCTTAAACGAATGGGATGCGGAAAGTGGTGTAATTGTCGTTCCGGGATCTCAGCAGAACGAACGATTCTGTGTTCCGCTGAGAGTTTTTTGGTCATCCAGTCCGCCGCCAGGTGCAGAGGTAACGCCGGAATAATCTTGTTGACGTAAGTTTCAGGATTGAAATGTTCGGCCAACCATTCAACCCCGTCGGCACAAACAATCTCTATGTCATCCGGTAGGTTAAGGACCGGTAACCTATCAACCACAACAATGTTACTGCCAGGCGCAGCTTTTCTTAAGAGTTTGACCGCCCGTCGGCCGAACTGTCCGCAGCCGAGCACCCAGAATGTTTCACGCGATGATATGGTTTCGCCTTGCCCTGAGGCCATCTCAGTTTATCTCCTGACAATCCCGCTTTTTAAAAAAAGATCAAAAATTGAAAACCTTCGCTTCCGCTGCCATATCGATGAGGTGTGGACCGCCATCAAGTACCATATTGCTGTGAAAATTTGCTTCGTCAAGGTTTCTGTTCTTTGCGCAGGGGGTGCATACCCCGGTAGGAATCTGATTTTCAACCAAGTATGGCAGGTAATCGCTGACACAGTCGCCGGTGGTGGTTTTTATGGAACCGTCCCGCCCCTTGATAGCCCAATCAACGCCACTGTCAATCAGGAAGATGTCGACTTTGTGTTTCTTGGAATGAGCAATTTTTGCAAATTGAAAGCAACGGGTGGCTTTTTCGTTGTCATTTGACCGTAATACAAAGAGAAAATTTGCCATGCTAACCTCATCTGTTTTTATGATTTTTAAAGCAAGGGTTTCGGCCGGTTTTGGTACGTTAGGAACACTGAATGCAGAGTACCAAACAAGAAGAAAATATTAAAGCAGTTTTGAACATTTAGGTGTTGAGGTGAGATTGACGATAGTTGGTGGTTTGGTAATGAATACATTGGGTAATCATTTGAGCGGTAAAACATGATGGCGTCGTAAAAACTCTTCATCTTGTTCGTTGTTACAATTTTCCTATCATTACGACGTACCGTATGTACGCCGAAATAATAGGAAAATTGCACGCCCCCAATATGAAGCTTTTTACTTATCCATCGAAAATCGAAGTTTTTACGAGTTTATCAAACTTGGTATATAAAAAAAAGCTGTCCGAAACGAAGATGAGGGGTAGAATAGTCCGTTTGTTTTGGTCGGTTTTTGCTGATTTTTGTCGCCGACGTCGTACTCGCCATGAAAAGATCATGACCCATTTATTCCTTGATAAATTCTATATTCCGAATTAATTGGGGGCAAACAGCAATGCGGTTTCATCGCAATAAGAATAATACGTTTATCCGAACAATTGGTAAAGTATGAACAAAATAGCGGATGTAGAACGAATTTCACCCGAGTCGATGGTCATGACAGACAAGATGCCGTTTGAGCAGCTTCTGAGAGTGATTGAGCGCTACCATTCTTCGCAGAGGAGTGGCAAATTTCTCGATTATCATAGTCCTGCCGAATTGAGCAAAATCCTGGATCTTGATCGACCGGCAAAAAACGGTGATTGGCAGGAAATTTTTCATTGGGTTGATAAATATCTGGCCTATTCCGTGAAGACCAATCATCCTTCATTTGTTAATCGAATGTGGGTGGGGGCCAATCTCCCATCCATCGTCGGGGAAATTGTTGCTGCAGTATCGAATACTTCTGCCTGCACCTTTGAGTCGGCTCCTGTTTCGACCCTTCTTGAAAAATATATGATTTGCCAGATGCTTGAATTGGTTGGTTTTTCAAACGGAGAAGGACAGATGACCACCGGTTCAAGCAACGCCAATATGGTTGCCATGATGGTCGCAAGAAATCTCTCCAACGACTCGATAAAAGCATCAGGTCTTTTTGGTCAACAGAAACTGTACGCTTTTGTCGGTGCCGATTCCCATTATTCAATGGATAAGGCGGCAAATATTCTTGGCATAGGCATCGATCAGTTGATAAAGGTGCCACTTAATCCGCTTGGATCAATGGAGGCAGACAAGCTGGAGGAGGCGATTGTCAAGGTTCGGTGCGATGGCGGGCTGCCTTTCTTTGTTTCGGCAACTGCCGGAACGACAGTACGTGGTGCCTATGATCCTATTGAACCATTACTGGCACTCCGGGATACATACGGTTTCTGGCTCCATGTGGATGGTGCATGGGGGGGCGCTGCAGTACTCAGCTCGACACTCAAGAAAAAATTCTTGACAGGCCTTCAGGGGGCAGACTCTTTTACCTGCGATTTCCATAAGATGCTTGGTGCATCGCTGATGTGCAACATCCTCTTGATAAACGGGAGAGGCCACGCCCTGGGAACTGCCCTCAGCGCAGGTGACGGGAGTTATCTGTTCAGGGATGAATTTACCACGGAAGTTGAAGACCTAGGGGCAGTTTCTCTACAGTGTGGACGGCGAGTTGACAGCCTGAAATGGTTTTTAGACTGGAAATTTTACGGACGAAAAGGCTTGGCGAGCAGGGTGGAAAAGTACCTTGAACTCTGCGAATATGCGGAAAGCTGGGTACATAAAAGCACAGAGTTGGAAATGGTTGTTCCACGGACATCATTCAATGTGTGTTTTCGTTTCAAGGTTCCAGAGGAAAAGAGCAACGCCTTCAATCTTGATCTCCGCAACCGGCTCTATCAGGAAGGAACAAGTCTGGTCGGGGCTGCGTACATCAATGGCCGGATGGTTATGCGTATGTTGGTTTCCAATCCCGCTACTCAACGTTCGGATATCGACAATTTTTTCAATAACGTGGTCAAAACTGGAAGGGCGCTCCTTTAAATCCCACGAAAGGGGTACCGAAAAGAGTCTCGACTTTCGTTTCGTCGCCTTTGCAAACTTATTGAAATTCAGTTAGATTAGTGAAAATCAATTAGAGTTTTTTGGGTAGATTTGGTTTGGAGGGATGGGTTGCTAAATCCATTTTTACAGTTCAAAAGCACCGGGTAGAGATATTCATGGGAAAATCATTTCAGGAACAGTTGTTGCAGTTGGGGCTTGTCGATAAACAGAAAGCAAATCAGACTAAAAAACAGCAACATCAAAATAAAAAGCAGAATGCGAAGGTTGGCAAAAAACATACTGTAGTTGATGAAAATGTACTTCTTGCGCAGCGGGTTGAAGAAAAAAAGAAGGCTCGTACCCGAAAGCTGAATTTGCAACGGGAAGCAAAGCTGCAAAAAAGAGCGAATGATGCCCAGGTAAAACAGCTTATCGAACAGCATCGGTTGGAAAAGGATGATCGCGGAATTGCCTACCGTTTCACTGTTGCCGGTACGATTCAGCGTATTTTTGTTGCCGGAGAAGTTGCCGACAAACTGAGCGATGGTCGCCTTGGTATCGTCGGTCTTTCCGGTCGGTATGAAGTGGTTCCCAGAACTATTATTGAAAAAATTCAATCGATCAGTGATCAGGTCTTTGTCAATATCAACGCCGCATCTTCCCCAAAAGATTCTGACCCCGATGATCCGTATGCCGGTTTCGAAGTGCCGGACGACCTGATGTGGTGAAGTAAGTTGCAGACAGAGCAATGAGGGATGTCAGCTGAGCGGTACAATAGGTAACAAAATTGGGCCTGGTATCTTGTATCGTTTATGTTTATTAGTGGATGGCAACCGAAGAGCGTAAACTGAGCTGGATGGTTTTTGGTTTTGCCTCAATGTTGGCAATTGTAGTGTTAATGGTGATTGTCTTGGCACCGGTCTTGGCAATGAGAGGTTCAAGTTCCTGCAGTGTTACCGGGAATTCCCTGCCGTTCAGAACTGCTACCAGTGCCTGACCTATGTCGGCACTGGAGCCGGTACCGCCGGCAGCGACGTTTTTGACCATGGGTTTGATGTAAAGAGTCTGCTTTTTTGCATCAAAGCGAATCGCCGCATCGGTTTTGAAATCTATTTCTACGGACCCCACCTTCAGTCTTATTTCATGGCCTGCAATCTCGGCAAGGATCGCGAGTTTGGTGCCCGCTAAGTGAAGGCGGCAGACGATGTGGTTGTCGGTCAACTGCAGTTCGCTGATGTTTATGATATCTATATCCCCCTCAATGGATTTTGAGTGGGCATCAATCCGAAGGGGCAGGATAGCTGCAGTCGCCTTGGCGATGACGGCTTCCGGTAGGTTAAGGGTGATGAAATCCTCAGCCAAAACCGGGCTTGCAAAGAGAGCTAAAGTGAGCATAGGTAAGCAGAAGAGGATAAGAAAATTTCGGATCATAGTGGTCTCTGTTGAGTTTGTTGGACTATAAATTGCGCTAGTATTAACGACTGCAACAATAAAGTGCAAGCCATAAAAAGAGCAGGAGAGAAAGTGACGCTACAGAACTCCCTTGCGGACTTGATTGCCTGTTGAAAGCAATCGTGATTGGGACCGGGATACTGCCCACGGTAGAACCGCCGCACAATTTTTCCGGATGTCGAGAATTGTGATTGTATCCTAACTTATTTACTACATTATAAAAGGCGTCCTCAGGATGCTCTCTTGTCGTTCAACATAGAACCTGCCGTTCTCGCAAGTACCTGCCATGGAACCGACTCTTACTG
Organism: uncultured delta proteobacterium; assembly: GCA_963829695.1. Classification (GTDB taxonomy): domain Bacteria; phylum Desulfobacterota; class Desulfobulbia; order Desulfobulbales; family Desulfocapsaceae; genus Desulforhopalus_A. The sequence goes on along the minus strand of CAWHJQ010000002.1, from coordinate 244,432 downwards.
TAAGCTCAGAATGCCTTGTAACCGGAATTGATCTTGTGCTCGAAAAGGAGTTTAAGAGCAGGCTGACTATTGACAACCCTCAGTATGTCGCCGCCAAAAAATATGGCCGGTGGGTAGGAAAAAAATTAAAACCGCAGCTGACATATTATGAACCTGTACCTGGTGGACTACGTTTTCCCCGGGGTTTTGCCAACCAGGCAGTGCTTCTCTGTCGAGAGTTCATCGGCAAAAATCCGACAATAATTGATCGAAGAAGGTTGTTGCCGGAAGTTGACTACCAATTCAACGGTGCCTTACGCCCATATCAGCAGGAGGCGGTTGCAAAGGCGGCGAAAAAATCTTTTGGCGTTATAGAGGCCGGAACCGGAAGTGGTAAAACAGTCATGGCGCTCGACCTTATCGCTAAACGTCGACAGCCGACCCTGGTGGTGGTACACACCAAAGAACTGTTATACCAATGGCAAGAACGTGCCCGTCAATTTCTTGGCGTGGAACCGGGACTGGTGGGGGATGGCAAATTTACCTTGGCCCCACTCACTATCGCTATCGTCAACAGTGCCAGAAATCGTGTCGAAGAGTTGGTCCCGCATTTTGGTCAACTGATTGTCGATGAATGTCACCGGGTACCGGCAAGCCTTTTTACCGATGTGGTGTCCAGATTTGATTGTCATTATTTGTTGGGACTCTCGGCAACAGCCTATCGCAGCGATAGTGAGATGACCAAGATAATTTATTTTTTTATGGGTGATCGGTTGCATCAGGTTGACCAGGATGAATTGAAGGCGACCGGTGCAATCCTTGCACCCCGGATCATCAGAACCGTTACTTCTTTTACCTACCGTTATCGTGGGGATTACCAGGCCCTGATCAAAGCTTTGGTGCAGCATGAGGGGAGAAACCTGCAAATTTTAAGAGATATTCAGAAGGTTGCTTTGGAGCCGAACAATGGAACAGCTCTGGTTGTCTCGGACAGGGTGAGCCATTGTCGTTTTTTTGAGGAAAAGTTGAAGCAAAAGGGAGTGGGAGTAAAGTTGCTCTATGGACAGCTTACCCCTGATACCAGGCATGAAATTGTCGAGGCGGTCCAGGCAGGTGAAGTTGAAGTACTCGTCGCAACCCTGCAGCTTATAAGTGAAGGATTCGATTGTCCCGGTCTCTCCACCCTTTTTCTGACGACTCCTATTAGTTTTGAGGGACGGCTGCTCCAGGTTATTGGCCGAATTCTTCGTCCGGCGGAAAATAAACAGGCACGTGTCTTTGACTATATTGATGAAAATGTTCCTACGCTGTTACGTTCGGCAAAGGCTCGTAGCCTAGTTTTATCGCAACTATAATGGCTTATGCTGAAATAATGGTTACCATTCAGCTTAGATGCGACCCTTGTGTTTAAAACAATAGTAGGGTATACTGCGAAGTTCTCAACATTGAAGACTGTGTATCGAAGGCACTGCTTGTTGGAGCGAGTGCTTTTTTTGTTTATATAACCAGGCAGTTACACCTCATCATTTAGGTGGGGAATAAAGCCGCAGTAGTCGGAGGCGCCTTACGGGCACAAGATGGAACAGAGTAAAATTCGTAACGTGGCAATTATCGCCCATGTTGATCATGGTAAGACAACGCTGGTGGATCAGCTTTTTAAACAGTCCGGAATGTTCCGTGATAACCAGGAGGTGTCCGAGCGAATGATGGACTCCATGGATCTGGAACGTGAGCGTGGAATCACCATTACCGCCAAAAACGGTTCATATAATTACAAGGATTACTGGATCAATATTATCGATACGCCGGGCCATGCCGATTTTGGTGGTCAGGTGGAACGCGTTCTGCGAATGGCTGATGGTGCGTTGCTTCTTGTCGACGCCCAGGAAGGCCCGATGCCCCAGACCTATTTCGTGCTGAAAAAAGCCCTGGAAAACCACCTCCCCGTCATTGTCGTTATCAATAAAATCGACAAACCGGCCGCCCGCTGCGAGTGGGTTGTTGACCAGGTCTTTGATTTATTTGTAAAACTCAATGCTCCTGATGATGTCCTCGATTTCCCTGTAGTCTATGCTTCAGCCAAGAACGGGTATTCCCTTCTCGACCCGGAAGATCCTGTAGTAAATGGCGGTAATATGCTCCATATTTCCCAGATGATTGTCGATCATACCCCGGCACCAGCTGGATCAAGTGATGAGCCATTGCAAATGCAGGTCAGTACTATCGATTATTCACCCTATCTGGGCAGACTTGGTATCGGCAAGGTGGTCAACGGATCAATACATATCAATCAACCGCTCGCTGTGGCCCGCCGTGACGGATCCATTAAACCTGTGCGGATCTCAAAGATTTTCAGGTTTGAATGTGATGAGAAAATTGCTGTGGAATCGGCTGAGGTTGGAGAAATCATCGCTGTCGCAGGAATGGATGATGTAACGGTTGGAGTAACCTTTACCGATGCGGATAATCCACGTCCTCTGCCACTCGTTGAGATAGATCCACCAACCATCTCAATGAACTTCATCCCCAATGATTCACCCTTTGCCGGTAAAGAGGGCAAGTATGTCACTTCCCGCCATATAAATGACCGGTTGCAGCGTGAAATTTTATCTGATGTGGCATTGCAATGTGAACCACTGGAAGATGCTGTGGGATTTAAGGTTTCTGGTCGGGGAGAATTGCACCTTTCGATTCTCATCGAAAAAATGAGAAGGGAAGGGTATGAATTACAGGTAACCCGTCCCCAGGTTATCCTTAAAGATGTGGATGGCAAAGTTTTTGAACCCTATGAAAAACTCACCGTCGATGTTGATGAGCTTTATCAGGGTGCAGTTATTGAAAAGCTGGGAAAACAAAAAGGCCAGCTCGAGGAAATGTCCAGTGCCAATGGGATGGTCCGGATGGTGTTCAATATCCCAACCCGCGGGCTTCTCGGTTATCGTTCCCAATTCATGACCGACACCAAAGGCATGGGCATGATGTCCTATGTCTTTTCCGAATATGGCCCCTACGCCGGAGATATCATCAATCGGGTGAGCGGTGTACTTTTGGTCAAGGAACCTTGCACCGCCGTAGCTTTTGCATTATTTAATCTACAGGAACGTGGCAAACTGTTCATCCATCCCGGCGCACCATTGTATCCGGGCCAAATTATCGGTGAACACAGTAGATCGACCGATTTGGTTGTTAATCCGGCAAAAGGGAAAAAACTGACCAACATGCGGGCCTCCGGTACCGACGACGCAGTTGTTCTGACTCCTCCGACTACCATGTCGCTGGAAGAATGCATTGCCTATATTAACGACGATGAATTGGTCGAGGTAACGCCGGCATCAATCCGTCTGCGCAAGAGAGCTGGACATAAATTAAGATAAGATCATTATGAAAGAACTTCTCATTCTGGCGGGAGCCGGTCTGGTCGGGCTTGCCACCTTTGGGTTCATCGCCAAAAAATATGGGAGTGAGTGTACACCCTGAATGATGATCTATGGATCCATAGGCATGGGTCTTTTCTGCTATTGGCTGTTGCGGAGTGTATTGTAGCAATCAGGGTGTAGAAACTTCGCCCTGATTTGCGATTGGATTTACTTTTCTATTTTAAAATAATCAGCCAGAATTTTGGCATGATCGAATGCCAGGGGTGGTAGCTTGTCCTTACTGAAAAGCTCCGCCCTGGCAGCATCGTCTCCCGGACGGGGGCCGCCATTGGCCTTGCCGATGAATACAGTTGAGGCGGTATGCCCACGCGGGTCCCGATCCGGATCGGAATAGGTGCGAAACTGCCGGAGCTCGATTACTTTCAAACCGGTTTCCTCTTTAGCCTCTCGTAACGCCGCTGTTTCGTAGGATTCGCCGTAATCGACAAAACCACCGGGCAGAGCCCAGCCATAGGGAGGGTTTTTCCTCTCGATCAGTACTATCCGGTTGCCGATTTCGATTATAATATCGACAGTCGGCGTCGGATTCCTGAAGGTCTCGATTTCAGCGTTGCAGTGTGGACATTTCATGGTTTGACTTTTGGTTCTCCTAGGAAATGAGTGCCCGTATATCCTCCCAACTGTCAACCGTCTGTAGCTTATGACGGTCTTTATTCCAAGGCTGGGTAAAGACAAAGGGCGTGATGTTTTCGTGTATAAGTTGTTCGCAGGTTTCGGCCCGATCATCAATGAAATATTTAAGGCCGTGCCGATGGATATGGCGAATTTTGTCATTATGATCGCCGGTTGCGACAACCCTGATGTTTTCTTTGGCTTTTGTGGTCAAGAAGCGATCAAGCCAATCGAAAACAGGGTTGCCAAGTGAACGAGCGGTGATGATGGTTACCGTGGAAGTTAAGGTAAATTGTTCAAGGCATTCCACGGCACCCGGCATCGGCAGCAGTTCGGTGGCAAGAGAGTCGTTGAGGATGTCGGTAAAAATGCTTTCCACCAGCTCTCGGGGGATATTCAGACAATTTTCCAATTCGAAATGAGTTATGTCCTCCCGAGTAAAAGAGCAGTAGCCATACAGGGAACAGGCCCGGCGGATAAATGCTTCAGCGGTGTCGGCTATCACTCCGTCAAAATCGAATCCAATCTCTTTTAACGGAATAGGCACCTTGTGGGAAGTGGTAAGGTTATTTTCGATCATAACCGGCTTCAAGCTCTTTTATCTGATTACAGAGGAGGTTGTTCTCCGGTGTTTCAATCCCATATATTCTCCCCAAGGTAACAACGGCTCCATTGATGGCATCTATCTCCGTGCGTCGTTTGTTTCTCACATCCTGCAGCATTGAAGAAACGTTTTTCGCTGTCTTCCGGCAGACAATCCGCGTCGTCTGATGTGGATCATCCATAATTTGGATGTCTTTTTTCCCGGCAATTTGTATCGCCTCGTCAACAACTATTTCCATGCGTTTGTCAATTCCGGGAAGAGTGAGCAGCTCACCGTTTTTGCAACCAAGGATTGCTGTGAGTGCATTGATACCGACGTTTACGAAGAGCTTTGCCCAGAGTCTTGCCAAAATTTTGTCGGTAAGGTGTGCTTGCAGTCCTCCGGCAGAAAAGACAAGTTGGGTTTTTTGCAAAAGTACTGCCATCTCTTTGTCCGGTGGTTCAAGAAAACCCAGGTAGGTTACTCCACTGCCGGCATGCCTGACCTGGCCGATACCAAGGAGAGTCGCTCCTTCAGTGGTGGTACCGAAGGCAGCGGTGGCCTCATGCAGATGTTCCTGTAACTCCAGGTGGCTGATACCGTTCTGCATAAAAATCAGCAGTACTTTTTTTGAGAGTATGGGCTTGCAGAATTCCAGGCTGCCGGCGACATCGTATGACTTGACACAGAGAAGCACGACATCCACCGGAGCAAGCAGCCGAGTGTCGGACACTGCTGTAACGGGAACCTGTGTCAGCTGCTCCTCAAGGTGATAGCCAATGCCTTCTTTTGTCAGATGGTTGGCCCGATCGGAATTATAATCGAGAATCGTTAGCCGGTCATTATCTCCCAATCCTTTTGAGATAACAGAACTGAGAAGACAACCGAGTGCGCCTGGGCCAACCAGTAGAAAATGCATTTTTCCGACCTTTAGTGACTTAGAAAATGAATCCTTGTTTTTTTACCCCACAGACTAGCTGGGGACTGAAAAAGAGTGGCCCGTAAGGAGAAACGAAAAAGCAGCACTCTCTTTTTAGCGGAAGCAGTTATTACTTGATAATGGAGGCATTTTCAATGATTACTGCGTACTTATAGCCTGCACCAAAATCTTTTTCTGCAGCCAGTATTCCCTCAACGGTGACTATACTGTTCAGTTCAACGGTTTCGCCGCTGGTAACGACCAGATCATGGCTGTTTTTCATGGGATTTCCTGTACCATCCTGAAGATGTATCCAGTTCTTGCCCATGATCAATGGATTAAATTTCACTACCTTTCCGTGCACCTGTACTTTTTTGCCGGCAAGCTCTTTGGCTTTTTCGAAAATTTCCTGTACAGTATAGCCGTTGGCAGCAGGAGCTTTTTCGATGGAAATTTCTTCAAGTGGAACAATTGCACCGGCACTGCCGGCGGACGTTTCCATTGCCGGTGCCGTTTTAATGGTCGCTTTTTCAGCCTTGACCGCGGCGGTAAATGAATCATTGGCTGCTGGTCGCTGGTCGGCTTCTACGTTTTTTTCAGCTAGCCCCGAACTGAAGACAATGGTGTCAAAGGTCCGGTTAAGGGTTTTGCTGGTAAAATCTTTCATTAGCATTCCCTTGTAATAGTTGATAACGGCCCCTTTTTTTACGGTTGTGGTGGGAATAGCCACCCATGTTTTTTCAGCACCACTCAGTACGAGCATATAGGTATAACCGGAGGCATTCATTGTCTCAATAATGGTTCCGGCGACTGTTGGCGCGGTTGATAGTGTTGATGCTTTTGGCATCGCCATAACTGGTTGAGACAGAACGGTGGGACCAAAAGAAAAAAGTACCGCAACTATGAAATATGCAAGTTTACGATTCATCGATACAACTCCTTGATGAAACTACATGGTTGACAACGAACCCATAACGAGCGGGATTTTGTAGAGTCCCTTTTTGAGGAGTACTCCTCTCAGTGCTCACTTGATGGGCGAAAAACAAGATAATACTTTTAAGAAACCAGCGATTGCTCAAATTAGTCATTTTCGATGAGAAAGGCAATGTGTTCCAGCAAAGCTCGGGCCCATATTGCATAGGCTTCTTCAGTAATATGCACCCCATCTTCCTGAAAAATTGGTTTATCCGATTCGCAAAATCGGCGGTGTACGTCAAGGAAACAGCAACCTGTCTGCATAGTGAACGCCTCGATATGACAGTTGAGGTTGGGGATTGTATAATCTGGTATATCGGCAAGTTCCATAGGAAAAAGACTGTTCACCAAAATTTCTGCAGTCGGAAAGTCGTGACAGAGCTGGACGAATATTTTTTTCAGGGTGTTGATGAACTCGTGATCGCCTGAGAGCAGGTCATTGGTGCCCACCATGACCACGATCACATCGGTAGATTTTACCTGTTGCTTGATATCAGGCAGGGAAGCAAGTAGATCGGAGGTGATCGCCCCGGGAACGCCAAGATTTGTTACATCGTAGGATGGCATGCGCGACTGCCAGTCATAGTCAGCAACGAGTGAGTCCCCAAGTAGTAATATGCGTGTCATTATAGTAGGTTATCCAGATAAAGGAAGGGTGAGTTACATCGTAAAACACACTCTTATTAGTATAGATTAAGCATTTCGACCCCGGTAAACGGGAAGAAAGCCAGGACTCAGTTCAGTACCCCCTTGAGGGGTATAAGTACTTTGCGACAGATTATTTTCTTGCAAAAAAAAACAAGAAAATAATCTGTAAGGCACTAAAAGCACATTAGCATATGATGAATATGCTGCCAAAGATTTTCTCAACCCACTTTGATACAGGAGCATTCAAAAATCCGATTGTAAAACAACACAACCGAAAGGAGGGATGTCGATGCGATTTTTTGTCGAGTTTGGAACCGCATCCACGAGGCGAACAAAATCCTTCGGAGAGTCGGATGCCGTGTCGATGATTCGATACCAGGTTCTTCCTCTTTGTTGTGGCTCAGGAGCTTGAAAGTACAGTGTTTTATCCTTGTCACCGTTAAGCATAATAAAGAAGTCGCTGGACACCTCTCCGTCGGCTGCCGCTCGAAGAAGAAACGCCAGGCCATGACAGTCCGGAGCCCAATTCTGTTCACCAGGGGAGAGGTACTGCCAGTCAATTTCCGGTGCCAGGTTTTTTTCCAAAGCTTTGTCCGTTGGCTGGAAAAAATCTTTTCTTCGGAAAAGAATATGGGTCTTCCGAAGAGCTATGCATTCTTTGAAAAAACGGTGGAATCCCGCATTTTCTTCAACCAGAGACCAGTCCAACCAACTGGTTTTGTTGTCCTGACACCAGGCGTTGTTGTTGCCATTTTGCGTGCGGCCGAATTCGTCGCCTGCGCAGATCATCGGCACACCTTGAGAGAGAAGCAGGAGCACTGTGAAGGTTTTCATACGGCGTAAGCGAAGCCGTCGAATCTGTGCCGAGCAGGCAAGGCCCTCAATGCCGCTGTTCCAGCTTATATTGTGGTTGTCCCCATCCCGATTGTCTTCTCCGTTTGCCATGTTGTGTTTTTGTTCGAAGCTGACTAGATCTCGAAGAGTAAAACCATCGTGGCTGGTTAGAAAATTAATCGAACATAAGGGACCTCGGCCGCTTGACTGATAAAGATCAGAACTGCCGGCGATGCGGGTAGCCAGATTAATAATCGTGTCATCATTGCCGACCATAAACGAGCGTACATCGTCCCTGAATCGACCATTCCATTCGGCCCATCGGGGGTCGGTGGAGAACGAACCGACCTGATAGAGTCCAGCCGCATCCCATGCCTCGGCAATCATCTTGGTGTCACGGAGAACGGGGTCTTCACCGATTGCCTCAATCATCGGTGGGTTGAGGAGGACGTTTCCCTGCTGGTCCCGTCCAAAAATGGAGGCAAGGTCGAACCGAAAGCCATCGATATGCATCTCTGTCACCCAGTAGCGCAGAGAATCCCGGATGAGATGGCGAACTACCGGGTGATTACAATTTATGGTGTTGCCACAGCCGGAGAAGTTGAGGTAGTTGTTCTCTTTATCGAGGAGGTAGTAAATTGGGTTGTCTATGCCTCTGAAACTGCTGGTGGTGCCACCGTATCCGCCTTCTCCTGTGTGATTGAAGACCATATCCAGAAAGACCTCGATTCCGGCCTGATGCAGAGCTAAAACCGTTGCCTTGAATTCATTGACGGCACGTGCCTGTTCGTGTGCATAACCGGAATTGATGGCAAAAAAGGAAGCCGGGTTGTAACCCCAGAGGTTTTTCAAAAGTTCATTGGTGTCCGGATCTCGAAAAACTGAATCATTTTCGTCGAATTCGGTTACCGGCATGAGTTCGACAGCTGTTATCCCGAGACCTTTCAGATAGGGGATCTTTTCGATAATTCCCTGGTAGGTTCCCGGCGCAGCGACTCCAGAACTACTATCTTTGGTAAAACCACGTGTGTGGAGTTCATAGATAATGGTTTCTGATAATGGTGTTTTAAGTGGTCTGTCTTTTTGCCAATCGAAATCTTGAGTTACAATTCTGCAGCAGGGTTTTTGGCCATACTCTGCGGCTTCTCCCCATCGTCTGCGCAATAGTGCGCGACTGTAGGGATCAATGAGGATTTTTTCCTTATCATAGACCAGCCCCTCACCTGACGGACCATCAATTCGATAGCCATAACTGAAATTCTGTTGATGGGTAGTCAACAGAATATGCCACATATCACCGGTCCGATTTTCGGTAGGATCCAGTTCAAATTCGAGACGGCTGGGAATCTTTGCATCTTTAGGCTTATAGTCTATGACAAGGATTACCCGAGTGGCATGGCGGCTAAAGACGGCAAAGTTGATTCCCTCCTGTAGCCTGGTGACGCCTCCGGGGAGGGGATAGCCTCTTTTTCGTATATTTGGTCTTTTGGGGGTAGACATGATAATAATGATTATTATTTTTAAAGTGCGATCAACTCATGCGGACAGAAATTTACTGACCAGTTCGTGTCTGTGATATCTTTCTTTATCCTAGGAAAAAGGCCCGCTTGTAAGAGGTATTTAATGTTACTCCAGCCGTGATAATATGGAAATGATATATGGCAGGAGATAATAAAAATCCACGCATTCAAACAGATGGAGAGAACATGGGCATGTATCACAGGGTAAAAATTGGCGACCAGGTAATTAGTCCCATTGATTGGGAGATGACCCCGGACATTTCATTCGGGACCTTCGAATCCTGGGGTGGTCGTGAAAGAGTAAGAAACAATGCTGAGTGCGTCTACTATTTTTTTATAGATAATTGGGATGAGGAGCCAAAACTTTGTTTGATGGAAAGAGCTGTGAAGCACGCTAAGATCGTGGCGGAAATCAAAGCACCATCGGAAATTCTCAAACAGTGTGTTAAAAGCCAGGGAAGTTCGTCCATCTTCGAAAAAAGTTACGCTATTAATGAGCCGATCAAACAGTGGCTGATAAATAATGTTCTTGATGGAGGGGATTCCGAGTTGGTAGTGCCCAGAGTTGAAGTTGTCTTGACAGAAGATATGGGGACACCATTACCCCTTGCTACTGGGAAACCGTTTACCGGGGATGCTGTACTTTTGCCTTCGGAGTCAGGCGTTATCAATGACGATCAGATTGCGGATGTAATCAGGAAGTGGAACTTTTTTGACTCTGAATATAACCCATCCGGGAGATTTGAAAACTCTTTCGTCTCAACCTCTGATCCTGAAGTTATCGTCGACCAGCGAACATCGCTTATGTGGCAACGCGATGGTCTGGATATCAACTCAATCCGCACTATTCAAAGGAATATTGATGAGTTAAATAAAAAAAGCTTTGCCGGATTTTCCGACTGGCGATTGCCCACCATGGAGGAGGCCATGTCGCTGATGGAACCTGTTAAAAACTCCAAAGACGTTTTCCTGAAGCCTTGTTTTTCCAAAGAGCAACCGTTTATCTTCGTCGCGGCACAACGAAAACCAGGAGGGTACTGGTTTGTCGATTATAAACAAGGAAGAGCTTTCTGGTCTTCGGGCACAATCCCGGGAGGCTTTGGCCGGTTAGTTCGATCGGTTGGTTGATTGGCAATACCTCAGTGTGGGTGAAAAGGTATCTTGATGTGTAAGCCTTTGGAAATATGAATTTAATAATTGGCAACAAGAGATTGTACAGAGCACTTGTCGTGGGACAGATCCGGGTTGTTCTGTCTCCCCGGCAAGGATGAAAGGTTGTGTTTATAGAGGTTGTATGAACTCGAATCGCTATCGAATTTCCAGAGAGTGTAAAATACATGTCGTACGCTGATGGCTGACCAACTATGAGGAACCTGCGGTCGATGTCAAATCGCTGTGAAATCCTAAGAGGTGAAGGTCTGTTCGTAAAAAAAAAATCAAATTCAAACATGTGTAACACAACTAAAACCCCACAAGGGGTATAAGTACCTTCACGAAATTCATTCTTAAAAAACAAGAATTGAATTTCTAAGGTACTAAAAAACATAACAATCCAAAGCCGTCTTGGCAGTCCGTCTTTTGTAGCAAAAAACCGCACTGAAATAATTCATGCACACATTGCCATTCCTCTGTTTTCTCTTAGGACAAACCGACTGATCTTCCGGGTATTATCAATGATATCGTATTAAAACCTCTTGCCAAGTCCTCCAAAAAAAACTACGACAATTCAGGCGACAAAAAGGTAAATGTCTGCGCAATGGACATCCAGAATGTGGTAAAAATATGCCGTAATATTATTGACAAGAGCATTTATATTAAAACCAGTTACGATACCGACCATGCCATGGTATAAGCTGATCAGGCACAAATTGAACAGGTACTTCTCAATGGCGTACACTCTTATCAATCAACACAAGGGACCTATTGATGGTTATTCCGAGCCGGGCATTGGGACTTCCTTTAGTATTCTCCTGCCAAAAACCGAAAGACAAAACGTTTCTCCAACACCAGTTGAGTCTCAAGTCAAACTAACGAAAGGTACGGGCAGTATCGCGTGAGATGGTCATGCCGAAAAAAAATCGGGCAAGGAAGTCTTCGGCGAATTGAAAAAGATAGACGAAAATGTCAAAGTTGTCCTTTCTTCAGGATTCAGGCGAGATCGACGCATTGAGGAGACAATGAATCAGGGAATTTGTGAGTTCCTACAGAGTGAGTTCCTACAGAAACCGTACTCCCTGGAAGGGGTTGTAGATTAGTTGTATGTTTTATGAAAAATTTACGGGGTATGCTGCGCAGTCCCGTTACAGACAGATGTGGTGCTGCCGTATAACCGGTGGGTGGAAACGATGATGTCGGGTCTTCTAAAATCTTTTATTTTGGCTTTATTCTGGCTGGTTCTATCCACCACTTCAGGGTTTGCAGAACAGGTGACCTTGCCTTTGACCCTTGACTACACTCTGTTAACTTCTTTGCTGCAGCAAAACAGTTTTTCGGGCACTGATCATAGCGCTGCTGTCTTTGGATTGCCCGGTGACTGCTCGTATGTCAGGATTTCGGAACCAAAATTTTCTTCAACGAAGAAACTGCTGCACCTTGAAGTTAAACTTGATATTCGGGCCGGTACCAAAGTGGCTGATAAATGTTTTAGCCCTATTGAGTGGCATGGTTATCTGGAGTTGTTGCAGCAGCCGATCTTCGATGGTCGGACGTTTTCCCTTTCTTTTCGGACCGTTGATTCGAGTCTTCTTACATTAACCCGGCAACCTGCGACCATTGCCGGCTTCCTCTGGGATTTTGCCAAACCCATGGTGTATGAACACCTTGACCGGGTACACCTTGATCTGGCACCGCCGATCGCAAACCTGCGCTCCTTCCTGGCACCGCTTTTTCCTGAGAAAGCACAGCAAGCAACCCAGGCCATGCTTGATAGTTTACACGGGGGACGGGTCGACGTTGGAGAAGAGGCCGTCGTGGTGGAACTGCTAGCCGAGGTAGAGGAAGTCTTCCAGCCGGAAAATAACCAACAGGCCGCGGCGTTGACCAAGGAAGAACGCGAGCGGCTGGTAAAGCTCTGGGAGACATGGGATGCCTTTCTCGTCCGGTTGGTCGACACCATATCCTCGCAGCCGCTCCATCCGGAAGATCGCCAGACCCTTATAGAAGTACTTCTTGATACCCGCTATGCTTTTGTCGCGGCTCTCGATCAACAGGATATCGGGAAGGATTTTGTCAGAAAGCAATTTCTCCAGGCCTGGCAACAGCTGGCACCGGTCTTTCGAAGACAACTGTACGCTCAACCGTCGGAAAACAGTATTGGCTATCTGGCCTTTTTTACCGCGGCCGATGCCCTGGCGGTTTTTGACCGGATGGGGCCGACGCTTGGGATCGAAATCAGCCAACAGGGCTTGTTGCGGCTGGCCGAGATGTTGGTTGGCAAGAGTACGACACTCCCCTACGGGCCACAACTGGATGAGAAACTAAGGGATCTGTTGCAGTTGCCTCCGACCGACCAGGAGGTCGACCCCTTCGACAATTTCGAAGATATCGATATACCGGCGGAAAAGGAACCAGCGGCTGATCCGCTTTCCAAGGTGTTCGAGTTTTTCTTAAAGTCGGCATATGGTGCTGAGTTGCCGACATATGCAGATATTCTTCGCTGGAAACCACCCGGAGAGAATTTGGTCGAATATATAGACAGAGTCAAGGTGGTACTTGCCGATAGTTCTGATGTTGTCCTGTCCAGAGGTGCAATTCCCAAGCATTTCCATAAGATGTTTAAAAAACTCATCCCTGCAATGGCCTGGCAGGAAAGCTGTTTTCGCCAGTTTGTCATAAAAAACCAAAAACTCACCTATTTGCTCTCCTATAATCAGACTTCGGTAGGGATGATGCAGGTCAATGAGCGGGTTTGGAGAGGTGTGTATGATCACGGTCGTCTGCGCTGGGATATTCATTACAACACCCTGGCCGGTTGCGAGATTACCGATCTGTATCTGCGAACCTATGCGCTTAAGTATTCGGATTGGGATAACGGTGCCGACATGAACCTGCTTTCCCAGGTCGTGTATGCCATGTATAACGGCGGGCCCGGCCAGTATAAAAAATTTCTGGCCAGGAAACGTTCAGGCAAACATTATCAGAGTGATCAGCTGTTTTTAGAAAAACTGCAATGGATCAGAAGAGGAAAATGGGAGCGTGTCAAAGATTGTCTGATTGGTGGCTGACGGGCCTTCCCTGCTCTGCCTTGTTGTATTCAAAAAAACAATAATTACCAGTGTCTTATGGTCTAATTGGACCGGCAAATGTCGACCTGATCGTCGACCTGTTTGCCCGACGGACAAGAATGTACATTGACAAAAAAATATGTATATGTACAATTAAGGAAAATGTAAATGTACATTCAGGAGTGGCTATGGAACTTACGGACAAACAGAAGCAGATGCTGGACTATGTGACGGAGCGGATGGACGAGGACGGGCGAATACCGACTTTGCGGCAGGCAGCGGTCGACCTGGGAGTCAGCCATACAGCGGTGGCTCAGCTGATGAATCAACTGGAAAAGAAGAATGTTCTTCGGCGTGAGGGCTACTATGGCCGGACTATCCGTCTCTATCCCGAATCCCGGGAGAGCGGGCGTCCCCGAACCGGCCGGGAGCTGCCCATAGTCGGCCGGATTACGGCGGGTCTTCCCATGTATGCCCAGCAGGAGTGGGAGGGAACGGTGGTGGTCGATAGCTCGGTTTTTCCCGGCGATAATTTGTTTTGTCTGCGCATCAAGGGACAATCGATGAAGGATGCCGGTATCTTTGATGGCGATCTGGTGGTTTGTGAGCCGCGTCAGTACGCCGAAAACGGAGAGATCGTCGCCGTTCTGATCAATGGAGAGGATGCGACGGTAAAACGTTTTTTTCTCTATGCCGACCATATTGAACTCCGACCCGCAAACGATGACTATCAGGTTATGTGCTATCCATTCAGCGATCTGCTGATCCAGGGGAAGGTGGTCGGGGTGATCAGGGGAAAACATGCGGAGTTCGATGGTGAGCGGAAATAACGGTTCCTGCCCGGCAAAGGTGGAACTCGCTTTTGCCCCGGGGCAGGCGGTGCCTGGCAGGGTCTGTCCTGTTTATGTCGGCACCTGCGGCTATTCCTATACCGAATGGGTGGATAGCGGGTTTTATCCGGAAGGGACCAAGAGCGCGGAAATGCTTGGACTTTACGGCCGCTGTTTCTCGGTGGTCGAACTCAATTATACCTGGTACCAGATGGCCCGGGCCGACGCTCTCGGCCGCATGCTGGAAAAGGCGCCTGCGCATTTACTGTTTGCCGCCAAGCTGACCCGAACCATGACCCATGAACGGGCGGACAACTGGCAGGAACAGCTGCACCTGTACCGGCAGGGAATAGCGCCTTTAAAAAAACGTCTTGTTGCCGTACTGATCCAGCTGCCTCCGGATTTTGATCGCTCCATTGCCAATCGAAACTATCTTGCCGCGCTCCTTGACGGGCTGCATGATTTGCCGGTTGCTGTGGAGTTTCGTCATCGTTCCTGGGCGACCGATCCTGTCTTTGCCGAGTTGGAGCGGCGACAGGTAACGCTTGTTGCGGTTGATGAACCGTCGTTGCCCGGACTTTTTCCCTCCCTTGATGTGGTGACTAATCCGGCACTTTTTTATGTGCGTTTCCATGGTCGGAACAAAGAGGGTTGGCAATCGGGCAATATGCAGAAAAAATTCAATTACGATTATTCCGACCAGGAACTCCGCGCCTGGTGCGACAGTTACCTCTATTCCATGGCCGCCCGGGCCGACCGGGGCGTACTGCTTTTTAATAACCATGTCAGGGCCCAGGCTCCCAGAAATGGTCAGAAATTGGCAGCGATCCTGGCCGGCCTAAGTCTAGGTCAAGGGAAACGGTAATGTCTCAGGGATTCAGGCTGCGGGAACGGGCGGTGCTTCACTTTAATGTGGCCGATTTTGCCGTCGCTGTTGAACGGGTCACCGACAGCTGTCTGCGGGGGCGGCCACTTATTATTGCCCCGCTGCAGGCAGCCCGGGCGGTGGTCTACGATATGAGTGAAGAGGCATACGGGGAAGGGGTGCGCAAAGGAATGCCTCTCAGGCAGGCGATCAGGATCTGCCGGGGGGTGGAGCTTCTTGCGCCCCGTGTAGGCCTTTACCAAAAGGCGATGCAGGCCTTTTTAAAAGAACTGCAGAGCTATTCCCCCCTTATTGAATGCGGTCAGGCTGACGGCCATTTTTTTGTCGATGTTACCGGGACTCACCGATTGTACGGACCGGCTCCGGATGTCGGCTGGCGGGTGCGTCGCCAGGCACGCTCCAGTCTCGGGATCAATCCGATCTGGACTCTCGGTACCAGTAAGCTGGTGTCGAAAGTCGCTTCCAGGTTGGTGAAGCCGGTGGGAGAATATATTGTCACTGCAGGAGATGAGGCGATCTTTCTCGCGCCGTTGCCTATTCAGCTCCTCCCCGGACTTTCCGACAAGGAGCTGCAAAAATTGCAGGAGTTCCGACTCACCACCATTGGCGCCCTGGCAAAGCTGAATCGAAACCAACTCATGGTACCTTTTGGCAGCCGTTGTGATTATCTCCATGCTGCCAGTCGTGGTGTTGATGACAGTAACGTCTGCAGGCCTGCCACTGAGACCGAGAGTATCGACTATGAACACTCTTTTGCAGACGACACCAACGATCAGCGACAGCTTGAAGGGGTGGTCGCCACGCTTGTCAGCCGGGCGGGATTTCAGTTACGCACCCAGCAGCAGGTTGCCAGGCGGGTGGGGATCTGGCTGAGATATTCGGACGGCGGGCATGTGGTGCGCCAGGCCTCTTGCAAGGTCGGGACTTCCGGTGATTTTCTTTTGCATGAACTGGCACTGATTGCGCTGCAACGCGCCTGGATAAGACGGACGAGAATTCGCAGCTGTCGCCTGGTCTGTGATCGGTTGCAGCGGCAGTCGCCCCAGCTGTCTCTCTTTCCCGATCCGGAGAAGAGGCAAGTCCGGCAGAAAAAGGTCACCGGGGCCATGGATACTCTTCGCAGGCGTTTCGGCCACGGCGTGATCGGTTTCGGTCGGCAGTACCCGATTGAATACCCGGCGGACGATTCCGGCACATTGCCCGTTCATTGATTCTGTCGATGACCAACTCTCTTTTCAGGTAGCCTGGAATGTTTCCTCTTCGTGTCAGGTCCTATTATTCCCTTTTGCAGGGTACCGCATCACCCGCTGCTCTCTGCCGCCGTGCTAAAGAACTGGGCTATTCCGGTCTGGCCATGACCGATAGGGACAACCTCTACGGTCTCTGGGATTTCCTCAAGGCTTGCAGGCGGGAACAGTTGCGACCGATTGTTGGAGCGGAAATTTCCGAGCCGGGATCAAAGAAGGTCATCACCTGTCTCGTACAAAACACAGACGGCTATACCAACCTGTGCACCTTGCTGACCAAGCGGCATATGGATAAAAATTTCAGTCTCATAGACCACATTGCCCCCCGTGCAGATGGCCTGATTGTTCTTTGTCGTGACGTCCGGCTGTTGCAGATATATAAAGATTTGGGGGTGCAGGTAGTGGCCGACCTCGGTGCACTGCCCAATGCGCTCGGTCGCACGCTTCGCACCTTGGCAGGAGAGCATGGCCTTGCAGCCGTTGCCACGGCCGACAGCGATATGGGAGAGGAGAGTGACCGGCAGCTTTATTGTCTTCTGCAGGCCGTCCGTGAAGGGAGCACCATCGGCCGCGCGATGCAGCAGGAGACGACGGAGACCATTAACCGGCTGGCGGGTGAAGAGGTGTATCGCACGAGATTTGCTATCTGGCCGGAGGTGGTGCAGGCAACAGAAGAACTGGCCGAAACCTGCACTTTTACCGGACCAAATTTTGGTGTTGTTATGCCGCCCTGGCGGGGTGGGGATGGTTTGCAGCCGGCGCAGGTTTTGCGGGAAAAAGCCTATCTGGGGGCAAGGCGCAGGTATGGGGACGATCTGGGCGAGCCTGTGATCGAACGGCTCGAACATGAACTGAAAGTAATTGAAAATATGAGATTTTCCGCCTATTTTCTGGTGGTGCGGGACATCGTCCACAGAAAAGGTGCGGACGGTAAACGAAAAAAACGGAGGATCTGCGGCCGTGGCTCAGGGGCGGCATCGCTTGTTGCCTACTGCCTGGACATTACCAATGTCTGCCCGATCAAATACAATCTCTATTTCGAGCGCTTTCTCAATCCTGGACGGACCGATCCTCCCGATATAGATATCGATTTTTCCTGGGACGAGCGCGATGAAGTGCTCGCCGATGTCCTGCAGGATTATAAAGGCCATGCGGCAATGGTCTGCAACCATGTTTTTTTTCAGCCGCGCATGGCAATTCGGGAAACGGCTAAAGCCTTTGGCCTGCCGGAGGGCGAGATCTCCCGGTTGACCAAGCGCCTCCCCTGGATGCATACCAGCGGAGGGGAGGAAAAAAACCTCGAACAGTGTCTTGGTGCTTTGCCGTCACTGAGGGACCAGGATCTGTCGCCCCCCTGGCCGGAGATTTTGAAGCTTGCCGAAAAACTGATAGGGGTGCCGCGTTATCTCTCCGTCCATCCGGGCGGCGTGGTGATCACCCCGGAACCGATCAATAATTATGTGCCGGTGGAGCGAGCCAGGAAAGGTGTGCCGATTATCCAGTGGGAAAAAGACGGCGCCGAGGAGGCGGGGCTGGTCAAGATAGATCTCCTCGGCAACAGGAGTCTGGGGGTTATTCGCGACTGCATTGCCGCGGTGCATCAGGGGGGCGGGCATCTTGACGAAGTGACCTGGCAGCCGGAGGATGACGCGGCGACCAGGATGTCAGTTGCCGACGGGGCAACCATGGGCTGTTTTTATATTGAGAGTCCGGCCATGCGCTTACTGGAGAAAAAAGCCGGGACCGGCGATTTCGAACAACTGGTAATCCAGTCCTCCATCATCCGTCCGGCGGCTAATGAATTCGTCCGAGAGTATGTGCGGCGGTTGCATGGTGGCAGCTGGCAGCCGCTTTGCCCGGAGATCGGCGATGTTCTCGACGACACCTTCGGACTGATGGTTTACCAGGAAGATGTGTCCAAAGTCGCCGTTGCATTGGCCGGTTTCAGTCATGGCGATGCCGATGGTCTGCGCAAGATACTATCGAAAAAAGACAAGATACTCAGGCTGAAGCATTACAAGGCTATGTTTTTTGAAGGTTGTGCACGCCGCAAGGTCGACCCTGCCGAAGTGGAACGAATGTGGCAGATGATGATGAGCTTTGACGGCTATTCGTTTTGTAAGCCGCATTCCGCCTCCTATGCCAGGGTATCGTTTCAGGCCGCCTATCTGAAACGACATTATCCGGCGGAATTTATGGCTGCCGTGATTGCCAATCAGGGTGGATACTATTCAACCTTTGCCTATGTTTCCGAGGCGAAAAGGCTGGGCTTGAAAATTCTGCATCCGGATGTACAAAAAAGTAAAATCCGTTGGTCGGGTAAAAAAAAGCAGATACTGGTCGGCTTGCAGAGTGTGCATGGCTTGTCGGTTGATTTCTTACACAGGATTCTTCTCGAACGTGACAAAGAACAGTTTCGGGATATCGGAGACTTTTTCAGACGGACGCAACCTGCCGATAATGAAGCTCGAGCGCTTATCCACGCCGGTGCCTTGGATGGCCTGAATCCCGAGGGTAACCGAACTGTTATGCTGTGGCAATGGGCGAGCTTTCAGCGGGTGTCGCACGATAAGCGCCGCCTTTCGCTTTTTGAGGTAAAGCTTCCTCCTGCACCTCCATTGCCGCCGCCGGATATAAAGAGTATGTTGCGACGGGAATATGAGGTTCTCGGCTTTCTTTGCGACTATCATCCCCTGCAAGTTATGGGGTATCAGAATAAAGGGCTATTGAAAGTGGCAGATCTGCCTGATCGTGTCGGGCAGCGGGTGCAGTTGGTGGCCTGGTTGCTTACCGGCAAGATGGTGTCGACAAAAACCGGAGAAGTTATGGAATTTCTCACTTTCGAAGATGAGACCGGACAACTTGAGACAACTTTTTTCCCTGAAGTCTATCGAAACTACGCCCACATGTTGCGTAGCGGGAGAGGGTATCTGTTGACAGGCATGGTAGAGGCTGATTTTGGTGCTCTGACCCTCACCGTGGATAAAATTCGATTGATGAGATAATAATCCCGCTGGTAAAAGCGGGGTGCACTCTTTAGTACCCCCTTGAGGGGTATAAGTTCCTTCGCTAAACGATTTTCCTTGCAGAAAATAAGAAAAATCGTTTCTAAGTCAATAATAATTTTGTTTTGAAAAAGATCTAAAGTAACGTATAAAGATCAGAAGGAATTTCCCTAATAGAGTGAAGAAATTGAAATGAATAACGCGAAACGTATCCTCATTATTGATGATGAGCCGACAGCTCTCGACTTGCTACGCAAGATTCTGGAAATGCAGGAATATGAGGTATTGTCGGCGGTGAATGGGCAGGAAGGAATTGAACTTTTTCGACAGCAGCCCTGCGATTTGGTTATAACTGATATGGTTATGCCGATTAAAGACGGTCTTCAGACCATCCTCGATCTGCGAAGTGATGTGCCTGAACTCCCGGTTATCGCAATCTCGGGGGGAGGGGTTATCTCCAAAGAACGGTACCTTGCCGTTGCTGGGTATCTGGATAGAGTGATTACTATTGCCAAACCTTTTACCATAGAGGATATCACCGAGGCCGTGGCAACTCTTCTTCATGAACAGAGCTCTTAACATTCCGAGGAGATTGAGTTCCGCTAAACAGTTGAGTTGCTTTACTGAGTCAGAGAAGGAGCGACGCGTTGCCTGATGTGGCTGTTTCAGCCTGATCCTCGATGGAAGTATCCAAAAAAAAACACCATTTTATGTGGTTCTTACTTAATCCCACGATTGTTGGAAATTGACTGCAAAAGTCGTCGTGTGTGCACTCGGATGGATCGTCCATGCATGACGCAGACGATAATTTTGGCCTGCCGGTAGTGACCAATACCGGTGCAATAGATACAGAGGTAACCTATGTATTCAGTTGTAGAAGTCGGCATGACGCTCAACTATGTGATCGATTCCAGCTGTTCGAAGTATAAAGACACACCAGCCATAGGCATGGCGATGGAAGAGCCTCTCAGCTATGGAGATTTCCATGAAAGGATTCTTGCCCTTGCTACACGCTTACAGAATGAGGGGATTGCAAAAGGCGATCGCCTTGCCATTCTCGGCGAAAATACCCACAATTGGGGCATTGCCTATTTAGCCATTGTTCGGCTGGGGGCCATCGCCGTACCCATCCTTCCCGATCTGCCCGAAAGTGATGTCCATCATATTCTCAATGAAATGCAGGTTAAGGTATTATTCACCACCCAAAAGCAGATTGAAAAAATTTATGAGCTACGCAAAGAATTGAAGGGGCCGGTCATCACTCTGGATGACTACAATGCTGGAATCAGTGTTATACCTGTTGTTACTTTTTCAAACTATCTTGAAAAAGCCTTGGCTTCGTTCAGGGAGAATCCGGATAATCCACTTTTCCCACCGGTGAGTGAAGATGATCTCGCTTCTATTTTATATACCTCCGGAACATCAGGATATTCTAAAGCGGTTATGTTGACGCATAAGAATCTGACAGCAAATGCCTATGCAGCATCCGGGCTCAAAGAGATCAAACCGGGATCGGTGTGGCTGTCTATTCTTCCTATGTCGCATACCTATGAATTTACCTGTGGGTTTATTCTGCCCCTCTTGTGTGGTGGTCGTATTGCTTATGCCGGTAAGACGCCTACGCCGGCTATCTTGCAGAAGCTCTGCGCTTACGAAAAACCTTTTGCTATCTTTGCCGTCCCCCTGGTGATGGAAAAGATCTACAAAAAAAAGGTCTTACCTCAGATTGAAAAGAGCAGTCTGTTAAAAGGAGTGTGCAAAATCGGCATCGGTCGAAAGTTTGTTTACCGTAAGATTGGCAAAAAACTGCTCGATTTTTTTGGTGGTAACCTGCAGTTGATGGGAGTCGGTGGGGCTGCGCTTAATCCCGAGGTGGAGAAGTTTCTCTATGAAGCCCGATTTCCGTATCTTGTTGGGTACGGCATGACCGAGTCCGCACCCTTGATTGCCGGTGGACCGGCGGGGGATAAAACGATCGCCATTGGCTCGGCGGGCAAACCGATTCCCGGTGTCGAAGTTAAAATTGCCAACCCGGATAAGGAAACAGGCATAGGTGAGATAACCGTTTGCGGTGCCAATGTGATGCGGGGGTATTACGGCGACGAGGAAGCCACGGAGGCGGTATTGACAAACGATGGATGGCTTTCCACCGGCGATCTCGGCTTCTTCGATAAACAGGGCAATCTGCATGTTCGCGGCAGATCCAAGAATGTAATTGTTCTCTCCAATGGAGAAAATGTTTATCCGGAAGCGATAGAACATAAACTGAACACCTATCATTGGGTCGTGGAAAGTCTGCTTGTCGAAAACAACGGACAGATGGAAGCCTGGGTGTATCCTGACTATGAATATATAGATGACCAGACCGCCGGCAGTTCTCGCGCCGACAGGCGTGCCTATATTGAAAATCTGCTTGAGTCCATGCGGGTGGATTTGAATGCACAGCTTCCGAAATCATCCAGGTTGGCCAAGGTTTTTGAACGAAGGGAACCTTTTATCAAAACGGCTACCCACAAAATTAAGCGCTATTTGTACTGCGAACACGCCATCTTGGGCTAGGTGATTTCGTTTTAAATTAGCCCAAGGTCCTTCTGCATTGTAACCGCATCAAGAGAATCTCTCTTCTTACCCGTGTCTTCAACCGAGATTTGTCATGGATCAAACAACACAACACAAGACCATTTGTCCACTGGATTGTCCCGATAGTTGCGGCATGATCGCAACCGTTAGCAACGGTAAAATTATTGCTCTGCGGGGGGACAAGGAGCATCCCTATACTAATGGTTTCATCTGCCGGAAGATGCGACGGTATCCTGAACGGGTTTATTCCCGGCAGAGGGTGTTGTACCCACAGCTGAGGGTGGGGAAAAAGGGTGCGGGGGAATTTCGCAGGATCGATTGGGATGAAGCGCTGGACATCTTCGCTACCAGGTTAAGAGATATAAAGCAGCGACATGGCGGTGAGTCAATACTGCCTTATTCCTATGCCGGAAATATGGGGGCGGTCAACAGATTCGCAGGATACCCCTTTTTCCACAGACTGGGAACCTCGCGGTTGGATCAAACTATTTGTTCTGCTGCCTCAGGAGCCGGCTGGGAAAAACAATGCGGAAATCTTCCCGGCTGTCCTCCTGAAAATGCAGCGGACGCTGAGTTGATTGTTGCTTGGGGAATCAACATTAAAGTGACGAATGTCCACTTTTGGCAATATGTCGCCATAGCCAGGAAAAAGGGGGCCAAGCTGCTTGTCATCGATCCCTATCGCAATCAGACGGTAAAATCGGCGGATAACTATCTGCAGGTAAAACCCGGCGGGGATAGTGCGTTGGCCCTTGGGGTGATAAAATCGCTCATTGAAAATAAATTGATAGACCGTGAATTTATCGCTCGGAATACCGAAGGATTTGAGGACGCTGAAGCATATGTAAGATCACGGGATTGGCGCAGTTTTGAAAGTGAGAGTGGCGTCTCGAAGGATCAAATGGAAGAACTTGGAGCCCTGCTGGCAAGCTCGCCCAAAACATTTTTCAGGATAGGCATTGGTCTTTCGCGTAACAGTCGAGGAGGGATGGCCGTGCGGGCGATCACTTCGCTTGGTGCATGTCTGGGGCTCTTTGCCGGAGGAAAAGGACGTGGTGTTTTACTGTCATCCGGAGCCTTCAGGGGAGACAAAGCCAAGCTGACATATCCGTCTCTTGCAGAGCATTCAACCAGAACCGTCAACATGATCCAGCTCGGTCATGCCCTCAATTCGCTCGAGCCACCAGTGAAGGCGATTGTTGTCTACAATTCCAATCCCTTAAGCGTCAATCCTGATGGGACAATGGTTCGACTCGGACTGGCCAGGGAAGATCTCTTTACCGTCGTGCACGAACAAGTCATGACGCCTACCGCCAAATATGCCGATCTGCTTTTACCGGCCACAACGTTTTTGGAAAACCTTGACATCTACACAAGTTACGGACATTTCTATCTCGGAGTGGCAAAACCTGCAATCGAGCCGGTGGGCGAGGCCTGGAGCAATTTTAAGTTATTTCAGAGCCTGGCGCTTAAAATGGGCTTTGACGACCCGCCATTTCACCAGAGTTGTGAGGACAGGATTGTTGATTACCTGGAAGGGATGCAGGGACTCCCCGAGGACTGTGACGTTCAGCGGGTGCTGTCCGGCACGCTCACTCATTCAAAAAACAGTATCAACGATGGTCGGGTAATGGCAGGAGGAAAAGATAAGTTCCGTTTTACGTCTCCAGCTTTGGGGCCGAATCCGACGATTGTGTGCCTTACTGCCGCGGGTGAATTTGCTGACCCGGATCTGCAGTCTAGATTTCCCTTCCGGCTGATTACCCCGCCTCATCCCGACCTTTTGAACAGCACCTTTGGGGAATTTTATCCTGAAAAATACGGTACAGTACTTGTGCATCCCGAGGATGCTGTGGCCTGTAATGTTCACGATGGCGAACAGGTAATAGTGCAAAATGGCAGGGGCAAAACGATGCGCCTTGCTAAGGTAACGACCGACACCATGAAGGGTGTGTTGGTTGCCGAAGGAATATTCTGGCCTGTTGACCCCGTTGACTCGAAAGATTCATTAGGTGGGATCAACGACCTTACCTCCCAAAAGCTCACTGATTTAGGCGGAGGAGCGACTTTTCATGAATCACTGGTGTCGCTCACCTGTAAATAACCGAGAATTTGTCGGAATCAGGACAAGAGCAGGGAGTTGGCAAAGCTGATAATCGGCACGATTACCTTGGATAAGATACCGCTGAACGCCAGAACCATGATAATAATAAAACCAAAACGCTCTACCCGCAGATAGGACAAGGCTAAGTCGTTGGGCAAAAGGCCGACGAGAATGCGGCTGCCATCAAGGGGTGGAATGGGCAGAAAATTGAAAATACACAGCACCAGGTTGATCCAGACACTGGCTACCAGCATCGAGTTGAGCGGTACCAGAATTGCCTCTGCAGCTGCCGAGTAGGGCAGTGCACTGGCAAGCATCCAGATACCTCGGGTCAATATCGCACTGACCACCGCAAGGGCGAGATTAGTTACAGGACCGGCCAGAGCCACCCACAACATATCTCTTTTGGGATTCTGAAAGTAGTTGGGATTGACGGGTACCGGTTTGGCCCAGCCGAATTTTATGATAAAAAAGGCAATTGTCCCCAAAGGATCAAGATGTTTCAACGGGTTAAGCGTCAACCTTCCAGCATCTTTGGCGGTCGGGTCACCCAGGCGATAGGCGATAAATCCATGAGCAAACTCGTGGAAGGTAAGGGCAAAAAGCAGTGGTGGGGCGAGAATGATCAGCTGGCTAATAAAGTGGTTCATTGTTTGGTCTCAATAAAATAAGGGATTCCGGTTTCTACGGTCTCGACGCTTTGTCATAGGGCCGCTCGCAAATGCTAAGCATTATCTCGGGTTGGGCAAGCCTTTACAGCGGAAACTTCTTTTTCACAAACGTGGCTGCTTCTTCCGGACCCTGCACCAAATTGTCGAGCTGAATGTTTCTCAGGTAGGTAAGAATCTTCTTGAATTGTGGCCCCGGTTTGTAGCCCATTGCCATTAAATCATTACCCGAGAGAGCAGCTTCTCTGTGTCTCAGTGTGGTTACATAGAGTGAAACGGCTTTTTTGACATGGTTTTTTCTGGAAATTGCCATTATGTACAGTAGTCCCTCGATTTTTATTTCTTCAAAACAGGCGACTATCTTGCTGTTTTTGTGATTGTTATTGCGGGATAATTGGTCAACGGCTTTATCTGCTCGATCCTTTTGATCCAAGAGATATTCTGACATCTTCGCTTTTTCACTAAATCGTTTACAGAAGGCGGACAATTCATTCAGTCCGGATCGTGACATGATAGCCAGTAGGTAGACTACCCAGTTTCGGCAAGGTTCATCAAGGTAGAGTAACCGAAACCAGGAAATAGCCAGTTGGGTCTGGGTGAGGATATGCATGAATCTTCTGTCGATTTCGCAATGAGGGCGAAGGTCGGGCCAGAGAAACTGGAAAAGACCAAATTCGGCCAATCGTTGGATAGCCGGCAGGGGATTTTCTTCCGCGAAAATGATTTTAAGTTCTGATAAAAAACGCGGGTCCTCACTTTTCCCGAAAAGTTTCATGCTGACGGCGTTTGAGATCAACCGTTTCGTGTGGGGAGATATCTGGAATTCCATGCGTGTTTCAAATCGCACCGCTCTGAAAATTCTGCTGGGATCTTCAACGAAACTGAGATTGTGGAGCACCTTGACGGACTTTTGCTTCAGGTCGTTTTGGCTGTTGAAGAAATCTATCAAGGTGCCGAATTTTTCTAGATTGAGCTGGATGGCCATGGCGTTGATGGTGAAATCCCGGCGGTAGAGGTCAAGCTTTATTGACGACAGCTCAACCGTCGGCATTGCCGCTGGATATTCATAATATTCGAGTCTTGCTGTAGCGATGTCAATTTTGAAACCATTCGGCAGGAGTACAACGGCGGTTTTAAATCGTTCATGAGTCCTGTATCTGCCGCCTAGGTGAGATGCGAGTGCTTTCGCGAAACCAATGCCGTCCCCTTCGATGACTATATCAAGATCCAGATTAGGCTTTTTCAGCAGCAAATCCCGGACAAAGCCGCCGACGGCAAAAGCGTTGCAGTCAAGTTCGTCGGCGACTCCGCCGATGGTTTGAAGCAGCTGGATCATATCCCTGTCCAAACAACCGACGATAATGGCGTTCATGTTCCTCTTTCTTTCAAGGGACGGGTGATCTGATTCGTGCAGCAGGTTTTTGGGAAGATGGGCCGGATCGTTAACCAGTCTGTTGAGTAGGTCGGTTCGGGTTATTACCCCCATCAGCGCCTTGTTTTGAACTATCGGAACGAGCCGTTGCCTGTTTTCAATGATCAATTCCTGGATATCGGCCAGTGTTGCCTTCAGTGGTAGCGTCTTGACGTCGCTGGTCATATAATCGCTCACCGGTCGGTCACCGAGAGTATGGTGTGAGGCCTTCTCGACTATTTGGCGGGTGATTATCCCCAGGATAGGGCGGCCTTCGTCAGAAGAGATGTTGATATCAGCCCGCACGGGAGCCGCGGTGATATTGTATCTGGTAAGCAATGCTTTTGCCTCTGAAATGGTGGAATCCGGGGGGATTGTAATGGCCGGTTTGGACATCATTTCGCTGGCAATAGGTTGGGGATGGATATGTCGGTGCAGGGTATGGATCAGTTTTTCCTGTGCTTCTATCAGGGTCATGTCCTTTAGGGTCGCTGAGGCAGCCGTGGCATGGCCGCCTCCACCGAGGTCGCGGGCAATGATGCCGACATTCACATCGGCAATCCGACTGCGGGCGATCAGGTAGATACGTCCTCCCATGGAGATCAGGGCAAAGAGAACATTGAGGTTTTCCATGCTCATGAACCGTCTGACGATCAGAGCAAATTCATCCAGATAGTCGGGAAGAGAGTGGGTCACCACGACGATGGGAATGTCCTGAATGGTGTATTGCTTGGCACTCTTCATCAGCTCATGCAGGATGGAAATCTGTACGGTGGTCAGCTCGTGGGTGATGAATTGAGCAACCAGATCGAGTTTGGCTCCTTTCTTTAACAACCAAGACGCAGCCATGAGATCTTCAGGGGTGGTAGTTAAATGGGTGAGAGAACCGGTATCCTCGTAGATCCCAAGGGCAAGAATTGTCGCCTCCTCGGGGGTTATGGGTATCTTCTTTGCCTGAAGGATATTCACCAGAAGTGTTGTGGTGGAGCCAAAATCCTCGATTACCTCGAGTTCGCCCCGGAGGTCGCCAATATTCTGAATATGGTGATCGTACAGGTGGATTTTTAGGCCAGGATTGGTCAGGCACTCCGCAAAGGGACCGATTCTCTCGGACGATCGAGTGTCTACCAGGATGAGCGTGTCGACAGCTTTGAGGTTGATATCCTTGACCTTCGGAAATTCATAAGAATCCAGCAAACTTTGAGAGATGAACTCACGAACATTTCTTTCCTGGGAGCCAGGGAAGGCCATGACTGCGTCAGGATAAATTTTCCGGGCGGCGACCATTGAGGCGAGTCCGTCGAAGTCGGCAGTGATGTGTGTAGTAATGAGGCGCATTGCTGTCTGCTGTCAGTCCAGAGTGAAATAACCCCGTCAACGGGATTCGTTAGTGACTTAGAAGAAATATTCTGTCTCAAGGTACTTATGTAGTGATAATAAAGTATTGTAGGTCATTCACAGAAAATATGCCACAACGAGGGGGAAAATTTCTCTTCCTTATCCCCGGGGATGAAATTTTTTGTGGATACTTTTTAATCTGTCCTGATCAATATGGGTGTATATTTGTGTGGTGGAGATGTCGGCGTGGCCAAGCATCATTTGCACGGCGCGCAAGTCTGCACCGTGGCTGAGGAGATGGGTGGCAAAAGAGTGTCGGATCATGTGGGGAGAGATATCCTTGTCGATGCCGGCTGCCAAGGCTGTTTTTCGAACTATCTGCCAGAACCTCAACCGTGTCATGCAACTGCCGCGGCCGGTAATAAAGAGATAATTGCTTCGTTTGCCTTTAAGGATGAGTGGCCGCGCTGTTTTCAAATACTGCTCTATCTTTTCTTTTGCCTGGTTTCCAAAGGGGATCAGTCGTTCCTTATTGCCTTTGCCTAAAACGCGAACAAAACCGGCGTTGAGGTTACAGGCAGCCAGGGGGAGTCCTACAAGTTCCGACACCCGTAGTCCTGTAGAATAAAGCAGAAAGAGCATGGTGTTATCTCTTCCGGCAATCGGAGTTGCGATGTTTGGTGGTGCCAGCAGACTTCGGACTTCAGCCTGGGAAAGTGCCTTGGGCAGACTCTTTCCGCTGCGTGGCAGGTCGATTGCACTGAAAGGGTTATGCGAGACCAGCTTTTCCCGGAGCAGGAAAGTGAAAAATGATTTCAACGAGGAAATGCGCCGGGCATTGGTCCGATTGCTTACCTGTTTTTGTTCTTGGCATTGTTCAAGAAAGCTATGAATCGTTGCCAGGTCGACAGCGTTCAGGGTTCGTTTTTTTAGAGAGCTAAGAAAAGTAAGAAACAACGTGATATCAGCAGCATACGCCTCGATGCTGTTCTCTGCTAACCTTCGTTCGGAAATAAGGTAATGGAGATACAGTTCTTGTACTGCCGCAAATTGTGTGGGGAGGTTTTTAGTTTCGATGGCGCCTCAGCTGTCAAGCATTGGCTGCTTTGTTTGGAGAAAGAACAAATTTAAAAGCCTGACCTGGATGGTCAGGCTTTTCGACAGGCAGCCTGCTAGTACGATTTTTTCATTCGGTTGAACTTGCGGAGTTTTCTGCGAGCTTCCGCCTGCTTTCGGCGCATTTTTACACTCGGTTTCTCGTAGTACTCACGACGTTTCAGCTCTCTTTTAATACCGTCTATCTGCAGCTTTTTTTTCAGCTGGCGAATTGCGTACTCAAGATCTCCTCGGACTTCAACTTCTATCATTTGCGGCTCCGTTTGGCGAATTAATCATAAATTTTATAAAAAGACCAAGGTATTACCTGGCTTTTTAGTAAATAGCTATGGTTTCAAGAAAACAATCTCGTTTATATACTAAACACAAGAAGCATTTGTCAATGGATTTTTCGAGGCGGATACTGACCATTTTCTCCTGACTATGAGTAGATATACCATCGTCAGCCTGGATCATTCACGTGTCGGACCAGACTCTTTGGGTCGGCCCAGCGTGTTGTTCTTTACAACAACGGGGGATCTTGGTAACAATCAACCTCAACCATATGTCAAAGGTAATCCTGAAGTGCAAAACTTAAGGATTCACTCAAATTCATTCATCTCACAGCAGGAGACTTGTCATTTGGGCTTTCGGGAAATAACCCTTCAACTCCCTTCCGACTACAGCGACGATGCCCTGAAGATTGCCATCGGAAAGCAACTTGGTATTCGGGATTTCTCGTGGCAGATCGAGAGCAAAAGTCTGGATGCACGGAAAAAAAGCTCCATCCATTGGCTGATCCGTGCCGGTGTGCTTTCCGATGAGCTTCAGGGCGGTGAGTCTTTTGCTTATCCGACCCTGGAAATTCCAAGGAAGGCCAGAACCACCAAGGTTCTGGTGGTAGGCAGCGGACCTGCCGGTTTTTTTACAGCTCTGGTTTTACAAAAAGCCGGATTCAAAACCGTGCTTATCGAACGGGGCTCCCGAGTTGACCGACGTTCGGCTGGTATCAAGGAATTTGAACGTTCGGGAACCTTTGATCCGATTAACAATTACGCCTTTGGTGAAGGAGGAGCAGGGACCTTTTCCGATGGAAAGCTTACCTCTAGAACGAAGAACATAGCCAGGGAAAAGCAGTTCATCCTGTCCAGCTACATCCGGGCAGGTGCACCCAAAGAGATCGATTACCTGGCACATCCTCATCTGGGTACCGATCATCTCAGGCACATCGTGGTAAACCTGAGAAAAGAGTTCGAGGAGTTAGGGGGGGAAATGCGTTTTGAAACCCTCCTTACCGACCTAACCATCAATCATGGCGCGGTTGTAGCGGCCGGCACCTCGGCCGGAGAGATACACGCTGATGTGCTGGTCATTGCTCCTGGTCATTCGGCCCACGAAACCTACCGGATGCTCATCCGCAATAACGTCCGGTTTCGTAACAAGAATTTTGCCATCGGCTGTCGGGTGGAACATCCCCAGGAACTTATTAATACAGCCCAGTGGGGCAAAGCATCTCTGCCCGGAGTTAAAGCCGCTGAATACCGGCTTACCGCCAAGAATGACGGATGCCTGCCTGTGTTTACTTTTTGCATGTGCCCCGGCGGCATGGTCGTTCCGGCTACAGCCTATGAAACGGCAAACATCGTTAATGGGATGAGTCGGTACCAACGTAACGGTCGTTTTGCCAACGCCGCCTGTGTTGCCGGCATAAACCTGGAGGCTATGTTGGGAAGGGCTCTGGAGCCGCTGGAAGCCCTCGATTGGCTCAGTGACTTGGAGCATACCTTTTACCAATATGCCAACGGCTATCAGGCACCTTTTGCCACCATCGGTGGGTTTATTGGGGATAAAATACCATCCAGGGCAGTAGAATCCAGTTATCCTCTGGGTCTTATTCCTGCACCCTTGTGGGATTTGCTTCCAACGGAGATCAGTCGTTCAATCGCCCAGGGACTGACCGTGTTCAGTAAGAAACTTAAAGGCTTCGAAACCGGCATCATCTTGGGGCTGGAGAGTAAAACATCCTCGCCGGTCCAGGCACTTAGGGAGCCGGACAGACGCTGTCCCGGCTTTTCCAACCTTTACCTTGCCGGTGAAGGCTCCGGCTGGTCCGGCGGTATTATCTCCAGTGGCGTGGACGGGATACGTACCGCCCTGGCCATAATTGAAAAAGAATCATGACCCTGCTCCTCTTGGGGTATCCATCTACCCAGTATCCTGTGAACAATTTCATATCTGCCCTGATTTGTAGGTACAGTACCTACAATTATTGAAGTTCCCCTTCCTCGTCCCTTGTCTGCTTGAACTTGAAAACAATCAGTTTATCAAGGATTTACAAGTCGCAGTGAAAGGAATATCCTCACCATTTAGATGGTATGCTGAAGTGGCATGGGGAAAAATGCCCTGTGCCGCTCCATCCCCCGTCGGTTGAAAACAAAACAAGCGATGTCGATCGAAGAAAGGGAGGCCAGGCTCAATCCGTCTCTGGAACGACTTAAAATGAGTGAACAAGAGAAAGAGGTGAAAATTGGAAAAGAACTCTGATATGTACTGGACAGGTTTGTCCCCCGATGAAGCAAGAGAATCACTCGTCACAAAAGACAAGTCCATGAAAGACAAGCGAATGACGCTTGAGCAGGCAGTGGCCACATTTATCAAAGATGGGGATAATGTCGGTATCGGTGGTTTTGTAAATATCCGTCAACCAATCGCCATTACCCATGAAATGGTTCGTCACGGTTTCAAGGACCTGACGCTTTCCTGGCAGTCTGCCGGCATGGCACCTGATTATCTGGCCGGTGCTATGATGCTCGACCCTCATCACTTTTCCATCAAGCGCATCGAAATGGCGTATTGGGCCCATGAGGCATTCGGTCTTTCTCCGATGTTTAGGTATCTGGCAGAGCGCGGCTTGATCGAGATTGAAGACTGGAGCAACTACAACATGTCCGCCAGATTCAAGGCCGGCGCCATGGGACTTCCTTTCATTCCCACTCGTGGTCCTTTAGGGAGCGATATCATTAAAACCAGCCGTACCAAGGTGGTCGATTGTCCTTTTACCGGCAGGCCAATAGCCTTGTTGCCGGCAAGTAATCCTGATGTCGCAATTATTCACGTTCAGGCGGCAGACATGTACGGCAACTGTATAATTCGTGGTACCGATTGCACCTGCGCCGAGATTGCCATGGCCTCCGCCCATACTATCGTCACCTGTGAACAACTGGTGGCCCATGAGTTGGTTGTGAGCAATCCCAAGGATGTCATTATTCCATTTCTGGCGGTCGATGCCATCATTGAAGTTCCTTTCGGTGCCTATCCCGGCGCTTGTCGCCGTCATTACTATTTTGACGGCGAGCATATCAAACAGTTTCATGCAGCCGCGGAAGCTATGCGTCAAACGGATATCGCTGATCTTTTGCAGGCCTATTATGATGAAAATATCTATGGCGTAGAGGGCTTCGGTGACTTTATCTCTAAGTTTCCCTTTGAAAAATTATTGGCAGCCCAGGCAGCTGAATCCTTTAACTACGAAAGGCTCGCATAGTTCTTTGTGCTTTTGCCAAGGAACGAGAAAAACACTCTCTAACGAACTCACGCGACACTACCAACAGAAAGGAGTTATTATGACAGCTTCAACCGACTACACCGCCCAGGAGATAATCGTCGTGGCGGGAGCAAAGATTCTGGAAGACAATAAAGTTGTATTTGTTGGCACCGGCCTGCCGATGGTCGCATCTCTTCTTGCCAAAATGACCCATGCTCCCGGGTTGATCCCGGTTTTTGAGGCAGGTGCGGTTGGTCCCCCTTTGAAGGTTGGACTCCCGCTTTCTGTAGGCGATTCCAAAACATTTACCAGCGCCAGCTATTTGAAAGGTCTGAATGCAGCCTTCGAGATGACCCAGCGTGGCTATGCCGATATCGGCTTTATCGGCGGGGCGGAAGTAGATATGTACGGCAACCTCAATTCTACCATGATCGGTGACTTTCCGGAGGGTTACCTGAAACCGAAAGTACGTCTGCCGGGAAGCGGTGGTGCCAGTGATATGGCAGCTTCCTGTGAGCGTACCATTCTCATCGTCCCTCACGACAAGCGCAAATTTAACAAAAAACTCCAGTATGTGACCAGTCCGGGTTTTCTCGATGGGAGTCCCAATGCTCGTTATAATGCCGGGTTGCAGGGCAAAGGTCCCTATCGAGTCATTACCACCAAGGCAATTCTCGATTTTGATGAAGACAGCCACCGTATGCGGATCCTGCAGATTTTCCCCGGTGAGACTATTGAATCTATTCAAGCTGCGACAGGTTTTGAATTGCTAGTGGCACCCAATGTCTCAAACTTTGATCCACCAACAGTAGAAGAGGTTCGTATGATCCGTGAAGACATTGACCCTACCCAGGCCTTTGTCAAACGCTCGCCAACAAGAAACATCAACAAGAACGAAATTGATGACGGGATGGATCATGCCAATGAACCTTTACCTTTCATTCATCCTAAAAATGAGAGCGTATTGCAGGCGTCACAGCAGCGTTGATCCAATACCTGCGAAAGTGTGGATAAATGCTTTCGCAGGTAGGTTTATATTAATTGTTTAGGTAGGTTATCAAGTTTCAGATGACAAGATTTGTTCTTCGTCAGGTTCAGCAGTTTACGAGGGGCCGACAATAAATCTTTGAGCATAGCACGTTCTTTAGGGATTTTTTAGTTTTAAAAGGTTGCCGGGGATACTTTTCGAACTCTTGCCGAGCTATGGTATTTACCGTATACTCACCCTTCGGAAATACTATTCCATATCCTTTCCATGGGACCAGCTCTATGAAATCCTTTCAATTTAACATCAGGACGAAGTTGTTCGTCAGTTACTCCTGTGCTTTTCTGCTCATTCTGATCATTTTAGGCCTGTGCATCTTCTTTTTTGTCCGGTTGACTATTGAACGAAATATTGAGAATGAGCTCGAACAATCCACAAACGCCCTGCTTAATATAGTGGAAACAGCCACTGAAGTTTCCTTGAAAAATTACCTCAGGGCAACTGCTGAAAAGAACCTTGAAATTGCCAGATACTATCATCAGCGGGCGGTCAATGGTGAGATTTCCGAGCAGGAGGCTAAACGGCAGGTAGCCGAGATTTTTCTGCACCAGCATATTGGTGAATCCGGCTATATCTACACTATCAACAGTGAAGGCATCCTGCAGGTGCACCCTGAACCATCTCTGGTGGGTGTTAACATTTCGAACTATGATTTTGTCAGCGACCAGAAACGTCGAAAGAACGGCTATCTAGTCTATGATTGGCAAAATCCCGGAGAGAAACAAAAACGCGGTAAGGCCTTGTATATGGCCTATTTCCCACCATGGGATTGGATCATCTCGGTCTCAACCTATCGTAGCGAATTCCATCAACTTGTTAAAATTGAAGATTTCAGAGATAAGGTTCTTGCCCTTACTTTTGGAAAAACCGGCTACAGTTTTGTGATGGATCTCAAGGGCAATTTGGTCATACATCCGCAACTTGAAGGGCATAATATCTTTCAGGAAAAAGATGCGTCCGGGAGATTCTTCATCCAGGAGGTGTGCCGCAAAAAGAAAGGAAAAATCATCTACCCATGGCAAAATCCAGGAGACCCGGAGGCCAGGGAAAAGCTTGTCATCTTCACGTACATTCCCCAGTTTCAGTGGATCGTAGCCTCTTCGAGCTATCTCGATGAGTTTTTCGCTCCGTTGAATACCATTAGTAGGTTTATGATAGGAGCAATGGTGATTGCTCTGCTTCTGCTCCTGCCCCTGACTTTAATAATTAGCCGCACGATCACGGCCCCCTTGCAGGAATTGATGGCCCATTTCTCCAATATGCCAAACGGCGATTTTACTCCACGTATAACCAGCGAATACAGTGGTGAAATCGGCATGCTTGCTGGATACTTCAATAAATTCATGATGCGGCTGGAGCGATACAGCAATGACCTGAAAAAGGAAATTCGTGTGCGCACCCAGACAGAAGTCGCCCTCAGGCAATCGGAGGAGATGTTTTCCAAAGCCTTCAGCCTCAGCCCCATAGGCATAATGATCTTGAGCTACCCTCAGGGAAAGATAATTAGTGTTAACGACAGCTTCGTCAAGGCAACCGGCTTTGGGCGCAAAATGCTGCTCAACCGCTCGCTGTTCCGCACAGGCGTTTTGTCTTCTACCAGTGCTCTCAAGGTGTTACAACGAGAGCTTGCCCTCAGTAAGCACATCCGAGAACGGGCTATGACTTTTCGCACCCGTAATCGGCAAAAGAGACAAGCCCTGGTGTCGGCTGATCTTATTGATCTTTGGGGAGGGGCCTATGTCCTTGTCGTCATGGAAGATGTTACCGAACGTCAACAGTTGCAGGAGCGACTCCTGGATATCGGGGAAATGGAACGCCGCAAAATCGGCCAGGATATCCACGATGATCTCTGTCCACATCTGATCGGCACCGAAGTCATGGCCAAGATTCTCCTGAGAAAACTGGAAGAGGAAGATTCCAAGACGTTGCAGCTGGCCGGGAAAATTCGTAATCTCATAAAGGAGGCAATCCGTAAATCAAGGGGCATGGCGCGAGGACTTTGTCCTGTCTTTTTAGTTGATCGGGGACTTGAAGCAGCTATCGAGGAACTGGCAGCTAATACAGAAGAGGTGTATAATCTGGCCTGCTCCTTTGAAGGAAAGGGCCATCTTTTATTTGAAGACAGTACGGATATCACCCACATTTTTATGATCATTCAGGAGGCGGTTTCCAATGCTGTCAGGCATGCAGAGGGGGGGAGCATTATCATCCGCCAGGAAAAGGTTAACGACGGGGTTCGCATTGTCGTCGAGGATGATGGAATCGGTATCTCTCCCCAGCAGGATGCAACCGGTATGGGCTTGAAGATCATGCGCTACAGGGCAGAACGGATTGGAGCGGAATTGACGGTACAGCCTGGTGATCACGCAGGAACACGGATAATTGTTACTCTCCACGGTGTAACCATTGAGGACTACAATGATGTATAAACCCGCATTTTGTGTCACAAACCCCAAGGGAAAAGATAATGGCTATAACTCGTATCGTAATTGTTGAAGATCATCCAGTTTTTCGTACAGGGCTCAAAGAGTTAATTGAGACGGAGAAAGATCTCCTTGTCTGTGGTGAGGCTGATACAATCAACAATGCGATGAGGGTTATCGAAGAAAAGCAACCGGACTTGGTCATTGTTGATATAACCCTGAAAGGACGAAATGGCATCGAGCTTATAAAAGAGCTGCATCGAGACACCCCTCAGTTACCAGTTCTGGTGCTTTCCATGCATGATGAGTCACTCTATGCCGAGCGTGCCTTTCGAGCTGGTGCCAGTGGATATATCATGAAGGAAGAGACCTCTGAATCCATTGTTAAAGCTATCCGTATGGTCCGCGCAGGTCAGAAATATGCTTCGAAACAGTTCCTTGCCAATGTTCTCAATAAATTCCTCAGCCACGCTCCCGACGATACACGTTCTCCAATTGATCGCCTCACCCACAGGGAACTCGACGTCTTTCGTCTGCTCGGCAAGGGCATGACCACCAAAGATATTGCCAATCGTCTCGATCTTAGTGTCAAGACCATCGGCACTTACCGGGAACGCATAAAGGTAAAATTAGACTTGCAAAACGCTCCGGATCTGATACATTCCGCGGTCCGCTGGCTGGAGAAGGGAGATCTGTAGTCTTCGAATGCTGTTTCTGTGCTCTCCTGTAGGCATGCAATGGTCAATCCACCTCGATATATTCCACCATATTTCACGAGTTATATTTCCGTAGGTTTATTACCTACACCCTCTGGCGTTTTTATCTCGCACCCGCTGTCTCTTTGTCTTCCCGAAAATTTGCGTTTGTCACCGATTTACAACTCGTTAAGGATGTTCTAAGTTGCCTCTATCTTAAAAAATGGTACTGAAACGCAGTAATTTTTAAGAGAGGACGTTTTGTTGATTGATCGCCACGTACAGCAAATAAGTTCAACGAGGAAGCCGGCCATGCAAAAGTCAGCACAGCCAGAGAGTAGAACATCAATATCCTTGCAGGAAGAAGCGATATGCTCTCGGGAAAAGAAAGCTTCTGCTTTCTACGAAGCAGTATCTCAGCAGACGGATGCCCCAACCGTCGTGAAGAAAAAAGGTATGTATGATAAAAGAACCTCTTTAACCGAGGCAGTGAAACGCTGTCTGAAGGATGGAATCTCTATCAGTATCGGTGGCTTTACCAACACCCGCATCCCTGTTGCCAGTATCCATGAAATCATTCGTCAGGGTGCACGCGAACTGACTCTTTTGGCCCAATCCAATTCGATCTGCTGTGAATTACTGGCTGGAGCGATGATCCTCAATTCTGACCACTTGTCTCTTCGTCGGCTTGAACTTGCCTGGCATGGCAAAGAGATTTTTAGCACTGCACCACTCCTCGGATTTCTGATAAACAACAGCATGGTTCAGCTGGAAGAGTACACCTCTTGCGGGATGTCGGCTCGTTTTAAAGCCGGAGCAATGGGCGTACCGTTTCTACCAATTACAGACCATGGCGGCAGTGACATGCAGCTAAACAATCGTGGGAGAATGATTGTCTGCCCCTTCACCGGGGAAAATATCTATCTGGTTCCGGCCTGTCGTCCTGATTTGGCGTTGATCCACGTCCAGGCCTCCGATATGTACGGTAACAGTCTGATATGGGGGGATGAATGTTGTTGCCCCGAGATAGCCCAGGCGTCAGTCAACAGCATCGTCACCGCCGAACAAATTGTCCACGGCACCAATATCCCTCATTCTCCAAACCTTACAGAAATTCCTTTTCACTTTGTCGGTGCAATCGTTGACCAGCCCTTTGGGGCTACGCCGGGGGCTTGTTATGGAAACTACGGTTGTGACAGAGTTGGAATTCAAGAATTCACAGATATCAGTGAAGATTTTTGCAAAACAGGGAACAAAGAAAAGCTCAGGGCCTACTATAATAAGTACATCTTCGATGTAGAAAATTTCGATGATTTCCTTGAGCAGAAACCCTATCCAATCTTACAAAAATTGTGTCAGTTAGACAGTAGTGAAGCCGTTCTGCTCGATTGACCAACGCTCTTTTGCACAAAATTAATTGGCCGGTCGCAATTGCGGGAGACTGGTCGCCGTTTCTTGAAGTGTTACTGAATTTTGGAACATTGTCTCCACTGTGGAAGAGACCTCCTTGCCCACGTCGCGTAGAGCCAGTCTCAAGTCCAACCCCCAGTATCTTCGGCATTTACAAGAAAAGGCGACCAGTCTCTCCAACTCAACTGGCGGACGAATCTGCCGACACCTTTTCTCTTCTTTGGGGAACTAATCTGAGTGTTGGGATTACCCCTACGTTCTGAAATTACTATCAAGATCCTCGATTTCCCCTATTGCATGTCAGCGAGGGGCCATGCGAGGGAAATTTAGGCATAGCGACTATTCACTTCTAATTCAAGGGACAAGATAATGAATTCCAACAATATAATGTACTGGATGAACCGGTGATTTTCGCTATTATGCGTGAAAAGGCTAGTAGTGATATCGAAGTTGGGCTACATAAATTGATTGATTTTCAGCTTTATACACGATTCTATGCTCATCAGTAATTCGACGAGACCAATAACCGGAGAGACCATGTTTAAGAGGTTCAGGTTTGCCTATTCCTTCATAAGGCATCCTTTGAATATCGCGAATTAGTAGGTTCATACGCTTTGATATTTTTTTGTCTGTCCGCTGCCAATACAAGTAATCTTGCCAAGCATTTTCAGAAAATATGAGTTTCAATCAGCCAGTTCCTTCTCAACCCCATTGCCGGATTCGAGCTGAGCGATCGACTCAAGAAGTCTTCGTGCATTTTTAGGGCTTCTTAGCAAATAAGCCGTCTCTTCAAGGGCTTGGTAGTCTTCTAGAGACATCATAACGACAGGTTTTTCTGCCTTGCGAGTAATGATGACAGGAGAATGATCATCACAAACTTTCTTCATTGTTTTAGCAAGGTTGCCTCTTGCAGATGTATATGTAATAGTGTCCATTTATGACCTCCAATGAGAACATGTACACTTTACTGTACCACAAAAAAAATCGCATAACAAGACGTTTGGGACGGACTCGCTGAAGCTCGCCGCTCAAATCTACGTTGGCGCTCATTAAAACCAAAAGACAAAATTTTGAAATAAACATAGGAAGAGAAGAATCGATATATTCGGTCATTACCAAACAACTTGATGCTCTTCCCGGTGAGCGGTTACGAAAGCACAAAGGACGAATTTTGCTGAAGACCCTGCTGGACAATTTTATAGATATGTCAGGAAAGTAATATTTCCGTCCAGCCGATAGGTGGTTAAATGAGGTGGTTAAATGATGGCGTGAGCGGCAGTTTTGAGTAAATCGAGAAGGTCAAAGACCCTTGCCAGATATTTCCCTCTAAGTTTCAAATCTGAATCTGTTCTGTCCATAAGAGTTTTTTCCAGGCTGTCTATCAGCCGGTTGAGTCGTTTCTCATGTATTCCCAATCGAGCTTGAATAGGGTCGGTGATTATTCCTGAAAAGGCAGAAAAAATAGCCAGAGTCGCCAGCACTGTACTTGTCGATGCCACCGCCAATCCCATTGAAGCCGAGGCCGGAAATATCCCATAGTATAATCCTCCAAGGGTAGGGCCCATAAAAAAACTGGAGATGGCACTCTGTTGGGCAATGGACGCAGCCAGAACCGTACCAAAACTGATACCTCCGGGTGTCATTTTACCCATCATGCCTGCGCCTGTGGCAAGGGCGATGATGTTCCCGGCGAGCTCGGATACGGCGTTTCGGCTCAGGGAGTATTCCTTGAGTCGTTTTTCCAAAGATGCCCTGAATCCCTCCCGCTGAGATTGGCTCATTATCAGGGCGAGTTGAACCTGAAAAAGACTCTTTACCTCCGGTTGGTCCAGGATTTCTGCAAGTAGTGCGTCGGTTACGTTTTCCCCCCGACCTTTTCCATTGGGCAGTTCCAGTAGTCGGGTAATTATAAGAGAGTTAATCTCTTCCTGGACCGATGTTTTCAATCCAGCCGGCACTTTTTGTATCAGTGTATCGATCTTTTTGAATCCGACTTTTTTTAACAGTACGGATGTTACCTGGATTGTTGTATAGGGCAGGGCCCAGGCTATATTCACAGGAGCTTTGATAAGATCTTTGCCAAACGCTTTTCTGTTGATTTTTACCGCTCCGGAAAATGAAAAATGGGTTTGCACGAATTCCGGGACCTTCTTCCTCCTGGAATCGATATAATTTCGAACCGCCCTGTTGTATGCTGCTTCAACCGCGGCATGTGTGTCGTTTTCTATTAAAGTTTCCATATAATAATATTACCCATTATATATGAAGACATATCAGGGTAATGTCATCCTCTTGTTGTGCATTTCCCTTGAATCATTTGACATCGCCCGGTTCAATTGCACACATGTTCCGCATTTGTCCTTTTGCCGTGATTTCCAGGTCATTGTCAGAAGTTCAGACGGACAATAATTTTTCCGATATTGAGGTTTTGTCCCATCCTCGCATGGGCATCGTCGATATCCTGGACGTCATAAGTAGAATCGATGGTGGGACGCAGCCGTCCGTCCTTGAACATCGGCATAAACTGCTCGGTAAAGGCCTTGATGATCTTGAGCTTTTCTTGCTATGGGCAAAGCACGCAAGGTACTACCGATCAGCTGCCAGCGCCGTGACAACACCTTGCGCAAATCCAGGTTTGAAATTGTGGATCCTCCCATAAGTCCTATGTGCAGCAATCTTCCGTCGGTGGCCAGACACCGAAGATTCTGTTCGAAATATGCGGCCCCCACCGGATCCAGGATCACATTAACCCCTTTATCACCGGTAAAATCATTCACTTTCACAGCAAAATCATCGACTGTGGTATTGATGGCTATGTCCGCGCCGAATCCCAGACAGGCGGTTGTCTTCTCATCGGAGCGGACTGTGGCAACTGCTTTTGCGCCAAATTGTTTTACCAGCTGAATGGCCGCCGGCCCGACTCCACCTCCGGCGGCGTGAACGAGAACCGACTGGTCCGGCTGCAAGCCACCGAGGAGGAAAATATTGAGGTAGGCAGTCAGGAAGACTTCGGGTATGCCTGCGGCCTCTTCAAAAGAAAGTCCGGTTGGAATAGCGATGGCAAGGCTCTCAGGCACTTTTACTTTTGCTGCATATCCGCCACCAGGCAGCAAGGCACAAATCCTGTCGCCAACTTTCCACCGTGTCACGGCAGAGCCGACCGCCTCGACAACTCCGGCCATCTCCAGCCCCAATATTGGTGATTCACCGGGAGGTGGCGGATATTTACCGATTTTCTGCAGCAGATCCGCACGGTTTATCGCCGTCGCCTCCGCGCTGACCAAAATATCACCTTGCCCTATTTCGGGGTCTTCCCAGTCTCCTAAAACGAGACGATGCGAATCTTTTTCCACCAATACGGCTTTCATCTTAATCCCTCCTCTCATCGATTATATTGTAACGGTCCCGTTGGCTCCAGCGGGTCGGAACATTAAAAAATGATTTCGATACCTTAGTCAAAAAAATTCCGTTTAGAAGATTCTCCTTGCGTTACTCTTTCTTTAGCACACAATAATATGTATTTACCTCAAGTAAACAGACTACCCTACTGGGCTTGTCTGTCACTTGATTTTCGATTCTATAGGATGAATAAGGACAGCGAGGCAGACGGGACCGGAAAACGGTCAGGCCGCCCGACGATCTAAAGTTGGGCATGGGAACATTGGTTTATTCGGTGGGTCTACGTGGTCGCTTGGTTCATGCAGAGTATCCGGAGCCATCAAGTCCAGCACCATTCCCACCTTCAGCAAGGCTTCCCGTAACGCTCCGTTAATAGGCATGCGAACTGTTCCCGATCCCGGATGCAGGCAGGTTATACGTAGTCCGGCATCAATGAACAGCGGCATGGGAGACGTTGGATCAACAAGTGTGACAGCGGCTTCGTGCGTACCGGTCTTCTCCTTCATAATACGGCACATTGCCAACCGTGGAATGCCTTCACGATCAGGATTGCCGGCAAAACCGAAGAGCCGGCAGACTACCACCCTGTGTCGATATTGGGTGCAGCCCCAGAGGCCTGCCTCGGTGAAATCGGGACGGTAGAGGACGCAGCGCTTTTCATCTTCGTTTTTCTGAAGTCGTTTCAGGATCAATTCTGCCTGCATGGTTCGAAACAACTCGAAAGCAAGGGGAATACATTCCAGTACCGTTGCTTCAACCTTTTCCGATGAACAGCAGTGACCGCATCCCTCAGGACAGGAAAGTTTCGTCCGGGCAACAAATCCCGCAACCGCTTCATCTAAAATCCTATACACTTCCAGAACCTGGAACTCCAACTCCTGTAGCATAAATACGTAACCGTCGCCTAATAAATGAGAAGAGAATACCCGAAGACAATCGGGAAAAAGATTTTAAACGTTTTGTCGGTGAGGACTGGGAGCAGTAAATGATTTCAGTGAAAAAGGCAAGCTGGATTTTCATCACTGTATCGATTCTCTGAAGAGCTTCATCTGCAAAACCTTTCCCAGGAAAGAATCCTCGGGCAAGAATGCAAAAGGCTCATACCGCTCACCCGTATGGGTATCAAGTCAGAAAGGTCTACGCTACTTGAAGTTTTTGAGCGAGCTTTCAATGACTATATATTTTTATGCGTGATCTTGATCGTGGTGAAGAGTAAATTAAGAGGTGAGTCTGTTGTTTGGATATTTGAGTTGAAAATCATTTGCCTGTTTCGAGGAGAAGGGTATTGTAATCAGATACTCGTGAGATTGATTCGAAAATATAAGGGACACAAATTATGCCGAAAGAAAAATTACATATTGCTTTAATCGCCGGTGGAGTATCTGGAGAACGGGAAGTTTCACTCAATGGCGCTGCTGGGGTGGAGAAAGTACTTGATCCGGAAAAATTCATGGTCAGGCGTTATGATCCCGCAACGGATCTGGCCAAGCTTGCAGCCGATGCACCGGAGATCGATTTTGCCTTTATTCTGCTCCATGGTTTGTTTGGGGAAGATGGCACCATGCAGGGTTTTCTTGATCTTCTTGAGGTGCCGTATCAGGGCTCGGGCGTGCTGGGTAGTGCCATTGCCATGGATAAACAGTTGGCCAAGGAGTTGTATACATTAAATGGTCTGCCGGTGGCGGATTCACAAATTGTTACCAATGAGGATACAGTCGACCCAAAAGAACTGGTGAATCGATTTGGGATGCCCGTAGTGGTGAAACCGGTTCATGAGGGCTCGAGTCTTGGTCTTACCCTGGCAAAGTCTGAGGAGGAATTACTGGCAGGGATCGAACGGGCACTGCGTCACGATACCCATGTGATGGTGGAAAAGTACATTAAAGGACGTGAGCTGACTGTCGGTGTGCTGGGTAATAAACAGCTGGAGGCGCTGCCGGTCATCGAGATTGTGCCCGGTAAGGAATTTACATTTTTTGATTACGACGCCAAATACAAGCCTGGAGCCACGGAAGAAATATGTCCTGCCCACATCAGTGAAGGTATAACCAAACAGGCACAGCAGTACGCGGTGACCGCCCACAAAGCCTTACGGCTGAGAGGGTATTCCCGAACCGACATGATGCTGACTGCAGACGATTCTCTCTATCTGCTTGAAACCAACACCATCCCAGGGATGACAGCCACCAGTCTTATGCCGCAGGCTGCCGCTGCGCATGGCTTGTCTTTTCCACAATTTCTTGAGCGTCTCATTGAGCTGGGGATGGAAGGTCGGTCGACGAAAAAATAAATCATTTCTAAGCCACTGAGTCACTAAGTCACAATGCGGTGCGGTGCGTTGAAAACGTTCAGTCTGTCCGGTCTGGCGTAGGCGGCAAGGGTTGCACCGGCTCTTCTGGCAATGGCCAGACCTAATGATGAAGGTGCCGTTCTGGACATGATTATCGGGATGCCGATTCGGGCACATTTCAAGACCATGTCGGAGGTGAGGCGACCTGTAGTATAGATTGCGCTTTTCGGAGTTGCCTTGCCAAGCAGGATGGCGCCCAGCACCTTGTCCACTGCGTTGTGTCGCCCAACATCCTCGTAGAAGAGCTGTAACTTCCCATCCTCCCACAAGCCGCAGCCATGGATACAGTGGGTTTGGGGACCTAAAGGGGAATATTGCAGGGATTGGCGGATAAAGTCGCTGATCTCCGGAAAGGTAATTGTGCATTCCTGCAACGGCTCAAATGCGCCCTCCAGCATCTCTCTCGAAATTTTGCCTGTTCCTCCACAACCGGAGGTGATGATCACCTCTTTGGGTTCTGTTCGTATCACATCGGCGTATACTGCGATACGGCCTTCCGGACAGACATAGATCTCTTTAATTTCCCCAGGTTCTTTTATATAACCCTGGCCGAAGAGAAAGCCGGCACCGAATTCTTCAAGGCCTATCGGTAAAACCATCGAGGAGCCGATGGTTTCATCA
The DNA here is from genome assembly GCA_963829695.1 of uncultured delta proteobacterium. GTDB lineage: Bacteria > Desulfobacterota > Desulfobulbia > Desulfobulbales > Desulfocapsaceae > Desulforhopalus_A. The sequence goes on along the minus strand of CAWHJQ010000002.1, from coordinate 200,051 downwards.
TTGAGTGCAATGGAGTAGGGCGTTTCGATGGCCAACTGTTCCAGCTGTTCAGTCGAACCATTGGGCGTGACCACGGTTGTCATGTGGCTCATGGTGAGCCGGGTACTTAAAGGGTGTGACGAGTTCATAATTGTATTTGTTGGCTGTCGGAGAATCTTTCTTTACTCTGTGGCCGATACCCTAAAGGGAGTTTCAATGAATTTCAAGTCTCATTTTATTGGGAGTTGTCTCTTCATCCGTCGTACCACGTTTTCACCAAAGGATGGGCTCTGGAAAATGAGATGTTTTTCATGGCGGCCTGATAGTCTTTAGTACCTTAGAAATTCTTTCGAAGTCTACGCTTATCTCTTGTTTTTTAAAAAGAATTTCGTGAAGGTACTTATACCCCCTTGTGGGGTATTAGAGAGGTAGAACCGGAACATATTTTTGTCAACTTCTCAGTGTTACACTAACCCAGCGCCAATGTCCTTGCAATTCAGAAATATTTTCCCTATCCTTGGCCATTGGTCGGGTGAATAAACCCTGTTTTTTGTTTGCTGGGAGATGATTTGGTTGTGGAGAGAATTGTATGACGTTCAGGTGTACCTTTATCCTTTTTTATATGTTGTTTTTTTTCTGTCCGACTGTGCAAGGTGCGTCGACGATCGCTGAGATGCCAATTGTTCTCGGTCAGTCATGTGCACTTAGCGGTCCTGCGCAAAACCTGGGGCTTGAGATGCGGGCTGGTCTGCTCGCAGCCTTCTCTTCATTAAATGATGATGGCGGGATTCATGGCAGGGAAGTAATTCTACTCAGCCGGGATGACGGTTATGAACCCGATGAAGCTGTCAGAAATACCAAAGCACTGATCTACGATGATCAGGTGTTTGCACTTATCGGCGCAGTGGGTACGCCGACCTCCAAGGCTGTCGCGCCGATTGTCAGCGAAGCGAAGATCCCATTTATTGGACCTTTTACCGGTGCTGAATTTTTGCGCAGTCCTTTTAATAAATACGTCATAAATATTCGAGCTAGTTATTTTCAGGAGATGGAAAAGCTGGCCTCCTACCTGATCGATAACAAGAAGATGAGCAGGGTTGCCTGCTTTTATCAAAATGACAGTTACGGTTATGCAGGTTTGAGAGGTATCGAAATTGCCCTGGCCAAAAGGGGTATGACCCTTGTTTCCAAGGGAAGCTATGAGCGAAACACCGTTGCGGTTATGGGCGCACTACGCGACATATATAAGGAGAAGCCGCAGGCTGTAGTCCTCGTTGGTGCCTATTCGGCCTGTTCCGAATTCATTAAACTGAGCAGGAGCAAGATTTCTCCTGATGTGGTCTTTGGCAATATCTCCTTTGTCGGTACTGAGAGCCTACGTGAGGTACTCGGCGGCTATGGCCGGGGCGTGATTGTGTCCCAGGTTGTTCCCTCTCCCTACGATAATGAAAACGCCTTGATCAGACAATTTAAGATGAGCATGGCAAAATATCAGCATGATGCGCCGATAAGTTTTACCTCTCTTGAGGGATATATCGTCGGCAAACTGTTTGGTAAAATAGCCCTCGCGGTGAAAGGAGAACTTACCAGAGAAAAGTTTATAGCGACCATGGAGGAGGTGGGGTGGTTTGATCTTGGAGGGCTTGTACTTCGTTTTGGCCCCAATGATCATCAGGGAATGGATACTATTTATCTGACCCAGATCTATCCGATTGTGGAAAAACTGAAGGACGAAAAATGATTGGTCGAAAGAGATAAATTCTGTGGAAAGATCTTCAATGCGCTTATTCAGGAAAATTACCCTGTCCTCGGCGCCTTTCTATGCCTCACTGGTGGTGGTGACCTCTCTTGCCGTTTTTATCGGCATTTTCTGGGCTATCAATGAGTATCAGGCGTACCAAGAGAGTATTGAGAATATCCGGAATACCTATAAACATCAATACGAGGTGAGGGTTAAGGAGGAGCTGGCTAATGTTGTCGAACTGATCAATTACCGGCGGCAGCAAAATGACCTTAGGGTTGAGTTGGACATCCGCGAACGGGTGCAGGCAGCCTATACCATTGCTTCACATAATTATCGACTGTACAAGGATGAGAAAAGTATTGATGAGCTGCGTTCGATGGTTATTGAACTTTTACGACCGATGCGTTGGAATAACGGGCGTGGCTATTATTTTGCCGGCAGGGTTCGGAGCAGAGTAATCGATCTGTTTGCCGACGAGCCATTTTTTGAAGGGAAGTCCGCGGCTGAATTTCAGCAGATCACCGGGCAGGATGTGGTGGGTGATATCATCTCAATTATTCATGACAAACAAGCTGGGTTATACCGCTACAATCTCATCAAACCCCAGTTCGCCGGGAAAAGCTTCCCAGAGATTGCTTTCGTTAAATATTTCGCTCCGCTTGACTGGTTTATAGGTGCTGGAATTTATAATGATGACCTTGAAGAGACCTTACAGCATGAGGTTCTCACCAGAATCAGGAATACCCAATTCGGTAAAGACGGGGAGGTTTTCTGTTTTCGCTCCGATGGGACTATTCTCAGCAATCAGAATGAGCGGCTTATCGGCCGTTCGGTGAGAGGTTTTGTCGATGCCGACGGCGTGAAATATGGAGAAGCGTTTTTGAAAACCGCCAACACCGGCAAACGGGAAGGGTATGTTCACTATTCGGTGCAGAGGCCTGCGACCCGAACCGTCCACCAAAAACTCAGTTTTGTGCAGATATATCCCGATTGGGGTTGGGTGCTGGGGACCTCAATGTTCATGGATGCGATGGAGCAGACCATTGCGGCCGAAACCGAAACATATCAGGGGATATCCTTTAAAAATGTCTTTACCTTTATTGTACTCTTTGCCATAGCGGTGGCCTTTCTCCTGTTGTTTGCCTTCTTCTATTCGTTCAAAATCAAAGAGGGAATTAGTCTTTTCACTAATTTTTTTCGGGAAGCGGCAGATTCGAATGTGAAAATCAACAATGAAGATCTTGTGTTCAGGGAGTTTGAGGATCTCGGCTATTTGGCCAACCGAATGGTGGAAGACAGGATAAAGAATGAACTCCTCCTGCACCGGGATGAATTGCGTCTCGATACCCTATTGCATCTGGGGATGATGGAAAAATACTCCCTGCAGGAAAAATACGATTTTATTCTCCAGCGTATTGTCCAGATTACCAGAAGTGAAGAGGGGTATCTGGCACTGGTCAATACTGCCCAGACCCATATCACCATCTGTTCCTATTTCGGATGCAATCAACAGGATGCTACGGATCGGGAAGGGGAGTTGACCCTATCCAAATCCATAGAAAATGGTGGCTTTCCCGGCAAGGCAGTGCTGAAGAAAACCGCAATAATTGCCAATACCTTTAAGCCTGGTAACAGGGAGGAAATCTACCCCTATTGCACTACGATTAAGCGGCATCTTGATGTTCCTATTTTTAACGACGGAAAGATTGTGGTTGTCGCCGGGGTGAGTAATAATATTGAAAAATATGATAATTCTGATATTCGGCAGATGACCATGCTGCTGGAAGGTATGTGGCTGCATGTGCTGAATAAGTGTGCCGAGGGTGAGCTTGCCCGGTTGGAGAGGCAAATTATTGCCATCAGTGAAGAAGAACGTTCGAGAATAGGTCGAGATCTCCATGATGATCTCGGATCACACCTGACTGGAGTGGAACTGTTGAGTAAGGCCCTTCAGCAACAACTCAAGGGTGAGGCACCGGAGCGGGAAAAACAGCTCGGAATCATCCGCAACCTGATTAAAGACGCCATTGAAAAGACCCGTCGACTCTCCCAGGGCCTCTATCCTGTGCACGTCATTGAGTATGGGTTGGAAGCTGCAATTGAGGAACTGGTTGTGGAAGTGGAAAAGATTTTTAAGGTAAATTTCGACCTTTCATGGGAAAGTGGCGAAGGAGAGAAAACACTCGGTAAAAATACCGCAACTCATTTGCATTATATAATCAGGGAAGCCGTTTTTAATGCCGCACGTCATGGAAAACCGAAAAAGATCGGAGTCTATATGGTCCTTGAAGATGGTGGGTTTTCCTTGAAAATTGTCGATGACGGGACCGGGTTTGACGGTACCCCCGCCGCAACCGGTATGGGCTTTCACACCATGAAATATCGGGCGAAAGCTATAGGTGCGGAGTTGACTATCAGTTCGGGTAAAGAAGGCGGCACCATAATTTCAGTGACAGGCGAGGGGATTGAATGAAATCGAGGGTGATAATAGTAGATGATCATCCCATTTTTCGAATGGGCATGGCAGAGTTGCTCAACCAGGAAGAGGACTTTATTGTCTGTGGCCTGGCAGAAGATATTGCCGGTGCCAGAAAGGTGATACAGGAACACGTTCCCGATTTGGCAATTGTTGATATCACTCTTGCCGGCGATAATGGTCTCGATCTGGTTAAAGAACTCACTACCCAGAAGAACCCGTTGCTCATTTTAGTCCTTTCCATGCACGATGAGCAGGTGTGGGCCGAAAGGGCGATTCGAGCGGGGGCGCGTGGCTATATTATGAAAAAAGAAGCCAGCGAGAATGTAATAACTGCCCTGAGAAACATCCGCACCGGTAAGATCCATGTCAGCGCGAAAATCATGGAAAGGTTGCTGGATAGAATGCACCTGAAGGCAGATTCCCCATCCAGTCGGACCGTCGACCTGCTCACCGATCGGGAACTTGAAGTATTTAGATTGCTCGGTGCGGGGCTATCCACCCGCGAAATAGCCGATCAAATGAAACTCGGCATTAAAACAATCGGTACCTATCGGGACCGGGTCAAACAAAAACTCGGCATCAAAACCGGGGCGGAACTTATCCGCCGGGCGGTACTCTGGACCGAACAGGAATTCTTCACTTCCATCGGCCCGGGAGATGGAAGCTAACACCCCACAAGGGGTACTCTGTTCAGAACTAAGAGCCTGTCCGAGAATGCCCTTTCGGAGTCTCGTACCTCACTTACCTGCCCAAACATTTCGTTATTTTCAGGAAATCAATGCTCGCAGGTAAGCGTAGACTCCGATATCAACTGTATGGCTGTGCTTGTTTTGTGAAAATTCCTCGATTTTGGACAAATTGCCTATTTTGGGACAGGCTCTTGCTGATCGCGACTTTTCTGAATTTAGAAAAATTTATATCTTTCCTTGAGTATCACGATTGTCAATCGATATGCAGCACTACGGAAAAGCAATTGAAAAGGACCCAAATGCTCTCCCCTTCTTTCAGATTAAGGTGCTGGTCTCCTGCGGTGGAAACAATGGCACATAAATCAATCCCATCAGAAATCCGGACAACACACTCTGTATTGAGCTTGCCCCTGATTAACCTCACGATGACTCCTTGAAAACGATTATCGGCGCTGCACACAGGCTCAGTGTCGCCGTCTTGCAGCATAACCCATGGTGCCTTTACCTCGGCTGTAACCAGCCGGCCTTGCTTTAAGCCAAGTCTCTCCACACTATCGTTGGTAATCATCGTGGTGATTGCAAGGCCATCAATTGTTGTCAGGTCTACGCGTGTCTGTATGTCGCCTCGCTGGATGTTATGAATCTTACCAAAGAAAGAGTTTCGCGCGCTGGTCTTACGCATAGACTCCTTTTCCATGAAAATCTTTGCAACCTGCTGGATTTCATCTCTGGAAAAGGAGACATAAGAAGATGTCAGGTTAGGCGTCGAATGTCCCAACATCATTTGAACCGCCGGTAACGGCATGTTGCTCTGCATCAGCTCTATGGCCCGCGCCTTACGAATTACTTCCGGACCTCCTAACCGCTTGGAAAAACCGCACATCTGGGCACGTTCATAAAACTTACGCCGTACAAAACCAGGATCGACATCGAGAACGCTCCCCGATGCCGTCTGAAAAGAAGGATCTGCTAAGGTGTGCTTGATTTCACCAGATAGTGTTTCCGAGATCTGGACCTCTCTCTGGTTTAAAATCGTACTTGTCCCGCTGCCGCGAAAGAGCACAGCATGTCGGTCAAAATCGATGTCCTTAAACGGATTTAGTACCAAGACCTCGTTCAGCTTGGCAGCTGTATACCTGATCAAAAGAAAAATAATCAAAATGCGTTGGCGAGAAAAGCGGATATCGGCACGGGGCGCACCATCCACCCATTCACGAAATGATTGCTCTAGACATTTGAGTTGACTGGTATCCAGGTGCTGGTCTGGATCAGGAATTGAAACGATGCGTCCGTGATTCTTGTTTTTTGACAATGATATCAGTGAATTTTGCTGAATCATTTTGTCTTTTGTCCTTGATTTCATGGTGATATCATCACTTCCGATAGTTTTAAGATTGAGGATTGCTTGACAAGCTATTTTTAGCATATCTACCCAGTAAAGCACCCAAAAACATATTGACAACAGCACAATGATATTATTATATACGCAATAGACACGATAATAAATATAATCGTGTCTATTAAAGCCCCGTTTCAATATTTGGGTATTAACTCCTTCAAAGAAAAAGTGAGGTGACTGTGATGAACACGAAACTCAACGTTGAGAGGGTTCCCCCGAATGGGATGGCCCCCCAAATAAAACCTGAAGCTGGAGATGCCGCTACGGACTCACGACGCCTTCGGTTTGACCGCGTTGAATTGGCTGGTGCTTTTGGCGATTTAGGTACCTTGCTGCCTATAGTTGTCGCTATGATTTTCATCAACAAATTGAGCCCATCCTCGGTCTTCTTGACCTTTGGGCTCTTTTACCTGGTTTCCGGATACTATTTTCGTTTACCGATTCCCGTACAACCCCTAAAAGCGGTAGGGGCCATAGCTATTGCATATCCTGCTCTCATCACCGAATCGGTAATCGGTGCTTCAGGAATCATCTTCAGTCTCTTCCTTCTGGTATTCTCCTTGTCGGGCATGATCGATCAACTCGCCAAGCTGTTTTCTCAGGCGGTTGTTCGAGGTATTCAACTGACCCTCGGACTCATTTTCCTCAAAAAAGGTGTTGAGCTCATTATACATAAAGATCTATTCATGTCGGGAATACAGGGTAAGCTATCGGAATACCCTGTTAATTTGACAATTGGGATCGTGGTCTTTGGCCTTGTTCTGCTCCTCCTTGACAACAAGAAGTTTCCAGCAGCTTTAGTTGCACTTGCTGTTGGAATCGTTTCAGGAATTGCCTTGGGCGGTTTCTCTATGCTCAAGCTTTCTCTCGGCCCCACGGATATGCACCTTATCAACCCGAGTATGGGAGATTATTGGACTGCCGCAATAATGTTGATTCTGCCTCAAATCCCTCTCACCATCGGTAATGCGTGTGTTGGGACTGCCGATACCTGCAACAGCCTCTTTACAGGCAACCCTCAACTTCACAAGGCCAAGGCTGGAAAATTTGCCTTTTCAATGGGGCTTATGAATCTTCCCGCAGCACTATTAGGAGCAATACCCATGTGCCATGGCACGGGTGGATTGGCTGCACATTTTCGTTTTGGGGCGAGGACTGGCGGTGCGCCGATTATGATTGGTATCTTTTTTGTATTCGTTGCCTTAGTACTTGGAGAACTTGGATTTTCCCTTCTTGCAATAATTCCCCAATCGGTTCTAGGTGTACTGCTGATTTTTGCCGGTTTAGAACTCTGCCCGTTGCTGAGAAGCCTCAAGACAAATGAGGAATATTTTATTGCCTTGTTGATCGCCGGAATTGCGCTGGTTGTACCCAATATGGGATGGGCATTTGGTGTGGGTATTGCGGCTGATATTTTTATAAGAAAAATGAAGATCAAAATCTAATCTGGGCGGAAAATTAGGAGTGTTGTCCTGGAGGTCAACAATGTGATGCTTACAACCGCGATGATATCCTCTCGAAGGCATCTAAAGACTTTTCATTTTTTGCTACCACTATAGTAATCTTTCTTTGATCGCTGATCTCCGAGGATCACACTTTAAGAACAAGGAAAAGTTAGAGCGAAATGGCCGTTTGAGGATAGAAACTAACCCCGGTAAACGGGAGATAAGCCGGGATAAGTACCTTCACGAAATTCATTCTTAAAAAACAAGAAATGAATTTCTAAGGTACTGAATAACTTGCGCAGGCGTTTCGCCTCCATCGTTTTGCTCGAAAAATTACGATTTATCCATAAAAATGCTCACCTTCTAGGTAAATTACCTACCTCTCCCTCCCAAATTGCCTACATGTGAAAAGGCAATTCGCTGATTTCCATCTCAACCTTATTCTTCTATAGTGCATGACGATAACATAGGTAGATTGTTCACAGTCTCAGTCTATCCGGAGATTGTACCAAAAAATTTTTCTTATCATGTGCGAAGACTCTGTCTTACGTTCATGACACGTTCGCTAAGTCCAGCTTCCTTGTGGCAGGAGGGTGAGGGGTTGGAAGGCAGGCTGCATCAGGGATACAGTCCGGTTTCTATCTACCGGGTTTTACACTTTTTACCTCACTTGTGATGAGCAAGAAAGGAGTTTTAAATGGGAGTATCAAGGCGAGATTTTTTAAAGCTGTCAGGCGGCACCGCTCTGATCGCATCGCTTGGCGTGAATCTTGATCCGGCAAAGGCCTATGCCAAGGATTTGCGGATCAAAAATGCCAAGCAGACCACAACAATTTGCCCGTACTGTTCGGTAGGATGCGGGCTGATCGTCTATGCGGAGAACGGAAAAATCATTAACACCGAGGGTGATCCAGATCATCCGATCAGTGAAGGGACACTCTGCTCCAAGGGTGCTTCTGTGATGCAACTTGCCAACAACGATAAACGGGTCGGGAAACCGCTCTACCGCGAGCCTGGTGCGAGTGCGTGGAAAGAGGTGGAATGGGACTGGGCGTTGGACCGAATCGCCCGGCTTGTTAAAGATACTCGGGATAAAAGCTTCAAGACCGTCTCCACAGCCAAGATCAAAGAGATGCAGGCCGACGGCACCGAACTTGAAGTTGAAAAAGAATTCGTCGTCAATCGGACTGACAAGATCGCCCATGTTGGCAGTGCAGCTCTTGACAACGAGGAGTGTTATCTGTTGCAAAAACTTGTCCGGTCATGGGGCCTGGTGTACGTAGAACACCAGGCGCGTATCTGACACAGCGCAACTGTTGCGGCTCTGGCAGAGTCGTTTGGACGCGGTGCAATGACGAACCATTGGATTGACCTGAAAAACTCCGATGTTATCCTGGCTATGGGCGGAAACCCGGCCTCAAATCATCCCATTTCAATGAAATGGATTAATCGCGCCCGTGAAAAGGGTGCAAAACTGATCTGTGTCGATCCCCGCTTTTCGCAGACTGCTGCAAAAGCCGATCTCTACGCCCCGCTCCGTTCCGGAACGGATATTGCTTTTCTCGGCGGAATGATCAGGTATATTCTGGAAAATAACCTGTATCTCAAAGAATACCTTGTTCCCTACACCAATGCCTCGTTCCTGGTAAACCCCGAGTTCAAGGGGCCGGCGGATCTCGACGGCCTTTTCTCCGGCTACAACCTGGAGAAGAAGAAGTATGACAAAGCAAGTTGGGCCTTTCAGAAGGACGAGAACGGCATACCCTTGAAAGACCCTACTCTGAACGACCCGAATTGCGTATTCCAACTCCTGAAAAAGCAGTATGCCCGATACACCCCGGAAAAGGTAATAAACATCACCGGGACACCGATGGACAAACTGATGGAGGTGTATAAGCTCTACAGCTCCACCGGCAAAGCTGACCGGGTTGGGACTGAGTGCTACGCTATGGGTTGGACCCAGCATACTATCGGCACCCAGAACATCAGGGCCATGACCATTATCCAGGTGCTGCTGGGCAATATGGGTATGGCCGGTGGCGGCATTAACGCCCTGCGTGGCGAGTCCAATGTGCAGGGCTCCACCGACTACGGTATCCTGTTTCATATTCTGCCGGGCTACAATCCGGTACCAAATGCGGCCCTGGTCGATCTTGCAGCATATAACGAGAAATTTACCCCAAAAACCAATGAACCGGGCAGCGTCAACTGGTGGGCTAACCGTAACAAATACATCGCCAGTTACCTCAAGGCCGTTTACGGAACCGCAGCAACAAAAGAGAATGATTTCGGCTACTCATGGCTACCAAAGCTGGATGTGGGGATGAACGCCTCATGGCTGATGATCTTTGATAAGATGTATAAGGGAGAATTCGATGGTTTCTTTGCCTGGGGGCAGAATCCGGCATGTTCGGGTGCAAACTCCAACAAGACACGTGAGGCCATGGCCAAGCTCAAGTGGCTGGTGAACGTCAATCTCTTTGATAACGAAACCGCCTCTTTCTGGCGTGGTCCCGGTATGAACGCTAAAGACATCCAGACTGAAGTCTTCATGCTGCCATGTTGCTCCTCAATGGAGAAAGAGGGGAGTATCACTAATTCCGGGCGATGGGGGCAGTGGCGTTACAAGGCTATCGAACCCCAAGGCGGATCACAACCCGATGCCGAGATCATTAACGAGTTGTATTTCAAGGTAAAAGAACTGTACAAAAAAGAAGGCGGTGCCTATCCTGATCCCATCGTCAACCTGAGCTGGGAGTATGGTGAAAGTGATGCGGCCGGCAAGGTTAAACACATCGACACTCATGCCGTAGCTAAGGAAATAAACGGCTACTACCTTGAGGATGTTTACGATACCAAGGTCGAGCCGCCTAAACTCATTGGCAAGAAAGGCGATCTGGTAAAAAGCTTCGCCTTCCTGCAAGCCGACGGTTCTACCTCAAGCGGCAACTGGCTCTATTGCAACTCCTATATCACCAAAGACGGCAAGTCCGTCAACATGATGGCGCGGCGCGGCAAAGAAGACCCAACCGGGCTCGGGCTTTTCTCGAATTGGGCATGGGCATGGCCTGTCAACAGAAGGATAATCTACAACCGTGCCTCGGTCGACCTGCAGGGCAAACCGTGGGATCCGAAACGCCCGGTTATTCAATGGAATCCTACAAAAGGCACAAAAGGCGGCTGGGAAGGTGATGTTCCCGACGGTGGGGCTCCACCGATGGGCGCTTCCGGCAAACTCCCCTTTATAATGAAACCCGACGGCGTTGCCTCGGTGTTTGGTCCAGGCCTTTCGGAAGGTCCGTTCCCGGAGCATTACGAGGCTCTGGAATGTCCAGTCGAGAAAAACTCAATGTCTGGTCAGCGGATCAACCCAACCATTAAGATCTTTGGCGACAAGATGGATGTTTTTGCCTCTTGCGACATGAGATTTCCCTTTGTCGGCACAACTTACCGGGTGTCGGAGCACTGGCAGACCGGTTGTATGACAAGGCATTGTTCCTGGTTGCTGGAAATGCAACCGCAGAACTTTGTCGAAATGAGCACGGAACTGGCCAAAGAACTGAAACTGACCAACGGTGAAACGGTTGTCGTCTCTTCCGCCCGCGGCAAGGTAAAGGCAGTCGCTCTGGTCTCCGAACGGTTCAAACCCTTCAAGATGGCTGATACGACAGTCCACCAGGTTGGTCTTCCCTGGCATTTCGGCTGGCAGTTTCCAGAAGATGGCAGCGGCTACGACAGCGCAAACCTGCTTACGCCGAATGTGGGCGACGCGAACACAATGATTCCCGAGACGAAGGCCTTTATGGTCAACGTCGAGAAGGCATAGGGGGGGTGAAATATGGCGAACGATAACAAGAACAATCGCAAAGCGATCCTGGTAACGCCAGAGGCTTGCATTGGCTGCAGGGCCTGTCAGGTGGCCTGCAAGTCATGGAACCAGCTGCCGGCTATTAAAACGCAGAACAACGGTACCTACCAGAACCCACCGGATCTGGCCGGTGCTGCATTCAATATCATTCAATACAACGAAGTTCCTTCGCAGGAGAATCCCGTACGTTGGCTCTTTGTCAGCAGGCGTTGCATGCACTGTGCAGACGCAGGATGCATGACCGTCTGCCCGTCCGGCGCATTATACAGGACTGCTGAAGGTGCTGTAGCCTATGACCGGGATAAGTGCATCGGTTGCAAGCTCTGCGTAACTGCATGTCCCTTCGACGTTCCCCGCTACGATGCCGAGGGCAAAATATCCAAATGTCACCTCTGCTTCGATCGGATCGGTGCAGGAATGCAACCTTCATGTGTCAAGACCTGCCCCACAGGCGCGTTGAAGTTTGGCGACCGGGACGAGCTCATCGGTACAGCCAAAAAGGATGGTTTTACAACGATTTACGGTGAAAAAGACTTGAGCGGTTTAGGCTCAGTCTATGTGTTCAAGGAAGAGCCTCAGATGTACGGAATGAAGAAAAATCCTACTATTCCGAGCAGCGTGGTCTTCTGGCACACCTATTTGAAACCACTTTCACTGTTTGGCTTGGGCGGCGTAGTTGCTGCCGCGGCGATCCATTATCTGGCCATTGGCCCCCACAAGGAAAAGGAAGAGGAGGTGTAACATGGCAGAGATGGTAAGAAAATCAAGTATCGATGAAATTCTGAACCACTGGATACTGGCTGGAAGCTGCATCCTGCTGATGGTTACAGGATACACTTTCTTGTTCCATATAGACTCTATCAGTTCTGTTTTTGGTGGATACAACTCCATGAAAACAGTGCATAACTGGGGTGGAGTGGTCTTTTGTGTGTCTCTTTTATACTCCATGCGCCATTATCTGGTAGATGCCCTGCACTATGATGCCGACGATGTGCAATGGTTCAAGGTGGCGGGCGGTTACCTGTCGCAAAAAGTGACAGTACCACCGATGGGCAAATATAATCCTGGCCAGAAACTCTATTATCTGGCTATTGTGCTGGCTGGGATTGCCATCGCGCTCTCTGGTTTCGGCATCTGGATGATGAAAGAGAACACCATGCTTATGCTCATTTCGCACCTTGTCCACAATGTCGCATTCAGTATCTTTGTTATCGCCGTGCCGGTTCATATCTATCTTGGAACGCTGGCAAATCCGGGGACGTTCCAGCTCATGGTGAGTGGCACCTTGCCGCTCGAAAGCGCCAAGAAAAGATATCCAAAATGGATGAAGGCGGTCGGAAAAATGTAAATTTTTCTAACCCCGCCGAAGAGCGCGGGATAAGTGCCTTCACGAAAATCTTTCTTACTCTTTTCAGTGCCCCCTTGAGGGGTGAAAAACAAGAGATAAGCGCAGACTTCGAAAGATTTTCTAAGGTACTAAAGGACTAACAACCTATGATGAGGAGCAGAGGGGATACCACTGTATCCCCTCTGCTATTTGCCGTGATAAAAAAAATACTAATCTGTATTTTCGTCCTGCTTTTTTTTGGAATGGTGCATGCGGAGGATAAGAAAACTGAAATCCCGCTGGGCAACTCTCCATCCATGGGGCCAGTCGATGCGCCGATCACCATAATAGAGTTCATCGATTTCCAGTGACCTCATTGTGTGGCGGCCGGTCCGACCGTTAAACAAATTCTGCAGACCTATCCTGGCAAAATTCGGCTGGTAATCAAAAATTATCCTTATAAATATCGTGATTTTTCGAAGATTGCGGCCGAGGCTTCTCTCGCAGCGAGGGACCAGGGGAAATATTGGGAAATGCACGATCTTTTGATCACCCGCTCGCCAAAATTAGACCGGGCCAGCTTGATTTCCTATGCCAAAGAGCTGGACCTTGATATGAAGAAATTCACCGAATCCCTCGACAGCGGTGAACATGCAAAGGAGGTTGAAGACGATGTGCAGCTGGCCAAGTCAATTGATCTCTACAACACGCCGACCTTCTACATCAACGGTCAGCAAGTTATTGGTGAACGTCCCTTTGACTACTTCAAAAAGATCATCGACGCGCAATTGAAGCAAACAGGAAAGTAAAGATGAAAACAATCCTTTGGCTGATCCTTGCTGTGCTCTGCCTGCCGGTGTGCGGATTCACCGGCTCGTTGGAGCCTTTCAAAGATGTCCCGATCACGGAACAGAACCGCCAGACACCGGCGAAGATTGAACTTGGCAAGAAACTCTTCTTCGATCGGCGATTGTCGGGTGACGGCACCATGAACTGCGGTACCTGTCATGACCCAAATCAGGGGTATGGTGACGGGCTCGATATTTCCCTCAGCTATCCCACAACCCGGAATTGGCGCAATTCGCCAACCTTGATAGACGTTGCCTTCCAGAAATTCCTGTTCCATGACGGCCGGGCAACAAGCCTCGAAGAACAGGTTCTCTTTCCGATGATGTCGGCCTTTGAAATGAACCAGAATCTGGATTTCATGGAAGAGGAGATTAGGTCCGTACCGGAATACGTCACCGAATTTACGGAGGTCTTTGGCGATGGCGACATCACGCGACAACGCGTTGCCATGGCGATTGCCGCATTCGAGAGGACTCTGGTTTCACGAGATACGCCACTTGACCGGTTCCTGGGTGGAGACGAAAAGGCACTCTCTCCGGGGGCCTTGCAAGGTTATCGAATATTCACGGGCAAAGGGAAATGTACCACCTGCCATTACGGGGTAAAACTCGCTGACGACCAGTTCCATGTCCTCAATGTTCAGGAGAATCCCGAACACCTGAAAGACCCCCGGATTGAGGCAACGCGCAGGTTTGTCGCCAAGGTCTATCACTTTGCGGACTATCGAACCCTGGCCGAGGATCCCGGAAGGTACCTCATCACTAAGGACCAGAAAGACTGGAAAGCATTCAGGACACCTACGCTCAGGGAAATCGCCGGGACAGCCCCCTACATGCACAACGGTATCTATGCGACCCTGGACGAGGTCATCGCGTTTTTTAACGAGGGAGGCGGGAAGGACAACACCGTACTCAAGCCTCTCCAACTTACACCCCTAGAGATGGGACAGCTCAGAGTTTTTCTCGAAGAAGGATTAACCGGAGTACCAATCGCCTTAACCTATCCAAAAATTCCATAAGGAGTATTATGACCATCGATATTCAGTCGTTGATCGAAAAACGGCCGCACCTCAAGGATCCACTCGAGCTCTATGCCAAATGGCAGCGATTTCAGCACGAGGCAACGGAACTTTTACCGAAAGTGAGATCTACCATTTCGGCGGAGGACTCCCAGGCATATCCGAGGGCAAATGCTCGTGCGGTCTTCCAATTGTTTGTCTCGATCTTCGATTTGCCCAAGGAGGAACTGGAACCGCTTTGCCGAGCGCTGGAGGAAGGTGAAATTGACTTCATGCAACTTCCGCAGGGCAAGGTTCCGAGCCTTTCCTCCCTGCCCTATACCGAAGAAGAGTTGTCCGGTCTTCTCTTCCTATTCAGCAGGCCCTACTTCCTCCTATTGCGTGAGACCTTCCCTCTGGACGGCAACCAGTGGCAGAACGGACGATGTCCCCTCTGCTCGGCTCATGCTGCACTTACATCTGTCGTGGAAGGTCCCAAACGTAACCTGCACTGTTCTTTCTGCGGGACTTCAGGCCCGTACCGGTTTATCGGTTGTCCAAACTGTGAAACCGTCGATCCGGCAAAGCTCAACACCATCATGACTGAAGATGAACCGGGCTTTCGGGTAGTCACCTGCGATGAATGTCAAACCTATGTCAAGGTTATGGAGCACCCTGTTCTCAATGAGATGGGGGTCGACTTGGCGGATATAGCCAGTCTCCCGCTCGACATCGTGGCTCAAGAAAAGGGATACGTTCGCATGGCACCGAATCCTATCAGCTTGAAAAAGATGGATTGACTGTTGGTGATAAGAGACTTTTCAAATGCGACACAACTCGGTATGTTCAACTCAGAATTACTGAGATAATTTTAGTGCCTTACAAATTATTTTCGTTCACTCTTTTTTAATACCCCCTTGTGGGGTGTTAGAGCATACGTTGTTTACGAATAAGCTTAAGGTTGCTCCATAATAATCCATATCAAGCAAGAGGGACCGGGAAGAATATGTCATCTATTGTAACCTTCATTGGCTGGCATGACAGTGGCAAAACCACATTGGTGAAACAGGTTGTAACCGAATTGAAAACGCTCGGTTACAGAGTTGCCGTCATTAAATCCAGCAATGATTCGGGGATACAGTTCGACACCCCGGGTACCGATACGTTTATGCACAAAGAGGCCGGGGCAGATAGTGTCATGTTGGTGGCGCCGGACCAGATGGTGCTCCAGACCAAGAACAGAGGCCTCTCCCTCAGAACACTTGCACATCGATATTTTCCCGATGTGGATATTGTCATTGGGGAAGGGTTTAAAACTGCCAAGAAAATCCCCAAAATTGAAGTATGCAGAAATTCCGACCAGAAACTCCGCGACGAGGTACACGGAGTTATTGCCGTCGCAACCAACGTCGAAGGCGTCGTTGGTAACTACGTTTTTCGTCTTGACGAAGCTCCGGAGCTCGCTCTTTTTATTGAAAAAAGATTTCTTACCAGAAAAAACGGCAAGGAGATTACAACACTACTGGTTAATGGAAATAAAATTCCTTTGAAAGATTTTATTCAGGAAGCCTTGGTCGGCACAGTTCATGGTTTTGTTAAAACCCTCAAATGTGATCAAGATATTCAGGAAATTGAGCTGCGCATCAAGATCAAGGATTTGTAATGAATCGGTTTAGTACAGGCTATTTTCTTGTATTTTGAGAGAAAATAGCCTGCCTCTAGGTATTTACCCCTCCCATCTTTCATCAGCCCCTCTTTAATACCCACTGTTGTCGGTTGCCGTGTATGTCCCGCTGATCTTGATAGAGAAGAACAACGTTATCCTGTATACGGTCAATTCTGCCGTTCCTGGTAAGAAGTACCAAACGTCAGGAGCAAATTGACAACTCTAGACCGGTACAGTCAATAATCTGAAAATTTTATTAATCGAAAAATAACAATAAAATAAATTGAATAATGCCCTTTTAGAAAGAAAATTGACAATTTTTCCCTTGATATAAAATTGTATTCGATTTACAAGACATGGTAACAATGTTCTTTTGAATCTGTTAAAGTACAAAAATAAAATTTTATACGACAGAAAAACAGGGACATGTGACAATCAAAATAAGAACAAGGTTACTTTTGCCTGATTTTGTATTTTGCTTGTCCGCTTATCAGTTGAGAATAATGATATATTATCAATTACATATCCAGTTGTTGGAATTTGAAGAGCTAGGTGGAATCTGCCTTTGTGGTTCGAATTAGTAACTAGAGTAGAGAAAATTACCGTTTTTTGACTGTATGACGTGGATGAAGACAGCCGGCTAGTAAATTTTTGTTTGTTAAAAAGTGTTCAGGTTGAGAGCTGTCGTATTTCCTTCTTAATTCAATCTAAGGAAAAAACATGTGGCCTATCAAATTTGTTTCTGCATCAATCGGAAAGAAAATCATCATGGCAGTCTCGGGACTGTTGCTTCTCCTGTTCCTGTGCACGCATGCATTAGGGAATGCCGCGATCTTTGTCAGTAGTCACGCCTTTCAGACATATGCCAACGCACTGCACAGTCTGCCGGTTGTTGTGTTTCTGTTCGGAGTTGGCCTGCTCTGTATTTTGCTTGTTCATGTCGGATTTGGCATCAATCTCTTCCTCGATAATCGAAAGGCCGGAGGATCGCGATACGCCGTCAATACCAGGGTAGTAAAAAACTCCTTCGCCTCCAAAACGATGCCCTATACAGGACTTCTCATCCTGCTTTTCATCCTTGTTCATGTCTTTGGATTACACTCAGCTCCTCCTGGCATGGAAGTTTCAGAATTCATTAAAGAGTATCTTGGCAATTTTTTTAACGCCATCTTTTATATTTTTTCCTTCTGTGCTCTTGCCCTGCATCTCAGTCATGGCTTTTGGAGCATGCTGCAGACACTTGGTATAAACCATCCAAGATACAATAACGGCATTGCCAAACTCACATTCATAGTACCGGGTTTCTTCCTGTTTTTTTTCGGCGGAATTGCCTTCTATTTTTTGACCGGTCTTGGTGCATCTTATTGATAGCTGCCTGAATATTCCAGGTTAATATAATTTCAACTGTAAGGTAGAAATCCTGCCGTCAGACTTAGGAAAGGTATAAAAAATGGAACTCAACTCGCACATACCATCAGGTCCTCTTAGTGAAAAGTGGGACAACCACAAATTCAATAGCAAATTGGTCAATCCCGCCAATCGAAGAAAGTATAAAATAATTGTCGTGGGTACCGGTCTTGCCGGTGCTTCTGCTTCTGCAACTCTTGCAGAACAAGGTTATCAGGTTCAGACGTTTTGTATTCAGGACAGTCCTCGACGTGCACATTCCATCGCCGCGCAAGGTGGAATCAACGCGGCCAAATGCTATCAAACGGATGGCGACTCCGTACATCGTCTGTTTTACGACACCATCAAAGGTGGAGATTTCAGGTCCCGTGAAGCAAATGTGTACAGACTCGCTCAAGTCAGCAACAGTATTATTGATCAATGTGTTGCCCAAGGGGTTCCCTTTGCCCGCGAATACGGCGGAACCATGGCGAACCGTTCTTTTGGCGGTGCTCAGGTATCACGTACTTTCTATGCACGCGGGCAAACCGGGCAACAGCTGCTGCTTGGTGCTTACAGTGCCCTGTCCCGGCAGATTCATGCTGGTCGTGTAACCATGTACAACCGCCGTGAGATGATGGAAGTTGTCCTGGTGGATGGCAAAGCGCGAGGAATCATTACCCGCAACATTATCACCGGAGAGATAGAAAAATATTCTGCCGATATGGTGCTCCTGGCTACGGGTGGTTACGGCAATGTCTATTTTCTGTCCACTAATGCCATGGCTTCAAATGTTACTGCTGCCTGGCGCGCTCATAAAAAGGGTGCCGGCTTTGCAAATCCGAGTTTTGTCCAGATTCATCCTACCTGTATTCCGGTACATGGTGACTACCAGTCCAAGCTTACTCTCATGAGCGAGAGCCTGAGAAATGACGGGAGAGTCTGGGTACCCAAGAAAGTCGGGGATAAACGGCATCCAAATGATATTCCGGAAACCGAAAGGGACTATTACCTCGAGAAAAAATATCCCAGTTTCGGAAACCTGGTACCTCGGGATGTAGCCTCCAGAAATGCCAAGGAACAATGCGATCTTGGCAAGGGGGTAGGGAGTACTCAACTTGCCGTATACCTGGATTTTGCCGATGCGATAAAGCGAGATGGCCAGGAAACAATCATGAAAAAGTATGGCAATCTCTTTCAGATGTACGAGAAGATTACCGACAGCAGTCCTCTAAAGGAACCCATGATGATTTATCCGGCAGTCCATTACACGATGGGTGGTCTCTGGGTTGATTACAATCTCATGACGACAGTACCCGGACTCTTTGCCCTTGGCGAATGTAATTTTTCGGATCATGGAGCCAATCGTCTTGGTGCCAGTGCCCTGATGCAGGGATTGGCCGACGGTTATTTTGTCATCGCCACTTCTGTAGCCAATTACTTGGGCACCAACAGTCTCAAAGCCGTTGCCACGTCGGATGACGCTTTCAGTGAGGCGCAAAGAGCGGTGGAAGATCGAATCAGTAGGCTGTTGAAAAACAGTGCAGGTGGACCTGCGGGCAAAGTTACCGTCGACGAAATTCATAAGGAAGTCGGCAAATTGCTCTGGGATAATTGTGGTATGGCACGAAATAAGGAAGGGCTCGAATCGGCTCTTGCCAAGTTGCCTGCAATCAAGGAAAAATTTTGGAGCAAGGTGTACATCCCGGGTGGCATTAAGGAAATCAACCAGTCTCTCGAGCGAGCGGGGAGAGTCGCCGATTTTCTGGAATTTGCCGAGATTTTGGTGCGAGACGCCCTGGCTCGAGAGGAATCCTGCGGCTGTCATCTCCGTGAAGAAAGTCAGACCGAGGAGAATGAGGCAAAACGCGATGATGCGAATTATTCTCACGTCGCAGTATGGGAACATACCGGTGAAGGGTCAGAACCCATAATGCACAAGGAACCGCTTGTTTTCGAAAATGTCACTCCCAGTCAGAGAAGTTATAAGTAATCTCACCCCGGTAAACGGGGAAATAAGCCGGGATAAGGACCTTCACGAAATTAATTCTTAAAAAACAAGAATTGAATTTCTAAGGTACTAAAGGGATGAAACAGCTAACTTAACCTTCTAATGTAGATAATATAATGAGCGAAATAGACCTTAATTTACAAATTTGGCGACAGAAGAAAACTGACGCGCCGGGATCATTTGAGACCTATGCACTGGATAAGATCTCAACTGAAATGTCTTTTCTGGAGATGCTTGATGTTCTCAATGAAAAATTAACCAAAGAAGGCCATGACCCGGTTGCTTTCGATCACGACTGCAGAGAAGGGATCTGTGGAATGTGTGGCACAGTTGTAAATGGCGTTGCCCATGGTCCGGAAAAAGAAGTAACTCTCTGTCAGTTGCATATGCGCAATTTTCAAAATGGTGACACGCTGGTCATCGAGCCATTCAGGTCCCGCGCATTCCCCATTAAAAAGGATCTTCTGGTCGACAGGTCAGCATTTGATCGCATCATTCAATCCGGAGGCTATGTCTCGGTCAACACCGGCGGAACCCCGGATGGCAACGCCATCCCAATTCTCGCCCAGACGGCTGAATTGGCAATGGATGCCGCAGCCTGCATAGGTTGTGGTGCCTGTGTAGCAAGTTGTCCTAATGGTGCTGCCATGCTTTTCACAAGTGCCAAGGTTTCTCAGCTTTGTCTCTTGCCTCAAGGGCAGACTGAACGTAAACAACGAGCAATTGCCATGGTCGAAGCCATGGATAAAGAAGGCTTTGGTAATTGCACCAACGAAAGAGAATGTGAAGCAGTCTGTCCAAAGAGCATTTCCATCCGTAATATCGCCCGACTTAATAGAGAATATTTAGTTGCCGTTCTTTCAGAAGGTTAGCGTTCCTCCTCTCCAGGAAAACACTAGCACCCTAGTCTTCTGTAGTTCCCCTGTCGTCAGTTCTTGAGGCAGGGGAAGTTTTCTCTCCGTTTTCAAGCATAAAAAAAGAGGTAAACAGTCTGCATGGTACTCATAGTTGTGTCTGATGTAATTTCGAGATATTATTAAAAAAAATCGCAAAATTACAACTGTGGGTGGTTTGTCTTTTATCTGGTGCTTATAGTAGTACACAATTCCGTATTTCTTCCCTCCAACATACCCTAACGAGGTAATGCCCGTGACCTACTCAGCGCATTACGATGAGCAAATTGGATTTCTGAGCCGTTTTTTTGATACTGCAGAGAACAGCTCACTGCTTTATCTCTCAAGTGATAACCTAAGACAAATGAGGACAAGGATACGATCGGCATTAAATGATCTGCTCGTCTGGGGACGACCGCATCTTTTAAGCGAGAGGGGGCTTCAGTGGCCCTACCACGAGTGTAATCGTGTTGCGGCCGACTTTGAAAAGGTCTATAGACAAGGTACTGATAATTCTGCTCAAAAACAAGCTCTGTTGTTTTTATCGTTTTTACCGGTTCCAAACCAATGGAGATGGTTGTCAAAAGCTATAGACACCTTTCCTGATGACCCTGAAATCAACAATTTTTTGAACCTAGAACGGCAAACGATTCAATCAAAACTATCCCAAAAATCCCAGGTCACCTTCAAGCTCAAACAATTTATTCAAATTTTAAAATCTCCTCGCTTGCCACAAGAAAAAGGGGTGATTCGAATTTTTTCACATCCATACCTCTTTCTAGATAAGCAGGTGTTGAGTAAAATTGCCGATCATTACTTATTCTATATAGAACCAGCATCGGGAATCGTTTTCCGGCATTTATGGTACCGTGTTTTTACAGAACTGGCAGATCCGTGTTTCTTTGGCCTTAGCGGTGAGGAGGATAGGCAATTTGTCGCTATGCAATCAAACACCCAGGTGATATCTCTGGCCCACGGTGATTTCTTAACCGATGTAAATCCTCCAGCTGATCCGGTAGTCAAAGATTTTGATATCGTTTTTAATGGTACTTTTGACGACATGCCGAGAAAACGCCATATTCTCATGCTGGAACTCTTAAAAGAGCGGAGTCTTCTAAACAAAAAAGCGTTATTTATCGGTCGTGGTTCTCTCGAAAATGTGGAGGCATTTAAAAGAGAGGTCGACCATCTTGGTTTGGCTGATCGTGTAACCATCCTCTCTAATGTTCGGCGTCAAGATGTAGCCCCCTATCTCGCTCGTTGTAAAGTAGGCGTTCATTTGGCACTTTATGAAAACGCCTGCCGCTGTATTTATGAATATTTTAGAGCCGACATTCCCTGTGTCATCTCATCCGCCACAGCCGGAGTCGATAATACTCTATTCAATCCGGAGACAGGCCAAGTCGGTAATGATGATCAGCTTTCAGAAATCATAGCACGAATGTTGAAAGAGCGTAGTTCGTACTCACCACGAAAGTGGTTCTTGAATCATTCGGGAAGTGGGCATTCTTCAAGGGCACTCAACGAGAGCCTGACCAATTTTTTTACCGGAAAAGGCTATCTCTGGCAAAACGATATTGTTCCATTAGACAGCAGCGGTGCTAGCCGATACATAAAAAAAGACCATTATCGTCAGTTTTTACCGGAATATAAACAACTGCTTGTCTGGTTAAAGCCGTCGATTAGTCCATCTATCAAGCTAATAGTTGATGAGGTGTAGGGCTAAATGAGAGTCAAGACGACGTCTAGGGCTATTCTGAAGAAATAAGGAATAGCCTTAGTCGCCGTTTGGCGATATCGTTAATATGATTCTCCGCTCGGTCGAAGAACCGATTAGAAGTGGTTTACGAAGTAAGGCTTAAGGACCTCAGGTAGTGCAATACTACCGTCCGCCTGTTGGTAGTTTTCGAGAATCGCCAGGAGCGTTCTGCCTACAGCCAATCCGGAACCGTTCAGGGTGTGGACCAACCTGCTCTTTTTCTGGCCGTCCGGGCGGTATCTAATGCCTCCTCTGCGGGCCTGGAAATCAAGAAAATTTGAACATGAAGAAATTTCTCTGTATGTATCCTGGCCGGGCAGCCAGACTTCAATATCATATGTTTTTGTGGCGGAAAAACCAAGATCACCCGTACACAGGATAACGACCCGGTAATGCAGTCCGAGCAGCTGAAGAACCTCTTCGGCGTCGGCAAGCAATCCTTCCAACTCCTGTTCCGAAGTTTCCGGGGTGGTGAACTTCACCAGCTCGACTTTGTCGAACTGATGCTGCCTGATAAGTCCACGGGTATCTCGGCCATGGCTTCCGGCTTCTGATCTAAAACAGGGAGTGTAGGCGGTGTATTTAATGGGTAAATCTTTTTCGGCGAGGGTTTCGTCCCGATGGATATTGGTGACCGGCACCTCGGCGGTAGGAATGAGATAGAAATCGCTGTCTTCGATTTTAAACAGATCTTCTTTAAATTTAGGTAACTGACCGGTGGCGGTCATTGATGGAGTATTGACCAGAAATGGCGGCAGCACTTCGGTATAACCATGTCTTTGAGTGTGCAGATCGAGCATGAAATTCGTCAGCGCACGTTCCAGTTTAGAGCCAAAGCCTTTCAGTAGGGCAAATCTTGACCCGGATATTTTGGCTGCACGTTCGAAATCAATTATATCCTGCTGCTCGCCGATTTCCCAGTGTGGTCTGGGGGTGAAAGAAAAAGTCGGTTTTTCACCCCATTTTTTTATCTCAATATTATTGGATTCGTCCTGGCCGACGGGGACACTATCATGGCAGAGGTTGGGAATGGCCATAACGATTTCCTGCAAGGATTGCTCAATAGTATTCAGTTCATTATCAAGCTCTTTGATCCGCTGACTGGCTTCGCGCATTTCTATGATTAAAGGGTCGGCTTTCTTTTTGTCATCATCGGACCCTCGCTTGAGAACGGCAATCTGATCGGAGACGGTATTTCGTTTATTCTTCAGCCCTTCAACCTCACCAAGGAGGAGGAGTCTTTTTTGGTCGATACGTTCAAAATCATCGATCAGGTATGTCTCCATGCCCCGACGGATGCATTTTTCTTTTACAAGGTCAAGGTTTTCTCGTATGAATCGTAGCTCAAGCATAGTAATTTATTTGGTTTGTATGAATAGTTAACAGCAGGAAAAGTATTCTTTATCATGGCTGATTGGTGAAATCAACCTCTATCAAATTGCAATTTTGCCATGCTTCTGATACCTTGTCGAGCAGATAAGAAACCGACCGACGTTTTCCACACGACGACCGATACTGATACTGCAATCACCGGTATACCTGAATTATCCCATGGCGGCACACACAAAAATTATTTCCTTCATTGTCGAATTGCGAAAAACGATCCGCAATCTGGCCCTGGCTCTCTGTTGCTGCACTCTGGTGATTTTTTTTCTCTCACCGCATCTGTTGCATTTTGTTCAGGGACATCTGGCCAACAAACTTTATTTCTTTTCTGTGGCAGGGCCATTTCTGGCCCATGTCAAGCTGTCACTCTTCGCCGCTTTATATATTCTGATGCCTTGGTTCACGCTGGTAATATGGCGGGCTCTGGGTAAGCCGTTCGGGGTTTCCGGAGGGCAATTGTTTTTCTTTATCTTCTTTACCTGCCTGCTATTTTACGCTGGAACGATTTTTTGCTATTATGTCACCCTGCCGTTTGGAATTGAATTTCTGCTTAGTTTTAGTTCTGAAGAACTGAAACCGGTGATTTCCGTCGGACGGTTTGTGAATTTCGTGACGATTTTCGTTCTGGCCTTCGGACTCATTTTTGAGCTGCCTATTTTTATGGTGTTTCTGGCCAGGGTTGGGGTGTTTAAGCGAAGTTTTTATGAGAAAAACAGACGCTATGCCATTTTAATTATTGCCATAGTCGCAGCGGTTTTAACTCCGACACCGGATGTTGTCAATATGGCGCTTATGGGTGTGCCGCTTTATCTGTTGTATGAATCGGGTATACTTATACTGAGGGTGCTGAGGATAGGACAGTAAAGTACTAACCCATGCCAAGCACGGGGACTCTGTTTAGTACTCGCTTGACGGGTATTCTTTAAAATACCACTTGAGGGCTGTTTCGTTTAGTACCCTGCTTGGC
Source organism: uncultured delta proteobacterium (assembly GCA_963829695.1). Classification (GTDB taxonomy): domain Bacteria; phylum Desulfobacterota; class Desulfobulbia; order Desulfobulbales; family Desulfocapsaceae; genus Desulforhopalus_A. Next base: position 175,207 of record CAWHJQ010000002.1, on the reverse strand, counting down.
AGGGTATACGTTCCTGCACTAAAATTCAGTCAACTCGATACCTGCTGACTGAAGAAGTGCTGTGGTAACACCAATCTTTCCGTGTACCGCACATGACGGACTACCGGCTTTGAGAAAAGCCATGCCGATGTTGTGTAACCGGGCGATCTTTACCACCTGTTCCGCGCCTCGGATGAATTCGGCTGTGAGATCGACACCGTTTTTAGTAAGAACTTTAGCCTTGCCGGCCAGGACGTCTTTTCCGTCTCCGCCGACTAAATCAGCAGCGTCCCGTGGAGTAGGCAGACCTCCCAGTTGTTCTGGGCATACGGGAATCCAGTGAGTTGTGTGTATTTTGGCCAGGCAGTCGGGGTTTGCTTTGATTTGTCCGTCATAACGGGTGCAGAGACCTACCAGGCATGCACTGACCAGGCAGATGGAATGTTGGTTTCGCATTGTCAGAGAGAAGAGTTCGTATGTCGTTTATAAAAAAGAAACCAAGGCCCAAGCAGACGCTTTCCAGTGTTCAGGAAAGTAGGATGCTGAAGATCATCTTAGCGCTGTTACTCATTGCTTTGCTCTGGATTGTCTTTGCACCTCGATCGGGCATCATAACTATTATAAATAAACGATCCGAGTTGGAAAAATTGCAAAAAGAAACGACTCAGATCAAGCAGCAAACTGTCGAGTTACAAAAAGAAATAGACCGATTACACAACGATCCTGCGTATCTTGAGGAGGTTGCCAGAAAAGATTTCGGTCTCCTCAAAAAAAATGAAAAAGTCTATGATTTTTCCAAGCCAAAAACCAAGGAAAAACCTTGAAGATTCTGGGTTCTCACGGAACCCGCTGTCATGACGCTCAGGAAAAGCCCGATTTCGCTCCGCACCCGGCTGAGGGAGTCGATGGCAGTGCTGTGCCCGAGCCGAGTTTGAATCTCCCGGCGGACATAAGCTTATTCACATTCTCGCTTTTACATTTGCTGCATTGAATTTTTCCCGGGACGGTACTCGAGGTGGTAAGGATTTCAAATATATTATCGCAATCGTTGCATTTGTATTCGTATATAGGCATCTTTCTATCTCCAATTCAGTATTCTCAGTATTCGTTTGTGTCCGTTCAGGCTTGATCCCTGATAATGGGGTTTAACCGTTTTTTCAGAGTATTGAGCATCAGGGTTGCTACCGGAAAGAGGGACTCACTAGTCTGCATTGTGATCGATGACCAGAAAACTATTTCAGCAATTCAGTGAAGATGTCACATGATTTGCATATTTTCAGTTTGTCTCTTTGGGTGGCTTCCTGGGTACAGTCACAGAGTGTGCCACATAAAAACCAGCAGAGATGTCCACTTTCGAATTCCCAAGCAGGGCATTGTTCTTTTACGTTGCAGAGTTTTTGTTCCCAGCAAGGTATCAGACTGTCTTTTCTGCCCCGCTGATTGATAAGTAAAAAGTAGATATGTCTTTCTATGTGTGTTGGAATTGTCCGCCAGCCTTGTTCATAACTATGAATAGTCTTTAGTGACATTCCGAGGAGTTCTGCTAGTTGTTTTTGAGTTTTTCCAAGTTTTTTCCTGGCTAAACTGAATTCTTCCTTGGTCAAGAGCTATACCTCGTCGTGATGAAACTATTGAGCTTCTGGACAGGATTTGTTGAGAAGCTGTGAGCAATGATATCGTTATCTGTTGATAATAATAATCATATGTTCATTAATTACCAAATTTTGATAAAAATGGCTTCGGTTTTTCGTGAAACTTTCGAGAAAAGATTGTTCCATCTCATAAGGCATGGTTAATATATATTTTTAGTGGTTCAATACTTTTTAATGAGCTACTCGGAAGTTTCCAAGTCTTTTATATTCTGAATTTTCCATGTTTATGACAAGAGGCTATGAATACTATGACTACTCATCGGGTGACGAAGGTTCTATTGGTACTTATGTGGCTTTGCGTTATGCTATTGTCCGGTTGTGCAAAGTTTATCAAACCGGATATAGGGGCAATTGCAAGGCCGGAGGCCCGAATTGATCTCACCGAAAAAGGTGTGCAGGATGCAGCCTGGGTAACCAAGGATTTGGAATTGACCTATTCATACGCTGAATCAGGTAAAGTTTTCAACTTGTCCGGAAAGCTCGCTTTTGACCGAAGCCTGACGAATTCATTTGGGGTGATTAAAAGGTTTTTCCTTAAAATGAGTTTTCTTGATAATGAGGGCAGAGTGCTGGAGACGGTCGATATTACCCCGCTGTTTCGCTCCTATGGTGATGTTCCGGGCTGGTTGACAGTAAAAGTATCCTGTGTTAAACCCGCAGGCGCCAGATCAATTGCCTTCAATTACTTTGGAGTGTTCAGAGGCCATGACGATGAAATGGGCAGCGCTGAGTGGGATATTTCTTATTTCCCGTTTGATTAGAATCGTAGAAATTCTTTTCCCGTTTGTTGAAATAAATGAATACAGGAGCAGAGGTTTGGTGAGTCGTGAGTGGTGAGAAAAATGATCTTTTGACTGGGTTGCAATCTTTGCTCAAGTATCACGGTTCCATAGGTATCAGCCACTATCCGCGCGATGCCGACATCGAGTCGTTTCTTCGTGTTCTGCCTCAGGTTGCCGAGAAGGCTGATATCGCGTCGCAAAAAACCGTGGTTGCTATGCACCCAACTCCACAGAAAAACTTTCCTGAGCTTACACGATCACCTGTGAACATTGCTGATATAGCGTCAGAAGTGGCTGTCTGCCACGCTTGTGATCTTTATAAACAGAGGCTTTACCCGGTCGCAGGTCGTGGTCCGGAGAAAATTCGCCTGTTGATTGTTGGGGACTGGCTGTCTGCAGATGAAGGGGAAGACCTTCCTCCAGGACATTTGTTCGGAGTTTTACAAGATCAAATGCTGAGTCGGATGCTGATGGCTATCAAATTATCCGCCACAGATGTATTTATCACCAATGTAATTAAATGTGCGGTCCCCGGAATCTGCCAGCCCCTGGCCACTCATGTGCAAAGTTGCATCTCTTTTTTGCGGCGCCAGATTGCGGCTCTCCTCCCTGAACTAATCTGTACCATGGGGACAGTCGCGGCCCGGGCGGTGCTGGAAAAGTCCCAACCGCTGTCGCGGCTTCGAGGAGAGTTTCATGAATATCAGGTGGGAAAAGACCAAACTATTCCGGTTATTGCAACCTATCATCCCACCTATCTCCTGCAAAATCCTGAAATGAAACAGGCAACCTGGGCAGACCTGCAACTGCTGGCGAAAAGGATGGGATTGCAGTAAGGAGTGTAACGTTTTCTCAGGAGAATTTTCCTGCCGTTTCAAGGAGCCTGGTCAAGCAAAGGTTTAATCACCTGAGCGAGAGCCTATTCGAGTCAAGCCGACAAGCGCAAGAACACAAAAGATCGCCCCTGCATAGAAGGTGTAGGATGCTCCAAACTGCGTCCACAGAAATCCTGCCAGTAAGCTCGCCAGAAGAATGACCAGTCCACTCGCAAGGTTGAAGAATCCATACGCGGTGCCGCGTAAGTCGACTGGTGCGGTATGAGCGACCATCGTTGCCAGTAACCCTTGTGTCATGCCCATATGGATCCCCCAGAGGGCAACACCTGCTAATACGAAACTCCAGTGATCATTAGTCGCCAATACCAGATCGGCCCCAATCAATACTATTAATCCGAGGGCCAGTAGTTTGCGATGGCTCATTCTGTCGGAGAGCTTACCAAATGGATACGCCGATAAGGCGTAGGTCACACTCATCACTACCATTACCAGCGGCACCAAGGCAATGGGAACACCACTCTGCTGTGCGCGCAGAACGAGGAACGCTTCACTAAATCTGGCCAGCGTGAATACCGAGCCTATGCCAACGACCAACCAGTAAGAACCACCAAGGCGTTTCAGGTTTTCTCTTCTAATCGGATTGGTACGTTTCTCGACCTGATGATGCTCTGGCTCGCGCAGGCCGAAGAAAAGCATCGCGACAGCCATCAACCCCGGAATTACGGCAATCCAGAATACGGCTCTAAAATCATTAGCCCAGAGCAGCATCAAACCAACGCCGAGCAAAGGCCCAATGAATGCACCAACCGTATCGAGAGATTGCCGCAGGCCAAATGCTGCACCCCTCAGATGTGCTGGTGCAATATCTGCGATCAACGCATCCCTTGGTGCGCCGCGGACACCTTTACCAACTCGATCTAAAAGCCGGGCTGTTAACACGATGCCAATGGAAGGTGCAATGGCGAACAGTGGTTTGGTCATCGCACCCAGAGCATACCCAAACACGGTCAGCCCTTTGCGCTTGCCGAGATAGTCACTCAACACGCCTGAAAATATCTTAACGATCAGTGCGGTGGATTCGGCGAGTCCCTCGATCAGACCTACAGTCAAGGCGCTGGCTCCGAGTGTCGTCACCATGAACAGCGGAAGTAGGCTATGGATCATTTCCGAAGAAACATCCATCAATAGGCTGACTGTCCCAAGTACCCATACGCCGGCAGGAATCTGGTTTAAGGTACTTTTTGTTACCTTGGTGATTTGCATATTACTCACTTTGTACCATGGTTTCTCAACCGAACGATACGGCCCATCATCTGATCACTGACAAGGATCAATTTGACGTTCCAGGAGATAAGATGTTTCGCCAACCAGAGCATCAAACCAGTGCTCATCAGTCCGATAACCAGACTGCCGACAATGTCATAAGGGAAATGGATCCCACTGTAAATTCGTCCCCAGGCAGTCAGTAAAGTGACAGCAAGAAGCGGAACCCCGCAAGCGATCCAACCTCCGGCAATAAGCAGATAGCACGCAGCGGTAAACATCAATGTGACATGATCACTAGGGAAAGATGTCTCCGGGCTGTGTGGGAAGAGAGGTGTGCAAAGGCCAACCATATAAGGCCGTGGGTGGAAATAAAAGTGCCCTATCAATTGGTTGATTACCAAACCGATGATTGCCGCCTGAGTTGCTTCCAGAAGTGCCGTTTTGTGGTTGTTGTTAACAAAAAACCACAAAGCAAAAAACAAAGCAGTTAAAAGCCAGGGGCCGCTTTCGGCGAAAAAAACAGCGAAGCCATCTTTGACCGGATGTGCCCCGGCCCCGAAATTAATCCACTGAAAAATTTTTACATTCAAGTTCATTACCGTCATTTTGTCTCTACCTGGCAACAGACGACCGACAAAGGTGCTGATGTAGCCATAACCAACCACATGATAAACCGATGAAGCATATCAAAACCTCCTTCTTCCTTCTGTATTATCTAAAATTTTCCGGCTGAAACGGAACCCACATCGGTTGCTGTACGGTTTCGCCTCAGCAATATCCCTTTGATCCTTGTCGCATAAGCTGGTTAAAGTGGAGTTATTCTCTGGCAATAGCGTAAAATTAAGCCTGGGCCTTTTTGCCGATTATGCAGGCTCAAGGTTCCTCCCAGAAAGTTCGCAGCCTCCATCGCAATCGCGAGGCCGAGGCCACTTCCCTCCGAAGTTGTATCAGGCTGGCGATAGAATGGATCAAATACTCGCTGCCGCTCGGAGAGTGGAATGCCCGGGCCGTTATCGATAATCTCCAAAACGGCACTATCGTCAAGCGAAGATAATCTTAGTGTAACTTCCCCCCCTTGAGGGGTATATTTCAGTGCATTTTCCAGAGCATTCTTGAGTATTAAATAGAGGTTTTCAGCAACAGCAGGAAGTTTCAGCGATGCAGTTTCGTCGAGTCCCAAGTCTACTCCTTTGGCTTCAGCTAGTGGAAAGTATTCGGCGATTAACTGACGAGACATCTTTGAGACATCAACAATGGTTATTTCCGTAGGCCCAGCTTGAATCCTGGCAAGATTCAAGAGTTGTTCGGTGAGCTTTTTTGCTCGTTCGATGCCCATCTGTAAGGGTATGATCCGCTCGCTTATGTTTTCCAGTAAACCAGGCTTGTTCAGGTTTTCGGCCTGGATCGATAGCGCAGTAAGCGGGCTCCTGAGTTCATGTGCGGCATCGGCTACAAAACGCCGTTGTTGTTCCATAAGGATGGTGACCCGTTTAAGCAAACGATTTATTGCGTGGATGAATGGGGCAATTTCTTCAGGAACCTCTTTGTCTGAAAGTGGGCGAGGTTGATTTATCGGTTGTGCATCAATATGGACGGCCATATTTTTGACCGATGCGAGTTCGCGGCGAACGATATGCATAATGAGCCACGCCATCGCAGGCAGAAGTAATAATAAAGGCGCAAATATACGCAGAGCACTGTTTATTGCGATTTCATCCCGGACATCTGTTGGCTGAGTCACCAGCGTTGTTTTGCCGGATGGCTCATGATTGACAAAAACTCTGAGTCGCTCTGTACCTGTTTCGAGCGTGGAGAGACCTGAAGGTAGATTTTCTGCAAGCCAGGCAGGACGAGGGGTATCCGGAAGATGAATAACATTGATTTGTGACTCAGGATCGTCAACGGTGACTTTTGAGTGATTTTGAGCAAGACCTTTAAAAGGTGGACGCGCACTGTCTGTGATATGCGGTGTCAGCAGTGCTATCTGCCTCAACACGTCATCCTGGAATTCTTTTGCTTCATTGTAGGCTAAGATAAATGACATCAGGGCTATTGCAATTCCAGAGAGCAGGATGGCGCTACCCAGCATAACGGTAAGTCGCCATTGCAGTGAGTGCTTCATTTGAGTTTTTCAACCATCCAACCGGCCCCCCGGATGTTTTTGATAGTGGTTGCGCCGAGTTTTTTGCGCACACCATGGATAAGGAAATCCACTGCATTGCTCTCCACTTCCTCATTCCAGCCATAAATATTTTCTTCCAGTTCAGCTCGCGCAAATATCCTACCTGGATGCAGCAATAGTGCATGAAGTAATGCGAATTCACGTGCACTTAAGATCACCATAATGTCCCCACACGTAGCTTGATGGGTTGCTGGATCAAGGGTCACTCTCCCATTGGTGAGAATGGGGGACGCCTGTCCGTTTTGCCGACGCACTACAGCCCGCAGGCGGGCGAGTAGTTCATTGACATTGAACGGTTTTGTGAGATAATCATCCGCTCCCAGATCAAGTCCACTAATGCGATGTTCCACACCATCACGGGCGGTAATGACGATAACCGGGATCTTGTTTCCCGTTTGACGAAGGTGTCTCAGCACTTCCATGCCGTCGCGCTTGGGTAAACCGAGATCAAGCAGCACGGCTTGATATTCGCCATGTTTGAGTGTTGCCCCGGCAGCATCTCCATCTCTTACCCAATCCACAGCATATGCAGCATCTTTTAATGCCACAGATACTGCCTCGCCGATCATAAAATCATCTTCGACTAATAAAATTTTCATGAATATTCAGGTGATTATCAATGGTTGTCTTGTTACAAGGTCTTCAAAAGGTTATAAGATAATGCCGACATGTTCATAATGGCAAGAAAATCTCGAGCCTCGAAGAAAATCAGTCCGTTAGGCGATGGACTGAAATGTCTCATGAATCAGGCGACTTTGGTTATTGCCAAAGCTCCTTATGAACGAGCTTGGACTATTTCTCTTTTTTGGGCAAATGTCAGGTAACAAATCAGCATGAGGATGAGGGAAAGAAATACTGTGCTGGTGTTGGCCGTTCCCAGCCCCAGACCTCCATCACTGCCTGGCTGCGAAAGATAATCACCCAACGATGCACCTAGAGGGCGCGTCAGAATGTAGGCTATCCAGAATGTGGTCACTGCATTTGTCTTGAAGACAAAGTGAACAACGGTTACAACTGCAATAATACCAAAGAAACCGAGTGCTGCAGTTGCGTAACCCAGATTCAGACCTTCGGCCACGAGATCCCCGGCCGCAGTGCCAAGTGCAAAGGTAAAGAGAATGGCTGCCCAATAGAACAATTCCCGTCGGGTAGTGTAAATAGTATGGATCGATAGGGTTTTCTCAATCCGATACCAACCTGTAAAGGTGACGGCAAGTGCAATACCGAAAAACAGCGTGGTTGTCTCAAGGGTGATACCAAAATTATCGACAAGGTTATCTGTGATGAGTGTGCCCACAACGCTGATGAGCACAACCGTAGACCAGTACAACCACGGTACATATCTCAGTTTTCGCACTTGCATAACCAGAAAAGCGACTAATAAAACACTCACGATGATCGAGGTTCCTGTCAACCCGAAGCCCAGGTTGATATTGAGATAGTCGGCGGCTGTTTCACCGACCGTGGTTGCCAGTATCTTGATGATCCAAAACCAGATTGTTACTTCCGGAACTTTGTTGAGTGCTGTCAGGATCTCGTTTTGTTCAATTGTTTCCATTTCGATTCTTGTGGAGTTGTTTAGTAACTTAGAAATTCTTTCTTGCTTTTTAAGAAAGAATTTCGTGAAGGCACTTATCCCGCTCCCTTCAGCGGGGTTAGTAACTTAGAAATTTTTTTCTTATTTTTTAAGAAAGAATTTCGTGAATGCACTTACACCCCTCAAGGGGGTACTTATAAGAGTCCCGCGCTCTTCAGCGGGGCTATAGGTTGTAATAATTGAGTCAACTCTCGACTTGGCTAACGCCGACACGGCCAACTGCATCGGCGTTAAAGCTATAATAACAATCAATCTTCTTTGTCCTGTTCGTCGTCCCGATCGGCTTTGTCCTCTGTGGCCGCCAGCACTTTACCGCTTTTCGGATCGACCTTGACATCCACCACCTTTTGGCCGTTTATAACTTCGACATCAAAGACCCACTGTCCTTCATGCTTTTCCAGCTCAGCGCGTGAGGCTTTACCGGTGATGTGTCGTTCAGCAGTGGTGACAGCTTGTGATAAACTTATCTTTGTTTCCGGAGAAACAAGAGCATCGTTTTTTGGGACGTTAGTCGCATAGCTGCTACTGATGGCGATTGTTGTAGATAACATGGCAAAAGCTGTTAGATAGAGAGTGCGTTTCATAATGGAGTCTCCTTGTAAAATTGATCACACGGTTATTCGCGTGTCTTGAACTATAGCAACCAAGAATTAGGAGAGAGTTAGATGAACAAAGAATTTTTTTTCATGGAAGAGGAATTTTACAGAACTCTACATTTTTAGAGGAGATATAATTATCAGAGGTAAGAATATCTGGTAGTCTGGTAGATTTGGAACGAATCCATCGTGTTGACGCCTTCCCTTTCAGCTTCTATGGTTACAGCTTCTGCCGACGAAGCGAAACTTTGCCGCTAACTCATCAGAATAAGCCCCCGTCGACCAAGTTGACGAAGAAAGGTGGTGACCGATATTTCCGCCTCCTGAAGAGACAATCCACTTTGATCGGAAACCTCCCTGATGATCGTCTTAACATCTTTTACCCCATCGAACATCTGCCAGACTGTGCTTCCCATATTGTCTAGTTGCAGTTTTTTGGTGGGTCTTTGTGCCTGCTTTTTTTGAAAGCGGTTGGTCAGCTGAATGAAAAACGGTTTTATATCCAAAGGATATTCAATGAGAATATCACCGTCTGCAAGGACTTTCCAGTTGGCGGATGGTGCTCTCTGCGGAATGCCGGCTAGCGCTTCGGTTCTGGTGAGCCCTTTCGCCTGTTTTTTAGAAAGTTCTTTAAGTTCTGCTTTCTTCGTGAACAATTTCATATTGGCTGCAAATTTTATGGATTGTCGTCTGGGGTATTGGACGGTTGGAAGAGAGAACAACGGCAAGGAGTCGGTTGCTCATTGTGTCATGCCAAATTTTTGAGACGATAAAAGGTTTGTCCCGGCGAAGTCGAAAAAAGATCTGTTTAAGGATGCTTGGACTTCTCTGTCCTGCGCAAGAGTTGTTGTCTTCTCCCATGACGATTTTTAGATCGGAGGCATCGGTCAGGGTAGTGAGGATAGACATAAGCGACTGCAGTCTGAGACGGCTGTCGGCAGGTCCTAGTTTACAGGTTTGCAGAAAGAGATCGGAACTGTAGAAAGATAACCTGGTAAGTCCGGCCCCGAAGGTGTAGTCCTTTAAAATAAATGAACGAGGTAGAGTGAGAGAAAAATCCTGGATGCGCCAGAGGATTTCCAAATGATTGTGGCATGAAAGAGTTGCAAGACAATCACCTACCTCTTGTAACAGTGCAGGGTCCGTGCAAAGCAATTGAAACAGAATCAGAGTTTGGCAACTGGAGCAGAAGCAGATTCCTCCCTTGACCGTGCTTGCTTCCCGATAACATGCTACCACGTCAAAATTCTTCCGGAATTGCAGCAATTCCAACGGGAAACTGTCTTCCGGGATAATGGAACCCTTAGGACCTGCAAATTGGGACAATCTTTCGTGGATGTAGTGGGAGGGCTGACGAACCGAGTTTTCCCAGCGGATCTGCAATTGAGGTTGGAAATCTTTTTCAAAAATGAGATATCTTTGTCCGGACACACGGGCATCCCAATCTAATGGAATGTAAAAGTTTAGGCCGTTCCAGGCAATTAATCTCTTCTCCCTGCCCGGTTCAGCCAGCCTTGGTTCGACTGTGTTATCTGGGGACAAGGTATGACCAGTCTGATTTGTTCAGTTCTTCTCTCCTCGTTGTGTCGAGATGCTTATTGCTGTTTTTGCACATGTTGATAAAACAGAGCCGCTCTTCTTCTATCTTTTTAGGATAGGAAAGCTTAACCATATTGCCAATTGTTTCGTTGGAGTCTTTACCGTTATATTGTAAAGACAGACTCACCTTATTCTGCTCTTTATCTATAAATTGCCATTTCCATATACGCATTACCCCGAAGGAATCGCCTTTCCATTCATCTGGTTCGCCAAATTTTTCACGAAATTCTTTTAATAATTTTTTAAACAAATCTTCGCTCTTGTCCGCGTATTTCATGTCTATCTTTAGTATCCGGTTGACATACTTGCAAGTACCGTATGAGATAGTACCATTTCTAAAACCATGCCAGTCGGTCACAACCATATCTTTGAGAAAATTCGTCTTGATGATATCCGGATACTCATCAACACTGGTTCCGAGAACGATACCGGCAATCTCATGAGGAACGTTTTCTGCTCGAGCTGGCAGGGGGATAAGTGTAAAAAAGCAACTGAAAAGAATGATTAGGTGGGTTGCATTTTTGATTGTGGTCATACGTCTTCTCGTAAGGCTTTGGGTTGTTGGTTTTGTTGGGCGTATGGTTAAGAATATGGGGTTATTGGTAGAGTTGTCAAGTTTGTTGTTTTGGGTGGGGTTTTTAGCTAGTGTAAACATTTGGGAGTGGATTGGGATCAAGGGGACGGTGTTTTGGGGACTTTTGGGTGGGACTTTCGTTTCATCCCCGCACGGCACGGGGACTCTTTTTAGTACCCCCTTGAGGGGTATAAGTTCCTTCACGAAAAAATGATATTGCAAAAAGCGCAATATTATTTTTTCTAAGTCACTAATAAGCCATATGGCCAAGTGACTTCATGATAAGCGCAAAACCCATAGCGAACATGCCGCTCAGTCCCATGCCACAAGAAAAACCGGCAAGCAGCACCGGAGCATACTGACGCCACATAGGTCCGTATTTTTTCAGGAAAAAATACCTGCCCAGTAAGGCTCCGGCGACCTCAAGCACCAGGCCATGGGGAGTGGATTGACCCAGTCCTCGTACTACGCCGTAGATGAGTAGCACCGGCAAGCCTAAAATATTGAGCAACATATACATTAACAACCCGAAACCCAGACCGGAAAAGACCGTCGTACTATTCAAAGCCTGATAGAACATTGAGTTGCCTTCCAGCGTGGAGGTTTGCATAAGCAGGGTATTTAAAGCCTGCAAATGCCAGAGTTCCTGGGCGAAGGGATAGCTGGCAGAAGGAATCGGAGCCAGTCGCCAGATAAATTGAGAGAATACCAGGCTGGCGATCATTACGATGGGAAAGACCAGCAGTTCCGCTTTTATAATGCCCCGAAGAGAGGTGCCGGTCAATTCGATCTGGCGGAACTGGACAGTGGCTTCGCCGTAGTTATGAATGGGGATCGGTGCGTACCAGATTTCAATACCCTGATAGCCGAAAAAACGGGCACCGGCAATAAAACTTGCTTCCCGAACGAGGGGAAGGCTGACAAACTGTCCGGCGATACCCTCCATTCGGGCAGTAATGTAAGAGATCACCGGTGTGTAGATAAAACCGTAGGCAAGAAAAAAAATCCAGGGGAAAGACGGTACCAGTAAGACGCAAAGCCCAACATAGGAGAGTGTTGAAAAAAAATAAATACCGATGGCAATCCAGAAATTGAAATCACCTCGACCGGGCGGCGGATGGAACAAATCATGGAGAGTACCCCTGTTGGCATCTTTTTCTCGAAACGAGCGAACTACAGACCAGACACCTATCAGACCGATTGCCAGCCCCAGGCCGATGCCAAAGCTCATATAGAAATCAAAGTTATTGGCAAAGACCGTATCGACGGTGGCCATGCCCGGGTGCCACCTGGTCAGGATTCCGGCGGAATAGAGGATTGGATTGAGGATGATGGTGATGATGAGACCTATGAGGCCTCCGATCACAGCCCAGAAAGGCAGGACCATGCCGACGAAAAGAAGTCCAAGATCAAGCTGTAGTCCCGTGGCGACAGCAGGCAGGATATCTTCAGTATATCCGGTAAGTTCAATCCAGGGGATTGGGATGAGCCTGATCTGTTCGGTGAAGATCAGTCCGGAGATTATCGGCAGCACAACGTAAATAAAACCGAAGGCCAAGCCTATGACCCCACCTATGGAAAATACCCGCCATTTCCAACTCTGTTTCTTCTCTTCTGCGGATTCAGCCAGCGCCATGGTGCCGAGTGCTGCGACCGGGGCCATGGGAAACGGCAGTTTTTCTACATCCGAAGTAATCCGGAAGAGGGCATAGCCGAGACCAAAATGATCGATTCGCTGGATGATTTGTGAGCCAATCAGCAAAAGAATCGGAATCAGCCAGTCTTTGTGGAAAAATGATCGTTCCACCATGGACTGGGATTCCGGTCCAGGTGCGACCCAGGAAGGAATAAACTCGGTGACACCAAGCATGCGAGCAGCATCGGACTGGACCAGATATTGGTTCCAGAGCAGACCGGAAAAAGGAGAGGCAAGCGCTGCACCAGCCATATAATAGAGGAGGAATATTTCCTGTTGTTTCAGGTCGGAATGTGCTCTCTTGGCGATTTCCGCAAACAAAATTATAGTCACCCAGCGGGCCGCCGGACCGATACCCTGGCCGATCACCAATTGGAGATACATTGATCCCGGCATCATCAAAAATCCGATGAAGATGGCACCGATGATGGTCTTCCAGTCAAACCCCTCTTCAAAATGTGTGGGAGGTTGGAGAAGATCCCGATATTCCTTTAGTTCTTTGTCGTCATACATATGTTATATCCCGAAGAGGGAAAAAACAGGAATATTCTTTCTAAGTCTCTAACCCCCGCACAGCACGGGGGTAAGTTCCTTCACGAAATAATATTCTTGGAAAATCAAGAATATTATTTCTAAGTCACTAATCCGGTAACACCTGATAACTAACATCGGTAAACAGTCCTACCAGTGCCCAGCCGCCTCCCATGAGGAAATCACCGATTATCAGACCGATGAAAAAATACTGAACTTTCTTGAAAATTACTATTCCACCATAACGCATACACAGAGCATTGCAGGCCCAACCGATAAAAAAACTGACCCAGAGGATACGCATCGAAGAACTGTAGGCGGTGAGGTAACCGATCGGATGGATAGGCCACCAGTAGAGTCGATGGTAACAGGTGACCAGCAGAAGCATAACCAAGGCGCCTGCCAGGGCAAAGATATAGATCCAGCTACCGGTGGTTGTATTCATGGCGACAAGGCGGTAGATATTTTCGTACACCGCGGACGTGGTTTGGCTGGCCCAATCCAGCTGCAGCTCACGGATGCCGTACCGGTAACAGAGCGTCATCATCGCCAGGATGGAAGCGGTCATGGAGGCAACAATGGTGAGTGCCAGGCCGGAAAAAAGCAGCAGGGCTGGGCTTCGGTTCTGCTGGAGATGTCGTGCATGAAGAAGTGACGGAAGCAGCGATTCCCGCAGGTCAACAAAAAGGACCTTCTGACTCATGCCGGCAAGCAGCCCACTGGCACCAGCGAAGAGTTTAGCACCAAAAAGGGCAATCATACCGTCGGTGGGGGCCGCAGTGAGAGTGAAATAGGCAAGTCCCCCCTGACAGATTATGCGGGTTGCCACCAGCATAATCATAAAAAAGGCTCCCACTATCAGTACTGCAGTGATCGGGGCCATGCCGAGCCGGATGTACCACCAGATAATTGATGCAAAACCCAATATCGCCCCCCAAAACGAGATTCGCACATCGAACCATTCAGATCTCCCTGGCGTTTGTTTCTTCAAAAATAACGATTGCTTACAGACATCGAGCAGGTGGAGCCGTGCCAACCAAACGAGGAAGAGGAAAAAAACACCGTAAGCCCCAATCATCTGCATTTCTTCCGGGCGTGCCAGGGTAGGACCAAAGGTGACTCCCAGCTCAGAAACCGGGATGGAATAACCGAACAGATTGAGAATGCCGTACAGCAGGCAACCACTTAAAAAGAAGAACCAGAAAGAAAAGGAGATCTGGCGTGAGGTCAGAAAAGCAAAACCGATAAAGGACGGGTAGAGATAGATCTTAAGTTTCTGAAAACCGGTGAGCATGCCACTGTCGGGAAAATAGGGTCCGGCCAAAAAGAGGGTCGGGATTGGCGGAATCGTCGGATAGTAAAGGTTTAAGCCATTTATTAAATGGAGAAAAATTGGAATGGAAAGTCCGGTGAGGAGAAAGCGATTAAAGAAAAAGCTGCCTATTTCTCCTTCACTCACCGCCTTGCCTATCATCTCTGGGACCTTGAGCAAGGGGAAATTCATTCGCTCATTATGGATCCATTGCCTGGAAAAAATATTGATCAAGAAAAGCATGACCAAATAAGAAAGCAGGACAAATATTCCCCAGATGCAAAGGGGTGAAATCCATGCAGCCCAGGGGATGGCAGCAACCACCTCGAACCAACCCATATCCCGACCACCGGTAATGCCGTTATAAAGAAGCTCAACGGCCTTCGGGTCGGTTGGGGTTAACGTCGGAGGTATAAGAGGGTGGAGTACTTCATGCCAGCGATTTCCCGGTGTTGAAAAATGCAGAGGGGTGGTCAAATTAAGGAGAAAGGTGCGGGCAAAGCCGGTGTAGGCGATACCCGAGCCGATAACCATTTCAATCCAGATAACGAGCAGCTCAGGTCCTGTCAGCAGAAGTGAGGATCGGAAAAGTCTGGAAACCAGGCTGATGCAGATGGCGAGGAGCAGAAAAATAAAGAAAGGAGCAAGAGGAAAATGTCCACCTCCGAGCGGGGTGGCTCTCAGGTAAATATTATTATACGGAGTGAACAGACATATTGCCACGGCCAGGAGGAGGCCGAGCAGTGGGGCACGCAAGCGGATTGGCCTGGATGTCGGCTTCTGCGGAGAACTTGCCATGCTAGATAACCTCCGGCGCCAGGCCTTTCTCGGCGACAACTTGCTGGAAATATTCTTTCAACTGATCATGGGCTTCTTCATCAAAAGAGCGCCAGACCAGCAGTTGCTTCCGCACTTCGTGGAGAAATGAAGTGTTGATGCGCTGCCAGACCGTAGATTCACCCGATTGTCTATGGAGGGTAATTTTTATTTCAAGGAATTCCTGGCCCTCCTGCGCGGGGCAGAACTGGATGTCTACGGTCTGCATAATTCCGAAATCGAAGGGAGCAAGCCAGACGTTTGAGCGTATATGTAAACATCTCAGATCGCTCGGGCTATCGGATTCGGCAATCATTTTATGTATTTCAGTCACCGTTGAACAGCTGAAGACCACCTCCACCGGGCCAGTTGAAAAAATCCCGTGGGAGATATCCCGGTGACTGTCCAGATATTGGTAGATGAATCCTCCGATGCTTTCGTGTTCCCTGAATTTCATCAGGAACGGTAGCGTAACCTCAATTCTGTTGTCAACGGGCATGGGGAGCTTAAACGTTCGGTTGACGTCAGGGATAGCAATGCGGGCCGCCACCTTGGCAGGATACAGGACCGAGACAAGGACAACAGCCATAACGAGCATCATGGCGGCAACCCCAGCCATGGAGGAGTAGTTGACGGTGATCCCCGCCCACAAGGGCGTTGCGGAAAAAATCGCAGCTGAAACCTGGGCCACCAGATAGCCGATCACCACAGAAATTACGGCAAGAGCCATTGCTTCCGCGACAAAGAGGAATCCGACGTGGGAGGGTGCCAAGCCAACGGAAGTATATACCGCAATCTCCCCTTTGCGCTCATACACGGAACTGATCATGGTATTCAGGACGATGAGAACCGAGATAAGTAGGGGAATAATGATGTCGGGAACCCCACTGTACTTCATGGTATCACTGATGTTATAGAGCCAGACTCCATCCTTTTCCCCGGTGAAAATAGCTAGGCTGAATCTGTCGGTCAAGCGGCGGGCGATGTTAGGAATGTCGCTTGGATCAGCGGGTCTGACGGCGATATTTTTTAGCTGACCGCCGGCGGCAAGGAGAGTTTTCGCCGGGATGATAGCTGTCTGGCCCGCCGGGATGTGCTGGTATCTGCTCTGAAAAGAGCGGACGTCGTCTCCGGATTCCAAGGCTTCCATCTCTGCCTCGGTCATTTGGGTTCCCGCCTCTTCAGGGAAAATGACCGGAGTGAGCGGCTCACCATCAAGGTCAATGGCCTTTTCGAAATCTGCTGCTTTGAAGGTGCCAAGTACTGTAAATGGCGAGCCCCATAACAAAACCGTCTGTTCAGCGCCTGCCGTGACTCCCAAACGTGCCGCCATCTGTTCTTCAAGGATGATAGCTGTCTGGTCCTTGTCTGTGAACCATCGCCCTGTGGTCAGAAGGGAGTTGAGCTTGGTGACATATGCCTCGTTTGGGCTGAGGCCAATGAGCCCATGGATTTCAATTTCAGCGTCTCCGTGCCTGAGCGGGACGCTCACCGGACTGGAAGGGTCTGTCCCTTCAAGCCAGACCCTGGGGGCAGGTCGACTGGTTGCCGGCATACTGCTGACAAGGATATCTGTTGCTTGTGGGGGGAGGCTCTGTCGGTTGACACTCCTCAAAAGGAGGCCTTGGTAGGGAGCTTTTGGTTGAAATGGTAAGCGGACCTCTTCCCGGCCGGATTTAATAGTCGTGAAACTCATTATGGTAAAGGTCAGGATAATAAGAGTCGTACAGGTCAGAATGGTACGCAACCGCCGCCGTCTCAGGTTGGATACGCCGAGGAAAAATGCAGCCACGAAGGCTTTCCAGCGACTAATCTCTGCCGGCCGTTTGTGGGTCGCCCGTCGCTGGAGTAGGATCATCTCGTCCTCGAAGCGGAAGAAAATGATGAGAGTGACCATGAGTGAGAGCCCGATGATAAAAAAGGCCAGAATAACCACCATGGGGCTGTAGGCGAGTTCGAAGGCGGGATGAACATTGTAGATGACGGCTATAAGTAGGATAAGGATAAGGGAAAACCCGACAATCCGCTTATAGATAGTCGCAAAGTTGAAGAGAAATCGCTCCATGACAAAGGCAAAGGGAACAAAGAGCGCGACGTAGAAAAGAACACCGAAAAGCACATCTTTCTGGGTGTCCTCGATCTGAACATAGACCCTGGCCGCCAGGGCGAGGGCCTTCTCCGCCGACGCACGGGCTACCGAATAAGTAAAGGTGTCGAAATTTTTCGAGCTTGTCGCAAGAGCCTGCAATCCTCTGGTTTTCAGGTTGTTGATTCGTGCATCATAGATGCCGTGGTTTTCCAGGTTGTCGATCCGGGGAACGAGGAGGGTCCATGTATCTTTGGCTGCGTGATAGATGGTGTTGGGGATTGACGGATATTGGTCAACCAGATAACCAATGCCAAGTGGATGTTTTTCGGAGCCGTTGGTGAGGATCATCTTGTTGGTGAGCACAGTATCGGACAAGGTGAGTTTAAGGCGTGTTCCCGGTTCAGTGTAGATGGAGGAAATGATCGAATCCCGGGTGTCGATGCGGCTGAACCAGTAATGTTCGGGAGGAGCATCGCGTCTGCCGTCAAAAAGATGGATTTTGGTCAGGTAGGCAAAGCTCCGGGGTTCGAGAAGGTCGAACAAGGTGGTTTGCCGGCAGTTGAACATCACTAAATTTGTCTGCATCGATTTACGCAACAGCTTGAGTCGATAATTGTCTTTCCCGGTCTCTTTCTTATCAATGGCCCAGAGCACCTTGCCGGTCGTTTCGTCGAATCGGTATCCTTCGATAACAAGTTTATCCAGGACATGTTTTTTATCGGCCAGCCCTTTGATCGTAGAATAGCCGAAGTCGTCGACCATTGAATAGAACTTGTTTAAGCCCTGGTAGCCGAGGATTGTTGTATCTTTAGCGGGATAGTCGGCAAAAAGTTCTCCCTGTAATAAAAGATTTGTACGCGCCGTCACTGTAACAAAGCCGTCTCTCGGCATATTATTGCTCTGCAGGATTTTGGTCCGGGCGAGGCCGAGAACGAGTCTTTCCACAAGTTGGGCTTGATCGCGGAGATAGGTCCAGTCTATTCTCTCCGTGGTATCCGAGGGAGTTCCCCACAACATCCGGCCATCCCCTGTCGTCACCAGGCTGAGGCCGAGGTAACCGGCCAGGGCACTGACCTCTCCTCCCAGGTTTGGTTTGTCGAGGAACCAGGAATCCCAGGTGCGTAGGTGGCTCGGTCGAAGGGTGTCCTGATAGCGGGCTCTTCCAACAGCAGGTTGGCCAATATTATCGAGAATTTCAGCCATGGGGCTGTAGACCGAGGTCCTGTTGATAGTCTGCTTGAGATTGTAGAGCCATCCACGATGAAAACCTCCAACGCCGTCGCCGTGACTGGAAAGATGGAGGCTGACCATTGCCGCCACTTCATAGTCCTGGACAAGGTTACGAAAGGTCAATGCAGACTGTAATGCTTGGAGCTGCTGCTCTGCGTCCGATACGATTAGTTTATTTCTGACGATGGTCTTGGGAATTATCTGCTTCAGGAGCTCTGCTTCCCCTTCCGGAAGATCGTGAAAGCTCTCGGCCCATCCAAGCTTTTTGTAAAGAAGACGCTGGCTTGCACTATGCTTGATTAACTGTTTTGTCTCGTCTGTCTGCTCACTCAGTCTCAGGCTCATAAGCTCTCTTGAGATCTGATCGATAGCCTTCTCCAGACTGTTTTTTATGGCGACCTCAATAAATACATCTCTTTTTTTATCAGAGGTGAGCGGAAAGGTGAGCCCCTGCAGCATTTTCAGATTGGACTTTCCCTTGTTTATTTCCTTTTGCAGCTGTCTTTTCTGATTACGCAGATCCTTGGACCTGGCATTGATACTCCAGATCATATCCCGCATACCAGCAAGGGTTTGCGCCTGCCCGCTGGTTGCTATCAGCAGGATGGATCGTTGCTGGGGGCTGCCGGCCAGGGATTCGGCAATTTTTAGGAAGGTGGCGATTGAAGTGGCCGCGTCTGCTCCTGGAGAATTTCCCGATACAAATTCCTCATTATCAAAAAATGCCTCGATGATGAGAAGTTCTTTGCTTAGCTTCGGGTCCGTTCCCTTAATCAGCGAGTAAATGTTTTTAGCGAGAATGTTCTCCCAAACACAGTGCGATTGAAGCATTACTTGAGGTCGGAGGGGCGTCTTTTGGTTCTGGAGCGGCCCGAAAAACTTAGTGGCTTGGTCTCTTGTCATCCAGAAACAAGGAAACTGCAGTGGAGTAAGTTCGTGTTTTTCAGTAAAGAAAATACGTTCCTGACTGTTGTCATCCTGCAGGAAAATGGCGGCTTTTGCGCCTAAAGATGCCAGCAATTGCCAGTTTCTGCCGGAGTCAAAGTCAATCAGGACGATGCTGCCTTGTAGGTCTTTTCCATCTAGTTCCTGTAGTTGACCTTTACCGACATAATAGAGCGGTGCTGAAAGAGTACCATCTATTGCTTCTGGGGTAATGGCGTTATTGGTAAAGGATGCTAAGGAGAGTTTTTTGTTGTCAAAACTCAGTTCAGCGCCTAAAAAATGGCGGATTGGAAGTTCGTAAAAATAGGATTGCGGCTCAAAACCCAGGGCGTGTAATTGCTGTTCCAGAAAATTTGCAGCCTTTTCGTACCCCGGCGATCCGGTCGTTCTACTGCCAAACCTGCTGAGGGTCTCAATCGTTTCGCGTAGAGAAGATTGTCCAACAGCTGTCGCTGCGTGTGCAGGAACGGATATCTGCACAATCGGATAGAGGAGTAAGGTGAGAAGAAATAAGGCTCTTTTCATTGCCGAATAAGGGGCTTTTATGGTTGAAGTTATGGTCTCTTCGCAGAGAAGTGGCAACTCAGGGTGTTGCGTTCTCCAGTCCGCCGGTTCTGATATCCAGTTCGTCTCTTTGTTGAATTTTATCGACTTGACCGTCCCTGATCCAGACAACCTGATCAGACACGTTGAGCATTTTATAATCGTGCGTTGCAGAAATTACGGTGACCCCCCGTTCCAGGCTCAGTTCTTTCAGGAGACGGATAATATCTTCTCCGGTTGTCAAATCCAGATTGCCCGTCGGTTCATCGGCCAGAATGATAGCCGGACTGTTGGCAAGTGCCCTGGCTACGGCGACACGCTGCTGCTGGCCTCCGGAAAGTTCAGAGGGCCGATGAGTATGTCTGCCGGTGAGCCCCACCTGGTCGAGCAGTTCCATCCCACGCCGTAGTGAATCATCGTTCGATACCCCGGCAAAAGTCATGGGGATGGTAATATTTTCAAGAGCCGTCATCACCGGGATAAGGTTGAAGGTCTGGAAAATATAACCAATTTTTCGACACCGCAGCCAGGCCAGTTCATAGGCGTCGAGCTGGGAGATATCGACCTCATCAATAAAGACCTTGCCTTTTGTCGGCTTGTCGAGGCCGCCGATCATATTGAAGAGAGTCGATTTTCCAGATCCTGAAGGGCCCATTATAGATATGTATTTCCCTTCTTCGATCTCAAGGTCGATACCTTTCAGGACATTAACGACGATTTTGCCAAGATCGAAATCCTTGGTTACGCCAGTCACCCGGACTATTTTTTTCTTTTCGGTCATATGATTTAAAAGGCCTTTTTATAGGTTTAGACAAGCTGGCTTTTCATTGCTCGACTCGCATTGCCTCCACGGGTTGCATTCGGGAGGCAACAATTGCCGGATACAAAACACCCAGCAGGCTGAGCCCTGTTCCTGTACAGGCGGCGTAAAGCATGGTTGTTCCAATGTCAGCCCATGGCATAAAAGATGCTGAAGACAGACCAAACCTGATGATTGATGCAATAAAAGCCACAAGAGCCCCAAGCAGAGCCCCAACTACCCCACCCGCCAACCCTTGCATTGTCGCTTCTATAACAAATATTCTGACGATAAACCGGTCGAGCGCTCCCAGACATTTCAGGGTACCTATCTCCCTGAATCGTTCCGTCACCGACATGAGTTGGGCGTTGACGATGCCGACGACGCAGACCAGCAGAGAAAGAAAAACGATCCAGTGCTGCTTGGCAGAACCGCTTCTACCGGCAGCATCGGGAGTTACGTCGTAACCGATATTGGTGAGGATCTGAATGAAGACCGGATTTTGTGAGGTGATTAAGCTGTTTGAAATATCGTTTTCGGTCTGAGTGAAGGTGAGGAAGGCGACTGCAAGAACCAGACTCATGGTGGTAACCAGTGAGCGGAAGAAGCGAACCCGGATTGACTGGTAGGCCATCTGGAAGGATTTAGAGAGCGGCAAGGCGACAAGACGTCTCATGGCTTCGGTTCCGGTTTTAGTTCGGAGCGGATCTGTGAAAGGTGCAGCACGACACAGATGTTTATTCCAGGGTCCAACTAATCACTATATGATCAAATCTAGTTTTGATCCTGGATCCCATGCGCCGCATGGGATCCTACCACATGATGCGTTGCATCTCGTTCTATTCCCACCAGTATCGCTGAGTCATTACTGGACTGCGACGCAGTTACGGAACAGTTCCCATGCAACGCATGGGAACCAGTGCAAACCAGTGCAAATCACCATATGATCAAATCTAGTTTTTAAACAATATGTTGTCAAGGCACCTTAAAAGGAAATGGCTGTAAAAACAGACAGTTTTAAAAGAGGTGCATTGAGAACATTTCTACTCAATAAAGATCGTCGAGATACCGTTCCTGGATATGGCGGAGAAAATAATCGGGATTGGTTGATTCTCCGGTTGCCAAACGAATAATATCCTGGGATTCCATGGTCGAACCTTTGCTCCAGATTGTTTCCAGCAGCCAGTCTCGGATAAAATGGACATCACCGCCGGTCAATCTTGCCTGCCAGTCCGGATAAGTGCTGCGAATGGACGCGAACAGTTGAGCGCTATTGAGTGCACCGATGGTGTACGAGGGGAAATAGCCAAAGGAGCCATCGGTCCAGTGCATATCCTGCAGGCAACCGTCACGGTAGTTACCAGCGGTGGAAAGGCCGAAATATTCCTGCATTTTTTCATCCCAGATCGAGGGGATATCCTCAACCCTGATGGAGCCGTTAATAAGACTGCTTTCAATCTCATAGCGGAGAATGATATGAAGCGGATAGGTAACCTCGTCGGCTTCGACTCTGATATAGCTTGGCTGGACTCTGGTTGCTGCGGCCCAGATCTGGGAATCGCCTATTCCTGAGGTTGTCGGCAGGAACGTATGTATTCTGCTAGTGAAAAAGGAGATAAAGGGACGGGATAAAAATATCTGTTTTTCAAAGAGCAGACTCTGGCTCTCGTGAAGGCACATGTTACGCGCGCCTCCTACGGGCAGACTGTCCCACTCTATCGGCAGCCCGTTCTCGTAGCCGGCATGTCCGGTTTCATGGGCTGTCGCCATCAACGCGTCGAGAAAATCACTTTCCCGGAACCTGGTTGTGATGCGTTGATCCCCTCGACAACCGGTACTGAATGGATGGGAACTGACATCCAATCTTCCCTGATCAAAATTAAACTCCAGACATTTCATGAGTTCGAGGTTAAGCAACCGCTGCTGGTCGATGGGATACTGACCGCGAAGATCAGGGACCGAATCCCCTTTTTGCTTATCAACAACCTGTTGTACCAGTGCGGGCAGGAGTTGTTTGAGCTTTGTGAAAACATCTGCAATGAAGCTGTTACTGTCCCCAGTGCAATGGAGATCAAGCATCGCGTCATAGGGTGTTGGAAAAAGACCGGGAGTGAAGTCTTGACGAGCCTGCGCCTCCTCTCTGGCAAGGGTGACCACCTCTTTGAAATTTACTAGAAAATCGGACCAGTCGTTATTCTTGCGCTGATTGCGCCAACCGTGCTCACATTTTGAACCGGCTAAGGATTGGGCTTTTACCAGTGCAGGTGACAAACAGATGGCGTGTTGGTATTCCCGCGCCATCTCTTGGAGGCTGCGAATCCGCGTAGGCGCTGTTGCTTGACCGGCAGCTTCCTGTAATAGATCTCCTGTCCTCGGGGCAGTAAGAAGTTCGTGTTGAAGCGTCGTCAATTCAGCGATGGCCGCAGCCCGTGGTTCACTTCCGCCCGGTGGCATCATTACCATATGGTCCCATTGGAGAAAAGTGAGAGCATGATCCAACCGGCCGAGTTTTCGATAAAGTTCTTCCAGCAAAAGGTAAGCGTCGGGCATATGTATCCTTGTTTGGTTTAGACGTGGTCTTTTGAAATAAATCGCAATAATCTGTAATGAGATTGATAATCTTTCTTTGATGAATTGGCGAGCAAATTTTATTAAAAACAGCTGTACTTAGATGGATGGTTCGGCAAGGCGATAGAGTTAATTATGTTCAAACAGGAGTTACTTAAGGGGATCATTCTAATTTTGAGAGATCTCCGAAATGAACCGGATAAAGTTCCCGATTACTCCGTATCAATCCCAGTAAGATGTCGAGCATTTCGAGCGCCAACGCATTCATCCTCTGGTGGTGGATCATTATGCCGCACAAGCCTGAAGCCAAACCCTGCTTAATTTCTGCCAGGAAGTTGATCAGGGCAAGGGACGGCTCAGTCTCTTTTCGGGTATGCAGATCAACATTAACCTGGTAATCCGGCAGATTGGGGATCGTTTCCGGGCGAGCTCCCTTACTTCTTGAGACCGCCGCAAAACCGAGATCGGCAAGAGAATGGAGGGTGTCAATGCTGCACCTGTTCCACGGGGGAGTGAAAACCGGCTGAAAGTCTGTATCGAGAATTTGTTCCAGCCTTTCTTTTCCTTTGACGAGACTTGCCTGGATTTCGTGCTTTGTTCTTGCAGGACCGAACTCCTGCTTTTTACCTGTTTTTTCGAAGTTCCGATGGACCTGTCCGTGCTGGTGCCAGTACCACTGTGAATTGTTTACTCCAGTCAGCAGCTGAAGTTCTTTTAAGCGCTGTTCTGTGAGCCAGACAGGAACGGTTGCCAGACAGAGGGGAAGATTGTGTTTTTGAAAACATTCAATAAGTTGTTGAAATCTGCGGGAGGGGATACCGATATCGTCAGCTCGGAAAAATACCAGCGGATGCTTAGTTGAGAGCTGACAGCCCTGGTCAATACTGGATGCTATTTTATGGGCAATATCAAGGTGTTTGATGGAATAAAGGGATGAGGCAGGCTTAGTCATGGAAAGAATGCTCCGCATACCAGATTTCAAGTTGTCGTGCTGTGTCCTCTGCTCCATCCAGGTTGATGTCGGCAGAAAATCGGGGAATAGCCAGTTGTTGTATCATCCTCCTTGATAAAAGCTGGGGTGCGAGGTCGATATCTTCCATTATTACTATTGGAACTTTCCTGCCAAGTCTTTCCGCTCGCAGTCGTTGTTCTCTATTTTGCTTAAACGGATAGACCAGGGCGGGAATTCCGGTCTGGACCAGATTCATGCAGGTATTGTAGCCAGCCATTGAAATTGATAAATCCGCTGCTTCCAACCATTCGGGGAAGTGATCGGTGAAACGATCAATGGTAATATTATCCTGGATGTTGCTTTGCAAAGCCTGATACATCTTCGTGTCACAGTACGGACCACAGAACAGCTGGAGATGGGCCGGGATGGAGCCTGACATGATTTTAAAGGCCTCGGTCGCAGCATAAAGCAATTCACTCCCCACATTGCCACCGCCGATACTGGCCACAATGAGTTTATCTAAAGGTGAGAGAGCCAGTTTTTTCCTGATCCTGTCTCTGGCTTCGTGGGCTTCGGGGTCTGATTTGGTGACAAAACCGGTATAGTGCAGAGGGATGTGAATATCTGCCATTCGGCTAAAGGTTTCATCGAGGGTAATAATGTCGGGGTCCGCATGAATGAGAATACCGTTAAAATATGAATTGACCGTCTGAACCGCTCGCTGTTCAAATTTTTCCCTGCCGGTACTCTTTTCCACCAGAATGTCGCGCACGCTGCAGTAGCAGGAGCAGCGTGGCAGTGAGCCATCCCGGATGGCCTGAAGCAAAGGGTCAAGCTCAAACCTGAAAGCCTTACGTCCAAAAGGATAGAGCTCGGTAATAAAGATATCGGGTCGATTTTCCTGAAAATGGGCGAACAGTTGTTTTTTCCGTGCTGTTTTGATTGCCTCAAGTGAAAAATCTGAGTTGCAGGGCACCATGTTGTTGAATTCACTATCCATTTGCAGGCCGGGCAGTTTCAACACGTGGATGCCGGAATGGGCGACTTCAACCGGAGGCCCGCCAACTATGAGGGTCGTCGGATGGCGACGGGCTATCGCCTTGCAGATCTCCATGCTGCGATGGAAATGACCAATACCCAGGACGTGTTGGCAGTAGTAGGAAACGTTCATAGTTCTGACGCTCGTGGGATGTTGAGTTGCACAGGAGAGAACCGGTTTCGGGTGCAGCTGATTATATGGAGCCGGTTATGTTGGAGAAGTGGGTCTTCGCCTGGCAGGAATTCCCTGTTGGTGAGAGAGTAGAGTACTGATTTCACAACTCCCTGGTGACAGACAACTAAAATCTTTTTGCCGGGCCATTCTCTTGCTTGCTCAAGGAGAGCCGTCAGTACACGATCTCTTACGGCAAGTCGGGTTTCACCCCCGGGAGCGGAAAAGTCCCAACCCATAGCCACCCGATGGGCCAGCTCTTCTTTATAATGTTCTTGAATAAAGGGGATGGTGAGTCCTTCCCAATTTCCCCAGTGCTGCTCACGTAACCTCGCATCGAAGGTGACCGGTAGCTGTAGTTTTCGATTGATGATGTCGACAGTCATTCGTACTCTGCCCAGATCACTGGCGATAATCCGATCCCAGTTGTATTTTCTTAAGGTTTCTGCCCACTCATCGGTTTCTTCTTTTCCTTGTGTGGATAAAGGAGAATCTCCAGAACCTTGTATTTTTTTCAGGTTGTTCCATTCTGTCTGACCATGTCGTAACAAACCGAAGGTCGTGACGGCTTCTACAGTGTTGGGGCCATGTTCCATGATACAGACCTCTGCCGTTTATGATTCTTAGTGCCTTAGAAATTCTTTTCTTGTTTTTCAGGAAAGAATTTCGTGAAGGCACTTATACCCCTCAAGGGGGTACTAAACTGAGCCCGCACTCTTCAGCGGGGTCAGAACTTTTCATTGTGCCGACGAAAAATTTCGGCCAATTTTTGTATCCATTGACCGTTGTCAAAATTATTTTTGACACGCTCTTTTCCACCGGCGATCAACCGCTCACGAAGTCTTGTATCTGTAAGTATCCGTAACATAGACTTTTCAAGCTCTTCGGGCTCGGATGGCGGAACAGTCATGCCGGTTTTGCCATTAATCAGGATCTCAGGTATTGCCGATACATTGGTGGACAGGGCCGGGACACCCATAGCCAGGCTCTCCACGAGAACATTAGGGATACCGTCTCGGTCGCCGTTGTCGGCTATTTCACAGCCAAGAACAAAAAGGTCACTGGCTTTGAAGTGGAGGAGCACCTGTTCATGGGACTGGGTTCCTATCCATTGGCAACAATCTTCAAGGTCGAGTGACGATATCAGGGCGAGGATTTTTGCCCTGTCGTCACCATCTCCGATCAGGGTATGTTGAAACTGGATGCCCTTTTGGCGTAACCCCGCCAAGGCTTTATAAATAGTCGGCAACCCCTTTTTTTGTGTCATCCTCGCTACGGTGAGGATTTTGAAAGGATTGTGCGTTTCGTGATGCGGGACCGTTTGCTGGAAAAGACCCAGGTCTATGCCGTGATAAATACAATAGATTGGGGTGGGACAATGTCCGGCAATTGCCTGCAGGTATTCTTTATTGTGCCTGGTACAGGTTACCACAAAACGAGCATGGGCAATCTTCTTGCGAATTTTCTCTTTGTCGGAAGTGTAGATGTCTTTTGCATGAGCGGTAAAGCTGAAGGGGATTCCGGAAAGCAACGAGGCGAACATGGTCACCGAGGTAGGCGAATGGGCAAAATGACCATGGAGTTGGACTATATTTTGGTCTTTTCCGAGATGATTGTTGGTCAGATAACCCGCCTGAAAAAGATGTTTAAGTGTTGCCAGTTCGTTACCTTTGCTGACACCTTGTCCGGCTATCCGGAGTGTATTTTTGAATTGTTTCGGCTTCTTGGCGGCCAGGAAGATATTTGGCAGGAGCAGGCGGGGAAAATCGAGAAGCAGTTCAGTGGGTAAATAATCTACTCGTGCTTTAATCTCTTTTACTGAGGCATGACTAAAGGTTTCACGCGGCTGTCGCATGGGAAAGAGCCGCATTGTAAACCCCATTTTTTCTAACAACAATATTTCGTTGGAGATGAAGGTCTCGGAGATCCTGGGATAACCTTTCAGGATGTAGCCAAGTGTCGGAGTCGGATACCGTAGTGTCATGACGGGAAAGTGCGAAGGATCAGGTGCGCACGGTTTGTCGAGCTTGTTTTGGGTCAGCAGGTTGGTTGGCATCGAAATCCAAATCCATTTCTTTGAAATACGTGAGCCGGGCACGCATGGTATCCAACCCGGAGAGTTTAAAGGAATTGATAGTCTCTTTGTAGAGGTGCCGATCGTGCAGGATGGTGAACATTTTTTCTCGCAGAAGTTGGGGAGTAACCTCTGTCCAGGGAATGAAATCCAGGAGGCCCTTGCTCTTCAGCCTTTTTGCCCGGATCAATTGCTCTTGTCGGGGAGTTTCTCTGGGGATTATCAAAGCCGGGGTTTGCTGGGTGAGTATCTCGCAAATAGTGTTGTATCCTCCCATACAAACCACTAAATCCGCTGCCGACATCAGCTCCTCAAGCCTTGGGTGAAAAGGAAGGGTTTTTATGCCAAACTTTTTAGCCCGTTTAGTGAAGGCTTCCCTGACGTCTCTCGCCATAAAGGGACCGGTAATAATGATAGATTTAAAAGGAAGGGAGGTTGGAAAATAATCATGCATATCAAGATAATGATCGATTACTTCCAGACCGTCTCCGCCACCGCCCGTGGTAACAAGAATGAATTTGTCGTCTTCCATTATCCTGTAATTTTTTCTGACAGCGGCCTTGACCCTCGGTGAGATTGTCTTTCGTGGGATATACCCGGTGAACTTAATTCTGTTGTGAATTGTTTCGGGTATTTTATACATCTCAATCGGATCGTAGATATCGCGATTTCCATAAACCCATATCTCGTCATATAAATGATCCAGATAGGTATAAACGTTCTTGTCTTGCCAGTCTTGCTGGATGACTGCGGCATCGTCGAGGATATCGCGTAATCCCAGCACTGTTACAGTAGATGGACTTTCCGTTTTGATCCATTCAAGTGTTGGAAGTACCTCCCGTTTAAGCCCTAACGGTTCTTTATCAACAATAAAGAGCTGGGGCTGGAAGGTCTTGGCGGTCGCCAGAATAATGTTCGTTCGGATAGAGAGAGCCTTTGCCTGGTCAATACGAATAGAGAAGGACTGGTAATCGTCGTTGCTCTTCTTGATCATACCGGGAATTCGTACAAAATCAACGTGTTGAGGGAAATGAAAACGCCCGGCGATAGGAGAACCGGTAAGGATGAGCACATTGGTGTTTGAATCCCGCAAATGGTTGGCTATGGCCATTGTTCTTCGGATGTGTCCCAGGCCATAGGTGTCATGTGAGTACATGAGGATGTTGTAGGCAGGTGGATCGTTTTTAGTGTACATGGCCGGGATTATTGTAAAAGTGATATTGCTTTATCAATGTGTGATCGTTCGAATACTAATATTTTCGTCTTCCGGTAAAGATACCATGTTAAGTTGATAGCTGAAAGGATAGTTTGATTGAGTGATTCCGGATTGCAAACAAAAAAAAACCCGGAGAAAACGATTTCTACGGGGGACTACTCGATTAGGAGTAGTTGAACTAATGAACAATACCCCTTGAGGGGGATTGAAATGTAGTTTGTTTATCAGGGTTAGAAGCTTAACGTAAGCTGATTGCTTATCATAATAATGCTTTCTACATCGGTGTAACTGCTCCGGTCTGTAAACAGATTACCGGTGTCCATATAGCCAAAGTGCAGCTCGTATGATATGTTATTGAGTAACTTGTAAATAATCCCGAGATCGGCCTCCCAGCTCGATCCGTTCATACTCCCTCCTAACTCCGGTGTCCACAGGTTACGTGTTACGCCAAATGCGCCCTGTATGGAAATATTTTTCGTAGCATCAAACTGGGCGGAAAGGGCTATGCTATTGATACTGGACCCGCGAGCTGCCGTCTGACCAAGGGAGATCGTTTTTTGGTGCTCACTGTTAAGAATGTCTGCAGTTGTGCCGGTTATAAGGAGTGGTTTAAAATTCCTCAATGCATGTGAGGCATCCTTATCCTGAAAACCTTGAAAGACACCTAGATTGTAAGAGGTAACTTTGTATGCATGGTGAGTATTGAGGTCTTCACCATAGAGCAGATTGGTCTGACAAGTAAGTTGGATGGTAACCAAGATGGCAACCATTATTGGGAAGATAATAATCCTCATCATCTTTCCTCTTAGCTAAAGGCCTTTATTTTCAGCGACATTGTAGTTTTATTGAGTGCCTTGGAAAGTATTATGTAAAGGTACTCATTGTATGTATCCGAGTTCTATTCTCATCCACTATTGTCTATCCCAGAAGATTAAAAGTCAAGGAATAATTAACTGCCGGAGGCGACTGTTTTGGACTGAATCTTAAGTAAAATATGAAAAATATCAATTAATTATACGTATTTTTGGCTGAGACGCAAAGGTAAAATAATAAAGCGAGGTGGGGACTGACATCTCATCCAGCTGGTTACCAAGATACTTGTCTTGCTTGTCCGGACAATTTGCGATATAGATAGCTTGCTGTGATAGGTAAGGTTGATCAGTTGCAACGCAGGGTATGGTTGTGAGCATTAAATAATTGGGAGAATTCATGCGAGTCAAGATAATAGCAGTCACCCTTCTTTGTATTACTCTGGGTTATGTTGGTTCAGTGTCCGGCGAAGAAAACAAAAAACAGGTTCAAGCTAATAAGGAGTATCAAATCGTTTTTTCGGTATTTGATAAAAATTCCGCCGGGAGTTATTCATATCTGCGAGACAGTATTCAGACTATGCTTGCCAGCCGTCTGGCGGCAAAAGACAGAGTGAATGTGCTGGAGAAGACATTCAGTAAAGAAGAATTGAACTCCCTGAAGAAAAAAGGGACACAGAAAGGTCTGTTTGTCGGTCCGGAGAAAGCGGACTATCTGGTCACGGGAGAGCTCTTTTCTCTAACCGGTGGGTTGGAAATTCAAGTGGATCTCTATCCGCTAGTTCCAAATGAAGAGATATTACATTTTTCAGTTCGCTCCCAGAAGCCGGACACCCTTATCGCTGATGTCGAGCAACTTTCCCGGGATATAGCCCAAAAGGCCTTTGGTGATCAGCCTAAGATGCTTAAAGAAGGAAAGAAAAGTCAGGATGTCGGAGGAAATACAGGTTTTGTTACAGCAAATCCCGAGGCGGCGTATAAAAGGAATATATATACCGGAACGATTATGGGCGTTGCAGGCAGCGGTGTAACGACCAAGGGTAGGGGGGCTAAGCTGAATAAGACATTGCCGGTTGACATGACCGCTATGGCGGTTGGAGATGTCAATGGGGACGGGAATCAGGATATTCTTGTTCTGTCTCGTTCGGACCTCAAGTTGTTCAGCACCAAGGATAACACCATTACGCAGGTTGCAGAGACCGCGTTGCCATCCACTATTGTAACTCATGCTGTCAATCTGGCCGATCTTGATGGTGATGGTAAAGCGGAGATATACCTCAGCGGAACGGATGGTCTATATGTTTCGTCGATGATAATGAAATACGATACAACCGCCGGCTTTCAAATAGTTTCTCGAAATATCCCCTGGTATCTGCGACCAATCCTTGTTCCAGGCAAAGGATGGCAGCTGGCCGGACAGAAAAGAGGGGTCGAAAAGATTGAGCTGGTAAGTCCGGGAGTATATCTGGTCTCCCTGGACGCTGGGAAAAAGATTGTCCAAGGGAACCGTCTCCCGCTGCCGCCCTCGGTCAATCTCTTTGATTTTGTCTATGCTGATTTGGATGGTGATGGTTTTTATGAAATAGTTGCTGTCGATCAGAAAGAAAAACTGAGAGTCTATACTCCTGGTAATGAGTTGACGTGGGTCAGTGAGAAAAACTTTGGTGGAAGCAAAATCTATCTTGGCCCTAGTCGGGGAGGAGCTACGACTAAGAACGATCGACGAAATTTCACACCGGAGGAGGATGAAGAACGTGAACTGATTTTTGTACCGGGCAGGATCATTGTGACTGATATAAACAAGGACGGCAAAGAAGAAATTGTGATCAGCGAAGATAAAAAGGCTGGGTTAAGTTATTTTAACAGACTGCGGCTCTATGATAGTGGCGCAGTTGTCAGCATGACCTGGAACGGCTCGGCATTGATCGAATCGTGGCGGACGGGTAATTTCAAAGGCTATGTTGCCGGGTATGGTTTTGCCTTGCTTGACGAGCCACAAGGCCGGAAAAGGACAGAAAATGATACAAACACGGCATTAGGTCGATTATTTGTCGGGTCTCTGCCCAAAAGCGGCTCCTTGGCAGATTTATTGCCAGGTGGAGCGGCGACCGAGCTGACGGTCTATGATCTTGAATTCTCTCATAAAAAAACAAAAAAATAATAAGCTCTCCTGATGAAGTATAAAAAATTATACCGATAGGTAAAAAAATCTTGACAAGATTCGGGGGCAAGTATACTATTGCTTCCAGAATCGAAAGATCTTTACCGGTTTGCTTCCTGTTTAAAGAAGTCACAGCTGATAGTCAGCTTATTAATCGTGTAAAGAAAAAATAGCCCTTCCAAGAGGGTTAAACAGTTCTCAGGAGAGAGAGAAGATGAAAAAGATAATTGCATCAGCTGTTGGTCTCATGCTTGTCGGTGGTGTTGCAGCAACCTCCGCCCTTGCAGTAGAGAGTCAATTTGGTGGTTACTGGCGTACCCGTGCATTTTTTATGGACAATTACACCCAGCCGGATTCCGCCTCTAACTCAGTTGACACTCGTACCCGTTTATATTACACCGCCAAATTCAACGATGACTTGAAATTCGTCAATAAATTTGAGTTTAACACCATGTGGGGCGACAATCAGGGTGGCGATCTTGCTGCTGATGGTAAAGGCAACTGGAGAATCAAAAACTCCTATGTTGATTTCAATCTCGGCATAGTGAACACGAAAGTTGGTATCCAGGCTGCAACTATCGCTCGTGGTTTCGTCTTTGCTGACGATTTCTCAGGCGTTGTCATGACCGCAGATTTTGGAATGGTAAAAGTTCCTGTTCTCTACTCTTTAGCATCGAACAAGGATGATAACCATTGGGACGCTGGGAATGGTCCATCTACCGTGAGCTTCATAACGAATGGTACAGGCGCTGCTAATACTCTATCCTTTGGCGGTGGAGAAGGAGATGTACATATTCTCTCAGTCATGCCACAGATTAAAGTTAACGATGCTGTAATGATCACGCCGCATGCTACCTGGGCCACCGTAACCAGCCAAGACACTGATGTTTATTGGCTTGGTGTTGATGCTGACCTGAAATTTGACGCCGTTTCTGCATGGGCTACTGGAATTTACAATGGTGGCACTGTCGATGAGCGGAGCAGCTGCTGATAAAGACATTAGTGCATTCTTGATTGCTGCTGGTGCAGATGCAGGTATCGTTCATGGCCAGGCTTTTTATTCTAGTGGTGACGACGATAATACCGATAACGATATTGATTCTTATGTAACTATCGGTTCTGGTAATGGAAGCTTACGGCACATCATACTACTGGTCTGAGATCTTGGGCGACGGTATATTTGACTATGCTGTTCCTGATGGAACGCTCGGTGATCATATTTCCAATATCTGGGCAGCAAACGTTGGTGTTACCGTTAAACCCATGGACAAATTGACTGCAAGCTTAGATGTTTGGTATGCGCAACTTGCTGAAGATAATGCATTGGGCAATAATGAACTTGGTCTTGAATTTGACGGAAAGGTTTCCTACGAACTCCTAGACAACCTGAGTGCTGATGTTGTCTTTGCATACCTTGTTGCAGGTGATGCCTTTGATACAGCTACAAGCAGCAGTCAAGACATTATGGAAGGTGGCGTTCAGCTCTCTCTCAAATTCTAATTTGAGAAAGACTACTGTTTAGTGACTTAAAAATGATTTTCTTGTTTTGCACAAGAAAATCATTTCGTGAAGGAACTTACCCCGCTCTTTTCAACGGGGCTAGTAACGTATTATCAAAAAAGCCCGGTGGAGTATTCTCCACCGGGCTTTTTTATTTTATTTTTCTGGTGGGGAATCATTGACTACAAGACACAAGCAAAATCCCAACCGCTGGTTTGTGTTGTCACTGGTGATGACCGGAGTCTTCCTGTCGACCATGGATAGCGGCATGGTAAATGTTGCCCTGCCAACGATCATGCGATCGTTTGATCTTAGTCTGGAATCCGTTGCATTCGTCGTAACCTTCTATCTTCTCACCATTACCATTACCCTGGTTTTTTGGGGAAAATTGGCAGACCGGTTGGGGAGAGGAAACATCTATCTTTCCGGTATGACCCTCTTTACTCTTGGCGCTCTTGCCTGTTATTTTTCTACTAGTTATGAACGGTTGTTATTCAGCCGGTTTATTCAGGCTTTGGGGGCATCGATGATGATGTCTTCGGGACCCGCAATAATCAAAACTGTTTTTCCAGCGGATCATCTCGGTCGAAGCCTAGGCTTGGTTGGGATTGCCACGGCATGTGGCTTGTTGACCGGCCCATTTGTCAGTGGTTTGTTGTTGAGCATCTATTCCTGGCGGGCAATTTTTCTGATCACTGTTCCTGTTAGTGTCATGGCCGTTATGTTGGGCAAGTTCTTTCTTCTCAAGCAACTAAATCAGGCAGACAAAGCGCAAGCGCAGCAGTTTGACTGGCAAGGCAGTTGCTGCTGGGTTGCGATGGTCATCCTTGGTGTGTGGGTATTTCACCGCTTCGATCGATTTCTCAGTCTGTCTAATATGTTGCTCATTTTGGGCTTTGCAGCGCTTTTGTATCTCTTTATTTGGTTTGAGAAAAAAGCGACCAACCCGATTTTACCGATCATTTTATTTAGAAAAAGATACTATTGGACAGCAGTGCTTACCGCGGCGCTTTCCTTTGCTGTCTTATTTACCGTGCTGGCCATTATCCCGTTTTATCTGGAATACATTTTTTTGTATCCGGTAGACAAGGTCGGCAGACTGATGATGGCTGTTCCGGCAACTATCGTGGTCTTGTCCCCATTATCCGGATGGCTCTACGATAAAATTGGCGCAAGATATCTGACTACCGGAGGTTTGGGGTTGAGCGGTCTGGCTCTTTTGAGTCTGGCCTGGCAGTTCACTCCCAGTTCAACGACGGAAATCGCCCTGAAACTGGCTCTGCTTGGAGCCGGTCAATCGATATTCCTCTCCCCCAATAGTGCGTCGGTTTTGTCTCGGGTAAGTGAAAATTATCTGGGTATTACCTCGGGAATTTTAGCCACTGCCAGAAATTTTGGAATGGTAGTGGGCGCTACGCTGGCTGCAGCGATTTTTTCCTGGTGGTATGGTTTCTTCAGTGGAGGTGAAAAGTTGGGAGAATATGCCATGGTGGATAGCGTCAGCTTTATTCTGGCCCTGCGAGTGACTTTTGTTCTTACGGCATGCCTGGCTTTCCTAGGATGTTTCTTGTCTGCCTCGCGAAGGTAAAATGTTGGGAAGAGTCACCTTTGCCTGGGTCCCTCCGGTTGGTGCATCGTAAATGGAAAAATTTCCGCCATGCGCCTGGATTGTCTGTTCAACCAGTGCCAAACCTATACCATTACCATAAACCTTGGTGGTAAAAAAAGGGTCTTTGACGTGCGGAAGGGTTTGCTCAGGAATACCAGGTCCGGAATCAGTAAGGGTAACGGTGACAAAATGATCATCTTCAGTGGCCTCAATATGCAGCATTCCGCCGCTGGGCATGGCCTCCAGACTGTTTCTGATAAGATGCAGAAAAACCTGACGGATTTTGTTTTCATCGATCATAAGAACTGGCCCCGGTCCATCCAGAGACAGGGTATACTCCACATTAGAATTCTTCATTGTTGTGTAGAAGACCATGACACTCTTACGTATAAGCGAAAAAATAGGATGAAGTCCAAGTGTAAGCTCTTTATCTTCAACGAAACTGAACAGGTCCTCTAATATTATCTCAATTTTTGAGGATTCCTGGGTGATAATATTCAGAAAGTTTGAGATATATGGGTCACTGGTTTTTTTTACGAGCAGGCGTGCGGTCCCACCTATCGACGTCAATGGATTCCGGATTGAATGAAGGAGCTGAGCGGACATCTGGCCAATTGCTGTTGCTCGTTCAGCTTCTACAAGAAGATCCTTGCTTTTTTCGAGTTCCTGAGTGACAAGTTCAAGTGCTGCAATTTTTTCAGCCATATCCGCATAGAGCTGGCTATGTTCAATAGCAAGACTCGCCTGTCCCGCAAAAATTTCCAGACCGTTTATATCTTCAATGGAAATGGGTGCTCCGGTGACAAAATTATCGACGATCATCACTCCGAGTGCTCTATCTGGGGAATAGAGCGGGACTACTACGAAAGAGGATTCTCCAAGCGACCTTATGAGGTCTTCGGGAATTCTGCAGCCTTCAGCCTTGCCATCCTGAACAAGTATCGAGCGTTTAATTTTACTTGCATGAAGCAGCACATGATCTTCTTCCTCGGTCGATATCCGCAAGGTTTGGATGATCCGGTTTACTTCAACGTCTTCTGAGGTGGTTCTACTGTTAATTGTGGTGAGGATGTCTTCAAGTTGTAGACCTTTTTCATTTATCGATTGCCATATGTGTCCGGCCTGTTCCCGGGAAGCTGGTCCGATTGCCAATTTTCCCTCAAGATACCTGCCATCTATGCTATACATTGCCAGAAATGCCCTGTTGAAACGTAGCCCGTCATTTGAAGTTATGCCGACAAGTATAGCTTGAAGAATGCCCTTTAGTTCAACCGTATTAAGATAGGCAGTGTTCATCTTAAGGGTAAGCTGATGAAGAAAGCGCATCCGGGTATTTGAATTTACCAGTTCCTGTTGGAACAGACGATTGTTGATGGCCAGCCGTCTCTTCTTTAAAGTGTTCAGGACGGTGTAATTCAACTGATTCACGCTTATCGGTTTAGGGAGATAGTCATCTGCACCCTGGCGTAAACAGTTAAGAGCCACATCGATATCAGTTGTTCCGGTCACCATGATGATTCCAAGATCGGGGTGGTAAGGAACCACATCTTTCAGTATTTCGTTGCCGTTCCTGTCCGGAAGTCCAATGTCCAGAAGCACAAGAGCAATATTTTCCGTGGCCATAAGCTGGCAAAACCCGCTGGCACTACCCGCAGAGACAACAGAGAATCCCTGATGAGTGAGATAATGTGAAAGAAGCAGGACGATCTCAGGTGAATCATCCACCACAGCAATTACCTCACCCGGCAAAAGAAGCTCCGTGACGGAAAGAGACGAATCAGAGTCGTGTGATAAGAGGATTTCAACCATGTCAATTAACGAGGGGTGAGAGTCATGAATACAAAAAATTGAATCACTTATTGTTTTAGCATATATAGCCGTCAGTCTGCAAAAGTAATCATCGCTTCATGCGGATTATTTCAATCGAATTAAAGGTTAATTGATAAAACCGTATTACGACATAACTGATTCTGTTGTATAGTGCACCCCTGGTAGGCAGAAAACCGGAATGATTTTCTAATGTTTGCAAGAGGCTATCTTATCAAATGACCCATTTGACAGAAATTTTCGGACCTAAAGGCAGGCTTTCGTCTTGTCTTACAAATTTTGAATCCAGGGATGGCCAGAGCGCTATGGCAGAGGCTGTTGCCCGGGTTCTTCTGGGAACCTCAGAGGATGAAAAATACAGCGGAAATAAGGCTCGGGTGCTGGTGGTTGAGGCGGAAACCGGCATTGGTAAGACTCTTGCTTATCTCATACCAGCCGTCTTGTCAGGGAAAAGAGTGGTAATATCCACAGCGACTCTTAATTTGCAGGATCAGATTATAAATAAAGATCTTCCTCTTGTTGAAAAAGTTTTGAATCAGAAGATCTCTGCACTTTGTATAAAGGGGAGAGAAAACTATCTTTGTCAATATCGGTGGTTTCAATATTGCTCAAATCCTCAGCTTTCTCTGGTCGATGATCCATGGGTGGAAAAAATCGATAGCTGGATGAAAATCACCACAACGGGCGACAGGTCTGAACTGGATTGGTTGAGTAAAAAATCAGGCCTCTGGTCTAAGATATCATCCCAGTCAAACCATTGTCTTGGTGGCGATTGTCCTGAAGCCGTCAGCTGTTTTATTAATCAGTTAAGAAAAAAAGCAGGATCCTCAAGAATGCTCATCGTTAATCATCACCTCTTTTTTTCCGATCTTGCTCTCAGAAAACGTGGATTTGGGGAATTGTTGCCCCGTTATGAATCGGTAATCTTTGACGAAGCACATCATTTAGAGAATGTGGCCTCTTCTTTTTTCGGTAAAAGCTTTAGCCAATATCAAGTTATTGATCTCTTAACCGATATCGAACGACAGGCCCAGACGGATTTACCTCCGGAACTGAGCGACAAGTTGCTGCCGTCTGTGAGTGGATTAAAAATGCGTCTCGATACTTTTTCAAGAATATTTCCTGTGAGATCAGGACGGTATTTTCTGCAATCTCTGATCAATGAACAAACGCAAAATCAATGGATTGGAGAAGTCGAAATGCTTTCCGTTGGGATAACCGAGCTCGTTAATCGTCTCGGAGATTTTTTACATTTTGGGGAAAGCTGGAAAGTTTTTGTAAAAAGAGGAGAAGAGCTCAATGATAATTTGCGTGACATTGCTCTTTTTTTCGACAACAATGAACATAAATTTGTCCATTGGTATGAAAAACGGGAGCGAGCAGTTATTCTGTCTGCAACGCCTATTGACGTGGCCGATGAGTTGCGCAAAAATCTCTATTCCACGGTTGGTTCCTGTGTGTTGACATCTGCAACCCTTTCCTCTGGTGGGTCATTTTCTTATATAAAACAACGTTTGGGGATTGATGAAAGTGCTGAGATTTTACAATTAAGCTCCCCATTTGATTATCCTAATCGAACACTTTTATACATCCCCGAGGCGAGTTTTCCGGAACCAACCTCCCATGAGTTCCTTCAACTTGTGGGGGAGCGTGTCCTGGAAATTTTACGATTGAGTGAAGGACGAGCCCTGGTTCTTTGCACTAGTTTTAAAGGAATGGATTCATTGGCAGCAATGCTTGATGATGTTTTAGATTATCGGGTACTGGTTCAGGGCAGGGCATCACGTAATTCATTGTTGCGTAGTTTCAGAGATGAGACTCACTCCGTTTTATTGGCTGTAGCTAGTTTTTGGGAAGGTGTTGATATCGTTGGAGAGTCGCTCAGTTGTGTGGTTATTGAGAAGTTACCTTTTGAGGTTCCTAGTGATCCGGTAATCCAGGCGCGAATACAACGAATTAACGATGAAGGCGGAAAACCCTTTTTCGATTTTCAGGTACCTCGAGCAATCCTGACTTTGCGTCAAGGGGTAGGGCGGCTGATACGTTCGGCCACCGACCGAGGAGTGATCGCTATTATGGATGTACGTCTGTTTAAAAAAGGTTATGGGCGCGTTTTCCTCAAAAGTTTGCCTCCGTCGCCGATCACCAGAACCATGAGTGATATCGAAGAATTTTATGCTGATTTTGTTAATGTCGAAAGCAACTGAGGTACGTTAAGGAATGCAAAACGTGGTCCATGAGGAATCGATTCTCGTCGCTGTAAAAGCAGAGGCTGAAAAAATCGATGTGTGTATGCGGGCCGATCTAGCCCGATTGAAATCAGATGTTGATGAGTTGCTTCTTGAGGTTTTGGATTATGGCCTTTTCAATGGAGGGAAACGTATTCGTCCACTCCTTGTGGTTCTTACATCGAGGCTTTGCGGCAAGAAAGATGATGACGCATACAAATTGGGGGGGGCTTTTGAGTATTTACATGCCGCGACTCTGTTTCATGATGATATTATCGATCAATCGGAAACTCGTCGCGGGAAGAAGTCTGTTTACCAAAAATTCGGTACAATTGCCGCGATTCTTGCTGGAGATTTTTTGCATGCGCTGGCCATGGCAACTGTCGGTAAATTTTCAGGTCAAGCAGGGCTTGATATCTTTTGCAAGGCAACAACCGGCATGGTGGATGGCGAGTTTATGCAGCTCAGGAATGCCAAAAGGCATAATCTTTCTGAGTTGGATTATTATAATGCAATTATGGGCAAGACCGGCTTGCTTATCGCTGCCGCCTGTGAAATCGGAGCAGTCTATGGTGGTGGAGATGATCGATCCATCAAGGCTCTCCGAGAATATGGTGTGCAGTTAGGTTGTGCATACCAAATTATTGATGATCTCCTTGATTATCAAGGCGACCCAGGAAAAACAGGAAAGGCTGTGGGGAACGATCTCGCAGAAGGGAAAATGACCCTGCCACTGATTTTGGCTATGAACAAGGCGAATAATACGGATCGGCATCGCTTGATGGAAATACTGGGAGATAACGTCAGGCGATCTCAAAGTATTGAAGAAGTGAGTACGATCATCTCCAAATATGGGGGATTCGATGGCGCCAGGAAAAGAGCAGAAGATGCCATCGAAAACGCTTTAGCAACGATAGGTTGTTTTTCTAGAAGCAGCATCGCAGTTGAGCGCAACTTATTGAAAGGGCTTGGCCGCTATGTGATTACTCGAGAAAAATAATCGCTCTCGTTAAAAAGCTTACTCTAAATTATTATACCATGACTCTTCCAAAGAAAAGAACAACTCGAAAAAAAACGTCAAAGAAGAAAGGGTTGGTATTGATAAGCATTGCTCGATTGTGTGCCTTGTTGTTTTTACTAATCATCCTTGTTTTTTCCGTCTGTACCGTCGGATATGTCATCTTTTTTCGGACGGTCTTAGCCTAGGAAATAATGCCGGGAATCAGAGGTGCAATTGTGTTTGAAGAACCGAAGCGACCTGTTGACCTGGAACAGTTAGAGGAAGAAAAAATTGCCCAGGTACCTTATTTACCAAAGGTTGCTATTGTTATCGACGACATGGGGTACCATGACAGTTATCCGAATGAGGGTTCTGTAAGTCAGCGTAAACGATGTATTGACTCAAGGTACTTACACCCCTCATTGGGGTTACTGAACAAAGTCCCGCTTATATGTGTTAATGCTTAAACGATCTCTGGCCGGTGAACATCATCGCGACCTTAGGCTCTGCCTCATTACAGGCCATAATGGTTTCAAAATCGCGTAAAGATCCACCGGCTTGAAGTATTGCCGAGATACCTTGAGCAATGCCTACATCTGCACCGTCTCGAAACGGGAAAAATGCATCGGATATCATGACGGAACCAGGTAGATCTGCACGTTCTTTCTTCACCCGCGCGTCAATTGCATCTTTTTCAGAAAAATCCCTTTCCCCCTTCCCGATTGCAAGTTCAAGATCCGCATAGCCAATACCATGGGCATCGAAGCAGAGAATATCAGCGTATTTTTTATATGCTTTGTGTATCGCGATTTCTGCAACCCCAACTCTGTCTTGTTCTCCTGTGCCGATCCCAACTGTGCAACCGTTTTTCACATACAACACGGAATTTGAAGTCACTCCATGTTCTACAGCCCAGCCGAAAATCATATCGTCAAACTCGCTTTTGGTAGGTTGTCGGTCACATTCGAAATTCTGGCCTTTCCAAGTGGTGGTTGCAGGGGTAAGGTTCTCAATACTGCGGATTGAGTTGATCGCTGATTGTTGGACGATAATACCACCGTCAATCAGGCTTTTAAAATCAACAAAACGGAATTTTTCAAAATCCCTAAGGCGGGTGATATCGGAAATTTTAATGATACGTAGATTCTTGAGTTTTTTTAAGATTTCGAGAGTGCCGTTTTCAAATTCCGGAGCACATACAACCTCAAGATAGTTTTTAGAGAGCAGCGTAGCGGTATCAATGTCGCAGGATCGATTCATAACAACTGCTCCTCCAAAGGCTGCAATCCGGTCTGAACGTAAAGCCCGGTTGAAGGAGGTTGCGAGATCTTCCCCATAGGCGACACCACAAGGATTGTTATGCTTCAGAATTACTGAAGAGGGTTTGTCCATCAGATATTTGATAATATTTAGGCCGTTATCAATGTCTGTGAGGTTGATTTTCCCAGGGTGCTTGCCGACTTGCAACATATCTTCAACATTAATGCCGGATACCAGACCGTTCCCCGGATCAATAAATTTACAATCGCCAAGGGTCAGGTTTCCATTAACGAGCTCATAGAGAGCTGCTTCCTGATTTGGATTTTCACCATAACGAATACCGCGCTCTTCGATATTTCCGTCATCTTGTGTAATTTTCCAGGTTTTCTTCTTATATACTAGTTTCTGATCCCCGAAAGAAATGGTCATATCCATCGGAAAACTATCCCCTAAGATATTAGAATACATTTTCTTTATATCGTTCATGGTTTATCCTCTTGAAATATTAAAGATACTAATAGTTTTTACTGAAAGGGGCCAAAGTCATATTAGCAGCAACAGTACAGTCGACCAAACAACTGTATGGACCAATAGTCACATTGTTACCTATTTGACAATCTTTTAAAATAGAGCCCTGTCCGATGTTGCAAGATTTCCCAATCCTGTTCTTACCTAAAATATTGACATTTTGGTTAAGGATTGTATCAATGTCAACGAAGGAATCTGGAGATACGCTTATTGTCTCCGGATTATTCATGGTGACGCCTTGTAACATCAGCATCCTGTTCCTTCGCTTTTGCAGTTCATTCTGAGCGTAGGCAAGTTCTACCCTCGAGTTTACTCCAAGAACATCTATGGGTGTCGGTGACTGGTATTTTTCGACAACGAGACCCCTATCAACCGCGAGTTTGACAATGTCTGTTAGATATACCTCACCCTGGCTGTTGTCGGTGCCAACTTGTTTCAATGCGGAAAAAAGAAATGTTTTTTCAACACAGTAAATCCCGGCATTGATTTCTTTTGTGTCGAGTTGTTCCCTTGTTGCGTCCTTTTGTTCAACAATACCCTGAATCCTGCTATTGGAATCACAGAGTATACGGCCGTAGTTGGTAGGATTTTCGAGGACAGTGGTCATTAGGGTAAGTGATGAATTTTGTTTATGATGATAATCATACATTTCCCGCAAAGTATCGGTCTTTACCAGTGGAGTATCACCACATAAGATCATAACAGTTTCAGCGACTTCGAGTATCGCTTGTTCGGCGACGA
>CAWHJQ010000002.1:0-125000 GCA_963829695.1 uncultured delta proteobacterium | reverse complement strand
CTCACGCTTTAAGCTATCAAAAATAATTATTTCGTCGATTCTATTAAGAAATTCTGGTTTAAATTGTTCGTGAAGAAGCTCATCTATCTGGAGTTGAACTGCTCTTTTCTCAGCACCCTCAGCTGCCATTTTCATGATGAGATGACTCCCTAGGTTTGAGGTCATTATCAGAATTGTATTTTTAAAGTCGACCGTTCTCCCTTTTCCATCGGTCATCCTGCCATCATCCAACAATTGCAGGAGTACATTGAATACATCTGGATGGGCTTTTTCGATCTCGTCCAATAGAATGACCGAATAGGGTCTTCTTCGGACGGACTCAGTCAGGAAACCACCTTCTTCGTATCCAACGTATCCTGGAGGTGCGCCAATGAGTCGTGCGACAGAATGTTTTTCCATGAATTCCGACATGTCGATGCGAATCATTGCCTGCTCGTCATCAAAGAGAAAATCAGCAAGAGATCTGGCAAGTTCTGTTTTCCCCACTCCTGTTGGACCAAGGAAAATAAACGAACCAAGAGGACGATCTGGATTCTGTAATCCAGCGCGGGCTCTTCGCACAGCATTGGATACTGCATGAATGGCCTGTTTCTGGCCAATAACTTTTTTTGCTAGTATCTCCTCCGCATGAATGAGTTTGTCTTTTTCTCCCTCAAGTAATTTGACAACCGGTATGCCGGTCCATTTGGCAACAATCGCTGCAATATCCTCAGCATCAACCTCTTCTTTCAGCATCATCTGATTAGCCTGAATTCCCCGGAGCTTAACGTTCGCGGCTTCAAGATCTTTTTCAAGCTCTACCTTTAGGCCGTATCTGATTTCCGCTACACGACTCAGGTTGCCTGTCCTTTCAGCTTTTTGTTCCTCGATATGTGCTTCATCAATACGCTCTTTTATATTTTGTATGTTGCGGATGATATCGCGCTCCATCAACCACTGAGCTTTCATAGAATTGAGTGAATCGCCAAGGTCGGCAAGTTTTTTCTTTATCTCCTCCAGTCGAGCTTTTGATGCACTATCCTTTTCTTTTTTCAGTGCTTCCTGTTCAATCTCAAATTTGATTTTTTGCCGTTCAAGCTCATCGATTTCCACAGGCATAGAGTCTATTTCAATGCGTAATTGGGATGCTGCTTCGTCGATGAGATCTATCGCTTTATCTGGCAAAAATCTGTCAGTGATATATCGAGCCGAGAGGGTAACTGCGGCAACGGTGGCATTATCTTGGATTCTTACACCGTGGTGGAGCTCATATTTTTCTTTGATCCCTCTCAGGATAGCGATGGTGTCTTCCTCTGATGGTTCTTGGACAAGCACCGGTTGGAATCGTCGTTCCAGAGCGCTGTCTTTCTCAATATATTTTCGATACTCATCTAAGGTTGTTGCCCCGACACAGTGCAACTCACCGCGGGCCAAGGCTGGTTTCAGCATGTTTGAGGCATCCATTGAGCCCTCTGCCGCACCAGCTCCGACTAGAGTATGTAATTCGTCTATAAAGAGCACAATTTCACCGGCTTTTTCTTCAACTTCTTTGAGCACAGCTTTCAACCGATCCTCAAACTCGCCACGATATTTAGCACCGGCGATAAGGGAAGCAAGATCCAAGGTTATAACCTGTCGATCTTTTAATGATGCTGGAATATCTCCATTCACTATGCGTTGGGCAAGTCCTTCGACAATGGCGGTTTTTCCGACTCCAGGTTCACCTATCAGAATGGGATTGTTTTTGGTTCTTCGAGACAGTACTTGAATGATGCGTCGAATCTCTTCGTCACGGCCAATCACAGGATCAATTTTGCCAAGTTTCGCGAGTTGAGTGAGATTGCGTCCGTATTTTTCAAGTGCCTGATATTTCTCTTCCGGGTACTGATCTGTTACCCGGTGGCTGCCTCGTAAAACAGAAAGAGCCTGAAGGAAAGTGGCTTCCACTATTCCGCGATTTTTAAGAGCCTTGCAGACGTCACTGCCGGAACTCTTAAGAATCGCCAGAAAAAGATGTTCCTGACTCACGTATTCGTCCTGCATTTGTTTGGCTATACCAAACGAGTTGTCCAGTATCTGTTGCAGCTCAGGTGAGGCGTAACTTTGGCCTGCTCCCTGACCGGAAACCTGAGGTATTTTTTCGAGTAGTTGGTTGAGATCCATTAGTGTCAAGGATGGATCAGTTCCCATTTTCTGCAATACCGGAACAACGATACCTTCAGGTTGAGTTAGGATCGCTTTTGCTAGGTGGGCAGCGTGGATTTCCTGGTGGTTGC
Source organism: uncultured delta proteobacterium (assembly GCA_963829695.1). GTDB lineage: Bacteria > Desulfobacterota > Desulfobulbia > Desulfobulbales > Desulfocapsaceae > Desulforhopalus_A. The sequence continues at coordinate 122,745 of CAWHJQ010000002.1, read as the reverse complement.
TATCTCTGGCTAATTGTTGAGCTGCCTGTATGGCTTTCTGTGATTTCAGGGTGAATTTGTCAAATTGCATCATCTCTCCTTCCCCACTCTTTTTATTAGTACCTTAGAAATTGTTTTTATGTTTTTTAAGAAAGAATTTTGTGAAGGTACTTATCCCCGTGCTTTGCGGGGGGTGAATTACCGTTTTGCAGATTCTGCAGATAGTAATGAGTTACGCAAAGAGGATAAGAATGGTAAATTGCGGCGTCAAGTTTTCGCCATAAAAGGTATGGACAAAAAAAAGCGAGTCCCTAAAAGAGGACTCGCTTTTGCGTTTTTCATCAAATTATCTATTGCTTAGAAGATGAACGAAGCAATAAAGGTTTGATTGAAAAGACTTGGACGATATCAGATTACATCAACCACAACTTCCTGAACTACAGGAACCTGAACTGCAACCTCCACCTGAACTGATCGGGTTAACAGATGTAATTCCAAAACCGGAACGTGGGCCGGCATCGACATAATCAACAGTAATACCACCACAAGTGATCATTAAACTATCTTCCACCAAAAACTTAAGTGTATCGTTGTCAAAAACCTTGTCATTATCTTTTGGCTCATCCAGAGCCAATCCCAATGAGGGACCTGCTCAACCTCCCTGCATCAAGGCAACACGCAATGCGGATTCGATATTGTTCGCCTGCATGTATTCTTTTAATTTTGTAACAGCCATATCTGTTACATTTAGATCGGACATGAAAATCCTCCTTGAAAATTGTTACTTACATACCTTCTCTTATAGGGCGTATTGCTTGTCAGAGAAGCCAACTCTATTAGTTTACAAAATAAGATGAGACGATGAATAGTCAATCATCCATAGGCAGTAAAATAATGGCTGTGGCAAAGTGTGCAAGTGTTTTCTTAATTGATCGATGGAGGGAGGCGATAGTTTTTGAAAAATATCAATTGACAATTGACTGAAATAAAATGGGATAATTCCGAAGTAGAGAGTTGTTGGAGAGTAAAATTAAGTCTTTTCTACATTATATTGGATTATAACAGGTATTTTTGTTTATAGTTCAACAACAGAGAAAAAATAACCTGCATTATTAGTAATCAGCCATCTTTTTTGCTCATACTGGCAGAAGGTGAAGTGGATCCTGAGTTGAAAATTATGAAAGGGACTTTTGATATGAAGAAAATTGTCATTTCGACGGGAGGCGGTGATGCGCCCGGTCTGAATGCCGTTATATATGCAGTTGTGCATGCCTGTTATCGTAAGGGCTGGGAAGTGTATGGCAGCAGAAATGGGTATGGTGGTTTTATGGACATTGATGATATGGTTCGTCTTTTTCCACGAGATGTCGAAGGAATTTACTCAACTGGCGGAACTATTCTGGGCTCAACAAACAAAGGAAATCCGTTTTCGAGACCTGTGAAAAATCTTGCAGGAGAAATTCAAGTTATTGATGTGTCGGATAAAATTCTTCGTAATTTTGTCAGGATGGGTTTTGATTGCCATATTGCTATTGGAGGTGACGGCAGCCTGGATATTGCTCACAGGTTTGCTCAGAAAGGTATGCCGGTTATAGGTGTACCAAAGACTATTGACAACGATCTGGAAAAAACCAACAGAACTTTTGGCTTTGATACAGCCGTGTCCACTGCAACAGAGGCGCTGGATAAACTGCATTCGACGGCAAAATCACATAATCGTGTTATGGTTGTTGAGGTCATGGGGCGGGATTCCGGTTGGATAGCATTGTATTCGGGAATATCAGGTGGTGCCGATGTAATTTTAATACCGGAAATACCATTTGATATTGATGAAGTATGTGACAAAATTTCGGATAATGAGTTGCATGATAAGCATTATTCCATTGTGGTCGCAGCTGAAGGGGCGATTACGAAAGATGGCCGGAAATTCAATAAAGGAAAAGGTGAATTGGGCCGTGATGAGATGATCTTAGGTGGCGTGGGAGAATGGGTCGCTGCTGAAATCAGAACTCGAACGGAAAAAGACACCCGCTCATTAGTTCTTGGACACTTGCAGCGTGGTGGTTCTCCAACAACTTTTGACAGACTGCTCGCCTTGAGGTTTGGTGCAGCAGCGGTACGTCTTGTGGAAGGAAAAGTTTTTGATCATATGGTGGCGTTGAAGGACTCGCAGATGGTGGCGGTACCAATAGCTGAAGCGATTAAAATGCGAAAAAAAGTCGATCTCAGCAGTGATAAGGTCCTGACTGCAAGAGATATTGGTATATGCTTTGGGGATAAAGATGTCAGCAATGAGCTCGAGTAACGTGCAGGATTTAAAAGGTTTTAAGACAAACAACTACCTTGAAGCCTATAGATTATTGTATGATCATTTTGGACCGCAGGATTGGTGGCCAGGCGATACCCCCTTTGAAATAATGATCGGGGCCATATTGACCCAGAATACCAACTGGTCAAATGTGCAAAAAACAATCCAGAATTTAAAAACGGAAGATCTGCTCAGTTATCAAAACCTGTCTCAGTTAACCACTGAACAAATAGCACAACTAATCCGCCCGGCTGGATACTATAATCTTAAAGCACAACGCCTGAGGAATCTGCTTGAGATGGTGGAGACCGTCTATGATGGAGAATTGGAGTTATTTCTGGGGGATGATTTGGAGGTCGCCCGGGAAAATCTGCTTGCGGTGAAAGGTGTAGGTCAGGAGACCGCTGACTCCATTCTCCTTTACGCTTGCGGGCACCCTGTTTTTGTCGTTGATATGTATACCCATAGAGTTTTCAGCCGTCATAACATGGTTGAAGAAGAAACTGATTATGCAACAATACAGAATGTCTTTATGGATCATATACCTCAGGACATGCAGTTGTATAATGAATTTCACGCCTTGATTGTTCGTGTGGCTGTCACTTTTTGTAAAAAAACAAAACCCCTGTGCGAAAAGTGTCCGCTTCAGGGGTTAAATCTATAAACTTCGATTTATGAGCCCGTTGATTTGAGGCCTTCTCGGAGTCTCGCCAACTCACTTTCCGGCCCGATATCTTCGTTATACGAAAAATTTTATCCTCGTAATATTAACTATATACCTGTGGTGAAATTTTTCGTGTGCCTCGATCTCGAACGAAAATCCTCTAAAATCAACAGACTCATTTATGATTTTAAATCCAAGAGTGCGCCTGTCAGATCATTGACCCTTTCAATAGTCTTCAGGTTGGCCTTATACAGTATACTATTTTGGTTCATGTCCACTAGTTCTGTTGCCAGGTCTACATTTGAGAGCTCAACCAGTTCCATTCCCGAGTTGGTTTTCTGAACGGCGTTGGTGCCTGGGGTGGACACCTTATTAACTTGAGCTTTTACGCCCTGCGGGGCTACATTGGAATTTGTGACCAAGGTTTTCCTGAAGCCGTTGGTATTGGCGTTGGCGATATTGTTGGCATTGGACTCTAATTTGGTGCCAAAAGCTTGTAATCCGGTAAGGGCAGTTTGGTATGCTGATATCATTGAGTGCTCCCGTTTAGAACCATAGAATTTCGTAACTGTCTGACCTTTAAAAATGAGTTGTTTGTACAATTTCATCAATGAATGAAGTAGCCTCTTCTTCGCTATATTCAGCTTTGAGAAGAGCTTTCCGGTATCGCTCCAAAATCTCACGTGCCTTGAGGTGATTGTTGTTCCGGCAATGAAATTTGTACAGCAGTATTGTCAGTTCTTCCTCAAGATAGTTCATCATGAGAATTCGTTCGAGAACGTTAATCGCTTCCTCCAACCTTCCGGCATCGGCTAAATTTTTTGACCAGGCCGATCCTAATTCCACCATTAGGTTGGCGAGAATATCATTAAAGGTCAGTACCTGGTCACTCCGGAATGTATCCTCGGGCATTGCGCCTTCCCACAGAGAAATGGCGGTTTGGAAAGCGTTGTGAGCTTGAAGCAGGTCACTGTTTTTACAGTGTGATAAACCAGTTCTGGCCGCTTCGAGAAATTGTAGCGCGTCTATTTCATAGTTGGTCAGACACAATATGCCTTTTTGGAGATAGAGATAGTTTTTAATTGGTATTGGCAGGTGAGGAGAGATGAGTTTTCTCAGCCTGGTAAGCAGGGTGTCAAAACTCTTTCTGGCATTTTCCGGACTGCTTTCAGGCCAGAGTTCCAGTTGGATTTTTTCCTGTGGGATACGCTGGCCTTTTGCTGTGATCAATAATCCCAATAATTCACGCTGGAACGGGGTGAAATCTTTGGATTGTAAAAGTACCTTTCCAGACACACTGAGCTCAAAACTATCCATGAGCTTAAATTTTAAGAGAGCAATCGGTTTGCCTTCATCTGAGAAGTTGAGATGCAGACGGTCCTTTGCCAGGCTCTGTGCAAAACTTTTTTCGATATCTCTTTTAACTGCCATAGAAAGAAGCTTAGTCATCATCACGGGTTCCCAACTCCAGAAATGATTATAACCATTGATTTTCATAAGAGAAAGGCCAGCTTCCAAGTCGCTAAGAGCTGCTTCCGGACTGTCTGACACACACTTCAAATAACTCAAATTAAAGAGTGCACATATTGTCAGGTACGTCGATGGAATTGTTTGGGAAATGGCCAAGCCCTTCTCTAAACAGACGAGAGCTTTCTTAAATTTTTTAACTCGGGTGTATATTGCCCCGGCCAAAATTTTGTGGAAAGCAATATAGAATGGTCCACCAGCTTTTTCCCTTGATTGTGCGGCCTCGGTAATGTTCTTTTCTGCATCTTTTTCGTAGCCGCGGAGGGCGAGACCGAAGGCCTTCCACTGTAAAAGCTGGCTGCGCATATGATCAGTCGATGCGGTAGAGGTAATGTCCAGCCCTTTTGCCAGCAGCTCGAGGGCTTGCTCCAATCGTCCCAGAGAAAACAAATTACTGCTGGCCCAAACATACAGATAGGGGGCCGCAACTGTCTGGTCAACGATTGTTTGGTCAATAGATTTTTGAAGGGCAAGTTGCTGGACCTGAAAATTCTGATGATTACCGGTCATGGAGAGATAGCAGAGATTCATGACCCGCATGGTCAACCTGTTGGATTCGCCGACAAGAGGATCATTGAAGAGTGAAAAACAGATTTCGGCCTCTCGGAGAAATTTTGCTCGGTTGCCGCTCAGTAGCTCAATGTATCCTTGGATAAACCTTGTTGAGGCTATGAAATTGTGGCTGTTGTGTCTGCTTGCCAGTGTACTCGCCATTTGAATATATTGGCGGGCTTTTGCCATATCACCTTTAAAAAAACAGAGACCGGATGCAAGATTTCGGGCAACCATAATAATTATAGGTGTGGGCAGTGTTGCTTTATTTCTTTCCAGCAGAGTCTCGGTTCGTGGGAGCAGCTGAGTACCTTTATTGTATTTTCCTGATATGACAAAATGAAAGTATATAGTTTGTGACAGAGCGATTAATTCACCAATTTCCTCTTGGGCTTCGGTAAACTGAGTTCTCGCAGAATCCCAAAAAGGGAGGGTTGATTGGGGAACAAAATCAATCCTGAGAAGTCCTGAATAAAGGGTCAACCATCGGTGTTTGAAGAGGATTTCTTCCGGAATACTCCGGAGAAGACCAAGGATAGTAAATGTTCTGTTTCTGGCAATAAGGTCCATGCCCTTTTCCCGTAGGATACCCTCCATTGCCTTGAAGTCACCGCCATTTTTATAACATGTGAGAGCCTTTTCGGTGATGTCCTGCTTTTGGTAATAATGGGCCTCTAGATTGTAGATCTCGCAGATTTCGGCTTGGGTAAACCGTGCCTTGGCTCGCTGCTGGAGAAATTCTTGAAAAAAATGGTGAAAACGAAACACCTGCTGCCGGTCGTCAAGGTTATAGATAAAATAATTTTCCTTGCTCATATCAGAGAGTCTCGTGCCGAAGTTGTCAATTTCCGAGATTTCAACAGCCAGATCGGCAGGAATTTCTTGCAGGAAAGAAATTTTCAAAAAGGTATCGTGCAGGTTCGTGGGAATCTGGGCGAAAATTTCATCCTGAAAATAATCGAGCATATGGCCGGTCTGTGGTTCAGCTGGAAGTGAATCTGTGGACGAATCAAGCCAGAAACGGTTTCTGCCGGAGATGGGATGACTTGCGAGGACAATCCCCATGACCCATCCATTGGTTACTTGCTGTATTTTGATCGCATCCTGTTTGCTGATCTCTTTATTGAAAACGGAAGTGTAGAGGGTTTCAATATCCTGACTGTTTAGAGCCAGGTCGGTGGTGCTGAGATAGGCAATCTGTGAGCCGTTGCGTATTGTGGTCCCTTTTATTTCGATAGGCTGTCTGCTTATGAAAATGAAGTGAAGTTTGGGGGGGGAGGTGTCTAAGAGGTATTCGAGCAATTTATTAGTTAGAGCACCGAATTCTATTCGGTGAAGATCGTCGAAAACCAGATAGATGTCCTCTTTGAGGTAATTGTCGAGATCTTGGAGCAGAATATTGGTACAACGAGTCAGGTCAAGCGCGCCGACACTCCCTTCGTTCAGAATATTCGCCAGTTGAGGAGAGGCAAACCCGGGCAGGTTGGAACAGAGATTTATGAGCAGGGATGAAAGCAGGAGCACAGGGTCGGAATCCTCAGGCCCAATCTGATACCAGATGAAGGTGTTATCGTTAGATTCAAGAAATTGATAAACGAGAGTTGTTTTGCCTTGCCCGGCCTGTGCTTCAACAATAATGGCTTTCTTGTTGTGCTTTTGATCGGGGAGTTTTGTTTGTAATAAGGAGGATCTGAGCAGGGATTGAGATTGATCGATATGTGGGGGATAAAATTTATTGGAGGGCACGACGTAGTTTGTTAAACCTTCATCATGTTTCATAAGTCACCATAGTTATTGAAAATTTTGCTTCTTTTGCTGCAACAAAAACTTCTTACTGACACCCCGAATAATATTGGCATCTTTTGAGGTTAGCATCAACCTGCTGAAAAAATTCCGAATATTGTTCATCCAATAGGTATGGCTTATTTTTCCCATAAAATCAATTTTTAATAGTGACTCCTCAAGATATGAGTACATACTTTCAAGCTCAAAGGATGTTGCCAGTTGAGGAGTTGGAGTCATGTTTTTCGAGGCATGAATTATTCCATAATGAAGTTCATAACAGTGGATAGCAACAGCCTGAGCAAGATTGAGCGAAGAAAAATCGGCTGTAGGAATAGCGGAAGCCATCTGGCAGTACTTGAGATCATCATTGGTCAGGCCGGTATCTTCGGGGCCGAAGATAATGGCGATCCGGTTATTGGGCAGTTGGGGCAGCAGTGCATCCACCATTTCCCTGGGCGTTTGTGTTACGAACCTTTGACGACCTCTTCTCGCAGTTGTTCCGACTACCACAGTGAAGTCTGAAAGAGCCTCAGGCAATGTCGCGTATACCTCCAAATTATCGATGAGATGGGCAGCCTTGTGGGTAGCCATTTTAGCCATTGGCTCCCGGTCCGGCAAACTGTCTCTTACGAGAATAAGGCGAGTGATACCCATGTTCCAGGCAATACGGGCTGCTGCGCCGATGTTCTCAGGAATCTTTGGACGAACCAGTATAATTGCAATCTGAGAAAGCTGTGTGGTATTACGGGGCATTGGCAATCACTTGTCTGTTTTTTGTATAACGAAGTTGTGCGAATTCTTTGAATAAATAAAGAAATACACGACCTGGATTTTTATGAGAAACGATGCCTCAAGTCAAGGAAAAGGCCATTCGCTGTTTGGGGAGTAACGGTGTAAAGTCCTGGTTCATCCTGTAGAATTAGAGGCTAATTTGAACTGGATTCGTTTACTGATGACATCCACATCAACCACAGTCACCTTGACAATATCTCCGATCTGATATGTCTTGGCAGAAATCTCACCAAATAATCGGTAGTTTTTTTTGTCCAGAAGGTAATAGTCATCATCAAGAGACTCTATAGGGATAGAGCCGCTGATACATAGTTCCTGAATTTCTAAATATAAAGCGTTCTCTGTCACACCTGAGATAATGGCGTCAAATGAATCCCCTACACGGTTTTTCATGTAGCCGATTTTAAGGCGGTCATTCATATCTCTTTCGGCCATAATTGCAGTCCTCTCGCGGGTAGAGAGAAACTCACCTGATTCCTGAAGAGATGGCTGCCTTTTGTCTGGACGTTTTTGTTCTGAACTGTTTTGCAGTATCCTGAGCAGTTCCCGATGCACGATTAAATCGGGATAACGCCTAATGGGGGAGGTGAAATGAGTGTAATCACAGGCCGCGAGACCAAAATGGCCGACATTTTTCGCCGAATATTGGGCCTGCTGCATACTCCGCAACAGGAGGTTGTTGATGATGTATTCATATTTTGTGTCTTTACATTTTTCCAATACTCCGGCAAACCAGCTTGGGGTGTTTTTAAAGGGAGCCAAGGGAATTCCAAGCGTCTTGGCGAAGTTAAGAAATTCTTCTGCTTTTAGCGATTCGGGTTGTTCATGCACCCTGTATATTGCCGGAGTTTTCTGTCGGCTAAACTGTTCCGCAACAGCTTCGTTGGCAGCTAGCATGAATTCTTCGATGATCTGGTGTGCGAAAGTTCGTTCTGTCGTGTGTATTGAATCGATTTTTCCAGAGTCCGTCAGGGTGAATTCAGGCTCAAGTAGGTTGAAGTCAACCGAACCTCGTTTTTTACGATTGGCTTGTAAACTAGTGGCTAGTTCCTCGGCCCACTTAAGCTGGGTGAGGAAGGGTTTGTGCGCTTTTCGAATGGCCGGGTCTTTGTCAATCAGTATCTTCTGTACTGTCGTATAGGTGAAACGATGCTGACTGCGGATTATTGACCTACAAAAGCGTTTGGCCCGAATTTGCCCCGAGCGGTCAAAATCGAGGATGGCGGAGACAGTAAATCTGTCTTCCTGAGGAACAAGACTACAGAGGTTATTTGAGAGTTTTTCCGGCAGCATGGGAATTACTCTTCCTGGAAAGTAAATTGAAGTTCCTCTTTGGTAAGCTTCCTGGTCGATTGCCGAACCGGGGGTCACAAAATGACTAACATCTGCGATAGAAACAAAAAGACGAAAGCCTTTCCGGGTTTTGGTAACGCTTATTGCGTCATCGAAATCCTTGGCACTTTCACCATCAATTGTCACATGTGCTGTTGTCCGTAGATCCTCTCTGTTCTTTTCAGGGATGAATGAGTCATCGAGCTTCTCTGTTTCCTGCACCACCTCTTCGCTGAATTGAAAAGGAAGGTTGAATTGTTCGATCACCAATCTCATTTGGGTATCGACGTCATCCGCCCGTCCGAGAATTTCGATTACTTTTCCCTTGAGAAAATTGGCTGAACCGTTTGCTCTTTCAAACTGCGCTATGACACCATCGCCATGTTTTGGCTGCAGGTCGCTAGTGTCACTTACTCTGATGGTAAACGGGAATCTTCGGTCATCCGGATAGACTAGTTGGTCACCACCTTTTTTTATAAAAATGCCGCCTATTTTATTTGTGCCCTGGGCAAGTATTTTTACCACACTCCCTTCTGGTCGATCATCGTTACGGATGTTAAAAACTCGAATCAATATCGTGTCGCCGTGATGGGCATTCTCCATTTGACCAGGCGAGATGAAAGGGTCTCTTTTGAGCGGCGGGCTATTCTTTGGGGTTTTGGTTACATTTACAAAACCGAAGCCTTTTGGATGCTGCACCAAGGTTCCTTCATAGAACATTGTGCTCTTATGGAGTCTGAAATGGTTTTTACCGTCTTTGCTGACCAATCCGGCCTGGATCAAAGCCTCAAGGGCATTTTGGATGTCATCTTGTCCGTAGCTGTTTGGAGGAAGAGCACCTTGCAGGTTTATAAATGACAGAGGAGCAGAGGCTGCGTGCAGGAGAGAGAGCACGAGGTTTTCTAAGGTATTGCATTTTTCGACTCTCCTCTTGGTCCGGGGAAACTGCCGTTGCTTACGTGGTTTGAATTCGCGGAAGGATTTTGTTTTTTTAGACATTTGCTGGTTTTTTTGATTTCTCCTACAGGAGAATTTTGTTAAGCTGAATAAATAGCTGACATTTTATGATTTGTCCGGTCGGGCAAAAAAAAATGGGTCAGAAACACTTTTGGACCTTATTCTAAGACACTTACAGATTCTGTCCACAAGCAAGTGTTGTTTTTACTAACCCGGTTAAACGGGATGAGTGTCTTCTCAAGATGTTTTTCTTGGAGGAAAACCAGAAAAACAAACTTCAAGGCACTAAAGTTGGGAGCGTATGCGTCGTATTTCATTTGACCTTGAACTTTATCGCAATCAGATGCAGTCATTGATTGCAGACAAACCTGGAGCGGAAACTTTCTGGGAAGCCCTAAATTTTTCAATTGAGGCCCATGCTGAGCAGTGGCGCAGATCCGGAGATGCGTATATTCTACATCCTTGTTCTGTAGCAAAAATTCTTGCCGAGGAGATGGATATCACCCATCCTGAGATACTGGCAGCAGCACTTCTCCATGATACTGTCGAGGACGTTGAGGAAATTACTGCCGAGGTGGTTGGCCAAAAGTTCGGCAGTTATGTGCAGGCTATTGTTGAAGGATGCACAAAGGTGACACACCTCTCCGGGGATAAGCAGACTGACAGCAGGAATACCCACAGGAAAATTTTTACCGGAGCAGCACTGCGACCAGAGGTTATGCTGGTGAAACTCGCCGATCGTCTGCATAACCTTCGTACACTGCGGGCCATGCCGAAAGCCAAGCGTCAGCGAATAGCTGACGAAACAATAGATATTTATGCTCCGCTGGCTACGGTTTTCGGTCTTTTTAATCTGAAGCGGGAAATGTATAACCTTGCACTCCTTTATAAGTATCCAAAACAGGGAGCCAGGTTAAACAACCATATACGACAATTACAACAATCGCCGATTGGCCGGACCATTGTTGAAAATGTACAGAAAAACGCCGAACTCAACAATTTGTCCTGTAGAGTAAAGGTTCGAACCAAAAAGCTGTGGGCTTATTATGATATCGCTAACCACATTTTGTTACAGCGTATAGATAGTCCTCTGGAGATTCTCATTGTTGTCGATGATGTGCAATCCTGTTATCGAGCACTGGGAATTACCAATCAGTTGTACAATCCTATCCCTCGGACTATTCGCGATTTTATCGCCAATCCCAAACCAACCGGGTATCAGGGGTTGCACGCCAGGGCAATTGTCGAAGGGCAAAAGTTTCTTTTTAAAATACGAACCGATGAGATGGAACGAAAGGCTCAAAAGGGTTTGTTTAGAAACTGGAGCTCAAAGGCTGGAAAGCAAGTCAAATTCATTCGTGAAATCCAGGAAATGTTTGACGTTATCAGTTCCGAGGATTCTTTCTCGTACCGTGAAGTGATAGCTGCCAGTGGTGTTAAGGAGATTTATACCTATACCCCTCAGGGAGATTTGATCTGCCTTCCTGTGAACTCCACCGTGCTTGATTTTGCTTTCAGGGTTCACACTGAGATCGGACAGACATGTCTCGGGGCCATGATTAGAAATAAGCGAGTGAGCCCTTCCCATGTTTTGAAAGACGGCGATATGGTACGAATCATCCGTGCCGATCAGCCTATCCGTTTTGAGCAGCACATGCTGTCGTATTGTAAGACCCCCCGAGCAAGAGGGGAATTAGTAAAAAATTTTAAAGCCAGGTGCAAAAAGGTAATACGGGAAGTAGGTGTCTCAATGTTGCGTCAGGAAATGTTGCGCTATGGTATTCCCTTTGAAGTAATGGAAAGTGAAGATGTGCCAAAATTTCTGGCTCATGAATCCATCCCATCGCTGGATGAATTGTATGTTCGGATCGGCGAGGGGGAATTGCATCTTAAAGAGGTAATGAAAAATATTAAAAACATACTCTTTGGCGGGGTATCGCCTCTGGTGACGCCCACCGGTGCCTTCAATAAAATTGAGTTAACAACGCTTGATCCGGTTTCCGTCAAGCTTTCTTCCTGTTGTAAACCTAATCCCACAGCTAAGGACAACTGTGCTCTGCTCACCCCGAAAGGGCTTTCGGTTCACCATAAAAATTGTGAACGTTTTCGGCAGCTTGATTTTCAGCGTGAAGATGCCGTCGACATTTCATGGAAAATTCGGCAAACTCACGTAAGAAAGAAACAAATCCTCCATATCCTCAGGGCAACCAGAAAAAGCATTATGGAAACTATCGGTTCTGCGCCGCCTGACCTGGATATGGTGAGTCTTGAGATACTTTCCAGCTATTCTTCTCTTTATCCTGCCTGGGAACTTACTTTTAGGGTTGTTAACCTCTATGCATTACAAAAAGTTTTGAAACATTTCGACAAGTCTGGTCTTCTCTATGAATTTGATCTCGACTGCTGAGAAAAGTATCCCGCAAGTTGCATTGCATGGGATCGCGCTGGGCAAGATTAGCCCTCATTGAAAAATGCGGGTTAAGGGATGCTAGCCTCCTTATCAACAATCTCTTTCTCACTTGGTTTTGACATCTTCTTCTGGTATTTGGCTAGTATCTTTCCAAGCATGTCCGGTAAATCGTTTGGTTGTCTCGAACTCCTTTCCAGTTGAGTCAGTGTCTTCCCGAGGGTGAGTTTTTCTCCCATGAAAATATGTCGTAAGATGAGAGAAATAAGCCTGGTTATGGTTGTCAGATTGGAAATACGGGACTGTAGATGCTGGTCTCTGTCGAAAGCCGTTGAGGCAAATATTTCCACAGGGTTACCGTCAAGTTCACTGATTGAAACATACCAGGTGTTTCGTTCCCTGTCAGTCGTCCTGTAACGGACACCATCGAGAACGTCAGGGAGTTCCTGCTCGATAGTTTGAGATTGCAGGCAGGAAATGGCTGAATTCCCGGCGAGCTTGGAAAGTTGCTGCAAAGTGTCGGGTTTGCTCTTTAGTAACTCAACTATGCTCGTACAGAGGGAGCAGAGTCCGCCATCTTTATTTGGTATGAGTTTGCTTTTCTTTCCGCAGACGGTACATGATTCATTTATTGCTTTTGCTTTCATTTTTCCAATTGTCATAGGGGGTGATATTTTTAATGTTTTTCTTGAGGAGTGTCTGGAATTGCTTGCCGCTTATTTCCCTTGCGCCAAAACGTAATAAATGATTGGTCGTCATCTGGCAATCAATCAGTTGGAAATTCTGACTCTTTAAATACTCAACCAGAGCAATTAAGGCAAATTGTGATCCGCATTTTATCCTGGAAAACATTGATTCACCAAAAAACACTTGGTCTAAAGCGATCCCATACAACCCACCGACCAAAAGGTGATTTTGCCAGCATTCAATTGAATGGGCAAAACCTAGTTGGTGCAGGGTTGTGTAGGCTTGTTGCATTTCTGGGGAGATCCAGGTTCCTTCAGCGTGCTCCGTTCGTATCTCTGCGCACTCGCTGATCACTCTCGAAAATGCACAATCGCGGGTTATTTCAACAGAGGCTGCTTTGGCATACCGACCAACTCTTTTTGGGATTCTGAACTCATCTGGGAAAATAACCAGGCGAGGACTGGTAAACCACCAGAGAATTGGATCACCTTTCGAGTACCAAGGGAATATCCCCTGGCTGTAGGCCATTAGAAGTCTTTCCGGCCGGAGATCCCCACCTATAGCAAGAAGACCGTTGTCTTCTGCATAATCTGGATGCGGAAATTGGATTTGTTCGTTCAGCTGGAAAATCGGCATTGATTCTAAGAAGGTCGAGGTGTTGTTTTGCTTAATATTTTAATGAGGCTGTGAAGTTATCCAGTCTACCACTGAAATAAAGAGAAGAAAAGAGCCACTGCAGATGATATCAACGAAAGACGTTGGATGTACATTGGACGATCTGCCTGGCCCTTTCTCTGGATCGCCAATGAGTTTTAACATTGAATAATTGACAATTTTGATGATACACGAGTACGCTATTTAATTATCTGAGGAGTACAGAATTGTTATTCTGTCTTTGTTTGGTGGTTAGCGTGTTATCTTGCCGTTGAGGCAATTGATGCATTCGCCTAGGAGACTGTCCGAGAATGTCCTTTTGCCCAAATTTTTCGTTATTATCACAAAACAATGCTCGCAATATCATCTATATGGCTGTGCTTGTTTTGTGAAAATGCCTCGATTTTGAACAAAATGTCTATTCTCGGACAGGTTCCTAGGGTAAAAACCATAAATGTTTCTAAAAAATCATGATAGATAATCACCAAGAGTTAGAACGTGTTGAAAGATCTCCTTTTCAGGAAGAAATAATTCTTGAAAATTATTTCGCTGGTGCCAATCGAGGGGAGGTATTGTCTCAAATGAAAGAGGCAATGCAAAACGGAGTAACCCTTATGGTGCTTACAGGTGAAGAAGGGAGCGGGAAAACGATGATGTGTCGTCTACTCGCCCATGAGATATCGCAACTAACTGAAACAATATTCTTTTCTCGGACTGTGGACTCTTTTGAAGACGTTGTGCAGATGCTTGCCAGGCAATTGGGTGTGGATTCAGTTATCGAAAGTGATAGCAGAAACGTTGATCAGACGCTGGAGCAGATAATTGATTTTCTGCTGAGTGAGTCAATAGAGCTACTCATCATCTTTGATGAGGCTGAAAATATATACTTGGCGACTCTTGAGAGAATTCGTAAGATGCTGGATCGGATCATCAAATCCGGAGTGCGAATACATATTCTTTTTTCTGGTCGGGAAACATTTCTGGAAAATTGTGAACAACTCTCTATCTGCGATTTTAATATTAATGAGCAATTACATTTTGCTCTTACGCCACTTTCTGAAGTCGAAACTGCCGACTATTTGAACAACTGTGCCGGTCGGTTGCCGGGTATTGATGCAACAGGAGTGTTTGCCGATGAGGTTATCGAGAGCATTCATACTCTGGCTAAAGGAAATTTCAAAAAGACTAATATGCTGGGTGAGGAGTCGGTGAAAACCCCTGGTGATGATACCTCGTTTATGGTGCTTTTGGAGAATTTCAAAAAGAGCACTGAGATTGAGGGGGAAAAAACAGGTGTCATCAAATATTCCGCTTTGAAAAAGGTGTTCATTGCCTATCTCCCCTGGGTAGGTGGTGTGGTGTGTTGTCTTTTGTTGTTCCTGTTTCTGTTAGGTAGAGGGAACAACGAAAAAGATGTTAGCCAGGACGTTGAGCAAAGCCAACATATCGAAACGACAGATACGGTGTCCGTTGCCCCGGAAGTGAACATTCATCACCCTGAAATAATTGAACCGGAGATGGTGCAACCGGCAGAGGAAATTCAAGTCCTAGAAGGAAAGGATGCAGTAGTGCAGGTACAGGAGGATAATACGCTCGGAGAGGAGGAGGTTATTGAGCCTGAGGAAAAGCCTTTTCAGCAGGATGTCGATCAGGAGCTTGGAGAGGTCAAACAATTAGCAGTTGGGACAGCAGAGAAAATCGAGAGTGAGACCGTCGCTGAGGAAGCTGTAAAGGTGATTGCCAAAACCAAAGAAATGCAAACACCCAAAGAAGTGCAAACGCCTCAGGAAGTGGTGACGGGGGCGGTTAGTCCCATGCCTCTTATACACTCAAGTCAGGACCAGAAGAAAAAGCCTGGTCTCTCGTCGGAATCGACGCGAGTGCAACTCAAACGAGGGCCCAGTAAAAAAACAAATCAAGTCGTTGCTTCGAATGCCGCTTATACTATTGATCAGTTATATAAGAAAAGAGTACGAGCAGGTTTAGGCTGGAAACGGGGTAAGAAGGGAAGCATGTATACCGTCCAACTTATGGCCCTGGCTTCTACAAGTGCCGAGAAGAATTTCAAAAAATTGCTCGCTGAGGACAGGTACCGTCAAGAGGCCGGCAATTTCTATATTTTTCAGAAAGCAACCGTACCGGAAAATATATTTGTGTTCTATGGGGAATATCCAAGTATCGAGAGAGCTCGCCTTGTTAAAGAGAGTCTTCCGAAATTTCTGCGCGATCACAAACCATATGCGTTGTCAATAAAAGGAGCAATCACCAAGACAGGACGGTAGCTTCAGCAACTGAATAATAAAAAAGGGTATTACAGGTTAAAACTGTAACACCCTTTTTATTGTATTTGGTGGAGCTAATCGGGATCGAACCGATGACCTCTTGACTGCCAGTCAAGCGCTCTCCCAGCTGAGCTATAGCCCCTTAATTTCCATAAATCTTCTTGGTCATAAAGTTGCAATATCATTAACAGGGTTTATTTTTCGTGTCAATAAAAAACAGTACAATCATTTTCGATAAATGTCATATCTGTTGCTAATGAAATTTTGTTTTGTTATGATGAGAGGTTTCGTGAGAAGTTCTTGCATTTCTGTAAAATCAAATAATTTGACGGAAGCACAGTCCCTTGATTTCGGCTGTGAGCTTATATATTTTAAAGGTGCCGGTAGGTGCCTTTTATCCCAAGGATAAATGTATGTATTCACCATTTAATTTTTTATTCGGCTGGTTATCAAACGATCTTGCAATCGATCTTGGAACAGCTAATACAGTTCTTTATGTTAAGGGCAAGGGTATTGTGTTGCGGGAACCGTCCGTCGTTGCTGTCCGGCAAGATGGACGGATGAGTAAAGTGCTGGCTGTCGGGCACGAAGCGAAAATGATGCTCGGGAAGACTCCAGGGAATATCACTGCTATTCGACCGATTAAGGATGGAGTAATTGCCGATTTTGAGGTAACCGAGGCAATGCTCAGATATTTTATTAATAAGGTTCACAATAGAAGAACTCTGGTACATCCTCGCATTATTATCTCCGTTCCGTCTGGGATAACCCAAGTGGAAAAGCGAGCTGTGAGGGAATCGGCTGAATCTGCAGGTGCGCGAGAAGTTTATCTTATTGAGGAGCCGATGGCAGCAGCGATAGGAGCCGGATTACCTATTACCGAGCCTACCGCCAATATGATAATTGATATTGGTGGGGGAACTACTGAGGTGGCCGTTATTTCACTGTCCGGTATAGTCTATGCAAAATCCGTCAGGGTCGCTGGTGACAAGATGGATGAATCCATCCTTCAATACATCAAACGCAAACATAATCTGGCAATCGGTGAACGTACCGCAGAGTTGATCAAAACCACCATTGGCAATGTCATGCCGGAAGAGCCGTATGAAACGATGGATATCAAAGGACGGGATCTTGTCTCCGGCGTGCCGAAGACCCTGCAAATTTCTGCGGATGAAATACAATCCGCAATAGCTGAGCAGGTTGACGTAATTGTTGAAGCCGTGAGGGTTGCGCTCGAGGTGACACCACCCGAACTGGCTGCTGATATTGTCGATAACGGCATCGTGCTTACGGGTGGTGGGGCATTGTTGAAAAATCTTGATAAATGTTTGCGAGAAGCAACAGGCATGCCCATAATTGTTGCCGAAGATCCTTTATCTTCGGTTGTTCTCGGTTCTGGAAAAGCGCTTGATAACCTTGATATCCTTCGTGAGGTGACTATCGATTAGTCTTTGTCCTTGGATGATGTATTTGTACCGGATCGAGCGTACCGGTACTCCATGTGCTGCTCAAAATGATTAAAATTTGTGCGAAAAAAAACGAAAGCCATACAGGGACGATCCATCTTTACACGCATTAGGGTTCTGCTTCTGATAGTGATACTAGCTATCGTCGGTCTGTTGCTGCTTGCCTCAATGCTTGGCGGACAGTTCGGTACCCCTCACCAGCTTACCCTGGACTTCATCGGCCCCATGCAGAGCGCCGTTACGCGTACGGTGGCCGGTATTACCAACCTGAAAGACGACTATATAGCGTTGTGGAATGTTCGGGCGGATAATAAGAGGTTGCAGGAGCTGGTCGATAAATACCTGAAGGAGCTGGGCGAATACCGGGAAGCTTACAGTACTAATCTTTATCTTGAAGAATTGCTGGCTTTTAAGAATAAATTAAGTTTTCAACCACTGGCCGCTCGGGTCGTAGGAACGGAACCTGCTTACTGGTATCAGACTATTGTGGTTGATCGAGGGAAAAAGGACGATGTCCTGGAAGGGATGATTGTTCTTGCTCCCAGCGGAGTTGTTGGGCAGGTCATTCATACGAGTGAGCATTACTCGAAAGTTTTGCTTGCCAACGCTCCAAGTAGCGCTATAGACGCCATGATCCAGAAAAACCGCACAAGGGGCATTCTCAAGGGGGCTGGTGAACAGGGATATGTTCTTAATTACGTACTAAAAAACGCCGATGTCGCGGAAGGTGATTATATCGTTACTGCCGGTATTGGAGGTGTTTTCCCCGCCGGTATTCCCCTTGGCAGGGTGTCCAAAATACATAAAAACAGGAGGGGGATGTTTCAAGAAATCGAAGTCAAACCTAATGTCGATTTTCAGAAACTGGAATTTGTATTTATTGATCCGACCGATCGTAGAAAATTACTCGATTCAACAAACCTTTCGCCAGGGAGGTAGTAGCGGGTAATGCTTTTTCTTACATTCTGGGTGCTTGGGGTTGTATTGATTGTTATACAGACAACTTGGTTGCAGTCTCTGCCGGTGTGGCTCGGTCGACCGGATTTCGTCTTTATTCTTGTAACTTTCATAGCGTATCGATTTGCTTGGATACCAGGCATCGCCTTGGTGTTCAGTTTGGGATGGATTCTGGATGTAGTGGCCGGGATTCATCTTGGTTTTTATCCCCTTGTTTGTCTTCTTACTTTTATTGTCCTTAAGAGCCTCACCAATAAAAGCCCTATAAAGGAATCCACTTATCAGATTCCACTTGTTGGCCTCAGTTATTTTTTAGTACAGATGTTTCTTTATTTTGTCTATTCTTTTACCTTGCCGGAAGACTTGCCGGAATGGTCGTGGGGACTTACTCTCCAGAGAACAGCCTTGTTGGTGGCGGCGGCCATTCCACTCTTTCTTTTGTTCAGCAGTCTGTATGATTATCTTCAGAAACGACGTTTACGCGCCAAACCTCTCCGTCGTCGTCCTCGTAAGCCGATGTAACCCAAAAAGGGTAAAATGCGTTTGAAATTTTCATTTAAAGATATTGCAGATATTTCAGAGCGTGATGAAGCAGCTCTTGATCTTTTAAAAAAGCGGTTGTTAGGCGCTTCTGCGGTTGTACTTTTTTTTCTGTTCATCGTTATCTTGAGGCTCTGGTTCCTGCAAATCAGCAATGGTGACGTATACGAGCGCCAAGCCTATGGCAACCGAGTGAGAATCAGGCAACTGGTTCCACCAAGGGGCCACATCCTTGATCGCAATAATAGAGAAATTGTCACCAACCGACCATCTTTTAATGTTGCGTTGGTGCAGGAAGATTCCCACGACCTTGGCGATGTGCTGAAACGACTTGCTCCGATCCTCCAAATGGACGTCTCCGATTTATGGGAGAAAATTCGGGAGGCATCCGATACTCCGAGATATGTGCCGGTAAGTCTGAAGGAAGATATCGATTGGCAGACTCTCGCCTATCTGGAAAATCATAATCATGAGTTTTCCGGGATCCGAATCGAGGTGCAACCTGTCCGAGTTTATCACTACCAAGATCTTGCCGCAAATATCATCGGTTATCTCGGTTCGATTTCCAAGAAGGATTTGGAATCAGCTGATCGTGACATCTATAGAGGGGGGGACATAGTCGGTAAAAAAGGACTTGAGAAGATCCGGGAAAAAGACTTGCGGGGTGAAAAGGGATATAGTTATTCAGAGGTTGACGCAAAGGGCTTTGAGCAGCAGTTACTTAAAGCTGTGGAACCACTTCCCGGAAGGGAAATCCGTTTAACCATTGATGTGGATTTGCAACAGATAGCAGAAAGCTATATGTCGGCTGGAGAAAAATCGGGAGCTGTTGTGGCACTGGAGGTAAAAACCGGCAGAGTGCTGGCGGCAGCTTCTGCACCAAGCATTCATATCAATGATTTTGTAGGAGGGATATCAATAAAAAAATGGCAGGCTTTACTCGATAATCCCAAGCATCCGCTCCTTAACAAAGTGGTTCAGGCAACATACCCTCCGGGGTCTACGTATAAAATGGTAACAGCTCTTGCTGGTTTAGCCACGGGGGTGATCGATCAGGACACTGTGCTTTATTGCCCCGGCCACTACTCGTTTGGCAACAGAATCTATAGATGCTGGAAACATTCAGGCCATGGACCGGTAAACTTATTAAAAGCCATCGGAGAGTCCTGTGATGTTTACTTCTACCAGGTTGGGCAGAGGGTGGGTGTTGACAGGTTGGCAGAGTATGCTGAAAAACTCGGTTTAGGAAAAAAAACAGGGATTGAGATGGATTATGAAAAACCCGGTCTTGTCCCGACAAAACAATGGAAGCAAAAATATCGCAAAGCCAAGTGGCAGGACGGTGAAACGCTTTCCGTTGCCATTGGGCAGGGTTTCAACCTTGTCACTCCGCTACAGATGTGTGCGATGACTGCAACAGTTGCTAATGGTGGTAAATTGTACCGACCTCAGATAGTCGAACAGGTTATTGATCCGGCGGGTAAGATAACCGAGAGCTTTTCACCTGAACTGGTGAGTGAGATAACCGGCTTCGACAGCTACTTCAATCTCATCAAGCGGGGGATGGAGGAGGTGGTTCAGGGCAAACATGGTACTGCACGTTCAGTTGCAATCGAAGGATTGAAAATTGCCGGTAAAACCGGGACAGCTCAGGTGGTTAAACTTGCTCAATATCGTCACCTTAAAGAAGAAGACATCCCGTATTTGTACCGGGACCATGCTTGGTTTACCTGCTTTGCCCCGGCGGAAGATCCGGAAATTGCCGTAACAGTTCTTGTTGAACACGGCTTGCATGGTGGTTCAGCAGCAGCCCCTATTGCCAGGGCGATTATGAATCAATACTTTAGTGGTAGGCTGAACCAGACCGTTCAGCAGCAGGTAAAATAATTTGTCGATTGTTGAAGAATTAATTAATGGTGCACAAGAATGTTTCGAATAGATAGAAGGTTGTTTGAACATTTCGATATGGTGTTGATGTTGCTTGTCTTTTTGGTATGCATCATGGCCTTTTTCAATCTTTACAGTGCTTCCTTTCCACCGAAAGGGTACGGTATGCCGCCATATCTTAAGCAAGGGTACTTTTTTCTCATGGGGTTTGCAGCGTTTGTGTTTGTCATCAGTTTTGACTATCAGGAGCTGCACTCATGGAATTATCCATTTTATGTATTGATTGTTGTTCTCCTCATCTTTGCGATTGTTGCAGGTCATGAGGCCGGCGGTGCCCAACGTTGGATTAACCTTGGTTTTTTTAAATTGCAGCCGTCGGAGCCCGCCAAGCTCATGCTCGTCGTCACTCTCGCCAGTTATTATTCAAGAAAAGAGATCAGTGACGGATACAGTATCAAGGATCTCTTCATGCCGATAGTGCTTACCGGGATTCCCTTCCTGCTTATCCTTTTAGAGCCCGATCTCGGTACGGCCTTGATGTTTGGTATAATTTTCGTCTCGATGACGGTATTCGTCAAGCTCCGGATGTCGACTTATGCCATTATGGGTGGCCTTTCTCTGGGAGTTGGGGTTATTGCTTGGGAACAATTGTTGAAACCGTATCAGAAACAGAGAATCCAAACATTTCTAGATCCCGAAAATGATCCGATGGGGCACGGTTATCAAATCTTACAGTCCAAAATCGCAGTTGGTAGTGGAGGGAAATTTGGTAAAGGTTATATGGAAGGCACCCAGGGTCACCTGCATTTTCTTCCAGAGCGACACACGGACTTTGCCTTTGCCGTCTGGGCCGAGGAATGGGGTTTTGCCGGAAGTGTTATCTTTATAGGAACTTACTTCCTCCTTCTGCTTTGGGGGCTGTATGTGGCAATGTACGCCAAAGACCGTTTCGGTGTGCTTTTGGCATATGGGGTGGTTACACTTATTTTTTGGCAGGCAGTGATTAACCTATTCATGATCATGGGGTTTCTCCCTGTGGTAGGAATACCGTTGCCACTTGTTTCCTACGGTGGATCCTCATTATTGACAACCATGCTTGGATTGGGGCTGCTTATGAATGTAAGAATGCGCCGATTTCAAAACTCCATGACTTAGGATCCTGTCCGAGAATGCCATTTTTCCTAAGTTGTTCGTAATTGCCTAGATTTTTTTCAAAATTCTTCTTCGCGGACGAGTCGCACATGGGGAGGGACCAATCAGTACTTTTCCTTCAGAACCAGCGACCTGAGGCCTTGAATGAAAAGGGGATGGGTGTTGAGAGAGTTACACGACCTGAGGCACATACCAAGCTGTGCCGCTTGTTCTCTGTAAAGGATATTTATTTCGTACAGAGTCTCGACATGGTCAGAGACAAAACTTATCGGCACCATCAGGATATTCCTACAACCTTCGTTCGCAAGAGTTTTCAGCATTTCCGGTGTTGAAGGGGAAAGCCATTCAACTGGACCGCTCCGGCTTTGGAAACAGAGTTTGCCGCTTTGGTGTGTTATTTTTTCAATTGCCGCAATAGTTTGCTTGATATGGTCTACATAAGGGTCGCCATCCCTGATGAAGGAGAGAGGGAGGCTATGGGCGCTGTAAACTATTACCACCGGCTCTGTACCGAAGGACTGTAATCCTGCTGCTATATTTTCTGCTAAAGCTCTGACATAACAGCGTTGGGTGGGCCAGGAGGAGATATTGGTAAAAGGGATTTGGGGAGCCAGACGCCGAAGGCTTTGCTGAAGGTGAGAGAGTGATGAACCGGTCGTCGCCTTCGAATAGTGTGGGTAGAGAGTCAGAGCGGTTAGATGGTCTACCCCTTCTGCGAGCAATTGTTGTATTGCGTCGTCGGCAAACGGAGGCCAGTAGCGCATTGCCACGGTAACAACATAGTCGCCATCTTTCCTGAGTGCCTCTTGCAGGGCTTTGGCCTGACGAAAACTAATCTCCTTGAGCAGAGAACGACCCCCTATTTTTGCATAGATTGCTCTGCTTTTCGGTGCTCGACGGCTGGACAGTATCCATGCTAAAAATTTTTGCAGAAAAGCGGGACCTAGTTTGATGATTTCCCGGTCGGAAAAAAGATTAAAAAGAAATGGCCGGACATTTTCCAAACTGTCTGGGCCACCCATATTTAGGAGAATTACCCCGATCTTGTTGCTCTGCAATGCACAACTCCCAGTAGTTTTTCCAGTGAGATTCAAAGGCTAATAAGTATACAATGAAATAATTTGAATAGCCATGTTTCTCATTTTTTTGAAAATTTAAAGTTAGTGAGTCCTTAATTGCATTGTTAAAACGATCGGTAGCCTTGATTCTGAAAGAGAGGGCAATATAATAAGATTAAGAGCAGCTCTTCTTCGACCAGAACGTTTAAGATGTTTCCTCTGTCTGGTTCGTTGATTGACTGCATGGGATGCATCTGATGATGCATGAGTAAAACAGTGGGGTCACCGCTGTTTGAAACAGAGCTGGAGGAACTATATGGAACTGAAGATCGAAGCCCGAAATGTTGAGTTGCGTAAAGGTTGGCAGACTAAGATCCAGGAGGAACAAGAAAAGCTGATTCGCCTCTATCCAAATTTCGTTCTTCATTTACGTGTCAGCATTGAAGCCACAACCCATTACAAACAGGGTGGGTTTGAGACTAAACTGGTAGCGACGGTACCTAATGACACCGCTGTTGTCACCAGGAACGCTGAGACTGTACGTGCCGCACTTACTGAGTCCTTTGATGTGTTGACCTTGCAGCTAAAAGAGATGCAGAGAAAGAAAAGGCAAGGCAAAAAACAGACCAATCAGGTAACCCCCACAGATGGATTCGGAATAATCAGAAAACTTTCTCCGCATGAGTCGTATGGGTTTATTACATCACTAGATAAAAGAGATATTTATTTCCATGAAAATGCGCTAAAAAATTTAAATATGGATGATCTTTCGGAAGGAGATCGTGTTTCCTTTGGGGAAACTATTGGTGACAAGGGTCCACAGGCTTCTTGGGTGAGATCACCAAGATAATCATAAGAGAATATAGAGAAAAAGGCCCCGGACAGTGAATGTCACGGGGCCTTTTTTTTGTGGACTGCCGATGCTCTAGAGGGAAACCGATTGTTCGGTACAAAAACATGAAAACCCGCTATACTTAAGAGTTCCTTCAGGAAATTATTTTTATGTATAAAAAAAGAAAATAATTTCTAAGTCCACTAATAATACTTCGGGGAAACCTTTTGCTGAAGTATTCTAAAGAATATATGGAGTTGCAGGCTGTGAAAGAAGAAATTTATCTCATTGACGGAAGTGCATACATCTATCGGGCCTACCACGCCATAGCGCCACTTTCAAACAGCAAGGGAGTTCCAACCCAAGCGGTTCTCGGCTTTATTAATATGGTTAAACGACTGATCAGGGAAAAAAATCCCAGATATCTGGTAGTGACTTTTGATAGCAGGGGGCCGGTTTTTCGCCATCAACTCTATGATCAATATAAGGCAAATCGTCCGCAGATGCCGGACGATCTGAGCGTTCAAATCCCATTTATTAAAAGGTTTGTTGCAGCATCAAACTTCCTGATGCTGGAAGAACAGGATGTTGAGGCTGATGACATAATTGCTTCTGTGGTGAAAAGATTCACAGCTCTTGGTCACAAGATTGTTGTCGTTTCAGGAGATAAGGATCTCCTGCAGCTTGTATCTGATGATGTGGTCATGTGGGATCCCATGAAAGACAAAGTGATGGACTCGGCAGCCGTTAAAATGAAATACGGTGTTCGGCCGGATCAGCTTCTGGATCTTTTTGCCTTAATCGGAGACAGCGCCGACAATATTCCGGGAGTGCCGGGTGTCGGTCCCAAAACCGCCGAAAAACTGATCGGCGATTTTAGTACTCTTGATGGATTGTATGCGCACGTCGACGATTTGAAAAAGTCGAAGATGAAAGAAAAGATAATCGAATATCGCGACCAGGCCTATCTTTCACGGGAATTGATCAACCTCAAATCCGACGTACCGATCCCGGAGCAACTTGATAGCTATCTTTTACGGCAAGGAGATGATGCGCAGTTGGGTGAAATATACACGGAACTTGAATTTCTCAACCTGTTGAAAGGAATTGATACCGCAACCGCTGTGCCCGTTGATGGTTTTGTAACGGTGCGCAGTAGCGAACAATTGGCAGAGCTTGTCGGTGCTTTGCAGGGCGCTGAACTGCTTGTCGTCGATACGGAAACCACTTCTCTTAATGCAAGAAACGCTCGTCTCGTTGGCATCTCGATCTGTACCAATCTGGAGAGGGCATGGTATATTCCTATTGGCCACCTCAATGAAGATGGTAATCCAGCTGAAGGGCAACTCGGTGGGCAGGAGGTTTTTGCGGCACTTCAACCGTTCCTGCTGTCAACAGACCTGATAAAGGTTGCCCATAATTTGAAATACGATTTCACGGTGATTAAGCAGCAATGGGGGATTGAGCTGGCTGAACCGCTGGCCGATACACTCATCGCCGCATATCTCCTCGAGAGCGAAGGACGTTCGCTTAAACTCGATGCTCTCTGTCAGCAACGCGGCCTGAAGATGACCTCCTTTGATGAGGTGGTCGGCGGTGATAAACGGGAAGATTGCTTTGCCTATGTCGATATAGAAAAGGCCGGGATTTATAGTTGTGAGGATGTCTATGGCACTTTGGTGCTTTGGCAGGAGTTTGAGCCTTTGCTGAGTGAAAATGGTGTCATGGATCTTTTTCGAAAGGTTGAGATGCCGATCGTTGTAATCCTTGCCAGGATGGAGCTGGCTGGAATCTGCATTGATCCGACCGTCCTTTCAGCCCTCTCGGTTGAATTCGCTGGTAAACTCGGAGTATTAGAAGAACAGATCTATACCTTTGTCGGACATGCTTTTAATATTAATTCCTCACAACAACTTGCGCAGATATTGTTTGAGGAACAGGGTTTGGCCCACGGCAGAAAAACCAAGACCGGCTTTTCCACAGATGTAAAGGTCTTGGAACAACTTGCAAAAAAACATGAATTGCCGGCTCTGATTTTGCGCTATCGTACGCTTGCAAAACTGCTCTCCACCTATGTAGATAAGCTCCCTCTATTGCAGGACCCGACGACGGGCAGAATACATTCATCTTTCAATCAGGCGGTAACTGCGACAGGTCGCCTGTCCAGTAGCGATCCTAACCTGCAGAATATTCCGATCCGAAGCGAAGAAGGAGGCCGTATTCGTGGCGCTTTTGTACCTGGAGATGGACTTATCTTTCTCTCTGCGGATTATTCTCAGATAGATTTACGGGTGCTTGCCCACTATTCCCAGGATAATGCTCTGCTCACAGCCTTCAGGATAGGAGAAGATATCCATGCCAGAACCGCTGCAGAGATTTTCGGAGTTTCGCCCTTGCTGATCACATCGGAGATGCGCAGGGTGGCAAAGAGCATAAATTTCGGTATCGTATATGGAATGAGTAGTTTTGGTCTTGCAAATCAGCTCGATATTGGCAGAAAAGAGGCGCAGCGATTCATAGACAGTTATTTCCGCCTGTACACCGGAGTCCAAAAATTTATGGAAAATATAGTCGTTCAGGCACGAAAAAATGGCTACGTTACCACCTTATTAGGACGGCGAAGAAGTGTTCCGGAAATTCATTCGACCAATAAAGCTCGAAGGGAATTCGCAGAGAGGATGGCTATCAATACTCCCATCCAAGGGACTGCCGCTGATATTATTAAACTTGCCATGATAAAATGTGAGAATGCCATCAAGGACAGCAGGCTGTCGGCAAAAATGTTGCTGCAAATTCATGACGAACTGGTTTTCGAATTGCCGGAAACAGAACTGGAGCAGACGAAGCCTCTCATTAAAACGGCCATGGAAGATGCGCTCATACTGGATGTACCACTTGTCGTCAACTTTGAAGTAGGCAAGAGTCTTGAGAAATAAGTTCATAACTGATAAAGTAGCAAGTGTCAAAAGCATAGTCCATTAGTCGGGCACAGGAGTGATTTCTCAAGAAAATCGACTCCTGTGCTGAAAAACAAGGAAATGGGCCGGTTATGAACGATCTTTCATGGGGATGAAGTTCCTGCGGGCTTGCCCTGAATAGATCTGACGGGGGCGGCCGATTCTGGCATTTTCTCGATCTTCTTTCATCTCGGTCCATTGAGCTATCCAGCCGGGGAGACGACCAAGAGCAAACATAACGGTGAACATATTGGTTGGAATTCCCATGGCGCGATAGATGATCCCACTATAGAAATCAACATTTGGGTAAAGATTTCGTTGAATGAAATACCCATCAGTTCGGGCATGTTCTTCCATTTCCAAGGCAATATCAAGTAGTGGATCCTGGATCTCAAGATCCACCATTATCTCACTACAGGCATCTTTGATGATTTTCGCACGGGGATCAAAAGTTTTGTACACCCGGTGACCAAATCCGGTGAGACGGAAAGGATCATTTTTGTCTTTCGCCTTCGCAATATATTTCTTGTAGTTGTTGCCGTCTTTATGGATAGCCTGCAACATTTCAATGACTGCCTGGTTAGCTCCCCCGTGCAGCGGCCCCCAGAGCGCGCTGATTCCAGCTGATATGGAAGCATAGAGGTTGGCACCAGCACTGCCGACCAATCGGACTGTCGAGGTGGAGCAGTTTTGTTCGTGATCGGCGTGAAGGATGAGCAGTTTGTTCAGGGCAGAGACGAATTCAGGCTTGATCTGGTAGGGTAGGTTGGGTCGATCAAACATCATATTGAGGAAATTTTCACAATAGTTCAACCTCGGACTTGGGTAGACGAGAGGATGGCCTATGCTCTTTTTGTAGGAAAAGGCAGCGATGGTTCTTGTTTTAGCAAGTAAACGGGCAGTCGTAACTGAATAGCCACCATAAGGATCGTCTTCATTGTCCATCTCTGGGTAATAGTTGTGCAGAGAATTTACAGTGGTAGAAAGAATTGACATAGGCGATGCGTTTGGCGGAAAATGATCGAAAAAATGGATCATATCTTCGTGGAGCAGAGCAAAGCGACGCATTTCGTGCTTGAAGTGCTCCAGGGCATCGAATGTTGGCAATTCCCCGTGAAGGATTAAATAAGCAACTTCTGTGAAACTACAGTTTTTCGCCAGATCCTCAATAGCATAGCCGCGATAATCGAGAATACCCTTGGCGCCATCTAGGTAGGTGATCGCAGAGGTGCATGCACCGGTATTCATATAGCCGCTGTCTAGCGTGATGTAACCGGTTTCTTTTAATAAACCGCGGATGTCGATTGCTTTGTCACCTCTTGTCCCCACAATGATTGGGAGTTTATAAGATTTATCTCCAAGAGACAATGTTGCAAATTCTTGTGACATAGTAATTCCTCATGCTTGACGAAACGGTGACCTCCGATTGGAACACACACTTCTGGTTTAATGGTATCCCGGCAGCCAAAGGAAATAGAAGCATCCTGTAATTACAACATCGTTTAACTACCATTTACAGGACTGACTGGAATGTGCCGGAAAGGACTCTCGAACGCAAAAAAAATGATCAGGCTGGAACAACAGGACCTAATATTGTTGCTGGAATGATGTTCAGGAAAATACTATAATATAATTTTGACTTTTCGGCAAACGATCTTAAAATTGCCGTCTTTGACGGACACTTTTCACACCGTTACACCAATACTATTGCGGTGATTCCATGTTTTTACCATTGAAGGACCACTATGCCAATTGACAATAAAATGCACCAATTAATTGATGAGATAAAACTCTTTATTCAATATTCAGTTCCTGAAAAGGAAATAAATCAAGCAGTTGCTCTGGTTGACCGATGCAGGAATAATGGTTTTATTATAAGGCTGTTCCGGGAATACTACTCTTCCCTACCTGAGGCGCGTGAAGAAGCCGTCATCCAGATTGCCAAACTCATTGATCAGCAGGGAGTTCATCTTTTTGTGGTCAGTACCGTCTCCTTTTCCTATCTGTATGCCGTGTCCGCCGATCAATGTCTCTTATTGGGAGAGTATCGGCAAGAAGTCGACATTGAGGTCTTGTCCTTTTTTGGCTTTCAAAGCCAGGAAGAGTTTTTGGAAATATGTTTGCCGGCAGAAGACCTGGTTGAGTATCCGGCCACTCTCGGGAAAGAAAGGGAGATCTGCCCCGTGTGCGGGGTACCGGAAGGAGAGTGCCATCTCCTGGGCTGTACAGTTGAGATTTGTCCCTGGTGTGAAGGGCAGCTGAGCTACTGTAATTGTCGATTCGAGCAGCTTGATACAGATGATATTAAAGATGAAGGGGAGTTGGAGACATTTATTGATATGCTCACAGCTAAGGGAAGAGTCCCCTACCAAAAAAGTCAAGCTCCGGCATATCCGGGAACGAGTGGTGGCCTGGATGCTAACCGGGTCGGCAAATAGTATCTGTTACGTTTTACCAATCAGCAATGGCGGGATATTATGCAGCCGATACAAATACTGCATAATATCCCGACAACGGTAGCGCTGATTTATTTTCCTGATACTGATTTGAGAAAACGATACAGATCTGAATCGGAGGAAATTACCAAGGAGGTGTTTTTGCCAATAATTTCCGGGTAACTTTCCAGGGTTTTTTGAAATGCATAGAAATCCGGGTCCTGAGAGTAGGCCTCACCGTAAATTTTAGTTGCTTCGGCATCGGCTTTACCTTTAACTGTTACGGCTTTCAGGTTGGCGGTGGATATAATTTCCTTGAGTTTACGCTCCACGGTACCAAGGATTTCGGCTTTCTGGCCTTCGCCTGTTGATCGCTTTTCCGCGGCAATCCTCTTCCTTTCAGAAATCATCCTGTCATATACCTTGAGCCGAACAGAGTCAATGTAGTTGACCCTTTTGATGATCACATCAATCAATTGGATTCCGTATTGTGGGGTTATTTTTGAGGCGATCTCCCGAATTTGGTTGGATATCACGTCGCGGCCATTTTTAGGCTTGGTGCCGATGGTGGACACGGCAGTGGTTTCCGACATTGTATCCACAGACCAGTCTGAGCTGCGAATGATCTCTATCAGGTCGTTTTTATTGACCATATCCCGAACAGTACCGTCGATAATATCGCTCAAAAGCGATTGCGCTCTTGTCTCATTATTGACAGCCTGGAGAAACTTTAAGGCGTTTTCTATACGCCAGCGGGCGGTAACGTCAATAAAAACGTAGGTCTTGTCGTTGGTCGGAATCTGATTCGGTTCACCATCCCAGATCAAGATCTTTTTTTCAAATACCTGGACATGCTGTATAAATGGCATTTTGAAATGCAGTCCCGCATCAGTGACCGGCTCACCTACCGGTGCCCCGAATTGGGTGATAACAGCTTGCTTTCCTTCTTCAAGAATGAAGAAACCATCATACACTACGACAATCGCCAACAGGACGAGACCGACGAGAAAAAATTGGGCTATCTGTTTCATATCTATTTCCTTTCTGTAGTATCAGTCTTTTTAGGCTGTGTCAGCGACAGGCCGCTTGCCGAGGTGATGTTCAGGAGCGGGATTGGTGACTGCTGGTCTTTGTCAATGACATAAACGGATTCTACGGTAGGTAGTATTTCTTTCATGGTTTCCAAATACATTCGTTTACGGGTCACTTCCGGTGCATTTTTATATTCTTTGAGAATATCTGCAAATCGCTGAGTTTCGCCTTTGGCATTATTGATGCGCTCGGCCTGATAGCCATAGGCTTCTTCAATGATCTTTTTGGCATCACCCGAAGCTTTTGGAATAACCCGGTTGTAGGTTTCCTGGGCCTCATTGACCAGACGTTTCATGTCCTGATCTGCCTCATTTACCTCATTAAATGCGGGTTTTACCTGATCTGGTGGGTTAATATCCTGAAACTGCACCGTACCAATATTGACGCCGCTTACGCCTTTGGCAAAGAGTTTGTTCAGCTGCTCCTGTAATTCCTGCTTTACTGATGCAGCGAGAAGTTCACGGTTACTCAACACGTAGTCAAAATCCATATTACCGACTATTCGCCTGGTAACACTCTCGGAATTATCCCGAATTGCCTGGCGAACATTCGCCACCTCGAAGAGGAAGGCGTAAGGATCGGCGACTCTATACTGCACAATCCAGGCGACATTGATAACATTTTTATCGGCAGTGAGCATAAGAGATTCGTTGGCAAAAGCGCGCGAGTCGGAGGCCGTTTGTTGTCCTGAGACACGGTTACGAAAGCCAAACTCTTCTTTTCGAATATTTTCCACATCGACTTTATACAGTTTTTCGATGTAGGGAATTTTAAAATGTAATCCGGGAGGAGTTGTGCGAGAATATTTACCTAGTCGAAGAACAACACCTACCTCACTGGGGGTAATTTTGAAAAAAGATGAATAAACGCCCTGCAAGGCAATGATGATGAAAATAATTGTCAGTAATTTGCCCAAGTTGGCAAAAGGCGAAGTTGGGGAAGAGGGCGGTTCCTGGCCGTCTTCTGGTGAAGGTGGTTTCTTTTTGTCTGAAAAAAAGTCCTGTAATTTGTTAATCAGCTGTGCCACAATCTCTTCCGGGGTCTGAGGCTTGTGCTTTTTTCCCCATGGAGGCTGTTGATCCTGATTGGACATAGAAAATCTCCTGATCGTAATTGTTTGTTAGCATATCCTCTCAAAAAATCTCAATAATAATCGTGTGTTAATGTATGAGGATCGCTCGAAAATGCTACATTAAACAAACTAAGGTAATAATTCATTGAAGTGATTGCAATCTGAATCGTGAAATTATTGTGAAACTCCAACTATTTTCACATGTCTCACCAATGCAGAGCCAAAAGCCAGCAGGCATAAAAAGTTCCAAAAGTGAAAGCACCGAGAAGGGTTTGAATAAGAAAGGAGGAACGCCAAGTGGCAAACATTGGCAATCGAACGAAATTACCAACGATGAGGCCGCACAAAAGTCCAAAAAGGTGAGCGCCGAGATCTGTTCGTTCTCCGCTTGAACCAAGAAAAGCGAGGAGGGCAAAACCTGACATTAGGGGCATGAAGAAATGGAGAGTAAGTCGCTTAGTTTGCAAGGCAAAGCTTATGGTGCAGAGCATACCTATGACGCTGAATATGGCTGTGGAAAAACCGACAAATAAATGGCCTGGGCCATGAACCATTACGTTGATCAGATTTGCAACGGTCGCGGTGATCAGTAGAGAGAAGAGACCGATACCATTGCCTGTCAGATGAAAGAAAAAATGCAGGAGAACCCAGCCTAGAAAACAATTGCCCATAAGGTGCACTATATCGGCGTGCAAGGTCAGCGCCGTTACAAGTCGGTACAATTGAAAATTATTTAAAATAGCGGACGAGTCTCCCGCCCCTTTTTGAAACCAGAGCGAATTAAGATGCCATTCACCGGTAATTCCATATATAAAAACAAGGCTGCCGATGACCACCGAACTCATGGCACGAAAAGTGGGGCTAAAAGTATCCGGTTGAACTGAAGGTGGCCAGTTTCGGTTTTCACTGTCATAAGCAAAAATCTCATAGAGTGCTCTTTCCTGCTGTTTGGCTGCCACATAGATCTCAATATGATCCTCGGAAATGTATCGGATGCGATGGGTGATATCGACAGCGGAAAGGACTAAAGAGTAAATGTTGAGGAGCTTTGGATCTGAAACCTGTAAGAGTAAAATTTCAGAGCACTGTTCCGAGGAGGGATTCATTTTTTGAGGGTGTTGGCAACCGTGATCATATTCACCAAAAATATAGTAACTGTCCTGAATATTTCAGAAATAAAGACGAACTCATCACGAGTTCAGAAAAAGGTTGCCACAGCCTGTCGAGGTGGACAGGCTGTGGCAGGGAAAAGCTCAAACAAGGCTATCCGGGGAGATAATAGATCCGAATTTAGCTTTTAGCTGCAAAAGCTCGTTTTTCTGCTTTTCGTATATTGTGAAAAGCATTTGTGGGACTTCTGGTTCTTTACTGTATGCGTCGCGCTGGAGATCCAGGCGATCCACGATCTTATCTACATACAGGGAAAACTGCATATCGTATAACGACTTTGGATACTCTTTATTAATGGTCCGAAATAATGTGACCAGATCTTCATATTTGGGCAGATAACCGATCGGCGTAGTGATAGCCTTTACGTCGCCATGGGCAAAAAGTTCCAGCCAGCCGAGCCAGACTCTGACATCCTTTTTTTCACCCAGCAGGTGACTACCGGTTCCTCCGCGGTTTTCATGGGTAAGAAAATAATTCAATCCAGCCATGATCGGCCGAGTGGCTTCGGAGAATTTCGTGGAGTTGAAGAAGGCGAATTGAGCAGCCATATAATCAGCAAGTGCGCCCGGAATAAAAGGTGCGTTTGCCCATGGTTGCCGATTTACGCCGGTTGCACCGACTTCCGTGGCAGTGGCTTTGGAAACAATCGATGCCCCGATCGCCACGCCTTCATTAGAATTTTTGGCAACCCATACTGGAGGCATGGTGTCGGCATCCCTGCCTGAATAGGTGATTACCTTTACGGGAACGCCGTTCGGGTCTTCGGATAATGTTGTCGCATGATTGGCAATCGCCGAGGCAACAAGAGTGCAGCGAGAATTTTTATGAGACATTGGTATCGGAGCACCGTCCGGTCCGGTTTTTCCTTTAAACCAATCACCCCTGAAATTAATACCATTCTCCGGTAATTCCTCACCATGGCCAACCCAGTGTGGCACACCGTTATCTATAAGAACATTTGACCAGATAACCTCTGTCCCATCGCCGCGCAGACAGTCCATTAAAATTGGATCGCCCTCACGATTAACGTCTTCGACGATACCGAAAATGCCTTTTTCCGGATTGATGGCACGAAGCACGCCGTTTTTGTCAATCCAGAACTGGGCCAAATCGTCGCCAATAAAATCGGTACCTACCATAGCAGTGGTAGTTTTACCGCATCCGGATGGGGCGGCTCCGGCAAAAAATGTTTTCCTGCCGCCGGGACCGGTCATGCCTGTGATAAACATATGCTCGGAAAGCTGTTCTTCCACCTTGTAGTAAGTGGCATAATCAACGCTGAACCGATGATTGCCTTTTTTCAGCAGCAGAGTATTTCCGGCATAGGTACAGAAGGTTGCAAAGGTGGTCATCCAGCTTCTGTCCATGAAAATACGGGCATTAGGGACATCCTCTGAGGTGTTGCTGCCTTCGGAGTGAACGTTGGTGAAAAAGAGTCCGGTGCGTTGTATTTCCGCGTCAAAATCCCTGAAACAGTTTCGGTATAATAATTCAGCGGAATGCAGTACATAACCGGAGGAGGAT
Source organism: uncultured delta proteobacterium (assembly GCA_963829695.1). Classification (GTDB taxonomy): domain Bacteria; phylum Desulfobacterota; class Desulfobulbia; order Desulfobulbales; family Desulfocapsaceae; genus Desulforhopalus_A. The sequence goes on along the minus strand of CAWHJQ010000002.1, from coordinate 88,674 downwards.
ATCTCAATTGCAGGAATAGCTGCCTCTGCTCCAACGGGTCCACGGCTATAAAATCCAACAATCATGGTTTTTCCCGTCATAATTCCCGGCATGAATTTTTTGATGTACTCGGTTGCCTCGTGGCGCAATACTGTTTTCGCCAGGGAGCTCATCTTTTCGCCTTCATTGATGATGTAAAATGTTTGTTTCACTAATCGAGCTTGGTCTTCCGGCAGATCAAAATGAATGGTGTGCCCAGGTTTTGCCAGTTTCTTTTCCTCACCCTTTTCGAGTGAATATTCTCGGATCCATTGAACATCAGCTGCCGAACCAGTATTAACAAAGACGCTATCTGGTCGACACATCTTTATGGTATTGGCAATTTTAATCAATGCCTCTTCATTTTTTATCTGTGCCAGTTTTTTATTGTTGATCTCATCAAGACTGTCGGTAAATACATTTTGGGCTTCGGCGATGGTGGTGACACCCCCAACAACCGCTAGGATCTCATCGCCTTTTTTCAGTTCAAGCATTCTTTACTCCTTAGTTTATGATAACTTGGCTCGCACCATTAATAGAAAAATAATCGACTCATGATCAAGTCTAAACGTTGGTATAATATGAGCTTTTCTAATAGTCGTCAAGTTTAGATAGTGTGGGTTATTGAAAAATAAGATGGCAAAATGCCCTGATTTCAATATAAAATTTTTGTTTGGTCGCAGGATGCAAACACCAAGAACAACAGATACTGTTCATAATATGTTTGGGTATGTATAAGAGATTATGATGAATCTACCAACCAACCCTGACAATTCATGGCTCCTACTATTGCACACACCTATTTGTCTCGGATTGAGATTGACCTGCTGAAAATGTTATTTCGAAAGTGTAAACCTCTGCTGCTTGAAAAAATAGCGAAAATACATGAAAATAATTATATTCATAGATTCTTGTGTATGTTGATTGGGTGCTTGTTACTTATCCATCGAAAATCGAAGTTTTTACGCGTTTATCACGTATTGGTAATTGATTTGTTCTTAATCTCTGCTATTGGATGAGTTAGATGGTGACGCTTAGAGATTTAACAAAGACGCTTTCACTCCGATCTTTACAATTATCGGTGGAGGAAAACCAATTGTTGGTCCAAAGGGCGGTGCGTGAAATGGCAGAGAGATCCGTTCTCGGCACAGTCATTGTTCCTCTTTGCTTCGCTATGGCTGTTATTACCTCCAAGTATGTATTGACCTCACCTTACACTTGTGCCTTCCTGGCTCTTCTTATGTTGGGGAGTGCTGTCGCACGCCAGGTATCGATAACGCGCATAAAAACATATACTGTTGAAACACCGACCATCTGGATTCAGCTGTTTTTTTGGGCTTGTCTTGGGATGGCTGCAATTTGGGGGATAACAACAGCCATTTTTCTTTTCACCTATTTGGAAGGTTTTCCGGTTTTGTTTATTTTACTTCTCTCGGCAGGGATAGGTGCTGGATCCATGGCAAACTTTTGTATTTGGCGGATTCTTGCTGTAAATTACCTTATTCTATCTTTTCTGCCCGGTATTCTGATCGGTTTGCTCATTCAGCAGGGTGAACTTCTGCCGGCTATTGTCGCAATAATATTTTTTGTTTTTTACTTATGGGCACAGATAAAACGCTGGAATTTTCATTTCTGGGATTCTCTGATAACCGCCTATCTTTTTGAGAGGCAGGCCGAAAAACTATCAACCGCCAATGACAAATTGGCCGAAATTATAGAAAAAGAAAAAGAATCGCGCTGGGAAGTTGAAAGTGGAAGGATAAAATTACGCGAACTTTTTAATCTCACTCATGATGGCATTGTCATTTGCACTCTGAATGGGAGTGTGTTGGATGTTAATCAGGCGGTGTTGGAGATGTTTTTTGGGGACAGGGAAGGCATTCTAAATACTTTGCCTCTGCAATTATTCACAATGCTGGATGGCAGTAGTTTGAGCGTTCAGGATCACTGGGAAAAAGTTGTTAATGGAGAGGAAAACGATTTTGAGTGTAAAATAATGCGGCCAGGGGAAGAAGTCCCTTTGCTTGTTCATGTCAATCTGCGTCGGGTAGTTTGGCAGGAAGAACAGATCATATTTGTTACTCTGCATGATATTACAAGCAGAAAGCAGATGGAGGATGCTCTCAAAATAACAAAAAAATTTCTATCGGAAAGTGAAGGGTATCTTCAAGCAATCCTACGTAATGTCGAATTACCTATCTATTGTAAAGATCTTGAAGGACGATATCTAACCGTCAATAGACCATTTGAACAACTCTGTTGTCTTACACGTGAAGAACTGCGAGGGAAAAACGATCTTCAAGTTTTTCCTGAAAATGTTGGTCGTTTTTTTAGCTTTAGAGATTCTGAGATTATTGAAACCGGTGAATCATTGGAACTTGAAGGAACCTTCATCCTTGGTGATCAGGAAAAAAACCTGCTCGTTCATAAATTCCCGCTAAGGGAGAGTGGGGGATCCATTTACGCTACTGCAGGCATCTGTACCGATGTTACTACCATGCAAAAGGCACTCCGTACAGCTCAACTCGCAAACGAGGCAAAATCTGAATTCCTTGCCAATATGTCTCACGAGTTGCGAACTCCCATGCACAGTATTCTGAGTATTGCCAGGCTGGGCTTGAAACGGGTTGATTTTTCCTCGCGGGAAAAGCTGAAATCGTATTTTGAAATGATTGTCACCAGTGGGGATCAATTGCTGGAATTGCTCAGCGATCTCCTTGATCTCAGCACGTTAGAATCACCCAGGGCCAATTATAGCTTTAGGCAGTACGATTTGGCAAAGGACTTGGAAAAGGTAGTAGCTGAATTTCGGGTGATGATGGATGAAAGAAAAATTTCATTGAATTACCAGCCTCTGGTTTTCCCCGCTCCAGCACGATACGATAGAACCAAGGTATATCAGGTCTTACGTAATTTGCTTGCTAATGCTATGAAATTTACGGCTTCACAAAAAGAGGTGAAAGTCATTCTCAAAAAAGACTATCTGGAGGTAGATGGTCATCGACAGCCGGCTTGGAAGGTTATGGTTATTGATCAGGGAATCGGCGTTGAGAAGGATGAGTTGCAATCAGTTTTCGGCAAATTCGTTAAAGGAAGTAAAACGTGTAAGGGGGCAGGAGGCATAGGACTAGGTCTGTCTATATGCAAACGCATTGTTGAAGCTCATCACGGTATAATTTGGGCGGAGCAGAATGAAGTTGAAGGGTCGACTTTCTGCTTCTTGCTACCTGCATTAGATTAGTAGCTTACAGATTGTTTCTTGTTTTTTTGCAAGAAATCAATCTGTCTCAAGGTACTTATCCCGGCTTTCTTCCCGTTCACCGGGGCTAGTTTCAATAAAAAAATCGAAAATTCATCCATGTTTGCCAGAAAGCTTCACTCCATGAACTCAAGAAAGGGGGATTGCATCTCTTCCGGATTCGTGCTATACGGCATCCATTCCTGTTGTGATCGGTGTGGTTGATGTTTTGATGATAAGCCTTATTCCTTCGTAAATTAGTGCAGTGTATAATAATGTTCCGCTCCAACCTAAGTGGATGATAAGATTTAAAAAGGGCTGCAATCCAATAAAGATTGCAGCCCTTGAAATTTTAAATGGTGCCGAAGGCGAGACTCGAACTCGCACAAGGAAACCCTCACTAGACCCTGAACCTAGCGCGTCTACCAATTCCGCCACTTCGGCAACGCGCTGAATATGCTTCTTGCGCGGGATTTTGTCAAGACATTCTTGCTGACAACAATAAAAAAACACCTTATGTCGTAAATATGAAAATTTTTAGAAAAAGTGAAGATATCAGTCAGCCATTAATCAACACCTGCGTCACGATTGGTAACTTTGACGGAGTCCATCATGGCCATCAACAGCTGTTTGCGGCGGTAGTCGAAAAGGCTCGGGCTATGAACGGAACAAGTGTGGCCATTACCTTCGATCCGCATCCGCTGCAGATATTGCTTCCGGGTGGAATCAAATTGATTTCAACTTGTGAACAGAAGGAAGAACTTATTGGACTGTCCGGAATTGATGTACTTTTGGTAATTCCTTTTACTAAGGAATTTGCCAAAACAACAGCTGATGCATTTGTGGCAGAATTACTTGTCAAAAAGCTTGGGGTGAAGGAATTGGTGGTAGGCTACGACTACGCCTTTGGCAAGGGGCGTAGTGGCAATATTGAATTTTTAAAAGAGCAGGGGAACCTCTTTGGTTTTCAGGTGACTGTGGTGGATGCTTGTTATATTGGTAAACAGCTCGTCAGTTCAACGAAAATCCGTGAGCTGGTAAAAGAGGGGAAAATGGCAGCTGCCAGAGAACTTCTTGGTCGTTTCTACCAAATCCGGGGTACAGTCCAAGTAGGAAAACAGCGTGGTGGCAAGGTGATAGGCTTTCCAACAGCAAATCTTAAATTTAACGAAGAAGACCTGGTGCCGAGACATGGGGTCTATGTAACGAAGGTGTTTTGTGAAGGACGACACTACGGCGGCATTCTCAATATAGGGTACAACCCGACGTTCGGTGAAGAACAGTTGGTCGCCGAGACTCACATATTTGATTTCAATGAAGATATTTACGGAAAACCGATAAAGGTGAATCTCTTGAAATTTTTGCGTAGTGAAAAGAAATTTTCCGGGCCGGAAGAACTGGCTGAGCAGATAGGTTATGATGTCTTATTGGCTAAAAAAGTACTAGCAGAACAATGAAATGATATCGCAGCTACTCGTCCCGGCAAGCTTTGCGAGACAAATGTACGTGACGAATATCTTGGATATTTTCTTGTTGCAAGTCTGTTCAAGGTGTCTATAGTGTATTCGCTCAGTGCGTGCAGGTCTCTCGTGACCTTATTTACAGGGGAACAGGTTTAATTCACAGAGGATTTCGTCGTCATAATTGACGACGGTAAAGGACGCATAGTTAGAAGAATTGATGTTTGTCAAAATATAGAGGGAAGATATGTCAGAACAGTTGAAGGAAGATTTACCGAAGGTAATTGAAGAGCTGGAGAAAAAATGCAAGGAACACCCCAATTCGGTAATGGCCTTCCACCATATGGGGCTCGTTTACATGAAAGCCGGCCGCATACCGGAGGCGATTGCCGCGTTGGAGAGAGCCATAGAAATAGATGATCTGAGCAGTGAGAGCATGATAAACCTTGGAGCAATTTATTTCGGGCAGGGTAATCTGGATAAAGCTCAGGAACTCAACGAAAAAGCTCTTTCCGTAAATCCCGAGAGTGCTCAGGCTCATGCAAATTTGGGGCTGATCTGGCAGCAGCGCAGTGAACTGGATAAAGCCATGATGTCCTACGAAAAGGCAATCCAATACGATCCTAAACTGGCAAGTAGCTGGATAAATCTCACCTCCGTCCTTACTATGAAGGGAGAGGATGATCGTGCGGTTACGGCCGCCAGAAAAGGTCTTGAGTTGAATCCTGATTCCGCACTCGGACATAACAACTTAGCAGTGGCACTGTATTTTAAAGGAAACTTTACTGAGGCCAAAATCCACTTGGACAAAGCAAAAGAACTGGGCTACTCGGTGGATCCCAATTTTGTGTCGAGCCTTAAGGAAAAACTGGCGTAAGCAAATAGAGCCATTGCAGAAAAAATGAGCGAGTTAGATGCCTAAAGAACAGATTATTTTACGACCATGGTGCCCGTTTTGCGGTCAGAAGGTTGGACGGGCAACGCATGCCCCTGTTAGAAAAATGACTGAATTCCCAGTTGGACGTTGTCAGTGCGGCGCTGTGTACACCTGTGACGCAACAGGGCATAATGTTGGAGCTGCAATAGTTGAAACCCTTATTTACGCTTGCAATGACAACGCTGATTTTGCCTGGGAATTGATGCCTGAAGATGACTATTTGACCGGACGTGTTGAAAATTACGATGAAGAGGCTCATCAAGTTGCTGTAAAAAGAAACTTAAATGGCCACGCTGTGCGCGGGGTGCTCTATTTCGTTCGTCTCCATACCGAGATTCGGGAAATAGCCGAGCGAGTAAAAGAAAAAAAATCAGAAGCTATTCAGAAAACGCTAAAAATGGTGGGAGACCAGAAGCTTAGTTTCGTTGAGCCGGCTCCAGATGAGAAGCGGGTCAGGAACAAGGCCGATAAAAAATTGATCAAACAGCTGGTCGAAAAAGAGGACATTGATGCTCTTGTTACTCTCTGCTTTGACGATAAGAAGACACTCCGACTGATGCAGAGGTTGCTGTATTCTCCACTTGAAAGTAATCGCTGGCGGATAGCTTGGATAATAGGTAGGGTTTCTGCAAGAACTTCTACTCGTGAACCAGGTCCCGTCTCTGAGTTGTTACACCGGCTGTTTGGGGCTTGCTCTGACTCGGCGGCGACGCCTTGGGGTATGGTTGAGACGATCGGTTATGTTATCGCTCTGCGCACAGATATTTTTGGGGCTTTCACCAGACATCTTTTAAATTACCTGGGTGAACCTTCCACTCAAAATCAGACGTTATGGGCACTTACCGAAATTGCAGGGACACGACCAGATCTAATTCGCGATACCCCGTTTTACAATTTGTTCCATTTTCTTCAACACCCGGACCCACAGGTGAGAGGACAGGTGGCCAGACTCATGGGGCGAATTAAAGCAACTGAAGTGGCGGTTCAACTTATGGAGCTTGGTGCAGATCAGAGCGAATTCTGGTATTGTACAGAAGGAAAGCTCGTATCATCGACCGTTGCCGAAGCAGCAAGTAGGGCTCTAAAGGTAATACAAGGAGACGTTAACAATGACTGATAATTTACAATCAATCGATTCAATTGGCTCAATGGGGCCGACCAAGACCGCTAAGCCATCTGATCCTATCCAGGCTGAGTATGAAGAGGGCAAAAGATTTTATGAGAATAAGGAGTATGGCCAAGCAGCGGTGGCTCTCCATAATGCTCTGGTAGGTTTCAAAGAAAATGCAAACGAGGCTGGAATAGCCAATGCCGGTAATCAGTTGGGTCATGTCTGTTTCGCCCGCAAGGAATATGATAGTGCTTTAAAACACTATCAACAAGCCTTGGCAATTTGCGATAAGTCCAATGACCGGATGAGTATTCTTGCAGTATCAAAGTGTATCGTTGAAGTGTATAAGGGCCAAAAGAATTATGATATGGCAATCAGGGTCTGTTTGGATATTCTTGACCATTATCAAGACAATAGGGATCCGCAGGGAACGGTAACAACTTTGGAGAACATGGCGGAGCTGTACGTATCCATGGGAGAAAGAGAGAAAGCTGCGGATACTTATCGGACCATAAGTTCGATTCATAAAAATTTTCGGCATGAAAATATAGCCGCCGGTTTTATGGAAAAAGCAAAAAAAATAATGAATGAAGCCTGATTTGGGACAGAGATAGGTAATGTTCACAGGAATAATCGAAGGAACTGGAAGAATAACCGGGAAACGGACAGTCGGCGGTGGGATAGCCTTTGACTTTGACGCAGGTTTTGAGCTAACTGATCCTAAAGAAGGTGAATCAATCGCTGTAAGCGGGGCTTGTTTGACAGCGTACGATATTCACGGCTCAAGTTTCAGTGCGGATGTTTCGCCGGAGACACTGGCGCGGACCAAGCTTGGTTTAACCGGTCCCGGGAGTATTGTGAATCTTGAGCGAGCTCTCAAGCTTTCCGACAGACTAGGTGGACATCTCGTTTCTGGACATATCGATTGTCTGGCCACTGTGGCTGGCAGAAAGGAACTTGGTAAATATACGATTTTTTCTTTTTCTCTTCCTGGTGAACAGGAGCGGTATGTTATAGAAAAAGGATCAATCACTATTGACGGTGTAAGTCTGACCGTCAACAATTGTGGGTCCGGTCGCTTCACTGTTTCAATTATACCTCATACCTTGAAGATAACGACACTTGGTACGTTAAAAGTTGGTAGTAAAGTTAACATCGAGGTTGATTTGATCGGTAAGTATGTTGAAAAGCTGCTCACGTCAAAGCCTGCGATGGCCGCTTCAGGTGACAGTGAAGGTATCAATCCCGGATTTCTTGCACAGCACGGTTTTATGTGATCCCGGAAAAGGGATGAAGTTAACCATTACATTTATGGGTGTGAATTATTATGGCAGTTAGTTCAATTGAAGCGGTAATCGAGGATATTAAAGCAGGCAAGATGATAATCCTGGTCGATGATGAGGACAGGGAAAATGAGGGTGATCTCTATATGGCAGCCGAGAAGGTTAATGCAGAAGGCATTAATTTTATGGCGACATACGGAAGAGGTCTGATTTGCCTGACACTGACTGAAGAGCTGACAGATAAGCTTGGGTTGCCGATGATGGTTTCCAACAATACATCCCCTTATGGAACCGGCTTCACCATAAGTATTGAGGCCAGAACCGGAGTATCAACCGGTATTTCCGCCGCAGACAGAGCGCGTACAGTTCAGGTTGCTGTCGATCCGGAGACGAAACCACTGGATCTTGTCAGCCCTGGTCATATCTTCCCCCTCAGGGCCAGGGATGGAGGAGTTCTTGTCCGGGCAGGGCAGACTGAAGGGTCGGTAGATCTATCACGGCTCGCGGGCATGATCCCTGCTGGAGTGATCTGCGAGATTATGAATGAAGACGGGACGATGGCCCGCATGAATGATCTTGAGAAATTTGCTGAAAAGCATAATTTGAAAATCGCCACTATAGCCGATCTTGTTGCCTATCGGTTACGAGAAGATACCCTGGTACAACGTGCGGTGGAAGCACGTGTTCCGACGGAACATTCCGGGCTGTGGAAGGCCGTAGTCTACACCAATTCGGTGGACAAGCTCGATCATTTGGCCCTCGTTAAAGGGGATATTTCCAAGGTGGAACGAGTGCTGGTTCGGGTACACTCCGAATGTTTGACTGGTGATGTCTTTGGATCTTCCCGTTGTGACTGCGGACTACAATTGAACGCAGCAATGAAAATGATCGATCAGGAAGGATGCGGTATTGTTCTTTATATGCGTCAGGAAGGTCGTGGCATTGGGCTTGTTAATAAGTTAAAAGCGTATTGTCTGCAGGATGATGAAGGGGTCGATACCGTCGAGGCAAACCATATGCTTGGATTTAAAAGCGATCTTCGTGATTACGGTATTGGAGCACAGATTCTTCGTGATCTTGGGGTGAAAAAGATGGCCATATTGACGAACAATCCGAAAAAAATTGTCGGTCTTGAAGGATATGGTATTGAGGTAGTAGCGCGATTGCCTCTGGAAATGCCGGCCAATAAGGAAAGTAAGGAATATCTGATGTGTAAGCGTGACCGAATGGGACACCTTATGGCCGTAGATGATTAATGGAACGGTTCTGTTTGCTCAAAATAAACAAATTCAGGTGAGAGGGTATGGCAAGGTTTATTGAAGGAAGTCTCAAGGCGGATGGTAAAAGATTCGCGATTGTAGTGGCAAGATTTAATTCATTCCTCAGTGAGCGGCTGTTGGAGGGTGCTCTTGATAGCCTGGTTCGCTCCGGTGCTGCCGATGGCGACATTGATGTGGTGAGGGTTCCCGGTGCTTTTGAGATCCCGCTCATTGCGAAAAGATTAGCTGGGGCGCAGAAATATAACGCAGTTATTGTTTTGGGAGTTGTCATTCGAGGTGCAACCCCACACTTTGACGTTGTTGTCAACGAGGTGTCCAAAGGTACCGCCCAGGCCAGCATGGAAACCGGGGTGCCTGTGCTTTTTGGGGTTTTGACCACGGAAACGATCGAGCAGGCTATTGAACGTAGCGGAACAAAGGCCGGCAACAAAGGAGCTGAAGTTGCAATTGCTGCTATAGAAATGGCCAACATCATTGATCTGCTACATTGAGATGATACTCTCAAAATGAAATCAATGCAGGTAATTTATGAGTCTGTTGATTTAAGAGGATTTTCGTTCGAGATCGAGGCATATGGAAAATTTTACCACAGGCATATAGTTGATATACCGCGGATAAAATTTTTCGTGTAACGAAGATATCGGGTGAAAAGGCCTTAAATCAACGGGCTCATTTATCCGCATTAAAACTGGGGGCAGTGAATAGGGACCACCTGTTTGCATCTGCCCCTTTGTCTTTTTATTTATTGGTATTGTGAAAAATATGGGTACACGCCGAAATTCAAGGGAGGCTGCACTCCAGTTCCTGTATCAGGAAGATTTTACTATCGGCCCAGGTCAACAATTCGGCTATGATCTGGCAGAGCGGTTTGATCTGTTTTGTGCGCTCTTTCAGGTTAACAAAAAGGCTCGGTTGTATGCACTTGTTTTGTTACAGGGGGTAACCGATCACCTCGAGCGAATTGACCAATTGATCGCTGATGCCGCAAGCAACTGGCGTATGGTGCGTATCGCTGCAACGGATAGAAATCTGATGCGTATTGCCGTCTATGAAATGCTCGAAGTGGACGATGTTCCCCCAGAGGTTGCAATTAACGAAGCTGTTGAGATTGCCAAAAGGTTTGCCGGAGAGGATTCCCCCAAATTTATTAATGGAGTGTTGGATGCAGTTCGAACCACTATCCTTGCGAAGTGATCGTTAGCTGATTGCCCTTCCTTGAAATTCTTGTGAATTCCGAGTACATATTTGGGTCAGAATCTCCATCAAAAAATGCTCACACCTCAACGCGGTATTTTTGTTAGTTACCGTTTGAGGGTATTCATTAAGGAATAGCTCAGGTAAATGGCTCAAAAAAATGAAATTACTAAACCGGGGCTCAAACAGGAAGCTCTGGCCGTCCTCGGAATATTTATTTCTCTATTCCTTTATCTCAGCCTTATCTCCTCTTCTCTGAAACTTAAAGGAAATTGGTGTGGTGAGATTGGCACATTGATTGCCCAGGTGCTTTTTGGCTTCATAGGTTGGGGGGCATATCTTTTCCCCGCTCTTTTGCTGTTGTCATCCTTCCTTTTTTTCAGCCCCAGGATGTCTTTTCAACGCCTGCCTCAAGTGATCGCTGGTTTGACTGGCGCTATTATCTCTTTTTGCGGGCTTCTTTCATCGTTGACCATTAAGGATCCAGGTTATTTGGAAGCAGGCGGTTTTCTAGGAAAAACTGGATTTACTCTGTTGGATTCATTCGTCGGCCATGGCGGAACAGTACTCGTTTTTGTGATGATATTTCTGATTTCGTTGATGCTTTCCACTCAATTTTCTCCTTATCAGCTAATGGCCGCTATGTGGCGGCTGAGCAAAAAAATCTTTATTCTGTTCGAGCAGAATCCGAACAAAGTCAGAGAAACAAAACAGCAAAAAACGAACAGAGCATTGCCGAAGGTCAACGATGATCAGGATAAACCATTGTCTGCACCCCAAGTTCTACAAACGTTAACCGTTCCGGTTGTAAAGGAGGCGGCTCGTATTGCAAAGGGTGCAGAAGCGGATGACGACTTTGCAGCAAAGCCGATTGCCAGGGGAGATTGGAAACTACCACCTCTATCCATTCTCAGTAAAAGTAATCAGGTTCAAGAAAAAATTGACAATGAAGTATATTATAAGCTCTCAAAGCAGCTTGAACAAAAGCTAAAAAATTTTGGGGTCTCAGGAAAAGTTGTCGGCATTTCTCCAGGGCCGGTTGTTACCACCTATGAATACTCTCCGGCTCCAGGAGTAAAAATAAATAAAATTGCCGGTCTGGCTGACGACCTTGCTTTGGGATTGAAAGCTCAATCCGTACGCGTCGTTGGTTCAGTCCCGGGAAAAGCTGCCCTCGGTATTGAAATACCAAACGAAAAACGACAAATAGTCTACATTCGCGAACTCATTGGCAATGAGAAATATCGAGCAAACTCTCATAAACTAACGATTGCCCTGGGGCTTGATGTGATTGGCAATCTGGCTATGGCAAATCTCGCCAAAATGCCCCATCTGCTGATTGCAGGTGCCACCGGTGCCGGTAAGAGTGTGGGCATCAATACGATCATTGCTTCGATTTTATACAATGCAACGCCACAGGAAGTGCGCTTTCTCATGGTGGATCCGAAGCGAATCGAGCTTTCCGGCTATGAAGGAATTCCTCATCTGTTGCATCCCGTTGTTGTGGATCCTAAACTTGCATCAAGAGCATTGAATTGGGCCGTCAGGGAGATGGAGCGACGCTATAGGCTCCTTGAGGAGGCCCGTGTGAAAAGTTTCGATTCCTACAATGAAACGAGTGAAGAGAAACTTCCATATATCGTCGTGATTGTAGATGAGTTGGCGGATTTAATGATGGTTGCCTCGAAGGATGTCGAGGCAGCGATTGCCCGTCTTGCCCAAATGGCGAGAGCCGCCGGTATTCATCTGATTCTTGCCACCCAGAGACCCTCCGTTGATGTACTTACCGGTCTTATCAAGGCAAATTTCCCCACCAGAATTTCATTCAAGGTGTCGTCGAAAATCGATTCGAGAACCATCCTCGATGCTTCAGGTGCCGAGCATCTTCTTGGAGCCGGGGACATGCTTTTTTTGGCTCCGGGCACTGCCAACATCAAACGTATTCACGGCGCATACATCTCTGAAAAAGAGACTGCCGACATCGTTGATTTTTGGAAAAAACAAGGGAACTCAGGCTACGATGAGACTGTGATGCAGGAAATCGAAAAAGAGCCGAACGGACCCGGTGTCGAAGGTGATGATGATTTCGATGAGCGATACGACGAGGCTGTCGCGTTGGTTTCAGAAGCTGGGCAGGCGTCTATATCTATGGTCCAGAGAAGATTACGGGTTGGCTATAACAGAGCTGCGAGAATGATAGAAACAATGGAAAAAGAGGGGATCGTTGGGCCGGCTGACGGGGCCAAACCTCGTGAGGTTATTGTGCGCAATAACTACACCTAGGCATAATCGGTGGATTGTGGAATTTTCTTGACAATTGCCAGGCAACCTAATATAAAAAGTTCTTAAGAAAAATGAGTAGTCATTCAGTGAAAACCAAGTTTGAGATTGCGAAGTTACACGATTTTATTTGTAGTGTTACTTGGTTACCCGTCACGACGCTGGTCGTGCGAATCCAAGCGATTTTTAAGTTGTATATAGTTTAAGTGGGCCCTGTCGGTTCAGGGTCACAACAGTTAATACAAAACTGAGGAGGTAGTTGAATGCCAAGTTATGTAGATCCTGCCAAATGTGATGGCTGCAAAGGTGGAGATAAAACGGCGTGCATGTACATCTGTCCCAACGACTTGATGGTATTAAACGTTGAGGAGATGAAGGCCTATAACCAAGAGCCTGACGCATGTTGGGAATGTTATTCCTGCGTTAAAATCTGTCCCCAGGGCGCTATTTTTGTTCGTGGTTATGATGACTTCGTACCTATGGGCGGCCAGGTTCATCCAATGAGATCTTCTGATTCCATTATGTGGACCGTAAAATTCAGAAATGGTAACATGAAGCGTTTCAAGTTTCCTATTCGCACTACCGCTGAGGGTGCTGCCAATGCTTATGCTGGACAGAAGGGTGCCAGTCTTGATGATGAGTGTTTGTTCCTCGAGGCAAATATTCCTTCCCCGAAATTATAAGCTAAGTTAGAAACTTTATAACTACAAAATCTTTATTTTAAGGAGATTTGAAAATGGCATTACCAAATAAACCAAAAGGTGAGCTCAAAGCTGTAGTGAACCCAGAGGTAGTCGAGCATGATGTCGACGTCCTCATAATCGGCGGCGGTATGGCAGCATGTGGAACCGCGTTTGAGATCAAGAAATGGGCTCCGGAAGGCATGAAAATCGTTCTCGTTGACAAGGCTTCTCTTGAGCGCTCCGGTGCTGTTGCTCAGGGTTTGTCTGCTATCAATACCTACATCGGTGCGAATCCGATTGAGAGCTATGTGAAAATGGTTCGTAACGATCTGATGGGCGTTGTTCGTGAAGATCTTATCTACGACTGCGGACGTCACGTTGACGAATCTGTTAAGCTTTTTGAAGAATGGGGCCTCCCTATCTGGAAAAAAGATGCTGATGGTGAAACTCTCGATGGATCTAAACCTGCTAAAACTTTGCGTGAAGGTGGCGAGCCTGTACGTACCGGTAAATGGCAGATCATGATCAATGGTGAGTCTTACAAGTGTATCGTTGCGGAGCCCGCAGCTACTGCCCTTGGTTCAGACAACATCATGGAGCGTATCTTTATCGTTAAGCTTCTCCTTGATAAAAACAAACCAAATCAGATTGCCGGTGCAGCTGGTTTCTCCACCCGTGAAAATAAAGTTCATGTTTTCCGTTGCAAAGCAGCTATGGTTGCTTGCGGTGGTGCTGTTAATATTTTCCGCCCACGTTCTACTGGTGAAGGTAAAGGTCGTGCATGGTATCCAGTATGGAATGCAGGTTCCACCTACACCATGTGTGCTCAGGTTGGGGCTACCCTGACCATGATGGAAAACCGTTTCACCCCTGCCCGTTTCAAAGATGGTTACGGTCCTGTCGGTGCATGGTTCCTCCTGTTCAAAGCAAAAGTACAGAACGGTCTTGGTGAGTTCTACGCAAACAGCGATGCCGTGAAAGATGAGCTTGAGCAATTCATGCCTTATGGTGCTTCTCCTGTTACTCCTACCTGTCTGCGTAATCATCTGATGATCAACGAGCTCAGAGCAGGCCGTGGTCCAATCTACATGGCTACTGACGTTGCTCTCAATGCTTTCCTTGATGACCGTAAAGCAAAGGGCATGAATGATAAGGATCTGAAAAAATATTGGAAACATCTTGAGTCTGAAGCTTGGGAAGATTTCTTGGATATGTCTGTAGGCCAGGCAGGTCTCTGGGCTGGTGCGAATGTTGAGCCTGAGAAAGTAGGTTCTGAGATTATGCCAACTGAACCTTACATGCTCGGATCCCATTCAGGTTGTTGTGGAATCTGGACCTCTGGTCCGGAAGAAGCTTGGGTGCCTGATGTGAAAAATGATTCCCGTGCTCATAAGTACAAATGGGGCTACAACCGTATGACCACTGTTGACGGCTTGTTCACAGCTGGCGATGGTGTTGGCGCTTCCGGTCATAAATTCTCATCCGGTTCTCATGCTGAAGGACGTATTGCTGCTAAGCAGATGGTTAAATTCTGCCGCGATAACGACTTCAAACCTGAACTCAAGCAGACTGCACAGGAAATCGCAGATGAGATTTACGCACCAGTAAGACTTTTCGAAGAGTTTAAAGGTGCTTCTACCGCTGCTGATGTAAATCCGAACTACTGCAAGCCAGCTGGGCTGATGATGCGTCTCATGAAAGCCACCGATGAATATGGTGGTGGTGTTGCGACTTATTACATGACTTCAGGAAAGCTTCTGAACATTTGTCTTGATCTTCTTCAACTCCTTCGTGAAGATGCAGCGAAAATGGCAGCCGGTGACCTGCATGAATTGCTCCGTTGCTGGGAGAACTACCATCGTATCTGGTGTGTTGAAACTCATATTCGCCATATCGAGTTCCGTAAAGAATCCCGTTATCCAGGATTCTACTACAGGTCAGATTTCCCAACCGTTGATGACGAAAACTGGAAGTGTTTCGTCAACTCTACCTTCAACCCTGAATCCCAGGAATGGAAGTGTGAAAAAGTTGAATGTCTCAACATTTTCCCAACTGATCCTTGGCTGTAATGGCTTGGAGTGTTGTTGATCTGATGTGAAAAAATCTCCAGGAGTCTAAGACTCCTGGAGATTTTTTAGTGTGTGGGGTTTTTAAATTTACGGGAAATGATGTTATTCTTTTCGCGAAAAGATATTTCCTAAAAAAGAATTTATCCCATTATTTTTAATGGGGTTGGCTTCTGTTGGTAAGAGATCATTGCAACTCTGGTCAACATAAGCTAAAAAGTTCTTCAAAAGATTTTTCCGGTAATTCTTCTGTGTTCAATAGTTGTTGTGTATTTTGTCTGTTCTTGTAGAACGGATATTCGATATGCATGACAATAGTACTATATTTTAAGAGCAATTATGGAGGTTAGGTATGACTGACGAGCAAGGCACTTCTGGTGCAGTATTGGTCGTAGGCGGAGGCATCAGTGGGTTGACTGCTGCCCTGGAGACCGCTGAAGTCGGAAATGATGTGTTTATTGTTGAAAAAAGTGCATCCTTTGGCGGGCGTGTGGCACAGTTAAATCAGTATTTTCCTAAACTGTGTCCGCCAAGTTGCGGCTTGGAAATAAATTTTCGCCGTGTGAGGGATAATCGGAAAATTAGAACTTACACAATGACCACAGTGAAGTCTGTAAGTGGATCTGCTGGGAACTACGAAGTCACTCTTGAAACGGCTCCCCGCTACGTGAATAGCAATTGTACCGCCTGCGGCGATTGTGGTGTTGCTTGTCCGGACGAGATTGACAATGAATTCAATTTCGGGATGAACAAGTCCAAAGCAGCCTATTTACCACACGAAATGGCTTTTCCGAGAAGATTTGTCATTAAGAAAGACGCGCTCAGTTCCGCTGGAGCCGAAGCGGTGAAAGCTGCATGTAAGTACAATGCAGTCGACTTGGATATGAAGAGTGAGACTTTCACCGTAAATGTTGCTTCGATTGTTTGGGCAACTGGTTGGACGCCGTATGAACCCACAAAGATGGAAAATCTCAAATATGGCCAATCAAAATCTATAGTTACCAATATGATGATTGAACGTATGGCGGCTCCTAATGGACCAACCGGCGGTAAGATTGTCAGACCTGGGGACGAGAAGGAGATTGAATCAATCGCCTTTGTACAATGTGCCGGATCGCGTGATGAAAACCATCTTGAATATTGTTCACATGTCTGTTGTATGGCCACCTTCAAACAGATGAGCTATGTACGTGCGCAGTATCCTGATGCTAAGATCTACGTCTTTTACATTGATCTGAGAACTCCTGGAAAGTATGAAAAATTCCGCGAAGTTCGAATGGCTGATAAAAATGCATTTTTTATTAAGGGGAAAGTTGCAGACATCATCCTTGAAGCTGATGGTGGAGTTTCTGTTGTTGCTGAAAACGCTATTACTGCTGAGAAAATCACTCAAAAGGTAGACATGGCTGTTCTGGCAACGGGTATGCAACCGTCACTTGGCCTACAAGGTGCACCAACCGATTTGCTGATGGATCCTAACGGTTTTGTCATTTCACAATTTGATAAGGCTATGATAGCAGCTGGTTGTGCAAAAAAAGCCGCGGATGTTGTTACTTGTACTCAATCTTCAACTGCAGCTGCCTTAAAGGCAATTCAGGTTTCAAGGAGGTAAAAATCGATGGATAAGAAATATTGCGCCTATATATGTGCTGGTTGTGGCATAGGTGAAGGTCTCGATCTTGAGGCCCTCTCCGAAGTTGTGACCGGTGAAATGTCCATGGAGTGCAAAACACATGAATGCCTCTGTGGTGCTGATGGCCGTGCTTTGATTGAAAAGGACGTGGCCGGTGGTGTTAATACCATTGTCGTTGGTGCTTGTTCCCCCCGTGTGATGACCAAGGAATTTGATCTTGGAAAAGATAAAATTACTATCCGCGCCAATTTACGTGAGCAGGTAGTGTGGTCAGCGGTCAAACCTGCAGAAGGTGAGGAGCCTCATAGCGAAGCTGCTGAATTTTTACAGGAAACTGCCGGGGACTATATGCGTATGGCATGTACCCGCGCTAAAAAGACCGAACTTCCGGATCCTTATCAACTGGAAGTCATCAATAAGACCATCCTGGTAATGGGGGGTGGACTTGCCGGCCTTACTGCAGCCAATGAAGCCGCAGCCGCTGGATATAATGTCATTCTCACTGAGAAAGAAGAGAAACTTGGTGGTAAAGCGGTGGGCTGGAGAAAGAGTTTTCCAACCAAGGCACCATGGATCGATTTAGAAGAAAATCCTATTCATGCACTCATTGCTGCAGTGGAAGCGAATACTAAAATCACCATTAAGACCGGTGTTGAGGTTGCACGTATCACAGGATCTCCCGGTGATTTTGGAATAAGCTTCAAGGCCGCAGGCGCAAAAACCGAATGGGATGCTCCTGCTAAAGTGACGACTGAAGATGCGGATTTGATCGGCAAAGGGGCGATGGATGATCCTAATGTCGGTCTTCAGGCATACACGAAGATAAATCCTGATGCAGTTATGGTTGGAGCTGTTGTCTTGGCAACCGGCTGGAAACCAGCTGATGTTTCACAATACGAGCACCTGGGTTACGGTAAAGTTAAAAATGTTGTAACCAATGCTGAATTTGAAAAAATGGCTAAGGAAGGGAAAGTTCCTGCCAATGTAGCTTTCATTCAGAGCCCAGGTGGTAAAGAAAACGACAAGGATTTCCCCTATTGTAACTCGGTTACTTCCATGGTCGCTTTAAAGCAGGCACAGTATGTCTGTGAGGATAATGTGGAGGGCAAAGCTTATATCCTCTATCAGCATATGCGAACACCAGGGCATATGGAGTTATTTTATAAAAACGCCCAGACGAATGATGGCATTTTCATGACCAAGGGTAATGTCATGAAGGTTGAAGAGAGTGGCAACGCTCTTACGGTTGCTGTGGAAGATACCTTGCTTGGTGAAAACATTAATCTCAATGTGGACATGGTTGTTCTAGCTGCAGGCATGGAGCCGGCCACTCTCCATGAAAAAAGCATAAATCTTGCCTACAGACAGGGACCAGGTTTCAATGATCTTGAGCTCTTTGACGGTTATGCCGATTCTCATTTCATCTGTTTTCCATACGAAACTCGTCGTACAGGCGTATACGCCTGTGGTGGTGTTAGAAAGGCTGAAACGATGGAAGAGGCCGTGGATGATGCGACTGGGGCAGCTCTGAAGGCGATTCAGTGTATTGAATCTGTAGATAGAGGTGTCTCTGTCCATCCACGCTCAGGAGATGCAACCTATCCGGAATTCTTTATGCAGAGATGTACCCAATGCAAACGTTGCACTGAGGAATGTCCCTTTGGAGCATTGGATGATGACGAGAAGGGGACTCCACTGCCCAATCCAACTCGATGTCGTCGTTGTGGTACTTGTATGGGTGCGTGTCCTGAAAGAATTATCGGCTTCAAGGATTACAACATTGATCTCATCGGTTCTATGATCAAATCGATAGAAGTACCGGAAGATGACGAAGATAGATTGAGAATTCTGGTCTTGGTTTGTGAAAACGATGCATATCCTGCACTGGATATGGCTGGAATGAGACGCAATGGGATCAGTCATATGGTCCGTTTCATCCCGGTTCGCTGCCTTGGTTCCGTCAATATGGCCTGGATTAGGGATGCGCTCTCCGCGGGCTTAGATGGCGCAATGCTGCTTGGTTGCACCTATGGTGACGACTATCAATGTCACTTTGTAAAGGGCTCGGAAATTGCCAACAAGCGTATGGAAAATATTGGTGATACGCTGTCTACACTTGGACTTGAACCTGAAAGATGTGCAGCCAATCAGGTAGCAATTACCGATTACGATAAGATCCCACAGATTATTAATGATTTTGTTGATGAAATAGTTGAAATGGGACCAAATCCATTCAAGGGCTTCTGATCTGTTTTTATCATAACCTGCAGCTGGATAATCCCAGTTGCAGGGGCTATAGCCAAAGAAACGGCAGATTTTGTTTGAATGAATTACCTTGATAATATCCAGGAGGAACAAATGAATGTTCAACCCGATTTAGAGTTTATAAAATCCTTAAAGGAGGCGGGGGGGGATACACTGAAGAAGTGCTATCAGTGCGCAACCTGCTCGGTAATGTGCCCTCTTTCTAAGGAGGGTAAACCATTTCCAAGAAAGGAAATGATTTGGTCCCAGTGGGGCTTGAAAGAGAAACTAATTGCTGACCCGGATGTGTTTCTCTGCCATCAGTGTGGAGACTGTACCGCGAACTGTCCCAGAGGAGCAAAACCAGGCGATGTTTTGAGTGCAATCCGTGCCTATGCGTACACTTTCTACGGATGGCCGGCACCACTTGCTAAACTTGCTTCAAGTGCGAAAGGCTTACCGGTATTGATCGGTATTCCTGTGGTAGTGATCTTTATCATGTGGGTACTCTCCGGAGCGATGCATATTCCGACTACTGAAGAATTTGCAAGTCACGGTTATCAGCACTTTTTCGGTACCTGGGATTTTTACTGGTATGCCAAAAACATCTTCTTCATTGTGCTGATTATGGTACCCTCCCTGGGACTAGGACTGTTCTCAGGATTCAAGGGCATTACGAAGATGTGGAAAAGTATGTCTGAGAATGCAGGACTCAATAAAGAGTACAGACCATCTGTTGGTCAGTTTATTCAGGAATTTCTTTGGCCATCTGTTGTTGAGATTGTCAAGCATTCAAGATTCCGCGAATGTACTGTGAATATCGATAGAGTCCGTGGTCACTTGCCTTTGATGTTAGCTTTTATAGGGTTATTCATTGTTACATGCTGGTCCCTTTTGAAAAACGATATTCTTGGACTTGCTTGGCCATCGTTACATGGTCCTCTGCCACTGAGTGATCCCTTTAAGCTTCTTGCCAATGTGTCTGCAATTGCCCTTTTATTTGGTATTGCTGTTCTTTGGAGTAATAGAAAGAAAGCTGAGAGTGAGCTCAACACCTTGCCAACTTTTTATGATTGGTTTCTCATCTGGGAAATTACTGCCGTTGGTGTGACCGGACTCGGTGCCGAACTTCTTCGCTGGGCGGGAATGCCTGTTTTGGGCTACATCGTTTATTTTCTGCATCTTGTTTCCATTATGATGTTGTTCCTTTATCTGCCTTATACCAAGTTTGCCCATCTGATATTCAGAACAGGGGCTTATACTTTTGAGAAGTATCGTGACAGTGTCTACGGCAGTAAAAAATAATTGTCAAAAGCAGGAAAGGTTGTTTGTTTAAACCGCTCGCGATTGATTTTAAAAAAGCTGAGTTATTTTACTCGGCTTTTTTTTATCCTGTGCTTAGTTTTATACAGGGTCTGTGATCGAAGTTTTAATTGACACTGCCACGACGAACAAAATGGCTGCAGCTTCTAAACAGAGTGGATGTGAAGTTTATAATGAAAAGCAAAATAATCAAAAAACTCAAAATAGAGGTTGATTTAAAATTTTGAAACTAGTATATTCTCCGCTCTTGTAAGCTGGCGTAGCTCAATGGTAGAGCTCCTCACTTGTAATGAGGTTGTTGTGGGTTCAAGTCCTATCGCCAGCTCCAATAAAATTATTTACTTTACAAAGCAGTGGTTGGACTATAAAGAGTGTCTGGTTATTTCAGGCACATCCCCTGGAGGGGTTCCCGAGCGGCCAAAGGGAACAGACTGTAAATCTGTCGGCTCAGCCTTCGGAGGTTCGAATCCTCCCCCCTCCACCAACTTTTGTCCTCTGTGAAGTAGGAAATATCCTGAGCGGGAATAGCTCAATTGGTAGAGCATCAGCCTTCCAAGCTGAGGGTTGCGAGTTCGAGTCTCGTTTCCCGCTCCAATGTTAGTTCTTGTGTGCGGAAAGCAGCCCACGTAGCTCAGTTGGTAGAGCGCATCCTTGGTAAGGATGAGGTCACCGGTTCGACTCCGGTCGTGGGCTCCATGTGGACACCATTAGTAACCTGTAAACCTTTTAATGGCCTGAGGAGACAAGGAAATGTCAAAGAAAAAATTTGAAAGGACCAAACCGCATGTCAATGTTGGTACTGTTGGACATATTGACCATGGTAAAACCACGCTGACTGCTGCAATTACTCGTGTCTTATCTCTTAAAGGTCAGGCCACTTTTACTGACTTCAGTGAGATCGATAAGGCGCCGGAAGAAAAAGAGCGTGGTATCACTATCGCCACGGCACATGTGGAATATGAGACCGTGAAGCGCCATTATGCACACGTCGATTGTCCAGGTCATGCAGATTACATTAAGAACATGATCACAGGTGCTGCTCAGATGGATGGGGCAATCCTTGTTGTTGCTGCGACTGATGGTGCTATGCCTCAGACCCGAGAGCATATCCTGCTTGCTCGTCAGGTTGGTGTTCCGTCGATCGTCGTGTTTCTCAATAAGTGCGACATGGTTGACGACGAAGAACTCATTGAGTTGGTTGAAATGGAGCTTCGTGAATTGCTTGACAAATATGATTTTCCAGGAGACGACGTTCCTTTTGTCAAAGGTTCTGCACTGCAAGCCCTGGAGAATCCAGAAGATGAGGTAAAGGCCAAGTGTATCTGGGAATTGATGGAAGCTATTGACTCCTATATTCCTGAGCCAAAGCGTGAAATCGATCTACCATTTCTTATGCCGGTTGAAGATGTTTTCTCTATCTCCGGACGTGGGACGGTTGCCACCGGTCGAATTGAACGCGGTGTTGTACGTGTAGGTGATGAGATTGAGATAGTTGGTATTCGTGATACTCAAAAAACCACATGTACCGGAGTCGAGATGTTTCGTAAATTGCTTGATGAAGGCCAGGCTGGTGATAATATCGGTGCCCTTCTGCGCGGAGTGAAACGTGAGGAAATAGAGCGCGGTCAGGTACTTGCTAAACCTAAGTCGATCACGCCTCACACCAAATTCAGCGCAGAATGCTATATCCTTGGTAAGGAAGAAGGCGGCCGTCATACACCATTCTTTAATGGCTATCGTCCTCAGTTTTATTTCAGAACAACAGACGTAACCGGCGTTGTGACTCTCGCGGAGGGAGTTGAAATGGTAATGCCCGGCGATAATATCAGCGCCTCGGTAGAGTTGATCACTCCGATCGCCATGGATGTCGGTCTACGATTTGCCATCCGTGAAGGCGGACGGACTGTTGGTGCCGGCGTTATCAGCGAAATTTTCGCCTAATCCAAAAAATCAATGATATTGTCCTGATGCCTGATAAGGTTCAGGACAATTTTTCATATGGGAAGAGAAAATGAGAGATACCGTAACACTTGCATGTGGTGCATGTAAGCGTCGAAACTATACGACGACAAAAAACAAAAGAAATACTCCTAATAAATTGGAGTTTAGTAAATTCTGTCCATTCTGCAGGGCTCATACCCCTCATAAGGAAACAAAATAGCATCTGATTTTGCAGGCCAGTAGCTCTAATGGTAGAGCGCCGGACTCCAAATCCGGATGTTGGGGGTTCGAGTCCCTCCTGGCCTGCCATATACTAGGTATGGCAGGCGATTTTTTAAAGTTACTCGTTTCTGAATGAAGAGTGAGTGATGTAACGACAGGGAGGTAGAGTGCTATGGCAGCGAATACAAAATCCAAAAAAAGCAATGCCGTGAAGACTGAGAAGCCTTCACCATTCTCACCCGCTGAAATTAAGAAATTTATTGATGAAGTGAAAATTGAATTTCTTAAAATTGTCTGGCCGGATAAGAAAATGACCCTTAGCCTTACAGGTGTTGTAGTGGTTATGACAATTATTCTATCCATATATCTCGGATCGGTAGATTTGCTGCTTGGAAAGGTTGTGACGTCGTTTTTACGATGATCTGTAAACGAAAGTCATTACAATATTCCGGCGGGTTTTGATCTGCTACTGAAAACTGGTATTTCCAAAACACTTTATATCTGGATCACATGGCAAGACAATGGTACATACTCCAGGTCCACTCGGGATTTGAAGACAAGGTAAAAGCAACTCTCGAAGAAAGAATTCGTAAAGATGGATTGGAAGAATCCTTCGGAGAGATTCTAGTTCCCACGGAACAGGTCGTAGAGATGATCAAGGGTTCACGCAAGACCTCTTCTCGCCGATTTTTCCCAGGATATATGTTGGTGAGCATGGATCTTAATGACGAGACGTGGCATACAATTCATGACAACATGCCTCGTGTTGTAGGGTTTGTAGGTGATGATCGAGATCCTATTCCATTATCCGACGTTGATGCAGCAAAAATCATCGGCAGAATTCAGGATGGTTCTGAGCGTCCTAGACCGAAAGTTATTTTTGATATTGGTGAAGTAGTCCGAGTTGTCGATGGTCCTTTTGCCAACTTTCAGGGTGTTGTTGACGAGGTTTTCCCGGAAAAAGGGCGTGTTCGGGTTATGGTATCGATTTTCGGAAGAGAAACTCCAGTGGAGTTGGAATTCGTTCAGGTTACAAATACTTAATAGAATTAATGATTGTTGTAACTTCCTGGTGTAGTACTTGGATATTCAATTTACTTGGAAGTATTTGAAAAATAGTTAGTGGAGTTTAAAAATGGCCAAAAAAGAAACGGCTTACATAAAACTGCAAATTCCAGCAGGTAAAGCCAATCCCTCACCACCTGTAGGTCCTGCACTTGGACAGCATGGTGTGAATATCATGGAGTTTTGCAAAAACTTCAATGCAAAAACACAATCAATGGGTGATACCATTGTTCCTGTAGTTATTACTGTCTATCAGGATCGTTCGTTTAGCTATATTACTAAGACACCACCTGCTTCTGTGCTGTTGCTTAAAGCAGCAGGTTTGAAAAAAGGGTCTGGTAATCCAAAAGCTGATCGTGTCGCGGAGATAGGTCGGGATAAAATCCGGGAAATTGCTGAATTGAAGATGCCTGATCTCAATGCTTATGACGTTGACAGCGCCATGCGAATTATTGAGGGTACAGCACGTAGTGCGGGAATTACAGTTGTTGATTGATTAAGGTTAACCTCGTTTGGGGTGTAATCTTTTTCGCGGAATGAATTTTTAAAAGCAAAAAAACATTTCCAAGTCGTTAATATTAAAAATACTGCTGATAGAACAGAACGAGTTCTATACGAGTAGGAGGCTAACATGCCGAACCACGGGAAAAAATATAGAAATATTGCTCAAGGAATTAACAGAGCGGAATTACAAGGAATCGAAGAAGGAATCGAATTAGTGCTGAAGTCAACGTATGCGAAATTTGATGAAACCTTTGATGTTGCAATGAAACTCGGAGTTGACCCTCGGCACGCTGACCAGATGATCCGATCATCGGTAACTCTGCCACATGGTACTGGAAAAGTAAGCAGGGTTCTTGTATTTGCAAAAGGGCTGAAAGAAGCAGAGGCCCTTGAGGCAGGAGCCGACTATGTCGGTGGTGATGATTTAGTAGATAAAATTAAAGATGGTTGGCTTGAATTTGATAAAACCGTGGCAACTCCAGATATGATGGGTGTTGTTGGGAAAATTGGTAGAATCCTTGGGCCACGTAATCTTATGCCGAATGCAAAGCTCGGCACAGTAACGATGGATGTCGGCAATATCGTTAGAGAAATTAAGGCTGGAAAAGTAGATTTCAGGGTTGACAAGGCTGGGATAATTCACGCGGGTATAGGTAAATTATCTTTTGGCAAAGAAAAACTTAGCGAAAACGTCATTGCCTTCATACAAAGAATTATTCAACTCAAGCCATCAACAAGCAAGGGGGTTTATCTGCGCTCCATTACGATTTCTTCAACTATGGGACCGGGTGTAAAGCTCGATCCTATAGCGGTACGTGCAGTAATTAAATAAAAGTTTTTCTTGAATTACCAAATCCACTATTTATATCGGACTGTTGGTAATTTATTTAGTCGAAGACAGCGGGCACAATGCGTTTAATCGTGTCGATCACGACCTGCCGAGACGAAAAAGGCCGAATATATAATTGTTCTGAAAAAGAAGTTTATTCTCTGCCAGTCTTGAAAAAGTTGTAACTGCTGTTTCGAACATTGTTCACATTAACCTAGGAGGAGTGCTTTGAATCGTGATGATAAGTTAGCAGTTGTCTCTGAATTGAACGATTCGTTCAATCGGGCCAAATTTACAGTTGTCGCTGACTATTGTGGTTTAAAGGTTTCCGAGCTGCAGAAAATTCGTATTGAATTGAAGAACTGTGACTCAGAAATCCGTGTAGCCAAAAATACTCTCCTGAAAAGAGCAGTTACGAATACTGGCAATGCCGCGATAAGTGATGATTTCACCGGAACTACTGCGGTTGTTATGGGATATGCAGATCCAGTTGCACCTGCCAAGGTGGTTGCTAAGTTTGCAGATGACCATAAAAAGTTCATAATTCGTTGCGCAGCTCTTGATGGGGAAAAGATTGGAGTGGATGAGCTGATTGCTCTGTCCAAACTTCCATCCAAGGAAGTGTTGCTCGGACAGCTATTGTCTACCTGGAGTAATGTGCCTACGGGCCTTGTTCAGGTTCTCACTGGTATTCCACGCACTTTTGTCTACGCTTTACAAGCCATCAAAGAGCAGAAAGACGCAACAAGCAATTAGAATTTTTTCAGAATATTATTCAATATTAAAAGAGGTAATGAATCATGGCTGTTACTAAAGAAGATGTAATCGATTTTATCGCTAATATGTCAGTTCTCGAGCTCTCCGAACTTATCAAAGAATTCGAGGTGAAATTTGGTGTTTCCGCTGCTGCTCCAGTAGCTGTTGCGGCTCCTGGTGCTGTTACAGCCGCTCCCGTTGAAGAAAAGACCGAGTTTGATGTTATTTTGGCAACTGTCGGTAGTGAAAAAATTAAAGTCATAAAAGAAGTTCGCGCTGTGACCGGTCTGGGATTGAAAGAAGCAAAGACTCTTGTTGAATCTGCTCCTACTCCGTTAAAAGAAGCCACTACCAAAGAAGACGCGGATGATATCAAAGCCAAGATTGAAGCAGTAGGAGCGACTGTTGAGATTAAGTAATTTGGTTTTCAAGAAGTTGTTCGTTTTGTGAGCAACCACAGCTTGATATCAACACGCTACGAGCTCTTGCATCGTGGCGTGTTGTGTTTTTAAGATAATAGTTTTTTGATAAGAATTGCAATTTCAGGTGTTTTTCCAGGTTCATTACTGTTTTTGTCGTTTAATTGAAAATTACATAAAAGGGATGATACTATGCTTGAAAACAATGCTTATATTTTTTCCGGTTATACTCTCAACAACGACTTACAATCCTCAGCAGCGGTTTATGTTTACAGTTGCATCATTTCAATATTCACCCAACCCAATTAGCAACCTGCAGAACAGCGTGTCTGGGCAGTTATTTCAAATCATCTAGTTTGATTCATAGGCAATTTCGAGGAAAATTATGGAAAGAGTGAGAAAGAGCTTTGCTACGGCTGCCGCCATTCTGGAGCCGCCCCATCTGATATCAATGCAACGTCTCTCTTATGAGAAATTCCTGCAGATGGATTGTGATCCTGACGAAAGGGAAGATTTTGGGTTGCAGGGAATCCTACAAAATGTTTTTCCGATCAATGACTTTAACGGAGTATGTTCCCTTGAATTCGTGCGATATAAATTCGGCGAACCCAAATATACAATCCATGAATGCCTTCAGAGGGGTATGACTTATGAGATACCTCTGAAAATTGTCGTTCGACTGATTACTTTCGACGTAGACGAAGATACGGGCGTACAATCCATTCGAGACATTAAAGAGCAGGAAGTTTTTCTCGGATCATTACCACTCATGACCGGTGATGGCGTTTTTGTAATCAATGGGACAGAAAGAGTTATAGTTTCACAGTTGCAGCGTTCTCCAGGTCTCTTTTATACTCATGATAATGGTAAGAGTCATTCTAGTGGAAAATTACTCTACTCTGCACGAATTATTCCAGTACGGGGTTCATGGATCGATCTTGAATTTGATATAAAAGACATCCTTCATGTCCGTATAGATAGAAGGCGAAAATTCCCTGTCACCACATTGCTGAAGGCGTTGGGGTTGACGAGTGAAGAACTTCTGGATGAGTTTTACCCTTCTTCAATTGTAATAAAAGACGGTGAAAACTATAAAATTAGTTTCGACTCAGATCTGGTTAAAGGTCAGAGGTTGGAATTCGATATCATAAATCCGGTCGATGGTGAAATTCTTGGGAGAAAGGGAAAAAAAGTTTCAAAAGTACTCTGCAAGAAACTCGATGCTGCTGGAATTACGCATCTTCCGTTATCAAGAGAATCTTTATTTGGTGAAGTTTTGGCAAAGACAATTGTCAAAAAGGAATCAGATGAAGTTATTGCGTTCTGTAACACTGAGCTTACGGAAACTCTTTTAGAAACCCTTGAAGCAGAAGGCATCGATGAGTTCAAAGTGCTGCATATTGATGGTGTTAAGTACTCGCCATCGTTCAGTAAAACTCTGGCGTTGGACAAGGCCAAGACGACTGAAGAAGCTCTTATTGAAATTTATCGTAGGCTCAGACCATCTAGTCCACCGACACGTGAAATCGCGGAATCCTTTTTCCATAATTTGTTTTTCAATCAAGATCTTTACGACCTTTCAGAAGTCGGGCGTTATAAGATAAATGCCAAACTGCATTTAGAAATAGATATCTCCAATCGAGCTCTCACCAAGGAGGATATTATTTTTGCAGTTCGTCATCTGGTTCGCCTGAAAGATACGCAGGGTGGCGTCGACGATATCGATCATCTCGGTAATAGAAGAGTTCGAACGGTTGGTGAGCTGGTTGAAAACCAATATCGTATGGGCCTCGTTCGAATGGAGAGAGCGATTAAAGAACGAATGACTCTTCAGGACGTTGAAACATTGATGCCTCATGATCTTGTCAATCCAAAGCCCATTTCTGCGGCTATTAAAGAGTTCTTCGGTACGAGCCAATTATCGCAGTTTATGGATCAGACAAATCCCCTTTCCGAAGTTACTCACAAACGACGCTTGAGTGCTCTTGGACCTGGTGGATTATCTAGAGAAAGAGCCGGCTTTGAGGTTCGGGACGTACATCCAACTCATTATGGGCGTATTTGTCCGGTAGAAACTCCAGAGGGACCGAATATTGGTTTAATCGTTTCCCTCGCAACGTTCGCGAGGATCAATCCATACGGTTTTATCGAAACCCCCTATAGGAAGGTTGAAGAGAGAATTATCCTGGATGAGGTTAAATATCTCAGTGCTCTTCAGGAGCAAAACCAGTTCATAGCTCCTGCGCTTATAAAAGCTGATGAAAATAACCGTCTTATTCCTGACAACCTTATCGTCCGTGAGGCTGGCGAGGTAATTACTACCGTAGCTGAAAGTGTCACCTATATGGACATTGCTCCGAATCAGATGATCAGTGTTGCTGCTTCATTGGTACCGTTTCTTGAAAACGATGATGCTAACCGTGCTTTAATGGGATCAAACATGCAGCGCCAGGCTGTCCCCTTACTCGTTACCTCAGCACCTCTGATAGGAACTGGTATGGAGAGGTACGTTGCCAGGGATTCAGGGGCCTGCTTGCTCAGTGCGGGGGATGGAGTGGTCGAGGAGTCTGATTCCAATCGAATAGTTGTAAGATACGATGCGCCCGGCACCGATGGTTTCGATACTGGTGTTGCTGTGTACAGACTTGAGAAAAATAAAAAATCTAATCAGAATACCTGTTTTAATCAGAGACCGATTGTTTTGCCGGGGACGAGAGTGAAAAAGGGTGTGGTGCTTGCCGACGGGCCATCATGTGAAGCAGGCGAGCTCGCGATAGGTAAAAATGTGACCATAGCGTTCATGCCTTGGCGAGGTTACAACTTCGAGGATTCAATCCTGGTCAATGAGAGATTGCTCAAGCAGGATACTTTCACCTCTGTTCATATTGAGGTGTTCGAGACCATGGCAAGGGATACAAAACTTGGAAAAGAAGAAATAACCAGGGATATCCCAAATGTTAGTGAAGAGACTCTGCGAAATCTTGACGATTCAGGTATTGTCAGGATAGGTGCTGAAATCAAGGCAGGAGATACCCTGGTAGGCAAGGTTACGCCGAAGGGTGAGACGGTTTTGTCTCCAGAAGAGAAGCTGCTTCGGGCGATTTTTGGGGAAAAGGCACAAGACGTTAAGGATTCCTCCTTAAGAGTACCACCCGGGGTGAGCGGGGTAGTCATCGATGCTAAGGTCTTCTCCCGTAAGGGGGTGGACAAGGATGAACGTTCCCTGTTGATTGAGGATCTTGAGATTGAAAAGCTCAATCAAGATAAAGTCGATGAATTGCGTAGCCTTAAGCGTGGAGTTTGTCGGGAAATCGGTAATATTCTCGAAGGTAGGACTGCCAAGGCTGACATTGTCGACAAGCAGGGAGAGATAATTGTCAAGCTCGGGAAAAAGATTGTTGCCGAGCAGGCTGAGCGTATAGGTTTCTCAAGACTTCGAGATATAGATTTTTCTGAGAAAGCAAAATATATTGAACAGATCGATGCAGTATATGAACGCTGTAACAAGCAATCCAGGCTGATTTCTGAGAGATACGATGGAATTATTGAGAGGTTGAAAAAAGGTGACGATCTTCCTCCGGGTGTCGTGAAAATGGTCAAGGTATACGTCGCCACCAAACGTAAACTCTCGGTTGGTGATAAGATGGCCGGTAGACATGGTAACAAAGGTGTTGTCTCAAGGTTATTACCGGAAGAAGATATGCCGTTTTTCAGTGATGGGACTACTGTGGATATTGTACTTAATCCACTTGGTGTTCCGTCCCGTATGAACGTAGGACAGGTTCTCGAAGTACACTTGGGTTTTGCGGCTAAAAAACTAGGAGAGCAGCTGGAAATTCTTGCACGTCGTGAGGCAGTTTCACAGATTAGGGAAAAAATCAAGGCTGTTTATTCTGATATTGAGTTTGAGGCACTTACAGAAGGAAAAAATGACGTGGAGATTATAGAGTGGGCCAGAAAACATCATGCCGGCATTCATATGGCTACTCCTGTTTTTGATGGTGCGCCTGAGGCTGCAATCAGAAGGTTACTGGTAGAGGCAGGTATCGACGAGGTGGGTCAGGTTCAACTTTATGACGGTCTTACTGGAGAGCCTTTTGCCAATAAAGTTACTGTCGGTGTTATGTATATGTTGAAACTGCATCACCTGGTGGACAATAAGATTCATGCCAGGTCAACAGGACCTTACTCTCTTGTTACCCAGCAACCCCTTGGAGGTAAGGCACAATTTGGTGGCCAAAGACTCGGTGAGATGGAGGTCTGGGCTATGGAAGCCTATGGAGCTGCATATACGCTCAAAGAATTTTTAACGGCAAAGTCAGATGATGTGGAAGGCCGTACATTAATGTATGAGCGGATTGTAAAAGGAAATAACTTTCTAACAACAGGATTACCTGAGTCTTTTAATGTTCTTGTCAAAGAACTGCAGGCCCTTTGTTTAAATATGGAACTTATTGAAGAATAAAGGAAAAGACGAAAGTCGACTGGTGGAAACTTTAGATCGTAGGTCAAATTTGGACGGTATACCCTCTGAACGTACAAGATTTAATGCCAAGCCGAAAAAATCCTTTAACATAAGGGAGAGGTGATTTCGTGGAAGAGTTATTCAATTTTTTTCAAAAACCGAAAGCTCCAGTAAAATTTGAAAGCGTAAAGATTTCTTTGGCTTCTCCTGAGAAGATCATGGATTGGTCTCACGGTGAAGTTAAAAAACCTGAGACTATAAATTACCGGACCTTCAAACCTGAAAGAGATGGTTTGTTTTGTGCCAAAATTTTCGGACCGGTAAAAGATTTCGAATGTAACTGCGGCAAATATAAGCGGATGAAGCACCGCGGTGTTGTCTGCGAAAAGTGCGGTGTAGAGGTTATACAGTCGAAGGTGCGTCGAGAGCGTCTAGGCCATATTAAACTCGCAGCTCCAGTTGCCCATATCTGGTTTTTAAAGAGCCTGCCAAGTAAAATTGGAGCGGTTCTTGATATGACCCTCAAACAGCTTGAGAAAATTCTCTACTTTGAGCAGTACGCAGTAGTGAGTTCTGAGGTCGAGGCGCTCCCCGTTGGAACGCTCCTGACAGAGGAGAAATATCGTCAGGCCCGTGATGAGTATGCTGCTCAGTTTACTGTGGGAATTGGTGCCGAGGCAATTCGAGAACTTCTAGGTGCACAGGATTTAGTTACCTTGTCCAAACAGTTGCGTGAAGAGATGCTGGCCACAAATTCTCAGACCAAACGGCTAAAGCTTGGCAAGAGATTGTTTGTGATCGAGGCCTTTCGTGATTCTGGGAATAAACCTGAATGGATGATTCTGGAAGTAATTCCGGTTTTGCCGCCTGATCTTCGTCCACTCGTTCCTCTTGAGGGAGGTCGGTTTGCGACATCGGATCTCAATGATCTATATCGGAGAGTCATTAACAGAAACAACCGCTTAAAGCGACTTCTTGAGCTTGATGCTCCCGATATTATCATCCGTAATGAAAAAAGGATGTTGCAGGAAGCAGTCGATGTTCTTTTTGATAATGGTCGACGGGGCAGGGTAATAACGGGGGGGAATAAGCGTCCGCTCAAGTCACTCTCAGACATGCTCAAGGGTAAGCAAGGCCGCTTTAGGCAGAACCTTTTGGGCAAACGTGTAGATTATTCAGGTCGTTCTGTCATCGTGGTCGGTCCACACCTCCGATTGCATCAGTGTGGTATTCCCAAGAAGATGGCGCTCGAGTTGTTTAAACCGTTTATCTATAACAAGCTTGAAAGAAAAGGATTTGTTACCACCATAAAAAGTGCCAGAAAAATGGTGGAAAAAGAAGTGAAAGAGGTTTGGGATGTACTTGATGAAGTGGTAACCGAGTACCCGGTTATTCTTAATCGTGCACCTACCTTGCATAGGCTTGGAATGCAGGCATTTGAGGCTGTTCTCATCGAAGGAAAAGCTATCCAGTTGCACCCTCTGGTTTGTATGGCTTTCAATGCTGACTTTGATGGTGATCAGATGGCGGTACATGTACCTCTTTCTGTCGAGGCCCAGGTTGAAGCCAGGGTTCTCATGATGTCTACGAATAATATTCTTTCACCAGCAAACGGTGAACCGGTTATCATCCCTTCCCAGGATATAGTGCTCGGACTCTATTATATGAGCCGGGAGCGTCTTAATGTTCCGGGGGAAGGCAAGGTTTTCAGCTGCGTTGAAGAAGCGATTATCGCTTATGACTATGGTGAGATTCATCTGCAGGCCAAAGTGAAGGTCCGTAAGAAAGGTGAATTAGTTGATACCACAATGGGGCGTATCCTGCTTGGCGAACTTTTACCGGATTCTGTTAAATTTGAAGAAGTAAATAAAGTTCTTACCAAAAAAGCACTGGCTAATCTTATTGACCACACCTACCGACATGCCGGGACAAAAGACACAGTTATTCTTGCCGACAGGTTAAAGGATACTGGTTACGAATACGCCACTCGTGCAGGGATTTCTATCTGCATCAACGATATGAAGATTCCTCTTGAAAAGGAAAATTATGTTGAAAAAGGTGAAAGGGATGTCCTCGATGTTGACCAACAATATACTGATGGGCTAATCACCTCAGGCGAAAAATATAACAAGGTCGTTGATATCTGGTCGAAGGTGACGGAAGATGTGGCCAACGCTATGATGGATGAGATTAAAGTCGATTACATTCGAGACAAAGACGGGAAGGTTATAGAGTCGCCCAGTTTTAATTCGATCTTTATCATGGCTGACTCTGGGGCTCGTGGATCAAGAGATCAGATTCGGCAGCTGGCCGGAATGCGTGGTCTGATGGCAAAACCCAGTGGGGCGATCATCGAGACTCCGATCAAGGCTAACTTTCGTGAAGGTCTTGGGGTACTGGAATATTTTATTTCAACCCATGGTGCTCGTAAGGGATTGGCTGATACTGCTCTGAAGACCGCCAACTCAGGATATCTTACCAGGAGATTGGTTGACGTTGCTCAGGAGGCTACTATTGTCGAAGCAGACTGTTTAACGCTTGATGGTATCGTTGCTGAACCACTGATGGATGGCGGTGAAATAATAGTTCCGCTAAGCGATAGAATACTTGGTAGAGTGGCTTTAGAGGATGTTGAGGATCCCTTTACAGAGGAAGTTATTGTCGAAGCCGGCAATGAGATTACTGAAGAGATAGTAGAAAAGATTACTGCTTCTGGTATTGACAGGGTTCCAATTAGATCAGTGCTCAGTTGCCGTGCCAAAAGAGGTGTATGTGCCGCATGTTATGGGCGAGATCTGGGTCGTGGTCATATGGTTAACAGAGGCGAGGCTATTGGAGTTATAGCCGCGCAATCAATTGGCGAACCAGGAACTCAGCTTACTATGCGTACCTTCCACGTGGGCGGTACAGCGAGCAGATCTATAGAACAGGCAGAGTTGAAAACTAATATTGGCGGAAAAGTAGCCTTCACGAATCTTCACTCGGTTACCAACGCAGAGGGAACTGAGATCGTCATGAATCGTAATGCAGTGATATCTATAAAGGACGAGCTTGGTCGTGAACGTGAAAAGTTCAAGGTCAATTATGGTGCTCAACTTTTGGTCAAAGATGGTGAAATAGTTGAAAGGGATACTATTCTCGCTGACTGGGATGCCTACACGATTCCAATCGTAGCCGAAGTTGGTGGTACTATCAAATACGGTGACGTAATCGAAGGTATTACCATGCAGGAGAAGGTAGATGTTGTTACTGGTCGCTCCTCTTCGGTGATCATTCATACAGCTGGTGGTGCACAACTAAGTCCCCGGATCACCGTTAAAAATGAACGGGGAAAAACCGTGAAAATGGAAGATTCCGAGACCTATGCAAGGTACAGCCTCCCTGTGGGTTCCATTATTAACGTAAGTGAGGGTGATGTTATTCAGCCCGGTATGATTGTTGGTAAAATACCGCGAGAAACCTCAAAGACCAAGGATATCACCGGTGGTCTTCCGAGGGTTGCCGAGTTGTTTGAAGTGCGCAAACCGAAAGACCCGGCCATTATTACCAGAATCGATGGAAAGATAAGTTTTGGCAAGGAGCTGAAGGGCAAACGCAGAGTTATCGTTACTCCTGAATATGGTGAAGCACAGGAATATCTTGTTCCTAAGGCTAAACATATTATTGTGCATGAAGGGGATTACGTTCAGGCAGGCGAGCCACTCATGGAAGGAACTATAGTGCCTAATGATATTTTAGCTGTCCTCGGTGTAAAAGAACTGGCTAAATTTCTGGTAAATGAGATTCAGGAGGTTTATCGTCTGCAAGGTGTTAAAATTAATGACAAACATATCGAGGTTATAGTTCGACAAATGCTCAAACGTGTTATGATTACCTCGTCTGGTGATTCTCGTTTCATGATCGGTGAGCAGGTCGAGTGGTGGAAGTTTGAAGAAGAAAGAGACAAACTTATGGCTGAAGGAAAGACGCCTGCTGTGGCGGAGCCTTTGTTACTTGGTGTTACCAAGGCGTCGCTGTCGACTGAAAGTTTTATTTCTGCTGCTTCCTTTCAGGAAACAACCAAGGTTCTCACTAATGCTGCTGTTGCTGGAAAGATCGATGAACTTTTAGGTCTTAAGGAAAATGTTATTATGGGTCGGCTGATTTCTGCAGGTACAGGGCTCTCGGTCAAACGATAGGAAGAGAAAAATGTGCAAAGTGGTTTTTTTCCTTGACACTATAGTGCCGTTAGGGTAAATATCACCACTTTCGTGTTTAGAAATGAGTGTCCAGTTCGGGCTTGAAAGAACTGGAATTCTAAAAATGGTATGTAAACAGGAGCAGTTAACGTAATGCCAACTATTAACCAACTGGTAAGATTGGGCCGTAAAAAGTCTATTAAAAAGACCAATACCCCAGCTTTGAAGGGATCACCTCAGAAGCGTGGCGTGTGTGTGAGGGTGTATACAACGACGCCGAAGAAGCCGAACTCCGCTCTCAGAAAAGTCGCCAGAGTGAGGCTGACAAATGGTATTGAAGTTACATCATATATTCCTGGTATAGGCCATAATCTTCAGGAGCACTCGGTTGTAATGATTCGAGGCGGCAGGGTGAAGGATCTACCTGGTGTTCGTTATCATATAATTCGTGGTACGCTGGATACATTGGGTGTCTCTAATCGGCGTAAGGGTCGTTCAAAATATGGTGCCAAGAAACCAGCTTGATTGGTTGCTGCTTGATACGAGGTTAAAATAATGTCACGAAGAAGAACTATAGAAAAAAGATCAATTGATCCAGATGTGCGATATAATAGTGTGTTGGTATCTAAGTTCACCAATGGATTGATGGAAAGAGGGAAGAAGAGCCTTGCTCAGAGAATTTTTTATGGAGCAATGGACATAGTTGAGGAGCGTATTAAAGATGCTGACTCTCTGACTGTGTTTGAAGAGGCTATGGAGAAAGTGCGTCCGCGTGTTGAGGTTAAATCTCGTCGTGTCGGTGGTGCAACCTACCAGGTACCCATGGAAGTCCGTCAAACTCGAAGAAACGCCTTGGCGATTCGGTGGCTTATTAACTTTTCAAAGGCCAGGTCGGGTAAATCTATGGCGGAGAAGTTGGCGGCTGAGTTGATGGATGCCTATAATAATCGTGGGGCGGCCGTAAAGAAAAGAGATGATACTCATCGGATGGCAGAGGCGAACAAAGCTTTTGCTCATTACCGTTGGTAGGTAACTGAGTTTTAGGTTTTGTGACAGGTTGCCGCAACAAGACGCTGGCGAACAACTATTCTAAGAGCTAAGCAATTGTTATGGCGGTGCAAAAAGATCTATCAGTTGTGCGCAATATTGGTATTATGGCCCATATTGACGCAGGAAAAACTACAACTACTGAAAGAATACTCTTTTACACTGGGCGTTCTTACAAGATTGGGGAAGTTCATGATGGAACTGCTGTCATGGACTGGATGGAGCAGGAACAGGAGAGAGGAATTACTATTACCTCCGCTGCAACTACTTGTTTCTGGAAAGATTATAAAATCAATATAATAGACACCCCAGGCCATGTTGACTTTACGATTGAAGTTGAACGGTCATTGCGAGTGCTGGACGGTGCGATAGCTGTTTTCTGTTCCGTCGGCGGGGTTGAGCCACAGTCTGAAACCGTATGGCGGCAGGCTGATAAATACGGCATACCTCGGGTAGCTTTTATCAATAAAATGGATAGAATCGGCGCGAACTTTGAACGTTGCGTTTCGATGATAGCCAAGAGGCTTGGTGCAAACCCTCTGCCAATTCAGTTGCCAGTAGGCAAAGAAGCAGAATTTGAGGGAATCATTGACCTTATCGAAGAGAGAATGCTCGTTTTTGATGAGCAATCTCTTGGACAGGAAGTAACTGAAAAAGAAGTTCCTGCCGAATATAAAGAAAAATTCACGGCCGCACGTCTGATGCTCCTCGAGAAGTTGGCCGACTTCGATGAGGACATCATGGAAAAATACTTAAATGATGTAACAGTATCTGCGCCTGAGATATATAGAGCTCTTAGAAAGGCAACTTTGTCGCTGGACATTGTCCCTGTGCTTTGTGGGAGCGCTTTTAAGAACAAAGGTGTACAACCACTGCTCGACAGCGTGATTAATTTTCTCCCTTCACCTCTCGATGTGAAAAACGTCGAAGGGGAGGGTCCGAATGGTGAAGTTATTAGTCGGAAGTCTGACCCGAAAGAAAAATTAGCTGGGTTGGTTTTCAAACTGATGAGTGATTCTTTTGTAGAGAATCTGGCATTCGTCAGGGTGTATTCCGGAAAAATCACCGTTGGAGATAAGGTATATAACCCTGTAAAGAAGAAACAGGAAAAAATTACCAAGTTGATGAAATTACACGCTAATAAGCGTGATGAGGTGCAAGAGATTTCAGCCGGTGACATAGGTGCGATCGTTGGGTTGAAGTTTACCACCACTGGCGATACCTTGTGTGAAAAGGGTGATGTAATAATTCTTGAAAGCATGGATTTTCCTGATCCGGTAATCGGAGTTGCTATCGAACCAAAAAGCAAGGCTGAAGAAAAGAAACTCTCAGATACACTTGCTAAGATCGCTTTAGAGGACCCGTCCTTTACTGTCTCGACAGATGCAGACTCGGGGCAAACAATTATCTCCGGCATGGGGGAACTTCATCTGGAGATTATTGTGGATAGGTTGCTCAATGAATTTAAGGTCTCTGCGAAGGTTGGGAAGCCTCAGGTTGCTTATAAAGAGACCATAGGTGTACGCCATAAGGCTGAGGCAAAGTTTGATCAGTTGACAGGGGCTAAAGGCCAGTATGGTCATGTCAGTATCGCGATTGAACCGCTTGAACGAGGAAGTGGAATAGAGTTCGTTAGCCTTGTTGAAAAAAATTGCATTCCAGATCAGTTTCTTGGATCAATTAAAAAGGGGATCGTTGATAGTCTTGATTCTGGTCCCTTGATAGGTTATCCGTTGACGGATATTAAGGTTTGTCTTGTCGGTGGTTCGTATCACGAAGAGGAGTCGACGGAAATGGCCTTTGGGATTGCGGCTGCGATGGCAATCAGAAGGGCAACGTCCGAGGCAGAGCCTAAACTTCTCGAACCGATAATGAAGCTGGAGGTCATTACACCAGAGGAGTATATTGGGGATGTGATTTCGGATCTAAACAGTAAAAGAGGCAAAATCGTCGGTGTTTCTGCAGAAGGAAATTTGCAGATTTTAAAAGGTCATGTACCGTTGGCTGAAATGTTTGGCTATTCAACATCACTCAGGTCGGCGACTCAAGGTAGAGCTAATTTCACCATGCAATTTTTAGAATACGATGTGGTACCTGCTCAGAGAGCAGCGATAATTATTAATAAAATTAGAGGGATCTAAGTCCAAACATATTGAGGAAGCATTATGTCAAAGAAAAAATTTGAAAGGACTAAACCGCATGTCAATGTGGGTACCGTTGGGCATATTGACCATGGTAAAACCACACTGACCGCTGCAATTACTCGTGTCTTGTCTCTTAAAGGTCAGGCTACTTTCACTGACTTCAGTGAGATCGATAAGGCACCGGAAGAAAAAGAGCGTGGTATTACCATCGCAACCGCACACGTGGAATATGAGACAGTGAATCGCCATTATGCGCACGTTGACTGCCCGGGTCATGCCGACTACATAAAGAATATGATCACCGGCGCCGCTCAGATGGATGGGGCTATTCTGGTTGTTGCTGCGACTGATGGAGCTATGCCTCAGACCCGAGAGCATATCCTTCTTGCTCGTCAGGTTGGTGTACCGTCGATCGTCGTCTTTCTTAATAAGTGCGATATGGTTGATGACGAAGAACTCATTGAGTTGGTTGAAATGGAGCTTCGTGAGTTACTTGACAAGTATGATTTTCCAGGTGACGATGTTCCTTTTATAAAAGGTTCTGCACTGAAAGCCCTGGAGGATCCTGAAGATGAGGCAAAAGCCAAGTGTATCTGGGAATTGATGGATGCTATTGACTCCTATATTCCTGAGCCAAAGCGCGAAGTCGATCTACCGTTTCTTATGCCGGTTGAAGATGTATTCTCAATCTCCGGCCGTGGGACGGTTGCCACCGGTCGAATTGAACGCGGTGTTGTACATGTTGGTGATGAACTTGAGATAGTAGGCATTCGTGATACTCAAAAAACCACCTGTACCGGTGTGGAAATGTTTCGTAAGTTACTTGATGAAGGTCAGGCCGGTGATAATATCGGTGCCCTTCTGCGAGGAGTAAAACGTGAGGATATAGAACGTGGACAGGTGCTTGCTAAACCTAAGTCGATCACACCCCACACCAAGTTCAGCGCTGAGTGCTATATTCTCGGTAAAGAAGAGGGCGGTCGTCATACACCGTTCTTTAATGGCTACCGGCCCCAATTTTATTTCAGAACAACTGACGTCACCGGCGTTGTGACTCTCGGAGAGGGAGTTGAGATGGTAATGCCTGGCGACAATATCCGCGCAGCAGTAGAGTTGATTACGCCGATTGCCATGGATGTCGGTCTGCGGTTTGCCATCCGTGAAGGTGGGCGTACTGTTGGTGCAGGTGTTATCAGTGAAATTTTTGCTTAAAGGTGTGTAATGATACCAACAGAAAAAATTCGTATCCGGCTGAAAGCATACGATCATAAATTACTTGATCAATCCACTACCGAAATAGTTGAAACAGCCAGAAGAACAGGATCTGCAGTGGCGGGACCGATACCTTTGCCTACCACAATTAACAAATTCTGTGTGCTTCGGTCACCCCATGTGGATAAGAAATCTCGAGAGCACTTCGAAATGAGAACCCATCGACGTTTATTAGATATTCTAGAGCCTACACAGCAGACTATTGATCTGCTTATGAAGCTGGAACTGTCCGCAGGCGTCGATGTTGAAATCAAGTTGCCGTAAAAGGCACGACGTAAAGGTAAATTGAAGTATCGGGTTAAATATTATGCCAAAGTCAATGGGTATATTAGGGAAAAAAATTGGGATGACTCGCGTTTACGGTGAGGTGGGACAGGCAGTCCCAGTTACCGTTATTGAGGCTGGTCCATGTAAAATTTTGCAGGTGAAAACTGAAGCTGCTGATGGTTATAGTGCCATTCAGGTAGGTTTTGGTGACAAAAAAGCCAGCAGAGTTAATAAGGCCCTTGCTGGTCATTTTAAAAAATCAAATTCAGATGGTTACTACTTCATTCGTGAATTTAGGGTAGAAGACAATTCGGCTTACAAAGTAGGTCAGGAAATTACCCTTGATACAGTTGTGAAAGTCGGTGACAAAGTAGACGTTCAAGGGATCAGTAAAGGTCGAGGATTCCAGGGTGTCATTAAGCGTCATGGTTTTAGTGGCGGTGGATCCGGACATGGCTCCATGTTCCACAGAGCGCCAGGTTCTATTGGTTGCAGTGCTTATCCTGCGAGGGTCGTGAAAGGGAAAAAAATGCCTGGTCGAATGGGTAACGATACCGTATTGCGTAAGAACGTGATCGTTGTTGACGTTCGATCTGAAGAAAATGTTGTTCTCTTGAAAGGACCGCTTCCTGGAGCTAAAAACGGCCTGTTGAAGATTTTTAAGAAATAATAGAAATTTGGTTTGACAGGTTCGAGGAGATTATTATGTCTACTGTAAATATAGTTAACACCAAGAATGAAAGTGTTGGCGAAATCGAGCTGAATGACGATGTGTTCAACCGTGAGGTAAAAGAGTATATTCTTCACGAAGTTGTTCGTATGCAGCGTGCAGCAAGGCGTGCCGGTAATGCCTGCACAAAGACGAGAGTTGAAGTAAGTGGTGGTGGGAGAAAGCCCTGGAAACAGAAAGGTACAGGTCGGGCAAGGGCCGGTACCAATAGATCTCCACTATGGCGTGGAGGTGGAGTAGCCTTTGGTCCGAAACCTAGGGCGTACGATTTCAAGGTAAACCGCAAAGTGAGACAACAGGCAGTTTCGATGGCTCTCAGTGCTCGACTTCAAGAAGGGAATCTTATCGTGCTCGATGACTTTTCCATGGACCAAATCAAGACAAAAGATTTCGTCAATATCATGAATGTTCTTGACGTGGACAATGGGATCATAGTAACAGACAACGCTAGTGAAAAATTGACCAAGTCATCTCATAACGTTAATGGTTACAAAGTGATGTCGTCAGAAGGACTTAATGTGTATGACCTGCTGTTGCACAAAAAGGTGATTTTGCTCCAACCAGTAATCAAAAACCTTGAGAAGAGGTTAATGGCATGAAAAACATCTATAGTGTACTACAGGGGCCCTGCCTTACTGAAAAAGCTGCATTGATGCAGGAAGAAGATGGGAAAATTGTCTTCAGAGTGCATCCCAAGGCGAACAAAATAGAAGTAAAGAACGCGGTTGAGCTGATGTTCAATGTGAAGGTGAAAGATGTGAAAACCGTTACCCTTCACGGTAAAAAGAAACGGGTCGGAAAGACGGTTGGCTTTACCAATGGTTGGAAAAAGGCCTATGTAACCTTGTCGGAAGGAACTATTAACTTTGCGGATGAACTGTAGATATAGAATCTATAAATCATCCGATTATCTACCTTCTACATTGAAAGATTCTTTCTAATCTAATAATGATGGAGCGATTGGGAAATCATGGCTATTAAAGTATACAAACCAACATCACCTGGTAAGCGACAGCATGTGTCGTCAAAAAATCCGGACTTATCAGATAAACGACCGGAAAAGAGCCTCGTTTGCAGTCTCAGTAAATCTGGTGGTAGAAACAATTATGGACGTATCACCTCTAGACATATAGGTGGTGGGCATAAAAGAAAATACCGAATCATTGATTTCAAGCGGAACAAGATTGATATTGATGCAGAAGTGATCGCAATCGAGTATGATCCGAATCGCTCGGCCAACATAGCGTTGTTGAGCTATAAGGATGGTGAGAAAAGATATATTCTTTCACCTGATGGTATTACTGTTGGCGCAACCATTGTGGCCGGGGATACTGTTGATATTAAGCCAGGCAACTGTCTACCGCTTATTAACATTCCGCTTGGTACCATTATTCATAACATCGAAATGAAAATTGGTAAGGGTGCTCAGATGGTTAGGAGCGCTGGAACCGCAGCTCAGCTGATGGCCAAGGAAGGTGGATATGTACTGGTTAGACTGCCATCCGGAGAAGTTCGGAAATTCAATAACAACTGTCGTGCCTGTATCGGTCAGGTCGGAAACCGTGAGCATGAAAGTCAAAAGCTTGGGAAGGCCGGTCGTACCAGATGGATGGGCAAACGTCCCCACGTTCGCGGTGTGGCAATGAACCCCGTTGATCATCCGATGGGTGGTGGCGAAGGAAAAAGTTCGGGTGGTAGGCATCCATGTAGTCCTTGGGGTGTTCCGTCTAAAGGTTTCAAGACCAGGAAAAAGAAGGCTTCTGACAGAATGATTGTCAAGAAGAGATCTTAAGTTACGAGGAGTTAAGTATGTCACGCTCAGTCAAAAAGGGTCCTTTCATCGATGATCATCTTCAAAAGAAAGTGACCGATGCGTTTGAAAGCGGATCCCGGAAGGTCATCAAGACATGGTCGAGGCGATCTGATATTAGTCCCGAAATGGTTGGACTCACATTCGCTGTGCACAACGGGAAGAAATTCATTCCGGTTTTTGTAACAGAGAACATGGTCGGTCATAAGCTTGGTGAATTTTCACCAACCAGAACCTACTATGGTCACGCCTCGGACAAAAAGGGTAAAAGGTAGTCAGAAATATTTAGGTTTAGGCAGGAATCATCAGGAGCATTAACTATGGAAGCAAGAGCCGTAGGAAAATATATTAGGATCTCACCGCAAAAAGCACGATTGGTTGCTGACGTGGTAAGGGGTATGGGGGTTGATCAGGCGATAACCACCCTGCGTTTTATGCCCAAAAAAGGTGCTGGTATAATTCAAAAGGTCATTGAGTCTGCGGTCGCCAACGCTACTCAGGACGATCAAGCAGATGTAGATAATCTGTATGTTAAGAAAATAGTAATTGACGGTGGACCTTCCCTAAAAAGGATTCGTCCCAGAGCACAAGGTAGAGCTACAGGTATCATTAAGAGGACTAGTCACATCACTGTTGTTTTAGATGAAAACTAGTTTGTTAATTGCAGGTTTTTGATGCTTTGTAAATTCTAACCCCGATAAACGGGATAAGGACCTTAAAGTAATTAAATTTTGCTTTTTTCGACGCTCTTAACGGGTGTAAAGTAAGCAAAGAATTTTTAGGGTACTAAACATTAATAGAACAATGGATTTGTTGGAGGACTGTTTTGGGGCAGAAGGTTAATCCACTCGGACTTAGACTGAATATTACCCGGACTTGGGATTCAATCTGGTATGCTGATAAGGAATATTCCACTTATCTGATTGAAGATCAAAAAATTAAAAAGTTTCTCAAAAAGCGTCTCCAGCATGCTGGCCTGTCCAAGGTTAAGATTGAACGGACGGGGGAGCAGGTGCGGATAAAGCTTTTCACTGCCAGACCTGGTATCGTTATTGGTAAGAAAGGTGCTGAAATTGAGATACTTAAAAAAGAGCTTGAAAAACTCATTACCCGTAAAGTGACACTGGATATTCAGGAAGTTCGTCGACCTGAAGCAGATGCTCAGCTAGTTGCTGAAAATATAGCACAGCAACTCGTAAGGCGTATAGCATTCCGTCGTGCAATGAAAAAAGCAGTAAGTTCTGCACTGCGGTTTGGTGTAAAAGGTATAAAAATCTCGTGTTCCGGTCGCTTAGGCGGTGCTGAGATGTCACGATGCGAGTGGGTTCGTGAAGGAAGAGTACCCCTTCATACCTTGCGAGCTGACGTTGACTACGCGTTAGCCGAAGCCAATACTACCTATGGAATTATTGGGGTAAAGGTGTGGATATTCAATGGCGAAGTCCTGAACGACACCGATAAAGGGACTGTGTAGTAAGCACGCTGTTCAAGGGATTCCATAAATTATTTGGAGTAAATGATGTTAAGTCCTAAAAAGGTTAAACATAGAAAAGTTTTTAAAGGAAGATCCAGAGGGGTTGCTCTTCGTGGATCCTCAATATCCTTCGGTGATTATGCCCTCAAGGCAACGATTTGCGGCTTTATGTCGGCACAGCAGATCGAAGCCGCACGTATCACTATAAACAGGACAATGAAACGTGGGGGAAAAGTGTGGATACGTGTTTTCCCTGATAAACCATTGACCAAGAAGGCTGCTGAAACCCGCATGGGTAAAGGCAAAGGAAGTCCTGAATCATGGGTTGCTAAAGTTAAGCCCGGCACGATTCTTTATGAAATTACAGGAGTAAGCGAGGAATTGGCAATTAAAGCACTGACTCTTGCAGGTAATAAGCTACCGTTTTCGACCAAAGTCGTAACAAAGAGAGGTACGTTATGAAATCGGAAGAAATCCGTAATATGTCCGAAGAAGATCTTCAGAAAAATTTAAAAGATCTTCGGGAAGAATTGGGAAAACTCTCTTTTCAACATCGCATTAGACCTCTCGAAGATACGTCTCGACTGAAGAAAATTAGAAAAGAAATTGCTAGAATCGAAACCATAAAGAAGCAAACAGTCAACTGACGTTTTGTTGGGAAATTTAGTGCGGTATGGTCGGGTTCTAAAAAAAAATCACTAATTGACTAAATTATGAGTGAAATAAATAAATCTAGAAAGACAAGAACTGGTTCTGTTGTCAGCAACAGAATGGAAAAGAGTGTTGTCGTTCGGGTGGAGCGCAAGGTTCGCCATAAACTTTATGGCAAATTCATGAAAACAAGTGTCAAATATTTGGCAGACGATCCTGAGAACCTTTGCAACATCGGAGACACCGTTCTTATTGAAGAATGTCGACCGCTAAGTAAACGCAAAAGATGGCGGGTTAAGAC
Source organism: uncultured delta proteobacterium (assembly GCA_963829695.1). GTDB lineage: Bacteria > Desulfobacterota > Desulfobulbia > Desulfobulbales > Desulfocapsaceae > Desulforhopalus_A. The sequence goes on along the minus strand of CAWHJQ010000002.1, from coordinate 43,849 downwards.
AATACTGGAACAGGCGGTCTGATAGCGGCCTCAAGTGGTGAGTCGGTAGAAGCGACTTGTTTCGGATGAGAAATAAGGTGAAATTATGATACAGACAGAATCAGTACTTAATGTTGCTGACAATTCTGGTGCCAAGAAAGTTCTCTGCATCAGGGTTCTTGGTGGTACCGGAAAGCGTTACGCTACGATTGGGGATGTCATCGTTGTAGCCGTAAAAGAAGCTATCCCAAATGCGAAAGTAAAAAAAGGCGATGTCATGAAAGCCGTTATTGTTCGTACCGCCAAAGAAATGAAGCGGATGGATGATACCTGGGTCAAGTTTGATGATAACGCTGCTGTAATGCTGGCGGCCTCGGGTGAACCAGTTGGGACTCGTATTTTTGGACCGGTCGCTCGAGAATTAAGAAACCAAGGGTTCATGAAAATTATATCTTTGGCTCCAGAAGCGCTGTAAGCTCCCGTGGCTGCATGGGGAAAAGATCTATTGATTGAATAAAGGTAGAACAATGAGACAGGGTAGAACATACCTGAAGAAAAACGATCAGGTTGAAGTAATTACCGGTAAAGACAAAGGCAGGGTTGGAAAAGTTCTTCGGGTCCTTCGTGAAAAAGACAAGGTTGTTGTGGAGCGAATTAATTTGATAAAGCGCCATACCAAGCCTCAAGAGATGAATCAACAGGGTCAGATTGTGGAAAAAGAAGCACCTATCCACGTTTCCAATCTTCAACTCATCTGTCCTGAATGCACCAAAACCGGTCGCATAGGGAAGAAGGTCCTCGACGATGGTACCAAAGTACGCTATTGCAAGAGTTGTGGCGAATCCATCGAGAGTAAATCATAGATTATCAAATACGGTACGCTAGGAGTTATACATGGGTGCGCTTAAAGATATATATATAAAGGAGTGTGTTCCAGCACTCAAAGAGGAATTTGGTTATAAGAATGCCATGCAAATTCCTCGAATTACAAAGATTGTTCTCAATATGGGTTTGGGTGAGGCAGTACAAAACCCCAAAATTGTAGAAGGAGCTGCTGAAGAACTGAGCAGGATTGCTGGTCAGAAAGCGGTAATAACCAAAGCGAAGAAATCGATTGCTACTTTTAAACTACGCGAAGGAATGCCCATTGGTTGCTGTGTGACTCTTCGTGGAGACAAAATGTACGATTTCTTTAGTAAATTGGTGAATATTGCGCTACCACGAGTTCGAGATTTTAGAGGGTTGTCCCCAAAAGCCTTCGACAAGCGAGGTAACTACTCCATGGGAGTTACCGAGCAAATAATTTTTCCGGAAATTGATTACGATAAAATTGATAAAATTAAGGGGCTGAATATTACTATAGTGACCTCTGCAAAGACTGATGAAGAGGGTCTCTCTCTTCTCAAAATGCTGGGAATGCCTTTTAAAAAATAACGAGTTTCATTTTCAGAAAATAATTTTAATAGAGAAATTTGGAGGTCGGTTTGGCTAAGAAATCCATAATCGCAAAATCAGAACGCAAGCCTAAATTCGGTGTGCGAAAGTATAATAGATGTCCACTTTGTGGTCGTCCCAGAGCGTTTATCAGAAAGTTTGGTGTGTGCCGAATTTGCTTCCGTAAACTGGCTCTCGGTGGTGAAATTACAGGCGTCACCAAGTCGAGTTGGTAGATATTATTTTCTATCACTGTTTGAACCTGTTTACAATTTTGAAAAAAAGGAGTGTTCGCTATGTCAATGAGCGATCCCCTGGCAGACATGCTGACCAGGATAAGAAATGCAGTAATGGCTAAATTTAATTCTGTTGAGATGCCAACCTCCACTGTCAAAGTTGATGTTGCGAAAGTGCTCAAGGCCGAAGGATTTATTGGAAATTTTAAGGTTATTCCTGGAGAGATTCAGGGTATCTTGAAAATTGATTTGAAATACGGATCGGCCAACGAATCTGTTATCACTGGGATAAAAAGAGTAAGCAAACCAGGGCTTCGTAAATATGCCAAGGCAGATGCTATTCCAAAGGTGTTAAACGGACTCGGAGTCGCCATTATATCCACTTCAAAGGGTGTTGTTACTGATAAAACAGCAAGGGCACTCAATGCAGGTGGTGAGATAATTTGTGAGGTCTGGTAGACCCGCGGATAACGGAGGAAATTATGTCTCGTATTGGTAAACAACCAATTCCGGTACCCGTAGGGGTTAAGATTGATCTACAGGGTCAGCAACTTACAGTTACCGGTGCAAAGGGTACTTTACAACGTCAAATTATCCAGGATATTGATGTTCAGTTCCAGGATAGCATTATTCAGGTAAGTAACCGTGTTGAAAACACTAAGGTAAATGCCTTCCGGGGTCTTACTAGAAGTTTGATTAACAACATGATTATTGGCGTTGTGGAAGGATTCAAGAAAGTCCTTATCATCGAAGGAGTAGGCTATAAGGCCAATGTCAGTGGTGATACTCTTACTCTGAATGTTGGGTACTCCAATCCTGTGAATTTTAAATTGCCTAAGGAAGTCACAGCGTCTGTCGAAGGAAACACTAAGATCGTTGTGGAATGCATCGACAAAGAGTTGCTTGGACTGGTTGCTTCTAGAATTCGTCAGATACGAAAACCTGAGCCCTATAAAGGTAAGGGAATTAGATACGAAGGCGAACATATCGTAAGAAAAGTTGGCAAATCTGGCGCCAAATAATTCGTACGGTCGAACAGGTCAATAATAAACTGAATGGTAAATTGTAATGGCTAAGACGAACCCCAAGACAATAGCTAGGGCCAAACGTGTCCGCAGGATTAGGAAGAAGATTTCCGGAACCAGCGAGCGACCAAGGCTGAGAGTCTTTAAAAGTAATAAACATATGTATGCACAAATCATCGATGACATGGCTGGGCATACACTGGTATCCATGTCCACTGTCGATAAAGAATTTGCGCCGGGCGACGAAAAGGGTAAAGTTGCCGTAGCGAAAAGGATCGGCGTTATGATTGCTTCTCGCGCGAAGGCGGCCGGAATCAACAAGGTAATCTTTGATCGCGGCGGATCAGTTTATCATGGCCGGGTTAAATCCCTTTCCGAGGGTGCTCGGGAAGGTGGTCTTGAATTTTAATGATTTCTATTATAACGGGGGTGTCCCTTGTCTGATTTCAAACGTTCCAAAAGTGTTGTTACTGAGGAGCTGATCGAGAAGATTGTTTTTATCAACCGGGTAGCAAAAGTCGTAAAAGGTGGTCGTAGATTCAGTTTTAGCGCAATTATTGTTGTTGGCGATGGAAACGGAAAAGTTGGTTACGGCCTTGGTAAAGCAAATCAGGTCCCTGATGCTATTCGTAAGGGTATTGAAAAAGCGCGAAAGAGCATGTTTGCCGTGTCTCTTACCGAGAATTCTATACCGCATCAGGTAGTTGGAAAATTCGGTGCTGGAAAAGTATTATTAAAACCAGCATCAGCCGGTACAGGGCTTATAGCAGGTGGTCCAGTGAGGGCAGTGCTAGAAGCCGCCGGGGTTTCAAATATTCTCACCAAATGTTTAGGCTCTCATAATCCGCATAATATGGTAAAGGCAACCTTGGCTGGATTAGGATCGCTTCGAACAGCTAAATGCATCGCTGAACTGCGTGGTAAAACCGTAGAAGAAATAACTGTTTAATTACAACGTTGGTAATGTCGGGGCAGTAACCGACCACCTCTGTTGTGTAATATTTGATATTAAAGAAGGTAGTCAAATGGCCGAGACAATAACTTTTACTCTGGTTAAGAGTGGCATTGGGAGTACAAAAAAAATCAATGCGACTTTAACAGGGCTGGGGCTCACCAAAATGAATAAGACTGTAACAAGAAAAGATACTCCTGAAATGCGGGGCATGCTAAATAAGGTATCGCATCTTGTTCGTATGGAGGAGGTATAGCATGTTGACTTTAGCGAATCTCTCTCCCAAAGCCGGTTCTACTAAACAACCTAAGCGTGTAGGCAGAGGCCCAGGTAGCGGACACGGGAAAACTGCTGGTCGTGGCCATAAAGGTTTTAAATCCCGTTCTGGCTCTGGAGTCAAACCAGGTTTTGAGGGTGGACAGATGCCCTTACAAAGGCGTTTACCAAAACGTGGGTTTACTAATATATTTAAAACAGAGTTTGCTCTTGTCTCACTGAGCCAGCTTAATGAGTTGGGTGCTGACGATATAATTACAGTTGAAGCTCTTGTTGCAGCTGGAGTTGTTAAAAAGGGTATGCTGGTTAAGGTTCTCGCCAATGGTGAGATCACTAAAGCGCTCAAGATTCAGGTAGATAAAATGAGCAAGGCGGCACAAATTAAGATTGAAACTGCAGGTGGTACTGTAATTAGCGCAGCCCCTAAAGAAGCTTAATTCGTTTTTTATCTAGAATACGAGCAGGCGGGACACTTTTTAGTACTCTCGAGAGAGGATTATTTTCTGTACGAAATTCTATCTGTATTAGCAAGAGTAGAATTCTTTGGTACTAAAAAGATCCGTAAAAGATTTATCGACCAGCATAGCATATAGGTATTTATAATGAGTGGATTGCAGAGTGCTGCAAATATACCAGAGTTACGTAGGCGTGTGTTGTTTACGCTTATCATGCTTGCTGTCTACAGGATGGGGGTCCAGATCCCAACTCCTGGAATAAACGGTGAAGCGTTATCGGCTTTTTTTAACCAGAATGCCAGCACTCTGTTTGGCATGTTTAATATGTTTTCCGGAGGGGCTTTATCGAAATTTTCCATTTTTGCCCTCGGTATCATGCCCTATATTAGTGCCTCGATTATCATCCAGTTATTGACTGTCGTCATACCACGACTCGAGGCACTCAAAAAAGAAGGACAGTCCGGAACCAGAAAGATTACTCAATACACAAGATATGGAACGGTTCTATTGAGTATCATCCAAGGGACGTTCATCGCCGTTGGACTTGAAGGCATGACTGGACCAGGCGGCCAGTCGATTGTTCTTATGCCTGGTCTCGAATTTAAGCTCATCACTATGCTGACATTGACATCTGGAACAGCCTTCATTATGTGGCTAGGGGAACAGATGACGGAAAGAGGGATAGGAAATGGAATCTCCCTGATAATCTTCGCCGGTATTATCGCCCGTGGACCTGCAGCTGTTGTCAACTCTATCCAATTAGTAAAGGCGGGTGAAATATCTCTCTTCTTTGTGCCATTTCTTATACTCTTCATGCTTGGTGTAATTGCGGTCATTGTCTTTTTCGAGACCTCCTCGAGAAGAATTCCGATACAATACGCAAAGAGGGTGGTTGGCAGAAAAGTGTATGGTGGGCAGAGTTCACATCTGCCATTGAAAATTAATATTTCAGGTGTTATACCGCCAATTTTTGCCTCTTCAATTATGATGTTTCCTGCTACAATTGGTAGTTTCATTAAAATTGATTGGGTGCAGCGAGCTTCTGCTGCTATGCATCCAGGGACTGTTTACTACTATATTTGTTACGTTGGAATGATTGTCTTTTTTTGCTTCTTTTATACCGCTGTAACTTTCAAACCAGACGATGTCGCGGAAAATTTGAAGAAAAATGGTGGGTTTATTCCTGGTATTCGGCCAGGTAAAAAAACAGCAGAATTTATTGATAAGGTATTAACACGTCTTACCGTTGTCGGGGCTATATACCTCAGTGTTGTATGCGTTCTTCCATCAATACTCATATCGCAGTTTAACATTCCTTTCTATTTTGGGGGCACTGCGTTATTGATTGTCGTTGGTGTGGGAATTGATACTATTTCCCAGATTGAATCCCATCTGCATATGCGTAACTATGAAGGCTTTATGAAACAAGGCCGGATTAAGGGGCGCAGGTAGAAAAAGTGACAGCATCGGATGCAACAAGTCGGGGGAGAAATATAGTAATTAAAACTCCCGATGAAATTCTGATAATGCATGAAGCTAATCAGATTGTAGCAGAAACCCTTACTATGCTTAATAATGTTATTGATGCGGGGATCACGACCTGGGAACTAGATAAACTGGCTGAGGAAATGTGTCTGAAACGGAAGGCTAAACCTGCCTTCAAGGGTTACAGGGGTTTCCCTGGCAGTTTGTGCGTCTCTGTCAACGAAGAGGTTGTGCACGGTATTCCTTCAAGGAAAAAAAAGTTAAAAAAAGGCGACATAATTTCCATAGATTTTGGCGTACAGTTTAAAGGTTACTATGGCGATTCAGCGATAACAGTTTCAGTTGGAAAAATAGCAGATGATGTGCAAAGATTGCTGGACACTACCCAAAAGTGTTTGAATAAGGGTATTGAGCAGGTAGTTACGGGCAACAGAATCGGAGATGTTTCTAAGGCGATACAAGACTATGTCGAGGCCAATGGTTTTTCCGTTGTTAGACAATTTGTCGGACACGGTATTGGTACTAATCTACATGAAGCTCCTGAAATCCCAAATTTTTATCAGGGGGAGCGCACAGTAAGATTATTGGCCGGGATGGTACTGGCTATAGAACCGATGGTCAACATTGGTACACATAAAGTTAAAGTACTGAGAGATGGGTGGACGGTGATCACTGGTGATAAGAAGCCTTCTGCTCACTTTGAACACTCTGTTGCTGTAACTGAAAAAGGGCCGCTCATTCTGAGTTCTTTGGAAAAGTAGTGATTCGGCGAAATATTACTTCTCTTTTATTCGAAGTTGTATTATACTGCTCCGTTTTTAACTGAACATTGAATTTTCAGGATACTACATGTCAAAAGAAGAAGCAATTGAAGTAGAAGGCACTATTATTGAACCGTTGCCCAATGCGATGTTTCGTGTTGAACTCGATAACGGCCATAAGGTGCTCGCCCATATTTCCGGAAAAATGCGTATGCATTTTATTAAAATATTGCCTGGAGATCGGGTAACAATAGAACTCTCTCCCTATGACCTTAATAGGGGACGAGTTACGTTTCGGGCAAAGAATGCCAAAAAGAAAAAATAGAGAGCCTGTTTATCATGAAAGTACGCGCGTCTGTAAAAAAAATGTGCAGTGATTGTAAGATCTTTAAGCGCAACGGTATTGTTCGCGTTTCCTGTAAGATAAAAAAACATAAACAGAGGCAGGGATAAACAGGTATTGCCGAATTGGTATTACCGCTTTTAATTTCCTACTTCTTTTAAGGAGATGTAACTTGGCACGTATAGCAGGAATTGACCTTCCAAAAAATAAGCATATGGATCGGGCGTTAACTTACATACATGGTATTGGGTTGACCTCAGCTCGAAAGATTCTCGATAAGGTAGATCTTCCGTTCACTATGAACAGCGATGATCTTGACGGTGACGATGTGAATCGGATCCGGAAAGTACTCGAGGAAGAGTATGTTGTTGAGGGTGATCGTAGGCGAGAGGTGTCCATGGATATCAAGAGGTTGACTGATCTTGGGTGTTATAGAGGTCGCCGTCATCGCATGGGCTTACCCGTTCGTGGGCAGAAAACGAAGACTAATGCCCGTACCCGAAAAGGTCCCCGCAGAAATGCGGGCAAACGGAAATAATTGAACTTAATACAGGTGTAAGTTATGGCTGTAGCAAAAAAAAGGAAAATAAAAAAGAACATTCCTGAAGGTATTGTTTTTATTTATTCCACCTTCAATAATACAATTGTTACTATATCCGACAAACAGGGAAATGTTGTTTCCTGGTGCAGCGCGGGCGTCCTTGGGTTTAAGGGTTCGCGTAAAAGCACACCGTTTGCAGCACAGAATGCGCTGGCAGATGCTGCGAAAAAGGCAGCTGATGTCGGGATGCGTAAAGTTGAAGTCAAGGTGAAAGGTCCTGGGCCCGGTAGAGAAGCAGCTTTGCGTGCTCTCATTACAACCGGATTTGAGGTTAGTCGAATTTGCGATGTTACCCCTATTCCCCACAATGGATGTAAACCTCCAAAGCGCCGTAGAGTATAACGGCAGTATAAAACTGTTATAGAATCTAATGAAAATGGAGGCCTGAGTTGGCTAGAAATATTGGTGCTGCGTGCCGTAGATGCAGAAGAGAAAATTTAAAATTGTACCTCAAGGGTGACCGGTGTTATTCCGATAAATGTTCTTTCGAAAGGAGGGCATTCGGACCAGGTCAGCATGGGCAAGCCAGATTTAAAAAACTGTCAGACTATGCCGTTCAGCTGAGAGAAAAACAGAAAGTGAAGAGTATGTATGGCATGCTCGAAGGTCAATTTCGTTTGAACTTTCAAAAAGCTGAGGGGCAGAAAGGGGTAACTGGTGAAAACCTGCTTGTCCTTATAGAACGGCGTTTAGATAATACGGTATTTCGCATAGGCTTTGCTTCTTCGAGGAAACAAGCTCGACAGTTTGTGCGTCATAATCATATCCAGATTAACGGTCAAAAAGTTAATATCCCTTCTTTTTTGGTGTCGCCGGGTGATGTTATTACCCTGAAGGAGAAAAGTCGCGCAAACACCGTCATCAATGAGAATATTGAGGCTGTGGTTCGACGTGGAATTCCTACTTGGCTCGAATTGGAAAAAGATAATTATAAAGCCACGGTTAAGGCTCTTCCAAATAGAGAAGAACTGACCTTGCCAATTCAGGAACAGCTGATCGTAGAACTCTACTCTAAATAATGATGTTTGACGAGACAGGTACTTCAGGTTTTTTCAGCAGTTCCTGTTCTTGAGACAGTTATTATAGGAATAATTTAAAAGTCTGACCCCGAAAAGCGGAACTCAGTTTAGTACCCCTTTGAAGGGTTTAAGTACCTTGACGAAATTGTCTTAGATTAGAAAAAAATATTCACAAGGGACTAATAAAGCATATACTACTAAGTTAGTAGAAACGAAGAGAAGGAAATCTATGACTCAAGTTGCCGACGAAAAAATTCCGTTTCACCGAAACTGGCATGAGCTGATAAAACCTGAGAAGTTAGAGGTTGACAGAGAAAAATATACCGATATTTATGGAAAATTCATATGTCAGCCACTCGAGAGAGGATTCGCTACGACGATCGGTAACTCTTTGCGGCGTATTCTTCTGTCATCTATACAGGGAGCTGCAATTACCTCGGTTAAAATAGAGGGTGCTCTCCATGAATTTACCTCCATGAAAGATATCATGGAAGATGTGAGTGAGATAATACTCAATCTCAAACAGGTACGTATCAAGCTCCATTCAGCTGATTCCCAGAAGGTAATCATTAAAAAGAATGGACCTTGTGTTATAACTGCTGGTGATATTGTAGAATCCGGATATGTCGAAGTAATGAACAAGGATCAGGTCATTTGCACGCTCACTGGTGAAAGTTCATTTCATGCAGAAATGACTGTTGATTGGGGCAAAGGGTATCAACCTGCCGAAAAGATGGATAAGGAAAATCTCTCTATCGGTCAGATACCAATCGACGCAATCTTTACTCCTGTAAAGAAGATTCAGTACAGTACTTCACAGGCTCGAGTAGGACAGCAGACAGATTATGATAAGTTGATAATAGAGATTGAGACGGATGGGAGTTTAAGACCTGAGAATGCGCTCGCATACGCTGCAAAAATCTTAAAAGAGCAATTAACCATTTTCATAAATTTCGATGAGGAAGAAGCTGAACCGGAAGTTCTGGTTGATAGCAGCAAAGATTCTGAACCCTTGAATCCTTATCTTGATAAACCTGTGGAAGATTTGGAGTTGTCGGTTAGATCGGCTAATTGTTTGAAAAATGCTGATATTAACTATATTGGTGATCTTGCGCAAAAAACTGATCAAGAGATGCTGAAAACCAAGAATTTTGGTCGTAAATCACTCAACGAGATAAAGGCTCTTCTTTCCGAAATGGATTTGACGCTTGGAATGAAATTCGAGAGTTGGATACCGCCGCATCAGCGTGCGGAGAGAGATGAAGGATAGTTACAGATTATCCACAATAATTCAAAATCAATAGAAAGTTACCATTTCAGGTTTGGCAGTAGCTGAGGATATAGAGATGAGACATAAATTAGCAGGTAGAAGATTAGGACGTACCACTTCACACAGGATGGCAATGTTCAGAAATATGGTCACCTCTCTTTTTGAGCATGAACGTATTGTCACTACCACAGAGAAGGCAAAAGAACTCAGACCGATTGCTGAGAAAATGATTACCTTGGGCAAAAGAGGTGATTTGCACGCAAGAAGGCAAGCTCTTTCCTTTATTCGCAGCAAGGATGTTGTTGAGAAACTTTTCACGGTGATAAAGGATAAATTCTCAGACCGTAAAGGTGGATACACCAGAATTCTTAAGACTGGGACAAGAAAAGGCGATGCTGCCGGTATGGCCATTATTGAATTTGTCGGCTATGAGGAGACCATTGAGGCTCCAGTGGCAGAAAGTTAAATTGGTCTGTAATTTGTATTAAAAGCTGGCTGGAGCATTTGTTCCAACCAGCTTTTTTTTTGCTGATTGCGCTTTGATCAATGGAGGTATTCGTTGGATAATCGGGCAAATAAATTTCCTGAAGGGATGGTTCCTCTGGGTAAATCAGAATTTCAATTTGCATGTCACCCCGGGGTTGAATGTTTCACATTTTGTTGCAGAAATGTTGATATGATTCTTTATCCATATGATATTATTCGATTAAAGAACGCGCTTGGTATAGATTCTGAGAAATTTATGCGGAATCATACCTTTCTGTCGAAAGGGGATAATCCATATTTTCCAACCGTAAAACTTAAATTGGTTGAAGACGACAGTAAGGCCTGTCCATTTTTAACTAGTACCGGTTGTTCGATATATCATGATAGGCCGTCAGCATGCAGAACTTATCCCCTTGAAAGAGCTGTGGACCGCGCAGGGGTTTCTAGAATTACTGATGAATATTATTTTCTGACTAATCATCCATACTGTCTTGGTCATAAAGAAGAAGAGCGTTTGACGGTAAAAAGTTGGATAAGGAATCAGAAACTTATCGACTACAATATCATGAATGAGTTATGGGCTGAAATCGATACTGTTTTTAGTCATAATCCTTGGAAAGGGGAAGGTGCAGCTGGGGAGAAACAACAGTTGGCATTTATGGTATGTTACAATATCGATGGCTTTAGACGTTTTGTTGAGGAACACACGCTCCTCAAACAATTTCAACTTGATAAAGATTTTAAGAAACGGATAACAAAAGAGGACGGAGAGCTGCTTAAATTTGGTTTTCAGTGGCTCAAACTTATTCTCACCGGGAAAAGTTCTTTGTCGAAAAAATAAGATTTATCCGTCTGGTTTTATATCCATGAGTTGCAAAATGACGAAATTAGTGGTACAGAATGTTGTTGTCCTTTTGATAGAGCAGACTAAAGTAGTTTGCAAACAATCCCGATACACGGGATAAGCAATTTCGCGAGATACTTTTTTTGCCATACAACAAAATAAAATATCTCTAAGTTGCTAAAACACACATCTTCGCTCACAACTGGTGTCGGAAAACATTGAAATGGTGTCCCGATTACAGAAGGTGGAGGAATAACCAGAAACGGAGAAAATTATGGCATATGCCACAGTAAAAGACATGCTAACGGCCGGTGTTCATTTTGGTCATCAAACACGGCGTTGGAATCCTAAAATGAAGCCTTATATCTACGGGCCTCGTAACGGAATTTATATTATCAACCTGGATGTTACCAAACGGCTTTTCGATAAAGCCTGCGATTTTATCACCGAAGAAGTTAAAAATGGTGGTTCGGTGCTTTTCGTTGGCACCAAGCGACAGGCACAGGTCATTATCAGCGATGAAGCAAAACGGGCGGGAATGTTTTACGTTGATCATCGCTGGCTAGGTGGGATGCTTACCAATTTTCAGACCATAAAAAATAGTATCGATAGACTTAAATCAATCGAATCCATGCAAGCTGACGGTTCCATAAATAGATTCCCTAAAAAAGAGATTCTCCTTATGGAAAAAGAGCGTATTAAGCTCGAAAGAAATGTCGGTGGTATCAAAAACATGCGATCTTTGCCATCAGTGATGTTTGTCGTAGATCCGCGAAAAGAAGCTATTGCTGTGAGTGAAGCTGTAAAATTAGGTATCCCCGTCGTGGCGATGGCCGATACTAACTGTGATCCTGACCATATAGATTTTGTCATTCCCGGCAATGATGATGCCATAAGATCTATACGGCTCATCAGTTATCATGTTTCTGAAGCAATACTTACCGGCCAGGCACTTCGAGACGGTGAAAATGCCAGTGATGAGGCAGTTGCGGCTTCAATGGCTGATGTCGCAAGTGAAATTGAAGGTGGTGCCGCTGAGTCAGAGGCATAATTTTACCAGAGCTCCTCTTATTTGGCTTCGGTAAAGACAAGTATTGTTGATTTAAAGGGGCTGTCTTGTGACCGCCCCTTTTTCATATGGATATAACTTGATTTTTTTCACTGCAACTACTTTCTAGTTGTAGTGAAAAACAAAAATATTACTTAAAAAATGACAAAAGGAGATTTACCATGGCAATAACAAGTAAGATGGTAAAAGATCTGAGGGATAAAACTCAAGCCGGCATGATGGACTGTAAAAAAGCCCTTGAAAAAACAGATGGCGATATGGAAAAAGCTGTTGATCTTCTTCGTCAGAAGGGATTGGCAGTTGCTGCGAAAAGAGCAGGGAGAGCAACGAGTGAAGGCGTCATTGAAACCTATATCCATGCAGGTGGAAAACTTGGTGTAATGGTTGAGTTAGGCTGTGAAACTGATTTTGTGGCAAAAAATGACGATTTTAAGGAATTTGCTCGTGATATCGCTATGCATATTGCTGCAGCATGTCCTGTTGCTATAACCAGAGAAGAGGTTCCAGCTGCGGTGATTGCTCGGGAAAAAGAGATTTACGTGCAACAGGCTCTCGACTCAGGAAAACCCGAAGCAATCGTTGAGAAAATGGTAACAGGTAAGGTTGAAAAATACCTGGCAGATATTGTTTTGTTGGAACAAAAATTTGTTAAAAATCCCGACCTCTCCATTCAGGATCTTCTCAATGAACTTGTTGGAAGAATAGGGGAAAATATCTCTATCAAAAGATTTGCCCGTTTTCAGGTCGGTGTAGAATAGTATTTTCCTAGGAGCCTGTCCGAGAATAGGCATTTTGTCCAAAATCGAGGCATTATCACAAAACAAGCACAACCATATAGTTGATATTGCCAGCATTGTTTTTTGTAAATAACGACAAGTTTGGGCAAAAGGGCATTCTCGGACAGGCTCCTAGCAGGTGAACAGGTTGCAAGCTACCTGCTGGAAGAAACCAGTCTTTGTCACGATAAATTTCTTTTTAAGGAACAACTATGACCGAAAAGTTACAGTACAAGAGAATACTCCTCAAGCTTAGTGGTGAGGCGCTCATGGGAAAAGATGCCTATGGTATCAATACCCAAGTACTTGAGTTTGTTGCCGCAGAAGTGAAAGAAGTTGTAAAGACTGGTGTCGAGCTTGGACTGGTGATTGGCGCCGGTAACATTTTCAGAGGTGTTGCAGGAGCGAGCAGAGGCATGGATCGAACCACAGCTGATAATATGGGTATGCTGGCCACGGTTATGAATAGTTTAGCGATGCAGGATGCCCTTGAAAGAGCCGGAGTCATTACCCGGGTGATGTCCGCAATTCCCATGCAATCTGTTTCAGAACCATATATACGACGGAGAGCGACCAGACACCTCGAGAAGGGAAGGGTCGTTATTTTTGCAGCTGGAACCGGGAATCCTTATTTTACAACAGACTCAGCAGGTGTTCTAAGAGCCCTGGAAATTGACGCTGATTTGGTTATTAAGGCGACTAAGGTAGATGGAGTATATGACATGGACCCTGTCATCCATCCCGAGGCGGTTAAATTTGACCGACTCACCTATGATGATGTCTTGCAGAAAGGGTTGCGTGTGATGGATGCTGCTGGAATTGCTCTAGCCAAAGAAGACAATTTACCAATAATGGTTCTAGATATGGCGCTTGCAGGGAATATTAAACGCGCGGCCATGGGTGAAAATGTTGGTACGCTGATAACATCATAAATTCTGATCGAGCAAATGATCTAAAGCAGAGGATGAAATTATGAACGAAGTGATCCTAGAGGCGTCTGATAAGATGGAGAAAAGTGTTGACTCCTTTAGAAAAGAATTAGCCAAAGTGCGTACCGGAAGAGCATCTCTATCCATTCTTGATGGCATTGTGGTTGATGCCTATGGCAGCTCGATGCCTCTCAACCAGGTTGGTACTATCACCATTCCGGAGAGCAGAATGATTGTTATTCAGCCGTGGGATCCTCAGATGTTACCCGCTATCGAGAAGGCTATTCTCAAATCGTCTTTGGGACTTAACCCAATCGGTGATGGTAAAGTTATTCGTCTGAATATTCCGCAGCTCACTGAAGAGCGTCGCAAGGAATTGGTGAAATCGGTTAAAAAGATTGCCGAAGAATTTCGTGTAGCAATCCGCAATATTCGAAGAGATGCTATTGAGATCCTGAAGAAACAGAAAAAGGATAAAGAAATTTCCGAGGACGAACTGTTTAAATATCAAGAAGAAGCGCAGAGTGAGACAGATTTATATATTAAAAAAATTGATGAAGTTACGGCCAACAAAGAAAAAGAAGTATTGGAGGTCTGATTTTCATCTACCTGAGTTTGTTCTCATTTTCGCAAACTATTTTATCTTGGATCTGGTATGCCTGGCATCTCCTCAATTGATTTAAATCGTCTTCCTCGTCACGTGGCCATTATAATGGACGGAAATGGGAGGTGGGCCCAGAAAAGACGACAACCCAGGTTGTTTGGCCACAAAGCAGGAGCAGAAGCTGTCCAGGACATTGTAGAAACTTGTCGGGAATTAGGTATTACGTATCTTACTCTGTACGCATTTTCCTCTGAAAATTGGCATCGGCCGGCTCAGGAAGTAACAGGGTTAATGGCCATCTTGAAAAAATACCTCGAAGTGGAATTGCCCAAGATGCAGAAGAATGAAATCCGTCTCGTGTCTATCGGCGACAGGCAACGGTTGCCCGATGCGGTACGGGATTCATTAGAAAGAAGCATTGAGGCAACTTCCGGTAACTCCAAACTCACCCTGAATCTTGCGCTCAGTTATGGCAGCCGTGACGAACTTGTCCGGGCGGTGAGAAAGATAAGCACACTTTGCGTGAAGGGTGATATGGCTCCCGAACAGGTGTCTGATCAGACAATAATCGAAAATCTCGATACGTGCCGGATGCCGGATCCAGACCTATTAATACGCACAGGAGGAGAAGCAAGATTGTCAAATTTTCTCCTGTGGCAAATATCCTACGCCGAAATCTATTTTACTGAAACCATGTGGCCGGATTTTCGAAAAGAGATATTCTTGCAGGCACTCTCGGAATATCAATCCCGTGAGAGACGGTTCGGGCGCACAGGCGAACAAATTAATTCTGAATAGACTATGGAACGTATCGTCCCCGGGCTGTTAATTGCAGGTTTATGGCTCCTCTTGCTGCTGATGGGGTCGATTCAACTGTTCTGTTTTTTAATTGTACTGATAGTGCTTATGGCCGCCAACGAGTATGTGAAAATGGCCGATGGACGCAATACAGCTCTACCCGAACGTTGGCTCCTCAATATCATTTTGGTATCGCCTGTCGTCATTACCTGTCTGAGTTCTAGTTCTCAAACCCTTCTTCCTGCAATACTGGGATCTTTTTTGGCCTTAACCTGCTATTTTCTGTATCGCTATAAAAACATTGTAGATAGTTACAGTCTTTTCTGTCGCTTGGTTTTTGGAGAAATCTACATTGGGGTACTGGGCGCGCATCTTGTCCTTCTGAGGTTTGTTCCGGAGGGTGGCAGTTGGCTGATAATCGCCTCTGCCATAACCGCTTGTTCCGATACTGGAGCGTATTTTGTTGGTAGAGCAGTAGGCAAGAGGAAGCTTTGCCCAAACATAAGCCCCAATAAAACCGTTGAGGGTGCTGTTGGTGGTGTTTTATTCGGCCTACTCGGGGCGGTGTTTTTTGCAGTGTTGCTCTTGCCGGAATTCAACTGGTTTTTCCTCGTCGGGGCAGCTGTTTTTTTAGCCACTGCCGGTATTGTTGGTGATCTTACCGAGTCAATTATCAAACGAGGAACGGCAACCAAGGATTCAGGCAATTGTCTCGCTGGGCATGGCGGGATACTGGATCGAGTCGATTCACTGCTTTTCGTATGCCCGATACTCTATTACCTTCTTGTTTTCCTGGTGATATAATGAGGTTTATTTCTGTGTTGGGTGCGACCGGTTCTATTGGCGTAAATATACTCGACGTTATTAGACAGTTTCCAGAACGATATAAGGTAGTGGCCCTCGCCGCTGGAACCAATGTTCAAAGGCTCGCCGAACAGGCAATAGAATTTAAGCCGGAGTTGATCTCGGTATGCGATGAACCGAGGGCGCATGCTCTGCGAACACTTTTACCCATAGCCTTTCACGACAAAATCGTCCACGGTACAGAGGGGAATGTTTTGGTGGCCGCGTTCCCTTCTGCGGATTTTACTTTTTCGGCAATTGTCGGTGCAGCGGGATTAATGCCGACCTTGGCAGCAATTGAGGCAGGTAAGGATATCGGTCTGGCCAATAAAGAGACTCTTGTCATGGCGGGTAGTATCGTCATGAAGGCGATTCTGAAAAATGGGGTTAAGCTCCTCCCGGTTGATTCAGAACATTCTGCGATTTTTCAAGCGCTTGAGGCCGGGCGAAGAAAGGACTTGAGAAAAATCATTCTTACCGCTTCAGGCGGACCTTTTCGCGGTATGAGTCAAAAGCAATTACAGCATGTGACCAGAGAACAGGCCCTTAATCATCCCAACTGGACTATGGGCAGGAAGATTTCCATTGATTCAGCAACGTTGATGAATAAAGGGTTGGAAGTAATTGAGGCCAGATGGCTTTTTGATGTGGAGAGTGAAGCAATCGAGGTGGTGGTACATCCTCAATCGATTGTTCATTCTTTGGTGGAATATAAGGACGGTTCTGTGTTGGCGCAGCTCGGGATCCCAGATATGCGAATTCCAATATCTTATGCCCTTTCCTATCCCGCCAGGCTCCCTCTTCAACTGCAACCCCTCAACCTTTCTAAGAGTGGTACGCTTGAGTTTCTGGAGCCGGATTATATCAGCTTCCCGGCCTTGAAACTCGCTTTTTCAGCACTGGATAGCGGTGGCGTCTTGCCTGCTGTTCTTAATAGCGCAAACGAAGTAGCTGTGGAAGCATTTCTCCTGTCGAAGATAACTTTTCCACAAATAGCTGAGACAGTTGCTCGAACAATGGATATTGTACATACAGGAAGTGAGGAGATACTGGAAGATATTCTAGGGGCAGATAATGCGGCGAGGCGCGAGGCCAAGCGGCTTATTGAAAATTTGAAATGACCCCGTAAAGTGGTATTTATTAGAGTATCCCTGCGAGGGGATAAATTCCTCCACGAAATATTTTTTGAAAAAAGCAGGAAAGAATTTCTACGTTACTAACCCCCCACAAGGGGGATAAGTACCTTGAGACAGATTGATTTCTTGCAAAAATAACAAGAAAATTATCTGTAAGGTACTAAACTTATTAATCTACATTTCTGTATCTCAGAGGTGTTTATCCTATAATCGATTTTACTATGACTACTATTTTTTCATTTATCCTGGTTTTAGGTCTACTTATTTTTGTTCACGAACTTGGACATTTCCTCTTCGCTAAGTTATTCGGCGTCCGCGTCCTGAAATTTTCTCTGGGGTTTGGCCCGAGAGTCATCGGTAAGGTAATCGGCGAAACCGAATATGTTATTTCTGCCTTTCCACTCGGTGGTTTTGTCAAGATGTTCGGGGAAAACCCTGATGAACAGGAGATAACAAGTGAGGACAGAGAGAGTTCCTTTGCCCACAAGCCTGTATGGAAGAGATTTCTGGTCGTTTTAGCCGGACCGCTTTTTAATCTCCTCTTTGCGGTAGTACTGTTTTTTGTGGTGTTCACTTTTGTCGGTATTCCGACTCCTGTTGATACAACCAAAATAGGTAAAGTGAACGAAAATTCGCCTGCCGCCCTTGCAGGGTTGCAGGCGGGTGATGTCATTTTACACATTGATGACAAAGAGACGAACGGTTGGATGGATGTGCTGGAAGCAGTTAAAAACAGCGAAGGAAAACCGATCAGGGTTGTCGTCCAACGCGGAGCTAAACAGTTGACAGTTGAGATTGTACCGGCGATTGACGCGGTAAAAAACGTTTTCGGTGAAGAAGTCGAGAAGCGTTTTATGATTGGAATTATGAGGGCCGATGAACTCACCTTCGAAAAGAGTACTCTTTTCGAAGCATTGCAAAATGCTTGCCTCCAAACCTGGATGTACATTTCGCTGACAGTTATGGGTTTTGTAAAAATCATCCAGCACGTTGTCCCTGCCTCAGAGATAGGCGGGCCTATTCTCATAGCCCAGATTGCCGGAGAACAAATGAAGGCAGGGTGGTTAAACCTCTTCTATTTTATTGGCTTGCTCAGTGTCAACTTAGGTATTCTTAATCTTCTGCCGATTCCTGTACTTGATGGGGGCCATCTGGCTTTTCTGACCATTGAGGGAGTTCGGCGAAAACCACTGAATGAACGGGCGCAGATTATTGCTCAGCAGGTAGGTATCGGCCTTCTTGGCACACTCATGGTCTTTGTTTTCTATAATGACATTGTCCGGCTGTTTCATTAATGGATTGCACGCAACCACTCATATTATCAATGGATACTGCAACCCCATGCAGTGCTGTCGCCCTGACTTTCGGAACCAGACGAGACGGGAGGGTGTTGGCATCTCTCAGTCTTACCGGTAAAGTGACGCACTCAAGGCGATTATTCACGGCGATTGACTATCTCATGAAGGAAGCAGAGATCGACTGGTCGTCAATTGCAGGAATCGGCGTCAGTCTAGGGCCAGGGAGCTTTACCGGCCTTAGAATCGGAATGGCTACCGCAAAAGGTCTTGCTGCGGCTGCCGGCAAAGTGTTGCTCGGTGTCTCCACCCTTGATTCTCTGGCGGCAAAATGCGTCTCTTCGCGACTTGTCTGCAGTGTTCTCGATGCTCGAAAAAAAGAGGTCTATTCAGCATTTTATCGCTGTAACGACAAAGGTTTATCAGAGCGGGTCAGTGATATGACCGTACTGGCGCCCGAAAAACTAGCGGCATTCATAAACGAACCTGTTATCATGGTTGGTGACGGAGCTATGGTATATGGCGAGATGTTTAAAAATTTGCTCGGGGATAAGGTGATATTTGCACCCTCCCAGCTACATGAACCGTCAGCTGCATCTCTTGGCCTGCTTGCTGGAGAGATGTTTCTGTCAGGAGAACACCTCGATGTGGACAATGCGGTTCCGGTCTATATTCGAAGCTCAGATGCGGAGCTCAATTTAGCACAAAAAAAGGCAACGCTGTCGAGAAGGAATCTTGCTAACTAATGATTATCAGACGTAAAACTCGACAAATTCAGGTCGGAAAGGTTACCGTAGGCGGGGGTAGTCTCATTAGTGTGCAGTCGATGACCAACACCGACACCAAGAATGTGGAACAAACCGTTGCGCAAATATGTCGTCTGCAGGCGGCCGGTTGCGATATAGTTCGTGTTGCTGTTTTGGACCATGAGGCAGCAAGTACAATCCGGTTCATTCAGGATAGAATTTCCATTCCTCTTATTGCGGATATCCACTTCGACTATCGATTGGCGGTTGCAGCCATGGAAAACGGCGCCGATGGTATTCGGATAAATCCTGGAAATCTCGGTGGAGAGGATAAAATAGCTTTAGTTGTCGATGCGGCAAAACAGCATGGTGTGCCGATTCGGGTTGGAGTAAACAGCGGTTCCATCGAAAAGGATTTGTTGAAAACGTATGGTTATCCCACCTCTGATAATTCTAAGGCTTTGATTGAAAGCGCCATGCGAAATGTCAGACTCGTTGAAAAACATGGCTATCACGAGATTAAGATTTCAATTAAATCGGCTGATGTACTGACCACAATCAACAGTTATAAGCAGCTCTCAAAAATCACGGACTACCCTTTGCACCTTGGTGTTACGGAAGCCGGTGGACTGATTGCCGGGACGGTCAAGTCGAGCGTCGCGCTCGGGATTCTGCTCAGTCACGGTATTGGCGATACTTTTCGGATTTCTCTCACCCGCGACCCGGTAGAGGAGGTTCGTGTCGGCTATGAACTGCTCCGTTCCTTGAAAATCCGCGAGCGGGGACCGGAACTGATTTCCTGCCCAACCTGCGGCCGTACGCGGATAGATCTTTTCGGACTGGCAGAGGAAGTTGAAAAATTCGTCCAGACCATGGAGAGTCCACTGAAAGTTGCGGTAATGGGCTGTGTCGTTAATGGTCCCGGTGAAGCCAGACAGGCCGATATAGGTGTCGCCGGCGGGAATGGCGTTGGAATAATTTTCAAGAAAGGCAAAATTTGGCAGAAAGTCAGCGAAGCTGATCTCCTGGAAGTTTTTCTGGGTGAGTTGAAAAAGATGGAAGAAGAAGGGCAAAACGAGCGTAAATCTGCTCAAAGTTAGTCCGCGTTTCTCAGATATTTTCGCCATCTGGTAGTGGAAAAGTTCTTTTCCATAAGATTAATCCTGCATCAAAAAGAAATAAAATATGCGTTATTCACAGACACTGTTGCCGACTCTCAAAGAAACTCCGGCTGAGGCAGACGTTGTAAGTCACAGACTCTTGCTGAGAGCTGGATGCATTCGTAAACTTACCGCTGGTATTTATACCTACTTGCCTTTTGGCCTTGCCGCACTCCGTAAAGTTGAGAACATTGTTCGGGAAGAGATGAACCGGGCTGGAGCCCAGGAACTGCTGATGCCAATGGTGCAACCCGCTGATCTGTGGATCGAGACGGGAAGGTACGAAAAATACGGACCGGAATTATTGAGATTTAATGATCGTCACAACCGAGAATCGTGTCTTGGCCCGACCCACGAAGAAGTGATCACCGATATCGCCCGCAAGGAATTACATTCCTACAGGAATCTGCCAATTAATCTTTACCAGATTCAAACCAAGTTTCGTGATGAGATTCGGCCGAGGTTCGGGCTTATGAGGGGCCGGGAGTTTGTAATGAAGGATGCCTATTCCTTTGACGTAAGTGATGAAGCTGCTGGAATTTCCTACACGAAAATGTTCGAAGCCTATAAACGGATATTTGCCCGATGTGGCCTGGCGTATCGTGCCGTTCAGGCTGATTCCGGAGCAATCGGCGGAAGCTTTTCCCATGAGTTTATGGTACTAGCCGAAACCGGAGAAGACACTATCGTGGTTTGCAAGGATTGCCAATATGCAGCAAATATGGAAAAAGCTGTGGTCAAACTCGTAGAAAGCGGTCAGGTTCAAGCCCTGGGTGAGTTGGAAAAGATTGAAACTCCCGGTAAGCGAAAGGTAGAAACGGTTTGCGATTTTCTAGGAATTTTGCCAAATCAGCTGGTAAAAACCTTGGTGTTCAAAGCCGATGGACAGCTAGTCGCGGTGCTGGTACGCGGTGATCGGGAAGTTGAAGAGGTGAAGCTGAAAAACCTGCTTGGGGTAGCCGATGTGGAGCTTGCCGACGGCCAAGAGGTCTTTGATGCAACCGGTGTTCCTACCGGGTACCTTGGGCCGGTAGGCATTTCAATTCGAATTGTTGCCGATCAGGAAGTTGCGGCTATGCAGAATTTTTACGTTGGTGGCAACGAGAAGAACTTTCATCTGAAAAACGTCAATTGCGGTCGGGATTTTCAGGTTGAAGCAGTAGGAGATCTGCGACAGATCACCACCTCTGATCCCTGCCCTGAATGCGGTGGTACCCTTGAGACAACAGAAGGTATCGAGGTGGGACACGTTTTTAAGTTGGGTACAGGATATTCCGAATCGATGAATGCAACCTTCCAAGACAAAGATGGACAGCAAAAACATTTTGTCATGGGCTGTTACGGTATTGGAGTCAGCCGTATTGTGGCTGCTGCAATCGAACAAAATCATGACGACAAAGGTATTATTTTTCCCGTTCCTCTTGCACCGTATACCGTGATAATTGTCAACCTTGGGATACATGATCAGACGATCAACTCCGCAGCAGAAAAACTGTACGAGGATTTGCAGAAAGCGGGATTAGATGTGTTGATTGACGACCGGGATGAACGACCGGGGTTCAAATTCAAGGATGCTGATTTGTTGGGAATTCCTTATCGCGTTACAGTTGGCAAAAGCTTTTTGGAAAATGGGACTCTGGAGATCAAGCACCGCAAGGACGGTACTATCGAAGAGCTCACACTGGAAGAAACTGCCAGAAGTCTACAGACAAGAATTCTTGCCGAACTCAGTAAATAATCGAAAAGTTGTCCATGACAAATTTATCAACAATAAACCCTAACGGGCTGAAAATTCTGGCGTCGAATTACTTGAACGGCGTGGACTTGTCTCGAATTGATGAGGCTTGGGCTATCATTGTTCGGGTCCATCAAGGGCGTCGGCATTTTTCCGGGGAATTGTACATTATCCATCTGCTTGAGGTAGCGTCAACACTGGCCTCCATGCACCTTGATCTGGATACGATCCTGGCCGGTTTACTCCATGGCGTTTTAAAGGAAGGGGTGCCTGTCAAGGAGCTTGTCGAGAAGTTTGGTAATGACGTGGCGAGCATAGTTGAGGGATCAACAAAAATCACCAAGGTTCCGTATAACAGCAAGCTGGCCAATCAGGCGGAAAATCTTCGGAAAATGTTGCTGGCTATTGCCACCGATATTCGGGTACTGCTGGTAAAACTTATAGATAGACTGCTTGATATGTTCCTGCTTGATATGGTTGACCGGGAACAGCAACTGGATATTGCCAGGGAAACCATGGATGTCTATGCTCCGCTGGCAAGTCGTCTCGGTATTGACTGGCTCAAACGTGAGCTTGAGGATCACTCTTTCAAGTATTTGCATCCGGCGGAATATTACGAACTATCCCAAACCTTGGAAAGCTCTCTTGATGAACGTCAACGATATGTTGATGAAGTAATCAACATCCTTCATGAAAAACTGGCGGAAAGCAATATAACACCGCTCCGAATTATAGGTCGCCCCAAGCACCTCTATTCAATCTACAAAAAATTGATTGCCCAGTCCATTCCTCTTGAACGGGTCTACGACAAGGTTGCTTTTCGAATCATTGTCGATACCGTTAATGAGTGCTATGAGGCGCTTGGCACCATTCACGCCAATTGGTCTCCTGTGCCGGGTCGGATTAAGGACTTTATCTCCGTTCCTAAAACGAACAACTACCAATCGATGCATACCACGGTCGTCGGGCCCCGAGATCACTTTATAGAGATTCAGATTCGCACCGAACAGATGGATCGGGTCGCTCAGGAGGGGGTTGCTGCGCATTGGGCTTATAAAGAGGGGCAAAAGGTTAACAAGAAGGACGTAAAACTTTTCCGTGAATTGAAAAAGCTTGTTGCTTCTCTACAGGAAGTTGAAGATCCTCGAGAGTTCCTCGATAGTCTTGTCGGCGAACTTTATGATCCGGAGATTTATGCACTTTCCCCGAGAGGTGAGGTAAAAGAATTTCCGATGGGTAGCTGTCCCATCGATTTTGCGTACTCGATCCATACTGAAGTTGGTGACCACTGTGTCTCTGCAAAAGTCAACGGTCGACAAGTACCGCTTAAATACCAATTGAAGACCGGGGACATAGTTGAGATCATAGCTTCTCCCACTCAGGTGCCAAGAAGGGGTTGGCTTGATCTGGTTAAGACCAGTCGGGCGCGAACCAGAATACGTTCATGGCTGCGACGTGAGGAAAAAGACAAAGCACTGAAGCTTGGTCGGGAGATTTGCGAAAGAGAGATCAAAAAATATGACACTTCGCTCAAGAAGATTATTAAAAGTGGTCATATTCGTTTGATACTCAAGCAGCTGCGCTGCAATTCCCTTGATGACCTGCTCGTCAAGGTCGGTAGCGGGTCGATTACCGTCCATAATCTTATTAAAGGCCTCCTGCCGGCCGAGCTGCGTAAGGAGAATGAGCAACTCGCTCTAAACCTGCCACCTGCAGAGCTTGCCAGCCTGATGGTAAGCCAGCATGTAAACGGAAACGGGAAAGATAAAGCAGGTGTGAGTATCGATGGTATTGACGGCATGCTCGTCAAGGTGAGTCAGTGTTGCCGACCGCTTCCGGGGGATCCTATAGTTGGTTTTATCACTATGGGGCGTGGTGTTTCCGTACATAAGGCCAGTTGCCAAAATCTCCTAAGTTCCGACCCCCAGCGGTGGATCGAGGTAACTTGGTCCGGCATTGCTGAAAAAACATATAAAGTAGGCATTCATGTCAGTGCGGAAAACAAGAGGGGGATCTTTTCTGAAATCAGTGGTACCATCAATCTCGATAATGCCAATATTGTAGATATCTCCGCGCATACTACACCGACCGATCAAGCCGACATGACCATTTCTCTTGAGGTGGAAAATCTCAACCATCTTAACATCCTAATGCAGCACCTCAGACAATTGCCGGCTGTCATCAACGTTCGGAGGCTCTAGTTTCTCGAAGAGGGGTGATGTGGCAGAATGATGATTGTATGCGATGTCTGTGGAAATGAGACTAAAACGTCAAATATATTGTGTCCGTTTTGTGGAAGCAAGGTGGCGGTGACCGATCTTCAGAAACCTACCGATTTTGTGCATAAAACCGTCAACCTGGAGACCGGTCGACCGGTACTGGATGTTGCCCTGCACCGGATGAATGAAACAATCGAGGATTCGGCACGGAATAACGTCAGTGTACTTACTTTGATCCATGGTTATGGCTCAAGTGGTAAAGGTGGGGTTATTCGGTCGGAATGCAGAAAAATGCTCGATTTTCTAAAAAATAAAGGCATGATTAGCAATTACATTGCCGGGGAGGATTTCACCAAACGATCAGGCGTGGTCAAATCGCTTCTTCGGCGCTATCCTCAACTCGGTGCAGATAAGCACCTGAATAGAGGTAATCGGGGAATTACCCTGGTTATCTTCACATACGGATTACTGGTCTTGCCTCACTTGGGTTTAACAACAATCTTTAACGCGACTTTCTTGTCGTAAATGCGGTAAATATAAAACTTCTTAGGAGGAGTTTCTGATGAAAAAATATTTCGTTTCGGCAGTGCTTGGGCTTTGTATAGCAGTGCCCGCCTTGTCCCAAGCTGCACCACCGGCCAGCTTTGAAGAAAAGATCAGCTATAGTATGGGCTTTGAGGTGGGGAACTATTTTAAGGGCACTGGGGGTGATATCCAGAAGGATTTTTTGGTGAAAGGTATTGAAGATGCCTATAAAGGATCAACGCCTGCGATGACCAGTGAAGAAATGAAGACTATCCAGAAAGAGTTTGCCCTGAAGATGCAGACCAAGCAAAAGGCCAAGATGGAAGAAATGAAGGCCCAGAATAAGGCGGCTGGTGCAAAGTATCTTGAAGAGAACAAAAAGAAAAAGGGTGTAATCGTCACCGAGAGTGGATTGCAATACCAAATTCTCAAAGCGGGAAAGGGAGAGAAAGCCAAATCGACCGACAATGTTAAGGTTGAATATGTCGGAACGTTGATCGACGGGACCGAATTTGATAGCACTGCCCAGCATGGTGAGCCTGCTCAGTTTCAGGTTGATAAGGTGATTAAGGGCTGGGGTGAGGCACTCCAGTTGATGAATCCAGGCACAAAGTTGCATCTGGTTATCCCCTCAGAGCTGGCTTATGGAGAAAACGGTGCTGCACCGAAAATCCAACCGAATTCTGTTCTTGTTTTTGACGTAGAACTGCTGTCCATCGAGAAATAGAGCTGTTCGACGTAAAAAGACAGGCATTGAAATAGGCCGTTTGGGATATTCCCGGACGGCCTTTTTTGTAATGCTTCTCGGTCAAAAATCGTTTTTTATGAGCAGCAACATGCCTGCAAGTGAAAAGACGATATGAATGGTTACTGCAGCAACTATTGGAGAGATATATCCGGCTATGGCTAATGATTGCAATGCTCCCCAGATTCCCCAAGCAATAAAGGCGAGGCCACAGCTTACCGGAATCGCAACAGAGAGATCTCGCCCCCACTTTCGGTAGGAGTAGAGTAGGATGGGCAATCCAAGCAAGAGCAACGGTATTCCAAGGAAAATATAGGAAACACGACCGAGAAATATGGTCCAGGCCCCTTGTACTTCGCGCCCCATGCCACCACTGCCGATTTCCTGGTAGAGGTCAGTGAGTGATTGTTCTGCCGCTTTGTTGGCCGGGACCAGGAAATCCTCTGGTTGCTCGGGGAATTTGACTTTGGTGCTCTTGAAATTGGAAATTCGGTAATTGTTGTCGTTTTCCTGCTGTTGGACTTGTCCCGTATTCAAAACCCAACTGTTGTCTTCCTCGTGCCAAGTGGCGAACATGGCAGTTGTCAATGTTTTGATATTGTATCTTGCATCCCAACAAGAATAGGAAAAATCTTTGAAGATGTATTTTTTGGGATTGGGCCAGCCGAAAGAATAAAAACCGTCCTTTCCTTTATAGTAATATCGGTTGTTGCGTTTGATCCCTAAAGGTACTTTTCCTTTGAGCTGTTGGTACCAAATATCGTTGGTCTTAGCAATGGTTACAGGGAGTAGCCACTGAGCGGCGGCGACAAACAGCATGGTAAATAGAACTGATCCTAAAATCAAAGGCCTGATGATAAGTCGGAGGGGAACTCCGCCTGCCTTCAGGGCGGTGAGTTCATTCGTATGGTTCAGAATACCGAGAGTTATAACGCCGGAGAGTAGAATGAACACGGGGCCTAATTGATCGACCACAAAAGGAATAGAAAGGGTGAAATATTTTAGAACCAGCAACATTGGTTTGCCGGAGTTGGTAAAATCGTCAATTTTTTCAAAGAAATCGACAAGCAGGTAGATGGCGACAAATCCAGCGTTGACAGTGAAAAAATATTTAAAGAACTGGTTAAGAAGATAGCGGTTAAGCAGATTCACGTAACGTCCTCAATTATCGAAAAATTCGATTGCAGATAATAAACCCGAAGGCGACCATACCAATTCCCAGGATATTGCTCCATAATAAATAGGAGAGGGCGTGCAATGGTTCACCTGCTTTAAAGAATTGTTCCGTTTCTCTTGCAAAAGTTGAAAAGGTGGTAAATCCGCCGAGAAATCCGGTAAACAGAAAAAGCCTGAATTCATGACTGATATGGACACGTTCAAAATAGCTCCAGAAAAAGCCGATCATTAGGCAGCCGAGAAGGTTGGCTGTCAAGGTCCCGAGCGGAAAGTTGGCAGGAGTCACCTTTGCGGCAGAAATTGCAATTGCATATCTGGCAATAGATCCTATGCCGCCACCTAAGCCAATGGCCAATAATCCTTTCATTGTTAATGCTCTTAGCTGAATAGTTTTTAGTAGCCCCACCGAAGAGCGAGGGATAGGTGCCTTTCCCAGAATATTTTCTTGTTTTTATGAATGAACATAATCTGTAAGGGCCTAAAGAGTGTTATCGTTTAGATGTAGGTAACATTATCATTTACATGCGTCAAGAACGGCCTTGTACAAGTTGTGGGGAATTACCAGGCTCTTGCAATTTCTTTAATCAGTATGGTATACTCATAGATTGTCATGATGTTATCACGGCCCGGAAGTATAAGGAATATTTGGCAGTTACCACTGCCAAGCTCTCCTGATCGTTTGACTGACGGGAAATTGAAGAGGAATTTTTTTCAATGGGAGTTTGCTGGCTTTTGGTTGTAATTGT
Source organism: uncultured delta proteobacterium (assembly GCA_963829695.1). Classification (GTDB taxonomy): domain Bacteria; phylum Desulfobacterota; class Desulfobulbia; order Desulfobulbales; family Desulfocapsaceae; genus Desulforhopalus_A. The sequence continues at coordinate 16,181 of CAWHJQ010000002.1, read as the reverse complement.
TGGATTTTCGTCGTGTTTTGATAAAAAAAATCAAACTCAGGCGGGGAAGGCGATTACAGAATGTACTATACTACGTTGCCATTTTAACAACTTGCCCCAGGCAGCTCAATCAGCGACGATTTTGTACCCAATATGCCACTGTTACCTTATATGGTCCAAAAACAAAAAACAACTGCTTCAGTTCCATGTAAACAGACTTATAAAAATACTGCAAAGGACCGTTTACATGCCTTCTGGAAGGTTTTTGAAAAAGATGATGAAGTCCTGGTAATCATCAACGCTGATCCGGATGCTTTGGCAACGGCCATGTCTGTCAAAAGACTGCTTCGGTACAAAGTTAAAAGCATAACCATTGCTCATCCGAATGAGATTCGGCGCCTCAATAACCAGGCGATGGTCAAGAGGTTGAGAATCCCCATAAAGCGACTAAAGGATGTTAAAGTTGACAACTTCAGCAAGAGGGTAATGGTTGATTCTCAACCTCATCATTTGCCTTGTTTCGAAAAAATCAAGATCCATGCAATAATTGACCATCACCCGATTGTCGGCGATTCTGACAGCGAATTTATAGATATCCGACCGGAATACGGTGCCACATCATCTATGATCGTTGAGTACCTGCGGGCAGCCGGAATGAAACCCTCAGTTGCTCTGGCCACCGCATTGTTTTATGGCATAAAGGTTGATACCCAGGATTTTGAGCAAAAATCGGTCCTGGCTGATGGTATCTCTTTTCGGTATCTCTTTAATATTGCCAACCGGGATTTGGTCCGTAAGTTTGAACTTACCGATTTACGGCAGTCAGAGTTGAAGTATTTTTCAATTGCCTTGGCCGCACTCAAGTTCTCTAAGGGACGCTACTACACGCACTTAGGCCGGGTGAGAAGCCCAGATGTTCTGGTGATTGTTGCCGATTTTCTAAATCATGTAGGTGAAATCGATTGGGTCTTTGTCTCCGGTATTCACGGTGAGAAACTGGTCGTTATTTTCCGATGTGATGGTTACCGCAAAAGTGCGGGTAAGCTGGCTGACAAAATTTTCGGTGCACTGGGGTCTGCCGGTGGTCACAAAGGAGCCGCACGGGCGGAAGTACCTTTGAAAAATCTCAAATTGGGCGACAAAGAGTTCTCTTCCGATACTCTGAAACGTTTCATAATGCACCATATCAAATAATTTTTGGTAAGGTTGCTCTCTCCATGGTTGCGCATAGGTCCGATATCTTTTACCATAAAGAAAAGTAATCGGGTGAGAATGCTTAAGGATTCTTAAAAATATTTCACATTTTTTATTGGTCTTCTCTTCTTGAGGTACCGCTATGCTGAAGCCTTCCACGTTAGCAATGATTCTGGCGGGTGGTCGTGTCGACGAATTGAGCGTCTTGACATATTACCGTCCAAAATCGGCAGTCCCGTTCGGCGGTGTCGGTCGGGTTATTGATTTTTCACTCAGCAACCTATTGAATTCCGGCATTGAGCAGGTTGCACTCCTCAGTCAGTACCATAGTTATTCTCTCATTAATCACATCGGCACAGGAGCAGCCTGGGACATGGTCGGACGTTATCGTCATGTGTCTATTCTTCCCCCTTTTCTCGGTTCTGAGGCCACGGACTGGTATAGAGGACCGGCTGATGCTATTTACAAGAACCTCGATTATGTCAAATACCATTGTCCTGAAGATATCCTGATCCTTTCCGGCGATCATATCTATAAAATGGATTATCAGGACCTGATTGACTACCATATTGAGAGGGACGCTGACTTGACCATAGCATTCACCAAAGTTCCAAAAGACGAAGCAAGTAGGTTCGGTGTGGCATGTTTGGATGATGAGGATGGACCGCGGGGCGGAAGGGTTATAAAATATTGGGAAAAACCAACCAATCCCGAATCAGAATGGGCCTCAATGACCGTACTCTGCTTCAAGCCCGAGGTCCTTTACCGGGTCCTGGAAAAAAACCAGGAGGGTGATTCTTATCACTTTGGTAAAGACATCATTCCTGTGCTGATCGAACAAAACTTCAAAGTGTATGGCTATAAATTTTGCGGTTACTGGGGCTATACCAGGACAATCAACGAATACTGGCAGTCTAATATGGATATGCTCGGGCCGGAGCCTCTCATCGACCTAGAAAAATGGGTATTTCGAACCAACCTTGACCATCGGCATATACGGGATAACGAGCCGGCTTTGATTGGTGACCACGCTGTTGTCCACAACAGCATGGTCTACAATGGTTGCAAGATAGGCGGGACAGTGAAAAATTCAATTCTCTTCCCCGGTGTGCATGTTAAAAAAGGTGCGGTGGTGGAGAATTCGGTAATCTTCTTTAGTAATATCATTGGCGAAAACTGCAGGTTAAACAAGGTCGTCTCCGATGTGAATAATAACTACGGTAGAAATGTGATAGTTGGACCGGAGGTTTGCGAAAAAATGACACCCGTTACCATGGTTGGTTGGAACAATAAAATTCCCGATAAAACGAACATCGGGCAAGGAGCAACGATCTATCCCCAAATTCTTAATAGAAATTGGCCCATTGCTGTGAAACCAGGGGAGGTGCTGCGATGAGGCGGGCAAAAGAAGCATTGGTGCTGATTCTTGCAGGTGGCGTTGGTAGTCGTCTGAACATCCTCGTTCAGAAACGTGCCAAACCTGCGGTTCCCTTTGGAGGTATTTATCGAATTATTGATTTCAGCCTCAGCAACGTTATGAACTCTGGTCTGAAAAAAGTGGGGGTGTTGACACAGTATAAGCCCCTCTCGTTAATGAATCACCTGGGGATGGGGGAACCATGGGATTTAACAGGGAGAAGCAGGGGCATAACGATTCTGCCTCCTCGTACGGGGGAGAAAGATTCGGACTGGTATCACGGTACAGCTGATGCGGTTCGCAGGAATCTCGATTTTCTCCAGTCCAATCCGGCTGATGAGGTGGTGATTCTTTCAGGCGACCATATTTACCATATGGATTTTGATGCCATGATTGAATATCATCGTTCAAAAAGGGCAGATGTGACCGTTGCCATGATGGTCGTGCCGAAAAGTGAAATGTACCAGTTCGGTTCCGGAATTGTTGACAAACACGACAGGATCATCGACTGGGAGGAGAAACCAAAAAACCCCAAAACCAACCTTGCTTCGATGGGGATCTATGTTTTTGATGCTCAATATCTTCTCAACACCCTCATCCGCGACAAGTCCGAAGTTGATTTCAGCAGCCATATCCTGACCCGGGCGATTGGCGAAGATAACGTCTTTGCTTACCCGTTTTATGGTTACTGGCGTGATGTCGGAACGATTCAAGCCTATTGGGAAGCCAATATGGATGTCTTAAAAAAAGAGAGTGGCATTTCCCCGCAAAGGTGGCAGATCCGGACCAACATAGAGACAGTTGGGCGATCTGCAGACCGTGCTCCGGCGCGCTTTGGTACTTCCTGTCACCTGCAAAACAGCATGGTCTCCGCCGGGAGCAATATTCAGGGATCGGTGATCAACTCGGTGCTGGCACCGGGTGTGGTGGTTGAGGAAGGAGCCATTGTGAGAAATTCTATTTTATTTGAAGACTGTATAATCAGAAAGGGCGCGATTGTCGACCTTGCCATCCTGGATAAAAAAGTTCAGGTGGGAGTAAATGCAATTGTCGGTTTCGGTGAAAATTATAAGGTGGCCAACAAGCTCGAACCAAGTCATCTTTATACGGGAATCACCTTGGTCGGCAAGGGGGCGATGGTGCCAACTGAACAGAAGATCGGAAGAAATTGTGTGATTAACACAAATATTACTGAAGAAGCTTATCCAGGGAAAACGGTTGAGGATGGCGAATCGCTGTTTGCCGATGGTGAATTTCCCGAGTAGGCTGAAAAAGCAAAAGCTCATTCAGGCAACCATTCTCTTCGCCTGTCAGTGAAAAAGATTGCGCTTTAGAAAAACTTGAGTATTATTCCGCCTGATTTAAAATGTTCCATCAGCCCTCGTAGCTCAGGGGATAGAGCACAGGATTCCTAATCCTGGTGTCGCGCGTTCGATTCGCGCCGAGGGCACCAATGCCAAGAAGCCCGAAGCCCAGTATTACTGGGCTACGGGCTTTTCATTTTTGGATTGATCTTTTGCTGTGCATTAAACCAACTTTGTGACCATAAGGAGTAAAGTGCAGCAATAACAATAAAATAATGGCTCCAGGCGTGGTATTATGGCACTACTGGTTTTTGGTCATTTCGTCGTCTTTAGCGATTGGCCGGTCTGATTCGTTATCCCTAAATCCGGATATATTTCCTGCTGCTTCGGCGCGGATCGAGTGCTCTTTTTCACATAAACGGTGCTACTGTTTTTGCAAAGAATGGAGACGGTCACGCGACACATATTCGACAGGATTTTGCGGATACTCGACCAAACGCTGTGGATTTTCTGCTCCTATAATATTGTACCGAATGGTATGCACCAGATGGTATTTTAGCACTTTAATAAACAGATGTTCGACAACCCTGTCGATAGTTTAGTGTTGAACCGGGCGCAAGCCAAGCTCTGATTTCGTAGCATTGCCGGTGGTATCATCTTTCTCGACGGGAATGGTACACTGCTTCGACGCTCTGGAATATTTTTCTCTCAGGCGATCGCTCTTCCCCATAACCTTATTGTATTTGTTCATCGATCCTTTTTATACAGACCGTCCGCCGGCTTGTGTAAAGCCTCTTCCATTCAGCTCGCGATTCGGTCGTCAATGGCCTGATCTTTCTTCTCCCTCCACCGATTGATCATGAACCACTACCTCGGTTTTTGAGCGAGAGAAGCAGGCCCTCCTTCCAGATCTCGGAGGATCTCCGCCAAGGTGATCGGTTCAGAGACATTGCCCTTGTATTTACATCGTTACGCCTGGGAAAACTATTGGAATTGAGGACCAGAGCCAAGGTAACCTGGGGACAATCGGTCAGTTTTATAACCCCTCTCGGCCATCAGTTCCTCAGTTTGAGTGCTGTAGTACAGCATACCGCCTGATCCCAGAACATTTCGAATGATCTTCTTTAGGTCTGTCTCCAACCGATCCTGTGTTAAGCGAAAGTGCATGTTTTAATATTGGCTTAAAGTTGATCCTTGATCAAGTTGATTTGTGGCGAGCCATCCCTTGTCCGGCATTGAGATGACCTAGTTATATTACCAATTTTAGGGAACGCACCGAGGAAATGAAGCTGTTGCATTATTTCCTAGCTACATTGATTCTTCGGTTTGATTTATTGGGCGGACAGCAACTTGTGATAAATTCAAAATAGCCGTGGCACATGGATAATAATTTTGAGATATATATTCCTCATGTACGTGTAAATGTGCAGAATCGAAAACGACTTCTTGAATTTTTATCAGGAAATAAAAAGTTCAAAAGCATCCTGCTTGAGCTGGCCGATTTTACCACGTTTTCTATTATTTTTAATGACCTAGGAGATTTTGCGTTTGAATATTTTTGTAACATAAAATCAGCAGTTTTCAGTATAATCTTATCATTTATGGTGTTCCTCCTCTAAACCCAGCGGAGGAAGTGGTAGGGGAGTCTTTCAGCATTAATGCGCATACTACGCAAATATTGGGAGATTTACTCTCATTAAAATTTTATCTATCCCAAATGCTTCTATGGTGTTATCTTCTCTCAAGGATTTGATGAACAGATCCAAACTGTTTTCTTTAACGCAAAAGGAGGTGATAGAGAGAGGGTAGTTCAAAGAATGAACAATGAAGAATAATTCATCTTGTCATTTTTTGAGAGTATGTTCTGGTCTGCTCCCGAGCAAATTATCGTCGACTTGATCGGGGTGTCAACCATACAACGCACTATTTAATAACTCACTAATGGAGGAAAGTTCAGATGGCAGAGGTTAAATTAGGAAATCCGGCTGTTGTAGGTCTTGGTGGTTTTGGCATGACTACACTAATCTTGCAGTTCCATAATCTTGGATGGGTTGGTCTTGCTCCTGTATTATGGATCGGATTGTGTTTTGGTGGCACGGCTCAATTGATTGCAGGATTATTGGAATTTAAGACCGGCAACAATTTTGGTTTCGGTGCTTTTACTGCTTACGGAGCCTTCTGGATTTCTCTTTGTCTCTTTGTAATTTTTGGTACTAACCCGGAGATAGTTAAAGCTTATCCTGTTCTGAAATTCAATGCCCATGAACTTGGAATGTACCTGGTTGTTTGGACACTTTTCACAATTATCTTCTTTATCGCCACCTTCAAACATCACACAGCTCTGGTCATACTCTTTGGTACCCTTGTCATCGGTTTTATTGGCTTGGATCTAAAAGAGCTCTTTGAAATGGAAGCAGTCGGCACCTTCGCCGCTTGGGACCTGATTGTTTGTGCTTTAACTGCATGGTATTTAATGGCCAAAATCATTCTTGACGAGGTAGGTATTATTCTACCAGTTGGGGGACCATGGTTCACCGATACTAACAAATAATTGCATGAATGAATGTTGATGGCGTCTAAAAACTCCTCATCTTGTTGCGTTGTTACAATTTTCCTATCATTACGACGTACCGTATGTACGCCGAAATAATAGGAAAATCGCACGCCTCCAATATGATGCTTTTTACTTATCCATCCTGGATTCTAGGTTTTTACGAGATTATCAATGTTCGTCTGGAAAGATTTTATCAAGATAGTTGAATAATTGATCAAAACTCGGACAACATTCAATTACAGACAAACGAGAGACTCGGCAACTCTTCATAAAGGAAGCGTCGTGTCTCTTGGTTAAATCGCTTGTAAAATTAGTCGTGCTTATAAAATTTTTCGTTATTGCCTGCAGCTCTTCTGAGCTGACATATATAAAGATGTCGACTAGAACACATTTTATCAATGAATCTAGTTTTCAGTGCTGTTTATTTCCACAGGTTATTAAGGTCAAGATCGACACTTCTCTCCCGCACTTATTTCCTCATCATTAATATTCTTTCTGTTTCGGATAAACTCTTTCACCTAATCAACCGTTGTGTCTTGCGAGAAATACAAGGATTGGCTCTGTAGTCAGTTGAAAAACCGACTCGATCTCCTGTAAAATCTAGTCGACTATATTTGGGTATTCAGATAATGATTCTCCATTTTTGGTTATTTCTCCACCTGACCATCTGCCGAAATGCTTTGTCCTGTAACATTTAATCGGCTGATACCTCTGATGAATTCCTGCTGATAAATCGGAATATTATTGTGGGTCAGATACACCGCGTGCCAGGTCAGAGGAAAGCCTCTTGAAGTAATCGGACGGGCAACGAGCCCCAATGTTTTTATGGTGTCGGTCAATGCCCACCGTGGGAAAATTGAGATGCCGAAACCGGCTACGACCATTTCGATGATCGCCTGGGGCGCCCCGACATTCATGATTTTTTTGGGCTCAATGCCTTTTGGTTTCAGAATTTGCTGATAGAACCGGTTTTTGTTTTTGTCGGAATGGGAGATGAGATTGTTCTTGGTGAAATCGTCAAGCTGTACAAAACCGCAGTTGGCCAGAGGGTGATTCTCGCTCATGATACAGACCAGCTGATCCTTGAAAAGGGGGACTGAGGTATGAATTTCGCCAGGCGATATTGCCCCGGAGATTATCAGATCGTATCCCTTGCACTCAAGTTCTTCGAGCAGGTCGGAGGAGTTGCCGACCTCAATCTCGATATTCGGAAACTTTACATGAAACTGCTGCAACACCTGCGGTAGCCACTTATAGCAGAAAATACACTGGGTTCCCACCTTAAGTTCACCTTTCTCTCCTTTCATTTTGCGGGAGATGGTGCGTTCTGCCTGGTCGACCGCGTCGATTACCTCGACGGCCGTCCTTTGGAGTTGCTTGCCCGCTTCCGTTATGATCATTTTTTTGCGGGTCCTAAAGAACAGATCTGTTCCCAGCTTGGTTTCAATATCCTTTAACTGCTGGCTGAGGGCGGACTGGGAAATGCACAGTTTTTCCGCCGCTCTGGTCATAGTGCTATTTTCTGCTAGCGCGCAGATCATGCGCAAGTGTTTAAGTTCGAGATTATTCATTGGTGTTTGATTACCCATTCTTATTGTTACGATTAAATGTATTAAATTTACTTATACATATTTTTTCGGTATCCTCCAAGGCAATTATATTTGGCCGATCGATGATGTTCACCGATCTACTGTTGTCCAACACTTATAAAAAGAGGAAAAAACTATGGCACTCGTAACGACTGTAGCACCTGAAAAAGCTGAAGGGGTTGTTAAGGAAGGATATGAGATGTTTATGAAAAATGTCGGCGCTATCCCTCAGCCAATGCAACTGATGAGTATCAGTCCAGCGCTGTTTGAACTACAACTGAAACGCATCCAATATTTCAGTAAACATCCAAAACTCAGCTTTGCCCTGCTCGCTCATATCCGTTATCTGGCGGCAAAAACTTTGGAGTACAGTTATTGCATGGATCTCAACCGGCATTTTCTAAAAAAATTGGGCAACGATGACGACATCATCCAGGCTATGGAAAACGACCCAAGCAAGTCGATGCTGGAAGAAAATGAAAGCGCCATGCTGGATTTCGTCATCAGATCAATGAAGAAACCGACCTCTATTACCGCCGCGGATATCGCCGGACTAAAAGATTTAGGTTGGGAAGAAAGCGATATGGTCGACGCGCTCGCCCAAGGGGTAGGCATGATTGATCACGCACTTATGATGCAGGTCTTCCAGATTGATCAGAACTGTATGGTTGGTTGATGAGGCCGTAAACAGTAAGGGGTGCTCGGTTCGAGAAACCTAGCTAACTATTGCTGTTTCGCGTCAAACCAGCCGCTTGTCCTTTTAAGAGACATTGACCAATATGCAGAATGCATCAGCTTCCTTTGAGACTTCCCAGATAACTGGATAATACAAACTGTCCTTGCTGTTTGAGATGTTCCATCTTATATCGGCTTACCCAATACCTTCTGTGCTAAAAAAGGTCTTTTTATCAATCAGATAAGTACGACATAGTAGGAATCGTGAACACATATATTTCAAAGCTTTTGATCGGCACATCCATAACCGGTCTCTTTTTCTGCAGCACACGCTGCTGCTGATTTATTGAAAAAGACCTTTTGGCGGATCGACAACCTGTACAAGGCTGGAGTGGTCGCCGAGCAGAAGCGAGATGAAGCCTCTACCAAATTCCAGGCTGCTCATTTTGCCGCCAATGGTGCGTACCAAATATTTAAAATGGCAGAAGAGGGCGTCCGCGGTGAGACAATAGACGCGGCGGAAGGCAAGGCCCGTATGGCTGCAGGAGCCGTGGCAGAGGTAGAGGTATATGCTGCCGATACCCGAATCAAGAGTTGGCATGACGGTGAGGTTTCCCAGGTTCTTCTGAAAACCGGTGAACTTGCTCCCCAAGGATTTCCTGTGGTCACTATCGTAGATATGACCGATGCTTGGGTGTTCTTTCATGTCCGCGAAGACCGGCTTGCAGAATTTCCAAAAGACACTGAATTTACCGCTGTGATTCCGGCTCTTGCCGACAACAGCTATCGTTTTCGTGTAAACCATGTCGCAGTTATGGGTGATTTTGCAACCTGGCGGGCGACCAATGGCGATAAGGGATTCGACATGCGGAGCTTTGAGGTCGAGGCCCGACCGATCAGTCCGATAGAAGGATTACGGGCAAGGATGAGTGTGCTGGTAGAAAAATGATGGCGCCCTCTTTTGCAGCCATGATATTCCGGGAATGGAGGGTTCTCCTGCACGATCCCTGGCTGTTTTCCCTGGTTTCCTGGATTCCGCTCTTGCTCTTTTTTCTCATGTGGGCAATCTTTTCTCAGGGAATAGCCCGAGATCTTCCTGTCGGTGTAGTTGATTTGGACTAAAGCCGCATATCCAGAGCTCTTATTCGTCACTTTGATGCCAGCCCAGCCCTTGAAACAGCTTACGACTATCCAAATGTTTAGCAGGGCGCTGCTGCTCTTCGGACAGGAAAAATTTACGGCTTGGTGATCATTCCAGAGGATCTTGAAAAAAGACGATTCTCGGTTGGCCGCCACAGGTGACTGCTCTTTTCAACATCAACAACAACTATGCTCAATTCCTTGTTTCTGCAATATTACCAGCAGTATAGCAGATTCTGCTAGTGGCTGTAACTGTTCGCTCTCTTGCTGCCGAACAACGAAGAAAAGGCTTTAGCGAATGGTTGGGGGCTTTCCAGAACAGAGCCTTGTTGGCTAAAATTTGGCGCAATCTGCTGCCGATAAGCCACTATATCGAGATCCAATTCGGGCAGGTAAACTATGGTGCACCCTGGCCTACGGCTATTCCTCAACTGGAGCACCTTGGCTTTTTCGTTATACCGCTTTTGTTCGTCTTCTACAAAGCCGGGAAGCTTGGATCTTTGCCTGGCGAATATGGGGTGAAGCAATGAGCTGGTGGTCTCTTTGCAAGTATGAGTGCCGAGCAGTCTTTTCCAATCAGGCTATTCTGCTCACTGTCTTTGGCGGGGTTCTGCTGTACTCTTTTCTTTACCCGCTCCCCTACACCAAACAGATTCCAAGAGATCAACAGGTTGTCGTGGTCAATCTGGACGGCAGCCAGTTGAGTCGTCGGCTGGAAAGAATGGTCGATGCGACCCCGCAGGTACAGCTGAGTGCACGGGCCTACAGCCTTGAAGAAGCCAAGGAGATATTCGTCGATCGTAAAATGGCAGGAATTCTGGTGATACCGGAGAACTTCTACCGTGATCTTCTCCAGGGGAGAAGGCCTACCCTTTCCTTTGCTGGAGATGCCGGCTATTTCCTGGTTTACGGCACGGTGTTGGAAGGGCTGGCAAGCTCTGGCCAGACACTGGCCGCAGAGATCAAGATTTCGCGGATGGTTATGTCCGGTCAGGTGCTTGCTCTGGCAGCGGACCAGTATAGTGCGATAAAACTCAATATCCACCCCGTATTCAATTCGACCATGGGATACGTAAATTACGTAATTCCGGGTGTCTTTATTCTTATCTTGCAGCAGACCTTGATCATGGGGGTGGGGATTCTTGGCGGCGGACAGAATGAACAGCGTTCGCTTGAGGGGAAGCGGTACCGGCTTCTTGCAGCTCCATGGAAATTACTGTTGGTGCGTACCGCTCTTTTTGTTGCCATCTACTGGCTGCTCTGCATGTATTATTTTGGTTTCAGCTTTTCCTTTTATAATATTCCGCACTTGGCTGACTTTTCTGAATTGAATCTGCTCATCCTGCCTTTTCTGCTTGGTGCCACCTTTCTGGGCATTTGCCTCGGACTTCTCCTACCGAGACGCGAGCTGGCGACTTTGGTGGTACTGCTTAGCTCTCTGCCGATTATCTTCGCTTCCGGCTTTATCTGGCCGGCTTGTGCCATTCCAAATCAACTCACGGCCATTATGCAGTTTGTACCGGTCGTTCCAGCCATCAAGGTATTAATTGGTCTAAATCAGATGGGAGCTGATTTTTCAGATATCCTCCCGCTCTGGAGACATCTCTGGTTCTGTGCTGCGATTTACGGTTGTTTCGCCTGGTGGCTTCTTCGCTGGAAAGTACTGTCTCGTTGCAGATCTTTTGCCGGAGGTGAAGTTATCTCAACTTCCAGCGGCATCCAATGAGCAACTCAGCAGCACTTCCGCGTTTCTTGCCATCTGATGGATTGACTTGTCGGTGATGCTTAAAATACCTCACGATTCAATCGATTGAGAATTTCTGATTTGGGTTTTTTCTAACAGCTGCAGGTTGAAAGACTTGCTCTTTTCCCCAAAATAAATTGATCGATGTGGAAAAGGTATTTCGATATTGTTGTCATCAAAGGCGAGTTTGATTCTTCGTAAATATTCACGACCGACTTCCCATTGTCGGATCGGTTTTGTTCTTATTCGCCCTTTTATGATCACAGCAGAGTCAGCAAATTTTTCTACTCCAAAGATATCGGGTTCTTCGAGCATGCATTTGCCGAATTTATTATCTTGTTTTAGTATGTTGCCGACTTTTTTCATGATCTCGATGACATGATCGGTGTTCTCCTTATAGGCAACGCCGATTTCAAAAACGTATGCAGACCATTCGTTGGTCAAATTACTCAAAGTGGTGATACTTCCATTTGGAAAGATGTGCACGACCCCAGCTAAATCGCGGAGAATAGTTGTGCGAAATTGAATTTTTTCTACTAGACCACCCGTCCCATTAATAACGGCAACATCACCGACACGTATTTGGTTTTCCAAAATTATAAAAAAACCGGAAATAATATCACGAACTAAGTTTTGAGCACCAAAACCTACAGCAAGGCCAACGACACCGGCACTCGCGAGAATAGGTCCGATTTCTACCCCCAATTCTTTTAAAATCACCAGGCCAAATGTTAGCCATAAAGCAAGCAAGAGGGCTTGTCTGATCAAACGAACAATGGTTTCTATTCGTTTTTGGGATTCTGATGGAGGTTCTCCCTCAGCCTCGCTCTTTTTAATTAAATGCTGTTCAAGGTGCTGGAGAGATTTTTGAAGCATTTTTGACGCCACCCAGGCAAATAACATGATCATAGAGACTCGTAATCCAGCCTTGATAATGGTTTCCCAGGAAAAATCAGTGAAGAATTTTTGAACTATATCCATAACGAATCCTTGGTAATAATTGATTTTCAACCATGCGGCGACTGTTTATCGCTTAATGTGTATGACCTTATCTTCTATGGGTTAAAATCGCAACCACCTAACAATTATAAGAAGGATATAAAGAAATCGCAATTTATTAACAGATGCATAGTTTTGCTGGACGAGGGTGTTCATTTAACCCAAAATCCGAACTCCCGGAAGGATTTGGCCTTCAAACCGGGTGATATCTTGAACGGCGACAAATCACATCAATTATGCATAGTGACGATGCGGATGAAAAGGCTTGAAAACGATTTTTTAAAATTGCGGCAAGTGCATAACCGGAAATTGGAATATTAGCGACTTCAGACGATAAAAAAGGTAGGTTGTCGACAGAACCAAACTGTTCCCAGTGACTTAATATGATAACATTCATACTATTATTTTTCCTGAAATTAGACGCTTAAGAATTAAAAACACACAAAGTGAATTACATGAATAACACCAAAAAACGTATCAATCCCGGCAAGAAAAAGATAAAAAATGACACCTTTACCGTCGAAAAAAATGATACATTACTCGAATGTCTTTTGGCTTTTTTACCCAACAAAAGTCGGAATGTTCTCAAGGCTGTCTTAAGAGACGGACAGGTTGCAATCGATGGCAAAGCTGTCACCCAATTCGATCATAAACTCCGCCCCGGACAACGTGTTGAAGTACGCTGGGATAAAAATAGTCCGCAACAACAGCCCCATGGACTGAAAATTGTCTATGAGGATCAAGAGTTGATTATAATCAATAAACCATCCGGCCTTTTGACAATTGCAACCGACAAGGAAAAGCGGAAGACAGCCTATGCGATTCTCAGTAATTACGTGAAGATGGCGGATCCGGAGAATAAGATTTTTATTATCCACCGACTCGATCGAGAGACATCCGGACTGCTCATGTTTGCCAAAAATGAAAAGATCAAACAACAGATCCAGGAGACCTGGACCACAACCATCGACCAGCGCACCTACGTCGGCGTCGTTGAAGGTGAGGTAAAACAACAGGAAGGGACTGTCGTCTCCTGGTTGAACGAGAGCAAGGCGTTCATTGTCTATTCTTCCCAAAATTCGCAGCATGGCCAGAGAGCCGTTACCCACTATAAGAAAATTAAGTCGAATAGTGCCTTTTCCCTCTTGCAGATCAATCTGGAAACAGGGAGGAAACACCAGATCCGGGTGCATATGCAGGATATCAACCATCCGATAATTGGTGACAGTAAATACGGCGCAACCCAGAATCCCATTCGCCGGATGGGGCTGCACGCCCAGGTGCTTGCCTTCACGCATCCGAAGACCGGGGAGTTGTGCCGGTTCGAGACAGAGATCCCGAGGAAGTTTCTGCAACTTTTTTCATCTGGATCCAGCCGTTAAAATCGGCACCTCCTTTGCGCTGAACGTGTTTTCTGAGGTACGTTTGGCGAGGCTCGCGACGATAATCGACTGCAGATTGATGTACCAAAGCCCACCGATGAACAGATTGGAGGCAATAGCAACCCCCTACATGTATTTTTACCCCAACAGTTATCAGCCCGTTGATTTAAGGCCTTTTCGCCCGATATCTTCGTTATACGAAAAATTATATCATCGGAATATCAACTATATACCTGTGGTAAAATATTTCGTGTGCCTCTATCTCGAACGAAAATCCTCTTAAATCAACAGACTCAGTTATCAGCCCAGAGTTGTTTTTTTACGAGTTTATCATAGTTGACATAAGTGTCAGGATGTGGGAGAATTTTGTTGAAATGATCTGATATAATAGGGGGGCCTAAATGATCCGATTATCTGAATCGATCTTTATTCCGTGGATATTCATCAGCCTTATACTCCTTGCAATATGCCTTGCCGGCTGTGAGAGAGGCCAGAAAAAAGAAAGTCCCAAAGAGAAAGAAAAAGTTCAGCTGCACCAACCATCTTCATCATTAGCCGAAAAACGAGTCCTCTATATTAATTCATATCATCCAGGATATGAATGGAGTGACGCAATCGGCTCCGCCATCTTTAAATTTTTCAAAATTCCTATCGAAGATATTACTACCAAGGGAGAAGGTGTCGGTGATGTACGGCTGAGAATCATGTATATGGGCAGTAAAAGACATCGGAGCGAGCAGTATTTGCAGCGAAAGGGCCTTGAAATCAAAGAGTTTATCGAAGATTGGCATCCGGATGTAGTGATCACTTCCGATGATAATGCTGCTAAGTACATCATCGCACCATATTTCAGGAACCACACCATACCATTTGTGTTTTGCGGCATCAATTGGGATGCCTCGGAGTACGGGTTGCCTGTCTCAAATGTCACTGGTATGCTTGAAGTTCAACTTATCGATGACATACTGGCATATCTCAAACCTTTCGCCAAGGGACCAAGAGTGGGCTTTTTGAAAGGAGATGATATGTCTGCCCGTAAAGAGGCTGCTTTCTATGAAAAACGTTTTGCTCTCTCCCTCGATGCTCGGTTTGTTAAAAATTTTGCAGAATGGCAGAAACAATACCTGGCTCTCCAGCAAGAGGCCGACATGCTCCTGCTCGGGAATGCAGCCTCGATCATTGACTGGAATCCTGACGAGGCAAAAAAAATAGTGGCCGAACATACGCGCATTCCATCTGGTAACTGGGACTTATGGATGGCACCGTACGCACTCATGACCTTTGCCACAGATCCGAAAGAACAGGGGGAATGGGCGGCAAAAACCGCAAAGGAGATTCTTTTAGGAAAGGACCCATCTTCGATAGCCATTGTGCACAATGTGGTCGCTCACGTCGTGCTCAATATGCAGCTGGCAGACAGTTTGAATGTAAAATTCCCCATTGATCTGATTGAACGGGCAGAATTCGTAGGTAGTCGACAATGAGAAATTCTCTTGTTACCAGGTTGCTTGTCGCTTTGTCATTGATCCTCATTTTTTCAACTGGTGTGAGTCTTTACATAGCCGACAAATATGTTCGAGAAATTGTACAAGAGAAACAGATTCAACTGTTTAAAGAGAAGATAGATAACCTGATAAGAAGGCTTGAATTACGTTCGGAAAAGTTGGCGCTGACCACTCATCCTGAAGCCTATCGCGAAGATTTTCAAAAAGCTGCCCTGGCTATGATCCGTGCAAGTTATTACACCAAGAACAACTTGGCCCTTCAATCCTATCCTTTCATTATTAATAGCGATAAAGAAATTATACTCCATCCTTATATGAACGATAAGGATGCTCTACGCAGTACAGAGCTTTTGATTAAAGAATCTCAACAAAACACCGGTGGAGAAAAACCTAAAATTATCGATAACGGTGAAATATTGGGGGTCTTTGCACCCTTTGAGCCATGGGGGTGGCAGGTTGGGTATCTTGTGCCTGCTAAAGTGATGTACGACGCTTCTGACAGACTGCAGTCGATTCTTTTCTGGGTTTGGTTTATAGGCACCTTCTTCGCACTTTTGGTCATATCCTTTATGGTGTACGGACTGGGCAAGCCGCTTAACGACCTTCGGAAGGTAGCCGACGCGTTGATTTCAGGAGACTACAGCCGCCCTTTCAATAAGGCTTTCAATAGAAACGACGAAGTGGGTTCATTGGCTTTGA
>CAWHJQ010000001.1:0-157948 GCA_963829695.1 uncultured delta proteobacterium | reverse complement strand
TTGGCCTAATGACCGGGTAGCTGCGATAAGTGCCAACTTTTTTAAATTGACTCGTTCAGCTTCAAATATCGGTAATATGTAGATCGACTGATCCCCAAAGCTAGGCAAACATCTTTGATCTTCATTCCCTTTTCGGTCATTTCCTGAGCGAGTTGCACTTTTCGATTACTTTTAGAAAGAGATGGCCGGCCACCTATTCTTCCTTTTTCCCTTGCTGCATCAAGTCCAGCTTGAGTCCGTTCCCGAATCAAGCCTCGTTCAAATTGAGCCAGTGCAGCAAAGACTGAAAAAATTAACTCACCGGCTGGATTGGTTGTGTCGACGACACCCTCTGTCAACGACCTAAAACCAACACCTTTGTCTTTCAACAATGTTACGACTTGGACAAGATGTGGAAGTGACCGACCTAAACGATCCAGCTTCCACACAACAAGAGCATCACCTTCTGAAAGATCTTTGAGGCACTGTTCCAAACCTGATCGTTCCGATAGGGCTCCGGTTGCGATATCTCTATAGATCCGTGAACATCCAGCTCGCCTAAGAGCCTCTTCCTGTGAGTCGGAATTTTGATCTTTTGTGCTCACACGAGCATACCCAAAAACTGTTCCCATAAAATATTTCCTCCTCGTCTCATTAAACGTATTTTTTGGGACAAATCCAGAATTATATTTATGAGACGTGTTTTTGATACACTTTTCGAGGAGAAAGTGGTTGTTCCGTAAAACGTTCGTTTTATGACACATGAAAATCTGATGGGGGTATTCTAAAGCAGTTTGTTACGTATACTGCAGACACCTTCTCAGGAAACACCTAAACCAGATGAATCTAAGAATCGCTTTGCGTTGGCAGTGCAAATCTTTAACCAGAGCCTGCACGACTGTCAGTTACTCTCTTGCGCGTTGCCTGACACTTCCTCCGGAGTGACCTGCAAAAATAATCTGGAAGTATCTGGGATTTAAAATTTCTTTAATCATGTCAGGGAATCGTTGATCTCCCAAAGGTTAAAAACAGCTTTTTATGTTGCTAGGTTTTTGAGATAGTTTATTGCATCCCTTCAAAGCAGACTTCTTTGCATAGTGAAACTTCTTTTACAGTAAAATTGCCAGTGAACATATTAATAATCATTAGGCTCTTTGCTGCTTTCTTCATCGTGTTTTTCACTGTATGAGTATAAATCATGGTTGTCTTTACATCTGAGTACCCCATCATCTCACTCACTTTTTAAACTTCAGTCTGTTGCACTTATTACTTGAACCCCGCAACTTTGGACATCAACTTCAGGGATCCCACAAATGCTACACTGGACCTATTTGACAGGAGGTCGATTTTGGAGGTACTTAAATCGTCAAATGCTTCTTGGTATACTGTTCCCTCACTGCTTTCATTGTTGTGCTAACTATGGGACAGCAACTATTTCAAAGGGTGTAGGTCAAGCAGAAGGAATTTATTGACACAACTTTTGCGATATATTACGTTAGGAAATGTTATTTATATTGGTATAATGTAACGCTTTTGACGTGATAGGCTGAATGCTCTTTGTTTGTGGCTATTCGGCAACATCTGTATCGTTGTAGATGGATCATGAGCCTTCGAAAGGGAGTTCTTATACCTGTATTTGTCCTACTGCTGTTTGCTCCAAAAGCGATTACTTATCACCATCACCTCAACAATCTTGAACCAATGGACTCCTTAAAGAGAGACATGTAATGAAAAAGAACCTGGTAATATCCATCATTCTTTCCTTGACTGCCTGCCTACTCACTACCGCAGTTTTTGCCGCTTCTGTATTCGGCCCCCAGCAGTATATCAGAACCACGGGAGGAGCGGATGTTTTCACCGACAGCTTTACCGCCGACCCGGGAGATGGGGTACTCACCATCAGCAACGGGGACCCGGGCGGTTCAAACACTGTGAGCAGCGCCATCATAACGTTGAACGGTGAGGTAATATTCGGACCAGCCGATTTCAGCACGGGTGTCAACCTTCTCGAGTCTCCGGTAACTTTAGCGAATACCAACACACTCGAAATTACATTAAAGAAAGGAAAAACCGGTAGCTACCTGACTGTAGGGGTTACCCAGGGCACGGGGGGATCGGGCGGTGGCGGCAGCGATCAACCGGAATTTGTACGTCAATATGCCGATCAAATTCCGGCCGACGCCACGGTTGATTACGATTCGACCAGATTCTCGCTATTAACCGGGCTGGTTGAAGATAGCAGTGGCGTCCCCATGATGGACGTCTCGGTCACCCTTCATGGACACCCTGAATACGGCACAGCCACAACGGATTCAGCCGGGAGCTTCAGTCTGCCGTTAAACGGTGGGGGCATCAGTACGCTGGTTTATCAGAAAACCGGGCTGATTCCGGTGCAAAGAAAGGTATCTGTTGGCTGGAATGAGATTGCGGTTGCCGAGACCGTTCGGATGATTCCCTATGATACTGCCTCGACCACGGTGTCATTTGATGGCAATCCAGATACGATCGTCTCCCACCAAAGCACGGTGGTGTCTGATACGTCCGGCAACCGCACCTTTACCATGGTATTCACTGGCGACAACATGGCCTATGAGGTGGATGCCGACGGCAATGTGATTGGGCAGCTTACAAGCATCACCACCCGTGCCACCGAATTTTCCACTCCGGAAAGCATGCCGGCGCTTTTGCCGCCCAACTCCGCGTACACCTATTGTGCCGAACTTAGTGTAGATGGGGCAGAACGAGTACGTTTTGACAAACCCGTGGTGACTTGGGTGGACAACTTTTTAGGTTTTGATGTTGGAAGTACCGTACCCGTTGGTTATTACGACCGCGATAAAGCGGCTTGGGTGCCGAACGACAATGGGGTAGTCGTGGTTCTTTTGGATACAGATAGCGACGGCGTTGTGGACGCTCTGGATGCCGATGGCGATGGCAATCCCGATGATCTTGACAACGACGGCTCTTTTATCGATGAGGTTCAAGGTTTGGATGACCCGGTCCGGTTTGCACCGGGCGCCACCTTCTGGCGTGTTTTGGTATCTCACTTTACCCCGTGGGACTGCAACTGGCCATACGGTCCGCCAGCAGACGCCATCACCCCGAACCCGGATGGAGAACCCACCATTGATGAACAGAAACCGGATGAAGACCCATGTAAAGAAAAAACAGGCTCATTTGTAGAGCATAGAAGTCGCATATTTCATGAAGACATACCCATCCCAGGTACTGATGTCAGTCTGCATTACTCCAGCGACCGTGTTGAAGGGTATAAGACTGTCGTATCAGTTCCTGCCAGTGGAGATACGGTTCCTGCCAGTCTTCAGAGTATTAGAGTAGAAATGATGGTAGCTGGCAGAACTTTTACTAATACTTTAGATCCCCTGCCCAACCAGAAAACAGAATTTGTTTGGGATGGATTGGATACGTTAGGCAACTCAGCTCCCGGCGGTTTATTGGCAAAAATAAAGATTAGTTTTATCTATCCGGCATTCTACATGACGCCAAGTGTTTTGCAACAGGCTTTTGCTCAAACAGGCGCGGGAATAGTCACGTCGATCAGGGCAAGGCAGGAAATAGGATTAGGTGAAGAAACCGTCGTCAAAATCAACAGATCTTTTAATTCGATTGCTGAAGGCTGGACCCTTTCTCCTCATCATTACTCCCAATTTCAGAAGTTCACTCTTTATAAAGGTGACGGGAGTAAGCTGGATCATGGAATGAATTTTATTGATCACTTTGCTGGAAACGGCGATGATGATAGTGATGGCATACCTGCTATTGACGCAGTATTACCTTCGAGGATGGACATGACAGGTGATGCAGAAGGGAATATCTATCTTACTGATTCTTCCAATCATCGTATCCGAAAAATAGATACTACCGGAATCATCACAACGATTGCCGGCGGAAATCAAAAAAGTGCATATGCAGGAGATGGAGGACCCGCAATCAGTGCCAAATTGGCTTATCCAAAAGATATTGAGTCAGATGGGGAAGGTAATCTATACTTTTTCGACGGCAGCAGGATCAGAAAAATCGACACGCAAGGTATCATCACAACCGTTGCCGGAAACGGGAACTACGGCTACAGCGGTGATGGTGGTTTGGCCATTGAAGCTTCATTACAAGCAGAACATATGGCTTTGGATTCATCAGGTAATATTTATACAATTGATACCATATCAAACAATCGAGAGATGACTTACCGCATTCGAAAAATTGATAATGGGGGAATAATTAATACAATATACGAAAATTATGCTGGTTATAACCCCAATTATTTTATTGAATACTCGGAAATAGTTGTGGACGACGAGGGTAATATATACTTTGCTGATTATCCAAATAACTTAGTCCGTAAAATCGACCAAAGTGGAATCATTACTATTGTAGCTGGGAATGGAGGAAAACATCACGATCTACTTGGTGATGGCGGACCAGCCACCCAAGCTCCAATTGGGCAGATAATGGAGATTGCCCTTGATGCATTGGGAAATTTGTATATAGCCTGTTGGGATGAATATGTTACCGGTTCCGGTGGTGCGATAAAAAAAGTCGACCGCAATGGAATAATAACTACGGTCGCAGGTACTGGTACTAGAAATTGGTCCAGTGGCGATGGAGGTCTTGCCAGTCAAGCTGAAATGGAGGCTCCACTCAGCATCTCTTTTGATCCGTTGGGAAACCTATACACTACAGATTCGGATGTTATCCGCAAAATCTCCTATGAGACCAGCAACTTCTTTAGTGATAAAAATGGAATGGGTTATATCATGTCCTATGGAAGACATGATAAAACCATTGACCTGGAAACAGGTATTTCATTACATGAATTTGGCTACGATCAAGATAATAATCTATTATCCATCTCTGATCAATTTAGCAACATAATCTCAATCCAGAGGGACTCAAGCAGCATTCCAACCTCGATAACTTCACCTGACGGACTGATTACCCACCTTACTATAGACGCCAACAACCACCTCACCCGTATCACATATCCGAACGGCAGCTTCTATGATTTTGAGTATACTCTTAAAGGTTTGCTGACAGCCAAAATAGAACCGGAAGCAAACCGGTTCGATCATATATTCGATGCTAACGGCAGATTGACCGAGGCTCTGGACGAGGAAGGCGGACACTGGCAGTTTACCAGAACCGAGAATGAATATAATGATATTATATCCCAAGTTATTACTGGGGAAGGCAATGTCACCTCCTACCAAGATCATACAGATTTGGCAGGTACATACACGTCCTATATTATGGGCCCTAATGGAGCGGTTACCAATTACGATAAATCATCTGATGGGTTGAGTGTAAACAAATCCTTGTCCTGCACAATGGATTTGTCATTTAAATACGACATTGATCCTGAACATAAATTTAAATTTTTAAAGGAAATGACGGAAACAACCCCATCGACTCTGACAAGAACAACCACCAGAAACCATATTTACCAGGATACGGATTTGGACGACATACCGGACCTGATCACAAAAACCATTTCGGTCAACGGTAAATCCACATCATCTGAAAACAATGTCCTCCAATCAAAACAGACCATTACGTCTCCCGAGGGCCGAACCGGCACCATACTTTATGATCCCAACACACTGGTTTTCGAAAGTGTAAGTGTGCCCAATCTTTTTGATACATCTTATGGCTATGATTCAATAGGAAGGCTGATATCCGTAGATACCAATACAAGAGGGGTTGATTTTACCTATAATACCCAGGGATTTCTTGCAACATTCACTGATGCCGAAAACCATACAACCGGTTATTTCTATGATGCCGTAGGTAGGGTCACCCGGATTGACCGCCCGGACACTACATCCCTGTGGTTTACCTATGACAACAACGGCAACATGACAGTGCTGACCAACCCGTCTTCAATTGATCACGGGTTTGGATTCAGCAACGTCAACCTGAACAATTCCTATTATACACCGTTAAGCGGCAGTTATAGCTATATATATGACAAAGACCGGCGGTTGGTAAGCAAAACATTCCCGTCACTGAAAAGTATCAATTACATCTATGACAATGCCAGGCTGTCCCAGGTACTGACACCTGAAGGCAATATTGCTTATACGCATTATTGCGGCAGCAAGATAGCATCCATTACCAAAGGGTCTGAATCCATGACCTACGGGTATGACGGCAAACTTACCACTTCCGAAGCCTTTGCGGGGACCTTACCCCAAAGCCTGACCTATACCTACAACAACGATTTTAATGTTGCCGGTTTCAGCTATGCCGGTGATACCGAGAGCTACTCCTATGATAATGATTTTCTGCTCACCGGTGCCGGTGGGTTCACCATCACCAGAAATGCGGCCAACGGGCTGCCGGAGTCGGTATCCGGTGGCGCCCTATCCCTGAGCCGAACATTTAATGGATACGGCGAGGCGGACAGTCATAACTACGCGGTCAACGGGGTGGGGCTGACCAGCTGGAGCCTGGCCCGGAACGATGCCGGCCGGATCACCGAAAAAACCGAAACCGTCGACGGGGTGACCTCGACTTATGTGTACAGCTACGATTCTGTCGGGCGGTTGTTGACGATAACCAAGGACGGCAGCCTGGCGGAAGAATACCGTTATACCGACAACGGGAACCGCAGCTATGAAACGAACATCGTGTGGGGCATTGTCGGCAGGACCTATAGCTACTCCGACGAAGATCATTTACTGTCGGCGGGACCTACTACCTATCAATACGACCTGGACGGATTTTTAACCACCCGGACCGAGGGTGCCGACAGCACCACCTATGATTATTCCTCCAGGGGTGAGCTCTTAAGCGTCATTCTGCCGGACGGCACCGTGATCGAGAACCTGCACGATCCTTTGGGACGGAGAATTGCCAAAAAGGTAAACGGGGTCATCGTTGAAAAATACCTCTGGCAGGGGCTGACCCGGCTTTTGGCTGTCTATGACGGCAGCAACAACCTCCAGATGCGCTTCGAGTACGCCGACGGGCGTATGCCGGTGGCGATGACGGCGGGGGGCACCACCTATTACCTGACCTACGACCAGGTGGGTTCCTTGAGGGTGGTGGCCGATGGTTCGGGCAGCGTCGTTAAAAAGATTGATTACGATTCATTCGGCAATATAATTACTGACAGCAACCAGGGGTTTACAGTGCCGTTCGGTTTTGCCGGCGGACTGCAAGACAGGGATACGGGGCTGGTGCGATTCGGGTTGAGGGATTATGACCCGGATACAGGACGGTGGACCTCCAAGGATCCTATCGGTTTTGCTGGTGGTGATATTGACCTTTATGGGTATGTTGAAAATGATCCTGTTAATTGGGTTGATCCGTTTGGTTTGGAAGTATTGGTGTGCAATCGCAAGGTGGACGGTTTTCCGTTTTTTGGTAATCATGCTTACCCTTGGGATACGACAACTAATACAGCAGAGGGTATGCGCGGCAGTTCCGGAAGCGGTGCGGATTCGAACGAGAAAGGTCCTGGTGCTGATGGAGATTCATGCAATGAGGTGGAAGGTAGCAAGGGTAAAGAACAGGACATCATGGATTTCATGAGGCAGAACCAAAACAACGGAATGTGGATCCCCTTAGTCAATGATTGTCATAACGCCGTCCAGGATGCGGTAGAAAACACAGGCCTTGAATATCCCGGTGCGCCGGGCGGTCGATTCGGTGAGCCTCGATGGTGATGTTTCAGTTTAAGCATGTGGCACTCATTGCGATGGTCAGCCTCTGCGCTGTTGGTGTTGTCATGGCGGACACTGGTACTGATTACGGAAGACTGAAGCGCGTTGCGAATAAAATCGTGGCCAAGATGCCGGATACCTGGCGGGTAGTTGAGGAAAGAACCGGCGTCATTCCTTATGGTCATTATGACGGGTTGAAATATGAGGGACCGGGTGGGCTGGCCCTTGTGCTGGAGGGCAATCGTGATGTTTTTTTACATTGGAAAGACAAAAACGGCGTCTGGCATCAGCAACCGTTAGCCAAGGAATCTCTTGAAGTATGGGTAATGCCGCCTGAATATCATCAAAGCTGGAAACGCTTTTTTGTCATGAAGAGCCCCGTGCCAGCGGAAAAGATTTATGCTGGTAAAGAGGCAAAGGTGTATAGCTACCCTACTTCCCGTTGGGCTTCTCAGAAAAGCCGCGAAAGATTTGATGAAATAGTACCGTCCCTCTCCGTGGCAACAAGCTGGCCGGATTCGCCCCGTCATACAGGGATTCTATCCTGGACCACTTGGCGAGAAGACATCAAGAAGGCGTTACAGGAGCCGGGGGAATCATCAAGGGGCCAGAAATAAAGCATAGGGGTCAGACCCCCCTTTCATTTTTTCCTTTCGCGTTATCGACAAACTAGGAGAACCGACCGAGTGGGATAGTGCTGTTAATCAATCAGGCCAAGGTAGAAACCTTACACAAAGACTATGATTTGTGGGGTGGAGATGACGGTAACACCAGTGGAAATTGTCACACAACTACTCGTGGAATCATTAATGACGCTGGAGGCAGTATTCCTCCAAATTACAACCCGCCTGGGTTAAACCCTGGTCTTCATCCATAAACACATAGGTAAATCTTTGGAAGTAAGGGCTATTCATATCTTTGTCTTTCTGGTCAATGTAGCAGCAGCGTGGATTAATATGTGCTATTTTGCTGATACTATAGCAAAAAATGCAGGAGGATATTTTGTGGCACTTGGAGTTGTTCCGTTTTTTATTGGATTATTTATAATTTGTTTAGGCAACTTGGTACTAGGCCAGGGCTTTAAAAATAGAATCAAAGCAAATTGGAGCATGTTTATAGCTGGAGAGCTTGGGGAGTTTCTCCCAATTGGATATGTCATATTGATTTTATCCTGAAGGAACACAGAATAACACAAATAATGGAATGGGAATGTAATAGAAAAGGGGTCATCATTCTTGATACTCCTTAGTGTAAAAAGGGGACAGATTTATTTTTTGAATTGAAACCGTCGACGGGGTGACCTCGGCTTATGTGTACAGCTACGATTCTGTCGGGCGGTTGTTGACGGTGACCAAGGACGGCAGCCTGGCGGAAGAATACCGTTATGCCGACAACGGGAACCGCAGCTATGAAACGAACATCGTGTGGGGCATTGTCGGCAGGACTTATAGCTACTCATATGAGGATCATTTACTGTCGGCGGGATCCACCACCTATCAATACGACCTGGACGGATTTTTAACCACCCGGACCGAGGGTGCCGACAGCACCACCTATGATTATTCCTCCAGGGGTGAACTCTTAAGCGTCATTCTGCCGGACGGCACCGTGATCGAGAACCTGCACGATCCTTTGGGACGGAGAATTGCCAAAAAGGTAAACGGGGTCATCGTTGAAAAATACCTCTGGCAGGGGCTGACCCGGCTTTTGGCTGTCTATGACGGCAGCAACAACCTCCAGATGCGCTTCGAGTACGCCGACGGGCGTATGCCGGTGGCGATGACGGCGGGGGGCACCACCTATTACCTGACCTACGACCAGGTGGGTTCCTTGAGGGTGGTGGCCGATGGTTCGGGCAGCGTCGTTAAAAAGATTGATTACGATTCATTCGGCAATATAATTACTGACAGCAACCAGGGGTTTACAGTGCCGTTCGGTTTTGCCGGCGGACTGCAAGACAGGGATACGGGGCTGGTGCGATTCGGGTTGAGGGATTATGACCCGGATACAGGACGGTGGACCTCCAAGGATCCTATCGGTTTTGCTGGTGGTGATATTGACCTTTATGGGTATGTTGGAAATAATCCGGTTAATTGGGTGGATCCTTGGGGGCTTAAATCTACTGGTAGTATACTTGGGGATGTCGCGGCCGGATTCAAAGGTGCAGCCAATTCGGTCGCAGATATTGCCAAGAATGCTCCCCCCGAAGCAAAGGCTTTGTTGCTTTCTGGCGGCGGTGTAGCGGTTTTAGGTGGCACGGCATTAGTTGCGGCGGGAACCCCGGCGTGGGCAATACCTACTATTGGCGAGATTGGAGGTGGGCTTATGCCCAGTACTACACCTGAAGGCGCGGGTATGATTTCAGGGATTGCCAAGTGGGCTTATGATAATGTGCCAGCGCTGTGGGATGACGTCAAAGATTTGGGGGATAAAAACTGCAAGTGAGTTACAAGCAAGTTTTACAATGTGTTGAAATCAGAGTTAGCTTGTTATATCTCAATTAAATGCCAAGATACAGGGTGTTTTTGATTGAACTTCGTTCCAAGGGGTATTGATGGGAAGATTTCTAACCGCATTTATTGGCATCTGCGCAATTATCATCGGGATAGGCACGTTCCGACATCCAATGACTTATCACCATATTTATGGCATAACGATCAATTATGAGAGTATTAAGTGGCCTATATTCTTATCCATGACCTCTTTTGGCATAATCTGCTCATATATTGCGTTATCAAAACGATTCTGGAATAGTTGTTTTTGGATTTGTCCGAAATGTGAAGAGGTGCAAAAATTAGCTGAAAAAGGGAAGCATACTTGTCCACAATGCAAAGTCCCTCTAGAAAAGCTAGATGGCTTCTATGAACAAGAACATACTTCGAGTCAATCGGCGACAGACCACGATAACCGCCAATGAAGAGTTCACCGGACCCGGCTATCATGCAGATTTGGATGATAGCCGGAAGACTTGTCCGTTTTTGCTGGATATCACCCCAAATTGAGTGTTATACATCCATCCATTGCTGTGCAGTGGACTCCCCTCGAAAAACCACATCCCGGATACGCTCTTTCCTTTTCTTTTTAACTGCTCTCAACTATGGTTATGATTTTTACATTTTTTTTGAAAAAGAACCTATTTGCGGTTAACTAAACAACCACCGACTAGAAGTCGGTGGGTTTGAAATCGCGGACTGAAAGTCCAGCCACACCGGCGTAAGCCGGTATTATTCGATGTCAAAACGATCATTGGGGTCTTTTTCAAAATGATGGGCAAGATATTCTTGAATCATTTCTTTTGTGAGTTCACCGGAAGTAACACAGAAATAGCCTCTCGCCCAAAAATGTCGCCCCCAGTATCGCTTCTTTACCAGAGGGAATTCCTCGAAAATCTTTCGAGATACCCGTCCTTTGACTCTCCGCATGATGTCACTTTGTAAATGACAACCGAAAATTGACCACCTGTGATTACCGAAAATTGACCACCCCGAATTAAGAAACAGAAGGGTGATGGGGTCTCACCACTGTGGTTGGTTCCGGGTGGCAGGAGAAACGGAAGGAGCCGTAGGCGACTGGAGTTTCTCCTGCCACCCGGAACGCCCCTTCCGTCGCTGATTTAACTTTCCGACAAAGCCTGTTTGCGCAATTTTCCTGCTTTTTTCCGACTGTAATTTATACTCTTTCGCGTGACATCGTAGACAATTACGGGATAATTCCAGCTATTATCAGTGATCAGCATGCCATCGTTCAGATCGGTTATCATCCTGATGCTGTCAGGGTTCCTCGTGCTGTCAAACCATGTCGTTGTGTCTTCGGTAAAAAGAGCCTCTATCGTTTCCAATCGACCCTTCTGAGGATTATATGCAGTGACTTCCATCTTCATTTCCCTTTTCTCAGTTGTTGCCCTTTGAGGCTTTCTTTCAAGCGATAGCTATCCCACTGACAGTTGATGATATGAGCGCGGTGTGTTAGTCGATCAAGAAGGGCTGTCGTCATCACCGGATCGCCGAACACCTGGGTCCAGTCGGCAAAACCAAGATTCGTGGTAATAATTACCGATCCTTTCTCCTGCCGTTCGGCAAGAACCTGAAACAGTAGCTCCCCACCTTCTTTGGAAAACGGGATGTAGCCCAGCTCGTCAAGGATAAGCAGTTCGTAACGAGCGTACCTTCCAATAATACGTTGAAGATCTCTATCCTGACGAGCTTCAATAAGTTCGTTCACCAACCCATAGCAACTGACAAACCTGGTCCGGTAATTATTCCTGCAGGCCTCAACACCGAGCGCCGTTGCCAGATGGGTCTTGCCCGTACCGCTGCGCCCTAGAAAAAGGACATTGCGATGCTCTTTTATATAATCACCTCCGGTCAATTCTCTTATTACCCGGATATCGAGATCGGGCACGGCGGCAAAATCAAACCCCTCCAAGGTCTTCATTAGGGGGAATTTAGCTTCCCGCACCCGGCGGTTAAGTCTGTTTTCCGCTCTGGCTTCAAGCTCGATTGTTGTCAGATCAAGCAAAAACTCATCATAGCCCGGACCACTCTCCTTGGCCTGGCGTATACGGGATTCCAGGTCCCGAGCTACGGTTGCCAGACTCAGAGCCTTGAGATTTTCCCGCAATCCGATCATCGCTACAGGCATCATTGTACACCTCCCAACACGCCATACAGGCTCAGATCGGGAGAAGGCAGACTCGACCAGTCGGCAAGCTGTGTAATGGGAACAATCTGTTCATTGGAATATATCAACAGATGTCGAACCCCTTCACTACCGGAAAGATTCTTTTCCAGGGCAAGTTCAACTGCAGTCTCCACCTCGTCGGCCTTATAGCGACTGTACAGCATCAATACTGCAATAAAATCTTTGATCCCTTTGGTTTCCCCCTGGATATGACAAAAATTAGCAAGTAACTGATGCAGTGACTGGGGCCAGTGTTCTCGCCATTGCCGTATTACTCGAGCACTGGCAAACGACATCGGACGTTGCTGGATAAGCTCCAGATAATGCTCCGGGGCAAGACTCCATTTGTTGTTGCCGAATAGACGTTCATGAACGGCAAGTCTTTTGCCGTCGGCAAAAATCTCCACCCGGTCCACATGGACAATTGTCTTCAGCCTGCGCCCGGCATATTTCCACGGCACGGAGTAACGATTCTTGTCGACCGTTACCGTGGCGTATTTATCAACTCGGGCATCACCCGGACGGGTATTGCTGAAGGCTATATTCGGCTGATCGAGAAGATGGGCTTTCTCTCCCTCAAATAGGTCGGCTACGCTCTCTGTACGGCCAGCCATCTTGTGCGAACCGTAAGACAGGCATTCGGCAAGGAGCTTTTCGTTAAGTTCCTCAAGGCTTTCCGCCTCGGGTACCGGAACCATGTAGTTTCGGCGAGCAAAACCTACCAATCCTTCCACTCCTCCTTTCTCATTGCCGCTGTCAGCATTGCAGAAACGGGCGATAAAGCTGTAATATGCCTTGAATTTACTGAAGCTTTCCTGCTCGAGTCGCCGCTTGCCCTGAAATATTTTACGCACCGCCGTCGTCAAATTATCGTAGATCAATACAGGAAAGATCCCACCAAAAAAATGGAAGGCCTGGATATGGGCGTCAAAAAACGCCTGTTGGCGTTCACAGGGATAAAAACGAACAAAGTGTTTCCCGGAATACTTGCTCCGCATGCAGAAAAACTTCAGCCGAACTTTTTCACCGCCAACAACGGCCGTTGCTGTGCCCCAATCTACTTCTGCCTCCTGACCAGCCTCCGGTTCGCAGGCTATGAATGCTTGGCCTGCAATATCAAGCCCTAATTCCATTTGTACCATCCGCACATAACGACGGACATTCGATTCGCTGCCTTGGTAATCTTGCTCTGTGCGTAATCGGTTGTACACCCGCCGTGCTGTGTGCCGCTGTTTCTTCGGCTGATCCTTGTCCTTCTTCAGCCATTCTTCGATAATCGTGCGATATGGCCCCAATACAGGAAACAGTTGCTGTTCTCGCTCACTGTATCCCCACGCTTCCCCTCGAAGGGCTTTTTTGATCGTGTTTCGCGAATGGCCCGTCTGTCTCGCCAGTTCGCTGATGTTCGTGCCATAGACCCGTTGGGCCGTCCTGATGTATTCGTATTGATCCATCTTGAGCAACTCCTCACCTCCTGGCTGAATGTCAAAAAAATAAAACATTCTAACAGAAGATTACTTGCCCAGGGTGGTCAATTTTCGGTAATCACTACCCCTCTTTGCTGGTCAATTTTAGGTTAGCACAACCAAACAGTTCAACTTATTTCATTGACACATTCGCCACCACATGCCAAGATTGATTAGTGCATATTCACAAAACATCACCCGTCCAAACGGAAGAACTCTATCCATGACAGAAAAAGAATCTATTTTTAACAATTTACAGCGAGTAGCCGATGCGATTGTATCCCTGTTTGGCAAAAACTGTGAAGCATGTATCCATGACTTGACCTCCCTGCAAGACTCTTTAGTATACATCCAGGGTGATGTAACCCACAGAAAACCTGGCGCTCCGGCTACGGATCTGTTGATAAAAATGCTCAAGCAAAACTCCGGCCAACCAGAGGACAAGCACAATTACAAGACAACAACCACAGATGGCCGCTCACTTAAATCGACAACAACTTTCATCAGAGATTCAACCGGCAGGCCTCTAGCTGCCTTCTGCGTTAATCTTGACACCACAGACTTTTTTAATGCCGGCAAAGCATTAATGCCTTTTATCAACATTCTGGAAAACAACCACCAACCGAGTGCAGAAACATTTGCCCATTCATCGGGAGAAACAGTAGAAGCGTTGTTTTTTCAGGCGGTTGACGTAATCGGCAAGCATCCGGCAACAATGAGTGTCGATGAGAAAACCCAGCTAACACGCCTGCTGGAAGACAACGGCACCTTCTTACTCAAAGGCGCTGTGGAACAGGTCGCCCAAATGATGGGTATCACGAAATTTACTGTCTACAATTATCTCAAAAAAGTGCGCAACAACAATTCAACCACAAAATCAGAGGCATGATATGATCAGAGAAGTCATCTCCACCCAACAGGCACCAGCTGCTATCGGTCCATATTCCCAAGCCATTGCCACGGACAACCTGCTCTTTGTCTCCGGTCAATTGCCGATCGACCCAACAACCGGTAAAATGGTGGACGGAGATATCGGGACCAGGACTCGGCAGATCATAAAAAATGCCACAGCTATTGCCAAAGAAGCAGGTACGCAGCTGAACCGGGTGGTTAAAACGACAATTTTCCTGACCGATCTGGCTGATTTTCAGGAAGTAAATAAAGCCTATGGAAGTTTTTTCCCCGAGGCACCACCTGCGCGATCAACCGTACAGGTGGCTGCACTGCCTCTTGGCTCGAACATTGAAATTGAGTTCATACTGGCTATCTAGGAGTATCTTATGAAATTTACGGTCAAAGACATCCTTGAGATGGAGGTTATGCTTGCTCTTGGTTGTACGGAGCCGGTTGCCATCGCCTTGGGTGCGGCGGCAGCAGCAACACTCCTGCCGGTAAAAAAGCTCGATTCAATTGAAATCTGGATCGATCCCAATATTTACAAGAATGGCATGGCGGTAATCATTCCCGGGACCGGCGGCATGCTGGGACTTGATACCGCGGCGGCCCTTGGCGCCTATGGTGGTAACCCGGGCAGAGGCCTTGAAGTACTGGAGAGCCTTACCGATGCAACCATAACAAAGTCGAAATTACTGCTCGATGAAAACAAGGTGATCGTCAACCTCAGAGAGGAAGTCGGTCTCTACGTCCGAACCAAGATTACCTCGGGAAGCGATATTGCAGAATCTCTCATTATCGACCTGCATAATAACATTGTCAGCCTCACGTTAAATGGCAAAGAAATCGTTGAGTCTCCACTTCTGGCAAAATCCTTAAGTAAGGGCGGCAAACATACCCTTGCAGAATTGGAAAGCTGGCTGCGGGAATTAAATCTGCTGGATATCCTTGAACTTACCGGAAATCTGGACGAAGATGACCTCGACTTTCTTGAGATAGGGGTGAACCATAATCTTGCCCTGGCCGAATATGGTCTAAAGCACGGCAGCGGCCTGGGAATCGGCAAAGCCATCGACCGGCTGATTAAGCAGAAACTGATGGTCAAAGATATGTCCAGCTCGGCGCGAAGGCTCACCTCGGCTGCTGCCGATGCCCGAATGGGTGGTGCAAACCTTCCCGCCATGAGTTCTGCCGGGAGCGGTAATCATGGCCTCACCGCCATCCTGCCTATCTGGGCCATAAAAGATTTCATCGATCACGACCGGGATACTCTGCTCAGAGCCATCGGTCTCAGTCATATTGTCACCGCCTATGTCAAAGCACACACAGGAAGGCTCTCAGCCGTCTGTGGTTGTTCTGTCGCCGCCGGGGCAGGAGCCACAGCAGGTATCACCTATCTGGTCGGCGGGGATGTGCACCATATGGAAGGGGCGATCAAAAATATTCTGGAAGATTTGGCTGGTGTCATTTGTGATGGAGCTAAAGCAGGATGCGCCATTAAACTTAATACCGCTGCGGGTGCTGCCGTGCAAGCCGCGCTTTTTTCCCTGCATGGCGTGAATGTTAAGGACACCGATGGTATTATCGGCAACTCCACTCAAAAAACCATTCAGAACATGGGCGCCCTTAGCCACGACGGTATGCTTCTGGCCGATAAAACTATCCTGAAGATAATGTTGGAAAAACAGATGGCTAAAAAGAAGAACCAATACAACATACAATGAGGATCGTTTTACTTATCCATCGAAAAGAATATATTTTCTTGCGTTTCTTAGCTTGAGTCTGTCCTCAAGTAGTCGATAATCCCTTGCCATATCGATACGAAAAGAATATATTTTCAGCCTTTCTGAATTAGGCCTTATCATGCAGTCACTGCACGTTTGAATCCAATTTTTTATTTCAAATCCTCCATCGAATCTTGGACTCAAAAATTTCTTGCTCGTAGTACGAGTGAAAAATCAGTTGATTATAGAACAAAGCCTAAACGAAGACGACTTCTACCAAAATCAACGGAAAACCCCATTTGAAGTTTAGCCGGATGGTGCAAAAAACCTATGCAATCCATCAGGAGATGGTATGCAATTGAGTACGGTGTGCAATATGAAAGAGAACACTCTTATTAAGGTTGTTCCGTGGTTAGTCATTTCTTGCCTGGCACTTTTCCCTGCAGGGAGATTGGCTGAGTTGCCCTTAATCATGCTGAGCCTTATCGGGTTGAAGGTATTTTTAGAAAACATAAAAAATAACGATTGGGAAAAATCAAACCTGTTTTTTTCATTATTTTTCCTCTGCTTGTGGATCCCAATCCTTATTTCTGCACCGGATAGCTACAAGGTCAGCAAGACAGCAGCACTTACGGTTGAATACTTAAGATTTTATTTGTCTGGTCTTGCCGTCCTGAAATATTGCTTAAATTATAACAGCTTCAAACTCATCAATCGCTACAGCTTAATTATCATATCTTTTTGGATTCTCGATGCACTCATTCAGTTCTTTTTTGGCACCGATTTATTTGGATATGTGTATCTTCCAGGATGCCTGAATGGAGTTTTTGGTCATAAAATAAAATTAGGTTTGTTTCTATCTGTTTATTCTTCTTTGATTTTTGCGATTCTTTCTGAAAAAAAACACCTGCTTTTCGGATTGTTACTCAATCTTTTGTGCCTAATAGTTATTTTGTTGGCAGGCCGTCGGGGAGGATGGATCATGTATGGCGTGATCCTGTTAGGTTTTTTGGCCTATAAGTGGCACAATAACCTGAAAATGTTTGTTGCCAGTTTGTGCATTTTGCTGATGTGCCTGATGACTGTCGGTACTGTTTTATATTACAATTCCGATGGCTTTGCTGCCAAGATGAACACAACGCTGAAAATCTTTAAAGGCGACGAAAAATCAGTTGACGAGGCGATCTCGTTGCGGTTGGCTATCTGGAAAACGGCATTATCCATGATCCAAGCCCACCCCATTAATGGAGTTGGCGCGAGGGCTTTCCGCTACGCCTACCCGGAATTCTCAAAAAACGACGATATCTTTTTGTCACAAGAAGATTCTACCCCGGATCGTGAAGTTGGTGCGTATCATTCACATCAGATGCAATTAGAGGTATTGAGTGAGACCGGTGTGCTTGGCGGTCTCCTCTTTCTCGGTGCGATGACGACCCTGGTGTGGTACTGGAGAAGCAGATCCGATGTCCAAAAATTCACTATGCTGCCGTATGCTTTAAGTATTGCGGCATTTTTTTTCCCTCTGAATACCCACTTCGCTCTTTATTCCTCATCTTGGGCTCAGGTACTCTACTGGTTTATCCCCCTTTATTTTGCTGCAGGAGCCATCCAAGAACCATTAGGAGCCGTTACGGAATAACCTGACCATTTTCACTCATTTCGTAACGGCTCCTAAGACCGTTCAGAGCATTCCCTTGGCCATGTTATTTTTTTACAACGGCTTACCTGATTCCTTGGTAGAAACAACTCAACCAGCATAATCACTGCAGGCAATCCAGCACAGACTACCTTACAGTACGGCACCAGTCATAGGCATTCATAAACATCTGCAACCAAGGGGAAACCTGCAGCCCTTTCATCTCTTCCGGCAGATAATGGGCTTGCCAGGGGAGAAAAACTCTTTCCGGATGGGGCATGAGTGCCAAATGCCTACCGTCGGCTGAACAAAGTCCGGCAATCCCTTCAATAGACCCGTTGGGATTAAATGGGTATTTCTCCGTTGGATTGCCATCATCGTCAACATAAACCAGCGGAGTCATGTCACCGGCTTTTACCTTGTCGAGAATAGCTCTGTCAGGAAAATGCAGTTGCCCTTCCCCATGGTCGACGTGGATGCCAAAGACCAGCTCTTCCATGCCCGCAAGCATCATGGCCTTACTTTTCTGAACCTTGACTGTGGTCCAGCGGGACTCAAATCTACCTGATACATTGCGAACAAAGCGGGGCTGACGTTCGGCAGCCAGACCTAATTCCGGAACCCACCCCAACAGGCCAAACAGCTGGCAACCGTTGCATATGCCGAGGGTAAAGGTATTGGGTCGCTGGTAGAACTCCTCAAACATCTTCTTCAATCTGGGATTAAACAGAATTGTTGCCGCCCAGCCTTTGGCCGATTCCGGGACATCGGCGTAAGAGAAACCGCCAACCGCTGCCAAGCCGCGAAAATCGTCAAGAGTTACTGTTCCGGCCAGCAGGTCGCTCATACAGATATCCCAGGGCTCAAACCCTGCACTATAAAAAGCCGAACTCATTTCACGATCCGAATTTGATCCTTCGTCCCGCAAAATTGCCACCTTTGGCTTGCCGGTGCGGCTCAACAATGCAACCGGTGGTGGTGTAGGTGTAAAACTCAAATGATACCTCGGCCCTTTCCGGTCATAGATATTATCCTTTTCTTCATCTGCACTAGCCGGATTGATCTGCAACCGCTCCAGCTGATAACTGGTTTCTTCCCACCAGCCACGCAGAACAATCATCTGCTCATCGAGGACTTTTTTCCCGTTATAACAGATTGTTATCTTTTTGTCTGCGGTTGTTGAGCCAAGTTGCACAAAGGGTACGTGGGCTTCTGCCAGAATATTTTCCACCTGGGCAATTTTGTCCGGTCGACACTCGATCACCAGGCCAAGCTCTTCGGCAAAGAGTGTCTCAAAAACCGTGCTTTCACCTTGCAGGCTCAAATCAAGACCACAGTTGCCGCTAAAGGCCATTTCCAGAAGAGTGGTAATCAGCCCGCCGTCACTACGATCATGTCCTGCTAGGATCAGATCCTGCGCTATCAGGCTTTGTATCGCCAGGAAACTGTTTTTTAAAGCCGTACCATTTTCGACATCGGGACTCACATCTCCCAGCTGCCCCATAACCTGAGCCAGCGCACTGCCACCCATTCTGGTTTTGCCACCGCTAAGGTCGAGATAGAGCAGAGGCGAACCTACCTGTTTAATGTCCGGAGTAATAACCTTGCCGATATCCGGAACCGCAGCATAGACGGAGATAACCAGCTCACGCGGAGACTTGACGGTTTCCTTGCCCACCATCGTAGCCATGGACAGACTGTCCTTACCGCCATCCACCGCCATTCCGACCTCAACCATCACATCGCGCATCGCCTTTGCGGCGTCATAGATGGCCGCACCTTCTCCCGGCAACTTCGGTGCCCACATCCAATTGGCCGAACACTTGACTTGTTCCAGCTCCTCTATTTTCGCCCAGACCAGATTGGTCAGAGCCTCACCAACAGCCATCCGCGCCCCAGCTGCCGGATCAACCAGCATTTTAATCGACTGTTCGCCGATTGCCGAGCCGATACCCGTCTTGCCAAAATGGCTTTGAGCGACCACGGCAACATTGCCAACAGTAAGTTGCAGGGGGCCGCAACACTGCTGCCTGGCAATAAGGCCAGTTACTGCCCGGTCAACTTTATTGGTGAGAAATCTTTTGGACCCGACCGAAACCAGACGCAACACATTATGGAGTGCCTTCGTAACAGTCAAATCTGCAGGAAGCCTCAGCGGCTTTGGACAAAGAGGTTTTCTGGTGTCCGTAAATGTTTTCTGAGGAATTTCGCCTAATAGGACCGGCAGGTCGATATCCACCGGAGTCGTGTCATCATTTGCATCATGAAGGACAAAGCGCAGATCGCCGGTCACCTCCCCCAACACCTCGCAATTGACTTTTTCCCGAGCACAGATCCCTTTGAATTTTTCAATATTTTCAGGTCGGATCAAAAAACCACACCGTTCCTGATATTCGGCGACATAAATTTCCAATACCGACATGGTGGGATCCCCCACTCGAATATTTCGGACCTCCACGCGACCACCGGACTTCTCCACCAGCTCTTTCAAAACATTAGCCGGACCGCCTGCTCCCTGATCATGGATTACGTCGATGAGACTTTTCTCACCCATCTCGTTGCAGGCGCGAATTACCCGGTTCATCTTTTGTTCCATTTCCGCATCGCCACGTTGCACCGCATTGAAATCGAGGCTCGACTCATTTTCCCCCTGCAGCATGCTGGAGGCCGCGCCGCCGCCAAAGCCAACACGATAAGCAGGTCCGCCTACCTGAACGATGAGCATTCCTTTTTCAGCCGATGCTTTTTCGATATGTCGGTCGTCAATTTGTCCGATGCCTGCGGTAAACATAATCGGTTTTAAGAATCCCCATCGTTCACCATTTTCAAGGCGCATGTCAAAAGATCTGGTGAATCCTTGAATAAGAGGTTCACCGAATTTGTTGCCATAGTCGGATGCACCGTTACTTGCTTCAATTTCTATATCGAGAGCCGAGGCCAGATTATCGGGACAGGGATATCTGTTTTCCCATGGCAGTTCATAACCCGGAATATTCAGATTTCCCACACAATACCCAGCTGTTCCGGCAATCACAAAGCCCCCTTGACCTGTCCCCTGAACGTCGCGAATCCGACCGCCAGTTCCCGTTTCCGCCCCGGGAAACGGTGCAACCCCGGTGGGAAAGTTATGAGTTTCTGCGGTAAGAAGCGGATGATAAGTAACTTTGACAGGCGCAAGCGGGCATGGCTTACCCGGTTGCGCAGGAACTAAAGTCTCGATTTCATAGCCTTTAACCACACTGGAATTATCTTTAAAGGCAATCAGTGATCCTTTAGGGTTTGCCTTAAGCGTCTCGGTCACCAGATCAAAAAGCGTTCCCTCCATCTCCTTACCGTCGAGAATCTGTTTCCCTTTAAAAAAACCATGCCGGGAATGCTCGGAATTGGCATTATTCAGATCCATGATCTCAACAATGGTAGGATTGCGGCCCTGCTGGTTTACAAAGTAGTCGTAATAAAGATTCCGGTCCCATTCATCCATGGAAATCCCCGGCAACTCAGTCAACCCATCCGCCCCTTTGCTCTTGAGATCAACTTCATATACCGGTTCCGGAACGACTCCGGTCTCAAAGGTCGTCAGCGGCAGAGGATAGTAACATTCAGTCATCCGGTCATGATGCCCGGCAATGAATTCCTGAACATTTTCGGATTTCGGTACCAGGTAACACCTGGACCGCTCCACCCTGGTGATCATGTCAAGCCCTGTTGCCTTGCAGATAGAGACCATGTTCGACGACCACGCAGTGGCAAAATTCAACCGCGGCCCGACCTCAACCACTCTGTCCCCTTGCAGCATCGGAGTTTCCCGGACACTATCAAGGAGAAAGCCGTCAGCCAGAATAAGCCTTAGCCAGGTCATCTCCTCCTTGGTTACTATTCGTGTCGACTCGATATTAAAACAATAAGCTCTGTCTCTATCAATTTTTCGATAAAGCTGTGTGACTGTCACACTCATGATCTTTTCCTTTATATTATTTGTATCGTATTATTTGCATCCGAATAAGGAACTACATAATTCACTACAATCAGTGCCAAAACCAAAGCGAAACCCAAAGCGAAACCCAAACCCTGGCTCACTGCATGGCACACCATGCTACTGCATGGCACACCAAGCGGCTACGTGGGCAAACACTAGCATTAATCGTCAAAAAATTCCCCATGAATTTAATGAACGGATGCAGGTTACGATATTATTGAGTACTATTGCCGCAAAGTGATAAACACATTCCTTTAATACCAGATTTCCAGAAGCGAGACCGCAGATGAACCGAGCCGTTTCCAAAGCCGGAGCTTCTTTGAACATCAAGACACCGACTCATTTTCATAACTATGGTTATGTGATTGCAGACCTGGGTTCAGAGGACAGATGACAAACGACAACCAGTCAAATCTGCAACAAAAAGCAGACGCTTTGGCAAAAGAATGCGCTTCTCTACGCAAGAAATTAGCAAAACTGAACACGAAACAAATTCGTCAAAAAAAAATTGACCATATCAACAAACAGCTTCTGAAACAAACGAACGAAAAACTCATACAGTGCAATCTCCTCTCTCAACGTGAAAACCTTTCAAAATCTGATTTCCTGGCCAATATGAGCCATGAGATCAGGACCCCGCTGAATATCATTCTCGGTATGGCCAACCTGCTGGCGGAAACCGAGTTGGACAAGACCCAGAAGCAATACCTGCGAAGCCTGCGGATAACAGGCACACAGCTGATGGAGATTCTTAATAATATATTGGAATTCTCCCGTATCGACGCCGGTAGGATTACCATTGAACCCGAGCCATTCAGCCTGCAAAAAATCATCCAACAGATTGAAGCATCCGCACTCCCGCTTTGCTTGCAAAAAAATCTCAAGTTCGTCGTCGAGCACGACCCTCTTCTCGTTATGGAACGGATTGGTGATCCACTGAAAATTTTCCAAATCCTGCTGAATCTAATCAATAACGCCGTCAAATTCACTCAAACCGGCTCCATCACCTTATGCCTCAAGGAGGATTACAAGATGGAAGACGGTCTCATCCTGGCTGTTATCGACACAGGTATAGGGATTTCGGAAGACCAGCACAAAATCATCTTTGACCGTTTCACCCAGGCAAACGACTCTCTCTGTCAACAACAAGGAGGTGCCGGTTTGGGCCTGGCGATCAGCCAAAAACTTACCCTGGCAATGGGGGGACAACTGGTGGTGAAAAGCTCGCTCGGCAAAGGCTCCATTTTCAGCTGTCACCTGCCACTTCCACCAGCAGCTCCCTCGGATAGAAGACGCCTTCGTTTGGAAGCATCTTTAATTCTGCCGGAAAATTTCCCCGATCTGAAAATTCTTGCAGTCGATGACATCAAGGAAAACATTGATGTCATCAAGATGTACTTGAAAGATTACCCAGTAACTATCCAGGCTGCGGAAAACGGTAAAGAAGCACTCGAGTGTATCGCAATTGATGAATTCGATCTCATTCTAATGGACATCAGGATGCCGGTCATGGATGGAATTACCGCCGCAGAAAAAATCCGGCAGCTGGAAAAAATCGACTTTAAAAAAACTCAAATCATTCTGGCTGTTACTGCCCATGCCTTCCAGGAACAAAGAAACAAATTTCTTAAAGCCGGGTTCGACGGGGTACTGACCAAACCTTTTTTCAAAAGAGAACTGCTACAAACCCTGTTCAGATTTACAACCAGAGACCAGACTTTTCCCTCGCCGGAGAAGATGGGCAATAAAGCCATAGGATACTGCCTGGAAAATGAACGTCCGGAGAAAATTCCTGAATCGCTTCGAGACATGCTGCCGGACCTGCTTCAGACCATCTCTGATGATTTGATCCTGATGAAATCGTTCCTTCAGGACGAAAATTATGAGAGCATCTATACAACGGCACATTCTCTTAAAGGTGTTGCCGGGATGTTCGGTTTTCAAAAACTCGCATCTCTGATAACCGACCTTTCCCAGACGGTTAAAGCCGGAAATTTAATTGTAGTTGATGAACTTTTTACCGTTCTTGATATGTATGTCATCCAGTTGAGAACGCAATTCAACTGAGATTAGCCGTATCCAAACCAACATCACCGTCTTCCTCCTGTCTACCTTCTGCTGAGCAGCATATGTTCGAGTTGCGGACCTACTTTCTTCCAGTCCACACAAGGTCTGGCAAATCCTTTAGGCTGGATGAGCGGACAACCAAAGGCTGAGTCATCGACATACACATCACCATATGCTTTTGGGCTGCTGGTCCAGGCATCCTGATCGGGGTTTCTATTAATACCAAATAACTTAATCCCATTTGTCTCCATATACAGGACAGCATCTCTTAATAGATTCATACCTTCCGCTCTGTTGGAGCGCATAGTGAACAAAATGATCTT
Source organism: uncultured delta proteobacterium (assembly GCA_963829695.1). GTDB lineage: Bacteria > Desulfobacterota > Desulfobulbia > Desulfobulbales > Desulfocapsaceae > Desulforhopalus_A. Next base: position 133,518 of record CAWHJQ010000001.1, on the reverse strand, counting down.
TGCCCCATGACGCTGCAACCTCTGCAGCCAGGTTGCAGCCCCCGGAACGGGCTCTCCTATATCGGGATACCGGTGATCAACCATTGTTCCATCAAAATCAACACAAATGTACATCGCTTCCTCCGAAAGGGTTTCCTGTTATATTTCCAGGCATATCTTAATGCACCTTGAGGACATTGCAACTTCGAGATGACCGACGCTTTAATACGAGAGTGAGGAGCAGGACAATGTCTCCTTTTTCTTGCCCAACAAATAGAGTATGGTTGGCTCTGAACAGTTTCTTTTGATTTCTGTAACCACCTGCAACTCCCCCACATAGAGAGGAAAAAATGTCCGCTCGCTTTCAATTCAATCGCATGGAACTTGCCGGATCTCTTGGAGATCTTGGGACTCTTCTTCCTCTCGCCATTGGCATGATCATGGTCAACGGCATGTCGATCACGGGAGTTCTCTATTCCATCGGCATTTTTTACCTGCTCGCCGGATATTACTTTGGCGTTCCGGTTCCCGTTCAACCAATGAAAGCCATCGGCGCCTATGCAGTTGCAACAGGCATGGTGGCCTCACAGGTTGCCGCATCCGTCGGGCTTGTCGGCCTGTTCCTCTTTCTTATCGGCATAACCGGCACCATAACGTTTATCGGCAGATTAATCCCTAAGCCGGTTATCCGGGGTGTCCAGTTGTCAACTGGCCTTCTGCTGATGGGCCAGGGAATAAAGATGATACTGGGCAAGTCTTTTCAGCAAGTTGCCGCAAATACCATTGAGCCGAATTTAACCATTCAGGCGATTGGACCATTACCTATAGGAATCTGTCTTGGCGTCGCCGGATTGGCGATCACCCTCTTTCTCCTCAAAAGTAGCAGATTTCCCGCCGCCATTGTCGTTCTTTTTCTGGGAATATTAACCGGAGTCTTCTGGGGCACCCATGAAGGGTTTAACCAGTTACAACCGGGTCTCTATCTGCCGGAGTTGTTGCCGCTCGGTTTCCCCAAAATTCCCGATCTGACTGTAGCTCTTTTGGTGCTTGTACTCCCGCAACTGCCGATGACTATCGGCAATGCCATAATTGCCAATGCAGATCTCTCAAAAGAATATTTTGGCGAGGATTCCAAGAGGGTAACATATAAAGCTACAACCCTGAGTATGGCTTTTGCCAATGGACTCAGCTTTCTTTTGGGCGGCATCCCCTTGTGCCATGGCGCAGGTGGACTCGCCGCCCATTACAGCTTTGGCGCCCGAACCGGCGGCTCAAATGTTATGATCGGTACGCTTTTTTTAACCCTGGCACTTTTTTTTGGTCCACACTCCCTGGTTCTGATCAACCTGTTGCCCATGTCGATCTTAGGAGTACTGCTTATTTTCGCCGGAAGCCAGCTGGGACTTTCCATTCTCGATATGTTCGCCAGAAAAGATATGTTCATTGTCCTGATTATAGTCAGTGTGACTCTGACCACCACCCTGGCCTGGGGATTTCTGGTCGGGGTGCTCCTCGCTCACCTGCTCAGGTCCAATAGATTTTCGATCTGATTTGCCAGCAATTGCCGCAATGCCGTCTGGCGTTTGTTGGTATCCTGCTGATGCACTGCCATGGCCAGGGCTTTTCGGCTGCCGACAACCACTGCCAGGTTTCGCGCTCGGGTCAAACCGGTATAAATGAGATTGCGAAAGAGCATTTTGAAATGCTGGGTCAATACCGGCATAATGACCACGCCAAATTCGCTCCCCTGTGATTTATGGATCGTTATCGCGTAGGCAAGATCAAGCTCTAAAATATCATCTTTCCGGTAGACAACCTCTCTGCCGTCCGGGAAAAATGCCACCACACAGCTCAGAACGACATTATCAATGGACAGGATCGTCCCGATATCACCATTGAAGACCCCCAGATCATAGTTGTTTCTCCGGTGAATCACTCGATCACCGTCACGAAAAATCCTTTCTCCGACCGAAATTTGTGCCTTGCCCACGGCCTGGGGGTTGGCAGCCTCCTGAATCACCCGATTCAAATTCGCCGTTCCCAGACTCCCGCGGGTCATCGGCGAGAGGATCTGGATTTCACTCTCCCGACCGTAATATTTCGGGATCCACTCCAGATAGAGGCGAACCACCGCATCCACCGCGGCAAACCCATAGTGCAGGGTTGACCAGGGGTGTACCTTGGCAAGGAGCGCTTTCAGCTCATCGACATACCCTTCCGCCTGTCGCACCTTGGCCAGATCAACATGCAGAAATTTCTTCGGAATGACGAAATCCTCTTCGTAGGAGGAACGGATTTTCTCGCTTGTTCGAAATTCATAGGGATTTTCGGCCGTCGTCAGGCTTTCCAAGTGAGGGGTCTGCAAATCATAGTACCGTTTGACCCGGCCAACAAAGCTCAGTTGCTCTTGTGTCGCCTCATCGGAATCAATAAATAGACAGTCGATCTTCTTCTGCCAGATTTCCGGTTTTTTAAAAGGAGAGTCGATAGCTGGGGTGACGCCCTTGTTGATCTGATGGGCATATTCGATAATTTTTGACGCCTGTGCCTGACGGAAAACCTGGGTAAGCCGAAAAGAAGCAACCGAACCGGATTCGATAATATCCCGCAAGACATTGCCGGCACCTACCGAAGGAAGCTGATCGGCATCACCGATAAAGAGCACCTGACACCCGGTTGGAACTGCTTTTAAGAGTGAGGCAGTCAGGGAGATATCGAGCATGGAACATTCATCGACAATGAGAAAATCAGCCCGTAATGGCTGCTCCTCGTTTTTCTTAAACATCCCCCCCTGCCATTCCAACATACGGTGCAGGGTTTTTGCTTCCCTGCCAATAACCTCGGCCATGCGCTGGGCGGCACGCCCGGTTGGGGCAGCAAGCAGTACCCGCTTGCCAAGATGCTCAAGCAACCTGACAATAACCAGCGTCGTGGTGGTTTTGCCGCAGCCCGGACCACCGGTCAAAATCGAAAATTGATTCGACACAACTGCCTGTACGGCATTCGCCTGTTCGTCGCTCAGCGAAATGCCCTGTTTTTGGCAATGCAGATCAATCCACTTTCCGACAGTCTCTTCATTAGTACGATAAGGGTGCGCCATGCCGCGAATTTTGGCCGCAACAAAAGCTTCGTCATAGTACAATGATTTCGAGTAGTAACAGAGGTGTTGGCTGCCATCTGCCAGAACCAATCTCCGTACCTTCAGCAGATTTTCCGCCTCCATGTTACTGAGGATAACGGCCAGACGGTTCTCCACATCAAAACCAAGCAGACTGCTTACTTCGGTGGTAATCTGCGTTGAAAGCAAATAACAATGCCCCTGCTCGCGACCAGCCGCCAGAACATGTTTGACAGCGGCGGTTATACGCTGTTCGCTATCTTCTGCAAGACCCAGACTGAGGGCAACTTTATCCGCAGAGAAAAAGCCGATCCCATAAAAATCAGCCGCCAGTCGGTAAGGATCTTCCAAGACAATCCGGATCGCCTGCTCCCCATACTTCTTATAGATCCGCACCGCAAAGAGAGTAGAGATGCCATGGCCCTGCAGGAACATCATCACCTCCCGCACCATCCGGTGTTCCCGCCATGCCTCCTCAATCATGTGCAGTTTTTTCTTGGCAATACCGGGGACTTCCAGCAACCTACCAATATCGTTCTCAAAGATATCGAGCGTCTTTTCCTGGAAATTCCGCACGATCCTCCCGGCCGTTTTTGGTCCGACACCATGGATCAGACCAGAACCGAGATATTTTTCCAGCGCGGCGGTTGTCGCCGGTTTTTTCTCAATCGCCCGAACAGCTTTGAATTGTCGACCAAACTGCGGATGAACTGTCCAGGCGCCTTGAAATTCCATGGTAGCCCCGGCAAACACCTGCGTCTGGTGAACGGTTACCGTCTCCAGGCTATTGGGGCTGTTAAAGGGGGCAACTCTCAGAACCGACCAACCACTCTCAGAATTGTGGTAGGTAACCCGTTGGACGATGCCGCGAACACTTTCAGTTATATCCGTCATAGATTGAGAGAGAGTTGTCTGGAAGCCGTTCCCCGGTATTAGAGGCAATCATTCCTTAGTTGCCGATCAAACCGAGCGTGACAACGGAAGAACACACATTTTGGTCATAAAACCACCGTTGAATGACCCAGAAAAGGTATTCCTCGACAGTATAACTAAGGTCAGAAGAAATAAGCGCAAAAATAAGGATCAAGAATCAAAATTTGAGGAAAACGGTACCTTTTGAACTTTGTGCCGCAAAAAATATTTTCTACCTTTTATCCCGGTGAGTTATAGGCTTTCGAAGAAATAATGCCGATGATGAACGTTTCATACTCTTTTTCGAAATCGACAAATTCCAGACCAATTCGGTGCCCACCGTTATCAGCGCGGACGTTTCTAATTACCGCCCGGGACACTATCTTCTGCTTGCCAAGGAAAAAACCTATCTTTACCTGCTGACTTTCGGCAAGTTTGGCGTCCAGAAGAACAGCCAGGCCACTTTGCGCAAGATCAACCAAATAGCCTTTTCCATCAAATTCTTTCGTAACGACCCTAACAGGTATCCTTTTCACACCAAGCAATGGAAGCAACTCTCTATTTTCAATTCTTACCCACGCCCTCTTGCCGAGAGGATTCTCCGGCTCAAACTGCCAATCTACTTCGAGCCCGTCAAGTGAAGGGATATCATCCCAATTTACTTTTTCTGTTGTCATACCTTTCTTGGATTCTCTTGTAATATTAGCCGCTCCAGATGTACATCATCTTCTAAAAGTATATTCATACCGATATCAAAAACAAGCTTTTTGCCTGAAATTGACATAACAAGCCTAGATTAGTTACATGTACCGAAGTCATTGCGATGTCCGTACCGCGAGGAGATAATGCATAAGATCTTTAATCAATTAGAAAAAGACCGGGGGAACGGTAATGCGTCGACCATATGCATGGTGTTATCTCCTGTAATTATTATTCGGAGTTTGGTAATATTTTTTTTGACAATTTTTCGTTGTAGTCAAAACAAAAAAACAAGCACGCAAACGACACTCTCCACCCAGTCATTGAGGAAATATTCATGATCCCTTGGGAAGAACTCGACCGGGTGGAAATCCCAGGTCATGCAGGAATAATTACCCTCCGACGGCGAGGAACTGAATTCTCGATCCGAACAGCTGACAGAGAGTTGATGAACAGCCGCCTCCACGGATCAGAAGATGCTCTGGCTGAACTGACCTACAGCCGCATTAATCAAACAAAAAGCCTGAGGATTCTCATTGGTGGCCTTGGTATGGGCTACACACTGGCCGCAGCACTTAAACAATCCGAAGAGGATACACTCATCACTGTGGCCGAGCTGATCCCGGCTGTGGTCACATGGAATCGGCACCATCTCGGACACCTTGCAGGAAACCCTTTGGCTGATCCCCGGATATCCATCCAGGAAGAAGATGTTGTCGAATCCATCGGGAGAAAACAATCAGCCTGGGATGCTATACTCCTTGATGTCGACAACGGTCCCGACGGACTAACTCAAAAAGCCAATGACCGCCTTTATAGCCTAGCCGGTCTTAAAACTTCCTTTTCTGCTCTCCGCCCCGGAGGAATACTGGCTGTCTGGTCATCAGGACCTGACAAAGCATTTACTTGCCGTCTGAAGCAGTGCGGATTCCAGACAGAACAAATAACAGTAAGAGCTCACAAACCGGGAAAAGGTGCCAGACACACAATCTGGATCGCCATGAGACCTTAAACCCACCACAACGCCAAGTCTCTCATCTCCTGCCAACAAGAAACCTCCGATTATCAAAACATCTTGTTTATCCTCTGCTCATTCTTATAGTTATGGTCTGAGGATAATTCCTATCCGGCACTGTTTCCATTTTCATCGATCTGCCCTAGCAGTACAGTCCACACCGCGTGCACCACCTAGGAGCCTTTCTAGAGCACTTAACCAAATGGAGCATCCCATGGACCCAACCTACATCAAACCGGAAGAAGCTATTTTGAAGCTAAAAGAAGGAGCCTTGCTCATTCACACTCTTCCACCGGACCATTTCGCGAAAAAGCATCTACCCGGAGCCACCAATGCCTGTGTTTATCTGGTGAGTTTTTTAGACGAGGTGAGCGAGATTTGCCCAGATAAGAACAGAATCATTATCCTCTACAGTTCCAGCGCTCATTCCCTGGATGCGGCGACGGCGACAGCAAAACTGCACAGGGATGGATACCAACAGGTCTTTGTCCTCGATGGGGGTATGGTTGCCTGGCAGGCGGCAGGTTTTCCGGTGGAAGGTAGCTCACCAGGAAGAGATATCGATCCGGCGACTCGGCTCCCGTCGCTTGACGGTAATTATCAGGTGAATATTGGAGCGAGTGTGGTTGGTTGGACTGGTCGTAACCAGAACAACAAGCACTACGGCACATTTCTACTAAAAAGCGGTCATCTCGTGATTCAGGGACGGTCTATTACCGGAAAATTGGTGGTGGATATGCAGAGCATAAAAAATATCAATCTGACCGGCGATAAGCTCCAGCCGGTTCTTATTGCTCACCTGAAATCGGACGACTTTTTTCTCACCAGAGTATTTCCAACGGCGACATTTGTCATCGACAAGGGAGAGATTGTCGACGAACCCTACGTGACCTGTACTAACAGCACGCTCAAAGGTTCGCTTACCCTGCGCGGCGTGACAAAAAATCTTGATTTCTCCGCAACCATCACACCGCGGGAGGAGGGCCGCTTGGGGTTGGAAGCCCATTTTGATCTTGACCGTACCAGATGGAATGTCATTTACGGTTCAAGCCGCTTCTTTGAACATCTGGGTATGCATACGGTCTTTGACCAGATAAGCATCGAACTGCGTCTTGTTCTGGATGGTACAGATATCAGAGCGTAATCGTTTAGAATCTTATCTGAGATCTTCGTCAATATAGCGCTGGATATAACGCCTGCCGTTGATGTTGGAAATGATAACCCAAGCCACCAAGAAAATTGCCAGGCTAACAGTCACGGGCATGGCTTTTGGCAGCAACCAAACTATCGGCAGCAGCAGTAAAATTATTATACTTATTAATTTCAGAGCCCGTCTCTTCGACCGCCCGATCAATTCCAGTGCGGCCTGCCTCGTATTGACACCACTGCTGCGCAGAGTGTCGCGCATCGATTCGTAGCCGATCTGATGCCTACTTTCCAAACGACCAAAGGGATCATTGAGCTTCATCGAAGAAACCTCTGTAAAAGAGCTTTTAATTAAACGCCCTCTTTACCCCTAGACCGTTATATTCCTGGTCTGACTAAAGAGCACACATCTGTACAAAAGGAAATAACACGATTGTAACGTTCGCTACACTAACTTAATAGCCTTATGGAATAACCCAGCCATTTGTATCCATTCCGTTACGGCTCCTTAAACCGTTTCGAGCATTCCCTTAGCCATGTTATTTTTTGATAACGGCACCATAACCAACTGTGATCAGCGGACCAACTGCAAGTGGTGAAATGGCCGGGAAGCTCGAGCCCGTTGTTGTTAAATTAGATAATCCGGTTAGCGGATTTCCTTTGCTTGGCACGCTAAATGAACCAAAGGCTCTTTACCGACGCATGACTTGACATATTCAAGCAGAAGCACCTTAACCAACTCCTCGTGACTCATCTTTTGTAGGTATTTTCCTGAAGCCAGCAAGCCCTCAAAAGGATCGGAGTGCAATTCGGAAGCCCCGGTGCTGTTCAGGGCATGCAGATAGGCCGAAACCTTCTGCCGCAAACCCTGTTCACTGCTCTGCAACAGCTCGCGATACTTGTCCGCCAGCACCAGTGGACCAGGCAAGCCAGGCGCCTCCAGCACTTCCTTGAAGTCCGAGGCAAAGCGCTTGATCCCGTTCAGAATATGACCCGAATTTACCATGTTCATTTTTGCCCAGCCCGCATTAAGCCATTTGAACGAACCCACATGGATGACATTTGAAGAACTATCAACAACATAGACGAGGATAGACTGGGCTTGGTACATATAACTATCCACCCATCCAAGTCCGGTTTTGTTCAATCCTGTCTCATCGGAATACAGATAATTCCAATCCTTGTCGTCGCCGACAACACACCCTTTTTTACCCACTTCAGATAACTCGTTCTGACTTGAGACGGAAATAAGCACCGGCCCAGTGGGACCAGGGAGGATTGTCACGATTCGATCCTGATCGTATTTGTAATAGCCGCCCGTATTGGTGTCTGGAGTGATGGTTTCGCTATCCCGACCACGGAGCAGACGAATGTCAGCGGCCGATTTTACTTGCCGGGGCAGATTCCTAAGCTGATCGTCTACCTGTGGAGTCAACCATTTTTGATTCCGCAACGATGACGGCATGGTCACGTAAGAAGGGATGTCCGGATTGTAGACATAGTCAAGCACATGGGCAAAATCACCCTGAACCGAAAAAGCATAGAAGGCACCGGCTGCGCCCTGTCTCTCCTTGAGGATCATACCGGATTCGGCCGGCGTAGAACTGACGAATTTGATAAGGACAGCCAATTGTGCCGGATCAAGATCAGCCGAAGATTGGGGCAGGGAAAGAACATATTCCAAGCCGGGATAGACGACGTCAGGGACCGTTTGCTCCGTCTGTCCGTATGCACAGGTAATCATTCCCAAAAGAAACAACACTGTAAAAATACAACGAAATGGCATAGTGACCATCCTAACTTCTGATTTTGCACTTAAGCAGCAATACCGCCGCATTGCGCGTTATGTTCCTGTGATCCTGCCGTGCACGTTTTGTTGTTGTATTTAATATTCATTAACCGCCATTTTACCAGCAGGCAAGAGAGAAAATCTCCCAAAGTAGCGTTCAAATTTTATCAAGGTGCAATATTATCTGGAGTCATTTTGGCTATCTCCGACATTTTGGCCGTTCCTCTTACCAAACGTCATCTCGGCTCCAGGTTTTCCATTGTCATTGAGTCGCAAGGGATGGGAAGAATCGGTACATTTCCAAAAATAAAATTTGGTGTTCTTCTGTGACTGCACCAAAGTCATCATGTTTTTGCACCCCTCTGAAGGACATGGAGCCTTCGGCGCATTTGGGTCTATAATCGGTTGTCCAGGGTTACCGTTTTCGTCTCTGATCAAGGGGCAATTCCCTTTTTTGCCGGTTGAGCAAGCCCAAAAATAATTGCCGATCTTATGATTACTCTCGTATCGGATGAGATACCCCGTCTGACAATGAGGGCATTTAGGACCTGTTTCCGGACGGTCCATAAAAGCGGCACCAGGCGCGCCGTTGTAATCTGAACGTAAAGGGCAGTTCTTTTCTGTTCCGGAAGAACAGACCCAGAAAAATCTGCCCCGCTTCTTTTGAGACTCCAGTCGGGAGAGGGAGCCACCACAAGGACAACGATAGACCTTGCCCATAACCTCCTCGGAAAAACGGGTTGCAAGCGCAAATTTTACCATATTGGACATACGCTTGGTCAATTCTTCGAGAAAAGCTTCCCTGCCAAGATCTCCTTCACAAATCCTGTCTAGGGCGTCCTCCCAGATCGCCGTCATACCGGGACTTTTAAGGGAGGGGTGAATCTTATCGATTAGTTCCCGGCCCCGGGGGGTTGAGATAAGTATTTTCCCCGTCTTCTTCAGGTATTCCCGATTTTGCAACTCACCGATTATATTGGTACGGGTTGCAGAAGTGCCAATACCGGAGTTCTCTTTCAGCCGCGCCTTGATGACCGGATCATCAACATATTTATGAACTTCCGTCATGGCAACCTGCAGGGAGGCCTCGGTAAACCTGCTCGGCGGTTTGGTGAACTTCTGCTCCTTGTCAACTTTTAGGATCTTGACCCGATCGCCTTTCGTCACCTTAGGCAAAAATTTTTCTTTGGTCTGCTGATCATTGAGCACCATCCACCCCTGGTCCTTGATGGTAATTCCCGAACCTTTCCAATTTTCAGCTTTTGCCTCAACAACGATACTGCTCGAATAGTATTTGTAATCCGGATAGAACTGTTTCAGGAAACGCCTGGCCACCAACAGGTAAATATTCTGTTCATCCTCGGTGAGATTCCTGGGAATCACCTCGGTAGGAATGATCCCATGATGTGCCTCGGCACCCTGTTTTTTGGTATTCCATGCAGGGGACTGGAGAGTAGGATCGGCGCTCTCGGCTCCCTCAATATTCTGGGCTCGGAGGCTCTGTATAATACTCGGGGCATCCTCAAACATCTCGTTTGGAAGATACCGACATTCGGTACGCATATAGGTGAGGGCCTTATGCTTTTCGTATAATCCCTGCCCCAGATCCAGGGTTTGTTTGGGCGAATAACCAAACTTATCCTCAGCCTTTTTCTGTAGATCGGAGAGCAAAAAAGGAAGTGGCGGAGGGTTTGTCTTCAGCACATCCTTTTTATCGACGACAACACCTTCCTGCCCGGTAACCTTCAGAGTTATCTGTTCCGCTATCTTCTCGTTTACCAGACGCCCTTCAGCATCAAGACCTGGGGCAAGTTCGTCCGGAATCCAGGTTGCAATAAACTGACCTTCTACATGATCAACCGTTGCTCGTAACATCCAATACGGTTTAGTGGTGAACTGCTCGATCTCGCGGTCCCTGCTCACAACCAGAGAGAGTGTCGGCGTCTGAACCCGGCCGGCGGAGAGCACGGTGTTAGACTGACCGGCGGCAAGGGTAAGGCCACGGGTTACATTAATACCAACAAGCCAATCGGCATTGGAGCGACATATGGCTGCATCTTTGATATTTTTGAACAGGGCATTGTCTTTGAGGTTGGCGAACCCCTTTTTGATGGTTCGCACGTCCAGCGCAGAGATCCATAATCGCTCTGCAGGACCCGTGTAACCGAGATAATCGAGCACCTCATCAATAATCAGCTGACCTTCTCGCTCAGGATCACCGGCATTAATGACTTTTTCCGATTTCTTCAGTAAACCATCAATAATATGAAGTTGTTCTCTTGTCCGGGGGATGGGTTCAAGTATCCATTCGACTGGTATAATTGGTAAATCTTCAGCCCTCCACCGTTTATAGCGTGGATCATAGGAGTCCGGATCGGCCTGTTCGAGGATATGTCCAATGCACCAGGTGCATACAACATCCCCTTTGCAGTTATAATATCCCTTCCCCCTACCGACTATGCCTAGGTAGGTGGCAAGGTCTTTACCAACACTCGGTTTTTCCGCTATAAGTAGCGTTATTCCCATTCAGAACTCTTTGGATTGCATCATTTCATCGTCATTGTTGTGAACCAACCGGCCATTCCTATCTTACTTAACCGAAAAAATCAAAGCAACTCTTCTGCTCAATCAATTTTAATTCACTAGAATCCGCCATTTTTCCACTCAACCAGAACAAATCTTTGAACATTTTGATGTTCTGGATTGCCAGGAGTAGATTGTTGGCCGTTAGTTGGCGCGTTTCACCACTTTACAGGAAATGACCACAGCACAATTCGTAATACCGGATTGTGCTTCCGTTTTTTCGGAGAAAATTTGGGCCGTGAAAAATCCAGGATCCGTTATCTCGCTAAAAAATCAGAAAGAAAATATATCCATTTCTGTCTCGATTGTTGCAAGTACCATGCTGAAAGCAAATGTCCAACAGTACAGACTGGTTTCGGATTTTAAAAAAAAGAATAGAAAAGGTACTGCGAATTGGCAATATTGAAGGAGAGTAAAATGGAGAAAAGACATCACCCAAGAGTTGAAATTCAAAACATTTCTGTCGACGCTTCCGATGGAGTCGGTTTTTTCCATGGGGTTATTTCCGATGCTTCCAGATTCGGGGTACGGGTCACGGATCTCCAGAAAAAAATGGATGGAAAAGTGCAGAAAATTACCGTTGTAGTCAGCGGCCACGGACACCATTTTAAAATGAATGTCAGGCCACGATGGTCAACATATAATGGGATCAGCAAATCCATTGGGGCAGAGATCTTGAATGCACCATGGGGTTGGACGGAATTTATAATGAAATTTGAACCGGAAAGGCAGGAAGATATTTGGGATACTGTGAATCTTTGAGACTTTCCTGCTACCTCTGAGCGTTTTATTCGCTTGGAGGTATTTTCGTTTTAGCTCCTCTCTTGTTTATGGGGTTATCTTATCGTTAAAAGTTTATAGAACCTAAGCTGAGAAGTTAATCCGCGCAATTACACCTCTCCCCTCCTCTCCCCTCCCGTCAGGTCTGTGATCAGTGCCATGTTGAATGTTTTTCTACAAATCCAATGAAAGATCGAAAACTATTTTTTCAGTTTCATTTCAGTATGATAATCTATATTCCGTAAACGGAACCATACTCCCAGGCAATTTTAACCGTGCACTTTCAGATTTTGTGTTTAAAGATGCGCTTGCTGTTATTTTAATGCCACCATAACCACAACAACTGCAAGCAGCAGGCCAATGTCTGACCTGTTCAAATTCGTGGGTCACACAATATGTCTGCCAATCTAAAAATCCTGTTCGCTCTAACCCTCATTCATTTTACCGGTGACTTTTACACCTCCTTTATCAATCCGCTGTTTCCGGTTTTTGTCGATAAACTTGGTCTCAGCCTGACCCAAGTCGGTATCATTGCCGGCACGATGCGTTTGCTGGCCTTCATCATCCAGCCAACCGTCGGCTACCTGGCCGACCGTTATCAGACGCGGGCCTTCATTTTCATCGGTCTATCGCTGACCATTGTGTTTATACCTCTTTCAGGCATCGCTCCCAATTTCTGGGTACTGCTCTTTTGCGTCGCTCTTGGTTCAGTCGGTTCTTCAATGTTCCATCCTTCGGTCACAGGGATGGTGCCTGTTTATGCCGGGACGAAGGCCGGCTTTTCCATGTCCGTATTCAACACCGGGGGAACGCTGGCTTTTGGCCTAGGTCCCCTTTTTATTACCTGGTATGTGGCCTTTTTCGGGTTGACGGCCATGCCGGCCACCATGATCATCGGCTTACTAGTCCTGGCTTTTCTGCTCACTGTCGTGCCAAAACCTCAGAGTGAGGGGATGAGACGCTCCGGCTTTTTCGGGGCTCTCAAGGAAAGCTTGGGGAGCGCCTGGAAAGTTATTGCCTTGATTTGGCTGGTCATGTTCTTGCGGGCGGTGGTGGGTCAATCATTTCTGACCTTTATGCCGGTACTTTATGTGCAAGAAGGTTTCAGCGTCGTTTCCGCAGGTGGGGTTTACGCAATCTTTCTTGTGTCGGGCACCATCAGCGGTCTGCTTTCCGGCCACATCTCAGACCGGATTGGATTTAAGCCGGTTTTCCTTTTTTCCTATCTGTTCATGGCTCCCGCCCTCTGGCTGCTCATGCAGCTCAACGGCCACTGGGTCTATTTGGGAGCGGCACTTGCCGGCAGCTTTGTCCTAGCCCCCCTTCCCCTGGGTGTCACCATGGCACAGAGCCTGGCGCCGAAAGGCCGTTCTATGGTAGCAAGTTTGATGATGGGCTTTGCCTATGGACTCGGGGGAGTCATCACTCCGATTGTCGGGAAACTTGCGGATAGTTTTACCATCCGACCTGTACTTAGCATCATTGCCTGTATTCCTCTGTTCGCCATCCCGATTATCGCCCAATTTCCCAAAACGCGCAGTACAGACCGATGACAGTCAAGCAAACAATCAAGCAAGTACAGGATAAGAAGATGGTTACCCCAGTCGCAAAGGCCGACAATCTCTTTTCTCTCAATCCTTAAAATAGTGAGATAAACTACATGGAAGAGCAACCCAGATTACAAATCATCGGAGTGCTGCATGGCGATATCACCAACCGCGAGGACGCCCCCAAAAATTTCGATGAATCGGACAGAGTAGGTACCTTGGAGATTTATCCTCAATATCAGGCAGGGCTTGAAGGTATTGTTTCCGGTCAGACCATCGTTGTGCTTTTCTGGCTGCACAAATCCACCCGAGACATTCTGCAAGTTTATCCACGGGGAGACGTGTCAAAGGGCCTACGTGGTGTGTTTGCCACCCGCAGTCCGATAAGGCCCAACCCTATAGCTATTTCGGAACTTGAAGTTCTATCGATCCATGGTAATTGTTTGGAGGTATCCGGTTTGGATATTCTGGATGGCACACCCATCGTTGATATCAAGAAAAAAATCAGCCGGTAAGAGTCACATTCGAAAATATTTTCTCCGTATTGGTTACAGAGGAAAGACACGACAGAAAGGAGAAGAGTGGTGATGAAAATCATTGGAATTGACGGAAGCCCGAGAAAAAACGGTAATACCGAAAAACTGGTGAAAAAGGTACTTGCCGGAGCTGAAGAGGCAGGAGGTAAGACCGAGTTTCTGAAACTTGCCGACCTGAGCATCAATTACTGCCAAGGATGTGGTACTTGCAGGTCTACCGGTGAATGCGTTATAAAGGATGATATGGACCGTGTAGTCGATTCGATCCAGCAGAGTGACGTCATTGTCTTGGGGTCGCCGGTTTATGCATGGCAGGTAAGTGGTAATACAAAGGTTTTCATGGACCGACTCTGTCGATTACTCACCCCGAAATATGAAAGTCGCCTTAATGGGCCGAAAAAAATCGCCTTTGTGTATACCCAGGGTAACCCGGATGCCGAGTTGTTTAAATCTTACTTTGATTACCAGGAGAAAGTTTATCCTTTTCTTGGCTTCACCCTGGCAGGTCGAATACAGGCTACCGGCACACGAGCCAAAGAAGACATCCTCGCACAGGAAGAGACCTTGTCCAAGGCCCACAAACTTGGGCGAGATTTAGTACCTGACAGATAATTTTCTTGTTTTTTTTGTAAGAAAATTATCTGTCTCAAGGACCTTATCCGGCTTTCTTCCCGTTTACCGGGGTTAGTTGTTTAGGAGGTTGATTTCTGCTTGTCTCCAGGGTTCCCCTTTTTGATGGCCCAATCCTGGATTATTTCTCTCACAATACGGGATTCCTTTGCGGCGAGTACGCTCTCACGCAACAGGTCGTCCCCCGCCATCCTACTGATAATTCCAAGCGTTTCCAAATGCTGTTCAGGTGGATCAACCGGAGATAACAAGAGAACCATGATTCTGGCTTTTCGCCCGGAATCCCTGTCCAGAATACCCGCCCTGCCAACGCCGACCGCAATCAGGGGGCGTAACAGACCATCCACCCGGGCGTGGGGGATGGTCACATCCTCGCCCACAAGAGTTCCGCCTTGTAATTCGCGTTCGAGAACGGAATCCAATGCGCGTTCTTTCAGATCCTTTCGCACGCCATGCAAGGAATCGAGCAGATGCCTTATTGCCTCCTCTTTGTCAATGGGATTTTCCCATGCTAAAACGGTCATCGGCGAAAACAGCGCCTTGTTTTCCTGGGCATGGTCTCTGCGCTGTTGGGGCGCAATTTTCTGCACTTCTTCATCATCTTGATGCGGCACTCCAGGCGTCGAACGCTCTTCCAATATGGCCCGGGTATCCAGTACCACGACGGTAAGCCCATTTCCTTCGGTAATCAAACGTTCGACTACGCTTGTTTCTCCCCGTAGCCGCTTCCAGAAAGGCAGTTTTCTGCCTGGGCTGCCGATGACAATATGCCCGACACGGTACTCCCTGGCGAACTGAAGAATAGTGTTGACGACATCCTCCCCCTTGTAGGTAAAAACCGTTGCTCCCAATTGCTGGGCAAGCGTGAGAGTATTGGAGAGCAACCGCTGGGTGGTCGCGTCAATCACGGTGGGACGTTCCTGAGAAGTCTGAACATACACGGCGTACCAATTACGATTCAACCGCCCGGCCAGCCGCGACGCATAGCGCAACAATGCCGCACTGTTTGGTCCCCTGGAACTGAGGCAAACCATGACCTGATCGGGGCTGGAAGGAATGTCCTGATCCAAAGGATCGCGTCTTCGTGCATCAATCTGGGCAGCCAATTCGCGAAGCGTCAGCTCGCGGAGCTGCTCCAGGTTGGGCGGCCTGAAGAAATGATCCAGAGCGGTCGAAATCCGTTCCTTGGTATAGACCTTACCTTCCTTAAGGCGGCGTCGCAGGTCCTCGATGGTGATATCGACATTGACAATCTGATCGGCTTCCGCGACCACGCGGTCTGGAATCCGCTCGCGCACCTTCACAGCCGTGGCCCTTTCGACGGTTTCGTACAGGCTTTCCAGGTGTTGGATATTCAGGGTTGAGATAACATGAATGCCTGCCGCAAGCAGCTCTTCCACATCCTGATAACGTTTGGCGTTTCGGCTTCCCGGCACATTGGTGTGAGCGAGTTCATCCACAAGGACAACGCCCGGATGTCGAGCCAATATCGCGTCAAGGTCCATTTCCTCGATCACGATTCCACGATGGGTGACCTTTCGGCGTGGGATAACCGGGAGTCCGGCAACCAAGGCTTCGGTCTCCGCCCTCCCGTGGGTTTCAACCAGTCCAACGGCCAAATCGACTCCATCCTGCATGATCCTGTGCCCCTCAAGGAGCATTTGATAGGTCTTTCCCACACCCGCGGCATAGCCCAGGTAGATCTTCAACCTGCCCCTTTGCGAGCGCCGAATGAGACGCAGAAAATTGTCCGCGCGGTTCCCTTTCATATTATTTTTCCAGACTATCCAATGCCATATTTACACGCAACACGTTTACCAGTGGCTGAGGGGTAAGCACACCTCCAGGCCGTTGGGCGTATTTATCCAGCACTTTCATGACGGCATCTTCGGAGAGTCCTCGCGCTGAAGCGACCCTTTTTGCCTGGTACATGGCAGCAGCCGACGTGATGTTCGGGTCAAGACCGCTTCCCGAGGCGGTTACCAGATCAGCGGGGAGAAGATCATGGGTGGACGCAGCAAACCTGACCACCAGAGCCTTCGCCCTCTCGCGAACCTGCGGATTCGCGGGTGACAGGTTACTGCCCCCTGCGGCGGCGGCATTGTAATCGACCGCCGATGGTCGCGGCCAAAAGTACTCGGGACGGTCAAACTTCTGGGCAATGAGTTTGCTGCCGACGATTTCGCCCTGACCATTGCGCACCAGTGATCCATTTGCCGAATTTGGAACGAATGTTTGGCCAATACCTAATATCAACAGAGGATAGAGAAAAGAGCAGATCACCATGGTGAAGAACACTACTCTGATCGATGCACCTGCTTGGTCAATCACACCTGTATTTCCATTTATGTTGCTCATAGCGCCTCCTAAAATAATCCTGTCAGGCTCAAGGTCAAATCAATCAACTTGATACCCACAAAGGGTGCGATTATTCCACCAAGGCCATAAACCATAATGTTCCGACGCAAGATGCTGTCCGCTCCCATGGGCCGGTATTTGACCCCTTTAAGGGCTATGGGGATCAACAGCGGAATGATGATGGCGTTGAAAACCAGCGCGGAGAGGATCGCACTCCCAGGCGTTGACAATCCCATGATATTGAGGGCGGCGAGTTGGGGGATTGCCAGCATGAACATGGCCGGAATGATGGCGAAATACTTCGCCACGTCATTGGCGATGGAAAAAGTGGTCAGTGCCCCCCGAGTCATGAGCAACTGTTTCCCGATCTCGATGACCTCGATCAGTTTGGTCGGATCGCTATCCAAATCCACCATGTTCCCGGCTTCCTTGGCAGCCTGGGTACCGGAGTTCATGGCGATTCCGATATCCGCCTGCGCCAGTGCCGGGGCGTCGTTCGTGCCGTCCCCCATCATGGCGATCAGTCTTCCCGCTCGTTGCTCCTTGCGGATATACTCGAGCTTGTCTTCCGGTTTGGCTTCCGCAATATAATCATCGACACCGGCTTGTTCGGCGATGGCGGCCGCGGTCAGGGGATTGTCTCCCGTCACCATGACCACGCGCAGCCCCATGGCTCGCAGACGTTCAAAACGATCTCGAATGCCGGGTTTGAGTATATCCGACAAGGCGACGACCCCGAGCATTTTCTTACCTTCGACAACGACAATAGGTGTGCTGCCCTGGCGGGCGACATCGTCTACAAGACCTTTGATTGTCTCTGGAACCGACGCGTCTTGCTCCCGGATGTAGGCGCAGACGGCGTCGGATGCACCTTTACGGTAACTGCGACCATCTGGAAGGTCGATACCGCTTAATCGTGTTTGGGCGGTAAACGGGATGAGCCTGGCTTGCGGCACTTCGTGTGGTGCATCGGATCCAAGCAGTTCTTCTCCAAGACGGACAATGGATTTCCCCTCCGGCGTCTGATCGCCAAATGACGCGCACATGGCGGCTTCGGCCAATTGCTCCTTGGTCACTCCAGGCAATGGATGATACTCGGTAGCTTGGCGATCGCCCATGGTGATCGTGCCGGTCTTATCAAGCAGCAACGTGTCGATATCGCCTGCCAATTCCACCGCTTTGCCGCTCTTTGCCAGCACGTTGGCCGAAAGGGCGCGATCCATGCCCGCAAGTCCAATGGCGGCGAGAAGAGCGCCTATGGTGGTTGGGATGAGACAGACCAAGAGGGCGATCAAGGTCGGGATCGGCAGGTCCACTCCGAAATAGCGGCCAATAGGCCAAAGAGCTCCGGTCACCATGAGAAAGGCGAGAGTCAGCCCTGCCAAGGTTACGGTCAGGGCCAGCTCATTGGGCGTCTTTTGCCTTACGGCCCCCTCGACCAGAGCAATCATACGGTCGAGAAACGACTCGCCGGCACCCGCTGTGATCCGGATTTTTATTTGATCGGAAAGGACGCGCGTACCTCCCGTGACACCGGAACGATCACCGCCGGCCTCCCGAACAACGGGCGCGGACTCTCCTGTAATCGCGGATTCATCCACGGACGCCGCACCCTCGATCACCTCGCCGTCACCTGGGATGGTTTCACCTGCGACCACCAACACCAGATCGCCTTCACGGAGTTCGTCAGAGCTGATTTGTTCGTCGCTACCGTTCGCCACCCGTCGGGCAAAAGTCTTGCTTCGGGTCTGCTTCAGTGTATCCGCCTGCGACTTGCCCCGTGCCTCGGCCAGAGCCTCCGCGAAATTAGCAAAGAGCACGGTTAGCCAAAGAACTACCGTTACCGCAAGCGTGTAGATAAACGCCGGATGCCGGTGAAACAGATCATCGATCAGGACAAGCGTGGTCAGGATAGCCCCGACTTCGGTAATGAACATGACGGGATTCCGGGCCATAATCCAAGGCTTCAGCATGACCAAGGCCTGTTTCCCTGCTGTTCTGACCAACCTACTCTCGAAAAGCGTAGCTTTGCGCGCTTTACGCCGTTCAAGCTTCAACTGTATGTTTTCATCGATATTTTCGATCATGGAATATTCCTCTTCATTCTTAACGCATGCTTAAAATCTGGCCGCCAAATGCTCGGCTATCGGGCCAAGAACGGCAACCGGCAGGAACAGGAGCGCCCCGATAAAAACCACGCTGCCCATAATCACCATACCGAACAGAAGATGTATCCGTCCGTAACGTACCCGTGGTTTCAGGTGTCGGTTTCTTGGCAGCCAAGGACCCGGCGATGGCCAAGGGCAATATTATGGGAATAAAACGGGCAAACAACATGATAATGCCGGTCGCCACATTCCAGGGCACTGTGTTGTCGCCCAGGCCCTCGAAGCCCGAACCGTTATTGGCCGCTGCCGAACTGAACTCATAAAGAATTTCGGTAAATCCGTGCGCACCTGGGTTGTGCACCGTCGAGGCTCCCCATGGCGTCAAGGCAAATAAAGCCGTTCCACCCAAGATGAACAGGGGGTGAATCAGAAGCGCCAAAAGAGCAAGTTTCATCTCTCTGGTTTCCACCTTCCGGCTGAAATACTCCGGGGTTCGACCGACCATCATGCCGCAGATAAACACCCCGACGATGATGTACAGGAACATGTTGATCAGCCCCACGCCGACCCCGCCGAAAACCACGTTCATCCACATGCCCGCCAAGGGGATAAGCCCCGTCAATGGGTTGAAGCTGTCGTGCATGCTGTCGACCGATCCATTACTCGTGGCCGTGGTGAGCGTGCCCCACAAGGGTCCTGCCGCCGACCCGAAACGGAGTTCCTTGCCTTCAAGGTTTCCAGTCTGCTGGATCGGCAGACCGGAAAAAGCTGCTGTTGGAGCGCTTTCAAAATGCACGGCAAGACCCACGCTCCCGACCAGCAAAACGCTCATGACCGCGAAAACAACCACGGCATGGCGCATCCGGCCGGTAATACGCCCGAACATCCAAACCGATGCCATCGGGATCAGGATGATGCTCAGGCACTCGACAATATTTGTATAAAAGGACGGATTCTCGAAGGGATGTGCCGAATTGGGACCAAAAAAGCCGCCCCCGTTGGTGCCCAATTGTTTGATCGCCTCAAAAGACGCGACCGGTCCCCTGGCTATCGTTTGCAGCGCGCCTTCAAGCGTTTTAGCGGTGGCTGCCCCCTGCAAAGTCATGGGAACACCGCCCAATAACAGCAAAATCGCGACAACAAAGGCCAGCGGCAGTAATACCAGGAAGGTCGCCCGCATGAGGTCGCGATAGAAGTTGCCGAGAAGAGGGTTGCCCGAAAGTCCCCTCGCCAATGCGGTTAATGCCGCTATTCCCGTGGCGGCGGAAACGAATTGCAACCACATCAAACCGAAGATCTGCGAAAAATAGCTGAGCGACACCTCGCCCGAATAATGCTGCAGGTTGGTGTTCGAGGTGAATGACGCCACCGTATGGAAAATCAGGCTGGGATCCAACGCCCCTTTGCCATCCGGATTAAAAGGAAGCATCTGCTGCAGCGACAGGATCGCATAGACGACGATGAACATGAGCGCATTGAAAAAGAGCATGGACAGCACATACTCTTTCCAGGACTGCTCGCTTGCAATGGCTTGCCCCGCAATTTTTTCAAAGAGCTTCTCAACGCCCCTGCGAATCCCACCAACCTCGTCGCGTGGATTCATCGCCCAGGTCATGGCACCTCCCAAAGGCCATGAAAGCAGGACCGCTGCTCCAAGAATGAGTACAATGAAAATAATCGACATGATGTTTCTCCTTTAAAATCGCTCGGGATCGATGATGGCGTAAACCAGGTACACCACGCACAACACCAAAACGATCGCTGAAAGATAAAGCATGGCCACACCTCCCTAAATTTTGTCGCAAGCGATTGTCAGAGCCGCCAACGAAATGAAAATTGCTAATCCAAGAATCAGATAGAATGCTAATGTCATTACGATTTCTCCATGGTTTCGATTGAGGTGTTTTCCGCCTTGTCCATTCGCAAAGGAAGCGTGAGGTGAAAGATCGACCCTTTGCCGATAACGCTTTCAACTCCCACATCTCCTCCATGGGCGCGGATGATTTCCTTGACTATGGCCAGACCTAATCCCACACCGGATTTTTCATCCTGCCCCGGCGCTCTGTAAAACCTCTCAAACAGGTGTTCCAATTCTTCCTCCGGCATGCCTTGTCCGGTGTCCTCCAAGCGGAACTCTACCCGATCCTGCTTTTGTTCAGCACTAATGGTCACCGAACCGCCAGGGTCGGTGAATCGAAGTGCGTTCGAAAGGAGGTTCGCGAACACATGACGAATCTTCGCCGGGTCCGCCACTACTTCGGGTAAATCTTCCGATACCGCGTTCACCACCGTCACGCCCTTGTCCTTGGCGTCCACAAGATATGGCTCCACTGAGTCCCGCACCAGGGCTCTAGGCGTGATGGCTTCAGTTGCAAGGCGCGACTTCCCTGACTCTATGCGATTAATGTTGAGCAAATCGTTTAGTATACTCGCCAGCCTTTCGCTATCTTCCCTTGCCGCCATCAAAAGCTCGATCTGTTTTTCATTGAGCTGCCCAATACGCTCCTCCAACAGAAGATGAATGGACATACGAATGGAAGTGAGGGGGGTTTTGAGTTGGTGTGAGACAGTGGAAACAACGTCCCGCTTCATCTCCTGCTGTTCACGAACCTGGGTGACGTCCTTGAGTATCAAGGCCACGCCGGTCGGTTCTCGACGTTCCGGACCGGCCGGGATCGGCACCGCCACCGGTTGGAAAAAGTATTCCCTGTTATCAATGAACTGCTGGATGGTTTTGGGATCGGACTCGGCAAATTCATATTCGTCAAGAGCCTTCCGGATCAAGGGAAGCAACCAGTCGAATCCGAGATCATCCGCCAGGACGCCGGGTTTAAGGCCGAAATGCTGGTCCGCTGTTTCGGTCGAAATCTCCACCTTTCCTTCGAGGTCGAACACGGCTATGGTTGCCGGGAGCGCCTTGAAGACCTCCTCTGTCGCACGTTTTGTTCTGATAAGCGTGACTCTATCCTCCTTGCGAACCTTCCTCAGGGCAGCCGCCATTTCATTAAAAGACTCCGAGAGCCTGCCGATCTCATCGCTTGATTCTCCTTTCACGACGAGATCAAGATTTCCGCTGCGGATTTCATTTGTAGATTCAATTAACCGGCTGATTGGATACAAAATCCATCTGTGCGCAAGATAGCTGAACAGAAGCGTCAAAAATGCCGCTGCAATTATTGCCGCCAGCATTACCTTGCGAGCGACATCCGCTTTTTCCCGGGCAGAATCGTTTGCCTCGACCATATTTCTCTGATTCATAAGCAATATGTCTTGGGTTAACGTTTTGATCTTCTGAAATAACGGCTGAACTTCAGAGAAATAAGCAGTTTGCCTTTCTTGGTGGGGTTGCGCAGGAGTGACTACTGTTGAAACGATCTTCATATACTGTTTGAACTGCGCCTCTATCTGTTGAGCTTTTTCCAACTCCTGTGGAAGCGTGATGTTTCCTAGCTCCACACCAAGGGCTTGGCGGAAACCGGCGTCGTATTTAATAATCAACCGATTTCCCTCGGCGATTTTTCCGGAAAGGGTGTATAAAATGCCACTATCAATGCGCTCCAGAGATTCCTTCATGTCCTGGCAGGCCACCACACTTCGGTAATTCTCTTGGAGAATGACATCGATGGCCTTGCCGAGCTGACCGAGTTGAACCATCGTTAGCGTGCCAACAACTGCAATGATGGCGAGCAATCCGCCAAACCCAAGCATTATCTTTTGTCGTATACCAATCATCCGTGTGTCCTTTTTCAATATCAATCTGACTCTTTTGGGAACTGCAGTATTCAAAAGCATAAATTATGCCAAGATGCAACATACCGATATTACAATCTTTTACAGTAATTCTTCAGAGAAAGACCTTGTTATTGACAAGGAAGGAGGTGGATCGACCTTGCAAAACACAAGGTCGCGATAAAGGGGATGAGGAGGAGGTGTCAGATGCCGTAATGCTTCCGTTTATGCCAGAGCGTGGCCTGGTCGATGCCGAGAATATTGGCGGCTTCCTGGAGGGTTTTTGTGGTCGCGACAACCCGCCGTAGGTGATCTTCCTCTATCGTCTTCAAGGAAACATGATCACCCAATTGAATGGGGGGGGTATGCGGAGCAATCGAAGCTGGAAAATGCTCGATTTGAACAGTATCGGCAGTGCAGAGGATCACGGCTCGCTCGACAACGTTGCGCAGCTCCCGAATATTTCCCGGCCAGGGGTATTGACGAAGAGCCTTGATGGCTGTGTCGCTAAAGCCCTTCAGCATCTTGTGGTTTTGTGCGCTGAAGAATTCCAGCATGTTTTTGGCCAGAACTTCCACATCGTCCGGACGGTCGGCAAGTGGAGGCAAGTCGATCTGAATCACATTCAGTCGGTAATAAAGGTCGTCGCGAAAACGTCCTTCCTGGACCGCCTTATCGAGATCGGTGTTGGTTGCCGTTATAATACGAACATCCGCCCTTTTCGTCCGTTGATCCCCTACACTCTCATATTCCCGATCCTGGATGAAGCGAAGGAGTTTTGGTTGCAGTGCCAGGGGCAGATCGCCGATTTCGTCCAGAAATAAGGTACCGCCCTCGCAGGATGCAACACGGCCGGGATTATCCCGGAGAGCCCCGGTAAAGGCCCCTTTCACATGGCCGAATAGTTCGCTTTCGAGAAGGTCGGTACTTAGGGTCGGGCATGAAATGGTCCCGAACGGTTTATCCGCTCTGCGACTCCAGCCATGAATGGCACGGGCCAGTACGGTCTTTCCCGTTCCGCTGGGACCACGCAGCAAGACAATCGCCTCCGAGGCGGCCACTTGCCGTGCGAGTTGCACGGCGCGTTGCATGCCGGGATGTCGGGATGAGAACGAAACTTCCGGGTGCAACCGTTCCAGATCCTCCTTCAGTGTCGCAATGCGCTGCTCCATACTGCGAACGGTCGCCACGCGATCGGTGACAATCTGGACCTGTTCGGGGGTGAAGGGTTTGGGAATGTAATCGGTCGCTCCCCGACGCATGGCTTCGACAGCGGTATCGATGGACGCGTAAGCCGTGATGACAACGATCTTGATCCAGGGGCATGCGCCGAGAATCGGCGGTATCAGATCAAGCCCATTCTCTGTTCCCAACCGTAAATCGACAAACGCCAGATCGAAGACCTGCCTGTCGGCTTCTGCACGGGCGTCCTTGCCATTGCTTACAGCGGTTACGCGATGGCCGCGTGATTCCAGGCAAACCGTAAGCGTCTTACGGATATTTGCCTCGTCATCGATAATGAGTACATTCAGCATAGGTTAAGCCTCACTCCGGCGAACGGTGGAGACTGTGCTTTCTACAAAGCGCTCGGCACTCAGGCAAGAGGTGCGAGTCAAAAAACGAATGGCTGTATATACCGTTAACCTCATTTCTTTACTTGCGGTCCGCCAGCGATTCCAGCTGAACATCGCATATCAAGGAGATCATTGATATTGCCGAAAATATGCCTGATACTCTTCGGCGGGCTTTTCATCGAGCACCGCCGCATCATATTCCCCTCGCGAAAAGCGTTTATCACTGCATCAATCTCTTGCATTGGTTCTAAAATATTCTTTTTCATGGAACGTATAAAAATCATTCCAACCATAAAGATGACGGTGGCCATGAACACAACCCCCCAAGCCCCAGCGTATCCCAGTTGCCGAGCCTTGGCGTCAGCCCTCCGCATCGCGTCTCGGTTAATAACTCCCAACTCAACAATTGCCCTGACCGTTTCCTTGAGAGCAATATTATTGCCTTTAAAGGCTCCTTCGTAGTATCGGGTTATTTTATCGATAACAGCGGGTTCTTCTTTCTCGGTGATATTGTTTTTTGCCCTGGTCAATGCGTTGCGAAACGATTCTGTTGATTCAACGGGGCGGCTGTCAGATGTCTTTACCTGCAACAAGGCTGCCAGCATTTCCTCGGAAGCTTCAAGTGACACCTCGTTTTGGCTGATGATTACCTCGATGGCAGGAGCCATTCGCATAAATATCCAGATGGAACTAAAAGCCATAAGGAGGTTGAGTGCGATAAGCAACCAAGCGCCAACTTTCACTGAGTGTGCGAGTTTCATGACTGAAAGCCCCTTGTCAATTTTGGTATTGCCGCTTCACTCGACACGATAATCAGATTGTCATTGGCCTGTAAGGGCTCACTCGGTGATGGCTGGAGAATTCTGGCAGGGCTTCCTCTTCTAATGCCGACGACCATAACCCCGAAACGCTTCGGTAAAGAGAGTTCAATGAGGTTTTTGCCAATCATTGCCGGTTGAGCCCGAATTTCCGTGAGATGCAAGTCTTCACCTAGACTCGTATCGACAACCACATCTCTATAAAGCAGACGATTCGCAAATCGTTTGCCAAACTCCTGCTCAGGGTTAATGACCTGGTGAGCACCGACGAGTTGCAAGATGCGTTGGTGCATCTTGTCATTTGCCCGCGCGATCACCACAGGCGCTCCCATCTGGCGCAACAGAGCAGTGCAGATGATGGACGCTTCCTTCGAATCATCGCCTATAGCGCAAACAGCGGAATCCCTCTTGCTGGGTTCCAGACGCGCCAGTTCGATTTCGTCGGTGCCATCGATAACCACTGCCTCGGCAACGAACGCGGCAGCTTCATCGACCAGGCTTCTGCTGATATCCACGGCAAGCACCTCTGCTCCCTTGTCGGAGAGCGTCCGGGCAAGAGACATCCCGAACTGGCCAAGCCCGATTATCAATATTTGTTGTGACATACACTAACCTCGTTTTTTACGTGATTGATACACTTTCCACCGGATGTCTCCTATCGGAAACCGCCTGTTCATCATTTAAAAGCATGAATAAGGTAATCGGTCCGATACGTCCGGCGAACATGGCAATGATGATGATTACCTTACCTATTTCGTCAAGCAAGGGGGTTGCTCCGGTAGACAAGCCAACCGTGCCAATTGCCGAGGTGGCCTCGAAAATCAAATCCCGGGAGGATATCCCCTGGGTGACCTGCAACATCAATACGACGACAAACCACATAGCCACTCCAGAAATAAGAACGGTAACAGCCCGATAGATCGTTCCGGAATGAATACGTCTATTTTGAGTGATGATTTGGTTTTGGTTGGTGACATTCGACCAAAAAGTCATCGCGAGTATTCCGATCGTAGTGGTTTTCACGCCACCGGCTGTGCCACCCGGACTGCCGCCAATAAACATAAAGGCGATCATAATCAGAAACGTTGGACTCGATATATTGGCAATATCCACGGAATTGAATCCCGCAGTTCGCAGGGTAACCGACTGGAACCACGCATTTTGTATCTTGTCGACTATTGATAATCCCGCCAAAATACCATCCCATTCAAAGGCGAGCACAAAAAATGTTCCCGCAATCAGCAGGACAACTGTGGTAATCAAAGCGATTCTAGCTGAAATCGGAACGGTCTTTCCCATCAGCCATCTCGGCACAATCAAACTGGTGGCCGGTGCCATCCCCCCAAAAACTATAAGTCCAGCGACGATATGCAGCACAAAAGGATGTGTTTGATAAGCAATCAAGCTATCGGTTTGCAACGAAAATCCTGCGTTGCAAAAAGCCGATACCGCTGTGAACAATCCCCTCCAAAGGGCTTGGCTGAATTGATCTCCCGCAGAATAGAACAGCATTGTCAAGGATAACGCACCCAACCCTTCCGCAAGAAGGGTGAACTTGAGAATAGTAGCCAGGGCTCGAATCAGATCCTGGTGATTCGTATCTGTCATCGACGCCAAAAGACGCTCGTGTTTGAGACTGAGCCGGCGACCCATCGCGTGCAGCGCTACCGTCGTGATACTCATGATGCCGAGCCCGCCAAGCTGAATGAGCAGCAGGATGAATATCTGTCCAATGAGAGTGAAATCATGGGGTGTGTCGAGAACAATAAGTCCGGTCACACACACCGCACTGACTGAGGTAAAAATCGCATCGATCAGCTCGATTGCACCTTTCTCCGTCGATCCTGGAATAGTGAGTAAAAGCGAGCCCACCATACAAAGGATAAAAAACGTCGTAAACAGGATTCTCCCAGGATGGTTAACTAAAATGTCCCACCAATGATCTTCTCGTTCAATTATATTCAGGTAACGAGGCATCTCTATAAGATTGATAAGATTCACTCCACAAACCATACCAGCGACACTCGCAGCAGAAGGCCAGAGCAACAAAAGGACAATAGCTAAAATTCCCATTGCCGACAGGGCAATGCGTCGCTTCGATTTCATCTTCACTGCCCAATGTAGAAAAAGACACTGGGCAATGATGGAAGAAGCGGCGACAATGTACACTACAGGCGAACTCGCAGACTTCTCTAATAACAAAAAAGCGACAGCAACAGCGGGTACTGTCAGGGCAGCCCAACGAGCCCGTTGAAGGCAGCGTTCGACGTGATTACTCCGCTCTACAGTGGTTCTGATATCAAAATCGAGCAAAATGGCCGCGACGAAAACAAGACCGACTGAACCGGTGAGCGCCGCAAAGGGACTTGTCGAAATATATGGAAATGCTGTCATATAACTGGCAATAGCAGCACCGGCACCAAATACTTTGCCAAATAATGGACGCCGAAAGATGGTCAGAGCACACACGAAACAGGAGATTGCCGCAAAGACGGAAATGATCAGCCGCCAACTCTGCGGATACCCTGACTCGAGTCCTATGAAAGAGAGCGCAAGGGGACATGGTGAGAGAACCATGAGGACTCCCTCCAGTCCTATTCGCGAAATATATGCTCGTGATTTCATCTCAACTCCAAACCTTATGGTGTCTTCCCTGAAGTAAAGGCAGCACTCTGTGGTCACCCATCGACATACAATTTATCCATTTCCCATTGGGCGGGATTGTTCCGGATGTATTCGCGAATACGATTCAATTTTGGATCGTATTTTTTCACAACAGGCCCTGCCGAAGATGCCCGGGGAGGATCTCGATAGCCTCGAATGAAATATTATTTTCGTTCTTTCTGCTCATTCAGCTTGATCCTGTCTTGTCTTGTCCGCAGCCCCGCCTGCCTTGACCCATGCGTCCACTTCGTCCTTCTTGAATTTCCAAAGACGGCCCATTCGATGGGCGGGCATTTCATGTTTATAAATCCACTTGTACACGGTGTCATTGCTGACCCCGAGATACTTGCAGATCTCGGTTATTGATAACCAGCGGTCTTCCATCTCTAACATTCTCTTGCTCCACGGGCGTTTTGGTTAATTGCCGAGGCTGCCTGAGGCGAAACCGGAGAGTCTTGACGCTCCTCTCCCAGTTGTAAAACATTCTCTTTATACAAAGTCACAATGTGCGAAGTCAAACGATCTTTGCCGATATGAACCGATTATTTTCTATTCCAGGTGAACGGGAAGAAGGCCGGTGCTTTTTCAGCCATCTCCTTCAAAGATAATTGCCTTACAGAGTACCAGTGTCTCCAAATGTCTGCAGATGGCCGACGGTGATTCTGCCCGATTCTAACCTATTCCGGCCTCTTGGGGAGGCACCGTGCCGTACTTCTGCCGTCGAAAATCGGTAAGGAAAACGGTTGACCGCGATCCCCGCTTGTGGCATAAACTCAATTCAAGGCTTGGTTCACGAAAAATGAGGATAATTACAAGGCGATGACGATCTATCTCGATTTGATATTCAATGTGACAATGTTGGTGGCGCTGAGCATTGTCTCCGGTTTTATTGAAAGGCGCTGGGCGCGGCTCACCCGCACGGGAATGTTGCTGCAGGGTGTTCTTTTCGGTTCAGCAGCCGTGGTGGGCATGCTGCACCCGCTGAATCTCGGACCCGGCCTGATCTTTGACGGTCGGTCCATCATGGTCAGCCTATGCGCCTTGTTTTTCGGCCCATGGGCCGCGGTCGTGGCCGGCGGCATGGCGATTTTGTGTCGAATCGGAATAGGGGGCGCCGGTACCATCATGGGCGTGCTGGTGGTTCTTTCATCGGGGGGAATCGGCCTGCTGGGCCATTTCCTTTTCAAGCCGGATAGTCATCCTCCATCCACGGGCCAGCTTTATTTTTTCGGTATCCTCGTCCACATTGCCATGCTTGCCATGGCATTGACCCTGCCCGAGGACGTCTGGCTCGGCGTTTTAGCGGCGAATTGGCCTACCGGTGATGCTGCTCTACCCACTGGCGACGATTCTTGCCGGGAAAATTCTGTCGGATCAGGTCACTGCCCTTCGCACCCTGGCGGACTTGCAACAGACAAAGCAGCATCTTGCCATTACCCTCAAATCCATTGGTGACGGGCTGATCTCTGCCAATCGAAATGGTGAAATTGTCTTCATGAATCCCGTGGCCGAAACCCTTACCGGCTGGACGGGGCCGGAGGCATACGGCAAACCGCTGGAAACGGTCTTTCGCATCGTCAATGAAGAAACGGGAAACAAGGTGGAAAACCCGGTCGCCAAGGTCCTGCGCAAAGGCTCCGTGGTGGACATGGCCAACCACACCCTGCTCATTGCCCGAGACGGCACGCGGCGGCCCATCGCCGACTCGGCCGCGCCCATCCGCGACGAGAAAAACGAGATCACCGGGGTGGTGCTGGTTTTCAGGGATCAGACCGAGGAACGGCTGGCCATGCGGATGACCCAAACCCGGCTGGCCCTGATCGAATATGCCGCCGCCCACCCCCTGGCCGAGCTGATGACCAGGGCACTGGATGAGATCGGCGCACTGGTGGAAAGCCCCATCGGGTTCTGCCACTTTCGTGGAAGCCGATCAGAAGACCCTTTCCCTCCAGCAATGGTCGACCCGCACATTGAAGGAATTCTGCCGGACCGCGGGCAAAGGGTTGCATTACCCCCTTGAACAGGCCGGCGTCTGGGCCGACTGCGCACGGCAGAAAAAGCCGATCATTCACAACGACTATGCTTCGTTGAAACACAAACAGGGCATGCCCGAAGGTCACGCCAAGGTCATCCGCGAGCTGGTGGTGCCCGTCGTACGTGAAGACCAGGTGGTCGCCATTCTGGGCGTCGGCAACAAGCCGGTCGATTATACCGAAAAGGATGTGGAGATGGTTTCCTACCTTGCGGATGTCGCCTGGGAGATTGTGGCGCGCAAAAGGACTGAAGAGGCCCGGCAAGCCTCCGAGAAGCGCTACCGTATGCTCTTTGAATCGGCCCCGGACGGTATCCTGATTCTCGATGCCGATACGGGCATGGTGCTGGATGTCAATCCTTTCCTGTCGCAGCTGTTGGGGTATTCTCATGAAACTTTCCTCGGCAAGCATCTCTGGGAGATCGGCCTGTTTAACCAAATCGCCGACTCCAAGGATGCCTTCAGGGTCCTGCAAGACAAGGAATATATCCGTTACGATGATTTGCCGCTGCAAACCGCCGATGGACGGATCGTCGAGGTTGAGTTTGTCAGCAATGTTTATCTGGTGGACCAGACCAAGGTCATTCAGTGCAACATCCGAGACCTCACCGAGCGTAGACAGCTCGAAGCCGAGCGCCAACGGCTGCTCGCAGCTATTGAGCAGGCCGGCGAGACCATCGTCATCACCGACCCTCAAGGGAGCCATCCAGTACGTCAACCCGGCTTTTGAGCGGGTGACGGGCTATACCCGCCAGGAAGTGATCGGGCAAAACCCGAGCGTTCTCAAGAGCGGCAAACAGGACCCTGCCTTTTACCGGAACTTATGGAAAACCATATCCGGCGGCGCTATGTTTCAAGGCCGCATGGTCAACAAGCGCAAGGATGGGACTCTCTTCACCGAGGAAGCGACGATTTCCCCGGTTCGCGATGCTGCGGGCCGGATCGTCAATTATGTGGCCGTAAAGCGCGATATCACCGAGCAGTTGGGGCTGGCGGCCCAGTTCCAGCAGGCCCAGAAGATGGAATCGGTGGGCCGCTTGGCCGGTGGGGTAGCTCACGATTACAACAACATGCTCAGCGTGATCCTCGGTTATACGGAACTGGCCCTGGAAAAGGTTGCCCCGGCCGAGCCGCTCCATGCCGATCTTAAGGAAATTCTTGCCGCCGCCAGACGATCCGCCGACATCACTCGGCAATTGCTGGCCTTTGCCCGCAAGCAGACCATCGCCCCAAAAGTGCTCGACCTAAACGAGACCGTGGAGAACATGCTCACGATGCTCCGCAGGCTGATCGGCGAGGACATTGATCTGGCCTGGCTGCCGGAAGAAAACGGACTGACTGTCAAAATCGATCCCTCACAGCTCGAACAGATCCTGGCCAATCTGTGCGTCAACGCCCGGGATGCCATTACCGGCGTGGGCAAGATGACCATCGAAACGAACACGGTGACCTTCGACCAAGCCTATTGCGCCCAGCACGCCGGGTTTGTTCCCGGTGAGTTTGTCCTGCTCGCTGTCAGCGATGATGGCTGCGGCATGGACAAGGTAACACTCGACAGCATCTTCGAACCGTTTTTCACCACCAAGGACGTGAATAAGGGCACCGGCCTGGGTCTGGCCACGGTTTATGGTATTGTCAAGCAGAACAATGGATTCATCAACGTCTACAGCGAACCGGGCAAAGGAACGACCTTCAGAATTTACCTGCCTCACCATGTTGGCGAAGCAGAAATAATCCCAGCGCGAGTTATTAGGGAAATTCTGGAAGGCCAAGGCGAGAGGGTGCTCCTGGTGGAGGACGAATCGGCGATCCGGGAGATGGCAGAGAGGATGCTGGAAAGACTGGGTTACCGGGTATTGGCCGCAGCCACGCCCGGTGAAGCCTTGCGACTGGCAGAAGAACACCCGGACGAAATTCAATTGCTCATCACCGACGTGGTCATGCCGGGAATGAACGGCCGCGAGCTGGCGAACCAGCTACACAGTCTTTATCCGGATATCAAAATCCTTTTCATGTCCGGCTACACTGCCAATGTGATCGCCCACCAAGGCGTGCTGGAAGAGGGCGTGCAGTTTATTCAGAAACCGTTTTCCTTGAAGGATTTGGGCTTCAAAGTCAGAGCTATTCTGGATCAAGCATAAGGAAATGAACCGGCCCTGGTTTTAAAAAAGAAAGAAAGTACGCCAAGAAAAACCCGAGCATTACGGAGAATAAAATGCAAAGCAGCACAGAGAAACTCGCAGGAAAAACCCTGGCGACCATGTCGCTGGCGGCACTGGGTGTAGTGTTCGGTGATATCGGCACCAGCCCTCTCTACGCCATTCGGGAATGTTTTCACGGTGAATATGGCATCGCGGCCAGCAATGCTAACGTGCTCGGCGTCCTGTCCCTCATTTTCTGGGCCTTGCTGCTGGTCGTCTCGCTCAAATACCTCACATTTATCCTCCGGGCCGACAACGACGGCGAAGGCGGAGTACTCGCCCTGACCGCTTTGGTCAAACCGAAAAAGGTCGTCGCGGGCACGATCAAATGGCTCCTGGTCGGATTTGGCCTCTTTGCCGCCTGTCTGCTCTACGGCGACGGCATGATCACCCCGGCTATATCAGTGCTAAGCGCGATTGAAGGGGTGGGACACATCACGCCACTTTTCGATCCCTACATCATCCATATCACCCTTGCCATCCTGATCGGTCTTTTTCTTTTGCAAAAACATGGCACAGCCAAGGTAGGGGCGCTCTTTGGACCGATTATCTTTATCTGGTTCTGCGTGTTGGCCGGGCTGGGACTGGCCCAAATCATCCGCATGCCGCAGGTTCTCGTCGCAGTTTTTCCCTGGCATGGCCTGGCTTTTCTCATCAATAATCGGCTGCACGGTTTTGTCGTGCTGGGTGCTGTTTTTCTGGTAGTTACCGGGGCCGAGGCCATATATGCCGACATGGGCCATTTCGGCCGACGTCCCATTCGGCTGACCTGGTTCGTGATTGTCTTTCCCGCCCTGGTTCTTAATTATTTCGGACAAGGCGCTCACCTGCTGACAAACCCGGAGGACGCCTACCACCCCTTTTATGCGATTGTGCCGCACTGGGCCATTATCCCCATGGTTATCCTGGCCACCATGGCCACCATTATCGCCTCCCAAGCGGTGATCACCGGGGCCTTTTCCCTGACCAGCCAGGCTATCCAGCTGGGCTATCTGCCGCGCATGCGGGTGACCCATACCTCCATTGCCCATATCGGCCAGATTTACGTTGGACCGGTCAACTGGCTCCTGATGATCTTCACCATCGCCCTGGTTGTCGGCTTCCAATCGTCGAGCAAACTCGCCGCCGCCTACGGTGTGGCGGTCACCGCCACCATGCTGATCACCACCACCCTCTTTTTCGTCGTCGTCTACAAACGGTGGCGATGGAGCCTGCTCAAGGCAGGTTTGCTCACTATCCTTTTTCTGGGGGTAGATTTTCCTTTTTTCGCCGCGAACATGACCAAAATTTTTCATGGTGCCTGGTTCCCTCTGGTTATCGCCGGAGGAATCTTCACGGTGATGGTGACCTGGAAAAGAGGACGCGAAATCCTGGCCGCTGAAATGCAAAACCTGACCACGACCTTGAGGGACTTCCTGGCGATGGTGGCCAATCATCCCCCCCAAAGAATCACCGGCCAGGCCTTCTTCCTGACCAGAAGTCATAATCTAGTACCGGCGGCCATGGTCCAGAACCTGCGGCACAATAAGATTCTCCATTCCGAAGTATATTTTCTCCATATTCGCACTGAAGAAATTCCCCGAGTGCCGAATTTAGAGAAAATCGAAGTGGAAAAGCTTGGGCCGGGAATCCACCGCATCATCGCCCACTTCGGCTTTATGGAGGAACCGAAAATTGCCCTCATCTTCACCCTGTGCAAAAGCTATGGCTTAGAAATCACCTTAAAAGAGGCCAGCTTTTTTCTAGGCCGCGAAAAACTCGCCATCGGCGACAAACCCGGCATGAGCAGCTGGCGCGCGCATCTCTTTTTCTTCTTGTCGCGCAACGCCATGGATGCGGCCGGATTTTTTGACATTCCTTCGGATCAGGTTATCGAAGTCGGTGCTCAGCTGGAACTGTAGGTTATGAGAGAGGAATCGGGGAAGGTGCCAAGACCATTTCACCAAGGATTTTCTTGCAAAACTGCTGACGAGCATGTAACGTGCTGGAGCTTTGCGGGCTGGTTGTTGTCCGCCTGAAGAAAATTTTTTTGGAGAAATGTATGAGCAGTCCCGATGGCAGTAGTAGCCCGACCGTGACTCAAACCGTTGTCGAACAAGAACCAGAAGACCCCGGCTCTCTTTGGCGCTGCACGGCGACCAGTCTGACGTACTCATCCCTCCTCCATTGAGCTGAGATTGGGTTCGCCTCGGGCCGCTCCGTTTGCAGTGCGGCCGAACAGGAGGTGAACCATGAAAAAGAGCTTATTTCCCCTATTCCCGAAGGGCTCCGGTATCCAATCCCCTAAAGCCCAGGCTTTGAACGGGTATGAACAGCAGTTGGTTGAGCTGTGTACAATCCCCATCCCGGCAGCGCTGGAGAGGCTCAAGACCAACATCGAGGGGCTCAAGGCCAAAGATGCGGAGAATCGGTTAGACGAATACGGCCCTAACGAGTTGCCCCATCTCAAGCGCCTGGGGTTCTGGGCCGACATGGGTCACCGCCTGAAAAACCCTCTGGTTATTCAACTTTTACTTATCGCAATTGTCTCCGGGGTCATCGGCGAGTTGAAGTCAACCGTGATCGTCTCTGCGATGATCGTGCTGAGCGTCGGATTGTCCTATATTCTTGACCGCCGCTCCAGCCGTACCGTCGAATCGCTTGGCAAGCGGGTCGAGTCACGCGCCTTTATCCTAAGAGATGGGCAAACTGTCGAGGTCAGGATCTCAGAAATCGTTCCGGGCGACATCGTGCTTCTGCAGGCGGGATCGATTGTGCCGGCGGACCTGCGGCTAATTACCGCCAAGGATTTTTTTGTCAGCGAGTCCGCCCTAACCGGAGAATCCATGCCCGTGGAGAAAACCGGTGCCGGTGCCGACGCCAGCCTCTCTTCGGCCATGGAGCTGCCGAACGCCTGTTTCCTTGGGACCTCCGTTACCAGCGGCACCGCCCGCGCCGTGGTCGTGCACACCGGAACCCAGCACCCTGTTTGGGGCGATTTCTGTGCGCTTGAATGAAAAACGGGCGGAAACCAGCTTCGACACCGGCGTTCGTTCCTTCACCATGCTGATGATCCGGTTCATGGTGGTGATGGTTCTGGCGGTCTTCTTCATCGTCGGCTTGAGCAAGGGCAACTGGGTGGAAGCGCTCCTGTTCGGCCTATCCATCGCAGTCGGCCTCACCCCGGAAATGCTGCCGATGATTGTCACGGTCAACCTTGCCAAAGGCGCCCTGAACATGGCGAAAAAAAAGGTGATCGTCAAAAGGTTGCCATCGATCCAGAACTTCGGGGCGATCGACATCCTGTGCACAGACAAGACAGGAACGCTGACCCAGGACCGGGTCGTCATGGAACGTCATGTCGACATCATTGGCAACAGTCAATGAAGAAGTCCTGAATTATGCCTATCTTAACAGCTACTTCCAAACCGGTCTGCGCAACCTGATTGACCGGGCGGTGCTTGAGCATGTCGAGTTGAATGTCGAGATAGACTGCGGTCTTGTGGATGAACTGCCCTTTGATTTTCAGCGTCGCCGGATGTCGGTGGTGGTTGATTATGAAGAGGACCATGTGCTGATCTGCAAAGGTGCAGCGGAGGAGATCTTCGAATGCTGCACCCATTATCAGATCGACGATGAGGTTTACCCGCTGATCGACATGATCCGCTTTGACCTGTTCGAAGAGGTCGAAAAACTCAACCGCGAGGGGTTCCGTGTCCTCGGTATAGCCTATCGGGAGTTTCCCCGTTCCAGAACTGTGTTCACGGTTGACGACGAAAGCCGGCTTGTTCTGCTCGGCTATATCGCGTTTTATGATCCGCCCAAAGTCTCGGCAACCGAGGCCATTGAACTAATGGCGACTGCAGGGGTGAGAGTCAAGGTCCTGACGGGCGACAATCGCCTGGTGACCGGAAAGGTCTGCCGGGATGTGGGGCTCGCCGTGGAGGGGCTCGTTACCGGTGCGGAACTTGCGCGGCTTTCCCCGGGCGAGTTCTCCGAGACGGTCCAAAACAGCAATGTCTTCGTCAAGCTGTCTCCTGCGCAAAAAGAGCAGATAGTGAAGGAACTACGCAATCAGGGACACGTGGTAGGGTTCATGGGTGACGGCATCAACGATGCGCCTGCATTGAAGGCTGCCGATGTCGGCATCTCGGTGGATTCCGCGGTAGACGTCGCCAAAGAGGCTGCGGACATCGTCCTGCTGGAAAAAAACCTCCTGGTCCTGGAAGAAGGCATCATGGAGGGCCGCAAGGTCTTCGCCAATATCGTCAAATACATCCGTATGGGCGCAAGCTCCAACTTGGGCAACATGTTCAGCGTGGTCGGAGCCAGTTATCTGCTGCCTTTTCTGCCCATGCTGCCGGTGCAGATCCTTGCCAACAACCTGCTGTACGATTTCTCGCAAACCGGCATCCCTACGGATAATGTTGATGCGGAACTCATTGAAAAACCGCTCAAATGGAATATCGGCAATATCAAGCGCTTCATGTTTTGCCTCGGGCCGATCAGTTCTATTTTTGATTACGCCACGTTCGCGCTGATGTGGTTCTTCTTCCATTGCAGCGACTTTCTAAATCCTACAACCAGCGCCATGCAGAAGGAATCGTTGGCCCAGCTCTTTCAAACAGGATGGTTTGTTGAATCGCTGCTGACCCAGACATTAATCGTGCATATCATCAGGACTAAAAGACTGCCTTTCTTTGGTAGTCAGGCCTCCCTGTATATGACGATGACCACCCTCGCCATCATGGCAATCGGGGCCTGGCTACCGTACTCACCTTTCGCGGTTGATTTGGGGATGGTTCCCCTGCCGGCAATCTACTGGGCCTGGATTGGCGCTTTCCTGATGACATACGCCGTCTTGACTCATCTGGTAAAATCTTGGTTTTTCAAACGCTATGGAGATAATTGATTATGGACACCATTTTAGATGCTCTCCAAGAGGGCAGATTATTCGAACTCCCAGAAAACGACAAGGCTCACTCCCTGCAGTT
The DNA here is from genome assembly GCA_963829695.1 of uncultured delta proteobacterium. Taxonomy (GTDB): domain Bacteria; phylum Desulfobacterota; class Desulfobulbia; order Desulfobulbales; family Desulfocapsaceae; genus Desulforhopalus_A. Next base: position 96,327 of record CAWHJQ010000001.1, on the reverse strand, counting down.
TCTGGCACACATCATCGAGGCCTTTCCCGAAACCACTGCCGGAACCGATGTGGTCGGACTGGTGACAACAAGAGAACAAGCGACAAATACCGCCATCGGCAAAGGCTGGGCCTGCCCCCATGCACGAGTATCCTATGAAGAGGATCTCATGTGCGTGATTGGCTGGAGCCCGACAGGAATCGATTATGGTGCGGCGGACGACGTGCCCGTGGCGCTGGTCGTCATGTACATAGTTCCCGACAACCAACGGAATCATTACCTGCGCGAGGTCTCCATGCTGGCCAAAGCGCTTGAAACCCATCCCGATCTCGAGAAATTACGCAAGGCGCAAAACCTCGACGATGTTCGCTACTACCTGCTCGACCTGATCGAAACGACCAAGGACACGGTAGGACCCGATGCCCGGGCCAAAATGATCCGGTTGCAATCCAAGGAGACGCTGGATGCATTCTCTTTTCACGACCTGTCAAATCTGATCGTTGAACCGGTCATCCTGGTAGCCGGTTCGGGTCTCCCCCATATTGTCCTGGCCCAGAATTCCGACCTGGTGAAGCGACTCGACGCCGCAGATGACCTGATCGAGCGGATAGGAGTTGATGGGTTGTACCAAGATGGGGAGTGGCGTCTCCTGCGACGAAACACCGTTAACTATCAGGAGGGGCGAATCACTTATGACTGCCTTGCAATAAAAACAATCCGAAACGACTCTTCGAGAAAAAAATAAGAAATGGGGGTCAACGTGAGCAGGAAAACCAAACATAAGGGAAACAGGTCACGTCAGAGCAACAAAGCCGGAATGGCCCCGGGGAGCCCTGTTTTTATCGGAGAGCGGAAACTGGAAAAGGTGCGCATCGATATCATCAACTACAGCGAAGACGGGGTGGATGAATTTCGGGATGTATCCCTGGAAAATTGCTCGGATCAGGCTAAAAGTCCTACCGTTACCTGGATCAATATCAGCGGCATACACGATCTTTCCATACTTGAGACCTTAGCAAAAAACTTCAATCTTCATCCGCTCACCCTGGAAGACCTGGTCAACACAGCGCATCGCCCCAAGACCGAAGAATTTCCCAATTACCTGTTTGTCGCACTGAAAATGATGATTTATAACGAAGACCAGAACAGGGTCGATGTTGAACATGTCAGTTTGATCCTTGGGGAGAGCTACGTCATTTCGTTTCAAGAGGACGAGGGTGACGTGTTCGACACGGTGCGGGAACGCCTCCGCTCTTCGAAAGGCCGGATACGAACCATGAAATCCGATTACCTGGCCTACACCCTGATGGATGCTGTGGTGGATCATTATTTTTTCGCGCTTGAACGGATCGGTGACTTCATCGAGGAAATCGATGACCGCATTCTCACCGATCCAAAGCCCGACGATATCCAGGAAACTCATCGACTCAAGCGTGACATTCTGACTCTTCGAAAGGCTGTCTGGCCTTTACGGGAAGAGATTGGTGCACTCGAAAAAAGCGAATCTCCGCTCATTCGGCAGGAAACCAAGATGTTCCTCCGCGATCTGTATGATCACACAATCCAGGTGATCGACATGGTGGAAAACTTTCGCGACATTCTTGGAGGCATGCATGACACTTACCTCTCAAGCATCAGTACCCGCATGAATGAAATCATGAAAGTGCTGACCATTATCGCGACCATTTTTATCCCATTGACATTCATTGCCGGGGTTTACGGCATGAATTTCGAGCATATGCCGGAGCTTAAATGGACCTGGGGCTATTATCTGATATGGGCAATCATGATAATGATCGGAGGCGGAATGCTCATGTTTTTTCGACGAAAAAAATGGCTTTGACAGGGGATAAGTAATCCCTTTCTTCGGGTCGCCTAAAAAAGCCCTTTCCAACGGAAAACCGACTGATCCAATGCATCAAAACTTCCTTTTCCCGACAGCTTTCGCTTCGATCGGGATGGCATGAGCCGGACGTTTTTTCTCTTCACCCGGTTCCGGGACACGGACTACCGGACGAAACAGAATTACGTCGGCCAGACTATTTCCTGCCAGAAACCTACGGGTTCGTCCTCATGCATCCCTTACCAGCTCTGCCTGCAAAACAATGGTCGTCTTTCGGCTTGAACTAAAGAATCCTCCTCGGTTGAATAGTAAGCAATGCCGTCAAGACTATAGTGCTTGTGCATATATATGAAAAAAATACATCATATGAAACAACGTGAAGAATAGCTTATTCATTTCTGATCTTTTATTATGGGGGTAACTCCCGGTGGTTAGGATTCATTGATGACTCCTTTCAAGGTTCCCACGAAGATTTTGCGGATATTCACAAGTTACTGGGAAAGTATCGAGAAGTTGATGCCAAGATAACAGAGATAAGGAAGGCAGAGGCACAACACGCATTGTTACACCATATGAATGCGGTGTTCGGATACAAACCCTTGATTATTAGAAAAGAGTTGTCATACTAAATCATTCGTTTATCAAGTAATCATCAAGTGTAATAAGGAATCAAGAGACAGAGTAAAATTGAAAGAATCAGCGAACAAGGAACAGCGCTCCTGTCATGACCGCCGACAAAAACATATCCCGTTTTACAAGCTTTTTTTATTTAGAGGCAAGCGGCGGACTCTACGGCGTTTCGAAGATTGTAAACAGATCACCCATATTGATCAGTACCATCCAACTTTATTGATCTATATATTGATTGTGTTGGGTCTGAGTCTGTTGGATGCAGCTTTAACCCTCGCACTATTGAACAAAGGTGCGGTGGAACTCAACCCAGTGATGCGATACTATATAAATCTTGGACCGGGGGCTTTTGTTATGGTTAAGTATGGTCTTACGGCATTTTCTTTAATAATCATGGTTGTGCTTCATCCAATCATACCTGTGAGATACCGTATTTTATCATCAGTCATGTTCCCATCCTGCATATTCGTGTTTGGGTCTATCATCATATGGGAGTTATATTTGCTGACCAAATTGAGCCCTCTGTGATAGGTGATTTAGGATATTATCTGAAAGAAGAGGCTGGAGTCGAACCCTAATCCTACTCTTAAACACTGGGGTTGGCTTATGACTGGAAAAAAATGGAGAAAGTTCAATCCGGTACATTTTTTCAGCAAACATCTTAGTGCTACTACTGCTCTTTGGTGGCTTCTTTAATCCCACGATTATGATCTTCTGCAATTTTACTTACCGCATTAGCCTTATTGATTGGATCCCTTATCCCTTCAATGGCTTCCCGGGCAATTTTATCAGTTGTTTTCTCAAAAACGACTTCATTGTTTTGCTCGTCAGCATTAGAGCATGCTAATAACGAATACAAAATGGTGGTCAGCGAAGCAATCAGGCATATTCTTAATAACATCAAAAGGTCCTCCTAAGATCATTAAAATAAAAAAGAAATATTAAACATCCCCAAAAAAGGGATATCATGCAAAACCATAATCATAGTCTCTTCATCCTCTTCACACCTTGTTTGCTGATTGTAACAACCAATCCTCTTTTGTTTTGAAAGGTTACCATGTCATCGGTGACTACGATACTGTCGGCATAGACCGTCCGGCCTGATAACAATTCAATTTCGTAATGATGTTTACTATCTTCAAAAGAACTAATGAGAGAATTTACCTTCGGTTTTTCTTTACCAATATAATTAGATTTTTTTGCGACAACTGATTGTTTTTCCGTAATCCTTCAACGTTCAATTTTGCTGTAGCAACCTGTTCTTCTGAAAATGCATATTCCTTCTTCGTTGTATTAGTTTCACTTGACTGTTCAGTCTTTTCGGCATTGCTGCGGATCTTCCTGAATGCTCATTCTTATACTTATCAGGAAAATATTTACTGATAGATTGATAGATTTTTGAGTAGAAGAGCAACGGAGATAAATCCGGGCGAGAATAGACTAGAGCAAAAACGAATAATATTGTCGCAACCACAGCAATAACGGCTGCGCGTTTAGCTTTTTTTTGTTTCAGAAATTGCGCAAGGCCCTCTGGTCGTTCAACTGAAACATCTACATTATTAAAGCAAACAAAGTCATTTCGTGAATTTTCTACATCTCTTTCCCCGACTCTGTGTCCTGCTTTCCTGAGTACAACCGCCATTCTGCGACTGCCGTAGAATGGGTGCTTTGTGTATTCTTTGTCAATCAAACCACTCAGCAGCAGATCGCTTTCATCGACTTCCCTGGTTTTTTGCCTCGCATAAAGCGTGGCCCGGGAGACTCCCACTAGCACGCATTGTCGGGCCACCGGCACTTCATCGTCTTTGTTAATCCAGGTTTCTCGTATCATGACCGGTCGATCCCTGACTTTTTTTTTAGCCAGTCGAGTTCCACCTTCAGCTTACCAATTTCGCTGTACAGCAGTTCAGGTTCCCGGTGCGCGGCAATCGGCTTGGGGCCTCGTTTTCCCTCAAACAGCGTTTTGGCTTGATCCTGAATTTCTTTCTTCCACTGACCGACCATAACCGGATGAACACCGTATTCCTGGCCGATCTCGTTGATCGTCTTTTGACCTCGCAATGCCTCCAGACCTACCTTTGCCTTGAACTCGGGAGTGTGGACCTTTCTCTTCTTCGCTTCGCTCATCGTTTCACGTTCCTTTTGATTGCGCACAGCTTAAACTACTGTCTTAAAACTTGGGTCCACTATAAGGAACCAATTTTTCTTTGGAACACATATCGTGGTCTAAGGCTTTGACAGCTTTTCGGCCGCGCGAACGCACACCTCTAGAGTATTTACCAACATTGACAGTTGCCTTTGTGTCGATGCTAATCCTCAAAGTTTCAGAATCTGCATCCGCCTGGGCATTCATCTGTCTGACGTTTTCAAAGATTGTGTCGGTTTCCTCTGTTGTTTTTGGACCTCGCTTTTAGCCACAGTCCGTAATCGATAATCATGCCGAGTCAGAATGTTGGAAATTGTGCGAACGGTTGGCAATGATTCCGCTGACCATCCTTTCTCCAATAAAGCATTGTACACTGCTTGCGCCGTCATATTCGTATACAACAAAGTTGTACGCAAATGAGACTCTGACTCACTCTGTGGTTCCATAATGGCAAGAATTTCGGCAAGCAGTGCTGGATTTTTTTCCTCCGCTCTCGGTTTCTTTCTCGCGGATAAATCGTTTATACACAAAATGCCGGTCTGAAATTCTTTAATTCCAACCTCTACAACAGATCGGCCCCAGCCGAACGTATCCTCTGCCACACGATGCTTGCCGTCCAGCAATGTCAGTGTCACATCCCCCATTGCACACCGTCGTACTGGCCAAGGTATTAGATCAACCAAACGCGAAATCAAGTTCACCATTTCTGGAGATATTCCCTTCCGAACTAAAATCGATGTTTTCATACGCAGTTCCTCCTTCTTGCAGTATCAAAACATCATAACAGGTGTTTTAGTAATTTCCAGGTCCATTAGAGAGATAAGATCGCCAGGAACTATCCACACGGTGGCTGGCCAACCTTCCTTGGACGGGCTTCCCGCTCGATATATTATACGATCTGGCAAACGCAGCAAATACAGCACCTTGTTTGGTCCCTTGCTGCTGCCTCGTGAGATACTATTTTGACAAACTATGAGTTTTTGGGATCGTCCAACAGATGTCCGTATACTCTTGCGGGAATCACTTCAAATTCATCATTTCCAGGCGTTTTCCAGAAAAGCGTAATCGCCGCCGTTCCTTTTCGCTGAAAATATTTAACCATCACCGAATGCCATCCGGTTTCTTGTACATAAAGTGTTTCGATATTTGACAGCCGGTCCGAATGAACGTCTGGATCGATCAGAATACTGTTGCCGTCAATGATGATCTCTACTCCATCGTTGGACAAAGCCTGGAATTCGTAAGACCCCTTTTTTTCGAGGTGAAGGTATCCCTTCATCTGCAGGCCAACTTCGCGGTTCCTGCCACTGTCAAAGACTTCGTTCTCTCCAAACTTGTTATCAATCATTAAAATGGGCAAACCTAGCCTTCCTTTTTCCAGAATCGCCCTATCTCCATCGGGGATCTGCCAAACATGGCGATACTTGCCATTAAAGTATAAGACTCGAAGTCCAGGCGCCAGACGATTTTTGATACTTTCGTCATCAAGGGGTGTCTGGGAATCTGCACATCCTCCTAAAAATGATAGGAGCACTACAAAGTAGATGAAATATTTATTAAACAAAATTGTTCCCCTCCAATCACAATGTCTACTATGTTTTTAGAACTGTTTACTGATTTTGGAACAGTTGGTCTTGATTGTGGTAACCCAGTATTTCGCGTGAAAATTTTCTATGGAGATACAAATAACAACCTAGTTCCTGAAACTCAAGACGTTGCAAAAAAAAGATTCCTCCAGCCAATATTGATTCTCTGGAAAAATTAATAATCACTTTTGGTCAGATGTGGTACCCAAGGTTGTGAATTTCCCTCAATACTACATGAGTAAGCTTGACTATTAACTCATTTTTTTAGAGTTTCTACATAACACTACAGCTTAAAAAATGCTTTTCTCGACTCAACCACAGTATTCAAATTTGCCATTAAGTATCACGGCAAAAAAGAAGGATCTCTTTTTGCCATGGTCAAACCTTCAGAGTCAAGCAGGACTCTTGACCAACTCGCTGATTGATGTATTTATCCTGACCCAGGAGTTTGGTTCAGAAAGATCCATCCACGACATGAGCAGCTTTAAGCTGCTGGTTCGGCTCTTCAAGGAACAGTGCATCGTCGCAGACGATAAAACAGGTTCCACCGAACCTAAGGCAGTCGCCAGACCAAATAAAGATGTGCCTTCGGATTCTCTGCAAAATCCCTCTGATCCGGATGCCGGTTACAGCAACCATAAAGGACAGGGCTATCAAGTGCAGGTCGTTGAGAATTACACTGAAGGTGCCGATAAACACTTTTCCCTGATTACCCATGTCGCCGTTGAGTCAGCGGACAAGCACGATGCCGGCAGCCTGCTGCCTGCCTTGGAAAAACTTAAGCAACAAGAAATGTCTCCGCAGCAGACTCCTCGCCGATTCGCTCTATGGCAGCGACAGCAATTGCGAGCAAGCACGGAAAGAGCACTGTGTTACTGTGATTGCCCCGGCTATGCCTGGCAATCAGAAGAAAATGCACCTTGCCGATTTTACCATCAACGACCAGGGCTGGATTACTTCCTGTCCTCAAGGTCTTGCCCCGAGCAGGGTGAAAAAAATATCAACCGGCTTCAGTGCATCCTTTACACCAAGTGTTTGCTCCAATTGTCCTGTATTTAAACAATGCCCTATCTGTAAAGGGAAAAAGGCCTATTACATCCGCTATAAACACAAGGATATTCGCCTTGCCTGCCGCAGACGCATTGAGTCCACGGCCTCATTTAAGGATAAATACAGGTTCAGGGCTGGAGTCGAAGCGACCATGTCTGAGTTCGACCGGCGCACGGGCCTCAATGAACCACAGTAACAAGAATCTATTCTCGTTATGTCCAAGATTTCCAATATTTTCTGGAAAAATCTAGAATTTCAAGATGCTCAATTTCCACTACATTTTTTAAAATTACTCTTCTAATTTACTAAGCGCCTAAAGAATCCCATTTTTTCGTAAGGCACAAAACTGAGTGATTGCTGGAAAAGTCCAAGATGTGAAGCGATGGGTCGATAAACGCGATTGGAAATCTGGTCTTGCACCTGCAAAGGCTGTACAACCGGTGGTGTAAAATCCGGGTTAGGAGCTGACAACCGCAATCATCCGGGCGATGCTTTCCCCTACACCGTGGAAAGTATGTGGCTTCGAGGCGTCGATATAGGCACTGTCGCCTTGGTTGAGTGTGTGTGTTCTATCGTCATAGAAGAGCTCTATAGTGCCTTCAAGGATGTAAACGAATTCCTGACCATCATGATTGATTGGCGGTCCCGCAGGAGTTTTTGGGTCAAAGCTCAGCAGGAATGGAGCCATTATGTGACTGCCGGTACCTGGACGGGTGAGAGAGGCATACCCATAGCTCTGGTCGGTACTTCCCTGATCACCTGACAATGATTCTCCTGCGCGGCAGATGGTGATTGACTCAGAAATCGTCGCCCCACCGTGGAGCATCCCCTCAACTTTTGAGCCAAGAACCCGGGAAATTTTAATAACAACGCCGATGGAAGGTACAGCACGTCCCTGCTCATAATCCTCGATACTCTCTACTGGAATACCTGCAAGCTGACTCACCCGCTCACGGCTGAGCCCCTGTGCCTCCCGCAATTTCTGAATGCGCTCACCAACGTATTTTCTCATAGTGTCCTCTTGATAACCTCAATAGTTTTTTTCCTGCTCTGTATTATTATCAAAACCTGCGGGCCGGAACAATCCTGCCACTGAGAGCCCTCAGCCCATGCCAGTATTTCTCGATGCCCGGTCGCAGACTAGCCTCGGTTACACCTGACTTTCTGAACCTGCGCTGCAGGGAAAGATACATGGCCAAGGCCTCGTCAGAAAAGTCGGGTTCAATGTTGATCACATACCGCTCTCCATGAAAAATCTCATATATCGGAAAGAGGCCGGAGCGGACCGCAAGCCTTATCAATTCGATGCCCAAGGCGGGTTCCGACTTCCAGCCTGTGGGGCAGGGCGACAGAATATGCAGGAAGCGGAAACCATTGGTGTCAAGAGCCGTGCGCATTTTGTTAACCGCGTCATCGGGGTTGGCAATGGAGATCGTCGCCGCATATGGTATCCGGTGAGCGGCCATAATGGCCATGATGTCCTTCTTTGCCTCTGTTTTACCACCTGGGGTACTTGAAGTTGATGCCCCAGCCGGGGTGGCGGATGAACGTTGTCCACCGGTATTCCCGTAGATTTCATTATCATAACATATATATAGAATACTTTCGTTGCGTTCTGCAGCAGCAGAAAGCGTTGCCAGGCCAATATCGTAAGTGCCGCCGTCTCCGGCCAGGCAGATCACCCGGGTGTCCTCATTGTTGAGTCTGGCGACCGAAGCAATTCCAGTTGCTACTGAAGCAGCTGAAGCGAAGGTGGTCAGGATGGTTGGGACGTCGAAGGCGGAATGGGGATAGACGGCAGCAGTAATTGCACCGCAGCAGGCCGGGATAACAAGCTTTATTTCCCGCCCGGCAATGGCATGGCTGAGGAGTTGCAGGATATTCGACATTCCGCAGCCACCGCAGTTCATATTGCCTGCCCGCAGCAAAGGGTGGCTTCGGCCCTGCTCAGTCTGGGCTATTCCGCCGAGTATAGGCTCTCTCATTGCAGATCCTCCATGATTACAGGAGTTCCGGCCTCTTTGCGGCCGCTGATATCGGTGATAATCTCTTTGATATGCTGCGGTCGTACGTCCCCGCCACCGATGCCGGCCATATAATTCTGCACTAGTTTATCCTGGCCGGCAATGCTGCTTACTTCGCCCCAAAGCACCCCGCCATAGCCGAGACTGATATCGCGGTCGATCACCACAACCCGGCTGGCCGAGGCAAGGCCCTGCCTGATCAACTCCACCGGAAATGGGCGGAACATGCGGATCCGCAAAGACCCAACCCTTTCGCCGACCTGACGCAATTCGTCGACCACCAGTTCTGCGGTTGCACCGATAGTCCCCATGGAGATAATCACCGTTTCTGCATCCTGGGTCTTGTAGGACACCACCGGATCGGGGAGGCTTCGCCCCATGCCGCTGGAAAAAATCTGCTGTATCTGGCCATAGACCTCGAAGGTCTTGAACATTGCCTCATGGTGCTGGCGGCGATGGGAGGTGACCTGATGTGCCACCTCAATCTGGCCAAGGGTGTGAGGCGTCGTGCCAAGTTGATGGGGGATGCTTGCGCAAGGCAGGAAAGCATCGACCTCATCCTGCTCCGGCACATTGATTTGAGCGATGGTGTGCGAGAGGGTGAAACCATCCATGCAGACCATCACCGGCATCATCACCCGGGAATCCTCACCGAGTTTGAAACTTGCCAACACCGTGTCGAAAACCTCCTGGTTGTCGGCACAGTAGAATTGTATCCAGCCAAGATCACGGAGCATGAGCGAGTCCCCGTGGTCGGCCCAAATATTCCAAGGTGGCCCCATAGTACGATTGGCGACAACCATCACCACCGGCAGCCTGAGGCTGGCAGCAGTGATACAGTTTTCCGCCATATAGGCCAAACCATTGGAAGAAGTAGTGGTAAAACTCCTCGCCCCCGCTGCAGAGGCGCCGATGCAGACCCCCATTGCGCTGTGTTCGCTTTCCACCCGGACCACCTTGCTCTTATCAATGGTCTGACCGCAGAGATACTCCATACAATCGGTGGCTGGGGTGATAGGATAGACGCCGCAACAGAAACCGCGACCCTTCCTGTTCGCCCGGCCGGCAAGTGTCGCGGCAAGGCCTGCCGCATGATTGGCGCTGATCAGTTCAACTCCCATAAATTTTTCTCCTTGTAATCCCGCCTAAAAGCTTCGCGGGACTCTGTTCAGTACCCCCTTGAGCAAGGGGTGCTCTGTTTAGTCCTCGTGCTTTGCGGGGATAAGTTCCTTTACGAAATAATTTTCTTGTAAAAAAACACAAGAAAAAAAATTATTTCTAAGTCACTAAAATACGCCAACCGTCCGGATCGACGGATGCTGGTCGGCAGAAATCCGCTTACTTGTCGATCATCTCCATAGCTCTGCGCGGACACTCAGCAACGCAAATCCCGCAACCCTTGCAGTAGGCCTGGTCGATGACATAGTTTTCACCATCCCTGAAAATGATGCCGTCAGGACAAAAGACCAGGCAGGTATCGCAGTGGGTGCAGCGACCGCAGGAAAAACAGCGGTCTGCTTCGCCAGGTCCAGACAGGCCGAGGTTGACCTCCTCGAAATTGTTGCGCAGAACTCCGGCCGGTTGATGGCGGTCCCGGTGCGGCGGGATGACCGGAAAATGAGAAAAACGGATATGCGCTGGAGCGACTGTTGATTTATACATCTTCTCTGCCGGAACCTCTTCACCTTTAAGACTTGCGAGCGCCTCGAGTGCAGTTCGGCGGCCATTGCCGACGGCGTGGGCCACGGTGCCGTCCCCGGTCAGACAATCACCAGCAAACCAGAGAGGCAGGGCTGAGTCGCCGGTCCAGGCCCGGTTTTCCTTCAGTTCTGTTGCTTTGGGGAGGAGTTCTAACCGTCTTTCCTGACCAAGGGCAAGCAGAACAATATCACAAGCCAGTTCCACAGTGCGGTCACCGACGATGGGTCGGCGGCGCCCGTCTTCTTCAGGTGGCCCGAGATCGACCTCTGCCAAGACCATCCCGGTCACCCGGGAATCTCCGATATATGCAATCGGCTGACGGTGGGTGAAAATCTGCACCCCCTCGTGAACCGCCTCTTCTATCTCCTCGGCAATAGCGGGCATCTCCTCGCGGGATCTGCGGTACACCAGCTTCACCGATTGGGCGCCCGAGCGTAGGGCGCTGCGGGCACAGTCGATGGCGGTATTGCCCCCGCCGACAACAACCACCGAACCGCTGAGCGTTGTTTCGGCTTCTTTGTTTTCCGCCAGAAAATCAAGACCCTGCATTACTCCTTCAAGCTGACTGCCCGCGGCCTCCAAGGCAAAGGGCAGGCCCAGCCCCTTGCAGACGATCACCCCGTCGAACTCTTTAAGCAACACGGCAATTCCCTCTCTATCGACTGTAACTCCGCATCTTGACTGGACACCAAGACCCAGGATCCTCTCTATATCACGGTCGAGGATATCATCGGGTAATCGGTAGGCAGGAATACCATTGCGAAGGACGCCACCCAGCTTCTCACCCTTCTCATAGAGTGTCACCTGCTGGCCAAGCATAGCAAGATGAAAGGCAGCGCTCAGACCTGCCGGACCGCTACCCACCACGGCAAAGCGGCATGGTTGGGTATCCTGTTCCGGGATGGTTGCTCCGCTGTAGTTATCGGCTATCCACCTCTCGAGGCTGCGGATATTCACAGGCCCATCGTAGAATTCGCGGTTGCAGGCCCGCATACAGGGAGCTGGACAGACACGCCCACAAACAGACGGCAAGGCCTGGGTCTGCATGAGCAGCTTGCCTGCGGCGACAACTCCTTGCTCTTTTAGGGTCTGGATAAATCCTACTACGTCATTTCCTGCCGGGCAAGCCATAGAACATGGGGCCGCATATTCCTGGTAATTTGGCGTCTGGGTCGACCAGGCGCCGGTCTTCAGATCAGTGGGGATGTCCTGCAGATGCTGGGTGAGAGGCAGAACCTGCGATGGGGCGGAGGCTACGCCTACTTCTTCACTCTCTCCCTCAGGGATTACCGAGGCTTCAAAAATCTGCACCGAATCACTGGCGGCCAGGGCTGCGCCGAAATCATCACCAAGCCCAAAAAAATCGTAAGCAAGCCGCACCGACTCCATAGGCAACCCCACAAAGGCGGCATAGGCTCCAACGATGGTGGTATTGATGATGACCACCGCACTGGTGCCGATACCATGCTCTCTGGCTATCGAGGTGGCATCAACCACTGCCAGACGATAAAGGGGAAAACGTTGCTTGAGTAGCTCCGGGTCTTCACTGGAGTTAATAAGCATACTCGCTCCTGCGGCAACACCGTCAAGCAGGCTTGGCCCAAGTAGCCCTGCATCGAGAACCAGCAGATGGTCCGGCCGATAGACTTTGTTGCGGTTCCTGATCGACATCCGATCCACCCTGGTGAAAGCCCGAATCGGGGCACCTGAACGTTCCGCTCCGTAATCTCCGAAGGTCTGCACATTGAGGCCGAGTTGAGCGTAGGTGGCGGCTATGAGCTTGGCACAGGTCACTCCCCCCTGGCCGCCCCGTCCATGGACTCGAATCTCCAGCGGCAGCGTAATTGTTTCAGGGAGCACCCCGGATGCCGATGTTGTTGAATGGTGTTGGGTGGCAATCCGATTTTCCATATGCTCTCCTCTAAATTTTATTGTAGTTGTTGCAGTACGACCGACCGATCAATACAGGAAAAGTTCTCTTCGTATATGATTGGGGATGGCTTTAGTGAAGAAAGAAACAGCAGGGTTGCTGAAATGAGAGGCATGAAACCGGGTGAGATCGTCCGGAAGCAACAGGGCAAAGATCTCTTTGCTTTTTGGGGCTGTGTGCGTGTAAGCCAACTCTTGCTATAATTCCAATATTTTTTCATCGGCTTGGCGTCTTTGCTAGAGTACAAAAAATAGATCCGGCGATTTTCGTCAGACGAAATTATGTTCAATTATATGATACAACTGATGCGCACCTTGCGCAAGTCGTTTTCCTTGCCGCGATCACTTAACATATTCCGGAAATGTCGTTTTAAATTGTGTTATTTATTGTTGGTATTCGAACCGAAGCTGGGGAAATCGTTAAAACCGGAAACAGACTGAACCGGAGACTGACCGGCCAACTGATGATCGAGTAATAGATATCAGCTCATTCAAAATTAACCGCATTTCGTAGCTGATTTAGCGGGAGTTTATTAAGAAAGTGTGGAAGGTAGATCCACTGTTTTACTGGAACTGCGGTAGCGAGATGGAGATTATCAGCTTCATATACGACGGACGGTGATTAAAACAATACTGGACCATCTCGGTATAATGCTAAGAGCATGATTCCAAATGTGAACGCTACCACGGTTATACCTATCGCCCAACCTAAGGAATAAAAATACAAGCTACACCGAGAACAGCCAGAAATGCTCCAACCCAAGCACCAGGTGCTGGCCTTTCCCTCGTTGCAATCCAGAGGATAGGTAATATGAGAATAGGCGAAGTTGCGGAAAGAGTCGACACAAGACCAGCTGTGCCATGGGCCAAGGCAAAAAGAAGCAAGGTCATTCCAACAGCCATGCCCAGAATACCGCTTAAGCCGGTTTGCCACATTAGCTTCGAGGTCACAGGTATTGCCAGGTAACCAACTCTTGGCGACCGCAATAAAAAACAAAATTCAAGGCTAAAGCGGCGATTCCTACTCGTAATGCCGAGGCGGCCACGGCGTCGACGCCGGATGCCATGATTGGACGGGCAATAAGAACAGAAATCGCCTGGCAAAGGGCCGATAAAAAACCCAATACAATTCCTGAGGCAAGGGAACCTTGAACTTTTTCAAAGGGATGCTTCTGGGAGGACGTAGTACCAAAAAAGACTGCCAACAGAACACCGACCATAATCAGAATACAACCGATAGTTGTGGCAACGGGAAGTGATTCTTTGAGAAAAAAATAGCCGACAATTACCGTAATAGGTGCATTCGTAGTAAAGAGGATTCCGGTCCGCCGTGGACCAAGTCGCTTGAGGGTGGCATAGAGAAGGGTGTCCCCTATAAAAATACCGATCATTGCCGATGATGCCAGTACCAATACCGAATGAAGACCTAGAGTCCGCCAGCTACCGGTGACAAAGACGAGAAAAATGAGGATGAAGGAGACAATACTTAGGTGTAGCGGCCCGCAATGATAAACGCCCGGACCCGCAATAATGATTAATCTGGGCCCACAATAAATGAGAATAAGAATATACCCCGACCCACATTAAACGATAATGGACCCACATTAAGTGATACTGGGCCCGCAATGATGACACCGGACCCACATTATGTGAGAATAAGGCTCATGGCTTCAGTGTGGATGAAAAATGCTTCACGGTAGGAAGCTTAACTTAAGGATGCTGAAGAAATTTTAAAGATTAGAGATGGCAGTATAAACAATAAAAATCCCAGCTTGACAGGTGCATTTTATTGGCATTCGAAATATCATTAAGTCAAGTCCGATCCACTCTCGCAATGCCTAAGGGCGTAGTCGAGCACTTCCTGGAACTTCTGAATATTATAAGGTTTAGCGATGGCCCCGCTAAATCCGTAATCACGATAATTTGACATGATGGGGTCGTTCGAATAACCACTTGACACAATCAGGCAGGCGTTAGGGAACTGAGAGAGTATCTGCTCCGCTGCCTGCTTGCCTCCCACTCCTCCTGGAATGGTCAGGTCCATTACAACTGCCAGAAATGGAGTATCGGAGTCCATCGACGCCTTATAGCGAGAAATCGTTTCTTCTCCGTTTGAGCATGTTGTCACGATATATCCAAGATGGACGAGCATCGACGATGCAACTTTAATGATCATTTCTTCGTCATCCATGACGAGAATTGACCCGCCTGTATGCTCGCCCACCGGCTGTCCTGAGGTTTCTTCCTGGTAATGTGCAGAGACTTTTCCGATTGATGGCAGGTAGATTGTAAAGATCGTTCCTTTGCCAACAGTGGAAGCTGCTTGAATATGGCCGCCATGCCGGTGGACGATCGAGTGGACCGATGAGAGTCCCATACCGGCGCCGGTCGATTTGGTCGTGAAGTAGGGGTCAAAGATCTTTTTAAGATCATCTGTGGGTATTCCGCATCCCTGGTCGATAAATGTCAGTCGGAGATAGGGGCCTGGGGGAAGTGAAAATGCATTTTCGTTCAGTAGTTCATTTCGGGCGGAGATTGATAGCACGCCTCCTCCCGGCATCGCTTGCATGGCGTTGATGATGATGTTATGAAAAACCTGGGTCATCTGGCCTTCGTCGGCTTCGAAGGCATGGATGGAATCAGGTATGTCAACGATTCCTTTGACATTTGAACCCCGTAGGACAAAGGAAAGCGCTTCGTCTACAAGGTGTTTGAGTGATACCACGTGCTTGATCGGCTGACCGCCGCGGGCAAAGGTCAAAAGTTGGTGCGCCAGTTCTCCGGCCCTCACTGCTGCCCTTTCCGCCTCTGCCAAGAGTTTGCTGGATTTATGGGTGGTATCGAGAAAAACTTTCGCAAACGAGATATTACCCATGATTCCAGTCAGAATATTGTTGAAATCATGGGCAATTCCTCCAGCAAGCACACCCAGGGATTCCAGCTTTTCAAATTTCAGCTTTTCATATTCGAATTTTTTCAGCTCCGTTATATCGCGGGTGACAGAGAGGAGATGCGTAACTCCCTTGAGGGAGATAAGTCTCGCCGATATCAATGCGGTAATGATGCCGCCGTTTTTTAAGCGAAATTGCGTCTCGAGATTCTGGTAAAACCCTTTTTCCCGAAGCCCCTGGACTACTATGCTCCGATCAGCTGGATTGTACCAAAGGTTGAGTTCCAGGACTGTCTTGCCAATAACTTCGTCACGGTGAAAACCTGTAATCCGCGTGAATCCTGGATTGATATCGACATAATAACCGTCATCCAGACGGCTGATGGACACTGCATCGGGATTGAAATCAAATGTCGTACGGAACTGATCTTCGCTTTCCCGCAAGGTGTTATTCAACCTCTCAAGCATTTCATTTTGCTCGGCGAGTTTAAGATTAACAAGCCGGAGTTCGTTTTCCTGACACTTCCTGTTGTTGATATTGAAGGTCACACCGATAAACCGCCTGCCATGCTTATAATTCGAACTCTGCATGATTTTTCCGTAATTGGCGTACCAGACCCATGAACCGTCTTTGGCCTTCAGTCTAAACTCGCATCGGTATTCAGGCGTTACCCCTGTCAAATGCTCATTGATCGCTGCCTTGACTAAGGGGATATCCTCTGGATGGACAAAGGCAAACTGGCCATCGATGCAGGCGAGGGCCTCCTCTTCACTATAGCCGAGTTCAGCAAATGTTTTAGATGCCTTACGGGTAACCTCACCGGTAACCAGATCGTTCTCCCACAGATCAAGTCCCGCAGCCTCCAGAGCGAGTGCCAGGCGATCTTTATTGAGCTCTTCTTCAGCCATCGTTTTAAATTCCAGACTCCAGCGCTTGAGGATATGGGAGAGCGCCTGCATATCCGATGTTGCGCAACAGCCCGGCAAAAGAAGCGACCACCCCGGGAGTCATGCAAAGTGTCGGCGCTGCATTGACCTTAATGACGCTCACCGTACTGCCTGTGCTTTTCCCTGTTTTGGAATTGAAATAAAGAGCGAGATCGTTGGTCGCATTGGAAAAACCGAGTCCATTGCTTTCCGAATAATAGCAGATAGAATCCGGGGCGATGATGCTTGGAGCACTGCCAAGACTTGAATACATGATCAAGTTCTCGTTGAGATTGTATAAATAATGTGTTTCCGTGCTTTTGCTCTGGTCTGGTGAATTGTCCAAACGAATGATGCCGGCATCAAGGGAGCCGCTGGTTGTCGATTGAGTGATAGAGGTGATATAGAAATTGGTGAGCACAGGTGCCGCAGCTCGATCAGTGAGATCTGCAATCTTACGGGCAACGATGGCTGTTGGTGGAGGCGTTGTTGCAGTCAGCAGAAATTGTCCCAAGGCTCTGGTTTGGCTGACAGTATTCTTTATATAATTTCCTGACAATGCATATTGATTGCTGATATTGGATGGCCAGAGGGCTATGCCTGCAAAGCTTCCAAAAGCAGAAACGATGCCGCCGGCTAAGGCTTCAATTTGCGCTGCAGATCCTGCCTTGAGAGTGGCAGATTGAATAGCTGTTAATGTCTCCGCGTTATTTGCAAGTGAACCGGGGCTTACCGCCAGGTTAAGGCTGCCGCCATAGCTGGTTTGCGGCAGTTCCGGGACGGCTCTGCCGGCGCCGTCGCCATCGACAACCCAGCTGATAGAATTATCGGCTTGAGCCGCTGCCAGGAAGGGCACGATAATGTTGATTGCCCCGATTTCAACTGGAATGACGCAATTCAAGACAAAGCCTGTTGCTCGCTGAAAGGTGCTGATGGTATTGGCGATGGAATGATTAACATCAGATAGCGTCATGTTGGCGGCAGCATCCGGTGAACCCATCATGGCAAGTACGCAACAGTTTGTTGCGCCATCATATTCTTGTACGGGAATGGCACCGCTCCAACCAGTAGCCTCAAATTCTTTGATGATATTCCCCGCGTCGAGATAGCTTCCACCGCCACCGCTGGCCAGGATTGCAGCACCTGCAGCAATATACTTAAGATCAGCAATCCTGTAGTAATCATTGACCATACCAGCCTCACTCCATATTGTTTTCCAGATTATTTATTGGCTCTCCCTATATCGAACTGCTTTTAGCAAGCGGCTAGCGCTTGATTCAAGCAAAAGTGAGATATTAGGTGGTTAGCCATCGCTCTCTATTCAATCAACGCTGCATCGTATCTTTTTCCAGCCGTATATGCAAGGCCGGCAACAGCTCTCCGTCGTGTTCATGTCGGGTTTTCATCTTTACGGGTCTCTCCTGGGTTCGCACAAATGTTACCTGAGTATTAGTCAGATAAAGGAAATCTCCTTACGATCGCCTTTTTGCATTTGTCACATCCACCAATTGCCGGCTTTCTTCGAATCGAAAGCCCCAACAAACACCAATAAACCACATCTCTTTCCCCCTGAAACCCATGTCCTTTTTGAACTTATCGCTCATCGCTACGAAACCGGCAGTATGATTATCACTGCCAACCATTCTTTCAATAATTGGGATCAGATATTTTCCGATACCACAATGACAGTCGCGGCCATCGACAGGCTTGTTCATCATGCAAGCATCATTGAAATTGACGCCGATAGCTTTAGGAAAAAAGAGGCCATGGCGCGAAACCAAAAGCTATCACAAACGAGGTTGACACAAGACAGTGCTACAAAATCGCTCCAGTAAAAGACCGATCCTCCGACGAGCATTTTGGGAGCCCATTCTCGGAACGGTCTTTTACTTCCGCTTCCCTCGGAAGTAAATCGACCAGAGTAACGGGAAGAATGGTTCTGTTGAACATCGCCAGATAGGAAACTCGAGGACAGGACGACTACAACAGTCCTTCGATTGTCAACTATTGGTCCATCTGAAAAATCACTGAAATGGAGCAGAAAAACTAGCAGGAAAAAGGCAAAGAAAATTGGCAAGGTAAAACCGGACAAGATAATTGTCGCGAACCGGACAAAGTAATTGACATCTGATACCTTAAAATGCCTTTTTGCGAAGAACCATATGTATTGGGGGTTATAAAAGAGCTACACCAGGAGTACAAAAAAAGCCCGACCTTAAGGAATAAATTTGGGTGGGTTGACAATGAAGAATACAGTAAGAATCGTCAAGCGTGCTTTAAAATCTCAAGGGATCAAGCGGCTGATATAAACATAGCTTTTTACATCATTAGGGATACAGCAAGAGATGAGAAATTAACTACAGGAAAAGTTGATATCACAGCATTATCCTATGCCCACACTTTAGAAATACCAATAGTAACTGACGACAAAGATCTACTCAAGCTGGCGAAACTATTTGAGATCAAAACACATAAATCACTAGAGCTACTGAAGCTACTATTCGATTGTGGTCATATAGATATTGAGAAAGTCAGAGCAATTGCATCATATTGGATATATTTAAAAGACACACCTGCCTCTTATAAGAAAGATTATAAAATGCTATTCAACGAAGCACCACCACAGTGAAATGACCGGGAAAGAAATGGGAAAGAAAATAGCCGAAACCAAAGAGAAACAATCTCAATAATTTCGGCTACTTGTATGGTGGAGGCGGCGGGAGTCGAACCCATGTGCAAGCAGATGACAATATGAGATACAAAATGATTTTAAGTGATCTAAGAATATATTATTAAAAGCTTTTCCGTAGATCGCCTTTCTCGGTTGGATGTCACTCATAATAATTACAAGTCACAGTTCATCACGCTTTTTGGACACAATTTTGGTCACAGATATTGTGATGATAAAGTTGGAATAGAAGAATCGTTTGTTAGCTTGGCATCCGCTCCATTAAAACAGTCTCAATTTATATTCACGTCCAAGGTCCCGAAGCGATCCAGCTTACAGGCTTTGGTTTTCCTTGAGATGTTGCGGATGCCACAGGTACAAGAAATTTTTCCACTGCCGATACGATGTCGCGAAATGAAAATGGAACATGATCTTGCTGGAGTCGTTTCCAAAAGGCTGACCACTGAATCTGTTTAGCGCTGATGAAGGGTTCGTCGAACGCTTCGATTTCGACAGGCATTACCATTCCACGCCGCTCAAAAGTCAACTGGATTGCTTCGGCAAGCTTCGCTCCGTCGAAATCGAACTGACGAGAAAGAAGCCAAATGTCGTAGAAATCCTTCATACGGCTGTTCAACGCCCCGAGTTTCACCATTGCTTCGAACTTCTCGGCGATGGCGCTCTCCCGGCTGTAACACAGGAGCCTCGGCACGGGGGAACCAAGCATGGTTGGCAAATCCGATTCCTCTGGCCCCGGATAAACGATATCGCCGAATCCGATATCGATCTGCATGCTGACCCTAGCTGAGTCCAGCGTCCCACGAAACCGAATTCTGATCCCTTCATAATCAGCGTCCTCAGTAATCCGTTCAGATTGGATTGAATCAGGATCGAATATTAGTCCATCCGGTTCCACAACTACTGTCATGATATCTCGAATTTGCGCAATAATACTTGCTTCGTCGTTGCTCGTTCTTCCCAGCATGTCAATATCCATGGTCGGCCTGAATTGATGTTCTCCATCCATGGCTCGCTCCTTTGCGGGCACACTTCGTGCGTCCAAATCATCTACCCCTGCCGATTTGTCAGGGGAGAGCCAAACTCTCAGCATCAACGCGCCTTTGAGAATGAAGCGGTCGGCATGGGTGGACCGAGATAGGCGGTACAAAAACCGCTCCATGGCGTAATACTGCAGCAATTCATTAAACGGCCTTTTATCATTCTTGGCACGATTGAGGAGTCGTTGCCGAACAGATGCCGGTACATTCCTTGTGGTTTTCATACGCTCGCTTCCAGGTAAGGGCGCATCACCTTTTCGACTCTGCAGATCCTTGCGTATTTGAGTAGCCTCTCGTGGTCGAACTTCTTGCGAGTCCTATATAGTTTCAGGGCCTCTAGCACCACGTCCATGCCGATTTTGTTGCGAAACTTGAAACAGTCGGCGAGCGTTTTTTCAGGATTGTAAATTTTGACGGATATGCCGTCGATTTGATGTTCCTCAAATCCAGCGAGATATGCCTGATCGGAGAATCGGTGAACGAAGAGTGGCGGATAATCAAGCGATGGCTGTCGCGAGTCCCTGGGAACCGCTACCGAAACCCTATGCGGAATCTGTGTCGTGATCTCGTGGTAAGCAAGTGCTGAGATAAGGCAAATAATAGCATTCGGAAAACGGAGGCTAACTGTCACAAGGTCAGGGTTGCTGATAGGCGGAAGCTCCACCAGACGATAAACCCCTCTGCTAACTTGTTCAATCACCCCTTTGTCTCGGAGTGAATAGAGCATGTAGCGGGTAATTCCGCTCTTAATCGCCTCGCTCATTCGCAGTTGGCCACCACATGAGCGAAAAATGTCTTCTGGCTTTTCTTTCATTCCCGGCTCCAGACAAAACGACTCCACTTGTTAATAAGTGGTAACACTATGTCTGATTTGAGTCGGAAAATCAAGGGCGAAATTAGGACAATCCACTGGCCGGCTCAGCAATTGAGAAACAATTTGCAGGGTCAGAAAACAGAAAAGGCAGCGAAGTTGGTCACAATTGTGGTCACAATCGTGATTTACCAGGCTGCCAATCTGATATAATGAATTGAATTCATAATATATTTTACTGGTGGAGGCGGCGGGAGTCGAACCCGCGTCCGAAAATGCTCCCCTCTCGTATCTACATGCTTAGTTCCGTGCTTTAATTTTCGCGCCAGGAACTCGGTCGGAACATGGATTTCCTGGAACTAGTCTGTGAGATCTCGTCATCTGAGAGACAGGCAACCTTCAGATGACCAGCCCGTTGAGTCGACGCCCCAAATCCGGCCTTTCGGGCGAAGACCGGTGGAACGGCAGTATGACAGGTATTAAGCTGCTACTGCGTAGTTATAATCGTCTGCGATTATATTTATGTTCTATCGGTTTTACGAGCAAATAGAAGCTCGGCATGCAACAATGAGCTTACACATCCCCGTCGAATCCGTTTCGCCCCCTTTAGTTAGATTCACGTTTTTGGTTATACTTTGTCATGGCGCATCTCTCTCTGAATCTCACGTTTACTTTGCTGTTCTTTGAGCGTTGCGCGTTTATCATACTCTCTTTTACCACGGGCAAGGCCAAGTTCAATCTTTGCCCTGCCATTCTCTATAAAGTATATCTTCAGTGGTATCAGAGCAAGCCCTTTTTCGTTGAGCTTACCAATAAGTTTCTTTATTTCCCGCTGATGCAGCAATAATTTTCGTACCCTGAGTGGTTCATTCGGATTCTGGGTGGCAAAAGAGTACATCGAAATATGTACGTTGTGCAGCATCAATTCTCCGCGGGAATCGATCTTCACATAGCCATCACGCAGGTTCGCCTTGCCGGCCCGGAGCGATTTTACTTCCGGTCCCGAAAGCACCATCCCTGCCTCGTAAGTGGCATCGATATGGTAGTTGTGAAAGGCTTTCTTGTTTTTGGCTACAATCTTTATTGCCATCAGCGGTTATCTCTCATTTTTCATAATTCTTCCCCACCAGTCATGTGGAAGTCACCCTCAGCGCTTCCTCATAGGTGGTTATACCGCGTCGAACCTTGTTCCACGCGTCCTCGCGTAATGTAGTCATTCCTTCCCGTATTGCAACCTGTCGAATATCCAAGGTGTGCGCCTCATCGGCCACCATCTTTTTCACCTGCGAAGACATTGGGAATATTTCAAATATTCCGCATCTCCCTTTATATCCCGTACCGCGGCAATCCTGACAACCCTTTCCTCGTTTTAGTACAATACTACCCGATTCGGCTACCGGAAAGCCCATTTTCAAAAGATCCTCCCCTTTCATCTCGAAATTCTCTGCACAACTTGGACAGATCTTCTTTACCAATCGCTGTGCCAGGCAGCCCAGCAGGGTAGACGCTATCATAAAAGGCTGCAAACCAAGGTCCTTGAGCCTGGCTATAGAGGAAACGGCATCGTTGGTGTGCAATGTCGAAAAGACCAAATGACCGGTCATTGCCGCCTGAACCGCGTGGGCCGCTGTCTCACGGTCGCGAATCTCACCGATCATTATAATATCGGGGTCCTGTCGCAAAATGTTGCGCAAAATCGTAGTGAAGGTCACGTCAATAAGCGGTTGCACGGAAATCTGATTAAATTCCTCGTGCACCATCTCAACCGGATCTTCCACCGTGACAATATTTTTTTCCGGCGTGGCAATCTCTTTGAGGGTCGAGTAGAGCGTCGTCGACTTACCGCTCCCAGTCGGGCCAGTCACGAGAATGATGCCGTGGGGCGATGAGATAAAAGAATTATACACATCCATGTCCCTTTTCGAAAAACCAAGGTGGTCGACCTGCTGGAACATCAAATCGGAATCGAGAATACGCAGTACCGCCTTTTCCCCAAAAGAAACAGGAATGGTCGACACCCTTATCTCCACATCCTTGCCGTTCTTTTCACCGATTTTAATTCTGCCGTCCTGGGGTCGTCTTTTTTCTGCGATATCGAGGCGGGCCAAAAATTTAATTCGCGCAACGATAGCGGAATGAACAGCCTTAGGCAGGTTGTAAATAGTGTGCAGCGACCCATCGATACGGAACCGTATCATGGAGATATTGCGTTTCGGCTCGATATGGATATCACTGGCTCGCTGTTCGAGGGCATAATGGAAGATATGATTAACCGCCGTTTTAATGTGCTGATCGGAGGAGGTGATTCCTTTGGCTGAGCTGATCTTCACATACCGTTCGAGGTTGCCGATATCGATGGAACTACTTCCCCCCGGGATGACACCGAATTGATCCTCTGCAGCACTGATCGACTTCTGGAATCCAAAGAACTCGCCAATTATTCTCTTGATATCCGACTTGGTAGCAATATACGGTTTTATCTTAATTTGATTGGCCTGTTCGATGTCCGCCAGCGCCGCCTGGCAATCGGGGTGATAGATAGCCGTTTCCACAACACCGTTTTCCATCTTAAAGGGGAGCAGAAGCTGCCGGATAGCGAAATTGCGTGGAATGGTCTTGGTAGCGACATCCATATCAAGTTCCAGCGGATCGAGTTTTTTAAAAGGCAGGTTCTTCTCTTTTGCTACGGCACGCATGATGAGTTCTTCATCAATTAATCGCCCATCTCCTCCAGGCACCTTAAAATTAAAGCTCGAAATAATATCTACCATATCCGGATAATCCTTATCCACCTCGTCGTCATTACTTGCCTTACGGAGGAGTTTTTGGCGCATTTTTCCCTTTTCCAGCGTCACAAACTGCCCCTGCTTGGGGGTTAACACCTTCAACTTGACGAGGGCATCCAGGAGAGCCTCACTATTCAAAAATTTCATTGACATACCTTATTAGTGCCTTAAAATATTGTTCTTTTATGACACTTATATTCCTTAAAAACACGAAAGAAAGTCCCGCTCATCGGGGGTCGAACGAAGGACATAATTTTCACCATTCTCCCCGGAAGACAATAATTTTGCAAGAAGATTCAGAGCATTACCGATGAGTCCTCACATGAGCGAATGTAGAATCTCCAGATTTTGACGATCCTCAGCCAGGCTATCGCTTTTGGGAGTCTCGAGGGTCATTGGCAACTCGGTAAATCGTTTGTCATTCAGCAGATTTTTGAAACCGGCCAGACCGATGGCCCCCTTGCCTATATGTTCATGGCGGTCGACCTTGCTGCCCAGCTCGCTTTTCGAATCATTCAGGTGAAAAAACCGTATCTTATCGAGGCCGATTAAACGCTCTAAAGCATCAACTGTCGCTTCGTAACCACTTGTTGACCTCAGTTCATAACCTGCAGCAAAAACATGGCAGGTGTCAACACACACCCCCAACAATTGGGGAAACTTCGTATTATTCAGGATATAGGCAAGTTCCTCAAAACTCCGTCCCAGACCGGTCCCCTGCCCCGCGGTGGTTTCTACCAGCACCTGTACTGCAACAGCACTCCGCTCGATTGCCCTGTCAAGTCCCCCGGTAAATCGATCAAGCCCTATCTCAACACCGTCACCGCCATGTGAACCGGGATGCAAAACCACAAACGGTATACCAAGCTGATCACAGCGTGTCAGCTCCATGGCAAGGCTATGCACTGACTTCTCCAACAGCTCGTCTTTCCCGGTAGCCAGGTTGACCAGATAAGATGCATGCGAAGCAACTGGCATATTACCACATTCTTCGTGGGCTTTTCTAAAAAGTTCAATCTCTTCCTCCGTGAGTTCCGCAGACTGCCACTGTCGCTGGTTGCGGGTAAATATCTGTAGCGCTTTACCACCCACCCTGGCAATTCGTTCAAAAGCCAGGTGCAGACCACCGGCAACCGATTCATGTGCTCCCAATAAAGGCATCGTTTACCTCCATCCTCGTTGCGCTGTTTTTTGCAGCGCTTCCAGCTCACTTACCGATTCTTCATAGGTCTGGCTGGTAAACAGGTTTATCTGCGCCATGTAAAACCTTTTCTGGGCCACGTCCACAACTGCTGCCCGCTCTTCTGTGTGAACGGCCTCCTCAACTAATCCGTTTGCCCAATAGGCTGTAGCCAGTGTATCGAGCACATGCCCTTTCGGCAGGAGGGTGGCGGCTACCCTGGCAAGAGTAAGCGCCTTAACCGGATCCCGAAGGCTCAAGTCCTCGCTGGTCAGAAGAAGCCAGGCATAATTGTTCATAATCTCCGGGTTAGTCGGTTCAAGGCTATAGGCTTTTTCATACGCTGCAAGGGCTTTCCCTTCCATCTTCCTGGTCAGCATCAAATCTCCGATGAGACGCTGCCAGACTGCCCGGCTCGGCTCTTGTTTAGCCTTCTGCATCAGGACGGCTTCGGCAAAATTTTCCTGATAGTGCCTGGCTAACGCTTCAGTCGGGATCTGACGGACGAAGACAACAGTAAGAAGCAGTATCACTATATAGGCCAACAAACTGTATCGCACCTTTCGAGTATGTCGCCCGACCTGATCCGGTTCCCTTTCTGCATGTTCAAGACAGTCAATACGTTCACCTATTCCGAAGTGATGCCAGTTATGCTGGTCTCGTATATCCCCACTTAGAATTGCTATCTTTTCAAAAGCTGAAACCAATGCCTGACTGTTCCCGATTATCTGCAGACTGAAGAGGTCAGCTTGTCTTTCGAAATTTCGGATGAAGTACCCGAATATATATCGAAAATAGACTAGCATAGCGATAAGCAACGGGATCGACGCCAATAAAGTCAAAGCTGTTTCCGCCGAAATCCCACTCACGACAATCAGTCTATTGAGGGAAGGCAGAGAAAGAAACAAATAAATAGACGGCTCTGCGAGCATGCCGACCAGTAAACTGAAACCGGCTATAAGGAAAACATATAGTAGCAGATGATGCTTTTTCACGTGGCCAATTTCATGGGCTAAAATGGCTTCGATCTCAGCCTTGGACATGGTCTCGATGAGAGCAGGGGTGAGGAGAATATACCGGAAACCCGGCACAATACCCATTACCGCGGCAGTTAACATTCGTCCTTCAAAAAGAGGCCAGAGATAATAATCCGCGGTAAAGTTTTGTTTGGCACAGAACTCATCAAGATAGTTTTTCAGATAGCCATCCGGCAATTTTTTGCATCCCCAAAGTCTTCGTACCATTGGAGGGAAGAAAATCAGTACAAAAAGCAGGAAAACAGCAAAGAACAGCAGGTCACCCCATTCCGAACCAATGACCTTCTGGAGTCGGGGGAAAGGCAACAGGGCAACTACATCATAAAGCAGCGAGAGGATGACCCAAGGCAGAACAATTGGTAGATTGGCTTTGATATTGGAAAGTATAAATGCAGTCGTGCTGAACTTTCTGCCAAAAATCAGCTGATAGTTCCTTTGTCCCGCCCGCCACATGATCGCCAAAAAGAGCACAAAAAGCATAAGTCCTGCAAAATTAACCAGTCCGGGGGTGTTGTTGCCAAAGGATAGTAACGAGAGATAATATTTCGAATCGCAGATAAAGAGGGCTGCGCAGAAAAAGAGCAAGGCTAAAATAGAGAGCTGTCTCTCCGTCTGAAAATATCCGGCTGACCGCATGGCTCGAGATCTGCCAAACAGTTTCACTGCCAGCCAATTATATCCAGCCAAAAGCAGGATAAACAGAAGCAGCGACTGCCAGCCGGGAAGCAGCGTGACCTCGGATACGTTGTCGATACTAAAAACAAAAATAGCGACCAAAAACAGTAGAAGATTTGTGTAGATCAAATTGATTCACCTAGTCTTTTTTTGCAAACCTAGCATGGTGCCTGTCCACAAACGGCCCCCCTTACCCTGACTCCCAGTTGCTCGTATATTTAACAAGCAACTCTGTGTCGAACAAAAAACTCAGGTATTGACAGCCACTACCTAACGAGCAATACTTTTGCTAATCTGTTCAATGCTAGAGGATAGTTATCTTGTTGATTTTGGCAACCAAGATGCAATCAGGTCTAGATTGATTGCATTCCACACATTTTGAAGATGTTTTACCGTTGCCTTTAATTTTTTCATTGACTTTGTCGCCAAGGTCATTTTAAATAGATTGTTTTGTCTTTCAAAGAAAGCTATGGGCGCATAGCTCAGCTGGTAGAGCCATCGGCTCATAACCGATCGGTCGTAGGTTCGAATCCTACTGCGCCCACCATTAATACAGCAGCTTCTGAACAGAAACAACGGATTCCTTGAAGAAATTAAGTTTATACATACAAAAAGGGGGAAGGCTAACACCCCTGGAAGATATATCTCAGTTCGGGTTAAAAATGCCTGGATGGGTGAGATGAACAAAAAAAGGTACACTCCAGAGGGGTGTACCTTTTTTGTTTTATTTGTAACAAGATACAAAATTTATATGACGGTAAGAGTAAAGGACATTCTCGAAAGCCTTAATGTGGAGGCACCCTTCAACCTGGCTGAGCCATGGGACAACGTGGGTCTCCTGGTTGGCAATCCGGAACAGGAGGTGACTGCAGTTCTGGCTGGACTGGACCCAACCAACAGACTGGTGGATGAAGCAATAGGGATCGGTGCTAATACCATCATCACTCATCATCCTGTCATTTTCAAACCACTCCCGACGATCAATACTGCCGAACCTAGCGGCCGACTATTGGAGAAAGCCCTTTCCAACAATATCGCCATCATCGGTTGTCACACCAATTTCGATAGTGCCAGTGAAGGAGTCAGCGATTATCTTGCTCATCAACTTGGCCTCCAAAACCTTTCTCCTCTCATTCCTTCCGCAGACGGCATCATAACAGACACCGGACTGGGACGGATCGGCGTTTACCATACCCCTTTGACCTCTACCGACTTCCTAGCCAGAATTCTTGATATCCTGAATCTTACATGCGTT
This sequence comes from uncultured delta proteobacterium, assembly GCA_963829695.1. Taxonomy (GTDB): domain Bacteria; phylum Desulfobacterota; class Desulfobulbia; order Desulfobulbales; family Desulfocapsaceae; genus Desulforhopalus_A. Next base: position 68,152 of record CAWHJQ010000001.1, on the reverse strand, counting down.
CAGATGGCGGGGACACTGCCGCAAAAGGTATCTACCGTTGCAGTATGCGGCGGTAGTGGATCCGATTTAGCACCAATTGCTTATCGACGCGGAGCAGACGTCTACCTCTCCTCCGAGATAAAACACAGTACGGCAATCTGGGCCGTGGAAAACGACTTTTGTATCATTGACGGCACCCACTACTCAACTGAAAAACCTGCTGTCACCCTACTGGTCAGAAAGCTCAGAGAGGCTGGGGATAAAAAAAACTGGAAAATTCAAATTCTACAAACGAAGAAGGAGTTTCATCCCTTCGTTTTAATGGATAAATCATCCCAACCTTAGAGAAACACATTCCATAGGAGAATCATTTTGAACGAAATTTTAACCCAACTCGTTTCACTTCAGGCCATTGACCTGGAAATTGATCAGATCGACGACGCCATTAAGTCTGAACAGAGTGCGCTTGATCAACGCATGTCCGCTTTGGCCAAAAAAGAAGCGCTGATTAACGACTTACAGGAAAAAATTATCTCTCAGCAGAAAGAAAGTCGGACTCTGGAAAGTGAAATGGCCGACAAGATGGACCACGTCCGGGAGCGCCAGTCGAAAATGATGCAGGTGCAGACCGGCCGTGAGCAGACAGCCCTGCTCAAAGAAATTGAAGATGCCAAGAAAAGCGCCAAGGAAAATGAAGAGAAAATCTTGGTCATCATGGACTCCATCGAGAAGTTGACTGCACAAATGGAGGAGGAAAAGAATCTGCTGAAAGGCGAAAAGAAACTTGTTGCCGAAGAAACCGATAAAGTACGAGCCAACATTGAGGCAATCAATAAGGGCAAAAAGAAAAAGGATGCCAAGCGGATGGATCAAGCCGGTAAGATCAAGAAGTCTCTCCTTCGTAAGTACGATACGCTTCGCCAACACCGCAAAGGCCTTGCAGTTGTCAATGTGGTTGACGGTGTCTGTCAGGGTTGTTTCATGGCCCTTCCACCACAACGATATAATATGTTACTGAAAGGCGACGATATTTTCGATTGCCCAACCTGCCAACGATTAAATTACTACGTTCCGCCGGTAACGGAAGAAAATTAGCTTCAAATTTCGCTTTGACTTTTACGAATTTCCCACTACATTAGCAAACGGAGCGGGTGCATGATCGCTCCGGTCTCTTGACCGGAGAGGAAAGTCCGAACTCTATAGGGCAGGGTGGTTCGTAACGCGAACGCCGGGCGACCGGGGGAAAGTGCCACAGAAAACAGACCGCCTGATGAGTACCTTACAGAAATATTTTTCTGTTTAATGGTACGTATACCCCCTTGTGGGGTGTTCCATCAGGTAAGGGTGAAACGGCGAGGTAAGAGCTCACCGCTTCCATGGTGACATGGGAGGCACGGCAAACCCCACCCAGAGCAAGACCAAATAGGGAGATGTTTGAGGGCGGCCCGTCCGAGATCTCCGGGTAGGTTGCAAGAGTTGTTGAGCGATCAACATCCCAGTGAAATGATCATGGCTCCTTAACGGGGTACAGAATTCGGCTTATAACCCGCTCCTTTTTTTCAATCCCGTAACTCTTTGTTCATTACGGCTGCAGCTCAATGCTGCTGAGCACAAATTGCCTCTAAAGAAGCCCAAACAGGCGTTCAGCATTGTATTTTGCTTTCTATCCTTCTTGATAAATGACTTCTTCAGCCGCTGCCATAATTCCCGCCGCAGGATTCGGGACCAGAATGAACCTTGATCATCCGAAACAGTATCACCTGTTGGCGGACATACCCATTCTCGTTCATACTGTTCGCGCTTTCATCAATAACAGCCACATCAACCATATTGTGGTGGTTGTTCCTGCGGCCTGGATTGAACAAACGAATACCTTATTCGAACGCTACGGCGTCAATGTTAACCACATGACAATAGTGGCCGGAGGGCGCAGACGCCAGGACTCTGTTCGGGCGGGCCTTAAAGCACTTGACGACGATACGGCTATTGTCCTGGTTCATGATGCTGCCAGACCGCTGGTGAGCAGCGAAATCATCGACAGATGCTATTTTGCCGCCCTTCATCATGGTGCCGGCATTGCCGCAGTGCCGGTAAAAGACACCCTGAAAAGGGGTGACGATTTTGGCAGGGTCTCCGCCACCATTGACCGGACATCCCTCTGGCAGGCTCAAACTCCCCAGGCTGTTCGAAAAGAACTCCTTGAAAAGGCCTACCTGTGTAACGGCGATGCAGATGTAACCGACGAATCATCTCTTCTTGAACGGGCAGCAATCCCGGTAACACTTGTCGAAGGCGCTGAAACCAATATCAAAATTACCCGCATGGAGGACCTTCTCCTGGCTGAAAAAATAATCCGCAACGACATCACGCCAAAACTCCGCATCGGTCATGGTTATGACGCCCACCGTTTTGCTGAAAACAGGAAACTTGTGCTCGGCGGCATCACCATCCCCCACAGTTATGGCCTGGCCGGACACTCCGATGCCGACGTGCTCACCCATGCTCTGTGTGACGCCCTGCTCGGCGCCCTTGGCTTAGGCGATATAGGAAAACATTTTCCCGACACCGACGAAAGGTTTGCAGGTGTTTATTCAATTAGACTGCTTGAACATGTCGTTGCACTGGCTTATGAACAGGGGTACGGTATCGCCAATGCTGACATCACTCTGGTCTGCCAGGCCCCCCGCCTTGCACCCTATCTTGACAGTATGAGAGACCTGCTTGGACATGCCTGCAGAATTGACCCGAGTATGCTCAATATTAAAGCAACCACCACGGAAAAAATGGGTTTTACCGGCAGAAAAGAGGGCATCGGCTGCCACGCCGTTGTTCTCCTTCAGTCAACCCCCAACTGCTTATAACTAAATAGTATTTATCATAATGCCCCTTGAGGGGTAGCCTTTTCAGTGCCCACTTGATGGGCATACGTTCCTTCACGAAATGACTTTTTTTACAAAACCGGAAGAAAATTATTTCCAAGCCACTAATGAGGCATAAAAATGACAATCGCAATAAACCGAGAGCGGCTTGCCGCCACCTTTACAGAACTTTGTGAAATAAGCAGTCCTTCAAGGAAAGAGGGTGCAATTTCAGTTTGTCTCAAAGAAAAATTCGCAGACCTCGGAGCAGATTTCATTACCGAAGACAATTCCGCAACAAAAACCGGTTCAGAATCCGGTAACCTCATCATCCGCTTTAACGGGAACCTGCCGGAGCAAGAGGGATTGTTTCTATCCTGCCACATGGACACGGTTGAGCCGGGTAACGGAGTCGAAGTTCTGAGGACCGGCGATATTTTCACCAGCAAGGGCGAAACAGTGCTTGGCGGCGATGATAAAAGTGGTATTGCCGCCATTCTTGAGCTCCTTGCCCTTTTGAAAGAAAATAAAAGTCCGCATCCAATGATTGAAGTTGTTATCACCACCTGCGAAGAAATCGGACTTCTCGGAGCTAAGAATCTTGAATATAAACAACTTCAGGCAAAGTACGGGTACGCGCTGGACTCTTGCGGTATCGATCATGTCATCGTAGGCGCACCGGCGGCAAATAAAATAACCATTGTGGTAAAGGGCTTGGCTGCTCACGCCGGACTCTGCCCGGAAGCAGGAATAAATGCCCTGAGCTTGGCCGCAGAAGCTCTAAACAGCCTCCATCTGGGACGACTTGACGAACTATCTACCTGTAACTTCGGTATCATACAGGGAGGGGTCGCCACCAATATCGTACCGGGACAAGTCATACTCAAAGGCGAAGTACGCAGCCATTCCACCGAAAAATTGAACCTCTATACCAAAGAAATTCTCGACACCTTTGAAAGGACAGCCTCTGTTTGGCAAGGCAATCCAGCTACTGGTGACAAGCGTCCCTCCATTACCTTCGATATAGTCGATGACTATCCGGCAATGACTATTGCAGCTGATACTCCGGTCATCAAAAGAATAGAAGGTGCCTCAAAACTTGCTGGAAAAACATTAAAATACATTGTAGCCGGGGGTGGCAGTGATGGTAACATTTTCTTTAGTTATGGTTTGCCAACGGCTATCATTGCCACAGGCATGGATAAAGTGCATACCGTCGATGAACAACTGAATCTTAACGACCTGGTCAGTCTGACGGAACTCCTCCACGCGCTGGCGACAACAAAAAGCTAGGCAAAAAATTCTGCTGCATACGAAATATTTTCACGATATTTTCAGCAGATATACCCTGTTGACACTAACAATCGGTCCAATAGTGTAATCAGGAAGCTGTTTTTCCGGTGGCCACCATTCTTTCTTGTTGAATTTAGGCAATACTTAATATACCTTTCTTATTCTGAGTTACCAAAAGAAAGGCACAGAGGTTTTCTCTTTGTGCCTTTCCCTGTTTTTGCATTAACTGAAATGGGTACGCTTGCCTTCACGGTTCAGGATTCGTCCAAGCTAACGGCATTTCGGACAACTAAGGATTAACTCCCGATGTTACAACAAAAAAATAAAAAATCATCAGACGGTCGTCCCACCCACGAATGTGGGGTATGTGGCGTTTTCAACCATCAAGACTCCGCAAAACTTACCTATTTTGGTCTCTATGCCCTTCAGCACCGTGGACAGGAAAGCGCCGGCATTGTGACATCCGACGGAACAAAAGTAAATATATACAAGAACATGGGTCTTGTACCGGAAATTTTTTCCGAGGAGATCCTTCAGAGATTAAACGGCCATTTATCCATTGGACACGTTCGTTATTCCACCACCGGAGCCTCAAATATTACCAACGCTCAACCCCTTATGGTCACCCACAAGGGAACGACTCTGACAGTTGCACACAACGGCAATCTCGTGAACTCCATTACCTTACGTAACGCAATGGAAGAACAGGGGTCAATTTTTCAAACCACCATGGACAGCGAGGTGGTGCTGCATCTCATGGCCCGCTCTACCCACCTAGGTCTGGAGACTGCTCTTAGAAATACCTTCACCGCTCTCAAAGGTGCGTATTCTCTGCTGCTCATGACCGAGCACACTATGATCGCCGTCCGAGATCCTGATGGCTTTCGTCCACTTTGTCTCGGTAAACTGAAAAACGGCGGTGGCGAGGGCATCGGGGGCTGGGTTGTGGCCTCGGAAACCTGCGCTCTTGATCTTATCGAAGCCGAATATGTACGAGATATTGAACCAGGTGAAATTGTTATATTTCAGGAAAGCGGAATAACCTCTATTTTCCCCTGGCCGAAACAGAATAGTCATTTCTGTATTTTTGAACAGGTCTATTTCGCCCGACCTGACTCTGAAATTTTCGGCATTAACGTGTACCAGGCCAGGAAGCGAATGGGGGAAATTCTTGCCCATGAAGCAAAAATTGATGCTGATTTTGTTATGCCTTTCCCAGATTCAGGTAACTACGCAGCTATAGGGTATTCTCAGGCATCCGGCATTCCGCTGGAAATGGGGGTAATCCGAAACCATTATGTCGGCCGAACTTTTATTCAGCCGACCCAGTCGATGCGCGACTTCAATGTAAAGGTAAAGCTCAATCCGGTTCGTTCGTTCCTCAAAGGAAAACGCGTTATTATAGTTGAAGATTCAATAATTCGGGGAACAACAGGAAAGAGTCGGGTAAGAGCTTTGAGGGAAGCCGGCGCCAAAGAAGTCCATATGGTGGTAAGTTGTCCTCCGACCAGGCATGCCTGCTACTACGGTATTGATTTTCCGGATGTAGCCCAACTGGTAGCCAACCAGAAAAAGATTCAAGAAATAGCCAAATATCTCGGCCTTGATTCTTTGCACTATTTGAGCATTGAAGGACTTGTCAAAGCAACGGGAATGCCTAAGAAAAATTTTTGTCTTGCCTGCTTTGATGGCAATTACCCTATTGAACCGGATCTTTCTTTTCACAAGGATGCCTTGGGTTAAAGCCGACACAGAAACCAATCATTTTCTGGTCCGGAAATGATTGGTTATTACACCCGGGTTACCACACAGTTCTTGCCGCTTTTCTTGGCATCGTACATGGCCTGATCCGCCCTTTCCTTGATAGCTATTTCGTCTTTTTCCCTCAGCAACTCCTCGTTTCTCTCACACGAAACCAGACCTATGGAAAGTGTTGTCGTACCATAATTTTTTTCAATAAAACTGAGCAGAATACGCTGGACTATCTCCGTTCCCTGGTTGGCAGTAGCCTGAGGAAGAAGGACGGAAAATTCATCTCCACCGAGTCTGAAACACAAATCCACGCTCTCCCGGGTGCATTCTTTCAAAATTTCCGCGAGATTGATGAGGACTTTATCTCCCTCTTGATGACCATGGTTGTCATTATATTGTTTAAAATTATCAATATCGATCATAGCAAGCATCAAAGGATAATTCTGTCGATGCGCCCGCTCTACCTCAATGGTAAAACGTTCATCGAAGGCTCTCCTGTTCAAAGTTCCGGTCAACCCATCCTGCTTTGATAACAGCTCCAAATCCCGCATCATACTCCGTTCACGAACGGCACGGGCCAGTTTGGCTTCAAGCTCCGCCTGGTCAATTGGTTTTTTGATAAAATCAATGGCGCCGGCCTTGATTACCTCTGCATAGCTTGCTTTTTCGTAATAGCCTGTAGAAATTATAACATCTGTGTCCTTATAATTTGCAATGACATGGTTAAGTAATTGTAAGCCGTCCATCCCCGGCATGACAATATCCGACAGTACAAGATCCACCGCAGTCGACTTCAATACTGCAATTGCTTCAATGCCATCACCTGCAACCAGGCAGTGGTAGCCCAGAGAACCTACCAGAACACTGAGCGTCATGCGGACCATCTCATTATCATCAACTATCAATATTACGACGGAATTTCCTTTATCTTCCATATTATTCAGCCATGGTTCCTGTAATATTTTATTTTGTCAGGTTACTTTTCCTGCCAAGTTTCGAATTTCAATTACAAATTGTACTTACAAATACCAAGAAAGTCTAGATGACACTTTGTTTGTATTGCAAAAGTACAATACACAACGATGTTGAATGTATTAACTGTGTTATATCACAAAATATAATGCAAATGACGAAAAACATCAGAAATTTGTGCCCACCATTTGCCTTCTCACAAGTGAAATTGTAGAATGTCAAAAGGTATGAATTCCTCTACTAACCCCGGTAAACGGGAAGAAAAACGGATTAGTACCTTGAGACAGATGATTTTCTTGCAAAAAAACAAGAAAATAATCTGTAAGGTACTAATAATCGCATAAGCAGTCATATGGAAAATAAAAATCTCAGCAATATCTTTGAGGGAAATCTCAATGGCAACCTTCTGGAAGAGATCCTCCTTCTAGCAGAGAAGATTTGTCCTTCCATTAACCTGAGGTTGATTCGGGAAGTCCATAATGACCTGACTTCTTTTTTTTCCGGGGCATCACCTCATTTTCAAAAAAATAACCTGCCATACCACAACCTGCGGCACAGTCAAATGGTGGTTTTAGCCTCAGCCCGTCTCTTCCATGGACTTCATTGCAACAATGTGCGTATCTTACCTGATACACTTTTCAAAGGCTTGCTTGCCGCTTGTTTTCACGATACCGGAATGTTGCTTCTTGAAGGTGATCCAACCGATTCCGGTATGAAATACATAGCGAACCATGAAGAACGGTCAAAACTATTTCTTCGTAACTATTCGGTACAAAAGGGCTTCGGAGAGGATATTCCCAGGGACTGTGCAACAATCATTAATTACACTGACCTGACAAGCGATCCAGCAACATTTGACTATCATCCCCAGGAAATCCAGCTTGCCGGCCAGGTAATCGGTTCAGCAGATATTCTTGCTCAGATGGCTGACAGATATTATCTGGAGTGCTTACCCTTGCTCTTCAATGAACAAGAGACCGGAGGAATAAACCGACACAGCTCGGCTTTGGAACTTATGGAGCATACTGCAGTTTTCTACCACAACGTGGTTTTGAAACGGCTCATCGATACTTTCTCCAACACATCCCGGGCAATGCAGACACACTTCCGGGAAATGTATAACGTCGATCGCAATCTCTACCTCGAAAACATTGACAAAAACATCGATTATCTCAAAAAAATTATCTCAAAATGCAGTGATATCAGCTGCCTTGGAAAACACCTGAAACGGATTCCACCAACTACTTAGCCCGCGGGTCCCGGCCCGTCTCAAACATCTCGAAAAGATCGTAGAACAATTTTGTGACTGTGCTGTAATGCGTGGCCGACCCTGAACTCGCATAGGCCTTGGTAAGTTCCATCGCCTTAGCGAGGCTCTCACGAGAATCAAGATTGTTGGGATCCTTTATTGCCTGGACCAGTCTATTGCCGATATCCTCTTCCACTAGTCTTCCCCACTTTTCTTGGATTTTTTGATTAATCGGATATAACGAACTCCGTCGGTTCAGGATAAAACCGACCGCCCTGTGGCAAAAATTCCGAAAACCAGTATACAAAATGAACGCTGCACAGTCTAAGATTTACGACAAGAGAGACGCTAGTTTGACGAGTCATGATTTTTCCTGTTACAGACGGTTACTACCTTGCGGTTTAGATTTTCGAGGAACTTCGACAGCTTTTTTTCGACATTCCTTATCACATTGGTAACTTTCACGTCATCAAGGGCGCCAACCACTGTACCACAAGCAACACATTGAATAAGACAGAATTTTTGTCCGGTTTTTGTCGTAACATGTACAGCCTCGAACTCGTGATATTCACATGTCGGGCATTTAGACCTGGCCATAGACACACCTCTTAAAGGGTTAAAGACTCACCCGCTAAACATAACGCTAAACCCCCACCGGTTCAAGGCCCTCTTTTCTCTATTTACGACCATTAAAGGACAATAGTAACCTTTGTTTTTTAAAATGGTAGCTTTGCGACTCGACTCCCATCTCTGAATGTCAATTTTCTTCAAGAACACCAGATGGCAGCGGGCCATATAGATAAAAGCAATGGAGGTCTATTTCTGCCACTTATCCCTCATCGTCTACAGATATTATCAGTGAAAAGAAAAAAATGGCAGCAGCCCAAATATAAATCAGCTATCTTGCCTGGTTATGTAAGTGATTTTTCCTGGCACTGACACTCCCCAAGGGGTATTGGAAAGAGTCCCGAACTTCAGGGTCAGCTGGAGATTATCGGCAAATTTTCTCAATCGGTACCACTTAATCAACGCAAGGATGGTAAATACACCCTATGAATAACTCTCCCCCGGATAAAAAGGTATCGAATATTCACCAAATCCCAAACGGCAGTACTGTAGACGATCAGGATAGTATCCAACAGGAAACGACCGAGGAGATAGATCAGACTGAGTATCGTTTTGTCAATATTACCACCGGCATTGAAATCCCTTCAGAGCAAGTACACCTCGAATCACCGGATATTAACCTCGGAGACGTGGTAGAGATTGATAAGGCAAACGGCAAGAAAGATTATTTCAGTGTCGATCATTTGGTCGAAGAAGATATAACCACCGTCTACCTTGTCCGAGCACGCAACAGCCTATGGAAATCACTGCTGCTTTTGGCAATTTTGGGAGTAAGCTGGTATATCATTGATTTTCTGCTCAACCATATATTTTAGGAGCCGTTACGAAATAACCCGGCCATTTTCATTCATTTCGTTACGGCTCCTTAGACCATTCAGAGCATTTCCTTGGCCATGTTATTTTTTGACAACGGCTTAGGACAAATTCCTTCCGGACTATTCGGCAGCAGCGGATTTTACATGGGAAGATCATCCGCCGAGCAACCTAGTTTGCGATTCCGATTTACTGGCAATGTTGTATACACAGAGTCATAAGCTTAAGACCTGTCAACAGATACGCTGGAGTTGTCTGTCGATAATCTCATACACCCTGTCGGCAACCCGTTTTACCTGATCCTGATAGTGAGAGACCATGAGCAATGTCCGCTGTAGTTTCAGCTCAAGGAGAAGTTCTTCAATCTTCTCGCAAGCTTTTGCATCGAGCGAGGAAGTAGGTTCATCCAGCAAGAGAACTTGCGGATCAAGCATCAGAGCCCGGGCAATGCACAAACGCTGCTGCTGTCCTCCGGAAAGGGTCCTGGCGTCATTCTTCAATCGGTCTTTGACCTCCTCAAACAGGTGCACTTTACGGAGCATACCTTCAACTTTTTCCGCCAACTGCTTTTTATCATTTTGGCCCGTGAGCAGCAGAGGAAAGGCGATATTCTTAAAGACACTCATCGGCAGAGGGTTCGGTGCCTGAAAGACCATCCCAACTTTGCGCCGTAAATCTGCAACAGATTGGTTTGGGCCATAAATATCCACCGGTTTCTCGGCATCAAAACGGATCAACACCCGCCCCCGACAGTCAGCCTCCCCGCTTTCCTCCCACAATCTGTTAAAAACAGAAAGAAATGTCGATTTTCCGGTACCTGAAGGACCGGTCACCGCAATAATACTGTCTGCCGGGAGACGAAGAGTAATATCTTCCAGAACTGCCCTGTTTCGATAAAAAAAACTGAGCTTTTCGGTAATTATTTTTGGTTGTGCCTCCATTGCCTTACCTCCGCAGTCGCCACGAGACAGTCTGCTCAAGAAGAATCGCGCAGACAAACAGGAGCCCGCAAATTGCCAGCAACAGAATTGCCGCTCCAAAGCCCATTTTCAAGTCCTCCGGATCGGTGTATTGGGAGGAAATGTAATAAATATAGAAGGGCAAAGCCTCAAACTGCTCAAACAGCGAACGAGGTAACCCGGCAGAGACGACGACTCCAGTCAACATAATCACCGCAGTATCTTCGGCTGCCCTACCTATGGCAAGGATGACACCGCCGAGAATATCCGGCAATCGATTGGGCAGCAGGACATAAAAGATGTTCTGCAGACGCGTCGCGCCCAGTGCCGGAGCCGTACGCCGCAGTGAAAAGGGGACTGATTCCAGAGCCATCTGGATACTGCGGATAAGATAGGGTAAAATGAGAAAACTTAAAGCCAAGGCCGAAATCAGCAGGCACGGACCAATCTTGCCGGGAAGTATTCGATGGAGGACAATGGTCAGAGAAAATCCGGCAAGACCTACAACAATCGACGGCAAGCCGGCAAGAACATCAAACAGCACGGTCAAGTGCTGTTTTGATCTTTTTCTTGAAAACTCAGCCATATAGATACCGGCGGCAAGCCCCACAGGCATTGCCATGCCTACGGCAAGTAAAACAAGGGCAGAGGTGCCTACCAGGGCCGGAAACAGTCCGTCGAAGACTTGTCGGCGCAGCAACAGAGCATCCAGTGGCGCAACGTTGCCGAAAAGCAGTTCGCTCCCGAGAATTCCTCCACCCCGAACAAAGAGATAACCGAGAATAGACAACACAGCTGCCAGTAACAGCAGACAACTCCCCCAGGAAAGCGCGATGAGTCCCTGTTCGAAGAACTTTCTCATCCGACCCTCCCGATCATCCTGGTAGAAAGCAGACGCAACATTGCCACCACCACAACAGTGAAGATATAGAGAACCAGTCCACAGGCAAAAATAGTCCTAAATTCCATACTGGCAAAATCTGCGGCAATAACCAAAGCTATATGAGCCGTCAAGGTTCTACCGGAATCGGTAACAGCGTTCGGAATTGCCACACTGTTCCCGGCTACCATCAAACTTATCAGGGTGTCGCCCATCGCCCTTCCAAGTCCCATAATGATCCCCGCCACAATGGTCGGCCAGGCCTGGGGCAATTGGAGGTAGAGTAATTTTTGCACCGGTCTGCCGCCAAGAGCGTCGACCGCCAGACAGTAGCTCGATTCGACATTTTGCAGACCACTCACAAAAAACACGATCATTGTCGGTGCAATCAAAATCGCCAAAACGAGCGAAGCGGTAAGAATATTCAACCCGGATCCACCAGTTAACTGCTCCCGCATGAAAGGGACAAGGAGAAAGACGGCGACAAAACCATAGATGACGGTCGGAATACCGGCCATAAACCTGACCATAAAAAGAACCATCATTCTGATTGGCCGCGCGGCCAAGGTCGTCGCAACAAAAGCAGTCCCAAGGCTGAGCGGCAGACTGATACAAAGCGCAAGAAGAGTGAGAGAAATACTTCCCACCAGCATAGGGAAAATGCCATATACGGCGTCACCGGGGCGCCATTCTTGGGTGAGGAGGGTAGAGAACTGACCGCTCGATAACAGCGGCCAGCCAAGATAGAGCATCATCAAAAAGACGGCGATGGTCAAAAGACCACTGCCAAACGCTGCCATACGAAAAATATGGACCGTCAATCGGTGACGAGAACTCACTGCACCGAGATGAATCCGTTGTCCACTGCTATTTGCTGGCCGGTTGGGCTGACAAGAAAATCAAGGAACAATTTACTGAGACCGGTGGGCGCACCTTTGGTCAAACTGTACAATCCCCTGGTAACTCCGTAGGTACCATTTTTGACTGTTTCAAGATTCGGCACAATACCATCGAGTGCAACCGGGGCGACGCTCTTATCAATATGACCGACCGACACAAAGCCAATCCCATAAGGATCACCTGCAATCGCCGTCTTCATGGCACCGTTGGAGACCACAACATTAGTCTTCATCGAAACGGATGCTTTTTTGAGTGCCTTTTCCCAAAAGACTGATCTGGTGCCGCTGGCCGCATCACGGTCATAAAGGTTTATCGCCCGATCTTCACCACCCAACTCTTTCCAGTTGCCGATCTTGCCGGAAAAGATGTCCTGCAATTGACTGGTAGAAAGCGAGGTGACACTGTTTTTCGGATTGACAACCACTCCGACCCCGTCAATTGCCCACTTCACCAGGTGCAGATTATAGGCGGCAATTTCCTTCTCCGTAGCCTTACGACCGGCATTGCCGATATCGATGATACCTTCCCCAACCTGTTTAATTCCCACCCCGGAGCCGCCACCGGCAATAGTGATGCGGATGTCAGGATTTTCATTCATTATTATTTTTGCCGCCTCTTTCATCACAGGGATATGGGCGGTCCCCCCGGCAATCTTCAAGAGACCCTTCCGGCCGACAAAAGCGTCAAGATCACCCGCGGTGGCAGTTAAGGCAAACGACGACAACAACAGGCACATAAACAAACTTTTTCTCAAAAATCGCATAGTCCACTCCCTACTGAAATATTTTTTCCCTCTTTACAATGATTTATCTCCACATGCATTCAGTAGCATATGCTTATAGTATTTTCCAATAGATTATCCTGATCAATTCTGCTCGAGTTATTGACACAGCCTATCATACCGTTTCCAAGCCGGATTCCCTGCCGGCCTTGAGAGAGTACGACAAATCATGCTTTGAACTTGACTGCAATCGGATCTTGCTATAATCACATAGAAGAAATCGATTTGATAGAGAAACAACGATGTCACACCATGGACAAGCCCCAGCTGAAAGACACAGTTTTGCATAATGTACCTTAAGTGAAATCAATCATTTTTTTTATCAGAAAATACAATGCTAATTACTCAAACCAGGCGCCCATACTTTCTACTCCTTCTTCTAGGGATCTTCGTCGTATCTTTTGTTGTCAGCATTGCTCTCAATATACTCTGGCATGATCTACAGTTTGTTAATGAACCACTACATTCGACACTTGAAGCTTTTGGTGGGTTAGCTGCAATTTCCATGGCGCTACTTCTTCTGCAGCTCGACAGAAACAATCTGAAGGAAAAAAGGGACTATTTTTTGTTATCCATGGGATTTTTCATGATGGGGATTACAGACACCTGTCATGCTGTTTCGACCTTCGGCAATGGTTTCATCTTACTCCACAGCCTGGCAAGTTTTTTTGGCAGTTTCTGGTTTGCAGCAGTGTGGTTTCCGGGTATCAACTGGAATCGGTTAAACGCAAAAACAACACGTTGGCTCACCATTTTTTTCTGTGTCCTCTTAGGTATTTTTATCCTCAGATATCGGCACTTCTTCCCCTTGATGATAGTGGATGGAAAATTTACTCCATTTGCAACAATTACCAACCTCCTCTCCGGTATTCTTACTATTGCCGGCGCTTTCTATTTTTTCCTCCAGTTTTTACGTTCCAGTAAAACAGAATCGTACTTGTTCACTTGCATGCTGTTTTTGTTGGGTTTGTCGGCACTTGAATTTCCAATCTCAGTGGCCTGGAATGAGGACTGGTGGTTTTGGCATATTCAGCGTTGCCTGGCGTATACAGTTGTTTTTTATTATATGCTCATGACGTTTCTTCGGGTTAGTGAAGAATTAAAGCAGTCCAATGAGCTTCTGGAAAACAGGATAGCCAAACGTACCGAGGAGTTATCGAAAGAAATTGCTGAGAGAAAACTATACGGAAGCCAAAGAGATAAAGTGATAGCCGAGCTGCAAGAAGCTCTCCTCCAGATAAAGACCTTGACGGGATTACTTCCAACGTGTGCTTCCTGCAAAAAAATTAAAGATATCGAAGGCAATTGGGTGCAGATGGAATCTTATATTCAAAAACATTCCAACGCCCGATTCAGCCATGGAATATGTCCGACATGTGCTAAAAATTTATATCCGGAGGTTTTCACTGAGTTTTTGAAAATCCGTCTCGCGAAGGTAATTAGTACCTTAGAAATTCTTTTCTTGCTTTTTCGGAAAGAATTTCGTGAAGGTACTTATCCCGCAGTGCTGTTGGGCGGGGTTAGCGCCCGCATTTCCCATCAGCCTCTCTCTCCCGGCTGATCAATAACCTTTTTCCGATGCCTCAACCACTGCTGAAGTTTTTCCATATAGAGATAGAAGACCGGTGTGATATAGAGGGTTAATGTCTGGGAAAACAGCAGACCGCCCACGACGGCCAGACCGAGTGGCCTGCGGGATTCCCCTCCCGCGCCGAATCCGAGAGCGATCGGCAGACCGGCCATCAGCGCCGCCATGGTGGTCATCATAATTGGTCGAAATCGAATGACGCAGGCTTCCCGGATTGCGTCATGGGGGGTTTTCCCTTTCTGTTGAGCTACCACGGCGAAATCAATCATCATAATGCCGTTCTTCTTAACCAACCCAATCAGCATAATGATGCCGACAAAGGCATAAATGGACAGATCTGTTTTAAAGATCATCAGGGTCAACAATGCCCCAAAACCGGCAAAAGGCAAGGCTGTGAGAATGGTCAGAGGGTGGATAAAGCTCTCGTATAAGATGCCGAGTACAATGTAAATCACTATAATTGCCAGCGCCAGCAGCCAGCCCATACTGGCCTGGGATTCTTGGAATTGTTGGGCATTGCCCTGGAAAGAGGCGGTTACACCGTCAGGCAGGACAGAAGCAGTTAGTTTATCCAGGCCCTTGACGATATCACCTAGGGCAACGTCGGGAGTAGTATTAAACGACAGCGTAACCGAGGGAAGCTGACCCGTATGATTGATTGACAGCGGCCCAACCCCCTCATGCATTCCGGCAACGGAAGAAAGCGGTACCAGTTTCCCCTGACTTGAGCGAATGTTAATCATATCGAGCACCGAGGCGTCGGTGCGATAGCGCGGCTGGAACTCGAGGATCACGTTGTACTGATCGTTGGCACCGTCAATGGTAGAAACGGTTCTGTTCCCAAAAGCACTGTAAAGCGTCTCTTCTATTTGACGGGGCGAGATCCCGAGAAGAAGCGCGCGATCACGATCAATATCGATATTAAGTTCAGGGTTCTCCAACTGCAGATCGCTGGAAACATCAAGGAGGCCGGGCTCTTTCATCATGGCTTCTTCCAGTACTTTTGATGACGCATACAGCTGGTCTATGTCAAGCCCCTGAAGGGTTATCTGATACAAACTGCGAGTTCGACGGCCACCGACATTTATCGGAGGCCGGTTGATCGGCATAGCCCTGATGCCGGGTACCGAATTGAGCTCAGGACGAAGTTTGGCGATCACCTCTTCCACATTCAGAGTCCGTTCCCGGCGGGGTTTAAGGACAACCACCATAAAAACGGAGGTATCGACATCAACCAGAAATCGATCGACATTAGGATCCTGCTGGGTGATTGCCGCAAGCTTCATGGCGTGCTCCACCAAAGAAGGCCAGGAGATATCCTGAGCTGTTTCGGTAGAGACCAGAATCATATCACGATCTTCTGCGGGGATAAAACCCTTGGGAACGACACTGAACAGGTAGACTGTGGCCCCCAGCACCACAAAAGAGAGGAGCAGGGTGGACAGACGATGGCGGAGAACAAAGAGCAAGCTACGTTCATAGAGGCCAACCAGTTTCTGGTACATTGCCTCACTGGCCAAGTAGATTCGGCCATGATGGATCAGATGGGGTTCGCGCAGGAACCGACTGGAAAGCATCGGGGTCAGACTGAGGCTGATCACGCAACTGACCAGGACAGCAACCCCGATAGTCACCGAAAACTCGCGAAAGAGACGTCCCATGATACCGCCGAGGAAAAACAGTGGAATGAAAATAGCCACCAGTGACAGGGTCATCGAGATGATAGTGAAACTGACTTCTTTCGCCCCATCAAGCGCTGCCTGCATTCGGCTCTTGCCCATTTCCATATGGCGTACGATATTTTCCAGCATGACGATGGAGTCATCGACTACAAAGCCAACCGACAGGGTCAGTGCCATCAGCGACATATTGTCGAGGCTGTAGCCGAGCACATACATAACGGCAAACGTTCCGACTATCGACATCGGCAGGGACATACTGGGAATAGCAGTGGCTGAGATATTGCGGATAAAAAGAAAGATCACCATGACGACCAGAAAGAGTGTCAAAAGCATGGTAAACTGAATATCGTCAACGGATTCCTTGATCGGCAGGCTACCGTCGCGAAGAATAATCAACTTGGCCGAGGCAGGCAGGTTTGCCTCCAGAGCCGGCAGGATTTTTTTCACTGCGCTCGCTACCTCCAGGGTATTCGTCCCCGGCTGTTTATAGACTGCGAGAAAAATCGACTGTGCCTTGGTTGTTCGGGTAAAAAACCAGGCGGCATCCTGGTCATTTTCAACACTGTCGAGGACACTGGCAATCTCGGAGAGTCGTACAGTTCGTCCATTGCGAACAGCGACGATGATTTTTTTGTATTGTGAGGCCTTAGTCAGCTGGCCATTTGCCTGCAGCGTGACGGTCCTTCGAGAACCGGTAAGCCGGCCCATGGGGCTATTGGAATTCTGGGCATTGATTGCCTTGGCGATCTCATCGACATCGAGGTCCAGCGACTTCATCGCCTTTGGGTCGAGCTGAACGCGGACGGCATATTTCTGGGTCCCCCGTAGCTGCACCTGCGCTACCCCAAGGATCGTTGAAAGGCGTTGACTAATGGTCTGGCCGTATTGGTCAAGAAGCGGCAGCGGCAGGGTTGGACTGCTGAGAGATATATAGAGAACCGGCATGGCCGCCGGATTTACTTTACGAAAAGATGGCGGTGACGGCATGCCGTCGGGCAGGCTGCGGGCGGCATGGCCCAAGGCCGCCTGAACGTCCTGGGCTGCAGAATCGATATCGCGCTCCAAGGAAAACTGGATGGTAATCCTGGTGTCGCTTGCGGTACTCACCGAGCTCATCGAGTCGATTCCTGCGATGCTGGAAAACTCTTTCTCGAGAACAGTGGCAACCGAAGAGGCCATGGTGGCAGGACTCGCTCCCGGCAAAGAAGCGCTGATGTTTATCGTTGGAAAGTCAACATCGGGCAAATCACTCACCGGCAGCTGTTTATAGCCGATCAGACCAAAGAGCAGGATGGTCAGCATGACCAGCACTGTCATCACCGGCCGACGAATGAAAAGCTCGGATATGGAAATCATGATTTTCCCCGGTCCCCTTTTTCGCCGGGCTTGGGTTCTTGAGATTGTTCAGACGTCTGTCCCGCCGCTTGTTTTCCATCCTTTTTAGAGGGTTCGGCAGTTCTTGAGTCTGCGGTCTGTCCGTTGCGTTCCTGCACCTTTATCCCATTGCTCAGCTGCAGCTGGCCGTTGGTGACAACCCTTTCGCCGCCTGCAATTCCGGTTTTCACAACGGTCTCACCATCGACCATCATGCCGATTGTGACCAGCCTATCTTCGACGCTCAGGTCGTCCCTGACAATATAAATATGAGCACCATCTTGTCTGACCTGAATAGCCTGGGTGGGGACAACAATAGTTTCCGGGAGCGAAGTGAGAACCAGGCGGACATCTACGAACTGACCGGGCCAGAGATCCTGTCCGGTATTGGCGAAGATCGCTTTAAGCAATATCGTACCGGTAGTGGTATCTACCCGGTTATCGATAAAGGCAAAAGTCCCCGCCAACGGGTTTCCCTTAAAGCCTGGAATCAGCACCTGCAGGCTCCCTGCCGCCTGATATTCTTTGATCTCCGGGAGATTTTTACCGGGGACTGTAAAGGAGACCTTGATGGGAATGATCTGATTGATAGTCACCATTGCCTCGTCGGCGTTAGCCTTTATCAGATTACCTTGACTGACCAGAAGTTCTCCGGTGCGACCATCAATGGGGGAGAGAATCGAACAGAATTCGAGCTGCAGCCTGGCATTTTCGACTGCAGCCTCGTCCGATTTGACCGTAGCAGCCAGGGTCGCAACCTTGGTTGCGGCTGTATCTGTCTGTTCACTTGAGACGTATCCTTTGCCGGCGGCCTGGGCATAGCGCTGCAGTTCCTTACGGGCGTTGATCAGTTCGGCACTGTCTCTGGCCAGGGAACCCTGGGCCTGGTTGAGCATCGCGGTAAAGGGACGCTCGTCGATGGTGAAAAGGAGGTCACCTTTTTTCACATCGTCACCCTCGCTGAAATGGACGCTTTTTAGGGTGCCGGTTATCTGTGATTTAATCGCCACCGTGGCAAAAGGTTCGACTGTGCCTATCACGTGCATCGCCACTGGAACGGTCTTCTTTACACTGAGACCAATGGTCACCGGTACCGCCTTTTTGGGACGATCCGCCATTTTTCCTTTTTTCTCTGTACTCTCAGAGCATCCGTTAAGGACGAGCACAAGAACAAGTCCTGTCAGGAACAGGCAGCGGACCCCGAGGGTCTTGTATTTTTCAAAGAATTGGTTCATGTCGATTACGGGTAAATGGGGATTTAAGGGGTGCTATGGGAGAATCGATGCGAGGTAAGGAAACTGTTTTGCCGGGGCTCTGACCTTGCCAGCCACCACCAAGCGCTTTGAACAGGGACACCATGGCCACGGCCAGGCGCTGATTGCTTTGCACCAGCTGGTCCTGAGATTGGTAGAGAGCCCGTTCGCTCTCCAGGACATTGAGAAAGTTGGCAAGCCCCGTTTCATAGAGACCGTTGGCGATGTATACCGCCTTTTTCCCGGAAGCGACGGCTTCAAGGAGGATTTGCATGGTTTTTTGTTCATGGGAAAAAGCGAACAATGCGTCTTCGACTTCAGCAAGTGCGGTGAGCACCGTCTGTTCATAGCCGGCCAAGGCAGAATCACGGTGGGCTTCGCTGATCTCGATCCCGGCGCGGACTTTTCCCTGATCAAAAAGCATCAGGTTAAGGACAGGACCAAAGGACCAGTAGCGACTTCCCGAGGTAACAAGATCTGATAAGCTGTTACTTTGCAAGCCCAGCAATCCCGCCAGTGAAAATTTTGGGAAGAGCTCTGCGGTGGAAACACCGATCCCTGCTGTAGCTGCGGCTAACCGGCGCTCGGCAGCTCGGATATCCGGCCGCTGTCTGAGCAGGTCGGACGGCAGATCAATCGATATTTGCGGCGGGATCGAGGGGATATCCTTTTTCGAAGACAGTTCAGAGATTAAATCCCCAGGGGCTTGTCCGAGAAGCAGAGCCAGTCGATGCATGGACTGCCTGACCGAATTTTCCAGCGAAGGAATTTGTGATTTTATCAGTGAAAGCTCGGTTTGGGCCTGTACCAGGTCGAGCTCGTTGCCAAGTCCCACCTCAAAACGCCCTTTAACCAGATCGACTGTTTTTTGCTGACTGGTGATACTGCTCCAGGTTGTCACCAACCTCATCTGGCCACCGCGTAGCTCCAGATAATTTCTTACGACCTCGGACTGCAGGGAAACCAGAACATCACGCAGATCCTCATGGCTTGCGGCAAGACTGGCGTCAGCAGCTTCTGTGGCCCGACGGACACCACCAAAAATATCCAGTTCCCAGTCGGCATCAAAACCTAGTTGAAAAAGATTCCGGTTTCCTGCTGTAGAGGAGGTGTTTTCGCTGCGCCTACTGTGAGTTGCTGCCGCACCGGCAGTTATCGACCCTGTTGCGGTAGCGATTATGCGCTGTGCCCTCGCTTCCCGAACCCTTGCCTCGGCGATTTTGAGGTTGTTATTCGAGGCGGCAGCTCTAGCCACCAGTGAGTCAAGAAGGCTGTCGCGAAATAATGTCCACCATGGCCCTGTTTGCAGGTTGGCAAAGGGAGAAATGTCCGCACTAAGCTCTTGCCATTGGCTTGGCAGAGGTGCTGCCGGAGGATTATAGTCTGGACCGACCGGCGCGCAGGCGATCAGGAAAACGCTCAATAGCACTCCGCCATATTTGAGCAGGTTCCACCGACTTTTTTTTGCTCGAGAAACCTGATGATTCAAAGGATCCTGCATTTCTTAATACTTCTATTCGGAGGTGTACCTAATTTTATCGTGCCATCATGCCAGTTATACAGGGTGCTAACCCCCGCAAAGCACGGGGACTCTTTTCAGTACCCCCTTGAGCGGTGTAAGAACCTTCACGAAATTCTTTCTTACTCTTTTCAGTGCCCCCTTGAGGGGTGAAAAACAAGAGATAAGCGTAGACTTCGAAAGAATTTCTAAGGTACTAATATACTCAAAACTTTTACGGAAGGACACATATCCTTCCACAGCATATGCAAAATCGACAACATACTATCTGATTACGTACAAAGCTCAGCCAGATACAAGGTGCCAATCAAAATTAAGGCTTTAGGGGACTGATTTTATTTTTCTTTTTTAAAACCGGGAGACAGATTGATTTTCACAAAACGACGTGAAAAAAAATCAGTCCCCTCAGGCTGTTCAAGAAAAATCAATCTGTCTCCCGGATAATGGCTGAGTTTCATGGGTAATCAGAAAATACTAAATGAACGAGAGCTCGGGAACAACATCAATGGCCCCCAACCTGCGAGCGGCGTTCAGATAGGTGAGAAATCCCTGCTGGTATTCAGGACCGAAGTCAAACTTCAGGGTCATGAAATAATCTTTCAAAAAATCTTTTGAAAAAACGTCCCAACGAGCCGCCTCTTCTGCAATACTATCAACCTGCATCTTACTCATTTCCATCGATTTTTGAAATGCCGCCGATACCGTACGGACTATTTTCGGATGCTTGCCGGCATAGTCCCTACGAACGCACCAAACGGCATACACCATTTTGGCACCGGTGAAGGCAGACCATTCTTCGCCAAGATCATACACGTAATAACCTGTCGGTTTCTGCAGCACCCGCAGGGCGTCATCTCCGATCAGCAGGGCAGCCTGGGCATCGCGGAACATTTGCCCAAGATCCGGTGGGCATTCAAAATAGGCCGGATGCAGACCATACTTTTCCTGCAAAATGATTCGGGTAAGTACCTGAGATGTGGCCGAGGTATTAGTCAAGGCTACGGGTTTTTCGTCTAATTGCTCAATGGGCACTTTGCTGATCAACAAGATACTCATCACCTTGCCATCTGAGCTGATAGTCAAATCCGGCAGCAGAAGTAGTTCGTCGGCATGTCGGGCGTATTCGATGGCCGGAACAGGACTGATGTCAAGTTGACCGTCAAGTAGTTTTTGACAGAGTTGTTTGGGGTTATCTTTGAACAAATCGATTTCCAGAACGATTTCCTCTTTGACCAGCATGTGGTACAGGGGCAAGCTGTTGAGAAACTGGATATGGCCGATACGGGTTTTCATCGTTATTCCTCTCTGAATGGAGTGCGTTTTATCAATGCTGATGCCAAATCACAAGTGTCAAATACACAGTTTTCGAATACATAATCAGAAAAAGGTATTTTGAATAATTTACAGCTGTTGAATGTACATTGAGAAAATTCAGTGTCAACTATCCTTAAACCTTCTTCGACAGTAATGCCTGAAAAAGATTGGTCTTCGTGAAATGAATTGCTTTCAATGGAAAGCAAACTATCCGGATTTTTTGATAAATCGGTTGGTTGTTGTTTCATCTGCAATTTTTCTCTCTAGGAGGCTTTTCGCCTGAGAACCAGAAGCAATGGGATGGAAGCGATAGTAATCCACATAATCAATTTGAAGTCATCAAGATACGCGATGGTCAGCGCTTGACGAGTGACCTCCGCGTTCAAGGCAACTGTCCCGGCCGTGGTGGTCCAGTCCCAGATTTTAGGCAGATTCTCAGGTGCCAGGGCCACCCGAAAAGGCTGCATCGTCTCTGCCAGACTGGCGTGATTTATCTGGGTGTTTCGGGCAAGCAGAGTAACCACGACAGAAATCCCGATACTGCTGCCGATGTTGCGCATCAAACTGTACATTGATGTTCCCTCGGTTCGAAAATGTGGCGCAAGTGTCGCGAAGGTGCTGGTGCTGAGAGGCACGAAGACGAAACCGAAACCAAGTCCCTGGATGACACCCGTCCAGGCTATGACGGGGATGGATACCTCGGTGGTAAAATGCCCCATGATAAAAAGGGACAAAACAGTGAGACTGAGGCCGGTTAAAATGAGCAGTCGGGTATCGACCTTACCGACCAGTCGACCTACCAACATCATGGCAACCATGGTTCCCATACCCCTCGGAGCCAGGACATAGCCGGTGGTCACCACAGGAAATTTCATCAGTTGTTGCATAAAGGGCGGTAACAGTGCCAGCGTGGCATAGAGCGTGGTGCCGATGACAAAGATATAGATAAGACCAACCACAAAATTCCGATCAGCAAACATGCCCGGCTGGATGAACGGATTTTTGGCACTGAGCGTATGCACAATGAACATATATAGGCAAAGGACTGTTGTAACTGTTTCGATCACAATTTCCCGGCTGGAGAACCAGTCAAGCGACTGGCCACGATCAAGCAACAATTGCAAGGCACCAATGGCGAGACTGAGCAAGGCAAAGCCAAAATAATCGAATCCACGAGCTTTATTGATCTTGCTCTCGGGTACGAAGGCCAGGATCCCTGAAAATGCAATAAGGCCAATCGGCAGATTTAAATAGAAGACCCAGCGCCAGTTATAATATTCAGTGAGATACCCCCCTAAGGATGGTCCGATTATCGGCCCGACCATTACCCCGAGGCCCCATATTGCCATAGCCGAACCGTGCTTTTCACGCGGATATGTGTCCAGAAGGACAGCCTGGGAAAGCGGAACAAGACCGGCACCGAAGACGCCCTGGAGCAAACGGAACAGGACAATCTGGGTGAGGGAGGTAGCGGCACCGCAGAGCATTGAAGCGACAGTGAACCCTACCACGGAAATAAGAAATACTTTTTTTCGTCCCAGCCTGGCCGCCAGCACACCGGTGACTGGGGTCATGATGGCCGCCGCTACGATGTAGGAGGTGAGCACCCAGGAAATCTGATCCTGGGTCGCCGACATTCCACCCTGCATGCTCGGCAGCGCCACATTGGCAATGGTGGTATCGATCGCCTGCATTATGGTAGCCAGCATGATCGAGACTGTAATCAGGCCACGCGCACGGGACTGTCCGGCGATTTGAGCTTGCGATGTCGACATACTCTTACTTACTATTCTGTGCGGCCAGAGCACCTCCGGCTATGCCGATTCCAGCCAGACCCCTCTGAACAAAAAGAGGTAATGATCTGTGGTACTCGGTGTCGATTCGCACATTGGTGCTCATCCCCGATCGCAAGATCTGCTTATCTGAATGATTATCGACACTTACTCTTACAGGTATCCTCTGGACCACCTTAACCCAGTTGCCGGTAGCGTTCTGGGCTGGTATTATAGAGAATTCACTGCCGGTACCCGGACTGATACTCTGAACGGTGCCGGTAAATTCGTGCTCCGGGTAGGTATCGACCACTATCTTGACCTTTTGGCCCGGAAGGACATGGGTCAGTGACGTTTCCTTAAGATTGGCCTCAATCCAGAAACTACTATCGGCGATCAGGCTCATGACCGGTGTTCCCGGCTCCACATGTTTACCAGCTTGAGGAATCTTGCTTACTCGGCCACTGAAAGGTGCCAGGACAATAGTTTTCTCCAAAGCAAGGGACGCTTCCTCTACCACAGCGTGTGCAAGTCGATAACTGGCCAACTTATCGGGAGAAATTTCCGGATCGCCCTCGAGCCTTGCCACAATTTGCTCTGTCTCATTGTGAATAATAGCAAGTTTATATTGGCTCACCTCGAAATTATGCTGGGAATCGTCAAGTTGTACTTTTGCCACTGCCTGATTGGAGTCGAGAGACGATTGCCGCGTATATTCTTTTTTGGCAAAATCGATGTTTGTCTGGGCCAGGTGGAGTTCATTTATCTTTTGCCGGTAACTTACTTTCTGCATCCGTATCTCAGCTAAAACTCCTTGAAGACGAGCCCGTGCCTGATCAAGGGCAATGACATAGGAACGGTTGTCAATTTTAAAGAGTGGCGTACCCTTCTCTATATGATCGTTTTCAGAAACGAGAATTGCCACAATCGAGCCCGATACCTCTGCACTTATTGCGACCTTGTCTGCCTGAATATACGCATTGTCCGTATCCACAAACCTTCCGCCGGTCCAGTAAAAATAGGCTGCAACAACTGCGACCATAACAGGTCCGAAAACGAGCAAAAATAAGCGGTTGAGGTGTCTCTTTTGGCCGAGGGAGTGGGGCAGATTCGGTTTTTCTGTGTTATTCTGTGGTGTTGTCATGGGTGCTGGAGATCCTATTTACTGAAATTGGATTTCATTTTTTTAAGCGTGGTGAAGAGAACCTCAAAATCATCTTCACTGACTCCTTGCAATGCTGCAGCTCGGGTTAACAGGGATTTCTCCTGCATGGTTTTAATGAGCGGCCGGGCCTTTTCTGTCAGATGAAGCTGCACAGCCCGTCGGTCCTTCGGGTCCGGCTGCCGTACTATCCATCCCGATTCCACAAGCCGGTCAAGTAATCTTGTGAGAGTTATCGGTTTGACCTCCAGCTGTTCGGCAAGAACCGTCTGATTGCAGCCTTCCTGCCTGGCTAGATGAGCTATTGCCCGCCACTGCACTGTCGTGAGACCCAGTGTTTGAACGCGGGCGTCAAAATCACGCCGCATTAACCGGGAAACCTCGTAGATAAGAAATCCGACACTTTTTTCTGGATTATAATTTTTCATGGCAGACATGTTATCAGCTGTACTTATAATAAGCAAGGCTTACTAATTTACCATAAACGTTTGACGGATTCCGGTTTGAACCTGTCTTAACTATTTTTTTCTGAGGATAAAATATTTAGGCGAGTTGCATATAAAAATTTAAAACGATAAACTCAAAAGACAAACAGGTCAGATTTGTAGCGGTGAAGAGTAAAGTGGTTGGGTTTTAAAACCAATCTGTCCACAGTAATCCAACCCCGCTGAAAGGCGCGGGATAAGTTCCTTCACGAAATAATTTTCTTGTAAAAAAGCCAAGAAAATTATTTCTATGTCACTCAGGGAAATGCAGATGTCATCAAGAAAAGAAATGTTTGATAAACTTAATGAAACAAAGAAGTTGCCTTCACCATCAGGTACTACTCTCAGGGTCATTCAGTTGTGTCATGACGAAACAGCCTCGCTGAAAGAGATTGCAGATGTAATCCAGGTTGATCCGGCATTGTCTGCGGAACTTCTGAAATACGCTAATTCCTTCTTTTTATCTTCAGGAATACAAGTTGTATCGGTTCAAAAAGCAGCGGTCAAACTTGGCTTACGAACAGTTGTCAATTTAGCACTTGGCCTTTCCCTTCTTTCCAACAACAAAAAGGGGAAATGCAAAAAATTTGACTATGAAAGGTTCTGGTCAATATCCCTCTTACAGGCTATAGCTGCCAAAAATTTCGCAGGTGCAGGGAAGGAATTCGATCGGGAGGAAATCTTTATATGTGCACTCCTTTCCCACATGGGGCAGCTTGCTTTCGCGAGTATTTACCCAGAAGAGTATGGAGATCTTCTGGACCAATTAGGCTCTGGATCGCGTGGCGACTGGGGTTTAATTGCCACCAATGATATCGTCTCCCGGTGGCCGTCTTACCTTGTACGCAAGACGTTAGAAAAAAAACAATTCCACATAGACAGTTCAGAATTGACGGTTGAGCTCTTTTTGGATTGGGGCTTACCCGCTCATTATGCCTTGGCGGCTGGATTTCATGATGATCTCAGCTACACTGAATTGGGTACAGGCCAAACACAAAAGATTGCGGAGCTTCTTAATCTTTCCGGCCAACTTGCTGAAATCTGCCTTCATGGACCACCCACCCGGACACAACTGGGTGTTGTTGAACAAACTGCTCAGAAATTCGATATACAGGAAGGGCAATTCGGCGTCGTCTTCGATACAATAATTTCACAATGGCAGGATTGGGGAGAGAAGTTTGAAATTCGGACCCACCAGATCAAATGCTACAATGAAATTGTGACCGAGACGAATGAAAAAAGTGAGCAAGCCGGATAGTGGCAGCTACCGACTATCCGGCCCTTTTACGATTGTTAGTTATGATATTTATTTATGATACGAAATGGTGTATTTGAAGGTCGCAGGATCAAGCCAGTCTAAGGGCTTACCACCAATTTCAGCATACGGATAACCGAAGGTGTTGAGCGGTTGACCTGCCTGGGCAGGATTAAGCACTATGTCACGACCAACAGCGAGCTTAACCCGGTACGCGTCCCATGCTCCCCAGAAATACTCGCGGTAATCCTTGGTTTTCTGGTCATCTAGTTTAAGATTCTGAGTCAGCATCATCTTGCGAACATCAGCAGGATCGACAGGCACCCACCCGTAGCCAGGCAAGAAGAATTCCGCCCAACAGTGCTGCCATTTTGTAATGTCTTCGACCTCCTTTTTACCCTGGCGGATGCCGAAAATCTCACGGGCCGGAACCCCTGCAGCACGGCAGAGAGAGACGAATACTGAATGGATATCGGTACATTTGCCACCCGGCGTTTGCAGCAGGGCACAGACATCACCGGGACCGCAGCCCTTGGTGTTCGGGTCACGGTACATATTTTCACAGGTCCAATCATAGATAGCCTTGGCCTTGTCGTATACGGTCATCTTGTCACCTACGATCTTGTCCGCCAGTTGCTTGACCACGCCGTCGATTGGTCCAAGACTGGTTGGGGCCAGATACAGAGCATATTCAGCAGGGTCCCAGGCTGCTTCCTGTTTCGGGAAATCTTTTCTGACGACCTCCTGACGAACGACAGTGAAATTCAGTTTGAGTTTTCGGCTGCTCGAACCTTTCTCCCAACGGGCATAAAGCATTGGCGTAGAGTATTTCTGGTCGGAATAGACTGCTGATTCGGCATAATCGCCGGAGACTGCAACGTTGGTTACCAACTGGTCACGATCAGAAAGCGGATAAGGAATCCATAGCCTTGTCTCTTGATCGGCTGGGTGGCCTGAGAGATCTACTTCCATGGTGATTGTTCCAGATGACTCAGACGCCGCCAATACCGAAATAGGCAGAGCCATCAAGAGGGCCGCCGTCATGAGTATCAAAATATTCTTCATTTACTTCTCCTTTCTTTCGCATGAATAGTATGAGCATGCGTAATTATTTTTCTAACCCCCCACGGGGGGGATAAGTACCTGCACGAAAATCATTTCTTGTTTTTGAAGAATGAATTTCTGAGGTACTTACTACACGAACAAACCCATTGCCTAAAATAGACTCATTCATTGGAGGTGTAAAATTTTTTATTCCTATGGCTAACAGTGCAATGATAGAAAAATTCTATTTACGGAAGAGGTATTTAGCTTTTCCGGTTGGGGCTCATTGGCGTTTAATGTGGCCTTCGAAGGTATTGATTAAGAGCATCATATCAAAGCAGGAGCGATTTAGGTACCCACGAGTATTGAGGTGCCTGTCCGCCAGGGAGACTAGAATCAACCTATATATTTTTTCTGTTTATGCACGATAGTATGTGTGACGAATGTCGAATTCTGCCAACAAGGAGGGTGAATTCCGGCTACGGAATTGTCAGTTGACATGAAGAATAAACTCCTGTAAACAAATGAGATAATTTTTCAGGTTTCATGAAAGTGAAGATAAAGGGAACCCGGTGTAAATCCGGGACGGGCCCGCCGCTGTAACCGGGGACAAACGTTGCACGAATGTCACTGTTTGCTCGATGCAAACGGGAAGGCGCAACAAGTAGAATGATCCGGAAGTCAGAAAACCTGCCTGAAAACCAGTTTGGCCGTAGTAATTTGAAGGGCCAGACAACATTTGAATATTTTTCGTTTTCATTGTTAGTTGCTGCTTGCTGGTTTTTTGCTCGCAGTATCCTGCGAAAAATACTCATGTTCAGGCAATCTCCGTGGACAAGAGAGAGCTGAAGGCAATCTGTGGATAAACAAGGGCATCCCCGGATCAATTTTTTAATTGGTCCGGGGATTTTTTTTAGCCGTTTTCTTAAAAATTCCCCCGGGCGAAAACTCAACAGGAGGAATACTAATGAAAACGTATTACCCCGTTCTGCTCTGCCAACTGCTCGCCGGAACCCTCACTCAAGCTAGTCTTGCAACAGCAGCTGTGCAGCCACCAGACATGATGAATGAAGTCGTGGTGACCGCCAGCCGCTCCCAGGAGAGCAAAAAAGATGTCAGTAGTCATATCACCGTCATGGATAAAGAGGCGCTGCAGCAATCTCCAAGTCGTAATGTAGGTGAGCTGCTTGCCGAAAAAGGTCTCGGCCATATCCAAAAATACCCTGGCAATCTCACCTCCATCGGCATTCGTGGCTTTCGTACCGACACCCTTGGCAACGATCTGCAGGGTCATGTGCTGATCCTCCTTGACGGTCGTCGGGCCGGTACCGGCAATGTTTCGAAAATTCTTACCAAAAACGTCGAGCGGCTGGAAATTATCCGGGGTCCTGGCGCAGTGCAATACGGGTCAGCCGGTATGGGGGGCGTGATCAACATCATCACTCGTCAAGGGGACACTAATTCTGCCTTTGTCGAAGGTGGCGTCGGCTCTTATGGCAGAGCCGAAAGCAGTATCGGCGGAACGGTCAAAGAGAAGGGTTTTGACTTTGCCGGTGCATACAGCTATGGCACAAGCGGTGACTATGATACCGGCAGTAACAAACGATACGGCAATACTGCAATCAATTACGAGACTGGGATAAGCGCCAATGGAGGGTATTCATTTTCCGACCACAACCGTATCGGCATTATCTATACTGGTTATAATGTAGACAAAGCAGGCAATCCCGGCTATTTCAGCGAAATTGACTATGATGATACTACTGACAAAGAAAACTACTCGGTCGATACCAACTATACCGGTGGTTCGAGTGCCGGCACATATCATTGGATGACCCGCTATTTCTTCGGCAAGGATGAAAACAGCTGGCTGGAACCGACTGGTTCCGATCCCAGTGGCTGGGATACAGGCATTCCCTCGACAAACAAGACTGACCAACGGGGCGCGCAGGCCCAACTCAGTGGAAATTTCGGTAGTTCCACACTCACCACAGGATTCGACTGGCTTGATTATGAAGTTGAGAACAGTTGGACTCCAACAAAAACCAGCTACACCAACCCCGCCGTTTTTCTGCTGGGCAAAATCTCCTTCCTGGACGATCGGCTGACAGCCAACGCCGGTCTGCGTTATGACTGGTATAATGTGCAGGTCAACGAGCCGGCAGGCAGGGATGAGAACCAAAATCAATTGACTCCGAAGATCGGTCTCGCCTGGCTTGTTATTGATGGTTTAAAGCTTCGAGCCCAGTATGCTGAAGGATTTATGATGCCATCAGCAGATCAGCTCGCCGCCGATTACACCTATTATGGCATACGGATTGTAGGTAATTCTGATCTTGGTTCCGAAAAAAGCACCACCTATGAAGGCGGTCTTGATTTCAGCCGTTACGGCCTCAACACGGCCCTCACCTGGTTCTACACCAAATTTAGTGATAAAATTTCCCAGGACTCCCTACCCGACGGCTCCCAAACCTGGAAAAACCTTGGTGAAGCGACAATCTCCGGCTTCGAAACTGAACTGAGTTATGATCTTGGTGAGCCTCTTGCCTGGGACTGGGAATTGCGTCCATATGTCAACCTGACCTACTTGAGCCAATACAAAGATGAAGAAACCGGCGAGGATTTGCAGTATATCAGCGATAAAACCCTTGCAGCCGGCATCGTGACAGGTAACGGAGCAGGTACTTATTGCCGTCTGAATGTTGTCTATACCGGCAGCCAGGATGTACAGGACTATGAATCAGGAATCTACCCGACACCTGTAAACAAACTAGGCAGCAGTACCGTTGCCGACCTCTCCGCTGCCTACCGTTTTCTTGAAACGGACAATTACGGAACGTTTACGGTGCTGGGCGAAGTAACCAATCTTTTTAATGAAGACTATGCCTATGTCAAAGGGTATCCAATGCCCGGTCGCGGCTTTTTTATCAACCTGCGTTGGGATTATTGATGGGCTGGTTGTACCTGTCCATAATCTATACTCACAGCATTTTCCGGTTTAGTACTATGGACGCGGAAGATGAACCAAAGAACCCAAAACGCGAAGGCACAAATGAAAGGACTCAAATATTTATTCATTATATTATTATTCCTGCAACCGGTAAATCTGTGGTCCAGGCAATCGCCTGTTACCTTTACCGATTCCTCAGACCAACAGATCACCCTGGAGACTCCCCCCCAACGTGTAGTCTCGCTGGTGCCGTCCATCACTGAGATATTAATGCGGATTGGAGCCGCTGATTCTGTTGTCGGTATCACCTATCATTCAGTACTGCCGCCTGAAACTGCGGGCAAAGATATCATCGGTGGCTTTTTCAGTCCTGATCTTGATCGGGTGGCTAAACTTCAACCCGATGTCATCTTTTATGCAGACCTGCAAGCAAAGCAGGTCGCCTCGTTTTAAAAATAAAGCCATTCTCATACGCCTCACACCCCGAACCATTGCCGAAAGTTTTGGCGATATCCGTCTTCTTGGCCGAATCTTTCACAAAGAAGCAGAAAGTGCTGAGATAATCGCCGAACAACAACGACAGCTGGAGGTAATCGCCCGGAAGGTGGCGAAAATCCCGGCAGAAAAGCACCAGCGTGTCATCCGTCTTATGGGCAACGATCCGATGCATGGTGCCAGGCGACGACTCTTTCCAAAATGAATACATACGCGCCGCGGGTGGCATTGCCCCACAGTTTGGTGACAACGGCAACATCATCCCCGTCAGTCTTGCCCAGTGGCAGCAATTCAACCCCCAGGTAATTTATGGCTGCGGCAGTCGTGAGGAGACCTTGTCCGCTTTACAGCAACCGGGCTGGCGAGACGTTGACGCCGTGCGGGATAACCATATTCTCTTTTTCCCCTGCGAACTCACCTGCCGCATGGCCAGCCAGAGTGGTACCTTTGTCTCCTCGCTTTCTGCAGGCATCTATAACGATTCGTTCAGCAAGAGAGACAACTTTGTCCTGGGCGAGGAGATCGTGGCCGGAAAACCGTTGCAAATCGATCTTGATTATCTGCAAAAAGCCGAAATCATCACCAGTAACATGAAGGATTTTCGCAACAAAACCCTGGTCATTTCTTTCAAACACCCGATGCGGGTGGTTTCCACCCTGGAAGGACAGAAAGAGGGCATCCTCACCGTAGCCAACCATTATTTTCCACCTCCCTCCTGGGGCCTGGCTGATGGACAGGGATTACCCGAATTAAGACAAGCCGCCAATCAAGTCCTCGGTCTTGACGCGGACTCCACCGCAATGCTCTTCACCGGTGCCGATATGGATAACCTGGCGGTGGTGAAAAAATCCTTTAAGAAAATGGAGGTGGTTGCCTTCGTCACCGCTGGGGTTGAGGGCAACAGCATCCGGATGGGAACCGATACCGGAAGCTACTACGAACTTGAAAAACCCGGCAAAACCGATAAACCGGGAACCATCAATATCCTGCTCTTAACCAATACGCAGCTCTCTCCCCGCGCCATGACCCGGGCAATTATAAGCAGTACCGAAGCAAAATCAGCAGCCTTGCAGGATATGGATATCCGCTCCAGCTATTCATCCCCGTACCACTCAGCCACCGGAACCGGAACCGACAATATCATCGTCGTGGAGGGAGAAGGCCCTGGAATCGATGCTACCGGCGGCCATACCAAGATGGGCGAGCTCATCGGTCGCGCCGTATATGCTGGAGTGCAGGAGGCCATTCGCAAGCAAAATGGTCTGACCGGAAGTCGATCCATCTTCAAGCGGCTAAAAGAAAGAAATATTGATCTCTCCGAACTCTGTCAATCGGATCCCCAGATGAGATCACGGATCGAACGGTTCCTGCTGGAGCCGCGCTATAGTTCTTTTATGGCTGCCGCCATGGCCATAAGCGACGATTATGAGCGGGGCCTGGTCACCGATCTCACGGGTTTTGATCTCTGGTGCCAAACAATGGCCGATACTCTCGCAGGCCGGCCGGTAGATCAATCGGCAGCATTGCGAGCCTGCAAGATCTGTGATCTGCCGCTGGTAATCCGTAAGGCTTTGGCTGTTTTTTTAAGCGCAGCTGCCTGCACAACAACCGCAGCTAATGTTAATTAAGATTATGATATCATAATGCATAGATCGATGCCACTGCTGTCAAAATTAGTTATAACACTCACTGTACTGCTCTTTTCATGCGGTTTCAGCCAAAGTGCCCAAAAAGCTACATCCACCGGAGAGTTTCCCAAACGGATCATTTCCCTAGGTCCAACAAATACTCAAAATATCTACCTTTTAGGGGCGGAAGATCGATTAGTAGCCGATACCAGTTATTGCATCCGCCCGGAAGCGGCCAGACTGAAGGAGAAAATCGGCTCAGTCATGCAGATATCTGTCGAGAAGATTCTCAGCCTGCAACCTGACCTGGTGCTGGCAACGGATCTCTCCCCACCGCAGCAACTCCAAAAACTCCGGGATCTCGGCCTGAATGTTGTCCAATTTCATCAGGCAACTTCGTTTAATGAGATCTGCACCCAGTTCATCACCCTTGGCCGCCTGCTGGGCATTGAACAACGGGCTCGCACTTTGGTCCGCCTGGCACAGGAAAAAGTTGCGGCCATCCAACTGGAAGTCTCCGGCCTGCCCAAACAGAAGGTATTTCTGCAGATAGGCACCCAACCACTTGTCAGTGCAATGAAAAACACTTTTACCCAGGACTTTATAGCTCTCGGCGGTGGCGTTAACATCATAGATGATCAACGTTCCAATAAAACTAATTATGAAAAGGTCCTCGCCCGAAATCCCGATGTAATCATTATCGCAATTATGGGTACTAAGACCGGTCTTGCGGCAAAAGAAAAAGAAAGATGGCTCAACATTCCAGTCATCAAGGCTGTACGGGATGGCCGGGTTCATGTGATTAATCCGGATCTGGTCTGCAGCCCCTCGCCATCCACCTTTGCTGAAACCCTGGCGATCATTTCCCGCCTCATCCACCCTGAACTCAACCAGCGAGTAAGACAATGAAGGTTTATGAAATTCTACAAAGTGGTGGTCCGGTCATCTGGCCATTGCTGGCCAGTTCCGTAATCGTACTCACCGTCATTCTTGAGAGGGCGATGTTCTGGTTTTCGCTTGAACGAAGACGTAACCGGTTGTTAATGGATGAGATACTGGCCTTGGCCGAAAACGGGGAATGGGAGTTGATCAGAACAAAGACCGGCGGATGCAGAGATCATGTGATTCGGGTGCTGATCGTCGGCATTCTGCATCGGGACTACGATATGGGTCGGGCAATGGAGGCTGAAGCCAATCTAGCTGTCCAAAGCATGCAACGCTTTATGCCGGTACTGGACACCATGATAACGGTGGCCCCCCTGCTTGGCATCTTCGGCACGGTTCTCGGCATTATCAGCTCCTTTGAAATGCTTGGTGCCGGCTCTATTGCCGATCCAAAACTGGTCACGTCCGGTATCGCCCAGGCACTCATCACGACCGCCGCAGGGCTCGGAATCGCCATTATTACCGTCATTCCCTATAACTACTTTAATACTCGTATCAATATGGCAATCCATGTGATGGAGAAATATGCCACCAGTCTTGAGGTCGTATTCAACAAGACGGCGAGAATAGCCTCAGCGAGAAAAACACTCTAATGAAAATTACTCGCTATACCACTAAGCCCGCACGTATCGAGATGCTGCCGCTGATCGATGTCGTCTTCCTCCTGCTGGTCTTTTTTATCTATGCAATGCTTTCCATGACGGTCCATCACGGCATGCAGCTCAATCTGCCGAAATCGACCCAAACCACCAAGACAGAGGAAACGCCCCTCACCCTTTCTATTCGAACATCGGAGATGGGACTTGAAATCTTTCTCGATAAGTTGCCGATTTCTTTAGCCGAGCTACCTCGACATCTGCCAAAAACAAGCGGAAAAAGTGATACATCTCCTGAGATTTTAGTTTTTGCTGAGAAGACTGTTTCCTACCAACAGCTTTTTCAGGTACTCGATCAGCTGAAACGATCAGGTATGATAAAAATCTCTTTGCAGGCAAACCCGGAGTAAACCTTTATGTCAAGGTTGTTCATTGCCTTTATATTGGCAATTTTTTTTCATGCGTTGCTTGGTCTGCTCCCCTGGTCTAAAGAAAGACAGACCATGCCCCAGCCCACCGGCAACGAATCTATCACTCTTAAGCTGACTCCTGTTAACACCGTGATAAAAAATAGTAGTTCCGGACAAACAGAAAAAACGGAGCACCAACAGACTCCTTTTCTGCAACAGGAACGGGTGAAGGAAGGTGATGCAACTCCAGCTAAAAGGCCTTTGCCGGTTGCAAACAGTCCAAAGATCCCTATCGCCGCCCCTGTGCAGCAAATCAAGAAGAAGAAAGTTCCCAAGATGGTTCAGCTTCTCGCGGGTAAAAGACCTCAACAGATACAACAGGCAAGCGCTCCGCCCTCAGGCAATCCATTCGGCTCAACGTTGCCGGCCACTCCCGCCAAAACTTCGTCAAATAGCGCAGAAGCCCCAAGCGCATCGCCTGCGATAATTAAAGCCAAACCACTCTACGACCAAAACCCGAAGCCTCCTTATCCAAATCTTGCCAGGCAACGTGGCTGGCAGGGAGTCGTCATTCTGGCGGTCACAATTCTGGAGGATGGCTCCCCGAATCAACTGAAAATTCAGACAAGCAGCGGCCACGACCTGCTTGATAAAACTGCCTTGAAAACGGTAAAACAGTGGCGCTTTCTCCCCGGAACAAAAAACAATATTCCCACAACAATGGAGGTGCTGGTGCCGGTGCATTTTATATTGCAATGAAATTGCTCTCTCACTTGGCCTTTCCTTCATCAATGGCTTCCCTGTCTATGGAGCGCCACCTAGGAATTTCGGGAAAAATTTTGACCGATATGGTATTCGTGCACCTATCCATAATCAACACCCGGAAACAAGATGATTATCAGCGCCAGCAGAAGAACAGACATCCCCGCCTTTTATGCCCAGTGGTTTGTCAACAGGCTTCATGAAGGATATGTCCTGGTACGAAACCCCATGAACTTCGGGCAGGTGTCCAGAATCTCCCTGTCTCCCGAAACAACCGAATGTATTGTCTTCTGGACCAAGAACCCAAAGCTGATGCTGGAAAAACTACCGGAGCTCGACAATCTTGGCTATCGCTACTATTTCCTCTTTACCCTCACTCCCTACGATCAGAGTTTGGAGCCGAATGTCCCAAGCCGGGAAAAAAGCCTCGAAACATTTCGCACCTTGGCTGACCAAATCGGCAAGGAAAAAGTCATCTGGCGCTATGATCCGATCCTCTTCACCAGCGGATACTCGGAACAGTTCCATTTAGAGGCCTTTGCTCAACTCGCCGGACAGCTTGCAGGTTTTACCGACACTTGTATTATCAGTTTTCTACAGATGTACAAAAAATGTCAGCGTAACATGAAGTGTATTGAGCTTCTGGATACGACGGCCGATACCCGTTTGGCACTCGTCAGGACCCTGCATGATCTCGGAGCGGCCCATGGTATCTCGGTACAAACATGCGCCTCTGGCTCTGGGCTGGAACATGCCGGCATTCCGACCGGAAAATGTATCGACGACCGACTCATCTCCCATATCATCGGAACAGAGATGACAGTCGCAAAAGATAAAAATCAGAGGCAAGAATGCGGCTGTATTGAGAGCATCGACATCGGTGCCTACAATTCCTGCCCCCACCATTGTCTCTACTGTTATGCCAATAGCGACAGGGCCTCGGTCACAAAAAACTTCGCAGCTCATGCCCCGGATTCCCCACTGCTCTGCGGCATCCTGCGGGACGGTGATCGGCTGACCGATCGACAGTTAAAATCGCTCATCAAGAGGCAGCTGAGTCTCTTTTAAGAGAGTACAATATTCTCTGGAATGGTGCTGAAAAGGTCTGGTAAAAATACTTTGGAATACGAACCGTTTGACGAGGACCCCGCCACACAGTATAACGTAGTGAAGATCAACGGTGAAATGGTGCCGGGAATCATGCAGACACCGCCTCAATGTACCAATCAACCGCCGGTCCGGGGATCGGGCTATTCCGCCGAAACGAGCTGTATTGTCTGCAATTACCTATTTTCCACAACACCAATAATATCACTTACTGAAAACGATGGGAAAAACCGGGCCAAAATCAACAGTCTCTGCAAACATCAGGAAAAAGCGACTGTATATCACCCTCCAAGGTGTAATGTGTCAAAGGGAGGCAGAAAGACTCTATACAGATATTCGCTTTTGTGTCTCTGATCTTGAGCCTGGTTTTGCCGTTATCACCGACCTCACCCACTGCCGAATTGGCCATCTAAGCGCCATTGGGACATACAGGAAAATCATGAATTTTCTCCTGGAAAAAAAAGTTGGCCAGGTTGTCCGTATTGTCGGCCAGGCCAAGGTCTTCTATCTCCAGATGCTAAAGCTCTCGGATATAATACAGGAATATGAGCCGAAATATGTTTCGACCCTCGAAGAGGCAGAGACCTATCTGGACGAACTGGTTAAAAAAGAGGTAGTTGCCTGACAACACGAGTCCTTCGAGCCAGTAAGGCCGCTTGAGCACATCCGCTTACACCTTCCCATTTTTCTTCCAGCTTTTTTCCGTGCCATGCAGTAGCCTGTTGATGTTTTCATGATGTTTGAGCCAGATCAGAAAAGCCACGCCGGTTGCCACACCGATGGTTGTCTTCGACGCACCCAGGAAATACAGCCAAAGGGGAATAAGTCCGGAAGCGAGAAGAGAACCGGCAGAAACAAAGCCGGTCAGGGCAACAACCGCCACAAAAACCGCCAGACTGATAGCAATGGCCAAAGGAGAGAGGTACAAAAGCACTCCCATTCCGGTCGCCACTCCTTTGCCGCCCCGAAATCTCAGATAGATGGGAAACATATGACCCAGTACGGCCATCAAACCGGTCAGGGCCACCAGCAGCTCTTTTGTCGCCGATTCAGGCAAAACGACTGCTGCTAAATACATCGGCAGCAAACCTTTAAGACAATCGCAGATCAGGGTAATAAAACCAAGTTTTTTACCGAGCACCCTGTTGACGTTGGTGGCTCCTATGTTTCGACTTCCCTGGGTACGGACATCAACGCCGACCATTTTACTAATGATCAGACCAAAGGGGATGGAGCCTACCAGATAGCCGATTACTGGAAAAAGAATGTGCATAATGTTGCCCTGACCTTGATAAAAGGCGATTATCGAACGTTTTTAAGTACTTCAACCGTATAACATACTATTTTGATTAGTCCCATATGACACAATACTTTAATTAATATGTCAAGCCATTTTCAGGATCGGTACCTCTTACCCAGAATGCACCATTTGTCAGATAGGCAGGTTTCACTTCAGCGTTGCTTTTTTTTGCCTGAAGATCGGTGCCGTCTCCTTGTCAGCGAGTACCTTCGATATCTCAACAGTGACTTAGAAAGAATATTTTTTCGTGAAAGAATTATACCCGTGCATTGTGGGGGTTAGCTTTTATTTGCTCTTATGCTTATCTTTCTAAGCGTAGCAGAAATGCAGTTGCTATGGTACATTGCCTAATATTTGGGAAGGGCACTGAAAACCGATCACGTTTTAAGAGATACACAATACAATGAGCATTCAAAGAATTTATCAATATCCTGAAGCTGTTCTACGAAAAGAAACTGAAAAGATTACCACTTTTGGCAATGACCTTATCAAGGTTGTCGAAGACATGGCGGAAACCATGTACGATGCTCCAGGGGTAGGTCTTGCCGCACCACAGATCGGCAAATCCATCAAACTGATTGTGGTCGATATGTCCAAGGATAAGGAAGGTGAAAAGAAGTACATGCCCCTGATTAATCCTGAAATTGTTGCCAAGGAAGGTCTCCAGGTGGATGAAGAGGGTTGTCTGAGCGTTCCTGAACTCACAGCCAATGTGACAAGGTATTTGAGAGTCACGGTCACCTATCAGGATTTACAGGGACAGCCCCACGAGCTTTCCACGGAGAATCGTTTCGCCGTCATTCTGCAGCATGAAATCGACCATTTGAACGGAATTCTTTTTATTGACCACCTCAGCCCTTTGAAACGAAAGCTTTATAAAAAGAAAGTGAAGAAGTGGTTGGAAAAATAACGGAGCCGAAGATGCCAAAGCGACCGCTACGTATTATTTTCATGGGAACTCCTGATTTTGCAGCCGCAATTCTTCAAGCACTTATTGATGGTCCTGACCAGGTTGTAGCGGTTGTCACCCAACCGGACCGCGCCAAGGGCAGGGGCAAAAAGCTGACGCCCCCGCCAACCAAAGTGCTCGCCGAATCCGTTGGTATTCAGGTGCTGCAACCGACAAAAATCAAGACGGATGAATTCCGCAACGGGCTGCTCACGTATCAACCCGATCTGGTGGTCGTTGCCGCTTACGGCAGAATCCTGCCGAAATCTCTCCTGGAACTCGCCCCTTTAGGTTGTATAAATGTGCATGGATCGCTTCTGCCCAAATATCGCGGCGCAGCTCCGATTCAATGGTCGGTGATCAATGGTGACAAAGAAACGGGTGTCACTATCATCCAAATGAATGAGGGGATGGATACCGGTGATATTTTACTCAAGGCGACGATTGCAATAGAACCGAACGAAACCGCAAGCAGTCTGTTTGATAAGCTTGCTGTCCTGGGAAGTAGAACACTTTTGCAGGCGATTGAGGGCTTACAGGAAGGGACACTTGCACCGATCGCCCAAAATCACGACCTGGCAACTATTGCACCAATGCTGAAAAAAGACGATGGGCTTATTGATTGGCAAAAAGACGCCCAACAGATTGAGTACCTCATCCGAGGCCTTGATCCCTGGCCCACCGCCTATTGCTTTCTTAACTCCAAACGACTCCGCCTCTTCGACCCGGAAGTGTTGTATAAAGACAGCGATGCCGCGCCGGGAACGGTATTGCAGGCCGACAAACGTGGAATCTTCGTAGCCTGCGGTAATAACACCCTCCTTATAAAAGAGATTCAGCCGGAAGGAAAAAAACGTATGTCAGTGGAGTCCTTCCTCTGTGGACATCCCATTGCTGCAGGAACTCTCCTCATTAAGTAATTAACTCTTTAAGGGCAAACGTGATAATACCATCTACCGCCAGAATTGCTTATCTTGACTGCTTTTCCGGTGTCAGCGGTGATATGCTGCTCGGCGCCCTCCTGCATGCCGGGCTTGACTATCAACTCTTGAGCAAAGAGCTTGCCAAACTCCACCTTGACGGACTTGGATTCCTGGTTGAGCAGCGGAGTGTCAATGCCATCAGCGGCATCAAAGTAACGATCAACAGTGATCGTCGACAGGAACTTCGAACCCTGCCTGCTATTTTGCACCTCCTTGAACAAAGCAATCTTGAACAAACTGTAATAAATCGGTCCAGTGACGTCTTTCGAGCCCTGGCCAAAGCCGAGGCCAAAGTCCACGCTATCCCGATAGATACAGTGCATTTTCACGAAGTGGGTGCCCTCGACACTATTGTCGATGTTGTCGGTACAGTCATCGGCTTGCATCAGCTTGGCATTGCTCGACTTTTCTGTTCATTTTTGCCGACCAGTCATGGTTTTGTCAAATGTGCCCATGGCCTGTTGCCACTACCGGCCCCTGCGGTATGCGAACTGTTACACGGGATTCCCACCTATGGTGTGGATCTGCAGCAAGAGCTGATCACCCCGACCGGCGCAGCCCTGATCGCCACTCTTGCGGACGGTTTCGGCCCTCTACCACCAATGGCAATCACAGCAACCGGATATGGTGCAGGCAACCACACCTTGACCAACGGCCAGCCAAATCTTCTACGGATCATCATTGGCATGGCCCTTGACTCCACCGAAGAACAGAGCGTGGAAGTCATTGAAACAAATCTTGATGACTGGAGTCCGGAGGGTTTCCCCTATCTCTGTGAACTGCTGTTTGATCATGGAGCGCTGGACGTATCCATCTCGCCAATCCAGATGAAAAAGGGACGGCCGGGATTTAGCCTACAGGTTATAAGTCCACCCGCCTACGCCCACTTGATCAAAGATATAATTCTCTCAGAAACTACCGCTATTGGTTTACGTTTTAGAAAGGAATCACGCCGAACCCTGCAACGCGAGAAGGTTGAGGTGACGACCAAATGGGGAGTGTTTATGGCAAAAAAGGTGCATACCCCGACCGGTCCAATCATCTATCCGGAATATGAAGAATGTCGAAAAATTGCTCTTCAGCACAAGGTGCCGTTGCAGGAAGTCTATAACGAAATTCGAAGCCATGGTGCAAATTCACAATGAATCAATTGATAATGGCACTTGCCACCGGCTTGTATGTCGGGAAGATTGCCAAAGCACCCGGAACTTGGGGCTCGCTAGCCGCCTTTGTCCCCTGGTTGCTGATCAGGAATTTGTCATTACCGACCTACCTGCTGGTTTTGGTAGGACTGTTTATTGTTGGATTTTTTGTCTCCGGGTCGGCTGAAAAGATCCTTGATAGCCCAGATGCCGGGTGTATCGTGATCGATGAAATCCTCGGCATGTTCATTACCCTGGCAATCGCCCCGCCACATCCCGCAGCCTGGTTTCTCGGTTTTGTGCTCTTTCGAATCTTTGATATCTATAAACCCTTTCCCGTTTCCTGGTTTGATCAGAAGATTCATGGCGGAATCGGCATAATGATGGACGATGTCATCGCCGGTCTATATGCGCTCATCTGCCTGCAGCTTATTTGGTGGGGGATCATCAATCCTTATATTTTGGGATAATATTTAGGGTCAGGAGCCACCAGGCTGCCAAATCAGCTCCCCCCAAAACACGGGGGTTAGTAGGTAGAGAGATGTCTGGCCGAAGAGAATGCAGACTCCAACCAGACTCACACAGCGGAAACTATAAATTATTCGTCTTGGTAAGAACCGCGATTGCCACCTTATAGGAGACAACAATGAGAGCGACCCAGCCAATTAATAATACTGCAGTCATGGTTTACTCCTTTGTTATTTTTTCAGTGTATGCTTTTTGCTTTGGTCGTTTTGGTGAAAAGCCCCTAACCCCCGCACAGCACGGGGGTAAGTTCCTTCACGAAATTCTTCCCCTGAAAAGCGGGGAAGAATTTCTAAGTCACTAATAAGCCTTCGTATCACGAATATCCCGCATACCGATCTTTTTCGAATCCATCTGCTTCCACACATAAGCAATATAGGCAAGTACAACAGGAATAAACAAGGCCACGTAGGTCATCGCCGTCAGGGTATAATGGCTTGAAGATGCGTTATAAATAGTCAGGCTCGACTGCAGATCGACCTTGGAGGGATAAAACGGTGTTCCGTTAAAACCCGCAGTGAAAAACACTGCAAGACCAACCAGTATGGTACCCAAACCCCCAAACCAAATACCGGTGGTGGCCCTTGCGAGACTGGTTCGGGTAACTCCGAGAATAACCAGGAACAAACCAACCACAAGCAAACCAAGCACCACCGGCATTGCCAACAGGTTGTTCAGATATTTATGCGCGACCATGCTGACAATCCCGTTGGTATCGGTCCCAAAACCATCAATCAGCAACAGACTTACCACCACATAGAGCAAAAAAGGCAGTGCGCAGAGGAAATTGATCAGACAGGATTTTCTCACCCGTGCCTCAAACTCAGGAACCCCTTTGAAATCCACATTATTCACCAGATACATAGCACCGAGTACCCTGGCGTTAAAGACCAAAAACAATCCGAATGCAGAGATTGAACAAAGAGAATGCGGCCTCAACACCTCTGAGCGGATTGGTCCAGGTTACCTGATTAGAGTCATTTAAAATAAAATTGGAGCCCGTAAAAAAAGTTCCAACGGCGGCCCCGATCAAAAGAATCCCAACGAAACCGTTGATAAAGAGAAACAACTCATAGGTTTTCGCA
This sequence comes from uncultured delta proteobacterium, assembly GCA_963829695.1. Classification (GTDB taxonomy): domain Bacteria; phylum Desulfobacterota; class Desulfobulbia; order Desulfobulbales; family Desulfocapsaceae; genus Desulforhopalus_A. The sequence goes on along the minus strand of CAWHJQ010000001.1, from coordinate 25,764 downwards.
CCGAGCAGATTGTTCGGTTTTGTCCGAAACTCATAACTAACGGCCTGGACGATGAAGGTAAAAAGAATCAGCAACCATACCCAGTATGCCCCACCAAAACTCGTTGCGTAAAACTTTGGAAAAGCGGCAAACAGCGCACCGCCGAAAAGTACCAAGGTGGTGAAGGTCAGTTCCCACTTTCTTCCAAGCGAGTTAATGATGAGCGATTTTTCCTGGCCGCTCTTCGCCACTTGCCAAAGCAGGGTTTGCCCCCCCTGAACAAGAGTGAGAAAGAGAAAGAGGGCTCCTACGGTAGAGCAGATGATCCACCAGATCTGCTGCAGGATCACAATATCTAAGTTTCCAATCATATTACACGCCCTCCGGTCCTATTTTGATCTGCTTGAGCATAATTTTAATCTCAGCAATGAGCAGTACGGCAAACAATATAAAGAAGATGGCAAAAGATGCCTGCACATGGCCTGCCCCAATATTGGTTGTCGCCATTTTTACAGGCAGCAAATTTTGAATAGCCCAAGGCTGACGACCAACTTCAGCAACGACCCAGCCCAGTTCCGAAGCAATTAATGCAAGAAAAAAAGAGCAAAATCCCAACATCAACAACCATTTTTTATCTTCAAGGGTATCCTTGTACGATGAGTAGAGATAGAGCAGGGCCAGCAGAAGAAAAAAAGTTCCCAAATAAACCATCACATGAAAAGAATAATAAGTGCTGGCAACTGGAGGCACAATTTCCTCCGGGGTATCAAGATAACCAAAGCCGAGGTAGTCCTGATTCACCTTGAATCTCTCTAAAGCATCAGCCTTTGCTTGCTCATCTCCTGCCTTCCTGGCCTTCTGCATAGTTGCCAAATCCGCGATGGCTGCTTTTCCTTTTTCCATCTTCTCGGCAACAGGCATAATACCTTCTGCTTCATTACCGTAAACCAGATCCTGGATACCAGGAACAAAAGCGTTCAAATCACGTTTTGCCATGAGCGACAATCCCTTGGGAATGGAGATCTCGAAAGCAAACGGTTTCTGGCCGTCACCAACTTTTTTCCCACTGGTCAAGACACCCAGGGCGACGATATCCGCACCTTTGGCCCCTTGATAAAGTCCTTCATAGGCTGCCATCTTCATAGGCTGATAGTGACCATTGGCATAAGCGGATTCATCTCCGGTAAAGGCGGCAAACACTGAACCAAGTAAAGCAAAAACCGAAGCAACGATAATTGACTTTTTGGCCATATCCACATGCCGCCCCTTAAGCAGGTAATATGAAGAAATAGCGATGACAAAAAAGGAGCCAACCACGAAGCTCGAGCTGGTTGTGTGGGTAAACTTGGCGATGGCAACAGGAGAAAAGAGTACTTCCCAAAAATTATGCATCTCAAAACGGGCATTCTCAGGATTAAAGGCCATCCCAACCGGATATTGCATCCAACCGTTAGCTACCAGGATCCAAAGGGCCGAAAGGTTAGAACCTATAGCAACCATCCAGGTGGAAAAGAGATGAAAACCTTTGGAAGTCCGCTCCCAACCAAAAAACATCACTGCAAAAAATGTTGCTTCGAGGAAAAAGGCAAAAATACCTTCAATAGCCAGTGGAGCGCCGAATATATCGCCAACCATCCAAGAATAATTGGACCAATTTGTCCCAAACTCAAATTCCATGATGATGCCGGTGGCAACACCGATGGCAAAATTGATACCGAACAATGTCATCCAGAACTTTGTGAGATGCTTCCATTCCTCTTTTCCCGTGCGCACGTACATCGATTCAAAAAATGCGCAAAGAAATGACAGCCCCAAGGTAATCGGGACAAAAAGCCAGTGATACATCGCAGTCAGGATAAACTGTGCCCTCGCCCAGTTCACCGTGGCCAGATCTATTTCACTCATTACAACGTCCTCCGTAGTTAGTTTCTTAGAGATTATTTTCTTGATTATTTTGGGAAAAAATCTCGCGGATGCGCTTGTCCCGTTTATCGGGCTTATTTATTTTGCAACGATCCGGTCAATTGGCGAATAACATGATCGGCCCTTTGCTGATCGGTCGAAAAATTTGTCTGCAAGAAGTCAGGAAAAAAGAACAATTTCAGAATGACAAACATAACGAACAACTTTATAAAAATAATCTTCCACAACGTTTTACCAATGGTCATTCTGGAAAAACCATCAAAATAAAATCGATAAACTTTTAATAGGTAAGGCGATCCCATAGAATTCCCTCGATTATTCAGGTAATCCGTACCAAAAACATGCAAATCTTATTGTCCATAAAGGCAATAACCAACATAGATTAAGAGAAAATACATTTTTAACAACTCATTTGCGCGATGTCCACATATATCCAAACCGCTTGCAGAATGTCAAGAATAATTATCATTAGCAGACATTATCAACAACAAAAAAAAGCCATCCTTCTGCATAAATTTTGCGGAAGGATGGCTTTTTTACTACTTGAATTTATGCTGGGATCAGCCAAACAAGATAACAGACCGGCTATCCCAGCTGAAAAGTACAGGACTCTTCTTAGTACTCCACTTGAGAGGTGTTCTGATCAGTCTTCACTTGATGGGAACTCTGTTTAGTACCCCCTTGAGGGGTGTAAGAACCTTTCGCAGATTATTATCCTTGTTTTTTATAAACGAAAACAATCTGTAAGGTTCTAACCCCGGTAAACGGGACGAAAGCCGGGATAAGTACCTTCACGAAATTCTTTCTTACTCTTTTCAGTGCCCCCTTGAGGGGTGAAAAACAAGAAAAGAATTTCTAAGGTTCTAAATAGCATCTTTACCTCTTTCTCCCGTTCTCACTCTCAGGACATCTTCAACAGGCAGAACAAAAATCTTTCCATCGCCAATCTTTTCAGTGTTTGCCGCGGCTCGGATAGCATCGACAACTTTGTCGACCAATTCAGCCGCCAACACCAATTCTATTTTGATCTTGGGATTAAAGTCCACATTGTATTCCGCACCGCGATACATTTCCTTGTGCCCTTTCTGTCGCCCATACCCTTTAACTTCGGATACGGTCATCCCGGTAATGCCTATGTCAGTCAAAGCCTCCTTCACTGCCTCAAGTTTAAATGGTTTGATAATTGCTTCTATTTTCTTCATGATACCTTCCCCTTATTAATCTTTAGTAAACCCAGGATATGCCTCCATACATCATAATAAAACCGACAAGCATGTGCAGACTGCGGGCAACTCCATAAAGTTCATTGTTTTTAGCTAAGACCACTCTATGGCACCTGACTTAATTGTTGCAACACCCGCGCCAGACGGGTTATAATTATATTTATACGTATTATATCAAATGAATAAGACGATATGCTTTCAGTACGTGATCTAACCAACAGGTATACTTATTCCATTTTTGGAATGCTTGATTATTATTTTTTACATTTTTGTCCTCTTTCTACCACCAAAAACTACTTGAGGCGGAGTAGGAAATGCCGATGTCACAAAATAAGTACCGACAGAATTAGAGGCAGTTCCTTTCTTGTTCCGGCAAAACCGGGTAAGATACGCTGAAGAAAATCAAGACGAAGCGGAAAACCTTAGAGCCAACCGCTCGGGAAAAACCCAGCAACAGCACGGCACACCTTCAAAACAATACTTCAAAGGAAAAAGATGATACGCGACTTAGCCCTTGCCGCAAAGGCATCATGCAGTCTTGAAGACCAGGAATCCCTGGTCCCCCTCGTCCTGCAATTGAAAAAACTTTCAGAACTCGTCTCCAAGCAGGGAATACTCGCCCTGGAGAGTGAACTCCTTCAAATAAAAGACACCTTCCTGAACCTTGGAGTCCAACTGATTATCGATAAAGTCGAGCCGAAAAACATCGAAGACATTCTCGACTCCGATATCTACTACAATCTGTCAAACGGAAGGGAGCTGTTGAAAAAAATCATCATCCGGGAGGGACTTTTGCGCATCCAGGCTGGAGATACCTCCAGAAATGTTCTGATATGCACAAAAGTTTTCCTCGCCAAAGTTGACGACAGTGCCTTCCGAACCCCTTAATTCCTAAATAATTCCACAAGTCCAACTCCACTTCCCCATATCCTGAGATTGCCGGTAAATGAGCCGGCCCTCTCAGAGAAGAAGATTATGAAGATACTTTGCTGCATGTGCCGCACCGTTGGTATTAAGCGAAACAAAAGGCAATCTGTTTTTCTGCAGATTGGCGAGCAACAGCCCTTCAAGCTCCTCGGCCGAAACTTCAGTTTCAGAAACCATTGAGATTGCCTCTCCCAAGACATCTTTTAGTTTTCGAAGATGAACCTGCTGCTCCTCATCCTCCATTTCACGAAGAACAACCAGGGCGGGGATTTGAGCATGAACAACGTCCATAAGACTATTGTAGCCCCCATAAATAATTGCGGTCTTCGAATGCAGCAAGGCCGAGACGTAATGAATCCCTGGGGGCTCCAATCGACAATTCTGTATCTGCTCGAAGAGCTTCCTGATCTTTCGCCCCACAGCGGAAGAACTCTCCGTGTCAACAAAGAGCCACCAGCGACCAAATGAAGTGGGAATTTTTTTCAAGACATCAGCTAGAATCACCAAAAAATCCATGGTCTTTTCCCCAAGCCACGGGATGGAAATGGTTCCCGCAATCGGTTCGATCCTGTTCAGGCAATCCACCATTCCAGACTGCAAACTCAGCCAATCTCAGGACATAACCGCATTCCACCGGAACTGTATTGTAGTGTTGCCCTAACTGTTCATAGTGCGATTGGCCGAGCACTGAACTGTCACCGTACCAAAGCAGTGCATGGTAATGATCTTTAAATAAAGTCCCGGCAAATTCAGAGCGGGCCTGCTTTACTGCACCAACCACCCCACGCACCCCGAGAATCCAGAGGGTATCGCCGCCCTCCCCAGCCGATAATGCCGGGACAAGCTCTTTATGCTTGCCCTGAGGAGTATGATCAACCAGAACTAATCGCGGCCTGTATAAAGAAACCAAATGAGCCAGTTCTTTGGACCTCAACTGTCCGAGTTGCTGATCAGTGAACATCGATTTACCGATTATTCCTATCGATTTACCTTGAACGACCTTGGTTTCGTATGATGGAAGTTTCAGCCAGTCGAGGGGTGCGTTGCCGATTAACTCCCGAGATAGACTGCAGCCGGAAACAAAGAGCACTTTGAGGTCAGGGTAGAGACGGCGTAGGGCCATTCCTACGCCAATACTTCGGCTTGCGTGACCAAGGCCACGTCCATCATGTGCATAAATTAAAACATCCAATCGTTCAGTTTGCGCCATAGAAACCCTCTCAGGGCAATATTAATCCGTCGCACTGTCTGGCCAAGCCGCAGCAAAACAGAGCGCCGAGTTGCCAATTGCCTCAGAAAATCAATGCAAAATCCCAGGATATTTGGTTTCCTGATGCAATGCAACTTCTTTCACTTTTCCCCTATAACCTGGTTAAAGGGTAATGAAAATCGCCTACTACATGCCCTTCAAACCCATGGATCACTCCAATCCTTCGGGAGATCTGGTCATAGGAACCGAACTGTATAACCATCTGGCAAACAGAGGTCACGAGATCTCAGTTGCGAGCAGGCTCCGCTGCCGCTGGATTTACTATCGGCCATTGACCCTATTGAGGCTATTGACTGAGAAAAATAGACTCATCCGAGATTTTAGGGTAACGCGGCCGGACCTTTGGCTTAGTTATCACTCCTATTACAAGGCCCCGGATATTCTAGGGTCAAGCTGTAGCAGGAAACTTGGAATTCCTTATGTTATTTTCCAGGGAATCTACTCAACGAAACGGCGCAAACAACTAAAAACACTGCCGGGCTTTCTGCTTAACCGGAAGGTTTTGCAATCGGCAGCCCATGTCTTCACCAATAAACAAAAAGACCTGACCAACCTTAAAAGACTTTTACCGGAAAACCGCCTCAGTTACATTGCTCCGGGCATTATTCCTGGGATGTTCGAATTTTCAGATAGCCTGGAGAATGGAGCTGCGATCGCGTTGGGCAATTAAGGATGAGATAATCGTCATGACCGCCGCCATGATGCGACCCGGCGTGAAAACCGAGGGGCTCAGTACTGTAATACAGTCGTGCAGCGAGCTTGCACAAAGGGGATTGCCTGTCCGCTTGATTATTGCCGGTGACGGCAGCTGCAGGCAGCAACTTGAAAAAAAAGCTGCTCAACTGCTTCCAAATCGCGTTCTTTTTCTTGGCAAGATACCTCGACCGCAGCTATATCAATATTACAGCGCCGCGGACATTTTCGCTTTTCCCGGCATTAATGAGTCGCTTGGAATGGTCTACCTGGAGGCCCAGTCCTGCAACCTCCCCGTGGTTGCCTACCAGGACTGGGGCGGCGGAGAAGCCATATTACACGACCAGACGGGGCTGCTCTCCCCCGCCGCAAACCCATCTCTTTTTACAGCGCATATCCAGCGCCTTATAGAAGAGCCCTCGAAAAGGAGGACACTCGCTATAAAGGCGGGTGAACATATCCGTCGCAACCACGACCTGAATCACAATTACAACCAGTTGGAGAAAAAACTTGCTGCCTTGTCCGGAAGAAAATAACGCTGTCCTTCAGTTCCCTCCCACTTCTTTGACGCCGTCCTTAACGATGATTATTTCCACCCGCCAGTTCTTCTCTTGTCCTTTACTGGTATTATTCGAGGTAATCGGGTCCCGATTCCCCATGCCCACCACCTCAATCCGCTCTGCATCGATTCCTTTTGCCAACATGAGCTTTTGCACAACCAGAGCCCTATCTTTAGATAATTTGATATTTTCCGGAGAATTAGTTTTTGCAGAGACATATCCTTTTATCAAGACCGTCGCTCGGGGATATTTTTTAAGTTTCTCGACAAAGCTGTCAAACTCTTTTTGAGCCGCCTTCGTCAGTTTCTGTGTATTCGGCTGTAATTCGAGGCTTATTTTCCTAGGCACCATTGATGCCGTAGGGGCATGTACCTGTTTTTTCTGAACGGCACGGAGCAAAACCCTGGCCTGACCAGAGGCCTTTTGCCCGAGCAGACTGTCCTTTATCGCAACGGCAGGGGTTTCAAGCGGTGGGGGTATTTCCGACGCGGGCATACTGACTCCTGCGTGTGTTTCCTCTTTTACTTCGTTGTTATTTTGGGTTTTTTCAATCTTTAAATCCTCTGCTTTCTGTTCACTTATTTCACTCTTGCTTTTCTCAGGCATGGTGACCGCAGGTGAGGAGCCGACCGGCGAAAAGATTTCCATTGCCGGCTCTTTTACGATCTCAACGGGGGTCACCTTGACCTTCTCCAAGGATTGTGGTGCTGGATACCAAAAATAGACCCCGGCTGCCAAAAGGATGAAGAGCCCCAATAAATACTTTAGCCGGCTCTGTTGATAGGCGCCTTTCAGGTTCAAGCCGGAAAACGAAGGGATATTTTCGGCAGTTTTGGATCACATTTTTTCCGTCCGAATACGTTTGAAAAACTTCCAGGTGGGAATGTACAGGCATGTCCGTCTTCTGGATGCAGGATTCAATCATTTTATTGTCAATGACTTGTTTGGCCTGCATCGAACTATTTGCCAAGGCAAGGTCACAAATAGTATTGATCCGCCGTGGAACCCCTTGGGAATATCGTTGAACAACCTCAACAGCCTTTGCAGTAAACAACTCTTCCTCGGTTCCGGCGATCTTCAGACGGTGATGGATATAATCGTTTGTTTCATGAACGTTTAAAGGAGGCAAATCAAGTCTTAGGGTTAAACGTTGTCTCACTGCCCGGTTTCTCGGCTGCAACAGTATCTCATTGAATTCCGGCTGCCCCAAAAAAAATATATTGATTAGTTTCGCGCCAGCCTTTTCCATATTCGACAGTAGTCGCAGTTCCTCCAGCATCTCCTGACTCAAACGGTGACACTCATCTATTAGCAGCAACACTTTTTTATTTTCATCATCGGCCATATGCAAGAAGTGACTGAATTGAATCAAAAACTGAACCTTCGAGGTAAACTCTTTTTCTATGCCGAATCCTTTGGCTATAGCGTTATAGAAATCGAGTCTTGCCAATCCCGGATCGACAATCACCGCCCACTCAACACCCTTGTCTAAACTCTGAGTCAGAGCCTTAATAAGAATTGTTTTGCCGCAGCCGGCTTCACCGGTCAGAAGCAAAAAACCTTTGTTTTCAAGTATGCCGTAGCGCAAGGTTGCAAAAGCTTCTTTATGCTTTTCGCCAAGCCACAGAAAAGAAGGGTCGGGATTGATTTCAAATGGTTTTTTATCTAACTTGTAAAATGATGTGTACATGCGAACCTTTAGAAGAGGACCCTTCAGACCAAACGCTATTTTCTCATCCCAAGAACCAGCATTACCAGATTTGCCACTTTCCCTTTTGCTAACACCAACATACCAACATTGCAATTATTTTGCGCACAGAAAAGGTTTCCCTTAACCAATAAAGTTACATTTTTGTTGGTTTACGCCAATCCTGCGATAGTATTTTATTACATAAATGGAATGTTATTTTAAATTTAATAATTCCCACTCGTTTTCCTCATTCATATTACATCAATAATACAAGCATGTTAACAACAAATCAACCTCACTCAGGACGTGATGGCACAGTTGTTGGTAACAGACAAGACAAACGCTCAACAAACATCCCCGTATGCTTACGGGCGTTTCGGGCACCATTTTGCATAACTAAGCGCTTCGTCATTTCTTGCAACAACCTTTGCAAGAATTACAGGCTGGAAGAAAAGAAAATCATTCGATTGGAGTAAAGGAGAAAAGTGGGATGAAAAAAATAGAGGCAATTATCAAACCTTTCAAACTTGAAGCCCTGAAAGAGGCCGTTGGGGCTTTAGGTATACAGGGGATGACTATCAGTGAGGTGAAAGGGTTCGGCCGCCAAAAGGGCCACACTGAAATATATCGAGGGGCGGAATACCTTGTCGATTTTATACCAAAAGTCAAGGTAGAGATCGTGGTTGAAGACAATCAAGTCGATCTAGTAGTTCAAACTATTTGCAAAACCGTGAAAACCGGCAAGATAGGCGACGGTAAAATTTTCGTCATTCCGGTGGAAACGGTATGTCGAATCAGAACCAACGAGCGGGACGAGGATGCAATCTAATAATCACAATTTTGTCACTATTTTAAAAAGGAGAAATGTCATGAAAAAAATGTTTTTTGCAGCCTTACTGCTCTGCCTACCGGTTTTCGCCTGGGCGGGAGACGATACCGTTGCCCCGACGATTGCTTCAAATGCTGACGCCATCGCCGGGGTACAGACCCATCTCGACTACGTATGGACCCTCGTAGCCGCCGCCCTGGTCTTCTTTATGCAGGCCGGCTTTGCTATGGTGGAAGCAGGCTTCACCCGGGCAAAAAACTCAATCAACATCATGATGAAAAACCTGATGGATTTCGCTGTAGGTTCCATCGCCTTCTGGGCTCTGGGTTTCGGAATCATGTTCGGGGCAAACGCCACCGGTTGGTTCGGCACCAATGGTTTTTTCCTCAGCGATTTCAAAATTGGTGGCGACCCATGGGTCCTGGCCTTCTGGATGTTCCAGGTTGTCTTCGCGGCAACGGCTGCGACCATCGTCTCAGGGGCCATGGCTGAAAGGACAAAATTCGTCGGGTACCTTGTCTACAGCGCAGCGATTTCTGCTTTTATTTATCCGATATTCGGCAGTTGGGCCTGGGGCAGTCTTTTCCATGGTGGCGGCTGGTTGGAAAAACTTGGATTTATCGATTTTGCCGGGTCGACCGTCGTCCACTCCATCGGCGGCTGGGCAGCGCTGGCCGGAGCCCTGGTCATCGGCCCGAGGATCGGCAAATACAGTAAAGACGGCAAGGTGAAAGCTATCCCTGGTCACAATATCCCACTGGCGGCCCTGGGAGTCTTCATCCTCTGGCTTGGTTGGTTCGGGTTCAATCCCGGCTCCACTACAGCCGGTACCAAGGATATCGCCATGATCTTTGTCAACACTAACCTCGCTGCCGCTGCCGGCTCCATCACCGCTATGCTTACCGCCTGGGTGATCTTTAAAAAACCCGAGGTCGGCATGAGTCTAAACGGGGCACTGGCCGGATTGGTTGCTATTACGGCCGGTTGCAACAATGTATCACCAACCAGTTCTGTAATCATCGGAGCAATCGCCGGTATCGTCGTTGTCCTTTCCGTTCTGTTTATTGACCGAATCCATATTGACGATCCGGTCGGTGCCATTTCCGTCCACGGTGTTTGCGGTGCCTGGGGGACCCTGGCTGCCGGACTGTTCAATATCGGAGGTATTACTGCCAAAATAATCGGCGTACAGCTTCTCGGTATCGGTACGGCTTTTGCCTGGTCTTTTGGCGTCTGTTTTGTGCTGTTCACCATAATCAAGATGACCATTGGACTGCGTGTAAGTGCCGACGAAGAACTTGAGGGCCTCGACATCACCGAGCACGGCGGCCATGCTTATAACGACTTCCAGATTCTCAATTAACTACAGGTAGTCAATCTCAAAAAGTGACCAAAAAGGCGGCTCTTGTCAGCAAGAGTCGCCTTTTTTAGCTGCCTCTCTTGTAAGCCGATTTAGGAATCTCAACCGAATTGACTTGAGTTTCGTGGTGATGTCTGTTAACGATATTTGGTTGTCTTATAGTAAATTATTCCTGCCTTAAAAGTGGGTCCTTCGCAATCTTACCATACGCTAAAACGACAATCGGACCAGAAAACACTAAATGGATGTATTACATGAGTGATGAGCTGACTATCATTGTTCCGGTATTTAATGAGGAAGAGAGTCTTCCTGCATTTTTTCTTGAGATGGACAGGTTTATTGAGACCAGCCCTGTTCCAAGCAGAGTACTCTTTATCAATGATGGCTCATCGGATAACAGCTTACAAATACTTATAAACAAGTGTACAGAATCTGCATATTGTACCGTATTATCCCTCGATAAAAACTACGGTCTGAGCGTTGCTGTCAAAGCCGGGTTTGACCATTGCCAGACGACCCTGGTCGGTTATATCGATGCGGATCTCCAGACGCATCCTTCTGACTTTCTTCCGTATTTCAGCTACTTCCCCGAATATGATATGGTCAATGGTATTCGCGCAAAAAGAAAAGACGGCCTCATCAAAAGATTGTCGTCAAAGATTGGTAATGGCTACAGACGCCTGATGATAAATGATGCCATCCAGGATACCTGTTGTCCCTTGAAAATATTAAAGCTCTCCTACGCCCAGAAAATACCGTTTTTCATAGGTCTGCATCGCTTTCTTCCCGCACTTGTTCAGTTGCAGGGTGGTAAAGTTAAACAGATTCCCATATCGCACTCCCCTCGTCATGCCGGAACCAGCAAGTACCATCTCTTCAATCGTCTTGTCGGGCCCTTTTTCGATACTTTAGCCTTTCGCTGGATGCGCAGTCGATACATCCGCTACAAGATAGCAGACCAGCCCCCGCAAAACACGGGGACTCAGTTCAGTACCCCCTCGAGGGGTATAAGTTTCTTCACGAAATAATATTCTTGTAAAAAACAAGAGATAAGCGAAGACTTCGATATTATTTCTAAGGCACTAAAATACATGAACCAAAATCTTATTTTTTCAATAGGTTTTCTTGCCCAGATCCTTTTTTCGGCAAGGCAACTCACGCAATGGATTGCCTCGGAAAAGGCGGGACGAATTCTCTCACCCCTGCTTTTCTGGCAGTTGAGCATCCTTGCCTCATTTCTCTTGATGGTGTATGGCGTTCTTCGCAACGATCTGGTCATTATCCTCGGGCAGATTATTACTTATGGAGTGTACATTCGTAACCTACATTACCACGGGTTCTGGGAAAAAATTCCTGGCCCAGTTCGTCTCCTCGCTGTTGTTTTCCCCGGGCTGGCCATCTGCTGGCTACTCAGCGGAGAGACCTACAACATCCATAAGCTTTTTACCAATAAGGACATCTCCTCTTCTCTTCTGATTTGGGGTATCATCGGCCAGTGTGTTTTTACTTTCCGTTTTATCTACCAATGGCTCTATAGCGAAAAACGTAAAGAATCTTTGCTGCCGATCGGTTTTTGGCTAATCAGTTTCACCGGTTCTCTTATGGTGCTGAGCTATGCGATATTCAGAAAAGATCCGGTACTCTTCGTCGGTCAGTTATTCGGAGTCGTGGTCTACAGCAGGAATATCCTACTCGGCTTACGACAGGGCCAATCCCTGCAGGGCTAATCGAGATGACAGCTACCCCGGCAGCAAAGCAGCAGCTGACAATAAAATTTCTTCTTATACTCGGTTGCTATTTTTCACTGCACATTCTCCTGCGGGTAATGATCTCGGACTCCTTGGACTATGATGAGGCGGAACAGGCCCTTCTAGGACAATGGTTGCTGCCTGGTTATACGGAACAGCCGCCACTTTACAGTTGGATACAATACTCATTCTTTGAACTGTTCGGGAAAAACGTCTTTGCCGTCAGCCTTCTGAAAAACGGCCTCCTGTTTCTGACCTATGTCTTCGTCTTCTTCTCCGGCCGGGAAATTCTAAAGGACACTCATGCCGCGATTCTGGCTACTTGCTCCCTGCTGCTTATTCCCCAGATAGCCTGGGAATCCCAGCGCGATATGACCCACACAACGCTGGTGGTCTGTGCGGCCTCCGCTACCCTCTGGCAAGCCCTGCGCCTGGTTAAGAAGCAGAACCTGGCAAATTATTGCCTTTTTGGCCTGCTGCTCGCCATAGGCTTTCTCGGCAAGGCAAACTTCGCTCTCTTCTTGGCTATCCTGCTGCTGACTTTGTCCACTTTTGCCGAAGGCAGAAAGGTGCTCTTTTCTCCCAAAATAGTGCTGAGTATTCTGATCATGGTTGTGCTTACCGGGCCCTATTTTCTATGGATGTTCAACAATCAGGATATTGTCTTTTCCACGGCTGGTAAATTCAAACGCGGAATCGAAAACTATCAATTAAAGGGGATTATCAGTCTCTTTTCCAATAGTTTGCTGTTTCTGACTCCCCTGTGGCTTATCTGCCTCCTTGTCTTCCCTAAGGGTTTTGGTCGAAATCAAAATCCGGAAATGAGCTTTCATCATCACGTTTATAAAAAGATACATCCTGACACTCTTCATTATCCTCTTGACGGTTGTTCTGGTGTTTAAAGTATCATATGTCAAAGATCGGTGGCTCCAACCTTTGTTGTTCGCCGCCCCTATCTTTTTCTTTTCAAGGCTGGAAGCCTCACAAATTTCTCCAAAACAGTTCAGGCTTTTTCTGAGAATAATTTCGGTCACTGCGATAGCCGTCTATATCGCCTTTACCGTAAGGGTTGTCGGAGCCTCCTACACACATCATTTTAGTCGGATGAATTATCCCTTTACCGCGTTCGCCAAAGATCTCCGGCAAACCGGCTTTTCCGACGGCTTGATAATAAGCGATAACCGTTTTCTGGCAGGCAACATGCGGATCCAGTTTCCCGAGCAGCATCGCTCTCATCCCTGGTTATAAATTTGAAAACATTGCAAGCTCGCGGATTTTTTCCTCTGCGGTAGTGGTTTGGAGAGCTGACCAGTCCCATGACCTTCCCGTCGAACTGGCCTCTTTCCTGGCAAAGACCTACCATATTGTTCCATCCGATTACCAGGTCAGTTACCTTCAGCATCGATATAAATACGCCCGCACTGAAACTATCACACTTGCAGTAATGCGATTTCCTCTCAGCGATATTCCCGTAAACTAGCTTTCCCGATGTACCTCAAGCCTCAACGGCTATGCGCTCTCCTGCCCGGAATGGTTTGACAATATAGGTTTTTTAGCATAGATAAGAGAGCATATATTTTCCGATTTACCCTACGAAGTAATCCATTCATTTTTGGTAATTTTGAAGTTAGGAGGTCCTGTGGAAAATATTCTTGTGAAAGATCTTATGGTTCCAATTTCAGAATATGCGACCGTAACTGTCGGGACATCTCTTATTGCTGCGATAAAGGCACTGGAACAGGCGCAGGAAACCTACACCATGAGCAAGTACCTCCACCGCGCGGTGCTGGTTCTCGACAAAAACGGCCGTATCATCGGAAAAATCAGCCAGTTACGAGCACTGAAAGCAATTGAACCGGAATCTAAAGCCAATTCGAATATAGATCAGTTGAAAAAATTCAACTTCAGTGATACTTACATTGCGCAACTCCGCGATCTATACCGATCCCACGGAAAGATAATGAGCAAAGAATCGTTAAGGGAAGCCTCCACAAAAAAAGTTGAAGAGTTTATGCAAACTCCATCTCCCGGAGAATTCGTTTCGGAGGACTGCAGCCTGGACACCGCCATACACAGGCTGATTGCAGGGACACATCTTTCTTTGTTGGTAACCCGTAAGGAAAAAATTGTCGGTATCCTGAGAATCTCAGATGTCTTTGCGGCTGTTTTCCATAGAATGATAGCACTCGAAAACTAACTGAAAAGGTGCTTCTCAGCGCCACCGCTCTACTCTCTGAACCACTATTTTTATGCCCTGCATCCAAAAGAGATTTTAAGGATATCTAATGAAAGAATTGGAAAAGCTCTTTAATAGAATTGTCCAAAGGGTCAACATCAACCTCAGAGAATTGAAATTTGACGTCAGTCCTTTCGCTGATGCACTTATCCCACCGGATCGAATGACCAAATTCTATGCTTTTTATGGCATAACCCCAGATCATCCGCTTGATCTACACTTTGAGCATTCCGCCCTTGCCGGTAGCTATTTTCTGGGAAAATGCAGGGTCAGGAATTCAATTTTGTATAAGAGTGATATCCGGGGCGACGAACTCAAACGAAAAAACCATACGATCAAATTCAATAATTTCACCCTGACTCTGACAAAAGACGAGATTATTGATATTGAAGACAGCGCCCTCGTCAAAACTCTGGTGCACAACTATTCCCACGATCCGGAAACACCTGAAAAATTCTTTATAAAAGATACTCTTGCCATGGATTATTCAAACATTCATGGTGCGCCATCCGACGGTTGTTTCCTAGGACCCTTCGCCACCGTCGACCTGACGACCATGCACGACTGTGTGATTGGGGCATATTCGTATATTCAAGCTGGAGAAATAAATCATCTTAAGGTAGATCCCGGCACAATCTGGGTCAACAGTCCCGGCAATTTTAATTTTCTCTACAAATACCCCGAAGAGATCCTAGCACACTATGTTTCTCTTTCCCCGGACAAGGTCCCATGGGGCACGTTGATTGATTTTATCGAAGAACGTAAGGATCAATTCCAGCGCGTTTTTGACTTTGTAAATCTTGACGAAATTGAGTCAATACCGGAAACAGCCTCCTTGGATCGATATGCCGTGGTCCTGCCCAATATTAAAATTGCCGAAAATGTGCTGGTATCCCAAAGAGCTTACATAGAAAATTCGACCCTTGGCAAGGGAGCTAACGCCCAGGAAAACTGCTTTATTATCAACTCATATCTTGAAGGGTATAATGTAACCGCCCATGGTGCCAAAATAATCGAAGCTCAACTTGGATCGAATGTTTTTGTTGGCTTTAACAGTTTTCTCTGCGGAAAAAAGGGGAGCAGACTCAAAATCGGTAAGGGATGTGTGATTATGCCACATACCATCATTGACAGCGATCAGGCACTGGAAATCCCTGCCGATTATATTGTCTGGGGGTTGGTTAGAAACAGTGAGGAGCTGGCAACAAATTCCATGTCGCTTGATGAACTGATGAGCGTCGAATCATCGTTTACCAAAGGTCGTTTACATTTTGAAGGCAAAGGAAGATTGCTTGTCAAGGCATTCCAGGAGCGTATTCAGCATATCCTCGAAGCCAACGGTGCTTTTTTTGAAAACGGTGAAAACGCCGGTCACGCTCAACGAAACCAGAGACTCTCTCTCAACACTATCCAGCCATTCCAGTTTGGTGACAAGAGAGGTATGTACCCAAATATAAGGATATTGCCGTAATCCTGTCTTTAATCGCAGTTTATTCATGCAGATACGGAAATTAGCCCAGACAATTGACAAGAGCATCAAACTATCATCGTGAGCAAGAGATACCAATGACGAGAACTGAGGAAATGTTAAAAGAAACAAAGATATACGTTGCAGGCCATCGAGGTATGGTTGGCTCTGCCATTATTCGACAATTGCAAAACAAGGGGTACGCCAACATTATCACTCGGACACACCGGGAGCTTGACCTCACCAGCCAAATGGCCGTGTTTGAGTTTATGCAACGTGAAAAGCCTGACTATATTGTCCTTGCCGCTGCGAAGGTTGGCGGTATTTATGCGAATAATACCTACCGCGCTGAGTTTATCTATCAAAATTTGATGATGGAGGCGAATGTCATCCATGCCGCATGGCAGGCAGGAGTTAATCGGTT
Source organism: uncultured delta proteobacterium (assembly GCA_963829695.1). Lineage (GTDB taxonomy): Bacteria > Desulfobacterota > Desulfobulbia > Desulfobulbales > Desulfocapsaceae > Desulforhopalus_A. Next base: position 9,434 of record CAWHJQ010000001.1, on the reverse strand, counting down.
ATTATTCCTCGGCTCAAGTTGTATCTATCCCCGTGATTGTCCCCAACCAATCAAGGAAGAGTATCTGTTGACCGGACCACTGGAGCAGACCAACGAACCGTACGCGATTGCGAAAATTGCCGGCATCAAGCTCTGTGAGAGTTACAATCGCCAGTACGCAACTCAATACGTATCGGTAATGCCGACCAATCTCTATGGACCCAATGACAACTATGACCTGAACAATAGCCATGTACTGCCGGCATTGATTCGCAAAGCACATGAAGCCAAGGTACGCAATGACAGTGCTTTGGTGGTCTGGGGTTCAGGCAAGCCGATGCGGGAGTTTTTATATGTCGATGACATGGCAGATGCCTGTGTTTACTTGATGGAGCAAGGCATCAGCGAGGGACTGTTCAACGTTGGAACAGGTGAGGATGTAACGATTAGAACATTGGCTGAGACTGTGATGAGCGTCGTGGGTTTTCAGGGTCGGATTGAATTTGATGCCGGCAAACCAGACGGTACTCCGCGCAAGCTACTCAACGTGGATCGTATGCGCGAGCTGGGTTGGCAGGCGCAGACGTCGCTTCGCGATGGGATTGCCAGGACTTATGAGGATTTTCTGAGCAATTTTTCCTCGTTAAAGAATGGTTGAGCCGCCATTTGGTGACAATTGCGGTTCCGTCTTTCAACCGGAGGCCGCTTTCTAGACGCGGCACTGGCTTCTATTTATGAGCACGAAGTACCTGTATAAATATTTGTGCTGGATGGTTGGATTGACTGATAACTTCCTTGAAATTATCCGCCTGAGACTATTGACCAAAAACAAGGTAGAGGGTATTGTAGCACGCTGCTTGATGCAATAATTTTATCAAGACTATCCTTAGCCTTACACGAGCGCATGCTGAAATCAAGGTTGTCTGTGATCAATTTGGTGCTCTCAAAAGTACTGAGCTTCTTGCCGATGTTACGGCTTATTGCCTTTATCGATTAAACTATGATGCATCTTTTTCCTCAGAACGGAGTGGGACATATCGTCTTGCGGCGAATGAAACCACCAGTTGGCATGGCTTTGCCCAGTTCATTTTTAATGAAGCCCTTCGTCATGGAATCCGGCTTCGTGCAACCTCCGAAAATGTGCTTGGCAACGCCATGGGCCCGCACTGAATGGGCGAGTGTGTTTGCTTACCATGTGCAGGATTCTGAACATTACGGGGTGGTTGATTTCGATTCTGCCGGAAAAGTCTTGTCGCTGGAAGAAAAGCCCAAACGGCCGAAGTCCGATTATGTGGTCACTGGTTTGTATTTCTATGGCTAGGGGTCTGTTGAACTGGCCAAAAAGCTGAAACCCTCTGCGCAAGGCGAATTGGAAATAACTGATCTCAACTGCTTGTATCTGGAAAAAGACCAGCTCAATGTCGAAATTATGGGCCGAGGCTACGCTTGGCTCGATACCGGCACCCATGATTCGTTACTTGATGCGAGTAGATTCATTGCAACTCTTGAAAAAAGGCAAGGCTTTAAAGTCGCCTGCCCTGAAGAGATTGCTTTATCGACAGAAATGGATTGATGTTGCTCAGATTGAGCGTCTCGCCGAACCGATGATTAAAAATGGTTACGGTCAATACTTGTTGCAACTACTGAAGGAGAGGATTGATTTTATGAAAGTTACTCGTCTTGATATCCCTGAGGTATGTCTCATTGAACCAAAGGTGTTTGGTGACGAGCGAGGATTTTTCTTTGAAAGCTTCAATCAACGACAGTTCAATGAAGCCATTGGTAAAGAAGTGATTTTCGTACACGACAACCACTCTCGTTCGACAAAAAATGTATTGAGAGGCCTGCATTATCAAATTCAGCAACCACAAGGAAAATTAGTGCGAGTTGTGCAGGGCGAGGTTTTTGATGTGGCTGTGGATATTCGAAAAAGTTCACCCACGTTTAGCCAATGGGTGGGTGAAATTCTCTCAGCGGAAAATAAGAAACAAATTTGGATACCGGAGGGATTTGCGCATGGATTTATGGTTCTTTCCGATACTGCTGAGTTTCTCTACAAAACCACAGATTACTGGATACCCGAATTTGAGCGAAGCATTGTCTGGAACGACTCAGACCTCTATATCCAATGGCCCACCCAGGGCAAACCCAGCTTATCCGTAAAAGACCAACAAGCCAATCCATTAGCAAAAGCAGAGCATTTCAAATGATCTCTTCCCTAAATGCAATCAACCCTCACGCCGCTCACCCCACATCTCTTGCGGCACTGGGTAGAAGCCTTTGGCACCACCGTCAACTTATCGTACAAATGACCAGGCGCGAAGTGGCGGGGAGATATAAAGGATCGGTCATGGGAATGGCGTGGTCATTTTTCAACCCAGTGTTCATGCTGACGGTCTATACCTTTGTTTTCTCCGAGATATTTAAAGCCCGCTGGGGTGGTATTGGTGGGGACGACAGCAAAACCCAGTTTGCATTGCTGCTTTTTGTGGGTCTAATCGTGCTGAACCTGTTTAGCGATGTTCTCAACCGCGCTCCCGGATTGATTGTTTCCAATGTCAATTACATCAAGAAGGTCGTGTTTCCGATTGAGATACTGCCGGTCATTGCCATGGGTGCAGCCCTCTTCCACGGCCTCGTAAGCCTGGGTGTGCTGCTGAGTGCCTTTGCTCTCTTTAATGGTTACCTGCATTGGTCGGCTATTTTCATTCCCTTGGTACTGTTGCCGCTTGTCATCCTCACCACTGGTCTTTCCTGGATTCTGGCATCACTGGGAGTATTCCTGCGTGATGTCGGCCAAACAGTCACTATCATTACTACGGTCGCAATGTTCCTTTCCCCGGTCTTTTACCCCTTGACCGCTGTACCGGAAAGGTTCCGCCCGATAATTATGGCCAACCCGCTTACCTTCATCATCGAACAAGCTAGAGAAGTACTGATATGGGGCCATTTGCCAAATTCGATTGGTTTGATTATTTACACCGCTACTGCTATTGTCATGGCTTACGCAGGCTACGCCTGGTTCCAGAAAACCAGAAAGGGGTTTGCTGATGTCCTCTGAAATCGCCATCCAAGTTCAAAATCTAAGCAAATGCTATCAGATCTACGGCACTCCGCGTGACCGGCTCAAACAGTTCATCTTGCCACGCTTAAGACGGATGATGGCCAAATCACCCAAACAATATTTTACCGAATTCTGGGCACTCAAAGATGTTTCCTTTGAGGTCAAAAAAGGCGAAACCGTCGGAATCATCGGCCGCAATGGCAGCGGTAAATCCACCCTGTTGCAAATGATCTGCGGCACGCTCAACCCCACCAGTGGCAGTATTCAAACCCATGGCCGTATTGCCGCTCTGCTGGAACTCGGCTCCGGCTTCAACCCCGAATTTACAGGACGGGAAAACATTTACATGAATGCTGCAGTATTAGGTCTAACCAAAGATGAGGTGGATAACCGCCTTGATAGCATTGCCTCTTTTGCTGACATCGGTCAGTTTATAGAACAACCGGTAAAGATGTACTCAAGTGGAATGATGGTGCGGCTTGCTTTTGCAGTGCAAGCTCAGATTGATCCGGATATTTTGATCGTTGATGAGGCATTATCGGTTGGGGACGCTAAATTCCAAGCCAAATGTTTTGAACGATTACGTCAACTAAAAGAAAATGGAACCAGTATCCTGCTGGTCACCCATTCCAGTGAGCAGATTGTTACCCATTGCTCAAATGCAATTTTATTGGAAAACGGCATGCAGTTAGAAACCGGAGAGCCACGTCACGTGGTTAATCGGTATATGGACCTATTGTTTGGTAAAGAAAAAAAATCGCTAAAAAACGAAGTTCAGGTTAATGCTTCCGAAAATCTGCTACCTTTGACTGACGATGCGGCCTGTATACTCAGCAATCACGATGACGTTTTTTCAACCAGGCCAGGATACAACCCGCACGAATACCGTTGGGGCGACGGATCTGTGTCAATCCTCGATTTCTATTTAGCAGTCGGTGGCGATCCATATCCAACTGCGGTGACCACCGGACAGACCATTCGCCTCGCCTTATCAGTGGAGTTCTATAACGACCTCTTACGCCCAATATTGGGAATTACGATCAAAACGAAAGAGGGAGTTACCGTCTATGGCGTGAACTCAGAATTGCTCGAATGCAATCAATTCCAAGTACTTGGCCAAAGATCAACGGTCGCGCATGCGGAGGCTTATTTTAAATGCAGGCTCGCCCCAGGTGATTATTTCATCTCGTTGGGCGTTGCCACACGAGACGGTGAAGAAATTATCCCACATGACCGCCGTTATGACTCAATCCATTTACAAGTCAGCCTCATGACGGTTTTTTTGGGCTTGTCGATCTCGAACTTGGTCTCAGCGCAAAGCCTGTAGTGTTATGAAAACTTTTATTAAAAATTCAGAGTATGTACTTGATCTGCACAACCGGATCTGGACCCGACCTGATTATAGCGGAATCTCCTACAACGACGGGGATGAAATTGAACTACATATTGCCAGCATCATCAAGCAAGCTTCTGACATTACCGTCCTTTCTGCAGAGCTTCGGCGGCATTGTACGGACTGGCCATCGCTGTACCACTTGTCAAGCTCAAGAGCCAATATACTACGACCATTTGTCGAGTCGCTTACTGGTGACATTCTAGAAATTGGAGCTGGCTGCGGTGCCATCACTCGCTATCTGGGGGAGTCTGGAGCCAATGTTTTAGCGATTGAGGGTAGTCCACGTCGTGCCGCAATCGCTCGTTCCAGAACATCTGATCTTGATAATGTTATTGTTCTCGCTGAGAAGTTTGATGCATTTCAATGTGACCATAGGTTTGACGTTATCACCCTAATTGGCGTATTGGAGTACGCCAACCTGTTCACAGAAACTGAATCTCCTGCAATGACAATGCTGCAGCAGATCCGCTCATTGCTTAAGCCAGATGGAAAATTAATAATTGCCATTGAAAATCAGCTGGGCTTGAAATACTTTGCTGGTGCCCCCGAGGACCACCTTGGCCAACCGATGTATGGAATTGAAGGACGCTACCGGAAGGGTCAGCCACAAACGTTTGGCAAGAAAGTATTGGCTGACATTATAGAACGGTCTGGCTTTACGTCATCGGAATTTCTTGCGCCATTCCCAGATTATAAATTGCCAGTTTCCATCTTAAGGGAAAAAGGCATCGACAATCGAAATTTCGATGCAGCTGCCTTGGCATGGCAGAGTGTGCGTCGTGATCCACAACTCCCTGCCTACTGTAATTTTTCTCCTGAGCTTGCATGGCCAGTAATTTTTAAAAATGGGATGGGCCTCATCTTTGCTAATTCATTCCTTATAATCGCATCACTAAAAGACCAGCAGTTTCCCTTTCCTGATTCAGAAGTCTTGGCATACCACTACAGCACAGACCGTGTACCTCAATATTGCAAGGAAACCAAATTCAAAATTTCTGCCAATAACAACATTGAAGTCGTTTATAAACGACTCGGTACAGCTCATCCCAATAAACATGTTGGTGAAGACCAGGTTATTGATTTTGATTGTCCCGCATCTGATAGATACAGCAAAGGCAAACCCATGTCATGGGAATTCATCCAAATCGTAACCCGCGACGGATGGACTATTGAAGAAGTTGGTGAATTTTTAAAGCGCTATATTGCAGTACTTGAACACATTTTGAAACATGCGGGATTATCATTGTCTCTTTCCTCTGCAAATGTGCATCTACCTGGTAAATACTCTGACCTAGTCCCGCAAAATATCATCATATTGCCAGACGACTCGCCTGTAATAATTGATGCAGAATGGTCTCTTCGTGACAATTTCAAATTAGGACAGTTATTGTACCGAGGGTTGCTATTGATGATAGCGGCCATCACACGATTCGGACAACATGCAACGAGCTATCCGTTTTCTCGCCTTGAGTTCATTCAATCCGTGCTTGCGGCTGTCGGGTTTAGGTTGACCGAGAAGGATTTCTTTCGTTTCATTGAGCTTGAATCTAGAGTACAGGAACAAGCTACAGGTTGACCAGCGAGTGATTTTTTTGAATGATGCCCGCACCAGCCTCTCCCTCAACATAATCTTGCCCAAGCTTTAGCCCAACGCGACGCCCAGCTCACATCTTCAACCAGATGGTGGCCGAACGCGACAGACAAATCGACAGCTTCAACCAAGCCTTGTCCGAACGCGGCATTCAGATCAATAGCCTCCACCTGTGTATGGCCGAGAAAGAACAGGTAGTGCGAACGCTCACGTCTCAACTTGCCGAGCGTGACGGTCAAATCGCCGCCGTTCTTAATAGTAGAAGTTGGTGGTTAACTGCTCCTCTTCGATCAATAGGCAAATTATTTCAGTCACTAAAATAGCTCCTTGCACTCATTGCTTCGAACAACCATAAAGTATACCGTAGAAAAATAGTCGTTTATAAGAGCACAAACGTTCACGTATTGTTGAGATCAACTGGAGTAGCGGATATTCTTATTATCATTCGCTTACTCATAGTTATTGGTAAATTGGAGTATATACATGACTGATGGTGTAAGTATAATAATTCCAGCTTACAATGGAGGAGAAACTTTTAGCCAGTGTCTTGACGGCATAAAAAGTCAAGAGTTCTCCGGTCACATTGACCTTGTCGTTGTTGATTCAGGATCAACTGACGGAAGTGTTGAGCTCGCCAGGGGCGCTGGTGCAAAAGTTTCATGCATTGAAAATAAAGATTTTCATCATAGCAAGACGAGAAATAGTGCCCTGAAGTTAGCTCAATTTGACAAAATTGTGTTTTTAGTTCAAGATGCTATTCCTGTTTCAACGCAATGGCTTTCTCAGTTGTGTGCAGCTCTTGATCAGGAAGACGTTGCCTCTGTCTCATGCCGTCAAATACCCCACACCGATGCTGATATTTCGGCACGGTTTGAGGTTGAGTTTCATGGAGAGTATTTGGGTGCTGAACCATATCTGAAGTATATCGAATCGCCCGATAAGTTTTGCAATCTTTCCTACGATGATGCATTACATCTTATTCGTCACGACAATGTTTGTTCCATATATAGACGTAACCTTCTTGAACGTTATCCCTTTCCAGATGTCGAATTTGCTGAAGACATGGCGTGGGCCCACGCGATGTTATTGCGGGGTTATAAGATTCTCTATGACCCAAGAATAAGTGTCAGACATTCGCATAATCGCCCTCCGGAATATCGTTTTAAACGATCAATCGCTAGTTCGATAGCTTGTGCCAAGATTTTAGGGCGGGTTAAAGAAGATATCACATATCTGAGTGTTTCAGATTTAATCGACATATCGGAGAACTTCAGAATTTTTCAAATGATCTTAAAAAACAATGGGCTGGACAATCTGGTTTATACTCACCTAAAATAGACATTGCCCACAATTACCTTAGAGTACGTAAGTATGTTCCATTCCTAAAAAATGTGCACCGGCTATTGAGAAAAATTAGACGCCAATCAGGAAAAGACACTAACTCACTCTCGTGTACAACAAGTCTATACAGATCATATCCGCTTTGTTATGTCAATGATTACAGGTCGCTATTCTCTGTCCTCTGTTGAGGATTATGCATATTGTGTCGACCAAGTTACTGCGACCACTCTTGGCACGCTCTATGGCGAATTACATGCAGGATACAGACTAAAGGGAATGTGCCCAGTGAAATCGAGGACTTGGTCCAACCTTATCTAAAAGGAGTTTGAGTTGGCAAAGATTCTTTTTGCATTGCATCAGTTTTTTCCACGATTTTATACCGGCACCGAGACCCTAGCCTTAGAAGTTGCACAGGAATTGCAAACTCAGGGACACGATGTATCTATTTTATGTGTGGAACCCTGTACACCTGATATTTCCTATCCGGAAAAACCTGAGCTCCAGAACGACAGTTTTGACGGGGTCCCGGTATGGCGACTTTTTACCGGTTCGGAACCAGGTTTGATGGAAAGGTTGGAATGGGAGTCGTATGATACCAGAATCATGCCTTTGCTCGACGAGTTCCTCATAAAGGAAAAACCAGATATCGTCCATGCCTTTCATTTCATGCGTTTAACGCTTTCTTTTGCGGAGTTAGTTAAAAAAAACGGCATCCCTTTTTATTTTACAACGACGGACTTTTGGCTTCTTTGTCCAACCTACCAACTTCTAAAACACAATGGAACCCTGTGTACCAAGCCGGATCGTCGATCTTGTTTCCAATGTTTATTAGCCTTGTATATGCGGGGATTAACGGACAAACCTCTCCAACTGCGGTTGGGACTTGCCTTCCCAAGAATGGCTGGACTTTTTAATCCAACGGCAAGATCCATGTCAACGTATTCTCGAATCACGCATAGAACGAAATCATCGTTTAATGGATCTCATTGATGGGGTGTTTTGGTCGAACGAATTTCTGCAAAATTTGTTTACCGAAAATCAGTATACACCCAAGAACCATAAAATTATTAAATTTCCTGTTCCGCAGAAGGCAAGTAGCCTTTTTAATCTCCCATTGGCAGAAGAATCATCTGTGCTCAGGATTGCCTTTATTGGAACACTCAATCCATCTAAAGGACCTCAGGTTGCAATTAAGGCAGTGATGAAGTTGGAGCCGCAAGTTCCTGTGGAACTCTCAATTTGGGGTGCGGCACAAAGAATCGAATTTGCGCAAGAGTTAAAGAACCTTGCCCAAGACGACAACCGAATCAAGTTCCGGGGAACGTTTCCACAAGATAAGTTTTCTGAAGTCCTACAGGATATTGATGTACTGGTGATTCCTTCATTATGGTACGAAAATACGCCATTCACTGCACTCTCGGCACAGGCCGCCCGACGGGTAATTATTGTGTCTGATCTGGGCGGGCTGAGTTCTCTGGTGGAAAATGATCGCAACGGTTATGTGTTCCCTCCGGGCGATGCTTCTGCATTATCGCGCATCCTCCTTCGATTGGCCCAAAACAAAAATGAATTATACGAGGTCGTAAAAAATATCGTCCCACCGCGTAGGGTCGCCGATTACGTAAAAGAACTTATTCGCTGTTATGGGAAAGTCGTGAAGGATGTTGAGATATGACGTTCTTTATGAAGCCAAATCGTATAACAATTTTTGTCATTTGTTCTCTATTTGTCACCGGATTATTTGGATATCATGATTTCACCGAATTCAATAATAAAAATTTTGTTATTGAAATGCAGTCTTCAACACCGAGTATTGTCCAAGTCTTTTTTGATGTTGGGAATGGCTACAATCAACTCGATTCGCGCACCATACATATTCAGCCTGAAGGCTTTAAAAATTACGTTTTCCCACTGACCAATCAAACTATACAATCAATTCGCTTTGATCCAACAGATGCTCCTGCTGTAATTCGCCTGAAAGATGCATGGATTGCAAATACACAAGGCGAAGTTATTAAAAAATTGCCCATCAAGGATTTTCGACCCACACAACAGATTAGCAA